>NZ_CP102512.1 GCF_024612015.1 Streptomyces sp. CA-210063
TACCACATCGCTGCGCGATGTGCAAGCGAACACCCATGCTGCGCATGGGTGTTGCGCTCCCGCACCGCGGGAGCGCTGGCGGGCCGCTCCGCGGCCCGCTCAACCTGACTGCTGCGCAGTCAGGTTGACGGTCCGTCCGCTGCGCTCCCGGACCGGCGGGGCTACGCCCCGTTGTCAGGCCTCCGCTGCGCTCCAGCCTTGGGGGGCGGGTCCGCTGCGCTCCCCCGCCTGACGGTCTTTCCGGCTGCGCCTCCAGAACCTTGGGGCCCGCTGCCGCGGGCCGGGCTGGCTACGAGGGGGGTTGCTCGTTCGTGTCGGTTCTAGTGTATCGCTGCCCCAGCTTGATGCAGCATGTATTATTGGCAAAAATGGAGTAGGGGCGGAACGATGGTCGTCAGTGAGGTAATCCCTGGAGGGCTCACCCGCAGGGCTAAGTATTTCATTAGGTGCCACGGCTACTGGACTGGTCGCGGAAATATAGAGCAGTACAGGGCTCGATGGATGGAGCACGGGGTACCTGAGGGGCAGATCGATCGGGTGTCCGCCTTCGAGGCTGTCTGGGGCGGCCTGGTCCTTCCTCCTTCTCCTCACTATGACGGGGGGCCTCGGGCGTTCCGCGGGGACGTACCCGAGAGGCCGGCCCGTGACTGGCTCTTCGAAGCCGGCGCGCAGCGTACGGCTCTTCCCTATGCGTTCGTGATCGGTCCGAACGGAGAGTTCGGGCTTCACGCCGGGACGTGGGTGCCCTTGCATGCCAGCATCGCAGGGTGGGTTGAGTCTCTGGCCCTGGCGGATCACGCCCGTAGGTGCGCGCGTACCACTGCGACGTTGACGGGCGCTGCCGTGGACGACCTCGAGCTGGACGGGTTCGAGGCCGTGCCGGAGGTTGCCGGCCTCGCAGACGCCTGGTGGCGCGGCAACGACTCGCTGATCGCCATCTACCGCGGCGAAGCCGAGGTCATGGAAGCGCCCCGCTGCCAGACCGCCACCATCTACGCCGGACTCGACGCATGGGGACTCAGAGGACTCGACGGCACCGACACACCCTCGAAATAACCTCACACAACACCGCCGGGTCCTACCCGAAAAGGGAATCAGAAATGCAGGTCATCTCGCTCAGGGAACACCAGATCGACCAGAAGGCCGCCTTCCGTAAATGGGTGGGATTTCCTGCAAGATCGTCTGTGCCCCCTCAGGGTGCTCGGGGCACGATCGTGTCCGCGACCGGATCCGGCAAGACGATCACGGCAGCCGCGTGTGCGCTGGAGTGCTTCCCGGGCGGCCGGATCCTCGTGACCGTGCCGACCCTGGACCTGCTCGTGCAGACCGCCCAGGCGTGGCGCCTGGTCGGCCACCGCTCCCCCATGGTCGCGGTCTGCTCACTGGAGAACGACCCGGTGCTCAACTCGCTGGGGGTGCGCACCACCACCAACCCGATCCAGCTCGCCCTGTGGGCCGGGTCCGGGCCGGTCGTCGTGCTTGCCACATACGCCTCTCTGGTGGACCGTGAGGACATCGATGCACCCGTGGGCCAGCGGAAGGTCCGCGGGCCGCTGGAGGCCGCTCTGGCGGGCGGAGAGCGGCTGTACGGCCAGCAGATGGCGGGCTTCGACCTCGCGATCGTGGATGAGGCTCATGGAACTGCCGGTGATCTTGGTCGTCCGTGGGCGGCGATCCACGACAACGCCCGTATCCCCGCCGACTTCCGGCTCTACCTCACCGCCACCCCCCGCATCCTCGCCTCGCCCCGCCCGCAGAAGGGCACGGACGGCCAGGAGGTGGAGATCGCGACCATGGGCCAGGACTCGGAAACCTACGGGCCGTGGCTGGCTGAGCTTGGGCTAAGCGAGGCGATCGAACGCGCAATCCTCGCCGGGTTCGAGATCGACGTGCTGGAGATCCGCGACCCCTCCCCGGTCCTCGGGGAATCGGAGGAGGCGCAGCGAGGCCGGCGCCTGGCCCTACTGCAGACCGCGCTCCTGGAGCACGCCGCAAGGTGGAACCTGCGCACCGTGATGACCTTCCATCAGAAGGTTGAGGAGGCAGCGGCGTTCGCGGAGAAGATGGCGGAGACGGCCGCGGAGCTGTACATGAATGACGCCTCCGACGACGACCTGGCGGCCGCAGACCGGCTCCCCGCATCGTCGATCGACGCGGAGTTCTACGAGCTGGAAGCAGGTCGCCACGTACCCCCGGACCGGGTGTGGTCGGCATGGCTGTGCGGCGACCACCTCGTATCCGAACGCCGCGAGGTGCTGCGGCAGTTCGCCAACGGCATCGACGCCGCCGGCCGCCGGGTCCACCGCGCGTTCCTCGCCTCGGTGCGGGTCCTCGGGGAAGGCGTCGACATCACCGGCGAACGCGGAGTGGAGGCGATCTGCTTCGCCGACACCCGCGGCTCCCAGGTCGAGATCGTGCAGAACATCGGCCGCACGCTCCGGCTGAACCGCGACGGCAGCACGAAGATCGCGCGCATCATCGTGCCGATCTTCCTGGAGCCCGGCGAGGACCCGACGGACATGGTGGCCTCCGCCTCGTTCCGCCCTCTCGTAGCCGTCCTCCAAGGCCTCCGCAGTCATGATGAACGACTCGTTGAGCAACTCGCCTCCCGCGCCCTCAGCAGCGGGAAACGCAAGGTGCACGTCCAGCGCGATGAGAACGGGCGGATCGTCGGGACCGGCGGCGAGAGCGACGGCAAGGACCAGGAGCAGGACGACACCGACGCCGCCGCCGAGTCGGCCCTGCTCCACTTCTCCAGCCCGCGCGACGCGTCGACCATCGCGGCCTTCCTGCGCACCCGGGTCTACCGGCCGGAGTCCCTGGTGTGGCTCGAGGGCTACCAAGCCCTGCTGCGCTGGCGGAAGGAGAACCACATCACCGGCCTCTACGCCGTCCCCTACGACACCGAGACGACGGTCGGCGTCACAAAGGGCTTCCCGTTGGGCAGGTGGGTGCACCAGCAGCGAAAGGCACTGCGGGCCGGGGAACTGGAGCTGCGGCGCAGGGAGCTCCTGGACGCTCCCGAGGCCGGGATGGTCTGGGAGCCGGGGGAAGAGGCATGGGAGAACAAACTCGCCACGCTCCGCTCCTACCGGCGGGCCACCGGGCATCTCGCACCCCGCCAGGACGCCGTCTGGGGCGAGAGCGAGGCCGAGGGCCTGGTGCCCATCGGACAGCACATGGCCAACCTCCGCCGCAAAGGCGGCCTCGGAAAAAACCCCGAACGCGCGCAGGCTCGGGCCGCGCAACTGACCGCCATCGACGAGGACTGGGACTGTCCGTGGCCTCTGGACTGGCAACGTCACTACCGCATCCTCGCCGACCTCGTCGACACCGACGGCCACCTGCCCGAGATCGCACCCGGCGTGACCTTCGACGGCGACGACATCGGACGATGGCTCGCACGGCAACGCGAGGCGAGCACCTGGGCGCAACTGTCCACCGAGCAGCAGGAACGGCTATCCAAGCTGGGCATCAAGCCCACTGAGGCGCCGACTCCCGCCCCGGCGGCAACGCGTGCGACCAAGGGCCCGAGCAAGGCGCAGCAAGCGTTCCAGCGTGGCCTGACCGCCCTCGCACAGTGGGTGGAACGGGAAGGCGCCAACCGGCCTGTACCACGCAGCCACGCTGAGGAGATCACGGTCGACGGCGAGACGGAACCGATGGTCGTGAAACTGGGCGTATGGACTTCGAACGCCCGGGCGAGGTGGGACAAGCTCACTTCCGAGCAGCAGGCCGCCCTCGCCGCCTTGGGTGCGCCCTGGGCGAAGGCCGCAGCGGTGCCGGCCCCGTCCGGCGGCATGGGCGACGGTTCCGTCCGGCCCGCGTCGTCGGACGCACAGGCCCAGGAGGACCACGACCAGGGCGACACGGTGACGGGGGAAGAGCGCGAGACCCAGGCAGCACGGGGCCGGGCGCGGGCGCAGCGCAAGAACGAGCTGATGCGCAACCACACCAAGGCAGAACTGCTGCACATGGCCTACGCGGGCGGCCTGGTGCGCCACAACTCCCCCGAGCAGTGGCGCAAGGACGAAATCGCCTCCACCGTGGTCGACATCGAACTCCGAGCTGCCGACCGGCTCTGACCACAGCATGATGCTGTCGACGGGGCTCGCGGCTGTTCGAGATCTACAGGTCGAACTCGAGGTGCTCGATGTCCGTGAAGCGGACCTCCTCCAACTGCCCGGCGCGGCGGCCGCCGTCCTGGAAGTACACCTCCTTGAGTGCCTCAGCCGCGATCTCCTGCAGGCGCTGCTCGGTGGCGCCCTGCTCCTGGGCGTCGAAGAGGCGGGCGGCGTAGCGGGGCGGCAGGGCGACGGTCAGGTGCCGGATGCGGTCCTGATCCGTCGACCCGATCGGCGCGGTGTAGCCGAGCCGGGCCCGGGTGTCGACGACGATGCCGCCCGTGGTCGCCGCCTTCTGCCGGGCCTTGGCCCTAATCTGCGGCTGCCACCGCTTCTTCACCTCGCGCTCCAGCCGGGCTGCGAGGTCCGGGCGCGGCTTTTTGATCTGGTCCTTCACGTACCGCTCGACGGTGCGCTGGGAGATCCGCAGCATCTGGGCGACCGCCTTGGTGCCCTTGAGCTGCTTGACCAGGTACCGCATCTGCGCGGGCGCGCTCTTGGGCGCGGGGCGGGTGAACGCCTTCTGCACCGCGGCTTCCAGGCCGTCCCCGAACAGGCTCATCGTCGCCTTCTCCTACTCTCCGTTGTCGACGTCGGTGACGGTGCCGTCCTTGATGTACCGGGCGAGGTTGAGCTCCGGCGCGTTGAACCGCTCGCGGACCTCTTCGCCCCACAAGACGCTCTGGGTGCCCTCGTGCTTGACCAGGCCCGGGTTGATGCCGAGCTTGAAGCCGCCCGGCAGCGGCTTGCCGTCCCGGTACGGCAGGAAGTCCAGCGGGCTGGTGCCGTCGACGGCGTAGACGACGCAGTCGGACAGGACCGCGACCGGGTACTGCCCGGTGAACGCCGCGTGCTTGACGATCTTTCGGTGCAGGTTGATCCGGGTGCGGGAGATGACCGCCGCGCGGATGTCCGGCCGCCACGTCGGCCGGGACAAGGCCCGCCACGGCTCGCCCGGCCGCCAGCGCTCACCGCGCGGGCGCTCGCGCAGCTTGCCCAGGCCGCCCTTGACCGTCGCCTTGACCGCAGAGACGACGATCGCCAGCTCCGGGTCACGCTCCTTGTAGCCGTCCATCGCCGCCAGGAAGTCCTCCGGCGACAGGTCCGCGTGCACGCCGAGGTCAGCCATCGTGGTCAGGTAGGCGTCCCGCAGCCGGTTGTACCAGCCGTCCAGGTAGCGGCCGCTCTCGTACCGGACGTACGCCTCGATCGGCGCGACGTCGTAGCCGAGCTCCACCGCGTACGCCACGGTCGGCGTCGCGTACCAGGCCGGCCCCTCGGGCCGCTCGCCCTTCGGCGTGAACGGGCTCGGCAGCAGACTCGCGTCCAAGTCTGCCCATTTGTTCTTGGCGACCCTCACCCGGGACAGGTCGACGTGCGAGAGGTCCACCAGCCACGAGCCGGGCAGCTTCGCATCGAACACCGGCGCCTTCACATGCGTCGGCGCACCGAGGCCGACGACCAGGCCGTTGGCTCCGGCGGCGAAGGCCATGTTCACGTCGATGCCCACCAGGTGCCGCAGGGTGCACTCGGCATCCGTCATCGGCCGCGCCCAGTCGTACGCCTCCTCGAACAACTTCTCCGCCGGACCGCGCACGTGGAACCGCGGCAGGTCCGCCAGGAGCGGGTGCCCGTCGGGGGCCTCGCACGGCGCGCAGTCCACCGGGTCCTTCCCGAGCGAGCCGGGGTTGTGCTCGGAGTGCCGCTTGCCGTCGGCGTCCGGCTCGGAGGCCCGGGTCGGCGGGTGCAGCGCGGTCATCAGCTCCAGACCGGTCACGGCGGTCGATCCGCGCGGCGTCATCACCCGGGACGCGTACACGCCCAGCACGCGGGCGAGTTCCGCCGGCGCCAGCTTCCCGGCCTCGCCCCAGTGCCGGGTGTCGAGCGCGTGCCACGACGGGATGCACAGCTGCACGCAGGCACGCTCCGAACCGGTGGCGGGACGGTAGATCCTCGCCCACGGCCCGAACCCGCGCTTGGTCAGCTTCCAGTCGGCACGCGCCAGTTGCTTGATGACCTTGTGACCCTCCGGAATCCGCCCGGCGAGCCGCTCCTCCTCCGTGAGGGCGACGGGGAGGCCGTAACGCTCCAGCGCGGACTCGGTGAGCACAAGTAGCGGATCGGCGTCCTTGCCCGGCCCGGACAGCTTCGGCTGCCCGAGCCGCGCCTCCTTGAGCGTCCACTCCACCAGGGCCGGGATGCTCTTGGCGGGCACCTCCAGGACCAGGCCGCCGACGCAGTACGCCAGCACCTGCCCGTCCTCGACATCGACGACCGCCAGCGGACCGTTCACAAACCGCGGATCCGTGCCACCCGCAGGAGTACCGGCCGGAGGCGCCTTCCGCGCGCCCGGACGGCGCGACGTCGACGACGGCCTGGCGGTGCGCGCCGGACGCGACGCAGCGGCCGGAGCTGGGGCGACGGGGGCAGAGGTCTGGGTGTTCTCGGTCGCAGTCATGGCCGCAGCCTCGGAGACCGGCGCCGCGGCCAGAGTCCGGACTTGTGGAGCGGGGGCAGGCTCGCCGGTGAATGTCTCAGGCACCGCCGTGTCCTGCTCGGGTGCGGCGGGGTTGGTGGGGGCGGGGTAGAGCTCCGCGAGCTGCTTGAGCATCCGCGCATACGCGTCACGCTCCGGCGGTCTGGGCTCGGTCTTACCGGCCTCCCAGCCGCTGACGGTTGCCCGCCGAACGTCCAGGGCTGCGGCAACTTCGTCCAGCGTCAGGCCGTGTGCCTGGCGCAGCCGCTTACGTTCCGCCGACGGCGGCAGCACAGACCGGGACGCGACCAGCGCATCGATCCGATCGAACAACTCGGACATCGAACACCTCCTGAGCAACACCCTAGCCCACTAACCGTACGGATAGCGTACGTTTGCCGTACGAAATGCGTACGGCAGGTGTTCTATGTATCGGCGGCGGCCGTGGCCCTGCCCCAGGCCGCCCCCTGCGGGCCGGTCGCCCAGCGCACAGCCCTGGACAGCCCGCGTCCTCACGACTCGTGCGGCATCTCGAAGTCGGCCTCGGCGCACAGGGCGTGCTGGGCCTGCGCGGCGTGGACCGTCCGGAAGGAGCGCCGCAGCGCGCCGGCGTCCCTATCCTCAGCTTTCCAGAGTCCGACCTGCCCGATGTGGTCTGCGTGGAGCAGCGACCAGTGCCCTCTACCTGGAACAAGCGGTGGGACGTGGCAGTAGGAGAAAGCGAGGAGGAAGGTGCAGCAGGGCAGCCTCGGTCCGACGAGAGCCGCGACCTGCTGAGAGGGCTGCGCCGGAAGGCGAGTGAGCGTGTGCGTGGAGTGTTGCGGGTGGTGCCGATGTCCGGTGAGACGACGTGGTCGTTCCTGCACCGGGTCGCGGCCGCCTACGGGCTGCAGGCCGGCGACCTGACGGCGTGCTGGCGGTGGGCGAATCCCGTGCACCAAGCGCGCGGTGTGCGCCCGGACGGCGAGGTCCTTCTCGACGAGGCGGCGCAGGAGCAGCTGGCCGGCTGGTGCCGGGTGCCGGGCGGGCATCTGGCGCGGGCGTTGCCGTCGTGGTCGGCCGGGCCTGCAGCGCTGGCCGGCCGTGGCGGTGGGAGACAAGGGTGGGCGGGTGGCGGGTGGGGTCCTCGGAGTGGGGGCCGGTGGTGTCCGGCTGCCGGCTGTGTGCGGCTAGGGGCGGCCCGGGTGCGGGGCGGGTGTGGGTGTACCGGGCGCGGTGGCGGCGGTTTGTGTGTGCGCCATGGGCGGTGGCTGCTGGATGCGGGTGAGGGGCATCCGTGGGAGTTCGCCGATGTCGGGTGCCTGGGGCGGGAGCTGGACGGTGCGCAGCGGCGTTTTGGCCGAATAGTCCGGGCTGAGGCGGGCGCGGGCGTGGGGGTGGGGGTGGGGGTGGTGGGCGGGGAGGTGTTCGCGCTGGCGCGGGCGGTGGTGTGCGGGTGGTGGGAGCGGGAGGAGTTCTGGGCGCGGGAGCGGGTGTGGGGGCCGCGTCTGGAACAGGTGGTGGCGGCCACCTGCCGGCGGTATCCGGAACCGCCGGGCTGGGGGGAGCGGCAGTGGCGGCTGCTGGTGCGGGACGTGGTGGTCTTTCCCGAGGTGGTGACGGTGGCGGCGGCGTTGAGCGATCCGGTGGTACGGGAGCTGGCTGCCGGGGGCGCAGCGCCGGGGCTGGTGCGCAGGCCGGGTGGGGAGGGGTTCGTGGCCGCGTTGGGTGCCCGGCTGGGACGGGACTGGCTGGGGGAGGTCGAACAGCCTGATCAGGCAGGGCCGTTGTCGGTGTGGGTGCAGGCGGTGGCCCGCGAGCAGCGCCGGCCCGCGGCGGTGCTGCCGCCGCCCGGGCGGGGGATGTGGTGGGTGCGCAGCGCGCACCGGCCCGTGGAGGTGGGCCCGGGCCTGCGTCTGCTGGCACCCGCCTTCGATACCGGCGCGGGTCCGGGCGGGGCTGCGGGGGCGGGGGCGGGAGGGTGGCGGGCGGAGCCGGCTGTGCCGCGGCGTACCGGGCACGGTCAGGGCCTGACGCGGCGGCACGAGGAGCTGTTCGCCGAGGGGCTCGAGCACGCGCGGGCTCACGCGGCGCGGTGGGGACACCTGGCGCTCCCCCACACCAGCGGCCGGGCCGGTGCGGGCTTCGATCTGGGGCGGTGGCTGGCCAACCGGCGTGCCGACGCGGCGTCGCTGACCCGCCGGCAGGCGGAACAGCTCGGCGCACTGGATGCCTGGTGGAACCCGCCGTGGCCGGTCGACTGGCAGCGGGCCTGGTACCGCGCCCGCACCCACGTGAGGGAGCGCGGGCCGGTACACGGCGGGGACAACCTGCAGGGGCTGCCGCGCTGGCTTGAGCGGTGGCTGCGCCACCAGATCACCCACTACCCGCAGCTGCACGACGGCCAGCAGCAGCTGCTCGCCGAGCTCGGGCTGCCCGCGGCCGAGGCCGAACGGTTTAACGCCTGGCCCGGCCGGCGCCGCCCGGCCGCCGACGGCCTGGCCCAGGCCCGCGCCTACGCCGCCCGCCACGGCCACCTCGCCGTCTCCAAGCCCACCCGCACCGACACCGGATTCGCCCTGGGAACCTGGCTCAACCAGGTACGCCAGCGTCAGCACCCCCACGGCCGGCCCACCCGCCTGGGCCGGCAACTGACCGCTATCGATACCTGGTGGAACCCGCCCTGGCCGGTCGCCTGGCAGCGCATGTGGTGGGCCTGCCGCCACCACCTGGCCGGCCTCCCCGACGGCATCGCCTGGTGGCCGGGCGCACCGGATGCCGAACAGGCCACCGCATGGCTGGGCGAGCAGCAGGACCGGCAGCCACTGCCGCACCCAGAACAGCAGGACCTGATCGACCAACTGGAGGCGCTGGCCGGCAGGGTGTTGGTGTGGCAGCCGCGGATCAGCGACACCGCCTGGCACTCCCTGTCCGCCCTGCTGCCCCCGCCCTCGCACACCGGCGGCCGCCGCAGCGAACGGCAGATCCTGGAAGCCATCATCCACATCGCCTGCACCCGGCAGGCCTGGCGACGCCTCCCCCAGGCCCTGGGCTCCTTCCAGACCTGCCGACGCCGCTACCTGAGCTGGCTGGCCGACGGCACCCTCACACGTATCTGCCACGCTGCCCTCCCGGCCACCGACCAGGCATGGCAGCAAACCCTCGCCCACCGGCTGCGTACCAGCGCACAGGACTGACGGGCAGCAGGGGGCGCGGCTTTTAGGGGGCTGGCTGTCTGGGGGAGGGCGGGAATGCGGCGGGCCGGGCCGTGGTCGGCGGATGCGCCATGCCCAGGTGGCTGAGGAGCTCCGTGGACGCGCTGTCAGAGGGCGAAGCCGCTTCATCGAGCGGGTCAGCTCTCCACAGCCTCCCGCGCCAATCCGGTGTGCCTGATCCGTTGGGCATCCGTTGTGAAAGTGCCCGCCCGGGACGGCGAACACGAGACCGTGGTGGAGTGACCCCTCCCCCCGGCCTGCTGCGCACCGCTCCCCTGCAGGGAGAGACGACCTCGTCGCTGATCTGCCGCATCGCGAGCCGCTACGGGATGGAAGCGAAGGTGCTGCGGTCCTGCTGGCACTGGCGCAACTACCAGCCCGGACACGACGGCGGGGGCGCGCGAGCCGATGCCGAGGCGCTGCTGAACGCAGCCGGACGGCAGCTCCTGGCAGGCCTGTGCGGGGTCAAGGAAGACGTGCTGGTGCGGGCGCTGCCGTCCTGGGAACAGGAGGACGCCAAGCTGCCCGCCGGGGAGGACGGAGCGCCGGCGGCGGCGTGGCGGATCGGCGGCGCGGTCGCGGGGCCGGTGGCATTCGGCTGCCGCCTGTGCACGGCCCGGCGTACGGGGACGGCCGTGCGGGTGGTGCGGTACGCGCCGCGGTGGTCCCGGGTGTGTGTCCGGCACGGGCGGTGGCTCCTGGACGCGGACGCCGACCAGCCCCTGGAGTATCTGGACGTGCGGCATCTGCCGGAAGTGGCCGCGGCGCAGCGGCGGTGGACCGGGGTGGCGCGGCGAGCGGTACGGACCGGCGCGGAGCCAGAGCGGGTGTTCGCGCTGGCGCACGCGGTGGTGGCCCGGTGGTGGGAACAGGCCCTCAACTGGGAGCGGGAGACCATCTGGCCGCGGCGCCTGCACCAGGTCGCAGGCGGTAACGCCGGCGGTGATCTGGAACGGTGGCGGATCGTGGGGCGGGACGCGGTCGTCTTCCCCGAGGTGGTGGCCGTCGCCGACGCGCTGCTGGACCCGGCCATGGCCGAGCTGGCGTGGGCGGACAGCGGCGCCGGACGGCCGCGGGCGCTGCCCGCCGATGGAATGTTCTGCCGCCGACTCGGTGAGCGGGTCGGCCGACCGTGGCTGGGGCCGCTGGCCGCGACCGACTACGGCGGCCCGCTGACCTCCTGGATGGGTAGCGTCATCCGCCTTCGCCGCGGCGCTGGCGGGCCACCCGGATACGACAACGATCCATGGTGGCTGCGCCAGGAGCACCAGTGCGCGACCATGGCCGGGCAACTGCGGGTATTGGGCAAGGAGAAGAAGGCGCCCGGGTCGGGCAGGATGTGGCGCGCGGCGGTGCCCGCCGAACAGCGGGCGCTGATCACCCGGGCGATCGAGAGCGCCGAGGAACAGCTGCTCCAACTGCGCGGAGCGCAGACCGGGCCTACCGCCGATGTTGCCCGGCAGCTCCTGCGCAGCCTCCGCCACAGCGCCGACCTGATCGAGAACGCGTGGAAGCGGACCGCCCTGGCCGCGGCGAACGCCGGGATGCCCCTGGACGAGGTCGCCCAGTGGGCGGACATGTCTCCCGACGCCTTGATGGACATACTGACGGCCGGCCAGGAAGACAGCGGCTGAAGGACCGCCCGGCAAGCGCGGAACAGCCGCCAGAGGGGGCTCGTCAACCGTTAGCGCACGCGGTACCCGTTCGCGGCAGGAATCCCCAAAACCACCCTGCCTGCACGCGGACACGGCTTGGCTGAAGCAGGTGATCAACGCAGATACGGCCAGGCCAGGAAGCCGGGCAGGGCGGGTGGCGGCCGGTCGCCCTACCGGGTTCGAGGTGGTCTTTCTCGACCCCGTCGGGCAGGTGGTCCAGCAGCGGTGGGCGGACGCCGCCCTCGCGGTGGCGTTCGAGGACCTGGCGCCGGTGTCCGCATTCCCGGTGATCCCGGGGCGGCGGTGGGGACCGGGCCTGTGGTGGTCGTCCACGACCGGACGGCACGTTTCTGCGGGATCGAACGCGATGCGCACCCAGCTGATCGTCCTCGACCGCGATCCGCGCGTGACCGCCCTGGCGGGGCGGCCGGCACGGCTGCTGTGGCGCAACCCCCGCGGGCAGGTGCGTTCCTGGGTGCCGCAGCTCTTCGCCCGCTACACCGACGGCACCGCCCTGCTCGCCGACTGCCCCAGCCACCCCGACACCGGCGGCGAACGTGCCCTCAACGCCGCAAGGGCCGTCGCGGAAGCGTGCGCACACATCGGCTGGACCTACCGCCGCCTCCCACCGCTCGACGACATCCTGGCCGCCAACCTGAAATGGCTGGCCGGCTACCGCCACCCCCGCAACGCCGGCCCGACCGGCCTGACAGCGGCCGTCCTTGAGGCGTTCGCGCGGCCGCGGCCGCTGATCGAAGGCGCCGAAGCCACCGGCGACCCGATCGCAGTCCTCCCCGCCGTCTTCCACGCCCTGTGGCACAGACAGCTGACAGCAGACCTGGAAACGCCACTGCACGAACGCGTCCTGATCGGCCCGCAGGGCTGGAGCGGCCCCGGCAAGACGGAAGGTGCCGGGTGAGCGCGCGGCGCAATGCCCGGCCGGCCGTGAAGGTCGGAGCTCACGTCCGCTTCCGCGGCGTGAAGTGGCAGGTGGTCGCCCTGTCCGGGCAGGACATCCACCTCGTCGGCCCGGACGGCGGCGGCCAGGCCGTGCTCGCCGGGCACCTGTTCGCCGACCCCGGCTTCACCGTCATCGGGGCTGATGTGCCCCAGGCGGCCCCGCAGTGGGGGCTGTTCGAGACCGCCCCCGCCGCGGCGCGCGAGAAGGCACTGGCCTGGCAGCGGCACGTGAGAGAGGTTGAATGCGGCCTTGCCGGCGGACCCGGCAGCGACGGCGCGGTGCGGCCGCAGTACGACCCCGAACAGTACACGCTGGCCCAGCGCGAGCAGGCCAAAGCCGAGGAACTGACCGCGCTCGGCTTCGCCGCGTCTCACGCACCACGGTGCAGCGCATGCGGCTCGCCTACCGCAAACAAGGTCTGTGGGGGCTTCTCGACCACCGCAGCACGCGCGCCCCCAGTCCCACGGGGCGGGCCGACGAACGGGTCGTCGCCGCCGTCCGCGAGGCGCTGCGCCGCCGGCGCGGCCGCTCCAAGGGCACCATCAACGGCCTGTTCCCGCTGATCAACCAGATCCTTCAGGACCGGCACGGGCCCGGTACGGTGCCCGCGCCGTCCCAGGCCACCCTGTACCGGCTCGTCACCACCCTCGCCCGCCCCGGCGAACTACCCGCAGGGCCCGTGCGGCAGACGCCCGCGAGCTTCGACGGGCGGGCCTTCACCCCCACCACGGCCTTGCGGCCCGGCGAGCAGGTCCAGGTCGACACCACCCGCCTGGACGTCCTCGCCCTCTTCGACGACGGCACCCTCGCCCGCCCCGAACTCACCATCGCCATCGACGTCGCCACCCGCGCCATCCTCGCCGCCGTGCTGCGCCCGAGTGCGACCAAGGCCGTCGACGCGGCCCTGCTGCTGGCGGAGATGGCCGTCCCGCACCCCGCCCGCCCCACCTGGCCCAACATCCTGCGCATGGACCACGCCCCCGCACTCCCCTACCAACGGCTGACCACGCTCGATGAGCGCCTGGCGGGGGCGGCGGCTAGGCCGGTCGTCCTGCCCGAGACGATCGTCGTCGACCGGGGCAAAGTTTTCGTCTCCCGGGCGTTCACCGCCGCCTGCGAAACCCTCGGCATCAGCGTCCAGCCCGCCCCGCCCTTCGCTCCCACCGCCAAAGGCATCGTCGAGCGCGCCTTCGGCACCATCAACCATCTGTTCTGCCAGCACCTGCCCGGCTACACCGGATCCGACGTCACCCGCCGCGGCCCCGACGCCGAACAAGACGCCTGCTACAGCGTCGCCCAGCTGCAGGACCTGCTTGATGAGTGGCTGGTGCACTACCACCACCGCCCCCACGAAGGCCTGCGCCACCCGATGATGCCCCGCAAGGCCCTCACTCCGAACCAGATGTGGGCCGCGCTCGTCGCCGTCGCCGGATACGTCCCCGTCCCGTTGACCGGCCACGACTACCTCGAACTGCTGCCCGTGCGCTGGCAGGCCATCACCGCCTCCGGCATCCGCATCCACCACCGCACCTACGACGCGGACCTCCTCGCCCCCTACCGCGGCCAGCCCTCCCCCCACACCGGCCGAGGCGGGAAATGGGAGATCCACTACAACCCCCAACGTCCGCCAGATCTGGATCCGCCTGCCCGACGGCCAGCTCACCGAGATCGGCTGGATCCACCGCGACCACGTCCACCAGCCGTTCAACGACCGCACCTGGCAGCACATCAGAACCCTCACCCTGCACGGCAACCACCACGACGCCGAGCAGTACGAAGCCGACCTCGCCGACGCTCTCGACCAGCTCATGCGACGCGTCCACAGCGGCCACGCCACCAAAGCAGAACAGGCACTCGTAGCCCGCACCGCCGCCCTCCCCCTCCCCGCAGCCCGCCGCCCAGAACACGACACGGGCCAGAGCGCCGACGACCCAGCGCAGTGGGACGAGGACGACAGCATCGACGACCTCCCCCACGACGACACCCACCCCGCCGCGGCCACCGGATTCGGGCTCTACGACGCATACGAGGAAGCCGACAAGTGGTAAGCCCATGCCCACAGAGCCCAAGCAGCACAGCAGCCACCGCCGGCGGCGCGGACGGCGGTGCCGCCGAGCCGTCGTGGCCCCTGACCACCTGGCAGGGCTGGCACCGCTTCGCCACCGCCGCCCCCGTCACCCCGCCCCAGCCCGGCGCCCCGCCCCGCAGTACCGAAGAGCGCCTCGCCTACCACTCCAGCTTCGTCACCATCCGCACCCCCGCGATCAGCACCCTCGCCACCCAGGTCCGCACCCTGATGATCCTCGGCCGCCACCAACAGGCCACCGCACGACCCTCACTGATCGTCACCGGACCCGCCGCAGCCGGGAAAACCACCGCCCTCCTCCACGTCGGCCGCGCCTGCCACCTCGCCCACACCCGCAAAAACCCCGCACCACCCGGGTCAACCCACGCCGCGGTACCCGTCGCGTACGTCCTCGTCCCGCCCGGCGCCACCGCGAAAACCCTCATCACCGAATTCGCCCGCTACCTCGGCATCCCCACCACCACCCGCATGACCCAGACCCAGATCACCGACGCCGTCTGCCACACCTACACCCAGGCGGGTGTCCAACTCGTCCTCATCGACGAAATCCACCGCCTCAACCCCCGCACCACCACCGGCGCGCAGGCCGCCGACCTCTTGAAAGATCTCACCGAACGCCTGCGGGCCACGTTCGTCTACGCCGGCATCGACGTCACCGACACACCTCTCTTCTCCGGCACCCGCGGCGCCCAGCTCGCCGGACGCGCCACCCTCATCACCTGCGGCCCCCTCCCCGCCCGCCACGGATCACGTGAACCCTTCCGCGACGTCATCACCGACATCGAGAACAACCTCGACCTCACCCACCACAAAAACGGCGCCCTCCCCCGCCACGCCCCCTACCTCCACCAGCGCACCGCCGGCCGCATCGGATCCCTCACACGACTCATCCGCCAAGCCGCCATCACCGCCATCAGTGACGGCACCGAACGCATCACCAAGCAATCACTCGAGGCCATCCGCCTCGACCACCTCGCCGAAACCCACCACCGCCCCCGCACACGAGGCCGCTAACCCCACCACCCCGCCAGCACAAACAGCCCTGACCAGCACAAACACCGGCCGATCCTTTTCACGCCAGAGCTACCAACGACGAACCAAGCCAGACTCAGCACACAACACACAACCCCAGCTCACACACCCCGGCCACCCCGCTGGAACCGGTCACCCGGCCTCTCAACAAACCAGCAACACACCAGGCCAGCCGCCACCCTGTACACCAACAAGCCCTCCCTCGAGCGTCAGCCGCGGGTGGCGCGGTGGAGCCACCACGGGAGCCGGCCGACGTACTCGCCGGGCCCGAGGATGACGCCTGGGCGCAGTATCACCGCCCGGTCTTCACCGAACGCTGCGGTGGTCGCCCTCTCCGCGCCCGCCTTCTGCCTGCCGTAGTACCAGTCCGGGCCGTCCCAGTCGTCCGGGAGCCGCCCGTAGTCGGCGTCGGCATCCGGCGGGCCGTCCAGGACTTCAGAGTCCTCCGTCAGCGGATCGTTCGGCCATCCACGGTAGGCGTTCACGGTGGAGACGTACACGTACCGGCCGGATACCGGCTCCAGCGCGCGGGCGCCGGCGAGGACATCGCGCGGCGCCATCTCGGAGGCGGACGTGTCCACGACGGCATCCCACGGGCCTTCACCGGCCAGGCGCGCGAGGTCTGCGGCGTCTGTGCGGTCGCCGCGGACCGTCCGGGCTCCTTCTGGTGCGGAGCCGGAACGGCCGCGATTGAACACCGTCACTTCCCAGCCGCGATCGAACGCGGTCTGCGCGACCGCCCGCCCCAGGAACCAGGTCCCGCCGAGTACAAGAATTCTCATGGCGGCGATCCTGCCGTGTCGAGTCGGCTTGACGGAAGAAAGGTCAGTCGGGCACGCCCGACCGTGCTCGGATAGCCGTCAGTCTTCTGTGCCCGCCGCTGGGTTGTGCGGAGAAAGAGCTGTGGCTCGAAGCACCGACCTTGCGGTCGTGGACCGGGACAAGTGTGCCGTCCACGATCCACAGCCGGTCCGCGGCATCGACCGGACGGGAGGCCGGCTCAAGCGCGAGGAGAGGTCGGAGCCGCTGGATGACCCAGCACACCGTGGCAGGCGAGAGCCCGAACAGCGGCGCAAGCTGCCGCATGGTCAGGTTCGTCCGGTAGTAGACAGCCACCACCAGCACCCGGTCGGCAAGCGGCAGACACCACGATCACCCGATCCGCGGCCCGTCGCCACCCCGCTCCCGCACCATCTTCAGCAACCGCTCGAACTGCTTCATGCGCAGCACCGTGAACGTCTCCACCCACAACGGATCAGCCCTCAACACCCCAGTCGCACAAGGGAAATGCCCTGATCACGGCCTTCTGCACCACGCTTTACAGGGCGTTCCCGGACTCCTTCAGTTCGCCGCCGCGTAGCCGGGGGCAGACCGGCCCAAGGTCACTGGGCGCACGAGCCAAGAAGCGTGCCCACAAGCGTCCCGGCGAGAACGAACGGCCCGACCGGGATCGCCTTGGTACGGCTCGAGCGGCGAGTGAGGATGAGGCCGATCCCGTACAGGGAGAACAGCAGGTATCCGGCGAAGGTGCCGGCCAGCAAGATTCCCCAGCCGCGCCAGCCCAGAACAGCGCCGAGGGCGAGGGCGAGCTTCACATCGCCGAACCCCAAGCCCCGGGGTGCGATCAGGAACATCGCGAAGAAGCCCGCGCCCAGCGCGACCGAGCCGAGCAGCGCGGTCTTCCAACTGCCGTCGGCCCCGGGCAGCAACGCGACAACGCCGAGCAGAACGAGCACGGCCACGGCAAGCGGCAGCGTAAGCACGTCGGGCAGCCGGTGCGCCCTGGCGTCGACGATGGCGAGCAGCACCCCGGCCGGGGCGAGCAGCAGCCAGACCACCAGCTCGGGGCGCACACCCGTGGCGGCCGCCAGGACGGCGCAGGCCGCAGCTGAAACGGTGGCGAGGACGGGCATGCTGGGGCCGTACGAGTCGCCGTCGGCGCAGCGGGCTCGCCCCAGCCAACCGTTCCCGGCACCGGCGACGGGGTGTCCAGCAGGACACACCGCCCGCCACGGCTCACCGGGCGGTACGGAAAGCCGGTACGCGGCGCGCGGTATGAGCAGGCCCGTGCCGACACCCCACAGGACGGCAGCCGCAGTGATCCAGAACGTCTCCACCGGACGGAGCTTAGGCTCAGCCCCGTCCGGTGTTGCGGACGGCCTGCACCGTGCCGTGTGACGAGCAGGCAGGACAGCGGACGGTCAGGGTTTCCAGGTGCGCAGCAGGGAGGCAATCTGGGTAGCGGTGCAGCGCGGGTTGTCCAGTTCAGCGTTCAGGCTGCTCCTCGGGACCCCTCCCCGCCTCAGATTGTTACCGTGCTGGTCCGTCTCATGGAGCGCAGAGGAGGAAGCAGCAAGTCGGCTACGCGGCGTTCGACATGCTGAGCCATGAACAACAGTCGGCGTGATCGGGACGGTGCTGGCCGTCGCGATCGCGGTAGAGACGGACGATCAGATACCTGGCGGCGGCCCTCCGGTGGAACTTCTCGGTCTCGGAGGCCACGCGCCTCGTCGGCCCTCGCGGCGAAGGGTGCGCCAGCGAGCTCGAGCGGATGGACGGTGAGATGAGGCGATGAGGCGTCTTGTGATCCCGGCCGTGGCAGCAGTCGTGGCCCTGGTCGGTGGCTGCGCCGACGAGCCGAGCGGCTGCGATGCGAAGCCGAAGCTCTCGGAGGCAGAGGGCGAGAAGCGGCCGGTGGAGATCGAACCGAGCCAACGGCATCCCGGCATCGTCGACTCCGAGTTGGAGGACGCCCTCCCGTCGCCGGAGCTCGAGGCGGAGCCCGTCGAGAAGGTGCTCAACCACCTGCGGCAGGAGACGCTGCGCATGGCCGGCGTCATCGGCGAGACCGGTCCCGGCAAGTGCGATGGCGAGGTCATGCGGCCACGCGGCGAGACCGTCCGCTGCACCGTGTCCTTCGAGGGGGTGACGGTACCGTGGCTGGTCACCAGCAAGGGCAACACGTCGGGCAGCGCCGGGGCCTTCAGCCAGGACTTCGTCTACACGGCCCAGCCGCTGAAGACCGTTCACACCGCCCAGTCGGTCTACGACAGGTTCGCCTGGGAGACCGGGAAGAACGGGACGACGGAAGGGCCCAACGGCACCGGTGGATCCGCGGTGCGACCGGCTTCCGAAGGTGTTCACCGCAGAGCCCGGCGAGGAAACCGGCTACTTCTGCCAGGACATCGATGTGGGCTGCACCGACGACGTCCAGCACGTCGAGTGGTCCGACCATGCCATCCACGTCGACAAGCTCGGGCGGCTGTCGTTCCTCGCCTAGCTCCACTGACCGGCCCATCAGTCACAGAACGTCACAGATCACCGGATCTGACACAGCTTCTCAGCTTGTCTTTTAACCTCTGTGCGCTTGTGTCTGCGGGTTCCTCTCCGTAGGGCGCGGTTTCTGATCACGCGGAAGGGGAGAGCTGTTCGCGCACCCATTCGGGATCGGGGTTGGTGTGTGGTTGGCCCGCCACGACGAGGGTCGGCACGGTCTCGTTGCCGTCGTTGGCTGCTCTCACCGCTGCGGCTCCTGCCGGGTCGCGCCAGATGTTGACCCAGTGCAACTGGCGGGCGCTGCGGCCCAGCCGGATGCGCAGTCGTATACAGTACTTGCAGCCCGGCCGCCAGAAGACGACCGGTCGGCCGTCGACCGCGCTGCGGCGTTGTGCCTCCTGCGCACTGATCGACCTCGGGAAGATCAGGGGTGAGTTCACGCTGGCGAGCGCCAGGAACGCCAGCAGGAGTGCTGCGGCCGCGCCGGGGCTCCCCTTGAAGATCTGCCCAGTCGCGACGGCTGAGCCGCTGAGCACAAGCAGCATCGGCAGGATCCAAGCGCGCATCATGGTGATGCAGGCTACCGATGAGTCGAAATACTCCTCGAACTAGGCCGCTCACCTGGGTGTTCGCCGGACGCTGAGGCGGCCTTCGTCCGATCATGTGCTCCGACCAAGGATGCACGTGACCACGACGAAGGCCGTGAAGGTGAGTCTGCTGCCTGATCATGTTCCGGGGGAAGCGTTCGCGAAAGCGTCACGCTTCCGGGACGACTTATTCGACTGCCTGACCGCTCGCGGGGACGAACTGTTCGACCTCACGGATGCGCTGCTGTGTGCCGACGGGCCGGTGAAGGCGCCGGTGGATCTGACGCTGGTGGCTGAGCACCGGCGCGGGCACGGCGCGATGTACGACGCGCTGAACAACGGGATCGTCGACGTGCCCCGGCTGCGGCAGGTGCTGGCCGGCCTACCCATGCCGCAGGCAGCCGACGGGCGCCTGGTCCTCGCCGTCGACATCAGCAACTGGCTCCGCCCCGACCCGCCGACCAGCCCGGACCGCCTGTTCTGCCACGTCTACGGCCGCAACGGCCGCTCCAGCGATCAGATGATCCCGGGCTGGCCGTACTCCTTCGTCGCCGCCCTGGAGACGGGCCGCACGTCTTGGTGCCAACTGCTGGACGCGGTCCGCCTCGGTCCCGAGGACGACGTCGCCGAGGTCACCGCCGCCCAAGTCCGACGAGTGGTCGAAGACCTCATCGACATGGGCCGCTGGCACTTCGGCGACCGCGACATCCTCATCGTCTTCGACGCCGGATACGACGCCCCGCGCATGTCCCACCTCCTGGCCGGTCTGCCGGTGGAGGTCCTCGGCCGGATGCGTTCGGACCGGGTCATGCGCAAGCCGATCCCAGTCCCGTGGCTCTCCCCGCCGCAGGGCGGGCGGCCCCCGAAGCACGGCAAGGAGTTCCGCTTCGCCAAGCCGGACACCTGGGGCGAGCCGGACGCGGCAACCGTGCACGTCACCGACCGATATGGCACAGCCCGCGCGATGGCCTGGGACCGCATCCACCCCCGCCTGACCACCCGCTCCGCATGGATCGACCACACCGGCGAACTCCCCATCATCGAGGGCACGTTGATCCGCCTGAAGGTCGACCACCTGCCCGGCGGCGGCGAACCGTTCCCGGTCTGGCTGTGGTCGTCCGCCACCGGCCTGAGCGACGAGGACGTCGACGTGCGCTGGCAGGCGTTCCTGAGGAGATTCGACGTGGAGCACACCTTCCGCATGATCAAACAGACCCTGGGATGGACCCGGCCGAAGCTTCGTACCCCGGAGGCCGGCGACCGCTGGACCTGGCTGATCATCGCCGCCCACACCCAACTGCGACTCCTCCGCCGGGCCGCCGCCGACCTGCGGCACCCCTGGGAGAAACCCGCTGAGCCCGGCCGGCTCACCCCCGCCCGGGTCCGCCGCGGGTTCAGGAACCTCCGCCCTCACCTCACCTGCCCCGCCCGTGCACCCAAACCATCGCGGCCCGGGCCCGGACGGCCACTCGGCTCGAAGAACCGACGACTCGCCACCCGCTACGACGTAGGCAAAACCGTCAAACGACCCGAGAGCATCACCGAACGAAACCTACTCAGACCATAAAAGACAAGCTCAGGCCAGAGGCAATTGACCGAGCGGCCGGCTGCGGTCATTCTGCACCTCCAGCAGAGTGGCCACGTCCAGGCCCCGCGTGAAGACGGGACCGTCCCAGTACGTCGGGACCGCCACGGGTGTAAGGCACGCTTCGGTGCCATGGACGCGCGCGGCGTCGAAGAGGGCCTGCAGCATCTCCACGCCCGCCAGGTCGAGCGCGCCAAGGCGGGCATGCCACGTCTGGGTCTCCGGATCGTACGAGGCGATTTGGCGGAGCCTGTCGAGTTGCTTCTGCCATTGAGAATCGGCGGCCGGCGCTGTCCGGATGGTGGCCTCCAACACCCATGCGCTCTCAGGGGAGTTCGGCGAACTGGTCATGCAAGGGACGATAGACGTCGCCACTGACAACTCGCCCGGTCTGGTGAATCCCCTGCGGATGTACACCGACATGCGGCAGGTCCTCGATGAGGCCCCTCGCCGGAGCCGGCTCCGTCGGCCACGTAGACAGGCGGGTCCGCCACCACGGGGGGAGTGGCGGACCCGCCTGCGTCCACGGTGCCATACCTCTCCCAGGAGCGCTCGTAAGCCGGTGGATTGGACGGCGAGCACTGTCGCGTCTGTGTCCGTGTCTTCCACGCGTTGGTCTGCAGTCTCCGTCAACGTCCTTCCTGTAGTTGAGTCTGCTCCCGTGCGGTTACAGGAGTATCCGTGCGTACCTGTCGACGAGGAGTTCGAGGTAGTCGGCATGCGGGCCGATGAGGGCCGTGAGGTCGGCCGGGCTGTGGACGAACGTGATCTGTTCGAGCTCGGGGGCCTGGCCGACGGCGGTGGTGGTGGCGGAGACGACTGCGGCGAACCGCTCGTTGAGGACCGTCGCAGGCTGGGGCGGGGCCGCGAAGTGGATGCCGATGTTGCCGTAGTTTCCGCAGGTGACGGCCCACAGCGTCAGGTCGTCGGGGGCGGTGTCGACGCCGAGTTCTTCGAGAAGTTCGCGTGCTGCGTTGTGGCGCAGTGACGCGGTGTCCAGCGGCTGGCCGGCGTCGGGGGGCTCAACCGATCCGCCGGGCAGGTGCCAGCGGCCGGGGTGGGCGGTGGCGGTCGACATCTGGGCGACCAGCAGGGCTCCGTCGTCGGTGGGCTGGAGGACGTCGACGAACAGGGATGGCAGGGCGGTGGCGCTGGGCACCCGGCGCAGGGCGAAGTTGCGGTAGGTCACGCGAGCCCAGCCGAGGAGGAGTTCGTGCGGGTGGGGCTGGGTGAGGCTGGTGCAGGCGACGACGGGACCGTCGAAGAGGGCGGGGTTGCTGCTGGCCAGTTCGTCCCAGACGCGGTCTCGTGCCGCTCGGTGTTCGGCGGACAGCTGCGGCGGTGGCTCTTCGACGAGGCGGAGCTCGGTGGCCTCGATGACGTCAACGGGTGGGTGCGTTGAGGGTTGGGTCACCGCCGCAGGCTGTCACACAGGAGACCTTGTTCCCACGGGGGTGTCTGTTTCGTTAGAGAAGTCGACCCCTGCGTGGTGCTTCCTGACCGGGTGGTGGGTCAGAAGTGCTCGGCACACCAGAGTTCGTGTTCCGTGGTGCTCCGGATGAGGGTGGCTAGGCTCTGTTCGTCGGTGGCGCGGACTCCCGCCATGGAGGCGGCGGCGGTGCTGCGGTCGCCGCCGGCGTACCAGAGGGTGGCCTGGCGGCGGTTGACCGTGACCCGGGGCTCGGTGGTGGTGGGCTGGAGTTCGGCCGCGCCGTGCGCGATCTGCAGGAGTTAGCGGTCGGTGGTGCCGTTGCCCTGTTCGACGCCGATGGGGAGGGTGGTGTCCAGGTCGGCGGGCCAGCCGCGGAGCCGTACGGCTTCGGGTAGGTCGAGGATGCGCAGCATCCAGGGGTGCCAGGACTCGGTGGTGGCGTTGCCGTAGTGGTGGAGGCCGTTGAGGAGCAGTGGGTGGGGCGGGAGGCTGGTGCGCTGGAAGGTGATGGTGGGGATCCGGCTGTTGTGGCGGCCGAGGAAGGCGAGCATTGCGGAGGCTACGGTGTCGTCGGCGGCCCAGAAGTCGTGGACGTCCAGGTGTGCACCGTGCCTGTCATGTTGGCGGGTGGCCAGTGACAGGTAGCCGGCCGTGGGCTGGCTGGGGCGGTTGAACCGGTAGAAGGTCAGGTCGTGCTGGCGCTGCTTGTGGGCGGTCCACCAGGTGGGTCGCAGGAGCGTGCCGTTCCAGCGCGGGGCGAGGCGCCGCTGGAGTTCCTCGCTGTCCGGCGTGAGGCCGTGCTCGATGTCGAGGTCGCCGGGGGCGAAGTCGCGTTTGAGGGCGTCGGCTTGCACGGACCATGAGAACACCGGGACGGGTGCCTCCCAGCCCATGCGGCGGGCGTAGCCGTTGGAGGACGTCCACAGGCTGGCGAGTACCGCGCCTTGCTCCTGGAGGGGGCGGATGCGGTCGTTGAGCATGCGGACGGTCAGGCGGTCGCCGCGGTATTCGGGGGCGACGCATCCCGAGCCGAGGCAGGCGCTGGGGACCGGGCGGCCGCCGAAGTGCTGTGCGATGAGCATGCCCAGCCCGCCGGCGATGACGCTGCCGCCGTGGAGGGCGACGCGGATGTCGGCGTGCCCAGCCAGCTGGGTGACATCGTCGATGCGGCGCCCGAAGGCCCGGGTCGCGAGGGCGTCGTACTCGGTCAGGAGGTCCTCGTCCGCGGGGACGACGGTGATGGCCTCACCCATGAGTTGCTCCTAGTAGTTGGTGGTGTCGCGGACGGCGGCGGCGTCGGCCGGGACGAAGAAGGTCCGCTGGAAGACGATGACCCTTCGGCGGTCCTGGTTGAAGCCGCTGATCTTGCAAGTGACGACGCCGTACTCGGGGCGGCTCCGGGACTGCCGGGCTTCGGTGATCTCCGTCTGGGCGTAGAGGGTGTCGCCGACGAACACGGGGTGTTCCAGGCGCAATTCGTCTATCGCGAGGTTGGCGGTGGTCAGGCCGCTGATGCTGCGGACACTGGCGCCCATGACAATCCCGAGGGTGACCATGCCGCATACCAGCACCCGGTCCCTGTCGAGGTGCTCGCAGAACTCGATGTCGGAGTGGATCGGTGCCACGTTGCCGGTCAGGGCGAGGTTCAGGACGTGGTCGGTCTCGGTGACTGTCCGTCCGGGCCGGTGCTCGAAGACCTGGCCGACGACGAAGTCGGTTAGCCCGGCTCCGACGTTCTCGCGGAAGCGGCCCTTGCCGACCTCCCGGTAGCCCTGCGGGGTCGTGGTGGCGGTGCTGCTGTTCATGGGTGGCTCCTTCAGCTGCGGGAGGCGGGTGGACGCGGACGCGGCGGCCTGGTTGACGACGGCCTGGGCGGCGGCGACAAGGGGCGGGCCGACCATCTGGCCGCCGACGGTGGTCACGGCCGCCGAGGCTTGGTGGCCGGCGGCGACGACGGCCTGGGCTGCGGCGACCTCGTCTTCGGACGGGGTGAACGCCTGTGTGATGACGGGGATCTGCCGGGGGTGGACGGCTCCCTTGCCCTGGAAGCCGAGGGCCCGGGCGCGTTTGGCCTCCCGGCGGAGGCCCTCAAGGTCCTGGACGTCGAAGTAGGGGCTGTCGATCGCGGGGATGCCGGCGGTGCCGGCGTTGTTGGCCACGGCGGACCGCGCGTACAGCAGGGCCTCCCAGGTGCGGGCGCAGCCGGTGAGGGCGGCGTAGTCGGCCGCCCCGAACAGGAGGCCGCCGAGCCGGTCGGCGGTCACGATCGCGGGCAGCCGGTCGATGGCGCGCGGTGTTTCGATCAGTGCGTAGATGACGGGGGCGTGCTGGTCGGTGTCCAGAGCGCCGGCGACGACCTCGATGTCGCGGGCGGACTCCACCTTCGGGACCAGGACGATGCCCGGCTGGTGGGTGTAGCCGGTGATGGCTGCGAGGTCCCGTATGCCGTCGGCGGTGACGGGCGTGTTCACGCGCAGTCCCAGCGTCGCCCCGCCGTCCGCCGCCGGGTACAGGAAGCGGTCGGCGGTCGCCTGGGCGGTCGCCTTGTCGGCGGGGGCGACGGAGTCCTCCAGGTCCGCCAGGGCGACGTCGGCACCGTACGACTTGGCCTTCTCGAACCGGTCGGCGTTCAGCGCGGGGGTGATCAGCCAGGCCCTCAGTGGCTGCGGTGCGGGCCGGTTCACTGCTGCTCCTGCGCGGCGAGTTGCTGCTCGACCAGCGTGTTCAGGGCTCCGACGGTGGCGGCCTTGTTCAGGACGTCGTCGCCGAGGTGTACGCCGAGCCGCTCGGGCAGCAGTTCGGCGAGCGCGAGGGAGTCGAGGCCGGTGTCGTTGAGGCTGGCGTCCGGGCGCAGGTCGTCCTCGCTGATGCCCAGGTCCTCGACGAGGATCCGGACCAGCTGAGGGTTCGCCTTGTTCGTGGTCATGTGCGCTCCATGGCGGTGTCGTGGTGCGGGTGAGCGGCCGGTTTGAGGTCGGGCCAGGTGACGGTGGTGGCGCCCCAGGTCAGTCCGGCGCCGAACGCGGTCAGGCAGACGCGGTGCCCGGGCCGGAGGGTGCCGCCCGCGGACGCCTGGGCCAGGGCGAGTGGGATGGAGGCGGCACCGGTGTTGCCGACGTACTCGATGTTCTGCACCCGCCGGTCGGCGTCGATCGTGAGGTGGCGGCCGACAGCGGCGGTGATGCGGGCGTTGGCCTGGTGGGGGACGATCCGGTCGACGTCCGCGAGGCGCCAGCCCGCGAGCTGGACGGCTTGCCGGGTGACAGCGGACATCCGGTCGACGGCGTGCCGGAACAGGTTCGGGCCCTGCATCTTCATGTGCCCGCCGTGCGGGACGATGAGGAGGTCGCGGTGTGCGCCGTCGCTGCCGAGGACCATCGGTCCGAGCGCGCCGGGCTCGGTGGCGGTGCCGGAGCGGAGCACGACGGCGCCGGCGCCGTCGGCGAACAAGGGGCGGGTGGTGCGGTCGTCGGCGGCCGGGAGTTGGGACATGCGGTCCGCGCCGACGACCAGGACCGTGCGGGCCGTTTGGGTGGTGATGAGGCCGGCGGCGGCGGCCAGGGCGTACACGAAGCCGGTGCACACGGCGGCGACGTCGAAGGCGGCTACACCGGTCAGGCCGAGTCGGGCGGCCACCGACGGGGCGGTGGCCGGCATCAGGTGGTCGGGGGTGGTGGTGGCGAGCACCACGGCGTGGACGTCGTTGGTGCCGGAGGACTCCAGTGCCTGGGTGGCCGCGGCGACCGCCAGGTCCTCGGTGGACACCCCGGCGTCCGCGATGCGCCGCTCCCGGATCCCGGTCCGGGTGCGGATCCACTCGTCGGTCGTGTCCAGTTCGGCGCACAGCTCTTCGTTCGGCACCGCGCGGTGCGGGAGGACGGCACCGAGCCCGCAGATCACGGCGGCCGGGCCCGTCTGGGGGCTGGTCATACTCCCGCCCGGGTCTTCAGCTGGAGGGCGGTCTCGGCGATCAGGTCTTCCTGTCCGGCGACGACACCCCGCTGCCCGAGCGCGAAGAACAAGTCGACCGGATCGACCTGCTCGCGTTCGGCGACCTGAAGGACCGGCTTCTTGAAACCGGAGAACACCCCGGCCAGTCCGCTGACCAGGCTCACCGAGTCGATGACCGGAGGGGCGGGCATCAGCTGCTCATGGGCGATGTCCGCCGCGTGCAACAGGGACTTGAGGTCGATACCGGTGGCGTAGCCGAGACGCTCCAGGACCGCCACGACGACTTCCAGCTGGGTGTTGCCGGCACCGGCTCCGAAGCCGCGCGCGCAGCCGTCAATGACGGTGGCGCCTGCGGTGACCGCGGCAACCGAGTTGGCGACGGCCATGCCGAGGTTGTTGTGCCCGTGGAAGATGACGGGCACGTCGACCGCCGCGGCGATCGCGCTGATCCGCTGGGTCACGTCGGCCGGGAGGTAGTGGCCGGCGGAGTCCATAATGCCGATCGCCTGCGCTCCCCACCCGGCCATCAGGGCGCACTGCTCGGCGAGTTGGGCGGGGCTGGTCATGTGGCTCATGAGCAGCACGGCTTGCGCTTCCACGCCCATGTCCCGCAGCTCGACCAGGTGCCGTTCGGTGATATCGGCCTCGGTGCAGTGCGCGCCGATCCGGGCGACGTCCGCGCCGCGCGCGACCGCGTTGCGCAGGTCTTCGGAGGTTCCCCAGCCCGGGACCATGAAGACGCCCATCTTGCTGTGGGTGAGGGCGTCGCGGACGGTGCTGAGCATCTCGTCGTCGCTGAGGCGGGCCCGGCCGATTTGGAGCGACGACGCCCCTAAGCCGTTGCCGTGGCCGACCTCCACCACGGGGACGCCGGCCACGTCGGCGGCCGCCGCGTAGGCGCGTAACTGCGCGGCGTCGAGCTGGTGGCGTACGGCGTGGTGGCCGTCGCGCAGGGTCGGGTCGTAGATCAGGACCTGGGGAGTGTTGTTGTCGGTCGTGGATGTCATGTCGTTCACCGGGCTTTCGCGGTGGCGCGCTGCTCCGCCAGGAGCACGGCGGCGGCGTTGATGATGTGGAGGTTTCCTGCGTGGCGGGGAAGCCGTGCGCCCTGTGCCGTCACCTCGGCGGCGACCGTTGTCTTTTCGTCGGTGACGGTGCAGGAGGTGATCTCGAATCCCGGGACGGATGTCTGCACCATCGTCGCCGCGGTCTGGACGGCCGCGTGGACGCGTGATGGGTCCATGCCGGATGCCAGGACCGTCATCGCGACCCGGAACGGTGGCGGCGGGGTGGCCGGGCTGATGTTGACGAGGACTTTCGCGGTCTCGGCGCCGGTGAACGCGGCGATGGCGTTCTCGGTGGTGTCGATGTACTCGTCCAGGTTCAGGCGGGTCGCGCGTCCTGCGGTGGGGCTGGCCACGGTAATGACCAACTCGGTGTTGTGGAGTTGTCGGTGACCTGCAGGCCGCCTGCCGCGAAGAGGTTGTCGGAGGTCAGGAGTCCGTGAAGGAACGAGTCACGTGAGGCGGCCGGCAGAGGCGGGCGATCGCCGTCCGGGTCGATGTCATTGCAGCTGGCGATGCGCATCATCGCCGTCCCGACCTCAGCGGGTGAGAGCTCACCGCTGAGAGGCAGGAAGCCGAACGACTTGATCTCGGCGACAGGCCAGAGGTCGAAGCCGTCAGGTGCGTATATCTCCAGGACGGGCTGCATCACGATCACCCAGCGAAGTGTTCCGCATCCCGCGCCCCTACCGCCTTCCTATTCGCCGAGCACCTTCGTCTCGGCCACGGGAGCTGAGCACCTTCGCTTGTACCGTCCTGAACAGATGCGGGTGCACGCCGACACGGGCGGTTGAACCGGCGTCGACACCCAACGCGACCCTCGCCCAGGTGGGGCCAATCAACTCGTTCACGAAGAGCACCCAAGATCGATAATCAGGGCCAACGGACTCGTTCCCGTGGGGCCAATCGACTCGTTCGAAGCCAGGTATCGGTGCGCATCTCCCTGGAGCCTTGTTTGGTAACCAGCGTGGTCGTGACCGACGTCGTGCCGGCCGCACGCCAGACCCCGCAGGCCCTGCCGCGTACAGCGCTTCTCCGGTACACGGGGCAGACAGCGGCGCATGGCCAGTCCTAGTTTTCCGTTACTCCGCTTGCGGTAGGCGCAGCACCAGCGTGTCCTGCGTGTAGTGCAGGTCCGCTGCTGTTCGTCGTCGGCTACTCCAAGGGTCTGGCAGGAGCCGGAAGAGGTACTCGTCGAACCCGTCTTTGCTGAGCGCATCGGCGATCAGTGTGACCTCATGCTCGCTGCGGTCGCGGTGCACGGTTTCGAGCACCCATCCAGCGTCCACGCTGTTGAGGGCTTCCACGACGGGTGCAATCGTCTGAGCCGGTCGCTCGCGGCCCACTGCGGACAACAACTGGTAGGCATCCGCTTCCTGGGCTGCGGCACGCAGCGTGTCCGCCATGGTGACGATGTCGTGGGGAGAGCGGGTCCGTCCGGCCGTGCTGAGCAGTTGGAAGGCGTAGCTGGCGCCGGCCATTCTGCGCAGCCCGGCGGTCAGAGCGGCCACGTGGTCGGCGGTTCCGTGTTCTCCGGCGACGTCGAGTAGATCGAAGGCCATCTCATAGTCGTCGTCCGACTGCAGAAGGACGCGCAGGGAGCCGAGGAAGATCTCGGAGTCTTCCGTGGCCATCATCTGAAAGCTGGCCGGGATTTGCCTGACCTTGCGGAACATCTGGAGTACTTCCTGCGTCAGTTGTTCGGCGGTCTTCCCGTCCTTGGTGTCAGGGGTACTGGCTTCGCTCGGTTCAGGCTGGAGCGGCACGGTGAGCATGCCGGTGGCAGGGTTGTCCGGCAGGTTGTCCGCGTGCAGGTCCTGCGCCAGGCGTTCGAGGCGCTCGGCCCCGTCGTCCAGGTGCCGGGCTGCCTTGGCCAGCGCTTCGTCGATGTCGTCCGCGTCCGCGTCGGCGCTCTCCCGGCTCGTGGAGCGGGGGGTGAGGATGGTCTCGAAGGGGGAGTTGTCCGTTTGTCCGTTCTGGTGCCGCAGTCGTTCGAGTTCCTCGGTGAGGGCGCGGACCTGTTGTGCGGCCTGTTCGGCCAGGCGGTCGGCCCTGTTCCGCTCGGACCGGGCGCGCTCCAGTTCAGCCTCGGCCTTCTTGCGCTGGATCTCGCTGCGGGCGAGGCGTTCGCGGACCTTCTCCAGCAGGTCTGGCCGGCGCTCGTGGCGGCGCAACCGGTCGCGTTCGGCGGTCAAGGACGCAGTGTCACGGTGGAGTTTGTCCACCATGGTCAGCAGCACCACCACCATCCGGTTGGCGTTGCCCCGTTCGCGTTCCAGGTCGGCGGCCCGTTCCCAGGCCCGAAGCAGCCTGTCGTGCACGTCCAGGGTCTGTCGCTGGACCTGCACCAGTTCCTCGACGAGTTCCGCACGGCCATTCGGTTCGGCCGGGTGAGGGGATAACGGGTCGGTGCCGGGCCCGGGACGAAGGACGCCTTGGCCGGCCATGAGAGCGCTGGCCTCCTTCAGCCAGCGTTCCCGCTCGGTGGCGTCGCGGGAGCACACGTCCGCGACCGCCTGGACGAAGTCCTCTGTGAGGTTCACTCCGGCCAGTCGCTCGGCGGCCGTTGTCCGCCTGGGGACTCGGCCGTGGCGGAAATGCTCGGCGGTCAGCTGAGCCCGGAGGCCGTCGATCGTCATGCCTGCAGCATCCATCCAACTTCGCAGCAGTAGTGCTGTCTGGTTGGCCTGCGCGGTGGCGCCCTTCAACGGCCCCCAGGGCCGGGTGCGTCGGCTTCGGTCAGCCAACTTGCTGCTCCCCTACTCGTCACGGACAACCGAACCCCGTCCGGTCTTGTCCTGGCGTGGGGCCGGACAAGTCGACGCGCTCCGGGCGGACGTCGCACCGTGGTTCCCACACCCAGTGCCGCGACGGAACACCGCGGCCCGGGCCTGCCATTCGTACGCACGTTCTGGAGACCTTACCGATGCCCGATCTTCTTCAGCACGCCGTTCGCATGATGCTGAACGGACTCCTGACCGAACTGCCCGCCCAGTTGCTCACCGCTGCGGTTGCGGCGGCTGTGGCGGCCTGGTGGCGCGCCCACCGGCAACGCCGGGTGACACCGCCCGCCCGGGAGGTGCCTCCCGCCACCGACCAGTGAGGGCACGCGGCTCGGCCGCGCGGGCTTCAGGCTCTTACGCAAGCGGGTACTACTCGCCTGAGCTGGCTGGCCGAGTTCCGGCTACTTCAGCAGCTGGAAGCAGGGCTGCTGAGCCCATGCCCTGAGGAACTCCGCCGAACCGTACGCAGTGGGCCATGGATCGGTCACCACGGCGATAACGCCGGGGAGGCCGGCCACGACGGGCACCTGGTCCTGCCTTACTGATCGTTTCAGAATGAGTTCAGCTGTGGGTCTTGCGCTCCATGATCTTGGTCGGCAGGGTGTCCGGGGTGCGTGCTGATCTTGTTCCGGATGACCTGTGGGAGCGGGTGGCCCCGCTTCTGCCGCCCGAGACCGCACGGCGCCATCGCTACCCGGGTCGCCTGCGTGTTCCCGACCGGGCCGCCCTCGCGGGCGTCATGTACGTGTTGCGGACCGGTGTCGCCTGGCGTGATGTCCCTGCCGAGACCGTGGGCTGCTCCGGGGTGACGGCATGGCGCCGGCTGCGAGACTGGACCGAGGCCGGTGTCTGGCCGTGCCTGCACGCCGCCCTACTCACCGAACTACGCCGCGCTGGCCTTCTCGGCTTGGACGACTGCGCCGTGGACGGGTCGCATGTCCGGGCCCTGAAAGGGGGGATCACGTCGGCCCCTCGCCCGTCGACCGCGCCCGTCCCGGCTCCAAACACCATCTAATCGTCGACCGCCACGGCACCCCGCTCGCCGTCACGCTCACCGGCGGGAACCGACATGGCGTCACCCAGTTGCTGCCGCTGCTGGACGCCGTCCCAGCGATTCGGGGCCTACGAGGACGCCCCCGCCGCAAGCCCCGACGCCTGTACGCCGACCGGGGCTACGACTTCGACAAGTACCGCCGTCTGCTGTGGAAGCGCGGCATCAAGCCGGTGATCGCCCGACGCGGCGTCGCGCACGGCTCCGGACTGGGCAAGGTGCGCTGGGTGGTCGAGCCCGCCTTCGCCTGGCTGCACCAGTTCAAGCGGCTCCGCATCCGCTACGAACGACGCGCAGATCTCCACCAGGGCCTGCTCGAACTGGCCTGCTGCCTCATATGTCTTCGCCGCCTCCGAACTTCATTCTGAAAGATCAGTAAGGGGCGGCGACGCACCGGAGTCGGTAGGAGGGTGGCGAAGTCGGGTTCCTGCCCTTCCGAGCTGAACTCAGGTGAGGTCGAAGGTGACGCTCACCGAGCCGTCCCAGTCCGGTGCCTCCATAAGCGTGAGGGTTCCATCCTCGGCCTCGACGACTCGCACCGTGATCCCGCCGCGGTCCTCACCGGGAAACGCAATGGAGAAGTGGGGGTCCATCTCCATGAGGAAGTCCCAGCCCTCGCGTTGGGTCGTGTCAAGGGCGCTGGCATGCCGCCCGGTTGCCTGCCACTTGCCGACCGCGTCGACAGTGACGGTGATGTCGATGTCGATGTCGTACATCTCAAGGCAAGTCGAGTGATTGGCCCACCATTCGAGGCGGCCCTGACCCACGAATCGATCCATGAGCACACTATGCACAGTGGCTAGGCCGACCGGATGAGCCTGCACGGCTGCCGGCCGTCGTGGGTCAGGCCGTGAGACAGAACTGCATGGGGCAGACCGGACAGGCCCTCGCCTCATCCGGCGGCGCCCCATACGCTCGCGACCTCATTCTGAAACCATCAGTAGCGCGCGAAGGGCGCCCGCGGAGGGAACTCGCACCTGGTCGGTGCCCGGCAAGGTCGACGCCCTCGATGGCGTCAGCCGCTGCGGTACGGAGCAGCCCAGCGCCGCGTGGGACTACCTCGCCTCGGTAGTCCCCTGAGCCGGTCCCCGCCCCGTCTCCCGGCCCTCTCCGCCGCGTTGGGTACGTCCTGCTTGCTTTGTGGGCTCACCCCGACCTAATATCGTCATCGTGACGATAATCGCCCAGTGGTCCCCGCTCCCTGCAGGCATTGACTCCAGGGGCTTCGAGTCCCTCCACGGACTCGAAGCGCACAAGTACGTGGCCCGCGGTCCCGCCGTCCACCTCAATGCGCTGCCCGCGGCCGTTCCGGGCTGTGGGGCCCACGGCCACGTTGGGATCGACGACGGCCTCAGCACGGAGAAGTGATCATGTTCGAAATGCCGGTAAATCCCTTTGAGCTCTCCGAAGAAGCGCTGAGCCGAATATCTGCCGATGACTCATGGACCCCGATCGAATCGGAGATCCCAAAGGCCAACGCCAAGGTGATTCGCCATTTCCTCACTCCGGCCGAAGTGGAGGCATTCGCGACCGAACTGGCCGCCCAGTGCTTTGCCCCGGTGGGCCGAGACGGCATTGCCGCCAACTATGCAGAGGGAGATCCGGTCGCTCATCTCCGCGCCACGGCCGAATCCACATCCCTGGCGGCAGAATTCTACCGCAGGCTGCGGACGCTTCTATCGCTTGAAGTGGGATCGGACGATCCGACGGATTCGGATGGAAGGCCCTGGAGGCCGGCGGCCGTCAATCCGCGTATGCGCTTCATCACGTACGAACACGGCGGATTCATTGTCCCGCACTACGATTCGCCCTATTTCGCCCCCGACGGAAGACGCACTCTCCTGACGGTCGTCGTCTACCTGTCGTATGAGGCCGTGGGCGGAGAAACGCGGTTCATCGCCGATAAGCAGAACGATCTTCCCTTTGCGCAACGTGACTTCTCTGACTGGCCGCGGCTCGCGAAGCCTGAGGAAATATTGAGTGCCCACCGCCCCGAACCGGGCGATGCGCTCCTCTTCTGGCATCGGACGCTTCACGACTCGGCCCCGCTTCTTGAGGGTACGAAGACAATACTCAGAACCGACGTGCTCTACGAGCCCGTAGATGTGCCTTGAGCAGCGGCAAGGCCACCGTCGCGTTGTCCCTCACCCCGGAGACCGACGTCCGGCACGCCGTGATCGCCCACCTCCGGGCCGGGCGGCATCGGGCCCTGCCCGCGGCCGGGCATCGAATCCACTCGCACCGAACGGCAGGGAGAGCAGCATGACCAACGGGAGGATCCACACCGACTGGGTGGAGACGGTGTCTCAGGACGGCCTGCACCTGATGCAGACGCGCTTGGAGGTGAGAGTTCCTACGTCTGAGGGTCGCAAGTTCATCACCTGCGGTCTGGCCCGGAAGACGTACGTGGTGAAAGACGGTATTGCCTGTCGGGTTTCGTCCTACGCACTCGGCCGCGACCTGGGCAGCCCGGGCAACTACGATTTCGAGATCGCTTCTGCGACGGGGGGCCCTCCGATCCGGAGGTTCTTCAACTGGGACGGCGTGCCGGCCGAGATACGCGAGGGCGCTCTGTTCGACGCGCATGAGGGGCTTGACGATGGCGAGTACATCGTCCGGATCGCGGCGGGAATGACGACCAGCTGGGACAGCGGGACGGGACAGAGCAGCGAGCTCCCTGTCCCGTGCCACGAGCTCGCATTCGGCGTGGCGGGATCCGCACCGCAGGAGGTGCGCGCGAGTACCGGCGGCCCGCGGGCGGCGCGGCCCTCCGTGGAGATCCCCGTGGTCGATTGGCGCGATCAGCCCACGGCGGAGGCGGCATGGGAGGCCTACCTGAACGGGAACAGAATCAGTCTGGATGCCTACGGGATCTTCTCTCCGCAGCATCTGATGAGGAATCAACGGGATACCGCTCTGGAGATTCTCCGGAGCGAGGGCTACGCCATACCGCGGACCCCGGAACCCGCCGAGACGCCTGGGACCTGGCTGGGCCACTGGGGTGGAGCATGGATGCCGGCCGATGTGCTCGCGGCCCTTCACACCGTGCCGGACGACACCGCGCAACGTGCGTGGTATCAGGGAGCGAAGGAATCCCTGGACATCGCATGGGATATGCACCTCCTGTGGACCACCGACGTGTTCTGACCGGGCCCGCGCTCCGTCCATGACCACCGTGGCGGGCCGTCGGCAGTCACCCTGCACCGAGGTGCCGAGTACCGGCCGCGGCCCGGTCCGCCTCCGGCCTGACTGCCGGTCGCGGCCCGGGCGAGGATGTACGGCAGCACCAGAAGGTGCGCCCGCGAGGTTGCGCCAGCGCGGCATCCGCCACCGCATCGCCCGCAGGGGAATCGAGTCCTCGCAGCGGCTCGGACGCCACCGCTGGACCATAGAACGACCATGGCCTGGCTCGCCGGCTACCGCCGACTCCACCGCCGCGACGAACGCAAGGCCGAACGCTTCCTCGCCTTCACCAGCCCGGCCCCCGCACCCTCATCTGCTACCGCAGACTCGCCAAATGAGATGACCTCTTAGCGTGTTACCGCAGGTGGCGGGGGTTGGGGAGCGAGTCTGTAAGGGCTCTAGCTCTGTGAACTCTGCCCCGATTTGGGTGGTTGTCCGGCGAAAGCCCCTCGCGGCAACGGAGTTCCCCATAGACAGGAGATCGACCAAGATCCTTCTGTCGCACGAGGAACTCCGTTGGATGCTCAGTGTCGCACCCTGCCCGCAACAACCAGGCAGCATGACCGGATACGGCGACGGACCGGCCGTAAGCGGTATCTGTCGGCTTCGAGGCGACGGGCCAGGGCGCCGGTGTCGGTGCTGTCCCGAGCTGTCCTCCCGACGGTGGTGGAAGGGACGGCCGCGTCAGCGCCGCTGGAAGGCGCGGTTCAGGACGTCGAGGGTGACCGCCAGCCCGAGCCGGTGCCCGTGCTCGGAGGCGAAGCGGTAATGCACGCCGGCCCAGATTCGCGCCTCCAGGAGTTCGGCTGTCGCCGCCTGAAGGCTGTCGTAGTGGCGGGTCGTGCCGGAGGCGGGGCTGTACGCGGCGAACGTGAGGTCGTCACGGCCGAAGAACGACCCCAGGGCCGTCATGACCGCCGTGGTGAAGCAGGCGTGGCCCGACGGGTACTCCGGCGACGGGGCGGTGACCCGCAGCGGCGTCCAGTCCGGGTCGGGATCGGTGGCCGCGTTGCCGTCGGTGCCGGCGAGCGGAATGGCCGTCACTGGGCGCCAGAAGTTCCAGTGCGCCTTGGCCTTGTAGCAGGCGATCAGGGTGTCGGCGGAAGCCACGTACACCATGGCGAGCAGCCGGGCCGTCCGGAGGCTGCTGAGGCGGTGCGCGCCGGCCAGTTGCCGGGTGATCGACCATTCGACCATCCGGGGGTCGTCCCACCAGATCGCCGCCTCGGTCTGGTCCTCGGTGCGGACGGTGCTGGTGGCCGCGCCGAGGCTCTTGACCTCGTTCAGGTCGCGGGCCCAGGCGGCGCCGGTCAGGGCCGGCGGGGGCTTGACCCGGTAGGCGCCGGCGTCGGGGACGACGAACGGCTTCAGATTCGGCACCCAGGCGCCGACGTTGACGTAGCCGGGCGGGGTGAGCCGGTAATCGCCCGGCTCGGTGCCGACGGTCCACGGCGCGGTGGGGTCGAAGCCGTCGTCACGGCGGCTCTCGGTCATCGCCGCGGCGGCGGCCCTGCCGACGGCCACCCCGCCGTCCTCGGCGCGGCCGTCGGGGATCGCGGCCAGCGCCTCGTCGTACCGGGCGTTCAGCGACTCGGCCTGCCCGGGGAAGAGCCACAGCAGCGTGTCGTGGGCGGCCGCGGCCACCGCCGCGGCGGTGGAGTCCCCGGGGCGGCTGCGGGGCGCGCTGACCAGGGGCTCGTACGGACGGCCGGCGACGGCGTTGACCGCGTCGTACACGGCGCCCTGCACGATGGCGAAGCTGCGGGTGCTGGTGGTGGGCGACTGCTTGGCGGTGTCGTAGATGGCGGTCTGGGCGTGGATGTTCCAGGCGATGACGGGATTGCCCGGGGCAGCCTCCACGCCGCTGTGTGCCTCGGCAGTGGTGGCCGTCAGCGGGACGGTCAGGGCGAGTACGGTGAGGACCGCGATACGGCGTAACCCTCTGAATGATCCGGCGAGCGGGCGTTGTGTCACGAGACCCCCATGGGCTTGTCGGTGACAGATTGTCCGACCCTATAGGCGGGGGTCAGTTTTGTCGTTACATCGACAATCCGACGGGGTTCACACCCGGATGTCCGTCACCTCGGCGACGAATGCGCGGGCTCCGGCCGGGAGCACTCGGCCGGGCGTTGTCACGTTGTTGGGTGGGTAGGGCCTGACGGTGTGTCGAGGCATGGTTCAGTCGGGCCCCGGGCCTGTTGCTCAGGCCGCTTCGGGCCGGCCGGTGATGTGGTCCCAGATGGCGAAGCGGATGATCATCTCGGTTCGGTAGCCGGGAGCGGTCATCAGGTGGCGGCGGGGTCGGAAAGTGGGGTGAGATGCCGCTGAACGCGGACAGGAACCGCTGGGCTGCGCCGGTACTGCGGAAGCCTTTCATCGCCCGTTCGCGCTGCCGGGTCGGTTGGTGGCTGTTCTCGGCCCGGTTGTTCAGGCCCTTGTGGGAGCGGTGCTCGACGGAGGCCATGACCTCGCGGTGGGCCGCGCCGTAGGAGCGGAGCTTGTCCGTGACGATCACCCGGGGCACCGCACCCGTCTTCTTGAGAAGGCGACGAAAGAAGCGCCTGGCCGCGGCCTTGTCGCGGCGGTTCTGCACGAGGATGTCCAGCACCATCCCGTCCCGGTCGACGGCCCGCCACAGGTAGCGGCTCCGCCCGTTGATCTTGACGAAGACTTCGTCCAGGTGCCACTTGTCACCGAGCCGGGGCTGTCGGCGGCGCAGCGCGTTGGCGTACTGCTGCCCGAACTTCAGACACCACTGCCGGATGGTCTCGTAGGAGACGCACACGCCGCGCTCCAGCATGAGCTCCTCGACCTCGCGGAAGCTGAGCGGGAAGCGGTGGTACAGCCACACACAGTGGGAGATGACCTCGACCGGATACCGGTGCCCCTTGTTCGACGGCGACCCGCTCTCCATAAACTCCCCTCCGGCATGATCAACCCGAAGATCATCCCATCCGGTCAACCAACGTGACAGCGCCCCGCTGATCCTTGCGCGGCACCGACGCGAACACATCAGCGACGAATAACGCCAACTTCGCCCGAGCACGGTTCACTTCATGTGCGTCCACACACCCACCATGCCGCTGAACACCACCGACCGAAAGACCTAACGGACTCCTACTAGACGTGGGCGGGCTTGCGCTCGTCCACGTCGGCGTCGAGCTTCGCGCCTTCGACGTCCATGTCGGGGAGGACGCGGTCCAGCCACTGCGGCAGGCTCCATGCCCGCCGACCGAGCAGGGCGAGGACAGCGGGAACGATGGTCATCCGGACCACGAAGGCGTCGAAGAAGACTCCGGCGGCCATTGCGAAGCCCATCAGTTTGATCATCGGGTCGTGTGAGAAGAGGAAGCCGGCGAAGACCGCGATCATGATGACGGCGGCCGCGGTCACCACTCGCGCTCCGTGCTGGAACCCGGCCTCCACGGCCCGTTTGGGGGACGCGCCGTTCACGTATTCCTCGCGCATGGGCGTCACCAGGAACACCTGGTAGTCCATGGCGAGACCGAAAACGACGCCCACAAGGAAGATCGGGGTGAGGCTCTGGATCGGGCCGGCGACCGGCACACCGAACAGGTCAGAGAGCCAGCCCCACTGGAAGACCGCGACGACTGCGCCGAACGTGGCGGCCATGGTCAGCAGGAAGCCGAGCGCAGCCTTGAGCGGTACCAGGATCGAGCGGAACACGAGCAGGAGCAGCACAAGCGCGAGGCCTACGATCAGCGCGAGATAGGGCGCCAGGGCACTTCCGAGCTTCGCGGAGATGTCAATGCCGACCGCGGTGTTCCCGGTGACCATGGTGCCGTTGGGGGCTGTGTCCCGCAGGTGTTCGACCAGGTCCGTAGTGGCCTGCTCGCTCGGCCCGGATTTGGGGACGACGGTGAACACGGCAGTGTCGCCGCTCGTGTTGGGAGTGGGCGCGGTGACGGCGGCGACGCCGTCGAAGGACGAGACCTCCCTGGCGAAGCCGTCCGCAGTGGCAGCGGCGTCCGGGCTGTCGACGACCAGCAAGAGCGGGCCGTTGAAGCCCGGCCCGAACCCCTCCTCGAGCAGCTCGTACGCGCGGCGCTCGGTCCTCTCGGTGCTGAGCGCCTCGTCGCCCGAGATGCCCAGGCGCAGGTCGAGCGCGGGCAGCGCGACGACGCCGAGTAGTGCGGTGGCGGCCAACAGTGCGGCCAGTGGCCGGCGGGTGATTGCCGTCGCCCAACGGCGGCTCAGCGGGTTCGGATTGGCCTTCCTTTCCGCACTCTTGCCCAGGACCCGGCGGCCGGCGAAGCCGAGCAGTGCCGGGCCCAGTGTCAGCGCGACGAGCATCGCGACGGTCACCGCGAAGCTCGCGGCCAGCCCCATCTCGGTCAGCGTCGGGATGCCCGCGACGGCAAGCCCCGCCAGTGCGATGACCACGGTGAGCCCGGCAAACACAACGGCCGAGCCGGCGGTGCCCAACGCCCGGCCGGCGGCCTCCTCCGGCTCACGCCCATCCTGGAGCTCCTTGCGGTACCGGGAGACGATGAACAGGGTGTAGTCGATCGCCACGGCGAGGCCCAGCATCAATGCGAGGATGGGCGTGGTTGACCCGATCTTGGTGAACCCGCTGGCCGCCATGATCGCCGCCATCGCGATCCCCACTCCGATCAGCGCGTTCAGCAGCGGCAGCCCGGCAGCGACCAGAGATCCGAAGGTCATAGCGAGCACCAGAGCGGCGACACCGACGCCGATGGCCTCGGTCGCCGACACCCCCGCGGGCTCCTGCATCGCGTCGCCGCCGACCTCGACGGTCAGGCCGGCGTCCTTCGCGACCTGTGTCGCCCCCACCAGCGCGTCCCGGTCCGCGTGCTCAAGCTCGACGCCCTGCACCTTGTAGGCGACCTGGGCAAATGCGATGGACCCGTCCGGCGATACCAGCTCCGCCTCGAACGGATCCGTGACGGACGCCACATCGTCGAGCTTGTTCAGCTCGCGGACAACCTTCTCCACCGGCTCCTTCGCGACCTTCTGCCCGTGCGGCGCCTGGAACACGACCCGGGCGGTAGCACCATCGGCGGAGGCCTCAGGCATCCTCGTCTTGAGCAGGTCCAATGCGCGCTGTGCCTCAGTTCCCGGGATCGAGAACGAGTTGGAAGTCGGCCCGCTGAGTGCGGCCGCGCCCACCCCTGCGGCGAGGAGCACTGCCAACCACAGGGCCAACACGAATTTCCGGCCGCGGAAAGCGGCCTTACCCAACCTGTAGAGGTATGAGGCCATGACGAACCGAGCTCCTTGCTCTCGAAAGGGGTTACAGGCGCGCGAAGGCAACGCGCGGCCCGTGAAGTGAAGTGGACCCGCTAAGGGGATTCCGGGCGCGCCGGAGGGAACGCGTGACCCTGGAATGGGAGTTGGGTGATCTTGCCGAAAGTCAGGCGGGTTGGGGCAGTCCCGCGCGCAGCTGCTCGACGCCATCGATCAGACGGTTGCGGAACTCTTCGAGAGGTTCGCCGTCCCAGATGACGATGGCCGAGTCCAGTACCGAGCCGCAGGCATTGGCCACGAGATGTGGGTAGAGGTCGGTCTTGGGGTCGGTCCCTGTTCGTGCGGCGACCGTCTCTACCGCGGAGAAGTGGACCGCCGTCACCTTCGCGATGTGCTGGGCCAATTGCTCGGGTTCGGTCCGCAGAGTCCGCATCACCGCCAGCCCGTCCGCCCACTTGGTGGGCGCCTCGTCGACCGAGGCAAGTACCGCATTACGGAAGGCGTCCCAGATCTTTTCCCCGGCCGGCCTGGCCGCGAACCGCTGGACCGCATCGTGAAGTACTTCGCTCACGTGGGCGAAGACCGCTTCCTCCTTGCTGCCGAAATAGTTGTGGAACGTCCTGACTGAGACCCCGCCCTCCGCGGCGACGGCCTCGACCGTCAACCGGTCAAGCCCTTCCTCCGCCACGATCCGCATTGCAGCCCTGCACAGAGCGGCTCGCGTCTCCGCCTTCTTCCGCTCCCGCAGGGACATCTCCTCAGCCATACCGACACTCTATCAAACTTGCATGGTCTGCAAAATTTCAGACCATGCAAAGAGTGGTGATGCCTCTCACGCTTGATGTGCCGCGGTGAGCCAGAGCCGCAGCAGCGCCTGGGCGTCCTATATCAAGGAAGCGCTGCGTGGAGGCCGCGGCCCTGTGCCTCGCCGCTGTAGGCCGGCCTGCTTCAGATCGAGAGCGGTCTTGGTGCCCGGGTGAGCCAGGTTGGCGGGTCGCGAGATGTCGTGAGCGTTCGCTGCGCCCTGGTTGATCCGGCGGCCTTCCTCGCGCTGCCGGGCGGCTGCGGGGACGGTGATCGCGGCGAATGGCACGACGCGGTCGGCGGTGCGTCGACGCTCGGTGTCGAGCCGTGGGCGCCCGACGCGGACCTAAAGGAGCGCCGGGTACGGATCCAGCCGACCGAGGTGCACGGACGCTGGTTCGAGCTGCCCGCCCGCTGAGGCGGCGCGCCCGTGGGGCCGGCCGCTTCGGCGCGTGCCCCCGCAGCCTCAGCGAGTGAGCGTGCGCCTCAGCGGCTGAGCGCCGCGCGAAGCGCTCGCGCCTGCTCGGCGTGGAACTCGCGTGACACTCGCGCCCCCCGGTACAGCGCGTCGAAGCCGTGGAACGCGCCGTCGACGACGTGGAACTCGCACGGCACGCCGGCCTCGCGCAACCGCCTGGCGTACTCGACGTCCTCGTCGTGGAAGAGGTCGAGCGTGCCGACGCCGATCCACGCCGCCGGCAGGCCGGTGAGGTCCTGCCGGCGGGCGGCCGCGGCGTAGGGCGAGACATCCGGGCTGCCGGGCTCACGGCCGAGGTACGAGGTCCAGCCGATGCGGTTTTGCGCCGGCGACCAGAGGCGCACGTTGCGGGTGTCGTGGTCGCGCCGGGTGACCGTGCGGTCATCGAGCATCGGGTAGACGAGTAGCTGGAAGGCGGGTCGAATCTCGCCGCGGTCGTGTGCGTAGAGCACGAGGGAGGCTGCGAGCCCGCCGCCGGCGCTGGCGCCGCCGACCGCGATCCGCTCGTCGTCGACGCCGAGCCGGGCGGCGTTCTCGAACAGCCACGTGAGTGCGGCGTACGCGTCCTCCACAGCGGCGGGTGACGGATACTCCGGCGCGAGCCGGTACCTGACGGCGACGACGACCATGCCGAGCGCGCGGGCGAACGCGATGCTCGACGCCTCGTCCTGGGCGGGGCTGCCAAGGAGGAACCCGCCGCCGTGGATCCACAGCATCGCGGGTGCGGGAGCCGCATCCGCGGCGTCGAGCGCCGTTGGCCGGTAGATGCGGAGCCGAACGGCCGGGGCACCCTCGGCGCCGGGCACGTCGAGTTCCTCGATCCGGACGTCGTGGGGCGCCGGCTTCGGCTTCGGCGTGCGGCGCATGAGGCGGACGACGGGCATTCTCGCCGGGATGGGCGGGATGAAGCGGGCGCTGCGCAGGTCGGGATGGAAGACCGACATGAATCCTCCTCTTATCAGCCCGCCGGGGCGGGTACGTGAATCGGACAGAGACACCCGCGGAGCGGGACGCGCAGCGTTCCCGGATCATAGGAACAGCAGCGGTCCGACCCTGCCGAGCCGGGCCGGCTCCCGACTCGGTTCATGGTCGCTCGAGGGGTTGTCTGGTTTCGCGGAAAGGGTCACTGGTCTGTTCCTTTGCACGGGGAAGACCCCGCCCGTCACCGCTCGCTCAGGTTCCGTTCTGTGGTGTCAGGTAGGCGCGCCAAGCATCGAGCGCCATGGCCAAGTGCTGCTCGATGTCTATTTCGCGGGCCGATGGACCATCGGCGGTCACCAGGGCTCGTTGCGCAAGACCCAGGATGCTCTCACCGATGACCTCGACCGTCTGGGGGATATCCAGTTCGGGACGGATCGAGCCGTCCTGCTGACCTTTCCTGAACGACTCCCGGGCGATCTCCATGAGGAAGGCCTCCCGCTCGTGGAGGGCACGAAGTTCGTCGTCGGTCAGCCCATGGCGGCGGAAGGTGTAGTCGAAGTAGCTGCTGAACCGGATGAGGTCCGGCCGGACACTGGCAAGAGAGGCGAAGGTGGCCATCCGCTGGAGAACCTGTGTCCGCCCGTCGAGATCCTCTTCGGCGGGGCTTTGCCTGCCGTGCTCCGCGATGGTGTCGATGACCTGGCGATGCACGTGAAGCATCGCCGCACCGAGGGTCGGGAAGTACTTGTAGAACGTGGGTCGGCTCACGCCGGCACGGTCGGCGATCTGCGCGATCGTGATGACGCTGTCCTGTTCATTGACGAGCTCGATGATCGCCGCGACGATCCCGGCTCGCTGGGTATCGCGGAACCGTTCCCACGACTCGTTGACCAGTGGTGTTGCCGACATCGTCAGAGTGTATCGGCCGGGGCCGACCGCACTCGCCAGGTCGAGGTCCCGCTGGGAAGCACCGCGATCCGCGTCCCGTCCTCGAGCATGTTGGCACCGTCGAGACGAATGCGGGCTTCGGCACCTGCCGGGACGGTTACCTCCAGGTCCCAGCCCGATTCGCTGCGCCGCCATGCGCTGGACACGGGCCCGAACGGTGTCATGGTCTGCCCCTGGACGTGCTCGAGACGGTGCGTGAGCACCGGGCGGATCTCGATCTGCTGCCACCCGGGAGCGGCTGCTCGCAGGCCGGCCAGGTTCTCGTACATCCACCGGGCCACCGCCCCGAGTGCGTAGTGGTTCTGGGAGCCCGCCCCGTTCCAGGATTCGAGCATGGTCGTGGCGCCCTGCGCGACCTGACCGAGCCAGGACGGCTGCTCCTCCTGCAGCAGCAGGTCGAGCGCAAGGTCGTCGTGTCCCCCTGCCGAGAGGGCGGGCAGGAGATACCCGGTGGACAGAAATCCGGTCGCAAGTCGTGTGCCGTTGGCCACGACAAGGTCGGCGAGCCGGTCCGCGACGCGCTGCCTGGCGTGTTCCGGAATCAGACCGAATGTGAGAGGCCGGACCAGTTTCGCCTGCGTCACTGTCCTCGGCATCCCGTCGGCATCGAGGAACTCGGCCTGATACGCGGCCCGGATCTGCTCGTGCAGCTCGGCGTACTCCTGTGCGCTCTGGGTCTTGCCGAGAACGGCTGCCGCTTCGGCTACGAGCCTGGCCGAGTGCGCGAAGTACGCCGTGGCAACCTCGGCATCGGGATTGTTGGCCAGGTTGAGGATCATCTGCAAGGCTTCAGGGCCATCGAACTCATTGCCGGGTTCCAGCCATTCGCCCCAGTGGAAGCCGGTGTCGACGACGTACCGCTCATGGGGCAACGGGTCGCCGGTCCGGGAGGGGTGGCGGTCCGCGGCCCGGCGGAGGCAGAACTGCACCCATGCGACCATCGCGTCCCAGTTCTCCGCGAGCACCTCAGTGGATCCGTAGCGCTGGTACAGGGTCCACGGCACCATCGTGATCGCGTCCGCCCAGCCCGCGGAACCCTTGCCGTCCATCAGCTCGGCAAGCTGCGAGAGTTCCGGCCCCGGGCTCGAATCGCGCGGAACGACGTCGCGGAGGGCTCCGTCCTCGCCCTGCTGCAGCACCACGTCACGCAGCCAGTCCCGAAGGAAGAGGCTGACGTCGGCGAGATGAGTTGCGGCCGGAGCGAACACCTGCGCGTCGCCGGTCCAGCCGGACCGTTCCCGAGTGGGGCAGTCGGTGGGGACATCGGTGAAGTTTCCCCGCATGCTCCACACGATGTTGTCGTGCAGCTGATTCAGTCCGGAATCGGAACTGCTGAACTCCCCGTCATACCGGAGGTCTGCCTGGAGAACCAGGGCCTCGATGCGCTCGAGTTCGACCCGCGAGGCGCCTTCGATCTCGATGTACCGGAAGCCACGCATCGTGTATCGCGGCTCAAAGATCTCACTGCCTCCCCCAGCCAGGACATACCGGTCGATGGCCGGCACGCTGGGAGGAAGCACTCCGTCTCCCAGCAGGTAGTCCGTCCGGACTCGCCCGGCCTTGTCGACCAGCTCACTGTGATGTACCGCCAGCGTTGCCCCGGCGGGCCCGGCGACGGTCAGTCGGACAACACCGACGAGGTTCTGCCCGAAGTCGACCACAGTCCGGTCGTCGATCGTGGTCACCCGAGCCGGCTCGAGCACGTCGGCCACGACGACTGGCTCGCTCCGCGCCGCATCCACCCGCTCGGTCCCATGGGGGAACACCACGACCGGTCGAGCGTCTGTCAGCGAGGCCCCGGTAGTGAATTGCGCCCCGGGGATCCGGGCATCGATGGTCGCCCCTTCCATCGGGTCAGCGAACCGGCGTGGACCATATCCACCCTCCCAAGCCGCATCCGTCGTGATGATCTCGCGGCGCCCGGACTCGAATTCCATCAGCAGATACGCGATCGCGGCGAGCTGCTCCCCGTACGTATTCCGCTGCCCAAAGGCGCTGTTCCGGCCGCGATAGCGGCCTTCCGCGAGTTCGATCCCGATCGTGTTGGAACCAGCTACCAGCTCATCGGTGACGTCGTATCCCTCGTACTCGAACCGCTGGTCGTACGCGGTGAAGCGCGGGGTGATGCGCACTCCCGTCACGTCGCCTCCGTTGACGGCCACGCCGTACCAACCGCGGGCACTGGCATAGAGGCGTGCGCGGACAGGCGCGGCCTCGAGGTCGAACGTACGACGCAGGTACTGCACCGGTGTCGGCGCGTCCGCGGGCTCGGTCACCCGCAGTCCGATCCACTCGGCGAGCTCGTGCAGCGGACCCGGATGGGTTTCGAAGCTCGCGGCCTCGCTCCAGACCTGGGTGTCACGAACAGTCGCCCCGACTCGCCACGTGTACGCAGCGGACCTTTCCAGCGGCGGCCCCTCGTACCGGACGGTGGGCAGCGCCCCCAGCCGCCAGGTGCCCTGCCATATCGGCACGCTCGCCCCCGCCTGATAGACCTCCACGACGCCCCGGTCCGGGGCTTCCGCGCCGGTCGCGAACTCCCAGGACAGCTCAGGGACAGGGTCGGCGAGCAGTTGGTGACCAAGGCCCGACGTGCGCAGATTGATGAAGGGTGCGATAGACGACATCGAATGGATTCCTTCGTTGAAAGGCTGGCAGTTGCGGCCTGATCAGGCATTCGCGAACGGCCGAGGTCGGCCGACCGTCGCTTCGACGACCACTGGCTCATGTACGTCTCTCCACCGAGGGTTCTTACGTTCCGCAATGGGATTCATACGTCCCGTAGCAGTCATTTACATGCCGCAAGCACTGGTTTACGTCACACCAGGAAGGGTTTACGACGTGTAAATGACAGTATCGTAGCGCCCACGCCTCCACAAGAGGTCTCGTCCAGGGCCTGGCCGACCTCGACCTGGCACCGCAGTTGATCCGCCACCACCCGCAAGTCCACAAAACCGTGAAGGGTGCGGCCTGATTTGAGGGACGATCCCTCCGGGTTCGCCTGCGGTTGATCGTGGTCCTCTCCTACCGTGCCCGGCATAGACGAGCTGATGAGACAGGTGCAGGCCAAGGAGTCCGCGGCGCGGGCTCGGGTGGAGGGCCTGCGGGCGGAGCTGGAGCGGATCACGGCCGAGCTCGCGGCGGAGGAAGGGTCCCTGGCGGGCTGGACGACCACGCGTGAGCACGTGATGTTGCTGCGGTCCGAGCAGAACGGTGCCGGACCGCTGGAGTCAGCGGAAGGCGTGGTCGGTGAGGTCGTCGGCGTGCTGAGCGTGGACGACCAGGCTGTGGTCGAGGCGCTGACCAGGGCCGGGCAGGGGATGCGGGCCAAGGAGCTGTGCGAGGCGGTGGGCCTGGTGGTGGATCACCGTCGGGTCGAGACGCTGCGGGCGCGGTTGAAACGCCTGGTCAAGCGGAGTGTTCTGGTCGAGAACGCGGGCTTGTTCGACCTGGCCGAGGGTGTTCGCACAGCTGATCCGGACTGAACCGCCCCGACTCGGGGCACTCCGAAATCTCTACGGAACCCGGAACGGTTCGCTCGAGGGGTTGTCAGGTTTCGCGGAAAGGGTCACTGGTCTGTTCCTTTGCAGCCTGGAACAAGCCGGTCGCTCCGGACAAACTCACCGCGACCTGCTGGGCGCGGTCTGGGGGACGAGGCCGTCAGGGACCTATGCCACGATGATCAAGATTTCGACCGGCTCACACTCAGGCGCGGAGGCGTGGAGGCGGATTTTCCCAGTGCCGGTGGGGCGGAGAACGGCCAGGGCGCGGCCTTCGTAGGTGTGATGTGCGGTGGTGTCGAAGCGCTCCTCGGTGGAGGGGGCGGCGCTGCCGAAGCCTGCAAGGGCGCCGCTTCCGGAGATCTCTAGGCTCACGGTGCGGTCGGCCGCGGTGTGGAGGGTGCCGTCGGTGTCGGTCAGGGTGAGGGTGACGTAGGCGAGGTCGCCGTTTGCGGCGGTGATGGTGGGGCGGTCGGCTTCGGCGCGCAGTCGTACGGAGCCGGTGGCCGAGCGCAGGAGGTGGCGGCCGGTCTCGGCGCCGTCCTGGTAGGCGATGGCCACCAGCTCGCCGGGTTCATAGACGGTGTCGAACTCGGCGCGGAACCGGTGTTGTTCACCGGCCGGTTCGCGGCCTAGGGAGCGGCCGTTGACCAGGAGTTCCACCTCGTCGGCGGCGCTGTAGACCTCGACCTTGACCGGCTTGCCCGTAAACCCCGGCCAGGTCCAGCTGGAGATGGTGTCGCTCCAGGCCCAGGGGGATCCGGCCCAGGTCTTGCCGTGGTGCTCGGGCCGCTGGACGGCGATGTAGGGCTGGGTGCGCAGGCCGAAGACGATCTCCCGGTAGTAGGAGGCGGGCCGGCGGTGGCCGGTGATGTCGATGTCGCCGCACCCGGCCAGGAGGTACGGATAGGGCGCGAGGAGGCCGGAAGGGGGTTCGGAGGTGAGGTACTGGGGGCGGCCGAGGCCGGCCTCGCCCAGGTACTCCCAGCCGGTCCAGGTGAAGTCGCCGATGACGTGGCCGTACTGCTTCACCAGCTTCCAGTTGGTGTCGATGTGGGTCGGGAAGGTCTCGGTCCCCACGATGATCCGGTTCGGGAACAGTTCGCGGTCCAGGGCGTAGCGGGCGTCGGAGTAGTTCATGCCCGCGATATCCAGCACGCCGTAGGACTCGGCGGTCCGTTCGGTCACCACCTCCGAGGCACCGATGACGTTCATCATGTCCAAGGCGTTGGCCATGAAGGTGTTGATCCCCGTGCTCTCTCCCTCCGCCTGCTGCGCCTGCTCGCTCATCTGCGCCAGGTCCGACTGCACGGCCAGCATGTTGTTGATCCCGTTGGTGACGTAGCGGGTACCGTCCAGGGAGCGGATCTTCTCGGCGAGCGTGCGTCCCAGGGCTGCCCCGGTGGGCGAGCCGGTCTCGGGAATCTCGTTGCCGATCGAGTAGAGGACGACGCTGGGGTGGTTGAAATCCTTGGCGATCATGGACTCGATGTCGCGTTCCCACCATTCGGGGAAGCTGAGACTGTAGTCGAAGTCGCTCTTGGCCGAGGTCCACACGTCGAACGCTTCGTCCATCACCAGCATGCCCAGGCGATCACATGCCTCCAGCATCGCGCGGCTCATCGGGTGGTGCGCCATGCGAAGGGCGTTGAACCCGGACTCTTTGAGGATCTCGACTCGCCGCTCTTCGGCGCGGGCGTAGGTCGCCGCGCCCAGCACCCCGTTGTCGTGGTGGAGGCATGCGCCGCGCAGCTTGACGGTTTCGCCGTTGATGCGCAGTCCGGATCGGGGGTCGAGTTGCAGGGAGCGAATGCCGAAGACAGAAGACTCGGTGTCCACCGTGCCGTTCTCGTCGTGGAGCCGGACCTCGCAGGAATACAGGGAGGGTGATTCGGGGCTCCACAGCGAGGGATCGAAGACATAGAGATGCTGCCGAGCGGTCGCGGGCTCACCGGGCAGCACCGTGACCTTTGCCGTGTCGGTGGCGACGACGGCCCCGGCGGCGTCGCGGATCTCGGTCACCAGGTCGAGGGTGCGGATCGCGATCGTGTCGTTCTCGAGCGTGGTCGCCACCTGCACCACTGCTCGATCCCGGTCGATGTCGGGGGTGGTCACGCACAGGCCGTCCGGGGTGACCCGCACCAGATCACCGACGAGCATCCAGGTGTCCCGGTAGATCCCCGCGCCCGAGTACCAGCGGGAGTCCTGGTGGACGCGGGCTTCGACACGGACCTCGTTGTCCTGCCCGAAGCGTAGGAAGCGGCCGGCGTCGACGCGGAAGCGGGAGTAGCCGTAGGGGCGCTGCCCGGCGTAGTCCCCGTTGACGTACACGGTCGCGTCGCGGTAAACGCCTTCGAACTCCAGGAAGACCCGCTTGCCCTGATGCTCCTGCGGGACGAAGAAGGTCTTGCGATATTCGAAGGCACCGCCGGGGAAGTGGGCACGGACCCCGTCCTCGATCGCGCCTTCGCCGTCCGGAACTACCCGGTCCTGCTCGATCAGCGCATCGTGCGGCAGCGTGACGTTCCGGTAGGGGGTGATGGCCCCGCCAGCCATCTCGGCGAACGGGTTGACCTTGGGCCGGATCTGCCAGCCGTCATTGAAGCTGATACGGAGCATGGGCTCTCTTCCTCTTCGCGTTGCTACGGGCCGTCCGGGCCGTCGGGCGGATCTGATGGGAAGGTCAGGTGAGTTCGAGCTCGCTTGCAGCGGTGATGGCGCCGGGGTCCCCGGCGTAGGAGGCTGCCTCGATCACGGCTGTGGGAGACGCGGGAACGAAGCCGTCGGACATCCAGCGCTGCAGGGGCCGGGGCGAGGCGGCGACGCTGATCGATGCCGACGCGCCGGCCGCGAGATCGACGGCTGCGAAACCGAGCAGCACCCGAGTGGGGAAGTCCTCGCCCGCGCCGATGGGGAGTCCGTAGAACTGGACGACGTGGCGGCCCGCGCGCGAGCCGGTGTTGGTCACGGTCACGGTGGCAGTGAACGCGCCGCCGTCAGGGGCGCCGACGGCTAGTTCGGTGAGCGTGAAGGTGGTGTCGGAGAGCCCGTAACCGAGAGGGAAGGCGGCCGGGTGGCCGTCGCGGTGCGACCGCCCCCAGGCTGGATGGCGGGGCAGGTTGATGCACACACCGCCGAAGAAGTTGCCGCCCTGGGCCCGCACCTCCAGGCCGATCGCGACGCCGACGCGCTCCTTGAGTTCCACGTCCCAGGTGGCGCCGCGCGCCATGGAGACGGGGAAGGCGGTCGAGGCGCCCACGACCACCCCGCGCGGGCCGTCGGAGAACAGCAGGCCCGGGATGCCGAGTCTCTCGATCCGGCCCATCGGGACGGGCGTGCGGTTGTATCCCTCCGCCATCATCTCGGCCAGGCCCTGCCAGAACGGCAGGTCGCCATCGAGCAGCCCCAGGCGTTCTTCCAGGCTGAGCCGTTCCAGCAGTTCCTCGGCCGCCTCGTCCGGGGAGGTGCCGACGCGTACGGCGGCCACGGCGGTCGAGAAGGCGGTGGAGTCTGCGGTCGTCGCCATCGCACGACCCTTCTGTGAGCAGGCCACGGTGCTTTATCTACCAAACCGTAGATAAGCTAGGTCGGTAGCATGCCCGACGTCAATCCCCGTACGGAAGGAGCCGCGTGCGCATGTCCTCAGCCACCGGCCGCCGTCGGCTGCCGCTCGCCGAACGCCGCGAGGAGATCCTGAAGGCGGCCACCGAACTCATCGCCTCCTCCGGCTTCAAAGGCGTTCCGCTGGAGGCGTTCGCTACTGCGTGCGGCATGACCAAGGCCGGAATGCTCCACCACTTCCCCTCCAAGGACGCCCTGCTCGTCGCGGTCCTCGAACGCCGCGACGAACTCGACCTCGCCAGCGTCGTCGGCACGCTGGAATCCGCCCCGGACCCGGCCGCCGCACGCGCCCTCATGACCGACGTCGTCCAGCGCAACCTCACCCAGCGTTCGATCCTGCAGCTGTACGCCGTGCTGGCCGCCGAGGCCCTCAACCCCGACCACCCCGCCCACACCTACTTCCAGACGCGCCTGAGCGACGGCCGCGCCATGTTCGAGCACTACCTCCTGGCCTGGCACCCCCGTCCAGACCTGGCCGCGGTGGAACTGCTCTCCTTCCTTGACGGCCTGCAGCTCCACTGGCTGCGCGACTCGGACATCGACTTCCTCGCCCAGTGGGAGCTCTTCGCCGACCGGTTCTTCACCATCTGAACCCGCGCTTCTACGCATGCCGGCCGGAGAATGCCAGAAAGGGGGTTCGCCGGACCGGGCGCGGGTCGGCCGACTCGCTTGTCGCGGGCGGTTCGTGCCCGTCGGCCAGCGGTTGGCGAGGGCTTCGACGAAGGGTCATGTCCGGTCGAGCAACGGTGCGTTGAATATCGCCTCGCGTGGCCCGGACGCGAGGGTCTGGTGATATCCAGAACCTCGCCGACCCGTTCGGGGTCGAGTGCTCTGGTGGGTTCGTCGAAGAGGATGATCTCGGGGTCATGGCGAGTGCCCGGGCGATGGCGACTCGTTGCTGCTCTCCCCTGACAGCTGCGCGGGGTAGGAGTGGACTCATCCGGCGAGGCCGAGTTGTCGAGCAGTTCAGCAGACCCGGCTGGAGGCGGCCAAGGTCCTCCTTTTGACCGGTGACGAAAGCCAGGAGTCCATGGCACGGCGTGCCGGCTTCGGCTCCCCGGAGACGATGAGACGGATCCTCCGCCGCAACCTCGGCGTCTCACCGCGCGGCTACCGCAGCCGGTTCCGTACCACCGGCATCGACCGCCAGGAGGCGGAGTCCGACCAGGATGACTGATCCGGTGATGTCCTCACCCCCACGCGCTCCAGCGACGGCGTCGACCTCCCCAAAGCGCGCGGGTTCGCGGAATCCGGGAGGCCATGAGCTGCGAACGGGACCGAGCTGCCGCTCTGGAGCCGGGGAAGCGTGCGGGATCGTCGTGGCTCGGGTCCTCGCCTTCGGCCCGACTGCGGATTGGTCGGACACGGTGAAAACGCTTCAAGAATCCCGAAGTTACGTCACGCGACCGCAGGCCACCCGAAGGGGGAACAACCCCCTGGCCACGGGCACGGGGACTCAGCGGGGCTCAGGGGAACTCACGGGATGTCGCACAGTCGGTGATGGCGGTGGCCTGGAGGAGAGTGAAGGTTTCCGCGGACGACTCCGGCCAGTACGGCGAGCAGGATCAGAAGCGGGATCGGGCCAGAGGTGAGGCCGAGTGCCAGTGTGGTGATTCCTCCGGTGGCGATCAGGGCCACGGTGCGGGTCGTGACGCCCGTGCGGCGGATGAGGGTCGCGTAGAGAGGGTGCGGCCGAGGATCTGGCCGGCGCCCTCAAGTCCTAGTGCCCAGACGGCCGTCGTCACGTCCGCGCCGCGTGCGGTCAGCAGTGGGACGAGGCCGATGACGACGGCGTACAAGGCGAATCCGGACAGCGCCGCCCCCACTGGCCGTCCACTCGAACACTCAGTCCCTCCGCCGCGTCGCCGGTCAGGGCGAAGTCGAAGAAACAGGGTTCACCCTTGTGGGGTTATAGGTGCCCTCAGGGAACCAGTACCAGTCGTCCCCGTACCCCGCCCTCCGCCAGGTGGGCGTGGGCCTTCGCGGCCTCGGCGAGGGGGTAGGTCTGGGCGACGCGGGACGTCAGGACGCCCTTGTCCGCGAGGGCGACCAGGGCCGCGAGGCGAGGGCCGTCGGTGGCGATGACGCCGACGGAAGTGGGGCGGATGCCGCGCGTGGGCGCCGGTTCGGCGCCGAAGCGCAAGCCTACGAAGGCGCCGCCGTCGCGGACCCAGGACAGGGCCGTGTCGCCGAGGATGGCCGTGTCCAGGACCGCGTCCACGCTTGCCGGTCCGGCGGTGGTCGAGGTGAAGTGGGCGGCGCCCAGGGAGCGTACGTACTCCTCGTCAGTCTCGCGGGCCAGGGCCGTGACCTCGATGCGCTGGTGGACGGCGAGCTGGACGGCGTAGGCGCCGACCGCGCCCGCCGCGCCGGTCACCAGGAGGCTCTGGCCGGGGCTGAGGTCGAGGAGGTCGAGGCACTGGGCGGCGGTGCGGGCGTTGAGGGGAAGGGTGGCGGCGAGGGTGGTGTCCCAGCTCTTGGGGGCCCTGGCCGCCGCGTCGGCGTCGACGATCAGGTACTCCGCGTGGGTGCCCGTGCCGAGGGGCTTGAACAGGCCGGGCGCCAGGGCCACCACCTCGTCGCCGGCCTTCCAGTGAGCGTCCTGGCCTGCCGCGTCGACCGTTCCTGCCACGTCCCAGCCGAGGGCGAATCGTCCGCCCGCTTCGCCGTAGGCGCCTGAACGAGCGCCCGCATCCACGGGGTTGAGGGCCGCGGCCGCCACCTTGATCCGTATCTGGCCGGTGGCCGGTTCCGGGATCTCGGTCTCAATGATCTCCACGGCCTCGGGTCCGCCGAAGGTCGTCACCACTGCGGTGCGCATGCTCATGTCGTGTCTCCAAAAGAGTAGTTGACCAGAGAACGGGAGCTTTTGCGAGGTATTGGCTCCCGTGGTCACAACCCTAGGAAGAGCTACTATGCATTCGTAAGTAGGCACCTGAAGGTGCGTACGTCACCTGGAGGTGAACCATCGCGACCATGACGGCGGCGCAACGGCGCGAGCAGGCGCGGGCGGACTACGACGTGTTCATGAACGGGTGTCCGACCAACCAGCTGCTCAACCGCATCAGCGACAAGTGGGTCAGTCTCGTCGTCGGCGCGCTCGCCGGCGGGTCGATGCGCTACAGCGACCTCGGGCGCCGGATCGCGGGCGTCAGCCCCAAGATGCTGACGCAGACGCTGCGTTCACTGGAGCGGGACGGTCTGGTGACGCGTACGGTCACCCCGTCCGTCCCTGTCCGGGTCGACTACGAGCTCACGCCTCTCGGCCACAGCCTGTGCCTGCTGCTCCTCGCCGTGGCAGCCTGGGCGGAGTCGCACATCGATGAGGTGCACGAGGCGCGGGAGCAGTACGACTTGAGCTCGGACGAAGGCCGCGCCGACCACTAGGCCGTTTCTGATGGCTCTTGGACAGTGTCGCGGAGCCAGATGACGATTGCGGTGATGGTCAAGGTGCCGTTGAAGATGTAGTCGCGCTTGATGCCCCTATCGGGACACGCCCCCCGTTTCGGCGGCAGCACGCACCGCCTCAGACAGCAGTCGGCAGATCAAACGCAAGGCACCAGGGCCAGTCGTATCGCGGGCCAGACCACCGCCCGAGGCGGCACCCCAACATCCTCACAGTCGTACCGGATGGCCACAGCGCGGAACTGCTTCCACTTGTTCACGCACCGCTCGACTGCGTTGCGACGGCGGTACTGGGACTTGTCGAAGGCCGGGGGCCGGCCTCCGGCTCGTCCCCGGCGCTTGCGATGAGCCCGCTGATCGTCGGGCTGCGCGATGGTGGCCTTGATCCCGCGTCGTCGCAGGTAGGCACGGTTCTCGCGGCTGGAGTACGCCTTGTCGCCGCGCACCCGGTCCGGCTGACTGCGCGGGCGGCCCGTGCCGCGGCGCCGGATGCGTAAACCGTCCAGCACCGGAGCGAACATCGGGCTGTCACCTCGCTGACCCCCCTTTTGCGGGTAGTCGGCCGTGGGCTTGCGTGGTGCTCCGGCCGCGTGCTGATGCGCCCGGCAGGAGGTGGAGTCGATGTTGACGGCCCACTCCTGCCGGTCCGCCTGGCGAGCAAGTGCCCTGTCCGGGTCACCGGCATCGGCCTCGATCTGTAACTCCTGAAGGATGGCCTGCCAGGTGCCGTCGGCCGACCAGCGACGGTGACGTTCGTAGACGGTCTGCCAGGGACCGTACCGTTCGGGCAGGTCAGGCCAGGGCACCCCGGGCCGGGCCCGGAACAGTACCCCGTTGATCACCCACCCTGCGGTGATCCGCCCACTGCCCGCCCGGCTTTCCGTTGCCGGGCAGGAGGGGTTCGATCTTCTGCCACTGCGCGTCCGTGAGTTCGTGTCGCCGCACCATACGAGCGTCCTGCCCGGCCAACCACGAGATCCATCCAGCCGACCAAGAGCCATCAGAAACGGCCTAGCGAAGCAGGTGGCCGATGGCCGCAGTTATCAGGAAATCCTCGACGACTTCGACTCCCTGGGCAGCGAGGCCCGGGGCCTGCTACGTGTCCTAACCCTCAACCGGGGTGCGGCGTCCACATGATTTCGCTCGATCCCCCCGACATGCATGTCAAGGACACGCTGACGGCTAGGGGGTGTTTTGAAAGTCCAGTGCGGTGCCCGCGGTGTTCGGTGCGTGCCCTCGGCGTGCCGGACGAAGGCCCTCGATGGGGGTCCCCCCGCTCGAGCGAAGCCGAGAGTGGGGGAGGAGCTACTTGGGTCTTTGGCCGGTGCGGCGAGGGTGCGTGCCGGGCGCCGCGGGTGCTGTGCGGGGCTTTCAAAACACCCCCTAGCTGCACCGGCATGCAGGACCTCGACCTGAAGAAGAGGCTGCTGGTCAGGGAGTCAGATCTGTCTGCTGCGGAGAAGGCGTACACAGATGCTGCCGAACACAACGGCCTCTACGCTCTCGCCCTAGCAGCACAGGCCGCAGAGAAGCACAGCCCCGATCCCGATGGTGAGCAGCTACGGAGCCTGTACAGTGCCGGGCTGGTCGGTCGGAAAAACGGACGGATCAAGTATGACGAGCTCAAGGCTCGAGCACCGTTCGGTCGTTGTCTCCTGTGCGGCAACACCGAAATCGGCTCGCTGGACCACCACCTGCCCAAAGACTCGCTCCCGCTCTACACCATCTGCCCCGCTAATCTGGTGCCAGCCTGCGGCAAGTGCAACCAGGCCAAAGGGGACCGGATCGGCACCACCCCGAGCCAGCGCACCCTCCACCTGTACTATGACCGCCCGGGTGCAGCGGGACGCTATCTCATCGCTGACGTCCCGGGCTGGCCCGTGCAGTTCCGCATTCAGCCGCTGCCAGGATGGGACGCTGAGCTCAGCCAGCGCGTCGCACACCATTTCCGCGTCTTCGCCCTAGCGCAGCGATATATGCCGAGTTCTCCATATCGCCGCTGACCAGCAGCCAGTGGATCCACCAGAAGATATGGCGCGACGGCGGCCCACCAGCGCTGGCCGCGCACCTGCGAGAGGACGCTGACCAGCACGCCAGCACACACGGGCCCAACGCCTGGGACACCGCCCTGCGTTACGGGCTCGCCGACAGCGCCTGGTACCTCAACTACGGTGTGAACGAGACGCCATGATCTCGGGAGTTCATTGACCCACAAGGTTGTTGCTGCGGTTGATCGGTGGCGGAACGGGCACCGGCCGCTTCCATCCCCTTCGGTCGATCGACTACACCGCACTCTGGCCGGACGATTGTCGGGTCGTACAGGGAACCAAGGAAGTCGATCTCGTCGAACCGTCCCCACCAGGGGCCACCCTCACCGCTCAGGTAGTCGAGAATATCGCGCCGCGTGAGTCTCGTGATCCGTTGCGTGCTGTGTGGTGCCGGGGAAGCGGGGAACTGCGTCATGCCCCAAGGATGGACGGCCGTCGGCTCACCCGGCGGGCGATTGAACATCTCGGCTCTCTCTTCGGCAAGTGACGTCGCTTGGCTTCCACTCTGCTCCACAGCCCCTCCTCGACGAATTGGGCCGGGTGGCTGGAGGCTCACCAACGACAGCATCGTGCCTTACATGACTTCAGGGCTCCGTGTCCTTGACCAGTGCTCATGCTTGACAGCTGCAGATAAACCCGGCCGTCCGCTTCGCCTACGGCCTCATCGACACCGCCGCGCCCCCGGCCGGCCAGTTGGTGGGAGTACTCACCCTGGGCATCCCGACCCAGGCCGCCGTACTCACCTCGGTGTTCGGCCGACTCACGCCGTACGAGGAGTCGCTGATGCTGCCCCGACTCGCCGAAATCGAGAAGGACTTGATCCTCCGCCGCAAGAGAGCCGAGGAAGAGCAGTGGCTCGGCGAGATCGACGGCATCGACATGACCCTGACCTTCGTCCGCACCAAACAAGCCGACGCCGCTCGACTCGCACATCGGTCACCCGTCGCCCTCGGCATCCCGACCACCCGTCCCCAGCGCAACTGACCACCACGATCGCCTCTCCGCCTCGGAGGTCCGAACGAACCCTCAGTGGGCCCCAGTGCCTTTCCCCGAAGGTGAGGTCCCGCCATAGCAAGAAGGGGTGGCCACCAATGAGGATGCCCGTCATGACCAGGCCCGGTTCGGCGGCGAGCAGGTTCAGCAGGGTCTCGCGCTCGTCAGCCTTGGCCCCGGTCAGGGCGAAAGCGACGGGCAGGCCCCGGAGGGTGCACACCAGGTGCAGGCGCAGGCCCCAGAAGAAGCGGCTGTGACTGGCGCAGTACCCGTACTCGGCCCATCCGGCCGGGTCGGAGCGTTTCACGGCCTCAAGGGAGCGTCCGCACTCCACCGGCGTGGAGTCCACGATCCACACGTCGTCGCTCCACACGGAGGTGTCGGTGGCCAGTAGCCGGGGTGACCGATGCAACAGCTCGGCGGCCTTGCGCAGCCGCTTGTTGTAGCCGGGGCCGTTGGGGCAGGTACGGGAAGAGATGCCGCAGGTGGGAGCGGGGGTGGCGGAGCCACCTGGCCTCGGAGGTGAGACCGCGCATGGCCTGCATCGTCGCGAGCGTGACCAGCTCGGCGTCGCTCAGCGGCGGGGTGATCTCCACCGTCGGCCGCCACGGAGCGAGATGCGGCGAGTCCCTTGGCAGATCCTCTGTCTTCACATGGAGTGCGGTCGCAAGGGAGTCCAACTCTGTCTTCACACAATGACGTTGGGCTTCCTCACCTCATGTGCGCAGCCGATCCGTCCGCGTCGAGGTGTTCGGCGGGCTTGAACGACGTGTACGAGGCGACGGCGCCGCAAGGACGAGGACCGCGAAGGCGAGGACCGCGGCCGTCGTCCGGACGGCGTGGGCGATCTGCCAGCGGTCCCGGACGTCGGTCCAGTCGGAGGGCGGGGACTGGGCGTTCCAGTGGAGCTGGTCGGAGTTGATGGGCAGGTTGACGATGAGCGTGAGGCCGAGAACGAAGACCAGGAGCACGAGCGCGGCCACGGTCAGCCAGCGGGTGTCTGTTCGGTAGGTCTGGTAAGCCAGTACCGCGGTGGCGATCAGCGCCGGCAGGAGTGTGGCGACGGCGAGTTTGTCGAGGGCGTCGAGTTCGACCAGGCGGACCTGGGTGTAGATGGTGCTGTCGAAGCTGCGCAGCGAGAGTTCCAGGACAAGGACCGACGTGAGGAATCCGGCGAACAGCCCCGCGAACACGAGGCTGACGAAACGGGCGTACTTCGTCATGATCACGTTCTTTCGTGAGGGGTGACCCGGACGGCGAAGTGACGGGCGGGACGGCCGAGGCATTTTCACCACCTTGTTGGCTACCGTCGCGGATCGTCGCTCGCCTTCTCACCCGCAGCCCGGGTCGTGTGCGTGGCTGGTATTCGTCAGTTCGCGATTCCGACGACCTGCTCGATGGTGTCCGGCTGGTTCACCATGGCGAGCATGTGGTGGGCGACGTCGGCGCGTGGCACGGAGAACCCGCCCCGGATGTTGCGGTTCCACGCGGTCCGGTACGTGCCGGTCAGGGGCTTGTCGGTGAGCTTGGGCGGGCGCGACACCGTCCATTGCAGTCCGCTGTCGCGCAGGGTCTGCTCGGTGACGGCGAGGTCGGCGTAGTGCCGGCCGAACATGGCCCGGGTCAACGGGCCGCCCAGGTAGCGCATGAAGAAGCCGTCGCCGGGATCGTGCCTGGGTGGCGTCGACCGGCCAGGCACCGGCACCGGTCCGACGGGTGCGGCGCTGACGATGATGATCCGCCGGACGTGCTCGGCATGCATCGCCGCGACGATCGCGCGGGTGCCACGCGAGGTGATGCCCGCGTCCGCGCGTGGGTTTCGCGGGCCGAGCGCGGACAGTACGGCGTCGGCGCCGCGTACCGCCGCGGCGAGCGTCCGCATGTCGGGTCGGGTGAGGTCGACGGCGACCGCCCGGACGCCGCCCGGCAGCTCACGTGGGCGGCGGGCCACGGCGGTCACGTCGTGCCCGCCGGCTACCGCCTGCTCGACCAGGTGCCGTCCGATACCGCCGGTGGCGGCCACGATCGTGAGTTTCATCGGGGTCCTCCCGCGGTGAAGGCGGCACGGTGGTCTTGCGCCCAGGTGGCGTACGTGCGTGCCGGGCGGCCCAGCAGCCGCCGCACGGTGTCGGTGGTGGGCCCGGCTTCGCGGGCGTAGTCGGCCAGCGAGCCGAGCAGCCGGTCGGGTACCTCCTCGGGCAGGCCGGCGGCGAGCATGCCGCGGCGGATCTCGTCCGGTGCGGCCTCGACGAACGACAGTGTCCGGTCGAGCGCCGCGCCGAGCGCGGCGACCTTCTCCGGCTGGCTCAGCGACTGCTCTCCGGTGAGCAGGTACGTCTGACCGCGGTGCTGCGGGTGGGTCAGGGCGAGGGCGGCCACCGCGGCGATGTCACGCTCGTCGACGGTCGAGGTCCTCGCGTGCGGGTATGCCCCTCGCACGGTCCCGGTCGCCCGGATCTGGCCGGCCCAGGCCCGGGTGTTGGCGGCGAAATCGGCGCAGCGCAGGATCGTCCAGTCCAGGCCGCTTCCCTTGGCGACGTCCTCGACCGCGTGGAACTGCTTCCGGAAGCGTGCGTGCCCGGCCGGGTACTGCACGGTCACGGCGGACAGGACGACCACTCTTGCCGCGCCCGTCTCGCGGGCGCGGGCCAACAGGTCGACAGCGGTGGATCCGGCGGCACGCGGGCTGAGCAGGATGGCCTCCACGCCGTCGAGGGTGGGAACCTTCGCGGGGTGGACGAGCTGTGTCCCCGCGGGGAATTCGGCGTGCGGGTCGCGGGTGACAGCGGCGACTTCCGCTCCCCCCTCGACCAGGAGGCGGACGGTTTCCCGGCCGACGACGCCGGTGGCCCCGGTAATCAGGATCATGACTGAACCCCCAGTAGGTGTGTCGATAGTCGATCTTGCGCGGTGGATGATCGCGGTTCGGATCGCGGGAAGACGTCACGGGCGAGCCGTGCGCCAGGATCATCGGCATGCGGCACTGAAACCTCCCGTTCCTGCCCTGTCAGGCTGGTCGGGGGGAGAGATCACTGGGTTTTACGGGTCTGCTTCACTTCCTGGTCGACGGCCCAGGCGTCGGCGACCGGGCCGAGGTGGCTGAGCTTGTCGGGGTTGATGACTGCGCGGATGGTCTGGATCTGCCCGTCGAGTGTGTCGAGGGCGAGGATGTGGAGGATTTTGCCGTCGCGGTCGCGGAAGAGCGCGCCCGGCTGGCCGTTGACCTCGTGAGGTTCGAATGTGATGTCGATCCGGGCCATGAGCGGGTAGACGGTGGCGAGCAGCCTGGCCACGTTCTCGGCGCCGGTGACGGCCCTGGCCAGCTGCGGTGCCTTGCCACCGCCGTCCCCGATGAGCTGGACGTCGGCGGACAGCAGATTCTGCAGTCCGTCCACGTCTCCCTGCGTCAGTGCCTCGAAGAACCGCCTCGCCAGCTCCTGCCGCTCCTGGCGGTCCGCTTCGAACCGGGGCCGTCCCTCGTGCATGTGGCGGCGTGCCCGTACGAGCAGCTGTCGGCACGCGGCCTCTGAGCGCCCCACCGCGGCGGCGATCTCGTCGAAGCCGAAGGCGAAGACCTCCCGCAGCACGAACACCGACCGCTCCAGCGGACTGAGCCGCTCCAGGAGCAGCAGCGCCGCCATCGACACCGAGTCGGCCAGCTCCGCCGCGTGGGCCGGGTCCTCGTACGGATCGTCCAGCAGCGGCTCGGGCAACCACGGTCCGACGTACTCCTCCCGCCGCACCCGGGCGGAGCGCAGCACGTCGATGGCAATCCGGGTCACCGTGGCTGACAAGAACGCCTTGGCCGACACGGGCCGGGTGGTCGAGGCGTCGTAGCGGAGCCAGGTTTCCTGCACCGCGTCCTCCGCCTCGCCCACGCTGCCCAGGATCCGGTACGCGATTGAGAACAGCAGCGGCCGCAGCTCCTCGAACTCCTCGACCTTGCTCACGCCGACTCCCCCTTGCGGTCTGAGTGCCCGGCCGGACCCGCGCCGACGAGGCATCTTTCGAAGATCATCCGATGTGTGAGCGGAGCGGACAACGCCCGCGCCCGCGGACGACCTGATGGCCTTGAGCATGGCGTCCCGGCCCCGGCAGGCCTGACCCGGGCCAGGGGTGCGGTGGCGGTTCAGTGGAACTGGCCGACCTGGTAATCGCCGGCCGGCTGCTGGGTGATGATGTTCAGCCGGTTCACCGTGTTCATGAACGAGACCAGCAGCACGAGGGCCGTGAGCTGCTCCTCGTCATAGTGCTGGGCGGCACGCGCCCACACCTCGTCACTGACCCCGGTGGCCGCGTCCGCGACCCGGGTTCCCTGCTCCGCCAATGCGAGCGCGGCGCGTTCAGCCTCGGTGAAGACCGTTGCTTCCCGCCAAGCCCCGATCAAGTTCAGCCGCACCGGGCTCTCGCCGGCCGCGGCGGCTTCCTTGGTGTGCATGTCGATGCAGACCGCGCAGCCGTTGATCTGGCTCACGCGCAGCGCCACCAACTCCTGCGTCGTGGCCGACAGCGGCAATTCCTTCAGCTCCCGGCCAGCCGACATGAAGTACTTGAGCGCCTTGCCGGCGGTCGGGTTGGCGAAGTAGTTCAATCGCGCGTCCATCGTGTGCTCCTCCACGTTCGTCGATGCCTTCACCCCCGAGACGAGGCGGCCCTCACGCCTGTGACACGACGCGGTGTGACCCACGTCTCTCCACTGTCTGGGTTCGGGCATGTCACAGGCCGAGTCGCTGCCTCGTCTCGGGTACGGAAGTCCTCGATCAGGGAGTTGATGATGAACGTCGCGCTGTGGATCATCGCTGGGGTGCTCGCCGCTGTCTGCCTGGTGGGCAGCTCCAAGATGTTCGTGCCGCAGGAGAACCTGGCCGCGATGGGCTCCTCTGCGCAGTGGGTCCTGGAGTTCAGCCCCGGGACTCTCAAGGCCATCGGCGCCGTCGAGCTGCTGGCTGCGGTCGGCCTGATTCTGCCCGCGGTGCTCGACATCGCGCCGGTGCTGGTGCCGCTGGCCGCCACCGGACTCGTTCTGCTGTTCGCCTGCGCGGTCACCATGCGTCTGCGCCGTGGCGAGAAGGCCACGATCGCCGGCGACCTGATCTACCTCGCCCTTGCCGCCTTCATCGCATGGGGCCGTTTCGGCCCCGAGTCCTTCACCGGCTGACCACCGGCGCATATCAGTCGAGCGCCGAAGTGCCGGGCACACTCCAGGTCGTACCGATACACCTACCAGCCAACGGAGTTGGCTACGGCGTCACTCTCTTCAGCAATGAACACCCGCCTACTACAACAGCTTCGTCGCTATTGAACTTGCGCCGCGCCGCACAAAGAACACAGCCGAGTGCCGGGACCCACGTCGGCTGCCGGTGCGTGGTTCAGGACTGTTCGGCGGTGGCCGTCGTCTCGCGGCGCTGGGCCCGCAGCAGTCGGCGGCCCTGCTCGCCCTTGGCCCAGGTGTGGGAGCCGGGCTTGCGTGCCTCGTTCACCAGCTGCTTGATGGTGTGCTTGCACACGAACTCCTTCACCTTGGCGCCTGTCCGGCCGCCTAGGTGGAGCCGCTTGGCGGTGTCGTCCTTGTGGGCGAACTGGAAAATGCCCGCGCGGCGCCCCAGGCTGATGCACTGGCCTGCGAACCCCAGGTCGATCGGTGCGGGCCGCTTGCTCGCGATGCGGCTGAGCACCGTGTCGGCGGCGTGTGCGCCCAGTGGGCCGGCGGCCTGGCAGCTCATCCGGAACGGCATGTCCGACGGTGCCGCCGAGTCCCCGGCGGCGACGATCCGCTCGTCGTCGATGCTCGTCAGGGTCTCGTCGGTGAGCAGGCGGCCCAGGGTGTCGGTGCTGAGCCCGCTGCGGGCGGCCAGGTCCGGCACGCCGAACCCGGCGGTCCAGATGGTGACCTCGCTCGACAGCTCACGGCCGTCGCCGAGCCGCACGGTGTCGCCGGTCACCTCCGTGACCTTCGTGTCGGGGCCCTGCAGCACGGTCACACCGAGGCCGGCCAGCCGCTCGGCGACCGAGCGGCGGCCGTTCGGGTGCAGGTAGGGCCCGAGCAGCCCGCCGCAGACCAGGGTCACGGTGCGGCCCGCCTCCGCCAGTTCGGCCGCGGTCTCGATGCCGGTCGGACCGGCTCCGACCACCGTCACAGGGGCCGTGGCGGGAGCGGCGTCGAGGACCGACCGCAGCCGCAGCGCCTCCTCGAACGTGGCGATCGGGTGGGCGAACTCGGCCGCTCCGGGCACGCCCGGGTCGGCGCTGCCGCTGCCCACCGCGTAGAGCAGGTAGTCGTAGCCGACCGTGCCGCCGCTCGCCAGCTCCACCCGGCGCCCCGTCGCGTCGATCTGGGTCACGGTGTCGACCACCAGCCGGACGCGCTCGCCCAGGACCTTCCGGTAGTCGTTGACGGCCTTGTGCGTCCCGCCCGCCAGCTGGTGCAGTCGGATGCGCTCGACGAAGTCCGGGCGGGCGTTGATCAGCGTCACGGTCACGTCGTCGCGCTGCGTCAGCCGGTTGGCCGCCATGACCCCGGCGTAACCGCCGCCGATCACGACGACCTCGATGTTCTCAGCCATGGTTTATCTCCTCCGCTTTCAGGGATGCGCACGCCAGATGTCGACTTGGCGCGCAAGATGTCGACTTGGCACGCCGTCACGGCGTGTGGGACGGATCAGCTGAGGCGCTGCGGCGCCGAGCCGCGGAGCGGGGTGGAGTCCAGGTACCGGACCTCGTAGACGCGTTCGCTGAACTTCCAGCCGTCGGCGGTGCGCTCGTAACGGTCGTGGTACAAGGCGTAGTTCAGGTGCGAGCTGCCGTCGCGCATCCGTCCGAACTCCTGGATGTGCGCCCGGCCGGCCGCGGTGTCGCCGTCCAGCCGGATGACGCCCGGGTGGACGTTCTGCACGAAGAACTCCCAGAGCGACTGGCCCCACTCGATCCCCGCGCGGATCTCCTCGCGGCCGACGAACTCCTTGTCGATGTGCGGCCAGCGCATGGCGCCCTCGGGCGTGAACAGCGAGACGGCGCGGTCGAAGTCACGCATCATCACCGCGTCCGTGAGCTCCGCTCGCAGCGCCTCTATCTCGACGCGATCGGCGATGGCCCGCATGTCGCCCATCGGTTCCCTCCCCATCCATGTGTGCGTCAGGCGCGTGCCGCCTGGCTGGTGGTGATGGATCCAGCATCGGCGCGGGCGGCCGGCGGAACAATGTAAGGTTCCTTGGGCTATTCATAATGTGGCGGTTATGCATGGGTGGGGGTTGTGCATGGAGCTGCGTGACATCGAGATCTTCCTGACCCTGGCCGAGGAACTGCACTTCGGCCGCACCGCGGAGCGGCTTCATGTGTCCCAGGCCCGCGTCAGCCAGGCCATCGCCAAGCAGGAACGGCGCCTCGGCGTCGTCCTGTTCGACCGCTCAAGCCGACGCGTCGCCCTGACCCCGGTCGGCCGGCGTCTGCGCGAGGACCTCCAGCAAGCCGTCGACCTCCTCCGGGAGGGGCTCGCCCGCGCCGAAGCGGCCGGCGCGGCGACGGGGCAGACCCTGCGCCTGGGTGTGTTCGGCCATGCCGGCCACGAACTGCGCCCCCTCATCGAGGCCTTCCGCTCCCGCCACCCCGGCAGCGATGTCCAGTTCGGCGAGATCAACGGCAGCGATCCGTTCGGCGCGCTGCGCACCGGAGAGCACGACGCGCACGTGCTGTGGCTTCCGGTGGCCGAACCGGACCTCACGGTCGGTCCGACCGTGCTGACCGGAGGCCGCGTGCTCGCCGTGGCGGCAGACCATCCGCTGGCCGAGCGCGGCACCGCGTCGCTGGAAGACCTCGGCGACAACCATGTCGTCGACCTCGGCCCCGGCGCCCCCGAGTACTGGGTCACGGCCATGGTCCCCACGCGTACGCCGCTCGGCCGCCGTATCCCGCGCGGGCCCGCCGCGCGGACTTTCCACGAGGTTCTCTCCCTGGTCGCCTCCGGACAGTGCGTCCACCCGCTGGGCGAGATCGCCGCCCGCTACAACCGTCCCCCCGGCATCGTCTTCCTCCCCGTTCACGACGCCCCCACCATGCACTGGGCCCTCACGTGGCGATCCACCGCCGACGGCCCCACCCTCCGCGCACTGGCCCAGACCGCCGCCGACCTCGGTCCCATCTCCATGTGACAGCGGATGACGGGCAGTTGATGGTTGCCGCTGCTGGACGCCAGGCCGGGCCCCAGCGATGGAGTGGCGTCTGCGCAACGTCAGCGCCTACCTGACGGTGTTCACCCGAAGCACCCCCGGACCGCGCAACGGGAGCGTCCGGCTGAGGACGAGGTTGGTGGTGGTGCTCCCGAACTCGGCCAGCTCGTCAACGATCTCCTCCAGGTGGGCCATCGACGTGGCCACCACCTTCATGACGTAGCAGTCGTCTCCGGTGGTGCGAAGGCACTCCAGGATCTCCGAGCGCTCCTCCAGCAGCCGGCGCAGCGGCTGGTGCCGGGTTCCCGGCCCCGGGTACTTGAGCCGGACCACCGCCATCACCGGGTAACCGGTCCGCTCCGGGTTCACCTCCGCCCGGTACCCAGTGATCACCCCGGCCTCCTCGAGCCGACGCACCCGCTCCTTGGTCGCCGACGCGCTCAGGTTCACCCGCCGCGCCAGCTCGGTGAACGGGATCCGGCCGTCCCGTTGGACTTCTGCCAGGATCGCCCAGTCCGTCACGTCGAGACTCTCGGTCATACGCCCATTCTACCGGCGGATCCACGGCCGAACCGCCTCTGAACAGGCGAGAATCCCTTCTGGCGACCCATACGCCCTGCCTAGGGTTGGGCCCTATGAAGATCGGAGTGAACGTCCCCAATTTCGGCCCGGGCACCGACCCCGGAGTGTTGCGAAGCTGGGCCCAGACCGTGGAGGGCCTGGGCTTCGACCTACTGATGATCTCGGACCACATAGCCATTACGCCGGATGTCGCCGAGCGCTACCCGGCCCCCTTCTACGAGCCCTTCACCACCTTGTCCTGGCTGGCCAGCCTCACCACCCGTATCCAGCTCGGCACGACAGTCCTCATCGCTCCCTACCGGCACCCGCTGCTCACCGCCCGAATGGCGGCCAATCTGAATGAGCTGAGCGGCGGCCGGCTGATCCTCGGCGTGGGAGTGGGCTGGGCGCGGCAGGAGTTCACCGCCCTCGACATCCCGTTCTCACAGCGCGGACAGCTGACCGACAGCCACCTGCGGGACATCCGGGCCGCCTGGAAGGACACCGCCTCATACGGAGACCGCCGGATCCCGGTGTGGGTCGGCGGCAACAGCGACGCGGGGCTGCGCCGGGCCGTACGACTCGGAGCCGCATGGCATCCGCTGCACCCCACCATGCCGTGGCTGCGCGAAGCCGCAGGCAGGCTGCAGACGTACACGGACGAGCAACACTTGCCCGTGCCCGCCCTGGCTCCCCGCATCGCCCTGCGACTCACCAAGGAACCGGTCGACGGAGCGGGACGGCTCGCCGGTGAGGGCACCATCGACCAGATCATGGACGACCTCGACCAACTGCGGCTGCTGGGCGCCAAGTCCGTCGTCCTCGACACCTACCAGGGCGACCCCCACGCGACATGTCACCCGCAGGCGGCCTGGCAAGCCCTCGCCACCGTGGCCGTGCACCTTCTCCCGCCCAACACCCCACCCCGCACCACGATGGAGCAGTCATGACCACACCCGACGACCACACCCTCCTCCGACAGGCCATCTCTCTCGCGGCCAAGGCACGCACGAGCGGCAACCCGCCCTTTGGATCTCTGTTGGCAGGACCGGACGGGACGATCCTGGCCGAGGAGCACAACACCACCCTCACCGACAACGACGTCACCGCACACCCGGAACTCAAATTGGCGAGGTGGGCCGCAAGAGAACTCGACGCGCAGACGGCGGCAGGCACCACCATGTACACCAGCTGCCAGCCGTGTGGGATGTGCAATGCCGTCATCCAATGGGCAGGACTGCGGCGAGTGGTGTTCGCCCTGTCCAACGAACAGCTCCTGGACATCAGGCCGGGCAGCAGCCGACCGCCCGTGCCGCAGGACGGCCCCGCGCTGCTCGACGAGGTACGGGCCGCGGTCGAGCCCTACTACCGCTGACCGCCGGGCCCAGGGCAGAGCCCGCCACCAGCGGAACGCACCTGGGTACGCTCGCCCCTCCAAAGGAGCCACACCTATGGAACGGCCAGCGTGATAGCCCACACCGTGGACGGCCACGACGCGGAGGGGACAGGACGTGTGGTGAGGTCCCATACGCGGACGGTGTTGTCGTCGCTTCCGGTGACGGCGATGGGCCGGTCGTCGACCTAATCCGGCCGGTTACCCTTGCACGCCAGCCCGGGCCATCGCCTCAGCAAGGCGGGCGGCCACGCCTGCCGGTGCAGGAGACCTGGCCGCGGGTAAGAGCATCGCGGCGGAGCGCGGCGCCTGGATCGTCTTTGAGGACGAGGCCGGGCAGTCGATGACTCCGCCGCGTGCCAGGACCTGGGGTCGGGTGGGTCAGACCCCGGTCGTGCGGGTGCGGGGCCGGGGCTCCGGGCGGGTGTCGATGGCGGGCATGGCCTGCTTCAAGCCGGGCCGGCGGTCCCGGCTCATCTATGCGATCCGCGAGTATCGGGGCCGTAAGGACGAGCCGAAGGGCTTCGGCTGGCGGGATTTCCGCGACCTGGTCGTCCGCGCTCGTACCCAGCTCGGGGGCCCGATCGTGCTGGTCTGGGACAACGTCCGCCTCCACCTGACCGCCGGTATGAAGGAATTCATCGACGCGAATGCCGAGTGGCTGACCATGTTCCAACTCCCGGCTTACGCCCCTGACCTCAATCCGACCGAGGGCATCTGGGCGCTGGTCAAGCGCGACCTGGGCAACCTGGCTGCCGCGGACCTCGGTGAGATCACCAGAGCCGCGAAACGTCGACTCAAGGGGATCCAGTACCGCCCCGACCTCGTCGACGGCTGCATCGCTGCCACCGGCCTGAGCCTGGACGGCTGACCGGAGCGGGGACCAGTCCCAGATCACCCATCCCAGTCCGCGTAGTCCCCGATCGCCACGTCGTCGCAGAAGGTCTCCCAGAACCCGTCGTGAACGAGAGCAGTCTCGTCGATGCGGGAGACGAGATCGCGCAGCTCTTCCGCCACCTCCTCGCATCTCTCCTCGTCGCCCTCTGCATAGAACGGGAAGCGTGCGATCACGGCCGCGACGGATCGGTTGAAGGCGCCGAGGTCTCTGTTCACGTGACTGACTGTCGCTGACTCGGTCATGGGAATCTGCACCAGGTGACCACTGGCCACGTCGACGGCGATGCGTCCAAACAGGCCACTCGTCGCGATGGCGACCAGCCCCCGCTCACCGATGCCTCCGAAGTACACCGGCTCGCTCAGCGGCCGGTACTCGTATCCGATGAACCCGCCTGGGATGCCAGTCTCCCTGAGATCGACAGCGATCTGGGTGGGCACCTCGGGTGGGGCCTCAATGGAGACCAAGACGAACTCGGGCTTCGGCAACTGCGGCAGGGGCTGACTCACGGGAGGATCCTCTCCCGACGGACAGCCCGGCAACACCCAAAGGCCCGCGAGACGGGCGACTCAGGCCGGTCGACCGGTCCCGACATCACCCAATCAAGTGCAGTAGCTGACAGAGCGGAGGCCGGGACCTGTGACTTTGATTGTTAGTTGGCGGATTTGAATTCTGGTTGGCGGGCGAAGATCTGGTGACTGAGGGTGCGTGTGACTGGTCGCGATACCTGTCACCGGCGCCAGTACGGCGGGCTGCCATGATGCCGAGATGGCCCACGACATAGTGTTCTTCCTCGCTCCCGACGACGAGACTGCCGCTGCGACGCGCCTGCAGGGACCTGGTCGGGCCTTTGAGTCTGTGACCTGCCGTTTCATCGAGCCAGACAGTGCCATCGCCGAGTGGGACATGTACTTCGAGGAGCCCTCGGCCGAGGTCCCGCCGCTTGAGCAGCTCCTTGGGTGGTCGTGGCCGGATTGGGTCACCGCCCCCTTGAACGATGGCGTTGAGGTATTCGCTCTACCGCAGCGGTTGACCCGGGCGTTGGCCAATGCCGGCCCCACCGAACTGGAGGAGCTAGCAGGTCGCTGGACCACGAGACTCAAATCTGCCGACGGGGACGATATGACCGACGATGATCTACTGGCGGTACTGCAGGGAGTTGCCCGGCTCGCGGCGTCGGCGGTGAGCACGGGTGGTGGCCTCTACAGCTGGAGCTTCTGACCGTCCGGTGGAACCTTTTTCGAGCAGTGGAATCGCCGTCCGCTTCGGTGACAACTGAGCTGACAAGCCGCAGCAGGTGACAACAAGACCGACCATCTGGTGACAAGCAGCGTGACCACTGAGCTACTGAAGCCCAGGTCGGCCGCTGAGCCGGTGCCATCCATCTCGACCAGTCACAGTGCGGTCGCCAGCGGAAGGCTGAAGGACAGGAAAACGTTCGCGGCCTTGGGCGGACGCTTCTAGCCTGCGTCAGGTGATGACAGCTGACGACGTGTTGTTCGTCCTCGCCCTGCTACGACAGGCGAAGGCGGACGTCTGGATCGGCGGAGGATGGGGGATCGACTCTCTGATCGGCGAGCAGACGCGAGACCACCGCGACCTGGACCTGATGCACCGCCAGGACCAGGAAAACGCCGTGTTGACTGCCCTCCAGGAGGCCGGTTTCGTTGAGACCCTGAACTGGAGGCCCATCCGATTCGTCGTGACGGCACCGGACGGACGAGAGATCGACCTCCACCCGCTGGTCTTCGCCGACGACGGCTCAGCAGTGCAGGCATCACCCGAACCCGAGCGTCCCTTCACCTACCCGTCCTCATGCTTCGTGACAGGCACCATCCACGGGACGCCAGTCCCGTGCTTGTCCGCCGAACAGCAGGTCTACTTCCACCAGGGCTACGAGCCCTCGGAACGCGATCGTCACGACATGGCGCAACTCCGCCGCGCCTTCGGCATCAGCAGCCCGGATGCCCTCGCGCGCTGGGTGAACGCCCAGGACCCGAACTGCACTCCGTGATCGGAGTGGATGATGGTGCCACCCGGCCGCGGGGAACGGTTGCCGATGGCCATGGCCAGGGCGTTGGTCGTCAGTGCCGCGGTGGGTGAGGCGTCGATCGACCAGCCCACCACACGCCGCGAGAACGTGTCCAGGACGACCGCGCAGTACACCTTGCCCTCAAAGGTGGGGTGCTCGGTGATGTCCGTGACCCATAGCTGGTCCCGGGCGTGACGGGTGAAGTTCCGCTCCACCAGGTCGGTGACGGATGGGGTCACGTGCTTGGCGCGAGGGCGCCGGTTGCCGGGAAGACCGTGCAGGCCGGCGCGCTGGCCGAGCTGCCGGAGCTGCGGCAACTCTCGGCGCAGGCAGGGAAGTTCGGGCCGCTGTGGGAGCTTGCCGAGGGCCTGGACGCGCTGCCGCGCGGGTACGCCATGCACCCGTGCGGGGTGATCATCTCGAACGCGGCGCTGCTGGACCGGCTGCCGGTGCAGCCGACCCCGGCCGGGTATCCGATGGTGCAGGCCGACAAGGAGGACGTCGAAGACCTCGGGCTGCTCAAGCTCGACGTGCTCGGTGTTCGGATGCAGTCCGCGATGGCGCACGCGGTCGCCGAGATCCGCCGCACCACCGGCCGCGCGATCGATCTCGACAACCCCGACCACGTCGACCTCAACGACAGACAGGCCTTCGAGATGATCCGGGCCTCGGACACCGTCGGCCTCTTCCAGCTCGAAAGTCCTGGCCAGCAGGATCTGGTGGGCCGTCTGCAGCCCCGGCACATGCAGGACGTCATCGCCGACATCAGCCTCTTCCGGCCCGGCCCCGTCTCCGGAGGCATGCCCGCTCTCTTCATCGCGGCCCGGCACGGCGCCACCCCGACCTACCCGCACCCGGACCTGGAGTCGGTGTTGTCCGATACGTACGGCGTGGGCATCTGGCACGAGCAGATCATCGCGATCCTCACGACGATGACCGGCTGCGACCGCACTGCCGGCGACGTCGCCCGCCGCGCCCTGGCCGACCCCGACCGGCTGCCGAAGGTCGAGATGTGGTTCCGTCGCACGGCCGGTGAGCGCGGCTACGCCACGGCGGTGCACGAGGTGTGGGAGATCATCGCCTCCTTCGGCGCGTACGGCTTCTGCCGCGCGCACGCGGTGGCCTTCGCCGTCCCCGCCCTGCAGTCCGCGTATCTGAAGGCGCACTTCCCGGCGTATCTGTATGCGGGGCTGCTGGAGCATGATCCGGGGATGTGGCCGCGCTTGTTTCAGCAGTGAGCGTGTCCCCGCGCTGGTCATGTCTCTTTCATCAGGTTCGGGGCGGAGAGTCGTGTTGCGTAGTTCCGGAGATCAGTGTCTCGATGACGAACCTGTCGAATGCCACCTTTGCGGTGATTGATCACCGTCCAGGTCGCGCCCTGAGACTCAAAGCGGGGTACAGCCGAGATACGCACCAAAGGGGCGATGAGTTGATCTTGATGCGACTTCGCACGTGGCCAGCACAGTGAAGCCGCAGTGAATGCGTACACCTCGCCCTGGCGGCCGGAACGGACCCCCGCAGATCGCGACGATCACGGCAGGGGCTCCGTCGCAGTAAATCCGGTATTACTCCGGCAGTTGTGAATACGTCTCCGCGATCGAGTATCCGCCCGAATGTGGTTCTGCTGTGCGGACTTGAGGAGAGGAGACTGTCAGTGCCCGACGCCGACCAGGCCTAGCGCCAGCATGTTCGCCTGGGTCATGCCCCCAGATCCTCCTTCACGGGCAGGCACTCGGCGAGCAGGTCGACGACGTCGCGCCAGGCTCGCTGCGCGTGCTGTGGGTGGTAGCCGACGCCGGGGACCGTGGGGTGGTCGACCGGCGGGTGGTGGAAGGCGTGCAAGGCGCCGCCGTAGACCGCGAGGCGCCAGTCGACGCCTGCGGCCTGCATCTCGGCGGTGAACGCGTTCCGTTGTGCGGGCGGCATGATCGGGTCTTCCGACCCGACGCCGGCCCACACCGGGCAGCGAATGCGCGCTGCCTCGCCCGGTCGGCCCGTGGTCAGTGCGTTGACTGTCCCGATCGCGCGCAGGTTGACGCCGTCGCGCCCGAGTTCCAGCCCGACGGCGCCTCCGGTGCCGTAGCCGATGGCGGAGATCCGGTCGGGGTCGGTCCGCGGTTCGGTGCGCAACACATCGAGCGCCGCATGGCCGATGCCCCGCATCCGGTCGGGATCAGAGAGCAGTGGTATGCAACGGGCCAGCATCTCCTCGGGGTCGCCCAAATAGCGCCCGCCGTGCAGGTCGAAGGCCAGCGCTATATATCCCAGCTCGGCGAGAGCATCGGCCCGGCGGCGCTCGACGTCGCTGAGCCCCATGCCCTCTGGTCCGAGCAGCACCGCGGGTCGGCGGTCGATTCCGGCCGGGAGCGCGAGGTGCCCGATCATCGTCAAACCGTCCGCCGGGTACTCGACCGTACGCGTCGTAATCGCCGTCATGAGACTGGACTGTAGTGATCGTCGAGCCCGGTCCGGCCGGTGTTCTGCCGCTGGCAGAACAGCGCGCGTGTCCCTCTGAAATGGGGGGGGCCGAGCCCTCAGGGCTTCAAGATCATTTCGTTGCCCCTTTGGCGCGTACCTCGGTCACACCCCAAAGCGAGCCGCTCCCGACACAACCATTCGACGTCAGATCAACCCACCGATCTCATGAGCAGGGGGTTCCAGGCCGGATCCTCCCGAAGTACGAATCTGATCATGCACTTGAGCCGCCCGGTACCACGCTTCATCACTTTGATATTCCGGCACTCCGCCATGAAAGAGACGCGCCCATTCGGCAGCCTGCGAGTGAATCGCCCTCATCCCGTCGCCAGGAATTAGACATTTGAGGCCCGGATCATTGCGATAAAACGCCCTGAAGATTACAGCCAGCGGACTATCGTTCACTGGATAACCATACTTTCGGCCGTAAAGTGGCCTCAAAGGACCTTCGCCGCGCACGATGCCCACAACTGCTCGCCACTCGGCGCTATCACGATTGAAGTCGTCCTTTCTGTAACTCACAGGGACGTGGTCACAGTGAACCTCTCCAACGATCCGCCCCCGATTCCCGGGAACTTCCAACGGATATTCCAGTTGACTGCTATGCGTATCCGGATCCTCCCAGCTGAAGAGGCTCTTGTCGCGCCTGAGAATCTTCCGACCGTTGCGTATGAAATCGATCCCGTAATCGCTTGAGTCCAGATATCGCTGGACGCCAATCCAACCCCACACTTTCCGCCGCTGTACCATGAGGCCGGAATTCCCACACCACGAACACGCTTCCGAGTTCGCCGGGTTGGAGTGTTGGCAATCGAGGCAAAGCGCTGCATCGCTAAGCGGCACGTCGATTTTCACCATCGCGCCGACGGGCCCGCCACGCCTAGAGACCGAGCGAGTTTCTCCCCAGATGCAGGGCTGGCGAGGTCCCACCTGACGCCCGTTCACCTCGATCGCCAACATGCCCGATCTGATCGGATAGCTATACAGATCCCCCAAATGTCTCCGTAGCGCGCCCCCCTTGGATTCCTGCCAAGGTTCCCGCAGGCCTCTGATCGTGATTTCGGTGCCATGGTCGTCCGACTCGATTTTCTCCTGGGTCATCACCGGCAAATCCCATTTACCGCTTTGACTCATGCCTAAGAGATCGATCGTAAGTACCGTCCACGCAGGGCTGTCGATCTTGGCGCTTCGGACTGTGATGTACCGCCCTAGCCGGGCAGTGGCTATGTTGAAGCCCAGGCCCAACCCTGCCTGCCTGGCGCGCCCCACCCACGATAGGGCCACGGCGCTCGTCAGAGTTTCGCGATCCATTCCTGGGCCGTTGTCCCGGATGATAACTATGTCCTGCCGGCGCCGCGCGGCATCCCTCTCGAAATGGATCGATATCCTAGGTATTGCGCCCATCAATTCGCTGTCAGCCGCCCAGGCATCAATGGCGTTATCCACTAGCTCGGCAAAGCAGTTCACCTCGCTCATGTCGATGTCTCCCAGGGCGCTCAGAACGCGGGCTGAGGGTGTGACGAGAATCGGCTCGTGCGATCGTGTCCAGCCGCTACTGCGGCTGGCGTGGGCCCTCTGCCAAGCCGCCCCCCACGTGGATAATTCGCCTTCTCCATCCAGTGTTCGGACGAAATCGAGCAGCATTTCCTCGCGAGGCCGACGATGACCTCGCAGGACCTCGTTCACTGTGGTTCTCGGTAACCTTCCCGAACCTGCCCGAAGTTCAAGTTGCCGCAGGCTTAACCCACTTTTGGCCAGCAGCACTTTCATTGCCGAGTAGAGATCACTCCACGTATTGATTGCGTCAGGGTTAGGCTGAGCCGGTGCCGGCGAAAGATGACTCTGTGCCGCAAGCCATTCCCTCTCTATTTCGTCTACCTTCGCTCCGCACGCTTTCGCGATGGCTTCGGCGACTTCCCACGGACAGCGTTTACCGGTCAAAGCCCGGTGCAAAGTAGACTTGCCATATCCGGTCATCGCGGACAGCCGGCCATAAGAAAGCGCAGCTTGCTGGCGCGACAGCTCTAGCTGTCGCGCCACATCGCGCAAACTGTGCGTTGGAGCCGTCGATTTCTCAACGTGATGCCCCATCGATCAACTCGTCAGGCGACCTGGGACTTCGACCGAGGTGCCAGCACCACGAGAAGTCCAATCAGGGCAGAAACCATGCTGATCACTGCTGTGATCAACTCAATCTCGACCATGGAAGGGATTTCCCAAGTCGTGGAGCAGAAAGCAAAAATCACGACGATTACCACGGCAGCAACAATGCCGAATTTTCGGACACGGCGGATCGTCGGACCGATACGAGGGACAACTCGACTCACGACAGAGCCTTTCTAGAACGGACGGCTTCCTCGGACGCCACCGCGTACCACGCAGACAGGGTTAGGAGCCCTCAGTGGTGCGGCGTATGCAATAGATACTGCCCCACTGTGCATGCTGTGGACCAACCGGAATCCGGGGTTCAAAAGGTCGTTCCAAGCTGTCCCAAAGACCGCTTGGTGGCCGTTTGCACTGGTCACGGTCATTGCCGCGCAGAGCGGAGCGACCTACGCGCCAAATGCGTTCCAGGGTGTCCCAGGTTGAACTTGCCTTTTTGGAGCCTGTCCGGGGAAGCTGTTTGCGGGATCGCTAGCCTCGGACGCCACCGCGCGACGCATCCTAGGCAGGCGCATTAGGAGTGCGCCGGCCATCTGCGTGCCTGCCTTGACCTGCGTCAAGGCAGGCACGGGCTACAACCGGACCTGACGCGTCAGCTACTGGACCCGATGGGTGTGGAGCCGCGGGGAACGACGATGAGGCGGGCGTCAGGCAGAATGCCGCGCAAATGGGTAATTTACCCATGCTGGGCGGCAAGCCGGGACAACGCGAGCTTTTTGAACTGAGTCAGTCTTCGATGGTCCTATCCCTGTCGGCGACGCGCTCTTTCAGCTCGGCGTTCTGGGCCTTCAGACGCTCGATCTGAGCGTCTCTGGGGTCCGGCATCTTCCCGGCCTCCCGGAGAGCCACCAGGCGTCGTACGAACTCGTCGCCGAGGTGCTGGTAGGGCCCTTCTCTGACGCTGCCATCACGGTCCTTCTTCGGATAGAAACCGGTGCGGGTCACTCCAGCCTCGGCTGCGAGGGTCTTAAGGTCGCATCGTCCGCCAGGCGGGAGTTCGCCGCGAAGGAGCCGATCCATGGCGGCCCGGATCGCTTCCTCGTTTCGCGTCCGGTCGGTCTCACTGATCCTGCCCATGTACTCCTCCCACTTCGAGCCTGAAAACGGTTACCCAGGAGGTGCGACGTGGCTCGGAAGTCGAAGGCGGATGACGGCCGACACGGGAAACTCGTCAACCGGCGCGCTCGGCGAGCAGGGTGTGCGGGTTACTGGATTCGTACCAGCCGAGGAATGGAGGACAGACGTCGTAGCCCAGCAGACGCTGCAACTCTTCGGGGTACTCGCGGACCACATCCATCGGCACCGCCAGATACTGATTCTCCTCCTGTCGCATGTTGCCGGCGATATACGACAGGGTCAGCCCGGTACGCGGCTCGGTAGACGCGTTACGCCCGCCACCGTGATAGAGACCGCCGAGCCAGATCAGCGCGGATCCGGCCGGCATCTCGGCCGGCACCGCCTCGTCGCGCTGCGGTGCCCGCTCGTCGTCCCAGCGGTGACTTCCCGGGATCGTCATGGTCGCGCCGTTCTCCGCAGTGAAATCGGTCATCGCGACCATGACCTGGACCCGGGTGGTGGGCGCGGGGTAGGGCCGCAGGTGAGAGGTATCGTCGCGGTGCAGCCACTGCGCACCCTCGTCGGGCCAGATCTGGATCACCTGGGTTGCACTCACCTGGATGTTGGGTGAGATGTTCACCTGCTGACCGCTGAACCACACCGGCACGGGCTGCTGAATGAGTCGGCGGGCAGCACCGAGGAACAACGGGTGCAGCGCAACGGCGGCCATGTGCCGGCTACGGGCGAACAGCGAGGACATCCGTTTGGTCTTGTGGCCGGAGAATTCATTGTCGCCGTAGCCGAACTTCTCCAGCGCGGGACCCAGGTCGGCCCAGAGGGCCTGTCGGGTGTCGGGGTCCAGGAACTCCTCCACGACGACTGCACCATCCTGTTCGAGGAGATTGCAGACTCGGTCGAGATCGGCGTCGGAGCGGACCGTGACGAGGTTTTTGTCGGTCATTTGTTTCCCCTCCATGAAGGCGTGCGGTCAGGACGCGATGTCCTTGAGGCTCTGGGCGCGCTCGGTGCTCTCTCATTTCAGGTCCGGCAGCTCCCGGCCGAAGTGCCCGTACGTCGCGGTCTGCTGGTAGACCGGGCGCAGCAGTTCAGGTCGCGGATGAGCGCGGCGGGGGCGCAGGTCGAAGACCTCCTTGATGTAGAGGTCGCTCACGACGTGGAGAGCGCCATCGCGTACGGGCACGTGGTGTCTCCTCGTTCAGCGGGGGATCGCCGGTCATACGAGTTCACGGTCTCGGGGCGACTCCGTCTTCCGGAAGCGGTTGATCGCGTCGAGATGCTTGTCGCGCATCGCGGTGTCGCGGACGCCCAGCCCCTCGTGCGGTGCCAGGGCCAGCACGCCGACCTTGCCGATGTGCCGGTTGCGGTACACGGCGTCGACTGCCTGACCGGCGTGTTCCAGGGCGTACGTTCGGGAGAGGGTGGGGTGGATCTTGCCTTTGGTTATGAGGCGGTTGGACTCCCACGCCTCCCGGTAGTTGGCGAAATGCGATCCGACGATCCGTTTGAGCGACATCCACAGGTAGCGGTTGTCGTACTCGTGGCGGTAGCCGGAAGTGGATGCACAGGTCACGATGGTGCCGCCCTTGCGGGTGACGTACACCGAGGCGCCGAAGGTGTCCCGGCCGGGATGTTCGAAGACGATGTCGGGATCCTCCCCGCCGGTGAGCTCCCGGATCCGGCGGCCGAACCTTTTCCATTCCGCCGGGTCCTGGGTGTATGCGTCCTTCCAGAACGTGTAGCCCTCGTCGGCACGGTCGATGACCGCGACGGCGCCCATCGCCCGGCAGACGGCGGCCTTGGCCGGGCTGGACACCACGCAGATCGGCTTCGCGCCGCCGGCCAGCGCGAACTGCGTCGCGAACGCCCCCACCCCGCCGGATGCGCCCCAGATGAGCACGTTGTCGCCCTGCTTCATCTGGGCGCCGTTGCGGGAAACCAGCTGCCGGTACGCGGTGGAGGCGACCAGACCGGGCGTACTGGCCTCCTCCCATGTCAGGTGCGCCGGCTTGGGCATCAGCTGGTTCGCTTTGACCAGCGCCAGCTGGGCCAGGCCGCCGAAGTTGGTCTCGTAACCCCAGATGCGCTGGTCCGGGTCGAGCATCGTGTCGCTGTGCCCGTCGGGTGCCTCCAACTCGGCCGACAGGCAGTGCGCGACGACCTCGTCGCCGGGCTTCCACGCATACACGCCGGGCCCGGTACGCAGCACGACTCCGGACAGGTCGGAGCCGATGACGTGGTAGGGCAGGTCATGACGACGGGCCAGGGGTGAGCGGCGGCCGTACCGGGCCAGGAACGTGAAGGTCGGCAACGGCTCGAACAGCGACGACCACACGGTGTTGTAGTTGATCGAGCTGGCCATCACCGCCACCAGCGCCTCGCCGGGCCCGACCTGGGGAACGGCGACCTCGTCGAGATGCACCGACCGGCGCGGATCGCGGTCCTCGGCCGCGACTCCGGCGAACATCTCGACCTCGTCCGCGTGCAGGGTCACCGCGCGATAGCTCTCCGGAACCGGCAGTGCGGCGAAGTCCTCCGGCCTGGTGTCCGGGTCGAGAACGGCGCTGATGATGTCTTGCATCTGTGCTCCTCCGTGTACGCGACTGCGGAAGCAGGGGGACCGGCGGGCCGCCGCCCGGGTCAGTGCACGAGCCGTCCCATCAGGCGTTTGAGCTCGGCGGCCGGATCGGTGGTGAGTCCACCGTGCACGGGGCTGGTCTGGATCACGGTGCTGCGGGGTGCGGTGAGCCAGCCGAAGCGCGCCCCGCGCGTGCCGGCCCCGGCGGGACCGCCCTCGGGGCCGCCCGCGCACACCGCGCGGATGGTGTCCAGGGCCGCGGTGACCATGTCGATGTCGATGTCGGGGTCGAGCGCGCGAAGCCGATCGGCGTCGATATGGACCGCGGCGCCGAGGAAGTCCGCACCGGGGCAGTAGAGCAGCGCCCCGACGTTGATCTGCTCGCTGCGGTCGACTCGCGGGACGGCACGCAGCAGGGCGTAGTCGAAGCTGAGGACGGACGGCGTGACGGTGGTCATGCGTCCTCCTCCGGCCACCACGCGCGGGCGCCGGCGCATCGGGTGAGCAGGTAGTCCACGTAGCGCTGCCGCAGGTCGGCCGGATTCGCGTCCTGGGGAACGGAGTTCATGCCCAGCAGGAAGCTGTCCGGGACCAGGGCGGTGATCTCGGTCAGCGCCTCGGCGGTCACCGTCTCGGCGAGCTCGGCGTCGAGTTTGGCCAGCACGGCCGGGTCGAGGGAGGCGACCAGGTCGGCGAGCACATGCTGGGACAGGTCGTACCGGCGCTCGGCCCAAGCGGCGACGGCCGGCCAGGAGTGCTGGAACAGCAGTGCGGCACCGTGGTCGATGGCCCAGAGCTGGCGGTGCCAGATGATCAGGTTGGGGTTGGACCAGGTGCGGTCGACGTTGGCGGTCAGCGCGTCCAGCCAGTAGATCCTGGCGGCCTCCTCGGCGGGCGGCTCCCACCCGACACCGTCGTAACCGACCGACCCGGGCAGGAAGTCCATGCCCAGGTTCTCGCCGGCGCTGGCCCGCAGCAGCTCCTGGATCTCCTGGTCGGGGTCGCGGCGCGCCATCTCCGGGTCGATGTCGACGGTGACGAGGTCGGGGACGCGGATGCCGAGTCGCCGGCCGAGCTCGCCGACGACGATCTCCGCGACCAGGGCCGCAGTGCCCTGGCCGGCGCCACGGAACTTCACGACGTAGACGCCGTCGTTGTCGGCTTCCACCAAGCCGGGCAGCGATCCGCCCTCACGCAGAGGGGTCAGGTACTGCGTTCCTAATACTGTTTGCAACACAACTCATCCTGCTGGTCGTTGTCGGGCATGGAAACGGTGGTCACACGAGCCGGACGGGCAGTCGTGTGACGGCTTTCAGGAAGCGCGGGCCGACGTCGTCGGGGTCGGCGGCCAGACGCACGTCGGGGAAGCGCGCGAACAGCTTGTTCAGCGCGATCTCGGTCTCCGCCGTGGCCAGCGACGCCCCGGGGCAGAAGTGGTCGCCGGCGGCGAAGCTGAGCTGCGGGTTGTCGGCGCGGGTGACGTCGAGGACGCGCGGGTTGGTGAAGCGCTCCGGGTCGTTGTTTGCGGCGCCGACCACGAGCTGGATCTGGCCGTCCTTGGGGATGGTCACCCCGTCGATCTCGATCGGCTCCGCGGCGAAGCGCGGCAAGGCCATCTTGATCGGGCCGGAGTAGCGCATCAGCTCGCGCACCGCCCGGACGGTGTTCTCCGGCTGCGTCCTGACCAGCTCCAGCTGGTCGGGGTGGGTCAGGAGGTTGAAGAAGCTGAGCGAGATCGAGTGCCGGACCGTGTCGAGGCCGGCCTGCACCAAAACCAGGACCAGAGCGACGAGTTCGACCTCGTCGAGCTTCTCGGTCTCGTCGCTGACCTGGACCAGGTCGGAGATCAGGTCGTCGCCGGGCTGGGCGCGGCGCGCGCCTATCAGCCGGATGACCGTGTCGACCATGCCGTGCAGCGCGGGCGGCAGGATCTCCGGGTCGGGGCGGACGAAAGTGGTGAACGCCTCGGACCACTTCAGCCACTGGTCGCGGTACTCGTCGTCGACGCCGAGGAGTTCGCAGATGACCGTGGTGGAGATCGGGTGGGCGTACTCGGCGACGAGGTCCGTCTCGCCTTCGGGGTCCATCCGGTCGAGCAGCTGGTCCGCGAGCAACTCGATCCGGGGGCGCAGGGACTTGACCCGGCGCACCGAGAACGCCCGGTCGATCAGGGACCGCACGCGCTGGTGGTCCTCCGGCACCATCGTCATGATCGTCGAGTCGAAGTACTTGAGCAGTTCCTCGGGCACGCCGCGGCGGCGCATGCTGTCGAGGTGGACGCCCTCCGGCGGGTGGTTGCTGACCCGGCGATCGGCGAACAGGCTGCGGACCGCCTCGTAACGGGTGACGACGTAGACGTCGTTGCCGTCGGAGAAGCGGCCCGGGCACACCGGTCGGGGCGCTCCTGTCCAGCGTTCCCCCGCCTCGCGGTCGGTCACGAAATTGACGTCGGACAGGTCGAACTCGACGTCCGTCCAATCGAATGTTCCGGTCACCAACATCCCCATTCGCTAGCTTCACAACGCTGATCCGGGTCTTGACGGGGGCCGCCGGCGAGCGGCGGGGCACACCCCGGGTTGAACCATGCGATATTCAGATGCAGGACTGTATCAGAATGCGATACTGTATCCGAGTTCTCGGAAGGAGGCCGATCATCAGCAAACGACTCACCCGGCAAGAGAGCCGGGAAATCACGCGCCAGGAGCTGCTGCAGGCAGCTGCCGACCTGTTCGCCGAATGCGGCGTCAACGGCACCTCGGTCGAACAGATCGTGGAACGCGCCGGGTACACCCGGGGCGCCTTCTACGGCAACTTCGACGGCAAGCAACAGCTGATCCTGGCCCTCCTGGAGCAGCGCACCGAGCGGGAACTGGCCGAGGTCCAGGCACTCAGCGCCAACGCCGACTCGTTCGAGGAGACGATCGAGCACCTGCGCAACTGGCACCGCGAGCGGGACAAGAACTTCGCGAGCTGGCTGGCCCTGCGCACCGAGCTGTGGCTCTACGGCATGCGCGATCCGGCAGTGCTGTCCGTGCTGGCCGACCGCGAGCGCCGTTCCCGCGAGGCGATGGCCCAGGCCCTCACGCAGGGTTTCGCCGCCCGCTCGGTCACCCCGCCCGCGCCGGTGGAGCTGCTTGCCCTGATCGTGCACGCCTTGGACGACGGGCTCTCCATCCAGCGCGTGCTCTCGGCCGGCGAGAGCCCGGCCGGGGGCGTCATGGACGTGGTGGATCTGCTGATGCGGTCGTGGACCGCGCTGGCCCGCGCCGGGACCACCGAACCCACCGGTCCGCCCGCCCCGGAGAGCGGCACCACCCCCTGAGCCGTCGGCCGGTCCCTTCTCCCGGCCACGCCATACCGAAGAACTGGAGTACCCCCCATGAGCGAGGAAGCGAAGTCGACGACGGCGGAGGCGGCTCTCGGACCGCCCGTCGCCGCCGACGGTCCGGACCCCAAGCGCTGGCTGGCGCTGATCGTCCTGCTTGCCGCGACTTTCATGGACCTGCTCGACGTCAACATCGTCACCGTGGCGATCCCGAGCATCCAGGAGGACATCGGCGCCTCCTCGGCCGCCGTCCAGGCGCTGAACGTCGGTTACACCCTGTCCTTCGCGGTCACCCTGATCACCGGCGGCCGTCTCGGTGACATCTTCGGCCGCAAGCGAGCCTTCCTGTTCGGCGTCGCCGGCTTCGTCGTGGCCTCGGCCCTGTGCGCCTTCGCACCCAGCGCCGAAGTCCTGGTGGTCTCCCGGGTCCTGCAGGGCATCGCCGCCGCGATCATGGTGCCGCAGGTCCTGGCGATCATCTATGTGACCTTCCCGGCGGAGGAGATCGGCCGGGTCGTCGGCCTGTACGCCAGCATGATCGGCCTGGCCATCGTCGCCGGACCGTTGCTGGGCGGCGTGCTGATCTCCTGGGATCCTGGCGGCCTGGGATGGCGGACCGTCTTCTTGGTCAACCTGCCGTTCGGCGTGGCCGCCCTGATCGCCGGCGCGATGTGGATGCGCGAGTCGAAGTCGCCCCGCGCCACCCGGCTGGACCCGGTCGGCATGGTGCTGGTGACCACCGGCCTGCTGTTGCTGCTGCTGCCCCTGCTGCGCGGTCGCGAACTCGGCTGGCCGGCCTGGAGCATCGCCTCGCTCATCGCCTCCGTGCCGGTCCTCGTGGCGTTCGTGTACTACGAGCGGTACAAGACCGCCAAGGACGGATCGCCACTGGTCGTCCTCTCCCTGTTCAAGATCCGGACCTTCGGTGCCGGGGTCGGCGCCCAGCTGCTGTTCAGCTGCATCCCGGCCGGCTTCTTCCTCAGCTGGACGCTCTATCTGCAGGGCGGTCTCGGCTGGTCGGCGCTGCACACCGGTCTCACCGCGATCCCGTTCTCGCTGGGCGTCCCGATCGCCGGCAACTTCGCCGTCCGCAAGCTGTTCCCCCGCTATGGACGCAACTGCCTGTTCGCCGGGGCGCTGCTGATGATGGCCGGGCTCCTGCTGTACGCGTGGATCGCCCACCTGGCCGGGGCCGGGATCACCTCCTGGCACGCCGTCGTCCCGATGCTGCTGCTCGGCTCCGGCATGGGCATGCTGCTGGCCCCGCTGACCGGCATGACCATCAACGATGTCGAGCCGCGGGAGGCCGGCGCGGCGTCCGGCCTGATCAACGCGGCCGGTCAGCTCGGCGCCGCCCTCGGCGTGGCCGTCATCGGTGCGATCTTCTTCTCCGGCCTCGCCTCCCATGCGGGCACGCAAGCCGACCGGGTGCTGGCGAGCGTCCCGGCCGTCGCCTCGCAGCAGGACGCAATCCGCGCCTGCGCCGTCGACGCCCACAGCCAGGCCGACCTCACCGCCGTGCCCGAGACCTGCCGCGCCCTCGGCGCCGATGACCCCGCCCAGCAGACCGCGATCGGAAACGCCCTGACCGACATCAACTCCGGGACGTTCATCGCCACCTTCAGCGAAGCGCTCTACTGGGCGTCCGCAGGCCTGGCCGCGGTGATCTGCCTGCTGTTCCTGCTGCCGCGGCAACCGCGGCGGCTGGGCGCGTCTTGACCGTCCCCGTTCCCCCGACCCCGGAGGTGCACCACCATGCCCCGCAAGAACTACCAGATCATCGTCTACGGCAAATTCGCGCCGCTCGACGACGAGCAGCGCGCCAAGCTGCTGGCCGTGGCCGACAAGCACGATCTGTTCCAGTCGAAGTTCACCGAGGAGGGCACCGTCACCTATGAGCGGACCCTGCTCACCTTCACCTTCCGCTGTGTCGTGAAGGCCGACGCCGAGGACAAGATCGACGAGGTCATCGCCGGGGCCGAGGAACTGGCCACGGCCGCCGTCCGGGACCTCGGCGCCGATGTGCGCGATCTGCGGTCCGTCTGCACCGACCTGGAAAACATCAAGATCAAGCGGCGGGGACGATGACGCCCGAGACATTCACCGTTCTCCTTTCCGACTCCGCTCTGCGGCGGGTTTTCTCGGCCATAGCCCTGGGCTCGTCGACGTCCGCGGAGATTCTCGCCGCGACCGGGCTCGCCGCCCCGGAGGCCGCCCCGGCGATCGGCCGACTGCTGCGCGAAGGCCTGGTCGTCGCCCAGGGCCGGGGTCGGCTGGCCGTCGACGAGGCCGCCCTGGACGCCGCGGCCGAGATCGCCGGACGCCGTCAGCGGGAGCAGGCGGAGGCCGAACAGCCCGATCCCGGGCTGCGCGGCTACGTCCGTGGCACTGTGCTGGTCCGGTTGCCGGAGGACGACGACGAGACCCGGCGGGCCGTGCTGCACCATGTGGCGGCGACGACCTTCGAGGCCGACCGGGAGTACGACGAACGCACCGTGACCGATCTGCTGCGGCCGTGGTGCGAGCGCACCACCGTGGACCCGGTCTCGCTGCGGCGGTTCCTGGTCGACGACGGCTTCCTGCACCGCGCGTCGGGCGCCTACCGGCTCGTTTCCCTCGTCGGGCCCCGGCAGTCATCCTGAGCCCGCCGCAACCGGCGAGGGCCGCGGGCACCGGACGGCCTCCAGGACGGCGGCCTGGTAGGGCGTGAGCACCGGCGCCGGCGGGGCGGACATCGGCCAGTGCGTGTCGCGGCCGTACGTGAAGAGCGTGCCGAGCGACGACAGCATGGCCCGGCGTTCGGTCCGCCGGCGGCCGGAGGGCAGCACCTCCCCCGGCCGTCCGGCGCTCTCCAGCGTCTGCCGCAGGCTGCTGAGCAGCACCGGATGGGTGCTGACCTCGACGAAGATCTCATGACCGTCCTCGGCCAGCCGGCCGGTGGCGGCGGCGAACCGGACCGGCTCCCGCAGGTTGCGCATCCAGTACGTCGGCCCGAGCTCGGTGCCGGGCACCGGCGCCGCGGTCACGGTCGAGTAGAACGGCACCCGTGACGGCACCGGGCTCAGCGAGGCAAGCGCCGTGGCCAGGTCGTCGCGGAGTTCATCGACGTAGTGGCTGTGCGAGGCGACCGTGCCCCGCACCATCCGGCAGTAGACGCCGCGCCGGTCGAGGTCCTCGACCACAGCGGTCAGCGTGTCGGTGTCCCCGGCCAGCACGGTCGAGCGGGGACTGTTCTCCCCGGCGACGCAGATACGGCCTCCGCTGGAGGCGGCCAGGGCGTGCGCGGCCTCGGGTGACAGCTCGGTGGTGGCCAGCGCACCCCGGCCGGCGATCCGCCGCAGCAGAGCGCTGCGGCGGCATGCGATCAGCAGGGCGTCGTCGAAGGTGAGCGCTCCGGCCGCGTACCCGGCGGAGATCTCACCCATGCTGTGCCCGGTCACCGCGTCCGGCTCCACGTGCCAACTGCGCCACAGGGCCACGAGGGCGATCTGCAACGACACCATCGTCGGCTGCAGCACGTCGATCTCACCGAGCCGCGACACCGCCGGGCCGGCCCGCAGCTGCTGGATCACCGAGAAGCCGGCCAGCTCACGTACCCGCTCGTCGCAGCGCCGCAGCGCCGCGCGGAATACCGGCTCGGTGGCCAGCAGCTCCAGGCCCATGCCGTCCCACTGAGCGCCCTGACCTGCGAAGACGAACACCAGTCCCGGCCGGCGGGACGGCGACGGAGCCGACGCCCGGTCGGCCCACCCCTGCACCAGCTTGTCCAGGCCCTCGGCGAGGTCGTCGTACGACTCGGCGGCGACAGCGGCCCGGTGTGCCAGGCCGGTCGTCCCGGCTGCCGCGTCGTGGCAGTACCGGGCCAGCGAGGGCAGATCCCGGCCGGCGCGGATCCGGCCGGCGTGCCCGCGGATCGCGGCGAGCAGGCCGTCCTCGGTCTCGGCGGCGACGGCGAACAGCCGTACGGTCACTTCTCCCCCTCACACTCGGACGGCGACCTGGTGCCGGTAGCTCTCCATCGGCAGGCCGCTCATCCACGGCACGAGGCCCAGTCGGCTGAGCACCTTGATCGAGGCGGGCGGCTGGTAGTCGGCGAACATGCCACCGAACATCAGGATCTGACTGTGCGTGGCGATCGTGCGCACCAGCGGGTTCATCCGCTGCCGGTCCAGCGTGCGGCGGAAGCGGCTGCCCGGGGCCATCCGGCGGCGCACTGCGGCGCGGACCTCACCGGAGACGTCGTGATCGGTGATCCACTTCAGCTGGGGCATCTCCTCGGTGATCCCGCGCATCGTCCGCAGCCGCTGACGGGTGAACACATCGATGTGGGACAGCGTCCCGCCCGGACGCAGCACCCGCGCGGCCTCGTGCAGAAAGCGGCCCAGATCGGGATACGTGTGCGAGCTCTCGATGTTGATCAGCACATCCACCGAGGAGTCTTCGAACGGCAGTTTCTCGGCGTCGCCGTGCACGAAGCGCAGGCTCTCGCCCCGGGCCAGAGTGGCCTCGGCCCGGGCGATCGCCTTCGGCGACAGGTCCAGGCCGGTCATCCGGGCGCCGGGAACGAGCCGGGACAGGAAGTTGAGCCCCTCGCCCGTCCCGCAGCCCACCTCGAGGACCGCCCGGCCGGCGCACCCGTCCAGACCGTCGGGAAGATCGCGCAGGGCCAGGTAGTAGAGCTGCTCGCTGAAACCGTCGGTGCCGAACTCGGTGAACCCGGGCAGCCGGGCCTCGATCTCGGCTGCCAGGTCAGGGTCGTACATCCCCCAGTTCCACAGTTCGCCGCGGCCGGACAGGGTGGCCGCCATGTCGTAGATGGAGGAACTGGCCGACTTCATCCCGGCGGCCTTCACCCCCGAGCTGGGTGCTCTGGACTCGTCGAGGTTGATGTCCGCCAGACCGGCGGTGAAGGCGGTCATCACATCGGGTTGGCTCATTGTGGTCTCCGAGTTCGCCGGATCGGTGCGGTCACGCGTTGACGGTGTCGCCGCGCATCAGGTCGTCGGCGCCGTCGGGTGCCTCGGCCGGGTCGGAACCGACGTTCTGCGGTCGGTTGCCGCCGTCGACGAAGACCACACTCGGCCGGTACGAGCGAGCCTGTTCCTCGGTCATCGCCGCATACGAGATGATGATCACCAGGTCGCCGGGGCTGATCAGCCGGGCCGCCGCGCCGTTGATGCCGACCACGCCGCTGCCGGCCGGCCCCTCGATGACGTAGGTGCTGAGCCGGGCGCCGTTGTCGATGTCGACGACGTCGACCTTCTCTCCGGGCAGCAGGTTCGCGGCGGTCATCAGCGTCGAGTCGAGCGTGAGCGAGCCGACGTAGTGCAGGTCCGCCTGCGTCACCGTGGCACGGTGAATCTTCGACTTGAGCATCTCTCGGTACACCGGGTGGTCTCCGTTCACCATGTCACCGGCAGCTCGTGGACGCCGTAGATGATCGATTCGGGGTTCGTGCGGATCCGGTCCGCGGGTGTCGCCAGACGCAGCTCGGGCAGCCGCCGGGCCAGCGCCTCGAACGCGATCCGCAGTTCCAGTCGCGCCAGTTGCTGCCCGACGCACTGGTGGATGCCGTAACCGAACGACAGATGCGGCACCGGCGGCCGGGTGATGTCGAGGCGGTCCGGGTCGTCGCAGAGCGCCGGGTCCCGGTTCGCCGCGGCCAGTGACAGGGACACGGCGTCGCCTGCGGTGAAGCGGTGCCCGTCGAAGTCCATGTCGACGCCGGCCGCACGAATCGAGCCGGCGTGCATGACCGTCACGTAACGCAGCAGTTCTTCCACCGCGCCCGCGCCCAGGCCCCCCGGGTCCGCGGCCAGTGCCGCGTACTGGTCCGGATGTGCCAGCAGGGCGAAGGTGCCCAGCGCGATCATGTTCTTGCTGGTGTCGTAGCCGCCCACGAGCAGCACGCTGCCGATGGTCGCCAGTTCCTCGTCGCTGAGATCGCCGTCGGCGACCAGTGTGCCGAGCAGATCGTCAGTGGGCTCTTCGCGTTTGGAACGGATCAGTTCCATCAGCTGCCCACCGACGTTCTGCCAGCCGGCGATCGCCTCCTCCGCGCTGGAGTGGACGGTCAGCAGCGCCTTGATGCCCTTGACGAACACGTCCCGCCGGTCGGCGGGGACACCGAGCAACTCGCAGATCACCAGCCCGGCGACCGGTTCGGCGAACGCGGCGACCAGATCGGTGGGGCCGCCTTCCTCGATCATCTTGCCGAGATACAGCTCGACGTGCTCGGCCAGCCTCGGCTCCATGGTCCGGGTGCGGCGGGCCGAGAACCAGGCGGTCAGCCGGCGCCGGTAGTGGGTGTGCTCCGGCGGGTCCATCGCCGTGAACATCCCCGGCGCCAAGTCGGTCCGGTCCCCGGCCATCGGCAGCGGAATCGGGGTGCGCAGCAGGTCGCCACGCGAGCTCATGCCCCGGGCGGCGAGGAGTCGGCGGACCTGGTCGTAGCCGGTGATCAGCCAGCCGAGGTGGCCGTCCGGAAAGACCATGCGGGCCACCGGCTGCTCCGCGCGCAGTTCGGCGAGTTCGGGTGCGGGGTCGAACGGGCAGGTGCCACGGGTCATGGGCAGGCCGTCGACGGGACGAACGGTCTCGGACACAACGCTCTCCTTTGCTAGACGCCGGTGGACCCGACGATCTCGGCGGCTTCGGTGATGAGTCGGTCGGCCAGCTCGTCGGCGTGCCGGTCGCGCCAGGCCTCGTACGGGGTGCCGCGCAGCCAGTGGTTGCAGGCGCCCAGCGCCGGCCCGCAGGCCACCTGGTAGTCCGCGACGCGCTCCGGGGTGCCCTCGATCGCCCACCGCTGGGCCTGGGCGCAGTACCAGCGGAAGACCAGGGCCATCCGGCGCTTGGGGTCGGCCGGCTCGTCGGCGGGGACGACCCGCGACGCCAGTTCCTGAAAGCCTTCGCCGAAGTAGTCGCGTTCCACCCGGGACCGGATCTGGCCGGGCACGGCGTCCCAGGAGTCGTAGGTACGCCACAGGTCGTAGAGCTTGCCGGCGCGTACGTGAAAGAGGACGCCCTTCCGCAGCACCCGGGCCCGGCCGCCAAGCTCGAACAGCGCGCCGTACGGGGCGTACGCGGTGTCGTGCACGTCGAGGTTCGGCAGCAGGTCCTTGGCAGCTTCGCTGAGCCCGCTCTCGGCGGTGCAGAGGTTGATCGATCCGGTGAGGACGAAGTCGGCGCCCAGTACGAAAGCGGCGGCGGCCGACTCCGGAGAGCCGATGCCTCCACCGCCACCGACGCGTACGCCGACGGCGACCCCGCCGAGCTGCGCCCGCAGCCGGCGCACCGAGGGCAGCAGCGCGGGCAGTGCGCCCTGGTCGGTGTAGTCGGCCCCGTCGCCGATCGCGCAGATGTCGTCGGCCAGGGCGATCCGCTCGCCGGCCGCGGCCTCCTCGGCGGTGAGCAGTCCGTCGTCGACCAGCCGTTCCACGAGAGAGCGCGGCGGCGGCGCGAAGAACAGGCGGGCGGTGTCCAGGCGGGTCACCTTGGCCAGCAGCTTGCGTGGGGCGTGCACGGTGCCGTCCGCCAGGATGCGGGCACCGGTCAGACGGTGCCTCACCAGCGCGGGGGTCACCTCGACATAGGTGGCCGCCTCGACGAGGGACACGTTCTCACGGACCAGCAGGTCGACCAGGTCGGCCTCGGCGCGCGGGTTGAACGGGTCATAGGTGATGTTGACCCCGAACGGCGCGGCGGCCCCGGCTGCCGCTCGGATGCCGCGGATCGCGCCGGCGACGTCCGCGAGCGGGAGCCCGGCCGCACCGAAACAGCCGAGCAGGCCGGAGCGGGCCAGCCGGGCGACCAGCTCGACGGAGCTGACGCCGTGGTGCATGCCACCGGCGACGTAGGCGTGCCGAACCCCGTGGTCGCGCCGGAACGCCGCCGAACCCAGCTCCGCGCGCTGCGGCGCCGGAGCACTCACCGGCTCGGTCAGCGCCACGATCCGTTCCGGCTCGGGTCGCAGCGGTGTGGCCTCCTCCCTGATCCGGGCGATCAGCTTGGTCAGCACCTGCCCCGGGCCCAGTTCACGGACCCGGAAGTCACCTCGGCCCATCAGCAGCCGGATGCTGTCAGTCCACTGCACCGGGGAGACGATCTGGCGGCGCAGCGTGGCGGCCACGGCGTCCGGCGCGTACGGCCGGGCGTCGACGTTGCTGATCACGGGGATCTTCGGGGCGGCGAACGTCGTGGCATCCAGCAGGCGCCCGAACTCCTCCGCGGCCTGCGCCATGTAGCGGCTGTGGAAGGGGGCGCTGACGTTGAGCGGGGCACAGCGGGCACCCTTGTCCTTGAACACCGCAAGCGCACGGTTGACCGCGTCGGCCGGGCCCGCGACGACTGTCTGGGTCGGCGCGTTGTAGTTGGCGATGTCCAGTCCGGACAGCTCGGCGTCGCGCAGCACCTCCCGGACCAGGTCGGCGTCGACGGCCGAGACCGCCGCCATCGTGCCGCCGGTGACCTGTCCCATCAGCCGGCCGCGTTCGGCGACCAGGCGCAGCCCGGTCTCGAAGTCGTACACGCCCGCGGCGAACAGGGCGGCGAACTCACCGAGGCTGTGCCCGAGCAGGTAGTCGGGCAGGCGGCCACCCTCTTGCAGGGCGGCCAGCCAGGTGAGGGCATCGACCACGTACAGGGCGGGCTGGGTGTACCGGGTGTCGCGCAGGTTGCGGCCGGGGTCCTCCAGGCACAGCTCCCGGATCGAGTACCTCAGGACGGCGTCGGCCTGTTCGACCAGCTCGGGGAACCGGTCGAACAGGTCTCGGCCCATTCCCTTGGCCTGAGCACCCTGGCCGGGGAAGACATAGACGTCGAAGCCGTCGCCCGGGGTGGCGGGGTCGGCCACGGGCGTCTGAACGGTCATGGTGGTCACCTCGGTTCGTCGAGCCGGTGCGGCGATGAGCGAGCGGGTGTCGAGCACCGCCTGGTACAGCACCTCGTCCCGGGCGTACGGGGAGAGCAGCGGCAACACCCGGGACCGGCTGCCCTCGGGAAGCCGCGCCCGCACCAGGTTGGCCATCGACCCGGACGGGCCCAGGTCCAGGAAGAGCAGGTCGTCGCGGGCCAGCAGCGGTTCGAGGGCTCGTGTCAGGTCGAACGGCTCGCGCAGGACCTGCCAGAAGTGGTCCGAGTCGGGGCGGTGTATCTCGGCACCGGTCGTTCCGGAGATCAGCGGGATCGTGGCGGGTCGCGGGGTGAGACCGCCCACGAGCTTCGTGAACGCGTCGCGCACGCCGTCGATCAGCGGTGAGTGGAACGGGTACAGCACCGGAAGCCGTTGGCAGAGCACACCTGAGGCGTTCAAGTGGCGCTCGATGTCGTCGAGCCGGTCGGCCGTGGCCGCGAGCACGAAGTTGTCCGGCCCGTTGATCGCGGCCAGATGTGCCCCGGCCAGCGCGGGATCGCGGTCGACGAGGGCGGCGTCGGCGAGGACCGCCAGCATCCCGCCGCGCGGGCACTCCGCCTCGAAGAGCGCCACTTGGTCCAGCAGCGAGCGCAGGCACTCCTCGGAGTCGAAAATGCCGGCCACCGTGGCGGCGACGACCTCGCCCAGGCTGGCGCCGAGCACCAGCTCCGGCTCGAAGCCGCGGGCGCGCAGCATGCGGGCCAGCGCGTACTCGACCATGAAGATGGCCGGCTGCGTGAGCGACAGACGGGTCATCGCCGTCTCCGCGCCGCGGCCGTCGCCGTGGATCGCGGCGATGACCGAGTCGCCGTGGACATCGCGCACCACCGCGTCCAGAGAGTCCAGAGTGTCGCGGAAGACCGGGTCGGCACCGTAGAGCCACCGGCCCATGCCGTGGTACTGGGAGCCCTGGCCCGCGAAGAGGAAGACCGGTGTCAGCATGGTGAGGGGTCCTCTTCGGTCGCTCACGCGAGCCCGCGCAGGCGGCCGGCCAGCGCGGCGGGGGTCGGGTTCTCGAACACGTCGGTGAGAGCCAGCCGGACGCCGGTCTCGTCCTTGATGCGCTGCGCGAGCGAAGCGGCGAGCAGCGAGTGGCCGCCGCTGGTGAAGAAGTGGGCGTCGGCGTCCAGGTCCGGCCGACCGAGCAACTCGGCGAAGAGCTTGGTCAGAGTGGCGGTGAGCGCGTCGCCGCCGGCCGCACCCGCGGTGTCGCCGCCGGCCGCGGCCGGCTGTCGCGCGGCGAGGGCCGCCAGTGCCAGGTAGTCGACCTTGTCGCTTCCGGTGCGCGGGAACGCCTCCACCGCGAGGAACCGGTGCGGCACCACCGAGCGTGGCAGCCGCTGCCGGGCGTGCTCCCAGAGCTCGTCCACCGCCTCGGGCCGGTGCGGCACCTGTACGAAGGCGGCCAGGCTGCCGTCTGCGGCGGGGTCGCCGACCACCAGCACGGCGGCCGCCTCGACGTCCGGATGATCGGCCAGCACCGCCTCGATCTCACCCAGCTCGATCCGGTTGCCGCGCAGCTTCACCTGCCGGTCCATGCGGCCCAACAGGTCGATGCGGCCGTCCGGCAGCCAGCGCGCCACATCTCCCGAGCGGTAGAAGCGTCCCCACGGGGAGTTCACCCCGAAGCACTCGGCGGTGAGGTCGGGCCGTCCGTGGTAGCCGGAGGCGACACCGACTCCGGCGACGCACAGTTCGCCGCGCAGGCCGATCGGCAACGGTTCCCCGTTCGGGCCGGCGATGAAGACACGGGTGTTGGCGATCGGCGTCCCCACGTCCACTCGGTCGCCGGGATCCGTCGGTACCCGGCCCGCGGTCGCCCAGATCGTGCTCTCCGTGGGGCCGTAGACGTTCCACAGTTCGGCGCCCGCCGCGGTCAGGGTCGCGGCCAGCCCGCCGGGCAGGGGCTCACCGCCGCTGAGCAGTGTGCGGCCGGCGACCAGATCGGTGATGCGGTCGGCGACCAGTCGCCAGGTGGTCGGTGTCGCCTGGAGGAACCCGATGTCGTGGGCGCGTATCGCCTCGGCCAGCAGGGCTCCGTCGGTGCGGGCCTCGTCGGGCAGCACGACCGTGTGGCCGCCGTGCAGCAGCGGCATCATCAGTTCCAGCGACGAGGTGTCGAAGCTGTATGTGCTGAGCCAGCCGGTGGGCCGCGCCGTCGTGGCGACGCCGAAGCGCACCGCGTAGTCGGTGATGTGGTTGACCAGGCTCCCGTGCGTGATCGGGATGCCCTTCGGCCGTCCCGTCGATCCGGACGTGTAGATCACGTACGCGAGGGCGTCCGGCCCGGCCACGCCCGCCATGCCGGCGTCTACGGGGACGGTGGGGGCGGCGTCGACGTCAGGGGCCGGGATCGTGCGCCGGTCGCCGGGCGCGGTGAGCCCGTCGCCGGTCACCACCACCCGGGCGCCCGCGTCGTCGAGCTGGTAGGCGATCCGCTCCGCCGGGTGGTGCGGGTCCAGCGGCAGGTACGACGCTCCGGCAAGCCACGTGCCGAACACCGCGGCGGCCAGCGCCGCACCGCGCGGCACGAGCAGCGCGACGACGTTGCCGGGGCGGACACCGGCCGCCGTCAGTCGCTCGGCGGTGTGCACGGCGGCGCACCACAGGCGGCCGTAGCTCACCAGCTGATCGCCGTCCCGGATCGCGATGGCGTCCGGCTCGGCCGCGGCGCGCTCGGCGAATCCGGCGAGCACCGACGTCAGGTCGATCGGCTGGTGGGTCGCGTTGGCGGCTTCGATGACCGCGTGGTCCTCGGGCGACCAGATCGACAGCGAGCCGACCGGCGTGTCCAGGGCGGCGCCGACGGCGACCAGCAGCGCGTCATAGCGACGGACCATCAGCTCGACGTCTGCCCGGTCCAGGACTCCGGTGTAGAACGCCGCGCGCACGGTTGCGCTGTCACGGTCGGAGGTCACGAAGAATTCCAGGTCGAACTGGCTGAACCCGTTCTCGACCACGACCAGTTCCGCCGCGGCGCCGGCCACCGTGAAGGTGAGCTGGTCGGCGGTGAACGGCACGTAGTTGAACACATGGCGGAACAACACGTTGCGCCAGCCGGAACCGTCGCGCTCGATCACGTCGAGCAGTTCGTCGGCGGGCATGTCCGCATGGGCCATCGCCTCCATGAACACCCGGCGCGCCCGGCCGACCAGCTCCCGGAAACCGGCCGTGCGCTCGGTCAGCAGGCGCAGCGTGACCAGGTTGCTGTGGTAGCCGACGGCCCCGGCCGCCTCCCGGCCGCGCGAGTTGACCGGCGATCCGATGGTCAGATCCGGGCCGGCGCCGTGCCCGGCCAGCAGCACCGCGTACGCGGTGAGGAGGACGACCGACTCGGGCGCGCGCAGCTCGCGTTGCAGCCGCCGGACGACCTCGTGCGCCTCGGGCGACAGGACGTGGGTGACCTCGTCGCCCTGCAGCGTGGTGGTCGCCAGGGCCGGCTTCTCGCACCACAGCTCCAAGCCGGACGAGCGGAACCCGGCCATGGTGTCGCGCCAGAACGTCACGCTCTGTTCGGAGGGCTCGGGCTCGTGCCAGGCGGGCACCGGGTCCGGCTCGGGGGTCCGGCCGGCCAGTGCCGCCTCGTAGAACTCGACGAACTGGGCGCGTAGGAGGGCGGTGGACTGCACGTCGGCGATGGCGTGGTGCAGTGCGAGACAGAAGACGTCTTCGTCGGGGCCGTGCAGCAGCAGGGCGCGCAGCAGCGGGCTCCCGTCGGCCCGGAACGGGCGGGCCACGAAAGCGGTCAGCGTGCCGCGCTCGTCACCGTGCCCAGCGGCCTGCTCCGGCTCGATGCCGATGCTGGGCAGGATGGTCCTGGTCAGGGCGTCGTCGGTGCGGTGGAAGACCGTACGCAGCACCTCGTATCGGCGTGGCAGCAGGTCGAGTGCCGCGGCCAGGGCCGTCGGGTCGAGGCGGCCGGCGACACGGAAGGCCAGCGACAGATTGTTGGCACCGCTGCCGGGCACGAGGTCGTCGAGCAGCCACAGGGCGGTCTCCTTGCGCGAGGCGCGCACGTGGGCGTCCGCGGCGCCGGCCGTCATCGGCGGGCCTGCGAGCCGGCGCCGAGCAGGCCGGCCACGGTCGTGGCGACCTCCGGGGTACGCAACAGGTCGCGGTGCTCCACGTCGAACCGGACCTCGTCGGCGACTCCGATCGATGCCAGGCCGGGGGTGGCGCGCATCCGGTTGAGTCCGCTGGCCGGGCTCGCCGAGGTGATGACGGTGGCCCGGGACCAGCCGGGCCGCGGGTCCAGTCCGGCGGCGACGCCGAGATAGGTCATGAACGAGCCGACCAGTGCCACCAGTTCACCGGCGTAGCCCTCGTCGAGGCCGGCGCGGCGCAGCGCGGCCGAGCCGATCGGCTCGAAGATCGCGTAGAGCTCGGCGGCGAACTCGGCCGGTGTGATGCCAGGCCGGGCGGCCAGGCGCTCCGCCGCGCCGGCCAGCTCGTCGACCTCGGCCGGGGTCAGCACGGCGGTCATGTTGCCGATGACCCGGCCGAACTGCAGGTGGACGGTGGGCACGTCGACGAGTTCGGGGTCGAAGACGACCACCTGCGGCGCCGTCGGCTGCCGGGCGGCGATCCGCTCGGCCAGGGCACCGGCGAAGACCGATCCGGCGCAGTAGCCGAGGACCGCCCGGACCGTACGTCCGCTCGCGGCGACCTCGGCCAGCCAGGGCGCGAGGTACTCGTCCTGGTCGATGCCGGGGCCGGGGACCCGGGCCGGGGCGACGGTCTGCCACAGGGCGCAGTCCAGTCCCAGGCTGGGCGTCAGGTCGGTGAAGCCGCCCTCGTTGCGGCCCGTCACCGGGAAGTCGGTGGCGAGCACGACGTCGGCGTCCGATGCTGCGTCGAGCACCACATTCCACACGGCAGGGCTTGGCATCTGGCAATTCTCCTGAATATCGAAATATCAACGCAGGGCAATTTTTCACGCATCGCCGGAGCCGTTCTTCGCCGATGCTATTAACCAATCGGGGCGTTGTCCACCTCGATTTTCCGGGGCATTTTTCGAACATTTTTTGGCATGCCCCAGCAGGCAAGACCCGGTACGGGTCCCGCCGAAATAAATGATTCGCCCGTCAGCCGACCGACTATTCCCCCTCACTCATTCGCGCAATCACGAGATCCGCGAGAGCCTGCGGAGTGGGGCATTCATAAAGCACATCCGCCGCCCATTCCAGACCGGTCAGCGTGCCCAGGTGATCACGCAGTTCCAGCGCGGTGACCGAGGACAGTCCCAGATCGAAGAACTCGTCGCCGGCGCCGATCTCGGCGCCCGAGTCGTGCCCCAGCACGGCCGCTGCCAGTTCCCGCACTCCGGTCAGGACCTCGGCGTCCCACCGGTCGCGGGGCAGCCGCGCCAGCGCCGCCCGCAATCCGCCGGACGGACCGGACCCTGCGGGCGCAACCGAGGGCTCGGCGCCCGAGGGTGGCTCGGGCGCCGCCTCGCTCAGGAGCGCCGGAGCAGCCGGAGCAGCCGGAGCAGCCGGAGCAGCCGGATCCTCGTCCCCGTACTCGGCGACGAACACCCCCTCCGGCCGGATCCGTGCCGCGGTGTGCCCCTGCCCGATCACGGCGCACAGCCGGGCCCGGGCCCGGGCATCCATCTCCGGCGGAAGGTCGACGACGTGATCCGCGGCCGGCAGCGAGCCGTCCCGGGTGAGAACCCACGACGGCACCCCGGGCGTCCCGGACGGTTCGGCGCCGGGCAGGACGATCACCAGATCGGGCCGCTCGGCGGCGTCGACCGTCACCCGGGCGCCGTGTCTGGCCAGCGCGCCGGCCAGCGCATCGGTCAGGTCCTGGTCGTCCCCGGGCGGTGGCACCAGGGCTACGGTCATGTCCAGGACCGGGGGCACGGCGTCCGGGACCAGTCGCCACCGCACCGGTCGCCGGGTCGTACCGGTGCCGGGCCGCAACCGTGCCACGGCCGCGAGAACCTGGTGCGGTGTCTCGTCGCCGCGCAGGCCGAGCATGCTCAGCGCGGCCGCCGGGTCGCCGGAGTCCAGCACCGACCAGAGAGCGTCGGATGCCGGGGCCGGAGCCGGGGCAGGTGGTACCGGCTCGGGCCAGTACCGGCGGCCCTGGAACGCATACCCCGGCAGGGGGCAGCGCCGCGGCTCATGGCCCGCGTACACGGCTGGCCAGTCGACGCGCACCCCGTATGTGTGCAGGGCGCCGAGCGCGCCGAGGGCGGCCCGGGCGTCCGGGCGGTCCCGCCGGGCCAGCGCCACCGGGGGAACCGGCGCCGCGGGCAGACAGGCGCGGACGGCCGGAGCGAGCACCGCGTCCGGGCCCAGCTCCAGGAACGCGGTACCACCCGCCCGGTCCGCCTCCTGCACCGCGTCGAGGAAGCGAACGGAGCCACGCAGCTGGTCCACCCAGTACGCCGGCGAGATCATCTTCTCGTCGGTCCGCACCGTGGAGACGATCGGAATCCGGGGCTGCTGGAACGTGACCGCCTCGGCGACCGCCCGGAACCCGGCGAGCGCCGGTTCCACCCGGGCCGAGTGGAACGCCGTCCCCACCCGCAGACGGCGGGTGCGATGCCCCCGATCGGACAGCACGCCGGCGAGCTCCAGCACGGCGTCCTCGTCCCCGGAGAGCACGACCGCGTCCGGGCCGTTCACCGCGGCGATCGACACCCGGTCGGCATATCCGGCCAGGAGCGGCAGGACCACCGCCTCGGCGGCACGGACGGACACCATCGCGCCACCGGCCGGCAGCCCCGCCATGGCCCGCCCTCGGGCGGTGACGAGCGTGGCGGCGTCGTCGAGCGTGAGCATGCCCGCCAGGTACGCCGCGGACAGCTCGCCGATCGAGTGGCCGATCAGCATCTCCGGCCGCAATCCCCAGGTGCTGACCAGCCGGAACTGGGCCACCTGGAGCGCGAAGAGGGCGGGCTGCGTGTACTCCGTGCGGTCGAGCAGGCTGCCGTCGCCCCACACCACCTCCTGCAGCGGCGTGTCCAGCGTGAAGTGCGCGCTCACCTCGTCGAAGGCCCGCGCGTACTCAGGGAACGTCTCGTACAGTCCGCGCCCCATTCCGGGCAGCTGGCTGCCCTGGCCGGTGAGGACCAGGACCAGCCGGTGCCGCGCGGCGGTGGCGCGCAGCACGGCCGGCACGGTGTTCCCCTCGGCGAGGGCGGCCAGCCCGGTCCGCAGCGCGGTCTCGTCCGCGCCGGTGACCATCGCCCGGTGCTTGTGGACGGCGCGGGTGGTGGCCAGCGCGTACGCGACCGCCGACGGATCCGTGGCAGCGGTCGCCGCCAGGCGGGCGGCCTGCTCGCGCAACGCCGCCTCGGACCGTGCCGACAGCAGCCACGGCACCCCGTCGAGAACCGGCCGTTCCTCCTCCGCGTCCGTCGCCGGCGGCGCCTCCTCGATCACCACATGAGCGTTGGTGCCGCTGATGCCGAACGAGGACACCCCCATGCGCCGCGGCGCCTCGTGCTGTGGCCAGGGCTGCGCCGAAGCCAGCAGCGCCACGTCGCCGGCGGTCCAGTCCACGTGCGGAGACGGCTCGTCGATGTGCAGACTGCGCGGCAGCACGCCGTGCCGCAGCGCCAGCACCGCCTTGATCACCCCGGCCACACCGGCCGCGGCCTGGGTGTGCCCGAGGTTGGACTTGATCGAGCCCAGCCACAGCGGTCGCGGGCGGTCGCCGCCGTACACCGCGAGCACCGCCTGCGCCTCGATCGGATCGCCGAGGACGGTGCCCGTACCGTGCGCCTCGACCGCGTCGACGTCGGCCGGGCCCAGCCCGGCGGCGGTCAGCGCCGCCCGGATCACCCGCTCCTGTGCCGGGCCGTTCGGCGCGGTGAGCCCGTTGCTCGCCCCGTCGGAGTTGACCGCGCTGCCGCGCAGCACGGCCAGCACCTGGTGACCGTGCTCGCGGGCCCGCGACAACCGCTCGACCAGGACCACGCCGACGCCCTCGCCCATGCCGGTGCCGTCGGCGGCCGCGGCGAACGGTTTGCACCGGCCGTCCGCGGCGAGCCCGCGCTGGCGGCTGAACTCCACGAACACCACGGGCGTGGCGAGCACGGTCACCCCGCCGGCGAACGCGAGGTCGCACTCTCCGGCCCGGATCGCCTGTGCGGCCAGGTGCAACGCGACGAGCGACGACGAGCAGGCGGTGTCCACGGTGACGGTCGGCCCCTGCAGCCCGAAGGTGTACGCCACTCTTCCGGACAGCACGCCGCCGCCGACGCCCGGCGCGAGGAACCCCTCGGCCGCGGCGCCCTCCAGCAGCCGGCCGTAGTCCTGGTACATGGCGCCCATGAACACGCCGGTGCCGGTGCCGCGCAGCGTGTCCGGGTCGATGCCGGCGTCCTCACACGTCTCCCAGACGGTCTCCAGCAGCAGCCGCTGCTGCGGGTCCATCGCCACGGCCTCCCGCGGCGACACCCCGAAGAAGGCGGCGTCGAACTCGGCCACGCCGGAGACGAACCCGCCGGACCGGGCGTACGAGGTGCCGGGCGCGTCCGGGTCCGGGTCGTGCAGCTCCGCGAGGGGCCAGCCGCGGTCGTCCGGAAACGGCACGATCGCGTCCCGTTCGGAGACCAGCAGGTCCCACAGGTCGTCCGGGCCGCGGACGGCGCCGGGCAGCCGGCAGCCGATGCCGACCACCACCACCGGGTCGTCCGCGGTGCCGGCGCTCACCGGGGCGGCACTCGGCTGCTCCGCGCCGGCCAGGCGGTCGCCGAGGTGCCGGGCCAGCGCGGCCGGGTTGGGGTGGTCGAACACGAGCGTGACCGGCAGCCGCAGCCCGGTCGCACCGGAGAGCCGGTTGCGCAACTGAACCGCGCTGAGCGAGCCGAACCCGGCGTCCTTGAACGCCCGGTCCGGGTCGATCGTGTCGGGTGAGGCGTGCCCCAGCACGGCGGCGGCGTGCCCCAGCACCAGCTCGAGCAGCACCCGGTGCCGGTCGGCCGGGCTCTTGCCTGCGAGCCGGGCCGCCAACTCGGAGTCGGCGGCACCGCCGCGGGTGGCCGTACGCCGCGCCGGCGTCCCGGCGAGGGCCCGCATGACCGGCGGCACGGCGTCGCCGGTGGCACGCAGCGCGGCCAGGTCGAGCCGGATCGGCACGAGTACCGGCTCGGCGACGGTCAGGGCGGCGTCCAGCACGGCCAGGGCGGCGTCGCGCGGGAGCGGCGGGAACCCCGAGCTGCGGAATCGGGCCAGGTCGGCACCGTCGGTCATGGTGCTCTCGTCGGCCCACAGGCCCCAGGCCAGCGAGACACCCGGTAGCCCGGCGGCCTGGCGTATCCGGGCCAGCGCGTCCAGGGCGGCGTTGGCCGCGGCGTAGTTCGCCTGGCCGAGACCGCCGAGCACACCCACCGCGGAGGAGAACAGGACGAGCCGGGCCTGCGGGAGCAGTTCGTGCAGGAGCCAGGCCGCGTCGACCTTGGGGCGCAGCACCCGGGCCAGCCGCTCCGGCGTGAGGTCGGCGACCAGCCCGTCGTCGAGCACCCCGGCGGCGTGCACCACCGTGCCGACGTCGGTCGTGTCGAGCAGCGCGGTCAGCTCCGCCCGGTCCGCGACGTCGCACGCCACCACGGCGACGTGCGCGCCGGCGGCGGTCAGCTCCGCGGCCAGGGCTGCCGCCTCCGGGGCCTGCGGCCCCCGTCGGCTCGCCAGCACCAGGTCGCGGACGCCCAGGTCGTGCACCAGGTGCCGGGCGACGATCCCGCCGAGCGTGCCGGAGGCACCGGTCACCAGGACGGTGCCGAAGTCGCCGGCCGGTTCGCCCGCCGGGGACACCCGGACCAGCCGCAGCTCCCGCGCGGCGCCGGCGGCGAGGCCCACCTGCGGCTCGCCGGCGGCCAGCGCGGCCGGCACCGCAGCGACGGTGGCGTCGTCGCCGTCGGCGAGGTCGAGCACCGCGAAGCGGTCCGGATGTTCCAGCTGGGCACAGCGGACCAGCGCCGCGGTCGCGGCCTCGCCGGGATCGTCGAGCACCCGCCGGGTCACCACGACGAGAGTGGACGTGGCCCGGCGCTCGTCGGCCAGCCACTCCTGCACCAGGGCGAGCGCCCGCTCGGCAGCCGCGGCGGGCGGGCCGGACGGGGCCGGGACCAGGACGAACGGCGCGACGTCGTCGCTCGGCGACACCCGCAGCAACCGGGCGAGGGCGGGATCACGGACCGCGTACCCGGCGCCGGGACTGTCCGCCAGCGTCAGGGGCGCCCACTGCGGAAGCAGCAGGTCACCGCGGTCCGGCAGGCCGAGTGCGCCGTCCGGGAGTGGGCTGAGCACCAGGGACCGCACCGACGCGACCGGCGTCCCTGCCGGGTCGGTCAGCTCGATGCGGACGGCGCCGTTCCGGGCGCCGGTGAGCGTGGCCCGGACGGTGTCCGCGCCCACGGCGTGCACCTGGACCCCTGTCCACTCGAACGGCAGCGCGGGCCGGTCCTGCGCCCCGGTGCGGAGGTCGTTGAGCGCCAGCGGGTGCAGACAGGCGTCCAGCAGCGCGGGGTGGACGCCGAACCCGCCCGGCTCGGCGCCGGGCAGCGCGACCTCGGCGTACAGGTCCCCGGCCCGGTCGCGCCACAGTGCGCGGACGCCGCGGAACACCGGCCCGTACCGCAGTCCGGCGCTTTCCAGCCGTTCGTACAGCTCGTCCACGTCGAGCGGCTCGGCGCCGGCCGGTGGCCAGGCGGTCGCCGCGGGCGGCGGCGGGTCACCGCCGGGCGTGAGGACGGCGGTGGCGTGCAGGGTCCAGCCACCGGCACCGACCCGGCCCTGTACGGTCACGTCCCGTGACCCGTCCGTACCGGGCTCGCCGGCCTCGATCCGCAGCCGGACCTCGGCGTCTTCCGGCACCACGACCGGGACGAGCAGGGTCAGCTGGTCGATCACCGGGCAACCGGCCTCGTCACCGGCCCGGGACACCAGGTCCACCATGGCGGCGCCGGGGAGCACGACATGCCCCTCGACGGTGTGGTCGGCCAGCCACGGGTGGGTCGCGGCCGACAGCCGTCCGGTCAGCACGAGCCGGTCGGCCCCGGGCACGGCGGCCCGCAGGACCGGATGCTCGACGGCGTCCAGGCCCAGGGCGGACGGGTCTCCACCGCCAGCCGGCAGCCAGTACCGCTCGGTCACGAACGCGGTGGTGGGCAACTCGACCGGCCGGGCCCCGGGCCACACCGCGGACCAGTCCGGACGGACCCCCTGCACATGCAGCTGCGCCAGCGCCCGGACCAGCTGGTCCGGTCCGCCCTCGTCGCGGCGCAGCGTGTGCAGGACGGCAACCTCGGCACCGATCGCATCCACCGTCTCCTGGGCGCCGGTGGCCACCACAGGGTGCGGGCTGACCTCCAGCAGCGTGGTGCAGCCGTGGCCGGCGAGTGCGGTGACGGCCTCGTCGAAACGGACCGGCTCGCGCAGGTTGCGGTACCAGTAGTCGGCGTCGAACGCGTCGTCGGCGTCGATCCACCGGCCCTCGACCGAAGAGAAGAACGGTACGGCCGGTGGGCGCGGGACCACCGGGGCCAGCGCGGCGCGGACCCTCTCCTGTACGCGTTCCACGTGCGCGCTGTGCGAGGCGTAGTCCACGTCCACCCGACGGGCCCGTACCCCCTCGGCCTCCAGCTCGGCGAGCAGCTCGTCCAGGGCGTCACCGTCACCGGAGACCACGACCGAGGACGTGCCGTTGACCGCGGCCAGCGACAGCCGCCCGCCCCAGGCGCGCAGGCGTTCGCGGACCTGCTCGGCGGGCAGCGCCACCGACATCATGCCGCCGAGGCCGGACAGCTCCACCAGCGCCTGGCTGCGCAGCGCCACCACCCGGGCGGCGTCCGGCAGGGTCAGCGCACCGGCGACGTACGCGCCGGCGATCTCCCCCTGGCTGTGGCCGGCGACCGCGGCCGGGGTCACGCCCACCGAACGCCACACCTCGGCCAGGGCCACCATCATCGCGAACAGCACCGGCTGCACGATGTCGACCCGGTCGTAGTCCTGCTCGCCGCGCAGTACGGCGGTCAGCTCGAAGTCGACGTACGGCGCAAGCGCGGCCTCGCACTCGGCGATCCGGTCCCGGAAGACCGTGTTGCTCTCCAGCAGCCGCACCGCCATCTCCCGCCACTGCGATCCCTGGCCGGGAAAGAGGAAGGCCACCGGACCGGGCGCTCCGGTGACGCCCTCCACCACCGTCGGTGACGGCCGTCCGGCGGCGACGTCGGCGAGACCGGCCAGCAGTCCGTCACGGTCGGCGGCGCAGACCACGGCCCGGTGCTCGTGCGCGGTCCGCGTCGTGACGAGGGACGACGCGACATCCCGCGGGTCCCGGTCGGGCCGGGCGGCGAGATCGGCGGCGAGCGCGGCGGCCTGGGCGCGCAGCCCTGCGGGCGACCGGCCGGACACGGCCCAGGCACACGGCCATGACTCTGCGGGCTCGGTGCCGGGTGCCGGGGTGGTCGCCGCGGGCTCGATGCCGGGTGTCGGGGTGGCCGCCGCGGGCTCCTCCAGGATGACGTGCGCGTTGGTGCCGCTGACGCCGAAGGACGAGACGGCCGCGCGGCGCGGTTCGTCGCCGGCCGGCCACGGCACCGGCTCGGCCAGCAGCTCGACCGCTCCGGCCGACCAGTCCACGTACGGCGTGGGCCGGTCCTGGTGCAGCGTGCGCGGCAGCACCCCGTGCCGCATGGCCAGCACCATCTTGATGATCCCGGCCACGCCCGCCGCGGCCTGGGTGTGCCCGAGGTTGGACTTGATCGAGCCCAGCCACAGCGGTCGCGGGCGGTCGCCGCCGTACACCGCGAGCACCGCCTGCGCCTCGACCGGGTCACCCAGCGGGGTGCCGGTGCCGTGCGCCTCCACCGCCGCGACCTGGGCCGGGGTGAGGCCGGCGTCGACCAGGGCGTCCTGGATCACGCGGCGCTGCGCGGGGCCGTTCGGGGCGGTCAGGCCGTTGCTGGCGCCGTCGGAGTTGACCGCGACGCCGCGGACGATCGCGTGCACCCGGTGGCCGGCAGCCGCCGCGGCGGAGTGCCGTTCCAGCACCAGCACCCCGACGCCCTCGGACCAGGCGGTGCCGTCGGCGGCCGCCGCGAAGGGCTTGCACCGCCCGTCCGGGGCGAGCCCGCGTTGCCGGCTGAACTCGACGAACGCGCTCGGCGTAGCCATCACGGTGACCCCGCCGACCAGCGCCATGTCGCATTCGCCGCGTTGCAGGGCGCGGACCGCCTGGTGGAGCGCGACCAGCGACGACGAGCACGCGGTGTCCACGGTGACGGCCGGGCCGCGCAGCCCGAGCTGGTACGCGACCCGCCCGGACACGACGCTGCCGCCGCCCTGGGCGCCGTGGTAGTCGTGGTGCATCACCCCGGTGAACACCCCGGTACGGGTGTCCCGCAGCACCGCCGGGTCGAGACCGGCCCGCTCCACCGCCTCCCACGAGGTCTGCAGGATCAGCCGCTGCTGCGGGTCGGTGTACAGCGCCTCCTTCGGCGAGATGCCGAAGAAGCCGGCGTCGAAGGCCGGGGCGTCGTGCAGGAATCCGCCGTCACGGACCGTGGAAGTGCCGGGGTGGTCGGGGTCGGGGTGGTACAGCCCGTCCACATCCCAGCCGCGGTCGCGGGGGAATCCCGTGATGCCGTCGCGGCCCTCGGCGACCAGCGACCAGAGGTCCTCGGGCGACTCGACGCCGCCCGGGTAGTGGCAGGCCATGCCGACCAGGGCGATCGGCTCGGCGGACCGGCTCTCCGCCTCCCGCAGCCGCCGGCGGGTGACCTGCAACTCCGCAGTAACACGGCGCAGGTAGTCACGGAGTTTGTCTTCGCTGCTCATCGGTCCTCCTGACCCGGAATGGGGCTGCCGAGCTCGGCGTCGATCAGGGCGAACACCTCGTCGTCGGTGGCGGTGGCGAACACGTCCAGGGGCGCCTCGGCGGTCTCCGGGCTCAGGGCGGTGAGCAGCTCACGCACCCGTTGCACCACCCGGCCGCGGAACACCTCGTCGGTGGCCGCCCCGGTCAGGCCGGCGGCGAGGCGGTCGAAGTCGGCGAACAGCGCCGGCAGGTCGTCGGCCCCGCCGGTGTCGCCGTCGAACCGCCCGGCGAGGTGCTCCACCAGGTCGCCGGGGGTGGGATGGTCGAAGACGAGGGTCGCCTCCAGCGTCAGGCCGAGCGCCGCGCCGAGGCGGTTGCGGAACTCCACCGAGCTCAGCGAGTCGAAACCCAGCTCCTGGAAGGAGCGCCCCGGGTCGATCGCGGCGGCACCGGCGTAGCCGAGCACGGCCGCGGCCTCGCCGCGGACGAGGCCGGAGAGGCTGGCGCGCAGCTCCGCGGATCCCAGCCCGGCCAGGCCCGGGTCGGCGACGACGGCCGGTGCGGCGCTCACCAGGCCGCGCAGTATCGGGGGCACGACCGCCGGGGTGTCCGGGCCCCACCGCAGCGCGACCACCTCCGGTTCCGTACCGGCCAGGGCGGCGTCCAGCAGGCGCAGTCCCGCCTCGACCGTCAGCGGTGCGAGGCCGGCGCGGGCCAGCCGTTCGCGGTCGGCGGTCATACCGTCGTCGAGGTCCCACGGCCCCCAGGCCACCGAGACCGCCCGGCCACCTGCCGCGACCCGGTGCCGGGCCAGCGCGTCCAGATACGCGTTGGCCGCGGCATAGTTGCCCTGGCCGGGCCCGCCGAGCACGCCGGCCGCCGAGGAGAAGAGCACCAGCTCGGCCTCGGGCAACAGCTCGTGGAGGTGGTGGGCGCCATCGGCCTTGGCCCGCCACACGGTCTCCAGTCGGCCGGTGTCCAGCGCGGTCACCACACCGTCGTCGAGCACCCCGGCGGCGTGCACCACGGTGCCGATCGTCCGGCCGGCCAGCAGCGCGGCCAGCGCATCCCGGTCACCGACGTCGCAGGCGACCGGCTCGATCCGCGCGTTCAGCCCGGAGAGGCCGGCGGGGACGCGCCCGCTACGGCTGACCAGGAGCACGTCGGTGAATCCGTGTGCGGCGACCAGGTGACGTACCACCGGGGTGGCGAGGCCACCGCTGCCGCCGGTGACGAGCAGTGTGCCCGGCCGGCGCGGCGGCGGCGCCTCGGTGGCCGGGGCGCGCACCAGGCGGGCCGCCAGCACCCGCCCGTCGCGGACCGCCAGCTGCGGCTCGCCGGTGGCCAGGGCGCGCGGCAGGATCTGCGCCGCGTCCGTCCCGGACAGCTCGACGAGACCGAAGCGGCCGGGGTGCTCGGACTGCGCCGAGCGCAGCAGCCCCCATGCGGCGGCCGTGGCCGGGCCCGGATCGGTGGCGACGAAGACCAGGCGGGCGCCGCCGAAGCGGGTCTCGGCGAGCCAGTGCCGGGCCTGGGAGAGGACGTCACGGGTCAGCTCGAACGCGGCGGACGCCGCGGTCCCCGTCGCGGCGACCGGCACGATCACCACCTCGGCGGGTTCGGTCAGCGCCGTCGGAGTGTCGGCTCGGGTCACGGTCACGCCCGCGGCGGTGAGCGCCGCGCCGATGCCGTCCCGGTCCGGGCCCACGACGGCGTACCGGCCGGGCGAGCCGGGGCCGATGTCGTCGAGGGGCACCCAGTCGACGTGGTGCAGCGGGTCGGCCGAGGCTCCGGCAGGGCGCAGGGTCACCGCGTCCACCGAGGCGACCAGCCCGCCGACAGCATCGGTGAGCCGCACCGAAACGACACCGGGCCGGACCGGGGCGACGCAGGCCCTCGCAGCGACCGCGCCGCTCGCCGCGACCCGGATCGCGGACCAGGCGAACGGCAGGTGGACCCGGCCGCCGGGGACGAATCCGCCGAGAGCCACCGCGTGCAGCGCCGCGTCGAGAAGAACCGGGTGCACGGCGTACGGGCCGACGTCACCTCCGGGCACGGTGACGTCCGCATACACGGTGTCGCCGGCCCGCCAGGCGCGGCGCAGCCCCTGGAAGGCGGGACCGTAGCCGGGCAGCCGGTCGTAGAAGCCGGTGAGGTCGAGTTCCTCGGCGTCGCCGGGCAGCGGTGGCGGCTCGGCCGCGACGCCACCTGCGGGGGCGAGCGCGCCCGTCGCGTGCCGGGTCCAGCCCGGTTCTCCGGCGGCGCGAGCGTGCACCTCGAAGGCGCACCGCCCGTCGTCGCCGGGCTGTGCCGCGGTGAGCCGCAGGTCGGCGTCGCCGAACGGCAGCGGCGCCTCGATCACCAGCTCGGCCACGACCGGCCGGCCGAGCAGGGCACCGGCCTGCAGGGCCAGGTCGGCGAAGAACGTGCCGGGCACCAGCGTGGTCCCGTCGACGGCGTGGTCGGCCAGCCAGCCGTGGCCGTCGCGCGAGACCCTGGCCGACAGCACGTGCCCGCCGGGCAGCTCCACCAGGTCGGCCCGCGCCCGGTCGGGGTCCGTGCCGGTGGTCACCCAGTGCCGGTCCCGGGCGAACGGGTAGCCGGGCAGCGACAGTCGGCGCGCTCGCGCCGGCATCGGCGGGGTGATCTCGGCCCCGGTGACCCAGGCGGCGGCGAGCGCGTCGAGGTCGTCACCGGTCACCGCGGCGGCCGGTTTCCGCCGGCGGCCCCGATGGCAGCCGACCCCGGTACGCAGCGCCGTCAGGAGTTCGGCGGTGGTCGTGGCCACGATGGCGAGCCGCTCGTCCAGGTGCTCACGCCCGGACCACAGGGTGTACGCCAGCGCTGCCGGGTCCACCGCGACGGCGGCCGTGGTCAGGGCGGCGGCCAGGCCGTCGGCGGTGGTCTCTCCGTCGATCGCCGGGCGGGTTCCGAACACCGCCTGGACGCGGTGGGCGAGGTCGGCCAGTTGCGGGAAGTCCAAGCCCAGCTCGGCGAACGGCTCGTCGGGCCGTGCCGCGGTCGCACCGACCTCGGTCAGCAGCGCGGTCACGACCGCGGCCACATCTCCGCCGGCGCCCTCCAAGTGGGTCACCAGCCGGGCCATGCTCTCGTCGAGGCGGGCGGTGTCCCGGGCGGACACCACGAACAGCCGCGGCTCGGCCGGTTCCGGCACGGCCGGCGGCGTCGGCCACTCGGCGAGGACGACGTGCGCGTTGGCCCCGCCGGCACCGAAAGAGCTGATCGCCGCGGTCCGCGGCGCGTCCGCGCGTCCCGGCCACGGCGCCCGTTCGCGCTGCACCCGGAACCGGGCGGTCTCCCACCGCACCGCGCTGGACAGCGGGTTGGCGTGCAGGGACGGGACGAGTTCCCGATGGCGCAGTTGGAGTACGACCTTGGTGAGCGCCGCGACGCCGGCCGCGGACTCCAGGTGCCCGATGTTCGACTTGACCGACCCGATCGGCCAGGGGCCCGGGCCGGCGCCGATCCGGTCGAAGGCGTCCTCCAGCGCGGCGACCTCGATCGGGTCACCGAGGCTGGTGCCGGTGCCGTGCGCCTCCAGGTAGCCGAGGTGGGCGGGGTCGACCGCGGCGCGCCGCAGCGACCCGGCGATCAGGGCGGCCTGCGATGCCGGGTTCGGCACGGAGAATCCGGCGGTACGGCCGCCGTGGTTGACCGCGGTACCGCGGATGACGGCGTGCACATGGTCGCCGTCGCGCAGCGCGTCCCGCAGCGGGCGCAGCAGCACCACGCCGACGCCCTCGCCGGGCACGTAGCCGTCCCCGCCCTCGCCGAAGGCGCGGCAACGCCCGTCGGTGGCCAGGAAGGAGGACTGGCTCAGCAGGAGGTACTTGTTCGGGTGCACGGCCAGGTTGACGCCACCGGCCAGGGCCGCCTCGCACTCCCCCCGGCGGATGGCCTCGACGGCCAGGTGCAGCGCGGTCAGCGAGGACGAGCACATGCTGTCCAGGGCGATGCTCGGTCCGCGGAGGTCCAGGAAGTACGACACCCGGTTGGCGATCGACGCGCTGAACGACGAGGGCACCGGGCCCGGCTCCGCGCCGACGCCGTACAGCTGGTACTGGTTGTACATCACCCCGGCGAACACGCCGACGGACCGGCCGCGCCAGGCCGACGGCGCATGGCCGGCCTCCTCGAACGCGTGCCACGCCTCCTGCAGGAACAGCCGCTCCTGCGGGTCCAGCACGGCCGCCTCGTTCGGCGAGATGTGGAAGAACCCCGCGTCGAATTCGTCCACCCCCGAAATGAACCCGCCCCATTTGCCGTACGAGCGTCCCGGCGTCCGGCGGTCTTCGGAGTAGATCGCCGCGTGGTCCCAGCGGTCGGCCGGCACCGTGCTGATGCAGTCACGGCCGTCGCGCAGGTTCGCCCAGAACTCGTCGAGGTCGCGGGCCATCGGGTAGCGGCCGCTGATGCCCACTACGGCGATCGCGTCGTCGTCAGTGCCGACCGGCTCGCGGTCCGCCTCCGGCGGAGTGAACTCGGCCGTGATCCGGGCCGCGTCCCCGTTCAGGACCACGACGTGGGAGCGGCCGCTGCCCACGGCGGCCAGCAGCACGTCGACGGCGGCCGGGGTCTCCATCCCCCGCAGGCCCATCCGGCGCAACGCGGCGTCATCGACCGGCATGCCGCCTTCCGCCCAGGCCGGCCAGCCCACCGACACGATGTCGCGGCGGGTGCCGGCGAACAGGTCCAGGTACGCGTTCGCACACGCGTAGTCGGCCTGACCCGGATTGCCCCAGGTGCCGGCGGTGGACGAGCAGAGCACCAGGAAGTCCAGGCTCAGGCGCCGGGTGGCCGCCTCGAGGTGACGGGCGCCGTCGACCTTGGGGGCGAGCACCGCCCGTACGTCATCGGCTTTCTTCCCCGTCAGCAACCCGTCACGCAGCACGCCGGCGGCGTGCACCACCCCGTGCAGCACTCCGAAGCGGTCCACCGCGGTGCGCACCGCGCGGTCCACGTCGTCCGCGCGGGTCACGTCCATCACCGCGGTGACCACCTCGGCGCCGAGGGCCGTCAGCTCGGCGGTCACGGACGGATCGGCCGGGGTGCGGCCGCCCAGGACGAGCCGGGCGTGTACCGACCGGGCCAGATGCCGGGCCAGGGCCAGCCCGACCCCGCCGAGCCCTCCGGTGATCAGGTAGACGCCGCGCTCTCGCAGCGACGCCCTGTCCGTCGGTGTCGGCATGGGCCGGGCGAGCCGGATCTGGCGGGTGCCGTGCGCGTAGCGCACCTCCACGTCCGGTGCCCCGGCGGCCAGCTCGGCCAGCGCGTCGGCCCGGCGTGGCGAACGGACCACCGCGGCCCGTATGCCCGGGTTCTCCCGCACCGCGGTGCGGAACAGGCCCGCGACAGCGGTGACCGGCGCGTCGTCGTCCTCGACGTGGCAGACCAGCCGCAGGGTGCTCCGCCCCGCGCGGATCGCGGCTGCCAGGAACTCGCTCAGCGCGACCGCCTCACCGGTGAGGTCGGCCGGATCGGAGGGCTGCCACAGCACACCGGCCGCGGCGGTGTCCGCGAGCGCGGACGGCCAGTGCGCCCGGTTGTGCACGCCGGTCGTGACCCAGTGCGTCGCAGGCGCTCCGGGCGGCGGCAGCGCGGCCGTGTGCCAGTGCGCCTCGAACCACACCACCTCGGCGGGCACCTCGGTGTCGGCGGTCGTCGTGGTCTCGGCGGTCGTCTCGGTCACCGGTTCCGCGGGCGGGGCCGCCACGACCTCGTACTGCCGTAGGTGGTCGGCCAGCAGGGTGAACGTGTTGTGCTCGAACAGCAGGGTCGGGGAGAAGTCGACGCCGAAGACCCGTTCCAGGTCGGCGGCGATCCCCAGCAGCGCCGTCGAGTCCAGGCCGAGCTCGTAGAACCCGGCTGTCTCGTCGAAGTCGGCGCGGCCGGTCCTCGCCTCGATCAGCTCACGGACGATCCGGTCGGTGTCCTGCGCCGCCGGGGGGCGTGCCTCAAGGCGGGTGATCGCCGCGGCGTCCCGGATCCGTTTGGAGGTCAGGCCGTGCAGCCAGGCGACGACGGTCCCGTCCGGGGCGTGGAACTCCAGGTCACACGTGGTCAGGTCGCCGTCGGGCCCGGCCGGGCGCGGCGGGGCGGCGTGCACCAGGGTCTGCGAGCCCAGCGGTCCCACGGCCCGCACCGATTCGATCAGCATCGGGATGTACGGGCGGGCCTCGTCGCCCGGTACGGCCTCGGCGAACTGGGTGGGCAGCAGCGTCGAGGAGTCCAGCGCGGCGGGATGGAGGTGGAAGTACTCGGCGTACTCGGCGGCCTGGGCGCTCAGCGAGAGGTCCGCGAGCAGTTCGTCCGGCCCGGCGTGCAGGGTGCCGAGAGCCCGCATGAACTCGCCGTGCTCGATACCGGTCGCGCGGACCGTCGTGTACAGGTCGGCCATGTCGACGGTCTGCCGTGCGGCGGCGCGCAGGGCCTCCAGGTCCCGCCGACGCTGCGGAAACGGCAGGCCCAGGTACAGCTGGCAGTCCAGGACCGGTTCGCTCTGCCCGGAGGGGCGGCGGGTGCCGGTGACCGACACCCGGAAGTGCCCGTCGTCGCGGGCGAAGCGCAGCGTCAGCTCGGTGTCGAAGTCCGGCCCGGCGGCGACCGGGTTGCGGAACAGCACGCGGCGCAGCTCGACACCGCCGGGATCGGCGCCCCGGGCTCGCACCACCCGCAGGATGATGTCGAGAAACGACACCCCGGGCAGGATCCGGGTGCCGTGCACACGGTGGTCGCGCAGCACGGGGTCGCTGCCCCGGATCACGACGGTACAGGTCAGCCCGTCCAAGGAGTCCATCAGGTTCTCTCCCCCGCGCATCAGAACTGGATCTGGAAGAACGGCGCCGGCGGCGTCGGGCCGTCGTGGCGCCCGTTGCCGTTGGCGGAGGCCGGCACCGGCACCGGCACCGGCACGTCGAACCAGAACCGGCGCCGCCGATACCGCGGCGGGTCCAGGGGTTCGCGCCGCGGGACATAGCCGTCCGGGGCCTGGCCCACCACCATGTGGGCGTTCGTGCCGCCGAAGCCGAACGAGCTGACCCCGGCTCGGCGTACGCCGTCCCGCCCGGGCCAGTCCCGCAGCTCGCGGACCGGGAACAGCGGCGACCGGTCGAATGCGAAGCGCCGGTTGAGCGTCGCGCAGTGCAGGGTCGGCGGCAGTTGCCCGTGGTGCACCGACAGCACCACCTTGATCAGGCCGGCGATCCCGGCCGCGCTGAGCGTGTGCCCGATGTTGGTCTTCACGCTGCCCACACCGCAGAACCCGACCTCGTCGGTGGCTTGGCGCAGGACCTCGGTGAGCGCCTTCAGCTCCATCGGGTCGCCGATCATGGTGCCGGTGCCGTGCGCCTCGACGTAACCGAGCTGCGCCGGGGACACCTCGGCCGCGGCGAGCGCGGACTCGATGACCTCACGCTGCGCCCGGGGGTTCGGCGTGGTGATGCCCATGGTGCGGCCGTCGTTGTTGACGGCGCTGCCCTCGATCACCGCGTACACCCGGTCGCCGTCGCGGACCGCGTCCTCGACCCGCTTGAGCAGCAGGGCGCCGACGCCCTCGCCGAGGACGATGCCGTCGGCGCGCTCGTCGAAGGTGTGGCACCGGCCGCTGGGCGACAGCGCCCCGGCGCCGCTCATGCCGACGAACGGCACCTCGTCGAGCAGGATCTCGACGCCGCCGGCGATCACCAGGTCGGACTCGCCGGTGCGCAGGCTCTGCGCGGCCAGGTGCACCGCGACCAGCGCCGAGGAGCAGGCGCTGTCGACCACCACGGCGGGACCGCGCACGTCGAGGTAGTGCGAGAGGTGGGCGGCGATGAAGTTCTGCGCCATGCCGCTGATCGAGTGGGTCGTCGCGGCGGCATGGTGCGCGCCGAAGTTCGCCGCCCGGGCACCGGCGAAGACCCCGACCCGGCGACCGGCCACATCGGCGGGTGTCAGGCCCGCGTCGGCCAGGCACTCCGCTCCGGCTTCGAGGAACTGCCGCACCAGCGGGTCGACGTGGGCGGCCCCGGCCGGGTCGAGCCGGAAGAAGTCCGGGTCGAAGTCCTCGATGGCGTCCAGGAATCCGCCCCACTTGCTGACGGTCCTGCCCGGCTGCGGGGCCGGGTGCCAGAAACGATCGGCATCCCAGCGCGACGGCGGCACCTCGGTCACCGAGTCCACGCCGCCGACCAGGTTGCGCCAGAACGTGGCGTGGTCGGGCGCTCCGGGGAAGTGGGCGGCGATGCCCACCACCGCGATGCCCCGCTCCGGCTGCTCCACCCGCGGGAGGTGCGGCTCCGGCGGGCGCACCGGTTCCGGCGTACGCACCGGTTCCGGCGTACGCACCGGTTCCGGCGTACGCACTGGCTCCGGCTCCTCGGGCACCGGCTGATCCGGCAGCTGATCGTCGAGGGCGGCGGACAGCTGGGCGATGGTCGGGTTCTCCAGCAGCGCCGACGGTTCGGCGACCACCCCGAGGTCACGTTCCAGCGCGGCGAGCAGCTGGGCGATCATGATGGAGTCCACACCGAGGTCGGCGAAGTCGGCGTCGGGCCGGATCTGCGTGGCGTCCAGGCGCAACGTCGCCGCGAAGACCTCGGTGAGCCTTCGCACGCCGTTACCGGTCCGGGTCCCGTACGCCATGGGCGTGTCCGCGGCGGCGACCGGCGCGGGGGCCTCAGGGGTGGCGACCGGCGCGGGGGCCTCGGGCGTGGCGACCGTCAGGAGGGCGTCGGCGTCGAACCGGGTGGTGTCCACCAGGCACGGCAGCACGACCGGGTCGGGCCCGGCCAGCGCCGCGTCCAGCAGCGCCACGCCGTCCCGCGGGCTGAGCGTCCGCAGCCCCAGCTCCCGGTACGCCGGGGTGTCCACCTCCGGCATGCCGGCCGCCTGCCAGCTCGGCCACTGCACCGACCGGAAGACCGGCGTGTCGGTGCCGGTGCCGCTCCGGTACTCGGCCACCCGGTCCAGCACCGAGTTGGCCAGCGCGTAGTCGCTCATCCCGGCCGCCAGCGCGGGCACCTGACCGGCGACCGACGAGTACAGCACCACGAAGCGCAGCGGGTCGTCCGCACACGCGTCCAGCAGCGCCTGCAAGCCGGTGGTCTTCGGTTCCAGCACCCGCCGCATGTCGGCGGTGCGTTTGCCGACGAAGGCCGGGTCGGTCATCACACCGAGACCGGCGCAGTGCACGATCCCGGCGATCGGTCCCCACTCCTGCCGGATCCGGTCCAGCACCTCCCGGGCGCGCTCCAGCGGGACGCTCTCGATCAGCAGGCGCACCCCGGGGCGTTCGAGCGCGGTGAGATCGCGCAGCCGGGCCGCCAGCGCCGGATCGGTGTCGGGCGCGGTCAGCAGCTCCGCCCAGTTCTCGCGGGCGGGCAGCGGGGACTGCCCGAGCAGGACCAGCCGGTCCGCTCCCCGCTCGACGAGCTCGGCGGCCAGCAGGCGGCCGAGCGCGCCGGTTCCACCGGTGATCACCACCGGCTGCCCGGCGAGATCGGCCGACCACCGGGCGGGCGCCGGGGAGTTGCCGGTGGGACGCAGCGCCGGCGTGTACCGGGCGCCGTCACGCACGCACACCTCGGTGACCGGGTCGGTCGCCGCCAGCTCCGCGGCGACCACGTCCCGCAGCGCGTCCGGATCCATGACGTCGACGTCGACGGTACGGGCGAACACCCCGCGGTACTCGGCGGAGAGCATCCGGACCAGCCCCGCGAACGCCGCTCCTCGGAGCGTCGGGCTGTGCGCGCGGAAGGACACAAGTCCCCGGGTCATGTGCAGATACGCGAAGCCGGCGGTCCGGTTCGCCGCGATCAGCTCGCGGGCCAGCACGATGCGGGCCCAGTCGACGCGTACGTCGGACACCGGCACCGCGGACAGGTCGACGAGGTCGATCACGACCGGCGCCCGGCCGATCGACGCGGCGGCCCGCAGACCGGTCTCCTCGTCCGTGTCGTCCAGGCGGACCACCCGGGCCGCGTCCCCGAACGCCGCCGTCGCCAGCGCCTCGGTCTCGGGCCGGACCAGGACCACCGGTGCGTGCGGCGCCGGCCCGGACGACGCCGGCGCCGGTTCCCACGCCTTGACCAGCAGGCGTCGCGCATCGTCCTGCGGCGGCGGGGCGGATGGGCTCGGCAGCCAGTGCCGTTCCCGTGCGAACGGGTATGTCGGCATGGAGGTCGGGGCGGGCCGATCGGTGCGCAGCGCGGCCCAGTCCACGGCCGCACCGTCCTGCCAGAGCCGGGCGATCCGGTCGAGCCGCCCCTCCCGGGCCAGCCGGCGCAGGTAGCTGACGCCCTCCGGCTCGGTGAGCCAGTCGTGGGCGCCGGTCACGGTGGTCGCCTCGATATCACCGGCCAGGAAGGCGGCCAGCCGGTCCCGCAGTGCGGCCACGGACGTGACGACCAGCGCCAGGCGCACCGGCATCGGAACCCGGCCCACCTGCGAGGTGTGGGCGAGTGAGGAGAGCGCGGGCTGCTGGTCGCCAAGGAAGGTCCAGTGTGCCCGGGCATACCGGTGCAGGGCGGCCTCGTCCCGCGCCGACAGCAGGAAGATCTCCGGCTCGGCCGACTCCACCGGCGCGGACGTTGCGGGCGGCTCCTCCAGGACGACATGGGCGTTGACCCCGCCGAAGCCGAACGAGCTGACCCCGGCGCGCAGCGGCACGGGCGTGCCGTCGGCGTCGTTCGGCGCCCACGGCCGGGTCTCGCGAACCGGCTCGAACGGGGTGCCGTCCAGCTCGATCAGCGGGTTGAGCCGGGACAGGTGCAGGGTCGGCGGCAGCTGCCGGTGCCGCATCGCCAGCACCACCTTGATCACGCCGGCTATGCCCGCGGCCGGCTCCAGGTGCCCGATGTTGCTCTTGACCGTGCCGATGCCGCAGGTGACCGGGGGCCCGGCGGCCAGCGTGCGCTGGGCACGGATCAGGCCGTCGATCTCGACCGGGTCACCCAGGGCGGTGCCGGTGCCGTGCAGCTCGACGTAGGACACCGTCTCGATCGGCACGTCCGCGTCCCGATATGCCTCGACCAGCAGGTCCGCCTGGGCGAGCGGGTTCGGTGAGGTGAGCGACGACGCGCGGCCACCGTGGTTGACCGCGCTGCCGCGGATGACCGCGTGCACCCGGTCGCCGTCGGCGAGGGCCCGCGACAGCGTCTTGAGCACGACGACGCCGACCCCCTCGCCCTTGACGTATCCGTCGGCCCGCTCGTCGAGCGCCTTGCACCGGCCGTCGGGCGCGAGCACGCCGAGCTGGTTGCCGGCGACCACGGTCTCGGGGGACAGCACGAGGCTCACCCCGCCGGCGATGGCCAGGTCGCTCTCCCCCGCGCGCAGCGACCGCACGGCGCGGTGCAGGGCGACCAGCGAGCTGGAGCAGGCGGTGTCGACGCTCTCGCTCGGGCCTCGCAGGTCGAGCAGGTACGAGATGCGGTTGGCCAGCATGGTGCGGGCCAGACCGGTGCCGGCGTGAGCGTTGACGTGCTCGCCGCGCAGCACCATCGACTCGTAGTCGGTGAACTGCACCCCGGCGAAGACGCACACCCGGCCGCCCGCGAGCCGGTCCGGGCGGCACCCGGCGTCCTCCAGCGCGGCCCAGGTGTGCTCCAGGAAGAGGCGGTGCTGCGGGTCCATGGCCTGCGCCTCGGCCGGTGAGATGCGGAAGAACAGCGGATCGAAGTGGTCCACGCCCGTCAGGAAGCCACCCCAGCGAGCGGTGCCGCCGAAGCGGCGGGCGACCTCCCGCCAGTCCCATCGGTCGGCGGGCGTCTCGGTGATCAGGTCCCGGCCGTCGGCGAGGTGCCGCCAGAACGATTCGAGGTCGTCGGCGCCGGGCAGCCGCCCGGCCAGGCCGATGATCGCGATCGGCTCGTGACCGACCGGATCCGCGGACCGCGAGCCGCTCGCGGGCACGGACACGCCGTCCGGCACGGACACCGGTGCGGGCGTGGGCTCGGCCGGTGCGAGTGCGGGTGCGGGTGCCGACTCGGACCACGCGGGGCCGGACTCGGCGGACGCGGACGCGGACTCGGACGACGCTGGCGCGGACTCGGACCACGCGGGAGCGGGCTCGGCTTGCGGAGCGACCGGGGCCGCCGGGGCCGCCGGGGCCGCCGGAGGCAGCTCGTCCGCCAGGTGCGCGGCGAGCTTGGTGATCGTGTTGGCACCGAACAGCGTCGTCGTCGGCACGGTCACGTCGTAGCGGGTGGCCAACGCAGCGGCCAGGTTCTGCAGGCCGAAGGAGTCCAGGCCGTACTCGCCGAAGCCGGCGTCCGGGTCGAGAGCGGACGGGGTGATCCCGAGGATCTCGCTGATCAGCTCCCGGAGCTGCGTGGCCAGTTCCGGGGAGACGGCGACGGCCGGCGCGGGAGTCGGCGGCGGCGCCGGGAGGGCCGGCGCGGGAGTCGGCGGCGGCGCCGGAAGGGCCGGCACGCCGTCGTCGCGCAGGCGCATCCCGGCGACCAGATCGCGCATCCGGGCAGGGTCACCGGGCAGGATGGCCACCTGCGGACGGTCCAGGCGCAGCGCCAGGTGGAGCACCTGCTCGCCCTCGGCCGTCTCCAGGTAGCGGAAGCCGGTGCCGGCCAGGTAGCGGCGCTCGTCCTCGGTGTCCACGTGCATGCCGCCGGCGCGCCACATCGGCCAGTCCACCGACACGGTACGGCCGTGCCGGCGGCCGGCGAGACGGTCCCGCTCCCGGAATTCCGCGAACCCGTCGAGGTAGCGAGCGCCGACCGCGTAGTCCACCAGGCCGTAGTCACCGAGCTGCCCGGCCAGCGAGGAGTAGAGCACGAACAGGTCCAGCGGCAGGTCGCGGGTGACCTCGTCGAGCACCCTGGTTCCGGTGATCCGGGCGCGCAGGTGCGCCCGCAGCTCGTCGACGTCCTTGCCGGGCAGCGGGTTGCGCGACGCGGTACCGGCCAGGTGGAACACCCCGTGGAGGCCGCCCAGCTCGGCGATCACCTCGGCCACGACGCGGGTCATCGCGTCGCGGTCCTCCACGGCCGCCTGGTAGTACTCGACGGTGCCGTGCGCGCGCAGCTCCGCCAGCTGCTCGGCCCGCTCGGCAGCCGGCGAGCGGCCGGTCAGCGCCACCCGGGCGCCGCGTGACAGCAGCGTTCGGGCCAGCAGCACCCCCAGCCCGCCGAGGCCTCCGGTGATCAGGTAGACACCGCCGTCACGCAGCGGCGAGGGCAGCACCGGGCGGGCGGGGATCTCGCTGAGCGCCCGCACCGTCCGGCCCGACGCCGACAGCCGCACGGCCGGGCTCGACAGCCGGTGCGCGGCGATCTCGGCGAGCAGCTCGGAGGTGTCGCCCGCACCGTCGACCCGGACGACGCTGAACGTCGTTCCCGGCAGGGCGGCCCGCAACGACGCGTCGAACCCGCCCCACGCCTCGGCGAGCGCGTCCTCCGGCACCAGCACCTGGATCCGGATCGGGGTACGGGCGCCGCCGGCCGTCAGCTCCTTCGCGATCCGGAACATCGCCTCGATCCCCAGGTCGTCGCGGCCGGGTGCGAGCAGCGGCCACTGGTGGACGATCCGGGCCGGCGTCTCAGCGAGCAGCCGTGCGTAGTCGTCCTGCTCGCCGGGCCGGATGGTGATCACCGAGCCCTCGTCGCGGTACTCCGTGCCGGCGCGGACGTGCACCGCGCCGGGCACCGGTAGATCGCCCAGGACCAGCACCCGGCCCGGGTGCTCGCCGGCCGCCGGGACCGGCTCGTCCTGCCAGGTCGCCGTGAAGCAACTGACCGGCCGGGCAGGCGTGCCGTCGGTGAACCAGTGCCGTTCCGGCGCGAACGGGTAGGTCGGCAGCGACCGCCGGCGCGGCGGGGCGGCCCACCGGCGATGCCAGTCCACCTGTGCGCCTCGGGCCCAGGCGGCTGCGGTCTCCTCGTCGCCTCGGCCGTCGTACGGAGTGCGGTCCGCGTCCCGCTCGACCCGCCCGGTGTGCATGCCGACGGTGTCACCAGCGAGGAAGCGTCGCAGCGTGGCGACGGCGTGTTCGGCGGAGTCGGTGACGAACGCCAGCCGCTCGGGGGAGGCCCCGCGCCCGGTCTGCAACGTGTAGGCGGTGCCCACCAGGTCGTGCGCCCAGCGGTCCGGCCGGTCGGCGAAGGACCGCACGTACGCCCGCAGCCGTTCGGGGTCTCGGGCGGACAGGACGAACACGACCGGTCCCGGCGCCGGAATCGGCTCTTCGGCCGGGTACTCCTCAAGTACGACGTGTGCGTTGACTCCGCCGTACCCGAAGGCGCTCACCCCGGCCCGGCGCGGCACCCCGGGTGCGGGCGGCGCCCACTCCCGCGGCCCGGTCGCGAGTTCGAACGGGGTGCCCTCCAGGCCCAGATGCGGGTTCGGCCGCGGCCCGTGCGGGTCGCCGCTGATCCGGCCGTGCCGCATCGACAGCAGAACGCGCAACACCGCGGCGATGCCGGCGGCCGGTTCGAGATGGCCGATGGTGTTCTTCAGCGCGCCGAGCGCGCAGTGCGGCTTGTCGGGCGCGTCGTGACCCCAGTCCTGGTAGAGGTCGGCGAACGCCTCGCGCAGCCCGTTGGTCTCGGCGGGGTCGCCGATGACCGTGCCGGTGCCGTGCGTCTCCAGGTAGCCGATCGTCGCCGGGTCGACCGCCGCCTCCCGGTGGGCCTGCCGGATCACGTCGGCCTGCGCCCGCGGGTTCGGCGCGGTCAGCGAGTTGGCGCGGCCGCCGTGGTTGACCGCGGTGCCGCGCAGTACGGCGAGGATCGGGTTGCCGTCGGCGCGCGCCCGGCTGAGCCGCTTGAGGACGACGGCGCCGACCCCCTCGCCGCGTACGTAGCCGGCCGCGTCGGCGTCGAAGGCCCGGCCCACGCCGTCCGGGCTGAGCATCCCCGCGCGTTCCAGTGAGGCGAAGGTGACCGGGGACAGCATCAGGCTGACGCCGCCGACGATGACGGTGCCGCACCGTCCGAGGCGCAGCGCCTCCGCCGCCCGGTGCAGCGCGACGAGCGAGCTGGAGCAGGCGGTGTCCACAGGTTCGCTGGGACCGTGCAGGTCGAGCTGGTACGAGATGCGGTTGGCCAGCATCGACGGGGCCAGGCCGGTCGACGAGTAGGCGTCGGTGGCGGCGCCGGAGCGCTGGATCAGTTCGGCGTACTCGGAGGAGCCGACGCCGACGAAGAGCCCGGTGTCGCTGCCGGCCAGATCACCCGGGTCCATGCCCGCGTCCTCCAGCGCGGCCCACACCGTACGCATCAGCAGCCGCTGGCGCGGGTCCATCCAGCGGGCTTCGCGCGGGGAGATGCCGAAGAACAGCGGGTCGAACCGGTCGATGCCGCCGATGAAGCCGGCCCGGCTCACCCGGGTGCGTTCCGGGTGCGCGGCCGGGTCGCCGTGATGTTCCCCCGCGTCCCACCGGTCGGCCGGTACCTCGGTGAACAGGTCGCCGCCGCGTTCCAGGGCGGCCCAGAACTCGTCCAGGTCGGTGGAGCCGGGCAGCATCCCGGCCATGCCGACGATGACCACCGGGTCGTCCGGTTCCGGCGTCCCGGGGTGCGCGGGCACGTCCCGCGGGTGTTCGCGGGCGAGCCAGTCGGCCAGGGACGCTGCCGTCGGGGTGGCCAGCAACTGGTCGGGGCCGACGGGAACCTCGAACGCCGCGGAGACGTCACCTGCCAGCCTCAGCAACGCCAGCGAGTCCAAGCCGTGATCGTGGAACGAGGCGGCCGGGTCCAGGTCTGTCACCGGGTAGCCGCTGACCCCGCTGACCAGCCGCAGCACGGTGGTCAGCGCGGAACCGGAGGAGCCGGCCGGCGGGGTGGGCGGCGGCGTGGCGGCCGGCGGCGCCGCGGCACGGATCCAACAGCGGACCGGCTCGAACGGGTACCCGGGCAGTGACAGCGGTTCCGGCGTGCTGCCGGGCGTGCCCGCCCAGTCGATCACCTCGCCGTGCACCCAGCGGCGGGCGGTGTCGTGCGGATCCGCGCTCGGCGCGACCGGGGCGCCCGGTTCGGTGGTCACCACACCGGTCCAGCCCGCAGGCCGCCCGGCGAGGAAGGCGTCGAGCTGGTCGATCAGCTCGTCCGTGCGGTGGGCGACCACGGCGAGCCGGTGCGCCATCGCCTCACGCCCGATCTGCAGCGTGTAGGACAGGCGGCCGAGGTCGATGTCCGCCGCGTCCGGCAGGGCCGCGGCGAGTTGTCGCAGGGTCGATCCGCTGTGCACGGCGCCGGGGTGCAGGGCGGTGTCCCGCCCGGTCAGCCGCATAATCGCGGCGGGGTCCAGGCCCAGTTCGTCGAGCGGCTCGTCGACGGCGCCGACCGGCACCCCGGCGGCCGCGGCGATCTCCGCCAGGCCGGTCGCGCCCGGCTCGCCGCGCAGACGGCTCAGCATCCGCTCGACGACCCGGCGCAGCGCCTGCTCGTCGCGCCCTGAGAACGGGAAAACGGCCGGCACCGGCACGACGCCGGGCCGTGGCTCGGCCCGGTACTGCTCGACAACCAAGTGGGCGTTGGAGCCACCGGCGCCGAAGGCGCTGACGCCGGCGCGCAACGCTTGCGGGCCGGTCCACGGCGCTGTCTCCCGCTGGACTCGGAACGGGACGTTCGCCCAGTCGACGGCCGGGTTCAGGTGCTCGGCATGCAGTGACGGCGTCAGCTCCCCGGCGCGCATCTGCAGCAGCACCTTGGTCAGTGCGGCGATGCCGGCCGCCGACTCCAGGTGCCCGATGGACGACTTCACCGAGCCGATGGCGATCGAGCCGGCCGGACGGTCGCCGAACGCCCGGGCCAGTCCGGCGACCTCGGCCGGGTCACCCAGCGCCGTGCCGGTGCCGTGCGCCTCCACGTAGGACACGCCGGCCGGTTCGACGCCCGCGGCCCGCAGCGCGCTCGTGATGACCTCGCTCTGGGCGCCGGGACTGGGCACCGCGTACCCGCCGGTCTTGCCGCCGTGGTTGACCGCGCTGCCGAGGATCACGCCGAGGATGCGGTCACCGTCGCGCTCGGCCGCGGCCAACGGCTTGAGCAGGACCGCGCCGACGCCCTCGCCGGGAACCATGCCGTCGCCGCCGGCCGCGAAGCTGCGACACCGGCCGGTCTCGCCGGTGAAGCCGCCGGCCGCGAGCTGCCGGTACTTGCGGGGGTGCGGGGTGAGGTTGACGCCGCCGGCCAGCGCGTAGTCCGCGCTTCCGCCGGCCAGTGCCTCGCAGGCCAGATGGATGGCGGTCAGCGACGACGAGCACATGGTGTCGACCGCCAGGCTCGGGCCGTGCAGGTCGAGGGCGTACGAAACCCGGTTGGCGATCGACGCGTACCCCATCCCGCCGGCCAGGCCGCGCTCGTCCTCGAAGAGCTGGTAGTGGCCGTACATGACGCCGACGTAGACCCCGACACGGCTGCCCCGGAGCCGGATCCGCGGGTAGCCGGCGTCCTCAAGGGTGTGCCAGGCGGTCTGCAGGAACAGCCGCTCCTGCGGGTCGGTCAGCTCCGCCTCGTGCATCGACATCTGGAAGAACCGTGGGTCGAACTCGTCGATGCGGTCGAGGAAGCCACCCCACCGGCTGACCGGTGTGCCGTTCACCTCGGGCGCCACCGGCAGATCCCAGCGCCCGGCCGGCACCTCGCGGATGCAGTCCCGCCCGGTTCGCAGATTGGTCCAGAACGCGTCGAGGTCGTCGGCGAGCGGGTACCGGCCGGCCACGCCGATGACGGCGATCCGGGTGTCCGCGGCGGGCGCCGTCTCCGCCGGCCGTCCGGCACGCTCGGTGACCACGGCCGGCGCGGGCCGGGGCTGGTGGGGTACGAGGGCCCGCACGCTGTCCGGATACCGCTCGACCAGGTAGTCGGCGACCTCACGGATGGTCGGGCGTTCGAACAGCAGAGTGGTCGGCAGATCGCCCATGCGTTCGGCGAGCAGGTCGGCGATCCGGGGCACGGTGAGCGAATCGACCCCGAAGTTCTCGTACGTCTCGTCCAGCCACAGCCGGTCCCGGGGCACCTGGAGCACCTGGACGAACGCGTCCTTGACATACTCACGGGCGGCCTCCACGAGCCGGTCCGCGCCGCCGGCGTGTGGCGCGGGCGCCGGTTCGGCCGCGGGCGCCGACGCCGGCTCCGCCGTGGGTGCGGCGACGGGCGCCGGCCAGGCCGGGCCGGTCTCCGCGACGACGACGTGCTGGGTGAGCCCCTCGTCGGCGGGGAACGCCCGGCTGCGGGCGAATCCGGCCAGGTCGAGCGCTGTGCGCCAGCCGGGTCCGGACAGCAGCGGCGAACCGGGCAGGCGCAGGCCGGTGTCGCGGTGCAGCCACCAGCCGTCGAGCAGACCGAAGGTGAGCGTGGCGGTGACGACGTTGCTGGTGGCCTCATTGAGCACCAGTTGCCCGCCGGGTTTGAGCAGCGTCGCGACCGCACGCAGGGTGTGCGTCAGGTCCGGGGTGGCGTGCAGGACGTTCGCCGCGACCACGATGTCCGCGCCGCCGGGCGGGAAGCCCTGCGTGAGGGGGTCGCCGGAGATGTCGAGCTGCTGGAAGCGCACCATCGGGTAGCGCTCGGCGAACCTCTGCCGGCCGTGCTGCAGGAAGGCGGGCGAGATGTCGGTGTAGACGTACGTCAGTTCCGCGCCGGTGGCGGCCAAGGCGGGCAGCAGGCTCGCGGTGGTGCCGCCGGTTCCGGCGCCGACCTCGACGACCGTGACCGGTCCGCCGAGCCGACCCACCCGGTCCAGCAAGGCGGCGACCACGAGTTCGTTGGCGCGGTCGACCACCGGGCTGCCCCGGTACGCGCCCTCCACCAGCTCCGTGGATCCGCCGGGGAACAACACCTCGGTCGCGCGGGCGGTGCCGCGGAGCACCCCGAACAGGTGGTGCATGCAGGGCCTGAGCAGCCGGTCGATGCGGTTCAGCGCGGGTTGCCCTTCGCAGAGCGCGACCAGCTCGTTCTCCGGGTCGGTGGGGGCCGGGCGGTCCGTGGCGGTCAGCGCGCTGCCGTCGTCGTACAGGAAACCGGCGACGGTGAGCACGCGCAGCAGTTCGGCGAAGAGCCGGGACTGTCCGTCGGCGATCCGCAGACGCCGCCGCAGTTCGTCGGCGGTCCATCGTTCGCCGCCGGTCCGGAACACCCCTTCGCCCCGGAACAGTTCCCAGAGCCAGCCGAGCACGACCTTGTCCAGACGCGCCTGGTCGCTCTCGGTCAGCAGCCGGGCGACCGGCGGCAGCGCTGCCGCCGAGGGTGCCAGTTCGTCGCCGGCCTGCTCGGTGGCGGGCCGTTCGACTCCGGCGGCGGCGAGCACGGCGGAAGTAGCCTTGATCACCACGACCTGCCGATCGGTACGGCCCAGCACGTCGTGCACGGCTGCCATGCCCTCGGCCGGGGTGATGGAGTGGATCCCGGTCCGGGCCAGGCGCTCGCGGTGCCGGTCGTCGGCGACGATGCCGACGGTGCCCCAGTAACCCCAGTTGATGACGGCCGAGCGGGCCGCCAGCACGTCGTCGAGGTGGTGTGCGAACGCGTCCTCGAACGTCGATCCGGCGGCGTAGTTGGCCTGCCCGGCGCTGCCCGACAGGGCCACCGCCGAGGAGAAGAACAGGACGAAGTCGAGCCCGACGGCGGCGCCCAGGGCGCGGTGCAGGGCCACCGACGTACGGGTCTTGGCGTCGAGAACGGCCCGGAAGGTGTCCTCGGTCATCGTGGCGACGGTCTGGTCGCGCAGCACAATCGTGGCGTGCACGACCCCGTGCAGCGCGCCGTGCTCGGCGCGGACCGCCGCGACCACCTCGCCCAGCGCCGCCGGGTCGGTGGCGTCGGCCCGCCGGTACGAGACGAGCTCGCCGGCCGGGTCGAGGCGGCGCAGCCGGTCGCAGCGGTCGGCGTCGAGTTCACTGCGCCCCACCAGCACGACCTTGGCCCGGTAGCCGCGCACCAGCCACTCGGTGAGCTCCAGGCCGAGTCCTCCGGCACCGCCGAGGATCAGGTAGACCCCGCCGTGGCGTATCGCCTCGCGCGTCGTCGTCGTGGTGGCGGGGACCAGGCTCCGCCGGTGCAGGACACCGGCGCGCAGGGCGTACGGGCCGCCCGTCGGCACGTCGAGGACATCCGGCGAGATCGGGTCGGCCGAGGAGCGGTCGACCACGGCCACCCGCCAGCGCGGATGCTCCTGGGCCAGGGACAGGGCCAGCCCGTGCAGGCTCGCCGCGTACGGGTTGCGGACCGGTTCGGTGCCGGTGCTCAGCGCGTCCTCGGTGACCACCGTCAGCCGTACCGGTGCGCCGGACCGTTGCAGCACCTTGGCGACGCGGAACAGGGCCAGGACGCCGCGCTCCTGCGCGAGGTCGAGGGCGGCGGGGTCGTCGGTGCGCCCTTGCGCCGGACCGGAGAGCACGATCACGTGGCCGGGGCGCCCGGCCGGTGCGACGAAGTGCTCGGGCTCGATCTCGGTGACGGAACCGCCGAGCCGGGTGGCGAGGGCGGCGGCGAGGGGCGCGGCGGCGGACGGACGGATCAGCCAGGTGTCCGAGCCGGGCGCGGTCAACGGCGCGGTGAACGGCTCGGCCGGCGCCGGGGACCATCGGGGCAGGTACATCAGGTCGTCCACCGGTCCCTCGGTCACGGCGGGGCCGGCGGTCACTGCAGGCCCGGTGGTCACAGCAGGCCCGGTGCCGGACGTCCGCGGTGCGGGAGCCGGGCGCAGGGACAGGTCGCGCAGCCGGACGTGAACGTTGCCGGCCAGGTCGGTCAGGGTCAGGTCGTACCGGTCCGGGCCGACGGCACGCACATGGGCGTACACCTGCTCGGGCAGCGGCCCGAACACCTCGGCGGCGGCGAGCGCGAACGGCACCATCGGCGGGCCGCCGGCGCGGTCGCGCAGCACCGCGAAGGTGTGCAGGGCACCGTCGATCAGCGCGGGTGGCAGGGCGCAGCCGGCGAACCGGGCGGCTTCGGCGGGCACGCGCAGACTTGCCAGCGCCTCGTCGGCGCCGGAGGCGATCCACTCGACGGCGCGCAGTGCCGGGCCGTAGACCAGGCCTGCTCCGGCCAGGTCGGCGTAGAGGTCCGCGCCGTCGTGCCGGTGCGGCAGGGCGGCCAGGATCAGCTCGACCGGTACGGGCTCCGGCACATCGTCGGCCAACGCCTCGGCAACGCCCTCGGCCAGCCGGTCGCCGGTGTCGCCGAGCAGCGTGAAGGCCAGGCCGGCGCCGTCGCGGCGCAGCCGGGTCCGGGCGGAGGCCGTGGCCTCGGTGACCACGAGCGGACGCAGCCACCGGACGTCGCGCAGCCGGACCGGCACCGGGTACCCGGCGTGCGCGGCGGCGGCCCGGGCCATCTCCAGGACCGCTGCGGCGGGAAGCAGGCGCAGGTCGCCGACGCGGTGCCCGTCAATCAGCGGGTGCTCGGGGGCGAAGGCGGTGCGGTAGGTCAGGCCGTCCACGCTGTCGGCCGGCTCGATCTCGTCCAGCAGCGGATGCGTGGCCGGGCCGGCCGCCGGCGGCGGCGCCCAGATCTGCTCGGTGAGCCAGCAGCGCAGCTCCTCGAACGGGTAGCCGGGCAGGGGCAGCCGTCGCCCCGTGCCGGGCCAGGCGACGGTCGCGCCGACGGTCCAGGCGGCAGCCAGGCCGACCGGGTCCGTGGTGGCCGGCGCGGCGGCACGGGAGGCACCACGGCCGCGGACGCTGCCCGTCCAGACGCCGGTTCCGGTGCCCGCGCGCAGCCGATCGGCCAGCTGGTCCGCCGTGGCGGCGAGCACCACCATGCGGTCGGCCCAGGCCTCGCGGCCGTGCTGCAGCGTGTATGCCACGTCGGCGAGCCGGTCGGCGAGGCCGTTCTCCACGGCGTCGGCCAGCCGCTCGGCCAGCGCGCGCAGGCTCTCCGGGGTGCGGGCGGAGAGCGGGAAGAGCCAGGGGCCCGGTGCGGCGGCCGGCGCCGGCCCGGGAACGTACTCCTCGACGACCAGGTGGGCGTTGGCTCCGCCCGCGCCGAACGAGCTGATCCCGGCTCGGCGCGGCAGGCCGTCCCGGCGCGGCCACGGGGCCACCTCGGTCTGTACCCGCAGCGACGTGGAGTCGAAGTCGATGTTCGGGTTGACCGGGTCGGCGTGCAGCGACGGCACCAGTTCCCCGTGCCGCATCTGCAGGAGCACCTTGCAGAGCCCGGCCATGCCGGAGGCCGACTCGAGGTGGCCGATGTTGGACTTCACCGAGCCGATCGGCAGGCTGCCCCGGGGCAGGCCTGAGGCGCCCAGCGCGCGGGCCAGGGCCCGGATCTCCACCGGGTCGCCGAGTGCGGTGCCAGTGCCGTGAGCCTCGAGGTATCCGAGTGTGGCGGCGGCGGACCCGGCCTCGGCCAGTGCCCGCTCGACGAGGTCGCTCTGGGCGACCGGGTTGGGCACGGTGAAGCCATTGGTCTTGCCGCCGTGGTTGACGGAGCTGCCCAGGATGACGCCGTGGATGTGGTCGCCGTCGCGGACGGCGGCCGACAGGGGCTTGAGCAGCACCGCGCCGACGCCCTCGCCGGGCACGTAGCCGTCGCCGTCCGCGCCGAAGCTGCGGCAACGGCCGTCGCTGGAGGTGAAGCTGCCCTGGCCGAGGAATCGGTACTTGTACGGGTGGACGTGCAGGTTGACGCCCCCGGCGAGGGCCATTTCGGCCTCACCGCAGCGCAGGTCACGCACGGCGAGGTGGATGGCCGTCAACGACGAGGAGCACATGGTGTCCACGCCCAGGCTGGGGCCGGTCACGCCCAGGGTGTACGAGACCCGGTTGGCGATGGACGCGTGCGACGAGGCGCCGATACGGCCGTCGGCGGCCTCGTGGAGCTGGTAGAGGCCGTACATGGCGCCGGCGTACACACCGACGCGGCGGGCGCGCAGGTCGGCCCGGGTGAGCCCGGCGTCCTCCATGGCGTGCCAGGCGGTCTGCAGGAACAGCCGCTCCTGCGGGTCGATGATCTCCGCCTCTCGCGGGGAGATGCCGAAGAAGAGCGGGTCGAACCGGTCGATGCCGCGCAGAAAACTGCCCCACCGGCTGTACGCTGCGGCGCGGTCCGCCGGGGTGGCCTCGTCGTAGTCGCGCCAGTCCCAGCGGTCCGCCGGAATCTCGGTGATCAGGTCACGGCCGGCTCGCAGGTTGGCCCAGAACTCGTCGAGGGTGTCGGACTCGGCGAACCGGGCCGCGACGCCGATGATCGCGATGGGCTCCGGGACGTCCGCGGAGGGCGGCGTGGGACGGTCGCCGCTCGGGGCGGCTTCCGATACGGCCGCCACGGTCGGCGCGACCGGCGGGACGACCGGTGCCGGTGCTGGTGCTGGTGCCTGTGTGAGTTCGGCGAGGCGGCCGCCGTGCTGCTCGGCGAACCAGCCGGCGAGCCCGCGCAGTTCCTGGTATTCGAAGAAGAGGGTCTTCGGCAGTGATCCGAAGTGGTCCTCGAGCCGCCGGGTCAGCTCCATGATCAACAGCGAGTCGATGCCGTACTGCTCGAATGCGGTGTCCGCCTCGATGTCCTCCGGCGGGTACTCGAGGACCTCGGCCAGCACGCCGCGCAGGAAGTCCTCGGCGGCCGCGGTGTCCGGCCCGGTGGCGGCCGTGGGCGCCGGTGCCGGAACCGGCGCCGGTGCGTCGAGCAGGCCGCGGATGGGATCCAGCTCGCCGTGTGCCACGAGCACGTGATCGCCGTCGTGGCCCAGCGCCCGGTCCCACGCGCGCAGGGCGTCCGCGGTCGGCAGCGGCCGGAGCCCGGCGCGGCGGGCGATGCGGGCCTGGGTGGTGTCGTCGGCGTCCATCCGGATGCCGCCGTCGGCCCACAGCGACCACAGCACGCTGAGGCTGCGGCCGGGCCGGTCGCTGCCGCGACGCCAGGCCGCGAACGCGTCGAGGAAACGATTCGCGTACGCGTAGTCGGCCTGGCCCGGGCTGCCCGCGCCGGACATCGAGGAGAAGCAGACGAAGAAGTCGAGCGGGTCCGCGGCCGTGGCCCGGTCCAGTGCGAGGGTGCCGTCGACCTTCGGCCCCAGCACCGCGGCGATGTCCTCGTGGGTCTTGCGCAGCAGGAACGAGTCACGGGTGACCCCGGCCAGGTGCAGCACCCCGCGCAACGGGCCGAACTTCTGGTGGATGCGCTCGACCAGCCGCTCGGCCGCGCCGGGCGCGCCCAAGTCGCAGGGCAGGTAGTGAACGTCGAGCCCGGCGGCGCGCAGGGCGGTCAGGTCGGCGTCGGCGGAGCGGCCGGTGAGCACATACCGGGCCGACGGGCCCAGGTGGCTGACGAGGTGTCGGCCGACCGCGCCGGCGCCGCCGGTGACCAGCACCGTCCCGGCAGGCGTCAGCGGCGCCGGTGCGGGGGCGGGGGCGATCGGCTCCCATCGGGTCACCTGCCGGCCGGCGGCGGTGTACCGGACCCGGAACTCGTGGTCCGCCGCGGCCTCGGCGTCCGCGACCGCCCGCAGGTCGGCGCCATCGGTGGTGATCACCGCGGCGCGGAAGTCCGGGTGCTCGTTGGCGATGCTGCGCGCCATGCCGTCCAGAGCCAGCAGGCGGGCGTCGGCGGCCGCACCGGACGGGCGGAACACGTGCAGCACCCGGATGGGCTGCCGGTTCGGCTGCGCGGCCCAGGTCCGGAAGAGCCGGAGCAGGCCGGGCAGCGGGTCGTCGTCGCCGAGGCGGACCACCACGAGCGGGCCGGAATCCGGTAAGGGCTCGTCCTCACCGCTCCCCAGGATCACCGTGCGGTCGGCGGCGAGGGCGCCGCGGCGAGCGGGGGCGTCCTGCCAGCGCTGCGCCAGCAGGTGGGTGTCCACCGCGTCGGCCGGATCCCTGACGGCGCGGGTGACCACGCCGTGCAGACGGACGGCGATGCGGCCCTCGGCGTCGGCGAGTGCGATGTCGTGGCCGGTCGCGGTGGCGACGGCATGGGCGTACCCGTGTTCCGGCAGCGGCCCTAGGATCTCCACCCGGTCGATGGAGAAGGGCAGTTCGCGGGGCCGGGGCGCGGACGGGTCGGCGGCGGTCCAGAGCGCCGCCTGCAGCATGGCGTCCAGTAGGGATGGGTGCAGGGTGAAGTCGTCGAACGGCAGGTCCGCGGCGTCGGGGACGGCGATCTCGGCCAGTGCCTCGCCCTGCACGGACCGCATGGATCGCAGCCCGCGCAGGCTCGGTCCGTACCCGCCGCCGAGCTCGGCGAAGACCGCGTAGCAGTCGTCGGCGGAGGCGGTCCGGGGCAGGCGGGCGCGTATCGCGGCCAGGTCGAGGGACGGGGCCGGTGCGGCGGCGCCGAAACGCAGGGTTCCGGTGGAACACAGCTCGCCGTCCGGGGTGCCGTCGACTCGCCGCAGCTCGTAGGCGACACCGTCGGCGACGGGCGCGAAGCGCAGTTGTACCCGGACTGGTTCGCCGGTGAACAGCACCGGCCGGGCCCAGAGGACGTTCTCGACGCCGGTGGCGCGACCGTGCCCGGCGCGGGCGGCGGCGGCGACGGCGAACTCCAGGGCCGCGACGGCCGGCAGGATGCGCACCTGCCCCAGCGCGTGGTCACGCAGGAAGAACTCGTCGCCGGTGAGCAGCCGCTCGGCCGGCTCGGCGGTGAGGGCGGCGGGCGGTTTGATCCAGTACCGGCGGGTCACCGGCGGCGGCTGCGGCAGCGACAGCCGGGCCGGACGCCGACCGGGCTGCTCCGGCCGGCGGACCGGGGTGCCCGCGACCCAGAGCCGGGCGGTCTCGTGGAGATCGGAGGCCTGGACGGGGTCGCCGGTGGCAGGCCCGGCGGTGCCGGTGACCACCCCGGTGCCGTCGCGCAGCCGCTCGGTCAGCTCGGCGACGCTGGTCACGACCACGGCGAGGCGTTCGGCCAGTTCCTCGCGGCCGGTGCGCAGGGTGCTCTCGATCCGGTCGAGCGGCGCCTCCGGGTGCGCCTGCAGCCAGGTGACCAGCTCGGCCCGGTACCGGTCGAGCTGGTCGCGGCCGCCGGCCGACAGGACGATCAGCCGGGCGGCGCTGTCCTCGGTGCTGTTACCCATCAGTGCTTCTCCGCTTCCGCCACGACGACGTGTACGTTGCTGCCACCCATGCCGAAGGAGCTGACGCCGGCGCGTGCCGGCATGCCGTCCGGCGGCTCCCACGGCTGTGCCTCGGCCTGGAGCCGGAACGGGCTGCCGGCCAGGTCGATCATCGGGTTGGGGGTGCCCAGGCCGGCCAGGCCGGGCATCAGGCGGTGCCGCATGCTCAGCAGCACCTTCACCACTCCGGCGACGCCGGCGGCGGCCTCCAGATGGCCGATGTTGGACTTGACCGAGCCGAGCCCGGTGCGTCCCGCCACGACATGCAGCCCCCAGTCGCGGTAGAGCTGCCCGAACGCCTCCCGCAGCGCGTCCACCTCGATCGGGTCGCCGAGTGGCGTCCCGGTGCCGTGCGCCTCGATGTAGCCGATGGTGTCGGGCGGCACCGCCGCCGCCCGGTGCGCCGCGAGCAGGACGTCGCGCTGGGCCTGCGGGTTGGGCACGGTCAGCGAGTGGGTGTGGCCGCCGTGGTTCTCGGCCGAGCCGATCAGGACGCCGTGCACCGGGTCGCCTTCGGCGATCGCGCGCTCCAGCAGTTTGAGCGCCAGCAGGACCACGCCCTCGCCCCGGCCGTAGCCGTCGGCGCGCTCGTCGAAGGTCTTGCACCGCCCGTCGGGGCTGAGCATTCCGGCGCGGCGCAGGCCGGTGAAGCCGTGCGGGGACAGCAGCAGGTTCGCGCCGCCGGCCAGGGCGAGTTCGCAGTCGCCGATGTGCAGGGCGCGGGCCGCGCGGTGGATGGCCACCAGGGAGCTGGAGCAGGCCGTGTCGTAGACCGCGCTGGGGCCGTGCAGGTCGTACACGTAGGAGATGCGGTTGGCCGCGATCGAGGCGACGTTGCCGATCAGGAAGTGATCGCCCATCTCCGGCGAGCCCGGGCCCAACAGGCCCAGGTAGTCGGCGCCGCTGAGACCGACGAACACCCCGGTACGGCTGCCTGCCAGTGCCGCGGGCACGAGCCCGGCGTCGAGCAGGGCCTCGTCCGCGGCGTGCAGCAGGAGCCGGTGCTGCGGATCCATCTGGGCCGCCTCGCGCGGCGAGATCCGGAACCGCCCCGCGTCGAAGGCGTCGACGTCGCGCACGAACGAGCCGCGGAAGCGTTCCGGGAACACCCGGGCGGAGAAGCCGCGCTCCAGCGGGTACGGCGCGGTGAGGTCGCGCCCCTCGGCGAGGTGGGTCCAGAACTCGTGCAGCGACCCGGAGGCCGGCAGCCGGCCGCCGACGCCGATGATCGCCACGGGCGGGTAGCCGAGGTCCTCAGGAGGTACGGCGGGCCCGGAGGCCCGGACGGTGGCCGCCGCCCGGGCCCGCTCGGGCTCGGCTTCGGTCTCGGCTTCGGGCTCGGCTTCGGTCTCGGCTTCGGTCTCGGTGAAGGTGTCCGGGCTGCTGGCGCCGATGTGCGCCGCGAGTGAGCTGAGCGCGGGGTGCGCGTAGAAGAGCGTGGGGCTGATCGGTACGCCGAAGCGGGTGCGGACCGCCATCGCGAGCCGGGTGAAACCGACCGAGTCGAAGCCCGCCTCGCCGAGCGGCCGGTCCACCGGGATGTCCTGCGGCGCCACCCCGGCGACACCTGCGGTCAGCTCCCGCAGGGTGGCCAGCAACCGGCCGCTGTCGCTCGGCCGGGGCTCCCGCGGCCTCTCGGCGTGGCCGAACTCACGGATCAGTTCGTCCAGGGAGGCGGTGGCGAGCCGGACCGCGTCGACCTTGGCGTTCGGGGTCATCGGCAGGCCGGTCATCGGCACCGTCCGGGACGGGATCATGTACGCCGGAAGCCACTCCTCGATCCGCCCGGCGATCGTCGCGGCCGGCGCGGGCTCGGCGACGACGAAGGCGACCAGGCGCGGATGCCCGGGCCGCTCTTCGCGCAGGACCACCCGCGCCTCGCCGGTCGCCCCGGTACGCCGGATCGCCGCCTCGATCTCGCCGAGCTCGATCCGGTGCCCGCGCAGCTTGATCTGCCGGTCGGCGCGACCGAGCAGCAGCAGCTCGCCGGTCTCGGTCCACCGGGCCAGATCTCCGGTGCGGTAGCGCCGCTGCCCGTCCTGCTCGACGAAACGCTCGGCGTTCAGTTCGGGGCGGCCGCGGTAGCCGCGGGCGACGCCGTCACCGCCGATCAGCAGTTCCCCGGTGGCGCCGAACGGGACCGGGCCGCCGTCCGGGCCCGCGAGGTGGAACGTCGTGTTCGCGATCGGCGTGCCGACCGTGATCGGCCGGTCGCGGCGTACCCGCAGCGCCGAGGACCAGATCGTGGTCTCGGTCGGTCCGTACATGTTCCACAACTCGCCGGAGCGGTCGAGCAGGTCGGCCGCCAGCTCGGCGCTCAGCGCCTCCCCGCCGCAGAGCAGCCGGGGTACCCGTCCGCTCCAGCCGGCGGCGAGCAGCATCTGCCAGGTGGCCGGTGTGGCCTGCACTATGGTCGCGCCGCTGCTGTCGAGCAGGCCGGCGAGCGCGAAGCCGTCTCGGGTGACCTCGGCCGGCGCGATGTGGACGGTCGCACCCTGGGTGAGCGGCAGCAGCAGTTCCAGGCCGGCGATGTCGAACCCGGCCGTGGTGACGGCCAGCAGCACGTCGTCGGCGGCGCACCCGGGCCGGTTCGCCATCGCGGTGAGGAAGTTGACCAGGTTGCCGTGGGTGACCTCGACGCCCTTGGGCCGGCCGGTGGATCCGGAGGTGTAGAGCACGTAAGCGAGATCGTCGTCGTGGCAGGCGACCGGCGAGCCCGGGGCGGCGTCGCCCGGGTCACCGAGCGGGATGCGGGCGCCGGGTGTCCCGGCCGGCAGGCGGTCGGCGTACGCCGGGTCGACGAGGACCGCGGCGAGACCGGCGTCGGTGCAGATGTGCGCGAGGCGGGCGGCCGGGAAGCCCGGGTCGAGCGTTACGTAGGCCGCGCCTGCGGTGTGCGCCGCCAGCATCGCCACGATCATGGCGGCTCGCCGGCCGGACAGCACACCGACCAGGTCGCCGCGGCCCACGCCGGATTCGCCGAGGGTACGCGCCAGTGCGTGCACCCGCCGGGCCAGTTCGCCGTAGCTGATGGCACCGTCGGCGTCCACCACCGCGACGCGCTCCGGGGCCGACGCCGCGCGGGCCAGCACCAGGCCGGCCGCGGTCACGTCGCGCGGCCGGGCGGCACGGGTGTCGTTGGCCCGGTCGACGAGGGCACGTTCCGCCGCGGTGATGAGGGGCAGATCGCCGATCGGCCGGCGCGGATCGGCGGCCACGGATTCCAGTAGCAGCCGGTAGTGCTCGGCCAGCCGCTCGGCCGTGGCCGGGTCGAACAGGTCACGGTCGTACTTGAGGTAGACCAACGCCTCCGACCCGCGCACCACCACCTCGACGACCAGCGGGTTCTCACCCTCCTGGGTCAGTTCGAGGGCGTCCTGGAAGACGGTCTGCCCGGCGGCCATGTCCTGGTCGCCGCCGACGCCCTGTTGCAGGTAGAAGCCGATGTCGAAGGAGACCGCGGCGCCGCCGGCGCGGCGCAGGTCACCGACCACGGCGGCGAACGGGTAGGAGCTGTGCTCCTCGGCCTGCGCCATGTGGTCGTGCACGGCGGTCATCAGCTCGGCGAGGCTACGCTGCGGGTCGCAGTCGACCCGTACCACCACCGGATTGATCAGGTACCCCACGGTGCGGTCGAACCGCTCGGAGATCCGGCCGTCGGTCGGCACCATGACGCTGATGTCGCGGTGGCCGGAGTGCCGGTGCAGCAGTGCGGCGAAGGAACCCAGCAGCACGCTGAACGGGGTCAGTCCGGCCGCTCCGGCGACCTGGCGGAGGGCCGCCCAGGTCGCCTCCGGCAGCCGGAACTGGACCATCGCGCCGGTGTCGGCGGTGGGCGGCTCGACCCGGTGCCGATCGGTGATCGCGTCGAGGACCGGACCGCTGGAGGCACCGGCCAGCCGGTCGAGCCACCAGCGGCGGTGCTTCTCGGCCTCCGGCCCGTCGAGCAGTTCCTGCTGGCGACGGACGAACTCACGGTACGAGGTGGCCGGCTCGACCGGCGGCAGAACGCCTCGACCGGCCAGTGCGTCGTGGCAGGCCACGATGTCGCGCAGCAGCAGGTGGCTGGAGATCCCGTCGGTGATCATGTGGTGGAACACCAGGAGCAGCAGTGTCCGGCCACCGGGCGCCGCGATCAGCCACATCCGGTGCAGGGGGTCGTGCTCCAGGTCGAACGGGGTGTGCACCAGGCGCCGGATGCGCGCGGCGAACTCCCCGTCGGTGACATGCCCGAGGTCGAGCCGGACCACCTCGGCGGGTCGCTCGGTGATCTCCTGCACCGGCGTGGTCCCGTCCAGTCGGACGGCGATCCGCAGACCCGGCTGCCGCTCCACGACGGCGATCAGGGCCCGGGTGAGCACGTCCGGGTCGATCCCGTCGCCCAGCCACAGCCCCAGCGGCAGGTTGTAGGAGGTGGTGCCGGGCCGGCTCGCGTGAATCGCCCAGAGCGCCGCCTGGCCGCGGCTGAGCGGGTACGGCCCCGGCTCCGGCGCCGGAGCGGTCAGGCCGCGCAGCAGCGACTCGGCGATCTCGTCCGGCAGCTCACCGGAGGCGACCGCGGCGAGGACGTCGCGCAGTGCCGGGCTCATCGGACACCCCCCTGCCGCAGCTCGGCCAGCGCGTCGTCGACCGTGACCGATCCGTCGCGCAGCCCGGCCAGCAGGGCGCCGACTCCGTTGGTGGCGGCCGGGGTGGGGGCCGACGTGGGTGTCGGCTCGGGCACGGCGGCCGGGGTGGGTGTCGGCTCGGGCACGGCGGCCGCGGGCAGCGGGCCGTACGTGTCGTGCACGGCCCGGGCCAGAGCGCGCACGGTCTGCCCGACGCCGAACATGCGGGCGGGTATGTCTACGCCGTAGGCGGCGCCGAGGCGGCGGCTGAGGCGGCGCAGGCCCAGCGAGTCCACACCGACGTCGGAGAGCACCCGGTCGGGTGGCAGACGGTCCGGTGCCATGCCCAGGTGCGCGGCGAGCAGGGTGCGGACGTGGTCGCGCACAGCTGCCTCCGGGTCACCTTCGGTATCCGTTCCGGCCGGTGTCGGCACCGGCTCGAACGGGGGTGCCGGCACAGACGGGGATGCCTGCTCGGACGGAGGTGCCGGTACGCCCGCCGCGGGCTCGGGCCATGTGTCGGTGGCCTGATCCTGATCGATTCCGGCAAGCCCGGCCGCGGCGGCCTGAGCCTGGTCGAATCGTGGCCCGGGGGTGATCCAGTAGCTCTGCCGGGCGAAGGCGGAGGTCGGCGCCGGAACCCGGCGGATCGGTTCCCCCGACCACAGCTCGGCCCAGTCGATCGCAACGCCGTCCACCCACAGCCTGGCGATCTTGTCGAGCTTGCCGGCCGCCACCACGGTGCGCAGGTACTGGCGTCCCTCGGGGCCGTCCAGCAGCAGCGCCGTGCCGGTCCCTTGCCCGTCGCCCGCGCTGACGCCGTCGGCGGTCACACCGGCCAGCCACTCCTCCAGGCGTTTCACCAGCCCGGCGAGGTCGTCCGCGACCACGGCGAGCCGCTCGGCGAAGACCTCCCGGCCGGTCTGCAGCGTGTAGGCCAGGGCGGCCGGGTCCACCTCGTCGGCGTCCCGCGCCCAGCGGACCAGGTTCTCGGCGTTGCCACGCAGCCGTTCGGCGTCGCGGGCGGACAGCACGAACAGGTACGGCCCGGTACGACCGGCGCTCGGCCGGGTGCGGAACTCCTCCAGCACAAGGTGCGCGTTGACACCGCCGAGCCCGAACGAGCTCAGCCCGGCACGCAGGGGCGCCTCGGTGCCGTCCGGGCCGGTGACGCGCCGCCACGGCTCACGGTCGCGCAGCACGTGCAGCGGGCTGCCGTCGAGACGCAGGTACGGGTTGAGCGTCTCCAGGTGGGGATTGCCGGGCAGCTCGCGGTGCCGCATGGCGAGCAGCACCTTGATCAGACCGGTCACGCCAGCGGCCGCCTCCAGGTGACCGGTGTTGCTCTTCACCGCGCCGAGCGCGACCCGGTGCCCGGTGCCGTCGGTACCGTGATCGGCGTACAGCCGCCGGAAGGCGGTCTTGAGGCCTTCGATCTCGACCGGATCGCCCAACTCGGTGCCGGTCCCGTGGGTCTCCACATAGGTCACCGTGCGCGGGTCGGTCCCGGCGCGGTGGTGCGCCGCCACGATGCAGGCGGCCTGGGCGGCCGGGTTCGGCGCGGTGAGCGAGTTGCTGCGCCCACCGTGGTTGATCGCGCTGCCGCGCAGTACGCCGTGGATGACGTCTCCGTCCGCGAGGGCCGCGCTCAGCCGCTTGAGCACCACGACACCCACTCCCTCGGCGCGGGCGATGCCGTTGGCGCGGGCGTCGAAGGCGCGGCAGCGGCCGTCCGGGCTGAGCATGTCGGCCTGGCTCATGTCGACGAACAGCGTCGGCGACGCGATCACGTTGACGCCGCCGGCCAGCGCGACCGTGCACTCCCCCCGCTGGATCGCCTCCACCGCATGGTGCACGGCGACCAGCGACGACGAGCAGGCGGTGTCGATCGTCTCGGACGGGCCGTGCAGGTCCAGCAGGTACGACACCCGGTTGGACAGGATGGCGTGCGCCCGGCCGACGGTGTTGTACCCGTCGAGCGGCACCCCCAGCGCGTGCTGGAGCTCGAAGTAGTCGTAGGTGCTGCTGCCGACGAAGACGCCGGTGTCGGTGCCGGCCAGGTCGGAGGGCCGGATACCGGCGTCCTCGATGGCCGTCCAGGTCGCTTCGAGCACCAGCCGGTGTTGCGGGTCCATCGCGACCGCCTCGGTGGGCGAGATGCCGAAGAAGTCCGCGTCGAACAGGTCCACTCGGCGCAAGAACCCGCCCCAGCGGGCGGTGGTGCGGAATTCCCCCGGCTCGGGGTCGCCGTGGATGCGCCGCCAGTCCCAGCGGTCCGCGGGGATCTCGGTGACCAGGTCGTCGCCGGCGGCCAGGTGGGCCCAGAACTCGTCCAGGTCGTCCGAGCCGGGCAGCAGACCGGCCATGCCGACGATGGCAACGCCGTCCACACGGGCGGGCTCCGCCACCCCGGCGGCTCCGGTGCCCGCGACCGGCCCGGAAGACGGGACGGGCCCGGAGGCAGGGAGGAGCCCGGAAGACGGGACGGGCCCGGAGGACGGGACGGGCCCGGAGGCAGGGAGGAGCCCGGAGGACGGGACGGGCGCGGAAGACGGGAGGAGTCCGGAAGCCGAAGCCGGAGCGGCGACCGGAGTGGTGGGTGCCGCAGGAAGGTAGTGGCGGGCCAGCTCTTCCCCGTACTCCTCGATGATCTTCGCCACCAGCTCGCCGGCGGTGGCCACCCCGAAGAACGCCGCCGGGGTCGCGTCCAGGTCCCAGCGCACATTCACCTGGTGGCTGAGCTTGGTGTACATGATGGAGTCGAAGCCGAACCGGCTGAGCTGGTCGCCCTCGGCCAGCTCGTCCCCCCTCAGCCCGGCCACGCCGCGCACCAGAGCCAGCAGATCGGCGGCCACCGCCGCACGCCACGGTTCGGAGCCCGGCGCAACGGGCTGCGGAATGGCCGGCGTGACAGCCGGCGGAGCCGGCTCCGGGCCGGGCGTCCGCACGCCGATTCCGGCCAGCGCCTGCTCGGTACCCGACACGACCACCACCTGAACCTCCTCTCGGCCGAGCACGCCGGCCAGTGCCTCGATGCCCGTGCGGGGCGGGAGCGGATGAAGACCGGCCGCGGCCAGCCGGCCCCGGTGGCGCTCGGTGAGCGCCGAGCCCGACCACGGCCCCCAGTTCAGGACGCGGACCGGGAAGGGCAGCCGGGCGGCGAGTGCCTGCCCGATCGCGTCCTGGGCCGTGCAGGCGGCGGCGTACGCGGCCTGGCCCGGATTGCCCAGGAACGACTGCAGCGAGGAAAAGATCGCGAAGAAGTCCAGGTCGCGACCCTCGATCGCCTCGGCGACCGCCAGCGTGGTGCCGGTCTTCGCGGTCAGCCCCTCGGCGAACCAGTCCTCGTCCAGCGCCGCCAGTGACCGGTCCCGCGCCACCGTTGCCGCGTTCACCACTCCGTGGATCACGCCGACCCGGTCGAACACCGCCCGCATCCGTTCCGCGTCGCGAGCGTCCGCCTGGTGGAACTCCACGGACGTGCCGGTCGGGTCGAACGCGGCGATCCGGGCGGCCCGGGCGCCCTCCGGGCGGGCCCGGCCGATCAGCACCACCCTTGCGCGGTGTTCCCGGACCAGGTGCTCGGCCAGGTCCAGGCCGACGTCCCCGGCGCCGCCGACCAGCGCGTACGTTCCGCCGCCGCGGAACACCGGCCGGGTACCGGTGTCGTCGAGCGGCCGGAGCACCCGCTGGTACCAGCGGCCCGCGCGCAGCGCATAGTCGCCCGGCGTGGCGGCGGCGACGGCGGTGGCGTCGCCGGGGCCGACGTCGATCGCGCTGATCCGCCACCTCTCGCACTCCCGGCGGGCCGACTTCACCAGTCCGTGCGCCGCCGCCGCGACCGGGTCGGTGATCGGCCCGTCCACCGCCGCGGCGGCGCGGGTGACCACGGTCAGCGTGAGCTCGCCCGCGCCGGCCGGCCGGGTCTGCAGATGCCGGATCACCCGGAACAGCTCCCGGACCGCGGGCTCGCCGCCGGTGACGACCGCGTGCACGACGGCGGGCGTGGGCAGCGACTCCAGCGATGTGGAGGTGACCCGGTGCACGTCGCTCGCCGGGTAGTCGCCGCCGCCGAGCAGCCAGACCGGTCCGTCGGCCGGCGGGCGGGTGCCCACGTCCGCGATGCGCTGCCAGCGCGGCGCGTAGGCGCCCACGGGCTCACCGGGTGCGCCAGGCTCCTCCGGCCGCGCGCCGATCCAGCACCGGCGTCGCTCGAACGGGTAGGTGGGCAGCGGGATCAGCGTGCCGCCGGTGTCCGGCCAGACGGCCTCGGCTCCGGCCACCCACCGGTCGGCCGGTGTGACGCCATCGGGGCGGGCCAGCGCGGGGTGGCCGGTGCCGTCGATCGCCGCGCCGAGGGCCGCGACGAGCGTCGGCCGGTCGGCGGCGGTCACCGCCAGCCGCTCGGTCATCGCGTCCCGGCCGTGCTGCAGTGTGTGGGCCACGTCCACCAGTTCGACGTCCGAGTCCACGGCGGCACGCAAGGCGGTCGCGTAGCGGCGCAAAGCCTCGGGGGTCCGGGCCGAGAGCGGGAACACCAGCGGACCCGCCGACACCGCCGGGACCGCCGGCTCCTCCGGCTCCTCCACCACGACGTGGGCGTTCACCCCGCCGTAGCCGAAGGAGCTGACCCCGGCGCGGCGCCTGCCGCCGCCCGGCGGGCGATGCCAGGGTGTCGCCTGCCGGATCAGCTGGAACGGGCTGCCCTCCAGCCGCAGGTGCGGGTTCGGCTCCCCGAGTCCGGCCACCGGCGGCAGGATGCCGTGGCGCATCGCCAGCAGGACCTTGAGCAGCCCGGCGATGCCGGCGGCGGACTCCAGGTGCCCGATGTTCGCCTTGACCGCGCCCAGCCCGCAGAACGGCTCGCCGGGCAGCCCGCCGTGACGGCGCGCCAGCTCGTCGAAGGCCAGCCGCAACCCGTTGATCTCGACCGGATCGCCCAACTCGGTGCCGGTCCCGTGGGACTCCAGGTATCCCACGGTGGCCGGGTCGACGCCAGCCTCCGTGTAGGCGCGCACGATCATCGCGGCCTGCCCGGAGGGGTTGGGCGCGGTCAGTGAACGGGCCCGGCCGCCGTGGTTGACCGCGGAGCCGCGCAGCAGCCCCCGAACGCGGTGCCGACCCGCCGCGCCGGCCCGGGTCAGCACGACCAGGCCCAGCCCTTCTCCCCGGACGAACCCGTCCGCGCGGGCGTCGAACGCCTGGCACCGGCCGGACGGGCTGAGCATGCCGGTGCGGCTGAGCAGCAAGTGGTTGTGCGGCGACAGGATCAGGTTGATGCCTCCGGCGACCGCGATGTCGCACTCCCCGGAGCGGATCGCCGCGGCGGCGCGGTGGATCGCGACCAGGGAGCTGGAGCAGCCGGTGTTGACCGGCTCGCTCGGCCCGCGCAGATCCAGCAGATAGGACACCCGGTTGACCAGGATGGAGTGCGCGGTCGCGGTGGCCGCGTGCGCGTCGACGGGCACGTCCGAGCGGCGCCGGATCTCGTCGTAGTCGCTGGATCCCGCGCCGACGAACAGCCCGACCGACCGACCGGCGAGCGTGCCGGGCGGCAGTCCGGCGTCCTCCAGCGCGGTCCACACGCCCTCCAACAGCAGCCGCTGCTGGGGGTCCATGCCGGCGGCTTCCTGCGGCGAGATCCCGAAGAACAGCGGATCGAACATGTCGGCGTCGCTGATGAAGCCGCCGCGCCGAGCAGGTACGTCGGCGGGCAGGGATCGCCAGTCCCACCGGTCCGCGGGCACATCGGTGACCAGGTCGTCCCCGGCAACCAGGTGGTTCCAGAAGTCGTCCAGGTCGCGGCTGCCGGGCAGCCGCGCGGCCATCCCGATCACCGCGATCGGGTCGTCGGTTGATGCCCGCGGCGCAGGGTGCGGCGGCGCCTCGGCTTCCGCCGTCTCCGGTACGGCCTGCGCATACCGTTCCCGCACGGTGGCGCCGTAGTCCCGGTCGAGCCGGGCAGCCAGTGCGCGCAGGGTGGCGGTCTCGTAGAACAGGGTGGGCGTCACGTCGAAACCGAAGGTGTCGTTGAGCCGCCCGGCGAGCAGGCTGTAGCTGACCGAGTCGAACCCGTAGTCGCCGATCTCGGTGTCCAGGTCGAGATCCTCGACGGGGATGCCGGAGGCCTCTGAGGTCAGTGCCAGCAGCTCGGCGGTGAACGAGGCGCCGTCGTGTGCCAGGGCCTGCTGCGCCGTGACCCGCCCGGGTGCCGGTGCCGGTTCGGCGGCGGCCACGACGACGTGCTGGAAGTTGCGGCTGGTCTCGCCGTCCGTGGGCAGGGCCCGGAAGCTGTCGTAGCCGACGCCGGTCAGCACCGCGTTCCAGCCGGCCACGTTCAGCAGCGGTGATCCGGGCAGCCGCAGGTGTGTGTCAGTGTGTGCCCACCAGCCGTCGAACAGTCCGTACGTGACGGTGGCGGCCAGGGTGACCGTGGTCAGCTCGTTGAGCAGCAGGTGCCCGCCGGTGCGCAGCATGGTGCGCAGGTGCCGCACGGCGCGGCTCACGTCCGAGGTGGCGTGCAGGACGTTCGCGCCGACGGCGAGGTCGAAGGCGTCCGCGGGGAAGCCCTGGGCGACCGGGTCGGTGTCGAGGTCCAGGCGCTTGAACCGCACGAAGGGGTACCGCGCGCCGAACTCTCGGCGGCCGTGAGCCAGGAACGCCGCCGACAGGTCCGTGTACCAGTACTCCAGGTGCTCGCCGTGGGGAGCGAGGGCGCGCAGCAGACCGGCGGTGGTGCCGCCGGTGCCCGAGCCGACCTCGACGATCCGGATCCGCTCGCCGGGGCGCAGCTGCTCCCGGCGGCGGCTGACGTGCTCCAGCAGCCCTGCGGTGAGCACGTCGTTGTACAGGTCGCTGATCGGGTTGTCCCGGTAGATCCGCTCCATCGCGGAGGTGCCCGAGGCGGGGAACAGCAGGTCGGTGGCGAGCAACTCGCCGCGGAGCAGCATCGGGTAGCGGTCGAGGCAGCGGCGCAGCAGCTCGACGAAGACCGCGGACGCCGGATTGGCCGCGGCCAGTTCGCCGAGGCGCTCGGCGTGCCCACCAGCGAGGGCCTCGGTCAGCGCGGCCCGATCCGGCCGGAACCGGTTCTGGTGGACGGTGAGCACGCCGTCATCGGCGAGCATGGTCAGCAGGGTGTACAGCAGGCGGTCGTAGCGGGGGGTGACACCCACCCGGCGGGCGACCTCAGCCGCATCCGGGTCGGGTCCGTCCCAGGCGCCCATCTCGTGCAGCACGGCCAGCAGTGCACTGCGGGCGAGGGCGGTCATTTTCTGGTCGACGGCGTGGAAGTCGTCGATGACCCGCAGGTCGGCGCTGGTCAACAGCCCGTCGGCAGGTGTCACGGCCGGTGTCGTCCCTTCGCTGGGGGTCATCCGCTCCCGCAGTGCGGCGGTGCCGGGCACCACAAGGAGCTGCGGAGCCGGCCGGCGCAGCGCCTCGGTCAGCGCGGTGAAGCCGGTGTCGGGGGCGATGGAGTGGAATCCGGCGGCGGTCAGTTCGGCGCGGTGCGTCTCGGTGGCGACTGAGCCGACCGTGCCCCAGAAGCCCCAGTCGACGGTCCGGACCGGGTATGGCAGGCGTTCGTCGAGGGTGTGCGCGTAGGCGTCCAGGAAGGTTGATCCGGCCGCGTAGTTGCCCAGGCCGGGCTCGCCGAGGAAGGACTGGGCGGAGGAGAAGAAGAGCAGGAAGTCGAGTTCCGATGCGCCGATCGTGTCCACCAGAGCGGCGGCGACACCGGACTTGGCCGCCAGGCTTTCCGCGAGGTCGTCGTCGGAGAGGTCGCGGACCAGACGGGAGCGCTGCGCCATCGCCGCGTGCATGATCCCGTGCACCTGGCCGACCTGCTGCAGTACCGCGGCGAGCTGCCCGGCGTCGGAGGCGTCGGCGCGGAAGTAGCGGATCCGGTGCTCGGCCGCGAGGTCGGGACGCTCCCGGCGGCCGACCAGCACCACCTCCGCGTCCCACTCCACGACCAGCTTGCGGGCCAGGGCCAGGCCGATACCGCCGCCGCCACCGACGATCAGGTAGCGGCCGCCCCGGCGCAGCAGCTCGGGGCCGTGCGGGGCGGGGGCCTCGCCCAGCACCTGCCGGTGCGCGGTCGTCCCGGTGTAGGCGATCCGGGTTCCGCGCCGCGCCGGGGCCGGCAGGTCCGCGGTCAGATGGGCCGGGTCGAGGTCGACGACGGCGACGGACCACCTGCGGTGTTCGTTCTCCAGGACCCGGGCGAAGCCGTGGACCCCGGCCGCGTACGGGTCGGTGAGCCGCCGTCCAGGCGGGGCGGCCGCCCCCGCGGTGACCACGATCCAGTCGATCTCGGGCAGCCGGGCCCAGCGGCGGGCGTACGCGGCCAGCGCCCGGACCCCGGCCGCTTCCCCGCCGGCGACCCGCGCGGCTTCGGATCCGGCCGTGGGCGCCGGCCCGGTGAGCAGGTAGACCACCCGTGGGTCCGCGGTCACCGGGCCACCGATCTCGACGAGTTGCGCGCCGGGATTCCGGGAGGCCAGTTCGGCGGCCAGTGTCATCCGTTCCGGTGCGTAGAGCACCACGACCGGACCGTCCGGTGTCACCGGCTCGGGGGCGGGACAGGGCTCCCACCGTGGAACGTCGGCGCCCGGGGACACTGGCTCGGGGCGCGGCACGGTCACGCCGGGCGCATCAGCGGTGCCCGGGCCGGTGGCTCCGGTTCCGTCGGTGCCCGTCCCGACCCAGCAGCGCACCCGCTCGAACGGGTAGCCGGGCAGGGAGATCTTGCGGGCCCGCCGTTCGCGGTGCAGCACGCCCCAGTCCGGGGCGGCGCCGTTCACCCAGGCCGCGGCCAGCGTGTCCGGGTCGGCCGAGGCGGGCGTGTCGACCGGCTCCGTGGCGCGTCCCCGGTGGACGCGCGACTCGTCACCGTTCAGGAAGGCCCGCAGCGCCGCGCGGAGTTCCTCGACGTCGGCGGCCACCACGGCCAGCCGCTCGGTCATCGCGTCGCGCCCGACCTGCGTGGTGTGGGCGATGTCCGCCAGCGAGACGGTGCCGCCCAGCGCCGCGGCCAGGCCGGACAGGCTCGACTGGGCGTCCACCCGGGGTGGTTGCCCTTCGCTGCGGGCGGCCACGGCCTGCATCAGCCGGCGCAGATCGTCCGCGTCCAGGCCCAGCTCCTCGAAGGAGGCGTCCCGGTCGGCGCCGGCGAGCCCGGCCGCGTCGGCCAGGTCCGCCAGCTGGTCCCCGGCGGGCAGCTCGGCGTAGCGCTCGGCGAGCAGGCGCAGGGCCCGCGGGGTGCGCGCGGACAGCAGCACCACCTGTGGGCCGTCTCCGGTGCCCGGTGCCGGTTGCGGGTACTCCTCGACGACGAGGTGGGCGTTGCTGCCCCCGGCGCCGAACGCGCTGATGCCGGCGCGCCGGGGCACGTCGCCGGTGGTGTGCCACGGGCCGGCGTCCTGCTGGACGCTGAGCGGGGACTGCTCCCAGTCGATCGCCTCGTTCGCCGGTCGCGCGTGCAGCGAGGGCACCAGGGTGCGGTGCCGCAGTTGCAGCAGCACCTTGGTCAGTCCGGCGATGCCGGCCGCGGACTCCAGGTGCCCGATGCCGGACTTCACCGAGCCGAGCCGGGTGCCGCCGGTTCCGAAGACCTGGCTGAGCGCGGAGATCTCCACCGGATCACCGAGGGCGGTGCCGGTGCCGTGCGCCTCCAGGTAGCTCACCGTGGCCGGGTCCACGCCGGCGCGGTGCAGCGCCTGCCGGACCACGTCCGCCTGCGCCGCCGGGTTCGGGACGTAGAAGCCGCCGGCGCGTCCGCCATGGTTGACCGCGCTGCCTTTGATCACCGCGAGCACGCGGTCGCCGTCCGCCACGGCGGCTGCCAGGGGTTTGAGGACGACGACACCGACGCCCTCACCGGGGACGTACCCGTCGCCACCGGCGCCGAAGGCCCGGCACCGCCCGTCCGTCGAGACGAACCCGACCTGGCTCAGGTGCAGATATTTGTACGGGTGGACGATCAGGTTCACGCCGCCGGCCAGCGCCAGCTCGCTCTCTCCGGAGCGCAGGCTCTCGCAGGCCAGGTGCAGCGCTGTCAGCGACGACGAGCACATGGTGTCCAGCGCGAGGCTGGGACCGCGCGCGTCGAGGAAGTAGGAGACCCGGTTCGCGACCGACGAGGTGAACGACGTCGGCAGCACCGGCAGCTGCTCCTCGGCGCCGAGGCCGAGCATCTGGTACTGGGTGAACATGACGCCGGCGAACACGCCCACGGGCCGGCCGGCGACCGCGGCGCGGGGGATGCCGGCGTCCTCCAACGCGTGCCACGCGGTCTGGAGGAATAATCGTTCCTGCGGGTCCATGCCCTCGGCCTCGCGCGGGGTGATCCGGAAGAACGCGGGGTCGAACTCGTCGATCCCGTCCAGGAAGCCGCCCCATTTGCTGTACGAGCGCCCGGCGGCCCGCTCCGGTTCGAAGAAGCCGGCCAGCCGCCAGCGCCGTTCCGGGATCTCAGTGACGCAGTCGCGTCCGTCGAGCAGGTTCGCCCAGAACCGGTCCAGGTCCGGAGCCATCGGATAGCGGCCCGCCACGCCGATCACGGCGATGTCCCGGCCGGACGGCTGCGGATCGCCCGCAGGTGCCGCGAGGGGTTCCCGCACGGTCGTCGCGGAGGAGTAGCGGACCGCGGCCACAGATGGTTCCGGGATCGTGGCCACGGAACTGGTCTCCGGCTCGCGCAGCTCCAGAGCCCGGCGGGCGTGGTCGGGTCGTCCGTGCAGTACGACGACCTCGCTGCCCCGGTGGTCCCGGATCGCGTCGAGGATCGCAAGGCCCGCGTCGGTGGGCAGCGGTACCTGGCCCTGCCGCCGGAACACCGCCTCGGTCGCCGCGTCGGTGCGCATGCCCCCGTCCGCCCACAGCGGCCAGGCGACCGAGGTGAATCCGTACTCACGGGCGCAGGCGTCGACGAAGGCGTTCGCTGCGGCGTAGTCCGCCTGTCCGATGTTGCCCGCGACACCGGTCACCGACGAGAAGGCGACGAAGAAGTCCAGGCCGAGATGGCGGGTCGCGTCATGCAGCAGCAGCGTGCCGCGCACCTTGGGCGCCAGGACCGCCGACAGGTCGTCCGGTGACTTCCCGGCCAGCAGGCCGTCCCTGAGGACCCCGGCGGCGTGCACCACCCCGTCGAGGCGGCCGTGCCGGGCGAGGATCCCGTCGACCAGGGCCTGGACGTCGGCGGCCACGGTGACGTCGGCGCGTACGAACTCGGCGTTCGGCGACTCCCTCGGCGTGGTACGCCCGGCGAGTACCACCGTGGCGCCCTGTGCGGTGAAGGACGCGGCGAGCGCACGGCCCAGGCCGCCCGCGCCACCGGTGATCAGGTAGACACCGCCGGGCCGGAGCGGCCGCGTGCCGCCGGGCGCCGCGTCGCGGTAGCGACGCACGAGTCGGCCGCCGTCGTGCCGGACCCAGGTCTCGCCGTGGCCGGACAGTTCGCAGAGAACGGCCCGGGGATCGGGGTCGCCGGCGCATTCCACCGCGGTCACGGCCAGGCGCGGCTGCTCAAGGCGGATGGTGCGGGCCATTCCGGCCACCGCCGCGGCGACCAGCGGCTGGGCGACGTGCACCACCGGCACCGGGGCGTCCAGCAGCACCTGGGCGAGCGCCAGCATCTCCCGGCACGCGGTCTCCACGCCCTCCGGCAGGTCGTCGCCGGCCCGCGGGCCGAGGTGCACGACCGCGTCCGGGGCGCCGGGCAGGTCGGCCAGCAGGGCTCGCAGATCGTCCGGCGCGCCGGGGCGCAGCTCGTACTCCCGCTCCCCCAGCCGCCGGAAAGCCGGGCCGCGCCGGGCGGTGATCTGATCCGGCCGCAGCCGGGCGTCGCCGATGACCAGCAGGGACCCGGTCGACGGCGGGTCCGGCCAGGCCGCCGGCTGCCATGTGCCGGTCAGGCAAGCGGCGGTCGCCGGGGTGTCGTCGGACGGCGGCGCCTCGGTGCGCCGCCGGTCCGGGATCAGGCCGGCCAGGTGGTCCGTGACCGCGTCGACGGTGGGGTACTCGAACAGCAGCGTCGGGTAGAGCGTGATGTTCCACCGCTCCTCGAAGGAGCGGACCAGGGAGAGCAGGTCCGTCGACTCCAGACCGAGGTCGTAGAAGCCGCGGTCACCCTCCACCTCCAGTAGGTCCGGGTCGGCCGCGACCTGCCGGACCAGCTCGACGATCTCGGCGCGCAGCGAGGCGCCCGACGCGGGCGTCGGAGTGGCCACGGGCTCGGGTGCCGCGGTCGCCGAGGCGGTGAGCCGGGTGATCGCCTCGGTGGAGCGGACCCGCTTGAGGACCAGGCCGGTGAATCGGGCGGCAGGCGCGCCCGAGGCGTCGTAGAGGTCGATGTCGGCCTTGACGATGTCGGCGGCCGGGCCCGCCGGGGTGAGCCGCATCGCCACCGTGCACGTGTCGCCGAGCGGCCGCACCGCGCGGAACTCTCCGATGTGCAGGGGGATCAGCGGCCGCTCGTCGGCTCCGGCCTCGGCGAACGCCAGCGTGTACGCCTGCATGGTCGCCCCGTCGAGCAGGGCCGGGTGCAGCATGAAGTCGTCCGCCGTGGCCCGCGCCTCGGCGCCGAGGGCGAGTTGCGCCCGCACCGTGCCGGCCTCTACCCGCATCGTGCCGTGACAGCGCATGAAGTCACGGTGTTCGATCCCGACCGACCTGCCGATCGTGTAGACCTCGCCGATGTCGCGCGGCGGTGCGGCTCCCGCCGGACTCGGCGATCCGGTCAGGGCCGGCAGGCCGACGCGGAGGATGGCCCGTAGGTGCGTGGTCTGCCCGTCGTCGGCCGGAGCGCCGTCGTGGACGCGCCGGCTGGTCGCGGTGACACGTGTGAGGTCGCCGTCCGGTTCGAGCAGGACCGTGACCTCCCGGTCGAAGTCCTCGGTGGTGGTGAGCGGCTCGACGAAGAGAACGTCGCTGAGCCCGGCGCCGCCCGGCTCGATACCGCGCTCGCCGAGCAGGCGGTACACGATGTCGAGGAAGGTCACCCCGGGCAGCGTGCGCACCCCGTGTACGCGGTGATCGTCGACGATCGGGTTGTCCCCGGTCAGCCGAAGAAGGCAGCGAACAGCCAGACGGTCCACGTGTTGTCTCCCCGTGGTCGCAGCTCAGCGGTGGGAACGGTCGAGCGCGGCGGCCGCGACCGGCGTGACGGTGAGATCCAGGCGCGCCGACCGGACCGGTCTCGCGGCTGGGCGGGCGGAACTCGTACGGATCTCGGCACGGCGAGGCCAGAACCGGCGACGCCGGTACTCCGGTGGCGGGAGCGGAGCCCGGCCGGTGCCCTCGGGCGCGCCGGGGCCGAGGACGACGTGGGCGTTGGTGCCGCCGAATCCGAAGGCGCTGACCGCGACGCGGCTGCCGGAGGGCAGTTCGGTCGTCGTACGCGCGGGGAAGAACGGTGACTCGGCGAACGCGAACCGCGGATTGGGCCGCTCGCAGTGCAGGGTCGGGACGATCAGCCCGTGCCGGAGCGTCTGCACGGCCTTGATGAATCCGGCGATCCCGGCCGCGCTGAGCAGGTGGCCCATCGAGCTCTTGACGCTGCCGATTCCGCAGTACTCCCGGTCGCCGGTGTGCTGCCGGTAGACGGCGGTCAGCGCCTGCAACTCGATCGGGTCGCCGATCATCGTGCCGGTGCCGTGCGCCTCGACGTATCCGATGGTGCGCGCGTCGATGCCGCCGCGGGCGAGCACATCGGTGATCAGCGCCCGCTGGGCGTGCCCGTTCGGGGTGGTGTGGCCCATCGTGCGGCCGTCGTTGTTGACACCGGACGCTTCGATGACCGCGAGGATCCGGTCGCCGTCGCGTTCGGCGTCGTCGAGACGCTTCAGCATCACCAGCCCGGCGCCCTCTCCCGGGACGAAGCCGTCGGCGGACTCGTCGAAGGTGCGGCAGCGTCCGGTGGGTGACAGCGCCTTGCCGGCGCTGAGCATCAGATACGGCTCCTCGTCCAGGAGCAGGTCCACGCCGCCGGCCAGCGCCATCTCGGACTCGCCCAGCATCAGGCTCTGCGCCGCCAGGTGCACGCTGACCAGCGCCGACGAGCACGCGCTGTCGACCACGAGGTTCGGCCCGGCGAGGTCGAGGAAGTGCGACACGTGCGCCGCGATGTAGTTCTGGTTGATCCCGACGATGGACTCGCGGGTCAGCGGCCGCAGGTATTCGCGGTGGTTGCCGGTCCGGCCGCCGACGAAGACGCCGACCCGGCGGCCGCGTAACTCCTCGTCGGCGTACCCGGCGTCGTGGACGCATTCGACGGCGACCTCCAGCGTCTTGCGCACCAGGGGGTCGAGCTGCCGTGCCGTCTCGTCGTCGAAGCCGAAGTAGCCCGGGTCGAACAGGGCGGCGTCGTCGAGGAAGCCGCCCCACCGGCTCTGGCTGAACCCGGGGCCGCCGTCCGGCCGGTAGAGCGCCGTGGTGTCCCACCGGTCCGCCGGCACGTCGCCGACCATGTCCCGCCCGGCGAGCAGTGCCTGCCACAGCTGTCCCGGGTCGGCGGCGCCGGGCAGCCGGCAGCCCATCCCGATGACCGCGATCCGCATCGGCGCGCCGTCCGGGGCGAGCGTGCGTACCGGCACACCGTCCGCGGCGGGCGTCCGTGCCGGGGTCGCGGACGTCACCGGGCCGGTGGCCTGGGCGGGCACCCCTGCGGCGGTGAGCGCGGCGGCGAGCCGGGCCAGTGTCGGATGTTCCTGGAGCAGACTGGGATCCACGACGTCGCCGAGCGCCGCCTCGAGATCGCGGACCAACTCGGCCATCAGCAGCGAGTCCACGCCGAGGTCGACGAGGTGGGTGTCGGGCCGCAGCAGGGACCGTTCGGTGCGCGTGGTCCGGGCCACCACGTCGGCCAGCCAGTCGAAGCCGGCTGGCTCCGGCCCATCCGCCGGGGCGGTGACCGGCTCGATGCCGGCCGGCTCCCGCTCCTCCGCCGGGGCGGCGACCGGCGCAGGGGCCGTCTCGGGGGCACGCCGCGGCGCCCGGAACAGCTCGTCGGCCGGCACGGCCGTCCGGCCAGTCAGACAGGGCAGCAGAATCGGTTCGCCAGGCACCCGTAGCGCCAGGTCGAGCAGACGCAGCGCGTCGGCCTCCGCCAGGTCGGGAATGCCCAGCTCGTTCCCGGCGCTGGTGCGCCGCTCGCCCATCCCGACGTCCCGCCAGAGCGGCCACCGCAGCGACCGGACCACGCACCCGGGCTCTTCCGCGTGCGCCTCGGCGAAGTCGTCGAGGACGTTGTTGGCCGCGGCGTAGTCCAGACAGCCCCCGGCCAGCCGGGGCGACCCGGCCGCGATCGAGGAGAACAGCACCATGAGCCGCGGCAACCGGCTGCCGAACGCCTCCCACAGTGTCTCGACGGCCAGCTTGGGGCGTAGCACGTCATCGATCTCGTCAGCCGTCTTGGCCAGGAAGGACCGTGGCCGGCGCATCACCCCCGCGCAGTGGAAGACCGCCGCGATCCCCTCGGCGCGGCTTCGATGCCGGTTGATCAGCCGGCGCAGCGTGGCCACGTCGTTCAGCGCATGGGTGTGGACGGACAGCTTCACGTCCCGCTCGGCGAGGGCCAGCAGGGCGGTGAGGCGCGTGCGCAGCAGCGGGTCGGTCGACGGCTCGGCGACCAGGGATGCCCAACGGTTGCGGGCGGGCAGCGCGGAGCGGCCGATCAGGACGAGGTGCCGCGCGCCCCGGTCGGCCAGGTGCTCGGCGAGGCGCAGCCCGATCGCGCCGGTGCCCCCGGTGATCAGAACGGCGCCCCGGTCCAGACCGGTCAGCGGGTCGAACTCGCCGGGCCGGGCGAACCCGGCCACGCGGCGCCGCCGCCGGGAGCCGGTGTACCGGATCTCGGTCTCCTGGTCGTCGGCCGTGCTCTCGGCCGCGACCGCGGCGGCCAGGTCGGCAAAGTCACCGTCGACCCGGACGGTACGGGAGATCACCGTGGGCAGTTCTCCGGAGACGGCACGGTAGAAGCCAGCCGGCGCCGAGCGGCGAGCGCCGCTGATGTGGAGGCAGCGCAGCCCGGTCCGCGGATACCGGCTGAGTACCTCGCGCAGCACCTCGATCCGCTCGGTGACCAGCGCGCCCGGTTCTTCCCAGTCGACCAGATCGGCGACGCCGGCCAGGCCCTGTACGGCGGGCAGCGGATCGCCGGGGCGATGCGCGACGGCGTCGTCGCCGAACAGCGTCGGCGCCAGGCTCGGGTCCGTCGTGAGGACCAGGAAGCGGCCGCGCCGAGCCGGCGCGGGTGGCGGCGCGTCCTGCCAGTCCGCGGTGAGGAACTGAGGGGCGGCGGTGGGCGCCGCCCAGTGCTGGTCCCGGCGGAACGGGTAGGTCGGCAGCGACACGATGGGGGCGACCGGCACCGGGTCCTCGATCCTGGCGTCGCCGGTGAACGGCTCGGCGCCACCGGTGAACGTATCGGCATCACCGGTGGGCGGCTCGGCCTCGACGGCGGCGGCCAGCGCGTCCGCGAGCTCGCCGAGGTCGGCCGCCGTGACGGTGACGCGGCAGGCCAGCGTGGCCCGGCCGGTGCTCATCGTCCGAGCGATCGAGGCGAGCGGGGGCGCTTGCGGTGACCGCACCACGTTCAGCAGCGCGACAAGCGCGTCCCGCAGGGCCTGCGGGGTGCGGGCCGACACGGGCACCGCCACCCGTCCGGCCGGCAGCGCCTCGGCGGCGGGCGGTGCCTCCTCCAGGACCACGTGCGCGTTCGTGCCGCCCATGCCGAACGAGCTGACCCCGGCCCGGCGGGGGCCGCCGCCGGGCGGCGGCTCCCATGCGGCCTGTTCCAGTTGGAGCCGCATCGGCGACCGGGACAGGTTGATCATGCGGTTCGTCCGGCGCACGTTGCGGGTGGCCGGCAGGATCCGGTGACGCATCGCGAGAATGACTTTGATCATTCCGGCGATACCGGCGGCGGCCTCCAGATGACCGATGTTGGTCTTGAGGGAGCCGATGCCGCAGTGCGGCGCGTCCGGCATCGGGTGCCGGCTCCGGTCGTACAGCCGGCGGAACGCCGCCACCATGGCCGACACCTCGATCGGGTCGCCCAGCCGGGTACCGGTGCCGTGCGCCTCGATGTAGCCGACGGTGGTGGGGTCGACGCCCGCCGTGGTGTACGCGCTGACCAACAGGTCGGCCTGGGCTTCCGGGTTGGGCGCGGTGAACGACTGCGCCTGCCCGCCGTGGTTGACCGCCACCTCGCGGATCACCGCGTGCACCCGGTCGCCGTCGGCGAGCGCCCGGTCGAGGGGTTTGAGCAGCAACGCGCACGCCCCCTCGCCGCGGACGTAGCCGTCGGCGCCGTCGTCGAACGTGTGGCAGCGTCCACGTGGGCTCAGCACACCGGCCCGCTGGTACGCCGCGTGCCGTCCCGGGTCGCACAGCACGTTCACGCCGCCCGCGATGGCCTGGTCGCATTCGTCGGCCCGCAGCGCCGCGATGGCCTGGGCGACCGCGACCAGCGACGACGAGCAGAGGGTGTCCACGGTGACGCTCGGACCGCGCAGGCCCAGGGCGTACGAGACCCTGTTGGCCACCAGCGACGGGGAGACCGCGACGCTCAGGTGCGGTTCGTCGCGACCGGCGTGCTCGGCCAGAACGGCGGCGTAGTCGGAGTGGCACACCCCGGTGTAGACGCCGGTCCGGCTGCCCGCCAGCGTGGTGGGATCCTGTCCGGCATCCTCGGCCGTTGCCCACGCCACCTCCAGCATGAGTCGCTGCTGGGGGTCCATCAGCGCAGCCTCGCGGGGGCTGACGGCGAAGAATTCGTGGTCGAAGCGGCGGATGTCGTCGAGCAGCGCCGCCCGTCCCACCAGATCCGGGTGCGCGGCGGTGTCCCAGCGGTCGATCGGGATGTCGCGGATCGCGTCCTCGTCGCGGCCGAGCAGGTCCCACAGCTCGCCCACGCTGTCCGCCCCGGGGAAACGTCCGGCCATGCCGATCACCGCGATCGGCGCCGAGGCGTCCGGCTTCGGTGCCGCCGTGACCGCGACCGGTTCGGGCTCGCGGTCCTCGCCGCGTATCACCCGTGCCATGGCGGCGGCGGTGAAGGCCTGGAACATGGCGCTGGGATCGATCTGCAGGCCGTGCTCGTCGTGGGCCAGCGCCACGACCTCGGCCAGCGCGACGCTGTCCAGGCCGTACCGCCGCAGGTCGTCGTCGGCGGTCAGAGAGCCGGCGGGCCGGCTCAGCGCCCGTTCCAGCAGCTGCAGCACGACCGCGTCCAGGTCGTCGGGCGTGGGCGCCGGGTCCGGCGGGGCCGTCGCGGCGCGGGGGGTGACGGTGTCACCCCAGAGTCGGCCGAACACGCTGGGCCCGCGCAGTGCCTTGACCGTCTCGATCTGGGCCAGCGGCCTGTTGTCGTCCTCGCGCAGCAGCGTCGAGGTCAGCACCGCCCGGTGACCGTCCTCCAGGCGCAGGTCGTCGAGCCGGTATCGCACGGTGTCCTCAGCGCCGCAGTTCGCCAGATACACGATGTCGCGGCTGACGGTGGCGGCCGCGGTGGCCCACTCGCCGCCTGGCGCCAGCGAGTGCAGGTACCGGCGCTCGCCGTGGTCGTTGATGTGCGGGTAAGAGGCGAAGTAGAGCAGGCCGAGGGCGTTGACGTCGACGACCGGGTTGAGTTCGTAACGCTCCGTGTGCAGCCCGGGACCGTCCAGGTGGCGCCCGCTCCGCGCCTGGAAGTCGTGCAGGAAGGCCAGTTGGTCGGCGTCCGGTTCACGGGCCGGCAGGCGGCCGGGAAGTTGTGGGACTCCGGGAACCAGCCAGTTGCGGTCCGAGCGGCGGACGAAGACGGTGAGCAGCCGGACGTCGACGTGCGCCGTACCGGTGGCGAACCGGATGTCGGACAGGAACCGCCGGTCGTCCAGTCTGGTCAGTTCACCGCTCATCTCGCCTTCGTCGAGCTCGGCGAAAGAGGCGAGCGAGGCGCTCGCGGTGTGCCGGACCCGGACGAAGGCCGGAAGTAATCGGGTGCCGTCGGCGTCGGCGAGTTTGTTGACCGAGGTGCCGAAGAACTCACCGATCAACGACCAGTGCAGGTCGCCGGACTCGCGTAACAGCCAGTTCTCGGAGAGGCCACCGGTGGCGAGCGTCGGCAGGCCCAGAACGACGTGCCGGGCGGTCACGAGGCAGAACCGGAGGGGTGGTGACCGGGGAGCTGCGCGTAGCCGTGCCGCCTGCCTGGCCCCCATATTCGGTGATATAACGGGCCAGAACTCACACTCGTCTGCATCAGAAAACTCCCCCGTGTCATTCGTTGCATACAGAACGTAGTCCAGTGGATCTGTCCCGTCCACAGCGCCTTGCGATTACTTTTCGCCTTACCGAGCGTGACCAACCGCCGCTCAAGGACCGGACAAGACGGTCATTCGTGCAGCGCACACCGAAGAATGCTGGGGCCCCCACCACCCCCTGGTGAGTCGAATTCGGAGGATGCAGTGGACAAGATTTGCGACATTCGTCACACCAAGCAAGCGGGCGGTCACTCGTGATCACCGGAGCTGGCGGCACCGGATTACTGAACGCCCTCCTTCCATCCGGTGTCGCCGTTTCCGAGCTGTTCACCGACCCACCGCACATCGACCTGCACCCGCAGGAGGCGGCCGTCGTGGCCCGCGCAGTCGACAAGCGCCGCCGCGAGTTCGCCGCCGTCCGTCTCTGCGCACGCACCGCGCTGAGACGGATTGGAGTGCCCCCCGGACCGATCCTGCCGGGCCCCAAGGGTGCACCGCAGTGGCCGGACGGAGTGATCGGCAGCATGACGCACTGTGACGGCTACCGAGCGGCGGCGGTAGCTCATCGCGATGCCTTCGCATCGATCGGGATCGACGCCGAGCCGCACGCCGCTCTGCCCGACGGCGTGGGAAAGCTGACCGCGCTGCCCGAGGAGCGAATGACCCTGACCCGGCTGGCCGTCACCCACCCTCACATCCACTGGGACCGGCTGCTGTTCAGCGCGAAAGAGAGCGTTTACAAAGCGTGGTTTCCATTGACCGGCCGCTGGCTGGACTTCACGGAATGCATCATCACGCCCGATCCGGAACGTCATACCTTCACGGCCGACCTGACCGTGCCCGGACCGGTCGTCGCCGGAGACCGGATCAGCAGGTTCACCGGACGCTGGCACGCTGGGGCTGATGCTCGACATGTCGTCACCGCCGTCACCGTGCCGTGGCCCGCATGACGGACCCCACCAGCCACGCCGGAAAACCCCGACGTGATCACTCGCGGCCCTCAGTCGTGTCGGCCAGGGCGGGTATGTGCTCGGCCGATTGATCCGCTCCAGCGGGTCGTCGACTGGATCTGTTTGCCCTTGGGGAACTGGCTGCCGAGCGTGTCGGTGACGGTATCGACCTGGGCCCTCACCGCACTCTGGCCGGGCTGGGCGAAGATCGTGCGGATCGTCGCGGCGACCATCTCTCCGGCGTCCTTCGGGACCACGCCGAGGACCTCCCTGCCGCCGTCCTCGGTGATGCCGGTCGCGATGACCACGGCCCAGGAAGCGATCCGGTGATGACCCCAGGCCTTGCAGTAGGTGGTGTAGAGGCACTCGCGGTCGAACAGCCGCAGCTCAAGCCGCTGCCCGTCGAACCGTTCGAAACGGGCCGCTGGTTCACCCCACGGGTCGACCGCTACGGACAGATCACGGTGGGCCCCAACCGGTACTCGGTGCCGGTCCGGCTGATCGGCAAGACTCTCCGAGTGCTGCTGCACGCCTCCGAACTGGTGGTCTTCGACTACGGCAGGGAAGTGGCCCGGCACGAAAGACTGAGCACCCAGGGCGGCTCCCGCCTGGTGCTCGATCACTACCTGGTAGCCCTGGTCCGCAAGCCGGGCGCCTTCCCCGGGTCAACAGCTCTGGAACAGGCTCGCTCGGCCGGCCGGTTCACGCCTCTCCATGACGACTGGTGGGATGCGGCCCGCGCGGCCCACGGCGACAAGGAAGGCACCAAAGCCCTGATCCAGGTGCTTCTGATGGCCCGGCACATGAGCCACGAGCATCTGGTCGCCGGCCTTGCGGCCGCGCTGCGGGCCGGGGCACTGACAGCAGACGCCGTCGCGCTGGGCCCGCAAGATCGCCGCGGGCGACCTGCCGGACCAGCCCATTCCCTCACCGCCAGAGCCCGGAGCGGTCGGGCCGGCACGGGCGACCGTCACCTTTCTCGCCGACTGGCGGCTGTCCCACCTGCCGCCCGACACCCGGCCGCTGCCGTCGGTTGCCGCCTATGACCAGCTGCTGCGACGCCGCCGTGGCGGGAGTGCTTCGAGCAAGGGAGAAGCGACATGAACGCCAAACCCAACCGCGGGCTGACCGAGGAAGCCGCGACCACCGCCATCGACCAGGCATGCCGGATGCTCCGGCTGCCCACCATCCGCGGCCAGTTCCCCGACCTCGCCGAGGCGGCGTCCCGCGAGCAGATGTCGTACCGGGGCTTCCTGGCGGTACTGCTGCTGGCCGAGTGCGACGACCGGGCTCGCCGACGCTCGGAGCGGCGCATCAAGGCCGCCGACTTCCCGCGCGAGAAGTCACTGCGGGCCTTCGACTACGACGCGAACCCCAACATCGACGCCGCGGCCATCAACACCCTCGCCACTGCGAATGGGTCCGCAAGGGCCACCCGCTCTGCCTGATAGGCGACTCGGGCACGGGCAAGTCCCGTCTGCTCATCGCACTGGGGACCGAGGCCGCGAGTCAAGTACGTCCTGGTGACCAAGCTGGTCAACGAGCTGGTCGAGGCGGCCGACGAGAAGCAGCTGGCCAAGACCATCGCCCGCTACGGACGCGTCGACCTTTTATGCATTGATGAACTCGGCTACATGGAACTCGACTGGCTCTGCGCGGCCATCGTCGACCGCATCACCTTCGGCGGCGACATCATCGAGACCGGCACCGACTCCTACCGCCTCGCCCAAACCAGAGCCCAGGCCGAACGTGCCGATGCCAGCTGATCAGTGGGCACCCTCCCCGTCCTGACCTCAGCTTCCGTCAACGCCCGATAGGAGCAGAAACCGATTCAATGACGCCGCGCCAGGTCCGGTGATAGCCCTCACGAAGCGGCCCGCCGACAAGGTCGAGGATCTCCGATACTGCGTCCATCATCGGCGTCGGGTCTCCCGACTCGCACAGGTGCAGGTGCCCTTCAAGCAGGGCGGCCCCGCGCTGATCGTCCGCCTCCAGAAGACGCCGTGGCAGCCACTTCCCGCCGCCGATCCAGGCGTGGTGGTAGTCGCAGAGCAGATCGGCCGCAGCATTGAGAACGACCCCGGCCACCGCAAGACGCTCGAATCGGTCACTCGTGTCGGCGAGATCGTCCAGCGCGTCCGTCAGCCCATACCTCTTCGTTTCGACTGTCTGCGGTTCCAGCGCCGGCGGACCCGCACGGAGGTCCGCTTCGGCCAGAGCCCGGGCACGCCTGGCCTCACCATTTGTATCGACGAGGACGAGACCGGTGGCATACATGTTCTGCAGGACCGCACGACGCGCAGCAACGTCCGCAGCGAAGAGGTCCACGAGACCGGCTCGGGTATGGACGAAGAACTCCACGACACGGCCCTCGAACCGGATCGTCTCCCGGCGAGTCTCGCCGCCGTCTCCGATGAGTATCGCAAGGTCCAGGTCACTACTGGCAGTGGCTCGCCCGGCGGCCGTCGACCCGGCAAGAATCACGGCCAGCGCATCGGGGAAACGGTCATGGGCAACGCGTCGCGCCAGGTCAACGGGGTTCACGTCCATAGCGGTCAGCGTTCCAGAAGTCTTGGTCAAAGGCGACGGAATTTTCCACCCCACTGCGTGACCGCTACAGACCGTGACGGATTCGAGGCACGGAAGACGGATCCGACCAGCAGATGTCGAGCTACACCATCACCGCGCCTCGACCCAGATCCGTGAGCAGACCCGCAATGCAGCCCGGACCGCATGCGCGGCCAAGGGGATCGAACTGGTCGTCTTCGATCAGGAGCAACTCCGGCCGGAGGTATGAAACGGTCCGTACCACATCGCCACGGCCACAACGCCCTCTGTATGACGCCGACTTCGCCGGAATCGCCTCATCATTATGACTATCGCGAAAACTCATCACATAGTGAGGCTGAATCTGTACGGTGTCCTTCTCCGGGTCGCAAGTGCTCGGATGGGGGGCGAGGGGGCCACGGATGCCGTTGGTTTTTGTCCATGGGGTGGCCAATCGCATCGACGGCCCGCATGTGGAGGAAGCAAGGGTCCGGCAGGCGCTGTTCGAGCAGTATGTGACGGCGGGATGGTCACGCGCGGACGGCGGACCGGCCGAGATTCTCCAACCGTACTGGGGCGGTGACGGCGCCTCCCTGGCCTGGGGCGGAGCGAGCGTGCCGAACAGCGCACGGGTCGCCGAGCGCTTCGGGGAAGGCGTTGGCGACGGCCCGCTGTCGTACATCGTCGCCCAGGTCGTACCCGACGATGCCCGGATCCACGAACGGCTCCTCACGACAGCACGAACATCGATGGGTGACGCACTGGATCTGCTGTGGACCGCCGCGCTCCTCGCGTCACCGGACAGGGCGAAGGAGCTCGCGGCCGCCTCGGCACTGACACCGTCCTTGGTCGAGTCGGCCCCGGCCTGGCTGGCGGAGGTCGGCGACGACGAGGAGTTCGCTGTCCGGCTGTGCCAGGCGCTGGAGGACATCGAGCAGGAAGAGGAATCGGGGTCCAGCCGGGAGAGCTTCGGTGTGGGGCAGGTCCGTGCCGCGGTGCAGGAGGGCGTCGTACGGATCCGGGAGACGCTGGCGGACCGTACGACGTCGCCGGTCGCCGACCGGCTGCGAGCCGAACTCGCGCCGCGCATCACCGAGTTCCTCGGCGACGTCCTGACCTACTATCGGCGGCGGCCGCCCGACGGAGCGGGCGCCGGTATCGGCGGGAAGATCGCGGATGTCCTGCGGGAGGCGAACGCCCTGCGCGGTCCGCGTGATCCCTTCGTCCTGGTCGCCCACAGCATGGGCGGCAACATCGTCTATGACCTGCTCTCCGGACCGCTGGCCGGTGAGGACCTCACAGTCGACCTCTTGGTGACCGCCGGGTCGCAGGTCGCCTTCTTCGAAGAGCTGAGCCTGTTCTCGCCACACCCCCCGGACGTCCCCGGCACGGCGGGCCTCAAGCTGCCGAGGCCGCCTGCGGTGCGCAGGTGGATGAACGTCTACGACATGAACGACCTGCTGTCGTTCCGGGCCGAACCCGTCTTCGAAGGCGTGGAGGACCACAGTTTCCGGTCCGGGCGGCTGCGCGCCCACAGTGCCTACTTCCTGGCTCCGAGTTTTTACGCCCGCCTCGGCGAGCGGCTGGGACCGTTGAGGTCCGGGCCGCAGGCCCCCGCCGACGAGGACGGGTGGCGGTGACCTATCTCCTCGACACCGCCGCCCAGGACGGACCTCAGGTACACGCGCTGGTCATCGGGGTGGGCACCTACCGGCACCTGCGCGGAGGCTCCGATCCCGTCCCGTACGACACCATGGTCACCCGACAACTCACCTCCCCTCCCCTGTCTGCGCTCGCCTTCGCCCGCTGGGTCATCGACGAACTGCGCCATCCCGTAGCGGGGCCCGGCAGCGTCGACGTTCTCCTGTCTCCGGGCGAGGTGTTGGACCCCGACGGGCGGTCCCATGAGGTCGAGGTGCCCTCGGCGGATGCCGTGCAGCGGGCGGTCGACCGGTGGGTGAGCCGCTGCAACAGCCACTCGTCCAACGTCGCCCTTTTCTACTTCAGTGGCCACGGTCTCGACAACGGCAGCCCGTTGCTGCTGCTGGAGGACTTCGCGCGCAGCAGGAACCGGATCCTGGACGCAGCCGTCAACCTGCAGAGCCTCGTCCAGGGCATGCGAACCTGCGGCGCGGGATACCAGTACTACTTCCTCGACTCCTGCCGGGAACGCACCGCCCGGCTGTCCAGCCTCCGGGAGACGCACACACTGCCGCTGCTGGACATCCAGGACGGTCCCGAGCGGCGCAGCGATCTCACCGTGATGCCGGCGGCCCTGTCCGGAGGCAGCGCGTACGCGGACCAGCACCGAGTCAGCGACTACACCCGGGCTCTCCTCGACGCGCTGGCGGGACGCGCCGCCTCCACGCGCGACGGCCGGTGGCGCGTGACCAGCCTGGACCTCTATGAGGCCGTGTACACACTGACCCGTACCGCACCGCCGGTGCAGGTGCCGGGGTTGAATGTGCACGGGAACTCGGTCCTGCACGTCCTCGACGGCCCGCCGCAGGTGCCCCTCGGCGTACGGTGCGACCCCGACGCCGCCGCCCGTCTGGCCGACGTCTCCCTGTCGGCCCTCGGCGGCGCCGGGGACAAGCGGCCGGTCCTCGAACTGGACGACCCGGTGTGGAGGACCGTCGCGTCGGCCGGTGTGTACGCGGTGGGCGTGGACTTTCCCGACGGCCACTACACGGCCCCGTTCCCAGCGGGGGTCCACGCCTTCTTTCCGCCGGATCTGGAGTTCACCGTCGCAGTGGAGCGTGTCCGATGACCCTGACGCGTGTGGTGGTCGCTCTCTCGCCGGGTACTCCCGTGGCAGCGGAGGTCCTGGACACGGAATCGGGGGACGTCCGCAGCGCGGTCGTGGTGTCCGGCCAGCCGTTCGAGACCGAACTCCCCCCGGGCACCTACGTCGTACGGCTGGCGCCTCCGGGTCTGGAGCGCGTGAGCGCCACGGTGGTGGTGCCTCACGAAGGCTCAGAGGCCCTGACAGTGCACTTCGCCCTCGACGATCCCCACCCCGCACCGGGCAGCGGCCAGGCCGTGCCGACCGACCGGCCCGCAAAACTTTCCCCTCTGAAGTGGTTCCTGCTGCCCGGGACCAGGCGGAAGGCAGCGCTCCCGCCCGACGAAGCACTGCACACAGCCCGGGAGTTGCAGGGCACCGGTCTGTTCGTCTGCGACACGGACGGCACCTTGCTGAGACCGGTCGAGGTGGCGGACGAGTACGTGGTCAGCCGTCCGGCGGCCGGCGAAGACCGCTCGACATACGTTTGCGTGACACAGGGCCAGGACCACCTGGCACGGTTCGTGTCCCTGCCCGCGAACTGCGTCGGGCGGATCCGCAGTCCGGCACAGCCCGACGGCGGTGAGGGAGACGTGACAGTACGGCCGGCGGACCCCGACGCCCGCGCCCTGCTCGACTACCAGGCACAGGGCCGCCTGGGCGCCGCCGCCGCCATCACCGATCACGTCGTGCGCAGCATCGGCGCCCGGATCGAAGCCGGCCGGGGCGACCCGGCCGCGGGCTGCGCGGTCGCCTACCACCTGATGGACCATCCGGATCATGACCGCGCACGCCAGTGGGTGCACCTGCTCGCCGACGCCTTTCCCTCCTCCGACGACGTCTCGCTGTTGGCGGCCTGGTTTCTTCTGGAGAAGGACGGGCCCGTGCCCCGGGAGGTCAGGGGGCGGTTGATCACGGCTGCGGAGGCCAGTCAAGGCCTGCCCGTCTATCTCGCGGGGTTGCGGTTGCTGCGGACCGCGCTCGAGCGGCTGGGCCGCTCGGATCGCGCGAGCGGCCAGTGGGATCCTCGGCTCACCTCGGCGACACACACCGTGAACACGTATCTCCTCGCCGCCGACCCCGCGAACCCCTTCGTCTCCTACACCGGCACCGGTCTGCACACACCGCTGGTGGCGGAGGACGCGCCGGCCGTCGGTTCCGGTATGAGTCTCGCGTCGGACGACGCGGTTTCCGTACGGGTGTTGGCCAAGGCGCTGGACCTGCTCGGCACGGTCACCGCGGGTCTTCAACGGACGATCTCCCTCCCGCTGCTCACTCTGACCTGGAGCGACCGGCCCGATGGCGGCGGACAGATGCTGTCGGTCGACAGCCACGGCGGGACGAAGGCGTGGGCCGGCCTGGGACTGTTCCTCGTCAGGGCAGAGGGCTGGCAGATGGAAGTGGTTCGGCTGTCCGATGCGGGGACGGCGACGTTCAGTCTTCCCGGCTCCGCCACCGCAAGGCTGGTCACCCCGGAGTCGGCGGAGCCGGAGGACGCCGTCGTGGTCCCTCAGCCGGTTTTGCTGCACGCGGCGGCCTCCGGCCCCGAACAGGACCACCGCGTCGTAACCCCACAGCTCGAATTCCTCCTGGAGCCTGTACGCGACGCGGACCGCTGGCGGTTGACGGCGCGCCCTCGCGTGCCCGGTTCTCCTGCCGGTTGGGTGCTGGTGGGGCAACGCTCGGCAGCCGACCGGCCGTACAAGACTTTCGCCCTGCCCCTGAGGGGCGTGGACGCCGGGCCCGGCGCGGAACCGACCGTTCTGCTGGGAAAGGCATCCGTGCCGCTCGACTGGTACATGGTGCCCGAGCCGGTCGATGAACTGCCGTCGGCGGGGCGTACGGCGATCCTGCGGCGCTCGCTCGCGCGGGCGGCGGACTCGTGGACGCGCGAGGCCATCCAGAAGGTGTTGACCGCGCCGACAGCGGAAGAAGGATGACAGCCCATGAGCTCCTCGCGCCTACGCCGTCTCCTGTGGACCCTGCTCCGATCCGGGCGCTCATGGCTTCCCGTTCTCCCACGGAAATGGCGCCGCAGCGTGCGCATCACGATCGCCGTCGGTGAGTCCTGCGCACTGCTGACCCTGGTCATGCGCTACGAGCCCGGCCCCCGTAAGGCCGAGGGCCCGGCTGTACTGGAGCGGCTCGATCCGCAGCCTCCCACCGCCCCGGCCTTCGACGAGGCAGTGGCCACGGCGCTGAAATGGGCTGAGGGCCAGGCGGGCTTTCCCACCCGGGGCCTGATCACCTGGACGGTGCGGACAGCCGACGGATCGCAGGTGACGACGCCGATCGGCGGGGCCTCGGTAGGAGGGGCCTTCGCGGTCGCGCTGGCGTTCCTGTTCGGCCTGACCCCGCTGGCCCGCAGGCGCCCCTTGGATCGGCGCGCGGTGCTCAGCGCCGAGGTCGACGCCTTCGGGCTGCTTGGCCCGGTGACCCACATCGATCAGAAGGCCGCACTGGTGGCCGACATCGACCACGGCAGGCTGCTCGTGGCAGGCGCGGCCCATGAACGGGCGCTGGCCGCGCAGTCGAGCGGGCGTCCGGAAGCGGTGGCCGTCACCAGCGTGGCCGACGCGGTACGAGCCGGTCTGTTGCGGCGGTCCCTCGCGCTACCGGTGGCCTTCGTCATCCTCGTGGCGGCGACAGCAACGGGGGTGTGGGCCGCCGCGAACGCAGCCGATCGCGCCGAGGCCCGCACCCAGGCACGGGTGGAGAGCCTGAGCGCCCAGGCCCGGGCCTACCACGGCTCGGCTCCGGACCGCTCCGCAGGCGCAGCCCTGCAGGCCCATCTCCTGGACCCCGCCTCCCCCGTGACCACTGCCGCGATGCTGTCGGCGGCCTACGGCGATCTGCGGCTGTCCGGTGTCATTGACGCCGGACACCAGGTGGGGGCCGTGCAGTACAGCCCCGACGGCCGTCTGCTGGCGGTGGCATCAGGCGGGAAGGTCACGGTGTACGGGTCCGACGGCCACAGCGTGCGGGCCCGCACCAGCGCACGGGCGGGCGCGGTGACCGAGGTTCGTTTCAGCGCCGACAGCCGTGGTCTCGTCCTGGGCACGGACCGCGGCGAGGTTCTGTACGGGGTGCTCGGTGAAGGCGACGACATCGGCCTTCGGGTACTGCGTGACGCCGACGAACCGGTCCTGGCCTTGGCCACGGGGGGCGGCGGCCGGGTGGCGTGGGCCACGAATGCCGGAGTGGAGGCGGTCGCCCGGCCCGGCTCGCAGTCCCCAGTACAGGTACGGCCGGCCGACCCCTTGGTCACCTCCCTGGCGTTCCTGCCCGCCGGACGTCTCGCGGTGGGACGCCTGACGGACGGCAACGACCCCGCCCTGCAGGTCTACCCGGCCGACCGGGCGAACGCCTCGCCCAAGACACTCCTGACCGCCACCAAGGCGATGAGGCTGTTGCGGAAGAGCGTCTCCGCCATGGCCGTCACCGACAGGGGGCGCTCACTGGTGGTCGGCGGGGCCCGGATCGATCTGCAGGTCTACGACACCCGAACCCTGCGGCTGAAGAAGAGCGTGAGTCTCGACGGGTACGTCTACGCCCTCTCGGCGAGCGCTGACGGGCGCACGGTCCTGGCGGCAACACGTGAATGGCCCTCGTACCGCGCCCCCGTCGACACCACATCCGCCAGCCCGACGGTCACCGCACTGGACATGTCCGACGGTGGCCGTGGCCTGGGGGTCGCCTACAGCGATGCCACCGAGTCACTCACCGCGGTCCTGGCCGTCCACCCCGTCACGGGCGCACCGGTCGTTGCCTCGGCTCCGCTCTCCAGTCGCAGCCGGGTATTCCTGTACGCCCCGCCAAAGCGCACGGATGCACAGGAACAGGTCGGAGCGGTCGTCGGTGACCCACACCTCCCTGGCAGCGTCCTCGTGCTCCGCGCCGACGGCCGGCTGATCCGGTACCGGGCCCGCGACGGCCATACGACGGTGCTGCGCAGGGCTGGCTCACAGGGCACGCTGGCCCTGGCAGTGGACGGGAGGGGGCGGACCCTAGCCGTGGGCGACGCCTCCGGCCGTATCACCCTCTACGACTATCCGGCGATGAGACCGAAAGGCCGGCCGCTGCACCGGACGGACAGCCCGGTGTTCCGTCTGGCCTTCTCCCCCGATGACCGGACCCTGGCCGCCGGTGACTCGGCCGGCGAGGTGCAGCTGTGGAGCATGGCGCACCGGACGGTGAAGGTCGCCCCCGAGCCGGAGCGGGACGCGGGTGCGGTCGGCACGTTCGCCTGGCGGCCGGACGGCACCCGGCTGCTCGTGGGGCACCGGCTCGGATGGGCCGAGATCCTGGACCCCCGAACCGCACGCCCCACCGTTACCCGGAACTTCGCGGCCGTCGGCACCGACGACGGACTGGGAGACCTCGCTGCCGCCGTCCCCTACCAGGACGGCTACCTCGCCGGCTTCGGCGACGGACGCATCGCCCGGTACGGCCCGAAGATCGGCCTGCGCGAGCAGCTTCCCCAACGGCACAGCCAGACCGTCCTGGGCACCGCGCTGTCCCCGGACGAGTCCGAGCTATTGACCGTGAGCGCCGACTACACAGCGCTGTTGCAGCAGGTGCCCGATGGCGCTGAGCTGTTCCGGGCCACCAGCCCGGAGGATCCGGACGACGACGACCTCCACTACGGCGGGGCTTGGTCGGCGGGCGGCTTCACCCCGGACGGCAAGTGGGTGGTCCTGGGCAGCACCACCGGTCACCTGACCGCTCTGGCACTCGACGGCGACGAGCTGGTCCGGCGCCTGTGCGCACTCACCGACGCCCGCACGCGGGCTGATGAGCTTTCGGAGGCGTGCCGATGACCCGGCGCCAAGAGCACCAGGACGACCTCACGGAGTGGACCGCTCTGCTGGACACCTGCGCCACGGGCCGGTCCACGGGCTCACTCACACTGTCCGCTGCCGCGGTCGCGGACAGGCTGTGCCGGGATGGCGCGTGGCTGCGCGGTTGTGCTGCCGCCGCCGCGCAGTCCGGCGGACCGCTCCTGGACGGTTCTCCGCTCACCGGCCCGCCCGAGGACGGCCCGGTCGCAGCGGCCCTGCGTCTGCTGCGCGACAAGGCACCGACGCGCAACCACCCCATGGCACGGGCGATCTGGCACGCCGCACGGGCAGCGGTACTGGAGCGGGGAGCCACGCCCTGCGACCGCGCCTTGGCCGACGCCGAGACCGCGGCGGCGGCCGTGTGGTGCGAGGCGGCCCGCCACCCCTCCCCCAGCGCCACCGCCGGTCCTGCCCTCCTCGTCGATGTGGAGCAGGCCGGCTTCCGAGCGACTCATCCCGAGCTGCCGTGGAAGCTGGCCGGGGAGTTGGTGGAACGCTGTCTGCACGGACCGCGCCGCCGCCACGAGTCCGTCGCGGCCAAGGTGCTCGCCGACGGCATCACCCCCGACGGGACGGCCGTCCTGACCGTGGACCTGGTCCAGGACGCAGCCGAGGATGTCCTGCCGGACGCGGACACCATGCTGTTCACCACCGGCCTGGAGAGCCTGGAGGCGTCACTGGCCGCAGCGTTCTCCTGGGGCCGGGCCCAGGAACACTTCCCCCGCGGCCACGGGATGCGCTGGCGGCTCGGCGGTCCGCACCACGTCGCGGCCGCCATCCCCGCCGGAACCGAGGTAGGCGCCGCCGCCGCGGTGGCCTTGGCCCGCGCCCTCCACCGTCGGCGCGGCGGCGTGTTCACCCGTGCGGGCGAGCACCCCCATGACGCGGACCCACGCGTGGTCGTGCACGCCGCCATCCGGCCCCCCGCTCGCCTGTACGCCGTGCCCGCCCCGGCGGATGCCGTCCACGACGCGCTCGCCGCCGGCCACATACTGCTGTTCGCCCCGGGTGACGGGGACGCCCGCCCGGTGATCGCCGCCCCGCGTGACCAGGTACGCGAAGCACGGGACGTGACACAGGCGTTGCGTCGCTCGCGGCGGCTGCCCCGGCGGTTCGTCGCCGCTTCCTGCGCCTTCACCGTCATCGTCACCATGTTCGGCCTCTGGTACGGCGGCGAGAGCAGGGAACGCGCCGACCGCGATCGCATCGCCACGAAGGCCGAGGAACTCGCCGATCGGGCGCTCCAACGGGAGACCCGTACGCCGGACCAGGCCCTCGTGGACGCGCTGACCGCTCGTGCCCTCGCCCCGGACTCGCCGGGGAGCCGTGACGCCCTGCTGTCCGCGGTCAACCGTGAGACCTCCATCAGCAAGGTCATCCGTACCAAGGCCACCGGACTGCACAGCCTTGCCCTCAGCCACAACGGCCGCTACGTCGCCGGGATCGACTCGAAGCGGCGACTGTGGGTGTGGGACGCCCGCAAGGCCTCGCCGGTATCCGTGCCGACGGAGCTCCGGAAGGTGAACACGATCGGATTCCCGCAGACCGACGGTGCCCTCGCGGTGGCCACCGACCAGGGAGTCGCACGATGGGACCCGGCCGGAGACGGAGGCCCACAGTGGCGCACCGATACCCCGGCGACCGCGGTCGCCTACAGCGCCGACGGAACCCGCCTGGCGATCGGTGGCCGCGACGGCACTGTGGAGGTCCAGGACACCGGCTCCAGCGAGACCGGCCGTCGTACTCTTCTCGCCGATGACGGCCGGCCGACAACGCTCGCGTTCACCACCTCGGGCTCCACCTTGGCGATCGGCACGGCAACCGCGGTGCGCATGTGGGACTGGCGGACCACGGCCCGTCCGCAACGCGCTGCCACCGACCTTCCCGCCCCCGCACGGAACCTCCTTTACGCCGCACGCTGCAAGTGCTTCTACGCACTGTCCGGCGGCCGGCTCCTGACCCTGGCGCCGGACACGGCCAAGGTCGTACGCACGTCCGTCTATGTGCCGTACATGGCCATGCTCGGCTACAGCGCTGCCCGTTCCTCCCTATATCTCGCGGCCACCAACACGATCGCCGCCTACTCCGCCGACCCGAAAGACCTGGTCTCGGGTTCCAGTGAAGGCACGACCGCTGAACGCCCCACCGCCTCGGACTACTTCGCGTCCTCCTTCAGCGGACGTTCCCAACTGGCGGTGAGCGGCGACGGACAGCACCTGGTGACACCGTCCAGCAGCGGCGGCCTCGTGTTCTACAGTCTCTCCGCTCCGGACAGGCGGTACCTCTACGTCCTTGGTGCGCAACTTGTCGAAAGCATCCCCGACAGCTCGTCACTGCTCTACGTCACAGGCGTCTACGGGCACGCCCGCATGGGGGTGTACGACCCGCAGGCACGCAAGGGCAGACAGCAACTCGTGGACATGGGTCCCGTCTCGGGAAAGCAGCCCTCCGCCTTCAACGCGCGGCTGCGCCTGGTCGCGGTCGCGAGCACCGACGGCCTTGTGCGGCTCCGCCAGGTCAAAGCCGCCACCTTCTCCTTCGGCTCGGCCATCGAGCTGACCGGACCAGCAGGTCAGAGAGCATCGGTCACCCTGTTCGACGATCCACACCGGGAGCTCTACGCGGCCTGGGCCCACGAGATCCGCGTCTACTCACTGGCGCGACCCACGCAGCCGGAACTGCGGTACTCGATCACCCTGCCCGACACGGAGCGGGTCGTCGCCGTCAGCGCGGCCCCGGGCCGCAAGCGGCTGTTCGTCGCCACCGACCAACACCTGTACGCGCTGCCCTACCGCGCGGGTCGGTACGCGTGGGCCCACCGCGTGCTGTTGAGCTCAGGCGTGTTCATGCAGGCGAAGGCACTCGAGGACGGCGGCGTGGTCGCCAGCACCCTGACCGGAGCGCTGGCGGTCTACCGGCCTCGCGACGACGTCTGGACCGAACTCCCGCTCGCCGGAAAGGGAGACAGCATCGGCGTCGTACAGCCCTACGGACGCGAGATCGTCGTCACCGTGCCTTACCACATCGCCGTCTACGACGGCCGAACCGGCGCGCAGATCGTCGACATGGAGGTGCGGTACCTGCTGCCCCCCGCGCTGAACTACAACGGTTCGGCCGTCCGCACTTTCGGGGACACATCGTCCGCCATCACTTTCCCGCTGAGCAAAGCGGCCGTCCTGACCCGGGCCTGCGATCTGCTGGGCAAGAGCGCCCCAGCCACCGTCGTCGACACATGGCCGGACGCACCCGAGTCCGTACGCGGCAAGCCTCTGTGCGGTGCCGATGCTCGCTGAAAGAGCGTTTCGTCCCAGCAGGGGTGTTTGGTAACTCGGGCGTAGGCGCTTTGTTCGGGTGATCGTGCATGTGAGGATCGTGCCGTGTTCGCACTGAGGCGGGCGGCTGTCACGCGCGTGCCCGAAGGGCCAAAAAGGGGTGACGGAAATGTTCGCGGGGAGAGCGGCACGGCTGGTGGTCAGCAACGACGGTGAGGAGCCGCTGGATCTGATGCTGGAGCCCTGGGGTGACGTCCATCGGATCTTGCCGAAAGAGACGTGCGTCGTTGTCACTCATTCCTCTGCGGGAGATGGTTCTTGGCCCGGGACGCAGCTTGGGGACGAGCCGTTTCAGGTTGGCCATGGGCCTGATTGGGTCACGGTGTGGGCCAACGGCCACTGCTTCCACCTCAGCGACAGGAAGGGCAACGAAATCGACCCGTACGTCTACGGGTCCCTGACCTGCCGTGGGCGCGTTCGCGGAGGTCTTGACGCTCTGTGCGTCCAGCACACACGCGCTCGGCTCGGCGTCGCGACCCTCGGCTTCCCGCACCAGCCGCCTCAGCACTCCGTTGAGCCGGTCGAAGCCACCGTCCTTCTGCCAGGCGGCGAAGTACCCGTAGACCGTCTCCCACGGCGCGAAGTCGTGCGGCAGGTACCGCCAGGGGATGCCGGTGCGGTCGACCTACAGGACGGCGTCCATGATCCGCCACAGGTCATGCTCGGGTGGCCTGCCTATGCCCAGGCCCTTCCCTCTCCGCTGGGCCCGCCAGGCCGACAGAACGGGCTCCATCAACTCCCACCGGGCATCGGACAGGTACTCGGCTACGGCCGCTGTCGGGGCATGTTTCGGTGGTACCGCCAACGGTCCCACCGAACTCTCCGACGGGCCGCGTCTCTTCATCCACGTCCGGGTCCTGCCACCCACCACCACCGCCGGCAAAGTCGGCAAAGCCACCCGCGTCACCCTCACCCACGACGACCTCACCAACCCCGACACCACCTGACCCACCGCATCAAGTAGCAGCCACTGGACTTGCACCACGCTCAACCAACCTGCACAGACGACATGCACGCAGGTCAGCCACCACGGCCCCACCCAGAACCCACGGCGATACCACCCTGACCAAGCCCTGCTAGGAAACTGTCCTGAGCTGCCGTACCGAGGCCGGGGCGCTCCATACCTTGTGCCCATGCGCGAGCAGGGCCTCGAGTGCGGCCATGGAGGACTCCAGCGGCGTGGTGCTGACACCGGCGTCCCTGGACGCGTCCATGATGTTGGCCAGCCCGGAGACCTGGACGTCGAGGCCCTGGGTGAGCCGGGGCTCCGCCGCCGTGGCCAGGTCGGCGTCGACCTCCGCGGCGAAGGCGGGCAGCAGGCGCGCCATGTTCGTCAGCCAGGGCACCAGCAGTTCCGTGAAGCCGGACGCACTGCCTCCCTCCCGCGAGGTGGCCATGGCGACTGCGTGGTGGAACCCGTCGAACATGAGGTACATGCCGCTCAGCAGTGCCAGGTCATAGAGGGAGGCCAGGCCGATGTCGTCGCCCAGGTATCTCGCCGAGCCGAGTTCCCCGAGCACCCCGCGGTACGTGTCGAAGATCCGCTGCTCGCCGCTGTAGAGGATGAACGCTTCAGGGGTCGCCACAGTCGTCGGCACGGCCATGATGCCGCCGTCCAGGTAGTCCCCACCGTGCCCCGCCACCCAGGCGGCCATCTCGGACGCCTGTGACGGAGTGCCGTTGGTGAGGTTGACGACCGTCCTGCCGCGCAGCTGCCCCGCCACCGGCTCCAAGGTCTCCCGCACGATGCCGTAGTCCAGCAGGCAGACCACCACCAAAGGGCTTCCGGTCACCGCCTCGGCGACCGAGCCGGCGCGCACGGCACCCAGCGCGATCAGCTCATCGGCCTTGGCGGCGGTGCGGTTCCAGACAGTGGTCGCCCGCTCCGCGGAGAGGAACGCTGCGGCCAGGGCCCGGCCCATGTCTCCGAGGCCAAGGACGGTTACGGGTGACGTATTACTCATGGAGTGCTCCTGTCTCGAGAAAGCGTGACCCGTCGGCCGCGTCACCTGCGCACGGCCCTCTTGACGGGTGTTCACGGCCTCGATGCTTTCCCGGGCAGCCAGGCTCGGCAAGTACCCACTATTCTGTGTGGTACTCACCAATTGGTAAGCATCGAAGGGAAGTTGGGACCATGGCCAAGCATCGGCCGTACATCTGCGGTATCGACGCGGCCATGGACGTCGTCGGCGGCAAGTGGAAGGGCCTGATCCTGTGGGCCCTGCACGAGGGCCGCCGCCGTACCGGAGAGTTGCGCCGTGAACTGCCCGGCGTCAGCGAGAAGATGCTGATCCAGCAGCTGCGCGAACTGGAGGCGGACGGCATCGTGCACCGCGAGGTGTACCGCGAGGTCCCACCCAGGGTGGAGTACTCGCTCACCGAGCGCGGCGTGGAGCTGAATGACGCGCTGTCGCCGCTCAGTGCCTGGGGGCAGCGCCACATGCCGACAATCCACGCTCAGCGTGAGGCCACATCACGCGCGTAGGCCGCCAAAGGCCCGACCGCCGAGGCCACCTTCCATACGAGCCGGGCTCGCACATGCGCCGGCTCCCACGGGCTGGTGCTGATGAAGTGGGCCAGGGCCTGACGGTTGCCGTCCTCACCCAGCCGGACGGCCATCGGCTCCACAGATTTCCGCTGCCCGTCCAGCAGCAGTCCCCGCAGACACACCCCGCCCCACCGACGCTGATCCGCCCGAGCGAACGGCTCGGAAACATCCGCCGCGAACTCCTCCAGGGGGCACCGGACTTCATCCAACTCCCCAGGCGGGCGTCACAAACCGGTCAACGACACAACTCCTCAACCGGACACGCCACCAGCGAACGAACCTGACACAGCCCTACTAAGTGGTAGTCCCGTAAGTGATCTCGCGGAGCGATGATCTTGGTCGTGTCTGGTGTGATCACGGCGTCGGTGCCGTCCTGGACAGAGCCTTTCACTGGGCTGAGCCCGCGCACTTTCGGCAAGTTGGTGACGCTGCTGCCGCGAGGGTGCGGAGGTTCCTGGCCGGGGCCGTCCGTGGAAGCTGCCGCTCGAGGATCGGGTGCTGCTGGTGACCGCGTATTGGCGGACACACCGCACCCTGCGGCAACTGGCCCCGCTGTTCGGGGTGTCCAAGTCGGCTGCCGACCGGGTCATCGACCACCTCGGACCCCAGTTGGCCCTGCAGCCGCGTATGCGGTTCGCCAAGGACGCGGTGCTAATTGTTGACGGCACTCTGGTGCCCACCCGGGACCACACCATCGCCGAGCAGTCGAAGAACTACCGGTACTCGACCGACCACCAGGTAGTCATCGACGCCGATACCCGCCTGGTCGTGGTGGTCGGTCGGCCGCTGCCGGGCAACCGCAACGTCTGCCGGGCCTGGGCTGAGTCCGGCGCCGAGGCCGCCGTCGGAAGGCCGCCACGACCGCCGACGGCGGCTACGTCGGCACCGGACTGGTCATGCCGCACCGCCGCCGCGCGGGCGAGGAACTGCCGGACTGGCAGCAGGCCCACCACAAGAGCCACAAACAGGTCCCCACCCGTGTCGAGCACGCCTTCGCCCGCATGAAGACCTGGAAGATCCTCCGCGATTGCCGCCTGCGCGGCGACGGCGTCCACACCGCCATGCTCGGCATCGCCCGGCTGCACAACCTCGCCCTCACGGGATGACTCCCGCTCCATACGCTCAGTCGATACAGAACTCGTTGCCCTCGATGTCCAGCATCGGGATGCACGAATCATTGCCGTCATACAGCGTTCGCACGTGAACCGCGCCGAGCGGGACCAGCCGTGCGCATTCGGCCTCAAGTGCGGCGAGGCGCTCTTTTCCCACCAGCCCGGTGCCGACCCGCACATCAAGATGCACCCGGTTCTTGGCGGCCTTCCCCTCGGGGACGCGCTGGAAGTACAGCCGCGGGCCCACACCTGAGGGATCAATGCAGGCGAACCAAGAATCCCGCTGCTCAGGCGGCTGCGAGCGCCTGTAATCATCCCACGTGGCAAACCCCTCCGGTGGAGGTGGTACGACGTACCCCAACACCTCGCACCAGAAACGAGCGAGACGCTCAGGTTCTGCGCAGTCAAAGGTGACCTGGAACTTCTTGATCGCGGACATCGATGCACCGTACCAAGGGGACTTGGGATTCTGCCGTTCGCGTCCTCCGAGGGTCTGCCCACAACCCCATCAGGCGCTGGGCCATCTCGGACATCAAGCGATCAAACCGGACAGCCCGCGAGGACGACGCGACCCTGGCGGCGAAGCCCACCGAGGCCACCAGGATCAGCCCTGCCCAACTACCCGCATGTCAAAGATCAGTTACGGAACACCCCTTGGGCCGGTCCTGCTCAGGAGCAACGTCTCACGACGTCACGGACACGTACGTGACGCGTCTGCCCACATCACAGCCCAGCCAGCCGATTCGACGGTCGGCGAAAAATTGACGCTGAGCTATGGGCGGGCAAGATCTGTCGCGCGATTGGCCGTGACGTTTTGCGGTGGGCTCTGGCAGCGATCACGGGGGGCCGTCACGGGCGGTCACTGAAGCAGGACCATCTTCCGGAGTAGTTCGAATTCGGCACGTCCGTACAGCTGTCTTTTGATCTTTTTGATGCGGTTCACGGCGCCCTCGGTGCCGCCCGAGCTCCAGCGGAGCGTGAGCCCGGCGGTGACGGCGTCGAGATCATTGGTGAGGCCGCGGGCGAAGCCGGTCAGGCCGGGCAGGTCCGCCGCGAGGGTCTCGTCGATCCAGGTGGGCAGCAGGACGCCGGTCTGCCGGGTGAGCATGTCCCCGAAGTCGCGGACGAGTTGGTGGGCGGCGGTCAGCTCGGGGCAGCCGTCCAGGACCGCCCCGGCCGTGAGCGGGATGCGGAGGGTGTACGTGCCCTTGCGGCCGCCCGGATTCCCATGCCCTGCTCCAGCAGCCCGTGGACCAGAGCGTGATGAGCCTGCAACCGCGCGGCGAGGCGCCCGTCGCCGTGCGACGTCGCGGGTTGCGACGAGGCCTGTGGAGGCACCGGCGGAGCCGGTGCCGACGATGGACGCAGACAGGCGCGATGCGCAGCGACGCACTTCTCGACGGCCTGACCAAGGTTCATCCACAGGTGAAAGCGATCAGCCACCTGCTGGGCGCCGGGCGCCCCGGCAGTGGTGCCTTCGGCGTAGGCGCCGGCCCGGTCACGACACACGACGTCGACGCCGGGGTGGGCAAGCCGCCAGGTCGTCAGCGGTGCGGCGTCCCGGGTGGGCAGCACGTCGACGACGCGGTGCGTCTCCCCGTCGGTCAGCACGGTGGCGTAGGTGTGGCCGCGTGTGATCGCGAAGTCGTCCACCCCCACACGCGCGGAGTGCCGTACGACGGGTCGGGCATCTCCCGCACCCGGTTCAGCAGCCCCATCCGCCCCGCCGTGATGCCCAGCGCCATGGCCATGCGCTCTCCGGCACGGCCGGCCAGCGCCAGTGCGATCACGTTCAGCAATGCTCCCAGCCGGTCCGTGCAGCGGGTGAACGGGCTGGTGAAGCCCCGGATCTGCTCGGCGAACGTCCTCTGCCCGCACTCCGTGTTCACGCAAACGAACCGGCGGACCTCCAGCACGATGCGTACTGGCCGGGCGGCCAGCGGCACGTCCTGCAACTGCCGTCGGTAGCGATCGTGCACCCGAGACGACGGTCGGCCGCAGCTCGGACAGTTTCCTTCCCGGGCCCGGCCACGAGCCCGCACGATCACCTCCCCTGTGTCGCACACGGTCGCCTCGGCGAACACCGCGATCCCCGCGAACAGCACGTCCTGCCAAGAGAGTGCACGTCCATCCACGTCCAGGACGTCGACTGTGCCAAGCCTTCCATTCAGATCCCGAAAGACATGATGGAGCGTCAAATACGCTCGGTGAGGTACAGCGCGCCCCGGCACGAGCCGGGGACCCAAACACACAACCCCGATCGTGACAGCTCCCCGTGATTGACAGCCGCCACCTTCCGGACACAAGCGGACCGACGCATGCACAATCTCTCTGTGGATCAGGGAATCGCAGCACTGCTGGGGGCAACGGTAGGCGTCCTCGGAACCGTCTCCGCATCGGCAATATCCGGGTGGTCGAGCCGGCAGCAGATTGGGGCCCAGGCCAGAGTTGACCACGCGCATTGGCGCAGACAGGCCCGGCGCGACGCCTACAGCGCCTTTCTCGCTCCCGCCAATGAGACGCGCAACGCCCTGAAGCAGGCCGCACGCGCCCTGATCGGCGACGTGGATACGGAAGGGGCTGACCACCATCTCCATGAAGCACACGACAAACTAGGAGAAGTGCAGGCAACCTGGGCTGCTCTTGCGGTCGAAGGGCCCGAGTCTGTGGAACAAGCAGCCAACGGCGTCAAGACTGCGCTGCACTCGATGCACACGACGTTGCTCGCATGGCGCGACTCCGCAGAGGGAGCACCCGACCATAACGTCAAGTTCGTGGAACGGCATGCAGTCGAGGTGACCAGGGTTTCCGAACGCATCGGCGCTTTCGCCACAACAGCTCGAGCTGCACTCGACGAAGCAACGTTCCCCGTGGACACCGGCAACGGCTGAAAACGATGGCCAGACACAACATGGGCAGAGTTCGCATAATCGGCACGCCCACCCGAGGTAGACACCGGGCCAGCGAGCATGTGACCCACCGTGACGGCTCCTCGTGATCGCTGCCAGAGCCCAAATCAAGACGCCTGATCTTCACCAATCACCCCAGAACCGGAGCCAGTTGGAGTCGCCCTGGTGGGGCCGCTGAACGCCGCCCTAGCCACTCCAGGGTCTGTTCCTGCTGCTGGAGCTCTTGCGGCGTCATCCCCTAAGGCATCGTTTCTTTTGGTGTGATCGTTCGTTGAACCGTGCATGACGGATTTGGTTGAGCGTCTGGTACCGGACGAGTTGTGGGTGCTGTTTCGGCGGGTGGTGCCGCCAACGGAGGTGGTACGTCCGCAGGGTGGGGGCCGGCGGCGGGCCGGTGATCGCGAGACCCTGGCCGCGATCATCTTCGTGGCCACCTCGGGCTGTACCTGGCGGCAACTCCCACCGGTGTTCGGTCCGAGTTGGCAGACGGCCTACCGACGGTTCGCTCAGTGGGGCCGGGCCCGCGTCTGGGCAAGGCTCCACCGCGTCGTCCTCGACGAACTCGGCGCCCGCGGCGAGATCGACTGGTCGCGGTGCGCGATCGACTCCGTCAGCTTCCGGGCAGCAAAAGGGGGCCACTGACCGGACCGAATCCGACCGACCGCGGCAAGCTGGGATCGAAAATCCACCTGATCACGGACCGGAACGGACTCCCACTGTCGCTGGGCATCTCGGCTGCCAACATGCACGACAGCCAGGGCCTTCAGCCGCTCGTGCGTGGCATCCCGCCCATTCGTTCTCCCCGCGGACCCCGTCGCCGCCGCCCGGCGAAGCTGCACGCAGACAAGGGCTACGACTATGACCACCTGCGCCGATGGCTCCGCAAGCGAGGCATCCGCCACCGCATAGCCCGCAAAGGGATCGAGTCCTCACAGCGGCTCGGCCGCCACCGATGGGTTGTCGAGAGGACCGTTTCCTGGCTCGCCGGCTGCCGCCGGCTCCACCGCCGCTACGAGCGCAAGGCAGAACATTTCCTCGCCTTCGCCGGCATAGCCGCAGCCCTCATCTGTCACCGCCGACTCGTCCGTGTGGACGGGCATAACCAGTCAGCGTGAGGCTCCGACCCTGCTGACCCAGACACCGAAGGGCCTGATGTCCGGCTCGGTCTCGGTCTTCTCCGAGAGGCTCTGCGCGTCGTCCAGGCCCGACCAGGCGATGAAGCCCGGCTCGCTGTCGGCCAGAAATCCCTCGACGACCGGACCGAGGTCGTCGGAAGCCACATAGGTACCGCTGAACGGCAACGCATCCGGGGGCACAGAACCGGTCGAGCACCGGAGCTGTCCTGCCTGTTTGTCGTGCCACACGTAGAACGTCGCTACCCCAGAGAAGCCCAGATCGCGAATGCGTTCCCGGATGGCAACAGCAGTCCGCTCGAAGGCAGCCACCACCTCGGCGACGGACAACGAACTCCTGTCCTCGTCAGCCGCACCCAGCGACCAGGTGTTGGTCTCCCACTCCACCCGCCGGTCAGCCGGCTCCAGCACCAAAGGCTCGTCCGCCACCTCAGCGATCCACGTCAACAACACCACAGCAGTATCCCTGCACAGCTCGACCCGAGAACCACCAAAAGAAACGACGTCTAAGCGAGATCGAGGGGGGCCAGTTCCGTCAGCAGAGCGGAGTTCACCTCGGCCGGGTCGTCCTCGGTCACACCCAGGAAACCGCCGCCGGGCGACAGGCGGATGCCCGTGCGGGCGGCGCCCACGGCTTCGGCGGTGGCGGCGGCTGCCTCGACGGCGAAACGGATCCGGTTGGTGAGCGAGCCGCCGTATCGGTCGTCGCGCAGGTTGGCGTTGGATGACAGGAACTGGGAGATCAGGTAGCCGTTGGCGCCGTGCAGTTCGACCCCGTCGAAGCCCGCGTCGACGGCGCTGCGGGCGGCGTGTGCGTAGGACCGGACGTGCTCGGGGACCTCGTCGGTTTCCAGGGCCCGCGGCACGGGCATCGGCTGCGGGCCGTTCGGGGTGAATACGCTGACCTCGCCGGAAACGGCCGACGGGCCGATCGGCTGAAGGCCCGTGGTCTCGTGGTGCGAGGCCCGGCCGCCGTGCATGATCTGGGCGAAGATGCGTCCGCCGCTGGCGTGGACCGCGTCGGTCACCTGCCGCCAGGAATCCGTCTGCTCGTCGGTGTGCAGGCCGGGCGTGCCCGGGTAGGGCTGCCCGACGCGGCTGGGCGGGACACCCTCCGTGACGATCAGTCCGGCCGTGGCGCGCTGCGCGTAGTAGGTGGCCATCGAGGGGGTGTCCAGACCACCGGCGGCGGCCCGGGCGCGGCTCATGGGGGCCATAACGGTCCGGTTGGGCAGCGGGAGTTCGCCGAGGCGGTAACTGCTGAACAGGGACGGCATGTCGGTTCTCCTCGCGTACCGATGTGCTCCGGACTGCCGAAGCGCATGGGTACGCTAAAACCTGACACCAGTGTCAGAGGCAACCGGGAGAACACCGCGGATCCATGTGGGGTGCACCACAGGCCCCGCCTGCTGTGGACGGGAGGCAGTCATGCGGATCGGGGATCTCGCGGCACGCGCCGGAGTGAGTGTGCGGTCATTGCGCTACTACGGGCAGCGGGGACTGCTCACCAGCACCCGCACGCCGAGCGGACAACGGCAGTACACGGAAGACGACGTGGACCGCGTCCACTTGATCCAGGAGCTGTACGCGGCCAATCTCTCCAGCAGCACCATCGCCGAACTCTTTCCGTGCCACGAGCACAATTTCGACGCCAGCCTGGAGCGGATGGCCCGCGAACGCGAGCGCATCACGGCGCAGATCAACGATTTCCTGCGGGCCAGGGACACCCTCGACAGGATGGTGGCCGTGGCCCGGGCCCGCCGCGAGTCCCTGATGCATCCGGTCCCTGCCGCGGACGAATCGGGAGTTGAGGAACATCCGTGCCAGATCGTGCGCTAAGCCTTCGCGTTTCACTTGCTGCCGCGTCCGGATCTTGAGCGGAAACACGAAAGTGCCTGCTGAGCTGGGATCATGAGGCTTGTCTAGGGCTTCTGTCACCACAGCAGGAAGGCATTTTCTGCGTGTACCCTACCGAATCGCGTCCCAAGCTTGTCGTCTCGGCCGACGGCCGCGGAGTGGTCAGCCACGCCGGATCCCGCCTGCTGGCCGATCTCGCCGACGCCACGGGCCTGACCGGCTCCTTCACCAACGCACTGCACTGGTTGGGGCCGCGCAGCACCGGCCACGACCCCGGCCGAGTGGCGGTCGACCTGGCGGTGATGCTCGCCGACGGCGGCGAGGCGCTCCGAGCCACTGCGGGAGTGGGCCGCCGTGCGGCCCACTTGCCTATCCGGCGATGGCGAGGTTGTGCATCCGAGCGATGCCCAGCATGGCGTGATGGACGCCGTCGCCCTTGAGGCGGCAGTCGCGGAGGATCTTCCAGGTCTTCATGCGGGCGAAGACGTGCTCGACGCGGGCCCGGACCTGCTTGTGGGACCTGTTGTGGTCCTCTTTCCAGGCCGGGAGTTCGCTCTGGCCGCGCTCGCGGCGGTGCGGGATGACGAGTCCGGTGCCCGGGTAGCCGCCGTCGGCGATCGTGAGGGTCTTGCCGACGGGCGGCCTTGGCGCCGGATTCCTCCCATGCCTTGCAGTCGTTGCGATTCCCGGCGAGCGGCCGGCCGACCACGACGACCAGTCGGGTGTCGGCGTCGATGACGACCTGGTGGTTGGTGGAGTGCCGGTAGTTCTTCGACCGCTCGGCGATGGTGTGATCCCGGGTGGGGACCAGGGTGCCGTCCACGATGAGCACGGTGTCCTTCGCGAACCGTTTGCGGGGCTGGAGGGCGAGCATCGGCCCGAGATGGTCGATGATCCGGTCCGCCGCCGACTTGGACACCCCGAACAGCGGAGCGAGCTGGCGCATCGTGAGGTTCGTGCGCCAGTACGCCGCGACCAGCAGTGCCCGGTCCTCCAGCGGAAGACTCCACTGCCGGCCCTTGCGGACCGCGTCCGCGCCCTCGCGCCGCAGAACCGTCACCAGCTTCCCGAAAGCACGCGGGCTCAGCCCGGTGAACGGGGCTATCCAGACACCTCAGGCGCCCAACTCGTCAAGCCGCGCTCGTGTGGGTGCTTGGGGAATCGAACACCATCGGTTCGTTGTCTTGGCTTGCGCGTGGATCTCTGATCGCGCAAGAGTTCGGCCTAACGCGGAGTTCAAGGTTTGTTGCGGCAGGACGGGGACAGACAAGTGTGCAGCACGGATCTGGCCGCCAAGGAGACGGCGATAACTCGGTTCCTCCAGGACTACCCGCAGGCGGTTGAGGCTGCCCGCGGCCATCCCGCCCTCCGAGGGTGTGAAGATGTCCGCTGGTCCGCGTTCCCGGAGTGCCCGGCGGCGATCCCGGTTCTGTTGCACGGTCTTCTCGATCAGACTGCCGCGCCCGAGGCCAAGCGCGTACTCACCAACTCCATTCTCAACAGCGTCAGAGAGATGAACCCGGCCATGCCGACAGTGCTGCCGTTCCTGTTGCGCCTTGCAAGCGACCCGCAGGTTCCTGTGCAGTCTGGCCTGCTGGGTCTTCTGGTCTCGATCGCTGGATTCTCCGAGCCGATCGACGGACGCAACGAAGCTATGGTGCGCTGGTTCGGCAGTGACAGCGATCATCCCGAGCGTGAACAGTGCCGGGCCGTGTTCACGGAGAACGCGAGCGTAGTGGCGATGTTGGCGGAGGAACTGACCCGTCCTGGCGATCGAGCGAAGCTTCGACAGGCTGCCGGACTCGTGTGAGTTCCCGCGTTCAGGCCGCTTCCGCGACCGTGGGTGGTGATGCGGGGAAGGCGACGACCTCGTCGAAGAGTTGTCCATGCTGGAGGCAGTGGTAGAGCTGTCCGATCCTGCGGTTGAAGAGGTTGCGCTGGGCTGAGGCGTGCCAGTCGCCCTGGTCACGGCGGCGTCGGTAGTGGGCCTTGGCGCCGGGTGAGGCGGTGATCGAGGAGAAGGCCCAGAGGTAGCCGACGGCGTTCAGGCGGTCGTTCTTCACCCACCGTCTGGTGATGGTCGACTTCTTGCCGGAGGCTCGGGTGACGGGCGAGGAGCCGGCGTATGCCTTGAGGCCGCGGGCGTCGGCGAACCGGCTGCGGTCGTCTCCGATCTCGGCGAGCAACCGGGCGCCGAGCTGGGTGCCGAGGCCAGGGAAGCTGAGGATGATCTCAGCGTCCGGGTGCTGAGGGAATGCTTCCTCCACCGCCTCGGCGAGCTGGCCGGCGGCGGCGCAGGCAGCCTCCAGCTGGACCAGGAGGGCGAGCATCTGCTTGCCGAGCGCGTCCTCGACCAGCGCCGGCTGGTGGGCCCAGTCGGCCCGGAAGACCTCGCGGAGCCGTTCGGCTTCGGCCTCGATCCCACGCTGGCGGCCGGCCCTTTTGAGCGCGGCCTGGAGCTGGGAGCGGGTCAGTCGAGCCGCTCGGATCGGCGTGGGTGCGGCCTTGAGGAGTTCGTGGGCCTCGCGTCGGCACAAACCGTTGCGCCAGGGCTCGAAGGCGGCCAGTGCGGAGGGGTAGTACTCGCGCAGCAGGGATCGGAGCTGGTTGGAGATCTGCTGCCGGTTCCAGGTCGCGTCCTGCTGGGCGCGGGCGAGGACGGCGACGGCCCGGCCGAGGTCGCTGTCCTGCGGCAGGGACCGGTGGGCGTGCATGTCGGTGCGGAGGATGTTGGCCAGGACCAGGGCGTCGCCGGGGTCGGACTTCTTGCGGGAGACGGAGTGACGGTCGCGATAGCGGGCGGCGGCCATCGGGTTGCCGACCTGAAGAACTGGCAGATCCTCACCAAGGTCCGCATGAACGCCCGCCACGCGACCATGCTCCTGCGGGCTCTCCTCGTGCTGACCAACGCCGAGATCCAGCGTTGACGGACGTAGCTGATCACGGCAGCCGGCACGGGCAGTACGATCCCGTTTCATGGTCGTGGACATGGGGCGGGACGGAAGACAGGACACGGTCGAGCTGGTCTACCAGCCGACGCGCGCCGACATCCTCACGGGCGTTCGGCTGCGTGAGCGCCGTCGGCGCCTCCACCTGGTCCGGTGGGGCTTCACGGGGCTGTTCGGGGCTGGCGCCGTGCTGGTGGTGACCGCACCGGAAAGCTCCGCGCAGTCGTTCCTCACCGCCGTGTTCTGCGCCGCCATGATCTGGTCGATCCCCCACCTCCAGGCCCACCACGCGCTGCGCACAGTCTCCTGGCAGGGCGAGTACCGCACGTCCGTGAGCGAGACGGGGATCGCGGCCGAGACCGCGCACGCGACGCTCGTACAGCGCTGGTCAGTCTTCCGCGGTTTCCGCGAGACCCGCGACCACGTGGTGCTGCTCAGCCGCGACCCGAACATCCTGCTCGTGGAGGTGCTACCCAAGCGCGGGCTGCGCTCTCCGCAGGACGCGGAGCGGCTGCGGGCCCTCGTGAGCCGCCATCTGCCCCGCGTCTGAACCCCCTTCTCAGTCCTCCGCCGCGGCCGCGGGGCCCTCGACCTCGACCGCCTTGCCGCAGACCCGGCAGACGAGGTGGCGGTGCTCGCCGACGGAGCAGCGGCGGTAGAGATCGACGCGGAGGTGGCTCGGCTGGAGGCCCGCCGAGGTGGCGTTCAGGCAGTTCCGCGAGGCCGAATCTCCCGGTGACGGACGATCCCTCCGCAACAATCACCGTATTCACCAGCAGGAGTGCCCCACTCACCGCCCACACCAGATCTGTGACCTGCTACTTCAGGTTGGAATCAAGCCAGTGGTGCCTCCAAGAAGGGCGGGGTCGAGCATCTTCACGCGATCGCCGACGGCGAGGTCTACCCGAGGAGGCGAGCCCGAAGTCGTCTTCTGCCTGGACGATTTCGGGCCGCTCAATTTCACGGTGTCGCGCTTATGAACCGCTCCGGTTCTGATGGAGGCTCCGGATTCCCTGTGAGGGAGTCATGTGCTGGGGTCCTGGTCCGACTCGGAGCGGTTGCTCGCCGCGGACACCGCAATCAGCACGCGTTCGTCGTCCTGGTCGTTGGCGTACGCCTCAACGGCGGCCACCGGGGTGCCGGCCTCGTCATGCCGCATCGCCGCGAGCACGGGCAGAGCAAGCTCGGCCTGGAAGGAAGAGCACAACACTTCCCACCGTCAGGTCCGTGCCCGCGTCGAGCACGCCTTCACCCGCAAAAAGACCTGGAAGGTCCTCCGCGACTGCCGCTTGAACGGCGACGGCGTCCATCATGCGATGAGCGGAATCGCCAACTCACGGATGCAGTACCGACCCGGCCTCATCGCCAAGACCGGCCTCGACTTCCAACCGCCGCAATCTCAGCCATTGAAGATCTCTAGCCCGTGATGTGGAAGGGGGTGTCGGCGCGACTTTGGCTTTCCAAGCCACGGGCCTCGAACGACTGCGGCTGATCTGAGTTGACGCTGTCGTCTGGAACCTTGATCTGTGCAGCGAAGCCGCCATCGGATCCGGCCGTGACGTCGCAGAGATCAATCATATTGCCGTACGTCCCGTTGAAGACGATGCGCACCTGTTCTCCAGCGGCAAAGCCAGAGCCCGTAAGGGTGATGACAGCGCCTTCGGCGGCCGAGTCAGGGCTGACGACGATGCGGGCGGCTGTTGGGGACAGCTCCGGGGCCGATGATGTCGGAGGAAGGGTCTGCACAGGCTGTGAGGTGGCCGGAGGCGCTGTGGGTGAGGCTGCGGACGTCTGCTGCGAGGCCGTGACCGCAGCAGCGGGGGACTCCTTCGGGGTGCCACCACCCGCAAGCACTGCCGCGATCACCGCGGCTACGACAGTGGCCGCCCCAGTGATAACTGCCGCAATGATCGGTGTGCGGTGGTTGCGGTCGGTCCTTCCGCCCTCACCGTCACTGGTGCGGTGTCGCCAGCGTCAGACACCGCGAATCCTCCAACAGGTCACGTTCGGGCGATAGTCGATCACCCTACACAGAGGAGCTGTCCGACGGCCTCCGCTTTCTGAGGCATTGTCAAATCCTGTGGATTGACCGAACAGCCCAATGACCGGTCGGTCAAGCGAGCGGCTTGCGGTAACGGACGTACTCGTTCTGCCGCCGGAACCCCACGCTCTCGTAGAGATCGTAGGACCGATGCGGGTTTGCCGTGCCCGTGTACAGCCGGGCGGTTGTTGCACCCTGCTCGCGAAGGCTTCGTAGCCCGTCCAACAGCAGGGCCCGGCCGACTCCGAGGCGTCGCTGGTCCGTCCGGACACTCAGCTCTTCGACCTCGCCCACAGTGTGGTCGTGACGGCGGATGGAGCAGAGGGCGACGCCGACCATATCCCGCCCATTCCAGGCAGCCCTCCAGCATGCCGGGTCAGCGGTGTCGACGAAGTCCTGGAAAGGCCACTTCTGAGTGAAACCGGTGTCCGCATACGAATCGACGACCGTCCTCCAGGCTGCACCATAGTGGCTGGTCCCGATCGGCCCCGTCCGTATCCCGGCCGGCAGTTCGCTGGCCGGCTCGGGCAACTGCTGCAGATCGCCCAGCTCCAGCTCGACCAGGCTGAAAACACGTCGATAGCCGGCTGCCAGCAGAAGCGCCGTGGCGTCCTGCTCGGAGGCCATGGCGTTCGCGCCGATCACTGCCGTCCGCGCCGTTCCATGCTGTTCGACGAGTTGACGGATTCGCTCTTCGGCCCAGCTCAGCATGGCTGACCCGATGCCCTGGTGGCGATGCTCAGGCAACAGGTAGCCGCGGTGCAGGTAGAGCCACGTATCGTCCCGCTCTTGCCACCACCGGATCGTCGAGTAGCCGACGACGCTTCCGCCGTGCACTACCAGGATCTGGTTCTTGGACGGCTCCTCCAGCGCGGCAGAGGCTTCGGCGATCTCGGCCGCCGTCGGGAGCCCTTCTACAACCGAATGGGCGTCGACCCGGTCCCGTTCGGCACACCCCAGCCGCACCGCGGCCATGGCGCCGTGGTCTTCGTACCCGCGATACGGCCGGAACCCGAAGCCGGCCGGAAGGTCCTGTCCTGGCGTGTCATCCGACATGATCGGATGATCTCGAACTTCGAGGCAGGCCCGCCACCCTATTCATGCCGCGGTCGTCTGCGGCCGTTCAACGAGCCAGCCGCGTTCGAAGCCGGCTCCGATACGGACGAGTTCGACGAGGTGGGGTGCGTTCACGGCCCGCCACCGCTGCTGGGCGGACTCGACGAGTTTGAAGACCATGGCCAGGGCGGCGGTGCGGGAGCCGGCGCCTCGGGTGACCTTGGTCCGCAGGCGGACGGTGGCGAACGTGGACTCGATCGGATTCGTGGTCCGCAGGTGGATCCAGTGCTCGGCTGGGACGTCGAAGAACGCCAGTAGTTCCTCTTGATCGTCAGTGATTTTCTCAGGTCTTGAGCATTGCTCCGCTTTCTCGATCGCTTCGCAGAAGCTCTACAGAGACGGGTGCGCCGCGCTATCCAACCGCCGTAACCTCAGCCATTGAAGATCTCTAGCAAGTTGGACGAGGGGACCGCGGGTCGGGAGTGCATTTTGCTTCCTGGGCGGCCATAACCTCATCGCCGTACTCGAAGGCCCATGCGCCGACGGCGTCGATGGGCGCCAGTAAGGTCCGGCCCAGAGCGGTGAGTTGGTACTCGACCCGCGATGGTGCGTCGGGGTCTGCCTGCCGGTCGACCAGTCCGTTGAACTGCAGCCGGCGCAGAGTCTCGGTGAGGACCTTGGAGCTGATGCCCCCGATTCGCTCCCGTAATTCGACCGGGCGCCTGGGGCCGTCGCGCAGTGCCCAGAGCACCACGGCGTTCCAGGTGTTGGAGAGCAGGTCGAAGGCGAGGCGGGCGCGGCAGTCGGCGAGGAAGGCGTCGGTCGTCACGTACCAAATGGTGCCCGAACGGCCTTCTAGCGTCGGTGTGAACGGTCGAAGCAGGCACGGAGAGGGACCACGTGATGAGAATCGGTGTACTGGGAACGGGCAACATGGCCGACGCGCTCGCCACCCACTGGGTGCGGGCCGGGCACGAGGTGATTATCGGGGGGCGGGACGCACACAAGGCGGAGCGGCTCGCGACGCGCATTGGAGGCAGCGCGAAGCCTGCCAGTCTGCGCGCGGCGGCCGAGTCCGGTCAGGTGGTGTTGGCCGCGCTGCCCTTCGGGGCGGGAGTAGACGTGGCACGGGGCCTGCACGCGGCCCTGGAGGGCAAGGTGCTGCTCGACTGCTCCAACCCGGTCGGGCCGGGCTTCCGGCTGCTGACGGAAGGAGGCCCCTCAGCCGCGCAGCAACTTGCCGCGGCGGCACCGGGAGCCCACGTGGTCAAGGCTTTCAACCTCTGCCACGAGGACGTGTGGCGCATGCGGCCGCCCGTCTTCGATGGGCGGCCACTGGCCGTTCCGGTCTGCGGGGACGACGAGACGGCCCTCGTGCGTGTACGCGAGTTGGTGCAGGACGTGGGCTGCGAACCCGTAGCTGGCGGCGGTCTCGAACGTGCGGGACTCCTGGAAGCGACCGCCGCGCTGTTCATCGCCCTGTGGGTCGGCGAGGGAGCGGATGCGCAAGCAATCGCACCTCCGCTGACATACGCGGCCGGACCAAGCCACCAGGAAACGGAGGGCGGCACGGTGGCTTTCCGTTAGGGGCTCTAATAGGACTCCGTTAAGTTGCTCTGGCTCGTGGGTTCGGGCTGGTAGTGGACGTTCTGGCAGGGGGCGGTGGCAGGTGGTGCAGGTGCCGGTCCAGCAGTTCAGCAGGTCCTGGATGGCGTCGAGGATCTGGTAGAGGGTGAGTTGGCTGTATCGGATCTTGAGGTTCCCCCGCTGTGCGGGAGTGGCTGACTAGAAGGTCAGGGCGGGTTGACGTGGTTTCAGGTTCACTGGTTCGGCCGCTGCCTGGTCGGCGTAGTGCTTCTCTTCGAACTCGATGGGACTGCGGTAGCCGAGCCGCTTCTGGATGCGGCGGGGGTTATAGAAGCCGTCGATGTACTCGAAGAGCGCGAGATTCGCCTCGGCCCTGGTCACGAAGACGCGGCCGCGGATGCACTCGGTCTTGATCAGCATCCACAGGTTCTCCGCCAGGGCATTGTCGAAGGAGTCGCCGACCGAGCCCATGGACGCCTGAACTCCTGCTCTGACCAGGCGTGTTGTGAGCTTGATAGACGTGTATTGCTCAGGTTCAAGGAGTCGTCGGGGAAGATCCCGACCACGTCGGTGCGACGCCTGATTTCCTTGTTCAGCCGCTCCTGCGGGTTGTTCGACCAGATCTGCCGCCAGATCTCGCGCGGGAACGCGGTGAACGCCAGCAGCTCGTGCTGGGCGGCGTCGAGGTGTTCAGCGGCCTGGGGGAACTTGGTTTCCAGGGCGTCAAGGACGTGCCGCATCTGGGCCTGGACTGCCTCGGTGTCGGGTTGTTCGAAGACGGTCCGCAGCAGCGTGGCCACCCAGGGCTGAGCCGACTTGGGAACCCGGCAGAGCAGGTTGCGGGCGTAATGGGTGCGGCATCTCTGCCACGAGGCGCCGGGCAGCACGGCGCCGATGGCGTCCACCAGGCCGGCGTGCGCGTCGGAGATGACGAGCTGGACGCCGGACTGTCGACGTACTCCTGTGACTGCTCCACCGGGTACGGAGATATCTGCACCAGCGTGAGGGCGGGACGGTCAGGTCATCTCGCGGGCATGGCGGGGGTGGGGAGGTGAACCTCCAGCACGACTGCGGTGCCGGCCACGGTCCGGTCCTCGTGCATGTTGATCTGCTGGCCGGTTTTGACGTGCGTCCAGTGAGTGGGAGTGAGGGGAACGAGGCGGACAGTGGCTCGGCCGCCAGGCTCCAGAACGGGCATGTCCTCAACCCAGAGCCCGGCGATACTCACCGAAGCGGCCCCGGTGGGTGAGAGGTTCCCGATGTCCCACATGGGTCGCAGAACACCGTGACCGGAGATTGGTGTCTTGCGTCGGGCCTCCGTGGGTGGACGAAGCGTCAGATCCGCCCGGATCATTCCGTTTCGGATCTCGGAACGCCGCCAGTGGCACCAAGCCGCGCTCCGCTCAAGGCCGAGTTGCTCAGCCGCCTCGGCAAGCTGCTCCCAGAACGTCAAGGGCAGCGGTTGCCCGTCTCCGAGCTCCTCCAGCAGGCTCAGAGCGATCTGCCATTCGTCGTGGGCGAGGTAGTCCCAGACGTCTGGCACCGAGATGTCGTTCTCGGTAGCGACCTCTTCCGGGACGAGGAGGGAAGCCGATTCGAGCAGCTCGGTGACATCCATGCAGTCATTGTCGACCACGTTGTCAGGCTGCGTCGTCCCGCTCTCGTTCGATGGCCTCGGGCAGTGCCGGAGCCTGGGGAAACGTCATGGTCGAAAATTCCTTCGCGGGTCATGGAGGGCGCCGATAGGCTCGACGGGTGATCAATTTGGAAGTGCGTGGAGACAGCGGAAAGGCCGTGGCCCGCGCCGAGGCCGGCGTGGATTGGATGGTCGGCTTCCCGGATTTGAGTGCGCTGGATTTCCCGATGCTCTGGGCCCTGACTCCTTATGGCGATGCGGTCTTCAACCAGCGGCAGATTCCGCTGCTGCTGGCCGAGCTCGACCGGATTCCCGCTGCCTGCGGTGGCGAATGGGTCGGGCAGGCCCGCGAGTTGTGCCAGGTCGTCGAGCGCGGGACGCACCTGTATCTGTGGTTCGTCGGCGACTGACCGCGGTCAGTCTTCCGTCAACTTCCTTGTTGCCGTTGATGGCCAAGATGGCGATCTTCCTGCGGGCCTGCGGTCTCACCGATGCGTCATTCGACCTTTGCGACCAGGCGGATGCCATTCAGCGGATCATGCTGACGGAAGTCGTGCGGGCAAGGACATGGCGCAAGCTGGGGGATCCCGGGCAGACCGCAGCGGCGTTCGAGCGCGCTCTCACCCTGGACCCGACCGCCTGGTCGCTGCATCTCGACCTGGCCGACCTACGTGCCGAACAGGGCGACTTCACCACCGCGGTCCAGCTCATCGACCAGGGGTGGAGCACGAGCCGACCGAGGTCACCTGTCGGCGTACGACTGAACGTGCTCAACCCCGTACAGGTGAACGTGCTCAGTTGATGATGCGCTGACCACGGGTTCTCGTCAGTCCGCAATGGACGGTCGACAGCGTCAGACGGCCGAGCACTTCTCATGCCACCTTGATGACAACCTTGCCCGAGGTGTGACCGTTCTCGACGGTGGCAAGGGCGGCCGGGGCGTCGGAGAGCGGATGGACCGCGGTGATTACGGGTGCGAGGAGTCCGTCGAGGGCCAGCCGGGCCGACCGCTCCAGGTTCTCGCGGTCGACGCGACGCTCGACGAAACGCCCACCGAGATCGGGCACAGACATATCACCCACAGCGATGACGTTGCGGGGATCCTGGGCCAGCGGAGCGACCGTCCGCAGCGAGGTGCCTCCGGCCAGGTCGACGATCCCGTCGAAGCCGTCCGGAACCAGCTCGCGTGCCGCGGCGGCGACGTCCTCGGCGGTGTAGTCGATGAACCGCACCCCGATGGCCTCGGCGTGCTCGCGTTTGGCGGTACTCCCGGTGCCGATCACACGCAGCTCGCGCCCGATAGCCAGCCGGGCGACGGCGAGGCCGACCCCGCCCCCGACTCCGTTGACCAGGACCGTGGCACCGGCCGGGAGGCTGAGCTGGTCGAGCACGTCCACCGCGGTCGTCCCGGCTACTGGCAGCGTTGCCGCCACGGTCGCGGACAGACCCTCCGGGATGCGCGCGGTGTTCGGCGCGGACAGCACCGTCGTCTCGGCGTAGGTGCCGCCACCGGTGAGTGCGAAGCCGAAGACCGCGTCACCCACCTCGAGCCCGTTGACGTCCTCGCCCCGGGCGAGAACGGTTCCGGCTGCCTCCATGCCCAGCACGCGGGGAAACGGACGCCCACCGTCGAGCCCGTCGACCAGACCCGAGCGCAGAAGGTGGTCGAGGGGATTCACGCCGGCGACGTCGACCTGGATCAGTACCTCGCCGCGACCGGGGACGGGATCGGGACGATCGAAGAACTCCTGCACCTCGGGCCCGCCATACCTGCCGAAACCCCACGCCTGCCCCATCTTCCGCCGCCTCTCGTATGACCGACCCGGTGATTCCGGGCGTAGTCGCCATCCTCACCTCTGACATTGATGTGAGGGGCAACCGGCTGAGATGCAGATCACAGCATCAGGCCGACTGCGCCACCGGTTCCGGGGCCGTGGACAGCTCCGCCCGGTGTCGGCTGTTGGCCCTGATCAGCACGTCGAGTGCATCCCGGGTCTCGATCAGGTGCGCAATGTCGGCGTCGATCCGGTCGCGCTCGCGCATCATCGCCGTGAACGTCTCCTCGGCGACGCCCAGGTCACCCGGGACGTCCACACACGGCAGCACAGTCGCGATCACCCTGCTGGACATACCCGCGTCGAACAGCTGTCGGATGAGTGACACGCGCTGGACCGCAGCATCGGAATAGTGACGCTGCCCCGCGTCGGAGCGTGAGCTGGTCAGCAGGCCCTGCTCTTCGTAGTACCGCAGTGAGCGCGGACTCACGCCCGTGCGCTTGGACAACTCGCCTATCCGCATCCCTGAGAGCCTACGCCCGCGTGCTCCAGGTTCAGACCGCCGTCGAGTCATGGACGCTCGCGGACACCCCCACGGCCGCAGGGTTGTCCTCCCAATCCCACGACTGAGCACGTTCGTCTGTACACGCCTGAGCACTTTTCTCGGTGCGCCGACATCACCCTTCGAGCGGCAGGGGCTGCCTACCGCGCCCGGTTCACGGGCTCCCCCGACGACCTGCGCGAACTCATCGCACTGGCGCCGCACCTACCAAACGACTCGTACCGGGGCCTGCTCCCACGCCTGTGCTGGCCCCGCCCTGCCCGCCGAACTCATCGCCGAGGCTCGCCGCTTCCGGAACAGCTGACGCAAGGCTCCCCGGGCAGCGGCCGATGGCGAGTCGCGGCCGTGTCCGAACACCGGGGTGTGCGTCAGGAGCCGTCGCGATCGGCTTCCGGAAGGAGTTGGACCACGCCCACCCAAGGGAACTCGTCACGCTTGTGGAATGCGCGGATCCGCCATCGTCCAGCGGCAATGGGGACCGGAGCTTCATCGGGCTGGCCTCCGCCAGCAGGGTAGGGCACGCCCAGATCGCTCCCCGCCTCGGCTGAGTCCATGAGAACGGCCTGACCATCGGTCTCCCACGATCCGCAGTCCTCCCACGGGGTGGCGGGGTCACCCAGCAGGGCCTCGGCGGCAGCGAACAGTTCGACGTCGGAGTCGGCAGCGAGCCATCGCAGGAAGACCCTCTGCTCAGGCAGGTAGCAGGTCGTGGCAGGCTCATCGCCCAGCACCAGCGCGCACCTGCCGCCGCCGCGCAGGCCGGTCACCCCGGCGAATTCCTCGACCGAGCACGCGCGGTCGTAGTCGTCTGGCTCGTCCGAGCCTCCGAGGATCACGCCGTCCTCGGTGCAGCCGCCCCACAAGTGCAACGCGGATACCGGGATGACGACCAGCGGGCCGCCCATGGATCCCACCCAGGCCAGATCACGCCCATGACGAGGGGTTTCGGGGTTGTCGCTCATGCGGACATGGTGCCGTTGCCCAGTGACAACCTCATGCGCCGGCCTGGACTGGAGGCTCCGCGTCGGGTGCTGGACGGGTCCAGAGCGTGAGTTCGCTGCTGGTGGCAACCGCGAGAGTTCGCCCAGTCGGCGAGAAGCCGGCGGCCCGGAGTAGTTGGAATCGAAGATGTGCCACCAGCGTTCGGCGTGCGGTCCGTTGTGGGGCATCCCTCCATCGGCGGACAGCAGCACGCGATGGTGCGGCCACTCGGGGCTGACGACCTCCAGGCTCCAGCCGTCGAGGGTGGTGGAACCATCGCCAGGGCGGCGGCGCCGCGCTTCAGGCGCCCCGGGTGACCTTGATCCGCAGGCGGACGGTGACGAAGATCGACTCGATCGGGTCATCAGCACCACGTCGTATCCGTTCGGCAGCGGCGGTGCCACCAGGGCGACTTCGTCCCTGGACCGCATACGCCGCACCGGCTCTCGCGCTGGTCCTCTTCCCCGGGCTCGGTGCGCAAACGCACGTACATTGGTCCTGCGACGGGGACTACAGCCGTACGTGGGCCGGCTGTCCCCACGCTTGCAGCTCTCCCAGCGGCCGCAGCCGAGGCTGCGGAACGGCGGCTACTGCCACGGCCGCAGCGCGTCCAGACGCTCCAGCAGACGCCGCAGGAAGTCCCGGATCGACGGCTCGTCATGCGGCTGCCAGGACAGGTCTTCCGCCCAGGCAACCGCGGCGAGGGCCGCCTCGATCCCCGCGTACTGCTTCTCGACGGTGAGGTCGTAGAGAGGCCGCTCAAAGATCATGCGGGCGATGCGCTCGACTTCCTCGTCGCTCAACTCCCGGCTGAACTGCAGGCAGTAAAGGATCGCTACGACCACCCCGAGACGCATGCGCACAGTATGACGGCGCGACTGTTGCCCGGGCTGTACGCGAAGGCTGGCTCTTTTCCCTTCCCGCCCCCACGACTTGGCCGACAGGCGTGAGTAGCGGGTACGGCAGCAAGCTGCCTAGCCGGTGTCTTGGGGGAGTCAAGCGTCGGGGTTGCAGGTCAGGAGTTGCTCGATGAGCAGGCGGCGGACCTTCGCGTTCGGTCGGCGGTGGTGAGTGAGCCAGGAGTCCAGGAGCTGCCAGGCGTGGAAGCAGCTGAGGACGTACAGGGCCATGCCGATGGGACGCAGTGCGCCCAGGCCCGCGCTCGGGTCGCGAAGATCGACGCTCCCATGCTGCTGCACGTCGGTTCAGACGACCCACCATCCCAGCCGCCCAGGCCGCGGCCATCGACGCGGCCCTGAGCGCGGCCGAGGTCGACTTCGAGAGCTACGTGTTCCGGGGCCCATCGGCGGCCGGGCACGCCTTCGCCTGCGACGCCCGCCGGCGACTGTACGTCGAGGAAAGCGCGCGCACGGCGTGGCAGCACCCTGATCACCCATATCGCGGCGCTCGCCCGCGACGCCGGCCGCACCGATGCCAGCGACACCGAGGGCGAAGACGTGCGCATCGCGTCCGTCGGCCAGCTGTCCGTCATCTTGCCAATGGCGACGTGCGGATGGTGTGGCGCGCTCGTGGCCAGGCTAGGCGCGCCTCAGCGTGGGCATGAGGCGGAGCGCGTTGTCGCGGTTGATGCCGCGACGTTGGCGGTCGGTGAGGACGGGGTCGGTCTCGATGGCCGGTACCGTGAAGTCGGTGATGATGTCGGCGGAGGCGGCCGGCCAGTCGGTGCCGAAGAGGATCCGGTTGGCACCGGCGGTGGCCACCAGAGTGCCCGAGGGGGCCAGCGGGCCCGCCGTGTCGTAGTAGAAGCGGTGGAGATAGTCCTGTACACGGGCGGCATCGAGAGGCGGGGTGCAGAAGTCGCCGAAGGCCTTCATGCGGGTGGCGATCTGAGGGAGGAATCCGCCGGCGTGTGGCAGGACGACTGACAGGTGCGGGTGGCGGTCGAGTGTCCTGGTACGGATCAGGTTCACAGCGGCACGCGTGGTATCCAGCAGGAAATCGCACATGAAGTTCGGAATTCCCGGGACGGTGGGGGCGCCGGGTGGTCCGCCCGGGAGGTCGAGCGGGTGGGTGAAAAGGACCGTGGCGCGTTCGTCGAGTTCTGCGAGGAAACGGTCGTACGAGGGATCACCGAGGTAGACGCCGTTGTAGTTGGCTTTCACGCTGACTCCAACGGCACCGAGTTCGTCGAAGGCGCGTTGGAGAGCCCACGTGGTCACTTCGGGATAGTCCAGGACAGCAGGGCCGAGGATGGCGAAACGGTCCGGGTGTACGGCCACCAAGTCGGTCAGTGCCTCGAAGACGATAGTGAGACCCTCCCTGGCCTGCGCCGCGGAGCGGTACCGGTCCTGCATGGTCGGGTTGAGGACCGCGGTTGCGATTCCCACCCGGTCCATCAGCGCCAGAGTGGATTCCAGATCCCAACGCGCCCACCACTGCAGCTCCTGCCGCAGCACCAGCCCCTCACGCTCGGCCCAGTCAACCCATGCCGGAGCGGTGAAATGGTGGTGGACGTCAATCCTTGCCCGGCTGGCGTCATCACCGCTCACCGCTCCCGGCAGTACCGCTTCCCCTCTGGCCAGAGCACTGGACCCGCCCGTGGCAGCGACGGTGGTCGCTACCGCCCCACCGGTGATGAGCAGACTGCGCCGACTCATGGCCTGGGTCGATTCCGACATCCGCGTATCCCATCCGTAGCGCCATCAGCTTGCCGCACCACGATGGCCCGGCGACGGGCCCACGATCGCCACGGCTTGCCCTGTTCGAGTTCGGTTACGTCGAACGGACGCGGTCCAGAGGGAGAAGCCTCGCCAGTTCGCGCCGTTATCCGGTTTCAGACGGACGCCCCCGTGCCGACCGCCGATAGACAGCGGATACGCGGATGTACCCTCCCCCCGGTTCCATGGCCCTCACCACCGCGGTGCCCGCCGAGTTCGCCGGCGGTGTCCGCAACCGTTCCAGCTCTGAACCCCGCTCGCTGTCCGGCACCCAGCAGTTCTGAGGATCCGTCAAAAGAGCGGTGTAACTGAGCTAGGGCATGTGTGATGTTGCGATCAGTCTTCGGGTTCCCGTCCCCGTGCACAGACGGGATCCGGTAAGACGCTGCGCGTGACGCGCAGGCAACTCACCGACAAACAGTGGAAGTTGATCGAGCCCTACCTGCCGGTCGGCGGGTTCGGCCCGTACCTCGAGCGGCTACGGGAGCAGTTCGAGGGGGTGATCTGGCGGTTCCGGTCCGGCGCTCAGTGGCGGGAGATGCCCCATGAGTTCGGTCCTGGGCCGACGGTCTACGGCCGCTTCCGGGTCTGGAGGGACGCCGGCGTCTTCGCCACGCTGCTGGAAGGCCTGATTGCCGAGGCCGCCCGCCAGGGGAAGACTGACTTGTCCCTGGTCAGCGTCGACTCCACTACCGCCCGCGCCCACCACGACGCCGCCGGGATGCGCATCGGCAAGGAGGTCATGGACGCCTTTGAGGAAGCCGCCGCCGAGCAGGAGCAGGCCCGGCAAAAGGGGGCGGCCCGCAGGAGCAGAACGGGCAGGAAAGCAGTGAAGACCCCGAGCAGGACGAGCGGCGACACATCCGGCGACGGCGCAAACTCCGCTTGAAGCAAGCCCTGCTCGGCAGGTCCCGGGGTGGGCTGACCAGCAAGATTCATCTCGCCGCAGACCGCAAGTGCCGTCCGCTGTCACTCGTCCTGACCGCAGGCCAGGCCGCCGACAGCCCGCAGTTCGTCCGCGTGCTGCAGAAGGTGCGGGTCCGTCTGCCCGTCGGCCGTCCCCGCACCCGGCCCGACGCGGTCGCCGCAGACAAGGCCTACTCGTCCCGTGGTAGCCGTTCCTACCTGCGGAAACGCAACATCAAGGCGGTCATCCCGGAGAAGAAGGACCAAGCCGCCAACCGGAAGAAGAAGGGCAGCGGGGACGGCCGGCCCACAAGCCATGACGCCGGTCTTTACAAGGAGCGGAACACCGTCGAACGCCTGATCAACAAGCTGAAGGCCTGGCGGGGCATCGCGAGCCGCTACGACAAGACGCCCGAGTGCTACCTCGCTGGCCTCCACCTCCGCGCCTCGATGATCTCGATGATCTGGATCAACGACCTCCTGCAGGCAACTGGTTGTGACTGAGCCCGGTTGGCCGGGCTGAACATGGCAGCTTGCCACAGGGCGGCCGTCCTGGGCGCGGCTCCGCGTCTATCGAAAGCCGAGGTGCGGATCGGTGCCGACCAGCTCACCGCTGACGGCCCACAGGCGAGCGGCGACGGCCGGGTCGGCCATATGAGAGGGGACGGGCTCACGCCGCGGTATGCCACGCAGGCCGAAGACCCTCGGCCCCCATAGCTGCCCTCCCTGCACCTCCGAGTCGAGGACGGCGCGGACGACGGGCCATGCTCCGGCGTCCTTGCCCTGCACCAAGAGCGCGGAGGGCAAGGCGCGCAGCCGCTCGCCGGGGGTTGTCACGCCTACCGGCGGGCGGGACGGGGTGAGGGAGTCCAGTGCGCCGCCGGGGTGGGCCACCACACTGAGAACCGTGCTGCCTACGGCACGCAGGCGGCGATCGAGTTCGAAACCAAAGCACATCTGCGCCAGCTTCGATCGGCCGTAGGTGCGCTTGGGCCGGTAGTCCTGGGTGGACTGCAGATCGCCCATGTCCAGTCGCTCGGACCGCGCCGCGAAGCTTCCCACCGTCACGATGCGACCCGCCGACGCCGCGGACAGCAGGGGGGCCAGCCACTGGGTGAGCGCGAAGTGGCCGAGGTGGTTGGTGCCGAACATCAGCTCGTGACCGTCCCCGGTCTTTCGACGCGGCGGGTTGTCGAGAGCGACCCCTGCGTTGTAGACCACCGCGTCGAGATGATCGAGGTCCAGCCTGTCCACGGCGGTCTTCAGGGACGACAGGTCGGCGAGGTCAAGTTGCAAGTGCCGCACACGCGCACCGGAAACGCGCGAGCAGATCGAGGCCATGGCGGCGTCGGCCTTCGCGGCGTCCCGGCTGCCGAGTACGACAACGGCACCGGTGGCGGCGAGCTGCTCCGCGGCGAAGTAGCCGATCCCGGCGTTACCCCCAGTCACCAGGAAGATCCTGCCCTCGGCAGACGGCAGCCGGTGAACGTCCCACGCTCGGCTCGGGGATGCGGAAGACACGATGACAGGCTCCTTGCGTTTTTTGGGCAGCGTGCTCATGAAGAGCACCAACCCGACCAAGGTCGCAACCTCCACCGACATACCGCCGACAGATCACGGTTAGCGCCGACAGACTTCCGGTACCCCTCCGGAGAACTACAGAGAGCAAGAAGGCCGCTACGCCACGACCGGCGCAGAACTGGTCGCGAGCGCGGCCAGATGAAGCACTCAGTGGTCAACTCGGGGGTTGTGACCGCTCTTCCGTGATGACTACGACTGCAGGAGGATGCGGGCTCTGAGCAGGGTGAAGGAGGCTCGGCCGTACATCTGCCGTTTGATCGTCTTGATTCTGTTGACGTGCCCCTCAACGGCGCCGGAACTGTAGGACAGGGTGAGACCCGCGGTGACGGCCGGGAGGTCCTGACGGACGGAGCCGGCGAAGATGCCGATGGCCTCGGGGCCGCTCAGCTCAGCTTTCTGAATCCAGTCCCGCAGTAGGTGGCCCTGACGGTGACGGACCATGTCTGTGAACTCCCGTGCGAGGTCGCAGGCGGCGGCGATCTCTGGGCAGGCGTTCCGTGCGGTTTCCAGCTGCGCGGTCTCCGAGGGCCGGAGTGTCTGCTGCGGGCGCATGATCCATGAGGTGATGGTGCGTGGGCTGGGGTCACTGAGTAATAGTCAAGACCTGTGGATCGGTGAAGTTATCGCCTGACGCTCCGGTGCCATCGAATCTCGCCTTCGTGCCATTCGTTGGTGGGCGTGAGCCCGGCGGCGGTGGCGACGGCGGCGGATGCCTGATGTTCGGGGTGGATGTGGGCGATGACGGTCTGCACCGACTGCTGGCTGAGCCAGTCGACGAGTCCTCGGGCGGCTTCGGTGGCGATGCCTCTTCCTTGCCACGAAGTTCCCATCACCCAGGCGATCTCGGCGAGGGGGCCGTGGCCGCAGGAACTGATCGTCGCCTGGACCGTGCCCGTCAGGCATGCCTCATCACGGAGCCGGATCACCCAATTCAGCCAGGAGACGGCCGGATCGGGAGAGCCTGCGGTCATGCGCTGGTAGCGCGAGCGCAGAGCTAGGCCGTGTTTTAGGTTCGGCTTCCTGTGCACGCCCTGCATGCTGATGATCAAGATGTGGGGCGAGGGGATCTTTCTGATGAGCAGTGGTCGGTGCTGGAGTCGTTGCTGCCTGCGGTGGGCATAAGTCGCAGGTGGCCTGGCTGTCGGCGGCTGATAGACGGTGTGCGGTAGCGGGTTCGGACCGGAGTTCCGTGGCGGGACCTGCCGTTCGAGTACGGACCGTGGCAGACGGTGTATGGGCTGTTCCGGAGATGGCAGCGTCGGGGTGTGTGGGCCCGGCTGCTGACGTTGTTGCAGGCGAGGGCTGATGCGGCCGGGCTGATCTTCTGGGAGGTCAATGTCGACTCCACCATCTGCCGGGCACACCAGCATGCTGCCGGTGCCCGCCGGCGCGGTGCTGTGCAGAAGGAACCGCCGGGCGGAGTGAGCGCCGAACCTGAAGACCATGGACTGGGCAGGTCGCGAGGCGGGTTCACCACGAAGATTCATCTGGCGTGTGAGCAGGGACAGAAGCCGTTGTCGCTGCTGATCACCGCCGGGCAGCGCGGTGACAGTCCGCAGTTCGAGCCGGTCCTGAACGCGATCGGGGTGCCCCGGCCTGGTGTCGGTCGGCCGAGAAGCCGCCCGCTGCGGGTGCGAGGCGATAAGGCGTACTCTTCACGCGCGAATCGCGCCTACCTGCGCAGACGTGGCATCAGGTGCACGATTCCTGAGCCGGTCGATCAGGTCCGCAACCGCAGGCGCCGCGGACGTGGCGGTGGCCGTCCGCCCGTCTTCGACCGCGAGGACTACAAGGCCCGGCACGCGGTCGAATGCGGGATCAGCCGTCTCAAGCAGCACCGGGCCGTGGCGACCCGGTTCGATGAACTTGCGGTTCGGTTCGAGGCGACGGTTCAGGTCGCGGCGATTCATCAGTGGCTGTGCCCCCTCAGCCTGCCGTCGTGCGGATGCCACAGCAGGAAAGGACGGCCCTGCGGTCGTTACGGAGGAAGGGCGCGTTTCTTGGCATTGGGCGGAGCGGTGTGTATGGGGTTGCACCTTCCGTAGCGGCATGTGGTCCGGTGGACTTACGTCCCTATGCCTTGAGGAAAGGTCCCTGCTCATGCATTCGTCCTTCATGCCACCCCGCCAGGTCAAGATCGGTGACGCGGCGGCCTTCGCCGGCACCACGCCACGGGCGATTCGCCATTACCACGAGATCGGGCTGCTCCCCGAGCCTGAGCGGGGCGGCGATGACCGCCGCCGCTACGGGTACGAGGACATGATCCGACTGCTGTGGATTCGCAAGATGGCCGACGCCGGGATCGCCCTGGACGACATCCGTGACGCCTTTACCACCGGCACGGCTTCCGCCGGTGCGGACAGCGGAGACGGTATCGCGGGCATCCTGGAGCGGTTGGAGGAAACCCTCGCCGAGCAGGAGGCGGAATTGCGGCGGCAACGGACCGCCGTGCAGCGGATGCGCACCGAAGGGAGCCGGATGGGCCTGCTCTCCGACTTCGTCACCGAACGCCTCAAGAGCCTGCCCGAGGGCTCCCTGCGTCAGGCGGACCTGGACAGTCTGCTGGTCACTGAGCGGGTATTCGGCCCGCTCGGCGCGGCCGTCCAGGCCACCCGCTTCGTCGTCCTGGCCACGCATCCCACTCTGCGGGAGGATTCCGACCGCATCGATGACGCCGAGGAGGCCCTCGATGACAGTGTCGCCGTCGATGATCCACGGGTGGCTCAAGTGGCCGTCGAGCGGCACACCTTCGAAAGCGCCCTGCAGGCCGTCATCGAGGAGTCCGGTCTGGGTAAGGGCGACGATGACCTCTTCGACGCCTGGGACACATTGCACCCTGCCACCGCCGATGACGGCGAGGACGAGGCCGACCTCAGCTCTGGCAGGCGGGAGGCTGACTCCATGAGCGCGTTCGAAGCCACCGGCAAGATGCCCTACGACTTCTCCCCAGCCCGCTTGCGCTGTATGGAACTGGCCGAAGAACTCTCCGCCCAAGACTCACCCGCTACCTAAAACACGGCCTAGCGGGGTGTCCGGGGTGCCGCCGATAAAGGCGTACAGAGCCGGATCGGACAGCACCGCGGCCATCTCCTCGGCGTGCTCGACGTGAAGCGGCAACAGGTCCAGTCGCCCGGTGCTGATGGTCTGGGCCTCCGCGATGGTGCTCACGCCGCAACCGCCTGGGGGCGTTCGATGAATTGCCCGCGTTCGAAGTGGGCTCCGGCGCGGACCAGGGCGACGAGGTGGGGCGCATTCACGGCCCGCCACCGCTGCTGGGCGGACTCAACGAGCTTGAAGACCATGGCGAGCGCGGCGGCTGCGCTGCCGGCGCCCCGGGTGACCTTCGTCCTCAGCCGGACGGTGGCGAAGGTCGATTCGATGGGGTTCGTGGTGCGCAAATGAATCCAGTGCTCGGCGGGGAAGTCGTAGAACGCCAGCAGCTCGTCGGCGTCGTCAGTGATCTTCTTGACGGCCTTGGGGAACTTCGTCCCGTAGGTCTTCCCGAACGTCGCGATGGCCTTCAGCGCATGCTCCCGGTCCTCGGCGTTGCAGATCTCTTGCAGGGCCTTCTTCGCTCCGGGCTGGGCGGATTTCGGAAGCGCGTTCAATACGTTGGCGCTCTTGTGAACCCAGCACCGCTGATGGCGAGCCTCGGGAAACACCTCGGCCAGGGCCTTCCAGAAGCCGAGGGCGCCGTCACCGACCGCCAGGACCGGTGCCCGCATGCCCCGGCGCCGGCAGTCCCGCAGCAGGTCAGCCCACGAGTCCGCTGATTCGCGGTAGCCGTCGGACATGGCGATCAGCTCCTTGGTGCCATCGGCGCGCACGCCCATCAGCACCTGCACGCACGACTTCGCCTCGGCCAGGCGTATGCGCAGGTGGATGCCGTCGGCCCAGACATAGACGTAGTCCGAATCGGACAAGTCGCGTTCGCCGAACGCCTGGTGGTCGGCCTGCCACTGGACGGTCAGCCTCGTGACGGTGGCGGGCGAGAGGCCGGCCGAGGAGCCGAGGAACTGCTCCAGCGCGGGCACGAAGTCACCCGACGACAGGCCGTGCAGGTAAAGCAGCGGCAGCACCTCGCTGATCTTCGGGGACTTCCTCGCCCAGGGCGGCAGGATCGCCGAGGAGAACCGCTTACGCTCGCCCGTCTCCTCGTCGACGCGCTTGTCTTTGACCCGCGGGGCCCTGACCTCGATGGTTCCCGCAGCGGTGGCCACCTTCCTCGACTGGTGATGACCGTTGCGGACCACGAGCCGCCGCCCACGCTCGTCTTTCTCATGGGCCAACTCAGCTATATACGCATCACCTTCGGCCTCCAGGGCGGCGGCCAGCATCCGCCTCGCCCCCTCCCGGACGATCCCGTCGATCAGGGACCCCTCTCGCGTCGAGCCGTCCTCGGTGACTACCGTGAGCATGGGCGTACCTTCCCGGCCGGCGCTGCGCACGCCGGTCTACTCGGTGACCTTCAATCGATCACTCGGGAAGGTACGCCCTTCGCACGCCTCCCCGAGGCCGATCCACAGGTACTGAGCATTGCTCCCTCGGCGAACCGCACCGTCCCTCCGGCCACAACCGGAGGGAGTCCCTGGACGCAGACAGCACGACGCAACTGCGCCGCGACGGCTCAAACTGGTGACTACCAAAAGTGACTCTGCCAGGGTCCTGACATCAGGTACGTGGCACAAGGCCGAGGCGCGAGACGGGCGCGAGTCCGTCAGCTGGGGTGGCGGCCAGCAGGTGGTCAGCGACGCCGCCGGCCGTGACCCGAGCCCAGGTAAGCCACTACCGGCGACAAGCCGCACAGCCATGAAGATCACGAACTGCGATGGACTGTCAGTGATCGTCCAACTCAACGAACTGGCTCACCCATTCCCTGAACCGATCGTCAGACTTCTTTCGCCCGGTCCAGAGCGCGTGCAGGTCCTCCGGTGGCTCAAGGCCGAAATTCTGGTTCAACCAGGTGAGGAACTCATGGTGGCCATCGCTGTGTTCCTCGACGTCTCCAGAGGCAAGAAACCCGAAGTCAGCGACAGGCTCGCTGTCGATGGCCAGAAGCTGGAACAGCTCCATCAGGTTTCGCGCGATCACATAGAGATGCCCTTCATCGCCGACCAAGACGACGGGCAGAGCGGCAAGGTCGGTCCGATCGTCGCACCGCCAGAGCGCGTAGTCGGAGCCGGAGCCGTTGGCCTGCGCGAAGGGGATGAACCGGCTCAGGAACTCCGGATGCTCCGACCAGGTGTGGAGGCCAGCGTCTGCGCCGTACTCGCGCAGCTCGAAACCCTCCGAGTAGTAGACCGGACCGATCCGGTCCTCGAACTCCTTGAGCAGGTTCAGCTCCGGGATTGGCGAGTACGCCTCGCTCATGTGGCCTCCTTTCACCAGGAGCGCGCGAAGCATGACGGTGTCATCGGCTCCGGCGCTCAGCCGTCTCAGCGGACACTGTCATGTCCGCCTTGGGCGGCCTGGGTCCGGCGATCGTCGACGGCCGTCTCAACACTTTACTTTCCAGACTTTCGTCTTCGGCCACCTGCTGCCCGCGTCAGCGGCTGCCCGGATTGCGGAGCGATCCTTGGGCAAGGCGGCGCTCGGAAACTGAATTTCCGCGCCCGACGTCCGCGACCGCGAATCCGGCAAGGACGTCCTCATCTCCCTGGTCGAACACGTCCTCACCCAGGAACTCGCGCCAGCCTGACGGACGGTTCGGGTCAGCCGGTGACCGTGAGCCGTATGTTGCCGATCCGCCCCATCCGGTCGAAGGAGACAACGGCGGCGTTCCCCGTCGGCAGATCGGCGATCAACCGGTCGCCTTCCACGCGCTGCGGCACGCCGTGGTGCTCGAAGTACCCCGTGACGGCCTGTAGCGGCGAACGCCCGATGAGTGAGACCCCGGCCATGAGCACGCGCGGCAGGGCGACCGGATCGAGCAGGGCGCTCGGCACCTTCGGGTCGTCTGGCAGGAAGTACACCTGAGTGCCGGGCCCGGCGGGCTGCCCGATGTACCCGGGAGCGTTGGCTACCCCCATCCCCGCGAAGGCCAGCATCTCGGCGGCCCGCCGAGGATCGTCGAACCCGGACAGGTCGAGTTCCTCAGCGGTGAACTCAGGAATCCCGTGCGCCTGCCCATACCGTGCCACGGCAGCGGACAACGCCACGACCTCACTCCCGCCGAGCCCCGGATTTGCCCAGCCCCACAGCCAGGAACCCCCCTCCATGTCGTACGTCCCAAGGACACCGACCCGTAGCTGCACCTCCCCCTGCTGGTACGAACACGTCGGCAGGTCCGCGCTCCACGGCGCCTCAGGCAGGAACTCCATGAGCGCCTCGAGCTGAGCGGCGCCCCAGACGGAGTGCCGTTCCGCCTCGAGCAGGAACTGGTCGCTGAATCTCTTTGTCATGATCACGAGCGTAGGGGGTGAGACCCAACGACGGGTAGCCCGGGCTCCGTTCCCCCCCGTTACCGTCTTCATTGGCTCCGCGATGGGGCCTCCGGCCTTCGGGTCCGGCATGACTTCCCCTCCTGGTCCCGGGGGTCCGACAACTCTGGTCGCCCCCCCCCCCGGGACGAGGAGGGTGATTCCTGGTTATCCGCACCGTTACTGGGTCGTTTCTGCATCCTCCTGACGGATCGCCAGTTGGAGGCCGCAAGTACACGCCCCACCGCCTGCGGCACTTGGACCGCTGACGGGATGTGAGCAGGCCGCGTTGCTCCGGGGGTCGTGTAGCCGGGCGGAGCGTGCACAGGGTCGGTTTGCCGGCCCGCACCTCGACCGCCCCTGTCCCGTTACTCAAGCCGGTCTGCTCAGCCTCGGCTCGGTCTCGGCGACGGATGGATCGCGGACGCCCGACTGCGGTCTCGCGCGCCTCTGTTGCCTAAGACGTGGCCTGTATCGTCCTCCCCTGACGGTCACGGGTGACGGTGAGGAGGGCCCGGGTGAGGGCCAGGTCGGTGGGGTGGCGCAGGCGGCGGGATGCCGTTCTGCTGCTCGTGGGCGCGGTGTTGGTGGGGCTGGTCGGGCTGCTGGGCGCGGTGCTCGGGGAGCCCGGGGAACGGATAACCCGGATGTGGGTCGGCGCCGAGATACGTACCGACCGGACGGCCCGGATCACCGAGGTGATCGACTACGACTTCAACGGTGAGCAGCGGCACGGCATTTACCGTGACGTTCCGGGGTCGGAGCCCGGAGACGTCAGCAAGGTGTCCGTCACGGCGGACGGCGAGCCGGTGCCCTACCGCGTCGAGGACGGGCTGGACGCACGGATCGTGATCGGTGACCCCGATGCGACGGTGACCGGGACCCACCGGTACCGGATCGAGTACACCCTGCCGCACCTAGGGGACGAGGAGTGGCTGGCGTGGGATGCCGTCGGCACGAAGTGGGACGTGCCCGTCGGGCACGTCGACGTGCACCTGGCCGCCCCGTTCGCCCTGCAACGGCCGAGCTGCATGTCGGGATCGTCCGGTTCGCACGAGGACTGTGCGACGCAGCGGCAGCCCGTACCGGGACAACTGGACGTGGCGCAGGACGCGCTGGAGGCGCAAGAGGGTCTGACGCTGTACGCGGAGGTCGGAGATGCCGACGGGGGCGGCGCCGCGGCGCTGCCGAAGGCGCCCGGCGGACGGGCGGCTGCCGCCGAGGCGGGGGACGGCGTCGCGGCCGGGTGGCTGTGGGCCACGGGGATCGCCCTCGCCGCGACGGCCGTGGTCGCGGAGCTGGTGCGGCTGTCGGGGCGAGAGCGGGTCCAGGGGGCGGACGGCCGGACCCGGCGGATGGACGTTCGCCGGCTGGGTGCCTCGGTCACACCGAACGGTGAGCCGCCCGCGGGCATCGCTCCCGCCCACGCCGGCATCCTGCTCACCGACCGGGTGCGCCAGGAACACCTGGCGGCGTGGCTGCTGACCGCGGCGGCGGACGGGCATCTGGCCATCAGCGGCAAGAAGAAGCCCGTGCTGCACCAGGCCGACGAGCGGTCGGCCGGCTCCGCCGACCCGCTGACGGCGGAGGTGCTCCAGGCCGTGTTCGCCCGTAAGCCGCGCGTCCCGCTGGGCCAGTACAACGGGGCGTTCGCCATCGCCTGGAACCTGCTGCGGCACCGGCTCGAGGACTGGCGGCGCACGGGTGGCGACGGGCTGTGGGAGCCGTCCGGGGAGCGGCGCCGCCGGATCGCCCTGTGGGGCGGCGCGGTGGCCGCGGCCGCCGGAACGGTCGTCGTGGGGGTCACGGCGACGGACGTGGCGGATCCTGGCGCAGACTGGCGGACGCCGCTGGCAGTCGGCGCGGCACTGGCCGGCGCCGGGCTCGCGGCCCTCGTGCGGGCCTGGGAACTGCGGACACGCACCGTGCGCGGCTCCCACCTGTGGTGCCAGGCGGAGGCCTACCGGCGCCATCTGGCCGAATCCGAGCGGCATGGCTGGGAGAAGCGTGCCGAGGACGAGATCGCGTGGGCCGTGGCCCTCGGCGAGGCCGAGGCATGGACGGCAGCGGCGGCAGCGGCCGACGCGGCGAACGCGCATGCGTCCCGCACCCGGGCACGGACGGCCATACCCGGGGACGACGCGACGCTCCGGCCCCACCTCGCCACATACCTGCCGCTGGCGGCCGTTTCCGCCGCCACCGACCCGTCGTCCGGCGGCTCGGGTTCCTTCTCGGGTTCCTCGTCTGGCGGTTACAGCGGCGGAGGCGACAGCGGAGGGGCCGGCGGCGGAGACGGTGGCGGGGGCGGCGGCTCATGGTGACTACGGCGCGCCCGGCCTGACTCCCACCACCCCGCCTCGTACAGCGCGTGCGCCGCGCGCCGCACCACCCCGCCTCGTACAGCGCGTGCGCCGCGCGCCGCACCACGTCGCAGCGGCGCTGGGCGGCCACGGGCTGGAAGGTGACCGGGCGGTCGGCCCCGGCCGCGCCGATGCGGACGTCGCGGCCGGCTGCTGGGTCATATCGAACGGGTAGGTGAAGGGGGGCCAGCCGGGCCGACGACGGTGACCGGTACCCTCCGCACCCGCCTCGAACGCCGTGGTCGCATGGTCGCCGGATGCCGCCGTCCCCACCCGTAGCACCAGCTACGAACCCGCGACCATCACACCTCACCCAACCTCACAGGCGAAACAGGCATCAAGCCTCATAGCGACCTCTGACAGGCCATGTCACGTTCACGCTCCGTCAGCGTGACATGGCCCGAGTCCCGTCTCGGGGCGGCGGACACTCCCCCAGCGCCGCAGCTCCCGCGTCAGCTCCTGGTGCCACGCCTTACGGCGCGGCGCGCGGTGGCCGTCGGGCGGGGTGCCAAGGGCGACCGCGGGGCTGCCGATCCAGCCGATGGCCGCGGCGATCCAGAACCATCCGGACAGCACACCGAAGACGAGCAGGGGCACCAGCACGGGTGACCACTCCCAGGACGCCGGCCGCGAAGCGCAGCTCCCGGTGCCCCTGGACCGGGGCGTCCATCCCGGTAGCCAGGAGACCGAACAGCAGCTGGAAGACGGCGAGGGCGACCCAGCCCCAGCCGATCAGCGGCGCCACCGCGAGCAGCACGGCCCCGAGCATGTGCATCCGCGCTGACCGTGTGAGGGCGGTCTTGCTGACCTGCCGGTGCGGCTCTTCCCTTTTCGCCGGGGCCTGGGCTTCGTATCAGCAGCGCTGATCCGGCGTTGACCAGCTGCGCGAACAGCGCCTCATAGGCCGGATGGTCTTCAGGCAGGCCCTGTAACTCCTGGAGGGACTCCGAACTACGCCGTCTGGACGCGGGAGCGACACAACGTGTTCCACTGGCTCCGCAAAGTTGACCACCAGCCCTACTGCGCCCTCAAACCACTGGTGGAGCCAGCACCTGGTCGATCGCCGGCAAGGAACTCGGCATCTCGTCAGTGATCCAGGCAAATCAGCAAGCTGGTCGGCAAACCTCGAGGTAGGTGCCCTGATGTGGTCGGTCGCCGTAATGGGCCCCACCGGCCGAGTGCGCGCTCATCGGCTACCCGACGGACGTCCCTCTCGGCGTCCAGAGGTCTTCCCCCCCCCCGGCGAGCGGCCACCTGGGCCTTGGCCGATGCCGATCTTCGGCTGCTCTGCCCGCCCCGCCCACAAGCACCGGCCAGGGTTTCAGTAGCGTCCGTTCCATGAATGCCCTCAATGCCCTCGTCCGTCTCTGCCCGCCCCCCGCCGATCCGCCGCCCGCGGTGGACTGGGCGCAGGCCGAGCGCGCCCTCGGTGCGGCTCTGCCCGCCGACTACAGGCAGCTCGTCGAGACATACGGCGACGGCGTCTTCGACGAGACGATCTGGCTGCTCGTCCCCGGCTCCGCCTACGACAAATGCAACCTGCACGCGCAGACGACGGAACGGGACGGGGTCCTGGCCGGACTGTGGGAGGTGGGCGAGGAGAAGCCCGCCGGCCTGCTGGAGGCGGGGGCGCGGATCCTGCCGTGGGCATTCGAGGGGCTCACGGGGGCGTTCCTGTACTGGCTGGTACGGCCCGGTCAGCACCCCGACGAGTGGACCGTGCTCTACAACGAGGGGCAGGGCCCGCTGTGGGAGCCCCACGACATGGGGTGCCTCGCCTTCCTGCTGGCGGTGCTCACCGGAACGGCGGAAACGGAGTACTTCGACTACCTCTACGAAGTGCTGAAACCGACGGAGCACCGCTTCGCGACGGCCGACCAGATCCTCGGAACGTCCGGGCACTGACGCCGTCGGGCCGCTCTCGACACCTGGCCGTCCGCTGCCCGCTGCCGGTCAAGGACCGGATGCGGACGAGCCGTTCGCTTCCCCAGCATCACCGCAGGTCAGTGGCTTTCGAATTGAACGCTCTAGTTGGCGGGACGGGCCGACTGCCGCGGTCGGTCACACGCCCGCAGGAGGGCACGTGCCTTTGAAGTGACTGCTTGACGACTGACCTGCTTCGCTCTTGCCAACTAAAGGGAGCTGGCCACGGCGTTGCTGGAGTTCTCCGACCGGCTGCCGCAGTGTTCACGCTGCCGGGGCAACCTCATCATGAGCGGGGTGGCGCCACAGGACGACGAACACGGGCGGCCGATCCACCTGGAGCTGTGCCCGGTGTGCGACACCGGCGACGTGGACCGCCCGGCGGCCAGCCTTCTCGTCCAGTGGTCGCCAACGACGGCGGTCATGACGAGAGTCGCGTCAAGGAGGGCTCACACCTGCTGATGGAGTGGACGAAGGAGTGCATGGCCGCCCACGGCTGGTACTTGCAGGACGCCCGCCCGACCAGTCTCGAGCCGTCATCGGCAGAAGCTGCCGGGCGCGTAGTGCCGCCGCGTCGTACAGGCAGCGCGGCCGCCGGGTCGAACTACCGTTTGGGCCGTGGCGACAACGTACGACTCCCCCGGCTTCTCTAGGGGTCGGAGAGTGGTGCGCCGGCCGAGGATCGCAAAAGTGCAGCTCAACAGCGCTACCGGAAGGGTAGTTGGCGCCACATGTGTTGCACCGTCGCCTGAGTGGGTGACAGGCGTGCCGGGGTGTGCGTCAGTTGCTGTCAGTGAGCTCGTGAAGACCCGGTCGAGGTCGATGATGGCGGTTCAAGAGGGTGCGACACCGCTCCCCTGGCCCCGCATGTCCCAATCTCTGAGGGTCAGCGGTTCACCTGTCGTCCAGCAGACCGTCATGGCGCCCCTTCAGGCAGAACGCGGTGTAGCCACCGGTGCCGTCCTGGCCGAACATGCAGAAGCCGTCTCCGTTCAGGTGGCTTCGAGGACACCCGGAGCGTCGTGCAGGGCAACACCCTGCTGGAGGGCGAGCCGTCCGTTCGGGAGCTGGAGGAGCTTTTCCGGCTGGACGCGGTGGCCTTGGAACAGGCCCGGGCCAAGCGCCGGTCTCATAACCGGCCGGGCTGGGTGGTGCAGTGGGGCACCGTACGGATGCTGGGCACCTTCATGTCGGCGCCGGCCGACGTGGCGCCGGGGGTGCCGGGGTTCGTCGCGGAGCAGCTGGAGACGGGAGGCGAGATACGAGGGTTTCTCACGGGTCACCGCGTCAGCCCCCGTCCCTGCTCACATGGAAATTGCGCGGTTCAGGCGGACAAGGTATTCCGCGTCCGGTTGCGTGCCGGCCCCGAAGCGTTCCTGGACCACGGCGAGCCCGAGGTCGCGCCGCTTCGGTGATCGCGCCGCGTCGGCCGTCGCCAGTGCGTCCGGCAGCTCCTGACGCGTGAGATCCGTGCAGTAGGCGGGTGTGCCGGGCTGCTGCCGCCACGATTCCGCGAGCGGCCCCGCATCAAAGGCGTCGAACCCGGTGTCCTCAACAAGTGCCATTGCCAGGTCACGCTCTCGCGGACTGTCGGCCGCGACGGGGAGCGAGATGCGGTCCGCACTTCCCGCCGGCTTGTTCCTGTGCGCGAACGACTCGGATCCGATCGAGTTCCACGCCTTGACGATGGGCCGGCCCAGCTGCTCGGCAGCCCACACGCTCTCGGCCTGGCCGGCGTCGATCGCCGCGATTCCGTTGTCCCGATGCGGGAAGTAGTTCGACGTGTCGATGACAACCGTGTCAGCCGGCACCTCGGCGATCAGTGGTGCGACCTGCGGAATGCGGGCGAAGGGAATGGAGAGGATCACGGCGTCGACGTCCACTACGGCTTCCGCCGCTGTCACCGCTCGTCCGCCCGAGGCCAGCACGTCCGCCTCGATCGTCTCCGGGCCGCGGGAATTGGCCGCCTTTACCTCGTGCCCGGCCGCGCTCAACCGCCTGGTCAACGTCTTGCCGATGTGCCCGGTGCCGAGAATGCCGATCCTCATGGTGAAACTCCTTGTCCGGAACGGAACCCCGGTTTGGGTGACCGGGGTTCCGGGGCTTGGTCCCTGCGGCGCTACCGGGGCTGAGGCCGACCCCGGACGCGGCGGTGTCAGTGGGTAATGACGACCTTGCCGAAGTGAGCGCCGCTCTTCGTGTTCGTCGTGTGTGTTCGTGGCGTGCCGGCGTTGCCGCTCTCGTGCCGTGGGGTGCACGAGAGCGGCGTCGGGTGTCTCAGCGGTGGGCGGCGCGGTTCATCTCGACGACGTCGTCGACGGTGGGATTGGCACCGAGGGCGGCGAAGCGTTCCGGGAGGCTGTCGCGGATGGCCGCGTCCTTGACGCGGTCGGCCGCGGCCAGGGCCGCCGGCAGCTCGTCCAGGGTCAGTTCGGTGCAGTAGGCGGGGCCGTTCGGCTGCTGGCGCCAGGAGTCGGCCAGCGTGCCGGCGTCGTAGGGGTCGAAGCCGGTGTCGTCCACCAGGCTCATGGCCACGCGCCGCGCCTCCTCGGAGTCGCCGGCGACGGGGATGGCGAGGCGGCCGGGCGTTCCGGCCGGGACGCCCTTGGTCCGCTGGGTTTCGGCCAGCGCGGCGTTCCACGCCTTGACCACGGGGCGGCCGAGCAGCTCGGCGGTGTACACGCTCTCCACCTGGCCGTTGTCCACCGCCTCGATCGGCTCGCTGAGCATGCCGGGGTAGTAGTTCGAGGTGTCGATGACCACCGTCTCGTCGGGCACCGACGCGAACAGGTCCGCCAGCTGGCCCGCCACCCCGAACGGGATCGACAGGACGATGACGTCCCGGCCCTGGACGGCGGCGTCGGAGAGGTCCGCCGCGCGGGCCCCGGACTCCAGCACCTCCGCCCGGACGGCCTCGGGGCCGCGGGCGTCGGCCACCTGGACGTCGTGACCGGCTGTGCTGAGCTTGGCAGCGAGGTTCCCGCCGATGGCACCGGCGCCTATGACAGTAATTTTCATGACTTGTTCCTTGAGAGGTTGTGCGGCCCCTGAGGGCAGCGAGATGTGACGGCCGTGTGGTGGTGGTGCCGCCTGGCGTTGCGGGGCCGGGGCGGGGTGCCTGGCGGTTTACGCCTGGGTGTCCTGCTGGCGGTAGCCGCTCGCGATGAGCGTGCGGAGCCGGTCGAGCGACTCCTCCTCGGTACCGGTGCCCTTGATCCAGGCAACGGAACAGGCCGCGAGGAACAGGTCGTGCCCCCGCACCGACGCGCGCACGCGCCCCGCGAGCTGCGCGGCTCGCACATACTGATCGGTGGCGGAGATGAGGATGTCGCAGGGAATCGTCAGCGGGTTGTCCGGCTCCTGCGCCCTGGCCGCGGCCATGAGCGGGTCCGGCAGCCCGCTGAAGGCGCTGAAGTACTCCTCCATCGCCCGCAGCCACTGCTCCAGCGCCTCGGCCGGGTCGCCGAGCTGATCGATGTCCGTCTGACGGGCCACCAACTCCTCGGAGCGCGTCTGCAGCACGGCCGCCAGCAGCGCCTCCCGGGTGGGGAAGTGCCGGTACAGCGTGCCGGGCCCGACGCCCGCCTCCTTGGCCACCGCCTCAAGGGAGGTGCCGACTCCGTGCTGCAGGAAGTGACGCTGCGCGGTCTCCAGGAGGGCGGCGCGGTTGCGCTGGACGTCCGCGCGCGGCTTGCGTCCCCGCTGGTCACCGGCGCTCATGCGCCCTCCTGCCTGCCGTGATCCTGCGGCCACATCAAAACGGATGCTGCCTCCGTACATGTTCGAGAGTAAAGCGGAGGCAGCGTCCGGTCAAACGGGCGGCCTGAGCGCGGAGCCCGGACAGCGCAGCGGGCCGACTAGCCTGGCCGCAGAGCGCAGGGCAAATGCCGTGCGGGCTGCACCACTCCAGGGCGCCCTTGTCCGGCCCCTCCCGCGCCGAGCCCGGCCCGCTCCCCAGTCCCCGGTCCAGGACGTCAGGGGGTGAGCTGCTGGTGTCCGATGACGGAGAGCAGTTCGAGTTTGCTGTGGCTCTCCGTGCCGGGGCGGGTGGTCAGCACCACCAGAGTTTGGGCGCGGTTCTCGGTGTACAGGAGCTGGGCGTCGACGTCGATGCGGCCGAGTTCGGGATGGAGGAGGGTCTTGCAGTCGCCGTAGCGGGCGACCTCCTGAAGGTCCCACATGCGGACGAACTCGGGGCTGTGTTCCTGGAGTTCGGCGAGGATCCGGGCGGCTCGGGGGGTGTCGCTGCCGGCTGTCAGCGCGGCCCGCAGGCGTGCCGCCTGGGCGCGGCCGTGGGATTCGTGGGTCTCCTCGGGATACACCAGACGCTCGGCCGGGTCCATGAACCAGCGGTAGTAGCCGCTACTGGCCAGACCGGCGTGGCGGGTCTGGTCGCCGAGCAGCGCGATGGCCAGGGGGTTCATCGCGAGGGTGTCGACCAGGTCGGTCGTCACCAGGGCCGGGGTGTCGTCCAGGCGGTCCAGGACTCGCAGCAGCGTGGGGCTGACATGTTCGGAGCGGTGGAAGCGGGCCGGGGCGTTGTGGCCGATGAGGACGAAGAGATGGTCGCGTTCGTCCAGGGTCAGCCGTAGTGCCCGGGCGAGAGCCGCGGTGATCTGGACGGAGGGCTGCGGAGCACGCTGCTGTTCCAGCCGGGCGTAGTAGTCGGTGGACATGCCGGCGAGCTGCGCGACCTCCTCGCGGCGCAGCCCCTGCGTACGCCTGCGCGGCCCCTCGACCAGCCCGACGTCGCGGGGCCGCAACATCTCACGCCGGTGGCGCAGGAATTCCGCCAGTTCCTTCTTGTCCATGTCCCCATCCTCGCCGCATCCCGCCCGCCTATCCAGAGACCGCCGATCCATGGCTGAGCCCTCCTGTCCCCAGCGCGAAGCCGCTTGTACGGCCGACGCCGCGGGCGCTTGCAGCGAGACGACCCGATGGTCACTTGACCCGCATGACCCGGCTGGGAAATTCGCCTGCTGTCGGCGGTGCGCCGCAGGCCGTCGGCCTGGAAGACGGCCTGCGGCGCCAGTCCACCGTCGAGGAGGCCCGACGCTTCGGACCGGCCCCGGGCCTCGCCGCTCGCCCTGGCCGACACAGCGATGTCCGTCGTGTGATGGGCGCTCGACGTGCCGTCGGCACTCAGGACGGAGCCGGTCGTCTCCAGTGCGACGACGACCGGGGCGAAGCCGAAGGCGCTTCCTGACCGTTCCGCGTCTTGGGCGAGGCCCTCCCGAGGCGGGTCGAGCTCGCGTTCGTCCATGATGTCGCCCAACGGGACCCGCCCGCGTGCTGTTGTTCCGCGTCGGGCGTTTCAGGTCGGTCAGCTGCTGGTGATCATGGCGAGGACGTCGTCGTAGGAGCCGGTGGCCACCGCGTCGCGGAGGAACCTGGCGCGCTCGACGACCAGCTCCTTCGCGTCGGGCTTCTCGCGCAGCAGGTCGAGAGTCTCGGTGAGGAAGTCGTCCAACGGCATGGATTGGTCGCTGTCCTGCTGGCCCAGCAGCGTCGTGCGCACGCCCGGCGGGACCACCTCGATCACCTGGACGCCGGCGTCAGCACCGGCGAGCTGGACGCGCAGGCTCTCGGAGAAGGAGTGCAGCGCGGCCTTCGTCGCGCTGTAGGTCGGGGTGCTCGGGAACGGGACGAACGCCAGCGCCGAGGTGACGTTCACGACGACCGCGTCGGCCTTGCCCACCAACAGCGGCAGGAAGGCGTACGTCATCCGGATCGTGCCGAGCAGATTGGTCGCGACGTGATCCTCGGCGACCTGGAGTCCGGCCGGGTCGAGGAAGTTCTCCAGCAGCATGATGCCCGCGTTGTTGACCAGGACGTTCAGCCCCGGGTGGCTCGCCGCCACGGTCTCACGGGCCCGGGCGATCGAGTCGGGGTCCGCGACATCGAGGACGAGCCCGTCGATGCCCGGGTGCTCGGCCGTGATCTCGTCGAGGAGTTCCTTGCGCCGGCCGGCGACGACCACCTTGTTGCCGGCCTCGTGCAGACGCAGGGCCAGACCGAGGCCGATGCCCGAGGTTCCGCCGGTGATCAGGATCGTGTTGCCAGTCATCTTCATGAGGGTCTTGCTCCTTCGGTACGGCGGGCCGGTGAGCGCCCGCAGCCTCGACCGTAGGGGCGCCCACGCAGGGGCGGGAGAGGAAGGTTTATCCATGGATCGGCGGTCTCTGCCTCGTGAAGCGGCCCCGCGCAGCGGATCCGGTGTCGTGGGCGGTGGAGGTGGTGGCGATGGTGACGTCGATGGCGAGACGGTCGGCGTCGGCTGAGGCGACGTCGAGGTCGGTGACCGAGCCGCCCGGCGCCTCCCTGGTGGCGCTATCAGCTGGGAGACCGCGTTGCAGGCCGCAGGAAGCCGGTGAAGGTGGCGTGCTCGGTGGCGGTCTTGGGCACGTCGTCGGCGTTCAGTGACGAGGGGTCGACGTGCAGGCCGGAGCCGGGCTGGAAGATGTTGGCGACGACCAGCCCGATCAGCATGGACATCAGGGACAGCACCAGGAAGTAGCCGATCGCCTTCACGCCGATCCGGCCCGCCTTGCGCAGGTTGTCCATGGAGGCGATGCCGGTGGTGACCACGCAGAAGACGACCGGGATCACGATCATCTTGACCAGCGCGATGAACCAGTCGTTGAGCGGCTTCAGGTCCTCACCCAGCCCGGGCGCGAGGATGCCGACGGCGATGCCGAGGACGGCGGCCAGTACGACCTGGAACCACAGCTCCCGTATGAGACGGCTCAGCCGTGACCGCCGCGGGCGGCCGACGGTGGTGATGCTTGTCATCGTTGGTGCTCCCTTGCACCACGATCGTGTGTAGCCCTGTCCCGTGGGGGGTGCGGGGGACGCGAACGCGGCTCGCGGCGCCCCCGATCTCGTGTGTGGCGCCCGTATCCGGCGGCGCCGGCCGACGGCGCCCGCCCGGTGGCGGGCGCGCCTGCGGTGGCGGGCGCGCCTGCGGTGGCGGGCGCGCCTGCGGTGGCGGGCGCGCCTGCGGTGGCGGGCGCGTCTGCGGTTGCGGGCGCGTCTGCGGTTGCGGGCGCGTCTGCGGTGTGGTGGCGGTCAGCTGTGCAGGGCGCGCAGCACCTTGTAGAAGGCGGCCTTGCTCTCGAAGCCGATGCCGGGGGTGTCGGTCAGGCCGACGCGGCTCTTCTCGACGACGGCGTGGTCGGCGAAGCCGCCGGTGGGCTGGAACTCGCCCGGGTAGGACTCGTTGCCGCCGAGCTTGAGGGCGGCTGCGATGTGCAGGGAGAACTGGTGCCCGCCGTGCGGGATGCAGCGCCTCGATGACCAGCCGTGCTGACGGAGCATGTCCTGGATGCGCAGGTACTCCACCAGACCGTAGGAGAGCGCGGGGTCGACCTGGATGGTGTCGCGGTCGGGGCGCAGGCCGCCGTAGCGGACCAGGTTGCGGGCGTCCTGGAGGGAGAAGAGGTTCTCGCCGGTGGCGATGGAGCCGGTGTAGTGCTCGGCGACGGTGGCGTTGAGGTGGTAGTCGAGCGGGTCGCCGATCTCCTCGTACCAGAACAGCCCGTAGGGCTCGATGGCCCGCCCGTACTCCAGGGCCGTGCTGAGGTCGAAGCGGCCGTTGACGTCGACGGCCAGCCGGGAGCCGTCGCCGTCCAGGACGTCGATGACGGCCTCGATACGGCGCAGGTCCTCCGCCAGGTCGGCGCCGCCGATCTTCATCTTGACGACGTCGTAGCCCAGGTCGAGGAAGCCGCGCATCTCGTCCTGAAGGTCGGTGAGGGTCTTGCCCGGGGCGTAGTAGCCGCCGGCGGCGTAGACGAAAACGGAGTCGTCGGGCTGCCCGTCGCCGTAGCGCTCGGACAGATACCGGTACAGCGGCTTGCCCTCGATCTTGGAGGCCAGGTCGAACAGGGCCATGTCCACCACACCGACCGCGACCGAGCGCTCGCCGTGCCCGCCGGGCTTCTCGTTGTTCATCATCACGTGCCACGTCTTGGCGTGGTCCAGGCCGCCCTGCTCGTCGAGCAGGCTGCCGGGCTCGGCCTCGAGGAGGCGGGGCAGGACCCGGCGGCGGAGGATCTCTCCGGCGCTGTAGCGGCCGTTGGAGTTGAAGCCGTAGCCCACCACGGGCTTGCCGTCGCGGATGACGTCGCTCTCGATCGCCACGATCGAACAGTCCATGGAGCTGAAGTCGATCCAGGCGTTGCGGATCGAGGAGCTGATCGGAACGACGCCCTCGTAGACGTTGGTGATCTTCACTGTCGAGGCCTTTCTCATATCTTATAAGATGTGACGCCTGTTAGAGTCGGCTGGTCCGATGCGGGATGTCAAGGGGTGGGGAAGCTCCGGAAAGGAATGGTCAGGGGGCCATGGCAGGACCGAACCTGTTCTTGAGCAAGAGCGACCTCGCCTACGCGGAACTCCGCGATCGGATCCTCTCCGGCACTCTTCCTGCCGGGTCACGGCTCGCCCAGTACGACCTCGCCGAGTCCCTCAACATGAGCATCACGCCTCTGCGCGAGGCCATCCGCCGCCTCAGCAGCGAGGGACTCGTCACCGTCGAGACGCACCGCGACGTCCGGGTCTCCGTCATGAACTCGAACGAAGCCCGCCAGCTCTTCGAGGTCCGCCTGTCCCTGGACCCGACCGCCGCCGAACTTGCCGCCCAGCGACGCACCGACGACGACATCGCCACGATGCAGGCCGCCGTCGACCAACTCCTCCCCGTCACCCGCCAATGGGGGGAAGAGGCACTCACGGCCCACCGCGCCTTCCACCAAGCGCTGTACCGGGCCTCGCACAACGATGTCCTCATCCGCCTCCTGGACGACCTGTGGGACAAGTCCGACCGCTACCGGCGCCTCGGCCTCGAACTCCCGCCCGGTGACGAACCCCGCACCCGGGACCTACAGGAACACCACCAACTTGTCTCCCTCATCGTGCACGGCCGCGCCGCCGAAGCCGCCCAGCTGATGCGAGGCCACATCACCCACAGCCTCACCGCCACCGCCATCAGCGCCCTCGAAGACCGCGAGGGCATTCGCGTGACGTGACATGCGGCTACCGGCGCCGTCGTGATGCATGGGGGGACTGAGGTGCTTCATGTCACCTTCAGCACCAGATGAATGAGTCGATGGCCACGGCATGGCGGCGCCCTGACGGCTACTGGCGTGATACGTCTTCCGCCTGGCCGGACTCGCCGGGCTGGTCGGACCAGGAGCGGAACGAGGTCGCGGCACTGCGGGAGAAGGAGCTTGAGCTCGCGACCTTGATCGTCACACACGCCTTCTGGCGCGAGGTCGCCGCTCCCGAGCCCTGGACGTCCGCAGCAAGCTCAAGGACGCCCTCGGCAGCGGGAGCGGCGAGGGCCGGGAGGCGGCGTAGCCGTGGCGGGCATGCCGCTGCGATGCCCTTCACGACATCTCTGCGGGCGGCGTACTGGGGGTCCGTGTTGTGATCACGACGGGTTCAGAGGGAGGCGGTGTCGCGGTACCTGATGCCCGAGGATGGCGGTCTGTACCAGGAAGCAGCGCATCACCGCAGAGGGCGCAGCTCTCCGACGACGTGGTGTGCGGCGCCGCGGCGACCGGGGGGCTCTTGCAACGGAGGCATGACAGGGGATCGAGCTGCTTCAGCAGGGCATCGGCCACATCCCGCACGAGTGCGATGGGGCGCCGGTTGGGACATCCGGCCCAACCGGCGCCCAGGTCACCGAGCCGGACCCGGAAGAGATCACCGCAGACGCAGCAGCGGACGCTCCACGCCTCTGTCTGACGCCGGAACGGCTCCACTGATTCAAGTTCGTACCGGGCCAGCACTGCTTCCGCCTCACGGGCTGCCAGTTTCCGGGCCGGGGTGATCGCTGGCTCTTTCCGGTCCTGCGCCCGGTGCACCTTCTTCCACGCGCGCACCCAGTCCCCCAGCCCCGCTCGGGCACCGCGCAGGCGTGAAGCAGAGCCATAAGCTGCCGCTCAGTGGTGGGAAAGGACTGGCGCGTGAGTATGCGCGCGTCAAAGTGTCTTGCCGAAAGTGGGCTGTGACCTGTGGCTATGTGTCAGTTCGGCTGTGAGGGCCGTGGGCAGACCCTGCTGCAGCCTTGGACTGGTTCAGAAGCCGACCGTGGTCTCGAAGGTGTCGCGGGCCTGGGCGAGCCGGTACCAGCGCTCGGCGAGGGCGTCCGGGTCCCCGTCGCCCGGGCCCGGCCCGACCTGGCAGCCGATGGACAGGGGGCCGGTCCAGATGCCCTCACTGGCGAGGTCGTCGCGCACGGAGCGGGCCCACGAGCGCAGCCCGGGCAGGACGAGGCCGGGAGTTGGCCATTCCCGGAGTAGGTGCGGGTGGCTGTCCCGGCAGCCCCAGTCGACGGCGATGCCGGCCTTCCACCGGTCGTCGGTGAACTTCTGCCCGCAGTTCCCGCGCACCGGGCGCTGAGCCTCGCGTTCGGCTGCCTCCTGCGCTTGGCGGCGCCGCCCATTTTCGGCGCGGCGGGCGAGGGCGGCATCCCGGCGGGGGTTGCCGATCGCGTCCCCGAGGTTCTGTCGGTCCTCGCGGCCGAAGCGCCAGAACGCGGGTCCGGCCGGGCCGTGCTCGCGCAGCAGCTCCTGTATGGCCGCCACGATTGGACCTTCCCGTTGTAGGTGCGGAAGCCGCCTTCGGCGCACTGCCAACTCCAGACACCTGGAGGGCTCGCGCAACCCTTCATCCAGTCGGGGAGCCAAGATCGATTGTCAGTGGTGGGTGAGACGGTAGGAGCATCGAGTCGGAAAGAGGGGGAGCTTTAATGTCCGGAAGCCAGAACTACATCAATCACGTTGCTCTTGTGCTGGATGCCAGTTCGTCCATGTCGCACCTGAGCCGCAAGGTCGTCGAAGTCGCCGACCAGCAGATTGCCTACCTTGCCCGCCGGTCGGGGGAACTGGACCAGGAAACCCGCGTCACGGTGTACGTCTTCGCGGACAAGGTGGAGTGCGTCATCTACGACAAGGACGTGCTGCGGATGCCGTCGCTGAAGCAGCTGTATCGCGCCGGTGGAATGACTGCTCTGCTGGCGGCCGCACTGAAGTCACAGCGGGAGCTGGCGCAGACGGCTCAACTGTACGGCGACCACAGCTTCCTGACGTTCGTACTGACCGACGGACAGGAGAACGCAAGCCATCGCTGCCTGGATGCCCCTGCCAGGGATCCGCGTGAACTGGTCAAGGCCGTGGCCGAGATGATCGCGACGCAGGAGGACAACTGGACGCTGGCCGTCCTTGTGCCGGACCAGATGGGCAAGCGCGAAGCCATGCAGTGCGGCTTCCCGAAGGACAACATCGCCATCTGGGACGCCACGAGCACGCAAGGTCTGGAGGAGGCCGGACAGGTCATCCGGCAGGCCACCGAGAATTTCATGGTGGGCCGCACCCAGGGCATCCGGGGCTCGCGGGCCGTATTCTCCACCGGTGCGGAGGCGGTCAACAAGGACACCATCGAGGCGGCCGGCCTCACCCCGGTGAATCCGTCGGAGTACCAGCTGATCCCGGTGGCCCGTGACGCGGCGATCCGGGACTGGGTCATCGAATGCGGGCACACCTACCGCACCGGTGGCGCGTTCTACCAGCTGAGCAAGTCGGAGAAGGTCCAGGCAAGGAAGCAGATCGCGGTGCTGGAGAAGAAGACGGACCGGGTGTACACGGGGCCCGAGGCCCGAGCCCTGCTCGGCCTGCCGAACACGGAAGTCCGCGTCAAGCCGGACCACAACGACGACTTCACGATCTTCGTGCAGAGCACCAGCGTGAACCGCAAGCTCGTACCGAACACGCGGCTACTGCTCATGCTCTGACGCCTTGGAAACCCCGGCGGGTCCCGGAGACCTTGTCATCCCGGCACCCCACCGGCAAGAGAGTCGGCGGCCGCGGGCGCGGCGCAGGAGTACGTGTTGCCGAGTCCCGGCAGGGCTGCGCCGCTGCCGGCCGAAAACGCTGGATGGCGAGCTCTGTCAGGAGTCGCGATCCGCGCATCGGCCTGCCGCGGTCCAAGCCGGTGGGGTCGACCAACGAGCAGCCGGAAACGGCTCCTTGATGCGGGCATCGACCTCCGCGCCCCACTTCGCGGCCGCCGGCCAAGAAGCCACCACGAACACGGCCGCCGCATCGCTGCCCTCACCCACGGTGACCGCGCGGCTTGGGAAGGCACCGCGATCTTCCACGAACTCATCCGCCTCACGTTCGAGGACACCGACCCCCTCACCGCGCTCCCAGACATTCTGGCTCTCGTCCACCCCCACCACCGCGGCCGCTACGCCCCCGTCCTCGCGCCCGACTGGCACCCCGATCAGGCGACCGAGTTGAACGGTGCCTTCTGACCCTGCCTGGGCTCCCCCGTCTGGGCGCGGGAGGCCAGTCGGCGGTTCCGGCTCGTCGTCCGCTCGTGGCCTTTCCCATACCGCACCCCACGCTTCCCGAATCTTTCTCGAATCCAGGACGTGACCACTTGCCATCGACCGACGACACCCCTATGGTCGTACGAACGTAAGGCATACGAACGTAAGACATACGGTCGTATGCCAAAACCAAGGGAGCTCGTGATGGCGACAACTCGGCCGGTGGCACTCGTGACAGGTGCCTCATCGGGGATCGGCAAGGAGACGGCCCGCGCCTTCGCCGCGGCGGGCTTCGAGGTCATCGGAACCGCTCGCAACACCGCGCGAGTCACCGCGCCCGCCGGGGTGACCTACCTCGACCTCGACGTGACCAGCGACGATTCGGTCGCCTCCGTGGTCAAGCAGGTGATCGACCGGTTCGGGCGCATCGACGTCCTGGTCAAAAACGCCGGCGTCGGCGCCAACGGCGCCGCCGAGGAGTTCTCCGTCGCCCGGACGCAGGACGTCTTCGATGTCAACGTCTACGGCATCATGCGGATGACCAAGGCGGTTCTGCCGCATATGCGCACTCAACGGCACGGACGCGTCATCAACGTCTCTTCCCTCAGCGGGTTCGTCCCCAGCCCGTTCATGGCCATCTACACCTCGACCAAGCACGCGGTCGAGGGCTACTCCGGGTCGCTGGACCACGAGGTCCGCGAGCACGGCGTCCGGATCCTGCTCGTCGAGCCCGGCCCGATCAACACCCCGTTCGGGGACCACAGCGTGCAGGGCGACACCCCCTTGCCGCTCTACGCGTCGGGACGGCGCACCTTCGACGAGGTGCTGGCGAAAAACACCAGCGGCGGCGACGATCCCGCCGCCGTGGCCAAGGTGATCGTCGCGGCGGCCACCGACCGGAACCCGAAGCTACGGCGCACCGCCGGCGCGACCGCCGCAAGCATCAGCGTGCTCCACCGCATCCTTCCGGCCCGGATCTTCGACCGCATCGTCCGCAGATTCAACCGGATGCCGAACTGACGCTCAGTTTCGCGTGCCCGAACCCGTCCGAAAGCGACGGCGCGTCTTCGACGAGGTGATCGGGGATGCGGTGAAGGACGGTGACGACCCCGCCGTCGTCGCCAAGACGATCGTCACCGCGGCCACCGACAAGAAATCGAAGCCGCGCTACACCGCCGGCCCGCCGACCTCACGCCTCACCACCGTGCGCCGCCTCGTCCCCGCCGGCCCGCCGACCTCACGCCTCACCACCGTGCGCCGCCTCGTCCCCGCCGGCCCGCCGGCCTCACGCCTCACCACCGTGCGCCGCCTCGTCCCCGCCGGCCCGCCGGCCTCACGCGTCACCACCGTGCACCGTCTGGTCCCCGCCGGAACGTTCGACGAGCAGATTCGCAAGAACAACCGCCTGCCCACCTGACACCCCGGCGGGCCACAAGGGCGCCCATTCCGCCCGAGCGTCTCTGATGCCCCCGACATCACTGGCATCCCTGATGTTCCCGAAAGTCCATTGATCAGTCACTCGTTGATTTGCCGAGGAGAGTCATGCAGCAGCAACGCCAGCAAACGGCCCGGCGCAGTGCATCGGGCGCGAGGCGTTTTGTGAAGAGGAACGTCGCAATGGCCGTGGCGGTCACCGCGACGGCGGCCGTCCTGGTCTCGGCGCCCTCCGCGTCCGCAGGGACGGGACACGCGTACAGCACATCCGTTGTCACCGACATCACGACGGCGGCGAGGTTCGACTACGCCGCCGGCGAGATCCCCGAGAACATCACCGCCAACCCCGACGGCTCAGTGACCCTGTCCATGCTCGGCAGCTGCGCGGTGTGCGAGCGCACCCATGGGCCGCAGCTGATGCGCATAGACGCGTCCGGAGAGCGCACGGTGCTCGTCACCGGGCAGGTGGGTGAGGCGATCAGCGGCAACGCCCGTGGCAGTGACGGCACCGTTTACTACGCGTTGTGGGCCCCGGGCAACGCGGCCAGGAACGGCGTGTACAAGCTGCTTGGCGACGGTACCCCGCAGCGCATCGCCGCTCTGCCCGCCGACGCGGGCCCCAACGGGCTGGCCGTCGACTCGGCCGGACGCACCCTCTACATCGCGGACAGCCTCAAGGGCACCATCTGGTCCGTTCCCGTCTCGGGCGGAGCGGTGACCCCGTGGCTGACCGATGCCGCGCTCGCGCCGGTGCCGACCGAGGCCCTGCCGATCGGTGCCAACGGGCTCAGGTTCCACAACGGCGCTCTGTGGGTCAGCAACTTCAACAAGGGCACCCTGCTGCGCGTACCGATCACCACCACCGGCGCGCCCGGCCCCGTCCGCCAGGTCGCGGGCGGCCTGCCCAACATCGACGACCTCAGCTTCCTGACCCCCCGCTCCGATGTGGTCTTCGCCGCGCAGAACGGATCCTCCTCGCAGAACGGTCCGGACAGGGTCCTGGTGATCTACCCGGACGGCACCTACAAGCCCGTCCTGACCAGCGCGGACGGCCTCACCTCGCCCTCCGCCACCGCGGTCCGCGGCGACCAGTTGTACATCACCGACGGCGGGGTCCCCGAGCCCCACGACCCGAAACTGCAGACCGCCAGGATCAACTTCCCGGCTCTCCTTGCAGGCGCAGCCCACTGACCCGACCAGCGGAAGCCAGGGCGCAGGCCCCGGCTGCGATGGAGGAACACATCGTGCGGTACACAAAAGAACACAAACAGGAGACACGGCAGCGGATCATCACGACGGCCGGCCGCCGGCTCAAGCGCAACGGCATCGACGGCTCCGGAGTCGCGACCCTCATGAAGGACGCGGGCCTGACCAACGGCACCTTCTACGCCTACTTCGCCTCCAAGGACGAACTCGTCGCCACCGCGGTCGCCGACCAGATGCGCGCACAGCACGCGAACATCGTCGCGCACGCGGCCCCCGGCCGTGCCGGACTCGAACAGATCGTGCGCTGGTACTTCTCCACCGGACAGCGCGACACCGTCGAGGACGGCTGCCCCAACGCCGCCCTGCTCGACGAGATCGCACGGTCCACTGATCCCACCAGGCAGGCATACACCAACGGCGTACTCGTCCTCATCGACGACTTCGCCGCCCGACTGGCACCCCACGATCCGCCCTCGGCGCGTCTGAAGTCACTCAGCCTCCTCGGCATGATGGCCGGGACACTGCAGCTCTCCCGCGCCCTCACCGACCGGCAACTCGCCGACCAGCTCCTCGAACAGGGCATCCGCAACGCCCTCGCACTCCTGGATGCCGAGCAGCACAACTGAGACGCCATCCGCGTACCGATCAGAAGCTGGTCCGGTCGAACAAGGCCGGCGGCTCCCTCGACAGCCGCATCCGCTTCGCCGTCGAGATCGCCACCGCCGTGGCAGACGAGATCGGCCACACCGACCACCCCACCCACACCGCCTGACAAACCCCGGCCATACCGGTCTTGGCGGGCCGGTATGCCAATTGGCCCCATGGAGGTGACAAATGTCTGAGCGCACTGCAGTCGAACTGAGCCCGGAAGCGATCCAATTCGCGGAATGGCTGGCCACAGGGGCGAATCCCCCGTCCGAGTTGGATGCGGCGCGCATCCAGGCGGAGCAGGTCCATCTCGCGGCCCGGGAACCGGAAGGCGTCACCTATCGGGAGGTGGACGCGGGCGGCGTTCTGGGAATCTGGTGCGAACCCGTCGACGCCAACACCGACTACGTCCTCCTGCACAGTCACGCCGGGGGCTCCGTGGTGGCGTCGGCACACGTCGACCGAAAGCTCGCCGGCCACATCGCCAAGGCCGCCGGGGCCCCTGTACTGGTCATGGACTTCCGGCGGGCACCGGAACACAAGTACCCGGCCCAGGTCGACGACGCGGAGGCGGCCTTCAACTGGCTGCTGTCCGAAGGGTACGAGCCGGGGAACATCATCACGATCGGCCACTCGATCGGCGGGTTCATCGCCGTCGCCCTGGCGCTTCGCCTCCGCGACAAGAAGCAGCCCCTGCCCGGCGCCATCGTGTCGATCTCCCCCTGGTGCGACCTCGAGATCGCCAACGAGACCATCGAGGCCAACGCCGGGACGGACAAGATCCTCAGCAAGGGTCTGCTGGAGTTCTTCCGGGAGTCCTGGATCGGCGGCACGGGCATCGAGTTCACGGACACCCGGATCAACCTGAATCGGGCGGACCTGAGCGGTCTTCCCCCGACCCTCGTCTCCTGGGGAACGTACGAGGTCCTGGCCGGTGAGGACGAGGAGTTCGCCGCCCGCGTCAAGGACGCCGGAATCGACACGGCGACCGTCGTGGTCCCCGGCGGCCAGCACTCGTACGTCTACGGCGCCGGCCGCATTCCGGAGACCGACGCCGCCATCGCACAGATCGGCGCGTGGGTCCGCGAGAAGACGAAGATCTGACCGAGCGGTCCCGGTCCGGCAGGCGCAAGAGCCGCACGCCTGCCGGACCGGGACGGGGGGAACGGACGCGAACGTGGCCTGCGGTGGCGGGCAGGTCCGCATCGCCCGCGAGCTCGTCCCGATCCGGCAGGCGCGTGGCCGGGACGGCCGACCACGACGGCGGCTTCAGCTACGCGCGCACCGCCGCGCGACCAAGCTCGCTGCGGTGGGTCGGAGACCGGCCGGCGAAGTCGCCCGGAGGTTCTGGGCCAGCCTCGCCGACGACATCGCGGTCGGAAGGCGACGCCAGAGTTCGGCGCGTGACGCGGCAGCTCACCGAACTCGTCGCCGAGCGCACCGACGCCGCACGCGACACGGCTCCGCGTCTGATGGCCGACGTGGTATCCGCCGCGCTGCGGACGCCCGTCGAGATGCGGGCAACGGGTGATACCGACGTCTCACTGCCCGATCCGGTCCGCGAGAGTCTCACGCAGCTGTGCGCCGGCCTTCCCGTCGTCGGTGTCGCACCGGCTTCACAACCGTCCCCGCTCTCGACGCCGACCACCCGCCGGGTGGCCAGACGATTCCCTACACCCTCGATGAGGGGAAAGAACGAGGACCCGATGAGTACCTTCCACCCCGATCTCAAACGAGGTCGCTTCATCCCCAATGTGTCCTACGGACGTCTGTCGTCGCGCCTCGTGCGCAGCGTGAAGTGGCGCGCGACCGATCCAGGGCCGGACGTCACGGTCCAGGAGATCGTCGTGCCCGGGCCGAAGGGCGCGCCGTCCGTCTCGCTTCGCGTCTTCCAGCCGACCGGCCTGAAGACAGCGGCTCCGGCGCTGCTCTGGGTACACGGAGGCGGGCTGATCTTCGGCGCACCCGAGCAGGACGACCGTACGAACATCGCCTTCGCCCGCGAGCTCGGCATCACCGTCGCCGCGGTCCGTTATCGACTGGGGCCGGACCACCCCGCGCCCGCCGCGGTCGAGGACGCCTACGCCGCGCTGCGTGGCCTGGTCGAGCGCGCGAGCGACCTGCGCATCGACATCGAACGCATCGCGATCGGCGGTGCCAGCGCCGGCGGCGGAATCGCCGCGGCCCTCGCCCTGCTCGCCCATGACCGGGCCGAGATCCGCCCGGCGTTCCAACTGCTCCTCTACTCCATGCTGGACGACCGCACGACGACGAGAACCGACCTGGACACCCTCAAGGTGCGCGTCTGGACGCCCAAGAGCAACCGGTACGGCTGGTCGTCCTACCTCGGCGACGCCGTCGCGGGCCCCCACGTCTCCCCGTACTCGGCCGCGGCCCGCCGCGAGGATCTCACCGGTCTTCCTCCGGCCTGGATCGGCGTCGGCACCCTCGATCTCTTCCACGACGAAGACGTCGAGTACGCGCGCCGACTCAGTGACAGCGGCGTCCTCTGCGACCTCGACGTCGTCCCCGGCGCTTTCCACGGCTTCGACCTGGTGTTTCCCAAGGCCGAGGTCTCGCGGGAGTTCTGGCGCCGGCAGGCACGAGCGCTGAAGGGCGCGCTGTGAGTGCCGACCGAAAATGAAGGCAGATGGACACGCAGACCGCGGAGAAGGGTTCCGTCCCCACGGCGGCGGCAACGGGATCGGGCGGGAAGTGGTACTCGGACTCATCTCCCACGGTGAGCGCGTAGCTGCCGTCGACCTCAGTGAGATGGCTGGGATCAGTGGACTCCGGAAGGGCTCAGGCCCTGCGTTTCGGCTTCCGCCCCGCCGTCTCTTTGGCGGCCGGCTTCCTCGCTGCCAGGTTCGCGGTCATCCTGGGCACCGCCTTGTTCCTGGGTTTCGGCATCTCGTGCACGTCGGCCTCGGTGTCCTCGCCGCGGGATGCCCAAGTGCGGGCGACCGTCTCCTGCAGGGCGTCCATCAGGTCCGCCACCTGCCCCGGCGACCTGCTCGGGCACCGGGGACTCGGGCAGCGCATGGCCCTCGCGCTTGGCCGCGAGCAGCTCATTCAGGCCGTCGGTGTACCGGTCGCGGAAGCCCTCCAGGTCCCCGGGCTCAAGGCAGCCCCACCCTGTTTTCCCTGATCAAGGGCATAGAAGCCACCGCAGGAGCAGAGGCGCGGCAGTCATTCCGGCGGCAGCATTCAAGGCGTCACGGGGAGGGAAGCCACGCAGCCGCCGTGGTGGAGAGCTTCGCGCAGGGTGGCATTCTCCGCTTCGAGTTCGGCGTTTCGCAGGCTCAGCGCCTGGATGTGGTCGGCGTAGGCGGCGGTGGTGGCGCGTGCCTCCCGTTGCTCGGCCGCATGTTGGGAGCGCAGCATTCGGTCGGCCTTCTTGAGGTGGGCGATGTCCGCCGTCAGGGTGTCCGTATGCGGGCGGGCGCGTCCGGTGTCCGGAGCAGTCCGGTAATGATCTTCGCCAGGGGTGAGCGGCAGTAGGTGGCGCGCGAGATACCGGCTTCCGTGCACAGCGTGGAGACAGTCAGGGCGCTGCTGGTGTGTTCGGGGCTGCCGGTCACGATCCGCTCGAAGGGGTGCACGACAGCCTGGTCAGTGCCCGGCCGCACGGGAATGCCGGCGTGTTCCAGGGCGTGCCGCAGCCTCAATGCCGCGGGGTCATTCATGCGTCGAGGCTGCCGGTGGCGGTGAGTTCTGCGATGGCGTGGTCGAGGTCGGCGATGTGGGTGGTCAGCGAGGCGGTCTGGAGGCGGGACAGCCATGCCGGGCGTCGAGCGGGCGCTGGGCGGCAGGACGCCAACCACACGTCGCTGTCCCCGGACAAGGCCACCGCGACCTCCTCGGGGGGCGGTTCGGCCGCAGAGGTATTCCAGTCGGCGGCCTTGGTCGTCAAGAACGACGGGCGCTTCCAGCGCGGCTTCCAACGCCTCGCGCAGGCCCTTCTCGACGGCTTCCTCATGCAGCGGACGGTGCGCTTCGATGTCGGCGCAGTGCTTGGCCGCTACCCGAGGGCTGTGGCCCTCGGTGAAGTCCTCCAGCACTCCTCCGGTCTGCTGGTAGCGGCACGACTTGTAGGTCTTGCGCAGCCGCCGCAGGTTCAGCGACGCCTCTTCGCCGGATGCCTCGAAGAGGGAGGTGAGGTGGTGGCGTTCGAGGAATGCCTGCTTCACCGGGCCGAGGGGGGTGGCCCGGTGACGGCCGAAGGTGGCGATCACCTCGCCGCTGCGCAGCGTGTGAGCGCACAGCAGGTCCGTGTCGACCAGACGGCGGCCGTGAGCGGTCAGCCGCATCGCGAGGCGGATCAGGCCGCCCGGCTGGTGCACGGCGCCGCCGTCAGCCACCCGCAGCGTCTTGCGCGACTGGCCGAGGGCCCGGTTCTTGTCGAGCCGTCCGTAAGACGACTCCCGGACGGGGAGAGTCCGGCAGAACCGGTGAGCGGTCGAGGCGGGACTGGGCGATGCGGCTGAGCGGGTGGTATCGGTCGGCGATCTCCTGCAGGGGCCACAGGCAGACGGGAGCCTTTGCGTTGCGGGCACCGACGCTGTCACCTGATCAGGTGATCAGGTGGTCAGTGGCCACGCTGAAGGAGCTCGTCGGCTCGGTCACGTGGACCCGGTGCTCGTACGGGCGGGCGACGACGTCCTGCGGTCTTCGTCCGGCGCCGGGTCGGCCGGTCCGGGCAACCCGCTGGGACCGGCTCCTGGGACCGGGCGTCCGAGGGCCGACTCGGTGCTCTCGCCGAGGAAGCCTCCCGACTGGTGCTGCCACAGCTTGGCGTAGGCACCGTTCGCCGTGAGCAGCTCCTCGTGAGTGCCCTGCTCGACGACGCTTCCGCGGTCGAGGACGACGAGACGGTCCATGCCGGCTACGGTGCTCAGACGGTGGGCGACCACGAGGGCCGTACGTCCGTCCATCAACCGCCACAGGGCGTCCTGGACGAGGAGCTCGCTCTCCGAGTCCAGCGCGCTGGTCGCCTCGTCGAGCAGCAGGATCGGGGCGTCGCGCAGGATGGCCCTGGCGAGGGCGACGCGTTGGCGCTGGCCGCCCGAGAGTTTCACTCCCCGCTCCCCCACCAGAGTGCCGAAGCCATCGGGTAGTTGGTCGGCGAACTCCGTGACGTGCGCGGCCGCGGCCGCGGCGTGGATCTCCTCGTCGGTGGCGCCGGGCCGGGCGAAGGCGATGTTGTCCCGCAGGCTGCGGTGGAACATGGCGGGTTCCTGCGGGACGTAGGCGATCAGTGAGCGCAGGTCGGTCTGGCGCAGCCGGCTGATGTCCTGCCCACCGATCAGGATGCGTCCGTCGTCGACGTCCGACATCCGCAGCAGGAGCCGGGTGAGTGTGGTCTTGCCGCCGCCGGACCTGCCGACCAGACCGATACGTGCGCCTGCGGGCACATCCAGGTCGAGTCCCTGGAAAATCGGCTTCGCGCCCCCGTGAGCGAAGGTCACCGCCTCGAAGCAGACGCCGGTGTCCCGCGGTGCGAGCGGTTCGGGATCCGTCGGGTCGAGCACGGTGGGCGGATCCAACAGCAGCTCGGTGAACTGCGCGGCCTCGGTCATCGAGCTTTCCAGACGCCGGTAGATCTGGTTGAACTCGAACATGATCTGGGTCGCGTTGGAGTAGTAGGTGAAAGCGACGACGACCTCCTCCACTCCCTGGCCCGAACCACCGAAGACGATGGCGACCAACAGACCCAGCACGTTGGTCAGCACGGACATGGGGGCGATCAGGGTGTCGACGCGCAGATTGCCGTAGTCCCACGACCTCAGCGTCAGGCGCCGGGAATCCGCGACACGGCTGCGGTGTTCGCCGGCCTCCCGCCGCTCGGCCGCGAACGCCCGGATGGTCTCCATGTTCGTGAGGCTGTCGGCGACGTGGCCGGAGACCCGGGCGATCGCCGCCTCACGGTCGTTGACGAGCCTCTGCCGGCGACGGATCAGAGGTGTCGCGGCTGCCACGGTCAGCACGATCATCACAAGAAGGCCGGCGACGAGCATCGGTTCGTAGCTCCACAGCACCACGGCACCGAACACCAGGGGGACGAGACTGCCCACGATCCGGTACGTCACCGTGTCGACGAAGTCCTCGAAGCGCTTGCCGAAGCTCAGCACCCGTTTGGTCAGGGAGCCGGCGAAGTTGTCATGGAAGAATGCCGCGTCCTTGGCGAGGAGTTCATCCATACCACTCACGTACAGGTGTTCCATACCGAGGGCGTCCACGCGGTTCAGGCAGTACTGCCCGACCCGCCACACGGCCTCGGCGAGCAGCAGCGTCACGCCGAAGCCCAGCACGTACGGCAGCGCCGAGCTGAGGGTGAGACCTCCTTCGTCGGCGGCCTGTCCTGCCAGTTTGGCGATCAGGAGGGGCGCGACGTAGCGGATGCCGATGTTGCCCACGGCCGGCAACAGCAGCGCGGGCAGGGCCAGCCGTCGTAGTCGTAGCAGTTCCCGGCCGTAGCGGCGCAGTGCCAGAACGACCGCGCTCCTGCCCGGCGTCGGACCTGGCATATCTGTTGTCCCCATCACACTCCCGGAGGTTCGGAAGACGGAAGTGTCCCGTCCGGGGAGGCTCGCAGTCCAGGCATTTAACGCGGAATGGCGAGAACCGGACACTGCTGCATTCAGCCGTACGCAGCGGGGCATATCCAGTGGTGAGGTCGTGGTGGTCGGTGGGGCCGTCGTCGTGGTTCCGGGCCGGCGCACGGCGGCTCGGGGTCAGAGACACCGGCCGCCCAGTACCAGGCGTCCTTCTGGGGCGCCGGGAAGGCGGCGGGGTCGACGGCCGGTGTCACCCGGCTGTCGTCGACCATGGCGGCGACTTCCTTTTTCGGAGTGCGAATGGCGTCTCAGACATGCAGGCTGGGCCGGTAGATGAGCTCTTGGATGTGGCCGTCGAGCGTCCGGCACTCGATCAGCTCGAGGTCGAAGTCGGCCGCACCCTGGAAGATCGGGTCCAGCCCGGTCCGACCGGTGATCACGGGGAAGAGCGTCACCTGGACGCGGTCGACCAGACCGGCGGCCATCAGCGCCCGGTTCATCGACAGGCTGCCGTGCGAGCGCAGCGGCACCTCGGACTCCTCCTTGAGCCGAGCGACGACGTCGACGGCGTCGCCGCACACGAGGTTCGCATCGGGCCAGTCGAGGGACCCTTCCAGTGTGCTCGACACCACCGTTGCCGGCAGGCTCCTCATCCGTGTGACCCATGGGTCACGCACCTCGGACCCCTCGTTGCTCGAGGCCAGCATCCGCGCGAACGCCCGGTACGTGTTGGCTCCGAAGACCATCCGCTGCTCCTCGCGGTACAGGGCGAGGCGGTGGTCGAGGAGCTCGGGACCCTGCTTGCCCCAGTAGCCGGTCCAGTTGCCGCCCGCGGCGCCGAAGCCGTCGAGGCTGGAAAAGACGTCGAACGTATAAGTAGCGGTCATGATGCTCTCCTCGAGTGCGGTCGATCGCGTGTTGCGGATACAGACCGGCAACCACGGCGAGACTCATCGCCCTTGGACTCCTGGAGCCCGGCCACCCCGGACGCGGCCCCAGGACTTGACCACAGCCAAGAAGGTGGAAGGTCAGCATGAGCGGTGATACGGCGGGCGAGAAGAAGAGCGTGGCGCTCGATCCACAGGTCCTGACTGTTCCACGTGCAGCGGCGCCCACGCCGCAAGGACACCGTCGACGCTGGCGCGAAGGGCCACACGGCCACACGGGCACTGAACCCGTTGAACGCTGCTGCACGGGCCGGGCCCCGGTATTGACCTGAAGTGTTGTTCACACAGCTGATCGGTGGCTGACCGCCGGGTGTGGTGTGGCAGCGGTGGCGGGTTGTAGGTGTGCACAAAGTCTGCCAGGGATGGCGGCCTTCATCGCAGGGCCAGGGCCCGGTGCATGCCTCCGTCAGCACTGTGGGTCGAGATCCGCATACCACTCGAAGGCCGCCACCACCGAGCCGACTTGCCACCGCCGAGCCGACTTGCCGCTGGCTCGCGTTGACCTCGTCGTACAGCCCGCGCAGCAGCCGTGTCATGACCTCCCGCGGCACCCGGCGACCATGGACGTCGTCCGGTCCGGCAACGGGGCCATGGGCCCGCCGTTCCGCGGCAGGACCGCCACCTTCATGGAGTGGCGCCGCTGCCTCGGCCGGGATCTTTCAGGAACTGTCGCTGGTCGTCCAGGAATCCGTTCGCGAAGAGCGAGCGGGGGGAAAAGAGCGCGGTGAGCGTGATCTTGACGGCCGACTGCTCGATGGACTGCTTGAGCAGTGAATGGGTCGCGTGCGGGTAGCGTTTGACCGTCAATGCACCGTCTGCGTCCAGCACCTTGCGGTAGCCCCGCTCCGTGTCGGCGGTGTCCACGTTGATGTCATGGCCTGCGAGGGTCAGCAGCACCGGTATGCCGCGCAGGACGCGGAGGTCTCGCGTGGCGTCCGCGGTGTAGTTCTTGGAGATGAAGCCCCAGCGGTCGGCGGTCATGCCGTCCGTGTCACCGTGCGTGGCGTTGACGTACTCCTCGAAGGTCGCATGCCGTTCCAGCAGTCGGCGCGTGTGGTCGCTCTTGGCGATCGCGGCCTTGGTACGGGCTGCCGATGCGCCGTCGGCGCGCAGCTCGGCGAGGAGGTTGTAGCGGCCCTGCTGGAGCCAGTTGATCGCGGGAGAGACGGCGATGACGAAGCTCACGGGCGTCTTGGCTGCGATCTTCGGCAGGACCCAGCCCGCCTGGCTGGCGCCCCAGAGCCCGATGCGGTCACCGTCGATGTCCGGGCGGGCGCGCACCCAGGCGATGGCGGCGGCTGCCTCGTCGGCCCGGTCGTCCATGGACTGGTCGAGCCAGTTGCCGGGGGCGCCTGCGACGCCGGGCTTGTCCCAGGACAGAGAGGCGTACCCGGCCTTGGCGTTCGCTTCCCACATGGGCTTGTAACCGTCGTCGTGGGTGGCGTCGATGGGACCGTCGCCGTGGATGTACACGACCAGGCCGTGGTGCTTGCGGCCGTCCTTGGGGGTGGCCAGTACGCCGTTGAGGGTGTGGCCGCCGTGGCGGATCGAGACTCGCCGCTCGTCCATGTCGTAGGAGTTCTGCCACAGCACCACACCGACGAGGCCGGCGGCCACGACCAGGACCGTGACGAGTGACCACGCGGTGATGCGGAGCCCGCGCCGTCGGGGCTGGGTCTTTGGACACATGGGATGACCGCCTCTGTTCGGTTTTGGGTAGGCGGCAAAACTATCATTACGAGAACGGTCGTCGCGAGTCTGATAGATTTGGTTTCAGCTTCAGGGAGAACTTCAGGGAGAAAGGGGGCACGGCATGGGACTGGACGCGACAGGCCCCGGGACCGGGCCGGTGGCGGTACAGCGAGGCGTTCCGGTGGGTGCCGAGCGGCGGGCGGCCGAGCTGTACTGGGACGCCTTCGGCCGCAAACTCGGTCCCGCACTGAACCCGCCGGGCAAGGCGGTGCCCTTCATCGCCGCCCATCTGAACGCCGATCGCGCGGTCTGCGCGCTCGTCGACGGGCAGCTCGTCGGCCTCGCCGGCTACCAGCTCGGCGGGCGGGGCCTCACCGGAGGGTCGGCCTGCGCCGTGCTGCGCGCGTACGGACACCTGGGCGGACCGCACCGCCTTCTGCTCCTCGCCCTGTTCGAACGCCGGCCGGCCCCCGGACAGCTCGTCATGGACGGCATCGCCGTTGCCCCGGACGTGCGCGGCCGCGGCGTCGGAAGCCTGCTCATCGAGGAAGTGGCGGCCGTCGCGGCGCAGCAGGACTGCCGGGAGATCAGACTGGACGTGATCGACACCAATCCGCGCGCCAGAGCCCTGTACGAGCGGCGCGGCTTCACGGCCGTACGGACCGAGCGCACGCCCTACCTCCGCAGGTTGCTGGGGTTCGGCGCGGTGACCACCATGCACCGCCCCGTCGAGGCGGACGGGCCGAGAGGACTGGGCACACCGTGACCGACCACGTCGAGATCCCCACCCGCATGCTCGTCCACGCGCTGATCCGGGAGGACGGCACGGTCAGCGCGGACGAGTTGTACACCATCGCCGCCGCCCTCGGCATGAGCGACCAGCAGGTACGGCTGTGTGTCAAACGCCTCGTGGCCGAGAGCCGGTTCACCCACGAAGGCCGCGGTCGCAAAGCAGTACTGCACGCCACGGAAGACACCACACAAGCCCTGAGTCCCAACGCGGACTTCCTGCGGCACGCGTTCCGCCAGGACGCCGGGCTCGCCCCCTGGGACGGCGTCTGGCACCTGGCCGCCTTCGCCGTGCCCGAATCGGCGCGCACGGCCCGGGACGCCCTGCGCGAGACGCTCGTCCACCTCGGTGGCGCCCCTCTCCAGGGCGGACTGTACGTCTGCGCCAACGCCTGGGAACCGTATGTCGAAGACGCGGCGCACCGTCTCGGCGCCCACGGTGCCCTGACCCTCCTCAGCACGACGGACCTGCGCAGGGGCGACACCCAAGAGCCTGCTGAACTCGCCCGCCACCTGTGGCCCTTGCAGGAGATCGCCGACCGCTATCACCGCCTCAGCCGCATCGCCCAGCCCCGCCTCGACCGGCTCACCGGCTCCACCGGACTCTCCCCGTCCGAACTGCTCACCATCGCTGTCGAACTGGCTGCCGAACTCACCCGTGCCATGGAGCCCGACCCGCTGCTGCCGCCTCAGCTCCTGCCCCAGCCCTGGCCCGGCACCCAGGCCCGGGAACTCATCGCCCGGTGCTGGGCGGCCTTTCCCGAACGCGACCACGGCGAGGCCCGGCCGACCCTCTTCCGCCTCTACGCCGACATCACCCGGGAAGCAGCAGACCGGGCCACGCGCTGAAGACGCGACAGACGGCGCAGGTCGTGTCTGTCGGGCGAAGGCACCGAGAGAGCATCCGCTCTTGGGGCAGACGCGCATCAGATCAACGTTGTGCACTTTGCCCGACACCGTGTGGAGGGCCTCGCGCTGGACCAGGAGTTCACTGAAGTCGGCTACCTCCTGCCGCCGTGTGACCTGCTCGTCGGCTGCGACCGCGGTGTCCACCCGGCTGTGGTGCGCATAGCGGGCCGCGTACGCCGCGACCTCGCCTCGTCGAGCAGGCGCTTGGCCAGGCCGACCATGGTCGCGTCATTGATCAGGAACGCCTACAGCCCAACCGTGCGCTGCTTGCACCTTAGGGTGATTCGCCCAGGGATACGGGTCTCTTGGGATCGTGGACCAGGTTCCTGCGGGCGATGATCGTTTGATGCGAACGCTTCTGGGGCGAGATGTCGATGGACGCCTCACAAGGGTGATCGACAAGCGGCCGGAGACCATGGGAGGGCGGTCGTGACAGAAAGTGCGCCGCGGCCGGGAAGCGGCATGGTGGACCGGTCGGAAGGGTTCGGTGAGCGGCTGCTGGGAGTGCTGCTGGACCGGGCGCACGAGATGCCGCCTCAGTTGATCGCTCCGATGATCGCGGAGGAAGTGGCCAGGATCGGTGGCCGCGATGTGTCGGTCCTTCTCCAGGACTATGCGTTGGACGCCATGCACCGCGACCCCGCAGCACCGTGGACCGTCGCAACACTCGCCACCGAAGCCGGCCTGTCCAGGGCCGCCTTCGCCAGGCGCTTCACCGCGCTGGTCGGCCAACCACCACTCGGATACCTGACCTGGTGGCGCATGACCACGGCGGCACGCCTCTTGAAAACGACAGATGCGCCGCTGAGGGCTGTGGCAAGCCAGGTGGGTTACGTCTCCGAGTTCGCTTTCGCCCATGCGTTCAAACGCACACATCACACAGCACCGGGCAAGTACAGGGCCCAAAATGACCAGGCGACCACACCCGCGCGTGTGACCCAGGACGGCTGATCGCCCACGTACGGGCCCCGAAGGCCTGCTCCGAGGCGGGACCGCCAAGTTCGTACGACGTCATGGACCGGGGCGAGGCTGTAGCTGTGCCGGGCGTCGTCCAGGGCGCGTGCCCAGTCCTGCTCGAACGCGCAGCGACGCCTCGCGCAGTCGCTGGGGCGATCTCGTCGGCGACCTCGGGGCTGCAGAGGAACTGGCCCGACAGTCAGAGGCGGCCGGACACCCGCCATGCTGTGACGGCACCTTGTCCCTGACCCGTACCGGCCGGAGGGCTCCCTCAGTCAGGCCATGCGAGAAACCCTCCGACGATGGTGCCGTAGGCGAGGTGTGCTGCGAGCGTGACGGTGGGTGTGCCGCGGCCGTAGTTGAGCATGAGGAAGCCGGGTGGTTCCAGCAGCGCTACGTCGGGGGCGCTGGTGTGGGGTGTGCCCATACGCGGGTGGATGAGGGGCAGCAGGATGTTGACCAGCGCGGTGGCGGCGAACAGGCCGTGGACGAGGCCGAAGACGGTGCCCAGCCACCAGCTGCTGTAGCCGAGGGCGGCGAAGACGGCGTAGTACAGCAGGGCGAAGACCTGGCCGTTGACGAAGTGCGCGCTGTAGCCGAGGGCTTTGGCACGGGTCCGGTTGCTGGTGAAGGCGGTGCCGAGCAGGAACGGCAGGTCGATGCGCGTGAGATTGGCGGCGTTGGCGGCGCGCAGGCCGGTGGTCAGGATCAGGGTGCCGACGAGCCCGCCGGCCAGTGCGGCCCAGATGCTCATCGCGCAGCCTCCCTGATCGCGCAGGCGGCGCTGATCAGGGCCAGGTGGGTGAGGCCCTGAGGGAGGTTGCCGAGGAAGATGCCGGTGGTGGTGTCGGCCTCTTCGCTGTACAGGCCGACATCGTTGGCGAGGGCCACGAGCTGACCCATGAGGTGGGTGGCTTCGTTGACGCGACCGACCAGGGCCATCGCTTCGGCGAGCCAGAACGAGCAGGCCAGGAAGGCGCCCTCGCTGCCGGGGAGGCCGTCCGGGCGTAGGTAGCGGTTGACGTAGGGGCCGTCCTGGAGGGTGCGCTGGATGGCGGCGACGGTGCCGCGCATGCGCGGGTGGTCGGGCGGGCGGTAACGGTGGAGCAGACCGAGGAGGAGACCGGCGTCCAGGGCGTCGCTGTCGGCGGAGCGCACGTAACTGTTCAGACGCGGGCTGAAGCAGCGGTCGTCGATGAACTCGGCGATGGCTTGTCGCTCTCGCCGCCAGCGAGCGGAGTGCCGTTCGGGGATCAGCTTTTGCCTGGCCAGGTCGAGGGCGCGGTCGAGGGCGATCCAGCACATCATCTTGGACTGGGTGAAGTGCTCGGGGTCGCTGCGTACCTCCCAGATGCCCGCGTCGGGCTGCCGCCAGGCGGTGCAGATGAAGTCGGCGGTCTCGGCCAGTCTGCGGGCGATGTCGGCGTCCAGCCTTCGCCCTGCGGCGGAGTACTGCCAGGCGGTCTGCAGCAGTTCGCCATAGGTGTCGAGCTGGAGCTGTCCGGCGGCCGCGTTGCCGATGCGTGCGGGCGCCGAGCCTCGGTAACCCGACAGGGGCAGGGTCTGCTCGGGTGTGCGGGTGCCGCCGTCGAGGCGGTACAGGACGTGCAGGCGCGGGTGCGTGAGCTGGGAGGCGTGCATCAGCCACCAGAAGTAGCTGGTGGCTTCCGGCGCGCAGCCCAGCTTGAGGAAGGCGTCCAGGGTGAAGGCGGAGTCGCGGATCCAGCTGAAGCGGTAGTCCCAGTTGCGTGTTCCGCCGAGCTCCTCGGGCAGGGAGGTGGTCGCGGCGGCGGCGACCGCGCCGGAGGGTGCGAAGACCAGGAGCTTGAGGGCGAGGGCGCTGCGCAGCACCGCCTCATGCCACGGTCCGGTGTAGGTGCGCTGGTCGGCCCACTGTCTCCAGGTGGCGGTGGTCTTGTCCAGGCGGGCCTCGCACTCGGCGCGAGTGGGCATGACCAGGGGTTCTTGGTGTGCGTAGGCCAGCGTGATCAGGGCCCTGGTACCGGCGTCGGTGTGGAATCGTGCGGTGACCGCGTCGTTGGTGCACTGCGTCTTTCCCGAGTTCCAGGCGCGGACGGCGACCGCGTCGGGCCCCGAGGCCGCCACCGGGATTCCGGTGCGCTGAGTCATGATCGGCGCGCGCGTGCCGTACGCGAAGCGCGGCTGGACGCTCCAGCGCATGGGAACACTGCCGGCGAGGCCCTCGATCCGCCGGACCAGTTCCCGACCGGGCACCAGGGAAAGGTCGTCGGAGAGGGTCAGCGCGTCGGTCAGCCGAACCGTGCCCTGCGCGGTGGTGAACGTCGTCTCCAGGACGTTGGTGCCGGGGAGGTAGCGGCGGGCCGCGGTGAAGGGCGTCTCGGGCTGCAGGAGGAACCTGCCGCCGCGGGCCTGGTCGAGGACGGCGGCGAACAGGGTGGGTGAGTCCAGGTCGGGCCAGGCCAGCCAGTCCACCGAGCCGTCACGGGCGACGAGCGCGGCGGAGCGCCCGTCCCCGATCACGGCGTAGTCCCGCAGTGGCGCGTACCCGTTCGCCCGTACCGGCTGTGTGGTGTCCGGGCCGGTCGAGGTACGGCCGGATGCGGGAGGCGAGGCTGTCACCTTGAGACCACCTCCTCCGGGCTGTCGTCCGGTGAGTCGGGCCGGCCGAGAAGGCCGCTCAGGGGTACGTCGGGGTCGGCGAGCCGCGTCGGATCGACCGGTCTTTCGGAGGTGCCGAGCGCGCGGAACGGGTCGGTGACGTCCCGGACGTCGACGTTCACGCCGGCCGCACGGGCGGCGTGGAGGTCACCGTCCTGGAGACGGCCGGCGCCGATCACTGGGATGCGGGATGCGGGTGTGAAGGCTTCCTTGATGCGGCCGCTGTGGGAGAGCCGGCGCGGGTGGTGAACCCGTTCGAGGTCGGCTCCGGGCACTGGCGGGCGGCGCGGTGAGGACCCGGTGGTCAACAGCAGCTTCGCGTAGCCGATGCGGCTGCCGTCGGCGAGGGTCACGTCATGTCCGGCCGGGTCGATCGCTGTGACGGTGGTGCCCAGGCGCAGGTCGCTGTCGTGCTCGGAGAACCACTGCGGCGGGTGGACGTGGACCGTCTCCCGCTCGTCCTTGCCCAGCAGGTAGCCCTTGAACAGCGGCCGCCGTTCGTGGGGGCGCTCGCTCTCCTGGCCGAGCAGCGCGATGGGGCCGTCGAAGCTCTCTTCCCGGAGGGTTCGAGCTGTCTTCGCACCAGCCAGGCCGGCTCCGACGATCACAGGTCCCGTGTTCGCGGCCATGTCCTCTCCCGTGCTGCGTTGGCTGCGCCCGCAGAGCGACGGCGGTCCGTTTGCGAGCTGGTCCGTGACCCTGCCGCCCTGGAGCCCATCGTCAGCCCGTCGTCGATGACGCTCGGCCGGTGTTTGCCGGCGTGTCTGCCGAGCGTGGTCGCAGGAGGCTGCTTCGCCCGGATGGTCCGGTCGGCGACCGGCTGCCTCAGGCGGCGGCGCCCTTGGTGTGCAGTTCGGTTTCCAGTTGCTCGAAGAGCTCGTTGCCGGAGGTCGTGAACCCGGCTATGCCCTCGTCCTCCAGCACACGCACTACGTCGTCATAGGACAGTCCGACAGCCTCCAGGTCATCGAGTACCCGCTGGGCTGCCGCGTACGTGCCATGGATGGTGTCGCCCTGGACGCGGCCGTGGTCCGCGACCGCGCGCAGGGTCTGTTCCGGCATGGTGTTGACCACCCCGGGAGCGACCAGTTCGTCGACGTAGCGGGTGTCGTCGTAGGCGGGGTCCTTCACCCCGGTGGATGCCCACAGCGGGCGTTGCGGGCGCATCCCGGCCGCCGCCAGGGCCCTCCATCGGTCTGATGCGCCCGCCTGCTCAAAGTGCTGGTAGGCCAGGCGTGCGTTGGCGATCGCGGCCCTGCCGCGCAGATTCCGTGCCTCCGGTGTGCCGATCTTGTCCAGTCGGCTGTCGACCTCCGTGTCCACCCGGCTGACGAAGAAAGAGGCCACCGATGCGATGGACGTCAGGTCGCGGCCCGCCGCATGCGCCCTGCCCATGCCGTCCAGGAAGGCGCGGAGCACGTGGTCGTAGCGGTCCAGAGAGAAGACCAGGGTCACGTTGACACTGATGCCCTCGGCAAGCGCCGTGCTGATCGCTTCCAGGCCCTGCCGCGTGGCAGGGATCTTCACGAACATGTTCGGGCGGTCCACCAGCCACCACAGGGCCCGTGCCTCGGCGACCGTCGCCGCCGTGTCGTGGGCGACGCGCGGATCCACCTCGAGCGACACCCGCCCGTCGACACCGTCACTGGCCTCGTACACCGGGCGCAGTACGTCGCAGGCCCAGCGCACGTCGAACGCGGTCAGCAGCCTGACGGCTTCCTCGACCCGAACCCCGCGCCGGGCGAGATCAGCCACCTGCTCGTCGTAGCGGACACCCGAGCGGATCGCCTTGGCGAAGATCGTCGGGTTACTGGTGATGCCGACCATCCGCTGTTCCTCCACCAGGTCGGCCAAGCCACCCGCGAGCCGCTCCCGGCTCAGATCGTCCAGCCAGACGGCTACGCCTTGGGCGGCCAGCCGGTCCAGGTTCTCACTCATGATCTTCCTCCCTCCCGTGACTTCGGGCGGTGCCCTCTGCACACCGCACCTGATATCTCCTGATATCTCCTGCTATCTCCTGCGGACCGGGTTCCGGCCTCCTTCACACAAGGAGGCCGACGACCGCGCGGCGACTCGATGCCGCGCGGGTGTGAATCGCCGGTCCCGGGTTGCCGAGCCCGCCACTGCGACGCGTGCGGGTGAGCCGATGGAGGCGCCCACCCGCCTCGTGACCTTCCGCGGCTGCGGTCTGCCGTCAGTGAGACTGCCGCTTGCCGTGGTAGCGCTGCGCGAGCCGGGCGAGGGCGACCGCGCCGAGCAGAAGGCCGAAGTCGCGCAGCGCGATGTCGTAGTGCCCGGGGATGGTCAGCAGGTTGACGATGATCCCGGCGAGCCATCCGGCCACCAGCCAGCTCCCGAAGCGCGGGGCGAGCGCGACGGCAAGGCCCGCGACGATCTCGATCACTCCGACTGCGTACATGGCCGTCTGGGCGCTGCCCGGAACGACATCGTTGATCCAGGGCGCGAGGTAGGTGGGCCAGTCCACGAACAGGTTGGCGAACTTGTCCAGCCCGAACAGGATCGGCGCCACGGTGAACCCGGTGCGCAGGATGACGAACGCCTGGTAGCCGGGATCGCTGAGCATGGCCCGGCGGGAGGCGGCGGATGTAGTGGGGGTGGTGTTTGTGGTGTTTGTGGTTGCGGAGGACATGACGCCCTTCCTTCTATCGACAACTCCCACTAACGATAGAAGCGCGGAAACCTTCTTTAGTCAATCGCCATTGGTTTTACACTGGGGTTCGTGGACCACTCGAAGGAAGCACCCCGCCCCGGCGTCTCCGCCGTCGCCGCGCTCGACGAGCCGACCCGCAGGAGGCTCTACGACCACGTCGTGCGCCAGCCGGGACCAGTGAGCCGCGACGAGGCCGCCGAGGCCCTCGGCCTGGCCCGGCAGACCGCGGCGTTCCACCTGGACCGGCTGGCTGACGAATCACTGCTCGACGTCGTCTACGAACGGCGCAGCGGACGCACCGGCCCGGGAGCGGGCCGGCCCGCCAAGCTCTACAGGCGCTCCGACAAGCAGGTCACCGTCAGCCTGCCCGAGCGGCACTACGAGCTGGCCGGACGGCTCCTGGCCCAGGCGCTGGAGGAATCGGAAGCGACCGGTGAGCCGGTCCGCGCGGTCCTGCACCGAAAGGCCCACGAGCTGGGCACACAGCTCGCCGGACCGGGCCAGGCAGACCTGCTCGCCGTGCTGGAGGAGAACGGCTTCGAACCCCGCTGTGACGGTGACGCCATCATCCTGGGCAACTGCCCCTTCCACGCGCTCGCCCGCGCACACACCCAGACGGTGTGCGGCATGAACCTCCACCTGCTGCGCGGCGCGCTGGAAGGACTCGTCGACAGCGGCCTCCAGGCGCGCCTGGCGCCCAGCCCCGGTCACTGCTGCGTGCGTCTGGAGCCGACTTCCTCACCGCACGCCAGCGTGCGCCCATCCTGAGGCGTACTACCCCCGCGGCCTGCAGTTCGACGAGGCCGTGACCGGTGCACTGCCCGCTCGGCATCCAAACCGACACCGAGAGCCTGCACGGCACCCCGGGCACCGCATGGCCTGGCCCGCGCCTATGCCGAACCGAACACCCCGCCTTCCGCCCTCAGCTCCAGGAACGCCTGACCAAGCGAGTCGCCGACTGTCCGCACACCCACCTCGAGCCCAAGGGCGTCGGCGCCGTGATCGGAGCCGAACACACCTGCATGACCCTGCGCGGAGTCCAGGCCACCGGCTCCAACCCTCACCTCCACCCTCCTCGGCACTCCCCCACGACGCCCGCCCACGCGCCGACTTCCTCTCCCTCACCGGCATGCCCACCTGAACCCCCACCCACCAATGCCGGCCCTGTGCGCGGGCGCCGTGGCCGGACCAGTTCACTCGCGCTGGTTGAGGGCCCTGGTCAGCCGACTGGTACTGCGCCCCGTGTGAGCGGGAGACCGAGCAGGAGCGCGCGGAGGCGCAGCGGCCGGGCGGACCGCGTCCGGTGGAACGGTCTCGGGCCCACGGTCGCCTGGGCTCAGAAGATCTCGCCGACCCGGACGCGCACCCGATCCTGGACACCGAGACGGAGCCGGGCCACCCGGCCCCAGCGACCGCCGGCACGCGGCCGCGCAGGCCTGGCTGCACGCGCAGGAGCGGGAGGAGTGCGCGTTGGAGCAGTACGCCGCCTTCTACGGCGACCGCCACGACTATTTCGGCAGCTGCACCTGGCAGAAGCTGGGCGGCGGCCATCGGGGCCTGGGGTGATCTCCTGCCCTCCCTATGCCGCTTGGAGGAGCGCATACTCGGACTGGCCTGTCCGAGCTGCAGCGCGGCCATCGGCCGCGTCTGCCGCACCGCTGGCGGCCACCCCACCGACCACCCCCGTGCACGCCGTGACGCCGCAAGCCCGCTCCCGAGGCCCCTCATGACGCCGTGGCGATCGTCTCGCACATCCAGGCGGACCGGCTCGGCATCATCCTGGGTGACCATCCCACCATCGACCGGCTCGATGACGCGGCCTGTCCCCTGGTCCTCCCCGCGGGCCCATAGGCAGCGCCAACCTGGTGACGGTTCTCGCCGTCCAGGTGCGCATACTCGCCGGCGTTGTCGCCGGACCACACAGCAACCCGGAGACGGTGCACACCAACCTGGACCACGAACACGTCGGCAGGGCGCGCAGCAGCAAAACGTCTCCGACGTCGCGGTCGACGTGCGGGTCGACAGCGGCGAGGACCAAGCGCTGGAGCCCGGCTGGTTCGAGGGCTTGACGTCTCGGCTCCGGCGTCAGTGTCCGGGTCGTAGACCATGCCCGGCGCGGCGAGCAGCTGGTCGATGGGCCCCACTCCGCGAACTCCGTCCGGCCGCGTGCGTCGTGGGTGAGGTGCTCGTGGCGGGAGTCCTGGAGCGTCGAAGCGGGCGTTTTGAAGGCCGCCGTGACGGCGGCGCGGTCATCCCCTTCTCCCTCGCCCTGCGGCGCACCATCCGCCGGCCGTTGCGGGCGGACGTGGTCGACCGGTTCGCGGGGTACGGCCGCGCAGGGAATGGAACGGCGGGCACAGTGCGCCGGGGTGGCCAGGGGCTGCTCAGCAAGGCCTCGCATTCGGATGCGGAATAGGAGGCAATAGGACCCGGGCCGCCGCCAGAGCGCTGTACGGCGGCCCGCCCATACGTGTGACTGAGCACTTCAGTCGGCCATTTGAGGGTCACAGTTGGCCATCACGCGATCGGGCTCGGGTCGGGCAACCCGGCCGCCGATTGGCCCTTGCGCTCGTGGAGTGCTCATCGGGTGCTCATGGGGTGCCCGTGGTGCGCCGGCTCCCTCGGGCTCATCCACGGCACCAGTTCGAGAGGACAGTGAACCGGATACGGCCGGTGCGCCGCCGGCTCGTCAGCTCGCCGCTTGCTGGAGGCCGTCGAGGATGAGGTCCAGTCCGTATTCGAACTCGTCGCCGAAGGCGTACCCGGGACGCATGACGTGAGCGCTCGCGATCTCGGTCAAGTACGGATACTCACCATCGCCGAAACCGCTCATGATGGAATCCGCCAGTTCGGCGGTCTCCTGCGGGGAGTCAAAGGGCAGGGTCTTCTCCTGCAGGGCGAACCCGTAGATGTAGCTGTCGAGAACCGAGACGGCGTGCGCAGTCAGAGGGAGGGAGAACCCACCCTGACGCAGGCAGCCCAGAACGGCGTCGTGGTGACGCAGAGTGGCCGGGCCTGGAGTGGCCCGTGACTCCATCAGCCCGATGGCCCAGCGGTGGCGGGACAGCGCGAGGCGCATGGAGATGGCCCGCTGTCGCATCGCCTGTCGCCAGCCGTCACCCGGCGTGGGCAGTTCGACCTCGCTGAACACCAGGTCAACCATGCCGTCGATCAGGTCCTCCTTGTTGGCCACGTGGTTGTACAAGGACATTGCCTCGACTCCGACCGCCTCACCGAGCTTGCGCATGCTGAGCGTCTCCATGCCGCCGGCGTCGGCGAGTTCGACGGCGGCGTGCAGCACCCGCTGCCGGGTGAGCGTCTCGCGGGTCGGCTGCCGGACGGGACCTCGGGTCACGGTGGACATCACTTCCTCTCGTGGTCTCCCAGCATTGACGAGCTTACGCCGTAAGTGCTCTACTTACGCCGTAAGTCTGACTTACGGCGTAAGTATGCGGCAGACGGAACGGGAGCAATGACGATGCGGAACATGAGCGAGCCGATCGCGACCACGAGTGGGACCAAGACGATGGCGGCCGTCGTGCAGGAGCGTTACGGCGCCGAACCGGAAGCCGTGCTGCGCGCGGCGCGGCTCGCCCGGCCCAGCATCGGGCCGGCCGAGGTACTGGTACGTGTGCGCGCCTCCAGCGTGGACCGGGGCACCTGGCACATGATGGCCGGTCTGCCGTACGCGATCCGGCCCGTGAGCGGGCTGCGCAGGCCGAAGCTCCCCAACCCCGGCCGCAACATCGCCGGTGTCGTCGAGGCGGTCGACCCCGAAGTGACCGGGTTCGCGCCCGGCGATGAGGTCTACGGCACGGCAGTGGCCGCGTTCGCCGAATACGCCGCCACCCGTCCCCACAGGATCGCTCCCAAGCCGACCGGACTGACCTTCGAGGAGGCGGCGACGGTACCCGTCAGCGCGCTCACCGCGCTCCAGGCGGTTCGCGACAAGGGCAGTGTCCAGGAGGGCCAGCAGGTCCTGATCACGGGCGCCGCCGGCGGCGTAGGCACCTTCGCCGTCCAACTCGCCCATGCCTTCGGCGCCCGGGTCACGGCCGTCGCGAGCACTCCCAAGCTCGACGCCGTACGAGCGCTGGGCGCCGACCACGTGATCGACTACACGCGCGAGGACTTCCTGGCCGGCCCACGACGCTACGACGTCATCATCGACATCGCGGGCAACCGCGGTCTAGGGGATCTGCGCCGCGCCCTCACGCCCCACGGCAGGCTGGTCATCACCGGCGGCGAGACGAACGGCCCCTGGCTCGGCGGCGCTGACCGGCAGCTCCGCGCACAGATGCTGTCCCCGTTCACCGGCCAGCAGTTGGGCACCTTCATTTCCTCCGAGCACGCCGACGGGCTGCGCGACCTGACCGTTCTCATCGACGCGGGCACGCTCAGCCCGGTCATGGACCGCGTCTACCCGCTCGCCGAGACTGCCGCAGCCGTCCGACACCTTCTCGACGGCCGCACCACGGGCAAGGTGGCGCTTGCGCTGCCCGCGGAGTGACACCGTGGTCCGACGCCGGCAACGCGCCCTCCAGAGCCCCGGACATCGCCACGGTCCGGCGACTGACTGCCCGGCAAACCCGACAGCGGCAAGGCGACCGCAACCGGCCACTGAGCGCAGAGCGGCTTCCCAACGGAGAAGTCAAGCGAGAGTCCGCCTACCGCGCCGACCGCCAGGAAGCCCCAACAGCACCGCGCTCTCACCGGACCGGCAACTCGCCTACCCCCACGCGCCCTTCACGAGATCCAGGGCATCGCCAGGCGACTCTCTGACCACGCAACGCGCACCGGCCGACAGGACCGGAGCTAGTGCCGCGTCAGCCAAGGTTCGCCCCGTCGCGACGCCCGGCACGCTCCCCCATTCTCGGCTTCGCTCGAACGGGAGGGGCCCCCACCGCCGCACCGGCCGAAAGCCCAAGTACGTCCGGTCCATCGACGAGGACTTCCGGCCGGCACGCCGAGAGCACGCACCGGACGCCGCTCCTTGACGGGCAAACCTTGGCTGACGCGGCACTAGCTACACCCAGCTCGGAGCCGCCTGAGGGATCGCCCAGCCGGCAGCGAGCCCGCGCTGGCCCGGTGCCGTGCGCAGGCCCAACGGCACCAGCGGTGAAGCGCGCCGTTCGAGCTGCAGACGAGCCGCCATTCCGACGTGCCGCTCTGTGTGGACGGCAGCCACCCGATGCGCATCTGTCTGCTCTGTCGGCACCGCCCTCTGGTCCGGATACTGGGGGCATGGAATTCGCCGTCTTCATGACCTTGCCCGGGCTGGTCATCCTGCTGACCGCCGTGGCCTTCGTGGATCAGCTGCTGCTCCGTGCCGGGCGGGCCGGACTGCTGCCATGGCGGAACAGCGTCCGGCAGGGCCAGATATCGGCGACCGGGTTTGAGCAGCTCCATGCGAGCTTTTCGCCTGGGAAGCAGAACGAACTCAAGGAGCGGCAGTCGGCACTGCTGATGCGGGACGACGAGGAAGACGGGGCGCCGCCGAACCGGACAACGGTAGATCTGGAGGGAGGGGTAGCGGTCGTCCGGATCCCGCAGGTCGGCCAGTAGGAGGCCACCCGTCACAGCCGGACCCTGAAGAACAAGGTCAGTCGCCGACGACCTCGCTCACGGAGGCGCGGACGGCGGCCTCGTCGACGAGGTTCTTGCCGGTGGCGAACGCGGCGCCCAGGGCCTGCAGGGACAGGTTGTGACCGCCCGTACGTAGCCGCGCGAGCTGGTGTGGATCAGCGTGAGGGCGTCCTCGGTGAACAGTTGGTCGGGGCACCCGGCGATCTTCAGATGGTGGGCGACTTGGCTGGTCGTCTCCTTCGAGGTCATGCCCGGCATCGTGCAGCGCAGGGCCGTGCGCAGTTCGAGGGCGGCGAGGACGGCGAGTCTCATGGTGCCTCCGAGGGTGGGCCGGCCGACCAACAGGCAGGACAGCGGGGAGTCCTGGTCCATGCCCCTGGTTGGTCAACATGCGGATGGATTCGAGCTGTTGCCCGAGGAAGCAGTGCCATACGAGCGACCTCATCGCATCCTCCGCATCGGCGAACGCCGAGGACGTCCCGGTCCTCGCCGGCCGCGCCCAGCTGCGTGCCGGTCCTTCGGTGACCACACCCGCCCGACGCCCACCCAGGGATGAGCAGTCGCTGACCCCGGCACACGGTCAGCCGCGCTCTCTCCGCGGCGCTCGGCAACGCTCAACGGGCTCGATGTTTCTTGTCACCGGGCTGAATGGGGGTGAACGGATAGTTTCGCGCGGTTGAACCTTCACAGCTGAGGTGAAGTTGGGGGACAACAGCGGAACCCCGTGGGGCGGCCGGACAGGTCTTCTTGGCCGAACCATGTCGTCCCCGAGGAGTCACCCCCTGATGCCGAGCATCGCGTCCGCCGAGACACGTACCGTCCCGGCGAGCGGCAGATCCGCACCGCCCCGAGGCCACGCCCTGCGGCTCGACATCCAGGGGCTGCGCGCGGTGGCCGTCGGGCTGGTGGTGCTCTCCCACGCCGGTGTGTCCCAGGTCGGCGGCGGTTACATCGGTGTCGACGTCTTCTTCGTGATCTCCGGCTTCCTCATCACGTCGCTGCTGCTGCGCGAACTCGCCACCACCGGCCGGGTGTCGGTCCGCTCCTTCTACGCCCGTCGGGCATTGCGGCTGCTTCCCGCGTCGTCCCTGGTCATCGCCGTCACGCTGGGCGGGGCGTGGCTGTTCCTGTCGAAGGCGCGGCTCGCCGAGTACGCGGGCGACGCCCTCGCCGGCGCGCTGTACGCGGTCAACTTCCGCCTGGCGGCGGCCGGTACGGACTATCTCGCCCAGAACAGCCCGCCGTCACCGTTCCAGCACTTCTGGTCGCTCGCCGTGGAGGAGCAGTTCTACCTGGTGTGGCCGCTGCTCCTGCTGCTCACCTGGCGGGTCGCCCGCGGTCGGCGCCGACTGGTCGCGGTGCCGCTCGGAGTGCTGTGCCTGGCGTCGTTCGCGGCGGGCGTTCTGATGACGAACTCCTCGGCGCCGTGGGCGTACTTCGGCTCCCTCACCCGTGTCTGGGAACTGGGAGCCGGTGCGCTTCTGGCGCTGGCCACCGGCCGGCTTGAACGGCTGCCCGCCGCCCTCGCGGCCCCGCTGACCTGGCTCGGCCTGGCTTGCGTCACGCTGGCAGCGGTCTGGTACGACGCCGAGACGCCCTTCCCCGGCTACCACGCCCTCCTGCCGGTCGCCGGCACCGCGCTCGTCCTGGCCGGCGGCTGCGCGCCCGCCCCGCACGGCGTCGGGTGGCTGCTGGGGCGGCGACCGCTGGTGTGGCTCGGCGGACTCTCGTACGGCTGGTATCTGTGGCACTGGCCGCTGCTGGTCATAGCCCCGGCGGCGCTGGGCCGCGCCGACGGCACGGCCGACGTGCCGCTCGCGCTCGGGCTGTCCGCGGCGGCGCTGGGACTGGCGTGGCTGACCCTGCGCCTCGTCGAGAACCCGGTCCGCTTCCACCGGGCCTTCCGCAGGCGCCCCCGCCGCGCCCTGGTTCTCGGCGCCGCGCTGTCGGCCGGCGTCTCCGCGCTGTCCCTGACGGCGACGGCGGTCCCGCCGACGATCGAGGCGGGCGACCCCGCGCCCGCGCTGGCGCGGGCCCTCTCCGACGCACCGGCCCCGCAGGCACGTCTCACCGAACTCCTGAGGTCGTCCCCCACCGCCCTGCCGAGCAACCTCGCCCCGCCCCTGCCGAAGGTGAAGTCCTCCCGCTCCGCTGTCTACCGGGACGGCTGCCACGTCGGCTACGCCACCACCCGCACCCCGCCCTGCGTCTACGGCAACCGGTCATCCTCCCGTACGGTCGTCCTCTTCGGCGACTCCCACGCGGCGCAGTGGTTCCCGGCCCTGCAACGGCTCGCGACGACGCGCGGCTGGAAGCTGGTCTCGTTGACGAAGGCGTCCTGCAAGGTCGCCGACGTGACCATCGTCAACGGCCACAAGCCGTACACCGCCTGCGACACCTGGCGCTCCAACGCCATGGCAAGGATCAAGACCCTGCGCCCCGACCTGGTCGTCGTCTCCTCCTCGGACGCCGGAGACCCGGCCCGCCCCTCCGCCGACCCGCTCCGGCAGTGGACCACCGGCTTCGAGAGCACCTTCCGAGACCTGGGCACTTCCGGCGCCCGGGTCGCAGCCCTGCTCGACACGCCATGGCCCAAGGGGGACCCGATCGACTGCGCCGCCAGGAACTCCCTGCAACTACGCGCCTGCGCGAACCACGTGCCGGACCCGAGGCGCGACACGACCCGCGGCGCAGCCATCCGCACCGCCGCATCCACGACGGCCACCACGGTCATCGACCCCACCTCCTGGCTCTGTGCCCCCCGCACCGGCATCTGCCCCGTGGTCGTCGCCGACACCGCCGTCTACCGCGACGACAGCCACGTCTCGGAGGCGTACGCCGAGGCGCTTGCCCCGGTTCTGGCGCCGTCGCTGGATCGCCTCGTGGCTGCGCCCTGACCACACCGGGTGATCAGAGGGATGGTGACCGAGTGATCACGGCGATGTCGATTCGGAGAGCTGCTGCGGATCTCAGCCGCCGCACGAAGACGGTTGCCGCCGAGAACGTCGCCGCAGGGGTGGCGGCAGAACGACCATGCCCGATTCAAGGGCCGGCGACCGGCAACTGCGCACAACAATGACGGCCGTTGGGTGCTTCTCGGTGCCTTGCTCCTTTTACGCAAGGGCCGGCGGTGGTGGTGCGGTGCGAGCGCGGCTACATGCTGACGGGCCCGCACGATGGTTGAGTCCACGGCGATGTCCCAGTCGATCTCGCCGACGGCGTCGGCATCCCGCCGATCACCTGTCGGTGATCCCGTCAGCGGGCACAACGTCCGTTGCTCACCGGCATGCGCAAGCGCGTAGGTCGGTGCCGGCGAGGTCCGCGTGCGAAATGGCGTCGCTCGCCAAGTCCCGCCATGGGCCTTGCCGTACCACACCCCCGTCACGCGGTCCGGTCGCGGGACACCGACCGCGTCGACCAGCTCCTCCTTCGCGGGGAAGCGGCGGAACATGGTGGCGGTCCCCATCCCCGCCTCGCGGGCCACCGAGGCGCCCATGCCCTCGCGTGCGAACACCCTGCGCGCGGCGGCGATGATCCGCTCCCGGGCGCGCTCGGCGTTGCTGCGCAGGGATTTGGACGGCGGGGCCATCGGGGCTGGGCTAGGCCATCGCCCGTACCTTTGGCTCCCGGGGCCTGGACGTCGCACTGATCTCCGCAACCGCGACACGCTCGACGATCTCGAGCACTCCCCGGTCGGGCCTCGCCACCGCGCCGGCCACCCCGGTCGAAGCCGAACGCGCTGATCCCGCCGTCCTCGTATGTACGTGAGTTGTCGAAGCGCATCGACTCCACCTCTACCCTTGGTCGGCAGCCAATTGGCCCCTGCTCAAGAAACTTTCCTTGTGTTCAGGCTCTTGTTTCGCAAGAAACAAGTCCGTTACCTTCCCCATCAGGCGAAGCGCTTCGACAGTTCCTAGGGGAAGGGCCGCAACCGTCATGTCGGCACGCAGCATCACCGACCGCCTGGGCGGCCTCGCCTTCGGCGGGGACTACAACCCCGAGCAGTGGGACGAGCCGGTCTGGAAGGAGGACGACGAGCTCATGCGCCGGGCCAGGGTCAACCTGGCCACGCTGGGCGTCTTCTCGTGGGCCCTGCTCGAACCGGAGGAAGGGCGCTACGACTTCGCCTGGCTCGACGCCCACATCGACCGCCTCCACGCGAACGGCGTGACCGTCGACCTCGCCACCCCGACCGCGTCCCCGCCGCCCTGGTTCACCCTGGCCCACCCCGACGCGCTGGCGGTCCGGCCCGACGGCACCCGCCTCGTCCACGGCAGCCGCGACACGTACTGCCTCGCCGCCCCCGCCTACCGCGACGCGGCCCGCCGGATGGCCTCCGCGCTCGCTGCGCGATACGGCGACCACCCCGCCCTCGCGCTGTGGCACGTGCACAACGAGTACGGCACGCTCTGCTACTGCGAACACACGGCCGCAGCCTTCCGGGTGTGGCTGCGTGCCCGCCACGGCTCACTGGACGCCCTCAACGAGGCCTGGGGAACGGCCTTCTGGAGCCAGCGCTACACCTCCTGGGAGCAGGTGCTGCCGCCGCGCGCGACGCAGTGGCACAAGAACCCCGGCCAGGCACTGGACTTCCACCGCTTCTGGTCCGACGAGATCATCGCCGCCTACTGCGAGCAGCGCGACGCGATCCGCGCGCACAGCGACCGGCCGGTGACGACCAACCTGATGCTCCCCGCCTACCAGAACGTGGACCTGTGGGTCTTCGCCCGGGAACTCGACGTGGTCACCTGCGACCAGTACCCCGGCGCACCCGGCCTGGCGGCCGCCGCCGACGAGCGCCTTCACGCCCGCCTCGGCGGCTACCCGGCCGCCCCCCTGCGCGCGGCGCTGGGCATCCGCGTCGAGGAATACCGGCCGCTGCGGCAGGACGAGCGGATCACCCTGTCGGACGGGTCGTACGGCACGGTCTGGAGCGAGTCCCTGCGCGCCGAGGGCGCAGAGACGCTCGCCACCTACACCCACGGCATGCTCACGGGCAGCCCCGTCCTCACCCGGCACCGCTTCGGCGCCGGACAAGGCTGGTATCTCTCCACCCGCCTGGAGGACGCCGACTACGCCGCCCTGGTCGGCCGCCTGCTGAAGGAGGCCGGCGTCGAACCGGACGTGCCGGGCCTGCCGCCCGGTGTCGAAGCCGTCATCCGCCATGCGGCCGACGGCCGCCGCTGGCAGGTCCTGCTCAACCACACCCCCGAGACCGTGCCCTTGCCGGCCCCCGCCCACGACCTGCTCACCGATGCCGTCGCGCACGAACTGCCGCCCGGCGGTTGCGCGGTTCTGCGCGGGCACTGACCTGGAAAGGGCCGCCATGGCCAAGGGACAAGGAACCTTCCACTGGGGGCACGGGGCCCTTACCCTCGAGATCGTCCTCGATGGCGACGGCAGCCCGCGCCTCACGCACCTCGGACTGCCCGGCGAAGCGCAGAGCATCCCCGGTGCTTCCCTGCCCCTGGTGGAGGTGACGGCCGCGGGCCACGGCCGTGGCTGGTCGGGCAACCGCCTCGTGGGCACCGATCTCGGCGGGCGGCTGCGTCACCGGTCCCACCGCGCGGCCCGCGACGGCGACTGGCACACCCTGACCGTGCACCTCCACGATCCGGAAACCGGGCTGGCCGCGGAGGTCACCTACCGCTCCCCGGACGGCATCCCCGTGCTCCGCAGCGAGGTGACCCTGCGCAACGAGGGGCAGGCCACGTTGCACCTGGAGTCGGTCAGCTCGCTCGCGGTGGGCTGCCTCACCTCGCAGGCGCCGACGGCCTTCGACGCCGCGGACCTGTTGATGGCGGAGAACGACTGGCTCACCGAATGCCGCTGGCGGCGACAGCCGATGCGCCTGAGCACACCGGCCCAGAGCGGACGCGTGATCCAGGCGAACGGCAGAGCCGGCCTCACCCTGAACGGACAGGGCACCTGGTCCAGCTGTGGGCACCTCCCCATGGGCGGCCTGACGGACCGGATCACCGGCCGCACCTGGGTGTGGCAGATCGAGCACAACGGCGGGGGCTGGCGCTGGGAATGCGAAGAGCGGGACAAGGCCGCCTACGCGGCGCTGTTCGGACCCACCGACACCCACCACGGCTGGCGGCACTCCCTGGAACCCGGCGCCGTCTTCCGCACCGTACCCGCCGCCCTGTCCTTCAGCGCCGACGGCGGACCGGACGCCGCGTTCGCCGCGCTGACCCGCTACCGCCGCGCCCAGCGCCGCCCGCACACCGACCACCAGCGCCTGCCCGTCATCTTCAACGACTACATGAACTGCCTGATGGGCGACCCCACGACCGAGAAGCTGCTGCCGCACATCGACGCGGCGGCCGACGCGGGCGCCGAGTACTTCGTGATCGACGCCGGCTGGTACGACGGCGACAACGGCGGCTGGTGGACCACCGTCGGCGCCTGGGAACCGGCCGCCTCACGTTTCCCCGGGGAGAAGGGGATCCACGAGGTGCTGGACCGCATCCGGGAGCGCGGCATGGTCCCCGGCCTGTGGCTGGAGCCGGAGGTGATCGGCGTACGCAGCCCCATGGCCACGTCCCTGCCCGACGAGGCGTTCTTCCGCCGCGACGGCGTCCGCGTCACGGAGGCCGGCCGGCACCACCTCGACCTGCGCCACCCGGCCGCCCGCGCCCACCTGGACCAGGTCGTGGACCGCCTGGTCGGCGAGTGGGGCGTCGGCTACCTCAAGCTCGACCACAACATCGACCCCGGCTCCGGCACCAGTTCCCACCCCGGCGAGACCCCGGGCGCCGGCCTGCTCGGCCACAACCGGGCGCATCTCGACTGGCTCGACGGCATCCTCGACCGGTACCCGCACCTGGTGGTGGAGAACTGCGCCTCCGGCGGCATGCGCTGGGACCACGCCATGCTGTCCCGGCTGCAACTGCAGTCCACCAGCGACCAGCAGAACCTGCGGCTCTACGCACCCATCGCGGCCTCGGCACCCACCGCCGTCACTCCGGAGCAGGGCGCCGTCTGGGCCTATCCGCAGCCGGAGGACTCCCTCGACGAGGTCGCCTTCACCCTGGCGAGCGCCCTCCTCGGCCGCATCCACCTCTCCGGCCGCCTGCCGGAACTGGGGCCCGAGGCCCGCGCCCTGGTCCACGAAGCGGTCGCCGTGTACAAGGCCATCCGCGCCGACCTGCCCCGGGCCGTGCCGTCCTGGCCACTGGGGCTGCCCGCCTGGGGCGACCCCTGGATCGCTCTCGCCCTGCACACCCCCACCACCACCTACCTCACCGTCTGGCGCCGCCCGGGCGGTGAGGCCACCACCACCCTCCGGCTGTCCGAGCGGGCGGGCAGCGCAGCGTCTGTCGAGGTGCTGTACCCCGCCGCACGTCAGGCCGTTGCCGTCTGGAACCCGGACACGGCCGACCTCACCGTGACCCTGCCCACCGCGCCGTCCGCGGCGCTGCTCCGCATCACCCGCACCGAGCCGGACGCTCCCTGAGCGCGGCCCTGGTGCTCACCCGACGAAAGGACGAACAAGGGTGCCCGCTCAGAACCCTCCCGCCCGCGCCGCCAACCCCGTGCTCCCTGGGCTCCATCCCGACCCGAGCATCTGCCGGGTCGGCGACGACTACTACCTCGCCTGCTCCAGCTTCGAGTACTTCCCCGGCGTACCGCTCTTCCACAGCCGCGACCTGGTGAACTGGCGGCAGATCGGCAACGTACTGGACCGGCCGGAGCAGTTGCGTCTGCCGGCCTCCATGCCGTCCTCAGGCGGCATCTACGCCCCCACCCTGCGCCATCACGACGGCCGATTCTGGCTGATCGTCACCAACTGCAGCGAGGGTGGCGGCAACCTGATCGTCACGGCCACCGACCCGGCCGGACCCTGGTCGGATCCCATCCCGGCACCAGGCGTGCCCGGTATCGATCCCGACCTGGCCTGGGACGAGGACGGCACCTGCTGGTGCACGGTCGCGGGGGTGTCGCAGGTCCGCCTCGACCCGTCCACCGGCGAGACGTACGGAACCCCGCACAGGCTCTGGTCCGGCGGCCCCGGCGCGAAGGCCCCGGAGGCGCCGCACCTGTACCGGATCGGCGACTACTGGTACCTGCTCATCGCCGAGGGCGGCACCGAGCGCGGCCACGGCGTGTCGATCGCCCGCGGTAGCACGCCCCAGGGCCCGTTCGAGGCGTGCCCGGCCAACCCGATCCTCACCCACCGCGGCACCGACCACCCCGTGCAGAACACCGGCCACGCGGACCTGGTCCAGGCGCCCGACGGCTCCTGGTGGATGGTCTTCCTCGGCGTACGACCGCGCGGCGGCACCCCCGGCTGGCACGTGCTCGGCCGGGAGACCTTCCTGGCTCCCGTGACCTGGGTGGACGGCTGGCCGGTCGTCGGTGAGGTCACCTTGGACCTGTCCGCGCCCCCCTGGCCGCTCTCCCCCGCTCCCGCCGAGGAACGGCGCGACGACTTCGAGCTCAGCGAACTCGGGCCGACCTGGATCTCCGTGCGGGACCGCCCCGCCGAGCTCTGCACCACCAAGGAGCGCCCCGGGTGGCTGACACTCCGCGCGCGGGGCGGCTCCCTGGACGAGCCCGACGTGGTGTTCACCGGCCGGCGCCAGCAGCACCTCACCTGCCGGGCCCGCACCCTGGTCGACCCGGAGCAGGGGCGCGGCGGCCTCGCCGTCCGGCTGGACGAGCGGCACCACTACGCGGTCGAGGCGTCCGGGACGGACGTGCGAGTGATCGCGCGGGTCGGCTCCCTGCACACGGTCGTGGCCGAACGCTCCGTACCCGCCGGGCCGCTGGTGCTCGCCGTCACGATCACGGACCCGCCGCCTCCGCACGGACCGTGCACCGGACCCGACGTCGTCTCCCTCGGCATCGAAGAACCCGACGGCACGTTCACCGAGTTCGCGGCCCTCGACGGCCGCTCCCTGTCGACCGAGGTCGCCGGCGGCTTCACCGGCCGGGTCATCGGCATGTACGCCACCGCAGGCACCGTCCACTTCGACTGGTTCGACTACGAGCCTCTCGAAAGCTGAACCGACCGAAGGTCACGACCGACCGAAAGGGACGACACATGAAGGACATACGGCACCCCGCACACCACCGAAGCCGCGGCCCCGGCCGCCTGGCCTCCCTGCTCCTGGTGCTCGCCGTCATGCTGGGACTCGCGGGCGGCACCTCGACCGCCGCGACCGACGGCACGGCGGAGCCGACAGGGTCCACCCTCAGAGTTCCGGCCCGCGCCATGGACGCCGTCGCCGCGATGCGACCCAGCTGGAACCTGGGCAACACCCTGGACGCCATTCCCAACGAGGATTCCTGGGGCAACGGGCAGACCACCAAGGCGACGTTCGAGAAGGTCGCCTCGGAGGGTTACCGCAGCGTCCGCATCCCGGTGACCTGGAGCGCCCACCAGTCCACCACCGCCCCGTACACCATCGACGCCACCTACATGGCCCGCGTCAAGCAGCTCGTCGGCTGGGCGCTGGACAGCGGCCTGTACGTCGTGCTCAACGTCCACCACGACTCGTGGCAGTGGGTCGAGAAGATCACGAGCGACCACGACAACGTGATGGCCCGGTTCAACTCCACCTGGTCCCAGATCTCCACGACCTTCCGTGACGCGCCGCGCACCCTGGTCTTCGAGGGCATCAACGAGCCGAGCTTCGCCGGCGCCACGGATGCGCAGAAGTTCCAGTACCTGAGGGAGCTGCAGACGTCGTTCCACTCCGTGGTCCGTGCCTCGGGCGGCGCGAACGCGAACCGCCTGCTGAGCCTGACCACGCCGGCCGGCAGCCCCGACCAGGCCTTCATGGACGACCTGTACAAGACGATCACCGCGCTGAACGACGATCAGCTCATTGCACAGGTGCACTTCTACAGCTGGTACCCGTTCAGCGTGAACGTCGCGGGCGGCACCCACTACGACGCCACCGCGCAGAAGCACCTGGACGACACCTTCGCCAACATGCACAACACCTTCGTCGCCAAGGGCATCCCGCTCTACATCGGCGAGTACGGCCTGCTCGAGTGGCCCAACCACTTCCACCCCTCCCGCGTCGAGCGGGGCGAGGCGCTGAAGTACTTCGAGCATGTGGGATACGCGGGGCGCAAGTACGGCCTCACGACCGCCCTGTGGGACCCGTTCTCGTACCTGAACCGCGAGACCCTGCAATGGCGTGACCCGGCCCTGATGAACTGGATCAAGTCGAGCTGGACCACCCGCTCGGGCACGGCCTCCTTCGACAAGGTCTTCGTGCCGAAGTCCAGCCCGGTCACGGCCAAGTCGCTCACCCTGAACCTCAACGGGACCAAGTTCCGCGGGGTGTGGCAGGGCGACACCAAGCTGGCCGCGGGACGGGACTACACCGTTTCCGGCAACCAGCTGACCTTCACCGCCGGCGCGCTGACCCGCCTGGTCGGCAACCGCGCCTACGGCGTCAACTCGACCGTCCAGGCCCGGTTCACCAGCGGCCTGCCCTGGAACATCGACATCGTCACCAACGACGTTCCCGTGGTGTCGGACGCCACCGGCACTGTCGAGAAATTCGCCGTTCCCACCCAGTACCGGGGCAACGACCTGGCGACCATGCACGCCACGTACGCCGACGGCACCAATGCCGGCCAGACCGACTGGACTCCGTACCAGGAGTTCAACAAGGCCTTCTCGCCGGACTACCCGAACAGCACGATCATCCTGACTCCCGAGTTCCTCAACGCGCTCCGCGACGGGGAACCGGCGACGCTGGTCTTCCACTTCTACAGCGGCGCCACGGTCACGTACCACGTCACGAAGTCCGGCAGCTCGGTCACCGGCACAGCCTCCTGACCGACCGGCCCCTCGCCCTGGTTGCCACCTCCCCGGCAACCAGGGCACGCCTGTCCCCAGGCTCCCTCACTCCTCCTTCGGCGGAGCCGTGCTCTCCCGGACCGTGAGGGTGGTCGCGATCTCCAGTCCCACTTGCGGCACTTCCTCGCCGCGGCCGAGCGCCAGAGCCAGCTCGGTGGCGGCCGCCGCCATCTCGGCCAGCGGCTGATGGACCGTGGTCAAGGGCGGATCCATCCAGGCCACGGCCGGTACGTCGTCGAAACCCACCAGGCTGAGATCGTGCGGGATGCGCAGTCCCAGCTCGCGCGCGGCCTGGTAGACACCGAGCGCCTGCATGTCGTTGGCGGTGAACACGGCGGTGGGGCGATCGGGGCCGGTGAGCAGCGCCCGCGCCGCGACGTAACCGTGGTCGCGGGTGAGCTGGGTCTTCACCACCAGGCCGGGTTCCATCGGCAGTCCGGCTTCCGCGAGAGCGGAATAGTAGCCGGACAGCCGTGCGAGGCAGAAGGAGTGATCAGGCCCGCTGATCATGGCGATGCGCCGGTGCCCCAGGTCGACCAGATGCCGGGTCGCCGCCTGACCGCCCCTCCAGTTCGTGGCACCCACGAACGGAACGTCGTCGGGCAGCTCGTCGATCGGGTCGAAGACGACGAACGGGATGCCCTTCGCCGCCAGTTGGTCCCGCTCGGCTTCCGAGAGCTGCGCGACCGACAGGACACATCGAGGGCGCCGGCCGACCGTGTCGTCCATGGTCATGCCCACCGTGTCATGGAGACCGAACTCCGACACCAGCACACCGATCCGGTTCCTGCGGGCCACGCGCTCGACACCGCGGATGATCTCCACGGCCCACATGCTCTCCAGCTCGCGGAACACGAGCTCCACCAGGTTGCTCCGGCTCTTCGGGGGCTTGCGGTAACCGTACTGATGGATCAGTTCCTGGACGCGGGTCCGGGTCTCGTCCGACACGCCCGACCGGCCGTTGAGCACCTTCGACACGGTGGGCACGGAGACGCCCGCGGACTCGGCGATGTAAGCGATCGTCACGGATGCGGGTCCCCCGCCGCGCTCACCGTGGTCCTCCGCCGAAGGTCTTCCCGCTCGGTTGTCCGGCACGGTCGCCTTTCCCCCTCCCCTCGCCTGCTGCCGCCGCCATTCTCGCAGCCGACGGAGGAAGCGTCGTCCAGAACAACGGCTGGGGCTCCGACACCGGCTTCCGGCTCACCCGGCGCACAGACCGGCGTCGCCAGTCGTGTGCGTACCGCTCGTCAGTGCGGGTGCCTTGCCGCAGCCGGGGGTCACGGCAGCGGCGCCGACGGTTGCGGCAGCCGTGTCGGAGGCCGCCAGCGGGTGCTCAAGCCGCGGTTGTTCACGCGCGGGTCCACTGCTGGTTGGCCTGGCCGTTGCAGGTCCAGAGGACCAGCGGCGTTCCGTTGGCGGTGCCGGCCCGGTCTGCGTCGAGGCACAGCCCGGCATGGACGTTGCGGATCGACCCGTCGGAGCCGACGGTCCACTTCTGGTTGTTCTGGCCGTTGCAGGGCCAGGTGATGACCCGGGTGCCGTTGGTGGTGCCCTGGTCGTAGGCGTCCAGGCACTTGTCGCCGAAGACGCGGATCTCGCCGCCGGCCCACGTGGTCCACAGCTGGTTGGCGGCCGTGTGGCAGTCCCAGATGAGTACGGTGGCCCCGGCCGCGGTGGAGGCGTTGTCCACGTCCAGGCAGCGGCCGGAAGCGTTGCCGCGCAGCCGCGAGGTCGTGGCGGTCTGGGGGCTGCCCCCGGTCACCTGGAACACGGCCACGCCGTGCGCGGGGACGCTCGCCGAGATCTGCCCGGACGTGCTGGACGTACCGCCGGTCCACAGGTCGGTGAGGGTGAACGGCCCGCCGGACAGGCCGGCTTGCGCGGCCGTGGTGGTGACCGTCGCTGTGCTCTCTCCCCGGTTGAACAGGCCCACCGCGACCGAGCCGTCGGACAAGGGCTTGGCGAACACCTCGGTGCCGCCGTCGTCGCGCACCCTGCGCCCGCCCGCGCCCAGCGGATCCTGGTTCACCGCCAGCAGACGAGGGTTGCGCAGGATCGCGCTCACGTCGGCGGACATGGTGCGGATGTCGTTGCCGGCCATGAGCGGGGCGCCCAGCAGCGCCCACAGGGCGAAGTGGGAACGGGACTCGGTCAGGGACAGGCCGGGACGGCCGACGACCAGCATGTCGGGGTCGTTCCAGTGCCCCGGGCCCGCCTGCGCCGCCAGCGGCGCGGTGACGTCCAGGACGTTGCCGACTCCCATCGGATAGCTGTTGGTGTTGCCGTTCTGCCAGATGTCGAGCAGGTCCTCGGTCGTTCGCCACAGGTCGGCGACCTCGCCCCAGTTGTAGGTGGCGCCGGTGGGGGCGTGCAGGCTGTTGGGGTTGATGCTGTAGACGATCGGCCGCCCGGTGGAGCGCAGGGCGTCGCGCATGAGCGTCAACCGCGCGACCTGCTCGTCACGCGTACCGCTGGGGGAACACCAGTCGTACTTGAGGTAGTCGACGCCCCAGGAGGCGAATGTGGCGGCGTCCTGGGCCTCGTGCCCCCTGCTGCCCGTGGACCCCGGGTAGCTCCCCACGGCCTGGGCGCAGGTGCGCTCGCCCGGCGCCTGGTAGATGCCGAACTTCAGGCCCTTGCTGTGGATGTAGTCCCCGAGTGCCTTCATCCCGCTCGGGAACTTGGCCGGATTGGCCCGCAGGTTGCCTGCCGCGTCGCGCTGCGGGTCGAACCAGCAGTCGTCGACCACGACGTACTGGTAGCCGGCGTCCCGCATGCCGGAGGACACCATCGCGTCGGCGGCCTGGCGGACCTGCGCCTCGGTGATCCCGCACCCGAAGCTGTTCCAGCTGTTCCAGCCGAGCGGTGGGGTGAGCGCCGGGCTGCCCGGCGCGGCCGAGGCGGTGGGTGGAGAGGAGGCCGTCACGAACGCGGTGGCCGTCAGCACAGCCGTCGCGAGGAGACGGAGCAATCGTCCGCCTGATCGTCTGGGCACCTGGGGCTCCTTTTCCCGGGGATCACACAAGGGGGTCCGAAATTTCGGAGGCCATTCGGAAACTGAGAGCCTCACGGATACTAGAGAGGCGAGCCGTCATGTCAACACAACCGGCAAACCAGCCACGCCTTGCACGCCAAGATCTGAGCATGCGGTACATCCGGGGCGCATCCGCCCAACTGAGCTGCGGTGATTCACCCGCCGCCGCTTCGAATGTTTCGATGTAGCCAGCGAATCATGCGAGGGCTCTTGACGGCGTCCACCGGCCCTCTATCATCCAGTTTGCTCGACAACTCGACTTGCATTCGAGATTCCGAACGCGCCAGAGCCGCTCCACTCGAACCCCGCAGGGCACCTCCGGGTTGCGCCACCGCAAACGGCCGAGCCGCAAGGAGCACGCCACCCATGCATATGTCATGACCCCAACAACATCTTTCCCGTCGTCGCGCGCCGGTGGCCGCCTCGGCGGCGCGGTCCGCGTCACGTGGTTCGAGCTGTCCACGCCCTGAAGAGGTCCATCGACCGCACTACGCCCCGGGAGGTCCACCGACCGCACCACGCAACCCCCACCACCCCACGGTCCCGTGGCGGCTCGGCCTCCTCACATAGACCAACTCGACCTGCTGACCGACTGCGCCGTGGGAAGCGCTTCCGATGGGAGTGCTCCCCCTGCTCACCGGCGACCTTCGGACGCACCCCTGTCAGAAAGCCGAGGTACCCATCATGCGCCGCAGACTCCTCACCCTGGTGGCAGCGCTCTCCTCACTGCCGCTGGCGCTCGCCGCCGCCCCCTCCGCCCACGCGGCCGACCCGACGACCATGACCAACGGGTTCTACGTGGACCCCGACTCCAGCGCGAAGCGGTGGGTCGCCGCCAACCCCGGTGACGGCCGGACACCCGCGATCAACGCCTCCATCGCCAACACACCGACGGCCCGCTGGTTCGGCTCCTGGAGCGGCACCATCGGCACGGCCACCGGCGCGTACGTGGGCGCCGCGGACGCCCGGGACAAGCTGCCCGTCCTCGTCGCCTACAACATCTACAACCGCGACTACTGCGGCGGGCACTCCGCGGGCGGAGCCTCCTCGCCGTCCGCCTACGCGAGCTGGATCGCCCAGTTCGCGGGCGGGATCGCGGGCCGCCCGGCCGTCGTCGTCCTCGAACCGGACTCCCTGGGGGACTACGGCTGCATGACCCAGGCCCAGATCGACGAACGCGAGAGCATGCTGACCGGAGCGCTCGCCGAGTTCAACCGTCAGGCTCCCAACACCTGGGTCTACCTCGACGCCGGCAACCCGGCCTGGGCGGGCGCGGCGACCATGGCCCAGCGTCTTCACGAAGCGGGCCTCCGGCAGGCCCACGGTTTCTCGCTCAACGTCTCCAACTACCTGACCACGGCCGAGAACACCGCTTACGGCAACGCCGTCAACAGGGAACTCGGCGCCCGGTACGGCTACACCAAGCCGTTCGTCGTGGACACCAGCCGCAACGGCAACGGCTCCAACGGCCAGTGGTGCAACCCTTCAGGCCGCCGTGTCGGAACCCCCACTCAGCTGGGCGGAGGTGCCGAGATGCTCTTGTGGATCAAGGTCCCGGGCGAGTCCGACGGCAACTGCGGCGTGGGAACCGGCTCCTCGGCCGGACAGTTCCTCCCGGAGGTCGCCTACAAGATGATCTACGGCTACTGATCCTGGCCGCCCGCGATTCGCGGACTGCAACGCGCTGCGGGCCGAGGTCGACCGCGTCCCCCGAGAAGGACGCGGACCGACCTCGGCCCTGATGTCGGGTCAGCCGCCGGTGACGGTCAGGTTGTTGGTGTTGAAGTTGAGTCCGCCGGACGACGAGGTGATCTCATAGCCGAACTGCACGTCGCCGATGGTCTCGTTGCCGGGCATCCAGCCCTTGGTGTAGGCGATCCACTGGAGGACCGGCTTGATGTCCACGGTGCCGGAGTTGGAGTCGGACGTCCGCAGGAACGAGAACACCTGGTTCGATCCGTTGGTGCCCTTGTAGACGTTCCAGTTGTGGCCGCCGAGCGTGACGTTGCCCTCGTAGCCGCCGATCGGGCCGACGGCTCCGTTGTAGTTGACCCAGAGCATGATCTCGTACTGGTGGTCGGTGTCCCAGATGTCGTACGACGTGTTGTACGCGCCGGACGACGGGACGCTGACGTTGTAGTTGCTGGTGAGCCAGCCGAGCGAGTCGATCGTCTTGTTGATCGCTTTGGTTGAGTTGGCGTAGGACTTGATGCCGCCGGTGTTGGGGTGGTCGGCCCAGACACCCCAGCTGGTCCCGGAGTTGGCCCAGAGGCACTGGCTGCCCGCGCCGGAGCCCCAGATGTTGTTGTAGAGCTTGTAGCCGTCGAGGCTGGTGCTTGCCCAACGGTCGCAGGAGTTGAAGACCGCTGCCGAAGCGGGGGCGGAGGCGAGGCCGACGGTGGCACCGAGAGCCATCGCCGGCGCCAGCACCGCCATGGTGATCTTGCGTATCTTGCTTTTGACCATGGTGTCCCTTCCACGGGTGGGGGGAATTGTGGGGGTGCTACCACGCCCCCCTGGCTGAGGGCGTGGTCCTCTCCGGCGACGAGATCGATGGGCTGCGCGTCACCGGAAGAAGTCCTGACTTCGATACGGTCGGTGCGAGTCGGCCCCCCGGCTGATCGCGGTCATGGCCGGGGCACCGCCACGCCGTAGCGGCCGGGGGTGACCCGGTCGGTGACGGCCGTCCCCGTCCGCAGATCGTGGTGGGTTCCGGGCACCTCGACGGTCACCGGCTCGCGTCCGTGGTGGAGCACGAACAGCGCCTCGCCCCGGCGGACGGCCTCGACCCGCTCGGGGAGGCCGCCGAGCACCGGCCGGCCGCCCCACCACTCGGTGCGGCCGTCCTCGGTGACGGGCAGGGTGTCGGGGTGCAGTCGGCCCGTCCAGGGCGGGGGCGAGGAGATCGGGGTGGCGAGGACGACGCCGATGCCGTTGTTGTAGTCGCCGCCGAGGAGCAGACGGCCTCGTGTCGTGTCATGCAGGCCGGGCATCAGACGGGCTCCCCGTACTGCACGCCGCGCCCGTTGGTGGCGAGGTAGACCCGGCCGTGGACGCGCGGATCGCCGGTGATGGCCGCGCCGGTCCAGCCCCACCGGTGCTGGTCGTCGTTGATCCGCAGCCAGGTCTTCGCCTCGTCGTCGGAGCGGTAGATGGCGTTGAAGTCCTCGATCCCGCCGGCCATGTAGATCGCCGGGTAGGAGGCGCCCTTGGCGGCCTTGCCGAAGCCCAGGGTGTGCGAGGCCCGGCAGCTGCCGACCTTGGTGAAGCTCGCGCCGCCGTCGGTGGAGCGGTAGAGCCCGTTCGCCTTGGCGCTGAGCCACAGGTCGCCGGGGCGTCCCGGGGCCGCGGCCAGCTGGAACCCGGCGTCGCCCGAACTCAGGCCGGTGGCCCGGGCGGTGAAGGTCAGGCCGCTGTCGGTGCTGGCGTAGAGCGTGCCGGCCGTCGTGTCGTAGGCGTAGAAGCGCGCAGGGTCCACGGGGTCCGCGACCAGGACGGCGCCCTTCGGGAGAGAGGTGACCTCGGCCCAGGTGGCGCCGTTGTCCGCCGAGCGGTGCGCCGGATACACGGTGCCGTCCCAGTGCGCGAGGGACCACAGCAGCACACTGCCGTCGGCGTTGGTGACGATCGGGCCGGGCGCGTCCTTGGCGACGGCCGGCTGCGACGCGAAGGGCTCCCAGGTCTTTCCGCCGTCGTTCGACCATGCGCCGTTGCCCTGGTCGCCCGAGCCGGTGCGCACGACGTACGAGGGCTTGGCCGCGGCCTGGGCGAGTGCGATGGCGGACCCGAACACGGGGTTCGTGGCCATGCCGCGGGACGGTGAGGCGGTCAGCCGCTCGTGGTAGAGCACGCCGATGTCCCGCGATCCGCTGATCAGGTGGGCCTCTCCCGTCGGAGGCGACAGGAGCGCCACCACGGACGCCTCCTCGAGGCCGCGGATCTGCGGGGCCCAACGCTTGAGGTCGCGCGTGCCGTACAGGGTCGCGCCGGTGCCGTAGACGACGTGCTCGGAGTCGAACGGGTCGAGGCCGACGGCCTGGATCCACCAGCCGAACTTGGGCTTGTCCTTGCCCCAGTTGAGGTAGGGGGTCTCGGAGACATCGAGGACGGCCGTGTCCTTCAGGGACATCCAGGTGCGGCCGCCGTCGGTGGAACGGAAGACGGTGTCGATCTCGGCCCAGCGGTTGTTGGTGGACACGACGAGCGTCCCGGGCCGGCGGGCGTCGACGGCGACCCCGCCGTAGCCGAAGGAGTCGGTCCCGCCGTCGCTCGTCGCCCCGCCGGGCTTCACGGGCGTGACCTCGGTCCACTTCCCGTTCGCCGTACGCAGCTTGTGCACGCTGCCGTCCGACTGACCGTTGGGGCCGGGGGCGTTGGCGTACGTCACGTACAGCTCGCGGGTGAGGCGGTCGTACGCGGCGCGGACGGGCACCTTGGCGGCGGTGCCGGTGGGCTGCCCGGGGACGGGCTCCCAGGTCCTTCCGTCGGACGTGCGGTACAGGTTGGGGTGGTCGGCGGTGCCGTCGGAGTCGCCCCAGCCGGCGTAGACGCTGCGGCCCGCGGCGACGACAAGGGTGATGCCCTGGCCGGTGGCGCTCGGCCTGGCCGGGAAGCTCACGGCCTTCCAGGTCGCGCCCCGGTCGGTCGACTTGAGCAGCCCGTCGTGCCGGGTGCCGAGCCACAGGGTGTCGCAGTTCCGTGGGTCGACCAGCAGCCGTTCGCCGCATCCCCGCCCGTCCTCGTTGCCGCCGAACTGCACGGTGAGGTCGGTGCGTTTCCAGGTGGCGCCCCGGTCCTCGGACCGCAGCACGGCCCCGTTGCCGGCCCAGGGCTGGGTGTACGTGCCGAGGGCCAGGTACACCCGGTTCGGGTGGGCCGGGTCGACGGCCATGGCCTCGACGCCGAGGAGGTTCCAGTCGTCCCAGCCCAGGTGGTCGGTCAGCGGGATCCAGCGGTCGGTCCGGTCGTCCCAGCGGTAGGCGCCGCCGATGTCGGTCCGGGCGTAGGCGAGCCCTCGCACCGACGGGTGGAACAGCACGCCGGTGATGAACCCGGTGCCGCCCATGACGGCGTTGCGCCAGCGGTAGCCGGTTGCGGCCGACTCGGCGGCCTGTACCCGCCCCGGGAGGAAGGGGACGGTGGTAAGCGCGGCGGCGGCCGCGGCCCCGGCGAGAACGGCTCGCCTGCCGAGGTGGGACGTGTGCATGACATGCCTCTCATATAGGGGGTGCGGATATCTACCTCAGGGGCGCGGGGAACTTGCGCGACCAGCCACGACGAACCCGCAGTCGCCAACCGGTACACGCACCCCCACTCAATAGGCGCCGGTCAGCCCTTGATGGCCCCCGTGAGCATGCCCTTCTTGAAGTGGCGTTGGACGAAGGGGGAGGCAACCGCGACGGGGGTCAGCGCGAGGACCATGACGGCCATCTGCAGCCCCAGGGCGGAGAGTTCGCCGGTGTGGACCGCCTGCTGGAGGCCGGTCGGCGCTTCGGTGCCCTTCTGGACCAGCTGGATGAGCACGTTCTGCAGCGGCAGCATCTCCTGGTCGGTGAGGTAGATGGAGGCGTTGAACCAGGCGCTCCAGTAACCGACCGCGTAGAACAGGGAGATGACCGCGATCACCGCCCGCGACAGCGGCATGATGATGGTCAGCAGGATCCGCAGCTCGCCGGCCCCGTCGATGCGGGCGGACTCGGTGAGTTCGGGCGAGATCCCCATGAAGAAGGCCCGCAGGACGAGGACGTTGAAGACGCTGACCGCGCTCGGCAGGATCAGCGACAGATAGGTGTCGGTGAGGCCGAGCGCCTGCACGAGGAGGTACGTCGGGATGAGGCCGGCCCCGAAGAACATGGTGGCCATGATGGTCATCAGGAAGTACCGGTGCCCGAGGCTCCCCGGCCGGGAAAGGCCGTAGGCGCCGAGGACCGAGACCGCCATGGAGAACAGGGTGCCGAAGAAGGTGACCCCGACCGAGACCATGATCGCCCGGCTGACCTGGCCGCCGCCGAGCAGTTCCGTGTAGTTGACGAAGGTGATGCCGCGGGGGATCACGACCAGGCCGCCGGCCTGGTCGATCACCGGTTTCGGGGAGAGGCTGGTGACGATGACGATCCACAGCGGACCGAGGACGCCGAGGCAGCACAGGAGCAGCAGGCCGCCCTTCGCGGTGAGTCCGGCCTTGCTGGGCGGCTCCTCCCACACCGGCCGGGGCGGCGCCTTGAGGCTGCGGATGAGCGTGGTGTCGAGACTCATTTCTTGTACACCCCCTGCTCGCCCAGGAGATGCGCGAACTTGTTCGCGCCCAGGACGAGAGCGACGCCGATGAGCCCCTTGACGAGGCCGACCGCCGCCGCGTAACTGAAGTCGCCGTTCTGGATTCCCATGTTCCATACGTAGGTGTCGAGGACCTCACTGGCTCCCGCGCCGACCGCGTCCCGCTGGAGCAGGAACTGCTCGAAGCCGACGCTCAGCGCGTCGCCCACCCGCAGGACCAGCAGCAGCGCGATCACCGGGCGCAGTGCGGGCAGCGTCACGTGCCACATGCGCCGCCAGCGCCCGGCGCCGTCCATGGCGGCGGCCTCGTACAGATCCGTGCTGACGGCGGAGAGCGCGGCGAGGAAGACGATGATCCCCCAGCCGGCGTCCTTCCACACGGCCTCCGCGGTGACCAGCCACTTGAACAGGTCCGCATTGGTCATCAGATCGAAGCCGCTCCAGCCGTGGCTCTCCAGGGTCTGGGCGATGATGCCCGCGCCGCCGAAGATCTGCTGGAAGACGGTGATCACAAGGACCCAGGAGAAGAAGTGCGGCAGGTACATGATCGCCTGTGCCACGGCCCGCACCCGGGGCCGGATCACGCTGTTGATGAGCAGCGCGAGGGCGATGGGCACGGGGAAGAACAGCACGAGCTGGATCACGAACAGGACGAGGGTGTTCTGCGTGGCATCCCAGAACAGCGGGTCCTCGACCATCCGCTCGACCTGGTCCAGGCCGACCCACGGGCTGTGGAAGATCGCCGTGATCCCGTTGCCGGCGATGTACGGGTCGTACTCCTGGAAGGCGATGACGTTGCCGAGCAGCGGGACGTAGTGGAAGACCAGCAGCAGCGCGACGAGGGGCAGCGTCATCAGGATGAGCGCACGGTCGCGGTGCCACCGGACCCGGAACGGGACCTTGCCGGCCTTGCCCGGCCCGCGCGTCGCCCGCCTCTTCGTCACCTCCGCGGCGGCGACCGCGGCCGCCGGCTCCTCGACGGCCGCGGGGGGACGGGTCCCCTCCGGCCTGCTCCCGGTGGTGAGCGACATCAGTTGCCACTGCCGTTCTTGTCGAGGAGCTCCTTGTACCAGTCGCGCAGCTTGTCACCGCCGGAGGACTTCCAGTTGGCGATGAAGTCCTGGACGTCGGACATCTTCTTGTGGCCGCGCACGTAGTCGATCTGCAGCTGCTCGAGCTGGCTGGAGAGGTTGGCGTAGCGGGCCGGCTCGATGACGGTCATGCCGTAGATGGAGGTCTTCTTCATGAAGGCACCCATCCGCTGCTGCCACTCGACCTGCGCGCGGGCGATACGGGGGAGGTCGGGGTGGGCCTCGTAGGGCGCCGGGTGCGCCAGCATCGCCCAGGCGTTGATCACCTCGCTGTTGCCCTGGTCGGTCTTGACCGGGACGCCGTCCTTGACCGTGTAGTGGCTGCCCTCGACGCCGTAGTCGACGAGCATCCGCTCCTTGGTGCCGTAGGGCGCTGCCGCGAAGTTCGCGGCGGCCAGGGCGTTCTCGACCGTTTCCTTGGAGGCGCCCTTGCGGATCATCGACCAGATGTTGGCGGGCGCGGACGCGTACGGCGTCGGGTTGCCGCCGTCGACGCCGAAGATGTCCATGCCGTCGATCTGGAACTCCGGGTTGGCCCGGGCCTGTTCGGCGGCCTTGACGTACCAGAACGACATGTCGCCCTTGCAGACCAGGATCTGTCCGGCGGTGAACCGCTGGCCCTCGTCGCCGGTGCGCGCCCTGTCATCGGGGTGGACCACGCCGGCGTCGAACAGCTTGCGGAGCCACGCCAGGGATTCGAGATACTCGGGACGCTCGATGCTGTACCGCAGCTTGCCGTCGTCGTCGATGTTCCAGTTGGGCGCGACGCTGAAGACGGCGCCCGCGATCCAGGAGATGTCACCGCAGGCATACACCTTGGCCCTGGCGCTGGTGGCGTCCTTGGCCCAGCTGAGGAACTCGTCGGCCGACTTGGGTACGGAGTACCCCTTCTTCTCGAAGATGTCCTTGCGGTAGTAGGGCACGATCATGCTGGCAGGGGCGGTGGGCATCGGAATGCCGCGCAGCGCGCCGCCGAAGATGCCCATGCGCCAGGCGTCGGACGGTATCGCGGCCAGGTTCGGGTACTTCTTGACCTTGTCGCCCGCCAGGTAGGGGCCAAGGTCCATGCACTTCGCGGCGACCGCACTCCCGATCTTGCTGTTGTTCAGTTCCCAGCTGGGCACGACCACCATGTCGGGCAGGGAGGTGGAGGCGAGGACGGCGCCGAGCTTCTGGCCGTAGGTCATGCCGTTCTGGTTCTGCCAGGTGACCTTGGTACCCGCCGCCGCGTCGAGCTCCTGGTAGTAGGCGCAACCGGGCTTCGGCGGGGTGCCCCAGAACGGGGACATGATCTTGACGGGGGCGCCGGTGCCGAGCTTGTCCGGGACCGAGGTGGCGAGGGCCGCGAGGTCGACCTTGCTGGTGTAGCCGGCCGCCGAACCGTTCTTCGAGGGCATGTCCGGATCGGCCACCTTGCTGGCGACGTAGGTCGGGAGCAGCTTGTCGGCGGCCTTGCCCGACGTGGTGCCCTCGCGCGAGCTGTTGTCCGAACCGCCGCAGGCGGTGAGCAGCGGCATTCCACCGGCCACCGCTGCGGTGGCGATCGCGGAGGAGGCGAGGAAGCTTCTCCGGCTCGGTCCGGAGGAAGCGGCATTCGGCGTCATTGCGTCAACCCTTCATGGCGCATCTGGACACCCAGCGGTGGGCCGTCGGCTGCGGTGTCGTGACTGGAACTGGCTGAGCTGAAAGCAGACATCCAACCACTGCGACGCGATGCGTAGTCGAAGCGCTTCGATGTTGCTGTGAGGTTAAGTGAACACCCATAGGCGCACAAGGGCCGCTTCCAAGATTCCTTCAGGGCGCTGTCGGGAGCTCTGCCTATGTCCTGCTTGATGGAACGGCGTTGCTCCCTTGACGCTCGCCTGGCGCCTGACCAGCATCGAAGCGCTTCGAAAGCTCGTACCGCTCCGTCTCAGGGGGATCCCATGTGTCCGCCCACGCGCCGCACGCACCAGCACCTTTCCGCGATCCGCGGCTGCCTTCCGCGAAGCGCATCGACGATCTGCCGGCGCGGCTCACGCCCGACGAAGAGATGGGATGGCTACGACCGCGTGGGCCGGCCTCCGCGGCGACCAGGACGTCCTGCTCGGGGACGCGAAGGGCCGATGAATTCGGCCAGGGCGTGCCGACAGACCGACGCCGGGTTCGTTGTCGGCCTGTCGGCCTGTCGGCCTGTTTCCGGTGCCGCGGTGGCGGATGTCACCGGTCCTGCGCGGCCGGCCCCGGTGCGGCGGCGAGGACGCGGACGTCCCAGGCGCCGAGCCCCACGGGCGTACCGGCCGGGACCGCGCTGCCGTCCAGGGCGTCGGTCAGGTCCACCGGGGCCTGGGCGGTGGCCGGCTGCCAGCTCCAGTTGTGGACGACATGGACGCGCCGGCCGTCGGGGGCGGTGCCGGTGGCGACGGTGACCGAGTCCGGCAGGTCCTGCCAGCCGCTGCACGGGGAGGGCGCGAGCCACTTGGCAAGGGCGCGGGCCAGATCGCGGCCGGGCACGGTGCCCACGCAGGTGACGCGGCCCGCGCCGTGGCGGCGGGTGGTGACGGCGGGCCAGCGCCCGAAGTGCGGGTGGTCGTACTCGGCCAGGACGTCGGCGTCCTCGACGGCCAGGCCCTCCACCCAGCGGGTGGCCACCGCGTCGGCGGGCAGCTGGAGCGGGCTGCCCGGTGCGGTGCGCAGCGGCAGGTCGGCGTGCAGGTTGCTGAACTCGTCGTACCGGACGCCCGCGGCCCGCGCCAGTCGCGCCGGCGTCACCTCGTGGCGTGCCCGCGCCTCATGGTCGCCGTAGCCGGTGCGGGGACCGAGGACGAGGTGGCCGCCCGCCTCCGCGTAGGCGCCGAGCCAGTCGAGCATCCCGTCGCCCGCCACGTACAGCCCGGGAGCGATGAGCACGGGGTGCAGCTCGGCCGCCGACTCCGGTGCCAGGCCTGGGCGTTCGCCGCGCGCGTCGTGCAACTGACGGGCGTGCAGGATCCGTACCTGGCGCCCCGCCTCGAACGCGCCCCGGTAGAACGGGTCGAAGATGCCCTCGTACGCGCCCCTGTCCGGACCGCCGTCGGGACCCGCGAGCGGCGGGTACTTGTTCATCAGCCACTTGCTCGGCGCCGAGTACACCATCGCGATGTCGGCGTCCGGTGTGATCCCGGCGACCAGGTCTCCGGCCCGCTCGAACTCCGCTCCCAAACGGGCGAGTTCACCGTAGGCGCGGCCCGGCCGTCCGCTGTGCGGGAGGATCCCGCCCCAGTACGTCTCGGTGCCGAAGTGCAGCGTGTGCCAGTGCCAGTACTCGATCATGCGGGCCCCGCGCGCGACCAGCGCCCACGCGGCCTGCCGCCACTGCCCGTCGAAGGCGGGCCGGTTGTCCGAAGTGCCGCCGATGGCCTGGGCGTTGGTCTCCGTGATCAGGAACGGCTCCTGGCGCGAGGAGTAGATCCGGTCGGCGCTCTGGTGCAGCGCCCATGCCCCGTACGACATCCACTGCCCCGGCAGCTTCTCGTGCGGAGGCTCCGGCATGGTGAGGCTGTCCTGCATGTCGTAGTACGGGTTGCCCGCGGTGACGTCCAGGCTGTCGGTGAGTTCGTCGTCCTCCAGGCCGGGAGACCAGTAGGCCAGGCACGTGGTGACGAACTGGCCGGGCCTCGCGTACTCACGCACGATGCCGGCCTGCCAGGCGATGAACTCGGTGGTCTGCCGGGCCTGGAACGCCCGCCAGGCCAGGTCGTACTGCGGCTGTGCGTTGCCCTCCGGCTTCCACAGGTCGGCCCAGGTGGACAGTCGGTGCGACCAGTACACAAGACCCCACTCGCGGTTGAGGGTCTCCACATCGCCGTACCGCTGCCGCAGGTCGTCCACGAACCGCTGGAAGACACCGTGGTTGTGCGGCAGCCGGGGGCCCGGCTCGTTGTCGACCTGGAAACCGATGACCGCGGGATGATCGGCGTAACGGGCCGCGATCGCGCGGATCACCCGCTCCGCGTGGAAACGGAAGGCCGGGTGCGTGATGTCGACCTCCTGCCGGCCACCCCACGCGGCGCGCCGCCCGGTGGCGTCCTCGGCGGCGATCTCCGGGTACTGCCGGGCCAGCCACGGCGGCACCGCGTAGGTGGGAGTTCCGAGGACGACGGAGATGCCGCGCTCATGGGCGCCATCGAGGACGGGTTGCAGCCAGTCGAGTTCGAACCGGCCGTTCTCCGGTTCCCAGGTGGACCAGACCGACTCGCCGACGCGGATGACGGTGAAGTTCGCCTCCGCCATGAGATCGAGGTCGGTCGTGAGCCGCTCGTACGGCTGGTACTCGTGGTAATAGGCGGCGCCGAACAGGACGCGCGCGGGCAGATCAGTCATGCGAAGCCCTTGAGAGACGAGTGGATCCCGGCAGTCGAGACGGGAAAGTGGTGCAGTCGAAGCGCTTCGATTGAGATGCAAGTTAATGAGGAATTTCTGGCGAAACAAGAGGCTGCAGTCACTGGAGCCGGGTTTTCCGCCAGGCATTGACATCGCATCTCAGGCAGTGGCAGCGTCGAAGCGCTTCACCAACCCAGCCTCTCCCACTCGTCGAGGTGTCCCTCCGTGGGTCCTGCTTTCCTGCCCGCCGGGTTCCGCTTCGGAGCCGCGACCGCCGCCTACCAGATCGAGGGCGCCCACGACCAGGACGGCCGCGGCCCGTCCATCTGGGACACCTTCAGCCACACCCCTGGCCGCACCCTCGGCGGAGCCACCGGCGACACCGCCTGCGACCACTACCACCGCTACCGCGAGGACATCGCCCTGCTGCGCGGGCTCGGCGTCGACGGCTACCGGTTCTCGATCGCCTGGCCCCGCGTGCTGCCCCAGGGCACCGGGCCGGTCAACGCCAAGGGCCTGGACTTCTACGACCGGCTGATCGACGAGCTGCTGGCCGCCGGTGTCGCACCCGCCGTCACGCTCTACCACTGGGACCTGCCCCAGGCCCTGGAGGACCGTGGTGGCTGGCGCGTCAGGGAGACCGCCGAGGCGTTCGCGGGGTACGCGGCCCTCGCCGCCGAGCGCTACGGGGACCGGGTGGAGCGCTGGATCACCCTCAACGAGCCGTACTGCTCCGCCCTCGTCGGCTACGCCGAGGGGCGGCACGCACCCGGCGCCGAAGAGGGACGCGGCGCACTGGCCGCCGCCCACCATCTGCTGGTCGCCCACGGCCTGGCAGTACATGAGCTGCGCACCGCGGGCGCCCGGGAGATCGGAATCACCCTCAACCTCGACCGCATCCACGCCGCCTCCGACCGGCCCGAGGACCGCGCCGCCCTGCGACGTGCCGAGACCCTGCACAACGACATCTGGACGGAACCGCTCCTCGCCCACCGCTACCCCCGGCATGAGGCCGAGACCTGGGCCGGTCTCGCCGACGGCCCCTGGCGGCTGCCCGGCGACCTGGACCTGATCGGCGCCCCGCTGGACTTCCTGGGCATCAACTTCTACCGGCCCCTCACCGTGGCCGACGCGCCCCATCGGGTGGCCGACCCCGAGCGGCGCACCGCCGTGGACGTGGGCGTGGCCGAGCTGGACCCGTACGGCACCCGGCACACCACCATGGGCTGGCCGGTCGTCCCGTCCGCGTTCACCGAACTGCTCCGTGACCTCCACGCCCGCTACCCGCACCTGCCGCCGATCTGGATCACCGAGAACGGCTCCGCGGAGGCCGACACGGTCTCACCCGACGGCCACGTCCACGACCCCGACCGCATCCGCTACCTGGCCGACCACCTCGCCGCCGTGGCCGACGCCATCGCCGCCGGCGTCGACGTACGCGGCTACTACGCCTGGTCGCTGCTCGACAACTTCGAGTGGGCGCGCGGCTACGACCAGCGCTTCGGCCTGGTCCACATCGACTACGACACCCAGGACCGCACCCCCAAGGACAGCTACCACTGGTACCGGGGCCTGATCACCGCGCACCGCGCGCGGACGGAGGAACCTGCCCGATGAAGTTCACGGACGGCTACTGGCTGATGCGTCCGGGCTGCACCGCCCGCTATGCGGCCGAGGTCGCCGACATCCGCGCCGGCGACCACCGGCTGACCCTGTACGCACCCGTGAAGCACGTGAGCCGGCGCGGGCAGACCCTCAACAGCCCGCTGCTCACCGTGGAGTGCTGGTCCCCGGCCGAGGGGATCATCGGCGTGCGGACCACCCACCACGCCGGATCGGTGCGCCGAGGACCGGACTTCGCGTTGCCCGGCGCGGGTGCGGACGCCGGCAAGGTGCGCCAGGACGGAGCGTTGCTGGAGCTGGCCTCCGGCGAACTGACGCTGCGGGTGGACACGGAACAGCCGTGGCGGCTGGAGTTCACCGCCGGCGGACGTGTGCTGACCTCCGCCGGCGAGCGTGGCACCGGTTTCGTCACCGACGCCGAGGGCCGTCACCACATGGTCGGTCAACTCGCCCTGGACGTGGGGGAACTGGTCTACGGGCTGGGTGAGCGGTTCACCCCGTTCGTCAAGAACGGGCAGGTGGTGGACATCTGGCAGGCCGACGGCGGCACCAGCAGCGAACAGGCGTACAAGAACGTCCCGTTCCACCTGACCAACCGCGGCTACGGCGTCTTCGTGAACCACCCCGGCAAGGTGAGCTACGAGGTCGGCTCGGAGAGCGTCGGCCAGGTCCAGTTCAGCGTCGAGGACCAGTCGCTGGAGTACTTCGTCGTGTACGGCCCGACCCCGAAGCAGATCCTGGAGCGCTACACCGCGCTCACCGGCCGCCCGGCCCTGCCGCCCGCCTGGGCACTGGGCCTGTGGCTGAGCACGTCCTTCACGACCGACTACGACGAGGCCACGGTGGGCCGTTTCATCGACGGCATGGCCGAGCGCGGCATCCCGCTGAGCGTCTTCCACTTCGACTGCTTCTGGATGCGCGCCTACCAGTGGTCCGACTTCGCATGGGACGCGGAGACCTTCCCCGATCCGGCGGGCATGCTGGCCCGGCTCAAGGAGCGGGGACTGCGCGTGTGCGCCTGGATCAACCCCTACATCGCCCAGAAGTCCGAGCTGTTCGAGGAGGGAATGCGCGAGGGGCACCTCGTACGCCGTCCGGACGGCGGTGTGTGGCAGTGGGACCTGTGGCAACCGGGCATGGCCCTGGTCGACTTCACCAACCCGGCGGCCCGTGACTGGTACACCGGCAAGCTGCGCTCCCTGCTCGCCCAGGGCGTGGACTGCTTCAAGACAGACTTCGGCGAACGCGTTCCCACCGACGTCGTCTGGCACGACGGCTCCGACCCGGAACGGATGCACAACTACTACACCCACCTGTACAACCAGGCCGTCTTCGACCTGCTGCGCGAGGAGCGCGGCGAGGGCGAGGCGATGCTGTTCGCCCGTTCGGCCACCGCCGGCGGCCAGCAGTACCCCGTGCACTGGGGCGGCGACTGCGACTCCCACTTCGGCGCCATGGCCGAGTCACTGCGCGGCGGGCTCTCGCTCGGTCTGTCCGGGTTCGGCTTCTGGAGCCACGACATCGGCGGCTTCGAGGGCACCCCGACGCCGACTGTCTTCAAGCGCTGGGTGCAGTTCGGTCTGCTCTCCTCGCACAGCCGCCTGCACGGGAGCAACTCGTACCGTGTGCCGTGGGACTACGGCGAGGAGGCCGTCGACGTCACCCGCGAGTTCACCCTGCTCAAGCACCGCCTTGCCCCGTACCTGCAACGCGCCGCGCAGCAGGCGCACACCTCCGGTGTCCCGGTGATGCGCGCCATGGTGCTGGAGTTCCCCGACGACCCGGCCGCCGCCGCCCTCGACCGGCAGTACATGCTCGGTGACGACCTGCTCGTCGCCCCGGTCTTCACCGACGACGGCACAGTCGAGTACTACGTGCCGGAAGGCACATGGACCAATGTGCTGACGGGCGCTCAGGTCACCGGTCCACGCTGGGCCCGTGAGCGGCACGGCTTCCATACCCTGCCGCTGCTGGCCCGCCCGGACTCGGTCATCGCGCTGGCCGCCGACGACCAGCACCCGGTCTCCGCCTGGGGGGACGGCGTCGAACTGCGGGTGCACGCCTTCGCCGACGGCGCCGAGCGCACCGTGGTGATCCCCAGCGCCGACGGCCCCGGTGAAACGGCCCGCTTCCACCTGCGCCGCCGGGGCGGCCGCCTGCACGTGACCACCGACAGCCCGCACGCGTGGCAGCTGCGGATCGACGGCCCGAACGGGGCCGTGCACACCCGGCCCGCCGGCACCGCGGAGGCCGACCTGCCGTACCCGGGCTGAACCCGACAGTCAGGGCGGGGTCCCCCGCCGAGGCCGTCGATGCCCACAGCATGCCGACGGCGAGACAGGCGACCGGGCGGGCTGGACCTCGGCGAGCGGCGCGCCACCCGCTCGCGGACGAGTCGGCCCCGTCCTTCGAGACGCGAGCGGGGGCGCGCGGCCCCCGGCCCCAGTCGCTCCGGCACCCGGCACCCGGCACCAGGCCCCAGCACCCAGCACCCAGCACCCCGAACGCACCGGCCGGAGCGCCGTGCGGCGGGGGCCGATCTAGGCTGGAAGCAGCCGCTGGAAACCAGCCCTGACGGGCACGGCTGTCCGGACGGAGGCGTGGCGTGGAGATGGCCGGCAAGCAGGACGCGCCCACTGCCGTTGCCGTGGTGGACCCGGACGGCATGGTGAGCGGCTGGAGCGAGGGGGCCCGGCTGCTGCTGGGCTGGACGGCGCAGGACACCGTCGGCCGCCCCGTGACCGACCTGCTGGCCGATCCCCCGCCACCCGGCTTCCCCGAGGGCTACGGCGCCGGCCCCGACCCCACGGGGTTCATCCCGCTGCGCCACCGGGACGGTTCCACGGTGGACGCCGTGGTGGCGGCTCAGCCGCTGTGCGGCCCCGACGGGCGGGCACTGGGTCAGGTGGTGACCGTCCAGCGCTGGGGACGCCGCCCGGTGATCGCCGACCGGGCCTTCGAGCAGTCCCCCTTCGCTCTGGGTGTTTACGACCCTGAGCTGCGGTTCCTGTGGATCAACGCCTCCTCGGGCCGGGTGATCGCGCACTCCGAGGAGCAGGTGCTCGGTAAGAAGTACCGCGAGGTGTTGCCCGAATTCGACCGCACGCTGTTTCCCGAAAGAGACGACAAGCCCTACACCGACAAGCTCGCCGAAGTGGCGAGGACGGGCGAGCCCGCGCGTCTCATCACCGTCTTCCGCCCGCGTGGCAGTGACTACGCCAACGCCTGGGCCACCAGCATCTGGCCCGTCCGAGATGAGGAGGGCAGGGTCCGCGCGGTCGCCAACTGGGGATTCGACATGAGCGCCGAGTACTGGGCTCGGCAGCGCCTGCTCCTGCTCAACGAGGCCACCCGTGGCATCGGCCGGACACTCGACGTGATCGGCACCGCCCAGGAACTGGCCAGGACCCCCGTGCCGGGATTCGTCGACCTCGTCAGCGTGGATCTCTTCGACGAGGTGCTGCGCGGAGAGGAACCGCCCTCCGCGTCCGCGTTCGCCCCCGGCGAGGCCATCGCGCTCAGCCGTGCCGCCCAGCACAGCGCCAGGGAGGACACCGACCGGGGTCCCGGGCCCACGATGCCGGTCAGCCACGCTCCCGGTTCCGTCGCCGCCCGCTGCATGGCCACCGGCAGGTCCACGGTCGAACTCGCCGCCGAGCCCGGCCAGGGCGGCGAATGGGCCTTCGGGCCCGGGCTCGCCGCCGACCCGGCGCACTGGCCCCCGGGCAACCCGTTGATCGACGGGTCCATCGCCGCGGACGGACTGACCGGCCGGATCACCGTGCCGCTCCGGGCGCGCGGCGCGCTGCTCGGCGTCGTCGCCTTCTCCCGCCGCGACCGGCCCGAGGCCTTCACCGCCGACGACCTGATCCTCGCCGAAGAGCTGACCGCCAAGGCAGCCGTCGCCATCGACAACGCCCGCCGGTACTCGCGCGAGCGCACGACCGCGCTGACCCTGCAACGCAGCCTGCTGCCGCAGGGGCTGCCGAAGCAGGAGGCGGTCGAGGTGGCATCCCGCTATTTGCCCGGCGGGACCGGCGTGGAGGTGGGCGGTGACTGGTTCGACGTCATTCCGCTGTCCGGCGCCCGGGTCGCGCTGGTCGTCGGCGATGTCGTCGGCCACGGCCTGCACGCCTCGGCCGGCATGGGCCGGCTGCGCACGGCGGTCCGCACCCTCGCCGACGTCGACCTGCCGCCGGACGAGCTGCTGACCCACCTGGACGACCTGGTCCTCCACCTCGCCAACGACCTCCAGCCCGTCGGCCCCTTCCAGCCGACCGGCGAGTCGGGGGCCACCTGTCTGTACACCGTCTACGACCCTGTCTCCCGGCGCTTCACACTGGCGAGCGCCGGCCATCCCCTCCCGCTGATCATCTCCCCGGACGGCACCATGACACCGGTACCCGCACAGCCGGGACCGCCGCTCGGCATCGGCGGGCTGCCTTTCGAGGCCACCGAGCTCGAGCTGTCCGAGGGCAGTCTGCTCGCCCTTCACACCGACGGACTGGTGCAGAGCCGCGAGCGCGATGTCGACCAGGGGATCGCCGAGCTGCAGCAGGTCCTGAACCACTCGGCCACCTCACTGGAGGCCCTGTGCGACACGGTGATGGACGCGATGCTGCCCGAACGCCGCACCGACGACGCCGCGCTGCTGCTCGCTCGCACTCACGCGCTGGATCCCCAGCACGTCGCCGACTGGGACGTAGAGCCCGACCCCGCGCAGGTGCCGCGCGCCAGGAAGTTCGCCGTCGAACAGGTGGACGCCTGGGGCCTGGAGGAGGCGTCATTCGTCACCGAACTGGTCGTCAGCGAACTGGTCACCAACGCCATCAGATACGGCGAGCCGCCGATCAGGCTGCGGCTGATTCGCGACACTTCCCTGATCTGCGAGGTCTCCGACGCCAGCAACACCGCTCCGCACCTGCGCCGGGCCCGGGCCTTCGACGAGGGCGGGCGGGGCCTGTTGCTCGTCGCCCAGCTCACCCAGGGATGGGGCACCCGGCACACCACCGACGGCAAGACGATCTGGTGCGCGCAGACCCTCCCCTAGGGCCTGTGTGAGGTCGTGATCAATTTCGGGTTCTGGTCCCGTGCGGGGGCAGAACCTGGTAGGACGCTGGGTGTGACACGCAGGCAACTCACCGACGAGCAATGGGAGTTCATCGAGCCGTACCTCCCTATAGGCGAGTACGGTCCGTACCCCGAACGGCTGCGGGAGCAGTTCGAGGGGGTGATCTGGCGGTTCCGGTCCAGCGCCCAGTGGCGCGAGATGCCCTCCGAGTTCGGACCGTGGCCGACGGTCTACGGGCGCTTTCGCGTCTGGCGGGACGCCGGGGTCTTCTCCGCTCTTCTGGAAGGCGTGATCGCGGAGGCCGCCCGCCGGGGACAGACGGACTTGTCCCTGGTCAGCGTGGACTCCACCACTGCCCGCGCCCATCACGACGCCGCCGGGATGCGTATCGGCAAGGAGGTCATGGACGCCCTTGAAGAAGCTGCCGCCGAGCAGGAGCGGGCCCGGCAAAAGGGGGCGGCACGCCAGAACAGATCGGACAGGACGGCAGGGACGGCCCCGAGCGGGAAGAGCGGCGGCGTGTCAGGCGGCGGCGCAAGCTCCGCTTGAACCAAGCCCTGCTCGGCAGGTCCCGTGGTGGGCTGACGAGCAAGGTTCATCTCGCCGCGGACCGCAAGTGCCGTCCGCTGTCGCTCGTACTGACCGCAGGACAGGCCGCCGACAGCCCGCAGTTCGTCCCCGTGTTGCAGAAGGTGCGGGTCCGTCTGCCTGTCGGCCGCCCCCGGACCCGGCCCGACGCTGTCGCCGCGGACAAGGCCTACTCATCCCGCGCCAACCGCTCTTACCTGCGCAAACGCAACATCAAGGCCGTCATCCCGGAGAAGAAGGACCAGGCCGCCAACCGGAAGAAGAAGGGCAGCCGGGGCGGCCGCCCCACATGCCACGACGGCGATCTTTACAAGGAGCGGAACACCGTCGAGCGGCTCATCAACAAGTTGAAGGCATGGCGAGGCGTCGCGACTCGATACGACAAGTCGCCCGAGAGCTACCTCGCCGGCCTCCACCTCCGTGCCTCGATGATCTGGATCAACGACCTCCTGAAGGCTGACTGATCACAACGTCACACAGGCCCTAGTTGCTAGTGCCGCATCAGGCAACGTTCGCCCCGTCGACGACGGCGCGGAGGCGCTGGTCGTCGGCGTGGCGGTTTCGCCAGATGATGTAGCGGCGGATCATGCTGCCCTGCTCTATGTGGTCCACGTGGTCGGCGCCGTCGAGGGTGAAGTAGCGCAGGGCGGTGAACTGGGCCTCAATCCGATTCAGCCAGGAGCTGTTGGTGGGCGTGTAGGCGATCTCGACGTTGTTCGCCGCTGCCCAGGTGCCGACGCGCTGGCACTTCTTCGCGGTCAGGTGTGGGGAGAAGTTGTCGCAGACGATCGCGATGCGGATCCCGGGCGGGTAGAGGGTTCGCAGTAGCGGCAGAACTCCAGGAATTGTGTGCGCTTCTTGACGGGCTTGATGTGCCCTTAGAGCTTGTTTTTGGCCAGGTCCAGTGCGGCGAACAGGTGCCGTACCCCGCCGTAGCGGTTGTAGGTGGCCCGGCGCCTGCGGCGGGGTTCGCGGTCGGGGTCTTTGTGCCTGCCACCGCGTTCGGCCCGCTGCCGGCCCTGGTGTGGCATCAGGTTGAGCGGCCCGAACTCATCCACGCAGAAGACGACTTCGGGCTCGCCGTCCTCGGCCATGACTTCGCCGTCGGCGATTGCGTAGAGGTGCTCGACGCTGGCCTTCTTCGCGGCATAGTCCGGGTCGCGGGAGGTTTTCCAGGTCTTTATGCGTTGAAAGGAGACGCCCTCCTCGCGGAGCAGGATGCGCAGGCCCTCGTGGCTGATGTCGTCGACCACCCCCTCGGCGACCAGGAAGTCCGCCAGCTTGGCCAGGCTCCAGGTCGAGAACGGCAGGCCGTGCTCGGCCGGCTTCGACTTGGCGATCTTCTTGATCTCGCGGCGCTCGGGCAGTGTGAACGTCTTCGGCCGTCCGCCCTTGTACTTCGGGTAGAGCGAGGCGAAGCCGTCGGCGTTGAAGTTGTGGATCACGTCGCGGACCCGATCCTCGCTGGTGAACGTGACCTCGGCGATCTTCGCCACTGGCATGCCCTGAGCGGACAGCAGGATCATCTGAGCTCGCCGCCAGGTCACCACCGACCCGGTGCCCCTGCGGATGATCCGCAGAAGCCGTCTGCCTTCTTCCTCATCGATCTCACGGACACGTACTCGTTCTGCCACCCGCACAGCCTGACGGCCACGCGCCGCCCGGAACCGGACCCGAGGAGCGCGTCACATCACGACCGGGCAACGTTGCTTGGTGCGGCACTGGGTGGAGATCCGCATGCCAGGCCGCAGCCCTTGCCCAACTCGACTACCGGCCTTGACCAGCCAGCCAGCGCCTCACCTCCTGCCAAGCGGCCCGCCCCTCTGCCTCCGCGCCCCACCACCAGGAGAAAGGCGAGTCGCCCGAAGCCAGCTCCTCCCGCCACCGGTGGACGCTCTCATCCAGGTGCTGACGGGCGATCGGGCCCTTCTCCATCTCCCAGCGGGCCAGCCACGGGGTGGCTGAGGACCCCGCCGTCACGCAGCTCTCGAATACCTCGGATGCCGAGGTCGGCGGAGATTTCGTCCGCAGGGTCCTGGTCCACCACGCGTCCAGGAAACCCGCGACGGCCTGGGCCTGCTGTCGGGGCCACTGGGGCCAGCCTGACGCGGCCAGTCCCCGAGCCATGAGGTCAGACTCGTGCTCCCCCTCAGCCAGGATCGAGACGAGCTCTGGCAAAACCCGTCTGATGATCGCAGGCTGGTCGCCCCAGTGGGAAGGATGCTTCTGGGCAACGCGGCGGGCAAGATCCGCTGGGAGTGGGACATCGGGAGTCCGCAGCAGCCCAACCTCGCCCGCATCGAAGCACCGGCCGCAGCCGGCCTCGTCCACTCGGGCCGTCATGCCGCCGAAGACTTTCGCGACCCTGGCCACCGCAGCGGCGAGGACATCGGTATCCGGAAGAGTCACAAGGCATCCCGTCAAAGCTCCAGCAGGTCGCCCCAACCGAAGAGAGCGACGCTACCAGGCGACACCACTCCACGGCCGAACAGGGCGAACACTGCCGGATACGGCACTAGTTGCCCAAAATGCGCCACCGGTTGTCGGCCGTGCCATTGTCCGAGTCCTGGGCTGCGAACGCGCCGACAGCGGTGGAGTTGTTCGCGATGGCGAGCAACTTGCCGCTGTGCGCGTTGCGGATCTTGTAGGTCCCGTCTCCCTGGTCGAGCAGCGTCCAGGTGTGGTCGGCGGTGCCGGTGTCCGACCACTGCAGGACGGTCGCGTTGTCAGCCGTGGACATGTCCTGGATGCCCAGCACGAGACCGGGGAATGGCCGCTCGGGCGGGAGAACTGCCGATGAGGGATCCGGTGGCGGAGGCTGCGGCGGTGGCCCCGGCGACTTGCAGGAGGCGCCGTCTGCTGACGGAGGAAGACATCTTGCACCCCTTTCCGTGGGGGAAGAGCGGTGAACAGCGGTCGGTGCCGTCACCAACCTGTCGGCAGACCGGCGATGAACGAGGTGAGCCGGTCGGCGATGAGCCGGTCGTCACGGGCCGAGTAGTGCCAGTCGCAGCCGAGGAAGTCCAGGCCCGAGTCGTCGAGGAACCAGTAGCGAACCCCGCTGTCGCCGGCGTCGTTGCGTGCCTTGACCACCTGTTGGACATGGCCGGCGTACTGGCCGGCGCCGACTGCCACGATGCTCGTCCCGACCCCGTAGCGCGTACGCAGCTTCTGGAGGAAGTCGCCGTAGGCACTGCGGTAGCCGGCCGCGAGGCTGTCGGGCGTCCACGGCTCACCGGGGTTGACGGCGGTCGAGAAGTCGTTGGTGCCGAGGTTGACCACGACGACCTGGGGGCGCCAGGTGCCCGGGTTCTGCCAGACGTCGCCGGACACGTTCTGCAGGGCACGGTCGTAGAAGGTCCGGTACGTGACGTCCGGCTGGCTTCCGTTGACGTTGCGCACCATGCCGAGGCCCGAGTAGCCGTTGATCTGGTAGTCGGCGTTCAGTTGCCGGGCGGTGAGGGCGCCGTAGCTCACATCGGAGTTGGTGGTCCGCTTGAGCTGCTCCCAGGTGCAGGTGCGGGAGGTCGAGAGGTTGCCGTAGCCCACCGTGAGGGAGTCGCCGATGAACTCGATCTGGCGGCTGCGGGCGGCCGGTTTGCTCAGTACGGCACCGCCGGGCGCTGCGACGAAGCCGCCGAACGCGCTGGTGTCGCCCGGGGTGTCGTTGCGCTTGACGAGCCGGACGGTGTGCGTGCGGTCCTGCAGGCCGTTGATCCAGTGCGTGGTGTTGCCGGGAGTCACGAGCGTGGCGACGGTGGCTCCGTCGATCTGGACGTCGTAGTCGGCGGCCGAGTCGCTGAGCACGATCCCCACGCCGGTGCCGCTGACGCGGCCCTCGAAGTAGACGCCGGGCCAGCTGTACCGCACCGTGTTTCCGGCGTCCTTGACCCGCCCCGCGGTGTGCACCTGCGCCAGCACTCCCGACGTGCGGACCAGTTGCCACTGCTGGTTGGCGCCGCCCCAGTCGGTGAACTGCACGACCTTGGCGCCGTCCGCGGTGGAGGCGTTCTGGACCTCGACGGCCTTGCCGCTGCTGCGCGGGTGTTCCGTGCCGAAACCGGCCGAACGGTCGTGTCGTACATCCGGCACCGACGCCTTCAACGCGCCCGCCACCTGCTCTTGTCCTCCACCTTGTCCATCACCGCCATCGCCGCGGCCGTGGGCATCGTCGGTCTCCAGGCCTTCAACAAAGCCTGCCGCACCACGGGCTGTGCCACTCCTTCGCCCGCAGACCTCTCACACACTGGTCGGGGGCGCCTCGTAAGGCGGAGATCGCTAGGCGGCGGGTGGCCTCCGTGGCGAGGACGGCTCCGGCTCATGGTTTCGCTGGCTCGGCGCGGATCTGAGGGAGCACCTTCGTGCCGAGCAGTTCGATGGCGCGCAGGAAGTCGCGCTGCGGCATACCGCCGACGTCCATCTGGAGGATCTGGCGGGTGTGGCCGAGCAGCCCGTGCAGGTGGAGGATGCGGTCGGCGATCTCGTCGGGGCTGCCGACGAAGACCATGCCGTCGGGGCCGTAGGTCGCGGCTCGGTCGGTGCGCGAGGGGGCGGGGCGGCCCAGTGCGGCCATGCCCTCGGCCATCATCCGGTGCTCGTACTCCAGGTAGGTCGACCGGGCCTGGGTACCGGACTCGGCGACGAACCCGTGCACGGCGACCGCGATGTCGGCCCGCTCGGCGGGATGTCCGGCCTGGGCCCAGGCGGCGCGGTAGGCGTGCCCGTACCGGGCCCAGTGCTCGGGGGTGCCGCCGAGGACGCCGAGGAACATCGGCAGACCCAACTCGACGGCTCGGCCCACCGAGCCGGGACTGCCGCCGGTGCCCAGCCAGATCTTCAGCGGCTCCTCGGGGCGGGGAAAGACAGTGACATCCTGCAACGGCCGTCTGCGGTGCGGGCCGTTCCAGGTGACGTTCTCGCCGGCGTTGACGGCCGTCAGCAGGTCGAGTTTGGAGGCGTACAGCAGGTCGTAGTCGTGCTCGTCGTGGTCGAACAGCGGGAATGTGATCGTCGACGAGCCGCGTCCGGCGACCAGCTCGATGCGACCGGGAGCGATCGACGCGGCGGTCGCGAGCTGTTGGAACACCCGGATCGGGTCGTCGGTCGACAGGACGGTGACCGTGGTGCCGAGCTTGATCCGGTGGGTGGCGGCCGCGGCGGCGTTGACCACCGAGGTGGGCGAGGACAGTGGCATCGCCCGTATGTGGTGCTCGCCGACCCCGAAGAAGTCCAGGCCCACCTCGTCGGCGAGCTTGATGGCCTCCAGCACATCGCGGAGGGCCTGGGCGGTGGGGCCGCGGCTGCCGTCCGCACGGCGCGGGGTGTTGCCGAAGGAGTAGACGCCGAGTTCGAAGGTCATGGCGGGCCGGTCCTGAGTCAGTTGCTGATGGCGGGCATGGCCCGCCGGTAGCGGGTGTCGGTGAGCTGGAGGACGAGGAACGCGGCGATGTCGGCGCGGCTCATGGTGGAACCGACCCGGTCGTGGCCGAGGAACCCGGACCGGATACGGCCGGTGGCGGGCTTGTGGGTGGGGTTGGTGATGCGGGCGATGGTGTAGTCGAGATCCGAGTCGGTGACGGCCTGGGTCATGCCCTTCAGCTCGGCCAGGGCCTGGGGGAACATCAGCCCGGCCGCGACGGGCAGCACCTTGTGTTTCCAGTGCGGCTTGTCCTGCGGATCGGCCAGTGAGGGCGTGGCCAGGCCGATGAAGCGGGTGACCTTCTGGGCCTCCATGGCCTGCACGATGGTGCGGGTGCCGTCGGTCACCTGGGTGCCAGTCGTGGACCGTTTCAGGGAGGGGCCGAGCGCGCTGATCACCGCGTCGGCGCCGCTGAGGGCCTGTTGGACAGCGTCGCGGTCGGACAACTGGCCGGTGACGGACGTGAGTTGGGAGTGGGTGAGGTCGAGCTTGGCGGGGGTGCGGACCAGGGCGGTGACCTGGTGGCCGTCGTCCAGGAGTTGTTGGACGACGAGGCGGCCGGTGCCGCCGGTCGCGCCGAAGACGGTGACACGCATCAGGGTGGTTCCTACAGTAGTGGTGGGGGTCAGAAGCTGTAGGGGCCGAAGCGTCCCCAGGCCACCACGGCGGCCAGGATCAGCAGGACGGCGTTGAAGGCGATCGCGCCGGGCTCCTTGCGGCGGGCGTGGGTGATCGCGGCCAGGACCATCACCACGACCAGGCCTGTCGCGGCCAGCGGGGTCAGCACGGGGGCTATGCCAGTCGCAGCGGGAAGGATCAGGCCGAGGGCGGCGGCGAACTCCACGACGCCGATGAGGCGGACGGTGCCCTGGGAGAAGTCGGCCGTCCAGGGCAACTGGCCGACCAGCTTCTCCTTGGGCTGGGTGGACTTCATGACACCGGCCATGGCGAACATGGCGGCGAGCACGGCTTGCACGATCCACAAGAAGACGTTCACGTACGGATTCCTTGCCAAGAGGGGGACGGGACAGGGAGGGAGCGGATGCCCCCTCCCGGGAGCGGCGTGGGCCGGCCGGTCAGGCGTTGAAGACGGACTCGGAGCGGTCGCGGTTTTCGTGCAGGTCCCAGTACACGGGGGCGATCTGCTCGGGCGTGGCCGTGGGGAAGCCCTCCGGGCCGCCGTCGCCGATCCAGACGTTGATCGCCACGTGTGCGGCGTGCACACCGCTGCCGGCCAGCTCCTTGTCCAGGTTGAGCACCCAGTTGCGCAGGGCCGCGGCGGCCGCGTTGACGTTGCCGAGCATGGGAATGGGGTCCACGGAGCCGCCGCCGGTGGTGAACAGCAGGGTCCCGGCGCCGGACTCCCGCATGGCGGGCAGTACGGCCTGGGCCGCCGTGACGGCGCCGTAGAAGAGGTACTCGATCTGCGGCTGCAGATTGTCCACTGTGGCCTCGGAGGGGGCGGCCAGGGTGACGCCGGGCACCGGGGAGTGCGGGGCCGGGGAGTACTCCAGTACGTCGATGCCGCCGAAGTGGGCCTTCACGGCGTCCAGGGCGGCGGTCAAGGAGGGCCTGTCCAGGACATCGGCGGTGAACGCCTCAGCGGTGATGTCTTCCTTGCCCAGCTGGTCGACCAGGGTCTGAAGCTTCTCCTTGGTGCGGGATATCAGGGCGACGTCGAAGCCGCGGCTGCCGAAGGTGCGGGCGATGGCCAGGCCCATACCGGGGCCTGCGCCGATGATGGCAATAGTGGGCATGGTCGTTTCTCTTCTCTTCTGTTGGACGTGTGTCGGGAGCAGGAGACGGCGATCTTGCCCGGGGTGCCGGCGCCGAAGGCGGCGAACGCCTCAACCGACCCCGCCGGAAGCCCCGGAGACCAGCACCGTCTCGCCCTCGACCAGGCCCACCGCGTCCAGACTCACCAGGACAGTGGCCCCGGCCTCGCCCAGCGCGCCCGCGTCCCCCGCCTTCACGGTTGCAGCACGCATGACCACACCCTTCGAATAAGTGGGACGGTCGGACCAATTTCACGGTCGCCACCGTACACCAGAAGCGGGCCGGTCGTTCCACTTGGATAGGATGAGGGCATGCCCTCGCCACCTTCTGACCAGACGCCGGGCCGACAGCCCGGCACGGGACTGCGCGCCGACGCCGAGCGCAACCGCGACCGCATCCTGGCCGCCGCCCGCCGCCTCTACGCCACGGAAGGACTCGCCGCCTCGATGGCCTCCGTCGCCCGCGAGGCAGGCGTCGGCAAGGCCACGCTCGGCCGACGCTTCGTCACCCGGTAGGAACTCGTCAACGCGGTCTTCGCCGACCTCATGGACGCCTACGCCGACGCCGTCACCGCCGCCCTGGACGACCCCGACCCCTGGCACGGATTCATGGGCTACATCCACGCCGTCTGCGCCATGCAGGCCGCCGACCGCGGCTTCGCCGACGTGCTGACCATGACCTTCCCCGCCGCCAAGGCCCTGGAGACCCGCCGCGCCTAGGCGTACCACCAACTGCTCGAACTCATCGCCCGCGCCAAGGACACCGGGCACCTGCGCGACGACTTCACCCACCAGGATGTGGTCATCCTGCTCATGGCCAACGCCGGCGTCATCGCCGCCACCGGCGACGCCGCCCCCGACACCTGGCGCCGCCTCGTCGGCCACATGCTCCGCTCCTACGCCGGCCCCGGCGCCGAGATGCCCCCGCTGCCCGAGTCCCCCGCCCCCACCGCCCTCTACCGCGCCATGATTCGCCTCTCGCGCACCGGCACGAGCACCGCCTAGGACGCACCCAGGACGCGTCCTTCGCTGGTCACACAGAGCCGAACCGATAGGCGTCGCCTATACGGGCCATCGATTTTTGGTCGTGGACCCCCCTGACTGTGCCCGGTTCACTGTGGCGGAAAGTCAGCGTGGACCGATCGGGCTCGGTGCCGCGCGATCAGGGAGGCTGCAATGACGCATACCCCGACGCACACTCCGCACAGCGAGCGAGCCGCCGCGAAACCGTGGTACCGGCAGCTGTACGTCCAGGTGCTGGTGGCGATCGTGATCGGAATCGTCCTGGGCTGGCGGTGGCCGGACCTGGCCACGTCCATGGAACCGATCGGCACCACGTTCATCACCGCGATGAAGATGCTGATCGGGCCGATCGTCTTCCTGACGATCGTCGGAGGGATAGCCGGTGTCGCCGACCTGAAGAAGGTCGGGCTCACCGGCATCAAGGCTCTGACGTACTTCCAGATCGGCACCATCGTCGCCATGCTCACCGGGCTGGTGGCAATCAACATCTTCCGCCTCGGCGACGGTGTGCACGCCGACCCCTCCTCGCTCGACACCTCGGGCGACGCGGGCGAGTACATCGAGAAGGGTGAGCACCAGCACTGGTGGGAGTTCCTGACGAACATCGTGCCGGAAAGCTTCTTCGGGCCGTTCGTGGAGGGCAGCATCCTTCAGGTCATCTTCCTGGCGGTGATCTTCGGCATCGCGCTGAAGATGGTGGGCAAGGCGGGTGAGCCGATCATCGCGGGTGTGGGGCGGCTGACCGAGGTCGTGTTCAAGGTGCTGTCGTTCGTGATGAAGGCCGCGCCGCTCGGCGCCTTCGGCGCGATGTCGTACGCCATCGGAAAGTTCGGCCTGTCCACGCTGACCAGCCTCGGTTCGCTGATCCTGCTCTTCTACGTCACCTCCGCCCTGTTCGTCGTGGTGGTGCTGGGCGGTGTGCTCGCCGCGTACGTGCGGCTGAACATCTTCCAGCTGTTCCGCTACTTCAAGGAGGAGTTCTTCCTCATCCTCGGTACGTCCACGGCCGAGCCGGCGCTGCCGGGGCTGATGCGCAAGATGCAGTTCATGGGCGTGGAGCGGTCCACGGTCGGTCTGGTGGTACCGACGGGCTACAGCTTCAACCTCGACGGTGCGGCGATCTACCTGTCGCTGGCCACCCTGTACATCGCGCAGGCCACCGACACCCCCCTGTCCGTCACCCAGCAACTCGGTCTCCTCGCCGTCATGTTGCTGACGTCCAAGGGCGCCGCCGGTGTCGCGGGCGGCGGCTTCATCGCCCTCACGGCCACCCTCTCCACGGTCGGCCACGTTCCGGCGGCGGGCATCATGCTCGTCTTCGGCATCGACAAGTTCATGTCGGAGTGCCGGGCGCTGGTGAACTTCTTCGGCAACGCCGTCGCCACCCTGTTCATCGCCCGCTGGGAGAACACCCTGGACCTCGCCAGGGCACGCGAAGTCCTCGCGGGGAGGGCCGGAGAACCGCCGACCACCACCGAGCCGAAGACTCTCGCGGCCGAGAGCCCCGAGGTGGCCGAAGCGAGTCGTCCGACCGTCACCTCACACACCGCGCACACCGCGCACACCGCCGAGGTGACCCCCTGATGGTGTCCGTACTGATCGCTCCGGACAAGTTCAAGGGCTCCCTCAGCGCCGACGACGTCGCCCACGCGTTGGCACGCGGGGTACGGGAGGGTGCCCCGCACGCGAGCGTCAGTCGGCTCGCGTTGGCGGACGGCGGAGAGGGGAGCGTGGCGGCCGCCTGCTCGGGTCGGTTCAGCCCCGAGACGATCACGGTGCCCGGGCCGACCGGGCAGCCCGTCACCGCCACGGTCGCGGTGCACGGCCGTACCGTCCTCGTCGAGGCCGCGGCCGTCTGCGGACTCGGTGTACTGCCCGACGGGCACAAGGCGCCGCTCACCGCCACCAGCCGCGGGGTCGGGCAGGCCGTCCGGTACGCGCTGGCCGGCGGGGCGGACACGATCGTCCTCGCCCTCGGCGGCGTCGCCACCACGGACGGTGGCGCGGGCCTGCTCCAGGCGCTGGGCGCCGTACTGGCACGCGAGGACGGCACCCCGATCGGCCCCGGCGGCCGAGGCCTCGGCGAACTCCACACCGTCGACCTCGGCGAACCCCGCGCCCTGCTGAGGGGAGTCGATCTCGTCCTCGCCACCGACGTGGACAACCCGCTGCTCGGACCGACCGGCACGGCCACCGTCTACGGCCCGCAGAAGGGTGCGACCACGGACGATGTGCGGGAACTGGAGGCAGCACTCGGGTGCTTCGTACGACGGCTGGAGGCGGCGGGCGTCGCGGACGCGGCCCGTCTCGCCGAAGCGCCCGGCGCCGGGGCGGCCGGCGGACTCGGCTACGCCGGGATGCTGTTGGGCGGTCGGGTGTGCTCCGGTGCGGACTACTTCCTCACCCTCCTCGGCGCCGACGAGTTGCTGACCGCGAACGACTTCGTGGTGACGGGCGAGGGGAGCCTCGACGAGCAGTCCCTGTCGGGCAAGCTGCCTGTCGCGCTCGCCCGGCGGGCACGGCGGTACGGCACCTCGGTGCACGCCGTGGCCGGCCGGTGCACGCTCCCCGCCGAGCGGACCGCCGCGCACTTCCGCTCCGTACAGGCCCTGACCGAACTCACCGACCAGGACTGCGCGAACGACCCCACCCTGTCCGTGCGGCTCCTGGAACAGTGCGGGCGGGCCCTCGCCGCCCGCTGGATCGCGGGCGCGTAGGAGCCGGCCGAGCGCCGGATAGGTTGGCCTCGCCGCAGCAGCCCAGAACGACGCGGGAGGTCACCGTTGGACGCCCGGCAGCTCGAGTACTTCCTGGCCATCGTCGAGCACGGTGGCTTCAGCAAGGCGGCTGCCGCCCTGCATGTGGCCCAGCCCTCGCTCTCCCAGGCCATGGCCAACCTGGAGGCCGACCTCGGGGTGGCCCTCTTCCACCGGGTGGGCCGGGGCGTCGTACTGAGCGAGGCCGGGGCGGAGCTGCTCGAGCCGAGCCGCCGGGTGCTGCGCGACCTGACGGCCGTCCGCGACACGGCCGCCGCGCTCGCCGGGCTGCAGGGGGGCACGGTCGAGGTGGCCACCATGCCCTCACCCGGCATCGAACCGCTCACCACGCTCATCCACCGCTTCGCGGAGCTGCACCCGTCCGTGACGGTCAGCACTCAGGCCGCCTTCACCCCCGACGAGGTTCTCTCCCTCGTCCGCAGCGGCGCGTGCGAACTGGGCCTGTTGGGCTCGGCGGGCGCCGTGAAGCCGACCGGCCTGGATGTCCTGCATGTCGAGGACCAGCCGTTCGTGGTCGTCGCCGCGCCCGGCGGGACCTTCGAGGACGGCGTCACGATCCGGCCCGAGGGCCTCGCCGGGCACAAGCTCATCGCGTCCCGCACCGGCAGTCTGATGCGCAGCATCGTCGACGACATCACCGCCGGAGGCGCCGGCACCAAGATCGTGACAGTCGTCGATCACCGCACCTCCATCCTGCCCCTGGTCCTCACCGGCGTGGGCGTCGCCGTCCTGCCGTCCTCGTGGACCCGGCTGGCCCGCCGCTGCGGGGCCGTCGTCGCGCCCATCGATTCCACGGCCCACCTGCATGTGGCGATGGTCAGCCTGCCCGCGCACCTCACCCCGGCCGCGCGCGCCTTCCTCGCCCTCACCGGGTCACTGGCCCATCTCAGGACGCGAGAGGCATCAACCGATCGGCCTGGCCTATAGGTCGCATCGGCAGCACGTCTTGGACGCCCTACGACCCCCCTGTGTTGACTCGAACCGACCGCATCACAGCGAGCCGGAGGACATGCACTGATGACGACCACACCCCGGACGTTCCGTATCGCAGCCGTCCCCGCCGACGGCGTGGGCAAGGAAGTCGTCGCCGCGGGACGGGCCGTGCTGGACGCCCTGGCCGCCGACTCCGACGGCGCCTTCGCCTTCGCCTGGCAGGAGTTCCCCTGGGGCTGCGCGTTCTACGAGCGCACCGGCAAGATGATCGACGACGACGGCCTGGAGCGGCTTCGGGACTTCGACGCGATCTACTTCGGCGCGGTCGGCTGGCCGACCGTCCCCGACCACGTCAGCCTGTGGGGCCTGCGCCTGAAGATCTGCCAGAACTTCGACCAGTGGGCCAACGTCCGCCCCGTGCACTTCCTGCCCGGCGTCCAGAGCCCGCTGCGCAAGGCCGACGACACCGAGCTGGACTGGGTGGTGGTCCGCGAGAACAGCGAGGGCGAGTACGCCGGTCTCGGCGGCCGCAACCTCTCCGGACGCGGACCGGGTGGTGAAGTCGCCGTCCAGTCGGCCCTGTTCACCGAGGTCGGCTGCGAACGCATCATGCGCTTCGCCTTCGACCTGGCCCGCACCCGGGCCCACAAGAAGGTCTCCTCCGTCACCAAGAGCAACGCCCAGCAGTACGGCATGGTCCTGTGGGACGACGTCTTCAAGCGTGTCGCCCGCGACTACCCGGACGTCGAGACCGAGAGCGTCCTGGTCGACGCGATGTCCGCGAAGTTCGTACTGAAGCCGGAGGATCTTTCCGTCGTCGTCGCCTCCAACCTCAACGCCGACATCCTCTCCGACCTCGGCAGCGCTCTCGCCGGCAGCCTCGGCCTCGCCGCCAGCGCCAACCTCAACCCCGAGCGCCGCTTCCCCAGTATGTTCGAGCCGGTGCACGGCTCCGCCCCGGACATCGCGGGCCAGGGCCTGGCCAACCCGATCGGCGCGGTCGGCAGCGCCGCGCTGATGCTGGAGCACTTCGGCCTCCCCGACCAGGCGGCCCGCCTGCACAAGGCCATCGAGGCGACAACAGGCGCCGGCATCCTCACCCGCGACGTCGGCGGCACCGCCTCCACCGAGGAGGTCACGAAGGCACTCATCGACGCGCTGAACACCTGACGGTGGCGGTTGGCGCTGCCTTGCACGACGCGTTCCAGCGGCGGAGGCGTCGCTGGAGATGCAGCACGTCCGGCCCCTATGACCTCCGTTGCACCGGAGCGGAGGGCACCCGATCGCCGGCCGGGCTGGGCGCCGAAGCCGCCTCGGCCATGCGTCGGAAGCCCGTTCCGTTGGCAGTCCTCGCCCCCACGTCCACGCCCCCGTGCCTGTCTCCCGTCGCCCGCAACTGCCGGTCGAGGCGGTCCCCGCCGGGCTGGTCACCAGCCCGTCCGGATGACGAAGCCTCCCGAGACAGGAGAAGCCAGTGTCCGAGGCCGATCGCCATGTGGTTGAAGTGTGCGGTGAGGCCACGGATGGCCAACTCGTCGGCAGTCCTGTCAGGCAAGGCCCTCGCCACGTAGGCGGAGGCGCGTTCCTCCAGGCTCGCCGCGAGCAGTTCCCCCCGCGAGCGGATCCTGCACGTCTTCGAGCGGGTGGAACTGCAGGCGAGTGCGCCCGACTTCCACGGCTGTCGATACCTGGCTGTGCAGATCGAACTGAAGGACCAGAGTCACCCTGCGAGCCAGGTGGCACACTGGATCAAAGCGAACCTGACGGCCTTTTCCGTACTGAGGCCGAACGGGGCGGCGCGAGTGATCCCGACCTGCTGGCCCGGCAGCTGATCCTGGTCTTCGATGGCGCCAGTGCCCGTGCGGGGATCGGCGCCGACAACCCGACCGGGCTCATCGCGCCCACAGCGGCCGCCCTGCTCGACGTGGCAGGCGTGCACTGACGCATCGCCTTTACGGCGAGTTCGGTGACTGGCGTGCCCTCCTGGCTGATGCCGGTCTCAGGTAACCGGCACGGCCCGCATGGCTTCATGCCCTTGCCCCCGGCACTCGGGGCCAAGTCCGGCGATCGCAAGGGAATTATGAGCAGCCCGGCGTTTCGCGGGTCTTGTCGGTATCAGAGCCCAGCGGCAGGGCTTGGCTCCCCGGAGCCTCATCCAGCCGGCCCGGACGCTCGCCGATTTGGCCATCGCCCCGTGCGTCGACGGCTGCCGCGACGGCGTATCCCTGCATCTACATCCGGAGCATTCCGGGGTGCGTCGAGATCGGCCGCGTGTAAGCGATCGCCATGGGGCTGCCCATCGCGTGGGAGGGTCCGCCCGCACCCCTTCATCCCTTTGGCCACGCTCCCGCAAGCCTGGCGGGCGTCTTCCGTGCTCCGCGTCAAGGCGGCGACGGCGATCGCCTTCTCACACATGCCGGCGGGCGCCGGTCAGCTCACGAAGCCGGTCGGTGACGCGGCCGGCATCAGTTCCGTGCTTGAGCTTGCACATCGGAAACCGATCGGTTTACAGTAGGGCCAGAGGAAACCGATCGGTTTCCCCAATGAGTTCGGGAGTGCATGATGACGACCAATCGACCGGTGGCCCTCGTGACGGGCGCGTCCTCCGGCATCGGCAAGCAGACCGCGCTCGCGCTGGTCGCAGCGGGTTTCGACGTGGCCGGCACGGGCCGGGACACCTCGCGGGTCGCCCCGCTCGGCGGGGTGACGTTCTTCGACCTCGACGTGGTCAGTGACAAGTCGGTCACCACGGTGGTCCAGCAGGTGATCGGGCGGTTCGGGCGGATCGACGTCCTGGTCAACAACGCCGGCATCGGCTCGATCGGTGCGGCCGAGGAGACCTCCGTCGCGCAGGCCCAGGGCGTCTTCGACATCAACGTCTTCGGGGTCATGCGCATGGTGCAGGAGGTCCTGCCGCACATGCGCGCCCAGGGACGTGGGCGCATCATCAACCTCTCGTCCGTGCAGGGCTTCATCCCCGCCCCCTACATGGCCGTCTACGGCGCGTCCAAGCACGCCATCGAGGGCTACTCCCAGTCCCTGGACCACGAGGTCCGGGAGTACGGCGTCCGCTCGCTTCTCGTCGAACCCGCCTACACCAACACCGGATTCGAGGCCAACAGCGCCAAGCCCGACACCCCCCTGCAGACCTACGCCGGCCAGCGGCACGTCTTCGACCGCCTGATGGAGGAGGCGATCAAGGGCGGCGACGACCCCGCCGTGGTCGCCAAGACGATCGTCACGGCCGCGACCGACGCGAAGCCGAAACTGCGCTACGCCGCCGGTCCCATGGCCGGACGCGCACGCATGCTCCGCTTCGTTCCCGCCTGGGTCCTGGACAAGCAGATCCGCACGATGAACAAGCTCACCGGCTGACATCCCCCGCCCCGCGCACCCCGCCGCCCGCAAACCCCATCGCGCCGCCGATACCGGGAGAGACCCATGTCCGAGACCCTGCACTCCGCCGCCGCTACCGTCGCGCGCTGGCGCTCCGCCGAGGAACGCGGTGACGTCGACGCCGCGGTCGCGTGCCTGAGCCCGGACGTCGTGCTCAGCTCGCCGCTCACCGACCAGTTCCGCTTCGAGGGAACTGACCAGCTGCGCGACTTCCTGACCGTGGCGTTCACGGCGGTCAAGGACGTCCGGTACCACACCCAGACCGGCGAGGGCGACACGTACGCCCTGGTCTACCGGGCGCGGGTGGGGTCCCAGTCGTTCGAGGAGGTGCAGATGCTGCGGCTCGACGACCAAGCACGCATCACGGAGATCACGCTCTTCGGGCGTCCGATGCCGGCCCTCACCGCCCTGATGCACCTCATGGGTCCCGCGCTCGCTCGCCAGCAGGGCCGCCGGGGCCTCGCGACGCTCATGAGCGTCAGCACCATGCCCATTCACGCGATGGTCTCCTCGGGGGACCGCAGCATGGTCGCAAAGACCCGCCCGGCGGCCCGGTAGACCTGAGAGCACCAGGTCCACGGGGCGTTTGACCCCGTTCCCCTTCCACGAGTGGGCCGCAGCCGCAGGCGATGTCCCCGGCGGACAGCTTCGGGTAGGAGGAACGCAGGAGGTACCTGCCGTCCAGGTGGGCTTCGGCTCGCCCTGACCACACGGGCGAAGCCGACTCCCCGAGAGCGGCCGCTGGAGGCGGCGTCCTCCACCGGCCACGGCAACGTCCCGCCGATCCCCCACACGCGCCGAGGTGACGCGGCAACTCGCCGCGCCCTCCAGCGACTTGACCCAACAGGAGACGCTCGCATGAAACGACGTACGTTCCTCACGGCAACCACCGCGTCGCTGGCCGCCACCCAACTCGCCGGACCCGCCTACGCCTCCGCCTCCGGTTCAACAGCCAGAAACTACGAGGTCGTTGCCCGCTTCTGGGGCGCGATGCCGACGGGTGTCACCCTCTCGCGCCGCGGCCGGGTCTTCGTCAACTTTCCCCGCTGGGGCGACGACGTCCCGTTCACCGTCGCCGAACTGCGGGGCGGGAAGCCGGTGGCCTACCCCGACGCCGAGGTGAACCGCGAGGACGCCTTGGACCTGGCCGGGCACTTCCAGTCGGTGCAGAGCGTCGTCGTCGATGGGGCCGACCGGCTGTGGATCCTCGACACCGGAAGCCCCCTGTTCGCCGGGTCCTCCTACGGCGGTCCCAAGCTCGTGGCGGTCGACCTGCGCACCGACCGGATCGTACAGAAGATCCTCTTCCCGCCCGAGGTGGTGCCCGCGAACAGCTACCCCAACGACGTGCGCTTCGACCTGCGGCGCGGCGCCGAAGGCACGGCGTTCATCACCGACTCCGGCGGCTCCAACGGCATCATCGTGGTCGACCTCGCCACCGGCCGCTCCTGGCGGCGACTGACCGGCCACCCCTCGGCACTCCCGGACGAGCAGTTCCTTCCGGTCATCGAGGGCGAGCCCTTCATGGTCCGCCCCGCGGGCGGCGAGCCCACGCACTACGAGACCGGCTCCGACGGCATCGCCCTCAGCGCCGACGGCACGCGCCTCTACTACTGCCCGCTGTCCAGCCGCCGACTGCACAGCGTGTCCACCGACGCCCTCGCCGACCCGGACGCCACGGACGCCGAGGTGGCGGCGACGGTCGAAGACCTCGGGTTCAAGCCGATGGCCGACGGCCTGGAGAGCGACGACAAGGGGCGGCTCTACGGCGGCGACCTGGAACACAACACGATCTGGCGCAGAAGCCCGAACGGCACCTACCGGACCCTCGCCCAGGGGAACGACCTGATCTGGGTCGACACCCTGTCCGTCGCCTCGGACCGGCACCTGTACGCCATCGCCAACCAGCTCAACCGCCTGTCACCCTTCCACGAGGGCAAGGACCTGCGCCGCAAGCCCTACCTCCTGGTCCGCCTGCCGATCGACGCCGGACCCGTCAGGCTCGCGTGACCTCTCCGGCCCGCGCCAGGCAGCCGCCTGGGCGCTGTCTCGGTGCGCACCCCAGCCGTGCAGCGGTCGACCCCGCCCCGGGCGCTGCCCCGGGCGGGGTTGGGCCCGCCGGTGCAGTGCGCGGCGACCCGGTCGATCTCGGCCAGGCCCGCAACGAATCAACCCTGCCGCTGAGGTTCCTCGCGGCGACGGCAGTGCTGTACGGGCGCTCGGCCCTCGCTCACACCTCCAGCACCAACCGCTCCCCTTCCGGTGCACGCGAGACGCAGGGCAGCATGGCGCCGGCCGCACGTTCGGTGGCAGTGAGCCGGCGGTCACGGTGATCGACATGGCCGTGGGCCACCCGTACCCGGCAGGTGCCGCAGAACCCCTGGCGGCAGGAGAACGGCAGGTCCGGCAGGGCCTCGTGGAGAACATCCAGGGCGGAGCGGTCGTACGGCACCGGCAGAACCCGTCCGGTGTCGCCCAGCTGAAGTTCGAAGGGACGGCCGTCCGTGATCGGGGCCGGGGCGAAACGCTCGAAGTGCAGGGCTGACGCGCGGCTGCCACCGAACGCGCGCCGAACGCCGTCGATCATGGGCGCGGGCCCGCAGCAGTACACCGCACCCGCCGCCGGGATCGAGCTCAACAGATCGGCTGCTTCGGGCACGCCGGACTCGTCGTCAGGACGGATGGAGACCCGGCCAGGGGCCGCGGCCGCGAGTTCGGCCAGCTCTGCCGCGAAGGGCATCGAGCCGCGGCTGCGGCCGGTGTGCACGAGCCTCCAGTCCAGCCCGCGTCGGGCGGCTTCCCGAGCCATCGGCAGGATCGGGGTGATGCCGATGCCGCCCGCGATGAGCAGGATGGATGCTTCGGCGGCGAAGGGGAAGGCGTTCCGGGGCCGCCCGGTGACGGCGACCCGCATACCGTCTGCGAGGGCGTCGTGTACCTCGGCCGAACCGCCTCCGCCGTCGGCGATGCGGCGCACCGCGATGCGGTACCGGTACCGGTCGGCAGGGTCGCCGCACAGAGAGTACTGCCGCTTGCGGCCGGAGGGCAGGTGCAGTTCGATGTGGGCGCCGGGCTGCCAGCGCGGGAGTACTCCCCCGTCGGGTGCTGCCAGCCGCAGGGAGACCACATCCTCGGCCTCTTGCTGCTTGGCGGCGACCACCAGTTCCCGGATCACGGGCGTCCCGGTGGCCGGCGGGCGCCTGGGAGGAGTGCCGCGCCGCGCGAGACCCGCGACCGCGTGGTCACTGAAATCCGCCAGCTTCCGCATGAAGGAGTCGCTGCGCGGCCTGCCGTACAGGTCCGGCGGCCGTGTGACGGGTGCGCTGATGTCCATGGGATGCCTCACGGGTTGCCGGGTCATCGGGCAGCCGCTCGGGCGGCGGGGGACGCCGCCAGGTAGGCGACCGCCTGCTGGGTCGAGCCCTCCTGGGTCGGGTGGTATCCGGGGCGGAAGTAGCGCAGCACCGAGCGGGCGAACGCGCCCGGCGGGGGCAACAGGTCCTTGCGGGCCGCGGCCAGGTAGTCGCGGAAGCGGACCTTGACCCGGTCGTCGAGTTCGGGGTCGGCGCTCATCAGGAAGCGGACTCCGCGGATCCATAGCCGGGTCAGCACCGGAGCGGTGACGAGCATGCCGACCGCTCGGCGCCGGTACCGGGGATCGAGGTGCACCAGCAGGTCGAACGCGACCGAACGGTGTTCGACCTCCTCCGCGCCGTGCCAGCGGAACAGATCGAGCATCGCGGGATCCGCGCCGGCCTGGTCCAGGTGCCCGTTGCTGAGAATCCAGTGCCCCATGTACGCGGTGAAGTGCTCGAAGGCCGCTATGAGGGCGAGCCGTTGGAGGAGGTGCGCGTGTGTGGCGGCCGGCGTCAGCTCCGGCCGGTCTCCGAGCACCCTCCGGAAGATCCATTCGGACTGCCGGGTGTACGGAGCCGGGTCCAGCCCCTTGGTGAGCAGGTGCTCCAGGACCTCCTGGTGCGCCTCGGCGTGCATCGCTTCCTGGCCGATGAAGCCGCGTACGTCCTCGCGCAGCCGGTCATCGGTGATCAGTGGCAGTGCCTGCTCGAAGGTGCGCACGAACCAGCGTTCGAGTTCGGGGAGCATGAGGTGGAGCACATCGAAGGTGTGGGTCGCGAAGGGCTCACCCGGCAGCCAGTGCAGCGGGGTGGTGCTCCAGTCGAAGGTGACGTCCCGGGGTTGCAGCACCAGGTCGTGGTGGTCGATGGGCTCGGGCGGACGGTGCGGGTGGGCATGTGCGGCTCGGAACATGACAGGTTCCTCCTCCGTCGGCGATCGGTGTGTGCGAAGGGGCGGTCAGGCAGTCGTCGTCCACTACTGCCGGTCTGTTGGGCTGTCAGATCGGGTGTGCGGTGTGGTCCTGATCGCGGCGGGAGCCGTCTTCGACGCGGTCGGCGAATCCCGTGATCCGGGACGCGATCTCCTCGGGGTGGCTGAGTTGTACCCAGTGCCCGGCGTCGATCGGGTGCCGTTGTAGCTGGCGCGTCCAGTGCTCCACTCCGTACGACAGCACCGGGGTGACGCAGAAGTCGCGCGTGGGGACGATGAGTTGGATCGGTACGGTGGTCGGCCGCTCCCGGGGACGCAGCAGGCGGGGCAGCATGTTGGCGCGGTACAGCGCGGTGCCGGACACGGCGTCGCGGGCCAGCGTCGGCGCGGGGTAGGGGGTGTGCCCGGGCATGCCTTGGGAGCCGGTGAGGAAGGCGCGCCAGCGGTGTCCCAGTGCTCGCCAGGTCAGGGCGGGCAGGAGCGGGAAATGGAAGTAGGCGATGTACCAGGACCGTGCGGCCTGCCGCAGCATCTTCGGCAGATCCGGATGCCGCGGCCGGAGGCGGGCACGGATCAAGTGGCCGACGTGGTCCAGGCAGGGTCCGGAGATCGAGGTGAACGAGGCGATCCGCCCGGCCAGGCGGGTGCCGGTGACCGACTCCCAGGAGTGGATCGATCCCCAGTCGTGTCCGACCAGGTGCACCGGGCGGTCGGGGCTCACAGCGTCGAGAACCGCCTCCAGGTCGGCTTCCAGGCGGGACATCCGGTAGGCGCGCAGCCCCCTGGGCCGGTGGGAGGCGCCGGCTCCCCGCACGTCGAAGGCGGTGACGTGGAAGCGGTCGGCCAGGCGCTCGGCGACCGGGCGCCACACGGCGCTGGTGTCCGGATAGCCGTGGACCAGCACCACCGGAGGAGCCGTGGACGTTCCCCATTGGTAGGCGGCCAACTCCACGCCGTCCGCAGCGATGCGGCGGGCAGCCGGGCCGGTCATCGGCCACCACCGGCAGGGGTCAGTTCGCCGTAGTTCAGACCGCCGTGGACGAAGCTGGGCAGCACCGGCCACTGCCGCTTGAAGGGGGCCAGCTCCGAGGAGGGCAGGATCTGCAGCCAGCGCGGATCGCGCCGGCTGGGGTCGGCGAGGGTCTTCTCCTTGACCATGGAGTCGTACTGGTCGAGGGAGTCCTCCAGGGTGTTGGCGTTGGGCACCACCTCACGGCCGTAGAACGCGGCGTGGCGGCGCACCCCGGGGATGCGGGAGAGCTCGGGCTGCCAGTTGTCGGCCGAGATGCCGTTCTCGGAGGAGACCCACACCCCGTCGGGGGTGTTCAGCACCAGGGAGTGGTTGCCGTCCGTATGGCCGGGGGTCCACAACAGGCTGACGCCGACACCGAGTTCGACATCGCCGTCGAAGGCGGTGATGCGCTCGGGCGGTACCCCGTCCATGCCTCCGTCGACGTACCAGGCCCACTGCATCGGATGCACCGATTCGAAGGTGCCCAGCTCCCTGCGGTGCACCAGCAACCGGGCGCGCGGGAACAGCGCTTCGCGAGGCGCCCGTTCGCCGGGAATGGTGCTGGTGCTTCCCATGATCATGCGCACGTCCTGGACGTGCAGGTGGTCGAAGCTGACGAAGTCCACGTCCTCGGGTCGCAGACCGCAGGAGGGCAGGACGGTGTTCGGGTCCTGGTAGTAGCGGGCGAAGACGTGCTCGGTGAGAAAGTCCCCCGCCAGACGCTTGAGCTGGTCGTAGAACGGCGCTCGAGCCGTTCCGGCGGCGACGGTCGGCTCCCACACCAGTGTTTTCGGCTCACCGTCGAAGCCGTCGAACTGCACGACGAGCATCCGGTTGACGATGCTCACGAACGGGTTGACGGCGAGCGCGGCGCCGTGAAAGCCGAACCGGGTCGGGTACGGGGCGGCGGCGATGTCGAAACTGCGGACGGCGTTGATGCGGCCCTGCTGGACGAACCGCTCACGGTAGGCGGCCGCGGCGCTGCGCACGGCGCGCAGCCGGTCACCGCGGGGCCATACGTCGTGGACACCTTCGAATTCGGGGATGGGACGCGGAGCGGCGGCGTCCTGGGCCTTCTTCGCGCTGGGCGCCGGCTTGGGCGTGGTGGTCACGGGCTCATCCTTCGGGCAGGCGGGCGGTGCGGGTGCGCTGCTCGTAGGCCGCGCGGACCGACCGGTCGGACAGGGCGGCGAGCTGGTTGGGGACAAGGAGGTGATGCAGGGCGTCGCGGGCGCGGCCCGGCAGCAGCGTGGCCAACCGGGTCAGGGCGGCCACCTGGCGTGGAACGAAGACCTCGAACCGCGGGCGCAGCACGACGTCGAGCACCGCGTCGGCCACCTGATCCGTCGTCAGGCGTCGGGTGGGGCCGGTCGCGGTGCCCACGGCCAGCTCGGTGTCCACGACGCCGGGCATCACCAAGGACACGTGCACGCCGGTGCCGCGCAGTTCGGCGCGGACGGCTGTGCTGTAGCCGTGGACGGCGTGCTTCGTCGCCGCGTAGGTCGCCTCGCCGGCCGGGGCGACCTTGCTGGCGGCGGAGGCGATGTTCACCACGTGGCCGCGACCGCGTTTCCGCATCCCCGGGATCACGAGTTTCATCCCACGTACTACGCCGTGGACGTTGACGTCGAACTGGCGCAGGGCGGCTTCCTCCGGTTCCTCCTCGAAGGGGCCCACCCACATGATTCCGGCGTTGTTGATCAGTACGTCGATCGGCCCCAGCCGGGTCTCGGCGGTGCGCAGGAAGTCTTCGAAGGAATGTGTGTCGGTGACGTCGAGAGGCAGCCCGAGCAGTCGGCCACCGGGATGCGCGCCGATGGCACCAGCCGTCTCCGTGGCAAGCTCCGCGTCGAGATCGCCGATCGCCACGGCGGCCCCGGCCGCGGCGAGCCGGGCTGCGACGGCACGCCCGATTCCGCGGCCCGCCCCGGTGACCGCGATCACTCGGCCGGCCAGCGGTTCTGTACGGGGGGACCTGTCGCGGCCGCGGTCTCTTCGGCTGAACGTGTACGGGTGCCTGGGCGGTGTTGCCACGGTCGAGCCCCTTCCTTGCCTGAGCATGAGCGGAACGCCGAGCGGCGTGCGACGCCCACGCGCGTCTGACACGACGCCATGTCAGATGAACTGACAAGCTAGAGTGTCAGTTCAGAGCACACCGGTGTCAACACCTCTGCGAAGGGGAGAAATGACCGGCACAGAGACCGCCGGACGGCGCTACGGCGGACGTGATGCGGCGCAACGACAGCAGGAGCGCCGCACCCGCCTCATCCAGGCGGGCCTCGACCTGTTCGGCACGACCGGATACGCCTCGGTCTCCGTCAAGCAGGTGTGCTCGCATGCAGGACTGACCGAGCGCTACTTCTACGAGTCGTTCCGCGACCGCGAAGACCTTCTCGCCGGGGTCTACAACGAGCTGATCACTACGATCACAGCCGAAGTCGCGCAGGCCGCGGCCGCTGCCGCACCCGATGTCGACGCCCAACTGCGCGCCGGCCTCGAGGTGTTCATCCGCACACTGGCCGGCGACGCCCGCATGGCCCGCCTGGTGCTCATCGAGGTCGTGGGTGCCAGCCCCCGCCTCGAAGTGCGCCGCCGTGAGGTCCTGCACGAATTCGCCGCAATGGTCGCCGCCGTCGTCGCACCGCCCCCTGGCCCGGAAGCCTCCTCCAGCCGGCTCACCATGACCGCGATGAGCCTGGTCGGCGGAGTCAACGAACTCCTCGTGGACTGGACGCTCGGCCACCAGAACGCCACCGTCGAAGAACTGATCGACCTGTGCCACACCCTGTTCATCGCGGCCTACCGAGCCATCAGCGATCAGCCCTGATCAGGCGCCACTGCACAATGAGCGCAGGTGCGGCACACCTGCCGGCCATCGACTGTCGGACGGGTTCCCTTACCCGTCCTCCCTTACCCGTCATCCATCCGGAGACGACGCAAGGCGATCGGGCTGAGCGGCCGCGCACCATGGCGGACCTGTTGCGTCGTGGGAGCTGCTGAACGATCGGGGATCACCCACCGCCTGCGCCTCTGCCGCCGCGCCCGCCCCCGGGGGCCCGCGCCGGACCGACCCTGCCGCTGCCGCCGGGCGCCCGCCGATGCCCAGGCCCGCTAAGCCTTGATCCACCGAGGTGGTTCGAGAGTGATCTTCTGATCGATTTCTGTGTCCGCTTTGGGCTGGTGGCTGGTGTGGGCAGGCGGCATCTGCTGGTCTGCCCAGCTTTTCCACGGGTTCGGTTCCGGTTGGGCCCTGGTGAGCGGGGTGGGCAGGGGCTGTTCGGGTCAGTCGGGTGGGCTGTGGACGGTGGTGAAGAGGTGTGCCCAGGCGTGCTGCCAGGGCCAGTTGTGGGGCAGGTGCAGAGTGACGCGTCGCGCTGAGCGGGCGATGCGGGCCGGGACTTGGACCAGGTGGGTCCTCATGGTGGCCGTGGTGGCCTTGGCGTGGAACGCAGAGGCCAGGGAACCAGCGGACCGCAGCAGGTTGTAGGTCATCGCCCACAGGGTGAGCCAGGCCGCGTTGGCGTGGAAGTGCCCGGCGGGTTCATCCCGGTGGTGACCGAGAAGTGGGCGCCTGCCCGGCGGCAGGCGGCGATGACCCCGGCGTTGTAGAACTGCGAGTCGGCCCGCAGGATACGGGGCCCGGTGCAGCCGGCCTCGGCGGCGGTGGCCAGGGCCTCGCTCACGAATTTCGGGGCGCCCCGGGAGTCTGCTGCTTGGCCGCGTCGCATCCGCACTGCGGCGATCACCGGCCTCGACCGGGGGGGTGCAGACCGTGGCGAGCAGCGGGTGCAGGGTGCGGATGCCCTTGAACCGGCCGTACTCGGCGCCCTGTTTCGCCCGGCCGTAGACCCGCCTGTGGGTGGAGTCGACGTCAACGAACGCCACCTCACCCGCACCCGGCAGCAGCGGGGTGCGCGCGGCGAGTGCGGCGAGGAACCTGCGGTGCACGGCGTGGAGTTGCAGAGCGTGTCCGTGGGTGAACGCACGCAGGAACGTGCCCAGCGTGGACGGGGCGCGAATACCTCCGAACACCGCCGGCATCGCCCCGTGACGCAACATCGCCAGGTCATCGATACTGTCCGCGCCCGCTGCCATGCCCGCGACGATGCTGGTGACCTTGGCGTCCGCCGCCGCACCCGCCCCGTTCGTCGCCCCGGTCAGCTTCAACGGAACTGCCGATCAGGTCCGCTTCCCCGAACACGAGCCCGGTGGTACTGGCCACCAGGCCGGTGTTGCCTGGTTCACGATGTGACCGCGGGCCGCCCACCCCCCGGCCGCCGGGCCGTTAGGGTGAATATATGGAGGCCGTCCTCTCGCCTCTACGGCCACGCGCATGTCTCCCAGTTGGGTGAACGCCTGCAGGTCGAATTCGGACAGAGTTTCGGCTGCTGGTCGCGAACGGGAGGGGAGCCGGGTGGCGGAGCGATACCGCGTGGAGTGGACCTACGAGGGAAGCTCGTTGGCGTCGTACGACGCCTACGACCTGGCGCTCTACCGGGCCAGGGGGTGGCGGAGGACTCGATTGCCGAGGACGTCCGGATCGTCGAGGTCGGATCCGAGTAGGCGGCCGCGCCGGGCTCACTGCGCGGTGCTGGCCAGCAACCGGCGTTTCGAAAGTTGAGGACGCCTGCGGTTGCGGGCGGCGGGCCGTTCTACTGCCCGGCGGTGCATACGCGGAGCCCTACGGGCAATTGTAGGAAACGGAGCAGACGTCGTGAGTGATGCAACCGGGTCGGTGCGCACATACCGCCTCTTTCACGGCAAGCGGCTCGCGATGGGACTCAGGGGCGAACCGGGGGTGCTCGTAAGCACCTCAACCCCGCCGCCGCTGCCAGGGGCTGCACCGGTCACGCATCCGTTCGCCACTGCGACGTTCCACGTGGCCGAATGCGAGGGCGAACTCGGAGCGCTCCTGCGCGAGGCATCCGATCTCCATACATTCCTCGACGCTGCCGAGCGTTCCGGCTACGCGGTCGAGGCGGTCGAGGACCGCACGGCACCATTGCCACCTGCCGCAGGCGGCAGTGACGCGGCATCCGAGGGCGTCGACCGGCTCATAGTGGTGGGCAGAGCGCACTTCGCTCAGCTCAGGACCGACCCGGTGCTGAACGTCATCGAGCTGCCCGACGGACTCGGCGTCTGCCTCGTGCACGCCGTACGCGGCGGAGGCAAGATCTACGTTGCACCCGACGAATCGGCGCTGTTCGCGGGGTCAGCGGTCGACTTCGAGACGGGCCTCGACGCGTTCCGCGACGGCGCTCGCACGCCGCTCGAGAAGTTCGACAACAACGGCAGCGGCACACAAGGGTGACGCCGCCGCCCTTGCCCGCGCTCCGCCCCCTTGACGCCGAACGCGGATTGTGCTTGTCGGAGCCGAGGTGGTCGGTTGATCCCGACCACCGATCGGACAGCGGCTGCCACTTCGTCAGCCGCTGAAGGAGGCCCCCTCATCTGTCAGCCGAAGGTTCTCGGCCTGCAGCCCGCACCATCTACTCGTGGATCAACTGACCGTCAACCGTCTTCGGCTGCTTCGGCTCAGGCGTCTCGGCGGTCTCGGCCTCCGTCACGTGCTACTGGGAACCGATGAATCTTCCTGGATCAGGGATTGCACCGAACACTCACGGCCACCCCGGAGGAGACTGTGGCGGAGGAGGAGAGCGGGGGGCGGCCCGTCCGCGTAGGCGGCGGGGCCCGCCGCCACAGGCGCGCTCAGCCCGTGAGGAAGGCGCCCTCGGAGCAGGGGCGGCAGACGAAGACGTAGCCCAACTGGCCGCCGAGGTTCATCGCGGTCTGCCGGTCGATCCCCTCCTCCAAGTGTGCCGCGAATTCCGTCGTGCCGGAGCAGGAGGGGCACCCGGGCAACCGGTCGTCGTCAAGGTAGGAGGGGCTGCCGCCGAGCGATCCGAGCACCTCGCGTTGCTTCCCGAACCGCTCGCCGGGCTCCCGCTTCCACCCTGAACGGGCGAGGTCGTATGTGTCGCGCGGGAGATCGTCGCTGTCATCCTCCTCGGGATCGAGCGTCACGACCCGGGTCGTGATCGCCGACACTGCGGGCAGCAGCGTCACGCCCTTCTCGGGTACGGCCACCGGTACCAGTCCCGCGGGCGGGAAAAGAAGGACCCGATTCGCCCCGGAGGTCGCGTCCCACAGCTCGCAGGCGCCCGGATCGTTCTGGCACACGAACACCGACAGGACGCCGTACTCGACCGGCAGATGCGCGAAGAACTGCATCGGCCCTCCGCAGTAGTCGCCGCACACCGGCCAGGTGAACCCCTCGGGGGCCAGCGGCACACCCCCGGTACGTGGCACGTCTGCATCGGGCGCGGCCGTGCCGTCGTAGATCATCAAAGTTGCCTGCATGGAGGAAGGCTACGGGCAGTCGGCAGCTCAGGATCCAGCATGCACAGTGCGCCGTCGCGGATCATCCCGATGTACCCCGAGGAGGGAGCACTCCACGAGATCGGCGACGCCGGCGGCGGTAAACGGGTCAAGGACCGCGCGATCCTGATCCTCAGTCAGTTTTCCGCTTGTGCACGGCCCGTGCGGCGATGGCGCAGGCGGACTTGCTCTGTGTGAGAAGGCCCTCGCGGACCTGGTTCAGCTCATCGACGCGCAGGAGCAATGCCGATGAGACGGCGTGGTCGATCGCGGAGTGCTCCGAGGCGGGCACCCGGGCCGCCCTGGTGTCACCGGCGGAGGAAAGCCTGGTTCAATATAGCGAGCGCGTCCGCCGACAGGGCCGTGGCGGACCTGATGTGGCGGGCGGTCGTGGGATCCACGGGGCGTACCTCCTGTGTCGTGCGGACAGCGGTCAGGCTACGGTCCGGGTCGGACAGGGCTCCGACGGCTGGGGCGGCCCGCGTGACACGGACGTCACAGTGCCGTTGGACTGCACGCCCCCGAACCGGGCTCGTCCTCCTCGATCAGGAATCCGGGTGGTGGCGGCGGAGGCAACTGCGGTGCCTGTTCCAGAAGGCGGCGGAGGTGCGGTGGCACCGGAGCTTTGACAATCGGGCTTGCCGGACCACGCTCCGGGAAACAGGCCATCATACCGCTGCTGACGTGTACCAACCCTATCTCCGGTGAGCCCCCCATGGGGGGCGCGTGTTCATACTCAGTCTCTTGTCCACAGTTAACGCAACGCATGTCTCACCCCTGCTCCTGGGCCGGGCACCGCAAAATCGTGGCTCCTTGGTCCGCCAGCGGCGGCTTGATGTTCCTGGGGCTCGCGCAGCCCCACTACTTGGTCGTCGACGTTCCCCGGGCGGTTCCACGGGCGGCGTCGCCGCCACCGGTGTACTGCACGCTGATGCCCCCGGTGGCGGTGTCCTCTCACAACGGAGACCGCCGCCGGCATATGGGAAACTTGCATCTCGGAAGTGCCTTGCTGATCCAGCGTGCTGGAAGCCTGAAGAACTCCCATCATCGCAGTTCACGAGGCACTTCCTCGTTTCTAGAAGAGTTATCCACAGACGTCGGATCGGTGGATCAAGACTAAGTGGGGGTCCGCGAGCCCGCACAGGTCGCCGCACCCCGTACGTTCCTGGACGAGTGGCGTTGCCGGCTCCGAGATGTCGTTCAGGTCCTCGATGTGGCCGGCCGATGCCGTGGTTTTGGTGGGCTGAGAACCGAGCGGCTCCGGCGTCACCCACCCGACCACCGTTGGCCGCAACAGCATGCGATTCACATCACACCGGGTGCGCCCGCCACAAAAAAACCTGACTCGTCAGATATCTTGTCGGATGAACCGCTCGCGTCCAGCTGGCCCCTTCTCGACCGAACAGCGAAGAGCCCTGATGAGCACGCTCGACTTCACTGTCCTCGACCGCGACTTCCCGGCCGGCAGCAAGAACAAGGCCGCCACCCTCGTCACCGGCGAGAACGAAGCCCTGCTGGTCGACACCGGCTTCACCCACGCCGACGGCCACCGGCTCGCCGCCGAGATCCTCGACTGCGGCAAGAAACTCACCTACGGGGGCAAGCTGAGGGCGTGGGCGGCGCTCGGACAGAACCTGCTCACCCGCCTGGTGGTCCTCGCCCCGCTGACCAGTGACCTCAACCTGGAAGGCCACCGCTTCGAGTTCAGGGGCGGCCCCGCCGGCCTGCCCGACCGCCACTACCTCCGGCAGGCCGAGCACCGCGCCCTCTTCGGCGGCGTCCTGCTCTTCCAGCAGGACCACGTCTGGGTCGCCGAAACCCCCACCCCCGGCGACCGGTCCGTCTGGATCACCCTGCTGGACGGCACGGCCTCCCTCGAACCGGAGCTGGTCGTCCCCGGCCACCACCTGCCCGGCACCCCGGCCGGCGCCTCCGCCATCACGGCCACCCGCGGGCTACCTCACCGCCTTCGAAGAGGAACTCGCCACGGCCACGGACGATGCCGCCCTCACCGACACCCTCATCAAGCGCTGTCCCGACAACGGCATGCGGATCGCCGCACAGATCGGCGCCAAGGTCTCCAAAGTCGAGATGACGTGGGGCTGATATGGGCCTGATGAGCACGCCGTACCGGAACACCGGCTTCGCCGTTTCCGCCCCGCCGTCCCGGCCGAGGCGGTCCGCCGCCCGAACGCCGGGAACATCCCTGCCCCCCACGCAGAAAGGGTTACCCAAATGACCAGCCTTCCCAGTCGACGGCGCCTCCTCGCCACCGGAGCGGGCGCCGCGCTCGGCCTCGGCGCACTCGGCGCCACCGCGTCCCCCGCCGCAGCCGCAGCCGCCCCCGCCCCGGCCGCAGCCGCGCGCGGCGCCGGCGCCGAGGAGACCAGGACCCTCGACGAGCTGTACCAGGCCGCCATCGCCGAAGGCGGCAAGCTCGTGATCTACGCGGGCGGCGACCTCGCCAACTCGGGCAGCGGCGCAGGCGCCCGGGCCGCCTTCCGCCAGCGGTTCCCGCAGATCGACCTCAACCTCATCGTGGACTACAGCAAGTACCACGACGTCCGCGTGGACAACCAGTTCGCGACCGACACCCTGGTGCCCGACCTGGTGCAGTTGCAGACGCTGCACGACTTCACCCGCTGGAAGCGTCAGGGGCGGCTGCTGTCCTACAAGCCCGCCGGCTTCAGCAAGCTCCACAAGAAGTTCAGGGACCCGGACGGTGCCTGGGTGGCCGGCATGGTCATCGCCTTCAGCTACCTGTACGACGTGGCGGCGGCCGGGACCGACGCACCGCAGACGCCGCTGGACCTGGTCGACCCGCGCTGGAAGGGCGCCATCGCCTCCTCCTACCCGCACGACGACGACGCGGTGCTCTACCTCTTCGCCCTCTACGCCCAGACCTACGGCTGGGACTGGATGGCTGACTTCGCCGCGCAACAGCCGCAGTTCGCCCGCGGCTCCTTCTCCCCCGGCACCGCGGTCACCAACAAGGAGAAGATCATCGGCGTGGGCACGGGTGGCAGCCCGCTCATCACCAGCCCGAACCGCTGGGTGATGCCCGACGGGCACCCGTTCATGGCGTGGGGACAACGGATCGCGATCCTGAAGCAGGCCGCCAACCCCACGGCGGCCAAGCTTTACCTCAACTGGCAGCTGTCCACCGAGCGTCAGACCTCCAACAGTTGGTCGGTGCGCACGGACATCGCGCCACCCACCGGCCTGAAGCCCATCTGGGAGTACCCGAACGCCAACCTGGACGGGTTCCCCCGCTTCATGGAGGACCGGGCCCAGGTCGAGCGGCTCAAGCAGACCTTCGCCCTCTACTTCGGCGAGGTCAAGGGCGACCCGACACCCGGCTGGCCCGGTCTGCACCCGGGCGCCTGATCCCCAACAGGCCTCGACCGGTCGGGCCCGACACAGCCCCCGGGTCACATCACGACATCTTCGGCATCCCCGCCCTCGGCGGGTGGGGATGCCCCACCGGCGGCCGCACGGTGGACTCGCGGAGCAGGCGGGCGGCGGTGGTCATGCGCCAGCGGGCCAGGTCGGTCAGTGGCGGTTCACCGACGGCTTCGGTGAAGCGGCGTGCGAACGTCGCACGGGACAGACCCACCCGGGCGCCCAGGGTGGCCACCGTCCAGGAGGCACCCGGTTGCGCGTGGATGAGCTCGAGGGAGCGAGCCACGGCGGTGTCGGCCATCGCCCTGGACCAGCCACCGGCCGGGTAGTCGCTCTGCTACTAGGGTCTGTTACGAAAGTGGATCTTGGTCGTGGATGATCACGCCCTGTGGGGCGTGGCGATCTGACGAATGGACAGTGGGCCCGGCTTGAGCCGTCGTTGCCGCAGGGCATCAGGCCGGGCCGTCCGCCGGTGTGGACGCGACGGCAGCTGATGGACGGCATCCGGTGGCGGACCCGTACCGGTGCTCCCTGGCGTGATGTGCCGGAACGCTACGGGCCCTGGGATCGGGTGTACGACCTGTTCCGGCGCTGGCAGCGCGACGGCACCTGGGCCAGGATCGTCACTCAGCTCCAAGCTCAGGCGGACGCGAAGGGCCTGATCACCTGGGACGTGAATGTCGACTCCACCGTCTGCCGGGCCCACCAGCACGCCGCCGGGGCCTCGAAAAAGGGGGTCTGCAAAAGGAGCCGCCCGGCGGCATTGCCGTCGAGCCGGCCGACCACGGTCTCGGACACTCCCGAGGCGGCCTGACCACCAAGATCCACCTTGCCGTCGAGCAGGGGCAGAAGCCGCTGAGTGTCGTGATCACAGCCGGTCAGCGGGGTGACTCGCCGCAATTCGAGCCGGTCCTGGAAGCCATCCGGGTACCTCGCCTTGGTCCGGGCAGGCCCCGCAGGCGGCCGGACCGGGTGCGGGCCGACACAGCGTACGGCTCCCGCCGCAACCGGGCCTACCTGCGCAGACGCGGGATCAAGGCGACCATCCCGGTCCCCGCCGACCGCGTCCGCAACCGCCAGAAGCTCGGCTCCCGAGGCAGTCGGCCGCCGAAGTTCGACAAAACCGACTACCGCGAGCGACATGCCGTCGAGTGCGGGATCAGCCGCCTCAAGCGCCACCGAGCCGTGGCCACGAGATACGACAAGCTCGCCGTCCGCTACGAGGCGACCGTGTTGGTCGCAGTCCTCAACGAGTGGCTGTGACCAGCACCTTCCCAACAAACCCTAGTCGACCCTGACCACGTACTTGCCCCGCACCCCGCCCGCCTCCAGCGCCCGGTGTGCCGCCGCTGTCTCTTCCAGCGGGAAGACCGTGTCCACCGCCGGCCGCAGCTTCCCCTCCGTCACCTGGCGGGCGAGGTCGTCGAAGAGCGCACGTTCGGGGTTGCCGCTGAAGAAGCGCACCCGGCCGCGTCCGTGGACGGCGCTGGCCGCGATGTAGCCCAGCGAGGCGGCGGGCCGCGTCAGGTCGAAGGCGATGGTGACCATGCGTCCGCCCGGCTTCAGCATCCGCCGTACGGCACGCAGGTCGGTGCCCGCCGTGTCGAGGACCACGTCGAACAGTCCCAGTTCCGCAGGAGACACGGTCCGGTGGTCGACGGCGTGGTGGGCACCGAGCGTACGGACGAAGTCGAGGTTGGCAGCGCGGGCCAGGGCCGTGACCTCGGCACCGTACGCCAGTCCGAGCTGGACGGCGGCGTTGCCGACGCCGCCCGCCGCGCCCCGTACAAGCAGCCGTTCGCCGAGGCTCAGTGCGGCCTTGTCGCGGAGGGCCGTGACGGCCGTGGTGGCCACCGGCAGCGCGGCAGCGGCCACGAGGTCCAGCCCGTCCGGGACCCGGCCGAGCCGCTCGGGCCGTACCGTCACGTACTCGGCAGCGCTGCCGAATCCGGAGCTGCGGCCCAGGACGCCCCACACCTGGTCGCCGACCGCTACGCCGGTCGCGCCGGTGCCGAGTGCGGCGATCTCGCCAGTGAAGTCCAGCCCGATGCGCTGCGGGAACCTCCGGCCGGTGATGAGGCGGGCCCGACCGGAACGGGCCGCCAGTTCGCCGCCGTTCACGCTGAACGCGCGCACGCGCACGAGGACCTCGCCGGGTGCCGGTCCGGGACGTGGCACCCGGCCCACATACAGCACCTCGGGGCCGCCGAAGCGGTCGAACAGTACGGCTTTCATCGTGCGGTCGTCCATCGTTGCGTTCTCACCTTCGCCACCAGTGGCCGTGCGGGGGATCGTGGCGCCGAGCGTAGGCTGGCCGACGGACGAGATCGTCCACTTGACCGGAGGTGAGAGCCAGCGGTGGGGGAATCCTCTCGGATCGCGGGGCAGGACAGTCTGCGGGCGGACGCCCGACGCAACCGGCGGCGCATCCTCTCGGCTGCCCGCGTGGTCTTCGCCGAGCACGGCATCGACGCGCCCATGGCGACCGGCCCGACGGGCCGGGGTCGGCGTGGCGACGGGCACAGTGTCGCCGGTCGGGCGCCTGTCCATGATCTCCTCCTGCATGATGGGCGATGCTGGGTCGACATCGGTGAGCACGGTCGGTGCGATGTACAGGTCGTCGCGGTCGTGCCGGCCTCCCACCGCCGGCCGGCCGGAATCGAGCAGACGGGTGAGCCGGTCGAAGTGCCGCTCGTTGATGATCCGGCCGAAGTCGGGTGAGGTCTGCGGGGTGGTGCCGAACCGGGCCTCGACCGCCGCGCGCAGGGCGGGAACCAGTGCGGCGGCGGTGGCAGGATCGGCCAGAACGTAGTCGGGGGCTATGCACATCTGCCCCGCGTTGCCGAACTTGCCGCCGACCAGCCGCTTCGCGGTCTCGTCCACGTCAGCGTCGGGCGCCACGAAGACCGGTGACTTGCCCCCGAGTTCGAGCGTGACCGGGGTGAGGTGCTTGGCGGCTGCGGCCATGACGATCCGGCCGACGGTGCCATTGCCGGTGTAGAAGATGTGGTCGAAACGCTGCGCCAGCAGGGCCGTGGTCTCCTCGGCGCCCCCCTCGACCACGGTGAGCACATCGGCGTCGAAGTACTCACGCAGGAGGCGTGAGGCGACCGCCGAGGTGTGCACCGAGATCTCGCTCGGCTTGGCCACCACGGTGTTCCCGGCGGCCAGTGCGCCGATGATGGGGTCGATGAGAAGGTGCAGGGGGGCATTCCACGGAGCGATCACCAGGACGACCCCGAGCGGGTCGTACGTGGTGTAGGCCGTGGTCGTGGGACCGAAGTGGGCGGGAACCTCCACCGGGCGGGGCTGAAGCCAGTTCTCGAGATTCGCCAGTGCCTCGTCGATGTCGCCAATGGTGGAGTCGATCTCGTGCGCCTTGGCCTCGGCGGCGTTCTTCCTCAGGTCCTTCCAGAGGGCTTCGATCAGTTCCTGCTCGTTCTCGACCAGCAGTGCCCGCAGCCGCTGCAGTTGGTTGACGCGCCAGTCGAGTGGGCGGGTGACGCCGGTGTTGAACGTCGTACGAAGGCGGCCGACCACCTCCGCGGCCGTTTCGCTCTGGTGCGTCCTCGGCTCGGTCGCCTGTGTTGCGGTCATGGGGTGTGCTCCGTTCTTGATGCAGGCCGCGCCGTCAAAGGCGTTTTTGGCATGCCGTAGTGCCCGGTGGTGCCGAAGGGCGAGTCGAAGAAGTCCCGGCAGGACGACAGCCACAGGTCCATCTCGCCGGCCAGCAGCTTCTTCGCGTCTGCCGGCTCGACGCCGAGTTCCTTCGCCGCGGTGGCGGTGTCGTGCTTCAGCTCGGCCTCCCGCTGCGGCGGGATCACCCGCAGCTGGACCGCCTCCTGGAGAGCGTGGGACAGACCGTCGGCGACCGCGGCCTCATGCAGCGGCCGAAGCGCGGGGATGTCCGCGTAGTGGGCGGCGGCCACTTCTTTGGAATGGCCGCGGGCCAGCAGCGGCAGCTGGCCCTTGGTGACCCGGTAGAACTCCGCCTTGTAGGTCTTGCGCAGACGTCTGAGGTGGACCGTCAGCCGGTCACCGTGCTCGTCGCGCAGGTCTTGCCGTTCGCAGAACGCGATGGCGGCGAACCGGGGCCGGTAGTGCCGTACTCCGCCGCGGATCTTGGCGCCGTTGGGGTGCCAGTAGATCCACAACGCCGTCTTCGACTCGTCCCCGGTGTGGGCCCGTGCCCGGCGGGTCAGCCGCAGGGCGAGGCGGATCAGCCCGCCCGGGGTGCCTGGGCTGCCGTCCCGGACCCGCATCCGATTGACCTCTCTGCCGTGCCGGCGCCGTTTGACGTACTCGATCTCGACATAGCCGCGGGTCGCGTTTTTCAGGCAGTACACCGAGAGTTCCAGCGCGCTCTCCGGTTCCAGACCGGTGGACAGGATCAGCAGCAGGTAGATGGCCGTCAGGTCCTCCGAGGAGGGAAACACCGCGTGGTGCAGCTCGGGGTGCTTGCCGGCCCAGGACTGCGGGCCCATGCCCGGCCGGCGGGTGCGGTGAGACATCAACTGCCGGCGGCTGATGGGGCCGTGGCGGTCCAAGTACCACAGCACGTTCTCCCACCGTCCCCAGCCGCCGGTCAGCGGGTCCTCGCCTGCGGCCACCGCGGGGTCCGCCTCGGTGGCCAGCCGCCGTACCGCTTCACGGATATGGCTGCGGCAGGCTTCCCGCAGGGCTTCGGCGACCTGCGGCGGAAAGGCGTCCACCTGGTTCCCGAAGTGCGGCCGGGGCTGGAGCCCGACGAACATCAGCCGGTCGTGCAGAGCCGGGCTCAGCGTCTGTGGCCGAGCGTCGCGGATCTCCCGCAGCAACGTCATCGCCTGCGTCAGCATCGCGTAACCCGTCCGCGGCGTCGGCATCGTCGCGTAGAGCCACGTCTCGAAGTTGTTGAGGTCCTCCAGCGTGATCTGCCCGGTCGTCCAGGTCGCGGCCTCTTCGACCCGGTCGGCGAAGAACGCGTCCCGGTTCCGGGCGACCTGGACGTATGCCTGCACCGTTCCGGGCGAGGCGATCCGGCGGCCGACCCGTGCCATCGAGCGGATCGTCTGCGCCAACTCGCGTGCTAGAAGCAAGCACTTGGCGTCCGTGAGGTCGACGAGGGTGGACGGCCGGTCGGGAAGCTCAACCCGGAAGGCCAGCGGAGAGATGTCCTCGCCCGCCTGCGCGGCCTCATCCATCGGCAGCGCGAAGTTCGCCCGGCGCGGGCGCCTCAGCCCGCTCATCACGCACCCTCCAGGGCCGACAGGTCGTCGATACTGCCCTCCGTCAGCCGTCCCGCCATCTCCGCGACCGCCTCGTCGATGAGTTCCTGGGCCTCCGCCAGGGAGTCCAGGTAGATGTAGGTCGAGCTGATGTGGCGGTGCCCCAACAATCGCTGCAAGATCCGCAAGGGGTCGCCCATGACCCGCTCGTAGGCGCCCATCCGCAGGTCGGAGGAGCCCGAGCGCATTGAGGCGATCTGCTGGCGGACCAGCTGCGTGAGCATGTGAATGGCGAACGTGTGCCGGCATGTGTGGGGCGAAGCCTCCACCGGCGTCCCGGCCGCCGCCGTGCGCTCGCCGGCCCGGGTGAACGCGTACTCCCACGAGTTGAGCGTCATCGGAGTGCCCCGCTCGCTCAACCACAAGGCCAGCGGCCCCAGCCGGGTGCCGCCCGCGTCGACCTCGACCAGCCGCCTCCGCTCGTCCGGCGACAGATCCGACCACCGGACCGAGATCCACCGGCCGGACGCCGCCCGCAGCGAGCCGCCCAGCGGGCCCGCGTCGCGTGCCTCGATCCACCGCCGTCCCGGCCAGCCTCCTCGCCCGGCGGCCCGAGCGAGCGTCACCGCCCGCTCCACCTCGGCGTACTCCGTCACCCGCCGCAGCACCCGCACCGGAAGCCAGACCGACCGGCCGCGGTCGCCCTTGGTCGTCAGCACCGCCAGGTCCAGCCGCGTAGAACGCTCCTCCGGCAACGGCCGCAGCCGGGCCAGCTCCGGCTCCAGCAGACTGCCGCCCTCCTCCAACCGGGCCCCCGTGGTCAGGGCGCGACCGTCCTCGCGCAGCTCGCGGATGCCTCGCTGGGCCACAACTGGGCGTTCTACGTCATCCAGTTCGCCACGATGATCCTGCTGGCCCTGTCGGCCAACACCTCCTTCGGCGGGCTGCCGGCGCTGCTGAAGCTGCTGGCCCGGGACAACTACCTCCCGCACGTCTTCGCCCTCAAGGCCGACCGCCAGGTCCACCGGCACGGCGTCCTCGCCCTGGCCGCCGTCTCCGCCACGCTGTTGGTCTTCTCCGGCGGCGACACCAACACCCTTGTGCCGCTGTTCGCGATCGGAGTGTTCGTCGGATTCACCATCGCCCAGGTGGGGATGGTCCGGCACTGGCGCGCGGAGCGGGGCCCGGGATGGCCCGCCAAGGCCGTTCTCAACGGCTTCGGCGCGCTGCTGACCGGCCTGTCCGCGGTGGTGGTCACGGCGACCAAGTTCGAGGAAGGCGCCTGGTTGATCGTGATCGCGCTGCCTCTGCTGGTGGCGCTCTTCGAGACCGTGCATCGCGCGTACGGGGAGATCGGCGAGCGTCTCGGTCTCGGCCGGGTCCCGGAGCCGCCGCACCGCGACCGTTCGATCGTGATCGTCCCGGTGTCGAACCTGTCCCGGCTGACCGCCGAGGCCCTGGGCGCCGCCGCCTCCCTCGGCGACGAGGTCCGCGCGGTCACCGTGTGGCACCCGGAACCTGAGGACCGGGCCCAAGCGCATGCCCTGGCGGGAGCCTGGGCGGAGTGGGACCCCGGCATCCCGCTGATCCCGCTCACCTCCGAGCGCCGCACGCTGGGCCGCCCGATCGCCGCGTACGTCCGCGAGACGGCCGCCGCCGAGCCCGGCGCCCGCGTCACGGTGCTCATCCCGGAGGCCAACCGGGGCGCCTGTGGCAGCGGCTCCTTCAGAACCAGCGCGGCGTGGTCGTGGCCCACGCGGTACGGCGGGAGACGGACGCGGTGATCTGCCGGCTGCGCTTCCGGCTGCGATGAGCGCCCCTGCGGTGTAAGAGCGGTGTCAAAGGTCGAAGCGTTGCCGTTAGGGACCCGTCAAGGCCGATCGTTTTTGGCCGACGAAGGGGTTTCCTCTTTTCGTCCGATTCTCTTTCGAACCTCTTCTAGGAGTTCGCGATGGCCGATGTGGCCTTCGTCGTCACCACGATCGCGGTGTTCGCGCTGGTGGCTCTCGTCGCCAAGGGGGTGACGAAGCTGTGACCGTCGAGAACGTCGTCGGCCTGATCGTGGCCGTCTCCCTGCTGGGCTATCTCGTCCTCGCCCTGATCTTCCCCGAGAGGTTCTGAGCAGCCACATGGGTCCCGTACTTGCCGGCGTGCTCCAGCTGCTCGCGCTGATCGCGGCACTGGCGCTCGCCTACCGCCCCCTGGGCGACTACATGGCCAAGGTCTACTTCTCCGACAAGCACTGGCACGTCGAGAAGTGGATCTACAAGGGCATCGGCGCAAACCCGAGCACCGAGATGCGCTGGCCCGCCTATCTGCGCGGCGTCCTCGCCTTCTCGGCCGCCGGAGTCCTCTTCCTTTACCTGCTGCAGCGGCTCCAGGGCGTCCTGCCCGGCTCGCTGGGCTTCTCCTCGATCGACCCGGATCAGGCGTTCAACACGGCCGCGTCGTTCGTCACCAACACCAACTGGCAGTCGTACTACGGCGAGCAGGCCATGGGCCACGTCGTGCAGGTCGGCGGCCTGGCGGTGCAGAACTTCGTCTCGGCGGCCGTGGGCATGGCGGTAGCGGTCGCGCTGGTGCGCGGCTTCGCCCGCTCGCGCACGGGTGAGCTGGGCAATTTCTGGTCCGACATGGTGCGTGGCGTGACCCGCATCCTGCTGCCGCTCTCCCTGGTCGCCGCGGTCGTGCTCGTCGCGTGCGGTGTGATCCAGAACTTCTCCGGCATCCACGAGGTCGGGCAGTTCATGGGGGGCTCGCAGCAGTGGAACGGCGGCGCCGTCGCCTCGACGGAGGCCATCAAGGAGGTCGGCACGAACGGCGGCGGCATCTTCAACGCCAACTCCGCCCACCCGTTCGAGAACCCGAGCCCGTTCTCAAACCTCTTCGAGATCTTCCTGCTGCTGGTGATCCCGTTCTCGCTGACCCGGACCTTCGGCCGGATGGTCGGCTCCCTGAAGCAGGGCTACGCGATCCTCGGCACGATGGCGACGATCTGGTTGAGCTTCGTCGCTCTGATGATGTGGACCGAGTTCGCCCACCACGGGCCGGCGCTCGACATCGCCGGCGGCGCGTTGGAGGGCAAGGAGGTGCGCTTCGGCGTCAGCACCTCGGCGATCTGGGCAGTCTCCACGACCCTCACCTCCACCGGTGCGGTCAACTCCTTCCACTCCTCCTTCACCGGCCTCGGCGGCGGTATCCAGCTGCTGGGCATGCAGCTGGGCGAGATCGCGCCCGGCGGTGTCGGCTCCGGCCTCTACGGCATGCTGATCATGGCGATCATCGCGGTGTTCATCGCCGGTCTGATGGTCGGCCGTACGCCCGAGTACCTGGGCAAGAAGATCGGCACCCGCGAGATCAAGTTCGCGGCCTGCTACATCCTCATCACTCCGGCGCTGGTGCTCATCTTCACCGCCGCAGCGATGGCCCTGCCCACCCCGGGCAACTCGATGACCAACTCCGGCGCGCACGGATTCTCCGAGATCCTGTACGCCTACACGTCGGGCGCCAACAACAACGGCTCCGCCTTCGCCGGCCTGAACGCCGACACCCAGTGGTTCAACACCACCATCGGGATCGCGATGCTGCTGGGCCGGTTCCTGCCGATGGTGTTCGTGCTGGCCCTGGCCGGGTCCCTCGCCGAGCAGAAGCCGGTCCCTGCCACCGCGGGCACGCTGCGCACCGAGAAGCCGCTGTTCACCGGTCTGTTGGTGGGCGCGATCCTGATCATCACCGGTCTGACGTACTTCCCGGCCCTCGCGCTGGGTCCGCTGGCCGAGGGACTGGCGACATGACCACCGACACCAAGAAGCAAGAGGACGCCATGTCCACCGCCACCACTCCCACCCGGGCTCCCCACCAGGATGTCCCGACCGGTCACAAGGAAGGCCGGGTCGGCGCCGGGCTCTTCGACCCCAAGCAGCTGGTCAGGTCGCTGCCGGACGCCTGCCGCAAGCTCGACCCGCGCATCATGGTCAAGTCGCCGGTGATGTTCGTGGTCCTCGTCGGCTCGGTGCTGACGACGATCTTCTCCTTCAAGGACCCCGGCGACTGGTTCGGCTGGGCGATCAGCGCCTGGCTCTGGCTGACCGTGATCTTCGCCAACCTGGCGGAGGCGGTCGCCGAGGGCCGCGGGAAGGCGCAGGCCGACACGCTCAGGAAGGCCAAGACCGACACGGTGGCCCGGCGGCTCGTGGACGACCGTGAGGAGCAGGTCCCCGGCACGGACCTGCGCGTCGGCGACCTGGTCGTCTGCGAGGCCGGCGACATCATCCCCGGCGACGGTGACGTCGTCGAAGGCGTCGCGAGCGTCGACGAGTCGGCCATCACCGGCGAGTCGGCCCCGGTCATCCGGGAGTCCGGCGGTGACCGGTCCGCCGTCACCGGCGGGACGAAGGTCCTCTCCGACCGCATCGTCATCAAGATCACCACCAAGCCCGGCGAGACCTTCATCGACCGGATGATCAACCTGGTCGAGGGCGCGGCCCGGCAGAAGACACCCAACGAGATCGCCCTCAACATCCTGCTCGCCTCGCTGACCATCGTCTTCCTGCTCGCCGTGGCCACACTGCCGCCGTTCGCGGACTACGCCGGCACGCACCTGACCATGGTGGTCCTGGTCGCCCTGCTCGTCTGCCTGATCCCGACCACCATCGGCGCCCTGCTGTCGGCCATCGGCATCGCGGGCATGGACCGACTGGTGCAGCGCAATGTGCTCGCCATGTCCGGGCGGGCCGTCGAGGCCGCCGGTGACGTGTCGACGCTGCTGCTCGACAAGACCGGCACCATCACGCTCGGCAACCGCCAGGCGTCGGAGTTCGTGCCGGTGAGCGGGACGACCGAGGCCGAGGTCGCGGACGCGGCACAGCTGTCGTCGCTGGCCGACGAGACGCCCGAGGGCCGCTCCATCGTCGTACTGGCGAAGGAGAAGTACGGGCTGCGTGAGCGTCACCAGGGCGAGCTGGCGCACGCCGAGTGGGTCGCGTTCACCGCCCAGACCCGCATGTCGGGCGTGGACGTGGACGGCAGGAAGGTCCGCAAGGGCGCGGCCGGTTCGGTCATCGCCTGGGTGCGGGAGCAGGACGGAGAGATCGCCGAGGACGCGGACACCCTCGCCAACCGGATCTCCGAGGCCGGCGGCACCCCGCTGCTGGTCGCTGTCCAGGACGACGCGGGCGCCCGTGTGCTGGGCGTCATCCACCTGAAGGACGTCGTCAAGGAGGGCATGCGGGAGCGGTTCGAGGAACTGCGCCGCATGGGCATCAAGACCGTCATGATCACCGGTGACAACCCGCTGACCGCCAAGGCGATCGCGGACGAGGCCGGGGTCGACGACTTCCTCGCGGAGGCGACGCCCGAGGACAAGATGGCGCTGATCAAGCGGGAGCAGGCGGGCGGCAAGCTCGTCGCGATGACCGGCGACGGCACCAACGACGCTCCCGCCCTCGCCCAGGCGGACGTCGGCGTCGCGATGAACACCGGTACGTCGGCCGCGAAGGAGGCCGGCAACATGGTCGACCTCGACTCCAACCCGACCAAGCTCATCGAGATCGTCGAGATCGGCAAGCAACTGCTGATCACCCGGGGCGCGTTGACGACCTTCTCCATCGCCAACGACGTCGCGAAGTACTTCGCGATCATCCCGGCGCTGTTCGCGGCCGTCTACCCGGGCCTGGACAAGCTCAACATCATGAACCTGTCCTCGCCGGACTCCGCGATCCTCTCCGCGGTCATCTTCAACGCGCTGATCATCATCGCGCTGGTGCCGCTGGCCCTGAAGGGCGTGCAGTACCGGCCGGTGAGCGCGGACAAACTGCTGCGCCGGAACCTCGGGATCTACGGCCTGGGTGGGCTGATCGCCCCGTTCATCGGCATCAAGATCATCGACCTGCTCATCTCCCTCATCCCCGGAATCGGTTGAGCGCCATGAAAAACACGGTCATCAACACCGCCCGGCTGTTCGCGGCGGGCCTGCGCGCCCTCCTCGTGCTGACCCTGGTCACCGGTGTCGTCTATCCGCTGGTCGTCACCGGCATCGCACAGGGTCTGTTCAACGACAAGGCGAACGGCTCGGAGATCAAGGCGGGCGGCAAGGTCGTCGGCTCGTCCCTGATCGGGCAGGCGTACAACCTGCCGCTTGAGGGCCGGGAGACCCCGGAGCCGGACCTGAAGTGGTTCCAGGGCCGCCCGCAGAACGGGCTGGGCAGCAACAGCGTCAACACCCAGTACAAGCTGATCCTGTCCGGCGCCACCAACCGCTCCGCCGACAACGAAGAGCTCATCCAGTGGGTGAAGGACGCAAAGGCCGCAGTCATCAAGGACAACTCGGTGACCGCCTACACCGTCAAGCCGTCGGAGGTCCCCGCCGACGCCGTCACCTCCTCCGGCTCCGGACTGGACCCGGACATCTCCCCGACGTACGCCGACCTCCAGGTCCACCGGGTTGCCGAGCAGAACGGCCTGCCCGTCGACCAGGTGCAGAAACTCGTCGACGAGCACACCGAGGGCCGCACCCTCGGCTTCATCGGCGAGCCCCGCGTGAACGTCCTCGAACTCAACATCGCGCTCAGGGAACTCGCGGCGAAGAGCTGATGGCGTTATGCGACCCCCGCGGGAGCCGGCGGCCCGGAGCACGCTCCGAGTCCGTCGGCTCCCGCCGCCGTAGGCGAACCGGTGGGGGTCCCTACCCCGCGCATGACAGGAAAGGCGCACGCCGATGACTCGGGTGCTGGTCGTGGAAGACGACCCCCAGCTCGTACGAGCCCTTGTGATCAACCTGCAGGCCCGCCAGTACGGCGTGGACGCGGCACCCGACGGCGCCACCGCGCTCCGACTCGCCGCCGCGCGCCAGCCCGACGTGGTTCTGCTGGATCTCGGGCTGCCGGACATGGACGGCGTGGACGTCATCAAGGCCCTGCGGGGCTGGGCCCGCGTACCGATCCTCGTGCTGTCCGCGCGCCGTGCCTCCGACGAGAAGGTGGCGGCACTGGACGCGGGCGCCGACGACTACATCACCAAACCGTTCAGCATGGGCGAACTGCTCGCCCGGCTGCGGGCCGCCGTCCGCCGCACCGAGGACCTGCCGCTCGCGCCCGAGGCGACGCTGGTCGAGACGGACGACTTCACCATCGACCTGCTGGCCAAGAAGGTCCGCCGAGACGGGCACGACGTGCGCCTGACCCCGACGGAATGGCACCTGCTGGAGATCCTCGTCACCAGTCCCGGACGCCTGATCACCCAGAAACAGCTCCTGCAGGAGGTGTGGGGTGCGTCGCAGAGCAACAAGACCAACTATCTACGGGTGTACATGGCCCAATTGCGCCGCAAACTGGAGGCTGATCCTGCCCATCCCCGGTACCTGATCACCGAGGCGGGGATGGGCTACCGCTTCGAGGGATGAATCCCGTGACTCCAGCGGATGAGACCTGCCCCCTGGCCTGATAGCCCACGACCGCAGAGACGAGAACATGGCACGCGGCAAGCTTCGGATCTACCTCGGTGCGGCACCGGGCGTCGGCAAGACGTACGCCATGCTCTCCGAGGCCCACCGCCGGACCGAACGGGGCACCGACTGCGTGGTGGCCTTCGTCGAGCACCACCGCCGGCCGCGCACCGAGGTGATGCTGCACGGCCTGGAGGAGATCCCGCGCAAGGAGCTGGAGTACCGGGACGCGGTCTTCACCGAGATGGACGTCGACGCAGTCCTGGCCCGGCACCCCCAAGTCGCGCTGGTCGACGAACTCGCGCACACCAACGTCCCCGGTTCCCGTAACACCAAGCGCTGGCAGGACGTCGAGGACCTGCTCGCGGCCGGGATCGACGTCGTGTCGACGGTGAACATCCAGCACCTGGAGTCCCTCGGTGACGTGGTGGAGTCGATAACGGGCGTACGGCAGCGGGAGACCGTCCCCGACGAGGTCGTGCGCCGCGCGGACCAGGTGGAACTGGTCGACATGTCGCCGCAGGCGCTGCGCCGCCGTATGGCACACGGCAACATCTACAAGCCCGACAAGGTCGACGCGGCCCTGTCGAACTACTTCCGGCCCGGCAACCTCACCGCGCTGCGGGAGCTGGCCCTGCTGTGGGTGGCGGACCGGGTCGACGAGTACCTGACCGAGTACCGCAGCGAACACCAGGTGTCGAAGATCTGGGGCTCGCGTGAGCGGATCGTGGTCGGACTGACGGGAGGGCCCGAGGGGCGGACGCTGATCCGCCGGGCCGCCCGGCTCGCGGAGAAGGGTGCGGGCGGCGAGGTGATGGCCGTGTACATCGCCCGCAGCGACGGCCTGACCTCCGCCTCGCCCAAGGAGCTGGCCGTCCAGCGCACTCTCGTCGAGGATCTCGGCGGCACCTTCCACCATGTGGTCGGCGAGGACATCCCGGTGGCGCTGCTCGACTTCGCGCGCGGGGTGAACGCCACCCAGATCGTGCTGGGCGTCTCGCGGCGCAAGGGCTGGCAGTACGTGTTCGGGCCGGGCGTGGGGGCGACGGTGGCCCGGGACTCCGGGCCGGACCTGGACGTCCACCTGATCACGCACGACGAGGTCGGCAAGGGGCGCGGGCTGCCCGTCGCGCGGAGTGCGCGGCTCAGCCGCTCCCGGATCATGGCCGGCTGGCTGGCCGGCGTGGTCGGCCCGGCGATCCTCGCCCTGCTCCTGACCAACATCGACGCGGACCTCGGTCTCGCCAACGACATGCTGCTGTTTCTGTCGGTGACGGTGGCGGCGGCCCTGCTCGGCGGGCTCTACCCGGCCCTCGCCTCGGCGGCGTTCGGCTCCTTGCTGCTGAACTACTACTTCACCCCGCCCCTGCACCGGCTGACCATCGCCGACCCCAAGAACATCGTCGCCATCGTGGTCTTCGTCGCCGTGGCGGTGTCCGTGGCGTCCGTGGTGGACCTCGCGGCCCGGCGCACCCACCAGGCGGCCCGGCTGCGCGCCGAGTCGGAGATCCTCTCCTTCCTGGCAGGCAGCGTGCTGCGCGGCGAGACGAGCCTGGAGGCGCTCCTTGAGCGGGTGCGCGAGACCTTCGGCATGGAGTCGGTGGCCCTTCTGGAGCGCCGGAGCGACGTCGACCCCTGGACCTGTGCGGGCAGCGTTGGCCCACGGCCGTGTCAGTCCCCGGAGGCGGCGGACGTCGACATGCCGGTCGGGGACCACATGGCGCTCGCCCTCTCCGGCCGGGTGCTGCCCGCAGAGGACCGCCGGGTGCTGGCCGCGTTCGCCGCGCAGGCCGCCGTCGTGCTGGACCGCCAGCGGCTGAAGCACGAGGCCGACCAGGCGAAGATGCTGGCCGAGGGCAACCGCATCCGCACCGCGCTGCTCGCCGCCGTCAGCCACGACCTGCGCACCCCGCTGGCCGGCATCAAGGCATCGGTGTCGTCCCTGCGCTCCGACGACGTGGAGTGGTCCGAGGAGGACCAGGCCGAACTCCTGGCCGCGATCGAGGAGGGCGCCGACCGGCTCGACAACCTGGTGGGCAACCTCCTGGACATGTCCCGCCTCCAGACCGGCACCGTCGCTCCGCTGATCCGTGAGATCGACCTGGACGAAGTCGTGCCCATGGCGATGGGCGGCATACCGGACCCCGAATCCACTGTCGTCCTGGACGTACCGGAAAGCCTGCCCATGGTCGCCACGGACAAGGGGCTCCTGGAGCGGGTCGTCGCCAACGTCGTCGAGAACGCCGTCAAATACAGCCCCACCGACGAGCCCGTCCTGGTCTCGGCCAGCGCCCTCGCCGACCGTGTGGAGGTCCGGGTGGTGGACCGCGGTCCCGGCGTCCCCGACGAGGCCAAGGACCGCATCTTCGAGCCCTTCCAGCGCTACGGCGACGCCCCCCGAGGCAACGGAGTCGGCCTCGGCCTCGCGGTCGCCCGCGGCTTCACTGAGGCCATGGGCGGCACCCTCCAGGCCGAGGACACCCCCGGCGGCGGCCTCACCATGGTCCTCAGCCTCCCGGCCGCGGGCCGCCCACCGGTCACTTCCGACCTTTCCGCGACGGCCGTTCCGTAGAGCGACAGGCTGTGACGGACGACGGCTGTAGTCCGGGTCAGCAGTAGGAACAGCCAGGCCGGCAGCCGCACGAGTCGTCCTCGGGTGCCGAAGAGGTCGCGGTCGGGACGCGAAGAACCCGAACGGCAGACGGCCAGGCCCGCTGGGGTCGCACATCCCTTGGACGGGGTCGGCGAGCATCTCCAGGACCAGGCCGTGCGCGGTGAGGCGGCCGGGCATGGCCCTGCAGCCGCGTGGTGCGGACGGGCGATGAACGTGGCGCTCGGCCCGGGGGGCGGCGTGATCAGACCGTCGTGTCTTCTTTTCCGGTCTCGTCGCCGGCGGCGCGCTCGATGTCGTCGGTCAGCTGCTTCCGGGCACGGGCGGGGACGTAGCCGCCCTCGGAGTAGTTCTGGGCGAACGCGTCGACGAACTCCACGGGGTCTTCCCCGACGATCTCGCGGACCGGCGTTTCGTCGGCTACGGCCTGCTCGAACAGGTCGGCGAGGTCTTCGAACATCGCCGCATTGCTGTCGCCGTCGGTCGGCACGAAGTGCATCAGGTACCGCTCGATCGCCTCGACAGCCGTGCGGTAGTTCTCGGGAAGCTCTTGACGCGCGCCTTGTACGCCCTCCAGCGCTTCTTGGGCCCGATCATCTTCGCGATGAAGCCGGTCTTTTCGGCGTCGGACATGGTTACTTGCCCCCTTCGCGGAGCTGTTCCAGTCGTTCCGTGAGGAAGCTCCACGTCCTCCAGAACTCTTCGAGGTACTCCCGTCCCTGAGCATTCAGGGAGTGCACCTTGCGTGGCGGCCCCTTCTCGGAGGGGACCTTCTCCACGTCGACGAGACCGCGCTTCTCGATCCTGAGGAGCAGCGCGTAGATGGTTCCTTCTGCGATGTCGGAGAAGCCCTGCTCCCGCAGCCGTGCCGTGATCTCGTAGCCGTAGGCGGGGCGGCCGGACAGGGACGCGAGGATGATCCCCTCCAGCGTGCCCTTGAGCATCTCCGTCTCCAGCTTGGTCATGGACCCCCTCCTCCCTCCACTAGTCAGCGCTATTGAGTACCGGTACACAGTAACGCTGACTACCGGTACTTAGCAAGACGGAATAGCGAGGGCTCGGGTCAGTCCTGCGGCTCCCGCGGTAGACCTGCCGCTCACGCACAGCCTCACCCTGCGGGGTACGCGGACCGGGCACCGCAGCCCGGACGGACAGGTCCAGATCGAGACGGCTGTTCGTGTCCAGCTCGAACCGGCCGTAGGAATTGACATGGGTCGGTCTCGTTGTTCTTGTTCGCCTTGGTGCGGGCCAGGCGGTAGCTCGCGGTGCCGGTCTCGATGAGGGTGGCGTTGAAGGTGAGCCGGTGCACGATCGCCTCACTGGTCCAGCTCCGCGAACGTCTCCACGGCCTGGGTCCTGCCGGTGACGATGATGACGTCGCCCGGGTGGACGACCGTCTCGGCGGTGGCGTGGGTGAAGTCGGCGCCGGGGCGTTTGATGCCGACGACCGTCACGCCGTACGAACTGCGTACCCGGCTCTCGCCGAGGGGGACGCCGCCGACGACCTTCGGGGCGAGTGTCTTGATCAGGGCGTAGTCGCTGTCGAAGGTGATGAAGTCGAGCATCCGGCCGGTGACCAGATGAGCCACACGCTCGCCCATGTCGTGCTCCGGCAGGACCACGTGGTGGGCACCGATACGCTCCAGGATCCGACCGTGCTGCCGGGAGTTGGCCCGGGCCCAGATACTGGCCACGCCGGCGTCGACGAGGTTCGAGGTGGTCAGGATGCTGGCCTCCAGGTCCGTACCGATGCCGACCACGACGCGGGAGAAATCGCCGACGCCGAGCTGGGCCAGCGCGGCGGGGTCGGCGCAGTCCGCGGCGGCGGCCTGGGTCAGCTCGTCGCCGACCTTCTGGACGACACCGGCGTCGGCGTCGATGCCGAGCACGTCCCAGCCGCGCCGCATCAGCTCCGCCGCCACGGACTGTCCGAAACGGCCGAGACCGATGACCGCCACTCTGGAATCCGGGCGGGCCGGGCGACGATCGACGCCCGAACGCCGACGCCGGTGGGGACGCAGGAACTTGAGACGGTCAGCCAATGACGGGTCGCTCCTCGGGCAGGGAGTAACGGCGGTCGCGCTGGCGCAGGGCGAGCGCGCTGGCGAGAGTGATCGGGCCGACGCGCCCGACGAACATCAGGACGATGACAGTGAGTTGGCCCGCCGCCGGAAGGTCTGCGGTGATGCCGGTGCTCAGACCGACCGTGCCGAAAGCGGAGACGGCCTCGAACAACACGGCCTCGGCCCGCTCCTCGGTGACGGCGAGCAGCACCAGCGTGCCCGCTATGACGAGACCGACGCCCAGCAGCGCCACGGTGAGGGCCTGGCGCAGCGTGGCCGCGGTGAGCCGCCGGCCCATGATGTCCGTGTCGGCGTGCCCACGGATCTCGGCCAGGATCGCCGCCCCCAGCACCGCGAACGTGGTGACCTTGATGCCGCCCGCGGTACCCGCGCTGCCGCCGCCGATGAACATCAGCACGCAGATGCCGAGCAGGGTGGCCGGTTCCATGGCGCCGGTGTCGACGGTGTTGAAGCCCGCGGTGCGCGCGCTCGCCGCGGTGAAGAACCCGTTGAGCAGCTTGTCGGCCCATGCCATGGAGCCGAGCGTCCGCGGATTGTCCCACTCCAGCCCGCAGGTCAGGACGGTGCCGACAACGAGCAGGGCCGCGGAGGTGACGAGGGTGAGCCGGGTGTGCAGGGACCAGCGGCGCCGGATGCCGCCCCGGGCGCGGGGGCGGTTGCGCAGCAGTTCGAGCAGGACGGGGAAGCCGAGGGCGCCGAGGACACTGGCGACGGCGATCGGCAGGACGATCCAGGGGTCGTCCGCGTAGCCGACGAGGTTGTCGTCGCGCAGCCCGAACCCGGCGTTGTTGAAGGCGGAGATCGCGTAGAAGATCCCGTGGTAGGCGGCGTTTCCGGCCCCCAGGCCGTGGCCGACGTGGAAACGGACCGCGACCACGACCACCGCGACGAGCTCGATGGCGAGCGTGGTGCCCGCGACTCCCAGGACCACCCGACGGATGTCACCGGCGCCGCCGCTCCGCTCCGCCTGTGTGGTGAGCTGCGTCCGCATCCGCAGCCGCCCGGAGACGAGCAGGGCCAGCAGCGACGCGAGCGTCATGATGCCGAACCCGCCGACCTGGATCAGCGCCAGGACCACGCCCTCACCGAACCCGCTCCAGTGGCTGCCGGTGCCCACGATGGACAGCCCACCGCTGACCGCTCCGGTGGCGGTGAACAGGGCGGTCAGCACGCCGGTGTCCCGTCCGGTCTCGGTGGCGGCGGGCAGCATCAGCAGGGTGGCACCCAGCAGTACGACGAACGCGAAGGCCAGGACGACACCTTGGGCGGGATGGCCGGCGAGGCGGGACCAGCGGGCCCGAGTCGTACCCACGGCCACCAGCTACCTCCGTTGTCCCGCCATCACCAGCTCACAGCATCCCTGTCTGGGCGGGCGTACGGAACGCGCCACGGCGTTAAGAAGGCGTTGGGACCGGCTGATGGCGGTGCTGCTGTCAGGTCACCGGACCGCGCCGCGGGTTTCGTCGGGGTGCGTGCGGCGGTGCAGGAACCGGCCGTGTTCCTTGAGCCGGCTGCGCCGGGTGGCGCCGATGACGATCTGGGGGGGCGATGATCTGCTGGGCGAACTCGAGAACGGCCCGGGCGGTGTCGTCCCCGGTCACCGTGCGGAAGCTGCCGCCGAGTTCTTCGACCAGGGCCCGCTGGTGGGCGAGGAGTTCGGGGGAGGCGGTGGTGAGCCCGTCGTCCCGTTCTACTGGATGGCGAGGAACTCGCCGCCCGCCCCACGCGAGGCGGTCCGTTGGCCGCGCCGGATGAGTCGGTCCCCGGCGAGGCCCCGGCGTTGGCCGGACGACCTCTGCACGCCCACTGAGATCACAGGAGACAAACCAGCGCCAGTGTGAACCTGCGCTCCGGATATCCCCCACTGTGCCTGGAGTGTCTCCCGATGCCGAGCCCGTGACCCCAGCCATAGGCAGTCGATGCATCCGTTGAGCTCTTTGACGCTGAGGAAGTCGGCGGAACGACCGACCCTGAAGACCCGTACCGCAGAATCCGGCGCACCGAATACACCCTGCTTCTGATCGTCGTGGCCCTGGGAGCCGCCGGGGTGGTCACGGAAACGGTGTGGTTGCTCGGGATCGCGGCATGGTTCCTGATCACCGTCGGCCTGATGGAGATGTTCTTCCGCCCTTGACCGTGCCCCGCCTGGCGCGGTTTCAGCACGCTCAACGGGGTGAGGCTGGGAGGGGAACAAGGCCGAGGACGAGCCCAGCCGACCGTGTGCCCACCCCGGATGCGGCTGCCAGGGCTGAGATCCGCATACTCGATGATCGTCGGGTGCGGTGACTGGTGGGACCGGGTGCGCTGCACAGGTAGGCAAGGCCAATGGGGGACACGTGGGGGATATGAAGGACGCCAACGAGCTGACGGTGCCGGAAGTGGTGGACAGTCCTGCTCTGCGGGCGCAGCCGACCGGAAGTCTGGCGCGGTGGTTGCTGCATCATCGGGTGCAGCCGGTCGGGCCGGCGGCAGGTGAGGGGCATACCGAGCCGCACGCCTGGTGGAAGGTGATGTGTCTGACCGGGGTGGACTACTTCTCCAGCCTGGCCTACGTGCCGGCGATCGCGGCACTCGCGGCCGGGGCGGTATCGCCGTTGGCGACGTTGCTGATCGTGGCGTTGACTCTGGTGGGGATGCTGCCGATGTACCGGCGGGTGGCTAGGGAGAGCCCGCACGGAGCAGGGTCGGTGGCGATGCTGGAGGATCTGCTGCCGTTTTGGCGGGGCAAGCTGTTCGTGCTGGTGCTGCTCGGCTTCGTGGCCACGTCGTGGATCATCACGATCACGTTGTCCGCCGCGGACGCCTCCGTCCACATGGTGGAAAACCCCTACCTGCCCCATGCCCTGCACGGTCACGAGGTCGCCATCACGGTGGCGCTGTTGCTGGTCCTCGGAGGGGTGTTCCTGCTCGGGTTCAGCGAAGCGGTCAACGTGGCCATCCCGCTGGTCGCGGTCTTCTTGGTCCTCAACGCCGTGATTATCGCCGTCGGATTGGTGGATGTGTTCACCACGCCGGGGGCCTGGTCGGCGTGGACGGACGCGCTCGGCGAGGGCGGAGGCGGGTTCGGCGATCTGGCGGGGCCGGCACTGGTGGCGTTTCCGCTGCTGGTGCTGGGCCTGTCCGGATTCGAGACCGGGGTGAGCATGATGCCGCTCGTGTCCGCCGACGGCGCCGACGCTGAGCAGCGGCTGCGCTCGCGGATCCGAAACACCCGCAGGCTGCTGACCACCGCCGCGCTCATCATGAGCGTCTACCTGCTGTCCGCGAGCTTCGTGACCACCGTCCTCATCCCTCACAAGGAGTTCGAGCCCGGCGGCGCGGCCAACGGCCGTGCCCTGGCCTGGCTGGCCCACGAGCACGTCGGGGAGGCGTTCGGCACCGTCTACGACGTCAGCACCATTCTCATCCTGTGGTTCGCGGGCGCATCCGCGATGGCGGGGCTGGTCAACATCGTCCCGCGGTACCTGCCCCACTACGGCATGGCCCCGGAGTGGGGACGCGCGGTACGCCCGGTCGTGATGGTCTACACCGCCCTCTGTGTTCTCATCACCATCGCGTTCGACGCCGACGTCGACGCCCAGGCCGGCGCCTACGCCACGGGCATCCTGGCCATGATGGTCTCCGGCGCATTCGCCGTCACCGTCTCGGTCGTACGCCGCCGGCGGCGCGCGACTGCCACAGGCTTCGCAGCTCTCACCGCGGTCCTGCTCTACGCCCTGGTGGCGAACATCGTCGACAAGCCCGACGGCATCGCCATCTCCGGCATGTTCATCGCCGGCATCATCGCTGTGTCGCTGATCTCCCGGGTGTCGCGCACCACCGAACTGCGCGCCGACCGCATCGTCTTCGACGAGGCCGCCCGCCGGTTCATCACCGACACCCTCACCCACGACAACTCCATCAACATCATCGCCAACCGCCGTCAGGCCGGCGACGGCGCCGAGTACGCGGCCAAGGAGCGCGAGCAGCGCGGCAGCAATCCGGTGCCTGCCCCGGCCGATGTCCTGTTCGTGGAAATCGACGTGGTCGACCCGTCCGACTTCAGCGAAGTCCTCGCCGTCCGCGGCGTCGAGGTCGACGGATACCGCATCCTGCGCGCCGAGGCACCGGCCGCCCCGAATGCCATCGCCGCGATCCTGCTCGCCCTGCGCAACGCCACGGGTGTGCAGCCGCACTGCTACTTCGCGTGGGCCGAAGGCAGCCCGCTGATGCACATGTTCCGCTACTTCCTGCTCGGCCGCGGCGACACCGCTCCGGTCACCCGCGAGATCATCCGCAGCAACGAACCCGACCCCGACCGACGCCCCGGCATCCACGTCGGCGGCTGACCCAGCGCTCCGTCCGGCGAAGACGACGCCCAGGGCCTGTCCGATGAGTCAGTGACGAGCCGGACTGTCGATCGTTCAGCGCCGTCCAGATCGGGGTGATCTGGTTGATTCAAACCCGCAGATGATCGGGCGTTTTCCGCCCGCAGGCCCGCGGCACGCCGCCCGGCGGAACGGTCAGGCGGCGTGGCAGAGCACCGCGCGGCCGGCCGGGGCCGAGGCGCGGGCCACGGTCGCGGGCACGGGACGGGCGGTGCGGACGGGGACCGTGGCCTGGGAGCGGTTCCGCGCGAAGACGACCAGGCGCAGCACCGCGAACCGCCCGACACCGGCGAGTGCGGAGGCGGACAGATAGACGACCTGCTCGGCCACGGCACCAGGCGCCGTCACCAGCTGCTGCAGGACAAGCATCGCCACGCAGGTCACCACGTACGCGGCCGCCGCGGACCCGGCCGACTGCGCGTGCTGGCGCCAGGTGGCGCGCCCGCCCGCGCCGAAGGTGAAGCGGGCGTGCAGTTCGGTGGCGAGGAGCGTGGATGCCACGGTGATCAGGGCGTTGGCCAGGGCCCAGGGAATCCGGGAGGCGAGGGCTGCCACGGCGAAGCTGGAGGCGAGCCCCACCCCGCCGCCGCAGAGCACGAAGCGGGCGAAGGCGGTGAAGGCGCCGGGTGTCGCCTGCTGCATGTTCTGTGCGGTCTCCATGATCCGGCCCCTTTGATGGCTTACTCCGCGAAAACGCGCACCACTCGGTCTGCGAGGCCGAGTGGTGCACCACTCATGCGCCAGTATGGCACATGAGTGGCACCATTAGGGGCCAGATGTGGCGCCACATGTCACATCTGTGGCGCCATGGTGTGGAGGGAGTTGCGAATGTGCAGGTCAGCGACCCAGCGCAGCTTCGGTGGGTGCTGTAAATGCTCATCGCTGCCGATGGAGTCGTAGACAAGGAGGGCGAAGGCAGCTACCTGTGCCCGGTGCCAAATCCGCCCTGGCCATGCCTTGGCCGAGGCTCGCGATGCGGCCGAGAACGCGGAGAACGCGCGTGGGTCGAGTTCACCGCCGGTCGCCTGGACGAGGACGGGACGTGGAGCGGCAACGCTCAACTCAGTGACTGGCTCGACCCGGCCGCCCCACCGGAGGACCCGGCGCGCGCCACCACCGACTCCGCCTATGTCGCCACCGCCTTCGTCGCGCACAGCGCCCGGCTGCTCGCCGACGCGGCCCTCGAGCTGGGCCACGCCCACGACGCCGACCGGTACGCGGCCCTGCACCGCCGTACGGCCGAGGCCGCCTGGCGCACATGGGGCGACCACGCCCGTACCACCCAGACCGGCTGCGCCCTCGCCCTTCAGTTCGGCATCGCGCCCGCCGCCGAACGAGCCGCGGTCGGCGAGGCCCTCGCCGCCCTGGTCCGCGCCAACAGCGGCCGCATCGCCACGGGATTCCTCGGCACCCCCTTCGTCCTGCCCGCCCTCAGCGGCACCGGCCACACGGCCGAGGCGTACCAGTTGCTTCTCAACACCGAGTGCCCGGGCTGGCTCTACCAGGTCGAGCGCGGCGCCACCACCATGTGGGAGCGATGGGACGCCATCCGCCCCGACGGCACCATCGACACCGAGAAGGCCGGCACGATGCTGTCGTTCAACCACTACGCCTACGGCGCCGTCGCCGCCTGGCTCTACCGGACCGTCGCCGGATTGCGCCCCACCACAGCCGGCTACCGCACCCTTGAGGTAGCCCCGCGACCGGGGGGCGGGCTCACCTCGGCCGACGCCTCCGTGACCACCCCGTACGGCAAGGCATCCGTCGCCTGGTCCCTCAGTGACACCACGTTGACGGTGGACGTCTCGCTACCCCCGGGCACGACCGGAAGGTTCCGCGCACCCGAGGGCTGGCGCTGCACCACCGATGTCGGCCGACTCGGGTCCGGGGACCACCGCCTGGTCCTGCACTCCCGCTCATAGCCCCTCAGACCAAGGAACGCGCACCATGCCGACCGACCACGACCACGGCGCCGCCGAGCTGAGTCTCGACGACAAGGCCTCGCTGCTCTCGGGCCATGACTTCTGGTCCACCAAGTCCGCGGAACACGCGGGGATCCCCTCGCTCGTACTCAGCGACGGCCCGCACGGTGTCCGCCGCCAGCGTCGGGAAGCCGACAGCCTCGGGCTGTACGACAGCGAGCCGGCGACCTGCTTTCCGCCCTCGGTCGCGCTGGCGTCCAGTTGGGACCGGGACCTGGTCGGCCGGGTGGGAGAGGCGCTCGGCCGCGAGGCGAGGGCACTGGGCGTGGACGTACTCCTCGGCCCCGGCGTCAACATCAAGCGCTCGCCACTGTGCGGCCGACACGCCGGCCACCCGGGCGACGTCCGCGCGGCGCGGTGCGGGGGAACCCGCGCCACGCCCCACCACTGGTGTCATGAGAACTCCCGACGCATGTGACCATCGAACGAGGTCAACCGCATGACCGCGCGGTCACTGGCCGCGCGGCCATGTCTACGTAGCCGCAGGCTCCGCGTCAAGGGCACACACAGCATTTGTTGCGTCGACAGGCGGGACGACCTCGGCAGGGGCGGTCCGCTCGACGCGTCCTGCTCGGAGTCTTGCCAGCGGACCCTCGGAAAGTTCACTCTTCGACGCGTCGACCGATCGACTTTGTCCGATCGCGTTTGTTTCTGGTCGTATCAGCGACCACCTCCCGCCATGCCCTGGAGCCGACGCGCCAAGGGCAACGGCACCGCCCGGTATCTGGCCACCCACCCCGACCCGGGCACTCTCGCCGACCTGCTGCACCGCATGTGCCGGGAGGCCGATGTGACACCGGAGCATCAGGTCCCTGCCGGGATCGAGGTCGTCCGGCGCCGCGGCAAGGAGGCCGACTACCTGTTCCTCATCGACCACGCCGGCCCAGGGAGCCGACGTACCGGCCGAGGGCGTGGAACTCCTCACCGGCACGCCGGTCAGCGGCACCGCCACCGTCCCGCCGGGAGGCGTCGCCGTCATCCGCGAAGCACACCGACCCGACCCCGGCTTCGCGGGCCACGGAGGCCGTGGAGGCGTTCAGGCCGTCGCGGGCGAACGCTGGGGGTCCAGCAACCGGATCGCCCTATCCACTTGCCGTGCTACTGTGGCCACATCGAACCGGAAGGGTCTATCCGGATCCCTAAACGGATAGGCCTTTCCGAATACTCCTCGTTCTCTCCCCGGAGGATCGCTGTGACCAGCATCGCCATCGTCGGAGCCGGCCCCCAGATGGGCCTGGCCATCGCCCGTACCTTCGGCGCCCAGGGCTTCGACGTCGCCCTGATCTCCCGCAACCGCGAGAAGCTCGACGACCTCGTCGGCAAGCTCGGCGCCGAGGGCGTCACCGCCGCCGCGTTCCCCGCGAACGTGCTCGACCGCGCCGGACTCGCCAAGGCCCTCAAGGACGCCGCCGACCGGTTCGGCGGGATCGACGTCCTGGAGTACTCCCCGGTCGGGACGTTCGGCGTCACCACCCTGACCGCTCCGGCCACCACCGAACCGTCGGACGTCGAGTTCGAGATGAACTTCCAGCTCTACGGGGCCATCGCCGCCACCCAGGCGGTCCTGCCCGCGATGCGCGAGGCCGGCGCCGGCACCCTGCTCTACACGACCGGCGCCGGCTCGATCTGGCCCGACCCGCGGGTCGCCAACGTCAACGCCGCCGCGGCCGCGCTGCGCAACTGGGTGATGAACCTGCACAAGGAACTGGCCGACGCGGGCACCGGCATCCAGGCCGCCCACATCGGCATCGACTCATCGATCGGCGTCTCCGTCATCCCCGGCGTGGAAGCGGCCCGGCCCGAGCAGATCACCCCCCTCTACTGGGACCTGCACACCACCAAGCGCGACGAGGCCGAAGTCGTCTTCAAGCTCGGCAACGAGGACTTCCCTCGCGGCTGACACCGCACCGTTCCCTCGTCGAACCCTGATCGCGCCGTGGCCCGATACGTCGCGGCGCGATCCGAGAGAAGGCTTCCGCCGACCACGAACTGTCGGGCTCGACCACGAACGCTGCCCTCTGACGCAAGAAGCGAAAAGCAAGAAAGGAAACGCGCTCGTGCGAGCTCTCATCACCAACGACTACGGCGACTCCCCCAAGATCGCCAGAGTCCCACGCCCGGACTTCAGCCCCGACGAGGTACTGGTGGAGGTCGTGTCCAGCTCCGTCAACGGCTTCGACGCCATGGCCGCGGGCGGTCACCTCAAGGGCATGCTGCCTCATACGTTCCCCGCGGTGCTGGGCAAGGACTTCGCCGGAACCATCGAGGCGGTCGGCGCCGACGTGCGGGGCTTCGCGCCGGGCGACGAGGTGTTCGGCGCGGTGACGGACCTGTCGGTCGGCCGGGGCACGATCGCCGAGTACGCGGTGGTGCGACCCACAGTCGGTCTGACCCACCGTCCCGCAGGACTCGACAGGGCGCAGGCCGGCGCGTTGACCATCGCCGGATCCACCGCCTACGCCGCCGTCGAAGCCCTGGCGCTTCAGCCCGGCGAGACGGTCCTGATCGTCGGCGCCACCGGAGGAGTGGGCTCGCTGGCCGTGCAACTGGCGAAGGCCACCGGGGCACGGATCCTCGCCACCCACCGCGATACACGCGGCGCCTCCTACCTGACCGGACTCGGCGCCCACGAGCCGATCGACGCCACCGACGACCTCGCCGCCGCCGTACGCAAGCACGCCCCCGACGGTGTGCACGCGGCCCTCCACCTGGCCGGAGACCTCGACACCGTCACCGGCCTCGTCAAGGACGGAGGCCGACTCGCCACACCCGCGGCCCAGCCCGCGCCGGATGCCTACGCCGACCGGGGACTGTCCGTCATCCCGGTCATGGCCGATGCCGGCGCCACGGTCCTGGACCATCTCGCCACCGAGGTCGTGGCAGGCCGACTGCACGTGCCGATCGCCCGGACCTTCACCCTGGACCACGCCCCCATGGCCCTCCGCGCCTTCGACACCAGCAAGAACGGAAAGATCGCCATCTACCATCGCAAGGGAGCGGAGATCATCCTGTTCTGATGATCCCGTGTCGGGAGGCCTTCCCCGTCGCCCCGGGCGGCGAGTCGACATGCGGGCCCTACGGACGAGGACCTGGATGCTCGCCCCGGGGCCCCGGATCACTCGTCGTTCACCCAGCGCATGAGGCGTTGCAGTGGGTAGAAGCCGTCGTGGGAGAGGCCCGGCGGCATGCCACCCGCTCGGCCGAGGGACACCACGCGCTGGACCCCGGCGCAGGCGAGGGCGTCGCGCAGTTCCGCCTTGCGGGAGTCGGGGTACACGCCGACCGTCTGGGTGGCGACCCCGGCCTGGGCGACGGCTTCGGACAGGGCGGTGACCGGGACCACGTTGACGATCTTTCCGTCGGGGTGGAAGTCCACCGGTTCGGGCGAGCGGATGACCAGGCCCCGGCCGTCGTAGCCGCCCCATACCCGGTACTCGGGCGCCAGGGAGCGCAGGACGTCGATCTCCTCGCGGAGTTCCGCGGCGACCCGCGGGCCGTCGGCGGAGCTGAACTCCCTTGCCACGCCGAGGCGTTCGCACAGCAGTGCCGCGTAGCGGTCGGCGTCGTCCCAGGTGCCCTCGACGAACTGGAAGCGGCTGGCCACGCAGGCCTGCTGGTTGAAGAACGTGGCATCGGCGGCGCCCGCGTCGGCGGCCCGGGCCAGGGCATGTGGCGATGCGAAGGCCTCGCGGCCGATCAGCGAGATGGAGGTCTTGGGGTCGAAGGAGACGAGCTCGAACCCCGGACCGACGTACCTCAGCGCCCCGCGGATCGTGGCCTCGCCGCCCCAGGCGACCAGCTTGTCGAAGAACTGTGGGCGGAAGAGGACGCTCTCCACCGCTTCGTCGCCGCCGCGCCAGTACACCGCCGAGAACGAGCGGACCACCGGATGTCCGGGGGCCACCGCGGCCATGGTGCGCAGGATCGCGGTCGCGGTGAACAGGTCGTTCGAGGGCAGCTTCAGCAGGTTGACGCCCTTGGTGAGGGCGCCGCGCACGACGGACATCGCCGCGACGCCGGGTGCGTTGCCGGCGATGATGTGCACCAGCCTGGGCGGGAACGCGCGGGTGGCCGCGATCCGGTTCTCGGGCAGCCGCACCTCGCGCCAGCCGTCGAGTACGTCGGCGCCGCCGAGTTCGTGGTCGATCTGGGCGTACAGGTTGGGGCGTTGGAAGCTGCGCCAGAGTGCGGCGTAGGCGCGTTCGAGTACCTCCGTGGGCAGTGGGCTGACCCGGTCCATCCGCTCCAGGGCCTCGGTGAGCAGGCCCTCGCGGTCGGCCTTGAGGGCGTCGCCGGTCTCCACGAGCAGGTCGACGATCTCCGCCACGGGGACGTGGAAGGCGGGGCCGGGTTCGGTGCGGGGCCAGACGAGGCGGTCCAGGTCGAGGGCCGGTGCCGTGAAGGAGGCGTCCGCCCGGCCGTGGGTGGTGTGCGGGCCGACGTCGACCTCGCCGCGGATCACATGGGCGACGGCCACCGGGCCCACTGCCGTTGTCGTGGGCCTCATCCGTGGATCATCCCCCGCACATAGGAGTCGAGTGTCGCGGCACAGGTGATCTTGTCGTCGCCGCCGAGGTCCCCGTAGCGCCGGATGTCGGGCAGGACGGTCGGGCCCGGTCTGCCGCAGTCACACGGGGAGAAGTTCACGCGGACCCGGTCACCGCTGATCAGCCCGCCCCAGCGGCCCTCCAGGGAGACGTCGAGGAAGGCGAACCGGCCTTCCACAACGCCCTGTTCGGGGTTCAGCAGGGTCTCGCCCGTCTCGTCCAGCACCAGCGGGATCACCCACGGCGGCACGTGGTAGTCGCCCTTCTCGCAGGCGAGGCAGGAGCCCTGAAGCTCCGTCATGCCGTAGCTGCGGACCCGTCGGACGCCGTCGTAGAAGGCGGCGAGCTGTGCCTGGTAGTCGTCGGGCAGCGCTCGGCCCTTGTTGCCGCCTCCGCTGAGCACCAGGGTGTCCGGGTGGAGGCCGCCGTCCGGGACGCCGCGGGCGCGCAGGGCCTGGATCAGGGTGAACTGCTGGTTGTTCATGCCCGCGATGAGGAGCGGTTCGTCGCGGTGCTCGGCGATGTCGTCGACGATCCGGGCCAGGGCCGCGTCCAGTTCCTCCTCCCTGGCGGCCGAGACGCTCTCGAAGGCGCTGATCTCCTGCGGGGTCGCGGTGCCCTCCGCCATCCGCCGGCGCAGCAGCGCGCTGCTCATCAGCTCGGACACCCGCATCGGGTCGTCGGTGAGCAGCCGGGTCTCGCCGGGGCGCGCGAAGACGTCCGCGTGCCAGCGGAAGCCGTCGACGGAGCGCATCGGGCCGCTCGCGGGTGCGAGCAGATAGCCGCGTCGGGTGGGCTTCGGCGGGAGCGGGTCGGGCCAGCAGGTGAGGTTCTCCAGGATGTCGTGCAGGAAACCCAGGTCGCTCGCGTCGCAGTTGAGGAAGGACACCTTCCCGGAGGTGCCGCTGGTGATGTACGGGCGGTGGCCGGCGGCGGTGATGCGGTCGGTCCACTCGTCGATGTCGCGGACGCCGTCCATGTCGACGTCGTCCGGTTCGACCGCCGAGACGGTGGTGTACCAGCGCAGCAGCCGGTCCCAGCGGCCGGCGTCGATGAGGGAGACGGGGTAGGACTTGTAGCTGGTGTGCGAGAAGAGCAGCGGTACGAGGTCGTCGAGACCGGTGATGTCGCGTACGCCGCTCTCCTCCGCGCGGGTGCGCAGCAGCGGGATGCGTTCGCGGTGTGCGGTGAAGGCCTCTCGGGCCGCCTCCAGCTGCAATTCGCGTAGTTCCGCGGCGGGTTGGTCGAAGGTGCCGGAGAAGACGAGGGAGCGGATCTGCTCGCGTGCGCCGGACACGGTGTTCACCTCATTCGGTTCATTCGGTTCATTCGGTTCATTCGGTTCATTCGGTTCAGTCCGTTCATTCGGTTCACTCGGTTGCATAAGTTGTCTCTTCGGCGAGGTAGGACGACTCGATCGCGTCCAGGTGCCCGCGCAGTTCCTCCGGGGTGCCCGTCAGGGTGACGCGGCCGCGGTGCAGGACGTACACCCGGTCGGCGATGTCGAGCACCTTGCGGACGTGCTGTTCGACCAGCAGCGCCCCGAGGCCCCGGTCCGCCGCCTCGCGTACCGCGCGCAGCAGGCGGTCGACCACGAGCGGGGCGAGACCGAGCGACAGCTCGTCCGCGAGGAGCAGCTTGGGGGCGCGGCACAGCGCGCGGGCCAGCGACAGCATCTGCTGCTCGCCGCCCGACAGCATTCCCGCGCCCGTCCTGAGGCGCTTTTCGAGCTCGGGGAAGAGTTCCAGTGCCTGCCGCGTCGCCACCCGGCCGACCCGCAGGTTGTCCGCGGTGTCGAGGCGGGTGAAGACCGCCCGTTCACCGACGTACGCCAGGCCCTGGCGGGCGCGGCGGTGCAGCGGTGCGCGGCCGGGCTCGCCCAGCCAGCGCACCTCGCCGTCCATCGGGGCCAGGCTGCCCGAGAGCGCCCGGAGGGTGGTGGTCTTGCCCGCGCCGTTGGGTCCGAGGAGGGCGACGACCTCGCCGGGGCGGACCTCGATGTCGAGGTCCGCCACGACGGGCCGGCTGCCGTATCCGGCGGACAGGGCGCGGGCTTCGATCAGGGGTGAGCCGGTGTCGTGCACGCGCGTTCTCCTTCGGTCAGCTGGCGGTCAGCCGGCCGACATCGCCGTCAGCACCTTGCGGACGTCCACGAAGGTCGCCCCTTCCTTCGCCCACTCGATCTTGCCGTCACGGATGACGAGTTCGGTGGCCGTCGTGTTGTGGATGCGGTTCATGCCCTCGATCGGCAGGGCGGTCTTCTCGCTCCAGGTCAGGGACGGGGTCAGTCCGCCGGTGTCGATGCCCGAGGTGGTGTTCAGCTCCTCCACCAGGGCCTTGGCCGTGATCGTCGGCACTTTCTCGGCGGCCTCGGTGAAGACCTTGAAGGCCACCCAGGTCGTCCCGTTGGCGCCGTTGCTGGTGTCGATCTCCTTGTCGCCCTCGGCGGCCTCGACGAAGTTCTTCCAGGCGGCGTCGGAGGTCGGCGGGTAGTAACCGGTGATCGCGGCGCCCTCCAGCGGGCTGCCGCTGCCGCCGGTGGTCTCGGCCAGTTCCGGAGTGAGGTTGCCGACGACGCTGCCGACCTCGGTCTTCGAGCCGGACTGCACATACGCCTTGACGAAAAGGTCGGAGTGCGTGCCCAGGATGACGCTCACGCAGTCGCTGCCCTTGGTCGCGGCGGCGACCTGCGGGGCGAGGTCGGTGGCGGTCACCGGCACCTTGAGGTCCTTGGGCGCCGCCCCTCCGGCGGAGGTCACACCGAGGGCGAGGAACCGCGCGACGGTCTCGGCGGCGGCCACGTCGTACCGAACGCCCGAGATCTTCTTGCAGCCCTCCTCCACGAGCTGCTGCCCGTGGGCCGCGAACACCGTCGGGGTGCCGCCGTTGACGGGGAAGGACAGCGGGTTGGAGAACTCCGCCGCCGAGACGCCGGTCCCGCCGATGTACGGGATGCCGGCCTTCTCCAGGATGGGCATGTAGCGGTCACCGGCGAGGCTGTACGAGCCCACCACCGCGACCACCTTCTCGGCGACCGCCTGCTGGGCGCACTTCTCGGCCTCGGCGGGGGCGTTCTTCTCGTTGCAGGTGAGCACCTCCAGCCGGCCGCCCTTGATGCCGCCGTTGGCGTTGATCCACTTCTCGTAGGCCTGGGCGGTGTGCCGGACTCCGGGCTGGGCGCTGCCCTGGGTGTCCTCAGGGGCCCAGACCATCACCTTGACCGGCGCGCCCTTCAGGGCGGAGGTGTCGCTCGAGGTGCTGGAAGCCTCTCCCCCGCAGCCCGCGGCAAGCAGCGCTCCCGTCACCGCGAGACAGCTCGCTGCGGCACTTCTGCGTCGGCGTGAGTCGTTCATGGTTCCCTCCGCGGGACTCGTCATTGAGTTGGCGAACAGCATGGGGTGCGTTTTTGGGTTAGTGAAGTACTCTCGGCACAATTATTTAAATAAATGCGCTGTCTGGCCCTGTCCCCTGGGAGGTTCCTCGATGGACGACATCCTGCGGTTCGCGCTGCTCGGCCTGGGGCTCGGTGCCCTGTACGCGCTCACCGCGCACGGCATCGTGCTGGTCTACCGGGGCTCCGGTGTCCTCAACTTCGCGCACGGCGCGATCGGGATGGCCGGCGCCTATGTGCAGTGGGAGCTCTCCACCCAGCACGGCGTCCCGTACTGGCCCGCCACCGCCTGCGGCGTCCTCGCCTCGGCGGTGCTGGGCGTCCTCACCCACCTGCTGGTGCTGCGCCCGCTGCGCCGGGCGTCCACGCTGGCCCGCCTGGTCGGCACCCTGGCGGTGTTCATCGTGATCACCGCGATCGCCGTCAAGCGCTACGGCGACAGCCTGGAGCTGGTGCCGGGCAAGCTGCCCACCGAGCTGCTGACGATCGCCGGGGCGACGATCTCCGAGGACCGCGTCTGGCTGCTCGGCATCGCGGTCCTCGTGACCGCGCTCCTCCATCTCCTCTACAAGCGCACCCTGTTCGGCCTGGGCACCACGGCGGTCGCGGAGAACGAGGGCGCCGCCGCCGCGCTCGGCTGGTCCCCGGATCTCATCGCCACCGGCAACTGGGCGCTGGGCTCGGCGCTGGCCGGACTGACCGGCATCCTCATCGTGCCGGTGATCGGCCTGTCGGTGACCGGGCTGACCACGTTGCTGCTGAGCGCGTTGGCCGCCGCCCTGGTCGGCCGGTTCTCCTCGTTCCCCATCACGCTGGCGGGCGGTCTGGTCATCGGGATCGTGCAGTCCGAACTGACCCGCTTCGGCTCCGACATCACCGGACTCGCCTCGTCGGTGCCCTTCCTCGTCATCGCCCTGGTGCTGGTCGCGCGCGGCCGGGCGCTGCCGCTGCGCGGCACGTTCCTGGACCGGCTGCCCGCCCTGGGCACCGGCAGGGTCCGCCCCGTGGCACTGGCTGTCGCCGTCGCCGTCGGACTGCTGCTGGTGAGCGTGTCGACGCCGCTGTGGGCCGACGCGATCACCAACACCCTCGTGATGTCGCTGATCATCCTGTCGATCGTCGTGGTCACCGGTTACGCGGGCCAGGTCTCCCTCGCGGCCTACGCCCTCGCCGGGACGGGCGCGTTCATTGCGGGACACACGGCGGCCGACTGGGGCTGGCCCTTCGAACTCGCCCTGCTGGCAGGCGTGTTGGGCACGGTGCCGATCGGTCTGCTGTTCGCGCTCCCAGCGGTCCGCACCCGTGGCGTCAATCTCGCGATCATCACGCTGGGTCTCGGCACGACACTGGAGGCGATGGTCTTCCAGAACACCGACCTGTCGACGAGCCCGGGCAGCGACGGCATCGCGGTGGGCCGTCAGACACTCTTCGGAATCAGCGTCTCCGGGGTCGACCATCCGCAGCGGTACGCCGCCGTGGTGCTCGTGCTGTTCGTCGCCGCCACACTCGTGGTCGCCAACGTACGGCGCAGCCGCACCGGCCGCCGGCTCATCGCCGTACGGGCCAACGAGCGGGCCGCCGCCGCGCTGGGCATCGACGTCCGCGCGGCCAAGCTCTACGCCTTCGGCCTCTCGGCGGCCGTCGCCGCGCTCGCCGGAGTGCTCACCGGCTTCCGCTCGACGTCGGTGGTCTTCTCCGACTTCGCGTCCTTCGACTCCATCACCGCGCTCGGACTCGCGGTCATCGGCGGGGTCGGCTTCCTCGTCGGCCCGCTGTTCGCCGCGACCTTCGCCGCCGGCACGGTGGGCGCCCGGTTCGGGGACCTGGTGCTGCCCGGGCTCAGCGAATGGATGCCGCTGATCGGCGGGATCATCCTGGTGCTGACCCTCGTGGGCAACCAGGACGGCATCGGCAAGGACATCGGCAAGCAGGCGGAGGGCATCCGCCGCAGACTGTCGCCGAGGCGCGACACGGTCACGGCCACGGCGGCCAGGACAGCGGCCACGGCGGCCAGGGCGGCCTCTGCGGGTTCGGCGACCTCGGCGGCCTCTGCGGCCTCGGCGGCCTCGGCGGACGAAGCGGCCGTGCCCCGAGCCGCACCGCTCCCCCTCCACGTACGGGGCCTGACCGTGCGCTACGGCGGTGTCGTCGCCGTGGACGGACTCTCGCTGGATGTCGAGCCAGGGCAGGTCGTGGGTCTCATCGGACCCAACGGCGCCGGCAAGACCTCCGCCATCGACGCCGTCACCGGCTTCACCCGTGCCGCGTCCGGCGGTGTGCGCCTCGGTGACCGGGAGGTGACCCGGCTGCCGGTGCACCGGCGGGCCGCGGCGGGGCTGAGCCGGTCCTTCCAGTCGCTGGAGCTCTTCGAGGACATGACCGTCCTCGACAACCTGTACGCGGCCTGCGACCGGCCCGGCCGCTGGACGTTCCTGACGGACCTGGTGCGGCCCGGCAGCCGTCCGCTGCCCGCCCATGTCCTCGTCGCGGTACGGGAGTTCGGGCTCCAGGACAGTCTGGACCGGCCGGTGGGCGATCTGTCGTACGGGGAGCGCCGGCTGCTGGCCATCGCCCGTGCGGTGGCGGCCTCACCGTCCGTGCTGCTCCTCGACGAACCGGCCGCCGGGTTGTCCGACGACGAGACCCGGGAGCTGGCCCGTCTGGTGCGGCGGCTCGCCGAGGACTGGGGCATGGGCGTGCTGCTCGTCGAGCACGACGTCGACATGGTGATGAGCGTCTGCGACCAGGTGGTGGTCCTGGACTTCGGGCGGCTGATCTGCGCCGGTACGCCGGAGGAGGTGCGCCGGGATCCGGCGGTGCGAGCGGCCTATCTGGGTGACCTGGAGCCGGAGACACTGTCCTGAAACGCTCGGAGTCGCTGTCCTGAAACGGGTCGGAGGCGCTTCCCAGTACGGGAAGCGCCTCCGGCCCTCGTTTCTGCTTCAGGCGTCCCGCAGGTCCGCGACATACGGCGCGTGGGACAGCAGCCCGCCGTCCACGCGCAGGGTGTGCCCGGTGACGAAGGCCGACTCGTCGGAGGCGAGGAAGACGACCGCCGAGGCGACGTCCTCGGGCCGGCCAAGGCGCGGCGTGAGGTGATGGCGCAGCATCGCCTCCCGGATCGCCCCGTGCGCCGAGCCGGAGCTCGCCGGCGTGACGATGAACCCCGGCGCGATGGCGTTGCAGCGGACGCCCTGCTTGCCGTACTGGGTGGCGACGTACTGCGTGAGGTTGATGAGGGCGGCCTTGGAGGCGCCGTACGCGGGATTGCGCAGATCGCCCGCGAGGCCGGACCCGGACGAGGTGTTGATGATCGAGCCGCCGCCCCGGGCGATCATGTGCGGGACGGCGGCCTGGACGGCGACCATGGTGCCGCGCAGGTTGATCCGCATCGTGTCGTCCCAGACCGCCGGGTCGGCCTCCACCACGGCGAGGTCCTGACGGGCGGCCAGATGGGTGGCCGCCGCGTTGTTGTGCAGGACGTCGAGGCCGCCGTACGTCTCGACCGCCGTGGCCACCATGGCCCGGACGCTGTCGACGTCCCCCAGGTCGACGACGACCGCCGTGGCGGAGCCTCCGGCGGCCCGGATCTCCTCCGTGACCGCCTTCGCGCCGTCGGCGTTCAGGTCGGCGACGACCGTGTGCGCTCCCTCCGCCGCCACGCGGCGGGCGGTGGCGGCGCCGATGCCGGACGCGGCGCCGGTGACGATCGTGATCTTCTCGTCGAGCCGTCCCATGGCCGAACCGCCTTCCCTAGTCGGTGAGTTCACTGCCGACGACGGAGACGAAGGAGACGCATTCGCCGGGCCCGCCACCGAGGTTGTGCGTCAGGGCGAGCGAACGCCCCTCGGCGACGGACTTCACGGTCCGCTCGGGCGGTGCCTCGCCCCGCAGCTGCAGCCACGCCTCGAACATCATGCGGAGGCCCGAGGCGCCGATGGGGTGGCCGAAGGCCTTCAGACCGCCGTCCGGGTTCACGGGCAGCGAGCCGTCGAGGTCGAACGCCCCGCTGCTCACGTCCTTCCACGCCTGTCCGCGCTCGGCGAAGCCGAGGTCCTCCATCAGCACCAGTTCGGTGGGGGTGAAGCAGTCGTGGACCTCCGCGAGGGCGAGTTCGGCGCGCGGGTCGGTGATGCCCGCCTGCCGGTAGGCCTCCTGTGCGGAGGCGACGACCTCGGGGAAGGTGGTGAAGTCGTACTGCGGGTCGAGGAGCCCGTCCGCCGGACCGGCGACGAAGGACAGCGCCTTCACGAAGACCGGCTTGTCCGTGTACTTGTAGGCGTCCTCGGCACGCACGACGATCGCCGCAGCCGAACCGTCCGACACACCCGAGCAGTCGAACACGCCGAGCATGCCCGCGATGATGGGCGCCGAGCGGATGCGCTCCAGCGGGACCTCCTTGCGGAACTGGGCGCGGGGGTTGCGGGCCCCGTTGACGTGGTTCTTCCAGGCGATACGGGTGATGACGTCCTTCATCTCCTCGTCGGAGAGCCCGTACTTGGCCGCGTAGGCGGGGGCGAGCAGGGAGAAGTTGGCCGGGGCGGTGATCTCGCCTCGGCTGTCGTCGCCCGCGCCCGGGATCGCCGTGCCGGACAGCCCGGACATACCGGAGTCCTTGAGTTTCTCCACGCCGACGGCCATCGCCACGTCGTACGCCCCGGAGGCGACGGCGTAGCAGGCGTTGCGCAGCGCCTCGGATCCGGTGGCGCACATGTTCTCCACGCGGGTGACCGGCTTGCAGGGCAGGCGGAGTGCCCGGCTCAGGGTCAGCCCGGACACACCGGAGGCCTGGGTGCCGAACCAGAACGCGTCGATGTCGTCGAGGGTGACGCCGGCCGAGGTGACCGCGTCTCCCACGGCGTCCACCAGCAGATCGTCGGCCGAACGGGTCCAGTGCTCGCCGAAGGGCGTGCAGCCCATGCCGACGATCGCGACCCGGTCCCGGATTCCGTGCGAGCTCATACGGCCGTCTCCCCACCCTCGACGTTCTCGGCCGGCCGCACCGGCCGCGCCTTCCAGAAGTAGTTGTGGACGCCGGCGGCCGTGACGGTCCGCCGGAACGTCATCTCCACCCGGGCGCCGATGACGGCGTCGGCCTCGGTCGCGTCGGTCAGCTGGCAGCGGAACCGTCCGCCGCCGTCGTAGTCGACGACCACGACGAGCATCGGCGGGCTGGGCGTGTGGGCCAGCCGGTCGACGGTGAACGTGGCGACCGTGCCGCGCACCTGCTCCATCGGCTCGTCGGTCATGGCGTCGACACTCCGGCAGGACGCGCACACCCGGTCGGGCGGCAGCTGCCGGGTGCCGCACTTCTCGCAGCGGGCGGCGACGAAGCCGTACTTCCAGGCGGTGCGGCGGTGCGCGGGCGGCGCGTAGGGCGGCTCGGGGTCCGGCCGGCGGGGTGGTTCGCGGTCGAGCAGGCCGCGCCAGGTGAGGTAGGTGGCGTACGGCATCGGGGCGCTGCCCGCGGCGATCTGGGCGGCGACCGGGCGGGCGGCTCGGTGGGCCGGGAGGGCGTCGGTGGTGCGCAGCAGGAGCACTCCGGCGCCGTCGCCGAGCACGACGAGCGCGATGGTCTCGCCGGGGGCGGCCCGGTCGAGGACGTCGGCGAGGAGCAGGCCGGGCTGGGCGGTGCCGGCGTTGCCGATCGTCGCGGTGAGGTCCGGGGTCACCGCCTCGGGGCGTGCGCCGGCCGCCCGCCGGACCGCCGTGCATGCGCGCGCGTGCAGGCCGGAGACGACCAGGTGGTCGATGGCCGCGCGGTCAAGACCGGCCTGGTCGAGGGCGGCGCTCAGTGCCTTGTCCGCGAGGGAGACGTAGATGTCCTCGGCGAACCGTTCCTCCCAGACCCGGGAGGTGCGCGCGCCCGGCAGCCGCCAGCGTTCGAGGATCTCGTCGCTGACCGTGTCGTGGGCGAGCAGTTCGGCGATGACGGGGGCACCGTTGCGGTGGCCGCCGAAGACGAAGGCCGCCGCGCCGTCGCCGCCCGCGATCTCGTCGTTGCCGCCGGGCAGCCCGGTGCGCAGGTCCGACAGCACGGCCAGGGTCGGCACCGCGGAGCGGGCGGCGGTGACCAGCGCGCCGAGGCCGGAGCGTACGGAGCCGGCCATGTCGACGGCGAGTACGTGCTCGTCGAGCCGGAGCGCGGCGTGGACGGCGGTCGCGTTGGTCTTGTCGAGGTAGGCGGGTGCGGCCGTGGCGAGGAAGAGCTGGCCGACGCGGGAGCGCAGTCCGTCGCGGGTCAGCGCGGCGCGGGCCGCCTCGACGGCCATGGAGGTGGTGTCCTCGTCGTAGCCCGCGACCGCGCGGGTGCCGCGTCCCGGGGGTGTGCCCAGCGTGGCCGCGACATCGGCGCGGGCGAGGCGGTGGTACGGCACGTGGGCGCCGTACGCGATCAGTCCGGGCATCAGCGTCCTCCAGGAGCTTCGTTGCCGGTGCGTTCGAAGATGGCCGCCAGTCCCTGTCCGCCGCCGAGGCACATCGTCTCCAGGCCGTAGCGGGCCTGGCGGCGGTCCAGTTCGCGCAGCAGGGTGGCGAGGATGCGGCCGCCGGTGGCGCCGACGGGGTGGCCCAGCGAGATGCCGGAGCCGTTGACGTTGAACCGCTCGAAGTCGGCGTCGGTCAGGGCCCATTCGCGGGTGCAGGCGAGTACCTGGGCGGCGAAGGCCTCGTTGAGTTCGATCAGGTCGATGTCGGCGAGCTTCAGCCCCGCGCGCTCCAGGGCCCTGGCCGTGGCGGGCACGGGCCCGATGCCCATGGTCTCGGGCGGTACGCCGACCACGGCCCAGGAGACCAGGCGGGCCAGCGGGCGAAGGCCGAGTTCGGCGGCCCGTTCGGGGTGGGTGACGACGCAGAGCGAGGCGCCGTCGTTCTGGCCGCTGGCGTTGCCGGCGGTCACGGTGGCCTCCGGGTCCTGCCGGCCGAGCACGGGGCGGAGTGTGGCGAGCTTCTCCAACGACGAGTCGGGGCGCGGGTGTTCGTCCGTGTCCACGACCGTCTCGCCCTTCCGGGTGCGTACGGTGACGGGCACGATCTCGTCGGCGAAGCGGCCCTCCCGCTGGGCCGCGACGGCCTTCTCGTGCGAGCGCAGAGCCAGCCGGTCCTGTTCCTCGCGGGGAATGGCGTACTCGCGTCTCAGGTTCTCGGCGGTCTCCAACATCCCCCCGGGGACGGGGTGGTTGACGCCTCCTGACGTCACGCGTCCACGGGCCAGGCGGTCATGGAGCATGGTTCCGGCGCCGCGCACGCCCCAGCGCGCGTCGGTGGTGTAGAACTCGGCCTGGCTCATGGACTCGACGCCGCCGGCCAGTACGAGATCGCTCGCGCCGGTCTGCACCTGCATCGCGGCGGTGATGATCGCCTGGAGTCCGGAGCCGCAGCGGCGGTCGATCTGGAGTCCCGGCACCTCGACGGGCAGTCCGGCGTCCAGGGCCGCCACGCGGCCGATGGCCGGGGCCTCGCCGTTGGGGTAGCACTGCCCGAGGATCACGTCGTCGACCGCCGTGGGCGGGACCCCGGTGCGGTCCAGGAGAGCACGTACCACGGTGGCCGCGAGGTGCGCCGCCGTGACGTCCCGGAAGACTCCCCCGTACCCTCCGACCGGGGTCCGTATCGGTTCGCAGATCACCGCGTCACGCATCCGTCATGCCTTTCATCAGCGGGTGCAGGGGGTCACATGTACCGGCCACCGGTCACCTCGACCACGGCTCCGGTGACGTAGCTCGCCAGGCCGGAGGCGAGGAAGAGGACGACCTGGGCGACCTCGGCGGGTTCGCCGGCGCGGCCCATGGGGATCTCCGCGAGCTTTGCGTCCCAGGCGGCCGGGGGCATCGCCTCGGTCATGGCGGTACGGATCAGGCCGGGCTGGACGGCGTTGACGCGGATGCCCGCCTTCGCGAGTTCCTTGGCGGACGCCTTGGTGAGGCCGACGAGTCCGGCCTTGGCGGCGCTGTAGTTCGTCTGGCCGAAGTTGCCGACCTTGCCGGCGATGGAGGAGATGTTGACGATGCTGCCGCCCTGTCCGTGGGCGCGCATCGCCTCGGCGGCGTAGCGCGTGCCGTTCCAGGCGCCGGTGAGGTGGACGTCGACGACGGCGCGGAAGTCGGCCAGGGCCATCTTGCGCAGGGTCGCGTCCCGGGTGATCCCGGCGTTGTTGACCATGATGCCGACCGGTCCGAAGGCGGCCGTGCCATGGGCGATCAGGGCGGCGACCTCGTGCTCGTCGGTGACGTCGCACCGCAGCGACGTGGCGGCCACGCCGCTCCTGGTGAGGCGTTCGGCGGCTTGTGCCGCGGCGTCCGCGTTGATGTCGCCGAGGACGACTGATGCGCCCTCGGCGCCGAGCACGCCGGCGATCTCCAAGCCGATGCCCTGTGCGCCACCGGTGATCACCGCGTGACGGCCGTCCAGCAGTCCCATGTCAGCCCGCCCCTGGCTCGACGCTTCCCTCACTATTCCTTGTAAATAGATAACCTATTATGCTGAAACAATCAATACAGCGATCTGCTGTGCGAGCGGGCCGGAACGAGGAGAGTGCGCAGGTGGACATCAGCTATCCCCCGGAGACCGAGACGTTCCGCACCGAGGTCAGGACGTTCCTCGCCGAGGCGCTCCCGCCGGACTGGGCGGGCATCGGCGCCCTCGACGAGGAGGCGGCCCGGGCCTTCGCCCGCGACTGGCGCGGGCGGCTCGCCGAGCGCGGCTACCTCTCCCTCACCTGGCCCGAGCGTTACGGCGGCCGTGGCCTGTCCAAGCTCCACCAGGTCGTCCTGATGGAGGAACTCGCCCTGGCCGGTGTGCCGTTCGGGCTGCCACAGGACACCTTCGGGGTGAAGATGCTGGCGAACACCCTGCTGCGCTGGGGCACGGAGGAGCAGAAGGCCCATTTCCTGCCCCGCATCCTCAGCGGCGAGGACACCTGGTGCCAGGGCTACTCGGAGCCGGACGCGGGCTCGGACCTGGCTTCCCTGAAGACGCGCGCCGCACTGGACGGCGAGGAGTGGGTGATCGACGGCCAGAAGGTGTGGACCTCCGGCGCCCACCACAGCGACTGGATCTTCGTCCTGGCCCGCACGGACCGGGACGCCTCCAAGCACCGCGGCATCTCCTTCCTCCTCGTCCCGCTCGACCAACCCGGCGTCGAGGTACGCCCGTTCCGCATGATGAGCGGGCAGCTCCACTTCAACGAGGTGTTCTTCGACGGCGCCCGCACCCGCGCCGATCTCGTCGTCGGCGGCGTCGACAACGGCTGGACGGTGGCCCAGAGCCTGCTGGGGGTGGAGCGTGGGGAGGAGGCGGCGACCAATCCGATCCTGTTCAAGGCGGAGGTGGAGCGGCTGGTCGAGCTGGCGCGACTCCACGGCAAGGACCAGGACCCTGTCATCCGGCAACGGATCGCCTGGTGCTGGTCGAAGGTGGAGATCATGCGCTATCTCGGCTACCGGATCCTCACCGGCTGGCTGAAGGGTGCCGAGCCCGGCCCCGAGACGTCGATCGCCAAGCTGTACTGGAGCGAGTACCACACCGAGGTCACCGATCTGGCGATGGACATCATGGGCCTGCACGGCCAGGTCCCGGTGGGCCGCCCGCCGCTGCGCACCTACCGTGCCGACGACCCCGGCGCCGCCAACTCCTCGGCGTCCTGGTCGACGACGTACCTGATCGCCCGCTCCGGCACGATCTACGCGGGGACGTCCCAGGTGCAGCGGAACATCCTCGCGGAGAAGGTGCTGGGGCTGCCGCGGGAGCCGAGGTGACCCACCGGGTCGCTTTCGTCTTCGGCGGGGCGCCGTCGTGGCTGGTCGCGTCACGCGACGGAGTCGCATAGCGCCCCTTAGGGCGTTACCGAACCGCCGGACGAATCGGCCCGGCCCGCTTCGGGTTCAGGGTCTTGCGAGGACATCTCGAAGATCCTCAGCTCGGGGACCGGACGCGGGCCGGTCCCCGGGCGCCAGCCCGCGTCGAGCTTGCGCAGGCCCACGCCGTCCGGTGCCCAGATGTGGCAGCTGTTCAGCACCCCGGCCGTGGCGCGCGGGTCGTGGGAGGGCCGGCCGGCCATCCGCAGCCCCGCGTTGGCCGAGATGCCGGCCTGGACCACGGCCGGCCCGAGGACCCGCGCCAGCTCGTACAGGTGGGAGCACCCGGAGACACCGCGAAACCGCTCCTGGATGGCGCGGTTGTATCCGGCGGCGACGCTCAGCCCGACCAGGCCGTCGAAGACGGGCGTGATCAGCGGGCACTCGGCGTGCGGGAAGCCGCGCATGTCGGCGCCGGCGGCCACGATCACCATGTCCGCGAGGCGCACCCGCACCGCGAGCACCATGCTGTGGATGACGGCGGCCGACGGCTCGGCCCAGGGTCGGTCGTCGAGCAGCTCCGCCTCGACCGAGATCTCGTCGTCGCCCTCCCGGTACGCGGAGACCGTGATCGTCCGGCGGTGCAACGGCAGTTCGCTCCGGGTCACGACGACTCCTCCTCCCCCAGCGCCGCGAACTCGGGCGTGCGGCGCTCGATGAAGCTGCGCACCCCCTCGCGGTAGTCGGGGGCGCGCTTGGCCACGGCGAGCAGCGCGGCCGCGCTGTCGCGGCTCTCGGTGAAGCCCCTCGCCTGGTCGTCGGCGAGCTGCCGCTTGATCAGGGACATCGCGTACGGACTGGCCGAGCGGGCCAGTTCGGTGGCGTACGCCAGGGCCGTCGGGAGGAGTTCGCCCGGCTCGACCAGACGGTTGACCAGGCCCATCGCATGGGCCTCCGTCCCGGTGATCCGACGTGAGGACAGCAGCAGATCGCTGGCGTTGCCGTGGCCGACCAGACGGGGCAGGAGCCAGGACACGCCGTCCTCGGCCACCAGTCCGCGGGCGCTGAAGGCGGCGGCGAACTTGGCGTGCGGCACGGCGAACCGGATGTCGCACATCAGCGCCTGGTTGAAGCCGATGCCCGCGCAGGCGCCGTTGACGGCCGCCACGACGGGCTTGGGGAAGGACATGGGCCGGCTGCGCGGGGGCAGCTGGTCGGTCGGCCAGGGGCGGGCACCGGAGGACGCCCCGTCCAGCACGCTCATGTCCATCCCCGGGCAGAAGCTGCGCCCGGCACCGGTGAGCACCACGGCCCGTACCCGGGGATCGGCCTCCGCCCGGTCGAACAGCTCGTTGTAGAGGAGCTCCATCTCCAGCGTCCAGGCGTTGTGCCGCTCGGGCCGGTTCAGGGTGAGGAGCATGACCCCGTCGTCGGTGAGTTCGGTGAGGATCACCGGGGTCGGATTCTCGGTCATCGGGGTCACTCCCACGGAAACCGTCGCGTTAATAGATAGATGAATCATCTATATCTCATCGGCGACGATCATCCAACCCTTGACCTGGTATCCTCGATGCACTAAGACGATTCATTTGGCTATATGAGGAGAGCTCACCGTGGCCGAGGCAGCCCGCGCAGCAGAAACGGCGATCGTGCCCGCCCCCTCCCGCAACCGCGTCGGACGCCAGGTGCGGGTGCCGAAGACCGCCGAGCTGGTCGCCGCGCATCTGCGCCGCCAGATCGTACGGGGTGAACTGAAGCCCGGTGACGCGCTGCCGCCGGAGTCGGGCCTCATGGAGCAGTTCGGCATCTCACGGCCGACCCTGCGGGAGGCGTTCCGCGTCCTGGAGTCGGAGTCCCTGATCACGGTCCGCCGCGGCGCCCACGGCGGCGCCCGGGTGAGCGCGCCCGACGCCGACGTCGCCGCCCGCTTCGCCGGTCTGATCCTCGAATACCGCGGGGCCACCCTCGGCGACATCTACCGCGCCGCCGCCCTCATCGAGCCGCCCTGCGCCCGCCAGCTGGCCGTGAAGCACACCCCGGACGACATCAAGCGACTGCGCGACGCGGTGGCCGCCGAGAAGTCCGTCCTGGACGACCCGCTCGCCCTCGTGGAAGCCCAGGACGCCTTCCACGCCCTCCTGATCGAACTCACCGGCAACCAGACCCTGATCCTGCTGTGCGGCATGCTGCGCAACATCATCGACCGGGCCAACGCCTCCTACACCGCGGCCGCCACCGACGCCGAGACCCAGAAGGCACAGGCCCTCAAGGGGCACCGCGCCCATGTGCGGATGGTCGGCCTGATCGAGTCCGGCAAGGCCGACGAGGCCGAGAAGCTGTGGCAGCGGCACATCTCCAGCGCCGACGACGTGGTGAACGCGGCCGGCCCCAAGACGGTGCTCGAACTCCTCGACTGACCGGGCGGAACGGCCCCCGCCGACCCGCCCTCCGCCACCTCCCGGCACTCCCTCGCTCCGACCCCTTGCGCTCGATAAACAGTTAGATAATTATAGAAGGCGTACTGAATAGATCCTGGGGTTCCGGAGGCGACGGCCATGGCCGAACAGCGGAAGCGCATCTTCGACTGCGACCAGCACATGTACGAGGAGCGGGACTCCTTCACCCGCTATCTCCCGAAGGAGTTCCTCGGTGCGGCTGTCGCACCGGTGACCCTGCCGGACGGGCGGGAGGTGATTCTCGCCGGCGACCGGATCGTCGTCTGTCTGGAACCGGAGTTCGGGCAGGTCTACCGCCCCGGCTCGCTCAAGGAGATGCTCAAGGCGATGGCCTCGGGCAATCCGGAGGAGACGTACCAGTTCGAGCCGATGCACGAGGCCTACCAGAACCGCGACGCCCGGCTGCGGATCATGGACGAGCAGGGACTCGACCAGACGATCATGTACCCGGGCGGCTGGGCACTGGTCGCCGAGGAGTATGTGAGCGGCGTCGAGCCGCTCTACGCCAACTACCACTCGTTCAACCGGTACATGAACGAGGTGTGGGGCTTCAACCACCAGGGCCGCATCTACGCCCCGGCCCTGCTCTCACTGCGGGACCTGGACCACGCGGTGAAGGAGCTGGAGTACGTCCTGAACGAGGGCGCCCGCTTCATCCTGCTGCCCACCGGCCCGATGTACGGCCGCTCGCCGGGCGACCCGTACTTCGACCCGTTCTGGAAACTGGTCAACGAGGCCAAGGCGAGCGTCTGTTACCACATCAGCGAGTTCTACTACAATTCGCAGGTGGCGCCCGCCTGGGGCTTCGACCCCAGCCCCATCCACTTCCGGATGTCGGCCTGGCAGTGGCAGAACACCTACGGCCAGCGGCCCATCGAGGAGACGCTGTCCGCGCTGATCTTCGACAACTTCTTCGGGCGCTTCCCGGACATCAACATCCTGGTCTCCGAGTTCGGCTCCGAGTGGGTGCCGCACTTCGTCCGGCACATGGACAAGAGCCGGGGCATGGGCCGCAACGGCCCCTGGATCGGCGGGCAGTTGGACGAGCGCCCCAGCCAGATCTTCCGCAAGCACGTCCGCGTGGTGCCCTATCCCGAGGACGACATCGTGAACGTCGTCAAGCGCCTCGGCCACCACGAGTCCATCGTGATGGGCTCCGACTTCCCGCACGCCGAGGGCCTCGCCGCCCCGGCCGACTTCCGCAAGCACATCGCGGAGCTGGACGAGTCCGCCCAGGACGACATCATGTACAACAACGCTCAGCAGCTGATCAGCCGCTGAGCGCCGTACGCACCTTCCGCCTGGCGGCGGGCCCGGTCTAACCGACCAGGCCCGCCGCCAGGTTCGCGATGTCGGTCAGCAGGGCGGTGCCGCGCGGAGAGTGGTCATAGCCGGCGAGCGGATAGCCGTTGCTCAGACAGGCGAAGGACAGGCCGGACTCCGGGTCCATGAAGCCCAGTTGGTACGCCGCTCCGGCGCTGCCGAAGAGCGCGGGCGAGCCGGTCGAGGGCAGGTTGCTGCCCGCGTCAGGTCCGGCCACGGTCACGAACAGGCCCATGCTCGTACGGCGGACGCCGCCGCCCCCGTAGATCTGCTCACCGTACGGATGGGCGGTCAGCCGGATCCGGATGCCCTCCGCCACCGCCTCGGGCTTCCACAGGCCGGAGTGGACCAGCGCCTGGAAGTAGAGCGCGACGTCGGCGGCGGTGGCGACCAGGGCGTGGCTGGGCTCACCGGCCGCCAGGACGTTCGGGTCGGACAGGTACCACGGCCCCCACGGGTCGGGTTCCTGGTCGTCGTCCGTGCGGTCCGTGGCGAGCATCGGGGCGACGCTGCCCGGCTGACGCTCCACCGGCACCCCCAACTCGATCGACGACAGGCCCAGCGGCCGTACGATCCGCTCGCGCAGATAGTCGGCGAAGGCCAGACCCGTGCGCCGCTCGACGATCTCGGCGATCAGCCAGGCCGCCGAAGTGAGGTGGAACTGGAAGCGGCTGCCCGGCGGGGAGTCCAGCCGCCAGCGCCCGAAGGCGGCCAGCCGCTGCTCGCGGTCGAGCATCTTCGGGTACCCGAGTGGGGCGAAGGGGAAGCCGGCGGTGTGGGTGAGCACCTGCTCGACGGTGACCTTCTCCTTCCCGTTCGGCGCGAACTCCGGGATGATCGCGGCGACTTGCTCATCCACGTCCAGTAGCCCGTCACCGATCAGCTTCCACACCGCGCCCGCGACGATCGACCGTCCGACGGACTGCAGGACGTAGCGGGTGCCGGGCTCGGCATCGCCGTAGGTCTCGAAGGCCACCAGGCGGCCGTCGAGGGCGACGGCGACCTGGGCGGACGGCAGAGGACCGTGCTCGACCTCCCGGCGGATGAGGCTCAGCAGGACGTCGAGTCGCTGCGGGTCGACCTGGTCAGGCATGTGTTCCTCCTCGGTACGGCTCCCGCAGGTCACGGCGTACGACCTTGCCGTTCGCGTTGCGCGGCAGATCGTCCACGAACCACCAGCGGACGGGGACCTTGAACCCGGACAGCCGGGCACGGGCATGGCTCCTGAGTGCCGCCGGTTCCGGCGGGGCGTCGGGGTCGGACGGTACGACGAAGGCGACCACGGTCTGGCCGAGCCGCTCGTCCGGCACGCCGGTGACCGCCGCGTCCGCCACGCCGGGGTGGGCGGCGACAACCGTCTCCACCTCCAGCGGGTGGACGTTCTCGCCGCCCCGGATGATCATGTCGGTCCGTCGGCCGAGCAGATAGAGATAGCCGTCCTCCGCCACCCGGCCCAGGTCGCCGCTGTGCAGCCAGCCCTCGGCGTCGATCCGGAAGAAATGGTCCGCGCGGGCGTGGATCTCGCCGACGCCGTCCGGGCCCGCGCCCTCGACCCTGATCTCGACCCCGGGTGCGGGGCGCCCCACCGACCGCAGCAGCTCGGTACGTCCGGCGACCGCCTCCCGGTGGTCCTCAGGGGTGAGCACGCTGATCGGCGAGCCCTCGGTCTGGCCGAACATGTTGAGCATGCGGACGCCGGGCATCGCCTCGTACGTCCGCCGCAGGGTGCCGGGGCGGATGGGCGCGCCGCCGTACTGGAGGGTCCGCAGCGTCTCGTGGCGTGCCTCGCCGGCCGCCAGCAGGGTCTCCAGCATCGCCGGGACCATGCTGGTGTGCGTGGTGCCGAGGTGCCGCAGCAGGGCCCAGCCCTCGACGGTGAAGCGGGGCAGACCGGTGATCAGCGCGCCGGCAGCCAGGGCGACGGCGATGTTGCCGAGGCCCGCGATGTGGTGGAAGGGGGCGCTGCCGCCGTAGAAGCTGTCGGGGTCGAGCGCGCACAGCCGCCCGTTGACGCGGGCCCGGGCGGCCAGGCGCCGCTGGGTCATGGGAACCGGTTTGGGCAGGCCCGTGGTGCCGGAGGTGTGCAGCACGGCGGCGAGTTCGTCGGGCTCGGCGGTCAGTTCCCGGGTACTGGTGGACAGTTCGGGCACGATGCTGATCCGGCGGCCGGACAGCTCGGCGACCTGTCTGCCGAGGTCCGCGAACTCGCGTTGTGCCACGAGGACTTGAGAGCCGGTCGCCTTGACGACTTCCGCGATCTCGTACGCGGTCATCCGGACGCCGAGCGGTGCGAGCGGGTGGCCCGACCCGGCGCCGCCGATCACCAGGGCGAGGGCGTCGGCGGAGGTGGCGACCAACGCGGGGACCGGCGCACCGGGTTCGGGGCCGAGGGTGTCCAGCCAGTCGGCCGCACCGGCCGCCCGGTCGAGGAGTTCACGTCCGGTCCAGGTCAGGTCGCCGAACCGGACGGCGGGGCGGGCGTGGTCATAGGCGCGGCTCACCAGGGCGGTCCAGGTGGCTGCCGTCCCGGCCCGCTGTGCGGCGCCCATCGGCTCAGGTCTCCAGGCGGGCCGCCGCGGTGCCGGTGACCACCTCGACGCCGTCCTGGTTGACCGTGCGCACGGAGAAGTGGGCCACCGGGCCGGTCGGCGTGTCCTCGATGGACTCGACGGTGGCCGTGGCCGTGAGGGTGTCGCCGGGCCAGACCTGGGCCTTGAAGCGCACGCCGTAGCGCAGCAGCGCCTCGGTGCCGACCCAGTCGGTGAGGACCCGGCCGGTCATGCCCATGGTCAGCATGCCGTGGGCGAAGACACCGGGATAGCCGGCGGCCTCGACGGCGAACCTGTCATCGGTGTGCAGCGGGTTGAAGTCGCCGGAGGCGCCCGCGTACTGGACGATCCGGGTGCGCTTGAGGTCGTCGACGAGGACGCCCTCGCGGGTCTCGCCGACCTTGATGTCGGCGACCTTGATACCGGCCACGCTCACGCTCATCGGGGGTCCTTCGGGGTTGCGGGGCCTTCCGGCACGACGGCCACGGTCACGGCGCTGACAACCGGCTCGCCGTCGGCGTCCCGGTACTCGGTGACGCGCTCGCTGAACAGCAGCCGGCCGCTGCGGCCCTGCTTCTCCCAGCTGCGTCCGGGGACGGTGTGCGCGTAGAGCGTCTCGCCGGCGCGCACCGGGCGGTGGTACTCGAAGTGCTGCTCGGCGTGGAGTCCGCCGCCGCCCTCGGCCATCACGCCGGGGCCGGCGCCGGACCCGAACCACTCCTGGTCCGGCTTGGGCCGCAGGTGGTAGTCGGGGTCGTAGTGGGCGCTCGCCATGGTGAAGGTGGGCGGTGCGAGGGCCGACTCGCCCTGGTACGCCGGGTTCTCGTCGCCGATGGCGCGGGCGAACATCATGATGTGTCCGGCCTCGACGGGGAACGTTTGCCCTGTCATCTTCGTAGGCTCCTCGGTCAGTAGGGCAGGAACGCGTCGCGGGTGGCGTCGTCCGGGTCGAAGTCCGGGGGCAGGCCCTCGAACTTCGGCTCCCGCTTCTCCATGAAGCTCGCCACGCCCTCCCGGAAGTCCGGTGAGCCCGCGAAGAACTCCATGGCGGAGTAGGAGCGGGCCAGGGCGTCGGTGAAGGTGCGGTCGAGGTCGCCGTACACCTGGTGGCGCAGGACGGCCATGGCGCGCGGTGAGCAGTTGCGGGCGATGTCCCGGGCGTAGGCGCGGGCGGCGTCGAGCAGGTCCTCCGGTTCGACGACCCGGCTGACGAGGCCGAGGTCCTTCGCCTCGTCGGCGTCGAAGACCCGGCCGGAGAGCAGCAGGTCGAGCGCGTTCTCCAGACCGATGACGCGCGGCAGCACGTACGGCAGGTTGTACTCGCCGGCCAGGCCGCGCCGGGTGAAGGCGGTGGTGAAGCGGGCGCCGCGGGCGGCGAAACGGACGTCGCAGATGAGCGCCTGGACCAGGCCGATGCCGGCGCAGGCGCCGTTGATCGCGGCGATCACCGGCTTCGGCATGTCGCGCCTGCTGTACATGGGGACGCGGGCCTGGAGGTTGAGGGACTGCCCCGGCTGCGCGTTCTGCTCCAGGCGCTGGACGTCCATGCCGGGGCAGAAGGCCCTGCCGGCGGCGGTGACGATCACGACGCGGACGGCTGGGTCCTGGGCTGCCTCGTCGAGAAGCGCGAAGAAGCGGTTCTCCATGGGGATGCTCCAGGCGTTCTTCCGCTCGGGCCTGTTGAGGGTGAGCGTGGCCACGCCGTCCTCGTCGATCTCGTACAGCACCAGTTCCTGAGCCTCGTCGGGCATCGCGTCACTCCTCGGTCAGCGGTTCGGCCAGGGGTTCGATGGGGTCGCCGACGCCCGGCCGCTCCCCGGAGATGGTCACCACGACCTGCCCCCGCGCGCAGATACGTCCGCCGGCCATCACGTCGACGTCGGCGAAGTGCACCCTGCGGCCGCGCCTGACGCAGCGCGCGTAGGCGACGGCCTCCGGGCCCCGGGCGGGCGCGAGGTACTGCACCGACATCGACACCGTGCTGAGCCGGCTCCCCTTGGTGAAGTCGTGCCCGGCGATCACGGCGCCGGCGCCGGCGGTGTCGATGAGCGCCGAGATCACCCCGCCGTGGAAGACGTCCTCGTGGGCGGAGAGGGACTCGGCGTAGGGGAGCACGATCTCCACGGCTTCCGGGTCCCAGCGGGTCACCCGGATGCGGCAGCGGCGGTTGAAGGCGACCCCGCGCTCCCAGCGGGCGCGGAACCACGCCCGGCGTTCGCGCTGCTCCTGTTCGGTGAGGGTCCTCGCCGCGACGGTCATCAGCACGCCCTCCGGTCTCGGCCTGCGGCCGATCTATATAGTTACATGAATTGGATAGTTGAAGCAATCAAGCAGGGCTTGATCTCGATGCTAGATGTATTATTTATATAACTGATTGCCTGTCTGTGAACAGAGGGAGAGCTCGATGCCGTCGACCGCCCTGGCCGGGATCCGTGTCCTCGATCTGTCCCGCATCCTCGCGGCCCCCCTGGCCACCCAGATGCTGGCCGACCTGGGCGCGGAGGTGATCAAGGTGGAACGGCCGGGTTCGGGCGACGACTCGCGGACGTACGGGCCGCCGTTCGCGCAGGGGACGGACACCGCCGCCTTCTATCTCTCCTGCAACCGCAACAAGCGGTCGGTCACCGTCAACCACGCCACCGCCGAGGGGCAGGAGTTGATCCGCGCGCTCGCCGCCCGGTCGGACGTGCTGGTGGAGAACTTCCGCGCGGGGACGCTCGCGAAGTACGGGCTCGACCACGAGAGCCTGCGGGAGCTCAACCCCCGGCTGGTCTACCTCTCCGTGACGGGCTTCGGCCAGACCGGGCCGTACGCCTCGCGGCCCGGCTACGACGGCATCTTCCAGGCCATGTCCGGGATGATGAGCGTCTCCGGGCATCCCGAGGAGCCCATGAAGGTCGGCGTCAGCATGGTCGACATCCTCACGGGGCTGTACGCGTCCACGGCCGTGCTGGCCGCGCTGCGGCACCGGGACGCCACCGGGGAGGGCCAGTTCATCGATCTGTCCCTGCTGGACTGCGGTCTCGCCTCGCTGTCGCACTTCGCGATGAACTACCTGGTCTCCGGCGAGGTGCCGCGGCGGCGCGGCAACGGCGGTTACGGCGGGATCCCCTCCCAGGCCTTCCAGTGCTCGGACAAACCGATCTTCCTCGTCGCCGGCAACGACAAGCAGTTCGCCGGGTTCTGCGCGGCGGCCGGTCGCACCGATCTGCTTCAGGATGCCCGGTTCGCCACGACGTCCGCGCGGATCGCGCACCGTGAGGAGATACTGCCGGTGCTGGCGGCGATCCTGCGGACCCGGACGCGGGACGAGTGGCTCGTGGTGCTCGACGAACACGACGTCCCTGCGGGGCCGTTCAACGAGCTGCCCGAGGTCTTCGCCGATCCGCAGATCCAGCACCGGGAGATGCTGGTCGACGTCGAGGACCCCGTGTCCGGGCGGCTGTCGTTGCTCGCCAATCCGATCCGGTTCTCGGCGACACCGGTCGAGGGGTACGTGGCGCCGCCGGCGCTGGGGGAGCATACGGCGGAAGTCCTCGCGGCCTTGGTGGGGGTGACGGATAGTCAGCTTACGCAGCTGCGGGTGCGGGGGGTCGTGTAACGGCGTTTCCTCGCCCCCGCCGCCCCTACCCGTCCCATCCCAGAGGGCTGTGCCCCCAGACCCCCCTCGGTCGGTTGGTTGACTGCGGGCGAGTGGGGGCTTGTCGCGCAGTTCCCCGCGCCCCTGAAAGACGACGGCCTTGCGGGCCTACCGTCTCCTGAAGGGCCGCAGGCCCCTTCAGGGGCGCGGGGAACTGCGCGATCAGCCCCCACCTACCCGCAGACAGGCAACGACCCTCAAAGGGGGGTCTGGGGGCGCAGCCCCCTGGGATGGGACGGGTAGGGGCGGCGGGGGCGATAAACCCTGTCCCGCGCAACCCCCCTGTTCACCCGATCAGCGTCCGCCCGCCCTCCAACATCAGCGTCGCCCCCGTCAGATACGCCATGTCGTCGCTGACCAGCGCGGCCACGGCCCGGCCGATGTCCGTCTCCGGGTCGCCCATCCGGCCCAGCGGGATACCCGCGAGCACCCGCTCGGCCTTCTCCGGGTGGGCGGTGAAGTACGCCTCCGCCGCCGGGCTGAGCGCGGCCGGGCAGACGACGTTCACGCGGATCCCGTACGGCCCCCACTCCCGCGCGGCGACCCGTGTCAGGCCCCGGACGGCCTCCTTGGCCATCGCGTACGCGGCGAAGTTCGCCTCTCCCTGCACCGCGGCCGACGAGCCGAGGTTGACGACACTGCCTCGGGCGGCCTTCAGATGGGGCAGGGCCGCCCGCATGGCGTGGAAGGTGGCCAACGGGCCGCTGCGGTAGGCGAGTTCGACGTCGTCGTACGACGTCTCCTCCAGTCGGCGCTGCACGGAGCTCTGCGCGTTGTTGACGAGGACGTCGAGGCCGCCGAACTCCCGTACCGTCTCGGCCACCATACGGTCGACGTCCGCGCCCTCGCCCACATCCCCCACGACCGCGTGCGCCCGCCCCCCGCGCTCGGCGATCTCGGCGACCGTGTCCTTGAGCTTCCCGGCCGTTCGGCCGGTGATCACCACGGCCGCGCCCTCGGCGGCCAGCGCGAGCGCGATACCTCGTCCCACGCCCTGCCCGCCGCCGGTGACCAGGGCCGATTTACCCGACAACCGCTGCATCACGTCTCCGTCCAGTCCTTCCAGAAGGCCGCCCAGGTGGGGAAGGCGTCGGGCAGCGCCGGTGCTCCGGCGCCCTCCCAGCCGTTGAAGCCCACGTCCTGGGGGCGCTCGGTCACATCGGCCGCGTACCAGTGCTGCTCGCGGCGCCGGGAGAAGTACCACTCGCCGTCCACGCGCGCGTACTCGTCGAGATAGCGGATGGCCATGACGATCCACCGCTCCCCCACCTCGTGCTCGGCCCGGCAGTAGACGGAGCCGGTGGCGGTGTCGCGGCCGGTGAACTCGATCCGGTGGCCGCAGATCTGGTGGATCGAGCGGTGGAAGCCGCGGACGAGGGGTTCGATGTGCGCCCGTAGTACGTCTCTGCCGCGCCCGTGGCGACCCATGTCGACGTCGGGCCGGAAGCAGCCCACCCAGGCGTCGAGGTCGCGGGCGTCCACGGCCAGTGCGTAGCGGACGGGCAACTGCTGGACGGCCAGGTGGGATTCGATGCGGTCGACGCGCTCCTCGATCGGCGTCACGGCCGTGGCTCCTTCGGCAGGCCGAGGAGCTGTTCCCCGATGATGTTGCGCTGGATCTCGCTGGACCCGCCGTAGATCGTCTCCGCGAGGGAGAGCAGGAAGGAGCGCTGCCGCATGTCCAGGCCGTAGTCCTCGCCCACGATCTGCCCGGCCGGGCCGGCCAACTCCATGGCCAGGTGTCCGAGTTGCTGGTGGCGTGTCGAGGCGTACAGCTTGGCCGTCGTGGCCTGGGCTCCGGGGGTTCGGCCCGCGGTCAGTTCGGCGAGGGTGCGCAGGTTGGTGGTGCGCATGATGCGTACGGAGATCCAGGCGTCGACGATCCGGCGGCGCAGCATCGGGTCGTCGAGCGCGCCCCGTTCGCGGGCCAGGTCGATCAGGGCCTCGGCCTCCCGTTCGAAGCCGAGCTGCTGGGGCAGGAGCGTGGTGCCGCGCTCGATCCCGAGGGTGGCCATCGCCGTGCGCCAGCCCTGGCCCACCTCGCCGACGGCCATGTCCGCGTGAGTCCGCGCGTCCGAGAGGAACACCTCGGCGAACTCGTCCTGGCCGGCGAGGTTGCGGATGGGGCGGATCTCCACGCCCGGCTGGTCCGTCGGAAGGAGCAGCAGCGTGAGGCCCTTGTGCCGTACGGAGTCCGGGTCGGTGCGGGTGAGGACATAGAGCCAGTCGGCGTGGATGCCGAAGGAGGTCCACACCTTCTGCCCGCTGACCACCCACTCCTCGCCGTCGCGTTCGGCACGCGTGCGGACCGACGCGAGGTCGGAGCCGGCGCCGGGTTCGCTGAAGCCCTGGCCCCACAGTTCCTCGACGGCGAGGATCGGGGGCAGGAAGCGCTTCTTCTGCTCCTCGGTGCCCATCTTGAGGAGCATCGGGCCGAGCAGGTCGAGGGCGTTGACGGTGGCCCGGTAGGGGGCGTTCGCACGGGCGTACTCGTACTCGAAGACGATCTCCTCGAGGAGTCCGAGCCCTCTGCCGCCGTACTCCTCGGGCCAGGCGACGCCCAGCCAGCGCCCGGCGGACAGCTCACGGTCCCAGGCGAGGCGGACCTCCCAGGCCGCTCCGTCGGTGGGGCCGCCCACGCCCCGGTGCTCGGCGAACTCACCCACCAGGTGGTCCGCCAGCCAGTCCCGCAGTTCGTCGCGGAAGTCGCGTACCGCGGGCCCGAAGTCCACTTCCATGTCTGCGTTCTCCTGGGGTCTAGAAGGGTCTCGGAGGGGACTCGGATACCGAGCCGGGCAGGGTCTCGGCATCCGAGCCGGGCAGAGGGCTCAGATGCCGAGCCGCGTGGCGAGCAGTTCCCGGTGGTGCGACGGCGTGCCGAGCAGCACCTCGGAGCTCTTGGCCCGCTTGAAGTACAGGTGGGCGGGGTGTTCCCAGGTGAAGCCGATCCCGCCGTGGACCTGGATGTTGTCGCCGGCGACCCTGGTGAACGTCTCCGAGCAGAAGGTCTGGGCGAGGGCCGCCGCGATCGCGGTCTCGGTCTCGTCGCCGGCATCCAGGGCCCACAGCCCGGCGTACGCGGCCGAGCGGGCGGACTCGATGTCCACCAGCATGTCGGCGCACTTGTGCTTGATCCCCTGGAACGAGCCGATGGGCCGCCCGTACTGCACGCGGATCTTGGCGTACTCCACGGCGGCGTCCAGCGCGGCCGCCGCTCCCCCGGCCTGTTCCGCGGCGAGCAGGACGGAGGCGGTGGCGAGGGTGCGTTCGAGGGCGGGCCATGCCGTGCCCTCGGTGCCGACCAGGCGGGCGGGGGTGTCCGTGAACTCCAGACGGGCCTGCTTGCGGGTCTGGTCGAGGGTGGGCAGAGACGTACGGTCGAGGCCCGGCGCGTCGGCCCCGACCGCGAGGAGGCTGATGCCGCAGGGGGTACGGGCGGCGACCAGGAGCAGGTCGGCGAGATGGCCGTCGGGGACGTAGGTCTTCGTGCCGGTCAGCTGCCATCCGGTGGCCCTCTCGCGGGCGGTGAGCCCGATGCCCTGCGCGTCCCAGCGGCCGTCGTCCTCGGTGAGCGCCAGGGTGGCCACCGTCGCGCCGGAGGCGATGCCCGGCAGGAGGTCACGTCGTGCCCGCTCGTCGTCGCAGCGCAGCAGGGCCTCGGCGGCCAGGGCGACGGTGGCGAAGTACGGCCCGCACAGCAGCGCGCGGCCCGCCTCCTCGAAGACGATGCCGAGGTCGACGTAGCCGAAACCCGAGCCGCCGTACTCCTCCGGCACGGCGAGTCCCTGTAGGCCGAGTTCGCCGGCCATCCGCCGCCAGAGGACGGGGTCGTGGCCGCGCGGATCGGCGGCCAGCCGGCGCACGGCCGCCTCGTCGGAGTACTTGGCGAGGAACGACCGGACGACCTTGCGCAGTTCGTCCTGTTCCTCGCTGAAGGTGAGATCCATGCCGAGCTTCCCGTCCTCGCCTGCCGACCGCTTGCCCACACACTCCACGATACAGTTAGATAATTATAGTATCCGCACTGATTGCACCAGGAGGGCGACGTGACCGATCCGTACGCAGCGTTCGGGAGCCTGACCTTCGAGCGGCCGGCGCCCGGCGTGCTCCGCGTCGTGCTCGACGCGCCGCACCTCAATGCGGTGGATCCGGAGATGCACGGCGAGCTGGCCGACGTCTGGCGGGTGATCGACCGGGACGAGCAGACGCGTGCCGTGCTGGTCCAGGGGGCCGGCCGGGCCTTCTCGGCCGGCGGGACCTTCGACTCCATCGAAGCGCTGACCGAGGACCACGCGGTGCGGGCCCGGGTCATGCGCGAGGCGCGGGACATGGTATATGGAGTGATGAACTGCTCCAAGCCCGTGGTGTCCGCCATCCACGGTCCGGCGGTCGGCGCCGGGCTGGTCATCGGGATGCTCGCGGACATCTCCATCGCCGCGCGCACCGCGAAGATCGTCGACGGGCACACCCGCCTCGGGGTCGCCGCCGGTGACCATGCCGCGATCTGCTGGCCGCTGCTGTGCGGCATGGCCAAGGCCAAGTACTACCTGCTGACCTGCGAGACCCTCACCGGCGAGGAGGCGGAGCGGATCGGCCTGGTGTCGAAGTGCGTGGACGACGACGAGGTCCACGCGGAGGGCCTGCGCGTGGCGACCGTCCTGGCCGCCGGCCCCGCCAGCGCGATCAGCTGGACCAAGCGGTCCCTCAACCACTGGTACCGCACCGCCCAGCCGATCTTCGAGGCCTCGCTGGGGCTGGAGTTCTTCGGGTTCGGCGGACACGAGGTCGTCGAGGGACTGGCGGCCCACCGCGAGAAGCGTTCCCCGGACTTCGAGGGTGTGGCAGGCAAGCACCCGCTCGATCTCTGACCCCATCAACAAGGAACCGATCATGACGCTGCAGCAGACCACCGAAGTCCCCCCGCTGGTCCGGGGGTTGACCTACGAGGAGATGCCGGTCGGGCAGGTCTTCCGAACCGCCCGCCGGACCGTCACCGAGACCGACCTCGTCAATTTCGTCACCTGGGGCGGCTTCACCGAGCCGCTGTTCTGGGACGCCACACACGCGGCGGAGGGCGGGTACACCGGCCGGCTGGTCCCGGGCGGCCTGACGTACTGCCTCGCCGAAGGGCTCGTCCTCCAGACCAATGTGCTGCACGGTACGGGCCTCGCCTTCCTGCACATGGAACTGACCGTGCGGGGGCCGGTGTACGTCGGGGACACGCTCCACGCGATCGTGGAGACGACGGGCTGCCGCCCGTCCAGCAAGCCGGGGCGGGGTGTGGTGACCAGCCGGATCACCGTACGCAATCAGCGGGACGAGGAGGTGCTCGTCTACACGCCGGTGCGGCTGATCCGGGGCAAGGACTACGTGGCCGAAACGCGTTGAGTCCGGGCGGGGGCCGGCACCAGGGTCAGCCCGGCCGCGTGGCCTTCGCCGGGGACGACGGCGCCGCCGAACGCTTCCCCGTGCACCCAGTCCGAGGGGATCGGGGGGCGCGGCGGGGGCTCGTGGTCGGGGACGGCCATCGCGTAGAGGCGGGTGTAGCGGAACTTCGCCTCCAGATTGTCGAGCACCGACCAGTACTCGTAACCGCAGACGTCCACCCCGGCCGCGACGAGGCGTGCCAGCCAGGTGAGCCTGGCGCGCAGCAGGGCCCGCCGCCGGACGTCGTCGCTGCGTCCCGACTCGTCGACCAGGTCAAGGTCGCCCATACCGTTGTCGATGACGGACAACGGCGGCAGCAGGTCTCCGTACAGGTCGTGGAGTCCGGCGACGGCGTCGGCGAGCCCCTCGGGGACGATGGGCCAGCCGTACGCCGTCGTCTCCACGTCGTCGAAGGGGACGATGGCGAATCCGAGGCCGACGAGCAGGCGGTTCACCTCGTTGAGGGCGCCGAGGCAGCGGCTGGTCGGCAGCACGCGGGGCAGGTTCTCCGGGGCGGTGACGCGGAACGGGGTGTGCCAGGACAGGCCCAGCAGGTCCTGCGGTGTGGCGATGACCTCCAGGTCGCCGGGGCGTACGCAGCCGGTGGCCTCCACCGGTGCGACGTCCTCCTCGGTCACCATGTGCTCGCCGAGCAGCAGGGGGTCGAGGAAGAGCCGGTTGGTCCAGCTCTCCAGGCGTTCCAGGGCGAGGCGGTCGTAGGGGTCGTCGGTGGCCGGGTAGCCGCCGACGAGGGTGACCGTGGTGCCGATCCGGCCGGGTGCGCCGGCGGCCCTGAGGGCCCGGGTCGCGAGTCCGTTGGCGAGCAGGATGTGGTGGATCGCGGGGAGGCCGGCGCGGCCGATGCCCCGGCCCGGTGTGTACATTCCGGCCACGTGTTCCGCGAGCGTGGGACCGGCGAGGTCGGTGGAGGTGATCCAGCGTGCCACCCGGTCGCCGAAGCGTCGGCCCAGCTCGGCGGCGTAGACGGCGAAGTACTCGGCGGTGTCGCGGGCGAGCCAGCCGCCGGAGGCCTCCAGCCACGCCGGCAGTGACCGGTCGAGCAGCGTCAGACCGGGCCGCAGACCCAGCTCCAGCAGGGCATCGAGTTCGCGGTCGCAGCGGTCCAGGGCGTCCCGGTCCCAGCTGCCCGGCCCGTCGGGCTGGAGCCGCGGCCATCCGGCGACCGCCCGGTGCGAGTCGGGTGTGACGCCGACCAACTGCCGGATGTCGTCGGTCCACTGCCCGAAGTGCCCGCCGCGCTCCTGCGGAGGCGGCGGCGGGGCCGCGATGGTGTCCGCGGTGGCGACTCCCCAGTCGACATCGCGCAGGGATTCATGCAGGAAACCATCGCTCATGGCTACCGTCCAGGCGGTCAATGGTTTAGCGCATTCAACTGAATGTCCGCCGACCGGACGCTAACACTTCGGGGAAACTACGACAATGTTTCGGCCAGATCTCCTCGCGCCGGATCAGGCGGTGCCGAGGACGAGGTCGGCCGCCCGCCAGGCCATGGCCATGATCGGTGCGTTCAGGTTGCCGGACACCATGGTCGGCATGACCGAGCAGTCGACCACCCGCAGGCCTGCGACACCGCGCACCCGCAGCTCGGCGTCGACGACGTCGTCCTCGGCCGGGCCCATGGCGCAGGTGCCGACGACGTGGTAGCCGCAGCGCCCGTGGTCGAGGCCGGCGTCGATGATCTGCTGGTCCTCGCGGACCGCGGGGCCCGGCAATGTCTCGGTCGTGATCCGGTCGGCGATCGGCTCAGTCTCGAAGAGCTCCCGCATACGGCGGAAGAGGGCGGCGCCCACGGTGCGGTCGTGATCGGAGCCGTAGTAGTTCGGCGTGATCGTGAGGGGGGCCTCTCCCGGGGTCCTCGGAGAGCCGGCCTGCGAGTACGCAGCCCGCGGAGCCCGCGCCCACCACGATGTAGTCGAAGGTGGTCATCGCTCCACCTGCCCCGACGGCTCCCCGAAGGGACGGAACTCCCCCTCATGCCACCAGGGGTAGACGGGCGGCATGTCCTTGCTGACCCGGCCCGGGAACTCGGGCGGCCGTTTGGCGAGGAACGACTGGACGCCCTCCACGGGGTCCGGGCCGCCGCCGATCTGGCTCATGATGCGGGAGTCGAGGCGGTGCGCGGTCATCGGGTGGGGTTCGCCGAGCATGCGCCACATCATCTGGCGTGACAGGGCGACGGAGATCGCCGAGGTGTTCTCGGCGATCTCGCGGGCGAGTGCGTACGCCGCCGGCAGCAGCTCCTCAGGCGGGTGGACGGAGCGGACCAGCCCGGCCGCCAGTGCCTCGTCGGGGCCGAAGACGCGGCCGGTGGACACCCATTCCATGGCCCGCTGCATGCCCACGGCCCGCGGCAGGAACCAGCTCGCCGCCGACTCCGGCACGATCCCGCGCCGCGCGAAGACGAAGCCGAACTTGGCCGAGGTCGACGCCAGCCTGATGTCCATGGGCAGGGTCATGCTGGCCCCGACGCCCGCCGCCGGGCCGTTGACCGCCGCGATGACCGGCTTGGTGCTGGAGAAGATCCTGAGCGCGACCCGGCCGCCGGTGTCCCTGTGCCACGCGCCCGCCTTGCGGTGGTCGAAGGACGAGCCGCCGGAGCTGACGTCCGCGCCCGCGCAGAAGCCGCGTCCGGCGCCGGTCACGACGATCACCCGTACCTCGTCGTCGGCATCGGCCGCGTCCAGGACGTCCAGCAGGTCCTGCATCATCTGAGGGGTGAAGGCGTTGAGCTTCTCGGGCCGGTTCAGTGTGACGGTGAGGATCCGTTCCGCCACCTCGGCCCGCACGGTCTCGTACTCCTGCTCCGGCATACGCGTCACCCTCCGTCAGCCTCATCACCAAGCGAGCCGTTCCCAGTAAGCTGAATTAGTTATACCATTGAACTCTACTTACTCATTCATGGATGCGGCGGTGGATGTGGACATGGCGGATCTGGTGGTGACCTCCCACGGGCCGGTCCGGCTCATCGAGCTGAACCGGCCCGACCAGCTCAACGCGATGAGCGAGGAGCTGCACTCCGGGCTCGCCTCGGTCTGGGACACGCTCGCCGACGACCCTCAGGCACGGGTCGTCGTGCTCACCGGGCGCGGCCGGGCGTTCAGCGCCGGGGGCAACTTCGACATCATGACCCGCGTCCAGCGCGACAGCGCGTTCCGGGAACAGAACGTCGACGAGGCACGGCGGATCATCACCGGCATGGTCCGCTGCCCGCTGCCGGTGATCGCGGCGGTCAACGGCCCCGCCGTCGGCCTCGGTTGCAGCCTGGCCCTGCTGAGCGACCTCGTGCTGATCGCCGACGACGCGTATGTGGCCGACCCGCACGTCCAGGTCGGGCTGGTCGCGGGCGACGGTGGCGCGCTGGTCCTGCCCCTGCTCGTCGGCCTGACCCGCGCGAAGGAACTGCTGTTCCTCGGCGACCGGATGAGCGCCGAGGAGGCGGTCCGGCTGGGCGTCGCCAACCGCGTCGTACCGAAGGACAAGCTCATGGACGAGGCCATGGACCTGGCCGGGCGGCTGGCCGCCCTGCCCGCGCAGGCGCTGCGCGAGACCAAACGGGCGGTGAACCTGCATCTGGAGCAGGCGCTCGCCACCGTCCTCGAGCCCGCCCTGCTCGCCGAGCGGGACAGCATGCACTCCCCGGACCACATCGCCCTCGTCGAGAAGATCATCGCAGCGCGCGCCCGGCGCCGGGCCGACGAGAAGGGCTGAGACATGGACTTCGCCTTCAGCGACGAGCAGGAGGAACTGCGGCGCACGGTAAGGGCGTTCCTCGCGGACACCTCGCCCGAGACCGAGGTCCGGCGGCTGATGGAGACCCCGGCGGGCTTCGACCGGGCGCTGTGGCGCCGGATGGGCTCGGAGCTGGGCCTCCAGGGGCTGGCCGTCCCCGAGGAGTACGGCGGCGCCGGGTGCGGGCCGGTGGAGGTGGGCGTGGTCATGGAGGAGATGGGACGGGCGCTGTTGTGCGCGCCCTTCCTGTCCTCAGCCGTGCTGGCCACGACCACGCTGCTGCGCTGCGCCGACGAGGACGCCCGCAAGGCCCTGCTGCCGGGCCTGGCCTCCGGGGAACTCGTCGGGACGCTGGCCCTGACCGAGGACTCCGCCCGCTGGGACGCGGCGGGAGTGCGGCTCACCGCCCGGGAGACCAACGGGAGTTGGCTGCTGACCGGGCACAAGACGTTCGTCCTCGACGGGGCCACCGCCGATGTCGTCCTCACCGTGGCCCGTACCGACGACGGCATCGGCGTCTTCCGCGTGGACGGCGACGCGGCCGGGCTGACCCGTGAGCCCCTGCCCACGATGGACCCGACCCGCCGGCAGGCACGCCTCGACTACGAGGACGTACCGGCGACCCGGCTGCGGACGCACGGCGACGGCTGGGACCTGGTCGCCGAGGTACTGGACCGGGCATCGGTGGCGCTGGCCGCCGAGCAGGTCGGGGTGGCCTCCCGGGTGCTCGACATGGCCGTGGAGTACGCCAGGACGCGGCACCAGTTCGGGCGGCCCATCGGCTCGTTCCAGGCCGTGAAGCATCTTCTCGCCGACGTCCTCCTGGAGGTGGAGTCGGCACGCGCCGCCGCGCACTACGCGCTGCTCGCCGCCGAGGGCGAGGACCCGGGGCTGCCCGCCGTGGCGAGCCTGGCCAAGGCGTTCTGCTCGGACGCCTGTCTGCGGGCGACGGCGGAGAACATCCAGGTGCACGGCGGCATCGGCTTCACCTGGGAGCACCCGGCCCATCTGTATCTGAAGCGGGCCAAGACATCACAACTGCTGTTCGGCGACCCTGCGTACCACCGGGAACTGCTCGCGCGGCGCATCGGATTGGACGCCATCACAGTGACATCGGACGCGGACACGGAAGAAGGAGCGGCATGAAGGTCGACGGCAAGCTCAATGTGTGGAGCACCACGGGCGTGGTCGAGGAGGCGAGACACCACGAGAAGGCCGGCTACGACGGTCTGTGGGCGTCCGAGTCCAAGCACGACCCCTTCCTGCCGCTGGTGCTGGCGGCGGAGCACACCGACCGCCTGGAAGTCGGCACGGCCATCGCGGTCGCCTTCGCCCGCTCCCCCATGCAACTCGCCTACACCGCACACGACTTGCAGACCTATGCCGGGGGACGTTTCTCGCTCGGCCTGGGCAGCCAGATCAAGCCCCACATCGAGCGGCGTTTCGACATGCCGTGGAGCCGGCCGGCGGCCCGGATGCGGGAGTACGTGAGCGCGCTGCGCGCCATCTGGGCCTCCTGGAACGAGGGCGAGCGGCTGAACTTCCGCGGCGACTTCTACTCGCACACCCTGATGTCGCCCTTCTTCTCTCCGCCGCCCGCGCCCGGCGGCGCGCCCAAGGTGTTCGTGGCCGCCGTGGGTGAGGCGATGACCCGGGTGGCCGGCGAGGTCGCCGACGGACTGCTCGCGCACGGCTTCACCACCGAGCGGTATCTGCGGGAGGTCACGCTGCCGACCGTCGAGACGGGGCTGACGAAGTCCGGCCGTACCCGAGCCGACTTCTCCGTCTCCCACCTCCTGCTGACCGCGACCGGCCGCACGGAGGAGGAGATGGCCCGCGCGATCGACGGCACCCGTGCCCAGATCGCCTTCTACGGCAGCACTCCCGCCTATCGCGGGGTGCTGGAGCTGCACGGGTGGGGGGAACTCGGCGACGAACTGCACGCGTTGTCGACGTCCCGCCGCGAGGACAAGTGGGAGGCGATGAGCCGGCTCGTCGACGACGAGGTGCTGCACACCTTCGCGGTGGTGGCCGAGCCGGACCGGGTCGCGGGCGAGATCCGCCGCCGGTACGGGGCGCTCGTCGACCGGGTGTCCTTCTACACCGCGTACGAGATCGACGCCGCGGTGTGGGAGCCCATCGTCGGGGAGCTGCACGGAAGTTGACGGTAGGTCAGCCGAGCAGGTCCAGGACGGTGGTCATGGACCTGTTCTGCAGCAGATAGTCCTCCGCCTCCTGGAGGTGGAGGCGCCACAGCTCCTCGGCGGCCTCGGCCCGCCGCGCGGCCACCAGCTCGACGAGCGCGCCGTGGGCGCGGAAGCCCCGGCGGTTGGCCCGGATGTTCTCGGGGCTGCCGGCGTCGAGGTCGACATGGGACCAGTTCGCCTGGTCGATGATGTTCCGGACCATGCCGTTGAGGACGCCGAGCGTCTCGTTGCCCGCCAGCTCGACGACGAGGGCGTGGAACTCCATGTGGGCGCGGATGAAGGCCGACGGGTCGTCCATCAGCGCCTCGGCCTCGGCGACGGCGGCCCGCAGCCGCTCCAGGTCCTCGTCCGTGCGCCGCCCGGCCAGCAGTCCGGCGCACGGCGCCTCGATCACCGTACGGGCGTCGTACACGTCCTTGAGGGTCGTGCCCCGGTACTCGAGGACGACCCCCGCGTAGCGGGCGGCCACCGTGCCCTCCGGGGTCTGCACGCGCGCCCCGCCCCGGGCGCCCCGGCGCACGCTGATCAGGGACTCCGACTCCAGCACCCGGAACGCCTCGCGCAGCGTCGGCCGGGAGACGGCGAACTCCGCCATCAGAGCCGTCTCGGCGGGCAGCGCGTCTCCTTCCGCGAGTTCACCGCGCACGATCTTGCGGCGCAGCTGTGCCGCCACCAGCTCGGCCATCTTGGGCACCCGTACCGGTGTGTTCGCCACGGCGTCCATCTCCTTCAGTCACCCGCATCCGGCACGAAGTACGGCAACATGATCTCGTCGGTGAGCGGACGGAAGTCCACCCGGACGCGCAGGCCGATGATTACGCCGTCCAGGTCGCCCGCGTCGACATGGGACAGCAGGGTGCCGCCGTCGTCCAGATCGACCACGGCGAGCGCGAACGGCGTGTCGAAGCCGGGGCCCGGCGCGCGGTGCACCACGGTCACGGAGTAGACCGTGCCCCGGCCCGCGCTGGGCACATACCGCCAGTCCCGTGCCAGGCACCCCGGGCAGGCGGGCTCGGGGACGAAGAAGCGCAGGCCGCAGGTCGGGCAGTGGGGGACGACCAGGTCGCCGCGCCGGGCCGCGTCCCAGAAGGGCCGGGTCAGGGGGGTGGGGGCGGGTACGGGCCTGCTCATCGTGTCCTCCCCAGAACGCTCATCTCGTAGTGCTGCGCCCCGGAACCGGCGTTGCCGACGACCGCCAGCTCCGCGCCCTCGATCTGGTGCACGGCGGTTCCGCGCAACTGCCGTACAGCTTCGACGACTTTGAGCGTCATCTGCTGGGTGCCGTTCCAGGCGTACGCCAGACAGCCGCCGTCCGGGTTGACGGGGTGCTTGCCGCCGACGGCGATCGCGCCACTGGCCGCGAGCGGTCCACCCTCGCCCTCTCCGCACAGCCCGAGGATCTCCAACTGCCGGATGATCTCGAAGGAGTTGGGGTCGTAGAGGGAGAAGACGTCCACGTCGTGCGGGCTCACGCCGGCCATGGCGTAGGCGCGCTCGGCCGCGTCCCGGCCTAGCTGACCGACCTCGCGGTGCAGGGCCGGGTTGGCGTAGGCGGCCTGGTGGTACTCCATGCCTCCGCCGAGGACGGCGACGGGCGGGTGCGGCAGGTCGCGGGCGCGTTCGGCGGTGGTCACCACGAGGGCGGCGCCGCCCTCGCCGACGATGCAGCAGTCCAGCAGGTGGAACGGTGTGGCCACCATGCGGGAGGCGAGCACGTCGTCGGCGGTGTACGGGCCGCGCCCGTACATCATCGCCTCCGGGTTGGTGGTGCCGTTGTTGCGGATGGTCGCGGCGACCTCCGCGAGCTGGCGGGAGGTCGTCCCGTACTCGTGCATGTGCCGCGCGGCCACCAGCGCGAACTGGGCGACGACATAGCTGCCCCACACGTCGGCGAACTCCAGCGGCACCCCGGCCGCGACCGGGCCCGCACCGCGCGCGACCAGCTTGCAGCCGCCGACCACGACGGTGTCCGCGAACCCGGCGTGGATGGCCGCCGCCGCCTTCAGCAGGCCCCGCGAGCCCGCGTTGTCGAGCATGGAATCGCTGGTCCAGCGCAGGTCCCGGCCGAGCATGCGGGCCCAGGAGCTGCCCTCGCCGGGCACGCCGCCCGGGCCGGGCCAGTCGACCTGGGCGCCGTCGACGTCCGCCGGGGTGAGCCCGGCGTCCGTGATCGCTCCGCGCACCGCTTCGAGGGCGAGGTCCATGGCGTCGCGGTCCGGGAGGGACAGCGCCTGCTCGGTGGCGTACACCCCCGCGACCACGGGCCGGCGGCCGTCCTTCACCGCGTCACCGTCCCGCGCCGAGCTGGTCGCCGCCGGGGTAGCCGCCCCCACCGAAGCGCTCGTCGAGCGCCTCGTAGTCCTTGGCGTAGTCCTTGGTGCGCGGCAGGGCGTCGACGAACTCCACCGTCTTCGGCTTCTTGTACGAGGCGATCCTCGCCCGGCAGTGCTCGATGACGTCCTCGGCCGTGACCGCGTCGGCGTCCGGGCGGAGCACGACGACGGCCTTGACGTCCTGCGCCCAGCGCTCGTTGGGGACGCCGATCACGGCGGCCTCCTTGACGGCCGGGTGAGACTCGATGCAGTTCTCCACCTCGGCCGGGAAGATGTTCTCGGCGGCCGACTTCAGCATGCGGGTCGTCGTCCCGAGGAAGCTGAGCGTGCCGTCGGGCTCGCGGCGGCCGAGGTCGGTGGTGTGCCACCAGCCGAAGCGGAAGCGCTCCTCGTTGATCTCCGGGCGGTTCCAGTAGCCGAGGTGCACGAGGTCGCCACGGACGCAGATCTCGCCGGCCTCACCGATGGCGCACTCCTCACCGCTGCCGTTGAGGACACGTACAGTGGTGAAGGGGCCCGGTCGTCCCGCGTTGCCGGCGCCCGTGCCGCCGTAGGCGCCGGTCACGGCGAAGCCGGTCACCTCCGTCTGCCCGTAGCCCCGGCCCTCGCCGCCCCCGTTGCGGGTGAAGCGGCTCTGGTCGGTGGGGATCGTGCCCTGCCACAGGGGTGCGGCGACGGTCGCCCTGAGGTGGGAGAGGTCGTGCCCGGCCTCGCTGTTCAGGGCGACGAGCTGGGCGATGGTCGGCGGCATCAGATAGGCGTGGGTGCACTGCTCGGCCGCCAGCAGCGGGAGCAGTTCCTCGGCGACCACCCGGCGGACGATCACGTTCTTGCCGCCGTGGACGAAGGCCGGGACGCCCCAGAACTGGTAGTTGCCGATGTGGAACATCGGTCCGGCGCCCAGGAAGGCGGTCTCGGTGCCGATGTCGCCCATCCAGGCGGCGCTCGCGCCCATCGCGAGCAGGTTGCGGTGCGAGAGCATCGAGCCGGACTGCCGTCCGGAGATGGCCGCGGTGTAGATCACCAGGAGCGCGGAGTCGGGGTCGACGGCCGCGTCGTCCGAGGCGGCGGCCGGGTCCTCGGGCGCGCCGGAGGCGAGGAAGGCTTCGTAGGACTCCGGGCCCTCGGCGTCGTGACGCAGCCACAACGCCCGGTGGTCGACGCCCAGTTCGGCCCTGGCCTTGCCGACGGTGTCGCCGATCTCCTCGTCCTGCCAGACGACGACCTTGGGGTCGAAGTCCTCCAGCGCGAACGCCATCTCCGGGGCGGCCCAGCGCCAGTAGCCGGGGCACACCATGGCCCCGAGTTTGGCGGCGGCGCCGAGCAGCTCCCAGATGCGGAAGGAGTTCTGGCCCAGCCACAGGACGCGGTCGCCGGGGCCGACACCCGCATGGGCGAGGGCGTTGGCGAGTCGGTTGGTGCGCTCGTCCAACTGCGGCCAGGTGAGCCGGACTTCGCCGTCGACGAGGGCGACGCCGTCGGGGAAGGACCTTCGGTGTTCACGGATGAGGTCGCCGAACGTCAGGCGGCGGGCTGGGTGCATGCTCTTCGCTCCAGAAGGTGAGAGATCGTCAGACACGGCCGACACCCACGCCCTTGACGCTGATGAACTCGTCCAGCCCGGCCTTGCCGCCTTCCCTGCCGAACCCGCTGATGCCGACGCCGCCGAAGGGCGTGGCGGGCGAGGTGATGGGGTTCGGGCCGGGGTTGACGTAGACCGTTCCGGCCTTCAGGCGGGGCACCAGGCGGTTGACGCGGGCGATGTCGCGGGACTGGATGTAGGCGGACAGGCCGTACTCGGTGTCGTTGGCCAGGGCGACGGCCTCGTCCTCCGTGTCGAACGGGGTGATGGCCAGGACCGGACCGAAGATCTCCTGCTGGGCGAGGTCGCTGCGGTTGTCGACGTCGGCGAAGACGGTCGGGGACACGAAGTAGCCGTCGGCGTCGATGCGTTCGCCGCCGAGCACCAGCCGGCCCGCGCCGCTCTCGACCGCCTTGTCGATCACGCCGTGGACGCGGTCGCGGGCGGCCTCGTTGATGAGGGGGCCGATGTAGGTGGCCGGGTCGAGCGGGTCGCCGACGGGCAGGTGGGCCACGACGCCGGTGACCCGGGCGACGACCTCGTCGTAGATGGACCGCTCCACCAGCAGCCGGGTGGGCAGTGCGCAGCCCTGGCCGGTGTTGCTCATGGCGAAGGCCGCGCAGTACGGCACGACGGTGTCGAGGTCGGTGTCGGCGAAGAGCAGGTTGGCGGACTTGCCGCCCAGTTCGAACACGACGGGCTTGAGGCTGAGCGCCGCGTCGGCCATGATGCGGCGCGCGGTGGCGGGCCCGCCGGTGAAGGAGATCTTGTCGACGCCGGGGTGGGTCACCAGGGCCGATCCGGCGTCGCCGAGTCCGGTGACGACGTTGATGACACCCTCGGGGATGCCGGCCTCGAGAGCCAGGTCGGCGAAGAGCAGCGCGGAGAACGGCGTGGACTCGGCCGGCTTGATGACCACGGTGTTGCCGGCGGCGAGCGAGGGCGGGACTTTCATCGCCAGCGACAGCGCGGGCGAGTTCCAGGTGATGATGTGGCCGATGACGCCGTAGGGCTCGGCGACGGTGTACTCGACGCTCTCGTACGGGCTGTAGGCCGCGCCGACCATGCCCTCGATCTTGTCGGCCCAGCCGGCGTAGTACTCGGTCCACTCGGCGACGTGCGGTCCGACGTTCTCCGCCCAGCCGCCGATGCAGACACCGTTCTCCAGCGGGCAGATCGCCGCGAAGTCGGGGATGTGGTCGCGGAGCAGCTGGGCGAAGCGGGTGAGCAGCCGGCGGCGCTCGGCGGGGCGCATGGTGCCCCACACCTCGAAGGCCTGGCGGGCGGCGGCCACGGCACGGTCCACCTCGGCGGGGCCCGCGAGCGGGATGTGCGCCTGGACCAGACCGGTCGCGGGGTTGCGGTGCTCGTAGAGGCCGCCGCTCGTGTCGGTGAGGTTCTTGCCGCCGATCACCAGCCGCGGTCGCGGCAGATCTCGCTCGGCTCTGTCCTGGTGCAGCTTCACGTCCACCGTGACCACGGATGCCTCCTCGAACCCGATTCCACCGACCCCCGCATCTCGCTTAAATAGATAACCTATTTAGCCAAGGTTATCAATGAAACCGGCAAGGTCCGGCTCACAGTCCCAGCGACCGCCCGATGATCTCCTGCATGATCTCCGACGTCCCGCCGAACACCCGCTGCACCCGGCTGTCCCGCCAGATCCGGGCGATCTCGTACTCGTTGACGTAGCCGTAGCCGCCGAAGAGCTGCATACAGCGGTCGATGACCTCCCAGCCGGTCTCGGAGGTCCAGTACTTGGCCGCGGCTGCCTCCTCGGGCGTCAACTCGCCCTCGACCAGGGCCATGATGCAGCCGTCCACATAGACCCGGGCTGCGCCCAGCTTGGCCGTGATGTCGGCGAGGGCGAACCGGTTGGCCTGGAACGCGCCGATCGGCTGCCCGAAGGCCGTACGGGTCTTGGCGTACTCCAGCGCCAGCCCGTAGGCCCGCTCGGCGGACGCCAGGGAGGAGACGGCGATGGCGAGGCGCTCGGTCGGGAGGTTGCCCATCATGTGATAGAAACCCCGCCCCTCCTGCCCGAGCAGGTTCTCGGCCGGCACGCGGACCTCGCGGAAGAAGAGCTCGGCGGTGTCCTGGGCCTTCATCCCGACCTTGTCGAGCTTGCGCCCGCGCTCGAAACCCTCGGTGCCGCGCTCGACGGCGATCAGGCTGATGCCCTTGTGTCCGGCGGCCGGGTCGGTCTTGCAGGCGACGATGACCAGGTCGGCCAGGATGCCGTTGGTGATGAACGTCTTCGACCCGTCGATCACCCACTCGTCGCCGTCCCGGCGGGCGGTGGTGCGGATGGCCTTGAGGTCGGACCCGGCGGCCGGCTCGGACAGGGCGAGCGCGCAGATCGTCTCGCCGCTGATCACTCCGGGCAGCCAACGGGCCTTCTGCTCCGGGGTGGTGAGGTTCATCAGATAGGGCGGGATGACGTCGTTCTGCAGCCCGAGCCCGATACCGACGGAGCCGGTGGCGGCCATCTCCTCCGCCATGATCGCGTTGTAGCGGAAGTCCCGGATCCCCTGACCGCCGTACTCCTCCGGGAACTCCCAGCCGATGAGCCCGGCCTTGCCCGCGGCGGCCCACGCGGCCCGGCTCACCTGCCCGTCCCGCTCCCACTGCTCGGCGTTCGGGGCGCATTCGCGCAGGTAGTAGGTGCGGGCGGTCTCGCGGAACAGCTCGTGCTCCTCGGTGAAGATCGTACGGCGCATGCTCGACTCCACTCATCACACATCTCGCTTATTTAGCTGAAGTAGTTATACGATAGCGCTGTATCGGCAGTCGGGCGAGGGAGGGCGCGTGAGCGTACGGGACAGGGTGGCACTCGTCACCGGAGCGGGCCGCGGCATCGGTGAGGCGATCGCCGACGCGCTGGCCGCCGCCGGTGCCTCGGTCGCCGTCTGCGACGTGGACGCGGAGGCCGCCGGGAAGGTGGCGGCCGGCCTCGCCGAGCGGTACGGGGTCCGCTCCACGGGAGTCGGCGCGGACATCTCCGACAGCACGGCCGTACGCGCCGCCGTGGAACGCGTGCGCGCCGAACTCGGCCCGGTGGACGTCCTGGTCAACAACGCGGCCGTCGACGTCATCGGCCGGTTCGTCGACAGCGACGAGGAGACCTGGGACCGGATCATCGCCGTCAATCTGCGCGGCACCATCACGGTGACCAGGGCCGTGCTCGACTCCATGATCGAGCGCGGCGGCGGCCGGATCGTCCACATCGCCTCGGACGCCGGCCGGGTCGGCTCGTCCGGCGAGGTCGTGTACTCCGCGACGAAGGGCGGCGTCATCGCCTTCGGCAAGGCCCTGGCCCGCGAGGTCGCCCGGCACAACATCACCGTGAACAGCGTCTGCCCCGGGCCGACCGAGACCGCGCTGCTCGGGCAGGTCGCCGAGTACAGCCAGAAGATGTACGACGCGACCGTGCGGGCGATCCCGCTGCGCCGCGTCGCCCAGCCCGCCGAGATCGCCGGTGTGGTGGCCTTCCTCGCGTCCGACGACGCCGCCTATGTGACCGGGCAGACGCTGTCGGTCAGCGGCGGCCTCACGATGGTCTGAGGTGACACCCATGAGCAGTGTGCTGCGGGTCGAACTCCGCGACAGAATCGCCGTGTTGACGCTGGACCGGCCCAGGCAGCTCAATGCCGTCGGCTCCGACACCGTGGAGCAGCTGACGCGGGCCCTCGACGACGTCCGCGACAACGACGACGTACGCGCCCTGGTCGTCGCCGGAGCCGGCCGGGCCTTCTCGGCCGGGGCGGACCTCGGTGAGATCGAGTCGTTCACGGCGCCGGGGCAGTTCCGTGCCTTCGTAGGGCGTCTGACCGAGGCGTACGCGCTCCTTGAGGAGTTCCCCAAGCCGTCCGTCGCGGCCGTCCACGGCTTCGCCTTCGGGGGCGGTCTGGAGCTGGCGCTCGCCTGCGACCTACGGGTGGCGGAGCGGGGCGCCCGGCTCGGTCTGCCCGAGATGAAGCTGGGCGTCCTGCCGGGCGCCGGCGGCACCCAGCGGCTGCCGCGCCTCCTGCCGCCCGCGATCGCCAAGCAGATGATCCTCACCGGCGAACCGATCGACGCGGAGCGGGCCCACGCGCTGGGACTGGTCAATGAACTGGCCGCGCCCGGTGAGGTGTTGAGCGCCGCCGAGGCGCTGGCCGCCACGCTGGCGGCCGGGGCTCCGCTGGCCCTCGCCGCGGGCAAGCGGCTGATCGGCCACGGGCTCGGCATGGATCTGGAGGCGGCGATCGCGTACGAGCGCGAGACCGTCTCGGTGCTGTTCTCGACCGAGGACCGGGCCGAGGGTCTGAAGGCCTTCCGGGAGCGCCGCCCCGGCGACTTCCGCGGCGTGTAGCGGACGTACCGACGAACCGGGCACGGGCGTACCGACGAACCGTGTGCCCGGCGTACCGAACGCACCCTGAACCGGACGTACCGACGAACTGGGAGGTGGGCCGTGCGGCCACTGGAGGGCATTGCCGTCGTCGAGCTGGGCATGTGGGTGGCGGCACCGGCCGCGGCCACCATGCTCGCCGACTGGGGCGCGGACGTGGTGAAGGTGGAGGCGCCGACCGGGGATCCCAACCGGTACACCCTGCGGCACGTCGGCCAGGACATCGACAGCGCGCCGCCGTTCGAGACCGACAACCGCGGCAAGCGCGGGATCGTCCTCGACCTGCGCTCTGAGGAGGGCAAGGACGTACTGACGCGGCTCCTCGAGCGCGCCGACGTGTTCGTCACCAACCTCCGTCCCGGCGCCCTGGAGCGGCTGGGCCTGGGACCGGACGAGCTGCGGATCCGCCATCCCCGCCTTGTCATCGGAACGTTGACGGGATACGGCTGGGCCGGCGCCGAGCGCGACCGGGCCGGGTACGACGTGTCCGCCTTCTGGGCCCGGCCCGGCATCGCGGCCATGCTCAACCCGGCCGGGGAGCCGCCGCCCGGCATCCGGCCCGGCCTCGGCGACCGTACGGCCGCGTCCAACCTGGTGGCGGGCGTGCTGGCCGCGCTGCTGCGCCGCGAACGGACGGGCGAGGGCGGGGTGGTGGACGTGTCGCTGCTGCGCTCCGGCACCTACGCCAACGGCAACGACCTCGCCCTGCAGAACTTCTTCGGCAAGCGGGGCCGTACCCGCCATCGCACCGAGCACGAGTCCCCCCTCTACAACTCCTACCGGGCCGCCGACGACCGCTGGTTCTGGCTCGTCGGCCTGGAGGGCAACCGGCACTGGCCCGGTGTGGTGAAGGCGCTCGGCCGGGAGGACCTGGCTCAGGACGAGCGGTTCGCGACCGGCAAGGCCCGGCGCGGGCACGTACGCGAACTGATCGCCGCCTTCGACGAGGAGTTCTCCAAGCGGCCGCTGGCCGAGTGGGCGGCACGCTTCGACGCCGAGGGCGTGTGGTGGGCGCCCGTGCAGACCCTCGCCGAGGTGGCGGCCGATCCGCAGGCCGAGGCGGTGGGGGCGTTCGTCGAGCAGCCCGGCATGGGTGACGCGCCGCCGCTGCGGACCGTGGCGACGCCGGTGAGCTTCTGGGGCGTGGACGACAAGCCGCGCACCGGCGCGCCGACGCTCGGCGAGCACACCGACGACGTACTCGACGAACTCGACCGGACTGGAAGGTAGGGGCATGGGCATCCTCGACGACAAGGTCGCCATCGTGACCGGCGGCGGCAGAGGGCTGGGCCGGGCGCACTGTCTGGCACTCGCCGAGGCCGGCGCGACCGTGGTCGTGAACGACCTCGGCGCGGGCGTGCACGGCGAGAGCACGGGCGACTCCCCCGCCGACGACGTGGTCGCCGAGATCACCAAGCTGGGCGGCCGGGCGGTCGCCGACCACAGCTCGGTGACGGACTGGGCGGCGACCGAGAGCATGGTCGCGGACACCGTCGCGGAGTTCGGACGCCTCGACATCGTCGTGAACAACGCCGGCATCGTGCGCGACCGGATGCTGTTCTCGATGACGGAGGCCGAGTTCGACTCGGTGATCGCGGTCCATCTGAAGGGCACCTTCGCGCTCACCCGGCACGCGTGCGCGTACTGGCGCGAGGCGTCGAAGCGGGGCGAGCGTGTGGCCGGCCGGGTGATCAACACGACGTCCGGGACCGGTCTGTTCGGCAACCAGGGGCAGTCCAACTACGGCGCCGCGAAGGCCGGGATAGCCGGGCTCACCGTGCTCACCGCCCTGGAGATGCGCAAGTACGGCGTCACCGCGAACGCCGTCTCACCGATCGCGGCCACCCGGATGACGGACGGGCTGGACGTCGGCGCGTCCCTCCGGGCCACCGACGGCTTCGACCCGCGCGATCCCGCCAACGCCTCCGGCGTCGTCGTCTACCTGGCCTCCGACAGCGCGGCATGGCTGACCGGCCAGGTCCTGCGCATCGAGGGCAACCGGCTGAACCGGCTCCAGGGCTGGACCGTCGCCGGCGTCCACCCGAGCGAGTCCGGCAAGGCCCTTACCTACGACGAACTCGTGGACGCGGTACCGCAGTTGTACGGTGTCGTGCCGGCCGGACGGGCCACGGGGGTCGGCCAGTGAAGGCCCGCGTGGCCAGGGGCCACGACACCGCCGCTCTCGTGCTGCGCGCGACGCTCGGCCCGATGCTCTTCGTGCACGGCTGGAACAAGGTCAACGGGCCGGGCGGGATCGAGGGAACGACGGGCTGGTTCCAGGCGCTGGGCCTCGAACCGGCCGAGGTGCACGCCCGCATGGCCGCCGGCACCGAGATGGCGGCCGGGGCCGCCCTCACCCTCGGCGTGGCGAACCCGCTCCCCGCCGCCGCGGCCGTCGGACTGATGACCGTGGCCGCGCGGACCGACCACCGGGGCAAGGGCTTCTTCGTCTTCAAGGGCGGCTGGGAGTACGCCGGTGTGGTGGGCGGCGCGGCCGTCGCGCTCGCCGCGCTGGGCCACGGCCGGTACTCGCTCGACGGGCTGCTGCGCCCGGGTGGCGGGGGCGTGGGCCCCGCGCTGCTGGCCGCGGGGCTCGGCACGGCGAGCGCCGCTGCCCTGCTGGCGGCCTGCTACCGGCCGGAGCGGAAGCCGGACGACACACAAACCGATCAATAAATGCAACCGGGACTATCAGGGAGTCGACATGGACGCGGCTGACTTCAGCGCGGTGCTGTCCGAGGTCCGGCGCTTCGTCCGCGAACGCGTCGTGCCCGTCGAAACGGAGATCGACGAGAAGGACGAGATGCCCGCGGACATCCGCGAGGCGGCGAAGAAGATGGGGCTGTTCGGCTTCGCGCTGCCCGAGGAGTACGGCGGGCTGGGACTGTCGATGTACGAGGAGGCCCAGCTGATGTTCGAGCTGGGCTATACGACCCCGTCCCTGCGCTCGATGTTCGGCACCAACAACGGCATCGCCGGACACGTCCTGATGGTCGGCGGCACCGAGGAGCAGAAGGCCGAGTGGCTGCCGAGGATCGCCTCGGGCGAGGTGCTGGCGTCGTTCGCGCTCACCGAGCCGGAGGCCGGCTCCGACCCGTCGACGCTGACCACACGCGCCCATCTCGACGATGGGGGCACCTCCCGCTCGAGCGCAGCCGAGAGTGGGGGAGAGTGGGTGATCAACGGCGCCAAGCGGTACATCACCAACGCCCCGCTCGCCGACGTCTTCATGGTCTTCGCCCGCACCGACCCGGACGCCCCGCGCACCCGGGGCATCTCCACCTTCCTGGTCCCGGCCGGCACCCCGGGCCTCACCGTGGCCCCCAAGGACCACAAGATGGGCCAGTTCGGCGCCTGGACCGCGGATGTGTACTTCGACGACGTTCGCGTACCGGCTTCGGCACTGGTCGGCGGCGACGAAGGCCTGAACCGCGGGTTCGGCACCGCGATGGGCTGTATCGCGCACGGGCGGGTGCACATCTCGGCCCTGATGGTCGGCATGGCCGAGCGTCTGGTCGACGAGTCCGTCGCGTACGCGAGCACCCGCCGGCAGTCCGGGAAGCTCATCGGTTCCTTCCAGCTCGTCCAGGGTCTGATCGCCGACTCCATGACCGACTACTACGCCGGCCGTGCCACCGTCCTGGAGGCCGCCCGGCGTTTCGACTCGGGCGAGGACACGAAGATCGGTCCGTCCTGCACGAAGTACTTCGCCAGCGAGATGGTGTGGCGGGTCGCGGACCGCGCGGTGCAGGTGCACGGCGGCGCGGGCTATATGCGCGGCGTCGCCGTCGAGCGCTTCTACCGCGACGCCCGGCTGTTCCGCATCTACGAGGGCACCAGCCAGGTCCAGCAGGTCATCATCGCCAAGGCGTTGCTGGGCGAGGCCGCGCGCGGCTGACCGGCGGCGAGCGCGCCGACCGGCGACACACACGAAGGCCCCGGAGCGATCCGGGGCCTTCGTCGTGCGGTGCTCAGATGCCGAGCCGGTCCAGCAGGCGCTCGTGGTACACCGCCGGTCCGCCGAAGAGCAGTTGGGAGGACTTGGCCCGGCGGAAGTACAGATGGGCCGGGTGCTCCCAGGTGAAGCCGATGCCGCCGTGGACGTGGATGTTCTCCATGGCCGCGACCATGTACGCCCGTGAGCAGCAGGCGTGGGCCACGGCGGCGGCGACGGGGAAGTCCGGCGCGTCCTCGGTGGCCAGCCGGGCCGCCTCCCGTGCGGAGGCCTCGGCCAGTTCCACCTGGACGAGCATGTCCGCGCACTTGTGCTTGACCGCCTGGAAGGAGCCGATCGGCCGGCCGAACTGGTGCCGGACACGGGCGTACTCGGCGCTCGTCTCCAGGCACCGGCGCGCTCCGCCCGCCTGCTCGGCGGCGAGTCCGACCGAGGCGATGTCCAGCACCCTGGCCATGATCCGCCCGCCCGCCCCGTCCGCGCCGACGAGGGTCGCGGACACGGAGTCGAAGGTCAGCCGGGCCATGGCCCGCGTGGCGTCGAGGGTCTCCAGCGGCTCGGCGGAGAGTCCCGTCGCCGACCGGTCGACGGCGAACAGTGACGGACCGGCGACGGTGCGGGCGACGACAAGGACCAGGTCCGCCGTCGTGCCGTCGATGACGAAACACTTGCGGCCCTTCAGCCGCCACCCGCCGTTCCCGTCCGGCAGGGCACGCACGGTGATCAGCGCGGGGTCCCAGGAACCGTTGTCCTCGGCGACGGCGAGGGTGGCCGTGGTGCGTCCGGCGGCGATGCCGGGCAGATGACGGGCGCAGGCTTCCTTGTCGCCCGAGGCCAGCAGGGCCTGGGCGGCCAGGAGGACGGTCGCGAAGAAGGGCGCGCAGAACAGGGCGCGCCCCATCTCCTCCAGGACCACGCCGAGTTCGACGAGGCCGAAGCCGTCGCCGCCGTACTCCTCGGGGATGGCCAGGCCCGGCAGCCGTAGCTGGTCCGCCGCCTGTGCCCACACCTCGGTGTCGAAGTGCGGCTCGCTCTCCATGAGCTTGCGCACGGCCTCCTCGGGCGACTTGGCCTCCATGAACTCCCGTACAGACGCGCGGAGTTCCTTGAGCTCGCTGTCGTCGGCGGTCATGACCGCACCTCCTTGGCCATGGTGGTCACCGGCTCCTTGGGCAGGCCGAGGACGCGTTCCGCGAGGATGTTCTTCATGATCTCCTCGGTGCCGCCGAGGATGCGCAACGCCGGTGTGGCCAGGAGGAGTTCGGACCAGGCGTACGTACCCCACCTGCCGGTGTCGGCGATGATGCGCGGGCCGAGGCACTCGGACACGAAGTGGGCGGCACGGGTGAGGTTCTGACCGTACATCAGCTTGGCGACGGACCTCTCGGGGCCGGGGGCGATCCCCGCCCGCAGGGTTCGTCGGGCGCGGTCGTTGAGGTAGCCGGTGGCCATCGCGTCCACGAGGAGTTCGGCGAGGCGGCCCCGCAGGGCTCGGTCGTCCCAGGTCCAGGTGGCGCGCATGAGCGCCGAGAGGTGGTCCGGGGACAGGGCGGCGGCCACCGGTCCCGCGCCCTCGCTGCCGACCGTGTTGCGCTCGTTCATCAGGGTGGTCAGGGCGACCGTCCAGCCGCCGTCGACCTCGCCGAGGCGGTGGTCGTCGGGGACGCGTACGTCGGTGAGGAAGACCTCGTTGAAGTCCGCGCCACCGGTCATCTGGCGCAGCGGCCTGACCTCGACGCCGGGGGCGTCCATGGGGACCAGGAAGGCCGTGATGCCACGATGCTTGGGCGCGCCTGGGTTCGTACGGGTCAGCGCGAGGCCGATCTCGCTGTGGTGGGCGACCGACGTCCACACCTTCTGCCCGTTCAGCACCCAGTCCTCGCCCTCCCGGACGGCCCGGGTCGCCACGCTCGCCAGGTCGGATCCGGCGCCGGGCTCGCTGAACAGCTGGCAGGCGATGGCGTCCCCGCGGTACATCGCGGGCAGCCAGCGGTCCTTGATGTGCGGCTGGGCGTGGGCGAGGATCGTCGGTCCGATCATGCCGAGGCCGACGACACCGAGCACGCCGGTGTCGGGGACGTCGTACTCGGACTCGACGGCGTCGTAGAGCAGGTCGTGGACGGCGGTCAGGCCCCGGCCGCCGTACTCGGGCGGGCCGGTGATCCAGCCGAAGCCGTGTCCGTGGCGGATCCGCTGCCACTCGCGGGCCCGCCGCACCTGCTCCGCCTCCTCCTCGGGCGGGAGGCTGCTGAAGTACGCCATCGAGTCGTCGCCCTCGCCCCAGGTGACGGCGGTGCGGTCGGGGGCCTTCGCCGCGTGGGCGTCGAGGAAACGGCGGGCCTCGGCGGCGAAGTCCTGCATGTCGTCGGGTTCCATCGCGTGCGCTCCGCTGTCAGGTCGCAGAAGTCGGTCAGGTCGAGAGGATCGTCACCGCCGACGCGCCCGGCGCGCCGTACAGGTGGGTGTAGCCGACGCGGGGTGTGCCGGGGATCTGGCGGTCGCCCGCCGTGCCGCGCAGCTGGAGGACGATCTCGTGGATCTGGCGCAGTCCGGACGCGCCGATCGGTTCGCCGTTGCCGAGCAGTCCGCCGTCGGTGTTGACCGGGAGCCGGCCGCCGATCTCGGTGACGCCCTCGGCGATGAGGCGTTCCTGTTCGCCGTCCTTGCAGAGGCCGTTCTCGGCCATGTGGATGATCTCCGACCCGGCGTCCGTGTCCTGGAGCTGGGCGACGTCGACGTCCTCGGGGCCGATGCCCGCGCTCTCGTAGGCCGCCAGGGAGGCGTCCACGGTCGGGCTCGCCACCGGCTCCCCGACGGGGAAGGACGGGCTCTGCACCTCGAACGCGCCGAGCCTGCGGCTGCGCAGGGCGGTGGAACGGACCCGTACGGGCTTCCCGGTGTACTTGTGGGCCTGGTCGGCACGGCACAGGATCAGCGCCGCGGCGCCCTCGTTCGGGCCGCAGTACATGAACTGGCGCAGGGGGTAGTTGAGGACCGGGGAGGCGAGAACCTCCTCCGGGGTGAGCGGGGTGCGGCGCCAGGCCTTGTCGTTCCCGGCCGCGTTGCGGAAGTTCTTCGACGCCACGCGGGCGAGCGTCTCGTGGGAGATGCCGTGGTCGTGCATATAGCGGTTGATCTTCATGCCGAAGAAGTGGGTGGTGAGGAAGAGCCCGGTCTGTCCGTACCAGGAGGGGATGCCGGCCACGGACGGGTCGGCGGCGAACGCGCCGCGCGGGTGCTTGTCGAGGCCGATGGCGATGGTCAGGTCGTGCTCGCCGGTCTCGATGGCGCGGGCGGCCAGCGCGATGGCCGTACCGGCCGTGGCACAGCCGTTGAACACGCCACGCAGCGGAACCCCGGTCAGTCCCAGGCGCCCGACGATCGCGTCCGGGTTGGCGACTTCATAGCTGCCGATGTAACCGCCCTGGATCTGCGGCCAGGTCACACCCGCGTCGGCGAGCGCCAACCGGACCGCGTCCGCGCCCATGTCCAGCGCGGGCTTCCCGGGGAACCTCCCGAAGGGGTGGAGCCCCGCACCGATGATGACGGCCTCGGTCATGACCCCTCCTTCTCCATGGGCGTGAACGCGAACGTGACGACCTCGGTGCCGTCGTCCCGCACGGCGTACGGCACCAGCGTCAGCCGCATGTCCTGCCCGACCTTGAGCTTCTCCGGGTCGGGTTCGGTGAGACGGGCCTCGACCAGCAGCTCACCCGGCAGCTCGATGTAGCCGACCGCGTAGGGCTCGAAGGCGTCGGGCCCGTCGTACGGCGGGGACGGCGGGCGGAAGTTCTGGGTCGTGTACGTCCACAGCGTCCCGCGGTCCGACAGCAGCCGTTGCCTGGACTCCTGGCTCGCGCACCGCACGCAGTCCGCGGCGGCGGGGAAGCTGATCAGGCCGCAGGCCACGCACTCGGAGCCGATGAGCCGGGGCGGTGCGGTGGCGTCGGGCGGCCAGGTGAACAGGCCCTCCGCGACCGGCTTCTGATTGAGCGTCATCTCACGCGCCCTTCCGCTCGCCCAGCGCGTCGGCGTTCGGAGCCGCCTTGGCCACCAGGTTGGGAACGACCGAGGACAGCTCCTGCGGTGTCCACCGGGACTCCGCGCTCGCGCCGGGGCCGTTGACCCAGCCCTCCAGGACGGTGATCCGGTTGCCCATGACGCCGAAGACACGGCCGGTGACCTCGCGCGAGGCGGCCGAGCCGAGCCAGACCACGAGGGGCGAGATGGCCTCGGGGGTGAGGTCCTGGGCCTCGGCGGCCCGCTTCATCATGTCGATGTCCTCGGTCAGCCGGGTGAGCGCGGTCGGCGCGATGGCGTTCACCGTCACGCCGTAGCGGGCCAGTTCGGCGGCGGCGATGACGGTGAGGCTCGCGATACCGGCCTTGGCCGAGCCGTAGTTGGACTGGCCGGGGTTGCCGAAGATGCCGGAGGGCGAGGTGGTGTTGATCACCCGGGCGTCGTTGTCGTGACCGGCCTTGGCGCGCTCACGCCAGTACGCCGCCGCGTGGTGGAGGGTGGCGAAGCTGCCCTTGAGATGGACGGCGACGACGCTGTCCCAGTCCCGTTCGGTCATCGACACGATCATCCGGTCGCGCAGGATGCCGGCGTTGTTGACCAGGACGTCCAGGCGGCCGTAGGTCTCCACGGCCTGGCCGACGAGCCGGCCTGCGCCGTCCCAGGTGGAGATGTCGTCCGTGTTGGCCACGGCCTCGCCGCCGGCCGCGACGATCTCGTCCACCACGGCCTGGGCGGGTCCGGCCGAGGCCCCCGCCCCGTCGCGCGCACCGCCCAGGTCGTTGACCACGACCTTCGCCCCGTGCGCGGCGAACGCCAGGGCGTGGGCCCGGCCGATGCCGTTGCCGGCGCCCGTGACGACCACGACCCGGCCGTCGACAACTGCTTCGGACATCCTCGACTCCTTTGTGATGATGTTCAGTTGGCCTGGGCGAGCAGGACCCGAGGGTCCTCGCTGCCGCAGGCGCACCGGCCGGTGACGACGCGGCCCGCGACAGCGAGCGGGGTCTCGGCCAGCGGCGAGGTGCGCTCCTCGCCCGCCGCCACGGTGAGCCGCCCGTCGCGTTCGCCGATCCGCCATGCGGCGGCGTTGATGTGCGCGCCGGTCCGCTCGGGGCACTCCAGCGCGAGCGCCGGTCCCACGGCCGAGATCACACAGGCGGACACGCCCACCGCGCGCAGCACCGGGATGGCGGAGGGCCGGGCCAGCACGACCCGTGTCGGCCGGAACATCTCACCGAGGTCGGCCGTCCCGGCGAGTCCCTCCAGGGTCTGTTCCGACAGGCCGATCACCGCGTGCGGGGTGAGTTCACGGTGGAAGACCGAGGTGCGGCGGTGGTCCCAGCCCATCGCCTCGGCGATGCCGTACGGGACGTTGAGCGCGCGCAGGGCGCCGATCACCGAGTGCCCCCAGAAGCCCTCGAAGCCGGAGGCGGTCAGCAACGCCCGTTGCCCGGCGGCGAGTCCGTGCGCTCGCAGCCGCTCGGCGACCCAGTCGGTGTCGCGGGCGAGCTCCGCCCGGGTCAGATCCATGTCCCGCATGCCGTCGGCGCTGGGGAAGCGCACGAGGTAGGCGAGGTCGGGCCGGTCGAGGGTCCTGGCCCGGGCGAGGGTGTCGGCGCGCATCAGCTCTTCACCACCCGGGGGAACTTGGCGACGCTGGTCATGGTCTTCAACAGGTCCTCCTCGGTGCGCATGTCGAGCACCGGCTTCACTCCGGTCCGCTCCTGCACGGCCTCGCCGAGCCGCCCGGCCAGGGCGTCCACGTCCTCGGTGAGATGGGGGTCGTAGCCGACCCGGAGCCGCAGTTCGTCCACCTCGCGACCGTCCCGGACGATCTGGAAGACGCCGGCGACCGTCTCGGGCTGGTCCTCCACGGCCTGCCAGATGTCCCGCAGGACCACCGAGCGCCCGTGGACCAGGGTCTCGTCGCCCCGCCGTCCGGCCACCCACATCCGGGCGTGGGTACGGCCGCAGCCGCAGCCGTCGCGGGCCATGCGGACCAGGTCCTCGCTGCGGTAACGGATCAGCGGCGCGGCCCGGTTGTCCAGGTCGGTGGCGACCAGTTCGCCGAGGTCGCTCGCCGGGACGTCCTGCCAGGCACCCTGGTCGTCGATGTCGACGCACTCGGCGAAGACGGTGTCCTCCCAGAGGTGGAAGCCGTCGTGCTCACGGCACTCCCAGGCGGTGCCGGTGTCGGCGGCGCTGGTGTACTCGTAGATGTCGATGCCCCAGTCGTCGCGGACCCGGGCGCGCATCTTCCGGCTGAGGGGCTGTCCGGCGCAGGAGGCGCCCTTGAGGGAGGAGAAGGCCTCCTTCAGGTCCGTCTTCTCGGCCAGGTGCTCCAGCTCCACGATCTGCGGATACATCATCTGGAGGTAGGCCGGCCGGTAGGTGCGCAGGGCCTCGACGACCTCGGCCATGTTCCCCATCCAGGTGTCCACCTCGATGACCACGGCGCCGAGTGCCTGGAAGCCCGCGTCCATGAGGTTGCGGAATGTGCCGGGCGGGCTGAGGACCCGGTCCCCCGGCCTCAGGCCCAGCTCCCACAGGTCCCGCACCTGGGCGGTGACCAGGGGCGGCGCGTCCTGCCAGATCTCGGCGAAGAACTCCGGGTCGCCGGTGGTGCCCGAACTGGAGGAGACCGAGGTCAGCTCCTCGACGGGGACACAGAGCAGACCGCCGAAGGGGTCGCCGGTGCGGGCCCGGTGGGCGCGCACCATGTCCTTGGTCATGAAGGGGATCCGTGCCCGGAAGTCCTCCAGCGAGCGGATGTCGCGCGGGTGGACGCCGTGCTCGTCCCAGAGTTCGCGATAGAAGGCGGAGTTGGCGTAGGCGTACCCCACCAGCTCCAGGACCTTCTCCTCCTGCTGCGCCCGCAGCAGCTCGCGGGGCATGGTCTCCACCTGTGGCTCGAAGTACCTGTCACCGGTGTGCCTGTCACCCACCATGGCGCCTCCTCGCGGCTCAGTGCCCAGATCTTCCAGCTATCAGCGCAATCAGTCAACTAATTCGACGGAATCAAGATGAGGACTCGCATCCCGCCGGTCTATATAGTTAACTATTAGCACTCATTACACCTTCGGAAGCGCCTGGAGCGTGCACTGTGAAGATCGTTGTCTGCGTGAAGCACGTGCCCGACGCCACTGCGGACCGCACCTTCACCGAGGACGGCACCACCGACCGGGAATCGGTCGACTCACTGCTGTCCGAACTCGACGAGTACGCGGTCGAGCAGGCCCTGCGGATCGCGGAGTCGGACGACGACGCCGAGATCAGTTACCTCACGGTCGGCCCCGACGACGCCAAGGACGCGCTGCGCAAGGCGCTGGCCATGGGCGGTGACTCGGCGGTCCATGTGAGCGACGACGACCTCGAGGGCAGCGACGCCTTCGGTACGTCACTCGTCCTGGCCAAGGCGATCGAACGGAACGGCTTCGATCTCGTCCTGTGCGGGATGGCCTCGACGGACGGCACCATGGGTGTCGTACCGGCACTGCTGGCCGAGCGGCTCGGCGTCCCCGCCGTCACCCACCTGGAGGACCTGGCGGTCGAGAACGGAACGGTGACGGGCCGTCGCGAGGGCGACGGCGCGACCGTACGGATCCAGGGCACCCTGCCGGCCGTCGTGTCGGTGACCGACCGCTCCGGGGACGCCCGTTACCCCTCCTTCAAGGGGATCATGGCCGCGAAGAAGAAGCCGCTGGAGACCCTTGACCTGGACGACCTCGGGATCGAGGCCGCGCAGGTGGGCCCGGCCGGGGCGCGATCCGCCGTGGACACCGCGACCAGGCGCCCGCCCCGCAGCAAGGGCGAGATCCTCGCCGACGACGGCAGCGGCGGCACCGTACTGGCCGCGTTCCTCACCGCCAAGAAGTTCATCTGACCAAGAAGTTCATCCGACCAAGAACTTCACTTGGCCAAAAAGCTCACCTGGCCGAGAAGCTCACCTGAAGCAGGAAGATCATCCCCCGTCCCGAAGGAGTTGCATCACCGTGGCCGAGATCCTGGTCCTCGTCGACCACACGGACGGCGCCGTACGCAAGCCGACCCTCGAACTGCTCACCCTGGCACGCAGGTTGGGCGAACCCTCGGCCGTCTTCCTGGGGCAGGGCGCCGACTTCGCCGCCGCGGCCCTCGGCCGGTACGGCGCGCGCAAGGTCTACGTCGTGGACGCCCCCGAGGTCGACGAGTACCTCGTCACCCCGGCCGTCGACGCCCTCACCCAGATCGCCGAGCGCACCGGCCCGGCGGCGATCCTGCTGCCGTCGGGACCGGACGGCAAGGAGACCGCCGCCCGGGTCGCGCTCCGGCTCGGCTCCGGGCTCATCACCGACGCCGTCGACGTCACCGCCGGGGCGGACGGCCCCGTCACCGAGCAGTCGGCCTTCGCGGCGACCTACCAGGTCACCGCGCACATCACGCAAGGCGTGCCCGTCATCACGGTGAAGCCGAACGCCGTCGCCCCCGAGCCCGCCCCCACCGACCCCGTCATCGACAAGCAGGACATCGCCTTCGGGCCGGCCTCCACCGCCGTCAAGGTGCTGTCCCGCACCCCACGCGAGCGTGGCGACCGTCCGGAGCTGACCGAGGCCGACATCGTGGTCTCCGGCGGCCGGGGAGTGAACGGCGCGGAGAACTTCGCCGTCATCGAGCGCATCGCCGACCTGCTGGGCGCGGCCGTCGGGGCGTCCCGTGCCGCCGTGGACGCGGGCTGGTACCCGCACAGCCACCAGGTCGGGCAGACCGGCACCCAGGTCTCCCCGCAGCTCTACCTCGCCGCCGGAATCTCCGGGGCGATCCAGCACCGGGCGGGCATGCAGACGTCCAAGACCATCGTCGCCGTCAACAAGGACGCCGACGCCCCCATCTTCGAACTCGCCGACCACGGCGTGGTCGGGGACCTCTTCGAGGTGCTGCCGCAGCTGGCGGACGAGATCGAGCGACGCCGGAGCTGACCTCCCGCGCCCGGAGCCGATCTTTCGCACCCCGGCCTTCCCTTCGACCAGCCATACCACTAAAATCGCTAACTGATTACATCCATTGACCCGAAGGAGCGTCATGTCGAAGATCTGGGTCAACTCGGGGGACTCGCACGTGATGGAACCCGCCGATGTGTGGACCGAGAGGCTGTCGGCGCGGCTCGGCGCCCGGGCCCCCCGCAGCGAGCGCGGCGAGAAGTACGAGATGCTCTACATCGACGGCGAACGCATCGACCGCCAGCTCGGCGACTTCATGGACGCGATGCGCCCGCCGGGCGCCTGGGATCTGAAGGTCCGCCTCAAGGACCTCGACCAGGAGGGCGTGTGGGGCCAACTGGCCTTCCCGTCCATGGGGTTCTGGCTGGTGTCGATCACCGACCGGGAGCTCGCCCGGGAGACCGTACGGGCCTGGAACGACTGGGCGCACGAGGAGATCCTCAGCAAGAACAAGCGCGTCATCACCACCGCCTGTGTCTCGACCGCCGACATCGACGACGCGGTCGCCGAGCTGGAGCGGGCGGCGGAGATGGGCTTCCAGTGTGTCTTCCTCCCGTGCTCGACACGGGAGGGCGAGGAGTACGCCCTCGACCGCTGGGAGCCGCTGTGGACCGCGGCCGAGCGGGCGGGCATGGTGCTCGGCTTCCACATCGGCACGGGCGGACAGAACGTCGTCTTCCGCGGACCCGGCGGCGCGGTCGTCAACTACATGGAGACGACCTACCCGGGCATGCGGGTGGTGTCCCACCTGGTCGCGGGCGGCGCCCTGGACCGTCACCCGGACCTCAAGATCCTCATCGCTGAAGGCGGCGCAGGCTGGGTGCCCGCCATCGGGGACCGGATGGACGAGGCGTACCGCCAGCACGGCATGTTCGTCCGGCCCAAGCTGAGCCGGCTGCCCAGCGAGATCATCAGGCAGCAGGTGTACGCCTCCTTCCAGCACGACAAGAGCTCGGTGGAGATCGTCGAGTCGACGGGCTACCGCAACGTGATGTGGGGCGACGACTACCCCCACCTCGAAGGCACGTACGGGCACACCCAGTCCACCCTCCACGACCTGTTCGACGGCGTGTCCGACGACATCCGCGAGCGTGTCACGCGCGGCACGTTCAACGAGCTCTTCCGGCTGCCGGAGCAGACTCCCCAGGAAGCGGCCGTCTGAGCGGCAGCAAGGCGAACCGACGGTGACCACTCCCCCGTACCCCTCGTATCCCGACGACCTGGAACGGCCCGGACTCGTCAGGACCGGACGGTCGACGTTCCTCAGGCCCATCCGGCCCGAGGACGCCGACCGCCTGGTCGCCTTCGTCGGCAGCCTGTCCCGGGCCACCCTCGCCTACCGTTCCCTCGGCCCGGTGGTCCGCGCCCGCGACGACGTCATCCGGCGCGGCGCGCACGTGGACTACCTCAACGAACTGGCCCTCGTCGCCCTGGCCGGCGACGAGATCGCCGGACTGGTCCGCTACGTCCGCGACCCGGAGGACCCGGAGCACGCCGAGGTCACCTTCACCATCCGGGACGACCACCAGAGCGAGGGGTTCGGCCGGCTGCTCCTGGAGCACATCGCCGCCGCCGCGCGTGCCCGGGGCATCCGGGTGCTGGAGGCCGACGTCCTCGCCGACAACACCCGGATGATCAACGTCTTCCTCGGCTCCGGCTACCGGATCGAGACCGGCCCGCCCGGCCAGATCATCCACTTCGAGATCGCCATCGACCCGCAGGCCCTGGCCGTCGCGCGGGCCGAGCGCCGCGAGCACACGGCCGTACGGCGTTCCCTGCGGCCCCTGCTCGAACCACGGTCGGTCGCCGTGATCGGCGCCAACCGCGACCCGCTGACGATCGGCCACGAGATCGTGGCCAACCTGCTGCGGGGCGGCTTCGACGGCAGCGTGTTCCCGGTCAACCCACGGGCCGACGAGATCGCCGGGGTACGGGCGTACGCCGGGGTGCGCGACCTTCCCGAGGCGCCGGACCTGGCCCTGGTGGCCGTACGGGCCGGGGCCGTGCCCGGGGTCGTACGGGAGTGCGCGGAGGCCGGGGTCAAGGCGGTGGTCGTCGTCTCGTCGGGCTTCGGGGAGACGGGAACCGACGGACGGGCCGCGGAACTCGACCTGGCCCGTTTCGCCCGTGCCTCCGGGATGCGCCTGGTGGGCCCGAACTGCATGGGCGTCGTCAACACGACCCCCGCGGCGCGGCTGGCCGCGACCTTCTCGCCCGCCCTGCCGGCGCCGGGCCGGGTGGCGATGTCCAGCCAGTCCGGGCCGCTGGGGCTCGCGGTGCTCGACTTCGCCAAGCGACTGCGGCTCGGTTTCTCCGGGTTCGTCTCGGTGGGGCACGCGGTGGACGTGTCCACCAACGACCTGCTGCAGTGGTGGGAGGAGGACCCGGCGACCTCGGTGATCCTGCTGCACGTCGAGACCTTCGGCAATCCCCGCCGGTTCGCCCGCATCGCCCGCCGGATCGCGCCGCGCAAGCCGATCGTCGCGGTGCATCCGGGTCACGCGGACTCGGCGGTGAGTTCACTGTTCGCCCAGTCCGGCGTGATCCGCACCCGCAGCCTCCAGGAACTGTTCGACGTCGCCCTTCTCCTCGCCCACCAGCCGCCCCCGCCCGGCGACCGGGTCGCCGTGATCACCAACGCGGGCGGGCCCGCGGCGCTGACGGTCGGCGCCTGCGCGGCGAGCGGTCTGCGCGTACCCGCACTCGGCGAGCACACCCGGCAGCGGCTCGCTTCCGCCCTCTCGCCCCATGCCGACGTCGCCAACCCGATCGACCTGACCCCCACGGCCACGGCCGCCCAGTACCGGCAGGCACTGGACGCGGTCCTGGCCGACGACGACATCGACGCGGCCGTCGTCCTGTTCATGCCCCCGCTGGCGGACAAGCCCGACGAGGTGGCGTCGGCGATCCTCGACGCCGCCGCGGCCCGGCCCGACAAGCCGGTGGTGGCCAGCTTCCTCGGCGGTGCGGGCGTCGCCGATCTCCTGCACCGGGGTGACCTGGTGGTACCGACGTACACGTTCCCCGAGGCGGCGGCCGCCTCGCTCGGCCACGCGGCGGCCTACCAGGCCTGGCGCAGCACCCCCGCGGGCGTTGTCCCGGATCTCGCCGGCGTCGACACCGAGCGCGCCCGCTCGCTGATCGCGGCCGGCGCTCCCGGCCCGCTCCCGGCGGCGGTCACCGCCGAGTTGCTGGCCTCGTACGGGATCGCTCTGCGCGAGACAGGCCCGGGCGCGGGCCCGGACGCGTTCCTCTCCGTCGGCGCCGACCCGGTCTTCGGTCCGGTGGTCTCCTTCGGCCTCACCGGGGACTACGCCGACCTCATGGCGGACGTCGCGCACCGCGTCACTCCGCTCAGCGACCGCGACGCCCGGGAGATGGTCCGCTCACTGCGGGCGGCCCCCCTGCTGGACGGCCGGGCGGGCGGGCCGGGGGTGGATCTCGCGGCCCTGGAGGAGACCGTCCTGCGGATCTCGGCGATGGTCGAGGACCACCCCGAGATCGAGGCGCTGGAACTGCGCCCCGTACGACTTCTACCACCCGGGGACGGAGTCGCCGTCGCACACGCGACGATCCGGCTGGCGGACAACACCACAGGAGGCAGCCCGGCATGAAGGTGGGCATCTACTTCGATATGCGCAACCCCCCGCCGTGGCAGCGGAGTTGGTCACGGGTGTACGGCTTCGCGCTGGAGATGTGCGAGGAGGCGGACCGGCTGGGCATCGACTCGGTCTGGTTCTCCGAACATCACGGCTTCGAGGACGGTTACCTCCCCCAGCCGCTCACCATGGCGGCCGCTGCCGCCGCCCGCACCCGGCACGTACGCCTGGGCACCGCGGTCGTCCCGGCACCGCTGCACGCGGCCCCCGAGATCGCCGAACAGGCCGCGATCGTCGACATCATCAGCGACGGCCGCCTCGACCTCGGGCTGGGTACCGGCTACCGGGTGCCCGAGTACCGGCTGTACGGGGCCGACCTCACCAAGCGCTACACCACGACCGACCAGCGGGTACGCGACATCCGCGCCCTGTGGGCCGAGTCCCTGGTCACCCCCGGCCCGGTCCAGAACCCGCTGCCGATCTGGCTCGGCTACCAGGGACCGCAGGGCGCCAGACGGGCCGGCCGGCTCGGCACCGGGCTGCTGTCGCTCAACCCGGCGCTCCTGACGCCGTACCGGGAAGGCCTCGCCGAGAGCGGATACGACGTGTCGGCGGCCCGGATGCAGGGCTCGTTCACCACGTTCGTCACCGAGGACCCCGAGGGCGACTGGCCGGTGGTCCGCACACACCTCGCGTACCAGTGGAACAGCTACCGCCGCTACATGGTCGAGGGGACCGATCAGCCGGCCCCCCGCCCCATCGACCCCGAGAAGTGGCGGGAGACGGGGCTGAGCGCGACCGGCGTCGGCCAGTTCCTGTACGGCACCCCGCAGGAGACCGCCGACGCCATCCGGGCGTACGTGGCAGGGTTGCCGGTGGAGGGGGTGTTCCTGTGGGCCTCGCTGGCCGGGATGCCCGAGGACATGGTGGCCCGCCAGGTCCAGCTCATCGCGGGGAAGCTGCGCCCGCTGCTCGCCGATCTCTGACACTCCGATGCCGGCCCCGCGCGGGTCGGCCCCCCCCGATGCCCGACAAGAGGAGTCACACCATGTCCGCGACGACACCGACGGGGCCCTGGGCCGGGGCGGACTTCCAGGAGCCGCCCCGGACCCCGGGCGGGGTGGCCCTGTGCGGGGCGTGCCGCGCCGCCGGGTCCTGCCGGCTGGGGGTGGAGCGCGAGCGGCTCGACGAGGACGGGGCGGCGTGGTTCGAGCTGTCCTGTCCGCGTGACCAGGAGGGCGGGCCCGAGGTCGCGCACGGCGGCTGGACCGCCGCCGTCCTGGACGACTGTCTCGGCCATCTGCCGCTGCTGCACCGGGTGTTGAGCGTGACGGCGGAACTGACCGTCAGCTTCGTGAAGCCGGTGCCCGTGGAACGGCCGCTGGAGGTCCGGGCCTGGGTGGAGAAGCGGGAGGGCAGGCGCTGGTACATCGCGGGCGAGATGGTGCTCCTGCCGACGCGCGCCGTCCTGGCCCGGGCCTCCGGGATCTGGGTGACCCGGGACCCGGGCCACTTCGCCCGGCACCAGGAGTGGCTGGCAGGACAGGACGCGGACGGGGCGTCGCGGTAGGAGACGAGGCCGGTCAGGGCATGGCGGTGATCGCTACATGTTGATCATGTGACCCGCGAGGCCGTGTACGGCTTCCTTGACCGCCTCGCCGAGGGTGGGGTGGGCGTGGACGTTGCGAGCGACCTCGTGGACCGTGAGGTCCCACTGCTGGGCCAGAGTCAGCTCGGGCAGCAGTTCGGTGACGTCCGGGCCGATGAGGTGGCCGCCGAGGAGCTCGCCGTACTTGGCGTCGCTGATCAGCTTCACGAAGCCGGTCGCATCGCCCAGGCCGTGTGCCTTGGCGTTCGCGGTGAACGGGAACTTCGCCACCCGCACGTCGAAGCCCTTCTCCCTCGCCTGCGCCTCGGTGTAGCCGAAGCTGGCGATCTGCGGCTGGCAGAAGGTGGCGCGCGGGATCATCGCGTAGTCCAGCTCCATGGTCTCCGCGTCCGCGATCGTCTCGGCGGCGACGACGCCCATCGCCTCGGCGGCGTGCGCGAGCATCAGCTTCGCGGTGACGTCACCGATGGCGTAGATGTGCGGAACGGAGGTGCGGCAGCGGCCGTCGACGTCGATCGCGCCGCGATCGGTGACCCGCACTCCCGTGTTCTCCAGCCCGTAACCGGTGACGTTCGGCGCGAAGCCGATCGCCTGCAGGACCTTGTCCGCCTCCAGGACCTGCTGAGCCCCGTCCTTGGCGGTGACGGTGACCCGCACCTGCGGACCGGATTCGTCGATCGACTCGACGCGGGTCGAGGTCAGTACGTCGATGCCCAACTTGCGGTACTGCTTGGCGAGTTCAGCGGAGACCTCGATGTCCTCCAGTGGGGCGACCCGGTCCAGGAACTCGACGACGGTGACCTTCACGCCGTAGTTGTGCAGGATGTAGGCGAACTCGATGCCGATGGCCCCGGCGCCCGCGATGACGATCGACTGCGGCAGGTCCTCGGCGAGGATCTGCTCCTCGAATGTCACCACGCGCGATGTACGGCGGGTGCCGGGCAGCAGCTTGGGGGTCGCCCCAGCGGCGATGATGCAGTGATCGAAGCCGATCGTGCGGGTGTTCCCGTCGTAGTCGGCCACCTGGAGCGCGTGCGGGTCGAGGAACGTGCCGCGACCGCTGATTTCCGTGATCTTGTTCTTCTTCATCAGGTAGTGGACGCCCTTGACCCGGCCGTCCGCGACCTTCCGGCTACGGCGGTAGGCCTCCCCGTAGTCGAAGGAGACCTGTCCGTCGACCTTGATGCCGAAGGTCTTCGCCTCACGGGTGAAGACGTGGGCGAGTTCGGCATTACGCAGCAGGGCCTTGGTGGGAATGCAGCCCACGTTCAGGCAGACGCCGCCCCAGTACTTCTCCTCCACGACCGCCACCCGCTTGCCCAGCTGGGCAGCCCGGATGGCGGCCACATATCCGCCAGGTCCCGCGCCGAGTACAACGACGTCGAAATGTTCACCCTGCTCGTCCATGGACGGTTCCTTTCCGCTGGGGCGTCCGGCTCCACGTGAGGGCCGGTCCGCTCCCGGTCGAACGACGTGTTCACCAACTCAGTCAACTCAGTCGCGTGGTTCAACACTTCTGTGCCGTGATCAATGCCGACTCACATCATCGACGGAGGACCTGCGCCTCGTCGACTTCGTGTACTCCGGCCTCGGCGGCACCGAGCCTGGGAGTGTCGAGCCCAAAGGCCGCGAAGTGTGGGGTGAGCACCGACCGGACTGTCCGGCGCCCGACCCCCGAGTCCGTCAGTTGCGTGGAGCAACGTGCTAGATTCACAGCATGTTGGGCCAGACATACGACAATCAGCTGTGCTCCATCGCCCGGACTCTGGAGGTTGTGGGCGAGCGCTGGACCTTGCTGATCATTCGCGACGCGCAGCTCGGGCTGCGCCGGTTCGAGGAGTTTCAGGACAGCCTCGGCATCGCCCGCAATGTGCTGACGAACCGCCTCACCAAGCTGGTCGACGAGGGACTGCTGGATCGGGTCTGCTATCAGGAGCGGCCCGCCCGCTATGAGTACCGGCCGACGAGCAAGGCCCAGGACTTGCTCACCGCCGTGCTCGCCTTGATGCACTGGGGCGATGAGCACGCCGCGGATCCGGCCGGCCCGCCGAGGATCACCAGCCACGTGGGGTGCGGGGGCAACGTTCGGGAACAGCTCGTGTGCACCGAATGCGGACAAGCGGTGGGCCCGGACGCCGTTCTCCTGCTTCCCGGCCCGGCGCTCACCGACTCCCAGGCCTGACATCCATGCCGTGAGTGTCGATCAGACACTCAACGATGTTCCTCTCCCCGCAGAGGGCCTGCGTCGCGACTGACGGACGGGTCACCCGTGCTTTCCGCGGGCCGACTACGCGCCGTCTCCGGTTCGACCCGTCGTCCGGACCGGTGCGGGGCGGCCGACGGGTCGGCGGACCCGTACTTTGCTCAGCACAGGGATGATCCGCGCGCCGTCCGCGGCCCGCCCCGCTGCGGCGTCTCAGTACAGGTGGATCACGACTCGACACCACCAAGTTGCTTCACGAAACTCTCGACGACTAGGGTGCGAGTTGCTTCATGAAACTTGTAAGCCCACCCCCGTGAGGTGACGCTCGATGGCCAAGAAAAAGCTCGAAGACCATCCCACCGTCGTCCAAGCCCGCCGACGCGACCGCACCGCCGTCCGGCCCGCCGAGCCGCTGGATGCGTCGTGGCTGCGCCAGCTGTGTCTCGACGCGGGTGCGGACGACGTCGGCTTCGTCGAGATCGGCCGGCCGGACATCGCCGACCAGCGAGAGGACCTGGACGCCGCGCTGCCGGGTGTCCGAACGTTGATCAGCATCGTGTCCCGAATGAACCGGGAGAACGTCCGCACTCCTGCGCGCTCGGTCGCCAACCTGGAGTTCCATCACACCGGCGACCACTCCAACGAGGTCGGCCGGCACGTGGTGGGCAAGCTGGAAGCGGCGGGCGTGCGCGCCATCAACCCCGCGATGGGCTTTCCGATGGAGATGGACAAGTTCCCCAGGAAGGCGTGGGTCGTCTCGCACAAGCCCGTCGCCGTGGCAGCGGGGCTCGGCAAGATGGGCATCCACCGCAACGTCATCCACCCCAAATTCGGCAACTTCATCCTGCTGGGCACCATCCTCATCGACGCCGAGGTCAGCGAATACACCCGGCCTATCGAGTACAACCCCTGCCTGGAATGCAAGCTGTGCGTGACAGCCTGCCCGACCGGGGCGATCGCCTCCGACGGTCATTTCAACTTCTCCGCCTGCTACACGCACAACTACCGCGAGTTCATGGGTGGCTTCGGCGACTGGGCCGAGCAGGTCGCAGAAAGCCGTAACGCCCATGACTACCGGGCGCGAGTGAGCGACAGCGAGAGCGCCTCGATGTGGCAGAGCCTGTCCTTCGGCGCCAACTACAAGGCGGCCTACTGCATGTCGGTCTGCCCGGCCGGCGAGGACGTCATCGGCCCCTGGCTGGACGATCGCAAGGCACATCTGACCCAGGTCGTGCGCCCACTGCTGGACAAGGAAGAGACCGTCTACGTCGTCCCGGGTTCCGACGCCGAGCAGCATGTGGCCGCCCGGTTCCCGCACAAGCGCACGAAGCATGTAGCGATGAGCCTGCGAGCGAACAGCATCGACGGCCTGGTGGAAGGCCTGCCGCTGATCTTTCAGCGCGAACAGGCCAAGGACATGTCCGCCACCTACCATTTCACCTTCACCGGCGACGAATCCCGGCAGATCACCGTGACCATCCGCGACCGCGAACTCGATGTCGCCGACGGACATCACGGTGAACCGGATCTCAGGATCACCGCCGATACGCGGACCTGGCTGCGTTTCCTCAGCAAGCCTTCGCTGTTGGCGTGGGCACTGGTGCGTCGCCAGATCAAGCTGCAGGGATCCCCCCGACTGCTGCGCGACTTCGGCCGTTGCTTCCCGTCCTGATCGGCCGGAAAAGGACCCATCAGTTCCCGTCAGAACCCCTCACCGAATCATCACTGTAAGAAATGGAAGGCCGGTCATGAGCACTCTCAGCACGGAAGTCGAGCTCGACCTCGTGTTGGAACGTAAGGAAACGATCGCCGAAGGTGTCGTGCTGCTGACGTTGCGCGACCCGCGAGGCCGTCCGCTGCCGGAATGGCAGCCGGGAGCACACATCGACCTGATACTGCGAGCCGACCTGGTCAGGCAGTATTCACTGTGCGGGGACCCGGGGGACCGGTCCCGTCTTCAGGTCGCGGTGCTGCGTGAACCGGAAAGCCGCGGCGGGTCGAGTTACGTGCACGACGTGCTCACGGAAGGTGAGTCGGTGCGCATTCGCGGGCCACGCAACCACTTTCCGCTCGTGAAGGCCAAGAACTACCTGTTCATCGCAGGCGGAATCGGGATCACCCCCATCCTGCCCATGGTGGCAGCCGTCCACGCGAGCCGCGCCGACTGGCGCCTCGTCTACGGGGGCCGCACCCGGGCTTCGATGGCGTTCGGCGAGACTCTGCAGCGGGCCTACGGCGACCGGGTGAGCCTGCGGCCGCAGGATGAATACGGGCTGCTGGACCTGCCTTCGCTGCTCGGCAAACCGCAACGGAAGACAGCCGTCTACAGCTGCGGTCCGGAACCGCTGCTCGCGGCGGTCGAATCCGGCTGCGAGAAGTGGCCGAGCGGAGCCCTGCACCTGGAGCGCTTCGCCCCGAAGAAGGACGTCACCGCCGGCCCGCTCACGACCTTCGAGGTCGAACTGGCCCAGTCCGGCAAGACACTGAAGATCTCAGAGGACATGTCCATCCTTGAGGCCGTCGAAAATGCCGGTGTGCCGGTGATGACCTCGTGCGAGGAGGGAATCTGCGGAACCTGCGAGACGACGGTGTTGTCCGGGGAGATCGACCACCGCGACTCGGTCCTGAACGACGAGGATCGCGCCGCGGGCAACACCATGATGATCTGCGTCTCCCGAGCCAAGGGCGACCGCCTGGTCCTGGAGCTCTGATCCACTTCGGGGCAACTCATCCCGCCGCAGGGCGCCGCCTGACCGTGAGGTCAGGCGGCGCCCTGCGGCGATACGCCACGTACGCAGGCAGAAGACCACGGGCCTGGCCTACGGCGGGTGTGTGGCGGCCGGTGTTGAAGGGCCGCTCCGCCCTCAACCGGGTGCGCCCCACCGGCGTCCTCAGGCGGAGGACGCCGGTGGGGCGTCATGGTGCTGCTCCGGGCGGCTCAGTTGCTCAGGGCAGCCGCCAGCTCCTGGATGCGCGGATGATTCTCCAGCGCCCACCGCACGGTCTTCGGCGGGCGCCCGAGCAGGGTTTCCAGCTGGTCGGTGACACCGCGGTACCCGCCGCCGCCCATCAGCCGGGTCAGGGTCTTCAGGTGCGCCGCGGTGTGCGGATACTCGGCCAGGTTGCTGTCCACGAAGGTCTCGTTCCAGGTTTCGATGTCTTCGGGAACGTAGACGACCTCGCGTCCCAGCACGGCCGCGAAGTCCTCCGCGAACCCGTGCATGTCCTTCGCTTCCGGACCGTTGAGCTCGTAGGACTTCGAGATGTGCGGCGCCGGGTCGGCCAGGATCTTCGCGGCCACCTCCGCCACGTCGTATCCCGCGACGGGCGCGAGCCGGTGGTGGCCGAAGGGAAGGCGCAGTTCACCCTTGCTCAGCGGCTCCAGCGCCAGCCAGGTCATCAGGGGGTTCTCTACGAACATGGCCCCCCGGATGTTGACGGTCGGGAGGCCGGACCACTCCAGCACCCGCTCGGCGATCCAGTGGGCCCGCTGCTGCGGCGACCACTCCGTGATGTTCCCGCCGAGCCACGCACGCCGCTCGTCCTCCGGTGCGGTCATCTTCTCGACCGTCATGAAGGACTGCTCGAACTCGGAGATGTTGACGAAGACCTCGATGTCGCCCTTGGCCCGTGCCGCCGCGGCCATCAGGCTGACGGCGTCGGTGTAGTACGGCGACAGGCTCATGCTGAAGTAGATGCGCCGGACACCCTTCAGCGCGGCGGTCACGTCGGCGATATTGAGCAGGTCACCGACGAAGACCTCGGCCCCGGCCTGACGCAGCGAGTCCGCGCGTTCGTCGTCCCGCCGCACGAACGCGCGCACCGGGTGCCCTTGTTCAAGCAGCATGTCGACCATCGTTCGGCTCACGCCACCGATTGCTCCGCCTGCACCGGTGATCAGGATGGGATTGCGCTCCGACATCGATATGTCCTCTGTCTGGTTGGGGGGTTTGGGTCGGTTGTTCAGAAAGCCCAGGGTGTGGTCGGCGACCGTCTTGGGCTGCTTTGGGGTGCAGGGGGTGTCCTGCAGGGGGACGGCGGTCCGCGCGCGGCCGTTCTTGGAGATGGCGTGCGTCGACGCCGTCGTTCAGCGCGGTGGCAGGCCGGGGCCGGTCAGGACTCCTGGGCCGGGGAGGGCTTGAAGGCGAAGTCGTCGAACTCGATGGCCGCTTCGACGTCGGCCTTGGGCCCGGTTCCAGCACGCTCACACTCAACGAGGGGCCCCCGTCCGGGCTGCGCCGGCACCGCGCTCGTCAGCTCCTCGACCAGCAGTCGCCCATGGGTAACTCCCCCGCTGCCTACCGGGTCTTGTCAGGCCGGAACCACCACGGGCAGGACTATGCGGGACGGCCGGGCGAGGTCGTGGAAGACCTGCTGCCGGGCCACTCGGGCGGTGGTCGCGTTCTCCTCGGGTTCGCCCGTGTTGAGGTTGCGGTCCCAGCGGGGGAAGTTGCTGGAGGTGACCTGGACCCGTATCCGGTGCCCCGCCCGGAAGACGATGCTGGTCGACCACAGGTCCACGACGTGCTCGGCCGGCTCACCCGGTGTCGCCGCGCGGACCCGCACGATGCCGTCGGTCACATTGCGGGAGACGCCGTTCTCGTCGACGTCGCACAGACGGGCCACCCAGTCGGTCGAGGGTCCGTCGGTGGCCGCGAAGAGCACCGCCCGGACGCGGCCGGTCACCTCGACGTCTTCGGTGAGCGGTTCGGTGGTGAAGACCAGGACGTCATCGCGCGCCTCCACGGCCGTCTGGTCGAGCGGCCCGGGACGGAACTCGTCGGTCCCCAGGAGCCCGCCACCCATGAGGAGCGCGCCGCCGGTGGTGGGTACCGGGTCCATGGGGTCGTAGGTGAACTCCTCGGCCTGCTCGGCGGTGGACGGCGGCTCCTGCGTCAGGCTTCCGTCCGCGCGCAGGTGGAAGTCCGTGTCCACCGCCCGCGACAGGGGCCATTCCGTCTCCTCGCGCCACTGGTTGATGCCCATGACGAACAGCAGCACGTTGCCCGTGTCCGGCTCCAGCGGCTCGCCGTCGCCGAGCGTGCGCTGGTACCAGTCGAGCTGCATGTCGTGCAGACGTCCGCGCATGCCCATGAAGTCGGAGTTCGCGGCGAACCCGAAGTTGACGTCCCCGACCACATGCCGCCAGTTGGTGTGGGACCACGGGCCCATCACCAGCGTGGCGGACCGGCCGGCGCGGCGCATGGCGGTGAAGTTGTCGAGCGTGCCCTGGCCGAAGATGTCGAACCAGCCGCCGACCTGGAAGGTGGGCAGATCGACCTCGCCGTGCCGGCCCGCGACCCGGCAGGAAGCCGCCCACTCGGGCTCGCGCCGGGAACGCTCGTAGCCCAGCTCGGGCAGGTCGTGCCGGGCGAACGCAGGGAACCGCCCGGCGGGCAGCTCCCCGTAACCGCCGCTCGCCAGACCGTCGAAGTCCTGTATGAGCCCGGTGATGCCGTTCACGAGACCTTCAAGGTCGGTGCTGTGTCGGCGCATCAGGGTGTCGGCCCCCTGCAGGAGCGACCAGGGCACGCTGAGGCCGAGCTCGATCGCACCGCCGCGCGTCCACAGCCCGTCGTCCGGATCGGACCACGTGATCATCGGCGCGATCGCCTTCAGCTCCGGCGGCTTCGACAGCGCCGCCATCCACTGGGTGTTACCGAAGTAGCTGCCGCCGATCATGCCGACGGAGCCGTTCGAACCGGGCAGGGCACCAGCCCACCGTACGGTGTCGTACCCGTCGCTCTCCTCGTACGTCCACGGCTCCCACTCCCCCTCGGAGGCGAACCGGCCACGGGTGTCCTGGACGACCACCATGAAGCCACGCCGGGCCGCCGCCACGGCATCGAGCATGACGACCATCATGGGCGTGTGCTTGCCGTACGGCAGCCGACTCAGCAGCACCGGCCACGGTCCGTTGCCGCCGGGCCGGTAGACGTCCGCGCGCAGCACGGTGCCGTCCCGCATCTCCGCCGGGACATCGAACTCGATCTGAATCTCCGTCATGCGCTGCTCCTTTGCGTGCCACGACGTCTTCACTCGTCATGGTCGAGTCGGGTCCACCTCAGGCACCACCCCCGGATGGGGGTGGCTACGGCACTCTCGGGGCGCTCACGCCACCGCGTTCAGCAGGCGCCGCGGCGACCGCCCACCTGGAGGAACTCGTCCACGTAGTCCTCCCGCAGCGCCCTCTTGTCGACAAGGCCGCCCTGCAGGATCTTGCGGAGGCCAGGCTTGGGCTCCACCCCGGCGATCACCGGGCCCACCCGCGAGGGTGTGGCTGGTGGTCCCCGAGATGTGGATCGTGGGACGTGACACTGGTGCGGGCATCGCTCCGACTCCCTGTGTCCGAACTGCGCATGGGTGATCTGGTCGCGGTGCGGCAGCGAGGGCCGTGACGCCGATGGCGCGCGGCCATGGCCCTGGCTGTGATCCGCGACCTACTTCGCCAGCTGGGGATACAGTCCTGCCAGGTCGCCGGCCAGGCCCGTCTTGACCTGCCGCGAGATGTCGTCGGCGAGCACCTCGTACGCTCCCGCCTCGACGCCGTCGAGGGCGAGCGCGGCGATGTCGCGAGGGTCGGACTTGGGTGCGTCGACGCCGGCCGTCAGGTCCGTGTCCACGTATCCCACGTGCAGTCCGGTGACGGCGATGCCACGCGGCTGCAGCTCCAGGCGCAGGGAGTTGGTCTGCGACCACAGGGCGGCCTTGGAGGCGCTGTAGGAGCCGCCGATGGCCAGCCAGGACAGCACGGAGTGCACGTTGAGGAGGTGACCGCCGCCGTTGCGCTCGATGACCGGCACGAAGGCCCGGGCGAGAAGCAGCGGGCCGTAGAAGTTGGTCTCGAACTCCCGGCGCACGTCGTCGACCGGGGAGTCGAGGAAGGACGCGCCGACCGACGCACCGGCGTTGTTGATCAGTACGGTCACGTCGTCGGCCTGTGCGGCGGCCGCCGCCACGGAGGCCGGGTCGGTGACTTCCAGCGCCACCGGGACGGCGTCGGGATGCGTCACGCCGCGCGGGTCGCGGGCCGTGGCGTAGACCTTGCCGGCGCCGCGCGCATAGAGCTCCTCCACCAGTGCCTTGCCTATGCCACGGCTGCCGCCGGTGACGAGGACGTTTGCGCCTTTGAGTGCGGTCATGACTGCCTCCACAGATGAGAAACCGATCGGTTTCCACCACTGTAAACCGATCGGTTTCCGAGCGCAAGCCCTGACTCAGGGCGGTCGGCATCCAGTGGTGTCGAGACAAGGGCCCATGCGCCCGGGGGAGCCGCCGGAAGAACGCCGCCGCAACCGCGGCCGCGGTTGCGGTACCCCCTCACGGACCGCCTACGGCACCTGAAGCGAGTCGTGCCACTCCCGCAGCCTCGAAGAGCACATCGGTCACCTCGAGCCTCCTCGCAGAGGCGATGCGTCAGCGCATGTCGGCCGCATCGAGCAGCGTGACCGCAGTGGGCGCGATGAGCCCTGCCAGGGTCTCGGCGCCGATGCCCGCGCGGGCACTGGCGCCGTCGAAGACCAGCATCAGCTGCCGGGCCAGCAGATCCGGGTCGCTCGCCCCACCCCGTTCGGCCTCGGCTCGGAAAAAGGCCTTCAGGTGGCCCTTGACCCGCCGGGCCACCCGGCTCGCGGGGTGACTCTGATCCTTGAGCTCGATCTGCACAGCCAGGTAGGCACAGCCCTGGAACCCAGGCGCACCCGCCCGCGACTCCAGCTGCTCGAAGACGTGCAGGACCCGCTCACGAGCCGAACGCCGATCGTCCGCCTCAGGCAGGAGACAGACCGCGTAGGAAGCGGCCAGTCGCTCCAGACTCGCGGCCAGCAGCTCACCCTTGCTCTCGAACAGCTTGTACATCGAGCGCTTCGACACACCCGCCGCCTTGCACAACGCATCGACGCCGATACTGACGCCCTCGCGGTAGGCGAGCGTGGCCGCCGCCTCCAGCAGCCGCTCTCGGGGAGTCGCCTTCACCTCTGTCGTCATGGTGGGAGGCTAACTCGGTTTTCGGGAAATGAAAACCGATCGGTTTACCGGTGTCTCCGCTACGTCGGGATGACAGTCCCCTCGGGCTTCTTCTCGGCCGGGATGCGATGCAGCCCCTTGCGGTCGTACCAGCCCGTCACGCCGAAGCCGAACAGCGCGGCCGCCATGAGCCCGACAGCCATCATGAGCCAGCCCCGCGTCAGACCGGCGTCGGCCTGGGCGTCGTAGTAGAGGATCGAGCGGAGACCGTCGGTGATCTGCCGCAGTGGCTCGAACTCCGCGAGGAAGCGGTAGAAGCCGGGCAGCGCCTCGATGGGGGTGGTGGCGCCGGCCGTCGGCACCGCCATCCCGATGAAGACCAGCGTGACCACCAGCATGCCGGGCGTGCCGAAGACGGCGAGGAGGGCGAGCGCACCGATCCCGGAGACCGCGATGGCGCACACCGAGTACAGCCACAGCAGCGGCAGATGGGCGGCATGCATCCCCATGACGCCGACCGCCCCGACCATGACCAGGGTTCCCATCAGCAGGGACAGACCGATCATCACAGTGCTGCTGATGGCGAGGGTCTGCACCCGGGTCGCCCGGATCAGCGGGCGGTGCAGGCGTATCGGGCCCAAGTCGTTGTGGGTGTAGCCGAGGGCGTGGTCGACCTGACCGCTGATCACATTGGCGGAGAGCATGCCGCAGACCACCAGGGCGAGCGCGTAGTAGAACGCCGTCATGCCCAGGCCGCTGTGCGAGTCGAGCGGATGGCCGTCCTCGACCGTGACGGCGGCCGGATCGGCGAGCAGGACGCGCGCCGCGGCGGGCAGCTTCGCCCGCCCGGCCGCGTTCTGCGCGGTCAGCTCCTTGCCCGCCTGGAGCGAGGCGTTCTCGGCCGCCTGCGTCGTCGCCGTCCGCGCCAGGCCGGAGCCCATGCTGCCGGCGGACTGGTTGGTCAGCACCGTCAGCGTCGGACGAACCGGGGTCCCGGTGGCCGTGGTGCCGGTCAGTGCGGTGACCGAGGAGGTGAAGTCGGCAGGGACGACGAGCGCACCGAACAGCTTGCCCTTGCCGAGCTCCTCCCGCACCTCCTTCTCGTCCATCACCTTCCAGTCGATCTTGTCTCCGCCAGTGGTGGACTTCGCGATCGACTCGGTGATCTGCGCCCCCAGGTTGACCTGCTTGCCACCGACAGCGGCTCCCTTGTCGGCGTTGACCAGACCGACGGGCAGTTTCTTCAGGTGATCGACCGGATCGACGTTGGCACCGACATACAGCACGGTGAAGAGCAACGCCAGGAGACTTGTGATCACACCGCTGGCGATCCACAGGGGCTTCGCGCGCAGGACGCGGAAGGGGGCGGTTCCATTCATGACTTACTCCGGTCTCGACAAGCACGACTGCGTCAGAAGGAGACCGCACGGCATCATTGCGGGACGGACTCCGCGGTACGTTCAGCCCTCGGCGCGTGCGCGCCTCGGAAGAGCGGTAGACCTCTCGACTCGGCGGCGACCCTCCGACGGGCACGGGTGTTTCCAGCCGTCCGGACACCGGGACGGACGACGTGAGAGTTGCGTGACGACCCGCGCGCGCATCGCCATCAGGCCCGGAACAGCACCGAGTTGGTACTCGTGCCCGAGGCCGATCAGGCGGTCGCCCTCGCGGGTGCAGCGTGGCTCGCCGGTTGCGCGGCCCCAGCCCAACCAGCGGGCGCCGACCTGGAGCACTCGCGCAGTCGCCGGGTACAGAACGGCAGCCCGTCGGTCCGGTCCTCCTCGAGTTCGTTGCGCGGCAGGCGGATGGCGAGCTTGGCGTCGCGGGTGAGGACGCGGATCGCGGTTCGGGCGTGCGGCGCGCGGGAGTGGCGAAGACGGGACGGGCGTCGCAGACCGTGACCCGGTAGCCGAGGAAGCGGCCGGCCCGGCAGAGGGCGGCGGCGAAGTCGACGGCGCCGAAGATCGGCATGCGGGCGGGGCGGCGTCGGTGTGGACGAGGACCGAGAGCTCGCCGAGAACGCTGAGAGTTCGGCCGAGGAATTCGTCCGGGCCGTCGACGATCTGGGCCACGGCGGCGGGTCTGCCCCCGTACGACTTCTCGGGTTGCCGACAGGTCTCGCCGCGCGCGGGGTCGCCCTTCACACGCAGCCGACGCCGGACATGATCTGCCCCAACGTGCCGAACCCGCACCTTCCAGCCACACCGTCAGCGTCAGGCACGCATCGCCCCGCTGACCGCGGCGGGTGTCAGCCGGCCAGCTGGTTCATCTTGCGGATCTGCTTGTCGAAGATCCCCGCAGGAGCGATGCGGCGCAGTGTGCTGGCGCGTCCGGCGAGGGGACCGGCGGTGTAGCGGAGCTTCGGCTTCGGGTCGGTCGCTGCCGCGACGATCACCTTGGCCACGACGGCGGGGTCGTCGCCGTCCTTGATCGCCGCCTCCATCATGCGGTCGACGGCGCGCCGCTGGTCCGCGTAGACCTCCAGGGGTGTGTCGGGCCGCGGGCTGTTGGCCTCGAACCCGGTGCTGGTGTGGGCGGGTTCGACGACAAGCGCCCGGACGCCGTGCTCACGGACCTCGTGGTCCAGGGACTCGGAGTACCCCTCGACCGCATGCTTGGACGCGGAGTAGACGGCCATGTAAGGCGAGGGGAGGAAGCCGACCACGGAGGAGATGTTGATGATGCGTCCGCGTCCCCGGGCGCGCATGTGCGGCAGGACTGCCTTCACCATGCGCATCACACCGAAGACGTTGACGTCGAAGACGACCTGGGCCTGCGCGAGGGAGTTCTCCTCGGCCGCACCCATCAGGCCCGTACCGGCGTTGTTGACCAGGACGTCGATCCGTCCGAACCGGTCGGCCACCTGCTGGACCACAGCGGTGACCGACGCGTCGCTGGCCACGTCCAGGTCGAGTAACGACACACCGCCGAGCGGGGTGACGCGCGAGGTGTCGCGGCTCGTGCCGACCACCTCGAACCCGGCCGCGACCAGCGCCAGCGCGGTTTCCTTCCCGATGCCGGAGGAGGCACCCGTCACAAGCGCCACCGGCCGATTTGTCGTCATCATGCACTCCGGAACCCGTAGAGAAAACTGATCGGTTTCCATCACCGTAAACCGATCAGTTTCCGCGCGCAAGTCCAAGGAGGGAACTGATCCCGGGCCACGCCCCGGCCCCGTTCAGGTAGAGCTGTCAAGCGCCTGCTGGAATGACGGCGCAGACAGGGTCAGCACGCAGGAGAGACGTGAGAGCGTCATCCAACACACCGACCGGCAACCGGCCGTGCCGCTCCATGCCGAAGTCCGCACAGCCCGGCGCGAAGAAGCCCAGCCAGGACATCTTCCTGGTCCGCGTCGGCCAGGAGGCCAAGGACGCCGGCGTGTGGGTGTTCGGCGGCGGGCTGAAGGACCACGACGTGGTGCCGCACTCGACCACGTCCCGGGCTGTGGTGAGCTCCATCAATAAGATCTGAGGCCCATGCTGCGGGCGATGCCGTTCCGCTGGATCTGGCTGGTCCCGCCGGAGATCGTGGCGACGATCGACTCCCGGTACCGGAAGCTCATCACACTCTCCGTGGAGAAACCGTGCCCCGCGCAGACCTGCATCCCGAGCCGGGCCGCCGCCACATACGTCTCCGACCCCTTCAGCTTCGCCATCGAGCCCTCCCGCGTGCAGGGCTTCCCCTGTGCCAGCAGCCACGCGGCGCGGTAGGCGAGCAGCCGGGCGGAGTCGATCTCGGTCTGCAGGTCGGCCATGGCGTGGGCGAGCGCCTGGAAGTTGCCGATCGGGCGGCCGAAGGCGTGCCGGGTACGGGCGTACTCCAGCATCTCGTCCAGCGTGGCCTGTGCGGCGCCCAGATACCCCCCGCTGATGATCACCTTCTCCAGCTCGATGTTGGAGAGCATGACCTTCCAGCCCTCGTCGCGCGGACCTACGAGGTTCTCCTTCGCCACGAGGGCGTCGTTGAAGAAGATCTCGTTCGTGCCGAGGATGTGCCGGGCCAGCGTCGGCGTCCGGCGCACTTCGACGCCCTCCGTCGACGGATCGACGAGCAGCAGGCTGATACCGCCGTGCTTGGGCTCGCGCGGCCCCGTGCGCACATAGGTCGCGATGGTCGTGTCGGGCAGCCCCCCGCCCGTGCACCAGGCCTTCTGGCCGCGCACGAGGAAGTGGTCGCCGTGGTCCTCGGCGGTGGTGCGCAGCGCCGCGGCGTCCGATCCGCTGTCCGGCTCGCTGAGGCCGACGGCGAGCCGGTGGCGGCCCGTCATCACCTGCTCACGGATGAACGCGCGCTGCGTCTCGTCGCCCCATCGGAACACGGTGATCCCGGGGATGAGCACCCCGATGTAGCACATGGCCACATCGAAACTCGCCCGCCCCAACTCCTCGGCGATCAGGATGAGTTCGAGCGGCCCGCCGCCGTCACCGCCCTCGTCCTCACTGAACGGAAGAGAGAACCACCCCAGCTCGGCCATGCCCCGGAACAACTCGGGCGGTACGACACCCTCCTCGTCCCATTCCTTGGCCTTCTCGGCCGGGCACACATCGGCGACGAACTGCCGTGCCGTCGCGCGCAACAGATCCTGCTCGTCGGTCAGCCCGAAGTCCACGGCCACTCCTCGCCACGAGTCGACTATTCATCTACCTAATTATTCTATGTTAGCTGATAACTGGAGGGGCGACAGGGGGTCGTCCGTCCTCGCCGTCGGCGATCTGGTCCTGGTGGAGAAGACCCGTGAGGCAAGGTCGACTGCCAGGCCCCCGGCCCGCTCGCGGCGCTTACGGCACCACCCAGGGCAGCGGCGCTACGGACCGGCTACCGTCTCGGACCTGCGAGAGCGTAGGCCGCGGTACCGGCGGTCGCGAGGACCAGGGCCGTCCAGGTGGCCGTCGGGGTGCCGGGCGGCAGCAGCATCCAGGTCGCCACCTGCGTCGGCACGCCCGTCGGGGGCGGGGCGAAGACCGAGAACGACAGCCAGGCGATCGGCGGAGTCCAGGCGTACCGCGCCCCGCACGCCACCGCTCCGAGAGCGACGAGGCCCATCAGCCCCGCGCTGTCGCGGACGACGAACGCGGTGGCGGCCAGCTCCGCGCCCGTCGTCCGCGCCGCGAGGAGCACGGCGCAGACGACCGTGCCGATGAGCAGCACGTGTGCCGCTCTACGGGGCCGCCAGCGGATCGCGGCCGTGCGGTCCAGCGCGAGGTCCTGCCCGCCGAGGCCGATCGATGCCGCCGTCACTCCGGCGACGAGGACGAACACGGGTACCTTCGGATCCACCGGTCCCCCGCCGCCGTCCCGGACGAGTGCCCACACCGCCACGGCGCTGAGCACCACCGCGGCGAGCGACGCGGGCACCTGCCGGGAGCGCGCGTACAGCGTCAGCCATCTCACCGGGACGTACCGCCGTCCAGTATGTCGAGCGGGTAGCCCTCGCAGGAGACGGCGGCGGTGTGCGCCGCCCTGATACGTGCGACCTGTTCGGACCACGGCAGCGCCTTGAGCTCCGTCCACACCGGGCGGGCCGCCTCCAGCTGGTCGCTCGACGAGTGCACGGTGCCGCCGAACGGTTTCAGGTCCCCGAGGACCCAGCTCGCCACGACGCTCTGCGCGGCGATCTCGCCGAGCGTGCCGCTCTCGTTGGCGCTGCGGGCGAAGCAGATCGGCGCCAGGCCCTGGGCCAGCACGGCCCGGGTCAGCTCCTCGCCCTTCGCGTCGGCGATCAGGCCGTCGTCGAAGTCGACGAGCACGGCCGTGCGGGAACGTTCCGGCGGTTCGACGTCGAGGATGCCCCGCAGCGCGGTGCCCTCCCGGACCGAGACCGGTGCCTGGCCGCCCAGGACGTCGTGCAGGAGACGCAGCGCCTTCTTCCCGGGATCCGCGAGGTCGGCGAGTCGTGCCTCGTGCGCCTTCGTCACGCACACCGGGCCGTCGCACACCTGCGCGGCGGCGGCCTCGTCGACGACGTACGTCCGGCGTGGGTCGGAGGGAAGGACGAGCAGGGCGACGGCCGCGCCCACCAGGAGGGGTGTCAGCGCGAGGAGCCGGGCGCGCGGGGTCACGGCGGTCAGGAGGGCGAAGCCCGTCGCGGCCATGCCGAGCAGCCAGACCGTCTGTCCGATGTGCACGGCGGCGGAGAGGGTGAGGAGCATCTCGCGCACCTCGCCCTGCACCGGTGACAGCAGCGAGATCCGGTTCGGCACGGCGGCGGTCGGCACCGCCCAGTCCGTGGACTGTCGCAGGAGGTTGGTGAGCACGAAGGCGGCCACGGCCAGCACGGGCGGGGTGAGCGGGGACGGCAGGCTCCGCCCGACCCCCAGGCCCAGCATGGCCCCCGCGACGAGGGCGAGTACGCCGACCAGCGAGATCGGCAGCCAGCCGAGGTGCGTGTACTCGGTGTCGCCGAACACCTGGACCGCGCCCAGGAGGACGAGGAGCGCGAAGGCCGCGGCCGGCGCGATCGCGGTCGCGCCCGCCGTCGTGGCCGCGCGGTGCCGGGCGGGCCGTGGCGTAGTCGTCAGAAGCTCGGACATCTTCGAACGGTGGTCGCGCAGACCCTGGAGCGCCCCGAGCGCCACGGCGAGCGGCCACAGGAAGACCAGCAGGGAGCGGGTCCACAGGGCCATGGACGTCCACTGGGCCGTCCACTGCGCGGTGCCCCTCGACCACGCTCCGGACTCCAGATACAGGAACGCCACCGCGGTCGCCAGAAGTATCGCGGACGCCCACGGGGAGGCGGAGCGCCTCGACTCGATGCGCAGGACGCGGACGTTCACCAGGTGCCCCTTCCCTGCTCGGGATCGAGCAGCAGCGCCGAGTAGCCGCGCTCCAGCGGGCTGTCGCCCACGTGCTCGGGGCCGCCCGCCGCGGCCAACTCGTCCGGGGTGCCCTGGAAGACGAGCCGACCCTCGGCGAAGAGCACCACGTCGGTGCAGGCGGCGGCGACGTCCTCCACCAGATGGGTCGAGACGACCACGCAGGTGTCCGTGCCCAGCTCCTGCAACAGCTCGCGGAAGCGCAGCCGTTGGGCCGGGTCCAGGCCGACCGTCGGCTCGTCGAGGAGCAGGATCGCCGGGTCGTTGACGATGGCCTGGGCGATCCCGACGCGCCGGACCATGCCACCCGACAGGGCCTTCATCCGCTCGTCGGCGCGGTCCGCGAGGCCGACCCGCTCGACCGCTCGCTGCACCGCCGCGGGGATGTCCTCCTTGGGAACCTCCTTCAGCCACGCCATGTACTCGATGAACTCGCGCACCGTGAAGCGCTTGTAGTAGCCGAACTCCTGCGGCAGATAGCCGATCCGGCGGCGCAGCGCCCGGTGTTCGCCCAGACCTCCCGCGGACTCGCCGAGCAGTTCCAGGGTGCCCCCGGCGGGGCGCAGCACAGTGGCCAGCGCCCGGATGAGAGTGGTCTTGCCGGCCCCGTTGGGGCCGAGCAGGCCGTGCACGCCGGTGCCCAGCGACAGGTCGAGCCCGTCGACGGCCATCCGTTTCCGGCCGACCCTCACCTTCAGCCCCGTGGCCCGGATCTCCCAGGCGTAGGGCGTCGGCGCGAGGTCGGCCGCGCTCACCGCGGACATCACGTGGTGTTCCTTCCCGTTGGTCATCGATGGGTTCCCAGCACGGTGTACGCGCCCCTGCGGGCGATCACGACACCGATGCCGAGGGTGAGAATCAGCCCCCACACGGGCAGCCCGTCCGTCTGCAGAGCGAAGGACGTACGGCTGGTGGCCAGGGTCGGCGCCACGACCACGGCCGCCCACAGCGCGACCAGCGCGACGGCGGCACGGGTCACGCCGACGACTCCGCCGAGCGCCAGGGTCGCCGAGGTGAACGCCAGACAGGGCAGCAACCACTGCGCGGCCGTCACCCCCGTCACCCATCCGCCCGCCAGCAGCGCGGGGACGACGACGGAGAGCACGGACGCGGTGCGCCTCAGCACCAGGGGAAGCCCGGCCCTGGGCACGGAGGCCGTCAGCTCGTACGCCGGGTCCAGTCCGCGCGACCACGACGCCGCGACGCCGAGCACGGGCAGGACGGGAGCGAGCAACAGCACCAGCGACACCTCGCCGGAGCCAGTGCCGTAGCCCGTGCCGGTGCCGTAGCCCGTGCCGGTGTCGGCCAGGTCGAGCAGCAGCGCGAGCAGTGTCACGCTCATGACCATGGCCAGCCACGGCACCATCGTGGGCGTCAGCCACCTCGACAACCGTGCCGACCAGCGTCGTCGGCGGGGCATGGTGGCGGTGGCGGCCAGCCGGGGTTCGAGGTCGGACCACACGGTGCCGACCAGCGCCGCCACGGCAGGCGCCGTCGCCGTGGTGGCGGCCGACAGCCGGTCACGGCAGAGCCGGCACCCCTCCAGATGGGCCTCCAGGGCCCACACCTCGTCGGCGGCGATGTCCGTGTCGCCGCGCGCGTAACCGTCGATGATCCGCGTCGACGCGTGTTCCACGCTCATGCCAGCGCCCTCCGCATCTCGGTCCGGGCCCGGCGGGCACGGGTCTTGACGGTGCCCTCGGGCACGCCGAGCAGGACCGCTGTCTCCCGGACGGACAGTCCGTCGAGGACCATGGCCTGCAGTACCTGTCTGAGTTCGGGTGCGAGGCGTCGCAGCGCGTCCCCGACGTCACCGCCGACGGTCGCCGCGAGCGCCTCGTCCTCGGCGGCGGGCGCCACGGGCTGCGCGGCGGCCGCGGGCGGCGGCTCCGCATGATGGGCCCGACGCCGGAACGCGTCGACGAGTCGGCGCGCCGCGATCGTCCACAGCCAGCCGACGGCGCTCCCGCCGACCGCGGCCCCGGCGAACGCGCCCGCCGCACGCCACACCGCCAGATATGTCTCCTGCATGACCTCGGCGACGATCTGCTCGTCGGCGCAGCGGCGACGCAGCCGCACCACCAGCCACGGCGCGGTACGCCGGTACAGCTCCTCGAACGCCGCGCGGTCGCCCCTGGCCACCAGCCGGACGAGACGTTCCTCGTCCAACTCGCCCGGTGCCTTCCTGACTGATCTCACACCCGCTAGACGCCGGCCCCGGGCGACAGGTTTTCACCTCGGTGTGATCCCCGTCACTGCACCCCGGGTCAACGGGCTCACCAGCGCCTTCCTGAGCCTTCCTGGCCCCTCGCGGATTTCGGCGCGAGGCGGGTGAACACCTTCCCCTCCGCCCTGGCCACGCCTCTGCGGGACTCGGCGTCCCACAGCCCGCTGCGCGGCCGGCCGACGCTGAACCGGAGAATGCCTGGGCGCAGGGCCCGGCCGGGGGCGCGAACGCTACGGCACGCGACCCGGCCTTCTGCGAGCCGCTGGTGGAGAGTCATTCGACAGCCCTGCACGGCTACTTCGCGCGACGCGCGCCCAGAGCCGCCGACGATCTGCTCGCCGAACTGTGGCTCCAGGCGTACGCGACGCGACGCGGCTTCGACCCGGCAACCCGCGGCTCCGTACGGGCCTGCCTGTTCGACGTGGCCAGGAACATGCTCTCCGCGTGGCCAGGAACGTGCTCTCCGCTCACTGGCGGCGGGTCGCAGCGGCCCGCCCGGACATCCCGCGGGCCACCGGGGACGACACCCCCTGGGCAGTCGCGGCCGGCGCCGGGCACGCCGGGTCGCGCCTCACCCCCTCCTCTGCCGGGCGGAGGACCGCTCCATGGTGTTGTCCAGGTGGGCGATGACGGCCGGCACGTCATCGCTCTCGGTGCTCCGGATCAGCTGCAGGGCCGGCCGGACGAGGCCGCCCGGTCGCGCTGTCAACCGTGCGAGCACGGCGGCCCGGATGTCGAGCCGCTCGATGGTGGCCTCGCGCTCCTCTTCGTTCTGCCCGGCCAGCAGGACGGCGTTGTACCACGCCTCCTCGCGGGACTGACGGACACTGAAGTCGAGGATCCGCTCGTCGGTGCGGGCTCCGACCTGATCCAGCAGCGACATGAGGGGCGACAGGGCGCCGACCGAGTCCTGCACCGCCAGCGCCACCCGCGCGAGGATGTCGTTGATCAGCAGAAAGTCGCGCCGCAACGCGTGGATGGCCTCGCCCGGGCTGGTCCGCGCGGCGGCGATGGCCAGGTCCAGGTTGATGTGCGCGTTCACGCCGAGTATCAGGTGCTGGACGATGACGGTGTCGGCGTCGTCGAGCAGCCCGAACGCCTCGCGCCAACAACGCGGCCCGCTCCGGTCACGACGCCAGGCGTCGTACGCGTCGAAGTAGCGGTTGCCGAAGAGCGTGTCGAAACGGTCCATTCGGGCGCCGTCGTCGAACAGCCCACCGTGAATGGCCGTACGGACCTCAACGGTCACCTGCCGGTACAGCGCCGTGAAGTACCCGACCCGGTCACCGGCGCGGCCGGCCTCCCGCACGATTCCCGCAAGCCCGTCCACGACATCGTCGATGTTCTCTGCCGCCATGCCCAACTCCCCTCTCACGATCCCTGGTTCGGCCCGCGCTCTGGCTGCTGCCCGCAGTGCCGATCACCGCCCCGTCCTACCACCGCACACCGGGAAGGGCCCCCGCCTTGCGAGAACCGGGACGACGCGAGCCCCGCCCGTCCGCCCGCCACAGCCACGGCCCCCTCATCGTCGCTCTCTGAAGCGGACCGTCACAGGTTCTGCGTTTGACGATGGCCCGCCACGGGGCTGCACTGGATTCATGGACGCTGCGGCGACTCCGTCCTAGGGAGAGCAGCGATGACAACTATGGAAACCTTTCATCTCCTCCAGCCGTACAAGATCGCCGAGGAAACGTTCGTCATCCCGTGGGCACTCGAGGCCCCGCCGGTCGGCCACTTCCCGATGAACTCGATGGTGATCCGCGGAGCCGAACCGGTCCTCGTGGACACCGGCGCGCCGGCTGTGCGGTCCCAGTGGCTGGAGGCCGCCTGGTCCGTCGTGGATCCCCTGGACGTACGGTGGATCTTCCTCACCCATGACGACCGCGACCACGCCGGCAACCTCTTGGCGGTCCTCGCCGAATGCCCGAACGCGACCCTGCTGACGACATGGTTCTCCATCGGCCGCATGGCCGAGGAGTGGGAGACACCCATCAGCCGGTGCCGCTTCATGACCGACGGCGACACGATCGACGCGGGCGACCGCACTTTGGTCGCCAAACGACCCCCGCTGTACGACAACCCCACAACCCGCGCCCTCTTCGACCCGAAGACCAACGTCCTGTGGGCGGTCGACACCTTCGCCACGAACGTGCCGAGCCCGATTCCCGACATAGCCGCCCTGACCGCGGACGAATTCCGCGACGGCCAATTCTTCGGCGGCCGCCTGGTCTCCCCCTGGGCCGCGCTGCTGGACAGCCAGAAATTCGGGACAGTCGTGGACTACTTCCAACGCCTGAACGCAGAGGTCATCGCCGGCTGCCACTGCCCGGTCCTCCGCGGCCCCCAGATCTCCGAGGCCTACGACATCCTCCGCCGACTCCCCGAGATCCCCCCGTGGGCAGAGTTCACCCAGGCCGACCTGGACCAGTGGATGGCGGTCGCCGAGAGCTCGGTCCCCCCGGAACAACCGCGTCCGTCGGGGACGTGACAGCGGCAACGGACCGTGCACATCGACCAGTGGAGCCTCGTCGACGTCAGCCGCCGGCAGCCGATTCTCCGGACGCGAGGGGAACGGCAGCGGCACAATAACGCCACGTCACGCCGCAGCGGGCCTCAACTGCCCGCCACCATCGGATCCTTGGGCGTGCGAGGAGAGGAAGACGTGAGCGAGAAGCAGGCCGCCGACACCCCACAGAAGCGACCCGATACCGGCACGGCGCACAACGCCCGCGTCTGGAACTACTGGCAGGGCGGCAAGGACAACTACGAGGTCGACCAGCAGGTCGGTGATCACGTCGCCGGCTTGATTCCCATCATCCGTGACATCGCGTTCGCCGACCGGCAGTTCCTCACTCGCGCCGTGCGTCACCTGGCCGAGGTGCGAGGGATACGCCAGTTCCTCGACATCGGCACCGGCCTGCCCGCTCTGGAGAACACCCACGAGATCGCCCAGCGCATCGCGCCCACGTCAAGAATCGTGTACGTCGACAACGACCCTGTCGTGCTCGCGCACGCCCGCACCCGGCTGACCAGCACCGAGACCGGCGCCGCGGTCTACATCGACGCCGACGCGCACGACCCGGACACCATCCTGCGCATCGCCGGCGAGACACTCGACTTCACCAAGCCCGTCGCACTGATGCTGCTCGGCATCCTCAACTTCATCCTCGACGACACGGAGGCGCAGGCCATCGCGCGCCGCCTTCTGGAGCCGCTCGTCCCCGGCAGCTTCCTCGTGCTGACCCACCCCACCACCGAGCCCGAACTCGGCGGCGATCTCCAGCTGGAGGCCATGGAATTCTGGAACGCCAACGCCAAGCCGCCGGTCACCGCACGCAGCAGCAAGGAGATCGGCCAGTACGTCAACGGCCTCACACTCCTGGATCCGGGCCTCGTCTCGTGCTCCCTGTGGCGCCCCGACCCTGGAGACGAGCCCACGGTCGTACCCCAGTTGGGGGCTGTGGCGGAGAAGCACTGACACCGTAGTTTGTGGTCGTCGAGGCGGTCGGGGTCGTCGACCAGGGCGCCGGCCGGGCGTCGCTCCAGGCGTGCCCGGGTGGCCAGTCGGATGAGCGCTTACGCCCCGGCGTACCTGCCTGCGGGGACAGGCCGTCACAGGCTGGCGAGGAGGTCGTCCAGCGGGGTGGGCACCTGGTCGGGGGCGAGGGCTTCGACCAGGAGGCGGCCATAGCGGATCTTGCGGCCCTTCTTCGTGCCGATGAAGCGCCGCAACTGCTGGTGCCGGGGCCGGCCGTGCTGGGCGGGCTGCCGCATGAAGGTCTGCCAGGCGCGCAGTTCGTCCTCGGCCCGGACGATCTCCTCGATCCGCGCCACGCCCAGCGCGCGGATGAGCTCGTCCTCCAGGTCCGCCGTGCAGACGAAGACGCTCGGGCGCGGCACCCAGGCCGGGTTGAGGCCCCGGTCGAAGAAGGGCTTCTCGCGCTCGTCGCACAGCCCGATCAGGCGCAGGCCGAGACCGGACGGCCCGAGAAGTCCTGCGTAGCGGCCGACGCTCATCGCACCGCCCATCGGCACCACGCACACCCCCTCGGCCGCCAGGTCACGGCCCCGCCCCGCGGCCAGCGCCTCGACGGCCGCGAGGTCGCTCAGCCCCTCCAGCAAAACCACCGTACGCACCCCCAGGAGCTCCGCCAGCTCCCCCGCCGGCCCGCCGGAGCCACCGCCCGCCCAGCCTGTGACCTCGTCCCGGAACATGCGCATGTCGACCATGCCGGGGAGTCTGCTACGTCCACCGACGGCAGCGCACGCGATATTCGGCCGCGCGACCGCACAGGCATGTCGCGCCTTCGTGCCACCGTCGCATCCGCCGGGCCGGCGGCGTCAGGGCGCGTGCGGCTGTGGGCGAGGTTACCGTCGGCGGTATGGGGGTGCTGCTGCTGACAGGTAACGCCTCGGACGCCGTGGGCAGGCGTCCGGTGCTGTCGTGGGGCCTGGGATGCGCGGCCGCGAGTGCCGTCTGCTTCCTGTGCGCCACCGCGCTGGGCTGGCTGTATGCGGGGCGGCTGCTGTCGGGCCTGTCCGCCGGCCTGTTCACCGGGGCCGCCACGGCGTATGTGTTGGAGTTGGCGCCGCCCGGCGGCGCCTCGCGGGCCACGTTCGTGGCGACCGCCGCGAACATGGGCGGGCTCGGCTGCGGTCCGCTGCTCGCCGGGGTGCTCGCGCAGTACGCCGAGTGGCCGCTGTATCTGCCGTTCGTCGTTCACCTCGCCCTGGTGGCCTGCTCGGCCACCGTCCTGCTGCGACTTCCGGAAACCGTGCGGGAGCGTCGGCCGCTGAACACCGTACGGCCGCAACGGCCCAGTCTGCCCCCGCGGGTGCGGGCGGTCTTCGGGCCTGCGGCGGCTGCCTCCTTCGTGGGGTTCGCCCTGTTCGGGGTGTTCACATCGGTCAGCCCGGCCTTCCTCTCCCAGTCTCTGAACGTGCACAACCACGCGGTGAGCGGGCTGGTGGTCGCGCTGGCCTTCTTCGCCTCGACCATCGGGCAGCTGGCCGTCGGCCGGGTCGGCGTGAGCCGGTCGCTGCCCCTGGGCTGCGCCGCGCTCCTCGCCGGGCTGGCGCTGCTGGCGGGCGCACTGCGATGGGATCTGCTGCCGCTCGTGGTGCTGAGCGCCGTCGTCGGTGGGGCCGGGCAGGGGATGTCGTTCCGCGGAGCGCTGTCCGCCGTGGCCGCGACGTCCGAGGCGGACCGGCGCGCGGCCGTGATCTCGGCGCTGTTCGTGGTGGCTTACGCGGGTATCTCGGTGCCGGTCATCGGTGTGGGGGTACTGGCGGAGACGATCGGCCTGGAGGGCGCCGGGCTGGTGTTCATCGCGTGCATGGCCCTTCTGGTGTCGACCGCCGGCGTCTACCTGCTCCGGCGGCCGGTACCGGCTACGCAGGCCGGCGGGGTGCGCTGAGCAGAACACGCGACCGGCGGTCCCGGGCCTGCCTCCCAGCGCGCGCACGACTCCGTGAACCTGCGGGGCGGCAAGGTGCGTCCGGCCGAGTCCTGCGGGTTTCATGGCTGCACACTCGGCCGTTTATGATCTTGGTTATGACTGTGCAGAACTCCGACAAAACGCTCTCCCGTAAACAGCGGCTTCAGGAGAAGCAGCGCCGCCAGTTGTCGGTCGTCGACACCGTGGACAAGGCCGAGGTCAAGGTCCGCAAGGCAGAAGCGGAACTGGCCGTGGCGGTCACAGAGGCGGTACAGGTGTTCGGCGACGAGCAGTCCGCGTCCGAGGCGCTCGACATGTCGGTCGAAGCGATCCAACGCTTCCTTCGCATGGCGCAGGACGAAGCGGCCGGCGCCGGCAACGTCACCGAAGCCGCCGGCAAACCCTGAGTCGGTTCCAGGGGCGAGGGCGGCCGCTCAGTTCACGGTTCCCGGGTGCGCGGAGGTGGCTGCCTGAGCGGTGGGCCGCCTTCAGGTGGAGATCCGGGGATCAAGGGGGTGCGACGAACGGGCGCGGGCCCCGCGCGTCGTCGTGCGGGGCCCGATACAGCGGGTGTCGCGGGTCAGGGGCAGCTGATGCGGATGTCGCCCGGGTCCGTCGTGCAGGTGTCCGTGTTGGAGCCGCCGTTGGCGGTGTCGTTGCCGGAGACGTTGTCGACGGTGTTGAGGTTGTCGCTGCCGGAGTTGCCGATCAGATTGTCGGTGCCGGGACCTCCGTTGAGGGTGTCGTTGCCGAAGCCGCCGTCGAGGCGGTCGTTGCCGTATCCGCCGTGGACGGTGTCGTTGCCGTAGCTCGCGTTGACGGTGTCGTCGCCGCCGAGGGCGCAGATCACGTCGCTGCCGAAGGTGCCGGTGATGGTGTCGTTGCCGCTGGTGCCGACGCGGGTGCAGCCGCGGGCGTTGTTGACCGTGGTGGTCGCCGTGGCGGTGTTGTTGCCGGAGTTCGGGTCGGTCTGCGTGGCGCCGACCGTGGCCCGGTCGGTGAGGGTGCCGGTGGCCCGGGGCTCGGCGGCGACCGTCACCGTGGCGGCGGCTCCGGGGGCGAGGGTGCCCAGGGAACAGCTCGCGCTGGTGGCTGTGGTGGTGCAGGTCCCCGAGCCGGTGGTCGCCGAGACGACCGAGACGGCGACGCCGCTGAGCGTGTCGGACAGGGAGACGTTGGTGGCGGAGGTCGTGGTGCTGTTGTTGGTCACACGCACGGTGTAGGTGGGCCGGTCACCGATGCTGACCGTGGTGGGACCGGACTTCGTCACCGACAGGTCCACGCCGGCCGGTGGCGGCGGCAGTACGCCGCCGCCCTCGAAGCGGGCCAGGGCGAAGTCGCTGTCCGGTCCGCCTCCGCCGCCGGCGACGATCTTTCCGTCGGACTGGAGGGCCAGGCCATGGGCCGCGTCGGCGCCGCCGAAGTCCGCGGTCGCGATGCCGCCGGTGCCGAAGCCGTTGTCCTGGCTGCCGTCGGGGTTGTAGCGCAGGACGGCGAAATCGCCGCCGGGCCCGTTGCCTCCGGCGATGACGATCCGGCCGTCGCTCGGCTGCAGCGCCACGTCCGCGGCTCCGCCGCCTCCGGGGGTGAGCACCTTGCCGTCGCCGTCGAAGCTCGTGTCCAGGGTGCCGCCCGGGTGGTAGCGAGCCAGGGCGAACCTGCCGCTGCTGCCGCCGGCGGCGACGATCTTTCCGTCCGGCTGGACCGCGAGCCCCTCCACGGACTCGTATGCGCCGAAGTCGGTGCGCTCGATGCCGTCGCCGCTGAAGCTCGTGTCCAGGATGCCGTTCGCGTGGTAGCGCAGGAGGACGAAGTCGAAGCGGGTCGTCCCGACCTGACCCCCGACCACGATCTTGCCGTCGGGCTGGAGCGCCAGGGCGCGCCCGTCGCCGCCCTCCTCAGGCAGCTCCGGCGCCGGATCGTTGCTCACCTGGCCGTCGCCACCGCCGAAACTCGTGTCCGGGGAGCCGTCGGCGTTGTAGCGGGCCACCGCGACCCCGGCACCGCCGAAGCCGACGGCCACGATTCTGCCGTCGGGCTGCACCGCCACGTCCCGGGCCTCGTCCGGGCCCCCGAAGTCGGTGAACACCCTGCCGTCGCCGCCACCGAAACCCGAGTCCAGCGTGCCGTCGGCGTTGTACCGGGCCACCGTGAACCAGCAGCAGTTCTCGTACCCCCGCCAACTGCTGCCCACCACGACGATCTTGCCGTCGGGCTGCAGCGCCAGGGCGTGGGCCTCGCTCCACTGGAGGTCCGGGTCCATGTTGTTGATGGGGGTCGTCACCGTGCCGTCGCCGCCGAAGCCGGTGTCCGGGGTGCCGTCGGCGTTGTGGCGGGTCAGCGCGAAGCGGCTCTCCGACAGCGAGTAGTCGATCGAAGCGCCGACTGAGACGATCTTGCCGTCGGGCTGCACCGCCACGTCGTTGGCGCGATCGTCGTCGGCGAAGCCGGTGAGCACCTTGCCGTCACCGCTGAAGGTGGGATCCAGGTCGCCCGGGGCCGCGGCCGCGGTGCCGGGGAGGGTCAAGATGAGTGCCAGGACAGTCGCCGCGACGGTCCCGGCCCGGGCCGGCAAGGACCGGCGGCGTTCGCTGTCTCGCCGCCGCGCCGGTCGCACATGAGGTGTGAGCATGGGCGCCACCTTTCCGCCGTTCGCGCACACGGGCGGCCACCACGAGCGGCGTTGCACTCACCGGACGCAGGAAATTCGTCCGAGCGGGCGAGTGAGCGCGGGCAGCGGCCCGGGCGCGCCGTCAGAGCGCAGCCCTCGCACCGCCGGGCGCGTTGCCCCCACCACCGGGAGTGGCCTGGGTCCTCGTCGCCCCGCGCGGCACGGCGCCCCGCCGAACGGTCAGACGGCGCGGCAGAGCACCGCCGGGCCGGCGGGTGCCGCGGTGCGGGCCACGGTCGTGTGCACGGGACGGGCGGTGACGGCAGGTGGCCGCGGCCTGCGAGCGGTTCGGCGCGAAGACGACGAGGCGCGGCACCGCGAACCGCGCGTGCCGGCGAGTGCGGAGGCGGACAGGTGGACAACCTGCTCGAGCACCGCGCCGGGTGCCGCCACCAGCTGCCGCAGGGCAGGCATCGCCACACAGGTCACCGCATACGCAGCCCGCCGCGGACCCGGCCGACTGCGCATGCTGGCGCCAGGTCGCATGCCTGCCCCCGCCGAAGGTGAAACGGGCGTGCAGCTCGGTGGCGAGAAGCGTGGCGACCGTGGTGACCAGGGCGTTGGCCAGGCCCCAGGGAATCCAGGAAGCGAGGGCCGCCACGGCGAAACTGGCGGCGAGCCCCACCCCGCGCCACACTCCTCGTTCGTTGCCATGGATGAGGGTGAACGCCGGCGTGCGCCGCCGCGCCGCCCATCGGTGAAAGCGGCTGCGGGCGAGCGTCAGGGGACCGGTCATCCCTCCAGGACGTGGGTGCCCGGGGCGCAGCTGTCCCGCAGTTCGGCCAGTTCGGCGGCGGGCAGGCTGCGGGCGGAGCCTCGCCGGCTGTGGTCGAGGAGGACGGACGCGGCGTGCAGCCACCGTGGCAGGGGGGCCACGCCGATGAACTCCGCCAGACGGGTCAGCTCTTCGGCAGGGTGGTCCAGGAGGCGCTCGTAGGCGAGTGCGGTGCGCCGGTCGGCGGGGAGCCGGGTGAGGAACTCCGTTCCCTCGGTGACGAGTTCGGACCACACGGCACCGAAGGTCCGCAGGGGGATGTGACGGTCGCGTACGAGGGCGGGGTCGAAGCGTTCGTCGAGCAGGGGTGCCAGGTCCGGGGGCAGCGCGCGGACGTGCTCGGGGGTCAGGTCGGTGAAGCTGTCGATGCCGGAGCGGGTCTTGATCTCGCGGAGGAGGGAGATCGCGCGGTATCCGGGATGGCGGCTCATGGACAGGGCGCAGTCCGGGCCGTCGCGGAACATGTGCACGAACTTCGCGTCCGGGAAGGTCTCCCGCAGCCCCGGTGCCCAGCCGGTCGAGTAGCCGGAGCGCTCCACGACGGCGGTGCGTCCGAACCGGGCGCAGAGCAGTCCGAACAGGGCCCGGTGGTGCTCGGCGGCGGTGCGCTCCGGCCACCGGACGATCGCCGCGCCCAGTTCGTCGAGGAGTCCGTCCGGGTCGTCGGTGAGGTGGGGCAGCACCATCAAAGAGAGCGCGGGAATGCCGGTGGTCCGCGCCGCGTACCTGCCGGGGCGGCGGGTGTGGAGGAACTCCGGCAGCGGCAGCCCGCTGCGGATCATCCGCTCGAAATGCGGCGCGGGCCGGAAGAGCGCCTGCCAGAACTCCTCGCCGCCCACCTTCCCCGCGGGGAAGGCCGCGTCGCCCACCGAGGCCATGAACTCGTTCAGGCTCAGCACGTCCGGGTGGGCGTTGAGGATGCGGGACAGCGCCGTCGAACCGCTGCGCCCCGTACCGAAGACGAAGGTCAGAGAACGCATGATCCCCCTTTCGAAGAGTGCGATCGGTGCCGTCCATGGGCATCCACCGCGCGTACGGTCCCACTCTGCCCGGCCCGACAGGGCGCGCACCCGTACCTGAACCCGTACTCCCGCCTTCAGAGATAGCCGGGGAAGGGTTGGACCCCCATGAGGACCGCGCCGGCGCCGTCGTACATGCCCTCCTGGAGGAAGGCGTGCTGCGGTACCACCGAGGCGTCGCGCAGGTGGCGCTGGAGAGGGCTGTCGTCGGCGATGGCGCCGATGCCACCGAGTTGGTACGCGGCCCGGGCGACCTCGAAGGAGGTCTTGGCGAGGTGTGTGGAGGCCAGACGCAGCATGCTCGCCTGGTCGGCGGTGGCGGGGTCGCCCGCCTCGACCGTCGCCCACGCCTCCTCCGTGGCCTCGTAGAAGAAGGCGCGTGCGGACCGGAGTCGGGCTTCGGCCTGGCCGACCGCTGTGCGGTAGGTGGCGCGTTCGGCGGGCTTGGGGGCACCGGTGTAGGCGGACCGGCCGCCCTGCGCGATGACGTGGTCGAGGGCGGCGCGGGCGACACCGAGGCCGACGACGGCCAGGACCTGGGAGGCATAGGGGACGGTCGGGTAGCGGTAGAGGGGTTCGTCGACGGTGGGGGCACCGCCGCGGACGAACGTCCACTCCTCGGGTACGACGGCCCCGTCGACCACCAGGTCATGGCTGCCGGTGCCGCGCAGGCCGATGACGTCCCAGTTCTCGGCGATCTTCACCTGGTCGGGGCGCAGTACGGCGGTGAGGGGCCGTCCGGCCCTGCCCTCACCGGCCCTGCCCTCACCGGCTTTGCCCTCCCCGGCTTTGCCCTCCCCGGCTTTGCCCTCCCCGGCTTTGCCCTCACCGGCCTTGATGCCCACGCCGAGGACGTCCGCGCCCATGCAGCCGCTGGCGAACCTCCATCGGCCCGAGACCCGGTAGCCGCCCTCGACGCGCTCGGCGGGCTGTACGGGGAACAGGCCGCCCGCGAAGGCGACGTCGGGTCCTTCGGCGTACAGCTCGGCCTGGGTGTCGAGCGGCAGCGCGGCCAGATAGACCAGGGCCGAGCCGAAGCTCGCGACCCAGCCGGCCGAGCCGTCGACGACCGATATCCGCTCGATGAGGCGGAGGAATTCCGCGGGAGGAAGGGCATCGCCCCCGAAACGCTTCGGCGCGCTCGCCCGGTAGAGTCCCGCGTCCTTGAACACCGCGATCATGTCTCGCGGAATGTGCCGCCGCTCCTCGCATTCGGCCCGCCGCTCCTCGACCACGGCCAGCACCCGGTCCAGCCTCGATCCCGAGGGCGAACCGCCGCCGGCCGCGGCCGCCGAGGAATCCAGCGTCTGGGTCATGAGAGATCCCCTCGCACTGCCGGACGGTTCACTGCCCCGCCCTGCCATCACGCCAAGTGCGTCAACTGTCCTTCATCCACGGCGACTTGAACCACATGCTGTGCGGGATTCCCTCTCCGCGATTCGCGTTCCTCCGCTGTCATCCGCCGCCGTCGAGGTCGGTGCGCTGACGCAGTACCCGCAGCTCGTGGCCGTGGAGCCGCATCTCGTACAGCTTGCCCCGTGCGTTGTCGAAGGGGCGGTGCAGGACCATCATCAGGCGGCCGTCGAAGGTGGTGAACAACATGCCGTGGCCGCTGTCGTCCCGTACCAGCGGCCGTCGCTGTCGCCACGGCCCCGTGATGTCGCCGGACTCCGAGACGGCGTAGGTCTGCACGTATCCGCCGCTGATCGTGCCGTCCTGACCGATCAGGTTCTTCTCGTACGTCGACCACAGCATGAGCAGCGACCCGTCAGGGGCACGGTGCAGTTGCGGCCCGTCGGTGATGTAGGGCGGGAGCTGATGCGGTGCGCCGCCGGGGATCTGCTCACCGAGCCAAGGCGCGTCCGAGCCCTTGAACAGGAAGAGAGGATCTCCGAGCGTCCGGGAGAGGTCCGGGGCCAGGCGGATCGCTTCCATGGTTCCGTCGATGGTCTGCAGCCACTCGTGCGCGTAGATCATCCAGGGTTGTCCGGACGGGTCTACGTAGAGCGTGCCGTCGAGGGTCATGAGGTTCTCGGGCGGGGTGGGACGTGAGGGGTCGACGACCGTGAAAGGGCCCAGCAGCGAGTCGGACGCGGCGGTGATGGTGCCGCGCATGTGGTTCGGGATCTGGAACGGCGTGCCCCATCGGTTGGGTGGGGGCACCGGCAGGGGTCTGTCCGCGTTGTGCAGGGTGGTGAACAGGTAGTACTTGTCGCCCCATCCGTGGACCTCCGGCGCCCACGCGCCGTCGGTCGCCCAGATCCCCGGTTGTTCGGCGGTCAGGAAGACCACGACGGGACGCGTCCAGTCACGCAGGTCATGACTGCGGTAGACCATGGTGCCCGTGCCGTCCACGCCCGATACGGAGGGGTCGTTGGACGTGTAGAGGTAGTAGGAGCGGGTCGCGACGTCGGCGACGATGTACGGATCGTGCAGCGGCATGTCGGGAAGCCGCATGAGTTCGGTCTCGGCCACGGTCGGGAGCATACGTTGACGCGGTACCGACAAACGCCCACTGGTCGGCGGACAGCAGCGGGAGAGGTGGGGAAACCTTGGCAGGATCAGTGCGCGGGCCGGTGGTGGCGGAGACGCGGGGGCGCCCCGCAGGTCTGTTCGTCGGCCTGTGCACGCTGGACGTCATCCAGCTCGTCGATCACGCCCCGGGTTCCAACGAGAAACTGACGGCTCGTGAGCAGGTCGTGGCCGCAGGCGGTCCGGCCGCGAACGCGGCCGCCACGTTCGCGTACTTGGGCGGTGCGGCCACGCTGCTCACCGCGATCGGCCGCCATCCGCTGGGAGTCGCCGTCGTGGCGGACCTGGACCGGCTGGGTGTGACGGTGGCGGACCTGGCAGCCGACTCGGTCGAGCCGCCCGCCGTGTCGTCCATTCTGGTGACCGCCTCCAGTGGGGACCGTGCCGTCGCCTCGACCAACGCGACGGGGTACCGGCTGGCCCCGCCCGACGGTCTCGACGTGCTGGTGGCGGCCTGCGACATCGTCGAATTCGACGGCCACCACGGGGAGGTGGCCGTGGCCGCCGCTCACGCGGCGCGTGCCGCCGGCCGTCGGACCGTCCTCGACGGGGGCAGTTGGAAGGCCGGCACGGAGAAGCTGCTGCCGTCGATCGACGTGGCTGTCTGCTCGGACGATTTCCACCCGCCCGGCACGAACACGCCGACGGACACCCTGCGGTTCCTGCGGGAGCACGGGGTCGGCTGGTCGGCGGTCAGCCGGGGAGGGCGGCCCATCGTGTGGGCGGGCCCCGACTGCGGGGGCACGGTGGACGTGCCAGCCGTACGGGTGGCGGACACACTCGGCGCGGGTGACGTCCTGCACGGGGCCCTCACTCATCACCTCGCGGTTCAGGACGACTTGACGTCGCAGGGCTTCGTCGAGGCCCTGCGCGGTGCGGCCGCAGTGGCCTCGCGGGCGTGTGCCTCGTTCGGAACCCGGGCGTGGATGCGGGGAGGGTGAGCCGGCGCACCCCAGCGACCGGTCCCCGCCGTTCGACGAGCCAATCGCCGCACGTCTTGGCGCGCAGCGGTCAACACATCGGAGCTATCCCTTCTCATTGACGCGCACTCACCCCGTCCCTAGGGTGCAACGCGGTATAGCTCCGATGATTCGCGAGAGCCGTTTGGAGGCACCATGCCCTCTCCCTCCGCGCCCGATCCGTCCAGACGTACCGTCCTCGCCACCGGATCCGCCCTGGGTGGCGTCCTGCTCACTTCGGGTCTGCCCCCGCAGGCGCAGGCGGCAGCGGCCGAGGCCGACGCCGAGACAGGCCGATCCGAGGCCGCCGTAGCCCCTGTCGACCCCTGGCGCACCGTCCTCGACGACGCCGACCTGGTCTGGCGGCGGGCGCCGACGACCTGGTACGAAGGCCCGTTCCTCGGCAACGGTTTCCTCGGCTCCGGGATCTACGCCGAGCCGGGCGCCGCGTCCACGGCCGTGCGCTTCAACATCCAGCACTCCGAAGTGCAGGACCACCGGCCGGAGTTCGGATCGCTCTTCGGCCTGGCCCGGCTGCCGATCGGATACTTCACGCTGGAGCCGGTGGGCGCGATCACCGGCCTGGACTGGCGACTGTCCCTTCGGGACGCCGAGTTGACCGGCACACTCACCACGGAAAAGGGCACGCTGTCCCTGCGGGCACTCGTGCACAACGACCGTTCGGTCCTCGCCGTGGAAGTGACGCCGAGCAAGGGCGAGCAGGGCTTCCGCTGGGTGTTCCACCCCGCGGAAGCGATCAGTCCGCGGGCCGCTTTCAAGCCGCTGCCGGACGGCTACCAGGGCAACCCACCCGCCGAGGTCGCCGATCACAACGGCGTGAGCGCCGCCGTACAGCCGCTGCTGGCGGGCGGGCAGCACGTCACCGCGTGGCGGGAGCGGAGCAGGGGCCGGACGCGGACGCTGTACGTGCACGTCGCGCACTCGCATCCGCGGACCACGGCCCTGGACCGGGCCCTCGCGGCCGTCCGCGCCGCGGACCGACTGCCCTACGCCGCCCTGGCCATGCCCCACCGCGCGTGGTGGCACGCCTACTACCGCAAGAGCTTCCTGTCCGTCCCCGATGCCCGCATCCAGCGCTTCTACTGGATCCAGCTCTACAAGACCGCCTCCGCCGCGCGCCGTGACGCCCCGGTGATGGCGACGTGCGGACCCTGGCTGGAACCCACGCCGTGGCCCAACACCTGGTGGAACCTCAACGCCCAGCTGGAGTACTGGCTCATCCACGGCTCCAACCACCTCGAACTCGACGCGGTCACCCGGGCGTTGAGCGAGTTCCGGAGCAACCTCGCCAAGGAGGTGCCGGCACCCTACGGCGCCGACTCGCTCGGCATCCCCCGCACCACCGATCCCCACCTCGTCAACGGCGCGGCCAGCGCCCTGATGGGGTACGGCGTCGGCATCCCGGGCCAGGATCCGCCGACTCCCGAAGTCGGCAACCTGGTCTGGGCGCTGCACAACGTCTGGCTCAGCTACCGGCACACGATGGACGAGCGGATCCTCCGGGACGTCCTGTTCCCGCTCCTGCGCGGGGCGATCACCTACTACCTGCACTTCCTGGAGCCCGGTCCGGACGGCAGACTGCACCTGCCCGCCACCTTCTCCCCCGAGTACGGCGGCAACTCACGCGACTGCAACTACGATCTGATGCTCCTGACCTGGGGCTGTCGTACCCTCCTGGAATCCGCCGAACTCCTCGGAACAAGCGATGCGTCGGCACCCCGCTGGCGCGAGGTGCTCGCGAAGCTGGCGCCCTATCCGACGGACGCCAACGGGTTCATGATCGGCGCGGACCTCCCCTTCGCGAAGTCCCATCGCCACTACTCCCACCTGCTCGCGGTCTACCCGCTGTATGAGGTGACCGGCGAGACCGCCGACGAACGCGCCCTCATCGAGACGTCGTTGGCGCACTGGGTGGGCTTCGAGGGCGCCCTCCAGGGCTACACCTTCACGGGCGCGGCCTCGATGTCCGCGCTGCTCGGCAAGGGTGAGGACGCGCTGCGGTACCTCGGCGAGCTCATGACCCGCTTCATCCAGCCCAACACCATGTACAAGGAGTCCGGGCCGGTCATCGAGACCCCGCTGTCCGCCGCCCAGTCACTGCACGACATGGTGTGCCAGTCGTGGGGCGGCGTCATCAGGGTGTTCCCCGCCCTGCCCGCCGCCTGGACCGACCTGATGGTGCACAGGTTCCGTACGCAGGGTGCCTTCCTGCTCAGCGCGCACCGCCAGGGCGGCACCACCCGCTGGGTGCGACTGGTCAGCGAGGCGGGCGCCCCCTGCCTCGTACGGCACGGGATCACGGGACCGATCGAGGTACGGGACGGTCGGGGCCGCCCTCTGCGGTACTCCGCCGCCGGTGACGGCACGATCCAAGTCCCCTTGCGCGAGGGCGACTCGGCGCTGATCACCGCCAAGGGGGACCGGCCCGACCTCACCGTCAGGCCCGTACGCCCGAACGCGGACGCGCCCCGTTGGGGGTTGCCCGACGCCTGAGCGCCCCTCACCCAGAGGTCCAATCCAATAAACACTGCGTGAGCCCTTTCGTCCTCAAGGGCGCCGTGGCATGCTCACCGCTCAACGCACATCTGAACGTCGTTCACATCCATGAAAAGCCATGGGAAGGGCGAACGGACATGAGAGATGCGCACGGGGCTGCCATGGGCGGTCAAAATGTCATGGGCATGACTAGGCGGGCTCTGCTGGGGAGCGCCATCGCCACTGCGGTCGGCGCCGGTACCGCGGCGGCAATCGGCTCGAACTCGGCGGCGGCAACCGGCTCAGGTACGGCGTCGGCAGTCGGCTCGGGTGCGGAAGCGGCCGACACCCCGCTCCTGTGGCGGGAGTTCAGGCGCACACCCTTCACGCACCCGCAGATCCCGTACATCGGCCGAGCGGGCTGCCACGGCGGAGCGGTGCACCTCCCCCGGCGCCCCGCCGTCGCCGACGTACGCGATTTCGGCGCCGTGGCGGACGGCACCGCCGACTCCGCCCCCGCGATCAACCGTGCCATCGCCGCCGCCGGCCGGGCCGGCGGTGGCACGGTCACCATCCCGCCCGGCACCTTCCGGATCGACGACGTGATCCGCCTGGACCGCTCGAACGTGATCCTCAAGGGCGCCGGCAGCGGCCGTACGACGCTGTACGCGACGAAGAACCTGACCGAGCTGATCGGGGTGTACGGCTCCCGCTACGGCGGCGACAAGTCGGGCTGGTCGTGGGCCGGCGGCCTGATCTGGCTCGCCCCCAAGGCCCGCTGGGCCTCTCTCGTCGCCGCGATCAGGGCGAAGGCCTGGCCCTTCGAGGGCTGGACGGGCAACCGGCGCGACGAGTGGCGTCCGCTCACGGCGGTCGCTCCGGCCCGGCGGGGCTCGTGGACGATCACGGTGTCGGACGCGTCGTCGCTGCGCCCCGGCGCCCTGGTGCTCCTCCGGCTCGCCGACGACGCGGACCACACACTCCTTCAGCACATGTGCGGTGGCGGCCCGGGGCCGGAGGCCTATTCCTGGGACGACAAGACGAAACTGACGTCGTACGTCCCCTACGAGTGGCCCGTCCGCATCGCCCGGGTCCGGGGCCGCAAGGTCACCCTCGAACGCCCGCTCCCGCTCGACGTACGTCCCGAGTGGACCCCTCAACTCTCCGCCCATGTAGAGGAGTTGACGGGATCAGGCGTGGAGGGCCTCACCCTGGAGTCGGTCGAGACTCCACAGCAGCCGCATCTGCTGGACAAGGGCCACAACGGGGTCGTCCTGCAGTGCGCGTACGACTGCTGGGTGGACGACGTGACGGTCCGGCACGTCGACAACGGCTTCGGCCTCGTGTCCGCCTCCGCGTGCACCCTGCGACGGACACGTGTCACCGGCCGCGGCAGCCATCACCCCTACTTCTGCCGCGAGGGCTCGCACGACAACCTCATCGAGGACTTCACCATCGAGGAGCGCACCGGCCCCGCGCCCTCGAACACCCAACTGCACGGCATCAACGTCGAGGGGCTGTCCTCGTACAACGTCTGGTCGCGCGGCGACATGCGGATGGGCACCTTCGACAGCCACCGCGGTCTGCCCTTCGCCAATGTCCGCACCGACATCACCGTGAACAACAACGGCCGCCACGGTGGTGACGCGAGCGCAGGCCCCCTGTTCGGCGCCCGCTTCACCCACTGGAACATCCGCGTCACCAACGCCCGGGCGGGCCTGGTCAGGATCGACGGCGTGGCACCGTACTCCGCCACCGTCGGCATCGACGAGGTCAGGGAGTTCGACCAGATCGACGTCCCCGACTTCACGGGTGACCTGCATACGCGCCTGGAGCTGTACGGCAGCCCGCACGCGGTACGGCCGCGGAACCTGCACGCGGCGCAGCGCGCGCTGTAGCACGGCGATCACCACACCGCACGTTCACCCACATGAACGGAGTGGATCGATGAGCGCATCAGCACGTCTGGGTGTCCTTCTGGTGGCCCTCGCCGCGTTGGCCGTCGGCGCCGTCCCCGCCGCCTCGGCGCGGGTGACGGCGCATGCCCCGCCCGAAGTCCCGCGCACCGTCGTCATGGACGGCACCCGTCTGCACCAGACCAAGCTCCGCCTGGATCGCGGCGACCGACAACTGCGGCGAGCGGTGAGGGCGTTGACGAACCGCGCCGACACATGGCTGGACCAGGGCCCCTGGACGGTCGTCGACAAGCCGAGGCCCGCGCCCGGCGGCGACCTCCACGACTACCTCAGCCAGGCCCCGTACTGGTGGCCCTCCCGGCCCCCGACCGCCGACAATCCCTGGGGCTGCCCGTACGTCCAACGCGACGGCGAGCGCAACCCCGAGGTCGACTCCGGCACCGACCGAAGGGACGTCGAGAAGACCTTCGACGCCGCGTACGACCTCTCCCTCGCCTGGTACTACACCGGCGAGAAGCGGTACGCCGTAAAGGCCGGGCAGGTCCTGCGCACCTGGTTCCTCGATCCGGCCACCAGGATGAACCCGAACCTGAACCACGCGCAGTTCATCCCCTGCAAGTACGACGGTCGCGCCATCGGCATCATCGACTTCTCGCAGTCCTTCACCAGCGTCCTCGACGCGCTGGCCCTGCTGGACACCGGCGCCCCGGGCTGGACGAGGAAGGACCGCGCCGGCATGGCGCGGTGGAACACCGACTTCCTCGACTGGCTCAAGAACAGCGACTTCGGCAAGGAGGAGGGCAGCGCGACCAACAACCACGGCACCTTCCACGACATGCAGCTCGCGGCACTCGCCTACGCGACCGGCGACAAGGAGCTGGCCCGTCGCACGGTCCTGAACGCCCGGGGCACGCGCATCGCGCCGCAGATCGCGTCCGACGGCAGCCAGCCGCAGGAGCTGACGCGGACCAGGAGTTGGCACTACTCGACCTTCGCCCTGGTCGCCCACACCCGGCTCGCGGCCATCGGCCGGCACGTCGGCGTGAACCTGTGGGCGTACCGGGGTCCGGACGGGCAGAGCCTGTTCAAGGCGGTGGACTACTTGTTGCCCGCCGCGACGGCATCCGCCGCCTGGCCGCATCCGGAACTCGCGTTCCATCGGTACGCGGCGACCGACGTCGTCCACGCGGCCGCCGACGCCGGTGACGCACGGGCACGAAGGGCGGTTCCGTCGCTGGAGGAGCCGCCGGGCGGTGACCTGTGGGTGCTGCGTCCGGCGGCGGAACAGCTGGACTCCATCGCGGGCTGATCCGCGCCGTCAACTGCCCTGCTCCGAGGGCGTCCCGCGGTGGCCGTCAGACCGTGGACAGGTCGATCGCCCGGTCGACCTCCCGTGGCCGCAGCACGCGCAGGATGCCTTCGAGCAGGTAGTAGTCGGCGTACGGGAGGGAGATCTCGATTCCGTCCTCGTTCGGCCGGTGGCGCGTGCAGCGGGCCACGACCGCCTCCGCGCGGGCGGAGTTCCTCGTCAGGCAGGTCTCCGCCAGCGCGGTGAGCAGGCGTAGCGCCACCTCACGGTACGAGCGCCTGCCGGTGGCCTCGGACAGGTCGAGGAGTCCGCAGGCCGTGATCGCGCCGGCCGACGCGTCCTTGATGTCGTGGGGCTGCTGCGGCGCACGGTAGTCCCACACCGGAACGTGGTCCAGGGTCAGGGACCGCACCGCGAAGTCCGCGAGTCTGCGTGCCGTGGCCAGGAACTCGGCGTTCCCGGTCCGCCGGTACATCGTGGTGAATCCGTACAGTCCCCACGCCTGCCCTCGCGACCAGCACGACGTGGGGCTGTAGCCCTGTACGGTGTTCGGGCCGATCGACGCGCCGCTGTCCGGGTCGAAGTCGAACACGTGCGGGGTCGATCCGTCCGGGCGCGGGAAGACCCGCTGGGTGGTCTTCGTGTGCTCCACGGCGATGTCCAGGTACTTCGGGTCGCCGGTCTGCCGGCTAGCGAAGGCGAGCAGGTCGAGATTCATCATCGTGTCGATGATGACCCGGCCCGCGTTGGTCGGATCGGTCAGTGCGCCCCACGCGCGGATGAAGCGCCCGCGCGGGTTGTACCGCTGGATCAGGGAGTCGGCGGCCCGTACGGCGCCCGCCCGCCAGGCGTCGTCGCCCGTCAGCCGCCAGGCGGTGACCCACGACGGGTAGAAGAGGAAGCCGAGGTCGTGTGTGCCCGTGTCGTACTGGCGAGGGGCCAGTTTCTCCGCCGACGCCAGCGCCCACGAGCGAAAGGCGTCGTCCTCGGTGTGCAGCCACGCCATCCACAGCGTTCCCGGCCAGAACCCGCCGACCCAGCCGCCGTTCTGCGAGTAGACCCATTTCTCGAACTTCGTCCCGACCGGGAAGGCGGTCACGCCGGGCGCGACGGTGTGGATCTTCTCGACGGCGTAGTCGGCGGCCGCACGGAGCGTGCGCAGGGCGGGTGCCGGAATCCGGCCGTCGTCGACCGCACCCACCGCCGGAGCCGCCGATGCCGCCGGTGTCGAGGAAGCGCACACCACGGCGGCACCGGCAGCCGTAGTCAGCACACTGCGTCGGGAAACACTCATGTCCACGCCTCCAACTGAGCCGCAGGAGATAGGAGTTGACCGAGCGTTACACGGAGACCTCGACGCTGTACACCCATGTGGGCAATGTTCATCAGTGTGAACAGAAGGTGAGTAGGTTCCTGGCCACGACGCGCCCGGCACGGGTCGGGTCTCGTGCGACGATCGATCCGTGACTGAGTTCGCGACACCCCACCACAGGGCCCACCGCACCTCCGCCGCAGTCGACGCGGCTGTCGGAGCCGGGCGCGATCTCGGGCTCACCGTGACCGAGGCCGAGGTGCTCCACGACCTGTTCTCCGTCGTGGTCCACCTCGCGCCCTCGCCGGTCGTGGCCCGGATTCCCACCGTCCTGCCGCGCCACACGGACGTCGCCGCCCTGACGCGCCGACAGCGGGCTGAACTCGACGTGACACGGTGGCTCGCGGACCAGGGAACTCCCGTGATCCCGCCCAGCCCGCTCGTGCCACCGGAGCCGGTTCAGCGCGACGGGTTCTCCATGACCTTCTGGCAGTTCGTCGAGGAGGACCGGGACAAGGAGCCCGACTACGCGGCGAACTCCGACATCACCGCCGACCTGCACGCCGCGATGCGCGCCTACCCCGGCCGGCTGTCCTTTCTGTCCTCGGCCGAGCCTCAGTTCGTCGTGGACAGCCTCGCTCTGCTGGAACAGCACCCCGATCTCCTCGGCCCCGCCGATCTGGACCGCGCGCGTCGCGAGTGGCAGGCCCTGGAACCCCTCGTCCGCTCACGCACGGCGTTCGAGAGGAGGTTCCCGGGGATCGACCTCCAGCCCATTCACGGCGACTCCCCGCCCGCGAACATCTTCTCCGGGGTGGCCGGGGACCTCTACGCCGACTTCGAGCTGGTCACACTGGGCCCCGTCGAGTGGGACCTGGCCGCTCTCGGACCCACCCTGGAATCCGCCTACAACGGCGGTGCGCGGCGCAACGGCATGAGGCCCCTGAACCAGGATGTCCTGAACTTCGTGAACGCCGTGGGGATGCTACGAGCCATCGCCTCCCTCTCGCTCGTACAGCAACTGCCTCCGCTGCTGGACTACTTGAAGCCCGCCGTGGACCAGTGGCAGACCATGCCGTTCGCCGGCGGCATGGCCGGATGACATCGACGGGCATCGACGAGTGACGTCCGGACCCGCTCATCGGGTTCGGACGGCTTGGCGGTCGCAGGAGAGGTCCGCGATCCGTACCGCGTCGGCCATCGCCTGCATACCGGTGTCGTTGGGGTGCAGGTGATCGCCGTTGTCGAAGAACGGCAGGATCCGCTCGTGGTCGTACGGGCTGCGCAGGACGCGGTCGAAGTCCGCCACGGCGTCGAACTCGCCGGTGGTGCGGATGAATGCGTTGACCTCCTGCCGTACGGCCTCGGCCGGTGCGTCCCACTCGTACCAGCCCTTGAACGGCCCGACCGTGGCGCCGACGACACAGACGCCGGCCGCGTGCGCACGGTCGATGATCCGCCGGTAGCCGGCGATCAGGTCCTCGGCCGTGACACCGGTGTGGGCCTTGATGTCGTTCACGCCTTCGAAGAGGAGGACCGTGCGTACGCCGGGGTGGGAGAGCACGTCCCGGTGCAGTCTGTTCAGGGCGCTCTGCCCGGCTCCGTCGGCGAGGACCTTGTTGCCGGAGATTCCCTCGTTGGCCACTCCCTTGATGTGGGTGTCGGGGTCGGCCTGCAAGCGGCGGGTCAGATAGTCGGGCCAGCGGCGGTTCTTGTCGGGGGTGGACTGCCAGCCGTCGGTGATGGAGTCACCGAGGGCGACGAGCGCGCCGATGTCCGAGCGGGTCCGTACGGTGACGGCGTCGAGGTAGAACCAGGAGCCGGCGGTTCCGGTCCAGTTGTCCGGGTTCTCCTCCGCCGTGTGGTCGCCCTCGGTGGTGTAGGAGGTCTGCATGGCCATGCCGTGACCGGTCGCCGGGCCGCCGGCCTCGGCCACGTACAGGCTGACCACCAGCGAGGTCGCGGCCCGCAGCCGTCCGGGCAGTGGATCGCTGAGCACGGTCTCACCGGCGGGTACGGTGACGGACCGCTCGCCGCCGAACGTCATACGGCGGTTGCTGCCCCGGACCAGGGCGGCGCCCTCCTTCTGTACGCCCGCGTAGACCTGGCCGAAGGTCAGGGGCCGGTCGCCGAAGGCGTTGGACAAGCGGATACGCGGGTCGGTTCCGCCGGCGCTGGTCCGTACGATCAGCCGGTGGCTGCGGTTCGAGGCGGCCTCGCCCATGCGGTCGGCGCTCGCACCCCAGGTGACGATCTCGTGCGTCGCGGCAGTCGCGGCGTTCTCGGCAGAGGCCGCCGTCGCCGGGGCGGTGAACATCTGTGCGGCGGTGACCAGCGCGACGATCGGTACGGCGAGCCGGTGCGGGGCCCACAGCATGCCGGAGCGGCGGGGAGTGTGCTGACGCACCGCTTCACCGCCCCAAGTCGCGCACGGTCACGGACCGGCCGGGAGCCAAGGTGAGCTTTCGTGACCTCTCCCCGTACGCGACCGTGGTCGTGCGACCGCCGACGCTCGTCACCGTCACCTCGGTCGGCCTGCCGTTCTTCCAGCTCAGGTCCACGGTGAAGCCCCCGCGTACGCCCACGCCCGTAATCGATCCGGACGCGGCCCATGCGTCGGGCAGCGCGGGCAGCAGCTCGACATGGCCGGGACGCGAGTACACCAGCATCTCGATGATGGCGGCGGGCGTGCCGAAGTTGCCGTCGATCTGGAAGATGCCACGGCCTCGCTCGACCTCGTAGATGTCGAACAGGTTGGGCGCGGTGCCGTTGCCGCCACCGGTGGAGGGTCGCAGGTTGTTCACGACAAGCTGGTAGGCCTTCTCCGCGTCCTTCAGGCGGGCCCAGCACAGGCTGCGCCAGGCGTTCGCCCAGCCGAAGCTCTCCATGCCGCGCGCGGTGAGCAGCGCGGCCGCGCCCTCGACGATCTCCTGAGGTGTCGAGCCGTCCGGGCGGATCCGGTCACCGGGGAACAGCTGGACGAGGGGGGACAGATGCCGGTGAGTGGTCTCTCCGAGGTTGTCCGGGGACATCCACTCCTCCAGCCAGCCCGTCTTCGGGCTCACGTGCGGCAGGTGGAGCCTCTTCTGCAGGCCGACGACCGTCCGGGCGTACGCGGTGTCCTTGCCCAACACCTCTGACGCCCTGCGGTAGTTGTCGAACAGGGCCCACACGAGTTCCTGGGCGTAGGTGATGCCCTTGGCGTCGAGCGGACCATGCTCGGGCGACCAGTCGCTGTCGGCGACGAGGACGTCCCGTTTCTCCCCCGTGGCCGGATCGGTGACCGTCGTGGTCAGCAGGCGCGCCTCCCAGAACTCACAGGCGCCTTTCAGCATCGGGTAGATGCGGGCGAGATGGGCGCGGTCCTCGGTGAACTCGTAGTGCTCGTACAGGGAGTTGCACAGCCAGGCGTTGCCGGCGGGGTGCCACCACCAGCCCATGCCGCCGTGGATGTTGGTGGAGATGGCGACGGTCCAGCCCGCGATCTTCCCGGTGGAGTTGCGGTAGCGGTTGCGGGGGTCGTTGAAGTGGGTGCGGGTGAGTTCGGTCCACGAAGGAAGTTGGGCCAGGCAGTAGTCGGTGAAGGCGTCGAAGCAGTCGGACAGGGCGGCTCGGTCAGCCATCCAGTAGTTCATCTGGATGTTGATGTCGGTGTGGTAGTCGCCCATCCAGTCCGGGTCGTTGCCGTCGAGCCACAGGCCCTGGAGGTTCAGCGGCAGACTGCCGCGTGACCCGGCGATCATGAGGTAGCGCCCGAACTGGAGGTAGGCGGCCTCGAGTTCGGGATCGGGCGTGCCATCGGTGTGGCGGGCCCTGATCCGTTCCCAGGTGTCCATGCCGCGTTGGAGCGCGGTGGAGGTGCCGAGCGAGACGTCCATGCGCTCGAACAGCTTGCGGTGGTCGGCGACATGGGTGTGCAGCAGGGTGGTGGCGGAGTGTTCGGCGGCGTCGAGGACCTTTGTACGGGAGAGCCTCCGCGGGTCGAGTGACGGGTTGCGGTACCCGTGGGCGGCGTCGGGCGCGTAGTCGGTGCCGCCGGCGACGATCACGGTCAGGCTCTCGCAGTTCCGGAAGGAGATCCGTGCCCCGTCGACGGCCACGGCTCCCCCGCTGCCGTAGGCGGTGACGGCGGCCCCGTACCGCAGTCGGTTGGGGAACTGGGCGCCGAAGGACGCGTACCGGCCCCCGGGTGCGCCCGTGGTGGTCTCGCCGTGGGTACCGTCCAGGCTGATGCTGCCGGTGTAGCACCCGCCGCCGTCCTGGGTGAAGTGCAGGACGAGGACGTCGTCGGGGGCGCTGGCGAAGATTTTGCGCCGGTATGTCACGCCGAAGCGCACGTAGGAGGCGGTGACCAGGCCCTGGTGGAGGTCGAGGGCGCGCCGGTAGCCGGAGACGGCCGAGAGGTCGTGGTCAGGGATGTCGACGGTCAGCTTGGCCAGCAGGGTGAACGACCCGAAGTTCTCGCGGGCGTAGGCGAACTGGCCGTCGTCGTCCAGGGTGGCGTTGAGCCCTCCGGTCCACATGGTGGCGTCGGTGAGGAAGAGGCGCTCCCGGCCGGGGTCGTTGCTCACGAGCGCCCCGAGACGGCCGTTGCCGATCGGTAGGCCCTGGGTGATCATCGAGCCGTCGTCGGCCGGCGCCTGCCACCACAGTTCGGTGGTGGTGCCCTCGCCCGCTGCGAGCATCGGGGAGTCGGCAGGTCTCGCGGGTGCGGCGGAGGCCGTGAAGGTGGGCACCCCGCCGAGGGCGGCGAGAGCTCCGGTGGCGGCGGCGAGGGAGAGGAGGCCGCGTCTGTTGGGGAGGGGTTCCGGCGAATCGGTGCGTGGGGTGTCCAAGGATGCGCTCCCTTGAGAGTGGGCCGTCAGGACAGGTCCGGTACGTCGATCCGGTCGATGTCCGGGGCGTAGCCGTCACCGCTGTCGAAGGTGATGGTGTTGGTGCCGGCCTTCAGGTCGAGCGGCACGCCGACCGTCTCGACGGTCCCCCAGTCGCCCGTGGAGGCGAGCTTGTGACTGGTGGCACCGCCACCGTTGGCGGAGATACGCACGGACCGCGCGTCACCGCTGACGTAGGCGATGTCGACGACGTACCGACCCGGCTTCGTGACCTTGATGCCGTTCATGGTGAGCTTTCCGCCGAGGTAGAGGTTGCCGACCTTCCTGGCCCCGGAGCAGGCTCCGCAGTCGGCGACCGAGGCGTTGCCGCTGAGGGTGTTGCTCCCCGCCTCCGCCTCGTAGGCCGTCTTCGCCAGGGCCGGCCCCTTCGGGGTGACGGTGAACAGTCGTGAGCCGTGTGCGGGCAGCGCCTGTGTGATCTTGTCCCGGTACGTGCCGAGGTTCTCGTGGTTCCAGAGGTCGCGGACCCCGGCCTTGCCGGAGAAGCCGAGGGCGGACCAGTCGGCGGTCACGGAGGCGGGCGCGTCCCCGAGGTTGAACAGGGCGACGGCGAAGCTGCCGTCGGGGTTCTTCGCCGCCCAGACCTGCTGGTCGTCGGAGGGGGTGAGGGGCCGGGCGGGCGGGGTGCCGCCCTGGTTGACCGCGATGACCTCCTTGTTGGTGAGCAGGGAGAGCCCGTAGGAGTCGAGGCGTGTCAGGTCGTCACCGGCGTAGAGGGGCGACTTGGCGATGGCCCACAGAGTGGCGTAGCTCTGCCGTTCGGCCTTGGTGAGGCCGTCCATCTCGCCGTTGCCGACGTTGAGGGCGTCCAGGTCGTTCCAGCCGCCGGGTCCGGCGTGGCGGGTCCAGGCGGGGGTGTCGTCCCAGCGGTCCTCGACGGAGTTCTCCCAGGTCACCAGGGTGTTGCAGTAGCACTCGACGTCGGTGTCGATCCGCCAGCCGTTCGAGTACCGCTTCCAGTCGGCGACATGGCCGATGTCGAGGGACCAGGACAGTTCGAGGTGGATCGGCCGTCCGGTGGCGGCGATCGCCTTCTGCCATGCGGCGACGTCGGCGACGTTGTCGTAGTTCTCACCGCTCTTGAACGATCCGGGACCGACTCCGTCCAGTTTGAGGAAGTCATATCCCCAGTCGGCGAACAACCGCGCCTGCGAGTCGATGTACTTCTGGGCGCAGGGCCGGGAGAAGTCGATCTTGTACGCGCTGTCCCAGCCGTTGGTGGTGCGCAGGTCGCCGTGGACGATGTCGGCGGTCGTGCAGCCCTCGGCGTTCCAGAGGGGGACCTTGCCCTCGCCGTACGCCTCCTTCTCCAGCCCGACCGGCAGATAGATACCGGCCTTCAGTCCCTTGGCGTGGAGGTCGTCGGCGACGGCCTTCATGCCGCGGGGGAAGCGCCCGGGGTCGGCGGCCTGTCTGCCGTACGCGTCGAAGCGGGGCTTCCAGTCCATGTCGCGCCACCAGCCGGCGTCGATGTTGACGTACTCGTAGCCGTACGGCTTGAGCTTGGTGGCGAGGGCATCGGCCTGCTTCAGGACGTTCCGCTCGGTGAGATAGCTGTAGTCGCCGTCGGGGTTGAGTCCCGGGTACTTGGAGGACTGCATGCTCCAGCTCGTCCAGCCCATGTACGGCTTGGCCGCCACCGGCGCCGGGGCGGCGTCCGCGGCCGGGGTGGTGTCGGTGGCCGGGGCGGCGGGGGCGAACGCCGCGAGGCCCGCGCTCAGGGCGAGGGCGAGCAGAGCTCTGCCGGTGCGGTGGGGGGAGAACCTCATGGCTGGCGACCTCCGGGGTGTGGAAGGACATGTGGGTGACGCGCTCATGACATTCTGGACAGGAGATCGAGCCTCGGCCTGGCACTGCTCTGCGGCGTCATCCCTGCTCCTTGGGCGTGTCCGATCGGATGAAGGACTGGATCGCGGTGGCCGCCGCTCCACGTGCCCATTCCTCGAAGGGCAGCGGGTGCGTCCTGAGGTCGCATCGCGCGGCGGCGCCGAAGGCGGAGGCGGCGAAGGCGTCCCTGATCTGCTCGGCGAACAGGTCGTAGGCGGCGAGCCCTTCGCCGGAGATGATCACGCGCTCGGGCCCGAGCAGATTGACCACGGATCCGATGGCCCGTCCGATGGCCGCGCCGGCACGCGCGTAGACCTTCCGGGCTCCGGGATCGCCGCGGTGCGCGAGTTCCAGGGCCTCGGCCGCGTCCGCCACGGCGACGCCGGTCTCCGCCCGTACGTCGCGCACGATCGCCGACTCGGAGGCGATGGCCTCCACACAGCCCCGGTTGCCGCAGTGACAGCGCGGGCCCTCCGGGTCGAGGGAGAGATGCCCGATCTCACCGGCCACACCATGCGCGCCGGAGACGACCCGGCCGCCCACGACGAGACCACATCCGATGCCGGCGCCCACCGTCACCAGGGCGAAGTCGGACAGGCCCACGCCCGCGCCGAACCACTGCTCGGCGACGGTGAGCGCGCGGACGTCGTTGTCGACGGTGACCGGCAGGCCGACGGTCATGGCGGCGAGGTCCGCGAGCGGGACGTCCCGCCATTCGAGGAACGGGGAGTACCGCACCATGCCCTCGGCGCGGTCCACATCACCGGAGACGGCGATCCCCACGCCCTTGACCGCCACCCCGAACCCTTCGGCCTCGGTGAGCAGTTCGAGGACCAGGCCGCTCAGGGTGGCGAGTACGCCCGCTGGCCGTCGGTCGGCCAGCGGGGTGTGCCGGGCGAGCCTGATCCGGCAGCGAAGATCGGTCAGTACGGCGATGATCTCGTCGCCGGTCACCTTGACCCCGAGGAACAGCGCGCGACCGCCGTCGACCCGCACGGGGTTGGCGGGGCGGCCGAGCCCCGGCCGGGGCTTGCCGTCGACGTCTTCCACCAGGTATCCCGTCTCGATCAGTGGCCGGACGGCCTTGGTCACCGCAGCGGGAGACAGCGCGGCCCGCCGTGCGATCTCCGCCCGGGCGAGCGGGCCGTGGGAGAGCACGATGGTGAAGATCTGGGCGGCGGCCGGCGTATGGGCCGGGAACGCCTCCGAGAACGGGGTCGAGGGCATGGCCGGGAACGTACGGGCACTTCTTTTCCGCTGTCAATAAAAGAAGCACGATTCCTGTGAAGTTGCTGTTCCCCCACGGCGGCGCGCCCCCATGCCCTGGCCTGGCAGGAATCACGAACGGGCTCTCACAGCCCGAACAGCTCTGCCCCGTTGTCGTGGCACACCGCCCGCAGCCACTGTTCTCCAAGACCCAGCCGCTCCAGGGCGTGAAGCTGGTGCACGTAGGGATAGGGGATGTTGGGGAAGTCGGTGCCGAGCAGGACGCGGTCGCCGAGGTCGGCCAGCCGGGGCAGGGCCCGGCCGGGGAACGGCATGAACGCCTCGGTGAAGTCGGTGAACGCCATCGTCGTGTCCAGCCACACCTCCCCGTACCGCTCGGCGATTTCGAGGAACTCCTCGTACTCGGGCATCCCCATGTGCGCGACGACCAGCCGCAACCGGGGATGTCGCGCCAGCACCCGCGCGATCGGCTCGGGACCGGTGTGCTTGCCGGGCGCGGGCCCGGAACCGCAGTGGATCACCACGGGGATCCCGGCCTCGGCCAGCACCCCCCACGCACTCTGGAGGAGTTCGTCGGCCGGGTCGTACGCCCCCACCTGCACATGCGCCTTGAAGACGCGAGCGCCCGCCTCGACGGCCTCCCGGACGTATGCCTCGACGCCCGGCTCGGGGTAGAGGGTGGCGGTGTGCAGACAGTCGGGCGTGCGGCGGGCGAAGTCGGCCGCCCAGCCGTTCAGCCACCGGGCCATGCCCGGTTTGTGCGGGTAGAGCATCGCGGTGAAGGCCCGTACGCCGAACTCCCGGAGCAGAGCCGTCCGTTCCGCCTCCTCCTGCCGGTAGGTGATCGGCCACTCCATCCCACCGGTCAGCGGACCGAGCGCGTCGAAGTAGTCCCAGACCTTCCGCAGGACACGCTCGGGCATGAAGTGCGTATGCACGTCGACCAGCCCGGGAAGATCGAGCCCACCCCAGAAACGGCGTACTTCCTCGGCCTCCTCCCCCACGGACACGTCACTGGATTCGACGGAACCGGCAGGATCTTCAGGTGCGATGGAGTGATCGTCCATGTCGCCCACGATCAGCCCGGGTGAGCCGGTGGGTCCACTCCCTTGCGCAAGGGATCCGTGAGGGATCCGTCACCCGACGGTCCCGGCTGCGTGGCTGGTGGACGTGGACGGGTACGTCGACGGCGGCGAGCCCGGTGTCGGGCGGTGCTCCCCCAGGCGCTACCACCAGCGATGGCGGTCACTGGCGATCCGCCGGTCGCCGAGCGGCTGGACCGCTCGGGCGTTGCCCTTGGGGAACACTTCCCGGTAGTGGGCGAGCGCTTCATGTGCTGTTCCCTCGGGAACGCCACTCCGCCGACGGTGTGCTCGGACGGCGTGTGCCAGTGCACGTCGACCAGTCGGTAGACGTCGGTGCCCACGCTCAGCAGACACTCCTCCCCGAGCGGCGGCTCGGCCTTCACCGTGCCCTCGTCGTCCCGGTCGCAGTCGGGCCGGGCGCCATCAGGCCTGGCTCTGGTGGAATCGCAGCGGAGGAAGCGCGGAGGAGTCGGTGTCCTGCGGGCGGATGTCGACCGGGCTCTGCGACAGGAGGCGGCTGCCGGCGCGGGTGCGGTCTGGGACATGGGGAACACCTTGGGCTGCTCGGAGGGCCGACGGGAGTCACCGCGTATCTCCCCCACCGCCACACCGGAACTCGCACGATCACCTGGACTGCTGAACAGGCGGCACGGCCTTGACGCCATGGCAGTGGCCCACCGTGAGACGCATCAGGACCATGCGCCCACACGACACCCGGGAAGAGGTTGCGCTCTCCAAGAGACGGCCGCTGCGAGAGGGCGGGTCACCGCACGGGACGCCGCCTGACGCGCCGGGCCCCGCGTGCCGCGAAGAAGGCCACATCGGCCACGAAGAGGACGATGCCGATGGCCAGCAGATATCCCAGTCCGTCCGCCGCCACGCCGATGATTCCCAGCACCATGGCCACCAGGACGAGCAGCAGGAAGAGCGCCGTCACCCCCGCACCTCCTTGCCCTGACCGTCTTGGTGCCACGTGCTGTGGCGCGTGGGGGCGGTCAGCGGCGGGCGAGCTGGCGTTCGCCGCCCGCGCCCGGCCGGTACGTCATGCCGTAGTGCCGGAAGATCTCTTCCTCCTGCTCGGCGGGCAGCACGTCGTCCGTTCCGATCGAGGGAGCTTTCCGCACCTGTCCCTTGTCGTAGGAGACCTTGACGTAGTCCGGTCCGAGGACCGCCTCGTCGAGAGGGACGAAGACCAGCCTCTGGCGGGTGGGCAGCCCGGTCCGGACGGTGGCCACGGTCGGTTCGTCCGTCGCCGTGTCCACGTAGATCGCCTCGAGCATGCCGATCTTGCGCTGCTTCGGATCGACCACGTCGTGGTTGCGCCACTCACGGATGTCGGCGGGATGGATCATGTCCTGCTCCCTGTGTACATCGGCCCTGTCCGGGTCGGTCCCTGTCTGTTCGGATCCCCCCGTCAGCCTGGATCCAGTCCGCGGGCTCGCACATGAGAGCGCACCGGCCCGCTTGTCATCGTATGACCGAAATACCCTTCCGGCATGGGGGAGGAATGCAGGTGAGCCCGGTCTACCGCGCGGCGGCTCGGGGTCTGGCATCGTCATCGCCTCTTGCGGGCCACGCCGTCGACGTCGTCGACCTCGGCGGTGTGCCCGCCAAGGTCGATGTCGTCCCACGTGACCTGGGACATACGTGTCGGCGCCCGATTGCGGATAGTTTGATGCGCTTGCTTGTACCGCGCACAGCGTTGTGTCATCGGGTGCACCGTTCTGTCGATCGTCCAGGAGACCCATGCGCCTCCGAATAACCTCCGCCACGCGGACAGGTTCTGTTCCGCCCCTCGCCCTCGCCGGTGGTGCCCTGACCGTCGGCCTCGGCGGTCTGTATGTCGCCGGGCTGCTGCTGACCGGCGGGGAGGTCGAAGCCGGTACGACCGTGCGGGGTGTGGACATCGGGGGTCTGAGCCGTGCGGAGGCCACCTCGAAGCTGGAGAAACCCCTGGCGGAGGCCGGCTCACGGGAACTGACCGTGAAGGTCGGCGACCGCACGGGCACGGTCGTCCCGCGCCAGGCCGGACTCGCCTTCGACGCTCGGCGGACCGTTGACCGGGCGGCGCGCACCGGAGCCGATCCGTTCAGTGTGATCGGAGCGTTCTTCCGCTCCGGCGGTGACATCGAGCCGGTCGTACGCGTCGACGAGGACAAGGCGCGCGCAGCCCTCGGGAAGCTGGCGAAGACACTCGACCAGACGGTCCGTGACGGCACGGTCACCTTCGCGGACGGTCAGGTCAGGGAAGTCGCCCCGCGCCGCGGGTACGCGCTGGACGTGGAGGCGGCGGTCGGCATCCTGCGTACCTCGTTCCTGAACGGCACACCGGACCGGGTCACGGCCCTGCCCGCCCGCGAGACCGGACCGAAGGTCACGGCGGCAGAGGTGCGGCGGGCGGTCCGGGAATTCGCGCGGCCGGCCGTCTCGGCGCCTGTCGTGCTCACGGCGGGCGGCAAACGGTTCACGATCGATCAGGCCGTTCTGAGCCGGTACCTGACGATGCGGCCGGACGACACGGGCCGGCTGACGCCGAAGCTCGACGGGAAGGGCCTACGCGCCGCGCCCACCGTGGCCCGCACGCTCGCAGAGGTCACCGGCCCGGCCGAGAACGCCAGGCTCCGGCTCGACGGCGACAAAGCCGTGGTGTCCGCGGACGGCAGACCCGGCGTGGAAGTCACCGACAAGGCGCTGAGCAAGGCCGTGCTGCCGCTGCTCACCAAGTCGGGCTCCGACCGCACCGGCGAGGTGGTGACCCGGCAGATCCAGCCGGAGGTGACCCGCGAGAACGCCACACGGCTGGGGCTGACGGAGAAGATGTCCTCCTTCACCGTCAACTTCGAACCGGCCGCGTACCGCACGACGAACGTGGGCCGGGCCGCGGACCTCATCAACGGCTCCGTCGTCATGCCGGGCGAGACATGGAGCTTCAACCGGACCGTCGGCGAGCGCACCGAGGCCAACGGCTTCGTCGAGGGCATCATCATCCTCGACGACCAGTTCACCAAGGCGTCCGGAGGCGGTGTCTCCGCCGTGGCCACGACCGTGTTCAACGCGATGTTCTTCGCCGGGGTCAAGCCCGTGGAGTACGGCGCCCACTCCTTCTACATCGAACGCTACCCGGAGGGCCGCGAGGCCACCGTCGCCTGGGGCAGCCTCGATCTGAGGTTCACCAACGACTCCGGCAACGCCCTGTACATCCAGGCCGAGTCGACCGACACCTCCGTGACCATCACTTTCCTCGGCACCAAGAAGTACGACGAGGTCAGGTCGGTCAAGGGACCTCGCACCCAGGTGAAGCAGCCGGCGAAGAAGGTGAGCAAGGAGAAGGAGTGCGTGCCGCAGACTCCGCTCGAGGGCTTCGACGTCACCGTGGAGCGGGTCTTCTACGACAACGGCGAGGAAGTGAAGCGGGAACCGTTCCGCACCCACTACACCCCGCGTGACGAGATCACCTGCGAGTGACGAGTGACCGGCCGGGCGACAAAATCGGTGGTCACCGGCCCTCCTCCCCCCTGACAATCAGGGACCGGCAAGGGGGAGGAACACATGAGCCAGGCCCACCTGACTCTTCAGGAGCTGCTGCCGCCGCAGGAGTTGGCGGCGGCGCTCGACGCGGGGCACGTCACGCGCAAGCCGCATCCGGAACTGCCGCTGTCCATCTACACGTACACGAGGACATGCCAGTACGAGCGGGTGTGGAACCGGGTGACCACGCGCTGCCGCGGCCTCGTGGCCGACGACAGCACCGGTGAGATCGTCGCGCTTCCGCTGCCGAAGTTCTTCAACGTCGGTGAGCACGAGGCCGGTCAGCCCTATGCGCCGAGCCTCCCGGACGAGCCGTTCGAGGTGTACGACAAGGTCGACGGCAGCCTGGCCGTGGTCTTCCACTACGCCGGCCGGTGGCGGGTCGCGTCCAAGGGTTCGTTCATCAGCACCCAGGCCACCTGGGCGCAGCGTCTGCTCGACGCGAAGGACACGTCCGGCCTCGTGCCCGGGGTGACCTACCTCGCCGAGATCCTGTACCCGGAGAACCGGATCGTCGTCGACTACGGCGACCGTCGTGATGTGGTGCTGCTGGCCGCGTTCGCCAACGACGGCACCGAAGTGCCCCTGGCGGAGGCCGCGGCCGGCTGGCGTGGCATCGGGTCGGTCGTCACGGTCTGGCCCGCGATGCCGCTCGCCGAGTTGCTGGCCATGGCCGAGGCCAACCGGCTGCCCGGTGGCGGGCCGGCCACGGGCACCGACGCGGAGGGGTTCGTGCTGCGCTTCGCCTCGGGTGTCCGGGCCAAGGCCAAGTTCGCCGAGTACGTCCGGCTGCACAAGGTGCTCACCGGCGTGACCGAGCGGGACATCTGGCGCGGTCACGGCATCCAGAGGTTCGCGGGCCTGCCGGCCAAGCAGGTGGCCCAGGCGCTGGGCTGCTCGGCCGAGGACATCGACGCGTCCGCCGGCCGGCCCCTCGACGCGCTGCTGGAGCAGGTGCCCGACGAGTTCGACGCCTGGGTGCGCGGCGTCGTCGCGGGCATCGAGAAGCAGGTGGCCGACCGTGAGCGGGCGATCGACGAGGCGTTCCGGTCGCTCGCCCCTCTCGCCGGTGACCGGGGAGCCTTCGCCCGCGCGGTGAAGGAGCTGCCCGACGCGGCCGTGCGCCCCGCCATGTTCCTGCGCCTGGACGGGCGCCCGACCGAACTCGTGACGTACCGTTCCGCCCGGCCGGAGGCGTCCGACCCGTTCAAGACCGACGAGGAGAACTGACCGTGCCCGAGGTACACGTCATGACGGGGCTTCCGGCCTCGGGGAAGACGACCGCCGCGCGCAAGCTACAGGCGGAGTCCGAGGGCCGGATGCGTCGCGTCAACCTCGACGATCTGCGGACGATGCTCGACATCCCGGCACCCGAGCGCCGGTCGTACGCGCATGAGCAGACCGTGCTGGCGATCCAGGACGCGGCGGTGCGGGCGGCCGTCGACGGCGGTTTCGACGTCGTGGTGGACAACACGCACATGACGCCGCACATACCGAAGCGGCTGAAGGCGGCGGTGGCGGGGCAGGCCACCTTCGTCGTGCACGACTTCACCGACGTACCGGTGGAGGAGTGTGTACGGCGCGACGCCGAGCGGGAGAGGCCGGTCGGCGAGGAGATCATCCGGCTCCTCGCCGACAAGCACACGAAGTCCCGCAGCGGCGGCTGGCGGCTCACCGCGGAGTGGCTGAACGACGAGCCCTCCGTCGAGCCGTACACCGCCGACCCGGCGCTGCCCTCCGCGGTCATGTGCGACATCGACGGCACGCTCGCCCTGAGGGGCGACCGGGGCGCGTACGACTTCACGCGCTGCGAGGAGGATCTGCTCAACGTGTCGGTGCGCGGGGCCCTGCGCTCCTTCCGGAGCGCCGACGGCGATGTCATCGTCCTGCTGTCCGGCCGCGGTGAGGAGCACCGCGACCGGACGGAGTCGTGGCTGCGTGCGCACGACGTCCCGTACGACGAGCTGTGGATGCGCGCAGCCGGTGACGGGCGCCGCGACGACGTGGTGAAGGCCGAGCTCTTCGACCGGCATGTGCGCCACCGCTTCGCCGTACGGGTCTCCCTCGACGACCGCGACCGCGTCGTCGCCGTGTGGCGCCGTATGGGCCTGCCGACCTGGCAGGTCAACTACGGCGCCTTCTAGCCGTCGGGCCTGCGGGCGCCCGCTGGTAAAATGGGGGCACGCTTCGACCCCGCCGGGGCCCGTACCAAGGGGTACGGGCCCCGGCGCGTTCCGGGCGTCAGACCAGGAAGGTTCCCCATGAACGCGAAGCCGCCGGCCTCCGGACTCTCCCCCGCCGACGAGCCCCGGCGGGTGACAGCGCCGCAGGGCAAGGTCTCGACGCCGCAGACGGTGTCCCCGGATCTGCCGCCGGCCGAGTCCTTCGACGCGCTCGGGCTGCCGCCGGAGCTGATGACGACGATGACCGGCCTCGGGGTGACGGAGCCCTTCCCGATCCAGGCGGCGACGCTGCCGGGCGCACTGGCCGGCCGCGACGTCCTCGGCCGCGCGCGGACCGGCTCCGGCAAGACGCTGGCTTTCGGGCTGGCGCTGCTCGTCCGGACGGCGGGTCTGCGGGCGGAGTCGAAGCGGCCGCTCGGACTGGTCCTGGTGCCGACCCGGGAACTCGCCCAGCAGGTGAACGACGCGCTGGCGCCGTACGCGCAGACACTGAAGGTGCGACTGGCGACGGTGGTCGGCGGGCTGTCGATCAACAAGCAGTCGGCGCTGCTGAAGACCGGCGCCGAGGTGGTCATCGCGACGCCGGGGCGGCTGACCGACCTGGTGTCGCGCAGGGACTGCCATCTGAATCAGGTACGGATCACGGTGCTGGACGAGGCGGACCAGATGTGCGACCTGGGGTTCCTGCCGCAGGTCTCGGAACTCCTGGACCAGGTCCGCGCCGACGGGCAGCGGCTGCTGTTCTCCGCCACCCTCGACCGTGACGTCGACCAGTTGGTGCGGACCTATCTGCACGACCCGGTGCTCGCCTCGGTCGACCGGGTCGCGGGCTCGGTCACCACGATGGAACACCACGTCCTGAACATCCACGCCGCCGACAAGTACGCGACCGCGACCGAGATCGCCGCGCGCGACGGCCGGGTGCTGATGTTCCTGGACACCAAGGCCGGGGTGGACCAGTTCACCCGTCATCTGCGGGCCAGCGGGGTACGGGCCGGGGCCCTGCACAGCGGGAAGTCACAGCCTCAACGCATGCACACGCTCGGCCAGTTCAAGGACGGTGCGATCACCGTGCTGGTGGCCACGAATGTCGCGGCGCGGGGCATTCACATCGACGCGCTCGACCTCGTCGTCAACGTCGACCCGCCCGCCGACGCCAAGGACTACCTGCACCGTGGCGGGCGTACGGCGCGCGCCGGGGAGTCCGGGAAGGTGGTCACCCTGGTCACGCCCAACCAGCGGCGCGATGTGAACCGGGTGATGTCCGAGGCCGGGGTCCGCCCGACGGTCACTCAGGTGCGCTCCGGGGAGGCTCAGTTGACCTCCATCACCGGAGCGAAGCGTCCGCCGACCGGGACGAAGGCCGGCGGCGGCAACGCGCCCTTCCGCGGTCTCGGCACCCGTCCGGGCCGCCCCGCGAAGGAGTCCCGCAAGGCCGCCGAGGCCCGCAAGACCGCGGAAGCCCGAGCGGCGGCCCGGGTACGCAAGGGCCGCTGACTCCGTCTCTCCCCCTCGACGGGCCGTTACGTCGACACGACCGGCCGGCTCCCGTCATCAGCACGGCTCGGCACTTGTCGGCTTCACCGGCCGGACGGTCCTAGGGGGTGTTTTGAAAGTCCAGTGCGGTGCCCGCGGTGTTCGGTGCGTGGCCTCGGCGTGCCGGGCGCCGTGGGTGCTGTGCGGGGCTTTCAAAACACCCCCTAGGTGAAGCAGCGCGGCACGATCGACTTCTGGGCGCGGATCGACGACGGACCCGTGAGGTCCTGCACAGCGGCGCGACGACTTTCGCCCGTCCGCGCCGGCCGAACTGGTCGAGTTCGTGGGCGACTCGATCACCGTGGGCACAACGACATCCCAGAACGCCCGTACCGCCCACGGCTGGTTGATCGGGGAGCGGCTCGGCAGCGAGCACACGCGGATCGCCCAGGGCCGGCACGGGGTCGGTCCGGCACAGTTCCAGGCGGCCTACGGCAGTCTGCCGCGCAAGGTCCGCGCCGCCCGCACACTGACCGCTCCCCCGGTCGAGGTGCGGGTGGACCTCCTCCAGTTCAGGGACAACACGTTCACCTGGCCGGGTGGCAGGGGCGGTCCGGGCCCGCGAGGCGCGTTGCCCGTCGACATCCCGGGCGCATCGAATGGCTCATCCATGCCCCGGAGGCCGGGGCATCCGCCGTCCGCCCCCGGGAGGATCCATGCCCACTGCCCCTGTCCGTCGCGCCGTGACCGCCGCCGCCCTCACCGCCGTGTTCGCTCTTCCGTCGATGTCCGCGCAGGCGTTGGCGGACACCGGGGACGAGGACATCGTGCGGGTGAGGCTCACCGGCGTCACCACCGTCGACACCAAGCCGTGGCACGTCAAGGCCGGTGACAGTTGGACCACCTACCTGGAGCTGTACTCCCCGAAGAAGAAGTTCGTCGGCGACGCGAGTGCGCGGTGCAGCGCCGTCGAAGCGACCGAGCACCGGTTGACCACCCAGTGCACGCGCGTGCTGCGTCTGAAGAAGGGGGAGATCACGCTCCACGACGTGATCACCCGTGTGGACCGTTCGCCCATCACCGCCAAGACGTCCATCGCGGGCGGCACCGGTATCTACAACGACGCCGAGGGGGAGGGCTACATCACCCTGGACGGCGACCGGGTCCACTTCGACCTCCACGTCGACGACTGACGTCGATCCCGCTCCCCCGCCCGACAGCAGGCCGGTCGTCCCTCTGGAGATTCCATGATCAATTCAGCTGTCCGTCACACCGTCGTCGCCGCCCTCACCACCGCGTTGGCCCTCCTTCCCACGACAGCCGCACAGGCCGAGGAGTCCGACAAGGACAACAACATCGAGAAGGTCGAGCTGTTCGGCGTCAGCGTGGACACGGCACCCGAGCACATCGCCGCCGGTGACCGGTGGGTGACCCACCAGAAGCTGTACACGGTGAAGAAGACGAAAGGGAAGAGGACGGTCCAGTACGCCGGTAAAGGCGAGTCCGAGTGCGGCGCGGTCCAGGTCTCCCATGGTGAGGTGACCTCGCAGTGCACCCGCGTACTGCGCCTGAAGAAGGGGACGCTGACTCTCAGCGACATGATCACCTACCGCCCGCCGAAGCCGGTGACCGCCAAGACCGCCATCATCGGTGGCACCGGCCACTACAGGTCCGCCTACGGGGAGGGCTACATCACCCTGGACGGCCCCCGCACCCACCTGGAACTCGACGTCGACGAATAAGGCGGGGCACCGCCGGCCCTACCATGGGGTCATGGCCGTCGACCTCTTCGCAGGCATCCCGGTGAACGACTACGCGTCCGCGCTGGACTGGTACGAGCGACTGCTCGGTTCCCCGCCGGCGTTCCTCCCGAACGACACCGAGGCCGTGTGGGAGCTGGCGGAGCACCGGTACCTGTTCATCGAGCACCGGCCCGGGCGGGCCGGTCACGCCCTGCACACCGTCTTCGTCGGCGATCTCGACGCCCGTGTCGCCGGGATCGCCGGGCGGGGACTGGAGCCCAGCAGTCGCGAGACCTACGCCAACGGCGTACGCAAGGTCACGTACAAGGACCCGGACGGGAACGAGATCGGATTCGGCGGCGGTCCGCTCTGATCTGTCCGCCAGGAGAAGGTTCCCTATCGCGCTGCGTCCGCCGGACCACTGGCTGTCCTTCAGCCTCGTGCCGGACGCCCCCGGTATCAGCGTCCGCATCGCGCCCACCCACTCCGCCCACGCCCACGCTCCGGTCGCGCCTCCTCCCCGGGCGCGTCCGTCGTCCCCCGCCGCGCCGGGGCGGGCCGCCACCCTCTACCACCTGATGCATCTGGCCGCCACGCTCACCGAAGCCGTCGGTGTACGGGACGTGGTCGACCAGGTCGCCGACCAGCTCCTGCCCGCTTTCGGTGCCGCGGCGCTCGCCCTGATGACCGCGGAGGAGGGCCGGCTGCGGATCATCGGCTACCGCGGTTACACCGCCGAGCTCATGGAACGCTTCGACGCCGTCCCGCTCACCTCGGACACCCCTGCCGTACGCGCCCTGACCACGGGCGTCCCGGCTTCTTCGGCAGCTTCGCCGACCTCGAGCGCGCCCATCCCCCGGCGGTCCTCCAGGACGACATGGCCGCCTGGGCCTTCCTTCCCCTGATCACCTCGGGGCGCCCGGTCGGCTCGCTCGTCCTGGCCTACGAGCGGCCCCACCCCTTCGCCGGAGAAGCGCGCCGTCCTCGTCTCCACCGCCGGGCTGATCGCCCAGGCCCTGGACCGGGCCCGTCTGTACGACACCAAGCAGCAGCTCGCCCACAACCTCCAGGCCGGCCTGCTGCCCCACACCCTGCCCGACGTCCCCGGTCTGGACGTGGCCGCCCGCTACCTCCCGGCCACGCGTGGCATGGACATCGGCGGCGACTTCTACGACCTCATCCGTCTCGACACCACCACGGCCGCCGCGACCATCGGTGATGTGCAGGGCCACAACGTCAACGCCGCCGCCCTCATGGGACAGGTCCGCACCGCCGTCCACGCCACCGCCGACGCACCGCCCGACGAGGTCCTCGCCCGCACCAACCGTCTGCTCACCGACCTCGACCCCGGCCTGTTCACCAGCTGTCTCTACGTCCACCTCGACCTCCGCTCCCACCGCGCCTGCCTGGCCACCGCCGGACACCCTCCCCCGCTGCTGCGCCACCCCGGCGGCCGCACCGAGCCCCTCCACCTGCCACCCGGGCTCCTCCTCGGCATCGACCCCGACGCCACCTACGTGTCCACCGAGATCCCGCTGCCCCCGGGCTCCGTGCTGGCCCTCTACACCGACGGACTCGTCGAGGCCCCCGGCACCGACATCGACGAAGCGGTCGACGACCTCGCCCATGTGCTCGCCCGATCCGAACCCCACGCCATGAGCACCGTCGCGGACACCCTCATCCAGCACGCCCGCCGCTCCGCCCCACGCAGCGACGACATCGCGCTCCTCCTCATCCACGCCACCTGAGAACACCGGCGGCGAAGCGACGACGATCGGCCGACTGATCGGCCGTACAACCTTTGAGCCCTGTTGCTCAAGATCACCCTGACCGCACTGCGTTCGACGGCAGTCGTTCGTTCATCTCACCCGGCGTGCCCGTCGTTTCAGGCGGGGTACGCGGTCGAAGATCGCGGCGAGTCGGGCTCCCTGGTCGAAGAGGGTCGCCGGGCGGGAGCGGTCGCCGTCGACGTGGGTGAGGGTCTCCATGCCGAGGTAGAACGCCACCGCCGCGCCGGCGAGTACGCGCACCCGGACGACGGACGCGAGGGGTTTGCCGCGCAGGAGGACCGTGAGCTGTTCCTCGGCCAACTCCTCCCACTTGCGGGTTTCGAGGGCGAGTTGGGCGGCCAGCCGCGTTCCGGGCCTGGCCCCCGCGTACAGCTCCTGGACCGCCGCGATGTGCCCGGTCTCGGTGTCCTCGTCGTACAGCTCGCGCAGCCGCGCGAGGGCGGGCACCGCCCGGTCGATGCCGGACAGTTCGGCTCGGTAGCGGTCGATGCGGGCTCCGCTGGTACGTTCCAGGGCCGCCACCAGCAGGTCGTCCAGGTCCGCGAAGTGGTAGTAGATCACCCCCGGTGCGAAACCGCCGGCCTGGGCTATCGCCCGCGCGGTGGTCCCGCCGTAGCCGTTGCGGACCAGGCAGACGAGGGCGGCTTCCAGGACGCGGTCACGGGTGCCGCGGGGGTCAGACAACGCGCACCGGCCGTACACCGTGGGCGGCGAAGTGGCCTTCGAGCCGGCGTGCCAGCTCCGGCAGGTGGTGGCTGGGCACACGCGGGTAGAGGTGATGCTCCAGGTGGTACGTGAGCTCCAGGAAGACTGCGGGGATGATCCTCCCGCGCAGGGTGCGGGTCTGCGTCAACGGGGTGTCTCCGTAGTCGTGGTGCGGCAGGTACACCGTCAGGAGGGGGTACACCCAGCTCCCGACGATCGCCATCACCGTATAGACCAGCAGTCCCGGCGTGTACGGCAGGAGCAGCACTCCGCCGGTGAGTGCGGCGAGCGGCGCCGCGGCCTCCGCCAGCAGCCAGCGGCGGTCCCGGCCGCGCCGGTAGGACCAGAGCCACAGGCGTACGAGGAAGACGGGGCCGTAGCAGACCGCGCCCAGCAGCGACAGTTCGGCCGGGTAGCCCTCGGGGTCGTCGGGGTGCGGGAAGAACCGGTGATGTTGGGTGTGCGTGGCGCGGTAGGCGTGCCCGCTCTCCAGCAGGGTCAGCCCCATCGCGAACAGTGCCCAGTCGGTGGCCCGGGGCGAGAGGCCGATCGTGCGGTGCACCACGTCGTGGGTGACGGTCACGACGGCGACGAAGATCCCGAACACGATCACGGGGGTCAGCCACCACCAGCCGAGCCACACCGCGCCCGCGAAGACCAGCACTCCGGCACCGGGGCGGACCAGCGCGACGATCCGCTGCCGGCGGGTCGTGACGAGAAGGTCCTCACCGAGTTCGGCCAGGGTCGGCAGACCGGGGGCGGGGGGTCCTGCGGGTCCCCCGGGCCCATAAGGTCCTTCGCCGGGCCCGGCGGCTTCGGCGGCATGGTCAGGTGTGGTCATCTGCCGTGTCCCTTCTCCCTCAGCATGCCTTCGGCGACGATGCGGCTGCCCAGCACACAGGCGACCGTGCCGAGGCCCGGCCAGGTCGAGTCGCCGACCAGCCAGAGGCCGGGCCCGCCGAGGTCGTGCGGAACGGCGTGCTGGTTGGTGTTGGTGAGGCGCTGGCGTACGCCGCCGACCGCGCCGCCCGGACGGAACCCGAACCGTTCGTAGCTGCGGGGCGTTCCGGTCTGGGCGATCACGGCGTGCTCCCCGAGCCGGGGGTAGGCACGCCGCGCGTGGGCGAGGAGCCCTTCACCGGTCTCCTTCTTGCGTTGCTCGTACTCCGCAGGGTCGAGGTCGCGCCAGTGGGCGAGGTCGGTGTGGGTGGAGATCATCACGGCGCGGTGGCCGGGCGGTGCGCTGAGCGTGTCTCCGGGGGCGGACACGGAGACGAACATGTTGTTGCCGTCGCCCAGGGGACGGTCGTAGGACTGGAGGAGTTGGTGGTGGGTCAGCTCCCGCCCGGCGACCTCGGATTCGGGGACGCCGAGGAAAAGGACGGTCGCGCCGCCGAGCGCGTCCGCGTCGCGTTGCAGGTAGGTGCGGAGTCGGCGGGCGACGGGGAGTCCCGCGCAGATCGTCGCCGTGGTGGCGGCGGGTACGGCGCAGACGATCCGGCGGGCGTGGGCAGTTCCTTGACGCGACCCTTGACGGGTCGTCAATCGGTAGGCACCAGGCCCGCCTTCCACGTGCGTGACGCGGCAGGCGGTGCGGAGCGAGCCGCCCAATCCTCGATAGTGCCTGACCAGCACGCGCCAGAAACCGTGCATGCCGCCGCTGTGTCTGCTGAGTCCCGCGCCCCGGATGGTCACCCCGAGCGCCGCGTTGATGAGGGGCGCGTCGTCGACGCCCGTGTGCACGGTGTCCTCGACCAGCATGGCGAGCAGCCCGACCAGCGCTGCGTCCCCGCGCAGGCCGTGGTCGCGCAGCGCGCCTCCCAGGGTCCGGTTCAGATGGCGGGCGTACGGGAGTCCGGACAATCCGACCGCCCGCAGGGCGTGCACCGCGTCGGCGGGGCCGCGGATCGGCAGCCGTACGCCCGCCCGGCTTGCCCGCCAGAAGGTGTGTGCGAGCCGGTCGAGCAGGGCCCAGAACGCGCGATGCCGCTCGCTGTCGCCGAGTTTGCGCAGCCGTTCGGCGTGCCAGGCGGCCTGGTCGCGATGGAGCACGACCTGGCGGTCCGGCAAATGGGCCTGGTAGCCCGGTAGTTCCTGGGCGTCGAGCGGTGGAATCCCGACGCTGTCGAGGAGTTCACGGCCGACGCCTCCGAGGCCGAAGTCGACCAGGGTGGTCGCGCCGACGTCGAAGGAGAAGCCGCGCTTGCGGTAGTAGCCGGCGCAGCCGCCCGCGTGGCCGTGCGCTTCCAGCACGACCGTGGACAGTCCCGCCGCCTGCAACCGCAGCGCTGTCGCCATGCCGGCCATGCCACCGCCGATCACGGCTACGTCGGCGCACGTATGGGCGCACTCGTCGGCATCACGACCGTCCGCGCACCGACCAGAGTTCTGAACAACTGTTCTGAACATGCGTTCAGAGTGGGGCAGTTCCTCATCCACGTCAATGGTGGTTGGCGGTTGAGGGCCGGCAAGTTCGAGCATCCGGAATCCTCGAACTCGCGTGCTTCCGGCGTCGACTTGCTGGGCAGTGCCGGGAGGCGGATGCGTGAGGGGCTATCGTGCCTTCATGCCGCAGGACCTGATTCGTATCGTCTCCCGGGACTCGCCCATGGCTCTGGCCCAGGTGGAGCGTGTCCGTGCCGAACTGGCCGTGCTCCACCCGGCGCTTCGTACCGAAGTGGTGCCGGTGAAGACGACCGGCGACAAGTGGATGGGGGACCTCGCCAAAGTCGAGGGCAAGGGCGCGTTCACCAAGGAGGTCGACGCGGCGCTCGTCGCGGGTGAGGCGGATCTCGCCGTCCACTGTGTGAAGGACATTCCCGCCGACCGGCCGCTCCCGGCAGGGACGATGTTCGCCGCGTTCCTCAAGCGCGACGACATCCGTGACGCCCTCGTGGATCCCGCCGGGCGCACTCTGGACGAGCTGCCCGCGGGCACCCGTATCGGCACCTCGTCCGTACGGCGCACCGCGCAACTCGCCGCGTCCCACCCGCACTTGGACTGCATCCCGTTCCGGGGCAACGCCAACCGCCGTCTGGAGAAGCTCCACGCCGGCGAGGCGGACGCCCTGCTGCTGGCGGCCTCCGGGCTGGAGCGGATCGGGCGCGCGGATGTGATCAGCGAGATCCTGTCCGTCGAGACGATGATGCCGCCGATCGGCGCGGGCGTCCTGGCGCTCCAGTGCCGCGAGGACGACGCCGACACCATCGACACGGTCAGCGGGCTCGGCGACCCCGACACCCATCGCGAAACCCTCGCGGAACGCATGTTCCTGCACGTCCTGCAGGGGCACTGCAACAGCCCGATCGCCGGATTCGCCCGCACCGAACGCAACGGCGAACTCTCCCTGCGCGCCTCCGTGTTCACCCCGGACGGCAAGACCGTCCTCAACGCCCACGAATGGGCCGGCCGACTCGATCCGGCGACCCTCGGCACCTCCGTCGCGGTGGCCCTGCTCCGCCAAGGCGCGCGGAACCTCATCGACGGCATTCCCCACTGACCCGTGTCCGGGTTTCCTGGACCGTCCGGTAGTCGATCACGACGGTGCCCTCATGGCTCAGGGGTTCGTGGGCACGGGGCGATATGAGGAACTCGTAGTCCGTACGGCGGACGAGCCGGCCGCCGTCGACGGCCCGCGAGTCCGGGTCGCCTAACCCGGGATGGACGGCGTCAGGTGACCCGGCGGGACAGGACCTGTCCCGGCCAGGTGTCGGAGAGGAAGCGGTCGGTGGGGGTGAAGCCGTTGCGCTCGTAGAACGCGACCAGTTGGCCTCCGCCGCCCGCCCAGCAGTCGACACGCAGGAGCCGTACGCCGGCCCGCCGGGTCTCCTCGACGGCGTGGGCCAGCAGCGCCGCGCCGATGCCCATACCGGCGTACCGCCGGTCGGAGACCAGCAGCCGGACGTACCGCTCGGGTTCGCCGGCCGGTGCGATCGGCATCTGCGGGCTGGGGCCGGAGTCCAGCACGAGGGCTCCGACGGGTGTTCCGTCCGACTCAGCGATGTACGGGGCGTTCTCCGTCGTGTACCGCTCGACCCGCTCCACCCCGCCGGGCCGCCGTGAATACGGAATCGTGCCCCACTGCTCGGTGTTGCCGCGGGCGTTCATCCAGGCCACCGCCGAGTCGAGCATGCCGAGGACGGCCGGTGCGTCGGCCGGGCCGCCAGGTCTGATCCGTATGTCAGGGGAGAGGTCGGTCATGGCAGAAGCCTAGTGCCGGCTGATTCTGGAACCCGTTGGGTCAGCGGGCCGTCTGCTCGGTGGTGTCAGGGCCCGGTGAGGCCGAGTTCGTGTTCGCCGAGCGGCTCGAAGAAGCGTTCCACGTCGGTGCCGGTGACGTCGGCGAGGGCGGCCGGGGACCAGCGGGGGTCGCGGTCCTTGTCGATGACCTGGGCGCGGATGCCCTCGACCAGGTCGGGCGTGGTCAGGGCGGCGCAGGAGACGCGGTACTCCTGGTCCAGCACCCGTTCCAGGGAGCCGAGCCGCCGGGCGCGGCGCAGGGCGGCCAGGGTGACCTTGACGGCGGTGGGTGACTTGGCGAGCAGGGTCTCCGCGGTCTCCTTCGCCGCCGGGTCGCCGTGGGCGAGCAGCCGGCGGAGGATCTCCTCGGCCGTGTCGGCGGCGAAGCAGGAGTCGATCCACTCCCGTCGTCCGGCCAACTCCCCCTGAGGGGCGGGCCGCACATGGCGGTCGAGGACTTCCCGTACGGGCAGGTCGGCCAGGTCGTCGACGAACCGCCGGAGCTCGGCGGACGGTATGTAGTGGTCGGCGAGGCCGCACAGCAGGGCGTCACCGGCGCCGATCCGCGTGCCTGTGAGGGCGAGGAGGGTGCCGAGTTCGCCCGGGGCGCGGGCCAGGAGATGGGTGCCGCCGACGTCCGGGACGAAGCCGATGCCGGTCTCGGGCATGGCGATCCTCGACCGCTCGGTGACGACACGGACGCTGCCGTGCGCGGAGACGCCGGCGCCGCCGCCCATGACGATGCCGTCCATGACGGCGACGTAGGGCTTGGGGTAGCGGGCGATACGGGCGTTGAGGTGGTACTCGTCGCGCCAGAACGCGGCCGCGACGGTGCCGTCGCCGTCGCGGGCGTCGTCGTGGACGACGCGGATGTCGCCGCCCGCGCACAGACCGCGCTCCCCCGCGCCGGTGAGGACGACGGTCTCCACCGTGGGGTCGTGCTCCCAGGCGGTCAGTGCCTCGTCGATGCGCCGCACCATGGCGTGGTTGAGGGCGTTGATGGCCCTCGGACGGTTGAGGGTGATGTGGGCGGCCCGGCCGGCGGTGTGCAGCAGGACGGGTTCTTCGCTGCCGGTCATCCCACTGCCTCCGTAGCGACTGCCTCCGTCAGGCCCCGGGCCACGAGGACGCGCATGATCTCGTTGGTTCCTTCCAGCATCTGGACCGGCGGCCACCCGTCATGAGACGGACCCCACTCCGAGCAGGAGCTAGTGCCGCGTCAGCCAAGGTTTGCCCGTCAAGGAGCGGCGTCCGGTGCGTGCTCTCGGCGTGCCGGCCGGAAGTCCTCGTACTGGACGTACTTGGGCTTTCGGCCGGTGCGGCGAGAGTACGTGCCGGGCGTCGCGACGGGGCGAACCTTGGCTGACGCGGCACTAGGTGGGCGCGGCCGCCGGTGGACGCCCAGAGCTTGCCGGCACCCTGGACGCGCCGAGCCTACCTGTCCCCCGGTACCCCTGACCTGCCGGCGCCACTTCTACGGCATGAGCCCGCTCACCTGGGCAGTGCTCACCGCGGGGCACGTTCCCGCACCAGTTGTCAGGCGCGTGGCTTTCGCCACGTCCTGATCTCGGTTGCCGGAAGACGTTCTGCGAAACGGTCGTCAGGGGCTGCCCGCTCCAGCAGCGCGCGCAGATCCCGCTCGAAGTCGTTCAGCCTGTCACCGAACAGGTGTGGCGCGGAGTCGGATCGGGAGAACGTCCACGCGACGATGTCGTCCGTGGTGCGGGTGACCACGTCCCCGGCGGGCACGACACGTCGTTGGAAGTTGCCGAATCCGGCGCCGGCGATGACGAGGTCCTCCCGGTTCGGCGTGCCGTTGACGAGCATTCCCTGTCCGGCGCGGCGCACCGGGCCCAGGTATCGGCGTACCAGGTCACTTACTTGGTCGTACGGGGGCGCGGTCAACGGCAGGGGCGGCGGTTCGGGGAGCGGGTCCTTGAGGTCGCTGATGTGGGCGAACGCGCCGCCCGGCTCCAGCATCTCCAGTACCGTCGCCGCGACCCGATCGCGGTCCGTCCAGTGGAAGGACTGGGCGAACACCACGACCCGGAACTCCCCCAGTCCCGCCGGCAGGTCCTCGGCCCGGGCGGCCACCCAGCGGGCGTTGGTCACCCCTCGGCGCCCGGCCTGTCGCTCGGCCTCGGCCAGCATGTCCTCGTCCGGGTCGACGCCGACCGCCTCCGTGAAGAACCGCGCCATCGGGAGCAGGACGATGCCCGGGCCGCAGCCGACGTCGAGGAGTCTGCCCCGGCCGTCCAGATCGAGGGCCTCGGCGAGCGCGTCGGCGAAGCCCGGCGCGTACGGGAGCCGGCCGCGCTCGTAATAGGCGGCGCTCCCTTGGAACAGTGTGCGGTCCCACTCCCATCCCTCAGGCATCCATCCCACTCCGCTCCATTCCGCTCAGCTCCATTCCACGAGTTCGCGCAGGCGTCGGCATCGCGCGGGCGTCGGCAGATCTACCCCATGTGTCAGACCCCGTGATCCCCTCGCATCAGCGTTGTCACCGGCTGCGGCCGGCTGCCGCCGGCTCAGTCGAACTCCTCGACGTACTCCTCCGGCGGTCCCAGCTCAGGACGATCCCTCAACTCCAGTACCCCGCCGAGCCGTTCCAGTTCGAGGACGGTGACCGTGTTCTCGCCGACACGCAGCAGTGGTGCCGGGCAGTACAGCGTGACCTGCGGTCCGATCTCCCAGTAGCGGCCGAGGAGGAAGCCGTTGACCCAGACGAGGCCGCGGCCCGATCCCGGCAGTGCGAGGAAGGTGTCCGCGGGCGCGTCGACGTGCAGCTCCGCGACGGCGAACCCCGTGTGCGCGGTCGCGGGCCCGGCGGCGTGCGGGGACGGGGACCCGGCGACGTGCGGGGACGGGGACCCGGCGGCGATCGCGTCGGCCAGCTCCGCGTCGGACCACTCCTGCAGTGCGACCGGTGTGCTGTCCCACCCCTGCACCATGCGCCGGTCGATGAGGACCGGGCCGAGCAGGCCCTTGTGCCCGCCGATGCCCGGACCGTAGTTCACCCGGCCGAGGTTCTCGACGAGGATCTCCAGCCGTACGACGTCACCGGTTCCGTCGACACGGAGTTCCGGGGAGTCGGCAGAGGCGACACCGACGAGCGTGCCGTTGGCGAGGACCAGAGCCCGGTCGCGTACATCGGTGAGGACGAGTCGGTGCTCGCCCGCCGGGATGCGCGGGTGCGCGGTGTGCAGGACCATGCCCGCGTCGAGGCCGAGTTGTTCGAACGAGGCGGGGCGTGGGGCCGTCGTGGTCCGAGCCGGTACGGCACGGAGGCCGGCGAGCAGGTCGGCACGGTGGACCAGCGGGACACGGGCCGGTGGGAGCGTCGGCATCCGCGCGGGCGACCGGATCGGCCCCCGTGCGCCGAGTGCCTCGCGTACGGCGTGGAACTTGGGGGTGAGGCTGCCGTCCTCGGCGATGGGCGCGTCGGAGTCGTAGCTGGTCACGACGGGCCGCAGGCGGCCCTCGTGGTCGTTGGCGCCCGCCCAGAGGCCGAAGTTGGTGCCGCCGTGTGCCATGTAGACGCTCACGCTGCCGCCGTCGGCGACGATGCCGCTCAGGGTGTGGACCGCGCTGTCCACGCCACGGACGTGGTGCCGTGTGCCCCAGTGGTCGAACCAGCCGTTCCAGAACTCCGCGACCACGAACGGTTCGTCGGGGCGCCGGGCCGCGAGGAGCCGGCGGGCGGCGTCGGGCTTGGAGCCCAGGGTGACGGCCGTCAGGGTGCCGGGCAGGGTGCCGCCGTCCAGCATGAGGTCGGTGGGGCCGTCGGCGGTGAACAGCAGCTCGCGGATGCCCCGTTCGGACAGGGCCCGGCGGTTCCAGCTGAGGTAGGCGTGGTCGTCGCCGTAGCTGCCGAACTCGTTCTCGATCTGGACGGCCACGACCGGACCGCCCGCAGCGGCCTGGAGTGCGGCGATGCGGGGGACCAGGTCGTCGAACCAGTGGCCGACGGCGGAGGTGAACGCCGGGTCCGAGCTGCGGATCGCGGCGTCGCGGGCGGTGAGCCAGCTGGGCAGGCCGCCGTTGGACCACTCCGCGCAGATGTAGGGGCCGGGCCGGACGATGACGTCGAGGCCCTCCTCCCCCACCGTGCGGATGAACCGTTCGATGTCCCGCCAGCCGTCGAAGTGTGGCGGCTCGTCCTCGCGGGGCTGGTGGAAGTTCCACGGTACATAGGTGTCGACCGTGTTGAGTCCGAGGTCGGCGAGGCGGCGGATCCGGTCCCGCCAGAGGTCCGGATGGACGCGGAAGTAGTGCAGTGCCCCGGAGAGGATGCGATGGGGCACGCCGTGCCGGTACAGGCGGCGCCCACCCCAGGTGAGGGCCCCGGTGACGGCGCTGCCCGCCGCGTCCGCCGCCGCCTCGGTCGCGCGGTCGCCCGCCGTATCGCTCGCGCCGCGGGCCGACGTATCGGTGGTGGTGTGGGCCGGAGAGAGGTGGGTCGTGGACGGCTCAGTCACGAGGTGAGCCTATGTTATCGGTGCCATGTGTAACAAGGTCGATAGAATCGGTGAACGACACCGCGGGCCGGCCGCGGGAGAGGAGCGCCATGACCGACGAGACCGCGAGGCTCAGGCAGCCGAGCATGGCCGACGTGGCCCGGGCCGCCGGGGTGTCGGCGCAGACCGTCTCGCGTGCGCTCCGCGGCTCACCGAACGTCAACCCCGAGACCCGGCGGCGTGTGCTCGTGGCGGTGGAGCAGGTCGGGTACCGGTTCAACAGCGCCGCCAGGGCGCTCTCCTCGGGGCGCAGCCACACCATCGGACTCGTGCTGCTGGCGTCCGGCGGGTACTACTCGCGCTCGGCGGTGACCGCCGGTGTCGAGGCGGCCGCCGGCGCCGCCGGGTACGCGGTGAGCATCGCGACCATCGCCGCGCTGGACACCGGCCTGATGGAGCAGTCCCTGTCCAAGCTGGCCGACCAGGGCGTCGACGGCTTCGTCATCGCCGTACCGCTCATCTCCGTGACGCGGAAGATGGAGGAGATCACCCGCGACATCCCGACCGTCACCCTCGACGGCTCGCGGACGGCGGGTGCCCGGGTGCTCGGGATCGACCAGCAGGAGGCGGGCCGGGTCGCCACACAGCATCTGCTCGACCTGGGGCACCGTCAGGTCTGGCACCTCGCCGGGCCGGACGAGTGGATCGAGGCGCGCCGGCGGCGGCAGGGCTGGCAGGAGTGCCTTGCCGCGGCGGGGATCGAGGCGCCGCCGATCCTGGAGGGCGACTGGTCGCCCGACTCGGGCTACCGGCAGGGGCAGATCATCGCGATGATCCCGGAGGTCACGGCGGTCTTCGTCGCCAGTGACGAGATGGCCTTCGGGGTGATCCGCGCGCTGCACGAGCGGGGCCGGTCGGTGCCCGACGACGTGTCCATCGTGAGCGTCGACGACATCGCCCTGGCGGCCTACTCCGCTCCCCCGCTGACGACCGTCCGGCAGGACTTCTACCGCTACGGCGCGGCGGCCGTCGCCCTGCTGCTGGGTGACGAAGCCGATGTCGACACGTCCGTGGTCACCGCGTCACTGACGGTACGCGCCTCCACCGCACCGCCGCGCTCTGCCTGACCCTGCACCGCCGCTCTCGGACCGGACTCCGTCCCGACCGTTCGCCGATTGCCTCTCATGGGCCCCTTGCGCCGCCATGTTATCGGTGCCACCGTAACAACACCGGATCATCATGTGATCCAGATCTCGGGCGCGGTGGCGCGGCGTCCCGGTGGCGTGGCCCCCGACGGGGCCGGCCTCGGACCTGCTCCACCGCTCGCAGCCAGGTGGGCAACCGTCCACGGGAAGGACACGGCATGAGGAGATCGCTCGTCCGCACGGGCACCGCGGTCACAGTGCTCGGACTGCTCGCCGGCTGCTCGGCCGGCGGGAGCGGCTCGGACTCCGGCAGGACGGTTCTCCAGGTCGCCGCCCTCGAAGGCGGCTACGGCCGGGACATGTACACGCAGGTCATCAAGGCGTACGAGGCCTCGCACCCCGACATCGATGTCCAGCTGCAGATCTCGAAGAGCATCGAGGACGAGATCACCCCGAACATGAAGGCGGGGCGGTACCCGGACGTCGTGGTGCTCGGCCAGGGCCGCAAGGCCGCCCTCACCGAGACCCTGGTCAAGGACAAGGCCCTCGAAGACCTGACCCCGGTGCTCAAGGAGAAGGTCCCCGGTGAGGACACCACCGTCGGGGACAAGCTCACCGAGGGCATCGTCGGGAACCTCAACACCAACCCGTACGGCACGGACCAGACCTATCTGATGCCGATGTACTACGCGCCGACCGGGCTCTTCCACAACAAGGGCCTGTTCGAGCAGAAGGGCTGGAAGGTCCCGGGCACCTGGGACGAGATGTTCGCGCTCGGTGACACGGCGAAGAAGCAGGGCATACCGCTGTTCACCTATCCGACCGCCGGGTACCTCGACTCGTACTTCTTCGCGCTCCTCGCCGATGTCGGCGGGGAGCAGTTCTACACCGACGTCATGACGTACAAGAAGGACGTCTGGAAGTCGGCGAACGCTCGGAAGGCGCTCGACATCACCACCAAGCTGCTCGGGTACGCCGCGCCGGCGACCGTGGGCTACGCGAATGAGCAGGACTTCACCAAGAACCAGCAGCTGGTCCTCGACAACAAGGCGTTGTTCATGCCGAACGGCACCTGGATCGTCGGGGAGATGGCGGACGCGCCGCGCGCGGACGGCTTCCAGTGGGGCCTGACACCGCTGCCGGCGGTCACTTCGGGCGGCAAGCGGTACATCACGACGTCGGTCGAGTCGGTGTGGGTGCCCAGCGCGGCCCGGCAGAAGGACGCGGCGAAGAAGTTCATCGCCTACCTGTACTCCGACGAGGCGGCGAAGATCTTCGCCGAGTCGAACGCGATCCAGCCCGTCGAGGGCATCGCGAACAGCCTGTCGGCGGAGAACGCCGAGTTCTACAAGGTGTACGAGGACCCGAAGGTCGCCGCGCTGGTGGGCGGTTTCGCGAGCACCGCGCCCGTCGAGGGCGTCGACATCAAGGCCACGCTCTTCGACACCGCCAACAGCATCGTCAGCGGCGACACCACCGAGGACAAGTGGCAGTCCGCGCTGAACGAGGCGAGCGAGAAGCTGCGGCAGGCGGGCAGCTGAGGTGAGGACAGGCACCGCGACGCCCCCCGCCACTCCACCCCCGAGTTCGGCTGACGGCATCTCGAAGTCCGAAGCGGCGCCGTCCGCCGGGAATTCCCGCGGCGCCCGACCTCGGGTCCGTCGACGCGCCGACACGCGGTTCGTGCTCGTCTGTCTGCTGCCCGCGTCGGTGCTGTTCGCGGTGTTCATGATCGTGCCGACCGTGAACGTGTTCCGGATGTCGCTCTACACCTGGAGCGGGTTCTCCCCGGACATGCGTTTCGTGGGGCTCGACAACTTCCGCCATCTCCTCGACGACCAGCAGTTCGTGCGGGCGTTCCAGAACACGATCGCGCTGCTGGTCGTGGTGACCGTCGTGACGATGGGCATGGGCCTGTTCCTCGCCGCGATCATGACCCGGCAACGGCTGCGCGGCCGGAACCTGTACCGGTTCGTGCTCTACATTCCGAACGTGCTCTCGGTGGTGGTGATCGCCGCGATCTTCTCCGCCATGTACGACCAGGAGAACGGCCTGCTCAACGGCACGCTCCGGCTGCTGTCGCTCGACGGTCTGCAACAGGTCTGGCTCGGCGACCAGAAGGTCGTGCTCTACTCCGTCGCCATCGCGATGGTGTGGCAGTCGCTGGGCTATTACATGGTCCTCTACATGTCGAGCATGGCCGGCATCCCGGAGGAGCTCTACGAGGCGAGCGCGCTCGACGGTGCCTCCCCCGCCCGGCAGTTCTTCGCCCTCACGCTGCCGCTGATCTGGGAGAACCTCCGCACCACGCTGACCTTCTTCATCATGAGCGCCGTCAACCTCAGCTTCGTCCTCGTCCGCGCGATGACGGGCGGCGGGCCCGACGGCTCCTCCGAGGTCCTGCTGAGCTACATGTACAAGCAGGCGTACACGAACTCGTCGTACGGCTACGGCATGGCCATCGGTGTCGTCATCTTCGCGTTCTCGTTCCTCGTGTCGCTCCTGGTGAGCCGGGCGACGCGGCGCGAGCCCCTCCAGTTCTGAGAGCTCTGAGGACAGACACCATGACCACGATCAACTCGCCCCGCCCGCGCACCGACCGCCCACGCGCCGGTCGGGTGCTCACCCACGTTCTCGTCGTCGCCCTCGCGCTCGCCATCGCGGTGCCGGTCGCCTGGGTGCTGCTCGCCTCGCTCAAGCGGAAGAGCGAGTTCTTCGGCAGCCCCTGGACGCTGCCGAAGAGCCTTCACTTCCAGAACTACGTCGACGCGTTCGTCACCGCGCACATGGGCCAGTACTTCCTGACCTCGGTGTTCGTCACGGCGCTCGGGCTGGTGTTCGTCCTGGCGGTCTCCGTGCCGGCGGCCTACGTCATCGCCCGCTACGAGTTCCGGGGCCGCCGCCTCGTGGAACTCGCGCTCCTGGCCGGCCTCTTCGTCAACGTCAACTACATCGTCGTACCGATCTTCCTCATGCTCGTCGACTGGGACCGCTCCCTCATCGACGTCTTCCCCGGCGGCTTCTTCATCGACAACCCGGCCGTCCTGTCACTCGTCTACGCGGCGACGTCGATCCCGTTCACCATCTATCTGCTCACCGCGTACTTCCGGTCGATCCCGGTCGAGTACGAGGAGGCCGCCGCGCTGGACGGGGCCTCGCGCTTCCGGATCATGACCACCGTCATGCTGCCGATGGCGCGTCCGGCGGTCACCACCGTGATCCTCTTCAACTTCCTGGCCTACTGGAACGACTTCATCATCGCGCTCACCCTGCTCCCCGGCGAGGGCAAGACCCTGCAGGTCGGCCTGCTCAACCTGTTCACCGCGCAGAAGGCGGCGGCCGACTACGGGCGCCTCTACGCCGGGATGGTCATCGTCATCGTTCCCGTCCTCCTCCTCTACGCGGTCATCCAGCGCCGGCTCATCGAGGGAATGGCATCCGGCGGAGTGAAGGGCTGACCGACCCCTGCGGCTGTGAGCCCCCGCGGCATCAGCGGAAGGAAACCGAACATGCCGAACATGAAGGAATCGACGCGTACGGCGCTGCTCGTCGCCGTCCGTACGCTCGTCGCGGCGGCGTGCGTCACGCTCGTCGTCACCGCGCGCACGACGGTCGGGTGGGGAAACCTCCTGGTCATGCTCGCCGCGCTGGCCGGGCTGCTGGCCCTGCTCGCCTCGTACAACCGGCGGTTCCGGTGACCGCGGCCGCCGTGTCCGGACAGGTTCTGGCCTCGGTGCGGCCCAGCGAGCGCCAACTCGCCTGGCAGGCCATGGAGTTCTACGGCTTCATCCACTTCGGCATGAACACGATGACGGACCGGGAGTGGGGCGAGGGACACGACGACCCCGCGTTGTTCGACCCGGCCGGACTCGATCCCGACCAGTGGGTCGCGGCGCTGAAGAGCGCCGGGATGACCGGGGTGATCCTCACCTGCAAGCACCACGACGGGTTCTGCCTCTGGCCGAGCGACGTCACGTCCTACTCGGTCGCCGCGTCGCCGTGGCGGGGCGGCCGGGGCGACGTGGTCGCGGAGGTCGCCGACGCGGCCCGGCGGCACGGACTGCGGTTCGGGATCTATCTCTCCCCCTGGGACCGCACCGAGGCGTCGTACGGCTCCGGCACGGCGTACGACGACTTCTACGTCGCCCAGCTCACCGAACTGCTCACCCGGTACGGGCCGGTGTTCTCCGTCTGGCTGGACGGCGCGAACGGCGAGGGCCCGAACGGCAGGCGCCAGGTCTACGACTGGGAGCGGTACTACGCGGTGGTCCGCGAGCTGCAGCCGGACGCGGTGATCAGCGTGTGCGGCCCCGACGTCCGCTGGTGCGGCAACGAGGCCGGGGACACCCGCCCCGACGAGTGGAGCGTGGTGCCGCGCGCCCTGCGGGACGCGGAGCGGACCGCGGACCGCTCGCAGCAGGCGGACGACGGGGCCTTCGCCCGCCTCGTCCGCAGCGACGAGCGCGACCTGGGCAGCCGTGCCGCGCTGGCCGGGCACGAGGACGACCTCGTCTGGTACCCGGCCGAGGTCAACACCTCGATCCGGCCCGGCTGGTTCCACCATCCGGCCGAGGACGGCGAGGTCCGCTCCGTGGACGAGCTGTTCACCGTCTATCTGCGCTCGGTCGGCGGCAACTCCTGTTTCCTGCTCAACGTCCCGCCGGCCAGGGACGGGCTCGTACGGGACACCGACGTGGCGGTGTTGGAGGGGCTGGGCCGGCGGATCGAGGACTTCCGGGCACGGCGGATCGAGGCGGCGGTGACGGTCTCGTCCGGCGCCCCGGGCGACGCGACTCCCTTGACGGCGGTGACACTCACCTTCACTCGGCCCCACCCGGTCGAGGCGGTCGTCCTCGGCGAGGACATCACGCGGGGGCAGCGCGTCGAGCACGTTGTCGTACGGGGTTTCCGGGACGGTCGGTGGACGACGCTCACCGAGGCGAAGTCGGTGGGATACCAGCGCATCCTGACGTTCCCGCCGACCGAGGTCGACGCCGTACGGGCCGAGGTGGCCCAATCCCGGGACACGCCCGTCCTGGTCCGAGTGGCGGCGATAGGGGCTGCGTCATGAAGGAAACGTTGCCCAGGCAGGGCACATCCCGTAAGCCGGCCAACTCGCGTAAGCCGACCAACTCGCGTAAGCCAGGCACTTCGCGCAAGTCGAGCGCCTCCCGCAGACCGAGCGCCTCCCACAGACCGAGCGTCTCCCACAGACCGTCCCGTCGAGCCGTCGTCCTGATCGCCGGCGCGGGCCTCGCGCTCGCCGCGCTGGTCGTCACCGGAGTGACGGTGCTCGGCAACAGCGAGAGCGACAGTCGGGTCGCCTCCCTCGACGGGCACCCCGTGACCCGCGACGAACTGCTCTTCCACATGCGGCGGCTCGCCCCGACCGTGCGGAACGAGCTGCGCAACGAGTACGACCTGCGCGGCACGATCGACTGGAACGCGAAGGCCGGTGACAGGACCGCGCTGCAGCGTCTCGAAGGCCGTGCGCTCGACGAGATCTGGCGGGACAAGAGCACCCTCGTCCTCGCCGAGGAGCAGGGGCTCGTCGACTCGGTGGACCACGCGGACTTCCTGGCCGAGTTGGCGAGGGAGAACGAGTCCCGGGCCAAGGCCGTCGCCGCGGGCCGGACCGTCTACGGCGTCACGGAGTTCTCCCCCGACGAGTACTACACACACCGGCTGACCGAGCTCACCACCAGCCTGAAGAAACGGCTCGGCGCGAACGCCGACGGCCCCCTCCGGGTCACCGACGCCGACGTCCGGCACGCGTTCGACAGCGACCGGGACGCCTGGAGCGCCAACGCGACCACGTACACGTACGCGAAGCTTGTTGTCCCGGTGCCGGCCGACGCCGCCGAGGACTACGCCGCCGGGCTCCAGCGACGTGTGGCCGCGGCCAAGGGCCTCGCGGACGTCGCGCCCGAAGAACCCGGCGCGAGGCTCACGACCGACACGTACGACGGCAGTGGTTCCACCGGGCTGAACACGCACGACCAGGACCTCATGGCGGTGCTCGGCAAGCTCAGGACGGGCGAGGTCTCCGCTCCCGTCACGGGCACCGGCCAGATCACCTACTACGAGCTCGACGGCAGGAGCGTCGACGAGGACAAGGCGTTCGCCGCGTACTCCCAGCGGATCCGGCAGTCGCTCGTCGAGGAGAAGTTCGACCAGTACCTCCAGCGCCGGGTCGACGACAGCGACATCGATGTCGACGTCTCGGCGTTGGGTGCCATCAACGCAGAGGATGTGCAGCAATGAGACGCCTCGACACCGGACCACCCCCGACACGGACGCTGTACGTGGGCTTCGTCGCCCTGCTCGCCGCGCTGCTCGTCGGAGCGCTCGTGCCCGCCGCGCACGCCACCACGGCCCCGCACCGCGCCCCCGTCAAGGTCAAGCCGTCCTGGCCGGGCAACACGCCGAACACGACCGGCGGCAGGGACTACTTCATCGACGCCACGCGTGGTCGCGACAGCGCGGCCGGGACCTCGCCGAGCACCGCCTGGCGCACCCTGGCCAAGGCGAACGCGACGACGTTCGGGCCCGGTGACCGCATCCTGCTCAAGGCCGGTGAGGAGTGGCAGGACGAGCAGTTGTGGCCGAAGGGGTCGGGCAGCGCGGGCAGGCCGATCACCATCTCGGCGTACGGCGACCCGGGCGCGGGCCGGCCGTACATCGCGACGAACGGCGAGGTGCCGAGCCCGTTCAAGGCGGACGGTACGAAGAATCCCGCGACCGTCGGGCTGACCGGTGCCATCGTGCTGCGCAATCAGCAGTACTGGGACATCAACAACGTCGAGCTGTCCAACGACGACGACTTCGCGACCGACATCACCACGGGGACGTACGTCCGCGACGGAATCATGGTCTCGATCAACGCCGACCTCCTGTCCAACGGCGCGGACAGCATCATGGACCACTTCCGCGTCTCGAACGTGTTCGTCCACAACCTCGACGGCCCGAGTCACTGGCAGAGAATCCATTACGGCGCCGTCGACTTCCAGGTCTTCGGCAGCCGCAGCTACAAGGACTACGGCACCGGCGGCTATTACTTCAAGGACGTCCGGATCGAGAACAACACCTTCGAGAACGTCGAACTGCACGCCGTTCAGTTCGCGTTCAACTGGTTCGCGGCCGACGGCGCGGACGCCGGTCAGTACGACGAGAGCGGCAAGTGGCACGAGGGCTGGGAGCAGTTGTGGGTGCGCACGCGTGATCTGTACAGCCGTGATGTCCACATCGGCCACAACTACGCCGAGAGCATCGGCCAGGGCGCGATCCAGCTCGCCAACACCAAGAACATGACGGTCGAGTACAACGAGGTGAACGGCTATCTGGAGCGCTACGACGCGGTGTCCTGCGCGCTCTATCTGTGGGCCGGCGCCGACTCGGTCATGCAGTTCAACGAGGTCTACGGCGGCCCGGACAACGAGTACGACGGCACGCCCTGGGACCTCGAGTACACGAACTTCAATGTCACGTACCAGTTCAACTACTCGCACGACAACGCGGCGGGCTGGATGGCCTACATGGGCAACAGCTCGAATTCGACAGCGCGCTACAACCTGAGCGTCAACGACAACGGCGTGCTGGTGAAGAACATGCTGTCGACGAATTACTCGCCGACGTATTTCACGAACAACACCTTCGTCTACGACGGCGCCGACCTCGACCACGTCCACGACGAGACGTTCCTGAGCCGCGTCTACTTCCTCAACAACATCTTCTACAACACCTCGAAGACGAAGCCGACCACGTGGTATCGCCGGACCGGCGCCCTGCGGCAGGCCGTGTTCGCCAACAACGACTACTACGAGGCCGGCGGCACCCACTCGACCCAGGAACCGGCCGACCCGAGAGGGCTACGGACCGACCCACGGTTCGTCGGTGACCCCGCCGACTACGTCACCGGGGTGGGCGTGAACCGCATCCGGGAAGCCGCCGCGCACTTCGCGCTGCGTGACGACTCGCCGCTCGTCGACGCCGGCCGGTACAACCCGCATCTGGGCACCGACGACTTCCTCGGCGCCCACATCTACTACGGCGACGCACCGGACATCGGCATGGCCGAGACCCGCATCGGTCCGATGGTCCCGAACCCCGTCGACGACGATCCCATCGAGGAGGAGGCCGACAACCGGGTCGACCTCGCCCTCGGCAAACCGGCCACCGCGAGCTCGACCCACACCGGGGCGAACGGCACACTCACCGCCGACAAGCTGACCGACGGCAGCCTCACCACCCGCTGGGCCGCCGCCGACGACGCCACCTACCCCCTCACCCTCGATATCGACTTCGGCGCGGACACCACCTTCGACGAGGTCTACCTGGACGAGTACACCGACTCGGGCACCAACCCGCGAGTGCGGTCGTTCGACCTGCAGCGGTGGGACGCCGGAAGCAGCCGGTGGGTCACCTTCGCGACCCGCGACACCGGCATCGGTCACGACCTCACCGTGACCGGCTTCGGCGACATCACGACCTCCCGGCTCCGGGTGGCGCTGACCGGGCAGATCGCCACGGAGCAGTACACGCCGACCCTCACCGAGATCTCCGTCTACGACTCCGGCGACCAGGCCGGGCCATAGCACTCAACGGCCACCGGGCGGGTGGACGCCACGGCATCCACCCGCCCGGCTGCTCAGCGAACGGGGACTCGACCACCGGCCCGACCTCGTCCACCTCGCAGTCGCTCGACGAAAAGGCTCCGCTCCGGCTAGGCGCCCAGGCCGAGCAGGGCCACCTCGAGGGGCAGCGCGGGGCGCTCGGGAAGGGCCGGAGGCTCTTCGCCTCGGCCGGTGTGCGTGGGCGGGACGACCCGGAGCGCCTTGATGCCGTCGGCGGCCCATCCCGCGTCCGTCGGAGGCAGCGACAGGGTCATGCGCCGGCCGTCGGCCAGGGTGGTCTCCAGCTTGGTCGGGTCGTTCGTCGTCATGGCAACTCACTTCCATCGCGCACACCAGGTGTGTCCAGCCTCAACTCGAAGGACGCCTGTTCGAGCCAAGAAGTTCCCCTGGGGGGATCTCCGTATCGCCTTGTCGCCAGCGAGTCGTGGACCGCTGGTCGCTCGAACAGGTACCGGTGTCCGTAAAACCCTGCTGGGGACCCCCCGGAAATATGAACTGACGTACGTAACACGGGTGTCGGGCCGTAAGTTGTGACCGGAACTCCTCGCTTCGGCTGAAAGACGGACGGTAGACATGACCGACCACGCGACCACCCCCGGACCGGCGGCGCATCAGAAGATCGACACCTCGGTGCCGCACTCGGCCCGTATCTGGAACTACTGGCTGGGCGGTAAGGACAACTACCCCGTCGACGAGCAGGCCGGTGACGCGTACACCGCCGTGTTCCCCGGCATCGTGACCATCGCCCGCAGCAGCCGCGCGTTCCTGCGCCGCAACATCACGTACCTGGTCGCCGAGGCGGGCATACGCCAGTTCCTGGACGTCGGAACGGGCCTGCCGACCGCCGAGAACACCCATGAGGTCGCCCAGCGGATCGCCCCCGAGGCCCGGATCGTCTACGTCGACAACGACCCGTTGGTCCTGGCGCACGCCCGCGCACTGCTCTACTCCACGCCGGAGGGGGCGACCTCCTACGTCGACTCCAATGTGCTCGACCCGGACCGCATCCTCGAGGCCGCCGCCGACACACTGGACTTCAGCCGACCCACCGCCCTCATCCTCAGCAACATCCTGGGCCATGTCGCCACGTACGACCAGGCGCGCTCCATCGTCACCCACCTGATGGGGGCACTGCCCTCCGGCAGCTACCTCTCCATCAACGACGGTTCGCGAGGCATCGACCCGGTCTTCGAGCAGGCACAGGACGCGTACAACGAGAGTGGCGCCGTACCGTACAACCTGCGCACCGTCGACGAGATCACCTCGTTCTTCGACGGCCTGGAACTCCTGGAGCCCGGCGTCGTCTCGGTCCCCCTCTGGCGCCCGGACCCCATCGACCCGGCCCCGGACGTCATCGCCGAACACGGCGGCCTCGCCCGCAAGCCGTGACGCCACGCCGTGCTGCCGTGATGCCGTGACGTAGGTGGCGCGGGCGCGGGCCGGTTTCATCCCCGCCCGCGCCCGCCCACTGGCCGTGGGCGGGGAGTTCCTCCTCGGTGGGGGGCGTCTCACGGGCGGACGCGACCTGCCGTAGGGGCGGGTCCCGCGCGAAATTCGCTGGTTGCCGGTGGGGGGTCTCCGGCAGGCTTCGCGGCGATGACTGACGAATCCGCGGGCGACCCCGTGTATGCCTCGCCGCGCTCGCTCAAGGGTCTGCTGCAACGGGGACGGGGCCTGGGCGCGTTGCGGGCGCTCGACGAACCGGAGACATCGGCCGAGCTGGTGTACGAGGTCGTGCGGCAGGACTGGCGGTGGGACACGATCGTGGACGACCGCCACCTCTATCTCGCGCGCCTGATCCGGGAGTTGGAGCTCCCCCTGGATCCGGTGTTCGCGCTGCTGGCAGGGGACGGTGACGACTGCGAGCGGGCCACCGGGATTCTGGAGCTGCTGGCCTTGGCGGGATCGGTCGAGGCGCGTGAAGGGCTGCGGGGTTACGTCCGCGAGGGCGAGCACTGGGCCGACGTACTGGAGTCGGTGGCGGATCTCTGGCCTGCCGAGTGGTGGGACGACCTGGCCGATGTCGCACGGGATCGTCTCGGCGGGGACCGGCCTCGATGGTGGCGCTCCGAGCCCTGGGCGCGCTGGAGGATGAGGGCCGGGACGAACACGCCCGTTCGCCCGCCCCGGCCACACACGATGCCGCACACGATCGACGTGGGGCCGAGCAGCCGTCAGCTCCTGGAAGTCCTCGCCGATGACGGGTCGGCCGCCCACGCGAAGACCCGGGCTCTACGCGCCTTGACCGGGCGTCCCCCCGAACCGGCACTGATCCCGCTGGTGCCCGACCTTGCGGAGGTGAACGGTGAACTGCCCCTGCCCTTGCTCGGCGTCGCGGTCCTGCGGCTCGGTGCCCTCGCCGTGCCCGAGGCGCGGGCCTGGGCGGTGGACGGGCGGCCGTGGCTGTCGTGGATCGGCGTCCAGGTGCTGGCGGCACACGGTACGACCCAGGATCTGCCGGTACTGATGGCGGAGCTGTCGGCGCAGGAAGAGGCACGCCAGTGGTGTGGTCCCTCCACACTGGCCGCCGGGATCGCCCGTTTCGGCGCGGCAGGCGCGGAAGCCGGGCCGGTCCTGCGCAGACTGTGGCTGCGCACGCCGCACTCGTACGAACGGCCCGACTGCCTGAGGGCGTTGTCGGCCGTCGCACCGGCCGGACTCGACTTCGCGTACACCGAATCGCTGTGGGACTGCGAATCGAACGCCCGCCTGCTGGGGATCGCGCACGCGCCCGGTCTGCCGCACGTCCGGGAGCGGCTGGCGGAGCTACGGGACGACCCGATGGAGGAGGCCGAGGTACGGGCCGCCGCCGGGAAACGCCTGGTCGACGCCACTCATTGATCGAACGGTTCCGGCCAAACACTTGATATGCCCCTGACATAGCCAGCGCCCGTCTGTCACTCTGTGCGCACTCCGTCTCACGACGGCGCACGCGCACCCGCATCGCAGTACTCCCTGCACCACCCGGTGCCTCGACCCGTGCACCGGGTCCTTCGTACGGCCGCTCGTCCGACGTCGGCCGCAGCAAAGGAGTTCGCGTGAGATCCACCCCCCACAGACGTACCAAGACCACGGCCGCGCTCGTCGTCACGGCGGCGGTGCTCGCCGTCGCCGTCCCGGGCGCCCCGGCCCTCGCACGCGGAGACGGCGGCGAAGGCACCGTACGTACCGCTGCCGCTCCCAAGCCGGACCGCGGGTCTCTGCCCGCGCAGCTCACTCCCACGCAGCGCGAGACCCTCATCCAGCGCGCCGAGAAGGCCACGGACGAGACCGCCGACCGCCTCGGACTGGGCGGCCAGGAGGAGTTGCGGGTCCGTGACGTCGTCAAGGACGCCGACGGCACCGTGCACACACGGTACGAGCGCACCTACGCCGGTCTGCCGGTGCTCGGCGGAGACCTGGTCGTCCACGCCTCCAAGAGCGGCGCGGTCGAGAGCGTCACCCGGGCCTACAAGCCCGGGCTGAAGGTGTCGGACCTCAGCGCCGAGGTCGGCAAGGCAGCGGCCGAGAAGCAGGCGCTCGCGGCGGCCAAGGAGGAGGGTTCCTCCAAGACCGAGGCGGACAGCAGCCGCAAGGTCGTCTGGGCCGCCAAGGGCACGCCCACGCTCGCCTACGAGACCGTCGTGAGCGGCTTCCAGCACGACGACACGCCCAGTGAGCTGCACGTCATCACCGACGCGCAGACCGGCGACAAGCTGTACGAGTACGAGGCCGTGCACACCGGCACGGGCAACACCCGCTACAGCGGCACGGTCACGCTCGGCACCAGCCAGTCGGGGTCGTCGTACACGCTCACCGACGCGGACCGGGGCAACCACCGTACGTACAACCTGAACCGCGGCTCGTCCGGGACGGGCACGCTGTTCAGCGGGACCGACGACGTCTGGGGCGACGGGACCACCGCCGACCTGGAGACCGCGGGCGCGGACGCGCACTACGGGGCGGCGCTGACCTGGGACTACTACAAGAACGTGCACGGGCGGAACGGGCTGCGCAACGACGGGGTCGCGCCGTACAGCCGGGTCCACTACGGCAACGCCTACGTCAACGCCTTCTGGCAGGACTCCTGCTTCTGCATGACGTACGGCGACGGGGCGGGCAACGCCAACCCGCTCACCTCCATCGACGTGGCCGCGCACGAGATGACGCACGGCCTGACGTCGGTCACCGCGGGCCTCAACTACAGCGGTGAGTCGGGCGGGTTGAACGAGGCGACCTCCGACATCTTCGCCGCCGCGGTCGAGTTCGCCGCCGGCAACGCGGGCGACCTCGGGGACTACCTGGTCGGCGAGAAGATCGACATCAACGGCGACGGTACGCCGTTGCGGTACATGGACAAGCCGAGCCGGGACGGGTCCTCGCGCGACTACTGGTCCTCCACGCTCGGCAACATCGACGTCCACTACTCCTCGGGCCCGGCCAACCACTGGTACTACCTGGCCTCCGAGGGCAGCGGCGCGAAGACCGTCAACGGGGTCGACTACGACTCCCCCACGTACGACGGGCTCCCGGTGACGCCGATAGGCCGGGAAGCGGCCGAGAAGATCTGGTTCCGGGCGCTGACCACGTACATGACGTCCACCACCAACTACGCGGCCGCCCGCACCGCCACCCTGCAGGCCGCCGCCGACCTGTACGGGCTCGGCTCGGTGACCTACAACAACACCGCCAACGCCTGGGCCGCGATCAACGTCGGTTCCCGGATCCTGGACGGGGTGACGGTGATCCCGCCGGCCGCCCAGTACTCGCTGATCGGCCAGGCCGTCACGCTGGACGTCCAGGCGTCCTCCACCAACGTCGGCGCACTGTCGTACGCGGCCACCGGTCTGCCGGACGGGCTGTCCATCGACACCGCCACGGGCCGCGTCTCGGGTACGCCGACCACGGCCGGGAGCTGGACGCCGACGGTCACCGTGACGGACTCGGCCGGCGAGACCGGTACGGCGAGCTTCGCCTGGCGGGTGGACGAGGAGGGCAACGCGTCGGTCTTCGAGAACACCGCCGACTACCAGATCCCCGACAACTCCACCGTGGAGTCCCCGATCAACGTCAACCGGGCCGGAGCCGCGTCCAGCGCGCTCACCGTGGATGTGGACATCGTCCACACCTGGCGCGGTGACCTGGTCATCGACCTCGTGGCCCCGGACGGCACGACGTACCGGCTGAAGAACTCCGCCTCGTCCGACTCCGCCGACAACGTGATCGCGACGTACACGGTGGACGCCTCCGCCGAAACCGCCGCGGGCACCTGGAACCTGCGGGTCCAGGACGTGGCCAGCCTCGACACCGGCTACATCAACAGCTGGAAGCTGACATTCTGACGTTCTGTCAACTCCCTTGTGGCTGAACAGAGTCAGCTGCTGAGCGGTCGGTCCTGCCCTCGCGGGACCGGCCGCTCGGCCGTGTGAGCGGGTTCTGGACCGACAGCACGTGCCGCAGTTTCCACAGGCCTCTCCAGCAGGAGCGGTCTCCCGTCTTCCCCACACGATGCCCCCGTCGCCCGGCGCCTCCGGCGACCCCCGGTCCCCCGGTTGGCGGGCCCGGCTTGACGGGCGGACGATGGGGAGGTGGGACGGAACGGAAGGAGCCGTGATGCTGGAGATCAAGACGGTCGAGAAGCCCGATGAGCGGCGCGATTTCCCACGGGGGCACCTGGAAGCCGTTCACCTCTCGGGGCTCGACTTCGCCGTGGCCACCTTCGAACCGGGCTGGCGCTGGTCCGAGTCCGTCGCCCCCCTCGCGGGCACGGAGAGCTGCCAGATCCACCACAACGGCTATGTGCTCCAGGGGCGCCTGCACATCCGCATGGACGACGGTGGTGAGGGCGAGGTCGGACCGGGCGACGCCTTTGTGTGCCCGCCCGGGCACGACGCGTGGGTCGTGGGCGACGAGCCGTGCGTGGTGCTCGACTTCGCCGGTGGGATGGCACAGGACTACGCCAAAGCGGCCGACGAGGAGTGATCCTCCGGGATCCGGTCGAGCGACCCGGTGCGCGGGAACCGATCGACCGGGCTTCCGAGGGAACCCGTTCGGGTGCGAGAGGGAGTGGAGGCGGTGGTGTGCGAGCACCCCGCCTCCATCCGTCCGCGCGCCCGCCCCTGACGAAGCACGCTAGATCCCGTCGGACGACTTGAGGTTGTCGAGCGTCGCGTTGGAGTCGCTCTTGAGCCACTCCACGACGTCGTTCACCTCCGGCATGGTCACGTCGTCGTAGCTGGAGCCGTAGGCGCTCCAGCGCATCTCGTACGTCATCCAGCCGTCGCGCACTGCGAGGGTGGCCGACCGGCTGCCGCTGGTGTCGTCGCCGGAGGTGGTGTCCTCGGTGACCAGATACGCCTCGTCGCCGAAGCCGGAGACCTCGTCCACGTCGTAGTCGTCGTACCGCTGGTCGTACTCGGACCACAGGGCGGTGAACTCGGGTCCGGGGTCGGTCTTCTTGTGCAGGTCGACCTGGACCGAGAAGTACGCGTCGGAGAGGGTGGAGGCCGAGGATTTCTTGAGGGAGATGCTGCAGTAGCTCTGGTCGAGGGCCTCGTGCTCCAGGGACTGGTCCACGGGCGAGCCGTCCTCCTCCGGGTACTCGTTCTTGAACGACGAGTAGTCCACCGAGGAGCAGAGGTTGGTCTTGGCCTGGTAGCCGCGCAGGTCCGCCTTCGTCTCGTCCTCGCCGAGCAGGAAGACACCGCCGGCCCAGGCCGCGGAGGCCACCGCCGCGCCCACCAGGAGCCACAGCACGGCGCGTCCGCCGGCGCCCGTCGCGGGCGGGGCCGCGAGGGGCGGGTAGCCGCCGGGCGGCTGGCCGTACGGATGGGCCTGGGTGGGTATCGGGGCGACCGGAGGGCCGAAGCCGGCCGGTGACTGGGGATTGGGGTAGGGGTAGGCGCTCGGGGCCGCCTGCGTCGGCGCCTGCGCCGGGGCCGGTATCTGCGGCTGGGTCGGTGTCTGCGGCTGGGCCTGCCCCGGGGGCGGCGCCGGTTGCGGCTGGGGCGCCGCCTGTGGCTGCGGCTGACTCTGGGGGCCGGGCTGTGCCGGGGGCGGCCAGGCCGGGGACGCGGACGGCTGATCCTGCGGCTGTGGTTGCGCCGGTGCACCCTCGGGGCGTTCGGTCATCGGGTTCTCCTCGTGTCGTGGTGGACGGGGTGCGGCGGCGGAGACGCAGAACTACGCACCCTGGTTCCGCGACCTGAAGCGCCGGCCGGGGCGGTGGCCGTCGTAAGGCAGTTGTCGGTGCCCGGTGGTTTCATGGGAGTCATGACCAGCAGAAGTGTCGTCGTCGAGCGGCGGGTCGCCGCTTCTCAGGGGCGGGTGTGGGAGGCCCTGACGGACCTCGGCGCCATGGATCGGATGCTCAGCGGTGTCACGAAGGTCGAGGTGCTCACGGACGGGGTCTTCGGGGTGGGCACGCGATGGCGGGAGACCCGGCGGATGTTCGGCAAGGAGGCCACCGAGGAGATGGGGGTGACCGTCAGCGTGCCGCCCGAGCGCTATGTGGTGGAGGCCGAGTCGCACGGCTCCCGCTATGTCTCGGAGTGGGTGCTGCGGGCCGACGGCCCCACGACCACGACGATCCTCATGACGTTCTCGGCCGAGCCGACCGGTGCCGTCGCGGGGCTGCTCGCCAAGGTCATGGGCGGGGTCGGCGCCCGCGCGGTGCGCAAGGCCGTCGCCAAGGACCTGGACGACGTCGCCGCGTGGGTGGAGGGCCGCAGGAGCTGAGCCGCCCCGCGGCCCTCCGGTCACCGTGCGTCGGTGTGCGTCCGTGTGCGTCAGGAGTTCAGGCCGTAGCCGGTGGTCACGTAGGCGCACTCTGTGTAGATGTAGCCCGACTCCAGCTTGGCGGTGTCCGAGGCGGGACTGGACGCGCTGCCGCCCTTCGGCTTGTGCAGGAAGTAGGTGGTGCCGACCGGCAGACTGATCGTGCGCTGCGGGTAGTTCTTGCTGCCGCTGCACGGCTTGAAGTTGGGGTTCAGCGTGCTGCTCCAGTCGTAGCTGGTGCAGCCACCGCAGCCCTTCAGGGTGAAGGTGCCGGTCACGGGGCCGGTGTACATGACCTGGATCTCGTCGGGGCTGTCGTTCTTGACCGTGACGGTGATGCTGCCGCCGGAGCGGGTGGTGGGCAGCTTCTTGCCCGCCTCCGGGACCTCCTGGGCGATCTCGGCGGCGATCGCTATCTTCTTGGCGCGCGGCGCGTTCTTGTGGTTCTTGTTGGCGTCGACGAAGTCGTTCATCGAGGTCACCGCCTCGGCGAAGGCGCCGTCGTTGTACTGGTCCACGCCGCAGGTGTAGACGCCCGCGGAGGCGGAGTCCTCGGCGCGTCCGGCGTCGGCGGCGAGGGCGTCGGCCACGCCCGCCTTGTCGCCCGGCAGCGCCTTGACCTGGGTGCCGAGCGTCTCCAGCTGGTCCACGGCGGTGCACGGGTCGTCGCCGCCCACGGCCTTGATCGCCTTGTCGACGGCCGTCTTGATGTCGGGTTCGACCTTCGCCGCCTGGTCGGAGTCGGGGAACGTGGTGAGGAGGTCGCTGAACTGGTCCTGCCAGCCGGCCGTGCCGCCCGCCAGGCTGTCGGAGGCGCACTCGTACAGGGAGGTGGCGAGCCGGTCGTCGGGCCAGCCGGCCAGCGAGCCGAGGTCCTGCTTGCTCACGGTCTGCGGGACCGTGCGCAGGTACTCGAGGGGCGCGACCGCGTCGCAGTACTCCTGCTCCTCGTAGGGGGCGCCGACGGTCGTGTAGAAGGTCTTCAGCCGGTCCGGTACCTCCTCGGCCGCCCGCGAGTCGGGGTGGTCGGTGCTGAGGTCGTCGTAGGCGGTCAGGGCCCTGCGGTACTCGGACTGGGTCGTGCCGAACGACTCGCCGGATGCCTTCCGCACGAGCTCGTCGGCCTTCTCCAGCCGGTCCAGGAGCATCTCCTCGACGGCTTCCTTCCGCGCGGTCTCGTAGAGCAGACCGCCCGCGACCGGTACGGCGAGGAGCAGGACGCCGAGCGCGATCGCCAGCGGGGACTTCGCGGGCCACACCAGGCGGTTGCGCAGACCCAGGAAGGCACCGTGGACGGCCGTGAGGACGAGGAACAGACCGTAGACGACGAGGGTCGCGCCCGAGATGCCGTCAGGGTCGGCCGGCAGCACGGTGAAGAGCAGGAGGCCGGTGGCCACCCAGCACAGCAGTGTCAGGAGCGGGCGGCGCATCAGGGCGTAGCCGAGTCCGAGCCCGCTGAGGTTCAGCAGCCCCACCCCGACGGCCCGCCAGCCGTCCGCCGGACCGGGCGGCGGCCCCTGCGGCATGGGCGGGACGACGAAACTGTGGCTCCAGCCGTCCTGGTCTCTTACGCCGTACTGATCCCCGGACATCTCAGATCCCCCCGTCAACTCCACCCGCATGCCTACGAATTGTCAGTGTACGGCCGAAACTCGATGCCGCGACAGGCGGTTCTCGGGCGCAGGTGGAGATCGATTTCTATTCGTGACCACCGCCCGAGACGTGGCGCGAAAGGTTCGGTCACACGGCCCGTGCTCGGTGAACGGGGACTTTCCCGCCGCCGGTCCGGGGACCGGGGTCCGGCGGCGGGGGATTCCTGGGCGGCGTGGGCGAGTTCGTCGGCGAGCCCGGCCGTGCCCAGGACGCACCCGGTCGGCGGTGCGCGGCGCCTGACGGCCGCGGGCCGTCGAGCGACGGCAGCCGCCGGGGCCCGTACCTCCGCCATGCTCCGCCCCGGGTCATCCGATACAGGTCAGTTCCTGTTCGCATCAACAAGGTCGGCGGAGCATGGGATCGCGTCCGGAAGGTTTCCCGGGGTCAGACGCCCCCGCGCCTGACCCGGCGAAGCAGTACGACTCCGGCGAGCACCGCCGCGCCACCGATCATGGCCGGCCACAACTGCGCCCCGGTCTCGGCGAGGTCGCCCGTCGCCGATTCGGACCCCTGCGATTCGGACCCCTGCGATCCGGGCTGACCCGCGGCCGACGGTACGTTGGCGGCGGGGGTCGTCTGCTCGGGGGTGACGGCCTTGGCGCCGTTGTCTCCGGCATCGTCACCGCCCTCGCCCCCGGCGGCGGTGCCGCGCTGGGTCGCCTTCAGCGAGCCGAGGACCTGAGGCTCCTTGTCGCCGCCCTGGTTCGCCGCGTCGTCACCGTCGGCGGGTGCCTGGGCGGTCTCGGTGGGCTCGGCCGTGTTCTCGTCCTGGTTCTGGTCCGGGTCCTGATCCTGGTCCTGGTTCTGGTCGTTGCCCGGCTGCTCCTGGCCCTGGTCCTGTCCCTGGTCCTGGCCTTCGCCGTTGCCGGGCTGCTCCTGGTCGTTGCCCGGCTGCTCCTGGTCCTGACCCTGGTCGTTGCCCGGCTGCTCCTGACCCGGGTCCTGGTCGCCACCGTCGCCCTGGTCACCACCATTGCCCTGATCACCACCATTGCCCTGGTCACCACCGACGTCGGCCGCGTCGCACTCGCGCCCGCTGTTGATGCACTCCACCATCTCCCGCATCAGGTCCTCGTCGAAGACATTGATGAAGTCGCCGTGGTCGGTGACGGGCTTGTGGAGCTGCTCGGGGAAGGCGTCGACCGCGAAGAGCGGGGTCGTACGGCCGCCGTCCTGGAGGCTCGGGGCGTCGACGTCGTAGACGATGCGCTGGACCAGCTGCGGGATGGCCTGGAAGCCACTGGGGCAGCTGCCGTCGGCGGCGGCGAAGGCCACGTGGGTGCGGTGGTTGGCGCTGTCGATGTTGCGGCCGTCCCAGCAACTCTGGAACTCGAAGGTGCGTACGACGTCGCTGCCGGCGGGGCAGAGCGGGTACTTGTCCTTCAGCTGCCGGTCCTCGAAGCCGGTGCAGCTCCAGGAGGCGTTGGCGTTGGCCGTGCCGTTGATGAAGGCCTTGGCGTCACCGGTGATGATGCGCAGCAGCCTCGGCATCTCCGTGACCTCGCCGCGCGGGCTGCCCACGAAGGTCATCGTGACCTGCTTGGGCGTCACGATCTCTCCGGCGTTGCCCTCGATACCGCCGCCGGGCGAGTTGGCGTCCTGCTCGACGGTGCCGTTCTGCAGACGGATCACCGGCCAGAAGTACGAGGACTTGTCGCCCTGGTTCTCGCAGCTGGTGTCGGCGGCGGCGAGGTCCTCGTCGCTGGCGAACGCGCTGTTGCCCTGGTTGCCGACGTAGTCGTGGAAGTGGTGGGCGCCGTTGGAGACACCGGGCGCGACGATGACGTTGTCCGAGTTGAACAGACCGTTCGCGTTCACACCGCAGTCCGTGCTGAAGGAACCGGTGGAGCCGTTCTGCTGCCCGCCCCGATCCTGTGCGTTCGGCTGAACGGATGTGATGTCGGCGTAGTCCGCGGCCACCGGCCCGTTGCCGGCCTGCCCGCCGTTGCCCTGCTGACCGTCCTGCGGATCGCCCTGGTCCTGACCGTCGCCGCCGTCGCCGTTCTGGTCGGCGCCGTCCTGATCGCCGCCGTTCTGATCGGCGTTCGGGTTCTCGGCGGGGCGCAGCTCACAGGTGGCGAGCGAGTCGAGCCCCTCGGGGCGGTCCCCGACGCGGTCGATGGCGATCGCGATCCGCTCGATCGTGGCGGCCCGCTTCTCCTTCAACGGGTTCATGATCGCGTTGTCGGCGAAGCCGCTGTCCTGCTGCTGGGCCTGAACGGAGTTCTGCAGCCGCTGGTAGGCCTCGGCTATCTGCTGGTCCAGGGCGGCGAGTTCCTTGTCGACCTCCGCCCGCGCCCCGTCGGGCACCTCCGTCAGTTCGCTGCCGACATCGGGGCAGTCGATCGTGCCGGCCGCCGAGTCGACCTGCTGGACAGTGTCGTCCGGCGAGCCCTCCTCGGTGGCCGACGCGTAGACGTTGACGGCCACGAGCCCGCCCCCGCCCAAGATCAGCGCGATCGCGGCAGAGGTCGCGCGCCGTGCTCCTGATGGGCGTCTGCGCCTGGTGGTGCGTCCCACGGATAGCTCCTACGACGTCGTGGTCGGTTCCGGGCATGGAAAACCCCAGCCCCATACGGAGCCGGCCCCCGGTGCGTTCAAGCGCCTGGTGAATTCACAGGAATCTCATAGGAAGCCGCATGTCGCAGGTGGTCACCGCACCGGCGGGCGCTCTCCCCGCCGTGCGGCCGGTGGCACGGGCTGTGACAGTGTGTGATCCCCTCTCGCCTCTGAGCGCGGGGCAGTGTAGACATGGGCACATGGTCCGTCTCCTGGGTCGATCTCGCTCTCAGTCGACCCGCCGTCCCCGAGGTCAGCGCGCGCAGGGCCGGGCGGACCGCGCCCGGCGGGTGATGCACGGATCCGACGGCGGCGCACCTCGGGAGCGCGGAGGCGGGTGGGGCCGGCTCGCGGGGCTGCGGGCGGCGTTGAGCGGGCGCAGTGTCGCCGGGCAGGTGTTCCTGCTGCAAGTGGTGATCGTGCTGGTCCTGGTCGTGTCGGCCGTGGTGGCGCTGGTCCTCCAGGTACGGCACGACAGCACCAAGGAAGCGCACAACCGTTCACTCGCCGTGGCGGAGACGTTCGCCAACGCGCCGGGGACCCGGGAGGCGCTCAGCGCGGACGATCCGACGGCGGTGCTCCAGCCGAGGGCCGAGGCCGCCCGGATCCAGTCCGAGGTGGACTTCATCGTCGTGATGAACACCGACGGGGTCCGGTACACCCATCCGAAGACGGACCGCATCGGCAAGCAGTTCGTCGGCACCCTCGAACCCGCGCTCGAAGGCGAGTCCTTCACGGAGGAGATCGACGGAACGCTCGGACCGCTCGTCCAGGCCGTGGTGCCGATCAAGGCACCCGACGGTTCGGTCGTGGGCCTGGTCTCGGCCGGAATCACCACCGAGAACGTGGGCGGGGCCGCGGAACAGCAGCTGCCTCTCGTACTGGCCGCCGCCGCGGCGGCCCTCGTCCTGAGCACGGCGGGCACGGCCCTCGTCAGCAAGCGGCTTCTGCGCCAGACCCATGGCCTCGGCCCGTCCGAGATGACCCGCATGTACGAGCATCACGACGCGGTGCTGCACGCCGTACGGGAGGGCGTGATCATCGTCGGCGGCGGGGGCCGGCTGCTGCTCGCCAACGACGAGGCCCACCGCCTGCTCGACCTGCCGGCGGACGCCGAGGGCCAAGACGTCCTCGCCTTGGGCCTGGAGCCGCACATGGCCGACCTGCTGGCCTCGGGACGCGTCGCCAACGACGAGGTGCACCTGGTGGGCGACCGGCTGATCGCGGTCAACCAGCGCGCCACCGATCTGCAGGGCGAGCCCTCCGGAAGCGTCGCCACGCTCCGCGACTCCACCGAGCTGCGCGCCCTCTCCGGCCGGGCGGAGGCCGCGCGGGAGCGCCTGAAGCTGCTCTACGACGCCGGAGTGGGTGTCGGCACCGGCCTGGACGTGACCCGCACCGCCGAGGAGCTGGCGGAGGTGGCCGTCCCCCGGTTCGCGGACTTCGTCACCGTCGACCTGGCCCCGGCGGCGCTCAGCGGTGACGAGCCGGAGACGGTCACCACCCTGCGCCGTACGGCGTTCAGCGGGATCCGCAAGGACGCGCCGCTGTACAAGGTGGGCGAGACGATCGACCTCGTCCCCTCCTCTCCGCAGGCCCACAGCATCGACAGCGGCGGTTCGGTGCTCGTGGTCGACCTCAGCAGGGCACCCGGCTGGCAGGCACAGGACCTCGAACGGTCCGCGCAGGTCGTGGAGTACGGCATCCACTCGCTGATCACCGTGCCGTTGCGCGTGGGGCAGCTGGTGATGGGGGTCGCCAACTTCTGGCGCTCGGAGAAGCCCGAGCCGTTCGACCAGGAGGAGCTGGCCCTCGCCGAGGAACTCGTCGCCCGGGCGGCGGTCTCCATCGACAACGCGCGCCGCTACACGCGCGAGCACACGATGGCCGAGACCCTGCAACGCAGCCTGCTGCCGCGCAACCTTCCCGAGCAGAGCGCACTGGACGTCGCCTACCGGTATCTGCCCGCGCAGGCCGGGGTGGGCGGGGACTGGTTCGACGTACTGCCCCTGTCCGGCACCCGGGTCGCGGTCGTCGTGGGCGACGTCGTCGGGCACGGGCTGCACGCCGCGGCCACGATGGGGCGGCTGCGCACCGCCGTCCACAACTTCACCGCGCTCGACCTGCCGCCGGACGAGATCCTCGGACTGCTCGACGAGATGGTCAGCCGTATCGACCAGGACGAGGCGGTGGTGGACGGCACCGCCCCGATCACCGGGGCGACCTGCCTGTACGCGATCTACGACCCGGTCTCGCGGCGCTGCACCGTCGCCCGGGCCGGCCATCCGCCGCTCGCGGTGGCCCGGCCCGACGGCAGGGTCGACTTCCCCGACATACCGGCCGGTCCGCCGCTCGGACTCGGCGGCCTGCCCTTCGAGACGGCGGAGCTGGACCTGGAGGAGGGCAGCCGGCTGGTGCTGTACACCGACGGGCTCGTCGAGGACCGGGAGCGGGACATCGACGACGGGCTCGAACTGCTGCGCACCGCCCTGGCCGGGTCCGACACCTCGCCGCAGGGCACCTGTCAGGCCGTGCTGGACGCTCTGCCGCCGAGCCGGGCGAGCGACGACATCGCGCTGATCGTCGCCCGCACCCGTGCGCTGGACACCGGCCGCGTCGTCGAGTGGGAGGTGCCCGGCGATCCCGCGGCAGTCGCCCGGGCACGGGCCGACGCCACCCGGCAGCTGGCCGCATGGGGCCTGGAGGAGCTGGAGTTCACCACCGAGCTGATCCTCAGCGAGCTGGTCACCAACGCGATCCGGTACGGCGGCGACCCCATCCGTGTCCGGCTCATCCACGACCGCAATCTGATCTGCGAGGTCACCGACAGCAGTCACACCTCGCCGCATCTGCGGTACGCCGCCACGACCGACGAGGGCGGCCGCGGCCTCTACCTCATCGCCCAGCTCACCCAGCGCTGGGGCACCCGCTACTCCCCCACCGGCAAGACCATCTGGACCGAACAGGCACTGCCCTGACGGCCACCGCACAGGCCTCGTCCTGAGGGACACGGCCCCCCACGCCCAAGGAGAGACCGGAGCATGCGTATCGGACTGCTCGGAACAGGACCGTGGGCCGAGATGGCCTACGCCCCCGCGCTGAGCGCTCACCAGGAGCTGGACTTCGTGGGGGTGTGGGGCAGGCGGCCGGAGGCGGCCAAGGAACTGGCCGACCAGTACGGCGGTCTGCACGTGTACGAGGACGTCGACGCCCTGTTCGCCGACGTGGACGCGGTCGCCGTGGCCCTGCCGCCCTCGGTCCAGGCACCGCTCGCGGCGCGTGCCGCCCGTGCGGGCTGTCATCTGCTGCTCGACAAGCCCCTCGCGACGGACGTCGAGCAGGGGCGGGCCGTCGTCGACGCGGTCGAGGAGGCCGGTGTCGCCTCCGTCGTCTTCTTCACCGCCCGTTTCCAGACCGCGATCGACGCGTGGATCACCGAACAGGCCGCCGGCGAGGGCTGGTTCACGGCCCGCGCGGAGTGGTTCGGCTCACTGTTCGACGACGAGAGCGACAGCCCCTTCGCGGCCTCGCCGTGGCGGCGGGAGAAGGGGGCCCTGTGGGATGTCGGCCCGCACGCCCTGTCCGTGCTGCTGCCGATCCTCGGGGACGTCGAGAAGGTGGCCGCCGCCGTGCGCGGGCCCAAGGACACGGTCCATCTGATCCTCCTGCACACCGGCGGGGCGTCCAGCACGGTCACCCTCAGCCTCACGGCCCCGCCGGCGGCCTCCGGCGCCACGGTCGAGCTGCGCGGCCGGGCCGGGACGACCGTACTGCCCACGTCCGACGAAGGTGCCGTACCGGCTCTCGTCCGCGCGGGGGACGCCCTGTTGGCCGCTGCCCGCGGTGGCCGCCCGCACCCGTGCGACGCCGCGTTCGCGCTGCGGGTGACCGAGCTGCTGGTCGCCGCTGAAGGGCAGTTGACCGGCTGACACACCAACTCACCGACGCTGTTCGGGTTTGTGTTCGCCCGCCACCGGCAATCGACCGGTGGCGGGCACGCCTTCGCCTCGCGCTTTTCGGTGAGGAGGTGCCCGTGAGCGAACCGGACGGGACCGCCGCCGTGCCCCCGAGGGACGGGGCGGCGGCCGGACAGAGGGAGCAGGACGCGCGGACGGTCATGCGGCTGCGCCTGGGGGTCGGCGTCATCGGCGTCCTACTGCCCCTCGCGCTGCCGGCCGGCAACTGGATCGCGGCGCGGCTCGACGGCCGGACCGGGGAGGACGCCTGGCCCGGGTCCATGAGCGGTGCGTACTACACCAGCACCCGCGACATCTTCGTCGGCGCGCTGTGCGCCCTCGGGATCTTCCTGATCGTCTACCGCTACAACAAGCTGAACGACGTCATGGGCACGATCGCCGGAGCCTGCGCCCTCGGCGTCGCGCTCTTCCCGACCGCCCCGGGCTCCGGGGGCGACACCGGTCAGCAGACGATCTCCGTGTTCCACCAGATCTTCGCCGTCGCCCTGTTGACGTCGATGGCCGCCTTCTGCCTGCTCATGTACCGGGCGCCCGGTGTCAAGGACCGGTCGTACGTGCGGCGTCCCTACCTCGTGGCCGGTGTGCTGATCCTCGCCTTCATGGCACTCGCGGCCGCGGCGGCGCTCACCAAGGTGGGCGACGACTGGCTGATCACGCCCCTGTACCTGTGCGAGTGGCTGTCCGTCTGGTCCTTCGGCTTCGCCTGGACGGGCGCGGCCCTGTCCCTCGCCGCGGACATCGACCGTCTGTCCCGGACCCGGGCGGTCGTCGGGGCCGTGCTCGACTGGCTCCGTGGCCTCGGCGGTCTCGTGGGCCGGGGGAAGCCGCGCTCGCGTGAGGCGACGTGACCACACCCGGCCGGGCTCTGATCAGCGACTCCTGACCGGCAGGGGCCTCAGGCGCGAGTGCCGGTGAGGAATCGGTCCAGCGTGGCGGTGAGTTCCGCCGGCTTCTCCACCGGGAGCTCGTGGCCGGCGTCCAGGATGCGGACTTCGGCGTCCGGGTAGGCCTTGGCCATGCGGAGCATCTGGGAGACGGGGAGCTGGATGTCGTAGTAGCCGTGGACGAGCAGGGTCGGGGTGCGGATCTCGCCGAGGCGGTCGAGGACGTCGAAGGCGCGCATCGCGCCGTAGAGGGTCATGACGACCTCGCGCGGAGTGGCCGCGGAGGCGCGGACGTACTCGCGGATCTCCTCGCGGGGGTAGCCCGGGGCGAAGGCGCGCTGGATGTTGGCGGCGACGAACAGCTTGAAGGGGACGCGGGCCGAGGCCGCCATGAGCAGGCCCCGGCCACGGCTGTAGGTCATGCGGCCGATGGAGTTGACCAGCACCATGCGCTCCACCCGCTCGGGGTGGGACAGGGCGATGGTCTGGGAGATCATGCCGCCCATGGAGTGGCCGACGAGCACGAACCGCTCGATCTTCAGGTGATCGAGGACGGCCAGGACGTCCCTTGCCAGCTCCTCGATCGTGCGCACCCCGGCGCCGCCGCTCTCGCCGTGCCCGCGCAGGTCGAGCCGGACCACGCGCCGTTTCGCGGAGAAGTGCGCCACCTGGTGGTCCCAGCGGTGCCGGTTCGCCGTCCAGCCGTGGACGAACACCAGGGGCACCCCGTCGCCGTCGCGGGGGCCCTCGTCGTCGTACGTCAGTGCGGCGCCGGCGACTTCGAGCTGCGGCATGAGGGCCTCCTGCGGTGCGATCCGGTTACTGGCCGGTACGGTATCCGCCGGCCCGGCCCCGCGTCATCGTCGTCCAGGGAAGTCCACCAAGGAAATCGAGGGTGCCCCCGCACTCGTTCATGACCGCCGGCTCCCGGAAATCGCGCGCGCCCGCGCCCAGGGCCCTGTTAGCTTCCCCCGGTGTTCTCACTCGGACAACCCGCGTTCTTCACCCGGCTGCGCGACGCGCGGCGCGTGCTCATAGCCGGTGCCGGTGGCGGTTTCGACGTCTACGCCGGTCTGCCGCTGGCCCTCGCCCTGCGTTCGGCGGGCAAGGAGGTCCATCTCGCGAACCTCTCGTTCGCCGATCTGTACGGCCTGAGCCTGGACGTGTGGCTGGAACAGGACGTCGCGGCCATCGGTCCGGACACCACGTTCCGGGGCGACTACTTCCCCGAGCGCGCCCTCGCCCAGTGGCTGGCCCTGCACCGGCTGCCCAGCACGGTGTACGCGCTCTCCCGTACGGGTGTCACACCCCTGCGGGCCGCGTATCGCGCGCTCCTCGACCATCTGGGCGGGGTGGACGCCGTCGTGCTGGTGGACGGCGGAACCGACATCCTGATGCGCGGCGACGAGCACGGGCTCGGGACGCCGGAGGAGGACATGGCGAGTCTGGGTGCTGTCGCCGGGCTCGACGAGGTCCCGGAGCGGCTGGTGGCGTGCCTCGGCTTCGGCGTGGACTCCTACCACGGGGTCAACCACTCGCTGGTCCTGGAGAACCTGGCCGCGCTGGAGCGCGACGGCGCCTACCTCGGCGCGTTCTCGCTGCCGCGCGACAGCCGTGAGGGGGCCCTGTATCTGGACGCGGTGGCCCATGCCCAGCGGTGTACGCCGGATCACCCGAGCATCGTGAACGGGTCGGTCGCGGCGGCCGTACGCGGCGAGTTCGGCGACGTCCGGTTCACCGACCGGACCCGGAACAGCGAACTGTTCATCAACCCGCTGATGGCCCTGTACTTCTGTGTGGACGCCGTCGGGCTCGCCCGCCGCAACCTCTATCTCGACCGGCTGGAGAAGACCGAACTCACCCGGCAGATCAGCTCGGTCATCGCGGAGTTCCGGGACGAACTTCCCCGGCAGCGCCAGCCACGCGCCTTCCCGCATTGACCGTGGGGGTCCGTGCGGAACAGATGACAGACTGACGCCATGGAAGAACGCGCATTCGGTAGGTCGGGTCAGCACGCGTCCGTGGTCGGTCTCGGCACATGGCAGCTGGGCGCCGACTGGGGAGACGTCGACGACAAGGAAGCCCTGGCGGTGCTGGAGGCGGCGGCCGAGTCGGGGGTGACCTTCTTCGACACGGCCGACGTCTACGGCGACGGGCGAAGCGAGGAGACCATCGCCACGTTCCTGCGGAGCAGGCCCGACCTCCATGTGTTCGTCGCGACGAAGATGGGCCGTCGCGTTGACCAGATCCCCGAGAACTACGTCCTCGACAACTTCCGGGCCTGGAACGACCGGTCCCGCCGCAACCTCGGCGTGGACCGCCTCGACCTGGTCCAGCTGCACTGTCCGCCCACGCCCGTCTACTCCTCGGACGAGGTGTTCGACGCCCTGGACACCCTGGTCGAGGAGGAGCGCATCGCCACGTACGGCGTCAGCGTGGAGACCTGTGCCGAGGCGCTGACGGCGATCGCCCGGCCGAACGTGGCGAGCGTGCAGATCATCCTCAACCCGTTCCGTATGAAGCCGCTCCTGGACGTCCTCCCGGCGGCCGAGAAGGCGGGCGTCGCGATCATCGCCCGTGTTCCGCTGGCGTCGGGGCTGCTGTCGGGCAAGTACACCAAGGACACGGTCTTCGCGGAGAACGACCACCGCACGTACAACCGGCACGGCGAGTCCTTCGACCAGGGCGAGACCTTCTCCGGCGTCGACTACGGGACGGGTGTCGAGGCGGCCGTCGAGTTCGCCGCGCTCGCTCCCGAGGGCTTCACTCCGGCCCAGTTGGCGCTGCGCTGGATCATCCAGCTGCCGGGTGTCACGACCGTGATCCCCGGTGCCCGCACCCCCGAGCAGGCCCGCGCCAACGCGGCCGCCGCCGCGCTGCCGGCGCTGCCCGAGGAGACGCTCACCGCGATCCGGGAGCTGTACGACCGGCGGATCAAGGAGCAGGTGGAGAGCCGCTGGTAGCACCAGGCGGTGCCGCCGCGCGGGAAGCGGCCGGTCGGGCCGCTTCCCGCGCGGTGCGTCCGTGCCTCGTCGGGCGTGTCAGATGCGTCCGCCGGTGAGCCGGGTGAGCGGGCCCTGCACATGGCGTTCGGAGCGGCGGCCGGCCGCGTAGGAGGCGGCGGTCAGCACGGTCAGGCCCGCTCCCACACCGGCGGCGACGAACTTGCGATGGGCGAGGACGGTCATGGCCGTCTTCGCGGTGGCGGCCACCTGGCCGGAGGCCTGGACCACCGCCTGACGGCCCGCCTCGACGCCCTTGACCGCGCTGTGCACGGCGCTGCTCGTGCTGTCGGCCGCACGCTTGGTCGCGTCGGCCGCGCGTCCGGCACCACTCTTGGTCGACGACGCGGCGTCGTCCATCTTGATCGCGGCCGTCTTCGCGGACTCGGTGGCCGGGGCCGTCGCCTTGTCGGTGGTCCGGCGGGCCTTGGCGGCGGTGGTCCCGGCGGACGCGGCGTTCTCGCTGGTGTCCTTGTTCGTTCGATTCATGGGAACCGCGTTGCCGCTCGCCGCCCGCGCAAACACCGCGCGTCGATACCTGTTTCCGCGACCGGACCTCACCGCTTCCCCACCGTCCACCCATGCGTCCGCATGGCATAAGATCGCCTTATGAGGTCATAGACCCGACCCGCGTACCGGGTAAGGGTTACCTTAGCTTAGGGTTGCCGACGAGTTGCTTGTCTCCGCTCGAAGGGAACCTGAACATGCCCCGCCCTCTGCGGGTAGCCATTGTCGGAGCCGGACCCGCCGGGATCTACGCCGCCGACGCGCTGCTGAAGTCCGACGTGGCCACCGAGCCCGGTGTGTCCATCGACCTCTACGAGCGGATGCCCGCCCCGTTCGGACTGATCCGTTACGGCGTGGCCCCCGACCACCCCCGCATCAAGGGCATCATCACGGCCCTCCACCAGGTGCTCGACAAGCCGCAGATCCGTCTCTTCGGCAACGTCGACTACCCGACGGACATCAACCTGGACGATCTGCGCGCGTTCTACGACGCCGTGATCTTCTCCACGGGCGCGACGGCCGACCGCGCGCTCGACATCCCCGGCATCGACCTCGACGGCTCGTACGGCGCGGCCGACTTCGTCTCCTGGTACGACGGCCACCCGGACGTCCCGCGCACCTGGCCCCTGGAGGCCGAGAAGGTCGCCGTCCTCGGTGTCGGCAACGTCGCGCTCGACGTCGCCCGCATCCTCGCCAAGACGGCCGACGAGCTGCTGCCGACCGAGATCCCCGCGAACGTCTACGAGGGCCTGAAGGCCAACAAGGCGCTGGAGGTCCACGTCTTCGGCCGCCGTGGCCCGGCGCAGGCGAAGTTCTCCCCGATGGAGCTGCGGGAGCTGGACCACTCCCCCAACATCGAGGTCATCGTCGACCCCGAGGACATCGACTACGACGAGGGCTCGATCGCGACCCGGCGCGGCAACAAGCAGGCCGACATGGTCGCCAAGACCCTGGAGAACTGGGCGATCCGCGACATCGGCGACCGCCCGCACAAGCTGTTCCTGCACTTCTTCGAGTCGCCCACCGAGATACTCGGCGAGGACGGCAAGGTCGTCGGCCTGCGCACCGAGCGCACCGCCCTCGACGGCACCGGCAACGTCAAGGGCACCGGAGAGTTCAAGGACTGGGACGTCACCGGGATCTACCGCGCGGTCGGCTACCTCTCCGACAAGCTGCCCAAGCTGCCCTGGGACGTCGAGTCGGGCACCGTCCCGGACGAGGGCGGGCGGGTCATCGAGGAGACCGGCGCGCACCTGCGGTCGACGTATGTCACCGGCTGGATCCGGCGCGGTCCGGTGGGCCTCATCGGGCACACCAAGGGCGACGCCAACGAGACCGTCGCCAACCTGCTGGACGACTTCGCGAACGGGCGGCTGCAGGAGCCCTCCGCGCCCGCCCCGGAGGCCGTCGACGCCTTCCTGGCGGAGCGGAACGTCCGCTTCACCACGTGGGAGGGCTGGTACAAGCTCGACGCGGCCGAGAAGGCGCTGGGTGAGCCGCAGGGCCGTGAGCGCGTGAAGCTCGTCGAGCGTGAGGACATGCTGCGGGAGAGCGGCGCGTAGCGCCCGCGAGGAGGCTGTTGGGGGACTGCGCGGCTGTTGTCCGACTGCGGGTCGGTCGTGGCTGGTCGCGCAGTTCCCCGCGCCCCTTTCAGGGGCCTGCGGCCCCATCAGCGGGCGCGTGTCCCTCGGAGGCATAAGCTCGGGCAATGGCCAAGTACTACGACGTGCACCCCGACAATCCTCAGCCTCGTGCCATCGGGCAGGTGGCCGACAGTATTCGTCAGGGTGGGCTCATCGCGTATCCGACGGACTCCTGCTTCGCGCTGGGGTGCCAGTTGGGCAGTCGTGACGGCATCGAGCGGATCCGTTCGATCCGGCAGCTCGACGACCGTCACCACTTCACCCTGGTGTGCGAGAACTTCGCGCAGCTGGGTCAGTTCGTGCACGTCGACAACGACGTGTTCCGTGCCGTGAAGGCGTCGACGCCCGGCAGTTACACCTTCATCCTCCCCGCGACGAGGGAGGTGCCCCGCAAACTGATGCACCCCAAGAAGAAGACCGTCGGTGTGCGCATCCCCGACCACCGGGTGGCCCAGGCCCTGCTCGCGGAGCTGGGTGAACCGCTCGTCTCCAGCACGCTGCTGCTGCCCGACGAGGAGGAGCCGCTGACGCAGGGCTGGGAGATCAAGGAGCGCCTGGACTACCTGGTCGACGCGGTGGTGGACTCCGGGGACTGCGGCACGGAGCCGACGACCGTGATCGACTTCTCCAGCGGCGAGGCCGAGATCATCCGCAAGGGCGCGGGCGACACCTCACGCTTCGAGTGAGGCCCGGGGGCCTCGGTGGGTCTCAGGTCTGCCGCAGCGGCTCGTACGCCTCGGCGCTCAGGCCGAACGTCCAGGCCACTCCCTCCCGGGCCGTGGTCGTCGTGGGCGGCACCCGCAGCCAGTAGGTGCGGCTCGTGCCGTCCGGCTCCGGTGTGGAGTTGACGACCTCCACCATCACCACGTCCTCGTCGCCGGGCAGGGCCGTCCGCCACAGCACACCCGTCTCGTCGCGGTGCACCGGCTTCGCCCCGGACTCCTCCAGGTAGCGGTCGTAGCCGTAGTACTCGAGCATCACGCGGCGCAGCTCGGCGTTCTCCTCCGTCCGGATCCGCTCGGCGGTCAGCTCGCCCAGCCGGTCGAGGAATTCGCCTGGCACGGGCAGCCCGCGCCAGGCGTGCAGGGCGAAGCCGTCGGCGTAGGCGAGCGCGGGCCCGTCGCCGCGGTCGAGGCGGCCCGCCTCGTCGCGGTGCAGTTCCACGGGCCGTTCGGCGACGACCGCGACGGTCTCGTAGGGCCACCACCAGCCCGCCGTACGGGCCACCTCCGTGAGCCCGTCGAGACCGGGGGCGGCGTCGAAGGCGCACAGCCAGGCCGCGTCGTGCTGGCCCAGGACCGCGTCGAGGAGGAGGAGCCGGACGCGGGTCTCCTCCTTGCGGTCGGCGGGGGCCAGGGCCTCGACGATGCCGGTGCGGACGCGGTCGACGAGCGGCCGGGTCGTGTCCCAGAGGTCGGCGCCCGTGGCACGCCAGTGGTCGCTCCAGCCGGTGGGGCCCAGCCGGGTGTGCAGCCGGTCGCGTGCGGCGGCGACGGCTCTGTTGCGGACGGCGTCACGGACGCTCGCCCCGGTCGCCGGCAGTGTCTCGCCGTCCTCCGCCGGTGTTCCCGACAGCAGGTGTATCGCTTCCAGGGGCGAGCGGGCCCACACGATCCGCTCGGGCTCCCGCAGCCCCGCCTGCCGGTAGGCGAGCCGTACGCCCGCCTCGGCCCGCGCCCGGTCGCCCGCTCCGGTGGCGGCTGCCACCGCCCGCCAACTCGCCTGCTCGGTCACGTCGTTCCTCCTCGTCGTCGTCCTGTGCCGCACATCCACCGCCGTATCAGTCCGCGACGATCCGGATCGAGCCCGGTACGTACTCGCGCTGCCGTACGACCCGGTACCAGCCCTTGGGCAGGGAGATGGCCGCGTGTTCCTCGTGGACGACGCGGGCGCCCTCCGGCACATGCAGCAGCATCGGTCCGAAGACGCTCGCCTCGCGGACGAGACGGCCGGGGCCGACCACGGCGTGGGCGTGGCCGGTGACCTCGCCGAGGGCGAGGACGAGCCGGCCGCGCCCGTCGCGCGGTTCCGACGCGGCGTCGAGCGCGGCGGCGGGCACGGCGCTCTGCGCCAACGGCACGATGAGGACGTCTCCTTGCCGGTACATGGGTCTCCCTCCCGTCGGGCACTCGCTGTGCCACGGAAAGGACGGTAGAGGCAGGCACTGACAATCGGCCCGCGCAGGCTGTTCGTCGGGCCGCGCACGACTGTTCGTCCACAGGACAGGGGTCCGCCGCACACGATGTCAGTGGGGCTTGGTAGAACTCCCGTACCCGGCGGCGCTGTGTGCGCTTCGGGTGCGCAACGGGCGGACCGTGCACGGACTCGGCTGCCGCCCGACCGGACATGGAACGAAGGGGCGGGGCACACATGACCATCGGGAGCCATCTGGAGGAGTTCCACGACCTGCCGGTCCACCGCTTCCCCAAGTCGGTGAAGGGCCCGGAGGGCGCCGCGGACCTGCCCGCTCCCGAGTCGGTGGCCTGGAGCATCGCCGTGGACTCCTACGACAGCGAGGAGGCGTGGGAGGACGCGTTCGCCCGGTTCCTCGCCTCTGTCGACACCACCGAGGTGCGGGCGCTGGTCGTGGGCGCCTGGAGCGACGCGTACGACAACGGCCCCGAGGACCTGATCAAGGCCCTGGTGGCGGCGAAGGACCGGCTGCCCGCGCTGCGCGCGCTGTTCCTCGGCGACATCGTGATGGAGGAGTGCGAGATCTCCTGGATCAACCAGGGCGATGTGGACCCGCTGCTGAACGCCTTCACCGAGCTGGAGGAGTTCGGTGTGCGCGGCGGCCAGGGGCTCGTCTTCCCCGCCGTGCGTCACGAGCGGCTGCGGACGCTGACGGTCGAGACCGGCGGCATGCCCGTCGACGCGGTCCGGGGTGTCGCGGAGAGCGACCTGCCGGCCCTCGTCCACCTCGACCTGTGGCTGGGAACCTCCGAGTACGGCGGCGACTCGGAGGTGGCCGACCTGGCGCCGATCCTCGCGGGCACCCGGCTGCCGGCTCTCAAGTATCTGGCGCTGCGCAACAGCGAGATGCAGGACGACATCTGTGCGGCGCTCGCCTCCGCCCCGGTGGTGGCCCGCCTCGACGTCCTCGACGTGTCGATGGGCGTCCTCACCGACGACGGCGCGACCGCACTGCTCACGGGCCAGCCGCTCACCCACCTCACCACGCTGGACCTGCACCACAACTACCTCAGCCCGGCGATACGCGACCGCCTCCGGGACTCCCTGGAGGCCGAGGGGGTCCAGGTCGACGTCGACGCGGACGACGCCGAGTCGGACGAGGAGGAGGACGGCACGGTCTGGCGCTTCGTCGCGGTCGGCGAGTAGCACCGCACCGCGCGGCGCAGGGGGTTCAGGGTTTTCGAGGTGAGGGGGGTCCGCGTGTCCGGTTGGACCGGAGCGGCAGATGCGGGGCCCGGCCCGTACAGGTGGGTCGTCGTCGGGAACGGGGAGAACCGGCGGGTCGGGCTGTTCGTCGCGGCGGCGGAGGCGGCCGGTGTCGGCACGCCGCGTGTCGTCGAGTGGCGGGACGTGCTGCGCGACGGCGGCCACGAGTTCGCCGCCGACGAGATCGTACGGCTGGACTCGCCGGGCGAGAACGCCGAGGTGGACCGGCTGCTGCGGGGTGTCGACGATCCGACGCGCGTGGAGGGCTCGGCCACCTGGTACGCCCGTTTCCTGGCCGCGGTGGGCTCGTTGCGGGGCGGGGTGCGGCTGGACGATCCGGCGGATCTGGCGGTGCTGTTCGACAAGCGGCTGTGCCATGCCCGGCTCGACGCGGCGGGGGTGCCGGTGCCCCCGTCGCCCACCTCGGGCGACACGCCGCCGGTGCGCGGCTGGGACGACGTACGGGCGGCCATGCGGGAGCACGGCATGGCGCGTGTCTTCGTGAAGCCGGCGCACGGGTCCTCCGCGTCCGGGGTGCTGGCCGTCGAGTCGGCGATCAGCGGGCGGATCAGGGCGACCACTTCGGTGGAAGCGGCCCCGGACGGGCGGCTGCACAACTCGCTGCGGGTCCGGCGCTACACGGACGAGCGGGAGATCGCCGGCATCGTCGACGCCCTCGCGGTCGACGGTCTGCACATCGAGCGCTGGCTGCCGAAGGCGTCCGCGCACGGCAGGTCCGCCGACCTGCGGGTCCTGGTCGTGGCGGGCCGGGCCACGCACGCGGTCGTCCGCACCAGCCGTTTCCCCATGACCAATCTCCATCTCGGCGGGGCACGGGGCGATCTGGCGTCGGTCGTCGACGCGGCGGGCGACCGCTGGCGGCAGGCGCTCGACATCTGCGAGCGAGCCGCCGCCTGCTTCCCGGACACACTGTGCGTCGGTGTGGACCTGCTGCCGGCGATCGGCTGGCGCCGGTTCGCCGTCGGCGAGGTCAACGCGTTCGGTGATCTGCTGCCCCGGCTGACCGGGCTGCCGGGCGGCCCGGCAGAGGGCCTGGACACCTATGCGGCGCAGCTCGCGGCGGTGCGGAGCGCGCTGCTCCCGGCGCCCTCGCACCCCCCTCAGACAAGGAAAGACCATGCACCCTTCTGACCCGGCTGACCCGGCTGACCCGGCTGCCCCGGCCCGCCGGCCCTACGAGGCCACGCAGGAACCCGGCCTGATCGAGGTCAAGGGCGCACCCGACCTGAACAAGATGGTGGGCGCACCCGACCTGAACGAGACGGTGGGCGTCCCCGACATGAACGAGGTGGTCGGCCGCGACGATCTGCTGCTGCTCACGCTCGACACCCTGCGGTACGACGTGGCCGTGCGGCTCGCGGCGGAGGGCCGGCTGCCGAATCTCACCGCTGAACTGCCGGGCGGTACCTGGGAGAAGCGGCACGCGCCCGGCAGCTTCACCTATGCCTCGCACCAGGCGATGTTCGCGGGTTTCCTGCCGACCCCGGCGGCCCCCGGGCAGCACCCGCGGCTCTTCGCGGGCCGGTTCGCCGGCAGTGAGACGACCGCGGGGCGCACCTTCGTCTTCGACAGCCCCGACCTGGTGTCGGCGCTCGCCGAGCACGGCTATCGCACGGTGTGCATCGGGGGTGTCGGGTTCTTCAACAAGCAGGGGGCGCTCGGCAGCGTCCTGCCCGGCCTGTTCCAGGAGAGCCACTGGGAGCCGGAGTTCTCCGTGGCGTCGCCGACGTCCTTCGAGTCCCAGGTGGCCCGCGCCGAGCGGGTCGTGGCCGAACTGCCCGCCGAGCGGCGGCTGTTCCTCTTCCTCAACGCCTCGGCGCTGCACCAGCCCAACTGGTTCCACCTGCCGGGCGCCACCCGCGAGACCGGCGACAGCCTGGTCACGCACGCGGCGGCCCTGGAGTACATCGACCGGCACGTCGGGCGGCTCTTCGCCGCGATGCGTTCGCGGCGCCGCTGCTTCGCCGTCGTCTGCTCCGACCACGGGACCACGTACGGCGAGGACGGTTACACCGGGCACCGGCTCGGCCACGAGGCCGTGTGGACCGTCCCCTACAGCCACTTCTTCCTGGAGTCGTCCGCATGACCATCACAGCCGCCAACGCCGTCACCACCACTCACGCGCCGACGCGGCCGTACCAGCAGTACGTGTACGCCTACCCGCACAAGACGGCCTACCGGGAGCTGCCGGACCACCCGCTCCTCTCGGACCTGTGGGCCGGCGAGTCCCGGCAGGCGCTGTCGCTGTACGCGCACATACCGTTCTGCGAGGTCCGCTGCGGCTTCTGCAACCTCTTCACCCGGATCGGCGCGCCGGACGGGCTGACCGGCCGCTATCTCGACGCCCTCGAACGGCAGGCGGTCGCGGTGCGGGAGGCGCTCGGGGACGGAGAGCCCGTGCGGTTCGCGAACGCCGCGTTCGGCGGTGGCACGCCCACCTATCTCGAGGCCGCCGAGCTGGAGCGGCTGTGCGACATCGCCGAGCGGCACATGGGCGCGGATCTGCGGGCGATCCCCTTGTCGGTCGAGGCCTCCCCCGCCACGGCGACGGCCGACCGGCTGGCCGTCCTGGCCGAGCGGGGCACGACGCGGCTGAGCCTCGGCGTGCAGAGCTTCGTGGAGGAGGAGGCGCGTGCGGCCGTACGACCGCAGCGGCGCTCCGACGTGGAGGCGGCGCTGTCGCGGATCCGCGAGGCCGGCATCCCGGTCCTCAACATCGACCTGATCTACGGCATCGACGGGCAGACGGCGGCCAGTTGGCGGCTGTCCCTGGACGCGGCCCTCGCCTGGCGGCCGGAGGAGATCTACCTCTATCCGCTGTACGTACGGCCGTTGACGGGGCTGGGCCGCAACGCCGATCCGTCGATCGCGGACCGAGAGTGGGACGAGGCGCGACTGCGCCGCTACCGCGAGGGCCGCGACCATCTGCTCGCGCACGGCTACGAGCAGGTCTCCATGCGGATGTTCCGCCGCGCGGACGCGCCCCCGCAGGGCCCGGACGACTACGCCTGCCAGACCGACGGCATGATCGGCCTGGGCTGCGGGGCCCGTTCGTACACCTCGAAGCTGCACTACTCCTTCGACTACGCGGTCGCCATGCGGGAGATCCGAGGCATCATCGACGACTACACCGCCACGGAGGACTTCAGCCGGGCCGTGCACGGCCGTGAGGTCGACGAGGACGAGGCGCGGCGTCGCCATCTGCTGCAGTCGCTGCTCCAGGCGCAGGGGTTGCCGGTGGCGGAGTACCGCCGGCGGTTCGGGTCCGACCCGTACGCGGACTTCCCGGTGGAGCTGGAGCGGCTGGAATCGCGCGGCTGGCTGGCGGAGGCGGGAGCCGGGCTGCTGAAGCTCTCCGCCGAGGGGCTGGCCCACTCGGACGCCATCGGTCCCGACTTCTTCTCCCCCTCCGTACGGGCCGCGATGACCGAGTACGAGCTGAAGTGACGGCGCCCATGGACCTGACGATCCTCTACCGCGGCCCCCTCGCCTCCTGCGACTACGACTGTCCCTACTGCCCGTTCGCCAAGCGCCGCGATTCGACGGACCGACTGCGGGCCGACCGTGCGGCCCTGGACCGTTTCACCACATGGGCGCGGGCGCAGTCCGGCGACCGGCTGTCGGTGCTCTTCACACCGTGGGGCGAGGGGCTGGTGCGCTCCTGGTACCGCAAGGCCTTGGTCGACCTCTCCCACGAGCCGCACATCGACCGGGTGGCGATCCAGACCAACCTCAGCTGCCGAACGGAGTGGCTGGCGGAGGCCGACCCGGACACGGTGGCCCTGTGGTGCACCTACCACCCCGGGCAGACCCCCTACGAGCGATTCCTGGAGAAGACCCGGCGGCTGGCTGCGATGGGGATCCGCTTCAGCGTGGGGATCGTCGGTCTTCCCGAGCACCTGGAGCATGCCCGTCGGCTGCGCGGGGAGCTGCCGGAGCGGGTGTATCTGTGGGTGAACGCCGCCGAGGGGCACACATACACGGACGAAGAGGCGGCACTGTGGGGCGAGTTGGACCCCTTGTTCCACTTCAGCCGCCATCCGCACCGCTCGGCGGGGAACGCGTGCCGTACCGGCTCGACCGTCGTGTCCGTGGACGGCGAGGGAACGGTACGTCGCTGCCACTTCGTCAAGGCCGAACTCGGCAACCTCTACGACGGTTCGTTCCGCACGGCGCTCGCACCCCGCCCGTGCCCGCTTGCCGTCTGCGACTGCCACATCGGGTACGTCCACCTCGAAACGCTCCCCCTGTACGACGTCTTCGCGGGCGGCGTCCTGGAACGCGTACCGACCGAGCAGGCCCGACGCGGACTGCCCCAGCCGGTGGACCTCGGGCGTAGCCTGTGAGCGGACGGCGGTGGCACGGTGCGTGCGGACCAGGAAGCGAGTTCTCACATGACCTCAGCGGTCAACAGCGGCGTGTGGATACGTCGTTACCGGCCCGCGCCCGAAGCGGCGGTCCGGCTGTTGTGTCTGCCGCACGCGGGCGGCTCGGCGAGCTACTACCACCCCATGGCGCAGGCCCTCGCCCCCTCGGTCGATGTGCTGGCCGCGCAGTATCCGGGGCGTCAGGACCGTTACGCCGAGCCGCCGGCGGAGAGCGTCGGGGAACTGGTCGAGCGGATCGTCGAGGCCGTCTCCGGTGACGACGACCGTCCGCTCGCCGTCTTCGGGCACAGCATGGGCGCGGTGGTCGCCTACGAGGTGGCGTTGAAACTGGAGGCGGCCGACCGCGCCCCGCTCCGGCTCTTCGTGTCGGGACGGCGCGCCCCCTCCACGGACCGGGACGGCAGGGAACTGCACAAGGCGAGCGACGCCGATCTGCTCAAGGCGGTGCGCCGGCTGAACGGCACCGACAGCCAGGTCTTCGAGGACCCGGAGCTGGTACAGCTCGTGCTGCCGGCGTTGCGCGGCGACTACAAGGCCCTGGAGACATACGAACCGCGCCCCGGCGACCGGCTTGCCTGCCCGGTCACCGTCCTCACCGGCGACGAGGACCCGGTGACCCCGGTGGCGGACGCGCGTGCCTGGACGTCCCACACCGACGGGCCGAGCGAGCTGTGTGTGTTCCCCGGCGGCCACTTCTATCTCAACGACCGGCCGCAGGAGGTCGTCGACGTCGTACGGCGGCACCTCGGGCTGTAGCCCAGGGGCGACCTCTGCCTGTCCGCGCCGTCACACCCGCCAGCTGTACCGCCGCTCCGGCCGCCCCGCCACCCCGTAGCGCAGGGAGACGTCCGCGCTGCCGATGCCGTGGAAGTACTCCAGGTAGCGGCGGGCGCTGACGCGGGAGATGCCGGTGAGGGTGGCGCACTCGGTGGCGGAGAGGGTGCCGTCGGTGCCGCGGAGGGTGCCTTCGATCAGCTCGGCGGTCTCGACGCTCATGCCCTTGGGCAGGGCTCCGGCCGCCGAGGCGGGTGCGGCGGCTCCGGCCAGGACGCGGTCGACGTCGGCCTGGCCGCGTACGACGGTGGTGAGCAGGCGGCCGCGCTGGGCGGCGTACCGCTGCAGCCGGGAGCGCAGCTCCTCGAACTCGAAGGGCTTGAGGAGGTAGTCGACGACGCCGTGGCGGACCGCGCCGCGTACGGAGTCGGCCTCGCGGGCGGCGCTGATGACCATGACGTCGCAGTCGTGGCCGGCGGTGCGCAGCCGGGGTATGACGTCGAGGCCGAAGCCGTCGGGAAGGTAGAGGTCCAGCAGGACCAGATCGGGGCGCAGCTCGTCGACGGCCAGGGCCGCCTGTTCGCCGGTGCTGGCGACACCGACGACGCGGAACGGCTCGACGCGTTCGACGAAGGTGCGGTGGACCCGGGCCACCATGAAGTCGTCGTCGACCACGAGCACGTCGATCGTGCCGGGCGCACTGCTCGTGCCGGTCATGGTGTCGCTCCTTCCGCCACCGCGTCGGCGAGGTGGCTGACGGTCATGCGGGCGGTGAACATGGCCCCGTCGGGGGTGTTGGTCACCGAGATCTCACCACCGTGCCGTTCGCAGACCAGGCGGGTCAGGGCCAGGCCGATCCCGCGTTCGCCTTCCCGCGCGGCCTTGGTGGTGAAACCGTGGGAGAAGACCTCACGGGCGAGTTCGGGAGCCACGCCGGGGCCCGAGTCCCGGACGACGATCTCCACGCTGGAGGCGTCGTGGCGCAGCTCCACCTCTACCCAGGCCTCGCGGCCGTCGGCGCCGCCCCAGGGCTCGGGGTCGTCGGACGTGGTCGTGGTGGCGGCCGCGTCCACCGCGTTGTCGACGAGGTTGCCGACCACGGTCGCCACGTCGGCGGCGTCCTCCGGGGCGAGCCGGTCGAGTGCGGTGTCGTCGGAGATCCGCAGGGTGACCCGGCGTTCGGCGGCGAGGGATGTCTTCGCCATGAGCAGGGCGGCGACGGCGGTGTCCCGGACGCGGCGGCTGAGGGTGACGTCGAGGGAGTGGCGGTGCCGGCTCAGCGCGCGGATGTAGTGGACGACCTCGTCCTGCTCGCCGATCTGGATGAGCCCGGAGATGGTGTGCAGCTGGTTGGCGAACTCATGGGCCTGAGCGCGCAGCAGTTCGGAGGAGCTGCGGAAGGAGCCGATCTCGCGTTCGAGGCGGGCCAGCTCGGTGCGGTCCCGCAGGGTGGTGACCGAGCCGAGGTGGCGGCCGTCCTTGGTGACGGTCATCCGGTTCATCACCAGGACCCGGCCCCGGCGTATGACGACCTCGTCGCGCTTGTGGGATGCCTCTTCCTGCGCTCCGACCAGCACGTCCCGCAGCCGTCCCTCGACACCCAGGTCGGCCAGGCTCTTGCCGACGCAGTCCTCGGGCAGATCGAGCAGACGCCGGCCCATCTCGTTGACGAGGGTGAGGCGGTGGTGGGGGTCCAGGGCGATCACGCCCTCGGCGATGCCGTACAGCATGGCCTCGCGGTGTTCGGCGAGGCCGGCGATCTCGTGGGGCTCCAGGCCGAGGGTCTGCCGCTTGACGCGCCGGGCCAGCAGCCAGGAGCCGACGAGGCCGAGGCCGCTGGCGATGCCGAGGTAGGCGAGGAGGTACGAGGAGGCGCCGCTGAGGCGCTGCCACACGGTCGGGGAGGCCTCACCGATCATCACCGTGCCCAGGAGCCGGCCGAGGTTCGCCTCCGTGTCACCGAGGACAGGCACCTGGGCGACGAGCTCGTGGCTGCCGTCCAGGGTCAGTGAGCCGGACCAGCCACGGCCCGCGGCGGCGCCCTCGCCGACCGGCATCGGGTCGCCGATCACCGTGGGGTCGGTGGAGCTGACGATCCGGCCGTCGGCGTCGGCGACCGTGACCGAGGTCACCCCGGACTGGGTCTGGGTGGAGTTCACCAGAGGTGCCAGCGCCTCGTGCGCGACAGGCCGCGTGAGCCGGTCCCGTACGAGGGGGTTGGCGGCCAGCTGCTCGGCGAGCGCGGTGACGCGGCGGCCCTCGACCCGGTTGAACGTCGCGGCGGACTGGGTGAGCGAGACCGCGGCGACCGCGAGCAGCACCACCACGACGATGGCGAGCTGGAGGACCAGCATCTCGCCTGCGAGGGTATGGCGACGGAACTCGGCGACCACGGCGGACTCATCTCTCGTGCCGACACGACATCCGGGGCGGCTCAGGCGCCGGCTGTGCGGTGGGTCGCACAATCATGGCGCCCCCGTGCGATCAGGGAAAGAGAGGTGTGGGGGACGTGCCCATAAGGTGACAGGCGCCGTGACCACAACGACCACAACCTCCGTTGCTTCCGCAAGTGAGGCAGGCCCGCCCCTCGCGGGCACGCTGTGTCCCAGGTCACTCTTCGCCCTCGACCCAACCGACAGGTGGTGGCATTCGTGCGTCTGCGCACCCCCCGAGGACATGTCCTCGCCCTGCTCGGGGCCGCCGTGCTCGTGCTCGTGGGGCCGCCGCTGCTGACGGCCGGCAGCGGTAGCGAGACCGGCACACAGATCCCGGGACTGCGTTTCATGGTGCCGAACACGCCCGGCGGCGGCTACGACATCACGGCCCGGACGGCCGCGAAGAACGCCGAGGACGCCGGGCTCACCCACAACATCGAGGTCTTCAACCTGCCCGGCGCCGGTGGCACGGTCGGTCTGAGCCGGCTGGTGAGCGAGCACGGCAACGGCAAGCTCGCGATGTCCATGGGCCTCGGTGTCGTGGGCGCCGTCCGCTCCAACGACGCCCCGAAGACCCTCGCCGACACCACGCCGATCGCCCGCCTCACCGAGGAGCAGGACGTCGTGGTGGTCGCCAAGGACTCGCCGTACAAGACGATCGACGATCTCATCGGGGCGTGGAAGGACGACCCCGGCAAACTGCCGGTGGGCGGCGGGTCGGCGCCGGGCGGGCCCGACCACCTCGCGCCGATGCTGATGGCGCAGGCCGCCGGGATCGCGCCGAAGGACGTCAACTACATCCCCTTCGACGGCGGCGGTGAGCTGCTCGCCTCGATCCTCGGCAACAAGGTCGCCTTCGGGGTGTCCGGGGTCGGCGAGTACCTGGACCAGATCAAGGCGGGCGAGCTGCGGCTGCTCGCGGTGACCGGCCCGGAGCGGGTCGACGGACTGGACGCGCCGACCCTCCAGGAGGCGGGCTACGACGTGAACTTCACCAACTGGCGCGGCATCGTCGCCCCGCCCGGCCTGACCGGGGCCGAGCGGGACAAGCTCACCCGGCTGATCGAGGAGCTGCACGACTCGCCGGAGTGGCGGCAGTCGATGAAGCAGAACGGCTGGGACGACGCCTTCCTCACCGGCGACGAGTTCGGCGACTTCCTCGCCGGTGAGGATCAGCGCGTCAGTTCAGTACTGAAGGAGCTGGGGCTTTGACTCCTCCCCACAGGATGGGGATTCCTGGCTCACGCCGCTCGGCCGCTGAGCAAGCGACCGGGACTTACGCGATCAACACCAGCCGGGTTGAGACCAGCCCGGACACGATTACGAACTGCGGGACTTGACATGCGCGCTTGGCTCTCGCTACGCAGTCAAAAACTCTACCAGCGTTCTGAACTCGGCGTCAGCGTAGTCCTGCTGGCCCTCGGCGTCCTGGTCCTGACCGACGCGCTCACCATGGACGTCGACATCGCGCAGCGCGGTCCCGTCGGCCCGAAGACCGTGCCGATCGTCGTCGGCGCCGGCCTGCTGCTGATCGCCGCGCTGCTCGCCGTGGACGTGCTCCGCGGCGGCCGGGGCCAGGCCGAGACCGGCGAGGACATCGACCTGTCCGAGCCCGCCGACTGGCGCACGGTGCTGCTGCTCGCCGGGGTGTTCCTCGGCGCGGCCGTCCTGATCGAACCCCTCGGCTTCCCGATAGCGGGCGCCCTGCTCTTCTGGGGTGCGGCGTTCGCCCTCGGCAGCCGTCGCCTGGACCGCGATCCGCTGATCGCGGCCGTCATCTCCCTGGTCACGTACGGCGTCTTCAACAACCTGCTCGGGGTGCCGCTCCCCGGCGGACCGCTGATGGGAGTGCTGTGACATGGACGCCCTCAACTCCCTCCTGGACGGCTTCGGCACGGCCCTCACCCCGATCAACCTGCTGTGGGCCGCGATCGGCGTCCTGCTGGGCACGGCGATCGGCGTGCTGCCCGGCATCGGGCCCGCCATGGCGGTGGCGCTGCTGCTGCCGGTGACGTACGGGCTGAACCCCGTCGGCGCGTTCATCATGTTCGCGGGCATCTACTACGGCGCGATGTTCGGCGGTTCCACCACCTCGATCCTCCTCAACACGCCCGGTGAGAGCGCGGCTGTGGTCGCGGCCATGGAGGGCAACCCGATGGCCAAGTCGGGGCGCGGTGCGCAGGCGCTGGCGGCCGCCGCCATCGGGCACTTCGCCGGCGGCATGGTCGGCACGCTCCTGCTGGTGGCGCTGGCGCCGACGGTCGCCAAGCTGGCCGTGGACATCGGTGCCCCGGACTACTTCGCGATCATGGTGCTGGCGTTCATCGCCGTGACGTCCGTGCTGGGCTCGTCCCGCATCCGGGGGCTCGCCTCCTTGTTGATCGGTCTGACGATCGGCCTGGTGGGCCTGGACCAGATGACCGGTCAGCAGCGTCTGACCTTCGGTTCACTGCAACTGGCCGACGGCATCGACGTGGTGATCGTCGCGGTCGGTCTCTTCGCCATCGGCGAGGCCCTGTGGGTCGCCGCCCATCTGCGGCGCAGCCCGCCCGAGCCGATCCCGGTGGGCAGGCCGTGGCTCGGCCGCTCCGATGTGAAGCGGACCTGGAAGTCGTGGGTGCGCGGCCCGTTCATCGGCTTCCCGTTCGGTGCGATCCCGGCGGGCGGCGCCGAGATCCCCACCTTCCTGTCGTACGTCACCGAGAAACGGCTGTCGAAGCACAAGGACGAGTGGGGCAAGGGCGCGATCGAGGGGGTGGCCGGCCCGGAGTCGGCGGCATCGGCCTCCGCGGCAGGCACCCTGGTCTCGATGCTGACGCTCGGCCTGCCCACCACCGCGGTCGCGGCGGTCATGCTGGCCGCCTTCCAGCAGTACGGCATCCAGCCGGGCCCCCTGCTGTTCGAACGCGAGCCCGACCTGGTGTGGGGCCTGATCGCCTCGCTCTTCGTCGGCATGGTGCTGCTGCTCGCGCTCAACCTGCCGCTGGCCCCGCTGTGGGCGAAGCTCCTGCGGATCCCGCGGCCGTATCTCTACGCGGGCATCCTCTTCTTCGCGGCGGTCGGCGCGTACGCGGTCGGCGGCGAGGTCATCGACCTGGTGATTCTGCTGGTCATCGGCCTGATCGGGTTCGGTATGCGCCGCTACGGGCTGCCGGTGCTGCCCGCCGTCATCGGCGTCATCCTGGGCCCGAACGCGGAGCAGCAGCTGCGGCGCGCCCTGCAGATCAGCGACGGCAGCGTCACCGGCCTGGTGAACACGCCGTTCGCGGTGACGGTGTACGTGATCATCGCCGTGCTGCTGGCCTGGCCGCTGCTGAAGCGGTTGGTGACCCGCGACCGCGACCGCACGCCCGCCGGGACCCGGTGAGCCGAGCGCCGGCGAGCCGCGGCACCCCGCTCAGCTCGCGCCGCGCTCCGCCTCCTCGTGCAGGAACGCGCTGATCTGCCCGGCGATGCCCTCCCGGCCCGTGCCGCCCGCCGGGTCGAGGAGGTCCTCGTCCACGCCGATGCCGCCGGACCACAGATACCGCTCGGCCCACTCCTCGTCGACGCGCAGCTGGACCTGGATGTCGAACTGGGTGAGCTGGGCCTCGGTGGCGGCGGCGTACAGGACGGCGGTGGCGCGGCGCAGGGGGTAGAGGTCGAAGCCCTCGATGAACCGGGAGTTGCGCCAGTCGAGGAAGGCGCTCTCGCCGTCCGGGCCCATGCGGATGTCGAGCTGGCCGTCCTCCAGGTGGAGGCCGACGTGCTCGGTGCCGCGGTTCTCCACGGTCACCCGGAACCGGAAGTACGTCAGGCCCTCGGCGGCGTCGTCGCGTCCCCGTGGGGGTTCCGCGCACTCCACTCCGTGGACGCGCACGCGCAGGCCGGCCAGATCGCCGTCGTACTCCTGCCAGTCCCCGATCACGTTGGGCTCGCGCACCGTCCACCTCTCCACACCGGCGGGACACCTCCCGCGTTCGCGCGCACCACAGTGCCACACCCGTCAGACGTCCTGCTTCGGGGCATTACCGCCGGTCAGACGTGATCAAGCCGTGTGCAGCGACGATTCCAGGGAGGGGCTCGCGGAGGGGGTCCCTTACGTGCCGCACATCACGTTCACCGCCCACTGTGCGGATATGCGGCTGTGCGGATGTGCGGCGGCCGACTTGCCGATTCCCCGCGCGGGCGTCGGCGCCGTACGCTACGTTCGATCACCGCCGGTTACCGCACCATCGGCGAGGTCGCGTGCAGGGAAGGTTCTGGAGCGTCGTATGGGCAACTTCGGCACTGCTCCACCGACGGACCCGGTCATGACCGCGGGGCTGGCCGATTCGCTCTTCCAGACGGCCGACCGTGATCCCGCGCTGCCGCAGATCGCGCGCCGCGACACCACCTCCCCGGACACCTGGACCCGGGTGAGCGCGGCCGAGGCGCGGGACGAAGTGGTGGATCTCGCCAAGGGGTTGATCGCGTCCGGGATCCGGCCGGGCAACCGGGTGGCCGTGATGGCGCGGACCCGTTACGAGTGGACGGTGCTCGCGGTCGCGCTGTGGTCCGTGGGCGCCGAGATCGTGCCGATCTATCCGACGTCGTCGCGCGACCAGATCGAGTGGATCCTGCGGGACGCGGCCTGTGTGGGCGTGGTCGTCGAGGACGAGCCGGGTGTGATGACGGTCGGCTCGGTGTGCGCCAAGCTCCCGCTGCTGCGCCACGTCTGGCAGCTGGACACTCACTCGCTGCCGCAACTCGTCGAGGCGGGCCGGGACGTACCGGACGCGACGGTGGACTCGCTGCGCCGCATCGTCATGCCGGACTCCACCGCGGTGATCGCGTACACGTCCGGCACGACCGGCCGGCCCCGGGGCTGCGCGCTCTCCCATCGCAGCCTCGCCAGCCCCTGTGACGTCCTGCTGGCCGGGTGGCGGCACACCGCCGCCGCGCCCGGCGAACAGCCGTCGATCCTCGCCTTCCTGCCGTTCTCGCACGTCTACGGCCTCATGATCCAGGGGATGTGCCTGCGCGGCGGGCTGCTCCTCGCGCACGAGCCGGAGTTGACGGAGGAGGCGCTGTCCGCCGCGCTGCGGTCGTTCCGCCCGACGTTCCTCTTCGGCGTTCCCTACGTCTTCGAGAAGATCTACAAGAACTTCCTGCGCAAGGCCCAACAGGCGGGCCGGGGCCCGCTGTTCGACCGTGCGGTGCGCACCGCCCAGGACTACGCCCTCGCCGTCGAACGGCAGCGGCTGAACACGGGCTCCGGCCCGGCCATGGACCTGAGGCTCCAGCACGCCTTCTACGAGAAGACGGTGTACCGCAAGCTGCGCGCGGCCCTCGGCGGCCGGGTGCGCGGCGGCTGTTCCGGCGGCTCTCCCCTCAACCGTGACCTCACGCTCTTCTACGCCGGCATCGGCATCCTCGTCCACGACGGGTACGGCCTCACCGAGACGGCCGGGGGCATCACCGCCCAGCCGGTGGGCCGGGAGAAGTTCGGCACCGTGGGCCGTCCACTGCCGGGCACGGAGATCCGGGTGGCGCGGGACGGGGAGATCCTGGTGAACGGGCCGTCGGTGTTCCAGGGGTACGTCAACGACGAGGCGGGCACCCGGGACGCGCTCCAGGACGGCTGGCTGGCCACGGGCGACATCGGGCGGCTGGACTCCGAGGGGTATCTGTCGATCACCGGCCGCAAGAAGGAGATCATCATCACCAGCGGGGGCAAGGGCGTGGCCCCGGCGCCGCTGGAGGAGCAGCTGCGGATGCATCCGCTGATCCACCAGGCCGTGGTCGTGGGCGACAACCGGCCCTGCGTGGGCGCCCTGATCACGCTGGACCCGGAGTTCCTGGCCCACTGGCGGGGGTCGCTGTCCGCGCCGGGTGAGCTGCTGGGCCGGGAGGCGCGGGAGGAGAACGCGCTGCGGCAGGAGGTGCTGCGTGCGATCGCCGGCGCCAACAGCGCGGTGTCGCGCTCGGAGTCGATCCGTGTCTTCCGTATCCTGCCCGAGCCGTTCGACCTGGCCAACGGCCTGCTGACCCCGTCGATGAAGCTGCGCCGGGACAGCATCGTGCAGCGGTACGAGGCCGAGATCGAGGCGATGTACGCGACCTCCGCGCGGGCCGCCCGCCGGACCGCGCCGGAGGAGATCGCGGGCTGGGACGACTCCGACTCCGACGACGTGTTCCGCCGCGTCCGGCGCTGACGACGAAACACAGAGCTGACGGGGGGGGACCATCAGTGGCACGTATGGGGCCGAGGAAGCTTTTGGCCACGGTGGTGGCGCTGGGCGGCGGGGTGTTTCTGTTCGGAGCGGCGGTGCTTCGGCTGGAGACCCGACTGACCGGTGTCGCGGGGGTGTTCGTGGTCGGGCAGTGCGAGGTGTCCGAGTCGCGCGGCGACGACGAGTGGAAGTGCGGCGGCTCCTTCCGGGCGAACGACGACTCGTTCCTCCTCCCCGAGGTCGAGGTGGACACGACGTTCGCGACGAAGCCCACCGGACCGGTGCCGGCCCTCGTGGACGACGAGTCGTCGACCACGGCCGTCGTGCGGGACAACGGCGTATGGCTGTACCCGGGCGCGACCGGGCTGCTGTGCCTGGTCGTGGGCGGCTGGAACGTCCGGTCCGCGCTCAGGGGGACGAAGGAGGAGCCGACCGCACCGGTTCCCGCCTGACCACAGGTCGAGCCCTTGTTGACGAAACGGTCCTCCGGATGCGGAGATGCTCCGGGAAGACGCGGGAAACCGCTTGCCCGCGCGCACTCCGCACCACCGTGACACGAAGGCAGAGGACTAGGACCCATGGCACTGCAGATCAGCGCCACCAACCCGGAACACCCCGCGCTGCTGCTCGAACTGCCGTGGCACCTGCCGCTGGAGGAGTGGCCCGAGCACCACCTCGTGCCGCTCCCCCGCGGTATCTCCCGCCACGTGGTGCGCTACGCCCGTGCCGGCGACGAGGTCGTCGCCGTCAAGGAACTCGCCGAACGGCCCGCCCTGCGCGAGTACGAGCTGCTGCGCGACCTGGACCGGCTCGGCATCCCCGCCGTGGACGCGCTCGGTGTGGTCACCGGCCGCACCGACGACGCGGGCGCGCCCCTGGAACCGGTGCTGATCACCCGGCACCTGGGCGGTTCGATGCCGTACCGCTCCATGTTCGAGACGACCATGCGTCCGGCCACCATGCACCGCCTGATGGACGCCCTCGCCGTCCTGCTGGTGCGGCTGCACCTCGCCGGGTTCGCGTGGGGGGACTGCTCGCTGTCCAACACGCTGTTCCGGCGGGACGCGGGGGCGTACGCCGCGTATCTGGTGGACGCCGAGACGGGCGATCTGCATCCTCAACTGAGCGGCGGGCAGCGCGAGTACGACCTCGATCTCGCCCGGGTCAACATCAGCGGCGAGCTGCTGGACCTGGAGGCGTCCGGGGCGCTGCACCCCTCGGTGGACGCGATCGAGTTCGGCAACGAGATCTGCTCCCGCTACGACAAGCTGTGGGAGGAGCTGACACGCAGGTCGGTGTACCCGGCCGGGAAGTACCACTACATCGAGCGCCGGATCCGCCGCCTCAACGAGCTCGGCTTCGATGTCGCCGAGATGCAGATCGAGCACTCCAACAACGGTGACACGGTGACCTTCGTGCCCAAGGTCGTGGACGCCGGTCACCACCAGCGCCAGCTGCTGCGGCTGACCGGTCTGGACACCGAGGAGAACCAGGCCCGGCGGCTGCTGAACGACCTGGAGAGCTGGATGGCCACCCAGGACGACTACGCCCCGGGCGACCCCCTCGGCGCCCGCCCCGAGGTGCTGGCCCACCGCTGGGTGCGGGAGGTGTTCCGCCCGACCGTGCGGGCCGTCCCGCTGGAACTGCGCGGCTCGATGGACGCGGCGGAGATCTACCACCAGCTCCTCGAACACCGCTGGTACCTGTCCGAGCGGGCCCAGCACGACATCGGCCTGGACATAGCGGTGAAGGACTACATCGACAACGTCCTGCCGAAGACCCTGGCCCTGCTGCCGCCGTCGGTGGACGACGTCACCCCCATGTGAGCCGCCGGGTCCCGGGTCACCCGTGCGGGACCACGGCCACCGGGCAGTGCGCGTGATGCAGGACACCGTGGGCCACCGAGCCGATACGGGCGCCGACGGCCCTGCGGTGGGCGCGGCGCCCGACGACCATCAGCTGGGCCCGCTGGGCCACGGACAGCAGGACCTGCCCGGCGCTGCCCATCTCGACATGCTGGGTGACCGGCACGTCGGGGAACCGCTCCCGCCACGGCTCCAACGCGGCGGCCAGCGCCTTCTTCTCGAACGGCTCCAGGCCACCGGCCTCGTCGAGGAGCTTCAGCGAGCCCGGGCTGTAGGCGTACAGCGGCGGCAGGGTCCACGCCCGGACCGCGCGCAGGGCGGCACCCCGGGCCGCCGCGGTCTCGAACGCGAACCGCAGGACGTCGGCGCTGTCCTCCGGGGTGCCCTGCTGGCCCACGACGACCTCGCGTCCGGCGGCCTCGCCGGACGGGCTGTCCTCGGCGCGGACGAGGACGACGGGACGCGACGACTCGACGATCACCTGCTGTCCGACGGAGCCGAGGAGGAAGCCGACGAGCGTGCCGTGCCCACGCGAGCCGAGCACCAGCGTCTCGGCGTGCTCCGCGGCGGCGACGAGGGAGCCGACCGGCGGGCCCTCGACCAGTTCCGTCGTCACCTCCAGCTCCGGGTGCCGCTCGGCGACGCTGCGCGCCGCCTCCGCGAGCGCCTCCCGGGCCCACCGCGCCTGTCCGTCCCGGTCCACGGTGATCGCCTCGTGCGGCTCCCACCGCCACGCGTGCACCACCCGCAGCGCCAGGCCCCGGCGTACGGCCTCCCGGCCGGCCCACGCCAGCGCCGCGAGGCTCTCGGTCGTACCGTCCACTGCGGCGGTGATCGGGCCCGTCGTCATCGGTCACCTCTCTGTGTCACGTCACGGCTGACGGGCCCAGTCTTCACTACCCTCGCCGCATGACCTTGGAGTGGGAGCAGATCGTGGTGGACTCGGCGGACCCGGTGGCCCTGGGGCGCTGGTGGGCCGAGGCACTGGGCTGGGTCGTCCTCAACGACTCCCCGGAGGAGTACGAGATCCGTCCGGCCCCCGACCGTCTGCCCGGCCTGATCTTCGGCTCCGTCCCGGAGGCCAAGACCGTCAAGAACCGCCTGCACCTCGACTTCCGCCCCGACGACCAGGCGGCGGAGGTCACCCGCCTCCTCGCCCTCGGCGCCCGTCACGCGGACGTCGGGCAGAGTGGCGACGAGCCATGGGTCACGCTCGCGGATCCGGAGGGCAACGAGTTCTGCGTACTCGCCCCGCGCAGGAGCTGAAGCCCCCGCGAGGGCCCGGGCCTGCGGCTCTCCGGAAACCGAGCGAACCGGGACGGTCGAACATACGATGGCCCCATTGGCTCGGGGTGGAGGCGTATGACTCAGGCTGTCGGTGCGGCACGGAACGTGATCCTCACCGTGGATGACGATCCGGGGGTGTCCCGTGCGGTGGCCCGGGACCTGCGGCGCAGGTACGGCGAGTCGTACCGGATCGTGCGGGCGGAGTCCGGGGATGCGGCGCTGGAGGCCCTGCGGGAGCTGAAGCTGCGCGGGGACCAGGTGGCGGTGATCCTGGCCGACTACCGGATGCCGCAGATGAACGGCATCGAGTTCCTGGAACAGGCGCTGGACGTCTATCCGGGGGCGCGGCGGATCCTGCTCACCGCGTACGCCGACACCAGCGCGGCGATCGACGCGATCAACGTGATCGACCTCGACCACTATCTGCTGAAGCCGTGGGACCCGCCGGAGGAGAAGCTCTATCCGGTCGTGGACGACCTGCTGCTGGCCTGGCGGGCCGCCGACCGTACGTGTGTGGGCACCACGAAGGTCGTCGGGCACCGGTGGTCGGCGCGGTCGTCGGGCGTACGGGAGTTCCTGGCGCGCAACCAGGTGCCGTACCGCTGGTACTCGTCCGACGAGCCGGAGGGGCGGCGGCTGCTCGCGGCGGCCGGTGCGGACGGGCGGCGGCTGCCGCTCGTCGTCACCCCGGACGGTACGCCGCTGGTCGAGCCGGAGGACGCGGAGCTGGCGGAGCGGGTGGGGCTGGCGACGACACCGGCCCAGGACTTCTACGACCTGGTCGTCATCGGCGGCGGACCGGCCGGGCTCGGCGCGGCCCTGTACGGGGCCTCGGAGGGGCTGCGGACGCTGCTCGTCGAGCGGTCGGCCACGGGCGGCCAGGCCGGGCAGAGTTCACGGATCGAGAACTACCTCGGCTTCCCCGACGGGGTGTCCGGCGGCCAGCTCACCGACCGGGCCCGGCGGCAGGCCACCAAGTTCGGGGCGGAGATCCTCACCGCGCGCGAGGTGAGCGGTCTTGAGGTGAACGGGGCGGCGCGGACCATCCGGTTCTCCGACGGGGCGGCGGTCGCCGCGCACAGCGTGATCCTGGCGACCGGCGTGTCGTACCGGCAGCTCGCCGCGCCGGGCTGCGCGGACCTCACCGGCTGCGGCGTCTTCTACGGCTCCGCGCTCACCGAGGCCGCCGGCTGCCAGGGGCACGACGTGTACATCGTGGGCGGCGCCAACTCGGCCGGGCAGGCGGCGATGTACCTGTCCCGCGGCGCCAAGTCGGTCACCCTCCTCGTACGGGGCGACTCTCTCACCGCGTCCATGTCCCACTATCTGATCCAGCAACTCGCCGAGGCGCCCAACATCTTCGTGCGCCCGGGTACCGTCGTCGAGGCCGCGCACGGCACGAACCAGCTGGAGCAGCTGACGCTCAAGGACATAGCGAGCGGGCGCGAGGAACTGGTCGACGCGCAGTGGCTGTTCGTGTTCATCGGGGCCGAGCCGCACACCGACTGGCTGGAGGGGACCGTGCTCCGCGACGAGCGCGGGTTCATCGTGACCGGGCCCGACATGACCAGCGACGGGGGTCCACCGGCGGGCTGGGAGCTGGACCGGCCGCCGTACCACCTCGAGACCAATGTGCCCGGCGTGTTCGTCGCCGGGGACGCGCGGTCGGAGTCCGCGAAGCGGGTCGCGTCCGCGGTGGGAGAGGGAGCGATGGCCGTGATGCTGGTGCACAGATATCTGGAGCAGTCATGACAACCGTACGGGCGTCGTCGTGAGCGGGCAGCCGTCGCCCTGCGACCGGGCGGAGCTCGGCAGGCTGTTCCTGTTCGAGAAGCTGGACGACGAGCAGTTGGACCGGCTGTGCCGTGAGGGCCGGGTGGAGCGGTTCGAACCCGGTTTCGTCTACCGGGAGGGCGAGCCGGCGACCTGCTTCTTCGTGCTCCTGGAGGGCACGGTCGTGCTGTCCCGGCAGGTCGGCGACGACGACGTGGAGGTCAGCCGCAGCTCCCAGGTCGGGGTGTACGCGGGCGCCTTCCAGGCGTACCTCGGCGACCAGGCGGACCAGGCCCGCTACAACGGCTCCATGCGGGTCACGGTCCCCTCGCGGTTCTTCGTTCTCCCCGCGGCCTCCTTCGCCCAGATCATGCGCGACTGGTTCCCCATGGCCGTCCATCTGCTGGAGGGCCTGTTCTTCGGCGGCCAGAACACCCAGCGGACCATCGGCCAGCGCGAACGCCTGCTGGCGCTCGGCTCGTTGTCCGCCGGGCTCACCCATGAGCTCAACAACCCCGCCGCGGCGGCCGTACGGGCCACCTCCGCGCTGCGGGAGCGGGTGGCGGGGATGCGGCACAAGCTCGGGGCCATCGCCGCCGGGCCGTCCAAACGGGCCATGTTGGAGTCGCTGGTCGAGCTCCAGGAGCGGACCGCCGAGCAGGTCGCCAAGGCGGCCCCGCTCAGTCCGCTGGAGGCCTCCGACCGGGAGGACGCGCTGGCGGACTGGCTGGACGACCACGGCATCGCGGGCGGCTGGCAGCTCGCGCCGAACTTCGTGCAGGCCGGGCTCGACACCGACTGGCTGGACCAGGTCGCGGCCGCGGTGGACGAGCACACCCTCGAAGGGGCGGTCCGCTGGCTCAACTACACCGTCGAGACCGAGCTGTTGATGAACGAGATCGAGGACTCCACGACGCGTATCACGCAGCTCGTCGACGCGGCGAAGCAGTACTCGCAGCTGGACCGCGCGCCGTACCAGAACGCCGATGTGCACGAACTCCTGGACAGCACCCTCCTGATGCTGTCCGGGAAGATCGGTGACCGCATCGAGGTGGTGAAGGACTACGACCGTACGCTGCCGCGCATCCCCGCCTATCCGGGGGAGCTGAACCAGGTGTGGACGAACCTGATCGACAACGCGGTCGCGGCGATCAACGACAGGGGCGGCGCGGGCACGCTGACCGTACGGACCGCCCTCGACCACCGTGACCAGGTACTCGTCGAGTTCCGCGACACGGGCCCGGGCATCCCGGCGGACATCCGCGGCCGTATCTTCGACCCGTTCTTCACCACCAAGCCGGTCGGACAGGGCACCGGGCTCGGCCTCGACATCTCCTGGCGGATCGTCGTCAACAAGCACCACGGTCACATCGAGGTCCACTCCCGGCCGGGCGACACCCGCTTCCAGGTCTTCCTGCCGCTCACGGCGCCCGCGGCCGACCTGGACCTGACGCTCGCCGACGACCCGGACGACGGCCTGGACCATGCCCCCGACACGCCCGAGGAGACGTCATGACCCTGCCCGCCGGAATCGATCCCGCCGTCCCGCCGAGCGGCGACGGATGCGTGGAGTGCGACGCGGCCGGCGGCTGGTGGTTCCATCTCCGACGCTGCGCCCAGTGCGGGCACATCGGCTGCTGCGACTCCTCCCCCGCCCAGCACGCCACCGCCCACGCGGGAGCCACCGGGCACCCCTTCGTCCAGAGCTACGAGCCCGGCGAGTCCTGGTTCTGGAACTACGAGACCTCCGAGATGTACGAGTCGGGGCCCGACCTCACCCCGCCCCTCAGCCACCCCGCCGACCAGCCGGCGCCGGGCCCTGCGGGGCGTGTCCCGGCGCATTGGACCGAAGCCCTTCGGTGACGCCGGGGGCGTTTCCCGCCCCCGCCGCCCCTACCCGTCCCATCTCCAGGGGCTGCGCCCCTTCGACCCCCGTCGGAGGGGTGAGTTGTTCGTCTGCGGGTGGGTGGGGGCTTGTCGCGCAGTTCCCCGCGCCCCCTAAAAGCTGTCGGAGCGAGGAAAGTCCGCTTGACCCGAAGGCTCCGGTCGATCAAGGTCGGAAGGGCAGGCGCCCGGGGCACCGGGCGTCGACAAGGCAGCGTGGAACGGGGTGGGCGTGTTGATCGGGATATCCGAGATCCGGGAGGCGGCCGAGAGGATCGCGGGGTATGTCGTGCGGACACCGACGGTTCCGAGCCCGGGCCTGTCCGCACTCCTCGGCGTCCCGGTCACCACGAAGCTGGAACTGCTGCAGCGCACCGGCTCGTTCAAGGCCCGCGGCGCCACCGCGAAGCTGCTGACGCTGACGGACGCCGAGCGGGCGGCCGGAGTCGTGGCGGTCAGCGGTGGCAATCACGGGATCGCGCTGGCGCACATGGCGGCCGCGCTGCACATCAAGGCGACGGTGGTGATGTCGAGGACCGCCCCGAAGCGGGCCGCCGACCTCGTCGAGGCGGCCGGTGCGTCGCTGCGGCTCACCGACGGCATGGCGGAGGCGTTCGCGCTCACCGAACGGTTGCGGTCGGAGGGCCTCACCCTGGTCCACCCGTTCGACGACCCGGTGGTGATCGCCGGTCAGGGCACCGTCGGCCTGGAGTTCGCCGAAGACGCCGGCAGCGGCGACGAGGGCCACGACAACGGCAGGGGCACCGGCGCACTCACCGACGTGCTCGTCAGCATCGGCGGTGGCGGCCTCGTCGCCGGTGTCGCCGCCGCCTTCAAGGCCCTGCGCCCGGACGTCCGCGTCTGGGGCGTGGAGACCGTCGGCGCCACGACCATGACCGAGGCGCTCGCGGCGGGCGGCCCCGTGACGGTCGCCCTCTCCTCCATCGTCACCACGCTCAGCCCGCCCGCCGTCTCCCCGCTCACGTACGACCATGTGTCCGCCCTCGTCGAGGACGTGCTCGTGGTCTCGGACGCCGAGGCGGTCCAGGGCGTCCTCGACCTCGCCGAGCACGCCAAGGTATGGACGGAGCCCGCCGCCGGATGCCTGCTGCCCGCCGCCCGGCAGGTGCTGGAGCGGGTCGGCGACGGGGCCCGGCTGGGGCTCGTGGTGTGCGGGGGCAACGCGACCATGGCGGACATCACGGAGTGGGCCCGGCGATTCGAGCTGTAGGGACTTCGGCACCCCGGCATCTCAACAGCCCTGCCCCTCAAGCGAGTTGAAGACGCCCACACGGGCACCCGGCATAATGCTCGAGTGACCACCCCCACCTCCCCCGCCTCCGGCTCCGACGCCTCGTCGCCCGAGCGCACACCCGTCGTCATCGTCGGCGCCGGACCCGCCGGGCTGACCGTCGGCAACATCCTGCGGGCCGCCGCCGTGGACTGTGTGGTGCTGGAGACCGAGAGCCGGGCGTTCATCGAGCAGCGGCCGCGGGCCGGGTTCCTGGAGGAGTGGGCGGTGCGTGCGCTGGAGCGGCGCGGGCTGGCCGACCGGATCGTGGGACGGGCGCCGGTGCACACGGAGTTCGAGTTCCGCTTCGCCGGTGAGCGACAGCGGTTCCCGTACACGGAGATCACCGGGCACCACCACTACGTGTACCCGCAGCCGCTGCTCGTGACGGATCTCGTCAGGGAGTACGCGGACGTCCGGGGCGGCGACATCCGCTTCGGTGTACGCGATGTCGAGCTGCACGACGTCGCCGGCGAGCAGCCGTCCGTGTCGTACACGGATCCGGAGACCGGTGAACAGCACCTTCTCCGCTGCGAGTTCATCGCCGGCTGCGACGGCGCGCGCGGTGTCACGCGGACCGTGCTGCCGGCCGAGCACGTCACCGTGGCCCGGCACGACCACGGCGTCGGGTGGCTGGCGCTGCTCGCCGAGGCACCCCCGTCGTCCGACTGCGTCATCCTGGGCGTGCATCCCCGGGGCTTCGCCGGGCACATGGCGCGCAGCCCGGAGGTCACCCGCTACTACCTGGAGGTCCCCGCCGGCGACGACCCGGCGAACTGGCCGGACGAGCGGGTCTGGTCCGAGCTGCACACCCGCCTCGCGGTGCCCGGCACCCGGCCGCTCACCGAGGGCCCGCTGATCGAGAAGCGGGTGCTCGACATGCACAACTACGTCACCGAGCCGATGACGTACGGCCGCCTCCACCTCGCCGGTGACGCCGCCCACCTCGTCGCGCCCATCGCCGCCAAGGGCATGAACCTGGCGCTGCACGACTCCCTGGTCCTCGCGGACGCCCTGATCGCCTACCTGGGCAAGGGCGACGACAGCGGGCTGCGCGGGTACTCGGACACATGTCTGCGCCGTGTCTGGCACTACCAGGAGTTCTCGCAGTGGCTGGCGGAGCTGCTGCACGGACCGTCGTCCGGCGACGCGTTCCGGGCGGGAGCGGCGACCGCCCGGCTGCGCCGTGTCCTCGGCTCGCCCGCCGCCGCGTCGACCTTCGCCGAGTTGTTCATCGGCAAGGACACCGACCACTAGGGGGTGTTTTGAAAGCCCCGCGCAGCGGCCTCAGTAGTCGTCGTGGCAGCACCCGTCCCACCGCATCAGCCGCCCCATCTCCAGCCAGTCCTCCTCCGTCTCGGCGGCCTTCGCGCGCCGCGCCGTGGGCCGGTACGCGGCCACCAACTCCTCGGTGCTGTAGGGGGTTCCGCCCCTGAGGACCGACACCGTTCGGACGAGGTCGGCGAAGTGTGTGAAGGGGTCGCCGTCGACGACGGTCAGGTCGGCGAGCTTGCCCGTCTCGACCGTGCCGAGGTCGTCGTCGAGACCGAAGAGGCGGGCCGGGAGTGCGGTCGCCGTGCGCAGGGTCTCGGCGGGGGTGAGTCCGCCGTCGTGCAGGGCGCGCAGGGCGATGTGGAGGAACAGGCCGACGGGGCCGAGCGGCTGGTCGGTACCGAGGGCGATGGTGCCGCCGGCTCCGAGGATCCGCCGGTAGATGTCCGTCTCGGTGCGCAGCGCGTCGAGTTGGGCGGGGGTCGGGGGGACGCCCGCGGCCTGTCGCACGAAGGCGGCGTCCCACGGGGCCATCACGACACTCACGCGCGGGTCGTCGGCGAGGGACGGGTCCGCGCCCAGGAGGGGCGCGGCGGTGAACGGGGTGGCGATGAGGGAGAAGTCCACGCCCCTCGCGGTGTAGATCTCCTCGACGTCCTGGTACGCCTGCCCGGTGGTGGTGATGGCGTGGCCGAACTCCACGCGCTGGGTCGCCTGCAGATGGGTCGTCAGGTCCTGGCCGAGTTGTACGCCCGGGGAGAGCAGGTGGCCGCCGGTGCGTACACCGAGGCGTTCGTGTGCGAACTGCGCGGCCTCGCTCATCACCCAACTGGGCGCCCGCACATACGTCTTGACGAAGTCCCAGTCGAGCGCCGCACCCCGCTCCAGTGAACGCCGCAGTCCCGCCTTCGTCCGGTGGGCGCGCCCCATGCTGTACGCGACCCGCGCGCCGTCGAGGAGTTCGCCGGTGGTGAGCAGCCGGGGTCCGGCGAGCCGGCCGGCGTTCACCTCCTCTCGGATGCGGACCTGTTCGTAGGCGAAGCCACCGAGGGAGACGGCGGTGGTGATGCCGTAGGTGAGCTGTCCGGTGGCCTGGCGGCTGCCGTAGGTGCTGTGCCAGGGGTGGGTGTGGGTGTCCCACAGGCCGGGGAGCACGGTGTGCGCGGAGGCGTCGACGCGGCGGAGGGCGGCCCGGCGGCTGCCCCGGTGGGGTTCCACGGCGGTGATACGGCCGCCGCGGACGACGATGTCGACGTCGTCGCGGACCGTCTCGCCGGTGCCGTCCCACAGGCGTCCGGCCTGGACGACGGTGTCGGCGGGTGTGAGGCGGGTGCGGTCGAGCGGCACCCGGACGGTTCGGGCGTGGTCGCCGGAGACATCGACGATGCGGAGCCGGGTGCCGGACTGGTAGAGCAGGGTCTTGGAGTCGCCGGACCAGGTGGGGTGGTCGGCGGGTTCGGTGGTGAGGGGGCGGAGGTCGCCGCGCGGTGTGCCGTCGGCGGTGACGGGCAGCAGGCACAGCGCGGACTCGACGATCACGGCCAGCCAGCGGCCGTCGGGCGACCAGACGGGCCCGGAGTCGTACCGGTCGGCGATCGAGGTGTGGGGGGCGACCATGTGCAGGCGGTCGGCGCCGGTCGTGGTGTCGACGATCCGGATCAGGTTGTAGCCCTCCCGGAAGCGGGCGCCCAGACGGTTGCGATCGCACAGGGCGAGATACCGGCCGTCGGGCGACCAGCTCGGCCTGCCGGGGATCCCGCCCCCGCCGAGCGGCGCCGCGACGACGCGTTCCTCGCCGCTCGCCAGGTCCCGTACGACGAGCCGTCCGGTCATGTCGAGGGCGGCCAGTCGGCGCCCGTCGGGCGAGAGGACGGGCATGACACGGCCGCCGGTCGCGAGGGCGGTCTCCTCGCCGGTGGCGAGATCGTGCCGGTACACGCCGAGGAGTCCGTCGCGGTCGTCGGCATAGACGAGGGACCTCCCGTCGGGTGCCCAGGAAGGCGCCAGGAGGTAGCGGGTCGGTGGCGACTTCCGGAGCCGCTTCGGCGGCCGTCCGCCCGAAGTACCGGCGAGCCACAGTGAGTTGAGGGCGGCGAAGGCGATGCTCCGACCGTCCGGCGACAGTGCGGGCAGGTGGATGCCCCGCACGGGCCGTACGCGCGCCTCCCCGAGGTCGTACTCCTTGACCCGGTAGCGCGGCCGGTCCACCGGGAGCACCCCCTCGAAGGGGATCGCTTCCGGCCGCGCGGGTTCTTCGGGGCGTACGAGGGTGAACCGGCCGTCCAGCGTGAGCAGCAGCTCGCCTGCCGCCGTCCAGCGGGGCGGCACGGGCGCGATGTCGCCGTCGACCGGGACGGGCTCGCCGTCGACGACGAGGGTGCAGGAGCCGTTCGGGGAGGCGGTGGTGCGCAGGTACGCGAGGCGGCCGTCGGGAGCGACGGCAGGGGTCATGACCTGGGCGGCGGCGGTCTCGGTGTGTGCGACCGTCACCGGGCCGGTGCCGTCGGCGGCCACGGCGGCGACGGTGCGGGACTCGACGGACGGGCCGGTGGCCGCGGTGACGACCTTGGCGCGCACGAACAGCAGTCGGGTGCCGTCCGACGACCAGGTGGGGTCGAAGTCCTCCCATGCGCCGTCCTGGAGGGGCCCGTCCTGGCCGGGGAGACCGGTGACGCGGGTGATGTCGCCGGTGCTCAGGTCCAGGACGTGGACGCGGTAGGGGCTTCCGTGGGAAGGATGGCCGGGGTCACTGCCGCGCTCGGAGCCGAAGGCGAGCCGGGTGCCGTCGGGCGACCAGGACGGGCCCCGGTCGTCCCAGGGGCCGTCGGTGCGCTGCCGCAGGTCGGAGCCGTCGGGGCGCATGGTCCACAGGTGGAAGCCGCCGCCCCGGTAGGCGCAGAACGCGATGAGGTCGCCGTCCGGGGAGTACGTGGGCCGGTTGGGTTCGAGGCCGGCCGGGGTGAGGGGGACCGCCTTGCCGCCGGTGCGCGGCAGGGACCACAGGCCGCTCTGGATCTCGGCGATCAGTGTGTCGCCGGCGGGTGCGAGGGTCGCCGAGCCGTTGGTGGCCCGGGTGAAGGTGAGGGAGAGGCCGGTACCGGGCGTGCGGGATCGGGCGACGGCGGGTGCGGCCGTGCCCAGGACCGCGACGGCCCCGGTGGCGGCGAGGAGACGGCGGCGGGTCAGGGCGGAGGGACGGCTGCTCGGGTCACGGTCCATGACACCCCACGCTCGCGCACCGCGTGACTCAGGGGCAACAGAACCATTCACGCCATGGACAGATGTCACTCTCGCGTGTGGCGGCCCCGGATCCACGCGGGGAGCGCGAACCAGGACAGCAGATACCAGACGAGCACGCACCCCACCAGCCATGGCACGTACTCGTCGTGGGTGGCCACGCGCAGGATCAGCAGCAGCGCGGCTGTCATCGTCGCGAGGAGCAGGATCAGGCCCGTGACGGTCAGCTTGGCCGCCCAGCGCACGGCGGCCGGTTTGATGCGGCGCCCGGAGACGATCCGGTGGAAGGAGACGGGCCCGATCAGGGCGCCGGTGGCGGCGGCGCCGAGGACCACGGTCACGATGTAGATGGTCTTGTCGGTCTGCGGCAGTTCCTCGTAGCGCGGGGTGAACACGACGGTCAGCAGGAAGCCGAAGAGGATCTGCACCCCGGTCTGGGCGACGCGCACCTCCTGGATGAGCTCGCTCCAGCGGCGGTCGGCCCGCTCGTCCTCGGTCTCGTCGCGGCCCCGGCCCTGGTTGCCGTGCACCTCGCTCACGCGTCCTCCCGGTCGGTCGGTGTCCCCTTCCCTGGATGGCGCCGTGGTCCCGCCGGGCAAGCACGCACCTCCACCGCTTCACCCACACGAGTGAATCCGGTTGGCGCATCGGTCACTTGTGTCAATCCGCGCCTAGCGTGACTGCGGTGACCGACTTCTCAGCAACGTCCCGCCGGGGTTTCCTCCTCGGCGCCGCCGCGCTCGCCCTCACTCCGCAGTTCGTCCGCCAGGACCCGGCCGCCGCCGCGGCCGACCTGCCCGGGTTCCCGGCGGACGTCGAGCTGTACAGGTCGGCGTACCGCAACTGGGACGGGGAGATCACCGCGTCCGGGCTGTGGTCGTGCGCGCCCGCCGACGGGGACCAGGTGGTGGCGGTCGTCAACTGGGCCCGGAAGCAAGGCTGGACGGTCCGTCCGCGCGGCCTCTCGCACGGCTGGTCGCCGCTCACCATCACCCCCGGCACCGACTCCGGAGCCCCCGTGCTGCTGGTCGACACGACCACGCACCTCACCGGCATGACGCTGGAGTCCACCGACCCCGCCGCCGTCCGGGTGGGCTCCGGCGCCACCCTGGAAGGGCTGCTGACCTTCCTGGAGGGCCACGGGCTCGGTGTGACGGCCTGCCCGGCGCCGGGTGATCTCTCGATCGGCGGCGCCCTCGCCATCGGCGCCCACGGCACGGCCGTACCGGCGGACGGGGAGAGTCGGCTGCCCGGTCACACCTACGGCTCGCTCAGCAATCTCGTGCTGTCGCTGACGGCGGTGGTGTGGGACGCCGACAGCGAGGCGTACGTGCTGCGGACCTGTACGCGGGACGACGCGGACGGCGCCGCCCTGCTCACCCATGTAGGGCGGGCGCTGGTCACCGAGTTCGTCCTGCGGGTGGGGGCCAACACCCATCTGCGGTGTCTGAGCCGGACCGACATCCCCGCCGGGGAACTGTTCGCCGCGCCCGGCGCTGACGGGCGTACCTTCGCGAGCTTCCTGGACGAGGCGGGACGTCTGGAGGCGATCTGGTTCGCGTTCACCGAGTTCCCCTGGTTCAAGGTGTGGAGCGTCGAGCCGACCCGCCCGCTGACCTCCCGGCGCGTGACGTCGCCGTACAACTACCCCTTCTCGGACAACGTGCCGACCGTCGTCGCCGACCTCGCCGGGCGGATCGTGTCCGAGGGCGCCTGGTATCTGGCGCCGGTGCTGGGCAACGCGCAGCTGACCACGGCTTCACTGGGGCTGACGACCACGTTCTCGGCGGACATCTGGGGGCCGTCGAAGAACACACTGCTGTATCTGAAGCCGACGACGCTGCGGGTGACGGCGAACGGATACGCGGTGCTCACCTCGCGGGACCAGGTGCAGCGCGTGGTCTCCGAGTTCGCCGCGTTCTACCGGGAGCGGCTCACCGCGTACGCGGCCCAGGGGCGCTTCCCCGTCAACGGCTCGGTCGAGATCCGGGTGACCGGCCTCGACGACCCGGCGGACGTCGGGGTGGCCGGGGCGCGTGCCCCACTGCTGTCGGCGCTGCGGCCGCGCGCCGACCGGCCCGAGTGGGACACGGCCGTGTGGCTCGATGTGCTGACACTGCCGGGGACGCCGGACGCCGAGGCGTTCTTCCGGGAGCTGGAGCGGTTCCTGCTCGCGACGTACGACGGCGGCCACGCCCTCACCCGGGTCGAGTGGTCGAAGGGCTGGGCTTACACGGACGAGGCCGCCTGGAGCGACGAGGAGGTGCTCGGCACCGTCGTACCGCAGTCCTTCGACGACGGCGAGGGACCGGGCTGGGACGGGGCGGTGGAGATCCTGGAGCGGCTCGATCCGCACCGCGTGTACGGGAACGCCTTCCTCGACCGACTGTTTCGTTGAGCGAATCTCAGACGCGACGCCAGCGGGCCATGGCGAAGGAGAACAGGCCGAAGAGGACAAGCCCCGCCGCGACACAGACCAGGAGCGCCGGGCCGGCCGGGGATTCGGCGAAGGAGCGGAGGGTGTCGTCGAGGCCCTTGGCCCGGTCCGGTTCGTACTCGATCGCGGCGCGGACGGCGAAGACGCCCGCCGCGGCGAACACCAGGCCGCGCGCGACCCCGCCGACCACACCGGTCACGTCGACGGCCCGGCGCGTCCGGCGGGACATCTCGCCGAGCCGGAGGTGCTTGTGGTACGAGCGCATCAGGGCCCGAACGCCGATCCATCCGCCCCCGACGATCACGCCGACGCCCGCCACGCCCACCAGCCACTGGCCGCCGGGGAGTTCGAGAGCCCGGGCCGTCACGTCCCGGGACTGCTGGTCGCTGGAACCGCCGCCGCCGCTCTCCTCGCCCGCCGCGAAGGCGAGCACCGAGTAGGCGACGAAGGAGTAGAAGACGAAGCGCGCGGTGGACGCGAGCCTCTTGGTCCACTCGCGGCCGTCCGGGCCCGCCGCGCCGAACACCGCCTCCGACAGACGCCACAGCGCCATGCCCACGAGGCCGATGCCCAGGGCCCACAGCATGACGGAGCCGAGCGGTTTCTCGGCGATCTCCGCGAGCGCGCCCTGACGGTCCGCCTGCTCCGAGCTCCCACCGAAGGCGATCTGCAGGGCCAGCGCCCCGACCAGCAGATAGATGACGCCGCGCGCGGTCAGTCCGGCCCGCGCCGCGCCCTCCGTCACCGAACCCCGTGCCACGCGCCCGTGTCCCACCCCCAAGGTCGTCATCAGCCGCGTCCTTCCCGCCCCTCGACCCGCAGCTGGAGCTGCACCTCCTGGTCACCGGCGTCCACGCCGACCTGATGCACGGTGTACTCCTCCTCCAGGGCCGCCCGCAGCAGCCGTACGGCGGGCGGGCTGCCCTGGACATCGACCGTGACGGGCGCGGTCAGCGGTTCCGGGTGCTTCTCGGCGTCGGCGGGGACGGCGGCCGTGTCGTACATCCCCGTCCACATCGTCGGCCGGTCGGTGCCGGTCTCGTGCGGCGGGTCGTCGGAGCGCCGGTCGGATTCGAAGTGGGCGCGCAGACAGGCGAAGACGCGTTCGGCGTCCCGGGCGGAGCAGTCGCAGAGCACGACCTCGACCTGGGACACGGGCAGATGGGGCAGGGTCACGAGCGTTCTCCCTGGTGTCGACGACAGGGGGCGGGTACCCCCATGGTGGGCCCGAAACGGGGTTCTCGCAGGTCGCGCGAGAGGGCGCCCGCCGATGGCGGGGCCGCCCCCTCCGCCCCGGGAGCGTGGCCCGATCCGCCCGGGGCCGCACGGGCCGTGGGCTATGTTGAGTGGTCGTGGGAGACGAAGGAGGCGCGCGGGTGCCATCGCCGCAGCAGGCACGTGCGCAGGCATCAGCGATCACGTCCGGGCGGACCGCCCCGGAGACCGAGCAGTCGCCCACGTCCCGGCTCAGGGAACTGTTCGACGGCCCCCGGCTCTCCCCCGGGCAGCGGCGGATCGCCCAGTATCTGATCGAGCACATCACCGAGGCCGCGTTCCTGTCGATCACCGATCTCGCGGAGCGGGTCGGCGTGAGCCAGCCCTCGGTGACCCGGTTCGCCGCGGCCGTCGGTTTCAGCGGCTACCCCGCGCTGCGCGAGCGGCTCCAGGCCATCGCGCTCGCCACCCTGGGCAGCGCCCCGGCCACCACCGCGGCCGACCGCAGCAACGAACTCCAGGCCGCCGTGGACGCCGAGATCGAGAACCTGGAGAACCTGCGGCGCGACTTCGCCGACCCCGACCAGGTGATCGAGGTCGGCCGCGCCCTGTCCCGCTCGACACCGCTGACCGTCCTCGGCCTGAGGATCTCCGGCGCGCTCGCCGAGTACTTCGCGTACGCCGCCCGCCGTATCCACCCCGACGTCCGGCTGGTGACGAAGGGCGGCACGGTCGCGTACGACGCGTTGCTGCAGTCCCGGGAGGCGGGCGGCACCTGGGTGCTGGCGTTCTCCATGCCCCGGCACGCGCAGGAGACCCTGACCGCGCTGCGGGTCGCCCACGGCGCCGGGCTGAAGGTCGCCCTGGTCACGGACCTGGCGCTCGGGCCGCTCGCGGACGAGGCCGACGCCGTCTTCGCCACCGGCACCGGCTCACGCCTGGTCTTCGACTCCTACGCCGCCCCCGTGATGATGTCCTCCGCCCTGCTCCAGGCCATGACCGACGCCGACCCCGAGCGGACCCAGGCCCGGCTGGAGGCGTACGAGCAGGTCTCGGAGCAGCACCAGTTCTTCCTCAGGGAGTGATCCCGTTCCTCCCCACATGCCAGTACAGCAGCGGATTATTCACCACTTTCCCGGCATGAATTTTTTCATGTTCTTGCAAACTCATCGGTATATATAAATACTGCTCGCGGCCCCGGCCCCCATCCCCTGGACCGGGGCCGCCCAGACTCCACACCCGCTGACCCAATGGCGTCGATGCAAGACCGGAGCGTTGAACATGGCCCTCACCTCCTCGCCGATCCGCACGGACTGGCCGTGCCAGGTCAAGACACCCGGGAGTTACGACTGGGAGAGGTCAGCGGCCAAGTGGCTGCGCGAGCTGGTGCCGGCCCGTTACGGCACCTACCCGGCGATGATGCGCCACCCCGTGCTGCTCGCCCGCCATGCCCAGATCCAGGTCCAGCACGAGATCCGGGTCGCCCGCACCGCCCTGCAGACCGCCCGCGCCGAACTGCCCAGCCTCGGCATGTCCGAGTCGGTCATCGAGCACACCATCAAGATGTACGCCGCCGAGGTCATGCAGCTCAACCACATCGCCCGCTCCATCCGGGCCGTCAGCCAGGCCCTCGTGGACCACAACCTCGCCCGTGCCTCGCACTGACCCGCCCCCGCTCCCCGCGCGCCGCGGTACACCGCGCCCCCACGGGGAAGACGATGGACAGGCACAAGCCGGGCGCACCGCCCGGCTCGACTGAGGGGCGGGACCGATGGATTCCTGGACCTGGGGCGTGATCGCCGCGATCGCGCTGATCGCGGCCGCCGTCCTCGGAGTGGCCGTCTGGCTGCTCCTCCGACTCGTCCGCACCCGGCGTGAACTGAGCCGGGCCGGACTCCCCACCGGACCCAAGTGGGTCTTCTGGGGCGCCGTCCTCTATCTCGTCCTCCCGACCGACCTGGTACCGGACCCGGTCTATCTGGACGACATCGGCGTCCTCCTCCTGGCCCTGAAAACGATGCGGTCCGGCCGCCAGGACGCCCTGGCCACCGAACGGCAGAAGGACACGGGAACCGCCCTGCGGGGGTGACACGTTGTCGGGCTGACGGTCACTGCGACGGACGGCACCGATGAGCGAGCTGACACCAGGGGGCAACCTCCCCCTGCCCGACGGCACCCTGACGATCAGGGTGCCGGGCCCTTTCGACGTGTCCGCCCTCATCACCGACGACACAGGCAAGGTCCGCGGCGACACCGACTTCGTCTTCTACAACCAGCCGACGGCACCGGGCGCCCGCCTGGCCGGCGAGACGTTGACAGTGGACCCACCCGCACTGCGCGCCGGAGCGACCCGCCTCACCGTCGCGATCAGCCCGGCCGACCCGGACACGCCGTTGGGCCACCTGCCCGCACCGACGTTGCTCGTCACAGGAGCGGCAGGCCGGACCATCGTCCGCTTCACACCGCCGAGGCCGCAGCGGGAGACCGTACTGCTTCTGGCGGAGCTGTACCGCAAGGGGGCCGGGTGGAAGGTCCGGGCGCTGGGACAGGGCTATGCGGACGGGCTGGCGGGGGTCGCGAGGGACTTCGGCGTGGACGTGCTGGAAGAAGAAACGCCCACAGCAGCACCCCTGAAGGGGCGCGGGGAACTGCGCGACGAGCCCCCACCGGCCCGCACCCTGACAACCCCACCGGCACCCACCCCGAACGGCTTCCTCGGCCTGGTCAACTCCACCCGCACCGCCACGGGTTCCCCGACCGTATCCCTGAATCCCCGGCTCACCGCAGCGGCCCAAGCGCACGCCACAGCGATGGCCGCACAGGGCCGACTCGCCTCGGAAGGCACGGACGGCCTCTCGGTCTACCAACGCCTCACGGCCGGCGGCTACGCCTACCTCACCATCGGCGAACACCTGGTCTCCGGCCCCCGAACCCCCGCCGAGTTCGTGGACTACTGCCTCTCCGACCAACAGGCCAGGCAGACCCTCTGCGCACCCACATACAGCGAGGCAGGCCTCGGCCACGCGACCGACCCCCGCTCAGGAACCGTGTTCTGGACGGCGCTCTGGGCCCACCCCTTCTCCCCCGGCGGCCTCCGACAAACCGCCACCGACGTCATCGCCCTCACCAACGCCGAACGAGCCGGCGCCGGCCTGCCCCCGCTCTCCCCCGACCCCCTCCTCACCAACGCCGCGCAGGCGCACAGCGCCGACATGGTGGCGCGGGCCTTCTACGCGCACACCTCCCCCGACGGCGGCGAACCCTGGCACCGCGCGGCGGCGGCCGGCTCCACCCGTCGGTCCATCGGAGAGAACATCGCGTGCGGCCAGCGTTCCGCCGCCGAGGTCGTGCGCGGCTGGATGAACAGCCCCGGGCACCGGGCGAACATCCTCAAACCCGGCTTCACCCATATAGGTATCGGGTTCGTCGGCGGCGGCTCCGCGGGCACGTACTGGACCCAGCTCTTCGGCGGCTGAAACCGATCCGCCGGAACCGTCCCTCTTTCGAGTCGGTCAACTCGCCCCCGCACCGGGCTACTTGACTCTATGTGATCACTCGACTCCAATGCGGCTTGTCGATGACAGCAGGCAAGGGGAGACGAATCACATGGTTTCGAGAACGGTGGGCACGGGCGCGGCGACGCTGGGCGCGGTCGTGTTGTCCCTCCTCACGGCCCCCGCCCAGGCGGCCACGTCCGCGGGGCCCGACACGACCGCACTGCGAAAAGTGCTGCGCACGGCGCTGTCGCAAGGCGCGCCGGGCGCGTTCGCGAGGATCGACGACAACGGCACGGTGCACCATCTGGCGGAGGGTGTCGCCGACCGGTCCACCCAGCGGGCCCTCGGCACCGGAGACCGCATCCGCGTCGGCAGCGTCACCAAGACGTTCACGGCGGTGGTCCTGCTGCAACTGGTGGACGAGGGCAAGATCAAGCTCGACACCTCGGTCAACACGTATCTGCCCGGGCTGCTGCCCGACCGGCGGATCACCGTGCGCCATGTGCTCAGCCACCGCAGCGGCCTGTACGACTACGCCAACACCCTCTTCTCCCCCAGCGTGGCGGGCTTCGAGAACGTGCGCGACAGGGTCTTCACCTACCGCCAGCTGATGGACCTGTCGCTCGCCAAGCCGCTCACCGGCAAGCCGGGCGTGGCCTACGCGTACTCGAACGCCAACTTCGTCGTGGCGGGCATGCTCATCGAGAAGATCACCAAGAAGCCGGTGGCGACCGCGTACCAGGACCGGATCATCAAGCCGCTGAAGCTGACCGACACGTTCTACGTCCACCCGAAGAACACGATCCCGGGGAAGTACTCCCGCGGCTATATGACCGCCGACTCCACCGGGAAGAAGATCGACTCGACGCGGCAGACGACGTCGTGGGCGCAGAGCGCGGGGGCTCTGGTGTCCAATGCCAAGGACCTCAACAAGTTCCTTCCCGCGCTGGTGAAGGGGAAGCTCACCTCGGCCGCCCAGTTGAACCAGATGCTGAAGTGGACGCCGGTGAGCAGCACCCAGGCGTACGGGCTGGGGCTGCGCCGACGTGATCTGTCGTGCGGGGTCTCGGTGTACGGGCACACGGGGACCGTGCAGGGCTACTACACCTGGGCGTTCACCTCGAAGAGCGGCAAGCGCAGTGTGACGTCGTTCGCCAACACGTCCAACAACGGCACGGTGTACGCGACGATGAACCGCACCCTGGAGTCCACCTTCTGCGGCTGACCGGCCGGCGGCCGATCGTCCGAACCCGCCCGGTGTCTCAGCCCGTCCGCCTGCGACGGTGGTGGCCGGGACGCCGGTGCGGCGGCTGTTCCGGCGCCGGGCCGGGTGGTTGGGGTGCCGGGATGTCCAGCCGCCGGGGTTTGTCGCCGTCGAGGGTGACCGGTTCGCCGTAGTGGCGGATGGTCAGGGAGTCGCCGGAGAGCAGTTCGTAGGTGGTGTACCGGGGCCTGATCTCCACGCGCAGGCAGGTGCCGGACAGGCCGAGGTTGAAGGCGAGCCGGCTCAGGCGCTCGGGGAGGCGGGGGGCGAAGCCGACGGTCCTGCCGTCGTGGCGCATTCCGCCGAAGCCCGCGACGAGCGCCGTCCAGGTGCCGGCGAGGGAGGCGATGTGGAGGCCGTCGCGGGTGTTGTCCTCCAGGTCCGCCAGATCCATCAGCGCCGTCTCGGTCAGATAGTCGTAGGCGAGATCGAGGTGGCCCACCTGGGCGGCGATGACGGCCTGGCAGCAGGCGGACAGGGAGGAGTCGCGGACGGTGAGGGGCTCGTAGTAGGCGAAGTTGCGGGCCATCTGCTCGTCGTCGAAGCGGTCGCCGCACTTGTACATGGCGAGGACCAGGTCCGCCTGCTTGACGACCTGTTTGCGGTAGAGGTCGAAGTAGGGGAAGTGCAGCATCAGCGGGTACTGGTCGGGCCCGGTGTTCTTGAAGTCCCAGCGCTGGTGGCGGGTGAACCCGGCGTGCTGCTCGTGGACGCCCAGCTCGTGGTCGTAGGGGATGTGCATGGCCTGGGCGGCGTCGCGCCAGGCGGCGCTCTCCTCGTCGTCGACGCCGAGCCGCTCGGCGCGGTCGGGGTGGCGTTCGACGGCGTCGACGGCGGCCAGGAGGTTCGCGCGGGCCATGAGGTTGGTGTACGTGTTGTCGTCGACGACGGCGCTGTACTCGTCCGGGCCGGTCACCCCGTCGATGTGGAAGGCGCCGTGGTGGTCGTGATGGCCGAGGGAGCGCCAGAGCCGGGCGGTCTCCACGAGGAGTTCGACGCCGGTGTCGCGTTCGAAGGCGGTGTCGCCGGTGGTGGCCGTGTGGCGGACCACGGCGTCGGCGACGGCGGCGTTGACGTGGAAGGCGGCCGTGCCGGCGGGCCAGTACGCGGAGCGCTCCGAGCCGTCGATGGTCCGCCAGGGGAACGCGGCGCCCTTCAGGCCGAGTTGGGCGGCGCGGTCGCGGGCGGCGGGCAGGGTGTTCTGGCGCCAGCGGAGGGCTTCGGTGACCGCGTCGGGCGCGGTGTGGGTGAGCAGCGGCAGCACGAAGGTCTCGGTGTCCCAGAAGGCGTGGCCGTCGTAGCCGGAGCCGGTGAGGCCCTTGGCGGGGATCGCGCGCTGTTCGGCGCGGGCGCCCGCCTGCAGGACGTGGAACAGGGCGAACCGTACGGCCTGCTGGATCTCCTCGTCGCCGTCGACCTCGACGTCGGCGCGGGCCCAGAAGTCGTCGAGGCGGGACCGCTGTTCGTCGACGAGGCCCTGCCAGCCGCCGTACGCGGCGGCGGAGAGGGCGGCGTCGACCTGGTCGCCGACGGCGGGCAGCGAGCGGGTGCTCGACCAGCCGTAGGCGACGGTCTTCTCCACCCGCAGCCGCTCGCCGGGCTTCAGGACGGTGGTGGCGGTGAGGCGGGCGACGTCGTCCCTGCTCTCTCCGTCGGTGGTGATCTCGCCGGGCCCGGTGACGATGTGGTCGGCGGCGGCGCCGACCCGCAGGCCGCTGCGCCGGGTGCGGTGGACGAGCCGGAGCCGGGGCCCGTCCGCGAAGTGCTCCTCCGGTTCCAGCGGCGCCTTCAGGGCGACGGCGGCCCGTGGATCGCCCTTCCGCTGCGGCAGTTGCTCGTTGGCCACCAGCTCCGACTGGACGACGATCCGTGCCTCGCTGTCGACCGCCTCGACCTCGTAGGCGACCGCGGCGATCGCCCGCTGCGTGAACGACACCAGGCGGGTGGAGCGCACCCGGACGGTCGTCCCGGCCGGGGAGGTCCACTCGCAGCTGCGGCGCAGCACGCCCGCGCGCAGGTCCAGGACGCGTTCGTGGGAGTGGAGTCGGCCGTAGCGCAGGTCGAAGGGCTCGTCGTCGACGAGCAGGCGGATGATCTTGCCGTTGGTGACGTCGATGACCGTCTGTCCGGACTCGGGGTAGCCGTAGCCGGCCTCCGCGTACGGCAGCGGGTGGAGTTCGTGGACGCCATTGAGGTAGGTGCCGGGCAGCCCGTGCGGCTCGCCCTCGTCGAGGTTGCCGCGCCAGCCGATGTGCCCGTTGGACAGGGCGAACACCGATTCGCTCTGCGGCAGGACGTCGAGATGGAGTCCCCGTTCCCGCAGGGCCCAGGGTTCGACGCCGTACGACCTTTGGGTGATCACGCCCAGTCCCCCAGTTCCGTCAGATCCGCTACGACGACGTCGGCGCCGTGGGCGCGCAGGGCGTCCGCCTGGCCGACGCGGTCGACGCCGACGACGTGTCCGAAACGGCCCGCGCGTCCGGCGTCCATGCCGGCGAGGGCGTCCTCGAAGACGGCCGCCTCTGCGGGTTCGACGCCGAGGTCGCGGGCGGCGGCGAGGAAGGTGTCCGGGCGGGGTTTGCCGGGCAGGCCGCGCTCGGCGGCGACCACGCCGTCGATGCGTACCTGAAAGAGGTGCTCGGCGTCGATCGAGCGCAGAACGTCCCGGCAGTTGGCGCTGGAGGAGACGACCGCGGTGTGCAGGCCTTGGGCGCGGACCTTCTCGACATAGCGCAGGGTGCCGTCGTAGGCCTCGACGCCGTCGGTGCGGATGAGGTCCAGCAGCAGCTCGTTCTTGCGGTTGCCGAGGCCGTGCACGGTGGGTGCGTCGGGCGGGTCGTCGGGGGTGCCTTCGGGGAGGTGGATGTCGCGGGAGGCGAGGAAGGTGCGTACGCCGTCGGCGCGGGGGCGGCCGTCGACGTACTCGTCGTAGTCGGCGGCGGGGTCGAAGGGCCGGAAGGCGTCGCCGTCGCGTCGGCGCAGGAACTCGTCGAACGCCCGCTGCCAGGCGGCGGCATGCACCACGGCGGTCTTGGTGATGACCCCGTCGAGGTCGAAGAGGCAGGCGCGGATCCGCTGGGGCAGGCCCAGTTCGGTCAGCTCGGTCGTCTCTGTCATGGGGGACGGGGTTCCCCGCGTGGCGGAAGTCAGTGGGCCGGGAGCGCGACAACCGGTCATCGGCGGCTGATGCGGCCGCCGCCGTGGGCGCGGCCGAGGGTGTGGAGGTGTTCGAGGGCATCGAGGACGACGGTGCGGTCGTACCAGGCGAGCCAGCGGCCCACCTCGGCGCCGACCACCTCCAGTTCCTTCGTCTGACCTTTCGTCAATTCCCTTACCGGGCGGTCGGTGTGGACGGACACGACGCCCACACACCGGTGGGACTCGGTGGTCAGCGGCACGCTGTGGACGCCGCGGCAGCCCGCGCGCAGGATGGTCTCGCGGGCCGGTTCGGTGAACACCGGGTCCGTGGCGACGTCCTGGACGGTGACAAGTGCGGTGCTCTGCGCGGCGGCCGCGCAGGCCGTGCCGTCGTCGTCGACGTAGGCGAAGAAGTCGACGAAGTCCTCCGTGAGCCCCGTGTGCTTCTCGATGCGCAGTCCGCCCATGGTGCGGTCGGTGATCTGGACGTTGCCCATGTCGGTGCCGACGACGGCGAGTGCCTGGCTGAGGACCGCTCCGAGGACCTCGCTCCGGTTGGCGCGTCCGACCCGACGGGTCCGGGCCTCGTCGAAGCTGAGAACCGGCTCGGCGTGCCGGGCCCGGCCGGGAAACCACACGGCGTCCCGCTCGTCCGGGCGCGGTGCGCTCACCGCGGCCTCGGCCAGGGTGCGCAGCTTGACGTTGTACTGCTGCGAGGCCCGCTGAAGCAGCGCGAACGCGCTCTCCGCGTCCGGCAGCGCATAGCGTTCCCGCAGCATGCCCTGGGCCTGGGCGACCAGTGGCCGGCCCTCCATACGGGTGCGCAGCTGCCGTACCTCCGCACGCAGCCGCGCCAGTTCCTCCCGCACCGCCTCGCCTTCGCCGTCGGGCTCCGACCAGGTCCTCTCCGTCATGCGGCGTCTTCCCCTTTTCCTCGTTCCCCCCGCTCCGACCGACAGCAGGGCTCGTCTGCCCGCTCTCGGCCCGCCTACGCCGATTCCGGTCTACCGTCGTCCGTATGCCCCTGACCTTCGACGACCTGCTGGAGCGGGCCGCTTCCCTCGTCCGACCCGGCCGCCGGGCCCTCCTCGGTATCGCCGGCAGCCCCGGCGCGGGGAAGACCACCCTGGCCGAGCAGGTGACGCGCACACTCAACGGCGACGGCGAGCCCTGGGTCGTCCACGTCCCCATGGACGGCTTCCACCTCGCCGACGTCGAACTGGCCCGCCTCGGCCGCCCGGACCGCAAGGGCGCGCCGGACACCTTCGACGCGGCCGGGTACGCGGCCCTGCTGGCGAGGCTGCACGGCGACGAGGACGACATCGTCTACGCACCGGGCTTCGAGCGCACCCTGGAGCAGCCCGTCGCCGGCTCGATCCCGGTGCCGCCCACGGCCCGTCTGGTCGTCACCGAGGGGAACTACCTCCTCCTGGGAGACCGCCCCTGGCCCCGCGTCCGGTCCCACCTCGACGAGGTCTGGTTCTGCGACCTCGACGAAACGGAACGCGTACGCCGCCTCGTCGCCCGCCACGAGGAGTTCGGCAAGGAGCACGAGGAGGCGGTCACCTGGGTCCTCGGCACGGATCAGCGCAACGCGGAGCTGGTGGCGGCGACTCGGGGGCGGGCGGACCTGGTGGTGCCGGCGTCGGCCATGCCGCAGGTGGGGGCGGAGGCCTGAGGGGTGAGGGGTGAGGGCGCCCGGCGGCTGCGGCTGGGCGGGGGCGGGCTGCGCTCACCGGCGCTTGCCGGGTGCCGCTGCGCCCACCCGTGCCGCCCCTAGCGGCACGACTGCCCGCAGCTACGACAGGCAGGCTTCCCCGTCCCGCTGCGGGTGGGCGCGCCCCAGCGGCACGACTGCCCGCAACTACGACAGGCAGGCTTCCCCGTCCCGCTGCGGGTGGGCGCGCCCCAGCGGCACGACTGCCCGCAGCTGTGCAAGGCAAGCCTGTCCCTCTCGCTGCTGGGACGGCCGATGCTCAGGCGCGCAGTGTCAGGGTCGGTTCGCCCTTCTCGTCTCCGGCAGGGGGGCCGATCACCGCCGTGAACGCCTCCGTGCGGATCATCAGGCCCTCCGGAGTGCGGTCGAAGGCAGGGGCGAAGGTGTCTCCTGAGCCGCCATAACGGACGGCGAAAACGTTCAGGTCCTCCGGAGCTCCCGGTGCGGGCGTCGCCTCGATAGCGGTGGAGGCCACCAAGTGCGACCAGCCCTCGTCCGGGTTGCCGTAGCCGCGCGGGTCGGCGGCCAGGGCGAAGGCGGCGAGTTCCTGGGTGGTGTCGGTGCGGGCGTCGAAGAACTCCGGGCCCTCGGTGGCCGGGTGGGTGAGGCGGAGGTCACCGGCGGAGGTCACCTGGGCCTCGGCGATGCGGCGCAGGCCGTCGCCGTCGTCCGACACGTACGGCAGGCCGGCGAGGAGGTACGGCTCGCCGGGGAGGCGTTCGACGGCGACCGTGGTCCACAGGCGGGTGCCGTCGGTGACGTACAGGGACTGGACGTGGCACAGCACGTGGTCGCGGGTGACGACCGGCTTGGTGACCAGCTTGGCCGTCAGGCCGTCGGTCCGGACGTCCCGGACGCGGGTCTCGCCCATGGGGCGGCACAGCAGGAAGCCGTCGACGACCGGGCCGAAGCCGTGCCGGCGGTTGACGGCCGCGGGGAGGAAGTACGTTCCGTCGGCTTCGATCAGCGACGGGGTCATCTTCGAGTCGAAGGCGACCGAGACTCCGCCCGCGCGCAGCTGGTGCCGGACCGGTTCGGTGGACGGGGTGCGGTGCCAGGGCGTGGTGTCCTGGATCTGCCAGACCAGCATCCATGCGAAGTGGCCGTCGACGCCGCCGTCGGGCTTGACCGCGTGCCGGCCCCAGCGGGTGTCGCCCCGGTAGCGGCCCAGGTCGGCGCCGATGCGGTGGCCGAAGTAGCGCAGGCCGAGGACCGACTCGAAGCCGGAGTGCTGTTCGCTGTAGCGCGGGCCGCCGTTGTCGAAGCCGCCGACCGTCAGTCGTGCGTCGATGTAGCGGGCGACCGCTTCCCCGTCCTCGGCGAAGATCTCCTCGCCGCTGACCAGGTGGGCCTTGGCGAGGAAGGACAGGGAGATCGGACCGTAGTTGTTGTCGTACGCGCCGCCGTGCTCCGGCGGGAGGAGTGCGCCCCGGTCGCGTACCCGGTGGGCGCGGATCTCCTCGAGGTACAGGGCGATCGCGTGGGCGCGGACCCGCTGTCCCTCCTCCGGCAGGAGGTGGCGGGCCAGCATCAGGCCGCCCACGACGCAGCCGATCGCCTGGTTGCCGGCCTCCTGCGGGTTGAAGAAGGTCGCCTCGGTGAGCCAGCGCCAGTAGCCGCGGCTCATCTCCCGCAGGGCGTCGGTCTGTTCGGCGTCCAGGAGACCGTCCGCGAGGTCGAGCAGGTTGACGGCCTGGAGCAGCGCCCACACCGTGCTCGGCCAGTCGCCGATCGGGTGGGCGCCCGACGCCAGGGTGTAACGGGCGTACGGGAAGCCGGAGTTGCGGAGTCTCAGGTTCGGGTAGCCGGGGTTGTCGTCCGTGTAGACGCGCTCGCGGAGGTGGAAGTCCGTGCTGCGGCGCACGGCCTCCGGCAGGCGCGGATCCCCGGTGCGGTGCCAGGCGAGGGCCAGCAGCGAGGTGACGCCGAGGGAGGTGTCGCCGATGTCGTCGACGCAGTCGGGGTGTTCGAGGTTGCCCTCGGGCGTGAGCCGGGCGAGGGCCTCCTCGGTGACCGCGGCGAGGACCTCGTCGTACGCCTCGGGGGTGTCGGGCAGGTCGTGCAGGGGGCCGCGCTGGTGCGTGAGGTACACGGAAGGGGACGCGAGGTGCACGGGGATCAGCCCTTCATGCCTGGGGTGGCCATGGCGTGGTTCGTCGGAGTCACACCACGGGTGCGGACCGGCGGGCGCGCAGTGTGACGGTCAGTGTGTGCGGGCCGAGTCCACCGATGTGGACACGGTTCCCGGTCGTCGCGTCGGTGCCGCCCACCACGGTGTAGTCCTGCCCCGGGTCGTACCGCAGTACGTCGCTCCGGTCCGGCCCGGCCAGCGGTTCGCCTGCCTCGACATCGGCCTCGATCCGGATCTCGTCGTCACCGACCCGGTAGGTCATCGGCCCGGTCGTCAGGCACCAGCGTCCGTCGCCGATCGGTACGGCGCCCTCTGGCACACCGCCCGGCCGGAAGGTCAGTTCGAGGGACCAGGGCACCCGTGGTCCGCTGATGTCGATCCGCAGGTCGGCACCGTCCTCCCGCAGGTCCACCTCGACGCGGGTCGTGTGGGAGACCTCGTCCCGAGGCCGGTCCGGGAAGGCCATCGAGGCCGAGAAGCGTCCGTCGTCCACCAGCCGGTAGACGCCGTCGTCCCGCCTCTGGTCCGTCGGGAGCGGCTGGTAGTAGGCGGCCGTGAGGGTTTCGGTGAGCCGGTACCGGTTGTCGGCGGGCTGCCGCATGTCGGCGGCGCGGAACGGGCCCAGGTCGAAGAACCCCCGCGAGAGACGGACCGCGTCGAGGACGGCTTCGCCGGCGAACAGGCGCAGGAAGGTGGGGTTGCAGGCGAGGCCCGAGCGGATGCGCCGGTGCTCGGGCACGTCGGAGCCGCCGTACACCACCGTGTGCGCGGTGGCCGAGGCGCGTGCGGCGAGGCGTGCGGTGGTGAGGTACCGGTCGCGCGGAAGGGCCTCCGGGGTCGGGGCCGGCAGGGCGCGGCACAGGTCCGGGGTGAGGAGGGTCTCGGCGAGCAGGTCGGGGTCGTCGATACCGCCGGCGGCCGCCAGCCGCGCCACCCGGGCGAAGTCGCCCCGGCCGGTGCGGATCGCGAGCAGCCGGTAGTGCGGCAGGTAGGGCGCCAGCGGGAACGGGTGGTACTGGTCCTGCCGTCGCGAATGGACGGTCTCCACCGTGCCGTCCGGCCTGATCAGGTCCAGGGTCGTGGCGAGATTGCGTTCGACGGCGTACAGCAGGTCGGCGCGGCCGAGCACTTCGGCCAGCAGCAGCAGCGACGGGTTGGACACATGGGCCGCGTAGTTGGCGCTGCGTTCCGAGTACAGGCCGTCCGCGTCGATGTCGACGCCCTCGGCGAGCCACTCCTCGACGCGGTCGAGCAGCCGGTCGTCCGGGAACGACCGGTGCAGCCGGGCCAGCGCCGCGCACAGCTCCCAGCGGTGGTTCGGGGTGTGCACCCCGCCCGTCAGGAGGCTGCCGGTGGCGGCGCCGGCGATCTCGGCGAGCGCGGCCGTGACGTCGCGCAGTTCCGGGCCCGCGTCGGCGGCGAGGACGTGCGCGTCGCACACGTCGTTGACGGTGAAGGCGGAGTCCGGCGGTGACTGCACGTTGTCGCCGCCGGCGAAGAGGCCGGTGGTGGTCTGCGCGGCCCGCAGGGCGCCGAGGTGGGTCATCGCGGCGGCGACGGCCTGGCCGCTGCCGTGCAGTGCCGAGTCCGGGGATCGGTATGCCGCGACCAGGGTCTTCACCCGCCGCGCCAGACCACGGTGCGGCACACCGGCGGGTTCCTCGTCGGGGCGGGCCGCGAGCGGGGCGGCCGTCCGGTCGGCGGCGCGGGCCGCCGACCGGACGAACTCGTGGTCGAGCGGGGTGGGCAAGGTCAGTCCTTCAGTCCGGCGTTGATGTCGGCGTTCATGACGTACTTCTGGAACACCAGGAAGACGACGATCAGCGGGACCATGGAGATGACCGATCCGCCGAGCAGCACCGACCAGTTGATGTTCTGCGCGCCGACGAGGCTCTGGATGCCGATCTGCACCGTGAACTTCTCGGGGTCGTTCAGCATCAGCAGCGGCCAGATGTAGTCGTTCCACCTCCACTGGAACGACAGGATGGCGAGCGTCAGCATGATGGGCCGGGAGAGCGGCACCATGATCCGCATGAAGATCGACAGTTCACGCGCGCCGTCGATGCGGGCGGCCTCGATGAGCTCGTCGGGGACCGTCAGGAAGAACTGGCGGAACATGAAGCACCCGGTCGCGGTGAGCAGGGCCGGGAGGATGATGCCGGAGAGCGAGTTGTAGAGGCCGAGGTCGCGGACCACCAGGAACAGCGGGGCGAGCATGACCTCGGCCGGCAGCATCGTGGTGGCCAGGATGCAGAGGAAGAAGGCCTTGAGCCATTTGTTGTCGTACTTGGCCAGCGCGTACCCGGTGCAGCAGCTGACCCCCACCGTGAGGATCGTCGCGATCACGCACACGATGATCGTGTTGATGAAGTACCCGGAGAAGTTGGCGCTTGCCCACGCTTCCTTGTAACCCGACACGGTGGGGTCGTCCGGGAACAGCGTCAGCGGAAGGGAGAACAGGTCTCCCGCCGGCTTCAAGGAGCTGAGGACGAACCACAGCACCGGCAGCCCGTAGAGGCCCGCCAGGACCCACAGCAGAGTCGTCGGGGCAATCGCGCGCCGAAGCCCGCCGCTCGCCGCGCCGCGGGACCGCTTCCTGGAGACGGCCGGCACGGAATCGGTGTCGACCTTGCGCACTGTGTCTGTGGTTGTCATCGGTTCTCCACCCGCCGGTTGACCATCATCTGGATGATCGCGACGGCCATCAGGATGAGCATGAGCACGAACGACGCGGCGCTCGCGTAGCCGATCTGGCCCGTCTTGAACCCCGTCTGGTAGATGTACTGGACAAGCAGGTTGTTCGACGTTCCGGGTCCACCGTTGTTGAGGGAGGCGAACACCGCGTATTCCTTCATCGCGTGGATCGTGTTGAGCAGGATGACGATGAAGGACGTGGGGGCGATGCTCGGCAGGGTGATGCTGATGAACTGGCGCCACGGACCGGCGCCGTCGAGCGCCGCCGCCTCGTAGTACGACGTCGGTACGTTCTTGATCGCCGCGATGAACAGCAGCATGGAGAAGCCCGTCCAGGCCCAGGCTGCCGCCACCACGACCACGATCAGTGACAGGTCCGCGTTCGACTGCCAGGGAACGGCGCTTCCGCCGACCTTCTCGATGAGGTAGTTGACCAGTCCGAAGTTCTCACCGAACAGCCATCGCCACAGGACACCCACGATGATGGGCGACAGCAGCCACGGGATGAAGAAGAAGATACGGGCGACCGACGCGCCCTTGGCGTGCTTGCTCACCAGCACGTTGGCGATGAGCAGCGACAACACGAAGTTCAGCGGGACGAAGAGCACGGTGTACAGCAGCGTGCGGGTCGTCGCGGAGTAGAAGGTCGAGTCCCCGAGCAGCTTCTGGTAGTTGTCCAGTCCGACGAACTGGAACGACCCCACACCCGTGTAGTTCGTGAAGGAGTAGACGAGCCCGATCACCGCCGGCCAGACGAAGAACAGCGCGAAGAGCACGACATTGCCCGTGATGAGGACGAGCGGTGCGAGGGTGTACTTGCTTCGTCTCCTGGGCGGGCTCACGGACACGTCCGAAGCGTCCGAGGCGCGTTTTGTCATCTTCCTGACTCCGTGCTGGTGGAATGGATTCCGGTGGGCTCAGGCCATGAGCCCGGCATCACGTGGAGACCGGGGGCCCGGGCGGCGGGGCCGAGACACCGCCGCCCGGGCCTGTCGGCCTGCGCTCAGCCGCCGACCTGCGTGTTGTAGCCGTCGACGATGTTCTGCAGGGCCTTGTCGGCCGACTGCTCGCCGTTGATCGCCTTGCCGAGCTCCGCCTTGGTCGGGTCGTCGGCGAGGCTCTTGCCCTTCAGCACCCAGTTCGTCTGCGCGCTGTTGAAGTAGCCGGAGATCGGGTCGTAGAGCGGGATGGACTCGTTGTAGAGCTTGAACGCCGCCTGCGCCGCCTCGGACTTGAAGGGGTACTTCGGGTTCAGACCGGTCTCGACCGGCAGGAAGCCGGAGGCCTCGCACAGCGCCTTGTAGTGGTCGGGCTCGTACAGCCAGGACAGGAACTTCTCCGCGGCGGCGGCCGCGTCGGCGTTGTTATTGAAGCCCACCGTCATGCCGCCGCTGTTGACGTCACTGGCCTGCACCGGCTGGGCGGGAGTCGGGACGCTCGCCCACTCGAACTTCGTGATGCTCTCCGCGTAGGCGGCGACCTGCCACACGCCGGACCAGTAGGCGACGACGTCACCGCTCTGGAACATGGCCGACGGGTCGGCGCCGCTGGTCCACACCGACTTCGGCATGGTCTTGTCGTCGTTCCATCCGACGAAGGTGTTCACGGCCTTCTTGGTCGCCGCGTCCACCGAGAACTTGCCGGAGTCGTCGGCGTGGACGTACTTCCCGCCCATCTCGTACACCATGGCGCGCAGCCGGGACGGCGACTGGTCGAAGGTCAGGGAGTACTTGGCCTTGGTCTTCTCCCGGACCTCGTCCGCCGCCTTGATGAACTCGTCCCAGGTCCAGGTCTTGTCGGGCGAGGTCGGGTAGTCGACGCCGGCCTTCTCGAAGAGCGACTTGTTGATGAACATGCCGGACGCGGTGACGTCCGAGGGAATGGACAGCACCTTCCCGGACGAGTCCTTGGCGACGAAGTTGGCGTTGATCTTGTTGGTCTTGTTGTTGGCGATGTCGCTGAGGTCGATCAGCTTGTTCGACCAGATCGGGTCCAGCGCCGGCACGGCCGCCACGTCGGGCAGCGAGTTCGCCTGCGCGGAGTTGCGCAGCTTCGTCGCATAGCCGTCGTAGGGGATGTTGACGAGTTTGACCTTGACGCCGGTTTCCTTCTCGTACTGCGCCACCATCTTCTTCCAGCCCGCGTCCTGCCCCGGAACCGTGGAGATCCAGAACGTCAGCGACTTGGAGGTCCCGCCCGACTCGGATCCCCCTCCGCAGGCGGAGAGCAGAAGGACGGCTGCCGAGGCGCCGGCAGCGAGGGGAACCAGGCGGCGCATTCCGCCGCGGCCGAGTCGGCGGGAGCGCCGCACACCCACAGTGATCATCTTCGATCCCTTTTTTCGGTAGGGGACAGAGCACGGCGCCGACCGAGGCGGCACGGGTGCAGTTTGCAGGAGAAGTTGCTTTCCGGGGGCGCGGCCTCGCCCGGCCGCGTCGTCCACGCGGGGCGGGATCCCCGGCCGTTCTGGCCGTCACCGCACGGGCACGCCCTCGTGCGGTTGCCGTACGTCGAGTACGGGCGGGAGGCTCACCCCAAGTCGGCGTCCCGGCCGACTTAGAAAGCGCTTGTCCGGACATTGGCAGATGTCGGTGGAGTCCGTCAATGCTTCACCGCCGCCCCTCCGGTCACGGTTTGGATTCCGCGGGCCACGGCCAGCCGACTGGCTCCCACCACGGTGCCGCTGTCGCCGAGCGCGCTGCTCATGACCTCGGTGGGCCAGCTGAGTCTGGCCAGTTCGGCCCGTACGCCGGGCAGGAGCTGGGGCTTCGAGCCGACGGCGCCGCCCAGCACGATCAGCCCGGGGTCCAGGACGGCGGTGGCCGCGGCGGCGAGCCGACCCACGTCGGCGGCATGGCGGCCGACGACCGCGCGGGCGGTGGTGTGCCCGGCGTCGGCCAGCGCGAACAGCCCGTCGACGGTGTCGGGGCACAGGCCGTCGGTGTCCCGCCAGGCGTCCGCCGCCCGGCGGAGCAGGGAGCGCGCTCCGATGTGCTCCTCCAGGCCCTCGTGGCGCGGTTCGCGGTCCGCGTCCCACGGGTAGGGCAGGCGGGCCACCTCACCGGCGGCGCCGTTCGCGCCGCGCAGCACGTGGCCGCCGATGACGACACCGAGACCGATACCGACGCCGATCCGCAGATACCCGAAGGTGTCCCGGCCACGGGCGGCGCCTTCGTGCAGCTCGGCCAGGGCGGCGCAGTTCACGTTGTTCTCGACGTGGACGGGCACGCCCGGCGGGAGCGCCACGGTCAGGGCGTCGAAGATGGGGCCGGCCTTGGCGGTCGCCGGGCGCACGGCCGTGCCCTCCCGGCCCTGGGTGGTGACGTCGCCCACGGCGACGACGATGGCGCGCAGCGGCGCGTCGGCCGACAGCCCGGACAGGACGTCCTCGACCACGCCGACGGTGTCCGCCCGCAGGCCGGTGCCCTCGGCGAGCAGCGTGCCGTCCAGGGCACAGATCCGCACCCGGGTGACGCTGGGGCCGAGGTCGACGGCGAGAACCGCGCCGGCGGCGCGCCCGAGATCGTATACGGCCGCTGACCTGCCCGTGCCGCCGGAGAGGGTGCCCGAGCGGGCGGCGAGACCGGCGGCCTCCAGTTCGGCCACGGCGGAGGAGACGGTCGGCTTGGAAAGCCGCGCCCCGGTGGCCAGTTGGGGGCGGGTGGCGGTGCTCGACGCGGCCAGTACGGCGAAGACAGCGCGGGCGCTCTCGCTCAGGTGCATGCTCTCCCCAGTCGTACGGCGATCATCCGGCCGCACGGTCGTGCGGTATCCGGTCCGAACCCTTGACGCACCCTTATTCGTTAGTTAATTTCCTAACGAAGTCAAGCGGTACTCGCCTGCCGCACCAGCAGAGGCCCGTCCCGGGGCTTCCCTAGCACTCCCCACAGACTCTGTGCGTCCAGGCACGGTTTCGCCCAGCCGTCGCTGCGCCATCGCCACGCAACGACGAAAGAGGCCTTTCGTGCAGGACCCCAGGCCCGTCGCGGTCGGTATCGACGTGGGCGGCACCAAGACCCATCTCCGTGCTGCCACGGGGACGGACTCCGTCGCCGATCATGTCCGTGCGAGCCGCGGCTGGCGGCCGCACGACCAGGTGGCCGCCGCCGCATGGCTGGCCACGCTGGTCGGGGAGGCGCTGCCCGCGCACACCCTTCCGTCCGCTGTGGCCGTCGGCGCCCATGCCTGCGAGACGCCCCGGCAGTGCGAAGGGATACGTCTAGCTCTCCAGGAACGGCTTCAGGTGCCGTGCCTGGTGGTGGGGGACGCCGAACTACTGGTGCCCGCCGCCGGTTTCGAGCAGGGGGTGGGTCTGGTCGCGGGCACCGGTTCGGTGGCCGTCGGCCGGTCCACCGACGGCACTTCCGTGCAGGTCGGCGGCTGGGGTGCGGTCCTCGGCGACGAGGGCGGCGCCGCGGGTCTGGTCCGTGAGGCGGCCCGTGCCGTCTGGGCGGCGCACGACCGGGGCGAGGCGCCCGACGCACTCGCCGACCGGCTCGTCGCCGCCTTCCAGGTGAGCGAAGTCCCGGCCCTCGGTGGGGCGTTGGAGGCCGCCACGGCCATCTCCGCCGACTGGGGCCGGCACGCTCCCGCGGTGTTCGAGGCCGCCGAGGAGGGCTCTGTGCTCGCCCACCGGGTGATCGCCGACGGGGGCCGCGCGCTCGCCTCGCTCGTCGCGCGGCTCGCCGCCCGCGGGGTCGCCGTGGACGACGTGGTGGTGGCCGGCGGGACGATCCTGTCCCGGCCCGCGCTGTACTCCGCATTCGCCGAAGCACTCCTGGACGCTGTACCGTCCGCGCGACCGCGTGTGCTCCAAGTACCGCCGGTCGAAGGGGCGTTGACACTCTCACGAACTCTCCTCCGACCGGTCACCCGCTGATCACCGTCCGGTCGCCGACCGGACATCAACCGGTCACACGCCAACCCCACGCTCAGCCCGCACGATCATCACACCGCGAAAGGAGCGGCACCTCATGCCGTCAGCTGCCGGGCACCACAGACTCAACCGCCGCGTCTTCCTCAGAAGCTCACTCGGCGTCTCGGCCGGCCTGATCGCCGCTCCGACCCTCGCGACCATGTGGCAGGCCTCCGGGGCCGAGAACAAGGCCGCTACCGCGTTCGCCGCGTTCGTGGACGACTACACCACCAACACCACGGCGAACCTCACCCCCGAGACCAACGCCGTGGTCCGCGCCCTCGGCGGCTTCGCCCAGATCTGGAAGACCGGGGACGCCTGGAACACCGGCACCCCGCTGCTGCCGGAGATCCTGCGCGCCAACATGCGCTACTGCGCGCGTGTCACCTCGCGGCGCACCGAGGCGCAGGCGCGCCAGGCGTTCATCACCGACCGGCAGCACCAGAGCTACTCGGTGATCACGGGTCTCGGCCCGCTCGCGGAGCTGTACAAGGCGGGCGCCATGGCGGTCACCTCGATCACCTCCGCCCCGGACGGCGTCCCGGCGGGCAAGATCAGCGACTCCGTCCCCGCCGACGCTCCCGCCGGGTCCGCGAACGGCGCCGGGTCCACCACCTCCGAGCTCGGGAAGGTGGCCCAGCTCGTCAACACCGTGCGCGGGCCGTTCGCGTCGGGCAACCCGGCCAAGTTCTCCTACCAGTACCCGCGCCCCTGGCGGATGAACGAGAACAGCGAGGTCGTCGACACCGGTAAGACCGACGAGCTCGGGTTCCCGGTCTACGACTCCGACGTGATCGTCGTCCCGCAGCTGCTGCGCCAGCGCGGCGAGAACCCCGCCGAGGACGGCGGCTTCCCCAGCGGTCACACCAACGCCCTCCACCTGGCGGCCCTGGCCTACGCGTACGCCGTCCCGGAGCGCTTCCAGGAGATGGTGACGCGCGCCTTCGAAGCGAGCCACGACCGGATCATCTCGGGCATGCACTCCACGATCGACGTCCTCGGCGGCCGGGTCATGGCCACCGCGCTGGCCGCCGCCGCGCTCGCCGACCCGAAGAACGCCGACCTCAAGGCCGCCGCGCGCAAGCAGGCCGCCGAGTACTTCCAGGCGAAGACGGGCACGACGGCCGACACGCTGTTCGCGTACGCGCACTCGGCGGGCACCGACACCGACCCGTACGCCGACCGCCGGGCCAACGCCCGCACAGTCGAGCCGAAGCTGACGTACGTGCTGACCCGGAGCGGCCGTTCCACGGACCTGACCGTGCCGAAGGGCGCCGAGGTCCTGCTGGAGACGCGGCTGCCGTACCTCGACGCGGCGCAGCGGCGCGAGGTGCTGCGCACGACCGCGCTGCCGTCCGGCTATGTGCTGCTGGACGGCTGGGAGCAGTGGGGCCGGCTCAACCTGTTCGAGGCGGCGGACGGTTACGGCGCCTTCGACCCGGACGTCACCGTCACGCTGGACGCGGCGCTCGGCGGCTTCCACGCGGCCGACACCTGGCGCAACGACATCACCGGCTCGGGCGGTCTCGTCAAGAAGGGCAGCGGTTCGCTGACGCTGGCCGGCGCCAACCGGTACACGGGCGGCACCGTCGTGGAGGCCGGGGTGCTCGCGGCGGGCTCGAAGGAGGCGTTCGGCCGGGGTGACGTCCGGGTGAAGGGCGGCACGCTGAGCACGGGCGACCACACCGTCCGGGTGCGCGGCGGTTACGCGCAGGCCGGAGTCCTCGACGTGACGCTGGACCGGGGCACCGACCCGGCCCTCGTGGTGGACGGGCGCGCGGTCCTGGAGCGGGGCAGCAAGCTGGTGGTCCGCTTCGACGCCGAGCAGGCGCCGCGTTCCGGCAGCACGGTCGCGGTCATCGGGGCGCGGTCCCTGCAGGGCCGGTTCACCGAGGTCTCGGTGGCCGTCGAGGGCTGGACGGCCGAGCAGGTCTTCACGGCGCACGGTGTGTCGGTGCGCCTGCGGAAGAAGTGACTTCCTTCGCTGGTAAGGCTGTTGGGGGTGGCGCGAGCCGCCCCCAACAGTCGTTCACAGGCTCGGTGGCAGGGCCTGTTCGGCCCAGATGGTCTTGCCCGCGCCGCTGGGCCTGCTGCCCCAGCGGTCGGTGAGCTGGGCGACCAGGAGCAGGCCGCGGCCCCCTTCGTCGAAGCTGCGGGCCCGGCGCAGATGGGGTGAGGTGCTGCTGGCGTCGGAGACCTCGCAGATGAGGGTGCGGTCGCGGATGAGCCGCAGCTGGATGGGGGCGCCGCCGTAGCGGATGGCGTTGGTGACGAGTTCGCTGACGACGAGTTCGGTGACGAAGACGGACTCCTCCAGGCCCCAGCGGGTGAGCTGTTCGGTGGCGAGCTTGCGCGCGTTGGAGACCAGGGCCGGGTCGTCGGAGAGGTTCCAGACGGCGACCTGTTCGGCGTCGAGGGCGCGGGTGCGGGCGAGCAGCAGCGCCACGTCGTCGGCCGGGGTGTCGGGCAGCAGCGCCTTGAGCACGGCGTCGCAGGCGATCTCCAGACTGCCCGCCGGCCCCTGCAGGGCGGTGCACAGGGCGGCGGTGCCCGTGTCGACGTCACGGTCGCGGGCCTCGACCAGGCCGTCGGTGTAGAGGGCGAGGAGCGAACCCTCGGGCAGCTCCAGGTCCGTCGCCTCGAAGGGGAGCCCGCCGACGCCGAGCATCGGTCCCGCGGCCACCTCGACGACCTGGACGCTGCCGTCGGGGCGCACCACCACGGGCGGCACATGGCCGGCCGAGGCGATCGTGCAGCTGCGGTCCACCGGGTCGTAGACCGCGTACAGGCAGGTCGCGCCGATCTCCCCGTCGCCGGTGGCGTCGCCGGCCGCGAGGTGTTCGACGAGGTCGTCGAGGTGGGTGAGGAGTTCGTCGGGCGGCAGGTCCACGTCGGCGAGCGCCCACACGGCCGTCCGTAGCCGCCCCATGGTGACGGAGGCGTGGATGCCGTGGCCGACGACGTCCCCGACGACCAGCGCCACCCGGGTCCCGGACAGCGGGATCACGTCGAACCAGTCGCCGCCCACCCCGGCCTGCGACAGCGCCGGAAGATAGCGGGAGGCGAACTCGACGGCGGCCTGTCCGGCGACCGCCTTCGGCAGCAGGCTGCGCTGGAGCGCCAGCGCTGTCGTGCGTTCCCGGGTGTAGCGGCGGGCGTTGTCGACGCAGACGGCCGCCCGGCTGGAGAGCTCCTCGGCGAGCGAAACGTCGTCCTGGTCGAAGGCGTCGGGGTGCTCGGGGGTCAGGAGCCGGACGAGGACGGCCACACCGAGGGTCGTGCCGCGCGCCACCAGCGGGACGGCCATCAGGGACAGGTCGTGGTCCTCGGCCTCCTGGAGTTTGGCGGAGCGGGCGCCGTGCTGGGCGAACCAGGAGTCGAGAGAGCGGTCGCCGGTGCGGGTGAGGACGGGTTCGCCGGTGAGCAGGGCGCGGGCGGGTGGTGAGGAGGGTGGGTAGAGGTCGGCGAAGCCCAGGTCGATCGCCGCCTCCGGAACGCCGGGAGTACCGGAGTGGTGGGCGGCCCGGCGCAGTTCCACGTCGCCGTCCACGGGGCCCATCTCGGGTTCCTCGCCCTGGAGCACCGACTCCAGCAGGTCGACGCTGGCGAAGTCGGCGAGCCGGGGCACCACCAGCTCGGCGAGTTCGCGGGCGGTCTGCACGACGTCGAGCCTGGTGCCGATGGATCCGGCGGCCTCGTTCAGCAGGGCCAGACGCTGGCGCGCCGCGAACTGCTCGCTGCTGTCGAACGCGGCGAGCGCGGTGCCGATCAGCTGTCCGGAGTGGTCCCGCACCGGCCACATCTCGGAGGTCCAGGCATGCATGCGCCGACCGGAGGGCGAACGGGTCCAGCTCTCGTAGCGGACGGGCTGCCCGGTCTCCACGACGATCTCCAGATGGCGCAGGAAGCCCCGGCTGTGCTCGGCGTCCTCCACGGTGTCGAGGAAGTACTGGTGCCGGAACTCCTCCTCCGGCTGCCCCATGACCTGGCACGCCCAGTCGTTCATCCGCAGATAGCGCTGCCCGGTGTCGAAGACCGACATGGACATCGACGCCTGTTCGAAGGCCAGCTGGCCGAGGCCCCGCTCGGTCCGGTCCGGTGTCGTGGTGACGACGAACCCGCGCCGCTCGCCTTCGGGCACCCACAGCGGGCACACGCGCAGCGCCACCTTCTGGCGCCGTCCGTCCCGGTAGCGCAGGACCACCACCGTGTCGCCGTGCGTCAGCAGGGTCCGCCACACCGCCGCCGCGTCCCCGTCGACGAGGTCCGCCGCCGGCCGCCCGGTCACGTCCTCGGCGGTGTACCCCGTGAGGCGCCGGGCGCCCTCGCTCCAGCCGGTGACGAGGCCGCGCGCGTCGACCACCGCCATCGCCTCACCGGCCGTGGCGGCCCGCGACGCGCCGGACGCCTTCGTCACCATAGGGCAAGGATGGTCCGTCCTAGGCGGGGCAACAACCCGGATACACCCGTGGCGTACCGCCGGTCGCGGCCCCGCCGTGCGCCTAGAGAGCGGTGCGGGATTCGAGGTCCTGGCGGGTGTCGTTGCCGTACACGCCCGTCTCGTCGCCCCTGATGCCGTACCAGAGCTGGAAGCGCGCCACCGCCTCCTTCAGTACGCCGTCGTACTCGCCGGAGGTGGAGCCGTTGTCGTACACATTCGGGATACGGCGCAGCCGTTGCTGGAGTTCGGAGACCTCGGGTCCGCTGTCGCCCTCGCGGAGGGTGCCGGGGCCGTCCGGGTCAACGCCGTCGTTCCGGGGCGGGGCCGAGGTGGCGGGGGCCGACGGGGTGGGCGTCGGGGTGACGGCCCGCGCCTCCTTCTCCGTGTCGCCGCCGGGCAGCAGGAGCGCGGCGCCGAAGCCGATCAGGGCCGCCGCGCCGACGCCGACGACCACCGCGGCGCGCTTCAGCCCGGATCCGCCGCCGGGTGCCGGGCGCCGCCGCTGCCGTCGCTCACCGCGCGGGGCCGTGCCGGAGCCGAAGTCCTCGCCGACCATGACCGGGGGCAATTCCTCGGTCTCGTACTCCGTCCGGGGCAGGATCCGCCGGGGAGCGGGAGGCGGTTCCGGTGCGGGCGGCGGCTCCGGTGCGCGTGCCGGCGGCGGCTCCGGTGCGCGTGCCGGCGGTACGGCGACGGTCTCGTACTCGTCGTTCGGGGCGGTCGTCCCCTTGTACAGCTCGAACTCACGCAGCAGTTCCGCCAGGGCCTCGGTCCGGCGCCGGCGCATGACGTAGGTGGGCTCGATCGTGGGACGCTTCGCCGTCCGGCCCGGTTCGGGCGGTTTCGACACGCTGTTCTCCTTCCGTGCACGCGGTCTCCCGCCATCCCCGTGAGGAGATACGGGAAGTCCGACCCGACGGTTCAGTCCACCCGGCGCTCACCGGGCCGACCGGGAGCACGGCGACCGCTTGGCGGGGCGCACCGGCCGTCCGGTGGCGCCGCACGCGGGTTCCTTGGTGTCGGGGGCGAGGTTCACGCGGATCGGAGCAGGCAGCCCCGGTGTCCGCCGTATCGGCCGTACGGCCGAGGGAGCCGACCGGCGGGCCGGGAAGCCTGGCCGTTCGGCCGAGGCGGGCGTCCCCGCCGCCGGGAGAGGTTGGGTGTCGCAACCCCACCCCCTCTCCACCAGGAGCACCTCATGGAACGCACGCCCCTCCTCATCACCGGTGCCGCGGTGGCGGCCCTGGCCGTCGGCGGCGGAGCCCTCACCTACGCGATGAGCGGCACCGAGTCGACCACCGGGCTCGACGAGTCCACCACCGTGACCGTCGACGGCCACAAGGCGCTCAGCGGGAAGATCGTCGCCGGTCGCACCATGTCGAAGTACAGCCCGCTGCCCTGGATCGGCGGCGAGACGTCCGGCCTGGAGTGCCCCGACCTCAAGGCGGTGGCCGGCACCGAGGTGATGTGCACCGCGCGGGACGGCGGCGGCAAGGACCTCTCCATCCCCGTCACCGTCGTCAAGGCCGACGCCTCCAGCGTCACCTGGACGTTCGAGCGCGCCTAGTCCGGACCGGAAAGGACCCCTCACCCCTCATGAGCACCGTCCTGGCCGGCAACGGCCTCATCAAGAAGTACGGCCCCACCACCGCCCTCGCCGGCGTGGACGTGGAGGTCGCCGCGCGCGAGTCCCTGGCCATCATGGGCCCGTCCGGCTCCGGCAAGTCGACTCTGCTCCACACCCTCGCCGGCATCATCCGCCCCGACGACGGCCAGGTGCTGCTGCGCGGCGAACGCATCGACCACTGGGGCGAGAACAAGCTCAGCGCCCTGCGCCGCAAGCGCTTCGGATTCGTCTTCCAGTTCGGCCAGTTGCTGCCCGAACTGCCCGCCGAGGAGAACGTCGCCCTCCCGCTGATGCTGGAGGGGATGCCCCGCCGCCAGGCCGTGCAGCGGGCCCGCCGCTGGTTCGCCCCGCTCGGCCTCGCGGGCCTGGAGCACCGCCGCCCCGGCCAGCTCTCCGGCGGCCAGGCCCAGCGCGTCGCCATCGCCCGCGCCCTCGCCGTGGAACCCGACGTCGTCTTCGCCGACGAGCCCACGGGCGCCCTCGACCAGTCCACCGGCGAGGAGGTCGTCCGCCTCCTCACCTCGGTCACCCGGGACCAGGGCGCCTCCCTGGTCATGGTCACCCACGACGCCGAGGTGGCGGCCCACTGCGACCGCATCCTCCAGGTACGCGACGGCCGGGTGAGCGGCTACAGCCAGTACACGGTGGCGTGAGCGCCCTGTAGGGGCCGGGGAACTGCGCGACCGGCCCCATACGGCCCGCACGCGCCCGCTCACCGATTCGATCGAGCTCTTGGACACTCGAAACCTCCCGCGAGCCCCGACTGACCCACCCTCGTCCCGTCCTCCCCTCCGTCCCTCAGGCATGATGCGCCCATGAACGACCGCAGCCCGATCCGCGTCCTGATCGCCGACGACCAGGACATGGTCCGCACCGGCTTCCGTTTCTTCCTCGACGCACAGCCGGACATCACCGTGGTCGCCGAGGCCGCCGACGGCGAGACGGCCGTGCGGCTGGCGCGTGAGGTGCGGCCCGATGTGTGCCTGCTGGACATCCGTATGCCGAAGCTGGACGGTCTGGAGGCCACCCGGCTGCTGGCCGGTCCGGGCGTGGCCGATCCGCTGCGGGTGGTCGTGGTGACCACGTTCGACCTCGACGAGTACGTCTACGGGGCGTTGCGCGGCGGCGCCTGCGGCTTCCTGCTCAAGGACTCGGGGCCGACCCTGCTGGCCGAGGCCGTACGGGCGGCCGCGGTGGGCGACTCGCTGGTGTCGCCGTCGGTCACGGTCCGGCTCCTGAAGCACGTCACGGCGGAACCGGACACGGCCCCCGGCCCCGAGGCGCCGCGTCCCCAGGAGCCGCTGACCGAGCGGGAACTCGACGTCGTACGGCTGGTGGCCCTCGGGCACACCAACGCCGAGATCGCCGCCTCGATGTTCGTCTCCCTCTCCACGGTCAAGACCCATCTCGGCAGCATCCAGCTCAAGCTCGCCGCCCGGAACCGGGTGGAGATCGCGGCGTGGGCGTGGCGGACGGGGCACGCGGACGACCGTCCGTGACGGGCCGCCAGGAGGGCAGCGGGTCCTGCGTTCCGTTTGTGAGGGTTGGGGCGTTTGCCGGGTGAGATCCCTCTATGCCGGTAGCGTGCCCATGTCACAGTTCGAGTGAGCGTGCACCCGGTGCACGGAGGGGGAATCCGACACATGAGAAGCATGCGCGCACTGTTGGCGCGACTGACCGTCGCCTTACTCGCGGGGGCCGCCCTGGTCCTTGTCGGGCCGGGGTCGGCCCAGGCCGACACCACGGTCGAGATCCCGGCACCCACCGAGGGCGGCATCTCGGCCACCGTCGAGTTCCGCCGGACCGTCGTGCCCCAGCCCTACAACCCGGATCCCACCGCCTCCGACGGCGACCGCCAGTGCCTGTTGCGGTACCACCAGTACTACGCGACGCCGGGCTGCGGCGGCTTCGAGCTCGGCGTCAAGCTGCACAACGTCCGCAACCAGCCCGGCTATCTCGCCGGACTGAGCAGCGCCGGCGGCTACTTCAGCGCGTACGCGGACACGGCCCGCACGTTCGGCTGCCTTCTGCCGGACGGCACCTTCGACCACAGCACGAGCTTCGTGGTCCGCACGGAACAGCAGCCCTTGTCGCCGGTGTACTACACGCCGGACAGCAACTGGCTGCTCTCCCAGTTCAGGAGCTATCCGGACCAGGACTTCGGGCCGCCCTTCTTCGTCAACTTCCCGGCGGTGGAAGTGAATTGCCCAGAGGGGACGACGGCGACCCAGTACGGCCTCAAGGTCACCAATGTGAAGATCGGCATCGATGACCCGAACGTGTTCGGCAGGACGACCTGGACCACACCAGGGCCGTTCTACGCCTGACGCGGTGCCGTCGAGCCCCGCTCAGCTCACGGCGTGAGCGCGACGCGGATGCCGACCGTCCCGTCGGCGCCCCGGCGCAGGCGGCTGCCGAGGAGGGTGAGGCGGCCGAGGACGCCGTACTTGCGGGCGATGAGCCGGCGGTAGGCGGCGGAGCCGGTCGCGTCGAGGATCTCGGCGCGGGCGGGGACGGAGTCGCCGGTGGGGTTGCCGCGCAGGTCGCAGGGGCCGACGAGGACGTCGGCGCGGTTCCGGATGCGCTTGACCTTCCAGGAGTCCGCGACCGTCCAGATGCCGAGCGCGTCCCCGTCCCGCACCACCCAGACCGGCGTCGGGACGGCGGTGCCGTTCTTGCGGTAGGTGGTGATCAGCAGGTACTTGCCCGCGCCGAGCGCGTCGAGCGAGGTGTCGTCGGCCATGGCGGGAGTCTAGGGGTACGGCCGTCGGCGGGAGCCGGCGGCCGTACGCCCAGGAGCGAGCGGTGAAGCGGCGTCAGTCGAGCAGGCCGTCGTAGTCGGGCAGCTTGAAGGTGCGCTCGGCGTGACCGCCGACGAGGTCGGTGGTGTTGTTGCCGACGTTCGCGATGATCGTGTAGCCGTCCGACTCGATGTCGGCGCGCGACGCGGTCTTGTAGGCGGAGACCTCGTCGAACAGGTCGGGCAGGTCGCGGACGTAGAGGCCGTCGACGGGGTAGCCGACGCTCTCCAGGTTCCACTCGGTGATGCTCGCGATGATGCCCGGGCGGGCGGTGACGAAGAAGACGTCGACCCCACGGGACTTGGCGTACTTGGCCAGTGCCAGGGAGGGCTTCAGCGCCGGGGTGGGCAGCTGGTACCAGGGGGTGTAGTGCGTCTCCAGCGTCGTGTTGTCGATGTCGAAGACGATGGCGAGCTTCTGCCCCGAGGCGTTCGCGGTGCGCTGCTGTATGTACGGGGTGGCCGTGCCGATGGCGGCCTTCACGTCCGACTGCCAGGTCGCGTAGTCCACCTCGGCGGCGGCGGTCGCGCTGACCGCGGCCGTGCTCGGCGCGGCGGCGGCCGGAACCGCCGCGGTCACCGAAGCGCCCAGACCCAGTACGGCCACCGCGGCGACCGTCGTGATGCGGCGTCCCACACCGCTTGCTGTCATGTTCGTCCCCTTTTTCTCATGTCAAAGCGGCGAGGTCGATGGAACCTTCGCCGCGCTCGTCATGGTCATGCCCATTAGTGGCCGGGAGACTACCTGGAAGTTACTGATTAGTAGAGGGGTCTCGACGATCAATCGCCGTCTCCCCGGGGCCACTTGCGCGATGATGTCCACGGGACAACGAGGACGACGAGTAGGGGTCGGACCCGGCCCCTGTGAAGATCGCCGAAGTGTCGGCAAATACCAACCGGCGGGTCTACATTGCCCGAGGGATGAAGCACCTTCACAGAAGATCCAGGAGTTGACGCCGTGACGGACAACCCGGCAGCCTCGGACTTCCCCTTCTCGTCGCTGAACAGCCGCATCGTCACCACGCGGCCGGCGGCGGCGCGGATCTGGAACTACTGGCTCGGCGGCGGGGACTACTACGAGGTCGACCGGAAGGCCGGGGACGAGATACGCCGACTGCATCCGAGCATCGGCGACTACGCCCTCGCGGACCGGCAGTTCCTGGGGCGGGCCGTGCGTCATCTGGCCGCCGACGTGGGAATCCGGCAGTTCCTGGACATCGGCGCCGGCCTGCCGACCGCGGAGAACACCCACGAGGTCGCCCAGCGCATCGCCCCGGACGCCCGGATCGTCTACGTCGACAACGACCCGCTGGTCCTGGTGCACGCCCGCGCCCTGCTGACAAGCTCACCCGAGGGCCGTACGGACCACGTCGACGAGGATCTGCGCAACGTCGACTCGATCCTCGAACACGCCGCGAGAACCCTGGACCTGACCCAGCCGGTCGCGCTGATGCTGCTCGACGTGCTGGCCTTCATCCGCGAGGACGAGGACCCGTACGGCATCGCGCGCCGCCTGATGGACGCTTTGCCCGGCGGCAGTCATCTGGTGCTCTCGCACACCATCACCGGCCCGGAGTGGGCCGACGTGGACGTCGCGGCCGCCTGGTGGAACGCGCACGGCGTCCCGCCGCTGACCCAGCGCACGCCGGAGGCGATCGCCCGCTTCTTCGACGGGCTCGACCTCCTCGAGCCGGGCATCGTCTCGTGCACGCGCTGGCGGCCGGAGATCACCGGCGATCCCCCGTCCGAGGAACCGGCGGAAGTGGCCATGTACTGCGGAGTGGGAGGCAAGCGCTGATGGCGATCGACCGGGTCCGGCTCCAACTGGACGTCACCGACTTCGACCTGGCCCGTTTCCAGCCGTATGTCGACAAGTGCCGGACGTCCGGCATCCGGCTGACGACGCTCTCCGAACTCGGCGACACCCCGGAACACCGCCGGGCGTTGTACGAACTCAACAAGGAGTGCTCGGCGGACATCCCGGAGCGCGGCGACTTCCACGACTACGACGAGTACCACCGGCTCCGCTTCGAGGTGCCCGCCTACGATCCGCGCGGTGTCGTGCTGGCCATCGACGGCGGCCAGTGGGTCGGCATGGCGGCGACCTCGGACCGGCGGACGTCCGGATTCGTGTTCAACGAGATGACCGGAGTGCGGGCCTGCCACCGGGGGCGCGGCATCTCGGTGGCCATGAAGACCTTCGGCATCGGCTTCGCCGGGATCTGCGGGGTGAGCACCATCCGTACGGTGCACCACCCGGCCAACGCGCGCGCGATCGCCATGAACCGGACACTGGGATACGTCGACGCCGACTGGTGAACACGCGCCCACGTCCGCACGTATGAAAGGAGGGCGCTCAAGGACCGGACGCCCTCGCGGTGTTGACACCGTGTCGGACGGGGTTCGGGAGCCAAGTAATGAGGCACGCACGACGACGAGTCGTGAAGCGGGTGGCGCGGCTGACGGCCGTCGGTGGACTGCTCTGTGGAGCCCTGATGCTCACGCAGGCGGCGATGGCGACCGAGACCACCACCTCCCCGCCCGCGACCCGGAGTTCGGTGCTGGCCGCGTCCGGCACCGGAAACGGTCTGGTGAGCGAACTCGGCTCCTCCCGTACGGCGGGGACCTGGATCGCGGACGACGGCAGCCCGGTCGTCGCGGTCACCGACGAGAAGGCGGCCGCCGAGGTCAAACAGGCGGGCGCCCGCCCCAAGATGGTCGAGTACAGCGCCGAGGACCTGAAGTCCGCCACGGAGGCGCTGCGTTCGGCGCCCCGGGTGCCGGGCACCTCCTGGGCCATCGACCCCGCCTCGAACGAGGTCGTGGTGCGGGCCGACAGCACGGTCTCTGCCGACGACTGGTCGAGCCTCACGGACCTCGCCGAGGAGATCGGCGGTTCCGTGCGGATGGAGCGCACCGAGGGCGCGTACACGATGCGGCTCAACGGCGCCCAGCCGATCTTCGGTACCGGCGGGCGCTGTTCGATCGGCTTCAACGTGACCGACGGCGAGAACGAGTTCATGCTGACCGCCGGGCACTGTGGTCCCGCCGGTTCCGTCTGGTTCTCGGACAACCAGGGCCGGCAGGAGATCGGCCGGACGATCGAGTCCAACTTCCCGGGCGGTGACTCCTCGCTCGTCCAGTACCTCCAGGACGCGCCGAGCAACTCGACCAACGTCGTCGCCGTCGGTGACGGCCAGGGGGTGCGCATCACCTCGGTCGGTGACGCGGCGGTCGGCCAGCGGGTCTTCCGCAGCGGCAGCACCACCGGCCTCCGCAACGGCGAGGTGACCGGCCTCGACGCCACGGTCAACTACCCCGAGGGCACGGTCAGCGGGCTCATCGAGACGACGGTCTGCGCCGAGCCGGGCGACAGCGGCGGCCCGCTCTTCTCGGAGGGCGTTGCCCTGGGTGTGACCTCGGGCGGCAACGGCGACTGCGAGCAGGGCGGTACGACGTTCTTCCAGCCGCTCTCCGACGCCCTGGACGATTTCGGCGTCGAGCTGGCCGGCCTGCCCCAGTCCCCCGTCCAGCCGACCGGCGCGGCCGACGGCTCCTCCGACGACGACTCCCAGGGCGCCGCCGCCCCGGGCTCCGCCGAACCGGGCGCCGTGGAATCCGTCGAGTCCATCGAGGCCGCCTCCGACCTCATCGACCGTCTCGCCGACCCCCGCAACGTGGGCCCGGGCCTCCTGGTCGTCGCCGGCAGCCTGGTGGCCCTGGCGGCAACCCGCTTCATCCGCACGGAACAGGACAGGCAGGCATACCGCCGCCAGTATTCACAGAGTTGGGGCTGAGAGGCCCACGGCTTGGGCGCGCCCGGTGGGCGCGCCCTGTAAGGGGCGCGGGGCTGTATCGATATGCGGCTCCGCCGCGTGGGCGCGACCAGCCCCCACCGGCCCACAGCCGACGAACTACGAAACGGCGGCCCACTCCAGGACAAGGCGCTCGTACTCGCTCCGCTGCTCCATGTTCAACGTCCCACCGCTCCGGAACCAGAGCGCCCGGATCTCCTCGTTGACCTCGGCGGCCGTTCTTACCGGTGTTTCCGATCTTTCCAGGACGACATCAGGGGTAGTGGACATGCTGTAAACCATATGTCCTCGAACGTGAAGCCGACGTGAGTAAAGATCCCACTTCAGACATTACGGACCGTGAAGCTGATCACTCTGCGTTTACGCCTCCACGGTCCCGAGCACAAGCACCTGAATGGCCAGCACCGCCGCCCCTCGCGCCCAGTCATGGAAGTCGGACACCTTGGTCTCCAACGGCACGGGAGCGGCCAGCGGATGACGATGAGCACGGACGGCCTCGTCCATCGCCTTCTCCGCGACCCCCATCAGCCCCACCCCCTCCCCCGCGAGCAGGATCTTCTGCGGCATCACGAAGTTGGAGATCTGGGCCACCAGCGTGCCGAGCGCCCGCCCCGCCTCGCCGATGACCCGCGCACACATCGGTTCCCCCTCGGCCGCCCCGGCCAGGATCTCCTCGTACGACATCTCACGTCCGGTCGCCGCCTGGATCTGGTAGCGGATGCTGGGGATGCTCAGCAGTGAGACGGCGCTGCCCCGCTCCCCGTCCGGGGTGAGCGGTCCGCCGGGGTCCACGATCCAGTGGCGGCCGAAGCCCCGGTCCTGCTCGTCGTGGGCGACCCGCTTGCCGCCCAGGACGAGCCCGTAGCCGATGCCCGCGCCGATCGTGAGGACGACGAACCGGTCGAGGCCACGCCCCGCGCCGAACCAGGTCTCCGCCTCGACGAACGCGGCGACATCGTTCTCGACGACGACCGGCAACCCGGTGCGCTCCTCGACGAGTTCGGCCAGCGGCACGTCGCGCCACGACAGGAAGGGAGACTCCCCGACGACCGCCCGCTGCCGGACCAGACCGCCGACCCCTATGCCGATACCGGCGAGCGAGGGGTGGGTGCGGGCGAGTTCGCCGGCCATCTCGGCGAGCAGGTCGGCGACGCGCTCCGGCTCGTGCGTGGTGAGCGGGCGGTCGTAGCGGGTGACGATCTCGCTCCTGAGCGTGGTGACCACGCCGTACACCATGTCGTCGGTGATCTTGAAACCGATGAAGGAGCGGGACTCGGCGACGATGTCCAGCGGCTGCGAGGGGCGCCCCTGACGGACTTCGGGGAGCGCGGCGCCCTCGGCGGTCTCGACCAGCAGTCCCGACTCGATCAGCGGTTTCGTCAGCCGGGTGAGGCTGCCCGCGGACAGGCCGAGCCGCCGGGCGAGTTCCGTGCGCGAGAGCGGGCCGTGCACGAGCACCTCGATCGCCACCGCGCGTTCCCCGGAACTGAGCGGCAGCCAGCTGGCAGCGAGTGCGGTCATGAGGGTCAGGCTCCCACACGTTTCTTCTGTCATGGAAATAATAGGCGCACTCTAGGTGCCAGGCCACTCACCGCAAAAGATGATCCCCACCCCTTGACGGCACAATTCTTCCGCCGTGAAAGTAAGCGGGAGGAGCCTCGACCAGTGAAGGACACCTCTTCCATGACGTTCAACCTCGGCATCGTCGGCGCCGGCCAGTTCTCCGGTCAGTTCGCCACGCTGTTCCAGGCGCACCCCGGCGTCGGCGACGTGTACGTCACCGATCTGCTGCCCGAGCGAGCCGAAGAGCTCGCGGCCGCCCAGGGCTTGGCCGGCACGTTCCCCTCGTACCAGGCGATGCTGGAGTCGGCGGCCGTCGACGCGGTCGCGATCTTCACCCAGCGGTGGACGCATGGCCCGCTGGTGCTCCAAGGCCTCGACGCCGGCAAGCACGTCTACTCCGCGGTCCCCATGGCCATCACCACCGAGGAGATCGCGGCGATCATCGACGCGGTCGAAGCCACCGGGCTGACGTACATGATGGGTGAGACGAGCCAGTACAACCCGGCGACCGTGCACGCCCGCAACCAGATCGCGGAGGGCGCGTTCGGGCGGATCTTCTACGCCGAGGGCGACTACGTCCACGACATGGACCTGGGGTTCTACGAGGCCTACCAGTACAGCGGCGGCGAGAACTGGAAGCAGACGGCCAGCTATCCCCCGCTGCTGTACCCGACACACTCGGTGGGCGGGGTGCTCGGCGCCTGGCGGACGCACGCGGTGAGCGTGTCGGCGATCGGGGTCGTGGACGGGCGCGGGGACGGGGTGTTCGACAAGGACGTCAGCCAGTTCGGCAACGACTTCTCCAATGCCACCGCCCTGTTCGAGGTGGCGGGCGGCGGGTCGTTCCGCACGAACGAGTTCCGGCGGGTCGGCTACCCCTCGCAGATCCGTGAGTCGCGTTTCCGGTTCTTCGGCACGGACGCGAGCATGGAGCAGCTGGCCACGGTGGCGTTCTGGCAGGACAAGAAGGGGGTGAAGGACATCAGTGAGCTGCTTGAGCCGAAGCCCACCCTGTCTCCTGACGACCCCTCGCTCCAGCACATCGCGCCGGATCTGCGGGCCGCCTTCACCTCCGGGTCGGCGCCGGTGCACGACCGGTCGCGGCTGCCGCGGGAGTTCGACCATCTGCACAACGGGCACGAGGGCAGCCACCACTTCCTGGTGGACGACTTCGTGACCGCGGTCAACACCCGGACGCTGCCGTCGGTGAACGCCTGGGTGGCGGCCCGCTACACCCTGCCGGGCATCGTCGCGCACGAGTCCGCGCGGCAGGGTGGGGTGCGGCTGGAGATCCCGGACTTCGGGGACGCCCCCGAGGCGTGACGTTTCGCCACCCTCGCCGAGCCGGGCTCCCGGTTGCCTGTCAGGTGCCCGGCTTGCGGCCGTACACGTAGACGTCGTCGCCCTTCTTCAGCAGCGACCAGTACTTCTTGGCGTCGGTCCTGGTCATGTTGACGCAGCCGTGGGAGCCGGGCGGGTTCCACATGCTGACGCCGACGGAGTGGAAGGCCTGGCCGCCGTCGAAGAACTGGGCGTAGGGCATGGGCACGTGGTAGATGGACGAGACGTGGTCGATGTTCCGCCAGTAGATCTTCTTCAGGCCGGTGCGGGTCTCGTAGCCGTCGCGGCCCGTACGGACCGGGACCGGCCCGTAGACGAGCTTCTTGCCGTCCTGGATCCAGCTCAGCTGGAGGGTCAGGTTCACGCAGGCGATGCGGCCCTTGTTGGTCGGGCACGTGCCCGCCTTGTTGGGGTTCTTGCCGACGGCCTTCTGCTTGTTCATCAGGTCCATCACACCCCAGGTGACGGATCCGGCGTAGCCGATGTTCGGTGTGATGCCGTGCTTGGTCTGGAAGGCCTTGATGGCCTTGCAGTCGGCGGTGGACTGCTTGCCGTCGACCGGTCGGCCGAGGAACCTCTCCACCTGCTTCTGGTACGGCCCCGTCGACGTCGTGCAACTCGCCGCCTGCGCGGGCGCGGTGCCCAACGCGAGCGTGAGCGGTGTCAGCAGTCCTGTGATGGTGAGTGCGACTGCGCCTCTTCTGCCTATGTCCCCCATGGCAAGCCTTCCCTTTCGCGCGCTCTGCTGGCTCTGTATGCCTAGACAGGCGATCGGGGGTGACGGTTGTGGGACGGCTCCTGTCGAGACGAAACAGTTACACGGCCGGAAATTCAGATATAGAGTTCTCCCCATGAGCAACAGCGATTCCATATCTCGCGTGGCCCTGAAGAAAATCACGCCCGACGTGTCCGGAGCGATGGGCTCCCTGCACGGTGCCGCCGTTTCCGCGGCGCGGGACGCGAAGGTCGAGCCGGAGATCCTCGAACTGATCAGAATTCGCGCCTCGCAGATCAACGGCTGCGCGTTCTGCCTGGACATGCACACCAAGGACGCCCGTGCGCAGGGCGAGACCGAGCAGCGGATCTACGCGCTCAGCGCCTGGCGCGAGACCCCCTTCTTCACCGCCCGCGAGCGCGCCGCCCTGGCGCTGACCGAGGCTGTGACCTTGGTACATGACGGGCATGTGCCCGACGACGTCTACGCGACGGCCGCGGAGGTCTTCGACGAGGAGCAGATCGCGGCGCTGATCTGGGCGGCCACCGTGATCAACGCGTACAACCGGATCGCGATCGCGACACGGATGGTGCCGGGCGCCTACCAGCCCGTCCAGAAGTAGTCCCGAAGCCCCCGGGAACCCATTCCCCGACAATTCAGAAATGACTTTTGGCGCCGGGCCGAATTTCCTTCGGCCCGGCGCTTCTGCATGCCCGTATATCGCTGTGGATTCAGTGGTCCGGCAGCGGCTCCATCAGGCTGTCCAGCCATTTCCGCCATTCCGGGGCGTGCACGGCCCGGCCCGGGGTCATCGGCCGGCCGGTCCACGCGGCGACCGGGCGGATGCCGTGGAGGGCGTTGACGAGCCACACCTCGCGGCCGTCCAGCTCGGCCAGGGAGCGCTCGCGGTGGGCGACCCGGACGCCGGTGCGGGCGGCCCGCTCCTGGACGAGGGCCATGGTCACGCCGGCGAGGAGGGGCAGGCGGGGCGGCGGCAGACAGAGGGTGTCGTCCTCCCACCAGAACAGGCTGGAGTTGGCGGCCTCCAGCACCAGGCCGGAGGGCGCGATCAACACGGCCTCGTCGGCGTCCGCGCCGGACGCCCGTCTGCGTACGCGGGCCAGGGCGTCCAGATCAGGTCCCTTGCGGCGGGGCACGGTACGCGGGTCGGGCTGGCCGGCCGCCCACACCCGTACCTCGGCCGTGATGGGCGGCGCGTGCCGGAGCAGAAGCCTCAACTCCAGCGAGCCGGCGGCGAGTTCCACCCGGGGGAACCACTCGCCCGTGCGCGGCAGCGCGCGGGTCATGTCCTGCCAGAAGTCGACGACCTGGCCCAGGGGCGGTGCGCCGCACTCGCCGCAGGACCGCAGGAACCGTTCGCGGTGCCGGTCGAAGCCGCGCACCCGTCCGTCGCGCAGCAGCCACGAGTCCGCGACGAGGAGGCGTCCGCCCTGGGCCTGGCCGGGGACGAGGCCGTGTTCGCGTGACCAGGTCAACAGACCTTCCGCGATGGCGGGTTGTGTCACTCAGTGCTCCTGTGGGTCTTTCGGTTCCATACCTGCGTCCGGTTCAGTACTTGCGGCCCGCGACGGCCGGGGAGCCGTGCCGGGGTCCGTAGGGCGCGTGCTCCAGCCAGGCGCCGCACCGGGGCACGACGGGCGCGAGGACGGCCGCCGCCCGCTGTTTGACGCGGACGATACGGCGCCGGGGCCGCAGATGGTCCAGTGCCGTGCCGGCGGCGGCGCTGTTGAACAGGCCCGCCGAGCGCCGGACCTCGGCGAAGGAGGCGACCGCCGCGGGCGTGCCGTCGGCGATCGCCCGGGCCGCCGCGGCCGCGTCCGCGATGCCGCTGTTCATGCCGCGCGCCCCGAACGGCGGGAAGAGGTGGGCCGCCTCGCCGGCCAGCAGCACCCGGTGGTGCGGGTCGGTGAAGACGGCGGCGACCTTGCGCAGGAAGCGGTAGGTGGACACCCACAGGATGCGCTCGCCGTACCCGTCGCCGACGACCTCCGGCAGCCAGCGCCGTACGGCCTCCTTCGTGCCGTACTCCTGCGTCGCGTCGTCGTCGCGGCACTGGAGGTCGAGCTGGAAGCCGCCGGTGAACGGCACCCGCATGACGCTGCGGCCGCCGAGCGCCGGGTGCTCGTAGTGGAAGACCCGCTCCAGGGGCAGTTCGGCGCCGGGGATGTCGGCGATGTCCGCGACGACGTGGAAGCCCTCGCCGTGGGTGCCCTCCAGCGGGATGCCCAGTTCGCGTCGTACGGCCGAGCGGGCGCCGTCGGCGGCGACGGCGTGGGTGCCCGTCCAGGTGCGGCCGTCCTCGCCGGTGAGGGTCACTGCGTCCGGGTCGGTCCGTACGCCGGTGATCCGGGCGCCCCACACGAACTCCACGCCGGCGTCCTGGCAGGCGGTGAGCAGGAAGCGCTCGGTGTCGACCTGGCGGAGGCTGGTGAAGGGCGGGGTACCGGTGGGCGGCGGGAACGTCCGGGCGTACACCTCGCGGCCGCGGTAGAGGGTGCGTTTGGTGTGCCAGGTCTGGCCGTACGCGGCGATGTTGACCGCGAGTCCCGGGTGCATCCCTTCGAGGAGTTCCAGGGTCTCGCGGTGCACGAACAGGGCGCGGCTGCCGGGGCGTTCGCGGCCCTCGGGGTCGGCTTCGAGAAGAGTGACGGGGAGGTCGTGGGCGCGCAGGGCGAGGGCCGCGGAGAGGCCCACGGGGCCGGCGCCCACGACGAGCACGGGGTCGGGGGTCGTCATGCGCGGGTGCTTTCGGTGAGCATGCGGGTGATCTCGACGCGCTTGACCTTCCAGGTGGAGGTCATCGGCAGTTCCTCGAACCGCCACTGCCGGGGCTCCGCCATGGTCGGCAGATCGGCCGTGGCCTCCCGCCAGCGCCCGAGGTCCAGGGGGCGTTCGCCGCGTACGCACACCACGGGTACGGGTTCACGGTCGACGCCGGGGACGATGACGACCTCGCGCAGCTCCTCCAGGCGGGACATCAGGGTGTCCTCGACCTCCAGGTTGCTGTGCACGGAGTCGATCTGGTCGATCTCGCGGTCGATGAGGTAGAGGGCGCCCCAGCGGCTCTGGTAGCCCATGTCGCCCATCTGCCACCAGCCGCTGTCGAGTTGGCGCAGATAGCGCTCGCGCGCGCCGAGGTAGGTGAGGATGCGGCCCCGGGTGCGGGCCTCGATACGGCCGGGGGTGCCGGGGACGACCCGCCGTCCGGCGTCGTCGGCGACGCGGACGCGGGTGAAGCCGGGGATGCCGATGCCGACCCGGCGGCCGTCGGCGCGGGCGGCGCTGCGGCGGGTGAACCACTGGAAGGCGACCGGGCCCGTCTCGCTCTGTCCGTACAGCTGGATGAGCCACGGGGAGCGCCGCTTGGACGCGTCCAACAGCCGCTGCACGGTGCGCGGGTGGATGGCGTCGAAGGTGGAGCCGTACGAGCGGACGCGGGACAGCGGTGCGCCGGGTGCGTCGGCCAACTCCTCCCACAGGACGAAGGTGTTGGGGTGGGTCTCGACGATGCCGGGGCGGTGGCGGGCCAGGAGCGGGCCCACGTTCGCCGGTTCCGGGTCGGTGATGAGGAGCAGCGGGCTGCCGAAGTGCAGCAGGACGCCGAGCAGATGGTAGAAGCGCGAGTGCACGAACGACATGTGCAGGGCGGCGGTCTCGCCGCGCGTGGGCCAGCCCATGGCCTTCTGCGGGACGAGCCGGTTCCACATGGTGTTCGGGCAGTGCACGGCCAGCTTGGGGAGGCCGGTGGTGCCCGAGCTGTGGGTGATGAGGGAGGGGTCGCGGGGGTGGAGGCGTACGGCGGCCGGCGTCGCGGCGCCCGCGTACTTCTCCAGCGGCTCGGCGCCGGGGGCGTCGTCGACGGAGAGCGTGCGCCGTACGAGACCGGAGAGTCCGACGTCCTGGAGGGGGCCTTCGAGCTTGGCCCGGTCGGTGATCAGCCAGGGCTTGTGGAGGCGTTCGAGGAGCTGCCCGACCACCGGGCCCGCGAGGCCGGGCGAGAGGAGGACCGGGACGGCGCCGATACGGGAGACCGCGCAGGTCAGGAGCACGATGTCGACGTTGTCGGTCTTGTGGACGACCACCTCCTCGGAGGGGCGGACGCCCGCTTCCCAGAGGCGGCCGGAGAGTTCGTCGACCACCTCGGCGAGGGTCGTGTAGGCGAGGTCGGTCCCGAGGCCGGGGTTGACGTCGAGGGGCCGGTCCAGGGTGACGAAGACATGCCCGTGGCGGTCGGCGGCCTCTCTGAGCATCGAGCCGAGGTAGAAGCCACGACCGGTGAGGGCGGACTGCCGGTCGGCCTGAAGCTGGTCACGCATGGGACCGGACCTTTCTGCGGGGGTGTGCGGGGCGGGCCCGGGGCGGGTGACGGCCATGGCTCACCACGCCCCTTGGCGGACGAGGTGCCGGCGGAGCTTGCCGGTCGCGGTGCGGGGCAGCGTGGGTACGAAGCTGACGCTGCGGGGGACCTTGAAGGCGGCGAGGTTGTCGCGGGCCATGCAGATCAGTTCGGCCTCCAGTCCCACCGCGATGGGCGGGACGGGGACGACGAAGGCCCGTAGCTTGCTGGCGCCGCGCTCGTCGGTGACGGCGGCGACGGCGACGTCCCGGACCCCGCGGTGGGTGCGCAGCAGGGCCTCCACCTCCAGCGGGGAGACGGTGATGCCGCCGACCATCTCCATGTCGTCGGCGCGGCCCAGATGCCGGTAGGTGCCGTCCGGTTCACGGCAGGCCCGGTCCCGGGTGTTGAGCCAGCCGCCGACGAGGGCGCGCTCGGTCTCCTCGGGCCGGTTGAGGTAGCCGGGGGTCACCGTCGGGCCGCGCACCCAGAGTTCGCCCGTCGCGCCCTCCGGCACCGCGTTGCCGGCGCGGTCACGGAGTTCGACCTCGAAGCCGGGGACGGGGCGGCCGACCGTGCCGGGGTGGTTGTGGTCGAAGCTGTTGGCGCAGAAGGCGTGGCCGGCCTCGGTGGAGCCGATCTGCTCCAGGACGGGTGCGCCGAGCAGTTCGGTGACCTGCTTGCCGAGTCCGGCGGGCATGCCCTCGCCGGCCGACACCGCCGCGCGTACCGAGGCGAAGCAGTCCTCGTGGCCGTTCGCCCGGTCGGCGACCAGGGCGGCGTACGCCGAGGGCACCGAGTAGAGGAGGGTCACGCGGTGCCGGGCGACGAGTTCGTCCACGGCGGCGGGGGTGGGGCGGCGGTCGGCGAGGACGGCGGAGGAGCCGGAGAAGAGGGGGAAGACCAGGGCGTTGCCGAAGCCGTAGGCGAAGTACAGCCGGGAGACGGACAGGGTGACGTCGTCCGGGGTGATGCGGAGCAGTCGTCTGCCGATGAGGTCGTGGTACGTCTTGGGGTCGCCGTGGACGTGTACGACGCCCTTCGGGTGGCCTGTGGTGCCGGAGGTGTACTGGATGTAGAGGGGGCTGTGGGCGTCTACTGGGTGGGCGTGCGTGGTGGGTGTGGCTGTGGCGCACAGAGCGGTCAGCTGGTCGGCACCGAGGCGCGGCGCCGGCTTGGCCGGTTTCACGGTGCGGGTCGTAGGGGGCTGGTCGCGCAGTTCCCCGCGCCCCTGACGGGGCACGGTGGCGCGGGCCGGGACGTGATTGTCGAGCCCCGGTCCCGTCACCCAGAGGACCGCCTTCGTGTCCTCCGCCATGTACTGGAGTTCGGGTGGGGTGAGTTCGGGGTTCACCAGGACCGCCACCGCGCCGAGGCGGGCGAGGGCGAGGAACGTGGTGACCCAGGTGACGGAGTCCGGCAGGGCCAGCAGGACTCGGTCGCCGGGGCGGACTCCGTGGTCGGCCAGGACGGTGGCGGCTCGGGCCGCGAGGTCGTGGATCTCGCCGTGGGAGTAGGCCCGGTGGCCCTGGTGGAAGGCCGGGCGGTCGGACCAGCCGCGTCGCTCGGCGAGGGCGGTGAGATGGGCCGCGAGGTTGCCGGGGGCGCCGGCGTCGGCCTGGAGCCGGGTGGGCTGGGACATCGTGGTGATCGTCATCGCGTCGGCTCCTCGGTGACAGCCGGGGCGGAGGCGTGCTCCCGGTGGGCCCGCATCAGGGCCGCGGTCTTCAGCAGCATCTCGTCGTACTCGGCGGCCGGATCGGAGTCGAGGACGATCGCGCCGCCCGCGCCCAGGTGCATACGGCCGCCCTGGAACACGGCGGTACGGATGACGATGTTGAGGTCCGCGCCGCCGCCGCACCCGAGGTAGCCGAGCGCCCCGGAGTACACGCCGCGCGCCTCGCTCTCCAGCGAGTCGATGATCTCCATCGTGCGGAGCTTGGGCGCCCCGGTCATCGATCCGCCCGGGAAGCAGGCCCGGACGCAGTCGACGGCGTCGGTGCCCTCGCGCAGCCTGCCCTCGACGGTGGAGACCAGCTGGTGCACGGTGGCGTACGTCTCGGTGGCCATCAGACGTGTGACCTTCACGGAGCCGGTCCGGGAGACCCGGCCCAGGTCGTTGCGGAGCAGGTCGACGATCATCAGGTTCTCGGCGCGCGTCTTGGCGTCCGCGGCCAGCTCGTCGCGCAGCCGGTCGTCCTCCTCCTGGGTGCCGCCCCGGGGCGCGGTGCCCTTGATGGGCTTGGCCTCGACGACGCCGTCCGGGGTGATCCGCAGGAAGCGCTCGGGGGACGAGCCCGCGATGTCGAGGTCACCGAACCTGAGGAAGGCGGCGTACGGGGCCGGGTTGGTCCGGCGCAGCACCCGGTAGAAGTCGTACGGGTCGTACGGCGCGGGTAACCGGACGGCGTTGGTCAGACAGACCTCGTAGCTCGTGCCCGCGTTCAGTTCCGCCTTGCAGGCCTCGATGTCGGCGAGGTAGGTGGCGCGGTCGCGGACGAGCCAGGGCTCGGCGGCGCGCGGGTAGGGCGGCGTGCCGGGCCTGAGGGGGACCGTGGCGTCCGAGGAGACGAAGGTCAGCTGGGCCAGCGCGGTGTCGAGCCAGTCGCCGGCCTCGCGCGAGGCGGCCGGGGTGTTTTCGGACAGGCAGACCGCGTAGGTGAAGCCCTCCTCGTGGTCCACGGCGATCAGCCGGTCCGCGAACAGCCAGCAGGCGTCCGGGGTTTCGGCGGTGTGCCGGTTCGTGGAGCCGCTGTCGGCCTTGAGTTCGTAGCCGAAGTAACCGACGTAGCCGCCGGTGAAGTCGAACGGCAGGCCCGTCGCGTCGACCTTGCGGCTCGCCAGCTGCCGCTTCAGATAGTCGAAGACGCTCGCCTGGACCCGGCGGGTGGGCCGTCCCTCCCGCTCGATCTCGCACAGGCCGCTGTCGATGTCGTAGCGGACGAACTCGGAGAGGGGACCGCTGCCGTCGCCGAAGAACGAGAACCGCGACAGTCCGGGCTCGACGCGGGAGCTGTCCAGCCAGAACGCGTGCGGCGCGTCGGCGTACATGCGGGTGAAGGCGGCCTCGGCGTCGACGGCGCCGGCGATACGGCGGGTGTGCAGCCGGTAGGCGGGGCCGGGGGCCCGGCGGGGGCGCGGGATCGCGCCGGCGAGGGGGATGACCGCGGTGTTCTCGGTACGCGGGCCGCCGGCCCGTTCCGCCGTGAGGTCGCGGAAGTTGACCAGCAGCTGGTGCCCGTGGTCGGTGAGGACGGACTCGGGGTGGAACTGGACGCCCCACAGCGGCCGTTCCCGGTGGCGCAGGCCCATGAGGACGCCGTCCTCGGACCAGGCGGTCGCCTCCAGGGTCGGCGGCAGCGGCTCCCGCACGGACAGCGAGTGGTAGCGGACGACGCTGAAGTTCTGCGGCAGGCCGCGGAACAGGTCGCGGCCGTCGTGCCGGACCGTCGACAGGTGCCCGTGGCGCGGCCACGGGGCCGGTTCGACAGCGGCCCGCTCCCCCACCGCGATGCCCTGATGCCCCAGGCAGACGCCCAGCACGGGGATCGTGGCCTCGGCGATCACCCGGGCGGCGATGCCGAAGTCACGGGGCTCGGAGGGGTGTCCGGGTCCCGGCGACACCACCACGTTGTCGAATTCCCGCAGCTCCGGAATGGCGTCCTCCGGGGCGTCGTTGAGCACCACCACCGGCTCCTCGCCGTTGACCTCGGCGATCAGCTGGAACAGGTTGTACGTGTACGAATCATAATTGTCGATGAGCAAGGTCTTCACCCGCCCACCCCCCTCTGATCGTTCTCGGACCTAGGCGGTCCGTCGTTTGTGCCGGCCGCGCAGCGCCTGCAGCGGCGGATACAGCCATTTCTTCAAAAATCGCTGGAGTCTCGGCATGAGAATCCAGGTGACGATGGCTGTCACGGACAGACACAGCAGAAGTGTACGGAAAAGCGGATTCAGGTCGTTGAGATAGGGAAGTATCGCCAGGTTGAACAAGAGCACGGGCGGGAAGACCGCGCTCATATTCACCAACCACAGTTTCCATTTCGGGGGTGGCCCCGGAGGGACGGCCGGCGCCGGGGCCCGGGAGGTCTGGGAGTCGAACCAGGCCTTGGAACCCGTGATGCTCCGGCGGCCGGTCTCCCGGGCCAGTCCTTCGGCACGGGCCGACCATTGCGCCCAGACCAGGGAGTTCTCCCAGGTCCGGGCCGAGTCCTCGCTGTCGAAGCGGTAGACCACATGCCACTCCGCCTCTCCGTCGACGAGTACGCCACCCCCCAGAAAACCCGGCTGCTGCGCACTCGTACGCAGCGCGGCCCACCCCCATGAGTGGAAGTCGGCCTCGCGCCCCGGCACCACGTGGTACGCGACGGTGACGGTAACGGGAATCCTGCTCACGCCGTCGAATACGCGAGCAAGCAAGGCCCCGTTCAAACCTCAACGAAACATTTTCAAGGTGTCCGGATCGTGCGACTATGGCACCTTCATCCGCCTTGGCTCCTTCTGTCGAGGGGTACGGCCGGGTAACTTCCGGCAATTCCCGGAAGCGGTTGCCCGGCAGTGCGATAAAGGCGCACCATCGCCATCGGGCTCCGCATGAAAACGCAAGAAAGCAAAGGAGAGCCATGTCCAGGTACGACTGGGATATGAACCACGAGGGAATCGAACGGGCACGCGCCGCGATCGAACCCGTACGCAAGGAAGTCACCGCACACCCGATCTATCAGCGCATCAACAGCCGTGCTGACATGGCGGTGTTCATGGAGCACCACGTATTCGCGGTGTGGGACTTCATGTCGCTCCTCAAATCCCTTCAGCGGGACCTGACCTGTGTGGACGTCCCCTGGGTGCCGCGCGGGTCCGAGGTGAGCCGGCGGCTCATCAACGACATCGTGCTGGTCGAGGAGAGCGACGAGCTGAACGGCGGGTTCACCAGTCACTTCGAGCTGTACCGGTCGGGCATGGGCGAGGCCGGGGCGGACACCTCCCGCCTCGACACCTTCCTCGGGCTCGTCGGCGAGGGCCACGAGGTGCCCGCGGCGCTGCGCGTCGCCCAAGTGCCCGGCCCTGCGGCCGAGTTCGTCGGTACGACCTTCGAGATCATCGGGGAGCGGCCGCTGCACTGCCGGGCCGCGGCCTTCGCGTTCTCCCGGGAGGACCTGATCCCCGACATGTTCGACCAGGTCATCAAGAAGGAGGGCACCGAGCGCTTCCCGCTGTTCTGCGACTACCTCGCGCGGCATATCGAGGTGGACGGGGAGGAGCACACGCCGATGGCGATGGCCATGGTGGCGGATCTGTGCGGGGGTGAGGATGCGCGGTGGCAGGAGGCCGTGGAGACGGCGACGCTCGCGTTGGAGGCGAGGTCGCGGTTCTGGGACGGGATCGTCGCGGCGATGGGGTGAGTGGAGCGCCGTTCGGCTGCGGCCGTTGGTCCACTGCCGGTGGTTCGTTACCGTGCGATCATGTCAACCTTCATCCAGCAACTCCCGGCGCTGATCGGCGTGGTGATAGGCGCGCTCGGCTCGTATCTGGTGATGATGCGGGGCGAGCAGATCCGGTTCCGCCGTGAGCAGGCCGCGCGTTGGGAGGAGCGGCGGCTCACGGTGTACGCCGACTGGGCGCGGGCCCTGAAGCAGTCCGTCACCCTGACCTACCGGGTCGCCTCCCACCTCGGCAACGACCCGCATCCCCACCCCCTGTCGCCCCAGGAGGCCGCGCCCCTCATGGCGGAGGCGACGGTCGCCCGGGACCCCTCCGGTGAGGCGCTTCTGCTCCTCGGCAGTCCCGAGGTGGTGGAGAAGGCCCGGGCCTGGGTCGTCACGGTGATGGAGATGGAGGAGTTCCTGCGTGCCGAGACCCGGGATCCGGGCGCCTGGCAGGCCCTGCTGGAACGGCAGCGCGCCTGCCGGGACGGTTACTACACGGCGGTACGGGAGGATCTGGCGCTCCCGCCCGGCCACTCGGCACGCTGGCAGCTGCCGGTGACATCGACGCCGACGCCTCCGTCGACGCCGACGCCGACGCATGGCACATGAACCCGGCTCACCGGTATCCGGTCGTGTCCGCCGGCTTGCCCGCGTCCTGGACCTCGACGAGGTAGCGCCAGGCATCGGGCCGGCTGCCGTCGAGGTCGGTGAAGCCGTAGGTCCGGGCGAGGGAGCCGCTGGAGAGGGAGTCGCCGTTGAAGCGGGCGACTTCGGGGTCGGCGGCGAGGGCGGCGACGGCCCGGCCGACGTAGCGGGGGGTCTCGGAGATGGCGAAGTGGGGTTCGCGGTCGAGGGCGTCACGCCAGTTGTCCTCCGTGACACCGAAGCCGTCGAGCATCATCTCCGAGCGGAGCCAGCCGGGGGTGAGGGCGACGGCGGTGGCGCCACGCGGGCCGAGTTCATGGCCGAGGGAGAACGCCATACGCAGGACGGACGATTTGGCGAGGTCGTAGAAGAAGGAAACCCGGTAGTTGGCCCCGTTGTACTCGGCCGTGCCGTCGGTCATCTCCACCACCAGGCCGCCGGGGTGGCGCAGCAGCAGGGGCAGGGCGAAGTGGTTGGTGATGGCGTGGGTCTCGACGGCGAGCCGCAGCAGCCGTAGGCCGTTGTCGAGGTCGTGCTCCCAGACCGGGCTGTCCCACGCGAAGAGCTTCTCGCCGCCCCAGATGTCGTTGACGAGGACGTCGAGTCGGCCCTCCTCGTCGGCGATCCGGTCCACCAGGGCCCGGACCTGGGCCGGTTCGAGATGGTCGGTGGGTACGGCGATGCCTTTGCCGCCCGCTTCCGTGACCAGGTCGGCGGTGTCCTCCAGGGTCTCCGGGCGGTCGTACTCCGACCGTCGCTCCCGTGTGGAGCGCCCGGTCACGTACACCGTCGCCCCGGCCGCCCCCAGCTCCACGGCGATCCCGCGGCCCGCTCCGCGCGAGGCCCCCGCGACCAGTGCGACCTTGCCCTGCAGCGGCTTCGACATGTCCGACCTCCTGTGCGTACGGGTGCCGCCTTGGCGACACCGGGTGCGTTTCGCGTCTTCGACACGAAGGGTGTCGTGGAACCCGGACATCTTGTGTCGGGTTTTTTGGGCTGCGCCCAAGGGCTCGGTCACTTTGACGAGAGGGCGCCTGCGGGTTGTCTGTGGCTTGTCGCGCAGTTCCCCGCGCCCCTTGAGGGCGGGGCCCGGCTGCCATGCCTTCTCGGCAGCCGGGCGCCCCATGGTTGTCAGTGGCCGCGCGCGATCCACTCCTCCAGATGCGGAGCCTCGGCTCCGATCGTCGTGCTGTCGCCGTGGCCCGTGTGGACGGTCGTGTCGGGCGGGAGGGCGAGGAGGCGGTCGCGGATGGAGTCGATGATCGTCGGGAAGTGGGAGTAGGAGCGGCCGGTGGCGCCCGGGCCGCCGGCGAACAGGGTGTCGCCGGTGAAGACCGTGCCGAGGCCCGGGTCGTACAGGCAGACGGCGCCCGGTGCGTGGCCGGGGGTGTGCAGGACGGTCAGGTCGGCTCCGGCGGCCTCGATGACCTGGCCGTCGGCCAGCCAGTGGTCGGGCAGCCGGTCGGGGTGGGTCTGCTTCCAGAGCGGCAGGTCGTCCGGGTGGAGCCAGATCGGCGCGCCGGTGCGCTCGGCGAGGGCGGGCGCGGCGTCGATGTGGTCGTTGTGGGCGTGGGTGCAGACGATCGCCGACAGTCTGCGGTCGCCCACCGCCTCGGCGATGGCTTCGGCGTCGTGGGCGGCGTCGATCACGATGACCTCGCGGTCGTCGCCGACGAGCCAGACGTTGTTGTCGACGTCCCAGGTGCCGCCGTCGAGGCTGAACTGGCCCGAGGTCACGAGGTGTTCGATGCGGGCGGCCATCAGAGGGTCACCACCGAGCGCAGGACGTCGCCGCCGTGCATCCGCTCGAAGGCCTTCTCCACGTCGTCGAGTCCGATGGTCTCGGTGACGAACGCCTCCAGGTCCAGGCGGCCCTGGAGGTAGAGGTTGATCAGCATGGGGAAGTCGCGGTCGGGCAGGCAGTCGCCGTACCAGGAGGACTTCAGGGCGCCGCCGCGGCCGAAGACGTCGAGGAGCGGCAGTTCGAGCTTCATCTCCGGGGTGGGGACGCCGACGAGGACGACCGTGCCGGCCAGGTCGCGGGCGTAGAAGGCCTGCTTGTACGTCTCCGGGCGGCCGACCGCCTCGATGACGACATCGGCGCCGAAGCCGCCGGTCAGCTCACGGATCGCCTCGACGGGGTCGGTGTCCTTGGAGTTGACGGTGTGGGTGGCGCCGATGCTCTTGGCGGTGGTGAGTTTCCGGTCGTCGATGTCCACGGCGATGATCTTCTCGGCGCCGGCCAGCCGGGACCCGGCGATGGCCGCGTCCCCGACGCCGCCGCAGCCGATGACGGCGACCGTGTCGCCGCGGCCCACGTTGCCGGTGTTGATCGCGGCACCGATGCCCGCCATCACCCCGCAGCCCAGCAGACCGGCGACCGCCGGGGCGGCGGCCGGGTCGACCTTGGTGCACTGCCCGGCGGCGACGAGCGTCTTGTCCGCGAAGGCGCCGATGCCGAGCGCGGGCGACAGCTCCTGGCCGGTCGAGGCGAGCGTCATCTTCTGCTCGGCGTTGTGCGTGTTGAAGCAGTACCAGGGGCGCCCGCGCCGACAGGCCCGGCAATTGCCGCACACCGCACGCCAGTTGAGAATCACGAAGTCGCCGGGGGCGACGTCCGTGACGCCCTGGCCGACCGACTCCACCACACCGGCCGCCTCATGGCCGAGGAGGAAGGGGAAGTCGTCGCTGATGCCGCCCTGCTTGTAGTGCAGATCGGTGTGGCACACCCCGCACGCCTGCACCTTCACCACGGCCTCCCCCGGCCCCGGGTCCGGTACGACGATCGTCTCGATCCGCACCGGTTCGTTCTTGCCCGGTGCGATCACGCCGCGGACTTCCTGCGCCATGGTGAACCCTTCCGTCGATCCGAGATGGGACGGTCTCCCGCCCCTGGTCACCCTACGGAGTGACCAGCGAGTAGGGCCTCCGGTGGGTGTCCTTCGTGGTGCACCCGACCGGGTCAAATACCCCCCCGGGTATATCTGCTACCGTTGCACATATACCCCCGGGGGTAATTTCCAGGGGTCACACGCATCGAAGAGGAGAGGAGCGCTGCCGTGTACTTCGTCGACACCATCGAGGTGCCGGGGCTGGGCAACCGCAGCTATCTGGCGGGCGGTCCACGCGGGGCCGTGGCGGTCGATCCGCCGCGTGACATCGACCGGATGATCGCGGCCGCCGCCCGGCGGGGCGTACGGATCGCGTACGTCGTCGAGACGCACGTCCACAACGACTACGTCACCGGCGGCCTGGAACTGGCCCGGCTGACCGGCGCCGCCTACCTGGTGCCCGCCGGAGCGCGGGTCGCCTACGCGCGGGTGCCGGTGCACGACGGCGACACGGTGCAGATCGGAACGGATCTCACACTGCGCGCGGTCGCCACGCCCGGGCACACCCCGCATCACACGGCGTACGTCCTGGAGGAGAGCGGGGTGACGGTGGCCGCGTTCACCGGCGGCTCGCTGCTCATCGGCACGGTCGGACGCCCGGATCTCGTCGAGCCCCGGCTCACGGGTGAGCTGGCCCGCGCACAGCACGCCTCGGCGCACCGGCTGGCCGAAGGGCTGCCGGAGTACACGGCCGTCCTGCCCACGCACGGCTTCGGCAGCTTCTGTTCCGCCGGGCGGCCGACGGGCGACCGTACGACCATCGGGCAGGAGCGGGTCACCAACGAGGCCCTGATCAAGGACGTCGAGACCTTCGTGGCCGAACTGCTGGCCGGCCTCGACGACGTACCGGCGTACTACGCCCACATGGGCCCCGCCAACGCGCGGGGACCCGCGCCGGTGGATCTGACGCCGCCGGCCCCGGCCGGCGCGGGGGAGATCGCCGCGCGGCTGGCGGCGGGCGAGTGGGTCGTGGATCTGCGCCACCGGGTCGCGTTCGCCGAGGGGCATGTCGCCGGGGCGGTGAACTTCGAGGCGGAGGGGCAGCTCGCCACGTATCTCGCCTGGCTGCTGCCGTGGGGCAAGCCGGTGACGCTGCTCGCCGACTCTGCGGAACAACTCGCTGAAGCGCAGCGGGAGTTGGTGCGCGTCGGCATCGACCGGCCTGCCGCCGCGGCGACCGGCTCACCCGCCGACTGGCTGCGCGAGGGCGAACGTGCGCGCTCCTTTCCGCGCGGGACCTTCGCCGGCCTGGCGAAGGCCGACGAGAACGACGGGATCGTGATCCTCGACGTCCGCCGCGCCGCCGAGCGCGCCGCCGAGGGCCACATCGCGGGGTCGGTCCACATACCGGTGCACCAGCTGCGCGACCGGCTCGGCGAGATACCCGACGGCACGGTGTGGGTGCACTGCGCCGGAGGCATGCGCGCCGCCATCGCCGCGTCGCTCCTCGACGCGGCGGGCCGGGACGTCGTGGCGGTGGACGACGGCTTCGGGGCGGCGGCCGAGGCGGGGTTCCCCATGGCGCACACCACCCCGGCGCGGGACGCACCCCTCGCCGCTTCCGCACCGACCGGTGTCCCCGCGGCATGACGACCCTCGTTCTCGCCCTGCTCGCCGGGGGCGTGATCGGGCTCTCGCTCGGGGCGCTGGGCGGCGGCGGGAGTGTGCTCGCCGTACCGGCGCTGATCTATCTGCTCGGCTTCAGCCCGGGCGCGGCGGCGACCTCCAGCCTGGTGATCGTCGCGCTCACCTCGGCGACCGCGCTGGCCGCGCACCTCCGGGCGGGCACGGTCCGTCTGCGCGGCGGGGCCCTGTTCGCGGCGGCCGGTCTGGTGCCCGCGGCGCTCGGGGGCGCACTGTCGGCGGGTCTGCCGTCCACTCTGCTGACGGGAGCCTTCGCCCTGGTCGCGGGAGTGGCCGCCTACCGGATGCTGCGCCCCTCGGGCACCCGGCGGGAGGAGTCGACCGTGCGGCCGAGCCGGGTGGCGCTGTCCGGCGCGGGGCTCGGCGGGGTCACCGGTGTCCTCGGGGTGGGCGGCGGCTTCCTCGCCGTACCGGCCCTGGTGAACGTGGTGGGCCTGCGCATGCGCGATGCCGTCGGCACCAGCCTGCTCGTCATCACCGTGAACTCGCTGGCCGCGCTCGCGGCCCGGACGGGTGCGGCCGAACAGCTCGACTGGGCGGTCGTCGCGCCCTTCGCCGGGGCCGCGATCCTCGGTGCCTGGGACGGCAGGCGGCTGGCCGCCAAGGTCACCGGGGACACCCTCCGGCGGATCTTCGCCTGGGTGCTGCTGGCCGTGTCCGCGTTCATGCTGATCGACGCGCTGGCATCACTCGGCTGAGCCACGGACCGGCCACCGGACCCGCCCGGCCGGCGGCAGAACCCGCCCCCACGCTCCCGACCCGTCCCCCTCACGCCAGCGAAAGGAACAGCTTCTCCAGCCGCGCCCGCATCTGCTCGTTCGTCTCGCCGTCCCGCCCGTTCTTCTCGGCGTCAGTGAGGCACTGCTGCAACCCGGTGGCGATGATCGCGAAGCCCGCCCGGTCCAGGGCACGGGAGGCCGCGGCGAGCTGGGTGACGACGTCCTCGCAGTCGCGCCCCTCCTCGATCATCTTGATCACCCCGGAGATCTGTCCCTGGGCCCTCCGCAGCCGGTTCAACACCGACTTGAGCTCATCGCCTTCGAACTGCAGCTCCACGACCACTCCACTCCTCTACATACCCTTGGGGGTATTTTACCGCCCCCCTCAGGAAAGGATCGCAGTCCAGCATGTCCACTCCTCGTACTCCCCTCACCCCGCGCGCGCTCGGTATCGAGCAGGCCCGCGAGCGGCTGTCCGAACTGATCGTCGTCGATGTCCGTACGCCCGGCGAGTACGCCTCCGGGCATCTGCCCGGCGCCCTGAACGTCCCGCTCGACCAGCTGGAGCGCGCGCTGCCCGCGCTCAAGGAGTCCACCGCCGAACCGCTGATGGTCTGCCGGTCGGGTGCCCGGTCCGAGAAGGCGTGCCTGCTGCTCGCCGAGCACGGGGTCACGGCCGCCACGCTCACCGGCGGCACACTCGCCTGGGCAGCCGGCGGCCATGAGCTGGACCGCCCGGCCGGCGGCGCCAGGGCCACCTGGGCGATGGAGCGTCAGGTGCGGTTCACCGCCGGCATGCTCGTCCTCGCCGGGCTGGGCCTCGGACTGCTGCACCCGGCCTGGCAGTTGCTGTCGGCGGGGATCGCGGGCGGTCTCGTCTTCTCGGCGCTCACCGACACCTGCGGCATGGCGGCGATCCTCGGCAGGCTGCCCCACAACCGTCCGCGCGCCGCGGATCTCGACGCCACGCTCGCCGCGCTCTCCGCCCGGTAACCGGCCCCGGCGGGAGGCGCGGGCCACGACGAGCCCGCACCTCCCGCCGCTCCCTCCAGCGTATGAAGTCCCGTACGGCCTCGGCTGACGGGAAGCCCTGCCGGGCGGTTGAAAGTCGTTCCCGGTGCTCCTCACCTCCGACGTAGGCTGAGGCTCCGCGCCCCGTCCCCACTCCCCGACCGATCTGCCGAGGAGCCCCGTGAGCACCCCTGAGACCACAGCCGAGCAGCAGCCGCCCACCTGGCGGCTGCTGCTCGGTTATGTACGACCCCACCGCTGGGCGCTGCTGCTGGGCGCACTGCTGTCCCTCGTCACCGGCGCCACCGGGCTCGCCCTGCCACTGGTGGCCCGGGAGCTGATCGACGACCTGTCGCACGACCGGACCATCACCTGGGCGCTCGTCCTCATGTCCGCGCTGGTGGTCACCAACGCGGCGGTGGGCGCGGTGGGTTCGTACGTGCTGCGGCGCACCGCCGAGTCGGTGGTGCTCGGCGCGCGGCGCGCCCTGTCGTCGTATCTGCTGCGGTTGCGGATCACGGCGGTGGACCGCAGCGAGCCGGGCGACCTGATGGCGCGGATCACCTCCGACACCACCCTGTTGCGCGAGGTCACCACCGACACCCTCGTCGGTCTCGGCACCGGCGGGCTCACGCTGGTCGCGACGGTGGTGCTGATGGGTCTGGTGGACCCGGTACTGCTGGCCGTGACCCTGGGCGTGATCGTGGGCGCGGGCGTGGTGTTCGGGGTCATCGTGCCTCGTATCAACCGGGCCAGCCGGGCCGCGCAGGACGCGGTCGGCGCGATGGGCGCCTCGCTGGAGCGGATCCTCGGCGCGCTGCGCACGGTGAAGGCGTCCGGTGCCGAGCACCGCGAGGAGGAGTCGATCCACGCGGCGGCCGAGGAGTCGTGGCGGCAGAGCGTCCGGGCCGCCAAGTGGTCGGCGGCCGCGGGCAACACGGCCGGGCTCGCCATGCAGATCGCCTTCATCACCGTGCTGGCGGTGGGCGGCGCCCGGGTCGCGACCGGCGCGATCGACGTCGGCACGCTGGTGGCGTTCCTGCTGTACGTCTTCTATCTGATGTCGCCGATACAGCAGGTCGTGGGCGCGATCACCCAGTACCAGACCGGCGCCGCCGCGCTCGCCCGCATCCAGGAGGCGCTGCGTCTGCCCGCCGAGCCGGCCACCCGACCCGCGCCGCTGCCGTCCCCGGAGGCACCGCCCGCCGCCCTCGCCTTCGACGAGGTCCGCTTCCGGTACGCCGACGATCTGCCGTACGTCCACCACGGCGTGACGTTCGAGGTCCCGGCCCGGGGTATGACGGCGTTCGTGGGCCCGTCGGGCGCGGGCAAGACGACGGTGTTCTCGCTCATCGAGCGGTTCTACGACCCCGAGGCGGGCCTCATCACGGTCGACGGCCGCGATGTCGCCGAGTGGGAGCTGTCCCGACTGCGGTCCGCGATCGGCTATGTCGAGCAGGACGCACCCGTGCTGTCCGGGACCCTGCGCGACAACCTGCTGCTGGGCAACCCGCGGGCCGACGAGGGCGATGTCCGGCGCGTGCTCAGGACGACCCGCCTGGACGGTCTGGTCGCCAAGCTCCCGCAGGGCCTGGAGACTCTGGTCGGCCACCGGGGCACCAAGCTCTCCGGCGGTGAGCGCCAGCGGGTGGCCATCGCCCGGGCGCTGCTGCGCCGCCCCCGGCTGCTGCTGCTCGACGAGGCGACGAGTCAGCTGGACGCGGTGAACGAGGCGGCGCTGCGCGACACGGTCGCCGATGTGGCCCGGACGACCACGGTGCTGGTCGTCGCCCACCGGCTGTCCACGGTGACGATGGCCGACCGCATCGTGGTCATGGACGCGGGCCGCGTCCGCGCCGTCGGCACCCATCGCGAACTCGTGGCCGCCGACCCGCTCTACGCGGAGTTGGCGGCCACTCAGTTCCTCGCGACGGCCGGCTGACCGGGGCGTCGGAAGGGTCAGGAAGGATCAGAAGGGGAAGTGCGCCTGCTGGGTGGCGATGGTCACCCAGCGGGTGTTGGAGAACGCCTCGATGCCCCACCGGCCGCCGAAGCGCCCGTAACCGGAGGCCTTCACCCCGCCGAAGGGGGCCATCGGCTCGTCGGCCACCGACTGGTCGTTGACGTGCACGATGCCGGTGCGGATACGGCGGGCGACGGCCAGTCCGTGGGTGGCGTTCTCGGTGATGATGCCGCAGCTCAGGCCGTTGTCGGTGTCGTTGGCGACGGCCACGGCGGTGTCGTCGGCGGCGAACGTCTCCAGCACGCAGAGCGGACCGAAGGACTCCTGGTGGTAGAGGTCGGCGTTCTTGGGGACGTCGGTGAGCACGGTCGCCGGGTGCACCGCGCCCTCCGGCTGCCCGCCCCCGGTGAGCACCGTGGCGCCCTTGGCGACGGCGTCCTTCACCAGCGCCGCGATCCGCTGGGCGGCGTCGGCGCTGACCAGCGGGCCGACCACCGTGTGCGGGTGGTTCGGGTCGCCCGCCTGGAGGGTGGCGACCTTGGCGGTGAACTTCTGCGCGAACTCCTCGGCCAGCGACTCGTGGACGAGGATCCGGTCGCCGGACATGCAGATCTGTCCGGCGTTCATGAAGACGCTGAAGGTGACGGCGTCGACCGCGTAGTCCACGTCGGCGTCGTCGAGCACGATGACCGCGTTCTTGCCGCCCAACTCCAGTACGGCGGGCTTGAGGTGGCGGGCCGCGTGCTCACCGATGATCCGGCCGACGTGGGTGGAGCCGGTGAAGTTCACCGCGCGCACCCGCTCGTCGGAGATCAGCGCCTCGGCGATCTCCGCCGCGTCCTCGGGAGCGTTGGTGACCACGTTGAGCACGCCGTCGGGCAGGCCCGCCTCCCGGAGCACGTCCGCGACCAGCAGTCCGCAGGCGATCGGCGCGTCCTCGCTGGGCTTGACGACGACGGTGTTGCCGGCGGCCAGCGGTGCCGCCACGGCCCGTACGCCGAGGATGACGGGCGCGTTCCACGGAGCGAAGGCGGCCACCACGCCCAGGGGTTCACGCACCGCGAGGCTCAGTGCGCCCTCTTTCTGGCTGCTGAGGACCTCACCGCGCGGAGCGGTGATCGCGGCCGCCGCCTCGCGCAGGATGTTCGCCGCGAGTGCCACGTTGAAGTAGGCCCACGGGCGGGTGCCGCCCGCCTCCCGGGCCATGATGTCGGCGACCTGGTCGCCCCGGCCCTCCAGCAGATCGGCGGCCTTGAAGAAGATCGCCCGCCGGGCGAAGGGGGTGAGCGCGGCCCACTCCTCGAACGCGGCGTCGGCGGCGTCCACGGCCCGCCGGACGTCCTCCGGTCCGGCCGCCGCGACCGTCGCGTACACCTCCCCCGTGTACGGGTCGAGGTCCTCGGCGGTGCGGCCGGACGTGGCGGGCACGTCCTTGCCGCCGATCAACAGGTCACGGGTTATGGCCATGGTGCGGCTTCCTCGGGGTACGTATCGACGACGGTACGTGATCGAGCTTGATCGCTCAGGTTCGTTCGTAATGTGAAATTCAATTCACGTTACTGTTCCGTGATGCTCTGCCCGGGCCCCGGGAATGTCAAGAGCCCCGCCGCTGTGTCCACGCGGCGGGGCTCTCGGTCGGAGGGCGAATTCGCTACTCGATGGCGCCCAGCAGCCCGACGGCGGGCGCGGCCATGTCGGTGACCTGGTGCAGTTCGTTCAACCGGTTCAGCTCGTGGACCTTGTCGAGGTTCTTCACCTGCTGCGAGGGGCGCGGCATGGTGGCCTTGTGCTCCTCGGGGAGGTCGGTGACGGTGAGCGAGTCCAGCGTGGCCATCGGGCTGAACCTGGTCCCGTCCGCCGTGGCGCCCGCGTGCGCCATCGGTGCGGCCAGGCCCGTGACACCGACGGCGAGACCCACGGCGGCGACGATACGTCGAGTTGAGATCATGCCCTCAGCAACGGTGCCCGGTCCCCGACGGTCACGGCCGCTCACCCATGAAGCGCACGCCCCGGCTGCGTTTGCCGGGTCCCGCACGGCGGAGGAGCCTCGGAGGAGAGGCCTTTCGCGGCCCGCTCCTCCCTGCCGGGCCGCGGCCTACCGAGGAGGTCACCCATGGGCACAGCCACAAGCCCCGCCTTCGACACCGAAGCGCTGCGCCGGGGCACCGAGCAGGCGGACGCGGCGACACTGGTGTCGCTCTACGCGGACGACGCCGAGATGCGCGTCGTGGACCGCAACACCCAGCCCAGCCATCCCAAGGTCCTGCACGGCCGGCCCGAGATCGCCGCGATGCTGGAGGACGTCTGCGGCCGGGACATGACCCACAAGGTCGAGCAGTGCGTCGTCCAGGGCGACCAGGTCGCCTTCACCGAGTCCTGCGAATACCCCGACGGGGTGCGGGTCCTGGCGAGCTCGATGATCTCCCTGCGGGACGGCAAGATCGTCGACCAGACCATGGTCCAGGCCTGGGACGAGGACGAGTAGCAGGAACGTCGGGCCGGGATGCCCCAGTTCGTCCAGGATCCGGTGCATGTCCGTCACGGGGAGCGCGGAGTTGGACGCCGCCAGGCGCGGTCCCGCAGCAGCTCGTCGATCCTGGCGCCATCCTCACAGATCATCAACCGGACCACGAAGTCCTCGGTCGGGCGGCAGTGACGGGTTCCCGGCCAGCCCCTCACGTACTTCGTTCCGCGCGTACGTCACCGCTCCGCTCCCCCGTCGTGCCGGCCGGTCATCTTCAGGGGCTCTTTCGGGTCATCGCGTCCGGTACGCCTGTGCCGGCGCGGTCGCGCCGCCATACTGGCGGGCGTGCGCGTAGCGATCATGACGGCGGGTTCCCGGGGCGACGTGGCCCCGTACACCGGACTGGGACACGGGCTCCTGCGGGCCGGGCACGAGGTCACACTGGTGACCCATGCCCGGTTCGAGCCCCTGGTGGCGGACTCGGGGGTCGCCTTCCACTCCCTGCCCGTGGATCCGCGGGAGGAACTGGAGTCGGAGCGCGGGCAGGGGCTCCACCGGAGTTCCACCGGGGCGGGCAAGCTGTACCGGGCGGTGGAGATGGCCCGGAGTCTCGTGGGGCGGATGGCGGGCGATCTGGTGGCCGCCGCCCGCGCCAGTGACGTCCTGCTGCTGGCCGGCACCCTCGCGCCGCTCGGCCACACCATCGGCCAGGGGCTGTCGATCCCCAGCCTGGGCGTGAACCTCCAACCCCTGGCACCGACACGGGAGTTCGCGCCGCCGATGACCGGGGTCCGCTCCTGGGGCCCGGTGGTCAACCGGGCGGCCGGGCACGCGGTGAACACGGCTGTCGAGTGGATCTTCACCGAGGAGGTACGGAGGCTGCGCGCCGAGTACGGCCTTCCGCGCACCGGGCGGGTCGCCGCGCGGCGCACCCGGGACCGGCTGGGCTGGCCGGTGTTCCACGGCTTCAGCCCCCGGGTGGTCCCCCGTCCCGGCGACTGGCGGCCCGGGCTGGACGTCACCGGTTACTGGTGGCCGTACGACCGCGAGGACCGGCTGCCCGCCCCGCTGCTGGACTTCCTCGACGCCGGGCCGCCCCCGGTCTTCGTGGGTCTGGGCAGCGCCACCGTGCCCGATCCCGAGCGGATGAGCACCGACGTCGTACGGGCCCTGCGGGCGGCCGGGCTGCGCGGGGTGATCCAGCGCGGCTGGGGCGAACTGCGCGGTGAGGGCGAGGACATGTTCACCGTGGGCGAGGTCCCGCACTCCCTGCTCTTCCCGAGGATGGCGGCCGTCGTCCACCACGCGGGCGCGGGCACCACGGCGGCCGGCCTGCGCGCCGGGGTCCCGGCCGTGCCCGTACCCGTGCAGTTCGACGAGGGCTTCTGGGCCGCCCGCCTGGTCGCCCTCGGGGTGTCTCCGGGGGCCGTGCCCCTGCGCGGCTTCACGGCCGCGGCGTTGGAGGCCGCACTGCGGCGGGCGACCGGCGATCCGTCGTACGGCCGCCGCGCCCACACCCTGGCCGAGGAAGTGCGCGCGGAGGACGGGGTGGGGCCGGTCCTGGCGGCGGTGAACCGGCTTTCCTGACACCGGTGAACCGACTTCCCCGCCCCGGGCACCGGCCGTCCTGATTGCGGTGGGCTCCTGCCTCAGGTCTCCTCCGGCCGCCACCCCGCCGGTCGCAGTGTCCCCAGCAGCAGTCGGACGAGTTCGTCGACCACCTCCTCGAGGGGTGCGTCGACCCAGCCGGCCTGCCAGTCGTGGAGGAGGCCGTTGACGCTGCCGATGAAGGCGGTGGCGGCGATGCGGTAGTCGCGGTGGTCGGCCTCGCCGCGTTCGGCGGCCGCGGCGGCCTCGGCGCAGATGAAGTCGACCCAGCGGGAGCGGCGTTCGAGGCGCTGGCGCTCCAGGCGGGGGCTGACGCCGATGATCTCGGTGAAGGTGATGCGCAGCCGGCGCGGGTCGCCGGTGACGTTCGCGGCGTAGGCGCGGAACGCGGCGGTGGCGCGCTCGGCGATCGGCTGCCCGTCCGCCGTGGCGAGGCCGGTGAGCGCGGCCTCCTCGGCCCAGTCGTTGACCTGGAGATGGAGAGCGGCGAGCACGTCCTCCAGGGTGCGGAACTCCTCGTAGAACTGACGGGTCGACAGTCCGGCGGCCTCGCTCAGCGCCGCGATCGTGGTCCCCCGGTAGCCGGGGCTGTCGCCGAAGAGCTGGAGGCCCGCGTCGAGGAAGCGGCCGCGGCGCTCGGCCCGGCGCTCCGCCGCGGACCTGCCCCCGTATCGGCCGGTGGGCTGTTTGAGTCTGCCCTCCACGCTTCTCCTCCCGCCGGCACCTCAGTCGTCGCGACGACCGGTTCGGCCGTCGGTCGATTTTGTCGTGTCCCTGGTCTTGTGGTGAAGCGCGACAGTTCCTTACTTTCCAGTAAGTCTGCTCTGAACACAGGTGTGTTCAGACTCCACCCGCGCAGGAGGAACCGACCATGACCGTCTCCCCCGGCCCTCGCCGCCGTAGAACCCGCCACCTGGGTGCCGTCGCCGCCGCCCTCGCGCTGACCGCCTCCGCCGCCGCGACCGCCACCCCGGCGACCGCCGCGGCCGATCTGCGGGAGGTGATGTTCGTGGGCAACAACTGGGAGGGCACCGCGGACGTCATCAAGTCCTCCGGCGACTTCGCGAAGATCGGCCGGGTCGATGTCATCCCGGACAAGGACGAGCGGATGGCGGAGATCAACGCCGATCCGATCAGGTGGATCGCCTTCATGACGATCCGCAACAGCGTGGGCGAGGGCCACGACCAGTTCGTGGACGACATGTACTCCACGCCCGACGGCTCGTCGATGGTCGTCTCCCGCCCGAGCTTCGCCGACGTGGTCTCCATCAACCTCACCACCGGCGCCATCAACTGGCGTTTCCCCGTGTCGGGTTACCGCGCCGACCACATGGCGGTCTCCCCCGACGGCAAGCGGGTCGCGGTGTCCGCCTCGACGGGGAACACCGTGCATGTGCTGGACATCGCCACCGGCCGGCAGATCGGTTCGTTCAAGACCGGCGACAAGCCGCACGAGAACATCTTCACCGGCGACGGCAAGTACATCTGGAACATGGCGATCGGCGATGTGAACACCCAGACCGACGCTCCGTGGCTGGACTGGACGAAGGGCGACCGGAAGATCACGGTCGCCGACGCGAACACCTTCCAGCAGGTCAAGGTGATCGACATGCGGCAGCGGCTCGACGCGATCGGGCTCGGCGACTACTCGGACGCGGTCCGCCCCGCCGCGTTCTCGCCCGACGAGACGAAGCTGTACTTCCAGGTGTCGTTCTTCAACGGCTTCTTCGAGTACGACATCGCCACCGACAAGATCACCCGTACCAAGACCCTGCCGAAGAACCCGGCGACCAGCGACGACCGCACCACCTTCGTCAACGACTCCCGCCACCACGGCCTCACGATGAAGCCGGACGGCACCAAGCTGTGCGTCGCGGGCACGATGGACGACTACGCGACCGTCGTGGACCGCGCGACCCTCCAGGAGGGCCCGCTCGTCCCCGTCTCCAAGCCGTACTGGTCGACCGTCAGCGGTGACGGCAAGTCCTGTGTGGTCTCCGAGAGCGGCGCCGACCAGGTCACGGCGATCGATTTCGCCACCGGACGGAAGACCGTGTCCGTCGCGGTCGGCGACCACCCGCAGCGCGTGCGCCTGGCGCGGGTGCCCGCCGACTGGACCGGAGCTTCCGCTAACTGAACTCGGAGGCCAGCCACCTCGACAGCTCCGTCCGCGCCGCGCTCAGTTGCGCGGCGGACGGGGCTGTCGCGCCGTTGGTGACCAGGGCGTAGTGGAGCTTGCCCGAGTCGGCGGCGGTGAGGAGCAGTCGGCGGCTGCCGGTGCCGCCCGGTTCCCTGGCGGCGGCGATCGGGGTCGACGTGGTGTACGCCGGCGGCGTGGCCGTCACCCCGAGGTCGGACACCACCGTGGTGGACGCGGTGGGGAAGGACGCCGGGAGGTGCAGCTCGGTCGGTTCGGTGCTGCCGTCCGAGCGCCAGACCAGCAGGGAGTACTGGCCGGAGCCGACGAGCGAGGAGACATTCGGCAGTGAGCTGGGCACCGGGTTCCACGTCATCGTCGTGGAGCCGTCCCGCGAGCGGTCCTCGTAGGTGAAGGCGACCGTGCTCCCCGCCGTGGCGCTCGGGTAGATCCGGTCGAGCATCCGGGCGTCCTGGCGGAGCACGGCCTTACCGGAGTCGTCGAGGCGTACGGCGGAGAGGTCCTCGTCGTTCCAGGCGTCGCCCTCGGTCCGCACCTTGTCGGGGTTGTCGTTCATCAGCTCGTGGTGGCGGCCGTTGTAGATGTCCCACTGCCACTGGGAGCCGGAGAGGACCGGGCCTGAGGAGGCCGGTTCCGACCACCAGTTCGCGCCCTTCACCCGGGAGTCGAGCGCCTGGTACATGGCCTTGTAGACCGTGGGCGCCTTGTCGGAGACCGAGCCGGCGAGCGGGTGTCCGAACTCGCTGATGATCGCCGTGGTGCCGCCGGCGGTGGCCCGGTCACGCACGGCCTGGAAGTCGGTCACGTACTGGCCGTCCTCCGCCTTGCCCCACATGAAGACGCCGGAGATCGCCTTCTGGTCGTAGAAGTGGGTGTTGAAGACGAAGCGCGGTCCGATCGTGCCCGCGTCGAGGAGTCCGCCCTCCTGCTTCTGGAAGTCGATGTTGGCGTTCCAGAAGAGGTTCGGCTCGACGAAGGCGGGTTTGGACTGCCAGCCCGCCGCGTCCATGCGGGCGCGGAACTTGACGTAGAACGGCCACAGGACGTCCTTCTCCCAGGCCCGGCTGGTCTGTCCCGAGTCGAGGGTCCCGGGATGCGGCTCGTTCCACGGGTCGAAGCCGACGACGCCCTGGAACTGGGCGGCCGTGAGGTTCGACTTCACGTACGTCATCGTCTTCTGCGCGGTGGCCAGGAAGGAGTCCTGGAGCCCGTGGGTGTTGTGCCAGAAGTCGTACGTCGACTCCGTCACGGCCGCGTTGGAGGTGATGTTCTGGCCCCAGAACGGGCAGATCCCGCAGTACTCGTCGGGGTAGTCGCCGAGGTCGACGGCCCACTTGGGGGCGCCGTCGCCGGTGTACCAGCTGTCCGAGTCGAACAGCCAGCGGGAGTAGAGGTCCTGGTGGAAGTCGGGGTAGACGCGGATCCCGGCGTCCAGGAACGCGCCCATCTGTGCGGTGGCCGCCGCGAGGTAGGTGGTGTCGACCTGCCCGCGCACCGGTTCGGCGTACGCCCAGGACAGCAGGAAGCGGACGGAGTTGCCGCCGCCGAGCGCCCTCAGCGCGGTCGCCGACTTCTTCGCGTCGGCGACCGAGGCGAAGGGCAGACCGTTGTTCTCCTTGAGCTTCGTCTCACCCGAGACGTTGTAGCCGCGCAGGACGACCTCGCGGCCGAGTCCGTCCTTGAAGCGGCCGCCCTCGACGGTGAGGGTGGCCGCGGCCTGCGAGTCGAACCAGAGTTCGTCCGTGAGCGCGGAGGCGGGCTGGGTGGGGCCCGCCGTGGTCAGGAAGCCGGTGACGAGTACCAGGACACCGAGCAGACGAGTGCGCAATCTTGACATGTCCGCCACATTCGACATGCGCACCACCGTCCCAATGGGCAGGCGGGCCGTCAATAGCAACTGACGCACGAGTAAGTACCCGTTTTCGCAAGACGGTTCACCTGCCACGGCTGATTCTTTGCCTCACACCTTCAGGCGCCGACCCGCCGGGTCAGGTTCAGGAGGTACTCCTTGCGCTCGAGGGGATTGAGGTCGGTGCGCGGCCGTTCGGGGACGGTGGTGCCGCTGACCGGCGCGTAGTGGTCGAAGGCGGTCTCCCACTCGCCCTCGCCGCTGGTGAGCCCGGGCAGCCGCTGCTCCAGCCCGTGCACCCGGGCGGCCGGTACGAGCCCCTCCAGCCGTACGGCCGTTCCGATCGTCTCCGTGTGCTGCGGTACGGCGCGATGGGCGGCCAGCACCGGCAGGACCGCGCTCAGGGTGTCCGCCGGGGCGCCGATGCGGAAGCGGTGCATCGGCTCGTGGACCCGGATGCCGGCCCGTCGCAGCGCGTCCATCAGCACCAGCGGGGTCAGGCCGCGGAAGTCCGCGCCCGTGCTCGACATGCTCTTGTCGAAGCCCTGGTGGGCGTGGCTCTGCCGGGGCGAGTAACCGCAGTGCGTCATCGTGACCGTGCAGTCGGGGACCCGCCAGCCGTGGACGCCCTGCTCCAGCACCTCCCGCACGGTGTCCTCGACGGCCTTGAAGAAGGCGTACGGCATGGACCCGAGCTCCACTTCAAGGCGGAACTCGACCCCGGAGCCGACCGGCGCCGGCTCCACGCGCAGCCCGACCGTCGCGAGGAAGGGGTTGCCGTCCTTCTTGTCGAACTCGACGGCCGAGCCGCTGCCGACGAGGCGCTCGACGCAGATGGTCGTCGTCTCGCGGAAGATGACGTCGATGCCGTACTCGTCGGCGAGCGTCGCCTGCACGACCTCCTTCTGCACCTCCCCGTACAGCGACACGGAGGTCTCCTGACGGAGGTCGTCGTGCCGGAGGGCGATCAGCGGGTCCTGTTCGGCGAGTTGGGTGAGGGCGAGGTGGAGTGCGCCCCTGTCCTCGGCGTGGACGGGGAGGACGATCGTCTCGAGGGTGGGCGGCGCGAAGTGGTGCTCGGCCGCCGCTCGCTTGCGCGGTACGCCGATGGTGTCGCCGATGCGGATGTCGGCGAGGCCCCACAGTTGGGCGATCCGGCCGGCCGACACGGCTGTGTCCCGTACGGCGGTGCCGTGTTCGAAGACGCTGATGGCGGTGACCTTGCCTTCCTGCTCGCCGTCACGGAAGGTCAGGCGGTCGCGGGTGCGTACGGTTCCGTCGAACATCCGCACGTAGGCGATCTTCTCGCCCGCCGGGCCGCGTTCGACCTTGAAGACCGTGCCGGAGACCGGGCCCTCGGCGTCGCCCTCGGTCGCTTCCGTTGCTTCGGTCGCTTCGGTCGCTTCGGTCGCGGGCAGCAACTCCCTGATTCCGGCGACGAGTTCGTCGATGCCCGCGCCCGTGATGGCGGAGCCGTGGAAGACCGGGTGCAGCAGGGTCTCGGCGGTCTGGGCGGCGAGTTCCGTGCGCAGTCGGGTGTCGGGGACGGTCGTCTCGTCGTCGAGATACGCGGCGAGCAGGCCGTCGTCTTGCTCGGCGAGGAGTTCCAGGAGGCGGGGCGGGAGGGGGTCGTACGGGGTGAAGTGGGCGGCGGGTGTGCCGAGTTCACGGGCCTCGCCCATGGGGACGATCGCCGGGGTGAGCCGTGTCGCGATGGTCTCCAGGAGTTCGCCGTGACGCGCCCCTCGGCGGTCGATCTTGTTGACGAAGATCAGTGTGGGGATGCGCAGGCGGCGCAGGGTGCGCATGAGGACGCGGGTCTGGGCCTGGACGCCCTCGACGGCCGAGATGACGAGGACGGCGCCGTCGAGCACGTTGAGGACCCGTTCCACCTCGGCGATGAAGTCGGGGTGGCCGGGGGTGTCGATGAGGTTGACGGTGATGTCGTCGATCTCGAAGGAGACGACGGCGGACTTGATGGTGATGCCGCGTCGGCGTTCCAGCGCGAGGGAGTCCGTGCGGGTGCTGCCGTCGTCGACGCTGCCGATCTCGTCGATGACTCCGACGGTGTGCAGCAGGCGTTCGGTGAGGCTGGTCTTACCTGCGTCGACGTGCGCGAGGATGCCCAGATTGAGCGTGCGTGACAAGCGTCATGTCCTTCGAAGTGGGGGTGATTCCTTCCTGGGTGGACATGGACGTGGCGCGCATCGGGGCTCCTTGGTCGGTCGGTGGGGCTTCGTGTGCAGTGAAGCAGAACGCTTGACGCACTCCCAGCGAATTTCTTCGCCCCCGCCGCCCCTACCCGTCCCATCCCCCAGGGGCCGCGCGCCCCTTCGACCCCCGTCAAAGACTCGGGGCTCCGCCCCGGACCCCGTTCGCGCAGTTCCCCGCGCCCCTGGAAGGGGCGCGGGGACCTGCGCGAGCGACCACGACGCGCCCGCACGCGACATTCCGACCCCAAGGCTGCGCTCCCCTGTCGGGGAGTGGGGCGGCAGCGGAGTGCCGCTTACGGCGACGACGGGGGGATCCATCCGCCGACCCGTCCCGGTGCGGTCAGGTCCTGGGCGGCAGCCGGTGCAGGTGGACGTCCGTCAGCGCGCCGTCCGTCACCGTCGCCGTCATGTAGGTGCAGTGGGGCTGTCGGCGGCGGTCCGTCGGGGAGCCGGGGTTGAGGAGGCGCAGGCCGGTGGCCGTGGTCGTGTCCCAGGGGATGTGGCTGTGACCGAAGACGAGGACGTCGGTGTCGGGGAAGCGGGCGGCGCAACGGGGTTCGCGGCCCTGGGCGGGGCCCGTCTCGTGGACGACGGCGAGGCGCAGGCCGGCGAGTTCGGCGTGGGCCACCTCGGAAAGGCGGGCGCGCAGGGCGGGGCCGTCGTTGTTGCCGTACACGGCGATCAGGCGGTGGGAGCGGGTTTCCAGAAGGTCGAGGGTGGCCTCGTCGACCCAGTCGCCGGCGTGGACGACCACGTCGGCGTGCGGGAGTTCGGCGAGCAGCGGTTCGGGCAGCGCTTTCGCGCGCTTGGGCAGGTGGGTGTCGGACATCAGCAGCAGGCGCACGGGGTCAGGGTGTCACCCGATGGGGATCTCCGCCCACACCTGTTTGCCGCCGCTGACCGGGACGGTGCCCCAGGCCGAGGACATGGCCTCGACGAGGAGGATGCCGCGGCCCCCGGTGGCCTCCCAGCCGATGATCGTGGGCTTCATCGGCGTACGGGGTGAGGCGTCGGCGACGGCGACGCGGAGGCGGTCGCCGAGGAGGGTGAGGTCGAGGCGGACCCGGCCGTCGGTGTGGACGAGGGCGTTGGTGACGAGTTCGGAGACGACGAGGAGCACGGTGTCGGCCTCGGACTCGATGTCCCAGGCGCGCAGGACGCGCCGGGTGTAGCGGCGGGCCTGGCCGACGGCCTGCGGGACGCGCCAGACGGTCCAGTTCTCGCGCTGGGGGCGCAGGGCCATGCCGTCGTAGCGCATGAGGAGCAGGGCGACGTCGTCGTCGCGGTTGGCGCCGGCCAGCAGGGTGTCGGCGACCGCGCCGAGGTGGGCGGGGTCGGCGGCGGACAGTTCCTCGGCCAGGCGGTCGAGTCCGTCCTCGACATCCAGGTCGGCGGATTCGACGAGGCCGTCCGTGGTGAGGGCGAGCAGGGTGCCGGGGGCCAGGCGCAGCGGGCTCATCGGGAAGTCGGCCTGCCGGACGACGCCGAGCGGGGGCCCGCCCTCCGACTCGGTGATCTCGGTGGTGCCGTCCGGGTGACGCAGCACCGGCGGGATGTGTCCGGCCCGGACGTACCAGGCGGAGCCCTCCTCCATGTCGATGTCGACGTAGCAGCAGGTGGCGAAGAGGTCGGTCTCCATGTCCATGAGGAGCCGGTTGGCGTGCGAGACGACGACGTCCGGGGGGTGTCGCTCGACGGCGTAGGCGCGCAGGGCGGTGCGCATCTGGCCCATGAGGGTGGCGGCGCCCGCGTTGTGGCCCTGGACGTCGCCGATGACGAGGGCGACGTGGTTGTCGGGCAGCGGGATGACGTCGTACCAGTCGCCGCCGACCTCCAGGCCCGCGGTGGTGGGCAGGTAGCGGGCGACGGCGACCGCGCCGGGCAGCTCGGGCAGACGGCGTGGGAGGAGGGTGCGCTGGAGCATGCCGACGAGTTCGTGCTCGGCGTCGAAGGCGTGGGCGCGCATCAGGGCCTGCCCGGCGAGGCCCGCGGCGGCGGTGAGCAGGGCGCGCTCCTCGGGGCCGAAGTCGTGGGGGGTGTCCCAGCCGATCAGGCAGGCCCCGGCCATCCGGCCGCCGGCGGGCAGCGGGAGGACGGCGAGGCCGCCGGGGCCGACTTCGGCGAGGGCGGGTTCCAGTGGGGTTCCGGCGGGCCAGATGGCGGCGCGGCCCTCGCGCAGGGCGGTGGCGAGCGTCGGCATGGTGCGCACCGGCGCGTCCGGCCACTCGTAGCGCCATTCGGAGCGCCACACCTCGGGCCAGGCCTCCGGCTGCGGCGGGTCCAGGACGGTGACGACCAGGCGGTCGGCCTCCAGCTCGGCGAGGGCGATCCGGTCGGCGTGGAGCGGTTTGCGCAGGGCGGTGACCACGGCCTGGCTGACGTCGCGGACGGTGCCGGCGGTGGCCAGGGCGGCGGCGAGACGCTGGATGCGGGCCACGTCGCCGCGGCCGGTGCGCAGGGTGGAGGCGTCGGCGACGTGGCCCACGAGGTGGGCGGGGCTGGCCGGATCGCCGGGGAGCAGCCGGCCACGCAGCCGCAGCCACTTCTGCTCGCCGGAGGGGAGCAGAATGCGGAATTCCAGCTCCCGGTCGCCGATGGACATGTGGTCCGCCTCCACGACGGACATCAGTGCGGGCAGGTCCTCGGGAACCGTCAGCGCGAGCAGGGTCTCGACCCGGCCGTCGAAGTCGTCCGGGCCCATGCCGAACAGCTCCAGCAGCCCGCCGTCGACGTCGACCCGCCCGCTGTCCATGACCAGGTCGAACGAGGCGCCGGGCCCGGCGGGCGGGGCGGGGGCGACGCTGGTGACCGCCTCGGCGAGCAGATCCAGGCACTGCCGGTCCTCGGCGTCGAAGCCGGCCGTGCCGTCCCCGACGGCGACCAGGCAGCCGCGCACGCGCAGCGGCAGCACGCCCAGCGAGAAGTCCTTGGCGTGGGCGCGGCGGACGTCGTCGTCCTGGTGGAGTTCGCCGGAGCCGAGCCAGCGCCGCCGGCCCGTGCGGCACGCCTCGGCGACCGGGGCGGTCCCGGACGCCGGATAGCTGTCGCGGAGCCCGTACAGGCTCCTCGGTACGCCGGCCGAGCCGGCCAGCGACAGCAGATCGCCCTCGCCGTCCGGGATGTACACGGCCGCGACGGTCGCACCCGCGAAGACGAGCACCTGTTCGAGGATGGCGTGCAGCCGCTCCTGCGGATCGAGATCGCCGGTCAGCGTCTTGAGGGCGACTTCGGCACGCAGGGTCCGCGTTCCGCGTGCCGCTGCTCCCTCACTGACCACGTCCGCAATTACAGCGCGTCCTGCACGCTCGCGCAGCCCCTGCGACCGCTCCGCGAGACTCGGCCCCCTGGCCTGCGTGAAGTCCACCGCCTACGGCCGGTATCGAAAGGCCCCGAACAAATCTTTACGCGTGCGTTCCGCACGGTGACCGCGTGACACGCGTGACGGCTTTCTGGTGACAGCCGTGACTGTCGGGCGTTCCGGCGGGCTGGAAGGCTCGTCGTCACCCGGCCCAGGGGAGACGGCACACGACCCGGGGGAACTGGCATGGACAAGCGGTACGAGGCGTACGCGCTCGCCGACAGACACTTCTACGAGACACCGGACCGGCTCTCGGCCGGTGACCGCGCCGGCGCGGCGGCGCCCGGCTACGAGACGGCACGGCGCGCGGTCCCCGAGGGCTGGCGGGCCGCCCGGATCGGGGACTGGCTGACGCTGACCCCGGTCGACGACGGCGGCCGCCCACGTCCCGGCCCCACCCAGGGATGGAAGGTGCACGCCTCCGCCACCCGGGGGAACGCGGACCGGATCGCGGCGATCGTGTGGGACTACTGCGTGCCCCGGCGGATCCCGTTCAAGTTCGTGCCGGGCCCCCACCTGCTGCACCTGCGCAACGCCAAGTACGCGGCCCGTGACACCAGCGGCAAGTTCGTGACCGTCTACCCGGCCGACGAGAAGCAGCTGCACCTCGTCCTGCGTGAGCTGGGCGAACTCCTCGACGGCCTCGACGGGCCGTACATCCTCACCGACCTGCGCTGGAACGACGGACCGCTGTACGTCCGCTACGGCGCCTTCGCCCGCTCCTTCGTCGTCGACGAGCGCGGCACGCTCGTCCCGGCCGTCCGTGACGGCGAGGACACCCTGGTGCCGGACCAGCGGAAGCCGACCTTCCATGTCCCCGACTGGGTGACCCTGCCCGCGTTCCTGGAACCGCAGCTGGCGGCGCGCAACACGACCACGGTCGGCGATCTGCCGTACCGCATCGAGAAGGCGCTGCACTTCTCCAACGGCGGCGGGGTGTACGTCGGCACCGACACCCGTGACGGCCGCCGGGTGGTCCTCAAGGAGGGGCGCCCGCACGCCGGGCTGGCCGCCGACGGGGCCGACGCGGTGGCCCGGCTGGAGCGGGAGAAGGCCGCGCTGGAGCGGCTGGCGGGGCTGGGGGTCGTGCCCGAGGTGCGCGACTGGTTCACGCTCGGCGACCACCGCTTCCTCGTCATGGACTTCGTCGAGGGCCGCCCGCTCAACTCGTACGTCGCCGAACGGCACCCGCTGCTCGCCTCGGACCCCGAGAAGGGGGCGGTCGCCGCGTACACGGCCTGGGCGTTGCACGTCCACCGGGCCGTCGAGGAGGCGGTCGAGGCGGTGCACGCGCGCGGGATCGTCTTCAACGACCTCCATGTCTTCAACATCATGGTGGCGCCCGACGAGCGCTCGGTGTCCCTCCTGGACTTCGAGGCGGCGGCTCCCGCCGAGGAGAACGGCCGCCAGATCGTCGCCCACCCCGGGTTCCTGGCACCCCCGGACCGGACCGGCCCGGACGTCGACCGCTACGCCCTGGCATGCCTGCGCCTCGCCCTGTTCCTGCCGGTCACGTCGCTGTTCGTGGTGGACCGGGCGAAGGCCGCGCATCTGGCCGAGGTGATCGCGGAGCAGTTCCCGGAGGTGCCGCGCGCGTTCCTCGACGAGGCGGTCGAGGAGATCACCCGTGGGAGCGGTCCCGCGGAGCGCGTACCGACCGGGGCGGAGGGGGCTCGGGCCCGTGCGGAGGGTGTGGGGGCCGGTGCGTCCGAGGTGCCTCGGCCCGCCGTGGCGGCTCCCGCGCCGGGCGGCCCCTCGGCCTCGCCGTTCCCCTCCCTCGCCGCCGAACCCGGTGGCTGGTCCCTCGCCGAGCCCGGTGACTGGCCGTACAGCCGTGACTCGATGGTCAAGGCGATCCTGGCCTCGGCCACGCCGGAGCGGGACGACCGGCTCTTCCCCGGGGATGTCGCCCAGTTCTCCGACGGGGGTGGCCTCGGCCTCGCACACGGCGCCGCGGGTGTGCTGTACGCGCTCGCCGAGACCGGCGCCGAGCGGTACGAGGAGGGCGAGCGCTGGCTGCTCGACCACACCGACCCGGTGCCGATCGGGACCCCGCTCGGCCTGTACGACGGGCTCGCGGGCGTCGCGTACACCCTGGACCGGCTCGGCCATCGGCAACGGGCGCTGGACCTGGTCGAGCGGATCCTCAGCGAGAAGTGGCACAAGCTCTCGTCCGACCTGCGCGGCGGTCTCGCCGGGCTGGGTCTGGTCCTGGACCACCTGGCGCGCACCACCGGCGAGTCCGAGCTGCGCGAACGGGCGGCGGAGGCCGCGCACCTCCTCGTACGCCGCCTCGCCGAGCCCCGCTTGGACCCGCCCCGCCGCCGCGCCGGCCTGCTGCGCGGAGCGAGCGGTCCCGCGCTGTTCCTGCTGCGCCGGCATGAGGCGACGGGCGACCCCACCTGGCTCGACGCGGCGGGCGAGGCCCTGCGGCACGACCTGGAGTGTCTGGTCGTGCAGAAGAACGGCGGGCTGGCCGTCGACGAGGGATGGCGGACGATGCCGTACCTCGGCGACGGGAGCGTGGGCGTCGGGATGGTGCTCGACGACTATCTGGGCCTGGCGGCCGGCACCGGTCCGGGCCTGGCGGCCGGCACCGGAACGGACGCGTTCACGCAGACGCGTGCGGGTGTCCTCGCCGCCGCCGGCTATCGCTTCTACGCGCAGCCGGGGCTGTTCGAGGGCCGGGCCGGGATGATCCTCCATCTCGCCCGGACGGGTGCCCCACGGGAGCGGCTGGCGGAACAGATCGCCGCGCTCGGCTGGCACGCGATGCCGTACCAGGGGCAGCTGGCCTTCCCCGGCAACCACTTGATGCGGCTCTCCATGGACCTCGGTACCGGAACGGCGGGGTGTCTGCTGGCCCTCGGCGCGGCGCTCGCCGCCGACGCCGACGCCACGGCCCAGCTGCCGTTCCTGCCGCCACTACGGCGGCCCCAATGACGCGGTTCCGCCGCCCGGCGGAGTCGTGACGCAACACCCCCGTCCCCAAAGGCCCTGTGCGGGCCACCGATCGAAAGGAAGCGACATGGCACTTCTCGACCTGCAGACGATGGAAGCCGACGAGACCACCGGCACCGGCGGCCCCAGCTCCCTGAGCGTGCTGTCCTGTGTGAGCGCGGCCAGCATCACGCTCTGCCTCTGACCCGGACAGGGCGTCCTGGACGTCCTGGAGGTCCGTCGAACCGGCACGGCGCCTGAGTCGTGCCACAGCTCCGGACGGTTCCTCTCCCGTGTCCGGGGAGGGGCCGTCCGGGGCTCACTCATCCGGTCATCCCACGTCAGGACGGGTATGACGACCCTCACCGAAGCCGGTGCTCCCAGCCCGGCAGCCGCGTCCGTCCCCCTGCTGCGCTCGACCGTCCGGCAGTCCGGCCCCCGTTGCACGGTCCTGGCGCTCGTGGCCGTGGCCGCCACGGGGGCGAATCTGTTGCTGCCGCTCGCGCTGGGCCAGGCCCTGGATCTGCTGCTGGCCGGTGACCCGGACGGCTCGCGCCGGGTGCTGTGGTGCACCGGGCTGGTCCTCGCCCTCGCCCTGCTGGATGCCGTCGAGACCGTGCTCGGCGGGACCACGAACGCCCGGGTCACCGCGTGGCTGCGCCACCGGCTGGTCGGGCACGTACTGGCCGTGGGGCCACGGGCCGTCGGCCGGTTCGGGCCCGGCGACCTGGTGGCCCGGCTCGTCGGGAACGCGGCCCAGGCGGGGACGGCACCCGCCACGGTCGCCGCGCTCCTCGCCGCGCTCGCGGCGCCGGTGGGCGCGGTGGTGGCGCTGGGCCTGATCAGCCCCTGGCTCGCGGCGGTGTTCCTGATCGGCGCCCCGCTGCTCGCCCTCCTCCTGCGTGCGCTCGCCCGTGACTCCTCCGCGTGCGTGACGCGCTATCAGCGGGCCCAGGGCCGTATCGCGGGCGGCCTGGCCGAGGCCGTCGCCGGGTTCCGTACGATCGCGGCCGCCGGAACGGCCGACCGGACCGTCACACGTGTCCTCCGTCCCCTGCCCGAACTCTCCTGTGAGGGCCACCGGATGTGGCGCGTCCAGGGCCGCGCCGCCGCACGAGCGGCCGCCGTGGCACCGCTCCTCCAGCTCGGCGTCGTCGCCACCGCAGGCGTCCTGCTCGCCCAACAGCGCCTGTCTGTAGGTGAGTTGCTGGCCGCGTCCCGCTACGCCGTGCTGGCGGCGGGCGTCGGCGTACTGGTCGGGCACCTCTCGGGGCTGGTCCGCGCGCGAGCGTCGGCCCGACGTCTCGACGAGGTGCTGGGCGAACGCGCGATCGCCTACGGCGAGCGCCTGCTCCCACCGGCCGGGCGGGTGGGGTCGGAGCGAGAGGGGATGGATGCGCGCGATCGCTCCGAGCAGCGGCGGCCGGACCCGCACGCCCCCTCCGGAGACGGGCAACTGGATCTGCGCGATCCCACTGGAGAGGGGCCGCACTCGCGTGATCCCTCCGGACAGCGGCGGCCGGAGCCGCACGGCCCCTCAGAACAAGGGCAGTTGGAGCTGCGCGGTGTGACCGTCCGCCGAGGTGGGCGCACCGTGCTCGACGGCGTCGATCTCGTCGTACCGGCCGGGACCACGGTCGCCGTCGTCGGTCGGTCGGGCGCGGGCAAGTCGCTGCTCGCGGCGATCGCCGGGCGGCTCACGGACCCGGACGAGGGAGAGGTACGGCTCGACGGCGTGCCCCTGCCCGAACTGGACCGCCGGGAGCTGCGCCGGGCGATCACCCACGCCTTCGAACGCCCGGCCCTGCTCGGCGAGTCCGTCGAGGACACGATCGCCTTCGGCGTCCTCCGCCCCTCCCCGGCCCGTATCCGGGAGGCCGCCCGCGCCGCGCACGCCGACACCTTCGTCCGCCGCCTCCCCGACGGCTACGCCACCCCCTGCGCCGACGCCCCTCTGTCGGGCGGCGAGGCCCAACGCCTCGGCCTCGCCCGGGCGTTCGCCCGCGACAGCCGCCTCCTCGTCCTCGACGACGCCCTCTCCAGCCTCGACACCGTCACCGAGCACCACATCACCGAGGCGCTCCTCGGCCCCACCACCGCCGGCAGCCGCCTGATCATCGCCCACCGCGCCTCCACGGCCGCCCGCGCGGACTCGGTGGTGTGGCTGGACGAGGGGAGGGTGCGGGCGGTGGGGCCGCCTGGGGAGTTGTGGCGTGTGCCCGGGTATCGGGAGTTGTTCGGGGCGGGGGCCGGGGTCGCGACCGGGGTGAAGGGCGACGCCGACGGAGCGGAGATCGTCGACGACGACGCCGCACCGCACGGCCCGCCGGGCGGAGGGGGCCGGTGACGGGCAAGCGGGACGGGCGAGGCTCTGCCGGTTCACCGAAGGCCGGCCGCCCTGCGTCTGCGGCGGGCCCGACCTCCCGACCGCCGTCCACCGAGCCCACCGCGGCACCCGACACTCGTCGCGCACCGGCACCGAGCGCCTCGGAGGAACACGGATCGCCGGAGGCCGGGCATTCCCCCGAGCCCGAACCGACGCGGGCGTGGTGCTCCACCGCACCACCCGAACCGACGCCGACCCGACCCTCCACCACACCACCCGAACCCACGCGGGCCCGACCCTCCACCACACCACCCGAACCCACGCGGGCCCGACCCTCCACCACACCACCCGAACCCACGCGGGCCCGACCCTCCACCACACCACCCGAACCCACACCGACCCGGCCCTGCACCACACCGCCTGGCGCGCCTGCCGAGCCCGGGGGCACCACTCCTCCCGATCACCTCCCAGGCGCCACCGGCCCGACGGGACGGCAGCCCTCCGCCCCCGGCCTCCCGCGTCGCGGCCTCCGCTTTCTGCGGCGGCGCGCGCGGGTGGTCGTACGGCTGGCTCTGTGGTCCGTGTTGGAGACGGGGCAGACGTTCCTCATGGGGTACGCCCTCGCGCGGGCGCTCGACGACGGGTTTCTCGTGGGGCGGGCGGGGGTCGGGCTGGGGTGGCTCGGGGTCGGGGCGGTGGCGGTGGCCGTCGGGGCGTTCGGGACCGGGCGGGTGTACGGGTGTGTGGCCGCGCTGGTGGAGCCGTTGCGGGACCGGCTGGTGCGGGGGGTGGTCGAGCGGGGGGTGCGGGAGGCGGACGGCGGGGCGTTGTCCGGGCTGACCCAGCAGGTGGAGATCGCCCGGGACACCTTCGCCGGGCTGGTGATGGTGTCGCGCTCGTTCCTGTTCACCGCCGCCGGGGCACTCATCGGACTGTTCTCGCTGGCCCCGCCGCTGCTGCTCGTCGTGGGGCCCCCGCTGGTCGTCGGCGTGGCCCTCTTCCTGGCGACACTCCGTCCGCTGGCCCGCAGGCAGGAGGCGTTCCTCGTCGCCGACGAGGCCCTCGCCGACCGCCTGGGCGTCGCCTGCCCGGGGTTGCGGGACATCACGGCGGCCGGGGCCGAGGAGATCGTCGCCGCCGACACCGGCCGGTGCGTCGACGCCGAGCACCGGGCCGCGCGCTCACTGGCCCGCTGGGGCGTCGTACGCGTCGCCTCCCTCGCGATCGGCGGCCAACTGCCCGTCGTGCTGCTCCTGGCCGCCGCCCCCTGGCTGCTCGACCACGGAGTCACCGAGGGCGCCCTGATCGGTGCCCTCGCCTACGTCACCCAGTCGCTCCTCCCCGCCCTCCAGAACCTGGTCCACGGCCTGGGCACCAGCGGCTCCCGGCTCGCGGTGGTCCTGCGCAGGCTGGCCCCACCACGCGAGCGGTCGCGCCCCGCGAACACAACGCCCCCATCACAGACCGAGCCGATCACCGCCACCGCTCCCCCACCTCATCCGGCCGCCGGCACCCCTCCCCGGCCCCGCCCGACCGTCGACGCCTCTTGCCCCTCCCACCCGACCGTCGACACCCCTCCCCCGTCCCACCCGACCCCCGACGCCCTCACCCTCTCCTCCGTCACCTTCGCCTACGGCTCCTCCGGCACCCCTGTCATCGACGACCTCAGCCTCCGGGTCCCCCACGGCACGCACCTCGCCGTCGTCGGTCCCAGTGGCATCGGCAAGTCCACCCTCACCGGGCTCGTCGCCGGTCTCCTGCGCCCCCGGCACGGCACCGTCCACTTGTGTGGGCAGCCGGTACCCGGCGCCACATCCCGGGCACACCGGGTGCTCATTCCGCAGGAGGCGTACGTCTTCAGGGGATCCCTCGCAGAAAACCTCGGCGAGCTACGGCCGAAACCCGTACCCGAGGACGAGCTGTGGGCCGCCGCGGAGGCGGTGGGGCTCACCGACCTGATGGTCCGGCTGGGCGGACCGGCCGCCGAGGTCGACCCGGGCGCGCTGTCCGCCGGGGAGCGGCAGCTCGTCGCGCTGGCCCGGGCGCACCTGTCGTACGCGTCGGTCGTGATCCTCGACGAGGCGACCTGTCATCTGGACGCGGAGGCGGAGGAGCGCGCGGAGCGGGCCTTCGCCCGGCGGCCGGGCACGACCCTCGTGGTGGTCGCCCATCGCGTCAGCTCGGCCCGGCGCGCGGACCGGGTGCTGGTCATGGACGGGCGGTGCGTCGCGTACGGGGAGCACGAGGAACTGCTGACGCGCTCGCCGCTCTACCGGGACCTGGTGGGAGCCTGGTCGCCCGTACCGACGCCGCGCCCCCACGAACCGCGTCCGACGCCGCGCCCCCACGAACCACGTCCGTCGGGGCGTCCCTCAGAGCCAGCCCTCCCCCTGGGAGATCCTGATCGCGTCGATCCTGTTGCGCGCCCCGGTCTTGCGGGTGATGGCGGCCATGTAGTTGCGCACGGTCCCGTGGGAGAGGTGCAGGCTGCCGGCGATCTCCGCGACGGAGGCTCCCTCGGCAGCCAGGGATAAGACGCTCAACTCCCGGCGCGTGAGCGGCATCTCGGCGGCCTTGAGGAAGCCGAAGCCGAGGGAGTCGTCGATGAAACGTTTCCCTCGGGCGACCTCGCGTATCGCCGAGACCAGCCGCTCCGGCGAGCCCTCCTTGTCCACGTACCCGAGGGCCCCCGCCTCCGCCGCGCGTTTCAGCAGTCCGGGTCTGCTCGCGTGGGCGAGCACCAGGAGCCCGGGGGCGGGGCCGCCCGCGCCGCGCAGGTCGACGAGGGGCGGGATGCCGACCGCGTCCGCGCAGTCCAGGTCCGCCGCGCAGACGTCGGGGCGCAGGGACCGGACGCGCCCCGGCGCCATGCGCCACGGCGCGTCGTACACCGCCAGGTCGGGTTCCCGGCGGAGCCACTCCGCCAGCACCGACCTGACCAGACACTCGTCATGCACGAGAAGAACCCGGATCACGTTCGTCCCTCCGCCTGCCGGCCGCCGCTTCCTCCGCCTCAGCGCGTGCCCATTGTTGGCGCCCCCGACCACGCCCAGGCGCGAAGAACCAGCCAACGGGGTGCGCGGGGGCGCACTTTCGGCGCTCGTGTGCGATGCCGCGCATCACCTGGGGGGCATGGTCCGGGCGGGAGGGGGTACCGCGGTTCCTCCACGGCACGGCGCTCGCCGTGCGCGGGCGGCCCCTAGGGGGGAGCCTTGACCCTGGGGCCGTCGCGCGGCCGTGCGAGGAGGTGGTCGGGATGTCGGATGTCCACGCGTCCCGGGAGCGGACGACCGTCGAGACCGCCCGCCTCGGCCATCCGCTGCTGTCGCTGGCGCTGGCCGCGATGATGGACGACGTCGGGGCGCACTCGGGCGCCGTGTATCTGCTGACGCCCGACGAGCCGGTCCTGGAGATGGCGGTCATGGCGGGGCTGCCGAGGTCGTTCGCCGCGCCCTGGGAGCGGGTGGGCCTGAGCGCGCCGGTCCCGGTCGCCGAGGCCGTACGGGGGCGACGGCTGGTGTGGGTCAACGGTGAGGAGCAGATGGCCCGCCGCTATCCCCGGATCGCCGTGGTCCTGCCCTACCCCTTCGCCCTGGCCGCGCTGCCGGTGGCGACCCACGACACCACGTACGGCGCCGTCTTCCTGACCTGGCCGGGCTCGCACCCGCCGGAGCTCAGCGACCGCGAGCGGGACCATCTCACCTCGGCCTGCGACCGGCTCGCGATCCGGCTGCGGCGCGCGGAGGAGGAGGGCCGGCCGGTGCGACCCGAGCCGGACCTGTCGGCGCCGTCGACGACCATGGTCGCCGGGACGCTCGGCACGGTGGAGGCGGCGCGGATGGTGGCGCGGCTGCCGTACGGGATGTGCGCGCTCGATCTGCACGGGCGGATCTCCTTCGCCAACGCGGCGACGGCCGAGCTGCTGGGCGTCCCGGTGAGCGGTCTGCTGGGCACCCAGTTGTGGGCGTCCGTGCCGTGGCTCAACGATCCGGCGTACGAGGACCGGTACCGGGCGGCGCTGATGAGCCAGCACGTGACGTCGTTCGTGGCCCTCAGACCGCCGAGCGACTGGCTGTCGTTCCGGCTGTATCCGGGGACGAACGGGCTGAGTGTACGGATCTCCCGGGCCCGGGCGGTCGCCCAGGCCGAGCACGCGGCGCCGGAGGAGGGCGACGGGCCGAGCCGCCTGGTGACCATCAACCTGGTGCTGGCGCTGGCGAGCGCGCTCACCGAGGCGGTGGGCGTGCAGGACGTGGTGGACCTGGTCGCCGACGAGATCATCCCGGCCCTCGGCAGCCAGGCCCTCGTGATGCTCGGTTCGCGCGCCGGGCGCCTGCATGTGCTCGGGCATCGCGGCTACGCGGACCCGCACGTCGTGGAGCGTTTCGACGGAATGCCGCTCACCGCGCCGACGCCCGGTGCGCACGTGCTGACCACCGGGGTGCCCGCCTTCTTCGAGTCCCGGCAGCAGCTGGAGCGCCTCTATCCGATACGGCGGGACACCCCGGACGGCCTGGGCGCCTGGGCGTATCTCCCGCTGATCGCCTCGGGACGGCCGGTGGGCACCTGGGTCCTCGGGTACGCGGAGCCGCATCCTTTCCCGGCCGACGAGCGCGCGGTGCTCACCAGCCTCAGCGGCCTCATCGCCCAGGCGCTGGAGCGGGCGCTGCTGTACGACGCCAAGCACCAGCTGGCGCACGGGCTGCAGCAGGCCCTGCTGCCGCACTCGCTGCCGTCGATCCCCGGTATCGAGGCAGCCTCCCGCTATCTGCCCGCCAGCCGGGGCATGGACATCGGCGGCGACTTCTTCGACCTGGTCCTCTCGCACGGGCGGCCCTCGGCCGTGATCGGCGACGTGCAGGGGCACAACGTGACGGCGGCGGGCCTGATGGGGCAGATCCGTACGGCGGTACGCGCGTACACCACCGTCGGTCAGGCCCCCGAGGACGTGATGGGCAGCACGAACCGGCTGCTGATCGACCTCGGTTCCGAACTGTTCGCCAGCTGTCTGTATCTGCGGCTCGACCCGGCGCACGGGACGGCCGTCATGGCGCGGGCGGGGCATCCGCCGCCGTTGCTGCGCCGGCCGGACGGGAAGGTGAAGGTGCTCGACCTCGCGGGTGGTCCGCTGCTCGGCATCGACGCGGCGGCGACGTATCCGACGACCGAGGTGGCGCTGGCCGAGGGGTCGGTGCTGGCGCTCTACACCGACGGGCTGATCGAGTCGCCGGGTGTCGACATCGAGGACGCGCTGGCCGATCTCGGGGAGCGGCTCGCGGCGGCCGGGGAGGGGCCGTTGGAGGCGCTGGCGGACAGTCTCGTACGGGAGGTCGCGGCGGCGGAGGAGCGGGCGGACGATGTGGCACTGCTGCTGCTTCAGGCGGCTGCGGTGGGGTGACGCTCCGCGTGTTGCGGGTTGTTCGCCCGCTGCGGGTTCGTCGTGGCTTGTCGCGCGGTTCCCCGCGCCCCTTCAGGGCGCGGGCGTCCCGGAAGCACGAATCGGTCCGACCCTCCCGCCGGAGGGCCGGACCGTTCCACCTGCCGGCCGGAACCGCTGTGGTGTGGCCGGTAGGTGGGTTGTGGGGTGGACGGCCGGGGGTCAGTGGCCGCTGATCCCGGGGCCGTCGTCCACGTCTTCGGTGGCGTCCGCCTACTGCTCGACGCCCTGCTCGTCGACGCCCTGGTCGCCGGTGTGCTCCTCCTGGCCCGCGCCGGCGGCGGCAGCCTCTTCCTCACCGGCACCGGCCGCGGCGGCCTCTTCCTCACCGACACCGGCGGCGGCAGCCTCTTCCTCGCCCGCCCCGGCCGCGGCGGCCTCTTCCTCACCGGCGCCCGCGGCCGCGGCCGCACCACCGTCAGCCTCTTCACCAGCGCCCGCGGCGGCGCCGCCGTCAGCCTCTTCGCCGGCACCCGCGGCGTCACCGGCACCGCCGGCTGCTTCCTCACCGGCGCCCGCGCCGGCGTCGCCGAGGGTCGCGCCGACCGCCGCGAGGGCGGTGGTGACCGGCTGGAAGAAGGTCTCGCCGCCGACAGTGCAGTCGCCGCTGCCGCCGGAGGTCAGACCGATGGCCTGGCCGTCCTCGGTGAACAGCGAGCCGCCGCTGTCGCCGGGCTCGGCGCAGACGTTGGTCTGGATGAGACCGGTGACCGTGCCCTCGGGGTAGTTGACCGTCGCCTCCAGGCCGGTGACCTGGCCGTCGGCGAGACCGGTGGTGCTGCCCATACGGAAGACCTGGAGGCCGACCGCGGCCTCGCCGGCCGCGTTGATGTCGACCGTCTCGCCGTTGCCGAGGTCGACCGTGCTGGCCGCCTGGGTCGCCGGGTCGTTGTAGTTGACCAGGGCGAAGTCACCGGTGCCGGGGAACGTGGCGGTCGCCGCGTCGACCGTGCCGATCGGCGCGCCGCCCTCCTCCTCGGACCACTCGGCCTCGGCGACACCGCAGTGCCCGGCGGTCAGGAAGGCCGGGGCGCCTTCGGCGTTGACGACGTTGAAGCCGGCCGAGCAGCGTGCGCCGCCGCCGAAGATGGCGTCGCCGCCTTCGAGGAAGGTCTTGAACGTGCCGGCGGACTTCTTGATGGTCGCCATGCCCGAGCCGAGCGACTTGACGGTCGACTCGATGGTGTCCCAGTTCTCGCCCGTGACCGTGGAGTCGGCGGTGACCTGGATCTTGTTCGTGCGGGGGTCGATCGCCCAGGCGGTGCCCGGGACGCTGGCCTGCTCCTTCAGCGTCGCCGCGCCCTCCTGGAGCTCGGTCCAGCTGTTGTCGACCTCACGGACCTCCGCACCGGCCGACTGGGCCTGGATGATCACGTTGTTGTCGTCGCCGTCGATCTCGAGGCCGTCGATGACGTTGATGATGAGCTGCTGCTCGCCCGAGTCGTAGTACGCGCCTGCGAACGCGTCGCCGAGCAACTCCTGGAGCTGGGAGGCGAGATCCCCGGCGTCACTCGCGGCGAGCGTCTTCGGGGCTGCCTCGTTGGACTCCGTCTGCGACGCCATGGCGTTCGGCAGGATGAGGGCCGCCGCTCCGATTGCCGCCACGCCGCCTGCGGCTATAAAGGCCTTGCGCTTGGTGGCTCGTTTGTGACTCAACTCTTGACCTCCTGGGGACGGGGTCCGTGCCGCCGTCCGGCGGGTGAACTGGGGGCGCCTGGTTGCCAGTTGGTACGGATGGTTCCGGTGGGGTGTTCAACGCCCCGTAAAAAGATTTCGATCTTCCATTTCGCAAAGTGCGGTACGGCCCCAGTTCGGCCGCCATGTCACGACTTCACACAACTCACCAGCCTGGCAAATACGTTCAGCCACCGGTCGACAGCGGTCCGTTCCCGCTTCCGACCGGAAAACCGGCTTCAGGGAATCTCCACACCGAATGCTCAGCGGGGTCACGGCGAGCGAAAGATCTGCACACCGATCCCCGCCCGCCGCGCCTTTGGGGCCGGACTGTCCCATTCGTTTTCCGGTCGGCAATGAACGACGTACGACGATGTCGCGATCCGTGTGAAGAAGCTGCCCCCAAGGCGTGCGCAGTCCTGCACGGATGAACCGTCATGGTCACCAAGTGCCCTGGTGAGGGGCCATGTTGATTGGATGTGCGCAGCGCGGATCTGCTTTGATCCATCGCACCGCGGGGGCCGCCAAGCTCTCGGAGACGAGATGTGGGGCACCCACGTGTGCGGCCGTCGTTCTGTCCCCAGAAGGGGGCCGCTCCCCCCTTATGAATAGCTATACGAAGGGAAGTTCCATCATGAACTCCACCCCCCAGGTTGAGACCGCCGAGATCTCGGACGCCGCCCTCGACGCCGTTTCCGGTGGCCTGTCCGTCAACGCCGTCGGCACCGTCACCGGCCTGGTGGACGGCATTGCCCCGGTCTCCGGCCTGGTCAACACGGCCGTCGGCACCGTCGAGGGTGTCACCGGGCTGAACACCGCCCCGGTCACGAGCCTGGTCGCCGGTCTCTGATCGAGCCCTAGCACCGTTGAGTCCCGGAACCACCTGACAGGTTCCGGGACTCTCGGGCGCCCTGAAAGTCCTTTGTCTCCTGGTGCGCAGGTGAGGGAAGTCCCGTGCAGTTCCGCCAACAGGCCCTCGCCAAACTCCAGTCACCGGAGGAACTCGACCTCCCGGTGCGCTTCGCCCGCCCGCAGGGCTGGCTGGTGCTGTCCGTGACGGTGGTCGCCATGGCCGCCGCGTCCGTGTGGGCCGTCACGGGTTCCGTCACGTCCACGGTCGGCGCGCCCGCCGTCCTCACCCACGGGCAGGGCAGTTACGTCCTCCAGAGCCCCGTCGCCGGCCAGGTCACCGCCGTGCTCGCGAAGCAGGGCGAGCGGCTGCCCGCCAAGTCCCCGGTCCTGAAGGTCGCCACCACCGAGGGCGAGACAGTCGTCCGGTCCGTCGCGGCCGGCCGGGTCTCCGCGCTCGCCGCCACCATCGGCCAGATCATCCAGACCGGCGCCGATGTCGCGGCCATCGAGAAGGTCGCGGACGCCGAAGACCCGCTGTACGCCACGGTGTACGTCCCCGCCGAGAACGCCGCCTCGATCCCCGAGAACGCCGAGGTGGACCTGACCGTGCAGTCGGTGCCCACCCAGCGGTACGGCGTGCTGCGCGGCCATGTGAAGAAGGTGGACCGCACCGCGCAGACCCCGCAGTCGATCAGCGCGTTCCTCGGCGACAGCCAGCTGGGCGAGCAGTTCACCAAGAAGGGCCGGCCGGTGGCCGTCACCGTACGGCTGGACCGCAAGGCGTCGACCGAGTCCGGCTACAAGTGGTCCTCGCAGGACGGGCCGCCGTTCGAGCTGACCTCCATGACCATGGCCACCGGTTCGATCCGCATGGCCGACGAGCGTCCGATCGATTGGCTGCTCCCGTGACCGCATCCCAGGACACCGCGCGGCCTCCGGCACGCGGCAGACGCAAGGCCGCCCCGCAGAAGCGCCCGGTGCCCAAGGGCGGGCAGAAGGCCGTCCGCACACCGACCGTCCTCCAGATGGAGGCCGTGGAGTGCGGCGCCGCCTCCCTCGCCATGGTCCTCGGCCACTACGGACGCCACATCCCGCTGGAGGAGCTGCGCATCGCCTGCGGTGTCTCCCGGGACGGCTCGCGCGCCAGCAACCTCCTGAAGGCGGCCCGCAGCTACGGCCTGACCGCCAAGGGCATGCAGATGGACGTGGCCGCCCTCGCCGAGGTGAAGGCCCCGGCCATCCTGTTCTGGGAGTTCAACCACTACGTCGTCTACGACGGCATGGGGCGCCGCTTCGGCCGGCGCGGCGTCCACATCAACGACCCCGGCAAGGGCCGCCGGTTCGTGCCGATGGAGGACTTCGACTCCAGCTTCACGGGTGTCGTCCTCGTCATGGAGCCGGGCGACGACTTCAAGAAGGGCGGCCGCAAGCCCGGCGTCCTCGGTGCCATGCCCGCCCGGATGCGCGGCACCTCCGGCACGCTGCCCGCCGCCGTCCTCGCGAGCCTGCTCCTGGTGGCGGTCGGCGCGGCCGTGCCCGCGCTGAGCCGCACGTACATCGACATGTTCCTGATCGGCGGCCAGACCTCCCTGCTCGGCGTGCTGTTCGCGTCGATGGGCGCGTGTGTGCTGCTGACGGTCCTGCTGACCTGGCTGCAACAGGCGAACCTGCTGCGTGGCCGCCTGATCTCCTCCACCCTGTCCAGCGCCCGCTTCCTGCGCCACCTCCTCCGCCTGCCCGTCACCTTCTTCTCCCAGCGCAGCCCCGCCGACCTGGTCCAGCGGCTCCAGTCGAACGACGCGGTCGCCGAGACCCTGGCCCGCGATCTCGCGGCCGCCGGTGTGGACGCGGTCGTGGTCGTCCTCTACGCCGTGCTCCTCTATACGTACGACCCGCAGCTCACCTTCGTCGGCATCGCGGTGGCGCTGCTGAACGTGGTGGCGATGCGGGTGGTGATCCGGCTGCGCGCGACCCGTACGGCGAAGCTGCGGGCCGACATGGCCCGGCTGACCAACACGGCGTACACCGGCCTCCAGCTGATCGAGACGATGAAGGCGACCGGCGGCGAGGAGGGCTACTTCCGCAAGTGGGCGGGGCAGCACGCCACCACGCTGGAGGAGCAGCAGCGGCTCGGGGTGCCGAGCGCCTGGCTGGGGGTCGTCGCCCCGACCCTCGCCACGCTCAACAGCGCGCTCATCCTCTGGATCGGCGGCATGCGCGCGGTCGAGGGCCACATATCCGTCGGTCTGCTGGTCGCCTTCCAGGCGCTGGTCACCCGTTTCACCGCGCCGATCACCCGTCTCAACGGCGTCGCGGGCCGCATCCAGGACTTCGCGGCCGACGTGGCCCGCCTCAAGGACGTGGAGAACTTCCAGGCGGACCCGCTGTACGCCCGCCCGGACGCGGCCGAGTCCACCCGCCGGCTGCACGGCCATGTGGAGCTGGAGAACATCACCTTCGGCTACAGCCCCCTCGACAAGCCCCTGCTCACCGGCTTCGACCTCACCGTCGGCCCGGGCCAGCAGGTGGCGCTGGTGGGCGGCTCCGGCAGCGGCAAGTCGACGGTGTCCAGGCTGATCTCGGGCCTGTACACGCCTTGGGAGGGCGTGATCCGCATCGACGGCCGGCGTCTGGAGGACATCCCGCGCGGCGCGCTCGCCGCGTCCGTCTCCTTCGTCGACCAGGAGGTCTTCCTCTTCGAGGGCACGGTCCGCGACAACGTGGCCCTGTGGGACCCGTCGATCCCGGACGAGGCCGTGGTGGAGGCGCTGCGGGACGCGGCCCTGTACGACGTGGTGACCCGCCGCCCGGGCGGTATCAAGAGCAGGGTCGAGCAGGACGGCCGCAACTTCTCCGGCGGCCAGCGTCAACGCCTGGAGATCGCCCGGGCGTTGGTCCGCAGGCCCAGCATCCTGGTCCTCGACGAGGTGACCAGCGCGCTCGACGCGGAGACCGAACTGACCGTCATGGACAACCTCCGCAAACGCGGCTGCGCCTGTGTGGTGATCGCCCACCGGCTCAGCACGGTCCGCGACAGCGACGAGATCGTCGTCCTGCAACACGGCACGATCGTGGAGCGCGGCCGGCACGAGGAGCTGGTGACACGCGGCGGCGCGTACGCCCAGCTGGTCAGGGAGCGATGAGATGACGTCCGTACCTGAGGAGGGCGATCTCGTCCTCGGTGCTCTCGGCGCCATGGGCACCCCTCTCGACTGCACCGGCTACACCCGCCTCGACCTCGAAGGCCCCCAGACCCTGTGGCTGGTGGCCTCGGGCGCCCTGGACCTGTTCGCGGTCGACGCCGTCCAGCAGGGCCACTGGCACCACCTGGGCCGTCTCGAAGCGGGCTCGCTGCTGCTCGGCCCGGTCGCCGGGCCCCAGCACACCCTGGTCGCGCGTCCGCTCCGTGACTGTGTGGTCCGGCGCATCGGTCTGCGCGAGCTGTACCAGCAGGTGGGCACCGAGACCTGGTCGTACGACGAATGGGGCAACGCCCAACTCGTACCCCCGCAGACGAGCCCACTGGAGTACGCCCTCGCCCTGGGCGTCGGCCGCGGCCTGTCGATCCTCTTCCAGGCGCCGATGGCGACCGAGCAGGCCGCCGCGCTCACCGACGACGACGTGTTCTGGATGCAGGTGCCGCCCGGCAGCGTCCAGTACGGCTCCCTCTACGGCGCGGAGGCGGCGGCCGATCTGCTGATGGACCCGGGGGTCTGGCAGAGCATGGTCGACCAGCAGTACCGGCTGCTGGCCACGCTGGACCGCTGGATCGAGCAGCTGGAGCGCACCCACGAGGACCGTACGGCCGCGGGCATCAAGGCCGGTGAGGCCGTACGCGTCCAGGCCGACCGCACGCTGCTCGCGTCCATCGGCAAGTCCTCCGCGGCCCGGCGTACTACGGCCGCCGACGCGGACGCCACCTACGCGGCCTGCAAGGTCGTCGCCCAGGCCGCCGGGATCACCCTCTCGGAGCCCGCGCAGAGCGGCACCGAGAGCGACCGGCTCGACCCGGTGGAGCGCATCGCGCTCGCCTCCCGGGTCCGGGTCCGGGCCGTACGCCTCGCCGGAGGCTGGTGGCGGGAGAACGTGGGTCCGCTGGTCGGGCACCGGGCCCTGTCCGGCGCGCCGGTGGCGCTGCTGTGGCGGCGCGGCGGCTATGTGGCCGTGCAGCCTTCGTCCGGCCGGGAGACGCCGATCGAGAAGGCGAACGCGGCGGAGTTCGAGCCGCGTGCCGTGATGTTCTACCGCCCGCTGCCCGAACGGGTGCCGACTCCGTTGCGGCTGATGCGCTGGAGCCTCCACGGCACCGGCGGCGACATGACGGGCCTGCTGCTCAGCGGCCTGGTGACGGTGGTGCTCGGCTCGCTCGTCCCCATCGCGACGGGCAAGATCCTCGGCGAGTACGTGCCGAAGGCGCAGGAGAACCTGATCGTGCAGGTCTGCCTGGCGATCATGCTGGCGAGCGTGGTGTCGGCCGCGTTCCTGCTCCTTCAGAACCTGACGATCCTCCGTATGGAGGGCCGTATCGAGGCGACCCTCCAACCGGCGGTCTGGGACCGTCTGCTGCGGCTTCCCACGAAGTTCTTCGCCTCCCGCTCCACCGGTGAACTGGCGAGCGCGGCCATGGGCATCAGCGCGATCCGCCGCACCCTGGCCGGGGTCGGCCCGGTGGTCGCGCAGTCGGTGACCGTCGGTGCCGTGAACCTCGGTCTGCTGCTCTGGTACAGCGTGCCGATGGCGCTGGCGGCGATCGGCATGCTCGTGGTCGTGGCGGCGGTGTTCCTCGGGCTGGGCCTGTGGCAGGTGCGCTGGCAACGCCGGTTGGTGGTCCTGAGCAACAAGCTGAACAACCAGGCCTTCCAGACCCTGCGCGGCCTGCCGAAGCTGCGGGTGGCGGCCGCCGAGAACTACGCGTACGCGGCCTGGGCGGGCGAGTTCGCGCGCAGCCGGGAGCTGCAACAGAAGGTCGGCGGGATCAAGAACCTCAACACGGTGCTGGGCGCGGTGTATCTCCCGCTGTGCACCCTGGTGATGTTCATGCTGCTGGCGGGCCCGGCACGGGGTTCGATGTCGGCGGCGGAGTTCCTCACCTTCAACACGTCGGTGACGATGCTGCTGACGTCGGTCACCCAGCTGACCGGCGCGTTCGTGTCGGCGGTGGCCGTGCTGCCGTTGTTCGAGGAGATCAAGCCGGTGCTGGAGGCGACGCCCGAGGTACGTACGGCGAGTACGCGTCCCGGTGTGCTCTCCGGCGGCATCGAGGCCCGCCGGCTGTCCTTCCGGTACGCGGACGACGGCCCGTTGGTGCTGGACGACGTGTCCTTCGACATCAGGCCGGGCGAGTTCGTGGCGATCGTGGGCCCGAGCGGCTGCGGAAAATCGACTCTGCTGCGCCTGCTCATCGGCTTCGACAAGCCGGTCTCCGGGAGTGTCCTGTACGACGGCCAGGACCTGGGCGCCCTCGACCAGTCCGCCGTACGCCGTCAGTGCGGTGTCGTCCTCCAGCACGCCCAGCCGTTCACCGGCTCCATCCTGGACGTCATCTGCGGCACGGAGCCGTTCACGCCCGAGGAGGCGATGGCGGCGGCCGAGATGGCGGGGCTCGCCGAGGACATCAAGCGTATGCCGATGGGGCTGCACACCATCGTCCAGGGCAACGGCGCGATCTCCGGCGGCCAGCGCCAACGCCTGATGATCGCCCAGGCGTTGATCCGCCGCCCCCGCATCCTCTTCTTCGACGAGGCCACCAGCGCCCTCGACAACGAGACCCAGCGCACGGTCATCGACAGCACGAGGGCGTTGAACGCCACGCGCATCGTCATCGCCCACCGCCTGTCCACGGTCATGGACGCGGACCGGGTGGTGGTGATGGAGGACGGCAAGGTGGCGGAGGTGGGAGCACCGTCCCAACTCCTGGCGAACCCGACGGGCCGCCTGCACGAGCTGGTACGCCGACAGATGGCCTGAGGTGGGTGGCCGGGTGCGGGTGAGTGGTGGCTGGCGCGCAGTTCCCCGCGCCCCTTAAAGACACGTCACCTGCGGCCCGAAAAGCAAGGGGCGCAGCCCCTGCTCTTTCAGGGGCGCGGGGAACTGCGCGACCAGCCCCCACCGGACCCGCGGCTGGGGGTCGAAGGGGCGCAGCCCCTGAAGGATGGGACGGGTAGGGGCGGCGGGGGCGAAGAATGTCCCGCAAGCCCTGCTAGCGCCGAACGGTATGCCGCGGCAAAAGCCCCACCACCGCAACCGGAACCACCGCGAGCACCACCCACGGCACAGCCCCCGGCACCCCTGCATCCATCAAGGCCCCGACCCCCGCACTCCCCACCAACACGATCAACCCCGACACGGAAGACATCGCCCCGGTGTAGAGCCCGAGCCGCCCCTCAGCCGCGAGATCCGGCACCCAGGCCCGCGCGGCCGGAGCCACCAGCATCTGCCCCACCGTCAGCAACACCACGAACCCGGCCGCGGGCACCAACCCCACATTGCCCGTCCACCCGGCAGGCTGCGCAACGGCCACCACCAGGAACCCGGCGGCGATCAGCGACAGCCCCGCCGTCATGGACCGACGCAGGTCCAACCGCTCCGCCACCCACCGCGTCACCGGCAACTGCGCGGTCACGACGAGCAGCGAGGACAACCCGAACAGCCAGGCCAGCGCCGACTGCGACCCCGTGGCCCGCTCGACCTCGTCGGGGAGCAGCAGGTACAGCTGGTTGTACGCCAGCAGATACGCGCCGTACGCGCAGCACAGCGCCAGGAACCGCCGGTTGCGCAGCAGCCCGCCCAGCCCGCCCTTCACCTCGACCCGTTCCCGGCCCGGAATGTGCTGCGGCAGCAGCCAGAAGTGCCCGGCGAGGACGAGGACGAAGACCCCGGCGCCCGCGAGGCACACCACCCGGTAGTCCACGGCCAGCAACAGCGCGCCGATGAGCGGTCCGACGAACGCCCCCGCCTGCCCCGCCACCGTGAACAGCGCGAGCACACTCGTACGGGGGCCGCCTCCCGACTCCTCCCAGACCACCGCCTGCCGGGCCACCTCGGACTCGACCGCCGGGGAGAACAGCGCCGCGGCGAATCCGATCAGCAGGACCGATCCGATGACCGACCAGTCCGCGTCCGCGTAGCCGAGCCACGCGAACCCGGCGATCCGCAGCACACACCCCGCCAGCACCACCGGCCGTACGCCGTAACGGTCGGCCAGCGCGCCGCCCACCACGAACAGTCCCTGCTGACTGAAGGTCCGCAGCCCGAGCACGAAGCCGACCATCCAGCCGGCCATGCCTATCGCCGTCCCGAGGTGCTCGGCGAGGAACGGCAGCACGGCGAAGAAGCCGATGTTGAAGGCGAGTTGGGTGAGGATCAGCAGCCGCAGCAGGGGGTTGAGGTTCGCCCAGGTGCCCCGCCGGGAGACCTTGACGGTCCTGGCCCGGATCGGCGGGGTCGGCTGGTTCGGCGGGGTGGTCCTGCTCGGTTGCTGCTGTGGCTCGGTCATCCGGTCTCTCCGAGGGTGGTGGCGACGGCGGGCTTCGGCTGCCGTACGGCAGCCGCGAACGGACGCGGCCACCGCACTCCACCCGACGCCGTGACCGCGAGGGCGCCCAGGAGGGCGAGTGCGGCGGCGGGGGCGAGTACGGCCCAGGGGGCGCGTTCGGCGTACGGCTGGTTCTCGGCGAGGAGGAGGCCCCATTCCGGGTCGGGCGGCTGCGCGCCGAGGCCGAGGAAACCGAGGGAGGTGAGGGCGAGGGCCACACCGGGCAGCCGCAGGAGGGCGTGCCGGGCGACAGGGGGGAGGACGGCGGGGAGCAGCTCGCGGCGGAGCAGATACGGCTCGCCCGCGCCGAGCCCCTTCGTGGCCGTGATGTGTGTGGTGGCCCGCTCCTGTTCGAGCAGGGCCGTGGTGTGCGCGGCGAGCGGCACCCAGGCGACGGCGGCCACGGCCGCCGCGGGCGTCGCCGCTCCGCTGCCGGCGACTCCGGCGACGAGGAGGCCCGCGAGGACCGCCGGTACCGCGTTGACGGTGTCGACGAGGGGCGCGGAGAGGCGGGGCAGCAGCCCGAGCAGGACGCCGGTCAGCAGTGCGGCCGCGCTGATCGCGACGGCCGGGGCGAGGGTGGTGAACGCCCCGTGGCCGATACGGGCGAGGAGGTCGCGGCCGAGCGCGTCGGTACCCAACGGGTGTGCCCAGGACGGGGGTTGGAGTCGGGCGCCGGTGTCGAGGGCGAGCGGGTCGCGAGTCAGGCCGAGCACGACGACCGCGAGGAGCACCGTGCCGTGGACCAAGGGGGTGCGGCGTGGCGCGGGTGGCTTCGGACGGTGCGGGGAGTGGAGCGCGCCGTCACGGAGGGCCGGGCCGATGAGGAGGCGGGCGGTGAGGCGCGCGAGGGCTCCGGCGAGAGCGGCCAGCAGGACGAGGGCGAGGGTGCCGGCCTGGAGGACGGGGAGGTCCTGGGCGAGGGCGGCCTGGAGGGTGGTGCGGCCGAGGCCGGGTATGTCGAAGATCTGCTCGACGGTGACGGCGCCGCCGGTGAGGCCGACCACGAACAGGCCGAGGTTGGGCAGCAGTCCGGGTACGCAGCGGCGTACGGCCTGGCGGGCCGTGGCCCGCCCGGGTATGCCGCGTGCGGCGGCGGCCAGTGCCCAGGGTTCGGCGAAGGCGCCGGGCAGCAGGTCGTCGAGCATCCGGCCGAGCAGCGCGCCCGCGGGCAGGCCGAGGGCGAGGGCGGGCAGCACCATCCACTGTGGCCCGTACCAGCCGACCGCGGGCAGCCAGTCGAGGTGCACGCCGACGACGACGGCGAGCACGGACGCGGTGAGGAACTCGGGCAGCGCGGCGAGCATCGCGGCCGGGCTGCCGCCGCCGCGCCGGTCGTCGAGGCGGCGGCGTGCGCCCAGCCGCAGGGTGCGGGAGCAGACCGCCGCGGCCGTGACCGCCGCCACGACGAGTGCGGCGGCCATCAGCAGCAGCGAGACGCCGAGGGCCTGGACGACGGCCGGGGTGACCTCGGCGCCGGAGATCCACGAGCGGCCCGCGTCACCGTGCGCCAGCCCGCCGAACCACTCCCCCAGGAGCTTCGACGGGCCCGCGTCGAGGCGGAGTTCGTCCCGTACGGCCGCCAATACCTCAGGCGTGGGGTCGCGTTCGGCCGAGCGCGCCTTGAGGACCGTGAGCGCCGGGTCGGTGCGCGACAGCCACGGCAGCAGACCGATGCCGCACAGCAGGGCGACGGCGAGCAGGACGCGCCAGAGTAGCCGTATCAGCGCCGGGTCCCCGTTCCGATCAGCGTGCGCTCGTACGGGTCGAGGATCAGGCCCTGTACGGAGGTGCCGACGCCGGTGATGATCCGCTGGTGGACGAGCGGGACGGTGGCGTCGGTGCCGAGGATCGCCGCTTCGGCGTTCATGGCCGCCTGCTGCCGCTCGGCGGTGTCGGACTCCTTCTGGGCGGCGGCGACGGCCTGGTCGACCTTCTTGTCGCAGAGCAGCGCGAGGTTGTAGCTGCCGTCGCACGTGAAGTCGCCGGCGAGAACGGAGACGGGGTCGCCGGTGTCGAGCAGGGAGTTGCGGGCGCCGACGAACGCGTCGAACCTGCCGGCCAGGGCGTCGCTCTCCAGCCGCGAGTACTCGCGGACCTCCAGCTTCACCTTGAACCCGGCCTTCTGGAGCTGCTGTTGCAGCACCTGGGCGACCTCGGGCAGTTCGGGCCGGTTGTCGTAGGTGGCGATGGTCACCGGGGTGCCGTCGGGGTCGGCGGCCTTCGCGCGACCGGAGGGTTCGACCCTCCCCCAGCCTCCGGCCGGGGGGACCCCCATCGCGCTTCGCGCGCCGGCGGCCCAGGTGACGGCGGGACCGAAGATGCCGACACCGGCGTCGGCGTGGCCCTCGTACACGTCCTTGGCGAGTACGGCGCCGTCGACGGCCTCACGGGCGGCGGCCCGGAGCTTCGGGTCCTTGAAGGCGCCGGACTTGGTGTTGAGCAGGAGGCTGGTGGTGCGGGTGGTGGCCGTCTCGCGCCGGGTGCCCTCGTCGAGGGTGGACGCCTGCGACACGGGGACGGCCTCGGCGATGTCGGCCTGGTCGGTGCGCAGGGCGTTGGTGCGGGCGGAGCCGTCGGCTGTGAACCTGGCGTCGATGCCGGAGGCCTGGGCACGCCCGCCCCAGTACTCGTCGAAGCGGTCCAGGGTGGCGGCGGTGGTGCCGGTGACCTTGGTGACCTCGAACGGGCCGGTGGCCGTGCCGACCGGGTTCACGCGCTTGCCGCCGTAGGCCTTGGCGGACAGGATCGCGAGGCCGGGGCTGGTGAGCCGGAGCGGCAGGGCGGGGTCCGGGTCCTTCGTGGTGACGCGTACCCGGCGGTCGCCGCTCGCCTTCGCGGTGAGCGTGATGCCGGAGAGCGCGGCGGTGACGGGCTCGGCCTCGGTGGCCTGGGTGAGGGCGGCGACGACGGTGGCCGGGGTGACCTCGGTGCCGTCCTGGAACGTCGCTTCGCGCAAGGTGAAAAGCCAGTTCCGGTCGTTCTCGCGCGTCCAGGACTCGGCGAGCGCGGGGGCAGCGGCGCCGTTGGCGTCGAGCTTGGTGAGCCCCTCGGTGACGCCCAGCCGGCTGAGGAGGGTGGCGTCCGCGCCGTAGGGAGAGAAGTTCTCTGCGGGCGGGAAGGCGAGGGCCACGCGCAGCCGGGAGCCGTCGGCGGAGTCGTCCTCGGACGGGTCACCGCCCGGGGCGAAGCAGCCGGTCAGCACGGGGGCGAGGAGCAGGCCGGCGACGATGCGACGGCGGCGGGGAGGGCGCATGGTCCTTGGTTCTCTGTGAGGGGGCGTCTAACAGGCGAGGGTGCGAGCCATCGCCGGCACCGGGATCTCGAAGTGCACGACCCGCTCCCCGGTCTCCTCGCGCTCGTCGCACACGGCCACACCTTGCGAGCGCCAGAAGTCCTCGGCGCCGGGCACCGCGGGGTCGGTGTGCAGATAGACGGAGCGGTAACCGCCGTCGGCCGCCGCGAAGTCCAGCAGCGCGGCGACCAGCCGCCGGGCCAGTCCGCGCCGCCGGTGCTCGGCGCGCACGTACACGCGGCGCAGCTGGGCGGTCTCGCCGGACGGGTAACGCTCGGCCAGCCGACGGGGGTTGGGCGGATGGGCGGGGCCCCGCGAGTCCAGCGCGCCGGTGGCGACGACCGCGCCGTCCCGCCCGTCGACCGCCACGAGGAGCAGATGCCGGTCGGGGGCGACGTACGCGCCGTGCAGATCGATGATGTCCCGGTGCCAGCGCGGCACATAGCCCGTGCCGAAGTCCCGGTAGACGGTGTCGAGCATCACCGTGCGGGCAGCGTCGAGGTCGTCGGGTCCTGCCACCCTGATGTCATATTTCTGCACCTGCACATCATATGCAATAAGGCTGATCACTTTGATCAGGGGGTGCATCAGGGCTGCGTCAGCGGTGCGATCGGCCGGCCTCCGCCCGGGTGGTGAGCGGGAGCGCCCGGACGGCCGGTATACAACCGTGCGCCACCAGCCGCCCTGCGGGTCAGGCGTGTTGACGCGGCCACCGGGTAACCGTCGGTCATGCGGATGAGCGTGGTGGATGTGGGATCGAACACCGTACGACTCGTGGTGGCGGACGCCGAGGGCGGTGTGCCGCTTCCGGTGCACACCGCGAAGTGGCGTCTGCGGCTGTCCGAAGAGGTGCCGCCCGGCGGGAACGTGCCCGACGAGGCCGTACGACGGCTGTCCGACGCGGTCGCGGCGGCGGCACGCACGGCGGAGCGGTGGAGGGCGTCGGCCCCGCTGGCGTTCGCGACCGCCGTGGTGCGCTCAGCACCCAACTGCCCGGACGTGCTGCGTACCGTGCGTACGGAGACCGGGGTACAGCTGTACACCCTGCCCGGCGAGGTGGAGGCGGAGCTCACCTTCCTCGCGGCCCGGCGGTGGATGGGCTGGCGGTCGGGGCCGCTCGCGCTGCTCGACATCGGGGGCGGTTCGCTGGAGGTGGCCTTCGGGCGGGGCCGGCTGCCGGACTTCGTGGCCTCGCTGCCGCTGGGCGCGAACCGGCTGACCCATGAGTTCTTCCACGGGCAGGACCCTCCGTCGCCCGACAGCGTCAAGGCGCTGCGCCGCAAGGTCCGCCATCAGCTGCGCGACGCCTCCGCCCGCATCCGCTGGGAGGGACCGCGCACCGCCGTGGCCACCTCGCGCACCTTCCAGCAGCTCTCCCGGCTGTGCGGCTCCGCACCGGGCCGCCACGGGCCTTTCGAGGAGCGGGAGCTGCGACGCGTGGACCTGGCGCGCGCGGTCACCCGCCTCGCCGCGCTCCCCGCCGCCGAGCGGGCCGCCCTGCCGGGCATCTCCGCGCCCCGGGCGACGCAGAGCCTCGCGGGGGCGCTGGTCGGGCACACCACGATGAAGCTCACCTGTCTGAAGACGGTCACGATCTGCCCCTGGGCGATCCGCGAAGGAGTACTGCTGCGGCACATCGAGGACGGCCCGGCGTGGTGGTCGGAGGTGACGCGGGACTTCGAAGACACCGGGCGGGGCGGTTCGAGCGCGCCGGGCGCGGTACCGCTGCGTATCGCCGCGCCGACCGGCTGACCTCTCCTCACCTCTCCTCACTTCTCCTCACCTCTCCTCACCGAAAGGAGCACTCCCATGACCCGACACGACAAGCGGAACCCGGACGACAAGCCCGACACCGCCCTGGACGAGGTCCTGCACGAGGCGGAGCAGGCCGAGACCCGCGTCACCGACTCCGAGAAGCGGCGGCGTGACCGGGGCGAAGCGGGCGACGCGATCACCCCCAACGAGCAGGCGCAGGAGGAATCCCACCACGACTAGGGCCCTTCTGATGGATCTCCGCGGCGTCGCGACGCCCGGCACGCACTCTCGCCGCACGCCGAGCGCACGCACCGAACGCCGCTCCTTCTCCCACGGAGATCCATCAGAAGGGCCCTGGCGCTCCAGCCCCTGCGTCGTCCCCTCCGCCGCAACGGCCAAGTCTCAAGTAGCAGTTCAATGAAACGATTGAAGGACCTGCGGCAGGCGCACACCGTTCCGGCCGACACCGGCACGGAATCCGAGCGAAACAGAAGTGGAGACGCGCGAAGTGAAGTTCCTTCTCGAGGTCGACCTGGACGGCACGGACTGGGACGAGGGCACCACCGTTCAGGAGCTGGAGCGCATCCTGCGGTACTGGGGCGGCAACCTCCGGCACTGCGAGATCAAACCCGGGGACGGCCAGCCCCTGTACGACTCCGGCCACCAGGAGGTCGGGCGCTGGACCATCACGTCCGACACCTCTCCGAGTGACGGCTGAGAGTCACCGGCACGGTGATGCCGGGGTGAAAGTAGTCACCGGCAGGTGATGCCGGGGGTCGGCCGGCGGCCCCACTCCGCTCGGCCGACCCCCGGACGGGGATCGCGTGACACACCGCGACAGGGCTCGCGCTCCCCAGCCACGGGCCCTCGCTCATCACTCGCGGGGCCACGCGACCCCGGTCTCCGGGCCGCGAAGCGGCCCTCCGCACGCGAAGCGGTCGGCGCCTAGAAGGCGTAAAGGACGCTCGCGGCGGAATCCTTCAGACACTCGTTGGCGAAGGTGCGCTCGTACGCGACGCGCTTGCCCTGCCAGACGCCCTGGACGGTGACGACCACGGGGTCGTACTGCTTGCTGCACATCGCCCCGGCCCTGTCGGCCAGGGCGTCGAAGTCCCCGCCGCTGTCACGGAGTTCGGCACAGGCGTCGAGGGGCGCCGGGTGCGTGCCGGAGGCCTTCGGCGCACAGGTCAGGGTGACCGCGCGCTCGGGGGTGACGGCGGCCGCGCTCTCGCCGTGGCCCATGGTCAGGACCAGGGCCGAGGGGGCGTAGAGCCCCGACGCGGCGGGCTCGGGGGCGGCGAGCGCGGACCCCGTGAGGGGGCCGCAGACGGCGGTGGCCGTCAGGGTGAGAGTCGCGGCCCAACGCGCGGTGTTCGGCATGGTGTGCATCCTTCCGCTCTGCGGGAATGTCCGGACGGCTTCGCCACATCTGTCGCGTATGCGAAGCCTGTCCGATCGGTGCCGGATCGGCGAGCGCGAGTCTGCCGGGTCCGACACCGGAACACACATCGACCCCACAGGTTTCGGTAACTTTGAGTGTTCAATCAGTGGCGAGAAGTCACGGAATTCGACCATGCAAACCCCGAATCTGAGCGGTTCTTGATCGTCCGGCGTTTGCGGATGGCCAAATCCCCATGGCCGGGCAATCGGCCTGAAACATTCCGCTTCAGCTCGCGGCGGACTCCGGGAGGACCGCCGCACGACCCCTTGCGTTCATGACGCTGCGGAGTAATCGTTATTACATGATTACAACGGAGCAGAACGAGAAGCTACGCGGCTGGTTCGTCGGCCGACTGCCCGACGATCTCTTCGAGAGCCTCGCGGCGGTGACGGTCGACCGTGAGGAGATCACCGTCGTCGGCCGCATTCCCGAGCCCCGGCTGACCGAGGGCGCCTCGGCCGGCGAGCGTGCGGCGGCCGTCGAGGGCCGCATCCAGGAGTTCCGGGAACGGACCCGCGAGGACCGGATCGAGGTGGCCCGCGAGGCGGAGCACCGGTTCCGGAAGAAGGTCTCCTGGGGTGTGGAGTGCGGTGGCGAGCGTGCCCTGTTCACCCACATCGCCGCCCCTGTGATGACCCGGCTGCGCCAGCCCGAGCGCCAGGTCCTCGACACCCTCATCGCCGCCGGCGTCGCCCGCAGTCGCAGCGACGCCCTCGCCTGGTGCGTACGCCTGGTCCAGCGGCACACCGACGACTGGCTCACCGAGCTGCGCGAGTCGCTGGAGCACGTCCAGCGGGTACGGGCGCAGGGACCGGACACGACAGCCGGGAATGACCGGGCGCCCACATCACCGGCGGACGAGCCGACAGACGAGCCGACAGACGAATGAGGCAAACAGGGCGAACAGCTGGACTACCCCTCAGGTGAACATGTGGATGATTCGTCCACCTCACCGCCACAAGGTGGATGAAGCGCCCCCTGGCGCCTGCTTGACGTGCACCCTTAACGTCGCCTCACCCCATGAGGACGGCTCCCGCTCCTGTCGCACACCCGGCGGCACACCGGCCCTCCTGCCCACAGCGCCACCACACGCCTCACCGCCGGTCCCCCGCTGGAGCCCCCTTGCCCGAGAAGCCCCCGACCTCCGCCCACTCCCCCGCCGCCCCGCCCCCGTCCCTCACGGAGGTCGAGTCGCACGGCGTCGAGCGCATCCCCGACGCGGACCGCACCGCGACACCGCTCGACCTGTTCCGGCTGGCGTTCGGCGGTGCGAACACCTTCTCCACCTGTGTGCTGGGCGCCTTCCCGATCCTGTTCGGTCTCTCCTTCTGGCAGGGGCTCGCGGCCACCCTCCTCGGGGTCGTCGCCGGCGCGCTGATCCTGTGCCCGATGGCGGTGTTCGGCCCGGTCAACGGCACCAACAACGCCGTCTCCTCGTCCGCGCACCTGGGCGTCCACGGCCGTGTGGTCGGCTCCTTCCTCTCCCTGCTGACGGCCGTCGCGTTCTTCTCCCTCTCGGTGTGGAGCTCCGGCGACGCCCTGGTCGGCGGCGCGCACCGGCTCTTCGGCCTGGAGCGCTCGACACCGTCGTACGTCGTCGCGTACGCCCTCTTCGCGGTGCTCGTCCTCGCGGTGTGCGTGTACGGGTTCCGGTTCATGCTCTTCGTCAACAAGGTCGCGGTGACCTCGGCGAGCCTGCTGTTCCTGCTCGGCGCGATCGCCTTCGCCGGTGACTTCGACCCGTCGTACGCGGGTGTCTTCACGGACTCGGCGGACGCGGCGACCCGGTCGCTGTTCTGGCCGTCCTTCATCGGCGCGGCGCTGATCGTGCTGTCCAACCCGGTGTCGTTCGGCGCGTTCCTCGGCGACTGGTCGCGCTACATCCCGGCGAGCACCCCGCGCCGCAAGGTCATCGGGGCCGCGTTCCTCTCCCAGATCGCGACACTGCTGCCGTTCCTCTTCGGCCTGTCCACGGCGAGCATCATCGCGGCGAAGGCCCCTCAGTACGTCGATCCGGCGGCCCCCGACTTCGTGGGCGGACTGCTGGCGATCTCACCGAGTTGGTTCTTCCTGCCGATGTGTCTGCTCGCCCTGATCGGCGGCCTGTCGACGGGTACGACCTCGCTGTACGGCACGGGCCTGGACTTCTCGTCCGTCTTCCCCCGGCTGTCGCGTGTCCAGGCGACGGTGCTGGTCGGCCTGCTGTCCATCGCGTTCATCTTCGTCGGCCGCTTCGGCCTCGATCTCGTCCGGTCCATCTCCACCTTCGCCACGATGATCATCACCTGCACCACCCCGTGGATGGTCGTGATGATCCTGGGTTTCTGGACCCGGCGCGGCTGGTACGACCCCGAGGCCCTCCAGGTCTTCAACCGCCGTCAGCGAGGCGGTCGTTACTGGTTCGCCCATGGCTGGAACTGGCGCGGCATGACCGCGTGGTGGGTCTCGGCGGTGCTCGGTGTGCTGTTCACCAACATCCCGGGCCAGTTCGTCGGCCCGCTCGGTGATCTCGCGGGCGGCGTCGACATCAGCCTCCCGCTGTCGCTGGTCGTGTCGGCGGTCCTGTTCCTCACCCTGCTCCGCCTGTTCCCCGAACCCCGCGCGGTGTACGGCCCCGAAGGCGCCCGCCTGGCCCGCACGGCCGACGTGCCGGTACCGCCGATCACGGGCCCCGCGGCACCGACGGACACGACGTCACCGGCACTCGCCACCGAGAGGAGCTGAGAGCGGAGTTGAACCGCCGCGTTCCGGCCATGTGTGTATGACGGTGGACGCCGTCCGCCCGGCTCGCCAGGATCATCGGCGACACAGGGTGTTCTCGACGGCGAGGGGCGGGTCGGACGGATGGCGAAGCACTGGGCGGACTTCCAGTACGAGATCTACCTGGGCGGGATGGCGGGGGCCGTGCCACGGCTGCCCACCGATCTGACCCGGCTGGAGGAACTGGCCGAGCATCGGCTCGGCGCCGGGCCGGTCGGTTATGTGGCGGGCGGCGCGGGCGACGGCAGCACCGCCCGTGCCAACCGGGCGGCCCTGGAGCGGCACCGGATCGTGCCGCGGCTGCTGCGGGACGTGAGTGAACGGGACCTGTCCGTCGAGGTGTTGGGCCGTGCGCTGCCCGCGCCGCTGGCGCTCGCTCCGGTGGGCGTGCTGTCGATCGTGCACCCGGAGGCGGAGTCCGCGGCCGCGCGGGCCGCCGCCGCGCAGGGCGTGCCGTACATCCTGTCCTCGGCGTCCAGCACGCCCATGGAGCGGGTCGCGGAGGTGCTGGGCGACGCGGAGCGCTGGTTCCAGCTGTACTGGGCGAAGGACCGCGAGGTCACCCGGAGCTTCCTGGAGCGGGCCAAGGCCTCGGGGTACTCCGTGCTCGTCGTCACCCTCGACACCCCGTTGCTCAGCTGGCGGCCCCGCGACCTGGATCGGGCGTATCTGCCGTTCCTGCACGGCGTCGGCACCGCCAACTACTTCTCCGACCCGGCGTTCCAGGCCGGCCTCGCCAAGCCGGTCCACGAGGATCCGAACGCGGCCGTGCTGCACTTCGCGGGCATGTTCGGGGACCCCGGCAAGACGTGGCCCGATCTGGCGTTCCTGCGCGAGCACTGGGACGGGCCGATCGTCCTCAAGGGTGTCCTCCACCCCGACGACGCCCGGCTCGCCGCGGACGCCGGTATGGACGGTGTGGTCGTGTCCAACCACGGCGGCCGGCAGGTGGCCGGCGGCATCGGGGCCGCCGACGCCCTGCCGCGGGTCGCCCGGGCGGTGGGCGACCGCCTGACCGTCCTCTTCGACAGTGGTGTCCGCACCGGCGCCGACATCTTCAAGGCCCTGGCCCTGGGCGCCCGCGCGGTCCTCGTCGGCCGCCCGTACGCCTACGGCCTCGCCCTGGACGGTCAGGCGGGCGTGGACCACGTCATCCGCTGCCTACTCGCCGACCTCGACCTCACCCTCGCCCTCACCGGCCACCGCGTCCCCACGACGGTCGGCCCGGACAGCCTGGCGTAGTGGGGTAGGGGTGTCTGAGGTGCGTGGATGCGTGCGGGCGGTTGGGGGCTGGTCACGCAGTTCCCCGCGCCCCTTGACGGCATGGGTCACGCCCGGGGCTTTTAAGGGGCGCGGGGAACTGCGCGAGCAACCACACACCACCCGCACCCGCCGACGAATCCCCACCCCCGAGCTCTCCCGCGTACGGGGTCGAAGGGGCGGCAGCCCCTGGGGATGGGACGGGTAGGGGCGGCGGGGGCGAAGAACGCTTCCAGGTGACCGCCTACAGGCCCAGCCCCGGAAGAAGGTCCGGCACTTGAAGCGACGTCAGGGGCAGCAGGGACCCGGAATCGGTCTCGGACTCGGGCTCCGTCGTCGCGCCGTCGCCGATCGACAGGATCGAGCCGCCCTGCCCGGCCTCCGGGGAGGCACTCGGCTCCGGGGAGTCGGACTTCTTCTCTCCCGGCGTCGGAGAGGCATCGTCCGGTTCCTCGGAGACCGTCTCCGTCTCGGGCGTGGGCGCCTCGGAACCGGAGACGGAGAGCGACTCGGGGCTGGCGGTCACCCCGTCGGTGAGCCAGCGCTGCGTGTCGGAGTTGTCGCGGACCTTGACCACGATGTCGGCCTTGGGATCCGTGGTGGTGGGCGCGACGGCGAGCCCCTCCCCCCACCGGGGCAGCAACTCGCCCCGCGCGGTGAAGTCGTAGCGCACATCGTCGCCCCGCTCGGAGTCCTCGTCGGCGCACATGCCGAGGACGACGACACCGGCGTCGACCTGGGAGTCCAGGCACAGCTCGGGGTCGGCGACACTGCGCAGCAGCCCGTCCTCCTCGTACGACCACTTCTGGGTCCAGCCGGAGTCGCACACCGCGAGCTCGGTCGAGGCGCCCTTCTCGGCCTCGCCGCCCTGGATGTCGAGGCACAGGTCGGCGGCCTGGTTGCGCAGCCGGGTCGTCTGGGGTGCCGTGGGCCGCCCGGCGCTGGTGGGCGGAGTCGGCGAGGCGGTGTCTCCGGTGCTCTGGTCGCCGGTGTCCGGCGCCGTGGCGACGCCCCCGCCGGCGCTGGTGGAGGCGGCGGGATCGGCACCGCTGCCGCTGTCCGACAGCAACGCGGCGCCCAGGACGGCCGCGAGCAGCGCTCCGGAGGACACGCCGACGGTGAGCAGGGCTCTGGGATTGCGCGCTCCGGACGTGATCCGGCGGCGCTGCGCGGGGATCTGGGAGAGCAGGCGGTGCCGGCCGCCGCTCCCCGGGCGTCTTGAGTTCCCCTTCTGCGGCATCCGGCCGGGCCGGGAGTCGAGATAGCGCCGGGCGCCCCAGCCGAGTACGGCTTCGGCGATGACCCCGCCGAGCCCGCCCTCGAAATGACTGAGTTGTTCCGCGGCGTAACGGCAGTAGCGGCACTCCAGCAGATGCTGCTGCACATCCGGCAGCAGGGCGCCGCCGCGGCGAATCGGCACGTCCAGCAGCCGGTTGTAGAAGCGGCAATCCTTGGACGGCGCGAGTTCCCGATGGGCGCGGACGCAACCCTCACGGAATTTGTCGCGTGCCTGTTCCAGGGTGGCCGCCGCGCTGTCGACGTCCAGCCCCAGCAGACCAGTGGGTATGGTTATCATTTCGCCCTCGACTTCGGTGTGCCACAGCAGGCACTGGGCGACCGCGGGGAGGGCCTGGAAAGAGCGCTCGATGAGCTTGCGATTTTCGGGCGTCATGGACTTCGCCGCCCGCATACCGCGCCCGCCGGCGGGTTTGCGCAGGTCCGGCAGCACACCGGACACGCCCCCTTCCTCGGACCATTCCTTGACGGTGTCACGCGCGGCCACCAGCAGTCGGGGCCGCAGGGCGACGCCCGACTCGCCCCTCATCAGCCCGTCGAGCACCCGATGGAAGGCGGTCGCGGTCACCATCGAGGCGACAGCGGACCCGGAGGCGAGGCAGATGACCGCGTAGTCGTACGTCGACTGCCAGTGCCGCGCCATCAACAGCGCGACGGGATCACCGGTGCCGCCTTCCGGCCAGCCTCTGAGCCGGGCGGCGAGAGTCTCGTCGGACTCTCCGGGAACCGGCCCGGGAGCGGGCGCGTAAGTGGGGCGGGGAGGGTGGGGGGTGTGCACAGAGCGGGTTCCTTCCAAGGCGCAAGATGGCACACGGAGTTGTGACCGCCTAAAAGGGCCCTGGATTGGTGCGTACCTTTTTGGCGGGCGCCGGGAAAGCGGCCGGGGACCGAGCCGCACGATGACCGTCGTCCTTGAGCCTTTTGGGCCCATCGGCGACCAGAAAAAGCCAAGTGGCCTTTTTTGGCCGGGCCATTGCCCATGCGCAGGAAGTTCACCCTTGCACAAGTTACTCATGGCTAACAAGGCACTTGGGCAACATCCGCATCACTAAAAGCAGGTCAGATGACCGGTACGAATGCTTCCGCTTCGCAGAACGAAGCCTTCCGGATCTCTGACATTCAAGGTCTCAAGCACCCCGTGTGAACCGTACGCACACCCCGGTGACCCGCGCACGCTGTCGGCACACAGGTGGTTCGTTGTTCACTGAAATCGGCCAACTCCAAGGCCCCGCGCGGAACGGCGGCTCTCCCGCGCGAAACGGGCCGCCGACCTTGTTCCTCCCGCCCTCGGTCGGCGGCCCCGGGGGGCCGGTTCCCTCAACTCGCCCAGACAGGGAGGCGGTTGAGGGCCGGACCGCTCAGGTCAGGCCGACCGCCCGGGACGTTCAGATCTGCCAGGACCGCAGCCGGTCCGCCGCCCCGTAGACGTCCGTCTTCCCGGAGAGCAGATCGCGCGCGAGGTCCACGAGCGCCCCGTACGGCGGGTCGATGCCGACGCCGCTGACGAACATGTACGCCACGGCCGTCGCGCAGGCGAAGCGGGCGTTGGCGGCCGGCAGGGGCTTGAGCAGCGCGAGGGTGTGCAGCAGCGCGGCGGCCCGCCAGGCCGGGTCGGAGTCCACGCCGAGGCGCGGCGGGTCGACGCGGTGCCGGGCCACGGCGGCGACGAGGGCGGAGAAGTCGTTGATGGTGGGCTGCTCGGGCATGACCTCTTCGTGGCGCTGGAGCAGCCAGGGCACGTCGATATGGATGACGGAAGCCATCGGTCAGACGGCCCGTCCTTCCACCTTGGCGGCGGGTTCGTCGTCCGGGAAGGCGGCGGCGAACTCGTCGGCGTGCGCGGTGAAGAACTCGCGGAAGGCCTCCGCGCCCTCCTTCAGCGCCCGGTGTCGCACGATGTCGGCCGCGGCCGCCTCGCGCACGAGCGCCTTCATCGACGTACCGCGCTCCTTGGCTATCTGCCGCAGGTCCTCAAGCTCGCGGTCGCTGAACTCCACATTCAGAGCTGGCATGCACCAACGGTACCGCGCGGGTACTTACCCGTAAATAGTCGCAGGTCAAGTGGTATGGAGTGCGGTACCGAAGCACGGCGGCCGACGTCCCGGAGGACGTCGGCCGCACAGGGGCACGGGAAGAACTCAGGTCTGGTCCGCCACGAACGACGCCATGCGCGCCAGCGCCGCGTTCCAGTTGATCGTGTGTTCGTTGGTGGACCAGGACTGGATGTCGTCGATGTAGCAGAACTGGCCGACGCAGCCCTGGAGTTTGCCCTGTGCGTAGGGGTCCTGGATGCTCGAGTTCGGGCCGCCCGCGAGCGTGCCGGCCGGCGGGTTGGGCAGGTCCGGGTCGAGCTGGCGGGCGTACCAGCGGCTGTGCTGGTTGCGGGCGTCGACCTCGCCGTAGCCGGTGACGTAGGAGATGTTCAGGGCGTTGCGGCCGAAGAGGTAGTCCATGCTCTGCAGCGCGCCCTCGCGGTACTTCGCCGCCCCGCTGATGTCGTAGGCCGTGGCGATGACGACCGCGTTGTTGAGGATCTGGTGGTTGGAGCCCCAGTCGTAGAGGTTGTTGTCGGGGGCGTACGGCATGCCGTACGGGTGGGCCTTCAGCGTGGCCAGATAGCGGTCGGCGCCCTTGATCACGGACTGGCGGACCTTGTCACGGCCGGGCAGCTTGTTCGGGACGGTCGCGAGGTCGAGCCGGCCCGCGGCGGCCGTGCGGGCCCAGTCGAAGCCGATGGGGCCGAAGATGTCGGCGGTGTGCACCGGTGAGGTGAGGACGTACTCCTGGAACGCCTTCTCATCGGTGGTGAGGTAGAGCTGGGCGGCCGCCCAGTAGAAGTCGTCGGTGACGTTGTTGTCGGCGTAGGCGCCGCCGCCGATGCCGTCGCTCTCGGAGGCGTGGACGGCCGGGTGTTCCCGGGCGGCCGCCCAGGCCGTGCGGGCCGCGTCGAGCGCCTTCGCCGCGAAGGCGGGGTCGTACGGGCGGTAGAGCCGGGCCGCCTGTGCGGCGGTGGCGGCCAGGTTCAGGGTGGCCGCGGTGCTCGGCGGGTGCAGTTCGCGCTTCTGCGGGTCGTCGGCGGGCATCAGGGGCAGGCCGGTCCACTGCTCGTCGTGGATCTTGTGGTGGGCCATGCCGGCGAGCGGCTGCCCCTTCGGCACCTGCATCTTCAGCATGAAGTCCAGCTGCCAGCGGACCTCGTCCAGCAGGTCCGGCACCTTGTTGCCGCTCTCCGGGATGTCGAGCGAGCCGTCCCCGAGCTTGTCGACCTGCCCGGTGCGGGCGTGCAGGGCGCGCTCGTAGGTGCTCAGCACCTCCCAGGTGGAGATGCCGCCGTTGACGACGTACTTGCCGTGGTCACCGGCGTCGTACCAGCCGCCGGTCACGTCGAGGGTGTAGTCGCAGACGCCGGGCTGGCAGGGCACGTTCCCGTCGCCCTGGTTGGGTGCCACGTCGACATGGCCGGCGGCGCGGCCGTAGCCGGGGCGCAGGTCGTCGCTGATCGGGATGCCGCTGCGCTGGGTGTAGTAGTACTTCAGCGACTCGAGCCGCAGGCGTTCGTAGGCGGCCGGGTCGATGTCGAACGGGCGGCTGGTCTCGCCGTCGACGACCAGGGTGAAGCCGGTGCCGCGCTTGCGGTACGAGCCGAAGTCGAGGGAGTGGACGTTCTGCCCGGAGGAGGCGTCGAGGCCGCGCGGGGTGGTCCGGCCGTGGGCGACCACGGCGCCCGTGGCGTTCTTCAGCTGCCAGGGGAGCTTCGCCGTGGCGTCGGTGACCAGGGTGGCGTTCTTCGGCCCGGCGGGCAGATAGGCGACCTGGTTGACGCGCACCCGGGGCCCGGTGTCGGGCTCGTACACCTCCGGCGGCACTCCGCCGAGCAGCGACACGTCGTCCATGCAGAAGGTGAACGGGTCGCCGTTGCCGCCGAGTTGGAAGCCGACCTGGCCCTGCGCGGTGTCGACGGGCGAGGTGAAGGTGTACGAGTACGAGTCGCCCGAGACGTTCAGCTGCGGGCTCACCTCGAAGTAGGTGTCGTACGGCGCCGCCGACAGGCCGACGATCGCCCGCAGGATGTTCCCCTGGGGCGTGCCGGACGCGGAGAAGCTGAACCGGTACGACTCGCCCTTGACGAGGGTGATGTCGTTCTGGCCGACGGCGGCGTCCCAGCGGTTGGTGGTGCCGCCGGGGATGTCGGCGCAGAGGCGGCCGTCGGTGAGGGCCGCGCTGACGTTGGCGGTCGTCCACCAGGGGGCGGTGGTGGTGTCGAAGGTGCCGTTCTTGACCTGTTCGACCTCCTCGGCCTGGGCCGACCCGGCGGGCAGCGCGGTGAGCGCCGCCGCGAGGAGGGCCGTAAGGGCGAGCAGGGTCGTTTTGCGTCGTTTCACGTCTGGGCTCCTCGGGGGAGGTGGGGACGCACAGCGGTGACGGGTCGTGGCACAGGGCGCGTGTGACGGATGACGTGGGAGCGCTCCCAGATGTCGACGTTGGCCATGCTGTTAGAGAGATGACAGCCCGTCAACGGTCCGGACGGGACTGGTTTCGCGTCCGGACCGAAGTGGCGTCTCCACACGCGGTCAGACTGCGAGAACGTCCAGCCTGCTGATCCGCACCGCGCCGCGCGCCTCGCCCGGATGGCGGCTCGTCAGTGTGAACCGGATCCGGGCGCCGCGCAGCGGGGTGAAGGTGATCACCGTGGGGGCGTCGGAGGCCGTGGCCCAGTCGACCTTCACATCCTCGGCGGGAAGGTAGCGCTTGCCGTCCCACACCTCGACCTCGACGGTCTCGGGCAGCGTGTGACCCGCGTCGACGGTGAACGAGACCTCGGCACGGTCGACCGTCCTGGCCCTCTCCCAGTCGACCGACACCCAGTCCTCCGGCCGCGCGCCGCTGAACGCCGGCAACAGGGCCGTGGCCGCCTTGAGGAAGGCGTTGGACCAGCCGGTGGCGGGGTCGCCGTCGAGCATGGCGGCGGGCAGGGTGTCCGGGCGGCCGGAGTAACTGGCATCGGCATGGGGGTAGTTGACGGCGGCCGGGTAGTCCGGCCCGAACTCGGCGGCCAGGGTCGTCGACCTACCGCGCGCAGGGGTGGCGCGCACGGTCGCCTTTCCGGTGCGCAGGCCCTCCACCTGCGCCGTCACCGTGACCGAACCGGGCTCGACGCCAGCCCGTACGATCGCGAGCGCCTTGCCGCCGAACGCGGTCCTGGTGCTGGCCTGGTAGCGCTCGGCGCTCTCCTCGCGGCCGTTGTCGAGGCCGGCGAGGGAGCCTCCTTGTACGTCGAAGGAGATCAGACGCTCGGCGTCGGGGACCACCACTCCCCTGGCGTCGACGATCTCGGCGGTGACGAAGGCCAGCGAACGCCCGTCCGCCGCGAGGGACTTGCGGTCGGCGGTCAGACGCACGGCGTGCGGCTCGCCGGCCGTGCGCAGGACGTCGGTGGCGACGACCTTGCCGTTCCGGCGCGCCACGGCCTTCAACTCGCCGGGCGCGTACGGGACTTTCCAGCTGAGGTGGAGCTTGCCCGCGCTGCCGTTGGGGCTGGTGTAGCTGCCGGGGTAGGGGCCGTCGGTGAAGGTCTTGTCGTCGCCGGTCGCCTCGGTGGTCTCCAGGTAGGGGCGCCCGTCGACGGTCTTCTTCTCGTCGAACTTCCTTGCCCCGAGCGACTTTCCGTTGAGGAACAGCTCGACGGTGTCGACATTGGCGTACGCCCACACCTCGACGGTGTCGCCCTCCGCGTGGTTCCAGCTCATCGGCAGCAGATGGACCATGGGCTCATTGATCCACTGGCTCTGGAACAGGTAGTACATGTCCTTCGGGAAGCCGGCCGTGTCGACCGCGCCGAAGAAGGAGGCCTTCACCGGGAAGACGTCGTACGGCGTGGGCTCGCCGATGTAGTCGATGCCCGACCAGAGGAACTGCCCGGCGAACCACTTCCGGTCCCGGTCCTTCTTGTGGCCGTACTCGCCGCTCATGGTCCAGGAGGCGAGGTTGTTGTCGTAGGAGGAGACTCCCCGCTTGCCGGGGGTGTGGTTCTCGCCGGTGTTGAGGTGCTCCGGCTCCTGGTAGACGCCGCGGGTCGACGTCTCCGAGGAGGACTCCGACTCGAAGAGGAAGAGGTTCGGGTAGCGGGCGTGCAGGGCGTCCACCGACTTGGCGGTGTTGTAGTTGAGGCCGAGGCCGTCGAGCTTGGCGAGGATCAGGTCGCCCGGGGTGCCGGGTGCGGGGACGCTGCGGTGGCGGTGGGAGCCGATGACGATCGGGCGGGTGTCGTCGGAGGCCTTGACGGCGGTGATCAGCCGGTCCGCCATGGCGAGGCCGACGGTGGAGGTGAACTCGGAGACCTCGTTGCCGATCGACCACATGAGGACGGCGGGCGAGTTGCGGGCCGCCAGCACCATCTCGGTGACGTCGCGGTCGGCCCACTCGTCGAAGAAACGGCCGTAGTCGTAGCGGGTCTTGGGACTCCTCCAGCAGTCGAAGGCCTCCACCATCATCACGATGCCGAGTTCCTCGCAGATCTCGATCATCTCCGGCGAGGGCGGGTTGTGCGAGGTACGGAAGGCGTTGACGCCCATCGACTTCATGATCGTCATCTGCCGGCGGATCGCGTCGGCGCTGACGGCGGCGCCGAGTGCGCCCAGATCGTGGTGGAGGTCGACGCCCTTGATCTTGTGATGAGTGCCGTTGAGGTGGAAGCCCTCGTCCGGGTCGAAGCGGAACGTGCGGATGCCGAAGGTCGTGCGGTGGGTGTCGGTGGTTCTGCCGGCGACGCGCAGCTCGGTCTTCAGGGTGTAGCGGTGCGGGGCCGTGAAGTCCCACAACTTCGGCTCCCGGACGGTGAGTTCGTGGGACTCGGTGGCCGTGTCGGTGACGTTCACCTTGGAGGACGTACGGGCCACGGTGCGCCCTCGGGGATCGACGACCCGGGAGACGACCTCGACGTCGGCGGCTTCACCGGAGGCGTTCACCACGGAGGTCCGGACGCGGACGAGGGCGCGCTCCTCGGTGATGTCCGGCGTGGTGACGTAGGTGCCCCAACGCGCCACGTGCACCGGCTCGGTGACGACCAGGCGGGCCTCGCGGTAGATGCCGCTGCCGGAGTACCAGCGGCTGCTGGGGAGGCGGTTCTGGACCTTGACCGCGATGACGTTCTCGGTGGTGCCGTCGGTGTGCAGCAGGTCGGTGAGGTCGAAGGCGAAGCCGGTGTAGCCGTAGGGGTGACGGCCGGCCTCGGTGCCGTTGCAGTAGACGTACGAGTCCATGTAGACGCCGTCGAACTCGACGGAGATCCGCTTCCCGGCGAGGGCGGACGGCAGGGTGAAGGTGTTGCGGTACCAACCGAGGCCGCCGGGGAAGAAGCCGGTGCCGCTGGTGGTGCCGTGCTCGGTGGTCGGGGCGAACTCGATGGACCAGTCGTGCGGGACGGCGACCCGGCGCCAGGCCGAGTCGTCATGGCCGGGGGTCGCGGCATCGGCGTACTCGCCGGTCGGGTCGGTGATGCCGCCCGGGTTGACGAGGACGAAGCGCCAGCCGTCGCGGAGCGGGACGGCCCGGCCGGCGGACGAGGGTCTCGCCTGGGGCGCGGCGGCCGCGGTGCCCGCCAACGCTCCCACCATCGGGGCGGAGGTGCCCGCGATGAGTAAGGACCTGCGTGTGACAGTCATGCTGTTCCCTTCGTCGAACGTGCGGGTGGACGTTCCGGGTGCCGCGAAGCACTAGGCCCCACAAGCAATCACAACTGATCGTGACCAAACAGAATTTGACGAAGCGCCCCAGAGGCGTCAAGAGTCCCTCGCACCACTCGGCGAACACTCGCGCGACAAATCCCGCAGGCGTGCGGTTTCCAGTCCGCTTTCCCGGCGGAGCACATAGGCTTGAATTCACCCGTAAGCCCGTTCGGACCGGCGGAATGGAACTCGCGACGATGAGGAGCCGCAAGGTAACGCACGGTGATGCACCTGCGTATGCCCTGGACGGTGCCGCCACGGCGCGGGCGGTCATGGACGGCGACGGCACGGTCGTCGAGTGGAACGAAGGGGCGAGACGCCTGCTGGGCTGGCCCGCCACGGAGGTCGTGGGACGCCCCGCCAAGGAGTTGGTCGCTCCGGGGGGCTCCTTCCTGCCGCCCCCGTCGGGCAGCCTCAACTGGAGCGGCACGCTCACGCTGCGTCACCGCGACGGCCGGACCGTGACCGCATGGCTGCTCGCCCATCGCCGTCGTGCGAAGGACGGCGACGGCAGCGGCGGCTGGCTGGTTCTCTGCCCGCTGGACGATCCCGGCCCGTTGGTACGGGACGATCCGCTGGCGGCGGCGGTCATGGTCCAGTCGCCGTGCGCCATGGCGGTCTTCGACGACCGGCTCAGGCTGCGCGGCATCAACGACCTGATGGCGGACGCCGTGGGGATGCCCGAGGAGAACCTCCGGGGCCTGCACATGTCCGAGATCGTGGGCGGCCGGCAGGGCGAGCGGCTGGAGCAGCAGCTGCGCGAGGTGCTCGCCCAGGGCCGCCGCAAGGATGTACAGACCTTCCTGCGGGCCGCCGACGAGGACCGCGCCCACGCCTGGTCGGCGGCGATCTCCCCGCTCACCGACGACTCCGGGGTGCCGATCGGGGTCTGTGTCACCGGGCACGACATCACCGAGCAGTATCTGGCCCGGCAGCGGCTGCAGCTGGTGAACGAGGCGAGCATCCGTATCGGGACCACGCTCGACGTCCAGCGCACCGCACAGGAGCTGGCCGATGTGTGCGTCCCGGCCCTCGCCGACTTCGTCAGCGTCGACCTCATGCAGTCGATCGACCACGGCGACGAGCCGCACGAGGGTCCGCTCTCCCCACCGTTCACCCTGCGCCGCGCCGCCCACCAGTCGGTCACCCCGGGCTGCCCCGAGGCGGTGGTCGAGGTGGGCCGGACGGACGTGTACCCGGCCACCGCCCCGCAGGCCGCGTCCCTGGCGGTCGGGCACACGATCGTGGCGAGGGACCCGGCCAACACCCTGGTGGACTGGCTCGCCTGGGACCCCGTACGCAGCTCGCGGGTCAAGGAGCTGGGCATCCACACCACGATGTCGGTGCCGATCCGGGCCCGGGGCACGACCCTCGGCGTGGCCGTCCTGACCCGCTTCAAGCGGCTCGACCCGTTCACCTCGGACGACGAGCTGCTGGCCGAGGAGGTGACGGCCCGGGCCGCCGTCTGCATCGACAACGCCCGCCGCTACTCCCGTGAACGCGAGACCGCCCTCGCCCTCCAGCGCAGTCTCCTCCCCCAGACCCTCCCCCGCATGCCCGCCCTGGAGGCCGCCTCCCGGTACCTCCCGGCGGCGCAGGCCGGGGTCGGCGGCGACTGGTTCGACGTCATCCCGCTCTCCGGGATGCGGGTCGCCATGGTCGTCGGCGACGTCGTCGGCCACGGCGTCCAGGCCTCCGCCACCATGGGCCGCCTGCGGACCGCCGTACGCACCCTCGCCGATGTCGACCTCGCCCCGGACGAACTGCTCACCCACCTCGACGACCTTGTCATACGGCTGTCCGCGGAGGCCGGCAGCGAGGGCGTGACCGGTGAGGTGGGCGCCACCTGCCTCTACGCCGTCTACGACCCGGTGACCCGCCGCTGCACCTTCGCCCGGGCCGGGCATCCGCCGCCGGTCGTGCTGGACCCGGACGGGCGGCCGATGGAGGTGGAAGTGCCGTCGGGGCAGCCCCTGGGCCTCGGCGGACTGCCGTTCGAGTCCGCCGAACTCGAACTGGCCGAGGGCACGGTCATCGCCCTCTACACGGACGGGCTGATCGAGACCCGCGACCGGGACATCGACGCGGGCCAGGAGCTGCTGGCCGGCGCCCTGTCCGGCCGCAAGGGCTCACTGGACGACATCTGCCAGGAGGTCATCGACTCCCTGCTGCCCGCGAACGGCGCCCCCGACGACGTGGCGCTGCTGCTGGCCCGCACGCGCGGGCTCAGGGCGGAGCGGGTCGCGACCTGGTCGATACCGGCCGACCCGGCGCTCGTCGCCCGGACCCGCCAGTACGTGCTGACGCAGATGGCGCTGTGGGGCATCAGCGAGTCGGCGTTCACGGCGGAGCTGGTGGTGAGCGAGCTGGTCACCAACGCCATCCGGCACGGCGCCCCGCCGATCCAGCTGCGCCTGATCCACGACGACACCACCCTCATCTGCGAGGTGTCGGACGGCAGCGGCACCGCCCCGCATCTGCGCCGGGCCAAGACCTTCGACGAGGGCGGGCGCGGCCTGCTGCTGGTGGCCCAGCTGACCCAGCGGTGGGGCAGCCGGCACACCGGGGACGGCAAGACGATCTGGGCGGAGCTGACGCTGTCGGAGGAGTGAGACGGGCCTCACCGTAGTCGCGCATGCGTTCGGTGTGCGCCGCGGGGCAGTTGTAGGGTGCACCGGTCCCCGCGCCACCGAACGTCATGAAAGCCCCCTGTGAACACCGCCCTCGCCGAGGTCCTGTCCGTCGTCCTGCTCGTCGTGGTGCTCGGCTGCGCGGTGGCCCGCCCGTTCGGACTGCCGGAGGCGGTGGTCGCCGCACCGGCCGCGGGGATCGCCGTCGCCGTCGGTGCCGTCTCCCTCGGCCACGCCCGTGCCGAGGCCGAACTGCTGGGCCCGGTGCTGGGGTTCCTCGCCGCCGTCCTCGTGCTGGCCAGGCTCTGCGACGACGAGGGGCTCTTCCAGGCGTGCGGGGCGTGGATGGCGCGCGCGTCGGCGGGGAAGCCCCGGCGGCTGCTGGGCTCGACGTTCGCGCTGGCCTCCGGCATCACGGCGGTGCTCAGCCTGGACGCGACGGTCGTGCTGCTCACGCCGGTGGTGTTCGCGACCGTGGCCCGGCTGGGCGCCCGCCCCAAGCCCCATGTGTACGCCACCGCTCATCTGTCGAACACGGCCTCGCTGCTGCTGCCCGTCTCCAACCTCACCAACCTGCTGGCGTTCACGGCGAGCGGGCTGACCTTCACCCGGTTCGCGCTGCTGATGGCGGCGCCCTGGGCGGTGGCCGTGGCCGCCGAGTACGTGGTGTTCCGCCGGTTCTTCGCGGCCGACCTGGACGCCGGGGCGCCGCCTGCCGGGGAAGCGGTCGAGCCGACCGAGCTGCCGATGTTCGCGCTGGTCACGGTCCTGTGCACGCTCGCCGGGTTCGTGGTGACGTCCGCGCTCGGCGTCGAGCCCGCGTGGGCCGCGCTGGCCGGGGCCGTGGTGCTGTCGGTCCGCGCGCTCGTCCGCCGCACCACGACCCCGGTCGCACTGTTCCGGTCCGTCTCCCTGCCCTTCCTCGCGTTCGTGCTGGCGCTGGGCATCGTGGTGCGCGCGGTGGTGGACAACGGCCTCGCCGACGCGCTGGGCCGTGTGCTGCCGTCCGGCTCCGGCCTGCTCGCCCTCCTGGGCGTCGCCGCCCTCGCCGCCCTCCTCTCCAACGTCATCAACAACCTGCCCGCGGTCCTCGTCCTGGCCCCGCTGGCCGCCCCGCTCGGCACGGGCGCCGTCCTCGCGGTTCTCCTCGGCGTCAACATCGGCCCGAACCTCACCTACGCCGGCTCCCTGGCCACCCTCCTCTGGCGCCGTATCGTCCACCAGCACGAACACGACGTGGACCTGGGCGAGTTCACCCGACTCGGGCTGCTGACCGTGCCGGCGGCGCTGGTCTCGTCCGTGGTGGCGCTGTGGCTGTCGTTGCTCGTCTTCGGGGGCTGAGGCGGCCGATCAGGCTGCGGCCCGCTTCTCCCGTGGCTGCCCCGGGGCAGGTGACGGACATGATGTCGCTCGGGAGCGTCCAGTTCGATGCGGTGCCGGCGCCCGCGCGGCACGATCGCGGCGGTGCCGGCCGTCAGCCGGTCCCCGCCGGGGTGTTACGGGCCCAACTCGCCCTCATGGCTGGGCGGTCGCTCGACGACTGAGGAGCGGGCGTCCGAGAGGGGTGACCGGTCAGTCGCCGTCCCTGAGCCCCTGCCGGTACTCCCCCGGCGGCACACCGTAGCGCTGCCGGAACACCCTGCTGAAGTGGAACGGGCTGCCGAACCCGGAGGCGGCGGCCACGCGCTCGACGGGCAGTTCGGTGACCTCCAGGAGCCGGGCGGCATGAAGCAGACGAGCCTGGAGGAGGGCGCGCATCGGGGAGTGGCCGAGCTGTTCGGTGAAGAGGTGCGCGAAGCGGGACGGGGAGAGGGAGACGCACTCGGCGAGGGAACGGACGGTGTGCGGGGCGCCGGGGTCCGCGGTGATCAGGTCCTCGGCCCGGCGGATCCTCGGGTCCACCCCCGACCGGCGGGACTCGGCCCGGGCCGCGGCGAGCAGCACGACCTCCTCCAAGGAGCACAGGGCGAGTTCGCGTGCCGCCGCACCGTGCGCCACGGCGACCTCGCCGCCGGGCGGTGCGGTCCTGGGCGTGGGCGGGGTGCCCTCGCTGCCCAGCGGGACGGTTTCGGGCGCCGGCGGTGCACCCGCCCCGCCCGGAGTGACGGCCCCGGACGTCGGCGATGTGCCCACCCGGCCCGGCGGGGCGGTCCCGGGCGCCGCCGATGTGCCCTCCCAGCCCGGCGGGGCGGTCCCGGGCACGGGCGGGGTACTCGCCCCACCCTGCGTGGCAGTCCCCGACACCGCCCGTGCGCCCTCCCAACCCGGCCTACCGGCCCCAGGCGCCGCCGATGTGCCCGCCCCGCCCGGCGTGACAGTCCCCGACGCCGCCGATGCTCCCGCCCAACCCGGCATGGCAGTCCCCGACGCCGCCGATGCTCCCGCCCAACCCGGCATGACGATCCCCGACGCCGCCGATGCTCCCGCCCAACCCGGCGTGACGATCCCCGACGCCGCCGATGCTCCCGCCCAACCCGGCATGGCAGTCCCGGGCGTCGGTGGTGTGCCCTCGCCGGTCCAGCGGGCGTCGGCGAGCATGCGGTGGAAGGCCGTTTCGACGCGTTCGCGGATGCCGTCGGGGGGCGACGGGACGGCGTACAGCCAGTCGCCGGTCTCGTACGGGCGCAGCCAGGCCGTCCAGGACGCTCGTACCTGGCAGTGCACCCACCAGAACGCCCAGTGCCCGGCGCCGGGTCGGACCGTGTAGTGCTGCGGCATGCCCGGGCCGAGGACCACGAGGTCGCCCGGGCCCGCCGCCGTCTCCGCCGCGCCCTGTCGCAGCAGTCCGCCGCCACCCGTGGTCCAGGTGAACAGCCAGCTGTCCGCGCCGCGCGGCCGGTTCACGGCGTACGGCGGCCGCTGGTCGAAGCGCCCGATGATCACCTGGCCGGGCGGCGGCGACGGATCTGCGGGCGTGACAGTCACAGGCAGGTCGTCAGCATGCACAGGCATCCTCCCGAAGGTCGCTCGGACCTAGCGTGGAGCACAGCGGTCGACGGTGCGAAGGGACGCGCGGATGACAGTCACAGGCAAGGTGGAGTTCGAGGAGAACGGCTATCTGGTGGCGCGCGGGCTGTTCGCGCCCGCCGAGATCGAGGAGCTGTGCGACCGGTTCACGGCGCTGCGGGCGGGCGGCCCGATCCCGGGGCACTTCCAGCCCCGCCCGCCCACGACCGACGGACCGGCCGACCCGCTCCACATCTACCCCCGGGTGATGCACCCGCACCGCATCGACGAGCTGTCGCTGCGGGTGCTCCTCGACGCGCGGCTGCGGGACATCCTCGAAGGGCTGCTCGGGGAGGAGGTCCTGGCCGCGCAGAGCATGTTCTACTTCAAGCCGCCGGGCGCCCGAGGCCAGGCGCTGCACCAGGACAACTTCTATCTCCGGGTCGAGCCGGGCACCTGCGTGGCCGCGTGGATCGCCTGCGATGTGATCGACCGGGACAACGGCGGCCTGGAGGTCGTGCCGGGGACGCACCGCATGGACCTCTTCTGCCCGGAGGAGGCGGACCAGGAGCTGTCCTTCGTCCGCGAGTACGTACCGCCGCCGCCCGGCCTGACCCCCGTACCGGTCGACATGGCCCCGGGCGACGTCCTCTTCTTCAACGGCAGCCTCGTCCACGGATCCCAGCCCAACCGCACCACCGACCGCTTCCGCCGCTCCTTCATCGGCCACTACGTGGGCCGCTCCACGGAACGCATCGGCCGCTACTACGACGCCCTGACGATGACCGGCGCCCCGGTCTCCCTGCCGGAGAGCGAAGGAGCGGGCCCGTGCGGCACGGAGTTCGAGCCGATGGGCGCCCACTGACGGCGGCGCACGACACGAACGGCCACGACCGACCGGCCCCGGCCTCCGCCCCGGCTCAGCCCAGTTCGAGCAGCCCCCGCCGGACAGCTTCGGACACCGTGCTCGCCCGGTTCTCGGTGCCGAGCTTGCGGTAGATGCGGACCAGGTGGGTCTTGATCGTGGCCTCGGTCAGATACAGGGAGGCGGCGATGGACCGGTTGCTGTGCCCCTGCGCCAGCAGCCGTACGACCTCGATCTCCCGGTCGCTCAGGACGGTCCCCGGATCGGCCAGGTGACCGGCGAGATGTCCGGCGGCCTCGGGGGCGAGGCCCATACCGCCGGCCGCGGCGGCGCGTACGGCGCGGAACAGTTCCTCGGGCGGACCCGCCTTGAGGATGTAGCCGCGGGCGCCGGCCTCCATCGCCCGGACGACATCGCCCTGGGTGCCGGAGCTGGTGAGGACGACGACTCGGGTGCCGGGGGCCTCGGCGGTGATCCGCCGGGTCGCGTCGAGGCCGTTGACCCGGGCGCCGGGGGCCGTGTCGTCGGTCAGGCGGAGGTCCATCAGCACCACGTCGGGGCCGAGGCGCGCGGCGAGCCGCACGGCCTCCTCGCCGTCGCCGGTCTCGCCGACGACGTCGAAGCCGGGTTCGCCGGTGAGGAGGGCGCGCAGCCCGGCGCGTACGACGACGTGGTCGTCCACGATGAGGACGCGCAGCGGGGTGCCGTTCGGGTCGGTCACCGGCTGCCCGCCATGCCCGCCAGGGCGAGGGCGTCCACGGGGAGGCAGGCGCGGGCCAGGGTGCCGCGGCCGGGTGCGCTGCGGACGGTGAGCGAGCCGCCGAGGGCACCCAGTCGCTCCCGGCCGGCGGTCAGGCCGAGGCCTCGGTCGCCCGGCTTCGCCGTCGCCGCCGCCATGTCGAAGCCCACCCCGTCGTCCCGCACCTCGACGGTGACGGTCGTGTCGTCGCGGTGGTCGAGGGTGACCCAGACGTGCCGGGCGCGGGCGTGTTCGCAGGCGTTGGCCAGCAGGCCCTGGGCGACGCGGAGCAGGGCCGCGGCCCGGTCCGGGGTCAGGTCGCCCGGTTCGCCCTCGGTGCGGAACGCCACCCGTGAGGGCGTGGCCGTGTGCCGGGCGCAGAGGGTGCGCAGCGCGGTCGCGAGGTCGTCGTGCTCCAGGGCGGGCGGGGTGAGGTCGCTGATGATGCTGCGGGTCTCGGCGAGGTTGGCGCCGAGCGCGTCGACGACCGTGCGGACCTGGGTCCTGGCGAGGTCCGGGCGGCGGTCCCAGTCGCGGTCGGCGGCCTGGAGGAGCATACGGCTGCCGGCGAGTTCCTGGGCGAGTGTGTCGTGCAGGTCGCGGGCGATGCGGGCGCGTTCGGCGAGCCGTCCGGCCTCGCGCTGGCCCCGCGCCAACTCGGCGCGGGTGCGCCGCAGTTCGCCGAGGAGCCGCTGCTGGGTGCGGTAGAGGGTGACGGTGGCCCAGAGGGCGGCGGCCGGGGGGACGACCAGTTCGGGGTGGAGGGTTCCGGCGCTCCGGGCGACCACGAGGACGAGCAGCACGGTGATCACGCCGGTGACGGCGACCGCCGTGCGGCCCGTGAACATGCGCAGGGCGAGGATCGCCAGCGGGAGCGCGAGCCAGGCGTAGGCGGTGGCGACCGGGGCGGGCATCCCCCAGGACACCCAGCACCACAGCGCCAGCAGCACGCCGAGCCAGACGGGCCGGCCCGACCGCCCGAGCCGGTCCCAGAGGGCGAGCCCGCCCACGTAACCGGCCGCCAGGAGGGTGACGAGCGGGACCAGTTCCCAGCACAGCGCGGCGTTCAGGTCGACGAGGCGGAGCACGCCGCCGACGGCGACGGTCAGGAACAGCAGGTCCGGCAGCCGCCGGAGCGACAGCGAACCTCGGCGTACGAAGGCGGGGGCGGCGATGGCGGGCACGGCGGCGATTCCCTCTGCGACGGTCCGGACTGGCGGCGGGCTGGCGGGGCCAGCCGAGTGTAGACAGTGACCAGTGTGACCGGAGTAAAGGAATCCACCGTGCCCGTCCTTCCGGGCGGGCTGTTACCGCCCGGGGTGCAGGCCCAGGAAGCCCGGCGTCGGGTCGCCCTTGACCTCGCCGAAGTAGAGGGCGAAGGTCTGCTTCCACCGCTCGATCTGAGCGCGGTCCTCCATGAACCGGGGGAAGCCGTCGAGGTGCGCGTTACGGTACGTCCAGATGGGCTTCAGGCCACCGGCCGGGGTGACGTCCGTGCGGACGGACCAGCCGTTGAAGGAGCCCTGCTGGCGTTCGGTGGACAGCGCCCAGTTGAGGTACAGCTTGGCGGCAGTGGGGTTGGCGGCCTTCTTGAGGATCGCGGCGCGCTGGCCCCAGGCCATGAAGGGGTGCCCGTCGGCCACGGCCCAGCGGGTCGCGGCGGTCGAGGGCGCGGTCAGCGAGCCGGATCCGCCGACGCCGATGGCCTTCTGCTTGGCGTTCACCGCGACGCCCGGGGAGTGCGAACCACGGTTGAACTGCGGCTGCTGCGCCGCGAACTCCGCGATCCAGTCCCAGCCGTAGGCCTCCTGGTAGAGGGCGAAGAGGTAGAGCACCGCGTCGTCGTCGTGCGGGTAGGAGGACGCGATGGCGCCCTTCCAGCGCGGGTCGACCAGCTCGTACGGCGACTTCGGCGCGTTCCCGCCGACGGCGTCGACGCCGTACATGTAACTGAAGCCGATGACCGCGACGGCCGTCCACGCGCCCTGCGGGTCGCGGAAGTCCTTGTACAGCTTGGAGAACCCGGCGGGCTTGTACGGCAGCAACTTGCCCTGGCGCTTCCAGCGGGTGAAGTCCTGCAGCGTCTGGAGCTGGACGACGTCGGGGACGAGGGTGTCGGTCGCGAGCTGGTTGTCGACGCGGACGTCGTGGTACTTGCTGTAATCCACGACCATCGTCAGGTCGATGTCCGGGAAGCGGGCGCGGAACGCCTGGGCCGTGAAGTCCTGCTGGGTGGCGGTGTCGCCGCCCGCGTAGATCACGAGCTTGCCGCCCTCGGCGACCGCGTCGCGGTACAGCTCGTCGAGGGAGCGGGTCTCCTCGGAGCCCGCCGCCGTACGGGAGCCCGAGGTCGACGCGGCGGCGGACTGTGCGACGCCGGTCGCGACGAGGCCGCCGAGCGCGGCGCCCGCTCCGGTGGTGAGGATGCGTCGCCTGCTGAAGTTGCCGGCCATGTGGGGGAAGGTCCTTCCGCTGCTGACTTGTACGACGGTGCCGCTGCGGCGGCACCGTAAGTCTGCGATCGGCGGCGTCCGCCGCGCGTCGCCCGTAAGCGGATGACCCGTTCAACCGTTCGGTTGAACGGGGCCACGGAGTTCAGCGGGTGACGGGCGTACCCGCCGCGTCCTCCCCCAGCAGATCCAGCGCCCGTTCCCAGGGGAACTCCTTGCGCCTGCCGTCCTCTTCGACCTCACCGGCGTAGGGGTCGCCGAACCTGACGCCCATGCCGCGCAGCCGCTCCAGGCTCGCGCGGTACGCCGGGTGGGCCGCCAGGGCGTCGGCGACGCAGGGCAGTACGGCGATGGGGACGCCCAGGCCGTACGCCTCGCACAGGGTGCCCAGGGCGAGGGTGTCGGCTGTGCCCGCGGCCCACTTGTTGATGGTGTTGAAGGTGGCGGGCGCGACCACGACCGCGTCCGGCGGCGGGAAGGGACGCGGATCGCCGGGCGCCCGCCAGGCGGAACGGATCGGGCGGCCGGTCCGCGCCTCGACGGCGGCCGTGTCGAAGAAGCCGCCCATGGCGACGGGCGTCGCGATGACCCCGACCTCCCAGTCGCGCTCCTGGGCGGCGGTGATCAGCTTGCTGACCTCCACGGCGATCCCGGCGGCGCAGACGACGACGTAGAGGAAGGGTTTCCCGCCCCGGCCGGTCCCGGCTCCGGCTCCGGCTCCGGCTCCGGCTCCGGTGGTGTTCGCAGTCGCTGTCATCCGCCGCACCCTACTGAACCGGGCTCAGCCGCCGGGTGCTCTCTCGACGAAACGTTCGACGTCCTCGGCGGTCGGCCGGAGCAGCCCGTCGCGTACGGCGAGGGCGGTGGCCTCGGCCCGGGAGGCGGCGCCGGTCTTGCGCAGCAGGTGCTCGACGTGGGTGTGCACGGTGCGCGGGGACAGGAACAGCGCCTGGGCGATGGCCTGGTTGGTATGACCGGTGGCCGCCCGCGTGAGCACCTCCAGTTCGCGCGGGCTCAGCCCGTACGGCAGGGGGGCGGGTGCCTCGTGCACGAGGACCGCCCGGCGTACGACGGCCGTGCCGAGGGTGTGGCGGCGGAGGGTGACGCGGTGCCAGTCGTGCCCGACGGGCCAGAGGAGGCGCAGCCGGGTGCCCTGGGAGTCGGCGAAGGCGCGCACGAGGCGGCGGAACTCGGTGTCCTTCAGGACCGCGGCGGGTTCCCGGCCGGGGAGTTCGAGGGCTTCGTCGGCGACGACCAGGCTCGCCCCGCCCTCAGCGGGAAGGTCGTGGAGGTCGCCCGCGTGCGCGGTGGGGTCGGCGAGGACGCCCAGGGCGGGGAGGAGGGAGGCGAGGAGGTGGCGGGTGCCGGTGTCGTAGGCGTCCGGGGTCGCGGTGGACAGGGTGATCAGTCCGACGAGGCGGCCGTGGTGGCGCAGGGCGCCCGTCACCGCGTCGCGTACACCCGCCGGGCGCATCCGCTCGGCGTAGAACCAGCCGTCGCGGTAGCGCTCCCCCGGGTCCCCGGTGTTCTCCCCGTCCTCCGAGATGGAGGGCGGGATCTCGCTGCGCAGGACATTGTCGTACCAGGGGGTCGAGACGAACTCGGCGGCCAGGGCCTCGGAGACGTCGGCGTCGTAGCCGACGCCCGCGATCTGGACGTAGGTGCCGGTGACCGGGTCGATCTCCAGGAGGGTGGCGGCGTCGAGGGGCAGGGCGCGGCCGAGTTCGTGGAGGGCCTCGGCGCAGGCGGAGGCGGTGTCGCGGGCGCGGGTGAGCATGCCGATGCGGGTGGCTGCCGCGATCTGGTGGTGGGTGAGCATGCGAGCCTCCCGGGGCCGCCCCGAGACCGGACAGGTCTTTTGGGCCCTAACGATAGGCCGGGCGGAGATGCGTGGACAAGGCATTCACCGATCCGTGACCTGGATGTCCGCCGTCCCTCGCCCTCCATACGCATGGGAGGGCTGCCCGCCGTACGCATGCGGTGTCCACCCGCCGTACGGACCGGCTGCCGGGCCGCTGTACGCACCGGGTGTCCGGCCCGCCGTACGCACTCGGTATTTGTACGGATGGTGGGGCGGGGCGCCGGGGTCTTTTCTGTTCGGCACAGCAGGACGCCCGCCGTTGACGGGCCCCGTCCCCTTGGAGATCCCCGCCATGACCAGACGCCCGACTTCCATCTCCCCGGCCTCACGCAGACAGTTCCTCGCGTGGTCCGCCGGAGCCCTCGCCACGACCGGCCTCGCCGCCGCGGGCTGCAGCGCCCCGGAGAGCGGGTCCGGCTCGGCGAGGGCCGCGGGCGCGTCCCCCTCGACGACGAAGCTCACCCGGATCGGCCTCGACTACCCCTTCACCCAACTCCCGCTCTACACCACGCTGGTGAAGCTCTCGACGGCCGCCGCGAAGAAGCACGACGTCAGGCTGCTGACGACGAGCGACGCGAGCAACGCCGACACCCAGGCGACCAACCTCACCACCTGGGTCACGCAGAAGATGCCCGCGATCGTGTCGTTCCCGATGGTCTTCGAGGCAGCCGAGTCGATCGCCGAGACGGCGCTGGACGCGGGCCTCATCTGGGTGACGTACGGCGGGACGCTGGAGCACCAGAGCGCCGACATCCAGTTCAGCTTCCGCGAGAGCGGCACGCTGCTCGGCGAGGCGGCCGCGAAGTGGGCCAACAACGAACTGGGCGGGAAGGGGAAGGTGGCGTTCCTGGTCGACAACACGATCGAACTGGGCCGGGAGCGCACCAAGGGCATGGTCGACGCGTTCACCGAGCTCGCGCCCGGTGTCGACGTGGTGGCGCAGGAGCAGGCCATCGACCCCGACACGGGGCTGTCGAAGTCCAACGCGATCCTCGCCAAGCACCCCGACCTCAACATCGTCCTCGGGATCACGGACGCGGCGGCGTACGGCGGCTTCAAGGCGTTGCAGCAGGCCGGGCGGAAGGCGGGTGACAAGAAGACGTTCGTCGGAGGCCAGGACGGTGCGGCCCCCTCCCTTCTCGCCATCAAGCAGGGCACCTTCTACCGGGCGTCCTCCGCCCTCGCCCCGCAGGACATCGCGAACGCGATCGTCGACGTGCCGCTCGCGGTCGCCGCCGGGAAGGCCGACCCGAGTGTCCAGGTGCCGGTCAAGCTGGTCCAGCGCGGCGACACGGCGGAGATCGACGCGCTGCTCGCCCAGAACGGGTAGGGCCGCGCGATGGCCGACATGAGCGACACGGGCGGGGCGACTACCGGCGCGATCAGCGCTACCGACGTGGCCAACCCGCCGAATCTGCGGATCACCTCGCTGAGCAAGTCCTTCGGTGGGGTCCGGGCCCTGGACGGGGTCGACCTCACCGTGCCCGCCGGGCAGGTGCACGCCCTGCTCGGGCACAACGGCGCCGGCAAGTCGACCCTGATCAAGTGCCTCGGCGGCGCGTTCCCGCCGGACGCGGGGACGATCGGGGTGGGAGGTGTCCCGTACACCCGGCTCAGCCCGCGCGAGTCGATCGCGGCCGGGGTGGCGATCATCTTCCAGACGCTCAGCGTCGTGGACTCCCTGACCGTGGCCGAGAACATCTTCCTCGGCCAGGAGTGGACGCGATACGGCCGGATCGACCGCCGGGCCCAGGAGAAGGTGGCCGCCGAACTCCTCGACCGCGTCGCCGCGAGCTGCTCGCCCCGCGACCGGGTGGGCGAACTGCCCATGGGGCAGAAGCAGTTGGTCGAGATCGCCAAAGCCCTGAGCCGCAGCGCCTCGGTCCTGGTCCTGGACGAGCCCACGGCCGCCCTCTCCGGAACCGAGAGCGACGCCCTGGCCGCCCGCGTCGAAGACCTCCGCGCCCAGGGCCTCGCCATCGTCTACGTCACCCATCTGCTGGCGGAGGTCGAACGGCTGGCGGACGCGGTGACCGTGCTGCGGGACGGGCGGGTCGCTCATCATTCGGCGACGGGGGGTCACCATCGCCGGGAGCTGGTGGAGGCGATCACGGGTGGACGGGGAGCCGTGTCGGCGGGTTCCGCCGGGACCGGGCCGGCCTCTGCTCGTGCCTCGGCGAGCAGGGCGACGCCCACTGCGGGTGACGGTGGCGGTGACGGTGGCGCTTCGGGTGCCGCCCTCGGTGCGGCCGCCACGGCCATCGGGGCCGCCGGCGGAACGGACCACGACACCGCCCGTCACGGGGAACACGGCACCGCCGGGCCCGGCCACCGCGAAGACGGCCTCGCCGCGGAAGCGGAAGCGGAAGCGGACGATCGCCCCCGGCGATCCGTCACCGCCCCCGCCGGGACCATGGCGCCCTCCTCCCCCGGCGCACCCCTCACCGCCCGTCTCACCGTGCGTGGTCTGCGCGGCCCCGGCTTCGGACCGGTCGACCTGACCGTCGGCGAGGGCGAGATCGTAGGGCTGTACGGGCTGATCGGGTCCGGGCGAACGCGGGTGCTGGAGACGCTGTTCGGCAGGCGCCGTGTCGCCGGTGGGACGGTCCGCGTCGGAGACCGTGCCGTCTCGCCCGCCCGGCCCGCCGACGCGCTGGCCGCCGGGATCGCGCTCGTGCCGGCGGACCGGCGCGCACAGGGACTGCTCCCGGGGCTGAGCGCGCAGGACAACGTGCTGCTGCCTTCGGTACGCACCCTCGCCCGGCGCGGAGTGCGGGCGCTCGGCGCGGAGCGGCGGGTGTTCGACTCGCTCGCCGAGGCGGTCGGGCTGCGGCCCACGCGTCCGGCACTGCCGGCCTCGGCGTTCTCCGGCGGCAACCAGCAGAAGCTGCTGCTCGGCCGGTGGATCAACGAGGCCCGTGCCGTCGGCGTCCTGCTCCTGGACGAGCCGACCCAGGGCGTCGACGTCGGTGCCCGCGAGGAGATCTACGACGTCGTCGCCACGCTCGCCGAACAGCGCGGCACCGCCGTGCTGTTCGCCTCCAGCGACCCGGAGGAGGCGGCCTCACTCGCCCATCGCTGTCTGATCGTCGACCGGGGCCGGATCGTCGGCGAACTCTCCGGCCCCGACCTCACGGAAGAGGCCCTGCTGGCGGCCGTCCACGACGCGGGGCCGACGGCACGACAGCCACACCCCGCGTCGGCCGGCGATCCGGCCGCACCACCGGCACGGCGCACCGCCGGCGCCACCCCGCCCCGACCGAGCGCGCCCGACGGCGATCCAGCCGCACCACGCGGATCCGCCGCCCCGGCGCCCCCGCACACCCCGCCCCACGAAGGAGCAGCATGACCACCGCGACCGCCGCCGAACGCGTCGTCCCCGGCCCCCGCGCCCTGGCCGCGCACGGGCTGGTGACGGTGCGGCGGCAGCCTCTGATCGTCGTTCTCGCTCTGCTGGTGCTGGTGTTCCAGTTGTCCACGGGAAGCTTCCTCGACCCGGGCAATCTGCGCGGGATCGCCACCGACGCGGCCGCCCTCGCGATCGTCGCCGTACCGCTGGCCCTGCTGGTCATCAGCGGCTATCTGGATCTGTCGGTGGGCTCGACGCTGGCGCTCGGGGCGGTGACGGCGGGCTGGCTCGCGGGTGAGCAGGCGCAGTCCCCCGTGGTCGCCGTCCTCGGTGCGCTGACCGTCGGCGCTGCGGTCGGTGTGGTGAACGGGGTGCTCTGCTGCTACTTGGGGCTGTCGCCGTTCATCGTGACGCTGGGCATGCTGGCGGCCGTACGGGGACTGGCGCAGCAGCTCTTCCCGTTGCCGCTGAGCGGGTTCGGGGACGGTTTCGCGTGGCTGGGCGGGGCCCGGATCGCCGGGATCGCGGCGCCCGTGGTGCTCGCCGGGGTGGTGCTCGTCGCCGGGGCGCTGTTCCTGGCGTACACGCCGACCGGGCGGCACGTCTTCGCGATCGGGGTCAACCGGGAGGCCGCGTATCTGTCCGGCATCGATGTCCGCCGTACGCCCTTCGCGCTGTTCGTGGTCACGGGTACGGCGGCCGCGCTGGCCGGGGCGATCAAGGCGTCCGTGCTGGACAGCGTGGTCGCGGGCACCTCAGGGGCGGGCTTCGAGCTGGCGGTGCTCACGGCGGTGCTGCTGGGCGGGGTCGCGCTGAGCGGCGGCTCCGGTTCGGTTCTCGGTGTGCTGCTCGGCGTGCTGTTCCTGGGCTGCCTGCAGAACGGGCTGACCCTGCTGAGTGTGCCGACGTTCTGGCAGCAGATGGCCCAGGGCGTGGCCCTGGTGGCGGGCGCCGCGCTCGCGTACTTCGGCCCACGGGCGACTCGATGACGACTCCGCTTCCCCCCTTGTTCGGACAACCCAGAGAGGTCCTCGTGAGCGACACTTCCCCCTCCCTCATCCTGACGGGCGGTCAGGTCCTCACCGTCGACGCCGGTTTCACGGTCGCCGAGGGTGTGGCCGTGCGCGGCCGGGAGATCGTGGCGGTCGGCGCGGACGCCGAGATGCGTGCGCTGGCCGGGCCGGCGACGAGGATCGTCGAGCTGGCGGGGCGGACCGTGCTGCCGGGCATCAACGACTCGCATCTGCACGGCGCCGCGCACGGGCTGGCCAAGCCGCCGTTCGCCCTCGACGTCGGCCATCCTGCGGTCGGTTCGATCGCCGACATCGCCGGGGTGGTGGGCGGGGCGGCGCGGGCCGCCGCGCCCGGCGAGTGGATCGTCGGCCTGGGCTGGGACCCCGGCTATCTCGCCGAGTGCCTCGCCGATCCGGGCCGGCTCCCGCACCGCGGTGACCTGGACGCGGTGGCGCCCCACCACCCCGTCTGTCTGACCGACTTCTCGCAGCACATGGTGTGGGCCAACAGCGAGGCGCTGCGCCGGTGCGGGATCGACGCCGCCACGAAGGCGCCCGACGGCGGAGTCATCGACCGCGACGCCGCCGGCCGGCCCACCGGCATCCTGCGCGAGGCCGCCGGGGTCCTGCTCCAGGCCGCCCTGCCCTCCCCCACCGTCGCGCAGCGCCGCCAGGCCATCCGGAACGTCGTCGCCGAACTCCACACGCGCGGCATCACCAGCTACACCGAGCCGGGCCTCGGCCCCGGCGGTTCGGAGACCCTGTTCGGCGGGCTGAGCACCGACAACTGGACCGCGTACGCCGATCTGGCCGCGACCGGCGGCCTGCACGCCCGGGTCAGCGTCCTCCTCCTGCCCGCGCCCATGGGCGGCTCCGCCGACGACGTCCGCAAGGGCCTCGCCGAGCTCCACCGCCCCGAGTCCGCGGACCCCTGGCTGCTGAACGCCATCGGCGTGAAGATCTTCGCCGACGGGGTGCCGCCGAACCGTACGGCCTGGATGAACGAGCCCTACCTCGACGGCGGCCACGGCTCCCTGTGCGTGCACGGGCAGACAGCCGAACTCCAGGTCGACGAGCTGTTCGACATGATCCGCGTCGCCCACGAGGCGGGCTACCAGCTGGGCGTCCATGTGACGGGCGACCGGGCCATCGACATCGTGGTGGACGCGTTCCTGGCCGCGCAGGAGGCCGCGCCGCGCCCGGACGCCCGGCACTACGTCATCCACGGTGACTTCATCAGCGCCGACAGCCTCGCCCGGCTGGCCGAGCAGGGATACGGCGTCAACATGAACCCGGCCATCAAGTGGACGATCTCCGATCTGATGGAGGAGGTGGTGGGCCCGGAGCGGTCGGCGTACGAGTGGCCCGTCCGCTCGGCCTTCGAGGCGGGACTCGCGGTCTGCGCCAGCTCGGACGCGCCGATCACCGAGCCCGACTGGCGGCAGGGCGTCGCCGGGATGCTGCTGCGTGAGTCGAAGGCCGGCGGCCGGGTCAGCGGCCCCGAGCAGCGCGTGGGACTCCCCGAGGCACTGCGGGCGTACACGATCAACCCGGCGCGGCAGGACTTCGCCGAGGAGTGGAAGGGGTCCGTGGAGGTGGGCAAGGTGGCCGACCTGTGCGTCCTGGACCGGCCGCTGCTGGACCTCGACCCGCGTGACCTCACCCGGGTCGAGGTCGACATGACGGTGTTCGACGGCGGGGTGGTCTTCGAGCGCTGAGCGGGCGGTGCGAGGCGGCCGGCGCCGCGCCCGCCGAAGGGCACGGCGAAGGGTACGCCGAACGCGTCATGAGAGGCTCCCTTCCCTCCGTACAATTTGATCCCGAACGACCGAACGACCGCACGATTCAATGTCCGCACGCATGACGAGCCGGGACCGGAGGAGCCGCCGCACATGGCCGTCCGGTCCGGCCGTGAGACCGAAGGAGCGCCCGTGCCCGGCCAGCGATCCATCACCGAAGCCGAGAAGCTCGCCGCGGCGAAACTGGGGGACTTCCCGATCCGCCGGGACCAGATGGCGGCGGTGGCGAACATCTACCGGGCCGCCTCGGCGGTGCGGCAGCACCTGGAGAACTCCGTGCTGCGCGGCTGCGACCTCACCTGGACGGCCTTCGTGGTGCTGTGGGTGGTGTGGGTGTGGGGCGAGTCCGAGACCCGGCACGTGGCGGAGGAGGCGGGCATCTCCAAGGGCACGCTCACGGGGGTGGTCCGCACGCTGGAGTCACGTGGGCTGGTGCGGCGGGCGGACCACCCGACGGACGGACGGCTGGTCCTGCTGGCCCTCACCGACAAGGGCGAGGAGCTGATGCAGCGGGTGTTCCCGGCGTTCAACGAGGAGGAGGCCTTCGTCACCGGGCAGCTCAGCGACACGGAGTGCCGGAGTCTCGCGGAGGGGCTGCGCAGTGTCGTGCTCCAGGTCGAGGAGCACGGCGAGGAGCGCCGCCGCACCCTGCTGAACGGCGCCGAGCCCGCCCCCCGGCGCAGCGGTCGCCGCCCGAAGGCCTGAGGCGGACCGGGAATCCCGGTCAAGAGGTAATTCGATTGCGGGGGCGGAGCACCCGCCCCCAGGATCTGCCCATGCTCATCAACGACGCCTTCCTGCCCCTGACCCTCGCCACCGCGTCGCGCGTGCGGGGTCAGCAGCAGTCCGGCCGACCGTGGGGGCCGACACCGCCCCGGTCGTGACGGCCGCGCTCGTCGCGGGCCTCCTCGCCGGCTATGGCATCGCCATCCCCGTCGGGGCGGTCGCGACCTACCTCGTCTCCCTCACCGCCCGTACGTCCTTGCGGACCGGAGCCTGCGCCGCGCTCGGCGTCGCGACGGCCGACGGACTGTACGCCCTGCTCGCCACCGTGGGCGGTACGGCCCTCGCCGCCGCGTTGCGACCGGTCCTTGAGCCCCTGCGCTGGGCGTCCGCCCTGGTGCTCCTCGCGCTGGCGGCACGCGGGGCGGTCACGGCCCTTCGCCAGTACCGCACTCGCCGGCTCACCACCCGCCCGCGCCAGGACCCGGTCGGCCCGGCACGCGCCTACGTCGTCCTGCTGGGGATCACCCTCCTGAACCCCACCACGGTGGTCTACTTCGCCGCGCTCGTGCTCGGCAGCCGCTCCGCCGAAGCCGTGAACCCCCTGGAACAGACGGTGTTCGTCCTCGCCGCGTTCCTCGCGTCCGCCAGCTGGCAGCTCCTGCTCGCGGGCGGCGGCGCGCTGCTCGGCCGGGCGCTGACCGGCCACCGGGGACGGCTGGTGACCGGACTCCTGTCGAGTGCCGTGATCGCCGTGCTGGCGGTGCTGATGCTGGAGCCGTCGCCTCTTCTCTCCGGCTTCCGTCAGTGAAGTGGCAGCAGCAGCCGCACACTTCACGACGGTGAGGATGAATCCGGAAGGGTCGGGTGTTGAAATGCGGGGACAGGGTCTGTACGCGACAGAAAGGGACGGTTGCCATGCCTCTTGAGGGTGAGTACGTACCCAGCCCCACGCAGTGGGTGCGTGAGCAGGTCGAGTTGTACGAGAGCTCGGGCGGCACCAAGGGGACGACGTTGCGGGACACGGGCCTGCCGGTCATCGTGCTCACCACGCGCGGTGCGAAGAGCGGGAAGATCCGCAAGACTCCGCTGATGCGGGTGGAGCACGACGGGCAGTACGCGGTGGTGGCCTCGCTGGGCGGCGCGCCCAAGCACCCGGTCTGGTACCACAACATCAAGTCCGACCCGCACGTGGAACTCCAGGACGGGCCCACACGGCATGAGTTGACCGCGCGTGAGGTCACCGGGGACGAGAAGGCCGTGTGGTGGGAGCGGGCGGTCGCCGCCTATCCCCCGTACGAGGACTACCAGAAGCAGACCGACCGGGAGATACCCGTCTTCGTGCTGGAGCCGGCCGACGGGTAGAACGCCCGGCCCGGGTCCGCCGGAAGACCCGCGGAAAAATCTTCTACGGGTTGCGCATGATCCATCGGGTACCGGGCACCCGAACCTCAGGCCCCGCCGCGTTCCCCCGTCGCGGCGGGGCTTTCCCCTGCCCACTCGACCTGCCCCGCCTTCTCCGTCACATCGAGGAAGATCTGGTCGGCCTCGGGGACGACATGGGCGATGGAGCGCTTGATGCGGACGGCGACCTCCTCGACCCGTTCGCTGTCGAGACCGGGGACGAGGTCGACGCGGGCGGCCACGAGGGTGGAGTCCAGGCCGAGTTGCATCGTGAGCAGGGCCTCGACGGTGTCGATCTCGGGCTGCGCCGCCAGCAGGGAGCGGATCTTCCGGCTGGGTTCGGGATCGGCGGCGACTCCGATGAGCTGTTCGCGGGCGTCCCGGCCGAGCCAGTAGGCGACGTACACGAGCAGCGCCCCGATCGCGAACGAGGCCGACGCCTCCCAGATCACCTGGCCGGTCACCAGGTGCAGGGCCATCCCGGCGATAGCGAGGGTCACGCCGAGCACGGCCGTGCCGTCCTCGGCGACGACCGTGCGCAGGGCCGGGTCCCGGAGTCCGTCGACGCCGCCGCCCTGCCGGCGCACCTGGTGCAGGGCTCGCAGCAGTGAGGCGCCCTCGGAGAGAAGGGCGACGCCGAGGACGGCGATGCCGGCCACATAGCCGTCGTAGGACTCCTCGCTTGCGGTCGTCAGGGCGTGGATCGCCTGGTAGAAGGAGAAGCAGCCGCCCATCACGAAGATGCCGACGGCGGCGAGCAGGGACCAGAAGAAGCGCTCCTTGCCGTAGCCGAAGGGGTGCCGGCTGTCGGCGGGGCGGCGGCTGCGGCGCAGCGCGGCGAGGAGGAAGACCTCGTTCATGCTGTCGGCGACCGAGTGGGCGGCTTCCGAGAGGAGGGCGGGCGATCCGGCGAGGAGCCCGCCGATGGTCTTGGCGACGGCGATCAGAAGGTTGGCGCCGAGGGCGACGAGGACGGTGACGCGGGTCCTGCGGTCCGCTCGGTCCTTCCGTTCCTCGTGCGGTTCCGGCCCTTCGAGAACCGCCCCGTCCTGGTCGTCCGTCGTCTCCGTGTCTTCTGGTGTCCGCATCACCTTCGCCGATTGCCCCGACCGGTCGCGCTCACACCGTGGGGGTCGCGGAAATCGGGGAACTCTCATCAGGACACATGTATCCGGACCGATCGAGAGGACGGGCGGCATGAGTGTCGGCGAGGGCAACGAGGCGTACGGCAGGAAGGCGTTCAAGCGGTCCAGGAGTCACTTCACGGACCGGATCACCGCCGACGGCCGGGACGGGTGGCCCGTGGAGGCGGGCCGCTACCGGCTGGCCGTCAGCCGGGCCTGCCCCTGGGCGAGCCGGGCGGTGATCTCCCGGCGGCTGCTGGGCCTGGAGGACGCCCTGTCGATGGCGGTCGCCGACCCTATCCAGGACGACCGCAGCTGGCGGTTCACGCTGGACCCGGGCGACCGCGACCCGGTGCTCGGCATCCGGTTCCTGAAGGAGGCGTACGACGCGCGGGAGAGCGGCTATCCGGGCGGGGTCAGCGTCCCGGCGATCGTCGACGTGCCGAGCGGCGAGCTGGTCACCAACGACTACCAGCGGCTCACCCTCGACCTCGCCACCGAGTGGACGGACCTGCACCGCGACGGCGCGCCCGACCTGTATCCGGCGGCCCTGCGCGACGAGATCGACACGGTGATGACGGAGGTCTACGAGGACGTCAACAACGGGGTGTACCGGGCGGGCTTCGCCACCGGGCAGGAGGAGTACGAGGAGGCCTGCGCCGGGGTGTTCCGGCGGCTGGAGGCGCTGTCGGAGCGGCTGGCACGGCAGCGCTATCTCGTCGGGGAGACGATCACGGAGGCGGACATCCGGCTGTTCACCACACTGGTGCGTTTCGACGCCGTCTACCACGGTCACTTCAAGTGCAACCGCTGGAAGCTGGCGGAGGACCCGGTGCTGTGGGCGTACGCCCGTGATCTCTTCCAGACCCCCGGATTCGGTGACACCGTCGACTTCGACCACATCAAACGGCACTACTACCAGGTGCACACGGGCATCAACCCGACCGCCATCGTGCCGCTCGGGCCCGATCTGGCGGGCTGGCTCACGCCGCATGGCCGCGAGGACCTGGGCGGCAGCCCGTTCGGCGACGGAACGCCGCCGGGGCCGGTGCCCGCCGCCGAGGTCGTGGCCGCCAAGGGTCGTCCCTGAGTCGGCGACATCACCACGTGAAGGAGGCAGACCACATGTCCAAGAAGAAGAAGCTCCCCCTCGCCTACCAGCCCCTCGGCTTCGCCCTCGGCTGGGTGAGCGGTGCGCTGGCCTCGGCGGCGTTCCGCAAGACATGGAAGGCGATCCGGAACGAGGACGACGCGCCCGACGCACTGGACCGGGATCGCGGTTGGGGCGAGGTCCTGCTCGCGGCGGCCATCCAGGGCGCGATCTTCGCGGTCGTACGCAGCGCGGTGGACCGCACGGGCGCGAAGGCCATCGAGCGGTCCACCGGGGTGTGGCCTGCCTCCGAGAAGGAAGGCAGGGACTGACGCTCAGGGCCCGTCCGTCCGCTGGCCCGGTCCTGGGCCACCGGACGGACGGGCCCTGGATGCTTCTAGTGCCGCGTCAGCCGAGGTTTGCCCGTCAAGGAGCGGCGTCCGGTGCGTGCGCTCGGCGTGCGGCGTGGAGGGTCATGTGGCGGAGCCACCTGTCCCTCCACGCCGTGCGGCGAGAGTGCGTGCCGGACGCCGCGGAGATCCATCAGAAGGGCCCTAGCCCTGCTTGGGCGCCGTGGGGTGTTTCCGGCGCAGGGTGAAGGAGTGGCCCGCCGGGTCGGAGTAGCCGCGCTCCTCGAACGGCCCGGCCGCCTCCTTCGTGTCCACCGGGCGCCCGCCGAGGGAGACGATCCGCCGCTCGGCCTCGTCCAGGTCCTCGACGTAGAAGTCGAGATGGGCCTGGAGGGAGTTCTCGGGGCGGGGCCAGCTGGGCGGGGTGGCGTTGACGTCCCTGCGGAACGCGATGCGGGCGCCGCAGGCACCCTCGATCTCGACGCGGTTGGCGGTCGCGTCCGTCTCCTCGGCGTCGAGCAGTTCCTTGTAGAACACCGCGAGTTTCTCCGGCTCGGCGCAGTCCAGCACCACGAGGCCCGCCTGTACCAGTGCCATGTCTCCTCCGTACGGGATCCCGGGCGCGGGGGAAGGTCCGCCGCCGCCCATACGCTCCCCGGGTACCCGTCCGCTACAGGTTCAGCCGCAGCGTGAGCGCCTGGGGCCGGAACGACTCCCGCTCGTAGAAGCGGATGCCGTCCGCGTTGGCCGCCGAGGCGGTCACCTCGGCGTGTACCGCGCCCTGCTCCCTCGCCCACTCCACGAACGTGTCGACCAGACGGGCGCCGACCCGGGCGCGCCGGTGCTCGGGCCGGACGTACAGCGCCATCAGGGTGGCCGATCCGACGGGCCGCATGGCGGAGGGGCCGGACATCGCTCCCGACAGATGGCCCACCACCTCGTCGTCGCGGAGCGCGGCCAGCAGCAGCCGGCCGGGGTCCTGGAGGGCGGCCGAGAACGCCTCGGCGCCGTGCCGGCGCGGCCAGTCCACGTTCAGGGCCGGATCCCGGGGGCCGCCGTCCTCGGCGAACAGCAGGGAGCTGGAGACGACGATCCCCGGCACGTCCTCGGCGCGGGCGCGCCGCACGATCACTTCTTGCTCACTCATGGACGGGAACCTAGCGGCGGGGTCTGACAATCCCGTCGTCGGCGACGATCCACGGTCACCCCCGAGTGGACTTCTTGGACAGGCGTCCAGCTATAGTGGACACCTGTCCAAGAAGTTCGGAAGCATCAAGTGAACGACGGAGTCTGTTGACCATGGAGATCCTGGCGAACGCGCTGGTCGCGCTGGTGGCGGCGCTGCACGCGTACATCCTGGTGATGGAGATGTTCCTGTGGCAGAAGAAGCCGGGAATGAGCTTCCACGGCCTGGACGCGGAGATGGCGCGGCGGACGGCCTCGTTGGCCGCCAACCAGGGGCTCTACAACGGCTTCCTCGCGGCCGGCCTGGTATGGGGCCTGATCGCCGGTGACCCGACCGGCTACCGCGTCCAGATCTTCTTCCTCGCCTGTGTGATCGTCGCCGGCCTGTACGGCGCCGCCACCGCCAACCGCCGCATCCTCGTCGCCCAGGCGCTCCCCGGCGCACTCGCCCTGGCCGCGGTCCTCGTCGCCGGATGACTCCCGAGGACCCCCGGGCCACGGAGGATCCCCGGGCCGCCCGCACCCGGGCCAAACTGCGGGAAGCCCTCCTCGACGAGTGCGCCCGGCATCCGCTGCACGAGGTCAGTGTGGCCGCGCTGGTCCGCCGGGCCGGGGTCGGCCGGGCCACGTTCTACGTGCACTACCCGGACCTGGAGGCGCTGGCCGTCGACGCCTGCGCCGATGTCGTACGGGAGGCCGTGGAGGCCCTGCACGCCTGGCGCGGGCGCCCCGACCCGGTGCGTGCGCCGGCGGCGCTGCCCGAGTTCTTCGCGGGCCTTGCCCCGCACGCGCCCCTGTACCGCGCCCTGCTGACGCCCGGCGGCGGCGGGCCGCTCGGTCGGGTCCTGCACCGGGACCTGCGCGCCTACAGCCTCCGCGAACGCGAGCTCGCGGGCGCCGCGGACGCCCCGCTGGTGGCCTCGGCCGTGGCGGCCACCTTCGCGGGGGTCCTCGCCGACTGGCTGCACGGCCTCCTCGACGGCACCCCGCAGGAGATCGCCGACCAGTCGTGGCAACTGCTGGTCGCGCTGCACCGCAGCCGGTGAGCGCGACAGCCCTGTGGGTGACCTGGTCTTCAGGTCACCCACAGGGCCGGGGTCACGCGGGGAGGACGTGCCCCGGAGGGAGATGGCTCGTCAGGACGTCGGCACGGACGGCCAGACCATCGGCACCAGCTCTCAGAACGTCAGGACCGGCTTGATGCTCTTGCCGCCGCTCATGTCCGCCACCGCCTGGTCGATGTCCTCGAACTTGTAGCGGCTGATCAGCCGGTCGAGCGGGAGCTTGCCCTCCTTGACCAGCTGGACGAGGACCGGGATGGCGGTCTGGATCTCGTTGTCGCCGAGGGTGAGGCCGACGACGCGCTTGCCGCCGAGCATGCCGTTGACGTCGAGGGAGACCTCGGTGCCGAACGGCGGGGCGCCGACGATGACGAGGGTGCCGCGCGCGGCGAGGGCGTCGACGCCCTTGCGGAGCACGAAGACGCTGCCGGTGGTCTCGACGACGCCGTCGGCGCCGCGCCCGCCGGTGATCTCCATGACGGCCTCGGTGATGTCGGCGACCTCGCCGCCGTTCACCGTGTGCGTGGCGCCCAGTTCCTTGGCCAGCTCCAGGCGCTCGGCGACCTTGTCCACGGCGATGACCGTGGTCGCGGGGGTGAGCGCCGCCGCCATCACGGCGGAGAGGCCGACGGCTCCGGCGCCGAGGACGACGAGAGTGCTGCCCGCGCGGGGCTCCAGGACGTTCCAGACGGCGCCGACGCCCGTCTGGACACCGCAGCCGAGCGGGGCGATGGAGTCCAGCGGTACGTCGGGGTCGACCTTGACGAGGCCGCGCTCGTCGACCAGGGCCCGCTCCGCGAAGGAGGACTGGCCGAAGAAGTGGCCGCCCAGGTCCTGGCCGTCGCGGCTGATGGTGCTGGTGCCGTCGGCGCGGCGGCCGCCGATCAGGTTCAGCGGGAGCCAGGTGGCGCAGTAGGCCGGGTGCCCGTCACGGCAGTTCTGGCAGCCGCCGCAGGAGGTGAAGGACAGCACGACGTGGTCGCCGGGCGCGACGGAGGTGACACCCGGGCCGACGGCCTCGACGACACCGGCGCCCTCGTGGCCCAGCACGCCGGGCAGCGGGAAGGGCAGTCCGCCGCTCGCGACACCCAGGTCGGTGTGGCAGAGCCCGGTGGCGACCATACGGACCAGGACCTCGCCCTGCCCCGGCTCGTCGAGGACGACCTCGGAGAGAGTGAAGGGCGCGCCCCCGGACTCGACCACTGCGGCACGTGTGGTGGTGGACATGCTCATGAACTCCTTGTTTGTCCGTGAGCCGCCGGAACGGTCCTGCGGCTCACAAGTGATCCCGGGGAGGCGCTCAGTCGAGCGAGACGACGACGGACTTGACCCTGGTGTAGGACTCCAGGGCCTCGGGGCCGTACTCGCGGCCGAAGCCGGAGGCCTTCACACCGCCGAAGGGCACGGCGGGGTCGAGCATCGGCCAGTCGTTGATCCAGACGATGCCCGCCTGGAGCCGGTCGGCGACGCGGTGGGCGCGGGTGAGGTTGGTGGTCTGGATGCCGGAGGCCAGGCCGTACGGCGTGGAGTTGGCCAGCTCGACGGCCTCGTCCTCGGAGTCGAAGGGCTGCACGGTGAGGACCGGTCCGAAGACCTCCTCCTGCACGACCCGGGAGTCGTTGGCGAGGTCGGCGATGACGGTCGGCTTGTAGTAGTAGCCGCCGTTCAGGTCGAGGCGCTCGCCGCCGCAGACGACGCGGCCACCCTCCTTGCGGGCCAGCTCGACGTACTCCTCGACCTTCTTCAGGTGCCGCTCGCCCGCCATCGGGCCGATGACGGTCTCGGGCTGCCGGGGGTCGCCGATGGGCACGCCGGGCACGGCGTCGGCGAGGATGCCGACCACGGTGTCGTAGACCGGGCGGGAGACCAGCAGGCGGGGGCCGCCCATGCAGAACTGGCCGGTGTTGAAGACGAAGCCCTTGATGATGGCGCCGATGGCCTTCTCGATGTCGGCGTCCTCGAAGACGAGGTGGGCCGCGTTGCCGCCCAGCTCCATCGTGACCTGCTTCAGGCCCTCGCCGGCGACGCTCGCCGCGTGCCGGCCGGTCGCGGTGGAGCCGGTGAAGGCGATCTTGTCGACGCCCGGGTTGCGCAGCAGCGCCTCGCCCGCGACGGGGCCCGTGCCGGTGACGACGTTGTAGACGCCGTCCGGGACACCCGCCTCCTTCAGGAGCTTCGCCATGTAGAGGGCGCTGAGCGGGGTCTCCTCGGCGGGCTTGTGCACGACCGTGTTGCCTGCCGCGAGCGCGGGGGCGATCTTGGTGCCGGCCAGGATCAGCGGGAAGTTGAACGGGGTGATCGCGCCGACCACGCCGATCGGGCCGCGCTTGGTGTAGGCGAGGCGGTTGTTCGGGACGTCGCGGGCGGAGCCGTCCAGGGACCAGGCGAGGGAGGCGTAGTACTCGTAGTCGTTGGCCGCGTTCGTCACGTCGACGGCGTGGGCCAGGGTGATGGGCTTGCCGACGTCACGGCTCTCGATGGCCGCGATGTCGTCGGCGTTCTCCCGGATCAGCTGGGCGACGCGGTTCAGGATCCGGCCGCGCTCGCGGCCGCTCAGTCCGGACCAGGCGCCGCTGTCGAACGCCTCGCGCGCGGCGCGCACGGCGGCGTCGACGTCGGCGGCGCCCGCTTCCGCGACGGTCGTGACCACCTGGCCCGTGGACGGGTCGATCACGTCGGCGCGTGCCCCGTCAGTCGCCTCAAGCCACTGTCCACCGATGAACAGCCGCCCGGGCTCGCTCTCGAAGGTGGTCGTCATTGCCCACTCCTCAGCCTTGATCGCTAAGTCTTCAACCAACAGGATTCCTGTTGGTTCGCAGTTTCATTACACACAGGTTTCCTGTCAATGCCTTACGCTGACCTCATGGTCGGCACCAAGGCACCCCCCTCCCTCCTCTACATGGTCAAGCAGGTCGAGCTCGTTGTCCGCTCGCGCCTCGACGAGCTGGTGAAGCCGGCCGGGATCACGGCCCTGCAGTACACGTCCCTCACCGTCCTGGAGCGGCACGACGGCCTCTCGGCCGCGCAGCTCGCCCGCGACTCGTTCGTCACGGCCCAGTCCATCGCGGATCTCGTACGAAGTCTCGAGAACCGTGGACTCGTGCGCCGGGAGCGCAACCCGCGCAACCGGCGCGAGCTGCTGATCCTGCTCACCGACGAGGGGCGCGAGCTGCTCGCCCACTACGCGGAGCCGATGCGCGACCTGGAGGAACGCATGATCAGCGACCTCACCGCGCACCAGGCCGACCAGTTCCGGCAGGCGCTGTCCAAGGCGTGGCACGCGCTGTCGTAGGCGGTCCTACGCGAAACTCCGGACGGATTGCCGGAGAAATCGAAGACATATGTCAATCGAACATGCTGAAATTCACCCTGACGAGGGTAACTTGCAGGGCGGGGACGGGTTTTGCCCTCACACAGTCCGGTTGGAGGCGATGCCGTCGTGTCGAGCGACCCCACACCGCCCGGGACCGGGTTCCTCCGCGTCCTCACGCACCGCGGCCGTACCGTGCTCGAACTGCACGGTGAGATCGACATCGCGGCGGCCGCGGAGATCATTCCGCACCTCGACGCGGCGACGGGCCGCCCCGGCGCCCGGATCGTGATCGACCTCCGGCACGTCGAGTTCTTCGACTGCTCCGGCCTGCGTCTGCTCTACCGCGCCCGGCAGCGGGTGCTCGACCGCGACGGCGAACTGCGCCTCGTCTGCACCCATCCGCTCACCCTGCGCGTCCTCAAGGTCACGGGCCTGGCCCGGCTGCTGCCGCCGGCCCCCTCGCTGGACGCGGCCCTGGAACAGCCCGAGGCCACGTCCGGCACGTGGTGACCCCACCCGTTCAGTCCATGATCATTGCGGGCCGCGCGACTCACGCTACCGGCCGCCCGGCGTACGCCTATTCGATACGGCGGCCCGGACGAGCGGCACCCCGGATCTACGGCGAACTGGTGACAATCCCCAACTCGGCGTTCCTCCAAGGTCTTTGAGGGCATTCGTTGAAATAGGAAGGAGGACCGTCGACATGACGACGTCCATCAAGCGCACGCGTCTTCCCGGCTGGGCCAAGCTGCTCACCGCCGTGGTCATCCTCATCGTGGTGCTGCTGGCCGCGCTGCGGCTGCTGGTCTTCGGGGGGCTGGACGACGTGTTCGGCACCGAGGAGCACGACCGCTCGGGCCCCACACTTCTGAAGTCCATCCAGGACATGAGCCGTTACGACGCCGCCTCGGGCAACTTCCAGGTGGTCGTCGACCTGGAGAAGGACGCCAAGTACCTCCCGGACGCGCTCCGCGGCACCCGCACGCTGTACGTGGGCGCGGGCACCGTCGACGCCTATGTCGACCTCGGCAAGGTCGGCGAGAACGACGTGAAGGTCAACGACGACCGCACGTCGGCCACCATCAACCTCCCGCACGCCCAACTGGGCAAGCCGGCCCTCGACACCGAGCACTCCTACGCCGTCTCCAAGCAGCGCGGACTCCTCGACCGCCTCGGCGATCTCTTCTCGGACAACCCCAACGGCGAACAGGCCGTGCAACGCCTCGCCGTCAAGCACATCGGCGACGCCGCGAAGGACAGCAAGCTCACGGACCGCGCCGAGGCCAACACCACCGACATGCTCGAAGGGCTGCTGACGTCCCTCGGTTTCAAGGAGGTGAAAGTGACGTACGGGGCCTGACCGGTGGGTAACCACCGTGAGACAGAGGGAAGTTGAAACTGGGAGGGTTGTATGGCCCGCACCACATCACGTTCCCGCACCACGTCACGTTCCCGTTCCACGACCTCCGGCCGCCGTTCTCCGGGGACCGCGCGCGATCGGCACTCTCTGGCGTGGCCCCTGCGGCTGCTGGTGATGGCGCTGGCCTTCATCGCCATGGTGGCGTTCGGCGCGGTACTGGCCGGACTCACCCTCCAGCCGTCCCCGGCCTCGGAGGCGCTCACCCACAGCAACCTGCGCCCCGGCAGCTCCCTGGAGCTCTACTGGCACCATCCCGACCCGCGCGACGCGGTCAAACAGATCGGCGGGAACATCCTGCTGGGCGTGCCCTTCGGGATCCTGCTGCCAGTGCTGGCGCCCGGGGCACGCGGCCTGCTGCGCGTGCCCGCCCTGACCGCGTTGATGATGCTGCTCGTCGAGCTGGTGCAGGGCGCGGTCGTCACCGGGCGCGCCTTCGACATCGACGACGTCATCCTCAACACCGCGGGTGCCCTGCTGGGCTATCTGCTGCTGGGCCGACGGCTCGGGCGGGCGGTGCACGCCCGGGTCCCGCGCGAGCCGGACGCCGCACCCGCCCAACGGAAGACACCGGCCAAGGGGAAGGCGCCGGCCAAGGGCAAGGCACCGGCCAAGGGGAAGGCGCCCGCCCAGCGGAAGGCGCCGCGCGGCGGCTGGACGCAGCGCCTGCGCGGAAACCGCGGCAAGGGGGCTAGTGCAGCTTCCAAGTGAGCTTGTCGCCGCCCACCCAGCGCACCTGGTCCGGGTCGTCGAGGTCGTGGACGACGATCCCGTACGCCGCCGCGGCCCGCAGCACGTCCGTCATCGTCTTCGCCTCGCCGACCACCTGGCCGTCGATCTCCACGATCCGGAACGGCGGCGTACCCGGCTGAACCCCGAGCACCATGACCCGGGGGTGGGAAATGTAGGGGCTCGCGCTTTCGGTCATGTCTAGAGCGTAGAGCGGTTCGGGCGGTCGGTGACCGGGCGAGGTCCGGGCGGGTGAGTCCGGCGCGCCCCACCGCCATGGGCGCCCCCACGGTCGTACGGCCGTGGGGGCGCCCTTGTGCGTACGGCCGGGGCGCGCATGGTCGTACGGCCGCCGTGCGGGTACCCGGGGGCTGGGCGACGCTGGAAGCCGGAGGCTGGAGGCTGGAGGTGCCATGGATCCCGTCGAGGCCCTGGACCGGATCGCTTTCCTGCTGGAGCGGGACCGGGCCCCCACCTATCGCGTACGCGCGTTCCGTTCGGCCGCCGCCGTGCTCGGCGCGCTGTCGGCGGACGAGGTGGCCGAGCGGGCGGCCGCCGGCTCGCTGGAGTCGCTGAAGGGGGTCGGGCCGAAGACGGCGCAGGTGGTGCGCGAGGCGCTGGCCGGGGAGGTACCGGGCTATCTGCGGAAACTGGAACAGGGAACTGAGGCACCGCTCACGGGCGGTGGCGAGCGGCTGATGGAGCTGATCAGGGGCGACTGCCATGTCCACTCCGACTGGTCGGACGGCGGCAGCCCGATCGAGGAGATGGGTCGGACCGCCGCGCGCCTCGGCCACGAGTGGACGGCGCTCACCGACCACTCGCCCCGGCTGACCGTCGCCCGCGGGCTGTCCCCGGAGCGGCTGCGGGAGCAGCTCGACGTGGTGGCCGCGCTCAACGAGACGTGGGCGCCGTTCCGGCTGCTCACCGGGATCGAGTGCGACATCCTCGACGACGGGTCGCTGGACCAGGAACCGGAGCTGCTGGACCGGCTGGATGTCGTGGTGGTGTCCGTGCACTCCAAGCTGCGGATGGACGCGCGCGCGATGACCCGCCGTATGGTCGCCGCCGTTCTCGACCCGCACTCCGATGTGCTGGGGCACTGCACGGGGCGGCTGGTGACCGGGCGGGGGCGGCCCGAGTCGGAGTTCGACGCGGACGCGGTGTTCGCGGCGTGTGCGGAGACGGGGACGGCCGTGGAGATCAACTCCCGGCCGGAGCGGCTCGATCCGCCGCGGCGGTTGGTGCGGCGGGCGCTGGAGGCGGGGGTGTTGTTCTCGATCGACACGGATGCGCATGCGCCGGGGCAGCTGACGTGGCAGGTGCATGGGTGTGCTCGGGCGGAGGAGTGTGGGGTGCCGGCGGAGCGGGTGGTGACGACGTGGGGGGTGGAGGAGGTGTTGGGGTGGGCTCGGGCTCGGGAGATTCCTGTCCGTGTGGGGGTGGGGGGTGCCTGAGAGCTCGGGGGGTTCGGTGATTTGGCGGGTGCGGGGTGTGTTGTGGCTGGTCGCGCAGTTCCCCGCGCCCCTGTCGGGCGCGAATGTCGGAGTTTCCAGGAAGGTGGGCCATGGGCCGGGCTGCTGTCTTTGATGTCGACGGGACTCTTGTCGATACCAATCATTTGCATGTGGTCGCTTGGTGGGAGGCGTTTCGGCAGGGTGGGCATCAGGTGGCCATGCATGACATTCATCGGGCGGTGGGGCTGGCGTCCGGGGACCTGATCACGCATCTGCTGGGTGAGGAGCGGGATCCGGAGGAGAAGGACGCACTCAGTGCGGCGCACAAGGCGCTGTACGGGACGTATTTCGACCGGCTGCCCGCGTTGCCGGACGCGGGGCGGCTGTTGCGGCGGCTCGACGGGCAGGGCTGGAGCGTGGTGCTGGCGACCTCGGCGGGCGGGGCGGAGCTGGCCGCGTTGCGGCGGGCGATCGGGGCCGATGACGCCGTCATGGCGACGGCGAGCGCGGATGACGTGGCCGAGGGGAAGCCCGCGCCTGATCCGGTCGAGCAGGCCCTGGAGCTGGCGGGTGCGTCGGCCGAGCGGTCGGTGTTCGTCGGGGACACGGTCTGGGACATGCGGGCGGGCGTCCGGGCGGGGGTGCGGTGTGTGGCGGTGCTGTGCGGTGGCATTCCGCGGCCCGAGCTGGAGGCGGCCGGCGCGGAGGCGGTGTTCCGGAATCCGGCCCATCTGCTGGCCGCGCTGGAGGAGAGCCCACTGGGCCGGGAGGAATGACCTGGTGACAGCGGCTGTGGGCAACCTTGGGCGACGTGACACAGCTCACCGGCGATGTCCGGATGCGGAAGGAACACCCGCTGGTACTTTTCCGTTGAACCAGCCGTGGGTGCGGATGGGACAGTGTCCCCGGGCCTCACCTTTTGCCCACAGGGACGATCGTTCGGCTGAAGCCCTGTGGAGCCTTTCGCCGAGAGGCGACCGCCATCCGCGCCCACACACAGACCGCCCCGACCGTGATTCCCCCGTCCCGGTCGGGGCTTCCTCTTTCCCACCTGGCCCTTTCCCACCTGGCCCTTTCCCACCGGGTCCTTTCCCACCTGGTCCTTTCCCACCTGGTCGGACCGCCTTGACGCGGCTCAGGCGTCGAGTTCCCGCGGTCCGTACAGCGCGGCCGGTGCCCCCGTCATCAGGGCCCAGTAGCGGTCGCCGTACGACCAGTGCCACCACTCCGTGGGGTAGTTGACCAGCCCTGCCTCGGTGAGGGCCGCACCGAGCGTCTCCCGGTGGGCGCGGGCCTCGGCGGTGATGTTGTCGGCCCCCGTGTAGCAGGCGCCGGCGCTCTCCTCGGGGCTGGCGTTGACCGGCGTACCGAAGTCGAGCTCCCGCCCGTCGGCGTCGACGAGGGTCAGGTCGACGGCCGCGCCGGCGGAGTGCGGGGCTATCTCGGGCGGGGAGACATAGCGGCTGGCCGCTGCGCGGATGCGGTCGGCCGGCCAGTCGGGGTGCAGGGCGCGCTGCTCGGCCGCGTACTCGTCGAAGTACCGGCGCTGCAGGGACGGCGGCCGGTAGCCCTCGACGAACAGCAGGCGCAGTCCGTCCGGCAGCAGGGCCTGGGCCTTGACCAGCCGGTCGAGCACGCCCGCGCGGAGATGGGCGTAGGCGCCCGTGGTGTCGACCTTGCGCTCGTCGACCAGCAGGGAACCGTCCCGGCGTACGTCGACGAGCGGCTCGTCGCAGTCGTGGACGGGTACGGCCGCCACCTTCGGGTCGGACATCAGGATGATCTCGGTCATGGGCTGATCATCTCGTGGGCTCGGCCGGTTTCTGCGGGAATCGGCCAGGCCGGTCGCAGGGGCGAGCTCCGGTGGCTCGGGCGAGCCGGTGCCTCAAGACGGTGGCTCAGGCAAGACCGTGGCGGATGGCTCAGGCAAGACCGTGGCGGGTGGCTCAGGCAAGACCGTGGCGGGTGGCTCGGGCAAGACCGTGGCGGGCAAGACCGTGGCGGGCAAGACCGTGGCGGGCAAGACGGTGGCCGGGCATCGGTGGGCTCGTCCGGTGCGGCTGCCTGTATCCGCCCGGCCCGGGTACTCGTGGGCGGCCCTGCGGGAATCGAAGCGCGCGAGAGGAGTCAGCGGTGGACGGAGAATCCGGCAGCAGGATCGTGGTCACTGGCGCCACCGGCAATGTGGGGACGAGTCTGGTGCGGCTGCTCGCGGAGGACGCGGAGGTCGGTCGGATTCGGGGACTGGCCCGTCGGATTCCCGACGGGGCGCCCGCGAAGACGGACTGGTCGGCCGTGGACCTGGGATCCGAGGAGGCCGATCTGGTCAAGGAGTTCGAAGGGGCGGACGCGGTCGTCCATCTCGCCTGGGCCTTCCAGCCGACGCACGATCCGGCCGTGACCTGGCGGACCAATGTGCTGGGCAGCATGCGTGTCTTCGAGGCGGTGGCGGCGGCGAAGGTCCCGAAGCTGGTGCACGCCTCGTCGGTCGGCGCCTACTCACCGGGGCCGAAGGATCACGCGGTCGACGAGTCGTGGCCCACGCACGGATGGCCCGACGCCGCGTACTGCCGGGAGAAGGCGTATCTGGAGCGCGCGCTGGACTCCTTCCAGCACGAGCATCCCGGGGTCCGGGTGATACGGATGCGGCCGGCGTTCCTGTTCAAGCGGGAGTCGGCGAGCGAGCAGCGCCGTATCTTCGGCGGGCGTTTCCTGCCGGGGCCGTTGGCCCGGCCCGACCTGCTGCCGTTCCTGCCCGACATCCCCGGGCTGACGGTGCAGGCCCTGCACACCGACGACGCCGCCCAGGCGTACCGGCTGGCGCTGCACACCGACGTCCGCGGGGCCTTCAACCTCGCGGCCGAGCCGCCCGTGGACGCCGCCCTGCTCAGCGAGGTGCTGGGTTCCCGTGCGGTGCGGCTGCCCAGGGTCGCGGCCCGGTCCGCGGTCGCCGCCGCGTGGAACCTGCGGTTGCTGCCCGCCTCCCCGCACCTCTTCGACGCCGTACTGCGGCTGCCGCTGATGGACTGCACCAAGGCCCGCGACGAACTGGGCTGGCGGCCCGAGCGCACGGCGGTGGAGGTCCTGGAGGAGTTCCTGGAAGGAATGCGACAGGGGGCCGGGGCGGAGACGGAGCCGCTGCGGGGGCGGAAGGTCGGCTGAGTGCGCCGATCGAATCGGGTACGCCGATCGAATCGGTTGCGGTCGAGCAGCTCGACTCGACGTGAACCGTGAACGGCGCCTCCCCGGGTCCCACCGGGGAGGCGCCGAGTCTCAGGGGCGGCCGTGGAAGACCTCGGGGTCAGCCGGACGGCTCGTCGGGTACGGGCTGCTGGGGGTTGGCGGCGGCCGACCGGGGTGCGCCCTGCCTGCCGGTCCCCGCCTCGTCCGTGTCGGGGACGTCGGTGGTATCGGCGGCCGGTTCGTCGTTCTCCGCGTTCTCCTCGTCGTCGGTGGCGCGCGTCGGCGCCGCCTCCCACGGGTCCTCGCCCGCCCCCGCCTGCTGGTCGGGCAGGTCCCTCGGTACGGGGTCACCGTGCTCGCCGGGACCCTCCAGCCGATGATCGGTCACGGCGTGCTCCCTCCTGTCGTGCACCGGGCGCGGGTACCTCGGCCCGGTCGGCCCAAACCAGGAGTTCCAGGGTGACGTCCCCGGCGATACGCGCGCCCAAGTCGAAGTAATCCGTTGGTCCCCTCCCAGAACGCCGAGTACCTTAGGTGGAAACCTAGTATCCCTAGGTTCCTGGTTTCCAGGCCGCAGGTTTCCCATCCATCCCCCACACCTGAAGGACCCACTGTGAAGTCGCTCACCGAGCAGGACATCCGCAACTCGTTCATCAACTGCTCCAAGGGCGAGGCGAAGCGGATCTCGATACCGCGTGATCTGGAGCGACGGCCTTGGGAGGATCTGGACTTCCTCGGATGGCGGGACCCGGGGGCGCCCGACCGGAGTTATCTCGTCACCGAGCGGGCGGGTCGACTGGTCGGCGTCACCCTGCGTTTCCCCGCCGCGCGGCGGGGGTTCCTGCATCGCAGCATGTGCTCGTTGTGTCTGACGACGCACCGGGGGGACGGGGTGTCGTTGATGACGGCTCGGAAGGCGGGCGCGGCCGGGCGGGAGGGGAACTCGGTGGGGGTGTACATGTGCGCAGACCTGGCGTGCTCGCTGTATGTCCGGGGCAGGAAGCCGCTCGACACGGGGAGCCGGTTCGAGGAGAGTCTGACGACGGAGGAGCAGATCGCCCGGACGGTGGGCAATCTGTCCGCGTTCCTGGAGAAGCTGTACGACTGAGCCCCCCGCCATCGGTTCAGCAGCCGCGCCGCCTCGACGTCGTGCAGGTGGATCAGGACCTCCTTCGGAGTCACCCGTGCGGCTAGGGTCCCCGTTCAGGAGTTCGGTACCGCGGCGGATGGGGAACAGCGCAAGGATGCGAGACGTACGTGGTGTGTGGGCCCTGATTCGCACGCGGGTCGCGAAGTGGCGGCAGGATCCGGTGATCGTGCAGTCGGTGCGGTCGGCGGCGGCCGCCACCGTGGCCTATGTGGTGGCGTTGCAGTTCAGCTCGGAGGCGGCGCCCCTGACGGCGCCGCTGACCGCGCTTCTCGTCGTGCAGGTCACCCTCTACGCCACGCTCACGACCGGTGTCCGCCGCGTGAACTCGGTGGTGGCGGGCGTCGTCATCGCCATTGCCTTCAGCGCCCTGGTGGGGCTCACCTGGTGGAGCCTCGGCCTGATCATCCTCGCCTCGCTGGCCGTCGGGCATCTCGTGCGGGTGAGCGAGTTCGTGCCCGAGGTGGCGATCAGCGCCATGCTGGTGCTCGGGGTGACCCGGGTCGGGGACACCGCGTGGGCGCGGGTCCTGGAGACGCTGATCGGCGCGGTCGTCGGGCTCGCCTTCAACTTCCTGCTCGCTCCCCCGGTGTGGGTGGAGGCCGCCGGCGAGTCCATCGAGGATCTGGCCCGGCGGATGCGGCGGTTGATGATCCGCGTGGGCGAGGAGGCCGCGGGCCGCACCCCCGCCGAGGCCGCGGCGGCCCGGCTCCACGAGGCCCGGGAGCTCGACTTCGACATCGTCGAGGTGGACGCGGCCCTCAGACAGGCCGAGGACAGCCTGAAGCTCAATCCGCGCGTACGGGAAGGTCTGCTGCACCGGGTCGTACTGCGCACCGGTCTGGACACGCTGGAGATCTGCACGGTGGTCCTCAGGGTGCTGGCCCGCACCCTGACCGACCTCGCCCGGGAGCGGGAGCCGAGTCCGCTGTTCTCCGCCCAGGTGGGGGCCGCCATCGAGCGGCTGCTCGCCGAGATCGGCGACGCCGTGGTCAGCTTCGCCGTACTGGTCACCACCGACGTCACCCGCAGCGCCGAGTCCGCGGAGGACCGGCTCGCCGCGGAGCTGTCCACGGCCACCACGACCCGCGACAAGCTCGCCCAACTGCTCCTCGAAGAGGTCCAGCGAGACGCGAACCAGTGGCAGCTGCACGGTGCCGTGCTGACGGAGGTCAACCGCATACTGGACGAGCTGGACACCGAACACCGCTCCCAGCGGCTCCTGGAGGAACTCGACCGCTGCACCCGCGAACAGCGCGAGCGCTCCCCCCGGCTCACGCGCCTCCGCGAGCGCGTACGCATCCCGCGCCCCCTCCGGCGAAAGCGGAACCGGTCCGGCCCCGCCGGACGTGCTAAGTGACGTCGTACCAAGGGACGTCGCACCAAGGGACGTCGCACCAGGTGACAAAGCACCACGCGATATCGAGGGGAGCGTACGGAATGGCCGAAGGCACCGTGCGGATCGACGGGACCACACTGCATCTGCCGGGCGGTGTACAGGTGCGCTTCAAGCGCACCCTGCGCCTTCCCGAGACGGGCACCCACCAACTCCCGCCCGGTCTGGGCGACTTCCCGATCCGTCGGGTCGAGGACCACCCGCACACCGCTCCGGAGGAGATGCGGGCGCGCGGCGGTGTGATGCTCCCCGTGTATCTGCGCGAGGCGATGTGGCTGCATTTCGGCGGTTCCACGGAACCGGCCGCGCTCCAGGTCGGCGTCGGCAAGGTGTGCGCGGTGTCGGGCAAGCCGTGGAGCGGCACGCTCGTCCGTGACCCGCAGAACTATGTGGTGCTGCCGCGTCAGCCGTGGCTCGACGGCATCAACTCCGGCAAGGGCACGGTCCGCCAGTTCGTGGCCGTCCCGCTCGGGCTCGGCGCCACGGTCGAGGGCCAGGTCACCGGCGAGGAGGTGTTCGGCGGGGTCCAGCTGCAGTCGTTCCCGCTGAACGACAAGCAGCTCGCCGGGTGGCGTGAGGGGGAGCGGCTGCGCGCCCAGCGGGAGCGGAACATCGGCCCGATCGGTGGGTACGGCGGCTACGGCGCCACGGGCCCGGTCCCGATGCCGCCGGGTGCCGCACCGATGCCACCCCCGTTCACCGGCGCCCCCATGCCCCCTCCGCCGGGTGGCGGGCCGATGCCTCCGGGCGCCGCGTACCCGATGGCGGCGCCGGGCGCGGCGCCCGCGCGCAGCGCCCCCGCGGCCCCGCCCCGGGCTCCCGCCGCGATGGGACTCGGGGTCGGCGGTTCCATGCGCCAGGAGGTCTACCGTGACACGTGGCCGCGCGGCAGCTGGGCCGAGAAGCCGGCCGGGCGGATCTTCGTGCACCTCGTCACCCCGCCCGAGTGGCGCCGGATCACCGGGGAGGCCCCGCCGCCGTCGCCGGTGGACCGCGCGGCGTACACCCGGGCGGGGCTGCCCTGGTTCGACTACTACGACCAGGACGCCCACGATCTCGACCCGGCCGACGCCCTCGGCACCGTGAAGCCGGTCGGCGACTGGCTCGGCGACGACCTCGACCCGTGGCAGCCACCCACCCCCGGCCAGGTCAAGCCCCTCGGCGACGCACCGGGCCGGCCGATCCAGGACGGCGACTGGTAGCGGAGACGGCCACGGGACCTCGGCAGGCACCAGGTCCCGTAGCGGGCCTTCGCACGGCATCCGCTACGGATCTCTGCACGGCATCCCAGCCGACTTAGGTACGGCGTCCGGTCGCCGACACGGCATCTCCGCCGGTGACAGACCCCGGCGGCGGGCGTTGCATGGCGCGCAACGTCCGCCGTCGTGCTTTGCGTCGAGGCGCTCGCACCCGTCAAGGTGGTGACGGCCGAGACGACCGACACCCGAGGTGCACGCATGACGAGTGAGGCGGTAGGGGACCGAGGCGGCTGGAGCAGGCGCCGCGTCCTCGGGCTGCTGGCGGGGGCGGCCGTACCGGCCTCCCTGGCCGGTTGCGCGGGCTCCGACGGGACGGCCGGGCCCACCTCGCCGGCCCCCGCGCGGAACCCCTCCACGGCTCCGTCGGCGGAGGCGGAGGCGGCATCCGAGGCCGCGGCGGGCGCCGCGTCCGAGGCAGCCTCCCCCTCCCCCGCCGCCACCGGCCCCCAACCGCTCTACCTCGGCACGTACACCTCGGCCGAGGGCGGCGGCACCGGCATCGGCGTGGCGACGTACGACGCCAGGAGCGGCCGTATCACGGGCAAGGGGACGATCACCGGGGTCGACGACCCGTCCTACCTCGCTGTTCACCCGGACGGCCGGACGCTGTACGCCGTGAACGAGCGGGCGGAGGGCGGGGTGACCGCCGTACGGCTGTCCGACCGGAAGGTTCTCGGCAGCCGGAGCAGCGGCGGCGAGGCCCCCTGTCATCTGTCGGTGCACCCGAGCGGGCGGTGGCTGCTGAGCGCGAACTACGGGTCGGGCAGTGTGGCCGTGCACCCCGTCGAGGACTCGGGTGCCATCGGCGAGCGCACGGACCTGGTCGTGCACAGCAGTCCGGCGCCGGGCCCGGGTCAGGAGGGCCCGCACGCGCACCAGATCGTCACCAGTCCCGACGGGGGTCATGTCCTGGCCGTCGATCTGGGCACCGACACGGTGTACACCTACCGCCTGGACGAGTCCCGGGGCACGCTCACCGAGGTCTCCCGGGCGCGGACCCGGTCCGGCGCGGGGCCCCGGCATCTCACCTTCCATCCCGGGGGCCGGTACGCCTATCTCGCGGGCGAGGTCGACAACACGGTCGTGGTCTGCGCGTACGACCCCGACAGCGGGCGCCTCACGCCGGGCGCCCCGCAGTCCACGGGCACGGGTTCGGGCACGAACTACCCGGCGCAGCTGGTCGTGACGCCGGACGGCTCGCATGCGTATCTCGCCAACCGGGGGCACGACAGTCTGACGCGCTACGCGGTCGAGGCCGGCGGTGCCCGGCTGAAGCTCCTTGACACCGTGCCGGTCGGCGGGGACTTCCCGCGCCAGATCGCCCTGTCGCCGGGCGGCGGTCTGCTGTTCGCCGCGCTTCAGCGGTCGAGCGCGGTCAGTGTCTTCCAGGTCGACCCGGAGACCGGTGAACTGCGGCGCGCGGGCGAGCCGTTCGCGTCACCCGTCGCCGTCTGTGCGCTGCCGCTGTAGGGCGCCCGGGCAGGACGCCGCGCTCGCCCGGGAGAGCAGGATGTGCATGCGCTCGGTGAGCTGCGCCATGTCGTCGGCGGGCTTGTGGAAGGCCAGGCGTACGTCGCCGTTGCCGCGTGCCCGCTCGATGCGCAGGGTGAGGCCGTGCCGGTCGACGGCGAGCGGCTGGACGCGTACGGCGCCGTGCAGGCTGTCGTGCGGGACGAGCCGGGTGAGGCGCTCGACGGCATCGGGGTGCGCGTCGGCGAGATGGGTCAGCAGCCGGGACTCGGCCGTGGCCAGCGGATCCGGTCGGGCGGCGGCGAACTCGTCGAGGTCGACCACGACCGCGCCGGACGGCTCGCGCAGCACGACGCGGGTGGCCCGGAACTCCAGGTCCCCGTCCTTGGGCGCGAACCAGCCGGCGAGCCAGAGCCGGGCCCGGATACGGTTGCGCACGGGGACGGGCGCCACGTCGGCGAACTCCAGCACGGCGGACGGCTCGCCACGCGGCGCGCAGATCGCGGCGGCGACGAGCGTACTGTCCTCGGGGACGCACAGGATCACCCGGCCGTCCTCGGTGACGGTGTGCGCGCCGACGAACTCCTCGCGACCGCCCTCGGCGGTCACCGCGCAGGACCACGCCGCCGCGAGCATCGAGCGGGCACGCTCCGCCGCGGCGGGCGCGGCCGTCCAGATGTGACGGTCACCCATCCCAAAACCTCCCTTAGGTAAGCCTTGCCTAACCTATCGAAGATCCGGGCGTACGCCAACCACCTCCCGCCAGTCGGGTGAACTCCCTGTTCGCCCCAGCGAACCGAACACGGCTCGCGAGCGAGCCGAACTCAGTCGGCGAGCACTCCGAAAAGCGCCCGCACACACAGGTCCCGCACCTGCTCCCGGGACAACTCGGAACCCCTCAGCCACTCCAGACACACGGCCGTCGTGAACGACAGCCACCCGCGTACGGCGAGCCGCATCTCCGGCCGCCCGTCGAGCGCCGCAGCGAACTCGGTGTCCGACGCCAGCGCCGCCAGAATCTGCGCCTCCTGCGCGGCCAGGGCGCGCTGATAGACCTTGCGCACGGTCTGGTCGCCGGTGGCGTCGGCGCGATGGAAGGCCCGGAAGCCGTGGGCGTGCTCCTCGACGTACGCGAGGAAGGCGTCGAGTCCGTTGGCCAGCCGCTCACGCGCCGACCGACCCGGTGCGGGGGTCATCATCCGCAGCATCCGCTCGCTCTCGCGCTCGACCACGGCCGCGAAGAAGTCCCGCTTGTTCGGGAAGTAGTGGTAGAGCAGCCCCCGCGAGACACCGGCGATCTCGGCCACCTGCTCGATCCACACGTCGTCGTACGAACTCTCCGCGAACAGCCGGGTCCCGACCGCGAGAAGCTGCTCGCGCCGCTCCTCGGTACTGAGCCGTCGGCGCGGCCGCTCTCCCTGCTTGGCTGCCATGGCGGCACTTTACTTGACGCGGGTTCAACAACAGGATGAGACTGGACCCGCTATTGAACCCGAGTACAACAGCTTCGTACGGCGTGCGCGCGAGGGAGATGTGGTCATGACGGCGACGACCGGGCCCACGGCTGTCAGGGGTTTCCGCAGCGCCGAGCTGGGCTGGCCCGAGCTGCACCGCATACCGCGTCCGCCGTACCGGCTGCCCGTCATCGGCGACGCGCTCGGCACGAACGTCCGTACGCCGATCCAGGACTCCCTGCGCCTCGGGCGGCGGCTCGGGCCGATCTTCCGGCGGAAGGCGTTCGGCAAGGAGATCGTCTTCGTGGGAGGCGCCGGGCTCGCGACCGAGCTGGCGGACGAGTCACGGTTCGCCAAGCATGTGGGCCTGGGGGTCGCCAATCTGCGGCCGGTGGCCGGGGACGGGCTCTTCACGGCGTACAACCACGAGCCCAACTGGCAACTGGCGCACGACGTCCTGGCCCCGGGCTTCAGCCGGGAGGCCATGGCGGGCTACCACCCGATGATGCTCGACGTGGCCGAGCGGCTGATGGACCACTGGGACCGGGCGGGCGCGGCGGGCGCCACCGTGGACGTGCCCGGCGACATGACCAAGCTGACGCTGGAGACGATCGCCCGCACAGGCTTCGGCCACGACTTCGGCTCCTTCGAGCGCACCAGGCCGCACCCCTTCGTCGCCGCGATGGTCGGCACGCTGACCTACGCCCAGCGCCGCAACCTCGTCCCCGACCCGCTGGCCCCGCTGCTGCTGCGGGGCGCCGCCCGGCACAACCGGGCGGACATGGCGTATCTGAACGAGACGGTCGACGCGGTGGTGCGGGCGCGGCGGTCGTCGAGTGGCGGTATCGGTGGCGCCGGTGACGGTGATCTGCTCGACCGCATGCTGGAGACCGCGCACCCGGACACCGGGGAGCGGCTCTCCGCCGAGAACGTCCGGCGTCAGGTCATCACCTTCCTGATCGCCGGTCACGAGACCACTTCGGGCGCCCTCTCCTTCGCCCTGCACTACCTCGCCCAGCATCCGGACGTGGCCGCGCGCGCCCGCGCGGAGGTGGACCGGGTGTGGGGCGGCACCGCGCGGCCCGGCTATGAGCAGGTGGCGAAGCTGCGGTATGTGCGGCGGGTGCTGGACGAGGCGCTGCGGCTGTGGCCGACGGCACCGGCCTTCTCCCGGGAGGCGCGCGAGGACACCGTGCTGGGCGCAGTCCATCCGATGCGGCGGGGCGCCTGGACGCTCGTACTGGCCGCGATGCTGCACCGCGACCCGGAGGTCTGGGGCGCGGACGCCGAGCGGTTCGACCCGGACCGCTTCGACGCGGGGGCCGTACGCGCCCGGCCTCCGCATACGTTCAAGCCGTTCGGCACGGGGGCGCGGGCCTGCATCGGCCGCCAGTTCGCGCTCCACGAGGCCACCTTGGTGCTGGGGTTGCTGCTGCGCCGCTACGAGGTGCGGCCGGACCCCGCGTACCGGCTGCGGGTGGCCGAGCGGCTGACACTGATGCCGGCCGGGCTGCGGCTGAACGTGGAGCGATGCCCTCGCCGCCGTCACGCCGTCCAGTGAGCGGGGCGGGTGACTGATGCCGGCAGACGGGTCCCGGCGCTGCCGCGTGCCGCGTTGACCTGGGGCTGGGTCAGGAAGAAGGCGCCGGTCAGGTCCGCGTCGGTGAGGTCGGTGTCGCGGAGGTCGGCGCCTATCAGGTCAGCGCCGCGCAGATCGGCGCCGGTCAGGTCGGCGGCTATGAGGTAGGCGCCACGGAGGTTGGCCTTTCTGAGGTCGGCACCCTTGAGGCGCGCGCCCATGAGGTCGGCGCCCCGGCGGTTCTGCTTGCGCCCGGCGCCCGCCCGCATGAGATCACTGACCCGCAGGAGCAGCTCATTGACTCCCTGCCGGTGCGCGGAGACGTCCAACTTCCCCAGTTCCTCGGCCGTTTGCCCGGTCAGCCGCTCGGTCTCGTCGAGGGCCCGGCGCAGGTCGGCGTGCACCGGCCGGGCGGCGGGGAGGGTCAGCGCTTCGGTCAGGTACCAGAGGAGTTCGTGGAGTTGGCGTACGACCGGGAACACGTCGAACATCCGCCGGGCGTGCTCGCGGCCGCCCGTACGCCAGTTCTCGCCGCCGAAGGTGACCTGGGAGACCTTCTGTCCGGCGCCGAAGCAGTCGTAGACCGTGCAGCCGTTGAAGCCCTTGTCCCTGAGCCGGGTGTGGATACCGCACCGGAAGTCGTCCCCGAGGTTCCCGCACGCCCGGCCCGCGGCCTTGTCGACGGCGAAGTCCGCCGAGGCGGTGAAGGGCAGGGCCACACAGCACAGGCCGAAGCAGCTGGCGCAGTCCGCGCGCAGGTCACGCAGGTTGAGGGCGTCACCGGATCCTTGTTCCATACGGTTCACCCTAACGAGAACTCACCGATGAGTTTTCGGGGGCGGAGGCGTCTCTAATACAACCGAAAACAAGCTTCGCTACGACTGAGGTGGACACCTCGGACGGATCCCCTGAGGAGACATCATGTGCCCCCACCGGCCCGCCTGTCCCACCGCCGACAGCCCCGACCACCACGCCGCCGTGATCGTCTCCGCCCACCCGGAACAGGGCTGGAGCCTCCTCTGCAACGGCACCATCGTCTTCGACGACACCGGTGAGCTCCTGCCGGACGGCAGCGTCGTCGCCCCGCTGCGCACCCTGAGCCACGCCCTCGCCGCCTGAACCCGACGACGGCTACGCCTCGACGTCCGTCACCGAGGGAACAGCTCGAACGCCACCGCCGGTCTGCCGCCGAACCGCTCCCCCGTGGTGCGCGCGTATCCGGTGAGGAACTCTCGTGCGTATGTCTCGGGGTCCTTCTTCGTCAACGCCTCCAGGTAGGTGCGGTGTTCGAGGAGGGAGGCGACCGCGCGGTCGAGGCCGGGTGTGGCGTCGACGGCGTGGGTGGGGGTCCAGGAACCGGCGACGGCGACCCAGCGGACGCCGCCCCAGGGCTCCAGGCCCTGTTCGACGAGTTCCGGGAAGATCCAGCGGTTGCCGGCGTCGCCGGCGGCGTCCAGGGTGGCGCGGCCCACGGCCACGTGGTCGGGGGTGTTCCAGGCGACCCCGCCCCAGGTGTCGCGGTGGTTGAGGGTGATGACCAGTTCGGGGCGGTGTCTGCGGATGGCGGCCGCGATGTCCCGGCGCAGGGCGGGGCCGTACTCGACGACGCCGTCCTTGTGGTCGAGGAACTCGACCTCGGACACGCCCACGACGGCCGCGCTCGCCCGCTGCTCCCTCTCGCGCAGCGGGCCGCACTCCGCGGGCTCCAGGGTGTCGATGCCGGCCTCGCCACGGGTCGCCAGGACGTAGGCGACCTCGCGGCCCGCGTCGGTCCAGGCGGCGATCGCCGCCGAGCAGCCGTATTCGAGGTCGTCCGGGTGGGCCACCACGGCGAGGGCGCGCCGCCAGTCGTCGGGCATGGGTTCGAGCGGGGCTGGCTGGTCCTTCTGCGGGTCGGTCATATCGGCACAGTAGCCCTGAGCACCGACAGCCTGACCGCGCTCACTCCTCGTCGCGTGTCAGCGCCAGCAGCCGGTCCAGCACGCGCGGTCCCCCGGCCCGTACGCCGTCGTGCTCGAACTCGTCCGTGACCCAGGTGCGCAGGCCGCGGATGGCGCCGGCCGTCCGGAGCGAGTGGGCCGTGTCGACGTACATGTCGTCGTGGTAGATCGCGGCCGCGACCGGCACCTCGTTGACGGCGAGCTGGTCCGGCTCGTACAGGGGCAGCCAGCCCCGCCCCTCGGCCAGATCCTCCGCGGTCTCGCGCAGCGGGCGCAGGGCGGGGTCGTTGTCGAACATCCAGGGGTGCACGGACTCGCCCGTGAACAGCAGCGGGCCGTCGCCGGTCAGCGTCTTGGCGGCGTCGAACTGCGGGAACCGGCGGCGCACCCGCTCCGCGGCCCAGCCCGTGGGGCCCGGGTCCTGGCCGTAGATCGCCTCGTGGAGGAGCGCGTACAGCGGGTGGCCCGCGTACGACAGGAGCCCCTGGACCTCCTCCTGGAAGGAGTCGGAGAGGGAGGGGCCCTGCGGGGTGCGGACGAAGGCGTCCTCCAGCAGGAAGTGCAGCCGGTGGCTGCCGTCGCCGCGGCCGAGCATGATGCCCAGCGACTGGAACGCCTCGACGGTGAACCGGTAGCCGTTCGGCAGGACGACGTCGTGCTGGAGAAGGTGCTCGGCGATCTGCCGGGCCCGCTCGACGTCCTGCGGGTAGCGGGCGTAGTGCGCGTCGACCTTGCGTTCGATGCGCGGGTAGGCGGCCCGGTAGACGTCGTCGGCGTTCGCGTCGAGGGAGGGCAGTCCGCCGGTGATGACGACCGTGCTCAGACCCTCGGGCGCGTGGGACAGATACGTGACCGCGCAGAAGCCGCCGAAACTCTGGCCGAGGACGGCCCAGGGGGCGCCGCCGGTGACCTCGGTGCGGATGGCCTCGCAGTCGCGGACGATGGAGTCGGCGCGGAAGTGGGCGAGGTAGTCGGCCTGTTCGACGGGGCCGCCGCGCAGCGGAAGGGTCTGGCGGTTGGCGGGGGTGGAGGCACCCGTGCCGCGCTGGTCCAGGAGCAGGACCCGGTACTCCCGCAGGGCCCGCTCCAGCCAGGCCTCACGGCCGATGAAACGGTTCGCCCCGAAGCCGGGGCCGCCCTGCAGATAGACGAGCCAGGGCAGTTCGGCATCCGTCTTGTCGCTCGCGACGACCTCGCGGGCGTAGAGCTCGATCCGCTCCCCCGCCGGGTGTTCGTGGTCGAGGGGGACGGTGAAGCGACGGTCGGTGAGGACGACACCGGGCTGCCGGTAGCTGACGGACAACAGGGCTCCTTGAACGGACGGATTCCAGGCCGTGGTCCACTCCAGCACAGATTCTTCGCCCGGCCGAGCCCGTGGATCAAGAAATTCCCGCGAACCTCTACTGAATGACGGCTCAGCGCGCCGAGAGGCTGGAGCGCCGCACCACCAGTTCCGGCTGGAGCACGACCCGCCGGTGTTCGTGCGGGGTGGGCGCGGTCTCGGCCTCGGTCTCCTCCAGGAGGAGTTCGGCGGCGAGGGCGCCCATGGTGACGGCGGGCTGCCGTACGGAGGTGAGGGGGACGGCGGCCGCGGCGGCGAACTCGATGTCGTCGTAACCGACGATGGCGAGGTCGTCGGGGACGCTCACGCCGGCCGCGTACATGGCCTGGAGGACTCCGAGGGCGAGCAGGTCGTTGGCGCAGAAGACGGCGGTCGGGCGGTCGGCGAGGCCGAGGAGGCGGGCGCCCGCGTCACGGCCGGCGGCCACGTCGAGGCGCTCGGTGGGCAGTTCGCGCAGCGCGTCGGCGCCGAGTCCCGCCTCGTGCAGGGCGTTGAGAGCGCCCGTACGGCGGTCGCGGACCTGGTTGAGGCCCGCCGGTCCGCTGACGTAGGCGAGGGAGCGGTGGCCCGCGTCGACCAGATGCCGTACGGCGAGCGCGCCGCCCGCGACGTCGTCGACGGAGACCGAGCACTCGGTGGTGCCCTCGGCGACCCGGTCGACGAGGACGAAGGGGATGCCGTGGCGGCGGAACGCCTCGATGTTGCGTCCAGTGGCGTCGGCGGGGGTGAGGAGCACACCGCGCACGCGCTGTTCGGCGAAGAGCGACAGGTAGTCGGACTCCTCGCCCGCGCTCTGCGCGCTGTTGCAGACCATCACGCCGAGCCCGGCGTCGCGCGCGGCCCGTTCGGCACCGCGCGCGACGTCGACGAAGAAGGGGTTGCCCATGTCGAGCACGAGCAGCCCCATGATGCGGCTGCGCCCCGCCCGCAGCTGGCGCGCCGATTCGCTTCGGACATAGCCGAGACGGTCTATCGCGGCCTGTACCCGGGCTCGCGTCCCGGAGGCCACCGAGTCCGGCCGGTTGATGACGTTCGACACCGTGCCGACGGAGACTCCGGCGGCAGCGGCGACGTCCTTGATACCCACCGACTGGGCCATGGGGTGGGAACCTCCAGGAAGGTGCGGAGCGGCGGGCATGCGTTCACATTACCTTCGGGCCACCGCAGAGAATGGCCTAGTCAGGCGCGGGAACGTTCCCGTTGTACGGGAATCAGGCGGGCAGGGCGAAGTCGATGACGCGGAGCGCCGACGGTGTGGTGCCGCTCGACTTCACCTGGTACATCACGGACAGGACGTTGTCCTGGGCGATCCGGCTCTCGTCGAACACGACCTCGCCGAAGGCGTTGAGCCCGGAGCCGTCGAACAGGATCTTCCAGTCGGTGTGCCCGGAGGCCGCCGAGGCACCGGCGATCCGGCCGAACGGGAAGATCGCGTAGGCGTTGTTGTACTTGTCCATGACCAGCTTGGTGCGCTGGCTGGAGTTCAGCGGCACCGGTATCTCGGTCTTCGCCCAGGCTCCGGAGGAGCTCTTGCGGACGAGGAAGGCGCGGCCGTTGGCCGTGCGGTCGGCGACGTAGTTCGTGGTGCACTGGCCGAAGCGGCCGGGGACGTAGCTGATGATCGCGTGCGGTCGGCCGGCGGAGTCGGTCCACTGGCTCTCCTGGTTCATCAGGGAGTGGTCCGGGTTGAGCGCGTCCACGACGAGGCCCGTGTCGGTGACGGAGACCTTGTCGGAGCCGCCGGTGGTGCCGACGACGGCGCCCGCGTTGTTGCGCCAGGTGCGGCCCAGGTCGTCCGAGTAGACGTAGCCGGTGTCGTGGTTGGTGATGCCGCCGCCGTTGCACATCACGGCGCCGTTCTGCTCACGCCACGTGAACATGGCGTGCAGGCGCCCGTTGCGGTCGTAGTCGATGCCGTGCAGGTACATGTTGCGGGCCGTCGAGGAGCCGTGCTCACTGGTGTACGTGCCGGTGGAGCTGGTCCACTCGCCGAGGTTGGTCCAGGAGGTGCCGTTGTACTCGGCGAGGGCGTTGCGGCCGTTGCCGGAGATGCCGGCGCGGTAGCTCAGCTGGAGCTTGCCGTCGGGCATCGAGATGAACTGCGGGTAGGTGAACTGCGAGGTGAGGGCGAGTCCGTCGAGGGTGGACTGCGGGGCGCCGAAGCGGCTCGTGGTCCAGCTCAGCCCCGCCGGGTTGTCCATGAGCCCGGCGACCGACTTGACGTAGGTGAAGCCGTCGCTGTGGGAGTCCATGTTGAGGTGGAGACGGCCGTCGACCTCGGAGACGCCCATGGAGATGACGTTGTGGGAGTCGTTGTAGCGCAGGGTGTGGCCGACCTTGACGGTGGACCAGGTGCCGGAGCCGAGGACGCGGCGGCCGACGACGGCGTTGCGGTCGGCGGTGTACCAGACGGCGTACTGGTAGCCCTTGTAGGTCAGCAGGGCGTTCTTCTGGAACGAGTTGTTGTTGACGAGGCCGTCGTAGGACACGAAGAAGATGGCCTGGCTGTCCAGCAGCGTGTTGCCGGTCTGGGTGACCGAGGGGCCGGGGTCGGCGGCGCGGGCGGTGGTGGCGCCGAGGGCGGGGGCCACCACGGCACCGGCGAGGGCGGCGCCGAGCAGCGTACGTCTCTTCATCTCGGGGACTCCATTGTCGAGCGAGGTGCGGGGAAGGGGGGCGGGGAAGGGAGATACGGGGAGATCAGTCCAGGTGGAACACTTCGGTGAGCGGCTTCATGGCCTCGTCGGGGCGGGCGCCGTCCAGCGACTCGAAGAACGGCGCCATCTCCGTCTGCCAGCGGGCGTTGACGTCGGTGGCCTCCATGCCGGCCTGTGCGGCTTCGAAGTCCTCGGTCTCCAAGTAGCCGACCAGCAGGCCGTCCTCGCGCAGGAAGAGCGAGTAGTTGTGCCAGCCGGTGGCCGAGAGCGCTGCGAGCATCTCGGGCCACACGGCGGCGTGCCGCTCGCGGTACTCGTCGAGGCGATCCGCCCTGACCTTCAGCAGGAAGCACACGCGTTTCATCAACACCCCTCCAGGGATCAGAAGTTGAACTGGTCGATGTTGTCCTTGTTGAAGACGGTCGGCTTGCCGAGGCTGATCACGCCGTCCTTGCCGATGGTGTACTCGCCCATGTCGCCGGCGGTGAAGGTCTCACCCTCCTGGCCGGTGATCTGACCGGAGACCAGCGCCACCGAGGTACGGGCGGCCAGCTCGCCGAGCTTCGCCGGGTCCCACAGCTCGAACGCCTCGACGGTGCCGTTCTTGACGTACTTGCGCATGTCGTTCGGGGTGCCGAGGCCGGTCAGCTTGACCTTGCCCTTGTACTTGGAGCCCGACAGGTACTGCGCGGCCGCCTTGATGCCGACCGTGGTCGGGGAGATGATCCCCTTCAGGTTCGGGTACTCCTGGAGCAGGCCCTGGGTCTGCTGGAAGGACTTCTGGGCGTCGTCGTCACCGTAGGCGACCTTGACGAGCTTGATGTCCTTGTACTTCGGGTCCTTGAGCTCGTCCTTCATGAAGTCGATCCAGATGTTCTGGTTCGTCGCGGTCTGCGCGGCCGACAGGATCGCGATCTCGCCCTTGTAGCCGATCTGCTCGGCGAGCAGCTGGACCTCGGTGCGGCCCAGGTCCTCGGCGCTGGCCTGCGAGACGAAGGCGTTGCGGCACTCCGGCTTGGTGTCGGAGTCGTAGGTGACGACCTTGATGTCGTTGCTCATGGCCTGCTTGAGCGCGGTACACAGGGCGCCCGGGTCCTGCGCGGAGACGGCCATCGCGTCGACCTGCTGCTGGGTGAGCGTGTTGACGTAGGAGACCTGGCCGGAGGTGTCGGTGGCGCTGGACGGGCCGACCTCCTTGTAGGTGGAGCCCAGCTCCTTCAGGGCCGCCTCGCCGCCCTTGTCGGCGGAGGTGAAGTACGGGTTGTTGACCTGCTTCGGCAGGAAGCCGACGGTCAGGCCCTTCTTCAGCTCGGCGTTCGGGTCGGCCTTGCCGGTGGCGCTCGCCGAGGCGGTGTCGCTCTTGACGTCCTCCTTGGTGGTGCCGCCGCAGGCGGTGGCGGCGAGGGCGAAGGAGGTGACGGCGGCGAGGGCCGCACAGGAGCGGCGGAGTGTTGCCTTGCGCATGAGGGTTCCTTTGTCACTGAGGGACGGGCGGGTGAGCGTGTACGAGGTCGGCGGTGGGGGCCCAGCCGTTCAGGAGGCTGGAGTGGGCGCCTTTGGCACCGGCGCTGAGGCTGCTCTACGGCCGGCCCTCGCGACGGAGATCTGACGTGCGACCCGGGGGCCGAGCACGGAGAGGACGAGCAGGACGCCGGTGACGACGATCTGCGACTGGGCGGAGACGTCCTGGAGGCTCATCACGTTCTGCAGCGTGCCCAGCAGGAAGACTCCCGCGATCGCGCCGCCGAGCGTGCCCTTGCCGCCGTCGAAGTCGATGCCGCCGAGCAACACGGCGGCCACCACGGAGAGTTCGAGGCCGGTCGCGTTGTCGAAGCGGGCGCTGGCGTAGTGCAGGGCCCAGAAGACGCCGGTGAGGGAGGCCATCAGGCCGGTCACCGTGAACAGGACCAGCTTCTGCCGCCTGACCCGGATGCCGGCGAACCGCGCGGCCTCCTCGCTGGCGCCGATCGCGTAGAGGGAGCGCCCGAAGGGGGTGAGATGCAGGGCGACCACGGCGATGACGAGCAGGACCAGGAAGGGGATGAAGGCCTGCGGGACGAAGCTGTCACCGATGCGGCCGGCCGCGAAGTCCAGGTACTGCGTGGGGAAGTCGGTCACCGAGTCGGAGCCGAGCACGATCTGCGCGATGCCCCGGTAGGCGGCGAGGGTACCGATGGTGACGGCGAGGGAGGACAGACCGAGCCGGGTGACCAGCAGGCCGTTGATCAGTCCGCAGACCACGCCGAGGGCCAGGCAGATCGGGATGATCGTCTCGATGGTCATGCCCTGGTTCCACAGGGCCCCCATCACCGCGCCGGACAGTCCGGCCGTGGAGGCGACCGACAGGTCGATCTCGCCGGCCACCACGAGCAGGGTCATCGGCAGGGCGATCAGCGCGATCGGCAGGGTGTTGCCGATGAGGAAGGACAGGTTGAGCGCGTTCCCGAAGCCGTCGACGCTACCGAAGGACAGCAGGAGTACGACGATGAGGAGGGCGCCGACGACCGTGTCCCAGCGGACGGCGCGCGACAGCGTGGAGTCAGCCATGGCGGGCGTTCCTCTTCTTCAGGGCGGTCGCCACCCGCAGCGCGACCACACGGTCCACGGCGATGGCGAGGATGAGCAGGATGCCGTTGATCGCGAGCACCCACACCGAGCTGACGCCGAGGGCGGGCAGCACGCTGTTGATGGAGGTCAGCAGCAGGGCGCCCAGGGCCGCCCCGTAGACGCTGCCGGAGCCGCCGGTGAAGACGACGCCACCGACCACGACCGCGCTGACGACGGTGAGTTCGTAGCCGTTGCCGGTGCTGGAGTCGACGTTGCCGAACCGGGCCAGGTACAGCGCTCCGGCGAGGCCGGCGAGGGCACCGCAGAAGGTGTAGGCGACCAGGATCCGCTTGCGGACCGGGATACCGGCGAGGCGGGCGGCCTCCGGGTTGGAGCCGAGCGCGTACAGCTCGCGGCCGCTGCCGAAGTGCTTCAGGTAGTACGCCGTCGCCACCAGCACCGCCACCGCGATCAGCGCCAGGTACGGCACCGCCGAGATACCGCCGGAGCCGAAGTCGACGAACCCGTCGGGCAGGTCGGCCGCGGTGATCTGCCGGGAGCCGACCCAGATCGAGTCGATGCCCCGGATGATGTACAGCGTGCCGAGGGTGACGACGAGCGCGGGGACCTGGCCGAGGCTGACGAGCAGGCCGTTCAGCAGACCGAAGCCGATGCCCATCAGGACCGCCAGCAGCACGGCCACAACCGCGTTCCCGCCGCCCTGGAGATACGTACCGGCGGCGAAGGCGCTGATGCCGAGGGTGGAGCCGACCGACAGGTCGACGTTCCGGGTGATGACCACCAGCGACTGGCCTACGGCGACCAGCACCAGGATGGTCGCGTTGAGCAGCAGGTCCTTGATGCCCTGTTCGGTCAGGAACTCGCTGTTGCCCAGCTGGGTGACGACGATCATCACCAGGAAGACGACCAGGATGGCGAGTTCACGCATCTTGAAGACGCGGTCCACCAGCCGGGTGCCACTGGACTTGGGCACCTCGGTGACGGGGGTGTTCTGAGGGGTGGTCACCGTCATGCGGCGGCCCTCCCGGTGGCTGCGGCCATCACGGATTCCTCGGTGGCTTCGGAGCGAGGGATCTCGGCGGTGAGCCGGCCCTCGTGCATCACGAGCACGCGGTCGGCCATACCGAGGATCTCGGGCAGGTCGGAGGAGATCATCAGCACGGCCACGCCGTCGGCGGCGAGCTGGCTGAGCAGGCGGTGCACCTCGGCCTTGGTACCGACGTCGATGCCCCGGGTGGGCTCGTCGACGATCAGTACCTTCGGGCCCGTGGCGAGCCACTTGGCGAGGACGACCTTCTGCTGGTTGCCGCCGGACAGGGTGTTGACGGTGTCGGCGATCCGGGCGTACTTCACCTGGAGCTTGACCGCCCAGTCGAGGGAGCGGCTTCGTTCGGCGCCGCGGTCGACGAGACCGGCCTTCACGGTCGTACGGAGTCCGGTGAGGCCGATGTTCCGCTCGATGGACATGTCCATCACCAGGCCCTGGGCGCGGCGGTCCTCGGGGACCAGGGCGAGCCCGGCGGACATGGCGGTGGAGGGGGCGCCGTTGGTGAGCGCCCTGCCGTCGACGTCGACCTCGCCCGCGTCCCAGCGGTCGATGCCGAAGACGGCCCTCGCCACCTCGGTACGGCCGGCTCCGACGAGGCCGGCCAGGCCGACGATCTCGCCGCGCCGGACGTCGAAGGAGACGTCGGTGAAGACGCCCTCGCGGGTCAGCCGGCGCACACTGAGCGCGACCTCGCCCGGCTCGACCTCCTGCTTGGGGTACAGCTCGTCGAGGTCGCGGCCGACCATGCGGCGGACCAGGTCGTCCTCGGTCATCCCGTCGATCGGTTCGCTGGAGATCCAGGCGCCGTCGCGCAGCGTGGTGACCCGCTGGCAGATCTGGAAGATCTCCTCCAGCCGGTGGGAGATGAAGAGGACGGCCGAGCCCTGCTCGCGCAGTGTGCGGACGACGCCGAAGAGCCGGGCCACCTCGCTGCCGGTGAGGGCCGCCGTCGGCTCGTCCATGATCAGCACGCGGGCGTCGAAGGACAGCGCCTTGGCGATCTCGACGATCTGCTGGTCGGCGATGGACAGGCCGCGCGCCGGGCGGTCGGGGTCGAGTTCGACGCCGAGCCGCTGCATCAGGGCGAGGGTCGCCGCATGGGTGGCCTTGTGGTCGATGCGGCCGAGGGCGCGCCGGGGCTGGCGGCCCATGAAGATGTTCTCGGCGATCGACAGGTCGGGGAAGAGCGTGGGCTCCTGGTAGATCACGGCGATGCCCGCGTCCCGGGCGTCGGCCGGGCCGTGGAAGACCGTGGGCGCGCCGTCGAGGAGCACCTGACCGGAGTCCGGTCGGTGCACCCCGGCGAGGCTCTTGATCAGGGTCGACTTTCCCGCGCCGTTCTCCCCGGCGAGTGCGTGCACCTCGCCCGGGAACAGTTCGAGGGACACGTCCCGCAGGGCGCGTACGGCGCCGAAGGACTTGGAGACGCCCTTCAGAGCGAGAACGGGGGCCGGACCCTTGTCGGACCGGTGGGTCATGGGGGCTCCTCGACGACGGCCGGTGGCTAGCGAGAAGCTGCCTCACTGCGTCGTGAAAGGTTTCAACTGGATTGCCGGGACGTTAGGCACCACACGCAGGTCACGTCAATGGGTTCCGGCCGAAATTCTTTCGATAGAAGAGGTCACAACCGGGTCACGGGCAGCTGTCTTGACCAGGGGGGTTGACAGTCTGGCGAGCCGCTCATAGTTTCCCGTTCTGAATCGTTTCAGACATCGAAGTCGGTAGGAGCCCTGACGTGACCGAGCTCGCCGCGGTGAAGGCCGCCCTCAAGACCCAGGCCGTCGAGACGCCGTCGTGGGCGTACGGAAACTCCGGAACCCGCTTCAAGGTGTTCGCCCAGCCGGGTGTTCCGCGCAATCCCTGGGAGAAGCTGGACGACGCCGGCAAGGTCCACGAGTTCACCGGCGTGGCCCCGACCGTGGCCCTCCACATCCCCTGGGACAAGGTCGAGGGCTCCGATGGATACGCAGAGCTCTCGAAGCACGCGGAGGAGCGTGGCGTGAAGCTCGGCGCCATCAACTCCAATACCTTCCAGGACGACGACTACAAGCTGGGGAGCATCTGCCATCCGGATGCGTCGGTGCGCCGCAAGGCCGTCGATCACCTGCTGGAGTGCGTCGACATCATGGACGCGACCGGGTCGCGGGACCTGAAGCTGTGGTTCGCGGACGGTACGAACTATCCCGGCCAGGACGACATCCGTGAGCGCCAGGACCGGCTGGCCGAGGGGCTTGCCGAGGTGTACGAGCGGCTCGGGGACGACCAGCGGATGCTGCTGGAGTACAAGTTCTTCGAGCCGGCGTTCTACACGACCGATGTGCCGGACTGGGGTACCGCCTACGCCCACTGCCTCAAGCTCGGGCCGAAGGCACAGGTCGTCGTCGACACCGGGCACCACGCGCCCGGCACCAACATCGAGTTCATCGTGGCGACACTGCTGCGGGAGGGGAAGCTCGGCGCGTTCGACTTCAACTCGCGGTTCTACGCGGACGACGACCTGATGGTCGGGTCCGCCGACCCGTTCCAGCTGTTCCGGATCATGTACGAGGTCGTGCGTGGCGGTGGGTTCACTCCTGAGGTCGCGTTCATGCTCGATCAGTGCCACAACATCGAGGCGAAGATTCCGGCGATCATCCGGTCGGTGATGAATGTGCAGGAGGCCACGGCGAAGGCGCTGCTGGTTGACCGGGACGCGTTGCGCTCCGCTCAGCAGGCCGGGGATGTGCTCGAGGCCAACGCCGTGGTGATGGACGCGTACAACACGGATGTGCGGCCGTTGCTTCGTGAGGTGCGCGAGGAGATGGGGTTGGACGCCGATCCCATGGGGGCGTACCGGCGGTCCGGGTGGGCCTCGAAGATCGTTGAGGAGCGGGTGGGAGGAGAGCAAGCCGGTTGGGGAGCCTGATACCGGGTCTCGTCTGCCAGTTCTCGTCCGTTGCGGACTGCGGGTCGTGTGTGGTTGATCGCGCAGTTCCCCGCGCCCCTGACGGGGCGCCGCAGTCCCCTTTCGTACATACGTCACCGTAAGGATTGATCTCGCATGGCAACCCATCCCGAAGCCGCCGCCCTTCTCGCTCGGTCCCGTCGGCTCGGCGCTGATCCCCGGAACACCAACTACGCCGGTGGCAATACGTCCGCCAAGGGGACCGACACCGACCCCGTCACCGGTGGTGACGTGGAGCTGATGTGGGTGAAGGGGTCCGGAGGGGACCTCGGCACGCTCACCGAAGCCGGGCTGGCCGTGTTGCGGCTGGACCGGATGCGGGCGCTCGTCGAGGTGTACCCGGGTGTGGAGCGCGAGGACGAGATGGTGGCCGCGTTCGACTACTGCCTGCACGGGAAGGGTGGGGCGGCGCCGTCCATCGACACCGCCATGCACGGTCTCGTGGACGCGGCCCATGTGGACCACCTGCACCCCGACTCCGGGATCGCGCTCGCTTGTGCCGCCGACGGGGAGAAGCTGACCGCCGAGTGTTTCGGGGACAGTGTGGTGTGGGTGCCGTGGCGGCGGCCGGGGTTCCAGCTGGGGCTGGACATCGCGGCCGTGAAGCGGGAGAACCCGCAGGCCATCGGGTGTGTCCTGGGCGGGCATGGGATCACCGCCTGGGGTGACACCGCCGAGGAGTGCGAGAAGAACTCGCTGCACATCATCCGGACCGCCGAGCAGTTCCTCGTCGAGCGGGGGAAGGCGGAGCCGTTCGGGCCGGTGCTCGACGGGTACGCGGCCCTGGCCTCCTCCCAGAGGCGTGAGCGGGCCGCCGCCCTGGCCCCGCACATCCGGGCCATCGCCTCGCAGGACAAGCCGCAGGTCGGGCACTTCACCGACTCCGAGGTCGTCCTCGACTTCCTGGCGAGTGCGGAGCACCCGCGGCTCGCCGCCCTGGGGACCTCGTGCCCCGACCACTTCCTTCGTACGAAGGTCCGGCCGCTCGTGCTGGATCTTCCGCCGGCCGCCGATCTCGACACGGCGATCGCGCGGCTCAAGGAGCTGCACGCCGAGTACCGGGAGGAGTACGCCGCCTACTACCAGCGGCACGCCGAGCCCGACTCCCCCGCGATGCGCGGCGCGGACCCGGCGATCGTGCTGATCCCGGGTGTGGGCATGTTCAGCTTCGGCAAGGACAAGCAGACCGCGCGGGTGGCCGGTGAGTTCTACGTCAACGCGATCAATGTGATGCGGGGCGCCGAGGCGGTGTCGACGTACGCGCCGATCGAGGAGTCGGAGAAGTTCCGCATCGAGTACTGGGCGCTGGAGGAGGCCAAGCTTCAGCGGATGCCCAAGCCGAAGCCGCTGGCGACGCGGGTCGCGCTCGTCACGGGTGCGGGGAGCGGGATCGGGAAGGCCATCGCCCATCGGCTCGTCGCCGAGGGGGCCTGTGTCGTCGTCGCCGATCTGAACGCCGAGAACGCCGCCGCCGTCGCCGAGGAGCTGGGCGGGGCCGACAAGGCCGTCGCCGTGACCGTCGACGTGACGGACGAGGAGCAGATCGGTGCGGCCTTCAAGGCGGCCGCGCTGGCCTTCGGCGGTGTCGATCTCGTCGTCAACAACGCCGGCATCTCGATCTCCAAGCCGCTCCTCGAGACGTCGGCGAAGGACTGGGATCTTCAGCACGACATCATGGCGCGCGGTTCGTTCCTCGTGTCGCGTGAGGCGGCTCGGGTGATGATCGCGCAGGGTCTGGGCGGCGACATCGTCTACATCGCCTCGAAGAACGCCGTCTTCGCCGGGCCCAACAACATCGCCTACTCCGCCACCAAGGCCGACCAGGCGCACCAGGTGCGGCTGCTGGCCGCCGAGCTGGGCGAGCACGGCATCCGTGTCAACGGGGTCAACCCGGACGGTGTCGTGCGCGGCTCCGGGATCTTCGCGGCGGGCTGGGGTGCCCAGCGGGCCGCCGTGTACGGGGTGGAGGAGGAGAAGCTGGGCGAGTTCTACGCGCAGCGGACCATCCTCAAGCGCGAGGTGCTGCCGGAGCACGTGGCGAACGCGGTGTTCGCGCTGACGGGCGGGGAGCTGACGCACACCACCGGTCTGCATGTTCCGGTCGACGCCGGCGTGGCCGCCGCGTTCCTGCGATGAGCGGGTCCGTGAAGTCGTACGCGGCGGTCGACCTCGGTGCGTCCAGTGGGCGGGTCATGGTCGGCCGCGCGGGGCGGGACTCGCTGGAACTCGTCGAGGCCCACCGGTTCCCGAACCGGCCGGTGCGGACGCCCGAGGGGCTGCGCTGGGATGTGCTCGCGCTGTACGCGGGGGTGCTCGACGGGCTGAAGGCGGCCGGGCAGGTCGACTCCGTCGGCATCGACAGCTGGGCCGTCGACTACGGGCTGCTCGACGGTGACGGGGCCCTGCTGGGCAACCCGGTGCACTACCGGGACTCCCGTACCGAGGGCGTCGCGGAGAAGGTGTGGGCCTCCGTGCCCGCCGCCGAGCTGTACGCGGCGACAGGGTTGCAGTACGCGCCCTTCAACACGCTCTACCAGCTGGTCGCCGCCCGGTCCTCCGCCCAACTGGCATACGCCAAGCGGCTGTTGCTCATCCCCGATCTGTTGACGTACTGGCTGACGGGCGAGCTGGGCACCGAGCTGACCAATGCCTCGACGACGCAGCTGATCGATCCCCGGACGCGCGACTGGTCGTACGACGTGGCCGAGCGGCTCGGGGTCGATCTGGAGCTGTTCGCGCCACTGCGGCGGCCCGGGGATCCGGCGGGGTTCCTCCAGGAGCGGGTGCTGGAGGAGACCGGGCTGACGGGCCTGGTTCCGGTGACGGCGGTCGGGTCGCACGACACCGCTTCGGCGGTGGCGGCCGTGCCGGCCACCGGCGAGCGGTTCGCGTACATCTGTACGGGCACCTGGTCGCTGGCCGGTCTTGAGCTGGACGCGCCGGTGCTGACCGAGGCGAGCCGGGCGGCCAACTTCACCAATGAGCTGGGGCTGGACGGCACGGTCCGTTACCTCCGGAACATCATGGGGCTGTGGCTGCTCCAGGAGTGCGTACGGGAGTGGGGGGACCCGGATCTCGGCGAGCTGCTGCGGGCCGCCGCGACGGTGCCCGCGCTGCGGTCGGTCGTGGACGCCGGGGACTCGGCGTTCCTCGCGCCCGGCCGGATGCCGGAGCGGATCGCCGAGGCGTGCCGGGAGTCGGGGCAGCCCGTCCCCAGGACGCCCGCCGAGATCACCCGCTGCATCCTCGACTCGCTGGCCCTCGCCCACCGGCGGGCCGTCACCGAGGCCCAGGCGCTGGCCGACCACCCCGTCGACGTCGTCCACATCGTCGGCGGCGGTACCCGCAACGCCCTGCTCTGCCAGCTCACCGCCGACGCCTGCGGGCTGCCGGTGGTGGCGGGACCGGCGGAGGCGGCGGCCCTGGGCAATGTCCTCGTCCAGGCCCGTAGCCATGGCCTGGTGGGCGACCGGGCCTCGATGCGGCAGCTCCTCGCCCGCACCCAGCCGCTGGTGCGGTACGAGCCGCAGGGCGACCCGGCGGCCTGGCGCGCGGCGGAGGCCCGGCTCACCGAGCGGTGAGCGGGGCCGTCCCCGCGGGCCGATCGGCCAGGGGTGTCCCGTCGCCGACCGTCCCGCGGGTCATTTCCGTGGGCGCTCGGCGCGCGGGGACTCTCGCCCTCCGCGTACTCGCGTCGTACTCTGCACTCATCCGATGACCGACCCCCAAGGAGCCGCGATGCGTGTCGCCCTGTTCCTGACCTGTGTCAACGACACGCTCTATCCGGATACCGGCCGCGCCGTGGTGAAACTGCTGACCAGGCTGGGCGTCGACGTCGACTTCCCGATGGGCCAGACCTGCTGCGGGCAGGCGCACTACAACACCGGGTACCGGCATGAGGCCGAGCCGCTGGCCCGGCAGTTCTCCGATGTATTCCGGGACTACGAGGCGATCGTCACGCCGTCCGGCTCCTGCGGGGCGATGGTGCGGGAGCTGTATCCACGGATGGGTGAGCGGGCGCGGGCGGAGGGGCGGGGAGACACCCTCGCGCGGACGCTGGCGCCGGTCGTGCCGAAGACATACGAGCTGACCGAGTTCCTGGTGGACGTGCTGGGCGTGACCGATGTCGGCGCGTACTACCCGCACAAGGTGACGTACCACCCGACCTGCCACGGGCTGCGCAGCCTGGGCCTGGGCGAGCGGCCGCGGCGGCTGCTCCAGGCCGTGAAGGGGCTGGAGCTGGTGGAACTGCCCGGCGCCGACGAGTGCTGTGGCTTCGGTGGCACGTTCGCCATGAAGAACTCCGATGTCTCGGCGGCGATGGGCGCGGACAAGGTGCGCAACGCCGAGTCGACGGGGGCCGAGGTGCTGTGCGCGGCCGACAACTCGTGTCTCATGCACATCGGCGGCACCATGACCCGGCTGCGTACGTCCGTACGGCCGGTCCACATCGCGGAGATCCTGGCGAGCACGGAAGAGGAGCCGACGGCATGAGCGGGACGTTCGTCGGTATGCCGGCCTTCCCCAAGGCCGCGCACGAGGCCGTGCACAACACGACCCTGCGCGGCAATCTGCGCCACGCCACGCACACCATCCGCGCCAAACGCGCGAACGCGGTCGCGGAGATGTCCGACTGGGCCGCGCTGCGGGAGGCGGGCAAGCAGATCAAGGACCACACCCTGCGTCATCTCGACCGGTATCTCGTGCAGTTGGAGGAGTCGGTCACGGCGGCCGGCGGCACGGTGCACTGGGCCGCCGACGCGGACGAGGCGAACCGGATCGTGACGTATCTCGTCAAGGCGACCGGTGAGAGCGAGGTCGTCAAGGTCAAGTCGATGGCGACGCAGGAGATCGGGCTGAACGAGGCGCTGGAGGCCGAGGGCATCCACGCCTACGAGACCGATCTCGCCGAACTCATCGTGCAGTTGGGCAAGGACCGGCCGTCGCACATCCTCGTCCCGGCGATCCACCGCAACCGGGGCGAGATCCGTGACATCTTCGCGCGCGAGATGAGCGAGTGGGGCCGCCCCGCCCCCGAGGGCCTGACCGACACGCCCGCCGAGCTGGCGGAGGCCGCGCGGCTGCATCTGCGGGAGAAGTTCCTGCGCGCCAAGGTCGGTGTCTCCGGCGCGAACTTCATGGTCGCCGACACCGGCACGCTGGTCGTCGTGGAGTCCGAGGGCAACGGCCGGATGTGCCTCACCCTCCCCGAGACCCTGATCTCCGTCGTCGGCATCGAGAAGATCGTGCCGACCTGGCAGGACCTGGAGGTCTTCCTCCAGACCCTCCCCCGCTCCTCGACGGCCGAGCGGATGAACCCGTACACCTCGACCTGGACCGGCACCACGGACGAGGACGGACCGAGCACCTTCCATCTCGTCCTCATCGACAACGGCCGCACGGACACGCTCGCCGACGAGGTCGGCCGGCAGGCCCTGCGCTGCATCCGCTGCTCGGCCTGTCTCAATGTCTGCCCGGTGTACGAGCGGGCGGGCGGCCACGCGTACGGCTCGGTCTACCCGGGCCCGATCGGCGCCATCCTCAGCCCCCAGCTCCGGGGCACGGCGAGCGAGATCGACGCCTCGCTGCCGTACGCCTCGTCGCTGTGCGGCGCCTGCTACGAGGTGTGCCCGGTCGCCATCGACATCCCGGAGGTGCTGGTGCATCTGCGGGAGCGCATCGCGCAGGGCGGGCCGGTGACCGAGCAGGGCAACAAGGTCGTGCTCAAGCCCGCGAAGGGGCATGCCGCCGAACGGGCGGCGATGCGCGCGGCACGCTGGGCGTTCAGTCACCCCGGCGCGCTGCGCACCGGGCAGCGGCTCGCGTCCCGCACCCGCCGCTTCCACCCCCGTACGCTGCCGGGCCCCGGCAAGGCGTGGAGCGCCAGCCGCGATCTTCCCGCGCTGCCCGCCGAGCCGTTCCGGGACTGGTGGCAGCGCACGAACGGCGGAAAGGACACGGGCAAGTGAGCAGCAGGGATCTGATCCTGGGCCGGGTGCGGCGCGCCCTCGCCGACGTACGACGGGACGACACGCCGTACGAGCAGGCGGTTCAGCGGGATTACCTCCGGGTGCACGGCGAGCGGAGTGTCGCGGAGACGGTGGATCTGCTGGCCGAGAACCTGGCGGACTACCGGGCTCTCGTGCACCGCACGGACGCCGACGGGCTCGCCGGGGTCGTCGCCGGGCTGTTGCGGGAGCACGGCTCGAAGACGGTGCTCGCGCCGCCCGGGCTGAGGGAGGAGTGGCTGGCGGCGACCGAGGTGACGCGGGTCCCGGACCGTGGGGAGAGCACTCCGCACGAGCTGGACCAGGTCGACAGCGTCGTCACCGCCTGTGCCCTCGCCATCGCCGAGACCGGCACGATCGTCTTGGACGGCTCCCCCGACCAGGGCCGCCGCCGGATCACGCTCGTGCCCGACCATCACATCTGCGTCGTACGCGTACCGGAGCAGGTCGTCTCGTCGGTGCCGCAGGCTTTCGAACGGCTCGACCCGACACGCCCGTTGACCTGGATCTCCGGCCCGTCCGCCACCAGTGACATCGAGCTGGACCGGGTGGAGGGGGTGCACGGTCCACGCACCCTGGAGGTGGTGCTGGTGACAGGGATCGGCGACTGAGGCGGGGGCGGCGCTCGCCGCGCGGATGTCGGCGGGGGTCTCCGGGTCGTCGCGGAACCGTCGCCTCGTCCTTGTTAGGTTGAGTGGCACCTTCAGGCGTCAACTCGGGGAGTTTTCATGCCACTTGACCGACCGGTGATCAACAGCGACATTCCGCACTCGGCCCGGATCTGGAACTACTGGCTCGGCGGCAAGGACTGCTACGAGATCGACCGGCGGGTCGGCGAGGAGATCCGCGGGGTGAACCCCCAGATCGTCGACGTGGCCCGCGCCCAACGGGCGTTCCTGCGCCGAACGGTCGCGCACCTCACCGAGGAGGCCGGCTTACGCCAGTTCCTCGACATCGGCGCCGGGCTGCCCACGGTGGACAACACCCACGAGGTCGCCCAGCGCATCGCGAGGGACGCGCGGGTCGTCTACGTCGACCACGACCCGACCGTCCTCGCCCAGGCCACGGCCCTGCTGACCAGCACCCCCGAGGGCGCCACCGCGTTCATCGACGCCGACCTGCGCGACCCGGACACCATCCTCGAACGCGCCGCCCGCACCCTGGACCTCACCCGCCCGGTCGCCCTCGTCCTGCTCGGCATCACCGCCCATGTGCCCGACGAGAGCGCGTACGACGTCGTCACCCGGCTCCTCGACGCCCTGCCCTCCGGCAGCCATCTGATCCTGGGCGACAGCACGGAGGTGTACCGGCCGAAGGCGATGCGGGTCATGGTCGAGCAGTGGAACGAGGCGAGCGACAACCCGCGCGTCAACCGGTCCCCCGAGCAGCTCGCCCGCTTCTTCGACGGGCTGGAGCTCCTGGAGCCCGGGCTCGTGTCCGTGGCCCAGTGGCGGACCGGGCGGGGCTCCGAGGAGCCGTGGGAGGTCGACTGTTTCGGCGGGGTGGCGCGCAAGCCGTAGAGCGAGCCCAGAGGAAGCCGCAGACATCACGGCTCGCTCTTGGCCAAGGCTTCGGCGGCCACCTTCAGGTCCGACACGAGCCCCGCGTACGCGCCCTCCCGGTCGTCGGCGCGGAGCACGGCCGAGGGATGGAGCGTGGCGACGACGTAGGGGTGGTCGGCCTGGTCTTCGCCGGCTTCCGAGGCGCCGTCCGATCCCCCGGGAGGCATGGGCAGCAGGGCCCCGCGGTCCTTCGTGACCCGGAAGGAGCTGCCGAGCAGTGCCTTGGCGGCGGTCGCGCCGAGGGCCACCACGACCTCCGGCCGCACCAGGCGCAGCTCGGCGAGCAGCCAGGGGCGGCAGGCGGCGACCTCATGCAGGTCGGGGGCCTTGTGGATACGGCGTTTGCCGCCGCCCGGGGGCAGGGTGAACTTGAAGTGCTTGACCGCGTTGGTCACATAGGCCGCGTCCATGTCGATCCCGGCCTCGTCCAGCGCCCGCCGCAGCAGCCGCCCGGCCGGACCGACGAACGGCTCGCCCTGCCTGTCCTCCTGGTCCCCCGGCTGTTCACCGACCAGGAGGAGCCGCGCGGACTCGTTCCCCTTGCCGAACACCGTCTGGGTGGCGCCCTCGTGGAGGGGGCACCCCCGGCAGTCGGCCGCGGCACGGCGATGGGCGGAGAGACCGCCGCGGCTCGGCAGATACGGCTCGGCGTCGTAGGCCCGCGGGTCCTGGGAGGGGGTCTTCGTGGGACTCACGGGCTTCGTTCCGCTCGCACGTCGGGGGGAGCTCGTGTGCTCGGTGGGGGCCGGGTGCCTGGTAGCGCGTGCGTGCTTCGTGGTGCCCATCCGCTGCCACCTCCTTCACCGGGAGCCTGCCCGGAGCTCTTCACCGGGAGCCGGCTCGGAACTGGCTCCCGGGTACCCGCTCCGTCCCGGATCCATCATGACTTCTCGCGTACCGGGCATCCACGGACGAATGCCCCCTCTTCTCGGGCGGCCCAGCGGCAGTTGCTGTCCGTCGTGGCCGTGCCGGCCTCGACGCACCCGGCGGTGCCCACGGCCCTCGGCCTGACCCTGCCGCACGAGCGGGTGAACATCCGGCAGACGGTCGGGCTCGTGGGTGCGGCGCTCGCGATACTGCTGCTCACCTTGGGCTGATCTGATCACCTCGTCCGACGGAACCGCCGCCGAGGAAGGTGCGGGACCCGGCGGCCGCGCGGCCGGTCGTCCCAGGTGGGAGGCCGTACGGGCGCTGCCGGAGCGGTCACGGGCGGCGTCCGCCGCGTCCCATCAAACTTGGGTCGTTCGTTTTCTTGAACTCTTCGTGTTTATGAGGGTAGGTTGGTCGCCATGACCGCATCCCAGCCTCCGAACACCGCCGAGGAGCTGCGCGGTGCCGGCCTGCGGGTGACGGCCGCGCGCGTCGCGCTGCTGGAAACCGTCCGGGACGGCGACCACCTCGGCGTCGAAGCGATCGCCGCAGGGGTGCGCGATCGTGTGGGCCACATCTCCCTCCAAGCCGTGTACGAGGCCCTGAACGCGCTCGCCGGCGCCGGCCTCGTACGCCGCCTCGAACCACCCGGCAGCCCTGCCCTGTACGAGGGTCGTGTCGGGGACAACCACCACCACCTCGTGTGCCGCTCGTGCGGTGCCGTGGTCGACGTCGACTGCGCGGTCGGGCACGCCCCCTGCCTGACCGCGTCCGACGACCACGGCTTCGCGATCGACGAGGCCGAGGTCATCTACTGGGGCCTGTGCCCCCCATGTTCCGAAGCCAGCAGTTCAGCACCGTGATCCACCAGTTCCGGAAGGACTCCCATGACTGAGAACCACGACGCGATCGTCACGGACGCGAAGCCCGAGGAGACGGGAGGCTGCCCGGTCGCTCACGGGCGCGCCGCGCACCCGACCCAGGGCGGCGGAAACCGTCAGTGGTGGCCGGAGCGGCTCAACCTGAAGATCCTCGCCAAGAACCCCGCCGTGGCGAACCCCCTCGGTGAGGAGTTCGACTACGCCGAGGCGTTCAAGAACCTCGACCTCGCGGCCGTGAAACAGGACATCGCCGAGGTGCTGACCACCTCGCAGGACTGGTGGCCGGCCGACTTCGGCAACTACGGCCCGCTGATGATCCGTATGGCCTGGCACAGCGCCGGTACGTACCGCATCAGCGACGGCCGCGGTGGCGCCGGTGCCGGTCAGCAGCGCTTCGCGCCGCTGAACAGCTGGCCGGACAACGCCAACCTGGACAAGGCCCGCCGTCTGCTGTGGCCGGTGAAGAAGAAGTACGGCCAGTCCATCTCCTGGGCCGACCTCATGATCCTCACGGGTAACGTCGCCCTGGAGCAGATGGGCTTCGAGACCTTCGGCTTCGGCGGCGGCCGCGCCGACGTCTGGGAGGCCGAGGAGGACGTCTACTGGGGTCCCGAGACCACCTGGCTCGACGACCAGCGCTACACCGGCGACCGCGAGCTGGAGAGCCCGCTCGGCGCCGTCCAGATGGGTCTGATCTACGTCAACCCGGAGGGCCCGAACGGCAACCCGGACCCGATCGCCGCGGCCCGCGACATCCGTGAGACGTTCCGCCGCATGGCGATGAACGACGAGGAGACCGTCGCCCTCATCGCCGGTGGTCACACCTTCGGCAAGACGCACGGCGCCGGCCCCGCGGACAACGTGGGCAACGACCCCGAGGCCGCCTCGCTGGAGGAGCAGGGTCTCGGCTGGAAGTCCACCTACGGCACCGGCAAGGGCGGCGACACCATCACCTCCGGCCTGGAGGTCACCTGGACCGCCACGCCGACCCAGTGGAGCAACGGGTTCTTCAAGAACCTCTTCGAGTACGAGTACGAGCTCACCCAGAGCCCGGCCGGTGCGAACCAGTGGGTCGCCAAGGACGCCGAGGCGATCATCCCCGACGCACACGACCCGTCGAAGAAGCACCTCCCGACGATGCTCACCACCGACCTGTCGCTCCGCTTCGACCCGATCTACGCGGAGATCTCGCGTCGCTTCTACGAGCACCCCGACCAGTTCGCGGACGCCTTCGCCCGCGCCTGGTTCAAGCTGACCCACCGTGACATGGGCCCGAAGTCGCTGTACCTCGGCCCGGAGGTCCCGGCGGAGACCCTGCTGTGGCAGGACCCGCTGCCTCAGGCCGAGGGCGAGGTCATCGACGCCGCCGACATCGCGGCGCTCAAGGCCAAGCTGCTCGCCTCGGGTCTGACCGTCTCGCAGCTGGTGTCCACCGCGTGGGCGTCGGCCTCCACCTTCCGCGAGAGCGACAAGCGGGGCGGCGCCAACGGTGCCCGTATCCGTCTGGAGCCGCAGCGCGGCTGGGAGGTCAACAACCCGGACGAGCTGCGGCAGGTCCTGAGCGTCCTGGAGGGCGTCCAGTCGGAGTTCAACTCCGGCGCCAAGAAGGTCTCCCTGGCCGACCTGATCGTCCTCGGCGGTGCCGCCGCGGTCGAGAAGGCCGCCAAGGACGCCGGCTACGACGTCGAGGTGCCGTTCACCCCGGGCCGCGTGGACGCGACCGAGGAGCACACGGACGTGGAGTCCTTCGCCGCGCTGGAGCCTTCGGCCGACGGGTTCCGCAACTACCAGGGCAAGGGCAACCGCCTCCCCGCCGAGTACCTGTTGCTCGACAAGGCGAACCTGCTCTCGCTCAGCGCCCCCGAGATGACGGCCCTCGTCGGTGGTCTGCGTGTGCTGGGCGCCAACCACGCCCAGTCCTCGCACGGCGTCTTCACCGACACCCCGGGCAAGCTCACCAACGACTTCTTCGTCAACCTGCTCGACCTGGGCACGACCTGGAAGTCCACGTCCGCGGACCAGACCCTCTTCGAGGGCCGTGACGCGGCCACCGGCGAGGTCAAGTGGACCGGCACCCGTGCCGACCTCGTCTTCGGCTCCAACTCCGAGCTCCGTGCCCTCGCCGAGGTCTACGCGAGCGACGACGCGAAGGAGAAGTTCGTGAACGACTTCGTCGCGGCCTGGGCCAAGGTCTCCGACCTGGACCGCTTCGACCTGGTCTGATCGTCCCGATCACGGCGTCCGGGTCGGCCCTTCACGGGCCGGCCCGGACGTTTTTTCATGCGCCGCGACCTCCGTTATCCGACGCCGAGTGCGTGCGGCCTCAGCGATCCGTGCCGCGACCCTGACCCCGATCGCCGACGACATCGGAGCCCGCGCTTCTGAGCACTCCCCCATCCCGCCGCGTACTTAAGGGCCGGACAGTCAACGGTCTCGACGTACCCCTCGACTCGACGTACGAGGAAGGGTGGAGATGGGAACTCTGGCTCTGAGCTGGGCGATCGCGGCGGTCGCCGCTCTGGTCGCCGCCGTCAGCGCGGTGCGCGTGCTGACCACGGGTGGGGCGGCCCGGTTCGCGGCGGGCGGTGATCTGCTGATGGGGCTGTGCATGGCCGCGATGGCACTGCCCGCGACGGCGGCCTGGTACGGCGGACACGGCATGGTGTGGGCGGTGGTGTTCGCCCTGCTCGGGCTCGGCGGCGCCGTCCTGGCCTGCGTGCACGCGCGTGCGCGCGGCCGGCGGCACGGCCTGCCCTGGGTGCACCTCGTCGTCGGCAGCGCCGGCATGGTGATCATGACGTTGGCGATGACGACCACGTCGGCGGGCCCGGTGCTCGCCCTGGGCCACAGCCATGGCCACGGTCACGGCTCCTCGACGGCCGGAACACCGGCCATGGAGGCCCACGCCTCCGCCGGCACCGAGACGGCGGCATCGTCCACCAGCTTGCGCATCGCGGTGGCCGCGCTCGCCGTCTACTTCCTGTGGTCGATCGCGGCGTCGGTGTGGGCCCGCGTACGCGGCACCGACCGGAACGCGCCCCTCAGCGGTCGCGAGAGCGGTCGGCACCGCAAGAGCGGCACCGCACCGGAGGCAGCCCTGGTGGCCCATGTGGGGATGGGCGGCACCATGTCGGCGATGCTGCTGATGATGGTCGTGTAGTCATCCGCGAAGTCAGCGGAGTCAGCGGAGTCAGCGGGCGGGCAGCCGGACGCCCAGTTCGGCGGCCGCCGTCCGGAGCAACGGGACCATGGCGACGAGGTCGTCCATGCTGCGGCGGAAGGCGGGCGCGGCGGTGGAGAGGGCGGCGAAGACGGTGCCGTCGGGCCGCAGGATCGGGACCGCCACGGCACGCAGGCCGGGGTGGTGCTCCTCGTCGGCGGTGGCGTAGCCGAGTTCGGCGGCGCGGGCGACGTGCGCGCGCAGGACGTCGCGGTCGGTGATGCTGTTCGGGCCGTGCGGGGTGAGGTCGACGCGGTCCAGGAGGTCGGCGCGTACGTCGTCGGGGGCGAAGGCCATGAGGACCTTGCCCATCGAGGTGCAGTGCAGCGGGCCGTGGCGGCCCGGGTCGCTGCGGACGCCGACCGGCAGGGGGCCGTCCACGTAGTGCACATACAGGTGCCGGGTGCCGTCGAGGACGGACATCAGGGTGGCTTCCTCGGTCTGCCGCGTCACGCGCTGCATCACGGGGAGGGCGGTGCCGGCGAATCCGTAGACCTGGCCCGCCTGCTGGCCGAGCCGGAAGAGCCTGAGGCCCGGCTTGTAACGCTTGCCGTCGGCCTCGAACTCGACGAGGCCCTCGCGGCAGAGGGAGTTGACCAGCCGGTGGACCGTACTGACGGCGACGCCGCTGGCGCGGGCCAGTTCGGACAGCGTGATGCCGTGCGGGTGCTCGCCGACCAGGACGAGCAGCCGGATCGCCCGTCCGACCACGTCTGCCGGTACCTCGCTGCCGCTCACAGCGGCAAATTACCACTGGGCGGAAAGACCTCCCACTCAGCGGTGCCACTCGTTGAGACCGCTCCGTGGTGCCACTCGTTGATACCGCTCAGTGGTGCCCGGCGCCACGCGGTGGTTGACATCGCCCGTGCGTCGCGCCGACGATGTTTTCCATTGGGTAGATAATCTTTCCACTCAGCGGGAAAATCAGGAGCCGTGTATGACGCAGCGAGTGCTCACCAGCCGGCCCGTCCTCCCCGGTGGAGGCCTGGACCGGCTGGCAGGCCGGGCGGAGCTGGTGCGCCGGGACGGGCTCGGCAAGCCCGAACCGGCCGAGCTGCGGGCCCTCGCCCCCGGCGTCGCCGGCATCCTCTGCCTCGGCAACGACCGGGTGGATGCCGCCCTGTTGGACGCCGCCGGGCCCTCGCTGAAGGTCGTCGCGCTGGCGAGCATGGGGTTCGACGGCGTGGACCGGGACGCGGCGGCCGAGCGCGGTGTCGTGGTCACGCACACGCCCAGCGTCCTCGCCGAGACCACCGCCGATCTGACCTTCGCGCTCGTCCTGATGGCCCGCAGGCTGATCGGCGCCGCCGGTGACTCGCTCGAGGCCGGACAGTGGGACGTGCCCCGCATGGGCGACTACCTGGGCCTGGACGTGTACGGCGCCACGCTCGGCATCGTCGGCTACGGCCAGATCGGGCGCGCGGTGGCCCGGCGGGCCCACGGCTTCGGTATGCGGGTGCTGCACCACAGCCGGTCCGCACGCGACGACGCGCTCTCCACGCCGGTGGACCTGCCCACCCTCCTCGCCGAGTCCGACGTGGTCTCGCTGAACATCCCCCTGACCGGGCGGACCCGCCACCTCATCGGCGCCGCCGAGCTGGCGGCGATGAAGCCGACCGCCACCCTGGTCAACACCTCACGGGGCGGAGTCGTCGACGAGGACGCGCTGCTCAAGGCGGTGCGGGACGGGACCATCCACTCCGCCGGCCTGGACGTCTTCGCACGCGAGCCGATGGGCGCCGAGTTGTCGCCCCTGGTCGGTGAGCCCAACGTGGTGGCCCTCCCCCACATCGGCTCGGCCACCGAGGCCACCCGTGCCGCCATGGTGGACCTCGCGGTCGACAACATCCTCGACGTCCTCACGGGCAGCCCGGCGAGAACACCACTGCCGGACAGCGCGGCACGGCCCGGCACACCGGCATCCGACGGCGCGGCCCAGCCCTGCACACCGACATCCAGCCGTACGGCCCGCCCCGGCACACCGACACCTGACGACGGGGCCCAGCCCGGCACACCGACACCCGCCGACCCGCCCCAGCCCGGCACATCGAGCCAGGCCTGAGAGGACGACACGCATGGCCCACCCCCTCTTCGACGTCACCGGCAAGGTCGCCCTGGTCACCGGGTCGAGCCGCGGTATCGGCCGGGCCCTGGCCCTCGGCCTGCTCGAAGCCGGCTGCACGGTCGTGCTCAACGGCCGGGACACCGTCGCCCTGGAGACCACCCGCGAGGAGCTGGCCGAGACCTTCGGCGAGGCGGTCCTCGCAGAGGCGTTCGACGTCACCGACTCCGCCGCGGTCGCCGCCGCCGTCACCCGGATCGAGGACCGGGCCGGACCGATCGACATCCTGGTCAACAACACCGGCGCCCAACGCCGCGCTCCTTTCCTCGACTTCACCGACGAGGACTGGCACGCCCTGCTCGACACCAACCTCACCAGCGCCTTCCTCGTGGGCCGCGAGGTCGCCCGCCGTATGGTCCCCCGGGGCCACGGCAAGATCATCAACATCTGTTCGCTGCAGAGCGAGGCGGTACGCCCGGGTATCGCGCCCTACTCGGCGACCAAGGGCGGCCTGAAGATGCTCACCAAGGGCATGTGCGCCGACCTCGGCCCGCACGGCATCCAGGTCAACGGCATCGGCCCCGGCTACTTCGACACCGAGCTGACCTCCGCGCTGGTCGCGGACGAGGATTTCAGCGCCTGGGTGCGGGGGCGGACCCCGGCCGGCCGCTGGGGCAAGGTCGAGGATCTCGTCGGTGCGCTGCTGTTCCTCTCCTCCCCCGCCTCCGACTTCGTCAACGGGCAACTGTTGTACGTCGACGGCGGCATGCTGTCCGTCCTGTGACCCGGCCGACCCCTCAAGGAGCCCTCATGCGCGCGTGTGTTGTCCACGGAGCCGGCGATCTCCGGGTCGAGGAGCGGCCGTACACCGGTCCCGCGCCCGGTGAGATCGCGGTCGCCGTCGCGCTCGGCGGGATCTGCGGCAGTGACCTGCACTACTACCACCGGGGCCGGGTGGGCGACTTCGCGGTGAGCGAGCCCATGGTGCTGGGCCATGAGGTGGTCGGCCATGTCGCCGCGCTCGGGCCCGGGGTCGAGGGGCCGGCCGCTCCGGCGGTGGGCGTGGCCGTCGCGATCCATCCCGCCACGCCCTGCGGGGTGTGCCCCGAGTGCGCCCGCGGCAGGCGCAACATCTGCGCCCACACCCGCTATCTGGGCAGCGCGGCGCACACCCCGCACGTCCAGGGCGGCTTCGCGCAGCTGATCACCGTGCCCGCGGACCAGATCCGGGCGCTGCCGCCCGGGCTGAGCCTGCGCCGGGCCGTGCTCGCCGAGCCGCTGTCGGTGGCGCTGCACGCCGTGCGCCGGGCGGGCCAGGTGAGCGGCGGGCGCGTGCTGGTCGCCGGGGCCGGGCCCATCGGCTGTCTCGTCGTGGCGGCGCTGCGGCACGCCGGCGCCGCCGAGATCGTCGTCAGCGACCTCCACGACGAACCGCTGCGCATCGCCGGCGAGATGGGCGCCACCGCCACCGTACGGGCGGACCGGGCCGACGATCCCGCCTGGGCCGGGGCCTTCGACATCGCCGTGGAGGCGTCCGGGGCACCGGCCGGGCTGCGGAGCTGTGTGGAGCGGGTGCGGCGCGGTGGCACCGTCGTCATGCTCGGGCTGCTGCCGCCCGGGGAGATCGGGCTGCTGGGCAATGTCGCGGTCACCCGCGAGCTCGAACTGCGCGGGGCCTTCCGCTTCGACACGGAGTTCGACGAGGCCCTGGCCCTGCTGGCCCAGGGCCTCCCCGTCGAGCCGGTCGTCACCCACACCTTCCCGCTGGAGCGGTCCGTCGCCGCGTTCGACACGGCTCAGGACCGCACCGTCGCCTCCAAGGTGCTGCTGGAGCTGTCCGGGGAGGCGTGATGGGCGTCAGACCTCGGTGAAGGTCCACAGCAGGTTGGTGCTGTTGCCCCAGGCCCACTGCTTGGCGACCGAGCCGGAGGAGACATTGCCGCCGCCGTCGAGGACGAGTCCCGTGGTGCGGTTGGCGAGGGAGTAACGGCCGTCGCCGCGGTGGGTGATCAGCCACTGCTGGTTCGTGCCGCCGTTCCACTCGGCCTGCTTGACGGTGGCGCCGCCGCTGGTGGCACCCCACCCGTCGGCGACCATGCCGTTGCCCCGGTTCTCCAGCCTGTAGTGGCCGTCGCCGAGGTGGACGGCGTGCCACTGGAGGTTGGTGGAGCCGTCCCAGGTCCACTGCTTGAGGTCGGAGCCGCCGGCGACGTCGCCTCCGCTGTCCAGGGCCAGGCCGTTGGTGACGTTGGTGATCCGGAACCGGGCGGAGGGGGCGAACATGACCTTCAGCGAGGTGATCCCGTTCCGGATCCGGGGGTTGTCGGCGGTGAAGGTCCAAGCGGTGCCGGTGAAGTCGTCGCCGGAGTGGCCGACCATCTCGTAGCCCGGGGCGAGCTTCAGTGAGGAGAGGGTGCGCGGCGGCATGCCGGAGAGGGTGAGCTGTTCGGCCGTGTGGTCGCCGAGGGCGAGTACGGCGCTGTCGCCCGAGTAGCGGGCGTCCTTGAAGACCAGGGCGCCGGTGAGGGGCTGGAGAGTGGGGATCCGGCCGGAGAAGCGGAACTTGAGGACGTACGCGGGGGCCTCGAAGGGGGCCGCCGACGGAAGGGTCACCTTCAGGCCGGTCGCGTCCTGCGTCGGGGTGGCGAGGTCGATGTAGGTGCCGGCCGTGGTGTCGAGGAGTTTCACCGAGGACAGCGAGCCCAGGTCGATCCGGTCGGAGTTGAGCGTCTTGACGGTCAGCGAACTGCCCGGCCAGCCCAGGACCGTCGCGTAGAGGACCGTGCTCGCCTTGTCGCGGGTGAACCGGATGTCCTGCGCGGTGCCGGCGGTGGGCCGGGTGAAGGAGCCGCCGCCCATCTTGGTCGGGCCCTCGCCGTACGCGGTCCAGGCCCGGGTGTCGTAGACCGACTCACCGAAGCGCTTCAGATAGTCGCCGATGCCGAGCAGGATGTCGCGCTGGCCCTGCGGGATGGTGCCGTCGGCCTGGGGCGCGATGTTGAGCAGCATGTTGCCGTTCTTGCTGACCCGGTCGACGAACGAGTGCAGCATCTGCGCGAGCGAGTAGTAGCCGATGCCCTCGGTGTAGCACCAGCTGGTGTTGGAGATGCTGTCGTCGGTCAGCCAGTAGGGCGCGGTGAGGTCGGCGGGGCCGCCGCGCTCGTAGTCGAAGACCGAACCGTGGCTGTTGAAGCCGTCCTTGTAGGTGGAGACGACCTCCTTGCCCCACGTGTCGGCCTGGTTGAAGTAGTACGACAGGAAGTTCAGCCGCTGCGCCTCGTCGACCTCCGGCAGATTGAAGTCCTGCCACAGGATGTCCGGCTGCGCCCGGTCGACGACCTCCTTGAGCTTGTCGAACCAGAGCTGGTTCTCCTCGGCGTGGCTCAACTGCCCGTAGAACTTCTTCAGGCTGGGCTCGGTCTGCGCCGGGGCGTGCTCGAAGAAGCCGGTGAAGTTGTACGCGTGGTGCATCGCCACCAGCAGCTTCAGGTTCTTGGCGCGGATGGCGTCGGCGAACAGCTCCAGCAGGTCGAGCCGTGGGCCCTTGGCCACGGAGTTCCACTCGTTGACCTGGCTGTCCCACATCGAGTAGCCGTCGTGGTGCTCGGCGACCGGCCCGGCGAACCGGGCGCCCGCGTCGACGAACAGTTGCACCCACTCGTCGGGGTCGAAGTTCCCGCCGGCCGACTTGAGCTTCGGCGCGAACTCCTTGTGGTTCCCCGCCAGGTCGTCCGCTCCGTCGACGAAGTTGTGGTACGGCCACACGGACGGATCGCCGTACGTGGCGATGTGGTGCCTGTTCGCCTTGTGGCCGGAGTCGTACATGTGGCGCGGATACCACTCGTTGTCGTACGCGGGGACGCTGAACACGCCCCAGTGGAAGTAGATGCCGAACTTGGCGTCCCGGAACCACTCGGGGGCGGCGGGGTGTTGGTTCACGGAGTCCCAGGTGGGTGTGTAGGTCCTCGGGGCGGCCAGGGCGCGCCCGGCCACGAACACGTCGGTGGCCGCTGCGGCCGCGACGACGGCCGTGGCGCCGACCAGTAACCTGCGCCTGCTGATCGATTGCGACATACGCACGAACGTCAGGCATGTGACGTACCACTGTCAACGGTCGTGCAGGGATGAATGTGCCTGCCGGGACCGGGATGTGAGCGGTTTGCTCCGGAAGAAAGCTGGTTGCTCAGGGGGAGACATCACATGTCTGACGGTCAAGGCCATCGATCAGCTCCGCGAGCTGATCCGCTCGGGCGCGTTGATCCCTGGTCCGAAGCCGCCTCCGGAGAACGCCAGAATCCCGTTTCCCCTCCCGACGATCACCGGCTTCCGCATCGCCGAAAAGGTCCTGCCGAGGATCCCGGGCTGGAAGACCGCCGACTGACGGGTCGTCTCACCCTCAGGCCCCCGGTCTCGGCAGGTCCGCGTCCTCGGGCAAGCCGCTGAACTGCTAGGTCACCATCAGGTTCCCCAGTCACTGAAAAGTGCGTTCTTCCATGTCGGGGCGCACTCTCCTACGGTTCCCGAGTAACCACAAGAGAGCACGCGGGCCGCCCGGCTCGCGCGGCAAGGAGGCGTACAGCAATGGCCATCACCTTCGTCAACCCCGGCGGACTGCCGAAGATCGACGCGTACCGGCAGGTGTCGATCGCGTCCGGTTCGAAGCTGGTCTTCATCGCCGGCCAGGTCTCCTGGGACGCCGCCGAAGTCACGGTCGGCGAGGGCGACCTGGCCGCCCAGGTCGAGCAGTGCTACCTCAACATCGGTACCGCTCTGGCCGAGGCCGGCGCCTCCTTCGACGACGTGGCGAAGCTGAACATCCACGTCGTCGACTGGACGCCCGACAAGATGCCCGCGCTCATGGAGGGGATCTCCCGGGCAGCCGCCAAGCTGGGAGTGGCCCCGACTCCTCCGGCCACGCTCCTGGGCGTCGCCGCCCTGGACATCCCCGAGCACCTGGTCGAGATCGAGGCCACGGCGGTCGTCGACTGACGGCGGCCAGGCCGATGAGCAGGGCGAACAGGCCACAGCCGTCCCACTAGAAGCCCGAGCACCGGCGCGCGCCCGGCGCGACGCGGCACCACGCGCCGGTCAGACGGGCTTCGCCGTCGTCCCCCGCAGGACGAGACGCGGCCGCCGATGTGTTCATCCAGGCCGTGGCGGCGCAGGGCGACGCCCTGCACCGGCCGATCGCTCAGGCGCTGGTCGCGGCGGGCAAGCACGTGCTGTGCGAGAAGCCGCTCGCCGGATCACTCGAAGACGCCCGCGGGATGGCGGAGTCGGAGCGTTCCGCCGAGTCGCGCTGCGGACCATGGAGATCATCAAGGCCGTCGTCGAGTCCTCCCAGGCCGGTGGCGCCGCCGTCATGCTCCCGCCCGCCGCCTGACCACCCATGGAGCACACGAGCCTTCAGGGCTACTCCCCGGCCGAAGGACTCGTCCTGGCCGCCGAGAACCCGCACGCCGCCTCGGCAGCCGTCTGACGGACACCGCGTGACAAGGGCCGCGCACCCGCCGACCGGTGGGCGCGGGGTCGGGTCCTTCACCACGCCTGTTCGTCAAGGGCGTCGACCGCCCACGCGGCCGCATGGGGGCCGAACTCGTTCCGGGCCGCCTGGGCGGCCAGGCGGGCGTTCCGTGCCCGCGCCTCCGGTCCGTCCGGCAGGTGGTAGTCCTCGCCTGCCCGCGCGGAACTGGCCTGCACCTTCGTGGCGGTGGCCAGTCGTCGGCGTACGTACCGGTCGAGCGCGTCGGGTACGTCGGCCGGTGTCGCGCCGGTGAGGGTGTCGCCGAGCACGGTCGCGTCGACGAGTGCCTGTGCCGCGCCCTGGGCCTGGAAGGGCACCATCGCGTGGGCGCTGTCGCCGAGCAGGGTCACGCGCCCGATGTTCCAGCGGGCGAGCGGGGCGCGGGTGTGGATGCCGTAGCGGAACACCGTCCCCGTGCGTGCGAGGACGGTGAGCACCCGGGGGTCCCACCCGTCGAAGGCCCGCAATTGCTCCCCCGGCTCGGCCCGGGCGGTCCAGGATTCCCGCGCCTTCTCCGCCCCGATGACGCCCACGACGTTGAGCAGTTCGCCGCGACGCACCCAGTAGTGCACGAAGTGCCGGCCCGGTCCGAGCCAGAGCGCGTACTCCGGCAGGTCCAGATCGGCGACCTTGTCGGCCGGAAGCAGCGCCCGGTAGGCGGCGGTTCCCGAGAACAGGGCCTCGTCCGCGCCGAACAGCCACCGGCGGGCCGCGGACCGCACGCCGTCCGCGGCCACGACCAGGTCCGCCTCCAGGCGCTCGCCACCGGCGGTCGTCACGTGGGCGGACCTGTCGTCCTGTCCGATGCCCACGACCGCGGTGTTCAGCCGCACCGACTCGGGCGGCACCGCGGCGGCCAGGGCCTGGTGCAGATCGGCCCGGTGGACCTGGAGGTACGGCGCCCCGAACGCGTCCTCGGCCTCGCGTCCCAGCGCGTAGCGGCAGATCTCGCCGCCGTCGGACCACGTACGGAAGCTCAGCCGGGACGGTCGGGTGGACCGCGCGACGACCGCGTCGAGCAGACCCAGTCGACGCAGTACCCGTGTGGCGTTGGGCGCGAGCTGGATTCCCGCGCCGATCTCGGTGAAGCGCGGTGTCTGTTCGACCAGCGTCACCTCGCACCCGGCGCGACGCAGGCTCAGGGTCGCGGCCAGTCCCCCGATACCCGCACCCACGACGATCGCCCTCATGCCCCCACCTCAGGTCGACGTCCCTTCACGCTACCGGCGGACGACGACCTGAGGCAGGCGCGCGACGACCCGAAGCCGCCGCGCCCCCGCTCAGAGTGGGGTGCGTTCCACCGGAATCCACAGCTCCGCGTCCGCCTGTGCCGCGTCCTGCGACAGCCGGGTCCGCAGGATCTCGGGGCCCGGGCGGCTCCGGTAGGGATTCGAAGGGAACCACTGGGTGAACACGTCGCGCCACAGATGCTGGAGCGCCTGCGGGAACGGCCCGGAGTTCTCGAAGACGGCCCAGGTCCCGGCCGGCACGGTGAGTGCGTCCATGCCCTCGGGCACGGCGGCGCGGGTCACCGCGCCGTGCCAGTAGTCGAGTTCGGTCCCTTCGGCTCGGCTGTCGTCGAGCTTGTCACTGACCGCGACGATCCCCTCCGGTTCCTGATCGGACAGGCTCTCGATCTGTCGTAGCGTCTCCTGGCCGATACCGCGGATGAAGTCGGCGATCGCCGGGTTCATCCCCTCGTGCACGAGGGGGACCCGAGCCTTCCTCCCGACCACCCGGAACTCCTCCTTCTCCACGACCCGATAGCGCATGCTGCTGCTCCCTTCGACGACGAGTCGGAAGGACATCCGGGGCTGGGACCGCAGCGTCGCACCGGTCCGCCGGGCCTCCCCGGGACCGACGCCGTGCATCGCGCGGAACGCCCGCGCGAACGCCTCCCCCGAGCCGTAGCCGTAGCGCACCGCGATCTCCAGCAGCGTCCGCTCGTCCGCCAGTACCTCGGCGCCCGCGACGGTCAGCCGCCGGCGCCGGACGTACTCCGACAGCGGCATGCCCGCCAGCGCGGAGAAGAGCCGTCGGAGGTGGTACTCCGACGTCACCGCGATCCGTGCCAGGTCGGCCACCTCGATCCGCTGATCGAGGTGGCGCTCGATGTGCTCCATGGCCTGGTTCAGCCGCTCCAGCACCCCGGCCTCCTTCCCTTCCGATCACCCACGTTAGGAAGGAACCACCCTGCCGGACCCGACATCCTGTGCCCGCTCCGGTCGGGTACGAAAGTCCCGGCGGGCCGTGCCGACGTCCTGGCTCCGGCAGGAGCCTGACGCGAGCAGGACCGTGATTTGTTGAGACGTCCTGACAAACCCGTTGACATCACCGATGGGCGGCTCCATAGTCATGCCACTAGAGCGCACTAGTAAAGCGCGCCAGTGGCCGGGCCACAGGTCCGCATACCCACCCTGACCAGCACAGCGAGGTGCGAGGGACATGCACAGACACCATCGAGTCGCCGCTCTGACCGCCACCCTTCTGGCCGGCGCCCTGTTCGCCGCCGGCTGCTCCAGCAGCTCCGGTGGAAAGGAGTCCGAGGAGGGCGGGGACACCGCTGCCGCGGGCAAGGCCGACACCCCCCGCATGACCGTGGCCATGGTCACCCACGCCTCCCCCGGCGACACCTTCTGGGACCTCATCCGCAAGGGCGCCCAGGCGGCGGCCGCCAAGGACAACATCGAGCTCGTCTACTCCGCCGACCCCAACGCCGGCAACCAGGCCAACCTCGTGCAGAACGCCATCGACCAGAAGGTCGACGGTATCGCGCTCACCGCCGCCAAGCCGGACGCCATGAAGGACGTCGTCGCGAAGGCCACGGCCGCGGGCATCCCGGTCGTCGGCTTCAACTCCGGCGTCGACGACTGGAAAGAACTCGGCATGCTGGAGTACTTCGGCCAGGACGAGAACATCGCGGGCCAGGCCTTCGGCGAACGCCTCGACGAGGCGGGCGCCAAGCACGCCCTGTGCGTCATCCAGGAGCAGGGGCAGGTCGCCCTGGAGGCCCGCTGCGCCGGCCTGAAGAAGGGCTTCGGCGGCACGACCGACATCCTCTACGTCAACGGCACCGACATGCCTTCCGTGAAGTCGACGATCACCGCCAAGCTCAAGCAGGACTCGTCCATCGACCGGGTGGTCACCCTGGGCGCCCCGATCGCGCTGACCGCCGTGCAGTCGGTGTCCGACGCGGCCAGTGAGGCCAAGGTCGCGACCTTCGACCTCAACAAGGACCTCGTGCGGGCCGTCCAGGACGGTGATGTCGAGTTCGCCGTCGACCAACAGCCCTACCTCCAGGGCTACTTGGCCGTCGACGGTCTGTGGCTCCACAAGACCAACGGCAACTTCAGCGGCGGCGGCACCGCCCCCGTCCTCACCGGCCCCGCCTTCATCACCAAGGAGAACGTGGACGACGTAGCCGAGTTCGCGGCGAAGGGCACCCGCTGACCGCTGCGGCCCGTATCAGCGCGATGGCACCGCCTGGAGCGTCCGGCATCGCACACGCGGTGCCGGACGCTCCCATGATCCATGGCCTGGGGCTATGCCCCCTCCGGCGCCGCCCCGCTGCTCCCCCGCACCACGAGCTTCGGCTCCAACACGGCCTCGCGCGGCTCCAGTTCGGGCTTCTCCAGCCGCTCCACCGCGAACCGCACCGCGTGTTCCGCCATGAGTACGGCGTCCTGGCGGACGGTGGTCAGGCCGATCGGCATCAGGTGGGAGAGGTGGCTGTCGTCGTAGCCGACGACGGACAGGTCGCGGGGCACCTCGACACCGGCCCGGGTCAGGGACATCAACAGGCCCATGGCGCTGCGGTCGTTGCCGGCGAGGACGGCCGTCGGCAGGGGCTGCCCCCGGTCGCGTTCCGCGAGGAGCAGGCGGCCGGTCTCGATGCCCGACTCCTCCGTGTGGTCACCGGGAATGACCCGCGCCTCGGGCTCCAGGCCGTGGCGGCGCATCGCCGCCCGGTACGCGCGCCGCCGCTCGGCCGAGCCGGGACCCCGGCCGCCGTCGAGGTGCGCGATCCGCCGGTGCCCCAGCTCGACGAGGTGGTCCATCGCCTGCCGTACACCCTTGCCCTCGGCGGAGTGCACGAAGTCGACGTGGGCGTGGGGGACCCGGCGGCTGACGGAGACGGCGACGGTTCGGCGCCCCAGGGCTTCGAGGAAGTCGGGCTCGGCGAAGGAGCCGAGCAGGATGAGGGCCTCGCAGCGGTGGCTGAGCAGCGCCTCGACGGCCTTCTCCTCGCTGCGGCCCCGGGTGGCGCCGGAGAGCAGGACCTCGTAGCCGAGACGTTCGGCCTCGGGGTAGATGCCTTCGATGAGGTTGGTGTGGAAGGTCTGCTGGACGGTGAACATCACGCCGAGCGTGCGGCTGCGGCCACGCGCCAGCAGCCGGGCCGCGCTGTCGGGCCGGTAGCCGATCTCGTCGGCGACCCGCAGGACCCGCTCCCGGGTCTCGTCGCTCGCTCCCGGCTGGTGGCGGAACACGATCGAGACGAGCGCCCGGGAGACGCCCGCCTTCGCGGCGACGTCCGCCATCGTGGGCCGCTGCTTGCCCGATGCATCCACCTGTGAACCCACCCTCCGATCGCCGCCCACCTTAGGGCCTGCCCGGCGGATCACACAGGACAGCCCCAGGTCGCGGTACAGCCCCAGGCCGCGGTCCTGAAATCTCCCGGCAACAGGCTATTGACATGACATTTGGACAGGGGTCATCGTACTCGAACTAGAGCGCGCTAGTAGAGCGCGATACTTCCTGGTCGTCCCTGCCCCTCTCGCGAAGGACACACGTCATGGCAACGGCGCCAACACCGCTCCGCACCATCGCGGGCAACCTCTGCCTGGGCTCCGCCCCCGACTCCTGGGGCGTGTGGTTCCCCGAGGACGAGCACCAGGTGTCGCACACCCGCTTCCTCGACGAGCTGGCCGAGGCCGGCTACCAGTGGCTGGAGCTCGGCCCCTACGGCTATCTCCCCACCGACCCGAGGCGGCTGAAGGAGGAACTCGACGCTCGCGGCCTCCAGGTCTCCGGCGGCACCGCGTTCGGCGCCCTCCACCGGCCGGAAGCATGGGACGACATGCTCGCCCACGTCCGGCAGGTCGCCACCCTCACGGCGGCCGCGGGCGCTCACCACCTCGTCCTCATCCCGCCGATGTACCGGGACGAGAAGACCGGCGCCTTCACGGAGTCGCCGGAGCTGACCGCCGAGCAGTGGGCCGGGTTCGGGCGGGCCGCCGACCGGCTCGGCAGGCTGCTGCTCGACGAGTACGACATACGGCTCGTCGTCCACCCGCACGCCGACAGCCACATCCAGACCCAGCCGGAGATCGAGCGGCTGCTCAACGAGTCCGACTCCCGCTGGACCAACCTCTGTCTGGACACCGGGCACGTGGCCTACGGCGGCGGCGACAACCTCGACCTGATCCGCCGGTTCGGCGAGCGCGTCGGATACGTCCACATCAAGCAGATGGACCCCGCGATCCTCGCCCAAGTGGCCGCCGAGGACCTGTCGTTCGGCGAGGCCGTGAAGCGGGGCGTGTGCGTGTCGCCTCCGGCCGGGGTGCCCGACCCGGCCGAGGTCGTGGCCGAACTCGCCAGGCTGGACGCCGAGTTGTTCGTGATCGTCGAGCAGGACCTCTACCCGTGCGCGCCCGAGGTTCCGCTGCCCATCGCCGTACGCACCCGTGAGCATCTGTCGGGCTGCGGCCTGACGGGTACCCGGCGTCCCACCCTCGAACGGTAGGAGCGGCCCATGGCTGTCAAAGACGGCACGACATCCGCCACCACGGTCACGGACGACGCGCCGCCGGCCGTCTCGCGGCGGCTGCGGCTCATCACGCTCATCGCCACCTTCGGCGGACTCCTCTTCGGCTACGACACCGGTGTGATCAACGGCGCTCTGCCGTACATGACCGACGACCTGGGGCTGACCCCGGTCACCGAGGGCATGGTCACCAGCTCGCTGCTGCTGGGCGCGGCCCTGGGCGCGGTCACCGGTGGCCGGCTGTCGGACACGCGAGGACGGCGCCGTACGATCCTCGTCCTCGCTGTGGTGTTCTTCGTCGGCGCGCTGGGCTGCACGCTGGCGCCGAACACGGCGGTCATGGTCGTGGCTCGGTTCGTCCTCGGCCTCGCGGTGGGTGGCGCGTCGGTGACCGTGCCGGTCTACCTCGCGGAGGTCTCCCCCGCCGAGCGGCGCGGCGCGCTGGTCACCCGGAACGAACTGATGATCGTGACCGGGCAGTTGCTGGCCTTCACCTCCAACGCGATCATCGCCCGGGTGGGCGGCGAGTCCGGCGGTGTCTGGCGCTGGATGCTGGTGCTCGCCACTCTCCCGGCCGTCGTGCTCTGGTTCGGCATGCTCGTCATGCCGGAGAGCCCGCGCTGGTTGGCCTCCCAGACCCGCTTCGGTGAGGCGCTGGACGTGCTCAAGCAGGTGCGGTCCCGGCAGCGGGCCGAGGCCGAGCTGAGCGAGGTGTCCGCGCTCGCGGTCAAGGAGGAGCAGCAGAAGCTGGGCGGCTGGCAGGACATGAGGGCCACGCCGTGGGTGCGCAGGCTGATGTTCGTCGGGTTCGGCATCGCGATCGTGCAGCAGATCACGGGCGTCAACACGATCATGTACTACGGCACCCAGATCCTCACCGACGCCGGTTTCGCCGCCGACAGCGCGCTGACCGCGAACATCGCCAACGGCGTGATCTCGGTGCTGGCCACCTTCGTCGGCATCTGGCTGCTGGGCCGGGTCAACCGCCGCCCGATGCTGATGACCGGTCAGATCGGTACCACAGCCGCCTTGTTGCTGATCGGGATCTTCTCCCTCGCACTGCCGGCCGGCGACGGCCGCGCGTACGCCGTGCTCGCCATGACCGTCACCTTCCTCGCCTTCCAGCAGGGCGCGATCTCCCCGGTGACCTGGCTGATGCTGTCGGAGATCTTCCCGATGCGGATGCGCGGCTTCGGCATGGGTGTCGCGGCGGTGGTGCTGTGGCTGACGAACTTCCTGATCGGCCTCGTCTTCCCGTCCCTGGTCGACGGGATCGGTGTCTCCAACACCTTCTTCCTCTTCGTGGTGGCAGGCGTCTTCTCGCTCACCTTCGTGAAGCTCTACGTCCCCGAGACCCGGGGGCGTTCGCTGGAAACCCTCGAAGCCGAACTCCGGGCGCGCTTCTCCTGACCTTCTCCCTCCAAGGATCCAAGGAAACGACCATGACCGTACGTGTAGGCGTCATCGGCGCCGGCTGGATCGGCAAGGAACACATCCGGCGTCTCACCGACACCGTCACGGGCGCCCGCGTCACCGCGGTCACCGACATCGACGCCGCCCGGGCCGAGGAGGCGGCGGCGCCGGTCGGTGCCCGGGTGCTGCCCGACGGCACGGCCCTGATCGCGGCGGACGACGTCGACGCCGTTCTCGTGACGTCGTGGGGCCCGACCCACGCCGAACACGTGCTGAACGCGATCGCCGCCGGGAAACCGGTGTTCTGCGAGAAGCCGCTGGCCACGACCGCCGAGGACTGTCTGAAGATCGTCGAGGCCGAGACGGCACTGGGCCGCCGCCTGGTCCAGGTCGGCTTCATGCGCCGCTACGACGCCGGCTACCGGAAGATGAAGCAGGTCATCGCCTCCGGTCGCATCGGTGAGCCGCTGATCGTGCACTGCGCCCACCGCAACCCGACCGTGCCGGAGTCGTACACGTCCTCCATGGCCGCCCTGGACACGGCGGTGCACGAGGTGGACGTGCTGCGCTGGCTGCTCGACGACGAAATCGTCTCCGCGCAGGTGGTCACCCCGCGCGCCACGAGCAAGCGGTTCGCCCACCTCAAGGACCCGCAGATCATGCTCTTCGAGACCGCCAAGGGTGTCCGTATCGATCTGGAGGTCTTCGTCAACTGCCAGTACGGCTACGACATCCAGTGCGAGGCGGTGGGCGAGGAGGGGCTGGTCCGGCTGCCCGACCCTGCCTCGGTCGGCCTGCGCAGCGCAGGGCAGCACAGCACTGAGGTGCTCACCGACTGGGTGGGCCGGTTCGCTGACGCCTTCGACACCGAGTTCCGCGAGTGGATCGCGGGCGTCGCCGCCGGCGCCGAACCCACCGGCCCCTCGGCCTGGGACGGCTACGCGGCCACCGTCATCACCAGCGCGACCGTCGAGGCCCTGGAATCGGGCCGCGTCGTCGCCACCGACCTCAAGCCCCGGCCCGCACTCTACGGAGGCATCGCGTGAAGATCGCCCTCGACCCCTATATGTTCCGCGCGCTGTCCATCGACGAGATGGTGCGCACGGTCGCCGAACTCGGCTACGAGCACATCGAGTTGTCGCCGCGCGACGACTTCATGCCGTTCTTCCTGCATCCACGGGCCGATGACGAGCGCATCGCGGAACTGAAGACCTCACTGCGCACACACGGCGTGCGGTTGTCCTCCGTGCTGCCGCTCTACAAGTGGTCCTCACCGGACGAGACCGAGCGGCAGGCCGCCGTCCGCTACTGGAAGCGGATGATCGAGATCACCGCCGACCTCGAATGTCCGCTGATGAACTCGGAGTTCAACGGCCGCCCCGAACGCGCCGCCGAGAGCGAGGCCGCGTTCTGGCGCTCGCTGGAGGAGCTGCTGCCGCTGTTCGAGCGGGAGGGCATCGCGCTGAACCTGGAGGCGCACCCGGACGACTTCTGCGAGGAGAACACCCCGGCCGTCGATCTCGTCCGCGCGATCAACGAGCCCTGGGTGAACTACCTTTACTGTGCCCCGCACTCCTTCCACCTGTCGGGTGCCTCGGAGGTGGGCGCGGACATCGCGGCGATGATGCGCTACGCCGGCGACAAGCTGAAGCACGTACACATCGCCGACTCCTTCAACCACAAGGGCTCCAGCGGGCTGCGCTACATCCTCAACCCGCCCGGCACGACCGCCCGTGTCCACCAGCACCTGGACATCGGCCAGGGCGAGGTCGACTGGGACACCTTCTTCGGCACCCTGCGCGAGCTGGACTTCGACGGTGTGGCCACCGCCTGCGTCTTCGCGTGGGAGGAGCGGGCGAAGGAGTCGTCCGCGTTCATGCTGGACCGCATCACCAAGGAACTCGCCCGCTGAAAGCGCGGCTCGGGCACGGCGTCCTCCCCCGCCGTGCCCGAGTCCGCGTCAGGCCAGGCTCACCTCGACCGGCAGCTTCTTGATCCCGTTGACGAAGTTGGAGCGCACGCGCGGGACGTCGCCGACGAGGCGGATGCCGGCGAGGCGCGGGATCAGCTCCTCGAACATGATGCGGATCTCGGTGCGGGCCAGCAGATTGCCGAGGCACAGATGCGGGCTGCCCTTGCCGAAGGTGACGTGGTCGTTGTCGGCGCGGGCGACGTCGAAGTCGTACGGGTTGCCGAAGGTCTCCTCGTCGCGGTTGCCGGAGGCGTACCACATGACGACCTTGTCACCCTCCTTGACCTGCTTGCCGCCGAGTTCGACATCACGGGTCGCGGTACGGCGGAAGTGGTAGACGGGGGACGCCCAGCGCAGGAACTCCTCCGTCGCCACCGGGATCAGGGACGGGTCCTCCTGGAGGCGGGCGAGCTGTTCCGGGTGCTGGAGCAGGGCCAGCATCGAGTGGGTGATGGTGTGGCGGGTGGTCTCGTTGCCGGCCACGACCAGGAGCAGGAAGTAGTTGTCGAAGTCCTGTGGCGAGAGCGGCACACCGTCCTTCGGGGTGGTGTTCACCAGCTTCGACACCAGGTCGGTGCCGTCGCCGCCACGCCGCTGCCGGGCCAGTTCGCGGCCGTACTCGAAGACTTCGAGGGAGGCGGGTGAGCGGAACGGCAGATGCCGGTACTGCTCGCTCTCCGCGCTGTTCAGCAGGACGTCGGCGTAGTCGGGGTCGGTGTTGCCGATGATGCGGTTGCCCCAGTCGATGAGCCGCTGGTTGTCCTCCGGGGGTACGTCGAGGAGCCGGGCGAGGACGTTGATGGGGAAGTCGGCGGAGATGTCGGCGACGAAGTCGAAGGTGCCCTTGGCGAGGGCCGCGTCGAGGGTGGTGGCGGTGAGGCCGCGCAGGAAGTCGGTGTAGCTGTTGATGACGTTCGCGCCGAACTGGCGCTGGATCACGCTGCGCAGGGCGCGGTGGCGGACGCCGTCCAGTTCCAGGACGGAGGCGCGTTTCTTGATCTGGTCCTCGTCGACCTCTTCCAGGTTGACGAACTTCGTCGAGGTGAAGGTCTCCGCGTCACGGTCCACGCGGGCGATGTCGGCGTGCCGGGTCACCGCCCAGAAGCCGGAGTTGGGGGCCTCCTCCGGCTGCCAGTGCACCGGGTCCTGGTGGCGCAGGGTGTGGAACATGCGCCACGGGGTGATGCCGTCGGTGAAGTTGTCGAGGTCGGCGAGGTCCACGTCGTCCAGCGGCAGGGGTTCCCGCATGGCTTCGCTGACGGAGGGGGTGGGGGCGGAAGTGGTCATGGGGCTGGTTCTCCCGGGCTTCACAGGTGGTAGGCGTACTCGGTGAACTCCCAGTCGGTGACATGCCGTTGGAAGCGTTCGACCTCGTCGCGCTTGTAGCTGAGGTACGAGGTGGTGAAGTCCTTGCCGAGGATCTCGGTCAGGGCGGTGTCCGCCTCCAGCGCGTCGAGGGCGGCGGACAGGCTTGTCGGCAGCACGGCCGCGCGGGCGGTGTCGTAGCCGTAGCCCTCCAGCGGGGCGGGGGGTTCCTCGCCCGCCCGGGCGCCGAGCAGGGCGGCGGCGACGGTGCCCGCGATGAGCAGATAGGGGTTGGCGCTGGCGTCGCCGAGCCGCAGTTCGAGGCGGGCGCCGGAGCCGCGCTCGGGCGGGACACGGAGCATGGCGCTGCGGTTGTCCAGCCCCCAGTCGATCAGCCAGGGCGCGAGGGTGTCCCGGCCGAAGCGTTTGTAGGAGTTGACCGTCGGGTTGGCGAGGGCGGCGAGGGCCGGGGCGTGGGCGAGGACGCCGGCGATCGCGTGGCGGGCGGTGCCGGACAGACCGTACTGGCCCGAGGGGTCGTCGAAGGAGTTGCGGCCCTGCTCGTCGTCGCAGGACAGGTGGAGGTGGAAGCCGGAGCCGCCCGCGTCGTTGAAGGGTTTGGCCATGAAGGTGGCGAGGCGGCCCTCCTTGCGCGCGAGTTCCTTGACGGCGGCCTTGAAGCGGAAGGAGCGGTCGGCGGCCGACAGGGCCTCCGAGTGCGTCAGGTTGATCTCGAACTGGCCGCCGTCGAACTCGTGGTTGCCGGTGGTGACGCCGATGCGCAGGTCGCGGAGCTGCCGCAGGGTGCGCAGCAGATGGTTGTCGGGGTCGGCGCGCAGGCCTGCCGTGTAGACGACGCCGGTGGCGCCCGAGTAGCGCTTCCAGCCGCTCGGGGAGGCCGGGTCCTCGTCGCAGAGGAAGTACTCGAGTTCGGGGCCGACCACCGGGCGCAGGCCCTGCTCGGCGCAGCGGGCGAGCACCGAGCGCAGCAGGTCGCGGGGCGACTCGGGGGCGGGTGCCCCGGTGGCCGGGTCGACGGTCTCACCGAGACAGGAGGCGACCCCGGGCTCCCAGGGCAGGGCGACCAGGGTGTCGAGGTCCGGGCGCACGGTGATGTCGGGCAGACCGGCGTCCAGGCCGCCGGGCACGGGGACGACGTCCCCCTGGGGTGAGGTGTGGTAGACGGCCCGGCAGAAGGCGAGGCCGTGCTCGCACGCCGTCGGCAGGTGGTCGAGCAGGACGTCCCGGGCGCGGTCGGTGCCGAGGAGATCGGGATAGGTCACCCGGACCACGTCGATGCCCTCGGCGGCCAGCCGCTCCTGGTGCTGCCCGACGGCCGGTGTTTCGGATGCGCTCACCGTGGTCTCCTCGGCGGCTAGGTCGACTGTTTGATGCCAAACGATAAGAACGACTTCATCGGCCCGCAAGGGGTCGGGGAGGGAAAAATTATCCACCTGGACAGGTATTGACCAGGGGGAGGCGACTTCCTATGTTGTTTGAAGCCAAACGAGCATTCTCCCCCCATCCCGACGCCCTGACTCCCAGGAGGACCGGCCATGAAGGTCGTCGTCGACATGAACAAGTGCCAGGACCACGGACAGTGCGTCTTCGCCGCCCCCGACGTCTTCCAGCTCGACGAGAACGGGCGTCTGGCCTACGTCGACGACCCCGACGACGCGCTGCTCGACGAGGTCGAGGAAGCCGCCGACGTCTGTCCGCTCCAGGCCATCCGGATCGAGGGCTGAGTCCCATGACAGGACGCATGGTCGTCGCGGGTGCCTCCATGGCGGGCCTGCGCGCGGCCGAGCAGCTGCGCTCGGCCGGCTGGACCGGGGCGATCACCCTCGTCGGCGACGAGCCGCACATGCCCTACAACCGGCCCCCGCTCTCCAAGGAGGTCCTGGCCGGCAAGGCACCCTTCGAGTCGCTGGCCTTCCGCCCCCGCGCGAGCGTCGCCGACGTGGAGTGGCGCCTCGGCACCAAGGTCGTCGCGTCCCGCCTCGCCGAGCGGGCCGTCGTACTCGACGACGGGTCGGAGCTCTCGTACGACGGTCTGGTCGTCGCCACCGGTATGCGGCCCCGGCGGCTGGGCTGCCCCGGCCCGCTCGCCGGCCGCCACACCGTCCGCACCCTCGCCGACGCGCAGGGCCTGCGGGAGGAGCTGACCCGGCCCGGTGTCCGGGTGGTCGTCGTGGGCGCCGGATTCATCGGCTGCGAGGTGGCCGCCACCGCCGTAGGACTCGGTGTCGCCGAGGTGACCGTCGTCGATCCGCTGCCGCTGCCCATGGTCGGCCCGCTCGGCGAACTCCTCGGGCGCGCGCTGCTCCGGCGGCACGAGGAGCGCGGGGTGCGCTTCGCGCTCGGCACGGGCGTCGCCAGGTTCGAGGGCGAGGACCGGGTCACGGGCGTGGTGCTCGGCGACGGGACCGTGCTGCCCGCCGATGTGGTCGTGGAGTCGGTCGGTTCGCTCGCGAACACCGAATGGCTCGACGGCAACGGGCTGGACCTGACCGACGGGGTGCTCACCGACGGGCGACTGCGGGTCGGCGGGCGGCCCGACGTGGTCGCGGTGGGCGATGTCGCCCGCTTCCCCAACGCCCGCTACGACGGCGTGCCGCGCCGGGTCGAGCACTGGTCGATCCCCACGGACACCGCCAAGCACGCGGCGAAGGTCCTCACCGGCGCCGAGCCGGCGCCCTTCGCGCCGCTGCCCACCTTCTGGAGCGACCAGCACGACTTCCGGCTCCAGTCCTTCGGCGCGCCCGCGCTCGGCCGGGACGACGTACGCGTCCTGGACGGCGACCCGGCCGCGGACGTCCTGGTCGGCTACCACCACGCCGGCCGGCTGGTCGGTGTCGTCGCGCTCGGCGGCCCCGCCGCCGTGTCCGCCGCGGCCCGTTACCGCGCCGAACTGCTCCAGCAGCCCGCCCTCACCGCGTAAGGAACCACCTGACCATGACCAGTGTCCGTGGATACCTCCACCCCAAGACGGCGAGCGGCGCCTCGTCGCTGATTCCGGCTCCCCCGTGGCGCTACTCGGGCGACCTGCTCACCGTCGAGTACCGCACGGATCCCGCGCGGGTGCGTGAACTGCTGCCGGAGCCTTTGGAGTTGGCCGACGAGGACCCCGGTGCGGTCGCCCTCATCTGGGCCGACTGGCAGTCCTGCTCGGCGTCGGGCGCGGAGCTGCTCGACCCCGTGCTCTCCCAGTACAAGGAGGCCTTCGCGGTCGTCCGCTGCGCGTACAAGGGGCGGACGTACTCGCGGTGCGTCTACATCTGGGTCGACAAGGACTTCGCGATCGCCCGGGGGCTGCACCAGGGGTATCCGAAGAAGCTCGGGTCCATCCACCAGACGCGGCCCCATCCCTACGGGGCCGCTCCGCGGGTTGCGGCGGGGGCTCGGTTCGGGGCGACGTTGGCGGCTGCGGATCGGAGGCTGGCCCAGGCCGTGGTGACGCTTCGGGAGCCGTCGGAGACGAACGGGTTCGTGAACGGGCATGCCATGGCTCATCACCGGTGGCTGCCGTCCATCGAGAAAGGGAAGGGGCTGGCGCTGGACGAGTTGATCGAGTCCGGGGCGGCCGACTTCGAGGGCGGGCAGCCGTGGGTCGGTGACGCGGAGTTGGAGCTTTTCGAGGCGCCTACGGAGGAGTTGGCCCGCTTGGAGATTCGTGAGCCGATCGCTGCGTATTACCGCCAGGTGGGGGTCGTTTGGGACGGCGGGCGCTTGTTGGAGTCCAGGTCGTCGGAAGCGTCTGCCGAGTGAGGTTCGTGGGCCGCTGCGGGTTCGTTGTGGCTGGTCGCGCAGTTCCCCGCGCCCCTGGGTGGGCGCAGTCCTCTTCGCCGGAAAGGAACACCCTTCTTATGGCTCACAAAATCACCGTCGCCGGAGTCTCCGTCGACACCCGGCACTGGATCGGCGGCCGGCGGGTCGCCTCCGCCGGGACGTTCACTGATGTGTCCCCCATCGATGGTCGTGTTCTCGGTGAGATCGCTCGCGGTGGGCCGGGGGAGGTCGAGGCCGCGGTCGGCGCTGCCCGGGACGCGTTCCCCTCCTGGGCCGCCACCCCCCGTGCCGAACGCGCCCGCATCCTGCACGCCATCGCCGACGGGGTCGAGAAGCGGCTCGAAGAGTTGGCGATGGTCGAGACGAACGACAATGGTGCTCTGCTGCGCTCGCACCGGCGGGGCGTGATGCCTCGGGTCGCGCACAACTTCCGGTTCTTCGCGGACTGGTTGCTGACGCTGGAGCACGAGGACTTCGAGACGCGCGGGCACACCAACCAGGTGAGTTGGGATCCGGCGGGGCCGTCCGTGCTGATCACGCCGTGGAACGCGCCGCTGATGCTGGCCACGTGGAAGGTCGCCCCGGCCCTCGCCGCAGGCAACACCGTGATTCTGAAGCCGGCCGAGTGGACGCCGCTCACCGCGTCGCTGCTGGCGGACATCGCCGCCGAGGCGGGGCTGCCCGCCGGGGTGCTCAATGTCGTGCAGGGGTACGGGTCGGAGATCGGTGACGCGCTCACCTCGCATCCGGACGTGCGGCGGATCAGCTTCACCGGGTCCGTGCCGACGGCCCAGCGGATCGCCGGGTCGGCGGCACCGAATCTCACCCCGCTCAGCCTCGAACTCGGCGGCAAGTCCCCGCTGTTGGTGTTCGCGGACGCCGATCTGGACCTCGCCGTGGACCTCGCCGTGGAGCAGTACGACAACGCGGGGCAGGTATGTCTGGCGGCGACGCGGTTCCTGGTCGAGGAGTCGGTCGCCGAGGAGTTCACCCGGCGGTTCGTGGAGAAGGCCGCCACGCTCGTCCAGGGCGATCCGCGCGACGAGGCCACCGACATCGGGCCCACCATCCATCCCCGGCAGCTGGAGAAGATCGACGGGTTCGTGCGGCGGGCGGTGGCGGCCGGGGCCCGTGCGGTCATCGGGGGGCATCGGAAGGACGGGCAGTACTACGCGCCGACGCTGCTCACCGATGTCGCCCAGGACTCCGAGATCGTGCAGGAGGAGGTCTTCGGGCCGGTCCTGACGCTCCAGACCTTCACCGACGAGGACGAGGCGGTCCGGCTCGCCAACGACACCCGCTTCGGGCTGGCCGCCACACTCGCCACCGGCGATCCCGAGCGCGCCGCAAGAGTCACCGCGCGGCTCGTCGCGGGCACCGTCTGGGTCAACTGCTTCTTCGTACGCGATCTGCGGGCGCCCTTCGGCGGCACCCGCCAGTCGGGGGTCGGCCGGGAGGGCGGCACCTGGAGCTTCGACTTCTACTGCGACCTCAAGAACACCGTGACCGCACCGAACGGATGGAACCACCATGGGTGAGATCGTCGGGGCGGGACTCCTCGCCCACGTCCCCACCATCGTCCTGCCGGAGGCCGACCGGCTCGAGCTCAACGAGGGCAAGGAGATCACCCTCGTCACCGGGCTCCAGCAGCTCCGCGAGGACGTCTTCGAGCGTGATGCCGCCAACGCATACGACACCGTGGTCGTCCTCGACTCGCACTGGGCGACGACGGTCGAGTTCGTCGTCACCGCGCAGGCGCGCCGCGCCGGTCTCTTCACCTCCGAGGAGCTGCCGCGCGGGATGTGCCGGATGCCGTACGACTTCCCCGGTGACCCCGAACTCGCCCTGAACATCGAGAAGTTCGCGGACAAGCACGGCACGTGGATCACCGCGATCGAGGACGAGTACCTGCCGATCTACTACGCCACGATCAACCTCTGGAAGTTCCTCGGCGAGGGTCTGCCCGACAAGCGGTGGGTGACCATCGGGGTCTGCCAGACCGGGGACATGGAGGACCATCTGCGGCTGGGGCGGGCGCTCGCCGACGGTATCGCCGCCACTCCGGGGCGACGGGTGCTGCTGATCGCCTCGGGCGCGCTGTCGCACACCTTCTGGCCGCTGCGCGAGCTGCGCGACCACGAGGCGAGCGACCCGGCGCACATCTTCACACCCGAGGCCCGCGCGGCCGACCACGAGCGGATCGGCTGGTTCAAGGAGGGCCGCCACGACAAGGTCCTCGACACGATGGACGAGTTCTGGAAGTACAGGCCGGAGGCCAAGTTCTTCCACTATCTGATGCTGGCGGGCGCGCTGGGCGAGCGGTCCTGTGTCGCCAAGGCCCGGCAGTACGGGGAGTACGAGAACTCCATCGGCACCGGACAGGTCCATCTCTGGTTCGACCGGCCGGCCGTCGGCTGGACCGGCGACGGTATCAAGGCGGCTCCGGCCGCCGCCCCGCGCACTCCCCCCACTCGCTTCTAGGAGACCCGCCATGCCCGAATACCGCCGCATCCTCCTGGACGGGGCCGCCGTCCAGGTCACCGTCGACGGCGACGAACTGGTCGCCGGGGACGGCCGCCGCGTCAAGACCGAGGAGGCGCGGCACCTTCCGCCGGTCGTGCCGTCGAAGGTGATCGCCGTCCACCTCAACCACCGCAGCCGCGTCGACGAGTTCCGGATCGAACTCCCCGAGACGCCCACCTACTTCCACAAGCCGACGTCGTCCCTCAACTCGCACCAGGGCGCCATCGTCCGCCCCGAGGGCTGCAAGTGGCTCAACTACGAGGGCGAGGTCGCCATCGTCATCGGGAGGACCGCGCGCAACATCTCCCCGGCCGAGGCGGGCGGGTACATCGCCGGCTACACCATCGCCAACGACTACGGTCTGCACGACTTCCGCGACACCGACGCCGGTTCGATGCTCCGGGTGAAGGGCTCGGACACCCTGTGCCCGCTCGGGCCGGGACTCGTCACGGACTGGGACTTCCACGGCAAGCGGCTGCGGACGTACGTCAACGGCGAGGTCGTCCAGGACGGTTCGACGGACGAGATGAAGTGGGACATGCACTATCTCGTCGCCGACATCGCCCGCACCATCACCCTCCACCCCGGTGACGTCCTGCTGTCCGGCACCCCGGCCAACTCCCGGCCCGTACAGCCCGGTGACGTCGTCGAGGTGGAGGTGGAGGGCCTCGGCCGGCTCACCAACCACATCGTCACCGGCCCCACGCCCGTACGGACCGATGTGGGCGCGCAGCCCACGGAGTCCGAGGAAGTGCTGTCCACGGCCCTCGGCGGCGACTGGGAGTTCCGCGGCATCCGCCCGCCCCAGCGGTGACCTCCCGGTGCGGAGACGGGCAGGTAGGGTCACCCGCATGACCGACTCCGCCGACGCCTCCGAGAGCCGCAAGCCACGTAGGCGTCTGCACTACGGCGAGGGGCGTGAGGCCCTGCTGAACGCCGCCGTGCGTGTGGTGGCGCGGGGCGGACTGCGCAAGCTCACCTACCGGGCCGTCGCGGAGGAGGCGGGGGTCACCCACGGTCTGGTCGTGCACCACTTCGGGTCGCGTGACGCCCTGATCGAGGAGGCCCTCGCCCACACGATCCGCACCTCGCTGAGCACGAGTTCCCTCGAACCGGGCACCGGCAGGGTCGCGGACTTCTCCACCGGGGTGTCCGACATGGTCACGGCGGATCCGGACACCCAGGCGTTCCAGTACGAGCTGCTGCTGGAGTCCCGCCGTCGGCCGGAGCTGCTGCCGCAGATCCGTGAGCTGTACGACGAGTACTTCGACGCGGCCCAGCGCGAGCTGGGCCGTATGCTGCCGGCCGGTGCGGACAAGGCGCTGACCCGGCTGGTCTTCGCCGCGCTCGACGGTCTGGTGCTGCATCAGCTCGTCCTCGGCGAGCCCGAGGTCACCGACGCGGCCCTGGCGGAGCTGCGCTCCCTGCTGAGGCTGCTCGACGCCGACGGCGACACCGCCGACGAGGCCCGTGAATAGCGTCTGACCTGCGCATTTCAATGCCCTGGACGCTCGGTGTCCGGGGCCTTTCGCCGTGGTGCCGCCGCAGGTCTCGTCCGGTTCCCGAATGCCTGCGGAAATCTTCCCGCAGCCCCTTGCCAAACGGATAGTTCGAGCCCACGATAAGGCAACTCGTTTGGGCTGAAACGAATCCATCCCTCCCCGTCCCCGACAGGTGATCCGAGTGGACAGTCAGACGGCGGTCGCCCCGCACAGCACACAAGACCCATCCCCCGCAGGCAGGCTCAAGCCCGATTCCCTCGGCGTCCTGGGCATCCTCTTCTTCGTCCTTTCCGCCCAGGCACCGCTGACCGGCATCGCCGGAGCCGTCCCCATCGCCGTCGTCATCGGCAACGGGGCCGGAGCGCCCGCCGCGTATCTCGCGGCCGGCGTCGTGGTCCTGCTGTTCTCCATCGGCTTCGTCGCCATGGGCCGGCACGTCGTGGACGCCGGCGCCTTCTACACGTACATCGGCAGGGGGCTGGGCCGCTCGACCGGCTCCGGCAGCGCCGGCGTCGCGCTCTTCGCCTACTGCGCGATCCAGGCCGCGATGTACGGGCTGTACGGCGCGACGGTGAGCGGCCTGGTGGAACACTACGCCGGCGTACAGATCGCGTGGTGGGTCTGGGCGCTGGTCACCATGGTGGTCGTCCAGGTCCTCGGCGCCGCCGGGATCGAGATGGGCGCCAAGGTGCTCGCCGTGTTCGTCCTGGCGGAGTTCAGCATCCTGATCGTCTTCGCCCTCGTGACCTTCGTCCAGGGCGGCGGCCCCGAGGGGCTCGGCTTCGCCGACAGCTTCTCGCCGGACGCGGCGCTCCAGGGCGCACCCGGTGTGGCGCTGATGTTCGCCGTGGCGTCGATGTTCGGCTTCGAGGCGACCGCCATCTACGGCGAGGAGGCCCGGGAGCCGAGAAAGACGGTCCCGCGCGCCACCTATCTGTCGGTCCTGGTGGTCACCTGCTTCTTCGCCTTCACCTCGTGGATGCTGGTCTCCGCGCACGGTGCGTCCCGGGCCACCGCGGAGGCGGGCAAGGCGCTGGAGAGCGGCGATGCCTCGTCCTGGGTCTTCGCCCCCATCGCGGCGCGGTTCGGCGCGTGGACCGGCGATGTGCTGCCGATCCTGCTGGCCACCTCGCTGTTCGCCGGCATCCTCGCCTTCCACAACTCCGCGAACCGCTATCTGTTCTCCCTGGGCCGCGAAGGTCTGCTGCCCCACGGACTGACCACGCTCAACCGGCGCCACTCCCCCTGGGCGGCCGGCATCGTCCAGACGGTGATCGCGGCGGCCCTGGTCATGCCGTTCGCGCTCCTCGGCAAGGACCCGGTGCTGACACTCTTCTCCTGGTTCAGCGGAGTCGCCGTACTGGGGATCATGCTCCTGTACTTCCTGACCTCCGTCTCCGTGGTCGTCTTCTTCCGCCGCTCCCGTGCCGACACCCGGCCCTGGAACACGCTGATCGCACCGATCCTGGGCGCGCTCGGCATCGCCGGGGCGATCTGGCTGATCATCGCGAACTTCACCACGCTCATCGGCGGCGACGAGAGCACCGCGATGTGGCTCCAGCTGACCGTCCCGGTGGTGCTGATCCTGGGCCTCGTCGTGGCCCGGCTGACCCGGCGCGGGCAGACCGTCACGGGCTGACCGCCCGCCCACCGTCATCGATTCGAACCCCCGAGAAGAACCGAGAAGAAGAGGTGAGCTGATGCCCGCCCTCGCCCACGACGCCCTGCTCCGTCGCGCCAAGGAACTGGACCTGCCCGACCAGCACCACATCGACGGGACGGACGAGCCGGGCGGGGGCGCCTCCTTCGCCGTCGTGTCGCCCCGAGACGGTCGGACACTCGTCGAGGTCGCCGACGCCCGCGCCGCCGAGGTCGACCTCGCCGTGGCAGCCGCCCGCCGCGCCTTCGACTCCGGGCCCTGGCCCCGCCTCGCACCCGCCGACCGCGGCCGGACCCTGCTCCGCGTCGCCGAACTCCTCGAAGAGCAGCGGGAGAAGCTCGCCCTGACCATCACCCTGGAGATGGGCAAGCCGTTCACGGAAGCGCACGACATCGAACTGCGCGCCGCGATCAACACCTTCCGCTGGTACGGGCAGTTGGCCGACAAACTCACCGACGAGTCGCCGCACACCGCGCCGGACGCCCTGGCTCTGATCACCCGGGAGCCGGCGGGTGTCGTGGGCGCCGTGGTCCCCTGGAACTTCCCCCTGACGCTGGCGAGTTGGAAGGTCGCCCCGGCGCTGGCCGCGGGCTGCACGGTCGTACTCAAACCGTCGGAGAACGCACCGCTGTCCGCCCTGCTCCTGGGCCGGATCGCCACCGAGGCCGGTCTGCCGCCGGGCGTGCTCAACGTCGTCACCGGTGACGGGCCGGTGGCCGGGCGGGCGATCGGACTGCACCCCGATGTGGACGTCCTGGCCTTCACCGGCTCCACGGCGGTCGGCCGACACTTCCTGCGCTACGCGGCCGACTCCAACCTCAAGCGCGTCTGGCTGGAGTTGGGCGGCAAGTCGCCGAACATCATCCTCCCCGACGCCCCCGACCTGGAGAAGGCCGCCGCCACCGCCGCCTGGGGCATCTTCTTCAACCAGGGCGAGATGTGCACCGCCCCCTCCCGGCTCCTGGTGCACTCCTCCGTCGCCGAACGCGTCACCGAGGCCATCGTGGCCCGGGCCGGGGAGCTGCGGGTCGGCGACCCGCTCGACCCGGCCACCGACATGGGCGCGCTGGTGGGCGAGAGCCATCTGGAGCGCGTCCTCGACCACATCGGCACCGGACTCGACGAGGGCGCGCGGCTGCGGGCCGGCGGCGGTCGCACCCTGGCCGACACGGGCGGCAGCTATCTGCGGCCGACCGTCTTCGACGGAGTGGACCCCGGCATGCGGCTGGCCCGCGAGGAGATCTTCGGCCCCGTCCTGTCCGTCCTCACCTTCGACGACCTGGACGAGGCGGTACGGCTCGCCAACGCCACCGAGTACGGCCTCGCCGCCGGCCTGTGGACCTCCGACCTGTCCACCGCGCACAAGGTCTCGCGTGCGCTCAGGGCCGGGACGGTGTGGGTGAACTGCTACGAGGAAGGGGACCTGACCGTGCCCTTCGGCGGCATGAAGCAGTCGGGCAACGGCCGCGACAAGTCCGTACACGCCATCGAGAAGTACACCGAGCTCAAGACCACGTGGATCCAGCTGTGACCACGCCCCCGCGACCGCTGATCGCCGTTCCGGCCCGCTTCTCCGCCACGACCTCGGCGCTGCGGTACGCCGCCGAGGTCAACGCCCGCGCCCTGATCGAGGCGGTGTGGCGAGCCGGCGGCGAACCGGCGACCGTTCACCCCGCTCCCGGAGACGTCACGTCCCGCCTCGCCCGGTTCGACGGCGTCCTCCTCCCGGGCGGCGGCGACCTCGCCCCCCACCGCTACGGAGCGCGAGGTGTCCACGCCAGCGTCTACGACGTCGACGACGTCCAGGACTCCTTCGACCTCGAAGTCGCCCGCAGCGCCCTGGACCTGGGCCTGCCCCTGCTGGCGGTCTGCCGCGGCCTCCAGGTCGTCGACGTCGCCCTCGGCGGCACCCTGGAACAGGACATGGGCGGCCCGGAACGGGAACACCGGCACCTCGTGCACCCGGTGGCGATCCGGCGCGGCACCCTGCTGGAGCAGGCCACCGGCGCGCAGAAGGTGGAGGCGTCCTGCTACCACCACCAGCGGGTGGACCGCCTCGGCGCGGGCCTGGAGGTCACCGCTCGCGCCGCCGACGGCACCACGGAAGGACTCGAACTCCCCGGAGCGGCCGGGTGGTTCACCGCCGTCCAGTGGCATCCCGAGGACACCGCCCACGAGGACCCCGCGCAACAGGGCCTCTTCGACGCCCTCGTACGAGCCGCCGCGGACCGGCGCTGACCCGCACAGGTCACCGCGTCCAGTAGGCGATATTACGGAAGCGGGCCTCGGCGCGGCCGGAGCCGTGGTGGTAGACGCCGTTCTTGAAGTAGCGGGTGGCGGGGCCCCGGTCGTCGACCGTGAGGACGAGGGAGTCGTCGAAGTAGACCTTGATGGTGCCGGTCCCGCTGCTCGCCTCGTGGGCGATCTTCACGTTGAACCAGGTGTCGTACGCGTTGGTCTTGAGCACCGTGCCGTCGTAGCGCCGCACGGTGCCGCCGCCTGTGTTGTAGGCGTTGAGCATGATGTCGGTGGCCGGCGTGCCCGAGGGGCGGCGGGTTCGCAAGGTCTGGACGAAGGACGCGCCGTCGGTGCCGGCCGGGAGGTAGACGTCGGCGTCCCACATGTGGTCGCCCGTCGTGTAGTCGTTCTTCCAGCGCATCTCGGTGCGCGGGTCGGTGGAGTTGCCCTCCTCGAACGGCTCGTCGGTGCTGTACACCCACATGCGGTGGACGCCACCGCTGTAGCTGTGCCGGTCGCTCAGGTCGAGGTTCCAGGGCTTCTGCCAGCTGTACGTGAACGAGGTCCGCGTCCAGCCGTCGGTCGGATCGGCGGCCGGTGCGGCCGGTACCGCCGTCGCGGCGGCGGCGGCGAGCGGGGAGTGCGACAGGGTCAGCGCGGCACCGCCGGCCAGCACGCCGGCTCCTGCCCGTAAGACGGTTCGCCTCTTCATCAGGGTCCTTCCCGGAATGAATACATCGGAGGGGTCAAACGTCTGGACCATGTTGCCAAAGTGAGCATGGGGCCCAATTCCGCTCTCCCACAGCCTAATTCCGGCCTGCATTGAGTCGAATCTCGCCATCACCCCGACCATTGACAGGTACACGAAGTCTGCCTAGGTTCGCCAATACACCCGATGTATCGATGACCCTTCAGGTCTGGAGGACGATGATGACCTCGCAGTCGGGGAGTCACTCACCCCTGCCCCGCCGCGCCGTGCTCGGTACCGCGCTGGGCGGAGCGGCGGTGGCGGCCCTGCCCGGGACGGCCCATGCCGGACAGCCCTTACCGGCGGCGGCACCGTCCGCCGATGCCGATGCGGTGGCCTCAGGCGGCAGACGCCCCTGGAGACTCCGCTCCACCATGACCACCGACCGCTCCTGGGAGGGTTTCCTGCGCGACCAGGACCTCCGATGGACGAGGCTGCCCACCCGCTGGTACGAGGGGCCGTTCCTCGGTGACGGGCTGCTCGGCAGCATGATCTACCAGGAGCCGGGCGCCCACCAGATCCGCTTCACCGTGCAGCACGGCCGGGTCCAGGACCACCGGCCCGAGTTCGGCAGCGGCTGGGGCACCTGCCGACTGCCGGTCGGACACCTGACACTCGAACCGGTCGGCACCATCACCTCCGTCGACTGGCGGCTGAGCCTGTGGAACGCCGAACTCACCGGCACCATCACGACCACCGCCGGCACCCTCACCTTCTCCGCCCTCATCCACGACGAGGTCCTGGCCGTCCGCGCGAAGGCCAAGGGCGGCGAACGGGTCAGCTGGACCTTCCACCCCGAGGAGGCCATCAGCCCCCGGAAGATCAGCGAGGCCCCGCCCGCCGGCTACACCGCCAACCCGCCCTGGACGACGCGCACCACCGCCGACGGCACCGAGCAGGTGCTCCAGCCCCTCACCGGCGGCGGCCAGACCGCCACCGCGTACCGCCGCTCCGGCGACGAACTGCTGCTCAGCGTCGGGCACAGCTCGCCCTCGACCACCGCCGCCGAGGCCGACTCGTTGCGCCACCTCCGGCGCGCGGCGTCGTACGGCGCTCTCCGGCGGCGGCACCTGCGCTGGTGGCACGCCTTCTACCCGAAGAGCTTCGTCTCGTTCCCCGATCAGCGGCTGCAGAGCTTCCACTGGATCCAGCTCTACAAGGTCGCCTCCGCCAGCCGCGCGGGCGGCCCCGTCATGGCCACCTCGGGGCCGTGGCTGGAGCCGACGCCGTGGCCCGCGGTCTGGTGGAACCTCAACATCCAGCTGGAGTACTGGCTCGTCCACGGCTCCAACCACCTGGAACTCGACTCACTCGCCACCACCGTGCGGCAGAACCAGGAACAGCTGATCGCCAACGTGCCCGCCGCCTACCGCGCGGACAGCTCCGGCGTCGGTCGCAGCTCCGACATGTTCGCCAACCGGGGGGTGGGCCGGCCGGGCAGCGGCACCGAGGTCGGCAACCTCACCTGGGCACTGCACAACGTGTGGCTGACCTACCGGCACTCCATGGACAAGGCCCTGCTGCGCGACACGGTCTTCCCCGTGCTGCGCCGGGCGATCAACTACTACCTGCACTTCCTCACCCCGGGCAGCGACGGCAAGCTGCATCTGCCGAGCACGCTCTCGCCCGAGTACCCGGTCGTGCCGCCGCAGGACACCAACTACGACCTGGCCCTCATCCGCTGGGGGTGCCAGACGCTGATCGAGTCGGCCGAACTGCTCGGTGTGGACGACGAGTTGATCCCGCGCTGGCAGGAGGTGCTGGCCCGGCTGACGCCGTACCCGGTCGACGACAACGGCTTCATGATCGGCGCGGACACCCCGTACGCGCAGTCCCACCGGCACTACTCGCATCTGCTGATGGTGTACCCGCTGTACCTCGTCAACTGGGAGCAGCCCGAGAGCCGTGACCTGATCACCAAGTCGGTCGTCCGCTGGCAGGCCCTGCCCAGCGCGCACCGGGGTTACAGCTACACGGGGGCCGCGTCGATGTACGCGATGACCGGCGACGGCGACACCGCGATCACGTATCTGCGGAAGTTCTTCGACCCCACCACCCGCTATCCCTGCCAGGCCAACACCCACTACACCGAGGCCGGTCCGGTCATCGAGACGCCGCTGTCCGCCTCGCAGTCGCTGCACGACATGTTCTGCCAGAGCTGGGGCGGCGTGATCCGGGTCTTCCCGGCCGTCCCGTCCGCCTGGGCGGACGTCACGCTGCACGACTTCCGCACCCAGGGTGCCTTCCTGGTCAGCGCCGTCCGGAAGGCGGGGTCGACCCGGTTCATCCGGATCAGGAGCCTGGCGGGCGAGCCGCTCAAGCTCCGGCACGGACTCAGTGGCCGCCTCACCGTGCTCCTCGACGACGGCACCCCGGCCCGCACCCAGGACCTGGGCGACGGCACCCTCGCCATCGACCTGCCCCAGGACCGCGAGGTGCTCGTCCACGCGGGCTCCCGGCCCGACCTCGTCATCGCGCCCGTCGCCGTCAGCGAGCCGGGCGCGGCCTGGGGACTGCCGTAAAGGCCACCGTCAGGACCACATACTCATCATCAGGGAGGGTTCTCATGGCGGTTCCGATCAGGACCGCGGTCGCCGGGCTCTGCGCCGGGCTGGTGGCCACACTTCTCACGAGCATGCCCGCGCGGGCCGAACAACGGGACCGCGGCTGGGCTGTGTCCGCGTCGGCACACGCGCCGCGCGCGCAGGTGGCCCTGGACTCCGCCACCGGCGCCTTGAGCCTGACGGTGTCACGCGGCGGCCGTACGGTCGTCGAGCCGTCGCCCGTCGGCATCGTCACCGAACAGGCCGATCTGTCCAAGGGCCTCCGCTTCCTGCACCGCGAGAACCGGGTGATCGACGAGCGGTACCGGGCGAAGTCCGGCAAGCGGCTGGACCGCCGGGTGCGGATGAACGAGACCCGGCTGTCGTTCGCGACCGCCGCCGGTGCCCGGCTCGACCTGGTCGTCCGGGCCTCCGCCGACGGGGTGGCCTACCGGTACGTCCTGCCCGCCGGGTACGGCGATGTGCTCGGCGAGAGCTCCGCGTTCAACCTGCCGCCGGACGCGAGCGCGTGGCTCGGTACCTACCGGGCCGACAACGAGGGCCAGTTCGTCCGGTACACCGCCGCGAGCGCCCCCACCGGCGCGTACTCGAGCCAGGCGCTGTTCGAGACCGACGGCGGCTACACCCTGCTCGCCGAGTCCGACCTCACCGGCGCCTACTCCGGCGCCCGGCTCGCCCACGACCAGGGCACCGGCACCTACCGCGTCAAGCTCGCCGACGACCGGGTCAGGACCGACGGCCCCCTCGCCACTCCCTGGCGGGCCATGGTCACCGGTGATCTCGCGACCGTCACCCGCTCCACCTTCACCGACGACCTCGCCCCCGCCTCCAAGGTCGCCGACCGTTCCTGGATCCGGCCCGGCACCGCGCTGTGGACCTGGCTCGCCGGCGGCCGCCCGGCCGGCCAGAGCCTCGCCGCGCAGAAGGCCTACGTCGACTACGCCGCCGAACGCGGCTGGCCCTACGAGGCCGTCGACGCGGGCTGGTACTTCAGGTCCGACGCCTGGGACACCACCGACCCGGACTGGCAGACCAACAGCTGGATGCCTGAGCTCGTCGAGTACGCGCGCGCCAAGGGCGTCGGGATCATCGTCTGGATCCACCAGCGCGACCTCGACACGGCCGAGGAGCGCGCCCAGTGGCTGCCCACCCTGGAGCGCTGGGGTGTGAAGGGCGTCAAGATCGACTTCATGGACTCGGAGGCGCAGTCCACCCTCCGGTGGTACGACGCGATCCTCCCGGAGACCGCCGCCCACCATCTCCTGGTCAACTTCCACGGCTCCACGATCCCCAAGGGCATCCAGCGCACCTGGCCGCACGTCATGACCCTGGAGGGCGTCGCGGGCGAGGAGAAGCGGACGAACACGGCCGCCCACCTGACCACCCTGCCCTTCACCCGCAACGTCATCGGCTCCATGGACTTCACCCCCGGCGCCTTCCAGCGTGTCGGGCTGCGCCCCAACTCCGACGCGGCCGAGGTCGGTCTCGCCGTCGCCTACGAGTCGGGCCTGCAGATGTTCGCGGGCACCCCCGAGTCGTACGACGCCCGGCCGCTCGCCCGGGCCTACTTCGACCAGGTCCCCGCCGCCTGGGACGACACGCGGCTCCTGGCCGGACAGCCCGGCGAGGAGGCCGTGCTCGCCCGCCGCAGCGGCGACCGCTGGTTCCTGGGCGGGGTGTACGCCGGCCCGGCCCGCACGGCGGAGGTCCCGCTGTCCCTCTCCCCCGGCCGCTGGCTGGTCGAGACGGTCCGGGACGGCACCGACGGCCTCGTCCAGGACCGGCGGGTGCTTCGCGGTGGCGACACCCTCACGGTCGACATCACCACCAACGGCGGCTTCGCCGCCCTCGCCTGCCCCTGGCGCCCCGGCATCACCACCTGCTACCGCTGACCGGCGCCGACCCGCCGCGCCCACCTCGCCGTCCTGAACGACGGAGAGATGGGCGCGACGGGAACGTACCCGCAGAACGGAGGGGCGGTCGCTTTGGTGCGGTCGCCGACGGTGGGTGCGCGCGACGGTGCGGTCGCCGACGGTGCGTGCGCGCGACGGTGGGTACGCCGACGGTGCGGTCGCCGACGGTGCATGCGCGCGACGGTGGGTACGCCGACGGTGCGGTCGCCGACGGTGCATGCGCGCGACGGTGGGTACGCCGACGGTGCGGTCGCCGACGGTGCATGCGCAGACGGTGGGTACGCCGACGGTGCGGTCGCGCGACGGTGCATGCGCAGACGGTGGGTACGCCGACGGTGCGGTCGCGCGACGGTGCATGCGCAGACGGTGGGTACGCCGACGGTGCATGGCGCCGAGCACGACCCTGTCAGCGGCGTAGGCGGGCGTTGAGCCGGGCGGCCTGCCGCGTCAGGTGGGCGACCTCGGCGAGATTGGGCGCCTTCTGGGCCGCCTCGAGGTACAGCCGTGCCGCCGTCGCCAGGTCGCCGTCGCGCTCATGGAGGTAGGCCGCCACGGCGGTGTGGCGGGGCAGTGAGTCGTCCAGCGCGGCGAGCGCCGCCAGGCCGGCGCGTGGTCCGTCGGCCTCGCCGACGGCGACCGCGCGGTTGAGCCGGACGACCGGGCTGTCGGTCAGGCGTACGAGCTCGTCGTACCACTCGACGATCTGTACCCAGTCGGTCTCCTCGGCGGTGGGCGCGTCGGCGTGGAGGGCGGCGATGGCGGCCTGGGCCTGGAACTCGCCCAGCCGGTCGCGGGCGAGGGCCGCCTGCAGGATCGTGACCCCCTCGGCGATCATTTTCGTGTCCCACCGGCCCCGGTCCTGCTCGGCGAGCGGCACCAGGCTGCCGTCGGGCGCGGTCCGCGCGGCGCGCCGGGCGTGGTGGAGAAGCATCAGGGCGAGCAGGCCCGCCACCTCGGGGTGGTCGATCGCCGCCGCGAGCTGTCGGGTGAGCCGGATGGCCTCGGCGGCGAGGTCGACGTCGCCGGAGTAGCCCTCGTTGAAGACCAGGTAGAGAACGCGCAGCACGGTGGCCACGTCGCCGGGCTGGTCGAACCGCACGCCGGAGACGGTGCGCTTGGCCCGGCTGATGCGCTGCGCCATCGTCGCCTCGGGGACGAGATAGGCCTGGGCGATCTGGCGGGTGGTGAGTCCGCCGACGGCGCGCAGGGTGAGCGCGACCGCGGAGGACGGCGTCAGCGACGGGTGGGCGCACAGGAAGTACAGCTGGAGCGTGTCGTCCACACCGGGCGCGGGCCCGGGCACCGGCTCCTCCTCGACGAGGTCCTCACGCCGGCGGCGGGCGACGTCCGCGCGGGTCGCGTCGAGGAACTTGCGCCAGGCCACGGTGACCAGCCAGCCCTTCGCATCCCGCGGCGGGTCGGCCGGCCAGACGCGGACCGCCTCGACGAGCGCGTCCTGCACGGCGTCCTCGGCCGCCGCGAAGTCGGCTCCGCGGCGGACGAGGACGGCGAGCACGCTCGGCGTGAGGCTCCGGAGCAGGGCCTCGTTCATCGACGAGGTCACTCCGTGATGGTGGGCGACACGCCGTAGAAGGGGCGCAGCTCCAGCCACTCATGGATCGGCTTCCCGCCCGCTCCGGGGGCGGCCGACAGTTCCCCGGCCAGTTCGACGGCCCGCTCGTAGCTGTCGACGTCGATCACCATCCAGCCGGCGATGAGGTCCTTGGTCTCGGCGAACGGGCCGTCGGTGACGGGCGGGCGCCCCTCACCGTCGTACCGGACCCAGGTCCCCTCGGGGGCGAGCGCCTGGCCGTCGACAAACTCTCCGGTCTTCTCCAGCCGGGCCGCGAAGTCGTTCATGTACTGCACGTGCGCCGAGATCTCCTCCGGCGTCCACTGGTCCATGGGCACGTCATTGACGGCAGCCGGGGCGCCTCGGTAGTGCTTGAGCAGCAGGTACTTGGCCATGGTCGGTCTCCTCGGTACTGGTGCGACCCATTGTGGTCGCGTTCACAGCGGGGACGGAGCCGGCCACGCGTTCTCGACATCACCGCCCGATTTTTTTCGGCTCTTGTGGATGAGCGGTGCTCGGGGAGCCGAAATGGGAGCGGCGCCCACGGGTTTCGCGGTGGCGGTGGCGGTGAGCTGGTGCTGTAGCCGGACCTTGGCCAGGCCGTAGTACCGGCATGGGCGCAGGCCGAAGGCGCGCGGGCAGAGGACAGGAAACCCATCCTCTGGCCGCCAGTCGTCGCTGCCTGAAATCACTGATCCGTGTAGCGAGCCGCAGGGGCGGGCCGGAAGCCGCCCGCCATCACCATGGCCTCAGCGGCGAGCAACGCGTCCAGAGCGGAGTCCTGTTCCTCCAGGCCAGGGACGCAGACGGTCTCACCGAGACGCAGACCCGCGAGGCTGGCCGAGGCCACGTCCTCGGGCAGCATGGCCCGGGGGTTGCCGCGTGAGACGCCACCGTTCCACTCCGTCGCGACAATGCTGGGGCACACCACCTGGACACGGACCGGGGTATCGGCGAGTTCACCGGCGAGCGTGCGCGTGAATCCCAGGGTGGCGGTCTTCGCAGCGACGTAGAGCGTACGCCGGGGCGCTCGCGCGGGCGCGTCGTCCGCACCGCCGACGCCGCCGAGGGTGCTGCCCGCGCTGAAGGCGAGGAGCGAGGCGACGGTGACGACGGCGCCTTCGCCCGCCGCGAGCATTCCGGGAAGTGCGGCGCGGACCAGCTGAATGGGGGCGACGGCGTTGAGGGTGAGCAGGCGGTCGATCTCGGCCGGGTCGACATCGGTGAGCGGGGCGTAGCCGCCGGCGCCGGCGTTGCTGATCAGCATGCGTACGTCGCCGGCGGCCAGGCGGTCGGTGACAGCGGCGATGCCGTCGTGGGTGGCGAGGTCGGCGGGCAGCACCTCGACGCTCGCTCCTTGGGCGCGGAGTTCCTCGGCGAGGTCGGCGAGCCGGTCGGCGCGTCGCGCCACCAGGACGAGGTCGTGGTCGTCTGCGAGAAGACGGGCGTAGGCGGCGCCGATTCCGGAGGAGGCGCCAGTGATCAGAGCGATGGTGCGAGTCATGGGACCAGTGTCTGCAAACGCTGGGCTCATGTCAAACGTTTGATGCTCATGAAGTGTCGTACCCTTCTCCTGTGATACGGAACAACGAGGAGCCCGTCGGGCTCGACGCGCTTGACCGGGTGACCTGGGCGTTGCGCCGCGCGGAGCTGGCGGTGCAGACACTCAAGGAGCAGCGGCTGCGCCCCCTGGGCCTGGCGGCCTCGCACTACACGCTCCTGATCTCGGTGCACGCCGAACCGGGCCTGACCGGCGCCGAGCTGGCCCGCCGCCTCAACGTCACCCCGCAGGCCGTCGCCTCACTGGTGGCACGCCTGGAGAGCCGCGGACAGTTGGAGAGACGCGAGCACCCGCGTCACCGGCACGTGCAGGAACTCCACCTCACCGACGCCGGGCGGGAGGCGCTGCGCGCGGCCGACAAAGTGATCTCCGACATCGAGGTACAGATCACCGATGGTCTCGGCGCGGAGGAAGGCGCGCAGCTACGGGCGTTGCTCGACCGGGTGGCCGAGACGGTTCGCGAGGACCGACCCAGCGGTCCCGCCGGCTGAAAGTGTCGCCCCGCGAGCGGTGGCCTCCCTGGTGACCCACGGGGACGACCGGAGGCCGTCTCCTCCACCGACTGAACCTGCGCCACCGCCACGTGCGGAGCTCCACACCGTGGCTCACCGATCCGTTGGACGGTGCCTCGTCGCCGGGCGGGCTGGTGCACCGCTGTGCGGCGGGGGCCGCGCTCGCCGAGGTTCCCGCGGCCGGTCTGCTGCTGGCTCGCGGCCTGCGCCATCATCCCGTGCCGCGCGAGCGGGCCCGACGGATACGTCGTCCGTCCTGTGGCGAGTTCGGCCGCCGTGCTGCTCTGCTTCGGTAGCCACGCCGAGCGTGCCGCACAGCGCGGGGGCCGGCTCGACGAGGAACGGATGGGCGAGGCCGGCCGGGAGATCGCCGCCGGCCACGACATCCACCGTACGCCGACCGCATCCAAGGCGGCCTTGAACGTCCCGGCCCTTCTTCGACCACGGCGGGCGACGACGGGCGTCACCCCACGGTCGCTGCCGTCGACAGCGGCGTACTGCGGTCGTGGTACGCGCAGTGACCGCCGTGGGGCGACGCAAAAGCCGACCGTTTCGCAAGAACCTTGAGGCCTGGAACAGCCCGGAGGTGGATGGTGATCGAGGTGAACGACCTCAGCAAGAGATTCGGGGACAAACTCGCGGTCGATGCGCTGAGCTTCACCGTGCGTCCTGGCGTGGTGACGGGCTTTCTCGGGCCCAACGGCGCGGGCAAGTCGACCACGATGCGGATGATCATGGGCCTTGACCGGCCGTCGTCCGGGACGGTCCTCGTCAACGGTCGCCCGTACGAGCAGCACAACGCACCGCTGGAGACGATCGGGGCGCTGCTGGAGGTGGGGCAAGGTGGTCGTCTTCGCCGTGGTGAGCTTCGTGCTCATGTTCGTCGCGGTCCTAGGGGCTTTCCTCGCCGGTCAGTCGGTCCTGTCCTCCCGCGATATGGACACCGCCGCGCTGTCCGATCCGGGGGTGTTCCGCGCGGTCGTCGGCGCGGCGGTCTACCTGACCGGTGCCGGGCTGATCGGTCTGGCGGTCGGCGTCCTGCTGCGCAACACCGCCGGGGCGATCACCCTCGTGGTGGGCGCGCTGTTCGTGGTGCCCGGCCTGATCCAGCTCCTGCCCAGCAGCTGGAACGACGCCATCGGCCCGAACCTGCCGTCGAACGCGGCGAACGCGGTCATGTCCGTGCAGACGAGCGGTGACTCACTGTCACCCGGGTCCGGACTGGCGGTGTTCGCCGTGTACCTCGTCGTGCTCCTGGCCGGCGCGGCCGTCCTGCTCAAGCGACGCGACGCGTGAGCCCGGTTGCCGCGGGCACCCCGCCGGCCCGCTCGTACGCCTTCGGTCGTGCGGACAGGCGGCCGCATCCGCCCGAAACCGAGGATCTGTATCCCGAAACCGAGGATCTGTATCCCGAAACCGAGGATCTGTACAAGGAACGGTGAACCCGTGATCGGACCGGCGTCGCTGCGACAGGTGACCGGCGCCCACCCGCGCCTGCTGGATGCCGCCCTCGCCACCCTCGTGGGCGGTGCCGGGATGCTTCCCCTGCTGTTCGGGCAATGGCCCGACGGCGAACAGCCGACAAGGGCCGACGCCGTCGCCGCCGCAGTCGCGTTCCTGCTTCTGCTGGCCCGCCGCCGGACACCGCTGCCCGTCCTGGCGCTGACCGTGCTCGGGGAGGTGGCCTTCACCGTCCTCGCGTCGTATCCGTCGCGGGTGCTGAAGATCGCCGCGTTGATCGCGGTCTACACGGTGGCCCGCACGGTCCGCCGGCGCATCGCCTTGATCGCCGTCTCGGGCACGGCCCTCACTCTGTACGCCGTCATCACCTACGCGACCGATTCCGCCTCCAGCCCGGAGGCCGGCGCCGTGTTCGCCTGGACCGGGATGTTCGCCGCCGTCGGGGCCACCGTACGCACCTGGCACGACTACGTCGCCGCGATGGAGGAGCGAGCGCTACGGGCGGAGGCGAGCAAGGAAGAAGAGGCCCGCCGCCGGGTCGCCGAGGAACGGCTGCGCATCGCCCGGGAACTCCACGACGTGATCGCCCACCACATCGCCCTGATCACCATTCAGGCGGGCGTCGCCGGACACTTCCTGCGTGACCGGCCGGACCAGGCCGACGCGGCGCTCGCCCACATCCGCGACGGCGGCCGCACCGTCCTGGACGAACTGGGCTCGCTGCTGCGCGTACTACGACAGTCCGACGACGAGTCGTATGAGACAGACGAGACAGATGAGATGAACGAGGCGCAACCGACCGAACCCGTCCCCGGCCTGTCCCGCCTCGGACGGCTCCTCGAATCGCTGACCGCCGCGGGGCTGAGCGTCCGCCACCGGCAGACCGGCCATCCGCGCTCCCTGCCGACCGCCATCGACATAGCCGCCTACCGCGTCATCCAGGAAGGGCTGACCAACGCCCACAAGCACGGCGCAACCGCCGAGGCGGACCTGCTCGTCGACTACGGCACCGACGTACTGCGCATCCGGATCACCAATCCCCCGCGCTCCGGCGCGACGCCGGTCCTGGCCGCGCCGGGCACCGGACACGGGCTGACGGGCATGCGCGAGCGCGCCCACGCGGTCGGCGGCAGCCTCCATGCCGGAATGGACACCGGCGGACGTTTCCTCCTCGACGTGCGCCTCCCCCTGCCCGAAACCGGACCACCGACCGACGCCCGCCCATCGGATCGCTCCCGCCCGGCCCCGCGCGCGACCGCCGCCAAGGGGAGGCAGCGATGACCATCCGCGTTCTGCTCGCCGACGACCAGGCCCTCGTCCGCACCAGCTTCCGCCTGATCATCGAGTCGGAGCCCGACCTGGAGGTCGTCGGAGAGGCGGCGACGGGCGCCGAGGCGGTCAGCCTGGCCCGCGCCACCCGTGCCGACGTCGTACTGATGGACATCCGGATGCCCGACCTGGACGGCCTCGCCGCCACCCGCGCCATCTCGGCGGACGAAGACCTCGCGGGCGTACGGGTGCTGATCCTGACGACTTTCGAAGCCGACGAGTACGTTTTCCAGGCGCTGCGTGCCGGGGCCAGCGGCTTCCTCGGAAAAGGCGTGGAACTCTCCGACCTCCTCGACGCCATCCGTCTGGTCGCCCACGGAGAGGCACTGCTGTCCCCCAGCGCCACCAAGGCCCTCATCGCCCACTACCTTTCCACACCCGACAGGACGAGCACCCCGGCCCCGGCGCTGACGAGTCTGACCGCACGCGAACGCCAAGTGCTCGTCCTCGTGGCCGCCGGCCTCTCCAACGACACGATCGCCGAACAGCTCCACATCTCCACCTCGACCGCCAAGACCCACGTGAACCGCGTGATGGCCAAACTCGGCGCCCGCGACCGCGCCCAACTCGTCGTGATCGCCTACCAGACCGGCCACGCCCACCCCGGTGCATGACCCGACCGCACACCACTCGGCGCGCGCCGATTGCCCATCGGTTGCCGGGCGGCGTCTGTGCGGGGTTACGGCGCCGCCGCCAGGCCGGGCAGAGACTGCGCGGGATGGTGGATGGGGCCGGTGCCGTGCGACAGGGGCAGGCCCGTGCCGGACGTCTGTCTGCGGTGGCAGCACGCTTCATCGCGGGCGGCTGGGGCGGCTCCGGTCGTGTCGCCGTACACCAGTCGCTGTGCCCCCGTTCAATCCCAGCGGTCGCGCCTTCGCGTAGCCCCCTGAGGGGAGAATCGCTCCCCCGGAGAACGGTAGGGAGGGGACATTTCCTTACCCCTCACAGCGCGCTCTTCCGATGCGAAGCTCGGTCACGCACCGAGCAAGGCATTCGAGGAGCCCCGTCGCCATGTCCCCTTCCGGCCGCCCCATGGTCGCCATCGCCTTCCCCCCCGGGCTACGGCCACACAGCCGTCACCGCCGAAGCCGTGGCGCGTGGCGCCGAGGGAGCCGGTCCCGAAGCGCTCCGCAGGTCGGACATCGCCACCGCGGAACACCTGGGGGCACGTCGCGCGCCAGGCCGCGATCTTCCGCGCCGGGCGGGCCCGCCCTCACCGCCTGACCACACGACTACGCGGACGACGAGGGCCACGTCTTCGTGTACGGGCGCTACCACGCCGAGACGAGGACCGGGAACACGGCCGACGTCCGGTTCATCCACCTGTGGACCGTCCGCGACGGCAAGGCCGTGAGTATGCGGCAGGCCGCCGACAGCCACGTCCTCCAGGAAGCCCTCAAGGGCTGAGCCCCCACCTATCAGGAGCCACCCATGGCGAAGATCCTCTTCGTGATCACCGCGTCCGACCACTGGACCCTGGCCGACGGAACCCGGCAGCCGGCCGGCTTCTGGGCCGAGGAAGCGATCGGCCCGTACCAGGTCTTCAAGGAGGCCGGATACGAGATCGCGGCGGCGACACCCGGCGGTGTGCCGCCCACGGCGGACGCGCTCAGCCTCAGCCCGGAGTTCAACGGCGGCGAGGAAGGCGCGGAGCGCATGCGGACCGCGCTGCGCGAGGCCACCGAGCTGGCGCATCCGATGCGCATCGAGGACGTACGCATCGACGACTACGTGGCCGTCTTCTACCCCGGCGGCTGGGGCCCGATGGAGGACCTGCCCGACAACGCCGCCTCCGGCAAGCTGCTCACCGAGTGGCTCGCCTCCGGCAAACCGCTGTCCCTGGTGTGCCACGGCCCCGCGGCGCTGCTGGCCACCATCGGCCCGGACGGAACGTCCCCGTTCGCCGGCTACCGGCTGACCGGCCTCTCCAACGCCGAGGAGAAGCTGAACGGCCTCGCGGACCGCGCGAAGTGGCTGCTGCAGGACCGCCTCGTGGGCGAACTCGGCGCGGACTACCGCGAGACCGAGCCGTTCACCCCGCACGTCGAGGTCGACCGCACCCTGCTCACCGGCCAGAACCCGGGCTCGGCGGTCCCGCTGGCCCAGGAGCTGGTCAAGGCACTGGGCTGACGCCACCGCTGTGTGCTCACTCGGCGGCCCGCATCTACGTCGAGTGCGTAGGGGCCACCGAATCCTGTTGCCTGGCCGCACGGGTCGGACCGTGGGATTCTGAGGCGTCAGCCGAGCCGAACGTAGCCAAGTGATCCCTCCCCCCACTCTCACGATGCCGGGTTTCTGTGCGAGGCTGGAGATCTGGAGATCATGAACCGCGACCCGCATCTCGATGAGCTGGGTGAGTTCCTGAAAGCCCGCCGTGCCGAGCTCAGTCCCTCCGACGTCGGACTCCGTGGCGGACAACGGCGGCGTGTGCGCGGTCTGCGCCGTGAGGAAGTAGCCCTTCTCGCCGCGATCAGCACCGAGTACCCCCGGTGATCGAAGCGACATGATCGCCGTGCTCCGTGGCGCCGTCGACCGCGGGGTCACGTTCTTCGACACCGCTGAGGTGTACGGCCCCTACGTCAACGAGGAGCTCGTCGGAGAGGCCCTCGCTCCGGTCCGTGACCAGGTGGTGATCGCCACGAAGTTCGGATTCCGCATCGAGAACGGTGCGTCAGTCGGACTCGACAGCCGACCCGAGCAGATCCGTGCCGTCGCCACGGCCTCCCTCGAACGGCTCGGGGTCGAGAGGATCGACCTGTTCTACCAGCACCGCGTGGATCCCGAGGTGCCGATCGAGGACGTCGCCGGCACGGTGGCCGAACTCGTGCGGGAAGGCAAGGTCCGCTGCTTCGGGTTGTCGGAGGCCAGTGCGGAGACCATCCGCCGTGCTCACTCCGTCCACCCCGTCGCGGCGGTGCAGAGCGAGTACTCGCTGTGGACCCGAGATCCCGAACCAGAGGTCCTGCCGACGTGCACGGCGCTCGGCATCGGATTCGTACCCTTCAGTCCGCTCGGCAAGGGGTTCCTGACCGGAGCGGTGGACGCTTCGACGTCCTTCGCGGCCGACGACGTCCGCACCACCATTCCCCGGTTCACGACCGGGAACCGGGCGGCGAACCAGGCTCTCGTCGAGCACATCGCCACGCTCGCGCAGGCCAAGGACGCCACACCGGGGCAGGTCGCACTCGCCTGGCTGCTCGCACAGCATCCGTCGATCGTTCCCATTCCGGGAACGCGGCGCGTCACGCGCGTCGACGAGAACATCGGCGCCGCTCAGCTGCCGCTGTCCGCCGACGAACTGTCAGACCTCAACGAACTCGCCGGTCGGGTCGGGGTGCGGGGAGACCGCTACAACGAGCACCACATGTCGCTGCTCGACAGGTAGCCGGGATGGGATGGCTTCCTCCTCAAGGAAGCCATCCCACGCGTACGGCCGCGGCGCCGGTGAGAGTGAAGGGCGCACGACCATCCGGGCGTCGACCGCGTGGCGCGCCGTCGACCGTGGTGTGTGTGGTGTGCCCTGAGAGCTTGTGACGGCTCACCCGTGAAGGAGACACACGGCATGTTCGGACAGTCGCAGGCGTTCAGCGGCTTCGCGGTCGACGACCTCGGCGAGGCCCGCAGGTTCTACGGTGAGACCCTCGGTCTCCAGGTGGAGGAGACCGGGCAGGGGGACATGAGGATGCTGACCCTCACACTCGGCAGCGGCGCGCGTGTCTTCGTTTACCCGAAGGAGACCCACACCCCCGCGACGTTCACGATTCTCAACTTCCCCGTGGACGACATCGAGGCCGCCGCCGATGAACTGGGGCGGCGCGGCGTGAGCCTTGAGCGCTATCCCGGGTTCGACCATGACGAAAAGGGCGTCGTCCGGGTCGGTGACGGCGGCCCTGCGGCGATCGCCTGGTTCACCGACCCCGCCGGGAACGTTCTCTCCGTGCTCCAGGAGCATTGACGATCGGGGCCCGGTCCGGCATCGCTCGGATGTCGCCGCTGTCGTGCGAGTGGCGTCCCGGGCGGCGGGCACGCGTGCTGTGGGTGGAGCGCGCGTGCCCACCGGGGAAGCGCTGCGGGAGCTCTGAGCGATCGGCGTCACCGCGCCGGCCGGGACATCGGGTTCAGGAGAGGTCGAACCGGTCGAGGTTCATCACCTTGTCCCATGCGGCCACGAAGTCACGCACGAACTTGTGTCCCGCGTCCTGGGACGCGTAGACCTCCGAGACGGCTCGCAGCTGGGAGTGAGAACCGAAGATGAGGTCGACCGCGGTAGCGGTCCACTTGAGCTCGCCTGTGGCACGGTCCCGGCCTTCGAACACGTTCTCGTCCGAAGTCGACGCCTTCCACTCCGTGCCCATGTCGAGCAGGTTGACGAAGAAGTCGTTGGTCAGTGTCTCCGGCCGGTGAGTGAAGACGCCGTGTGAGGATCGCTTGTGGCCGGTTTTCAGGATCCGCATGCCGCCGATCAGCACCGTCATCTCGGGGGCGGTCAGCGTCAACAGGTTGGCGCGGTCCAGCAGGAGTGTCTCCGGCGACAGCTTCTCTCCCGCGCGGACGTAGTTCCGGAATCCGTCGGCCCTGGGTTCGAGCACGGCGAACGACTCCACGTCCGTCTGCTCCTGCGAGGCGTCCGTGCGCCCCGGTGCGAACGGGACGGTGATGTCGTAACCGGCGTTCTTCGCGGCTTGCTCGACGGCCGCGCACCCGCCCAGGACGATCAGGTCGGCGAGCGAGACCCTCGTGCCGCCGGCATGTGAGAGGTTGAAGTCCTGCTGGATCTGCTCCAGCTTCTGCAGCACCTCGGCCACCTCGGGCAGGTGGTTGACCTCCCAGTCCCGTTGCGGCGCGAGGCGAATCCGTGCCCCGTTGGCCCCGCCGCGCTTGTCGGTGCCGCGGAAGCTCGCCGCGGACGCCCAGGCGGTGGTGACCAGCTGGGAGATGGACAGTCCGGAGGCGACGATCCTGCTTTTGAGAGCAGCGATGTCCTCGTCCACGACGAGTTGGTGATCGACCTCGGGGACGGGGTCCTGCCACAGCTGGGGCTCGGGAACCCACGGGCCGAGGTAGCGCGTGACGGGTCCCATGTCGCGGTGCAACAGCTTGTACCAGGCCTTGGCGAAGGCTTCCGCGAGCTTGTCCGGATTCTCGTGGAAGCTCTTCGAGATCGGTCCGTAGACCGGATCCAGCTTCAGCGCGAGGTCCGTCGTCAGCATCATGGGAGCGTGCCTCCTCGACGGATCATGAGCATCGGGCACGGTGCCCTTGGCCGAAGGATCCGTGGGAGTCCACTGCTTGGCACCGGCGGGGCTCGTCGTCAGCTCCCATTCGTACCGGAACAGGTTGTCCAGGTACCCGTTGTCCCACCTGGTCGGCTCGGAGGTCCATGCGCCCTCGAGCCCACTGGTGAGCGCGTCGGCGCCCTTGCCGCTGCCGTACGTGTTCCGCCAGCCGAGGCCCTGCTGCTCGACGGGTGCGGCCTCTGGTTCCGGGCCGATGTGCGCGGGATCGACCGCACCATGGCACTTGCCGAACGTGTGGCCGCCGACGATGAGCGCGACCGTCTCCTCGTCGTTCATCGCCATGCGCCCGAATGTCTCGCGAATGTCCCGGGCGGCGGCCATCGGATCCGGGTTGCCGTTGGGCCCCTCCGGATTGACGTAGATCAGTCCCATCTGCACGGCACCGAAGGGAGCGGCGAGTTCCCTGTCACCGCTGTAGCGCTCGTCTCCGAGCCAGATGTCCTCGGGCCCCCAGAAGATCTCCTCGGGTTCCCAGATGTCCTCTCGCCCGAATCCGAAGCCGAACGTCTTGAATCCCATTGATTCCATGGCACAGTTACCGGCGAAGACCAGCAGGTCGGCCCAGGAGATTTTCTGGCCGTACTTCTGCTTGACCGGCCACAGCAAACGGCGCGCCTTGTCGAGGCTGGCGTTGTCCGGCCAACTGTTGAGGGGGGCGAAGCGCTGAGCGCCGCTGCCGCCACCGCCCCGGCCGTCGGCGACACGGTACGTGCCCGCGGCGTGCCAACTCATCCTGATGAAGAGCGGCCCGTAGTGGCCGTAGTCGGCAGGCCACCAGTCCTGTGACGCCGTCATCACCTGGAAGACGTCCTGCTTCAGTGCGTCGAGGTCGAGGGTCGCGAACTCTCTCGCGTAGTCGAAGTCCTCGTCCATCGGATTGGAGCGGGACGAGTGTTGGTGGAGAATTTGAAGGTCCAGCTGATTCGGCCACCAGTCCCGGTTCGTCCTGGGCCGAGTCGGCGTGGGGGTCGGAGAGGCGATTGCCGGGTTCTCGCTTTCGCTACCGGACACGTCGTCCTTCTTTCTGTCTCGGTGATTCCACGCACCATGCCGATGAATGTGATGTCGGCGTCCGTATGGTCGCGCACCGCAGACGGCACCGCTACGAAACACGCAGAGCACCCCCGCATGGCCTTACGTCGATGCTGCCGTACCGGCGCACGGCCACCTCCTGCTCGACAGGACCACACACTCTCGAGCATTCCCGCAGGTCAGCGCAGCCAGCCGCGCGGCTTCAACAGCACGGGCGGCAGTTCCGGAGCCGGTAGCGGATCACCGTCATACCCCTTCACCTCACCGAATCGCCGCCCCTCCGTCCAGTCCTGACGCGCCTGCACGATCTCAGCAACCTTGAGTTCCGCTGTCCTGGTCCGTGCGATGGGGTCGTTTTTCAAGGAGTGCGAGCATCCGCGGTCGCGGTGGTCGAAGTGTCCCCACCCGCTGCGTGGGCTGCGGGCACTTCCGCACCGACGTGTCCCACCTCCCCGATCTGGAGGCTCACCTCGCTGATCTGCCGCGCAGTCGGGAACGGCTCGCCGCGTTCAGCGCCGACACCTGGGCCAGGGACGAGGCGATGCCATCCGACGAGGAAAACACTCGTTTTCTGCACCGCGGTGTTGACCGCCTCCAGGCCCGAGGCACCTGGCATCGGCACTGCCCCGCTTTCCCCCCAGCCGCCCGGCTGCCGGCCCTGCAGTGCGCCCTACGCGCCGACGCCTGCGGCCAGGTCCGGCTCCCGGCAGGCCTGCTGCACGGCATGCGCCTGCAGGGACGCCAGGAACTGTGGCAGGAACTGGCCCAGGACCGGTAGCCGGGGATGCCGGTCCTGAAGTCGGCACCGGTGCGGTGAATCTGCTCGATGCCACAGTCCTGGACCAGGCACCCGGCCGCAGCGCGCGCCGCCGCGCCGCTCACTGGGCGCTTCACCGCGTCCGGACATGCTCGAGTAGAACAGCCCGCTCCGGCTATCCGTACTATCTCCAGAGCAGGGCACTGTGCACTGGATATCGCTGCCGCCCCGCAGGCACCGGCCTGGGAAAGCACACTTGTGTGGCAGGCCCTTCAACTCCGGCCTTGAGCCGGGAAAGGTTGTGCACCCATGTCCGAGAACGTTTCCGCCACCGAACTGACATCGCAGTACAGCGCTCAAGTGAGTGCGGACCTCGAACGCAACGCCAAGGAGCAACAACGGATCGGCGCGGAAATCGCCGCGTTGCAGGAGCAGTTGGCAGCCCATCAGCGTGACCACGCGGTGCTGGTCAGCATCCAGCAGGCGATCGACGCGGCACCGGCTTCCGCAGAGCCTGCGGCACCGTCGGACAGCACCACGGTGCCCGCCCCCCGCGGAACGAAGAAGACCGCCGAATCCGGCACAGGCAAGCGGGCACGGACGAAGAAGACCGCCCCCGCACCCCGTCGTGGCACGGCCGGGAAACCGGCCGCCGAGAAGGACGCCGGCAAGGCAGAGTCCGTGAAGACGGCGCAGCCGACGCTGGTCGAGCTGATCCGTGGCCATCTCTCCGAGCAGAGCGAGCCGCGCTCGGCAGCGGAGATCGCCGCAGACCTCGGCCAGGCTCATCCTGACCGCAGCGTCAAGACGACCGTGGTGCGCACCACCCTCGAAGGGCTGGTGGCCAAAAGCCAGGCGCAGCGCAGCAAGCAGGGCTCGTCCGTCTTCTACACCGCTTCTGCAGCGCCGGAGCAGGCGGCAGCGCTACAGGCTGAGGAGCAGCCCGCACCAGCCGACGCGTGACACCACTGCGGCACAGCCGTGCCGGCCGCTGTGGTCCTGGACGGACGTCGGGCGGTCTACCGCGCGATCGGCTTCAGCGGAGAGCCCCGGTCTCACCGGTCCGGGCTCTCTTGCGCACCGCCAGCAGCTTCTCCGAAGGATGGGTGACGCAACCCGGCCGACCGGCCGTGCCGTGCCCTGCGGCTCCCGGCTCGCCTACTACTGGCCAGCAATTCGGCGAGGACCGGACCGACCTGGTCAGCCAGAGGGCCGGCCGGGCGGCGCGCATCCGCCCGGGACTTGACACCGCCCGGGCATCGAACGCAGCCAGGCCCTTCGACAGCAACGGCGGTCATCCAGTGTGAGGGGCGGACACCGCACGGTTCACGCCCGGCGCGGGGATGGCTCTCCCGGACCGTTTGGTGTGTCATCTCTCGAGGAGAATCTCTGTGCGGGCGCCGCCTTCCCAGCGCTCTACCCGAAGCACGAGGTCCGCAGCGTCAGACACGGCGTAGGCGACGGTCAGTTCCACTACGGCGTCCCGGCGCGGGCCGCGTTGTCTGCGCCATCTGCCGTAGGGGTATTCGTCGATGTCGACGAATACGTCGCGTCCGCGCCTGGGCGAGTACGGAGGAGGCCTCAGCATGCTGCCCGTGTTGTAGGGGGCCAGCTGCACGTTCTTGCCGTGGCGCCGTAGGAGTTCGGCGGTGTCGAGGCACAGGACCAGATGCGGGTGAGAGCGGTATTGCCGGGCCCGGAGCAGCCGGGAAAGACGTTCGCGGGTAAGCCAGAAGAAGACCCTGCCGTTGAGCAGAGCCAGGTATTCCTGGGGGTGGTTCCGTCCGTCAGGCCCTGCTCGAGGTACTTCAGGGGCAGCTGATCGCGTACGACGGCAGGAGCGAGTCCGGAACGGGCCAGGACAATCGAGGAACGGCGCCCTCACTGTCGGCGCCGAGGGGCATACGGCATGTCCGCACTCGTACTTTGCACGCCTGTATAGGGGCTGCCCAGAGGTGGTCGGTGGGCTGCTGCAGTCAGCGCGGGCGCCAGGTGCGCACTCCGAGGTGGATGATCTTCGAGACCCCCGGTCCGGGCGGAGCGCCGTACCGAGGCGGCGGCGGATCTCCGCCATCTCCCGCCGCCTGCCCACGAACGTGGTGAAGGCCGCAGGGAGGTATCCCTTCGAGGCATTCACCCCTCTCACCTGGCGGCACGGCTCGAGAGGGGAGTTACGCTCACGCTTCACCGCCCTGCGCGTGCGGCCCGCGGGCAAGGCGGTCGAACGTCCGATCAGGGCCGCCGCCTCAGCCGAACAGGGCTGGTGGGACGGGATCCTGCCCGACTGCCGGCTGCTGATCGCCGCTCATGCCGAGGGAGGTGTCTGCGGCGGAGTCCTGCCACCCGCAGAGAACCCTTCGCCCCAAGGGGCCGCACCCATGAACGCCGGTCCGGCCGGCCCGAGGGCGACCGGATACAGTGCGCGGGACGGCAGCTTGGTCAGGGAGGGGAAACGTGACCGACACCAGCAACACCCGACCCGCCGACAGCGAAGCGCAAGCTCCGCGGCAGAGCCGACTGCACCGCCTGATGCGCTACCTCCCCCTCATCGCCCCCGTCCTGCTGTGGGCCGTGCCCTGCTGGGTGCTCCTGCACACCGGCCAGCACTGGCCGCTGCCCGTCACGCTGGTCGGCACCGCCCTGTTCGCCCTCGGCCTCGTCGGTATGCCGCTCGCGATGGTGCGCGGCCACGGTCGGCGCCAGCAGGACCGGGCGGCGATCGTCGGTGACACCCTGCTGGGCACCAGCTGGGTTCTGTTCACCTGGTCCATTCTGCTCGGCGTCCTCTTGCGGTTCGCCCTGACCGTGGCTGGCGTCGGCGAGAGTCAGGACCGGGCCCGAATCGTCACGTGGGCCGTCCTCGGCAGCACCGCCGTACTGCTCGCCTGGGGGTACGCCGAAGCCCGCCGCGTGCCGCGCGTGCGCCGACTCGACGTGCAACTCCCGCGGCTGGGTGCCGGGTTGGACGGCATCCGTGTCGTCCTCATCACCGACACCCACTACGGCCCGCTCGATCGCACTCGCTGGTCGGCTCGGGTGTGCGAGACGGTGAACACTCTGGAAGCCGACCTGGTCTGCCACACCGGCGACATCGCGGACGGCACGGCCGAACGCCGCCGCGCCCAGGCCGTCCCGCTCGGTACCGTGCGGGCCACCCGGGCCCGTGTCTACGTCACCGGCAACCACGAGTACTACAGCGAGGCCCAGGGCTGGGTCGACCTGATGGGCGAGCTGGGCTGGGAGCCGCTGCGCAACCGCCATCTGCTGCTCGAACGCGGAGGCGACACCCTCGTGGTCGCCGGCGTGGATGACGTCACCGCGGAGTCCTCCGGGCTGGCAGGCCACCGCGCCCACCTCGCCGGAGCCTTGAACGGCGCCGACCCCGACCTACCCGTCCTGCTCCTGGCACACCAGCCCAAGTTCGTCGACCGGGCGGCAGCCGACGGCATCGACCTCCAGCTCTCCGGCCACACCCACGGCGGCCAGATCTGGCCCTTCCACCACCTGGTCCGCATCGACCAGCCCGCCCTCGCCGGCCTCAGCCACCACGGCCCCCGCACCCTCCTCTACACCAGCCGCGGCACCGGCTTCTGGGGCCCGCCGTTCCGCGTCTTCGCCCCCAGCGAGATCACCCTGCTCGTGCTCCGCTCCCCGCACCTGCCCCCCTCGATGTAGCACTCGACGGGCCGACACATCCGCTTGGAGTAGTCCACGAGCCGAGGGAAGCGGCGTCGACACGATTGACGACCGAGTGCTGCGGAAGCCACTCATGCCATGCGCCCCCGGCAGTGATGCTGTCGCCCAGGAAGACGACCGCTCCGGGCAGAGGTGGCAGTTCCTCGAACTGGGACACTTTCATTTTGTGCGCAGGCTCCAGGAACTTCTGAGTGATGAGCTTCTGCAGGAGTGGCATGTGGATCTCGGTTCTCTGCGGTCAAAGGGTTCGGCAGCAGCGTCGCGCCGGTCATCGGTATACCCCGGAGCCACCGGCAACGTAGATGGACTGAGCGGTGAGATAGGTCGAGTCATCGCCCAGCAGGAAGGACACGAGGGCGCCGACGTCCTTCTCGGTGTCGCCGATCCGCTTGAGCGGTACGGCGTCCACGGCCTGTTGGGTGCCAAAAGTCCCGCACATGCGTTGAGCTGGGCGTTCGCCAGACTTTCGTGATCTTCGTCAGGCTGTGTCGCGGTACTCGTGGATGAGTCCGCTGAGGACGTCGTGGCGCTGGATGTGTTGGGCGGGGAAGGGGATGACGTCCGGATCGTCGGCTGGTGCGCGAAGGTGCAGGGCCCGGTGCGGCCTTCCGGAGTTGTAGTGCTCGGCGTATTCGGCGAGGACACGCCGTGCGTGTTGCTCGTTGTAGATCAGCATCCGGTCGGTGCACTCGGCCCGCACGCTGCGGATGAACCTCTCCACGTGGGCGTTCATCCGCGGTGTCTGTGGCGCGCTCTTCAGGATCTCGATGCCGTCGGCGGTGAAGACGGCGTCGAACGCCTGGGTGTAGCGGCTGTCGCGGTCGCGTAGCAGGTAGCGGAAGCCGGCGGCGCGGTCTGCGAGGTTGGCGAGGAGGCTCCTCGAGAGCTGGGTGGCCCAGGCTGCGGTCGGGTGGGCGGTGACGCCGAGGATGTGCACGGTGCGGGTGCCGACCTCCATGACCACGAAGGCGTACAGCCTGGTCAGCGCGGCGGTGTCCACGTGGAAGAAGTCGGCGGCGAGCAGGCCGGAGGCCTGGGCGCGTACGAACTCGCGCCAGGTCGGGGCGCCGCGGCTTCGTCTGGGTGCGGGGCCGAGGCCGGCGCTGCGCAGGATGCGTCGGATGGTGGAGGCGCCGACGCGGTGGCCCAGGCGCCGCAGCTCGCCCTGGATACGGGTTGAGCCCCAGGTCGGGTTCTCGCGGGCCAGGCGTAGGATCAGGGCGGTGAGTTCCTCGGAGATCGGCGGGCGGCCGGTCCGTGCGGGTTTCTGCTTCCACTTCCAGCGCAGTAGTCGCCGGTGCCAGGTGAGCAGGGTGCCGGGTGTGAACAGGCGGTGTCGGCGCAGCCGGGAGGGTAGGTGCCGGGCGAGGGCGGCGAGCACTGCGCGGTCCGGCCAGGTGAGGTGTGGCCGGACGCCGAGCTGGCGGCGCAGCACCGCGTTCTCACGGCGCAGCGCGAGCAGCTCGGCGTCCTTGGTCTGCTGCGAGCGGGAGAGCAGCAGGAGCAGTCCGAGGAGTCGGAAGAAGACCAGGTAGAGCATGCGCAGTGCCATGGGGTCCGAGCTTGTCGTGATCGCCCGGAGTCGCAAAGTGCCTGGTCAGATGCTGTACGTCACTTCTGGAACCCTACAGGCACAGTGACCGACATCTGCTACTACGGCCACGACACCATGGTCACCGTGACCGTCGAGGGCCACGAGACCCCGGTCGGCGTCCGGGTCGCAGGCCCCCTGTCCCTCCGCCCGGGAGAGGAGACGGGTGTCCTCGTCGTGGGCGCGGCCGCCCTCCACCCGTAGCGACGGGTCCCAGGTCGTGCTGGGGCGGGCAGCCGATGTCGAGACCGCGGCCACGGCGCTCGGTGCGCCAGGCGGGCAGCACTAATTTGATCAACGCCCAGCAGGCATCGGAAAGGCGCGAGGACAGGTCCGGGCGGAACCCGGTCAGGACGATGACCTCGTCGACCGGGTCGAGTCGCTGGCGACAGTGCGATCCCGCCGGTCCGCGGCCGGGTCGGGGTTCCACGCCGCAAGCCGGACTCGCTGTTAGCTGATCGGGGCTACGACCACGACGTCTACCGCAGACCAGGTTCCGCCCGTGGCATCGTGCCGGCCATCGCCCGCCGGGGCGCTCAGCACGGCACCGGCCTGGGCACATACCGGTGGGTGATCCAGCGGACCAACCCGCCTGGCTCCACGGCTTCGGACGCCTACGGGTCCGCTGGAAACGGCGAACCGACATCCACGAAGCGTTCCCGAAACTGACCTGCAGCCTGATTACCCACCAACAACTCAGCTCATTGAGTCAGCTGGTTGCAACTCACAGAATTGAGCGGTCGAGAGACCGCTCCGCGTCAGACATTCGGAACAGGGTTTCGAAACGGCCCGATCCCGAAGGCGTCACTTCGGCCAGTTGCATACGCACCCGGCCACCCGTGCAATCCCTTCACTCACACGGATTTCATCAGCACTGGTTCATCTGAACTGGTTTATCTGGAATCTCAGATAGTGCTGCATCAGTCCCGTGAAGGGCCTTCAAATGAAGGGCTCTCAAATGAGGGCCCTCAAAACGCAACAGCCGGATTCGCGACAGTCGGATTTCATCGCAACCGGTAGCGCCACGCACAACCTCCATGACACGATCCACCTTGCGCGCGCTCCACCGACGTGAGGCACAGAAAGGCCATGCCGAAGTGACAGAGCCAACTCCCCCCCCGGACGCCATACTTTGAGCTGCGAGTGGGCACCCTGCACGTCAAGGCGGGGCGGCCCCGACGTTATCCACGTGCGACCGAACGTTTCCTGACCAGGGTCGTAACCTCCGTGCTTATTGCGGGCGTCGGCTCAGCCATCACGTGGCTCGCGACGCAGAGATAGAGGTCAATCCCCCCATCGCCGCCTGGATAGGGCCGACCAGGGGCCGGTGTGGTGGGGGTCGAGCCCACGCTCCAGGCCATTTTCCGAGGCCCCCAGGGCGTGAGAGTCGGGCCGGGTGCACTCCGCATACCGCACACGGGAGAGTGGTCCCGACCAGATCTCGAACCGGCGGCCCTCCGCTCGCCAGGCGGACGCTTTGACCAACTGAGCTACGGGACCAGGGCCGGTCGGGTGCCGGTACCAAACCACGCTCACCACACGGGGAGGGTTCTCCACCCCATCGCCGAACGGCAGACACACGCCAAAGCGCTCCACGGCACCCAGCGTGCTGAATTTGTGTCGCGCATCGACCACATCTGCGGCCGTGTCGGGGGCGTGCCAGGTGATCTCCGTCCACCTGCACGGTCAGCAAATGCATGCGTGCAGGAAAACACGTGGGCCGCTTGTTCCCGACTTCGCCCAGACACCCACAACTTCCAGGTCATCACCATTTCAGGGCAAGGACCGGCTCCGTAAGGCGACCATCGGCCGGAAACCTCGCCAGGAGAGCTACTCCTCGTCCGATTCATCAGGCTCGAGCAGCTTGTCGTAGGCGCTCAGGAGCCCTTCGATGCGCTGGTTATTGACGGACTGTCGGTCGTACAGGCACTTCGCGTACCGGCTCAGAAGGACCTCGACGCTGTTCCCCGCCCGCTGGGCGACCTCAGCCGGATCCGCCCCGGCACACAGCCACGTTGGCGCCGGACTGCCGAGGCGGTCGATGTCACCGATAACCTGCAGTGATGCGCGAAGTGGCGCAGCTTTCACCTCCGCCTACGCACGATTGGCCTCGTCATGCGAGACGTCGGACCGGCCGAGGATTCGGCGCCTGACGGCGTATGCTGACCAGTGCGCGCTCAGGGCGCGACCGGTCCGCGGAAAGGGCGAAGCCCACCTGATGCTCATAGCTCTGCGCAGCCATCCTCTTTTCCGGCCTGATCAAGCGGACACCAGGCAGATACGGAAGGGAGGCCCTCGTGCCCGTTCACCGACTGCCCGACCAGCCCAGCCTGGAGCGTCTGCGCAAGCAGGCCAAGGCTCTGCTGCAGAATGTGCGGGCGGGGATTCCGAGCGCGCTCGCGCTGGTCGCGGAATTCCATCCGAGGCCGCCCGCGGCGCTGAAGCTGTCCGACGCGCAACTGGTCACCGCGCGCATGTACGGCTTCCCCAGCTGGCCCCGGCTGAAGCAGCACCTCGACATCGTGGAGCGCTTCTCCCGCTCGCCTCACCAAGTCCCGCCCGGTGAAGACCTTCCCCGGGAGTTCCTACGGCTCGCCTGCCTCACCTATGGCGACGACTACCCGGGCCGCACCGGCGAGGCCGACCAGCTGCTGACGCGCCATCCCGAGCTGGCCACCGCCGACGTCTTCACGATGGCCGCCACCGGCTCGACCGAACCGCTGGCCGCGGCGCTGGCGGCCAGCCCCGGCCTCGCCCGGTCCCAGGGCGGACCCTTCGGCTGGGAGCCACTGCTCTATCTGACCTACGCGCGCCTGGCGGCCCCCGGTGACAGCGTGGCGTCCGCCCATCTGCTGCTGCGCCACGGCGCCGATCCGAACGCCGGCTTTCTGTGGGACGGGCTCCCCCCGCCGTTCACCGCGCTCACCGGTGCGTTCGGGGGCGGCGAAGGGCACCAGCCGCGTCACCCCCGCAGCATGGAGCTGGCCCGACTGCTGCTCGAGGCCGGCGCCGATCCCAACGACCACCAGACGCTGTACAACCTGGGCCTCGGCGGCTCGTTCGCCGACGACGAGGCCGGCACCGCCCACCTCGAACTGCTGCTGGAGTACGGCCTAGGACAAGGCAACGGCGGGCCCTGGCGGACCCGGCTGGGCCCGGCCCTGCGGTCCCCACGTCGGCTGCTGCCCGAAGAGCTAGCCACCGCCGCTCTGCGCGGTGGCCCGCGCCGTGCCCGGCTGCTTCTGTCACACGGCGCCGAGGCGGAGGGCCGTGGCGAGCATCCGGCCTACGGCGGCCGCACCCCGTACGAGCTGGCGCTGCTGCACGGGCACACCGAGGTCGCCGAGATCCTCGCCGCGGCAGGCGCGACAGCAACTCTGGACGGGATGGACGCGTTCGCTGCGGCCTGCATGAGCGCCGATCACGAGGCGGTGGCCGCCTTGGGCCCCAAGGCCCTCACACGGGCGCTAGCCGGACACCCCGAGCTGATCAACCATGCGGCCGAGCACCGCAACCCCGCGGCGGTCCGGCTACTCGTTGGGCTTGGCTTCGACGTCAACCACCGCGGCCGGGCCACCCCGCTACACGAGGCCGCCTGGAACGACGATGTGGAGACAGCCCGTGTACTGATCGAACTCGGCGCCGACCCCACGATCGAGGACACCGAACATCACGCCACCCCGCTCGGCTGGGCCGAGCACGGCGGCAAGCGCCATATGGAGTCGTATCTCAGACCGCTGGCTCCCCGGACCTGACACAATCCGGTACCCACCCGGCCCTTCACCCGAGCGGTCCGGGTCTCATCGGCGGGTACGGAGGCGACGGTCGTCGGTGTCGGCGAAGCCGTGGGTAACGGGCTGCCGTCGCCGGAGTTCAGTGATGCTCCAATGACGGCGGCAGTGGCGAACAGACCACAGCTCCGCCGGGCGGCGAACAAGGCGGTCAGCACGCCGGTGTCACTGCCGGATTCGGTGGCGACCGGCAGCGAGGTGACCGCGTCCTGGGAGAAGCCGCCGAGGTTGGCGGCGATGCCGTGCGCGCCGAAAGCGGTGGCGAATCCGGCCGCGTACAGCGGCCACATCTGCCGCGCCGGTGCCGCCTGAGCCTTCACATCCGTCGCCTGCGTCATCGGTCGCCCTCTGGTGTCTCGTGCAGGGCGCGGAAGAAACGCTCTCTGTAGTCCTAGCGTCACAGCCTGCCCCTCGGCAGCCCCGGTCAGCTCGATCGCCCGCGCGATGCCGTCAGCGAAGACCGGCACATCCGGTACGGCCCACACGCCCTGCCAGAGCGACAGCGCGCCGATCTTGCGCAGCTCACGCCAGACGGTGACTCGGTGCCGGGACGGCTCTGCTGCCAGTTTGATGACGAGGACGAGCCAGCGGCCGTCTGATGGAATGGCTGACACACCATAAAAATGCAGCAGTATTTTATATACCGCGTGCCCGGGCCCCGGCATCCCACCGTCGCTCGCCGCGCAACCTTTCCAGCCCGCACGGCTCGTCGATCTCGGCGACGGTCTTACTGGCGGAGCCCGAGGCCGCACGCTGGCGCTGTATCCGGCGCCGCAGGCCAGCGAGCGGCATCACACTGTCGAGTCGGCCCGACCTCGTGCACACCCTCCTGGAAGGCGGCTACGAACCCTTCAACTCCGTGATGTGCTCCGTGAGTTCGGGTGCGAGCTGCTGCATCTCCGCCATGTCCGTGTCATCGGCCGCCGCGCGGAGTTTCCTCAGCTGCGTGTCCACCGACGCGGCGTCCGGGGTCTCGTGCCGCACCCGTTCCCACACGAGTTCCAGGGCGGTCACGTCGCCCGCGACGGCGCCCTCGTTCCCGGCCGACGCGTCGATCGTCACCTGGCGTGTCCAGAGGGCGAGCCGGTCCCGGTCGACCGCCGGCACGGACTCGTGGCGGAGTCGCAGATCCGTCACGTTCTGGGCGACGCGCAGGGCGGGACCCACCGCCCGCGCACCGTCCCCGGCGTTCTCCAGGGCGACGAGGTCACGCTCCACCTGCCGCTCCAACAGCTCCGGCACGGCGTCGGAGGCACGGTACGCGTCCCACGCGGCGCGGACCTCGCGGACGGTGGCGGCCCCGGGCGACTCGTGGACCGCGACGGCCGCGCGCTCCAGGGCGCTCAGCCGGTCCGGCAGCGGCCCGGGCCGCGCGTCGGTGGGCACCGCGAGCGCCACCGCCTCCAGGTCGCCGTCCTCCGTGCCGGTCGAGAACTCCCCGTAGCCCGGCGCGAACACCTTCTCCTCGGTCGAGCCGTCCATGTGCAGCTCCCGGACGGTGATCGCGCCCTCGACCTCGCCGTACGGGCCGTCGACCGTCTGGTCCACGGCCCGTACGGTGACCTCCTCGAAGACCTTCTCCGGGAGGTTCTCGGGGCGGTAGACGTCACCCTTCTCCGGGTCGGCGGGCATGATCATCGCGGGTGGGGCGTCGTCGCGGCCCGCCTGCCAGGTGCCGGCCGTGTCAGCCACGACGCCGTCCTCGTAGTTGCGGACGTCCTCGCCGAAGTACCAGACGGAGCCGTCGTCGGCCTGGGCGTACCAGTCGAGGGCGACCTCCTGGATCCGGCCGTCGGAGAAGGCGACGTACTGGCTGACCAGCGTCTCGACGGAACGGCCGTCGTACGCGATCTTCTTCGTGCCGGGCAGGAGGCTGACCTCGGTCCGGAACGGCTTGTCGTCCACCTGCCCGCCCATGATGACCTGCGTGACGTCACTGGTGGGGTGGAGCGGGTTCGTGATCCGGGTGGGGTGCGTGAAGCGCGGCTCGGCGAGGTCGACACGGTCCTTCGCCGGGGCGAGGGACAGACAGGCGTCGCCCTTCCTGCCCGTGTCCTCGTCGACGACACGCACGCAGGCGCTCCGCTCGGTCGGGCCGGCAGGGGTGCCGACGGCGCCCGAGCACGCACCGGCCAGGAGCGCGGCGGCGGTCACGGAGACTCCGGTCAGCAGGACATGGCGGTGGGCGTTCATGGCGGCCTCCCTGGGACGTGGCCTGTGCTCAGCGTCCCGCCGGCCCTCTGAACGGACGCTGAACGCACCTGAACGTGCCGTCAGGCGAATCCGGGGCGGGCATCCGGCTCGCACCATCTCCCGGCCCCGCGCCCCTCAGCGGGGGGCCGGCAACCTCGCGGTGAAGCGTGCACCGCCCAGCCCCGGCGCCGTCCCCACCGTCACCGTGCCCCCGTGCGCCGCCACCAGCTCGGCCACGATGGCGAGACCCAGGCCGGCTCCGCCCTCTCCCCTCGCGCGGGCCTCGTCCAGGCGTACGAAACGGTCGAAGATCCGGGCCCGCTCTCCCTCCGGCACCCCGGGGCCGTCGTCGTCCACGTCCAGCCGTACGGTTCCGCCGGCCTCGCCGAGCGTCAGGGCGACCCGGGAGCGGGCATGGCGGGCGGCGTTCTCGCCGAGGTTGCGGATCACGCGGCGCAGCGCGTCCTCGTCGCCCAGGACCCGCCCGGCCGAGACCCCGCTGCTGTCGACGTGTGGGCCGTCCTTCCGTTCCCGCAGCCGCCGGGCCTCCTCCAGGACCAGGTCGTCCAGATCGACGGGGCGCCGCGCCGGCCGGATCGCGTCCTCGTCGGCGCGAGCGAGAAGAAGGAGATCGTCCACGAGGCGCTGCATCCGGACGGCCTCGTCCAGGACCGTCCCGGCCAGCGCCCCGGCATCGGCGCGCCCGGGATGGGCGAGGGTCACCTCGGCGTGCTGCCGGACCGTGGCGACGGGGGAGCGCAGTTCGTGGGAGGCGTCCGAGACGAAGCGCCGTTGCGCCGCCTCGGCGCGGGCGACCCGCCGCAGCGTCCGTCCCACGGCCACCCAGGTCGCGGCGGCGGCCAGGGCCAGCAGCACGGGCAGGCCGATGAGCAGCATCCGGGTGACCGTGGAGGTGGCCTCGGCGACCCCGGCGGGCGTACGGCCGTCCAGGACGGTCAGGCGCCGGTCGCCGTCCCGCGCTCCGACCGCCACCACCAGGAAGGGGTCCTCGTCGATCGGGGTGTCGACCTCGGTGCTGCCGCCGGGCCGAAGCCCGGTCAGCGCCGGCAGTCCCTTGACGTTCGAGCTCGCCGCGACGACCGTCCCCCGCTCGTCGACGACCTGGAGGAACTCCTCCTCGGGGTCGGCCACGCGCACCTCGGGCACCCCTCCCTCCGCCTCGATCTCCCGGGCCACCGCCTGGGCGCGGGTCCGCGCGGCGTCCCGCACGTCGTTGCTCAGCTCGACCCGCAGCCCGATCACCAGGACGACGCCTCCGGCGACCAGGGCGAGCCCCACCGCCAGGGCGGCGATCACCGTGGCCCGGACGCGCACCGCCCGCAGGCGTCGCCGCTCACCCGCCATCCGGCACCAACCGATACCCGTGCCCCCGCCTGGTCCGCAGCGAGTCCCGCCCGAAGGGACGATCGATCTTGTTGCGCAGGCGCCGCACATAGACCTCGACGATGTTCGGATCGCCCTCGAAGTCGTCGCCCCACACATGGTCGAGGATCGTCCGCTTGCTCACAGCCTCGCCCGGCCGCCGCATCAGGAACTCCAGCACGGCCAACTCCCGTGCCGTCACCTCGACCTGACGCCCGGACCGGGTCACCGTGCGTGCGGCGGGATCCAGCCGCAGGTCGCCCACCGCGAGCACCGCGGGCCGCTCCCGCGCCTCCCGCCGCAGCAGCGCCCGCAGCCGGGCGAGCAGCACCGCGTACGAGACCGGCTTGGTGAGGTAGTCGTCGGCGCCCGTGTCGAGGCCCTCGATCTCGTCCCACTCGCCCTCCTTGGCGGTGAGCATGAGGATCGGCGTCCAGTCGCCCTCGCCGCGCAGCGACCGGCAGACCCGGTAGCCGTTGAGGCGCGGCAGCATGATGTCCAGGACGATCGCGTCGTACGCGTTCTCACGCGCCATCCACAGCCCGTCCACCCCGTCGAGCGCGACGTCCACGGCGAAACCGTCGGCCTCCAGCCCGTCCCTGAGCCCGGCCGCGAACCGCTCCTCGTCCTCGACGACCAGCACCCGCATACGGCCCACGCTACGGGAGCCTCCCGCGGTGACAAGCGGAAGCGATCATGCGGGCGGCGAGCAGTTCGGACCGCCCCTCGGCCAAGGCCCTCGACCAAGATCCTCAGCCAAGCCCCTCGACGTCACCGCGGCCGGTGCCATCGGCTGGCGCCAGACCGGCGCCGCACCGGGCCACGGACGCGGTCCGGTGCGGCGCGCCGGGATCAGTCCTTGTCGTTCGGCTCGTCCCCGCCGTCCACTTCGCTGCCGAGGACCTTGAAGTCCTTGTCGAGGTGCACGTCGGCCTGCTTGCCGTTGTCGAGCGTCACCTCGACCTCGTAGGAGCCCTCCTCGTCGCCGACCTCGGAGTCCGTGACCTCGCCTCCTCCGGTGTACGCGAGTGCCGCGGCGCTCGCCTTCCCCAGGGCGGGTCCTGAGATGGATGTCTCGGTGTCATCCCCACCGGTCGCGGATACAGCGATGCCAGTACCACCGCCGATCAGCGCGGCCGAGAGCACGGCCCCGACGATCCACTTACCCTTGCGCTTCATGCCGCATCCTCTCGCCGCACCCCCCGGCCGCTGGGCGCGGCCGGGCTGACGGCCTCATAGTGCGACAGACCCGCTGAACAGAGGCTGAACGAGTCTGAACGAGGTGTCAGTCTCCAGGGCATGTCACGTGGCTTGCGCCGGACCAGCACGCCGGGCGCCACCAGCTGCTGAATAATAGCGACGGCGCCGTGGTGCGGGCGAGCGGACAGCCACGCGCCCGCTCACCGTGACGACAGGGGTCAGCTCCAGGCGGTGCCGGCCCTCTGCACCCGTCCGGCCCAGGCCGTCGGTGCCGAACGGGTGGGACCAACTCGGTGCCAGCAGCTTTGAGGAAAGCCGAGGCCCTGGATGCGTTCGATGCCCTTGGCGAACCTGGGCAGTCCTGCGGCAAGGGCTGTCCAGTCAGGACGGCGCTGGAGACGTGCGCCCGGCGAACGGCGCGTAGGGGTACTTGAGCGTGAGACGACCCGTCGAACAGGAAGTGCCGCCGGTTGTCGGCGAGTCCGTGTACCCCTCCGACCGGCGCGGCGTTCCTCGTGGGTGCCGCGGGCCTGTCGCCGGTGCTGCCGAAAACCCGCAAGGACCGTGTCGTTCTTCATCCGCCACTCGATGACCTGCGCGATCCAGAAGACCGGTGCCGCCTCCAGGGTGTAGGCGAGCGAGCTGACGATCCGGTCCCGCTACGATCCGGGGCGGCGGGCCGCCAGCACCCCCAGCAGGGTGCCTGCCAGCACGGCGACAAGGAACGAGACGGCGCACAACAGCGAGGACCGCACGAGGCGTTCACCGATCACCTGGGTACCTTTGCTCCGGACGGAGAGGAAGTACGGGCCGGTGCCGACCGGCTTGGTGTTGAACGAGCCCGTGTTGGGGTCCTGTTTGCCGGCTATGTGCTCGGGGAAGGCGACCGTCCCGTGTGCATTCAGCGAGTTTCCGCCTGAGGCGGCCGATGCCTGGAAGCACAGCGGCACTGGCGCCGTCCTGATAGCGGCTGCCACCCGGCAGGTGTAGCGTCGTGAGCCAGCAGTCGTGGTTCCGAAGTCCCGTTCGCCCGTGATCACCATCACGGGCGTTCTTGCGTTTCAGCGCCTCTCCGGACCAGGGCGATCACCTCCCGGGCACGCAGGGTGCGGGCCCGGTTTTCCCTCGAAGGAGACAGTCATGGCCAAGGGCACGGTCAAGTGGTTCAACAGTGAGAAGGGCTTCGGCTTCATCGAGCAGGAGGGCGGCGGCCCCGACGTCTTCGCCCACTACTCCAACATCGCCGCCCAGGGCTTCCGCGAGCTGCAGGAGGGCCAGAAGGTCGAGTTCGACGTCACCCAGGGCCAGAAGGGCCCGCAGGCGGAGAACATTCGCCCTGTCTGACCGCCGCTGTTGCGGCAAGGCCCGGCATACCGACTTCAGGCCGCCGGGCCTTTCCGCCTGCTGTACCCGGACAGCAGGCCGGTGTCCCAGGCCGCGCCTGGGCCGTCGCCGGGTACGGCTCGGGCCCACTGACGGCAGATGCGAGCACCACGCCTGCAACCCGCACCCGAGAGATGAACCCGCAGGTGCACGCCCCCTGAGCCACTTGTCTGATCAAGCTGCGGGGTGATGCCGCAGGCGGTGACAGATCCGCTCCGCCGCGCCTGGGGTGCGCCCATGCTCGACGACGCGACCGTTCAGCGGGCCACAGCCGATCCGCTCTGCGCACCCCAGACCCCTGGGCGCGCGGCTGGCGCTCTGCCTACGACTGCCGGGGTGTACGCCTGGTGGGCGCCTCCCGAGGTCCTGACTTCCTTCCCCGGATCGGCCAATACCGGCGATGCCGGACGGCGACTGCTCGAGGGAGCGGAGCACAGCGCCGTCCAGGACCGCGTCAAGCAGACACGAGCCTTCTACTACGCCAGTGCCGGCCCGCGTCCGGACAAGTAGCCGGCGTAGTCCGTGTGCCGCGGGCCCGAATGCCTCGGCGGCTGCCGAGTGCGCGGCGACCGGCAGCGAGGGCGGCTGGGCCCGGCCGTTGCACCGGCTCATCCGGGAACTCCCGCAGGGCCAGGCCACCGGCGGCCCAATACCGGTCCGGCCTCGTCCGACCGGGCCCGAGTTCCGCGCACGCCGACCGGGTGGAAGTCGTCCACCCGCGGATCAACCGCCCCGCGCTGGAGTGGACTCTCTCGACGCCAAGAGACGGTTTCGCCTACCTGTGCCATGTGGTATCGCACACGCGGGAGATTCCCATAAGGCGTCGCCCTTCCAGCTGCCCTCAGTCCCTCCCGCGCACACGAAGCCACGGGACAGGAAAGATCCGGACCACACGCGGACCAACCGAGCCGCAAAATGCCACCTCATACACCATCACGCAGTTCAGTGGCTCGCAATCGCCGTACCACCAACAGACGAAGAACCTACTACTCTCACCGTGGCTACCCGGGCCAGGGTCCACCGCTGGTCCCTCGGCCCAGCCGTGCGCGGCCGGCCCCTTCTCCAGTTCCGCCGCCGACCAGGCCCGCCACTCCGGCTTCATCCGTGACGGACGCCCGGACGGCCCCTTGGACCGCAGACCCTCAACGCCGTCGTCCCACCAGCGGGCATGCCAGGCATAGGCGGACTTACGTGAGACCCGTAACCGCCGCGCGACCTGCGGCGGTGTCACCCCTTGCGCAAATAACTCGGCAGGCTCGAACCGCACTTGCTCCCGCCGGGCCCGCTGCTTCGCGGTCAGGCCACCCCCATCGGGATACCGCATCCTCCAGCAATACGCCCACCCGCGAGATCACCGTCACCCTAGGCCGAAAACCTCAGTAGTCACTCTCCGGCGCAGCGCTTCTCGGACCGGACGCGAGCGGCGCTGCCGACAGACAGCCGTGACACCGGAAACGTGTGGAATCTCCACACGGCGGCAGCGTGAGCGGCGCAACCGTTCCGCAACGCCTGACTCGACCGCCAGCAAGGTCAGTATGGGTCCGGACACCACCGAACCTGCAAACACCTGCACGAGCGCCTAAGCCCGGACAAGGACCTCTCACCCCAGCCTGACGAGGCGTCAGCAAAGTCAGCATCAGGTCAGCAAGAGTCCTGCCACAGCTACCCACAAGCACCCACACTGTGGAATCGCCAACCGCACCGGCTCGAGCCAGCCGACTGTTCAGACGCCTTCCGGTAGGCAGCTGGAAGGCGGTAAGAAATCCCCGACCGCCTGCCGCCCAGCGGTCGCCCAAGCTGACGCGTTCCCGCAGGTCAGCGCACTCTTCCCCGCGGTTTCAACGACACCGGTGGCAGTTCCGGTGCGGACAGTGGAGGCCCGTCGTACCCCTTTACCTCCCCGAATCGCGTCCCTTCCATCCAGTCCTGACGCGCCTGCACGATCTCTTCCTGGGACCGTCCGATCCAGTTCCAGAACATGATCAGCTCCTCCTCGAAGGGTTCGCCGCCGAGGAGCATGAGGGAGGCGTCCGAGTCGGCGCGGAGGGGGAGTTCGGTGCGGCCGCAGCCGAGGTAGAGCATGGAGCCGGGGAGGACGGGGACGCCGTCGACGTGGGCCTCGCCGGACATGGAGAGGACGGCGTACTCGAAGTCGGGTTCGAGGGGGAGGCGCAGGTCGGCGCCGCGCGTCAGGGTGAGGTCGGCGCCGACGATCGGCGTGAAGGTCGTGCCGGGCGAGGTCGCGCCGTCCAGGGAGCCGAGGATGAGGGTGGCGCTCAGGCCGGCCGCCGTGATGACAGGCAGTTCGGCGTGGTGCTCGAAGCGCGGGTCGGTGTGCCGGTGGCTGTCCGGGAGGGCCACCCACAGCTGAGCGCCGTGCAGAAAGCGGGCGTGCGGCTTCGGGCTCTCCTCGGAGTGGCTGATGGCCCGGCCGGAGGTCATCAGGCCCAGTTCGCGCGGACGGATCGTCTGGAGGCTGCCCGTGGAGTCGCGGTGCAGGACCTCGCCCTCGTGAAGCCAGCTGACGGTCTGCAGGCCCATGTGCGGGTGCGGCGGGACCTGCATGCCGGGCTCGTCGGCGATGTCGTCGGGGCCGTAGTGATCGACAAAGGCCCACGCCCCCACCATGCGGCGGCCCAGGTTGGGCAGCAGGCGCCGGACCTCGGTGGACTCGCCGAGCCGCACCCGGCGAGGGCTCAGCAGTTCCCGCACGGGTTCGGTGACGACGAATCCCCGGCCGCCGCACACACTCGGCACCGGCTGACGGTCAAGATTGCTCATGCCGCTCAACCTAGTCCTCGCACGGCCCCACCGGCAGGCCAACCCCCGCCCCGGTCGCACGGAGCGCAGCGGCGAAGCTCGTCCCGCCACCGTCACCGAGGCAAATAGTAGCCATGGCTACAGTATCCATGTACGGTATCTGTATGAGTTCGGCTTTCGAGGGCGCGACGCCCGGTTTTCTCGTCTGGCGGCTGTCCACGAAGTGGCGGGTGGCGGTCGACCGCGCGGTCGCTCCGCTGGGGCTGACCCACGCGCAGTACGCGCTGGTGGCGTCGTTGTACGGCATGCACCGGGCCGGACAACGGCCGAGCCAGCGGCAACTCGCGGACCACACCGGCCTGGAGGCCCTGTACGTCTCCAAGCTGGCCCGCGCCTTGGAGACCGCCGGGCTCCTCGAACGCACCCGGGACCCCCGCGACCCGCGCGCCGTACAGCTGGCGCTCACCGAGGAGGGGCGCGATGTGGCCCGGCGCGCGATCGAGGTCGTCCAGGGGCTGCTGCGACAGCTGCTGGAACCGCTCGGCGGCCTCGACAGCGCCCGCACACGGGAGTTCGCGCGCGACCTGACAGCACTCCTCGACGTACCACTCACCCCTGCCACCGAGCACGAGAAGGAGCAGCCATGACCACCACCGCCCCCACCGTCGACGGCCGCGTCATCGGCCTCGCCCACTACGCCAGCCGCGCGGTTCTGGAAAGCGTCCTGGCCGGCTACGGCTTGACGTTCCAGCAGTCGGTGACCCTCCGGCTCGTCGCGGTCGCCGACGAACCCGTCGACCGTGACCGGCTCGTGGGCCAGGTCGTCGACTCCCTCAAGGTCGAGGAAGCCGGCATACGGGCCGCCGTCGAGGAGTTGGTCTTCGCGAAGTTGCTGGAGACGGACCCCGCGCAGCCGACCCGGCTCAGGATCACGGACGCCGGGCGTGAGTCGTTCACCAGGTCCGCCGCCGAGACCGCACCCATCTCCGCCCGAATCTACGCCGGCATTCCCGCCGAGGATCTGGTGGCCGCCGGTCGCGTACTGACCCTCGTCACCGAGCGCGCCAACGCGGAGCTGGCCGCCATGAAGTAGTGGAATATTCAACAGCCAGTGGGGGTTGTGGGACGCCGAAGGAGGTCATCAGTGGACACGACGTACTACGACCACGGAACCCCCGCCGAGCGCTGGGAGCGCGCGGGGATGTTCTTCGACGCCAAGGACTACGCCGCCGCCGCGCGCGTTCTCGGCCCGCTGGTCGAGGAGGTGCCGGAGCAGACCGGCCCACGGCTGCTGCTGGCCCGCGCCTACTACCACTCGGCCCAACTGCGCCGCGCCGAGGCCGAGTTGCGCGTTCTCGTGGAACGGGACCCGGTGGAGCACTACGCCCGGCTGATGCTGGGCCGCACGCTCCAGCGGCAGGCCCGGCACGACGAGGCGGAGTCCCACCTGCGGATCGCCTCGGCACTCGCGGGCGACTTCGAGCGGCTGTGAGGCACGCGCGGTAGATCAGCACGGCACAGCACAGCACACGAGGGGGGCCGGGTCCCGATCGGGACCCGGCCCCCCTCGTCCGTACGCCTCCGGCTCCCGCCCGTCCCGGCTACGCGTCCGACTTGGCCTCCGCCCGGCCGCCGTACGACCGCTTGCCCCGCCGGTACGCGATCTCGCCCAGGACGACGTCCACCACGATGAACGCGGCGAGGGGGATGCCGAGTAGCGGCACGAAGTAGCCCAGGACGGCGATGACGGCCAGGGCGGGGACCAGGAGGTGCGGCGGCACCTGCTGCCAGGCGCCGCGCGGGATCGGGCGGCCGAAGGACGAGGCGCGGCCGCGCTGCCACCACATGCGGTAGCCCCAGAGGATCAGCATGACGAGGGAGAGCGCGAGGGCGATCAGGAGCAGCTGGTTCACCAGGCCGAACAGGACGCCGGTGTGGGCGTCGATGCCCCAGCGGGACAGCTTGGCGAGGATCGGGAAGTCGGCGAACCGGAGCGTGTCGGTGACCTCGGCGGTCGCCGGGTCCACGGCCACCGCGTCCTGCTTGGTGGGCCAGCTGCGCTGGACCTGCTTCACGACGTACGTGGAGGACGCGTCGGCGGGCGGCACGATCTCCACCGGGTCACCGAGGCCCTCGGCGCGCGCGGCGGCGAGGATCTTGTCCAGGTCGCCGTCCGCGGCCGTCCCGCCGTCCGCCGGGCCGGCGTCATGGCCGCCGTGGTCGCCCGCCGCGGCCGAGATGGCCGGGGTGGCCTGGTGGAGTTCGGTGCGCAGGACCTCGATGTTGGCGCCTGCGTACGTCGACCAGGTCAGGCCCGTCGCCGAGAGGAAGAAGAACCCGGCGGCGGCCCAGACGCCGACCGTGCCGTGCAGGCCCAGGGTGCGTCGGCGGCCGCTGGTACCGCGCACCTTGCGCTGGGCGCGGCGGCGGGTGAACCAGAGCACGAGACCGCCGCCCGAGATGACCCACAGCCAGCTGGCGGCGAGTTCGCTGTAGAGGCGGCCGGTCTCGCCGAGCTGGAGGTTGGCGTGGAACTTGTCGATCCAGGTCCGCACCGGCAGCGCGCCGGTCGCCCCGTACTGCTCCAGCGCGCCGCGCACCTGAGCCGTGTACGGGTCGACGAACACCGCGAGCGTGTTGGTCTCGTCGATGCCCGCGACGCCCGTCAGCATCACGCGGGTCGTCGCGTCGTCCTCCGGCGAGGGGCGTACGGCGGAGATGGTGCCTTCGGGGTGCGCCTCGCGGGCGGCGGCCACCTGCTCGGAGATCGGCAGCTTCTCGGCGCCCACCTTCGCGACCGTCATCTCGTCGGCGTAGACGAACTTCTCGACCGAGAACGAGGCGGCGTACAGCCCGCCCGTCAGGGCCGCGACCAGCAGGAACGGGGCGACGAGGACGCCCGCGTAGAAATGCAGCCGCAGGACGAGGGGCCTGAGCGAGGACCAGCCCCTCGTGGTGACGTCGGGCTTGACGACGGGTTTCTGGGGCTCGTCCGTCTCGGTCGAGGGAGCGGTGGTCATCGGCTGGCTACTCCGGGATCGCGGGGACGTCGTGGCGGTTCAGTAGTCGGGGCGCACGGGCTTCGAGTTCCCGAGGGAATGTGTGATGCCGGTCACAGGAAGGCCCTGGTGTCGCGTTGACTCGTGCACACGGCTTCGCGAGAGCCGCCTCGCATCGCGCCATCATGCTTGGCATCCTGGCGCGATGGCTTCCGAACGTGATCGCATCGAGTCCCGCCCCCTGAGCGACCGGGTCGAGGAACTCCTCGCCCACGAGGGCCCGTTGCCGATCGTCGCCGCGGGCGATCCGGTACTGCGCCGCACCGCCGAGCCCTTCGACGGCCAACTGTCCCCGGACCTCCTGGCCCGCTTCGTCGCCGCCCTGCGCGCCACCATGCACGCGGCACCCGGCGTCGGCCTCGCCGCACCCCAGGTCGGGGTGTCCCTGCGCATCGCGGTGATCGAGGACCCCGCGCCGGTCCCGGAGGAGGTACGGCTGGCCCGGGGCCGGGTCCCGCAGCCGTTCCGCGTCCTGGTCAATCCGGCGTACGAGGCCGTCGGCTCCTTCCGTGACGCGTTCTTCGAGGGCTGTCTGAGCGTGCCGGGCTGGCAGGCCGTGGTGGCCCGGCACGCCAAGGTGCGGCTACGGGCGCTCGACGAGCACGGGCGGGCGGTGGACGAGGAGTTCTCGGGGTGGCCCGCCCGTATCGTCCAGCACGAGACGGACCACCTCAACGGAACGCTCTACCTCGACCACGCCGAGCTGCGCTCCCTCTCCTCCAACCAGGCGATGGCCGACCGCTGGAACGACCCGACTCCGGCCAACGCCGCCCGGGCGCTCGGTTTCCTGCTGCCCGACTGAGCGACCGCCTGGCAGGGGTCCTGTGCGCCCGGCTCGGCCGGTTCAGCCCCGGTACGCCTCCAGCAGCCGCAGCCACACCTCGCTGATCGTCGGGTACGAGGGCACCGCGTGCCAGAGGCGGTCGACCGGGACCTCGCCGACGACGGCGATCGTGGCGGAGTGGATGAGTTCGCCGACGGCGGGGCCGACGAAGGTGACGCCCCGGAGGATCTCGCGGTCGAGGTCGACGACCATGCGGGCGCGGCCCCGGTAGCCGTCGGCGTACAGGCCCGCGCCCGCGACGGAGGAGAACTCGACGTCGACCGCGCGGACGCGGTGGCCGGCCTGTTCCGCCTCGGCGAGCGAGAGACCGACGGCGGCGGCCTCGGGGTCGGTGAAGACGACCTGGGGTACGGCGGCGTGGTCGGCGGTGGCCGCGTGGGCGCCCCAGCGGTCGCTCTCCAGAAGCGGGACACCGGCCGCGCGGGCGGCGATGGCCGCGCCCGCGATCCGGGCCTGGTACTTGCCCTGGTGAGTGAGCAGCGCCCGGTGGTTGGCGTCGCCGACCGCGTAGAGCCAGCCGCTGCCCGTCACCCGGAGGCTGTCGTCGACGGGCAGCCACGAGCCGGGTTCCAGGCCGACCGTGTCGAGGCCGATGTCGTCGGTGCGCGGGGCGCGGCCGGTGGCGAAGAGGATCTCGTCGGCCTCCAGGCGGTCGCCGGTGTCGGTGAGGGCCACCACGGTCCCGTTCTCGCGGGACACCGCCGTCACCGACGTACCGGTGCGGACGTCCGCGCCGGCCTCCGTGAGCGCCTCCGCGACCAGTTCGCCCGCGAAGGGCTCCATGCGGGGCAGCAGGCCCTTGCCGCGGACGAGGACGGTGACCTCGGAGCCGAGGGCCCGCCAGGCCGTGGCCATCTCCACGGCGACGACACCGCCGCCCACGACGATCAGCCGGCCGGGGACCGCCTGCGCGCTGGTCGCCTCGCGGCTGGTCCAGGGCTTGACCTGGGCGAGTCCCGGCAGGTCGGGCAGGAGGGCCCGGCTGCCGGTGGAGACCACCACGGCGTGCCGGGCGGCGAGGACGTGGCGCCCGCCGTCGGGGCCGTCCACGACCACCCGGCGGGGCCCGGCCAGACGCCCCTGGCCGCGATACAGGGTCGCCCCGATGCTCTCCAGCCAGCCGACCTGGCCGTCGTCCTTCCAGTGGGAGGTCTCGTAGTCGCGGTGGGCGAGGACCTCGGCGGTGTCCAGCGGGCCCTCGGCCAGGTGACGCAGGCCGGGTACGCGGCGGGCGTCGGCGCGGGCGAGCGCGGGGCGCAGCAGGGCCTTGCTGGGCATGCACGCCCAGTAGGAGCACTCGCCGCCGACCAGTTCGCTCTCCACGACCGCGGTGGACAGACCCGCCGCGCGGGTGCGGTCGGCGACGTTCTCCCCCACGGGTCCGGCCCCGAGCACCACGACGTCGTACTCGGCAGTCGCCGCTTCGCCTGCGTCTTCGGTGTTTTCGGTGTTTTCCGTATCCGTCATGGGGCCAGTCTGGTTGTTGGTGTGCGCCGTGGCCACACGGGTACGCGCGCGGAATACGCCATCGCGGGGTGGCGTTGTCGAGAGCGGCTCGCCCGAGCGCCGATACCAGGAAGAGGGATGCACGCCATGAGCAGCACCGTGGAGCTCACCAAGGAGAACTTCGACCAGACGGTCACCGACAACGAGTTCGTCCTGATCGACTTCTGGGCGTCCTGGTGCGGACCGTGTCGGCAGTTCGCCCCGGTCTACGAGAAGGCCGCCGAGGAGAACCCTGATCTGGTGTTCGGCAAGGTCGACACCGAGGCGCAGCCGGAGCTGGCCTCGGCCTTCGGTATCCAGTCGATCCCGACGCTGATGATCGTCCGGGACCAGGTCGCCGTGTTCGCGCAGCCGGGCGCGCTGCCCGAGGCGGCGCTGACCGATGTCATCGGGCAGGCCCGCAAGCTGGACATGGAAGAGGTCCGCAAGGCGGTCGCCGAGCAGCAGGCGCAGGTCGAGCAGAACGGTCAGTGAACCGCGGGTTCACGAGGTGAGCGGCATCCTGGTCAAGCCGTAGGAGAGCGGGTCGCCCGCAGACCCGGTCGAGGCACAACTCCGGTCACGGGTCGAGGAGTTGCGCCGATCCCTCGCCGTACGACTCGACAGGCGCGCGCGCCGGGACGTGGACGTCCGACACCGCCAGGTCGGCGTGATCGACTTGGCGGTGACCGGCCCGCGCTCCAGGGTCCGGTCGGCGTCGGTCGCGAAGCGGGCGGCGAGGGGGCCGGTCCTGCCGTCCGCGGTCAGCTCGATTCGCGGTGGACGATCCGCGCGGCCAGTACGTCGTGGGTCGTGGGGACCGTGCCGGGGTCGCGCACCGCGCGGTCGACCAGTTCCGCGAGGTCGCGTCCGGACGGCAACTCCAGGTGGACGGTGCTGAGTCGGGGCCGCAGCAGCCGGCCCAGCATCAGGTCGTCGGCACCGACCACGGCCGTGTCCCCGGGAACTGCGATGCCTACGTCCTGAAGGGCCCGCATCACCAGCATCGCGTACTCGTCGTTGTACGCGAACACGGCGTCCAGGCCGAGCGAGGGCCAGTCCCGGGCGAGCCGGGCCGCGGCCGCCTCGTCGTACGCGAGCGGCAGCTCCATGACCGTCGCCTCGGTCCCCTGCACCGCACGTCGTACGCCGGCGAGCCGAGGCTGGGAGAAGACCCCGAGGCCGGGCTCCTCGGGCACGACGACACCGATCCGGCGCCGGCCGCGCTCGACCAGGTGTCGGCCGGCGCTGTAGCCGACGCCCGTGTGGTCCAGGATCAACGCGTGGGCGCCCTCGACGGGTTCGGGGGTGAGGGTGAGGACGGCCTTGGCGCCGGAGCGCTTGAGGACGGCCACGCCCTGCGGGCCGAGGCCGACGCCGGGCACGATCACCGCGACCGGACGCAGCTCGGCCCAGGCGCGGGCGGCGTCGTCGCCGCGCAGGCCGATGCCGCCGTGCTGCACCACGGTGTAGTCGAGACGGCTGAGGGCCCACTGGATCTCGTTGATGAACTGGCTGTAGAGCGGGCCGATGGGCACGTTCGGCGTGGGCATCAGTACAAGGCGGCTGTGTCCGGCGCGCAGGCTGCGGGCCGCCGCGTGCGGCACGTAGCCGAGTTCCTTGGCGGCCTCATGGACCCGGCGGCGGGTGGGCTCGCTGATGCGGACGGCGCTGGTGTTGTTCAGGACGTAGCTGACCGTCGCGCGGGAGACACCCGCGAGTCGTGCCACATCGGCGCTCGTGGGCACGGATCGCTGCAGGGGCGAGGGCGGGGCGGGCTCTTTCGGTATCTGCACCATGAGGACGGCATCCTTGCAGAAGCGGTGAAGGTCGTTCCGGCCGGGGGAGTTCCGGCCACGCGGGAGCTCGGGGTTGGGCCACCGATCTTTGTGGCTGGGCAGTTTGGCGAATGTGTTCGAAATCTGTTCAACCCTGCAACCAATTCGCGCCATATCCGCGAGGTGGTCGACGGCGACTTTTCACAGACGGCTGCTCGGTTTCCTGCGCCGGTTCGGTGCCGGTTCGGTGTACCGGCGACCGATCTCGGCGCGGGCGCCGCCGTGGTCTCGCGGCGCGGCGGACAAACCAGGGTTCCGCTGGTGACCGGGGCTGACGTGCGGGTCGGGACGGGCGACCGGTTCGCCGTATCGCGCCTGGCCGAGGACGCGTGGCTGATCCTCGGGCGGCGTTCCGGAGGTTCCCCGCGGCCGTCCGCCGACGGCGGACCGTCCGGCTCGGCGCCGACGGGGCGCACCTGCTGCCGGACGGGCGCGCGGTGGCTGACAAGCGCCGACCGCAGCTGGCGGCGGCCACGTACGGTGTGCGCCCCATGCGGCCTCGATGCTCGGAAGCTATGGCGTGAACTGTGTGTTCGCTGTGGGTGTGAACAGGTTGTGGAGGGCCCACGCGGGGGACTGTGCACGGCTTCCGGCGGGCCCACCCGCCGTATGGCGGGCATCCACCGCCGTACGACGGCCTCCTCGCGCCTTGCCGTCGCGCTCATCATCGCGGTACGAACCGTTGGCACGCGTCCGCGGTACGGACCGTTGGCCGGCGTCGCGGTACGGACCGTGGACGCGGCACCCGCACGAGGAGAAGCCATGACCATGATCCCGCCCCCGTTCGATCCCGAGCTCGCGGCGGCTCTGGAGGCGCTCAAGGACATGCTTCCGCAGCAGCTGACCATGGACGACATCGCCGTCATGCGTCAGGGGCCGGGCATCCAGCTGCTGGCGCAGTTCGACCTCACCATGGACGGGTTCTTCGAGGTCGAGGACCGGCTGGTGCCCGGGCCCGAGGGCGCGCCGGAGATCTCGTTGCTGATCTGCCGCCCGGCCGCCCCCGCGAGGCCCGGTCCGCTGCCGGTGATCTACCACGTCCACGGCGGCGGCATGATCGTCGGCACCAACCGGGTCGGGGTGGACGGGCCGCTGGCCTGGGCGCGGGAGCTGGGCGCGGTCGTGGTGTCCGTGGAGTACCGGCTGGCGCCCGAGCATCCGCATCCGGCGCCCGTCGAGGACGTCTACGCGGGGCTGCTGTGGACGGCCGAGCACGCGGACGAGTTCGGGGGCGACCCCGAGCGGATCGTCATCGCCGGGGCCAGCGCGGGTGGTGGGCTGACCGCGGCGCTGGCGCTGCTCACGCGGGACCGGAAGGGGCCGCGGCCGATCGGGCAGGTGCTGCTGTGCCCGATGCTCGACGATCGCAACGACACGCCGTCCGCCCACCAGATGGCGGGGCGGGGTGTGTGGGACCGGACGGCCAACGAGACGGGGTGGACGGCGCTGCTGGGGGAGCTGCGGGGTGGGCCCGATGTGTCGGAGTACGCGGCGCCCGCGCGGGCGGAGGATCTGAGCGGGTTGCCTCCGGCGTTTCTCGATGTCGGGTCCGCGGAGACGTTCCGGGACGAGGTGGTGGCGTATGCGTCGCGGCTCTGGCAGGCGGGTGGGGTGGCCGAGCTTCATGTGTGGCCGGGGGGCTTTCATGGGTTCGACGGTCTGGCGCCGCAGGCTGCCGTGTCCCGGGAGTGTCGAGAGGCGCATGTGCGGTGGTTGCGGCGGTTGCTCGGGGAGTGAGGCGGGGCGCCCTTGATGTTTTTCGCCCCCGCCGCCCCTACCCGTCCCATCCCAGGGGCGGTGCCCCTGCGACCCCCTGGCGCGTCAGAGCTCGGGGGTGAGGATGGTGCGGCGGGTGCGGGTTGTGTGTGGTTGATCGCGCAGTTCCCACCCGGCCGCGGACGAAGGCCGGCCTCGTCCGAACGGCGCCCCCATGCCGCACCATGGGTCGTATGAAAGAGCTGGCGGGGCGGCTGACCGCGCTGGATCCGGATGCCGGTGCCGCCGTCCGGGTCATCGCCTACTTCGACACGCTGGCCGAGTCACGGGCCGGCCTGGAGGCACTGGTGCGTGGGGCGGCCGTGCTGGCCGGGTGCCCGGCGCGGCTGGTCGACGTCGAGCGGCGCGTGCACGTGCGGGTGGAGCCCGACGGGCGGCGCCAGGACAGTGACGGTCCGCCGGCCCCGGACTGGCCGTCCGCCGCGCTGGTCCCGGACGGTGTACCCGCCCTGTGGCTGGAGCGGGCCGGGGCCGCCGAGCCGAGTGTGGTGGACGCGGTCATCCTGGAGCGGGCCGCGGGTGCCCTGCGGGTGGTACTGGACCGGACCCGGGGCCGTGCGCCCCTCTCCCCCGCCGACGACCCGGCACTCGTGGAGACCGTCCTCGACGCCACCGCCGCCGAGGGAGCCCGGCTGCACGCCGCCCGACGCCTCGGCCTCGACCCCGACGACCCCACCAGCCGCGCCCGCGCCGTCGCCCCACTCGGAGGCCGGCCCCGGGTCCTGCGGGTACGCCGGGAGGGAAGGCCCGCCGATGGTGGATCGCGGGGCCGCCGGGGCGGCAGGCCCGCCGAGGGCACCTCGCTCGGTCGGCGGGACGGCAGGCCCGACGACGGCACAGCGGGTGATCGGCGGGACGGCCGGGCCGACGACGGCACAGCGGGTGATCGGCGGGACGGCTGGTCGGGCGACGGCGCGTCTCGCGATCGGCGGGACGGCTGGTCCGGCGACGGTGCGTCTCCCCATCGGCGGGGCGGCAGGCCCGGGCAGGGCGCATCACGTGATCGGTGGGACGGCCGGGCCGCCGAGGCCGAGCTGCCCCGTGGGCGGGTCGGTGTGGGGCCGGCTGTGCCCGTACTCGGGTTGCCCGGGTCCTGGGACGGTGCGCGGATCGCGTTGCGGTTCACCGCCGAGGGGAGCGCGCGGGACCCGGGGGAGCCGGTGGTGTACGCCGACGACCTCGGCGGGATCGCCCTCCTCGCCGAGCTGATCGCGCCGGGGGCCGAACCGCCTCCGGACGTACGGGACTTGGAGCGGGCCGCGGCCGACTCGCCCTGGATGCTCGCCACACTGCACGCGGTCGCGTCCACGGCGAGCCTGCGGGCGGCGGCCACCGGGATCAACGTCCACCACTCCACGCTCCAGGACCGCCTGACCCACGCGGAGGCACTCCTCGGCTGGCCGGTCCGCACACCCCAGGGCCGACTCCGGCTCCACCTGGCGCTGACCATGCGGCACTTGGCGCGCGGCTAGGCGACCGCAGGCGGCGGCCACGCGGCTTCGGCGGGTGATTCGGCGGCTTCCGGTCCGCGGTCCGGCCGTTCCCGGTCCGCGATTCGGCGGCTTCCGGTCCGCGGTCCGGCCGTTCCCGGTCCGCGATTCGGCGGCTTCTGGCCTGCGATCCGGCAGCTTCCGGTCCGCGATTCGGCGACTTCCGGCCTGCGATCCGGCAGCTTCCGGTCCGCGATTCGGCGACTTCCGGCCCGCGACCCAGCAGCTTCCAGTCCACGACGCGGCGACTTCCGGCCCGCGACCCAGCAGCTTCCAGTCCACGACGCGGCGACTTCCGGCCCGCGACCCAGCAGCTTCCAGTCCACGACGCGGCGACTTCCGGCCCGCGACCCAGCAGCTTCCAGTCCGCGACCAAGCAGCTTCCGGCCCGGCCAGAGGCAAAGCCAGGCAACGCCTCCCCCGCCTCCCCTGCCGCCTCCCGGCGCCCCCACCGCCACGGCCGCCCCCTTCGCCGTCGCCGCCCCTCTCTTTACCGCCCCCCTTCCCCATCGCCGCCCCCTTCGCCATCGCCACCCCCCTTCCCCATCGCCACCCGCTTCGCCATCGCCATCGCCTCGCCCGCCAACGCGAATCGCCGGTCCCGTCAGGGAAGTCCTTCTCCCTGTACCGTGGCGTCCGTGCGGACGTTACCGTTCGGTAGAAAGCCTGCTTCCGGAGGTGTTCCGTATGGCTGCCGACCGTGTCCCGGGTCTGGCGGAGTGTGCTCGTGCGCTGGCCGCCGGGGAGGTGACGTCGCGGGCGCTCGTGGAGGAGACGCTCGCCCGGATCGAGGCGAGTCAGGGGACGGTCAACGCGTTCCGGCGGGTGCGGGCCGAGGCGGCGCTGGTGGAGGCCGAGGCGGCGGACGAGGAGCTGGCGGCGGGCGGGCGGCGGCCGTTGCTCGGGGTGCCGGTGGCCGTGAAGGACGACATGGACGTGGCCGGGGAGCCGACCGCGTTCGGCTGCCAGGGCGAGTTCCCCTCACTGCCGGAGGACGGCGAGGCGGTACGGCGGCTGCGCGCGGCCGGGGCGATCGTCGTCGGCAAGACCAACACATGTGAGCTGGGGCAGTGGCCGTTCACCGAGGGCCCGGCCTTCGGGGCCACCCGCAATCCCTGGCACCCGGACCACACACCCGGCGGCTCCTCCGGCGGTTCGGCCGCGGCCGTCGCGGCGGGGCTCGTGCCGGCCGCGCTGGGCTCGGACGGCGCCGGCTCGGTGCGCATCCCGGCGGCCTGGACACATCTCGTCGGCATCAAGCCCCAGCGCGGCCGGATCTCGACCTGGCCGCACGCGGAGTCCTTCCAGGGCATCACCGTCAACGGCACCCTCGCCCGCACGGTCGCCGACGCGGCCCTCCTCCTGGACGCGGCGAGCGGCAACCACGAGGGCGACCTGCACCGGCCGCCCGCCATCAACGCCTCCGAGGCGGTGGGACGTGATCCGGGACGGCTCAGAATCGCCCTGTCCGTGAAGCCGCCGTTCACCGCGCTGCCCGCACGGCTCGACCCCCGCGTACGGGAACGGGTCCGCGCGGTGGCGGAGCGACTCGCCGCGCTCGGGCATGTGGTGGAGGAGGCGGAGCCGAGGTACGGGCAGATCGGGCTGACGTTCGTCCCGCGCGCCACCGCCGGAATCGCCGAACGGGTGGGCGCGATCACCCAACAGGACCTCCTCGACCGCCGCACCCTCGACACCGCCCGCCTCGGCCGGCTCCTCGGTGGGGCGCCCCTGCGACTGGCCCGCCGCGCGGAGGCCACGCTCCACCAGCGGATCGGCGCCCTCTTCGACTCGTACGACGTGCTGCTGGCGCCGACGACCGCCGCTCCCCCACCGCGCATCGGCTCCATGCTCAACCTGGGCGGCCTCGGCACCGACCGCGCGATGATCGCGGCCTGCCCGTACGCCTGGCCGTGGAACGTGCTGGGCTGGCCCGGGCTGAACGTACCGGCGGGCTTCGTGGACGGGCTGCCGGTGGGCGCGCAGTTGCTCGGTCCGGCGAACAGCGAGCCTCTGCTGCTGTCGCTGGCCGCGCAGTTGGAGGCGGACCAGCGCTGGCACGAACTGTGGCCGCCTCAGTCGGCCGCCGCGGATTCCCCCACGGTGTGACCCGTACGCTGTGACCATGGACGAAGCGTCGATGGTCGGGCTGATGGGACGGGTGACCGGTGCGGTCGGCCCCGGGCTCGTCGGCGAGGTGATCGTCCGGGTGCGGGGCGGCGCCGAGCACTTTCTCGCGTACCCCGCCTCCGCGAAGGACCGGATCGAGCCGGGGACGCTCGTGATGGTGATGGAATATCTGCCGCCGCGCACGGTGTATGTGACGGTGGCGTACGACAGTTGACGGTCCGTCGGGTCGGCCTGTCGGGCTTCTGCCACCGGTTGGCATCAGGACTGCAACAAGGGTCCCCCGCTCCCTGTACCGCCGCCCTGGCACGCGGGACACTCCCGACGTTCGGTGCCGAAAGGGCACCTGGCAGAGGGGGTGTCGATGTTCATCGGCATGATCGCGGGGGCGGCCGTAGGAGCCGTCCTGGTACTGATCGGTCTGTTCAAACTGATGTGGCGAGTCGCCGAACCCAACGAGGCGCTCATCATCTCCGGCTCCAAGACCAAGATGGAGGGTCTGGAGGAGGGCATGAACTTCCGTATCGTCACGGGGCGCGGCACGCTCGTGCTGCCCGGTGTGCAGGCGGTGCGCAAGCTCTCGCTCGACCTGAACCAGACCGAGCTGTCCGTGGACTGCGTGACCCATCAGGGCATTCCGCTGAAGATCCGTGGTGTCGTCATCTTCAAGGTGGGCGACGACTTCGTGTCCATCGCCAACGCGGCCCGTCGTTTCCTCGACCAGCAGAAGCGCGTCTCGGAGCGGGTGCACAACGTGTTCGCCGGTCATCTCCGCTCCATCGTGGGCGGGTTGACGGTCGAGGACATGATCCGGGACCGCGACAAGCTGACCGGCCAGACACGGGCGGCGTGCGGTACGGAGATGGAGAAGCTGGGTCTGATCGTCGACTCGCTGCAGATCCACGAGATCGAGGACCCGACCGGCTACATCAAGAACCTGGCCATGCCGCACGCGGCGGCCGTCCAGCGGGACGCCCGTATCGCGCAGGCCGAGGCCAACCGGCTGGCCACCGAGGCCGAGCAGCAGGCCGCCGCTCGCATGGCGGAGGCCACCCGGGACAGCGAGATCCTCCAGGCCGGCTACCAGGCCGAGCGGGACAAGGCCGCCGCCGAGTCCAGGCAGGCCGGCCCGCTCGCCGAGGCGGCCGCCCTGCAGGAGGTCGTCGTCCAGGAGACCCGGGTCGCGGAGCTGGCGGCGGCCCGGCGCGAGCAGCAGCTCCAGGCGGACGTCCGCAAGCCCGCGGACGCCAAGGCCTACGAGAAACGCACGCTCGCCGAGGCCGAGCGCGACGCCCGTATCTCCGCCGCGCAGGCCAAGGCCAAGGAGACCGAACTCGCGGCCGCCGCCGAGGCGACCGCGACCCAGATCTCCGGTGAGGCCGAGGCCGCCGCCCGTCAGGCCAAGGGGCTCGCCGCCGCCGAGGCCACGCGCGCGAAGGGGCTCGCCGAGGCCGAGGGCATCAAGGCGCGGGCCGCCGCGCTGGCCGAGAACCAGGAAGCGGTGATCGCGCAGCAACTGGCCGAACAGTGGCCGGAGATCGTGCAGGCGGGTGCGTCCGCCTTCGGGAACGTCGACAACATGGTGTTGTTGAACGGGGCCGACGGGATGGCGGACATGTTCGCCAAGGCCCTCACGATGGGGGGCACCGGGTTGGGGCTGGCTCGGCAGTTGTTGTCGTCCATGAACCAGAACGCTGTGCCCGCCGGCGGCTCGGCAGGGGTCAATGGGGTGCCGGTGGAGAAGGTGGCGGTGGACCGGGAGTCGTAGCGCCGTAGCTCCGACTGCAGGTTGTCCGCTGCGGGTCGTTCGTGGTTGATCGCGCAGTTCCCCGCGCCCCTGACGGGGCGCGGGTTAGCGTGTGCTGTGACTTCCTTCGCTGATCAAGAAGTGCCCGGGCGTTACGGGCCCACCGCCACCGTCGAGGCCGATCCCCGTGAGGTGGGGCGGGTGCGTACCGAGTACTCGCCCGCGCATGACGGGGATCCCGATCCCGGGGAGATCGTCTGGACGTGGGTGCCGTTCGAGGAGAACGACGGGCGGGGGAAGGATCGGCCGGTGCTCGTTGTGGCTCGGGAGCCCCGGGGGACGTTTCTCGCCGTTCAGTTGTCGAGCAAGCGGCATGACGGGGATCGGGAGTGGGTGCCGATCGGGAGTGGGCCGTGGGATCGGTCCGGGCGGGATTCCTGGGTGGATGTGGACCGGGTGTTGCGGCTGTACGAGGACGGGATGCGGCGGGAGGCGTGCGCGTTGGATCGGATGCGGTTCAACTCCGTTGTGCACCGGTTGCGGGAACGGTACGGGTGGCGTTAGGTCGTACGCCGGCTGCGGGCCGTAGGGGTTGGTCGCGCCCACGCGGCGGAGCCGCACATGTCACAGCCCGGCGCCCCTAGAAGCAGGTGCTCAGCTCTTGTTCGAAGGCGCTCCGGACCACCGCGCCCTTCGTGCGGTCCAGTACCCCGAACACCACATGCTCGAAGTGGTTCTCGAACCTGCCGCCGTCCATGAGCAGGGCCCGGAACGCTGTCGCCACCTGCGTCGGGTCGTTGCCGAACACGCCGCAGCCCCAGGCGCCCAGGACGAGTCGGCGGTAGCCGTTCGCCGCCGCCGTCTCCAGTACGCGTTCCGCACGTGCGGCCAGGGCGCGTGGCAGCTCCGGCGCGCGCTCCGGCACCGTACGCCGGACGACCGACGCGTTCGGTGCCGCGGAGGTCAGGAAGCCGGCGGTGTAGGGGGTGTCGAGGAGGGTGCCTCGGTCGTCTCGGAAGACGGGGACGGCGGGTGAGTGGATGACACGATCCGTGTAGAACGGGTCGCGGTGGGTGCGGTGGTGGTCGTAGAAGGCGCGGGCTTCGCGGACGCAGGTGTAGAGCGCCGAGGCCCGGCAGAGGGCTTCCTCCTGGGCCTGGGCGCCGTTCAGGTAGCCGCCGCCCGGGTTGCGGGCGGACGAGAAGTTGAGGACGGCCACGGGGGCGGCGGAGGCGTCGGCGGTCGTGAGGCGGTGGGCGGCCTCCAGGCTGCTCTCACCGGTGACCTCGGTGATCGTCTTGACCGGGGCAAGCTGCGGTGTCTCCACCGGGTCGGGGCCGTGCAGCCGTGTGCCCGCCCGGGCGGCCTCCACCTCGGCCGCGATGGACACCTCGTGACCGGCGGGCGCGCGGTAGTGCCCCGCCGCGACGATGTCTTCGGTCTCCCGTGCGATTCCTCGCAGGCGCGCGCTCACGGCGCCACCCCGATGTACGCCGCGACCCCTGCCCGCGTGCGCTTCCCCGTCGTGCTCATGGACGCATCCTGGGCGATGCTGGTGAGGGACCGCAACGAGGTTTTCCCGACGTGAATGGCCCAGTACTGGTACGGGAAGAGGTGCCTGAAGTTCCCGGAAACAGAGATCGTCGATCCGCGTTGCCACGATGTGCACCCTTGTGCGAAAGCGGCGCAAGGGTTTTGGGTGGGACGAGCACTGCCGGTCCGGGCCCAGTGGAATCGGATCGGCGGCATGGTGGAATCTCAGGAGGATCCCTACATGTCAGAATCATCGAGTGGCTGTACGGAGCAACGCTCCGCGGTCACCGAGGCGGAGGTGGAGGCCCTGGTTCGGGGCATCTGCTTCAAGACCGGCCCACCCCGCACTCTCGGTGTCGAACTGGAATGGCACATCCACGAGCTGCGTGATCCGCGGCTCCCGGCACCACCCGCACGACTCGAAGCTGCCTACGCCGCACTGCGGACCCTGCCGCTGACCTCGCCGCTGACCGTCGAGCCCGGCGGCCAGTTGGAGCTCAGCTCGGCGCCCGCCGCCTCCCTGATGGAGTGCGTGGAGTCCGTCTCGGCCGATCTCGCCGCCGTACGCGCCACACTGCGCGAGGCGGATCTCGGCATCAGCGGCTTCGGCCACGAACCCTGGAACCCCCCGACCCGCTATCTTCACCAGCCCCGGTACGAAGCGATGGAGACCTATCTCGACCGCTTCGGACCCGAGGGGCGGGCCATGATGTGCTCGTCCGCCTCGGTCCAGGTGTGTCTCGACGCCGGATACGAGGAACCGGGCCCCCTCGGCCACGGGCGGCGCTGGTGGCTCGCGCACCAGCTCGGCGCGGTGCTGGTGGCCGCGTTCGCGCACTCCCCGCTGGCGCGGGGCCGGGTCACCGGCTGGCGTTCGACCCGGCAGTCACTGTGGGCGGCCATGGACCCGGCCCGTACGAACGCCCCCGTGCTGGACGGCGACCCGCGCGGGGCGTGGGCGCGGTCGGTGCTGGACGCGCCGGTGATGTGCGTACGGGCGGACGAGGGCCCCTGGCGCGTACCCGGGGCGATGACGTTCCGGGAGTGGACGAGATCCGACACCCCGCCGAGCCGGGCCGACCTCGACTACCACCTGACGACGCTGTTCCCACCGGTGCGTCCACGCGGCCATCTGGAGTTCCGCATGATCGACGCCCAGCCCGGTGAGGACGGGTGGATCGTGCCGCTCGCCGTCACCGCGGCGCTGTTCGAGGACCCGGAGGCCGCCGAGACCGCCTATCGGACCGTCAAGCCCCTCGCCGAGCGGGCCGGTTCACGGCCGGCGCCGCGCAATCCGCTGTGGGACGCGGCAGCCCGTTCGGGCCTGGCCGATCCCGAGCTGCGGGAGGCGGCGGCCGTCTGCTTCGCCGCGGCGGCCGAGGCACTGCCCCGGCTCGGCGCGAGTGCCGAAGTGCGGGACGCGGTCGTGGCGTACACCGACCGCTATGTGGCCCGGGGCCGTTGCCCCGCCGACGATCTGCTCGACTTGTTCCACGGGAAGGACATCCCCGCATGACCGCGCCCGAGACGCCGGCCCCGCCGCACGACGCCGACCCCGACATACTCCGGGAGCGCGCGCTGACGGCGCTCACCACGGCCCGTGCCCGCACCGCGCTCCTGACCACCGCCGTCGACGAACCCGACCTCACCGCGCAGCACTCGCCGCTGATGTCCCCGCTGGTGTGGGACCTCGCCCACATCGGCAACCAGGAAGAGCTGTGGCTGCTGCGGAACGTCGCCGGGCGGGAGGCGATGCGGCCCGAGATCGACGGGCTGTACGACGCCTTCGAGCACCCGCGCGCCGAGCGGCCCAAGCTGCCGCTGCTGGCGCCCGGGGAGGCCCGCCGGTATCTGCACGAGGTGCGCGGCCGGGCGCTCGACGTGCTGGAGAGCACCGACTTCCATGGCACCCGGCTCACCGACGCGGGCTTCGCCTTCGGCATGATCGCCCAGCACGAACAGCAGCACGACGAGACGATGCTGATCACCCATCAGCTCCGCAAGGGCCCCGCCGTGCTGTCGGCACCGGACCCCGAGCCCGCCCCGCTGTTCACGGGGCCCGCCGAAGTCCTCGTACCCGGCGGGGAGTTCATGATGGGCACCTCGACCGAGCCATGGGCGCTGGACAACGAACGGCCCGCGCACCGGCGGCACGTCCCGCCGTTCCACATCGACACCACACCGGTGACGAACGGCGCGTACCAGGCGTTCATCGACGACGGCGGCTACGACGACGAACGCTGGTGGACGGCCGAGGGCTGGGACCACATCCGTGCGCACGCCATCCACGCGCCGCTGTTCTGGCGGCGTGACGGCCGGCAGTGGCTGCGGCGGCGCTTCGGCGTCACCGAGGTCGTACCGGCCGACGAGCCGGTGCTGCACGTGAGCTGGTACGAGGCCGACGCGTACGCCCGCTGGGCGGGGCGCCGGCTGCCCACGGAGGCGGAGTGGGAGAAGGCCGCCCGGCACGACCCGGTCACCGGCCGCTCGACCCGCTACCCCTGGGGCGATGCCGATCCGACGCCCGAGCACGCCAACCTCGGACAGCGGCATCTGCGTCCGGCGCCCGTCGGCAGCTATCCGGCGGGTGAATCGCCGCTCGGCGTACGGCAGTTGATCGGTGACGTGTGGGAGTGGACGTCGAGCGACTTCCTGCCCTACCCGGGGTTCACGGCGTTCCCGTACAAGGAGTACTCGGAGGTGTTCTTCGGCCCCGAGTACAAGGTGCTGCGCGGCGGTGCGTTCGCCGTGGACCAGGTGGCGTGCCGGGGGACGTTCCGGAACTGGGACTATCCGATCCGGCGGCAGATCTTCACCGGCTTCCGCACGGCACGGGACGCCTCCGCGGAGGTCGTCTGATGTGTCGTCATCTCGCCTTCCTGGGCCCGGAGTCACCGCTGGGCAGGGTCCTCGTGGACCCGCCGCACAGTCTGTTCCGGCAGTCCTGGGCGCCCCGGCGGCAGCGGTACGGGACGGTCAACGCCGATGGTTTCGGGGTCGGTTGGTACGCCGAGGGGGACCCGGTGCCGGGCCGCTACCGCAGGTCCGGGCCCATCTGGGGTGACCTGTCCTTCACCGACCTCGCCCGGGTGGTCCGCACCGGGGCACTGCTGGCCGCCGTACGGGACGCCACGGTGCCGGGGGCGGACAACGAGGCCGCGGCGGCGCCGTACGCCGCCGGGCCCTGGCTGTTCAGCCACAACGGGGCGGTCGCCGGGTGGCCCCGGTCCCTGGCGCCGCTCGCCGCCGAACTGCCCGCCGTCGAGGTGCTGTCGATGGAGGCCCGCAACGACTCCGCGCTCGTGTGGGCTCTGGTCCTGAACCGGCTGCGCGCCGGTGACGACGAGGGCCAGGCGCTGGCGGACACGGTCCTGGAGGTCGCCCGGGCGGCCCCCGGGTCCCGGCTCAATCTCCTCCTCACCAATGGCGACACCATCGCCGCGACGGCCTGGGGCGACACGCTCTGGTATCTCGCCGAGCCCGGCCGCAGCACGGTCGTGGCGTCCGAGCCGTACGACGACGATCCGCACTGGGTGGAGGTGCCCGACCGGACGCTGCTCGCGGCGAGCCGTACGGACGTCCTGCTCACCCCGCTCAAGGAGCTGGAGGAACACTCCCGCCCGAACGACGACATGGCCCCCGTTCCACCGAAGGAGCCTTCTGCGTGAGCCCGTTCCTCGTCACCCGCACCCTGCCCGAGGACGCCACCGACGCGGCGCTGCGCGCCGATGTCCTGGACGGTCTGACCCGTACCCCGAAGACACTGCCGCCGAAGTGGTTCTACGACGCCCGCGGCAGTGAACTGTTCGAGAAGATCACCGAGTTGCCCGAGTACTACCCGACCCGTGCCGAGCGCGAGATCCTCGTCGACCGGGCGGGCGAGATCGCCGCGGCGAGCGGAGCGCGCACCCTGGTCGAGCTGGGTTCCGGCTCCTCCGACAAGACCCGGCATCTGCTGGACGCCATGCCCCATCTGCACACCTACGTGCCGGTCGACGTCAGCGAGAGCGCCCTGCGGCAGGCGGGCGAGGCGCTGGTCGCCGAGCGGCCGGGGCTGAACGTGCATGCCCTGATCGCCGATTTCACCGCCGGGCTCGCACTGCCCGAGACGCCGGGGCCGCGCCTGGTGGCGTTCCTCGGCGGCACGATCGGCAATCTGGTGCCCGTGGAGCGTGCCGCGTTCCTGGCCGGCGTCCGGGCGCTGCTGGCGCCCGGTGACGCGCTGCTGCTGGGCACGGACCTGGTCAAGGACGAGGCGGTGCTGGTCGCGGCGTACGACGACGCGGCCGGGGTGACGGCCGAGTTCAACAAGAACGTGCTGAACGTGGTCGACCGGGAGCTGGGGGCGGACTTCGACCCCGACGCCTTCGACCATGTCGCCCTCTGGAACGCCGAGTGCGAGTGGATCGAGATGCGGCTGCGGTCCCGTACGGCCCAGACGGTGAAGATTCCCGCGCTGGACCTCGCGGTCGATTTCGAGGCCGGGGAGGAGCTGCGGACCGAGGTGTCCGCGAAGTTCCGGAGGGAGGGGGTGGGGGCGGAGCTTGCCGCCGTGGGGTTGGAGTTGGCCCACTGGTGGACGGACCGGGAGGGGCGGTTCGCGCTGTCGTTGAGCAGGGTGGCGTAACGAGTTCCTTGCGGGTGCGGGTGGGTGGGGGCTGGTCGCGCCCCGCGGCGGAGCCGCATATCAGACACAGCCCCGCGCCCCTTGACGGCATGGGTCGCGCCCGGGGCCTTCAGGGGCGCGGGGAACTGCGCGACCAGCCACGAACAGCCCGCACCCGAAATCGCAGGCGGCGGGACGCCCGATCACTCGCGGAGTGGCGCAGCCTGAGGCACCGTGGAATGACGTGTGGCGCACCGGCCACGGCGGAGCACGCGACAAGGAGAACCCGTATGTCCGAGCACGTTTACCGGGTCACCGAGATCGTCGGCAGTTCGAGCGAGAGCGTCGACCACGCCATCCGCAACGGCATCGACCGCGCCGCCCAGACCTTGCGCAACCTGGACTGGTTCGAGGTGACGCAGGTCCGGGGGCATATCGAGAACGGGCAGATCGCGCACTACCAGGTCGGTCTGAAGGTCGGCTTCCGGCTGGAGGACGGCGACTGACGCGCTCAGGTCCGCCCTTCCCGCTCCTGCGCCACCTTCAGCGCGGCGGAAGGGGCGGCCCAGCGCGCCCGTACGACCGTGAAGCCCGCCCGCTCCGCGTCCTCGCAGACCAGCTCGTCGTCGTCCACGAGGACGCGGATCTCCCGGGTCCTGGCGAGTCGGCGGAGGATCTCCATTTTGGTGCGGCGGGCGGGCCTGCGGTCGTTGTCGCGGCGCATCCAGATCCGTCCCTCGGGCAGCCCATGGGCTGCGAGCCAGTCGACGGTGTCGCGGCGGCACCGCTCGGGGCGCCCGGTCAGATACATGACCTCGCACTCCTCGGCGCTCTCCCGCGCCAGCGCGATGCCCTCGGCGAGCGGCGGGTCCTGCGGGGCGGCGGCGAAGAACCCGTTCCAGTCGCGTGGCTTCACCTCCAGGAACCGCTGCCGGTGCGCGGTGTCGGCGAGGGTGTTGTCCAGGTCGAATACGGCGAGGGGCCGGTCGTTGTCGGTCACGGCACCAGCCTAGGCAGGCGCGTAGGGGCGCGGGGAACTGCGCGACCAGCCCCCACCGGCCCGCGGATTCATCACCGGCTTCCGGCGGAGCGCCCGCGCGGTGACTCGTGTCGTCCGTCGTCGCTTCACACAACCATCACAGACCCCGCCAGTAGCTTTAAGTTTCAAAAGTTAGGCTCATCATCTCTCCCCCCACCCAGCACAGGAGAATCGGTGTGCTTGACGGCCAAGTAATCGTGATCGGCGGCGGATACGGGGGCATCCGCCTCGCCAAGCAGTTGGACGAGGTCGCACGGGTCACCCTCGTGGACCGCAAGGAGGTCTTCTTCCATCGCATCGCCGCGCTCCGGGCCGGTGTGCACGAGAAGTGGACGACGACGCCCTTCATCCCCTACGACCGGCTGCTGAGCAACGGCCGTGTCGTGGTGGGCAAGGCGATCGACATCGACACCGGTGAGCGGCAGGTGAAGCTCGCCACGGGTGAGCGGCTGCCGTACGACGTGGTGGTGATCGCGACCGGCGCGGACTACCCGGAGCCGGCCCGTTTCCTGGGCACGACCACCGAGGAGGCGGCCAAGACGTTCGCCGCGCACCAGGAGAGCGTGGCCTCGGCCGAGCACGTGCTGATCGTCGGCGGCGGGCCGGGCGGCGTGGAGCTGGCCGCCGAGATCCGGCTGGCCCGGCCGGACGCGCGGGTCACGCTCGCGCACGCCGGGTCGGCGCTGCTCAACTCCACGCGCAGCAAGTGGGCCGGGCGGCGGGCCCTGACCTGGCTGGAGTCCCATGACGTGGAGGTGCGGCTGGACTCGTTCATCTCCCCCGGGGCCGACTACGGCACCTACCGGGACGGCCGGGGCGACATCATCGAGGCCGACCTCTCCTTCTGGGCCACCGGCACCACGCCGAACACGCTCTGGCTGCGGCTGGCCGGCCACGGGGCCTGGCTGAACACCGCCGGGCAGATCAAGGTCGACCGGGCGCTGCGGGTCGACGGGTGGCTCGACGTGTTCGCGGTCGGCGACGTGAACGACGTCAGCGAGCTGAAGATCTCCCCCGTCGCGATCGCCCAGGCGGACATCGCCGCCCACAACATCCGCACCTATCTGGGGAGTTCGGGCAAGCACCGCAAGGAGCCGCGCCTCTACCGGTCGATCCAGCGGACCCCGCTGATCGTGCCTCTCGGCTCGGCCGACGGAATCACCCTGATCCCCGTGCCGGGCGGCGAGACCGCCGTGCTCGGCGCCCGTACCTCCACGCTCGCGAAGGCGAAGACGCTGATGACGCCGTACATCCGGAAGCAGCTCGGCTACTGACGGTTGGGTGCCGAGTGCGGGTGGGTGGGGCTTGTCGCACAGTTCACCGCGCCCTGAGAAGCAGGGGCTACGCCCCGTGCTTCTCGGCCCGCAGAGACTGGTCCTCGGGGTCGTTGGCGTGGGCGAGGAAGTCGTCGACCATGCGGTGGAAGAGCCCGGCGAGCTGCTGGAGTTCCTCGGGCGACCAGTCGGACAGCGCCATCTGCATCCCGCGGACACCGGCCTCGCGGATACGGCCTATGGCCTCCTTGCCTACGGACGTCAGCTCGATGCGCTGGGCGCGGCGGTCGTCCGGGTCGGGTACGCGGGTGACGTAGCCGGACTTCTCGAGCTGCTGGACCTGGCGGGTGACATGGGAGGCCTCGACGCCGAGCCGGTTGGCCAGCTCCCCCGGGCGCAGCGGCTCGGAGTCGGCGATCTGCCGCAGCAGGGCCACGGCGGCACGGTCGAGCGGCACGCCCGCCAGGCTCATCAGGCGCTCGTGCGCCCGGGCCCGGGTGCTGAGGTAGGTGATGCGAGTGAGGGCTCGCTCGATCTCGATCACTTCCGGGGAGGCGGGGTCGGAGGGTAGCGGTGATGGGGACATGGGCTCTACTTTACCATCTTGTTGCCTGACTCAAGTAAGTTCATCGCTCGGGCAGCGCCCTCGGACCGAATGGAGCCCCCATGTCCATACTCGCCCGCCCAGCGGTGGCCGCCTTCGCGGCCAAGGCGATGCAGCGACTTCAGGCACTGGCGAACCGACGAACCGGCGGGCGCGGTTCCACCGCGTCCTGGCTCGCCCGTCTCCCCGAGTACACCTGCACCACCCGCGAGTTGACCGCTCCCACCTCCTTCGGCCCGGCCCGCGCCGTGCTCTACCTGCCCGCCGGCACCGAGGGTGCTCCCCCGCCGGTCCACGTCAACTTCCACGGCGGCGGCTACGTCATGCCGCAGATCGAGCTGGACGACGCCCTGTGCCGGTGCATAGCCGTCGAGGCGGGTGTGGCCGTGCTCAACGTGGACTACGTGGTCGCTCCGCAGCACCCGTTCCCCGCCGCGCCCCGGCAGGCCTACGAGGTCGTCAAGTGGGCCGCCGAGCACGGGGGCGAGCACGGCTGGGACGGCGACCGGCTGTCCGTGGGCGGCCAGAGCGCCGGCGGCGGGCTCGCGGCCGCGGCGGCGCGCCAGGCTCTGGAGGAGGGCGGGCCCTCGATCGCCCTCCAGGTCCTGCACTATCCGCCGCTCGACCTCGCCACCGGCGCCCGCGACAAGCGGGCCGCCATCGCCAAGCCGATGCTGCGCCCGTGGATGGCGGACGTCTTCGACAGCGCGTACATCCCCGACCCGAAGCAGCGCGCCGACCGCCTCGTCTCCCCCGCACACCCCTCCGACACCGCCGACCTCAGGGGCATCGCCCCGGCCTTCGTCGTCACCGCCGAGTACGACCTCCTCAAGGCGGAGGGCGTCGCCTACGCGGACCGGCTCCGCACCGCCGGATCGCTGGTCGGCCACCACGATGTCACCGGGGCCGACCACGGCTACGACAGCCAGGACGAGACCAAGGCCCGCCAGGTGTATCCGCTGATCGCGGCGCAGGTGCGGCGGGCGTTCGACAAGGGGGCGTCGTAGGGCGATCCCACCCGTGACCGGGGGCGTCGTAGCGCCGTCGCGCGGGGAGAGGGCCGGCCCGGATGCGCGGGTCGGCCCTCCGGGCCGTGGTCAGCCGGTCGGTGACAGGGACTTCTCGGGGTCGCCCTGCGGGGTCTGGCGGGAGGTGCGCAGGGAGGCGATGCCGATGAAGACCATGGAGGAGACGTCGGCGAGGGCGAAGGCCGTGAAGCCCCAGTCGCCGTTGCCGGCGGCGAGGAGCTGGCCGCCGAGCCAGGGGCCGAAGACGGCTCCGAAGCGGCCCATGCGGTGCGCCAGACGCTAAGCAACCGACCAAAGATCAACGTTTTTGTCAACAATCTTGGCGACAGTTGGGGCCTTGCGTGGCCGACGCACCCGGAGACGGGACCGGCGCGATCGGGGGGAAGCCCGTCAGTCGACCGGCGGTGTGCCGTGCGTGTGGAACGACTCGATGGTCTTCAGACCCCACGCCTGGCCCTTGGCGCGCTCCGCCTGCGTCCAGGTGATCAGCGGCCAGTCGGGGGCAAGCACCAGCCGGGTGAGCGGGTTGCACAGCTCGATGCGGTTGCCGCCCGGCTCGTAGACGTACAGGAAGAACGTCTGCTGGATGGCGTGCTTGTGCGGGCCCGTCTCGATGAACACGCCCTGGTCGAGGCAGAGATCGGCGGCCCGCAGGATGTCCTCGCGGGTGTCGGTGGCGAACGCGATGTGGTGCAGGCGGCCGCGTGAGCCGGTCCAGTCCTCGGTGTAGACGATGTCGTACGACTTGTTGGTGAAGGTCAGCCACTGGGCGGCGATCTTCCCGGTGTCGAGGACGATCTGTTCGGTGGGGCGGGCGCCGAGCACCTCGCGGGTGAAGGCGGCGTCGGCCTCGACGTCGGAGGCGAGGAAGTTGACGTGGTCGAGGCGGCGTACGCCCACGCCGTGGCCGGGTTTGGCCTGCGGCTGGTTCTTCAGGCCCGGCCTGAGGTCGGCCGGGGCCTCGTACCACTCGCTCTCCCAGTACAGGGCGACCTCGTGGCCGTCGGGATCGGTGGTGACGTAGAGCGGGCCGATGCCGGGTTCGTCCTCGACCCAGCGGCCCGCGCGCCCGGTGTTCTCCAGCTCCTTGACCCGGCGTCGCAGGGCCTCCTCACTGGAGGCACGCAGGGCGGTGCGGCGGATGCCGTTGGTGGAGTGGGCGGTGAGTATCAGGCTGTGGTGTTCGTAGTCGTCCCAGGTCCGCAGGTAGACCGAGCCGCCGGAGCGGCCGTTCTCGGTCAGGCCCAGGATCTCGGTGAAGAACCAGAGGCTGCGGTCGAGGTCCGGGGTGAGCAGTTCGACATGCCCGAGGTGGGCGATGTCGCCGAGCGGCGGGGTCATCGGTGACTCCTTAGGGACGGGAAGAGGGGTCGGCGGGCTGGGGGAAGACCGTGCCGTCGAAGATCTTGCGGGCGGTGCGGACGACGGCGGTGCGGCTCGCCGAGGGGCTGCCGTCGGGGCCGTACACCACGCCGGCCTCGATGTCGAGGAAGCCGGTGGGGTGCTCGATGCGCACTCGGTCACCGGTGGAGGGGAGTTGGGCCATGCCGTCGCCGACTCCGCCCTCCACGCGCAGCCCGGCCGCCACGCTCGCGGCGCCGAGTACGCCGATGGAGGTGTGGCAGCGCACCGGTATGAAGGTGCGGGTGGTGACGGCGCCGCCGTTCCGGGGCGGGGCGAGCAGGCTGAGTTTGGGCACGGTGGTGTGCTCGACGTCGCCGAGGCCCATCGACCGGCCCGCCGCCAGCCGGATGTCACGCAGCCGGTCGGCGAGGGCCTGGTCCGCCTCCAGCTCCTCGGGGGCCTCGTAACCGGTGATCTCGAGGGCGGTGGCGGGGATCAGGACGGTCGGCATGCCGTTGTCCACGCAGGTGACCTCCGTGCCGGCGACGAGGTCGCGGGCGTGTCCTGTGGGCAGCAGCGGACTGCCGCTCCTCGGGAACTCGATCACCACCGGCGCGGCCGTCCCCGGGACCCCGGAGATCTCGGCGTCCCCGGTGACCGCGATCCGGCCGCCGGGGGTGCGGAAGGTGGCGACCGCGCGATCACCGGTGTTGAGCATGCGGATGCGTACGGCCGTCTCCGGCTCGCCGGCGGTCACCAGTCCGCGTTCGACGGCGAACGGGCCGACGCCGGCGAGCAGGTTGCCGCAGTTCTGACGGTCACTCACCTCCGGCTGCTCGACGCCGACTTGGAGGAACAGGTAGTCGACGTCGGCCTCGGGGTCGGCCGAGGCGGACACCACGGCGACCTTGCTCGTCAGGGGATGCCCCCCGCCCAGGCCGTCGATCTGGCGCGGATCGGGGCTGCCCATCACGCGCAGCAGCAGGTCGTCGCGGGCGGCCGGGTCGGCGGGCAGGTCCTCGGCGAGGAAGAAGGCGCCCTTGGACGTGCCGCCGCGCAGCAGCATGCAGCGCACCCCGTCGAGCCACCCGGTCACGGCTGGGCCTCCTCGCTCGCGTGGTCCTCGTAGGACCGGTAGATCACCCCGAGGCGTACGAGGGTTTCGCGCAATCCGTAGCGGTCCAGGCCGAGTTGACCGTCGAGGAAGGCGGCGCGAGAGGCGGCCTCCTTCTGTTCGCGGGCCTCGGAGGCCTTGGCCGTGCGACGGGCCCGCTCGCGGGGGACGACGACCACGCCGTCGTCGTCGGCGAGGATCACGTCGCCGGGGCGGACGGTCTGGCCGCCGATGGCCACGGGGACGTTGACCGAGCCGCCGGTGGCCTTGACCGTGCCCTGCGCGCTGACGGCGGCGGCCCAGGCGGGGAAGTCCATCGCGCGCAGTTCGGCGGTGTCGCGGATGCCCGCGTTGATGACCAGGCCGCGTACGCCACGGCGTTGGAGCGCGGTGGCGAACAGTTCGCCGAACATGCCGTCGGTGGAGGGCGAGGTGGTGGTGACGACGAGGATGTCGCCCTCGCCGCACTGCTCGACGGCCGCGTGGATCATGAGGTTGTCGCCGGGCCAGGAGAGGACCGTGACGGCGGTGCCTGCGATGCGGGTGTCCTGCTGGATCGGGCGGAGATGGGTGCCGAGCAGGCCGGTGCGGCCCATCGCCTCGTGGACGGTGGCGACGCCGTACCGGGCGATCGCTTCGACGTCCTCGGCGTCCGCCTTCGGCGGGTTGGTGACGATCACGCCGCCCATCAGTCCAGCACCCCCGTGACCTGCGGGTAGGGGCGCATGTACGCCTCGGCCATGGTCTTGTGGGCGAGGCCCAGGTTGGGGCCCGCGTTGCGTTTGAGCTGGACGCCCCGGCGTACGGCGAGGTCGGTGTAGTAGTCCCACAGGTGCTGCTGGGCGCCGAGGCACTCCATGGCCTTGCGCTTGGTCTCCCAGACCTCGGTGATGTCGAGGAGCACCTCGGGCTTGAAGCCGCACATCTCGGGCTGGTGCGGCTCGAAGAAGAAGACCGGCGGGGCGCCGATGATCTCGCCCTCGGAGGGGTAGCCGATGGCCTGGGCGAGCACGCGGGCGTCCAGGGCCATGCGGGCGGCGGCCGGATGGTCGCCGTTGTACGGGTCCTCCAACGGATGGGTGAGCACGACGTCCGGCTGGGTAGCGCGGTAGACGGCGACCAGGCGGTCGGTGAGTTCGGGGGTGCCGATCAGCGGGTAGTCGCCGGCGTCGAAGAAGACGATCCGGGCACCGAGGGTGGCGGCGGCCTTCTCGGCCTCCTCCCGGCGGATCGCCTTGATCTCGTCGAGCTTCCGGCCCTCGCGCCAGGCCTTGGCGGACTCGCCGCGCTCACCGAAGGTCAGACAGGCGATGGTGACCTTCTCACCGCGCGAGGCCGCCAGGGCTATGGCGCCGCCGGCCCGCCACACGAAGTCCCCCGCGTGCGCGGTGACGACAAGAGTCGATCGTGGTGGGGCGGTGGCGGGCACCGTGCCGTCGGTCATGTGGGGAATCTCCTTGGTGGACGGACCGGACAGGCCGATCAGGCCTGTGGGCCCACCCCGGAGCGCGCGGGGGCGACGCGCTATTCGCGCAGCGCGGTGATGACGCTCATGAGGTGGGCGCGGACGGCCTCTTCGGCCGCCTGCGGGTCCCTCGCCGTGATCGTCTCGATCATGGCCAGGTGTTCACCCAGGGAGTGCTGGGGCCGTCCCGGCCGCAGCGCGAGCTGGAAACGGTGGCGCACCAGCTGGGCGTTGAGCCGCTCCAGCAGCTCCACCGCCACCCGCTGACCGGAGATCTCCCGGATCCTGGCGTGCAGGCGCTGGTTGAGCTCGGAGTACGTCACCGGCTCGCCGTCGGCCACGGCCTTGGTCATCGCCGTGCCGATGTCGGCCAGTTCGGCCAGCTGGTCGTCGGTGGCCAGGGTGGCCGCCTTCGCCGCACACAGCCCTTCCAGGACCATGCGGCACTCGCTGATGGCGACCGCTTCCTCCACGGTCACCACCCGCACCCGCGAGCCCCGGTTACGGATCCGCTCGACCAGTCCCTCGGCCTCCAGATCGATCAGTGCCGCGCGGATGCTGGCCCGTGTCACACCGAACTGCTCGGCGAGTTCGTTCTCCACCAGCCGCTGGGCCGGTGCCATCTCGCCGTGCGCGATCGCCTGCCGCAGCTTCGCCAACGCGAGCTGTTTGGCCTGCTCTCCGGTGCCCGGACGGGCTTCCTCCTGCATTCGTGCCCTCCCTGAGTGAGTGCCTGTCGAACGTAAATCTAGGCCAACAGGATTGTCAACAATTTTGTCCTCACGGGGTCGCACTGTTTGCAGGGCCGCTCTCTATCAGCGCCGGGGTTCAGAGCTGCTGCACACCTGGAGTGAACTCAAGTGTGTTCTGGTGAGCGGGAGTGAGTTCCGGTGGTGTTTGCGTGTCTCGGTCGTTGCGTCGGCCTTTCGGGAGAACTGGCGTTCTTGTGTCGAATGCGTGACCTCTGTGGGCGGTGGTCGTCGGGGACGGTGACAGAATTTTTCGGGGGTTGGGGGTGACGGGGCGGGTGGGCTGCGGGAGATGGCTGCACGGCAACCCCACCGGGAGCCCGCATCGTTTCTTCTACGACCTGTCCGGCACCGCCCAGCACCGCGACGCCCAGGTCCGCCACGCCCTCACCCGCCTGCTGCACTGGGCCCAGTCGTGCGGGGTGCAGGCGATCGCGGTGGAGGACCTGGACTTCACCGCCGAGAAGACCCGCGAGAAACACGGCCGCCACAAACGCTTCCGGCAGCTGATCTCCGGTATGCCCACCGGCCGTCTGCGGGCCCGGCTGACCTCGATGGCCGACGCCACCGGCATCGCGGTCATCGCCGTGGACCCGGCCTACACCAGCCGCTGGGGCGCCCAGCACTGGCAGAAACCCCTCACCAGCAACACCCGCACCACCACTCGCCACGACGCGGCCGCCGTGGCGATCGGCAGGCGCGCCCAGGGACACCCGATCCGGCGACGGACGGCACCGCCCCCTGCTCACCGGAGCGATGAGCAGGGGCATCGGACCGTACAGGCCCGACCAGGCATCCCCGGGCGTGAGGGAACCCGCCCCCGCATCCCCGGACCACGGACACGATCCGTGCGCGCCGGACGCGGAGCGAACGCGGGCGACCAGAACACCCAGCACCGTTCGGGGTGTTCGGCTGAGCACGAGTCCTGGCAACAGGACTCACTCCCGCTCAGTCCTTAGGAACGGTTCGCCGGTGGAACTCCCCACGAGGTGGATCAGCGACGGGCTACGAGAATGCTCAGCGCGTTCGCCGCGACCACCGCGCCGATGGCGGCCCACTCGATCCACCCCAGGTCCTGCCCGAGCATGATCCAGCCGGCCAGGGCGGCCAGGACGGGGTTGACGCTCATGAAGAGGCCGAAGACCTGGGCGGGTACGCGGCGCAGGGTGAACACGTCCGCGAGGTACGGCACGGCCGAGGCGAGGATCCCGGCGGCGATCGCGTAGCCGACGGCCCCGGCGGTGGGCGGCTGCCGTACGACCACGGCTGTGCCGACCGGCAGGAAGGCCAGCGCGGAGAGCCCGGCGGCGGCCGCGGAGCCCTGCGCGCCGGGGATGCGGCGGCCGACGGTGCGGTTGAGGAGGATGTACGACGCCCAGCAGCCGGCGGCGAGGAGGCCGAGCCCCATGCCGAGGTAGTCGGCGGAGGGCTGCGGACGCATCAGGGTGACCACGCCCAGGCCGGCGATCAGCGCACAGCACGCGTCCACCCTGCGGCGCGAGCCGGCCAGGGCGATGGCGAGCGGGCCGAGGAACTCCAGGGTCACCGCGAGCCCCAGGCCGATGCGGTCGATGGCGGTGTACAGCGAGAGATTCATCGTCCCGAACACCAGCGCGAGCAGCACCACCGGCCACCACTGCCGTGCGGTGAAGGACCGCAGCCGGGGCCGGGCGACGGCCACGAGGACGATCGCGGCGACGTACTGCCGTATCGCGACGACCCCGGCGGGCCCGAGCACCGGGAAGGCCAGCGACCCCAGCGCGGCACCGACCTGGTTGGACACCCCGCAGCCGACCATGGTGAGGACACCGGCCAGGCGTGCCCCGCCCGACTCGGGGGCCGGGGACGCGTGGGCCGTACCGGAGGCGGGGGCGGAGGCAGCGGCGGTGTCCATGGGCCGATCGTGCGACCGGACCGCCGTTGCGCAAAATGCATCGGTGAGTCGATCTATACGCTCACGTCATGAATGACGTCACGGACCCGGCCGCCAAGGATGTGGAGCTGCGGCAGTTGCGCTGTCTCGTCGCGATCGTCGAGGAGGGCACCTTCACCGACGCGGCCATCACGCTCGGGGTCTCCCAGGCGGCGGTGTCCCGCACTCTGGCCTCGCTCGAACGGGCCCTGGGGGTACGGCTGTTGCGGCGGACCTCCCGTGAGGTGACGCCGACGCCGACCGGGCTGCGGGTGGTGTCGCACGCGCGGCGGGTGCTCGGTGAGGTGGACGACCTGGTGCGGGAGGCGACCTCGGGCCATGTCCGGCTGCGGATCGGTTACGCCTGGTCGGCGCTGGGCCGGCACACGCTGACGTTCCAGCGCCGCTGGGGCGTGGCGCATCCGGGGACGGATCTGCAGTTCGTGCGGGCCAACTCGGCGACGGCCGGGCTGGCGGAGGGCTCGTGCGACCTCGCCGTGGTGCGCCGGCCGGTGGACGACCGCCGGTTCGACTCGGTGATCGTCGGGCTGGAGCGGCGGCTGTGCGCGCTGGCGAGCGACGATCCGCTGGCCCGGCGCCGCTCGGTCCGGCTCGCCGATCTGAGCGGGCACACCCTGCTCATCGACCGCCGGACCGGCACGACCACCACGGACCTGTGGCCGCCCGGCTCCCGCCCGGCGACCGAGGAGACACACGACGTCGACGAGTGGCTCACCGCGATCGCCACGGGCCGCGCCATCGGTGTGACCGCGGAGTCCACCGCCAACCAGTACCGGCGGCCCGGCGTCGTCTACCGGCCGGTGCGCGACGCCGAGCCGATCGCCGTACGGCTCGCCTGGTGGCGGGACGATCCGCATCCCGCCACCCCGGCCGCCATCGAACTGCTGACGACGCTCTACCGCCCCGGCTGAGCTCCCGTCCTCGGTGTCAGCCGCAGCACGGTGCCCTCCCCGTTGGCCGACAGGACGAGGGTCCCGTCCGGGGCGGCCGCGAGGCCCGCGAAGCGGCGGGCCATACCGGGCATGACGTCCGCGAACAGCGCCGGTTCGGTGCGGGGGACCACACCCGGCGGCGGTCCCACCGGCAGGTCCTCCGCGTCGATCCGCCGCTCCCCCGTGGTGAGGGAGACCGCCCGCAGCCTGCGCTGCTCGGTCTCCACCACGAACAGCTCCCCGCCCAGGACCGCAAGACCCTGCGGTGCGCCGAGCCCGTCCGCGACCACGACCGTCCTGCCCTCCGACTCGATCCGGAGCACCGTCCCGAGGCGTTCCTCGCTGACGTGGAGACGGCCCTCCGCGTCGAAGGCCACGTCCGTGGGCTGGTCGAGGCCTTCCGCGAGGACGGTCACGGTGCCGAGGTCGGAGTCGGGGTCGCTGACGTCGATGGCCACGACCCGGCCCGCGCCCGCCTCGGCGACGACGAGGGAACCGTCCGGGGCGACCGCGATACCGATGGGCCGGTTCAGCCCCCGCGCCCGCTCCCGACGTGCCCCGCTCCCGGGGTCGTACGTCTGCACATTGCCGAACTGCGAGGTGTAGTGCAGCAGTCCACCCTCGGCGGTGATGCCGTGGGCGAAGGGCAGCAGGAGGTGGGTCGTCACGCCGCCGGCTCCGGCCGCCGGGGACGGGCCGACCGGCTCGCCCTCGTCGGTCACGGCGGGGCTCGCCAGCCGGTAGTGGTCGGCCGCGTACACCGTGCCGCCGAGGTCGACCGTGACGCCGTAGGGGCCGTCGAAGCCGCGGCGGACGATCTCACGGGTGCGACCGTCGGGGTGCAGTTCGGTGACGCCGCCCGTGGAGTAGCTGGACACGAACATGCGGTTCTCGGCGTCGAAGGCCGCGTTGTCCAGCCCCTTCAGGCCGCTGGTCACGAGCGTGCGGGACCCGCCGCCGTGGAGGTCGATACGGGTGACGATGCCCTCGACTCCCCGGGAGAGGACGTGCAGGACACCACCCCGGTCGAAGCGGACCGCGACCGGCTCGTGCACGTCCTCGGCGACCACCTCGGGGGTGCCGCCGTCCGGCGGGATGCGCCAGACCTGGCCGGTGAGCATGTGCGGGTAGTACAGGTGGCCGTCCGGGCCGAGCTGCATGGCGTTGCCGAGGGCCAGGCCCTCGGTGAGCACGACCGGGTCGCCGCCGTCCGGGAAGAGCTCCATCAGACGGCCGTTGGGCTTCATCTCGTTGATGAAGAGCCGGTCCCCGACACAGGTGATGCCGTTGGGGTTCGACACGTCGTCGGCGACGAGGCTGTACTCCCCCGCCGGGCTCCGCCGCCACACCAGGCCCGGCACCAGGTCGGCTATGTACATCGAGCCGTCGGCGCCGAAGGCGAGGTCGTCCGGCGACTGCACCGGCCCGTCCATCGGGACGACGACGTCGACGTCCCCGGTGGCCGGGTCGACGGCGCTGATCTGCCCGGCGAGGAACTGCGCCACGTACAGCCGCCCGTCGGGGCCGAACGAGACCCCGTTGGAACCCCACAGCGGGTTGGGCGGGTTGAGCCGCCGCGCCTCCCAACGGGCGCTGGTGGTACGGAGTTCACCGGTCTCGTCGTACCGGTTGGGTCGCGTACTCATGTCGTCTCCCGGGGTGCTCATGTCCGCTCCCGCCCTGCTCACTCGGCGCCGACGAGGACGTCGTCCATGCCGCCGTCCGCGCGCCAGCGCCGCAGCAGTTCGTGGAAGGCGACCGGGCCGTCGCCGTACGACTCGCTGCGCTCCCTGGGCATGCCCTCGTTGTTGTAGTAGCCGGGGGTGCACTCGGCCTGGAACTTGTGCAGGTCGGCGGCCTTCTCGCGGATCGTGGCGACCCAGGCGGCCTCGGCCTCAGCGCTCGGCTCGACATACCGGGCGCGGCGCCTGCGGGCCTCGGCGACGACCTCGCCGACATGGATCGACTGCTGGTCGAGGATGTGGACGTAGTTGACCGCGCTGGCGTTCTGCATGGGGCCGAGCTGGAAGAGGTTGGGGAAACCGTGGCTGTAGAAGCCGTGGAGTGTCTTCGGGCCGGCCGTCATCCAGGTCTCCAGCAGGCTGACGCCGCCCCGGCCGTACGCCGGGAGCCGGCCGGACAGCAGCCCCGAGACGCCGACCTCGAAGCCGGTGGCGAAGATGACGCAGTCGACCTCGTACTCGACCCCGCCGACCACGACGGCCTTGTCGGTGATCCGCTCGACGCCGTGGGTGTCGGCCGTGTCGACCAGGGTGACGTTGGGCCGGTTGAAGGTCTGGAGGTAGGTGTCGCTGAAGGTGGGCCGCTTGCACATGTAGCGGTACCAGGGCTTCAGCTTCTCGGCGGTCTCCGGGTCCTCGACGATCGCCGCCACGCGGTCGCGCAGCTCGTTCATCTTCTGGAAGTCGGCGATCTCGTAGGCCCGTTCGCGCTCGTCCGCCGGGACGTCCGCGTAGGCGTCGGTCGGGATGAGCTTCTCCTGGAGGCGGGCGCTGCTGGTCCAGCCGTCGTTCACCAGGTCCGTCTCGGCCCGGACCCCGGTGACGGTCTTGAGGAAGTTGTCCATGCGCTGCCCCTGCCAGCCGGGGGTGAGCGTCTTCGCCCACTCCGGGTCGGTGGGACCGTTGCCGCGTACGTCGACCGTCGAGGGTGTGCGCTGGAAGACGTAGACGTGTGCCGCGTCGGCCCCGAGGTGGGGGACGACCTGGATGGCGGTGGCGCCGGTGCCGATGACGGCCACGCGCTTGTCGGCGAGCCCGGTCAGCCCGCCGTTCGCGTCGCCGCCGGTGTAGTCGTAGTCCCAGCGGCTGGTGTGGAAGGTGTGGCCCTTGAAGGTCTCGATGCCGGGGATGCCGGGGAGCTTCGGCTGGCTGAGCGTGCCGCTGGAGACGACCACGTACCGGGCCCGCATGCTGTCGCCCCGGTCGGTGGAGACGATCCACTCCAACTCGGTCTCGTCCCAGCGCAGTTCGGTGGCCACCGTCTGGAAGCAGGCGTCGCGGTAGAGGTCGAAGTGCCGGCCGATGGCCCGGGTGTGCTGCCGGATCTCCTCGCCGGGCGCGTACTTCCACTTCGGGACGTAGCCGAGCTCTTCGAGCAGCGGGAGGTAGATGTACGACTCGATGTCGCAGTGGATGCCGGGGTAGCGGTTCCAGTACCAGGTGCCGCCGAAGTCGCCGCCCTTCTCGATCACCCGGATCGACTCCACGCCGGCCTGCCGCAGCCGGGCCCCCGCGAGCAGTCCGCCGAATCCGCCGCCGATGACGACCGCCTCGACCCGGTCGTGCAGCGGCTCCCGGGTGAACTCCTGGTCGGCGTAGGGGTCGTCGTCGTAGGAGACGAACTCACCGGCGATCCGCTGGTACTGCCCGCCGCCGTCCGGGCGGATCCGGCGGTCGCGTTCGGCTCGGTACCGCTCGCGCAGGGCGTCCGGGTCGAAGCCCAGCTCCTCCGGGCTCGGTGACGTGGGGGTGGACGGGCTGTGGGGGGTGGACATCGATGTCCTCTCTGCGGTCCTTGTACGTCTGTCGGGTGGTGGTGCTGTGGTGCGGCCGCGTCAGGCGGGCCGGTGCCGGCGGAGCCAGGCGGCCTGTCCGCCGTCGACGAGCAGGTCCGTGCCGGTGATGTAACGCGCCTCGGGACCGGTGAGGAATGCCACCGCGTCGGCGATCTCCGCCGGGGTGCCGGAGCGGCCCGCGCCGCTGGCCTCCAGCATCGAGAGCATGCGCGCGCCGCTCGGGCCCTCGGCCTCCGCCTTCGACATCGCGGTGGCGATGACGCCCGGGCTGACGCTGTTGATTCGGGCGCCGCGCCGGCTCCAGGCGAGCGCGGCGGCCTCGACCCGCAGATGGTTGGCCCGCTTGGACACGACGTACGCCATGGTCGGGCTGTCCGCGACGGCGGCGACGCCGCCGATCCCGAGGAGTTCCTCCACCGGGGCGGTGGCGAGGGCGGCCTCGTCCGCACGGCTGAGGGAGGCGACATGACCGGCCATGCTGGAGACGCAGACCATGGCCGTGCCCGGCGCGGCCACGCTCTCGAAGGCGTCGATGACATGGGCCGTGCCCAGCAGGTTGACCTCCAGGATCGTCTTCGCCGACCCGAGGACGGCGGAGACACCGGCGGTGTGCACGACGGCGGCCACCCGGCCCTCTCCGGCCGCCTCTTCGGCGAGCTTGTCCACGGACTTCCGGTCGGATACGTCGGTCAGGACGCCCCGCACCGCGTGTCCCTCGTCACGCAACGCGTCCACGGCCCGGTCGAGTTGACCGCGCGAGGCGTCGGCGAGGAACAGGGTCCGCCCGCTGCCGAGCCGCCGCGCGATCGCCACGCCCATGCCGCCGGCGCCGGTGACGACCACCACGTCACGGCCCGGTTCAGGCAGCTGTTCCGCCATGTTCGACCTCCTCCAGTCGTGCCGGTCTCTCCGGCGGGAACGTCTCGCGCCAGCCGGCGCCGGACGCGATGGCCTGCCGCCACTGCCGGATCGCCTTGGGCGGCATGCCGACCGCGAGAGCGCCGGTCACCCGGTCGTCGGTGCGGTAGACAGCCACGAAGCGGCGTTCGGCCAGGTCCCCGTCGACGACGGTGACCTCGTCGTGGCCGCGCAGATGGCCGTAGGCCTGGACCTTCATGTCGTACTGGTCGGACCAGAAGTACGGCACCGGCGTGAACGGCTTGCGGGCCTCGGCGTCGAGCAGGTTGCGGGCGGCCGCCATGCCCTGCTCGGCCGCGTTCGTACGGTGCTCGACGCGCATCGACGTGCCGAACAGCGGGTTGTACCAGCGGGCGACGTCACCGGCCGCGTACACGTTCTTCGCGGCCTCGCAGTACTCGTCGCACAGCACGCCGTCGCCGACGGCCAGGCCGCTGCCGGCCAACCACTCGGTGTTGGGCAGGGAGCCGATGGCGACCAGCACCTCGTCGGCCTCGATCACCTCGCCGTCCGCGAGCCGCACCCCGTCCTCGGTCACCTCGGTGACGGTGACGCCGGTGCGCAGGTCCACCCCGTGGTCGAGATGGGCCCGGGACAGCACCGCGCCGACCTCCCCGCCGACCGCGTGGGCCAGCGGCACGGGCGCCGGTTCGAGGAGGGTGACCTCGGCGCCGAGACGCCAGGCGACGGCCGCGGCCTCCGCGCCGAGGAACCCGGCGCCGACCACGACCAGCCGCGTCCCCGGCGTCAGCCGCTCCCGCAGCGTCAGGGCGTCGTCCAGGGTGCGCAGCACATGCGCGCCCTCACCGGGCAGCCGGCGCGGCCGTACGCCGGTGGCGATGACCAGTCCGTCGTACGGCACTGTCGATCCGTCGGCCAGCCGAACTTCGCGTTCCCTGAGGTCCAGGCCGGTCGCGGCGGTCCCGAGGCGCAGGTCCAGGTCGAGCCCGTCGAGATGGGCGGGAGTGCGCAGGGTCAGCCGGTCGGTGTCCCACTCCGCCGAGAGGAGCTGCTTGGACAGCGGGGGCCGGTCGTACGGGGCGTGGGGTTCGTCGCCGACGAGGGTGAGCGTGCCGTCGTAGCCCTCGCGGCGCAGCGTCTCGGCCGCCGCGAGTCCGGCGGCCGAGGCACCCACGACGAGGATCCGCCTCACTGGTCCACCAGTCGGATCGCGGCGGCCGGGCAGATCGCGATGGCCTCCTGTACGCCGTCCATGAGGTCGTCGGCGGGGTGCTCCTCCAGCAGGATCGCCACGCCGTCGTCGTCCCGCTGGTCGAACACCTCCGGGGAGGCCATCACACACTGGCCGGAGGCCACGCACTTGGGTTCGTCGAGTTCCACACGCATGGGTTGCTCCTCGGTTCTTGGTACTGGTGGGGGGCGTTCACGAGGTAGGGGTGTTCACCGGGCGGGCGTGTTCACCAGGCGACGGGCAGGCACTTCACGCCGTACGTCGTGCCGGTGTGGTTGAAGGCCAGCTGCTCGATGGGGGCGGCGGGGCGCAGGGTGGGGATGCGGCGGTAGAGGGTGCCGTAGACGACCTGGAGTTCGAGGCGGGCCAGGTTCTGGCCGAGGCACTGGTGGGGGCCGTAGCCGAACGCGTTGTGCTGGCGGGCGGGGCGGCTCAGGTCCAGGCGCTCGGCCTCGGGGAAGGCCTCCGGGTCCCAGTTGGCGGTCTGGAGGTCGAAGAGGAGGCCGTCGCCCTTGCGGATGATCTGGCCGTCGATCTCGATGTCGTCCTTGGCGACCCGGCGCAGACCGGAGTGGACGATGGACAGGTAACGCAGCAGCTCGTCGACCGCGCCCGCGATCACCTTCGGGTCCTCGGTCTCACGCAGCACGGCGAGCTGGTCGGGGTGCTCGAACAGGGCGAGCGTGCCGAGGCTGATCATCGTGGCGGTGGTCTCGTGTCCGGCGATCAGCATGGCGACACCCATGCTGACGGCCTCCTCGTGGGCCATCTCACCGGCCTTGACCCGGGCGCCCATCTCGGACAGCACGTCGTCGCCCGGCTGTTCGAGCTTCTGCCGGAGCAGGGCGTCCAGGTAGCCGCCCAGCGCCTGGCCCGCCTTCCCCGCCTCCTCCACCGAGATGGAGCTGTCGAGGACGCGGTTGCTGTTCTCCTGGAAGAAGTCGTGGTCCTTGTACGGCACGCCGAGCAGTTCGGCGATGACGAGGGAGGGCACGGGCAGGGCCAGCGCGGTGAGCAGGTCGGCCGGGTTGGGGCCGGCCAGCATGGCGTCGATCAGGTCGTCGACGATCTTCTGCACGGCCGGGCGCATCGCCTCGATCCGCTTCACGAGGAACGGCGCGTTGACCGACCGGCGCAGCCGGGTGTGCTCGGGCGCGTCGGTGTTGGTGATGAGCTTCGGGGTGTGCGGGGCGATGGCCGCGCGGTGGGCGTTGACGTGGGGGAAGTCCGGCTCGTGGTCGTCGTTGCTGACGCGCGGGTCGGTGAGCAGGGTCCGCTGGTCGGCGTGGCGGGTGATCAGCCACGGGGTGGTGCCGTTCCAGATCCGCACCTTGGTGATCGGTTTCTCGCCGCGCAGCTCCGCCGCGGCCGGCGGCGGCGCGAGGGGGCAGCCCGTCGCCCTGGGCATCGGGTACTCGGGGCACTGCCCGCTCGGGCGTGACGCGGCGTCGGTCAGTGTGTCGGCCATGGTCTCTCCTCGGTGGTGGGGGCTCCGGTGGGGTGGAGCGCCGGGGGACTGCTTCGAGGCCTCGATGAGCACATGCAAACAGAGCGGTCTGACGGCTCCCGGTCAGTTACCTGACAAGAACCTGACGTGACCCGGATCACACCCCCGGCCTCCCCCCATGGACCGCACGGAACGGGCTTTCGACCCCAACCAGCTTGCACTGGCCACCAGTTGACGTACACAGGAATGTCCGGGACGAGGGCCGCGCGGACGCAAAAGGGCAGCGCCAGGACGTTCTGGCGCCGCCCTTCCGATGACATCCCGGAGTGTCACGCTCTGCGGCATGTCAGGGACACATTTGCTTCCCGTGGTGCCCACGAAAGCTTCATTCAACGGCCCTGGTCAGCGGTGTCCGCCCGACCGGACGGCCCCATGGGGGTTCATTCCTGTTCCCCGGATCTGCCGAGCCAGTAGCCGAAGCCCCGGCGGGTGTGGATCAGCGGCGGGACCTCGCGGTCCACCTTGCGGCGCAGCCGGGAGACGAGCTGCTCGATGGCGTTGTCGCCGTGGAAGTCGCCCCACACATAGCGGCCGATCTGCTCCTTCGACAGCACCTTGTGGGCGTTGACCAGGAGGTAGCGCAGGAGCCGGTACTCGGCGGGGGTGAGGTTCAACGCCCGTCCCGCGCGCAGGGCTTGGCAGGCGGAGTCGTCCAGGGTCAGGTCGCAGTAGGACAGTTCGTTGTCCCGCCGGACGGGTTTTCGGCCGCGCAGCAACACCTGGGCGCGGGCCAGGACCTCGGCGATCCGGAAGGGCTTGGTGACGTAGTCCTGCTCTCCCAGGCCGAGTTCGGGCAGGAGCTTGCCGAGGGAGTCGTACTTCGTGAGAAAGAGCACCGGGGGGCGATGGACGACGGGCCGGCGCTCGCGCCCGAGGCCCTCGATGTCCGGCAGTGTCAGGTCGAGCAGCACCAGGTCGAACCGCTGCTCGGTGAGCCGCGCCACCGCCTCCGTCCCCGACTCCGCCGTATGGATCAGGTAGCCCGCCAACTCCAGTGTGGTGGAGAGCAGTTCGGCGACGTCCGGATCGTCGACCACGATCAGGACGTGCTGCCCCGCACCCCGAGGAAGCGACGGTTTCTCGCTGGCACTGCCGTACATGGTTAAGGCCATTCGTGTAGGGCTCTTTCCTTGTGGGCCGCCGAGGGGCCGTTCGGAGTGGGGGGTTGGAGGAGGGCGGGTGCCGGGTGCTCCGCCCCGCCCCGCATGGCGCTCCCCCGCCCTCAGTCGGCGGGATCCGGTGGCCCCGCGTCGGGACCCCGGCCCTCGTCGACGGCGTAGGTGAGGAACACGTCGACCATCCGGTGGAAGAGCGCGGCGAGTTGGCGGATCTGGTCGGGGGACCAGTCGGCGAGGGCCATGCGCATGCCGACCGCGCCGGCTTCCCGGATGCGGTCGATGGCCTGTTGGCCGGTGGGCGTGAGCCGGACGCGCAGGGCGCGGCGGTCGCCGGGGTCGGCGACGCGGGTGACGTAGCCGGATCTCTCCAACTGCTGTATCTGGCGGGTGACATGGGACGCCTCGACGTCGAGCCGACCCGCCAACTCCCCCGGGCGCAGCGGTTCGGAGTCGGCCACCTGGCGCAGCAGTGCCACGGCGGCCCGGTCCAGCGGCACTCCGGCGAGGGCCATCAGCCGCTCGTGCTGCCGGGCCCTGGTGCTCAGATACGTGATCTGCGTCAGAGCCCGTTCGATCTCGATCACTTCCGGGGAGGCGGAACCGGCCGCCGGCGGCGATGGGGACATGAACATCACCCTACCCTTCTCGTTGCCTAACTCAAGCAACCCCATTCGGCCAGATTGCTTGACTCAAGTAAGTCACATGTGCTTGCCTAACTCAAGCAAGGCGATGGTGCCGCTTCGGACGGAACGGATGGGACCAGATGTATCGAGCCCACGGCCCTCCCCGGCCGTGGCCCTCCAGGACCGGGGCCATCTGAGCGGACTGGCCCCGCCGCGCCGCACCCGTGGGGACGGGCCGGCGCCGTCCCCGGACCCGGCCGCCGATCACCTCCCCCGATCGGCACCGGGCCCGGGGACACCCTCACGACCCGAACTCGCTCGACCGCCCCAGCCGCCCCTCCCCCGGCCGAGCGAACGACCGCACCGCCCCGGACCCGGCAGCCGCCGGATCCGGACGGTGCGCGTGCCGCACCCCGCACGGACCGCCCGAGACGGAAGACAGGACACACCGATGAGAACCTCTCTACGAGCCGGCCTGGCTGGGGCGCTCGCATGTGGCGTGCTGGTCACCGCGATGACCCTCGGTCGCGACGGTGACGGCGACGGGGGTGGCGGCGACGGTTCGGCGCCCCCGACGGGCCCGTACGTCGCGCTCGGCGACTCCTACACGGCCGGCCCGAGGATCCCCGACCAGAGCGGCGTCCCCGCCGGCTGCGAGCGGTCCGGCCGGAACTACCCCGCCGTGGTCGCCGCGGAGCTGAAGATCAAGGCGTCCGACTTCCGCGACGTCAGCTGCACCGGAGCGACCATCGCCGACCTGTCCGCACCCCAGTCGACCGACGACGGGACCAACCCCGCCCAGTTCGACGCGCTGTCCGAGGCGACCCGGCTGGTCACCGTCGGCATCGGCGGCAACGACATCGGCTTCGCCTCGGTGATCCGGCGGTGCGTCACCAGCGGCGTGCTGTACGCGGTCGCCGGCGGCCGGGACGGCGACGCTCCCTGCAAGGAGCGGTACGTGTCCGACGACGTCGACGAGGTGCGGCAGAGGATCGAGGCGGCGGACGGGCGCCTCGCCCGCGCGCTGGACGAGGTCGGACGGCGGGCGCCGAAGGCGCGGGTGTACGTCGTCGGCTACCCGGCGATCCTGCCGTCCGACGGCGGCGACTGCGGCCGCGAGCTGTCCCTCGCCCCCGGCGACGTCTCCTTCGTCCGCGCCAAGGAGCGGGAGCTCAACACCATGCTGCGGCAGCGCGCCGAGGCCGCCGGGGCGCGGTACGTCGACACGTACGGGCCGTCCGAGGGGCACGACGCCTGTTCCGCCGAGGACACCCGCTGGATCGAGCCACTTCTGCCGCGCTCCCCCGCGGCCTCCGTACACCCCAACGAGCGCGGCGAGCGCGGCATGGCCGACGCGGTCCTGCACGCGCTCGGGGCACGCCCATGAGCCACCGGACGACTGAGCCACCGGACGACTGAGCCACCGGACGACTGATCGTGGGCGGGCCGGGCGGACATCCCCCGCCCGGCGACCGGCCCACCCTACGGAAGAGGAACATCTGATGAGCAGTATCGGTCTCGACGGCCGCAGTGTCGTCGTCACGGGCGCCGGTTCCGGCATCGGCCGGGCCGCGGCCCTGAAGTTCGCCGCGGCGGGTGCGAAGGTCCTGGTCGCCGACCTCAACGAGGAGGCCGCCGAGGAGACCGTCAAGGAGATCGAGACGGCCGGTGGCACCGCTCTCGCGGTCGTCGGCGACCTCAGCGACCAGGCGGTCGTGGACGAGGTCGTCGAGCGTGCCGTGGAGGCCTTCGGCGGGCTGGACGTCCTGGTGAACAACGCCGGGATCATGGACCGGATGTCGGCCCTCGCGGATGTCGACGACGCCGAGTGGGAGCGGGTCATCCGGGTCAACCTGACCGCGCCGTTCCTGCTCACCCGGGCCGCACTGCCGCACATGCTGAGGGCGGAGCGCGGCGCGATCGTCTTCACCGCCTCCGAGGCCGGGCTGCGCGGCAGCGCGGCCGGTGCCGCCTACACCGCGTCGAAGCACGGTGTCGTCGGCCTGGTGAAGAACCTGTCGGTGATGTACCGCAAGCAGGGCATCCGGGCCAACGCGATCGCCCCCGGCCCCACGATGACCAACATCCAGGTCGACGCCGACCAGCAGGCCCACGGCCCCGCGGTCATCGGCGGGCTGATCGGCGCCAACATCGGCCGGCTCGGCACGGCCGAGGAGCAGGCCGACGCGATTCTGTTCCTCGCCTCCGACGCGGCCGCGTTCGTCAACGGCGTGGTCCTGCCCGTCGACGACGCCTGGGCCGCCGTCTGACAGCCGGGTTCACGGCTGCCCCCGGTCGGGTCACGGTTCCCCGGTGTCCGTCCGGGGCCGGGCCCGACCGGCAACACCTCTCTCCGCACACCTCCGCGGCAGCTCTCCGCACGCTTCCTCGACAGCGTCTCTCCCGCATCTCCAGGAAGCTCCCGCATCTCCAGGAAGCTCCCGCACCCCCAGGAAGCTCCGCACCCCCAGGAAGCTCCGCACCTCCAGAAAGTGAGTCTCCCCATGGCGACCATGAAGTCCGTCCAGACCGCCGGTGTCGGCAAGGTCGAGGTGGTGGACGTCGAGCGTCCCGTGCCCGGCCCCAAGGACGCGCTCGTCCGTGTCCGCGCCTGCGGCATCTGCGGCACCGACGTCACCTTCCTCCACATGGGAGGCATGCCCGCCCGCGCTCACCTGGGCGGTGAGATGGTGCCCGTGCCGCTCGGCCACGAGCCGGCCGGTGAGGTCGTCGAGGTCGGCGCCGAGGTCACCGGCCTCGCGGTCGGGGACCGGGTGGTGGTCAACCCGCAGGACGCGCCGACCGGCATCATCGGCTGCGGCGGCAAGTACGGCGGGATGAGCGAGTACCTGCTGATCGAGAACGCCGAGGTCGGCAAGAGCGTGGCGGTCTTCCCCGACACCGTGCCCTTCGACGTCGCCTCCCTCAACGAGCCCATGGCCGTGGCCCGGCACTGCGTCAACCGTTCCGAGGCGGGCCCCGACGACAAGGTCGTCGTCTTCGGTGCCGGGCCCATCGGCCTCGGCGCGGCCATCTGGCTGAAGCTGCGCGGCGTCAAGCACGTGGTCGTCGCCGACGTCATCCCCTCCCGGCTGGAGAAGGCACTGGCCGTGGGCGCGGACGCCGTCATCGACTCCGCCCAGGAGGACGTCGCCGCGCGCCTGACCGAGCTGCACGGCCAGGCCGCCAACGCGCTCGGCCAGCCCCGGCCCGGCACCGACATCTTCATCGACGCGGCCGGTGTCCCCGCCGTCTTCAACACCGTGGTGGGCTCGGCCAAGTGGGGCGCGAAGCTGGTCATGGTCGCCGTGCAGAAGAAGGGCTCGGAGATCGACCTCGGCGGCATGCTCCGCAGCGAGCTGACCCTCATCGCCTCGCAGGGCTACCCCACCGAGATCTTCGAGGTCACCCCCGAGATCGTGGAGCACCACGAGCGTTTCGCCAAGCTCATCAGCCACCGGGTGCCCGCCGCGGAGGTCGACCAGGCGTTCGAGCTGGCGCTGACGCCGGGGGCGGCGGAGAAGGTGGTCGTGACGTTCGACGCGTAGGCGTCCTGCGCGTCTTGGACGTCCTGGACGTTCTGGATGTTCTGGATGTTCTGGACGTCTCGAAGTGAGAGGGGCCTGCCGTCGGCTGTCACCGGTGGCAGGCCCCTCGCGTGCGCGCGCGTCACCAGGCCACTGGCAGCCCGTACACCCCTGAGCCACGGCGGCGGATGGAGCGGGCAGCCCGCCGCCCGCTCCATCGGGAACACCGGGAACACCGGGAACGGAGAGCAGCGTGCTGGCGATCGATTCACCCATTCCGTACGGGAGTTCAGGTGTCCGGAGGGGATCAGGCACGCGGAGGCGGATCTTCTAAGTCAAGCGGTTGACTTAGACATGACCGGGATGCGGCCAAGGACGGGTCTCCCCCGGTCCGTGGGTTGGGCTACTTGTTGTTCAGATACGCCAGCACGGCCAGCACCCTGCGGTGTCCGCTGTCGCTGGTCGGCAGGCCGAGCTTCAGGAAGACGTTGCCGATGTGCTTGCTGACCGCGCGTTCGGTGACGACGAGGGTCCTGGCGATGGTGGCGTTGTCGTGGCCCTCGGCCATCAGCTTCAGCACCTCGTGCTCGCGCGGGGTGAGCGAGTCGAGGGGTGAGTCCTTGCGGCGGGTCAGCAGCTCGGTCACCACCTCCGGGTCGAGGGCGGTGCCGCCGGCCGCGACCCGGTCGAGCGCGTCCAGGAACTCGTCCACCCGGCCGACCCGGTCCTTGAGCAGATAGCCGACCCCGCTCGCTCCTCCGCCGAGCAGTTCGGCGGCGTACGACTCCTCCACGTACTGCGAGAGGACCAGCACCGGCAGGCCGGGGATCTTCCGGCGGGCCTCCAGGGCGGCGCGCAGCCCCTCGTCGCGGAAGCCGGGCGGCATCCGGACGTCCAGGACGGCGACGTCCGGGCGGTGTTCCAGCAGCGCGGGGAGGACCTCGGGGCCGCTGCCCGCGACGGCCGCCACCTCGTGTCCGGACGAGGTCAGCAGCAGGACCAGACCCTCTCTCAGCAGGGCGTTGTCCTCGGCGATCACCACACGCACGGCAGTCCCACCTCCGTCCACGACCACCGCGTACGGGATGTCCCCGGATCGGCCGTTGATTCCGTTTCGATCACCATACGCAGGGCAGCTCCACCTCGATCACGGTGGGCCCCCCGACGGGGCTGGTCACGGCCATACGCCCGTCGAGGGCCGCGACGCGGCGCCGCATCCCGAGGAGTCCGGATCCGCCCATGGCGGAGGCCGGGCCGGGACCCGGATCGGGCGGGCCAGGCGTGGCCGCTCGGCCGGATGCGCCGGACCCGCCTGTCGCCGTCGCCGTCGCCGGGCCGGTTGTGCCGGGGGCACCCGTCGTGGGAGCCGGGAGGGACGTGTTGGGGCCACCTGTCGCCGTCGCCGGGCCGGGGCCGCCGATCGCCTTCGCCAGGCCTGGCGTGCCTGAGCCGCCCGGTGGGGAAGCCGGGCCGGGCGCCCCGATGAGGGTCTCGGCGCCGCCTCGGCCGTCGTCGCGCACCAGGACGCGGACGCCTCTCGGTGTGCGGGCGAGGTGGACCTCGGCGTGGGCGCAGCCGCTGTGCTTGGCGGCGTTGGTCAGGGCTTCGGCGACGACGTAGTACGCGGCGGCCTCGACCGCGGCGGGCGGGCGCGGCCCGTCGGCGTCCTCCAGGCCCTCCACGGCGACGGTCGCGTCGAGCCCGCTGCCGGCGGCGAGGGCCCGTACGGCCCCGGCCAGGCCGCGGTCGGTGAGGATCGGCGGGTGGATGCCGCGGACGACGTGGCGGAGTTCGGCCAGTGCCGCCTCGGCCTGCTCCTGCGCGTCGAGCAGCAGCTTGCGGGCGGCGTCCGGGTCGCGGTCGTACGCGCGCTGGGCCAGCCCGATGCGCATGGACAGCGAGACGAGGCGGGCCTGGGCGCCGTCGTGCAGGTCCCGTTCGATACGGCGGAGTTCGGCGCCGTGGGCGGCGATCGCGTCGGCCCGGGTCGCCGTCAGTTCCTCCACCCGCTCGGCGAGGCGGGCCTTGGGCGACGGCTTGAGCAGGGCCTCGGACCAGTGGGCGTCGAGGTCGGCGAGGCGGCTGATCAGCGGCAGGACGACGGCCGGGCGGCCCAGCAGTCCGCACCACACGCCGTCGACGACCAGGCCCAGCGGCCACAGGGGCACCGCGAGGAAGAAGAGGGCACCGTAGACGTAGTACGAGAGCATCCAGCGGGCGTCGGTGTGGGTACCGGGGTCACGGAACGCGATGCGCAGGCGTTCGCGCAGGGTGCCCTCGATCGGCTGGTAGGCCTCGGGGACGGCCCGGCCGGTCCAGGCGGCCACCTGGTGGCGCTTCGCGCCGGCGATCCGGCGGATCAGTGTGACGGTCTCGGGCAGCATCCAGGCGCCCACGACGGCGAGCGTGGCGATCGCGGTGATCAGCAGCACCGTGATGAAGAGGTAGATGCCGAAGGCCATCGCGGCGGCGATGATCAGCTGGAGTGTGGCCCGCGCGGCCCGCCCCACCGTCTTGCCCATGCCGCTCAGGTTAGGCGACCTGGTGAGACAGGCGCGGCGCGGGGCCGCCCCATGGATCACCGCGCTCGGCGCTCGACGGGGCAAGGAGCACGATCGGGCCGTGGCCGCCACTGCCGCCGTAGGCGAGCACGATGGGCCCGCTCCTGCTGCCCACCACTCTCCGGCTGTTCATCGCACGCGGGTTGTTCGCCGACGATCTGAGCGGCACGGTCCGAGCGGCAGCGGCCAAGCACGCGGGCTGTCAGAGCACGCGAGTGTCCGAGCACGCGGGCTTCCGAGCGTGCGGGCTTCCGAGCGTGCGGGCTGTTCGCCGACGGCCCGAGCCGCAGCGGTCCGAGCCGCAACGGTCCGAGCCGCAACGGTCCGAGCCGCAGCGGCCCAAGCGGCGGTGGGCCCGTGGCCCCCGGTGCCGGGCCCGGCCCCGCCCCCGCGCCGCCGAAGACCGGTGCCGGGTCCGGGCCCGCGCACCCACCCCGTCGCCCCCGGCGGCCTCAGGCCCGAGACCCGCCCCGCGGCAGCCGTACCGTGAACGTCGTCTCTCCCGGGCCGCTGGTCAGGGCGATGGTGCCGCCGTGGGCGCGGACCAGGGAGCGGGCGACCGCGAGGCCCAGGCCGCTGCCGCCGCGGTCGCGGCTGCGGGCCTTGTCGACGCGGTAGAAGCGGTCGAAGACGCGCTCCTGGTCGTCCGCCGGGATACCGGGCCCGGAGTCGGTGATCCGTACCTCGGCCGAGCCGGACTCGACGGACACCTCCAGACAGACCTTCGTACCGCGCGGGGTGTGCACGGCGGCGTTGGTGAGGAGGTTGTCGAGGACCTGGCGCACCCGCAGGGGGTCGAGGCGCAGCCGTACCGCGTCGGGGCCGGCCGCCACCGTCAGCGGATGACCGGGGTGGCCCGCGCGGAAGGCGTCCGCCGCCTGGTGCGCCAGCTGCACCAGGTCGGCCTCCTCCAGCCGCAGCGGGGTCTCCACGTCGGCGGCGTCCAGGCGGGCGAGCATCAGCAGATCGTCCAGCAGGTACCCCATGCGGGCGGCCTCGGCGCGCAGTCGGGCCAGATGCTTGTCGCGTTCCTCGGGGCTGTGGGCGGCGGCGTACTGGAAGAGGTCGGCGTAGCCGCGTACCGACATCAGGGGGGTGCGCAGTTCGTGCGAGGCGTCGGCGACGAAGCGGCGCAGGCGCTGTTCGGCCTCGGTGCGGACGGCGAGCGCGTCGTCGATGTGCTCCAGCATGGTGTTGAAGGCGGTGCGCAGTTCCTCGACCTCGGGGCCGCCGTCGCGGTTGTCGTGGCGCACGGGCAGCGCCGCCGAGTCCGTCAGGTCGTGCGAGGTGATGGCGCGGGCGGTGTGCGCCATGTCGCTCAGCGGCTTCAGACCGCGCCGCAGCATCGCCCGGCCGAAGACGACGAGCGCCGCGAGGGCGAGAACGAAGGTGATGACCTGGATCGTGATCAGCTGCCCGACCGTGTCCTCGATGTCGTCCATCGGCGCGGCGCTGACCAGGATCACCCCGGGCTTGACCTCGCAGGCCCGCAGCCGGTACTGGCCCTGGCCCTTGAGGTGCTCGGTGCGGGTGACCTCCGTGCCTTCGACGGTCAGCGCCTTGGCCACGAGGGTGAAGTCGTCGATGTCCTCGGGGACGTCGGCGGGGTCCTCGGGCTTGCGGAGTTCGGGGGTTCCGTCCGAGACGTCGTACACCGCGTAGTACCAGCGGTAGTACTTCTTGCCCTTGAGCGTTCCGTAGTCCGCGATGCTCTTGGACTGGGCTATCTGGGCGATCTTCAGCTGTTCGTTGAGCTGCGCCGACAGGTAGTCGCGCATGTACATGGTCAGGGCGCTGCCGACGACGGCGAACACGACGAGCGCCAGGGCGCCGAGGCCGAGGGCCAGCCGGGTGCCGAGGCGCATGCCGCGGTAGCTCTGCTTGAGGCGGGCGATCACTCGGTGGCCTGCCGCAGCACGTACCCGAATCCCCGGACGGTGTGGATGAGGGGTTCGCCGGTGTCTTCGAGCTTGCGGCGGAGCCGGCTGACGACCAGCTCGACGACGTTGGAGCGGCCGCCGAAGCCGTACTCCCACACGTGGTCGAGGATCTGCGCCTTGGTGAGGACGGTCGGGGACTTGCGCATGAGGTAGCGCAGGACCTCGTACTCGGTGGGGGTGAGGGTGAGCAGTTTGTCGCCGCGGCGGACCTCGCGGGTGTCCTCGTCCATCGTCAGGTCCGCCACCTGGAGCACGGACCGCTGGAAGGCCGGCCCGGCGCTGCGGCGCAGCACGGTGCGCAGGCGGGCCATCAGCTCCTCCACGGCGAACGGCTTGACCAGGTAGTCGTCACCGCCCCGGGTGAGGCCGGCGACCCGGTCGGCGACGCCGTCGCGGGCGGTCAGGAACACCACGGGCACCATCGTGCCGGACCGGCGCAGCCGGTCCAGCACGCCGAAGCCGTCCAGACCCGGCAGCATGAGGTCCAGGACCACGATGTCGGGATGGAACTCGGCAGCCTGCCGCAACGCCTCCTCACCGGAGTGCGCGGTGACCGCGTCCCAGCCCTCGTAGCGGGCGACGGTCGCCACCAGGTCAGCGATGGGCGGATCGTCGTCCACAACGAGAAGTCGCACTTTTTCCACGTGCTCATAGTGCGCTACCGGTCGCTTCGTGCCATAGCCGCTCACAGTTTGGCGGCCGATCGATAAAAACTTGAAAGTTGTCCGACAGCAAAACGACAGCGCTCACCGGACAAGCTCGTATCCCCCACCCGATCAAGGAGCTGTCCCCGTGACCACTGTCCAACAACCCCCCGCGGCGGTAGGCCGCTCGGGAGCGCGCCCGAAAGTGGTCGCCCGCACCGGTCTGTACGCGGTGCTGGCGGCGAACGTGGCCGTGGTGACGTTCTTCTTCGTCCAGGCCGGCTTCGCCTCGAACGCCCTCATCGTGCTGGGCCGCCTCACCGGCCTGTACGGGGCGCTCCTCATGGCCTTCCAGCTGCTGCTGGTGGCCCGGCTGCCGTGGTTCGACCGGCGCATCGGCATGGACCGGCTGACCTCCTGGCACCGCTGGACCGGCTTCTCGGTGCTGTGGCTGCTGGTCGCGCACGGCGTGTTCATCACCTTCGGCTACGCCCAGTCCTCGGACCTGGACCCGGTCAGCCAGCTGGTCGACCTCGCCGAGACCGTCGAGGGCGTGCTGCGCTCGATCGTCGCGCTGGGGATCATCATCGTGATCGGCGTGGTCTCGGCCCGCTTCGCCCGGCGCAGGCTCGCCTACGAGACCTGGCACTTCATCCACCTGTACACCTACGTCGCGGTGGTGCTGGCCTTCACGCACCAGGTCGCGGCAGGTACGTCGTTCGCCTCGTCCCCGACCGCGACGGCGTACTGGTACGTGCTGTGGGGCGTGGCCCTGGCCTCCGTTTTCCTGGGCCGGCTGGTGCTCCCGCTGTGGCGCAACTGGCGTCACCAGCTGCGCGTCACGGCCGTCGTCCCCGAGGCCGACAACGTCGTCTCGATCTACATGACCGGCCGTGACCTGGACCGGATGCCCGCGCGGGCCGGCCAGTTCTTCCTGTGGCGCTTCCTGACCCGGGACCGCTGGTGGCAGGCCAATCCGTTCTCGCTGTCGGCCGCGCCCGACGGCAAGCAGCTGCGGCTGACCGCGAAGGCGGCCGGCGAGGGCTCCGCGGCCCTGCGCCACGTGAAGGTCGGCACCCGGGTGTTCGCCGAGGGCCCGTACGGCGCCTTCACCGCGATGCACCGCACGCGGCCGGAGTCCGTGCTCATCGCCGGCGGCGTCGGGGTCACCCCCATCCGGGCCCTGCTGGAGGAGATCCAGGGGCACGCCGTGGTCATCTACCGCGTGGCCACGAACCAGGACGCGGTCCTCTACGAAGAGCTCCAGCAGCTCGCCTCCGACAAGGGCGCCGAGCTGCACCTGGTGTCCGGGCCGGTCAGCCCCGACAAGCTGGCGCCGCGCGAGCTGCTGCGGATGGTGCCGGACATCGCCGACCGGGACGTGTTCCTGTGCGGGCCGCCGCCGATGATGAACGCGGTCCTGGGCAGCCTGCGCGAGCTGGACGTGCCCAAGCCGCAGATCCACTTCGAACGCTTCAGCCTGGCTGGATGAGGGACACGAGGAAAGCACTGTGAAACGAGCCATACCCGCCCTGGTCCTGAGCGCCGCCGCGCTGGTCCCCGTCTGGCGTTACGCCCCCTCGACCGAGACGACGACCACGGTGACCGCCGAGCCGAACCCCTCGGCATCCTCGTCCGCCGCGGCGGGCTCCAACGTGGTCGCGGGCCCGACGGTCGACACGGAGAAGGGCCCCGTCCAGGTCCAGGCGACCTTCCAGGGCAAGAAGATCACCGCCGTCAACATGCTCCAGCAGCCGGACCATCCGCAGACCGAGGCCGCGGTGCCCGTGCTGATCGAGGAGACGCTTCAGGCGCAGAGCGCCGACATCGACACGGTCTCCGGCGCCACCCTCACGAGCGACGGCTACCGGGAGTCCCTCCAGGCCGCGATCGACGAGAACGCGGAGTCGGCGGCCTCGTCCGACTCCGACTCCGACTCCGCGTCGGACTCCTCCTCGGCTCAGAGCACGAGCCAGACCGTCGCGGGTTCGACGGTCAGCACCTCCAAGGGCGACGTCCAGGTCCAGGTGACCTTCGAGGGCGACGACATCACCGCCGTGGAGATGCTGAAGCAGCCGAACCACCCGCAGACCGAGGCCGCCGTCCCGGTGCTGATCAAGGAGACCCTGGCGGCGCAGAGCGCCGACATCGACACCGTCTCCGGGGCGACGATCACCAGCGACGGTTACCGGGTGTCCCTCCAGGCCGCCCTCGACGCGAAGGCCTGATCGGATGCGCCGCGTCGAACACATCATGGGGTTTCCGATCTCGCTGGTCATCGAGGACGGCGAGCACGGGTCCCCGAGTGCCGAGGCCGCGGAGCCGGCGTTCGACTGGCTGCGCGAGGTCGACGCCCGGTTCAGCCCGTTCCGTGCCGACAGCGAGGTGTCCCGGCTGGACCGGGGCGAGCTCGCACCGCACGAGATCAGCCCGGAGCTGGCCGAGGTCCTCGATCTGTGCGAGGAGTACCGGGTGGCGACCGGTGGCGCGTTCGACGTACGGCTGCCGGGGCGCGGGCTCGACCCCTGCGCCATGGTGAAGGGATGGGCCGTGCAGCGGGCGGCCGAGCTGCTGACGGAGCGGGGTGCGAAGCGGCTCTGCCTCAACGCCGGCGGGGACGTGGCCGCGACCGGGGGCCCGTGGCGGGTGGGTGTACGCCATCCCGAGCGGGCCGACCGGCTCTGCACGGTCCTGTCCATCACCGACGGGGCGGTCGCGACCTCCGCGCGCTACGAGCGCGGCGACCACATCCTCGACGGGCGCACGGGGCGCCCCGCGACGGGTCTTCTGAGCCTCACGGTCGTGGCCCCGTCCCTGACGGAGGCCGACGCCACGGCGACCGCCGCGTTCGCGATGGGGGCGGAGGGGATCGAGTGGGCCGCGTCGCGGGAGGGGTGCGAGGTTTTCGCGGTCGACGGGGAGCAGCGTGTGTTCCGGACGCCGGGGTTGCCGGTGGCGGCGTGATGGGAGGCGTGACTGGGGGCGCCTCGTGACTGGGGGCGCCTGATGGCTCGGGGGCGCCTGATGGCTCGGGGGTGCGGGTTGTTCGGCGACTGCGGGTAGTGGGTGGCTGGTCGTGCAGTTCCCCGCGCCCCTTAGGGTGCGGGCCCCAGCTGCCATAGCAGCACCCCAGCCGCCCGCCCCCTCAACTGCGGGCAGTCGTGCCGCTGGGGCGGCACGGGTGGGCGCAGCGGCACCCGGCGAGCGCCGGTGAGCGAAACTCACCCCCGCCCAGCCCCAGCCGCCGGGTACCTCCCGACCAAGCCCCCGTCACCCCGTCGCGCTTCCCCCTCCCCCGGTGGATCCTGGGATCATCGGTCGAAGGGAGACGTATGACCGACGTCTCGGCCGAGCGCGGAGCGGCATGGCGCCTCCTCCTCCCCGGCCTCGACAGGCTCCTCGGCTACCGCCGGTCATGGCTGCGGGGCGACCTGATCGCCGGCGCGACGGTGGCGGCGTACCTCGTCCCGCAGGTCATGGCGTACGCGGTCGTCGCCGGGCTGCCCCCGGTCGTCGGTCTGTGGGCGATGCTCCCCGCACTCGCCCTGTATCCGCTCCTCGGCTCCTCCCGCCTCCTGTCGATCGGCCCGGAATCGACTGCCGCCCTGATGACGGCGGCGGTGATCGGCCCGCTCGCGGAGGGCGACCCGGAGCGGTACGCCACACTCGCCGCCGTCCTGGCGATCGCCGTCGGCCTGCTCTGCCTGCTCGCCCGGGCGGTACGCCTCGGCTTCGTCGCCGACCTGCTCTCCCGCCCGGTGCTGATCGGCTACCTGGCCGGCCTGGCGCTCATCATGGTCATGGACCAACTGCCGAAGCTCGCGGGAGTGAAGGTGTCCGGCTCGGACTTCTTCCCCAAGCTGTGGTCCTTCCTCCGGCATCTCGGGGACGCCCACATGGCCACCGTCGTGTTCTCGGCGATCGCGATCGCGTTCCTCTTCCTCGTCCCCCGCCTCTCCCGCTCTCTCCCCGGCCCTTTCCTCGCCGTCGTCCTCGGCACCACGGCCGTGGTCGTGTTCGACCTCGACGACCGGTCCGGCATCGACGTGATCGGCGAGGTCCCGTCCGGCCTGCCGGGCTTCGCCGTGCCGGACCTGGCCGAACTGCCGTCCCTGCTGCTGCCCGCCGTGGGTGTCCTGCTCGTCAGCTACACGGACGTCGTCCTCACCGCCCGGGCGTTCGCCGACCCTGCCGACAAGGGCCCGGGGTGCGACCCGAACCAGGAGTTCCTGGCGCTGGGCGCCGCCAACCTGGGCGCGGGCGTGCTGCACGGCATGCCGGTCAGCAGCAGCGCCAGCCGTACCGCGCTCGCCTCCTCGGCGGGCGCCCGCAGCCAGGTGTACGCGCTCGTCTCCGGCGTGGCGGTCCTCGCCGTCCTGCTCTTCCTCGGTCCGCTGCTGACCCGCACCCCGGCCGCCGTGCTGGGCGCGATCGTCGTCTACGCCGCCGCCCGGATGGTCGACCTGGCCGGCTTCCGTCGACTGGCCGCTTTCCGGCGCCGGGAGCTGCTCCTCGCGGTCGGCTGTCTGGCCGGCGTGCTCGCCTGGGGCATCCTGTACGGCGTCCTGGTGGCCGTCGGCCTGTCGGTGGTCGAGCTGCTGACCCGGGTGGCCCGGCCCCACGACGCCGTGCAGGGACTGGTCCCCGGTGTGGCCGGCATGCACGACATCGACGACTACCCCGAGGCCCGGACGATCCCCGGACTCCTCGTCTACCGCTACGACTCCCCGCTCTTCTTCGCCAACGCGGAGAACTTCCGCCGCCGGGCCCTCGCCGCGGTCGACGAGCAGGAGGAACAGGGAGAGACCGTGCGCTGGTTCGTGCTCAACACCGAGGCCAACGTCGAGGTCGACATCACCGCCCTCGACGCCGTCGACGATCTCCGTCGCGAACTGGCCCGCCGCGACATCGTCTTCGCCCTCGCCCGGGTGAAGCAGGATCTGCTGGACGAGTTGGAGGCGTACGGGCTCGCGAAGTCGGTCGGTGACGAGCTGATCTTCCCGACGCTGCCGACGGCCGTGGCGGCGTACCGGCAGTGGTACCGCGACCACGACCGGTGAAACCGTGGTGGCCAAGGCCGATGCCCCCCAGGTCTTCCGCCCCGAGCCTCCCCTCCCCGAAAATCCTGTTGCGGTCCCAGCGGCCCTCACCCGACAGTGACCCCATGACGACGACACCCACCACCGCCCTCCCGCCCGGCCTGACCGTACGCCCGGCGACGCTGGACGACGCGGAAGCGGTGTGCGGGCTGCTCAACGAGATCGACGTGCTGGAGATCGGCCGCGCCGGGACCGAACTGGGCGAGGTGCAGGCCGACCTGAAGCATCCCGATTCGGACCTGGAGCGTGACTCCTGGCTGCTGTTCGACGGGGACCGGCTGGTGGCGTACGGGCTGCAGTGGGACGAGTCCGGCGGCGAGCGCATCGACATGGACCACTACACGCTGCCCGACCAGCCGCTCGGCGCGCTGCACCTGTTCGACCTCATGGAGGCCCGGGCCGCGGAGCGGGCGGCGGCCAACGGGGCGGACCGGGCCGTCGTGCACATGCACCTCAACATCGCGCCCACGATGGACCTCGACGCGTTGCGCGGGCGCGGCTGGCGCACGGTCCGCCGCTACCACGTCATGGCCCGCCCCCTGTCCCCCGCCGAGCCGCTTCCGACGCCCCCGACCGGCGTCACCCTGCGCCCCTGCGCCGCCGAGCCGGACCGCAGGAAGGCCCACGCCCTGCTCCAGGCGGCCTTCGCCGACCACTTCGACTTCCAGCCGCGTACGTACGAGCAGTGGCTGGACGACATCGACGCCGAGCATGTCGACTGGTCGCTGGTCTGGATCGCGCACGTCGACGGTCTCGGTGACGTGGCGGCCCTGCGGTCCCGCGACGACCGTTCCGACATGGCCTGGATCTCCAGCATCGGCGTCCTGCGCGAGGCCCGCGGCCGGGGCCTCGGCAGCCTGCTGCTCCGCCACACCTTCGGTCACTACGCGGCCCTGGGCCGCGACCGCATCGGCCTCGGCGTCGACACCGACAACAGCAGCGGTGCCCTCGCCCTCTACGAAGGGCACGGCATGAAGCTGGACTTCGCCGTCGACACCTGGGAGCTGATACGCCCCGTCAAGTAGGCGCGGCACAGAGAACCGTTCCACTCCAGCAGCAACAGCTCCGAACCCCCGTTCCCCCCAGGGAACGGGGGTTCTCTGTTCGACCTGCCGGACATTGTTCGAAACCTCTTGACGCCCCACCACACGCCGATTGACACTCTCGCAACACGACGTCACAAGGCCGAAACAGCGGGGCGCCCAGGGCGAGGGTTCCCGCCGCCCCTCGGCCTGCTCCCCCTTGCCTCCTCACCCCTTCTTGCCTTCCTCCCCCCATTCCTCAGCCGTGCTCTCAGCAGGGATACTCGACATGACGTACATCGCACGTCTGCGCGGCCGCGCGAGACGCTGGGCGGGTCCGCTCGCCGGACTGACCGCCGCGTCACTGCTCCTGGGCCTCGCCGGGCCGACCGCACCGGCCGCCGCGGACAGCGCCGACATCACCGACGGTCTGGCCCTCTGGTACAAGCTCGACGCCGCCTCCGGCACCACGGTCGCCGACGCCTCGGGCAACGGCCGCGACGGCACGGTGAACGGCACCGCCGGCTGGACGGGCAACGGCCAGGGCCTCGCCTTCAACGGTTCGGACACGTACGTCAAGGTGCCGAACGACGTCATGAAGGGCATGGACTCGATCAGCGTCTCCCTGGACGTGCTGATGGACGAGTCGCAGACCACCCCGTATTTCCTCTACGGCTTCGGCAACACCAGCAACGGCACGGGCAACGGCTACCTCTTCGCCACCGGCAACTCGCTGCGCACCGCCATCGCGTCCGGCAACTGGTCGACCGAGCAGAACACCCGGCCCTCCGACTCGCACAACCTGACCCGCTCGGTGTGGAAGCAGCTCACCTACACCCAGACCGGCAACACGGCCGTGCTGTACGAGGACGGCGTGGAGGTCGGCCGCAACACCTCGGTCACCACCACCCCGGGTTCCATCGGCTCGGGCACCACGACCGCCAATTACCTGGGCAAATCGGTCTACACCAGCGACAAGCTCTTCAAGGGCAAGATCCGTGACTTCCGGGTCTACGACCGGGCCCTCGCCGGCTCCGAGGTCGAGCAGCTCTCGCTCCCCGTGGCCACGCGGGGTGTCACCGACGACAAGGCCGCCCTCACCCTGGGCGACACCAGCGGTGTCACGGCCGACCTGGACCTGCCGAAGACCGGTACGGCCGGCGGCTCGTCGATCAGCTGGAAGAGCGACAACACCGACGTGGTCTCGGACTCCGGCGCGGTGACCCGTCCCGCCGCCGGTGAGCCGGAGGGCCACGCCACGCTGACGGCGACCCTGAAGAAGGGCACCGTCACCGACACCAAGACCTTCGAGGTCACGGTCCTGCCCGCCTTCGACGACGCGACCGCCGTCAAGCAGGCCGCCGAGGCGCTGACCGTACGCAACCTCGACGACGTACGCGGCAACCTCACGCTCCCCACGGACGGCGCCCTCGGCACGAAGGTCTCCTGGTCCTCCGCGAACGCGGCCGTCGTGGCCGACGACGGTGTGGTCCACCGCCCGGCGCACGGCGACGGCGCCACGACCGTCGAGCTGACCGCGACCGTCACCAAGGGCGACGCGAAGACCACCCGCGCCTTCACTGCCAAGGTGCCCGAACTGCCCGCGAAGCAGGCCTACAAGGGCTATATGTTCAGCTACTTCACCGGCGAGGGCACCTCGGACGGCGAGCAGCTCTACGCGGCCCTCAGCAAGGGCGACGACCCGCTGAAGTGGCGGGAGTTGAACGACGGCAAGCCCGTCCTGACCTCCACGCTCGGCGAGAAGGGCCTGCGCGACCCGTTCATCATCCGCTCCCCCGAGGGCGACAAGTTCTACCAGATCGCCACCGACCTCAGGATCTACGGCAACGGCGACTGGGACGCCTCCCAGCGCACCGGCAGCAAGTCCATCATGGTCTGGGAGTCCACCGACCTGGTGAACTGGACGAACCAGCGCCTGGTCAAGGTCTCCCCCGACTCGGCGGGCAACACCTGGGCCCCCGAGGCCTACTACGACGAGAAGCTCGGCGAGTACGTCGTCTTCTGGGCGTCGAAGCTGTACGACAACGAGGCCCACTCCGGCGACACGTACAACCGCATGATGTACGCGACGACCCGCGACTTCTACACCTTCAGTGAGCCCAAGGTCTGGGTCGACCGCGGCTACTCGGTCATCGACTCCACGGTCATCCAGCACGACGGCACGTACTTCCGTCTGTCGAAGGACGAGCGGAACAACACCTCCTCCACGCCCAACAGCAAGTTCGTCTTCGAGGAGAAGAGCGACTCGCTGCGCGACCTCTCCTGGACCGCGGTCGCCGAGGGCATCGGCAAGGGCGAGATGAGCGCCGCCGAGGGTCCGTTGGTGTTCAAGTCGAACACCGAGGAGAAGTGGTACGCGTTCCTCGACGAGTTCGGCGGGCGCGGCTACATCCCCTTCGAGACGACGGACCTGGCCTCCGGCGTCTGGACCCCGTCCAGCGACTACGACCTGCCGTCCAAGCCCCGGCACGGCACCGTGCTCCCGGTCACCCAGGCCGAGTACGACCGGCTGCTGAAGACGTACCAGCCGGACCAGATCATCACGAGCGCCGAGGACGTCAAGGTCGAGACGCGCATCGGCGACGCCCCGGTCCTGCCGGCCACCGTCATCGCGGAGTTCGCCGACGGCGCCAAGCGGCCCGTCGCCGTCACCTGGGAGGACGTGGCCGAGTCGCAGTACGCGCAGGCCGGCACCTTCACGGTGAAGGGCGATCTGCCGGGCGACGCGGCGATCGAGGTCGGCGCGGAGGTCACGGTCTCCGCCGAGGGACCTGACGTCCCGGCCGATCTGCTTCTGCACTACGGCTTCGACGAGACCGGCGGCAACATCGCCCGGGACTCCAGCGGCCACGGCTACCACGGCACCTACGTCCGTATGCCCGACTTCGGGACCGGCGTCGACGGCGGCTCGTTCAAGATGTCCGGCGGCTCCAGCAGCTCGACGACCTCCCCGTACGTCAAGATCCCGAACGGTGTGCTGAAGAACGCCGACAGCGTCACCGTCTCCACGTACGCGAAGTGGAAGGGCGGCGACAACTGGCAGTGGCTGTTCGGCCTCGGACCGGACAGCGACAAGTACCTCTTCGCCAGCCCCTCGAACGGTTCCTCGTCCCTCTACTCGGCCATCACAGCGGCGAGTTGGGGCGCGGAGAAGAAGCTGTCGGGCGCGCGGCTCCCCGTCGGCGAGTGGAAGCACGTCACCGTCACCATCGACGGAGGGTCCGGCACGGCGGTCCTCTACGTGGACGGCGTCGAGGTGTCCCGCGCCACCGACGTCGTCGTCAAGCCGTCCGACCTGTACGACGCGGCCAAGGACCACAGCGGCTACATCGGCCGGTCCATGTACTCCCCCGACCCGTACTTCGGCGGTGAGGTCGACGACTTCCGGATCTACAACCGCGCCCTGACGGCCGCCGAGGTCATGGAGATCAGCGGCAACACCACGGGCATCGCCAAGGTGACCCACCCGGAGCTGAAGACCGACGCGATCATCGACGACGCCGGCAGCCGGATCACGCTGCCGATGAAGCCGGGCACGGATCTCACCGCGCTGGCACCGGAGTTCACCCTCGCCCACGGCGCGGCGATCAGCCCCGCCTCCGGGAGCGCGCAGGACTTCAGTGAGCCGGTGACGTACGAGGTCACGGGTTCGGACGGGAAGAAGCGCACCTGGACGGTGTCGGCGCGGGAGCTGAAGAGCCCGGTGCTCCCCGGCCTCAACGCCGACCCGAACATCGTCCGCTTCGGTGACACCTTCTACATCTACCCGACCACCGACGGCTTCGAGGGCTGGAGCGGTACGCAGTTCAAGGCCTACTCCTCGACCGACCTGGTCAACTGGAAGGACCACGGCGTCATCCTCGACCTGGGTCCGGACGTCTCCTGGGCGGACAGCAGGGCCTGGGCGCCGGCGATGGAGGAGCGGAACGGCAAGTACTACTTCTACTTCTGCGCCGACGCGAACATCGGTGTCGCGGTCTCCGACTCGCCCACCGGCCCGTTCAAGGACGCGCTCGGCAAGCCGCTGCTCAAGGCCGGCGACCACCGGGGCCAGATGATCGACCCGGCGGTCTTCACGGACGACGACGGCCAGTCGTACCTCTACTGGGGCAACGGCCGCGCCTACGTGGTGCCGCTGAACGACGACATGGTCTCCTTCGACGCCTCGAAGGTCACCGACATCACCCCGAGCGGCTACAACGAGGGCACCTTCGTCATCAAGCGCAAGGGCACCTACTACTTCATGTGGTCGGAGAACGACACACGTGACGAGAACTACCGGGTCGCCTACGCCACCGGCTCCTCGCCCACCGGTCCCTGGACCAAGCAGGGCGTGATCCTGGAGAAGGACCTCTCGCTCGGTATCAAGGGCCCCGGCCACCACTCGGTGGTCCATGTCCCGAACACCGACGACTGGTACATCGTCTACCACCGCTTCGCCATCCCCGGCGGTGACGGCACCCACCGCGAAACCACCATCGACAAGCTGGAGTTCGACGCCGACGGCCTGCTGAAGAAGGTCGTGCCCACCCTGGAGAGCATCGCCCCGGTCGGCATCGCCCGCGCCGGGCAGGACGCCGAGGGCAGGGAGGGCGACCGGATCGAGCTCGGCGGGACCGTCTCCGGGGCGGGCAGCCCGCAGTGGACCGTCGAGAACGGAGCGCCCTGCGCCTTCGCCGACGCCGCGTCCGCGAAGACCACGGTCACCTGCGCGGACAACGGCACCTACACGGTGACCCTGAGCGGTGGCCGGAGCAGCGACTCGGCCACCGTGAAGGTCACCAACGCGGCGCCGACGATCACGTCGGCCGCCGGCCCGAAGACCCCGGTGTCGGCCGGCAAGCCGGCCTTGGTCACGGCGGCCTTCGGTGACCCGGGCGCCGGTGACACCCACACCTGCGAGATCGACTGGAAGGACGGCGGCCGGCCCACCGCCGGCAAGGTCACCGCCACCGGCTGCCGTGCCGAGCACACGTACACCGAGGCGGGCATCCACCGCCCGGTCGTCACGGTCACCGATGACGACGGCGCCTCGGACAGCACCACGCTTGCCGAGCTGATCGTCTACGACCGGGCGGCGGGCGCCGCGACCGGCGACGGCGGCTTCACCTCGCCGGCCGGCAAGGCGACCTTCTCGTTCACCGCCAAGTACAACTGGTTCAGCACGACGCCCACCGGGAAAGCCGCGTTCGACTTCGACCAGGGCAAGCAGAAGTTCCGCTCCACCGCGTCCGACTGGTTGGTGGTGACCGGGTCCACCGCCGTCTACCAGGGGACCGGAACCGTCAACGGCCAGAGCGGCTACGCCTTCCGCATCACCGCCACCGACGGCCCCGACACCTTCAAGATCAAGATCTGGAAGAAGTCCACCGGCACGGTCCTCTACGAGAACACGAACGCCGCGGAGACGAAGGGGATCACCATCGGCCGTAGCTGACATCGAGCCCCTCACGACACGTCCCGCCGAGCCGCGCCCGGATCAACTCCGGGCGCGGCTCGGCGCGTTGGGCGGAAGTGAGTACCGAAGTGATGATCGGGTTTCGGCCTGAAACCCGATCTCGCGGCGGCCCATGAGCCCTCCCGGGGAATCCCGACGCGTCCAGAACGTTGAACCCCCTATGACCTCCGTGCTCTCCACCACCCGCTTCTCCGTCCTCGACCGCTCCCGCGTCAGGGAGGGCCACACCGCCCCCGAGGCGCTGCGGGACACCGTGCGGCTGGCACGGGAGGTGGAGGAGCTGGGGTTCCACCGGTTCTGGGTGTCGGAGCACCACGGTGTGCCGGGCGTGGCCGGTTCCGCGCCGACGGTGCTGGCGGCGGCCGTCGCGGCGGCCACGCGCACCATCCGGGTGGGCACCGGCGGCGTGATGCTGCCCAACCACCGCCCGCTGGTCGTGGCCGAGCAGTTCGGCGTGCTGGAGTCCCTGTTCCCGGGACGGATCGACATGGGGCTCGGCCGTTCCGTCGGCTTCACGGACGGCGTACGCAGGGCACTGGGCCGGGACAAGGACGCCGCCGACGCCGATGACTTCGCGGGTCAGCTCGACGACCTGCTCGGCTGGTTCCGCGGGACGTCCCCGACCGGTGTGCACGCGCGTCCCCCGGAGGGCCTGGCCGTACCGCCCTTCGTCCTCGCGATGGGCGAGGGCGCCGAGATCGCCGCGCGGGCGGGCCTGCCGATGGTGATCGGCGACCTCCGCGACCGCGACAGGATGCGGCGCGGCATCGACCGCTATCGCGCCGGGTTCCGCCCGTCCGCCTGGGCCGAGGAGCCGTACGTCGTCGTCTCCGGCACGATCGCCGTCGCCGACACCCCGGAGAACGCCCGCCGCGTCCTCCTCCCCGAGGCCTGGGCCATGGCGTACTCCCGCACCCACGGCACGTTCCCGCCGCTCACCCCGGCCAAGGAGGTCGAGCGGCGGACGATGACGGCGAAGGAGCGGGGCTTCTACGAGGCCGGCCTGACCGGACACGTGTACGGCACCGAGGAGCAGGTCGCGCACGAGCTGGAGTCGGTGGTCAAGGAGACGGGTGCCCAGGAGGTCCTGGTCACGACGAGCACGTACGACCGCGAGGCACTGTGGGACTCCTACCGGAGGCTGGCCGGGATCGCGGGCCTCAGCTGATCCCCAGGGCCGGCACCGATCTCCGTCGCGGGCCTCGGCTGGAACCCCGTCGTGGAACTCGGCCGTCCTCCCCGGCAGTCGCCGCGCTGTTCCGGCGTGTGCGCGACCATGGCCGCCACATCGATCACCGCCGTCTCCGCGGCCCCTGCCAGGGCCCGCCGGTCGACGTGACCGTCCGGGTCGATGACGGGCCGTACGTCCACCTCGGCGACGACTCCGCGTGCCGACACCACCCGCCACACCGACGCGAGCAGCGAGTCGTCCCCGACATAGGCGGGCGCGGTGCTCGCGCCGCCCTCGGTGAACCGGTAGCGGACGCGCACCGGCTGTACGGGCACGCCCGCGTCGAGCGCCGCCTGGAACACGGCCCGCCGGAAGCGTCCCTGCGCCCGGCCGCACCAGGTGCTCCCCTCGGGGAAGGCGACGACCGCCGCACCGCCGCGCAGGGCCTCGGCGATGGTCGCGACCGTCTCCGGCAGCGCGCGAATCCGGTCCCGCTCGATGAAGAGCACCCCGCTCCGCGCGACGAGAGCGCCGGCCACCGGCCAGCCGCGAATGTCCGACTTGGCGAGCATCCGCGCGGGACGCACCGCGCCGAGCAGCGGTATGTCCAGCCAGGACACGTGGTTGGCGACGAGGAGCAGTCCGCCGGCGGGCGGGGCGGGGCCGGTGATCCGTACCCGGACCCCCGAGGCCCGCACGGTCCACCGGCACCACCGCCGCACGACCCCGGTCGGAACCCGCAGGCCGAGGAGGGTCACCAGGACCCCGAGGAGGACCAGGGTCACGACCGCCGCGAATCGCGCGACGGCCCGGGGCACCGCCGCGACCGACGCCCTCGCCTCCACACACGCCTGCGGGCTGCAGGGCGCGCTGGGCAGCCACACGCTCATCGGGTCAGGCCGCCGGTACGAGGGAGAGGAAGTGGCGCAGGTAGCGGGCGTTGACCTTGCGCATCGACAGCAGCACGTACAGGTCGGCGACGCCGAAGTCCGGGTCGTGCGCGGGCTCGCCGCAGACCCAGGCGCCGAGCCGCAGATAGCCGCGCAGCAGCGGCGGCAGTTCCATGCGGGCCGCCGGGGCCTCGTCCTTCGGGGTCCAGGGCAGCAGCGGCCGTACCCGGTACTCCTCCGGCGCCAGGTGCTTGTCGCGGACCCGGTCCCAGGTGGCGGAGGCGAGCGTGCCGCCGTCGGCGAGCGGGATCGAGCAGCAGCCGGCCAGCCACTCGTGGCCGCGGTCGAGCATGTAGCGGGCGATGCCCGCCCAGATGAGGCCGATGACCGCGCCGTCCCGGTGGTCGGGGTGGACGCAGGAGCGGCCGACCTCGACGAGGCCGGGCCGGATGGCGTCGATGTTGGTGAGGTCGAACTCGCCCTCGGAGTACAGTCGTCCGGCGACGGCGGCCCGCTCGGGCGGCAGCAGCCGGTAGGTCCCGACGACCTGCCCGGTCAGCGTCTCCCGGACGAGCAGGTGGTCGCAGTACGCGTCGAACGGGTCGGCGTCGAGCCCCGGCTGCGGGCCCGCCAGCAGGGCGCCCATCTCCCCGGCGAACACATCGTGCCGCAGCCGCTGAGCGGCACGGACGTCCTCCTCGCTGCGGGCCAGGGTGACGGTGTAGCGGGTGGGGGCCATCGACTGGGGCGGGCTGTCGAGGGTGGAGGCGGTCATGGCATCTCCTGGTCACGGGCCGACTCGGCGGCGTCAGGGACGGACCTGGGGACGTGCGGTCCGCCGCCCTAGTTCTTCCGACGCCGACTGACACGCGCGTGACCGGTTGCGAGAGCCCGGATGTGCGGAGGTTGAACGGCTCGGACCAGGTGTCCGGGGCGTCCGACTCCGTCGACGGGCGGGTGTCGCGGCGGTGACCGGCGAACGGCGGTGACCGGCCCGTTACCGGGGGGCAACCTTCCGGCCCGGAAAACCGTCTCATTGACGAACTGATCGACGAACGGGGATGTACGAGTGGCGGAGCTGTCGGCGGAGGCACTGGACGGGGTGCCGGGGGACCGGCTGGAGTCGATCGATCCGAACGTCCTGCCCAGGGAAGTGCGTCGGATGCTGCGCCGGTTGTTCCGCAAAGGGCCGGAGTCGACCGAGGACGACTGTCGGCCACTCTTCGATCACCTGGGGACATCGGTGAACGGCGTCTCCTCGGTCGCCACGGCCGCCCTGCCGTTCGTCGTCGCGCTCGCCACCGATCCCCGGACGGGCGCACGTGGGACCCTCGTGGAACTGCTCGTGTTCCTGTCCCAGGCGCAGGAGCAGGCCCCGCCGGAGTCGGTCGACCCGGGCTGGCCCGAGGCCTGGCGACATGCCCACCAGGCGGTGCAGTCCCTGCTCGCCGACCCCGATCCGGCGGTACGCCGGGAGGCCATCGGGCTGGCGGACGGCCCCGGTCGGCTCCTGGAGCGGTGGCGGACCGAGCGGGACCTCTCGGTCCGGCTGCCGGTGCTGTTCGCGTTGGGCCGTCTCGCGACGGCCCCCGGCGCCGGGACCACGACGGTCACCGAGACCCGTGCCGTCCTGGACGCGTTGCTGAAGGACCCCGACCCCGTCCTGCGGGCCGCGGCCGTGGTGGCCTACGCGGAGCTGGACACCGAGGTGCCGGTCCGCGAGCTGGATCTGCTGCTGGAGGCGCTCACCGACCCCGGCGCGCGCCCGCGTTGGGGGACCGTCTGGTACGAGCGGGACTACGAGCACCCCTTCGACCGCGAGAGCGTCGCGTACTGGACGGCCGTCCTGTTCGACGAGACACCCGCCCAGCAGTTGGGGTTCCTGACCCGGCTGTCCTCGGCGGCGGAACCCGGCGCGGACGCCGATCTGCTGCGGGCCGTGCTGGACCGCTGCCTCCTGCTGCTGGTCTCCCGCCGGTCCGTGGAACCCGCGGTGCTGCCGCTGGCGGGCGGTGCGCTGGATCATCCGGACCCCTCGGTACGCGTCAGGGCGGCCCATCTCCTCGGCATGCTGGGCCCCCGGGCCACGGCGTACGCCGATCGACTGGCCGGTCTGCTCGACGACTCGGGCGAGGCGGAATTCCTGGAGGGCGCCGTCAGCGAACATGCCTGCTGGGCGCTGACCCGGATGGACGATCCACGGGCACTGCCCGGCCTGGTCGACCGGCTCTGCGCACCGTTCCGCGAGCAGTACAGCCGCGCCTACAGCGGTGGCGAACCCCGCCGCCCCGAGATCGTGGACGTCCTGGCCCCGCTCCGCGCCCACGCGGACGCCCTCCTGCCGTCGATACGCGAGGAACTCCGCCGCGACCTGACCGACCCCGACGCACACGGCGCCCTGACGTCCGACTTCCTGGCGACCCTCAAGGCCTGGGAGACGGACGCGCTGCCCGCCCTGCCGGAGATCACGGCCTTCGTGGCCGACCGCTTCAACTGGTACGGCGCCACCGAGGCCCTGGTGGCCATGGGCCCGGCCGCCGTCTCCGCCGCGCCCGCCCTGCGCGAGCGCATGGCCCTGGAGCCTCCGGGTAATCACCCGTTCCTGCTCTGGGCCCTCTGGCGCATCGGCGGCGCCGACCCGGCCGAGGCGCTGCGGGCCGTCGGCGAAAGCCTGTCGGCCGTAGGGGAGAAGCCCTTCATCGGCATGGCCGGCCGCCTCGCCGACTTCGGCGCCGAGGCCGCGCCGTACACCGACCGGGTGCGCTACGCCCTGACGGCCGGCGAGGGCTGGATCAGGACACAGGCGGCGATCGCCCTGTGGTCGATCACAGGCGACCCCGGGCCCGCCCTGCCGTCCCTGGAGGAGGAGATCCTGGCGTTCACAGCCGGCGGCGACTGGTACGGCACGTTCCAGGACGCACTACGCACGCTCATCCGCTTCCGCACGCTCACCCCCGCCACCGAGGCCGCCCTGCGCATCCTCCGAGACCAGGATCACCGCCTCTCGCCGTGCGCCGACTACCAGGCAGTCCTCCAGGACGAGGAATTCCGCGCCCTGCTGGACGAGGCGCTGACGATCCCGCCCAAGAAACCTTGGCGGGACCGGGATTGAGCACCACACCCGGCCCCGCCCGTCCGCACCTTTCGGCGAACGTTTCACTGAAGCGCCCCAAGGGGCGCGGGGCTGCATCGATATGCGGCTCCGCCGCGTGGGCGCGACCAGCCACAACCGAACCCGCGGCCCGAAAACGACAAGCCCCCTACGGCGCTACCGCTTCCCGGCCTGACGAGCGGCCCGCAGCCACTCCTTGTTCATCCCGGTGATGGACACCAACGGAATCCCCTTGGGACAAGCCGTGGCACACTCCCCCGCCAACGTGCACCCCCCGAACCCCTCTTCATCCATCTGAGCCACCATGTCCAGCACCCGCGTCTCCCGCTCGGGCGCCCCCTGCGGCAACACATTCAGATGGTTCACCTTGGCCGACGTGAACAACATCGCCGCCCCATTGGGACACGCGGCCACACAAGCCCCACACCCGATACATTCCGCGTGCTCAAAAGCGAAGTCGGCGTCCGGCTTCGGCACAGCCGTCGCGTGCGCCTCCGGCGCGGCCCCGGTCGGCGCCGTGATGTACCCCCCGGCCTGGATGATCCGATCGAACGCCGACCGGTCCACCACCAGGTCCTTGATCACCGGGAACGCCGACGCACGCCACGGCTCGACATCGATCGTGTCGCCGTCCGAGAAGGACCGCATGTGCAGTTGACACGTCGTCGTCCGCTCCGGCCCGTGCGCGTCCCCGTTGATGACCAGCGAACACGCCCCGCAGATTCCCTCGCGGCAGTCGTGGTCGAAGGCCACCGGGTCCTCACCGCGCAGGATCAGTTCCTCGTTGAGCGTGTCGAGCATCTCCAGGAAGGACATGTCGGGCGAGATGTCGTCCACCTCGTACGTGGACATGGCGCCGTCGGCGTCGGCGGCACGCTGCCGCCATACGCGCAGGGTGAGCCTCATGCGTAGCTCCGCTGGGTGGGATGGACGTACTCGAAGACGAGGTCTTCCTTGTGCAGCACGGGGGCCGTGCCCGTACCCGTGAACTCCCAGGCGGCGGCGTAGGAGAACTCCTCGTCCCGGCGCTCCGCCTCGCCGTCGGCCGTCTGGGACTCCTCACGGAAGTGACCGCCGCAGGACTCGCCGCGGTGCAGCGCGTCGAGGCACATCAGCTCGGCGAGTTCGAGGTAGTCGACGATCCGGTTGGCCTTCTCCAGGGACTGGTTGAACTCCTCGCCCGTCCCCGGCACCTTGATGCGTCGCCAGAACTCCTCGCGGATCTGCGGAATCCGCTCCAGAGCCTTCCGCAACCCGCCGTCGGTACGGGCCATGCCGCAGAACTCCCACATCAGCTCACCGAGTTCACGGTGGAAGGAGTCGGGCGTACGGTCGCCGTCGACGGCGAGCAGCAGGTTCAGCCGGTCCTCGGTCTCGGCCAACACCTCCTGGACCACGGGGTGTTCGCGGCCGATCCCGTCCTGCTTCGGATGCCGGGCGAGATAGTCGTTGATCGTCGCCGGGAGGACGAAGTACCCGTCGGCGAGGCCCTGCATCAGCGCCGACGCGCCGAGCCGGTTGGCCCCGTGGTCGGAGAAGTTGGCCTCACCGATCGCGAACAGGCCGGGGACGGTGGTCTGGAGGTCGTAGTCCACCCACAGCCCGCCCATGGTGTAGTGCACGGCCGGGTAGATCCGCATCGGCACCTCGTACGGATCCTCGTCGGTGATCCGCTGGTACATGTCGAAGAGGTTGCCGTACTTGGCCTCGACGGCCTTGCGCCCCATCCGCTCGATGGCGTCGGCGAAGTCGAGGTAGACACCTTGCCCACCGGGCCCCACTCCCCGGCCCTCGTCGCACACGTTCTTCGCGGCGCGGGAGGCGATGTCACGGGGCACGAGGTTGCCGAAGGACGGGTAGATCCGCTCCAGGTAGTAGTCGCGCTCGTCCTCGGGGATCTTGTTGGCCGGGCGGGTGTCGCCCGGGGCCTTCGGCACCCAGATCCGCCCGTCGTTGCGGAGCGACTCGCTCATCAGCGTCAGCTTGGACTGATGGTCGCCGGTGCGCGGAATGCACGTCGGATGGATCTGCGTGAAGCAGGGGTTCGCGAACAGCGCACCCCGCCGGTGCGCCCGCCACACGGCGGTCGCGTTGGAGTTCATGGCATTCGTCGACAGGTAGAAGACGTTCCCGTACCCACCGCTCGCCAGCACCACGGCGTCCGCGAAGTACGTGTCGATCTTCCCCGTGATCAGATCCCGCGCCACGATTCCGCGCGCCCGTCCGTCGATCACGATCAGGTCGAGCATCTCGGTCCGGGGACGCATCTCCACGTTCCCGGCGGCGATCTGCCTGCTGAGGGCCTGGTAGGCACCGAGCAGGAGCTGCTGCCCCGTCTGCCCACGGGCGTAGAAGGTCCGCGAGACCTGTACGCCGCCGAAGGACCGCGTGTCGAGGAGCCCCCCGTACTCCCGGGCGAACGGCACCCCCTGCGCCACGCACTGGTCGATGATCTCCACCGAGATCTGGGCGAGCCGATGCACATTCGACTCACGGGCCCGGAAGTCGCCGCCCTTGACGGTGTCGTAGAACAGCCGGTGCACGGAGTCACCGTCGTTCCGGTAGTTCTTCGCGGCGTTGATGCCGCCCTGCGCGGCGATGGAGTGGGCGCGGCGCGGGGAGTCCTGGTAGCAGAACTGGACGACGTGGTAGCCCTGTTCGGCGAGCGTGGCGCCCGCCGAGCCGCCGGCGAGGCCCGTGCCGACGACGATGACGGTGTGCTTGCGGCGGTTGGCGGGGTTGACCAGTTTGGCCTCGAAGCGGCGCTTGTCCCAGCGCTCGTCGATGGGGCCGGCGGGCGCCTTGGCGTCGGCGACGGGCTCGCCGGTCTCGTAGTCCACATACTCGGAGGACGTAGTCATGTTCAGCTCACCACTCCGGTCATGACGCCCACGGGTACGGCGACGAAGCCGACCGTGAGCAGCAGCGCGAGGACGTTGGCGATGGTCTTCAGGGCGCGGTCGCGGGTGCGGCTGCCGGCGCCGAGGGTCTGCGCGGCGCTCCAGAAGCCGTGCCGGATGTGCAGGCCGAGCGCGAGCATCGCGACGATGTAGAGGGTGTTGCCGTACCAGGTGGAGAAGGTGTCGATCACGTTCTGGTACGGGTGACCTGCCTCGAAGCCGTTCGGGTGGACGGTGCCGGTCGTCAGGTCGAGGATGTGCCAGACGATGAACAGGCCGAGGATGATGCCGCCCCACCGCATGGTGCGGGTCGCGTAGCTCGCCCGGCGCTTGGTGTGGACGTACTTGTTCGGCCGGGCCTTGATGTCGCGGCGGCTGAGCTGGTAGGCGGCCGTGGCGTGGGCGACGACCGCAGCGACGAGGACCACGCGGACGATCCACAGGGCCCATTCGTGGTGCAGGAAGGGCTCGCCGAGGGTGCGCAGCCAGTGCGCGTAGCCGTTGAACTCGTCCGAGCCGAAGAAGATCTTGAGGTTGCCCAGCATATGGACGACCAGGTAGGCGAGCATGATCAGACCGCTGACGGCCATGACCGTCTTCTTGCCGAGGGAGCTGTCCCACACCGTGCGCGCCATGGACGGTTTTCGTTCCGTCCGTTCCGTCCGCGTTGCCAGAGCCATGGAACAGACGCTAGAACCGCTTCACCCCATCGGTCCAAGACATGAAACAGCTCGATTCGATAGCCGGAAACTATCGTCCCGTATCGTGGAGGGATGCAGTTCCAGCAGCTCCAGTACTTCGTGGCGGTCGCCGAGACCAGGCATTTCACCCGGGCCGCCGAGCTGGTCCATGTGGCGCAGCCGTCGCTGTCCCAGCAGATCAAGGCGCTGGAACGGGAGTTGGGGGCGGACCTCTTCCAGCGGGCGCGCGGCAACATCACGCTGACCGACGCCGGTGAGGCGCTGCTGCCGCTGGCCCGCCGCATCCTCGCCGACACGGACACGGCCCGGCACGAGGTGCAGGAGCTGGTGCAGCTGCGCCGGGGCCGGGTCCGGCTCGGCGCGACCCCGAGCCTGTGCACCGGCCTGCTGCCCGACGTGTTGCGCGCCTTCCACGACCGCTATCCCGGCATCCGGCTACTGATCGAGGAGGGCGGCTCCCACGACCTCGTACGGCAGCTCGCGCGCGGCGCCCTCGACCTGGCCCTGGTCGTCCTCCCCCTTCCCACGCCCTCCCCGGCCCTGACCACGGTGGAGCTGCTGCGCGAGGACCTGGTGGTGGTGTCCTCCCCGGATGCGTCGAGGCCCGGCGACGGCCGCCGTACCGTCCGCATCCCCGACCTGGAGGGCGAGCGTCTGGTCATGTTCCGGCACGGCTACGACCTGCGCGAACTCACCGTCGCCGCGTGCCGCTCCGCCGGGTTCGAGCCGGACTTCGCGGTGGAGGGCGGCGAGATGGACGCGGTCCTGGGGTTCGTCCGGGCGGGGCTGGGCGTCGCCGTCGTCCCCCGCATGGTCGCCACCCGCGCGGGGCGGGGCCTGAGGGTCACCCCCTTGGCCCGCCCCGGGCTGCACCGCACCATCGCGCTGGCCCACCGCAGCGATGTGGCTCCGCCTCGGGCCGCGCGGGAGTTGCAGCGGATGTTGGTGGAGCGGTGAGCGTGCGCGGTTGTTCCGGCAGCGCCATTGAGCGTGGTCGCCGTTCGGGTCTGCGGGTTCGCTGTGGCTGGTCGCGCAGTTCCCCGCGCCCCTTAACGGCGCTGCAGGCCCCGTCGAGCGACAGCGGCTCCTATCCCGTCGCGTCCACCAGCGCCAGTTCGTGCAGGCGCTCCGGTGGGCCCGGGCGGGCGTAGTACCAGCCCTGGGCCGTGTCGCAGCCCAGTATCCGCAGTTGTTCGGCCTGGGCGCCGGTCTCGACGCCCTCGACGGTGACCGCGAGATCGAGGCTGTGGGCGAGGGAGACGATCCCCTCGACGATCTTCAGGTCGACGGGGTCGGCCGGGAACTGCTGCATGCTCTGGGTGAAGGAGCGGTCCAACTTCAGGACGCGGACCGGCAGTCGGCGCAGATTGGCGAGGTTGGAGTAGCCGGTGCCGAAGTCGTCGAGGGCGATGTCGACGCCCATCTCGGAGAGCCTGCGCAGGGGTTTGAGCAGGTCGTCGTCGGCGCCGATCAGGGCGGACTCGGTGACCTCCAGGCAGAGGGCGTCGGGTTCGAGGCCCGCGCGCTCCAGGATGTCGACGGTGTCCTGGACCAGGCCGGGGTGGGTCAGCTGGCACGGGGAGAGATTGACATTGACCCGCAGCGGGCCGGTCGCTCCCGTACCGCCGTGCCGTTCCTGCCATGCGCGGGCCTGGCGCACCGACTGCTCCAGGACCCAGCGGCCGAGCGGCACGATCAGGCCGGTGCGCTCGGCGAGCGGGATGAAACGGTCGGGACCGAGGACGCCGTGCTGCGGATGCAGCCAGCGGACCAGGGCCTCGGCGCCGCGTACCGTGCCGTCGCCGAGGTGGACCAGCGGCTGGTACTCGATGAAGAACTCGCCCCGGTCCAGGGCGGCGGGCAAGGCGGTGGTGAGTCCGTGCCGGGTGATCGCGCGGGCGTCGGCCTCGGCGTCGGCCATCTCGTAGCGGTTGCCGCCCGCCGACTTGGCCCGGTACATCGTGATGTCGGCGCTGCGCAGCACCTCCGCCGGGCCGCGCTCCCCCGCCGGGCCCTCGACGATGCCGATGCTGCCGCGGACCAGCAGCTCCCGGCCCTCGATGCGGACCGGCGTGACCAGCGCGTTCATGATGCGGTCGGCGAGTTCGTCGACCTCGCGTTCGGTGTCGGTGCCGGTGGTCAGGGCCACGAACTCGTCGCCGCCGAGCCGGGCGACCATCTCGCCGGGCGCGGTCGCGCAGGACTGCAGCCGGTCGGCGACCTCGACGAGCAGCCGGTCGCCGGCCGCGTGGCCGAGGCTGTCGTTGATGGTCTTGAAGCCGTCGAGGTCGAGATAGCACAGGCCGAAGCGCTGGCCGTCGCCCGCCGCGAGGGCCTTCTCCAGACGCTCGAAGAACAGGGTGCGGTTGGGCAGCCCGGTGAGCGCGTCATGGGTGGCCTCGTAGCGGAGGCGGAGGTTGAGCAGACGGCGCTCGGTGGTGTCCTCCATGAGGGCCAGCTGGTACTGGGGCCGGCCGTCCGCGTCACGCAGCAGGGACACCGTCAGGTTGGTCCACAGGACCGTTCCGTCAGGTCGGTAGAACGCCTTTTCGGCGTGGTAGTGCTCGCGTTCACCGCGGACCAGTTCGTCGTACAGGCGCCAGACCTGGGGCGCGTCGTCGGGGTGGGTCCACTCGGTGACACTGCGCCCGCGCATCGCCTGCTCGGTGACACCGAACATACGCAGCAGCGCGCCGTTGACCTGGAGGATGTTGCCTTCGAGGTCGGCGATGCCGATGCCTATGGCGGCGCCCTCGAACACCGCGCGGAAACGGGCCTCGGTCGCGTGCAGCGCCCGGGCCACCGCGCCCTGGGCCTCCAGCGCCGCGCGGGCGATCGCCTCCTGCTCGGCCAGCGTCCGCTGCCGCAGCGCCTCGGCGTATCCGGCGGCCATCGCGGACTGCAGCCGCGCGGCGCGGGCCCGCAGATCGTCCTGGGGTCCGTCACCGCCGCAGTAGAGCACCAGGTAGGCGTCGACACAGTCCAGGGTCCGGCTGAGCGCCTCGGGTTCGGTGCAGTGCGCCTCGACCAGGGCGGCGCCGATGGCCCTGCCCGCCTCGGCGTCGTACGTCCTGGCCCGCAGCGCCTCGCTGAGCACGCGGGCCAGCGGCAGAAGTCGTTCCTCGAACTCGGGCCGGGTCAGCGACGTGGAGGTGGCGGGGTAGACCGCGCGGCTCCAGATCGTCGCGAACCGGCGAAGTCTGTCCTCCGGCCCGTCCGGCTCCGCCCTCACGCTTTGGTCCCCACTCCGGCGAACCCCGAGAAGGCGTACGGATCCTCGTCCTCCGGAGCCGTGTCGGGCCGCCACTTCGCCATCGGCACCAGTCCGGGTTCCACCATGTCGTACCCCTCGAAGAACCGCGCGATCTCGTCGCGAGAGCGCATGATCAGCGGATTGCGAATGTCCTTGTACACGTCCACCGCGCCCTCGGCCCGCTCCTGGGGGAGCGGGATCCCTTCGAAGGAGGCGTGCGAGACGACGAGTACGCTGCCGGGCGCGAGCGCGTCGCGCAGCTCGGCCACCGCTCCGTACGGGTCGTCCGTGTCCTCCACGAAGTGCAGTATGGCAACCAGGAGCAGCGCCACCGGGCGGTTCAGGTCGATGAGTCGCTCAACACGGGGGCTCGTGAGGATGTCCCGGGGCTTGCGGAGGTCGGCCGCGACCACGTCCGTGTCGTCGTCCCCCTCCAAAACCGCCTGGCTGTGTGCTACGGCGACGGGGTCGTGGTCGACATAGACGACCCGTGCGCCGGGGCTGGCGCCCTGGGCGACCTCGTGCACATTTCCGAAGGTGGGGATCCCGGATCCGACGTCCAGGAACTGGGTGATGCCCGAGCCGGCCGCGTACCGCACGGCGCGGCGCATGAACGCCCGGTTCGCCTGCATGATCTTGGGCAGGCCCGGCATGAACTCCATGGCCCTGCGGGCCGCTTCCCGGTCGACCTCGAAGTTGTGCGAACCGCCCAGGTAGTAGTCGTACATCCGGGCCACGGACGGCATCGAGATGTCGATGCTCCGAGGAGCCCAGGCGGGACGCTCCATCTGTGTTCTCCAACGCGTCGGGGGTGGCGTAGGCGATCCGGTGTTCGAGCTGAGGCTACTGATCGTCCGCCGAAGGAGCGAGTAAAAACGGAAAATGACCGTCCGTTCAAGCTCACTGCCGATGGCACATGCCCAACCGGCGCCCCGACCATGCCGGTTCGGCTACCCGACAGTTCCCCGATCCCCAACACCGCGCCCACGCCCGCCTGTTCGGCCGTGCCCGGGCATGCCAAGCGGTCCGCCCCCTCCGCGGTGCTGCGGAGGGGGCGGACCCGGATCGGCCGCGCCGGTGTGGTGCGTCCGGCGTTCTTCTCTGTGGAAGGTGATCCTTACTTCTTCGCGCCGATCGGCTCTCCGTCGCCGTTGATGGCGAACCAGGTACCGCCCACACCCTGGCCGTTGGTGTCACCCGGGGCCTTGTCGCTGGCGAAGGTGTAGAGCGGGATGCAGTTGATCGTCTGCTGCTTGATGCCGTCGGGACGGTCGAAGACCGTGTAGCCCTTCAGCAGGATGCCCTCGGTGTCGTTCTTGTCGACAGGGGCGACGACCGGCCACTTGTCGAGGCAGGCGCCGGTGCACGCCGTCGACATCGGCCACTGCGTGTCCTTCATGAACCGGTAGACCGTCATGCCGTTCTTGTCGACGACGATCTCGCCGAGCTTGGCGTCCTTGCGGGTGGTCAGGCCGGCCTGCTCGACCGCCTCGCCACCGGCGTCGCCCGCGCCACCGGTGCCGGCTCCGCCGCCCTTGGTGGAGGCCTTCTTGCCGTTGGGGTCCGAGGCGAACCAAGTGCCCTTGAGGCCCTGGCCCTTGATGTCACCGGCCTTGGTGTCCTTGGCGAAGTAGTACATGGGCCAGCCGCCGACCGTCAGCTGCTTGGTGCCGTCGGGGCGGCTGACCTCGCCGAGCAGTGCCTTGTCGACACCCTGGGCGGCGGTGGCGCCCGAGGCGGGCACCGGCGGCCAGGTGGTGGCGCACTCGCCCTCGCAGGTCGTCTTCGGCGGCTCGAACGAGTCCTTGTCGAAGCGGTACAGGGTGCGTCCGGCGCTGTCCGTGAGGACCTTGCCGTACTCGTCGCTGTTCCACACGGTCAGCTGACCCGCGGAGGCCGCGGTGGTCGACTGGGCCTGGTCCGACGTACCGGAGCCCGCCGTACCCGCACCGGCCGTGCCCGCGCCCGCCGTACCCGCACCGGCGATGGTGCCGGCGCCGAGCGTCGGGGTGGAAGCGGCGCCCACGTTCTGCGAGGACGTGGACCCCTGTTCCTGACCGCATGCAGTCGTCAGCACCAGCACAGCCGCAGCGGTGGCTACGAGTGAGGCGCTCCGCCAGGAGGTCTTCATTCCAACTCCCCGTGATTCCGGTGGGTGTTGCAGCGCCCTACTGCGCCGCTCGCTGGCCCTAGGTACGGGCGGGAGTGGCTGAAGTGTTCAACGCGGCACGAATTTCTTTCCGAAGTCTGTGACGCGGTTCGTGGCACGGCCTGCGGAGGAATCGAAAGGGGGTCAGCGTCCGACGCCCACACTCAAACCTTCGGGGCCGTTTTTCGCTCCTTCGGAGCAATCCCTCCAGTGCTCCGGCTTACGCGGGCGCGTGAGCACGGATGATCTCCGACGTGCAAGGACCCCAGCGGACCCGATCCGCTCTCGCCCTGCGGCTGTCGGCCCTGCTCGCACTCACCTGGCTTCTCACCGGAGCGCCGAGCGGCACGGCGGTCGCCGACGCCTGTGCGTACGCCTCTCTCGGCCCGGACAGCGGCGGCGCGGTCGCCGTGGCGATCGGGGGCACCGACTCCTGCGAGCCGGTTCCGGAGACCACACCCACGCCCACGCCGTCCCCCACCCCCGATCCGCCGCCGGAGCCGACGTGCCCGCCGGAGCCGACGCCCACCCCGACTCCCCCGCCGGAGCCACCGCCGTCCACGCCCGCCCCCACACCCGACCCCGCCCCGGACCCCCCACCGACACCGACGCCCACGCCGCCGCCGAGGCCCGCGCCACCACCGCCGCCTCCGCCGCCCGTCACCGAGGCGCCCCGGCCCGTCCCCGCCCCGAAGCCGAAGCCCACGCCGAGCGCGAGTCCCGAGGCCTCGCCGACCCCGGTGAGTTATCCGCCGTACCGGACGCCGGCCCGCTCGCAGGCCAAGCGCTCCGGTCCGTCCCTCGTCTCGCTCGCCCTGCTCGTCACCGTGCCCGCGGTGTTCGCCGCCGCCGCCCTGCGTCCGCGCTGACCCCTGGAGGAACCTCTTGTCGGAATGGCTTGTTCTCACCCTCGCGATGGGGGCGGCCTGCGTCGTCGTCCTCATCGTGGCCGTAGTACGGCATCACGCCGCACCCGCGGACGAGGACCCGTCCGAGACCCCGGACGTCATCGAGTACATCACCATGATGATCGGCGTGGTGTACGCCATCGTCCTGGGCCTCGCCATCGCCGGTGTCTGGGAGGCCCGCAGCGCCGCGCAGGACCAGGTCCAGGCGGAGGCGCAGGCCCTGCACGAGATCAGCGAGCGGGTGCGGGTGTACCCCGAGGACGTGCGCGACCGCATCCGCGGCGACATCGACGCGTATGTCGGCCATGTGGTGACCACCGAGTGGAAGGTCATGGCCGAGAAGGGCGAGGTGACCGAGCGCGGCACCGAGCTGTTCGCGACCGTCCGTCACGACGTCACCGACTACGAACCGCGCAGCGACTTCGAGGCGCAGTCCTACCAGCCGCTGCTCGACCAGGTGGCGGCGGCCGACGCGGCGCGCGGCAGCCGCGCGGACTCCACCGGCGAGACGATGCCCGGTGTGGTCTGGTTCGGCCTCATCATCGGCGCCGTCGTGACGGTCGGCATGGTGTTCGCCCTACAGATCCGGCGTACGGCGCGCGAGCTGATCCTCGCCGGTCTGTTCTCCGCCCTCATCGCCTTCCTGCTGTTCCTCGTCTGGGACTTCGACGCGCCCTACAGCCGGGGACTCTCGGCCACGGCGGACCCGTTCCTGACCCTGTTCCCGAACGTGCGCGGGTGACGGCCGCTCAAGCCCGTCGATACGGCCGGGGGACGGACGCCACGCCGCGTCCGTCCCCCGGCCGTACGCGTGCCGGGCCCCCTGTGCGGAGCAACGGCCGCGGCTCCGCCTGACCGCCGTTCCTCTCGCTCAGATCTTGTTCTCGGAGCGGCGGCGCATCCAGAACACGCCACCGCCGACGACCGCCGCGGTCACCAGTCCGCCGCCGATCGCGATGTCGGTCGGCGTGGCCCCGGTGGAACTGCTGCCGCCGAGACCGCCGCGGACGCCGCCGATGACGGTGAAGACACCGTTGAACGTCTTGCGCTTGCCCTCGCAGTGGGTGGTGACGCTGTACGAGCCGGGGCTGGCGTTGGAGTTGACCCGGACCGTGGCCGTGGCGGTGGTGCCGCCCATGGAAGTGAGGTTGGTGGTGGGGAAGGCGTTCGAGCTGATCGTGCTCCCGGTCATCGTGCAGGCGTCACCGCCGCTGACGGTGAGGACGAGCTGCCCACCACGGGCGACGGAGCTGGGGGCGGCCGTGACCGAGCTCGGTTGGTCCCAGGCGGCGGCCGTCGGCGCGGCGAGGCCGACCAGGGCGACCGCGGCGGCCGAGGCCGCCAGGGCACGAGTAGTACGCATGTGATCCTCCGCGGAAGACGCCCCGGGACCCGTCCCCGGTCGATCGGCGAGAAAGCGCCTCCCAGAAAGACCCTCGGTTGCCGTGCGCGGACCCGCATGTCGGCGCTGGTCCGTCCTGGTGAGCGGACACACCGGGATATCTCCATACGATCGGATATCGCCGCAGGTCACGGACCGTCAGAAAATTCTGGTCGACGGCAACTCGGATGGCGCAGGACTCCTCTTCACCGCCACCCGTTCGCACCTGCCCCGTCGCCGTCGCGTTGCGGCACGCTTAGCGTTTGTCGTATGCGCGACGGACGCGGCGACGGCCGTGTCGAGAGGGGATGGCGAATGTCTTCGTCCGGACCGGCCGAGGTCGAATGGGAGGAGCGGCGGAAGAAGCGTGCTCCATGGGGCGTGATAGCGCTTGTTCTGCTGACCGGTCTCGCTCTCATCCGGAATGGTTCGGGGGAATTCGACGTGGGGCCACCGCAGCCCGCGTCCGCGGCGGCCGCCGACACCCGCGGCGCATCCCACGGCACCTTCACCAATGTCCCCGACCCGCTGCCGTACGCCATGGTCGACCGGGTGCGGATCCCCTCGATCCAGGTCGACGCGCCGGCCGTGCCCGTCGGGCTGGACGCGGAGGGCTGGGTGGACGCGCCGCCGGCCCACGACAAGAACCTCGCGGGCTGGTTCACCGGCGCGGTCTCCCCCGGCGAGAAGGGCACGGCCGTCGTCGTCGGGCATGTCGACAACGATCAGGGGCCCGCGGTGTTCTACGGACTCGGGGCGCTGAAGAAGGGCAGCAAGGTCGAGATCCGGCGCGCGGACAGAAAGACCGCCGTGTTCGAGATCTACGGCATCGAGGTCTTCGAGAAGAACAACTTCCCGGGTGACCGGGTCTACGGGAACAGCGGGATTCCCGAATTGCGGGTCATCACCTGCGGGGGCGGTTTCTCCCAGCAGAACGGCTACGACGGGAACGTCGTCGTCTTCGCCCGCCTGGTCGAGGTGCGCTGAGTGTTCCCCGGCCGGGCGGGCGAAAGCCCACCCGGCGCTACGTGTATGTCCGCCGCGGCACGGTGATGCGATAACCGGCGTCCAGCAGATCGGGAAGATACTCGCGCAGCGCCCGTACGCTCTGTGAGCGGTCGCCGCCCGCGTCGTGGGCGAGCACGACGACACCGGGGCCCGCGCCCTTCTCCACCCGCTCGGCGATGGTGTGCGCGCCCGGGGTCCGCCAGTCGAGGGTGTCCACGGTCCAGCCCAGCGGCTCCATGCCGAGTTCGGCGCCCAGCTGGAACGCGGCCCGGTTCCAGGCGCCGTACGGGGCACGGAACCACAGCGGCGGTTCGCCGTACGCCTCCTCGATGATCTCGGAGGTGCGGGCCATCTCCGCGTGGATCCTGGACCGGGAAAGGGTGGTGAGCAGCGGATGGGACCAGGTGTGGTTGCCGACCACATGGCCGTCGTAGGCCATCTCCCGCAGGAGGTCCTTGTGCTGGACCGCCATCTCGCCGCACACGAAGAACGTCGCCCGGACGTCGTGGTCGCGGAGGATGCGCAGGATGTCGGGGGTGTAGCGCGGATCGGGCCCGTCGTCGAAGGTCAGCACCATGCTGCGGCCGCGCCCGTCCACCTTCAGGAACGGCTCGCGCCGGACGGCGGCCCGGACGAGGGTGCGGCGCCGGGTGGGCGGGCCGTGCCCGGCGATGGGCTCAAGGCGGTACGCGGAGGGCTTGAGCGCCCGGCGGGTCCCCGGACCGGCTGCCGGACCGGCGGCACGGCCCGGGGCCGGACCGGAGGCCCCGTCGCCGACGAGCAGAGCGGCGGCGCCCGCGGTACCGGCCGCGCCCAGCAGGGCGGCGCCGCCGAGCAACAGGCGCCGCCGCGTGAACATCTGATCCTTCGTCATGACTCATCAGTCGACCAATTCCGGAACGGCGCACCACCACGACACCGGTGCGGCGGCATGAAAACACCCGATGAGAGTAGTTTTCCGCGCTCTCGGTGACCGCCCGGCGTCCGCCGGGGCCAGGGCGCTCGGATAGCCTCGCGACCGTGAGCGATCAGCAAGCACAGCGGTTCGAACGGGGCACCGACGGGCCCAAGGTCGTCCTCGTCGGACTGGACGGCTCCGACTCCTCCCTGCGCGCCGTGGCCTACGCGGCCGGCCTCGCCCGCCGCCAGCACGCGCTGCTCGCCATCGTGTACGTGCAGCCGCTCCTGGCGGCCAGTGCGGCGCTCGGCGTGCCGGTGGCCGGCACGACCGACGAGATCGCCGCGCACCTGGTCGCGGAGATCCGGGAGGCCGCCGAGCAGGTGAAGGGGATCTTCGAGGTGCGCTGGGAGTTCCACACCTTCCGCGGCGACCCGTACAACGGCCTCGTGACCGCGGCGGACCGGCTCAAGGCGGACGCGGTCGTGGTCGGCGCCTCCCAGCAGGCCGGCCACCGCTTCGTCGGCTCGGTGGCGCTCCGCCTGGTGAAGGCGGGCCGCTGGCCGGTGACGGTCGTGCCGTAGACCCCCGGCAGTGGCACCGTACCCACGGCCGAGGAGCCCGCGCGGTGTCTACCTCCCCATGACCAGCCCGTCCTGCGCCGCGCCCCGGCTGAGGACGACGTCGCGGATACGGTCGCGTACGGAGGTGATGTCCGCCCCCGCCCCGGACGTGATCGCGGAGTTGAGGTCGACGACCCGCCCCGAGCCCAGGTCGAACCACTGCGGCACGAACTCGGCCTTCGTCACCGTCCACCGGCCGCCCTCGCGCGCGGGCGGGGCGAAGGTGAAGCGGGCCAGGGTGCCCTGGTTGCCGCGTGGGTCCACGGCCCCCGAGTGGTTGTACATCGTCCCCGCGATCTGGTCGCCCATCCCGTAGACGACCCAGGTCCCGTTGACCTTCTCGTAGGCCTGCGGGACATGTGCGTGCGTGCCGAGGATCAGATCGATGTCGGGCCGCCCGTGGGTGGCCGCCGCGGTGAGCTCCTCCCCCAGGCTCAGCTGCTGCGCGTCCGGAGCGTCCTGCCACTCGGTCCCCCAGTGCAGCGACACCACCACGACCTCCGCGCCCGCCTGCCGGGCGGCCCGCGCGTCCGCGAGAATCCGCTCGCGGTCGATCAGATTCACGGCCCAGGGCCGGTCCACCGGCAGCGGAATGCCGTTCGTCCCGTACGTGTACGCCAGATGCGCCACCTGCGCGCCCCTGACACGCATCAACGTCGGACTCCGCGCCTCCTCCGCCGTGCGCGCCGATCCCGCGTGCCGCACGCCGGCGCGATCGAGCGCGTCCAGCGTGCGATGGATACCGGCCGCGCCGTCGTCGAGCGTGTGGTTGGAGGCGGTGGAGCACGCGTCGTACCCGGTGTCCGCGAGCCCCTCCGCCACCTGCGGCGGCGACTTGAACGTGGGGTAGCCGCTGTAGTTCCCGTCCGCCCCGTACACCGTCTCCATATGACAGATCGCCAGGTCCGCCCCGGACACCACGGGTTTCACACCCGCGAGCATCGGCCTGAAGTCGTATCCGTCGCCACCCGCGTCCGTGTACGCCTTCTCGATGATCGACATGTGCGGGAGGACGTCACCGGAGGCGACGAGGGTGAAGGCACGGGGATCTCCCGCTGGGGCTGACGGCCCGGGCCGAGAGGGCGAGCCTTGGTACTGGCAGGCGGCCGTGAGGAGGAGGACGGCGAGAGCCGCGACGGTGGCCCGTCGGTATGCGGTCATCGATGAGCACCCCGTTGTGGTCGTATCTCATGAGGAGTCGGTACGAATCCACATACAGTCACACGAATCCGTCAAGTAGGCATACCGGCGCACGGATGCGCGATGAGCCCGTCCGGCGTTCGAGGACGAGGCCGAGGGCCGATGCGGGGGTCGGGGGGCGGAGCCCCCGAAACACCGGCAGACCGTTCGTCGCACCGTTCGCCGACAGGTTCGACCGCCCGCCGCACACCCGTGACCGGCCCCCTGTCCACGCGAAGCGCCCCGCGTTCCCATACGGCCATGACGGCCGGAACCACTATCACCAACGGGACGACCGCCGAACACGAGCTGGCCGAGCTCCAGCGCGAACACGGCCGCCCCCTCTTCGCCCTGCTGCTGCGGCTCTCCGACGGGGACCGCCATCGCGCCGAGGACCTGGTGCAGGAGACCTTCGTGCGCGCCTGGCAACACCCCGAGGCGCTGCGCGCCGACGACTTCGACTCCGTACGCCCCTGGCTGCTCACCGTCGGGCGGCGGCTCGCCATTGACGCGCGGCGGGCCCGCCAGGCGCGCCCCGCCGAAGTGGGCGACGCGGTGCTGGAGAACGCCCGCGTGATGGCCGATCACGCCGAACGGTCGGTGGCGACCCTCGATGTGCGCGAAGCTGTGAAGACACTCACTCCCGAGCACCGCGAAGTACTGGTGCAGGTGTACTTCCAGGGGGCGAGTGTGGCGGAAGCCGCCGAAGCCCTCGGAATCCCGCCCGGTACGGTGAAGTCCCGCGCGTACTACGCGCTGCGCGCCCTGCGCCGGGTGCTTCCGGGATACGCGGCCGACCTGCGGTGAAACCCATGGCCGAGTCAAACCTCCGTAAAGCGCCTTGCTGAGGACCCCGGTTGAGCAATCAGCTGTCTTCATCCGTGTTCCGGGTGAGGGCCCGGGGCTTGGTCTCCAGGCCCGGGGTCGGGCGACGCGCACGCACCGGAGGAAGGCAGGAAGGGATGCTGCACAGAGGTCAAGAGAGCACGGACGGCGCCGGCGGCGGCGAACTGGCCGTGCCCATGGCGTGGTTCTACGCCGAGTACATCGCCGAGGAGCTGCTGCGGACGGGCGACCTGATGCCGCCGACGTCCTTCGAGTTCCGTGCGGGGAGGGACGCCCTGGCGCTGACCATCTTCCTGTCGGACGCGGGCGGTGAGCTCTCCGGCATCCGGGTCGTCACCCAGCTGGAGACCTGGCTGTCGCTGACGGCGTACGACCAGCCGTGGCAGGACTGGGTGTGCGAGCGCATGGCGCACTTCACCGCCGAGGCGCTGGAGGCCGGCGGCCCGTCACCGGACCTGGAGCTGGCGGCCTCGGCCTGGCGCTGGCTGGAGGAGACCGAGCTGCTCGCACCCGACCTGGACGCGGTCCCGGGCGGGGGCGCGGTCCTCGGTGAGGACGACGGCCCGAAGGTGTGGACTCCCGCCTGGCGACTCGGTCTGCCGCTCGGGCATCTGGCGATCCATCTCTTCTAGCACCGGCGACCCTGTGTTCAGGTGTCGGCCATCCACCTGTTCCGGCCCAGGAGAACCATCTTTTTCGGTCCCGGACCAATCCGCGCGGCGGAGGGCTCCGAATCTTTTGGTTGGCATTGGTCGTGGGGCTTGAGTGATTCGCCGGTCTGGTCCGTACCGGTGGGGGCAGGAAGCAACCCCCACCGCACACCGGCCCGAGGAATTGCCATGTGGTCCCAGGATCGTCATCACGACGTCGGCGCGTTCGCGCTGGGCGTGCTGGACGAGGTGGATTCGTTCCACTTCGAGGACCATGTCCGCGGCTGCCCCCAGTGCGCGGTACAGGTCACCGAGTTCCGGCCGGCGGCCCGGCAGCTGATGCTGTACCGCAGCGCGACGCCGCGTGCCGTGCACCCCTTCGCCGCGCCCGGTCCCCGACTGCTGGGCCGACTGCTCGACGAGGTGGCCGCCCGACATCGGGCGAAGCGCAGGCGCTGGCTGTTCGCGCTGGCCGCGTCCGTGGTCATCGCCGTGGGCGGTCCCGCCGTCGCCGTTCTCGCAGGTCCGGGCGAGCCGCCGGACACCGTCGCCGCCACCGACGCCAAGACGGGCGTGTGGGCCGAGATCACGGCCGAGGACCGGGTCTGGGGTGCCGACATCGAGCTGAAGGTCAAGGAGGCCGACGGCGCGCACGCCTGCCGGCTCGTCGCGATCGGCAAGGACGGCTCCGAGGAGACGGCCGCCAACTGGAAGTCCCCCGAAGGCGCCGACGAGGCCTCCACGATGATGGGCGGCACCGCCATGCAGCGCGAGGACATCAGCCACTTCGAGGTCCGCAGCCAGGAGGGCGAGCTGCTCGTGACCCTCAAGGCCCCGGCCTGGCGCTGAATCGGTCCACCGGATCGGCCCGTCGAACGGGCCTCGATTGGTCCGTACCTTCAATGGTTGCGGATCATGGACGGCTCCGGTTCACGGGCTGTTCCAGCGGTCCCGAGCCGCCGCCGGCACGCTACTTGAGCAACCGTGACAGCCGCCGGTCGGCGAGTGGCTTGCCGCCCGTCTGGCAGGTCGGGCAGTACTGCAGCGAAGAGTCACTGAAGGAGACCTCGCGGACGGTGTCACCGCACACCGGGCAGGGCTCCCCGGTCCGGCCGTGGACACGGAGCCCGCTCTTCTTCTCCGCCTTCAGCCTCCCGGCCGCGAGCCCCCGGGAGCGCTCGACGGCCTCGGTGAGCGTGGCGCGCAGCGCCTGGTGGAGATGCCGGGTCTCCTCCGGCTTCAGCGACGAGGCCAGTTTGAAGGGTGACATCTTCGCGGCGTGCAGGATCTCGTCGCTGTACGCGTTCCCGATCCCCGCGATCAGGCTCTGGTCCCGCAACGCGCCCTTGATCTGCCGCCGCTCGCCCGCGAGCAGCCCGGCGAAGCGGGTCACGTCGAAGTCGTCGGCGAGGGGGTCCGGACCGAGCCGGGCGATGCCCGGGACCTCCGCCGGGTCCCGTACGACGTACACCGCCAGCCGCTTCTGCGTCCCGGCCTCGGTGAGGTCGAAGCCCTCGCCGGTCTCCAGGGCGACGCGCAGGGCGAGCGGACTCTTGCCTCCCGGCTTCGGCGGACCGTCCGGCAGCCGGTCCCTCCAGTGCAGCCACCCGGCCCGGGCCAGATGCGTCACGAGGTGCAGCGCACCATCGTCCGCCTCGATGTCGAGGAACTTCCCGTACCGCCGTACACCCGTGACCTCCCGCCCCTCCAACACGGTGACCGGCGGGTCGTACGTCTTCAGCACGCTGATCGCCACGGGCAGCACACGGACGACTTCATGGCCGACGAGAGTGCCGACCAGGAAGTCCCGTAGCGCCTCCACTTCGGGCAATTCAGGCATACAACAAGGGTGCCATGAGGTACGTGGTCCGGTGCGGGTGAGCAGGCCCCTGCGGGCCTGAAAAGCACGGGGCGCAGCCCCTGCTTCTCAGGGGCGCGGGGAACTGCGCGAGAAGCCCCACCGGACCCGCACCCGCCGACGAACCGCACCCCCCGAGTTCCTAGGCGCCCGGCACCACGAACTCGCACCACACACACTTTCCCCCACCCCGCGCCTCCACCCCCCACACATCCGTCAGCCGGTCGACGAGCAGCAGCCCCCTCCCGGACACCCCCGACTCCCCCGCCTCCCGCCGCCGCGGCAACGCGCTGGACGAGTCCTCCACCTCGACCCGCAACCGCCGGTCGGACCCGGTCAACGCGCGAAGCGTCACGACCGCGGAGCCCTCCGTGTGCATGAGCGCGTTGGTGATCAGTTCGTCGGCGACGAGCTCGATCTCGTCGGCCCGATCGCGCGCACCCCAGGTCCGCACCGCCGCGCCGATCATGTGCCGGGCCTCGGTGAGCGCCTCCGGGTCGCCGGGCCCGACGTGCTGCTGGAGCCGCCCGCCCGGCTGCTCGGCGCTCCCGCTGCGGCGTCGCAGCAGGAGGAGGGCCACGTCGTCGTCGCCGCCTCTTTCCTCCGCCACGTCGATGAGCCGGTCGGCGAGGTCGTCGACGTCGTCCGGCCCGGTGGCGATCAGCGCCTTCAGCGTCCGCATACCGTCGTCGAGGTCGGCGCCCGGCTCCTCGATGAGCCCGTCGGTGCACAGCAGCAGCGTCTGCCCGGGGTCCAGCTCGACGGCGGTCACCGGGTACTCGAGGCCGCCGAACTCGGCGGACAGCCCGAGCGGCAGCCCCCCGTCCACGGTGACCCGGTGGCAGTTGCCGTCGGTGTGCCGGATCAGGGGGTCTATGTGCCCGGCCCGGACCACCTGGACCACCCCCGTCGACAGGTCGGCCTCCGCGTACAGGCAGGTCGCGAAGCGGTCGGTGTCGAGTTCATGGAGGAAGGCGGAGGCGCGGGCCATCACGGTGGCCGGGGTGTGCCCCTCGGTGGCGTAGGCCTTGAGGACGATGCGGAGCTGGCCCATGACGGCCGCCGCGTGCGTGTCGTGGCCCTGGACGTCGCCGATGACCGCGCCGACCCGGCCGCCGGGCAGCGGGATGAGGTCGTACCAGTCGCCCCCGATGTCCCGGCCGTGCGAGCCCCCGATCGAGGCGGCCCGGTAGCGGACGGCGATGTCGGCGCCCGGGACGCTGGGGATGGACCGGGGCAGCATCGCCTGCTGGAGGCCCTCGGCGAGGTCCTTCTCCTGCTCGTAGAACATGGCCCGCTGCAGGCTCTGGGCGATGCTGCTGCCGAGCGCGATGAGGACGTCGCGCTCCTCCGAGGTGAAGCCCCGCCGGTCGCTGTAGAGGAGTCCCATGGCGCCGATGGGGCGGGCCTGCACGATCAGCGGCAGATAGGCGGCCGAGGTGATCTTGAGGTCGGTGATGTGCGGCCACAGCAGCGGATACGACTCGGCGAACTCCTCCGGGGACTCGATGAAGTGCGGTACGAGGTTCCGTACGACCTCGTTCATCGGGTACTTCACATCGAGTCGGGTGATCCGGGTCCCGGGCACATAGCTGTCCTCGGGGCCGGTGGCGACCAGGCGGATGCGTCCGGCCTCCACCAGGCCCATGACGAGGTCGGTCGCGCCGAGGTGGGTGAGGCCGTCGGTGTCCTCCAGGACATCGATCACGTCCTGGACGGTCCGGGCGTGGGCCAGGGCGGCGGTGATGACCTGGACGACGTTGGTCTGCTTGCGCCGGGCCTCGTCCTGCGCGGCCCGCTCGGTGCGGGAGCGGATCTCGCGCAGTTCACTGGTGGCGTCGCGGACGATGCCGATGACGCGGTACGGGCGGCCCGTCCCGTCGCGGCGGATGTAGCCCTGGGTGTGGGTCCAGCGCAGGGTGCCGTCGCGCAGCCGGATGCGGAAGTAGGCGCCGTAGTTCTCGCTGCCGTCCTTGAGGGCCTGCGAGACCAGGGTGTCGAGTCTGCGGCCCTCCATCGGGGGTACCCGCACCGACAGGCTCTCGGGGTTGCCGTCGTACTCGTCCGGGCGCACGTCGAAGATCTCGTGGGCCGTGGCGTCCATGTGGAACGCGCCTGCGTCGAGGTCCCAGTCGAAGGTGCCCATGCGGTTGAGCGCCAGGACCGGGTCCGGGTGGGCGAGCCAGTCGTCCGGGACTTCCGAGTCGCTCGCTCCCCGATCAACCATGGGGCCACTTTGCCAGCAATTGCCCGATTATTCGAGTGGGGGTGAGACGCGATTCCGCTCACTATTGTCAGTAATGCCCCTGTCCCGGCGCGCGATCCAGGAGCGCGAGAGCCATGGAGTGGTTGACCGCACCCGACTACTGGCTGAGCCGGCTGCTCTTCCAGCGGGCCCTTGCCGTCCTCTATCTGATCGCCTTCCTGGGGGCGGCCCTGCAGTTCCGCGCGCTCCTCGGTGAGCGCGGCATGCTGCCCGTGCCCCGGTTCGTCGAGCGGGTGCCGTTCCGGCACGCGCCCAGCGTGTTCCACCTCCACTACTCGGACCGCTTCTTCGCGGTGTGGGCCTGGACGGGCTGCGCGGTGTCGCTGGCGCTCCTCGCGGGCGTTGACTCGCTGCTGCCCCTGTGGGCCGGCATGGTGATGTGGCTGGTGCCGTGGGCGATGTACCTGTCGATCGTGAACGTGGGACAGACCTGGTACTCGTTCGGCTGGGAGTCGCTGCTCCTGGAGGTCGGCTTCCTGGCCGTCTTCCTCGGCAACGACGAGGTGGCGCCGCCGATCGTCGTGCTGTTCCTGCTGCGCTGGGTGCTGTTCCGGGTCGAGTTCGGCGCCGGGCTGATCAAGATGCGCGGCGACGCGTGCTGGCGGAAGCTGACCTGCCTCGACCACCACCACGAGACGCAGCCGATGCCGGGCCCGCTGAGCTGGTTCTTCCACCACCTCCCCAAGCCGCTGCACCGGGTCGAGGTGGCCGCCAACCACGTCACCCAGCTCGTGGTCCCGTTCCTGCTGTTCACCCCGCAGCCGATCGCCACGGCGGCCGCCTCGCTGATGATCCTGACCCAGCTGTGGCTGGTGCTGTCGGGCAACTTCGCCTGGCTGAACTGGATCACGATCGTGCTGGCCCTGTCGGCCGTCGACTTCGGGACGACCGCACCGGACACCCCCGACGCGCCGCTCTGGTACACGGTCGTCGTACTCGCCGTGACCGCGCTGGTCCTCTGTCTCAGCTACCAGCCGGTCCGCAACATGATCTCGCGCCGCCAGGTCATGAACCGCTCCTTCGACCCGCTCCATCTGGTCAACACCTACGGGGCGTTCGGCAGCGTCAGCCGGGTGCGCTACGAGGTGGTGGTCGAGGGGACGGCGGACGACGTGCCGCGCGAGGACTCTCAGTGGCGGGAGTACGAGTTCAAGGGCAAGCCGGGTGATCCGAGGCGCTGGCCGCGCCAGTTCGCCCCGTACCATCTGCGGCTCGACTGGCTGATGTGGTTCGCCGCGCTCTCCCCGGCGTACGCCGGCTCCTGGTTCGGGGCCATGATGGAGCGCCTCCTGGAGAACGACCGCGACACCCTCCGTCTGTTCCGCCGCTCCCCCTTCCTCGCCGACGCGCCGCCCCGGTTCGTCCGCGCCCGTCTCTTCCGCTACCGCTACACGACCTGGCGCGAGCTGCGGGAGACGGGGGCATGCTGGGAGCGGACATACGTACGGGAGTTCATGCCGCCGACGCGGCTGGCCACGTCGGCGGCGCGGAAGTCCTAGCGGGGCGGCCGTGGACGGCTTCTTCAGGCGGCCTCTCGACGCCGGGCCGTCCCGCAGGGCACAGTGCTCCTCGTACTCGATCGTTACTCACGAGTACACCCTTCCGTCGCGTACGACACCGACGCGCACGACACCGCCAGGGAGCGCCCGTGACCAGTTGGGTCGGCCGGACCGCCGTCGAGATCGCCGCCGCCGTGCGGGACAAGCGGGTCACGCCGCGTGAGGTGGTGGCGGAGCATCTGGCGCGGATCGAGGCGCTGGACGCGCGGGTCGGGGCGTTCCGCAAGGTCCGGGCGGGGACGGCCCTGGTGGAGGCCGACGAGGTGGCCGGCCGGGCCGACCTGGCCGAACTCCCGCTGGCGGGCGTGCCGGTGGCGGTCAAGGACAACCTCGCCGTGCGGGGCGAGGCCACCCGGAACGGGTCCGCCGCGACACCGGACACGGCGGCCGAGGACGACCATGTCACGGTGGCCCGGCTGCGGGCGGCGGGCGCGGTGGTCGTGGGGCTCACGAACGTGCCCGAGCTGTGTGTCTTCGGCACCACGGACGGGGTGCACGGCACCGCCCGCAACCCGTGGGACACCTCACGCACGGCCGGCGGCTCCTCGGGCGGCGGCGCGGCCGCGGTCGCCGCCGGACTGGTGCCGCTGGCCCTCGGCAACGACGGGATGGGTTCGCTGCGCATACCGGCCGCCAACTGCGGTCTGCTCGGCCTCAAACCGGGCTTCGGTGTCGTCCCGGCGGACATCGGGCACGGCGACTGGTTCGGCATGTCCGAGAACGGCCCGCTCGCGACGACCGTCGAGGACGCCCGGCTGATGTTCCAGGTCCTGGCGGGAAGGGAGATCGGACGACCGTCCGAGACCGCCCCGCGCACCCCCGGCATCGCCCTCTCCGTACGCAGCCCCCTGGTCGGCGTGACCGTCACGCGCCCGTACGCCGACGCCGCGCGACAAGCCGCCGCGTTGCTGGCCGGGGCGGGGCATCGGGTCCGGCCGGCCGATCCGCCGTATCCCGTCTGGCTGGGCACGACATCGCTGGCGCACTGGACGGCGGGCACCGCGGTGGACGCCGAGGGCCTCGATCCGAAGCTGCTCACCCGGCGCACGCGGGTGCACGCGGCCGTGGGGCGGCGCTTCATGAAGGGGGTCCGGGCGGGCGACCGCCGGGAGCAACTGCGGCGGCGCCTTGAGCCGTTCTTCGCGGAGCACGACGTGCTGCTCACCCCGGCGCTCGCCCGGCGCGGGCCCGCCGCCGCGAACTGGCACGAGCGTGGCTGGCTGCGCAATCTGCTGGTGAACACCAACTACTCGCCGTTGACCCCGCCGTGGAATCTCACGGGCTGGCCGGCGATGTCGGTCCCCTTCGGCACGCTTGCGTCGGGCGCGCCCTGCGCGGTGCAGCTGGTCGGCCGCCCGGGCTCCGAACGCGAACTCCTGGCGGTGGCGGGCCGGTTGGAGGAGCTGCGGCCCTGGCGGCGGACGGCACCGATCGACTAGTGCCCCGGCAGGCAACGTTTGCCCGTTAAGGAGCGGCGTCCGGTGCGTGCTCTCGGCGTGCCGGCCGGAAGGCCCCGTCGATGGACCGGATGTACTTGGGCTTTCGGCCGGTGCGGCGGTGGGGGCCCCTCCCGTTCGAGCGAAGCCGAGAATGGGGGAGCGTGCCGGGCGTCGTGACGGGGCGAACGTTGCCTGCCGGGGCACTAGCCGCGTCGGAAGATCCCGGGCCGGTCGTCGGCGGTGACTTCTCTGATCCGCATGGGCGTGCGGTCGGCACGCCCATGCGGTCGGCGATCGCGAAGGTCCTGCCGGTCAGTCCACGCTGGGCAGGATGTGGGGCTCGGCGAGGTCGTCCTCGTAGCCCGCCAGTCGGATCGGAGCGGACCTGGCCCACACGTCCAGGCTGCCGAGCTCCTTCTTCGACCGGCCGCCGCTCTCCGTGCGTTCCTTGGGGCGCTGATCGCGATTCGTCTTCTCTGGTGTCACCGCGCACTCCTTATGTCGGGTCACCCTCGGGACGTCGGCCAGCCTGCCGCTGCGCGCCTGACGTCCCCTCAGGTCTGAGTCGATGTCAGTTCGGACGCGGTGGCGCCGGTGTTCCTGGATGTGAGAGCAGGCCGTGGTGACCGGCTTGTCCCAGGACGGACCGTGGGTGTGGGTGGGACCCGAATAAGGCTGTCCGTCCGGTACAGAGTAACCAAATGAGCGGGCGTCCGCTCGATAGGGCTGAAAACAAGAGGTAACTGTCTTGAGTCGTTCAGCACCCAGCAGGCCTCACCCTAAGGCAGTTTGACCCATTTCTTCGGTTTTCTCATCACCCGTTCGGCTCAGCACTCGCACCCCGCACTGGGCCGACGACCCATCGGATCGCTGCCCTCGGCACGTAGTTCAGGTCCCGTTGGCCGAATCGCAAGCCGACCATGATCTGCTCAGGTGTCGCAACGGCATTTCTCGCGGGCGGACTCGGGAGGAACGACGCATGGAACTGCGCAGCGTCGAGGAGCTGATGGATCTGCTGCACGCCTGCCGCGGCGGCAGGGAGGTGCCGGACCGCCGCCGGGGCACCCCGGTCGATGCGCACGAGCACGCGCTGCAGACCGCCGCGCTGTTGCGCCGAGGGCGGCCGGCCGACAAGGAGCTCCAGGTGGCCGGCCTGGTACACGCCATCGGGCATCTGCTCCGTCCGGGTGACGACACCAGCCACGCCGACCTGGCCGCCGACACCGTGCGCCCGCTGCTCGGCGAGCGGGTCGCCCGTCTCGTACGCCTGCACGCCCTCGGCCCGGACGATCTCGTGCGCCTGCACGCGGGCGGATGGGCGGACGCGACGCTCGTCGAGGACGTGCTGGCCCTGCGGCACGCGGACGAGGCGGGCTGGACCCCCGGCGTGGACGCCGGGGTCCTGGAGGACTGGCGGACGGTACTGGAGCTGGTGTCGGACCGGGCGAGGGCGTCTCACCACTTGCCGGGCGCGTAGTCCTTCAGGAAGACGCCGTACAGGTCCTCACCCTGCTCGCCGCGCACGACGGGGTCGTAGACGCGGGCCGCGCCGTCGACGAGGTCCAGCGGGGCGTGGAAGCCCTCGTCGGCGAGGCGCAGCTTGTCGAAGTGGGGGCGCTCGTCGGTGATCCAGCCCGTGTCGACCGAGGTCATGAGGATGCCGTCGGTCTGGAACATCTCCTGGGCGCTGGTCCGCGTCACCATGTTCATCGCGGCCTTGGCGGCGTTCGTGTTCGGGTGGCCCGCGCCCTTGTAGCCGCGGCCGAAGACGCCTTCCATCGCCGAGACGTTGACGACGTACGCGCGACCGCTGGACGCCTTCCTGGCGGCGTCCGCCATGACCGGGCGGAGCTTGCTGATCAGGATGAACGGCGCCGTGTAGTTGCACAGCTGGGTCTCCAGCAGCTCCACCGGGGAGATCTGCTCGATGGTCTGCACCCAGGTGTTGCTGTCCACGACGTCGGGGACGAGGCCGCCCGCGTCGATGGCGGTGCCGTCGAGGTGCCGGGCGACGCTGGCGTTGCCCGCGACCAGGGCGAGGTCGGCGACCTGCTGGGCGTCGAGACCGCTGATGCCGACGGGCAGAGCGGCCAGCCCGTCCACGGCGCCGGAGTTGAAGGCGCCGATGACGTGGTACGGGGGCAGCTCACCGGCGGGCAGCGGGGCGCTCTCGCCCTCGACCAGGGCGGCGTAGGCGGAGGGCAGGCGGCGTACCGTCTGGGTCGCGTTGTTGATGAGGATGTCGAGGGGGCCCGCCTCGGCGACCTGGTCGGCGAGGGCCACGGCCTGCGCCGGGTCGCGCAGGTCGATGCCGACGACCTCCAGACGGTGCATCCAGTCCGCCGAGTCGTCCATGGCCTTGAAGCGGCGGATGGCGTCCTTCGGGAAGCGCGTGGTGACGGTGGTGTGCGCGCCGTCACGCAGCAGCCGCAGCGCGATGTACATGCCGATCTTGGCGCGGCCGCCGGTGAGCAGGGCGCGCTTGCCGGTGAGGTCGGCGCGGACGTCGCGCTTGCCGCGGTTCAGGTCGGCGCAGTCGGGACAGAGCTGGTGGTAGAAGTAGTCGACCTCCACGTACCGCGTCTTGCAGGTGTAGCAGGAGCGCGGGCGCTGGAGTATCCCCGCGATCTTCCCCTCCTCGGTGACGGACGACGGCAGGATGCCCTCCGTCTCGTCGTCGATGCGCTGCGCGGAGCCGGTCGCCGTGGACTCCGTGACCGCCTTGTCGTGTGCGGTCTTGGCGGCGCGGCGCTCCTGGCGGCGGCGCTGCTTCACCGTGCGGTAGACACCGGCCGTGGCCCGGCGCACCGCGATCGCGTCGGGGTGGTCGACCTCCAGCTTGTCCAGCTCCTCCAGCACACTGAGGCACACGGCGAGCCGTTCGGGGTCGATTCCGGGGCCGTACGCGACCTCGTCCGTGGTCGCCGGGCCGTCCTCTGTCACCGTCATCGCGCTGCCGCTTCCCTGATCACCCGCGGCGCGCCGACCGCGTCCGCCACCGAACGCGGAATTCTACGGAGCGACGGCCCCGCGCACCAAAAACCGAGCCCCGCCCCCGCCGCCCCTACCCGTCCCATCCCCAGGGGCCGCGCGCCCCTTCGACCCCCGTCAAAGACTCGGGGCTCCGCCTCGGACCCTGGTCGTGCAGTTCCCCGCGCCCTTTGAAGGGGCGCGGGGAACTGCGCGACCAGCCACGACGGACCCGCACCCGCCCACGTACCACGCCCCCCACGGTGTCACGGCTCACACGCCGCCCGCAGCTCCTCGACCTCCCGGGTCACCGCCTTGCCCAGCAGCTCCAGGTCCGGGACGGCCTCCGCGTCGGCGACGAGGCCGTAGTGGACGCTCCCCCGGTACGTCGAGACGGCGACGGCGAGGGACTGGCCGTGGGCCAGCGGGGCGAGGGGGTAGATCTCGGCGAGGGGGCAGCCGCCGAGGCGGAGGCCGAGGCTGGGGAGGGGGACGCTGGTGACGAGGATGTCGAACCAGAGGCGGGCGGCCTGGCTGACCAGGGGGCCGCCGAGGCGGTGGCCGAGGGGCGGCACATGGTCGGCGAGGAGGGCGACCGCCCCGGCACCCCGGTTGGGCCCGGCGTCCTTGTTGCGGTCCATCGCCGTGCGCACCGTATGCAACCGCCTCAGCGGGTCGGGGTCGTCGACGGGCAGTTTCATCAGATACCCGGAGAGCCTGTTGCCCTGCGGGTGCGCGGTGCGCGGGCGGCGTTTGGAGACGGGGATCAGGGCCCGGGGCGCGACCCCTTCGCTGCCGTCACCCCGCTCGTCGAGCCAGCGGCGCAGCGCGCCCGCGACCACGGCGATGAGGACGTCGTTGACGGTGCCGCCGACGGTCTTGCGGATCCGGTGCACCTCGTCGAGGTCCACGAGCACCCCGGCCGTACGACGGGTCCCGCTGGCCTCGGAGGTCAGCGCGGCGCTGGACCGGGCGCCCAGGGTCGCGTCGAGCGTGGTGCGGGCGACGGACGCGCCGATGTCGAGGGCCCGGCCGAGGTCGGAGAAGGTGCCCCGGACCAGGTCGGGCAGCTTGCGCACCTCGCCGAGGAGGCCGCGCGGCGGCTCCGCGGGGCGCGGCCGGGGCGCGGGCATGTCCATCGGGTCCATGACGGCGGCGGCGAGCGTCAGCGCCCTCAGCCCGTCGGCCAGGGCGTGGTGGAACTTGAACAGCACGGCGAAGGAGGTGCCGTCCCGCCCCGGCAGCACATGCGCCTCCCAGGGCGGCCGGCCGCGCTCCAGCGGACGCTCCATGAGCCGCCCCGCCATCTCGTGGAAGTCGGCGGTCGGCGCGTGCAGCCGTACGTGGTCGAACGGCTCGAAGTCGGCGACGGGCTCCCGGGTCGCGCCGCCGAACGCCAGCGGCAGCCGTACGCCCGGCAGCCACACGTCCCGGATCCGCATCCGCAGCCCGGGCACCCCGGCGGCCCGCGCGGCGAGCAGCTCGGCGGCGTGGGCTCCCGCGGTGGGCGAGTTCGCCGTGAAGACGCCGAGGGCGGCGAGGTGCATCGGGTGCTCGGCGGACTCGATGTTCCAGAACGCCAGGTCGAGTGGTGCGAGCAGGTCAGAAGTCAATGGCTTGCCTCGCGTCGACGAAGGGTGAGTCAGCAGTCAACCGCTGTTGGCCGATTACGGTCAAGTACGATCAAGCTACGCACAGTTAACAGCAGATTAAGCCCCACCACCTGGCGAAGGCGGGATGCATGGGACATCCGTGTCCACAGTGGTCACCCTGAAGGGCTAGGAGACCTGCTGACCCTTCCCCAGGGCGATCACTCCGCCCTTGGAGACCGTGTACAGCTCGGCATCCCGTTCGGGGTTGACGCCGATGGTGGCGCCCGGGGGCACCTGGACATTCTTGTCGAGCACGGCGCCCCGTACGACCGCGCCTCGCCCGATGTGGACGTTGTCGTGCAGAACCGAGCCCTGGACGACGGCGCCCGGGTCGACGACGACACCCGGGGACAGGACGGACCTGGTCACCTGGCCGCGTATCAGGCAGCCCGCACTGATGATCGACTCACTGGCGATGCCGCCCGCGTTGAAGCGGGCCGGGGAGAGCTGGCCGGAACTGGTGTAGATGGGCCAGCTGCGGTTGAAGAGGTTGAAGGCGGGGCGCTCGGCGATGAGGTCCATATGGGCGTCGTAGTAGGCGTCGAGCGTGCCGACGTCCCGCCAGTAGCCCTGGTCGCGGGTGGTCTCGCCGGGCACGTGGTTGGCGCTGAAGTCGTACAGCTGCGACTCGCCCCGGTCGGTGAGCTGGGGCAGGATCGAGCCGCCCATGTCGTGCACGGAAGTCTCGTCCTCGGCGTCCCGCTGGAGCGCCTCCACCAGCGCCTTGGTCGTGAAGATGTAGTTGCCCATCGAAGCGAACACGCATTCGGGGTCGTCGGCCAGGCCCGGCGGGTCGGCCGGCTTCTCCAGGAAGCGCTCCACGGTCCGGCCGTCGGAGCCGGGCGTGATCACACCGAAGGAGGACGATTCGGTGCGCGGCACGCGTATGCCGGCCACCGTCACGCCCGCGCCGCCCTCGATGTGCTGGGTCAGCATCTGGCGGGGGTCCATGCGGTAGACGTGGTCGGCGCCGAACACGGCGATGTACTCGGGCTGTTCGTCGTGCACCAGGTTCAGGGACTGCAGGAGCGCGTCCGCGCTGCCCAGGTACCAGCGCGGGCCGAGCCGCTGCTGGGCCGGGACCGGGGTGACGTAGTTGCCCAGCAGGCTCGACATCCGCCAGGTGGTGGTGATGTGCCGGTCCAGCGAGTGCGACTTGTACTGCGTGAGCACACAGATGCGCAGGATGTCCGCGTTGACGAGATTGGACAGGACGAAATCCACCAGGCGATACGTTCCGCCAAAGGTCACCGCCGGTTTCGCACGGTCGGCGGTCAGGGGCATCAGCCTCTTGCCCTCACCGCCCGCCAGTACGATTCCCAGCACCGAAGGTCCACCGCGCCGCATGCCGCCGCCCCTCTACACCCGGTTGTGCCGAAGCCTGTGCCTTGACTACCCCTGCTTGAGGACTTCCTCGTAAAGCTGGACCGTCCGCCGGGCGACCGCGTCCCAGCCGAACTCCCGCACCGCCCGCTCCCGTCCGGCCTCACCCATACGGGCGGCCGCCTCGGGATCGGCGAGCAACGAGTCGAGGGCGCGGGCCAGCTGAGCCTCGAAGTCGTCCTCGGTCGACACGAGGAGGCCTGTGACGCCGTCCTCCACGACCTCCGGGATACCGCCGACCCGCGAGGCCACCACGGCCGTGCCACAGGCCATGGCCTCCAGGTTGACGATGCCCAGCGGCTCGTACACCGACGGGCAGACGAACACGGCGGCGTGCGTGAGGAGCTGGATCACGTCCGGGCGCGGCAGCATCTGCGGGATCCAGAACAGGCCCTCGCGCACACGGCTCAGTTCCGCGAAGAGGTCACGGAACTCCTGGTCGATCTCCGGGGTGTCGGGTGCGCCGGCGCAGAGCACGACCTGCACGGCCGGGTCGATGTCCCGTACGGCGCGCAGCAGGTGGGGCACGCCCTTCTGCCGGGTGATGCGGCCGACGAAGAGGACGTACGGGCGGCCGGTGTCGACGCCGACGCGGTCGAGGACGTCCGTGCCGTGGTCCGGCCGGTAGAGCGAGGTGTCGATGCCGTTGTGCACGACGCGGACCTTGGCCGGGTCGAGGGCCGGATAGCAGCCGAGGATGTCGTCGCGCATGGCGCCGGAGACGGCGATCACCGCGTCGGCGGACTCGATGGCGGTGCGCTCGGCCCAGCTGGACAGGGCGTAGCCGCCGCCCAGCTGCTCGGCCTTCCAGGGGCGCAGCGGCTCCAGCGAGTGGGCGGTCATCACATGCGGGATGCCGTGCAGCAGCTTGCCGAAGTGGCCGGCGAGATTGGCGTACCAGGTGTGCGAGTGGACCAGTTCGCGGCCTTCGAGGCCGGCGGCGATGGAGAGGTCCACGGAGAAGGTGCGCAGCGCGTCGTTGGCGCCGTCGAGCGCGGACCAGGGCCGGTGGCGTACGACGCCGCCGCCCGCCCCCTCGCCCCAGCAGTGCACGTCCAGATCGACGAGGGACCTCAACTCGTGGGCGAGGAACTCGACATGGACCCCCGCGCCACCGTAGACGTCGGGCGGATACTCCCGGGTCAGCAGGCCGACTCGCACCCGGAACCCCCTGTCTCAGTGGCTGGTTCCCACATGGTCACTCAGAAGGGTCGGTTGGGGAAGACCGCGATTCCGCGCGGCGGCGCACCACCTGTCAGGTGCGGCGGGGCGGCCGGTCGAAGCAGCAGTCGCCGCACAGCCCCCCGCCGGGCAGCCGGTAGTAGAGGCAGCAACTGCGGCGACGGTACGTGGCCGGGTCGAGCGTGCCGGCCAGGTCGGGGTGTGCGAACAGGTCGGCGGCGAGCGCGCGGGCCCGAGTCCCCACCTCGGTACGGCCGTTGTCGACGGCCCAACGGTCGATCTGGCGTACGGCGCCCATGAGCGCGGACGCGGCGTTCCCCCACAACAGGCGGGCGGAGATGGGAAGTTGTGCGCGCAGAGCCGCTGCCAGCGGCAGGAGATGGCCGTCCCGTACGACCTCGCCGATCCGCTCGGCGGGCAGGCTGCGCACCTCGCTCAGCCACAGCTCGTCGGGGGCGCTCGCGTCCGCGTCCCAGCGCAGGAGGCGCGGGTCGAGGTCGGGTACGCGGTCGTACAGGGCGGCCGCCCCGAGGGCCACCGACCACAGGCGCGCGGCGAAGCCGAGGTGGGCGACGGAGGCGGCCACGCGCGGTTCGGGAGCGCGGACACTCCGCGCGACTTTCCGGACGCGGAAAATTACGGGATTCGCGTAAACCTCCTCGTCCATATCGGCATCCCGTGCCGCGTAGGCCTCCGCGAGTGTGGGCGGCGGGCCGTGCGGCGGTTCTCCCGTGCGTAGGACGAAGAAGCCGCCGAGGGCCGAGAGGGCGGTGAGGCCGGGGTCGTGGTCCACGAGGACGAGTAGTACCAGGAGCCGTGTCCGCGCTCACCTGGGGGCTTGCACTCAGTGTCGCCCGCCGGGGGTATGACGGAGGGCCGTTCGTACTCCATCGGTAGTAGGACTCATTAAGTGCTCAGGTACGACGACGCGAACGCTTTCGCGAGGCATCGTGGTCACTATGAAAGCCGAGCGTCCACCGCGCCGGGCCCGGAGCCCTCGCGCTTCGCTGAGGAGCCCCTCATGAGTGCCCTCGCGTTGTCCGTCCTGTTGTCGTTCGTCTCCGCCGTCGCGTATGCGGGCGGGGCGATCGTGCAGGAGCGTGTCGCGGTGTCCTCCCCCGGTCACTCCTACGCGCCGCTGCGCCGGTCGGGCTGGTGGGCCGCCGTCGGGCTGAACGGCCTCGGCGGGCTGCTGCATGTGGTGGCCCTGGCCTTCGGCCCGCTGAGCCTGGTGCAGCCGCTGGGCGCGCTGACCATCGTCTTCGCCCTGCCCATGGCGGCCCTCTTCGTGGGCCGCAAGGCGGGCGCGACGGCCTGGCGGGGCGCGATCATGGCGACGGTGGGCCTCGCGGGCCTGCTCTCCCTGGTCGGCTCGGCCGATGTGCAGTCCTTGGACACCGCCCAGCGGGTGGTGGTGGCCGTGGTCAGCGGTGGCGCGGTGGCCGCGCTGATGGTGGCGGCGCGCGCCGCGCACCGGCACCCGGCGGTGCGCAGCATCCTGCTGGCGGTCGCCTCCGGTGTCGCGTTCGGTATGTCCTCGGTGTTCACCAAGACGGTCGCCGTCGACTGGACGGACGGCGTCACGCTCTTCGACCTGCCGACCCTCGCGGTCATAGGCGTCTTCGCGACGGCCGGCCTGCTGCTGTCCCAGGCCGCCTACCGGGGCGGCGGCCTCGCGGCCCCGCTCGCCACGCTGACCGTGGTGAACCCGGTGGTGGCCGCGGCGGTCGGCATCACGATGTTCGGCGAGACGTTCCGCTACGGCACCACCGGCACCGTCCTCGCGCTGGGCTGCGGCGTCGTCGCGGCGGGCGGTCTGATCCTGCTGACCACCGAGCGTCTCGGCGACGAGGACCGGGCGGAGCGGGCCGACGAGGACGTCACGGTCCCGGCCGCCGACCGGGAGTCGCTCGCCCTGGAGGAGCTGCTCGCGGGACTGCCTCGGCAGTCCGCCGGGGTCCCGGGCGCCGGCGACGTGATCGGCCTGGACAAGCGTGTGGTCGTGCCTGCCCCGTTCCTGGGGAGGAGCGCGGCGGAGGTGGACGACGCTCCGCCCGGACTGCTGCTGCGGCCGTTCCACGGCGAGCTGTACGTCCCGCGCACGCTCCTCGACCGGCATCACGACGACCGGGTGAATTCCTGAGCGGGGGCCCGGACCGGGCCCCCGCACCACGTCAGATCCGGACCCCGCCCGCCCGCAGATAGGCGATCGGGTCGATGTCGCTGCCGAAGCCGGGCCCCGTCCGCACCTCGAAGTGCAGATGCGGGCCCGAGCTGTTGCCCGTGGAGCCGGAGCGGCCGATGCGCTGGCCCGCACTCACGCTCTGGCCGGCCTTCACGGAGATCGCCGACAGATGGGCGTACTGCGAGTAGCGGCCGTCGGCGTGCCGGATCACCACCTGGTAGCCGAAGGAACCGCCCCAGCCCGAGGTGACGACCTCCCCGGCGGCCACGGACTTGACCGAGCTGCCGGTCGCCACGGGGAAGTCGACGCCTGTGTGGTAGCCCTTCGACCAGGAGGAACCGGAGGCGCGGTAGGGCGTGCCGAGGGAGGCGCTCACGGGGGCGACGAGGGACGCCGACTCCTGCCGCTTCTCGGATGCCTGCTCCTTCTGGACCTTCTTCTGTTCTTTCTGGACCTTCTTCTGTTCTTTTTTCTGTTCTTTCTTCGGTTCCTTCTTCTGTTCCTTTTTCTCGCCCGTCGGGCTCAGGCTCAGCCGCTGGCCGGGGATTATCACGTCCGGGTCGGAGCCTATGGTCCTGCGGTTGGCCTCGTAGAGCTTGCGCCAACCGCCCCGTACGTCCTGGGAGTCGGCGATCTCGGAGAGGGTGTCGCCCCGGACGATCGTGTACATCTCGACCTTGCCCGCTTGCGACTGGGGCGTGGTCTGGGGTTTCACGTCCTCGATCGTGAGACCCGCGCGCTCCGAGCAGACGGGCCAGGCGTCGGGGCCCTGCCCGTCGAGGACCTTCTCGGCTATCGCTATCTGCTGTTCCTTGGTGGCCAGGTCCGCGCGGGCGGCGAAGGCCGTGCCGCCGTAGGCCTCCCAGGTGGACTGGGTGAACTGGAGACCGCCGTAGTGGCCGTTCCCGGTGTTGATGTTCCAGTCGTTGGTGGACTCGCAGGCCGCGACCTTGTCCCAGGTCTCGACATCGGCCGCCTCCGCGACCCCGGTGCCGATCAGCGGGAGCGCCATCCCCGCACCGCCCGCCGTCACGGTGAGTGAGGCTCGGTTGATCCTGTTCGGTTGGTACCGCCGGTGCCGACCGCGTACGGCCATGGAGAAGCCCCCCTCGCCTATGCCATGAGCCGCAAAAGTAAGCGCCACGAACCGGCCAGGACAAGACGAAAATTCAGCCGCTCCAGTCCCGTGAGTGGCGGGTATGCGACCTGCTCCGGCGCGTAAGTTCCCCTGTCCGGCGCGCGCGTGACCGAGGACGGCGCACAATTCACCTGGTTGCGCGCCCCATTGAGGCAGGTAGGGCCCTTCCCGCGTACTCAAGCCCGGCAAGCCGCGCAGTGCGGACGGGGCCGGTGCACGTCAGGATGGCCGGAAGGACAATACTGGCGGGCAGGAACGGCACCACCGATATCAGGATCCATAGGAGCCAACCGTATGAGCACTTCAGCCCAGATCGGCGTCACGGGCCTCGCGGTGATGGGGAGCAACCTCGCCCGCAACTTCGCGCGCAACGGCTATACGGTCGCCGTCCACAACCGCTCGGCGGCGAAGACCCACGCGCTGGTGAAGGAGCACGGACACGAGGGCGACTTCATCGCGGCCGAGAGCGCCAAGGAGTTCGTGCAGGCGCTCGAGCGGCCCCGGCGGCTGGTCGTCATGGTGAAGGCGGGCGGACCGACGGACGCGGTGATCGAGGAGTTCGCACCGCTCCTGGAGCCCGGCGACATGATCATCGACGGCGGCAACGCGCACTTCGCCGACACCCGCCGCCGTGAGGCCGCGCTGCGCGAGCAGGGCATCCACTTCGTCGGCGCGGGCATCTCCGGCGGTGAGGAGGGCGCGCTCAACGGACCCAGCATCATGCCGGGCGGCCCGGCCGAGTCGTACGACTCCCTCGGCCCGATGCTGGAGAAGATCTCCGCGAAGGCCGCCGACGGGGCGCCCTGCGTGACGCACGTCGGTCCGGACGGCGCCGGGCACTTCGTGAAGATGGTCCACAACGGCATCGAGTACGCCGACATGCAGCTGATCGGCGAGGCGTACCAGCTGCTGCGCGACGTGGCCGGCTACACCCCCGCGCAGATCGCGGAGATCTTCCGCACCTGGAACACCGGGCGGCTCGACTCGTATCTGATCGAGATCACGGCCGAGGTGCTGGCGCACGTGGACGAGGCGACCGGCAAGCCGTTCGTGGACGTGGTCGTGGACCAGGCGGAGCAGAAAGGCACCGGCCGCTGGACCGTCCAGATCGCGCTGGACCTGGGCGTTCCGGTGTCCGGCATCGCCGAGGCCGTCTTCGCGCGGTCCCTGTCGGGTCACGCCGCGCTGCGCGAGGCCTCCCGCTCGCTGGCCGGCCCGAAGGCCACGCCGCTCAGCGCGGCCGAGGCGGGTGCCTTCGCCGACCGGGTCGAGCAGGCGCTGTACGCGTCCAAGATCGTGTCGTACACCCAGGGCTTCCACGAGATCGACGCGGCCCGCGACGAGTACGACTGGAACATCGACCTGGGCAGGGTCGCCTCCATCTGGCGTGGCGGCTGCATCATCCGGGCGGCGTTCCTCGACCGGATCCGCGCGGCGTACGACGCGCGGCCCGACCTGCCGAGCCTGCTCTCCGACGAGACGTTCGCCCAGGAGATCGCGGCGGCGCAGGACGACTGGCGTGAGGTGCTGGTCGCCGCCACGCGTCAGGGTGTGCCCACGCCCGGTTTCGCCGCGGCGCTGGCGTACTACGACGCGCTGCGTGCCGAGCGGTTGCCTGCGGCGCTCACGCAGGGGCAGCGGGACTTCTTCGGGGCGCACACGTATCGGAGGGTGGACCGGGAGGGGTCGTTCCACACGATGTGGGGGCAGGGGCGGTCTGAGATCGAGGCCTAAGGAGGTGGGGGGTGCGGACCGGTTGGCGACTGCGGTCGCGTGTGGCTGGTCGCGCAGTTCCCCGCGCCCCTGAGTTGCTTGATGTGGCCCGGCAGGGAGAAGTTCCTGCCGGGCCGATCTGCTGTTGCCCGACACCTGCTACGACACAGGGCCCGGCTTCGGTTCGCCCGGGACCGGGTCCGGGCCCGGGGGCTTGGGCACCGGGTCCGGTTCCGGGGTGGGGCGGGGGTCGGGAGTGGGGACCGGGTCCGGGAACGGGGTCGGCGGGAAGGGTTCCGGGTGGTCGGGGCCCGGGCCCGGGGTGGGGCCGGGCTTCACGGGGTCCGGGTCTGGGTGCGTCATCGCGTCCTCCAGCCAGTGAGTACGTCGGCCATGGACTTGTGCCACGGGTACCCGTCACCCGCACGGGCAGTCACCCGGTCGACCGAACCGCTGTGACCGGCCTCGGTGGCGGCCCCCTCAGAACCCCTCGGGGTGCGCGCTGAGCCAGTCCTTCGCGGCCCGCAGCAGCTCGGGGTCGGCGGCCGGGGCCTCGTCGGGGTGGCGTTCGGCCCACCTGACGACGTACGGGCACAGGGGTGCCACGACCACGCCCTCGCGGGCCGCGATGCCGTACAGCTCCCGTGCCAGCGAGCCCGCGACGCCCTTGCCCTCGTGCGCGGGCTCGACGATCGTGTGGACCGGGACGAGCGCGCCCTGCGGGGATTCGAGGACGAAGTACTGGATGTGACCTGCCAACTCGTCGCCGGCGAAGGCCTCCAGTCGGCCGGCCGCCCGGTCGTCGCGGATCTGTACGTCGCTCATGGCACTCCTCACGTGCGGTGGGGACGCCGTACGGCCGCGCGTGGCCTCAGGCGGTGACGGCCTGCGGGCTGCGCCGCTGGTCCGAACCCGGCACCGGCTCGGACGCGTCCGCCCCGAGAGCCACGATCCGGTTGTCGCGGTCCACGTGCACGACCCTGGGCTCCAGGGTCCGGGCCTCGGCGTCGGAGACCTGAGCGTAACTGATGATGATCACGAGATCTCCGGGATGGACGAGATGGGCCGCGGCACCGTTGATCCCGACGACCCCCGAGCCCCGCTCGCCCTCGATGACGTACGTCTCCAGGCGGGCGCCGTTGGTGATGTCCACGATGTGCACGAGCTCGCCGGGCAGCAGATCGGCGGCGTCGAGCAGGTCGGCGTCGATGGTCACCGATCCGACATAGTGCAGGTCGGCCTGGGTGACCGTGGCACGGTGAATCTTGGACTTGAACAGAGTACGCAGCACTTTGGACTCCTGGAAGACGGCTCCCTGCCTGCTTTCTGCAGGTCAAGGGCGGTATTTACTGTACACCGGCACGTGTCGGAGTCGATGATTGTGAGGAACATCGCTTCACTCTGCGAGCAGGCTCCCTGCCTGGGCTTCCACGCCAACCAGGCTGTTGCGCCATCGTCGGCCAAGCACCCGCTCGAGCACCTGTCTCGGAGTGCGCGAGAACTAATGCTGACCGGATGCTGATTTACCTGACGATGCGCCAGGCAAGCACTTCTTCGAGCACGGAGCCATCCTCCGCATCGACCTGGAAGTCGTTCACGCACTCGGCAGCCCGGGGCTTCATCCGGTCCCGAAACATTAGGCGGTCGAGTGGACCGACGACTGCTGATGCCCCACAGGTGTTGTAGCGGTCGAGCCAGCGGAATGCGTCGAGGCGTGCCTCGCGTTCGCCGGACCAGGTCTTGCGGATCTGCAGCGACTCGCGTGTTGCCCTCGCCGGTGACGACGAGGTCGCTCCCGGCCAGCAGTTCGTCGGCACCGAGCGGGGTGAGGAAGTAGTCGGCCACGACCGCACCCGCCCGCCCAGCAGCATCCCGGCATACCCGAGCCCGCCGGCCGCCCCGGCACCGGGGACATCGGCGAGACCTGCCGCTTCTGCGACGCCCGCCGCTTCCAGTCGCCGTACGAAGCCGGCGAGCGCGTCGTCCAGTTCCCGCACCTCGCTTGCGGTCGCCCCCTTCTGGGGGCCGTAGACGGCGGCCGCGCCCGCCGTCCCGAGCAGCGGGTTGTCCACGTCGGTGGCGAGGACGAGGTCCACTCCCGCCAAGGCCGCGCGGGCCTCGGCGAGGTGAACCGTGCGGAGAGCGGCGAGTCCCGCGCCGCCCAGGCCGATCGGTGTGCCGTCCTCCCCGGCCAGCGTCGCGCCGAGGGACTGCAGCAGGCCCGCGCCACCGTCGGTGGTGGCGACCCCTCCGAGCGCGAGGACGATCGTGTCCGCCTCGTCGGCCAGCGCGTACTGGAGGGCCTGGCCGATGCCTCGGCTGGTGGCCGTGAGGGGCGCCTTGCGCCCGCCCGGCAGAACACCCAGTCCGCAGATGGCCGCCGCCTCGATGAGAACGGTACGGCCGCGCACCGCGACCTCGGCCGTGACGGGCCGGCCGGTCGGGCCGGTCACCATGATCTTCTCGGAGCCGAACCGGCCCGCGCAGGTGGCGGCCACGCTCCCCTCGCCCCCGTCCGCCAACGGGAGTCACCTGGACGTACAACTGCCGGTACCACGGCTTCGCCGCGATACGCACGGCCTGTTCGACTCGTCCGTTGCCCGGGGGATGCGTCATTGCGGCCTCCCTGATCGCGTGGTATCGAGCCCGATCGGTCCGCGCCGACTTTCGCCACAGTGAACCGGGCCACAGATGAGGGGTCCACGACCAAAATCAATGCCCCCTATAGGCGTGGCCTGTCAGTACCGGCACAGGCCGAAGGCCCCGTTGATGCAACCCCGGGTCGATGTGCGTCTCAGAGCCGGCCCCGCCAGGAGCAGGCTGCCGTTCCCCTGATCGGTACGGGGATGCCGAGTACCGCGCCGGAGATCGCGGTCGGGTCCCGCACCCCGTACCGGGCCGTGGTGACGAAGAGGCGGTTGTCGTCGGGGTGCAGACACACCGACGTGGGGTGCGGGGCGGGGACGGTCAGGGTGTGGAGCAGGCGTCCGTCGGGATGGTAGCGGCGGACCGCCCCGGCTCCCCACAGCGCGACCCACAGACAGCCCTCCTCGTCGACGGTCATTCCGTCGGGGCTGCCTTCGCCGTCACGCAGTTGGGCGAAGGTTTCCGGGCCACCGGTGAGGTCGCCCGAGACGGGGTCGACCCGGCAGCGCAGGACGGTGCCGACGGCCGTGTCGGCGACGTACATGGTGGTGCCGTCGGCGGTGAACGCCGGGCCGTTGGCGATGGTCAGGCCGTCGAGGACGCGTACCACCGTGCCGTCGGGGTCCGTGCGGTAGAGGGAGCCCGCGCTGGGGGTGCCGTCGTAGGCCATGCTGCCGGCCCAGAAGCGCCCGGCGCGGTCTGCGACGCCGTCGTTCATCCGGCTGGGGACCGGGGTGCGGTCCTCGGGGCGGTCCAGCCATTCCAGGGTGCCGTCGGGGGTGAGCAGCGCGATGCCGGTGCCCGCGGCGGCGATCCAGGTGTCCGGTCGGCCGTACACCGGCGCGACGGCGCCCAACGGTACGTCGAGACAGGCGAGTTCGGTCGGTCCGGTGTCGTCGCGGTCGTCGGGCACTTCGAAGAGCCGGCCGCTGAGGATGTCGACGTACACGTACCGGCCGTCGAACCAGCGGCCGCCCTCGGCGAGTTCGTATGCTCCCTCCACGAGGAGCGTCGCCGACGGTGCCGTTGATGTCATGTTCCGTCTCCTGGGTCAGCGGATGGTGGTGCCGTCGGGCTGGTCGAACAGGCCGAGTTCGTCCCGCGTGGGAAGGCCCTCCCAGTCGCCCCGGGTGGCGACGGCGAACGCCGCGGTGGTGACGGCTCGGTGCAGCCGGGCGGGGACGTCCGCGCCGTCGAGGAGTCCGGACAGGTATCCGGCCACGAAGGCGTCGCCCGCGCCGACCAGGTCGACGGCGTGGACCTGGCGCGCCGCGCGGTCGGTCGCCCCGTCGGCGGTGACGCTGGTCGCGCCCTGTGCGCCCCGTTTGATGACCACCTCGGTCACGCCTGCCGCCAGGATGCTGTGCACGGCCTCGGATTCGCCCGCACCGGGTCGTTCCAGCGCCAGCGGCAGTTCGTCCTCGGAGGCGATGAGCAGGTCGGTACGGGCCAACAGCGGCCGGAGGGCGGTGCGGGCGCGGTCGGCGGTCCACAGCCGGGAGCGGTGGTTGACGTCGAGGCATACGGTGATGCCCGCTTCGCGGGCTGTGGTGGCGGCGGCCAGGGCGGCCTCGGCCGCCGAACGGCTGAGCGCCGGTGTGATGCCGGTCAGATGCAGGATGCGGGGTTCCGGAGCCAGCGCGGGCAGGACGTCGGCCGGTAAGACGGCCGAACCGGCGGAACCGGCACGGTAGTAGCTGACGCGCGTGAGCGTGCCCAGGCGGGGTTCGGTGAGCAGCAGTCCCGTGGGGCGGCCGGTGTCGTCGGTGACCGCGTGGTCGATGTCGACGCCCTCGGCGCGCAGGGTGCGCAGTACCAGCGCGCCGAGTTCGTCCGCGCCGACCCGGCCGGCCCAGCGCACCCGGTGCCCGAGCCGGGCGAGGCCGATGGCGACGTTGGACTCGGCTCCCGCGACCGACAGGCCGAGGCTGCCGCCGAGCCGCAGTGCGCCGTGGGCGCGGAGCGCCGCCATCGTCTCGCCGAAGGTCACCACCTCGGGCGCGGCCTGGCCGACCGGTGTCGTCACGGTGTCTCCCCTGCGGCCACCTTGCGGAACTCGGCCGCTCGGGCCCGGAGTTGATCGAGGTCGCCACCGTCGGCCGCGTCCCCCACAAGAGGTGAGCCGACGCCCACGGCGAGGGCACCCCGCTCCAGATAGTCGCGGGCCACCTGCGCGTCCACTCCGCCGACGGGTACGAACGGCACCTCGGGGAAGGGGTCGCGCAGGGCCCGCAGATAACCGGGGCCGCCCAGAGTGCCGGGGAAGAGTTTGATCGCGGCGGCACCCCGTGCGAGGGCGAGTTCGATCTCGGTCGGCGTCAGGGCACCCATCAGTACGGGTATGCCGTAGGGCTCCAGCCCGTCGACCAGAGCCGGAGTGACGAGGTACGACGCACCGGCGTCCACGGCGCGGGCCGCGTCCGCCGCCGAGCGCACGGTTCCAGCGCCGAGGAGTGCGTCGGGGCCGAGTTCGGCGCGGGCCTGCCGGATGACGGTCAGGGCGTCGGCGGTGGTCAGTGAGACCTCGATGGCCGCGACGCCCTCCTCGGTGAGAGTGCGTACGGTGTGCAGGGCCGCTGAGGGGTCCTTGCCCCGCACGATCGCCAGCAGGCGGTGGGCTCGGAGGGATTCCACCAGGTTCATGGGAGCGGGCTCTCCTTGGGTTCGGGGTGTGCGGGCCTGATGGTGCTCACCATTCGGTACCTGGGGGTGCTCACCACTCGGTGAAACCCCCGTCCGCGCCCCGCCATACGGGGTTGCGCCAGCGGTGTCCGGTCTCGGCGGCGCGGCGTACCGCCTTCTCGTCGATGTCGACGCCGAGGCCGGGGCGGGAGGCGGCGACGGCGTATCCGTCCTGGAAGCGGAAGGGTTCGGGGTCCATCACGTACTCCAGCAGGTCGCACTGCTGGTTGTAGTGGATGCCCATGCTCTGTTCCTGGATGAGGAAGTTCGGCACGGAGAAGGCGATCTGCAGGCTTGCGGCCAGGGCGATGGGGCCGAGGGGGCAGTGCGGGGCCAGGGCGACGTCGTACGTCTCGGCCATAGCGGCGATGCGGCGGACCTCGGAGATGCCGCCGGCGTGCGAGAGGTCGGGCTGGGCGACGGCGATGCCGCTGGTCATGACCTCGCGGAAGTCCCAGCGGGAGTACAGGCGTTCGCCGGTGGCGAGCGGGATGCTCGTGGACTCCACCAGGCTGCGCAGGTGGCCCGAGTGTTCCGGTGCGACGGGTTCCTCGACGAACAGCGGGTGCAGCGGTTCCAGCAGGGGCAGCAGGCGGCGTGACATGGCGGTGGAGGCCCTGCCGTGGAAGTCGACGGCGATGTCCCGCTCGTCGCCCAGCACCTCGCGGACGGCAGCGACGCGCTCGACGACCTCGGCGGTGCGTGCCGGGGTGTCGATCGGGGCGAGTTCGGCCGAGGCGTTCATCTTCACGGCGGTGAAGCCCGCCTTCATCTGCTCCTCGGCCAGCTCCGCGACATCGCTGGGGCGGTCGCCGCCGATCCAGGCGTACATCCGGACGCGGTCGCGTACGGGGCCGCCGAGGAGGCGGTGCACCGGGACGCCGTAGGTCTTGCCCGCGATGTCCCACAGGGCCTGGTCGATGCCGGCGACGGCGCTGGAGAGGATGGGGCCGCCCCGGTAGAAGCCGCCCTTGGTGAGCACCTGCCAGTGGTCCTCGATGCGCAGCGGGTCCCGGCCGACGAGGTAGTCGGCCAGTTCGTGGACCGCGGCGCGTACGGTCTCGGCGCGGCCCTCGATCACGGGCTCGCCCCAGCCGGTGACGCCCTCGTCGGTGGCGACGCGCAGGAACAGCCAGCGCGGGGCCACCAGGAACGTCTCAAGTCCGGTTATCTTCAAGGGGATTCCTCGGGGAGCGGGTCGGTCGCGAGGTCGGCGAGGTCTTCCTGGGCCTTTACGGCCGCCAGGTCCTGGGACGCCTGCGCGAGCAGTGACTCGACGGCGGCCACCGCCGCGTCCGGATCACCCGCCTCGACCGCCGCCAGCAGTTCCTGGTGCACGGGGATGGAGTCGGAGAAGTGCCGGGCGCCGTGCACGATGCGGTCACGGACACGCAGACCGGCCTCGATGACGACCTCCATCCGGCTGAGCAGTTCGTTGTGCGCGGCGTCCAGCAGGGCGCGGTGGAAGGCCAGGTCCGCCTCGACCATCGCGTCCGCGTCCGTCCCGGCCGCCGCCATCGCGTCGAGTGCCTGCCGCAGCGCGTCCAGGTCGGCGGGGGTGCGGCGGGCCGCGGCGAGCCTGGCTCCGGCGGGCTCGACTATCGCGCGGACCTCGGCGAGATCCTCCAGGAAGCCGTCGGTGGGGGCGCTGCTGCCCTGCCAGCGCAGCAGGTCGCTGTCGAGCAGGTTCCAGTCGGCGCGGGGCCGGATGGTCGTCCCGCGTTTCTGCTTCGACTCCAGCAGGCCCTTGGACGCCAGCACGCGCAGCGCCTCGCGCACGACGGTCTTGCTGACGCCCAGCTCGGTCTCGAACTTGACGGGGTCCACCACGGAGCCCGGGGGGTAGTCGCCACGAATGATGCGCCGGCCCAGCTCCTCCACCGCCTGGCCGTGCAGCCCCCTACCGGGATGAGTCACCACGTTCTCCGTTTCCGTTCAGTTGCTGTTCGCGGATGCCGCGTACAGCTCCCCGCGCAGGACGCCTCGCTCACGAGGACTCCTTCATGACGCTCCATCCTCCATCGATCACCAGGCTCGCGCCGGTCACATAGGAGGCGTCCGCAGATGCCAGGAACGCGACCGCCGAGGCGACCTCCTCCGGCTGCCCGAACCGCTTCGCCGCCGTGGCCGCCACGCTGCGCGCCCGCTCGGACTCCGGGATGCCGTCCCAGGCCGCGGTGAGGATGGGGCCGGGCAGCACCGTGTTGACCCGGATGTCCGGCCCGTACTCGACAGCCAGTTGCCGCCCCAGCGAGCACAGCGCGCCCTTCGCGGCCGCGTAGGCGGCGTGGCCGGGCAGGCCCATGACGGCGTGTACCGAGGAGGTGAGGACGACGGATCCCGACGCCTCGCGCAGCATGGCCGCGAAGGTCTTCATCCCGCGCCAGGCCGGCTTCAGCAGTACGGCCATCTGACCGTCCCACTCGGCCTCGCTCAACTCGTGGGCGGGCTTGTTGAGTTGGGCGAAGGCGTTGCTGTGCAGCACGTCCAGCCGCCCGTGCCGCTCGTCGACGTGGCGGGCCAGGTTCGCCCAGTCGGCGGCCGAGGTCACATCGCACCGTACGTACTCCGCCCGGCCGCCGGCGTCCTCGATGCCCGCGGCGAGCGTCTTGCCCGCCGTGTCGTCCACGTCCGTGACCACGACGGTCGCACCCTCGTCGGCGAGCCTTCGCGCCGTGGCCGCGCCTATCCCGTGCGCGGCGCCGGTGATCACCGCCACGCGTCCCGCCATCCTGCGGCACTCCGTCATCGTGCGCGTCTCCCGTCTGGTGCCTGCTGACGACACCACCATAGCTCTTTCAATTAATTATGAATATATCTTGACGGCGTGGCGATGCCGCTCCAAGACTGACCGGCATTGCCGCACGAGCGAGCCGCGGAAGAAGCCACAAGGGACACAAGGGACACACATGAACAGCTCACCACCCTCGCGGAGGACGGTGCTCCGATGGGGCGCCGGGGCGACCGGAGCACTTGCCGCGCTTCCCGCTCTCACCGCCTGCGGTCAGACCGTGGGAGCCGCCCGCACGACCCGGCAGGCGGCCACCCGCCCCGGACAGAAGGTGAACCTCGTCTTCTGGACCTGGGTGCCGATGCAGAAGACCGTCGACCTGTGGAACCGGACGCACCCCGACATCCACGTCGAGATGCAGACCATCCCCCAGAACGTGCAGGGCGGCTACCAGAAGATGCACGCCTCGCTGACGGCCGGGAACCCGCCGGACCTGGCGCAGGTCGAGTACCACGAGCTTCCCGGCTTCATGCTGGTCAACGGCCTGACGGACCTGAGCGCGTACGGTGCCGACGAGCTGCGCGACAGCTACGTGCCGTGGCAGTGGAACCAGGGCGTCTTCGACGGGCGGGTCCGTACCATCCCGCAGGCGTCGGGCCCGATGGGCCTCTTCTACCGCAAGGACCTCTTCGAGAAGTGGGGCATCGAGGCGCCCGCCACCTGGGCCGAGTTCGAACAGGCCGCCCGCGTGGTCAAGGCCCGCGGCGGCGGCGCCCGGCTGTGCACGTTCGCGCCCAACCAGCCGAGCTGGTTCGCCGCGATGTGCTGGCAGCGCGGTGCGCGCTGGATACGGACCGAGGGCGACGACTGGATCGTCGACATGAACAGCGACCTCTCGCGCGAGGTGGCCGACTTCTGGGAGCGGATGGTCCGCGACGACCTCGTGTTCGTCGGGCCCGACATGTCCAGTGCCTGGTTCAGGCAGGTCCAGACCGGACAGATCTCCGCCTGGGTCGGCCCCCAGTGGGGCGACGCGATGCTGCGCAGCAACGCCCCGGGCACCAAGGGGAAGTGGCGGGTCGCTCCCCTGCCGCAGTGGACCCGGGGGGACAACGCCTCCGCCAACTGGGGCGGATCGTCCACCGCCATCCTCCAGGGCACCCGCCACCCGCGTGAGGCGCTGCGGTTCGCGCACTGGGTCAACACCGACCCCGAGGCCGTGGACCTGAACATCTCGGTCGGCTACGGCTGGCCCGCCGCCACCGGCGTCTTCCGCGGATCGGCACTCGACAAGCCCGACCCGTTCTTCGGCGGCCAGCGGTACAACGACGTGTTCACCGCCTCCGACCGGGCCATCGACACCTCCTGGAAGTGGTCCCCCACCACGGACGCCGACTTCGCCCAGTTCGGCGATGCCTTCGGTGCGGCCATAGCCGGAGGCGGTTCCCTCGCCGCGACGCTGGCCGGCGCTCAGAAGAACACCGTGGACAACCTGCTGGCCAAGGGACTCAAGGCGAGGAGCGCGTGATGAGCACCGCGATCAGCCGGACGAAGAACCGGACGGAGAGCCGGACGATGAAACCGACACCGGGCGGCCGGCGGTCCGCGCGTCCGGACCGGGCGGCATGGACGTTCCTCCTCCCCTTCGTCGCCCTCTTCCTGTTCACCTTCGTCCTCCCGCTCGGCTACGCCGTCTACCAGAGCATGCTCAAGCCGGTCCGCTCCGGTGCGCTGGGCCTGGGTCCGGCCACCGTCGGCTTCGCCGGGCTGGACAACTACTCCCTCGCCCTGCAGCAGTCGGCCTTCCTGGAGAGCTTCGCGCGGGTGCTGCTCTTCGGCGTCGTGCAGATCCCCGTGATGCTGATGCTGGCCACCGCGCTGGCACTGGCCCTCGACACGCTCTCCCACCGCTGGGCGGGGATCCTGCGGGCCGCCTACTTCCTGCCGTACGGCGTTCCCGGCGTCATCGCCTCGATCCTGTGGGGCTTCTTGTACGTACCGGGCGTGAGCCCGGTCGTCGACCTGCTCGGCAGGGTCGGCCTCGCGCCCGACTTCCTCGGCTACGACAGCGTGCTGTGGTCCATCGCCAACATCGTGATCTGGGAGTTCGCCGGCTACAACATGCTGGTGATCGTCGCCCAGCTCAAGGCGATCCCGCAGGAGCTCTACGAGGCCGCGCGCATCGACGGGGCCGGTGCGTGGCAGACGGCGATCCGGATCAAGCTGCCCCTGGCCCGGCCCGCCCTCGTCCTCACCGGTGTCTTCTCCATCATCGGCACGCTGCAGCTCTTCGCCGAGCCGCTCGTCATCAAGCCGCTGACCTCGACGGTCACCAGTTCGTACACACCGAACCTGAGCGCCTACAACGAGGCGTTCGCCAACAACAACATCTACCTCGCCGCAGCCGAGTCGGTGATCCTCGCCCTCGTCGCGAGCGTGCTGTCCTTCGGCTTCCTCAGCCTGGTGAACCGCGGGAAGGGAAGGGATGCACGGTGAGCGTGTCCACACCCGACGTCAGGAAGCCGACGGCCGCCGCCGCCCGAACTCCACGGGCCGCCACAGGACGCCGGGCCGGCACGCCGCGCTGCGGCGTGAAGCCCTCGCGGATCCTGCTCGTCGCGCTGCTGACCGTCGCGGCGCTCTACTTCCTGCTGCCCGTCTACTGGCTGCTGGTGGCCTCCACCAAGAGCGGTGCCGACCTCTTCGGCAGTTTCGGCCTGTGGTTCTCCGACCCGCAGTGGCTGCACAACCTGTCCCAGGTCTTCTCCTACAACGACGGCGTGTTCTGGAGCTGGACGTGGAACAGCCTCCTGTACGCGGGGGTCGGCGGCGCGCTGGCGACCCTGCTCGCGTGCGCCGCCGGGTACGCCCTGGCCGTGTACCGCTTCCGCGGACGGGAGACGGTCTTCAGGGTGGTGCTCGCCGGTGTGCTGCTGCCCAGCACCGCGCTCGCCCTCCCCTTGTACCTGCTGTTCAGCAAGGTGGGTCTGGCCAACACCTACTGGGCCGTGCTGATCCCCAGCGTGGTCAGTCCGTTCGGCGTATATCTGTGCCGTATCTACGCCGAGGCGGCGGTGCCCGTCGAGATGCTGGAGGCGGCACGCGTCGACGGCGCCGGCGAGTGGCGGATCTTCGGCACCCTCGTGCTGCGCACCATGACGCCCGCGCTGGTGACCGTCTTCCTCTTCCAGTTCGTCGGCATCTGGAACAACTACTTCCTGCCGCTGGTCATGCTCTCCGACGACCGCAAGTACCCGATCACCCTGGGCCTGACGACGTGGCAGTCGGCGGCCGACCGCAATCCCGAGCTCTACCAGCTCACGATCGGCGGCGCGTTCCTGTCGATCCTCCCGCTGGCCGCCGCGATGCTCGTCCTCCAGCGCTACTGGCGTTCCGGCCTGACCCAGGGCAGCGTCAAGGGCTGAGCGAGGGGAGGGGCGGCCCGCCCCTCCCCTCCACGCCACCGCGTCTACCGAAAGGTCACCTGCCCCTGGGGTATACCGCCTCCAGGAACGCGTCGTACACGAGCTTGGGCCGCTCCTCGGCGAAGGTGAGCAGCCCCATGACGGAGATGCCGTTGTAGTCCTGGTTGTAACCGGCCCGCTGTTTGTAATCCTTGAGAACCCAGTAGGTGAATCCGGCGACGAACTCGCTGCGCGCGGCCACCTGGTCCCAGTGCACGGTGAAGCTCGCCGCCTGCCACTCCTCCGTACCCTGCGTGGTGGCGGGGCCGTGGGTGCCGGCCACGGACCAGGTGCCGTTCTCGGTGATCAGGATCGGCTTGTCGGGATACTTCGCGTGCACCGCGTCCAGCGTGGGGCCGAGGTCGGCGTCCTTGCCGTAGAAGTAGCCGAAGTACTCGTTGAACCCGATGACGTCGGCGAGGTCGAACGCGGGGTCGTTGCTCGTGTTGGAGGCCCAGGTCACGGGGCGGGCGGTGAGGTCGACGGCCTTCACGGCGGCCTTGAGATCGGCGAGCCAGGCCCGGTAGACGGGGGCGCCGTCGGGGTCGATCTCCGACTCGTTCTGGAGGCCCCACAGGATCACCGAGGGGTGGTTGTGCTGGTTCCACGCCATGGTCAGGGCCAGGGCGCGGGCGAGGCCGTAGCGCTCGGTCTGGAGCTTTTCCTGCGGGGTGTTGAGCCACATGGTGTCGATGTCGTCCATCACCAGCATGCCGTGCTCGTCCGCCCAGTCGTAGACGTACGGGTGGCGGTTGTAGACGCAGTTGCGGATGAAGTTGGCGCCCACTGCCGTGATGTGGCCCAGTTCCCGGTCGTACTCGGCCGGTGTCATCGCCCTGCCGTGCGCTGCCGTCTCCTCGTGCCAGTTGAGGCCCTTGAGGAACAGCGGCTTGCCGTTCAGCCGCAACTGGGCGTCGGCTACGGTCAGTTCGCGTACGCCGTAGGCGGTGGACAGCGTGTCGACCCGTGGGCCCGCGGTTCTCCCGGCGGTCAGGGTGGCGCGGGCGGTGAGCATGTGCGGCGCGGCCGGGCTCCAGCGTGGCGCGCCGGGTATACGGACCGCGACCCGTACGACGCCCGCCGACCGGGCCGCGATCCTGGCCGCGACGACGGTGGGCCGGGCGCCGCTCCCCCGGCCGGGATCCAGAGTGAGCCGGCCGTCGAAGTCGGAGGTGCCGTGGTTCTCGACGACCGCGTGTGCCTCCAGGCGCCCGTTCGCGGCGGACACGAGCAGTTTGGCGACGGTGACCTGCGGGACCGCCTCGATCCACGCCGACCGGGTCAGACCCGCGTAGGGCCAGTAGTCGACGGGCTTGTACGGCAGTTCGTGGTCGTCGGTGACCGGCTGCGGAGTCGCGGCGGTGTAGTCGGTGTAGCTGGCCCGGCGGAAGACCCGCACGGCGATCGTCTGGCGGGTCCCCGGCCTCAGAGCCCCCGCCGCCGGGAGCGCGAAGGGCGAGTTGGCGCCCTCGTGCTTGCCAAGGTGCTTGCCGTCGAGCCAGACCTCGGCGCTGTAGCCGGCGGCCAGGAAGGCGACGCGTACGTGCCGGGCACGCCAGGACGCGGGCACGTCGACGGTGGTGCGGTACCAGGCGTAGCCGTCGGCGAACGCCGTGCCCTGGCCGAAGGGGGCGGTCTCCGAGCCGAAGCCGGGGGTGTTCAGCAGGTCCCAGGCCGCCGGGACGTCGATGAGGTCCCAGGCCCGGTCGTCGTGGCGCGGGGACTGCCAGCCCTCGTCGAGTCCCTGGTCGGCGGGGTCGAAGCGGAAGCGCCACCGCTTGTCCAGGGACAGGTAGTCGCGCGTGGGCTCGTGGGTGCGCCAGCCGTCGAAGGCGGGGAGCACCGTGCCGTACTGGAAGACGACGTTGGTGCCGCCGACCGCGCGCACATGGGTGCCGGAGGGCTCGGTGGCGGGGTGGGTGTCGAGAACCGGGCCGTTCGCGGCGGCCGCGGCCGGGCCGTCCGCCGCTCGCGCCGTCTCCGGCCAGGCCGGCAGGGCGACGAAGGCGGCCGCGCCGAGTGCCGTGACGACGGTGCGCCGGGACGGGTGGATGGATTCGGTCATGACAGGCGGCTCCTCGATGCACATACGTGTTCGTCCGCCCCACAGCCTGGACAACCCCGTTACCCTCGTCAAGGATTATTCATAAATAATGAATTGAGCTAGCGTGATGCCGTCGAGCCGCCGACGGCGTCCCACCGCACACGAAGACGGGTGACCTCATGACCACCGCACAACAGCAAGCGACCACGAGCGAGACCACGGGCCGACTCGCCATCACCCTGTGGGACTTCAGCTGGTACACGCAGGCAGGACCCGGCGAGCCCTTCGCCGACCTCGACCGCGCCTTCGCCGAGACCGTGGACCGGGGCTTCAACACCGTGCGCGTCTGCGCCATGCCCTTCCTGCTGTTCTCCGGCCGCGTCCCCGACCCGGAGTCCATCGAGGTCCGCGGCCTGGGCGGGGAGTTCGGACAGCGCACCCGCTGGTACGACGTGCGCGGCGGCTATCCGCTGGACGGCCGCCGACGGCTCGTCGAGCTGTTCGAGGCCGCCGCCCGCCACGACTGCAAGGTGGTCGTGTCCTCCTGGGAGTACCAGCAGTCCCCCAGCTTCGCCGACACCGACGTCTGGCACCGCGCCCTGGCCGAGGTGCCCGGCCCGGACCGCGCGAAGGCGGTGGCCGAAGCCCTCGCCGAACTCCTCGACTTCCTCACCGAGCGCGGGCTGGCCGACCACGTCGCCTACGTCGAGGTGCACAACGAGGTCGACAACTGCTCCCTCGTACCGCGCGACGGCGCCACCCACTACGCCTATCTGCGCGGCCCCCTCGACCGCGCCGTGAAGCTGCTGCGGGCCCGCCACCCCGGCATCCCCGTCACCTACTCGCTGGGCGAGCCCTGGCCGAGCGAGATCGACGACCTGCCGGAGGGGGCGCAGATCGCGCACTTCCACTTCTACGTCTACGGCGTGCTCGGCGCGCTCTACGAGGCTGTCGGACTCGGGCACGGCACCGAGGCGGCGCCCGAGACGGCCACCTGGCCCACGCCCGAACTGGCCGCCATGCTGCGCCCCGACGCGCCCGCCTTCGCCGACTACCAGCCGGACGAACCCTGGCGACTGGCCGCCACCGGAATCCCGCGCGAACTGTTCTACGCACACGACTGGGTCGACCCCGACCGCTGGGACCTGTGGCTCTACGAGAACTATCCGGCCCACCGGCAGGCCATGCGGGACACACTGGCCGGATGGGTCGACTCCGTCGCCGACTTCGCCCGTCACCGTGGCATCCCCGCCGTCCTCGGCGAAGGCGTCGTGGGCTACACCCCGCTGCTGACGCGCTTCGAGGAGGACGCCGTCGGCAAGGACATCGCCGAGTTCGTCGTCGACCGCTGCCTCGCCGCGGGCTTCCAGGGCGTCGTCCTGACCTCCAACGCGGCCCCGCACCACCCCATGTGGCACACCGACCGGGACTGGATGCAGCGGGTCAACGCCCGTATCACCGCGGCCTGATCACGCCCCGGCGGCGGCCGGGAACACCGGTGGTCCCGCGATGCGCGAGATGACGGGACCCCGCGCCGGAACCGGTACCCGCCTGGGCAGGCCGCCCGTCGACCACAAGGACGGCCTGTCCGGTCTTGGCCGTGTGGCTGAGGATGCGGAGATCCTCCGCGCGCTGGACCAGACCCGCCGCCTGCATGCTCCCCGCCTGACCAATACGGAGAGCGGGCTGGATACACGCCCGCTCTCCGCACCATACGCAGCCACTCAGTTGATGCGGACGATCTTCCAGAGCTGGTCGTCGAGGTCCAGGGCGTTCCACTGCACGACTGCCGCGCCGTTGCTGGTGGAGGACTGGGCGACGGCGGCGTTGAAGCCGCTGCCCACGTTCTTGAGTGCGTAGTAGCCGTTGCCCGCGTCGGTGAGGGTCCACTTCTGCGAGTTCGCGGCGGACGGCGTGTTCTGGACGACGGCCGCTCCGGCGGTGGTGGAGCCGTTACGGATGTCCAGGTTCAGGTTGCTGTTGGCGTTCCTGATGGTCCAGGCTCCGCTGCCGGCGGGCTGGAAGGTGAACATCTGGCAGAGACAGGCCGAGTTCTGCCACTGCTGGACTGCCGTGTTGGTGGCGGTCGATCCCTGCGGGATGTCCAGGTACCTCCCGCTGTTCTTGTTGACGAAGACGTACTGACCGGTACCCAGCGGCGGCAGGGCGGTCTGGGTGAGGTTCCAGCGCTGGCAGGCGCAGCTGGTGCCACTCCACTGGACGGCGGCGGTGCCGACCGCGGTGGAGGCGTTCGGGATCTCCAGGTGCTTGCCGGTCACCCGGTTGGTGATGGTGTACCCGCCGGCCTGGTGCGGGGCGACGGCCCACTCGTGGTCCAGGGTGCCGTTGTCGTCCCACTGGAGGATCTTGGCGCCGTCGGCGGTGGACTGGTTCTCCACGCCGAGTACCTTGCCGCTGGCGACGTTGAAGATCTCGAAGTAGCCCGAGCTCTGCTGCACGAAGCGCCACTGCTGGTTGGTGGAGGTGGTCGGGGTCTGCTGGGTGGCGTTCGTGCCGTTGGTGGTGGAGCCGCCCGCGATGCTCAGCATGAGGCTGGAGCCCGCGTTCGACATGGTGTAGGTGGCACCGTCCGAGATGCCGCCGCCCAGGTCGATGGTGCTGTAGGTGACGGGGTTGGAGAGGTTGCTGCCTCCGTTGCCGCCGCTGAGCACGAGCAGGCTGTGGCCGTCGGGCAGGGGCACCATGCCGCGGCTGTAGCCGTTGGCGACGTTGGAGCGGATGCGCGTCCAGGTGTTCGCGGCGCCGTTCTGCGTGTTGAGGAACAGGTCGGTGGTGCTGTAGGCGCCGACGACGAGCGTGCCGTTCGGACCGCCGGTGGGCAGCCACGTGATGTACGGGGTGCTGGTGGGGACCGCGCCGTCCGTCGACCGCAGGGGAATGCCCGTGACGGAGTCGAAAGCCTCCGGGTCGGCGGAGATCTTGTAGTAGACGGCGAAGTTGCCCGAGGGCGAGCCGCCGTACTCGTACGTCATGACGTAGTTGCCGTTGGGCAGCTGCGCGACGGTGGCCATACCCGGGCGCTGGCTGTAGGTGGGCATCGCCACGTCGTCCACGACCGGCCCCCAGTTGCGGAGGTCCGTGGTGACCTGGTGGACGATCTTCTGGCCGTGGTCGGGGTCGCGCTGGTCGGAGTAGTAGACGATCAGCTTGCCGTTGGCGTGGAGGAAGAACGGCTCCCACACGGGGGTGTTGCCATTGCCGTTCTGGTCGAATGCCGGGCCGCCGGTGGCGATGTTGCTGACGAAGCTCCAGGTCTGTCCGCGGTCGGTGCTGGCATAGACATCGATCTTGATGGCCGAGCGGTCGGCGGGGACGGAAGCCCCGGCGGCGAGGATGGTTCCCGCGGGGAAGCCGCCCACCGCCGTGGGCAGCTCGTAGAGCTCGGGCTGCCAGCGCATGCCCCAGCCGTTCTGGGTGTCGGCGACCTCGGAGATCTTCGTCCAGGAGGTGCCGTTGTTCGTACTGCGGTAGATGGGGAGGACCGGCGTGCCGGAGGTGTACTGCTCGAACGTCGCGAGGATGGTGCCGTTGGCGGAGCCGTTGTGCTGCATCCGCATCCCCCGCGGGTAGAGCGACCCGGGCGAGGGCGCACTCGACGGCGGGGTGTACATCGTCTGCGAGGGACGGGCCAGGGCGTCCGCACGGCCGGCGGGCATGACCATGGCCACCGCCGTGACGAGCAGGACGAAAGCCAGGGACAAGAAGAAGACGGGACGGGAACGCGGAGCGGCGCCGGGTCTGGCGCCTGCCTGCGCAGGGGACATTGCGGCTCCCAGGGGGAAGGTGTGTTTCGGTTTCCGCCGCCGGCTCGGAACGACTCAGGGTGACGCGGCGGAGTTCGTTGGGCGCGTGGCCCGGCGGACAGCCGGGCGACACTGCCGGGCACGGCTCGCGAGCGGGGGGCACGGCGCGACAAGCGCGGAACGGTGGAGGTGGAGCGCCCCGGCGTGTGGGTGCGCCGGAGCAGTGCACGGGGTGCGGGGTGGATCAGAGGGAGGGCGGGGGTGCGGTGGAACCGCGGACGATCAGTTCGACGGGTGGGTCGTTCGCCGGTGGCGGTTCGGTGTCGGGCTTCTCGATGGCGTGTACAAGAAGCTGGATTCCTTGGTGGGATGCGGCCTCGAAGGGCTGGCGGACGGTGGTCAGCGGGGGTGAGACGTAGGCGAAGACGGGGTTGCCGTCGAATCCGACCACGCTGACGTCTTCCGGCACACGACGACCGCTTTCCCGCAGGCCGTGGATCAGTCCGATGGCCATCTCGTCGCCCGCGGCGAACACCGCGGTCACCGATCGGTCCGAGGCCAGCCCGAGGCCCGCGGCGTACCCGGAGGCCGCAGACCAGTCGCCGTTGAGCACGGGCGGTTCGTGCGCGCCTCGTGCCGCCAGCGCCGCCTGCCATCCCTCGATGCGGTCCTTGGTGGCGTACCACCGCCGCGGTCCGGCGAGGTGATGGACGGTCGAATGCCCCAGGTCCAGCAGGTGTTCGGTGGCCGCGCGCGCCAGCTGACGGGCACCCACGCCGACGCTCAGTGTCCGGGCGGCGGTGAAGGCGGGTGGTGCTCCCAGGAAGAGGACCGGTACGTCGACACCGAGCGGGACTTCTCCTTCGACGACGGGTTCCGAGACGACGATGCCGTCCACTCCCTGTTCGAGGAGTGACTCCACGGCGCCGGCGATGCTTTCCGGGTCGCCGTCGGGGGTGTTGACCACGCGAAGCGCGTAACCGGCGTCCCGTACGGCCTGTTCGATGCCCACCAGCAGGGAGGCGGTTCCGTACCCGGCTGTCGCCAGAGCGACCACACCGATGGAGCGGGTACGGCCGGAGGCCAGTGCCCTGGCCGCGTGGTTCAGCCGGTAGCCGAGTTCCTCGGCGGCTGCCAGGACACGTCGGCGGGACTCGTCGGAGACGTACGGCTCGTTGTTGAGGACCCGGGAGACCGTCTTGCGTGAGACGCCGGCCAGCCTGGCCACGTCCTCACTGCGCGGCGCGGAGGAGCCGACACCACGCTCCACCCCTGTTGCCATGAAGTCTCCCAACGACCGTGTGCCTACATCGAGCTAGGTCAGTGACATGACCACGCGGTCTGACCGCGCGGTCAATGTCTACGCACCCGCCGAGAACACGTCAAGAGTTTTCGCAACGCCACTTGCCTCCGACGCGAGCGGACGCCGGGGCCCGCGGCCGGGCGGAGGGCGTTGCCGCAGGCGCTCCAGGAAACGTGCCCGACACCCATTGCTGCAGTTCAAGCAGTGTTTTCTCCATACGGAACGACTCGACGGCCAGCCGGGTCAGTCCTGTCCGTCCGCTCCGGCTGCCCGGACAACGGGCTCCCGATCGGACCTGGATCCATCACACATTGCCGGACGCGACGTCTTGACAGCCAGTACACAGAGCGTTCACGCTTCCTGGCGTCCACCGATCGCACTTGTTCGATCGTGTTTGGTTCTGGTCACTCGGCGGCTGTTTCTCCGCCAACCCCCTTCCGGCTGACGCGCCATGCCTGGGTACCGCCAGATCTGTCAGGAGTCGAAATGCACCATTCATCCCTTGGCCAGCCCATGCCTGGCACCAGCCGCCGCACCGTGCTCCGCGGGCTTGGCGGAGCCGCGCTACTGGGTGCCGGCATTCCCCTGCTGAGTGCCTGCGCCGACAGCTCCGTGTCGTCGGACACCAAGACCGTCACCGTGGGCTCCAACGCGTCCGACGCCGTCCCGAAGAAGGGGTACGCCGACGTCTACGCGGCCTTCACGAAGCAGTCCGGGATCGCGGTCGACATCAACACCAAGGACCACAACACCTTCCAGGAGCAGATCAACACCTACCTGCAGGGCACCCCGGATGACGTGTTCCAGTGGTTCGCCGGCTATCGGATGCAGTTCTTCGCGGCCAAGGGGCTCGCCTCCCCGATCGACGACGTGTGGAAGACGATCGGCGGCAACTTCCCCTCAGCGATGCACGACCTGAGCAAGGGTCAGGACGGCAAGTACTACCTGGTACCCCTCACCACGTCCCCGTGGGCGGTCTTCTACCGCAAGAGTGTCTTCCAGCAGTACGGCTACGAGGTCCCCACCACGTGGGACGCGTACGTCGCCCTGTGCAAGCAGATGAAGAAGGACGGCCTCGTCCCGATCGCGTACGGCGACAAGGACGCCTGGCCGGCGATGGGCTCCTTCGACCAGATCAACTTCCGCCTCAACGGCTACGACTTCCATGTCGAGCTGATGGCGGGCAAGGCTTCGTGGACCGACGCGAAGGTCCGCAAGGTCTTCGACACCTGGGCCGAGACCCTCCCCTACCACCAGGAGGGCGCGGTCGGCCGTACCTGGCAGGACGCCGCCCAGACTCTGGTGGCGAAGAAGGCCGGCATGTATATGCTCGGCATGTTCGTGGCCCAGCAGTTCACCAACAAGGCGGACCTGGACGACCTCGACTTCTTCGCCTTCCCCGAGATAGACCCGGCGTACGGCCAGGACACCGTGGAGGCGCCGACCGACGGCATCATGCTCAGCAAGAAGCCCAAGAACCACGCCGGTTCCGTCAAGCTGCTCGAATTCCTGGGCACGCCGCAGGCCGAGGAGATCTACCTGAAGGCCGACCCGAGCCTGATCGCCGCCTCCACGAAGGCCGACACCTCCGGCTACAGCGCCCTCCAGAAGAAGGGCTACGAGATGATCGCGCAGGCGAAGCATCTCACCCAGTTCATGGACCGTGACAGCCGGCCCGACTTCACCTCCACGGTGATGCAGCCCGCACTCCAGAAGTTCATCCGCGACCCCAAGGGCATCGACAGCCTGCTGTCCTCGATCGAGCGTCAGAAGAAGACGATCTTCGCGTCCGGCTGAGCCCGACTCCCTTCTGAAGCGGATGAACACCGACACCATGAGCTCCGACGCGATCACGAAGATCCCGGAGGCGGCCGCGGCGCCGCCTCCGGGCGCCGCGACGCCGAAGAGGCGGGTTCCGCAGGGCCACCAGCGCCTGCTGACCCGCCGCGACCGGATCACGCTCGGCCTGATGGCCGGCCTGCCGACGATCCTGCACGTGTCCCTGGTCTGGGTCACCGCCCTGGCCTCCATCGCCCTCGCCTTCACCACCTGGGACGGCATCGGCTTCGACTCGATCCAGTGGGTCGGGCTCCAGAACTTCAAGGAACTCTTCGAGCAGAACCCGCAGTTCTGGCCCGCCCTCCAGCACAACGTCATCTGGTTCGTCGTCCTGATCGCGCTCCCCACGCCGCTCGGCCTGTTCCTGGCCGTGCAGTTGGACAAGAAGATCCGGTTCAGCCGGGTCTACCAGACGGCGTTCTTCCTGCCGGTCGTGCTGTCGATGGCGGTCATCGGGTTCGTCTGGCAGCTGGTGTACAACCCGGACACCGGCCTGATCAACAGCATCGTCGGGGCCAACGAGCCCGGCCGCTACATCGACTGGATCGGCGACCCCGACCTCAACCTCTGGGCGATCCTCGTCGCCGCCTCCTGGCGCCACACCGGCTACATGATGATCCTGTACCTGGCCGGCCTGAAGGGCGTCGACCCGTCGCTGCGGGAGGCCTCCGCCCTGGACGGTGCCAACGAGTGGCAGACGTTCAAGAACGTCATCTTCCCGACCCTGCGGCCGACCAACACCGTCGTGCTGGTCGTCACCATCATCGAGGCCCTGCGCGCCTTCGACCTCGTCTTCGTCTTCAACAAGGGCGCCGAGGGCACCGAGCTGCTGTCGATCCTCGTGACCAACAACATCATCGGCGAGTCCAGCCGGATCGGCTACGGCTCGGCCATCGCCGTCGTCCTGCTGGTCATCTCGCTCGTCGTGATCATCCCCTACCTGGTGGCCACCTTCCGGAAGGAGCGGCGCGCATGAGCTCCACCGTCATGACCAAGGTCCGTACGCCCGTCCGGCCCGCCCGGGTCCTGCTGCACGTCTTCCTCGCGGGCGCCGCGCTGGCCTGGCTCGCGCCGCTGCTCTGGGCGCTGTACTCGGCCATGCGGTCGTACGCGGAGACCAGCGAGAAGGGCTATGTGTCCTGGCCCGACGAGCTGAGCTTCGACAACTTCACGAACGCGTTCACGCAGTCGGACATGGGGCACTACTTCGTCAACACGATGATCATCGCCGTGCCGGCGGTGCTGGTGACGCTGTTCCTGTCGTCGATGGTCGCCTTCTACGTCAGCCGCTTCGACTTCCGGATCAACCTCTTCCTGCTCCTGGTCTTCACCGCGGGCAACCTGCTCCCGCAACAGGTCATCATCACCCCGCTGTACCGCCTGTACCTGCTCGTGGACCTGCCCGGCATCACGATGTCCGGCAAGCTCTACGACTCCGCGCTCGGCCTGGTGTTGATCCACGTGGCCTTCCAGTCCGGCTTCTGCGCGTTCGTGCTGAGCAACTACATGCGCTCGCTCCCGCACGAACTGACCGAGGCCGCGCTGGTCGACGGCGCCTCGGTGTGGCGGCAGTACTGGCAGATCGTGCTCCCGCTGTGCCGCCCGGCCATGGCGGCCCTGGCCACTCTGCTCTCCATCTGGATCTACAACGACTTCTTCTGGGCCCTGGTCCTGATCTCCACCGGCGAGAACATGCCGATCACCTCGGCACTGAACAACCTCACCGGGGCGTACTTCACCGACCCGAACCTGGTCGCGGCAGGCGCCCTGCTCACCGCGATCCCGACGCTGATCGTCTACTTCGTGCTGCAGCGGCAGTTCGTCAGCGGCCTCACGCTGGGCGCCAACAAGGGCTGACACACCCCCTCTTGCCCCTCCCCTACACCCCTCCCGGAGCATCACCAGTGAGTACCGCACGCCGTCTTCGCATACCTGGAATCGCCTACGGAGGTGACTACAACCCCGAGCAGTGGCCCGAGGAGGTCTGGGCGGAGGACATGCGGCTGATGCGCGAGGCCGGGGTGACCATGGTCAGCGTCGGCATCTTCTCCTGGGCGCTGCTCGAACCGTCCGAGGGCGTCTACGACTTCGCCCGCATGGACAAGATCCTCGACCTGCTCCACGCCAACGGTATCTCCGCAGACCTGGCCACCCCCACGGCGGCCCCGCCGGCCTGGCTCTTCGTCGAGCACCCGGAAGCCCTGCCGGTCGACAAGGACGGCCGCCGACTGACGTACGGCAGCCGCCAGACCTTCTGCCCGTCCAGCCCCGCCTACCGCCGAGCGGCGCTGCGGATCACCGAAGCCCTCGCCGAGCGCTACGCCACCCACCCGGCCGTCGCCATGTGGCACGTCCACAACGAGTACGGCTGCCACAACGACGCCTGCTACTGCGACACCAGCGCCGCCGCCTTCCGCACCTGGCTGCGCGCCCGCTACGACAATGATCTGGACACCCTCAACCACGCCTGGGGCACCACCTTCTGGAGCCAGTGGTACTACTCGTGGGACCAGATCCTGCCGCCCCGCACCACCGCGGCTCCCCCGAACCCCACCCAGCGGCTCGACTGGCGCCGTTTCTGCTCCGACGAACTACTCTCCCTGTGCACCGCCGAACGGGAGGTACTGCGGCGGGCCGCTCCGGACACCCCCGCGACCACCAACTTCCTGGTCCTGCGCACCATCGACGCTCTCGACTACTGGCGCTGGGCACCCGAGCTGGACATCCTCTCCAACGACCACTACCTGCTGTCCGACGACCCGGAGGCCGAGGTCGACATCGCCCTCCACGGCGACCTGATGCGTTCGCTCGCGGGCGGCCCGTGGTTCCTCATGGAGCACTCGACCGGTGCCGTCAACTGGCAGCCCGTCAACCGTGCCAAGCTCCCCGGGGAAATGCGCCGCAACGCGCTCGCGCACGTGGCCCACGGCGCCGACGGCATCGCGTTCTTCCAGTGGCGGGCGGCGAGGGCGGGCGCCGAGCAGTGGCACTCGGCGATGCTCCCGCACGCCGGCACCGACAGCCAGATCTGGCGCGACGTCGTCCAACTCGGCGCCGAACTACGGGCGTTGGCCGAAGTGCGGGACTCCACCAGCACGGCACAGGTGGCGATCGTGTGGGACTGGGACGCCCGCTGGGCACTGGAACTGCCCTCCCAGCCCAGCGGCGAACTGCGCTACCAGGACTTGGTACGGGACTGGTACACCCCCCTGCGGCGGGCCGGGGTCGCCGTCGACTTCGTACGCCCCGACGACCCCGGACTCGACCGCTACAAACTCGTCCTGGCACCCTCGATGTACCTGGTCACGGAGGCGGCCGCGGCGAACCTCACCCGGTTCACCGAACGCGGGGGCACTCTTGCCGTCGGCTTCCACAGCGGCATGGTCGACGAGAACTGCCATGTGTACCTGGGCGGTTACCCCGGCGCCTTCCGCGATGTCCTCGGCGTGGTCACCGACGAGCTCTTCCCCCTGCTGCCGGGCGAGACGACCGGCCTGACCGGCGACGTGGCGCCGGGAGCCACGGCCGACCTGTGGTCGGAACGCGTCCGGCTCACCGGCGCACAGGCCGTCGCCTCCCACGCCGACGGCCCACTGGCCGGCCACCCCGCCGTCACCCGCCACCGGCACGGCGACGGCACTGCCTGGTATCTGGCCACACACCCCGACCAGGACACGCTCGCCGCCCTGCTCGACCGCATCCGTCAGGACGCCGGCGTCACACCGGAGCACGACGCACCCGCCGGGATCGAGGTCGTCCGGCGCCGGGGTGCGGAAGCCGACTATCTGTTCCTCATCGACCACACGGGAAAGGGCGCCGAAGTGTTCGCCGAAGGCGTCGAACTCCTCACCGGCACGCCGGTCTCCGGCACTGTCAGCGTCCCACCGGGAGCCGTCGCCGTCATCCGCGAGCCACGCTGACCAGAGCGCAGGTCCTGGGCCGCCGACATCGCGGTCGAGTACGTCAGGGGGACGCGGCGGTGGTGACGCCCTCGCCAGGGAGCGTGCCGACGAACCGTGGGCACGCTGCCGTGGAACAGTCAGACGATCCCCGCCTGCCCGCCGTCGACCAGGGCTTGTGTCACCGGTGGTCCGGGACCAACACGATCCGGCCTCGGAGCCCGCCTTCGGCGAGGGCCCGGTGGGCATCCGCGATCTGCTCCAGGGAATAGGTCCTGGCCACCCGCAGGCTGATCAGACCGGCGCCCGCATAGGCCGCCAGCTTGGCCAGGCGCCCGGCGTCCGTGTGCCACGCCATATTGATCATCCGCACCTGGCGGCGCGCCATGGGCGCGGAGTTGAGCAGCGACACGAACACACCGCCGTGCCGCACGGCGTCCGCCGCCCCGGCGGCCAGGTTGGCCGCGTCGACCGCTCCGTCCACGCCCCCAGGCACCAGTCGGCGCACCGTGGGCACAAGGTCGTCGTCGCGCGAGACGAAAAGCCGTGCGCCGGCCTCCCGCACGAGCTTCTCGTCGGCCGGTCCGGCCTGGGCGATCACGTTCAGCCCCCGCAGCCGCGCAAGCTCGACCGTGAAGAGCCCCACCCCGCCGGCGGCGCCCGACACCAGCAGCCACTCCCCCGGCTCCAGGGCCACCTTGAGTCCCGTGCGCACCATGACGTCGGCGAAGTTGACCGAAGCCGCGGCCACCTTGACCAGCACCTCTCCGGGCCCCGGTTCGGGGGTCGCCACGTCGACGATCTCGATCGCCTCGGGGCCGCCGGACTCCCTGACTACTGCTGCACGCATCTGACCTGTCCTTCTCTCCGCGCCTCCCGTGCGGAAGTCGCAGGTCCGACGTTGGTCCACCGATGAGCTGCGAGGAAGGTCCGCTGTTACCTGGGTCCAGCAGGGCCAGGCAGGTCTGTGGTCGGCGGCGTACCGTCGGTGGGGTGGAGACGACTATCGGGGAGTTCCTGCGCATCCGACGCGAGCGCATCACACCCGAACAGGCGGGGCTGCCCCCCAGCCTCACCCGGCGGCGGGTACCGGGGCTGCGACGCGAGGAGGTCGCCCTGCTCGCCGGTGTCAGCCCGGACCACTACCAGCGCCTGGAGCAGGGGCGTACCGCTCAGGTCTCCGACCAGGTGCTCGACGCTGTCGCGCAGGCGCTCTCCCTCTCGGACGTGGAGACCGAGCACCTTCGCAACCTGGCTCGCCCGCGTCGAGCCGACGCCGAGGCGAGAGCCACGCAACGGGTATCGAGAGCAGTGCCCGACGAGCCGCTGGTCCGGCTGCTGGAGGCCATGGGGGACGCGCCCGCGCTGCTGCTCGGTACTCGAACTGGGAGGCGATCGCCGCCGAGACGGTCGCCCAGTTGCGCCTGCTCACGGGGCGCCGGCCCGACGACGCCAAACTGGCAGCGCTGGTCGGTGAGCTGGCCATCCGCAGCGAGCCGTTCCAACGGCTGTGGGCGACCGGCGACGTACGGGAGAAGCGGCTGGGCGTCGTCCGTGTCGTGCACCCGGTCGTCGGCACGCTCGAGTTCGACTACCACATGCTCACCGTGCCAGCACGTCCCGATCGCTCACTGATCACCTACCTGCCCCGGCTCGGCTCACCGACCGCCGAGGCCCTCGGGATGCTGCTGAGCTGGGTTGCCGGCCGAACCGGCCCGGCCGGTCGGGAAGTACCCGCCGCAGCGCCGGAGTCCGACGGAGATGCGGGCCCGGCGACCGCCTGAGCGTCCTTGGAAGAGACGTCGATGTCCGGACTCCGCGGGACAGCGTGACGCGTCCCGTGTCCGGTGGTGATCCGCCGCCGGTGGTCGCGGCTCTTTCCCCAACGGGCGGATGCTCGTCGGCGGGAACCGCTGTGGGTCCCGCCGACGAGAGGTCACGACACCGTGGGGATGATCAGTTGAGGGCCGGGGCGAGGATCGGGTGCGTCGCGCGGTGGGTGATCTTCCAGTGCCCGCTGTCGAGCCGGTAGTGGTCGTTCAGTTCGACGATGTGTCCGGCGTTCGCGGCCGGATAGAGGGCGGGGCCCTCGTCGACAGGGGTGGGTCCGGCGTAGGCAAGAAGGGAGACGGTGCCCTGGGCGCTCCCGTCCCCGATGGTGTGGAAGTGCTGGTTGGTGACGAGGTGGCGGACCGTCACCTCGGGACCGGAACGAGCGTGGAGCACGTCCAGGATCTCGGCATGACCGCGCAGCTTGCGCCCATGGACCTCGTACAGGGCGTCGGGGGCGAAGAGTTCGAGCAGCTCGTCGTACTCGCGACGGTCGTAGTGGTGGAAGAAGGCCGTGTTCAGCCGGGCCAGCGACCAGGTCGTGGTCTCCTCGGGTGTCATGCCTTCTCCCCCTTCGGGGTGATGGTGTCCGGGCTGGTGCGGGTCTTGAGGACGAAGTCGAACTCCATGCTCCGGTAGGGGCCCTGGAAACCGTGTGCGGCTATGTCCTCGGGGTCCTCGTGCAGGGCGGTGTCCGCCTGCAGGGCGGGGTGGGCCAGCTTCGGGCCGACGAAGTCGACGGGGATGACGGGGTCTCCCTTGAAGTAGATCTCGCCGAACCAGGGGGTGATCAGGTCGGGGTGGTGGACCTCGTAGTGGATGTGGGCCGGACGGTAGAGGCTGCGGCCGATGGCCGCGGCGGCCTCGACGACCCTGTCGATCGCCATGGCGTAGGCATCGGCGTAGGCGACAGGGGTGACGGTGGTGAAGGTGTAGCGGCCGTCGGCGTCGGTGAACAGGTGCCCGCGCAGGTTGTACTTGGGCACTCCGTCGTCGTACAGACCGGAGTAGTTGCCGTTGTTGGCCGCGTGGTAGATCTCCAGCTTGGCGCCCGCGAGCGGCTGTCCGTGGCCGTCCAGGACGCGGCCGGACACGACCAGCGGGGTGCCGGGCTCGTCCGGCCTCATCGGCAGAGTGCCGGGGTTGTCGATCCGTGGGGAGCCGGGGATGACGGTGGGGCTCTTGACGTCCTCGGAGGGGGTGTAGCCGTCCCGGCCGCCCTGGAAGAGCTCGCCGTAGAGCGGCATGGCGGCCAGCGCCAGGGGGGGCGCCGGTGGCCTGCTGCATCTGCTGCAGCACGTCGGTGACGGCGTTGAGGTCGTCGAAGGTCAGTCCTTCCTCGTCGCGGAGGCGGGCCAGGGCGTCCTTGAACGCCTCGACGAGTCGTACCGTGCGGGGGTTGATCAGCGCCGGGTCGACGTAGGACGGATCGGTGGTCGTGGTCATTCCGGTCTGCTCCTTCATGGTGGGGGATCACTGAGGGCGGGCATCAGGCGCCCGGGGTGCGAGGGGAGTCGGAGGGGCACGGCTGCGAAACCCGGTGGCGACGGTCTTCATGGCGTGGTCTTTTCGGACGGCGGGCGGTTCGGTGGCGAGGACTTCGACGGATTCGTCGGATTCGTCGGATGTCGGCCATGGGGTGACCCCGCAAGGCCCGCAGACGCCTCACCAGAAGTCCAGGCCCACCTCGTCGGCGAGCTTGATGGCCTCCAGCACATCGCGGAGGGCCTGGGCGGTGGGGCCGCGGCTGCCGTCCGCACGGCGCGGGGTGTTGCCGAAGGAGTAGACGCCGAGTTCGAAGGTCATGGCGGGCCGGTCCTGAGTCAGTTGCTGATGGCGGGCATGGCCCGCCGGTAGCGGGCGTCGGTGAGCTGGAGGACGAGGAACGCTCGGGAAGCCCTCCGGGCCGCCGTCACCGATCCAGACGTTGATCGCCACGTGTGCGGCGTGCACACCGCTGCCGGCCAGTTCGTTGGCCAGGTTATTGACCCAGTTGCGCAGGGCGGCGCCGGCGGCGTTGACGTTGCCGAGCATGGGAACGAGATCCACCGAACCGCCGCCGGTGGTGAACAGCAGGGTGCCGACGCCCGCCTCGCGCATCGCGGGCAGCACCGCGTGGGTCGCGGCGACGGCGCCGTAGAAGACATACTCGATCTGCGGCTGCAGATTGCCCACAGTGGCCTCGGAGGGGGCGACCATGGTGAGGCCGGGCACCGGGGAGTGCGGCCGGGGAGTACTCCAGTACGTCGATGCCGCCGAAAAGGGCCTTGGCCGCGTCCAGAGCATCCGTCAGTGAGGCGCGGTCCAGCACGTCGGCGGGGAACGCGGCGGCCGTGATGCCTTCCTGGCCGAGCTGGTCGACGAGCGTCTGCAGCTTCTTCCTTGGTGCGGGAGATCAGGGCGCCGTCGAAGCCGCGGCTGCCGACGGTGCGGGCGATGGCCAGGCCCATTCCGGGGCCTGCGCCGACGATGGCGGTAGTGGGCACGATGGCTTTGTCTTCCGTGAAGAGGGGCCGGTTTCAGGCGCAGGTGACGGCGATCTTGCCCGGGGTACTGGCGCCGAAGGCGGCGAAAGCCTCCGGGGCCTGCTCCAGCGAGTAGGTGGCCGTGACCGGCACACGCAGTGCGCCGGAGGCGACCTGCTCGGCCAGGGAAGTCAGGATCTGGGCGCCAGGGGTGGCCATGATCGCGTGGACGGTGACTTCCTGCCCCTTGACGTCGTCCTGGGACAGGCCGGTAGCGGAGGCGAGCTGTCCGCCCGGCCGCAGCAGAGCGGCCGGCGCCGGGCCGTCGCCCGCCAGGTGCAGCACCGCGTCCACACCGTCCGGGGCGATCGCGCGGACCTGTCCCTCCAGGTCACCGGTGAAGTCGACCACGTGCACCTCCGCGCCGGTGAGGCCGGCGACGAAGTCGGCCTGGGCGCCGGGACGGGCAGTCGCCACCACCTTCGCACCGCGGCTTGCGGCGAGTTGCACCGCCAGCGCGCCCACCCCGCCGGAGGCCCCGGAGACCAGCACCGTCTCGCCCTCGGACAGGGCCACCGCGTCCAGGCTCACCTGGGCGGTGGCCCCGGCCACGCCCAGCGCGCCCGCGTCCCCCACCGTCAGGCCGACGGGAATGTGGGCGACGCCGTGTCCGGCGGGCACGGTGACGTACTGGGCCAGCGACCCGGCGCCCAGGAACGGCTTCAGCACGACACCGAAGACCGCGTCGCCGACCGCGAAGCCGTACACGCCCTCGCCGAGTTCCTCGACGGTGCCCGCGAAGTCCTGGCCGAGGACCAGGGGGAAGCGGTGCTCCATGAACGCCTGCGTGTAGCCGGCGGCGGTGGCGAGGTCGAAGCCGTTCAAGGAGGCGGCGGCCACCTTGACCAACAATTCCCCGGCTTTTGGACGAGGGGTCTCCACCTCGGCCACGGCCGGGGGCGAGGGGACGGAATCGAGTGTTGCAGCACGCATGACAGCACTCCTGATTAAGTGGACCGGTCGGCCCACTTTCACTGTCTCCCACCGTACAACAGAACCGGCCCACCCGTTCCAGTTGAGTAGAGTGGGAGCATGACCTCCCCGCCTTCCGATCAGACGCCGAGCCGGCAGCCCGGCACGGGACTGCGCGCCGACGCCGAGCGCAACCGCGACCGCATCCTGGCCGCCGCCCGCCGCCTCTACGCCACCGAAGGACTCGGCGTCTCCATGACCTCGGTCGCCCGGGAGGCAGGGGTCGGCAAAGCCACCCTCTCCCGCCGCTTCGCCACCCGGGAGGAACTCGTCAACGCGGTCTTCGCCGACCGCATGGACGCCTACGCCGACGCCGTCACCGCCGCCCTGGACGACCCCGACCCCTGGCACGGCTTCACCGGCTACATCACCGCTGTCTGCGCCATGCAGGCCGCCGACCGCGGCTTCGCCGACGTGCTGACCATGACCTTCCCCACCGCCAAAGCGCTGGAGGCCCGTCGCGCCGAGGCCTACCAGAGCCTCCTCGAACTCATCGCCCACGCCAAGGACACCGGGCACCTGCGCGACGACTTCACCCACCAGGATGTGGTCATCCTGCTCATGGCCAACGCCGGCGTCATCGCCGCCACCGGCGACGCCGCCCCCGACACCTGGCGCCGCCTCGTCGGCCACATGCTCCGCTCCTACGCCGCGCCCGGGGCCCCGATCCCCGCCCTGCCCGAAGCACCGGCGCCCACCGTCCTGTACCGGGCCATGGTCCGCCTCTCACGAACCGGGCCGGCCGCCACCTAGGGTGGCGGCCTTGGCTCGTCTACGGCGCCATCGTGTGCGGGGAACCGGTTGCGGGGCTCTCGCTGCGGTGCAGCGACGGCCGGAACCCTCGGAGTGGGCCACTCGACAAGATGTCGGCGGCCCCGGTCACGGCGAGTCCCTGGCCGGCGACCCGGTCGACGGTCCGCCGAGGCGCCCAAGCGTCGTCCCCGGGAGTGCGGCGGTCGCGAGCACGGGCGGCTTGCGCCACAGGACCTCCGGGGTCGGGACCGGCGCGAGGGACATCGCCTCGACCTCGACGTCGATGCGCGCCTGATCGACGTCCACCTTCAGGAACATGCCGCCGACGCGCAGAGTCGCCCGCTCGGAATGGGCGACGACGACTTTGACCTCATCCATGGGCGACCAGTATCCCGGGGATGATCGCCGGCGTCGCCGGGTTTATCGCGTGCGATTACGCGGCTGACCGCGTCCCCCTACCCAGCGGCCTCGTGCACGGCACCGACCTCTGACCAGGTCAAGCCCACCACTTTTGTTAGGAGTCCCAACGCCAGTACCCGGTGCGAAGGTTCGGAGTTCTTCCTCCAGCATCCGTTCGGGAGAGTAGCTCAGCGGGAAGAGCGCCGCTACCTGCGTGGCGGAGGTCGCGGGCTCGAATCCCGCCTCGCGATCGCCGGACCGATCTTGAATTTCGGGCGTATCTTCATTTCGGCGAATCGTCAGGTCTTGCGCACGGCGCCGGTGAAGCCGGCGACGAACAGGGTGGCCAACGCCCACGCGGCCAGCTGCAGCAGCCAGCCCGCGACGGTGAGGGTCTGCCCTGCAGGGGTGCCGGTGGTCAAGACGGGGGCGCACAGGTCCCGCGCCCCCGTCTTGACCACCGGCAGACCCAGATCCAAACCCACGCCGACCCGCTCCACGACGCTGCAGGGCGTCGTGGGTGTGCTCGCGCGGGCGGTGTGCCCCAGGCCGCCCGGCCCGCCGAGGACGACCGCCAGCGCGACCGAGCCGGCGAGGACGGCGAACAACAGCAGCAGCGCTCGCCAGGGTTGATAACCGAAGCCGAGGGCCAGCCCGGTGAATCGGGCCCAGGCCCGGTCACGCCGCCGAAGCCCGCCACGGTCGATCTGGTCCCGCCGCTGCGCCATGAGAATGTCCCGCACCTCGCTGTCGTGACCGGCCGCCCGGTGGACGGCGGCCAACTGCTGGTACGGCTGAGCGGAGTAGCCGGGCGTGTGGTCACGCAACAGCTCCAGCCACCGGGACAACCCGACCGGCGCCGGCAGGTCCGCGTAGGTCAGCCCGTCGATGCCGACCAGGGCCCCCGTGGCCTGACCCGACCGAGTCACCCCGCTGGTGTCCAAAAACAGCGAACCTTCACCCGACAGGCCGTTCAAGGCGAGCACGGCGTGTCCGGCGCCGGTTGCCCGGAACCCGGCGCGGAGGAACACGCTGTGATCGACCCGCAGACCGTCGGCGTGCAGGGCGGGACCGGACGTGTTCGCCAGCCGCGCACCGTCGCAATCCAGCAGACCGAGGTGGGCGCCGAGGAACCGGACCGCGCCGGAAGGTGTGTCGGCGGTGGCAACCGCTCCGCGCATCGTCATCACCGGCGCGGTGAAGCGTGCGGCGTCAACCGGTGGGTCGTGCGAACCCGCGGGGTGCATGAACAGCGCCTGGCGCACCGTCAGCAGTTCCTCGCCAGGAGCCGCCTCGTGCTGTCCGCCCCTCAGTTGCATGCGCTCTATCTCCAAGGCCCGGTCCCCGATGAGGAATTGCCCCTTGGTCTGCTGCTGTACGACGTCCCGCAGTTCGGCCACGATCTGCTCGTAGCGCTGCCGGCTGACGCTCCCGACTTTGTCCGTGACAGCCGTCATCGTGGCCACCACCCCTCGCGGTCGGGGCCCGGCGGACCGGACCGCCGGTGACACACCCCGGCCCTGCCATCAGCAGCAGCGCACCCGACAGATCGACCACCGGTAGTGACGGGAACTGAGCGAAACTGGGCGAACAGCGCCGCAATTGGGGCCTTTTCGCCGTTCGTTCAAGCGTCAGCTGGACGCTTGAACGAACGCTTCCCTCCGGTGGTGCCAGGCCCTCTTCCGGCACTGCGGCGAGCAGTACACCGCATCGCTGCGGTGGTCCACCCCGGCCACCCAGGCCTCCCCGCACTCCGGGCAGACACGCCGGCCCTCGCCCCGCTCCAACGCGGCCACCCGCCGCCGAAGCCGACGTACCCGGCGCCACTGCCTGGACCGACACACCCCCGAGCAGTGCACCGCCCGAGGCGCGGCCTCCGGCACCAGCCGCGAACCGCACCCGGGACAACGCCGCTCTCCCACCGGCCCGTTGACCCCGGCCACCCAGCCAGCCTAGACCCCCTCAAAGATCCAGAAGAGGGGTTCAGAAACGGGCACTGAAGACCGCCCCCATCCCACGGGCGAGCTGTCGAGCCACGTATCAAGCCTTCCGAGCAGGGCGTCGGGCGGGGCAGCCGACACCTGCCGCGGGTGCACGTCAGCAAGCCGGAAGCCGTCCGGCCTGATGCTGACCGTTTGCTGACCTGGAGGCGGAGATCAGCGCTCTGACCCGCGGAAACACCCAAACGCTAGATCTTGGACTTGAACATGCTACGCAGCATGGAGGCGCTCCCGGACCTAGGCTCCCTGCCTGCGTTTTTGCAGGTCAAGGGCTGTTTCCATACCTTACGACGAGTCGCATGTCCGGTCAGCATGCGCGGGAGGCTTTTGAGGGCTCGTGCGGCAGACCGGCGGCGCACGGCCCCTGTCAGCGGCGGCGGCGAACCCGGCCGCCGCCGCTGAACACCAGGGTCGAGCGTGCTGTCAGCCGGTCACCGGCTGCAGTTTGGCGCGGAAGTGCCGAAGAATCGGGGACTGGTCCACGATTCTGTAGCCCCGGACGGATTCCGCGCCTTTGGCGATCCGTTCCAGGGTCCTGCCGACGTGGTCGTAGTGACTGCGGGTGTAGACCCGGCGCGGGAGCGCCAGCCTGACCAGTTCGTACGGCGCGCTCTTGGTGGGGTTGCCGTCCTCGTCCTCCTCGCCGAGGTAGAGGGAACCGAGTTCGGCCGAGCGGATGCCGCCTTCGAGGTAGAGGCGGCAGGCGAGGGCGTGGCCCGGGTAATGGTGGGGCGGTATGTGGGGAAGCAATCGTCCGGCGTTGAGGTACAAGGCATGCAGCCCCGGGGGTTCGAGGATGTCGACGCCCGCCGCGCGGACCCGGTCGGCGAGATGGGAGGCGACGTCGGCCCGCTCCGCGAGGTACGCGGGCTCGGTCACCTCCAGCAGGCCGGTGGCCATCATGTCGAGGTCGCGTCCCGCGAGACCGCCGTACGTGGCGAAGCCCTCGGTGGCGATGAGGAGCCGTTCGCACTTCTCGGCGAGTTCCGGGTCGTTGAGGCCGATGAAGCCGCCGATGTGGACGATGCCGTCCTTCTTGGCACTCATCACACAGCCGTCGGCCAGCCGGAACGCTTCCTCGGCGACCTGGCGCGGGGTACGGCCGCGGTATGCCTCCTCGTGGCGGGTCACCAGCCAGGCGTTCTCGGCGAACCTGGCGGCGTCGAGGATCATCGGGACGCCGTGCCGGCGGCAGATCTCGGCGGTCTGCTTCAGGTTCTCCATGGAGACCGGCTGGCCGCCGCCCCCGTTGTTGGTGATCGTCATGATCACCACGCGGACGCGGGAGCCGTCCGGACCCTCCAGCGTGCGCCGGAGTACGGCCAGGTCGATGTTGCCCTTGAAGGGGTGGGCACTGTCGAGGTCGCGGGCCTCGGCGCACGGAATGTCATGCGCCTGACATCCAGCAAGTTGGACGTTGGCCCGGGTCGTGTCGAAGTGGGTGTTGGACAGGACGATGCCGCCGGGTTCGAGGAGCGTCGTGAAGAGGATGCGTTCCGCGGCGCGCCCCTGGTGGGCCGGCAGGATGTGTTTGTAGCCGGTCAGCTCCGTCACGGTCTCGTGGAAGCGATAGAAGGAGCGCGAACCCGCGTAGGACTCGTCGCCCTCCATGCCCGCCGCGAGTTGCGCGGCCGAGATGGCGCCGGTGCCCGAGTCGCTGAGCAGATCGATGGTCACCTCCTCGGCGCGCAGGTCGAAGAGGTTGTAGTGCACCCGCTCCAGCGCCGCTTCGCGCTGTTGCCGAGTGGTGAGCGCGATGGGCTCGACGACTTTGATGCGGTAGGGCTCCATGCCGGTCCTTGCTCCTGACGTGCTGCGGGTTGCCGCGTGGTTGATGTGTCGGCGACTGGGCTCATGCCGTCCGGATGACGGCGTGCCGTAGCCCGACGGCGGGGTGTTCGGCGGCCGGACCTCGTAGGCCTCCGATGAGAGGTACGTGGTCACCCGGGGTGGCTGATCCTGCTCATGGGCCAGCGCCACGTACGCGATGAGCCCGGCACCGTCCTGCGGCCGCCGCGGGGTGATGGCGCCCAGCGACCGGGCGAGCGCGCCGGTGTCCAGCCCGTGGCGACCGAGGACGGCCCCAGCCCGCTGGAGTGCCTCCGCGTCGTCCCGGACGTAGTCCCTGATCGGGACATGCAGGGTGAAGCCGGTGGGGCCACCGGTCGTCCTCGTGAAGGAATGGCAGGTAAGGACGGGGCGCCTGTCGAACGTGGCCCTCAGGGCCGACGGGTGTTGCGTTCCGTCGTCGAATCCGCCCGCCGTGCGGAGGAACTCCTCCAGCGTCTGGTTGTCGGGGCCGGATTCCATCCGGCACAGACCACCGGCGGCTGTGGTCGGCAGTCCGTGATGAGTGGCGTAGATCTTCACTCGGGGCGCCGCCCAGTCGCCCAGGTCGAGCGCGAAGAACGGGTAGCCGTCGGCCGGCGGCAGCGCGTCGAAGGCGTGCCGGTGGCCCAGCCGGTCCAGTGCTTCCCGTAACGTCTCGGCGGCCCGCGTCGCGCCGGCCGCCGCTGGGTTCAGGTAGACCTTGGCCTTGGGTACACCGCCGGGGCGCAGCTCCAGCGCGATCCACAGCGCCAGGGGGCCCTGAGGGTCCGTGGGTAAGAACAGGTCCTCCAGCACGTCGAGTTGATCGGTGGCGAAGGCCCAGCGCCGCGCCATCGACCGGACGACGCGCAGTCCGGCGCGGCCGTTGTCCCTCAGGCTGTCGGCATCGCATCCCGGTTCCAGCAGCACACGCACCGTCGGCGGCGCGTCCGGTGTGAAGGAGAGCGAGAACTCCACCGGCGTGGAGTCGTCGGACAGGAAAGTGCGGGAGGGGGGCGGCAGGTCCAGGGGCCGTTCGGCCACCGCTCCCAGCGAGTCGTTCAGTACGTGCGCGTATGTCTCGGCGTCGGATCGTCCGAGCCCCGACACCTGGCACAACCGCAGCAACTGGCCCGTCACGAGCCCGCCGAGCGTCCGGTCACTCCCGGTGCTCCCGGTGCCGGACCCGATGGCGCTCACCGGTGCTCCCGCCGCTGCTCGGAGTGCGGGGGTGGGGCTTGTGTCCCGTGGATGGGGGTGCGAGGGGACACAGAAAGATACCCGCCGACCTGGGCGGGTATCTCGTCTCGCGGCGACTGGTGGCGGGGCACGCCCCTCGCAGTCTCCGCGTGGTGTAACGCGGTCTGTCGTCGGGAGCGGGAAATGTCAGGATGTCGAGCAGAAGCGGCGCCGGTGGACACGTATTCCACGACACCTCCCTTTGTTCATTGGTCACCACGAATGTCGCCGCGTTACTACCCCTTTGGTTGAATACTCATGCAGTGCGTTCTGTTACAGGCTGTTGCGTGCGTCACCCCTTCAACCAGGACAGGAAGGAGCCCCACACACCTCGCTCCGTTTTCCGGGCCGCCGGGGTGTTCTCGCCGAGTGCGGGCGCCTGCGTCGCTTGCGGGGGGTTGGGCCGCTCCACCACCTGCGGGGTGAAGCGGCAGGGCAGCGCGGCCAAGGCGCGGTGGAAGGGGCCCGGACGCCAGGTCAGGCTGTCCTCGGGCACCGCGAGTTCGATGTCGTGCAGCCGGTTGAGCAGGTTCTCGATGGCCACCATGGTGACGAGCCGCGCGAGTTCCTTCGAGGGGCAGGCGTGCGGGCCGGCGCTCCATGACAAGTGGGCTCGCCTGCCGCCGGTCTGGCGGGCGGCGGCGAGCGCCGGGTCGGTGTTGGCGGCCGTCATGCTGACGAGGACCAGATCGCCCGCCCGCAGCTTCGTCCCGCCGAACTCCATGTCGGCCGCGGGGTAGTGCGGCGCGTAGTTCGCCATGGGCGGGTTCTCCCACAGCGTGTCGTCGATGGCCTCCTCGATCAGGCCACCGTCGGCGTACCGGTCGTGGAGAAGCAACCGGTGCAACGTGTTGCCGATGAGGTTGCGCAGCGGTTCGGCGCCCGCGCCCAGGAGCAGGATCAACTGGTGGACCAGCTCTTCGTCGGTCAGCCGCGCCTGGTGTCGCATCAGGTACGAGGTGACGTCGTCGGCCGGCCTGGCCCGCTTGAGCGCCACCAGTTCGAACACGGCCTGCCCCAGCACTTCGTTCGCCTTCTCGGCGTTGACGCCTTCGAAGACTCCGGATATGCCGAAGACGACCCTGTCACCGATGTCCGCCGGGCAGCCGAAGAGCTCGTTGAACACGAGGAGCGGCAGCTGCTTGACGTAGTCGTTCATCAGGTCGACCGAACCGCGGGAGGCGACCTGGGCCATGAGGTAGTCGGAGGCCCGCTTGGTCATGTCGCTCAGTCGGCGGGAGTCCACCTTGGCGAGGCTGTCGGTGACCGCCTGACGCAGTCGCGCGTGCTCGGCGCCGTCGGTGAACATGCAGTTGGGCCGGTACCCCAGCATCGGCACGACCGGGCTGTCCGGGCCGACCTTGCCTTCGGCGACGTCTCGCCAACGGCGTGCGTCCTTGCGGAAGTTGCCGGGATCCTGGAGCAGTTTCAGCGCCGTCGCGTGGTCCGTGACGAGGGTCGCGTCCACGCCGGGAGCGATCTCGACCGGCGCGGTCGGCCCGTAGTGCCGCATGTGCGCGTAGTACGCCTGCGGATCCGCCGCGAAATCCGGCCCGTACAACGGAACGCGCTGTCCGCTGTCGTGGGCCGGGCAGCCGGGTGGCGGTGCGGGGAAGGTGGAATCGGAGGTCATGTCTGCTCTGCTCCTAACGGGCGCGGTCCATCAAGTAGCGGACGAGCGTGATCAGTGCTTCGGCCGACGACCTCTCGTCCCGCGCGTCGCAGGTGACGATAGGGGTGTCGTCGAGCAGATCCAGCGCTTCGCGCAGCGCCCTTGCGTCACGTATCGACGTACCGTCGAAATGGTTGACCGCGATCGCGTAGTCGAGTCCGTACTGCTCGATCAGGTCGATCACGGCGAATGAGTCGGCCAGCCTCTCGGGGTCGACCAGCACGAGCGCCCCGAGGGCGCCGCGGGCCATGTCCTCCCACATCTGCACGAAGCGAAGCTGGCCGGGGGTGCCGAAGAGATACAGCACGACGCGGTCGCTGACGGTGAGACGGCCGAAGTCCATGGCGACCGTGGTGGTGGTCTTGCCCTGGACGCCCTTGAGGTCGTCGATCGCCTCGCCCGCCTGGGTCATCGTCTCCTCGGTGGAGAGCGGCGAGATCTCGGAGATCGACCCGATGAACGTGGTCTTGCCCACCGCGAAGTGCCCGACGACCAGGATCTTCACGGCGGTCTGCGTCTCGCCGTCCGGGACGTACGCCCGCTCATCCAAACTTGGACTGGAGACCATTGAGCACCTCCTCGAGAATCTGCAGGTTGGCGACGGGAGCACGCGGAACCGGCGGGCGGGTGACGAGGTAGCCGGCCTCGGACAGCGCGGCCAGCAGGATTTTCACCACCCCCACCGGCAATTGGGTGTGCCCCGCGATCTCGGCGACGGAGAGGTAACCGCCGACACACATACTCAGCAGGTCCTGCTCCTCGGGCGAGAGGCGCGCCGGCCGCTGCTGCTGGTCGGCGACCGCCGTGACCAGTGTGATCAGGGAAAACTGGCTCTCACCGGGAAGACTGCGGCCACCGGTGATGACATACGGCCGTACTAACTCGGCAGCCTCGGGCTCCTGCTTGTCGGAATCGGTCATGGCCGTATCACGCTGCTCTCCCGGGGTGGAGCGGTCATGACCTTGCCCAACTGGCCGACGAGTTGCTGCATGCGGAAGGTGATGTCCGCCATGTCGATGTCGGAGGAGGCCGACACGGCGAGGTAGGCACCGTCACCGGCCGAGATCAGGAAGATCCAGCCGCCGTCGAACTCGACGAGTGTCTGCTGCCACCGCAGATCCGACCGGGAGCAGAAGAACGCCAGCGATCGGCTGAGCGACTGCATGCCGCTCATCGCGGCGGCTGCCTTGTCGGCGTCGTCCTTGTCCACTCCCTTCGAACGGGCCCTCAGCAACCCGTCGGAGGAGACCAGAACCGCGTGGAGAGCTCCGGGGATCTCCAAGGCGCTGTCAAGCATCCAAGAAAGATCGTTGTTCATTCGGCCTCGTGCCCTTCGCTGCTTGCGTCACGGGTGCTGCTCGGACGCTCACCCGCCTGCGGATGTGTGGCGCGGCCCGCGTCCGTGCCCTGCTTGAAGGCGGCCATGATCGCTGCCGTGTCCTCACTGCGGCGCCTCGTGGCCGGTGAGGCGGGCGAGTCGGTCGAGACCAGGGCCATCGGCCGCTTGCGCCGCCGCTTGGGCAGGCCGTCCTCGGTCGTGGCGATGGGCAGCGAGGGCTCGGGGTCGGTCTCGTACACCGAGGGACGTTCCTCGGCGGGCGGCGGCGGCACCTCTTTCGGCGCCACCGAGTCCACCGGCACCGTCGGCTGCCTCGGCTCCGGCATGCTGGTCAGCAGCTCGTCGGGCAGCAGCACGACCGCCCGCACACCTCCGTAGGGGGAGGTGGAGTCCACCGACACCGTGAAGCCGAAGCGCTCGCAGAGGACACCGATCACCGCGAAGCCGAACTGCGGAGGGTTGCCCAGCCCCGAGACGCCCGTGACCCGCTCGCTCGTCAGGAGCCTCTCGGCCCTGGCCTTCTCTTCCTCGTTCATACCGACACCGGCGTCATCGACGACGATGCAGACACCCTTGGGCACGGAGCGGACGTTGATCTCCACCACGGTGTCCGGGCTGGAGTAACTGGTCGCGTTGTCGAGCAACTCGGCGAGCGCCAGCGCCACCGGTTCGACGGCCCGGCTGGTGATACCGAAGTCGACCTTCGACAGGATCTGCGCCCGCTGGAAATGCCGGATCCTGCCCTGGGCACTGCGGACCACGTCGTACACCGAGGCCGTGTCGCGGTGCCGGCCGAGCCAGCCCTCGCACAACACGGCGATGGACTGGGCACGTCGACCGAACTGCGCGTTCATGTGGTCGATCTCCAGGAGGTCCTGGAGCATGACGGAGTCGCCGTACTTCCGCTGCAGCCCGGAAATGATGCGCTGCTGCTCGGCGGCGAGACCCTGCAGTGTCCGCATGGCGGACTTCAGGGCCGTCCTCGTTTCTCCCTCGGCTTCCTGTTGGGCCGCACGGACGGACTCCGAGTATTGGCTCTCCAACTCACCGTAGTGCTTTCTGAGCCCTGCGATCTCCTGTCGTAATGTCCGCGCCGCCCGTCGCTGACGAACAATCAGGGCGACGGCGGCAAGGGTCACGACAACGAGTGCCCAGAGTGCCGGATTTTGTATGTATTGCGTCATGAGACCTTCTTCAGGCGGCTGATAGCCAGCTACTGAATTCCCGTCAATTCACACAGACCGAAGGCTCAGCCACTCCGGGGTTGCCACCCAGGCCTCCACCAATGGCGAGAGATGCTCCTTTTGCACCCATCCGTCCGTTCGGTAAGTGCGGTGATCGTATCACCACTCCGGGTGGTGACGGGTCGTCAATCTGCGGAGTACTTGCGAAGGTTGAGCCCTACGGCAAGCAGCCGCGCACGTGGGGCGAGGCCGGCTGGAGGCGTCGCCCTCGGCGGCGATACGGAATCGACTCCGGCCGGCAGCGGTTGGTGCCTGACTGCCAGGGCCAGCCGGTCGGGAAGCGCCCGGTGCGCAGCACCATGTACTCGTTCACCGACCACAGGTCAGGCCGCCGCTGGCGATTCGGCCCATCGCGCGATGTGCCTCCCGGACTCCATGATGGGAAGCAAGCGGAATCTATTGCAGGACGACAAGGCGAGGCGGTGTGCCGACGAACCGCCGTATCAACACCACGGAGGCTGTCATGGCACTCAAGGAACCCGGTCCCGTCAACAGACGTCAGTTCCTGTTCCGGTGCGGAGCGGGGACCGTAGCACTCGTGGCGGGCTTCGATCTGCTTGCCCGGCAGTGGGTGACGGAGGCCGCAGCCGCGGAAAGTGCCTCGTTCGCCACAGCGCCACCTCTCGACGGCACCCTCACATTCGACGCGGAATCCATCGCGGCGAATTCGCACGACCAGGGCAACATCGTGTTCCGGACACCGTGCGCGGTGCTCCGGCCAGGTTCGGTCCAGGACATCCGGAAGATGGTCGGCTTCTGCGCCGACCACGACATCACGGTCGCACCGGCCGGCACGCATCACGCGATGTTCGGTCAACCACTCGTGAGCGGTGGCCTGATCATCGAAATGCAATCACTGAACACGATCCACTCGATCGGCACGGACGGCGCCGACGTCGATGCCGGCGTGCTGTGGAAGGACGTGATCGAGGCCGCGTACGAGCAGGGTCTCACGCCGGCGTCGATCACCAGCTACATCAGGACGACAGTCGGCGGGACCCTGTCCATGGGCGGCATCGGGATGATGTCGGCCTATCGGGCCGGCGCGCAGGTCGATCACGCCCAGCAACTCCAGGTGGTCACTGGCGAGGGTCGGCTGAAGTGGTGCTCGGGCACGCAGAACAGCGACCTGTTCGAGGCGGCACTCGCCGGACTGGGCCAGTGTGGCGTGATCACGCGAGCGACCATCGACCTGGTGCCCGCCAAGCGGCTGGCTCGGACGTACCGGATCGAGTACTCGGACATACCGACCTTCTTCCAGGACATCCGCGTCCTTGCGAACCGGGGCGAGTTCGACTCGCTCGGCAGCATTCCCCAGCCAGGCACGGCGCAGCCGCTGACGCTGTGGGCCACCGTCTTCCACAACCCTGGCGACGTGCCCGACGCGTCCCATCTGCTCCGTGGGCTCAGCTCGGCCGCGGACGCGGCGGCCTTCGAGGACTACCCCTATCTCGACTACATCTCCTTGGTCACCACCATGTACGACGCGTTCGCGGCGAACCTGGACTGGGACGCGAAAGTCAAGCCCTGGTCGGACCTGTTCCTTCCGGACGGCGCCGTGGAGCAGTACGTCGAGTCGGTGTTCCCGTCGTTGACCGCCGAGGACCTGGGGCCGACCGGTTTCGGGCTGATCTTCCCGATGCTGCGTTCGAGCTACGGCCGACCGCTGCTGCGACTCCCCGACGAGGCAGGCGGCCCCTGGGTCTGGCTGGTCAGCGTGCTGACCGATTCAGCGGAGTCCGGCCCCGATCCTGAGTTCGCGTCACGGATGATGGACCGCAACTATCGCTTCTACCAGGAGGCGGCTGCCCTCGGCGGCGTGCGCTACCCGCACGGCGCATGCGCGTTCACGCAAGCCGACTGGCAAGCGCACTACGGCTCGATGTGGGCGCAGTTCCTCTCGTGGAAGAATCACTACGACCCGAGCGGCATCCTCACTCCCGGCCCGAGCATCTTCTGACCTGGCTCGCCGACGGTACTCCACCGCGCCCTACGTCGCCGCTCGGCCTCCTCGATGAGCAACGCGGACCTCGCCCTCCCGGACCGCGTCAGCCGGTCCCCGAGCAGCGGTCTTTCCCCTGGCGCTTCGCGGTGTGCCGCATGCGACGGACGTATCGGCATGACACCGCCGGGGGGCGAGGACGCCCGTGACCGGCTCGGTCACGTGGACCCGTGCTCGTACGGGCATGCGACGACGTCCCGCAGTCCCCGTCCGGCGCCTGGTCGGCCGGTCCGGCGCCCCTCACCGCGCAGGGCGACATCCAGGACAGGGGTTCCGGCCGGGAGGACGTTCGTCCAGGGCACTGTCCGGTTCAGCTGTTCGCCTACTCTGTGAGTGGGGCTCACTGTGAGCTGCGTTGCACATCTGGCCATCGGCTGGAGCCGCACTATCGTGGAAGGCATGGGCGATCTCGCCGGCCCGGACGACGACGGGCTCCCTCCCGACCGGACCCAGGCCATCCTCGAAGCGGCCAAAGAGGTCGCTTCGCTGCTCAAGGCCGGTGGGCACTCCTTCGCGCTGGCGGGCGGTGTCGCCGTGTACGCGCACGGCGGCCCGGGGACGCTCCAGCACGACGTCGACTTCTGTGTGCTGCCGGAGGACATCGACGCCGTCACCGTCACGCTGGAGGCCGCGGGGCTGAAGGTGGTCGAGCCGCCCGAGGACTGGCTGCTGAAGACCCGCAGCCAGGGGCAGGACGTCGATCTGATCTTCCGGCCGTCCCAGAGACCGGTCAGCCGCGAACTGCTGGACCGGGCGGAGATGCTCTCGGTCGAATCCGTGTGGATGCCCGTGCTGGCGCCGACGGATCTGCTCATCGGGCGCCTCATGGCGTTCTCCGAGCACTACTGCGACTTCGGTGCCGTGCTGCCCATCGCCCGCACCCTGCGCGAGAAGATCGACTGGAGTCGGGTACGGCGCGAATGCGGCGCCGAGCCGATGCCGGACGCCTTCCTCTATCTGCTGGAACGCCTCAATGTGATCGAGCCGGAGGAGACCGGCGATGGCGACAGGACATGACAACCCACCGGTGAGCGGGCCCGGGGACGGTGCCGCCCACCCGGCGGCGCACACCGAGTACCGCATAGCCCACCTCGAGGAGCGGCTCGCCCGGAGCGATCTGGCCGAGCTGGGGATGCGGATCGAGGCCCGCGGCGACGCCGTGCACATCACGGGTACGGCGTCCACGGTGGCCGATCGCGAGACGATCCTGCGGATCGCGGCGGCGGAGCTGCCGGGCGTGGCCGTACGGGCGGACATCACGTTGGCCGATGTCACCGCCCCGGACCCGGACCGTTCGGAGGAGCTGTCGTGATCCGGGTCGCGGCGGTCGGGGACATCCATCTGGGACCGGACAGCCGAGGTCTGCTCCGCCCGGCGTTCGAGACGCTGCCCGACCACGCCGATCTCCTGTTGCTCGCCGGGGACCTCACCCGCCACGGCACACCGCAGGAGGCGCGGGTCGTGGCCGGCGAGGTGGCGGGGCTGCCGGTGCCGGTCGTCGCCGTACTCGGCAACCACGACCACCACGCCGAGCGGCCCGACGACGTGACGGCCGTGTTGCGGGACGCGGGCGTGACCGTGCTGGAGGGCGAGGGAACCGCCTTCGACGTCGACGGGGTACGGGTCGGGGTTGCCGGGACGAAGGGGTTCGGCGGCGGCTTCGCCGGGCGCAGCGGCAGCGAGTTCGGCGAACCCGAGATGAAGGCCTTCGTCCGCCACACCCGGGGTCTCGCGGACGGTCTGCGCCGCGCCCTCGACGCGTTGGCGGAGGACGGCTGCGCGGTCCGTATCGCGCTCACCCACTTCTCGCCCGTGCCGGACACACTCGTCGGTGAGCCGCTGGAGATCTACCCCTTCCTCGGCAGCTATCTGCTGGCCGAGGCGATGGACGAGTCCGGCGCCGACCTCGCCGTCCACGGCCACGCCCATCTGGGCACCGAGCACGGCATCACGAGCGGCGGTGTACGGGTGCGCAATGTCGCCCAGCCGGTCATCCGGCGCGCCTTCGCGGTGTACCAGTTGCCGGTGGACGGGGCCCGCGCCTCGTAAGGCCGCACGCCCCAGGGGTCGTTGCCCCAGCCGGGGGACGGCGTGTCCGTGCCCGTCGCGCTGCCCGGGCCGGACCGCGAGGCCGCGCTACCGTCCGTCGACACATCCGTCGACAGCCGAACGGGAGGTCCTGGGATGCCCTGGCGATGGCGATGGCGATGGGGATGGGGAGCCGCGGCGGGAACCGTCCTGCTGCTGACGACCGGCTGCGGGACGGTCGAGGAGCGGCGCACGGGGGCCCTGGACGCGGCCCTCGACTTCGAGCGGGCGCTGGGCGCGGGGGACGGCGTCGCCGTCTGTGCCGTGCTGGCACCGGCCGTCCGGGAGGAGATCGAGCAGTCCGCCGGGGCGTCGTGCGAGGAAGGTGTTCTGGAAGAGGAGGTTCCGTCCGTCACCGCGGCCTCGAACGACGTCGAGGGCATCGACGTCAGCGGACGCCAGGCCCGGGTGGAGTTCCCGACGGACACCCTGTTCCTGTCTCAGTTCTCCGGGGGCTGGAAGGTCGTCGCCGCCGGGTGCGGCCCGCAGCCGGAGCGGCCCTACCGGTGTCGGCTGAAGGGCGGGTGAGGACGTCGTGCGCGTCATGTTCGCCCTGTGCCTGCTGGTGATCGCGGGTGGTCTGGCCTACTGCATCACGCTGGGCGTGCTGCACCGGTGACTCGGGCCGTGCGGCGGTTCCTGTGGGAGAACAGTCTGGGGCTCGCCTTTCTGACGCTGTTCGGGCTCGCCGTGGTCGGCCAGGCCTTCGCCGGTCGCGCCGACTTCAACAACCAGCTCGCGGCGGAGGACCTCCAGCAGGTCACTCTCGGCGAGTACATGACGTCCTCGGACTTCGCCGTCGACGTCATGGAGAACTGGCAGTCCGAGTACCTGCAGTTCTTCCTGTACGTCTTCCTCACGGTCTGGCTGGTGCAGCGCGGTTCACCGGAGTCCAAGAGCCTGCACAAGAGCGGTGTCGAGTCCGACGAGGAGCAGCGCGTGGGGCCGCACGCGAGTCCGGAGTCCCCCCGCTGGGCGGCGGCCGGCGGCCTCCGCCTCAAGCTGTACGCCAGTTCGCTCGGCTATGTCATGGGAGCCGTCTTCGTGCTGTCCTGGCTCGCCCAGTCGATCACCGGTGTGTCCGCGTACAACGAGGAGCGGCTGAGGCAGCTTCAGGCGCCCACGAGCTGGCCCGAGTACATCGTCTCGGCCGACTTCTGGGACCGTACACTGCAGAACTGGCAGTCGGAGTTCCTCGCCATCGCCTCCATGGCGATCCTCTCGATCTATCTGCGTCAGCGCGGTTCCCCGGAGTCCAAGCCGGTCGGGTCCGCCCACACGTCGACGGGCGTCGAGGGCTGAACCACGGGGAACCGCACGGCTCCTACGCGGCGGCGACCGGCGACTCCGCGACCGGCCGGTCGGCCTCCGCCGCCGACTTGTCGAACTGCGTCCGGTACAGCTCCGCGTACCGTCCGCCGACCGCCAGCAGCTCCTCGTGCGTGCCGCGTTCCACGATCCGGCCGGCCTCGACGACGAGGATCTGGTCGGCGGTCCGTACGGTCGACAGACGGTGGGCGATGACCACGGCGGTCCTGCCCTCCAGCGCCTCGGCGAGGGCCTCCTGGACGGCTGCCTCCGAGGTGTTGTCGAGGTGGGCGGTGGCCTCGTCGAGGATGACGACGCGCTGGCGGGCCAGGAGCAGCCGGGCGATGGTCATGCGCTGGCGTTCGCCGCCGGAGAGGCGGTAGCCGCGCTCGCCGACGACGGTGTCGAGGGCGTCGGGCAGGGACCGTACGAGGTCGTCGAGGCGGGCCCGGCGCAGGACGTCCCACAGGTCGTCGTCCGTGGCGTCGGGGCGGGCGAGGAGCAGGTTGGCGCGGACGGTCTCGTGGAAGAGGTGGCCGTCCTGGGTGACCATGCCGAGGGTGCCGCGCAGCGACGCCGCGCTCAGGTCGCGCACATCGACGCCGCCGATACGGACGGCGCCCGCGTCCGTGTCGTACAGCCGGGGCAGCAGCTGGGCGACGGTCGACTTGCCGGCGCCGGAGGAGCCGACGAGGGCGACGGTCTGGCCGGGTTCGGCGCGGAAGGAGACACCGTGCAGGACCTCGGTGCCGCCGCGGGTGTCGAGGGCGGCCACCTCCTCCAGGGAGGCGAGGGAGACCTTGTCGGCGGACGGGTAGCCGAAGCGGACGTCGTCGAACTCGACTGCGACCGGCCCTTCGGGCACCTCGCGGGCGTCCGGTTTCTCCTCGATGAGCGGCTTCAGGTCCAGCACCTCGAAGACGCGCTCGAAGCTCACCAGGGCGCTCATGATCTCGACGCGCGCCCCGGCCAGCGCGGTCAGCGGTGCGTACAGCCGGGTCAGCAGCAGCGCCAGGGACACGATCGCGCCGGCCTCCAGGGTGCCGCGCAGCGCGAACCAGCCGCCGAGGCCGTACACCAGGGCGAGCGCGAGGGCCGAGACGAGGGTGAGGGCGGTGATGAACGCCGACTGCGCCATCGCCGTGCGCACGCCGATGTCCCGCACTCGGCTGGCTCGCATCGCGAACTCGGCGGACTCGTCCTCGGGCCGTCCGAAGAGTTTGACCAGGGTGGCGCCGGGCGCCGAGAAGCGCTCGGTCATGCGGGTGCCCATGGCCGCGTTGAGGTCGGCCGCCTCCCGCTGCAGCCTGGCCATACGGCGGCCCATGCGCCGGGCCGGGATGACGAAGACGGGGAGCAGGACGAGCGAGAGGAGGGTGATCTGCCAGGAGAGGGTGAGCATCACGGCGAGGGTGAGCAGCAGCGTGACCAGGTTGCTCACGACTCCGGACAGGGTGTTGCTGAACGCCCGCTGGGCGCCGATGACGTCGTTGTTGAGTCGACTGACGAGCGCTCCCGTACGAGTACGTGTGAAGAACGCGACCGGCATGCGCTGCACATGATCGAAGACGGCGGTCCGCAGATCGAGGATGAGTCCCTCTCCGAGTGTGGCCGACAATCGTCGGCCCAGCAGCCCGAGCGCCGCTTCGGCGACCGCTATGAGGGCGATGAGCACGGCAAGGCGGACGACGAGTGCCTCGTCCCCACCCGACACGATCACATCCACGACGTTCCCCGCGAGCACCGGCGTGGCGACGGCGAGCAGCGCGGTCACGACACTGAGGCCGACGAACCACGTGATACGGCGACGATGTGGACGGGCGAAGGCGCCGATACGCCGTAGCGTCGTCCGGGCGAAGGGGCGGCTCTGCTGCTGGGCGGTCATCATGCCCTGCAGCTGGGTCCAGGCGGTGGTCTCCATACTCATACGAAGGACGTTAGAACCTCGACCATGCTTGAGGTCAACATCCGCCGTGGAGGACGCCCGCACGCGGTGAAGTCCACCGCCGGTCAACCGCCGTCCCCGCGCCCGCAACCCCCTGTTGGCCGGGCATGGAGAACCTCTCCCGGTGTGAGCGCGATACGACTGCCCGAGGGCCGGACACAGGAGCAGGACGAGCAGGACGACGGTCGGGGTCAGGGCCGGGAGCAGAGTGACGGAGAAGGCCAGGTCCCGGAGCGGGGCGGCCGGGGGCGGGGGCTCCGCCGGCGTGTTCCGGTGCGGCGGATCCTCTGTCTTCTCCCCCTCGTCCTGGTCCTGGTGGTCGCCGTGCGCCACCGTTCCGTTCTCGTGGAGGGGTTCGCCCATCTCGCGACCGCGCGGTGGCCCTGGCTGGTGGTGGCGATCGGTGTGACATGTCTGACGTGGGTCGCGGCAGCCGTGACCCGGCAGGGCGCGCTCGTCGAGCGACTGCCCGCGGGGCGGCTGCTGGCCACCCAGTTCGCGGCGGGCGCGGCGAACCATCTGCTGCCGACCGGTCTGGGCGCGAGCGCGGTGAACCTGCGCTTCATGACGGTGTGCGGAGTGTCGCTGCCCCGTTCGTCGGCGGCGCTCGCGCTGTATCTGCTCGCGGAGTCGATCGCCCGGGTCGGCCTGCTGCTGGCCCTGCTGCTCGCGTTCCCCAAGGCACTGCGACTCGGCCCCCTTCTTCCTGAGGGCACATCGACTCCCCTGCTGATCGCGGTCGTCGCCGCCGTCTGCGTCGCCGTGGCCGTGGTCCTCCTCGTACGACCGTTGCGTGCGGCCGTGTTCGGCTTCGCGCGGACCGCGCTGGGCGAGGCCCGCTCGGTGCACACCCGGCCGACGCGGATCCTCGCGCTGTGGGGCGGTTCGCTGGCGTTCCCGGCACTCCAGGCGACCGGACTGGTCACCGTGGGGCTGGCGTTGGGCCTCGACATACCTGTCACGCACATGGCGCTCGCCTATCTCGCCGCCACGGTCGCGGTCGCCCTCGTGCCGACACCGGGCGGCCTCGGCACCGTGGAGGCCGCGCTCGTGGTCGCCCTGGTGGCGGCCGGCGGCCCGGCGGCCGTGGCGACCGCGGTGGTGCTGGCGTTCCGGATCATCACGGTCTGGCTGCCGCTGCTGCCGGGCGCGTTGACGCTCGGCGCGCTGGTCCGGCTGAAGGTGATCTGACCTCGGAGTCGGGCGCCGGAGCGAGGGAGCCGTCCCGGCGGTGCACATCCGGACATTCCCGCTGAGCCGGTGGCCGGTCGTCGGCCGATCCACGCAGGTCCGGTGCCGATCAGCCGTATGGATACGGCAGGATGAGCGGTCGCGCCCGACGTCGTACACACGTCCGGGCAAGCGTGATCGTGCATTCCGGATTCGAGCAGGTGGCAAGTGACGACACATCACATACGGCCCGTGGGACCCGACATACGGCCGGTCGGCCGCTCCCCGCGCCCCTCGGGAGGCGACCGATGACCCGGGCCCTCACCCTCGACGACTACCTCGTGGCCGGAATCACTCTGGTCGCGGGCCTGTTGGCCGCGTTCCTGCTGCGGCTGCTGCTGCGCTGGCTCGGCGGCCACGCGACGAAGACCCGCTGGGGCGGTGACGACGTCATCGTCGACACACTGCGCTCCCTGGTCCCCTGGAGCGCGTTCGTCGGCGGCGCGGCGGCCGCGGCGGCGGTGCTGCCGCTGACGAAGACCGTGCAGCACACCGTGAACCAGTCCCTGACGGTGCTGTTCATCCTCGTGGCCACGATCACGTCGGCCAGGGTGATCGCCGGTCTGGTGCGTTCGCTCGCCCAGTCCCGGGCCGGAGTCGCGGGTTCGGTGACGATCTTCGTGAACATCACCCGGGTCACGGTCCTCGCGATCGGCTGCCTGGTGATCCTCCAGATCCTGGGCATCCCGGTCGCCCCGCTGGTCACCGCGCTGGGCGTCGGCGGTCTCGCGGTGGCCCTGGCGCTCCAGGACACCCTCGCCAACCTCTTCGCGGGCATCCACATCCTCGCCTCCAAGACGGTCCAGCCCGGCGACTACATCAAGCTGAGCAGCGGCGAGGAGGGCTATGTCGTCGACATCAACTGGCGGCAGACGACGATCAAGTCGCTCTCCAACAACCTGGTGATCATCCCCAACGGTCAGCTCGCCGGCACCAACATGACCAACTTCAACCAGCCCGAGCAGGACATGACCCTGCTCGTGCAGGTGGGCGTCGGCTACGACAGCGACCTGGAGCATGTCGAGCGTGTCACCAACGAGGTGATCGCCGAGACCATGAAGGAGGTCGAGGGCGCCGTCCCCGACCACGAGCCCGCCGTACGGTTCCACACCTTCGGCGACTCGCGCATCGGGATGACCGTGATCCTCGGGGTCGGCGAGTTCAGCGACCAGTACCGGATCAAGCACGAGTTCATCAAGCGGCTGCACAAGCGGTACCGGGCGGAGGGCATCAGCGTCCCGGTGCCCCGGCGGGCGATCACGCTCCAGCCGGGTCCGGGTGGGGGCGTGGAGATCCCGCATCAGCGGGAGGCCACGGTCGAGGTGGCGCCCTAGATTCTTCGCCCCCGCCGCCCCTACCCGTCCCGTCCCGTCCCCAGGGGCGGTGCCCCTTCGACCCCCAACCGCGGGTGAGTGGGGCTTCTCGCGCAGTTCCCCGCGCCCCTTTTCAGGGGCGCGGGGAACTGCGCGAACGGGGTCCGGGGCGGAGCCCCGAGTCTGTGACGGGGGTCGAAGGGGCACGCGGCCCCTGGGGACGGGACGGGTAGGGGCGGCGGGGGCGAGAAACATCCGTGGTGCCACGCACACCCACACCCCGACCCCTGTCGAGTCCCGTCCGATCACGAGATATCTTGATGTCGAGCAATGTTGCAGACGTGGAGCGGAGCACCCGGTGACTGACTCGACCATCATCTACACGCACACTGACGAGGCGCCCGCCCTGGCGACCCACTCGTTCCTGCCCGTGATCAAGGCGTACGCCTCGCAGGCCGGCGTCTCCGTCGAGACCCGTGACATCTCGCTGGCCGGGCGCATCATCGCCGTCTTCCCGGAGTACCTGGAGGAGGGTCAGCGCATCCCGGACGCCCTCTCGGAGCTGGGCGAGCTGGCCAAGACGCCCGCGGCGAACATCATCAAGCTGCCGAACATCTCGGCGTCGATCCCCCAGCTCAAGGCCGCCGTCGCCGAGCTGCAGAGCCAGGGCTACGCGCTGCCGGACTACCCGGACGACCCGAAGACGGACGAGGAGCGCGAGATCCGCGCCCGCTACGACAAGATCAAGGGTTCCGCCGTGAACCCGGTCCTGCGTGAGGGCAACTCCGACCGCCGCGCCCCCGCGTCGGTCAAGAACTACGCCAAGGCCCACCCGCACCGCATGGGCGCCTGGTCCGCCGACTCGAAGACGAACGTCGCGACCATGGGCGAGAACGACTTCCGCTCAACCGAGAAGTCCGCGGTGATCTCCGAGGCCGGCTCGCTGAAGATCGAGCTGGTCGGCGACGACGGCTCCACCACCGTGCTGCGCGAGTCCGTACCCGTCCTCGAGGGCGAGGTCGTCGACGCCTCCGTGATGCGCGTCGCCGCCCTGCGCGAGTTCCTGACCGCGCAGGTCGCCCGCGCCAAGTCCGAGGGCGTGCTGTTCTCCGTGCACCTCAAGGCCACGATGATGAAGGTCTCCGACCCGATCGTCTTCGGCCACGTGGTGCGCGCCTTCTTCCCGAAGACGTTCGCGAAGTACGGCGAGACGCTGGCCTCGGCCGGTCTGTCCCCGAACGACGGTCTGGGCGGCATCTACAAGGGCCTCGAGGCCCTGCCGGAGGGCGCCGAGATCAAGGCCTCCTTCGACGCCGAGCTCGCCGAGGGCCCGGCGCTTGCGATGGTCGACTCCGACAAGGGCATCACCAACCTGCACGTGCCGTCCGACGTCATCGTCGACGCCTCGATGCCGGCCATGATCCGCACCTCCGGCCACATGTGGGGTCCGGACGGCCAGGAGGCCGACACCCTCGCGGTGCTCCCGGACTCCTCGTACTCGGGTGTCTACCAGGTCGCCGTCGACGACTGCCGCGCCAACGGCGCCTACGACCCGTCGACCATGGGCTCGGTCCCGAACGTCGGTCTCATGGCGCAGAAGGCCGAGGAGTACGGCTCCCACGACAAGACCTTCGAGATCCCGACCACCGGCACGGTCCGCCTCGTCGACCAGGCCGGCGACGTGGTGCTGGAGCAGACGGTCTCCGCCGGTGACATCTTCCGCGCCTGCCAGACCAAGGACGCCCCGATCCGCGACTGGGTGAAGCTGGCCGTCACCCGCGCCCGCGCCACCGGCGACCCGGCGGTGTTCTGGCTGGACGAGACCCGCGCCCACGACGCCAACCTGATCGCCAAGGTCGACGCGTACCTGGCGGAGCACGACACCGAGGGCCTGGACATCCGTGTCCTCGCCCCCGTCGAGGCCACCAAGCTGTCGGTGGAGCGCATCCGCCGCGGCGAGAACACCATCTCGGTGACCGGCAACGTGCTCCGTGACTACCTCACCGACCTGTTCCCGATCCTGGAGCTGGGCACCAGCGCCAAGATGCTGTCGGTCGTCCCGCTGATGGCGGGCGGCGGCCTCTTCGAGACGGGCGCCGGCGGCTCCGCCCCGAAGCACGTCCAGCAGCTGGTCAAGGAGAACTACCTGCGCTGGGACTCCCTCGGCGAGTTCTTCGCCCTGGTGCCGTCCCTGGAGCAGTACGCGACGGTCACCGGCAACACCCGCGCCAAGGTCCTCGCCGACACCCTCGACCGCGCCACGGCGACCTTCCTCAACGAGGACAAGTCCCCCTCGCGTCGCGTCGGCGGCATCGACAACCGCGGCAGCCACTTCTACCTGTCCCTGTACTGGGCCCAGGAGCTGGCCGCCCAGACCGACGACGCCGACCTGGCCAAGGCCTTCGCCCCGCTCGCCGAGACGCTCACGGCGAACGAACAGCGCATCGTCGACGAGCTGATCGCCGTCCAGGGCAAGCCGGCCGACATCGGCGGCTACTACCAGCCCGACCCCGCCAAGGCCGCCGCGGTCATGCGCCCGTCGGCCACGTGGAACGAGACGCTGGCGAACTTCGCCTGACCCTCACGCACGCCCTGTGCGGACCGCGGACCACGGTTGCGCACAGCACCGCCCCGGCCGGAATCGTTCCCGGCCGGGGCGGTGTGCTTTCCGGCCGGGGCGCAGGAGAACCGCCGCATCGGCACGCTGCCGGCGAACTCGGAGACGGTCGCCACCGAGTCCTGCCCCAGCGCGGCTCAGCCCTCGCTGGTCCGCCCGTAGCGGCCGCGGGCGGACACCCTTGCGTGCTGCCCGTCAGTCGGTGCCGAGTGCCGAGCGCAGGGTGGTGATCGCCTGCCCGATCGCCGCCTCGGCGGCATGCGTCTCGCGCAGGGCGTCGAGCATGACGAAGTCGTGGATGATGCCCTGGTAGCGCACGGCGGTCACCGGTACGCCGGCCGCGCGGAGCTTGTTCGCGTACGCCTCGCCCTCGTCGCGCAGGACGTCGGCCTCGGCGGTGATGACGAGGGCCGGGGGCAGGCCCTTGAGCTGCTGAGGGGTGGCGCGCAGCGGTGACGCGGTGATCTCGGCGCGCTCCTTCTCGCTGGTCGTGTACTGGTCCCAGAACCAGCGCATGGCGTCCCGCCGCAGGAAGTAGCCCTCGGCGAACTGGTCGTAGGAGCCGGTGTCGAAGGCGGCGTCGGTGACCGGGTAGAAGAGCACCTGCTGGACCAGGGGCACATCGCCCCGCTCCTTGGCCATCAGGGTCAGCGCGGCACTCATGTTGCCGCCGACGGAGTCACCGGCCACGGCGATACGCGTGGCGTCCAGGTAGTGGCCGGCGCCCTCGGTGACGATCCAGCGGGCCACCGCGTAGTTCTGCTCGACGGCGACCGGGTAGCGGGCCTCGGGCGAGAGGTCGTACTCGGGGAAGACGACCGCGGCCCGTGCGCCCACGGCCAGTTCGCGCACCAGCCGGTCGTGGGTGTGGGCGTTGCCGAAGACCCAGCCGGCGCCGTGGATGTAGAGGATCACCGGAAGCACACCCTTGGCTCCCACCGGGCGGACGACACGCGCCCTGACCTCGCCGGTGGGCCCACCCGGGACGGTCACCCACTCCTCGTCCACGGCCGGTTTGGCGACGTCGCCCGACTGCACCTCGTCGACGGTCTTACGGCCCTCGACCGGCCCGAGGTCGAACAGATACGGCGGGTTCGCGGTCGCCTCCGCGAAGGCCGCGGCGGCGGGCTCCAGGACGGGACGGGGGCCGGCTGTGCCGGTGATTCCGGTGGTGCCGGTGGTCTCGGACATGGCGATCTCCTCGGATGCGGTGCCGCGGGCAGGCTCGGTCGGCGTCGTTCGCCGTGGTCGGCGACACAGCCACAACAGTAGCGCGCGATTAAGTAGTGCACAACCAATTATCGCCCTACTGTCTATCGCACGACCATTTAGTGCCAGATACAATCGAGGGCACTCAAAGGTAGGGTTGGAGATCGTCATGTAGAGCACGGGACCGAGGAGCGACACCGTGAGCACAGCCGGCGACATCGTGAGCACAGCCGGAGCGGCGCCGGCAGAGGGGCACAGCCTCCTCCTGGACGATCAACTCTGCTTCGCCCTGTACGCCGCCTCCCGCGCGGTCACGGCCCGCTACCGGCCGCTGCTCGACGAACTGGGGCTGACCTATCCGCAGTACCTGGTCATGCTCGTGCTCTGGGAGCAGGACTCGATCTCCGTGCGCGATCTGGGGGCCGCGCTCCAGCTCGAGTCCAGCACCCTCTCCCCGCTCCTGAAGCGCCTGGAGGCCGGCGGCCTGCTCCGCCGCGAGCGCCGTACGGACGACGAGCGCTCCGTCGCCATCCGCCTCACCGAGGCCGGGGCCCAGCTCAAGGAGCGGGCCCGGACCGTCCCCGTGGACATCGGCGACGCCATGGGCCTGACCCCCGAACAGCACACCCTCACCAAGCAGTTGCTCCGACTCCTCACGGCGAACGTCAGCCAGGGATGAGTTGAGGGGAGTATGCCCGGGGAAGGCGGTGTCGCCGCCGTACATCCTCAGGAGGCGATCGCGCCCCCAGGCACGCGAGAAGCCGCCCTCCCCTTATAGGAGAGAACGGCCTCCGACCTGCCACAAAGCTGGTCGGGACGACAGGATTTGAACCTGCGACCCCTTGACCCCCAGGAGTAGGGGTCATCCTTTTTGTCTGCACATACGGCCAGAAAACAAGGAGCATGGCGTGCGGTGTCGCGCGTGCCGTTCAGGTGCCCGGAAACCCGGGTTCGCGAACCGGGCCGCCTGGGCCCGCAGCGTCTCCAGGTACCTCATCTTGGCCGTCAGTGACGGCTTCGCCCACTCCTCCAGCCAGGGAAAGGGAGCGAGGACGGCCTGTGCCCGATACAGGCTCCGTCCCGCGCCGCGCCAATGGGAGAAGATCAGGCCCCACAGATGTTCGGCGTCCTCACGTGCATCCCGTACCGATGAGCCGCCTTCCGCCTCCTCGTCGTCATCACCGTCAAGGTTCTGTTCAGCACGAAGAAGCACAGCGGCGTCCCGTGCCTCCTCGTCGGTCCAGCATTCGTCCTCGTCCGGCGCCGTGTAGGACTGCGACTGGTGCAACAGGCCCGTCCCGCCGAGGGCCCGCAGGAACATGCCCAGCCCGGTAGTCGGCCGACCCCCGATACCCATGCGGCGCACCGCGAGCACAGCCGTCGCCACGTCGCCGCTTCCAGCGACACGTCGACAGTCCGGGACGCTCTCTGGCCTGTCCACGCTGTCCTCCACAAACCCGGGTGCCCTGGCCGCCTGTCCAGCCGCCGGGACCGGTGGACCGCAGCTGCCGAGCACAGGGAGTCCCGCGACGGCCCTGTTCTCGTGGGAAGGTTGCGTCCATGGAGATGGTGTACGGGTTCGACCTGATCCGGGGCCAGGACCGGTTTCAGTTCGGGCCGCGGCCCAGGCCGTCCACGCGCGTCCTTCCGCCGGCAGGGCCGCAGGCCCCGGGCACCACCCCTCATCGACGGGCGGTCGTCCCTACGGTCCGTCGCGCAGCTCGGACCGAATGTGGAGGACAGCGAGGCCGGCCCGCGACGTGACGCCAGTCTTGCGGTAGATGCGGCTGAGGTGGCTCTCGACCGTGCGGGGGCTGAGGTAGAGCCGGGCTGCGATGTCGGGGGTGGTCAGGCCTTCGGCGATCAGGGCGGCGATCTCACGTTCGCGGCGGGAGAGGGGCGCGGACACGGTGTCGGGCGCGTCGCCGGCGGCCGGGGGGCCGAACACGGCCGGGCGGAACACGTCCGCCAGGCCGGTCAGCAGACGTGCACCGCCGGTCGCGGCGAGGTGCCGGGCGCGTGTCCACATGGCTCGGGCGCGGTCCGGGTGACCGGCGGCCGCGGTCAGGGGGGCGCCGAGCAGCAGGCTGAATGCCTCCCACCGGACCGCTCCGACACGGGCCGACTGCTCCACGGCTTCCTCGAACAGTTCGACCGCCGTCGCCGTGTCGCCTTCGGTACGCGCGATGTGGGCCGCGCTGCGCAGCGCCGAGGCCCGCTGCGACGGCAGGTCGAGTTGCTCGGCCTCCTTGCCGGCCCGCTCCGCCCAGGCCCTGGCCGAGTCCGTGTCGCCCGTGGCGACGGCGGAGCTAACCAGGATCTCCAGGAGGAGCGGACGTATGCACGGCTGAAGTGCGTTCAGGTCGTCACCTCCCGCGCGGAGGAGGGCGGTCCGGGCACGCTGGGGGTCGCCGACGTGGATCTCCACGTAGCCGAGCATGCACCAGGCGATGGACGCCCACCAGTTGGTGCCCGGACCGGCCACCGCGACCGCTTCCTCGGCCACCGCCAGTGCGGTCCGGTCGTCGTACGCAAGGGCGGGGACCAGGGCATGGGCCTTGCTGCCCAGGACGAAGGCCAGCAGTTCGTCGCTGCCGATGCCGCGGGCGATGGCCTCGGCCTCGTCCGCGAGTTCCACGGCCGAGGCCATCCTCAGGGTCTGTGTGTGGATGTGCGCCTTGCACAGCAGCAGGTGCGGCAGGACGTACAGCTTGCCGCCGCGCCGCGCGATGGCCAGACCGCGATCGGCGTGCCGTTCGGCATCGGCGTACCTTTCCAGGAACACCTCCGCCCAGCTCAGCCGGAACAGCGGCTCGCACAGGCCCGCGAGGTCGTGATCGGTCAGCGCGTCGACGAGAGCCGCCGCCTGGTCGGTGGCCTCCCGTGCGGCGGGAATCTCGCCTTCGTACGTCTCCCCGAGGGCCGAGATCGCGAGCGCGCCTGCCTCGGCGACCTCGTCGCCCAGCGACCGGGCCAGGTCGAGGGTGCGTGCCACCTCGGCACGTACCAGCGGGTATGCGGTGGCATGCGGCGCGGACGAGCCCAGCTCCAGGCCGAGTTCGACGGCATCTGCGGGGGTCGGGCCAGGGATACGGGAGAGCTCGCGGCGGAGCAGCGCGACCGCCTCCGCGTAGCGCCCGAGGTGACGTTCCATCACGGCGCACAGCGTCACGGCGGAAGCCCGCACGCTTGTCGCCCCCGCCTCGTCCGGTGGCGACATGGCGATCACCTCGTGCAGCAGGTCGCGGCTCTCCCGCAGTCCTCCGCAGACGCCGAGGGCTCGGGCCCGGCGCAGCATCAAGTCACGGCGCAGTGTGGCGTGCCGCGGCTGGTCGGGCAGGTGTGCGAGGGCGACGCCCAGCCAGTGGGCGCTGCTCGCGGGTGCGGTGGCGGCGGACCGTTCGGCCGCTTCGGCGAGTACTGCGACGGCCTCCGGGTCCCAGCCGGTCAGCGACCGCTCGATGTGGTGGGCGCGTTCGGTGGCGGGAGCGCCGACGTCGGCCAGTCCGGCGGCGGCCAGGCGGTGCATGCGGACGCGCGATATGGGGTCGGTGCTCTCGTGCACGAGCGCCCGCAGCACCGGATGGCGCAGCGACCACCGCCCACCCGGGCTCGGGCGGAGCAGATCGCGGGCGGCCAGCGTTTCCAGGTCCGCGTCGATACCGGCCTCGTCCTGGCCGGTCACCACGGCCAGCAGGGCGACGGTGGCATGGTCGCCCAGGATGGCAAGTGCCTCGGTGGTACGGCGCTGTCCCGCGGTCAGCGGGGTCAGTTCGTCCAGCAGGAGGGAGCCGAGCCCGGCGGAGTGCGGTGGTGAGCCGCCATGTCGTCGGCACTGTCCGGCCGGTTCAGCCTGCTCGGCCTGCAGGAGGGCGAGCAAGTAGAGCGGGTTGCCGTCGCTGGCGGCGTACAACTCGACGGCCCGGCCGGGCGGCAGACCGGGCGCCAGTCGGGGGGCCAGGACCTCGACGCACTCGCGCTCGGTGAGCGGTCCGAGGTCCAGCCGGAGCACCGTACCCAGGTCGATGCCCCGCGTGAGTGCGGCGGCGAGGGAGGCCGCGGTCTGGCGGTCGCGACGGGCCACAACGATCACGACAGGGGCGTGCGGGGGATGACGGACAAGGTGGTCGAGGAGTTCCAGGGACGCCGGGTCGGCCCAGTGCAGGTCGTCCAGGGCCACGACGAGCCCTCGGCCGAGTGGGCGGCCGGTCCCGTGGCCGGTCCTGCGGCCCGTCCCGCCGCCGGCCGTGGCGATCCGGACGAGCAGCTTCGCGACGGACCGGTGCAGCCCGAACCGGTCGCTGTGCCCGTCCCCGGCGCCGCCGCGATCCGTCAGCTCCATGTCGTGGTCGGCGAGTGCATCCCTGAACGGCTGGTAGGGGATGTGCTGTTCGTACTCCGTGGCCCGGCCACGCAGCACCGTCATCCCCCGGTCCCGCGCCCGTCGGCAGAACTCGGCCATGAGCCGGCTCTTGCCGATGCCCGCGTTCCCGGCCAGGTCCACGACCGCCGAATCGCCGTCACGACCGAGTGTCCGGTCGAGTACTTCGTCCAGGCGCGCCAACTCGGTCGTTCGGCTGACCAGCGGAGTCACATCTACCTCACCGTCCCCCTGCCACTCGGCCGTCGGGGACTTTGCATATGAGATCCTACGTAACGGATTGCGCAACATCACAGAGACCCTCCCCCAGGGCCCCGGGCAGTGCGGGCGGAACCGATTCGGACACCGCACGTGTGCGCCAGGATGGGCGATGTCATCTACATCGCGCACTCCAGCGGTCGTCTGACACTGCTGAGCCCCGAAGACCCGCGAGATCGGGCCGGCTGCCAATGCCAGTGACTTCTGGCGAAGTCCGGGGCCGAGTCGGCCGGGACCTCCCAGTCGCCGCTCTCGACGTAGCGTGCGCGCTCCTCGCCCTGCTCGCGGAGGTAGACGGGATACTCGCCGTCCGCGTCCGGCTGCGTGACGTCGAAGCACCAGACTGCCTCCGCGCCGGAATCGGCGAAGCCGACCAGGTGGTTGGTGGACAGGCGACGGCCGTCGCCACCAGTGTCTGTGTGCTCCGGCATGTGCACGATATTCGCGTTCAGCGCGACCATGTCCTCGTCGCCGACGATGACGATGTCATGGCCGAACTCGCCTCGGCAGGTGAAGGCGTTGTGCTCGGCGAGGAGGGCCCGATAGCCGGGTGGGGCCGCCCAGTTGATCGTGCCGAAGTGCGGCTTCAGGCCCGTTTCCCGGCGGCGGACAGCGTCTGCCGAGGCGGGGCCCGACGCCGTGATCGTGACCGTTCCGGCCTCGGCGGCGCGGCGAAGAACTGCCAGGCTCTCGTGTATCAACGTTTACGGTCCTTGATCTCGTGGCTCCACGGCACCGTACGCGCAGCACTCCACGGGGGAACGGCAGTTGCCCGGACCGGGACCAGACGTATGCGCCGAAAGGCACGGCGAGTTACGCCGTGCCTTCGGTGCGCGCAATCGGTGTCAGGCGCTCTCGAGGGCATTCGCGTCGGCTCCGCTGCACTTGTACGCGTCAAAGAGGGTGATGCGGTAGCCGGGCGGGGTGGGCGAGCCCGGGCATATCCACAAACCGGCCTGGGCGATTCGGTTGGTCCAGGACTTCCGCGAGCTGAAGCGGCGCGTCAAAGCAGGCCTACCGCTCCGTACTCCTGAAACACGCGACAACTGAGCCTTCACCGCCGAACCGACTTGGGCAGGACTTGTTCGCCACCAGGTCCCGGTCGCCGTCCACCATCGTCCACCATGCCACCACGTCTTCCGGTGACCACTCCTGTCGCACACCCGCCCCTTGCCATCGGCCCCTCGGGCGGCGTTCAGCCGGTCGGCCCAACGAGGCACCCCAGCGCCAGAAAACGGCAGGTGCGACCCCCTCGGAACCTTCCGGCGGGTTACTTGCCCCTGGTGTCCGAGCGCTACTGGGCTGACAAGCAGCACCCGAAGCCATGGGAGGCGGCTTCGGGCCGCTTCGAATGCACGGCCAGTGCCCGCAGAGGAAGACTCCGGGACGGGCGGTCAAGCGGCCTGGCCGAGGCCCGCGGAGGCCAGGTCCTGCTCACACAGCGGGGTGAAGTCGACGTCGAGCTTCGGGTCGTATGCCTCGGGCTGGATGCCGAGTTCGTGCGTGCGGTACTCGCCGAACCCTCATACGCGGTGATCAGCCGCTTGAACCGCGGATACGCGGCCGGCTCGATCGAAGTCATCGACCTGCTGACCGCCGTGACCGGGGACCGGTGGACCGACTGGCGCGCCGCGCGCGAGGACGGGCAGCGGTGGCTCGACACCCACCGGACACCACAGCCCGCCGCGGAACCGACAGTGCCCGAGAGACAGCACCGTCCGGCTCGCCCCTTCTTTCACCCAGGCCAGGAGGACGGGAAGAACGAGCACGTTTTTTTCTCGGCTCAACCCGAGGCAACGTTCTGCCACCGACGCTGTGGATGCCGCTTGAGTTGAGCGGCATCCAACTTCCGGAATCCCGTACAAGGAGTTTATGGTGCCGCACTGGCACATACCGGCCTGCTTGTTCAGCCCTCGGAGCCGTCCTCGTCGTCATCGGGGCTGCCTGCGGCCAGGTCGCGCAGTGGGCGCAGGCAGCCACCGGCGGGTGGAGGCGCGGAAACTGTAGCGGCCCAACACAATGAGGTTCCCGTGGCGCAGTGGGGAGAGCCGGGCGACGTCCTCGTCCAGGAGGTCATGCTCGTGCTGGGCAGCGGACAGCGCCCGCGCCTCCCACCGCTTGCCGTCCAGCAGCCGTGCCCGCGGGTCCGCCCACCGGTTCGAAGGCGAGGCGAACGCGTCGCGCCGGTTCAGCGCGCGGAACATCTGCTCCAGCCCGGAAAGGCTCGTTCCGCGCCGGTGCGTACAGCCGCGCGAAGAGCCCGTCGGTGCCGAAGCACGCGTCCAGTTCGGCCGGGAGGTCGTCGTGCGGCGGTGACTCCGGCGCCTCGATCCGCACGAGGTGTGACTTGATGTAGCACCCGCGACTGGTCGAGCAGCCACTCGACGGGGCCCAGAGATGGCGCGCGCGTCCTCGAACGGACCGGCTCTCACGGAAGTCCGGGGCCGGGACATCCGTGAAACTACGTAATGCGCGCGACGCCCCTTTCGCTCCCGTGCCCGGGCAACCATGCTGTGCCCGTGTCCACGAACAAGAGAGTCAAGGCTTTCCACTGGGAGATGTACCGCCGCAGCGGCCGCGTAGGGAAGAGCGACTTGGGCACCTACGTCTTCGCCACGCTGGTCCACGTCTTCGGCGTGTTCGCGGCGTACGTCACCGAGCCGCTGGCAGGCCTGATCGTGGGCGGCGTGTTCGCGGCTTTCTGGGGGAGCATCCTGTTGCCGCCGTGGCTGCGCGACATCCGCTCCATCGTGGCAGCCGACATCCGGCCGGGCCCACCGCCTGTGCTGGTGCTGCAGCGGCGCAACGGCTCCACGATCACCCATCCCCTCGGCGCGGTGACCGAGCTGCGGCCGCTCACCGTCGGGATCCGATCCGCGGGGGGCAGCGGCGGCGACAAGATCCTGGAGTTGCGGGTGGGCCGCAAGGTCTACCGCACCCAGGCGGCGTTCAACCCGCCGGGGAACGAAGTACAGCTGCTGGCGGATGCGCTGCGCCGGGCCTGCCCCCAGCTGGTGGTCCGCAGGCACGAGGACCGGACGTCCTGGGTGTCGGACAGCGAATGAGTCGCCCGGCCGGTGGCGCCGCGATGACGATGACCCGCAACACCCGGTGCCGGCGGCGCTGCTGGACGCCGTACGCCGTCGCGGACCGGTCACCTTGCGCGGCTTTCCCTGGGACACCGAACTGCGCGAGCGGTGTGACGTCTCCTGCACGAACAGGACGCCCGGGTGGCCCGCTGGTCCACGCGCAAGAAGGACCACATCGGCACCGACGCCCGTCTGACCACGCTGCTCTCACGCCCCACGGGTCCAGCTTGCCCAGGAAGATCAGCTGGACGGGGTGGAAGAAGGAGAGGCGCGGACGCCCCGGCATCAGGCCCGCAAGGGATCGCTGCCTTGGCGCTGTAGTCAAACGATCTGGCGTGGTGGTCGTAGTCGGGCCCACAAGGATCGGTGACGGCGCTCAACGCCCTCTGTTCTTGATCACCGGTTGCGGGCGCGGCGATGCCACCAATATGGCTGGATTGACTGGCTCGGGTCGGCACCGCACCTCTGCTTTGCCTGTCGGCCCTCGCGTGGCTTGCGCGCCGCGGTCGCGCAACCAGCCCCGTGAGTCGGAGGAGTCGGCCACCGGTGTACGGGCACGGGTGTACGGGCGCGGGGCCACACCACCGTGCCTCGTCAAGGCTCCCGAAGCCGCAACCGAAATGCCCGGGAGCAGCGAGCCATCCGCCCGGCTTCCCGCGAACCATACAGACGGGCCGGGGCGAAGACATCGGTAGAACTACGCAACCTCAGCACCTGTTGCTCGACGAACCGTGCATGCACACCCGGTTCGGGGTGCAAGAACGAGAAGGCGCCCCTCCAGAGGTTCAGCTCAGGGCGTGGACGATCCCTGTTCGCGCGCTTCCACGTTGACGAGGCCATGCGGATGATGCTCCGTGGGCGTTACGAGGAGGCCGCCTCTGTCGCCGCCCGGGGCTCGGCCTGGGTGGGAGGTACCGGGCTCGCTGTCCTCCACGCGCGGGCCCTGGCAGCGGCCGACCGGGTCGACGACGCGGTCAACGCACTGTCCCGCGCTCTGGATTCGGGCGCGGACCCGCGCGTACATGGTGCTGGAGCTGTGCCCGGGCGGTTCGCTGGGCGACCGGCTCCACCGGCAGGGCCCGTTCCCGGTGCGGGAGGCGCGGGACATCGGGGTGCGCATCGCCGACGCGCTCGCCGCCGCGCACGCCGCCGGGGTGCTGCACCGCGACATCAAGCCGGGCAACATCATGGTCAACCAGTACGGAGGCGTCGCCCTGGCCGACTTCGGTCTCGCGGCGATGCCCCGGCCGGGCCAGGAACTGTCGGTCACCCGGGAGGCGTTGACGCCCGCGTACGCCCCGCCCGAGGCGTTCCACCTGGCCGAACCCACGCCCGCGGGGGACGTGTACTCCCTCGGCGCGACCATCTACGCCCTCGTGCACGGCCGGGCCCCGCACTTCCCCGAAGAGGGCGCCCTCAGCATCGCCGAGGTCATCAAGCGGCACACCTGGCCCATACCCGACCTGCCCGGAGTGAGCCCGGCCTTCAACGAGGTCCTACGGCATGCCATGGCACCCGACCCGGCTCACCGCCTGCCGAGCGCCGCGGCCCTGCGGGACGCCCTCGCCACCGTCGACCTGCACGACGATGCGCCGGCCGTCCCCACCACGTACGCCCTGACCGCCCCGGCAATCGGCAACTCCCCATCGCCGCACGGCCCGTTGAGCTTCCCGCCGCCGGGGCCGGGCGGCGGACCGGAAACGCGGCCCGTGGTCGCGCGGGACCAGAGGAAGAACCGGCTCCCGCGGTGGGCCGTCCCGGTCCTGGCGCTGGCCGTGGCCGTTCTCGGCACGGCCGGAGTGCTGGCGTACCGGAGCGGGTCCTCGTCCGAGGAGTCCACGGGCTCCTCCCCCGCGTCCGAGGTCTCCTCCACCGCGAGCGCGGCGTCCCCGGGCGAGGGAGCCTCCGCCGCCACCGACTTCAAGGTGCCGACGACCACCGAGGACTGCCCGGCGGCCTCCGTCGCGGGCGTGGGCGCCCGCTGCGCCACGACCGCCGAGTGCTGGGGCGGCATGGTCGTCACCACCGGAGTCGTCACCGTCACCCGCTCCGACTGCCTGGTGGAGCACCCCTGGGAGACCTTCGCCATCGCCCCGCTCCCCTCGGACCGGACGACCAACAACCAGCAGGAACTGAGCAAACACCCCGACGTCCGCAAACTCTGCTCACGCGACGTCATGGCGAAAACAAGGCAGGGCGAGGCCCTGGACATCGCCCCGCCCGCTGGACCATCGACGTGATCCCGCCGTCCCAGACGGAATACGCCGATGGCCTGCGCGTCCTGCGCTGCGTCGCCACGGTCACCGGACAGCAGTCGACCGGCACCTACTTCCGGCCCCGGCCGTGACCTGCGATTTACAGACCGAGAGGCACACCCTCCAACTGGGCGAGATTGCGGGCCATTTTGCCGTGGAGCGTGGTGCCGTCGCAGACGGGCAGGTCGCCCGGCACCTTGTTGAGGTTTTTCGCCTCTATGTAGCCGATGGGCTTGCTGCCCTTGTCGGTGTAATGCTTGGGGCCGCTGATGTCGCCGTTGTCCGTTCCCGTGGCCAGCAACCGCTTGTTGAGCAGCACGCCGTACCACCTGGTGGATGCGTTTGTATTGTCCTCGGCCGAACACACCACAGACACTTCTTCGCCTTGTTTCGGGTGACAGTTCGGCTTGCTGGGTGTGCAGTTGTCGCGATTATCCGTGCTCCTGATCTGCGTGCAACTGTCTTCGGAGTCGCTCTTGCAGGAGACCGGCACGATGTTCAGCTGATAAATGATTTCTTGGGGAAGGGCATTGACCGACGACCACGAGGCGCTGAGGGTCGTCTCGTGGATGTCGGGAAGCGCGCAGATGTCGATGTCTGCCGTACCGCCGAACACGTCGTCTTCGACGGTTGCCTCGTGCTTGTCGGGGCATTCCTGCGAGCCGGAATCATCAGCCGCTCCATCGGCGGCCGGCGTCGCCGACGAGCCCGTGGCGTTCTGGTCCTTGTCCGCCTCAGAGCCGCACGCGGCGAGGGACAACGCCAGTACGGCCGCTCCGAAGCCTGCCAGAACACGAACCCGGGTTGACACGAAACGTACCTCTTTCTCACCGCTGAACCATCCGAACAACTGCAGCTGTGAGCACCAACCCGGGGGGCCGGAAAGGCCGTTGGGCGGTGACACACATGCCCACGCTCCCAGCTTCCGTCCTCTGAAGGCTTCGGTAGAACTACGCAATCGAGGTACGGCACTTCGCCGTGGGGTGGGTTTGCCGGGAGGGGATGTCAGTGGGCGTGATCACAGCGCCGTTCATGTCTCGTGGTCCCCGACCCCAACGAGGTGCCGGCCGACCCCGGGCGTTCGGCCTGCCCGAGCGCGGCGACCGGCAGCTGGCGTTCCTGACCGCCGTGATCTCCACCGTCCAGACCTCCACCACCCGGCAGCGGTGGGAGACCGGCTGGGAGATCCTGGCCAAGGCCGTGGCCGCGGGCGTACCCGACGTCGCCGCGCGCGCTGCGTACGACCTGGCCGCGCTGCGTGACACCGAATGGCCCGCCCCCACCGTGGTCGGCGTCTTCGCCGACGTCCTTCATGCCTCCGGCCTGCTCACGCCCGCCGGACGGTGAGCGGCGTGACATCGCACCACGACAGGGGCGGTGCGCCGGGCCGTGGTCAAGCGCCCATGACACCGCCGGGCCCCGGCCGGGCGGGGCACGCGCCGGCAGGCGTCGCGGGGCCGAGGCCGTATGGGGAACCGTCGGCCGGCATGGCCTGCGTTCCGCTGTTGTGATCGTCCGAAGGCGGGGTGAAGGCGACGTCCAGACGGGTGAGCCCGCGGAAGTTGAGGCTGCGCTGCCACTGCGGCGGCGCGGTGCCGTCGAGGCACAGGCCGGGGAGCCGGGTGAGGAGTGCTTCCAGGACGATCGCGCCTTCCAGCCGGGCCAGCGCCGCGCCGAGGCAGAAGTGCGGCCCGTGCCCGAACGCCATGTGCCGTCCGCCGGGCCGCTCGAAGTCCAGCACATGGGGATCGGGGAAGACGGCCGGATGCCGGTTGGCGGCGCCGCTGACCAGGAGCACCGTCTGCCCTTCGGCGATGGTGCGGCCCGCCAGGTCCAGGTCGTGCCGTGCCCGGCGCAGCATCAGCTGTACCGGGGCGTCGTAGCGCAGGAGTTCCTCGACCGCTGCGGGCATCAGGTCGGGTCGGCGGCGCAGTTGGTCGGCGGCGTGCGGGTGGCGGAGCAGGGCGAGTGTGGCGTTGCCGATGAAGTGGGTGGTGGTCTCGTGGCCGGCGATCAGGAGCAGGGCGCAGTTGGCGAGGAGTTCGTCGAGGTCCTGGTCGGTGTTCTCGGCCTGTGCGGTCACCATGGCGCGCAGGGTGTGGGGGGCGGCGGGGTGTCGTGACGGGTGAGGAGTTCGCGGAAGTAGGCAAGCATGTCCGTCATGCTCTGCGAGGCCTCGCGGTTGCGGTCGGCGTCGAGCCGGGAGTTGCCTATGGCTTCGGCGATCGGCTCGGACCAGGAGGCGAGGGCGGGGCGGTCCTGCTCCGGTACGTCGAGGAGGTCGCAGATGATGGTGAGAGGCAGGGGGCGGGCGAGGTCCGCGACGATGTCCATCCGCCCGGTCGGCGCCGCGTGGGTGATGATCCGGTCAACGGCTTCGAAGATCCGGGCGCGGAGTGCCGCTACTGCTCGGGAGGTGAAGGCTTTGCTGATCAGGGCCCGTAGCCGGGGGTGGTCGGGGGCGTCGCTGTAGAGCATCTGCCGGCTCAGGACCCGGGCCAGCGGCCGCAGTTCCTCGGGAACGGCCTCGATGTCGGGATAGCGCACCGAGGACAGCCCCCGGGTCACCCGCGGCTTTGCTGACCACTGCGTACGCGGTCGCGACCCAGGCGCCCAGGGTGCGGTCCCAGAAGAGGTCGTCGGCGCTCCGCAGCTCTTCGTAGAAGTCGTAGAGATTCTCTTGGACTTGGGGCCGAAAGGCCCGCAGCAGCGTTGAGGGTATGCGCATCGCCCCATGTTAGTGCCCTGCTCCGGGAATTCGATCAAGCTTTGCGGCGAGACGCTGCAGGATCTTGTCGGCTCTTCGTCGAGACGTCGGCAAGGCAGCGCATGTTCATCTATTCATCGAACTTCAGGCGCAGGACACAAAGTTCCAAGAGCCCGTGCGGATAGGCCGGTTGAGGGCCCTGGTCGGGTCGTGGTGCGGCCCGGTGGCCGCTACTGGCCGTGATTTCTTGCTGCCGATGCCGGTAGAACTACGCAACGGGTTACGGCACTTCGGGTTGGGGTGAATGCCGGGGAGCAAGGGCGTATTACGGTGCCGTCCATGGTTGACGATGTGCGCGATCCGGGTCAGTCGCGGAAGTGCGAAGCGTCCCTGCGCCGGCGGTCCACCTCGACGGCGAAGACGTCAGGCCTGCTGTAGTGGCCGGCCGGATCGAAGTTCTGGCGCTCCTCCCGGACCCGGGCAAAGTCCAGATCGGCGATGACCAGACGCTCCTCGTCCACGACCGGCTCGACGATCCAGGTGCCGTCCGGCGCCGCGACGGCAGAGCCACCACGGCAGTAGTCGGTCACGCCGGCCTCCTCCAGCTCGGCGCGCAGCGGGAAGTCGGTGGGGACGTCGGCCAGGGAGAGCAGCCCGTTGGCCGCGAGGTGGAACATCCTCCCCTCGCGGGCTATGAAGCAGGTGCTCTTGTCGGCGGTGTTGTGGGGATTGCCGGGCCAGACACTGATGTGCAGTTCCTCGCCCTGCGCGTACAGGGCGTGGCGGGCCTGGGGCATCCAGTTCTCCCAGCAGTTCAGGCCTCCCACCCGGGCGGGGCCCACTTGGTGCACGCGCAGTCCGTTGCCGTCCCCGATGCCCCAGACCAGCCGTTCTTCGTGGGTCGGCATGAGCTTGCGGTGGGCGCTGACGATGCCTGCGCCGGGGTCGATGGCGACCAGTGTGCAGAACACGGTCCCTCGGGCGGTACCCACTCCTCGTTCCGTCGTTCCGAGGTACACGAAGATGCCCAGGTCCCGCGCGGCTTCGGTGATCCGGGCGAGTTCCGGGCCGTCGAGCTCGACCGCGGCCTGCAGGTATGCCGCATAGGCGCGCTTCTGTGCGGCGTCGTTGAAGCGGGCGCCGCCTGTGTGCTCCAGCCAGGACGGGTAGCCGGACAGGAAGGTCTCGGGGAAGGCGATCAGCTGGACGCCCTGTGCCGCCGCGTTCTCGAGCCAGGCGAGGACCTTCTTGGTCGTCGCCGTCGGATCGAGCCAGTGCGGCCGGGCCTGTGCGGCAGCAATACGCATGTCGTTGTCTCCTGTGTCGTTTTCGAATTGCGAGATGAGTCGAGGAGGGATCAGCCGACGGAGGGAACAGTCGACGGAGGGAACAGTCGACGGAGGGAACAGTCGACGGAGGGAACAGTCGGCGGTGGGCCCAGCGGGCTGCGGGCCCGGGCGGGCCAGGCTCCGGCGCTGGCTACACTGCGAAGATCTGCGAGCTGTCGGCGAACGCCTTGAACTCCAGGGCGTTACCCGAAGGGTCCTTGAGGAACATGGTCCACTGCTCGCCGGGCTGCCCCTCGAAGCGCAGATAGGGCTCGATGACAAACGTGGTGTCCGCCGCGCGGAGGCGTTCGGCGAGTGTATGGAAGTCGGGGATGGACAGGACGAGGCCGAAGTGCGGGACGGGTACGTCGTGGCCGTCGACCGGATTGTGGATCGGCTCATTGCGCGGCGCCAGGTGCGTCACGAGCTGATGGCCGCGGAAGTTCCAGTCGATCCACGTGTCGGAGCTGCGGCCCTGGCGGCAGCCCAAGGTCTCACCGTAGAAGCGGCGAGCTACAGCCAGGTCGTCGACGGGCACGGCCAGGTGGAACGGCGGGACCGGTATTTCGTGCATGGCCATGATGGCTGCCTGTCCTTCGGGAGAGTAGCACTAGCACTGACGACGAATGATTGAATGTTAACATCACTACATTTAGAGGCAAGGGGAGCGAAGTGAGCAACCCGAATGGCATCGCGCCGGCCCGCCGACGCGGCATGGCAAACGAGGTCGCGGACCGGATCCGGGACGCGATCTTCTCCGGCGTCTACGCGCCCGGAGCTCAGCTGCGCGAGGTCGAGCTGGCCACGGCCCTCCAGGTCAGCCGCGGTCCGGTGCGCGAGGCACTGCTCAGGCTGGAGCGCGAAGGCCTCGTCCAGAGCGAGTGGCACCGTGGGACCACCGTGACCTCCCTGTCCGCACAGGACGCCGAGGAGCTGAACAGCCTCCGCGGCGCCTTGGAGCAGCTGGCCGTCGAGCGCCTCGTGGAGCACGCCACGGAGGAGGACCTGGCGGCCGTCCGGAAAGCCGTGGACCGGATGGGCCGTGCCGAGGACGAGCATGCGATTGTGCGGCTGGACCTGGAGTTCCACGACGCTGTCTACGCCGCCGCCCACCACGGCCGCCTGGAAGGGGCATGGCAGGCGATCCGCTCCCAGGTGCACCTGTTCCTGCTGATGCGCATGGGCCTGACCGAGAACGGCTACGCCCAGCACATCGAGACCGAACACCGGGAACTGGCCGACGTCCTGGAGGCCCGCGACACCGAGCGCGCTCTCCGGCTCTTCGCGGAACACCGGAGCCACGCCTTCGACCTCCTCAAGGCGGCGGACGCGAAGGGGTAGCCCTGGTCGCCCCGGCGATCAGCGACTGCTCCGTGTTCGGCCGCCATACGGGTTCCGACGCCTGGGATGGCGTCGCGACGGCCGACCCGACGGCCCACTTCCCCCATCGACCAGGGCCTGTTCAGACCCACGCTGGACTGTCGAGAGGGTGTGCCGCCGCACCCCCGCCGTGGCGTCCCGTACCCGAGAGTTTCAGGGCGGCAACGGTGCCGCCCCTCGGGACCGGTTCGGCCGGCATCTTGTCCATGGCGCGGACGAGGCGGCCCAGCCACTCCACGGCCGTTCTCCTCATCCAGCCCTGTTTGCCTCGGGACATCCGTAGTACTACGCAAAAACCTTGCGCAACACGGAAGTTGGCCAGGCCCCGCGTACCATCCGGCCGCGCTGCCGCGTGCCACCAGGGACGCCAGGGCGGCACGGGAGGACACTGCCGTCTTGCGGAAGACCCGGGTGAGGTGGCTCTCCACGGTGCGCCGGCTGAGGTAGAGCTCGGTGGCGATGGCCTGGCTCGTGAGGCCTGCGGCGACCAGCTCGGCGATCTCCCGCTCGCGCTGGGTCAACGTGGCGAGTCTCTCGGTCGGTTCTGCGTCCTGTTCGGCGGGTTCCCCGAACACTGCCGGACGTATCCGTTCGGCGAGGCCGGCCAGCAGCCGTGCGCCGCCCTCGGAAGCCAGGCGTTGCGCCCGGCGCCACATGGCGGCCGCGCGCGGGCCGTCTCCGGCGGCTTTCATGAAAGGGGCCCCGAACAGCAGGGACTGCGCCTCGCGCAGTACCGCCCCGGACTGTGCGCTGTCCGCCGCGGCCTCGGCGACAGCCGGGCCGCCGCGGCCGTGTCGCCTCGGCGTGCCGCGATCTGGGCGTGGCTGCGCAGCGCTGCTCCGCGCTGGGCGGGCAGGCCGAGCTGCTCGGCTTCCTGGTGGGCGCGCTCGGCCCACTTTTCGGCTTCTTCCATCTTGCCGGTGGCGACGGCTGCGGTGGCAAGCAGTTCCAGGAAGTTGGGGCGTACCGAGGGCTGCAGCCGCCGCAGCTCGTCTCCGCCGCCCGCTTGCAGCAGGACCTCCTGCACCCGGTGCGGATCGCCGGCGCCGAGCGCGGCGTAGACGAGCATGCACCAGGCCAGTGAAGCCCACCAACTGTCGCTCTTACCGGCCGCGGCCACCGCCTCCTCGGCAGCTGCCAGCGCACCGGGGTCGCCCGGAGGGCGGGTCTGCATCAGAATCTGGGATCTGAATGCCAGGGCGAGGCCAAGCAGTTCACCGCTGCCCAGGGCCCGCGTGATGGGCTCGGCCTCGTCGGCCAGTTCCAGCGCGGTCGCGATCCGGCAGGTGCTGAAGTGGATGTAGGCCTTGCACAGCAGGAACTGTGGCAGCAGATACAGCTGCCCGGTCCTCCGGGCGATCTCCAGCCCGCGGTCGACGTGCCGTTCCGCGGTGATGTAGTTCTCCAGGAACACTTCGGTCCAAACCAGTCTGGACAGCGGGTCGCACAGACCGGCGAAAACATGCCTGTGACAACACAGTGGGCCACCGGGACGGCATCCACATGACACACGCGGGGTCGCCCGGCACGCCGCCTTCGACACGTTCGGGACAACCGCCAACACCGTGCGGCCGGGCCACCAGTGTCGTACAGGAGGAACTGGCCTGACGACCGCGGCGGCCGGCCTGTTCGTCCGTCACCCTCCTCGGGCCGCCGGAACGCGGTTCGCGCGCGGCCACCGCCAAGACCGGGCGGACCAGAGCCGCGAAGCCGCCGGCCGCGGGGCCGCGCCGACGCGGCCGGGGGCGCTCGCTGAGCCGGCACAACCTGCACGACTGGCTGTTCTCCACCCCCTTTCCTGGTGCTGTTCGGCGTTTTCATGCTCTTCCCGATCGTCGCGACGCTCCTGATGAGCCTCACCGACTTCGGGGCACGCGATGTCACCCGTCCGCTGGAGGCGGAGTTCGTCGGCCTCGACAACCATGTGCGACTCTTCGGCGACGACACGTTCCGCACGGCCCTGTTCAACACCGCGTACTTCGTGGTCGTCGGCGTCCCCCTGACCGTCCTGCTCGGCCTGTTGGTCGCCATCCATCCTGCTCAACAACGGCATCGACCGGGCCCGCACCTTCTTCCGAGTCGGCTTCTACGCCCCCGTTGTCACCTCCATCGTCGCGGTCGCAGTCGTCTGGCGCTTCGTGCTCGACCTGTCGGACGGTCTGATCGCCGGCGTCGCGTCGGAACTGGGCATGAGGGCACCGGACTTCCTCGGCTCCGAGACCTGGGCCATGCCGTCGCTGATCGCGATGGCGGTGTGGCGCTTCGACGCCCACGACTGCGAGATCCTGGACTCCGACTATGAGACGGAGCTTTCCGGTGACGATGTGTGGTCCCATCGGCTCGCCGGACCATGGCGCTGGGGAGGCATTCCGAGAGTTCCAATACCCGAGTGCACCATTACACCCGGACGTGCACAAGATCACGGCCGCCGGAGCGGCACTCTCCGCGCACCTCAGCGTGCTCCGCGCACCGCGCTCCCTGCCGGGCCCGATCGTCATGACTCGCTGACGCCGGTCAAGGACACCGGTCCCCAACTGGTCCCCAAGAATGACCAAGGGCCGGTTTCGGATGTCTCCGAAACCGGCCCTGACCTGCGACCGTCTCCAGTCGGGACGACAGGATTTGAACCTGCGACCCCTTGACCCCCAGTCAAGTGCGCTACCAAGCTGCGCCACGTCCCGGCGCGCGTCCCACAGTGCTGTGATCCGTGTGAACGCGCAGGTAAACCCTACCCTACGCACCCCTTCCCCGACGCCTCGCCCATCCAGTGGACTCTTCACGGAACCGCGCCCCGCAGGCAGGATCGCCCGCAGCGCGCGGTTGTCGTCGGGCGGTTGTCGTCGTCGTGATCCGTACGACGCGGCCCGCCGTCAGGTGACCGGCGGCTCGATGTCCGCGTCGATGGGCTGCCAGCGGGTGACCGCCCGGGTCATGGGGTGGTCACCACCGAGTTCCTTGCTTTCTCGGGCGCGGCGCTCCGCCTCGTCGTGGAGTCGGCCGGCCTCCTCGTGCACCTGCTCGGCCTCATCAGAATCGTCCCGCCGCAGTTCGGCCGCGAGGTTCGAGGCCGCGGCGATGCCGAGGTAGTGGTCGGACCCGAGTACTTCGGTGAGCCCTTCGTACGCCTCGCGGCCCGCCGCGACGGCCCGTGCGTGGTCGCCGTTCTCGGAACGGTCCGTGGCGTGGTTCAGCATGCAGGTGAGGGTGTAGGGATGGCGCGGCCCGAGGAGTCGGCGGAAGCGGTCGAGGGTACGGGTCGACAGTTCCAGCGCGGCTTCCGGCTCTCCGGTCAGCCGGAGCAGTACGGCCAGGTTGGTGCCGCTGGCGAGGGTGAAGACATGGTCCGGCCCGAACCGACGCTCGTAACGGTCCAGGGTCTCCTTGGCGAGTTCGCGGCCACGGACGGACTCGCCCCGGTCGTACAGGTCCGCGCACAGGTTCGTGGCGATGGCGAGGGTGTCGGGGTGGTCGGGACCCAGCTCTTTCAGGGCCTGTTCGTGGGTCTCGTTGGTCAGCTTGTACGCCTTCTCGTACTCGCCCAGCCGTCGGTACAGGACCGCGGCACCGAGGGAAGCGCGGAACGTGATCAGGTGGTCGGGACCCAGCGCGCGCCGGCTGCGCTTCAGCGTGTCCTCGATGAGCTTCAGCGCCTCCCGGAACGCCCCTGCGGCCCGCAGGTCGCGGGCGTAGTTCGTGGCGGAGTTGAGTGTGGCGCGCTGGTCGGGTCCGGAGATCTCCCGGCGTTGTTCGAGGATCTCCCGGTTGGTGTCACGGGCAGCCTGCCGGTCGCCGGACAGGAACTCGGACACGGCGAGGTTGTTGGCGGCGGAGAGGGTACGGGAATGGTTGTCACCGAAGACGCGCCGTGTGCGTCGCAGGGTTTCCCGGTCGCTCTGCATGGCCTCGGCGTACCGGCCGACGGCGCGGAGGTCCGAGCCGAGACTCATGGCCGCGCCCAGGGTGTACGGATGGTCCTCGCCCAGGATCCGGCTGCCCCGTTCGTAGGCGTCGCGGGTCACGTCGTACGCCTCCGTCACCCGGCCCTGGTCGCGGAGCGCGTTGCCGAGTTCGGTGCGCAGCCGCAGCACGAGCGCGTCGTCCTGTTCGAAGCGCGGTGGCACCCAGCTGGCGAGCACCCGCTCGGCGGTCCTGTTGGCCGTGTCGGCGTCGCCGCTGCGCCACAGATAGCGGACGGTGTCGCAGATCCACTGCCGTACGGGGAGGTTGTGGCTCTCCTCCGCCCGGGTGGGCCACAGGTGCGGGAGCAGCGTGGCGTAACGCCGCCAGTTGTCGGACTCGTCGGCGTCCTTGGGGTTGGCCTGGCCGAGTACGGCTTGGGCCCGTTCCCGCATGGCGGTCTGCTCATCGGGGGTGAGCTGGTCCCGGAGCACACGCTGGATCAGGCGGTGCAGGGTGAGTGTGTCGGTCCGCTGGTCCACCTGGGCCAGTCCGTTGCGGACGATCTCTCCGTAGAGCCGGCTCATCAGCAGCGGGTCGGACAGGCTCGGGTCGTGGCGTTCGAGCAGTTCGAGGGAGGGCCGGCTGCTGAGCATGTCCCGCGGGATCGGGTCCGGCCCGAAGAACGCGCACAGTTGGAGCAGGGCCGCCGCGGCGGGCGTACGGGATTTCAGCCGGTCGAGTGACCAGCTTGCCGCTGCCGACGTCGGGTAGTCGGGGGCGGACTGGTTGCGCAGGATGTCGGTCATCTGAGTACGGAGCATCTCCACATAGGTGTCCACGGGCATCGCCGACTCCTGGAGTGAAGCGGCGGCGAGGCTCACGGCCAGCGGGAAGTCCCCGAGTTCCTCGGCGACCCGGGCCGCCTCGGTGGGCTCCAGGTCCTGGTTGTAGCGACGCAGCAGCGCGACGCTCTCCTCACGGGTGAAGAGGTCCACCTCGATACGTGCGGCGCGTTCGGCCCAGGCCGGGTTCCGCGAGGTGATGAGGATGTGGTGACCGGGCCCGCTGACCGGAATCAGACCGTCAAGGTCGGCCGGCTTCTCGGCGTTGTCGTACACGAGCAACCAACGCTCGTGGGGGGTGCCGCGACGGAGCTTGTCCAGAACCTCGTTGCATACGGCCGTCAAGTCCTTGCCACCAAGGGGCACACCGAGATGCCCGGCCAGCGTGTTCAAGTCCTGGCGGATCTGCGTCGGCTCTGCGGCGTTGATCCACCAGACGAGATCGTAGTCCGATTCGAAGCGGTATGCGTATTCGAGCGCGACCTGCGTCTTGCCCACACCGCCGAGTCCGTACAGTGCCTGGGGCAGGACGGCGGTGGTGCCCGCGAGCAGACTGTCGCGCAGGCGTTCGATGAGTGTTCGACGGCCGGTGAAGACGGCGTTGCGCTGTGGACGCCCCCCGATGACCTGCGGTTGAGTACCCGGAAGCCGGGCCGCCGCGGCCAGGCCGACGGCGGCCGGACGCGACCCCGGCTCGACCGAACCGACGCGGTCGACGGTGGTCAGCAGGCGGGCCACGGCCTCCTCGGCGGAGACACCCGCAAGGCTGACCGCCGAAAGGGGCGCGAACTCCGGCGGGGGCGGTGAGTCATCGACCCGGAGGGGGACGGCCATGCCTATCCGGCCCGACGGGTCCCTGCGGGTGGTCTGCCGCCAGATCTCCCGGGCCTGCGGCAGAGCCATGTACCGCGGGGAGAGCAGCACCACCATGCGCCCTTCACCCGCGAGAGTGCGCTCCAGCCACGTCGGTGACACCGGTGCGGCCGCGAGGTCGTCCGTCTCGATCGGAGCGAGCGTCGCCTCGTAGCCGGCCGCCCGCAGCACGGTGACGGTCCAGTCCGCCCACAACCGGTCGGTCGTGGCGTAGCTGACGTAGAAGTCCTTACGGATGACCGGCGAGGTCCGCTCGTACTCCGCGCGCAGCGTCCGGCGGTACGACTCGTCCATGTCGCCCAGCCGGGTCACGCGGTTGTCCGTGAGCCGGGCGGTGAGCCGTTCGAACGCGGCGAGCAGGGTGCCGTCCTGCCGTCGCTCCCCGACGGTCGCGGGGATCTCCTCGTACGCGTAGCTGGGTTTGTACGGGATCTCGACGCTGCTCCAGTACTGGTCCTGCTCCTGCGGAGGCACCCAGTCCAGGAAGGGGGCGAACAGACTGCGGGCCTGGTACCGGCCGGCCTCCAGACGGTCACGGCCCGCGTCCTCGACGCGCATGGGGACGGGGACGATACGGATGTCGCGCTGGGTGTGGGAGATGCGGCGGATCGAGCGCGCGACGTGGGCGGCGCCGTTGACGCCCTGTCGGCTGAGGGTGAAGCAGTCCACGACGATGTCCGGCATGACCACCGTGCAGATGCTCGCGGTGTCGCTGAGGCCGGTCCGGCTGTCGATCAGTATGTAGTCGTACCGCGCGGTCATGTCGTCGCGCAGCGCGGTGAGGAAGTCGGCGCCGCCCATGCGGTAGAACGTGCCCCAGTCGAAGGTGCTGACGGTGACCGCGTAGGTGTCGGGGTCCTGGACGCCGGCGGGCAGCAGGTCCAGTTTTCCGCCCGGTGGCAGCCGTAGTTCCGTGCCGACGGCGTACCGGTCGACGCGGGCCAGCCGTCGGTGGTCGGGCTCCTCGGGGAGGCCGGCCCCGTTCGGCCGGGGTGGCCCGGCCGCGCCCGCGCCGTCCACGCCGGAGCCCACACGCGGTACCACCGCGTGGCGGGCGAAGTCACTCACCATCTCTATGACGCCGGCGCTCTCGGTGAGTTCGGGGTCGGCCAGCAGGGGCTGGAGATAGGTGTGCAGTCCCGGGGCCTCGAGGTCCCAGTCCACGACGAGTACGCGCAGACCGTTGCTCGCGAGTATCCAGGCGGTGTTGACCAGCGCCATGGTGCGCCCCGTACCGCCCTTGAAGGAGTAGAAGGTGATGATGGTGCCCCGGCTGCGGTCGTCATGGGTCATCTTCCTGCTCCTTCTCATAGGGCATCTGGTGGGAGGAGGGGCGGGCAGCGATCGGGGGCGCGAGCCCGGTACGGCTGCGCGGGGCGGCCACGGTGCTCAGGACGGGGAGCGAGGCGGACGTGATCCGGGACATCTCCAGAGAGGTGAGCTTGAGGGTCTCGAGAAAGGAGACGAGGTGGTTCTGCGCCTTCGCGACAACCGCGTGGAGTGCTCCGTCGAACTGATCCGAACCGATCCCCGACTGCAGTAACGGCAGGGGATCCCCGGTCCCCTTCGCCCAGTTGAACGGAAGGGCTCCCCGGACCGCCTCCCAGTAGGCCTTGCTCCGGGCTCCGTCACCCGCCTCTTCCGGATCGCACGGAACGATGGCCGCGCTGCCCGGATGGTTGCTCCGGTCGTACGCGCGCAGGGCACTGCCGAACGGCTCGTCCGCGGCGGCCAGCGCCTCCACCAGGAGGACCGCGACCTGTCCCTGCCCACGAGCCTCGTCCAGAGTGGCGCCCAGCACGTCCGAGACGATCTCGGTCCGTACCGTGAAACCCCGCTCCTCCAGGAGCAGGCTCGCTCTCCTGGCCAGTGGTTCCGGGCATTCGGCGTGATAGGGGTTCCAGTCGGTCGGGCTCTCCCCGTGGCACCCCGGGTCCGTCGACCGTTTGTGGGCGTTCGCCGCGGTCCGGGCGGCGACGAGCAGCAGGGCGTGGCTGCCCGGCTCCGCGCGTTCGGCGGCGGACGGGAAGGGGCCGGCGGATTCCGGCCCGGTCAGGTCCAGGCCGTTGGCGGGCAGTATGCGGAAGTGCTCGGCGGCGACGAGGATCTGGTGCGCGATGAGGTTCACGATGCGGCGGTACTCCTCGCCGCCCGGGTCCGCGACCAGGATGCGGCGCAGGCCCCAGCGCGCGTAGTTCTCGCCGAAATCGAGGTTGTCGTACTGGATGTGGGCCGCGCCCGACGGAATGTTCTGCACCGGCTCCCACAGAACGGGGATGAGCGCTTTCGCGTCCACTCCCGTCACTTGTCTGTGGCTGCGCTGCCGGTCCTCGAACGCCTTCCACTCCCGACCGCAGAAGTCGCTTCTGAAGTAGTCGGGGGTGTACAGGGCCAGCATGGTGCGGCAGCGCCCGAGGGCGTCGCAGAGGGCCGCGTTCCAGTCCTGCCCCACTTGAATGGACTGTACGTCGAGAAACGGGCGGTCGAAGGGCACGGCATTGCCCTTGTGTAATCGCCGCAGTTCTTGGCGTAATTCCGCGCACAGGTCGTCGTAAAACCGCTTGACGAGGACCCGGGGTCCGCGCCTGCGCGCATAGCTCAGGAAGAAGTACGGTTCCAACGAGCCCCCGACGTGCCGCGTTTGCGGGATGCCTGTCGTGGGGTGGATGGATTCTCGCGCCTTGGAAGGTGGCTGACACCGGCGGAAGTGCACACGGTTCGGACGTCTCCCACACCTCCTCACCCCCCAACCGGTACCCCACAGCCATAGCCTTGGTTGAGTCGTGCCGAGACAGAGAACGATACCCCCTGTCCGGCAGGACAGGCCCCTTTCTGGCAGGGCCCGAATCCATGCTTCCCCCGATCTCCGCGTCCAACTCCCCTTCCGTACGTGCTTGTTCGCCGTGCGCTGCACGGCCGTTGTCCGTGCGCCCTGGGTCGCACTCCGGCTCAGGAGAGAGCTGACGGATGTTCCGTCCCGGGTTCCGACGGTGTTCCCGTGAGATGTGCCATCGCCCGGTGGATCCGGTGACGGACGTGGTCGATGAAGGCGGCGAGGTCGAAGCAGTAGACCGACGGGGTGGCGAATCCGGTGGTGGGGTGATGACGGTGCGCGTAGAGCCCGCCTCCGCAGACCGCGGCCAGCGCGCAGTCACGGCAGACCGGGCCTAGGCCGGGGAGGCCGGCCTGTCTCCCGCGTATGGTCTCCGTCGCGAGCGCGTCGGAGAAGGAGTTCCGGAGGACGTCGAGGCCGGTCTCGGGAGCCCCCTCCGCGACGACCTTCAGTGAGTCGGAGTGCTGCATCGTCCCGTCGGTCTCGACGACCACGAGATCCACCGGCGCGAGCCCCAGCCCCTCGGTGTTCACGGCCCCGCCGAGCACCCCGGACATGACCTCCTCGAACATCCGGACCCGGGTCTCCTTGCGCGGCGCGTCGAACCACCGGTCGAAGGCCGCGCCGAGCCAGTGTGCGTACGGTGTCGGCTCGTCCGGCGGCACGACGACCGGTGGTCGCGCCGGGGGAACCTCGCGGTGCTCGAGGCCGGGCGGCGGATGTCGCCAAGTGCCGTGCGGCAGGAGGAAATCGACGCGGGGTGCGTCGAAGTCCAGCAGTGCCTCGTAGGTCTCGACAGGGTCGTTGGCGAGTTCCACGGTGCACAACAGCCCCACGAACAGCTCTCGGTGACGGGGGCTGTTCAGCAGGCGCAGCGCCGCGGCGACACGCGCGTGGCTGGGGCGGCCGTTCGCGAACCGCCGGTGCCGGTCGTGCGCCGCCGGGGAACCGTCGACGCTGACCGCCACGCCGACCCGATGCCGGCGCAGCAGCACGAGGAAGTCCTCGTCGAGGAGAGTGCCGTTCGTCTGCATCGAACAACGCACCTCCACCACGGGGGCGAGGCGCTCGGTGATGACGGTGAGCAGCTCCCCGAGGTACGCCTTGCCGACAAGCAGGGGTTCTCCCCCGTGAAGGATGATCCGCACCATGGGGAGCCGGTGCTCACGGGCGTGTTCGGCGATCCGGTCCACGGCCTGCCGCACGGTGTCGAGGGACATCGCTCGGGGCCGTCTGCGCCAGCTCTGGTCGGCGGCGAAGTACACATAGCAGTAGTCACAGGACAGGTTGCACAAACTGTGTAATTTCAGGAGGAACTGCCGGAAGGGAACCGTGGGTAAGCCCCCGGATCCGGTCTCCGCCGTCATCACAGCGCACTCTCGAAGACGACGTCGGTCGTCCTCGACGCGCCGTCTCGTTCCTCCAGGTGGCGTCGCACGGCGTGACCGAACACCGTGTCCCTCCCTGCCACCGCCTCCAGCAGACCGGCCGTCACCTCGGAGATGTCGACCAGTCGTGTGCTGTTGTGGCTGTTCTGAGGCGCGTCCATGCCTTGCTGCCTCCCTGAGAGCCGATGGGTGCGTAGGAAGCCGCCCCCGCCCGGATACATTCCCTGTCCATGCTCTGTCAGTGCTCTTCGCACGTCCACAAGACATTTGGCGTCGGACGGCCCTCCACACACCGGCAACGGCAGGCTCTCTCCCCTTCCTTATTTGCCACCGTGGCCGAATTGACGTACATGACCGCCGTGTTTTCGGCTGCGGATGACAACGAATGGCGTACTCATCCGGAAAGCGGAATGCGGCCACCCCCGGTGTGAGCGGATATCGCGCGGATCCTGTGCCCTCTACTCGGGCGGCGTGGGCGTGTCATGTGTGCGGTACATCGCCTGGACGTCCAGCTCCAGCTGGATCGTCGGGCCGACCACCGCGATGCCGCGGGCGAGCATGGAGCGCCAGTTGAGGGTGTAGTCCTCGCGGTGGAGTTCGGCCTTGGCGAGGGCGGCGCAGCGGAGTTCCTCGCCGTAGCCGCCGTTGACGGTGCCGAGGTAGGTGGTGTCGAGGGAGACCGAGCGGCTGACGCCGTGCATGGTGAGGCTGCCCTGGAGGGTCCATTTGCTGCCGCCGCGGTAGGCGAAGCGGGTGCTGGTGAAGTCGATGTACGGGAAGCGTTCGACGTCGAGGAAGTCGGCGGAACGCAGGTGTGTGTCACGGGTGTTGTTGCCCGTGGTGATGCTCGACGCGTCGATCCGCACCTGGACGCGGGAGCGGGACATGTCCTGCTCGATGCGGAGTCCGCCCTCGAACCGTTCGAAACGGCCGTGCACATGGGCCATCCCGACATGCTTGGCGATGAAGCGGATCGCGGTGTGCGGCGGGTCGAAGAGCCAGGTTCCGGGGGCCGGGAGTTCGAGCGCCCGGGCCGACTGGAGCCACACACGCTCGGGGGAGACACCGGCGTCCGCGACGATCTCGATCGTCTCGCGGTGTGGTTCCAGCCCCTCGGCCATGATCAGCATGCTGTAGGTGCCCGGTGGCAGCACGGCCATGAAGAAGCCGTACGGGTCGGTGGTGCCACGTGCGGCGAGGCGGTAGCTGCCCAGTTCCGTCACCGTCACATCGGCCGCGCCCATGGGCTGGTTCACGGGGTCCAGTACCTCACGGAGGACGACACCAGCGCCGTGCGGGACCGGGAACGTGGCGCCCGCGGCGCCTCCGGGGGCGTTCCTGAATCGCCGCCGGAGCAGTCCGAGGGGCATGGTGTTCACCTTTCACTCTCGTCGTTCGGTTCTCGCCGTCAGCCGGTCAGCCGGGGTCGGTCAGTCGGTCAGGACCACACCGGGGGCCGGTCGCCCTCGTATGCCGCCCTCAGGACCTCCAGGGCGTCCGCCGTGGTGATCTGCCGTGGGTTGGGGTACGCCTGCCCCGTCACCTCGGCCGCCGCCACGGCCAAGTCGGCTTCCCCGAGGCCGAGTTCGGCCAGGGAGCGGGGGGCGCCGAGGCGGCCGGAGAGGTCCCACAGGGCCTGTGGGGCGTCGTCGGTGGCCAGGGCTCGACCGAGGGCCCTCAGGGCGTCGGGGGCGGCGGGCGCGTTGTAGGCGAGGGCGTACGGCAGGACGACCGTGTGGGTCTCGGCGTGCGGAAGGCCGAAGGTGCCGCCGAGGACGTGGCACAGCTTGTGGTGCAGACCCATGGTGGTGGCGCCGAGCGCAGCACCGCAGAGCCAGGCGCCGTAGAGGGCACGGCCGCGCGCCTCAAGGTCCTCGGGATCGGCCGCCACTCCGGGGAGGGCGCCCGTCATGGCCCGGGCGCCCTCCTCCGCCATCAGCGACACCAGCGGCGAGGCGTCCGGCGCGTACAGGGCCTCGGCGGCGTGTGCGACCGCGTTGATGCCGCTGGTCACGGAGAGGCTCACCGGAAGGGAGAGGGTGAGTTCGGGGTCGTAGACGACACTGCGCGGCAGGACCGAGGGGGCGCGGCCGGTGCGCTTGACGCCGTGTTCGGTCAGGCCCCAGACCGGGGTCATCTCGGAGCCGGAGTACGTCGACGGTACGGCGATCAATGGCAGTTCGGTGCGGAGCGCGATCGCCTTGCCCAGTCCGATCGCCGAGCCGCCGCCGACCGCCACGCACCCGTCCGCGCCCGCGGCCCGCGCCACCCGCACCGCCTGGTCCGCGACCTCGACCGGCACGTGCTGGCGAGCCTCGGCGAACAGTCCGGCGCACGCGTCGCCGAGCGAAGCCACGACGGCTCTGGCGGTCTCGCCGCCCCTCGGACCGCACACCACCAACAGCCGCCGCAGTCCCAGGCGTTCGGCCTCTCCCGCCACCGCGGTCACCGACGCGCCGGGCCGCATGACGACCCGCATGGGCTGGGCCTCGTACACGAACTCCATCACGACCGCCCCGAGTTGCCTGCGCCGCGTGTGTCGAGCCCCTCGGCGTCGCGGCCGTCAAGTGGGTCGAGTGGGTTGAGCACGAGGTCGAAGCGGGCGTGCCGGAACGGGTTCGGGACGCCGAACTCCTTTGCCAGGGACGGGTCGTCGTTCTCGGTGAAGTCCTTGACGAGGCTCTCCTTGACCGCGAAGACCGCGTCCGAGTCGAGGTGGTCGCTGCCGGCCACGAAGATGTGGGTGGTGACCGGCGCGTGGCCCTCGGCGGAGGCGATGAAGTGGATGTGGGCGGGGCGGTAGGGGTGCCGCGCCGTCGCCCGGAGAAGGTCCCCGACGGGGCCGTCCGTGGGGATCGGGTACGGGCTCGGCACGCAGGTGCGGAACCAGAAGCGGCCCTCGTCGTCCGCCGTGAACAGTCCGCGCCCGTTGCCCGCCGGCTGGACGTCCGGCTGCTGGACGTCGTAGTAGCCCTCGGCGTTCGCCTGCCAGACGTCGAGGGCCGCGCCGGGCAGCGGGGTGCCGTCCTTCGCCAGCACGCGCCCGCTGACCACGCACGGCCCGCCGCCGCCCACCAGGTCGATGTCCGCGCCGAGCTCCCGGACCGGGGACTCGGTCATGTGGAACGGGCCGAGAACCGTCGACTCGGTCACGCCGCCGCGCTCGTCGCTGTTGATCGTCTCGACCAGCATCGAGACGCCGAGGACGTCCGACAGGAGGACGAACTCCTGTCGGGTGTCCGTGCAGGTCTGTCCGGTCGCCGTGAGGAAATCGATCGCCCGTTCCCACTCGGCCATCGTCGGTTCGGTCTCCCGGACGAAGGCGTGGAGGTGGCGGGTGAGGGCGGCGAGCAGCCCGCGCAGCCGCGGGTCGGCCGTGCCGTCGAGGCTGTCGACGACCGCCTCGGTGATGCGGGTGGTGAATTCGGTGGTCATGCCCCACTCCTACGACGGTTCCCGCGACTCCGCTACGGCTGAGCGCGCGGCTGTTCCCTTTCAGGCAAGCCCGAGGATCCGCCGGACCGCCTCGGTCAGCAACCGCTCGGCGTCCGCCGGGGACGCGGCCGCCGTGGCCTGCCGGAAGGCGATGTACCCGTCCGGCCGTACGAGCAGGGCTCCCCCGTCGGCCACCTCGCTGAGGCGTGCCCAGTCGCCGTACGGGTCCTCGTACTCCTGCCCGGGGCCGATGACGACGGTGGCGATCTCCAGGTTCTGGGCCGCGGCGGCCCGTGTCCAGTCGGTGCCGCCGATGCCGGTGATCAGGGTGAAGCGGCCTCGGCCGACGGTGTCGAGCGTGGACAGGGTGCGGGTGCCGGAGGTGATCCAGGCGTGCGGGAGCTTGGCGCCGGGGCGGGAGGTGGGCTGGTGGTACAGCTCGGGGTCGCGGTCGAAGCCGGGGTCCGGGGTGCCATCGGGCACGATGGCTTCCGAGGCGTACCGCTGGTTGAGGTCGACGCCGTGCGCGTTGAACTCGTACACCTTGAACGCGATCGCCTCACGCAGCCTGGCCCTCTGCTTCTCCGCCGCCTGGGTGTCGTCCTTGCGGGCGGCGATGTTGGCCCACAGCTGCTCGGGGGTCTGCGGGGAGAGCCCGTCGAGTGCCTCGAAGACGGGGGCGGTCTCGCCGATGGACTTGTTGGCGCGGGTGACGATCTGCTTGCCGATCGGGGCGCGCTCGGCGGTGTAGGTGTCCAGCAGCCTGGGGGAGGCCGTGCCGTCGAGGACGAGTTTGAGCTTCCAGGCCAGGTTGTAGGTGTCCTGGATGGAGGTGTTGGAGCCGAGGCCGTTGGACGGCGGGTGGCGGTGCGTGGCGTCACCGGCGCAGAAGACTCGGCCGTTCGAGTAGGTCTCCGCGTACATCTCGTTGACGGTCCAGGCCGAGGACGACTTGATGGTCACCGGGATCTCGTCGTCGCCGACCAGCCTGCGGACGATCGACTCGGCGTACTCGGTGGTGAGGTCGGGGGCGCCGGCGGTGACGTCGTACCCCCAGACGATCAGCCACTCGTTCCAGGGCCGTACGCAGCGGACCAGGCCGGCTCCGATGCCGCCGACGGTGGCGCCGGGGGCGAGCACCCAGTAGAGGGTGGACGGCCGGTGCGCGGTGTACTTCGTCAGGTCCATGTCGAAGACGATGTTGATGCTGCCGGCCACGCCCATCTGGCCGCCCATGGGCAGCCCGGCGTCCTCGGCGACCTGGGAGCGGCCGCCGTCGGCGCCGATGAGGTACTTGGCGCAGATGGTGTACTCGTCGCCGCGCAGCCGGTCCTCGACGGTGACCGTGACGCCCTCGTCGTCCTGGACGAACGACTTGTAGACGGTGCTGAAGCGCAGGTTGGTGCCGCGGGCGACGGCCGCGTCGATGAGCACGGGCTCCATGAGGTGCTGCGGCATGTCGCACATACGGGTGGGGCTGGCCAGGTCGTGCGCGGCCTGGACGAGCGGGTCGTTGCCCCAGGAGCGGATCCGGCCCAGTTCCTCGCCCGCGAGGCTGGTGCAGAAGGTCGTGTTGCCCATCAGCTGCTGCGGCGTGGCCTTCGCGACGACCTCGTCCTCGACCCCGAGATCCCGCAGGACCTCCATGGTGCGCTGGTTGGTGATGTGTGCCCGGGGCGTGTCGGCGAGACGCGCGTAGCGGGTGACCACGATGTTCGGGACGCCGTACGTACTGAGGGCGAGCGCGGCGGAGGCGCCCGCGGGGCCACTGCCCACGATCAGTACGTCGGTCACGACATCGGGCTCGACGATGTGCACGGCAAACGCTCCAGGGAATGAGAACAGGCACCGACCTTTCAAGATCATGGAGGGCGGCGCGGGAGCGTGGGTGTCTCAATAAGAGACAGTGCGTGTGGCTTGTCGCTCTCGGATACGGGACGGGGGCCGCGCCCGTTCAGGCGGGCGCCGTGGGCTCGGGCGTGCCGCCGGGAAGCGGGGTGCTCGTTGCCCGTTCAACCTCGCCCGGTACGGTGAGTGGTGTCGTGACCACCGCAGAGCACCTCTCCGTCCTCCCTGCCCTGGCGTCGCTGCGCAGGGCCCGTGAGCTGTTCCTCGAGGAGCGCCCACTGCCGGACGGTGTGCCGGAGGACGTGGTCGCCGCCTGGAAGCGTGCCCGGTTCTTCGGCGTACGACACGACGTGCCGGCCCCCGCGCCCGAAGCGCCACGGAATTCCGTACGACATCCCGTACGACCAGCCGCATCCGACCTGTTGGCCGCGGCCCGGCCCGTGCTCGAACGGCTCGCGCCCGCCGTAGGCACCGGGCAGACGGCCCTCGTGCTCACCGACGAACGGCTGCGGGTGCTGTGGGCGACCGGGCGCGCGCCGGACGATCCCTGTTGCGAGGACCTCTCCGAGCAGGTGGTCGGCCACAACAGCGCGGCGCTCGCGCTGCGCATCCGCCGTCGCGCCGAGGTGCACGGCCCGGAGCACTTCCTCGATCTGTGGCAGGACGTGTCCGCGGTCAGCGTGCCGGTGCTCGCGCCGGAGACCGGGCAGACGCTGGGCACGGTGACGGTCACGTCCGGGCTCTGCGCCGAGTGTGTTCCACATCCCTGGGCCTCGCTCGCCGAGGCCGCGGCCGGTGCCGTGGAGGCGGAACTCCTGGCGCGGTCGCAGCCGGCGGAACGGGTCCTGCTGGACGCGTATCTGCGGGCCGCACGGGACCAGGGGCAGGCGGTCGTCGCCCTCGACGGCCGCAATCGTCTGGTGAGCGAGGCCGCGGGGCGGCTGTTGTCACCGGAGGGTCTGGAGGCGCTGGAGCGAAGCGTGGTCGGACTGCTGCGGGGCGCGGACGGTGGGGAGGGTGGGGAGGGCGCGGACGGTGGGGAGGGTGGGGTGCGGTCGGCGGGTGAGGGGGCCTCGGGCGTGCCCGCCCATGCCGCTTCGCAGCGAGTGTCCGCAGCCATGGCCGCGGCAGGCTCGGCGTCGGGCTCCACAGCCGCGGCAGGCTCGGCCTCGGGCTCGTATCGCGTCCGGCTGCCTGACGGTGTGAGGTGTTCGGCGACGGTCTCACCCGTACCGCACCGGGGCGCGGTCATCGGTGCGGTGGCGGTACTGGAGCCGCTGGGGCGTGCGACCGCGGCGCCGGTCGGGCGGGATGTCGTGGCACTGGCCGGACGATCGGTGCCGTGGCGGCATGCGGTCGGCCGCGCGACGGAGTTGGCCCGGTCGCCGGAACCACTGCTGCTCGTCGGTGAGCGCGGCACCGGGAAGACGGCGCTCGCTCACGAACTGGCCGCCGACGTACTGGTCGTCGACGCGGCGGAGGGCGAACTCGGTTCCGTGGTCGATGAGCTGACGGAGGGTCACGCGCTCCTCATCCGCCATGTCGAACGCCTCGCCCAGCCCGACACCGCGACCCTCAACTCGCTCCTCGAAACCCACCCGGGCGCGCCCCTGCTGGTCACCTACACCCCCGGGCCTCCCCCTGGCCCCTGCCTCCAACGGCTCCTGGACACACTGGCCGCGCGCTCGGTCACCCTGCCCACGTTGCGCGAACGGCCGGAGGACATAAGGGAGTTGCTGACGGCTCTGGCACCGAAGCCGACACCGGGACAGCCTCCGCTCACCTGGACACTGGACGCCCTGCGCGCCCTGGAACAGCACCCATGGCCCGGCAACGTCACCGAACTCCTGCATCTCGTACGGGCGTTGGCTGAGCACCGCCGCGCGTCCGGTCCCGTCCGGCGCGCCGAACTGCCGGACCCCGTCCGCGAGGGGCCCGCGGCCCGGCGTCTGAGCCCCATGGAACACGCCGAACGCGCCGCCATCCTGGAGGCCCTGCGCCGCAACGGAGGCAACAAGGCCCGCGCGGCCGCGTCCCTGGGCATCGCCCGCGCCACGCTGTACCGGAAGCTGCGGGGCTATCGAGGCTGACCGTGTGCCACGCGGCGCATTCGCCCTCCCGGCGGACCTCTCATCCGTGGACGCGACGCCGTGACGACGTGCACGGCCGGCGACGCCGGCCGGCGAGCGCGGGTCGCCGCGGTCGGACACGGTCGCGGTACGCATGACAGGGCCGGACTCGCCGGCTGCCGCGGCCCGGGATCCAGCAGCCGCTCGCCGCCGGGGTGTGCCTCCGGCATGCCCGCCGCGCCGGTACGTGAGGCCGCAGCCGAGCGTGGCGCGGGTGGGCCCGACTTGGAGTCGTGCAGCAGCCGCCCGACGAGGGTGGACTTGCGGCCGGGGAGGCGTGGTCCCAGGAGACGGCCACGGTTCAGACCTGCGGCATGTCAGTGGCGTCGAGCCGGGATGGGTGCGGTGTCCGGAGAGCCGGGATGGGTGCGGTGTCCGGTGACCGGGCTGCCCACCGATTGCGGTCGTCGCGCCCCGTCCGGCAGGCGATCACGGTTGCGGGTCGGGCAGGACGCGGGGCGGGCTGCCGCCAGGCGAGCTGCCGCCGGGCACCTCGCGGCCGCACGGCAGCACGGCAGCGCGGCACGCACGGACGCGAGGCAGGCCGCCGCCGACCACGACCCCGCTGGCCGGGCCCCCGCCAGGGGCCGCGCTCGCAAGGTTCCCCGGTGGCGCTGTCACCCTGCCTTGGCGGCCGCGCGTACCTCGTCCGCCAGCGGCTTGTCGAGGGCCGCGTGGACCAGGCCGTCCGCCAGCCGGGGCATCTCGCGGTCGGGGACGAGGCCGCTCAGCTTTTCGGGTGAGGCCGGCAGCCCGAGCCGTCGGGCCCCGTCCAGGGCTTTGCGGTCGATGTACGGCGCGAACTCCGGCCACACGCCCTGCACGTCACGCAGGAAGATGTCGGCTCCCGTGGGCCCGATCCCGGGTATGTCCAACAGGGCCTTCTTCGGGTCGGCTTCCTCGCGCAGCCGGCGCAGATCGCCGTCATAGCGCTCCAGAACCAGTTCGGCTCCCTTGCCGAGCATCGTGGAGGTCCGCTCGTCGTAGCGCCGGTAGCCGCCCTCGCCGAGTGCGTCGACGCGCTGCTGCCAGGACGCGTCGGCCATCGACCGCGGGGTGCGCATTCCGGCGTCGAACAGCGCCTTGGCCGCTGCCACGGCGATGTCGGCCTGGATACGGGCGCTGAGGAGTGTCGCGAGCACGAGCGTCTGATACAGCGGCGCCGGGGTGTTGCGCAACCGGATGCCGGCCTGCGCCGTATAGGCGCGCCGCTGTCGGTCGAGCAGGGCGCGCACCACCGCTTCGTCCGTCGCGCCGGTCGTCTTCCTGCCGGACTTCCCATCGGTCTTCGCGGTCTTCGCGGTCATCGCTGATCACCCGTTCAAGGTTTCACCGGTCGTCCGGAGGGCGTCATATCCCGCGCGATCCGGGTACCCGTCCAGGTCCGATCGATTCCTTGGGTGTGGCCGCGGATGGCGTCAGGCAGGCCATCCCCTGACCGCGCAGCGGGACCTGAAGGAGTGGACCATGCGACTTTCGTTCCTCGAACCCCTGTACAAGCAGCCCGGCCCCTACGCATCGGTCTACCTGGACACCTCCCGCCACAGCGCCATCGACGATCCCGACGCCGCCGTGGACCTGAGCAGGCGGCACCTGCGGAACGCCCTGGCATCCGAAGGGGCCGATCAGGCCTCCATCACCGCGGCGGCGGACGCCGTGGGCGGCGACATGGACATCCCCGGCGTACACGGGCAGGCGGTGTTCACCGCGCACGGCCGGCTGGCCCTGCTGGACGAGCTGCCCACGCCCCCCGCACACGACACGGCGCACTTCGGAACGCTGCCCGACACCATGCCGCTGATCGTCCAGCACTCCCCCGAGATCCCCTATGTGGCGGTCCACGTCCACTACGGCGGCCGTCACTCCACGGACGCCACCGGTACCGTGCGGATCGAGGCCGAGATCGGCGTATGGCCCCTGACCAAGGTCACACCGGGACACCGCCTCAACGAGGAGATCCCGGTGACCGACTGGCTCAACGCCGCCAAGGTGCTGGGCGGGGAACTGGAAGGCCACGCGCGGCGTATCAACGCCGAGGAGGTGGTCGTCGCGGGGGACGTCTGGGCCCGTGGCATTCTCGTCCGCCGACTCCCCGCTCCCCTGCGCGGGCGGGTCACCACCGTCGAGGGCGCCGGTGAGTCCCAGCCGCGGCGGGCACTGCTGGAGCACAGGCTCGAGAGCCTCTTCAGCGGACGTATGGCCGAGCACGACCGGTCCCTGCTGGCCGGCTTCCTCGCCCAGCGCGCCCGCGACGGGGCGTCGGCCGAGGGCCTGGCCGAGGCCGTGTCGGCCCTGCAACGCGGTCAGGTCAAAGCCCTCTTCCTCAACAACCACCCCGAGTCGCCACTGCGCCTGTGGATCGGCCCGGAACCGAGCCAACTCGCCCTCACCGAACAGGAACTCCGCTCCTACGGCATCCAGGACATCCGTGAGGAGCGGGCCGACGCGGCCCTCACCCGCGCTCTTGTCGACACCAGGGCCGAACTCGTCGTCGTGCCCGAGCAGCAGCTGCGACTGCACGACGGCGTCGGCGTCCTCCTCCGGTACGCCGATCCGACGCCGCGCACCTGACCGGGACCCCTGACGAGAAGGGCGGTTTCCGGGAGTCGTCGCGACCTTGACGCGCCTACCCTGGAGGTGTGGCTCGGTCCAACGACGAGGTCGCCGCACTCTTCCAGGAGTACGCGGACCTGATCTCGATCACCGGCGGGGACGCGTTCAAGGCGCGCGTCTACGAGAAGGCTGCCCGCGCGATCGGCGGTCACCACGCCGATGTCGACACGCTCGACGTGAAGGGCCTGCGGCAGATTCCCGGGGTCGGCACATCGATCGCCGAGAAGGTCGTCGAGTACTTCCGCGAGGGCAGCGTGTCCGCCGTGGAGAAGCTGCGGGCGAGGATCCCCGCCGGGGTCCGGCAGCTGACGGCCATCCCCACGCTCGGCCCGAAGAAGGCCATGGTGCTCCACGAGGAACTGGGAATCTCCTCCGTCGACGAACTGGCCGACGCCATCCACGCGGAGCGCCTGCGCGACCTGAAGGGCTTCGGCCCCAGGACGGAGGAGAAGATCCTCCACGGCATCGAGCTCCTGCGGTCCTCCGGGGACCGCGTCCTGCTCGACGCGGCCCTCGACCTCGCCGAGGAGACCGTCGCCGCGCTGTCCCGCGTGACCGGTTGCCGGCGGTGCGCGTACGCCGGGTCACTGCGCCGCTTCCGGGAGACGGTCGGCGACATCGACGTCCTCGCCGCGGCGAAGAAGCCGATGCCCCTGATGCGGGCGTTCACGGAGCTGCCGTACGTCACCGAGGTCATCGCCCACGGCGACAAGAAGACGTCGGTCCGCACCGGCAAGGGGCTCGCGATCGACCTTCGGGTCGTGCCGCCCGACTCCTGGGGCGCCGCCCTGCTGTACTTCACCGGCTCCAAGGCGCACAACATCCGCATCCGCGAGATCGCCGTGCACCAGGGGCTGAAGCTCTCCGAGTACGGACTGTTCGACGCCGAGAGCGGCGAGAAGATCGTCTCCGCGACGGAGGAGGACGTGTACGCCCGGCTCGGCCTGCCGTGGATCGAGCCCACGCTGCGCGAGGACCGCGGCGAGATCGAGGCCGGGCGGCGCGGCGAACTGCCCGACCTGGTCACGGAGTCCGACATCCGGGGCGACCTGCACACCCACACCGACCTCACCGACGGCCTCGCCCCGCTGGAGGACATGGTCCGGTCCGCGGCGGAGCGCGGCTACGCCTACTACGCGATCACCGACCACGGGCCGGACCTGTACATGCAGCGCATGACCGACGAGCGGATACTCGCCCAGCGCGATCGGGTACGGCAGCTCGACCGCGCGTACGGCAAGCGGGGCGGCATGCGGCTGCTGCACGGCGCGGAGCTGAACATCGCCCCCGACGGCGGCGTGGACTGGCCGGACGACTTCCTGGCCGGCTTCGACCTGTGCGTGGCGTCGGTGCACTCGCACTTCAACCAGGACCGCGAGGCGCTGACCCGGCGGATCGTGAGGGCCTGCGAGAACCCTTACGTCAACATCATCGGCCACCCCACCACCCGCATCCTCGGCAGGCGGCCCGGTATCGACGCCGACCTCGACGCGATCTTCGCCGCCTGCGCCCGCACCGGCACGGCCCTGGAGATCAACGCCCATCCGGACCGGCTCGACCTGCGCGACGAGGACATCCTGCGGGCCCGGCGGCACGGCGTGAAGTTCGCGATCGACAGCGACGCCCACTCCACCCTCCACCTGGCCCACATGCGGTACGGCGTGGGTACGGCCCAGCGCGGCTGGCTCGCCAAGGAGGACGTGATCAACACCTGGCCGCACTCCCGACTGCGGCGCTTCCTGGAGAAAACCGGATTAATCGGGGTACATCGAAGGCATCGAGGAAATCAAAGGTAGTGAGGAAGAAGACGAGGCAGATGATCTCCCAACTGGTCACGGTGCCCGTCGACGACACGGAGCTCGCGGGCGACCTCGCCGTGCCGACGCAGGCGCGAGCGGTCGTGCTGTTCGCGCACGGCAGCGGCAGCTCCCGGCACAGCCCGCGCAACCGCGCGGTCGCCGCCGAACTGCGCACCGCGGGGCTCGGCACCCTGCTGATCGACCTGCTCACCGAGGAAGAGGAGCGGCGCGACACGGCGACCGGCGAGCACCGCTTCGACATCACCCTGCTGGCCCGCCGTCTGGTGGCCGCGATCGACTGGCTGGAGGTCCAGTCCGACACCCGGGGCCTTCCCGTCGCCCTGTTCGGCGCCAGCACGGGCGCGGGCGCGGCCCTGGTCGCCGCCGCCGAGCGGCCCGACCGCGTGTTGACCGTGGTGTCGCGCGGCGGACGGCCGGACCTGGCCGGCGACGCACTGGAGGCCGTACGGATTCCGGTCCTGCTGATCGTCGGCGGAGAGGACCACCAGGTGATGCGGCTCAACCAGGAGGCCGCCCGCAGGCTGAGCGGTCCGCACACCCTGCGTGTCGTGCCGGGCGCCACCCACCTGTTCGAGGAGCCCGGCGCGCTGGAGCGGGTCGCCGACATCGCCCGGCAGTGGTGCGACGACCGTCTGAAGACCGCGGCCGGGTGAGAACTCTGAAGACCGCGGCCGGGTGAGAACCGCCGTCGTGCGTCGACCTGCGGGACTCGCTCCCCTGTGCGAAAGGAGTGGCATCCGCGATGCAGTTCCGTGACCGAAAGCAGGCCGGACGGAAACTGGCCGAACAACTGCGGATCCGGCAGGAGAAGGGCGCCCTCCCGGACCCTGTCGTCCTCGCCCTCCCCCGGGGCGGTGTCGCCGTGGCCCATGAGGTGGCCCGGGCGCTGGGCGCCCGGCTCGACGTGCTCGTCGTCCGCAAGATCGGCGCCCCGTTCCAGGAGGAGCTCGGTGTGGGCGCGATCGCCGGGGACGACGAGCCGCTGTTCGACGAGGCCGCCCTGGACCGGCTGGGCCTGAGCAGAGCCGGCCTCGCCGGGACGGTCGAGCGGGAGCGCGCCGAACTCCGCCGCCGCGAACAGCTCTACCGGGAGGGCCGCCCCGCCCCGGACGTGCGGGGACGTACCGTGATCGTCGTCGACGACGGCCTGGCGACCGGCGTCACGGCCCGCGCCGCGGTGCGTGCCGTGCGGCGGCAGGCGCCCGAGCGGATCGTGCTGGCCGTGCCGGTCTGCTCGCCGGAGGCGTCGGACCTGCTGCGCGCCGAGGTCGACGAGGTGGTCTGCCTGTACCGTCCGGCCGCCTTCATGGCCGTCGGCCTCTGGTACGAGCACTTCGACCAGCTCTCCGACCGGGACGTGCTCGCCGCGCTGCACACGGGCGCCGACCGCTGAACGCGTACGTGCGCCCCTCCACGCCCCATGCGCCCACCGGCGGCTTCACCCCGGCGTCGATCGCCCGCAGGCTGGGCCGCCCGATGCGGGCGTGGACCAGTCGCCGTACACCGTGTCCTGCGGCCTGCGGCCTGCTCGGCGACGGTCAGGAACCTCGGCGAGTTCATCGCGCCCACGCCGAGCAGGGTCAGCCGCAGCCATCGGGTCATGGTTCGGTCTCGGCCGTGAGGGTGCCGTCGGTCTCCAGGGTGATGCGCACGCCGTGGCTGATGCGGTCGAGGGTGGTGCGGAGCCAGGTGCGGTCCGCGGCGGGCGCGGGCTCCAGCCGCATGCGGCGGGCGCGCAGGGGGACCATGCGCAGGCCGGTGAGCCGTCCCGTGCTCGCCGCCACCGTGACGAGGTAGGCGATCCGGAGGTCGTCGCGGTACTCCTCGTAGCCGGGGATGCCCTCGTAGTCGTCGATGAAGTCGCCGCAGCCGTGGAGGATCAGCCGCTCCCGGTACACCTCCACGGAGCGGGGGTGGTGCGAGGAGTGTCCGTGGACGATGTCGACACCGCCGTCCACCAGGGTGTGCGCGAAGCGGATCTGGTCGCGCGGGACGAGGTATCCCCAGTTGGAGCCCCAGTGCACGGACACCACCACGATGTCGCTCGTACGCCTGACGGCCCGCACTCGCCGAACCATCGCGTCGGCGGCGGAGGCCGACAGTCCGGGGACGTACGCGACGCCGGAGCGGTCCTCGGCCGCCGCCCAGCTGGACGGGATGCCGCTGGAGCGCGAACCGAGGGTGAAGACGAGGACACGGCCGGCGGGGTTGAGGGAGATCGCCGTGGGCGCGTACGCCTCGTCCGCGTTCCGGCCCGCGCCGGCGGTCCGCAGCTCCGCACGGGCCAGCGAGCCGAGTGTCTCGTCCAGGCCCTCGCGGCCGAAGTCCAGCACGTGGTTGTTGGCCAGCACGCAGACGTCCGGCCGGGCCACCGTGAGAGCGGGCAGGTTGTCGGGGTGCATGCGGTAGTGGACCGCCTTGCCCGGCGCGAACGCGTCACGGCGCGTCACGGCGGTCTCCAGATTCACGATCCGGACGTCCGGGGCAGCCTCCTCCAGCACGTGCAGCGCCTCGCCCCACGGCCAGGACGGATCGACCGGAGCCGGAATCGGGCCGCCGACCGCCTCCGCCATCCGTACGTAGGACCGGGCGTCCAGGACGTAGTCCTCCCGCAACACCGGATCACCGGGGTTCGGGAGAACCTGATCGACGCCGCGCCCGAGCATCACGTCCCCGCACAGGAACAGCGTCACCACGCCGTCGCCCATACCTTCACCCTAGGCACCCGCGGGCGGCGTGCCGACAAGGGCTCGGGGCAGGCGGCACGGAGGAAAGGGGGAGGGAGCCCGAGGAAGGGGTACGCGGATCTCTCAGCGGATCTGGCGGAGCTGGCAGAGCTGGCGGATCTGTAAGGGAGGCCGCGATGGAACTGATCGAGGAGCGCCCCTACCGCTACCGCATCGCCCCCAGGGGAGCCATGCGGGTGCCCGGCCTGGTGTTCGCCTCCCGGGACCTGCTCGCCGACGCCGAGCAGTCGCTGAAGCAGGTCGTCAACGTGGCCACACTGCCGGGCATCGTCGGCGCCTCGTACGCCATGCCGGACATCCACTGGGGCTACGGCTTCCCCATCGGCGGCGTGGCCGCGACCGACCTCGACGACGGTGGAGTGGTCTCGCCCGGCGGGGTCGGCTTCGACATCTCCTGCGGGGTGCGGCTGCTGGCCGCCCACGCCGACCGGCGGACCCTGGAGCCCGCACTACCCGCGATCATGGACGCCCTGGACCGCTCGATCCCGCGCGGCGCGGGCCCCGGCGGCGTATGGCGGATGACCGGCCCCGGACAACTGGAGCGGATCCTGCGCGGCGGCTCCCGGTACGCCGTTCAGGAGGGGTACGGCGAACAGCGCGACCTGACCCGCTGCGAGGACGGCGGGGCGGTCGCCGACGCCGACGTGACGCAGGTCAGCGCGCGGGCGCGGGAGCGCGGCCTCGGGCAGGTCGGCAGCCTGGGATCCGCCAACCACTTCCTGGAGGTCCAGCAGGTCGCCGAGGTGTACGACGAGCGGGTCGCCGCCGCCTTCGGGCTCTCCGTCGGCCAGGTGTGCGTGATGATCCACTGCGGTTCGCGCGGCCTGGGGCACCAGATCTGCACCGATCACGTCCGGACGATGGACCACGCCATGAGCCGGTACGGCATCACCGTGCCCGACCGGCAGCTGGCCTGCACCCCCGTCGACTCCCCGGAGGGGCGGGACTATCTGGGCGCGATGGCCGCCGCCGCCAACTACGGCCGCGCCAACCGCCAGTTGCTCTCCCACGCCGCCCGCCGGATCTTCGAGAAAGCCTCGGGCGTGAGCCTCTCACTGGTGTACGACGTGTCCCACAACCTCGCCAAGATCGAGACCCACACCGTGGCCGGAGCGCGGCGACGCCTGTGTGTGCACCGTAAGGGCGCCACCCGCGCCTTCCCGCCCGGCCACCCCGAACTGCCCGATGACCTACGGGAGTTCGGGCAGCCGGTGCTGATCCCGGGAACGATGGGCACGGCCTCGTACGTCCTGGCCGGGGTGCCCGGCGGCGACGCCTTCTTCTCCACCTGCCATGGCGCCGGCCGCGTGATGAGCCGACACCGGGCCGCACGCACGGTCACCGGCGAGAAGCTGCGGGCCCGGCTGGAGGCGGACGGCATCGCGGTGCGCCCGAAGTCGTTGCGGGGCCTGGCCGAGGAGACCCCGGAGGCGTACAAGGACGTCGGTGAGGTGGTCGCCGCGAGCGAGGCGGCGGGGTTGTGCCGCACGGTGGCCCGGCTGGTTCCACTGGGCGTGGTCAAGGGCTGAGGCGACCCGCTTCCCCACGTGAGTGGGGTCGAGGGCCGAGGCGACCCGCTTCCCCACGTGAGTGGGGTCGAGGGCCGAGGCCACCCGTTTCCCCCACGTGAGCGGGGTCGAGGGCCGAGGCCACCCGTTTCCCCCACGTGAGCGGGGTCGAGGGCCGAGGCCACCCGTTTCCCCCACGTGAGCGGGGTCGAGGGCCGAGGCGACCGCTTCTCACACGTCGACGGTCACCGCGCACGACCAGCCGTACGCGTCCGGCCCGATGTGCAGCTCGTGCCAGGAGATGCCCTTCGGCGTCGCGCCGATGATCTCCACGTCCGCCAGCGCGGCGACGGCCAGCCGCACCTCGAGGCCGCTGTCGTCCGCGTCCACCTCGACGTCGACGGGCACCTGTCCGTACACCTCCAGCCGGTAGACCACCTCGTCCAGCAGCGCGGCCAGCAGATCGTCGCCGCCGGCCTCGGCGAACCGCACCCGCTCCACGGCGGTGGGCCGGACCGTGGAGGCGTCCGCGAAGCAGCCCACCATGCCCATGACGGCCTCCGCCAGGCAGCACTCCAGGCTCGCCCCCCACGCCTCGATGCGCACGTCGGCCGTGTGCGGCACCAGCCGGTGTCCGCCCTCGCCCTGCCGTCGCGCCGCCCTGTCATCACCTGATTCGCCGACCATGCCCCTTCACCTGCCCGCTCGGCGGCCCGGTACCGCATGCGCAGATCCATTCGGTCGACCGCCCATTGGGCGCACCCGAGATGTCGAGAAGGAGCGGACCGGACCTGCGGAGATGCCGAACGAGTCTTCAACATGATGGTGGACAGCCATACTTGACCATGCGGGGGGCCATCCCGTGATGGATCGATACGGGAGAGGCAGCAATCCGGTGAGCAGCGACAGCCAGGGCGTGAGAAAGGCCGAGATACGGCTCAAGTGGGACCCGAGTCCCTGGGATCAGCCACCTCATCATCTCGACATCATCGCCGCGACCTACTCGGCGGACGCCCCCTACGGGCGGCCGGTGTACATCGTCCACTACGACAGCCGCTCCCCCGACGGCACCATCAACATGAGCCGGCACAGCCAGACCGGTCAGGGCTTCGGCTACGTCGAGGTGATGACCCTGGAACTCGATCGCCTCGCGTCCTCCTTCGCACGGGTGGTCGTGGGCGTGGCGATCCACCAGACCAGCGGCCCCAAGACCTTCGGTGACCTGTCGAACGCCGGAGTGCTGGTCCTCGAGGGGTACAGAGAACTGCTCAAGGACGACTTCGCACAGGTGGCCGAATCCACCGCCGCCACCGTGGCGGAGTTCACCCGGGACACCTCCGCAGGCTGGGAGTTCCACCAGATGGTCCGAGGGTTCGACAGCGACCCGGCGATCTTCACCGCGGAGATGGGCAGCACCCCACAGCCCTGACCACCTTGGAAGCCGGTGACGATCCACGCGGAAAAGGGCCCTCACAGGCTCTCGCCTGCGAAGACCCTTCGCACCGTCGGGACGACAGGATTTGAACCTGCGACCCCTTGACCCCCAGTCAAGTGCGCTACCAAGCTGCGCCACGTCCCGGTGCGCTGTCCGCGGTGAACCGCGTGATCACGCACTGAGAACTTTACCGTACGTCGGCCACTGCCCCGCGGCCGGTGAGGGGCGAGGGACAATCGGGGCATGAGCGGGACATCGGATGGCTGGACGGCACAGGGGCGGGACCGGGACGAGGAGGGGCGGGCGCGGAGTGCGCGGCCGCGGGACGGGCTGGGGCGGCCGTTGCCGTACGGGGCGCGGGGTGTGGAGCGGCAGCCGGAGGGGGTCGTGCGGGACCCCGCGGAGACGGTCGTCGAGGCGCAGGCGCTGTTGGACGCGGGGAAGCCGTTCCACGCGCACGAGGTCTTCGAGGACGCCTGGAAGTCCGGGCCCGAGGAGGAGCGTGCCCTGTGGCGGGGCCTGGCCCAGCTCGCGGTGGGACTCACGCACTCGGCACGCGGGAACGTCAAGGGCGGGGCCCGGTTGCTGCGGCGCGGCGCCGGGGCCGTCGAGCAATGGGGGGCCGGCAGTGGCCGTCGGCGTCCCCACGGCGTCGATCTGGCCGGAGTGGGGGCCTGGGCGCGGGAGCTGGCCGACGTCGTGGAGCGGGAGGGGCGTGCGGTGGACGCGGGGGCGTGGGCGCCGCGGCTGCGTGGGGGCGAGGACGGGGGCGAGGGGTTCGCGCGGCCGCCCGCCCGCTGAGGGAGCGCCTGTCCCACGGGCCGCCCACGCGGGCACCGCAGTTGAGCGCGCCGGGTCGTCAGCGGAGCAGGAGTTGCAGGCCGCCCACGATCGTCGCCGCGATCACCAGCTGCTCGAACACCTTCTGGTTGATGCGGTTCACGGCCCACTTGCCGAGGAAGGCGCCCGGCACGACGAACAGGGCGAGTGCGGCGTCCAGCAGCAGGGAGTGGGCGTCGATGAGGCCGAGGCCCACGCTGAAGGGGACCTTGGAGACGTTGACGATGAGGAAGAAGAAGGCCGACGTACCGAGGAAACCGAGCTTCCGGAAGCCCGCCGAGAGCAGGTACATGGACATCACGGGGCCGCCGGCGTTGGCGACCATGGTGGTGAAGCCGCCGAGGACGCCGTACGAGCGGGCCTTGACGCGGCCGGCGCGGGTCGTGATCGCGTCGGGTTCGTCGTCCTTGTCGACCGTGCGGCGGCGCCAGACGGTGACGGCCGTCATCAGCAGCAGGATCGCGCCGATCGAGGTTCGTACGATCTGGTCGTCGGCCCAGATCAGGAACAGGGTGCCGAAGACGACGCCGGCGCCGACCGCCGGGAAGAGCTTCCACAGGGTGGGCCAGTGGGCGTGCCTGCGGTAGGTGAGCACGGCGAGGACGTCCCCGACGATGAGGATCGGCAGAAGGACGCCGGTCGAGGCGCGGGCGGGCAGGACCGCCGCGAAGATCGCGAGGCTGACCGTGTTGGCACCGCTCACGGCGGTCTTCGAGAAGCCGACGAGCAGGGCGGCGAAGGCGAGGGCCGCGAACTCGGCCGTGGACAGGTGCCAGAGAGTCATCGTGTTCATGCGGGGTCCGATGCTATGCGCACCTATCGGCCCGCGTCAGGACCGTCTCGCCAGTTGACCCCGCCGTCGGCCGGTTCGGGTTTCGCCCCGGCCATCCCATGGACCATCGTCCGGTGGGCTGGCAAGATCCCCCGGGTACCTTCGCCGACGTAGTGGGAGGAGACATGGCCGACTCGCGCGAGCACGGCTTCGCCGGCACACGCGGCGGTGTCACCGCACGGGAATGGCCGTGTGAGAGGGCGCGGTACATCGTGCTCCTGGTGCACGGCTACGGGGAACACATCGGCCGGTACGAGCACGTGGCCGATGCCCTGGTGGATCACGGGGCGGCGGTGTTCGGTCCCGACCACATGGGGCACGGCAGGTCGGCGGGCGAGCGGGTGCTGATCGAGGACTTCGAGGACGTGGTCACCGATGTGCACACGGTGGAGGAGCTGGCCCGGACCGCGTACCCGCGTCTGCCGGTGGTGCTGATCGGCCACTCCATGGGCGGTCTGATCGCCGCGCGGTACGCCCAGCGGTACGGCTCCGGGCTCGCCGCGGTCGTGCTGTCCGGGCCGGTGATCGGTATCTGGCAGCCGCTGAGGAAGCTGCTCGCACCGCCGGAGGTGCCCGACGTCCCGCTCGACCCGAAGCTGCTCTCGCGGGACATGACGGTCGGGGCCACGTACGCGAACGATCCGCTGGTGTGGCACGGCCCGTTCAAGCGGCCGACGCTGGAGGCCTTCGACCGCGCCCTGGAGACGATCTCGAAGAGCGGGGCCATCGGTTCGCTCCCGTTGCTGTGGCTGCACGGCGACGACGACCGGATCGTGCCGCTGCCCGGCAGCCGTACGGGGATCGAGGAGTTCCGCGGTACCGAGTGGACCGAGCGCGTCTATCCGGGCGCCCGGCACGAGGTGTTCAACGAGACGAACAAGGGCGAAGTGCTGGCGGATGTCAGGGAGTTCGTGGGCGGCGTACTCGCGCGCTGAGGCTCACGGCTGACGGAGGGGTCCGTTCCGCGGGCTCCGGGATGCGGCGTTTTCCCCCATCCGTCCTGGGCACCCGGCCCCGCATGGAGTGGTTGCGGAGAGCGGCCTGCGTGGGAGAGGACCCCGAACTGTTCTTCCCCGTGGGCACCACAGGACCGGCGCTCGACGACGTCGCCGCCGCCAAGCGCGTCTGCGCCCGCTGCCCGGTGCGCCGCCAGTGCCTGAACTGGGCGCTCGGCAACGGGCAGACGGCCGGCGTGTGGGGCGGCATGGACGAGGAGGAGCGCACCGAACTGCTCCGCAGGGCCGGGAGCGCCGATGCCGCCCGGCACGAAGCGTTCGCCGGTACGAAGCGATGAGGAGTAACGCGTCATGACGATGGTGAGGAGCACACTGCCCGAGCCCGCCCGCCGGATCGCGGGCGACGCTCTGCAGGAGAGCCTGGTGGATCTGCTGGGGCTCTCGCTGATCGGGAAGCAGGCCCACTGGAACATCGTGGGCCCCAGGTTCCGTTCGATCCACCTCCAGCTCGACGAGGTGGTGTCCACGGCACGGGCGTTCGCCGACCAGGTCGCCGAACGCGCCGCGGCGCTCGGGGTCGCCCCGGACGGCCGGCCCGAGACCGTGGCGGCGCGGTTCGACCTCCAGGGGCCGAAGGACGGCTGGCTGCGGGACACCGAGGTCGTACGGATGCTGGTGGAGGCGCTGGAGACGGCGATCGGGCGGCTGCGCGAACGTATCGACGCCACCGAGGGCGCCGACAAGGTCACGCAGGACCTGCTCATCTCCCTCACCTACGAGCTGGAGAAGCAGCGCTGGATGTTCGACGCGGAGAACTGGCCGCGCGAGGACTGACGCACCGTCCGAGCGGCCGCACGAAGACCCCGTCCGGGAAGAGGCACCCCCATGACCGACACCCTTGAACTCGACGCGCTCTGGGAGGAGTTCCACCGCGTGGTGAACATGACCTCGCAGGAGCTGGCGGCCTGGTTGAAGACTCGGTACGCCGGTGAGGAGACGGAGCCGCTGCCGGAGCATCCAGGCTCGCCGACCGGGCAGCACGTCCTGGCGATCCTGCAGAAACGACGCACGGACCTCACGGACGACGACGTGCGGATCATGTACAAGGTCGTGGACACGGTCACCGCGCGGCGGGACCCGGAGAACGAGCCGGAGGCCGACAGCACGCACCGCCGCCACCAGTTGATGACGCTGGGCCACGACCCGCTGAAACCGTCGTAGGAAAAGTCTTCACGGGGTCCGGCCTTGGTGCGTCACGCGTTCCGCTTCCTGGCCTCCGCGGCCGCGACCAGCCGGTCCCGGGACTCCTCCACCAGGCGGCGGGCCCGGCCGGTGTCGGCGAGGAGTCGGCCGTCGCGCTTGCGGACCACACCGTCGACGATGACCGTGTCCACGTTGGAGACGTCCGCGCTCAGCGTCACGGCGGCGGCCGCGTCGTACACGGGCGCCATGTTGAGGGCGGTGGCGTCGAGGGCGACGATGTCGGCCCGCTTGCCGGGGGTGAGGGAGCCGGTACGGTCCTCCACTCCGGCCACATGGGCTCCGTTGAGGGTGGCGATCCCCAGCATCTGACGTGCCGTCAACATCGTGTCCGGCACGGGAAGGTTGGCCTGCCAGCAGTCGGCGTTGACCCGGGCTCGTTCGGCAGCGAAGGCCGCCCGGATCTGGGTGAACATGTCGCCGGGCACGGTGGTGACGACGTCGATGCTCAGGGACGGCCGCAGTCCGTGTTCGATCGCCTGCATCACGGGCGGCCAGCCGTGCCCCATCTGGGTCTCCACCTGGGCGGCGATGGACACCGTGCCGCCGCTGTCGGCCACCATCCGCCACTCCTCCTCGCTGAGGTGACAGCAGTGGACGTAGGTCGTGTCGGAGCCGAGCAGGCCCAGCTCGTGCAGCTGCTTGACCATGCCGAAGCGTCCGGCCAGGCGGCCCATGGCGACGTGCACGGTGAGGGGGATGCCCAGCTCGCGGGCGAGGCCCCATTCCCGGGTGACGACGTCGTTGGCGCAGAAGCCGGGGCCGCGGGTGGCCAGGGCCATGGTGAGAAGGCCGTCGTCGGAGGCGAAGTGCTCGGCGCGGACGCGGCGTACGTCGTCGCCGGGTACCGCGATCTTGCTGTCGAACCAGTAGTCGGCGAGTGAGGTGTTGGCGCTGCCGTACGCGTACTGGGCGCGGATGCCGGTCTCCGTCAGCGCCCGGATCGCGGCGTCCGGGTGCTCGGGCGTGTTGTTGATGTGCGACCAGTCGACGAGGGTGGTGATGCCCGCGTTGAGGCACTCCAGGGTGCCGGCCAGGTTGCCGGCGTACACGTCCTCGGGGGTGTAGACGGGCGCGAAGGTGTCGAGGACGTCGACGAAGTAGTCGTCGAGGGTGGCGTCGGGGGCGCAGCCTCGGATCGACGCCTCCCAGGTGTGGCGATGGGTGTCGACGAAGCCGGGGATGACGATACGGCCGGTCATGTCGAGCACCTCGGCGTCGACGTCGGCGCCGATCTCGGGCTCGACGGCGGCGATCTTCCCGTCCTCGACGAGGATGTCTCCCCGGGCCAGGTCACCGATGGCCGGATCCATCGAGACGACATGGCCCGAGCGCAGGAGCATCCGATGGGTCATCGCCGTTCCTCCCAGAGGTCTTCCGCGTGAATGCTGACGGACAGTCAGTATGCGGGGAGGTCGGGGACCGTCGCCATGACGCGGCCGACGGTGGGGACGACCGACCGGCAGCCTCGACGGGGCGCGCTTTTCGGGTGGCCGTACGTCACGCGGGGTCGGCGCGCCGCTGTCCGCGTCAGTCCAGCACCTGGGACGTCCGTCCGCCTGCCGCGAGGGACCGCTCCGGGACGTGGGAGGCCCAGTCCACGATCCGCATGGCCGCGCCGGCCGCCTCCAGGCCCTGGCACCGCGCGTGGTGGCGGCGGGCGATGCCGTCGAGGTCGAGGTGGGGGCCGAAGGCGGGGTGGGCGGTCAGGCGGCGGGCGTACGCCCACAGGTGCGGGTGGTCGGCGACACGGTGCACGGCGGAGGCGTCCAGGTGCCGGCGGTGCACGGTGTCGAGCCGTACCAGGGTGACCCACAACTCGGCGTCGGCCGCGGTGAGTTCGCCGCCGAGGACGTACTCCTGCACGGCGAGCCGGGCGTCCAGTGAGCGCAGGGTGCGCAGCAGGGAGCCGAGCGCGTCGCGGCGTTCCGCGTCGTCGGCGTCGGCGCCTCCGGCACGTTGCGCGGGGCCGTCGACACCCTGCTCGCAGAGGCGGGCGACGCCCTCGATCTCGGCCTCGGCGCCCTCGGGGTACAGCTCGGGGCGGCCGCCGCCGAAGCGCCGGGCGAGGTCGCGCATGATGTCGGGGGCGTGGGTGCTGACGATGCGTCCGGACCAGTCGTCGCTGAGGACCGGCGCCACGGCCGCTCCGGTGTAGCGGTGCGCGCTCGCCTCGTACAGCGGGCGCAGCGCGGCGTGCTCGTCGCCGGGTCCGTCGGGCACGGCGGGCAGGAGGGTCACGGGACAGACGTCCGCCAGCCCGAGGAGGCTGTGTATCACGGCGATGCGCAGGTCGCCCGGACACGACAGAGAAAGATGGAGGCGGTAGCGGCGCGGCACGGCGTAGTGGCCGCTGCGCGCGTCGCAGCCGATCCTGCCACGGAAGGCGGGCAGGGGCCGCGGCGACGGGACGGCGTTCAGGGCGTGGACGGGCATGACGGACATGTGTCTCCCCGGGGGTTCTGGTGCGCGGCACAGCGGTTGCGGGAGTGAACGGAGGTACGGGCGCGGCGGCGCGCCACGTCGGCGGCTCAGCCCAGAGGGCCGGCGACTCTCACGGGGTGTGTCGCGCTGCAGACGCGCAGCAGATCGATGTGACGGCGGGAGGTCAGCAGAAGGGACTGCCGGCGTGCGCAAGGCACACGAGTGACCACCGGCTCCAGGCGCCCCATCATTCCCTACCCATTCACTAGGAATACCCCACCTGGAGTGTCGAGCCGCCCACGCCCCGCGTCAAGAAGGTGTCCGAGGAATGAGGAGGGGTGTCCGAGGGGTGGACACTCCCAGAGCCTGGGCGGCCGGTCGCCGAGCATCAGCAGGGCCCTAGTCCGGCGGTGGCGCCTTCGGGGTGCCGCGGCGGGCGTGGACGGCGTGGCGGTCGAGCTCGTAGGCGACCCGGATGAGCGGGACGTGCGTGAACGCCTGGGGGAAGTTGCCGAGGTGGCGGCGGGCGCGGGGGTCGTACTCCTCGGCGAGCAGCCCGACGTCGTTGCGCAGTGCCAGCAGCCGTTCGTAGAGGGCGCGGGCCTCGTCCTCGCGGCCGGTCAGTCGCAGGGCGTCCGCGAGCCAGAAGGAGCAGGCGAGGAAGGCACCCTCGCCGCCGGTGAGGCCGTCCGGGGAGTCGGCGGTGCCGGCCGAGTAGCGGGCCACGAGCCCGTCTCCGACGAGTTCGCGCCGCACGGCCTCGATGGTGCCGATCACGCGCGGGTCGTCCGGCGGCAGGAACCCGGTCTGCGGGATCTGCAGCAGCGCGGCGTCGAGTTCACGGGAGCCGTACGACTGGGTGAAGGTGCCCCGTGCCGGGTCGAAGGCCTTCTCGCAGACCTCGCGGTGGATGCGCTCGCGGACCGCGCGCCACTTCTCCACGGGGCCGGGGCGGGCGTGTTCCTCGGCCAGCCGGACCGCCCGGTCGAAGGCGACCCAGCACATCACCTTGGAGTGCGTGTAGTGGCGTGGGGCGCCGCGCATCTCCCACAGGCCCTGGTCGGGCTCGGACCACACCTGCTCCAGGTGGTCGAGGAGGACCGCCTGGAGTTCGATCAGGTGCCGGCGCGGGCGCAGTCCGCAGCCGATCGCCAGATGGATGGCGTCCATCACCTCGCCGGGTACGTCGAGCTGTCGCTGTCCGGCGGCCGCGTTGCCGATGCGCACCGGGCGCGAACCCTCGTAGCCCGGCAGCCAGTCGGCCTCCCATTCGGTGAGCCGGCGCTCCCCCGCGATGCCGTACATGATCTGCACGTCCTCGGGCCGTCCGGCCACCGCCCGCTCCAGCCAGCCCCGCCAGGCGTCCGCCTCGGCGGTGAAGCCGCTGCGCAGCAACGCCTCCAGGGTCATACCGGCGTCCCGCAGCCAGCAGAAGCGATAGTCCCAGTTCCGGATCCCGCCGATCTCCTCCGGGAGGGACGTGGTCGGGGCGGCGACGATGCCGCCGGTCGGCTCGTAGGTGAGGGCCTTGAGGGTGATCAGGGAGCGGGCGACGGCGTCGCGGTACGGCCCGTCGTACGACAGTCTCCGCAGCCAGCGCCGCCAGTACGCCTCCGTGGTGCGCAGCGCCTCGAACGCGTCCGCCGCTTCCGGTGCGGGCAGGTGGGAGGGGTGCCAGGTGAGCACGAACGGGACGCGTTCGCCGGCCGTGACCCGGAAGACGGCGGTGTGGGCGGTGCCGTGTGCGGTCGGCCGGACGGGGGTGCGCAGCCACACCGACTCGGGTCCGGCGATGCCCGTCAGGTGCCCGTCGCGCCGTCGCATCCAGGGCAGGACCCGGCCGTAGTCGAAGCGGAGTCGCAGTTCCATGCGCATGTCGACGGTGCCGGAGAGGCCCTCGACGATGCGTACGACGCAGGGGGCGCCGGTCTTCCGGCACGGCATGAAGTCGGTGACCAGGACCTGGCCGTCGACCGTCTCCCACTCGGTCTCCAGGATCAGCGTGTCGTCCCGGTAGCGGCGGCGGGCGTACGGGCCGCTCTCGTCCGCCGGGGCGATGCGCCAGCGGCCGTTGTCCTCGTCGCCGAGGAGTGCGGCGAAGCAGGCGGGTGAGTCGAAGCGGGGGAGGCAGAGCCAGTCGACGCTGCCGTCCCTGCCGACGAGGGCGGCAGTGAGGAGGTCGCCGATGAGGGCGTAGTCCTCGATGCGGCTGGGCTGTCCCGGCATGGGGTCAGTTTCGGGGGGTTCGGGGGTGGGGGCATGTGGGGCGGGGCGTTCGAGTTGTCGGGCGGTGGGTGGGGATCGAGGGCGGTGGGCGCTTCGGCAGGTGGTCGCGTGCGGGCCGGTTCGTGGCTGGTCGCGCGGTTCCCCGCGCCGCTGGAGGGGCGCTCCTGTGGGCCTTTGTCATCGAGGGACCCGACCCACCTCGTACGGCGGGATCGGCCGAGGATCGTTCGACAGGTGCGGCACGGGAGGACTGCCCGGGGGCCACCCCGGTACTCGGCCGGGAGGGTGACCGGGCGGTTCGGGGAGCGGCGGAGTTCGCGGTTCTTCATCTTCCTGACGGTCGCGGGCCACGAAACGGTAAGGACCGCTCTCTCACACGGTCCGAAGCTGCTGAGGGCGCACGGTCATCCACCGGTGAACGCCCACGGAAAGGACCGCTCTTGAAAGCCTCGGAGATTTCCCCCACCGAGCGGATCCGCATCCTCGCGGACATCCTCTCCGGCAGGCTCACGGCCGGGGACGCCGCGCTCCGCAACGGCGTCCCGGTGCGGGTCGTCCAGCAGTGGCTGCGGGACATCCCGGTGGCCGCGCCGACGGACCGGCCGGCGCGGGCGGCCGGCGACACGGCACCTTCGCGAGCGGCCCGCCGACCCTTGCCACGGTGCCGGGTGGTCGTCGACGAGATGGTCCAGGGGCTAGGGCTCTGACCTGCCGGGCTGAAGCCCTCGTCTCATGTGATGACGATCGCCGGGCTCCCTGCCGTGAGACTGCGGCCGAGGAGAACCGGTGGTCAGGCCGGCGCCGCGACCCGGAAGCCGATGTTTCCGGCCGAGCTGTCGGGGGTGTTGGAGGAGCGGGCGGCCACGCGGTAGCGGTTGCAGTAGGAGGCGTGGCACAGGTGGGAGCCGCCGCGCATCACGCGGGAGGGGCCGTCCGGCGGGCCCGAGGGGTCCGTGCGCGGGCCGGTGACGTGGAAGTCGGGGCTGAACCGGTCGGCGCACCACTCCCACACATTGCCGACGGTGTTGTACAGGCCGAACCCGTTGGGTTCGAAGGCGTCGACCGGTGCCGTCGAACGATGCCCGTCGGCGGCGGTGTTGTCGGTCGGGAAGGTGCCGCGCCAGATGTTGCAGGTGGGGCGGCCGTCGGGGGCGAGGTCGTCGCCCCACGGGTACCGCTTCCGCTCCAGGCCGCCGCGGGCCGCGTACTCCCACTCGGCCTCGGTGGGCAGCCGGGTGCCCGACCAGGCGCAGTAGGCCTGCGCGTCGTTCCAGGAGACGTGCACCACCGGATGGTCGGGGATCGCGTCGACGCAGGAGCCGGAGCCCTCAGGCTGCCGCCAGGTGGCGCCCCGGACGCCGCGCCACCAGGGGGTGCCGGGGACACGCGGGGAAGCGGCGCGCAGTTCGGCCGGGAGGAACCCCTCGAAGACGAAGGAGAAGTCGAAGTGCTCCGACTCGGTCACGTATCCGGTCGCGTCCACGAAGGTCGCGAACTGTTCGTTGGTGACGGTCGTCGCGGCGATACGGAACGGACTCAACGCGACCTCACGGACCGGGCCCTCACCGTCCGCCGCGTAACCGACCTCGTCCTCGGTGCCCATGAGGAAACGCCCGCCTGGCAGTTCGAGCAGGGTCCGGGCGGTCGGTGCGTCGACGGCCGCGTCCGGCACCGGATCCGTCGGCACGACCGGTGGCACGGCCACCGGCTCCCGGCCCGGGGCGCAGCAGGGCCTGTCGTGTGACATCGCGCGGTCCTTCGGTGAGGTGGGGCAGGAGTGAGAGGCGGCGAACTCCAGTCTATTCACCCGCGCGGCGCCATGTGACATAGTACTGCCGTGACCGAGCGACTGACCTGCGACGTCGTGGTTGTCGGAGCGGGAATGGTGGGCGCGGCCTGCGCCCTGTACGCGGCCCGGGCGGGTCTGGGCGTCGCCGTGGTGGACCGTGGTCCGGTGGCCGGCGGCACGACCGGTGCCGGTGAGGGCAATGTCCTGGTCTCCGACAAGGAACCGGGCCCCGAGCTCGAACTCGCCCTGCTGTCCAACCGCTTGTGGGCGGACCTGGCCGCGGAACCCGGCCTGGGCACGGCGTTCGAGTACGAGCGCAAGGGCGGGGTCGTCGTCGCCTCCGCACCGGAAGGACTCGCCGCGCTGGAGCGGTTCGCGGCCGGACAGCGCGCCGCCGGGGTCGAGGCCGTGAGCGTCGCCGCGCATCGACTCGCGGATTTCGAGCCGCACTTGGCGCCCGGCCTGGCCGGCGGTGTGCACTACCCGCAGGACGCCCAGGTGATGCCCACCCTGGCCGCCGCCCATCTCGTACGGGCCTCCGGCGCCCGTCTGCTCACCGGCCGGACCGTGACCGAGGTGCTGCGCACGCCGGACGGCGCCGTACGCGGCGTACGGACCGACCGGGGCGACATCCACGCGCCTGCCGTCGTGAACGCCGCCGGCACCTGGGGCGGCGACCTGGCCGCACTCGCCGGCATCGCCCTCCCCGTCCTCCCCCGGCGCGGCTTCGTCCTCGTCACCGAACCACTGCCACCCCTGGTGCGGCACAAGGTGTACGCCGCCGACTACGTGGCCGACGTGGCCAGCGACTCGGCGGCGCTCCAGACCTCGCCCGTCGTCGAGGGCACGGCCGCCGGGCCGGTGCTGATCGGCGCGAGCCGGGAACGGGTCAGCTTCGACCGGTCGTTCTCCCTGCCCGTCGTACGGGCGCTCGCGGCGGGCGCGACCCGGCTGTTCCCCTTCCTGGAGCGGGTGCGCGCGATGCGGACGTACGTCGGTTTCCGGCCGTACCTGCCCGACCATCTGCCGGCGATCGGCCCGGATCCCCGGGTCCCGGGGCTGTTCCACGCCTGCGGTCACGAGGGCGCCGGCATCGGACTCTCCACCGGCACCGGGCAGTTGATCGCCCAGGTGCTCAGCGGCAGGACACCCGATCTGGATCTGACGCCGTTCCGCCCGGACCGGTTCGAGGAGCACGAGGGGGACGCGGCATGAACCCGCTGGAACTCGCGGAGGCGGAACCGGGGCCCGCCTTCACCGTCACCCTGGACGGCGGTGAGATCGACGCGCTGCCCGGTCAGACGGTCGCCGCCGCGCTCTGGGCCGCCGGGGTGACGTCCTGGCGCACCACCCGGGGCGAGGGGCGTCCCCGCGGGATCTTCTGCGGCATCGGCGTCTGCTTCGACTGTCTGGTGACGGTCAACGACCGCCCGAATCAACGGGCTTGTCTGGTTCAGCTCCGCCCGGGGGACGCGATCCGTACGCAGGAGGGAACGGGTCATGAGGACTGACCGACCCCACCTCGCTGTCGTGGGCGCGGGCCCGGCCGGGCTCGCCGCGGCGCTGGCGGCGGCCGAACAGGGCGTACGGGTCACGGTGGTCGACTCCGCGGAGGTGCCCGGCGGCCAGTTCTACCGGCAGCCCTCGGCCGGACTCGGCGCGCGTCGCCCGCAGGCCCTCCACCACCAGTGGCGGACCTGGGTGCGGCTGCGCGACGGCCTCGAACGGCAGGTGGCCGCCGGGCGCGTCACCCACCTCCCGGACCACCATGTGTGGTGTGTGGAGCGGCGGGCCGAGGGCGCCCGACCCTTCACGGTGCACGCGCTGCTGGGCCCCGGGCAGGAGGACCCGGTCGAGGTGCGCGCGGACGCCGTCCTGCTCGCGACCGGCGGCTACGAGAAGGTCCTCCCCTTCCCCGGCTGGACCCTGCCGGGCGTGGTCACCGCCGGGGGCGCGCAGGCCATGCTGAAGGGCGGGCTCGTGGTGTCCGGCCGTAGGGCGGTGGTCGCCGGGACGGGTCCGCTGCTGCTGCCGGTCGCGACCGGGCTCGCGGCGGCGGGTGTGACGGTGGCCGCGCTGGTGGAGGCAGCGGACCCGAAGGCCCTGGTGCGGCGGGCCGGGGCGCTGGTGGGCCGGGCGGACAAGCTCGCCGAAGGGGCCGGGTACGCGGTGGAGTTGCTGCGCCGCCGGGTGCGGACCCTGCTGCGCCACACCGTCGTCGAGGCGCACGGCACCGACCGGTTGGAGGCCGTGACCGTCGCCGCGGTCGATGCCGAGGGGCGGGTCCGGCCCGGCACCGGGCGGCGCGTCCCCTGCGACACCCTCGCCGTCGGGCACGGCATGCTCCCGCACACCGACCTCGCCGGCGCCCTCGGCTGCCGTATCGACGCCGGGACGGGCGTATGGGTCGACGACGAGCAGCGCACCGATGTGCCGGGCGTCTGGGCGGCGGGCGAGACCACCGGGATCGGCGGCGCGGCGCTCTCCCTCGCCGAGGGGCACATCGCGGGACGGTCGGCCGCGGCCCGGCTCCAGGGCCGGGAACCGGATGCGGGCGCGTGGGCGGCGGCCGACAGGTCCCGGGGAAAACTCCGGGAGTTCATCGCCGTGCTCGACACCGTGTACGTACCGCCGGCGCACTGGACCGAGCAGGTCGGCGACGACACGGTCGTCTGCCGGTGCGAGGAGGTCACCGCCGGGGCGGTCCGCAGGTCCGTCGGGGAGTTGGGCGCCGGGGACGTCCGGACGGTGAAGCTGCTCACCCGCGCCGGGATGGGCTGGTGCCAGGGCCGGATGTGCGGGCCGGCGGTCGCGGGGCTCGCCGGGTGCGCGGAGACCGTGGCCCGGCGGCCGTTCGCGCGCCCGGTGCCGCTGGGCGTGCTGGCCCGGGCCGGGTCGGTCGAGGACCCGGCGGATCCCGAAGACGCCGGGAAGCCCGAGGGACCCGTGGAGCCCGAAGACCCAGCGGATCCCGAGGGCCCGAAAGGCGCGCCTCCAGGGTGATCCCACCCCCACACTCCAGCGAGCCGCCCGAAAACCGCCAGTAATATGTCACACCCCATGGAGAGGGAACCGCACATGACCCACATGACCACCACCGACAACCGCCCCTGGCGCGGCGTCCTCGTCGCCACCGCGCTCCCCCTCCGCGACGATCTCTCCGTCGACTACGAGAAGTACGCCGAACACTGCGCCTGGCTGGTCGAGAACGGCTGTGACGGTGTCGTACCGAACGGCTCGCTCGGCGAGTACCAGGTGCTGACGCCCGAGGAGCGCGCCAAGGTCGTCGAGACGGCCGTCGCCGCGATCGGTGGCGCGCGCGTGATGCCCGGGGTCGCGGCGTACGGATCCGCCGAGTCCCGTCGCTGGGCCGAGCAGGCGCGGGACGCGGGCTGTGCGTCGGTGATGCTGCTGCCGCCGAACGCGTACCGCGCCGACGAGCGGTCCGTGCTCGCGCACTACGCGGAGGTCGCGAAGGCGGGCCTCCCGGTCGTGGCGTACAACAACCCGATCGACACCAAGGTCGACCTCGTCCCCGAACTGCTCGCCAAGCTGCACGGCGAGGGGTACATCCGGGCCGTCAAGGAGTTCTCCGGCGATGTCCGCAGGGCGTATCAGCTCGCCGAACTCGCCCCGGAACTGGACCTGTTGATCGGCGCGGACGACGTGCTGCTGGAGCTGGCGCTGGCGGGCGCCAAGGGCTGGGTGGCCGGCTATCCGAACGCGCTGCCCGCCGCGACGGTGGAGCTGTACCACGCGGCGGTGGACGGCGACCTCGCGACCGCCAAGGCGCTCTACGAGCAGCTGCACCCGCTGCTGCGCTGGGACTCCAAGGTCGAGTTCGTGCAGGCCATCAAGGTGTCGATGGACATCGTGGGCCGGCACGGGGGACGCTGCCGTCCGCCGCGGGTGGAACTGTTGCCGGAGCAGGAGGCCGTGATCCGTGCGGCCACCGAGAAGGCCGTCGCCGCGGGACTCGCCTAGGGAGGTCGGTACATGCGCAGCACACTCGTCCTGCACGCCGTCGACTCGCACACCGAGGGCATGCCCACCCGGGTGATCACCGGCGGAATCGGCACGATCCCCGGCGCGACCATGAACGAACGCCGGCTGTGGTTCCGTGAACACCGCGACGACGTCAAGCAGTTGCTGATGAACGAGCCGCGCGGCCACGCGGCGATGAGCGGCGCGATCCTGCAGCCGCCCACCCGCCCCGACTGCGACTACGGCGTCGTCTACATCGAGGTCTCCGGCTATCTGCCCATGTGCGGCCACGGCACGATCGGGGTCGCGACCGTGCTCGTCGAGACCGGCATGGTCGAGGTCGTCGAGCCGGTCACCACCATCCGCCTCGACACCCCGGCGGGCCTTGTCGTGGCCGAGGTCGCGGTGGAGGACGGCGCGGCGAAGGCGGTCACGTTGCGGAACGTGCCGTCCTTCTCCGTCGGCCTCGACCGCAAGGCCACGCTCGCCGACGGGCGGACGGTGACCTACGACCTCGCGTACGGCGGCAACTTCTACGCCATCCTGCCGCTGGAGGAGTTCGGGCTGCCCTTCGACCGCGACCGCAAGGACGACATCCTCAAGGCCGGCCTCGCGCTGATGGAGGCCGTCAACGCCGAGGAGGAGCCCGTGCACCCGGAGGACCCGTCGATCCACGGCGTCCACCACGTCCACCTGTACGCCCCCGGCGCCACCGCCCGGCATTCCCGGCACGCGATGGCCATCCACCCCGGCTGGTTCGACCGCTCGCCCTGCGGTACGGGCACCAGCGCGCGTATGGCGCAACTGCACGCGCGGGGTGAACTGCCGTTGCACACCGAGTTCGTGAACGAGTCCTTCATCGGCACCCGCTTCACGGGGCGGCTGCTCGGCGAGACCGAGGTGGCCGGTGTCCCGGCCGTGCTGCCCAGTTTCACCGGCCGCGCCTGGATCACCGGCACGGCCCAGTATCTACTCGACCCGTCCGACCCGTTCCCGTCCGGATTCGTCCTCTAGGAGAGACCCGATGGTCCCGTCAGCCCCTGCTGCCGGCCCCGCCCTGCCGGTGCTGGGCGGCAAGAAGAGCAGCTACCGGGAGCGGGTCGCCGACGCGTTGCGGGCCGCGCTGATCGCCGGTGAGCTGCGGCCGGGCGAGGTGTACTCCGCGCCCGCGCTCGCCGCCCGCTTCGGCGTCTCGGCGACGCCGGTGCGCGAGGCCATGCTGGACCTGGTCAAGGAGGGCCTGGTCGACACCGTGCCCAACAAGGGGTTCCGGGTCACCGCCGTCACCGAGAGACAGCTCGACGAGTACACCCACGTCCGCTCGCTCATCGAGATCCCGACCACCGTCGACCTGGCCCGGACCGCCGACCCGGTCTCCCTGGAGGCGCTGCGGCCCGCCGCCCGGGAGATCGTCGCCGCCGCGGCCGCCGGCGACCTCATCGCGTATGTCGAGGCCGACACCCGCTTCCATCTCGGTCTGCTCGCCCTCGCGGGCAACGCGCACCTCGTCGAGGTGGTCGGCGACCTGCGCAAACGCGCCCGCCTCTACGGCCTGACCGCGCTCGCCGAGTCCGGCCGGCTGCTGTCCTCCGCCCAGGAGCACCTGGAACTCCTGGACGCCCTTCTCGACCGTGACGAGGCCGCCGTACGCGCGGTGATGACCCGCCACCTCGGTCATGTCCGCGGTCTCTGGGCCGCTCAGGACTGATCACTGTCGGTGCGCATGTGACCGGCGTGACGGGGCAGAGTGTGATCGGAGCGACGCGCGCTCCACGTGACCTAGAAAGTATGATCGGCCAATGTCTGACATGACCGATACCACGCCCGGCTGGCTGCCGTCCGACGAACTCGAATCGGCGCGCGCCAGGATGCCGATCCTGTACGTCGAGGCCGTGCCCGTGCGCGTCGACGACAGCGGCGAAGTCACCAGCATCGGCCTGCTGCTGCGGATCGGCTCGGACGGAGCGGTCAGCCGCAACCTGGTCTCCGGCCGCGTGATGCACCACGAGCGGGTGCGCGACGCCCTTCTGCGCCATCTGGAGAAGGACCTCGGCCCGGTGGCTCTCCCCCGTGTCCCGGCCTCCCTCCAGCCCTTCACCGTCGCCGAGTACTTCCCGACGCAGGGCATCACGCCGTTCCACGACCCGCGTCAGCACGCGGTGTCCCTCGCCTACATCGTCCCGGTGTCCGGCGACTGCCGTCCTCGGCAGGACGCGCTCGACCTGGTGTGGTTCAGCCCGCAGGAGGCGGCGTCGGCGTCGGTCCAGAACGAGATGCCGGGCGGCCAAGGGGTCCTGCTGAAGCAGGCTCTGGGGCACGTGGGCTGTCTGTCCTAGACACCGGTACCACCGGTACGGGTTCCGGGCGGCGCGGCGCGCACGCGTGGCGTCGGCCCGGCCGGAGCGCGGGTCGGCTCGAAACGCCCGTCGTCCGAAACGCCGGTCGCTCGTCCGAAACGCCGGTCGCCGAGATGTTCGGCCATGTGGTTGGTCGCCCCATAGGGTCAACGCCGTTGCTCCGCAAGGAGATCGACGGCGTGGACGCGGGCCCTCACGGGCCGGGGAGGCGGCACATGGACCGGAACGAGCTGATACGACCGCTGCCGGAGCTGCTGAAGGAGCACGCCGAGAGGGCACCGACGCGGGTGGCCTTCGCCGACGACCTGCGTGCCGTCACCTATGCCGGGTTGGCGCGGCGCACCGGCGGGCTCGCCGCGTATCTCGCCCGGACGGGCCTGGCGCGCGGCGACCGGGTCGCGATCTGCCTCGGCAACCGCGTGGAGATGGTGGAGAGCGTCCTCGCCACCGTCCGGGCCGGCGGCGTCGGGGTGCCCCTCAACGCCCGCTCCTCCGACGCCGAACTGGCCCACTTCCTCCAGGACAGCGGCGCCTCGGTCGTCATCACCGACCCCGCGCGGCTCCCCCGCCTGCGCCGCCTCCGCCCCGCCACCGGGCAGCCCCGTCCAGGCGTCCTGCTGACCGGCCCGGGACCGGTTCCGGCGGACGCCCCCGACGGCACGGTGCTCTTCGAGACGGCGGTGGCGGACGGGACAGCGCCTGACTCCCCGGCCCCCCGGGACGACCTCGGGCTCGACGAGCCGGCCTGGATGCTTTACACCTCGGGCACCACCCACCGCCCCAAGGGCGTGCTGTCCACCCAGCGTGCCGCCCTGTGGTCGGTGGCCGCCTGCTACGCCCCGATCTTCGGCCTCTCACCGCAGGACCGGCTGCTGTGGCCCCTGCCCCTGTTCCACAGCTTCGGGCACTCCCTCGCGATCCTGGGCGTCACCGCTGTCGGCGCGAGCGCCCGCATCACCGCCGAACTTCTCCCGCCGGACGGCCTGTGGCGGGAATTGCGCACCCCGCACGAGGCCCTCGACGGCCCCTACACGGTCCTGGCCGGCGTGCCCGCGATCTACCACCGGCTGGTGGAGTCGGCCGAGGACACCCCCTTGCCGACGGGCCCGCGGACCTGTGTCGTGGCGGGCGCACCGAGTTCCCCCGCCCTGCGCCGGGCCGTGGAGCGGGCGCTGGGCGCGCCCCTGCTCGACGCGTACGGCAGCACCGAGACCTGCGGGATGATCGCGGTGAACCGGCCGGACGGGCCGAGGGTCGACGGTTCGTGCGGGCCTCCGGTACCGGGCGTGGACGTGCGGGTCGTCGATCCGGGTACTGGCAACGATGTCGCGGACGGCGCCGAGGGCGAGGTCTGGGTACGCGGCCCGGGCCTCATGACCGGCTATCACGACCGGCCCGAGGCGACCGCGGCGGCGCTCACGGACGGCTGGTACCGCACCGGCGACCTCGGCCGCCGCGCCGAGCACGGCCATCTCGTCCTCAGCGGCCGGGTCGGCGAACTGATCAACCGCGGCGGCGAGAACATCCACCCCACCGAGATCGAACAGGCTCTGCTGCACAGTCCCGGCGTCACGGACGCGGTGGTCGTGGGCGTGCCGCACGACGTCCTCGGCGAGGTCCCGGTGGCCTTCGTCGTACCGGCGCCGGACGGGTTCGACCCGCAGCGTGTACTGGCCGCGTGCCGGACCCGGCTGGCCGAGTACAAGCTGCCGGCCGAGATCCACGAGATCGCGGCTGTGCCGCGTACGGCGTCCGGGAAGATCGCCCGTCACGCGGTCGTCCTCCCGGAACCGGCCGGGCGGTCGACCGTCCCGGAACCGGTCCGGGGGTCGGTCGTTCCGGAACCGGTCCGGGGGTCGGTCGTTCCGGAACCGGTCCGGGGGTCGGTCGTTCCGGAACCGGTCCGGGGGTCGACCGTATCCGAACCGGTCCGGCGGTCGGTCGTTCCGGAACCGGACGCCCGGTCGGCGCCCGGGCCGTCGGCCGCCACCGCGGCGCCGGCCGACGGGTCGCTGCGCCGACGGGTGCTGGCCCTGCCGCCGGAGGGGCGGGAGCGGGCGCTGCGTGAGGCGGTGCTCGCCGCGACGGCTGAGGTGTGCGGCGGCGGACCGTACGAACGGCTCGACGCCGAGGGCCCGTTCACCGATCTCGGGCTGACGTCGGCGGGTGCCGTCACGCTGATCGAGCGGCTGGGCGAGGTGACCGGACTGCGGCTGCCCTCGACGCTGGTGTTCGACCATCCCACTCCGGCGGACCTCGCCCGGTCGATCCACACCACGCTCTTCGGTCCGATGGACGCGGCCGTACCGCGGTCCGGCGCGACGGTGGCACAGGGCGGGGCGGCGGACGATCCGGTGGTGATCGTCGCCATGGGGTGCCGTTATCCCGGGGACGTGTACTCGCCCGAGGACCTGTGGCGGCTGGTGTCGGAGGGCCGGGACGCCACCTCGGACTTCCCCGCCGACCGGGGCTGGGACCTGGCCGCCCTCTACGATCCCGACCCGGACCGGATCGGCACGTCGTACACCCGGCGCGGCGGATTCCTGCACCGGGCCGGGGAGTTCGACGCCGGGCTCTTCGGGATATCGCCGCGCGAGGCACTGGCGACGGACCCCCAGCAGCGGCTGCTGCTGGAGACCTCGTGGGAGGTCTGGGAGCGGGCCGGCATCGCCCCGGCCGCGCTGCGCGACAGCGAGACCGGGGTCTTCGTCGGCATGATGCACGCCGACTACTCCGTCGGGCTGCCCCACCACGAACTGGAGGCCCATCTCGGACTGGGCACCTCCGGCAGTGTGGCGGCCGGCCGGATCTCGTACGTGTACGGGCTGCGCGGACCGTCGATCACGGTCGACACCGCCTGTTCCTCGTCCCTGGTGGCCCTGCACTGGGCGGCCGCGGCACTGCGTTCCGGCGAGTGCTCCCTGGCCCTGGCCGGCGGGGTCACGGTGATGTCGACTCCGAAGGCCTTCACGGTGTTCAGCCGGCAGCGCGGGCTCTCCCCCGACGGCCGTTGCAAGTCCTTCTCCGCCTCCGCCGACGGCACCGCCTGGGCCGAGGGCGTCGGCCTGGTGCTCCTGGAACGCCTCTCCGACGCCCGCCGCAACGGTCACCCCGTCCTGGCCGTGCTGCGTGGCTCCGCCGTCAACTCCGACGGCGCGTCCAACGGTCTCGCCGCCCCGAACGGCCAGGCCCAACAGCGCCTGATCAAAAGGGTGTTGGCCGACTCCGGGCTCCACGCGGACGACGTGGACGCGGTCGAGGCCCATGGCACGGGCACGACACTGGGCGACCCCGTGGAGGCCCGTGCCCTGCTCGCCACGTACGGGCAGGGGCGCGGCGAGGACCGGCCCCCGGTGTGGCTGGGCTCGGTCAAGTCCAACCTCGGGCACACCCAGGCGGCCGCGGGGGTCGCGGGCGTCATCAAGATGGTGCAGGCGATGCGGCACGGGGAACTGCCGCGATCCCTGTACGCCGAGACCCCCTCGCCGCACGTCGACTGGTCCGCCGGCCGAGTGGAACCGCTGGCCTCCGCCCGTCCGTGGCCGCCGACCGAGGGCAGGCCGCGCCGGGCCGGGGTGTCGGCGTTCGGCATCGGCGGGACCAACGCGCATGTGATCCTGGAGGAGGCGCCTCATCCCCCGCCCGCCCACGCGGTCTCGGCGCCGCCCCACACCACCCGCGCGACCTCGCCCCTCCCCGACACCACCCACGCGACCTCGCCCCTGCCCGCCCCCTGGCTGCTCTCGGGGGCCGACGAGGGTGCCCTGCGTGAGCAGGCCCGTCGGCTCGCGGCCCGACTGGCGGCGTCGGGGCCCGAGTTGGCGTCGGCCGACATCGGTTTCTCCCTGGCCGTGTCGCGGTCGGCGCTGACCCACCGGGCGATGGTGCCGCCCGGGGACCGGGCGCGGATGCTCGCCGCGCTGGAGGCGCTCGCCGAGGGCGCGCATCCCACCGGCGTGGAACGGGCGATCGCAGACCCGGGTGTCCGTGCGGCTTTCCTGTTCACCGGTCAGGGAGCCCAACGCCCCCGCATGGGCGCCGAGTTGAGCGCTTCGTTCCCCGTCTTCGCGACAGCCTTCGCCGAGGTGTGCCGGGCCCTGGACGGCCGGCTCGAACGGCCGCTGGACGTGGTGCTCTCCGCCGAGCCCGGTTCGCCGGAGGCCGCCCTTCTCGACCGTACGGACTTCACCCAGGCGGGCCTGTTCGCCTTCGAGCTGGCACTGTTCCGGCTGCTGGAGTCCTGGGGGGTACGCGCCGACTTCCTGGCCGGGCACTCCGTCGGCGAACTGGCGGCGGCCCACATCGCCGGCGTACTGGACCTGACCGACGCGGCGACGCTCGTCGCGGCGCGTGGCCGGCTGATGCAGGCGCTGCCCGAGGGCGGGGCGATGGTGGCGGTGCACGCGACGGAGGAGGAAGTACGCACCGCACTCGCCGAGGCCGGTGACGGCGCCGACGCGGCGATCGCCTCCGTGAACGGGCCCCGCTCCGTGGTGATCTCCGGCGTACGGGACGCGGTGCTCGCCGTGGCCGCCGGGTTCGAGGCACGGGGGCGAAGGGCCGTACGGCTGCGGGTCGGGCATGCCTTCCACTCGCCGCTGGTGGAGCCGATGCTCGACGAGTTCCGCCGGGTCGCCGAGGGGCTGACCTTCCGGCCGCCGCGTATCCCGGTGGTCTCCGCGGTCACGGGTCGCCCGGCCGGCGCCGAGGAGTTGTGCTCCCCGGAGTACTGGGTGCGGCACGCGCGGCTGCCGGTGCGGTTCGCCGACACCGTGCGCCGGCTCGGCGACGACGGGGTGACGGCGTTCCTGGAACTCGGCCCCCGTCCGGCGCTCACCGCCATGGCCGAGGACTGTCTGCCCGGCCCGGACGACGGCGGCACGGGCCCTCTCTTCGCCGCCGCCACGCGAGCCGGCGAGCGCGAACCGGAGACCTTGCTGTCGGCCGTGGCCCGGCTCCATGTGCGCGGCGCGCGGGTCGACTGGCCCGCCGTCTTCGCGGGTACCGAGGCCCGGCGGGTGGAGCTGCCGACCTACGCCTTCCAGCGCCGACGGTACTGGTTGACCCCCTCCCCCGCCCCCGTGTCCACGCCGACTCCCCATGGTCACCCCCTGCTGGGCCCGGCTTTCCCGGTCCCGGACACCGACCGGACCGTGCTGTCCGGCCGCCTCTCCCCCACGACCCACCCCTGGCTCACCGACCATGTGATCGCCGGGACCGTACTCGTCCCCGCGACGGTCTTCGTGGAGACGGCCGTCCTGGCGGGCGACACGGTCGGCTGCGACACCCTCGACGAACTCGTGCTGCTGGCGCCGCTGGTCCTGCCCACCGCCGGTGTACGCGTGCAGGTCGTGGTGGGCGGGCCCGACGACTCCGGCCGTCGGCCGGTCGACATCTACTCCCGGTCCGAGGAGCCGACCGACGCCGACAGGGAACCCGGTTGGACCCGGCATGCGACTGGGATGGTCAGCAGGGCTCAACCCGAGACACCGGAGGCGTTGGGGGCGTCGTCACCCCGGGCATCCGGGTCGGAGGCAGGACCGACGCAGTGGCCGCCGCCGGGCGCGACCGAGGTCGACCTGACGGATGTCTACGACACCCTCGCGGAGGGCGGTCTCGCCTACGGCCCGGCCTTCCGGGGCGTACGGGCGGTATGGCGGCTCGGCGACGAGGTGCTCGCCGACGTACGGCTGCCCGAGGGCGAGTCGGCGGGCGCCGACCGGTTCGGGATCCATCCGGCGCTGCTGGACGCGGCATTACACGCCCCGCTGCTCACGGGGGTGGGGCCGGGTGCCGGGTCCGGCGCGGTCCGGGTGCCGTTCGCCTGGAACGGTGTGCGGCTCCACGCGTCGGGCGCCTCAGAGTTAAGGGTGCGGGTGACCCCGGCCGGGCCGGATACCGTCACGGTGACGCTCGCCGATCCGGCGGGCCGGCCGGTGGCACGCGTGGATTCGCTGAGCACCCGCGAACTCCCCTCCGAGACGGTCGAATCGGCCCAATCGGCCGGTGATCCGGCACGACGGGCTCTGTTGCGCCCCGAGTGGACCGCCTTCGGATCGCCGCCCGGCGAGACACGGAAGCACGCCTCGGGACAGCTGCGCTGGGAACTCGTGGGGCCGGATGAGTTGAACCTCCGCGAGGCGATTCCCGATGTCGTCGGAACAACCGACCTTGGGCCGGACGCGGTCGTCGCCGCCGCCCCGGACGCCGTCGTGCTCACCGCCGTCGGTCCGCCGACGGCCGAGGACGCGCCCACCGCCGTACGGCAGTTGACCGACCGGGTGCTGCGAACCCTCCAGGAGTGGCAGGACGATCCGCGCACGGCCGGATCCCGTCTGCTGATCGTGACGCGGAACGCCACCACCCCGAAGCCGGATCTCGCCGGTGCGGCGGTGTGGGGACTGGTGCGTACGGCCCAGTCCGAACTGCCCGGCCGTGTCGTCCTGGTCGACGTGGACGGACGGCCCGAGTCCCTGCGGCTGATCCCGGCGGCCATGGCCACCGATGAGGCCCAAATCGCCGTCTCCGCAGGCCGATTGAGGGTGCCACGGCTGACCAAGGCCCTCGAAACGCCGCCCGCAAGCGCACCCCGCCTCCACCGACCCGCCTCCAAAAACACCTCCAACACCTCCAACACCTCCAACGCCTTCGGCCCGACCGGCACCGTCCTGATCACCGGCGGTACCGGCGCACTCGGCGCGGCACTCGCCCGGCATCTGGTCACAGCACACGGCGTACGACACCTCCTGCTCATCTCACGCCGGGGCCACGACGCACCTGGTGCCGAGGAACTGCGCGCCCGGCTGGGGGAGTTGGGAGCCGAGGTCGGGATCGTCGCGTGCGACGTGGGCGACCGGGCGGCCTTGGCCGAGGTGGTCAAGGGATGTGAGCCCGCGCTGAGCGCGGTCGTCCATGCGGCCGGGGTGCTCGACGACGGCGTACTGGCCGCGCTGACGCCCGAGCGGATGGCGGCGGTGCTGCGGCCGAAGGCGGACGCGGCCTGGCATCTGCACGAGTTGACGCGGGACTTGGAGCTGTCGGCGTTCGTGCTGTTCTCCTCGGTGTCGGGTCTGCTCGGCCGGGCCGGCCAGGGCAACTACGCGGCGGCGAACTCCTTCCTGGACGCCCTCGCCCTCCACCGCACCGCGCTGGGGCTGCCCGCCCTGTCCTTGGCCTGGGGCCCCTGGGAGCACGGCGACGGCATGGCGGCGGACCATCGGCTCCGGGAGCCGGCACGGCATCCGGAGAACGGTGGTGACGTACTCCGGCCCCTCACCGTGGAGCAGGGACTCGCGCTGTTCGACGGGGCGATACGCGACGGCGGGCCCGTACTGGCGCCGATCCTGCTGGACCGGACCGCTCTGCGCTCCCCGCGAGGGCCGCTGCCGCCGCTCCTGCGAGGGCAGGAACCGCCACCTACCCGACGACCGGCCGCGGGGGCCGGAGCGGAAGCAGCCGACCACCACGGCTCATCGGAGCTCCTGCAGCCCGGCGCCTGGCGGAAGCTGCTGGCCGGGCTGCCCGCCGCCCAACGGGCGGGCGCGCTCGCGGAGTTGATGCGCGCCGATGTGGCCGTCGTGCTCGGTTATCCGAGTGCCGACGCGCTGCCGGTCGGCAAGTCCTTCGACGAGCTGGGCTTCGACTCGTTGATGGCGGTCCAGGTCCGCAACCGGCTGAGCCTGGCGCTACGGCTCCGGCTCTCCGCCGCCGTGGTCTTCGAGCACCCCACGGCGGACGGCCTGGCCCGGCACGTACTGGGTCTCCTAGACGACCTGCCGCAGGACCGCGAGCCCGAGCAGGTGCCCGAGGAACGGCCCGTGCAGTCCCTCTCCTCGCTCTATCGGCGGGTCTGCGAGGCCGGCCAGGTGGTCGCCGCGATGCACATGGTGGTCACCGCCTCCTGGGCCGTACCGACGTTCGACGCGTCCGGCAGCGCACGGCACGCCCTGCCGCCGCTGCGGCGGGCGGAGGGTTCGGGCGAGGGCCCGGTCGTGGTCTTCCTCGACGGGTATCACCCCGCGTTCCCCGGGCCGGGCGGAGGAGCGGCCCGCTTCCACGCCTGCTTCGACGGCGAGGGGGACGTCCTGGAGTTGCGGCACCCCGGTGTCGGCGCGGGGGCGGCGGTGCCGCAGGACCTGGAGACGCTGGCGCGTGTCCATGCCGAGACGGTGGTCCGGCATGTGGGCGGCCGGCCTTTCGTGCTCGTCGGTTCCTCCACGGGCGGCGCGGTCGCGCATCTCGTGACCCGGCGGCTGGAGGCCATGGGGTCCGCCCCCGTGGGCCAGGTGCTGCTCGACACCTATCTCGTCGACCGGGACCACATCGGAACGGACTGGCTGTCGGCTCTGCCTGCGGCCCTGGTCCCGCAGCTGACCGGGGGCCCGTCGACCGGTGACGACGACAGCGCGATCGCGGCGATGGGCGCGTACACCCGGATGTTCCTCGACTGGGAGCCGGAGCCGGTCGACACCCCGACCCTGCTGGTCCGGGCCTCGCGGCCGACTCCGCAGATGGCGGCGGGCGCGGACGGGGACGGCTGGCGGACGTCCTGGCCGCTGCCGCACGACGTCGTCGACGTCCCCGGCGACCACTTCTCGCTCGGACGGGAACACGCTCCGACCACCGTGGCGGCGATCCGCGCCTGGCTCGCCTCCCTCGACCACGCGGAGGTCCGCCCAGCGGCCGGCTCGGGGGCACCGGCCGCGGACAGCCCCTCGGCACCGACCACACAAGGAGACCAGTGACTGCGAGCGATCCCCTGGGCGAGGAGTTCGACGTGATCGTCGTGGGCGGCGGTCCGGCCGGGTCGACCGTCGCGTCGGCCGTGGCCCTGCGCGGCCACCGTGTGCTGCTCCTGGACCAGCAGACGTTCCCCCGGTACCAGATCGGCGAGTCGCTGCTGCCCTCCACCGTGCACGGGCTCTGCCGCATCCTGGGTGTCGAGGACGAGGTCGCCCGGGCGGGCTTCAAGGTCAAGCGCGGCGGCACCTTCCGCTGGGGCCGGAACCGGGAGCCGTGGCAGTTCTCCTTCGCGCTGTCGCCGCGGCTGTCCGACCCGACCTCCTTCGCCTACCAGGTCGAGCGGGCCAGGTTCGACGCGATCCTCCTGGACAACGCCCGCCGGATCGGTGTGGACGTACGGGAGGGCTGCCGGGTCTCGGACGTGGTCGCCGACGAGGAGCGGGTGCGGGGCGTGCGCTGGACCGGTCCCGGCGGCGGGATCCATGAGGCCAGGGCCCTGTACGTCGTGGACGCGTCCGGCAACACCAGCCGGATCCACGGCCATGTCGGCGGGAAGCGGACGTACTCCGACTTCTTCCGGAACATCGCGGTGTTCGGGTACTTCGCCGGCGGCGAGCGGCTGCCCAGGCCGAACGACGGCAACATCTTCTGCGCGGCCTTCGACGAGGGCTGGATCTGGTACATCCCGCTCCGGGACGACCTGACGAGCGTCGGCGCGGTGGTCAGCCGGGAGAACGCCGCCGCGGTCCAGGGGGACCCGGCCACGGCCTGGCGGCGGCTGATCGACTCGTGCCCCGACGTGCGGGACCTCCTCGACGGGGTGCCGCAAGCCACCGAGACGCCGTACGACCAGGTCCGGGTCCGCAAGGACTGGTCGTACTGGAAGACCGGCCTGTGGCGGCCGGGCATGGTGCTGGTCGGCGACGCGGCCTGCTTCGTCGACCCGGTGCTGTCCTCCGGCGTGCACCTCGCGACGTACGGGTCGCTGCTCGCGGCTCGGGCGATCAACAGTTCGCTCGACGGGACCCTCGAAGAGGCCCGTTGTTTCGCGGAGTTCGAGGCGCGCTACCGGCACGAGTACGGCCTGTTCTACGAGTTCCTGGTGTCGTTCTACGACATGCACCGGGACGAGCGGTCGTACTACTGGTCGGCCCGGAAGGTGACCAACGTCGGTGCGACGGAGTTGGAGGCGTTCGTGGAGCTGGTGGGCGGGCTGGCGTCCGGCGACGCGTCGCTCGCCGATCCCGGGCAGCGGGGCGCGCGTCTGGCGGCGGCCTCCTCGGACCTCGACGGGGCCGTGGGCCGGCTCCCGGACTCGGACGGCCGGCGCAACCCGCTCTACGAGTCCCCCGCCTTCCGCCGGACCTTCCACGAGGGCTCGGTGCTGCAGGAACGGGGCATCCACGGTGGGCCGTTGGAGGAGGAGGCGCCGCTGCGGCCCGGCGGGTTGGTGCCCTCGGAGGACGGGCTCACCTGGGTGGATCCGGCGCGCTGACCGGCTACGGCGGGGGCGTCGGCGCCTCGGGGGGTGGGTCAGCGGTACGACGTCGACGCTGCGGCCCGCATGGCCCAGGAGGCGCCCCATGTGCTTGACCGTGCGCAGCATCACCGAGCGCCGGCCGGCACGGGCTGGTCTCCTCCTGGGCGTCTGCTACGGGTTCGACCTGCCGCTCGGGCCGGGAGCGCACATCGGCCTGAGGTGAACCGCTCGCGTCACGTGTGGTGCGGGTTCCGGCTCAGCCTGGCCGCGGCGGGCGCCGCCAGTTCGCTCGCCGTGGCGCGGGCGACGGCGGCGCGGCCCGCTTCGCCCAGGGCGTCGGCGAGGCGGGCCTGGCCGAGCCAGTTGTAGGGGCTGTGCGGGCTCAGCCCGGTGCGTTCGCCCAGCAGCAGCCGGGCCAGGTCGTCCCGGCGGGCGCGGATGGCCGCCTCCAGGAGCGTCCGCTGGATCGCGTCCCGCTGGGCGTGACTGCCACCGAAGGTGTGCAGCCGCCGGCGGATCGGCCAGAGCAGTTCCACGACCGACGCGTAGTCCCCCCGCACGTACGCCACCAGCGCTTCGCACACGGGGAGGCCGATCTCGCCGGTCATCACCCGGTTGGTGTGCGGGCGCCCCTCCTCCTGGGCCGCCAGCCAGCGCCGCCGGTCGGCGACGAACTCGTCCGCCCTCTCCAGGCGGCCCGCTCCCGCGAACGCCATGACGGCGTGCACGTCGTTGAAGGCGTAGAACGGCGGGTCCTCACGCGCGGCCCACGCGTCGGCGAGGGTCTGCCAGCGGGCGTCCTGGTCCAGGTCGTCGAGGAGGAACCGCCACAACAGGGCTGCGGCGTCGAGGAGTTCCATGACGAACCCCGTCGAGTCCTTGTGGTGCAGTACGGCGTCGTAGATCCGCAGGGCCGTCCCGGTGTCGCCCGCCTCCAGGGCGTACAGGGCGTAGTGCCACCAGCTGTGCACGGTCAGGAGGCTGCCGCTCGCCCAGTCGTCGAGGCGTGCCTCGAGGAAGTCGATCCCCTCGGCGAACCGCCCCCGCATCTCGTGGACATGGACGACCGCGTGGATGGCCCAGATGTCGTGGGGGTTCTGTTCGACGGCGGCCCGGCCCACTTCCTGGGCGCGGTCGTAGTGCCCCGACTCCTCCAGGCCGAACGCGTACATGCCCATCAGGGGCCCGCGGTGGGGGTCGTCCGCCGCCCACGCGGGCAGGGCACCGCCGATCCGGTCGCGCAGCCGGGTCGCGTCGCCGGTGAAGAAGTCGAGCTGATGGCCGACCGCCAGGGCCAGCGGGTCACGCGGGCACTCCACGACCAGTTCCTCCAGGACCTGGCCGGCCCGCCCCATGTCGCCCGCGAGCCAGGCCTCCGCCGCGGCCATGTGCATGCGTTCCCGCCGGGGCAGCGCCGAGTGGTCCAGCCCGGCGTCGAACTCCGCGAAACGGCGGCGTGCCTCGGCGGCGTCCCGCGACTCGGTGCCCAGCACCCCCAGATAGGCCGCGAACGCCTGGGCCAGCGGTGAGGCCGGGGACGCCGCCACGGCGTCCGCGACCGCGTCCGGGAACTCGGGCCGGAAGAACAACAGCCCTTCCACGGCCCGGTCCAGGTGCTCCGCCCCTTCGGCGGTGCACTCGTACAGGCGGTTGCCGTACCGGTCGGTCACCATGGCTGCTCATCTCCGGTGCGTGTCGAGTGTCGTCGCCCCGTGGTCGTCGATCGGGAGGGCACGGATGGCCGCGCCGTCCCCATCAAAGCGACCGGCACTCCGCCCAGTCCACCCAGCAACCCCCGACACACCCCGAATCACCACCGTGCGCCGCGCGTTCAGCTACTCGCGACCGTCTACTCGCAACCGTCGCGGCCGCCATGCTCGGCGCACAGGCAGCCGACTCCGCGTTCGATCCACTCCTGGCCGGCCCACTCCGGACGGCGCGCGAGCATCAGCGCCCGGGATCGGGCCGGCGCCCCTGGCCGATGCCCTGCCCGAGGGGCTCACCTGCGTCCCCCTGACCGGCATGCCGCCCAGCCGCCTCGTGGTCGCCTGGAACAGCGCCGACACCGATCCCCCTCGTCCACTCCTTCGTCAGCGTCGCCACGGCCGGCTACGCCGCGGCGAGGGACGGTTCCCAGGCGGCCGTACGGAACCGGAGCGTCCCTTTCCTCCTGTGTCACTGGCCCCCCGCCTGCGTGTTTTCGCCACCTTCGAACGAGCGTGACAGTGGCCGCGCACCCCGAGAACATCAGGGCACGTCAGAACGGCTCCGCACATGCGGACTGAAGCCTTGGAGTGACACGCGTATGAGAAAGAACCGGATCGCGGTGCTCATCGCCGCTGGGGTCATGCTGCTGACCGGAGGCATCGGCGGTATGCAGACCGCGAGCGCCGCGCCCACCATCGACGGTGTCTGCGGCAGCTACTGGGGCACGAGCTGGCCCCCGCCGACTGTCAGCCAGGGATCCGTCGACACGACGAGCCCCTCCGCCGTCATGCTCGCCCAGTGTTATCTGAACCTCTCCATGTCGGGCGACAACCTGACGATCGACGGCAGGTTCGGACCGCTCTCCAACACCGCGGCCCGGCGATTCCAGTCCTGCGCCGGCCTCTCCGTCGACGGGTACGTCGGCCCGAACACCTGGAACAGCCTGCGCTACTGGGCGAACAGCCCGAACTACGTGTGCAATCTCGACCTGTGACCTGAACGGACGAGCCACCAACGACGACGCGTGTCCATCGCGGCCCGGACCGCGCTGGACGCGTGTCCCTTTCACGGGGTAGGCACTACCGCTCCAGTTAGGGGTGACATGAATTCCAGACACTCGATTCCCTCCGGTCCCTCCGACTCCGCGGGCCCAGGCCGGACCGCCGGAGCGTTACCCCGGCGCACGCTGCTGGGGGCCCTGGGCGCCGCCGTCGTGGCCGGGGCCGTCTCCCGTCCGACCACGGCTGCCGCCGCCTCGTCACAGGCCGCCGCCGACTACGTACTGGTGTCGCGACAGGCGTGGGGTGCGGACGAGAGCCTCCGCTTCGGTTCCGACGGCACCGAGACCTGGTCGCCCGAGTACCACCCCGTGCAGACGCTGTCGGTTCACCACACCGGCAGCCCGAACGGTGAGGCCAACCCCGCGGCCAGGGTCCGCACGATCTACCGCGATCAGACGGTCACCCAGGGGTGGGGCGACATCGGGTACAACTACCTGATCGACGCGAGCGGACGGGTGTACGAGGGGCGCTGGTCCGGCACCGACGGGGATGCCGCGCACAACGCGGCGGGTCGGCTGGTCACCGGTGCTCACATCGGCGGGTACAACCCCGGAAACATCGGGATCGCCCTGCTGGGGACGCTGGTCGACACCCCGCCGACGGCCGCCGCGCGTACCGCGCTCGTCCAGCTGCTCGCCGAACTCGCCGTGCGGCACTCCATCGACCCCCAGCGGGAGAAGGTGGTCTACGTCAACCCGGTCAACGGCGCCATCTGGGACGGGCACGCCATCTCCGGACACCTCGACTGGGCGGCCACCGACTGCCCCGGCGGCATGCTGTACACCCAACTGCCCGCGATCCGGGCCGCCGTCGCCGACCTGATCGCCCGGTGATCCCCCGAACCCGAAAGTCCCCTTAGCGTGCACATGGCCGGTCTTCATGTTGTCCGCCGCCGAGACCGTCCGGCATGGTCGAACCGTGACGCAGCCGCCGTAGGGAGGCCGCTGCTTCCGGGGGGACCGGGGGAACAGATGTTGCGCATCCATTTCGGGCCCGAGGATCTTGCACGGACCAGGATCGCGGCGGCTCCCGACCCCCTGTGGGAGATCGCCTCCAGCCTGCACCGCTTCCAGACCCAGAGCGGACGCCGGTCCTACGCCGACTGGTACCGGGAGGCCCGTGCCGCCCTGTCCGACAACCGCCTGGGGACGGCCGTACTGGGCCTGTTGACGCTGTTCCCCCGCGCGACCTACTTTCCCGACTTCCTGACCCCGTGCGAGGCGGAGTCAGGACTGGAACACGGACTCGCGGCGATCTTGAGCACTCCGCCCGCCCGGGTCCGGCACGAGGTCGGACGGCTGGTGCAGGTCACCGACGCCCCGTCAGCCGTCTTCGCCCTGGTGGACAAGGCCGCCCGCGAAGAGCTGGTGCGCGTCCTGCGGGCCTACGACAACGCCGTCATCGCTCCGTACCGCGACCGTATGCAGACCTGCGTCGACGCCGAACGCGGCCGGCTGGCCCGGGCGTTCCTCGACGGCGGAACCGACAGCATGCTCCGCAGCCTGCCGCCGATCATGCGCTGGCGCCCTCCCGTCCTGGAGGTCGACTACTGCGAGACCCGCGATCTTCATCTCGACGGCCGCGGCCTGCTGTTCATCCCGTCGTACTTCTGCTGGCGCACCCCGGTCTCCCTCGCCGACCCCGGCCTGCCGCCGGTCCTCGTGTATCCCGTGAGCCGCCCGGATCCCCGGGCAGCGCCCGACCGGACCGACGCGCCCCTGACCGCGCTGCTCGGGCGCACGCGTGCCGCCGTACTGAACGTCGTCGCCAACGGCGCCACCAACTCGGAACTCGCCCGCGCGGTCAGCGTCTCCCCCGCCACCGCGACCCACCACACGACCGTCCTGCGCGACGCGGGCCTCATCGAGAGCCAGCGCCACGCCAACACCGTCCTCCACACCCTCACACCGGCCGGCGCGGCGCTGCTCCGCTCCCACCGAAGAGGCCCGTCCCCGGTCGCCTAGGGACGTGTGGCGATCATCGGCCGCACACGTGACCATGGGAGTGCCGGTTCCCCCCTGCGACGCGGCGCAGAGCAGAGCAGAGCACCAGGAAGGTGGTACCCGATGTGCCGGTGGCTCGCCTACTCGGGAACACCCGTCCTGCTCGACACCATCCTGTACAGACCGGCGCACTCACTGATCGACCAGAGCCTGCACTCCCGGATGGGCGTCGAGACCACCAACGGTGACGGGTTCGGCGTCGGCTGGTACTCACCGGACCTGGACACCCCCGCGGTCATCCGCGACACCGGTCCGGCCTGGAGCAACCGCAATCTGCGGGAGATCGCCGACCACGTCCGCTCCCCGCTCTTCTTCGCCCACATCCGCGCCTCGACCGGCACCGCGGTGCAGCAGACCAACAGCCACCCGTTCCGCCACGGCCGCTGGATGTGGATGCACAACGGCGCGATCGCCGACTTCCACCTGATCCGCCGAGACCTGGCGCTGGCCGTCGCCCCGGCGCTCTACTCGTGCATCGAGGGATCGACGGACTCCGAACTGATGTTCTTCCTGGCCCTCACCCTCGGCCTGGAGGAGGACCCCCCGGGCGCCGTCGCACGTATGGCCGGCCTGGTGGAACGCACCGGTCACCGGCACGGTGTGGAGTTCCCGCTGCAGATGACGGTCGCCGTGACGGACGGACAGGCGCTGTGGGCCTTCCGCTACTCCAGCCAGAAGACGTCACGCTCGCTGTTCTACAGCACCCGTGTGGAGACGCTGCGCTCCCTCCACCCCGACCTGGCGTTCCTGCGGGAGGTCTCCGACGAGACCCGCCTCATCGTCTCCGAGCCCCTGGGCGATCTCCCCGGCGCCTGGAACGAGCTCCCCGAGAGCAGCTACGGCGTCGTACGCCCCGGAGCGGACGAACTGCTCCCCTTCGCCCCGCAAGCCGCGTAGCGCCCCCGGGAACGACATGTGCCCTCGGCGGCGTGAACCGACACCGCGGGGACTGCCCACGACCACTGCGCGGAGAGTCCTCGCGGTGTCACCGCTGTCGGCGGCGGCTCAGAGCAGCTTGTCCTTCGCCTTGTAGTAGGCGCCGCCGAACGGCAGGAACCAGGGCGTGCCGTTGTAGAAGGGGACGGGCACCTTCGGGAAGCCGAAGCCGCGCAGCGGGTTGGCCTCGGGCCTGCCGTCCATCATCTCGGCGACCGCGCGGCCCATGTACGTGGCCATCTGGACGCCGTGGCCGCAGTAACCCATGGAGTAGTACAGGCCGTTGACGTCACCCGCGTGCGGAATGCGGTCCCAGGAGAACCCGACCATGCCGCCCCACACGTAGTCGATGCGCACCCCCGCCAGCTGCGGGAAGATCTCGGTCATCTCCCGCTTGAGGATGTCACCGCTCTTGACGTCGGAGGCCGGGTTGGAGGGGGCGAAGCGGGCCCGGCCGCCGAAGGCGAGGCGGTTGTCCGGGGTGAGGCGGACGTAGTGGCCGACATTCTTGTGGGCGACCAGCAGGCGGCCGTTCGGGATGAGCTCCTTGGCGCGCGCCTCCCCCAGCGGCTCGGTCACGATGATGAAGCTGCCGACGTTGATCAGCCGCTTGCGGAACCACGGCATCGACTTGTCGGTGTAGGCGTCCGTCGCCGCCATGACCTGCTGGGCACGGATGGTGCCGTGCAGGGTCTCCACCAGGAAGCCGCCGCCGGGCAGGCGCGTGAGGCCGGTGGCGGCGTTGCGCTCGTGGATCTCGGCGCCGGCACGCTCGGCGGCCTCTGCCAGGCCGCCGACGAACTTGCCCACGTGCAGGCCCGCGCTGAGCGGGTCGAGCAGGGCGCCGTGGTAGTAGTCCGTGCCGAGCTCGGCCCGCAGTTCGCTCCTGCTCAGGACGACCGTCTCGTGGCCGAAGTTCTCGGCCAGGTCGCGCTGCTTGGCCCGCAGGCCCTCGAAGTGCTGGGGCTTGCAGACCGCGCCGAGGCGTCCCGAGCGGTTGAAGTCGCAGTCGATGTTCTCGGTGTGGGTGAGCTCCTCCACGACGTCGACCGCCTCGCGGAACGCGTTGTACAGCTCGCGGGCGCGCTCCTGGCCGTAGCGCTTGCGGGCCTCGGCGGGGGCGATGGTGATGCCCTGGGTGCACATGCTGCCGTTGCGCCCGGAGGCGCCCGAGCCCACCTTGTCCTTCTCCACGAGGACGACCCGGGCGCCCTTGCGGGCGGCGTGGTAGGCGGTGGACAGACCGGTGAGGCCGCCGCCGATCACCACCACGTCCGCCTCGTCGGGCAGGTCCTTTCCGGAACGGTCGGGCAGGGCGGGGGCTGTGTCCAGCCAGTAGGGGATCTGCTTCATGGCGTGCGTCCTCACATCCGTACGAAGGTTCAGCAGCCGAGGAGCTTCGGCAGGCCCGACAGGTCCCGCAGCTCGTCGTACGGCTGGTAGTCGGCGCTGCCCGGGCGGCCGTAGCGGTTGATCCACACCCGGCGCTTCAGGCCGAGGTCGCGGGTCGGGATGTGGTCGTACTCCCAGCCCTGGGCGGTGTGGATGACCTGGGACGGCTCGACGCCCATGGTCTTGAAGGCGTACTCGAAGGTCTGGCGGTCCGGCTTGTAGGCGCCGGCCTGCTGGGCGGTGATGACGTAGTCGAACTCGACGCCGATGTTCTCGACGTTCCGCGCGATCATGTTGTCGTCCGTGTTGGAGATGATCGCGATCTCGTACTTGGTCTTCAGGGCGCGCAGCGCGTCCGGGACCTCCGGCCAGGGACCGAAGGTGGGGACGGCCTCGACCAGGGCGTCGCCGTCGGACTCGCGGTACTCCAGGCCGTGCAGGCGCATGGCGTTGCGCAGGCTGGAGTGCAGGATCTCGTGGTAGGGGCGGTAGGCCTCCAGGACGGCCTGGAAGCGCATGACGCGGAAGTCGTCGAGGAACTCGTCGACGTCCAGGTTGTCCAGGTCCAGCCGGTCCTCGAGGACCTTCAGGGTCGTGGGGGCGAGCTCGAAGTTGATCAGGGTCGCATAGGCGTCGAAGGTGACGATCTCTCGCATGGTGTTCGCCTCAGTCTCGCGGGTTTCCGGATTTCCAGGGGGCGGGGTGGGGGCTTTCAGACGACGCGTTCGCCGGGGGTGACGATCGCGTCGAGTGCGGCCAGGTCGGCCGCGTCGGGGATCCAGTCGGCCGCCGCCGCGTTGGCGGTGACCTGCTCGGGGGTCATGGCGCCGCAGATGACGGAGCCGACGGCGGGGAGCGCGGCCAGTGCGCCCACGGCGACCTGGAGGAGGGTCAGGCCGCGTTCGGCGCCGTACGCGGTGAGCGCCTCGGCCTTGTCGAGGGCCGCGTCCGTGAGCCAGCCCTGCCGCCAGGACAGGCGGCTGCCGGGCGGGGGCTCCTCGCCGCGCCGGTACTTGCCGCTGAGCAGGCCGTTGGCCAGCGGGTAGTACGGCAGCAGGGCGACGCCGTGGCGCAGGCAGGCCGGGACCAGGTCCTGCTCCACACCGCGGTCGAGCAGGTGGTAGCGGGCCTGGGTGGAGACGAAGGCGTCGCTGAGGTCCTCGGCCGGGAGGTTGGAGCAGCCGAGGTGGCCGATCTTGCCCTCGTCGACCAGTTCCCGCAGGGCGGCGACGGTCTCCTCCAGCGGGGTGACGCCGTCCGGCTCGTGGTACTGGTACAGATCGATCCGGTCGGTGCCCAGGCGGCTCAGCGACGCCTCGACGGCGTACCGGATGTAGGGGCGGGAGCCGCGCGGGCCGTGCGGGTCCGCCTCCGGACCCATCTGCATGCCGAACTTGGTGGCCAGCACGACCTCGTCGCGGTACCCCTTGAGGGCGGCGCCGAGGAGCCGTTCGCCGTCACCGCGTCCGGTGCCGCTCTCACCGAACCCGCCGTACATGTCGGCCGTGTCGAACAGGGTGATCCCGGCGTCGAGGGCCGCGTGGACGACCGCCTTCGTGCCGTCCTCGTCGAGGCGGGAGCCGAAGTTGTTGCCGCCCACCCCCACGACGGAGACGGTCGGGCCGCGCTCACCGAGCGCGCGGTACCTCATGACCGGGCTCCTCTGAAGGCGTTCATGACCGGCTCCCGAAGCCGATGCAGACGTTCTTGGTCTGCGTGTAGCTGTCGAGTGCCGCGAGGCCCTTCTCCCGGCCCCAGCCGCTGTGCTTGTAGCCGCCGAAGGGGAGTTCGACGCCGGTGCCGACGCCGGTGGCGTTGACGTAGACCTGGCCGGCCCGGATGCCCTCGGCGAGGCGCATCGCCTTGTCGATGTCGCGCGTCCAGACGTACGAAGCCAGGCCGTACGGGCTGTCGTTGGCGATGTCCAGGGCCTCGTCGGTGTCGTCGAACTCGATGACGGTGATGACGGGGCCGAAGATCTCCTCGCGGGCGCACCGGGCGTCGTTGGTCAGACCGGTGAGGACGGTCGGCTCGACGTAGTAGCCGTCGGCCAGGGCCGGGTCGGACGGCGCACCGCCACCGGCCCGTGCCACGGCGCCCTCCTGCCGGGCCACTTCGAGGTACCCCAGCACCCGGTCGCGCTGCCGGGCGGCGACCAGCGGACCGATGTCCGGGTCCGCGAGTCCGGGGCCCAGGCGCAGTGAGGCCGCGTGTGCGACCAGCTTGTCGAGGAACTCCTCGGCGCCGCGCTGGAGCAGCAGCCGGGTGCCGGCCGAGCAGGTCTGGCCGGCGTTGCCGAAGGCCGAGGCCGCGACGGCGGTCAGCGCCAGGTCGAAGTCGGCGTCGGCGAAGACCACGACCGGGGACTTGCCGCCCAACTCGGTGACGGAGGGCACCACGTTGGCCGCGGCGGCCTGGGCGACCTTGATGCCGGTCGGCACCGAACCGGTGAAGGTGACCTGGTCGATGTCCGGGTGCCCGGCGAGGGCCGCGCCGGTCTCGCCGTCGCCGGGGACGACGTTCAGGACGCCCGGCGGAAGACCGCACTCCAGGGCGATCCTGCCGATCTCCAGCGGGGTCAGCGGTGCCTCCGGCGACGGCTTGAGCACCACCGTGCAGCCCGCCGCCAGTGCCGGGGCGGACCCGCGAGCGGTGTTCTGGAGCGGGTAGTTGAACGGGATGATCTGGCCGGAGACCCCGATCGGCTCACGGACCGTGTAGTCGATCAGGCCGGGCCCGAGGGGGATCGTCGTGCCGCCGAGCTTGTCGGCGACGCCCGCGTAGAACTCGAAGTAGCGGGCCGCCGCCTCGACATCGGCCTTGGCCTGGCGGAGCGGCTTGCCGACGTCCTGGCTCTCCAGGCGGGCCAGCCGTTCGCCCTGGTAGCGGATGGCCTCCGCGATCCGGTACAGGACCCGGCCCCGGTCGGCCGCCCGCATACGGGCCCACGCGGGAGAGGTGAGGGCCGAGCGGGCCGCCGCCACCGCCTGGTCCACGTCCGCCTTGCCCGCCAGCGCCACCTGGGCGATGGCCGTGCCGTCCGACGGGTCGAGGACCGTGAAGGAGCGTCCGTCGGCGGCGGGCACCTGCTTGCCGTCGATCAGCAGCTCGGTCAGCCGCAGTTCACCGCTCATGGCCGGATCTCCCCCTGGACCTCACCGAAGATGACGACCTCGTCGCCCGGACGGACCGTACGGATCCGGCGCACCCAGAGCACGATGCCCTCCTGCGGGGCGACGACCTCCTCCAGGGTGTTGCCGTAGTGGTCGGTGATGGTGGCGATCAGGTCGCCTTCCTTGCAGGTCTCGCCCGGCTCGGCGCGAGCGACGAAGAAGCCTCCGGAGGCGGAGCGGGCGAAGGTGCCGGAGACGGTCGTGTAGGTGTCGCGCAGCTCCGCCTCACCGTCGATCAGGCCGAGTTGGCGCAGGACGTTGCGGATCGAGTTCATGTGCGTCTCGACGTTGGCCTCGCGGTAGGTGCCGCCGCCGACCTCGATGGTGATGGCGGGCTTGCCGGCCGCGAGCGTGGGGTGGCGGACCGTGCCGCCCCACTTGCCGCCCTTCCAGACCAGCTCGTGCCCGGCGGCGAGGGCGAGGTCCGTCGCCAGGTCCTCGTAGCCGCCCTGGAGGATGACGAGCGGGGCGATCTCGCCGTAGGCGCCGCCGGTGTGCAGGTCGACCAGGGCGTCGATGGCGGGGACGACCTTCTCGACGAAGGTGGCGGCCAGGCGCTGGGAGTACGAGCCCTCCGCGTCGCCCGGGAAGATCCGGTTGAGGTTGAGGTGGTCGAGGCCGCTGGTGCGGGCCGCCGCCTCGAAGGCCGGGGTGTTCAGGCAGGGGATGCCGACGACGGTGCCGCGCAGGGTGGCCGGGTCGATCTCGGCGAGGACCCGGCGGACGGCTTCCTGGCCGTCGTACTCGTCGCCGTGCACGCCGGCGTCCACGCACAGGACCGGGCCGTCCTGGACGCCGTTGACGACGATCAGAGGTATGCCGAGCTCCACTCCGTAGCTGCTGGTGCCGACCGGGATGAGGCCCTGGGCGCGTTCGCCGGGGGCGACGGTCAGTGGACCGATGGAGTACATGTGGTTCCTTTCCACAGCAGGTGTCACAGGCGGGCGGACGCCTCGGCGAGGGTCTGCGCGAGGATGTCGGCGATCGTGTCGAGCAGGGCGCGGTCGCTGATCAGCGGGGGCGCGATCTGGACCAGCGGCGCGGACCGGTTGTAGACGCGGGCCAGCAGGCCCGCCTCGCGCATCCGGCGCGGGATCAGGTCGCCGACCAGCTCGGCGCGGGCGGTGTCGCTGAAGCCGCCGCCGTCGAGGTCGCCGACGAGCTCGCAGGAGTAGAAGAACCCGGCACCTCGGACGTCGCCGACGATCGGCAGGTCCGCGAGGGACGCCATCCGGCCCGCCAGGTGGTCCTGGAGACCGCGGACGTTCTCCAGGATCCGGTCCCGCTCCATGATCTCCAGGTTGCGCAGAGCGATGGCCGCGCTCAGCGGATGCCCGGCGAAGGTGTAGCCGTGGTTGAGGACCGCGCCGGGCCGGTTGATGACATCGACGACCTCGGTACTGACCAGAGTCGCGCCCATCGGGGCGTATCCGGCGGTGATGCCCTTGGCGACGGTGACGAGGTCCGGGCGGGCGCCGTAGCGGTCCCCGCCGAACCACTCCCCCAGCCGGCCGAAGGCGGTGATCACCTCGTCGGCGACGAGCAGGAAGCCGTACCGGTCGGCCAGCGCCCGCAGGCCCTGCCAGTAACCGTGGGGCGGGGTGATGCAGCCGCCCCGGTTCTGCACCGGCTCGGCGATCAGCATCGCGACCGTCTCCGGGCCCTCGGCCAGGATCGCGGCCTCCAGCTCGGCGAGCAGGCGGGAGCTGAACGTCTCGTCGTCGACGTACTCGGGAGCGAGACCGAACCGGTTGGTGTGGGACACGAACCGGGTCTCGATCGCCGGCGGGCCGTACGGCTCCGTCAGCCCGGGGTCGTCGGTGAGCGACAGGGTGCCGATGGTCAGACCGTGGTAGGCGCCGCGCCGGGCGATCGCCTTCACCCGGCCCGGCTCCCCGCGCAGGGCGTGGTAGCGGCGGGCGATCTTCCAGGCGGTCTCGACGGCTTCGGCGCCGCCACTGGAGAAGAAGGTGTGCTCGATGTCGACGGGGGCGATCCGGGCCAGCCGTTCGGCGAGTTCGATCGCCGTCGGGTGTGCGGAGGAGGTCCACAGCGGGCTGTAGCACAGCTCGCGCAGCTGCCGTTCGGCGGCTTCGGCGAACTCGGGGCCGTAGGAGTAACCGAGCTGGCAGCAGTACAGCCCTGACAGACCGTCGATGTAGCGCCTGCCGTCGGCGTCGTCGACGTACGGGCCCTCCCCCCGCCGGACGACGAGGAGGTTCTCGCCCTCGGGGCCGAGCGAGCCGTTGGGGGTCATGTTGAGGAGCAGGTGTCTGGCCGCGGTGGCGGACAGTTCACCGGCCGGGGTGCGGGTGCTGGTGGTCATTCGGGGTCACTCCCGGTGGACAGGCCCATGGCGGGCTCCGTCGGCAGCAGACCGTCCTGCTTGCCGGCGCCGCCGAGCCTGCGTACCGCGGCGACCAGGGCGAGGGCCTGGACGGCGACCGCGATGAGCACCGCGCTGACGGCCGTCACCGACGGGTCGACATCGAACTGGAGGACGTTGAACACCTGGACCGGCAGGGTCACGGTGTCCACCGAGGACAGGAACATGGAGATGAAGAACTCGTCGAAGCTGGTGATGAACGAGAAGATCGCGGCGGCGATCAGGCCGGGCATGGCCAGCGGGAGTGTGATGCGCCGGGCGACGGTCAGGCGGCCGGCGCCCATGCTGGCCGCCGCGTCCTCCAGCCGTTCGTCGATGCCCTTCAGCGTGGCCATGAGGATCATCACCGCGATCGGTGAGGCGAGCACGGTGTGGCCGAGGGCGATGGCGATCGGGCTGCCGAGCATCGCGGCGGGCTCGAAGAGCAGGAACAGCCCGAGCGCGACGACCACCTGGGGGATCACCAGGGGTGCCAGGACGAGTCCGTAGACCGCCGAGCGCAGTGGCAGGTTGCTGCGGACCAGCGCGGTCGCCGCCGTGATGCCCAGGCCGAGGGAGAACACGGTGGTCAGTGAGGCGACCAGGGCGCTCAGCGAGAGCGCGGCCGGCCACTTGCTGCCGTCGGCGAACAGCGACGTGTACCAGCTGAGCGTCCAGGAGTCCGGCGGGAAGGAGCCGAACGCGTCGCTGCCGAAGGAGGTGACGACGATGAGGACGATCGGCAGGGCGAGGAACAGCAGGATCAGCGTGGAGGCGGCGGTCAGGAAGATCCGCCCGGCCAGGGTCGAGCGCAGCGCGATCATGAGATACCTCGATTCTTCGCGGCCTCGCTCAGGGCCTTGATCAGCCGCAGCAGGAGCAGACCCGCGAAGGTGAGGACCAGCAGGATGATGCCGAGCGCGGCGGCGCCGTTCCACTGGCTCTGCTTCATCACCTGCTCACTGATGAGCGAGGCCACCATGGTCTGCTTCGGGCCGCCCATGAGGGCGGGGGTGAGGTAGTAGCCGAGGCAGAGGATGAAGCACAGGATGCCCGCGTTGACCAGGCCGGGAGCGACCATCGGCAGGTAGACCCGGCGGAAGATCGTCAGCCGTCCCGCGCCCATGCTGGCCGCGGCGGCCGGCAGCCTGCGGTCGATGCCCTTCATGACCGCGTACAGCAGCAGCACGGTGTACGGCAGCATCACGGAGGTGGTGCCGATGACGACACCGATCTCGTTGTAGAGCAACTGGAAGGGTGCGCCGGGGAACTTGAGGTCCGTCAGGGCGTTGTTCACCACGCCGTGTTCACCGAGCAGGATGATCCAGCCGTAGGTGCGCACCAGCGCGCTGATGAAGTGCGGCACGATGACGATGATCATCACCAGGCCCGCCCACAGTGGCTTGAGCCGGGAGACGGCGGCGGCCAGCAGGAACCCGATGACCAGGCTCAGCAGCGAGGTCTCGGCGGAGATCCGCAGGGTGGTGAGGAGGACGTCCAGGTTGGAGCCCTGGAGGGCGTTCGCGTACCAGTACAGCGTCCAGCCGCCGTCCTCGCCTTTGAAGCTGAGGAGCAGGGTGCTGAAGATCGGGTAGACGAACAGCACCAGCAGATAGATGACGACGGGGGCGGCGTTGAGCAGCCCGAAGCGGGTGCGACGCTCGGACAGCGCGCGGCGCAGCCGGTGCAGCCGGCCCTTGCGGGCGGCGGGGGTCGCGGGGCCCGGGGCCGGGGGCGCGGGGGCGAGGAGGGATCCGGCCATGCTCACCCGCCTCCTTCCACCGCGAAGAGGCTGACGTCGTCGGGGTGGGCCGTCAGGCTGACCTGCTCGCCGAGGACGGGGGCGCGTCCGGCCGGGAGTTCCAGCCGTACGAGGCCCGTGTCGGCGTCGCCCGCCGGGCGGACGGTGACACGGACGAGGGTGCCGACGTAGGTGACCGTCTCCACGGTCCCGGTACAGAACCCGTCGCCGGGTGCGCACAGCCCGAGCCGGCCGGGCTGCACCGCGGCCCGTACCCGTGCTCCCTCCGCTCCCGACTGCGGGCGGGCCTTGAGCAGCCCTCCCGTGTCGAGCCGCACGAGGGTCTGCTCGGACGTCTGCTGCTGCACGGTGCCGGACAGGAAGTTGGCCGCGCCGAGGAAGTCGGCGACGAACGGGGTGCGCGGGCGCTCGAAGAGCTCGCGCGGGGTGTCGAACTGATCGATCCGCCCGTCCCGCATCACCGCGATCCGGTCGGACAGGACCAGCGCCTCCTCCTGATCGTGCGTCACATAGATGACGGTCAGCCCGAGTTCCTGCTGGATGCGCTTGATCTCGGTCTGGAGCTGGTCGCGCAGCTTCTTGTCGAGGGCGCCCAGCGGCTCGTCCATGAGGATCACCGGGGGCCGGTAGACCAGGGCCCGGCACAGCGCGACGCGCTGCTGCTGGCCACCGGACAGCTCGCGCGGCCGGCGCCGGGCCAGGGCGGACAGTCCGGCCATCTCCAGCGTCTCGCCGACGCGGCGACGCAGCTCCGCCTTGGGGATGTCGCGCAGTTGCAGCGGGAAGGCGACGTTCTCCCACACCGTCATGTGCGGGAACAGCAGATACTGCTGGAAGACGAAGCCGAGGCCGCGCTTCTGCGGGGCGAGCCGGGTCACGTCACGGCCACCGACGACGATGCTGCCGGAGTCGGGTTCGCAGAACCCGGCGATCATCATCAGGGTGGTGGTCTTGCCGGAGCCGGAGGACCCCAGGAAGGTGACGAACTCGCCGCCCGCGATCTCCATGGAGACCGAGTCGACGGCGGTGACGCCGCTGTACGTCTTGCGCAGGTCCGTGACGGAGAGGGGTTTTCCGGTGCCGGTCCCCGGCGGCGGGGAGACCGCCGGGGAGGACTGGGGCTGGGACTTCAGGTGCAGCTCAGGCATTGACCCACTCCTGCCAGCGCTTGGACACGGCTTCCTCGTTCTTGATCCACCACTCGACGTCCAGGTCGAACCCGGACTTCAGGTGCTCGGGCGAGCTGGCCAGGTTGCCGGCGGCGGCCGAGGACAGCTTCTTGTAGGCGGCGGGCACGACCGGCGCCATCGGGTACACCTCGGCGTAGGCGGCCTGGATGTCGGGCCGCAGCGCGAAGTCGATCAGCTGGTAGGCGGCGTCGGGGTTCGCCGCGCCCTTGGGGACGCAGAAGCCGTTGCTCTGCCGGCGGGCGCCGTTCCACTGGTACGCCATCGGTGAGCCGCCCTTGATCAGGGCGTCGAGACGGCCGTGCCAGACACTGGTGGCGACGACCTCCTCGCGGCCCAGCAGCAGGCCGGGGAGGGCACCGGTGTCCCAGTACTTACGGACGGATCCCTTGATGCTGTCGAGGGACCTGAAGGCCCGGTCCACGTCGAGGGGATACAGCTTGTCCAGGGGCACACCGTCGGCGAGGAGGGCGAACTCCAGCTCGGGCAGGTCGGCGTCGCGGGCCTGGAGGGCGCGGCTGCCGGAGAACGCCTTGGTGTCCCAGAAGTCCGCCCAGCTCTCGGGCTTCTTCCCGTCGAAGGCGTCGGTGCGGTACGCCATGACGCTGGCCCAGTAGTTCTTGCCGACGCCGTGGGTCGTCATCAGGGAGTCGGCGATGCCCGTGTTCTTGGTGCTCTTCAGCCGGTCGTAGTCGAGTTCCTCGGTGGCGTCCTCGTCCTTGAAGCGCACGATGTCGGCCATGGAGGTGTCGATCAGGTCGAACTGCGGGCGGCCCTGCTTGATCTGGGCGAGCAGCTGGGCGTACGCGATGTTCACCACCTTGATCTGGACGCCGGTCTCCTTGGTGAACGCGTCGTAGACCGCCTTCTGGTTGGCGTCTCCGTAGGTGCCACCGCTGTTGCGGACGACGAGCGTCTTGGAGTTCTTGCCACTGCCGTCGGCGACGGACCGGCTGGTGCCGGTGCCGCAGGCGCTGAGGGCGGACGCGGCGGCGAGACCCGCCGTGGCTCCGCCGACTCCGCGCAGGAAGAGCCGACGGTCGATCCGGGCGTCTCTCATGGTGTGCCTCCTGGGTGGTGCTGCTGGGAAGGGGGGCAGGGGGTGGGGCGCTACGAGCAGGGGGGTGTGGGGCGCGCTGCGAGCAGGGGGGGTGGGGCGCGCTACGAGCAGGGGGGTGGGGCGCGCTACGAGCAGGGGTCGGGGTGCTACGGGCGGGGGGCCGCCTCGTCGGATCCGTGGCCCGCGCCAGGGGTCCGGAGGGTGTCGGGGCGCGCGGCCGTGTCGGGGTCCCACGGCACGGCGAGGGCGGCGAGCTCGGCGCCGGGGGCGACGGTGAGGCCGTGCATGCCGTAGAAGATCCGTCCGCCGGCCGGGGCGTGGACCGTGTGCTCCGTGCCGTCGGCCGGGTCGACGATGCGGCCGAGGATGTCGCCCTGAGCCACTTCGCCGATGACGTCGGCGTCGAAGGAGAACTCCGGGTACCACAGGCCGGTGGCCTCGGCGGTGACACCGGCGGACCAGACCCACTCGCGGATCGGCGCCGGGGCGGAGCCGTCCTGGTCGAGGACGCCCAGGTGGCGCAGTGCCGTGAGGAGTCCGTCGACGCGGCGCAGGGCCGTGGGCTCGTCCCGCTGCCCGAGTGAGCCCACCTCGACGAGGACCGCCGAGATGCCCCGGCGGGCGGCGGCCGCGTGGCTGTTGCCGCCGTCGGCCTTCGGTCCGAGGACGACGTCCTCGATACCGAAGGAGCCTGCCAGTTCGGCCGTGGCCTTGTCGAGGTCCGGGTCACCGGTGAGGCGGTAGCCGACGAAGTCCCGCAGGACCTGGTCGATGCCGCCGCAGTGCAGGTCGACGTAGACGTCGGCGGCGTCGACCAGGTGGGTGAAGAGCCAGGCGGCCAGCCGTTCGGTGGGGCCGCCGGCCGGATCGCCGGGGAAGACGCGGTTGAGGTTCACGCCGTCGACCGGGGAGACGTTGAGGCGGCCCTGGTACACGGCGGGAGGGTTGGCGACGGGGCAGATGATCACCTGGCCGTGCACCTCGGCGGGGTCCAGCCTGTCCGCCAGTCGTACGACCGCGTCGATGGGCGTGAACTCGCCGCCGTGCACACCGGCGGTGATGACGACCCGGGGTCCGGGGCGGGAGCCGTTGACCAGGGTCAGCGGAATGTCGACGGTGAGGGTGCCGAGGTCGGCCCTGACGGTGCCGCGGGCCTTGGTGCCGGACTGCGCGTGCAGGGAACCGACCAAGAGGGTGGCGTCGTTCATGGTCATGCCTCCGTACGGCCGACGGTGGAGAGGAAGTCGATGGGCTGGGGCGAGGTGCCGTCCAGCGCGAGGTCGGCGGCGATGTCGCCGAAGGCGGGCGAGAGCTTGAAGCCGTGGCCGGAGAAGCCGGCGAGCAGGATGACGTTCTCGGCGCCGGGCAGGGGGCCGACCAGGGGGCGGCTGCTTTCGGTGTAGCCCTCCATATAGACGGAGAGCCGGGTCGGGTCCGGGTGCAGGTCCGGCAGGTAACGCGCGATCAACTCGGAGAAGATGTCCAGCTCTTCGGGCTGTACGGTCCGATCCAGCTGGTTGGGGTCGCCCGCGGGCCGGTGCAGGGCGCGGGACAGGCCGAGCTTGACGGAGACGCCGTCCGGGGAGGGCAGGCCGTAGCAGTGGGTGGGCGCGGTACGGATGAACGCAGGGCGCTCCTCGCCGAACCAGGCGTCGGGGGTGGTGGGCACGTACCAGGCACTGACGAGGCGGCGGACGTCCACCTCCCACGGCAGGTCGGGAAGCAAGTCGTTGACCCAGGGGCCGGGAGTGACGACGACGGTGTCGAAGCGCTCGCTGCCGGAGTCGGTGCGGATCTCGACGCCGCCCGCGACGGGGACGATCTCGCGGACCGTGCTGTAGCGGTGGATGACGGCACCCAGCTGCTCGGCGCGGCGGGCGGCGGTCTGGATGGTCAGCTCCGGGCGGATGAAACCGGCGCGGCGGTCGAGCACGGCCACGTCGCCGTCCTCGATCCGATAGTGGGAGAATCGTTTCGCCAGAAGCTCGGCGTCAAGCACCTCGTGGTCGAGGCCGTGCTCCGCGATGGACTCCAGGACGGTGGCCATCTGCTGGTGCCCGGTCGGCCCCATCAGCAGACACCCGGTCAGTCGGCGCAGCTCACGGCCGGTCTCCTGCTGAAGCCGCTCCCACAGGCCGTCGGCGTGCTGGAGCAGCGGGACGTACCGGGAGTCCTCGAAGTGCGCACTGCGGAAGATCCGGGTCTCGCCGCCGGCGGCACCGCGGTCGTGGCCGGGGGCGAACCGGTCGTACCCGACGACCTCGGCGCCCCGGGCCGCCAGCCGCCAGGCGGCCTGGCTGCCCATCGTTCCGACGCCGACGACGGCGACGCGCTTCCTGGCAGCTGACACAGGACTTTCCTTTCGTATCGCCGAGGCGCATGCTGGGCGCCCGACGCGAGGCTGGTCGATTCGAGGTGGTTTGAACGGGGGCCGGGCCCTCCTGCGGGCCCACGGCTCACAGCCACCGTGTATCGCGGTGCCGGCCCGCGTCTCCGGGATCTTCCCGCTGGGCCGTGCCACATTGTGGAACGCTGTGCTAGAATCTGGCACAGAGAATGACAGTGGCTCGGAGGCGAGTCAAGAGGGTGTTCATCGGAAATTCCGAGGATTAACAGGGGGAAACCGGATGGAAATGAAGAGCGTCACCAGGTCTCTGCGGATCCTGGAGGCGGTCGCCCAGCATCAGCCGGTCACCGTCGGGGAGTTGACGAAGCTCTTCGGTCTCCCGAAGTCGACCGTGCAGCGCACCCTGGTCACACTGGCCGAGGCGGGCTGGCTGCGCGCGAACCGCAAGGACACCACCCGCTGGGAGATCGGCGCCCGCGTCCTGGCCGTTCGACCCGCCGCCCTCCAGGGCTCCAGCCTGTTCGCCGCCGCCCGCGAACCCATGATCCGACTCCGGGACACCGTGAACGAGACCATCCACCTGTCGGTGCCCGACGCACTGCAGTGTGTGGTCGTGGTGGACCGCGTCGACTGCGACCACCCCGTACGGACCTTCCACACCATCGGCGACACCTCACCCCTGCACGCCACCGCCGCCGGACGTGCGATCCTCGCCCACCTTCCGAAGCGGGACGTCGAGGAACTCATCACGCGGGGACTGGAGCGCTTCAGCGACACGACCCCCGCCGACCCCGACGAACTGCGCGCCGACCTGGACCGGATCCGCGCCGACGGCTACGCGATCAACCGGAACCAGTACCGGCCGGGCGTGTGCGCCCTCGCCGCACCCGTGCTCGACGAGAGCGGGACACCGCTGGCCGCCGTGGCCATCTCGATGCCCGACTCCCGGTACGACGAGGACCGGGTGCCCGAGTGGGGCGACCTCGCCGCCGGCACGGCCGCGGAGATCACCGGGCGCCTGCTGGGCGCCTGAGGGGAAGGCAGTGGCCCGCAAGGGGCTCCCAGCCCGTTGGCCAGCCGTGCCATATTGTGGAACACCATGCTAGAATCCGGCACGGATCTTGCACCACGCGGCTCCGAAAAGGGAGTCAAGAGGTGAGCACGACGAAGCCACGCGCCTGACGGGGGCACCGGATGGAAATGAAGAGTGTCACCAGGTCACTGCGCATCCTGGAAGCGGTCGCCCAACATCAGCCGGTCACCGTGGGTGAGCTGACGAAGCTCTTCGGCATGCCGAAGTCGACCGTGCAGCGCACCCTGGTCACACTCAACGAGGCGGGCTGGCTGCGCGCGAACCGCAAGGACACCACCCGCTGGGAGATCGGCGCCCGCGTCCTGGCCGTACGACCCGCCGCCCTCCAGGGCTCCAGCCTGTTCGCCGCCGCCCGCGAACCCATGATCCGACTCCGGGACACCGTGAACGAGACCATCCACCTGTCGGTGCCCGACGCACTGCACAGCATGGTCGTCGTCGACCGCGTCGACTGCGACCACCCCGTACGGACCTTCCACACCATCGGCGACACCTCACCCCTGCACGCCACGGCCACCGGGCACGCGATCCTCGCCCATCTCCCGAGTCGCGAGGTCGACGAGTTCGCGACGGGCACGTTCGAGGGTTACGGCGAGGAGACCATCACCGACCCGGTCGAGCTGCGCACGGAGCTCGACCGGGTCAAAGAACGTGGATACGCCGTGAACCACAACCAGTACCTCCAGGGTGTCTGCGCCATCGCGGCCCCCGTCCTGGACGGTGACGGCGTCCCGCTGGCCGCGGTGGCCGTCTCGCTGCCGGACTCCCGCTTCGAGCCCGGCCGGCTCGCCGAGCTGGGACAGCTGGTGAGCGAGACGGCGGCGGAGATCACCGCGCGCCACCTGCGCTGAGGGCGGCGGCTCCGGCCACCCGGACCGCATGCGTGCGGCACTCCCCGTGCCCGCCCGGACCGCCTGCGTGCGGCACTCCCCGTGCCTGCCCGGGAGGACGGTTCGGCCGGACACGGGGTGGCCCGCGCGGTGCGCGATGGGGCGTATGTCAGGGCAGGACCGCCGCCGTCATCGCACGGGCACCACGAGGTACTGGTACTCCAGGAACTCGTCGATCCCGACCCGGCCGCCCTCGCGGCCCAGTCCGGACTGCTTGACGCCGCCGAACGGGGCGGCCGGGTTGGAGACGAGACCGGTGTTGAGGCCGACCATGCCGACCTCCAGGCGTTCGCTGACGCTCAGGGCACGGTCCAGGCCCTCGGTGAAGACGTAGCCGACGAGGCCCCAGGGGGTGTCGTTGGCCCGGCGCACGACCTCGTCCGCGTCGTCGAAGGTGAGGATCGCCGCGACGGGGCCGAAGATCTCCGTGTCCATCAGGCGGCTGTCGGAGGCGACGTCCGTGAGCACGGTCGGCGGGTAGAAGCAGCCCGGCCCCTCGGGTGTACGGCCGCCGACGAGCACCCGCGCGCCGCGCTCCACCGCGTCGGCCACGAGTTCCTCGACCTTGGCCCGTCCGACCCTGTCGATCAGCGGGCCGACGTCGACGCCGTCCCGGGTGCCGGGGCCCACGACCAGCGCGCCCATGCGCTCGGCCAGACGCCGCCCGAACTCCTCCACCACGGAGGTGTGGACAAAGAACCGGTTGGCCGCCGTGCACGCCTCGCCCATGTTGCGCATCTTGGCGACCATCGCGCCGTCGACCGCCTTGTCCAGGTCGGCGTCCTCGAAGACGATGAACGGCGCGTTCCCGCCCAGCTCCATCGAGGTCCGGACCACCGCCTCCGCGCTCTGGGCGAGCAGCAGCCGCCCGACCTGCGTGGAGCCGGTGAAGGAGAGCTTGCGAATCCGCCCGCCGCGCAGGAGCGGTTCACACACCTCCCCCGCACGGGAGGTGGTGACGACGTTCAGCACGCCGTCCGGCAGCCCGGCCTCCTTGAGGATCGCGGCGAGAGCCAGGCTGGACAGCGGGGTCTGCGGGGCCGGCTTGAGCACCATCGTGCAGCCCGCGGCGATCGCCGGGCCGATCTTGCGGGTGCCCATGGCCAGCGGGAAGTTCCACGGGGTGATCAGCAGACAGGGGCCGACCGGGCGGCGGGAGAGCAGCATGCGGTTGCGGCCGTCGGGCAGGACGCCGTTGCCGCCCTCGATACGGACGGCCTCCTCGGAGAACCAGCGGAAGAACTCGGCCGCGTACGCCACCTCTCCCCTGGCCTCGGCCAGCGGCTTGCCCATCTCGGACGTCATCAAGTGGGCGAGTTCGTCGGTACGGTCGAGGATGATCTCGTATGCCCGGCGCAGGATCTCACTCCGGGCGCGGGGCGCCGTACGGGCCCACTCCTCCTGCGCCTGGACGGCCGCCTCCTCCGCGCGCTGGGCGTCCTTGGCGCCGGCGTCGGCGACATGGCAGAGGATCTCACCGGTCGCGGGGTCGTCGACGGGCATGGTGGCGCCGTCCGCGGCGTCCACCCAGGCCCCGCCGATGAACAACTGCGTGGGTGTGTCGGTCATGGGGTTCCTCCTGGTTGAGCGGCTTGATCGGCAGCGGGGTCGAGGAGTTCCGCCAGGTGCAGGGCGCGGATGCCCCGGTCACCGGCGAGATGGTCGATCTGGGTGGCGCAGCTGAAGCCGTCGGCCACCACGACCGTCGCCGCGGCCTGGTCGACGGCGTCGAGGCGTGGCTTCAGGGCCAGGTCGGCGACGGCCATCGAGGTGTCGTAGTGCTGCTCCTCGAAGCCGAAGTTCCCGGCGAGTCCGCAGCAGCCCTCCGCCTCGTCGACCTTCCGTACGCCGAGGCGGCCGAGCAGATCGCGGGGGTGACGGCCCTTGAAGGTGGCGTACTCGTGGCAGTGGGTCTGCAGGACGACGTTGTCCGGCAGCTCCGGCGGGGTCCAGTCCGGCGCGGCCAGGTCGGTCAGGGCGCCGGTGAGGGTGTGGACGCGGGCCGCGACGCGCTGGGCGGCGTCGGTGCCGAGCAGTTCGGGCACATCGCGTTTGAGGGCGGCGGCGCAGCTGGGTTCGGCCACGACGATGGGCCGGTCGTCGCCGTTGTCCAGGTGGGCGACCGTACGGGCCATGACGCGGCGCGCGGTGGACAACTGCCCGGTGCTGACCCAGGTCAGGCCGCAGCACAGACCGTCCTCCGCCGTGCAGGGAATGCCGGCGTCGGCGAGCACGCGACTCGCGGCACCCGCCACCTCGGGGCGGAAGGCGCGGGTGAAGCTGTCGACGAAGAGCAGGGCCTTCGCCGGTGCGTCCGTCTTCGCCGCCCGCAGGACCTCGCGCCGGGCGCGACGGGAGGCGAAAGCCGGGATCCGGCGCTCGGTGGTCACGCCGCCGAGGCGGGCGAGCAGCTTGCCGACCGGTCCGCGTAGCAGGGCGTTGAGAGGTCGGGCGGCGAATCCTGCGAGGGCGGAGGTCAGCGGCAGCCAGCCCAGTGAGTAGTGGGAACGGGGCCGGAGCCTGCCCTTGTAGTGCTGGTGCAGGAACTCCGCCTTGTACGTGGCCATGTCGACGCCGACCGGGCAGTCGCTGGAGCACGCCTTGCAGGACAGGCACAGGTCGACGGCGTCGCGCACCTCCGTCGAGCGCCAGCCGTCCTGGACCGTGCCGCCCCGCACCATCTCCTGGAGCAGGCGGGCCCGGCCCCGGGTGGAGTCGTTCTCCTCGCCCGTGGCCCGGTAGCTGGGACACATCACACCGCCCGTGTCACTGCGACAGCGGCCGACTCCGACGCAGCGGCGTACGGCGCCGGCGAAGCCCTCCTCGTCGTGCGGGAAGGTGAACGTCGTTTCGAGGAGCGGGAGTTCACGCAGTGCCAGGTCGGCATCGAGCGGGGCCGGGGCCACGATGACGCCGGGGTTGAGCAGCCCCTCGGGGTCGAAGATCTCCTTGAAGGCGGCGAACGCCCGGATCATCCGGTGGCTGTACATGACCGCCAGCAGCTCACCGCGCGCCCGCCCGTCACCGTGCTCGCCCGACAGCGAGCCGCCGTGCTCGACGACCAGGGCCGCGGCTTCGGCCAGGAAGCGGCGGGTCGCAGCCCGGCCGGTGTCCGTGGCGAGGTCGAAGTCGATGCGCACATGGACACAGCCCGCGCCGAAGTGCCCGTACAGCACACCGGTCAGGCCGTGGGAGGCGAGCAGCTTGCGGAAGTCCCGCAGGTAGGCGGCCAGGTTCTCGGGCGCGACCGCCGCGTCCTCCCAGCCGGGCCAGGACTCTCCCCCGTCCACCAAGCGGGCGGCGAGCCCGGCCCCGTCCTCGCGGACCCGCCACAGGGAGCGCCGCTCGGCCGGGGTCCGCACGACCCGTCCGCCGGTCGTCCGGCCCTGTGCCTTGAGCACGTCCAGCAGTTCGGCGGCGCGGGCGTCGACCGCCGTCCGGTCGTCGCCGTCGAGTTCGACGTAGAGCCAGGCCCGCCCCTCGGGCAGTCCGGTCACGGAGTCCGGGCCGCGCCGGGCGCGCATGGTGGCGACGATCGCCTCGTCCATGCCCTCCACGGCGGTGGGGTTCCAGCGCAGGATCTCGGGGACGTCCTCGGCGGCGTCCACGACATCGTCGTAGCCGAGCGTCAGCAGCGTGGAAGCCGGTGCGGTCGCCACCAGGCGGACCGTCGCGGCGGTGACGACCGCACAGGAGCCCTCGGTGCCGACCAGGGCGCGGGCCATGTCGAAGCCGTGCTCGGGCAGCAGACGGTGCAGCTGGTAGCCGGAGACCTGGCGCGGGATGCGGCCCAGTTCGGTGCGGATCGGCGCCAGGTTGGCGTCGATCAGGCGGCGTACGTCCGCTTCCAGGCGGGCGACACGCTGGGCGGCGTCCTCGTCGGCCGGGTCGGCGGCGCGCAGGCCGCTGCGGTCGGCGACGGCCCGCACCCCGTCGGCCGTCACGATCTCCAGCGCCTCGATGTGGCCGCTGGTACGCCCGTGCCGCACCGACCGGTTGCCGCACGCGTCGTTGCCGATCATGCCGCCGAGGGTGCAGCGGCTGTGCGAGGAGGGGTCGGGGCCGAAGGTGAGCCCGTGCGGGGCGGTCGCGCCGCGCAGCGCGTCCAGGATCACGCCGGCCTCGACACGTGCGGTGCTCGCGACCGGGTCGATGTCCAGGATCCGGTTCATGTACCGGGAGAAGTCCAGGACGACGCCCGGTCCGACGGCGTTGCCCGCCATGCTGGTGCCGCCGCCGCGCGCGGTGATGGGGACGCCCGCCTCCCGGCAGGCCCGCACCACCGCGACCACGTCGTCGGCGCTGCGGGGGAACACCACGGCCCGCGGCGGGACCCGGTAGTTGGAGGCGTCGTAGGCGTAGGGACCGGTGGAGCCCGGGCCGGTCTCCACCCGCAGGCCGGGAGCGCTCTCGTGGAGCCGCGCGACCAGCGGCTCCAGGGCCGTGGTGGTGTCCGTCATCGCCGTGCCGCTCCCGATGTGCCGGCCTCCACCGCGGTCGCCCACGCCTGGAGGCCCTCGTCCACCGCGGTCTCGTCGATGACGAGCGCCGGGATCATGCGTACGACCTGGTTCCAGGCCCCGCACAGCAGCAGGAGCAGGCCCTCGTCGACGGCGGCGCGCTGCACGCGGGCGGCGGTCTCGGGGTCGGGGCTGCCGTCCTCGGTGACGAACTCGGTGGCCAGCATCAGCCCGAGGCCCCGCACGTCGCCGATGCCCTGCGTGCGGTCGGCCACCGCCTCCAGACCCTGGCGCAGCCGCTCGCCCATGGCCTCGGCGTTCTCCACGAGCTTCTCGTCGCGTACGACGTCGAGGGTGGCGCAGGCAGCCGCGCAGGCGACGGCGTTGGCGCCGTACGTACCGCCCTGCGAGCCGGGCCATGCCTTGGTCATCAGCTCCTCGGAGGCGGCGATGCCGGACAGCGGGAAGCCGCTGGCCAGGCCCTTGGCGGTGACGAGGATGTCCGGGGTGACGCCGAAGTGGTCGTGGCCCCAGAAGCGGCCGGTGCGGCCGACGCCGGTCTGCACCTCGTCCAGGATCAGCAGGAAGCCGTGGCGGTCGGCCCGCTCCCGCAGCCCCTCCATGAACGCGCGGGTGGCGGGCACGTAGCCGCCCTCCCCCAGCACCGGCTCGACGATGATCGCGGCCGTGTCGGCGGGCGAGGAGATCGTCTGGAGGGTGTAGTCCAGCTCCTTCAGGGCGAAGCGGGTCGCGGTCTCCTCGTCCCAGCCGTAGCGGTAGGCCGTCGGGAAGGGGGTGACGACGACGCCGCTCATCAGCGGGGAGAAGCCGGACCGGAAGCGGGTGCCGGACGTCGTCATGGAGGCGGCGGCGACCGTGCGGCCGTGGAAGCCGCCGTGGCAGACGATGACGTTCGGGCGGCCGGTGGCCTGGCGGGCCAGCCGCAGCGCGGCCTCGACGGCCTCGCTGCCGGAGTTGGTGAAGAACAGGCTGTCCAGGCCGGTCGGCAGCACCTCGCCGAGCTTCTCGACGAGGCGCCGCAGCGGCTGGTGCATGACGGTCGTGTACTGGCCGTGGACGAGCGTGCCCACCTGCTCCTGGGCGGCCGCCACGACCTTGGGGTGGCAGTGCCCGGTGCTGGTGACGCCGATGCCGGCGGTGAAGTCGAGGTAGCGGCGGCCGTCCTCGCCGTAGAGGTGGACGCCCTCGCCCCGGACCGCCACCACGGGCGTGGCCTGGCGAAGGTGCGGCGACAGTGCGGTCATGTTCGTCTCCCGGCGGGTTCGGCGGTCTGCTCCGGTCTCCCTGAGCATGTCCGCGGGCCGGGGCGGCGCCAACGCGCGATCTGTCCGGCCGCGACGCGGTATCCGGACGTTGTGTCAGGCGCGCCGGGCCCGCTTCCCCTCCCGTCTTCCTCGCAGGCGCGCTCTCAGGGCTCTTGCGCAGGTCAGCGAGGCTTGTCACAGTGACGGGGCACTCCCCGAACGCTCGGGGTCAGCGAGCAGGGACCCCCAGGGAGGCACCGTGAGCGAGAACCACCACACGGCTCCAGGGCCCGACGCCGACGGCCCTGACACCTCCGTTCCGGGAGCGGACCTGGATGCCGTCGGCCGTCCGCTCACCGTGGGCGACGCCCTGACCCTCCCCGTCCTGGCCGCGGGGCAGCCCCAGGTCGTCACCGGCACGGCCCGGCTCGACCGCCCCGTCCGCTGGGTCCACATCACCGAGCTGACCGATCCCGCCTCCTTCCTCAAGGGCGGCGAACTCGTCCTGACCACCGGCATGCCCCTGCCCGAAAGCCCCGCCGGCGTCCGTCGTTACGTCGACGAACTCGCCGACGTCGGCGCGGCGGCCCTGGTCATCGAACTGGTCCGCCGCTACCACCGCCCGCCCGAGGCTCTGGTCCACGCCTGCCAGGCCCGCGGCCTCCCCCTCGTCACCCTGGCCAAGGACGTCAACTTCCTGGAGGTCACCCAGGTCGTCCACGCCCTCATCCTCGGCAACCAGGCCGAGGTGATGCGGCGGACCCAGCGCGTCCACGAGGCATTCAGCGCCCTCACCCTGCGCGGCGCCGGACCCCAGGACGTCGTACGTGCCGCCGCCGAGATGAGCGGCCACACCGTCGTACTGGAGAACCTGGTCCACCAGGCACTCATCTGCGAGCCCTCCGGCGACACGGTCGGGGCGGCGCTCACCGACTGGGAACAGCGGTCCCGGGCGACGCGGCCCGTCCACCACACCTCCGTCTCCGGTCCCGAGGGCTGGCTCGTGGCCCCCGTGGAGTACCAGGGTGAACGCTGGGGCAGGGTGGCCATGCTCCCCGCGTCACCCGGGCCGGCCGCTCCCTCGCCCTTCGGCCCGTTCGGCCGGTTCGGACCGTTCGGCTCCGAAGACGTGACGGTCCTGGAGAGAACCGCGATGGCCCTCACCATCGCCCGCCTCACCCACCCCACCCCGTGGGAACGCGCCGCACACCGCGGCGTCCTGCGCGACCTCGTCGAACAGCGCCACGGCTCGCCCGCGGACGCCGACGCCCGGGTCGCCGCGCTGGGACTGCCCACGCAGGACTCCCGCTTCGTCGCCGTGCTCGTGGACGTCCCTCACGAGGACGAGACGGCGAAGGCGGAGGAACTCCTCTCCGAGGAGCTGAGGAAGAAGGGAACACAGGCCCTCCTCGGCCTCCTCGGACCGCCCCGCCTCGGCATCCTCCTGTCCCTGCGCCCGGACCAGCCGTGGCGACCCGTCGTCGAAGATCTGAGCCGCACCGCACTCGACCTGGTGCCGGGGACGACGGTGAGTGCGGGCAGTGAGGCGACCGACCTCACCGGCGTCGCTCGCTCCTTCCGCGACGCGACCCGCGTCGCCGAGGCGACCGAGCCCGGCCGGCCGCTCCCGACGGGACGCTCCTACCACGAACGATCCGACATCGGCCTGCGCCGTCTCCTCTTCGCACTCCGCGAAGACACCCGGATCCAGGACTACGCCGAACGCCGGCTCGGCCGACTCGCCGACCACGATGCCCGCCACGGCACGGACCTGCTGACCACCTTGCGCCACTACCTGGACGCGGCAGGCAACAAGACCGTGGCCGCCCGCTCCGGCGGCCTGTCCCGCGAGACCGTCTACCAACGCCTGCGCACCATCGAGCGGATCCTCGACTGCGACCTCGAATCCGGCGAGCAACGCACCGAACTGCACGTGGCCCTCACAGCGCTCGACGTCCTGCGGGTGCGCTGAGATTCCCCAAGAATGACCAAAGGGCTGTCTCGGATTGCTCCGAAACAGCCCCTGAGCTGCGACTCCTTCGAGTCGGGACGACAGGATTTGAACCTGCGACCCCTTGACCCCCAGTCAAGTGCGCTACCAAGCTGCGCCACGTCCCGTTGCCCGTCTGACCTGGGGTTTCCCCTGGTTGAACGCGCACGGAAACAATACCGCACTCGGGCCGGTGGTCGCGCACCCGTTATCGGCGGGGGCGCCGGGCATCCTCCGCCGCCGCTTGACCTGAAGTTCGGTTGAGGTTGCAACGTCGTCGGTATGACGACGACAGCGGAGCGTACGTACGGGTTCGCGGATCTGCCCCTGCTGATGGGGCTGCTGACGGGCGACGAGAAGCACGGGCCGGCGGCCACTTCCACGCTGGACGTGCTGTGGGTGCTCTACGACCGGGTGCTGCGGATGGGGCCGGGGCGGATGGCGGACCCGGAGCGGGACCGGTTCCTGTTGTCCAAGGGGCACGGGCCGATGGCGTACTACGCGGTGCTGGCGGCCAAGGGCTTCCTGCCGGTCGGCTGGCTGCCGGGCTTCGGCTCGTACGACTCGCCGCTCGGCCACCATCCGGACCGGGTGCTGGTGCCGGGCGCCGAGATCGGCAGCGGGTCGCTCGGGCACGGGCTGCCGATCGCGGTCGGGACGGCGCTCGGGCTGCGGGCCCAGGGGCGGGTCGGCCCGGCGGTGTGGGTGCTGATCGGGGACGCGGAGCTGGACGAGGGCAGCAATCACGAGGCGATCGCGTACGCCGGACCGGCCGGGCTCGACCGGCTGCATACGGTCGTGATCGACAACTCCTCCGCCAGCCATGCCCTGCCGGGCGGGATCGCCGCACGGTTCGAGGCGGCGGGCTGGTCCGCCGAGACCGTGGACGGACGGGACCACGAGGCGCTGCACACCGCCTTCACCGCGCCGCATCCGGGGCGGCCACGGGTCGTGGTGGCCCGCGTCGAGCCGAAGAACGCCTGAGCTCCCACAGCCGCTCGCCTCCTCGGACCCTGTCCCGCCTCCCCCGAAAGGAAATCGACCTCATGGACACCATGCGTGACCGTTTCGCCCCCGTCGTCTCCCGACTGCTCGACGACGATCCCCGGGTCGCGGTGGTCCTCGCCGAGATCGGCGCAGACGGCTTCACGGAGGCGTCGCGCAGGCATCCGGACCGGGTGATCAACGTCGGCATCCGCGAGCAACTGCTGATCGGCGCGGGTGCGGGCCTGGCCCTGGCCGGGATACGGCCCGTGGTACACACCTTCGCGAGCTTCCTGGTGGAGCGGCCCTTCGAACAGGTGAAGCTGGATCTCGGGCACCAGGACGTGGGCGCGGTGCTGGTCAGCGCCGCCGCCTCCTTCGACTGGCCCGCCGGCGGCTACACCCACATGGCACCCGGCGACGTGGCCCTGCTCGACACGCTCGACGGCTGGACCGTGCATGTACCGGGCCATCCCGACGAGGCCGAGACCCTGCTCCGGCACGCGGTCGGCGCGGGCCGGGGCAAGGACGACAGGGTGTACGTACGGCTGTCCGTGCAGTCCAACGGGCGGGCGCTCGCGGTGGACGCTCAGCGGTTCCTCACCGTGCGCGAGGGGCACCGCGGGGTCGTCGTCGCCGTCGGACCGATGCTCGACTCCGTCCTCGCGGCGACGGAGGGGCTCGATGTGACCGTGCTGTACGCGACCACCGTGCGCCCTTTCGACGCGGCAGCACTGCGCCGGGCCACCGAGTCGGCGGGCGCGGATGTCGTCCTCGTCGAGCCGTATCTGGCGGGCACCTCGACGGCCGCCGCGAACGACGCGCTCGCCGATGTGCCGCACCGGGTGCTCGGGCTGGGGGTGGGCCGGCGGGAGTTGCGGCGGTACGGGCGGGTCGAGGAGCACGTGGCCGCGCACGGGTTGGACGCGGCCTCGTTGCGGGAGCGGATCGCGGAGTTCCTGTGTTGACTCGCACCTCGGGCTGAAGCCCGAGGATTCTGGCCTTCTCGATCGTTGCTGTACCGCTACGCGGCACGAGGTTCGGTGGGGAATCCGTGCCTTCCTGTTTCTTCGCGCTGTGCCGGGATTGCTCCTGGTCTTACCGGCGCTCCGCAGGCCGATACCGCCAGTCCGGCAGCCGCCTTCACGTTGATCGCGGCATTGGTGTCCCGGTCGTGGACGGCGCCGCAGGCGGTACAGGTCCATTCCCGCACGTTCAGGGGTTTGGGTCCGTCCACGGCGCCGCAGGTGGAGCAGGTCTGGGTGGTCGGTGTGAACCGGTCGATCTTGACCAGGGTGCGGCCGTACCGTTCCGCTTTGTACGCCAGCATGCTGAGGAACGATGACCATCCGGCGTCGTGCACGGACTTGGCCAGCTTCGTGCGGGCCAGTCCCGCCACCGACAGGTCCTCCACGGCGATCCCTTGGTTCTCGGAGATCAGCTTCGTGGAGAGCTGGTGGTGGAACTCACGGCGTGCGTCAGCGACTTCGGCGTGGGCGCGGGCGACCGTGAGGCGGGCCTTGGCCCGGTTCTTTGATCCCTTCTGCTTGCGGGACAGTTCCTTTTGGGCCTTCTTCAGCCTCTTCTCCGCGCGCCGCAAAAAGCGCGGGGAGGAGCAGGGCGCCGACCTGGTCTTCGACGCCATCGACAGTCACCCAGCAGAACCGGCCGGTGTGAACACCGCCCGGCCCTGCCGGGAGAAGCCCTCGCGACGCTCCACGCCGCAGGCGAAGAACCGCAGTGGCCGGCGCCGCCGGACCTGAGTCTGCGACGCTCCGCGTCGCCCCTGTCAGATTCGCTTCACCACCGGCCTGAAGGCCGATGCACTGCGAATGAATTCCGGTAGCGGATCAGGGGGTTTCAGGGCGAGGTGGTCGACGGCGGTGGCCCCGAGGAAGCCGAGCCGCGTCAGTCGGCGGCCGGGAGCCCCAACTCCGGGTAGGAGTCAAGGAGTCCGGTCGGGGCCGCCTGGCGCCAGGAGTCGGCGAGGATGTCGCGCAACTCCGGCTCGTCCTCCAGGGCGGACAGCCGCACCCTCACCCACGCGAAGCCCGCCTCGTGGTCGGCGATCCAGAACTTGTCGGGCTCGGCGAGGACCAGTTCGTCGCGCTCCTCCTTGGGGCAGCGCACGGCCATGGACGTCTCGTCCTCCGGCAGGGTCGCGAACATCTTCCCCGCCACCCGGAAGGTGGGCATGTTCCAGGCGACCTTCTCCGTGGTGTCGGGCAGGGAGAGGGCGACACGTCGTACGTCTTCGGCATCCGGCATGAGACGCACCGTAGCGCTGACCACTGACAATCACCGCGTGGTCCCGTCTCCCAGCTTCTTGTAGTAGATCGACGTCGGCCGCAGCGTGCCGTACGGGTCGGCTGCGTAGTCGGGGATCGTCCCGATCCGGGTCCATCCGGCCTTGCCATAGAGGTACTCGGCGGGGCTGTCGGTCTCGGTGTCGAGGTGGAGCAGGGTGACGCCCGCGCCGACGGCCGCCCGCTCGGCCGTCGCGAGGAGCGCCAGGCCGAGGCCCTGTCCACGGGCATCCTGGTGGACCATCAGCTTGACGAGTTCCGCCCGGTGGCGGCTGTTGGGCTTGTCCGGAAAGACGAGGCTGACCGTGCCGACCACCCGGTCCCCCTCACGCGCCACCCACACGGCGAGCGCACCGGCCGGCACCGCCTCGACGCGCTCCTTCCACCAGGCGACGGCCGCCGCCCGATCCAGCGGAGCGAGGAACCCGATCGAGGCCCCGCTGTTCACGGTGTCGGTCAGCAGATCCGCCAACTCAGCGACCAGGGAGAGGAGTTTGGGACCATCGAGCCGGGAGATCACGATCCCGGACGCGACCTGCTCGGCGGCAGCGCGCTCAGCCGCGGACTCGACCACAGCATCCGAGTCAGTCTCCGCATCAGTCACAGATTCACTCACGGCTTCACTCACGGCTTCACCACCACCAGTACGTACCGCACTTCCTCGGGCCCTGGGCTCCGGAACCGCGTCGCCCCCCACACCCGCATCCGCAGACAGTCCCCGGCGGCCAACCGGTGCTCGACGTCCCGGTCGGTGACGTGGAGGGTGCCCTCCAGGACCCAGATGTGCTGTTCGAGACCGGGCACGGACGGCCCGTCGTACGCGATGTCCGCGCCCGCCGTGAGCCGCCCCTCGACCAGTTCGCCGCGCATCCCGGCCGCCGGCGGCGACACGGACCGCCGTACGAATCCGGAGGCCTTGTCCTCCCAGACGGCCTGCTCCCCCGCGCGGACGACGGAGACGGGCTCGGACTCGACCTCGCTGAGCAGCTGGGACATGGTCCGGCCGTACACATGGCAGAGGCGGTTCAAAAGCGCGGCCGTGGGGCTGGTCTCCGCACGCTCGGCCCGGGAGAGGGTCGAGCGACTCACACCACTGCGGTCCGCCAACTCCCCGAGCGACCAACCGTGTTGGGCCCGAAGCTCGGCCAGGCGGGCGGCCAGACGGAGGTCCACGGGGGCCAGTACGGCTTCTTCAGCACTTCCCATATTCGAGATAATATCCCAAATTAGAGACGTCGCTCAGAAAGGTGCGCCCCCTCACTCCGCCACACGAGTCATCACCCGCGCGGAAGGCATGGAAGGATCGCGGCCATGTCCCTCAGCGTTCCCCGCCTCCGGATCGGCTCGACCGAGATCATCGCCCTCGCGGACGGCGAGGGCCCGTTCTTCTCCCCGCGCGCCGAGGCCTTCCCCGAGGCCACGGCCGCGCAGTGGGCCGAGGCCGACCGCTACGACCCGGGCGCGGTCGACGCCGAGGGCCGCTGGCGGCTCCAGTTCCGCGCGTACGCGATCCGCGGCGACAAGGGCCTCACCGTCGTGGACGCCGGGATCGGTCCGGCGGACAGCCCGGCCGGCTCATGGGCACCCGTGCCCGGTGTGCTCCCCGAGTCGCTCGCCGCCGCCGGCATCGACCCGGCTGAAGTCGACACCGTGGTGCTCACCCATCTGCACACCGACCACGTCGGGTGGGCGGTCGTGACCGAGGCGGCCGTCCCGTCAGCGGGCGGCGCGGTGGACGGCAACGCTTCGACCGGCGGCGCGACCAGCGGCCGCCGCCCTTATCATTCCCAGCGCCAACCACGGTCCGATTGATCCCCGGGGCCGTCACTCCGCCGCATCCCCCAGCGCCTCCAGCACCTCCAGCACCGGCCGGATCAGCGGATGCCCCTCCGCGCCCCGGCGTACGGCGGCGAAGACTCGGCGCGTGGGGGCCACTCCGTCGACGGGGCGTACGACGACTCCCGTGAGGTCCATGCCGCGCAGGGCGGAGCGGGGTACGAGGGCGACACCGGCATCGGCGGAAGCGAGGGCGACGACGGCGCGGAAGTCGTCGGAGGAGTGTTCGAGGCGAGGCTGGAAGCCGGCGTTCTCGCAGGCCAGGACCACGACGTCATGGCAGGGGTTGCCGGGGTAGGGGCCGATCCAGGGATCCTTGGCCAGTTCGGCGAGGGGGACCTCGTCGGCGTCGGCCAGGCGGTGGGTGAGCGGGACGACCGCGTCGAAGGGCTCGGCGTACAGCGGGACATGAGTGAGGCGGGGGTCGTCGGCGGCCGGGGCGCCCCGGTACTCGACGGCGACGGCGATGTCGACCTGGCGGTCCAGGACCATCGGGAGACTCGCGTCGCCCTCCGCGTCCTGGACGCGGATGCGGATGCCGGGCGCGGAGTCGGCGAGGCGGGCCAGCGCGGGCGCCACGACCTGGGCGATACCGGTGGCGAAGGAGGCGACCGTGACCGTGCCGGCCGCGCCCGAGCTGTACGCGGCCAGTTCCGCCGCCGCCCGCTCCAGCTGGGCGAGGACCGCGTTGGTGTGGCCGAGCAGGATCTCGCCGGCCGGGGTGAGCCGTACGCCCTTCGCTCCGCGCTCGACCAGTCGGTGGCCCGTCTCCTGTTCCAGGGCGGTCAGCTGCTGGGAGACGGCGGACGGGGTGAGGTACAGCGCGGCGGCAGCCGCCGTCACCGTGCGGTGGTCGGCCACCGCACGGAGGATGTGGAGTCGCCGCGCTTCGATCATGGGATCGATTCTCTCAAATGCCCGCTTTTCCCCTGATGAGGTCCTGCTCAGGCCTCCAGCTCGGCCCGGGCTGCCACGAACGCGTCCACCGCCCGGTCGACGTCCGCCGTCGAGTGCGCGGCGGAGAGCTGGACGCGGATGCGGGCCTGGCCCTGCGGGACGACCGGGTAGGAGAAGCCGATCACGTAGACGCCGCGTTCCAGGAGCAGTTCGGCGAGGCGGCCCGCCGTCGCCGCGTCGCCGATCATGACGGGGGCGATGGGGTGGTCGCCGGGGAGGATGTGGAACCCCTCCTCGGTCATCCGGCTGCGGAACAGCGCGGTGTTCTCGGCGAGGCGGACGCGCAGGTCGTCGGCGGACTCAAGGAGGTCGAGGACCTTAAGGGAGGCCGCCGCGATCACCGGCGCGAGCGTGTTCGAGAAGAGGTACGGGCGGGAGCGCTGGCGCAGCAGGGCGACGATCTCGGCGCGGGCGGCGACGTAACCGCCGGAGGCGCCGCCGAGGGCCTTGCCGAGGGTGCCGGTGATGATGTCGACGCGGTCCATGACGCCGTGCAGTTCGGGGGTGCCCCGGCCGCCGGGGCCGGTGAAGCCGACGGCGTGGGAGTCGTCGACCATGACCATGGCGTCGTGGCGGTCGGCGAGGTCGCAGATCTCGCGGAGCGGGGCCACATAGCCGTCCATGGAGAAGACGCCGTCGGTGACGACCAGCTTCCGGCGGGCACCGCCCTCGGTGGCCTCCTTCAACTGCCGTTCCAGATCGGCGAGATCGCGGTTGGCGTACCGGAAGCGGCGGGCCTTGGACAGGCGGATGCCGTCGATGATCGAGGCGTGGTTGAGGGCGTCGGAGATCACCGCGTCCTCGGGGCCGAGCAGGGTCTCGAAGACGCCGCCGTTGGCGTCGAAGCAGGAGGAGTAGAGGATCGTGTCCTCCTGGCCGAGGAACGCCGACAGCCGGGCCTCCAACTCCTTGTGCACCTCCTGCGTTCCGCAGATGAAGCGGACGGAGGCCATGCCGTAACCCCAGCGGTCGAGGGCGTCGTGGGCGGCGGCGATCACTTCGGGGTGGTCGGCGAGGCCGAGGTAGTTGTTGGCGCAGAAGTTGAGGACCTCGCCGGGGCGGCCGCCGGCGGTGACGGCGACGGCCCTGGACTGCGGGGTACCGATGACCCGCTCCGGCTTGTGCAGACCGGCGGCGCGGATCTCGTCGAGGGTGGTGCGCAGGTCGTCGCGCACGGAGTCGAACATCAGAGAGCTCCTAGGAATCCAGATGACTTACGCGGTCCAGTCGAGGATGACCTTGCCGCCGCTGCCGCTCGCCGCGTCCGCGAACGCCGCCTCGTGATCGTGGTAGCCGTAGCGGCCGGTGATCACGGGGGCGAGGTCGAGTCCGCCTTCCAGGAGCACCGTCATCGCGTACCACGTCTCGAACATCTCGCGGCCGTAGATCCCCTTGATGGTGATCATGGAGGTGACGATCCGGGACCAGTCGACCGGGAACTCCTCGGCGGACAGTCCGAGCATCGCGATCCGGCCGCCGTGCGTCATGTTGGCGATCATGTCGCGCATGGCCTCCGGGCGACCGGACATTTCCAGGCCGATGTCGAAGCCCTCGCGCAGGCCCAACTCCCGCTGTGCGTCGGTGATCCGGGACTCCGTCACATTCAGCGCGAGGCTGACACCGATCTTGCGGGCGAGTTCCAGCCGCTCATCGCTGACATCGGTGATCACGACATTGCGGGCACCCGCGTGGCGGGCCACCGCCGCCGCCATCAGACCGATCGGCCCGGCGCCCGTGATCAGAACGTCCTCCCCGACCAGCGGGAACGACAGCGCGGTGTGCACGGCGTTGCCGAACGGGTCGAAGATGGCCGCGACGTCCAGGTCGACGGGAACGCGGTGCACCCAGACGTTGGACGCGGGCAGCGCCACGTACTCCGCGAAGGCGCCCTGGCGTCCCACGCCCAGGCCGACGGTGGACCGGCACAGATGGCGGCGCCCGGCGAGACAGTTGCGGCACTTGCCGCACACCAGGTGGCCCTCGCCGCTGACCCGGTCGCCGACGTGGATGTCGGCGACGTCACGGCCGGTCCCGACGACCTCGCCGACGAACTCGTGGCCGACCACCAGCGGTGTACGGATGGCCTGTCGGGCCCAGCCGTCCCAGGACCGGATGTGCAGGTCGGTGCCGCAGATGCCGGTCCTGAGGACCTTGATCAGTACGTCGCCGGGGCCGATCCCGGGCTCCGGGACGTCGACGAGCCACAGCCCGGGCTCCGCCTTCTCCTTGACCAGCGCCTTCACGGACGGCTCCTGTGGGGTGAGGTCCCGGCGCGAGGCATGGCGAACGGACCCGTACCGGGGAGAGGGGTGGGATCGCCGATCAATCTGCCGTACGGCGGTACCCCGGGTCCATCGAGGTTTTCTTAACCTCCGCCGCAGCTTTCCTTCACACCTCGCCGAGTCGCGGGATCCGCCATGATGTGCCACCCGCGTCCGGCGTCACGGGAACGCCTCCCGGCCCTCGATCCGCGCGGCCAGTTCCGCGGCCATCGCCTTGATGGTCTCCAGGCCCGCTCTGCCCCAGGGGCGCGGCTGTACGTCGAGGACGCAGATCGTGCCGAGGGCGATGCCCGTGCGGTCGATCAGCGGGGCGCCGAGGTAGGAGCGGATACCGTGGTCGTCGACGACGGGGTTTCCCGCGAACTTCGGGTATTCGCGCACGTCTTCGAGGACGAGGGCCTTGCGGCGGACCACCACATAGGGGCAGAAGCCGTGGTCACGGGCCAGGCGACGATCCGCGCCGAGCACCGCCATGTCGGGCGTCGGCTCCGCCGACACATGCAGGCCCGCGAAGAACTGCCGGTTCTCGTCGATGAAGTTGACCATCGCGTACGGCACCGAGGCGATCTCGGCGAGCCGGTCCGCGAAGGCGTCGAAGGCCGGTTCGGCGTACTCGCCTAGCCCCAGCAGCCGCAGCCGTCCGACGCGCTCGGGGGCGTCCCGGTCCTCGGGGGTGAGCAGCAGCCGGCCGACGGGACGCGGCGGGTCGTACGTCACGTGTGGGCTCCGTGGCTCGGCAGCTGTGCCGGAGTGTGGGCGAGGAGGTGCCGTACGAGGGTGAGCAGGGTCTGTACGCCCGAGCTGGAGATACGGGCGTCGCAGCAGACGACGGGGATCTCCGGGTCGAGGTCGAGGGCCGCGCGGACCTCGTCGGCGTCGTAGCGGAAGGAACCGTCGAACTCGTTGATGGCGACGATGAAGCCGAGGCCGCGCTGCTCGAAGAAGTCGACCGCGGCGAAGCAGTCCTCCAGGCGGCGGGTGTCGGCGAGGATGACCGCGCCGAGGGCCCCTTCGGAGAGTTCGTCCCACATGAACCAGAACCGCTGCTGCCCGGGTGTGCCGAACAGATAGAGCACATGCTGCGGGTCGAGGGTGATGCGGCCGAAGTCCATCGCGACGGTCGTCTCGACCTTGTTCTCGATGCCGTCGAGGTTGTCGGTGGCGGCGCTCACTGTGGTGAGCAGTTCCTCCGTGCTCAGCGGCGCGATCTCGCTCACCGCGCCGACGAAGGTCGTCTTGCCGACCCCGAACCCTCCCGCCACCAGGATTTTGAGTGCGGTGGGGAAGGGGTCAGAGCTGTCGTCGTAGTCCATCGAGCACTGCCTCCAGAAGAGACCGGTCTGTCGGGTTGTGGTGGAAAACCGGGGGCTTGGTGGTGAGTGCGCCGCAGTCGACGAGGTCGGACAGCAGCACCTTGGTGACCGCCGCCGGCAGCTTCAAGTGGGCGGCGACCTCGGCGACCGAGATGGGTGCCCGGCACAGGTCGAGCGCGGTCGCGTGCTCGGGGCCGAGATAGCCGAGGGGGGTCGCCCCGGTGGCCATCACCTGTGAGAGGAGATCGAACGCGGTGGTCGGCCGGGTCCGGCCGTTGATGACGGTGTAGGGGCGTACCAGACGCCCGGCGGCGTCGTCGTACAGGGGTCCGTCGCCGGCCGCGGGCACGCTCAAGGCCTCATCGCGGGGGGTTCGGCGGCTTGACGGGGCTGGGTGACCAGGTAGGGGCGGACGCTCTTGACGAGCATCGCCATCTCGTAGCCGAGGACCGCGGCGTCGGCCTCGCGTCCGGCGAGCACGGCGAGGCAGGTGCCGGAGCCCGCGGTGGAGACGAACAGCAGGGTCGAGGCGAGTTCGACGACGACCTGGCGGACCTCGCCGCCGTCGCCGAAGCGGACGCCCGCGCTGCGTCCGAGGGAGTACAGGCCGGAGGCCAGGGCGGCCATGTGGTCGGCGCTGTCCGGATCGAGGCCGTGGACCGACTTCACGAGCCCGTCGCAGGACAGCAGCACCGCGCTCGTGGTGTGCGGTACGCGCTGCACGAGGCCGCTCATCAGCCAGTCGAGATCGGATACATGGCCGGTCGGCGCATCGCTCGCCATGGTGGATCGACTCCTTGGGGTACGAAGGTCTGCGGGAGCGGAGGGGGTTGGGACCGTGGTGAAGGGGGTGAGGGGGGTGGTCATCCGGCCGGTGTGCTCCCGTCCTGCCGGGGCGTGAGGTCGTGTGCCGCGTCGAGGGCCGACGGCGGTACGGCTATGGGGGCGACGCCCCTGGGGTGTCCGCCCAGGGGCTGGGTGGCGTCCTTGTGGGGCGCGTCCATGTGGGCCAGCTCCATGTGGAGCGCGTCCGTACGGCCCGTGCCCCCACGTGACGTCGGGGCCGGGTAGCCCGTGTCCAACGGGCCGGTGTCGATGCGGGACGCGGCGTCGGGGGCGGGGGGTGTGAGGTCCATGGAGGGCGTGTCGAGTGTGGAGGTGTCCCAGTCGGAGCTCTCCATCTGGCGGGCCTCGGCGAGTCCGATGCCGCGTTGGAAGGCGGCCATCAGGCCGGGGTCGTGGCCGATGTAGTGATCGGGGTCCTGGCGGGGCATGGGCACGGGGCCGCCGCGGAGCTGGGGCACGATGTGCTGCTGGGCGCGGCGGCGCGGCAGTTGGGGCTTGCCCATGGTGCCGCGTACGGCGCCGCCGACACGTGGGGTCGGGGGTGTCGCGGTGTTCTCCGCGACGGTCCGCCGGTCGTCGGGGCGGATGCCGGGCACGGCCTCGGCCGGGTTGGGCCGCTCGTCACGGGCGCCGCGCACGGGCAGCGGGGCCGGACCGCCGCTGCCTCTGCCCGGTCCCTGCTGGCCGCCGGACCGGCCCGGCCCCTGCTGCCGGGGCACGGAGGCACGTGCCGGGCTAGGGGCGGACCGGTGGCCGGGCTCGTGGCGCGCGGGTGCCGGCCGTCCGGAGCGGTCGCTCGCGGGCCGGGCGGTCCGGTCGGCCGTCGAGCGGTCGGCCGGCCCGGGTGCGGACGCCCGCTGGGCAGGGGCGGGTTGGGCGTGGCGGGGCCCGGCGGTCGGACGTCGTACGCCGCTGGTCTGCTGGGCGTGCGGCTGGGACTGCGGTACGTCGCCGGGAATGCCCGGTTCGCTGCCGAGCAGGCCCTGGGGGACGACGAACGCGGCCTGGACACCGCCGTAGATGTTGGTCTGGAGGCGGACCTGGATGCCGTGGCGGCGGGCCAGTTGGGAGACCACGAAGAGGCCGATGCGGCCGTCCTGGAGGAGGCTGGCGACGTTCACCTGGTCGGGGTCGGCGAGCAGGGCGTTCATCTTGTTCTGTTCGGTGACGGGCATGCCGAGGCCTCGGTCCTCGACCTCGACGGCGAGCCCGGAGGTCACGAGGTTGGCGCGGAGCAGCACCTGGGTGTGCGGGGCGGAGAACACCGTGGCGTTCTCGACGAGTTCGGCGAGGAGGTGGATGACGTCGGCGACGGCGTGGCCGCGCAGGGTGCCGTCGACCGGGGGGACCAGCTTGACCCGGGAGTACTGCTCGACCTCGGCGATCGCGGAGCGCAGCACCTCGGTCATGGAGACGGGGTTGCTCCACTGGCGGCGGGAGACGGCGCCGCCGAGGACGGCGAGGTTCTCGGCGTGGCGGCGGATGCGGGTGGCGAGGTGGTCGACGTGGAAGAGGCCCTTGAGGAGGTCCGGGTCCTCGATCTCGTTCTCCAGGTCGTCCAGGATCGAGATCTCGCGCTGCACCAGGGACTGGAGCCGCCGCGCCAGGTTCACGAAGACTTCGAGCTTCTGTTCGCTGCCCGCGTGGCTGGAGAGCTGGGAGGCCTGGACGACGGCGGTGACGGCCCTGTCGTGGGCGCGGGCCAGGTCGGCGGTGAGCAGTTCGAAGTCGTCGGCGTCCGCGGCGGGCTTGGCGCGCGGTCCTCGCGCGGGCGGCTGGTCGCCGCGCCGGAGCGCGTCGACGAGCGCGCGCAGGTCGTCCTCGCTCTTGGTGCTGACCTGGCGGAGGGCGGCCAGGCGTTCGCGTACGGACTTGGCGGTGCGGCCGGCGGCCACGGCGGCGATCACGATGCCGGCGAGGGCCACCAGAGCGGTTCCACCGAGTACCGCCCACAGGGTGAGGCTGAAGCGGGCTCCGCCGGCCCGGACGGTGAAGAGCACGGCGGCGCAGGCGCTGAGGGCCACGGCGGTGGGGGGCAGGACCGCGAGGCGCAGCAGCTGTGGCCGTATGTGGATCTCGGGCAGCGAGGGGACGGCGCGGGTGGCCGATCGCCCGTGCCGCCCGCCCTCACGGCGGTCTGCGCGTGCGGCCGGTGCGCGAAGGTGAGACATCAGCGTCCTCGTACTGGTCCGTCTGGGGTGTGGGGGGGGTGCCGCGGCTGGGCGACTTGGGCATGCGCCATCGCGTGTCGGTCGTGAGAGTCGAAGAATTCGGCCCAGCGTCGTCCGACGGCAACTCACAGTAGTCGCCAACGCGTCACGTGCGGTGCGCAGTTGACAAAGACCTCCGGAATGCGTCCCGCTCTGGTATGAGGGTTCGTACGACAGGCCGATAATTCTTCGGACGCATGTTCCTGTCGGATTCTTTTTACGGCCGAATTTTGATCAGAGCTGCTCAGAACGGGTCGATAACAAACGGCCGGGGCCGGAGAGCAATGTGCTCTCCGGCCCCGGCCGTCAATCCAGAAATCACCCTGTCGGGAGAATTCTCGACCTGTTTACGGTGTCGGTCACCACCGAGGGCGTCAACTCACCGCCAACAGGTCCGTCAGCTCTCCGCCAACAGGTCCGTCAGCTCTCCGCCACCAGGTCCAGTTGCTCGCCCACCGGCGGCCACGCGGCCCAGCCGCCGACCGGCTGCTGGGAGACGGCACGCCACCAGGGGTTCACCGGCGGTGTGTTCTTCGGCTCGAACGGCTCCCCCGGCTGCGGCGCGGCCATCGTCACCCCCGCGCCGTGCGTGGCCCACATCATGCGCTCGCCCGGCTCGGCCCAGGCGTGCATCGCCAGGTTGAACGTCGCCCAGTGGATCGGCATCATCACGCCGCCGAGCCCGCCGCCCTGGAGGTCGAGGTGGGTCTGCAGCCCCTCCTCGGGAGTCATATGGATGTCGGGCCAGAACTCCGAATAGGCACCGACCTGGATCATGGTGATGTCGAACGGGCCGTGCTCGGCGCCGATGTCCTGGAAGCCCTCGAAATACCCGGTGTCGCCGCTGTGGTAGATCCGGTGCTCGTCGCCGGCGACGACCCAGGAGGCCCACAGCGTGTGCTGGGTGTTGCGCAGGCCACGCCCGCAGAAGTGCCGGGCGGGGGTGGCGGTCAGGGTGAGTCCGCCGATCTTCGTCGCCTCCTGCCAGTCCAGCTCACGGATGCGGTCCGCGGAGACGCCCCAGTGCTCCAGATGGGCGCCCACACCGAGGGGGACGGCGAAGACCGTGTCCGTGCCGGCCAGCTCCTTGATCGTGGGCATGTCCAGGTGGTCGTAGTGGTCGTGCGAGATGACGACGACGTCGAGCGGGCCGAGCGCGGCCAGCGGCACCGGGACGGGGTGCAGCCGCTTGGGCCCGGCGAAGGCGAACGGGGAGCAGCGCTCGCCCCAGACGGGGTCGAAGAGCACCCGGTGCCCGTCGATCTCGGCGAGCACACTGGAGTGCCCCATCCAAGTGATCCGCAGACCGCTCGCCGGGGGCCTGGCCAGGTCGGCGAGGGTCGTGGAGTGAACGGGAATCAGCCCGGCCGGGGCACGTCTGACGCGCTCGTCCTTGCGGAAGTAGCTCTTCGCCATCGCCGCCGCGGCGCTGCCGGAGGGGCGGACCTGGGCGCCCACGGGGTTCACGAAGACCCCGTTCGCGAAGTGCGGGGATCTACGGATCCGCTCCAGCCGGGCACCGCTCGGGTCCGCGCCGAAGGCGGCGGGCCGCGCTGCGCGCAGCCCCGAGCTCAGAGAACGGGATCCGGAACCGGACACGGCACCTCCTGGTGGATTCGCTCAGGCATCCCATTATGGTCCGCCCCTCTGACAGCGCCGGTCCAACCCGTCACTGCGCGATGCAATACTGACCAACTATTCAGTTGATCCATTTGTTCCCCCACCTTCGCCCTCTCCCCCTCTCCACACTTCCTCCCCAATCCGCTGCCTCAGGCCACCCCGAGGAGTCCCATGACCGCCCCCTTCATGTCGCTGACCTGGATCGACCACGTCACGGGTCAGCGGGGCTTCCTCGTCGTGGACCGGCTGGTGCGCGGTGTCTCCAGCGGCGGACTGCGGATGAGGCCGGGCTGCACGCTCGACGAGGTGGCCGGACTCGCCCGTGGCATGACCATGAAGGAAGCGCTGCACTACGACCCCGAGGGCCGCTACATCCCGCTCGGCGGCGCCAAGGGCGGCATCGACTGCGACCCCCGGGACCCGCAGGCGTACGGCGTCCTGGTGCGCTACCTCCGCGCGATGCGCCCGTACATCGAGACGTTCTGGACGACCGGCGAGGACCTCGGACTCACCCAGGACCTGGTGGACCGGGCGGCCACCGAGGCGGGCCTCGTATCGACGATCCAGGCCGTCTACCCCCTCCTGGACGACGAGCGGACGGCCCGCCAACGGCTCACGGACGCCTTCCAGGTCCAGGTGGACGGCATCGGCCTGGACGAGCTGGTCGGCGGCTGCGGAGTCGCCGAGTCGGTCCTCACGGCCCTGGACCGGGCCGGGTTGCCGTACGCCGGGACACGGGTCGCCGTGCAGGGCCTGGGCACCATGGGCGGAGCCACCGCCCGCTTCCTCGCGCGCGCCGGGCTCACGATCGTCGCCGTCGCCGACATCAAGGGCACCATCACCAACCCCGCCGGCCTGGACGTCGAGGCACTGCTCGCCGCCCGCGACACATACGGCACGGTCGACCGCTCAGTCCTCCGTCCGGACGACCACGAGGCTCCCGGCGACATCTGGCTCGCCACCGACGTGGACGTCCTCGTCCCCGCGGCCGTCTCGTACACGATCGACACCGCCAACCAACAGCACATCACCGCCCGGCTGATCGTGGAGGCGGCCAACATGCCCGTTCTGCCGGAAGCCGAGGAACTGCTCGCCGCGCGCCGGGTCACCGTTCTGCCGGACGTCGTGGTCAACTCCGCCACGAACGCCTGGTGGTGGTGGACCCTGTTCGGCGACATCGGCCCCACCGCCGACGCGGCGTTCACCCACACCCGCCGCTCCATGCGCGCCCTGGTCGACCTGATGCTCTCCCGCGCCGAGACCGACGGCACGACCCCCCGGGCGGCCGCCCACGCCGTCGTCGCCGACCGGCTGCCGGTGATCGCGGAACGGTTCGGCTGGTACCGCTGACGGCTTCCGGCCCGGTCCGGGGTGGCTCGAGGACCACAGTGGTCACCGGCGGGCGTAGGTAGGGTTGCCGCGTGGGCAGGGTGCGGTTGAGTGTGGCCGAGCGGCGTGAAGAGCTGCTCCGCGCCGCCATCGAGCAGATCGAGGAGCGGGGCGTCGCGGCGGTGCGGATCGCCGACGTGGCCGCCGTCCTCGGGGTGAGCAACGCCCTGGTGCTCTACCACTTCTCGACCAAGGAACGACTGGTCGCCGAGGCGTTCCGGTACGCGGCCGAGGACGACCTCGCCCACCTGGGCAAGCTGCTGGGCCGCCGCACGACCGCACTGCGCCGGCTCAGAACAGCCGTCCGCTGGTACGCCCCCACCGGCCAGGCGAAGGGCTGGCGGCTCTGGATCGAGGGCTGGGCGGTGTCCCTGCGCGAACCCGCCCTCCGCGAGGTCACCCGCGACCTGGACACACAGTGGAAGGCCGCACTCACCGAGGTCATCGAAGCCGGTGTGGCGGCCGCCGAGTTCCACTGCCCGGACCCACCGGCGACAGCCCTGCGTCTCACCGCCCTCCTGGACGGCCTGGCCGTACAGATGACGGCCTACCACGGAGCCGTCTCCCGCGCCCGCGCCCAGGAGTGGGCCGACGAGGCCCTGGCCCGCGAACTGGGCCTGGACCGCGAAGCCCTGACAGCAGCGACTCGCTGAGCCGGACAAACAGCCACCCGCCCGCATGCATGCCACGACTGCGTACCGCCCGCAAGACGGCGGAAGTTGGCCGTGCCGGTGCGTCGAGCCCGTCGCACACAGCGGCCCGGGGAACTCCACACCGTCGGATCCCGGGCCGCAGGGCACCCGGCGACGGGCTGACGCACCGGCACGGCCCCGGCCCCAGACGACCCCGCAGGCGCCCCACCGTCCGCGGCGGCTCAGCTCAAGCCACCGACTCGATCCGCATCTTGATGTCGTCCGGCGACAGATGCCCCTTCGCCGACACATGGTCCCCGGAGGACTCCCCGCGCAGCCGCCGCCCGATCCACGGCACCAGATACTCCCGCGCCCACTGGATGTTGTCGCGACGCATCTCGAACGTGCCGCGCGGCGGCAGCGGAGGCCACGGCTGGTCGGGATCGGCCGGGATGTCGACGCCGAGCACCTGTCCGGCACGCAGCGCGACCCGGGTGTGCCCCTCGGGCGAGAGATGCAGCCGGTCGCCGTCCCAGGCCCGCCGGTCCTGGATGGTCTTGAGGGACCACAGGTCCAGTACGGGGCAGCCGTACCGGTCGGCGATGGCCCGCACATGCCCGTTGTACGTGGCGATCTTGCCACGCAGATGCCGGAGCACAGGCACATCGCGCGTATCGAACCCGGTGGTCACCATGACGGTGCCGATGGCCGAGGTGAGCGTCGAGACCGCCCGCTCGAAGCGCTCGGCGACCTCGTCGGGGTCGGTGCCGGGCCGGATGATGTCGTTGCCGCCCGCGCAGAAGGAAATGAGATCCGGCGCGAGCTCCAGCGCGCGCGGCACCTGGTCCTCGACGACCTGGTCGAGGAGTTTCCCGCGCACGGCGAGGTTGGTGTAGTCGAAGTCGCCCTCTGGCACCCGGTCCGCGAGAAGCACCGCGAACCGGTCGGCCCAGCCGACGAACCGCCCATCGGGCCCGGGGTCGCCGACGCCCTCGGTGAAGCTGTCCCCCACCGCCACGTACGACCCGATCATTGATCTGCTGTCATTCGAATCGTCTGCCACATCGGCCCATGATTCACCTTCCGATGTGACCTACGCGACCGTAATAAGGGGTTGACGGACGGTGAGATAGACCACGTGTCAAGTATTGGTCAACCCGGAATACAGCAGGTCGGGATGGGGACCCACCGCCACCCCGACCCCTTCGACCACTCAGCGGCCACCGACCGATCTCCACACCCGGAAGCCCTCGATCCGGAAGTGACTCCACGTGGTCCGGAAGGCGAAATGCCCACCCGTGTACGGGTCGGGATCGGCGTAGTCGAACACGAGCCGCCCGTTGTTCCACCACCGCACGGTGGACCCGTCCGAGACGATCCGCACACGATTCGGCTCGTTCGCGACGAGCAGCGGCTCGGTGTAGTCGTAGATCAGCGGCCGAACGCCCGCCTCACCGACGTACCGGCGCAGCCGCGTCGTGGTGTTGTAGTTGGCCCCGTAGCCGGAGTAGTACGTCTTCAGATAGTCGTACTCGGCAAGCGCACCGCCGCGCGGAGTGGCGAAGAGATCGTCGGGCGACCGCACGTCGACGGCGTTCCAGAAGTTGTTGAGATCGGAGACCCGATCATTGACGCCACCCTCGGAGACCGGGGTGGCCGTGTACTCGATGACGTACGGCCCTTCCAGCCTCCGCTTGAACCACACCGTCGCCCCGGCCGGCACATCCACCTCCAGCACCCCACGCGAGGCCGTGACCGCACCGCCCTTCTCCAACTCCACGGCCCACTGCCCGAGTCCGTGCCGGAAGTCGTCCGCCGCGATCAGCCGACCGCGGCGGGGACGCGGGGACGCACTCGTGCTCGACCTCGCGTTCGCGACCGTGGCCGGGGCGAATGCCGCGAGAGCGGCACCGGCCGCGAGGACTCCGAAGGCTCTGCGAGTGGTCATGACGCTCCTTCTGTTCGCTTGCGGATCACTGTGTCCTCACCGTCGCACGACTGTCGAGACTTCGATCCACGAAGCGGTACTTGAGATGGGAGGCGAGGGGTGTCCGAGGAGCGCGGGCACCACATGCAACTGCAGCTCGTCGATGAGCCCCTCCTCGAGGTACGGCCGTACCGTGCTCGCCCCGCCCGCGATGTCGGCGCTCCTGTCCCCGGCGGCGGCCTTCGCCTGGGCGAGGGCGCTGTGGATGCCGTCGGTGACGAAGGTGAAGGTGGTGCCGCCCCCCTTGACTCGGGACAGGCGCATTCGGCATCGGCGACCCGCGCAGTGGTCGTCGGCCGACGACGAAGGCCGGACCCCGGGGATCATGGGGTCCGGCCTACGTGGAACGGCGGTGCGTCAGACGCTGACGCCCTTCGACCGCAGGTACGCCAGCGGGTCGATGTCCGCACCGTAATTGGGGGTGGTGCGGATCTCGAAGTGCAGGTGCGGCCCGGTGACGTTGCCGGTCGCGCCGGAGAGGCCGATCTGCTGGCCGCCGCTCACGGACTGGCCCGCGGAGACGGAGATCGAGGACAGATGGGCGTACTGGGCGTAGTAGCCGTCGGCGAGCTTGATGACGACCTGGTTGCCGTACGCGCCGCCCCAGTCGGCGGAGACGACGGTGCCCGCGCCCACGGCCTTGAGGCTGGTCCCGGTCGGGGCCACGAAGTCGACGCCGGTGTGGTAGCCGCTGGACCACATGCTGCCGGCGGTCTTGTACGCGGTGCCGACGGTGGCGCCCTGGATGGGCACGCTGAAGCCTGAGCTGTTGGACGACGAGGACTGGCCGCTCGACGTGGAGGTCGACGCCTGGGTGTCCTTCGCCTCCGTCGTCTCCTTCGCCGAGGAGTCGGAGGACTTCGACGACTGGGAGGGCTTCGAGGACTGCGACGACTGGGTCTTCGTCGACGACTCCGGTGTACCGCTCGACGCGGCCCGGGCGCCGATGCTGAGCTTGAGGCCCGGGTGGATGAGCGACGGGTCGGAGCCGATCGCCGCACGGTTGTCCGAGTAGAGCCGCTTCCAGCCGCCCTCGACGTCCTGCTCGTCCGCGATCTTCGCGAGGTAGTCGCCGACCTTCACCGAGTAGGTCTTGGCCGCCGCCTTCTTGGTGGCGGTCCTCTCCGCCTGCGCGGCCTTCTCGGCCTGCTCCATCCGCGCGCTCGCCTCGGCCGTGGCCTTCTCGGCGGCGATCGTGGCCGTCTTCTCCGAAACACCGGAAACGGCGGCCGTCGGGGTCGCGGCATGAGCGCCTGCGGCTCCGATCAGCGGCAGTGCGAGCGCCGCGCCCCCGGTCCCTGCGGCGGCGATGGAGCGGGTGAAACGCTGGGACTTCGGACGGCGGTGCTTACCCTTCGCGGGCATGGGCGAATTCCTCTCCGGCGCCTGCGAGGTGAGCTGTCGGGTGCGGACTGGAGATGCCCGGCCGTGCTTGCGCACGGCTTAACCCCTAGCCGTTCCGGAGACCGGAACAGGCGGTAATTCCTGTGGGTCCCCCGCTCCTGCCGTGGATCAGGTCGGTACGCGGCTCCGGTCGGCGGCAGGATTGGGCGTCCGTCCGGATTGACGCCGAACGTAAGCGACTTGTGCCCACAGAGACAACCATTGGGACTTCCTGTGCGTCTTCCTCCCTGATCCTTACATCAATTCATGATTACGCTCCGTAAAAGACCGTCCTTCGGCATTTTGCAACCGCCCTGGAAACACATACGAATTACGTGAACATGACGGCAACGGAACGTCACGAATATGACGCTGCTCACCCACCTACGGCCCAGTAGGCTTTATTCCGGGGCTTGTTGGAATTACAGCTCTATTTCGGACAGTTCACTCAAGTGCGACGCAGGCGGATAACTGTCGCATCGAAGTCACCGCGCAGCCCCGTCCGCAGCCCGTGATGCAACAGCACCGCACCTCGGTGCATTTCGCCCGTTTCGCGGCACTCATACGTTTCTGCCGGGTCGAGGCCTCGCAGCCGGAGCGGCGCGAGCGGCTCGCCGTAATGCTGGGCCTGGAGCCAGGCCAGGACGACGACCTCGTCGCCATGGACGTACTGCACGGCGCTCAGCCCTCCCGTCGGCGGCCTCAGCCGATAGAGGTCGCCGCGCTGCACGACCGGCCGGATCTCCTTGTACAGCTCCACCCAGTCCCGCGCCTCGGCCAGCTCCTCCTCGGTCCACTCGGTGAGGTCGCCGCCGACGCCGAGCACCCCCGCCATGGCACTGACGAAGCGGAAGCGCAGCGAGCTGACCCGGCCGTTGAGCTGATTGTTCGGGCTGTCGGTGACCCAGGCGGCCATGATCCGGGCCGGGTGGACCTGACTGAAGCCGTGCTGGATGGCGAGCCGGTCGAGCGGGTCGGTGTTGTCCGAGGTCCACACCTGGTCCGTCCGCGCCATCACCCCGAGGTCGATACGACCGCCGCCGCCCGAGCAGGACTCGAACGCCACCCCCGGGTGCGCGGCCCGCAGCCGGTCCAGCAAGGCGTAGAAAGCGTGCACGTGCTCGACCCACAGCTTCTGCGGGTACGGCTCACCGGGCCAGCCGGCATCCGTGAAGCAGCGGTTGAAGTCCCACTTCACATAGTCGATCGGCGCGCTGGAGAGGAGCCCGTTCAACTGCTCCCAGAGATATTCCTGAACATCCTCGCGCGCGAGATTGAGTACGAGCTGATTGCGCAGCTCCGTCCGCTTTCGTCCCGGTTGGAACTGGGCCCATTCGGGGTGCGACCGGTACAACTCGCTGTCCGGATTGACCATCTCGGGCTCGACCCAGATACCGAACTGCATACCGAGGGCGTGCACATAGTCGGCGAGCGGCGTCAGCCCCTTCGGGAAGCGGTCGGGGTTGGGGGTCCAGTCACCGAGCCCGGCCCGGTCACTGGTGCGCGTCCCGAACCAGCCGTCGTCCACCACGAACAGCTCGACCCCCATGGCCGCCGCCCGCCGCGCGAGCGTCCCCTGCTGCTCCTCCGAGATGTCGAACTCGGTGGCTTCCCAGGAGTTGAAGAGCACCGGCCGGTCCTGATCCGCGTCCGGGATGACGTACGTCCGCTGGTACGTGTGCCAGGCGCGGCTCGCCCCGCCGAAGCCGCCGTCGCTCCACAGGCCGGCGAAGAGCGGCGTGGTGAACGTCTCGCCCGTCTCCAGCCGCAGCAGACCGGACTCGTCGTATCCGGCGCCCCCGGTGATCTGCACGCGCGCGTCCGGGAGTTGGGCGACCGCGATCCGCCAGGACCCCGACCAGCCGAGGGCGCAGCCGTAGACCTCGCCGCGCTCCTCGGTGGCGTCGGTGTCGAGGGCGACCCAGGGCAGATGCTGGTGCCCGGTGTGGCCGCGCCGACTGCCGATGACCTTCTCGCCGTAGGTGAGGTCCCCGCGCACGAGCCGGGACTCGGCCGCCCATCGCCCGTGCAGCTGGGACAGCCGCCAGGCCTCCTCGCGCCGCGGCAGCGTCCAGGTCGCCGAGTCGGCCCGCAGCAGCTCCACCGCCGGTCCTTCATTGGCGAGGGTCACCCAGCGCTCGATCACGTCGTCGCGCATCCGGTAGTGCAGGGTGATGCCGAGGCCGTCGTCGGTGAACCGCAGCCGCAGCTCGTCGCCGTCGGCCTCGTACTCCTGGAAGGTCCACTCGGTGCCGCGCCGCTCGTCCGTGCGCACGGAGAGGGCGGGGCGGGTGAAGCGGGGGCCGCCCTCGACGGGGTACTCCTCGTGCCCGTCGACCGGGGCCTCGAACGGCCAGTACGGCAGCTGCTGCCGGCCGGCCAGTTCCTCGGCGTCGGCGAGTGCGATCCGGGGACCCCAGTGCAGATGCAGCAGCTCGTCATTCTCCGTGAGCCGCAGGGCATAGCTGCTCCTGGGCCCCGTAAGAAGCCAGGTACGGCCTTCGGCGCCGATTTCCAACATCAGGTTCCCCACAGATTCGAACAGGTGCGATCGGGCTTCAACATCATCGCAGGTCGCCGCAGGCGCTCACGGCACCTGTGGACAACTGCCGACGGGGCCTTCGCGACACCTGTGGACAACTGCCGCGGGCCGTGCCGCGGCCCCTGTGGACAACTCATTGGCGTACGCACCCATGTCGTATCGTCGAGGGCGCGCCTCGGTGCCGAGTGCGTGCCCGTCGACGATCGGCGCCGGCGGCCGGATGGGAGGAGCCCCAGTGACGCAGCAGGTCCCGTCGACCGAGCCCGAGCTGACCGGAGTGCGCAACTTCCGCGATGTGGGCGGTCTGCCGACCGTGGACGGCCGTCGGGTGCGCCACGGGGTGCTGTTCCGCAGTGGTCACCTCGCGCACGCCACCGACGAGGACACCGCGTTCCTGGCCTCCCTCGGCCTGCACACGGTCTTCGACTTCCGCAACGCGGCCGATCAGAAGCTGGAGGGCCCGGATGTCGAGTTGCCCGGCGTGCTCAATGTGAATCTGCCGCTCAGCGACCCCGCGGACGGCGCCGAGTTCTGGAAGATGGTCCGCGACGGCGATCTGGACCAGCTGCGTGCGCTGCTCGACGACGGCAAGGCGGCCGGCCGGATGATCGCCTCCTACCGGACGATCATCAAGGACCGCACGGCCGAGCACTCCCGTGTGCTGCACGCGCTGGCCGAGGACAGCGTGCCCGCGCTGATGCACTGCGCGGCGGGCAAGGACCGAGCGGGCCTCTCCATCGCCATCACCCTCCTCACCCTGGGCGTCGAGCGCGAGGCCATCGTCGCCGACTACCTGGAGTCGAACGCCAAGCACCGCCGTTACAAGGTGCACCGCAGCAGCACCTCCGCGAGCGCCTACTCCCCGGAGGTCATGGAGCTCCTGAGCCCGCTGTTCGACGCCCGCGCCGAGTACCTCCAGACGGCCTTCGACACGGTCGAGGAGACCTGGGGTGATGTGGACACCTATCTGGAGCAGGGCCTGAAGATGACCCCGCAGACCCGGGAGCGGCTGCGCGAGCGACTGCTCGACTAGGCGACCGGCCCACGCGGACCACGCACTTACTGCTTGGCACCCACCTCGAACAGCAGGTAGACGAAGGCCGCGAAGAGATGGCCGACCGCGATGTAGATGATGAGCCGCACCCACAGGGCGCGGGGGAACTTCTCTTCCAGGTCGGTCATGGGGTCTCTCCAGGAGTGGTCGGCCCGAGGCACAGCGCGGCGGTCGGGCTCTGCAGCAGGGTGTGGACGAACAGGAGGTCGGCGCCGTCGCGGTCGGCGGCGGCGATGCGGTGCGGTGTCAGCGAGTCGAAGTGCGCGCTGTCCCCGGGCGCGAGGAGATGCGTGGTGTCCCCGAGGCGCAGCCGCAGCCGCCCCTTCAGGACGTACAGCCACTCCTCACCGGGATGCACGCGCACGATGTCGCCCTGTGAGCCGTACGGCACATGGACGCGCAGCGCCTGCATCCCGCGCCCGGGCGCGCCCGCCTGCCAGTACGTCCAGCCGCCGGCCTTGGTGGGTTCCCTGTCGGACGCGCGGAGTACGGCGTCCCGTTCGGGGACGCTCTCGCCGAGCAGTGCCGAGACGGTCGTTCCATAGATACGGGCCAGTGCGAGCAGCATCGGCAGCGAGGGCTGGCGCTGCCCGGTCTCCAGCCGGGAGAGGTGCGCGGGCGACAGCCCGGCGGCGCGGGCCGCTGCCTCCAGGGTGAGGGAGGCCCGGCGGCGCAGCGCGCGCAACTGCGGAGCGACGACGGGCAGTTCCCCGTCCATCGGGGGCTCGGGAGGGTGCGTACCCTCGGAAGGGCTCATGCCTCCATTCAGCCGGAGCCTTGCCCCAGGGGCAAATTTCTTGCCTCAGAGGCAAAGCCCAGCGAGGCCCCACCACCGGCGGCCCGTGCGCACTACCGGTTGGCCACCGCCTGCTTGACGAGCGTCTTGCCGAAGTCCCACATCAGTCCGCCCCCGCTGTGCGCGTCGTCCATCACCTCGGTGAAGGCCTCGACGAAGCGGTCCACCTCCCGCTCCCCGATGACCAGCGGCGGGATCAGCTTGATCACCTCCAGATGGTCGCCGGAGACCTGGGTGAGGATGCGGTGGCGTTGCAGCAGCGGCACGACGACCATCTGGGCGAACAGCCCCTTGCGGGCCGCCTGAAGCATCGTCCAACGGCTGCGCAGCTTCAGCGACCTGGGCCTGCCGAACTCGATGCCGATCATCAGGCCCCGGCCGCGTACCTCGCTGAGCAGCTCGTACTTGTCGACCAGTGCCGCGAGCCGGCTCTTCAGCAGCTCCCCGGTGGCCCGGGCACCCGCCACGATCTGCTCGTTCTCCATGACCGAGAGGACGGCGAGCCCGGCGGCCATGGCCTGGGCGTTGGACCCGAAGCTCGCCGAATGGACGAGGACACGGTCCATGGACGAGTAGACCTTCTTGAAGATCCACTCCTTGCCGAGGGTCGCCCCGACCGGGACATAGCCGCCGGAGAGCGCCTTCGCCACGCACACGAGGTCGGGCTCGACCCCGTCCTCGTGCTGGTAGGCGTAGAAGTCCCCGGTCCGCCCGAGCCCGGTCTGCACCTCGTCGACGATCAGCAGCGCCTTGTGCCGGTGCAGCAACTCCTGGGCGGCGCGCAGATATCCGGGCGGCGCCTCGTGCACGCCCTTGCCCTGGATGGGCTCGACGACGAGCGCGGCGACATCGCCTTTCTCCAACTCCCGTGCGAGGGCGTCGAGATCACCGAGCGGGACGGCCGTGTCGGGCAGCAGCGGTGCGAAGCCGTCCCGGAAGCCGGCCTCGCCGTTCACGGACAGCGAGCCGGTGGTGAGCCCGTGGAAGGCGTGGTCGCAGTAGAGGACGCGTGGTCTGCCGGTGGCGTACCGGGCGAACTTCAGCGCGGTCTCGACGGCTTCGGTGCCGCTGTTGCCGAAGAACACCCGATCCAGGTGCGGACTGTGGGTGAGCAGCTTCTCGGCCAGCAGCCCGGGCAGTGGCTGGCAGTCGAAGCGGGTCAGGTCGGCGAGCCGCGCGTCGAGCACGTCGTGCAGCGCCTTGCGGACCACGGGGTGGTGGCGGCCGAGCCCCATCACCCCGAACCCTGCGAGCATGTCCAGGTAGTCGTCACCGTTCGCGTCCCAGAAGTACGCGCCCTCGGCCCGCTCGTAGACCTTGTCGAAGCCGATGGTGTGCAGCATGCGCGGGAGTTGGTGGTTGAGGTGCCGGGCGTGGAGTTCGTAGCGCTCGGCACCGCGTTCGGCGAGGAGTCTGCCGAGGTCGAACTCCTCGGTTCCGGCGGCGGGTTCCACGGTGGTCATTGCGGTTTCTCCTTGGAAAGCTCGGCCTCGGACAGGTCCCCCTTCGCGAACGCGTCCCTGGCGGCCAGCGAGGCGCTGATCCGCCCGGCGATCTCGACCGGCGTGAGACCTATGTCCGCCAGCACCTCACCGCGCTTGGCGTGCGGCAGGAACTGCTCCGGAATCCCGAACCGCCTTACGGGTACGTCGACTTCGGCGTCCCCCAGAGCGAGAGCGACCGCCGAACCGACCCCGGCGGCCCGGCTGTTGTCCTCCACGACGGCCACCAGCCGGTGTTCGTCGGCGAGCCACGGCAGCGCCGGATCGACCGGCTTGACCCAGCGCGGATCCACGACGGTGCAGCCGATGCCCCGCGTCTCCAGCAGCTCGGCGGCCTGCAGACACACCGACGCCATCACGCCGACGGCGACCAGCAGCACCTCCGGACGGTCCGAGGACGGGGAGCGGTGCAGGACGTCCATGCCGCCCACCCGCTCCAGGGAGGGGATCTCCGGCCCCACCGACTCCTTGGGGAACCGGATCAGCGTGGGAGCGTCGTCGACGGCGACCGCCTCCCGCAGCTGCGCCCGCAACTGTTCGGCGTCACGCGGCGCGGCGATCCGCAGCCCCGGCACGACCTGGAGGATCGACATGTCCCACATACCGTTGTGTGACGCACCGTCAACACCCGTCACCCCGGCCCGGTCCAGGACGAAGGTGACCCCGCACCGGTGCAGCGCCACGTCCATCAGCAGCTGGTCGAAGGCCCGGTTGAGGAAGGTCGCGTAGACCGCCACGACCGGATGGAGCCCGCCGGTGGCGAGGCCTGCCGCCGACACCGCCGCGTGCTGCTCGGCGATCCCGACGTCCCACACCCGGTCGGGGAACTTCTCCGCGAACCTGCCGAGCCCCACCGGATGCAGCATGGCCGCCGTGATCGCGACGACGTCCTCGCGCTCGTCCCCGATCCGTACGATCTCGTCGCCGAAGACCGAGGTCCAGGACGGTCCGTCGGCCGGTGTGAGCGGTTCGCAGGTCAGCGGGTCCATGACGCCGACCGTGTGGAAGTGGTCCTCCTCGTTGGCGAGCGCGGGCTCGTACCCGCGCCCCTTCTGCGTCAGGCAGTGGACCAGAACCGGCCCGTGGAAGCGCTTGGCGCGCCGCAGCGCCGACTCGACCGCCTTGATGTCGTGCCCGTCGATCGGGCCGACGTACTTCAGGCCCAGATCCTCGAACATGCCCTGCGGCGCGAACGCGTCCTTGAAGCCCTTCTTCGCCCCGTGCAGTGCCTCGTAGACCTCCTTGCCGACGACCGGAGTGCGCAGCAGGAGGTCCTTGCCCCAGGCGAGGAACTGCTCGTAGCCGTCGGTGGTCCGCAGGGTCGCGAGGTGGTTGGCGAGGCCGCCGATGGTCGGGGAGTACGAGCGCTCGTTGTCGTTGACGACGATGATCAGCGGCCGGTCCTTGGCGGCCGCGATGTTGTTCAGTGCCTCCCAGGCCATGCCGCCGGTCAGCGCGCCGTCGCCGATGACCGCGACCACATGGCCCTTCTCCCGCCGCACCTGCCGGGCCTTGGCGAGGCCGTCCGCCCAGCCGAGGGCGGTGGAGGCGTGACTGTTCTCGACGATGTCGTGCTCGGACTCCTCGCGCGACGGATAGCCGGACAGACCGCCCTTGCCGCGTAGCTTGGAGAAGTCCTGACGCCCCGTCAGAAGCTTGTGCACATAGCTCTGATGACCGGTGTCCCAGACGATGCGGTCGACGGGTGACTCGAAGACCCGGTGGAGTGCGACGGAGAGTTCCACCACCCCCAGATTGGGCCCCAGGTGACCACCGGTCCTGGCGACCGCGTGCACCAGGAACTCCCGTATTTCCTCGGCCAGTTCACCGAGTTCCGCCTCGGTCAGCGCCTTCAGGTCGCGCGGTTGCCGGATGCTCTCCAGAATCGTCACGTCGGGCCCCCTCTCGATCCGTGCTCTCTTAAGCCCGTGTTGTCAGCTCACGGTGACCGCCGGCTCCCCCGACGCGACGCCGTCCTTCTCCATCTGCTCGGCGATCTTCATCGCCTCGTCGATGAGGGTCTCCACGATCTTCGACTCGGGGACGGTCTTGATGACCTCGCCCTTCACGAAGATCTGCCCCTTGCCGTTGCCGGAGGCGACCCCCAGGTCCGCCTCCCGCGCCTCCCCGGGTCCGTTGACGACGCAGCCCATGACGGCCACCCGCAACGGCACCTCCATGCCCTCGAGACCGGCGGTCACCTCGTCCGCCAGCCGGTACACATCTACCTGGGCCCGCCCGCACGACGGACACGACACGATCTCCAGCCGCCGCTGCCGCAGGTTCAGCGCCTCAAGGATCTGGATGCCGACCTTGACCTCCTCGACGGGCGGAGCGCTGAGCGACACCCGGATCGTGTCGCCGATCCCCTCGCTCAGCAGCGCCCCGAAGGCGACGGCGGACTTGATCGTGCCCTGGAACGCGGGCCCGGCCTCCGTGACGCCCAGATGCAACGGATAGTCGCACCGGGCGGCCAGCTGCCGGTACGCCTCGATCATCACGACCGGGTCGTTGTGCTTGACCGAGATCTTGATGTCCCGGAAGTCGTGCTCCTCGAACAGCGACGCCTCCCACAGCGCGGACTCCACCAGTGCCTCGGGCGTCGCCTTGCCGTACTTCAGCAGGAGCCGCTTGTCGAGCGAGCCGGCGTTGACCCCGATCCGGATCGGCGTCCCGTGCTCCCTCGCCGCTCGGGCGATCTCCTTCACCTTGTCGTCGAACTGCTTGATGTTGCCCGGGTTCACCCGCACGGCCGCACATCCGGCCTCGATCGCCGCGAACACGTACTTCGGCTGGAAGTGGATGTCCGCGATCACCGGGATCTGCGACTTGCGGGCGATCACCACAAGCGCGTCGGCGTCGTCCTGCGTGGGACACGCGACCCGGACGATCTGGCAGCCGGACGCGGTGAGCTCCGCGATCTGCTGCAGGGTGGCGCCGATGTCCGACGTACGGGTCGTCGTCATCGACTGCACCGACACCGGGGCCCCGCCCCCCACGGCCACCGGACCGACCTGGATCCGCCGCGTCAGGCGGCGCTCCGCGACCGGTCGGGCAGGCATCTCGGGCACGCCCAGCGACACGGCGGTCATCACATCACCCCTGGTTCCCGGAGACGGTCTCACGCATGGCGCGCAGGGACTCCTTCAGCGAGCCCATGGTGGCGAGGACGGCGGTCGGCTCGTAGCCGCAGTGCGCCATGCAGTTGGCGCAGCGCGGGTCCTTGCCCCGGCCGTACGCGTCCCAGTCGGTGTCCTCGATCAGCTCCCGGTACGTCGTGACGTACCCGTCGCTCATCAGATAGCAGGGCCTCTGCCAGCCGAAGAGCGAGTAGTTCGGGATCGCCCACGCCGTGCACGGGAAGTCGACCTTGCCCTCCAGGAAGTCGAGGAACAGGGGCGAGTGGTTGAGGCGCCAGCGCCGCCGGTTGCCGCCCGAGAAGGCCTTCTTGAACAGTTCGCGGGTCTGCTCGACGCCGAGGAAGTGCTCCTGGTCGGGGGCCTTCTCGTAGGCGTAGGCGGGCGAGATCATCATCTCGTCGACCTTGAGGTCGTCGTTGAGGTAGTTGAGCACCTCGATGATGGTCTGCGGCGTGTCGGTGTTGAAGAAGGTCGAGTTGGTGGTCACCCGGAAGCCCCGCTTCTTGGCCTCCTTGATGGCGGCCACGGCCTCGTCGAACACGCCCTCCTTCGCCACCGACTCGTCGTGCCGCTCCCGCAGCCCGTCGATGTGCACGGCGAACGCGAAGTACGGCGAGGGCTTGAAATCGTCCATCTTCTTGCGCAGCAGCATCGCGTTGGTGCACAGGAACACATACTTCTTCCTGGCCACCAACTGGCGTACGATCTCGTCGATCTGAGGGTGCATCAGGGGCTCGCCGCCCGCGATCGACACCATCGGCGCACCCGACTCCAGGACGGCGCCCACGGCCTGCGCCACCGGCATGCGCTGCTTGAGCACGCCCGCCGGGTGCTGGATCTTGCCGCAGCCCTCGCACTTCAGATTGCAGGCGTAGAGCGGTTCCAACTCGACGATCAACGGGAACTTGTCCCGCTTGCGGAGCTTCTGTTCAGCGAGATACGTCGCCACCTTGATGGACTGGCGGAGCGGCATGGCCATCTGGCTCACCTCCTGGGGAGCAGCAAAGAACGGTGCCATTCGTAGTAGGCGGGAAGAACGGCACGGAGGACGCGGAAGGCTGATATTCCACCGCGTACCGTGCTGATCCGGACCAGCTCATGTTCTGGAGCGTCCATGACCACCCGGACGGCCGCAACCGGGCGTACGCCCGATCTCACAGCGCAGTGGAGTGTGACCGCCGATTCCATGTCGACCGCGAGTGCGCCGGTCGCGAACAGATCGGACCGTTCCCGACCGCGTACGACGTGATCGGATCCGGTGAGCGGGCCGGTGTGGACCGTGCGCCCGGGCACGGCCCGCACCAGCTCCTTGACCAGCAGTTCGGTGCCCACACAGGGCGTGACGGCGCCGTCGGGGCCCCGGGTCTCGTCGGCGACCACCAGGTCACCGGGGTGCATGCCCGGGGCGAGTCCGGCGCAGAACCCGGTGGCCAGCACGGCCGCGTCACGCAGCCCCGGATCGGCGAGCAGTCGGGTGACGGACCGCTCGGCGGCCCTCGGCCCCATGCCGGTGCGCAGTACGGTGACCGGGCCCCCGGCGCCGCCCCGGTCACCGCTGCGCAGGGCGAGCTGCTCGATGCCGAGCGCGCAGGCGATCAGCAGCGGGGCCCCGGCGGCGGGCGCGTTCATCAGCTTTCCTTGGTTTTCAGGACGGCCGGCTCGCCGTTGACGTACCGGCCGAGTGCGGTGAGCGGGAAGACCTGCCGGTAGAGGTGGTAGTTGATCGAGAAGTCCCAGGGAAAGCCGGTGCCGGTGAAGTACGGCTCGTCCCAGCCGCCGTCCTCCCGCTGGGTCTGGGCGAGCCACTCGATGCCGCGCTCGGTGGCCTTGGCGTCCCGCTCCCCCGCCGCCAGCAGCGCGAGGAGCGCCCACGCGGTCTGGGAGGCGGTGGAGGCGCCCTTGCCGCCCCATTCGGCGGGGTCGGGGTAGGAGCGCAGGTCCTCGCCCCAGCCGCCGTCGTCGTTCTGCACGGTCTCCAGCCAGGACACGGCCCGGCGGATCGCGGGGTGCGCGGCGGGCAGTCCGGCGGCCACCAGCGCGGGGACCACCGAGCCGGTGCCGTAGACGTAGTTGACGCCCCAGCGGCCGAACCACGAGCCGTTCGGCTCCTGTTCGGCGAGCAGCCACTCGATGGCGCGCCGGGTGCGCGGATCGTGGGACAGCCCCTCGACCGCCAGCATCTCCACCACATGCGCGGTGACGTCGGCGGACGGCGGGTCGATCACCTCGCCGAAGTCGCAGAACGGCAGCCGGTTGGGGAACGGGCTGGTGTTGTCGACGTCGAAGGCGCCCCAGGCCCCGTTCCTCGACTGCATACCGAGGTTCCAGCGCACCCCGCGCCGGATGGCCTTCTCGACGCGTTCCGGGTCGTGGTGTTCGACCCGGCGGAGCGCCAGTACGACCTCGGCGGTGTCGTCGATGTCGGGGTAGTTGTCGTTGTGGAACTCGAACGCCCAGCCGCCGGGCGGCAGTTGGGGACGCTTGATCGCCCAGTCGCCGGGCCGGACGATCTCCTCACCGAGCATCCAGTCGGCGGCCTTGACGAGTTGGGGATGGTCGGCGGGCAGTCCCGCGTCGGCGAGGGCGATGGTGGCGAGACAGGTGTCCCACACCGGCGACTGGCAGGCCTCGATCATCCGGGCCCCGTCCTCGCGCCACACGGCGAACCGGTCGAGGGACTCCAACCCGGCTCGCATCACGGGGTGTTGGAGGTCGTAGCCGAGCAGGTGCAGCGCGATGACCGAGTAGACGGCGGGAGGCTGGATGCCGCCCCAGCAGCCGTCGTTCTCCTGCCGCTCGATGATCCAGCGGGCCGCGCTGTTCATGGCCGCCTTGCGCAGCCGCTTCAGCGCCACCTTGTGATAGCCGTGCAGCAGCTTGTCGAGTCTCTGGAAGGCGCCTTCCCAACTCCCCAGCGGCTCCAGGGGCTTGGGCGGGTTCGGTCGCCCCGGGTCGGTGTGCAGCTCGTCGAGCGGGAACGGTGCGGGCCGTACCGGGCGCTTCGCCGAGACGACGGTCAGCGGCACGATCGTCTGGCGGGCCCAGCATCCGAAGTCGTAGATGTTCAGCGGCATCCACTTGGGGAAGTAGACGATCTCCGGCGGCATCTCCGGCAGGTCGTCCCACTTCCACCATCCGAACAGGGCGAGCCAGATGCGGGTGAAGACCCGGGCGGCGGCGATCCCGCCCCGCTCCCGGATCCACGCGGACGCCTTCGCCATGTGCGGCTCGGCCGGGTCGTCCCCGGCCAGCCGCAGCGCGACGTACGCCTCGACGGTGGCGGAGAGTTCGGGCGGGCCCCCGTAGAAGGTGGCCCAGGTTCCGTCCTGCCGCTGCTCGCCTCTGATGAAGAGGGCGGCGGCCTGGGTGGTCTTCTCGTCCCGGATGCCCAGGAACTGACGGAGCAGCAGATCCTCGGCGTCCATGGTGACGTTGGTCTCCAGGTCGCCCTTCCACCAGCCCTGGGCGTCCTGTCGGGAGAGCAGGTAGGCGGTGGCGCGCCGTATGGCGTGCGCGGCGGCGTCCTGGACCCCTGCCGCCACCGGGGTGTCGTGGTCGGTGTCGCTGGCCGCGGCAGCGCGGGGCAGCGGTGCCCCGGTGCTTCCGTCGGTCGTCGCTGTCATGGCTTCCCCTTCGTGCAGTGGACGGATCTCTCTGCGGTGGGTCAGCCGTCGGCCGGTGCATGTCCGGTGACATGGCACCGGCCGGCGACTACGCGAGGGCTATTCGACCGATAGTGGTCGGCTTCTGAGGGATGGCGATCATCTCTTCCGTACGACGACGAAGTCGGCGAGTGCCGCGAACTGGTCCCGCACCCGGTCGGGCATCCGGATCGAGTCCAGTGCCTCGATGGCGTTTCCGTGCTGGCGGCGGGCTTCCTCGGCGGTCCACTCCCGGCCGCCCGCCTCCTCGATGAGGGCGGCGCGCGCGGCGAACTCCTCCTCGGAGAAGTTCTCGAAGTCGCTGCTCTTGGCGTCGGCGGCGAGAAGCTCGCCGAGCTGCTCCGAGGCGGGGCCGCCGGCCGCGAGGGCGGCCACGACCGGCAGGGACTTCTTGCGCTGGCGCAGATCGCTCCAGGTCTGCTTGCCCGTGGAGACCGGGTCGCCCCAGATTCCCAGCAGGTCGTCGACGGCCTGGAAGGCGAGGCCGAGGTGGTAGCCGTACTTCTCCAGTGTGTCGGCGGTGCGGTCGTCCGCGCCGCCGAGGACCGCGCCGATGGAGCAGGCGCAGGCGAGCAGGGCGCCGGTCTTGTTGCCCTCCATCTCCAGGCACTCCTCGACGGTGACCCGCTCGCGGTGCTCGTAGGAGATGTCCTGGGCCTGCCCGTCGATGAGCGCGCGGGTCGCCGTGGTGACGCGGCGGGTGGCGCGGGCCGCCTCGGCGGTGCCGAGTTCGAGGAGGATCTCGTTGGCGAGGACCATCAGGGCGTCGCCGACGAGGATGGCCTGGGCGGGGCCGTGCACCTTCCAGACGGTGTCGCGGTGGCGGCGCTGTTCGTCGCCGTCCATCAGGTCGTCGTGCAGCAGCGAGAAGTTGTGCACCAGCTCCACCGCGACCGCGCCGGGGATGCCGACCTCGGGTGCGGCGCCGGTGACCTCGGCGGACATGACGGCGAGCGCGGGACGTACGGCCTTGCCGCCGTCGCCGTCCGCCGGGTTGCCGTGGGCGTCGATCCAGCCGAAGTGGTAGGCGGCGACGGTGTCCATGGGGGGCGCCAGCCGATCGACGGCCGCCCGCAGCACGGGGGTGGCCAGGGTCCGCCCGCGCTCCAGGAGCGCGGTCACGTCCACCGCGGTCCTCGCAGCGGCCGTCACGGCCGGGGGCACAGTGGGCACAGTCTCTCCAGATGTCGATGTGTTCGCGGTACCGAGAGCGCGGGAACCGGTCCGGTGCGCTTCGAGCGTCACGCTGCCTCCTCGTAGTCGAAGAGGAGATCTCGGGGCCGGCCCAGAGCGGACAGTGCGGCGGCCGCCGCACCGATACCGCTGCGGACCGCGCTCTCCATGGTCGCGGGCCACCCGGTGGCGGTCCACGCTCCGGCCAGGTACAGGCCGGGGGCCTTGGTGCGGGCGCCGGGCCTGAGCCGTCCGACGCCGGGGGTGGGGGCGAACGTCGCGGTACGCTCCCGGGTCACGAAGAAGTCCTTCACCTCCGCGCCGCGCGTGGAGGGCAACAGCCGCTCCAGCTCGGGCAGATACCGCTCGCGCAGTGCCGACACGGGCGCGTCGATCTCGTCCTGCGCGGCCGACTGCGACAGCGCCAGGTACTGGCCCCCGCTCAGCCCGGACGCCTCGGTCCGGTCGAAGACCCACTGCACCGGGGAGCCGAGCGCCGCGAAGAACGGCTTGCTCAGCACCTTCCGGTCGTACACCACATGGACGTTGAGGATCGGCGCGGTGCCGATCTCCAGCAGCCGCCCGGGCTCGTCGAGCGCGCCCTCGGGCAGCAGGTCGTACGTCTCGCGCTGCGGCACGGCGAGGACGACCGCGTCGACGTCGAGGCTCTCACCGGGCACCTCGACCCGCCAATTCCCGTTCACCTGGGGGGAGATGGAGGTGACGCGAGTACGGAGTTCGGTACGGACGCCCGCCGAGTCGAGCGCCTTGCGGGCCAGCCGGTCGTGCAGTTCTCCCAGCGGGACATGGGCCCAGCCGATGTCGGCCGCACCCGGGTCGGACAGCAGACCCGTCTTGAACACCATCGCGGCGAGCCCCAGGGAGGCGTCCTGGGCCACCGCGTTGAGGGTGGCGACCCCCACGAGGTCCCACAGTGCCTCGACGGCACGCGCCGACTGGCCGTGCGCGGCCAGCCAGCTGCCGAAGTCCCGTTCGTCCAGCGCGGGATCCGCGAGGTCGAGCGCCTTGAGCGCCAGTGCGGCACGCCCCACTCCGGCGCGCTCGGTGAGCGAGAGATGGGTGTACGTGGCCAGGCTGCGCCCCAGATGCAGGGGTACGGGCAGCGCGTCGCGCCGCAGTCTGCCGAGCCGCCGCCCGGGCCTTGCCCCGGCGTCGAGAACCGGCACGTCGAGACGATCCTGCAGCGGTGCGAGCGCGGCGCCGTCCACGCGGTCGAGGAACCAGCGGTAGGCGGTGCAGCACCGCAGATACACATGCTGTCCGTTGTCGACGGTCAGATCGCCGCGCTGGAAGGAGAAGGCGAGCCCGCCGAGGCGCGGCCGCCCTTCCAGGAGAGTGACCCGCACGCCGGCGTCGGCGAGCGAGAGCGCGGCGGTGATGCCCGCCAGCCCCCCGCCGACCACCACGGCCGTGCTCCGGGAGCGGCCCGTACCGTCCACGTCCAGCAGTCCCTCGGACTGTGCGCCGTCGGTCATCGTGCACCCTCCCCTGCCGGTCCGCCGGGGTGTCGGATCGGCCTGCGGCAGACCGTCGCAGTCAGGGACGCCTCCATGTCGCGGAGGGTTGCGTACCACTTTTCCCCGATGGGTTCGCCTTGGACCGGATTGTCCATCAGACACGCCTCCTGACGGTACGGCGCGACACATGGCGGGCGTCCAGACCGGACAGGCCGCGTACGGCGACGTAGGCCTTCTCGCGGCCGGGCAGCGAGACCCGGCCGCGCAGCACGGCCTCCGGCTCGCGCTCGATGCGGTCGAGCAGCCGTCGGTAGATGCCGGCCATGGCGGCGACACAGGCACCGCTGCGCCGGTCGAGCATCGGCAGCAGGCGGTAGCCCTCGGCGAAGAGGGCGCGGGCCCGGCGCACCTCGAAGTGCACCAGACCCGCGAAGTCGGAGTCGGCCGGCGGGAGCGGCCCGGCGAACCCGGCCGAGCAGCCGAATTTCGCGAGGTCGTCGGCAGGCAGATAGGTACGGCCGCCCAACGCGTCCTCCCGAACGTCCCTGAGGATGTTGGTGAGTTGGAGTGCGAGCCCGAGGGTGTCCGCGTACTCCGGCGCGCGTTCCGCGCCGCGCGCCCCTGGTTCCGTGCCGAAGACGCCGAGCGAGAGCCGCCCGATGGCACCGGCGACACAGCGGCAGTAGACCTTCAGGTCGTCCCAGGTCTCATAGGTCTCGCCGCGTACGTCCATGAGGACACCGCCGATGAGTTCGTCGAGGGCGTCGAGCGGGATCGGGAAGGTCCGCCCGGCGTGGGCGAGGGCCACCGCGACAGGGTCCGTGTCGTCCTGGTCGACGGAGCCGTCCCGGACCCGGGTGAGCAGCGCTCTGGTCTCCTCCAGCCGGGCCGCCTTGACCTCGACGGCGAGCGCTCCGTCACCGATGTCGTCGACGCGCCGGGAGAACGCGTACAGCGCGGACATCGCGCGGCGCTTGGGTGTCGGCAGCAGTCTGATGCCGTAGGCGAAGTTGCGGGCCTGCCGCCCGGTGACGGCCTCGCAGTAGCTGTAGGCGGCGAGTACCGGTGGGGACGCGTGTGGTTCCGACTCCACAGTCCGGATCACCCCTCTCCTCGCAGGGTCGCGCCCACCTCGCGCAGCAGCCGGAGCTTGCCGGGCTTGGGCGGGCCGGGAAGTACGTCGAATTCGGCGGCGGTGATCGCGTGGACGGCCGCCCTTCCTCCCGCCACGAACCCCGCGAGGAGCAGCCTCAGCCTGCCGTGGACGCTACCCACGAGGGGGGTGCCCTCATTCAGGAGATCACGGGCGCGTTCCGCCTCGTACGCGACCAGCGCGCGCACCGATGCGCCTGCTGTGGGAGCGGCGAGGTCCGCCTCCTGGACGTGAAAGCGCTTCATGTCCGCGGCGGGCAGATAGACACGGTCGCGGCCCAGGTCCTCGGTCACGTCCTGGAGGTGTTCGACGATCTGCAGGGCGGTGCAGATCGCGTCGGAGTGCCGGACCCGCTCGGGGGTGCTGGTGCCGGTGACGGCGAGGACCAGGTGGCCGACCGGGTTGGCGGACAGCCGGCAGTAGGCGAGCAGGTCGTCATAGCTCTCGTACCGCTTGACCAGCTGGTCCTGGCGGTTGGCGGCGATCAGGGCGAGGAACGGCTCCGGGGTGAGGCAGTGGCGGCGGACGGTGTGCTGGAGTCTGCGCAGCAGTGGGTGGTTCGGGGTGGCGTCGAAGACCCTGTGGAGGTCGGCCTCGAAGGCGTCGAGGAGGAGCAGCCGGTCGTCGGCGTCCTGCGGGGGGACGCCCAGGAGGCGGGCGTCGGCGCCGCCGGGGGCGAGGTCGCCGTCGCCGATGTCGTCGACGAGGCGGGCGAAGCCGTAGACGGCCATCAGGTCCTCGCGCCAGGCCCTGGGCAGAAAGAAGGGGGCGACGGGGAAGTTCTCGGCGCCGGCCTTGTCGAGGGTGTCGCGCTCCGGGTCCCCGGTGCGCGCCGTCCCGGTTTCGGTCACCGCCCGTCACCCGGCGCGGGAACGGCAGAAGCGTGGTTGAGCTGGGGAGTCTCCGTAGCCATGGCCGTCACATCTCCCGTTCTACACTGCCTACCCAATACGCACTATTTCGGACACGCCGCCCAGTGGGCGGCGTCTGCGGCTGATGCCGGGTGTCGCGCATTATGGACCCACTTGCCGCGATTCGGCACCGGTACAGCTTACGTTGTACAACGCCCCATGCTCCGTCGGGGTGTCCTGCACATCACAAGAACGCACCGATTGCCCCCAAGATTCCTATGGGTGGCCGGAGTTGACGCTTCCTTGCCGGAGTTGGCGATTCCTTTGCGGATGCCGGGCTCCGGCCTCCCTCAAGGACGCCGCGTCCCGGTATCCCTTGCAGACGCCGGGCCCCGCCGGAGCAGTTCCAGCGGGGCCCGGGTCGTCTCGGACTACTTGCCCGTGAACTTCTCGTACTCCTTCAGAACCTCGTCGGTCGGGCCGTCCATGCGCAGCTCGCCGCGTTCCAGCCACAGGACACGGTCGCAGGTGTCGCGGATCGACTTGTTGTTGTGACTGACCAGGAAGACCGTGCCGGCCTCCTTGCGCAGCTCGCGGATGCGGGCCTCGGAGCGCTTCTGGAAGTTGCGGTCACCGGTGGCGAGGGCCTCGTCGATCATCAGGACGTCGTGGTCCTTGGCCGCGGCGATGGAGAACCGCAGACGGGCCGCCATGCCGGAGGAGTAGGTGCGCATCGGCAGGGTGATGAAGTCGCCCTTCTCGTTGATGCCGGAGAAGTCGACGATGTCCTGGTAGCGCTCCCTGATCTGCTCGCGGGACATGCCCATCGCGAGGCCGCCCAGGATGACGTTCCGCTCGCCCGTGAGGTCGTTCATCAGGGCGGCGTTGACGCCGAGCAGGGAGGGCTGGCCGTCGGTGTAGACCTTGCCCTTCTCCGCGGGGAGCAGGCCGGCGATGGCACGCAGCAGGGTGGACTTGCCGGAGCCGTTGGAGCCGATCAGGCCGATGGCCTCACCGCGGTAGGCGACGAAGGAGACACCCCTGACGGCGTGCACCTTGCGCACACCCCGCGCCGCGTCGTCGGAGCCTCGCTTGATGATGCGGCTGAGGGCGGCGGTGGCGCTGCCCTTGCCGGTCTTGGCGCCGTTGACGCGGTAGACGATGTGCAGTTCGTCCGCGATGACGGTGGGGATGAGTGCCTCAGCCACGGCCGTACCTCTCCTCCGCCTTCCAGAAGTACACGAAGCCGCCGAGCGCGATCAGTACGGCCCAGCCGCCGGCGACCGCCCACACGTGCGGGGGCAGGTTCTCCGAGCCGTAGCCGTCGATCAGCGCGAAACGCATCAGGTCCATGTAGATCGCGGCCGGGTTCCACTGGAGGATGTCGGCGATCCACTTGGGGTGATCGGCGAGCATCACCGGGATGGAGAACATGACGCCGGAGGCGTACATCCAGGTCCGCATCACGAACGGCATCAGCTGCGCGAGGTCCGGGGTCTTGGAACCCATGCGGGCCATGATCAGCGCGAGGCCGGTGTTGAACAGGAACTGCAGCACCAGCACGGGGACGATCAGCAGCCAGGACAGCCGCGGATAGCTGCCGAAGCCGACCGCGACACAGAACAGCACGATCATCGAGAACAGCAACTGCTGGAGCTGCTGGAGCGCGAAGGAGATGGGCAGCGAGGCACGCGGGAAGTGCAGGGCGCGCACCAGGCCGAGGTTGCCGGAGATCGCACGGACGCCCGCCATCACCGAGCTCTGTGTGAAGGTGAAGACGAACACACCCGTGACCAGGAACGGGATGTAGACCTCGCGCGACATGCCCCGGTCGGCGTTGAGGATCAGGCCGAAGATCAGGAAGTACACGAGCGCGTTGAGCAGCGGAGTGGCCACCTGCCACAGCTGGCCGAGCTTGGCCTGGCTGTACTGCGCGGTGAGCTTCGCCTGGGAGAAGGCGAGGATGAAGTGCCGTCGCCCCCACATCTGGCGGACGTACTCGGCGAGTCCGGGCCGGGCGCCGCTCACGGCGAGCCCGTACTTGGCGGCCAGTTCCGTGGCGGAGAGCCCGTCGTCGGGCGACGGACGGTCGCTCACCACAACCCTGCCGTCATGCGTTGTCTCACTCACAAATGGAAACTTTCGTCCTCAAAGTGCGCAGCCTGGTCGGGCCGAGGTAGAAACCTGGACCGGGTACGGCCGAATGCTCTCAGATTTCGAGCTTGTCAGATGACGGGAGGTCGGCCCAGTCGGGTCAGCCGCCACACCGTACGCCACTTCATGGGGCGGCGGGCGCCGCAGGGGCTCGTCCAGCCCTCCTTGAAGCCGCCGAACCAGGCTCTCAGGGCCGGGCCGGAGGGCTTGCGGAGCAGGGTCAGGAGCAGCCAGGCGCCCAGGTAGACCGGGACGAGGGCGGCCGGGAGGTTACGGCGCGCGAGCCAGACGCGGTTGCGCGCGACCATGCGGTGGTAGACCGCGTGCCGGGAGGGCGCGGTCGTGGGGTGGTACAGCACCATGTCGGACCGGTAGTCGATCATCCAGCCCGCGTCGAGGGCCCGCCATGCCAGGTCGGTTTCCTCGTGCGCGTAGAAGAATTCGTCCGGGAGGCCGCCGACTTCGGCGAGGACCTGGGTGCGTACGGCGTTGGCGCCGCCGAGGAAGGTGGTGACCCGGGAGGAGCGCATCGGGTCGGAGGCCCGCAGCCGGGGCACATGGCGCCGCTGGGTCTCGCCGGTGTCGGGGTCGGCGATGCGGAAGCTGACGATGCCGAGCTTCGGGTCGTCCTCGAACGCCTTGCGGCACAGTTCGGCGGTGTCGTGGTGCGCGAGCAGGCCGTCGTCGTCGAGGAAGAGGAGGACGTCGACGTCCCGGCCGCTGGGGCCGAACGCCTCTATGCCTATGTTGCGGCCGCCGGGGATGCCGAGGTTCTCGGACAGCTCGACCGTCCGGACGCCCTCGGGGACGTCCGGGACGGGCGAGCCGTTGCCGACGACGACCACCTCGACCCGGTCGCCGTCCTGCTTGGCGACCGAGTCGAGAAGGGCGCGGAGTTCGTCGGGGCGGTTGCCCATGGTGATGATCACCGCGCCGACCTTCATGCCGCCGCTCACTTCAGCCTGCTGGAAGCGAGGATGGACACCAGGTGCAGCAGTGTCTGGAGCAGCGCGATGCCCGCGAGTACGGCGACGCCGAGCCGCGAGAAGTACAGGTCGCCCCTGGCCTGGTCCACGACCGCGAGCACGAGGATCAGCAGGGAGGCCTCGACGCCGAGGATCAGCCGGTGGAACTTCAGGGCGGCGGCGGCCTTGCGGGCCAGCGCCATACCGGAGGTGCGCGGCTCGGAGGCCGACTCCTGCACCGGCGGCTTCCCGGTCTGGTGCCGGGCGACACCGACGAGGTCGGTCTCGGCCTTGATCAGGATCGCGCCGAGGGCGGCGAGCGTGCCGAGGAAGGCCCACAGCCAGTCGATCCGCCCGGTGCCCCACAGGTCGGCGGCGCGCAGCCCGAAGCCGACGAGCACGGCCGCGTCGCACAGGTAGGCGCCGACCCGGTCCACGTAGACGCCGGCCATCGAGAACTGCTTGCGCCAGCGGGCGATCTCGCCGTCGACGCAGTCGAACAGCAGATACAGCTGGACCATCAGCACACCGAGGACGGCGCCCGTGATGCCCGGCACCAACAGGGCAGGCGCGGCGAGGACGCCGAAGACGGTCATCAGGTAGGTCAGCTGGTTGGGCGTGACCCGGGTGTTCACCAGGTGCCGGTCGATGCGCAGCGAGATTTCGCGCATGTAGAGCCGGCCGGCCCAGTGCTCGCCGCTCCGCCGGTCCTTCACACCCGGGGGGTGAACGACCGGGCGGAGTTCAGCTACTGATGGCTTTGGCATAGTCGGCGTATGCGTCCTTGATCTGTTCGGTACTCAGTTCGAGGTGCTCGAGGATGGTGTAGCGGCCCGGCCTGGTCTGCGGGGCGAACTCCACGACCTGGACGAACTCGTCCACGGTGAAGCCGATTTCGTCCGGGAGGACGGGCAGGCCGTGGTGGCGGAGGACTTCGGCCATCAGACCCGCCATGTCGTGGTTGCCGCGCAGGAACGTGGCGAACGCGCCGCCGAGGCCGCACTGTTCGCCGTGCAGGGCGTTGCGCCGGGGGAAGCTCAGGTCGAACGCGTGGCTGATCTCGTGGCAGGCGCCCGAGGCGGGACGGCTGTCGCCGGCCACGGACATGGAGATCCCGCACAGGACGAGGGACTCGGACAGGGTCGTCAGGAAGTCGTCGTCGCCGACGCCGCCGGGGTGGCGCAGCACGGCCTCGGCGGCCTGGCGGGCCATGGCGGCGGCCAGTCCGTCGACCTTCTCGCCGGTCTCCCGGCTGGACAGCTCCCAGTCGGCCACGGCGGAGATCTTGCAGATCACATCGCCGATGCCGGCCCGCACGAAGCGCACCGGGGCTTCACGGATGACGTCGAGGTCGATGACGATCCCGATCGGGTTCGGCACACCGTAGGAGCCGCGGCCCGCGTCGTTGTCGAGCGTCGCGACCGGCGAGCACAGACCGTCGTTGGCGAGGTTGGTGGCGACGGCGACCAGCGGCAGGCCGACCCGGGCGGCCGCGTACTTGGCGCAGTCGATGACCTTGCCGCCGCCGAGCCCGACCACGGCGTCGTAGTGACCGCCCTTCTTGATCGAGTCGGCGAGCCGTACCGCACCGTCGATGGTGCCGTCGGCGTCGCAGAACCAGTCGGCCTCCGGCAGCGCCGGGGCGAACCGGTCGCGCAGAGCGGCGCCGGAGCCGGGGCTGATCGCGAAGGCCATCCGGCCCGACGGCGCGATGCGCTGGTCCGACAGGATCGTCGCCAGGTCATCGAGCGCGCCGGGACGGATGTCCACGACGATCGGCGAGGGGATGAGCCTCGTCAGTACTGGCACGCGATCTCACGTCCCTTGGCGAGGTCGTCGTGGTTGTCGATCTCGACCCAGTTGACGTCGCCGATGGGGGCCACGTCGATGCGGAAGCCGCGGTTCACGAGCTCCTGGTAGCCGTGCTCGTAGAACTGCTGCGGGTCCGTCTCGAAGACCGTCTTCAGGGCGTCGGCCAGCTCGTCGGCGGCCTCGCCCTCGATGAGGGTGACGCCGATGTACTCACCGGTCGCCTCGGCCGGGTCCATCAGCTTGGTGATCTTCGACATGCCGCCCTCGGGGCCGACGACGACCTTCATCTCCTCGTCGGCGAGGGACTTCACCGTGTCGAGGGCGAGGATGATCTTCTTGCCGTCGCCGCGGGCGGCGAGCAGGGTCTTCTCGACGGAGACCGGGTGCACGGTGTCGCCGTTGGCGAGGATCACCGAGTGCTTGATGGCGTCACGCCCGCACCACAGGGAGTAGGCGTTGTTCCACTCCTCGGCCTTGTCGTTGTCGATGAGGGTGATCTTGACCCCGTACTTGGCCTCCAGCGCCTCGCGGCGCTCGTACACGGCCTCCTTGCGGTAGCCGACGATGATCGCGACCTCGCTCAGGCCGATCTCGGCGAAGTTGCCGAGGGTGAGGTCGAGAACGGTGAGGCTCTCCTCGTCGCCTTCGGGGCCGACCGGCACCAGTGCCTTGGGCAGGGTGTCGGTGTAGGGGCGAAGACGCCGTCCGGCGCCGGCCGCCAGCACGAGGCCGATCATGCGGGTTCTCCTTCATCGTGTACGGCGGGTGCGCCGGTTTTATGGGCGGTCACCCAGAAGCGGATGCTCTCGAGAAGCACCAGCAGCGCCACGGCCACGGCGAGAGCCGTGAGCGCGACCTTGAAATCTGTGGGCGCGAGCAGCGCGGCCAGGACGGTGACCAGCAGGGTCCTGCCTTCGTGTCCGCCGATCGCCCGCACCAGCCACCGAGGCGGCGCTCCGGCGTCGCCGCGGATGCGGTACACCGTGTCGTAGTGATGGTAGGCGACCGCGCCCACCAGCCCGAAAGCAACTGGAAGGGCTCCGTTCACTTCGGCTTTGGCTGCGAGTACCAGGACGGTGCCGTATTCGGCGGCGCGGAACAGTGGGGGAATCAGCCAGTCGAGGGCGCCCTTGAGGGGGCGCGCGACGGCGTCCGCGGACACCACGACGTAGACGGCGGCGGCGAAGACGACCGTCCAACCGGGTCCGTCGAACCAGGCCGTGAGCACCACGACAACGGCACCGGCGAGGGCCAGGAGCCGCGCGACAACCGCGTATCGGCTCGGCGCGATACGCGTGAGCGCCTCGGCCAAGGGCCCGCTGTCCGCCAGGTCCGCCAGCGCCCGCGCCGCCCGGTCGGTCCGCCGCGCCTTGCGCGTCAGCGACCGCAGCACACGGCCCGCTGTGGTGTAAGTCGCAGCGAACGCGCACCCGATGAGCAGCGCGTAGAAGGTGATACGAGGAGTGGTGACCGCCGTGAGGACGGCGATCATCGCCCAGCGCTCGCCGATCGGCAGGACGATCATCCGCCGCACCCAGACCGTCCAGCCGACGCTGTCGAGCTTGCCGGAGAGGGCCGCGGTGGGGCTGGTGTTGGCGGTGGCGTCGTGATTCGCCTCGTTGAAGGAGAAGTCGACGACGTGGCGGCAAGTCTGCAGGACCATCGCGCCGAGGGCGAGCGCCCATACATCGTCACCGCCGCGCGCGGCTCCTAGGGCGAGGCCCGCGTAGTAGGCGTATTCCTTGGCGCGGTCGAAGGTGGCGTCGAGCCAGGCGCCGAGCGTCGAGTACTGCAGCGAGTAGCGGGCCAGCTGGCCGTCGGTGCAGTCGAGGACGAAGGAGAAGATCAGCAGCAGACCGGCGGCGACGAAGCCGCCTCGGGTGCCGGTGGCCGCGCAGCCCGCCGCGATCAGGGCGGTGATCAGCGAGGCCGTGGTGACCTGGTTCGGGGTCAGGCCCCTGCGTGCGCACCAGCGGGCGAGGTAGCGGGAGTACGGGCTGACGCAGTACGTGGTGAAGAAGCCGTCGCGGGACTTCACCGCCGTACGCAGCCGTACGGCCTCGTCGTCGACGTCGGCGACCGCCTGGCGGGCCTCGTTGCGGGCCTGCGGGTCGGCGGGGACGACGGCGACCAGGGTGCCCAGCTCGGGCCGGTGCAGGGTGACACCGTCGGCGTCGAGGGCGGCGATGACCCGGTCGGCGAGGTTGTCCACGGCGACCGCGGTGGTGCCGCTCGCGGCGGAGCTCTCGCGGGCCAGCGCCCGGATCAGCGCCGGACGGGCGGTGGCCCGCACGGTCACGGCGCCCGGCACCGCCGCGGCCTCGAAGCGTGGGTCGGTGAGCCCGAGGCGCAGTGCGTGCGCATGGCCCACGAACCGGGCGTCGACGATCGCGACCCGCTGACCTGCGGGAACCGTCGCCAGGAGCGTCTCGGCGTCACCGGCGCCGGAGGCGACCCGCACGTCGAAGCCGAGCGACCGCAGATCGCCCTCCAGCGACGATCCGGGCACCGGCTGACCGGTGAGGATGGCGGTCGACAGACGAACTCACTCCCTGGGTGCCGACGCGACCGCGCCGGACATGTACGTGGTTTGGGGCGCCCCGGCCCTGGGGCCCGGCGGCGTGTCGGCAGAGGTTATCGGATGAAGAGAAGCAGACGTTCACCGCCCGTTCACGGCCCGATCAGTTCGACCTGCTCAAGCCGTCGGCCCTCCGCCGCGATCATCATCGGGGATTTGAGGGTTGTGCCACAAACTCCTGTGTGGGATATCGGTTGATAGGGGGCAAAGGGAGGGGGCCACCCCTCGACAGGAGGCCGCCGGCCGCGCCCCTCAAGGGGCCCGGGGAACTGCGCGACCAGCCACGAACGAAGCCGCACCCGCCAACCCTGCACACCCCCTACGGCGAATGGGCACAACAAGCACCCCACATAAGGTTGACCGCATGACATGGCTGATCACAGGCGGGGCGGGCTACATCGGCGCACACGTGGCGAAGGTCATGACCGGCGCCGGCGAGCAGGTCGTGACACTCGACGACCTGTCCGCCGGGGTCCCGGGCCGCCTCCCGAAGAGCATCCCCCTGATACACGGCTCCGCCCTCGACGGCGACCTCCTCAAGCGCGTACTCGCCGAGCACGCCGTGACCGGCGTGGTCCACCTCGCGGCCCGCAAGCAGGTCGGCGAATCCGTCGCCCAGCCCACCCGCTACTACCAGGAGAACGTCGGCGCTCTCGCCACCCTTCTGGAGGCGTCCGCCGGAGCCGGCGTGCGGCGTTTCCTCTTCTCCTCCTCCGCCGCCGTCTACGGCAACCCGGACGTGGACCTCATCACCGAGGACACCCCGTGCGCCCCGATGAGCCCGTACGGCGAGACCAAGCTCGCCGGTGAGTGGCTGGTCCGTGCGGCGGGCGAGGCGCACGGCATCGCGACCACGTGTCTGCGCTACTTCAACGTGGCGGGCGCCGCGGAACCGGCGCTGGCGGACACCGGCGTCTTCAACGTCGTCCCGATGGTCTTCGACCGGCTCACGCGCGACGAGGCCCCGCGGATCTTCGGGGACGACTACCCGACCCCGGACGGCACCTGCGTCCGCGACTACATCCATGTCGCCGACCTGGCCCACGCACACCTCGCGGCGGCCCGCCATCTCACCGCCGAAGGGGGCGCGGGCGATCTCACCGTGAACATCGGCCGCGGCGAAGGCGTTTCGGTCCGCGAACTCGTCACCCTCATCGGCGAGGTGACCGGCGACCGCCGGCCCGCGCTCGTCGAACCGCGCCGCCCCGGCGACGCGCCCCGCGCGGTCGCCTCGGCCGCGCTGGCCGAGCGGGAGCTCGGCTGGACGGCCCGGCGCGGGGTACGCGAGATGGTCGAATCGGCCTGGGAGGGCTGGCGGCTGAACCACGGCCTCTGAACGGCCACCGATCATGGGCACCGCTCTGACCTGCATATCGTTTCCGCAGGTCAGGGCACATGACAACGGTGTTCAGTGCCGCGTTGCCTGGTACCCCCCGCCCGTAGTTCACTGTGATCGCGAGCCGAACACACGAGCGCACTGAGAGGGCGGTTTCCATGGGGGCTGGGCACGATCACGGGCACGCGCATCACGCGCCGACCAGTGGTACGGCGGCAGCGGCGTACCGCGGGCGGCTGCGGATCGCGCTGTCGATCACGCTCACCGTCATGGCGGTCGAGCTCGTCGGCGGTGTTCTCGCCGATTCGCTGGCGCTCATCGCGGACGCGGCGCACATGGCGACGGACGCGGTGGGCCTTGGCATGGCGCTCCTCGCGATCCACTTCGCCAACCGCCCGGCGACCGGCAACCGCACCTTCGGTTTCGCGCGCGCCGAGATACTCGCGGCGCTCGCCAACTGTCTGCTGCTGCTCGGTGTCGGTGGCTATGTGCTGTACGAGGCGATCCAGCGCTTCATCACGCCCGTCGGAACCCAGGGCGGGCTGACCGTCGTGTTCGGTGCGATCGGTCTCGTCGCGAACATGATCTCGCTGACGTTGCTGATGCGGGGCCAGAAGGAGAGCCTGAACGTACGGGGAGCCTTCCTGGAGGTGGCCGCGGACGCGCTCGGCTCGCTGGCGGTGATCATCTCCGCGACGGTCATCCTGCTCACCGGCTGGCAGGCCGCGGACCCGATCGCCTCACTCGTCATCGGCCTGATGATCGTCCCGCGCACGGTGAAGCTGCTGCGCGAGACCCTCGACGTCCTGCTGGAGGCGGCGCCGAAGAACGTCGACATGGCCGAGGTACGAGCCCACATACTGGCGCTGCCGGGTGTGGAGGACGTCCATGATCTGCATGCCTGGACCATCACCTCCGGGATGCCGGTGCTCTCCGCCCATGTGGTGGTCGGCTCCGACACGCTGGACTCCATCGGCCACGAGAAGATGCTGCACGACCTCCAGGGGTGCATCGGCGATCACTTCGACGTCGAGCACTGCACCTTCCAGCTGGAGCCGGGCGGCCACGCGGAACACGAGGCGAAGCTGTGTCTGTGACGACCGACTGGACGACGCGACCGGAGACCTCCGCGGACCGAGAGGGGGTGTACGGCGTCAACGCCGCCGCCTTCGAGACCGACGCGGAGGCCAGGCTGGTCGACGCGCTGCGTGAGGACCCCGACGCATGGCTGCCGGGGCTGTCGTACGTGGCCGAGGCGCCGGACGGCACGATCGCGGCGTACGCGCTGATCACCCGCTGTCATGTGGACGAGGTGCCCGCGCTGGCGCTGGCCCCCGTCGCGGTGCTGCCGGACCATCAGCGGCAGGGGGCTGGTGCGGCCGTCGTACGCGCGGCGCTGGAGGCGGCACGCGCGCGTGGGGAACGGCTCGTCCTCGTCCTGGGGCATCCCGAGTACTACCCGCGCTTCGGCTTCGTACGTGCGTCCGAGTACGGCATCCGGCCGGGTTTCGACGTGCCGGACGCGGCGATGATGGCCCTGGTGCTGGACGGTTCCCCGTCGGTGGCATCCGGCGCCATCAGGTATCCGGCCGCCTTCGGGGTCTGACACGCGGCCGGCGGGTGTTCCACGAGGAGGTGCACGGGTAGGACATGCGGGTTGGCGCGAAGTGCCGGGAGCGCCGGTTTCGTGCGGCAGACTTGAGGCTCGAAGAACGAGGCGAAGGATGGGCATGCCGATCACACCTGCCACCGCGGTGCAGAGTTCGCAGAACGGAACCACGGAAGCGATCCTGCTGGAACTGGTCGACGAGGACGGCACCACGATCGGCACCGCGGAGAAACTGGCCGCCCATCAACCACCCGGGCAACTGCACCGGGCGTTCTCCGTCTTCCTCTTCGACGAGCGCGGCCGGCTGCTGCTCCAGCAGCGCGCCCTCGGCAAGTACCACTCCCCCGGCGTCTGGTCGAACACCTGCTGCGGCCATCCCTACCCGGGCGAGTCCCCCTTCGCGGCGGCGGCGCGGCGGACGCACGAGGAGCTGGGCGTCTCCCCGGCGCTGCTCGGCGAGGCGGGCACGGTCCGCTACAACCACCCGGACCCGGATTCCGGCCTGGTGGAGCAGGAGTTCAACCATCTGTTCGTCGGGCTGCTGCAGGCCCCGCCCCGGCCGGACCCGGAGGAGGTCGGGGCCACCGCGTTCGTGACCCCGGCCGAGCTGGCCGAGCGGCACGCCGAGGACACCTTCTCGTCCTGGTTCATGACGGTCCTGGACGCGGCCCGTCCGGCGGTCAGGGAGCTGACGGGCCCGGCCGCGGGCTGGTGACCGCGTCGCCTCACCCCTGGATCAGGTATGCGGGTTTGAGCGGCAGGGCGGCCCAGATCACCTTGCCGCCGCTCGCGGTGTGCTCGACGTCGCAGACCCCGCCCGCCTCCAGGGTGATCTCGCGCACCAGGAGCAGCCCACGGCCGCCGAGCCGGCCGTGGTCGGCCTCCAGGGCGGTCGGGCGGTAGGGGTGGTTGTCCTCCACCGAGACCCGCACCCACTCGGCTCCGACGGCGACCTCGACGGCGAGCGTGGGCGACAGCAGCGCCGCGTGTTTCACGGCGTTCGTCACCAGCTCGGAGACGATCAGCAGAAGGCCTTGGACGAGGTCGTCCGAGATCGGCACACCCTGTCGGGCGAGCAGGTCCCGGACGGCGCGCCGCGCCTGCGGCACCGAGGCGTCGACGGCGGCAGCGGTGAACCGCCAGACCCCTTCGTAAGGCAGTGGCTCCGGCGGCCTCGGGGCGTCGGGTACGTGCCCGTCGCCTCCAGGGCGTGGGTCGCTCCCGCGCCCTTGGTCGTCCATTGTCCGGTCGCCACCCTTGCGCTCGATTGTCACCACATGTCGAGTGTTGGTAACTCAGCGCCGTTCACGGAGACCTGAACAGAAGTCAGCGTGTATCGGCGACTTTCAGATCGCCGGTGTTCGAGCTGGGCCGCCGTACGACTGCCTCCGTTCGGGGCGTGCCGCTTTCGGAACTATTCGGGTTGTACGGGTTTGACGCCGGACCCGCCCGCACCCCCCTCAGCCGGTCACTCTCCGTGAGGGCTAGCATCGCGGGCATGGAGCCCCAACTGCTGGACACCGTCGCCGACGGGGTCGCGACCGTCGTCGTCCACCATCCGGCGAAGCGCAACGCCATGACGGCCGGGATGTGGCGGGCGCTACCGCCGCTGCTGGACCGGCTGGCCGCCGACCCCGCCGTACGGGCACTGGTGCTCACCGGGGAGGGCGGGACGTTCTGCGCGGGGGCCGACATCTCCACGCTGCGGGAGTCCCCCGGCGAAGCGCAGGAGTGGGCCGGGCTCGCCGAGGAGGCCCTCGCGGCCTTCCCGAAGCCGACCCTCGCGGCGATCCGCGGGCACTGTGTGGGCGGTGGCGCACAGCTGGCGGCGGCCTGTGATCTGCGGTTCGCGGAGGAAGGGTCGCTCTTCGGGATCACTCCCGCGAAACTGGGGCTCGTCTACCCGTCCTCCTCCACCCGGCGGCTGGTGACACTGGTCGGGCCGGCCACCGCCAAGTATCTGCTGTTCTCCGGTGAGTTGATCGACGCGGAGCGGGCGCTGCGTACGGGGCTGGTGGACGAGGTGCTGCGCGAGGGCGAACTCGACGAGCGGGTGGCGGAGTTCACGCGGGTGCTGGTCTCCCGCTCCCAGCTGACACAGGCGGCGGCCAAGGAGTTCGCGAACGGCCGCACCGACCGCGACGCCCACTGGGCCGAGCAGGCGCGCGGCAGCGGCGACACCGCCGAGGGCGTCGCCGCTTTCCTGGAGCGCAGACAGCCCCGGTTCACGTGGACGGTGTGAGGCCTCCTGTCCGGTGGGTCACATCAAGGCGAAACGACTGTTGGTGCGGAACTCCTCCACGAGGTGGGCGGGCGCCTTGTGCGGAGCGCCCGCGTCGTAGGGCGGCTGCGGGTCGTACTCGGTCATCAGCTGTACGGCCTGCGCGTGTTCGTCGCCCGCGATCCGGCCGACGAGGGTGAGGCCCATGTCGATGCCTGAGGACACACCGGCCGCGGTGACGTACTTTCCGTCCGTCACGACCCGCTCCCCCGTCGGCTCGGCGCCGTACTGCTTCAGGAAGTCCAGGGCCAGCCAGTGGGAGGTGGCGCGGCGGCCTTCGAGGAGCCCCGCGCCGGCGAGCAGCAGGGAGCCGGTGCACACGGAGGTCGTCCAGGTGCTCGTGCGGTCGGCGCTCCGGAGCCAGTCGAAGAGACGCTCGTTCTCCATCTGTTCGAACTGGCCGGGGCCGCCCGGGACGACGACGATGTCCGGGCTCGGGACCTCGGCGAGCGTCTTGTCGGCCGTGATCGCGAGAGTGCCGGTGTCGGTGCGTACGGGACCGGTCTCCTCGGCGACGAAGACGAGGTCGGCGTCGGGGAGACGACCGAGCGTCTCGTAGGGGCCCACCGCGTCGAGTGCGGTGAAGCGGTCGAAGAGGACGATGGCGATCTGCATGGGGGTTCCCTTCAGTGGGTGGGAGCGGAAGCCGGGCGGAAGCGGCGGCGGTACTCCGCCGGGGCCGTGCCGAGGGCCTTCACGAAGGCGCGGCGCATGGCTTCGGAGGTGCCGTAGCCGCAGGTCCGGGAGATCTCCTCGACTCCGTCGGAGGTGTCCTCCAGGAGGCGGCGGGCGTGTTCGAGGCGGACGCGGTCGACGTACCGGCCCGGGGTCATGCCCGTCTCGGCCTGGAAGGCGCGGGCGAAGTGGCGGGGTGAGAGCCGGGCGCGGGCGGCCAGGCTCTCGACGCTCAGGTCGTCGCCGGGATGCTCGGTGACCCACTGCTGAACCTCGCGGAGCGGTTCCCGCCGGGCGGTCTGGGCGGCGAGCTGGGCGCTGAACTGGGCCTGGTTCCCCGGTCGGCGCAGGAAGACGACCAGGTGGCGGGCGATGGCGAGGGCGGCGTCGCGGCCGATGTCCTCCTCGACGAGCGCGAGGGCGAGATCGATGCCGGAGGTGACGCCGGCGGAGGTGGCTGTCTGTCCGTCGCGGATGTAGATGGGATCCGGGTCGACCTCGATCGCCGGGTGGTCGCGGGCCAGCTTCGCGCAGTACGCCCAGTGGGTGGTCGCGCGGCGGCCGTCCAGGAGGCCCGCCTCGGCGAGCAGGATCGCGCCGGTGCACACCGAGATCAGGCGCTCGGCGCGCGGGCCGTGCCGGCGCAGCCAGGCGACGATCTCCGGGGCGGGGTGCCGGGTGCCCTGGCCGCCCGGGACGAGCAGGGTGTGCGGGGCGGGGGCGTCGGCGAGGGCGTGGTCCGGGACGAGGGTGAGGCCGCTGGAGGTGCGGACGGGCGTGCCGTCCAGGGAGGCCGTGCTGATGCCGTACGTCCCCGGCGTGTGCTGTTCGGCGCCGGCGAAGACCTCCACCGGGCCCGTGACGTCGAGGCTCTGCACGCCGTCGAAGAGGACGACCAGGACAGTTCGCATGTCCTCGATTCTTGGGCGGAGGGGCCATGACCGCAATGACGAGTAACCCACCTTTCCTGCCACGGGTGGCCGCGGGAATGCCGCCTGAGGCGGCCGGGACTTCTGGTCGGCACAGATCCACCCCTGCCATACCTACCAACCAGTCGGTAACCTCCGGGCATGACCTCTTCTCTGCCGGAGCGCGCCGGGCGGCGCTGCCACAGCCTCCTCAATCCGTTCCACTCCGCGCACTACTTCTCGCCGGATCTCGGGCGGGAGCTGGCCGCCGTGGGCGTCGAGGACGCGAGGGCGGCGTACTTCGCGGTGCGGGCCGCGCCGATGGGCGGGGTCGGCGCGGGTGTGGTGACGGCAACGTTCTTCAACTTCCGGTACGAGCTGGTGGCGAAGCACGTGCCCGCCGTGTGGGAGACGGCGTCGCCGCCGGTGGTACTGGCCGCCCGTGCACGTGCCGTCGACGCCACCCTGCGACGGCTGCTCGGCGAGGAGCTGATCGCCTCCAAGGAGGTCGCCGAGGCGGCGGAGCTGGCGCTGCGCGCCACCGAGGCGTGCGCGAGGACCGCGCGCCCCCTGTACGCCGCGCACGCCGATCTCCCCGTACCCGAGCGCCCTCACCTCGCCCTCTGGCACGCGAGCACGCTGCTGCGCGAGCACCGGGGCGACGGGCATCTCGCGGCGCTCATGGACGCCGGCCTCGATCCGGTCGAGGCCCTGGTCAGCCATACCGCGACCGGCAAGGGCATGTCCCCGAAGTGGGTCCTCGGCACGCGCGGTTGGACCCGGGACGATTGGGACACGGCGAGCGCGCGGCTCAGGAAGCGCGGACTGCTCGACGCCGAGGGCGAGCTGACGGAGACGGGCGTCGCCTTCCGTCAGCAGATCGAGGCCGCGACGGACCGCCTCGACCTGGCGCCGTACGAGCATCTGGGCGCGGCCGGGGTGCAGCGGCTCACCGAGCTGATGAGCGGACTGGTGACGGTTCTGCTCTCCGCGGGGGCGTTCCCGGCGGGGATGACGGGCAAAAGCTGAGCGGATCGGTTCGGGCATGAACGGTGCGGGGCGCGGTACTCGTCCTTTCCTGGCCCAGCCAGCCGGGAAAGGAAAGGGGAAATACGTGTTCCGTGCGATCGCAGATGTGTTGCGCCAGATCGGTGGGGCCATCGCGACGGTGGTGACGCTGCCGTTCCGGGCCCTGGCCCGGCTCTTCGGCGGCGCGTCCAGCTCGACGCGCCGCACCGGGCGAGCCCGTCGGGCCTGAGTACGGCCGGGACGTAGACCTCCGGAGCCGGACGCGACCACGCGTCCGGCTCCCCGTCTGTCCGGGGACGACCGTACGAGTATCACGCCCTGTCCCCCGCTGTCGGTGCCACCTGCCACAATTGCCGCGCAACCCCAGTGGAGAAGGCGGTACGGGATCGTGACGACACCCCTCGTAGGGTCCATCGAAGGCAGGATCGCCGAGGAACTCGGCGTACGGGAGCGGCAGGTGAAGGCCGCGGTGGAGCTGCTCGACGGCGGTTCGACCGTGCCCTTCATCGCCCGCTACCGCAAGGAAGCGACCGAGATGCTCGACGACGCGCAGCTGCGCACGCTCGAGGAGCGGCTGCGCTATCTGCGGGAGCTGGAGGAGCGGCGCACCGCGATCCTCGACTCCGTGCGCGAGCAGGGCAAGCTGACGCCCGAGGTCGAGGCGCAGATCCGCGGTGCCGAGACCAAGGCGCGGCTGGAGGACATCTATCTGCCCTTCAAGCCCAAGCGGCGGACGAAGGCGCAGATCGCCCGCGAGGCCGGTCTCGAGCCACTGGCCGAGGGGCTGCTCGGCGACCCGACCGTCGACCCCCTCGCGGCCGCCGCGGCCTTCGTCGACGCCGACAAGGGCGTCGCCGACCCGCAGGCCGCGCTGGACGGCGCCCGGGCGATCCTCACCGAGCGGTTCGCGGAGGACGCCGACCTGATCGGCGAGCTGCGTGAGCGCATGTGGGTGCGGGGCCGGCTGGCCGCCAAGGTGAAGGACGGCAAGGAGGAGGCGGGCGCCAAGTTCGCCGACTACTTCGACTTCGCCGAGCCGTTCACCGAGCTGCCGTCCCACCGCATCCTGGCGATGCTGCGCGGCGAGAAGGAGGACGTCCTCGACCTCGTCCTGGAGCCGGAGGAGCCCTCCGAGCAGCCCGGTCCCTCGTCGTACGAGGGGATCGTCGCCCATCGTTTCCAGATCGCCGACCGTGGGCGGCCCGCCGACAAGTGGCTGACGGACACGGTCCGTTGGGCCTGGCGGACGCGCATCCTGGTCCACCTCGGCATCGACATGCGGCTGCGGCTGCGGACGGCCGCCGAGGACGAGGCGGTGAACGTGTTCGCGGCGAACCTGCGCGACCTGCTCCTCGCCGCCCCCGCCGGCACGCGCGCGACGCTGGGGCTGGACCCCGGCTTCCGTACGGGCGTCAAGGTCGCCGTGGTCGACGCGACCGGCAAGGTCGTCGCCACCGATGTCATCTATCCGCATGTCCCGGCCAACAAGTGGGACGAGGCCCTCGCCAAGCTGGCGCGTCTCGCCAAGGAGCACGCGGTCGAGCTGATCGCGATCGGCAACGGCACGGCGTCCCGTGAGACGGACAAGCTCGCCGGTGAACTGATCACCAAGCACCCGGAGTTGAAGCTCACCAAGGTGATGGTGTCCGAGGCCGGCGCGTCCGTGTACTCGGCCTCCGCCTTCGCCTCGCAGGAGCTGCCGGGCATGGACGTCTCGCTGCGCGGCGCCGTGTCGATCGCGCGCCGTCTCCAGGACCCCCTCGCCGAGCTGGTGAAGATCGACCCGAAGTCGATCGGTGTCGGGCAGTACCAGCACGACCTGTCCGAGGTGAAGCTGTCGCGGTCGCTGGACGCGGTGGTCGAGGACTGTGTGAACGGCGTCGGCGTCGACGTGAACACGGCGTCCGCGCCGCTGCTCGCGCGGGTCTCCGGCATCTCCTCCGGGCTCGCCGAGAACATCGTCGCGCACCGGGACGCCAACGGTCCGTTCAAGTCGCGTTCCCAGCTGAAGGGCGTGGCACGGCTCGGCCCGAAGGCGTACGAGCAGTGCGCGGGCTTCCTGCGGATCCGGGGCGGCGACGATCCGCTGGACGCGTCCAGCGTGCACCCGGAGGCGTACCCCGTCGTGCGGCGGATGGTGAAGACCTCCGGTCAGGAGGTGGCGGCGCTCATCGGCAACACGGGGGTCCTGCGGTCGCTGCGGGCCGACGCCTTCGTCGACGAGACGTTCGGTCTGCCGACCGTGACGGACATTCTGAAGGAGCTGGAGAAGCCCGGGCGTGACCCTCGGCCGGCCTTCAAGACGGCGACCTTCAAGGAGGGCGTCGAGAAGATCTCCGACCTGGTGTCCGGGATGGTCCTGGAAGGTGTCGTGACGAACGTGGCGGCCTTCGGGGCGTTCATCGACGTCGGTGTCCACCAGGACGGGCTGGCGCATGTCTCCGCGCTGTCCAAGACGTTCGTCAAGGACCCGCGGGATGTGGTGAAGCCCGGTGACATCGTCAAGGTGAAGGTGCTCGACGTCGACATTCCGCGGAAGCGGATCTCCTTGACGTTGCGGCTGGATGACGAGGCCGCGCCCAAGGGGCAGGGACAAGGACAGGGGCAGGGGCAGCCGGGTGTGGCTGGGCGGCCTCAGCGGGGGGCTCGTGGGTCGCAGCCGCCTCGGCAGCAGGGGCGTGGGGGTGGTGGCGGTTCCCGGCAGGGGGGTGCTGCGGCGGCTCCGGCGAACAGTGCGATGGCTGACGCGTTGCGGCGGGCGGGGTTGGTGGATCCGAAGCGGCGCTGAGTGGTTCGGCGGGGGTTTCTCGCCCCCGCCGCCCCTACCCGTTCCCATCCCAAGGGGCTGCGCCCCTTCGACCCCCCGGAGCGGGTCCGTCGTGGTTGCTCGCGCAGTTCCCCGCGCCCCTGAAAAGCAGGGGCGCGGGGAACTGCGCGACCAGCCGCCACCCACCCGCCGCCAAAACGACGCCCTCAGCTCTCCGTCACCTTGCCGGCCTCCACAGTGACGCGGCGTGTCACTCGTACCGCGTCCAGCATGCGGCGGTCGTGGGTGACCAGGAGCAGCGTGCCCTCGTAGGAGTCGAGGGCGGATTCGAGTTGTTCGATGGCGGGGAGGTCGAGGTGGTTGGTCGGCTCGTCGAGGACCAGGAGGTTGACGCCTCGGCCCTGGAGGAGGGCCAGGGCCGCGCGGGTGCGTTCGCCCGGGGAGAGGGTGACCGCCGGGCGTAGGACGTGGTGGGCCTTCAGGCCGAACTTGGCCAGGAGGGTGCGGACCTCGGCAGGCTCGGTGTCGGGGACGGCCGCGCAGAAGGCGTCGAGGAGGGGCTCGGGGCCGAGGAAGAGCCCTCGGGCCTGGTCGACCTCGCCGACGAGGACGCCGGAGCCGAGGGCGGCGTGTCCCGTGTCCAGGGGGATCCGGCCGAGCAGGGCACCCAGGAGGGTCGACTTGCCCGCTCCGTTCGCGCCGGTGATGGCGATACGGTCCGCCCAGTCGATCTGCAGGGACACCGGGCCGAAGGCGAAGTCGCCCCGCCGCACCTCCGCGTCGCGCAGGGTGGCGACGACGGCACCGGAGCGCGGTGCGGCCGCGATCTCCATGCGCAGCTCCCACTCCTTGCGGGGCTCCTCGACGACGTCGAGCCGTTCGATCATGCGCTGGGTCTGCCGGGCCTTCGCGGCCTGCTTCTCGCTCGCCTCGCTGCGGAACTTACGGCCGATCTTGTCGTTGTCGTTGCTCGCCTTGCGCCGCGCGTTCTTGACGCCCTTGTCCATCCATGAGCGCTGCATCTGGGCGCGGTCCTGGAGGGCGGACTTCTTGTCGGCGTACTCCTCGTAGTCGTCGCGGGCGTGCCGACGGGCCGTCTCGCGTTCCTCCAGGTAGGCCTCGTATCCACCGCCGTAGAGGTGGATCTCGTTCTGGGCGAGGTCGAGTTCGAGGACCTTGGTGACCGTGCGGGTGAGGAACTCGCGGTCGTGGCTGACGACGACCGTGCCCGCGCGCAGGCCGGAGACGAAGCGTTCGAGCCGTTCCAGGCCGTCCAGGTCGAGGTCGTTGGTGGGCTCGTCGAGGAGGAAGACGTCGTAGCGGGAGAGGAGGAGGGAGGCGAGTCCGGCGCGGGCGGCCTGGCCGCCGGAGAGGCCGGTCATGAGCTGGTCGAGGTCGACGCCGAGGCCGAGGGAGTCGGCGACCTCCTCCGCCCGCTCGTCGAGGTCGGCGCCGCCCAGGTCGAGCCAGCGCTCCAGGCTGGTGGAGTACGCGTCGTCCGCTCCCGGCGCGCCGTCGACGAGCGCCTGGGTGGCCTCGTCCATCAGGCGCTGGGCTTCCGCCACACCCGTGCGCCGGGCGAGGAACTCCCGTACGGTCTCGCCCTCCCTGCGCTCCGGCTCCTGCGGGAGGTGGCCGACGGTCGCCGTGGGCGGGGAGAGCCGCAGCTCGCCCTGCTCCGGCGGGAGCAGACCGGCGAGCAGCCGGAGCAGCGTGGACTTGCCCGCGCCATTGGCGCCGACGAGCCCGATGACATCCCCGGGGGCGACGACGAGGTCGAGCCCGGAGAAGAGCGAGCGGTCGCCGTGGCCGGCGGCGAGGTTCTTGACGACGAGGGTGGCGGTCACAGGGGGCGATCCTAACGACAGGGGGGCGGCTCCTCCCAGCGGCCTCGGATCTCACCGCGCCATCGGCTCCACCAGCACCGTCCCCGAGGTCCGGGCCACGATGAACGATTCTCCCTTCACGGCCTTCGGGTCCAGTCCGATGCGGTGTCGGCCCGCCGGGAGGATTCCGTCGAAGAACCTGTACGTGTGGGTGCGGTACAGCCGGTCGAGGCGGTAGGCGGTGAGCTCCACCCGGCAGGTGGAGGTGATCTCGATGCCGGCCTGTCCGCCGGCGGCGACGAGGCGGGTGAGGCGGCGCTGTTCCGCCGGGCTGCGGTCGAGGGCGTGTTCGATCTGGGCGACGAGGAGGGGGATGATCGGGGCGAGCCCGTCGACGTACGCGACCTGGACTCCGGCGCGGTCGAAGGCCAGCCGTACGGCGGCACGGTCCGCCTCGCCGACGGCCTGTCCGAAGGCCACCGCCCCGTAGGAGCGCAGTTCCTCGGCGGGCACACCGGTGGCGTCCTGCGCTATGTCGGCGCCGATCCCGATGGCGCGCAGCGCGGCGGCGAGTTTGGCGAGCACGGCGACGCGGGCACCGATGAGAAGGACCCGGCGCCGGGCGGACGGCTCGGCGGCGTTCTCCCGCAGCAGGGACTGCAGTGCGCTGCGGTACTCGGGGCCGTGGAACCGGAAAGGACCGATGCCCGTGTAGCCGTTGAGCTTGAGGTCGGCCTCCTCCTCCGTCTGCCAGGCGAAGTCCCGCCACACATAGTCGTCGCCGGCCCGCTCTATGACCGCGGTGACGGCTCCGCAGGCGAGGTCGGCGCATTCGGGGCAGCCGTAGATGACGTACCGGCCGCGCGTCAGGGGTGCCTCGGCCTCCAGGAGCAGGCTGCGCACCTGGGCGGTGAAGATCGAGGGCGGGACGTCGGAGGCGAGTGGGGAGACGGCGTCGAGGTCGGAGAGCTGGAACAGCAGCGGGCGTCCGTCGACGATGAAGTCCACGAAGTCCCGGTGCGCTTGGTAGTCACCGTTGGCGAGGACGCCACCGGCTCGCATCGCCGGTGCCAGGCCGAAGGTCGCGTACTCGGCAGACATGTTGTGAGTATCCCCACAAAGACAGACTTGTGAGCACTGCATGACATATTCCGCTAACGTCCCTGGGTGACCAATGAATCGAACAGCGATGTGATAGTGGTCGGTGGCGGAGTCGTCGGTCTCACGACGGCCGTCGTTCTGGCGGAGAGCGGCAGACAGGTCCGGGTGTGGGCACGGGAGCCCGGGGAGCGGACGACGTCCGCCGTCGCGGGCGGATTGTGGTGGCCCTACCGGATCGAACCGGAGGAACTCGTCGGCGAGTGGTCGCTCGTGTCCTTGGCCGTCTACGAGGAGTTGGCGGGCCGGCCCGGCGAGACGGGCGTACGCATGGTCGAGGGCGTACATGGCGAGACGGCGCTGGACGGGCTCGGTGAGTGGGCCTCGCGGGTGGCGGGGCTCCGGGTGGCGACGGCCGAGGAGTACCAGGGCGTCGGCCTGTGGGCGCGGCTGCCGCTGATCGACATGCCGACCCATCTGCGGTGGCTGCGCGAGCGGTTCGTCGCGGCGGGCGGGGCGGTGGAGGAGCGGACGGTCACGGACCTCGCGGCGGTCGACGCGCCCGTCGTCGTCAACTGCACGGGACTGGGTGCTCGGGAGTTGGTGCCGGATCCCTCCGTCCGGCCGGTGCGGGGGCAGCTGGTCGTCGTGGAGAACCCCGGGATCAGCACCTGGCTCACGTCGGTGGATCACGCCGGGTCCAAGAGTACGTACTTCATACCGCAGCCGGGTGGATTGATCCTCGGCGGTACGGCGGAGGAGGACGCGTGGTCCTTGACGCCGGATCCGGTGATCGCGGAGGAGATCGTGAAGCGGTGTGCGGCGGTGCGGCCGGAGATCGCCGGGGCGCGTGTGCTCGACCATCGCGTGGGGTTGCGGCCCGCCCGGCCGGCGGTGCGTCTGGAGCGGGAGCTCCTGCCGGGCGGGCGGGTGTTGGTGCACAACTATGGGCACGGTGGGGCGGGGGTCACGGTGGCCTGGGGTTGTGCGGAGGTCGCTGCGCGGCTGGCCACCGTTTGAGCGCGGCTCCGGAAAGGACGGGTAGTCGGTCGGCTGCGGGTTGTGGGGGTGGTCGCGCCCACGCGGCGGAGCCGCACATCGATACGGCCCCGCGCCCCTAAGGGCGCGGGGCACTCCACCCCCCTCGAATCGTTACTCGGCGCGATGGCCGATCGGGTCGCCCTCGGTCTCCGTGCCCGCCCCCGGGCCGACCCGGATCTCGAACTCGCCGTCGTAGCGTTTGTGGCCCTCGATGACGGCGAGCTCGACCGCCTCGGAGGCCATCTCCTCGCGGACGATCACGTGGTCCCGGCGCAGGTCGCGCATCAGTGAGACGCACATGCCGACCATCACCAGGACGAAGGGCGCGGCGGCGAGGATCGTGAGGTTCTGCAGACCGGCCAGGGCGTCGCCCTGGCCGCTGCCGACCATGAGCATGATCGCGGCGACGGCTCCGGTGACGACGCCCCAGAAGACGACGACGAAGCGCCCGGGTTCGAGGGCGCCGCGTTGGGAGAGCGTGCCCATGACGATGGACGCGGCATCGGCCCCGGAGACGAAGAAGATGCCGACCAGGATCATCACAAGCAGGCTGGAGACCGTGGCGATGGGGAAATCGTGGAGAACGGCGAAGAGTTGGCCCTCCGGCGTCGCCTCCTCACCGAGCCGTCCCTGCTGCTGGAGCTTCATCGCCGTACCGCCGAAGACCGCGAACCAGACAAGGCTCACCGAGCTGGGGACGAGGATGACGCCGCCGACGAACTGGCGGATGGTGCGGCCGCGGCTGATGCGGGCGATGAACATGCCGACGAAGGGCGTCCAGGAGATCCACCACGCCCAGTAGAAGACGGTCCAGCTGCCGAGCCAGTCGGCCACGCCCTCGCCGCCGGACGCCTCGGTCCGGCCCCCGAGCTGGGGCAGGTCGCCGAGATAGGCGAAGACCGAGGTGGGCAGGAGGTCGAGGACGAGAATGGTCGGGCCGGCGATGAAGACGAAGGCGGCCAGCACCAGGGCCAGCACCATGTTGGTGTTGGACAGCCACTGGATGCCCTTCTCCACACCGGACACGGCGGAGGCGACGAAGGCCAGGGTCAGGACGGCGATGATGGCGACGAGCAGACCGGTGCTCACCTTGTTCATCCAGTCCAGTTCCGTCAGACCGGAGCCGATCTGGAGGGCACCGAGGCCGAGGGAGGCCGCCGAGCCGAATATCGTGGCGACGAGCGCGAGGATGTCGATGACCCGGCCGCCGGTGCCGTTCGCGTGTTTCTCGCCGATCAGCGGGGTGAAGACGGCGCTGATGGTCTGCCGGCGGCGTTTACGGAACGTGCTGTAGGCGATGGCGAGGCCGACCACCGCGTAGATCGCCCAGGGGTGCAGCGTCCAGTGGAAGAGGGTGGTCGCCATCGCCGTTTCCATGCGCTCGCCGGACCCCTCGGGGTTCGTGCCCGGCGGGGGCGCGGTGTAGTGGGCGAGCGGCTCGCTGACACCGTAGAACATCAGGCCGATGCCCATGCCGGCGCTGAACATCATGGCGACCCAGGACACCGTGCGGAACTCGGGCTTCTCGCCCTCCACTCCGAGGTGGATACGGCCGTAGCGGCTGACCGCGAGCCACAGGGCGAAGACGACGAAGCAGGAGGCGGCCAGCATGAAGGCCCAGCCACCGTTGTGGAGCAGGGCGCTCAGCATCTTGCCGGACGCGGTTTCGAGCGAGTCGGTCCAGAGGGCACCCCAGAGCACGAAGGCCAGGGTGAGCGCCGCCGTCACTCCGAACACGACGCGGTCCGTCCGGGGCCGCCCGCCGCCGGAGAGACCCGCCTCCGAGCCTGGAAGCGCGCCTCCCCCGTGGTGGGTGGTTCGATGATCGTGCGTCACAGGTGGAACCTTTCCGCGAGTGGCTGGAACTGAGCTACTCCTGCCCAGGAAGCCCCTCTACATGTGACGCCGATCATTTCTTGTTCAACAGGTGATATCCGGCTCCCCCACCGTCAGGCGGTACGGCGCACGCTCGTCGAGCAGCAACGGGACGAGGGCGCGCAATTGCTGGCGCAGCGGTACCAGTACGCCCTCGCCGTCACTCCCGGGCCGTACGCGGACGCCGTGCAGGGCCAGTTCATCCGCGAACTCCTCGTACTGCTGTGCGGTGAGCCGGTAGCCGCAGGGCGGGTCCTGGATCACCTCGGCGGGTTCGGCGGGGTCGTTGTCGGCGCCGCCGACGTAGACCGGGCCGGTGTCGCGAAGGCCGGAGAGACGGGCCGCGCCGGTCGCCCGGTCGACCTGTCGGCCGCGTTCGCCCGCGAAGGCGAACAGGCCTTTCAGGGCGGCGAGCTGGGAGTTCACCCGGCGCAGGTTGTTGACGGGCTCCTCGGTGCCGGCCGTCAGCGGTTCCACCCGGCTCTCGATCAGCAGCCCGACGGAGTGCTTGATTCCGGACATGTTCCGCAGGATGCGTTCCTGCCCGTCGCCCGCGACCTGGCGGATGGGATCGCCGGTGACCGGGTCGGTCCAGATGCCGTATGTGCCGGTCGAGAAGCCGGCGGCCCCCGCGGCCGGGCGTACGTGGTCCAGGGACAGGTTCCGCGCCTCGGTGTGGACGGCCGCGTCGGTGTTGAGGTTGCGCGGCCAGAGGTCGAACAGGTCCTTGTCGTAGTACTGGGGTGTGGCGCCGTACTCGTGCAGGTCGTAGACGACGTCGGGCTCGCGGTCGCGTACGACGGCGGCGAGCGCCCGGGCCTCGGCCGTCCGCAGGGCGAGGTGGTCGCGGTTGATGTCGATGCCGTCGCTGTTGCCCCGGGTGTCGGCGGCCCGGCCGTCGGGGTTGGCGGTGGGCACGACGAGCAGGGTGGTGGATTTCAGCAACCGCTCGGTCCGCTCGTCCTTGGCGTGGGCGAGGTCGCGGATGGTGGTGAGGCAGGCATCGCGGCCGGAGGGCTCGTCGCCGTGCTGGCTGCAGATGAGGAGGACCGTGCGCGTGGTGGGGCGGGTGCCGATGCGGACGAGTTGAAGCGGGCGGTTCTGCTTGGTAGTGCCGATCCGGGTGATCGACACACGGTCGCTCGCCCGGTCGACGGCGGCGAGGAAGTCCCGCTCCTCGGTCTGGCTGGTCCAGCGGGCGCCGCCCGACAGCTCGAATCCGGTGCGCGGCGGGGTGATGTCCGCCGCGTACGCGGGTGCCGACAGCAGGGGTGCGGCGAGCGTGCCGGCGATCAGCGTCGCGATACGCGCCCTCATGCGCCGCCGCCCGGGATGCGGGCGGTCGCGGTACGAGCCCCTCATGCGGCACCCCCTGGAATGCGGGCGGCCCGGCTCGGGTCGCGTACGCCGTCGAGGACGGAGGCCGCCGGTGTGCCGGTGGCGCCCGAGGTCGCCTTCTCGAAGGCGGCGACACCGCCGACCAGCGGGACCTTCGCGGAGGTGCGCTTGAGGTCGATGGTCAGGGTGGGCGTGGCCGACGGCGGGTCGATGAGGTCCTCGTCGGTGCCCGCGATGATCAGTGCGAGCCGGTGCCCCGCCGGGACGACGTGGTCGCTCGCGTGCAGATCGAGGGTGATCGTGTACGGGGTGCCGGGCGTGAGCGGGGCTCCCGTGTCGGAGGAGTGGTTGCCGAGGTCGGCCCAGCCGCGGCTGAAGATCGTGTAGTCGACGTCGGCCGTCTTGGCCGCGGTCTCCCGGAAGCAGGAGCTGTCGCCGGTGGTGCTCGGGCCCCAGCAGCTGCGCTCGGTGAGGGTGGTGATGCCCTCGCCGGCGGTGGAGTAGTCGCGGATGGTGTCCGGGCCGAGGTCCACGAGGACCGCCGAGAGGTGGGCGGTGGAGGTGGTGGGCGTGGCGGTGACGGTCACCTTGGAGGAGCCGGACAGGCGCAGGTCCTTGGTGAGCGGCGGCGTGACGAAGCCTGCCTTCTCCGGGGTGGACTGATCCACGTGCGCGGCCCAGTCGGTCTCGTTCAGCGCCGGGTTGTCGGTGAAGGTCTCGGTGCCGGTCCGCTTGCGGAGGCCGAGGGTGCCGACGCCCGGCTCGCTGCCCTCGGCGGGGCGGAGGGTCGTGGTCCGGGTGGCGCGCGGCGGCCAGACCTTCGACGTCTGCCACTGGTTCGGGTGGCGTTCGATGTCGGCCATGGGCTCGTCGTCGATGCCGTTGTCGTAGCCGAGGAGTTCATGGTCGAACCAGCGGTGCAGGGTGTCGACCCACTCGGTGCGACGGAAGTCGAAGGGGTCGACGTGGCCGACCTGGGAGAGCCAGATCTTACGCTCGACGCCGTGCCGCGCGAGGGCGTCCCACCACTGGCCGAAGTGCTTGGGGCGGACGTTGAGGTCCTGCTGGCCGTGGATGACGAAGACGCTGGCGTCGATCTTCCGGACGTCCTTGACGTAGTCGCGCTCGGTCCACAGCGAGGTCCAGTCGCCGGTGCGCGGGGCGCCGTCGACGAGTTCCCGCTGGACGGCTCCGCACTTGGCGCGGGCGTCGGGGCTCTCTACGTAGTCGGAGAGCCACTCGGGGCCGGAGTTGTAGAGGGGAGCGCCCTCGGCGAAGTAGTAGTCGTACCAGGAGGAGATCGCGCCGATCGGGACGATGGTCTCCAGGCCCTCGACGCCGGTGGCGGCCACGCCGTTGGCGACCGTGCCGTCGTAGCTCTTGCCGATCATGCCGGTCCTGCCGTTGGTCCAGCCGGCCTTGGCCAACGCGCCGCCCGTGCGGGTGGTGTACGCCTTGCCGCGCCCGTTGAGCCAGTCGACGACCGCCTTGGCGGACTGGATGTCGGAGCGGCCGCCGACGTCCACGCACCCGTCGGAGCGGTTGGTTCCGGCGAGGTCGACGGCGACGAAGGCGTAGCCGCGGGGCACGAAGTAGTTGTCGTAGAACAGCGGCATCTGGACGACGTCGCCGTTGGCGTCGTACGTCTTGCGCTGCCCCTCGTTGCCGCGTCCACAGCAGGAGTAGTAGGGGCTGGCGTCCATGATCACGGGGATCTTGCGGCCCCGCCGGGCGGGTTCACTCGGGCGGACGATGTCGACGGCGACCCGGTCCGTCTTCCCGTCGCGGTCGCCGTCGAGGCCGGTGTCGACCCAGACGGCCTCGCGGATGGCGTTGTCGTACGAGTAGACCGGCTCGCTCTTCCGGGGGGTGGGGGTGGCGGCGACCGCCGGGGTGAGGAGGCCGGCCGTGAGGGCGGCGGCCGTGGCCGCCGTCGCGAGCGATCTCCAGGTCGTGAAACGCGTGCGTCGCGCAGGTATCGGCATGCGCGGACGGTACAGCGGTCAACTCCCGTGCAAAAGAGGCCCATTTGGGACTGGTGGGGCTTCGGCCACGGTGTGGCCGGAAAGGTGCGTGGGGCGGGATGACTCATGTCGGCCGAATGGCGATCGTGTGACGGTGGCGGCCATGGACACGTCCGGGCTGACAGGGACTGAATAGGCTCCGGACAGCATCGCGCGGACCCGTTCACCGACCTCTTGGAGTGATTCGTGCACCGCAGACTCATCGCCCCGGGCGCGTTCATGGCCTCCCTGTTGCTGGCGATCCCGGCCTCGGCGGCTGACTTCGCGCCCGGAGCGCCGGGGATCGGCGATCCCTACTACCCGGCCTACGGCAACGGCGGATACGACGTCTCCCATTACGACCTCCGGCTCAAGTACCAGCCGGAAACGGACAAGCTGGAGGGCACGGCGACCCTGCTCGCCAGGACCACCGAGGACCTGTCCCGTTTCAATCTGGACTTCCTGCTCGATGTGAGCGAGGTGCGCGTCAACGGCGCCAAGGCGGCCTTCGCCGCCTCCGGCGAGCACGAGCTGGAGATCACGCCGAGGAACCCGCTGCCCAAGGGCACGGAGATCACCGTCGTGGTCCGCTACACCGGGGTCCCCTCGTCCAAGGAGGCGTACGGCTTCACCAGCTGGCTGCGCACCCCCGACGGCGCTGTCGCGGCGGGCGAGCCCGAGGCGGCCTGGTGGTGGTTCCCGAGCAACGACCACCCGCTCGACAAGGCCACGTACGACGTGTCCGTGCTCGTGCCGGACGGCTCGCAGGCCATCTCCAACGGCACGCTCCAGTCGACGAGTTCACGCGCCGGCTGGACGCGCTACACCTGGCGGTCCAACAAGCCGCAGGTCACCTATCTCGCCACGCTCGCCGTCGGGAAGTTCGACGTCACGACCGGGCGGACCGAGAACGGCATCCCGATCATCAACGCGTACAGCAAGGACATCGGCGACCACTACGGGGCGGCCCGGGCGAGCGTCGAACGCACGGGCGAGGTTGCCGACTGGCTGACGGAGTTCTTCGGGCCGTACCCGTACAACTCGCTGGGTGGATACGTGCCCAACACCCCCCAGGTCGGGTACGCGCTGGAGACGCAGACCCGGCCCTTCTACAGCCCGCGGCAGTTCGCCAACGGGTCGAACGTCTCCGTCGTCGTCCATGAGCTGGCCCACCAGTGGTACGGCGACCTCGTCTCCGTCGCCGGGTGGAAGGACATCTGGATCAACGAGGGTTTCGCGCGGTACGCGCAGTGGCTGTGGTCCGAGCACGAGAACGAGGGGACGGCGCAGGAGATCGCGGACTACGTGTACGCGTCGCGTCCGGCCGACGATCCCTTCTGGGCGGTCGAGCCGGGTGACCCCGGGCCGGAGAACCAGTTCCATATCGCCGTGTACGACCGGGGGGCGCTGGCGCTTCAGGCGTTGCGCAACGAGATCGGGGACGAGTCGTTCTTCGCGATCTTGAAGGGGTGGCCGGCGAGGTACGCCCACGGGAACGCGACGGTGGGCGACTTTGTCTCGTATGCCGAGGAAGTGTCCGGGGAGTCGTTGGGCGCGCTCTTCGATACGTGGCTGTACCAGCCGGTGAAGCCGGATGCTGCTGCGGCTGAGCGGGTGGAGTTGGCTTCGGCGGGGGTTGCTCCCGAGGCGCCCAAGTCGTGGAAGAAGATTGCGGCGACGAACTCTGTTCATGAGCATGAGCATGAGGGTGTCGACGGGCACTGAGAGCTCGGGCCGTTGCGGTCGGGTGGTGGCTGCGGGTTGTCTGTGGCTGGTCGCGCAGTTCCCTGCGCCCCTGAAAGGGGCCTGCGGCCCTTTCAGGGGCGCAGGCCCTCAAGGGCGCGGTCTGACCTTGGCTTCGATTTGTTCGCCCACGATCGTGCTTGCCAGGGTCGAGGCCAGTTCTGAGATGTGGGCGTGGAGTTCGGTCTCGGCTGTGGTGCGGTCGACGGCCAGGCGGGCGTGGCCCTCGGTGAGGAGGGCGGTGTACTGGCGTTGGCCGTCGGCGCGGGCCTCGGCGATCAGGGCGGCGCCCTCCTCGAAGGCGCGCTGGCGGATACGGGCGGCCTCGTGGCGGGCCTCGGCCAGGGCCGCGGCCACCTCCGCCCGCTTGGCCCCGGCCTCCTCCCGCAGGGCTTCGGCGTGTGCCTCGACTCCCTTGGTCGCGGCCTCGCGTTCGTCCAGGACGCGCTCGATCCGGGGCAGCAGCCGGACAAGGAAGAGGAACACGAGCGCGAACAGCACCGACGCCACAACGAGTTCCGGGACCGGCGGGTTCAACGGGCCGATGTCCATCGGGAGAAGATCCATACCGGTGGCTTTACCCGTTCACACGCGCGAGGTATCGCACCTCGGCCCCGATCAGTCCCCGTGGTCGTACACCGTCACGGGTATCCCCCGCTGTACGAGCCGGTCTCTTATCAGTGGCTCCACGCGGGACCACTTGCCGCCCGCGAGTCCGCAGCTGATGCGGGGCATGTGGACCGAGGCCTCCAGCTCCAGGGCCTTGTCGGCGAGCAGGCCGAGTGCCGTGTCGATGGCCTCGTAGCGGACGGGGGCGCCCTTGCTGCCGGTGCGGGTGCCGCGCTGGCCTATCAGGTTGGCGACCCAGGTGTGGGGGCCGACCTCGACGAACTGGGCGGCGCCCAGTCCGAAGTCGTTCTTCGCGCGGTCGCGGTGCCAGGCGCGGTAGGCGGCCTCCGGTTCCGGCCAACGGCGGGACAGGGCGAGGACGAAGCCCTTGCCCCAGCCGCCGATGTCGTTGGTGACATGCGCGATGATCTTGACGCCCTTGCCCAACGGCATGGTGGCGTCCCCCCGGACGTATGTGATCCCCGACATGACGCCACCGTACGGGGCGGCACTGACAATCGCCGTCGCCCGAGGTTTCACAGCACTGGTGAGACAGCGATACTGCTGTGCATGACGACCGACACCGGGGAGAGCACCGGCACCGGCCCCAGCTCCGGCTCCGGAGGAGGCGCCGGAGAGGCCGGAGAGACCGTCCTCACCGTCGACGAACTGGCCGCGCGGGCGGGTGTCACGGTGCGTACGGTCCGCTTCTACAGCACCAGGGGTTTGTTGCCGCCGCCGGTGATCGGTCCGCGCCGGGTCGGTCACTACGGGCGGGATCACCTCGCGAGGCTCGCGCTGATCGAGGAACTGCAGCGGCAGGGCATGACCCTCGCGGCCATCGAACGGTATCTGCGGCAGCTGCCGCCGGACCTCACCCCGCGCGACCTCGCGCTCCAGCGAGCGGTGGTGGCCTCCTGGGCGCCGGACGCGGTGGAGACGGTGGCACGGGAGGAACTCGACGGGCGGGCGGGGCGGTCCCTGGCCGAGGAGGACGTGGAGCGGCTCGTGGCCATGGGCGTGGTCGAGCGGGTCGGCGACGGTTTGCGGGTGGATCCCGCTCTGCTGCGGCTCGGGGTGGAGCTGCTCGACGTGCCTCTGTCCCAGGAATCGATCCTCGCCGCACGGACCGTACTGATCGAGCACGCGCGCGCGGCGGCCCACGATCTGTCGCGGGTCTTCCGTGACGCGGTCGCGGAGCGCGATCCGCGGGCGGTGAAGTCGCTGTCGGCACACATGCAACCTCTGGTCGTGCAGGCCTTGTTGACGACCTTTCAGCGGTCGCTCAAGGAAGAGCTGAGGGAGTGGCTGGCCGAGTCCTGAGGGACGTCACCCGGTACGCCGATCCCCCGGCCACGTCGAGGTCTGTCCGGTCAGGAAGCCGCTGCCCTCGTCGACGACGTACAGCAGCGTGGAGACCAGGTCGCCGGGTTCCTGGGTGCGCGGTACGGCCGACTGATGCCGTACGTGTGCGAGGCGGGGCGGTGGGTGGCCCAGCCTTTCTCGCCCCCGCCGCCCCTACCCGTCCCATCCCCAGGGGCTCCGCCCCTTCGACCCCGAGGGGTTCGTTGTCGGGTGCGGGTGGGTGGGGGCTTGTCGCGCAGTTCCCCGCGCCCCTAAAAGACAAAACACGGCCCTGCGGGCCGAAAAGCACGGGGCGCAGCCCCTGCTTTTCAGGGGCGCGGGGCTGTGCCGATATGCGGCTCCGCCGCGTGGGCGCGAGCAACCACACACCACCCGCGCCCGCCCACGAACCCCCACCCGTCCCGGGGGGTCACGCGTCCTCGAAGCGCTCCCCCTTTTCCGCCTTCTCCACCAGCAGTGGCGGTGGCGTGAAGCGCTCGCCGTATCGGTCGGCCAGTTCGCGGGCGCGGGCGACGAAGCCCGGGAGGCCGCCGTCGTAGCCGTTGATGTACTGGAGGACGCCGCCCGTCCAGCCGGGGAAACCGATGCCGAAGAGGGAACCGATGTTGGCGTCGGCGACGGACGTCAGGACGCCTTCCTCGACCAGGCGCACGGTGTCCAGCGCCTCCGAGAAGAGCATCCGCTCCTGCATGTCTTCGAAGGGGATCCGGTATCCGGGCTTGGTGAAGTGCTCGCGGAGGCCGGGCCAGAGTTTGGCGCGGCGGCCGTCGGGGGCGTAGTCGTAGAAGCCGGCGCCGCCGCTGCGGCCCGGGCGGCCGAACTCGTCGACCATGCGGTCGATGACCGCTTCGGCCGGGTGCTCCACCCATGTGCCGCCCACCTCCTCCACGGCCCGCCGCGACTCGGCGCGGATCTTGCGGGGCAGGGTGAGCGTCAGCTCGTCCATGAGGGAGAGGACCTTGGCGGGGTAGCCCGCCTGCGACGCCGCCTGTTCCACCGACGCCGGCTCGATGCCCTCGCCTACCATCGCGACGCCCTCGTTGAGGAAGTGGCCGATGACGCGGGAGGTGAAGAAGCCACGCGAGTCGTTGACGACGATGGGGGTCTTCTTGATCTGGCGGACCAGGTCGAAGGCCCGGGCCAGGGCCTCGTCACCCGTCTGCGCGCCCTTGATGATCTCGACGAGGGGCATCTTGTCGACGGGTGAGAAGAAGTGCAGGCCGATGAAGTCGGACTGGCGGGCGACGCCCTTGGCGAGTTCGGTGATGGGGAGGGTCGAGGTGTTGGAGCAGAGGAGCGCGTCGGGTGCCACGACCGACTCGATCTCCTGGAAGACCTTGTGCTTGAGCTCGGTGCTCTCGAACACGGCCTCGATGACGGCGTCGCAGCCCGCGAGGTCGGCCGGGTCGGCGGTGGGCGTGATGCGGGCGAGGAGGGCGTCGGCCTTCTGCTGGGTGGTGCGGCCCCTGGAGACCGCCTTGGCGCAGAGTTTCTCCGAGTAGCCCTTGCCCTTCGCGGCCGCTTCGGGCGACACGTCCTTCAGAACGACCTCGATGCCCGCGCGGGCGCACGAGTACGCGATGCCGGCGCCCATCATCCCGGCGCCGAGGACCGCGACCTTGCGGACCTGGCGCGGCTCGAAGCCCTTGGGGCGGTTCGCGCCGGAGTTGACGGCCTGGAGGTCGAAGAAGAAGGCCTGGATCATGTTCTTGGAGGTCTGGCCGGCGGCCAGCTCCACGAAGTAGCGGGCCTCGATGACCTGGGCGGTCTCGAAGTCGACCTGGGCGCCCTCGACAGCCGCGGCGAGGATGTTGCGCGGGGCCGGGTAGGGCGCGCCGCCCGTCTGCTTGCGCAGGGTGGCCGGGAAGGCGGGCAGGTTCGCCGCGAACTTGGGGTTGGCGGGGGTGCCGCCGGGGATGCGGTAGCCGGGCTTGTCCCAGGGCTGCCGCGACTCGGGGTTGGCGTCGATGAAGGCGCGGGCCTTGGCGAGCAACTCGTCCTGGGTGGCGGCCACTTCGTGGACGAGGCCGTTCTCCAGGGCGCGCTGCGGGGTGTACTGGGTGCCTTGCAGCAGCACCTTCAGCAGGGCGTCCGCGATGCCCAGCAGCCGTACGGTGCGGACGACTCCGCCGCCTCCGGGCAGCAGGCCGAGGGTGACCTCGGGGCAGCCGATCTTCGAGCCGGGGGCGTCGAGGGCGATGCGGTGGTGGCAGGCGAGGGCCAGCTCGTAACCGCCGCCCAGGGCCGCGCCGTTCATCGCCGCGACGACCGGCTTGCCCAGGGTCTCGATGCGGCGCAGGTTGCGTTTGATCTCCAGGCCGCCGTCGAAGAGCTGCCGCGCGGTCTCGGGGGTGACCTTGATGAGGTCGCGGAGGTCGCCGCCGGCGAAGAACGTCTTCTTGGCGGAGGTGATGATGACACCGCGGATGGTGTCCTTCTCGGCCTCCAGGCGGTCCGTGATCACCGCGAGGGAGTCGCGGAACGCCTGGTTCATGGTGTTCGCGGACTGGTTCGGGTCGTCGAGGACGAGGGTGACGAGGCCCGTGCGGTCCTGTTCCCAGCGGATGGTGGTGCTCTCGGTCATGTGAGGGTCTCCGTAGAAGTCTTCTGGTCCGCCGGGGTGTTCAGACGCGTTCGACGATCGTCGCGATGCCCATGCCGCCGCCCACGCACAGCGTGGCCAGCCCGTACCGCTTGTCCTGGCGCTCCAGTTCGTCGACCAGCGTGCCGAGGATCATGGCCCCGGTCGCGCCGAGCGGGTGGCCGAGCGCGATCGCGCCGCCGTTGACGTTGACCTTGTCGAGCGAGAGACCCATGTCCCGCGCGAAGCGCAGGACCACGGCCGCGAACGCCTCGTTGATCTCGACGAGGTCGATGTCGTCGATGGTCAGTCCGGCCCTGGCGAGGGCCTTGCGGGTCGCGGGCGCGGGGCCGGTGAGCATGATGGTGGGCTCGGAGCCGGACACGGCGGCGGAGACGATCCGGGCGCGCGGGCGCAGGCCGTACCGCTCGCCGATCTCCTTCGTGCCGATGGCGACGAGCGCCGCGCCGTCCACGATGCCGGAGGAGTTGCCCGCGTGGTGGACGTGGTCGATCTCCTCGACCCAGTGGTACTCCTGCAGGGCCACCGCGTCGAAGCCGCCCAGTTCGCCGATGTCCGCGAACGAGGGCTTCAGCTTGGCGAGCGAGTCGGCGGTCGTGCCGGGCCGCAGGTGCTCGTCGTGGTCGAGGACGACGAGGCCGGCGCGGTCCGTGACGGGGACGACGGACCTGTCGAACCGGCCGTCCTTCCAGGCGGCCGCCGCGCGCTCCTGGGACAGTGCCGCGTACTCGTCGACGTCCCGCCGCGAGAATCCCTCGATCGTGGCGATGAGATCGGCGCCGATGCCCTGCGGCACGAAGTTGACCGCCAGGTTCGTCATCGGGTCGTTGAACCAGGCTCCCCCGTCCGAGGCCATCGGCACCCGTGACATCGACTCGACGCCGCCGGCGAGCACCAGGTCCTCCCAGCCCGAGCGGACCTTCGCGGCGGCCAGGTTGACGGCCTCAAGACCCGAGGCACAGAAGCGGTTCTCCTGTACGCCGGCCACCGTGTCCGGCAGGCCGGCGGCGATCGCGGCGGTGCGGGCGATGTCGGAGCCCTGGTCGCCGACCGGGCCCACGACACCGAGCACGATGTCGTCGACGGCGGCCGGGTCGAGGCCGGGGAAGCGGCGCCGGACCTCGTGGATGAGCCCGACGACCAGGTCGATGGGCTTGGTGCCGTGCAGGGAGCCGTTCGCCTTGCCGCGGCCGCGCGGGGTGCGGATCGCGTCGTACACGTACGCTTCGGTGCTCACGAGTCTGGCCTTTCCAGTGGCGGGAGGGTGCGGCCCGGGGGCCGTGTCAGTCGATGTCCTTCGGGGAGGCGTCCGGCAAGGAGGCGTCCGTCGACGAGCCGTCAGTCGACGAGCCGTCAGTCGACGAGCCGTCGGTCGACGAGCCTTCCTTGGCGGAAGCGTGCCTCAGGAGGCCTGCTATGCCCCAGTCGTGGGCCACGTCCGCCGTGTCGGCGCCCGGCTGGGCGGGGCCACTGCGGACCGAGGTGTGGGTGGCGGAGAAACGGGGTGCGGGGGCGGGCTGGGTGATGCCGCCGAAGTCGGTGAAGGTGCCCCGGGCCGCGAGATGCGCGTGGTGCGGGGCCTCGCGCAACGACAGGACGGGGGCCACACAGGCGTCGGAGCCCTCGAAGACCGCCGTCCACTCGTCCCTCGTACGGGTCTTGAAGCGGGCCGCGACCGTCTCGCGCAGCTCGCCCCAGGCGGCCACGTCCTTGCGGTCCGGTGCCCGGTCCCTGATACCGAGGAGGTCGACGAACTCCGCGTAGAACTGCTGCTCCAGGGCGCCGACGGCGACGTACCGGCCGTCGGCCGTCTCGTACGTGCCGTAGAAGGGGCAGCCGCCGTCGAGGAGGTTGGCGGCGCGCCGGTCCTGCCAGCCGCCGGCGGCGAGCATGCCGTGGATCATCGCGGAGAGGTGCGAGGTGCCGTCGACGATGGCCGCGTCCACGACCTGGCCGGCGCCGGTCGCGCGGGCGTGGTGGAGCGCGGCGAGGACGCCGACGACGAGGTAGAGGGAGCCGCCCGCGTAGTCGCCGAGGAGGTTGGCGGGCGCCACCGGCGGGGTGTCCGGGGCGCCGATCATGCCGAGGGTGCCGGTCAGGGCGATGTACGCGATGTCGTGGCCGGCGCGCTGGGCGAGCGGGCCCTGCTGGCCCCAGCCGGTCATCCGGCCGTAGACCAGCTTCGGGTTGCGGGCGTGGCAGGTCTCGGGGCCGACGCCGAGGCGCTCGGCGACGCCGGGGCGGTAGCCCTCGATCAGGATGTCGGCGCGTTCGGCCAGGTCGAGGACGGTGTCGGGGCCGTCCGCGGACTTCAGGTCGACGATCACCGACCGCTTGTTGCGGTTGGTGACGTCGTACAGGGGGTTCACGGCGAGGCCCGCGCCACCCGGCCGGTCCACGCGGACGACATCGGCGCCGAGGTCACCGAGGAGCATGGCGGCGAACGGTCCCGGGCCGATGCCCGCGAGTTCGACCACGCGCACACCGGCGAGCGGACCGTGCCCGGGCGTCTTCGCCACTGACATCGAGCCCCCAGCTCTGTGACACAGCTCTATGACACAGCTCTTTGACACAAATGATGTAACACCAGCGATGCTAAGAACGTGTTCCATCGCGCACAAGCCCCGAGTGAGCAAACGCTTAGTCATTGTGCCCAATGTCGTGGCGCACGTCAGCCTGCTCCACCCGCCCTCGTGCTCAGCCGGCCTCCAGCTCGGCTATCAGCTTCTTCGGGGCGATCACGCGATAGCTCTCCTCGACCCAGTCGCACAGCAGCTCCGCGCTCGGGGCGCCCTTCTCCGCGAGCGGGACGCGCACCCAGCCGGCCTTGCCCAGGCCGTACCCGGCGGGCTCGGCGCCGGGGCAGGTCAGCGCGTGGGCGTGGGTCTCCTCGTCCTTGAGCTTGACGGTGACACCCAGCGGATAGCTGCCGTCGTCGACGCCGAGGAACACGAACACCTTCTTGTTGACCTTCGCGACGCTCTCACCCCACGGGAACTCCTCGACCGCACCGGGCATCCCCAGGGCGAACTCACGCACCTTCTCCCACTTTTTCAGGGCGTTCTTGGGTACGGTCACGGCCACCTCCGGATCCCGCGCGCTCGACTGCTCGTCCCTCACGCTAGCCTCAGCCACCGACAACGGCGCGTGGACGAGTGCTGAGGGGTGCCATGGGCGGGCAGGACAGGGCGGATCGGGCGTACGACATCGTGCTCTACGGAGCCACGGGGTTCGTCGGGGAGCTCACCGCGGAGTATCTCGCCGAGCACGCGCCCGAGGGGCTGCGCTGGGCGATCGCCGGGCGCAGCGCGGCGAAGCTCGCGGCGCTGCGCGAGCGGCTGCCCGGCGGTGCGGAGATCGGCGTGCTCCAGGCGGACGGGACCGACCCGCGGGCCGTGCGCGAACTCGCCCGGCAGACCCGGGTGGTGGCCACGACCGTCGGCCCGTACATCAGTTACGGCGAGGAACTGGTGGCCGCCTGCGCCGACGAGGGCACCGACTATCTGGACCTCACGGGTGAGCCCGAGTTCGTCGACCTCACCTATGTACGGCACGACGCACGCGCGCGGGAGACCGGGGCGCGCATCGTGCACGCGGCGGGCTTCGACTCGATTCCGCACGACCTGGGGGCGTACTTCACGGTGCGGCAGCTCCCCAAGGACGTGCCGATCACCGTGGACGGGTTCGTGCGGGCCGAGGGGATGTTCTCGGGCGGTACGTTCAACTCCGCGCTCACCGGGTTCTCGCGCACCCGGCAGACGATGGCCGCCGCGCAGGACCGCAAGCGGCACGAGCCGCGGACGGTGGGGCGGCGGGCGTACGCGCCGGTGAGCGCGCCCCGCTACGCCAAGGAGATCGGGGCGTGGGCGCTGCCGCTGCCGACCATCGACGCGCAGGTGGTGCAGCGCTCGGCGCGCGCCCTGGAGCGCTACGGGCCGGACTTCCGCTACCGCCACTACGCGGCCGTCAGGACCCTGCCGTTCGCGGTGGGCGGGGTCGCGTTCGTCGGCGCGGTCGTCGCCGCCGCCCAAGTGCCGCCCGTGCGGCGCTGGTTGGGTGACCGGCTGAAGCCGGGTGAGGGGCCGAGCGCGGAGAAGCGGGCGAAGAGCTGGTTCTCGGTGCGGTTCGTGGGCGAGGGCGGCGGACGCCGTGTCTTCACGGAGGTCGCGGGCGGCGACCCCGGTTACGGCGAGACGGCGAAGATGTTCGCCGAGTCCGCGCTGTGCCTGGCCCTCGACGACCTCCCGGCCACGGCGGGGCAGGTCACGACGGCCGTCGCGATGGGCGACGCGCTGATCGAGCGGCTGCGCACGGCGGGGATCACGTTCCGGGTGGCGGCGTCGCAGTGACGCGCGCACCTGCCTACTGGGCCCACCCCGTCAGCGTGTAGACCATCCCGGCGATCCACGCCAGTCCGGCGAGCACGGCGAGGAGCAGTCCGGTCGTCACGGCACGCTCGACGGACTGGGTGGGACTGGCGGCGGGCTTCGGTGCGCGGTGCGTCGTCATACGGCAAGCCTGCCGATCATGACGGCGCACCGATATCCGTACGCGTACTCAGTTGGTACTCAGGTACCCGGTCCGCCGGTACACGCGCGTGGTGCCCCGGCGGCCCCTTCAGGCCCGGCCCGAACACGATCGCGAAGATCATGACGGGGAGGTACGCCCCGGCCGGGGACCCACAACCCCTGGGGGCAGGGCGGGTGGACGCCGACCTCCGACACCAGCGGCTCGGCGCCCCGGGGGTTCAGTCGGTCGTGTCCTTCAGGGCCCGGCGGCACAGGGAGTCGGCGCGGCGGGTGGACTCCGGGAGGCGGTAGGCCGGGGTGAGGGCGAGGGTGTGCGCGCAGGCGTTGTCGAGGCTCACCCGGTGGCCGACGGAGACGAAGACCGGCTTGACCCCGTCGCGGGTGCGCAGGGCGCGGCCCACCTCCTCGGTGTCCGCGAGGAGGGGGGAGGCGCTGCCGCGCGGGGTGCCGGGGTCGTCGTAGGTGAAGGTGAAGGGGTTCTTGGCGACGCCGATCGTGGGGAGCCCGGTGAGGACGCCGAGGTGGGCGGCGAGGCCGAAGCGGCGCGGGTGGGCGAGGCCGTAGCCGTCGCAGACGACGAGGCCGGGGTCGCGGGGCAGCGCGTCGAGGGCGGCCAGCACGGTCGGGATCTCGCGGAAGGCGAGCAGTCCGGGGACGTAGGGGAAGGAGACCTGCCCGATCGCCGTGGCCTCGGCGACCACGTCGAGGGTCTCCGCGTCCAGCACGACGGCCGCCGCCGCGACCACGTTCCGCTCGTCGTCGTACGCCACGTCGACGCCGGTGACGTATCCCGTCCCGGGCGGCGGTCCCGTCTCGTCGAGGACCACCTTCCCCCGCAACTCGTCCTGCACGGCGAGGGCTTGTTCTTCGGTGGCGGGCCAGCCCGCGGGGATGCGTACGGTCGTCATGGTGCCGACGAGCGTACGCATCCCCGGTTCACGGGCGCGATCCAGGGCTACTTGCCGAGAGCACGCTTCAGCTGGCTCTTGTTCATGTCCGAACGCCCGTGGATGTTGCGGCGCTTGGCCTCTTCGTAGAGCTGGTCGTACGTGGGCCCCTCGGACCCCGAGTGCGAGCGCTGCCCACCACGCTTGCTCGACGACATGTCCTGGGTGGAGGTGCGGCTCGCGGTCTTGGACTCGCCGGACCGGGCGCGTTCCTTGTTGGTGGTCCGGGCGGCGATCTCCTTGGCGCGCGACTCGCTCTCACCGCGGTCCTGGGCGCTCTCCTTGATGTGCTCGTACTGGCGTTCCCTCTTGGGGCTCGAACCGCGTGGCATGGTCGATCACTCCCTCCGTGATTCGAACACGCAACAAGTATCCCATTTCCCCCGGAAAAACCCCTGACGGTTCCCCCGGAATAACGCCTGACGGCGGCCACAGCCGGCCTCAGTTCTCCAGCCGCGCCACGCGTCCCTTCTCACCGGCGGCCCAGCAGCCCCGGTCCGGGGTGCAGTCGACGGTGTCGTACGAGCCGGTGTCGACCGTGCGCCAGGTGCGGCCGCCGTCGGTGGTGAGGTCGGTACCGGTGGGGCCGACGGCGAGGGCGGTCGTACGGCTGTGGGGGAGCCAGGCGACGCCGGAGCGGTACGCGGGCGGGGGCTGCGCGGCGGGCGTCCAGGTCCGCCCGCCGTCGCCGGTGGTGGCCGCGGCCCGCGGGGACGGCTGGTCGGCGCGGTAGTCGCCGCCGACGGCGATGCCGTGCGTCCGGTCGCGGAAGGCGAGCGCGAAGACGCCGCGGGCGGGGTCGCCGGCCGGGACAGGGGTGTCGGTGACCTTCCAGGTCAGCCCTCGGTCGGCGGAGTGCAGCACGCGCGCGCGTGCGGCCCCGCCGGTCGCCAGCCACACATCGCGCGGGCCCGAGTCGACCAGGCACTGCCCGCTCGCCGCGAAGCCCGCCTCACCCTCCAGGGCCGGGGGCATCCCCTCGTTCGGCAGGACCGTCCAGGAGCGGCCCCCGTCCTTGGTGGACAGGATGCGGAACTTCCCGTCCACCGGGTCACTCATGGCGAGCCCGTGGCGGTGGTCGAAGAAGGTGAGGCAGTCGTAGAAGGCGCGCGGATCGGTGTTGCGGAAGGACTCGGTCCACGTCGCTCCGCCGTCGTCCGTGCGGTACACGCGGGAGGCCTCTCCCTCGCCGATGGCCAGCACGACCGCCCTGCGTGCGTCGAATGCCTCGATGTCCCGGAACTGCAGCTCCTGTGCGCCGGGCGGTGAGACGTTGCGCCAGTTCCTGCCCCCGTCCGTGGTGCGCAGCACGGTTCCCGCGGAACCCGCCAGCCATGCGCTGTTCCGGCTGACGGCCGCGAGACCGCGAAAGCGCACGTCGGTGCCGGTCTCCTTCAGTTCCCAGTGCGGTGGACGGCCCTCCCCGTGTGCCTGCGCGGGCACCGCCAGGGCGGCGGCGAGCGCCGCCGCGGCCAGGCCCGTCGTCATCGTCCGACTCGTCCGACTCATCCGTCTCGACTGCCCCAAGCCCCTCATGGCGGGCGAAGTTAGTCCACCGATCCGGTGCCGTCCAGATGCCCTCGGCAGGGAACCACCGGGCGGCGTCCTGTGTCCTCTCCCATATCCCGGGACACGGGATGAGAAATGGATCACCACAGGGATTGGGCTCGGTGACAGAGGTCACTCGACCCGCGTGTGCACGGATCGGCCCGATCCGGCGTCTTCTGAAATGCCCGGCCCCAGCCATCCGGAGTCCGTCCACCCGTCACAAGGGAGCAAGGCGTTGTCCACCGTCATCGAGCAGCCCGTAGAGGCCCGTCTCGTCGCCGCCGCGCCGCGGATGCCGAGCATTCCCGCAACGCTCCACTACGACCGTCGCGATCCTTTCGCCGTCCGTATGACCTTCCCCGCCCCGGCCACGCTGGAGGGGGTCGAGGTCTGCTGGACCTTCGCCCGTGAACTCCTCGTCACCGGCATGGAGGAGCCGGTCGGTCACGGGGACGTACGGGTCCGCCCGTACGGCTACGACCGGCTGGTCCTGGAGTTCCACGCCCCGGAGGGCACCGCCGTGGTGCACGTCCACGCCGGTGAGGTGCGGCGCTTCCTGGAGCGTACGACCGACCTGGTGCCGCTCGGCCTGGAGCACCACCAGGTCGACCTGGACCACGACCTGGCGGAGCTGATGCGGGACGCCTGCTGAGGCCATGCCTTCCAGACGCCGCCCCGCGCCGCCCCGCGCCGCCCCGGGGGCGGCCGATCCGGTCGTCGTTCCGACGGCGGTCCGCGCGTCGCGTTAATCCGTTGACAGCCTTCTGACCCCCTCCGTACGTTGTTCCACGGTCCTGTTGCCGTCGATTGGAGAAGGACGTTGCTCGTCTGAGGTCCTGAGACACCGCGTCACACACCGTGCCGTATCCCGGCCTTCCTGTGTGCGTTGCGTGCGACCTCGGCGTACGAGCCGTCCTCCGGCAGCGGGCTTTTCTCTTGCCCTCACCTCTCGCCCTCGTCGTGTCGCCCCTCGCGGTGTTTCGAACGCGTCGCCCCTGGCCGCTTCCAGCATTCGCGAGGTCCCTCATGTCTACTCCGTTGTCCCTCACCTGTACGTCCCTGTCCTTCGCCTGGCCCGACGGCACCCCCGTCTTCGACGACCTGCAGATCGCGTTCGGCCCCGGCCGGACCGGGCTCGTCGGCGTCAACGGGTCAGGAAAATCAACCCTGTTGAAGCTGATCGCCGGTGAACTCACCCCGGCCGACGGCACGGTCCGCGTGAGCGGCGAGGTCGGCTACCTCCCGCAGAACGTCACGCTCGACACCGGCCTGAAGGTCGACGAGGCGCTCGGCATCGCCGCCGCCCGCGCCGCGCTGCACGCCATCGAGGCGGGCGACGTGGCCGAGGAGCACTTCGCGGCGGTCGGCGACGACTGGGACGTCGAGGAGCGCGCCCTGGCGACCCTCGGTCAACTCGGCCTCGGTCACATCGACTTGGACCGCACGATCGGTGAGGTCTCGGGCGGCGAGTCGGTCCTGCTGCGGCTGGCCGCACTGCTGCTGCGCCGCCCCGACGTCCTGCTCCTGGACGAGCCGACCAACAACCTCGACCTGTACGCGCGCCGCCGGCTGTACGAGGCCGTCGAGTCGTGGTCCGGGGTCATGGTCGTCGTCAGCCACGACCGTGAACTCCTCGAACTGGTCGACCAGATCGCCGATCTGCACTCCGGCGAGGTCACCTGGTACGGCGGCAACTACTCCGTGTACGAAGAGGCGTTGACCACCGAACAGGAGGCGGCCGAGCGCATGGTGCGGGTCGCCGAGGCCGACCTGAAGAAGCAGAAACGCGAACTCGTCGACGCGCACACCAAGTTGGCCAAGCGCACGCGCTACGCCAACAAGATGTACGAGAACAAGCGGGAACCCCGGGCCGTGATGAAGCTGAAGAAACGCACGGCCCAGGTGTCCGCGGGCAAGCACCGGATCATGCACGAGGAGAAGCTCACCGAGGCCAAGGAGCGCCTCGACGAGGCGGTGGAGGCCGTACGGGACGAGGACGAGATCCGCGTCGAGCTGCCGTACACGGCCGTGCCCCCGGGCCGTACCGTCCTCACCCTCCTGGATCTGAAGCTGAAGTACGGCGCCCGGGTGAACGGTGGTTTCGACCTGCGCGGCCCGGAGCGGATCGCGCTGATCGGCCGCAACGGCGCGGGCAAGACCACGCTGCTGCGGACGATCGCGGGCGAACTGGAGCCGGTGAGCGGCGAGACGACGGCCCATGTCCCGCTGCGCTTCCTGCCGCAGCGGCTCGACGTCCTCGACGACGATCTGACGGTCGCCGAGAACGTGGCCCGGTTCGCGCCGGACGCCACGAACAACCGGATCCGGGCCCGGCTCGCCCGCTTCCTGTTCCGGGGCGCCCGTGCCGACCAGCCGGCGGCGACGCTGTCCGGCGGGGAGCGTTTCCGGGCCGCTCTCGCCGCCCTGATGCTCGCCGAGCCCGCCCCGCAGCTGCTGATGCTGGACGAGCCGACGAACAACCTCGACATGGCGAGCGTGCGGCAGCTGACGACCGCTCTGGAGTCGTACGAGGGCGCGCTGATCGTGGCCAGTCACGACGTGCCGTTCCTGGAGTCGATCGGGATCACCCGGTGGCTGCTGATGGAGGAGGGAGAGCTGCGGGCGACCACGCCGGAGGAGGTCGCGGTGACCGGCTGACCCGTCGTTCGTCGGGGGCGTCCACCGAGGGCTTGGCTACCGCCGAGTATCTCAGGAGGGCCACAGCCTGGCGGCGGGGGTTTTGTCCACGTGGACCGGGGCTGCATGATGGCGGACCGGCGTCGCTTCACGGGCGCCGGAAAACCCTCGTTCGATTCGGAGTCCCACACGTGCCCAGCAAGAAGGCCCTCGTCCGCCGTCCCAGCCCCCGCCTGGCCGAAGGCCTCGTCACGCACGTCGAACGCTCCGAGGTGGACGTCGACCTGGCGGTCGCGCAGTGGGAGGCGTACGGGGAGGCCCTGCGCGCCCACGGCTGGGAGACCATCGAGGTGGATCCGGCCGACGACTGCCCGGACTCGGTGTTCGTCGAGGACACCGTGGTCATGTACAAGAACGTGGCGCTGATCGCGCGCCCCGGCGCCACCTCCCGGCGGGAGGAGACCGAAGGGATCGAGGAGGCCGTGGCCGCGCTCGGCTGCTCGGTGAACTGGGTCTGGGCGCCGGGCACGCTGGAGGGCGGCGACGTCCTCAAGGTCGGCGACACGGTGTTCGTGGGCCGGGGCGGGCGCACCAACGCGGCCGGGGTCCAGCAGCTGCGGGCCGCGTTCGAGCCGCTCGGGGCGCGGGTGGTCTCCGTACCCGTGAGCAAGGTGCTGCATCTGAAGTCGGCGGTCACCGCGCTGCCCGACGGGACGGTCGTCGGGCACATCCCCAAGATGGACGCGCCTTCGCTGTTCGGGCGCTTCCTGCCGGTGCCGGAGGAGGCCGGGGCGCATGTGGTGCTGCTCGGCGGCGACAAGCTGCTGATGGCGGCGAGCGCGCCGAAGACCGCGGAGCTGTACTCCGACCTCGGATACGAGCCCGTCGTGGTCGACATCAGCGAGTTCGAGAAGCTGGAGGGCTGTGTGACATGCCTCTCGGTGCGACTGCGGGAGCTGTACGCCTGACCCGGTGACGCCTGCCCCGTTTCGGCCCCGGGACCTGCGGGTCCACGGGGCGTTCGACACGCCCGCCCGACGGCTTGCGGGACGCACTGATCAGCGGCCTTTACAGTGCACTTAACCTACGGCATCGTAACCTACGGGTTCGTAGCCTACGATGCCGTAGGTTCAGGTCACCCGCCCGTGGCCGCCCACAAGATCCTGGTCCCCTGTTCGTCCCCCTGGAGCGTCTGTGTCGATCACTTCTCCTCACCTCGGCAGCCCGTCCACCGAATGGACCGACGCGCGGCTGCTTTACGCGCTGGAGGAAGTCGTCGAGAAGGAACTCAACCGGCATCTGAAGGTCACCAAGGACTGGATGCCGCACGAGTATGTGCCGTGGAGCGACGGCCGCAACTTCCCCGGTTTCTTCGAGGACGGAGAGGCCTGGGAGAAGGGGCAGTCGAAGGTCACGGAGATCGGCCGGATCGCCCTGGTGGTGAACCTGCTGACCGAGGACAACCTGCCCAGCTACCACCACGAGATCGCCACCCTCTTCGGCCGTGACGGCGCCTGGGGCACCTGGGTGCACCGCTGGACCGCGGAGGAGGGCCGGCACGGCATCGTGATGCGCGACTATCTGCTCGCCTCGCGCGCGGTGGACCCGGACCAGCTCGAACAGTTCCGTATGTCCCACATGGGCGAGGGCTTCGAGTCGGACAACCGGCACTCGATGCTCCACACGGTCGCGTACGTCGCCTTCCAGGAGCTCGCCACCCGCGTCTCGCACCGCAACACCGGCCACCACTCCGGTGACCCCGTGTGCGACCGCATGCTGGCGCGCATCGCGACCGACGAGAACCTCCACATGATCTTCTACCGGAACCTGCTGAAGGCCGCGTTCGAGTTCGCCCCCGACCTCACCATGCAGGCCGTCCGCGACGTCGTCGTCAACTTCCGCATGCCCGGCCACGGCATGCCCGGCTTCGAGCGCGCCGCCGCGCAGATGGCCATCGGCGAGGTCTACAACATGCGCATCCACCACGACGACGTCCTCTCGCCCGTCATCCGCTTCCTGAAGATCATGGAGATCGACGGCCTCGGCCCCGAGGGCATGAAGGCGCAGGAAGAGCTCGGCCTCTACATGGGCGGACTCGACGCGGAGGCCAGCAAGTTCGACGAGAAGCTCGCGGCGCGCAAGGCGCGGATGGCCGCGCGGGCCGCCGGCGCGTAGCCGCTCCGCGGGGTGCCGTGAGGTGCTGGGGCCGGGCGGCTACGCTACGGCCCCGCACTTGGGAGCAATCCCAGTCGTTCGTCTGCGGGTGCGTGGGGGCTGGTCGCGCAGTTCCCCGCGCCCCTGGATGACGGCCCTTCGGGCCAGTCATCCAGCTCACCACTCTGCTTCCCGGTAATCCTTCAGGAACACCCCCGACACCGGGTCGCCCGCCTCACCTCGCACGATCGGGTCGTAGATGCGGGCCGCCCCGTCGACGATGTCCAGCGGGGTGCGGAAGCCGGCGTCGGCCATGCGGTGTTTCTTCGGGGCGGGGTTCTCGTCGGTGATCCAGCCGGTGTCGACGGCGCACATGTGGACACCCTGGTCGGCGAGTTCGGCGGCGCTGGTGCGGGTGAGCATGTTGAGGGCGGCCTTGGCCATGTTGGTGTGCGGATGGCCGGCCGTCTTGTTGCGCACGGCGAAGCGTCCCTCGACGGCGGTCACGTTGATCACGTAGCGGCGGGCGTGCGGGGCGGCGAGCAGCAGCGGCAGCAGCCGGTCGCACAGGAGCGCGGGGGCGAGCGCGTTGACCAGTTGGGTCTCCAGCACCTCCGCCGGGTCGAGTGCGCCGAGCCGCGCCGACCAGGAGTTCTCCGGCGAGGGGTCGGGCAGCAGCCCGGCCTCGTCGGCCTCGCGCAACGCGACCGGCAGGGCGGCGGCACCGTCCCCCAGCATCCGCATCGGCGTGAACCCGGGTGCCTGCCGCGCCCCTTCGGGCAGCGCCTCGTACTCTCCGGCGGCGAGCGGCGCGTACGACTCCGGTGGCCGCCGTACCGTCTGGGCCGCGTTGTTCACGAGGATGTCGAGGGGCTCGCCCTCCTGCCTCAACTGCTCGCACAGGCCCAGTACTTGGCGCGGGTCGCGCAGGTCGACGGCGACGACGGTCAGCCGGTCGAGCCACTTCTCGCTGCCGGGCTCGGCGCGGAAGCGGCGCACGGTGTCGTGCGGGAAGCGGCTGGTGACGAGCAGTTCGGCGCCGTCGCGCAGCATCATCAGCGCCAGCTGGAAGCCGATCTTCACCCGGCCGCCGGTGAGGAGCGCACGGCGGCCGCTCAGGTCGGTGCTCAGGGCGCGGCGGGCGGTGTTGTCGGCGGCGCACTCCGGGCACAGCCGGTGGTAGAAGGAGTCGACCTGTCGATAGGGCGTCTTGCAGACATAACAGGTGCGCGGCTTCAGGAAGACTCCCCCGCCGCCCGTCACGGAGGTGGCCAGCGGCGCGTCCTCGCGCCGCTCCAGGGCCCCGGTGGCGGTCGCGGCCATCACTGCGGCGTCCGCGGCCGATCTCTCGGCGCCGAGGGCTTTACGGCGACGGAGCCGGCCGTCGCGCGCGAAGGACGCGGCGACCTGTTCGGCCCGCAGCCGCACGGGGTCGTCGACGGGCAGCGCCCGCAGCCTGCCGACCGTACGGTGAAAGGCCGCCAGCTCTTCCTCGGTGATACCGCCACCACCGCCCATGCGTGCCCCGCCCCGCGTGTCCCGTGCCGTGGTCCCCTGTCCCGACCGGCGCACGAGGCCTTCGGATCCACAGAACCGTCGAGCGCGGTCCGGACGACCGGATTCGAACCGGCGTTTCCGCCCTGACAAGGCGGTGCGCCTGCCTCTGCGCTACGTCCGGACCGCGCCCTGGGATCTTATGCGCCACCCGTCGACAGGGCCCAGCCATTTATGACCGAACCGGCTTACGGAGTGCGGCGATTCGAGGTCGAGCGGCAATGTTTAGAGGCGGGTCAGCTGTGGTCGGTGCGCCGGAGCCGGAGTCTCTCCTTCTCGGACAGCCCACCCCAGACGCCGAACCGTTCGTCGTTGGACAGCGCGTACTCGAGGCAGGCGGTACGCATCTCGCACATGCCGCAGATGCGCTTCGCCTCACGCACCGAGCTGCCGGGCTCGGGAAAGAAGAAGTCGGCCCCCGTCTGCGCACACAGCGCCCGCTCCTGCCAGGTGCGGTCGATTGGGGTGATCGTGTCGTTGTGCATGCACAGGATCGTGCCGCGCCACGAAAAACGTTCGATCAACGCGACATCAACGCGACGCTCCCGGTCCGCCATGGTCCTCTCGTCCGACCGGGCAGCGCACGGCGGCGCGCGGAACGAACATACACACGCACGACGCCACCGATCACCCACGGTGAGGGCACGAGCCCCCGCAAGGGGCGCGGGGCTGTGCCGATGTGCGGCTCCGCCCCCGAACACCCCGATGGCCGAGCCCCGGCGGGTGCATCGCGGCAACGACCGGCGATTGTCAGTGCGCGATGCCAGACTCGGCAGTACAGGCAACGGGCCCTCGAACCCCCTCAGAGGAGCGCAGCGATGCTCACCACCCGTTACGTCACCGGCGCCCCGAACTGGATCGACCTCGGCACCCCCGACATCGAAGGCGCCGCCTCCTTCTACCACGACCTCTTCGGCTGGCAGTTCCGCTCGGCCGGCCCCGAGATGGGCGGCTACGGCTTCTTCCAGCTCGACGGCCGCACCGCCGCGGCCGGCATGCAGAATCCCCCGGAGCAGGGCCCGCCGTCCTGGAACATCTACTTCCAGACCCCGGACGCCGACGCCACGGCCAAGGCGGTCGAGCAGGCCCACGGCTCGGTGCTGATGCAGCCCATGGATGTGGCGGACGAGGGCCGTATGGCCATCCTCGCCGACCGGGCGGGCGTGCCCTTCGGCATCTGGCAGCCCCACCGCAACACGGGCCTGGACGTCGTCACGGCTCCCGGTTCGCTGTGCTGGCTGGAGCTGTACACGCCGGATCTGCCCGCGGCCGCCGGGTTCTACAACTCCGTGTTCGGCTGGGAGACCTCCGCGATCGACATCGCCGGCGGCAGCTACACCTGTGTGAACCCGGCGGGGACCGCGACGAAGTCCATGTTCGGCGGCATCGTCCCGCTCGACGAGGACCCGAGCGAGGCGGAGTCGGGCCCGTACTGGCTGCCGTATTTCGAGGTCCCGGACACGGACGCCGCGGTGAGCAGGGCTCAGGAGCGCGGCGGCAGCGTCCGTGTGCCCGCCACGAACCTGGCGGGTGCGGGGCGTTTCGCCAAGCTCGCCGACCCGTACGGGGCAAGGTTCGCGGTCATCAGGAGCGAGCAGCCGCAGGACTGAGGACTGGGGCGAGCGATACCGAGCGAGACTGAGCGAGACCGAGCAACACCGACCGGCACCGCCGCCACCGCCATGGGGCTGACGGCCGTGTCGGTCGTTGTCGCTTGTTCTCGCTCGTTCTCGCTCGGTCGTTCGGTGTCCTCGGCGTTCCTCCGCGCCCCCGAACGCCGTTCGGTCTGCCGTCACCTCATGAACACGGCACATTCCTGAGAGCGCTCTCAGTCATAAGCCTTGACGCCTCAACTCCCCCTGGGAACAGTGGGTGCACCACAGCAGGGGCCCCGTCCGCTGTGCCTCCACTCCCCCACGTCTCAGGAGGCCCACCGTGATTTCCCGCCGTATGTTCCTGTCCGGAACCGCCGCCGTCGGCGCGACCGCAGCCGTGAGTACTCTCGGCACGCCCGCCCAGGCCGCGCCCGCCACCTGCCAACTCGCCCTGCGCAACGCCTCGTTGCCGGGCACGGTCCGGGCGTACGTCACCGGGCACGAGCAGTCGACGGGTGCCTGGGTGCTACTGCGGGCCGACGGCGGCGTCTACCGGCCGACGTCGCCCTCGGCGCCGCAGACACCACTGCCGGTGGACTGCGCGATCCCGCTCGGCACGGCGGGCTCGGCGCCCACCGTGCTGACGCTGCCTCAGATGTTCGGGGCGCGCGTCTACTTCGTACGGGACAGCACCCTGGACTTCTTCCTCAATCCGGGCCCGGCGCTGGTCGAGCCCGCCTTCGCCACGCCGGCCGATCCCAACTACGGCAAGACGTGGTCGTTCTGCGAGTTCACCTTCAATCCCACCCAGTTGTTCGCCAACATCAGTTATGTCGACCTGGTGACGGCTCTGCCGATCGGGCTGACGCTGGAGGGCGACGCCACGCACACGGTCGCCCCGCTGCCCGACGGGGCGGTGGACCGGATCGCCGCGGATCTGATGGCGCAGACGGCGCGGGACGGCCAGCCGTGGGACCGGCTCGTCATCCGGGGCGGCGACGGCAAGGTCCTGCGGGTCATCTCACCGCAGAACCTGATGGCGCCGTACTTCGGCCAGCCCGACCGGATGCCGTTCCGCGCCTACTGGGACTCCTACATCGACCAGGTGTGGGCGAAGTACCGCGGGACGGATCTGAGGATCGACCTCCAGGGCGGCCGGGGCGTCCTCACCGGCCGGGTCTCCGGCGACACCCTCACCTTCGCCGGCGGCCACTCCTTCGCCAGGCCGACCGCGAAGGACATCTTCACCTGCAACCACGGCCCGTTCGCCAACATCCCCGGCGACCCCGACGACAAGAAGGCCCTCCTCGCCCGTCTCGCCGCCGGCTTCAACCGCTCCCTCATGCTCACCCACCCCACACAGCCGAACGGGGCGACGGCGGCCGACTACTACCGGGGAGGCGTGACCAACCACTGGGCACGCGTGGTGCACGCCAACTCGCCCATCGGGTACGCGTTTCCGTACGACGACGTACGCCCCGACGGCGAGCCGGACGTGTCGGGCGCGGCCCACGACGGCAACCCGCGTCGGTTCACGGTGACGGTGGGCGCGTAGACGCTCCGCTGGGGGGTGCCGCGAGATGGCGTCAGTCGTCCGCCGCGCCGTCGTGGCTGGTCGCGCCCACGCGGCGGAGCCGCACAGTTATGCAGCCCCGCGCCCCTTACGGGGCGCGGGTTCTACGTGGAGGCGCGGCGCACCAGTGTGGTCGGCAGGACGACGCTGGACGGTGCGCCGCCGAGGCCCTGCTCCTGTTCCTCGGGCGTACGTCGTTCGAGGCCCCGGAGCAGCAGCCGGGCCATCAACCGCCCCATTCCTTCTATGTCCTGACGGACCGTCGTCAACGGTGGATCGGACTGCTCGGCCACCGGCAGCATGTCGTCGAAGCCCACCACGGCGACGTCCTCGGGAACGCGCCGCCCTCGCTCCCGCAGTACGCGCAGGGCGCCGGCGGCGGATACGTCGTTGGCGGCGAACACCGCGTCCAACTCCGGGCAACGGTCGAGGAGTTCCCGCATGGCGCGCTCCCCGCCCGCCGGGGTGAAGTCGCCCTCCACGATCAGCCGGGGGTCGGCGTCCATCATGACGTCCCGGAACCCGTCGAGCCGGTCCACGGCGGAGGTCTGGTCGAGGGGCCCGGTGATGTGGGCGATGCGGGTGCGGCCGAGGCCGACGAGATGGCGTACGGCGTCCCGCGCGCCGCCCCGGTTGTCGCTGTCGACGTACACGGTGGACGTGTCGCCGCGCGTGCCGTCCGCCCAGCCGGGCCGGCCGCCGAACACGGTCGGTACTCCGGCGCCCTGGATCAGCCCCGGCAGCGGGTCGTCCAGGTGCAGCGAGAAGACGAGCGCCCCGTCGACATGTCCGCCGGCGAGATATCGCCCCACCCGCGCGTGGTCCTCGGGCCCTTCGGTGAGGAGCAGGACGAGCTGCGAGTCGTGTGCGGTCAACTCCTTGCTGATGCCGCGAAGTTGGAGGGCGAAGAAGGGGTCCGCGAAGACCCTGGTCTCCGGCTCGGCGATCACCACGGCCACGGCGTCGTGCCGGCGGGTGACCAGGCTGCGGGCGGCCTGATTCGGCACGTACCCGAGCTCCTCGACCGCCCTGCGCACCCGCTCCACCAGCGGCTCCCGAACGCCCTCGCCGCCATTGACGACCCGCGACACCGTCGCCCTGGACACCCCGGCCCGCGCGGCCACGGCCTCCAACGTGGGACGCGACGCTGTCTCGGTCACTGGGCGACTCTCCTCCGGGGCGGCTGCGATCAGGATAGCCCTGGAAAAGACACCGTTGAGAGCGCTCCCCGACCGTCGGCCGGTGCCGTCGACCTCCAGACGTTCCGCGTCGGTGACGGCATCGAGCACCTGGTGACCGACGCACCCGGTGATCTGTCGGTCGGCCTACCCGGCCGAGGGCGCCCTCGGCCTCCGTCGAGACCGCCCGCACGGCGCCCCCGACCCGCCCGGACGGTGACCTGCCGGCCGTCCTTGCGAGGCCACCACCCGCGTGACGCTCTTCACCGGGCTCTCAGTGCTTGTGGGACGCGCCCGAGGCCTCGGACTCGGCGGACTCGTGCGGCTCATGGGGCTCGTACCCCGGAATCGTGCCGTCCGTCTTGCGTACCAGGAACAGGCCGACCATGCCCATGTCGGAGTGGCTCTGGACGTGGCAGTGGTACATCCAGGCGCCGGCGCCGACACCCTCGCCGGCGACGACCTGGAAGCCGAAGGAGTCGGCGGGGCCGACGATCTTGTTGTCGATGACCTGGCTGGGGTCGTCGGGGCCGGTGAGCTGGCCGGTGCGGTTGTCGGCCCAGCGGTGACCGTGCAGATGGAAGGTGTGGTAGTACTCGCCGTGGGTGATGACGACGAACTCGACGCGGTCGCCCACGGTGGCGTCGAAGTCGGGGCCGGAGTGGGCGGGCTTGTTGTTGATCAGCATGTCGTTGAAGACGACGGTGACGGTCTTGTCGGGGAGGACGTCGCCCTTGCGGCGGACGATCACCGGGCCGTAGAGGCCTTTGCGGATGCCGCCCGTGCCGTGTTCGGTGCCGACGACATGGTCGTGGTAGTGCCAGTAGCCGGCGCTGCCCGCGCGCCAGGTGCCGTCCTTGCGGGCGCCGGGGGCGTGCGTGCGCCAGGTGTAGGTGCGGGTGCCGCCGGGCTCGACATCGCTCTTGTTGAGCTTGGTGCCGTCGCTGGAGATCTCGTAGTCGAGACCGTGGACGTGCAGGCTGGCCGCCACATCCATCGTGTTCTCGAACTCGATGTGCAGCGTGTCGCCCTCGTTGAGCTCGATCAACGGGCCGGGAATCGAGGCCTTGCCCTTCTCGAAGCCGTAGCCCATCTGCCCGTCGGGCAGCTTCTCGGCGTACATCTTGATGTGCTTGACCTCGCCGCCGGCCGGGGCCGTCTTCGCCGGCATGGCGGCGCTCGCGGCCTCGGGACTGGCGACGGTCTCAATGGCCAAGGACAACGATGTCGCGGCAGCCGCGCCACCCAGCAGCAGCCGCCGGTTGAACCCTCGTCTGTCCATTCCGTCCATGCGGAACTCCCCACCCTGATACGGAGCTTGCGGAGACGCATCTGTGATCAACCTGTGAGACGGTAGCGGCAGCGCGGCCGTTTCTCCACACCCTGGACAAAGTTCGTGCCCTTTCGGTCATAGGTATTGGCGGGCCGCGCAAAGGGGTCTAGCTTCCTTGGCGCTGTTGCTGTGACCGAGGAGGTGCCCATGTACTTACGAGGGTTGAGCGACGCGAAGAGACGGGCCTGGGCGGCCACCCTGACCGCCTCGGTCGTCACCGCGGGGCTTCTGTCGGGCCCCGCGGCCCATGCGCGTCCGGCGCCGGAGCCGCCGCTGACAACGATGTCGATCAAGTCACCGCCAGGCGGCGCGGGCCCCCAGGTGCTGATCTTCCACGGCTCCGCGGCGGCCGGGGACGAGTCGCCCGTCGTGAACGCCGGGATCGAGGCGATCGAGCGGATCGGCCTGTCCGGGCCCGCCGCCGAGCGGTTCGAGGTCGTCGCCACCGACGACGCGTCCGTGTTCACCGACGAGTCCCGGTTGAGCGGCTTCAACGCCGTGGTCTTCCTCACCGGCGGCGGTGACGTCCTCGATCCCGAGCAGGAGGCGGGACTCGAGACCTACATGGAGGCGGGCGGCGGTTTCGTCGGCGTCCATGACGCGGCCCGCGCCGAGCCGTACTCGGACTGGTTCACGGGCCTGATCGGCGCCCGACCGGCCGCGTCGAGCCCAACGGCCGTACAGCGTGCGACCGTTGAGGTCGGTGACCGGAAGCATCCGGCCACCAAGGGCCTGCCCGTGCAGTGGAAGCGGCCCGACAAGTGGTTCAACTGGACGAAGAACCCGTCCGGCACCGTGCACACCGTGGCCCGGGTGCGCGAGTCGACGTACCAGCCGGGCACGAGCGCCAACGGCTGGGACCATCCGGTGAGTTGGTGCCGAGACTACGACGGCGGCCGTTCCTTCTACACGGGCATGGGCGGGACCGTCTCGGCGTACGACGAGACCGACTTCCGTACGCATCTGCGCGGCGCCCTGTTGTGGACCTCCCGCCTCACCCAGGCCGACTGCAAGGCGACGATCGACGCCAACTACAAGGCGGAGCGGCTGACGCAGCCCAACCAGCCGGGGCAGAACGACCAGATCGGTGAGCCGCACGGCCTGGTCACCGCGCCCGACGGACGGGTCTTCTACATCGGCCGGGGCGGCGCCGACTCGTCCCAGCCCGTGGTCACCGACTGGAACAACCCGGACATCGGCAAGGGCAAGGGCGAGATCCACGTCTACGACCCCAGGACGAAGAAGGTCACCCTCGCGGGCGCGCTCACCGTCTTCGGCAACAAGGGCGGCGGCGACGAGCTGATCAAGGTCGAAGAGGGGCTGCTGGGCATCGAGTTGGACCCCGGCTTCCAGCAGAACGGCTGGGTGTATCTGCACTACACGCCGCACTCCCGGATCAACCGCGACACCCGTATGGCCGAGCGCCGCGTCTCCCGCTTCACCCTCGACCTCGCCGCGAACAAGCTGGACCTGAGCAGCGAGAAGGTGCTGCTCAAGTGGCCGGTGCAGATCCACAGTTGCTGCCACGCGGGCGGCGGGATGACCTGGGACTCCGAGGGCAACCTGTACATCGCGACCGGCGACAACAACTCCAGTGGCTTCAGCGGTGGTTACTCGGGCAACAACCCCGAGCCCAACTACAAGGGCGTCTCGTTCGCCGACGCCCGCCGCACCGCCGGCAACACCAACAACCTCAACGGCAAGATCCTGCGCATCCACCCGGAGCCCGACGGCACGTACACCCTGCCCGACGGCAACCTCTTCACCGGGAAGGAGACCGACGAGGGTGGCGGCAAGACGCGCGGCGAGATCTATGTGATGGGCGTCAGAAACCCCGCGCGGATCTTCGTCGACCAGCAGACGGACGTCCTCTACGCGGGCTGGGTCGGCCCCGACGCGAGCGCGCCGTCGACGACCTGGGGTCCGGCGAAGTACGACACGTTCGCCGCCATCACCGAGGCGGGCAACCGGGGTTGGCCGTACTGCATGGGCAACAAGCAGCCCTACCGGGACCGTAATCTGCCGGACCCGTCGAAGCCGCTCGGCTGGTACGACTGCGACCACCCGAAGAACGAGTCGCCGAACAACGACGGGCTTGTCAATGTGCCCCCGGTGACAGGCAACAACATCTGGTACTCCCCGCAAGGCGGCGCCCCCGACTTCCCGCGGGACGCGGGCGGCGTCCCCTCGTACAAGAACGAGGAGGCCACGTATCTGCTGCCGTGGCTGAAGGGTGGCGGGCAGGCCACGATGAACGGACCGGTGTACCGGTACGACGATGACGTCACCGACTCCGGTCAGTGGCCGGCCTATTGGGACGGCAAGTGGTTCGTCGGCGACTTCTACGACGGCGACCAGCCGCGCCACGCGGTGCTCACCGACCCGAAGAACCAGGGCAGCGGCGGTCTCCCGATCCACGCGGAGTCGCTGAAGAAGATCGTGCCGGTCGGCACCAACGGCATCCGGAACCTCATGGACTGGAAGTTCGGGCCGGACGGCTCGCTGTACGTCCTGGACTACGGGCGCGGCTTCTTCACCTCGGACGCCAAGTCGGCGCTCTGGCGTGTCACTTACACAGGTGGCGGTCCCACGCCGGCCGCCGACGAGCTGGCGAGGAAGGCGGAGTGATGCGGGAGCGACGCTCGATGCGTGAAAGACGTCTGTGGGCGGCCTTGTTGGCGGCCCTGCTGATGGTGCTCGGACTGACGTCGACGCCCGCGTCCGGCCGTACGAAGGAGGCACAGGACCCGACCGCCGCCGCCCAGGTGCTCACCTGGACCGCCGGCGACGACATCACCAAGTACACGACCGCCCCGCAGACCGCGGAGGCGGGCCCGACCACCATCGTCTTCGAGAACAGCACGGCGACCGGCAACACCATGGGGATGCCGCACACGTTGACGTTCGACGTCTCCGACCCGGAGTACAACAACGACGTCCCGCTCAACATCCTGGCCAACCCCAGCGACGACCAGGGCGGCCGCCACACCGCCGAGGTGACGCTCACCCCCGGCCGCTACCGCTACTACTGCACGATCCCCGGGCACGGTCAGATGCAGGGCATCCTCGTGGTGACCGAGGGCACCGGCGAGGACACCACCGCTCCGGAGACGGCCGCCTCGGTCAGCGGAACGCAGAACTCCTCGGGCGCGTACGTCGGTTCGGCGTCCGTGGCGGTGAGCGCGACCGACACGGGCGGCTCGGGTGTCGAGCGGATCGAGTACGCGATCGGCGACACGGGCGCCTGGGTGCCGTACACCACGCCCGTCGTGATCGACCAGGTCGGCGCCCACAAGGTCCGCTACCGGGCGATCGACAAGGCGGGCAACACAGCGGCGGAGAAGAGCGTCGAGTTCACCGTCGTGGCGCCGCCGACGGACGACGCGACAGCACCGGAGACCTCGGCGACGGTGGCCGGTGAGCAGAATCCGCAGGGCGACTACGTCTCCATGGCGACCGTCACCGTGTCCGCGTCGGACACCGGCTCCGGGGTCAACACCATCGAGTACGCGCTCGGCGACTCGGGCGCCTGGCAGCCGTACACGGCGCCCGTGATGGTGCACGAGGTGGGCACGCACAAGGTGCGGTTCCGGGCGACGGACAAGGCGGGGAACGTCTCGGCCGAGAAGAGCGTCGGCTTCACCGTCGTCGCCCCGCCCGCCGACGACACCACACCACCGGTGACGGGCGTGACCGTGGAGGGCGACCGGAACTCCGCCGGCGCGTACCTCAGGAGCGCGAAGGTCACCGTCAGCGCAACCGACCACGGCGGCTCGGGTGTCGCCGCGATCGAGTACTCGCTGGACGGCGGCCCCTATCTCGCCTACACCACACCGGTGTTGGTCGACCGCGCGGGCACGCACACGGTCATGTACCGGGCGAGTGACAAGGCGGGCAACACGGCCGCGGCACGGTCCGTCAGCTTCACGGTCGTCTCGGGCGGGGGTGTCCCGGCGCCCAACTGCGCCGAGTACGACGAGCGGTTGACGGTATTCGTCGGCACGGTCGACTCGGGTGTGCCGAACCGGGTCACCAACAACCGTTGCCGCGTCAATGAGTTGATCGAGGACGAGAAGGAGTGGACGTCCCACGCCCTGTTCCTCAAGCATGTGAGGACCGTCATGGACGGCCTGCTGCGGGAAGGGGTCGTCGACCGGCGCGAGTACGACGCGATCCAGGAGGCGGCCGCGGAGTCCGGCATCGGCAAGCCCGGACAGACGGAGGGCTACCGGACGATCCTCGACGGCACGGCGGAGTCGTTCGCCAAGTGGCAGCAGGTGGGCGGCGGTTCGTTCGGGCTGAACGCCGACGGCTCGATCACGTCCGGTACGACGAAGGCCGGGCTCGGCATGCTGTGGTTCCCCGAGCGGAAGTACGGCGACTTCTCACTGCGTCTCCAGTGGCGTGACGACGCGCCCGGCACCTCCAACGCCAACTCCGGTGTGTTCGTACGGTTCCCGTGGGTCCACGAGCACTCCGAGGAGACGCGGCCGGAATGGGTGGCCATCAAGTACGGCCATGAGGTGCAGGTCCTCGACCGGCCCGACGGCGACATGTACAAGACGGGGTCGGTCTACGGCTTCGACCGGGTGGGGCTCGCCGGTGCGGGCGTCACCCAGAAGGGCACCTGGAACGACTACGAGATCCGCGTGGTCGACCAGCACTACTCGGTCTACCGCAACGGCGTCCTGATCAACGAGTTCGACAACATCGGCGGCCAGGACTTCACCCCGCCCCGCTCGGACGACCCGGGCACGGACGGGCGACGGTTCGCCTCCGGCTACCTCGGACTCCAGGTCCACGGCACGACGGATGTCGTCTCCTACCGGGACATCCGGATCAAGGAACTGTAGGGGCCGGTTCGGCTCGGCCCGTTGTCAGTGGCGTACGGCATGCTGTGATCAGTGGCTGCCGTACGCCACTGTGCGCTCCCTGGGGGCGCGTCACGCCTTCTTCGCCCGGCTCGGCTGCACCCGCTTCGGCTCCCCCGGCATCTTCGGATACTCCGGCGGGTACGGCAGATCAGCGAGCCCATGGTCGTGTTCGTCCCGAGCGGCCAGCTCCAACAGCGCCTCCAGGGAGAACGCGTGGTCGTCCATGTCGGCGTGGACGTCACCGACCTCGGCGAAGCGCGACGGCATGGTCGCCAGGTCGAAGTCGCCGGGCACGGCGACGCCCACCTCGTCCCAGGTGAGGGGCGCGGAGACGGGAGCGTGCGGGCGGGGGCGTACGGAGTAGGCGGAGGCGATGGTGCGGTCGCGGGCGGTCTGATTGTAGTCGACGAAGGTCTTCTCGCCGCGCTCCTCCTTCCACCAGGCCGTGGTCACCTGGTCCGGCATCCGGCGCTCCAGTTCGCGGGCCACGGCGATGGCCGCGCGGCGGACCTGGGTGAAGGTCCAGTCGGGCCGGATCGGCACGAAGACATGCAGGCCGCGCCCACCGGAGGTCTTGGGCCAGCCGCGCAGATCGCCGTAGTCGTGCAGGACGGAGCGGAGTTCGTGGGCGGCGCGGACGGCGTCGGCGTAGTCGGTGCCGGGCTGGGGGTCGAGATCGATGCGGAGTTCGTCGGGGCGGTCGACGTCGTCGCGGCGGACGGGCCACGGGTGGAAGGTGAGCGTGCCGAACTGGGCGGCCCATACGACGGCGGCGACCTCGGTGGGGCACATCTCGTCGGCGCTGCGGCCGCTGGGGAAGGTGATGTGGGCGGTGGGGATCCAGTCGGGCATGTTCTTGGGAGCCCGCTTCTGGAAGAAGTTCTCGCCCGTGACCCCCTCCGGGTAGCGCTCCAGGGTGGTGGGCCGGTTGCGCAGGGCCCGCAGGATGCCGGGGCCGACGGCGAGGTAGTACCGGGCGAGGTCCAGCTTGGTGAAGCCGCGCTCCGGGAAGAAGATCTTGTCCGGGCTGGACAGCCGTACCGTCCGCCCCGCCGCCTCCAGCTCCACCGCTTCACCCATGCGGCCACGGTAGACGGAACGGCCAGATGCCGCATACCGGGCGAATCTCATCGCCGGGTCGCAGAATCGGAGGCATGGATCTGCCGGTGATGCCGCCCGTGAAACCGATGCTCGCCAAGTCCGTGGCGAAGATCCCGCCGGACATGCACTACGAGGCGAAGTGGGACGGATTCCGGGCGATCGTTTTCCGCGACGGGGCCGAGGTGGAGATCGGCAGCCGTACCGGGAAGACGCTGACCAGGTACTTCCCCGAGCTGGCGGCGGCGTTGCGGGAACGGTTGCCGGAGCACTGTGTGGTGGACGGGGAGATCGTGATCGTCCGGAAGGGGCGGCTGGACTTCGACGCCCTGACCGAGCGCATCCACCCCGCGGACTCCCGCGTCCGGATGCTGGCCGAGACGACCCCGGCCTCGTTCGTCGCGTTCGACCTGCTCGCCCTGAACGACGAATCGCTGCTCGACGTCCCGCTCGTCGACCGGCGAGCGCTCCTCGAGCTGGCCCTGTCGGAGGTCACCGCCCCCGTCCATATCGCCCCGGCGACCACGGACCGTGAGCTGGCCGAGCAGTGGTTCGAGCAGTACGAGGGGGCGGGCCTGGACGGAGTGATCGCCAAGCCGCTCAATCTGCGCTACCGGCAGGACGAGCGGGCCATGTTCAAGATCAAGCACGAGCGCACGGCCGACGTGGTGGTCGCCGGCTACCGCCTCCACAAGAGCGGGCCGGTGGTCGGCTCGCTGCTGCTGGGCCTGTACGATGACGGGGGCACCCTTCAGCACGTGGGCGTGTGCGCCGCGTTCCCCATGAAGCGGCGGGCTGAGCTGGTGGCCGAGTTGGAGCCGCTGCGGATGGCGGACGTCGGGGAGCACCCGTGGGCGGCCTGGTCCGACGAGGCGGCGCATGAGACGGCCAGGCTTCCGGGCGCGCCGAGCCGCTGGTCGACGAAGAAGGACTTCTCCTGGGTGCCGCTGCGGCCCGAGCAGGTCGCCGAGGTGGCGTACGACCACATGGAGAACGGCGTCCGTTTCCGCCACACGGCCCGCTTCCGCCGCTGGCGCCCGGACCGCACGGCCGAGAGCTGCACCTATGCCCAGCTGGAGGAGCCGGTGAACTACGACCTGACGGAGATCCTCGGGCCCGGACCGGGACCCGAACCCGGGTAGTGACGGTCACACCGGACAGTGACGGTCAGGGCTCCATCAGCACCTTCACCGCCCCGTCCTCCTTGCGCTGGAACATCGCGTACGCGTGCGGTGCCTCGGTGAGCGGCACCCGGTGGGTGGCGAAGGAGTCGACGCCGAGCGGGTCGTCGTCGGTGAGGAGCGGCAGGATGTCGTCGCTCCAGGTACGGACGTTGGCCTGGCCCATGCGCAGCCGGATCTGCTTGTCGAACATGGTGAGCAGGGGCAGCGGATCGACCTTGCCGCCGTAGACGCCGGAGAGGGAGATGGTGCCGCCGCGTCGTACGAGGTCGATGGCCGTGTAGAGGGCGGCCAGCCGGTCCACGCTGAGGTGTTCCGCGAACCGTGCCCCGATGGCCCGGGGCAGCAGTCCGGTCGCGTTCTGGGCGAGGCGGGCGGCCGCGCTGCCGTGGGCCTCGGTGCCGACGGCGTCGATCACCGAGTCGGGGCCGCGTCCGGCGGTCCGGTCCTGGACTGCGCTGACGAGATCCTTCTCGCTGTCGAAGTCCCGGAGGTCGAACGTCTCGACGCCCCGTTCACGCGCCCGGCGCAGCCGCTCGGGCACCAGATCGACTCCGAACACCTGCTCGGCGCCGCGCTGCTGGGCCACCCGGCAGGCCATGTCCCCGATGGGGCCGAGGCCGAGCACGGCGACGCTGCCGCCGGGCGGGATGTGCGCGTACTCGACCGCCTGCCAGGCGGTGGGGAGCACGTCGGAGAGATAGAGGAACCGGTCGTCGGGCGGCCCTTCCGGCACCTTGATCGGCCCGAACTGTGCCTGCGGGACGCGCAGGTACTCGGCCTGGCCGCCCGGGACCGCGCCGTACAGCCGGGTGTAGCCGAAGAGGGCCGCGCCCATGCCCTCGCCGGTGCACTGCGTGGTCTCGCACTGGGTGGGCAGCCCCGTGAGGCACATCCAGCAGTTGCCGCAGGCGATCTGGAACGGCACGACCACGCGGTCCCCGGCCGCCAGGTCCGGCACCCCGGCGCCGACCTCCTCGACGACGCCCATGGGTTCGTGGCCGAGGATGTCGCCCGGTGTCATGAACGGCGTGAGCACTTCGTACAGGTGCAGGTCGGAGCCGCACAGCCCGGTGGAGGTGATGCGCACGATCGCGTCCGTCGGCTCCTGGATCACCGGATCGGGCACGGTCTCCACGCGCACGTCCCGCTTGCCCTGCCACGTCACTGCCTTCATCGCGCCACGCTCCGTCCCTCGCCTCGGCCAGCAGGTCCGGCACGGGTACCCGGTGCCCCAACACCGAACCGCGCCGATCACCGAGGCTCCGGGACCAGTCTCCGACCCGATCCGCCCAGCAGAACGGACAGGTCAGAAACAATCGCGTATGGCTATCTATGAACTTATAAGCGCACAATCGGAGACAACTCGGAATGTGATGGGGCGCGGTGGGCATGGAAGTGAAAGCGCGGCGGGTGCGGCACCAGGGGGCCACGGGGTTGCTGCTCGCCGCCGTGACGGCGGGCGCCCTGCTGTCGGGCTGCACCGGGGGCGACTCGGACGACGACGGACGCGGAGAGAGCGAGGGCCGCCGTGACGACCAGGTCAGCACGGCACCCGTCGGCTCGATACTCGCCGTGAAGATCGACAACGTACGCGCGGCCAGACCCCAGACAGGTCTCGATGCCGCGGACATCGTCTACGCGGAGCAGGTCGAGGGCGGCCTGAGCCGACTGATGGCCGTGTACGCGACGAAGTTCCCGGAGACCGTCGGCCCGGTGCGCAGTGCCCGCGAGTCCGACCTGGAGCTCCTCCGCCAGTTCGACGAGCCGACCCTGGCCTTCTCCGGGGCCCAGAGCAAGCTGCTCCCCCTGATCGACAAGGCACCGCTGCGCGCCGAGACCCCGGGGGACACCGCCGACGCGTTCTACCGCGGCACCGACAAGCCCGCCCCGCACAACCTCTACCTGCGCCCCGGGAAACTCATCGACTCCCCACCCGGCGACGACGCCCTCACCACCGGCTTCCAGTACGGCCCGGCACCCACCGGCGGCACACCGGAGGACTCCCGCACGATCCGCTACCCGGCGGCCCGCTTCACCTTCACCTGGTCCGACGACCGCCAACGCTGGCTGGTCTCCATGGACGGCACGGAAACGGTCCTGACCGACGGCAACCGGGTGGCTCCGGCGACGGTGGTCGTGCAACACGTGACGGTACGCGAGTCCCAGTTCAAGGACTTCCGGGGCAACAACACGCCGTACACGGAGACCGTCGGCTCCGGCCGCGCCGAGGTCCTGCGCGACGGCCGGACGTTCGACGGGAACTGGGAGCGGAAGACGGACACGGACGGCACCAGCTTCACGACAACGGACGGCAAGCCGATGAACTTCGCGGAGGGGCAGGTGTGGGTGGTGTTCACGAAGGCATGACGCCGTGAAGCTAGTGGGCACCCATCGACTCGGCCGGGCTGCGCAACTCCTCCGCCGCATCGGCGACCCGCCGTATCAGCTCGAAGAACACCTCCTGCTCCTGCGCCGACAAGGGCGCCAGGAACACCTGGTTCATCCGGGCCGTCCGCACCGTGAGCTTGCGATGCGTCCGCACGCCCTCCTCGGTGAGGCGCAGCAGGAACCGTCGCCCGTCCTGCGGATCGCGCACCTTGTCGAGGAGCCCCCGCCGCCCGAGCCGGCTGATGACCTCGGACATCGTGGACCGGTCGAGCCCGACCCGCTCCCCCACCGTGCGCTGGTCGAGCCCCGGCTCGGCGACGAGCGTGTTGAGGACCGCGAACTGCGGCGAGGTGATCTCCTCGGAGACCATCACGTTCCACAGCAGGTAGTGGGCCTGCTGCAGCCGTCGGGCCAGGTGCCCGGGGTGGGTGGAGAGGTCCACCGCGGCCATGTTCGCTCCTCGGCTCGGCTCAGTCGGACATGCTCGGTAATTCGTCCGTGCACTGAACGATACTCGCCACCCACCGGGGCGTGTCCATCACCATGTACACAGATGACCTCGCTGTTCTCGGGCCTTGACGGGAAAGCCGACGAGTGGCAGCGTGAAGGAAACTTCACTGAAATGCTCAGTGCCCTGATTAACTGGTCACCGAGTGCTCGGACGAGATGGGGCCTCACGGATGGACAAGGTGGTCGCCACGGCCCTGGAGGCAGTGGCCGATGTGCCGGACGGCGCGACACTCGCCGTCGGCGGGTTCGGGCTGAGCGGTGTGCCGAACGTGCTGATCCAGGCGTTGTACGAGCGTGGGATCTCGGGTCTCGGAGTGGTGTCGAACAACTGCGGGGCCATGGACACGGGCCTCGCGGTCCTCCTCGCGGCGGGCCGGATCGCCCGGGTGACCGGTTCGTACATCGGGGCGAACAAGGAGTTCGCGCGACAGTACCTCGCCGGTGAGCTGGAGGTCGAGATGATCCCGCAGGGCACACTCGCCGAGCGGCTGCGCGCCGGCGGCGCTGGCATCCCGGCGTTCTTCACCCCGGCCGGCGTGGGCACCCAGGTCGCCGAGGGCGGGCTGCCCTGGCGCTACGACGGCGACGGCGGCGTCTCGCTGGCCTCGCCGCCGAAGGAGGTCCGCGAGTTCGACGGCACCGAGTACGTGCTGGAGCGCGGCATCCGTACGGACTTCGCGCTCGTCCGCGCGGCCAAGGGCGACCGGCACGGCAACCTGGTCTTCAACAAGTCCTCCCGCAACTTCAACCCCCTCTCCGCGATGGCCGGCAAGGTCACGATCGCCGAGGTGGAGGAGCTCGTCGAGCCCGGCGAGATCGACCCGGACGCGGTCCACCTGCCCGGCATCTTCGTGCAGCGCGTCATCGCCCTCACCCCCGAGCAGGCGGCGGACAAGAAGATCGAGAAGCGGACGGTCTCCGCCTCCGCCGCAGAGGGAACGGTGAGCGAGTAATGGCCTGGAACCGCGAGCAGATGGCCGCCCGAGCCGCACGTGAGCTCGAAGACGGCCAGTACGTCAACCTCGGCATCGGCCTGCCGACCCTGATCCCGAACTACCTCCCCGACGACGTCGAGGTGATCCTGGAGTCCGAGAACGGGATCCTCGGCACCGGCCCCTACCCGACCGAGGACCAGGTCGACCCCGATCTGATCAACGCCGGCAAGGAGACCGTGACGGTCCTGCCCGGAGCCTCGTACTTCGACTCGGCACTGTCGTTCTCGATGATCCGCGGCGGCCACATCGACGTCGCGGTGCTCGGCGCGATGCAGGTCTCCGCCGGCGGCGACCTGGCCAACTGGGCCATCCCCGGCAAGATGATCACCGGGATCGGCGGGGCGATGGACCTGGTCCACGGCGCCCGTACGGTCATCGTGGTCATGACCCACACCGCCAAGGACGGCTCGGCGAAGATCCTTGAGGAGTGTGCGCTGCCGCTGACCGGCAAGGCGTGCGTGAACCGGATCATCACCGACCTGGGCGTGCTCGACGTGACCGACGAGGGCCTGGTGCTGGTGGAGACCGCGCCCGGTGTCACCGCCGAGGAGATCGTCGCGAAGACCGCCGCCAAGCTGCGCATCCCCGAGGAGATCCCGTCATGAACAAGGGTCCGAGCAACGGCCTGAGGGACGTCTACATCGTCGACGCGGTCCGCACCCCCATCGGCCGCTACAACGGCACTCTGGCGGGCCTGCGCCCCGACGACCTGGCCGCCCACGCCATCCGTGAACTCCTCGCCCGTACGCCGGACCTGGACCCGGCACGGATCGAGGACGTGTACTTCGGCAACGCCAACGGCGCCGGTGAGGAGAACCGCAACGTCGGCCGCATGGCCGCGCTGCTCGCGGGCCTGCCGACCTCCGTGCCCGGCGTGACCGTCAACCGCCTCTGCGCCTCCGGCCTGGAGGCCGTGATCCAGGCGGCCCGCGCCATCGCGCTCGGCGACGCCTCGATCGCCGTGGCCGGCGGGGTCGAGTCCATGACCCGCGCCCCGTACGTGCTGCCCAAGAGCGAGAGGCCCTTCCCCGCCGGGCACACCGAGCTGTACTCGACCACGCTGGGCTGGCGCATGGTCAACCCGAGGATGGACCCGCAGTGGACCATCCCGCTCGGCGAGTCGGCCGAGCTCATCGCCGACAAGCACAAGATCAGCCGGGAGCAGCAGGACGAGTTCGCGCTCGCCTCCCACCAGAAGGCCGCCAAGGCGCAGGCCGAGGGTCTGTTCGACGGTGAACTCGCTCCCGTCTCCATCCCGCAGCGCAAGGGCGATCCGGTCGTCTTCGGCGCCGACGAGTGCGTACGGGCCGACGCCTCCCTCGCCGCGATGGCCAAGCTGAAGCCGTCCTTCCGCACCTCCGAGGGGACGGTCACGGCCGGCAACGCCTCGCCGCTGAACGACGGTGCGGCCGCGCTGCTGCTGGTGGACGAGGAGGGCCTGGCGGCCACCGGTCGCGAGCCCCTCGCCCGGGTCTCGGCGTCCGGTGTCTCCGCGATCGATCCGCACTACTTCGGACTCGCCCCCGTCGAGGCGGTGACGCGTGCGCTGGCCAAGGCGGGCAAGGGATTCGGCGACCTGGACGTCCTGGAGCTGAACGAGGCGTTCGCCGCGCAGGTGCTCGGGTGTGTCGCCGAGTGGCCCGAGTTCGACACCGCGATCCTCAACCCGCGGGGCGGTGCGATCGCCCTTGGCCATCCGCTCGGGGCCTCGGGTGCGCGGCTCGCCGGCACGGTTGCCCATCAGCTCGCGCGCAAGGGCAGTGGCGTCGGCGTCGCCACGCTGTGCATCGGAGTGGGGCAAGGACTCGCCCTCGTATTGGAACGTTGAGCACCGTTTGCGACTGCGGGCCGTATATGGCTGGTCGCGCCCGCGCGGCGGAGCCGCATATCGATACAGCCCCGCGCCCCTTACGGGGCGCTGCGCCACCCCCGATTCAACGGAACCGTCAGAGACCTCAGGAACCCGGTATGACACTCACCCAGCACGACATCGACCAGGAGATCGCGGCCGAGCACGCCGCCTACGAGAAGCGGGTCGCCGACGGTGCGCCGGTCGAGCACCAGCCCCGCCGTGACTACGCCCCGTACCGCTCCTCGGTGCTGCGGCACCCGAAGCAGCCGCCCATCGGCATCGACGTCACCAAGGACCCGGAGCTGGTGGAGCTGTCCTCCCCCGCCTTCGGCGAGCGGGACATCACCGAGATCGACAACGATCTGACCCGGCAGCACAACGGCGAGCCGATCGGTGAGCGCATCACCGTCTCCGGCCGTCTCCTCGACCGTGACGGGCGCCCGCTGCGCGGCCAGCTGGTCGAGATCTGGCAGTCCAACTCGGCGGGCCGCTACGCGCACCAGCGCGAGCAGCACGATGCGCCGCTGGACCCGAACTTCACCGGCGTCGGCCGCACGCTGACCGACGACAACGGGCACTACCACTTCACGACGATCCAGCCGGGCCCGTACCCGTGGCGCCAGCACGTCAACGCCTGGCGGCCGGCCCACATCCACTTCTCGCTCTTCGGCTCGGCGTTCACGCAGCGGCTCGTGACGCAGATGTACTTCCCGAGCGACCCGCTGTTCCCGTACGACCCGATCATCCAGTCCGTGACGGACGACGCGGCCCGGCAGCGGCTGGTCGCCACATACGACCACAGCCTGTCCGTGCCGGAGTTCTCGATGGGCTACCACTGGGACATCGTGCTCGACGGGCCGAAGGCCACCTGGATCGAAGAAGGGCGCTGACCTGCCATGACGAAGATCGACACAAACCGCGCGGAGACGGTGCTCCCGACCCCGTCGCACACGGTCGGCCCCTTCTACGGCCACGCCCTGCCGTTCCCCGGCGGCGGCGACATCGCCCCGCTCGGCCACCCGGACACCATCTCCCTCCAGGGCTACATCCTCGACGGCGAGGGCAACCCGCTGCCGGACGCCTTCCTGGAGCTGTGGGGCCCGGACCCGGACGGCAACCTCTCCCAGGTCGACGGCTCCATGCGCCGCGACCCGGCGAGCGGCGGCTTCCTGGGCCGCAACGGCGTGGAGTTCACCGGCTGGGGCCGCGTCCAGACCGACGCCAACGGGCACTGGACGGCGCGTACGCTGCGGCCCGGCGCGCGCGGACGGAACGCGCCGTACATCAGCGTGTGCGTCTTCGCGCGCGGCCTGCTCGTCCACCTGTTCACCCGGATCTACCTGCCGGGCGACGAGGCCGCACTGGCCGCCGACCCGCTGCTCTCCCGGGTGGAGGAGCCGCGCCGGGGCACACTGATCGCCGAGGACCAGGGCAGCGGCACCTACCGTTTCGACATCCGCCTTCAAGGCGAAGGCGAGACGGTCTTCCTGGAGTTCCAGTGACTTCTGCTGTTCCCGACACCGGTCTGCTCGCGCCCGGGTGGACCGGTTCCCCGGCCGCCGCCGCGACGAGCGACACCGCCTATCTCCAGGCGCTGCTCGACGCCGAGGCCGCACTGGCCCGCGCCCAGGCCACGCTGGGGCTGGTCCCCGCCGCGGCCGGGACGGCGGTGACCTCGGCGGCGGACGCCGACGCCTTCGACACGGCGTCGCTCGCCGAGCGCGCCCGCGGCGGCGGCAACCCGGTGATCCCCCTGGTCGCGGACCTCACCGAGGCGGTCGGCACGGAGTACGGCCCGTACGTCCACCGGGGCGCGACCAGCCAGGACATCATGGACACGGCGACGATGCTGGTCGCCGCACGCACCCTCGACCTGGTGCTGGCCGACCTCGGCCGCACCGAGGCCGCCCTGGCCTCGATCGCCGCCGCGCACCGGGACACCGCGATGCCCGGGCGCACCCTCACCCAGCACGCCGTGCCGACGACCTTCGGGCTGAAGGCGGCGGGCTGGCGTTCGCTGGTCCTGGACGCCCGGGACCGGCTCGCGGTCGTACGCGCGAGCCTGCCCGCCCAACTCGGGGGCGCGGCGGGCACGTTGGCGGCCTTCACGGTCTTCGGGTCGGCCGACACCCAGGCATTGAGCGCCACCTACGCCCGTGAACTCGGCCTGCATGAGCCCGAGTTGCCCTGGCACACCCTGCGCACCCCGATCGCGGACCTCGCCGGAGGGCTGGCGTTCACCGCCGGTGCCTTGGGGAAGGTCGCGGTGGACTTCCTCACCCTCGCCCGCACCGAGATCGCCGAGGTGGCGGAGGGCAGCGGGGGCGGTTCGTCGGCGATGCCGCACAAGGCGAACCCCGTGCGGTCCACGCTGATCGCGGCGGCGGCCCGGCGGGCGCCCCAGCTGGCGGCGACGTTGTACGGGTCGCTGGCCGCCGAGGACGAGCGGCCGGCCGGGGCGTGGCACGCCGAGTGGGAGCCGTTGCGCGATCTGCTCCGGCTGGTCGGGGGCGCCGCCCGGGACGCGGTGGAGCTCACCCAGGGTCTTAGGGTGAACGTCGACGCGATGCGGCAACACCTGGACCTCACCCACGGGTTGATCGTCTCCGAGCGGCTGGCCGCCGAGCTGGCCCCCGTGCTCGGCCGGGCCCGCGCCAAGGAACTGCTCACCCGGGCCGCCAAACGCGTCTACGCCGAGGGCCGACCGCTGGGTGAACTGCTCGCCGAGGAGCCGGAGTTGAAGGACCTCGACCTGGCGGACCTCACCGACCCCACCCGCTACACCGGCTCCGCCGGAGCCCTCACCGACCGTGCCCTGGAGCGACGTTGACGGACAAGCTGCTCAACCACCGTGCGGAGGGCCCTGCTTCCGCTCCTCCGCTGCTGCTCGGCCCTTCCCTCGGCACCTCCACCAAGCTGTGGGACAAGGTGGCGCCCGACTTGTCGATCACGCACCGGGTGATCCGCTGGGACCTGCCGGGACACGGCGACTCCCCCGCCGGCCTGATCACCCCGGGCGCGACGGTCGCCGATCTGGCCGGACTCGTGCTGGCCCTGGCGGACTCGCTGGGCATCGAGCGGTTCGCGTACGCGGGCGTGTCCCTCGGCGGCGCGGTCGGGCTGCACCTCGCCGCGCACCACCCGGAGCGGGTCGCGTCCCTCGCCGTGATCTGCTCCTCGGCCCACTTCAACGGCGCCAAGCCGTGGCGGGAGCGCGCCGAGCTGGTGCGCCGGGAGGGGCTGGCCGGGGTCGCCGAGACGGCGAACTCCCGTTGGTTCACGCCCGGGTTCACGGTGCCGGAGCTGGTCGACGACCATCGCGACGCCGACCCGGACGCGTACGCGGCCTGCTGTGACGCGCTCGCCGCGTTCGACATCCGCGAGGACCTGTCGAGGATCACCGCGCCGACCCTTCTCATCGCCGGCCGGCAGGACCCGGCGACACCGCCCGCGCATCTGCGGGAGATCGCGGACGCGGTGCCGGGGTCGTCCCTCACGGAGATCTCCGGCGCCTCCCATCTCGCCCCGGCCGAACGCCCGGAGGCCGTACTGGCCGCGCTGCGCGGGCACTTCGACGGCTACGCGAAGCGCGGTATGGAGGTGCGCCGCCAGGTCCTCGGGGACACGCACGTGGACCGCGCGCAGTCCCGGCAGACACCCTTCACGGCACGCTTCCAGGACTTCATCTCCCGCTACGCCTGGGGCGAGATCTGGACCGACCCGACGCTGTCCCGCCGCGAGCGCAGCATGATCACGCTGACCGCGCTGGTGGCCCACGGCCACTACGACGAGCTGGCCATGCATGTCCGGGCGGCCCGCCGCAACGGCCTCACCCCGGAGGAGATCGGTGCCGTACTCCTCCAGACCGCCGTGTACTGCGGCGTCCCGGCGGCGAACTCGGCGTTCGCGGCGGCTCAGCGCGTGCTCGCCGAGGAGGACGGGGAGCAGGCCTGACCGGTGGGCGGGACCCGGGAGGCCGCTTCGCCCGGCGTCAGCCGATCCGGGCGAGTGCCTCCTGTGCCTTCTCGACCAGGCCGTCCGCGCCGCAGGACTCGGCCAGGGTCAGGCCCCGGTTGAGTTCTGCGGTCGAGCGGGTGGCGATGCCGTATTCGACGCGGGCCGCGGCGTGCTCGAAGGCGGAGGGTGAGGCCGCCAGGTAGGTGACCGCCTTGGCGTACAGGGAGGCGGCCTTTTTGCCGGTGGCGAGGTAGGCCTCGACGCGCAGTGCTTCTCCGATGGCGGTGTCCGTGCCGAGGCGTTCGGCACGGCGGCGGACGGTCACGGCGAGTTCGGCGGCGCGGCGCGGGTCCTCGGAGGCGAGGGCGCGGGCGAGGTCTCCGCCCCAGGGAGCGATGACCGTGTTGTGGTGCCCCCGGGCGGCCGCCGCCTTCTCGGCGGCCTCCAGTTCGTTGATGCCGTCCTTGGTACGGCCGACGGCGAGCAGCAGCCGGCCCCGTACGGAGCGGGGGTCGGGCAGCACGATGGTGGACGGGTACGGGGGCGCGAAGCGCTGCTCCTCGGCGACGTTCCAGGCCTCCTGGACATGGCCGCGGGCGAGCAGCGTGTCGACGAGATTGCAGGTCGACGTCCAGTGCAGGGGCAGTCCGCGGCCGACCCGTTCGGCGTAGGCCAGCGACTTGCGCAGGGATTTCTCCGCGTCCTTGAGACGGCCCCGCATGCGATGTCCGTGTCCCACGTAGGCGTGGGCCAGGGCGAGATGGCCGCCGGTCCACCCGGCGGTCTCGTAGGTGCGCAGGGCCTCCGTGTAGAGGCTCTCCGCCCGGTCGAGCCGGTCCGCGTAGGCGTAGGCGATGGCCAGCATCAGCAGCAGTTCGATGCCCCATTCGCTGTCGGTCCAGCCGAGGCCCGGTGCCAGGCGGCCGTTGACGAGGGCGCGGTCGCAGAACTCGACGACCTCCTCGGCGTTCTCGCCCCGCGCCACCGCGTCGAAGCCGCGCAGGATGAGCAGCGCGCGCTCGGAGTTGTCATTCCCGGTGCAGGTCGCGGCGAGGGCGGCGAGCTCCCGGGAACGGGTCGGCGAGAGCTCCACGTCGGCGTGGATGACCTCCCACATGTAGTGCGCGGCCTGAAGCCGCATCCGGGCCGGGCCCGGTTCCAGCCGGGCGGCCTCCGCGTCGACCGTGCGGACGGCCTCCTCCAACTGGTCGTTGTGGAGCAGCACCTGGGAGAGACGGAAGACGGCGTCCACGCGCTCGGCGCTGTCGAGGCCCGGTTCGGCGAGCGCCGAGCGGAGGTATTCGACGGTGGTGGCGGGTGAGGTGAGGAGGGTGGCGCAGCCCAGTTCGTAGAGCACGCTGGCCCGGACGTCCGGCAGCGGAGGCTCCTTCAGCGCTCGCTCCAGACAGCGGCGGGCAGCGTCCGGGGCGCCCACGGCGAGGTGTTCCGTCGCGGCGGCCCGCAACTGCTCGACCAGATCGGCCTCGCCGTCCGGGTGCACTTCGATGAGGTGGCGGGAGGCGGCCGCGGGGCCGCGCCCGGACTCGGTGACGACGGTCGCGGCCACTCCGTGGAACGCGGTGCGGACGCCCGGCGGGATCGAGTCGTAGACGGCGGTGGCGATCAGCGGGTGCACGAACTCCAGGTCGCCGTCGTCCACCTGCCGGTTGGCCGGGTCGGGCTCGGTGAGGATGCGCGCCTGGGTCAGCAGGTCGGCGCACTCCTTCGCCGTGTCCCGGGACAGGGAGGCGAGGCGGGCCACGATGTCCACGGTGATACCGGTGTGGAGGATGGCCGCGGCCCAGGCGAAACGCGTGGCTTCGACGCCGAGTTTTTCGAGGCGGGCGACGAGGCCGTCCCCACGCGCCGTGTTGTTCAGCGCGCGGAGTTTGGCGGCGGAGTCCTCGACCGGGTCCAGCTGGCTGTCCTTCACCTTGGCGAGGAGTTCGACCGTGAGGTACGGGTTGCCGCCGGTGACGGCCCACACCTCGCGGCAGAACGCGTCGTCCGCATGTTCACCGACCGCGGTGCGGGTGAGCCCGGCGGCGGCTTCGGGGGTGAGCGCGCTGATCCTGGTGACGGGGGCGGCGTCGGCGGCGACCGACTGGAGATGGCGGGCCCGCTCGCCGGTGGCCTCGCCGGGGCGGCGGGCGACCACGACGAGGACGCACATCTCGGTGAGCCGTCCGGTGAGTTCGGACAGCCAGTGCAGGGTCTCCTGGTCGGCCCAGTGGGCGTCGTCGATCAGGAGCACGAGCGGCCAGGTCCGCCGGGCGAGGCGGTTCACAGCGGCGACGATCCCGTCGCACACGTGCTGCGGGTCGGCCGGTGTCCCGCCCGGCTCGACGAGCCCGAGCGCCGGTCCGGCGATGTCGTACCAGTCGCCCAGGTAGTCGCGTGTCTCCCCCTCCAGCAGCCCCAGCAACGCGGGTTGCAGCAACTGCCGTACGACGTTGAAGGGGACGGATGTGACGGTCTCGCCGCCGCGTGCGTACCAGGCCGTACAGCCGCGTTCCTCGGCGATCCGGCGGGCCTCGGTGAGGAGGGCGGTCTTGCCGATGCCCGCCTCGCCGCTGAACACCAGGACACTGCCCGGGGACGCCTTGTCGGCACGGAGTTCGTCGATCGCCTGTGTGATGACGGCGATCTCCGCGTCGCGCTCCCACAGGGAAGCCGAGGCGGCCGCATCGGGCCGTGCCTCCGTCATCCCGCTACCTCCCCAGGTCGCCCAAACGACGTACAGGTCATTGAGCGTAGCCCTCTGGCTGCCGAAGTGGAGGCCGGTCCGGGCACCTATTGCCGTGTCGGGTGACAACGCGGGGCGCGGGGTCGACGCATCCGGCCGCCCACCTGCCGCGTTGAAAGTGATCGACAGTCAACTGCCTGCACGCGGGGCACTCTTCCCGCAGCGCCTCGTCGGCAGGCTCGGTGGGCAGCTTCAAAAATCGGGGGCGCGTGCACGAATGACGGTCCCCTCTCATCCGCTTCTCACTCCGGCCTCATACGGTTGCTCCATGACGCAGGTGACTCCTCCCGGCTGGTACCCCGATCCCGGGCAGACAAATGACGCGCCCGCCACCGAGCGCTGGTGGGACGGCAAGGCATGGACGGACCAGGTCCGGCCCGCGGGTTCGGCCGCGGGGTTCGGTCCCCCGGCCTACCCGCCGGGCGCGGGCCCGTACCCGCCGGGGGCCGGCCCCTACCCGCCCGGGGCCGGGGCCCATCCCGGGTACCCGGGATACCCGGTCGCGGCTCCGAAGCGCGGCCTGCGCACCGGGATAGCCGTCGCCGTGGCGGCGGCGGTCCTGGCCAGCATCGGGGTCGGCGTGTACGCCCTGACCAGCAACGACGGTGGCAGTGAGGGCAGTACGACGTCCCAGGGCTCCGGCGGGCAGAACGGCCAGGGCGGTGCCGACGGCGGGCCGGGCGGCAACTCCGGCGGCCAGGGCGGACCCGGTGGGTCGGGCGGCTCAGGCGGCCAGACCCCGGCGCCCGACGGGTCCGGGCAGCCGCCGCAGACCGAGGAGGGGTACGCCACCGACTCGGCCAGCGGCATCAGCATCCCGGTGCCCGACGGCTGGGTCGCCTCGCCGTTGCAGATCGGCGTGCAGGTGACGACGGAGGCGTCGTACGAATGCCCGGCCGACGCCTCGAAGACCTGCACGCGCGGCGGCGCCTACTCCATGCCCGCCGAGGTGCTGAAGCTGAAGGCCACCACGGCCGAGGCGGCGGCCAAGGAGGACATCGCCCAGAGCGCCGAGGCGGCCTACGGCACCGAGGGCTACGGGAAGATCACCTCGCACGAGGAGCTGGCCTCCGAGGCGGTGACCGTGGCCGGCGAGAAGGGCTACTTCGTGCGCTGGAAGGTGGTCACGAGCAAGGGCGACGACGGCTATGTCGAGTCGCTCGCGTTCCCGTCCCCGGCCGACTCCTCGCAACTCGTCGTGGTCCGCTTCGGCATCGACGTGAGCGACGAGGCGCCCGAGCAGACGGTCATCGACGACATCACCAAGGGCATCAAGAAGGCGTCGATCAGCGGCGGCAGCGGTCAGGACGTGTGATCCTTCACACCCCCGAACGCCCCTTCGTGCCCTTCGCACCCCTTGGCGCCGCCGAAAGGTCGGCCGGGTGGGATTCCTCTCCGCTCCAGAGGAACCCCACCCGGCCGGGGGTTACGCGCCGCCCCCGTCCCCACGGTGCGGCGCGATCAGGTCGTCGTCCGGTCAAGCCACGGACGGCGGCCTGAGTCTCAGGTAAGGCCGAGCGTCGGGAGCACGGCCGCCTCGATGAACTTGATGATGTACGTCTCGTCCGCGTCCTGGCCCTCCAGGACCGGGCGGGCCCGCAGCACGCCGAAGATCTGCGCCGGGATGAACTCCAGCGCGGGGTGGTCCTCGGGGACCTCGCCCCGGGCGACACCACGGTCGATCATCGCCTTGAGCGCCTCGATCTCCGGCTCGACCAGCGCGTCACGCAGGGCCGACTGCAACTCCTCGTCCTGGACGACCGCGTGGCCGAGCGCCTGGAACAGCCGGCCCTCCAGGACGTAGCCCTCACCGGCGTGCCGGGCCACCTCGCGCAGGTCCCCGGCGAGGGTGCCGGTGTCGATCCCGCCGAAGCGGGCACTGCGGCGCGCGCGCAGCGCGGCGGCCACGAACTGCGGCTTCGTCCTCCACTGACGGTAGAGCGTCGACTTGCTGCACCGCGTGCTCGCGGCGACGCCCTCCATGGTCACCGAGTCGTAACCGCACTCACGGATCTGTTCGAGCACGGCGTCGAAGAACTCCTGCTCACGCTCGGGCGTGAGCTTGGAGCGGCGCGAGGCGACGGCCGTCTCCGGCCCGTCCGCTGCCTGCGACGTCATGGCTCCCGTCTCCTTCGGTCGTCCCCTGCCGAAAGGCCTGTCGAAACGCCACTGTACCGGAACGCCTTCGTATCGGTACAGTGCCGTATCGATACCCCCTCGTTTCGGTACCGTGGCGTATCGGTACACTCCCGTATCGGTACTACCGCGTATCGGTACTACCGCGTATCGATCGCTTGTACCGCCATGAGAACCAGCGCCACCAGCGCCGTCAGTGAAAGGGCCGGGGGATGGAATGCCGCACCGAGCCTGCAGAAGAGCGGGCGGCCGCGATACCGCGGCCGCCGCTCGTCCGTGAGTTCCTGCTCGTCGCAGGGCTCTTCCTCGTCTACAAGTTCGGCCGGGCACTGGCCGACGGCCACACCGCGGAGGCCTTCCGCAACGCCCACCAGGTGTGGGACTGGGAACGGGCCCTGGGTCTGCCGGGCGAGGGCTCCGTGCAGTCCGCGCTGCTGCACGGCGACACGCTGGTCCACATCGCGAACGTCTACTACGCGACCGTCCACTTCCCGGCCACCGCGGCCTTCCTGGTCTGGCTCTATCTGCGGCGCCCCGCGCACTACGTCTGGGCGCGCCGTGTCCTCGCCGCCCTCACCGCCGCCGCCCTGCTGCTGCACCTCGCCTTCCCGCTGGCCCCGCCGCGGATGCTGGACGTCGCGGGCCTCGTCGACACCGGACAGGCGTACGGGCCGACGGTCTACTCCGCGACCCCGGCGACGGACTCCATGGCGAACCAGTTCGCGGCGATGCCCTCGCTGCACTTCGGCTGGGCCCTGATGGTCGCGGTCGGCCTGATCGCCGCGACCCGCTCCCGGCTGCGTTGGCTCTGGCTGCTGCACCCGCTGGTGACCCTGATCGTGATCGTCGGCACCGCGAACCACTACTGGCTGGACGCGATCGTGGCGGGCGCGCTGCTCGCCGGCGCCCTGGCCGCGATCCAGCTCCCGCAGCGGACGGCCACGACCGCCGGGCAGCGTTCCCCGGCCCTCGTACCGGCCGAGGAGCCCGTCCTGGTGGGAGCGGGCCGATGAACGCCACCCTCGTCGCCGTCGCCCTCTCCCTGGTCTCCGCCGTCGCCTACGCGGCCGCCGCCGTGGCGCAGGAGCGGCTCGCCTCCCGCAGCGCCGACGCGGGCGTACGGCGGATGCTCGCCAGCGGCGCCTGGTGGAGCTCGGTCGCGCTGAACGCCGGGGCCGCGCTGCTGCATGTGGTGGCCCTCAAGTACGGCCCCCTCACCGTGGTGCAGCCCCTCGGCGCGCTGACCCTCGTGGCCGCGGTACCACTCGGTGCGCGGGTGGCCGGGCGCCGGGTCACCGCGACGGAGTGGCGCGGTACCGCGTTCACGCTCGCGGGTCTCGCCGCGATCCTGGTCGTCGCGTCGGGGTCCGCCCCGGACGACGTGCTGAGCGTTCCGGAAGCCCTGGCCGTGGCCGGCGCGACCGTCGCCCTGATCGGCCTCCTCTCCCGTCCCGGCACGAAGCCCGGGCTGCGCCACGCCACCGCCTCCGGCATGGCCTCGGGCGTCGCCTCCGCGCTCACCCAGACCGTGACGGTCGCCGCGACCGACCGCTCCGGGCCCCTCCTCGGCGTCCAGGTGGTCGTGGTCGCCCTCCTGGTCGCCGCGTTCGCCGTGGGCGGCCTCTTCCTCTCCCAGACCGCCTACCGAGGCGGCCTCGGCGCGCCCCTCGCGGTCGTGACCCTCGCCAACCCGCTGGCCGCCGCCGTGATCGGCCTCTCCCTCCTCGGCGAGGGCCTGCGGGGCGGCGTGGCGGGGATGGTGCTCGCCGTGGCGGGAGCGGCGGTGGCGGCACGCGGGGTGGTCCTCCTGACCCGGGTGACGCCGGTCGAGCGCCGGGAGTCGGAGCCCGTGCCTGTGGGCGAGGACCACCCGGTGGCAGCCGTACTCGCGCTGGAGCCCCGGCACGCCCCGACGGAGCCGTCGCTGCTCCCCCTCCAGCCGGGCTCCCCGGCACCGGGACACCTCACTCCCCTCTGAGGCCCGGGGGGGGGAGGCGACGCTGACCGGCGCTCGCAGGGTGCTGCCTGCGCGGCTGCGGCGCCCCCTGAGGCCGCAGGCCTCAAGGGGCGCGGGGGAACTGCGCGGGCAACCACCGACGACCCGCAGTCGCCCGGTCACAGCTCCCCCCGAGCTACTAGGCGCCCGACGGCCCCCCGAGCGCCGGATCGCTCACCCCGGGCCGCCCGTTCTCCACGTGCCCGGCGAACCTCCGGAGGAACGACGTGCCGGAGGTGACGGTCAGGTCGTACCAACGCCGACTCGCCCGCAGATCCACGACGTGCCGGACGGTCGCCCCGGCCCGCACCTTGACCGTGCGGGAGCGCCCGCCGTACGCACTGTCGACCTTCAGACTCACCGTGCCCGAGCCCTTGTTGGTGAAGGTCAGTTCGACGTCGTCGCCGACATGCCGCGCGGTCACCTCAGGCCCGCCCGTCTTCCCCTGCCCCTTGAAGACCCGCAGGAAGCCGTTGGGACCGCGCACCGTCAGGTCGTACGAGCCGTCCGAGGAGGCCGGGCTCCAGGTGTCCGAGACGGACTTGCCGGCCTCGGTGGTGTACGTCCAGGGCCCGTCCGTGCGGTTGCCGGAGGTGACGAGGAACGTACCGCCCGCCTTGCCGCCGGAGGCGAACGTGAGGGTGAAGGTCCCGGCCTTCGGATCGGCCGAACCATCCACCTTGGGCGCGTACTTGAGCGGCCGGGCCGGGCGCAGTCCCCGCTCCTGCCGAGGCATGCCGGTGACGGCCGGCACGGTCGGCCGGTAGTCGGGGTGGCGCTCCCGGTCCGGCGGCTCGTACCCGTCGGTGTCCGGCAGCGCGGCCGGCCGGCTGTCCTTGCGGGAGAAGTCGAACGCGGCGGTGAGGTCACCGCAGATGGCCCGCCGCCACGGCGAGATGTTCGGCTCCTTCACCCCGAACCGGCGCTCCATGAACCGTACGATCGAGGTGTGGTCGAGGGTCTCGGAGCAGACGTATCCGCCCTTGCTCCAGGGCGAGACGACCAGCATCGGCACCCGCGGGCCGAGACCGTACGGCCCGGCGACATGGGTCGAGCTGCCCGCGAAGAGGTCCGGGCCGACGTCGACCGTGGACTTGCCGTGGGACGCGTCGCGCGGCGGCAGCGGCGGCACGAGGTGGTCGAAGAAGCCGTCGTTCTCGTCGTACGTGATGAACAGCGCGGTCTTCGCCCAGACGGCCGGGTTGGAGGTGAGCGCGTCCAGGACCTGGGAGATGTACCAGGCGCCGTAGTTCGAGGGCCAGTTGGAGTGCTCGGAGAAGGCCTCGGGCGCGGTGATCCAGGAGATCTGCGGCAGCTTGCCCGCCTTGACGTCCGCCTTCAGCAGGTCGAAGTAGCCGTCGCCGGCCTTCACGTCCGTACCGGTGCGGGCCTTGTCGTACCAGGGGTCGCCGGGCTTCGCGCCCCGGTACTTGTTGAAGTAGAGCAGCGAGTTGTCGCCGTAGTTGCCGCGGTAGGCGTCCTGTATCCAGCCCCAGGAGCCGGCCGCGTCCAGTCCGTCGCCGATGTCCTGGTAGATCTTCCAGGAGATCCCGGCCGCTTCGAGGCGCTCGGGGTAGGTCGTCCAGTCGTAGCCGACCTCGTCGTTACCGAGGACGGGGCCGCCGCCCTTGCCGTCGTTGCCCGTGTAGCCGGACCACATGTAGTAGCGGTTCGGGTCGGTCGAGCCGATGAACGAGCAGTAGTAGGCGTCGCAGACGGTGAACGTGTCGGCGAGGGCGTAGTGGAACGGGATGTCCTCACGGGTCAGGTACGCCATGGTCGTGGTGCCCTTGGCCGGCACCCACTTGTCGTACTTGCCCTTGTTGTAGGCGGCGTGCCCGTCGGGCCAGCTGTGCGGCAGGCCCTCCAGGAACTGCATCCCGAGGTCGTCGGCCTCGGGGTGGAACGGCAGCACGTCCTTCGTGCCGTCCGACTGGTGCCACACCGATCTGCCGTTGTCCAGCGTCACCGGATGCGGGTCACCGAAGCCCCGCACCCCTCTCAGCGCGCCGAAATAGTGATCGAAGGACCGGTTCTCCTGCATCAGGACGACGATGTGCTCGACATCCTCGATCGTGCCGGAACCGTGGTAGGCGGGCAGCGCCGCGGCCCGCTGGATGCTGGCCGACAGTGCGCTGAACGCGGTAGTGGCGCCCGCTACTTGGAGGAATCGCCGCCGGTTGACTTCAGGCATGGGTGGATGACCTCTTGTCCTGACGTGGTGCGTGGAATGTGACCTGCGCGAAAGGAATGGTCCAAGAGGAACCAATGCCGGGGAAGGGCCTGTGGCGCGCGTGTGACGGGCGGAGGACCGCGACGCGAACAGCGCCGGGCAGGCGCGCCACCGACGCGCACTGCGCCCCTTCCGTCTGGTCGGTCACTCGGGGCGAGCCGGTGATCACCCGGGAGACCGTGCCGCGTCCTACACGGGCGCTGCGGCTACGGCTACGGTGTCGAGGCTGGGCCGGCCGCCGGCCGCGCTGGACGGGTCGGGCACCGGACGGTGGATCGGGCCCGTCCCCCGGGAGAGGGGGAAACCGCTCCCGCCGTTGGTCGAGGCAATGACCTCGGCCACGATGGAGACGGCCGTCTCTTCGGGTGTGCGGGCTCCGAGGTCGAGGCCGATCGGGGAGTGCAGACGGGCGAGGTGTTCGTCGGTCACGCCCTGTTCGCACAGGAGGCGAAGACGCTGTTCGTGCGTACGCCGCGATCCCATGGCCCCGACGTAGCCGACGGGCAGGTCGAGGGCCAGCCGTAGCAGGGGGATGTCGAACTTGGCGTCGTGGGTGAGGACGCAGACGGCGGTACGGGCATCCACTTTCGTGCGTTGCAGGTAGCGGTGGGGCCAGTCGACCACGACCTCGTCGGCGTGCGGGAAGCGGGCGCGCGTGGCGAAGACCGGGCGGGCGTCGCAGACGGTGACGTGGTAACCGAGAAAGTTCCCGGCCTGGCTGAGGGCCGCCGCGAAGTCGACGGCCCCGAAGATCAGCATGCGGGGGCGGGACGCAGCCACGTGGACGAGGACGGACAGCCGGTCCGGGCAGGTGTCGGCGTCTCCGCCCAGCTCGATGCGGGCGGTACGTCCGGACCGTAGCAGGGCGCCCGCCTGTGCGGTCACCGCGCGGTCCGTCTGCCCTCCGTCCAGGGTTCCGTAGGAAGCGGTGCCGTCGGCGAGGACGCACAGCATGCGGCCCACCAGGTCGGCAGGGCCGTCGACGACCTGCGCCACGGCGGTGGGCCTGCCCTGGACGATCTCATCCAGGGCGGCGCCGAGATCGGGGTCGGAAGCGGGATCGACGCGCTGGACGAGGACGTCGAGTTCGCCGCCGCAGGTCAGGCCGACGGCGAAGGCGTCGTCGTCGGAGTAGCCGAACCAGGCGCGCTGGGGGGCGCCTCGGTCGCACAGCACCTGCCGGCACAGGTCGTGGACGGCTCCCTCGACACAGCCGCCGGAGATACTGCCGACCACGTTGCCGTCGGCGTCGACAGCGACCGAGGTACCGGTCGGCAGGGGTGCGCTGCCACGGACGTCGACGACGGTGGCCAGGGCGAAGGGGCGCGCTTCGCGGCACCAGCGGTGCAGTGTGTCCGCGATGTTCAGCATGGGCGGTTTCTCCGTGAGGGCGACGTAGGTCGCGAGGTGGGGGGCGGGCCGCCGCCGCGCCGCGGGGGAGCGTCTGTGCGCGGCGGCGGCCCCTGGGTCCGGCGGCCGGGTAGGGGCTACCGGACGGTGGATGAGTGCCCCGGGACCGGGTCGCTCCCCGATGCCCCGGGGGCACTCGGCTCAGAGCAGTGCTTCGGCCGTGATGGGCAGTTCACGGACGCGGCGGCCGGTGGCGTTGAAGACCGCGTTGGCGATGGAGGCCGCCACCCCGACCTGGACGACCTCACCGAGCCCCTTGACGCCGAGCGGGTTGGCCTGCGGGTCCTCGCCCTCCAGGTAGATCGCCTTGAGGTCGGGGATGTCGGCGTTGACGGGTACGAGGTAGTCGGCGAGGTTGGCGTTGACGATCCGGCCGTCGCGGTGGTCGGTGACCGTGTGCTCGAGCAGCGCCTGACCGATGCCGCCGACCATGCCGCCCAGCGCCTGGCTGTCGGCGAGTTTGGGGCTGACGATGCGACCCGCGTCGTACACACCGAGCATGCGCCGCACCCGGACCAGACCGAGGGTGGCGTCGACGCCCACCTCGGTGAAGACCGCGCCGTAGGCGTAGTAGGCATGCCGCGCGGGATCCGGCGCCCCGGCGTACGAGCCGTCGGCTTCGAGGTGGGTGAGGTTGTTGCGGGTCAGGAGCCGCTGGTAGGTCTCGCCGCGTGCCGGGGCGCCCTGCACATGTAGCCGGCCGCCGCGCACCACGATGTCCTCGGCCTTGACGCCGTACAGGGGTGATTCCTCGTCCTCGACGGCCAGCTCGATCGCCTGCCGGCGGACCTTGTCGCAGGCGTCGAGGACGGCGGAGCCGACAGCGGTCATGGTCATCGAGCCGCCGTGCGGCGAGGTCGGCGGGTAGAGCGAGTCGCCGAGCCGGAAGGTCACCGCGCGCATGGTCAGCCCGAGCGCGTCCGCGGCCACCTGGGTCTGGGAGGTGTAGGTACCCGGCCCCATGTCGCTGGTGGCGGCCTCGGCCACCGCGGTGCCGTCCGCGTCCAGGCGGGCCCGGGCCTGCGCGGGGAAACGCCCGGGGTCGTACACCCCCGTGGCCATGCCCAGACCGATCAGCCAGTCGCCGTCACGCGTCGAGCGGGGCTCGGGGTCGCGCCGGTTCCAGCCGAACTCCCGGGCGCCCACGGTGTAGCACTCGCGCAGCCGACGGGTGGACCAGGGCAGCCCGTTCGCCGGGTCCTCGGCCGGCTCGTTGCGCCGGCGCAGCTCGATCGGATCGATACGGAGCCGGCCCGCGAGTTCGTCCATGGCCGACTCGATGGCGAAGGACGCGCTCGCGAAGCCCGGACCGCGCATCCACAGCGGCGTGTTCACATCCAGCGGCACCAGCCGGTAGGCCTGACGCACGTCGGACATGCTGTAGGTCATCTGCCCGGCGAGCATGATGGCCTCGGTGAACTTCTCGTACGACGAGGTCTCGCCGTCCATCTCGTGGACCGCCGCGGTCAGCCGGCCACGCCGGTCGCTGCCCAGCCGCAGCCGGTACTCGTACGAGGGCCGGAAGGCGGTGTGCAAGTACATCTGCTTGCGGCTGAGGACCACCTTGACGGGGCGTTTCATCTCCCGGGCGGCCAGCGCGGCGACCACGGTGTGCGGCCAGCAGCGCAGCCCGCTGCCGAAGCCGCCCCCGACGAACGGCGAGATGACCCGCACGGATGTCAGGGGCAGGTCGAACACCGTGGAGAGTTCCGTCTGCGTGCCCACCACCCACTGCGTCTTGTCCCACACGGTCAGCTTGTCGCCGTCCCAGCGGGCGATGGTGGCGTGCGGCTCCATCGGGTTGTGATGGTTGCGGGCCATGCGGTACGTCAGATCCAGCCGTACGGCCGCGTCACGCAGACCGGCTTCGGCGTCGCCACGCGCGTAGCGGGTCGGCTCGTCCGGCTCGGCGTCGGCCATGTCGGTCGAGGGCCGCTGTGCGTCGTAGCGGACGTCGACGAGGCTCGCGCCGTGCTGCGCGGCCTCCAGGGTGGTGGCGAGGACGACGGCGACCGGCTGGCCGTGGAAGAGGACCCGGTCGTCCTGGAAGACCCGCAGGCGCCGACCGGGCGGATTGTTCGAACCTTGGGAGTTGTCGCGGTACGGCAGCGTCGGCGCGTTGCCGTGATGGATCACCCGCAGCACGCCCGGGTGGGCCAGCGCGGCGTCCGTGTCGATGGACGTGATGCGGCCACGGCCGATACTGGCGTTGACGATGACCGCGTGCACGGCCCCGTCGACGTCGAACTCGGCGGCGTACAGCGCCTTCCCCGTGACCTTCAGCCGCCCGTCCACCCGGGACAGCGGCGCGCCCACGGCGGCCTGCGGCTGGGGGCTCACCTTGTACCTCCTACGATGCGCAGCTGACGTGCGACGGTCCGCTTGAGCAGCTCGACCTTGAAGCGGTTGTGCTCCAGCGGGCGAGCCCCCTTGGCCGCATGGTCGGCGGCGGCTGCCCACAGAGCGTCCGAGGGGCGTTCGCCGACCAGGTACACCTCCACGGCGGGCAGCTTCCAGGGCACGGTGCCCACCCCGCCGGCGGCGACCTTCGCCTCCTGGATCACCCCACCGCGCACGTGCAGCGCGACCGCCGCCGAGGTCAGGGCGAACTCGTAGGACTGCCGGTCGCGCACCTTCAGATAGCCGGACTTCAGCGGACGCGGAAGCGCCGGGACCTCCACCGCTGTGATCAACTCCCCCTGTTTCAGGGACTGTTCACGATTCGGGGTCTTCCCCGGCCGCAGCAGGAAATCGGCGAAGGGGACGCGGCGCTCCCCGTCCGGGCCCAGCAGGTGCACGGTCGCCTCCAGCGCGGCGAACGCCACGGCGACGTCGGAGGGGTGCGTGGCCACGCAGTCCTCGGAGGTGCCGAGGATGGCGTGCGTGCGATTGCGGCCCTTCAGCGCGGCGCACCCCGAGCCGGGGTCTCGCTTGTTGCAGGCGGCTGTGACGTCGCGGAAGTAGGTGCAGCGGGTGCGCTGCATGATGTTGCCGCCGATGGTCGCCATGTTGCGCAACTGGGCCGACGCGCTCAGCTCCAGCGCCTCGGAGATGACGGGGAAGAGCGTACGGACCTTGGGGTGGGCGGCGGTCTCGGCCATGCTCGCCAGCGCACCGATGCGCAGCCCGCCCCGCTCGGTGACGGTGACCTCGCGCAGCGGCAGATCGCTGATGCCGACCAGACTCTCGGGACGCTCTACGGTCTCCCGCATCAGATCGACCAGGGTGGTGCCCCCGGCGATGTAACGCCCGCCTCGGCGACCGGCGTTGAGGGCATCACGGGTGTCAGCGGCCTTCGTGAAGGAGAAGGGATGCATCGGTCCTCACTTCCTGGCGGCGGTCTGCTCGACCGCGCGCACGATCTTCACGTAACAGCCGCAGCGGCAGATGTTGCCGCTCATCCACTCCCGGATCTCCTCCGGCGAACCGGTGTGGCCCTCCTCGATGCAGCCGACGCCGGACAGGATCTGTCCCGGCGTGCAGTAGCCGCACTGGAAGGCATCCTCATCGATGAACGCCTGCTGCAGCGGGTGCAGTCGGTCACCCTCGGCCAGCCCCTCGATGGTGGTGACCTCGACGCCCTCCACACGGACGGCGAGCGTCAGGCAGGAGTTGACCCGCTGCCCGTCGACCAGCACCGTGCACGCGCCACAGGCCCCGGCGTTGCAGCCCTTCTTCGAGCCGGTCAGCCCGAACTGCTCGCGCAGCAGATCCAGCAGCGACGTGCGGTTGTCGACCGTCACCGTCCGCCGGGTGCCGTTGACCGTCAGGGAGACGCTGCTGGAGGGCGGCCTCTCGGCGGCGGCCACCTCCTCCGGCCCGAAGAGGGACATCCCTCCAGCCAAGCCACCGGCGATGACAGCACCACCGACCGCGGTAGTGGCGACGAAGGTGCGTCGGGTCGGCGTTACCGGGGTCTCGGCGGAGTCGGTGGGGGGCGGAGCGTCTGGATCGGTGAACTCTGTGGAGGACATACGAACGCTTTCGGACTCGGCGGATGGGGAACCAGGTCTGCACGTCGGCAGGGACTGGGCGAATCCCGTGACTTCATCACCACCGGGCGCTGGGGCATTCGTATGTACTACGGGGCCCGCGGTTGGTCACGTCGGGCAGTCTTGCATCGTCAGCATCAAGGGTGGGAGGGAGAGATTTCTCCCTGGATGTTTTCCTCTCAGGGGGAACTCTTCTCCGCTTCCCGACCAAAGGAAATATGCTGAATACAAGTATGACAGCACCGGGCGATGATCAGCAGTTGAGGAAGATGCAGGACTCACGAAACCAACGATGGCTGCCCGGCCGGCCGAGCGACCTCGCCCCGCCGCAGACCGGGCACGCGCCACGGCCCACCGGTCTCCCGTGTCCTCGGCGCCGCCGCACCACTCGTGTCGGACAGGCCTATGCCCGGACGCAGGTCAGCACGGCATTTCCCGAGGAACTCCGGCCAACTCGCTGAGATATACGCCGGCTGGTCATGTCGGCCAGTCCAGTCATTGGCATGACCGGAAACCTGCTCCGGTCACCGGAAAACACTCCGCCAATGAGTCAACCTCAACCTACGGGTCTTTTCCGGCCGTCATCAAAACTCTGTGTGGTGCACGGAGGATGAGAAAAGACGTGAGGTCGGACTACACCACCGATGTCCGCCCTGTCCTTCGACGCGGCCTGGTCCTTGGTTTCATGGAAGCTCTCCGCCACCGCGGCGGTGGCGGTTTCGACGCTGAAGCGTGGTGCTCCTAACGTTTCGGGGTGGCTTGGCCGGCGAGGTGGTCGGTGAACCAGTCGGCGGTGAGTGCGTCGCGTTCGGCCGCGTGGTTGTAGAGGGTGTGCTCGCCGTCGGGCCAGATGCGGACAGTCGTGGTGGCGGGTTCCGCGGCGCGGAGGAACGGCTCCTGGTCCTCGTAGCGGGCGAGGGGGTCCTGGCCGCCGTGCAGCAGGAGCAGCGGGCAGGTGATGCGGTGCTTGTCCGGGTCGAAGCGCAGGCCGTCCATGACCTCGGCCACCCGGTCCGGGTCGACCGTGCCGACCACGGCTGCCATCTGCTCGCGGGCGGTACGGAATTCCGGGACGGTCGGGACTGCTGGAGCGCCGTTGACGGCCACCGCGCCGATGCGCGGATCGGCGGCGGCCAGATGGGCGGCGAACAGGCCGCCGAAGCTGACGCCCTGAACGCCGACCGGACCACCGAGGCGGGGATCGGCCTCCACCAGGTCGACGAAGCGGGCGAAGCCGTCGGTGACGTGCTCGTCGACGTACAGTCCATGGCGCAGCCGTGACTCGCCCTGGCCAGGGCCTTCCGCCAGCAGACAGGCCAGGCCGCGCTCGGTGTACGCGTCGGCGATGGGCAGATACGCGGCTCCCCATCCGCTGAGCCCGCCCCACACGATGACGGTGGCCCGGGGCGGGGCGGTCGTCGGCAGGCACAGCCAGCCGCCGAGGACGCCGTCGCGGTGAGGGATCTCCACCCGCTCCACGCCGGGTTCGAGAGCGGCGGTCGCGGCAGTGTGCCGGGCGTACAGCTCCCGCTTCTCCGGGGTGTCGCTCTGGTACGCCATCTGCGCGAACATCAGGGCCGCGGAGGCGAACCGGTACGCCTGCCGGGCGGTGGTGCGATGCCCCGCGGCTTCCGCCAGTCGCGCGCGCTCCAGTTGTACGTCGGCGAGTATCGCGGCGGCATCCTGCCACGGGATTCCGGCGGTGGTGTCGGCGAGCAGTCGTCGGGCGTCGGCGGGGTCCATGCCGCAGTCGGTGAGCCGGGTGAAGGGCATGGCCCGGTGCTGGGCGGCGACCAGCGGCGGCAGCGCGGCCTCGGTCCCAGGGTCTCCGGTCGTCATACGGCCGCTCCCACCGTTCCGGACAGCGCGGCGTCGAGGTCGTCCACCAGCGCGCCCAGGTCCGTGGTGTCGACCGCCGTACCGAACAGGATGAAGTCGGGGCGCGCCAGATACGCGACCGCGCCGAGCAGGTGGAGGTACTCCCGGTGCCGTCCGTCGAGGTCGTCGACCGTGTCGAGGGCGACCACGGCGCAGCCCAGGCGCTCCAGCCGGGCGAGCCGCTCCGGTCCGAGGGAGGCGGTGGGATCTTCGGCCGCGACCAGGGTGAAGCCGTATCCGGTCAGGTCGTCGAGGCGTTCGGTGCGGCCGTCGGCCAGACGGATGCGGCCCTGCGGGGTGAGGGTGCCGACCGGCGTGCCGGCCTCCTTGCGCAGCACTCCGTCGCTCAGCGGTGGGAACGGACGCGGCGGGGGCACCTTGCCGGCGAAGAAGGCCGCGTCCCGGGCAGCCGCGGCCTCGGGGTCATGCGTGTTGGCCACCTTGCCGAGGCCGATCGCGGCGTGGGTGAGGGCGGTGACGTGTGGGCGGCGCTCGCTCTCGTAGGTGTCCAGGAGCGCGTCGGGCGCCTGGCCGCCGAGGACGAGGTGGAGTTTCCAGGCAAGGTTGGTGGCGTCGCGTATACCGCTGCACGCGCCCTGGCCGAGGTACGGGGGCATGGTGTGGGCGGCGTCGCCGGCCAGGAAGACCCTGCCGGTCCGCCAGCGGGTGGCGATGCGGGCCTCGAAGCCGTAAACGAGCTGGCGGGTGATCCGTACGTCGTCGGGGCCGAGGCCGTGGTACTCGCGCAGGAGGCGCCAGGCGGTCTCCGGCTCGGTCATCTCCTCGCGGGTCTCGCCCGGCAGCAGGGCGAACTCGAAGCGCTGGCGGGTGTGGCCGATGTTGATGGTCATGTGGCCGCGCGCGGGATCGCAGTACTGCTTGCCATAGGCGAACTCCGGTGGCTGGGGGCGCAGCCACTCGGTGTCGACATTGACCCACGGCTCGTTGAACCCGAAGTCCTCACGCCCCACGCCGAGCAGTTCCCGCACCCCGCTGCGGCTGCCGTCGGCGGCGATCACATAGCGGGCCCGGACCTCGTCGTGCGGCCCGTCCGCGCGGGTCGTCTGCGCGTTCCAGCCGCGCAGCCGCAGGGTGACACCGTCGTCGTCCTGGTCGAGGCCGGTGACCGCCCAGCCCTGTCGGACGTCGACCGTGCCGTGGCCGCGTACCCGCTCGTCGATCGCGCTCTCCACGTACGGCTGGTACATGGAGATGTGATCCGGATACCCCATCGGGCCATTGGGGTTCGCCGGAATGGTCACGAGGGTTTCGCCCTTGCCGTTGACCCACACGTACTCGCACATCGACGAGTCGCGCAATGCTTCGTCGGCATCGCCGGCCGCCTGGACGGTCCGGGCGGTCTCGTCGTCGATGTGGGTGAGGCGGGGCAGCCCGTACAGACCCGGCCAGCGCTCGCAGACCACCACCCGGTGGCCGAGCCGGCCGAGCAGGGACGCTGCGGTGAGGCCGGTCGGTCCGTAGCCGACGACGGCGATGTCGTAGAGCGGGGCCATGAGACACCTCCAGGAACAGCCCCGCGCCGTTGCGAGGGGTGAGGTGGGAAGGGAGCGGGGCGCGGCTCGACCGTGCGGTGCCTGCCGAGGCCCCCATGTGAACTGCGATTCACGCACTGATGTGAATTGAGGTTCACACGATGGCAACGTGGGCGTCAAGACCTCGGCCGATAAACTGCGCGAGTGACCGAGTCCCCCACCAGCAGGCCCGCCGCGCTCACGGAACGCAGTCGCCGTTCGCACCAGGACCTCCTGGAGGCCGGATACGCACTACTCGAAGAGGGCGGCGAGGACGCGCTCACCGTGGCCGCCGTCGCCGAGCGGGCCGGCATGGCCGTCGGCAGCATCTACCGCCGGTTCGGCGACAAGGAAGGACTCCTGCTGGCCATCCAGCACGCCTTCACCGAGAACCTCCAGGCCGAGATCACCGAGCGGATGTCCCCGGAGCGGTTGCGCATCCTGCGCGATCCGGCCGTGGCGATCGCCGAGGCGGTCGGCGCGATCACCGACACCTTCAGGGCACATGAGGGCCTGCTGCGCGTCTTCCTGCTGCTCGGCACCCGGCAAGAAGCGGTACGGGCCGAGGGCTCCCGCGTCAGCGTGGAGGGCAACCGTCACTTCACCGAGGCACTGCGTCACACGCCCGTCGCGCATCCGGACCCCGAGGCCGCGCTCGACTTCGCCTTCCGTCTGATCTACGCCACGGTCGCACACCGCATCACCCAGGGGGAGTTCCTGGAATCCGACCGCCCACTGCCCTGGAACGAACTACGCAGCCACCTGCAGACAGCGGTCATCTCCTACCTCCTCGGCACACCGGAAGGCCACTGAGCACCATCCCCCGCTCGCCGCTGCACACATGTGCGTGCACAGCCTTGACGAGCGATGGGCCGTGTGAACTTTCCTTCGAGACCGATGTGAATCGTAATTCACGCGTAGGTGACCCCTGCCTGCCATCGGCGACCCGTGCCGGCCGATGACGGGACGTTCATCTCCGGCCAGGGCGTCTTCTTCAGCGACCACCTCAACCAGCTGATGCGGGGGACGCTGCCGGCCGGCCCAACCGCTTCGTCGCCCGTCGCCGCCTCTCCTACGACCTCCAGGTCCGGCTCCGACTCGATGATCAGGCGGAAGCTGGTGCGGACGAGGGCCTGGTCGTCGGCGAGCAGGACGCGGATGGTCATGCGTGTCTCCCCCGAGCGGTGGTCGCATCCAGCTCTGTGGCAGATCCGCTCGGAGCATCCGCCGGTGTTTCGGCCTCCGACAACGGCAGACGCACGTCGAGGCGGAAGCGACCGCCGGTGTCCCATCCGGCGTGGAAGCTGCCGCCGACCGCGTGGGCGCGCTCGCGCATGCCCGTCAGCCCGTGGCCGGTGCCCTGGGCTTCCGGGACCGGGCCAGTGCGTACCGGGTTGGTGATCTCGATGTTCAGCGCGTCGGTCCGGTAGTCGACGAGCAGGTCCGCCACGGCGTCGGCGCCGTGCTTGTGGGCGTTGGTCAGCCCCTCTTGGATGATGCGGTAGGCGGCCAGGTCGATGGCAGTCGGCAGAGGGCGCGGTCGGCCGGTCTGCCGGTGGCGGACGCTCAGCCCGGCGGCGGCCAAGGATTCGAGGAGCCGTCCGAGGCGGGACAGGCCGGGGACGGGTTCCGTCCGTTGCGCCTTGTCCACCTCGTCCGTCCTGCCCGTCTCGTCTGTCTCGTTCGACTCGTCCGACTCGTCGTCGGACTGTCGTAGTACGTGCAGCAGCGCGCCCGGTTCGTCCAGGACGGTGCGGCCGCCGTCGCGGATGTGGGCGAGCGTCGCGTCGGCCTGGTCCGGCCGGTCACGCAGGAAGTGTCCGGCGACGCCCGCCTGAATGGTGATCAGGGCGATGTGGTGGGCGATCACGTCGTGGAGTTCCCGGGCGATGCGCAGCCGCTCCTCGGCGACCCGGCGGCGGGCCTCCTCTTCCTTGCCCGCCTCCGCCCGTAGCGCCCGCTCCTCCATCGCTGCCGTGTAGTCGCGCCAGGTGCGCACGGTGCCCCCGACAGCGGCAAACATACCGACCCAGGCGAACACGGCGCCGCCCTCCGGGTCGGAGGCCGAGTCCACCGGACAGGGCACGACGACGTACAGCGCGGTGTCCGTGACGGCGGCAGCGATCAGCGCGATCCGACGACGGACCGTACGGGCCACGGTGTAGACCGCGATCAGCGCGGTGACGGCGAGCACGGGCGACGGACGGGAGGCGATGACGGTGAAGGCGGTCTCGCCGAGCACCGTAAGCGCCAGGACGGGCAGTGGTGCCCGGCGGCGGGCCAGCAGGAGGGGAACCGCGGCCCCGGCGGCCACGGCGTCGGCGCCCGACGGTGCTACGCCGTCTGGCCCTAGCTCGAACAGCAGGGCCAGCAGGCCGCCACCGCCCACGACGGCGGCGACGGCGGCATCGAGCAGGCGTGGCTCCACGCCGGTCACCCGTCGCCACGACGCCGGGCCGGTCACGGCTGCACCGTCTCCTCGTACCGAGTTCCCTTGTACCGAGTCCCCTCGTACCGGCGGACGGGACTACCCGCGCGTACGCCAGAGGAATACGAGGGGGCAGGCGGAGACCGGCGGCGATGGACTCAGGCATCCCGCCGCTTGAGCACGACGGCCGCGCCGGCCAGGAGTACCACGATGTACACGGCGAACACCGCCAGTCCGGACCCAGGTGACAGCGAGTCACCGCTCGTCTGCACGGACATGACCGCGTTCGCCGCGTTCGACGGCAGATTCGGGCCGATGGCGTCGTTCCAGCTGCTGGGCAGGAGCTGGATCAGGCCGGGCACCACGAACAGCGCGCCCACCACGAGGGTGATCGCCCCGGCGGTGTTGCGCAGCAGGACGCCGACCGCCAGACCGATCAGCCCGGCACCGGTCAGGTAGACCGCCGCGCCGACGACCGCGCGGAACACCCCCGGATCGGACAGCGCGGCGGTGTCCAGGCCGCGGGAGGACAGGACCGACTGGCCGGCCAGGAAAGCCCCCAGGACCGCGACGAACATGAGCACGAAGCTCACCACGGCGAAGACGACCACCTTGCCCCACAGCACCGGCAGGCGTGACGGGACTGCGGCGAGCGTGGCGCGGATGGTTCCGGTGGCGTACTCGCCGGCGCTCATCAGCACTCCGAGCACCGCGGTGGCCAGCGCGGCGAGCATCACTCCGCCCAGGGTGATCGAGGTCGGGTCGCTGAAGTCCTCCTGATCGGGGCCCTCTCCCGAGCCGACCAGGCTGCTGAACAGCAGCCCGAAGCCGATGAGGAGGGCCACCGTGATCGCCAGCGTGAGGGTCGTCGAGCGCAGCGACCGCAGCTTGATCCATTCCATGTGGACGACCCGTGGAAAGGTGACGCGCTGACGGTCCGCCGACGGGCGTTCCGTCCTGTGCGTGTCCTGCGGGGCGAGGTCTGTGGTGCTCATCGGTTCGTCCCTCCCGTCATGACGGGCTCCGCGGTGGTGGCGTGGTATTCGACGGAGTCGTGGGTCAACTCCATGAACGCCTCCTCCAGCGAGGCCTCCTGACGGAACAACTCGTGCAGCACCAGCCCGGCGGCCGCGGCGCGTTCCCCGATCTCCGCCGCTTCCAGTCCCGTCACTTCCAGCACGCCGGGCTCGCTGGTGGAAACCGTGACGCCGTCGCCCAGCAGCCGGGCGCGCAGGTCCGTGGCCTGCGGTGAGCGCACCCGTACGCTGCGACTGGCGGACCCGGCGATGAAGTCGGCGAGCAGACCGGCGGACAGCAGCCGGCCCTTCCCGATCACGATCAGGTCCTCGGCGATCAACGCCATCTCGCTCATCAGGTGGGAGGAGACGAAGACCGTCCGCCCCTGGTCCGCGAGGCCCTTCAACAGGTTGCGGATCCACAGCACGCCTTCTGGATCAAGGCCGTTGACCGGCTCGTCCAGCATGACGACCTGCGGGTCGCCGAGCAGTGCCGAGGCGATGCCCAGCCGCTGCCCCATGCCCAGCGAGAACCCGCCCGCCCGCTTGCGGGCCACCTCCGTCAGCCCGACCATGTCGATCACCTCCAGCACCCGCCGCTTGCCGATGCCGTTGCTCGCCGCCAGAGCCAGCAGGTGCTGATATGCCGAGCGCCCGGGGTGGATCGACTTCGCCTCCAGCAGTGCCCCGATCTCCTGCAGCGGGGCCTTGTGCTGCTCGTACGGACGGCCGTTGATACGCGTCGTGCCGGACGACGGCCGGTCAAGGCCCATGATCATCCGCATCGTGGTCGACTTGCCCGCGCCGTTGGGCCCGAGGAACCCCGTCACCACGCCAGGGCGCACGGAGAAGCTCAGTGCATCGACCGCGAGCTTGTCGCCGTACCTCTTGCTGAGGTCGTTTACCTCGATCACAATCCACCTCACGTTTTTGAGGCTTCAAGGTTCTCGGAGGAAAGCGGGCTCCGGCGTCAGCCCACGGCGTGCACTGCGCGTACCACGACCGCAGTACGCCATCACCCGGCACCACGACCGTGGGGCGATCCGCGCATCACGGTCGGCGTGGTCGAATTCGAATTCGAACCAATACGGTCGGCATCACACGCCGCACATCATGTTCAAATTTGAAGCAGTAGGTATCGTTCAGGCCTCGAGGTTCCGGGCCACGGTCACTGCACTGGCCGGCTGACCGCACCACAACAGTGGGCCCACCCGATCTCTCCACCCAGGAGCCATCCATGCCTTCCTCCCTCGGCCGTGTCACCACCGACGCCGCCCCGCGGTACGCCAAGCAGTTCGCCTCGCACTTCGGCCGCAAGGTCCCCGTCGAGGAGACCCCCGACGGCGACCACCGCCTCACGTTCCAGGACACCGAGGTCGTACTCCAGCCCGCGGACGACCACCTGCTCATCCGCGTCACCTCACCCGACGCGTCCACGCTCACCACCATCCAGGACGTGGTGAGCAGCCATCTCGAACGCTTCGGCCGCCGCAACGAGCTGACCGTCACCTGGGACGAGCCCACCGATGACAGCGCAGGGTGATCGACGGCTTCTGCTTCGGCCGGGCGAAGCGGTCCGTCGAGGTCGGCCGACCCATGCCCTTCCGGGCTCCAGACTCCCGTAAAGCACCATCAACCACCCCGCCTGTGCAAGCCACGCCGTCCGGCACGACTTCCCCCCTCGCCATGGGCCCGGACGGCGCCGGCGTGGGTCCTGTTCCTGAACGACCGTGCCCCGGCGAGGCGTTCAGTCCAGGCGGATGATTCCCCGGCCGAGTGCGGCGGTGACGGCGGCGGTGCGGTCGCCGACGTCGAGCTTGGTGTAGATGTGCAGCAGATGGGTCTTGACCGTGGCCTCGGACAGGCGCAGGGCGCGGGCGATCTGCTTGTTGCTCTGCCCCCGAGCCACGGCGGACAGGACTTCGAGTTCCCTGCCGGACAAGCCGGCGACCCGGTCGCCGCGCATATGGGCGAGGACCTTGGCGGCCACAGAGGGGGACAGTACCGCGCCTCCCCGGGCGGCGGTACGGACGGCCTCGCACAGCTCGTGTCGTCCGGTGTCCTTGAGCAGGTAGCCGACCGCGCCGGCGTCGACGGCGGCCGTGATGTCGGCGTCCGTGTCGTAGGTGGTCAGGACGAGGACCCGCACCTCGGGGTGGGCGGCGCGGATGGCGGCGGTCGCGGTGGTGCCGTCCATGCCGGGCATCTGCAGGTCCATCAGCACGACGTCGGGTGCGAGTGAGGCGGTCTGGTGCAGTGCCTCGGCACCGTTGGCGGCCTCGCCGACGACCGTGAGGTCGGGCTGGGTGGCCAGCATGGCGGCAAGCCCGTCGCGGACCACGGGGTGGTCGTCGGCGAGGAGGACCCGGATGGTGGGACCGGTCGACGTCCTCATGACGCCGGGGCCATCCGCTCGGTGCCCGACACGGCGGCTGAGGGCTCGGAGGACGGAGGCTCGGCCGGGAGCGGCACCGTGACGGCGACGGTCGTACCCTCGCCCGGGGCGCTTTCCACCGTGAACGTGCCGTGCAAGGAGGCGATGCGCTCCCGCATGGTGGTCAGGCCGACGCCCGGATGCCGGGCAGCAGGCGCGAAACCGGTGCCGTCGTCCTGGATGTCGATCGCCAGGACATCGCCGAGGTACGAGAGCGTGACCGAGACACTGATCGCGCGGGCGTGCCGCCGGGCGTTGGTCAGTGCCTCCTGCACGACGCGCAGCAACTCGCCCTCGGCAGTGGGAGGCAGGGCGACCGGTCGGCCGGTCACGACCGTGTAGGCCTCGGTGCCGGTCTCCTCCGCGAGCCGGCCGGTGAGTTCACGGACCGCGTCCGCCAGGTGCGTGCGGTCCAGTGGCGCCGGGCGGAGGGCATGCACGAGGCGGCGGCTCTCCGCGAGGTTGTCCCGGGCCGTGCGCATGGCCTGCTCGACGCGGCGGGCCGCAGGGGAGTCGGGTGGCAGGTCGTCGCGTGCGGCGTCCAGCAGCATGGCGATGGACGCGAACCCCTGGGTCAGCGTGTCGTGGACCTCCCGGGCCAGGCGCTGGCGTTCGGCCAAGGTACCGGCCTGGCGTTCCGCTGCCGCTCGTTCCGCCTGGGTGGCGGTGAGCTCGTCCAGGAGCCGCTGCCGCTTGTGACTCTCATGGTCGAGGGTGGCGACGTAGCACGTGAGGGTGACCGCCACCGCCGTGCCGAGCACGCATCCCGTGAGCGCCCGCACGTCGACGTAACCGTCCGTGGTGAGGCTCTGCAACGACCAGGCGGCGCCCAGCACCAGCACCCCGCCGGCCGACCACCAGGCCCGCCTCAGCCAGTACGGGCTCAGCACCGCCACGGCCACCGGGAGGAACGCGGGGTCCACCACGGCCATGAACGCCCACCCGGCCAAAGCCCCGACAAGGTAGGGCAGCGGCGGGCGACCGGCGCCACCACGCAGCGTGATCCAGTACGCGTACCAAAGGGCGAGCCCCACCGCCGGGCCGATCCGCGACAGCGCCGCGCCGGTCGTCATCTCCGCCCCGGCCAGCGCACCCGGCATGGACAGGGCGAGCACGGTGGCGAAGAAGGCGTGCTGACCCATGGCCTTCCACCGCTCCCACTCCCACGCCTGTCGCAGTGCCATGGCCCTCAGAGTAGGCGCAGCCGCGTAGCGGGAGAATCAGCCGGCCAGTGGGGGCGGGTCCACTGATCGGTGGACGAAGGGCGCGTCGATCGGTCGATGTGCGTGGGGGGCGCGGGCGGCGACGATCGGCCCCGCAACCGACGGCCTGCTGCCCCACCCGCCCTTTGTACCGACGGCCTGCTGCCCCACCCGCCCTTTGTACCGACGGCCTGCTGCCCCACCCGCCCCTTGTGAGGAACCACCAGTGCCCCTGGCCTTCATTCCCAGCCCGTCCATCGGCGAGATCCACCTGGGTCCGCTGCCGCTGCGCGGCTACTCACTGATGCTGATCCTCGGCATCGCCGCCGCCGTGTGGCTGGGTGGCCGTCGCTGGGCCGCCCGCGGCGGAGAGAAGACCGTCGTGGCGGACATCGCCCTGTGGGCGGTCCCGTTCGGTGTCGTCGGCGCCCGCCTCTACCACGTGATCACGTCCAGCGAGCCGTACTTCGGCAAGGGCGGCGATCCGCTCAAGGCCCTCATCATCTGGGACGGGGGCATCGGTATCTGGGGCGCCATCGCCGGTGGGGCCGTCGGAGCCTGGATCGGCTGCCGCCGCAAGGGCGTTGCCCTGTCCGCGTTCGCCGACGCCGTCGCCCCCGGCATCGCGCTGGGGCAGGCCATCGGCCGCTGGGGCAACTGGTTCAACCAGGAGCTCTACGGGCGGGCCACCACCCTCCCCTGGGCCCTGGAGATCGACCCCGCACACCGGCCTGAGGCCACAGCGGACCTGGCCACGTATCACCCCGCGTTCCTGTACGAGTCGTTGTGGTGTCTCGGCGTGGTCGCCCTGGTCGTGTGGGCGGACCGCCGCTTCCACCTCGACCATGGCCGGGCGTTCGCGCTGTACGCCGCCGCGTACACCGTCGGCCGCTTCTGGATCGAGTACCTGCGGGTGGACGAGGCCCACCACATCCTCGGCCTGCGCCTGAACGACTGGACCGCGCTGCTGGTCTTCGCCGCCGCCGTCGCCTACCTCGTGGCCGCGACACGGCGCGCGGCCGACGGGCGTGCCGCCATCGACGCGAGCCGTCCCCTTCAGCGAGTGGATGCCACCCGTAGTCCCAAGACCTGACCATGTTCCCTGTCACGATCTGGAGTTGCCATGTCATCTGTCCCTGAGACGCTCTCTTCACGGCGGGGTCCGCTCGTGGTGGCGGGAGGTGTGTTCATCGCCTTCGTGCTGTCCGCCTTGGTGAACGCGTTGATCGCGGTGCTGGCGCACGCGCTGGGCGCGCCTGAGGACTTCGACCCGTTGGAGCCCCCGTCGTATGCCTTCCTGACCGCGCTGGGGGTGCTGGCCGGGGCCGTCGGATGGGCCCTCATCCGCAGGTTTGACCGGAATCCCGAACGGCTGCTCCGCCGACTCGTCCCGTCGGTCGTCGTAGTCTCCTTCGTCCCCGACTTCTTCCTGTTCGACGAGGGCGAGGTCATCGGTGTCGTGGCCCTGCTCGTGATGCACGTCGCGGTCGCGGTGATCGCGGTGCAGGCGTACCGCAGGGTCATGCCTGTGGGCGCGGTGCGGTGACTGCGGCGCCAATCCGGCCACTACCGCGACTCAGCGGCGCCGGCTCCGCAGCGGCGGGGCAACTCGTCCGACGTCGCGCACCATCAGGTCACCAGTGTCGCCACCGGCACGCTTCCACTCATGGGCACGCCGCCCTCGGCCCGAAGCGCACGCGCCGGTCCTTGCCGACCTTGCCGTGGAAGTGGACCGATTCCATGGTCAGAGCCAGGGCCTGTCCTGGCGATCTTCGACGTCAGTACGCTCTCCGGAAGAGCAGGACCTGACACCCCAGGTCGGCGAACAACCGGGAAGGCCAGTCATGCGGGTCGAGTACGACGCATCGGCGAACATGGCGTACATCTACCTTGTCGATGGCATCGCCCCAGGAGAAGCCGTCCGGCAGGTACCTGCCGAGGACGACACGGCGATACTCGACTACGACTCACACGGACGACTTCTGGGCATCGAGCTGTTCAGCGCCAGACGCCGGTTGCACCCGGAGCTGCTGGCCGGTGCCGAGAGGATCGACCGTGAGCCGCGTCCGCCGACCGCTTGATTCGTTGAGACGTTCGGATCGGACTCGGCGGGGCGGCGTGGGCACCGCCACTCCCGATGCGGTCGGGTGCCGGCACGAGTTCGACGTGTCCGACTCCGACTCGTGTCGTGCCGCGATGACAGGCGGCTTCCGCTTTTCGGAAGTTCTGGCGGGGAGGGGACGGCGTGGCCGGGGTCGGACCGGGAGCGACGCGCGCGTGGACGGTGGTGCGGCCATCGGGACGGCCTGCCCGACGCTGACTTCAACAAGTCCGTGTGGGTGCGCTGGGACGGCATGTCACCCGCCCAGCGGGCCGAAGGCTTCGTGGCGGCCAACGACGCGCTGATCAGCCGCTATGAGGGCTTCGACGCGCGGGCGCGCGGGAAACTGAAGGTCGACCGACGGCGAGTCCGTCGGCCTCGGCACCGACGGCCGTGACGACTCCGGCGAGGTCACCTTGAAAAAAGCACACCAAGACGGGCCAATCCGACCCGGATTCGACCCAGCACGCCCTTGCGTCAGCACTGACCCATTTCCGGACAATCATGGCAGCGTCACAATCGGACGTGCTCGCCAAACCACACGGCCGGCCCTGGACCGATCCGCCCAGCGGAGTCACTCCGCAGCCGCTTCCGGTGATACGCAAGGCGCATGGCAAGGCTCTGACCAGCTCTTCCGTAGGGATGCTTCCGCCTGGCAGAAGCCGCCTTGCGCGGCGACCACCGCCGTCAGGAACCTGTTCCCAACCACGGCACGCGGGGCGACGAAGCCCCGCCGACAGGGACGGGAACGCCATGCCTCACATGACCGCCTTCGCCAGGAACCAGTGGTACAGCTAGCGCACCTTTCTGACCTGCGCTTGTGTGGGGGCGATGAGGCTGTGACCTGCTAGGACGGGTTACAGAGGCGATCGGAGGCAGTCAGAGGAAAACACTCTGATTCGACCCCGGTTCGACCCGGGTCGCTCAGAGGCAGTCAGAGGCAGCAGCCTCTGCAACTGCCCTCCGAGGGACCTGAGTCGGCCGGTGTGGATCACCAGTGGACCACTCTGGCGCTGCTCTGGTTCGACCTCGGTCGAGCTGCGATGGGGACGCCTGCCTCCACTCGGGGCCAGGCAAACGAGGCCCTCCAGGACGGCCATCCTGGGGACCTTGCTGGCGCCGATGGAGGTCGGTTCCGGACACCACCCGTGGTTTTAGCGGGCCTGGGTGGCGTCCACGTTTTTGCGAGACGACCCCACCGTGCCACACAGCACCCATCACGCCCTCTCTCGACGACACTCCACCGAATTCCGCGGCCTTGTGGAGTACGTCCGACTGCCGTCGGCCGCGACCGATCTCATTCTGCTCGGCGACCTCACCGGCCGCTACGCCACCAGCAGTTACAGCCGGCTCGCCCCCGACCGCCGGACCGTGGTCCTGCGCGCGGACCGCCAGGGAGCGGCCGAGCACGGGCACCGGATCACCGCGGCCATCGCCTGCCACGTGGCCCGCGCCGGCGGCACCCTCGACCAGCTCACACAGCTCCTGCTGCACCCCGACCACGAAGGCGGACGGCACACCCGCAACATCGCCCTGCGCTCCGGGCAGATGCGCGCCCTGGACTACATCCGCCGGGTCTGGGCCAACGCCTCCGAAACGGTCAACACGACCGTGACGCTGGGTTCCCGGCACGACGCGTACGAGGTGCTCGCCGCGCTGCGCGACCGCATCGAGACCACCCCCTGGCGCGGGGAACGGGGACGCACCGCGCTGCGGGTACTGCGCGCGCACCTGAACTTCGCCGAGACCGCGGGCGGCCCACTGCACCACGCCAGCGAACGGCAGACCGCGGAGGAAGCGGGCATCTCCCGCACGACGCTGCGGGCGGTCTACGACACCGTCCTCAAACCGCAGGGCTGGCTGCGCCGCCTGCAGGTCGGCCACGGCCGCGAGGGTTCCACCTGGTATCTCAGCGCGCCGCCGTCTCGTTCCCGGACCACTCAGTTGCCCCCCGACCCGGCACTTGAGGACTGGCCCACCTCTGAGACGGCCACGGCGGCCGACATCGACTCCACCGTCCTCGGCCGTCTGATGGGCCACGACGCCTTCGCCCACCACGGCCTCGGCAGCGCCGCCCTCATGCTCATCAGCGCCCTGCACCAACGCCCCTACCAGACGGTCGCCGAGCTCGTCGGTACCTCCTCGGTCTCCCGCGCCACCACCTACCGGACTCTGCGACGCCTGGATGGCCACGGCCTCGTCTGCCGCATCGGGGAGACCTGGGCCCTCGCGCCGCGCGCGCTGGAGGGCCTCGGTAGCAGCCTCCCTGCCCGTGTCACGGGGCTCGACGCCGTGCCTGCACAGGGCTGGGACAAGGTCGCCGAGCACCACGGCACCGCAGGCGTCGCGGCCCGGCGGAAGGCCCTGCACGCGGTCGAGCGTGCGGCCTACCAGGAGGCGCTGGACCGGCTCGCGGAGCACCGCACCAAGGCTGTGGTGATCGTCCGCGACGACCGCCAAATCCTGGTCCCCGCGCCGCGCCCCGACGAGATCCCGCCGACGTGGCACGCCCCGGACGGGCGCGTCCTCGACCCGGCCACCGGCCGCCCTGCTTCCGACTGGCGGGTCGCCACCGACGGCCGCCTGATCCTCATCATCCCAGCTGACCAGCGCAGTTACGACGAGCTGGCGGCCGCCCATGCCGAAGCCCTCAGCGAATGGAACTCCGCCGCATGAACCGACAACACCCTCCAACCAACCCTGCCCAGAGCCAGCCGGTGACCCCGGATGCCTTGCGCAACCAGTACGAGTCCGGTGCAACGGTCGACGAACTCGTCTCCGCCAGCGGCCTGTCGTACGGCATGGTCCTCAACCGGCTGCACGATGCCGGGACCGTCATGCGCACGTCGTGGCAGACCCGCAGGATGCGCCAGGATTCCCAAGCCCGCCGACGTCTCGCAGCCCGTCTGCGCACCCTTTACGAGCAGCAGGGTGCGACGCTCGCTGAACTCGCGGCAGTTGCCGGTGAGTCGAGGCGTGGTGCCCGGCGCCTGCTGCTTGAGGCCGGCGGCACCGTGCGCACCCCGCAGCAGACGCTGCGGATGCGCGCTGCGGCGAGGGCCGCTGAACGGCAGAAGCTCGCGCTGTCTCTGCGGGCGCGGTACGAGGAGGGCGCCACGGTCCCGGACCTAGCCAAGGCGTGCAACTACTCCGTTGCCACGGTCTACCGGCTCCTGCACCAGGCCAGCACCCGCATGCGGCCCCAGCACCGACATGGCCCCACTCGCCCCGAGGGGAAACGGCCGTGAGCGCACCAGATAGAGCTCTCGTTCGCTCCGCTGGTCGTGCCCAACAGATGCGAGACCTGCCCGAAGGCCATCCCGGCCGCAGCCCTGCGGCACGCGCGCCCCCTTCATCGTCACATAGCCACCACCGAAAGTCGTCCCTCTCGCCGACCCACACAAGTCAACGCACCTTTCGAGCTTCAGGAGATCAGACACACGTGAACGAGAACACCCGTATCAAGACCCTGGCGGCGGCCACAGCCCGCGCCTGGGACGCCTTCGTCATCGTCGTCGGCATGCTCAAGGGCGGCACCGGCAAGACCACCTCGGCCTGGTTCATCGCCCTGTACTACGCCGTCGTCCTCGACCTGCCGACGCTGCTGCTGGACGCGGACGCGACCAGCCAGTCCGCCTATGACTGGTTCAAGGTCGCCAAGGCCGAGGGTTTCGAGATCCCGGAAAACCTGGTCGTCGAGCGGTACCCGTTCGATGACATCGCCGAATACATCCGTGAGAAGCGTGCCGAGTTCGGAGCGATCGTGGTCGACGCCGGCGGCGGCAGCGCGAAGCTGTTCCACGAGGCTGTTACCGAGGCGAACCTGCTGCTCGTGCCGGTCGCCCCCACCAAGATCGAGCGCCGCAAGCTCGTGGCCACCTTCGACGAGGCCGAGCGCGCCGCCACCCGCAACGAGCAGGGTGTCACCGCCCACGTGGTCCTCGTCAAGGCCGACGACCGCACCAGCCTGCCCCGCACCGCGAAGGACAAGCTGCTGGAGCCCGAGAAGGGCGAGGGCATCGGACCGGACCGCGACGAACCGTTCCCGCTCGCCGAGACCACCATCCACTCCTGGGTGCACTACATGGAGGCCTTCGGCGAGATCCCCACCGAACTGAGCGAGTACGCCAACCTGATGAAGGAGCTGACCGAGGCATGAGCGAGAAGAACGAAAAGGCCGAAACCGCCAGCCCGCCGCACCGGCGGGCGCACCCTGGGCGGGGCCAAGAAGACGACCCCGCCGCCCCCGCCGCCGACCGCCGAGCTCACCCCCGAGCAGTACGCCGCCGAACATGCCGCCGCCCAGAGGGAAGACCGTCCCCCGGCCGACGAGCCGCAGCTTCAGCCCGCACCTTCCGCCGCTCCCGTCGAGGCATCGGCGCACGGCCGAACCGAGACGGCGCCCGAAGTGACACACGCCTCCGCCCAGCCGAACCGTCGAGGTCACGCCGAGCGGCCCCGTGCCGGAGCCGGCCGCCGGTCAGCCGACTCACCCTGCCGTCGCCGCCCCCGAGACGGGAACGGAATCCGCTGGGGAGGCAATGAAACGGCAGGTGGCCCCGGCTCCCGAGCCCGCAGCACCTGCACTCCGGCCCACACAGTCGGCCAAGCAGGTCTCGCAGAACGCGCCGGTTCAGGGAAGTGAGATGGCCGTACGCCAGGCGGTTGTGCCGACTGCCACCAGTACCGCGTTCCCGGTAAACAGTGGGGCACCCGGTCCGCAGTACGAGCACCACGCGGGTTCGCATGCGGCGCCCACGAACGGGACGCACGCCGCACGGCACACGGGGCGGCCGCCAGCTCACTGAGTGCGCGGCCGCCCCCGTCCGCCGACTATTCCAATAGCCCAATAGGCGGCTGACTAGCCGCCTAGCCGGACCGACCGGAGCAACGTTCGTGCCCGACCTCACCCACCACGCCCGTCGGCTACGCGACATAGCCGACGCACTGGAAGCGCAGTCCGAGCCCGCCGACGATCCGCTCACTCCGCATCCAGACACTCTTACGGTCATCGGCAACCGCCACATCAAACGCGGACAGCTCAACTACGCCGTCCCCGACATCCTGCAGCTCCAGCGACGCATCCGCCGCTACAACGCCGAGCACGACGTTCCCCACGGCGACATCGTCGCCTTGGCCCTCGACGCCTGGCTTCGTGCCAAGGGCTACCCGCCCGACATCATCCCGACCCAGCCAGAGACGCCATGAGCGGGCCGCTGGACCGACTACCGCTCGGCTCCCTCGCCTCAGAGACTCGTGTTACGCCCGACGCCGCGGAGCAGTTGTCATTGCTCGGACAGCCGACCCTTTTGCCTCCACGTCGTCGGTGTAGGCGCCGGACTGCGGCGCGGCCTTGCAAGGCGCCGCCGCTTTCCTGCTGTCTACCGGGCGCGGTGGGTCAGCACGGTGCGCGCCGCGGTGACTCTGTCCTCCTCGGCGGTGAGAGCGAACAGACTCATCAGTCTGCTGGCGGCGGCGATGCGGCCCAACCATTCGACGAGGGCGCCGTAGTAGTGGGTGAGGGCGTCCTGCAGGGGGCCGTCAGTACCGGCCACGTCCCCCCTGCCACCGTGCAGGCCCGCGAGGACGAACGGGAGCGAGGAAGCCGAAATCCAGGGCTGGGTGAGGACCTGCCAAGAAAAGACCTGGAGGTTGCGCGGCCGGTCCGAGGTCAGCGTAGCCCGATACAGGCTGGCGAAGGCGGCGCTGAGCCATGCCGAGGCCTCGTGCGGCGCCGATGGTCTGGGAGGCAGCGTCAAAGCAAATGCCGTCGGCCGTTGCGGCTTGTGCGTCGGACCACCCGCCTGACCGTGACACAGCCACGGCAACCGCCTTTGCCTGCCAGCCGTCGGCCTGCGCCGCAGCACTGTAGAGGTCGGCGGAGAACGGGATGTCGACGTAGTAGTTTCGGAGCACCAGGCTGACAGCGACGCCCGTGAAGATCCCCTCCCGGTCCGCGTCCCGCAACTGGGCCAGCGCCTCGCCCGGCCGACCCTTCTTGATCAGCGCCTCGGCTTCGAGCTGGGCCTTCAAGGCCTGCGCAAGCGCGTTCTGGGGCCCCACCGGCCCAACTGCTCGATTCCCTCGGCCCAACCCCCGCCGAGGCAGACCCGCAGCCCGTTCAGCAGAGGCGACGTGGCGTCGTGGTGCGCCGTGAGGTAGTCCCGCACCTCTTGCTCCGTGCCGGATCCCGCCTGCAGCGCCGCACGCGCCACGAAGTAGTCACGGGGGTATCCACCCTCGCGGGCACACCGCTCGAAAAACACGTGGGAGGCACCGTGCGTCGTAGTCGGCGGCAAGCTGGCCGAACCAGCCCAACGCTTCAGCCGGCGCCTCCGTCAGCCACGCCGGCTCCTGATCGGCCCACTGCTGAATGACGGACCCGCGCGCCGCCCACACCCCGGCCAGAATCCCGACCGCTCTCTCTACGGTCGGCCACACCGCGCGCAGGCGCCGTGCCTGCTGCGCCGACCAGGGGCTCAGCGTGCGCAGAGCATCAGCTTTCCCAAGAAACTTCGCGGGTCGATCGCACGGGGAAAGCCACGTCCCAAGGGTGCTTCGCGTTCAGATTGATTCTTCATAGCATGCAGGATGCGGACCCTCCGCCGCCCTGTCCCGGTCCCGGGCGCGCTTGTAGCCTCTGGTCAGTAAATCGATCTAGTGGCAGGTGGGATGGACATGAGCGCGCGGCAGCGCAGTACGTACGAAGCAGCACTCCGGCTGCGTGAGGCGCCGTTCGTGACTGAGCGTCCACCGCTGTTCAGTCCGGCCGTCGCCGCCCAGGACGCGGCAAACACACGAGGCGCTTTCGGTCACTTCGCCCAGACCCTTCTGCCGCTGGAGTATTCGAACTGGGTCGAAGAAAGCGCCGCCCATGTCCGGTCCTGCTACGTCGGCGACTGGACCCCTTTGCACAAGGTGAGGATTCACGGGCCTCAGGCCCTGGAATTCCTCGGCCGCCTGGGCATGAGGGATCTCTCCCGTTTCGAGACGGGCCGGATCAAGCACCATGTCCAACTCGACGAGAACGGCTGGGTCGCCTCCGAGGGCGTGTTGTGCCGCCTCGGCCCTGAGGAGTTCGTTTACACCGCCGGAAGCTGTGACTGGCTGCTGTGGCAGCTCGGCCAGGGCGGCTGGGACGCCGCGGCCACCGACATCAGCCCGGATGTGTTCATCTTCGGCGTCCAGGGACCCGCGTCCCTCTCCGTGCTGGAGAAGACCACCGGAGACGACCTTCGGGACGTCGGCTTCAGCCGCAGCAGGATGTCGCAGGCCGGCGGGGTCCCGGTGCGCGTGCTGCGGACCGGGATCTCGGGCGAGCTCGGATACGAGCTGCACGGTCCGGCCGAGCATGCGAGCACAATCTGGTCGGCTGTCGTGGCGAGCGGCCAGGACTTCGGCATCCGTCAGCTCGGTCTCCGGTCACAACCCGTGCAACACATCGAGGCCGGCATCGCCACCAACGGCCGGGACTACCTGCCGGCTTCCATCCTCACGCCCGGCGCGCCGCGGCAGTTCCGCAGAGGCACGCCCGGTGGCAGTTTCGTTCCCGTCAGCGGAGTGAGTGATTATTTCCGCAAGCCCAGCGAACTGGGCTGGGGGTTCCGCAAGGGCATACCCGGACGGGATTTCATCGGCCGTGACGCGCTGGTCAGAGACGTCGAGAGCGGAGCTCCGGGACGGGTGTTGGTAGGCCTGCGGTGGAACGGGCACGACGTCGGCGCCGTCCTGACGTCGTTGCTGGGCGACGATGACACACCCGATCAGATGGAACTGCCCCGATCGGCCGCTCCCAGCTTCGACCAGGTCCTCCTTTCCGGTGATCCAGTGGGTGTGTCCACTGGACGGACGCTGAGCGTGGCACTGCGAGCGATGATCTCCCTCTGTGTGATCGATCCCGCTCACGCCGCTCCGGGCACCGAGGTGACCGTCCTGTGGGGACGGCCCGGAACCGCGCAGCGGGAGATCCGGGCGACCGTGTCCAACCTGCCCTTCAAGACGGACAACCGTCGGACCGAGGTCAGCAAGCTCTGACGAAGGCTGCTGACGCGACCCCCTCCGCCTCTGCGGGCCGAACCGGTTGCGGCCACGGCCGTGACGGTGAGGCCCGCCACGAGCGATCTGCGCGCAGCCGGCTGAGACCGCACGGGAGGTGCTCCGGCGGTAACACTGCCGCCGGGCGGCATGGCGTCTACGGATCGGCTCATGGGCGGCACTTTCCTGTGGCTCACTGGGAGTGAGCGTCGCGCGAGATGAGCCCATGGCTGCGGGGTGGAGGGCTCCCCTGTTGCTTCCGCGCTGTACCACGGCGCCCACCAGTTACGAGGTCTCCACCACGCGGTACGAATCAGTTGTGCAGGCAGCGCAACCCGCGATACCCAAGTCGTCGGTGCGATCGAACGCAAAGAGGCCGCGTCCATCGGTCCCATACCATCCAGGACATGGCGACCGCACAGAGAATGACAGCGACGGACCGGCGACAGCGCATCGTGCGGGCGGCCGGGGAGCTGTTCATCCTGCGCGGCTACACCGGCGTCTCCATGGAGGACGTCCTGGCAGCGGTGGGCGGGTCGAAGGCGACCCTCTACCGCTACTTCGCCGACAAGAGCGCGCTGTTCCGCGCCGCCGTGGAGGCGTTGTGCGACGAATGGTCGGGGCCGTTGCACGCCTTCTCGCCGGGTGGCGACAACCTCGCCGACAACCTGGTGGCGCTGGGCGAGCACTTCGCCTCCCTGGTCCTCAGCCCCCAGGCCATCGCCCTGCACCGCCTGGTGACCGCCGAGGCCGAGCGCATCCCAGGGCTGGGGGATGTGTTCTCCGAGCATGGGCCGGCCGCGGGGCACGCGGTCCTCGGGCGCTGCCTGGAGCAGGCGTGTGACGACGGCCTGATTGAGGTCGCGGACCCGGTTCGAGCGGCGGCGCAGCTGTACCAGGCCATGCTCGGTGACGCCCAGATGCGGCTGCTGACGAATGCTCCGCGCAAGCTGAGCCAGGAAGAGGTGCGCGCGTCCATCGTGGAGGCGGTGCGCGTCTTCCTGCACGGAGTGTCCGTCCCACGCGGCGGCGGCCGGGTATGACGCCGGGCTTCCCGGCCGCCGACCCGAGAGGCGTGTGCGGGTTTCTTTGCAGTCGGGGCCTTGTCGCTGCGGTGTACTGAACCGTACCGTACGGACGTTCCGCCAGCATTGTGTGGCGACGACCACGCGAGCAAACCCCGTATCGCACGGAGGGAAGGCCGATGTCGACGACGACGATCCGGGCCGAGCATGTAGGCAGCCTGCTGCGGCCTGACGAACTGCTGGCGGCACATGCCGAGCACCAGCGGGGCGCGTTGCCGGCCGAGCGTCTCAGGGAGCTGGAGGATGCTGCCGCGGCAGCCGCGCTCAAGCTGCAACAGGACGCCGGGATCCAGGTCTTCACCGACGGTGAGGTCCGGCGCGAAAACTTCATGGCCTCGGTGGTGGAAACCGTCGGCGGTCTCGTACCCGCCGAGGAGTCGTCGGCCCGTCCGCGTTGGCACCGCGATGCTGATGGCGCCGAGCTGGAGGGCGAGGTCGCTTCCGTGGCCATCGGCGAGCCCCTGTACCGACGCACGCCGCTGTCTCGGACCGAGGCGCGGTGGCTGGCCGAGAACTCCCCCGGCCCCTACAAGATCACCATGGCGAGTCCGACCATGGTGGCCGGATTCTGGCGGCCCGGGGTGTCGGACGGCGTCTACCCGACCCGCCAGGACGCGGTCGCCGCGTTGGCCGAGATCCACCGGCAGGACATCGCCGACCTGATCGACGCCGGGGTCACCTGGCTGCAGCTCGATTCCCTGGCCTACTGGGCCAACATCGACCCGAAGGCGGCTCGGATGCGCCGGGTGACGGACCTGGACGGCCATCTCAGCCACGTCATCGACACGGACAACTCCCTGATCCGCGCTGCCCGCGCACGCCGGCCCGGGATGAACGTCGCCATGCATTTCTGCCGCGGCAACATGCGCAGCGCCTGGTCCGCCCGGGGCGGCTACGAGCCCATCGCGGAACGCATCTTCGACGAGGTCGAGGTCGACCGCTTCCTTCTGGAGTACGACACCGAGCGCTCAGGCGGGTTCGGACCCCTGCGGTTCGTTCCGCCCACCAAGACCGTCGTGCTGGGGCTCGTGTCGTCGAAGGTGGCCGATCTCGAGTCGGTCGACACCCTGCGGCGCCGTATCGACGAAGCCTCCCAGTACCTGCCCCTGGAGCAGCTCGCCATCAGCCCGCAGTGCGGGTTCGCCTCGACGAGCCGGGGAAACCTGCTCACCGTCGACGACCAGCGCCGCAAACTGGAGCTCGTGGCCGAGACGGCACGCCTGGTGTGGGGCTGACAGGACGTCATCGGCCGACGCGCGCGGGCGCGGGCCCGGTCGGTTGTCAGGCTCCGCTCATCACCGCGGTCGGCTCGGGCTGGTCGTCCTCGGCTGCCGGACCGTTGGACGCGATGGCCAGCAGCCTGGCTGCCTTGAGTTCGGTCTCCTGCCACTCCCGCTCGGGATCCGAACCCCAGGTGATGCCTGCGCCTGCCCCGAAGTTGAGACGTTCCCGGGCCCGGTCGATCCAGAAGGTACGGATGCCTACGGCGAGTTCGCCGCTGCGGCGGTCCGCGTCGACCCATCCGACACCGCCGCAGTACGGTCCACGGGGTGCGGTCTCCAGCGCGCGGATGATGCCGAGCGCGCTGTCCTTGGGCGCGCCTGTGACGGAGCCGGGCGGGAAGGTGGCGGCCAGCAGTTCCGCCCAGCCGGCACCGCTCCGCAGCTCTCCGCGGACCGTGGAGACCAGGTGGACGAGGCCCGGATGCTTCTCGACGGCGCACAGTTCGGGAACGGTGACGCTGCCGGTCGCGCAGACTCGACCGAGGTCGTTGCGGACCAGGTCGACGATCATGACGTTCTCGGCGTGGTCCTTGTCCAGAAGGTCGGCCTCGGTGCGCCCCGTGCCTTTGATGGGGCCGGACTCGACCACCCGTCCGGTCCGGCGGAGGAACAGCTCGGGGGAGGCCGAGACCACCTCGACACCGCGCGCCGGCAGCCTGATCATCCCGGCGTACGGCGCTCGATGGCGTGCGGCCAATCGCTCGGCGAGGGCCTCGATGTCCGCGTCGGCAGCGACGGGGGCCGACAGGACGCGGCACAGGTTGGCCTGGTAGACCTCCCCGGCGGCGATGTGCTCGCGAATGCGTCGCACGCCGGCGGTGTAGGCGGCCCGATCGAGCGAGGTGGTCCACTGCTCCGGTCCCGGTCCGCGCCATCGGACCCTCCTGGTGGGTTGCGGAAGGAAACGGACGTCGCGGAAGCGAGCGCAGGTCAGGCGGCCTTCGAAGCCGTGCACGACGGCCCAGAAGCCCTCGGAGTCAAGGGCCTCGGGGTCATGGGTGATGTCGAGGAGACCAGTCGCGACGCGACCGGCAAACCGGGCCAGCGGAGGGAGGTCGTTCATGTAGGTCACCTTTCGGCAGCGCCCCAAGGGGCGCGGCGCTGTGTCGATATGCGGCTCCGCCGCGCGGGCGCGACCAGCCACGACGGCGCCGCAGACGAAAGACGGCCCACCTCGGCACCTCCAGCGGAGCGCTTACGCGGGCACAGGCTTGCGTTCGGCTTCCCATTCGGCGGCCTGGAGTGTGTTGACCAGCAGCATGGCGATGGTCATCGGGCCCACGCCGCCGGGGACCGGTGTGATGCGGCCGGCTATGCCGTCGAGTTCAGCGGCGCGGACATCGCCCGTCAGTCCGTCGGGGGTGCGGTGGATGCCGACGTCGATGACGGTGGCACCGCGTTTGACGTGTTCGGGGCCGATGAGGCCACGGACGCCGGTGGCGACCACGACGACGTCGGCGGGCCGGGTGACAGCGCCGAGATCGGCGGTGAACTCGTGGGCGACGGTCACCGTCGCGCCCCGCCGCAGCAGCAACTGGCTCAGGGGGCGGCCCACGAGCTCGCCCCAGCCGACGACGGCGACGCGGGCTCCCTTCAGCTCGATGCCCTCGGCGTCGAGGAGTTCGATGACGCCGCTGGGTGTGCAGGGCCGTAGTCCGCGTTCGCCGCGGGCCAGTCGGCCGGCGCTGGCCGTGGTCAGGCCGTCGACGTCCTTGGTGACGGGGATACGGTCGATCAGGGGCGCGGCGTCGAGCTGTGGGGGCAGGGGCAGTTGGAGGAGGATGCCGGAGACGTCCGGGTCGGCGGCCAGTTCGTCGATGACCGTCGCCACCTGGATCTGGGTGGCGTGGTGGGGCAGATGGCGGTGGATGTCGCGCATGCCGGCATCGCGGATGGCGCGGCGTTTGGCGGCGACGTAGACGGCGCTGGCGGGGTCGTCGCCGACGAGGATGGTCGCGAGGCCGGGCACCGGTCCGGTGGCCGCGGCCTCGGCCACTCGCTCGGCGATCCGGATCCGTATCCGGCGGGCGATCTCCGCGCCGTTGATCGTGCGTGTCATGGTGGCGAACCGCTTTCTGTCGGCGAACGATTCGCCCGGTGGAGAGGACTGCGTGCTTCGGACCGCGGCCGTGCGTGACTGCGGTGTACGGCGCCGGGGACCGGGGCGGAGTTGAGCATCGGAGCGGACCGTGCGGGAGTCCGCTGCTTCCGCCGCCCCGGTGGCCTGTGTTCCGGCGCACGACAAGACCACCTGTCCCTGTTCCGGGCGGTTTCCCTGTCGGGTACGGGGGTGAACTGTGATTCAGGTGAAGACGATGGTGTGGTTGCCGTTGCGGATGACGCGGTCCTCGGCGTGCCAGAGCACCGCGCGGGAGAGGACGGCTCGTTCCACGTCGGCGCCGCGGCGGGTGAGGTCGGCGGCGGTGTCGGCGTGGCTGACGCGTACGACGTCCTGCTCGATGATCGGTCCCTCGTCGAGGTCCTCGGTGACGTAATGGGCGGTGGCACCGACCAGCTTCACGCCGCGTTCCTTGGCCTTGGCGTACGGGCCGGCACCGATGAACGCGGGGAGGAAGGAGTGGTGGATGTTGATGATCGGGACGCCGACCTTCTCGATGAAGTCGCCGGAGAGGATCTGCATGTAGCGGGCGAGGACCACGAAGTCGACGTTGTCCTTGAGCAGCCGCAGGTGCTCGGCCTCGGCCGCCGACTTGTCCGGGCCCATGGAGGGGACGTGGAAGAACGGGATGCCGAAACTGCGCACCTCCTCGGCGACGTCGGGGTGGTTGGAGATCACCATGGGGATGCTGACCGGGAGTTGGCCCTGGCGGTGGCGCCAGAGCAGGTCGAGCAGGCAGTGGTCGGACCTGGAGGCGAAGATGGCCACGCGCTTGGGCACCGAAAGATCCCGCAGCGTGTAGGTGAGGCCGTACTTCTTCACCAGTTCCTCGTCGAAGTCGGCACGCAGCGCAGGCAGGGCTGCCTGCAGGCCGTCCAGGCCGAAGACGGTGCGCTGGAAGAAGGCACCGCCCTGCGGGTTGTCCGAGTACTGGTCGAGGGAGACGATGTTCGCGGCGTGCCGGCTGAGGACCGAGGTCACCGCCGCGACGATGCCGGTGGCGTCGGCGCCCTGGACGATCAACGACGCCTGGTGGTCCGTCCCCCGGTTATTACTGGGGGTGGCAGCCGGTGCGGCCTGGGTGACCGTCATGCGAGAGATTCCTTCCTGGAAGCGGCGATCCATTCGGAGGTGGCCTTCAGCCCGCCGAACGTGTAGAAGTGGATCTTCACTTCGCCATGTCGTACCGGGTCATAGCCCTCGGCCAGGGCGCGCAGGAACTTGTCCGGCCCGGCCGTGCCCATGAGGTTGGTGATCGACAGGCCGTACTTCTTGGCTATGGAGGCGCTGGTGCCCACGCCGAACCGGGCGGCGTAGGACATCAGGCGTCGTACTCCGGCCGGGCCAGGGACGCCGATGCGGACAGGGAGCGTGATGCCCTGGCCGCGGGCCCGCTCGATCCAGGCGAGGACGGGGTCGACGTCGAAGCCGAACTGGGTGATGACGCTGCCGTCGAGGCCCTGCGCGGCGATGGCCGCGCTCTTGTCCCGCAGCGCCGCCCACAGCACCTCCGCGCTGATGGCCGGGTGGCCTTCCGGGTAGCCGCTGATGCCGACGTGCCTGACGCCATATTCGGGCAGGAGGCCCGACTCGATCAGGGAGAGGGAGTCCTCGTAAGGGCCTTCGGGACGGGTGGGGTCACCGCCGACGGTGAAGACGTCGGCGCCGGTCCCGTCCGCCTGGAGCCCGCCGAGGAACTGTTCGAAGTCGGCCCGGGAGCCGAGGCGGCGGGCGGAGATGTGCGGCACCGGTACGAAGCCGAGACGCTTGACCGCGCGGGCGGCGTCCAGCCGCAGCTGCAGGTTTTCGTTGCCGAGGAAGGTGACGTTGATCCGGGTGCCCTGCGGGATGAGGCTGCTGGCCTCCTCCAGCTTGGGCACGTCCTTGCCGGTCATTTCCAGGGAGAAGTCTTCCAACAGCGATGTGCTCACGGCTGTGGGAGCTGTGCTGACGGGGTTCATCGTGCTCCAGGTCGAGACGGGGGCGCGGTGCTGGATGGTCCGGCCGTCCGGCCGCCGACATGTCGAGGCCGACGGCTGGACGGCAGAGGGCCGGACGGCGGGTGTTCGCTTTCCGGTTCCGGCCGGCCACAGCGCGGGGCCGGCCGGACCGGGGCGGTCGGCGTGGGTCACGGGTTGCGGCGGTACTCGGTGCGGGCGTTCCGGTCGTACGGGCTGGGCTGGACGGTGGCGCGGAGGCGCGGGAACCCGAGGTCGGCCTCGGGGTGGGTACCGGTACCGGGGTGCTCGCCCCAGACCACCGTCACCTCGGTGCCGGGCACGGCGTGCGCGGCACCGATCAGTGTTTGCGACAGGAGGGTGCCGACGGGGTCGATGGACGCCGTCTGCATGGTGGTGCCGACCAGGCCCGCGGAGGTCTCCACCCGGTGGCGTGCGTAGCTGAGGACAAAGCCCGGGTCCTCTCCTCCGCCGATCACCCGGCGTACGTCGTCCGGGTCGAAGATGAGGGTCACCTTCTTGCGCAGGCTCTCGTCGTCCTTGGCCTTGAGCAGGGCGTCGCGACCGTAGAAGTCGTGGCCGAAGTGGATCATCTTCCCGTAGCCCAGCTCGTACGGGGAGACGTAGTGGTTCTCGATGTTCTCCGAGAAGAAGCTGCCGTTCAGCGGGCGCTTGCCCTCGATGCCGAACAGCGGGAGCCACTTGCGGTACTCCGCCAGCTCGGGATCGGTGTAGATGCCGGGCACCGGCGAGGGGATCCAGCCGCTCTCCACGCTCGGCGTCGCGTACGCCAGGGCGCCGACCTGCACCAGACCGAAAGGCTCACCGGCCTTCAGGAATGCCTCGTGCACGTAACCGGCGTGCTCCCAGGGGCCGATGAACTCGTAGCCGGCCTGCCCTGCCATGCCGTGGCGCAGGGCCTTGAAGGCGCGGCCGTCCAGGGTGACCGGCGTGGAGTGGAAGAACTTCGTCGCCGGTATCGGGGCACCGAATACCTTCTCGATCAGTTCGAGCGCCAGCGGGCCCTGGATCTGGTAGCGGAACAGCCTCGGGTCACCGCCGCCGGGGCGGAACGCGGAGGACGGGTCGGTGACGAAGGCGACGTCGTAGCCGCCCTTCTCGGCGTGGTAGTGCACCCAGTGCTGGGCAGCCGGAATGCCGCTGAGCAGATAAGCGTTCTCAGCCTCCCGGGAGAGGATGCCGTCGGTGACGATGTGGCCGTGGCGGGTCACCGGCACATACTGCTTGGCCTGGCCGATCGCGAACTTCTCGAAGTTGTTGGCACCGTAGTCGGACAGAACACGCGTGGCGTCGGGGCCCTCGATCCACATGTCGTACATGTGGTGGGACAGGTTCAGCAGGGCGACGCCCTCGTGCCAGGCCGCCTGCTCCTGGCGCCAACCGACGTACTCGCGTTCGACCACCTCGGGCGTCCACGGCTCGGCGCCCGGCTTCCACAGCAGGTCGATGGGCGAACCGGCCTTGTCGATGCCGTCCTGAAGGCTGGGGGTTGTCATGCGGCTCCTTCTTTGAAGATGGTCCATCCCGTAACTAAATCGATCTAGTACTCGTGCCGAACATTTCTCGCCAGACGTCCGGCCACTCGCTTCACGCGGCCGACAGGGCTCGGCCGCCACCGGTCAAGGCCGCGGCCATGCACACCGCATGGAGGCTCGAGCGGACATCGTGCACGCGCACGCACGCCACCCCGGCGGCTGCCGCGAGCGCGGACACGGCGGCCGTCGCGACGTCCCTGCCATGAGGTGCGGACACACCATCCGTACAGCCGCTCAGGACCTCCCCGATGAAACGCTTCCGGGAGGCGCCCACGAGGACCGGGAAGCCTGCGGCCTGCAAGGCCTGCAGGTTCGCGAGGATCCGCCAGTCATGGCCGGCATTCTTGGCGAAGCCGAGGCCGGGGTCGAGGATGATGCGCCCGGGGGCCACCCCGGCGGCGGTGAGCGCGTCCACACGCGCCAGAAGCTCGGAGACGACCTCGCCCACCACATCGCCGTAGATCGCATGGCGGTCCATCTCGCGGCTCGGCGCCCGCCAGTGCGCGGCGATGTAAGGAACTCCCGCCGCAGCGACAGTGGCCGCCATGGCCGGGTCGGCGAGGCCCCCGCTGACGTCGTTGACCAGGCATGCCCCGGCTTCTACCGCGGCCTGCGCGACCTCGGCGTGCATGGTGTCCACACTGACGGGCACCCCGGCACACACCAGTTCCCGCACCACGGGGACCACGCGGGACAGTTCCTCCTCGACCGGGACCGGTTCGGCTCCCGGCCGCGTGGACTCCCCGCCCACGTCGACGAGGTCGGCGCCCTCTCGGGCCATCCGCAGACCGTGCTGGACGGCCCGCCGGGTGACGACGTACAGGCCGCCGTCGGAGAAAGAGTCCGGAGTCACATTGAGGATGCCCATCACGAGGCATCTTCCGGGCTGCGGGAGACTGTCGGGAAGTCCGGGTGACAGTCGCACGGCGGACCGGGGTTCCATGTCGATCACGTGCAGGGACCTCCTCCGCCGCAGGCCGACGGCCCGCGCGCTGGAAGCTAAATCAATACGGCAGACATGTTACAGAGGATTGCTAAATCGATCTAGTGAGTGTCGTTATTTTTTGCCGTCCGCCCTCATGGGAGGTAGGGCAGGCCGTGGGAGCAGCGTTCATGACCGTTCAGTGCGCTGCGCCGCCACATGCCCTTGGGGTTTGGGACCGGACATCTCCCTGGTGAGTGACCACCTCACGGCCGGGTTCCGCGCGCAAGTGAGCAACGACGTAGCCGGCGGCCAGAGAGATGCTGTCGCGCACGATGCCCATGGGTAGCAGGGAGCGCGTCTCGGCGACGGCGTCGTGGTCGCCCGCGCGGATCACCACGTGGGCCTCGGGTGCGACGCCGTGCGCGGCGAGGGCGGCGGCGACGTTGTCCCACCCGTCCCATGCCGACGACGATGACGTGGCCGGAGCGGGGCAACGTGCGGGGGCCGACCAGTCCGACCGCAGAGCGAGAGTCGTGTCGTCGCCGCCGCGACGTGTCGAGCGTAAGGGCGGAAGGGGCTACGCGGGCCGCAATGTCACGTTGCGCACGGCGAGGGGCGCCGGGCCGGTCCGCCCAGGAACGGACGCCGGTGGGTGCGTCAGCGGCGGGGATCGTAGGTGAGGGTCTTGACCTGGCGCAGGGTGGGGACGGCTTCGACGGCCCGTACCCCCTTTATCGAGCCGGCCCGGTCGGCCAGGTAGGCGAACAGCTCCTCCGTGGTGCGGCACAGCACCGAGACCACGACGTTGGCTTGGCCGCTGACCGCCGCGGCGAAGCGTACTTCACGGTGGTCCGCGAGGGCCTGCCCGACCGGGCGCAGCCGTGTGGGCTCGACCGTCAGCCAGAGCACCGCCTCGGTACCGTGGCCGAACGGCTCGTGGTCGTACTCGATGTCGAAGTACAGGACCCCCGTCCTGCGGAGACCTCTCACCCGGCGCTTGACGACGGACTCGGTCTGGCCGGTCGCCGTCGCGAGGTCGGTGACCGTCGTCCGCCCGTCGTGGCGCAGCAGCTCCAGCAGAGTCTCGTCGAGGGGATCCAGGACGACAGGTTCCGCGACCGTCTCGGGCGGAGCCTGCCGCAGAGCGGCCTCTTGCGCCGGGTCCAAAGCGTCAATCTTGTTCAGCCAGCCGAGCGGTCCGCCGTAGAAGTGGTGCAGGACGCTGTAGGCGTCGACCGAAGTGACGCGGCGGGTGCGCGGGATACGGTCCAGGAGCAGTTCGTCGCGGTCCTGGACGCTGCGCGGCCTCATCGCGCACATCACCTCGGTACCACCGGACATCAGCCCGATGTACGAGGTGTCGGGCCGGCGGGCGAGGGCGTCGGCCAGTGGTTCCGCGGCATCGGGGTTGCAGCGCAGCCGCACGATCCAGTTGGTGCGTCCCAGCCTGCTGTGGTCGGCCATCCCGAGCACCCTGAGTCGCGCCTCGGTCCGCAGCCGCCGGTAGCGGCGGGCGACCGTCTGGTCCGAGACGCCGAGGACTTCGGCGATCCGGCTGAAGGGCGCCCGGCCGTCCAGCTGCAGGGCCTGGAGCAGGCGCAGATCGAGGGCGTCGGGCCTATACACGTGTCCGCCTTTCCTGAGGAACGCACCTGCCTGCAGGGCAGGTTCACACGGAGCGGCGTGTCCCCTCGCGGTCGACACGCACGGCTGTGTCCCTGGCCCTCGATCGTGAGGGCCAGGGACTTGCGCGCCGGTGCCGTCCCCGTCCCCCCCGGGAAGGCCCGGCGTCGCCCCGCTCCTCCTCTGGGGGCGGGGCGACGGCGCGCGTACCTCTGCGTGCAGCCGTCAGCGGGGCCGCAGAGGAGGTACCGCTACTTCGGGTCGGCCGCCACCATGGGGCGCGTACGCTGCATGCCGCCGGAGGCGACCGTTCCGGAGGGGCGGCCGGTCCCCGCCGGCCGTAGCAGCCAGGCAGCCAGCGCGGCACCGCAGAGCATGACGATCGCCGACACCAGCAAGCACAGCTGGAGTCCGTCCAGGAAGGACTGGGACAGGGCGTGCAGCGCGGGCCCGGTGTCGCGGCCCAGCGGCAGGCCCGCGACGGCGCCGAGGCCGTCGGCGTCGGCGGCATCCAGGATCTGCCGGCCGACCGAGTCCTTCAGTCCGGCTGCGGCGAGGTGGTCGGGCAGCGTGCCGACCGCCTTCCCGGTCAGCAGCGCGCCCATGATGGCGGGACCCAGAGCGCCGCCGAGCTGCCGGAAAGCGTTGTTGCCCGCCGCCGCCATCCCCGCCTGGTGGTGCGGCACCGAGGACACGGCGGTAGCGGTGATGCACGGGAAGGCCAGACCGAGACCGAGGCCGAGCAGGGCCAGCCGCCAGGCCAGCGCCCCGTACGACGTGTCGATCCCGACGTTCATCAGCGCGAACAGCGCCGCGGCCGTGATGACCAGACCGCCGCTGATCAGCACGCGCGGCGACACGTACCGCATCAGCCGGGCCACGCCAGCGCCCAGGATCATCGGCAGCGCGGTGATCGTCACCAGCCGCAAGCCCGCCTCCAGGGTGCTGAGCTGCTGCACCATGCCCAGGTAGAGGCTGAGGATGAAGAAGAAGCCGATCAGCCCGAGGAAGCTGATCATGACGACCAGAGCCGAGCCGGTGAAGGCGGCGCTGCGGAACAGCGTGAGATCCAGCATCGGGCTCGGGCTGCGCCGCTCGCACACGACGAACGCCAGGACGGAGCAGACCGCGACCACCAGGGCGACGATCACCTGGACGTCGCCGAAGGAGCCGTCTCCGCCCTCGATGACGCCGTACACCAGGGCGACGATCGTCAGGGCGGCGGTGATCTGGCCCGGCCAGTCCAACGTCCGCTGCACAGGGGACCTGGACTCGGTGAGAAGGCGGCCGGCGATCACCATCGTGACGAGGGACAGCGGAATGGGCAGCAGGTAGATCCAGCGCCACGCGGCGTGCTCGACGATGACACCGGCGATGAGCGGGCCCACGGCCAGTGAGCCCATCATCGACGTCGTCCACAGACCGATGTACTTGCCCCGCTCACGCGGGTCGGGGACGGCGTGGCTGATGAGCGCCAGCGTCATCGGCAGCAGGGCAGCGGCGCCGACGCCCAGGAGTGCCTGGCCGACCCACACCTGGGCGATGGACTGTGCGGACAGGCCGACCGCGGCCCCGAGTGCGCAGAACCCGAGACCGGCCTGGAAGACCTTCTTCCGCCCGTGGACGTCACCGAACACCCCGGCGGTCAGGATCAGCGCGGCCACCGGCAGGACGAACGCGGTGGTCACCCAAGACAAATCGGCCGTCGACGCGTCCAGCGCCCGCTGGATCACCGGAAGACTCACCGAGACCGTGGTCACCGGGAGGTAGCTGACAAACACCCCCAGACAGGCCATGACCAGCGTCGCCGTACGCCGGTCACGTCGCTCCTCCATCAATGCTGCACTCACTCCAGGCTCCTTCGCGACCGCAGTCGGGTCGCCATCGTCGAATGACCTGGGAACTATGGGGCCGTTCGGGCGGGCGAGGCGAGCCAGACAGTGGCCGAAGCCCGAATCCGACAGAACCGACGCCTCCGGTCTCGGAAAGTTCCAATCCTCGTGCATGGGGGCGCTGTCAGATCAGTGGGGTTGCCCGGGCACCACTGCCGGCCACGTCCCTAGAATGGCGGTGCGCCGTCCCGGACGGGGTGTGCGGTGCACAGACCGCATCGGAGCAGGGGTGATGAGCATTTCCGGAAGAGTCACGCTGAACGACGTGGCGGCGGCCAGCGGAGTCTCCCGTGCCACCGTCAGCTTCGTCCTCAACGACGACCCGCGACAGACGATCTCCGCCGCCACACGCGACCGGGTCAAGCAGGCCGCCCGCGACCTCGGATACGTGCCGCACGGGGTGGCCAGGGCACTGCGCGAGGGATCATCCCGCGTCGTCGTCCTGAACATCGAAGCGGGCATGGAGGGTGCGTACTCCCGTAGCTTCGTCCGCGGACTCGACTCCGAACTCGCCGCCCACAACCACGTTCTGCTGGTCCGGCACGGTCACCACACCCCTCAGTCCATCCAGGAGGTCCTCGACGCCATCGCCCCCCGCGCCATCATCCGCTTCGGCGAGACCTACCTCACCGGCCACGAACTCGAAGACGTCGGCGGAGGCTGGCGCGACGGCCTCGCCGCACACTCCGCGCTGCAACTGCGTCATCTGGTGGAGCACGGCCACACCCATGTCGCCGTGGCGCTGCCGGACACCGAATCACCGCTGGCCGCGGCCCGGCTGAAGTTCACCGGGCACGCCGCGCAGAACCTGAACATCCCCGTCCCGGACTCCTTCGTCACCCCGCTGGACCGGGCCGCCTGCGCGGAAGCCGTCGAGGCGCTCCTCGCCGGCGCTCCCGAGGTCACCGCGATCGCCGGATTCAACGACGACGTCGCCCTGCGCGTGCTCATGGCCCTGCGCGACCTCGGCCGCGGCATTCCGGACGAGATCGCCGTCATCGGCTTCGACGACAACGGGTACGGCGCCTACGCCACCCCCTCCTTGACCACCATCCACGTCGACGCCCAAGCCCACGGCAGACTCCGCGCGCGCCTCGCCCTGGGCCTCGACACCAGCGGTCTCCGCCCACCGCCCGCACGAGTCGTCGCCCGGGAGTCGGTCTGACCGGCACCGCTTCGGGCGCCGTCTCCTCGTCGGGGCACAGCGAGTGGGGCGGCACGTCCTTCTCGACGCGCACCGGGGGGCCGAGCCAACGGATCCGGTGACCAGAGCGCCATCCTTCGCGCGACCGCCATCCTTCTCGGCGCGTACGCTCGCGGTCCGAACCTTCAGGGCGCGACAAGCTGGTCGACGACCCCGGCGACCGCCTTCCCTGGGACCCATTCGAGGTCCTTCTGCCCTGTCCGTCCGTCCGATGGCTTCCAGCAGTGCCCGCGCCGCGACGGAGGCGGGTTCGCGCCGCAGGACCCGTGCGCACGTGAGCGAACAGCGAGGCCACGGAGTCGGTCTCCACCCGGGCCGCACCGGGGTACCAGCCCAGGCGAAGACCGCGTCGAGGACCCGCCGTCCCAACATCCTGGGGTGCAGCAGACACAACGACTGCCGGGCCGCCTCCTCCCACGGCGCCTGCGACCGCTGCTCCTGGGCGGCGCCCGACTGCGTGAGCGGGACGAAGCGCTCACGGTACAGGGGACGGAAGGTGAATGCGCCCGCTGCCGCGCAGAACGCCTGCGTCAACAGGGAGACAGACAGCAGTCGACGCCGTCGGTACCGACCCGAGACGCAGCTGCCCGGTCATGCCGCTGCGCAGCGCACGAACCTCCTCCTCCATCGCCTCACGGTCGGCGAGGATGCGCTTGGCCCACAGCACGATCCGCTCACCCTCCGGGGTGCCCTTCGTACCTGCGGGTACGGCGCACCAGCGGCACGCGCCGTTCCTCTTCGAGCTTGCGTCCAAGGTGGTCGTGGTCCGACTGAAGCCGTCCCGGGACCGGCCGGCTGACGAACCCTCACAGGCCGAGAGCCACTGATCGCCAGGCAGTCGCGGCCCCGCCGCCCGGCGGTGCGCCCCGTGAAGGCCGAGCGCGCGAAGCGGGGGCCCGGCGGAGCCGGGCTGTCGACCGGTCCTGGGCAGTATGTCCTGCGTGGCAGCATTGAACATGCCCGGCTGGTCGGCGACATGGTGACGTTCTCCGGCAACCCGTCGACAAACCGGAGGTGAACAGATCCGAAGCGGCGCTCGGAGCGCCGACAATGACGCCGCCTGAGCCCTCGCACGTTCGGCGTCCTCGCCACCCGGTCCGCGTCAAGGCGGCACGCGCAATGCTGCGAGTTGACGGTGGTCAGTTCGGCACCGCCCGCCTTGGCCGCGCCGCCTTTCCAGACATCTGTGGAACTCGGTGTGCAAACTCATGCCTTGGAGGGCGGGCCACCCCTACGCGGCGTGCAAGTTAAGCCTTCGCTGCGCGGGGGCAGCGCAATCCGTGCAGGTCAGATGGTATATGACCGGCGAAGTGTGAGGTGCGGCGCCGACTGTTGGCGGCCGCGCGATTGCCGTACGACGCAGATGTCTTGTGACCCATCAGAGCGGTACCGTACCGTACAGTTCCCCACGCCGACGTAGGCACTCGCCGTCGGCGTGCCTTCCCGGGCGTGAGCTGCGCACACGTCAGCCGGACGCCACCCGAGCCGTGGCGCTCACGACACCGGGCGCTCCACCAGCCGGTCGAGCCGCACAGCAACGGCCGCCGCCTTGCCGCCTCTCAAGCGCACCGCGCGACGACATGGAGACTCCGATGGCAAACCTCGAAGACCAGATCCAGGCGAGCGGAAGCCCGCTGTCCCTCCTCCGCAGCGGCCGCTCCGGCGCCTACCCCTTCCCGATCCGGGCCGAGTTCACCAACTGGCGTGACGAGCAGGAGGCGTGGCGCACCTCGGCGGCGCTGATGGATCTGTCCCACCACATGACCGACCTGACGGTCGAGGGCCCGGACTGCTACCGACTGCTGTCGGACGTCGGCGCCAACACCTTCGCGGGCTTCGGGCCGATGAAGGCCAAGCAGTTCATCGCCGTCAACCACGACGGCTACATGGTCGGCGACTGCATCCTGTTCTGCCTGGCCGACAACCTCGTGCGTCTCGTGGGACGGCCCCCGGCTCTCAACTGGGTCCAGTTCCACGCCGAGACCGGCGGCTACGACGTCACCCTCCGCCGCGACGAGCGCACCGCACAGAACCCGAACGGCCGCGAGTTCTTCCGCCTCCAGCTCCAGGGCCCGCACGCCGCGGCCATCTTCGAGAAGGTCAACGGCGGCCCCATGCCCGACATCCCTTTCTTCTCCATGGGCAAGTTCCACATCGGCAAGCACGAGGTCACCGCCCTCAACCACCGCATGTCCGGCTTCCCCGGTCTGGAGTTCTTCGGACCCTACGAGCACATCGACGACGTCCGCGACACCATCCTGGAGGTCGGCGAGCCCTTCGGTGTCCGCCAGGTCGGCGCCCGCGCCTACGCGTCGGTGGCCACGGAGTCCGGCTGGATCGCCAACACCGTCCCCGCGGTTTACTCCGACGACAAGATGAAGCCATACCGCGAGTGGCTCAACGCCAGGAGCTTCGAGGCCAATCTCTCCCTCGGCGGCAGCTTCAGTCCGGACCGGATCGACGACTACTACGTCACCCCTTGGGACCTCGGCTATGGCCACATCCTCAAGTTCGACCACGACTTCGTCGGCCGCGATGCCCTGGAGCGGATGCGCGGGCAGAAGCACCGTAAGAAGGCCTGGCTGTCCTGGCACCGCGACGACGTCGCCCGGATCTTCGCCAGCCAGTACGAGCAAGGCGAGCGTCGCTTCAAGTACATAGAGATGCCCGCGGCCTTCTACGCCGCCTCACAGGTCGACCGCGTCGAGAAGAACGGCCGCCTCGTCGGCCTGTCGACCCTGTGCAGCTACACCGCCAACGTCCGCGGCTGGATCTCCGTCTGCATGATCGACGAGGACGAAGTCACCTACGGCCAACAGGTCGAGTTGGTGTGGGGCGAGCCCAACGGCGGCTCCGCCAACCCCACGGTGGAACGGCACTCCCAGACGACAATCCGCGCCACCGTCTCCCGCAGGCCCTTCGCCACCGACAAGCGCTGAAGGCGCCGGGCGGATCAACGGGAAGACGGCCTGCGCCTGTTGATCCGCCCTCGCACACCAAGCGCAGAGACGAGACACGCATGACCGACCTCGTAGTGCCACCCGTCGTCCGTCGGACCGGCGAGTTCGACGCCGCGCGGGCCGAGTACGCCATTCGGGAGCTGCTCATCGCCGTCGGCGAAGACCCGGACCGCGAAGGACTGCGCGCCACCCCGGGGCGCGTGGCACGGGCGTACCGAGAACTCCTGGCCGGGCTGCAGCAGGAACCCGAGGACGTTCTGACCACGACCTTCGACCTCAGCCACGACGAGATGGTGCTCGTCAAGGACATAGAGATCGTCAGCCTCTGTGAGCACCATCTTCTGCCGTTCCGCGGCGTGGCCCACATCGGCTACATACCCGCCGAGCACGGCAGGATCACCGGGCTGTCCAAACTGGCCCGTCTGGTGGAGGTGTACGCACGCCGCCTGCAGGTCCAGGAACGGCTCACCGGACAGGTCGCCGACGCCCTGATGCGCATTCTCGAAGCGCGCGGCGCGATCGTGGTCGTCGAAGCGGAGCACATGTGCATGTCGGCCCGCGGCATCCGCAAGCCCGGCGCCCGGACGACGACGTCCGCCGTGCGCGGGCAGCTGCGCAGACCGGCGACGCGCGCCGAGGCGATGAGCCTGATCCTGGCGCGCTGACCGATTACCGGGCACACGGCGACGCATTACGCGGCTTCCCCCATGAGACCTGGTTACGGCATGTTGCAGTTCAGTCCTCCTCGACGTCCGATCGTCAGCGCCGGACTCACCGTCTCCGCAGGCGTGTGACTCGTCTGCGGCATGGCGGCCAGCACCGCTGCGGCGATCACGAGCCGCGCATGCGGAGCGTCGGGGGCGCGCTGCTCGCAGAGGCCACGCCGCCAGCGGCGAGAACGTCTGTCCCGCCGAGTTCGAGGAGTAAATCCTTGCCCGCCCCGGCACCGTGGCGTGTGCGGTCATCGTTGCGCCGGACGGCAAGCGGGGCGAGGTGTCACACGCGGCCGTCGTGCCCTGCCTGACCGCCATGGACGCAGTCGGGTCGGCCCCGGCCGGTAGCCCCGGCCTACTGGACCTGCGCCGTTCCGACTCTCGCCCGAGGCAAGAGCCTTCTGCTAGCGTTAACTAAATCGATCTAGCATGGCCGCTCCAGCAGCTCCGCCAGCACCCCATGTCTCACACGGCCGGAGGGACACCGAACCGTGGCCGACTGGAGGAAAATTTCATGGACCGCATACTCCTGATGCGCAGCTTCGTCACCGTCGCGCAGCTCGGCAGTTTCAACGGCGCTGCCCGAGCGCTGAACTCGTCAGGCTCCCTCGTGTCACGTCACGTGGCGGAACTGGAACGGCAGATCGGTGTCCGCCTCGTCAACCGCACGTCCCGCTCCGTCAGCCTGACCGAAACGGGCATGCGCTACTCCCAGTTCGCCGCCCGGATCCTCGCCGAAATCGAGGCGGAGGATGCTCTCATCGGGCACCTGCACGACCGGGCGGAAGGCCCCCTGAATGTCGTGTGCCCGAAATGGATCGGCAGCCTTGACGTCGGGGACGCCATCGCCGCCTTCGCTGCCGCACATCCGAAGATCGCCGTGCGATTCGAACTGGGGGGCCTGTCGGAGCGTACCTACGACTTCCTGGACAGCGGTTTCGACGTCGCGCTGCACACGCGGGACCTGAGGGATTCCCGGGTACATCTCAAGAAGATCGCGTCTCTTCCCTTCGTCCTGTGCGCCTCCGAGGACTACGTCAAACGCCACGGTGACATCGACCATCCCGGCGACCTGGCCGACCACGACTGCCTGGTGCACGTGAACGAGCCCGTGTGGCGTCTCGGGCACGGATCGAGCTCCAGCTTGCACAAGATCCGCAATGTGGCCTTCTCCTCGAACTCGTACATCGCCCTACAGAAGGCCGCCGTCCAGGGCCGGGGCATCGCCCTGCTCCCTCAGCGGTCGGCGTACGAGGACCTGGTCTCCGGAGCACTGCGGGTCCAGCTCCCCGCGGTACCCGTTCCTGATCGCCCGCTGTACGCGGTCTATGGCCCCGGCCAGACAGTGCCGCGAAAGATCACCATTCTGATCGAATTCCTTTCACGGTGGTTCAAGGAGAACCCGATCCCAACGATCCGGACGTAAGGGGCTGCGGCACGCGCACAAGGAAGGACACCGCCAACTTAGGTTGCACCCCGTGCCCTCCCCCTCGTGCACGACGACGGGCAGCATCCGGCCAATGATCGCGGTCGTACCGCGCGGCGACAGGACGACGACCTGGTCCGTTCCCGCGGGTCGCGCTCCGACCGCCCCGATCACGTCCTGCACATCGCAGAGGAGCGCTCACCATGTGCCAGACCGACCAGCCGACACAAGACGTGCAGACCGACCAGCCGCAGCACGACGTGCGGCATACGTCCCGCAGAACGGTACTGGGCGCGGTGGCGGCCTCTGCCGTCGGCGCCGCGCCGCTGCTCGCGGCGGCACCCGCTGCGGCCGCACCCGTCTCCGGCGCGGGTCTGTCACTCGTCCTGCTCGGCACCAACAGCGGACCGCCGCCGCTGGCGGGCCGGTACGGCATCTCGTCGGCGCTCATGGTGAACGGTAGGACATATGTCGTCGATTGCGGCCGCGGAGCAGTGACCCAGTACCTGCGCGCCGGCCTCTCCATGCCGTCGCTGGCGGGCATCTTCCTCACCCACCTGCACGCCGACCACATCGTCGATTACTACTCCTTCCCCCTGCTGTCCGCCGGGGCATCCGGCGGGCAGGGGTTCCGCACCCCCGTGTCCGTTTACGGCCCTGGTCCCGCCGGTATCCCCTCCACCGTGGCCGGCGCCCCAGGCGCCCTGCCGGGGACCGTCGAGATGACCAGGCTGGCCGGGCAGGCGTACGCCGCCCACCCCACCTTCTTCATGACCGAACACATTGGCATCGACCCGGCCACCCTGCTGAACGTCCACGACGTGCTGCCGCCGGCCGGGGTCGGCGCCTCCACGACGAACACCGCACCCGCCATGCGGCCGTTCACCGTCATGGAGAACGACGATGTCAAGGTCACCGCCGTCCTGGTCCCGCACGGCGCGGCGTTCCCCGCCTACGCCTACCGCTTCGAGACCGACCACGGCAGCGTGGTCTTCTCCGGCGACACCGCCCCCACACCCAACATCGTCACGCTCGCCCGGAACGCCGACGTCCTGGTCCATGAGGCGCTTCACCCTGAAGGGCTGGCGAGTCTGGGCCTGCCACCAGCCCTGATCGACCACATCCTGGCAACCCACACCGACGTGGCCGAACTCGGCCGGATCGCGGCCGAGGCCGAGGCCGGTGCTCTGGTGGCCACCCACCTCGGTCCGGGAGACCCGGCCGTCGTCTCCGACGGGACCTGGCGGCGCCTGCTCCGCGACAGCGCACGCCGAGCCGGCTACAGCGGCCGCATGCTTCTGGGCGCCGACCTCATGCACGTCCCGGTACGGCGCGGCAGCGCCGGACGCGGACAGACATGAGACGCGGCTTCGGCCGGTTCACCTTTCCCGGCTGTCATCAACGAAGGAGCTTCTGTGACGACCCACCTGACCGTGACGCGCGGCGAGATGCTGACACCGAACCTGCGACGTGTGTGGTTCCACAGCGAGGACCTCTCGGCCTTCGCAGAGAGTGAGTACACCGACCGCTACGTCAAGCTGGTCTTCCCGAAGCACGGAGTCCGCTACCCGGAACCGTTCGACATGCGCGCTCTGCGCCGCACGCTGCCACCCGAGGACCTGCCCGCCGTTCGCACCTACACCGCGCTCTTCCCTGATGTCGCATCCGGCACGATGGCCATCGACTTCGTGCTCCACGGCGACGAAGGAGTCGCGGGTCCCTGGGCGGCCGCGGCGGTGCCGGGGGACCAGCTCATGGCCAACGGACCGGGCGGCGGCTACCGTCCCGACCTCTCGGCCGACTGGCACCTGCTGGTGGGCGACGAGTCCGCGCTGCCGGCGATCACGGCCGCGCTGGCGGAGCTGCCGGACACCGCGGTGGCTCGAGTTGTGGCTCTGGTCGACTCACCGGCGCACGAGCCGACCCTCCCCCTCCCGCAGAACGGCGAGGTCACCTACGTCCATCGAAGCGGAACGGACGCAAAGACCCCGCTCCTGGCGGCCGTGCGGGACATGGACTGGTTGCCCGGGCGGGTGCACACGTTCGTGCACGGGGAGGCACACGAGGTCATGCACGAGCTACGGCCCCACCTTCTCACCGAACGTCGTCTGACCCGCGAGCAGGTGTCCCTCTCCGGCTACTGGCGCCGCGGACGGTCGGAGGAGGGCTTCCGCGTCTGGAAGTCCGAACTGGCCCGAGGCGAAGGAACGCGCGCTCCCGGTGCTGTAAAACGTCGCCCGTGATACGCGTGTCACCCTCGCCCGGTCCGGCGAAGAAGCAGATCAAGTACGGGGATACAGGGGGCGCCCGATGCGTGGACTCCCCCGCCCCTGCGATGCACGGCGGGCGGGGGACGGCCACTCCCTAGCTCGTGACGTGCGGCAGCGTGACGCCCAGCTTCTCGGCATGCTGCGTCAGCTCACGCCATACCTTCGGCGCCACCGGGATGCCCTTCTCGCCTCGCGTGGCGGCCACAGCCGCACTGCGCTCACCGGGGTAGTACACCCCGTCGGCGCCGTCCGCGACCGGAAGGCTTTTGAGGGTGTTCAGCGTGGCGTCGACCTCCGTGGTGAAGGCGCCGGCGTCGCCGAAGGCCGCCGGGTCGACGGCGATGAGCAAGGCGTTCTGCCGGTGCTTGCGGCCTTGAGGATCGTCCGAGTGAAAGGACGAGAAGATCGGCGCACCCACCAGCACGCTGGTCAGCAGCTCGAAGGCGAGGGACATGCCGGAGCCCTTGGCGCCGCCCAGCGGCAGCGGCATGACCGCCTTCTCCGGGTCGGTGGTGGGGGTGCCGTCCTCCGTGGCCGCCGCGCCCCCGGGCAGCGGGGTACCGCTCGCCTTGGCCTGGCGGATCTTGCCCAGCGCGATGGTGGCGGTCGCCATGTCGAGCAGCAGCGGGGCGTGGTCGCGGGCCGGTACGGCGATCGCGAGCGGGCTGGTGGCGACGGCGGCGCCCTTGACGCCGGTGTAGCCCATGTTGGGCATGCCGGCCACGAATCCGATACCGACCAGGCCCTGCTCGGCGATCTTCGACACGTAGTAGCCGATGGCGCCGGTGTGCACGGTGCGCCGTACGCCCACGGACGCGATGCCGGTGTCCCCGGCCCGCCGTACGGCCTCGTCCGCGGCGGCGCTCAGCGCCACCGGACCAGGGGCACGGTCGGCGTCGATGACAGCTGCGGCCGGGCTCGTCGACTCGGTCTTGATGTCGGCGGCGGCGTTGGCGACTCCCTTGGAGAGCAGGTCCAGGTAGGCGGGGACGCGGGCGATGCCGTGGGAGTCGACGCCGCGCAGTGCGGCCCAGACGAAGACGTCGGCGGTGGTGGCGGCGTGCTCGGCGCTCAGGCCGCCCTTCTCCAGGAGGGCGGCGGAGAAGGTGCGCAGGTCCTCGGCGGGCACCAGGACCTTGGCAGGTGAGTCGGACATGGTGGCGGTGCCTCCTGGGTCAGCGGGTGACGAGGACGTCGACGACAGCGGTGGTGCCCTCGGTCACGGCCTTGAGGGCGCGCTCGAGGGCGGGCGCGAGCGCGTCCGGGTTGTCGACGGTCTCGGTGTGCATGCCGAACGGCTCGGCGAACTGCGCGAGGCGGGGCAGCCGGTGCAGGTCTGTGCCGAGCCATTCACCCGTCTCGGCGGCCGCGCCATCGGGGTAGAAGCGGCGGTGGTTGAGGTTCATCGACTTGTAGACACGGTTGTTGAAGACCACGATCAGCAGCGGCAGGTCGTACGCCTTGGACGCGTCGTACGACGGGATGACCGGGTTGTACGCGAACGCGCCGTCGCCGATGGTGAGCACCACGGGACGCTCCCGCGCGGCGAGTTTGACGCCGAGCGCGACCGCGATGCCCTGGCCGAGGCCGCCCTGCACGTAGAAGTAGGAGTCGGGCGCGTCGGTCTGGACGTGGCGTTTGACGACGCGGCTGTGGGTGATGGTCTCGTCGACGACGATGGCGTCCCGGCCGTCGAGAAGTCCCCGCAGGGTCGCGGCGACCAGCACCGGATCGATGCCCTCGGCCTGTGCCGCCTTCGCCTCGATCGCGGCGATCGCGGCCTGCTCATCGGAGTGCCGCTCCTCCTGCGCCGCGCGCCGCGCGGTGACGACCGCCGCGTCGAGATCCTTGGCGCGCTTGGTCAGCTGACGCAGCGTGTTGGTGACGTTGCCCTCCAAGTAGCGGTCGGCGAACAGCACTTGGTACACGACGTGCGGGCGCTGCGGCACCTCGTCGATGACGACGACCCGCCCCTGGGAGGGGCGACGGGAGGGCGGGTAGAAGGGGGCGCGGCAGTTGACGAGGAGAATGAGGTCGGCCTCGTCCATCCAGGGGCCGATGTCACTGCCCGCGTGCAGCGGATGGCGGCGCGGGAAGTTGCCGCAGACCGCCGAGTCGGGCTCGACGACGGGGATGCCCCACGCCTCGGCGAAGGCGACGAGCGCCTCGAAGCCGCCCGGTTCGCGACCCGCCGTCTCCGTGACGATCACGGGGTTGGCCGCCTCGCGGATCATCTGTGCGACCGGGTCGACCTCTTCCGGCGAACTGTGCGTGGATCCGGGGGCGACGATCGGCTTGGCCTCGCGGCCGTCCCACTCCTCCAGCAGGATCTCCAGCGGGATGTTCAGGTATGCCGGTCCCGCCGGGGCCCGCCAGGACAGCTCGGCGGCACGCGTGATCATCGTGGGCAGTGTGTGGACGCTCGCCGCCTCGGTGGACCACTTGGTGAACGGCTGGGCGACGCCATGCGGGCCGCCCACGATCGAGAGGTTGCGGTACCACTGGCCGCCCGGGTCCTTGCCGGGCCCGTCGCCATAGGAGGCGGACTCCGAGGAGGTGACCACCATCGGCACACCGGCCAGCAGCGCCCCGTGCACCGCCATCGACCCCTGCAGCAGGCCGGGGGCGGCGTGCAGCAGTACACCCTGCGGGCGGCGGGTGAGAAGTCCGTAGCCGGTGGCCATGCCTACGGCGACCGTCTCGTGCGTCAGGTCGAGATACTCGGGGCAGGGCAGTCCGTCGCGGTGGTGCCGGGCCAGCGACTCCCACACCGGGGCCCATTCGGACCCCGAGGAGCAGAAGAGGTAGTCGGCGCCGGCGGCGGTGAAAGCGTGGACGGCGGCGTCACCGCCGTCCATGTGGTCGGTGTGGCTCATGTCAGCCCTCGACCGGCCAGTCGAGGACCTCGCTGATCCCGCGGCCCATGATCCATTCGAGCTCCTCGGGCGTGAAGTCCCAGTGCTTGGTGAACTGCTCGATCGTGTCGGTGTAGGTGATGCCGTGGCCGAGCAGACGGGTGATGTCGGTGCCGTAGAAACAGCGCTGCGGGCCCATCTTGTCGACCATCTCGCGCACGTACTTCTGGATGTTGTTGTTCGGGAAGGGGTCCGTCGAATAGCCCGGCAGCGCCGACACCTTGACGTAGATGTTGGGATGGACGGCCAAGTCGGCGGTCTCCTGGACCCAGTAGCCGATCGCGTCGTCGACACAGCGGGCCATGATGCCCATATGGTCGATGATGATCTTCAGCTCGGGGTGCTTGGCGGCGATCTCGCCGAGCTCCCGCTTCCAGATCGGAGCGTGGACCATGGTCGGGATGCGCAGTTCCTCGGCGATCGGCCAGTACCAGTCGTTGGTGCCGTCGATCATCCAGTTGCGGTCGATCGGCCGGTGGAAGGTGAGCCGCGTGCCCTTGACGTGCGGGTTCTGGGCGAAGTCCTTCAGCATGGCCTTGCCCTCTTCGGGCTTGTTCTGCGGGATGCGGGCCATGATGCCGAACCGGTCCGGGTGCGCCTCGCACGCCTCCAGGGCGTAGTCGATACGGTCGCCCTCCCAGGACGGCGGCAGGATCAGCGCCCGGTTCACGCCGGCCTCGTCCATCAGCTCCAGGGCCTCCTCGTACGAGAAGGGGTCCTCCCGGTGGCCGTTGAGGCGGATCCGCTCGCGGGCCCCGGGCACCCAGGGGCGGTCCGGGGTCTCTTCCTTCCAGATGTGGATCTGCGTGTCGACGACGAACATGGCCTCAACTCTTTCTGTCGGAACGGGGCGGTGAGGTGGTGCGGAGGGAACGCTAAGCGGGAGGTGAGGCCCTGCGGATCCCCTGGGAGCGCAACCACTTGTTGCGCGGAAGTGCGCTGCACGCCGGGCATTCTTTGAATTCAAAGGGGCCAGGTCGTCGAACGGTGCTCGAAGACCGCGGCAACGATGTGTTCGGCGATCGCCATGGACGCCGTCGCGGCCGGCGAGGGCGCCCCGCTGACGGCCCTGTACCTGGCCCGGCTGGCCCAGGAGGCAGGCATCCCGCCCGGCGTCCTCAACGTCGTGACCGGCTGCGGCGCCGAGGCCGGAGCCGCGCTGCCCGCCCACCCCGGCATCCGCAAGATGACCTTCACCGGCTCGCCCCCGACCGGCACCGCCGTGATGGAGGCCTGCGCCCGCAACCTCACTCCCCTGCAATTGGAGCTGGGCGGCAAGTCTCCGCAGATCGTGCTGCTCGACGCCGACCTCACCAAGGCCGTACCGGCGATCGTGCGCAGCATCGTCATGAACAGCGGCCAGGTCTGCGCGGCCGGCTCCCGGGTCCTGGTCCACTCCTCACTCCACGACCGGCTGGTCTCCGAAGTGGCGGACGCCTTCCGCGTCGTCCGGGTCGGGCTGTGGGACCAGTCCGTCGACATGGGTCCTCTGATCAACGCCCGACAGGAGAAGCGCGTACTGGACTACCTCGCCATCGGGCGGGAGGAGGGCGCCGAAGTCGTCGTCGGTGGCGGCAAGTTGACCGGAGAGCCATACGACGGCGGCTACTTCGTCGCGCCGACCCTCTTCGACCGGGTCACCCCCGGGATGCGCATCACCCAGGAAGAGATCTTCGGCCCGGTGCTGTCGGTCCTCACGTACGAGGACGAGGAGGAGGCCGTCGCCATCGCCAACGGCACCCGCTACGGACTGACCGCCACGTTGTGGACCCAGGACGTGGGACGAGCGGTGCGGTTGGCCCGCCGGGTACAGGCCGGGCAGGTCGCCGTCAACACCCTCGGTGACGGCGGTCCGGCCGGAGCGATCGGCGCGCCTTTCGGTGGCTACAAGCACAGCGGGTTCGGCCGCTCCATGGGCCCGGACTATCTGGAGGACTGGACGCAGGTGAAGACGGTGGTCATCAACGCCGCCTGATCCCGAGAGCAAACGGAAACAACTTCCCCAGCCATCAGGGGGAGAACGTGCACGACCACCTCACGCGACGCGGCTTCATGGGCCTCGCCAGAACGCCGCTGTAGCTCGGGCTGACTGGGGCCCTGTTGGCCGCGTCCTCATCGTTCCCGGCCCAGGCCGCCAACTCATCGGACGAGGACCGGCTCATCAGCGGCCTGACCTGCACGCGAACGTCAACAACTCGGTGGCCAAGGGCGCGAACCTGAGGTTCGACTTCCACCAGAGCACCGTGAAACCGGCCGACACGGGTATGGAGACCCGGCGACACCACCTCACGGCACCGGCTCTCAACGGTTCAGCCCCAACATCCGGCGGCAGCAGCCTCCGGGTCTCACCGCTACCGCACCGGCCAGTGCGCCGACCGTCGCCAGACCGTGGGCGAGCCGAAGTCGCTGACCATCACTCTCGCGCGCCACCGAGCACCAGTGGGGCAGCCTTGTTGAGCACGGGCGGCTCTGCCCATCTACATCAACATCAGAGTGTCAACCGACGTTCAGCGGTCCACTCTCTCGCCCGTCCGCCCTGGTTGGGGAGCCGGGCGTCGGGCTGTCCGCTCGCCCGAGCCAGTACAAAACCGCCTGGGCCTGGTTGCGCACGCCGATCTTGCTGTAGACGCGGCTCAGATAGTTCCTGACCGTCTTGTCGGTCAGAAACAACTGCCGGGCGACATCACGGACATCGAGGCCGGAGGCCAGAAGGTTCATGACCTGGCTCTCTCGCTGGGACAACAGCGGACGCGATCCAGGGATGGCGGCCTCCGACGCGGATGGTGATCTGCCTGGCTTCGCTGTCGCCGTTCGTCCCTTGGCTCGAGCCTCGATCCTGACCCTTCCGACGATTTCCGGGTCGAGGATGCCGAAGCGGCGGGCGGTGCACATCAGTACCTCGTCGAGCCGACAGGAGTGCGGTCCCTCCAGCACGTAGCTGGTGACACCGTGCTTGAAGGCCAGGCAGACGTCGCCCCAGTCGAGCCGCCGTGTCAGCACCGCGGCGGGTGGCAGCTCGTCCGCCATCTCGGCCGAGAAACGAGCCAGATCCTGCGCCATTCCGACTCCGTGGAAAAGCACGACATCGTCGCTCGAGTGGATCTCGCGAGGTTCCCGGACCACATGGACGGAAACTTCGGAGAGCGAGGGACGGGGCAGGTTGTCGCGACTGACGAGCGCAACTGACAGCGTCGCCCTGCGCCACGGCGACTGGGCAGGGAAGTGAAGGGACACTTCGGCTCCACGGGTGGGGGGTGTGGTCTGGGGCGGGCAGGTGACTCTCCCCCAACCTACTTGAACGATCTAGCAAGTTATTCATTCGTCGGGACTTTGTCGCAGGTCGATTCCCTCCCTGGTGACTGACGGCGCCGAAGTCACCTACTCCGCACCGAGCTTGTCCGGTCGCTGGAGCGACTCTCAGCCGACACGGCTCCTGGGCAGGTCGACCGGCGGAGCGCCCAAGCGTGAGACAAGACACAGGCACGTGACCGCAGTTGAGGACGTTTGCCTCTATCCCGTTGACCGACGTGGCGAAAATCCTTGATCAGCGGTCTGAGCGCGACAGCCGGACGGCCTGGTGGAGTACCGCGACAGAACCGCGACGGTCGGCCGCATCCCCCTGGCGGTCACCGTCATCCCGTGGCGGACGGATCCGCCCCGAGGGAAAGGAATCGCATGCCCCCCACCACCCCCCACATCTGCCCGATACCGGGTGCGAGACGCTTGACCCGCATAGCCGTGGCCGCCGGGCTGACGGCCGTACTCACCACGACCGGGCTGATACCCCTGGCTTTCGTTGCCGAGGGCCATTCCTCTGCCGAGAGACCCAAGTCCGCGCATGACAAGCTCGGTTCGGCGGACGCCGAGCTGCTCGCCGAGGCGGAGGCCACCGGCGAGAAGAACGTCACGATGATGATCGCCACCACTCCGGGTAAGACGGAGCAGGTTGCCGCGGAGTTGGACGCCATCAAGGGCGGCTCCGTCGGCCGTACTTACGACAAGCTCGGCTACGTCAGGGCGACCGTACCGACCGGCAGGGCGGACGCGGCCATCGACGCCGCCGTCAAGCTGTCCTCGGTGCACGGCATCGACCTGCGCGACGAGATACAGCTGGAAGATCCGTCGCCTGCTGCCCCCAGTGTCAATGGCGCTGGCGTGAAGGCGACTTCGGACACGTATCCCGGGCCCGGCAAGGACACCCCGGCCGAGAACCCGTACAACCCGACCTTCGAGACGGGCGCCGTCGACTTCGTGAAGAAGTACCCGACGTTGGACGGCCGCGGTGTCACCATCGGTGTCCTCGACACCGGAGTGGACCTCGCGAGCCCGGCGCTGCAGAAGACCACCACCGGCGAGCGGAAGATCGTCGACTGGGTCACGGCCACCGACCCGATCGTCGACGGCGACGGCACCTGGCGCGCGATGACGACCGACGTGTCCGGGCCGGCCTTCACCTACGGCAGCCAGAGCTGGAAGGCCCCTTCGGGCTCGTACCGCGTCAACGTCTTCCGTGAGTCCGTCACCAAGGGCGGCAAGGTCGAGGACGGCCTGACCGACGGCGACGCGAACCGCGACGGTGACACCACGGACAGCTGGGGCGTGCTGTACGACCCGGCGGCCGGCACGGTCACCGTCGACCTGAACAACGACCACGACTTCACCGACGACGAGCCGATGAAGCCGTACAAGGACGGCCACCAGATCGGCTACTTCGGCACCGACGACCCGGCCACCGACATCGCCGAGCGGCAGCCGTTCGTCGTGGAGATCCGCAAGGACGTACCCATGGACCCGCTCGGCGGCGACTGGGTCGGCAAGAAGTCCGACTTCGTCAACATCGGCGTCGTCAGCAAATATCACGGCACCCACGTCGCCGGTATCGCCGCGGCCAACGGCCTGTTCGGCGGCACGATGAACGGCGCCGCGCCGGGGGCGAAGATCGTGTCGTCCCGCGCCTGCATCTTCGGGGCCGGCTGCACCAACGTCGCGCTGGCCGAGGGCATGATCGACCTGGTCGTCAACCGCGGCGTCGACATCGTCAACATGTCCATCGGCGGCCTGCCCGCACTCAACGACGGCAACAACGCGCGCGCCGAGCTGTACACGCGCCTCATCGACACCTACGGCGTCCAACTCGTGATCGCCGCCGGCAACTCAGGCCCCGGCACCAACACGATCGACGACCCGGGCCTGGCCGACAAGGTGATCTCGGTCGGCGCCGGCGTCTCCAAGGAGACCTGGGCCGCCAACTACGGTGCCGAAGTGGAGAAGACGTACAGCCTGTTCACCCTCTCCGCCCGCGGCCCCCGCGAGGACGGCGGGTTCGCACCAACCCTCGTCGCCCCCGGCTCGGCGGTCTCCTCCAGCCCGTCCTGGATGCCCGGCGCCCAGCTCTTCGAGCAGTACACGGGCTGGAACCTGCCTGCCGGCTACACCATGTACCAGGGCACGTCGATGGCGTCCCCGCAGACGGCGGGCGGGAGCGCGTTGCTGCTGTCCGCTGCCGAGCAGCAGGGCGTCGACCTCACTCCTGTGAAACTGCGCACGGCGCTCACCTCGACCGCCCGCCACATCAAGGGACTTCAGGCGTACGAGGAGGGCGCGGGCCTGATCGACATCCAGGCTGCCTGGAAGGAGATCCAGGAGGGAGCGAACGCCCACGAGTACACCGTGAAGGCCCCGGTCGACACCGCGCTCGACCAGCTACTGAAGACGCCCGGCTTCGGTACCGGGATCTACGACCGCGAGGGCGGTCTCAAGGCCGGCCAGAAGAAGACGTACGAGGTCACCCTGACGCGTACCTCCGGCCCCGACGGCCCGGTCCCGCACACACTGCGGCTGCAGAACAACAAGTCCCGCACCTTCTCTCTCCTCGGCTCGCAGACGGTGGCACTGCCGCTGAACCGTCCGGTGACCGTGAAGGTCCAGGCCGCGCCGACGTCCGAGGGCATCAAGAGCGCCCGCCTGGAGATCGATGACCCGACGACAGTGGGCGTCGACGAGCAGGTCCTGACGACCGTGGTGGTCTCCACGCCGGCGGACTACACCTACTCCGCCTCGGGATCGGTGCAGCGCAACAGCGCGAACACCTACTTTGTGACCGTCCCCGAAGGCGCCAGGACCCTGGAGGTCAGGCTCGGCGGCCTGAAGGACGGTAGCCGGACGGTGGTGAGCGCGCTCCAGCCGTACGGCCTGCCCGTCAAGGACGACGACCCCGCCACGCCCGATGTGGCCGCGTACCCGGACCCGCAGGCCGGTGTGTGGGAGATAGTGGTCCAGTCGTCCTACGCCTCGAAGCTGCTCGACAATCCGTACGACCTGGACGTCACTGTGTACCGCACCTCCTTCGACCCGGAGCCCGCGACCGTGCCGGAGGCCAAGGCGGGCACACCGGCCGCCGTCTCCTGGACGGCCGAGAACGAGTACGCGCCGGTGAACGGCACCCTCAAGAGCGGCCCGCTCGGCTCGTCGCGGACCACACGTCCCACCATCGCCACCGGCGACACACAGACCACCACGGTCGTGGTGCCCGAGGGCACCACGTCACTGGACGTCGCCATCGGCAACCCCTCGGACAAGGCCACCGACCTGGACCTGAGGGTGTACGACGGCGACGGCGACCTCGTCGGCATGGACGCGGACAGCGACGCCGAGGAGTCGGTCTCCGTGCCCCGCCCGGCCGCCGGCACCTACACGGTCGAGGTACTGGGCTTCGGCGTCCCGTCCGGCTCCACCGCCTACGACTACCGCGACGTGTTCTTCTCCACAGCCCTTGGCTCGCTCACCCCGGACGATGCGGGGCCGGTGCGGCTCGGCACGGGAGCCTCTGCGACCGTGTCCGCACACGTCACGGCCGCGGCCGCGGCACCGGAGGGCCGCGCGCTCTTCGGCGAGGTGCATCTGCTCAACGACCGCGGGACCTTCGTGGGCAAGGGCACTGTGAGGATTGGGAAGGTGACGCCGTAGACGCGGGTGACGCCGCCGCCTCACGCCCGCACGGCTGAGGCACCAGCCCACCTCCACGGCAGTGCCCGGGACGGCTCCGACCGCCCTGGGCACTGCCGTTCGAGCTCGGCGACCAGGCCGCCCACTGCGACTCGCGGCTGCTGTCAGCCGCCCGCGATCCTTTGCACGGCGCCAGGCGGGCGGTATGTCGGCGGCCTGCCCATCCTGACTCAATGTCAGCCGACCAGCCATGGCGTTGACGACTGCGGCGGTGGCAGTGGCCCGGGGGCCGTCAGATGGGCCCGGCTTCGCCGAGCTGGACCATGGCCTCGTTGGCGTGCTGTCGAAGCAGAAGGAGGTCGTGCTGTCGTTCAGCGCCGGGCTGAGCCAGCACATATGGGGCCACGCCTACCGGGCGGCCGTGCTTGACGGCCACCGAGATGAGCTCCTCCATGTGCTCCAGGCGCATGACGTCGAGGCGGTGCAGGTGGCCATGGAAAGGATGTTGCAGTGAGGCAGGCCGCGGTGGTGCTGGCACTTGCTCTCGTCACGTGTCCCCCTTCAGGGTGATCGCAGGCCAGGAAGTCCACCGAGCCACCGCCCAGCGTGGCTGTGTGACCTACGATGCAACCGCGGCTTGACCACCGCTCTCCGGAAACGATTCGACCCTGATCCTCCACGCTCGGGTGAACTGGCGAGGCCGCCTCTGGAATGGGTGATTGGCCGTCCTGAAGTCCATCGCCGACAAGCCGGTCCACGGTCGCCCGGTCCTGGGCCGAGGTGATCTTCCGCCCGTCGGGCGCGACGAAGCCTACTCGGGCGACCGTGCCGTCGGCCTGGGCGCCGGGGAAGCGCTCCTGCATCAGGTCGAAGGCCCGCTGCGCCTCCCCACTCGGCGTGGAGAACGTGGTGGCGGAGCCGTCGGAGGCCTCGTGGCGGCCCCGAGTCCGAGGGCGGCGAGGACCACCAGCCACAGGAGGGCGACGTACCAGCGCCGCCGGAGGCCAGACAGCCCAGTCGGTACAGGACGGTAGCCACGGCCAGGTTCTGCACACGCTGCCGAGATACCCCGAGCCATCCAAGAATGGACCGAGTATCTCGTAATCCGCCTTTCGGGCGGCCGCGCCCAGGGCCCACACCAGGACGTGGAGCGGCGACAGGCAGGCGCAAGGTGTGTTCCCGGGTCGCCCGATGGGCCGGAATCGCTCCTCTCACGGCCGAGACATGCGTCAAGAACGGAACAGGGTTCAAGCCTGTGGACCCCGGCGTCACGAGGACCTCAGCAGTCAGGAGTCCGGTGCTTGTCTCCCGTCTACCCCCGGAGGGCGCCGCGCCGTACCGGGACGTGCATCAGGTCGGTGCCGAGGAGCATGCGGCCGCCGTAGTCGGATCGGTGTGCGCTGTCGCGGAGGAGGCGGCGCCAGGTCGCGTCGGAGACGGCGGCCGGGTTTCCCGGGCTGAGGTGGGTGGCGACCAGGGCGCCGGCGCCGGCCTCGGCCGCGATCCGGCCGAGTTCAGTGACATCGGTGTGGGTGGCCAGGATGTGGTCGATGAGGGACTGCGGCAGGCCCAGGCTCGCCAGCCCGTCGGGGTAGAGGGCCTCGTGGACCAGTACGTCCGCGTTGCGGGCGAGCGTGATGGTGTTGAGGGTGATGGCGGTGTCGCCGGAGAAGACGACGCTGCCGTGGTCGGTGTCGAAGCGGTAGGCGTAGGCGGGGAACGCCGCGCCGTGCGGGACGAGGATGGCGCTGACCTTGACGTCGTCGTTCTCCATGACGGTGAAGGGCCGCATAGTGGGCGCGGTGTTCGTCGCGGAGGCGCCGATCGCGGTCGGTGGCAGTACGTCGTGGACGTCGAGCAGGGTGGCCGGGTCGATGCCGATGTGCTCGGTCATGAAGAAGGTGGGTGCGGCGGCGTACGCCTGCCCGGCCAGCTGGGTCATCTCGACCGTGCCCGGCACGGGGCCGGGAGCGCCGGCCACGGTCGAAGGGATGCCGGCGGGGCCGGGGCCGTAGACGGACACCGGTGTCCGGAAGCCCTGAGCGCCGGACGCTCCTGCGGACAGCAGCGGGAAGGAGTAGTAGTCGACGATGTGGTCGGCGTGCAGGTGGGTGAGGAAGATGCCGGCGAGCGAGGGCATCGACAGTCCTGCGCGCAGGTACTGGGTCACCGCTCCGCGGCCGCAATCGACCACGTATGTACGGCCGTTGATGACCAGCGCCGACGAGGTGCCGTATCGGTTTGCCAGTGGGGGCGGCCCGCTGTTGGTGCCGAGCAGGACGAGCGACAAGCCGGCTCCGGACGCGCTACCGGGTGCCGCGGTCGCGATCTGCGCGGGTCCGAGGAGGGGTGCGGCGGCGACGGCCGATGCCGCTACGGCACCCAGTACCGCTCGGCGTGACGTGTGCCGTGTCTCTACGTGCTGCGAGGCGGCTGGCGGGTCTTCGATCCGTTGTTCGTTCTGGCACATGGTGGGCGGCTCCTCTGCGATGTGCAGGACGTGATGAGCGCGGGTGGGTCGGGACCTGGCGGGGCCCGACCCGCTCTTCGTCCTCGCGCCGCGTACTGCAACCGCGATCACTTGGCGGAATGCTGCCCGCCGCGGTACGCGAGAGGGGAGGGCACGTCACGCAACCTAAGGTGGCGATCCGTCGCCTTGCGTACGTGCCGACGTCGTCCAACTGCGCCAATTCGTCAGCTCGGCAGGGCGGTTCGTCGATGACTCCGGCGCCTCGGCGAAGCAACTCGCAGCGTCACGCGGCCATCGCGTCGAGCGCGGGGAGGTGCCGGGAATCAGTGCGATGGCCCGCGAGCGCTGCGACAGCCAGGCCAGGGCCACCTGTTGCGGGGGAAGCATGGAGCCGGCCAACTGGAGGAGCGCGTCGTGCCGCAGTGGACGGAATCCGCCCAGCGGGAAGTAGGGCACGAACGTGATGTGTTGGCTCGCGCATCTGCCGACCAGCGGGGCACTGTGCCGGTCGGCCAGGTTGTAGAAGTTCTGGACGGTGGCGACGGTGGGATGTGCTGCGCCTCGGTGAGCTGGGCGTCCGAGACTCCGCTGAGCCCGAGATGGCGGATCAGGCCCTGTCGCCGCAGTTCGGCGAGTGCCCCCGAAGGGCTCGGCGATGCTGTCCCCGGCTCCGCCCGCGCTCGCCGCCACGCGCAGATTGACCACGTTGAGTGTGTCCAGACCGAGGTGCCGGAGGTTTTCGTGGACCTGGAACTTGAGGTCGTCCGGGTCCAGGGAGGGGACCAGCCTCCCTCGTCGTCCCGGCGGACCCCGACCTTGGTCACGATGCGGAAGTCGTCCCGGGTAGGGGTGGAGAGCTTCTCTGATCAGTTCGTTGACGACGGCGGGGCGGTAGAAGTCGCTGGTGTCGATGTGCCGTACGCCCAGTTCGACGGCCGTGCGCACACAGTCCTCGCCTCGTCGCGGTCGTGGGGCGGACCGAAGACGCCCGGGCCTGCCGGCCGCATGGCGCCGAAGCCCATCCGGCCGAGCGGCGGGTCCGTTGCCAGTAAGCGGCGATCGCTCGGAGTGTCGTACGTCATGGATTTCTCCTCATGGTCTCGCGCGGGCCTCATGCTCTGAGCGCACATCGGCGTTCCGCCGGGGCGCCTACCCTCACGTCCCGATCGCGGGAATGGGGTTCTCCTTGAACCATCGCGTGAGGAATTCGAGCAGGATGACGACCTTTCGCGGCACGGTCTGGCCGGGTCCGTAGATCGCGTACAACGGGCGGTCGGGGATGGGGACTTCGGGGAGCTGGACCTGGAGTGCGCCGGAGACCAGGTCCTCGTAGGCGGAGCGCTGGGGGAGCAGGGCGATGCCGCGGCCTTGGACGGCGGCCTTCCGCAGGGCCAGGTACGAGTTCGAGGAGAAAGCCACGTTGCGGATCTTGTGCAGGCTGGAGGTGGATCCGTGCCCCAGGCGCCACACGGGCTCGTTCACGTGCACCAGGCAGTCGTGCTCGGCCAGTTCGCCGGGATGGTTGAGGAAGCCGTGTCGTTTCACGTATTCCTCGGACGCGCACAGGGTGAAGGGGAGCGACGCGATCTTCTTGAGGTGGACCCGGGAATCTCTCAGATCCCGCGTGTGCAGGGCCACGTCGAAGCCGCCGTCCAGGAAGTCGTAGGTGCGCTCCGATAGTCCCCCCAGTTCGAACCGCACGGTGATCTTGGGGTGCGCGGCGGCGAAGGCGGCGATGGCGTCCCCGACGTCCAGGCTTCCGATCCACTTGGGGCAGACGACGCTCAGGGCACCTTCCGCTCGGTCGTGCAGGTGCCCGATGAGGGCTTCTTCGGCTTCGACCTCCGCGAGGATGCGGGCGGCGAACTCGGAGTAGCGCAACCCCGGTTCGGTCAGGCTGACGGAACGAGCCGTGCGGTTGACGAGGCGGACACCGAGCTGCCGCTCGAGTTCCGCCACGTGCCGTGAGACGAGGGAGCCGGACGAGCTGAGGGCCCGGGCGGCTCCGCTGAAACTGCCGAGCTGCGCGACGGTGACGAAGCTGCGCATCAGGAGCATGCGGTCCATGGAAATCCTCCAGTCGGCCATGGCTCGGGCGTCCCTCCGGCCGTGTGGGACATGGGGTGCGAGGTGCGCGAGCACCTACTCAACTAGAACGATCTAGTTGGCTCTGTTTTGACGGTAACAGAGGTCCCTGGTGTCTCGCGAGAGTCGGGAATGTCCCAGGCTGTGAGTGATGTCAGTGTTACAGCGCGTCGCCGCGCGATGCCGTCGTGCCGTGCAGGAAGACCCGGACCGCGACGGCGATGCCCTCCTTGACCTCGTCGTCGTCCAATTTGCGCGGGGAGTTGGTCAGCAGGCGCATCTGGGCGTCGCCGAGCATCGCCTGGTAGAGCTGTGCCGCCGCGCGGACGGGGTCGCTCATGTCGATCTCACCGGCGTCGCGTGCCTGTTGCAGGTACTTGCCCAGAACGCGCTGGCCGGTGGAGGGGCCGTGTTCGAAGAAGGCGCGGCCGACCTCTGGCATGCGTTCGGCCTCCGCGGTGACCAGTCGGTGCAGGGCGATGGCCTGGGGGGTGAGGACCAGGGCGGCGAAGTGCCCGCCGAGGGCCGTGAGCGTGGTGGCGAGGTCGGCGTCGGGGGGCGCGGTGAAGGTGTGCACCGGCTTCGACCACTCGTCGCACAGGGCTTCCACAGCGGCCTGGAACAGCTCGGCCTTGTCGGCGAAGTGGCGGTACAGCGTCGCCTTCGAGCCGCCGACCTTCGCGAGGACGTCTTCCATGGTGACGCCTGGGTAGCCCCGGGCGATGAACAGCTCGCCTGCGGCGTTCAGGATCAGTTTGCGCCGGTCGGCTGCCGTCATCCTCTGCACGGTCGACATCGTATAAGCCGTTCCCTGAGCAGGTGGGCACGCTTGTTCGCGTGGCTTCGGCTGTCCGTGAGGCGCCTCTTGCGCATCCGCTCCATCGAACGGTACTGTACCGTACAGTACCGCTGATGGTCAGGGCACACACCAGCCCGTGCCGCATGCGCATGTCGAGCCGAAGACGTTCCCCGAACGGACCCCCACCCGGCCGCGCTGACACCCGGCAGCACCTGCCCGGGCGCCGCCCAGGGTGCCCCACCCCCCTTTTTTCGATCCGCTGTTGAAGCACCCGCAGACGCGTCGGCGTGGCATGCCGACAGGACATGGAGGAAGCAGTGGCACACCTTGACGATCAGATACGCGAGGCCGGTGGCCCGCTGGCGCTGATGCGCGGCGGCCTGTCGGGGGCGTATCCCTTCCCGATCCGGGCCGAGTTCACCAACTGGCGTGACGAGCAGGAGAGCTGGCGCACAAGTGCCGCACTCATGGACCTCTCCCACCACATGACCGACCTCACAGTGGAGGGGCCCGACTGCTACCGCCTCCTCTCGGAGCTCGGCGCGAACAGCTTCGCAGGCTTCGGACCGATGCAGGCCAAGCAGCTCATCGCGGTCAACCACGACGGCTACATGATCGGCGACTGCATCCTGTTCTGCCTCGCCGACAACCTGGTCCGCCTCGTCGGGCGCCCGCCGGCCCTCAACTGGGTCCAGTTCCACGCCGAGACCGGCGGCTACGACGTCACCCTCCGCCGGGACGAACGCACCGCCCAGAACCCGGGCGGCCGCGAGTTCTACCGTCTTCAGCTGCAGGGCCCCCACGCGGCTCGCATCTTCGAGGAGGTCAACGGCGGCCCGATGCCGGACATCCCCTTCTTCAGCATGGGCAAGTTCAGCATCGGCAAGCACGAGGTCACCGCCCTCAACCACCGCATGTCCGGCTTCCCCGGCCTGGAGTTCTTCGGCCCCTACGCCGACATCGACGGCATCCGCGACACCCTCCTGGAGGCGGGCGAGCCCTACGGGATACGCCAGGTCGGCGGCCGCGCCTACGCCTCGGTGGCCACGGAGTCCGGCTGGATCGCCTCCACCGTGCCCGCGGTCTACTCGGGCGAGAACATGCGGCCCTACCGCGAGTGGCTCGGCGCGCGCACCTTCGAGGCGAACCTCTCGGTCGGCGGCAGCTTCGCCCCGGACCGGGTGGACGACTACTACGTCACGCCTTACGACCTCGGCTACGGCCACGTCCTCAAGTTCGACCACGACTTCATCGGCCGCGAGGCCCTGGAGGGGATGCGCGGGCGCAAGCACCGCAAGAAGGTGTGGCTGTCCTGGCACCGCGACGACGTGGCCCGCGTCTACGCGAGCATGTATGAACAGGGTGACCGGCGGTTCAAGTACATCGACACGCCCGCCGCGTTCTACTCGGCCTCGCAGTTCGACCGAATCGAGAGCGACGGCCGGCTGATCGGGGTGTCGACCTTGTGCAGCTACTCGTCCAACGTCCGTGGCTGGATCTCCGTCTGCATGATCGACGCAGACGAACTGGGCTACGGGCGCGAGGTCGACCTCATCTGGGGTGAACCGGACGGCGGTTCCGCCAATCCGACGGTCGAGCGCCACGCCCAGACCACCATCCGCGCCACCATCTCCCGCAGGCCCTTCGCGAGCGACAAGCGCTGACAGCATCTGTCACGGCACAAGGTCCCCGGGACACGTTCCCGGGGGACCTACGACCAGGACTGACAGTGCGTCATCGTCGTCGGCATGAGGCAAGTCAGCACGCGGCTCTGTGTCGAGCTGCGGCGCCTGGGCGTTCCCGTCGTCGGCGTCGAACGCGACCCGCACGCCTCCGCGGCACGACTGGCGCGCGGTCTGAGAGTGCCCGTCATGACCGGCAACGGCGGGCGACCGCCACGTGCTGGAGCGGCTGTGTCTCGGACGCGCCCGCGCCCTCGCCGGTCGGCTCCGACAACCTCGACAACATCGCCGTCGCCATCGCCGCGCACGGAGTCGCGGCCCACATCCGGGTGCTCATCAGGGCGGGCGAGCACGAGGCGATCGCCGAGACCCGCTCCCCGCTGCCCATGGGGACCGTCAGGGATGTCACCGGCATGGCGGCCGCCTACGTCGTCGCCCGCCTCCGGGAGAACCGGTGACCGGGGTGGTCGCCCACCAGGAACACGTCTACCTGCGTGGTCGCGATGACACCTTCAGCCGCAGCGCGCCGTCGGACGAGGCCCGCTGCACGCATCCGCCCACTCGGTACGCGGACGTCGTACGGCTGCCTTCAAAGGCGATCACAGCAGAGCTAGAACGATTAAGCTCTGCCATGTAACATCCCGGACAGATCGATTTAGCATTCCTTTCCCGCGGCGGGACGCGGGATCGAGGAGGTTGTCGCTGATGCCAACCCTGGAAAACCCCGCCCTCGGGCGGGCGAGACCCCTCGTGGCACCGGAAGGGGTGCCCCGACTGGGCCGCTGCCTGGTGATGGGCATCGTGAACGTGACACCCGACTCGTTCTCCGACGGCGGCGTGTACGCGGACACTGGGCACGCGATCGACCGCGGGCTGGAGCTCGCCGCACAAGGCGCGGACATCGTCGATGTGGGCGGCGAGTCCACCCGGCCGGGGGCGCGGCCCGTGTGCCTCGACGAGGAACTGGCCCGGACCGTGCCGGTGGTGCGTGAACTCGCCCGGGCCGGGGTGTGGGTGAGCGTCGACACCATGCACGCGCCCGTGGCCCGCGCCGCGGTCGAGGCGGGGGCGCGCATGGTCAACGACGTCAGCGGCGGCCTGGCCGACCCGGGCATGGCACGGACCGTCGCCGAGGCCGGCGTTCCGTATGTCGCCATGCACTGGCGTGCGCCCAGCCGTGAGATGGACCGCCATGCGGACTACGGCGATGTCGTGGCCGACGTCATGGCGGAACTCGGCGCTCGTCTTCGGCAGTTGACGGGAATGGGTGTGGATCCGTCGCGCATCGCGCTCGACCCGGGGCTCGGGTTCTCCAAGCGCCCCGAGCACGACTGGACGCTCCTGGCCGGCCTGGAGAAGCTGCGGACGCTGGGTTTCCCCTTGATGGTCGGTGCGTCGAGGAAGCGCTTCATCGGCGCGGCCCTCGCCGAGGGGGGCGTCGGCGAGATGCCGCCCGCCGGGCGTGACGTGGCGACGGCTGCCGTCTCCGCGCTCGCCGCCGTCGGGGGCGCGTTCTGTGTGCGGGTGCACGACGTCCGGGTGAGTCTCGACGCGGTGCACATGGCCGCCGCGTATGTCGAGCACGCCGATCGCACGTAATGAATGCGAAACCAACGCCTCGTTTGAACGAGACCGCTCTGCTAGCTTCCACTAGATCGATTTAGTTCACCAATCCGCCGATAGACCAGTCACGTTGACCTGCTGCCAGCATTCACTAGATCGATTTAGTTCTCGTGGGGCAGGCAGTTACCAAAAGGAGCCGATATGGCAACCCCCTCCCTCCAGGACGGCATCGACAAGGCCGGCTCGCCGATGAAGTTGCTGTGGCATCCGGGCGCCGAGCCGTGGACCCCCGAGGTCGTCGAGCGCGAGTACGCGGGCTGGCGTCAGGAACAGGCCGCGTGGCACGAGGGCGTGGCCCTGCTCAACCTCTCGCACCACATGTACGACATGTGGATCGAGGGCCCCGACGCCACCCAGGTGCTGGCCGACCACGGTGCCAACAACTTCGAGAAGTTCGCGATCGGGCAGGCCAAGCAGTACGTGCCGGTCACCCGCCACGGCCACATCGTCACCGACGGGATCCTCGCCCGCGAAGGTGAGAACGAGTACCTGCTGAGCGGGATCCCGGCCGCTCAGCACTGGGTTCAGTACCACGCGGAGAAGGGTGGCTACGACGTCGGCTTCGTCACCGACCCGTCCTCCGCCTTCCGGCCCGGTGGCGGTGACCCGAAGCTGTTCCGCTATCAGATCCAGGGCCCGCTGGCGGCGGAACTCGTCGAGCGTGTCTTCGGCGGTCCGCTGCCGGAGACGAAGTTCTTCCACTCCACCGCGGTCACTCTGGACGGGCGCCCCCTGCGCGCCCTGCGCCATGGCATGGCCGGCCAGGCAGGCTTCGAGTTCATCGGCCCCTGGGAGCACGCCGCGTACGTGCACGAGACGTTCCTGAAGATCGGCGAGCCGCTCAGTCTGATCCAGGTCGGCGCCCTGGCCTACACCACGCCCAGCGTGGAGAGCGGCTGGATCCCCTCGCCGGTGCCCGGCATCTACACCGACCCCGAACTGCTCGACTATCGGCGGAACTTGCCCCTGTTCGGCATCGAGGGCAAGCGCCCGCTGAACGGCAGCTACTTCTCCGAGGACATCGAGGACTACTACGTCTCCCCGTACGAACTCGGCTACGGGAAGATGATCTCCTTCAACCACGACTTCGTGGGCCGGGACGCCCTGGAGAAGGCCAAGGGCGAGGTACGCCGTACCAAGGTCACCGTCGTTCTCGACCCCGCCGACGTGCGCACCGTCATCGGGGAGGGCCAGGACCCCGGCTTCGTGCTCAGCTACGCCCGCCACCGCGTGGAGAGCGCCGCCGGTCTGGTCGGCGTCACGATGCAGAGCGCCTCGATCGACCCGGTGGGAACCGTCCTGGCGCAGACCCTGATCGACGCCGAGTACGCCACTGCGGGCACCGAGGTCACGGTGGTCTGGGGCGAGCACCCCGGTTCCGGCACCGACCCCGAGGCCGACCTCGGCTTCCCCCGCATCCGTGCGACCGTCCAGCAGTCACCGTTCAACGAGCACGCGCGCACCCTCTACCGGCGCGACCGCTGACAACGGACCGGAAAGCGAGTCGCAAGACGATGAATCCCGCGAGCACGGCACGAACAGCGGTCGGCACGGCGCTCCTTGAGGACTTCTCCCTGGAGATGACCGGCAAGGACGTCCCCAAACTGGAAGAAGCCCGCGACACCATCCCCCGGGGCACCCGCATCAACGTCACCTTCCTCGGCAACGAGGACCTGGAGATGCGCTTGACCGCGGCCCGCGTGGTCAAGCGGTTCGGTTTCGTGCCTGTGCCGCACATATCCGCCCGGCGCCTCGGGTCGCGTGACGACTTCGAGCGGTTCCTGGCCGGACTGCACGCGGACGGCACGGGCGACAACGTGTTCCTGGTCGGCGGGGACCCGGCACACCCCGGGGGCCCCTACGCCGACTCCCTGTCCCTGATCGACACGGGGCTGCTGCAGGAGTACGGCGTCCGGCACGTCGGCATAACCGGCTACCCGGAAGGCCACCCGGAGATCGACGGCGGCGCACTCTGGTCCGCACTGCAGGACAAGCACACGGCCCTCGCCGCCCAACCTCTGGAAGGCGGCATCATCACCCAGTTCGGTTTCGACGTCGACCCGGTGCTCACCTGGGTGGAAGAGGTCCGCGGCCGGGGCATCGGGCTCCCGATCCGGATCGGGGTGCCCGGCCCCGCCGGTGTGCGCCGACTCATGTCGTACGCGGCCCGTTTCGGCGTCGGGACCAGCGCGTCCGTCGTCAAGAAATACGGGTTCTCGATCACGAACCTGATGGGTACGGCGGGTCCCGACCGTTTCCTGCGTGACCTCGCCGCCGCCTACGATCCCGCCCGCCACGGCGACTTGAAGATCCACTTCTATACGTTCGGCGGGCTCAAGGCCACCTCCGACTGGGCCGCCCGCTTCCGGAAGGAAAGCCTCGCATGACCCTCACGCATGACGCCCCGGCCCGCACAGCCACGGACAAGCCCCTCGCCCAGCAGGCGTCGCTCATCGTGCAGGGCGCCGACGCGACCGGCATCGTCGCGGCCGTGACGTCGGTCCTCAGCGACCACGGCGCGAACATCGTCTCGCTGGACCAGTACTCCGACAACCCGCAGGGTGGCGCCTTCTTCCAGCGCACCGTCTTCGGCCTCGACGCCCTCCAAGCCGCGCTGCCCGCGCTGCGGGCCGATCTCGACAAGCGCCTGGTGGAGGGGTTCGGGCTCGACTACACGCTGCGGGACATGTCGGTCCCCAAGCGGGTCGCGATCTTCGCCTCGAAGTCCGACCACTGTCTGCTCGACCTGCTGTGGCGCCACCGCCGGGGCCAACTCCCCGTCACCGTCGCCATGGTGATCTCCAATCACCCCGATGTGGCCGAGGAGGTACGCGGCTTCGGCATCCCCTTCTTCCACGTGCCCTGCCAGGGCGCCGACAAGTCCGCAGCCGAGGCCGAACACCTGCGGCTGCTGAAGGGCAACGTCGACTTCGTCGTTCTCGCCCGCTACATGCAGATCCTCTCCGGCGACTTAATCGAGAACGTCGGCGTCCCGATCATCAACATCCACCACTCCTTCCTGCCCGCCTTCATCGGCGCCGGCCCGTACGCCAAGGCCAAGGAGCGGGGCGTCAAGCTGGTCGGAGCCACCGCCCACTACGTCACCCAGGACCTCGACGAGGGGCCGATCATCGAACAGGACGTCGTCCGCGTCAGCCACGGTGACACCGCAGCCGACCTCACCCGCCGCGGCGCCGACGTGGAACGTGCGGTGCTCTCCCGCGCCGTGCTGTGGCACGCCGAGGACCGGGTCATCCGCGACGGCAACCACACCATCGTCTTCGCCTGACGGAGGACGCTTCTCCGGCACGCAAACCGCCCGGTGCAGGGACAGGTCTTGTCGTGCGCCACCCCTGTGACCGAGCCGGCCGACCGCGACGACCGGCGGCCGGCCCGGTCATGGCGCCGTACAGCAGCGGTCACGCCGACCGCACGCAGCACAGCCTTTCGCCCGGGTGAATCGTTCCTCACGACAAGAAAGCGGTTCGCCACCATGACCACCACGATCGACGGCACCAGGATCGCCCAGCGGATCCGCGCACAGGTCGCCGAGGAGGTCGCCAAGGCCACCGGTTCGGGCAGAACCCCCGGCCTCGCGACCATCCTCGTCGGCGACGACCCGGCCAGCGCCGTGTACGTCGCCGCCAAACGACGCGCCATCAGGGAGGCCGGCATGCGCGACTTCCACCGCCACCTGCCCCCACGCGCCACCCAGGACGACGTGGCCGCGGTGATCGACGAGTTCGCCGCCGACCCGCACGTCTCCGGCATCCTGCTCCAGCTCCCGCTGCCCCCGCAGCTGGACGCGGCCGTGCTGATCGACCGTATCCCCGTCACCAAGGACGTCGACGGCCTCACCACCGGCAGCGCCGGCCTGCTCGCCCGCGGGGAACGCGGACTGCGCCCCTGCACACCCAGCGGCGTCATCGAACTCCTCGACGCCGAAGGCATCCCCCTCCTAGGAGCCCAGGTCGCCGTGGTCGGCTGGGGCGAACTGGTCGGACGGCCCCTGACCCAGCTGCTGCTGCGGCGTGGAGCAACCGTGTCCGTCGCGCACGAACACACCACCGACCTCGCGGCCGTCACCCGGCCCGCCGACATCGTCGTGGTCGCCACCGGCGTCCGCGGGCTCATCGGTCCAGAACACGTCAGCCCCGGAGCCGTCGTCATCGACGTCGGCATCCACCGCACACCCGCCGGCCTGACCGGCGACGTCCGCTCCGCCGAGCTCGACGGCATCGCCGACCGCATCACCCCCGTCCCCGGAGGGGTCGGCCCCATGACCATCGCCATGCTCATGGTCAACACCCTCCGTGCCGCCCAATGGGGCGCTGAACGCGAGGCAGTGGCGGCGTAGCCGCTTGCACCACAGGAGCAACTCAGTTCTTTCGGTACCGCACCCTGCAGGAGGCGCGGCATGGACCAACCCCCTCCCATGGCCCTTCTCGGCGGGCATCTCGCCACCGGTCTCGCCGACGTCACCAGCGATCCCTCGGCCCTGGAGTCCGAGGGCTTCTGGGCCGTGGTGGCCGACTTCGAGGGCCGTCTGACTTGCGCCCGCTTCCGCGACGTACGGCGGACCGAGGACCGCCATGTCCCCACGGCGCCCTGGCGTGGACCGCGCGCCGAGGCCTGGTCCACCTCGCTCGACCGCCTCGCGTACACGAGCGGAGTGAGCCGCATCCGTGAGCACATCGCCGCCGGTGAGGTCTACCAGGCGAACCTGTGCCGGGTCCTGTCCGCTCCCATCGGTGAGGGCGCCGACGTGGAGGCACTGGCCGGACTGCTCACACGGCACAACCCGGCGCCGTACGCCGGAGTCATCCGTGTCCCTAGCCACGGTGTGGAGGTGGCCTCCGCCTCGCCGGAACTCTTCCTCCGTCGCGACGGCGGAAACGTCACCTCCGGCCCCATCAAAGGAACTGGCCGCACCGAGGCGGACCTGCTGGACAAGGACCACGCGGAGAACGTGATGATCGTCGACCTGGTCCGCAACGACCTCGGCCGCGTCTGCGTCCCCGGTTCCGTGACCGTGCCCGACCTGTGTGCAGTGGAGAAGCACCCGGGGCTCGTCCACCTCGTGTCCACGGTGTCAGGGCGACTGAGTGACGGCGTGGGCTGGCCCGAGCTGCTGGCGGCGACCTTTCCGCCGGGATCGGTCACCGGGGCGCCCAAGGAGAGAGCCCTACGGATCATCGAGGCCCTGGAGACCTCACCCCGCGGTCCGTACTGCGGGGGAATCGGCTGGGTCGACGCAGACCACGCCCGCGGCGAACTGGCGGTCGGCATCCGCACCTTCTGGATCGACCGAGCCGAGGGACTCCTGAAGTTCGGTACGGGGGCGGGCATCACCTGGGAGTCGGAGCCGGAACGGGAGTTGTTGGAAACCGAGTTGAAAGCACACCGGCTGCTGGCCATCGCGTCGGCGGAGGTTCCCGGAGCCTGCTGCGGTGTGTAACGGATGACGATTGTCCGGCGCGAGGCGCTGCCCGCGCGCTGAGGGGAGGCAGCGCGCGGACAGCGCGTTCGGAGTGGCCGTGGCTCAGGCGTTGCGGCGGTAGCGCCGACGGGCGTGATCGTCGTACGGCGCCGGCTGGACCGTCGCGCGGACGCGAGGAAAGCCGAGGTCGGCGTCGGCAGAGGTGCCCGGCCCGGGGTGCCGGCCCCAGACCACGGACACCTCGGTTCCCTGCGCCGCCCACTCGCTGTCGACCAGGGCGAGCGAGAGGAGGGTGCCCAGGTGGTCGACCGGATCGGTCTGGAAGGTGACGCCGGCGAGCTCACCGGCGGCCATCTCGACGCGGTTGCGGGCGTAGCTGTGCACATAGCCCGGGTCCTCGCCGCCCCCGATGACCGAACGCACGTCCTCGGCGTCGAAGACCAGCGTCACCCGCGTACGCGTGACCCCCTCCTTCGCCTTCAGCAGGGCGTCCCGTCCGATGAAGTCGTGCCGGAAGGAGATCGACCTGCCGTAGCCCAGCTCGTAGGGCGAGGTGTAGTAGTCCTCGATCCGCTCCGAATAGAAGCTGCCGTGCAGGGGGTTCTGCCCCTCGTACGTGAACAGACCGACGAAGGCGCGGTAGTCGGCGAGATCCGGGTCGGTGTAGATCGCGGGCGTCGGGGTGGGGATCCAGCCGCTGCCCATGCTGGCTGTGGGGTAGGCCAGGGCGCCCACGCGGACGAGGCCGAGCGGCTCACCGGCCGCCATGAGGCAGTCACGCACCAGTGCGGCGTCCTGCCAGTCGCCGATGAACTCATACCCCGCCTGGCCCGCCATGCCGTGCCGCAGCGCCCGGAAGCGGGCGTGGCGGAGGGCCACCGGCGTCGAGTGGAAGAACTTCACCTCGGGCAGGGGGCCGCCGAAGGCGTTCTCGACAAGCTCCGCGGCCAGCGGGCCCTGGACCTGGTAGCGGAAGAGCCGGGCGTCGCGGCCCTCACGCCACCGGGCCTCGGGGTCGGTGATGAAGCCGACGTCGTAACCGCCCTTCTCCCCGTGGTACTTGACCCAGTTCTGCGCGGCGGGAATGCCACTGAGGACGAAGCCGGCCTCGGCCGTACGCATCAGGATGCCGTCCGTGACGATGTTGCCGTCGCCTGCCACCGGCACGAACTGCTTGGCCTGGCCGATCTCGAAGCGCGTGTAGTCGTTGGCGCTCACCGACTCCAGCAGCCGGACGGCGTCGGGCCCCTCGACGAAGGTGTCGGACATGTGGTGGGACAGATCCAGGAAGGCCACGGTCGAGCGCCAGGCGGCCTGCTCCCGGCGCCACCCCACGTACTCGTCCTCGATGCCCTCCGGCAGCCACGGCTCGGCGTCGGGCTTCCACAACAGTCGTACGGCGGAGCCTGCCTGGTCGATGCCGTCCTGAAGACTCGGTGCCGCCATGGGGGCATCGCTCCTCTCGCATGCTTCACGTCGACGAGCCTGCATCTCGGCAGGCGCTAAATCGATCTAGTGACAGATATGGAGTAGGTAAGAACTGGAACGATCTAGTCGCGTAGGCTAGCCCCAAGCGCTTAATCGTTCTAGAGCTGGGACGCCACTTTCTTGACGCCGCTCGCGGGCGGGCGCGCCCAGTCCGTCGGAGAAGGAGTGTTCCCGTATGGGCCGTTCTGGCCGGGTGACGTTGAGCGACGTGGCCAAGGTGTCCGGCGTGTCACGGGCGACCGTGAGCTTCGTCCTCAACGACGACCCGCGGCAGACGATCTCCGCAGCGACCCGGGAGCGGGTCCTGGAGGCAGCCAACGACCTGGGGTACGTCCCGCATGGGATCGCCCGCGCCCTGCGAGAGGGGTCTTCGCGCATCGTGGTGCTCAACGTGGACTGGGCGATGGAGGGCAACTTCTCCCGCAGCTACGTCCGGGGCCTGGACGAGGAACTCGCCGAGCACGACCACGTTCTTCTCGTCCGGCACGGACACTCTGCGCCCGAGGCCACGCAGAAGATCCTCGACGCCATCGTGCCGCGCGCGGTGTTCAGGCTGGGCGAGGTCTACATGCAGGGACACGAGCCGATCGAAGAGGACTGGGACAGCGGGTTCGCCGCCAATGCCGCCCTACAGATCGGCTACCTCGCCGAACGCGGGCACAGCAGGATCGCGATGGCCATGCCCGACCACGAGTTCCCGCTGACCGAGGCCCGCCTCGGATTCGCCCGGGAGGCCGCCCGGCGCCTGGAGCTTCCGCCCCTGGAGCGCTTCGTCGTCCCGCGGCCCCGGGAAGTCGGCGCGGCCGCCGTCGAGGCGTTCCTGGCCGGGCACTCGGACGTGACCGCGCTGGCCGCCTTCGACGACGACATCGCGCTGCGCAGCCTGACCGCCCTGCGCGACCTCGGGGTGCGGGTGCCCGAGGACGTGGCGGTGATCGGCTTCGACGAGACCGAGTACGGCTCCCTGTCGACGCCCGCGCTCACCACCGTGCACATCGATGCCGAGGTCCTCGGACGGCTCGCCGCTCGGAGCGCCCTCGGCATCGACAAGGAGGGGCTGGCCCCGGTGCCCGGCCGGATCGTGGCCCGCGCGTCGGCGTGACGACGCGCGGGCCCGTCACCGAGCGACGTACCGCTACGCCTGCTCCATGAGGGCAGTGACCTGGCGCGCCCCGACGGCCTCGGGGATGGAGGCGGGACGAATCGGCCGCCTCGCCCTTGCTCGGCCCGGTTCCGATTCTGCCCGCCGGGTTCCGACGTGGCCGGGGCAGCAGCAGGAGCGCGCACACCGCGGCCACGAGGGTCAGTGCCGCCGCCACGAGCAGGCACAGGGCATGCCGTCGATCATGGACGCGCCCAGCGCACGTACGCGCCCCGAAGCGGCACGGACGTTCATCTCCGCGACCGCCCTCAGGCCGTCGGCCCGAGCTGTTTCGGTGATGCCGGCGCGCTGGCCCCGGCCAGCCCGGCGGCGGCGAGGTGACCGGGAAACGCGTCGAGGGCCCGGACGGTCAGCAGAGCGCCCAGCACGGCCGGTCCCAGGGCGCTGCGGACCTGCCGGAAACCGTTGTTGCCGGCCGCTGCCATACCGGCCTGCCGAGGCGGCACGGAGGCCACGGCCACGGCGGTCATCGGCGTGATGACGCAGCCCGTGCCAGGACCAGGACCGCCAATCGCCAAATGACATCGGCGAAGGGGGGTGTCTGCGTCGAGACTCGTCATCAGCAGCAGCGAGGCGGTGACCACGAACAGACCGCCGACGATCATCACCCCCGGGGACACCCGGTGCGCTGGGTCGCCGAACACGGCGCCGAGCACGGCTGGGACGGTGCCCGGCTCACCGCGGGCGGGAAAAGCACGGGCAGCGAACTCGCGGCGGCCGTGGCCGCCAGGCGCTGGAGGAGGGGGCCCCTCGACCGCGCTCCAGGTCCTGCACTGTCCCGACCGGGGCGCGGAGCAAGCGCGCCAAGGCCGCCAAGCAATGCTGCGGCCCTGGACGGCCGACGTCTTGGACACGTCGCACGTCCCGGACGTGCGGCTGCGCACCGACCGGCTGGTGTCGCCCGCCCACCCAGCCGACACCGCGGACCTGTCGGGCACCGCGACCTCTGTTCCCCGCGCTCCGGTCAGGCGACCGGCGTGGGCGGGGTGACCCCCAACTTCTCGGCGTGCTCCATGAGTTCGCGCCACAACCTGGGCGCCACCGGAATCCCCCGCGCGGCCCGTTCCACGGCCACGGCGGCGCTGCGCTCGCCCGGGTAGTACACGCCGTCGGCGACCGGCAGGCCCTTGAGCGTGGACAGCGTGGCCTCGACGCCCTCGGTGAAGCCCTCCGCGCCGCCGAAGGCGGCCGGGTCGACGGCGATGAAGGGGATGCAACTCTGGGCGACCGGCCGGCGCCGCCCAGCACGTCGTCGGCGGGACAGAGTTCCTCCGAGTTCCTCCGCGAAGGTCAGTCCACCCGGACCCGGAGCCTCGCGCAACACACGGCAGGCCGCGCCATCGTCGCCGTACGGTTGCCGGCCGATCTTCACTTTGGATGGCGGACGTCTTCGACACGTGAAACGTCCCGGACGTACGGCTGCGCGCTGACCGGCTGGTGTCGCCGCTCACCTCCGACACCGCGAACCTGACGGGCATCGCCCCAACCAACGGGGTTCCGCTCAGGCATCACGACGTGGCCGGGGCGACCACAGCTACGACGGCTCGGACGAGCAGAAGGCGCAGGAGACCTACTCCCTGATCGACCGCCATGTGCGGGAAGCTGTCCGGCACTGAGGAAACAGCAGTCGCCAACCGTCCCCTCCGATGGCTGGCGACATCCGATCCCGTCCCCGGTCAGACGAGGGGCGTGGGCGGGGTGATCCCGAACTTCTCGGCGTTCTCCATGAGTTCGCGCCACACCTTGGGCGCCACGGGAATGCCGTGCTCGGTCCGCTCCACGGCCACGGCGGCGCTGCGCTCGCCCGGGTAGTGCACGCCGTCGGCGCCGTCTGCGACCGGCAGGCCCTTGAGCGTGGACAACGTGGCCCCGACGCCCTCGGTGAAGCCCTCCGTACCTCCGAAGGCGGCCGGGTCGACGGCGATGAGGAGGGCGTTCTGGCGGTGCTTGCGGCCCTTCGGGTCGTCCGAGTGGAACGCGGCGAAGATCGGCGCACCGACCAGGACGCTGGTGAGCAGCTCGAACGCGAGGGACATGCCGGACCCCTTGGCACCGCCCAGCGGCAACGGCATGACGGCCGTCGCGGGGTCGGTGGTGGGGGTGCCGTCCTCGGTGGCGGCCGCGCCCTCCGGCAGCGGGGTGCCGCTCGCCTTGGCCTGGCGGATCTTGCCGAGCGCGATGGTGGCGGTCGCCATGTCGAGCAGCAGCGGCGCGTGGCTCGACGACGGATCCGTAGGTACGGCGATGGCGAGCGGGCTGGTCGCCACCGCGGGGCCTTTCACCCCTGTGTAGCCCATGTTGGGCATGCCGGCGACGAAGCCGAGGCCGACCATGCCCTGTTCGGCGATCTTCGAGACGTAGTAGCCGATGGCGCCGGTGTGCACGGTGCCGCGCACGCCGACCGAGGCGATGCCGGTGGTGCGGGCCCGGCTCACGGCCTCCTCGGCCGCCGCGCTGAGCGCCACCGGGCCGGGGGCGCGGTCGGCGTCCAGGACGGCGGCGGCCGGCGTGGTCGACTCGATGCTGATCTCGGCCTGCGCGTTGGCCACGCCCTTGGCGAGCAGCTCCAGGTAGGCGGGGACGCGGGCGATGCCGTGCGAGTCGACGCCGCGCAGCGCGGCCCAGACGAACACGTCGGCGGTGGTGGCGGCGTGCTCCGGGCTGAGGCCGCCCTTCTCCAGCAGCGCGGCGGAGAAGATACGCAGGTCCTCGGCGGGGAGGCGTACCTTGCCCGGCTTGGGGGTCGGTGTGTCGGTCATGGTGGCGGGTGCCTCCTGTTTTCTTGGCTCGTTCGCCGGTGGGGCGGAGCTGACTCGCGGATCAGCGGGTGACGAGGACGTCGACGACGGCCGTCGTGCCCTCGGACACGGCCTTGAGAGCGCGCTCCAGCGCGGGCGCGAGCGCGTTCGGGGCGTCGACGGTCTCGGTGTGCATGCCGAACGGCTCGGCGAACGCGGCGAGTCGGGGCAGCCGGTGCAGATCGGTGCCGAGCCACTCCCCCGTCTCGGCGGCAGCGCCCTCTGGGTAGAACCTGCGGTGATTGAGGTTCATCGACTTGTAGACACGGTTGTTGAACACCACGACCAGCAGCGGGAGTTCGTACGCCTTCGACGCGTCGTACGACGGGATGACCGGGTTGTAGGCGAACGCACCGTCGCCGATCGTGAGCACCACCGGGCGCTCGCGTGCGGCGAGTTTGACGCCGAGCGCGACCGCGATGCCCTGGCCGAGTCCGCCCTGCACGTAGAAGTACGAGTCGGGGGCGTCGGTCCGCACATGGCGCTTGACGACCCGGCTGTGGGTGATGGTCTCGTCGACGACGATCCCGTCCCGGCCCTCCAGCAGCTTGCGCAGGGTGGCGGCGACGAGCACCGGGTCGATGCCCTCGGCTCGGACCGAGGCCGTGGCCGTGGCCTTGGCCTCCGCGGCGGCGATCGCGGCCTCTTCGGCGGTGTGCCGTTCCTCCTGCGCCGTGCGACGCGCGGCCACGGCGGTCTCGTCGAGATCCTTGGCCCGCTTGGCGAGCTGGCGCAGGGTGTTGGCGACGTTTCCTTCCAAGTACCTGTCGGCGTACAGCACTTGGTAGACGACGTGCGGGCGCTGCGGCACCTCGTCGATGACGACGATCTGTGCCCTGGAGGGGCGGCGCGACGGCGGGTAGAAGGGGGCGCGGCAGTTGACGAGGAGGATCAGGTCCGCCTCGTCCATCCACGGTCCGATGTCGCTGCCGGCGTGCAGCGGGTGGGTGCGCGGGAAGTTGCCGCAGACCGCCGAGTCGGGTTCGACGACCGGGATGTGCCACGCCTCGGCGAAGGCGACGAGCGCCTCGAAGCCGCCCGCCTCGCGACCCGCCGTCTCCGTCACGATCACGGGATTGCGGGCCTCCCGGATCATCTGCGCGACCGGGTCGACCTCTTCGGGCGAGCTGTGCGTGGAGCCCGGCGGCACGATCGGCTTGGCCTCGCGGCCGTCCCACTCCTCCAGGAGGATCTCCAGCGGGATGTTCAGGTACGCGGGGCCCGCCGGGGCTCGCCAGGCCAGTTCCCCCGCCCGCGTGATCATGGTGGGCAGGGTGTGGACACTGGCCGCCTCAGTGGACCACTTCGTGAAGGGCTGGGCCACGCCGTGCGGACCGCCCACGACGGACAGGTTGCGGTACCACTGGCCGCCCGGATCCTGCCCGGGGCCGTCGCCGTAGGTGGTCGACTCCGAGGAGCTGACCACCATGGGGACGCCCGCGAGCAGCGCCCCGTGGACGGCCATCGAGCCCTGGAGCAGGCCGGGGGCCGCATGCAGGAGCACACCCTGCGGGCGACGCTTGACGAGGCCGTAGCCGGTGGCCATGCCGACCGCGACGGTCTCGTGGGTCAGGTCCAGGTACTGCGGGCAGGGCTGCCCGTCCCGGTGGCGCCGGGCGAGGGACTCCCACACGGGGGCCCATTCGGACCCCGAGGAGCAGAAGAGGTAGTCGGCGCCGACGGCGTTGAAGGCGGAGACGAGAGCATCGCCGCCGTCGACCCCCGGAGAGTTGTTGGTGTCGGTCATCTCCCGTGCTTCCTCAGCCCTCGATCGGCCAGTTCAGGACCTCGGAGATACCGCGGCCCATGATCCATTCAAGCTCCTCGGGCGTGAAGTCCCAGTGCTTGGTGAACTGCTCGATCGTGTCGGTGTAGGTGATGCCGTGGCCGAGCAGCCGCGTGATGTCGGTGCCGTAGAAGCAGCGCTGCGGGCCCATCTTGTCGACCATCTCGCGCACGTACTTCTGGATGTTGTTGTTCGGGAAGGGCTGCGTGGAGTAGCCCGGGAGCGCGGAGACCTTGACGTAGATGTTCGGGTGGGCGGCCAGGTCGGCGGTCTCCTGGACCCAGTAGCCGATCGCGTCGTCGACGCAGCGGGCCATGATGCCCATATGGTCGATGATGATCTTCAGCTCGGGGTGCTTGGCGGCGATCTCGCCGAGCTCCCGCTTCCAGATCGGGGCGTGCACCATGGTGGGGATGCGGAGTTCCTCGGCGATCGGCCAGTACCAGTCGTTGGTGCCGTCGATCATCCAGTTGCGGTCGATCGGCCGGTGGAAGGTCAGGCGCGTGCCCTTGACGTGCGGGTTCTGGGCGAAGTCCTTGAGCATGGCCTTTCCCTCTTCGGGCTTGTTCTGCGGGATGCGGGCCATGATGCCGAAGCGGTCCGGGTACGCCTCGCACGCCTCAAGGGCGTAGTCGATGCGGTCGCCCTCCCAGGACGGCGGAAGGATCAGGGCCCGGTTGACGCCCGCCTCGTCCATCAGCTCCAGGGCCTCCTCGTACGAGAAGGGGTCCTCGCGGTGTCCGTTGAGGCGGATGCGCTCGCGCGCGCCGGGGACCCAGGGACGGTCCGGGGTCTCTTCCTTCCAGATGTGGATCTGGGTGTCGACAACGAACATGCTTTCAACTCTTTCTCTCAAGGGGCGTGGTGGTGTGGTGTGGGAGGAACGCTAGGCGGGACGCGAGGCCTTGCAGAGCTCTGGGGATGCAAGCTGTTGTTGCGCGGAACACCGCTGCACGCAGGGCATTTACTGTGTGCGCGACGCGTCGTCACGCGTCGCTGAAGACGGCGTCGACGATGTGTCCGGCGATCGCCATCGAGGCCGTGGCGGCCGGCGAGGGGGCGTTGCGGACGGCGGTGACCCGGCCGGCCTGGTGGATGCGGAAGTCGTCCAGGAGCGTGCCGTCCCGGTCCAGCGCCTGGGCGCGGACGCCCGCACCGCCGCGGACCACGTCACCGACGCCGACGCCGGGGACGTACCGCCCCGCGTCCTTCATGAAGGCGGCCGTGGAGAACGAACCGCGGTACTCCCTGATGCCGGTACGCCAGTGCCGGGCGGCCATCTTCCAGGAACCGGGGTAGCCGGCGAGACCGATCAGGTCCCTCGGCGAGACGCGGCCGCGCGTGTAGCCCTCCCGGGCCAGGGCCAGGACGGCGTTCGGGCCGACCTCCACCGAGCCGTCGACGCGGGGCGTGAAGTGCACGCCGAGGAACGGGTAGCGCGGGTCGGGCACCGGATAGATCAGCCCTCGTACGAGATCCGTCTTCTCCGGCCTGAGCAGCATGTACTCGCCCCGGAACGGGATGATCCGCGGCTCCTGCTTGTCCTGGGCGAGCCGGGCCACGGCGTCCGAGTGCAGGCCGGCGCAGAGGATCAGCCGGTCGACGCGGACCCGGTCCTGGCCGGCGGCGACCTCGATGCCGCCGGGGACGTGGGTGATCGAGGTGACGGGGAAGCCGAGGCGTATCTCGCCGCCGGAGGTCTCGATGTCCCTCGCGAACGCGCGGGCGATCGCCTTGTAGTCGGTGATCGCCGTGCGCGGGGAGTGCAGGGCCGCGATGCCGCCCGCGTTGGGCTCGATCTCCTTGATCTCCTCCCTGGAGATCTTCCGCAGGTCCGGCACGTGGTTGTTCCTGGCCCGCCGGTAGAGGCTCTCCATGCGGTCCAGCTCGTCCTCGCGGACGGCGACGACGAGCTTGCCGATCTCCTCGTACGGCAGTCCGCGTTCCCGGCAGTACTCGCGCAGCAGGGACACTCCCCGTACACACAGGTCGGCCTTGAGGCTGCCGGGCGCGTAGTAGATGCCGGCGTGGACGACGCCCGAGTTGTGGCCGGACTGGTGGACGGCGACCTCGTGCTCCTTGTCCAGCACCAGGACCCGGGTGCCGGGGCGGCGCAGGGCGATCTCCCGGGCGGTGGCCAGGCCCACGATGCCGGCGCCGACGATGCCGATGGTCTCGTCAGCCATGGCGGTGCCTCCTTGGGGTACGGGCGTCACGCGCCGAAGTGGACGGCGACGGTCTTCACGCGCGTGGAGAAGCGCAGGACCTCGTCGCCCTGCTCCTTGTAGGCCGTGCCGGAGTCGCGGAAGCCGCCGAAGGGCAGGTGGACGTCCCAGCCGGTGGTGGTGGTGTTGACCGCGACCTGCCCGCACTCGGCCTCGTCCGTGAAGCGGTGGGCGCAAGCGAGGTCGCGGGTGAAGACGGCGGCGGCGAGGCCGAAGTCGGAGTCGTTGACGGCGTCGACGGCCGCGGTGAAGTCGTCGACCGCGCGGACGGCGAGGACCGGCCCGAAGACCTCCTCGCGCCAGATCGCCGTCTCGGGGGTGACGTGGGCGAGGACGGTCGGCCGGACGTAACAGCCGTGCGCGCGCTCGCCCTCCGTGTCGGCCGTACCGCCGGTGAGGACGACGGCACCCTGCTCGACGGCCTTGTCGATGTCGGCGAGGACGCTGTCGCGCTGCTTGGGGCTCGACAGCGGGCACAGGGTGGTCGCCGGGTCGCTGCCCGGGCCGATCGTCAGCTCCGCCACCTCCAGCACCAGCAGCCGGGTGAACTCCTCGTACACCGGCTGCTCTACGACGACCCGGCTGGTGGCGGTGCAGCGCTGGCCGGCCTGGCCGAAGGAGGCCGCCACGACGGCCTTGGCGGCGGCCGGCAGGTCGGCGTCCTTGAGGACGACGGAGGCGTTCTTGCCGCCGAGTTCGCCCTGGAAGCGGACGTTGCGGTCGGCGAGGCGGCGGCGGATGCGGTTGCCGACGGCGTTGGAGCCGGTGAAGGTGATGCCGACGATCCGGGGGTCGTCGAGCAGGGCCTCCTCGATCTCCGCCGTACGCCCGGTCACCACGTTGAGCACGCCCGCCGGCAGCCCCGCGTCGTGCAGGGCACGGGCGAAGTGCAGGCCGGACAGCGGGGTCTCGGTGGCCGGCTTGAAGACGGCCGCGTTGCCGGCCGCGAGCAGCGGGGCGAGTTTCCGGGCCGGGGTGATCAGCGGGTCGTTCCAGGGGCTGATCACCAGGATCACGCCGATGGGCTCGCGCTGGGTGTGGGTGCGGTGGTTCGGGCGTACGTCGTGCAGGAGGGTGCCGTAGCCCTGGCGGGCGAGACCGGCGTAGTACTCCAGGAAGTCGGCGGCCTTGAGGGTTTCGCCGGTCGCCTCGGTGAGCGTCTTGCCGTTCTCGGCCGTGACGTCGGCGGCGATCTCCTCGACCCGCTCGCGGATCAGCCGGGCCGCGTCGGTGAGGATCCGGGCCCGCTCGAAGGGGCTGGTGCGCTTCCATCCGGCGAAGGCCCGCTCGGCGTGGTCGTAGGCGCGGGTGACGTCCTTGGCGGCGAGGGCGGGGACGCGGGCGATCGGGGCGCGGACGTCGGCCGGGTCGTGGACGTCGATCCAGTCGCCGGTCGTCACCCACTCCCCGCCGGAAAGGGCTTCCACAGTACGCATGAAGATCACTTCCTTCGTCCGCCGCGGTGACGCGGTCTGCACAGAGAGCGGCCGTGCGGGCCGGATGCGACAACACACCATGCCGGGACGGGCCACCAGCCCCACGGCGGCAGGCATTGCTTGCGCCGCACGCAGGTCGGCGGGCGGCTGATCCGTGCTGGAATCGGCAGGCCGGAGGGCCCCGGGCCCTCGGGAGCCGCACACCCGCCGAGGAGAGACACACATGGCCTACGCCGTCATCGCCCGCTACTACTGCGACCCCGCCGACGAGGCCACGGTGCGCGCCGCGCTGCTGAAGGTGCGCGAGCACACCCGTGCGGAGCCGGCGAACCTGGCCTACGAGGTGCACGCGGAGGCGGGCAAGCCCGGCATCTTCGTGCTCTACGAGCAGTACGCCGACCAGGCCGGCTTCGAGGCGCACAAGGCCGCCGGGCACTTCACGGAACTGATCGTGGAGACGGTGTGGCCGCTGCTCACCGACCGGTCGGTGACGTTCGCCGAAGTGCTGTAGCCGTAACGGCTGCCGAAGGCCGGGAAACCCACGTGGCGCTTCCCGGCCTTCGGCAGGTCCCGGGTCAGAACTCGTTGCCCCAGACGTAGCGGGCGAGGGTCTCGACCAGGACCAGCTTGCGGCGCTGGTCATCGACGGCGACGAGCGGACGGTCGGCGATGTCGGCGAAGCCGCGCGAGGGCGCGACGGCCGCGTCCTCCAGGTCCTTCAGCTCACCTACCGCGTCCAGGCGGTCCAGTACGGTGTCGATCTCCTCCAGCCCTGGGCGGGCGGCGTCGACCACGCCGAAGCACACATCCCGCTCCTCGGGCAGGGCGCGTACGAGGTCGTGTTCCGCCTCGGATCCGGTCAGCAGCGGCAGAACCCAGCGGTCGGCGGGCACTTCCGCGTACAGGCGCTCGGCCTTGGCCCGGTCCACCGAGGCGGGGGCCGCCCAGCCGGGGCAGACGCCGATGCGGACCCCTTCGGGGCGGGTGTCGAGGCGGACGGCGAGTGCGTCGACCGCTAGGGCGTCCGCGAACGACAGCGCGCCGACGGACACCTCGTCCGGTGCTGTCGCCGCGAGCAGCAGCGGGTTGTCCAGCTGGATCAGACGGACGCCCGCGTCGACCAGGCGCGCGATCTCCGCCCGGAGGATCCCGGCGAACCCCTCGCCCAGTTCGCGGGCGGAGGCAGGCCCCCCGGAGGCGGCGAGTTCGGCGTCGTACAGCGTGGCTGCAAGGTAGGAGGGAGCGGGCAGCGTGACCTTCGGGGCTGTGGCGGTGAGTTCGCCAAGGCGCTTGACGCGGTCCGCGACGAGCGGTCCGTCAGCCTTCGGCAGCGCCTCGGCGACCCAGCAGGCGAGCCCGAGGCCGTCCGTCTCGCCGGTGCGGCGCACCCCGCTGAGTCCGTCGAGGACGGGGCTGCGGAAGTCCTCGTACGGGTAACCGCCGTCGGTGACGACCGTGGAGCGCAGCTTGCGCTGGTACGCCACCACGTCCTGGACCGCCGCGTCCACCGCGTCGGCGTCGTCACGGGCCAGACCCGCGGGCCGGACCAGGCTGCCGTGGTGGTCGATGCGGTAGTTGAACGTATCCGCCATGGTTCACGCGTCCTTTCCGGCGGGCTGGCCCGCGACACCCCAGGCGGCGAACTCCAGCTCGTAGCCCAGGGATTGGAGGACCTCTTCGGCGATCTGCTGGTCCTCGTCGGCGGTGCCGCCGGCGATGCCGACGCCGCCGATGATCTCGCCGTCCTTCTTGATGGTGAGGCTGCCCTCGGTCGCCATGATCGGCATGGCCGCGCCGGGCAGCTGGGAGAGCTGGGAGAAGAAGACCGGCTGGCTCTCCTGCCACTTCTTCAGCATCGTGCCGGGGCGCTGCATGATCGCCGCGGTGTAGGCCTTGGCGCGGGCGATGTCCGGGGTGAGCGGGCGGGCCCCGTCGGCGCGGCGGATCGCGATGGGGAAACCGCCCGCGTCCACGACGGCGACGCTCACCGCCTTGCCCATCGCCTGGGCGCGCTTGTGGGCGGCGTCGATGATCTCCTCGGCGGCGTCCAGGGTCAGACTGCTCATGCTGCTTCCTTCGGTACGGGGCTCATGCGGCTTCCTTGCGGGCGGTGAGGGTGCGACGCAGACGGGCGATCGCCGCGTTGTACTCGCGGGGCGTCTCCCAGTACATGGAGTGCGGGGCGCCCTCGACGATCTCCAGGTGGGAGCCGGGCAGAAGTTCGTGGGCGCGGGTGACCGTCTTGACGCTGAGGACCGCGTCCTTCTCCCCGGCCAGGAAGGCGACCTTCACCCCGGAGTCCTGGATCTCCTCCAGCGACGGGCCGTTGGTGTCGAGGTTGCGCAGGTCCTGCATCCTGGCGACGTTGAACGTGCCCATCTGCTGGAACAGGAAGGTCAGATCGGCGCGCTCCTGCTGGAACCGCTTGGTCAGCAGGCGGTCGATCACCGGCAGCTTGACGGCCTCGGCGCGGTCGGCGGCGGCCAGCTCCTTGAGCTCGGGGTGGCTGATGCCGCCTAGGGAGTGACCGAGGACGACGGACGAGACACACTCAGGGCGCATCAGGCCGGCGCGCAGGGCGGCGACGGAGCCGATGGACTGGCCGACCAGCATAGCGTCGGTCAGGTCTTCGGCGTCGAGGACGGCGACCACGTCACCGGGGAAGTCCTGTCCGTCGAACTCGGGCATGGACGAGTCGGACTTGCCGAAGCCACGCAGGTCCACGGTGATGACCGTGAACTCCTCGCGCAGGGCGGCCACTTGCTGCCACCAGGCGGCGTGGTGGCCGCCGCTGCCGTGCACGAACAGGATCGCCGGGCCTCTGCCGTGACGTTCGTAGTAGATGGAGGTGCCGTCGGAGTCGGCAATGGGCATGGGTCAACTCCCGTACGTGCTGGTTTAGTTGGGGCGCTTGCCGTGCCAGACCAGTTCGATCATGGTGTGGTCGGGGTCGTGGATGTAGCAGAACTTCGACTGGTTCTCGGGGCGCTGGATCGGGCGGGTGTGCCGAATGCCCAGATCCCTCAGGTGCTCCAGGAAGTCGTCCCAGTCATCGACCTCGACAGCGAAGTGGTAGGGCGCCATACGCTCCATCTCCTCGACAGGCGTGAAGTGGAGGTCGAAGTTGCCCCGGGTCATCAGCACCACCTTGGTGTTGGACTTGGGCATGATCCGCTTCATCCCGAAGACCTTCGTGTACCACTCGGCGGTCCGGTCGGGGTCGGTGGTGGGGAAGTTGACGTGGTGGATGTAGCGGGGTTCCGCGCTCATGAAGCTTTCCCTTCGAGTTGTACGGGGTTGGACAGCACACCGATGCCGCTGATCTCGACGTCCACGGTGTCGCCCGGCTCGATCCGGCCGGTCGACTCGGCGCCCATCCACAGCACGTCACCGGGGTGCAGGGTGAGGTGGCGGGTCATCTCGACGATGTAGTCGAAGGGGTCGAAGACCATGTCGCCGGTGGGGAACTCCGAGCGGACCTCGCCGTTCACGCGGAGGGTCGTGGTCTGCGCGAGGGCGTCGACGTCCGTCTCGATCCAGGGACCCATCGGCTTGAACGTGTCGCTGTTCTTGCTGCGCCATAACGTGCGGTCCTGGTGCTGCCAGGTGCGGGCGCTGACGTCGTTGCCGATGGTCCAGCCGAAGACCGACATGCGGGCCGTCTCGGGGGTGGCGTGCCGGATCGTACGGCCGATGACCGCGACGAGTTCGGGCTCGGCCTCGAAGCGGCCCTCGACCTCGACGGGCTTGACGATGGGCGAACCGTGGCCGGTGAGCGCGTTGTTGGCGCGGTATCCGACTTCGGGGCGCTCGGGTGTCGCGGCTTTGACGTGCGCGATGTGGCGCGGGTAGTTGTAGCCGACCGCGTAGAAGACGGGAGGGACAACGGGCGGCAGCCATACGGCCGTCTCAAGTGACGTCTCGCCGACGACCTGCGGGTCACCGTCCAGAGGGGAACCGGACAGCAGCTCGATGTCCCGCTCCCCCACGCGGCCCCACACCGCCCGGCCGCCGACCGCGACGCGCGCGTACCTCATGGCACCAGCAGGTGGGAGACGCGCTTGGTGACCAGGTAGGCGTCCAGGGCCTCGGGGCCGCCCTCGCGGCCGTAGCCGCTGTCCTTCACCCCGCCGGAGGGGGCCTCGTGGACCGAGCCGCCGCAGTGGTTGATCGACAGGATGCCGGCCTCCAGCCTGCCCGACAGCTTCTCGGCGGTGGCGGCGGAGTGGGTGAAGCCGTAGGCGGCCAGCCCGTAGGGCAACTGGTTCGCGGTCGCCAGCGCCTCGTCCAGATCGGCGAAGGGCACGATCGGCGCGAGGGGCCCGAACGGCTCCTCGTGCAACAGCTCCGCGTCCTGAGGTACGTCCGTCAGGACGGTCGGCGCGAAGAAGTACCCGGCGCGGTCGAGCCGTTCGCCGCCGGTGAGGACCTTGGCGCCGCGGGCGACGGCGTCTGCGGTGAGCCGCTCCATCGCCTTGAGGCGGCGCTCGTTGGCGAGGGGGCCCATCGTCGTGCCCTCTTCCAGACCGTCGCCGACGACGACCGATTCGGCGGCGTTCACGAACTCGGCGGTGAACTCCTCGACCAGGCTCTCGTGGACCAGGAAGCGGCTCGGCGAGGTGCACACCTGTCCGGCGTTGGCGAACTTGGCCTGCGCGGCCTTCCGGGCGGCCCGCACGGGGTCGGCGTCGGCGCACACGATCACCGGGGCGTGGCCGCCCAGCTCCATCAGGGAGGGCTTCATGACCTTGCCGGCCTCGGCGGCGAGGAGCTTGCCGACGGGGACCGAGCCGGTGAACGCGACCAGGCGGGTGACCGGGGAGGCGATGAGGTGGGCGGAGACCTCGGCGGGCTCGCCGAACACGAGGTTGAGGACACCGGCCGGCAGACCCGCGTCGGCGTAACAGGCGACCAGCGCGGCGGCGGTGGCCGGGGTCTCCTCCGAGGCCTTGATGACGAGAGAGCAGCCGGCCGACAGCGCCGAGGAGATCTTCCGGTTGGGACCGCCGACCGGGAAGTTCCACGGGACGAACGCGGCGACGGGACCGATGGGCTCACGCCGTACGGTCAGCACGGTGCCGGGGGCCGAGGGGATGATGCGGCCGTACGCGCGGCGGGCGTCGTCGGCGTGCCAGCGCAGGGTCTCGGCCGTGCGGCCGGCCTCGCCGGTCGACTCCGTCAGAGGCTTGCCCTGCTCCAGGGTCATGACACGGCCGATCTCGGCGGCGCGCTCGGCGATCAGGTCGGCGGCGGCGTGCAGGATCGCGGTGCGCCGGGCGACGGGTGTGTCGCGCCAGACGCGGAAGCCCTCTTCGGCGGCGGTGAGCGCCCGGTCCAGGTCGGCGGTCGTGGCGAGCGGTACCTCTCCGATCACCTGCTCGGTGGCCGGGTTCACGATCGGGGCGGTCTGTCCGGTGGCGCCCTGGCACCACTCGCCCGCTATGTACATGCGGACGGCGGGGTAGCCGTGGTCGGTGGTCATGGGTGGGTGCCTCTCAGGCTGGGGGTGGCGGTTCAGGAGGCCGGGGCATCCTGGTCGCGATTCGTCCGCAGGGCCCAGATGTGGTGCGGAGGTGTGGTCTCGTGGACGCGGGTCTCGTAGCTGTCGTCGACCCGGTCCATGTCGGCGGCGTACTCCACGCGGCCGCCGCAGGGGGCGTGCAGGAAGCGGAAGACGTTCGAGCCGATGGTGTGGCGGCCGAGCTTGCGGGCTTCCCGCCAGCCGCGTTCGATCATGTAGTTGCCGCCCTCGATGACGTCGTCGAAGCCGGGGACCTCGTAGGCGATGTGGTTGATCCCGGCCCGGTCGGGGCGATGGCACAGCAGCATGGTGTGCTGGTCGTCGTCGCCCGGGGCCTGCATGAAGACGCCCATCGGCTCGACCACGTCGGTGGGCCGGAAGCCGAGGCGCTCGGTGTAGAAGGCGACCGCGTCGTCCTTGCCCGGCTTGGGGATGTTCAGGGCGACGTGGCACATGCGCAGCGGATACGCGCGCCCCAGCGGCTCCAGGGCGGTGTTCCAGCGGTTGACGTTCCCCAGCGCGTTGGCGGGGCGCGGGGTCACCGGGGCGTCCTTGGGACGGGCCAGGGCCAGGCCCACGCCGAAGCCGGTCTCGTCGACGGTGTGGTGTACGCCGTCGGCGCTCTCCCGGATCCCCCGGTCCTTGCCGGCCGTCGCCACCAGCCGCTCCAGTTCCTCCGGGGTGTCGACGCCCCACACCACCTCGCGCAGAGTGGGGCCGTCCTCCACGGCGGGCGGCAGCAGCGGGCCCGGCTCGGTGTCCAGGTGGAGCGTCTGCCCGGTGAGCGTCTCGAACACCGCGTGCTCGTCGGTCCGCTCCACCAGGAACAGCCCGAAGTCCTCGAAGAATCGGACGCATTCGTCGAGGTCGTCGATGCCGTAGGTGACCGATTCGATTCTCTGGATTCCCATGGACTCCTCGTTTCCGGGTCGCCTCGTGAGCGTAGGTTTCGGGTCGCGGGACCCTCAATGACCCGAGCCGCACGAGGTACGCAAACGTTTCTTGCGGTGAAGAGCGGTCTTACGGCCGGATCGCCGGGATGGGATTCTGCGAGAACCACTCGGCGAGGAAGTCCAGGAACACGCTCACCTTGCGCGGGGTGTCCTGCCCGGGGCCGTAGATCGCGAACAGGGGCCGGTCGGGCACGGCCAGGTCGGGAAGCAGGACCTGCAGGGCGCCGGAGACGAGGTCGTCGTAGACCGGACGCTGCGGGAGCAGGGCGATGCCCCGGCCGTGGACGGCCGCCTTCTGCAGGGCGATGTAGGAGTTGGACGAGAAGGCGATGTTGCGGATCTTGTGCAGGGTGCTCGCATGGCCGTGACCGATGCGCCAGACCGGGTCGTTCACGTGCACCAGGCAGTCGTGGGCGGCGAGGTCGTTCGGGTGGGTGAGGGCGCCGTGCCGGTCGATGTACGACTTCGAGGCGCACAGGACGAACGGCAGCGAGGAGATCTTCTTGAGGCGGACGCTGGAGTCGCGCAGGTCCCTCGTGTGGAAGGCGACGTCGAACCCGCTGTCCAGGAAGTCGTACGTACGGTCGGACATGCCGCCGAGTTCGAAGCGCACCTGAATTTTCGGATGCGCGGCGGAGAACGCGGCGATGGCGTCACCAAGATCCAGGCTGCCTATCCATTTCGGGCAGATGATGCTCAGCGTGCCTTCGGCGCGGTCGTGGAGATGAGCTATGCCGGCATCCTCGGCCTCGATCTCGTCGAGAATGCGGGCGGTGAATTCCGCGTACCGCCGGCCCGGTTCGGTGAGACTGACGGACCGGGCCGTGCGATTGACCAGCCGGACCCCCACCTGCCGTTCCAGTTCGGCGACATGCCGTGACACCAGCGAGCCGGACGAACCCAGCTTCTTGGCGGCCCCACTGAAACTGCCGACCTGCGCGACGGTGACGAAGCTGTGCATGAGGAGCAAGCGATCCATGTTTTCCTCCGGGGGCTCCCGCCCGCTCACAGAAACCCGGGAGCGGAGGGCGCAAATGCGGCTCGAACACGGTGAGGCAGGCACCGCTTTCCGGTGGGCCCGCTACTTGGGGCAGTACTGGGGTGCTTCGCTCACGTTGTCCTTGTCGACCAAGACAAGAGGAATGTTGGCAATCTTGTCAACACCTGCTTTCTTGTCGAGAAGGCCGATGGCGTTCTTCACCGCGGTCTGGCCGATGGCCATGGCCGAGTTGGCGACGGTCGCGGACAGCTGCCCGCTCTTCACCGCGGCGATGCCGTCCTCGGTACCGTTGGCAGAGACGATCTTGACGTCCTTGGCGCCCGCCGCGTCGAAGGCCTTGCGAACGGCGAAGGCCATCTCCTCGTTGGCGACGAAGGCGTAGTCCAGGTCCGGCTGCGCCTGGATCATGTTCTCGGCGACGTCCTGCGCCTTGGCGGGGTTGAACATCCCGGGCTGGTTGGCGACGACCTTGGCGGTCGACGGCAACGCGTCCTTGAAGCCGCCCACCATCAGGTCGGAGGCGGCGCCCGGGGCGCCAGCGACGATGCCCACCTTCACGCTCTTGCCGGCGGCGTCCTTCTCGATCCAGCCCGCGTCCAGCTCGCCGAGCTTCTTCAGGTCGACCTTGGCGACGCCCAGCACGTCCGACAGGTCCGAGGTGGCCACCGAGGTGAGGTAGATCGGGATCCCGGCGCTCTTGGCCTTGGCTATGTCGCCTTCCAGGGCGTCGACGTTGACCGTCTGCACGATCAGGGCGTCCACGTTGCGGGCGATCATGTCCTCGATGTTGGACAGCTCCGTACCGGCGTCCTGCTTGGAGTTGGCGGAGTAGACGGTGGCCTTCTCGGCCTTGCCCGTCTCCTCGACGGCCTTGAGCAGACACTGGTGGAAGTGCGTGTTGGCGCCGTTGACGAACCCGAGGGTGACCGAGCCGCCGGCGGCGCCCGCCCCGTCGTCCTCGGCGCCGCATCCGGACAGCACCAGGGCGGCGACGCCGACGAGCGAGACCGCGGCGGTGCGGCGGGGCCGGGTGGTGGGCTTCATGGGGTTGGCCTTTCCTGCATCGTTGAAGAGAAGGTTGCGGACGTGGGGGGGGCGCGCACCGGGGGCTGCGGGGAAGTGGGCAGGTCTCGTCGCGCGGCGCTAATGCCCGGGCGCGGACTTGCGCTGGAACTCGTTGATGATCGCCGCCACGAGCAGCACTCCGCCGGTCACGACGAGTTGGTAGTAGCTGTTGACCTGGAGCAGGTTCAGCGCGTTGGCGACGACTCCGAGCAGGACCACGCCGAGGACGGTGCCGACGACGGTGCCGTGGCCGCCGGCCAGCGAGGTGCCGCCGATGACCACGGCGGCGACGGCCGTCAACTGGAGCTGGAGTCCGCCCGTGTTGGGGGCGGCGGCGCCGAGCCGGGACAGCAGCATCAGTCCGGCCAGACCGGCGAGGCCGCCGGCGAGGGCGTACAGGGCGAGCTTGCGTCCGGAGACGTTGATGCCGCTGAGGCGGGCCACGTGCTCGTTGCCGCCCATCGCGAAGGCGTCCCGGCCGAAGGTGGTGAACCGCATGGCAAGGCCGATCACCGCGAGTACGAGGATCGCGACGACGCACAGGTAGGGGATGCCGAGCACCTTGTCGTTGCCGAGGGCCCACATCCGCTGGCCGATGGTGATCGACTCGCCGTCCAGGACGAGCAGGGCGACGCCGTCGAGGAGCATCGCGGAGGCGAGGGTGGCGACGAACGGGGCGACCCGGGTGAAGGTCACGACCAGGCCGTTGACCAGGCCTATCAGGGTGGCGAGGACGAGCGTGACGACCACGGTCACGGCGGTGGGGCGGCCGTCGTGCAGCAGGGTCGCGCCCACCGACACGGTGACGGCCGCGTTGCTGCCCATGGAGAAGTCCATGCCGCCCGCGGTCATCAGCAGGGTCAGCCCGGCCGCGATGACGGCGGTCACGCTGATCTGCCGCAGCACGTTGAGCAGGTTCTGCGAGCTGGTGAACGAGTCCGCCTGGAGGGCGGTGAACAGCGCCACCAGGACGAGGACCACGACAAGGCCGCCGTGCGGGACCTGCAGCAGGGCCCGCGGAGACATCCGGGACGCGGTGCGCTGGGGCGGGCCCGCGGCGAGGTCCGGGGTGGCGGAGGGGGTCTTGAGGCTCACTGCGGCTGACCTCCGAGTGCGGTGGCGACGAGCTCGTCGCGGGTGATGGCGGTGATGTCGTGCTCGGCGACCGTGCGGCCGGCGCTGACGACCACGACACGGTCGGCGAGGCGCATGACCTCCTCGGCGGAGGAGGAGGCCAGCAGCACGGCCACGCCGCGCGCGGCGAGCTCGTCGACGAGGGTGTGGATGTCGACCATGGCGGCGACGTCGACACCGTTGGTGGGGTCCTCGAGGAAGCAGGCGACCGGGTCGGTCTCCAGCCACTTGCCCAGCAGGACCTTCTGCTGGTTGCCGCCGGACAGCGCGCCCACCGGCGGGTTGCCGCTGAGGGCAACCACGCCGTAGCTGCTGCGCAACGGGGCGGCGCGGCGGGCGAGTTCGCCGCGCCGGTGCAGTCGGCGGCGGGCGAAGCGGTCGCCGGCCAGCATCAGGTTCTCGTCCAGGGTCAGGCCCTGGACCAGGCCGAGGGTGCGGCGGTCGCCGGTGACGCAGCGCAGCCCGCTGGCGAGCGAGGCGGTGACCTTGCCGAAGGGCACCGCCCTGCCGTCGACCCACATCTGCCCCGCGTCCGGGCGCTGCCGTCCGGAGAGCAGGTCGAACAAACGTGACTGGGCGTCGCCGGCGGGTCCCAGGACGGCGACGATCTCGCCCTTGCGCACGTCGACGGTGAAGTCCCGGACGGCCCGGCCGTGGCTCAGCCCGCGCACGGTGAGACCGCTGTCGTCCTTCGGCGCGGGGCGCTCGGGGCGCCGCGACACGACGTCCCGGCCGACCATGCTGCGCACCAGCGAGGCGGGGTCCATCTCGGCGGCCGGGGCGCTGGTCACCACGGCACCGTCGCGCAGGACGGTGAGCCGGTCGGCGACGGCCATGACCTCGTCGATGTAGTGCGAGATGTAGACCACGGCGACGCCGTCGTCCCGCAACGTCCGCACCAGTGAACGGATCCGGTCCGCGTCCTTGGCGCTCAGACAGGCGGTCGGCTCGTCGAGGATCAGGATCCGGCCACCGCGGCGGACCTCGCGGGCCACCTCGACCATGGTCTGTTCGGCGACGGTGAGGGTCCCGGCGACGCGCGCCACGTCGATGTCGATGCCGAGGCCGGAGAGTGACTCGCGGGCCCCCTGTTCGACGGCCTTCCAGCGCACGGTACGGCCCCGGGTGGGCAGGTCGCCGAGCATGACGTTCTCGGCGACGGTCAGCCCCATGGCCAGCTCGCGGCGCTGCGGGACACAGGCGATGCCGAGCTTGCGCGCCTTGCGCACGGTCAGCCCGGAGTGCGCCTGCCCGCCGACCTCGATGGTGCCGCCATCGGCCTGGTGCACGCCGGACAGGACCTGTACCAGGGTCGACTTTCCGGCGCCGTTCATGCCCATCAGCGCATGGATCTCACCGGGGTACAGATCGAGATCGACGCCTTTGAGGGCGGCCGCCCCGCCGAAGGTCTTGGTGACGCCCCGGACGCGGACCACGGCCTCCCGGTCGCGGACCGCGGCCTCGGGGCCCCGGTCACGGCGGGCTGTCACGGCCGCTGCCCGTCGCCGTCGGCGACGACCCGCCCGTAGCCGCTGACGTCCGGGAACGGGGGCTCCTTGCCGGCCTGCAGGTCCACCTGGAAGGTGTTCAGGCACATGCCGAGCATGGTGAAGTTGCCGAGCGCGCCGATGGTGTCGACCAGGCCCCTGGAGCCGAAGTGCTCATGGGCGCGGGCGAAGGTCTCGTCGGTGACGAAGTGCTCCTCCAGCACCTCCCGGCAGAACTGGTAGAAGGCCTGGTCCGCCTCGTTGCCGAAGACCGCCTCGCGCTTCTCGGCGATGGCCTTGACGGCTGCCTCCGGGATGCCGGCCTCGATCGCCTGGTGGACGTGTGCGTTCCAGGAGTACTGCGCGTCCCAGTTGCGGGCGGCCATCAGCAGCGTGAGCTCGCGCAGGTGCTTGGGGAGGCTGCAGTCGAAGCGGGCGAAGGCACCGAGAGACTCCGCGCGCTCACACATCTCCGGGCTGTGCAGCCAGACCCGGAAGGGGCCGCGGACCGCGCCGCGGCGGCCGGCGATGCGGGCGGCCAACTCCTGCTGGCGGGGGTCCATTTCCTCTTCGCTGAGAACGGGGAGCCTCATCTGGCCGATACCTGCCTTTGCTTTCCGGCGCGTTTCCGGCACGGATCCGAAAGCCGTGCGGTGCGAGCCGACGGTACCGCCGGGCCGGAAGAGCTCACCCCTCCCGGAATGCAAGGTAAAACTGCACGCTGGAGGGCACCCATTCACGCGGGCGCGGCCTAACGTCGTTCGACGCAACAGCGTGAAGTGGAGAGGAACCCCGGATGACCACCATCATCAAGGTCGCGTCGGTGCCGCTGCTCGACCGAGGCGGAGCCGTGCTGACCACGCCGCTGATCACCACTCCCTCGGCGGGCGGGGAGAACCGCATCACCAGCGGGATGAGCGTGTACCCGGTCGGCTCCGGCGCGCCGTTGCACTCGCACAACTGCGACGAGCACGTCACGGTCCTCGACGGCGAGGCGGAGGTCTGGGTGGACGGCGAGGTGACCAGGCTGGAGAAATTCGACACCACCTACATTCCATCGCCGATCCCGCATCTCTTCCGCAACATCGGCAGCACCCCGCTGCGCATTCTGTGGGTGTACTCCTCGGGCCATGTGACACGGACGTTCACCGAGACCGGCAGGACGGTGGAACACCTCTCGCCCGAGGACCAGATGGGCAAGGACTGATCACCAACCGGCCTGCCGGACCCGGCTCCACGGTCCTTGCATGCGACTGACAGTTCTCGGCGGCTGCGAAGCCTGGCCCACCGCGGCCCTGGCGTGCAGCGGCTACCTCGTCGCGTACGCGGGGGCCGGACCCAGGGACCGGTCCCAACCCCTGGCTGTTCAGATAGGCGAGCACCCGGCGGTGCCCGCTGTTGCTGTTGCTGTTGCTGTTGCTGTTGCTGGGGCGGCCTACCCGCCTTCCGCACTCCCAGCCGCGACGAGATTCTGCTGTCCGGCCCTCTCGACGATGCCGACGGTCAACTGATATCGGACTGCGCAATGTACAACCGTGTTGGGTGGTTGGTACGCGTGGCCGGGTGCGGGTGGTGTCCGTCCCTGCTGTCGCTTGTGGGCGACGTCTACGGCACCTCCCACGTGGTCGGCGATGGCCCGCCTGGTGAGGTGATTGCGGGCGGCCCGTCACCGGGCTCGCCGCAGGTCGACACCGTAGCCGCACTCAGGCCGGCCGCGCCGCCTGATCCGGCTCGGATCGCGCACCCGGGATACCGAACGGTCGCCTCAGACGTGACGTGTTCCGGCGCCGGTCGACAGGATCCGGTGTGGACAGCGGCCATGCCGACGGCCCGAGCCGCTCCGCTTCGGGCGGTGCACGGCCGTCGGCATGGCCGTGGCAGCGATCCGGTGCCGCCGTCAGGGCTTGATCGGCTTCACCTTCTTGTCGGCGCCGTTCACCCGCACGGTGATGTTCCCCCGGTTGCGCGCCCGGTCGGCCACGATTTCGTAGGACGTGACCTTCCCGTCCCGCCACTGACAGCTGATCTCGTAGCCGCCACGGGCGCGGAGTCCGGTGAAGGAACCCTCGGCCTTCCATGCGTTCGGCAGGGCGGGCAGCAGGTGGATGACGCCGTCGTGGCTCTGCAGGAGCATCTCCGCCACGGCGCCCGAGATGCCGAAGTTGCCGTCCATCTGGAAGGGCGGGTGGTTGCAGAACAGGTTGGGCAGCGTGTTGTAGGTCAGCAGTCCACGCAGCATGATCTGGGCGCGCTGCCCGTCACCGAGGCGGGCGAAGAGGGCCGCCCGCCAGGGCCAGGTCCACGAGCGGCGGCTGTCGCCCGACACCGTCCCGGCCGTGAACGGGGCGCCTTCCTTCTCGCCGCAGCGTGCCTTGAGCGAGATGAGGGCGGCGGCCGCGAAGTCGGGCGTCTTCGGGGTGATCTGGCGGCCCGGGTAGACCGCGAAGAGGTGCGAGGTGTGGCGGTGGATGTCGGTGGGGCTGTCGATGTCCTCCTGCCACTCCTGCAGTTGACCCCACCTGCCGATCTTGTTCGGTGCGAGGCGCGCCTGCATGTCCGCGACCTTGGCCCGGTAGGCGGGATCCGCCTCGAGCGCCGCCTCGCAGTCGAGGTAGTTCTGGAACAGGTCCCAGATGATCTGCTGGTCGTACATCACGCCGTCCTCGCGCGGCCCGTGCTCGGGGGACCAGCCGTTCGGTGCGACGAGGAGTCCGTCCTCGCGCTCCTTGAGATGGTCCTCCCAGAACTCGCAGATCTCCTTGATCATCGGGTAGGCGACGGTGCGGAGGTAGACCAGGTCCTGGGTGAACGCCCAGTGCTCGTACAGGTGTTGCGCGTACCAGGCGCTCGCGACGGTGTTCCACTCCCAGGCGTTGCCGCCGAAGACGCTCTGGCTGGTGCGGGCGGTCCAGCCGCGCGTGTCCTTGCCGAAGGCGTTGCGGGTCGCCACACGACTGGGCACCGCCACCTGCTCGATGAAGGCGACGAGTGCCTCATGGCACTCCGTCAGGTTCGTCGTCTCGGCTCCCCAGTAGTTCATCTGGACGTTGATGTTGGTGTGGTAGTCGGAGGCCCACGCCGGCTGGTTGCTGTCGTTCCACAGGCCCTGGAGGTTGGCGGGCAGGCCGTTGGGGCGAGAGGAACTGATCAGCAGGTACCGGCCGTAGTCGAACATCGTCTGCTCGAGTGTCGGATCCTCCCCACCCGCCGCGTAGCGCGCCAGTCTGGCGGTGGTCGGCAGAGCGACGACGGCGTCGTCGGAGGTACCCCAGTCGACCGAGACACGGTTCATGAGAGCGCGCATCTCGGCAGTGTGCTCGTCGCGCAGCTCGTCGTAGGACCGGGCGGCCGCCTTGTCGAGCGCTGCGGCGACAGCCGGTTCCGGATCGGCTCCGCGCCATCCGGCGGCGGCGTCGAACTTGTAGTCGGTGCGGGCGTCGAGGAACAGGGTCAGGGTCGTGCAGCCGCTGAACCGGAGCACCGACCCGTCGGCGCGGAGGTCACCGTCGCTCTGCACGGCCCGGACGGTGCACGCGTGCTTGAGCCCGTTGCCCATGACACCGCTGAAGGCGATTCGCCCGGCATCGGCGTCGACGGTCGTGGGGGCCTTGTCCTGTCCGGACGTCAGCGAGATCGCTCCGGAGAGCGCCCGGGCACCGTCAGAGGTGTACCGGAAGACCATGACGTCCGCGGACCGGCCGGCGAAGGCTTCGCGCAGGACACGTCGTCCCGGCGCGCCGAAGCGGGTGACGTGGACACCTTCAACGAAGTCGAGGGTGCGCTGGTAGTCGACGACCGTGCGCTGCGTGCGCGTGTCGAAGCCCTTGCCTTCCAGCGCGATCTCCGCGATCTGGAAGCCTGTGGAGGAGGCGCCGGGGGTCAGGGTGAGCCGGTAGACGCGGTAGGCCGTGCTGTTGGTGATCCGGAAGGTCCGTCTCTCGCCGCGGCCGGCGAAGGGCGCCCCGGGGTTCTGCGTGTCGAGGGTCACCCAAGCATGCCCGTCCTGCGACGCCTCCAGTGCCCATCGCCGGGGGTCGTCCTGCGGACGGTCGGGGGCCGCCGTCAGCGTGTACGAGGTGACGGCGACCGCTCGGGGCAGGTCGGCCTGCCAGACGACCGCCGGCGCGGCGGCGTCGACCCGCCAGACCGTGGCCGGATCGCGGTCCACCGAACTCGAGATGTCCGTGGCCTGGGACCCGGTCCCGCCGCCGGATCCCTTGGAGTGCCCGCTCGGCGACGACAGGTATATCGAACCGCCCCCGCCGAGGTCGGCGCCGGACAGACCGATCTCGCTCAGCTGGAAGTGGCTGACCCCTGGTTTGGGGACGAAGTCGAACCGGTAGAAGCGGTAGGCCGCGGTGTTGTCACAGGTGAATGCCCTTGTCTGGCCGCGGCTCTCGAAGGGCGCCGCCAGAGTGCGGCTGTCCAGCGTGGTCCAGGTGGCGCCGTCGGCGGAACCGGACAGCGTCCATTCCTGCGGGTCGCGCTGCGGCACGTCGTTGGCACTGGTCAGACTGTAGGACGCGACCGCGACTGGGGCGGGGAGCTCGGCCTGCCACTGCACCTTCGAGCCTGGCCCCACGATGCACCACTTGGTGCTCGAGTTGCCGTCGTACGTCTTGTCGACACCCTCCGACGAGGAGGTGTTGTACGGTCCCCCCGGGGCCGTGACCTTCGCACGGGGAGCGAAGGAAACGACGACGTTACCGAAGTTCCGGTACGAGCCGAAGCCGGTCATGCCGGTGTCGAATGCGCTGTCCGGCTTGCCCGCGAGGGCGTTGTCGTAGTTGTTGACACCGCCCCAAAGACTCTGCTCGTTGAACTGGATGCGCTCCTCGTAGGGATCGGCGAAGAGCATGGCGCCGAGCCGGCCGTTGCCGATCGGCAGGGCCTGCGACTGCCAGTCCGTGGCAGGGACGGAATACTTCAGCGCCTTGCGCGACAAGGTCGGCCATTGGACAGCCGCCGGCGCGTCGGTCTCTGCGACGGCCTGTCCCGCAGAGGTTACGCCGGTCAGCTGAGTGATCAGAGGTGCCAGGGCGAGGGCACCGCCGAACTTGAGGACGCTTCGTCGCTGCGGTTGGGATTCATTGATCACAGTGAGATCTCCCAGGGCACATTCATCGGCTCTTTCACGGGGGAGTGACAGCCGCATCAAGATCTATCGAGGGCGTTGTCATCTTTGCGGGACGATAGATCCGATGTCTAGAGGTGTGCACCACCGACTCACCTGGCACCGTCCGTTGCCTACCGCGGCGCGTCGCGCGCCTCCCGTGTGCGTCGCCCCCGGGCAGGGAGCGCACTAGCAGCAGTCGCCACGGCGGGCCGACAGGTGGCCCTGCGGGGGATGAATCGGCATAGATGCGGTCACCTGGCTGGATAACTGACCATGCCCGCCGGTTCCGGGCAACGGCGCCGGATACAACCTGGCAATCCGGCCTCGACATCACCGCCCTGCTGAGGGGCCCGATAAACAGAGCAGCAGCAATGCCGACGGTCGTAGGCACCGTACACGGTGCCTCACCATCGCTCGTGGCTGCGCAGTCAGACAGTCGGCTCCGGCGACGCCGGCGCGCTGATGTGCCGCTTGAGGATCTTGCCGCTCGGCCCCATCGGCAACGTGTCCATGAGCCACACAGCACGGGGGTACTTGTGGCCGCGACCCGGTCCTTGACGTACTGCCGCAGTTCCTCGGCCGTGGCCTGGACCCCCGGGCGCAGGACCACCGCGGCCGCGATCTCCTCGCCGAGTTCCTGATGCGGTACACCCACCACCGCGGCGAGGGCGACGGCCGGGTGCTCGTGCAGAACCTCCTCGACCTCGCGCGGGTAGACGTTGTAGCCGCCGCGGATGATCATGTCCTTCTTCCGGTCGACTATGTAGAGGTAGCCGTCCTCGTCCCGCCGGGCCAGGTCGCCGGTGCGCAGCCAGCCGTCCGGGATGGCGATCGCCGTCTCCTCGGGACGGTTCCAGTAGCCCTTCATCAGGTTGGGACCGCGCACGGCCAGCTCGCCGATCTCCCCGGGGGCGACGTCCTGACCCATGTCGTCCAGCAGCCGGACCTCCACGTCCTGGATCGGGGTGCCGATCGAGCTGGCCTTGCGGGGCCGGTCGAGATGGTTGAACGTCACCACCGGACTCGTCTCGGACATGCCGAAGCCCTCCAGCACCGCGCAGCCGAAGCGCTCCTCGAAGCCGCGCAGCACCTCCACCGGCAGGGATGCGCCGCCGGAGACGCACATCCGCAGCGTCGACACGTCCGCGTCCGTCGGGTGCTGCAGCAGGGCCGCGTACATGGTCGGCACGCCCCCGAAGACCGTCGCCCGGTCGCGGACTATGGCGTCCAGTACGGTCTGCGGGTCGAAGCGCGGGATGAGCGTGAGCGAGGCGCCGCTGCAGACGGCCACGCTCATCGTGCAGATCTGGCCGAAGATATGGAACAGAGGCAGACAGCCCACCACCACGTCGTCCGCCGTCATCCGCTGGACGTGCACCTCATTGGCCTCGGTGTTGTGCCGCAGTCCGCCGTGGGTGAGCGCGGCGCCCTTGGGCTTGCCGGTGGTGCCGGACGTGTACAGCAGGACAGCCACGTCGTCGTCCGCCGTCCGCGCCACCTCGCTCAGCGGCTCGTGCCCGGCCAGCAGCGCGGCGAAGGACGAAGACTCCACTGCCACGCGCCGTACCCCGGCGGCAGCCGCTCCCTGCACGCCCTCTCCCGGCGCCTGGTGCCATTCGAAGAGCAGCACGGCGCCTGAGTCGCTGAGATGGTACGCGGTCTCCCGCTCCTTCAGCAGCGGGTTCTACGGCACCACGATCGCGCCGGCCCGGAGCGCGCCGTAGTAGAGCACGACGAACTCGGGGACGTTCGGAAGCATCAGGGCGACCCGGTCTCCGGGCCGTACGCCTTCGGCCCGCAGCAGCGCGGCCGCACAGGCGCTGCTTTCGTCCAGCTCCGTGTAGGAGGTGATGTGCGACCCCAGCCGCAGTGCGGGCCGTTCCGGCTGCCGGGCCGCCGTCTGCACCAGAAATTCCGCCAGATTCGCCATGACCGCCTCCACGAACTCACCGTTGAAATCCGTTGTTCACGTGGGCGCCATCGTGCTTCGAACCACCGCCGTCGCCTATGGGCCGCGCGACACCATCACCCGCCCACAACTGTTCCCACGAACAAGACAGGCGCATTAAGCTGCGGTGATGGACCTTGCCGACGTGATCGCGGCGATCCACGAGCGGCTTCCCGAGCTGGGTGAGCGGATCGCGGAACGCATTCGCGCGGACGTCCCCGCGTATGCGGATGAGTCACTCATCCCGTTCGACTCGCTGCGCCGGTCCTGCACCGCGAACGCGGACCTGGTCCTGAGGCATCTGCGCCGTTCCGGCGCACCGGATCCCGGCCCCGCCCGGGAGACCGGCAGGATCCGCGCCGAGCAGGGCATGCCGCTGGCGGACATCCTGCACGCGTACCGGATCGGCTTCGAGTTCGTGTGGTCGGAAATCCTCACCCAGGCACGCACCCACACCACGGTCCCCGACGCACAACTCGTGGACCGGTCAGCGGAGATCTGGCACCTGTTCGGGCTCTATGCCGAGGCCGTGGCGGCCGCACACCGGGAGACCACCGCCGAGCTGGCCGTGCAGCGCGGCGCCCGGCGCTCGGCACTGGTCGAGGCGCTGTTCTCCGGTGTGATCGCCGACCGCATCACACTGTGGGACGCGGCCCGCGAACTCGGTTTGCCGGAACGCGGCCCCTACTGTGTCGTCGCGGCGGCCGCAGACTCCCCCGGCGAGGAACCTCTGCCGGGCGTGGAAGCCTCGCTGCGCCATGCACACCTGCCCTCGGCCTGGCGGCTGTTGGCGGATCAGCAGATCGGCCTCATCGCCGTCGGCGCACCGGAGGCGGAGGCCACCGGCCTGCGCATCCTGCGCCGGGCCGGCGCCCGCGCGGGGGTCAGTCCCCGCTTTTCCTCGCTGCGGGACACACCACAAGCCCTGCGCTTCGCCCGGCTGGCCCTGGCGGGACTGCCGGGCGGCGGCCCGGGCGTCGCCCGCTTCGACGACAATCCCCTCGCCATGCTCGTCGCCGCCGCCCCCGCGGAGGCCACTCACCTGATGAACGTGGTCCTGAAGCCCGTACTCGACCTACCGGGCCTCGAACGCACGCGTCTCCTGGACACCCTGGAGCACTGGTTCGACGCCGGCAGCTCCGCCGCGACCACGGCGCAACGCCTCTACGTCCACCCCAACACAGTCCGCTACCGCCTGCGCCGCGTCGAGGAGCTGACCGGACGTTCCCTCTCGGATCCCCATACGGTGGCGGACCTCGGCGCCGCGCTGCTGGCTGCTCGAAGCCCGGCGGCGGGGCGAACCCCGGCCACCGACCAGACAGCATCGACTGCATGACCTGGCGCGAACGACAAGGACACCGTGTCGCTCCCCGCTTCCGGGGGATTCAGGCGTGACGGGTCCATCAGCAGCGTCGAGACCGGACGACCGCAGGCTTCCTCCGCCGTGCGCCCCAGCAGATACCTGGCGCCACTCGATCAACTGCGGACGGTTCCTGCTGCGTCGAACAAGATGGCCGCAATGTATCCGGCGGCCGCCGAGGGCACGGCCGGATCGGTCCCGGGGAGACGGCGGCATCGCGCGAGCAGGCTCCGCAGTGACCGACGCTCCTGACCTTTCGGGCCGGGGTGTGAAGGCGATTCTGGAGGCTCTCGGACGCTGCCTCGGAGTTACGTGACGATCACTGCAACGGCCACGGTGCCGTCGATGATCTATTCGGGATCGGCGTGCCTACTGACCAATGACCGCCCCACTGCCCGCCGACCTTGTCGTTGGTGGGCCATGACGCTCGCCGAGTACGGGCCAGTGATCCTCTGGTTCGGACCGGCAGGCGGAGGTACCCGAGGATTCGGCATCGGCTGTGCGATCACTGTCCTGGCCGGCACCCCAGGACGCACTCGGGGATCCGCCGTAGAAGCCTCTGTACCGGAATTACTGGGTTCGCTGCAGCTCGATCACCGGGATGACCCGGCTGGTCTGGCGCTGGAACTCGGCGTACGCCGGCTGGACAGCGGACTGCTTGGCGTAGATCTCGTCCCGCTCGGCACCCGTGAGCGCCCTCGCGACCACCGGAAATGTATCGGTGCCGAACTCGACGATGGTCGTCGGGTGGGCCACCAAGTTGTAGTACCACGCCGGGTGCTCGTCGGCACCGGCCCTGCTGGCGAAGACGAAGAGCCGGTCGTCCTGGCAGAACGGGACCAGTGGCGTTGTACGTTCGATGCCGGACCTCACGCCGATGTGGTGGACCAAGATCAGCGACAAGCCCTTGTACACGCCGCCGACGTTCCCGCCGTTCGCCCGGAACTCGGCGATCACGGCGCTGTTCCACGCATCCGAAGAGACGTTCCCCGGCTGGTTCAAGTCAATCGTCTCTTCCATGACACCGACCATATGAAGCGTGCGCTGGTCGAATCGATGCCTCAAACGGCCATGAACATATCTGTCTGTAGCACTACGCTGGTGAGCATGGACCTACTGGCCGAAACGCTCGCGGTAGGCGGAGTCCGAGGCACCGTCGGTGCACGCATCGAGGCGAACGAGCCGTGGGGAATCCTGTGGCCCGGCAGCGCCGGCGCGGCCTTCTACGCCGTGGCCTCTGGCACCGCCTGGCTGGAGCTGCCCGGCCACCCGCCCCGACAACTCATGCCGGACGATGTCGTACTGCTGCCGAACGGGCCGGGACACACGCTGCGCAGTGCCCCCGATGCCGCGGTAGTCCTCCAGCAGTGCACGGACGCGGATGATGCCCGGGCCCGCGGCGGCGTGCTCCGCGTTGGCTCGGGAGAGATGCACACCAATATCCTGGGTGCCTCCTACGACTACGACCCGGCGGTGTCCACACAGGTTCTCGCGACGCTGCCGGAAGTCGTGCACCTTCGGGCGAACCACAGCGGCAGCGGTCTGGACGACACCGTCCGGCTGCTGTCCAGGGAACTGACCCACCCGCAGATCGCCACCGAGTTCGTCCTCAACCGACTCGTCGACATCCTCCTCATCCAGTTGCTCCGCGTGTGGCTGACCGAGAAGCCGGCCGAAGCACGAGGAACCTGGCTCGGCGTCCTCGGCGACCCACTGGTCAGCGTGGCTCTCACCAGACTCCACGAGAACCCCGCGAAACCGTGGACGACCGACCTGCTCGCGACGGAGTTGGCGACCTCCCGCAGCACGCTGACCCGCCGCTTCCGCGAGAGCACCGGGCGAACCCCCGGCGACTACCTCACCCGGTGGCGGATGGACCTGGCCGCCATCCGGCTGCGCGACACCGACGACACTGTGGACACCATCGCCCGTGCGGTCGGCTACACCTCGGTCTTCGCGTTCAGCCGGGCCTTTCGGCGCGCCCGCGGCCAGGCCCCCGGCCAGTACCGCCGCTCAAGCCGCCAGCACGACAGGGACTGGGACAAGTAGAGCGGCCATCAGCCGTCGATCGGGCGGAGAGGATCGTCGACGAGGCTTGTCGCCAGCCACTGCTCGACGGCGGTGATGTGAACCGTCGCGGCGGAGACCGCAAGCAGCGCATCGCGTGCCTGGAGCGCGCTGAGGATCTCCTCGTGGTCCTGGTGGGCGCTGTCCAGCGCGGCGCGGGTCCGGCTGCCCCGGACGATGCGTACCCGCTGGGTGCGGGTGGAGAGCACCTGCAGAAGCATGGAGAGCACCGGGTTGCCGACCGCTTCCACGATGCGCAGGTGGAAGGCGATGTCGTGGGCGACGAACTCTTCGACAGTGACGGCGGAGCGGCACCGGTCGAGGATGTCGCGGAGTTCCTGGAGGTCGTGAGGTTGCAGCACGGACGCGGCCAGTCCGGTTGCCTGGGATTCGAGCAGTCTGCGTACCTGGAGCAGTTGCAGGGCGGTACGCCCGTGGGAGACGTCGGCGGCGAAGGACAGGGTCTCCAGGAGGAGGTGGGGCTCCAGGCTGGAGACGTAAGTGCCGTCGCCCTGCCGCGTGACCAGAATCCGCATGGCGGTCAGCGCCCGGACCGCCTCGCGCAGCGAGTTGCGCGACAGGCCGAGCTGGCCGGCGAGGACGTCCTCCTTGGGCAGGCGGGAGCCGGGCGCGAGTTCCCCGGCGACGATCATCGCCTTGATCTTGTCCATCGCCTCGTCCGTCAGTGCCACGAGGGTGCCTCTCTGTGGGGGGGCGTAGAGGGCCGTCGTGCTCCGCCCGGTCCGCCTCCGAGCGCCCGGGCGGAGCTGCCTGCGAGCCTGCGTCTACTCCTGCTTCTCGCCGGAGGCGAAGCGGGAGATGATCAGAGCGACGATGATGATCGCGCCGTTGAGGAACTGGTTCCACAGCGGAGGCACGCCGGCCAGCGTCATGACGTTGACGACGAGTTGAAGGGTGAGCACACCGGTCAGGGCGCCGAAGACGGAGCCCCTGCCGCCGTTGAGGCTCACACCGCCGATGACGGTCGCGGCGAAGACCTGGAAGATCCAGCCGCTGCCCTGGGTGGCGGAGATGGAGCCGTAGTGGCCGCTGTAGAGGATGCCGGCGAACGCGGCGAGCACGCTGCCGATGATGAGGACGATCCAGACGATGCGGTCGACGCGGATGCCGGCGGTGCGGGCGGCCTCCGGGTTGCCGCCGATCGCGTACAGAGCCCGGCCGTGCCGGAGCCATGCCAGCGCGCCGCCGCCCGCCGCGAACAGGATCGCGCAGACCCAGATGGCGGCCGGGGCACCCAGCCATGAGGCCTTGCCCAGGTAGGTGAACGAAGACGGCAGCTCCACGATGGACTGGCCCTCGGACAGGGCCACTTGGAGTCCGCGCAGCATGGTCAGGGCGCCGAGGGTGACGATGAACCCGTTGAGGCGCAGCTTGAGGATGAGGAAGCCGTTGACGGCGCCGATCGCCGCGCCGACCAGGAGGCAGAGCGGGACCGCCATCCATTCGGGGAACAGCCCGAGCCCCATGAAACGGCCGCCGCTGGTGGGTAGTACGAGCCAGACGGCGATGACGGGCGCCACGCCGATGGTGGACTCCAGGGACAGATCCATCCGTCCGCTGATGAGGATGAACGTCGTGGCGAGGACGAGCAGGCTCAGCTCGGTGGACTGCTGCAGCACGCCGATGAGGTTGTCGGAGGTGAGGAAGGCCGGCGAGACGATGAACCCGATGAGCATCAGGACGAGGATGGCCGGGACCAGGGACAGCTCACGGAAGCGGCCCAGGTCGACCCGGCGACGGGCGGTGTCCGCGGCGGCCGGCTCCGCCGCACTCGCTGCGGGCTCGGTGAGTTCTGTGGTGGCGGACATGACTACCTTCCGTGCTCGTCGGTACCGGATGCGGTGGTGGCGCCGACGCCTTCCATGGCGGCGACGACGTGTTCGTCCTTCCAGCCGCGGTCGAACTCGGCGACCACCCGGCCGTGGAACATGACGACGACTCGGTCGCATCCCCTGAGGTCGTCGAGTTCGTCGGAGACGATCAGTGCGGCCTTGCCGCCGTCGGCGATCTGCCGGATCCTGCCGAGCAGGAACTCCTTGGACTTGACGTCCACGCCGTTGGTGGGCCGGATGGCCACCAGGACATGCGGGTCGGTGGCGAGGGCGCGCGCGACGACGACTTTCTGCTGGTTGCCGCCCGAGAGAGCGGAGACCGGGGTAGCGGCTCCGGGGGTCTTGATGTCGAGATCCCGGATCATGCGCTGGGCGAAGGTCCTGGTCCGGGAGGGCAGGACTGTGCCGAACGGGCCGAGCTGGTCGGTGACGGTCAGCGTGGCGTTCTCCGCCACACTGCGGTTGTTGACCAGTCCCTGTAGATGGCGGTCCTCGGGGACCAGACCGACCCCGGCAGCGAGGGCGGACGGCACACTGCCGGTCCGCACGGTCCTGCCGGTGACCGAGATTTTGCCGTCCTCGGCCCGGTGGAGTCCGGCGACCGCCTCGCCCACCTGCACGTTGCCGCTGGCCGCCGCTCCGGCGAGTCCGACCACCTCACCGGAGCGGACCGACAGGGACAGGCTCTGGCAGGCACCGGTCAGCGTGAGGCCGTCGATCGAGACCAGCTCCGCGGAGCCGGTCCGCGCCGCGGGAGGCGCGCTCACGAGGGCGTTGCTCGCGGAGGCGGACTCGCCCGTCATGGCCTCCACCAGTTCCTGGTGGCCGAGCTCTGCCACTGGCGCGGTGAGGATGTGCGCCGCGTCGCGGTAAACCGTGACCGTGCTGCAGAGGTCGTAGACCTCTTGCAGATGGTGGGAAATGAACAGGAAGGCAACGCCCTGGTCCTGGAGGTCGCGGAGCTTGGCGAAGAGGCGGTTGATGCCGCGGGCGTCGAGCTTGGCGGTCGGCTCGTCGAGGATGATGAAGCGGGCGCCGAAGGACAGCGCCCGGGCGATCTCGACGAACTGCCGCTGTTCGACGGTGAGGTCTTTCGCCCGCGCGGCGGGGTTGACGGCCACACCGTACTCACCGAGCAGTTCCTCGGCGCGCACGCGGAGTTGTTTCCAGCGGATGGGCTGCACCGCACCGGCGCTCTGCCGGTTCAGGAAGAGGTTCTCGGCGACGGTCAGGTCACCGATGATCGTGGAGCGCTGGTAGACGCAGGCGACGCGGGAGCGCCAGGCGTCGATGTCGCCGACGGCCGGCGCCGCTTCACCCGAGAAGCGCAGGGAACCGGTGTCGGGCCGCTGGAGGCCGGTGAGGATGGACACGAGCGTCGACTTTCCGGCGCCGTTGCGTCCGACCAGGGCGTGCGACTCGCCCGCGGTGATGCTGATCCGTGCGTCGCGCAGGGCGACGGTCGCGCCGAACCGTTTGCTGATGCCGGTCGCCTCGGCCACCGGGGCCGGATGCCCGGGGCCGGTCGCCGGGGCGGTCGCGGTGTCCGCCATGGTGGATACCGTCCTTCGTGTGCGGAGTGGGGCCGGGCAACGCCGGGTGTGAAGCGGTGTGGGGAGAGGGGATCGCCCGTCTCTCCACACCGTGGGTGTGAGCTGCCGGCAGTCAGCCGACGTTGTTGCCCCACAGGGACTTGTCGTCCACGTTGTCCTTGGTGACCAGCGGGGCGGGCAGCTGGTCCTCCAGACCGCCCGGGATCTTGACGATCGTGGAGTCGTGGTCGGTCGCACCCGGCTTGAAGGTCTTGCCGTCGATCGCGGCCTGGGCGTAGTAGAGGGCGTACTTGGCGTACAGGTCTGCAGGCTGGGAGATTGTGGCGTCGATCTGGCCCTTGCGGATGGCGTCGAACTCCTGCGGGATGCCGTCGTTGGAGATGATCGTGATGTGGCCCTCCTCCCCCGCCGGCTTGAGCAGCTTCTTCTGTTCCAGCAGCGCCAGGGTGGGCTGCAGGAAGACACCGCCGGCCTGCATGTAGATGCCGTTCAGGTCCGGGTGCTGGGCCAGGAGCGACTGCAGCTTGGCGGAGGCCACGTCGCCCTTCCAGTCGGTGGGCAGCTCGAAGACCTTGATCTTCGGGAACTTCGTCTTCATGCACTGCGCGAACGCCTCGGACCGGTCGCGTCCGTTGATGGAGTCCAGGGCCCCCTGAAACTCGGCGACCTTGCCCTCGCCGCCCAGCTGCTTGCCGAGGTACTCGCACGCCTTGGTGCCGTACGCCCGGTTGTCGGCGCGGACCACCATGTAGACGTCGCCCGAGTCGGGTCTCGTGTCGACACTGACCACCGGGATCTTCTTGGCCGACAGGGTGCCGAGGGTGGAGGCGATGGCGCCGGTGTCCTGGGGGGCCATGACGACGGCCTTGGCCCCGGTGTTCTGGAACACCTGGACGTTGGCCACCAGCTTGGTGACGTCGTTCTGCGAGTTGCTCCGGGGCAGGGCGTTGACGCCGTCGGACTTGATGTCCTTCTCGATGTACTGCGCGTAGGAGTTCCAGAAGTCGGAGTCGGAACGCGGCAGGTCGATACCGATGGCCGGCTTGTCGCTGCCAGCGCCGACCGAGTCGGAACCTTCGCGGTTGCATGCGGTGGCGAGCGACATCGCCGCGAGGACGGCGGTGACGGCTGCGGCGGTGGAACGGGTGCAAGCGAGCTTCATGACCGGGTTCTCTCTTCAGGCAGGGCGGGGAGCCGCCGGGCGACGGTGGAAGGTGGCGTACTCGCCTGCGGGGGGGGGAGGGCGAGGCCGCTGGCCGGGCACGCTGCTAATCCGGCACAAGGCACGTGCAGATCACGTCAGAAGGGAGCGTGAGTGAGGGCAGCCCGAGGGACGGGGGGGAGGCCTAACGGCCGCACTGTGCGAGTCGAATGCATGTACCGGAAGGTGCAGGCCATTCCTCCGATGTATCTCGGACGACCAGGACGTTACGACGGCGTTGCCAGCGTTGACAAGAGTGCGCGGTCGTAGATTTGGGCTACACCGGTTCATGGGACGCCACTGGTCCGCCCTGGCACCCTGAGGCACCCCTCGCCACCACTTTTCACCTGGATTTATACCCATCCTCGGGGGCTCGGGGCGCAGAACGGCAACAGCTCACAATTCGGCAACGAAGCCACTTGGGACGCCGCGCGGTGGCTCGGCAGGACGCGTGCGACGCGGCGCCTGACCCGCCGAGACCAGGAGATTCGCCAGGCACACCCCGCTCTCAACAGGGAAGACGACCGCATGACCACTCGATGGATTCATCGGAGGAAGGAGTCGCAGTCAGTCCTCTTTTGAGGGCACAGCAGCACATATCGACCATGCAGGTGAAACGGAACCGCCAACGACGACCAGATACATCCGATGTCTCCATTGCCAGCTGGTCTTCCTGTGCTTACAGTCACCGTGCGGCCATACCTCCGATGACTGCAAGGGCGTCGAAGCCCAATGCAAATCCGGCCCGGTGCGCTGATGGCGGCGCGGCTGGCATGGCCGATCACCCCTCACGAACCACACCACCCATGGCAAGGGAGTTACCCAGTGAAACTGCTACGAGTCGGCGCGCCCGGCGAGGAACGGCCCGCTGTCCGCACCGACGACGGCAGGCTGCTGGATCTGTCCTCTGTGGCCAGCGACATCAACGGCGCTTTCCTCGCCGGGGACGGTGTCGACCGGGCCCGTGCGGCGGTCACGGAGGGCATGCTGCCCGAACTGGACGTGGACGGCCTGCGGATCGGAGCACCCGTCACCCGTCCCGGCAAGGTCGTCTGCGTCGGCCTGAACTACCGCGACCACGCCGCCGAGACCGGCGCGCCGATCCCGCCGCGGCCGGTGGTGTTCATGAAGGACCCGGGCACGGTCGTGGGCCCCTACGACGAGGTGCTGGTTCCCCGTGGCTCTGTGAAGACGGACTGGGAGGTCGAGCTGGCGGTCGTCATCGGCCGCCGGGCGCGCTACCTCGACGGGCCGGCCGCCGCGCGGGCCGTGATCGCCGGCTACGCGGTCAGCCACGACGTCTCGGAGCGCGAGTTCCAGCTGGAGTACTCACCGCAGTGGGATCTGGGCAAGTCCTGCGAGACCTTCAATCCCCTCGGTCCCTGGCTGGTCACCGCCGACGAAGTCGGCGATCCGCAGGATCTGGGACTGCACCTGAGCGTCAACGGCGTAAAGCGCCAGGACGGCCACACCAGCGACATGATCTTCCCGGTCGACCACATCGTGTCGTACCTGAGCCGATACATGGTCCTGGAGCCGGGCGACGTGATCAACACCGGTACGCCCGCGGGCGTGGCCCTCGGCCTGCCCGGCACCCCGTATCTGCACCCCGGCGACACCGTCGAACTGTCCGTCGACGGGCTCGGCGGCCAGCGTCAGACCTTCGGCCAAGCGTGAAAGGCACTTCCTTGACTGCAACCCCCGCCCGGATCACCGCGGTCGACACCTACGACGTCCGCTTCCCGACCTCACGGGAACTGGACGGCTCGGACGCGATGAACCCGGACCCCGACTACTCCGCCGCCTACGTGGTGCTGCGCACCGACGCCGGCGACGGGCTCGAAGGCCACGGCTTCACCTTCACCATCGGACGCGGCAACGACGTCCAGGTCGCCGCGATCAACGCATTGCGGCCCCATGTGATGGGCCGCTCCGTTCAGGAACTGTGCGCCGATCCGGGCTCGCTCAGCGCCGACCTCATCGGCGACAGCCAACTGCGCTGGCTCGGCCCCGAGAAGGGCGTGATGCACATGGCGATCGGCGCCGTGGTGAACGCCGTGTGGGACCTGGCCGCCAAGCGGGAGGGCAAGCCGCTGTGGCAGCTTCTCGCCCACGCCGAACCCGAGTGGCTGGTCTCCCAGGTCGACTTCCGCTACATCGCCGACGCCCTCACCCCCGAGGAGGCCCTCACCCTCCTGCGCGAGGGCCGGACCGGCCTCGCCGAGCGCGAGGCGACCCTGCGGAAGCGCGGCTACCCCGGCTACACCACCTCCCCGGGCTGGCTCGGCTACTCCGACGACAAGCTCACCCGGCTGGCCAAGCAGGCCGTCGCCGACGGCTTCACCCAGATCAAGCTCAAGGTCGGCGCCGACCTGGCCGACGACATCCGCCGACTGAGCACGGCCCGGGCCGCTGTCGGCGACGGGATCCGCATCGCCATCGACGCCAACCAGCGGTGGAACGTGGACGAGGCGATCGACTGGACGAACGCACTCGCCGAGTTCGACCCGTACTGGATCGAGGAGCCCACCAGCCCCGACGACGTCCTCGGGCACGCCTCCGTACGCCGGGCGGTGGCGCCGGTGAAGGTCGCCACGGGTGAGCACGTGCAGAACCGTGTCGTCTTCAAACAGTTCCTCCAGGCCGGCGCCATCGACATCCTCCAGATCGACGCCGCTCGGGTCGGCGGGGTCAACGAGAACCTGGCCATCCTGCTGCTCGCCGCGAAGTTCGGGGTGCCGGTGTGCCCCCACGCCGGCGGAGTGGGGCTGTGTGAGCTGGTGCAGCACCTGTCGATGTTCGACTACCTGGCGCTGTCCGGCACCACCGAGAACCGGGTCATCGAGTACGTCGACCACCTCCACCAGCACTTCACCACCCCCGTGGTGATCCACGACGGCCACTACATCGCCCCGCTCGCGCCCGGCTTCTCCGCGTCCATGCGGGCGGAGGCCATCGCCGAGTACCGCTACCCGGACGGAACATTCTGGGTCGCCGACCGCGCCGGACTCTCCAGATTCTCCGGACAGGGGGATGTGGCATGACCGATCTGTCAGGACTCAGGGCCGTGGTTACCGGAGGTGCGTCCGGCATCGGGCTGGCCACCACGCTGATGCTGGTCGAGCGGGGAGCGACGGTGGCCGTGCTCGACCTCGACCCCTCCGGGGTGCCGCGTCCGCTGCTCGCCCTCAAGACCGATGTCAGCGACGACGCCTCGGTAAGCGCCGCCGTGGAGGCCGCCGCCACCGGGCTCGGCGGTATGGACATCCTGGTCAACAACGCCGGGATCGGCGCCCAGGGCACTGTGGAGGACAACCCCGACGAGCAATGGCACCGCGTCCTGGACGTCAACGTCATGGGTGTCGTGCGCACCACCCGGGCTGCCCTGCCTCACCTGCGGCGGTCCGCGCACGCGTCGGTCGTCACGACGTGCTCCATAGCGGCCACCGCGGGACTGCCGCAGCGCGCCCTGTACTCCGCCAGCAAGGGCGCCGTGCTGTCGTTGACCCTGGCCATGGCCACCGACCACGTCCGCGAGGGCATCCGCGTCAACTGCGTCAACCCCGGCACTGCCGACACCCCTTGGGTGACACGGCTACTCGACGCCGCAGACGACCCCGAAGCAGAGCGCGCCGCACTCAACTCCCGCCAGCCCATGGGCCGTCTCGTCACCGCGGACGAGGTGGCCGCCGCCATCGTCTACCTCGCGAGCCCAGCCTCGGCCTCCGTCACCGGCACCGCACTCGCGGTGGACGGCGGCATGCAGGGGCTGCGGTTGCGCCCGGCGGCCCGGTCGTGAGGACCACGACGCTCGGCGGCAGCACGGTGGAGGTCACGCAACTGGCGCTGGGCTGCGCGGCCATGGGCAACCTCTACCACCCGGTAACCGACGAGGTCGCCCTCGCCACCGTGGAGGCGGCCTGGGACGCCGGAATCCGCACCTTCGACACCGCACCCCACTACGGACTCGGCCTGGCGGAGAAGCGGCTGGGCGCCGCGCTGCGCGGCCGCCCCCGGGACACCTACACCGTCTCCACCAAGGTGGGCAGACTGCTCGCACCGAACCCGGAGAGCGGATTCGGCGACGACCTCGCCCACGGCTTCGCCGTGCCGGCCACCCACCGTCGCGTCTGGGACTTCACCGCCGACGGGGTGCTGCGCTCCCTGGAGGCGAGCCTGGAGCGCCTCGGTCTCGACCGGGTCGACATCGCTCTGCTGCACGACCCCGACAACCACGCCGAGCAAGCTCTGCGCGAGGCGTACCCCGCCCTGGAACGGCTCCGCGCCGAAGGCGTGATCGGGGCGATCGGCGTAGGGATGAACCAGTCCGCGCTGCCCGCCCGCTTCCTGCGAGAGACCGACATCGACGTGGTGCTGCTGGCCGGCCGCTACACCCTGCTGGACCACGACGGCCTCGCCGAGGTACTGCCGGAAGCCGCCGCTCGAGGCCAGAGCGTGGTCATCGGCGGCGTCTTCAACTCCGGGCTGCTCACCAACCCGCGCCCCGGCGCCACGTACGACTACGCCCCGGCGCCCCAGCCGGTGCTCGACCGCGCGCTGCGCCTGTTGGCGGTGACAGAGCGCCACGGTGTTCCCCTGCGCGCGGCCGCCCTGCGCTTCCCCTTCGGCCACCCGGCGGTCGCGAGCGTCCTGACCGGCGCCCGTACTCCCGAAGAGGTACGCGACACCGTGGAGCAGTTGCGGCGCACGATCCCGGACGCGGTATGGGAGGACCTGCGCGCCGAAGAGCTGCTGGCCAACGGCACCCCCGTCCCCGTAGCCACGCCCTCGAAGGAACCGTCATGAGGATCGCCCTGCACACCAGGGTTCGTGCCGACGGCGTCGAGGAGTACGAGGCGGCACACCTCGAGGTGCCCCCGGAGCTGACTGCCGCCCTTCGCGCCGCCGGCGTGAGCGAGTGGACCATGTGGCGGTGGGGGCCCCGCGCGAGCGGAGCCGAGAGTGGGGGAGGCACCGACCTGTTTCACGTCCTTGAGGTCGACGGCTACCCAGCGATGATCGCCGAACTCGAGAGGCTACCGGTCAACATCGCCTGGCAAGCGCGGATGGGCGAGCTGTTGGACGTCGTGCACGACTAGTCTGCCGGCTCGCCGCCGACTACGCCGAAGTGGTGACTATCGCCCGCAAGTTGACGGCCCGGCTCGACGCCGCAGAACGCCACCAGGTCTTCACCGGCACCGCCGGGCGGACCTACGGCCTGACCATGACCGGATCCCCGGGCCCGCACCAGGAAGCCCCATGCGCATAGCTCTCTTCATCACCTGTTTCAACGACACCATGTTCCCGAGCACCGGCCGGGCGGTGACCGCACTGCTGGAACGCCTCGGCCACACCGTCGAGTTCCCGCAGGACCAGACCTGCTGCGGCCAGATGCACTTCAACACCGGCTACCGCCCCGAGACCCTGCCCATGGTGCGCCGCTTCGCCGACGTCTTCGCCGGCTACGACGCCGTCGTCGCTCCCTCCGGCTCCTGCGCGGGCATGGTGCGCGACCACCACCGTGCCGTGGCCGCCCGGTACGGGGACGTCGGCCTCACCGAGGCGGTCGAGCGGGTGGTGCCGACGGTGTACGAGCTGTCGGAACTCCTCGTCGACGTCCTCGGCGTCACCGACGTCGGCGCGTACTTCCCGCACCGGGTCACCTACCACCCGACCTGCCACTCACTGCGCATGCTGCGCGTCGGCGACCGCCCGCTCAGGCTGCTGCGCGCGGTGAAGGGCATCGACCTCGTCGAACTGCCCGCCGCCGACTCCTGCTGCGGCTTCGGCGGCACCTTCGCGCTGAAGAACGCGGACGTCTCCAACGCCATGCTGGTCGACAAGATGCGCCATGTCCTGGACACCGGCGCCGAGTTCCTCTGCGCCGGCGACAACTCCTGCCTGATGCACATCGGCGGCGGCCTGTCCCGGCTCCGTACCGGCGTCGGGACACTGCACCTGGCCGAGATCCTGGCCTCCACGGAAGGGGACACGCTGTGAGCGGTGCCGACAACGTCGTATGGCTGGGCACACCGGCCTTTCCCAAGGCGGCGCGCACGGCGCTCGCCGATACCCGGATGCGGGCGAACCTGCGCAGGGCGACTGGCACCATCCGCGACAAGCGGCTGGCCGTCGCCGCCGAACTGGAGGACTGGGAGGATCTGCGGGAGAAGGCCGCCACGATCAAACGCCACACCCTGCGCCACCTCGACCACCATCTCCTGCGGCTGGAAACAACGGTGACCGCCGCCGGCGGCACCGTGCACTGGGCGGCGGACGCCGCCGAGGCCAACCGCATCGTCACGTATCTGGTGAAGGCCACCGGCGAGAGCGAGGTCGTCAAGGTCAAGTCGATGGCGACCCAGGAGATCGGCCTCAACGAGGCGCTCGCCGAAGCCGGCATCCGCGCCTACGAGACCGATCTCGCCGAACTCATCGTGCAGTTGGGCGGCGACCGCCCCTCACACATCCTCGTACCGGCCATCCACCGGGGCCGCTCCGAGATCCGGGAGATCTTCCGCAGAGAGATGGGCGAGTGGGGCAGAGCGGCCCCCGAGGGACTCACCGACGACCCGCGCGACCTGGCCGAAGCGGCCCGGCTCCATCTGCGGGAGAAGTTCCTCCGTGCCAAGGTCGCCGTCTCCGGCGCCAACTTCGCGGCCGCCGACACCGGCACGATCGCGGTCGTGGAGTCGGAGGGTAACGGACGCATGTGCCTGACCCTGCCAGAGACGCTGATCACGGTCATGGGCATCGAGAAGGTCCTGCCGTCCTTCGCCGACCTGGACGTCTTCCTCCAGCTTCTGCCCCGCTCCTCCACCGGCGAGCGCATGAACCCGTACACCTCTCTGTGGACCGGTGTCACCGAGGTCGACGGTCCCCAGGACTTCCACCTCGTGCTCCTCGACAACGGCCGTACCGCGACCCTGGCCGACGAGGTGGGCCGCCAGGCGCTGAACTGCATCCGCTGCTCGGCCTGCCTGAACGTCTGCCCGGTGTACGAGCGCACCGGCGGCCACGCCTACGGCTCCGTCTCCCCCGGGCCGATCGGCGCCATCCTCACCCCACAGCTCGTCGGCATCGAGAACGCCGCCTCGCTGCCCTTCGCCTCGACCCTGTGCGGCGCCTGCTACGACGCCTGCCCCGTGAAGATCAACATCCCCGAAGTGCTGGTCCATCTCCGCGCCGAGGCCGTGGAAGCCAAGCGCCGCGACCGGCTGCTGCCCACCACCGAGGCGCTGGCTATGAAGGCCGCCGGCGCGGTCCTGTCGTCCCCGCGGAGGCTGGCGGCGGCCCAGCGGCTCGCCGCCCTCGGGGCCCGCGTGGTGGCCCGCGACGGCCGGATCGGCTTCCTGCCGGGTCCGTTCGCCCGCTGGTCCGCCACCCGGGACACGCCCGCGCCGGCCCAGGAATCACTGCGCGCCTGGTGGCGCCGGACGAAGACGACGACCCGAGACGAAGGCCGTAGGACAGCGGAAGGGAAGGGACCACGATGAGCGACCGCGAGACAGTCCTCAGCGCAGTCAGGACAGCTCTGGGAGATGTCCCGGGCTCCGAGAGCCCCGACAACATACCGGTCCCGCACGGTCATCGCACCGACCATGCGGAGCCGGACATCGTTGCGCTGTTCACCGAGCGCGCCGCCGAGTACCGCGCCACGGTGGTCCGTGTGCCGCCGGCCGGTGCCGCGGCCGCCGCCGAGCGCGCGCTGGCACGCACCGGAGCGCGGTCGGTGATCCTGCCGCCGGGTCTCCCCGAGGACCTCGTCCCCGACGGGCCCTGGTCACGGCTGCAGGACATCCCACCGCTGACGGTGGAGCAACTCGACGCGGCGGACGCCGTGATCACCACCGTTGCCACCGCCATCGCCGTCACCGGCACCGTGACCCTCGACCACGGCCCCGGCCAGGGGCGCAGGGCCCTGACCCTGCTGCCGGACCAGCACATCTGCGTGGTCCGGGCGAGCCAGATAGCCCCCGACGTGCCCGAGGCGCTGAGCCTCCTGGACCCGTACCGGCCGCTGACGCTCATCTCCGGCCCCTCGGCCACCAGCGACATCGAACTGGACCGTGTGGAAGGCGTGCACGGGCCGCGCGTCCTGGACATCGTCGTGATCGAGGGCGCGTAGCGGCCCGTCGGCGGACAGATCGACGCCCGGCGGGTGGCAGGGGATGCCACCCGCCGGGCTCGGCGTCTTTCCGGACGGTGCGCGGCGGGAACTGCGGGGCGGTGCCGGTCGTGCCGCGGGTTCGCCGCATGAGGCAAGTGCGTTGGCGGGTGAGCCGCCGGGGCGCCGAGTGCGGCGGCGCTGCTCAGCGCCGCCGCTCGAGATGAACCACTCAGGTGTGATGTTGCGCCGTCGGCGCGGCCGGTCCGGACGGAACTCTCCATTCGGAACCGGTGGTTGTGCCGACGGACCGGCACCCGGCGGTCAGCCGATCTTGGTCATGCTCCACTGCTGAGGAGTGCCGCTGTTGGAGGTGTACTGGATCACCGCGCTGCCCTCGGTGGTGACATTGCCGTTGTCCAGAGCCTTGCCGCTGCGGCGGTTGACGAGCTTGTACCGTCCGCCACCCAGCGAGGAGATGGCCCACTGCTGCGGAGTTCCGGTGTTGGAGGTGTACTGGATGACCGCGCTGCCCTCGGTGGCGACGTTGCCGTTGTCCAGGGCCTTGCCGCTGCGGACACACACCAGCTTGTAGTGGCCGTGCCCCGTGTAGGTGAGCCTCCACTGCTGGGGAGTGCCGCCGTTCTGGGTGTACTGGATGACCGAGCTGCCCTGCGTGGTGACGTTGCCGTTGTCCAATGCCTTGCCGCTGTTGGCGGACACCATCCGGTAGACACCCTCCGGCAGGACCGCGGGCATGCCGCTGACCTCGACGCAGACCACCGAGACGTCGGCGTTGGGCGCGGTGGCCGGCACGGTGACGTTGATGGTGCCGCCGCTGACGGTGTAGGAGAGCGAGGTGGACGGGGCGTTCAGCAGGTAGACGCGGTTGATGGTGTTGTGGACCTCGGGGATCCGCAGGACGCCGTCCGTGGGCCAGTTGAAGACGTGGGCGAACAGCTTGCCGTCCTTCATGGTGACCTTGCCCCAGGACGGCTCGGCGGCGAAGGGGCTGCCCTTGGTGCCGTAGACGCTGTCGCTGTAGGTGTCCATCCAGGCGGCGAAGCCCTTGAGGACGTTCACGGTGCCCGAGGTGAGCGTGCCGTCGCCCTTGGGGCCGACGTTGAGCAGGTAGTTGCCGTCGCGGGAGACGACCGTGACGTACTCCCTCAGGAGATCCCGGACGGACCGGTAGGAGCTTTCCTTCGACTGGTTGTAACCCCAGGCGCCGTTCATCGTGACGCAGGTTTCCCAGGGCCGGTCCATAGGTGCCGGGGGGACCTTCTCCTCCGGGCAGGCGAAGTCGCCGAGACCGAGGTCGCGCTTGACCCGCTCGTTCACGACGAGTCCGGGCTTGCGGCTGATCAGCCAGTTGTACAGGTCCTGGCCGTCCGACTTGATCCACCAGTCGTTGAGCGTGGGGGTGGCCGGGTTGCCGCACCAGTCGCCGTCGAACCACAGCACGGCCGGGTCGTAGCGGTCCAGCAGCTCCTGCAACTGGGCCTTCATGTCGGTGATGTAGGCGGTGCGAGCGGCCTGCGAGGCCATCGTGGAGAAGACGGTGCTGTGGTTGGCGGTCTGGGAGGAGTGGTTCCAGTCCATGATCGAGTAGTACAGCCCGAACTTGACGCCCCGGCTCTCGCATTCCGTCTTCAACTGCGCGAGCAGGTCGGGCTGGTAGCCGCCGTAGTCGCGCAGGTTGTACTGCTTGGTGCCCGTGGTGTCGGTGAAGCTCGCCACGTCGGAGTCCCACATCGCGTAGCCCTCGTGGTGCTTGGCGGTGATCACCAGGTACTTCATGCCGGCGTTCTTGGCCAGCTCTGCGATGGTCGCGGCGTTGAAAGAGGTCGGGTTGAAGTGCGCGCTGACCTGGTTCTGGTAGTCGGCCTTGGCCCAGTTCTCGCTGTAGAACGCCCACTCGCCGTGGCCCAGGTAGGAGTAGGACCCGAAGTGGATGAACATCCCGAACCGGGCCTGGTACCACCAGTCCATCTTCGAGGGGACGGTGTACGCCTCGGCGGCGGAGGGCCACAGGGCCTGCGGCAGCCCGAAGGCCGCCACTCCTCCGGCAAGGGCGGCGGCCTTCATCAGAGAGCGTCTGCTGAGGGAGGCAGAGGACACGGTGCGGCTCCATGTGTCAGGGGGAAGGGCAGGGCGTCAGGAGCGGAGCACCGGCATGGCGGCCGTGTCCCGCGTTGCCCTCAAGAAGACATCGGATGGATTTATAGGAGCACGACGGGGGCTGCGTCTATAGGCAGGACGAGATTCGCCCAAAAAAGGGAAGTATGCAGGAGGTTCCTGGAAGTGCGTTGAGCACGATAGATCACTCAAGCGTCGAGCCAAATCCATACATCGGATCTCTTGAGGGCGACTCTTCCCCATCAGAGACCCAGTACCCGGGTTGAACGGTTCAGTCGAGCGGCGGAACCCGTTGAGCGTCCTCGGCGTGGGCCCCGTTCAGACGAGCCTGGAGCACCGTCCATAGAGCTCGGGGGTCCTCGGCCGCGAGATGGGCGGTGTCGAGGACCTCCAGGGCGGCGTGAGCGATGCCCGCCACGAGCTCCTGGGCGTGCGCGACGGGCGTGGCCACCTCCGACGACGAGCGTGGGGATGGAGATACTCCTCAGGGCCCCGCGCACGTCGTACGTGGCCAGGGCGTCGCAGCACGCCGCGTACCCGACCGGGTCGGCATCGGCAAGGTTGCGGAGCAGTCAGCGGCCGAAGGGGGTGTCGGCGGTTGCCGGCGAGGCAAACCAGCGGCCCGGGCTGGTTCGGAGCAGGGGGGGCGGTTCCTTCGGACCTCACCAGGGCGGCGCGCTCATGCCAGGGCCCCGCAGTGCCGAAGTGCGCGGAGGAGCAGACCATGGCCAAGGACGCGACGCGTTCGGGCCGGTGGACCGCCAGGTGCGCTCCGATGGCACCGCCCAGGGAGATGCCCGCGTAGTGGAACCGGTCCCAGCCGTGGTGGTCGGCGACGGTGAGTACCAGCGAGGCGAGGTCGTCGATCGTCGTGCTGCCAGGTCCGGGGTCGCGCAGGAGGCCGGTCTTGGAGCCGCCGTGTTCGGGCAGGTCGAAACGCAGTACCCGGAAACCGCGGGTCAGGAACGGCAGGCAAGGCTCCCAGAGCGCCTTGGAGGTGCCCAGGGACGGGCCGAGGATCAGCGGCGGCGCTTCGGGCGGGCCGATGACGTGGTGGTGCAGCACTGCGGCTCCCGGCAGGTCAGCGTTCGAGGACGAGCGCGTGGCTCTGAGCCACGCCGATGCAGAGAGTGGCGACCTTCGGCAGATGCACCTCGTCCGGATCGGTCTCGCCGGGTTCGAGGCTCGACCAGCTCCTCGACCTCGGCGATGGTCACTCTGCCCGCCATCGCAGCGAGCGGGTTGAGTTTCGGGACGACTTGTTTGGCAACAAATTGCCGTACCGGTCGCCTTTCACCGCCCTGACCAGCGCGAAGTCGGGGCGGATCCCGTGCTCCAGCACGTACTCCGTGCCCTCGAATTCACGCACTTCCTTCGTCAGCGAGGCCGGCGCGGGGATCCCGGCCCCGCCGGCCCGCAGCCGCTCGGCCGACGTGCCCACATCGGCCACCGCTTGCGCAGCGGACTCCCTCACCCTTGTTCACGCCACGATCTCACCGGCGGCGAGGTCGGACGGATGCTGGGCGAGCGGCGTGACCTCGATCTTCCCTCGGCGAGCGGGTGGCCATCCACTTCGAAGGCGAGCGAGGCGACACCCGCACCCTCACCTACGGCGAACTGCTCCGCGAGGTGTGCCGCGCCGCGAACGCGCTCACCTCGCTCGGGATCGCGGCGGGTGACCGGGTGGCCCTCTACCTCCCGATGGTCCCCGGGACCCTGATCGCCATGCTCGCCTGCGCCCGCATCGGCGCCATCCACTCGGTCGTCTTCGGCGGGTTCTCCGCAGACGCGGTGGCGGGCCGCGTCCAGGTCACCGAGGCGAAGCTGCTCATCACGGCCGACGGCTCCTACCGGCACGGCAAGCCCACGCCCCTCAAGCCCACCGCCGACCTGGCCCTCGAAACCTGCCCGAGCGTGCGGAACGTCCTGGTCGTGCGCCGCACGGGCGAGGAGGTACCCCTCACCCCTGGTCGGGACCTGTGGTGGCACGACGTGGTCCAGGCGCAGAGCACCGGCACATCCCGGATGCCTTCGACGCCCAGCACCCGCTGTTCATCATGTACACCTCCGGTACGACGGGTAAGCCGAAGGGCATCGTGCACGCCACCGGCGACTACCTCACCCAGGCCGCCTACACCCATCACGCCGTCTTCGACCTCAAACCGGAGACCGACGTCTACTGGTGCACCGCACACGTGTATGAGGTGGGGCGACGACATCCCCGCCCGTTACGAGCTCTCCAGCCTCCGCCTGCTGGGCAGCGTCGGAGAGCCGATCAGCCCCGAGGCATGGATGTGGTACCGCGAGAAAATCGGCGGCGGGCGGTGCCCGATCGTGGACACGCGGTGGCAGACCGAGACCGGCGCCATGATGATCGCGCCCCTCCCCGGGGTCACTGCGACCAAACCGAGGATCGCGGTGGGCGCGGTGTAGAGGATGGTGACGCCATACCTTTCCACGATCTCCCACCAGCGTCTGGTGTGTGTGGGGCGGGGGGCGGTGTGCCCTCGTAGATCACCTGGGTGGTGGCGTTCGCGAGTGGGCCGTAGACGATGTAGGAATGGCCGGTGCCCCAGCCGATGTCGGCGGTGCACCCCAAAACGGGATCGGCCATGACCTCGCTGCCCGGCATCAGCGCCGAAGTCGTGGACGACACCCGAAAGCCGGTGCCCGACGGCAGCGGCGGCTACCTCGTGCTCACCGAACCCTGGCCGTCCATGCCCCTCGCTCCATCTGGCGCGACGACGACCGCTACGTCGAGACCTACTGGTCACGCTTCAGCCGCTCAACGGTGCTGCCCTCCGGTGAGGAAACAGAAATTCCCCTGTACTTCGCAGGGGACGGCGCCAAGAAAGACGCCGACGGTCACATCTGGCTCCTCGGCCGCGTAGACGACGTCATGCTCGTCTCCGGGCACAATATCTCCACCACCGAGGTCGAGTCCGCGCTCGTCTCCCACCCGTCCGTCGCCGAGGCCGCCGTCGTCGGCGTCACCGACCCGCAGACCACCCAGGCCGTCATCGCCTTCGTCATCCTGCGCGACAGCGGCGACACCGGCACGGACGAAGAAGCGGTCATGGACGCACTCCGCGCCCACGTGGGCGCCACCCTGGGCCCCATCGCCAAACCGCGCCGGACCGTGGTCGTTCCCGAACTGCCCAAGACCCGCTCCGGGAAGATCACACGCCGGCTGCTCCGCGACATCGCCGAGAACCGCCGATCCGGCGACACCACCACACTCGCCGACTCCTCCGTCATCGACCGCATCACACAACAGCAGTCCATCCCGCCCAGCCAGTTCTGAATCCCCGACGGGTGCGTGGCCCGTCCGCCCGCACCGCGAATCTGCGCCACCCCCGGCCCGGCCCTGTCAAACGTGTCGCCATCGCTCCGGCGCTGGACGTCCGGACACCCCGGGCCGGGCCCGGTACCTACTCGCCGGCTGCCCGAGGCGCCCACTTCGTCGCCTGCCGGCCCACGCTGGTCAGTTCCCGGTCGGCCGACCGACGGATCGTCCCGTCGCGTGTACGGCCGGGGCGGAACTGACACCAGCTGATTCGCCAGTTGGCCCTACTCTCCGAAGCGCGCCGCGTGCGGCAAGGCGAGACGAGGATGCGGGCTTGCCTTGCCACAACGGGTGGCCCAGACGTAGCTCTCAGGTCACGCACCGCTCTGGCGAGCGGCTTTGCGAAGCGAGTCCCACAGGGTGTCGATGTGGTCGGGCAGCGTCGTCGTCGCGCCGATGGCGACGCGAATCGCGAAGTGACCGTTGACCGATGTGTGCGTGAGGAAGGAATGCCCTTCGGCGTTGACCGCCTCCATTGCCGCCTTGGTGGCGGCGTCGTTGGGGCGGCCGTCCCGGTCGACGAGGTACAGGCATACGAGTGCCAGTGAGGGCGGGGCGGCCAGGGCGAAGCCCGGCTCGCTCTCGATCCTGCCGGCCAGGGAGTCTGCCATGGCGACGTGGCCGCGGATGCTTTCGCGCAGGCCTTCCAGTCCGGCGCCGTGCACCACCGACCAGATCTTCAACGCACGCATACGACGGCCCAGCGGGACCTGCCAGTCGCGGTAGTCGATGACTTCGCCCGATTCCGTCGCGGCGTTACGGAGGTACTCGGGCGTGATGGACAGTGCTGTCGGCAGCGCTCGGGCATCCCTCACCCACATGAACGAGGCGTCGAAGGCGGTGTAGAACCACTTGTGTGCGTCGGTGCAGAACGAGTCGGCGAGGTCCGCGCCGTCCAGGAGCCAGCGGAACTCGGGACACAACGCCGCGACTCCCGCCCACGCGGCGTCGACGTGCACCCACGCCTCGTACTCACGCGCTGCCAGGGCGACGTCTCTGACGGGGTCGATGGCACCCGTGCCGGTTGTTCCCACGGTCGGACAGACCATGACCGGCCTCTTTCCGGCGGCTGCGTCCTTGGCCAGCATGTCTGCCAGGGCATCCGCCGACATGGACAGCGTGCCCTGCGTAAAAGGGACGATCCGCAATGCCCGCGCGCCGAGCCCGGCCACACGCACGGCCTTGGCCAGTGACGAGTGGGTCTCGGCAGTGACGTACACGGTCTCGGTGCCGTCCACGCCGTGGTCGCGCCAGTCCGGGTTGCTGCGCTGCAGCGCGGCCAGCAGCGCAGCCAAGGATGCCGACGAGGCCGAATCCTGAAGGGAACCGCCTCCGCCCTCGGCGAAAGTGAACTCGCGACCAAGGCCCAGCGCGTCCGCCAGGCCGTCGAGCAGGACCTGCTCGATCTCCGTCCCGGCCGGCGATGTTGACCAGAGCATTCCCTGCGCTCCGATCCCGCCCGATGCGATGTCACCGAGGAGCGACAGTAGTGACGCGTTCGCTGGGAAGTAGCCGAAGAATCCTGGGTGCTGCCAGTGGAGCGACGAGGGAACGACCACGTCGTTGAGCAGGGCGACGAGATCATCGCCCAGCGCCTCGGACGGTTGCTCAGGCAGTTCACGAGGAAGCTGAGCCTTCACGGAGCCCGGTGAGACCTTCGGCTGCACGTGCAGGGAGGGGAGCGAGGCTCGGTATTGGGCGACCCAGTCGACCAACTGGTGGCCCTGGCGGCGGAATTCATCTGGCGCGAGATCAGGCACGTTTTGTCCTATGAGGTCGTGATGGTCATGACGAGGGCTGGACGCCTACCTGGGCGCCGGGGGTCAGGTGCCAGGGCGAGCTGACCGGTACCGAATTCGAAGGACCTCGATGCCGCGTACCGGCTGGTGCCGCACCAGAGCCTTCCGTCTACAATTGTAGATTAATAGCTCCAATGTAATCCCTTAACCGGTTGCCGGGAAGGGGGCCGCCCTGCGGATCGCTGTCACGGCCACCGCGGGTGACAGCTGTTCGCCCCGCGCCCCTCCCGCGAGAAGGTGGAGTAAGAGGTTCACCAGGTCACAGGGCTGGACCTGCGGGTCACACGACCCCCAGACTCATCCACCGTGAGGCCCGCGGGTTGCGCAAGCTCGGCCAGCCGACCAAATCCAGCGTCGCTGAGCCGTACGGCCGTCCACCGCTTCATGCGGGACCGACACGGCACCTTGCCCAGCCGTTGAACCCTGCCAGTTTGGCCGCAATGGTGCTGACCACAGCCACCAGCATGCTGGCTTCTACCCGTTGGTAAGGTGTCGACATGCCCAAGATCGTGGACCACGACGCGCGGCGTGAAGAGATCATCGAAGCTGTATGGCGCCTTGTCGCGCGGCGAGGATTCGCGGCGCTAAACATGCGGGATCTCGCCGCCGAAGCGGGATTCACCAACGGTGCTCTCACACGATACTTTCCCACCAAAGCAGCGATTCTGCGGGCCGCGCTGGAGCGCGCCAACGCAGCCACCGAGCAGCGGGCCGCCCGCACCATCGCCGGCGCCAACGGCGTGAACGCCTTCCGCAAGTTCTGCATCGAGATCATGCCCCTGGACGACGAGCGTCTCAATGAGGCCCGCGTCGTCATCGGCTTCTGGAACTACGCGGTAGCCGATGAGGAACTGATCGACGTCTACGACCAGGCAATATCGCGCTGGCGCGATCAGATGCTCTCGTATCTGCGCACTGCGGCTGAAGCGGGAGAGATCAACCCGTCCTGCGATCTCGATGCGTTCTTGGACCTTGTGATGGCCACACTAATGGGACTCCAAATCAACGCGATCTTCGCCGCTCGCCTGACCACACCCACCCGCCAGTTGCGGATACTCGACGGACTCATCGCGGGATTGCAGACCGGCACCCCATGATCTGAGCGTGCCGCGCTTCTCGGCAGCGCCCAAGGGAGCGCTGACCAGGACCTTGCGCGCGCCCGCGTCGAGGTGGGCACGAGCCGCCTTGGTCAAGGTGAAACGGCCGGTCGCCTCCAGCACGATGTCGACGTCGAGCTCGGCCCACGGCATTCGCGCCGGTTCACAGTCGGCCGACACCGTGATCCGACGGCTGTCGACGACGAGCGCGTCCCTGTCGACGGTCACCGGACTCCCGAGCCTACCGATGGTGTTGTCGTAGGCGAGGAGCCGAGCCAGGGTGGCGGGCCCAGTGAGGTCGTTCACGGCTACGAGCTCGAAGGTTCTGTCGCGCTTGAGCAGTGCACTCAGCACGTGCGTCCGATGCCGCCGAATCCGTTGATGGCCGCTCGCACCCGGAACTGACGGCGGTTGTCCAACATCTCCTGGTGACCTCCAGCACTTACTGAAGCCAGACCGCCCAAGATCTCGCGGGACTGCACACCGTCACCGCCCCTTAGCCATCCCGGTCTACCTCCGCTGTGCCCAAGCACTTACGCAACCTCGCCGCCGGCTAGACCACCACCCCAGACGGAGAGCGAAACCGCCCATGGGCACATCGGCGGCTGAAGGCCGATCGCTCCCCCACTCGGCGCTTCGTACAATTTGAGTCCGAACGATAGTGTCGATCCAGTGCGTCGCGGAGACGTCGAAGGGGTGTGCCCGTGCCCGGCCATCGATCCATCACCGAAGCCGAGAAGCTGGCCGATGCGAAGCTCGGCGGCATCCCGATCCGCCACGAGCAGATGGCTGTCGTGGCCAACATCTACCGGGCGGCCTCGGCGGTCCGGCAGCATCTGGAGAACTCCGTACTCCGCGGATCCGACCTGACCTGGACGGCGTTCGTCGTGCTCTGGGTGGTCTGGGTCTGGGGCGAGTCGGAGACCCGGCATGTGGCTGAGGAAGCGGGGATCTCCAAGGGCACGCTCACCGGGGTCACGCGCACGCTGGAGGCACGGGGGCTGGTGCGGCGGAGCGGTCATCCCACCGACGGGAGGCTGGTTCTGCTCAGCCTCACGGACAAGGGCGAGGAATTGATGCGGCGGCTGTTTCCGCAGTTCAACGAGGAGGAGGCATTCGTCGCCGGGCAGCTCGGCGACGAGGAGTGCCGCAGCGTCGCCGACGGACTGCGGCGAATTGTGCTCCAGGTCGAGGAGCACGGCGAGGAGCGTCGGCGCACACTCCTGAACGGTGCCGAGCCCGCCCTACGTCGCAGTGGTCGCCGTCCGAAGCCGAAGGCGTGAAGCGGAGCCCGCACAGCGGGCGACGACTCAGAGGGAGAAAGGGGCTGGCAGATGCCCCAGCGCCGCGTCAGCTGTGCCACAAGGAGCACCCGCCCTCGTTCGCGGCCCGGCGCAGGTGCGGGAAGGTGTGGCCGCCGTCGGGCACTTCGACGATGAGCCCGCGTTCCCGGTGACGCGGTGGCAGCGGCGGCAGGTCCGCTGCGGCGTCCGGCGAGGGCCACGGCGGTGGGTTCTCGTGCTGTCAGTGGCGGTCGCGTGCGGCGCTTACGAGGACGTCGAACAGTCCCTGCTGGGCGGGGTCTTCGTGGGCGGTGTCCTCCGGGTGCCACTGGACGGCGGCGAACCAGCCGGGAACTCCGGGCAGTTCGAGCCCTTCCACTGTGTCGTCGGCGGCCCGGGCGGTGATCGTGAGGCCGGCGCCCGTACGGTCGACCCGCTGGTGGTGGTAGCAGGATGCCTCCACCTTCTCGGTGCCGGTGGCCTGTTCCAACAGCGAACCGCGCCGGATCGACACCGGATGCACTACATGGCGGTGCTCGCGGTCCGGGCCGCCCATGTCCTGGTAGAGGGTGCCGCCGAAGGCGGTGTTGACGACCTGGAGACCACGGCAGATCGCGAGCAGGGGCAGGCCCAAGTTGATGGCCTGGCGGGCGACTTCCAGGTCGAAGCCGTCCTGGAGGTCGTCGACGTCGTACACGCTGTCGTGGGTGTCGGTCGCGCCGTAGCGGTACGGGGCGAGGTCGCCGCCGCCGGGGAGGAGGACGCCGTCGAAGCGGGCGAGGCGGGCGGCCACGCCGGTGGCGGTGGGCTCGGCGGGGTGGATGGTGGCCGGTTCGCCGCCGGCCCGCCAGACTGCCTCGACCAGCGCGCGGGCGTTGACCTCGGCGGCGTAGCGCAGGGCGGAGGTGGAGGCGGCGAAGCGGGCGGGGATCGCGATCAGCGGTCGCGCGGGCGTCGTCACAGCTGGATCCAGGTGGTCTTGAGTTCGGTGTACTTCTCGATGGCGTGGGTGGACTTGTCGCGTCCGTTGCCGGACTGCTTCACACCGCCGAAGGGCACGGTGAGGTCGCCCTCCTCGTAGCAGTTGACCCAGACCGTGCCGGCCTTCAGCGCGCGCGATACCTGGTGGGCGGTGGACAGGTCGGAGGTCCACAGCCCGGCGGCCAGGCCGTACTCGGTGGCGTTGGCGAGCGCGACGGCCTCGTCGACGTCGTCGAAGGTGAGCACGGACAGGACGGGGCCGAAGATTTCCTCACGGGCCAGCCGCATGCCCGGGTCCACGTGGTCGAAGACCGTGGGCTGCAGGTAACTGCCGCCGGTGCCGGCGAGTGTACGGCCGCCCCCGACTCGCAGCCGCGCGCCCTCGTCGAGGCCGGTGCCGATATGGCCCAGTACGCGCTGCAGGTGACGCTCACCGACCAGCGCCCCCATCTCGGTCGCCGGGTCGAGCGGGTCACCGATCCGTAGTTCCCGGGCCCGCGCCACGATGGTGTCGGTGACGCGCTCGGCGATGGAGGAGTGCACGAGCAGCCGCGAAGGGGCCGTGCACATCTCGCCCTGGTTGAAGAAGATGCCCCAGGCGGCGGTGGCGGCGGCCTTCTCCAGGTCGGGTGCGTCCGGGAGGATGATGTTGGGTGACTTGCCGCCCAGCTCCAGCCAGACGCGCTTGAGGTTGGAGTCGGCCGCGTACCGCAGGAAGTGCCGCCCGACGGCGGTGGATCCGGTGAAGGCCAGCACGTCGATGTCCGGGTGGAGGCCGATCGCCCGTCCGGCGGTGGGCCCGTCGCCGGTGACGACGTTGAGTACGCCCGGCGGCAGCCCGGCCTCGGTCGCCAGTCTGCCGAGCAGCAACGCGGACAGCGGCGAGTTCTCCGACGGCTTGAGCACGACGGTACAGCCGGCCGCGAGCGCCGGAGCGACCTTCCAACTCGCCAGCGTGAGGGGGAAGTTCCAGGGGACGACCGCGCCGACGACGCCCGCCGGTTCACGGGTGACCAGGGCAAGTGCGTCGGGCGCGGTGTGCGGCGACTCGTCGGTGAGCTTGTCGGCCAGCTGCCCGTACCAGCGGAAGGTGTTGATCGCGGCGCGCAGTTCGATGTCGTACGCGTCCGTGATCGGCTTGCCCATCTCCAGGCTGATCGTCAGCGCCAGCCGGTGTCGCTGCTCCTCCAGCAGATCGGCGATGCGCAGCAGGATCCGGCCCCGGTCGGCAGGTGCGAGGCGTGGCCACGGCCCCGAGTCGAAGGCCCGGCGCGCGGCGGCCACTGCGGCGTCCACCTCGGCAGTCCCGGCGTCGGCCACGTGCGCCAGCACCTGCCCGTCGCGGGGCGAGACAGCCGCGTAGGACTGCCCCCCGCCGGGTTCGTCGGTGCCGTCGATGTGATGCACGCCGGACAGGTCCAGTGCCTCGGCCCGGCGCAGCCATTCGTTGTGGGTGATGTCCAGCATGCGTGGCCTCCAGCTCTCAGTATTACGTTTGAGCCCAAACGATATGTCATGGGCGATCAAGGGGTTATGGGCATTCGCAGGCGAACTCGTGCCGCTACGGCAAGGCTCACCATCTCGGCGTGCCGATGCTCGGCGTCTTCTTCGGCGCTCGGGGGTCGGCCACCTTCGAGGGACACCGCGCTCGGATATTGCGGGCGTCCCAGGCGGGGCGCCTTCTGGGTGTGCGATTGCGTCCTGAGACCACCAGGCGATGACGCGCGGCTGCCTCGACTTTGGCGGCGCGGACCAGTCTGTACGGGATGGCGTCGACCCGGACGAACTCTTCACGGAGCCGGGCCATGGAGCCGGCCGCCGGTCCCGACGCCCGGAGCTGGTGGACGGCTCCGTGGGCCGGGTGGCGTAAGCGGCCGGCTGACGGCTTCTTCACGCCCCCGGGCTCAGCGAAAATCCTCCGCCGCCCAGGTGAGGTCGGTGCGGCCGGTCCGGGGTCCGAGAGGGAGGGCAAGGGCCGGGCCGGCCACGCCGCGGGGGCGGGTTCAGCCGTCGGCCGTCGTCCTGCCACGGGTCAGCCGTGCGCCGATGACGCCCAGGACCAGGACCGCCGGGACGGTGAGCTCCAGCCACATCGCCGTGCCCTGGTCCCCGCCGATGAGGGTGGTGAAGTTGGCCAGGATCAGCCAGATGGCACCGGCGATGCCGAGCGCACCCAGGACGGGGGCGATCAGCGTGTTCCAGGGGCGAGTGTCCAACCGTTCCCGGCGGAAGAACACGACCACCGAGACGGAGGTCAGGAAATACAGAAGCATGACCGCCAGCACCGCGACCCCGCTGAACCACGAGAAGAGATGCAGCACCGGGTCCTTGCCCAGCAGCGCGAAGGGCATGACCAGCGCGAGCGAGATCACGCTCTGCACGCCGCCGGCCACCCAGGGCGAGTGGCGTCGGTTGACCGCGGTCAGCCCGCGCGGCAGCAGGCCGTCGCGGCCGAGCGAGAACAGGTAGCGGTTCGCGGAGTTGTGGAAGGCGAGGACGCCGGCGAAGAGTGAGGTGGCCAGCAGGATGGGCAGCGCGTCGCCCACCCAGCCGCCGAACTGTGCGGTGATCGGCGCGAAGACCCAGGACGTGGCGTCGCCGCTCTCCAGCGCCTGCCCGGCGGCCGCGGTGGCGTTCGAGGCGCCATGGGCGGAGACCAGCATCCACGAGATGAAGGCGAAGAAGACGGTGACGACCACGACGGACAGGTACGTGGCCCGGGGCACGGTCCTGCGGGGCTCCCTCGCCTCCTCGCCGTAGATCGCGGTCGCCTCGAAGCCGAACATCGACGCCACGGCGAACATCAGCGCCACGCCCGGCGCCCCCTGCAGGGCCGCGTGGGGCGAGAAGCTGTGAGCGAAGCCCAGCCCCTCAGGACCGCCGCCCTTGAAGAAGGTCACCAGGGCGAAGACGAGCAGGATGCTGAACTCGGCCAGGACGAAGACGGCGAGGATCTTGGCGCCCATCTCGATCCCGGCGGCACCGAGGATCTGGACGATCACCATGGTGACCAGGACGCAGACCCACCACGGCGCGCTCAGCCCCGTGTACTGCTCGACCAGGCCGCTGACGATGAAGCCGTACAGGCCGTACATGGCGGCCTGTACCGCGCAGTAGGCGAAGAGAGCGACGCCGGCGCTCCCGGAGCCGATGGGGCGGCCGAGCCCCTTGCCGATGTAGGTGTAGAAGGCGCCGGCGTCCACGACATGGCGCCCCATGGCGACGAAGCCGACGGAGAACAGCAGGATGACGGCGCCGACCGCGGCATACGCGGCGGGCGCACCCGCGCCGTTGCCGATGGCGACGGCGATGGGCACGGCGCCGGCTATGCCGGTCAGCGGTGCCTGCGCGGAGAGGACGAAGAAGAGGATTCCCAGAACACCGAGGGAGTTGGGTTTGAGCCGGCCTGCAGTGGGTGCGTTCTGCACGGTCTGTATTGGTTCGACCGTCTGACTGTCCACGCGGATCACCTGCCTGGAAGGGGGAGAGGTTTCGTTTCGAGCCAAACGAGTTGCCTCATAGTGAGCTGGAACTATCCAGATGACAAGGGGTTGCAGGGTGATTTTTGGGCCACTGCATCGCTTGTTGCGAGGCCGTGACCGAGGTGACAGGCGAGCCGAACGAGGCCCCGGTCGCCAAGCGTCCGGGGCCTCACAACAGGCAGGTCGGCGAGTCAGTCGCCGCTGTCGCCCGCACTCTCGCCGTCTGCGTCGGCGTCGAGCAACCGCAGCAGGGAGCGGAGCTCCTCGATGGCCGCGTCGGTGACCTCGGGTCCGCCGCCCAGGACGAGCTGGTGCAGGACGAGACCGTCCAGGGCGGCGAAGACCAGCCGCGTCATCCCCGGTTCGCGCCCTCGGGGAGTATCCGGGACAGCTCGCGCTCGGTGGCGTCGAAGTACTCGTCGTACAGCCCGCGGATCAGCGGCAGCAGCTCCGGCCTGCGCCGGGATTCGAGCAGCAGCTCGTACTGGAAGACCTGGGTGTCTGGATCGGCCGTGACCATCTCGGACACTCCGGCCGAGAAGTCCGACACCTTGCCGGTCCCCGGCTCGACCGCGCTGACGCTCAGGCTGGTGCGTACGGTGTGGGCGAGCGCCTCCTCGATCAGCGCGTCGCGGGTGCCGAAGTGGTGGACGACCAGACCGTGAGTGCCCCCTGCCTCCTCCGCCACCGCGCGATAGGTGAGTTTGCGCAGACCGCCCCGGGCCACCACCCGCACGGCCGCGTTGAGCAGGGCCTCCCGGCCCTCCCCGTAGTTCAGCCGCTTGCGCGGCCTGCGGCCCTCGGGGGTCTTGGCGGCTTCGGTCATGGGTGCGACCCTACCGGCCCGTACGCGTACGGCGGCCTCGTATCCGCCCGGCCCGCCCGGGACCGGCAGGCGAAGCACGGCACCGGGCGCGTCGCGGCAGGACCGGTGCGGTTCCGTCCGCCGGGGGCATCAGCGCTTGGGGGGCCGGATACCGCGGAACTCCCAGTCGCCGCCGAGCGCGGTGGACAGGACCTCTTCCGATTCGGTGGGCTGGGCTCCGACGTCCGTACGGATCGAGGTGGGGCCGGTGACGATGTGGTTGGTGAGCCGCCCCAGACCCTCGACCTCGACCTCGACGACGTCACCGGGCTGGACGGGCCGGGAGTTGGCCGGGGTGCCGGAGAGCAGTACATCCCCGGGGTGGAGGGTGATGGTGCGGGCGATGTCGGCGACGAGGTAGTGCATGTCCCACTCCATCTCGTCCGTCGAACCGTCCTGCACGAGCTCGCCGTTGACGTACGTGCGCAGGTACTTGCCGTGGAAGTCCCAGTCGGTGACAAGGCCCGGGCCGAGCGGACACAGGGTGTCGGAGCCCTTCACCCGCAGCATCGAGCCGGCGTCGGTGTCGCGGAAGTCGTGCAGGCCGTAGTCGTTGGCGACGGTGTAACCGGCGATGTACTCCCCCGCCTCGGCAGGGGAGATGTTGCGCGCGGTCCGGCCGATGACGATCGCCACCTCGCCCTCGTAGTTGAGCCACTTGCAGCCCTCGGGGCGGACGATGGCGCCCTTGTGGGAGTTGAGGGCCGAGGTCGGCTTGTGGAAGTACGTCGGCGTCGGGGTCAGCTGGATCTGGAACTCGTCCACCCGGCTGCGGTGGTTGAGGTGAACGGCGACGACCTTGGACGGCACGACCGGCGGCAGGTGCTGGGCGTCCTCGATCTTGACCCGGCGGCCGTCCCCGGCGACGAGTTCGTCACCGTCACGGATGGTCTCGACGGCGGCTCCGTCGAGGAGGACACGGCGGTATTCGGGCATGGCGGGCCTTTCTAGGAGCGGCTGTGCGGGGAGGCGGATGCGGGCGTGCCGGTGCCGGTCCAGCCGTCGGCCGGACGGTCGAACCAGAGGTGGACCTGGCCGGTGCCGATGGAGTTCTCGTACTCGCCGTACTGACGTGCCTCGGCGACGCATGCCTGCTCGCCGAGGGCGCCGGCCATCATCAGGTAGTGGTAGAAGCGGGCCTCGGGCTTGTACTTCCAGAACTCGTCCATGGTGTCGAGGACCTTGTCGTGGCGGCCCTCCTTGAACCAGGCGATGCGCTCGTAGTCGGCCTCGCGGGCCTCGGGCGTGAAGATGTGGCCGGGGTCGCTCGACTCGTGGTCGCGAAGCTCGCGCAGCGGCCAGAAGGTGTGCGACAGCGCACCGGAGGCGATCAGCAGCACGCGGCGGCCAGGGGTGGCGGCGATACCGTCCGCGAGGGCGCGGCCGAGCCGCAGGTGGTCCTCCATGTCACCGGTCTGGCAGACGCCGATGGTCACCCATCGCTTGTCGGGCAGCCCCTCGCCGAGGAACGTCCACAGGTTGGTGGTGGCGTAGTAGACCGGCAGGTACTCGTCGTCGATGGCGGTGATCCAGGTGCCGTGCTTGTCGGCGAACCGGGCGATGTTGTGGGCCAGTTCGGGATCGCCCGGGAAGTCGTACGGCATCCGGCACATGCCGCGCGGCAGTTCCTCGGAGGTGAACAGTCCGGCCCTGCGCTGCTGGGCGGTGACGACGAACTCGACGGTGGTGGCCCAGTGCGAGTCGAGGACCACGACTGTGTCGTAGTCGTCACTGTCGAAGACGTCCTCGCGGAGCTGTCGCAAGCCGGTGACGAGAGTGATCTCCTTGCCCTCGTTCAGCTCGAGCCGGTCGGACTCCGGCAGCACGATGGTGGGGACGTGGGCGAGCAGGCCCGCCCCGACGATTTCACCCATGGTCTTGCCATCCGTTCGGCGCGGTGACGGTGTTCTTGAGGTCGCAGTAGAAGTCGAAGCTCCACGTGCCGCCCTCGCGGCCGACGCCCGAGTGGCGGGAGCCGCCGAAGGGCGCCTGGAGGTCGCGTACGAAGAAGCAGTTGACCCAGACCGTGCCCGCGACGAGCCGCGCGGTGACCCGCTCGGCACGCTCGTGGTCGCCGGTGACGAGGGTGGCGGCCAGACCGAAGCGCGTGTCGTTGGCGAGGCACACGGCCTCTTCCTCGTCGCCGAAGGTCTGGAGCGTCAGGACCGGACCGAAGACCTCCTCCTGCACGATCTCCGAGTCCTGGGCGACATCGGTGAGGAGGGTCGGCTCGTAGTACAGCCCGTCCTTGCGCTTGCCGCCGATGACCGCGCGAGCCCCGTCCTCCAGCGCGCGCCGCACGAAGCCGTCGATCTTCTCCAGCTGGCGCGGGTGGATGTTGGGGCCGAGGTCGGTGGCCTCGTCGCGCGGATCGCCCTGCCTGAGCCGGCTCGCCTTCTCCACGAACCGGCGGGTGAACTCGTCCGAGACCGTCTCCTCGACAAGGATGCGGGTCGCGGCCAGGCATACCTGTCCGGCGTTGTCGTACTGCTCCACCGCCAGGTCCACGGCGAGGTCGAGATCCGCGTCGGCGAAGACCAACAGCGGCGACTTGCCGCCGAGTTCGAGGCTGAGGGGGGTGAGGTTGGCGGCGGCCGCCCGGGCGATGCGCCGGGCGGTGGGCACGGAACCGGTGAAGCTGATCCGGCGGACGTCCGGGTGCGAGACAAGAGGGTTGCCGACCTCGGCGCCGTATCCCTGCACGACGTTGAGGACACCGGCCGGCAGCCCGGCCTCGGCCGCGATGTCGGCGAGCAGTGAAGCGGTGAGCGGGGACCACTCGGCTGGCTTGAGGATCACCGTGTTCCCGGCGGCCAGCGCCGGGGCGACCTTCCACGTGGCCAGCATCAGCGGGGCGTTCCACGGCGTGATCAGCACGCACGGGCCCGCCGGGTCCCAGCTCACGTGGTTGGTGTGGCCGCGGGTGTCGAATGCCTCGTGCTCCAGCTTCAGCAGCCAGTCGGCGAAGAAGCGGAAGTTGTGCGCCACGCGCGGCATCACGCCTCGGCGGTGGGAGCGCAGGAGGGCGCCGTTGTCGAGCGTCTCGACACTGGCGAGGTCCTCGATGCGCTTCTCGACTCCGTCGGCGATGGCGTGCAGGATGCGGGCGCGCTCGGCGCGCGACGTGGCGGCCCAGGCGGGAAAGGCGGCGCGAGCGGCGTCGACGGCCGCCGCGGCCTCCGTCGCCGTGCCCCGGGAGATCTCCCCGAGGGTGCTCCCGTCGATCGGCGACACGTCGGTGAACGTCTCGACGGACGCCACGCGTTCACCGCCGATCCAGTGCCGGGTGTCGACGGCGACCCCGGCCACCGTGGTGATGTGTTCGGTCATGTCCGGTCTCCAGGTCTTCTGATGCGTAAGGGGGTTACTCGGCCTCGGAGGTGCCGGACTCCAGCAGTCGGCCGCCGTCCCAGACGACGCCCACCTGCCGGTAGTACGCGGCGATCGGCTCCCGGATCTCCAGCCGGGCCAGCTCTTCGGTCGGCGCCTCGAACAGCTCCAGTTCCGCGTCCCCGACCCACGGCTGTCCGGCCTCGAAGGACGCGGCGCCGGTCTCGATCAACTCGTCGAGCGCGAGGCCCTTGCCGTTCTCGATGGAAGGCAGCCAGCGGTGGTGGGCCATCGGGTGGCCGTTGACGAAGCCGTTGGTCTCGGACGGCTCGCGCAGGGTCACCACCGTCTGGGCCAGGCGTCGGTCGGCGGCGGCGAGGGTCGCGCCGAAGCGGGCCCCGGCCTCGATGCGCGGGGCCGGACCGTAGGGGTGCGGGCGCGTCTGGTGGATCGAACCGAGCTTCTTCGGGTAGCCCTGGTGCAGCCCGCGGGCGATCGCGAAGTCCTTGTCGACCCAGATGTGGACGCAGCGCGAGTACGTCTGCCCCTTGTACGAGCAGCGGACGACCGCGAAGGCCTCCTTGTACTGGGAGCGCACCGGGTCCAGCAGCTCCTCCTTCGTACCGGAACAGGACTGCCAGTCGGCCCAGATCAGCGCGACCGCGCCCGGGTCCTCCTCGGCGAGTTCCAGCGGTTCGGGCAGCAACTCCCGTACGCGTGCGGGATCGGTGCGGTACTCGATCGTGAGCAGGTCGCCGGAGTAGTGCCAGGGGGGCGAGGGGATCAGGGACGACGAACCGGTCGCCGTCTTGGGGTGGAAGTAACCACGGACGCTGGCCATGACGTTGGTTCCTTACGCGGTGAGAGCGGGCTGCTTGAGGAGCTGGGCGCGGTAGCGGGCGGCGCCGGTGGCGGCGGCGTGGCCGCCGAGGGCGACGACTCCGACGAGCTGCCCGCCGTCGGTGTGGTAGCCGACCAGCAGGTCGCCGCCCGGATCGCCGTCCAGGACGCGGATGTCGGCGAGGCCGAGCACGGGGGAACCGAAGGACTGCAGCCGGAAGTCGTGCTGGTCGCTCCAGAAAGTGGGCAGCGGCGCGAACAGCGCCAAGCCGGCTTGCGCACCCGCGAGATGAGCCACCAGTGCCTTGGCCGCATGCTTCGCCGTGTCGCTGGGGATCGACCAGTGCTCGACCCGGCGCGGTACGCCGTCGTAGCGGGCGTTGGGGAAGCGGGCGACGTCGCCGACCGCGACGACGTGCGGCAGTCCGCCGACCCGGAGCTGCTCGTCCGTGAGCACGCCGTCGGTCAGGTCGAGACCGTTGCCGTCGAGCCACTCGGTGTTGGCGACGGAGCCGACCGACTCCACGACCACATCGGCCGGGAGCACCGTCCCGTCGCTCAGTACGACCCCGGTGACGTGCTCCTCGCCCTCGAACCCGGAGACGCCCGCACCGAGGGCGAAGCGCACGCCGCGTTCCTCGTGCCGCCGCAGCAGCGCGCGGGCCGGCAGCTCGCCGAGCGGTCCGACCATGGGCAGCGGCAGCGGGTCGACCACGGTGACGTCCGTGACGCCGAGAGCGACCGCTGTGGCGGCCACCTCGCAGCCGATGAACCCGGCACCGATGACGACGATCTGGGCGCCCGGCCGGACCAGCTCGGCCCGCAGGGCCTGAGCGTCACCGAGAGTCCGTACGGTGTGACGGCCGAACGCGGGACCCTCGCAGCGCAGGCGCCGGGGACGCATACCCGTGGCGACGACCAGGCCGTCGAAGGGCAGCTCCTCGCCGCTGTCGAGCACGACGACCCGCTCGGCGAGGCGGGCGCTCGTGACGCTCGTACCGAGCCGCCACTCCACGTCGGCCGCGCTCGCCTTGGGAGTGAAGGCCAGGGACTCGAAGGGCGCCTTCCCTGCCAGCACTTCCTTGGAAAGAGGCGGCCGGTTGTACGGCATGTGGGGCTCGTCACCGATCACGGTGATCGCGCCGGTCCACCCGGCGCCGCGGAGTTGTTCGGCCGCGCGCAGGCCGCCCATGGAGGCCCCGGCGACGATGATGCGCTGCGTCGTCACGCCGCTCAGTCCTCGATCCGGATGGCCTGCAGCGGACAGACGTCGGCGGCTTCCTCGACCTCGTCGCGCAGGGTGTCGTCCGGGTCGCTGACGTAGGCCAGCCGTCCGTTGTCGTCCAGCTGGAAGACGTCGGGGGCCGCGAAGACACACTGTCCGTGGTCCTTGCACTTGTTCATGTCGACGACGACCTTCATGGCCGGTCCTCCTGGAAGGTGGGTGCGCCGGAGCGGGAGGGAGAGAGAGGGAGAGAGAGGGGCAGGGGGCGGGATGGAAGGGCCCGGCCTGTGGCCGGGCCCTTGGCCAAAGGGGTACGGGAGAGCCGAACCCCTGACTCGTTTGGCTTCAAACAACATAGGAAGCCGCCACGCCCTGGTCAATACCTATCCGGATGGATAAATTCTTTGGTGCACCCCCTTGCGGGAAGGCGGACCGCCTCCATACCGTTTGGCTTCAAATGATTGACCGGGGCTTCACGACCGCGCCATCGCCCGGCGCCCCGGGTCCAGTCTTCGCTCCGCCACCCTCCCCCCGGGCCCGAGGCCCGAGAGGTGCCCCGAATCCGCCGAGGAGACATCGGTGAGCGCTCACGACACCCCATCCGTCCGCCGGCACCAGGACCGGCTCGCCGCCGAGGGCATCGACGTGGTCCGGGTGACCTACCCCGACCTCATCGGCACCGACCGGGCCCGCGACGTGCTGCTCGACCACCTGCCGTCGGCCTGCGAGCACGGCCTGGCCTTCTGCCGCGCCGTCTACCACACCACCCCGCGCGGGGACGTCGTCGCGATCGAGGGCGGCATCGAGGCCGGCCTGCCCGATATCTCCGTGCGACCGGATCTGAGCACCCTCGCACGGGTGCCCTGGGAGCCCGGCGTGGCGTGGTGTCTCGGTGACACGACCGACCCGGCGACCGGCGGGCCGGCCGCGGAGTCGCCGCGCGATCTGCTGCGCTCGGTGCTGGCCCGATGTACGGACGCGGGTCTGAGCCCGGTCGTCGGCCCGGAGCTGGAGTACTTCCTCCTTGAAGAGGACGCCACCGCGCCGAACGGCTGGCGGCGCAGCCCCGCCGTCACCGGAACCGTCTACACCGCCGGCCTGCGCGCCGACCCCGACAACCACCTGCTGCGTACCCTGCGTCAGCTGCGCGACCTGGGCATCGGCGTCATCACCGGCAACCACGAGTTCGACGGCGGCCAGTACGAGATCAACCTGACCCACTCCGACGCCCTGGACGCCGCCGACCGCGCGTTCCGCTTCAAGGCCGCCGTCAAGGAACTGGCGCGTACGGAAGGCAAGTTGGCCACCTTCATGGCCAAGCCCTTCAACGACTCGGGCGGCTCCGGCTTCCACCTGCACTTCTCCTGCGTCGACGCCGACGGCCGCAACGTCTTCGACGACCCGGCCGGCGCCTTCGGTCTCTCCGACAACGCCCGGTACGCCCTCGCCGGCCTCCTCGCGCACGCCCCGGCGCTCGCCGCGCTGCTCAACCCGACCGTCAACTCGTACAAGCGCTTCGGGCCCGACACCCTCGCGCCCTGGCTGATCAACTGGGGCCTGGACAACCGAAGCGCCATGGTCCGCGTCCCGCCCGAGCGCGGCTCCGGCGCCCGCCTGGAGCTACGGCTCGGCGACGCCAGCGCCAACCCGTACCTCGCGATCGCGGCTCTCACCGCCGCCGCCCTGCTCGGCATCCAGGAGGGCAAGGAGCCGCCCGCACCACTGGAGGGCTACGGCTACGACACGGAGAAGTCCAAGGTCCTGCCGATGAACCTGACCGCCGCGCTCGACGCCCTCGAAGCCGACGAAGCGCTCACCGAACTGCTGGGCAAGGACTTCACCACGTCCTTCCTCGCCTACAAGCGCGACGAGGCCGAACGCTTCCAACGACACGTCACCGACTGGGAGTTCGCCGAGTACTCCTACCACCTCTGAGCACCCCGCCAGGAGCACACCATGACGAGCACCCTGAACACCGCCGACACACACCACGCCCCCGACGACCCGATGCCGCTGGACGAGGTCGACCTCGCCGACAACGACAAGTTCCTCGACGGCGTCACCCCCTGGCGCATGTTCCACACCCTGCGCCACCAGGACCCGGTCCACTGGCAGCCGGAGCCCGAGCCCAACCACGGCTTCTGGGCCGTCACCCGGCACGAGGACATCACCCGCGTGGGACGCGACGCGCAGACCTTCACCTCCACCAAGTTCGTCAACCTCGAAGAACTCGACGACGACCAGATCAAGAAGCGCGCCTCCATCCTGGAACTGGACGGCGTACGCCACCGCGCGATGCGCAGCCTGCTGCAGCGTCAGTTCGGCCAGGGCGTCATCAACGAGTACGCCGACTTCCTGCGCGGCCTGACCGCCAGGACCCTGGACACGGCCCTCGCCAAGGGCACGTTCGACTTCGTCGCCGACGTCTCCGCCGACTTCCCCATCAACGTCCTGGCCCGCCTCCTCGACGTCCCCCCGGGGGACAACCAGCAGCTCATCGACTGGGGCAACCGGATCATCGGCAACACGGACCCCGACTACGCCGATGTCCTCCTCCACAGCGAGGAGAGCGAGCAGTACAAGGATCTACCCTTCCGCAGCCCGGCCTCGCTGGAGGTCTTCGAGTACGGACGGGAGTTGGTCCGGCAGCGGCGGGGCGGCAGCGGCACCGACCTGATCTCCAGACTCGTCAACGAGACCCCGCGCGACGGCGTCCCGCTCTCCGCGCAGGACTTCGACAACTACTTCCTGCTACTGGTCGTGGCCGGCAACGAGACCACCCGCCACACCATCTCGCACTCCATGCTGGCCCTCATCCAGCACCCCGAGCAGCTGGCCAAGCTTCAGGAAGACCCCTCCCTCATCCCGGTCGCCGTCGAGGAGTTCCTGCGCTGGGCCACGCCCGTCTACCACTTCCGCCGCACCGCGACACGCGACGTCGAACTCGGCGGCAAGCAGGTGAGGGAGGGCGACAAGGTCGTCATGTGGTACGCCTCCGGCAACCGCGACGAAGAGGTCTTCGGCAACCCGTACGACTTCGACGTCACCCGCCAGAACAACGACCACCTCACCTTCGGCAAGGGCGGCCCCCACCTGTGCCTGGGCAACCTGCTCGCCCGCACCGAGATCCGCATCATGTTCGAGGAACTGATCCCGCGCCTCGCCGGCATCCGCCTCGCCGGCGACGTCCCCCGGGTCCGCTCCAACTTCGTCAACGGCATCAAGAAGCTGCCGGTCGAGGTCACCCTCGCCTGACCGCCCGTACACAGAGCTGTGGCCACCCCCGGACCGCGGGGTGGCCACAGCTCTGTGTGTTCGCGGCGGCATCACCTTGGATCGCGCGGCCGTTCGGAGGGCCTTGGCCCAAGGCCGGGAGACGGTGAAGGAGCTGTCATCGCTGCCGGCCGGGCGGCGGCACGGCCGGTCTCCGGGGGGAAGGCTCCGTCCGGGCAAGGGCCGCAGCGGCTGCACCGGCTGCACCGGCTGCACCGGCTGCAAGCGCACGTACTCGCGTTCCGTCGCTGACCTCGCTGGTGCGGCCGCCAAAGTCCACCGGCGCATCGGGCATGACTACCGGGATGTGAACAGGCCCTCGGGCCGGCCCACTTCGAAGCCGCACCTTCAACGGGTGGCACCACCACCTGACCCTCGTCCCGGTCGCGCACGCCTTCCGCAGCCGGCGAGTCTCAAGGGAGGCTCTGTGAGCACCCCCTTACGTCACCGACGTGCACCGCGCGCCGACCCCATGAATCCGGCCGGGTGTTCGACCGGCGCTACGGCCCTCCAGACGTTTCAGGAAGACGTAACGGCGGGGCCGGGACTGCGCCGTCCCGGCCCCTCCGCGATTCCGCCCGCGGGGCGGTGATGATGCCGCCAGGGCAGTGTGCCCGTCCCATCGCCCCGGTCAGAAGACCGGGTTCCAGCCGTCGGTGCCGGCCAGGTACTTCTGGGCGGTGTAGTCGGCAGCCTCGGAATCAGTCAACTGGGGACTGTTGGCACCCACGGAGGCGGCGCTGGAGGCGCACAGTCCCTGTGAGCAGGAGACGACGGTGTTGTGGTACCCCTTGAGCCGGGCCCACGACCAGGGGTAGTCGGGGGTCATGTCGGTCCAGGGGTGCGCGAAGGTGATACCCGTGTGGATCTTGGTGTCACGGACCACCGCCTGGGGCCAGGCGTCCGCCGTGTTGTGCCACGGTCGGCCGAGGTACATCGTGTTGTCCGGCACGCCGTTGGTGAAGATCTCGCTGCCGGTGATCAGGATCCCGTACTTCTTCCGGTAGTCGGTGTTCGGCGCCAGCAACGTACCGCCGACCCAGTTGCGCGGGCGATGTTGCACCGGTCGAACACGGCGGTGGCGTTGCCGAAGATGAAGTCGATGTCGCCCTCGATGTAGCTGCCGACGAAGTACTGCCGGTTCTGGGCCGTGGGGTCGGGCGACTTGACGAGGACCGTGTCCTGCGTACTGATGATCCTGACCTGGGTGAAGGTCTGCCGGTCGCCCTCGGCGGCCAACGCGACCGCCTGGGTCGAGAAAGCGTCGATCTCCGGGTGCTTGGCCGGATCGAAGGTGTTCTGGATCGTGACGTTCGAAACCGTGACGCCGGGCGCCTTGACGGTGAGTACGGCGCTGCCCTCGGTGCCGTACGGCGCCCCCGTCGCGGGGTTGGTCATCCCGTGGGCCCGCTCGGCGGTGATGACGACGTCGGCGGCATTGCCGGTGTTCCCCTTGATCAACAGGTTGCGCTTGCTCGCCGGGACGACGATCGTCTCGTAGTAGGTGCCCTTGGCGAGAAGGAGGATGCGCTGGATCCCGTCGGAGGGAGCGACGTCCACCGCGGCCTGGAAGGTCGGATAGTCGCCGAAGCCCTCGGCCTCGACGTACAGCGTGGTGTCCTCGGAGGAGGTGAGTTGTCTGCCTCTACTGTTGACGTTCGCGTGATAGGCCGTCATCAGGATTTGCGAGACCGCCACCGTTGTCGCCAGGACGAGGCCACCGACCTCGATGGGAGCCGCGAGGACGACCGCGCCCGCGACGACCGCGATCAGGAACGCCCGGCTGATGTTGGCCCAGTTGTTGTGCTGGTCAATGTGCTGCGCGTTCAGTGTGAACGTGCCGCCCTGACCGAATTCCATTACGGTATCCCGCGCCTGGTTCCGGAAGCGGGTCGCTTCGCAGATGGCCACGATCACCTGGAGGATCCCCTGCGCAACTTCTACGGCCCTGCCCCTGCCCCTGCCTCGGGTGTTTCTACGGGGTTGTCCTACCGGGTGGGTGCCTGGTTCGCTGTCCACCAGGACGCGATCCGGGCGCGGGAGCCGAAGCCGAGCTTGGCCAGGATGTTCTCGATGTGGCCGTCGACCGTGCGCGGGGAGCGCGCCAACGCGGTGGCGATGCGCCGGTTGCTCATGCCTTCGGCCACCAGCGCGGCCACTTCCCGCTCCCGGGGGGTCAGCGGGCTCGGGGCGGTGGCGGTCGGCTCGGGACGGGTGCGCAGGGCGTAGTCGATGGCCTCGTCGGGACCGCGGTGGCCCATGCCCTCCGCGAGAGCCTTCTCATAGGCCGCCGCGCCCATGGCCCGTACGATCCCCTCCTCGCATTGGGCGTGCTGCTCGACCAGGTGCGGGCCGAACGTCGAAAGGGGGGTGTCGGTGTCCCGCCACAGGGCACGCGCGGCACCCAACAGCCGTGCCGCCTCCTCGCGGTCGCCGCGTGCGGCGGTGACCCAGGCGAGCTGCTCCAGCATGTGCGCGACCCTGACATAGTCGTTGAAGCCCTGCTCGTTCTCCAGCGTGGCCCGGATCACAACTACGGCCTCCTCCAGGTCGCCGCGCCTCCAGGCGTCGTAGCCGAACGTCCACCGAGCATGCGCGCGGACCAGCCGGTCGTCATGCGTCTCGGCGAGGGCGAGCGCCTGCCCGCAGGTCTCCGTGGTGCGCGGATCTTCGAGGTGGGACTGGGCAGTGGCCATCTGAATCAGCGCGTAGACCGCCCCGATGTCATCGCCCGTCTCCCTGTGAGCGGCCGCCGCCGCCTCCAGCAGGGGCACGGCCTCCGCCAGACGGCCGCCCCACAACGCCAGCGTCCCGCGCAGACTCTGAACGTGGGCGCCCACCACCCGGTCGTCCAGCCGCTCGCCCAACTCTGCGGCCTCGTCCAGCCACCGGCGCGCCGCAGAGTGATCGTGCTGCAGCGCCGCCACCCAGGCGGCGACCCACAGCGCCCTGGCCCGGGCCAGGGTGGGCTCGGGTGCGGCCGCGAGCGCCCGGTCGAGCCAGCGGCGTCCCGTACCGAGGAAGCCGCCGCCGCACCAGTGGAAGCGCAGCGCGGCAGCCAGCGCCAGAGTGCCTTGCGGGTCGCCGCCGCACTCCAGTGCCGCGCGCAGATTCGCGTACTCGGCACGCAGCCGGGCCAGGCTCTCCTGTTGGCCGGGTCCGTACCAGCCGTCGTCGAGGCGTTCGGCGAAGGCCAGATAGAAGGCATGGTGTCGTCGCCGTAGTCGCTGCTCCTCGCCGGACTCGGCGAGTCGCTCCCGCCCGTACTCTCGGACGGTCTCCAGTAGCCGGTAGCACGGTCGGCCCTCGCGCTCGGTGGGTACGACAATGGACTGGACGACCAGCCGGTCGAGCAGATCGAGCACCTCGTTCCGGCCGATGCCGTCACCCGCGCAGACGGCCTCGGCCGCGTCCAGACAGAAGTCTCCGAGGAAGACCGACAGCCGACTCCACAGCAGCCGCTCGGCCGGGGTGCACAGCTCGTGGCTCCAGTCGATCAGGCCGCGGAGCGTGCGCTGGTGCGGCCGGGCGACCGGGCTGCCGCTCGAGAGCAGCCCGAAGCGGTCCTCCAGCCGGTTCACCGCCTCCTCGACGGTGAGGCTCCGCAGCCGGGACGCAGCCAGTTCTATGGCCAGCGGCAGCCCGTCCAGGCCGTCGCACAGTCGGCGGATCTGGGCGCGGTTGCCGTCGGTGACCTGGAAGTCCGGGCGTACGGCCGTGACCCGGTCGCACAGCAGTTCCGCCGCTTCGTCCGGCGCCAGCGGAGGGACGGGCAGGACGCGCTCGCCGGTGATACCCAGCGCTCGGCGGCTCGTCGCCAGTATGCGCAGCTCAGGGGAGGCCGACAGCAGCGCATGGGCCAGCTCGGCGCAGGCGTCGACGAGGTGCTCGCAGTTGTCCAGCAGGATCAACGCGCTGCGCTGGGCCAGAAAGGCGGTGAGCTGGTCGATGACCGGTCTGGTGCCCGGGTCCGGCAACCTCAGTGCGGTTGCGGTTGCGGTCGCGGTCGCCGCCGACGCGGGGTCCCGCACCGGCGCCAGATCCACCAGCCACACCCCGTCGGTGAAGTCCGCCTCCGATGCCGCGGCGGCCTCCAGCGCCAGCCGTGTCTTGCCCACCCCGCCCGCACCAGTGAGCGTCAGCAACCGCGTCGTCCCCAACCGGCGGTGCACTTCCGCAAGGTCCCGACGCCTGCCCACAAACGTGCTCAGAGCGGCGGGCAGATTGCTTCGGATGGTCACTTCCCACCTTGCCTTCGAGCGCGCATCCATCCTGGAACATCCGCAGCCAGACCTGGCGCATCGAGGACGCCTGTCTGCGGTGGCAGCACGCTTCTTTGCGGGCGATGGGCTCAGTCGCGTCGCCGTACTGGAAGCAGCGGAACGGACGCAGTCACATCTATGCCTCTGAACATTATTCACCGGACCATAGACCTCGGGTGAAGGCTGTGACTGAGGTCTCGCGGTAACCCGACAGCGGGGACCGGGCACGCGGCCGGCCCGCGCGGGTGGCCCGGTCGCAGACAACCGGGAAGTGGTGGCGGCGCTGATCTTTCGAGAGTCCGGCAGCGGCGCGTGCCCGCGCGACGCCGGTACGCCGGACCTCCGGCGTGGGCGAGCCCGCCGACAGCAGGGCCCGCGCCCCCGATGTTCCGGCGGTGAACGGGGCTGATGTCCGAGCAGCACGGCCAGTGCGAGGAGGAAATCGTGCGGGTCCTGGGTCCGGCGGCGTACGAGAAGGCCCTCGCGGAGGGCGGGCGCCACCGCGGCCCCAGGCCATCGCCTACGCCCTGCGCACCGCTTCCGAGCCGACCGCCGCGCCCCTGCCCGGAGCCCGCTGACCCCGCGGGATCAGGAAGTGGCCGAACTGGTGGCCCAAGGCATGAGCAACCGGCAGATCGCCTCCGCGTTCGGACGCTCGCCGCGCACGGTCCACGGCCACGTCGAGAAACATCCTGGCCAAGCTCGGCTTCGGTTCCCGCGCCCGGATCGCGTCCTGGTGGACGGCGAACCAGGCACCCACCCCGTAGGACAACCCCGTAGAAATACCCGTGCTCAGGGGTGGGGGGGCCGCACAAATACCCATGGCTTCGGAAGGACCCCCGCACCGAGTCTGTCGGCATGACCCACACCGAAGCACGGGGACGCCTTCCCGAAGATCATTTCTTGCCGGCGCCATCGCTGTGGCGGCCGTCGGCTTGGTGGTCACCGCCGCCCCCAGCGCGTGCTGGGGGTCATGCTTCTGTACTTCCTGACCTCCGTCTCGGTGGTCGTGTTCTTCCGCCGGGAACGGCTGGACACTCGCCCCTGGAACACGCTGATCGCCCCCGTCCTGGGTGCGCTCGGCATCGCCGGTGCCATCTGGCTGATCCTGGCCAACTTCACCACCCTCATCGGCGGGGACCAGGACACGGCGATGTGGCTGGAGCTCACCGTCCCGGCGGTCCTGGTCCTGGGCGTCATCGCCGCCCGGCTGACCCGTGGCAGAGCGACGGCCAACGGCTGAACCCGCCCCCGCGGTGCGGCCGGCCCGGCCCTTGTCTCCCCTCGGGCCACACCGGCCACACCGGGCCGGCGGAGGGCTTTCCCTGAGTCCGGGGTGCGTGAAGAAGCCGTCAGCCGGCCGCTTACGCCACCCGGCCCAGAAACCCCACCGCCAACAGCGGGCCCGCCCCGTTTTCTTCCCCCAACGTCCGTGCGACCGACCGCTTTCCGCTGGAATGCGGCACTTTGCACCCATGTAGAGGACAGCAACATGACTGAACCAGTCGAGGCCCTTGACAAGGCCGCGCCGAACAAACACAAGGCCGCGCCACCGAGCCGGTCCAAAAGCCTCATCTCTGGGATCACCGCCAAGCCCCGGACGATGGTTTCCATCCTGGCCGCCCTGGTGCTGGGGATGGTCGCCGCGCTGGTCGGCCCTCTGGGGACAATGCAGTCCGCGTATGCCAACGACGGCAACCCCATGTTCCATATCGGGGCCGACGACGGCTACCGCTATGTCCAGTTCATCAACTCCATTCGCGCAAGAGTCAACGACGGTGGCCGCACCTTCGTGCAAGGTGCAGGGAACGCCTACTTGGTGGACCACACCAGGTCCAGCGTGAACCTCAACACCCACGCGGCGTACGTGCAGGTGGACATCCAGATGTGGGGCAATGACCACTTCGTGCGCCTGCAGTTGCGGCGGGACAACCTTTACATCCTCGGCTGGTGGGACGAGCACAACGACTACCACTACATGGGTAACCGTACGCCCCCGCTGCAGGAGCGCGAACGCATGCATGACGGCGGTTACAGGGACGCGAGGGATGCCATTCGCACCCCGTTCGAGGAGAACTACGTCAGCATGGAGACCGCGGCCAACGAGCACCGTGCGAACATGGCGATCAGCCGCGACAGCATCAACGGTGCCGCCTGGTACCTCTACAACGCCAACAACAACCAGAACATGGCGCGAGGCGTGCTGAGGATGGCCCAGTTCATCGCGGAAGCCGCCCGGTTCCGCCCTATCCGGGACAACATCGCCGGTGTCATAGGCTTCGACGCCGTCCACTTCATACCTCCGCAACTCGTCTCGCAGGAAAATCAATGGGGCCATCTGAGCGGCCGCTTCAACTGGCTCCTCAGCATGCCCCAGGGCTACCGCGACCCCCACCCCCTGCACGCTGTCCGACGGGGCACCTTTGGCGAAGCCGTGTCGATCGTCCTCTACACGGCCGCCCAGTACGCGCATTACGTCCTCTCTACATCGAAGGGCCGCTGATTTCCCGCCGCTGCGGCTCCTGCGCAAGGCGCTTGCACAGGAGCCCAGGCCGGCGCGGCGACTGCTGCCCTGTCCGGACAAGGCACCGGCGGGTGTCGAACGGCACTTCCCTCCCTGCCCTCGCCGGGCCAGCACGGGCGGGAACGCCGAGCACCGCGTCCGTTGAAGTGGACAGCTGAGTACAAACTTTGAAAGGAAAGACGATGCCAAGAAAGAATCCGGCCGGTGCTGTGGGCGCAGCCGTCCTTGGTCTGACCCCGGCGCGACGGCGGATGTCCGCCGGTCTCGCCGCCGCCCTCTCCCTGGTGGCGGTCGCCGGTATGGCGCTGACCACCGCCGCACCGGCGCATGCCGACACCACCAGCGGCCTGCTGCTGCGCTACAAGCTGGACGAGACCTCCGGCACGGTCGCCCACGACTCCTCGGGCAACGGCCGTAACGGTACGGTCAACGGCACCGCCGACTGGAAGGGCGCCGAGGGGCTGGGCTTCAACGGTTCCAATACCTACGTGAAGGTCCCGGACAACATCATGGCCGGGCTCAACTCGATCACGGTCGACTTCGACGTGTGGATCGACCGGACCATGGGCAAGCCGTACTTCCTGTACGGGTTCGGCAACTCCAGCGGCACCAGTGGCAACGGCTACCTGTTCTCCACCGGGAACCAGTTCCGCACCGGAATCACGTCGAGCAACTCCGCTGCGGAGCAGCAGACCCGGCCGGGATCCTCCTACCAACTGGCGCGCGGTATGTGGAAGCACGTCACGTACACGCAGACGGGCAACACCGGCATCCTGTACGAGAACGGCGTAGAGAAAGCCCGCAACACCGCCGTGACGCTCACCCCGGGCTCAATCGGCGGCGGAACGACGACCGCTAACTACATCGGCCGGTCGCTGTACTCCTCGGACCTGTACTTCCACGGGCGGATGCGGGACTTCCGCGTCTACAACCGGGCCCTGTCCGCGTCTGAGACGCTCGCCCAGGCCACCCAAACCGAGGTGCAGTGGAAGCAGGTCCAGGCCCTGGCCTTCTACAACCAAGCGATCGCGGTCTTCCAGGACCCCGTCATCGGACCCGTCATCATCTTCCCCTCCGACTACACCGGCGACATCAACAACCTGCAGAAGCCGCCGAACTGGACCGACGAGTACGGGCAGACCCCCACCTCCTGGCCCACCCCCACGACCGCGAAGAGCCCGCTGTTCACAGTCGGCCAGATCTCGGCCATCGAGGACGCAGTCATCACAGCGGTGCAACCGGCAGACGGCAGCACCAATTACCGCCTCAACATCTTCTACGACGGGATGAGCGACCGGGTGGTGGCGCAGACCGACGCCCCGGCCTCGGTCACTGACCCGCTGGCCACCCAGTACGCCGGCAAGCTGGTGATCAAGAGCGACGCCGCGGTGCCCGGCAAGTGCGCGCCGCACCAGACCACCCAGGCCAATTCGCTGGCCACGGCCGCGACGCCGGCGACGGGTGTCGGCGATGTCAAGACGCAACTGCAGTGGAAGCAGGTCCAAGCCCTGGCCGACTACAACTGTGCGCTCACCGCGTTCGACGACCCCACCATCGGACCAGTGATCATCTTCCCCAAGGACTACACCGGCGACATCAACAACCTTCAGAAGCCGCCCGGCTGGACCGACCAGTCCGGACATGTCCCAGCCAGCTGGCCCGCCCCCACCACCGCCAAGAGCCCTCAGTTCACCCTCGCTCAGATCCAGAACATCCAGACTGCAGCCGTCAGCAAGATCGCGGGCGCCAGCAGCGACACCACCAACTACGGCGTGGACGTTTACTACGACGGGATGAGCGACCGGGTGGTGGTCGCGACCGACGCCCCGCCCTCGGTCACCGACTCGCTGGTCACCGCCTACCCGAACCAGGTCGTGATCAAGCCGACAACCACGCCGACCTTCACCGACAACTAGACCGCCGCCGGACAGGCAACCGGAACACCCCGTTCTCGCAGCCTCGGGAGGCCCGTAACACCAAGGCTCGCCGACACGGCGCACCTGCCCGGCGAGGCACAACCGAACATCAGGCAGGGGCCGGGGTAACCCGGCCCCTGCCTGCATTGTCAGCCGCGCACAACCGGGCAGCGGGCAGCGAGTCGGCACCGACTGCCAGGACCTCGCACTCGCGGCTGTAGCCGACCGGGGTGGGTGGCGTGACGACCGCGTAGGTCGCCGTCCCATCGATCCATCGCTGGTTTCATTCGGGTTTGAGCAGGTTTGCGAGCCCATTACGGACTACGGTGATGGCAGCAAGCTCGGGAGACAGAGACACCGGGAGGCGACGTGTCGGCTCATTCTGCCGGGCGCGGCAGCCGTGCCGAGGGGCTTGACCCCGTACGACTGGTGTTGCTGGCGTCCGCCGCCGAAGGGCTGTCCAACACCGAGGCCCTCGAGCTCGCCCTGCAGCAGGCGACCGCCGGCCTGAGGGGCCTGGGCGGTCTCATGCACCGGTGCGATACCGGAGGCGGACCGTTGCGTCTGGTCACGGTCAGTGGCCTTGCCCCCAGGACCGCCGAGCGCTGGGCCGCCATCCCGGTGGACGAGGACGTCCCACCCGCGCGTGCCATGCGCCGCGCCGGCTATGTCTGGCTCGACGCGGACAGCTTGGAAATCGGGGCCGCCGGCATCGCGTCGGTGCCGCTGCCGGGCCCGGACGGGCCCGTCGGCGCACTGTCCGTTTTCACAGGGGCGCCCGGCGAGCCGGAACCGGCACGGCGATCCCTCCTGCACTCGGTGGCTGAGTGGGCCGCGGGGCACCTGGACGGAGTCCCCGCTCTCTCTCCGACCGGGGCGCAAAATCGGCGGGATGGGGTCGCCCGAACCCTCGACGCCATGAGCGACGTCTTCGTGGCGGTCGACGGCGACTGGCGTATCACCTTTCTCAACAAAGCGGCTGAGCGTGTCCTCGGCGTTGGCCGGACAGCCATCGGGAGCGTTCTGTGGGATGTTTCCGCCAGCCACGTGGCTGGTCTGGAAGCACAGTGCCGAAGAGCGTCCGCCGAGAGAACTCCGGTCGACTTCGATCTTCGCTGGCCCGCTGATCAGCGTTTCTACCAAACACGGCTGGTCCCTTTGGGGAGTGGAGGACTGACGATCTCCTTCGCCGACGTCACCGAACTGCGGCTGCGTGGAGCCGGGCGCACGGCCGAAGAGCAAGCCGCGGCCGGGCGAACCGCGCGCATGGGTCAGCTGACAGTCGCGCTCACGGAAGCAGTGTCGTCGAAGGACGTGGTCCGGGCCGTCGCGGAGCATGTCCTGCCACCGTTCGGTGCCGACGGGCTTGTGGTCGAAATCCTGGAGGGCGGGCGCGTGCGCGTGCTCGACTCCGTCGGGTACACGGAGGACTTCCTTCGCCTGATCGACGGAGTGCCGCTGGCCGCCAACACCGCGGTCACCGACCCCCTCCGCACCCGCACGCCCAGTTTCATCGAGTCCACGGCGGAGTTCATCAAGCGCTACCCGAACTTGGAGGGCCTGACAACCAGGTCCACCAAACACGCATGGGCGTTCCTCCCACTCATCGCATCCGGTCACGCCATCGGCTGCTGCGTCGTCTCCTTCGCCCGACCGCGCTCCTTCAGCGAGGGGGAACGCACCCTGCTGACCGCTGTCAGCGGTCTGGTCGCACAGGCCCTGGAGCGAGCCCGTCTCTACGACGCCGAGCACACTCGCGCCCAACGACTCCAGCGTGACCTGCTCCCCAGGACGCTGCCCGACCTGCCCGCCGTCGTCGCCGCCGCCCGCTACCTGCCCTCAGGCCGGGGCGAGAGCGTGGGCGGGGACTGGTACGACGTGATCCGGCTCTCCTCCGACAGGGTCGCCATGGTGATCGGGGACGTCATGGGTCATGGCATCTCCGAGGCCGCGACCATGGGACGGTTGCGTACCGCGGTCCGCACTCTCGCCGATCTGGAACTGGAACCCGACGAACTGCTCGGCCATCTCAGCGAGATCGTCGGCGACCTGGGTGAGGACTATTACGCCACGTGCTCCTACGCCGTCTACGACCCGGTCACCCGGGTCTGTTCGCTGGCCCTGGCCGGGCATCTCCCGCCCGTCATCGTCCAGGCGGACGGTACGGTCCACTCCCCCGAGCTGACTGTCAACCCACCGCTGGGCGCCGCCGAACCCCCCTTCGAGGTCCATGAACTGCAGCTGCCGGAGGAAAGTCTCCTGGTGTTCTGCACAGACGGTCTCGTGGAGTCCGCCGACCGGGCCGTCGATCAAGGGCTGGCAGAACTGCAGCACTTCCTCAAGCAGGCCATGGCTCGGACGTCGTACTTCTCGGTCAACTCCCGGGCCGACGCCTCACGCCGGCTCGACGCCCTCTGCGACGACATCGTCTTGGCCCTTCTGCCCCACCGTGAGCGGACGAACGACGACGCGGCCCTGCTCATCGCCCATACCCGGAGCACGCCCGTCGGCGACGTCGCCTCGTACAGCCTGTCGGTGGACCCCCGGGCGGCAGGCCAGGCCCGCCAGTACGTTCGCGCGCAGCTGGCCACCTGGGGGCTGGAAGAGCTCGAAATGACGACTGAGTTGCTGGTGAGTGAGTTGGTCGGCAATGTGGTTCGCCACGCAAAGGGCCCCGTACGCCTGCGTCTGCTGCGCAGCCAGTCGTTGATCTGCGAGGTCTACGACGGCAGCCTTACCACCCCGCGCATCCGGCGCGCCGGTCACACCGATGAGGGCGGCCGGGGTCTGTGCCTGGTGGCCGCGCTCTCACGACGCTGGGGCACGCGTTTCCTCGGCGAGGGCAAATGCATCTGGACCGAGCAGGACCTTCCTGCGGGAACCCTCTCAGTGAGGACTTGAACCTATGACGACGTACTCCCGGGTGCGCTGGTGTGCCGCATGCGGACCAGCACGATCGTGCGCAGAGCCCGGTTGGCACTGCGGTCGCCGTCCCGGTTAGACGGTGCCGGGCTTCAGGGCGTTGGCACCGCTGTGGACAGTGGTTGTCCGCGGGCCCAAGGGCACGCCATAGGCACGACGGCGAAAAGGCGGACGCGCGACGTGCCAATGCGGCCCGCTTCTCGCTCAGTGGATGCGCTGGTAGAACCCAGTGTCGCTGGGCCTCGAACCCTTCGACCGTTCCGTACCCGGGAGCATGGTGTCTGCGGGACGCGTCATGTGGGTGGTGCGGTGTGGGCCGGGAGCGAGAAGAGCTGGGGTTTCGCGCAGGGTGACTGGGACTGTGGGACCGGGCAAACCCCCGGGTACGGCGCCATAGGATGCACCTGTGAGCAACAACGGCCGCGAGAGCGGTGCCCCGGGCGATCCGCGACTCCGCATCCTCGGCTCCGCGCTTGAGGTGTTCGCCGCTCGGGGATTCCGTGCGGGGAGCCTCAACGACATCGCCACGGCGGCCGGGCTCACCCGCGCCGGTCTGTTGCACCACTACCCGAGCAAACAGGCCGTACTCCTGGCCCTGCTCGAGCAGCGGGACGCCGAGCTGCGTCGCACGACCCGCACGTCCGGCCTCACACTTCTGGAGCTGCTCAAAGAGCTGGAGCACCTCACCGGGCTGATCCTTGCCAATCGCGATTTGGTCCAGCTTGCGCACATCCTGACCGCGGAGGCGTCCGGCGAGGCGCATCCGGCCAGGGAGTGGGTTGCCCAACGGTATGTGGCGCTGCGCGCCGAGCTGGCCGATGCGGTGCGACTGTCCATCGAGACCGGTGAGCTGCCCTCCGTCCTGAACCCCGACGATTTCGCGGCCCTGCTCCTGGGCGCCATCGAGGGCGCGGAGAACCAGTGGTTGGTCAGTCCGGAGGAGGTGGACCCGGCGGCCGTCATGAGGCAACTGCGCGCGCTGTGCTCTGCCGTCCGCTCCGGCTAGATTCGGGTCCGGCCGTACGCCTGTGACTGCGGTCCGCAGCCGGTCAGGCGAAGGCCAGCCGCATGCGCCCGGGGCCGTGCTCACCCTCCTCTCCGTCGGGCAGCACCAGTACGTACGGCACTGGGCTGTCCACCTCGACGCCGGCCGTGTCGAAGGACACCGACAGCAGGCCGGCCGGGGTCGGCACCGCGCCCTCGGCCCGCTCCAGCACCTGGTAGGCGGGGGCGATGCGAGCTCGGCCGAAACCCGGCTCGCCAGGCGTGACTCCGAGGATGTGGGTGACCAGGTCGCGGGTCGGGGTGGCACTCCAGCCATGGACGGGGGATCCCCAGCCCCAGCACTCACCGAAGGTGTCGTATCCGTCGTGGAGGAAGACGCTCCAGCTGCGTAGGGAGCGGACCAGATCGGCGGTCCTTCCGGTGAGGGCTGCCGCGTCGTGGACGAGGTAGCTGAGGAAAGGCTCGGCCCGCACGATTTCTTCCTCCGCGTCCCAGTCGACTCGCCGGACACCTCGCAGTTCGTCGAGGATCTTCTGTTCGTCGTAGGTGCCGTCACCTCCGATCCAGGACCGGGTGACCAGCCGAGCGGGATCCATGACGCGATCGATGATCCGGTTCCAGCGGTCCACGGGTGCGAGACCGGAGACGATCGCTGCGGCGCCTGCGGCTTGGGAGGTGGCGAGCTGGGGTGTGCCCCGCACGATGTGGTCGCGATAGGTACCGCGCCCTTCGTCCCAGAAGATGTCGAACCCGGCACGGGCCCGCTCCCACAGGCCGGCCGCCCAAGCCGCGTCGCCGCGGTTGTTGAGCAGGGTGCTGATATCGGCGTATTCACGAAGGCCACGCGCCCATAGGGCGGTGAGGATGGAACTGGCTCCGGTGGCGAACACGCTCGACCAGTCCACCAGGTTCCACTCCGGTACATCGCTGAGCACGCCGTCGGCAGTGAGATAGGGCAGGTACCAGGCCAGGACCCGCCGTGCGGTGGGAGCGAGCTCCGCGAGCCGGTCGCGGTCGGCGGTGTACCGGTAGAGGTTGTGGACACCGTGCAGCCAGTGCAGTGACCAGTCAGGAATGGTGGTGCCGCCGCCCTGCTCGATTTCACCGACCACGCTCATTGGAAGGATGCCGTCCGCGCGGGGTGAGTTACCCAGTTCCAGGTACCTCCAGGCCAGCCGCCAGTCGGTGGAGGTGGTCAGGTGCACCATCTGATGCACCACGCCGTCGCCTACCCAGGCGCGCTGCTCACGGGTCGGGCAGTCGGTGAAGGCGTCATGGGAGTTGAGTGCCACGGTGCGCACCCCGGCGGTGTACAGAGCGTCGAGTTCCGGATCGCTGCTCTTGAAGTACGCGTTGCCGACGCGCGGGTAGAGGTGTTCGCGCACCGTGATCCTGTCGATGCGGACCGGTCCGTCCGCGCTGACCAGAGCGTGGATGTAGCGGAATCCGTTGACTTCGACGGCCTCGAAGCTGTCGTCGAAGCCTCGAGCGGTGTAGCGGGCGCCGATGTTCGGGACCGACAGCGCCTCCGGCACGCCGGGAGCATGTGGCGCCTCGCGGTACATCAGGTCGACGCGAGCACCCCGGGGTGCGTCAAGGTCGAGGGTGACGAGGCCGCACACGATCCGCCCCATGTCAACGACCAGGTGCTGGGACCTGCCGGGGCCGGGGTTCAGCTCCAGCGGGAAGGCGGCCCGGGACGTGACCGGCCCGGTTGGTCCCGTTGGTCCGGACAGATACGCGCGGACCCGCATGACGGGGTGCGGGTCGTCCGGGGTCACGACGGGTGCGGCCACCGTGGCAGCGGTCGCCGTGAGCCGGTCGCCGTCGAGCGGTCCGATCGGACGGGGCAGCAGTGGTCCGTACGGGTCGGTGGGCGGCTGTGTGCGGGCCATGGAGCCCAGGTGGGTGGCGGGGACGAGCTGCGCGGGGTGCCAGGCGGCGTCCGATGCGCCGGTTTTCCAGTCAGCGGGCAGCTCGCGGGCGTCGAGACATTCAACGGGTATGCCGTCGATGCCGGACGAGGGAGCCAGCTGCCAGGCACCTGGGTCCAGCACCTGCCAGCTGCCATCGGTCGCCAGCAGCCGGTCGCCCAGGTCGGCTTCGAAGAGCAGGACTGCGTCCCGGCCGAGGGTGGCGTTCGCGGCGGCGGGCTGCCAGAAGGCGTTGGCGTGCCCGTAATAGGTGACCAGAACCACCAGAGTGTTTTCTCCGGGGACCGCGAACGGTGCGAGGTCCAGGTCGTCGTAGGTCAGCCGCCGGGGCTGGGAACGTATGGGGCCGCGCCCGGACTCCCGGCCGTTGACCAGGACGACATAGCGGGAGTCGGCGGTGATTCTGGCGGGGACGACGTCCGGCACGGCATCAAGGGTGAATGACGTACGGAACAGATACCGGGCGAAGGGGGCGCGGGAATCCGGTGGCGCCAGTCCGGCGCCGGTGTTGGGCTGCGGGGGCTTCGGTCCGATCCAGTGCGCCTGCCAGGCGGGATGCCGCAGAACCACGGGGGTGGGACGAGGAGCGGACGGCACGGCACCGCCGGGGGTGGACGAGGCTGCCATGTGGTCGATCATGAGAGGGAGGCTCCGATGGGGTACGCCGAGTCACGACGGGTTCAGGTCGGGGCGGACACAGGTCGGACGGGCGCGGCGGGCAAGCGCGTCCGCCCGGTACCACCCTCGCTTCGCATCAACGGGTGCGCTCGGAGAGTGGCCGACCGCCGACCGTGAGGAAGACGATGAGCAGGCCGATCACAAGGCATTTCGACGGTTTCGCCGGTCACATCCCAGACCAGTGCCGCAGCAGGGTGTCGAAGCAGGCCTCTGACGGCTTCGCGGCCTCCGGTTGTGAGGCGAGGCCGGCTCCTCACCTTCCCCCAGGGCAGGGAGTTGTCCGGGCAGGGGGCGAGACCGGCCAGGGCAGTCTTCCGGCGCGAAGGGGAATGTCCGGCGCGGCAGCGGTGGCCTGGCCGGGTCCAGCTGACTGCGCGGCATGGACACACCTCCTGTAGCGACGTTGCCCATGGAAATACGGGCAGCGGCATGGCCGGTTTCCGCCTAGCTGTGGCACAGTAGAGCACACTTCCCAACCAGTTGGTAGGTATGGAAAGGGTCATTGCACTAGAGGGGGCGTCCGACCCGCCCAGGGCTTTTGAATCGTTCTAAACGGCCTCACCCAGGCGCACGCTGTCCATCGGGTGTGGACTGACGGCTTCGCGGCCTCCGGTTGTGCGGCGAGGCTGGCTCCTCGCCTTCCCCAGGGCAGCGATTTGCAAGGTCACTGCCCTTGTTCCGGCGCGGAACCCGGCACCCCATGAGGACCGGAGGGGCCCGGCGGGCGGCTACATGCGCTGACCTGAGAGGGAGCCCGCGTGAAGGTCACGTTACGACTGGGGTGGTAAAAACGTTTCAGAAGGGGCTTGTTTCAGCCACCCGCCACAGCTAAGTTACGGGCCATCTCGCACGGACCGGGCCGCTACCGCGCACCGTCCGCGAGGTGGCTGAAATGTTCGACGAGCGGCACCGCCCATCGCCTGGGACATCCTCAGTGCCTCAATTCCTCACGCAACAGCCAAACCCCACACAATCCGCGCATCCGCATGTCCGCATGTCCGGCGTAAGTGACGGACATGCGGTCGGCATGCCGAACCCTGCGTGATCCGCCTGGAGTCCGGCCGTTCCGCGAAACCGCCTTGTCCGCTCGGCGTTGCGGGACCCGACTACTTCCTGTTTTTCCCACCGTGCAAAGGAGCACCTCATGGTCGACATGGATCGCCGTGCGTTCGGCAAGGGCATGCTGGGACTGAGCTTCGCAGCCCTGCTGACGGGAGCGGCAACCGGCTGCTCCACTTCTGAGAGCGGCACTGGCGGCGGTACCGGGTCGAAAGTGCTGACGCTGGCGCTCGATTTCCCGTACGGCTCGTTCGACCCGGCCAAGCAGGCGAGCGGCTATGCGGTCGTGCTGCCTTGGCAAGCCTGCTTCGACACCCTGCTCAGGTATGAGCCGGACGGCACCATCTCGCCCGGCGCGGCCGAGAGCTTCACCGCCAACGACGACAACACGGAACTGACACTGAAGCTCCGCTCCGGGATGAAGTTCACCGACGGAACGGTAGTGGACGCCGCTGCGGTCAAGGCATCGCTGGAGCACATGAAGAACGGTGGCGGTTCCGATTCCAGTCGGCTGGCCGACGTCACTGTCACCGTCAAGGACAGCTCCACGGTGGTGCTCACCACTCCCAAGCCGAACGGCCTGCTCCCCACCTTCCTCTGCCTGGCCCCAGGCATCCTGTCCAGCAAGAAGTCGCACACCGCAAAGGACCGCGACACCAGACCCGTCGGCTCCGGTCCCTACACACTGGACGTGGCCAACACCACCATGGGGTCGACGTACACCTTCGTACGCAACGAGGACCACTGGGACAAGGCCGCGTACCCCTACCACAAGGTCATCATGCGAGAGATGGCCGACATCACCGCCCGCGTCAACGCGTTGAAGTCGGGTCAGGTCGACTGCTCGCCGGTCACATCCCAGACGAGTGCCGAAGTGAAGGGCTCTGGTCTGGTCCTGCTGGAGAACTCGGTCAACTGGGCCGGGCTCTTCCTCAGCGACCCGGACGGCAAGGTCATCCCCGCGCTGAAGCACGTGAAGGTGCGCCGGGCCATCAACATGATCTTCGACCGCCCCGCGATCCTCAAAGCCCTCTTCCAGGGCAATGGCAAGGTCACCAACCAGATTTTCCACGCCGAGAGCGACGCCTACCTGGCCGACATGGTCGATCACTATCCATACGACGTCGCGAAGGCCAAGGCCCTCATGGAAGAAGCCGGGTTCGAGCGGGGCTTCAGCTTCGACCTTCCTGTGATCCCCGGCCAGGACTTCGCCACTCCGCTGATCGTGCAGCAGATGGCTCTGTTGGGCATCAAGGCCAAGCGCGTCGAACTCCCGGCCAACCAGGTCCTCGCCGAACTGCTCAGTGGCAAGTACCCGATCTTCTTCCTGGCCATTGAGTCACGAAGCCCCCTGTGGGACGTCGTGCAGGCCGTGATGCCGGGGGCGATATGGAACGTCAACCACGCCTCGGACTCCGAGCTGCAGCCGCTGCTGGACAAGGCGCAGGTGCTCGACGGCGCCGCGGCCAAGGAGAACGCCCAGGCCGTCAACAGATGGTTGGTCGAGCAGGCCTGGTTCTGCCCGTGGGTTCTGCCGACCAACTTCTACGCCACGGACAAGCAGACGTCCGCCAAGCCGTACGTCGGCAGCGTCGTCCCGTATCTGCACAGCTTCAAGCCGTCGGCCTGACGGCCCGGAAAAGGAAGAGCCATGCTCAGGTTCGCGGTGCGGCAGACGCTGTCGAGCATCGTCCTCACGATCGTGGTGACGGCGATCACCTACGCACTGGTGTTCAGCGACGGCACCGGCATCGCCCGGCGTGTCCTGGGCCAGAGCGCCACCCAGGCCCAGGTCTCCGCGAAGGTCACGGAGCTCGGTCTCGACCAGCCCGTGGCCGTCCAGTACGCCAAGTGGCTCGGCGGCCTGGCACGAGGAGATCTGGGCGCCAGCTACTTCACTGGCGAGCCGGTGACGAACATGCTGGCCACCCGGGTTCCCGTGACGCTGGCGATCATCCTGCCGGCGCTCCTGCTCACCCTGATCCTGAGCGTTCTCATCGGGGTGACCGCCGCCGTGCGCGGTGGTGCCGTCGACCGCTTCCTACAGGTGACCGGCGTGCTGGGGGCCGCCGTCCCGAACTTCGTGGTGGCCATCGCGCTGATATTCGTCTTCGCCATCGCTGTCCCCCTGTTCCCCGCCACCGGTTACGTGTCGCCGGACGTCGATCCGATGGGCTGGGCTCAGTCCCTGGTACTGCCCGTGCTGGCGGTGCTGATCGGTTCGATCGCCGGCGCCGCCCAGCAGTTCCGCGGAGCGGTCATCGATGTCCTGCGTCAGGACTTCGTCCGAACGCTCCGGTCCCGGGGCATCAGCGAACGGGCGGTGATCTTCCGCCATGTACTGCGCAACGCTGCTGGGCCAGGCATGACGATCCTGTCGCTGCAGACGGTCGCCCTGATGGGCGGCGTCGTGATCATCGAGCGGATGTTCGCACTGCCTGGTATGGGGCTGCTCGCCGACAGTTCCGCCCTCCAGGGCGACATCCCGGCGGTCATGGGATCGGTGCTGTTCAGCATCGCCGTCGTGATCGTCATCAACATCGCCGTCGACCTGCTGGTGGGCTGGCTGAATCCGAAGGCACGCCTGTCATGACCATCAGACGCCTGTTGCGCAATCCTCTGGGTCTCTTGAGCTCCGTGGTTCTCGCGTTGATCGCGCTGCTCGGCCTCTCCTCACCCTTCCTCGCCCCGCACGACCCGAATGAAGCGCGGCTGCAGCTGACCAACGCTCCACCGCTGAGCGGGGGCTATCTGCTCGGCGGTGACCAGTCCGGGAGGGACGTCCTGTCCCGGCTGATGCACGCCACACTCGGCACGCTGACGGCATCGGTGGTGGTGCTGGTGGTGTCGCTGGCGCTCGGCGTCACCGCCGGCCTGATCGCGGGGTACTTCGGCGGCCGGTTCGACACGGTCGGTTCGTGGGTGTCCAACACGGTCATGGCCCTGCCCGGCTTCGTGCTGCTGATCGCCTTGTACACGGTGATCGGGCCGTCGGTTCTGATCGCGATGGCGATATTCGGTGTGCTGATCGCACCGTCCTACTACCGGCTGGTCCGCAACCTGGTGCTTGGCGTCCGGCAGGAGCTCTACGTGGACGCGGCCAAGGTGGCAGGCCTGTCCGATGCCCGGATCATCTCCCGGCACGTGCTCCGCGCGGTCCGGGCACCTGTCACCGTGCAGAGCTCGTTCGTACTGGGCGCCGGCATCGCCATCCAGGCCGGCCTCGAGTTCCTCGGCCTCGGCGACCCGACCTCGCCCTCCTGGGGCGGAATGCTCCAGGACGCGTTCAACAACATCTACATCGCCCGGCTCAACGTCGTCTGGCCCGCACTGCTGATCACCGCGACCACCCTGTGCCTGGTGCTTCTCGGCAACGCCCTGCGGGACGTCCTGCAGACCGGGCGGGCCCAGGCGCAGCCGCTCCGGCCGAAGGTTGTCGCACGGCTGCGGGCCGCCCGTCCGGCGCCGGCCGAGAGCGTCGCAGAGGCCGCAGATGCGCTGCTGAGCGTGCGTGACCTGGTTGTCGGGTATCCCACCGCCGACGCGCAGGTCAAGACGGTCGTCCATGGGGTGAGCCTGGACGTGCGCCGCGGCGAGATCCTCGGCCTCGTCGGCGAGTCGGGGTCGGGCAAGTCCCAGACCGCCTTCTCCGTGCTCGGCATCCTGCCGCGTGACGCGGTCGTCCTTGGCGGCGCGATCACCTTCGACGGCCTCGACCTGCGCGACGAGAAAAACCTGCGAGAGGTGCGCGGCAGGCGGATCAGCTACGTGCCGCAGGAGCCGATGTCCAACCTCGACCCCTCGTTCACCATCGGCGCGCAACTCGGCTACGGCCTGCGAGCTGTCAAGGACGTCAGCAAGGCTGAGGCCCGCCGGGAGCTGACCGAACTGCTGGGGCAGGTCGGCATCAAGGATCCGCGACGCACCTTCGACTCCTATCCGCACCAGGTCTCCGGCGGCATGGCGCAGCGCGTCCTGATCGCCGGAGCCGTCGCTGCCGGCCCCGACCTGATCATCGCGGACGAACCCACCACCGCACTCGACGTCACCGTGCAGGCCGAAGTGCTCGACCTGATACGTGCCCTCCAGCGGGAACGAGGCATGGCCATGATCCTGGTGACGCACAACTTCGGCGTCGTCGCCGACATCTGCGACCGGGTCAGTGTGATGAGGCAGGGAGCCGTGGTGGAGACCAACGACACCGTGGGCCTGTTCCGGACGCCCCAGGACGCCTATACGAAGATGCTGCTGAATTCGATGCTGGACGGCTCCGTCGCCCGCGAGCCCTGGACGAGGTCGGCATGAAAGAGGACGCACTGCTGCGCATCTCGGATCTGCGTGTCGCCTACCCGGGCCGCGGATGGCGGAGTACACCCGTCGAGGTGCTCAAAGGGATATCCCTGCACATCCGGCCTGGTGAGACCCTCGGCCTGGTGGGCGAGTCCGGCTCCGGCAAGACCACGGTCGGCCGTGCTGCCCTCGGTCTCGCGCCCGTGACTGGCGGTTCCATCCGCCTCGGCGGTGTCGAGTTGACAGCCATGAGCACGAAGGAGCGCCGCCGCACCGCCCAGGAGATCCAGGTCGTCTTCCAGGACCCCTACTCCTCCCTCAACCCCTCCATGACCATCGAGGAGATCCTCACCGAACCCCTGCTCGGGCAGGGCCGACAGGCGGGGCGCGACAAGGTGCGCCAACTACTGGACCGGGTCGGTCTGCCCGCCGACGCCGGGCAGCGGCTGGCGAAGGAATTCTCCGGAGGCCAGCGGCAGCGCATCGCCATCGCCCGGGCTCTGGCTCTCCAGCCCAAGCTGATCATCTGCGACGAACCCACCAGCGCGCTCGACCTGTCCACCCAGACCAAGGTGCTCGACCTGCTTCTGGAGATACAGGAAGTCACCGAATGCGCCTACCTCTTCATCACCCACGACCTCGAGGTGGTGCGCAGGATGAGCCACCGGATCGCGGTATTGCTGCACGGCGAGATCGTCGAGGAGGGTGACGCCCGCCAGGTGTGCGACCAGCCACGGCACCCGTACACGCAGCGCCTGCAGATGGCCGCACCCGTAGCCGACCCCGAACGGCAGCGCGAACGCCGACTGGCCCGGCACCGGCTCCTGACGGCACAGGAACCACCCCGCGTGGAAGGAAGCCCGACCGCCTCGCGGGCACCAGGGATTTCTTGACTGATCCCCGGGGGCCGTGCTGCCCGGACCTGCCTCAGCCTTGCCCGCGCGGTATGAGGCTCAGGTGGGCGGGTGGGCTGGGCGGCGCCATCGGGCTGCGGGGCGCGCACCCAGCCGTGGGCGCGCATGGTCTCGGTCTCCCAGTCCTCGAACAGGTGGGGTAGTGCCTTCGGTTCGCGGTCCGGTCGCGGTGCCACTGGATGGACGCACGGGCGGCGGATGCCGAGGCGCAGCGTCCAGCAGCGGGCTGGGTACCGGTGCGAGGCTTTCGTCGACGGCCCTCTCCGACAGTGGCCATGTATGGAACGACACTCGGCGCGACTTTACGGTCGACGTCAGATCGAGTGCGTGAGCGCGGACCGAGAGATCACCGGTGTCGCCGTCGTATCCGAGTGAAGGCCACGAAGGTCGGGTTTCAGGGCGAGAACGCGACCGAATCCGAGTGCAACCGAGTCAGCGTGATCACGAGAAGCGATCACTGCAGGATTCATGACTTGGGAGGGCTGCCGGCGGGTTCTTCGTGCGTAACCCGAAGGTCACTACGGTCACCGCGCGAGCCCAGTGGCATGACCCTGCGGTACGCCTGCACCGCAATCACCGCGACCGCGAGGTGCATCACGAGCAGCGCCGCCACACCGGTCACCTCGCCCTCGTCGAACAGGAAGAAGTCCGGAACGAGGGAGATGACGACGACCGATGGGACGAGTCGGCGGAGCAGGCGTTCGGGATCCTGGGAACGCCTGCGGACGATGCCCCATCCGACGGCTCCCGCCAGCAGACCCAGGGCGGTCATGAAGACATACGACGGGAGCTCCAACGGTTTGAAGTCGTCGGGCGCGCTCATCGCGTGTGCCAGCACGGCGATCAACGCGTTCACCAAGGAGGCGAGCAGGAAGGCGATGAAAACACCTCCCGCCACCACCAGCGGGCCCCGCCGTGCAGGAAGTGTCTCGGAGACAGCGGACATGGCAACTCCAGTTCTTGAAAGGGGAGATGGTCAGCTCTTGGGACTGCTGGTCGCGTCCAAGCGCGGAAGAAGACGGCCGGCGTCGGCATCGCCACGGCTGTCGGCCGCCCGCCGTGTCGCAGCGATGAGGTAGGCGAAGGCGGCCGCGAAAACCAGCAGGGCGGTCCAGTCGTTCAGGCGCAGGCCGAGGATGCGGTGGGCCTCGTCGACTCGCAGGTACTCGATCCAGAAGCGGCCGACGCAGTAGGCGGCGGCGTACAGCGCGAACGTGCGGCCACAGTCGAGCCGGAAGCGGCGATCCGCCCACATGACCAGCGCGGCCACCCCGAGACACCACAGCGACTCGTACAAGAAGGCGGGGTGGTAGGTGGCCAGGTCGGAGGTGGCCTCGGGCCGGTGCACGGGGTCGATCTCCAACGCCCAGGGGAGGGTGCTGGCCCGCCCGTAGAGTTCCTGGTTGAACCAGTTGCCCCAGCGGCCGATGGCCTGCCCCAAAGCGATGCCAGGGGCGACTGCGTCGGCGAACGCGGACAGCGGGACGCCGTTGCGGCGGCAGCCGATCCAGGCTCCGACGGCCCCACCGGCGATGGCACCCCAGATGCCGATGCCCCCGTCCCAGATGAAGAGGGCTTTGAGCGGATCGCCGTCCCTGCCGAAGTACGGCTCGCTGGATGTGACCACGTGGTAGAGGCGGGCGCCGACCACACCGAACGGGACCGCCCAAAGGGCCACATCCGTCACGACGGTCTTCTCTCCACCGCGGGCGGCCCAGCGACGGCCGCCCAGCCATACCGCCGCGGCGATTCCGAGGATCAGCATCAGTGAGTAGCCGCGCAGCGGCAGCGAGCCCAGGTGGATCTCGCCGATGGACGGGCTGGGAATGAAGGCCAGGGGCACTGGTGGTTCCTCACGGGGTGCGGTGGAGCTCGGGCGGCCGGGTGCCGGGCTGATCTTCGCCGCCCGACCGGGCCTCGCACATCGACCGATCGACGCAGCATCCGCCCACCGATCGGTGGATGCGTTCGCACCGGCCGGTTGATCCTCCGACTACTCGGCTGCGCGTACGCTCAGGCCCATGGCACTGCAACAGGTCTGGGAGAGGGCACGGTGGAAGGCCATGGGCCAGCACGCCTTCTTCGCCGTCGTGCTCACCCTGTCCGTGCTGGGGGCGCTGGCCGGGACGGACCTGACGACCGGCACGGCACTGCCGCGGATCGGCCCGGCGGTGGGACTCGCCGCCTGGTACGCGTACTGGATCGCGCTGCGCGGCGGCACCGGTCGCCCTCCGCTGCCCTACCTCGTCGGGGCGTTGGCGACGTGGGTGGCCATGTCCGTGGTGGACCCCGCGCTGCTCCCGGTCGCTGTGGCCGTGCTGGCCCCTTACTGGCTGCGACGGGCCTGGTGGTCGGCCGGCGGGGTGCTGGTGCTGGGCGGCGCCTGGTCGTGGCAGCGCTTCACCATGGACGGCTCCGCCGACGTGCGAATGCTCACGGGTTGCGTGCTCGCGACCGCGGTGGCGGTCACCATCGTCTGCTACGTCGCCACCCTCGACCACGAGAGTCACAACCGGCAGCGGCTTCTGGACGAACTCACCGCGACCCAGGCGGAACGAGCGGCGGCGGAACGTCAGGCGGGCACCCTGGCCGAACGTCAGCGCCTGGCCCGAGAGGTCCATGACACCCTGACCCAGGGCTTCGCATCCATCTCCATGCTGCTGGACACCGCACGCGACGACCTGCCAGCCGACTCCCCCGCGGCCCGCCGCGTCGAGCAGGCCATGCGGACGGCCCGGGACAACCTGGTCGAGAGCCGCCGCCTCGTGCAGGCCCTTCGCCCTGCGCCGCTGGACCGCACGCACCCGGCGGAAGCGGTCCGCGAGCTCACCGCCCGGCTGACGGAGGAGACAGGCATCGAGGCTTACACGGTCGTGACCGGCCGACCGGTCGCCCTGCCTGCCGGCAGCGAGGGCGAGTTGCTGCGGGTCGCGCAGGCGGCGCTGGCCAACGCCCGGCGGCACGCCCGTGCGGCGAGCGTGTCGGTCACGCTGTCCTACCTCGGCGACGCCCTGGCCATCGACATCCAGGACGACGGCACCGGTTTCACAGCGGCCGCACGCCACGCCGGCATCGGGCTGACCACTATGCGCGAGCGTATCGCCGCCCTGGACGGCACGTTCACGCTGGAAAGCACCGCGGGCGAGGGTACGACCCTCGCCGTCACGGTGCCGCTCCCGATCGAGCCCTCGGTCTCCATCCCGGTCGAGCCCTCGGTCTCCGCACCGTCACCCGCGGCCGCTTCCCCGCCCATGGCCCCCGCACCATGAGCCCTTCACCCCCCGATCCGGGTCCTCCTCGCAGACGACCACCCCGTGGTCCGCGACGGGCTGGCCGCCGTGCTCGCCACCCAGCCCGACCTCACGGTCGTCGGCGAAGCCGCCAACGGTGCCGAGGCACTGCACCAGACCGCCTCACTCGCACCCGACGTCGTCCTGATGGACCTGCAGATGCCCGGCATGGACGGCACCACCGCGACCGCCGACATCACCGCCGCCATCGACGCCGGCGCGGTCGGCTACCTGCTCAAGGACACCGGACGACACGAGCTGTGCGAGGCCGTGCGCACCGCCGCCCGGGGAGGAGCGGCGCTGTCCCCCACGGTGGCCGCCAAAGTCCTCGCCCACATACGCGGCGACCGGGGCGTCGGCCTGTCCGGCCGGGAACTCGAAGTTCTGTCCGCCCTGGCCCGCGGGCAGAGCAACAAGCAGATCGCCCGCGCCCTGCGTCTGTCCGAGGCAACGGTGAAAACGCATCTGCTGCACATAGACGCCAAGCTCGACGTCGCCGACCGCACCGGTGCCGTCACGGCCGCACTGGGCCGGGGCATCATCCGCATCGACTGAACGCCGCTCAGAAGCACGGTGGTCAGGGAACGAGTCCGCGGTAGTGGTCGAGGAGAGCGTGGTGGACGATGCCGCAGTGGCCTTCGCAGCGCGGACGGTGACCCGGAAGGGGCCTGCCCCGGTTGTGGCACGGAGTCCGCGCGTGTCCCACGGGGGGAACCGGCGGCGCTTGGCCAACCTGGCATTCGCCGGTCGGAGCAGGCCATCGAGCGCGTAGAGAACACCTGCTCTGCTTGCGCTCGCGAACTCAGAACGCCATCCGATCATGTCAACAATTTCGTTCGCGCGGGAAATTACCAACTGTCTTGCTCCAAAGGCATCAGGATGCCAGGTCGGACGGGTGGCCTCACCCACAGGGCACGCCTGATGCACCGTTCGCATGCTTAGCTTCTGGAACCATCGTCTTGTCCGCGTCCCGGCGTCATCGGCACACTAGCCACGGCGCACCGCGCTCCCCCTGCCCCAGGCTCGTGGACGACTGTGAGGGCACCTGGTCTGACCGTGGTCGGCGTCTCCGTACCGTCTCGGAAGGAATCCATTGACTTCGGAGCACAGTCACACCCATCAGGCGACAGGGCTCGGCCGCCGTACGTTCCTGGGAGCGTCGCTCGCTTCGGCGGCAGCCGTGGCCACAGTCACCGCGGCGGGCACGAACGCCCACGCGACAATGCGCGCGGGGGGATCGTCCCGGCCCAGCTCGGCCAGGAAAATGTCCGACTCGGTTCGCATCGACAGCGGACTGGTCTCCGGCATGCCGGCGGTGCGCCCGTCGGTCACGGTGTTCAAGGGTCTCCCCTACGCCGCCTCCACCGCCGGCCCGAACCGCTGGCGACCGCCGCGGCCGGCGCCCTCCTGGTCCGGGGTGCGTGTCGCGGACACCGTCGGGGACATCTGCCCGCAGGGGAACATGCCAGGCGCGCCCCCCAAGCCGCCGATGAGCGAGGACTGTCTGAATCTCAACGTCTGGACGGCCGCCGAGTCGTCGCACGAAAGGCGCCCGGTCTTCGTGTGGATCTACGGCGGCCGGTTCACCTCCGGCTACGGCGCGGACCCGACCTTCGACGGCGCGGGCCTGGCCGAGAAGGGCCTGGTGGTGGTGACGTTCAACTACCGCACCGGTCCTTTCGGCTTTCTGTCCACCCCGGAGCTGACCGCCGAGTCCCCGCACGGCTCCTCGGGCAACTACGGTTTGCTTGACCAGATCGCCGCCCTGAAGTGGGTCCAGCGCAACATCAAGGCGTTCGGCGGCGATCCCGACCGAGTCACCATCGCCGGTCAGTCGGCGGGAGCCGCCTCCGTACTGGAACTCATCAACTCGCCGCTGGCGAAAGGGCTGTTCCACCGGGGCATCTCGGAGAGTGGTGCCCGGGATACGCACGATCCCGAGATCGCGGCCCTGGCCGAGTCCTACCGCCCGACGCTGGCCGGCGCCGAGCGACAGGGCCTCACCTGGGCCGCCCAGCACAAGGCCACGACCCTGGCACAGATGCGGGCCCTCAGCATCGAGGAACTGCTCGACGGGCTCGACGAGAACGACACCACGGTCGAGGGCCCGATGAACGGCAACCCGCCGCTGTTCCGCCCCGTGCTCGACGGATACGTCCTGGCCCGCACATACGAGGAGTCCCTCAGTCGCGGCCTGCACAGCGATGTCCCCGTCATCACCGGCAACAACAAGGACGAGAGCGGCGCATCGACCGCCCCAGGGGCCACGCCGGCCTCGTACCAGGCCATGGCGAGCAAGAAATACGGCGACCTGGCCGACGAGTTCCTCGCCCTGTACCCCGCTGCCACGAATGCCGAGGCTGACGACCAGACCAACGCCTCGGCCCGCGACAACGCCCGTGTTTCCACCTCTCTGTGGGCCACGGAATGGGCGAGCAGGGCCAAGAGTCCGGTGTTCACATACTTCTGGACGCATGCCCCTCCTGGCCAGACGCAGGGCGCCTACCACGGCTCGGAGATCAACTACATCTTCGACAACCTGTACGCCACCGACCTGCCGTGGACCGACGACGACCGGCGGATCGCCGACACCATGTCCGGGTACGTCGTCAACTTCGCCACTCATGGCGACCCCAACGGCCGAGGACTGGCCCGCTGGGAACCATCTCGCCCGGGTGCGTTCACCACGATGGAGCTGGGCGACGACTTCGGCCCGCTGCCGGACGCGAGCGCCGCGCGACGAGCGTTCCACGAGCGGTACTTCGAAGTCCAGCCGCCCTGGTGAGACATCGACGATCGCGCGACGCGCCGGTCTCCTCTCCTTGACGGGTACGGAGACCCCGGGCCCTGCAAGCCCCTGCCGCGCCGACGGGCATGCGCGGCTCGCGGAAGGGCCCCCTGGGATTCGCCCGCGCCCATTTCGGCGGCTCGATGCTCGTGGGGCCGGACCTCATGCACGTTCCGCTGCCTCTCCGCCGCACCCGCTGAGTCACCTTCTCCCGCCTCGGTGCGGGTGAGAATTTGCGCCGAAATTCTCACCCGCACGGAACTCGAAATCGTCGACAGTCACCTGCTACCGTCCACTAAAACGATCTAGCGACGCCTGCCGGAACCCACACGATCACCGTGACCCTCCGGCGGACCATGCTTCAGCCCCCTCAGGGCGACGAAGCAACGCACGCGGCGTCGCGGCCATCGAACCGCCCTTCGTGCCGCCATGACCGAGGGGCGGATCGTGCGCGGAACTTGGAGCCGAGAATGGACCTGACCACTCATCAGCGCAGCACTTACGAGACGACCCTCCGGTTGGGATTCGAGGCACCGTTCGTCACCGAGCGCCCGCCGTTGTTCAGCCCTGCCGCCGCGGCCCAGGACGTCGCCAACGCCCATGGCTCGCTCAGCCGCTTCGCTCAGATGCTGATCCCCACGGAGTATGCGGGATGGGTGGAGGAGACCACCGCACACGTCGAGTCGTGTTACGTCGGCGACTGGAGTGCCCTGCACAAGGTCGTCGTACGGGGGCGGCAGGCTCTCGGGTTTCTCGGCCGGCTGGGCATGCGGAACCTCGCGCGTTTCGACATCGGCCAGATCAAGCACCACGTCCAGCTGGACGAGAACGGCTGGGTGGCTTCCGAAGGTGTCCTGTGCAGGCTCGGTGCGGAGGAGTTCGTCTACACCGCGGGCAACTGCGACTGGCTGCTCTGGCAGTTCAGCCAGGGCGACTGGGACGCGGAGGCTGTCGACATCAGCCCTGACCGGTTCATCTTCGGCATCCAGGGACCGGCGTCCCTGCACACCGTGGAAAAGGCCACCGGCGAGCCCCTGAGCGACATCGGGTTCAGCCGCAGCAGGATGGCGCAGGTCTCCGGAGTGCCGGTACGCGTGCTCCGTACGGGCATCTCGGGAGAACTCGGCTACGAACTCCACGGACCGGCGGAGCACGCGAACGGCATCTGGGCGGCGGTCGTGCAGAGCGGCCTGCAGTTCGGGATCAGGCAACTGGGCCTGCGCTCGCAGCCGGTGCAGCACATCGAAGCCGGCATCGCGACCAACGGTCTCGACTATCTGCCCGCCGCCATCCTCTCGCCCGGCGCACCCCGGCAGTTCCGCAGGGGCATGCCCACAGGGAGCTTCGTACCCACGAACGGTGTCACCGACTACTTCCGCAAGCCGGCCGAACTGGGATGGGGATTCCGCAAGGGTGTTCCCGAGCGTGACTTTCTCGGGCGGGACGCACTGGTGAAGGACGCCCGCGACGGCGGTCCCGGGCGCACTCTCATGGGTCTGGTCTGGGATAAGCGGGACGTGGCCGGGGTACTCACCTCGCTCCTGGAGGAGGGTGAAGTGCCCGACCAGATGGAGATCCCTCGGGGGCGCGGTCCTCACTTCGACCAGGTCCTCAGGGACGGCTCTCCCGTAGGGGTGGCCACAGGACGGACGATCAGCGCGAACCTGCGGCAGACCATCTCGCTCTGCGTCATCGAGCAGGCGTCCGCCGCCCCGGGAACCGAGGTGGCCGTGCTCTGGGGCGGTCCGGGCACACCCCAGCGCGAGATCAGGGCAACCGTCACCGCGCTGCCCTTCAAACCCGACCGTCGGCGCACGGACGTCACGTCACACTGACGACAGCGTCGATGCCGGGAAGTGGGTCCGTGCGCTGACGGTCGGGTGCCCGGAGCTCACCGGCCGCCGTGTCGCAGCCAGTTGACCTGCTCGCCGGTAAGGGCGAGGCGGCGTGCCTGGAGCGAGTTGTCGATCTGCTCGGTTGTCCGCGGGCCGATGGACGGCCACACCTCGGGGTGGTGCAGGGTCCAGGCCAGGGCCACCGTCTCGGGCCGCGAGCCGAGTTGTTCGGCGAGTTCCACGCAGCGGCGGCGTCGGGCGCGGTTGTCCTCGGTGTCGTACGGGTCCGGTCTGCCGTTGACCTGCCGCCGCTCGGTGCGGGCGAAGTAGCCGCGGGCCTGCGAGGACCAGCCAAACAGGGGCAGGCCGTGTTCGCGTACGACGTCGAGTACGGCGCTGTCGGCGTGCAGGCTGCCGCCCAGCAGCGCCGGGTCGGGTTCGGCGAGGCTGAACTGGTAGCTGGCGACGGGGATGTGGCCCCGCCCGGCGAGCTCGACGGCGAGAGCCGAGAGCCGTTCCGCCTGCCAGTTGGAGGCCCCGACGCGGCGGGCGTATCCGGCCTCCACAAGGCTCACGAGGGTGTCGGCGAGTTCGGCGATGGGTCGGGAGGGGTCGTCGCAGTGGTAGAGGAGGACGTCGATGGTCTCGACGGCGAGGTTCTCCAGCGCGGACCGTACGTGCTCGTGCACGGTGGCGCGGCTCAGCGGGATGTCCCCGCCGGTGGTGTCGTGGCCGACCTTGGTGGCCACCCCGAGAACGCCCGGGTTCCTGCGCAGCCACTCGCCGACCGCCGCCTCGGCCCGGCCGCCGGCGTAGCTGTGCGAGGTCTCGATCAGCAGGCCGCCGACATCGGCGAAGTGGGCCAGTCGCTCGGCGGAGGCTTCGGCCGGCTCCGCGCCGAAGGGTCCGCCGAGGACGAAACGGTGCGCCGCCGCCCGCATGTCCTCCTGGTCGAAGAGGCCCTCCAGCAACTGCAGGGGGGAATGCGGCATCAGGCCACGCCCTTCCCGTTCGAGACCCGTCGGAAGCCGTCGACATCAGTGAACGGCCGGGGCAGATGCGGCCGGAGCGGGACGTGGAAGGTGTTGAGCATCATCGCGGACATGCTGAAGCTGCCGATGCAGCCGATCAGGTCCAGCACACCCTCCTCGTCGAACAGCGAGAGGGCGGCGGCGTAGGTCTCGTCCGTGACGAAGTGGTTGTAGAGCATCTCGTGGGCGAAGGCGTGGAAGACGCGCTCGTCCTCGGCCTTGAAGTCGGGGTCCTCACCGAGGGCGAGGCGGTCCAGGCACTCGGCCGGGACACCTTCCTCCACAGCCTGCTGGATGTGGGCGTTCCAGGCGGACTGGCTGTCGAAGTGGCGGGCGCAGATCAGCACACTCAACTCGCGCAGGCGCTGCGGGAACCGGGACTCGCCCCGGCAGTAGCGGCCGAGGTTTTCGACCCACTGGGCCAGTTCCATGTTGCGGGCCCAGACGAGGAAGGGCGGCGGGGGTTCGACTCCGGGGCCGACGATGGTTTCGAGGAGTTCGGTCTGCTCGGAGGTGAGGCTGGTCAGCGGGGTCAGTCGCATGAGCATGGTTCCTTTCGGAGGTGGTTCACCAGGCAGTGGTCTGCGCTTGGAGGAACCGTTGGTGGAAGTCGGCTCGCGCCGGTTCGGCGAGCGGGATCGGCGCCCAGCCGTTGCCGGTCTCGAAGACCTGCCGCACTTGGGGGCGGGTCGGATGCCAGGCGGGCAGTCCCGGGCCGTTCGGGTCGCCGACTGCCGCGAAACGGCTGACGCAGCCGGTGAGGAGGGCGGCGGTGTGCCGGTCCTCCTCGGTCCAGGGTCGGTTCAGCGCGTGCAACGAGCCGAGCAGGTAGGGGATTTCGGAGCCGTGGAAGGCGCCGCGCTGCTCACCTTCGGGGCCGGGCGGGGTGCGGGTCCAGAAGTGGGTGAAGACGGGACTCCTGGCGTGGTTCGCCCATTCGCCGGCCCAGAGATGGGTGCTGGTGCGCGCCGCGTCACTGCGGGCCAGGTTGTGTTGTGCGGTCGCTTCGGCGTCGGTCGTCGCCGGATACAGGGACAGGAACTCCTTGGCGAAGTCCCCGTAGCGCTGGGTAGCGCTGCGTTCGTACGTCGCCAGGGTCAGCCGGGTTCCCGGTCCCGCGCCGCTCTCGTCACGGTTGTTGCCGACGATGAGCGGGACGTCGTTCTGCGTGCCGGCGGCCAGTGTCTCGGCGTAGGTGCGGGGCAGCACCCAGCCGTCGACGACCGGCCGGAACAGCGGGGGCGGCGGGTCCCCGGGGATATAGGGGTCTTTCGCCGTGCTGCCCGCCACCAGTACGTCGACCGGGAGGGCGCGGAGTTCGTCCGGCGTGGTGGCGCCTCGCTCGCGGGCATAGGCGGAGCCGTCGGACTCGGCCTGGGAGAGGGTGCGGTGGGAGGGGGCGAGGGTGGCGATCGCCGGGTCCTTGGGGTGGAGTACGGCGCTCTCCGCGATCGCCGCGTGGAACAGACCGGCCGCGAGCGGCGAGTACACCAGGTCCATCACGGACGCGGCACCCGACGACTGCCCGGCGATCGTCACCCGGCCCGGATCGCCGCCGAACGCCGAGATGTTGCGGCGGACCCAGTGCAGGGCGGCGATCTGGTCGAGCAGGCCGTAGTTGCCGGAGGAGCCGTCCGCCGATTCCGCGCTGAGTTCGGGGGTCGCGAGGTAACCAAGGGTGCCGAGACGGCTGTTGACGGTGACCACGACCAGGCCGCCTGCCGCGAGGGCGGAGCCGTCGTACTGCGGGTCGGCGCCGGAGCCGTAGAGAAAGCGACCGCCGTGTAGCCAGACCAGGACGGGGAGGCGCTCGTCCGGCTGCCCGGCGGTCCAGATGGTGAGGTTCAGACAGTCCTCACCGCGGGCGAGGCCCGGGTCGGCGAGTTCGGAGGGCGGCTGCGGACAGATGGGGCCGAAGGTGTCGGCGGGCCGTGTCCCCGCCCACGGAGCGGGCGGTACCGGGGGGCGCCAGCGGCGTGGGCCCTCGGTGCTCGCCCCGTAGGGGACCCGCTTGTACACGGTGACGCCGGGCAGCAGGGCTACCGTCCCGGAGACGAGGCCGTACTCCGTGCGCGCCGTGGGGCGCGGAGAGGTCATGCGGTGGTTCCTTCCAGGGGGATCGGGGAAGCGCTCCGGGCACGGCAGACCGTGGCGACAGGAGACGGCGCGTCGGAGAACCCGCGCGTCTCGGCTCAGACCGATGACGCAGTACACGGGACGCGCGAGGGAGTTGGGCGGAGTGCGAGCACGAGCCATACCCGGATCCGGCACAGGGCGGTGGGTTGTCCGCCCCGCGGAACGCGGGAGGGGCCGACGGCCCGGGCCTGATCGGGGACTGCAAGGCCAGGTGGCGAGGAGGCGTGCACGCAGCTGGCCGGGCACGTCGGCCGGCTCCGGCGAGGGTCGCCTCGACGGCGGCATGCGTGCGGCGCCGCACTCGGACTCCGCCCCGACGGGTACCGGCCCGTCGGCGGAACAGGGGACGACGTCGTGCGCTCGGCCCCTCGTCGAGGTGCCGTCAGGCGGTGCGCCACCAGGCGTAGTACTTGTCGCCGTAGCCGTCCATGATGTCCGCGTACTCGTGGTCGGCATCCGGGAACTCGAAGAAGTCGTGCGCCACGTCGAGGTCGGTGAAGCGTGCGTCCAGGTCGCGGATGGTGGGCGCCAGCCGGGTGTCGAGCCGGCCGGACAGCAGGCGGACCTGGCTGGTGCGCCGCAGTTCGGGGGCGTTGGCGAGGACCAGGCTCCAGGGGTGGCAGAGGTCATAGTACTCCTGGTCGCCGAAGTAGGTGTTGTTGACCCGGTCCTCGGGCTCGTCCTTGAGGTCGCGCAGGATCGCGGGGGCGACCGCCGACACCTTGCCGAAGACCTTCGGGTACTTCAGGCCGAGGTGCAGGGCGCCGAAGCCACCCATCGAGAAGCCCTCGACGGTGCGGGCGGCTGCCTCGGGAATCGTCCGGTAGGTGTCGTCCATGTGCTGGACCAGATCGAAGGCGGTGATCTGGGCGAGGGGGCGGGCGCCGTCCTTGGAGTCGACGTACCAGCCGATCGGCAGGATCTGCGGAACGACGACGATCGTCGGCGGAATCACCTCGTTCCGAATCGCCTTGTCGATCCGCGCAACCATTTCGGAACCTTGGCGGGCATTGCCGAACCCGCCGTGCAGCCAGTAAATGACGGGAAAGCGTCGCTCCGGCTCGGTCTCGTACTGGGGCGGAAGATAGAGCTGGTAGCTGCCCTGGGCGTCCGCGCTTCCGCGTGAGGGCTGCGGGTAGAGACCGAACGTGGTCAGCTCCTGGTCCTCACGGACCTCGTCGATCCACTGCTGTTCGATCTCTGCCATCTGCTCCGGCGTTGTGCGTACCTTGTGAACCTTCTCAACCACGGTGCTGTGTCCAATCGGTGGGTTCTCAGATGTGGCCCGGGATCCTCCGAGGCGGGCGCCGGCAGCCCTCCGGCCTCGCCCATCCGAGCGGCGTTCTATTACGTGGAATGATATATCCTGTAGTGGAACGCTGGAACGCCATCAGTGAAACCCTGCGACGGGAGCCTGTCAATGGCCGGGATCGAAACTTCAGAGGACTCACAGACGGCGGGCCGCGGGGGCCGCAGCTCGCTCGCGGGCAACGCCACCGACAAGGCCCTGAACCTGCTGGAGGCCGCCGTCGCCCCCGGCCACCCGCACCGACTGGGCGACATCGCGGCAGCCGCCGGGGTGCCCAAGGCCAGCGCGCACCGCATCCTGCAGAACCTGGTCACGACCTCGTTCCTGGCCTCCGACGGCAACGGCTGCTACGGCCCGGGGCCGCGGCTGCGCGCCCTCGCCGCCCGGGTCACCCAGGGCTGCGAGGAGGACCAGGTGATGCGCGCCGAGCTGGAGGTGCTCGGCCGTCGGGTCGCCAACACCGTGCACCTGGGTGTGCGCACCGGGGACACCGCAACCTGCCTGATCAAGGTGACCAGCCCGAGGCCGGTGCAGACCGCCTCGCGCGTGGGTATGCACCTTCCGCTGCACGCGACCTCGATCGGTAAGTGCATCCTGTCCGGCCTGAGCGACGACGAGTTGACCGTGCTGATGGACCGGGTGGGCATGCCGGCCCGCACCGAGCACACCATCACCGGCCTCGATGCCCTGCGCGCGGAGCTCGACCGGGTGCGCGCCCAGGGCTTCGCCCTCGACGAGGAGGAGAACGAGATCGGCGTACGCTGCCTCGGCGCCCCGGTCCGCGATGCCAAGGGCGCCATCGTGGGCGGCGTCAGCATCTCGTCCATCACATACCTGGAGTCCCGCGAGACACTCCTGGGCTGGACCGACCTGATCCGCACGACAGCGGACGCGCTGCACGGTCTGCTGGGCTGACGGTCTTCTGAGCTGACTGGGCATCTCTTCGCCCCTGCAGGACGACAATCCGTCGCACATCACGCGATCCGCATGCTTATCTTGCGGACTTATCACCGTTTTCACCTTGTACGACCGGTAGACATCGCCGCACCGTTTCAGCAGGGTTACAGCACCGGGTCGGCATCCGTCCCGGTTCACCGGCCAGCCCCCGGTGCGGCAGTAACCCCGAACACGATGCTCGCGAGCAGCGGGAGCACCTCCGGTTCGTCGCCGCTCATCCGTAACCGTCCGCCCCACACGGCCCCGCCGGTGATGGCGCGACGGTTCCCGCGACGCAACGCTTCCCTCATCGGCTCGTCGGCCGACTCCCCCACTCCCGCGAACAGGCGCAGGCGGGCACCCCCACAGGCCGCCGCCGGCACGGATGACTCCGGTCGTCCGCATCGGCACACACCGCTCGGGCCGTTCGTCCCCTGCCCCTCACGGCCGTCGTGCCGTGGTGCGCGCAGCCGACCTCCGGGCCGGCCGGACCCCGTCCCGGCCGGCCGAGCCCTCGGCCGCGCTCCCGCCGAGCTCAGAGCAAGGAGAGACAATGACGTCCCACAATGCCTCAGCGCGCCCGGCCGCCCCAAGAGGCCTCCACAGGATTTCCCGCGTATCCCGCCTCGGCCTCGCCGCCCTGACCACCGTGCTGTCGCTCACGGTGGCGGCCTGCGGCGGGGGGACCGGCGGCACCGCCGCGGGCTCCGGAAGCAGCAGCGGCACGAAGGTAGCCGGCGACACCCTCACCGTCGCCGAGCAGCAGTCACCGCCGTCGATGAACCCCGGCCGTCTCGACCTCGGGTTCGTCGACTTCACGATGCTGTCGTACGAGTCGCTGTTCTACCTCTCTCCCGAGGGCAAGGTGGAGCCGGCGCTAGCGAAGTCCTGGAAGTACGTCGGCACGGGCAACACAGAACTGTCGGTCACGCTCCGCTCCGGGGTGAAGTTCGCCGACGGCACACCCGTGACCGCCGACGCGGTGAAAGCCTCCCTGGAGTACGCGAAGAAGGCCCAGGGCAACCAGGCCCATTACCTGACGGACGCCACGATCACGACCTCGGGTGACCTGGGCCTGATCATCAAGCTCGCCAAGGCGAACCCGATCCTGCCGACCTTGCTGACCCAGTCGTACGGCATCGGCCAGATCATCAGCCCCAAGGGCCTGGCCGCCGCGTCCAAGCTCACCCCGACCGCCACGAGCCAGGGCGCGGGCCCCTACATCTACGAGCCGTCCGACAGCGTGGCCGGCGACCACTACACGTACACGGCCAACCCGAACTACTACGACAAGGCCAAACAGAACTACAAGAAGATCGTCATCAAGATCGTGCAGAACGGCCAGACGGCGATCAACGCCATGAAGACCGGCCAGGTCGACGTCTACAAGGGTGACTACACCTCCGCCTCCTCCGCCAAGTCCGCGGGCATGAGCACCGTCGGTCTGCCGGTGATCCTTCAGGGGCTGAGCCTGATCGACCGCGGCGGCGAGGTGTCCAAGCCTCTCGGTGACGTGCGGGTCCGGCAGGCGATCAACTACGCCATCGACCGGGAGGCGGTCACCAAGGCCCTGCTCGGATCCAGCGGCACACCGACCGTGCAGACCGTGATCAAGGGTGGTGACGGCTATTCGGAGGACCTGGCGGACCACTACGCCTACAACCCCACGAAGGCGAAGGAGCTGCTGAAGGAGGCCGGTTACGCGGACGGCTTCGAACTTCCCGTCCTGGCGGCGACGTTCGTCGGGTTCGACACGATGGCCCAGGCCATCGCCGGACAGCTCGAAAAAGTCGGCATCAAGGTGAAGGTCACCGCCGTCACCAGCATCACCTCCTTCGTGGAGAACCAGACCAACCGCAAGTACCCGGCGGTCTCCGGCGGTTTCACCGAGGCGCCGATGTACTTGCAGGGCCTGGACCTGTTCATGCCCGGCTCGAAGGTCTTCAACGGCTTCGGCAGCACCTCCCCGGAACTGACCGAGCTGTTCGACAAGGCGGCCGCCGCCGAGCCCGCCGCCCGCGCCGACCTCGACCGGCAGATGCAGGAGTACCTGGTGAAGAACGCCTGGTTCGCCCCGGTCGCGTTCACTCCCGTCAACTACTACGTCCGTCCCGGTATCGGCGGGGTGAAGGTCAGCGCGGGCGCGCCCTTCGCCAGCCCGCTGGCCTTCTACGCCACCAAGTAGCGCTCCGGGCGGCCCCCTGCCCGGCCAGCCTGACCAGGGGGCCGCCCGGCTCCGGAAAGGAGTGAGGTGAGATGCACAGGATCGTCTTCCGCTGGCTCATCGGCGCCCTCCCTGTGGTGTTCGGCGTCTCCGCCCTGACGTTCGTCCTGACCAGCCTGGTCCCGGGCGACCCCGGCCGCACCATCCTCGGCGCCAACGCCAGCCCGGCCCAGGTGGCGGCGATCGACAAGCAGCTCGGCCTCGACGAGCCGCTGCCCGCCCGCTACTGGGACTGGCTGACCGGCGCCTTCCACGGCGACCTGGGCGACTCCATCACCTCGGGCGTGCCGGTCAGCGACCAGCTCACCTCCCGGCTGGGTGTCACCCTCTCGCTCATCGGCGGCGCGATCCTCGTGGCCGCGGTGGCGGGTGTCGTGCTCGGTGTCCTCAGCGCCCTCAAGGGCGGCTGGCTGGGACGGACCGTGGACGGCATCGCCCTGGTCGGCCTGGCCGTACCGAACTTCTGGTTCGGCCTGGTGCTGATGACGGCGTTCGCCGTGCAGCTGCCGCTTTTCCCCGCGACGGGATACGTCCCGTTCTCCGAATCCCCTGTCCAGTGGTTCGAGTCACTGGTGCTCCCGGTACTCACCCTCGGCGTGCCGGCCACCGCACCCGTGGCCAAGCAGACCCGCGACGGCGTCCTGAACCAGCTGGACCGCGAATACGTCAGGGTCCTGCGGGCGCGCGGTATCCCGGAACGGTCGGTGTTGTTCCGGCACGTGCTGCGCAACGCAGCCGCGCCCATCGTGACGGTCCTGGGCGTGGTCGTGGTGACCCTGTTCGGCGGAACCGTGCTCGCCGAAACACTGTTCGTGATGCCGGGCCTCGGCGGACTGGCCGTGACCGCCGCCTCCACCCAGGACATCCCCATGGTCCAAGGCGTCGCCCTGGTGTTCACGGTGACCGTGATGCTGATCAACCTGCTGATCGAAGTGGTGTACACGATGGTCAACCCGAAGGTGCGGACATGACGAGCGCCGCCATGAAGGTCGCGGTACGGCGACCGGCCACCGAACGGCCCAGCTTCGTCGCCCGGCTGGCCCGCAGGCGCGCCGCGCTGATCTCCGCCTGCTACCTCCTCCTCGTCCTGGTCGTCACCCTCCTCGCCGACTGGCTCGCCCCCTACGACCCCGACGAGCAGGATCTGACCGCCGCGCTGAGCGGGCCGAGCGGCGTGCACTGGCTGGGCACCGGCGAGCTGGGCCGGGATGTGCTGAGCCGGCTCATTCACGGCGGCCAGGTCACGCTCCTCGGCGTGGTGATCACCCTGGCGGTGTACCTGACGCTCGGCGTCCCGGCCGGCATGATCGCCGGTTACCGGAGCGGCTGGTTCGACCGGCTCGTCCTCAAGAGCGCCGACCTGATCTCGGCCGTACCCGTGATCATCGTGCTCCTTGTGGTCCTCTCGGTCTTCACCAACAACGAGAGCGCCGCCATGGCCGCCAACGGCCTCCTCGGCGCACCCTTGCTCGCCCGCGTCGTCCGCTCGGCCACGCTCGGCGTCAAGGAGGAGCTGTACGTCCGGGCCGCCGTCGCCAGCGGCATCCGCGACCGGGTCATCATCCGCCGCCACGTGCTGCCACGGGTCACCGGAGTCGTCCTCGTCCAGGCCTCCGTGTACGGCGCCTACGCCGTGCTGCTGGAGACCGGGCTCGGCTTCCTCGGCGTGGGCACCACCCAGGCCAGCTGGGGCAGCATGATCGCCGAGGCGTCGAAGAACGTCGGTATCGATCCATGGCTGCTGCTGCCCTCCGGGTTCATGATCATCAGCTTCATCCTGGCCCTGGGGCTGCTCAGCGACGGTCTGCGGGACACGCTCGCCGAGCGGTACGCGCCTCCGGCCGACAAGCCACCGTCCCGGCGGCGCGCTGCCCGGGAGGCCCTGGTGAAGGCCCCCAAGGGGGTCATGCCGCCGGCCGAACCCGCCGCGGACGCGCTGCTGTCGGTGCGCGGACTGACCGTCGCGCTGCCCATCGACGGCACGCCGACCGAGGTCATCCGGGACGTGTCGTTCGACCTGCGCGCCGGTGAGGTGCTGGGCATCGTCGGCGAGACCGGCTGCGGCAAGACCATCACCGCGACCTCGCTGCTGGGCATGCTGCCCGCAGGCGGCGAGATCATCGCCGGCGCCATCCACTTCGAAGGCACCGACCTCGCCCGCGCCGACGCCGACGCGCTGCGCCGCGTACGCGGCCGCCGTATCGGCTGGATCTCCCAGGACCCCATCTCCAGCCTCGACCCGTCGTTCACCGCGGGCGCCCAGGTGGCAGAGGCGGTCCGAATCCACACCGGGTGCACCCGCAAGGAGGCCCGCCAACGAGCCATGGAACTCTTCGAGTTGGTACGACTGCCCGACCCGGCACGCGTCGCCGCCAGTTACCCGCACCAGCTGTCCGGCGGCATGGCCCAACGGGTCGGAATCGCCACCGCGCTGGCCGGGAACCCCGTCCTGGTGATCGCCGACGAGCCGACCACCGCCCTGGACGTGACCGTGCAGGCCGAGATCCTCGACGTCCTGCGTGATCTCCAGAGGACGGGCACGGCCGTCATCCTCATCACGCACGACTGGGGCGTACTGGCCGACCTGTGCGACCGGGCCGTCGTGATGTACGCCGGCGAGGTCGTCGAGGAGGCCGAGGTCACCGCACTGGTCACCACGCCGGCCCACCCCTACACGGCCGGGCTGCTGAGGTCCGACCCGCACCACGCCGTACCGGGCGAGCCGCTGCCCGCCGTGGAGGGCGCGGTACCACCGCCGCCCCAGTGGCCGGTGGGCTGCCATTTCCAGAACCGCTGCCCTCGGGTGACCGACGCCTGCCGCGAGAAGCCGGTCGTGATCTCCCAACTGACGTCCCTGGAGCGCTCGGCGCGGTGTATCCGGCCCGCCGAGCTGATCGGAGAAGCCGCGCATGACTGAGCAAACCGCTTCGGGCACGGACCTGTTGAGCGTGCGCGACCTGGACGTCACCTACCGGCGGCCGGGCCGGCGCGGCGGTCCCGTCCATGCCGTGCGCGGTGTCGACCTGACGGTGCGGCGCGGCGAGACCGTCGGCCTGGTGGGCGAGTCCGGCTCCGGCAAGTCGACCATCGGCTCGGCCGTCCTCGGCCTCGTGCCCGCGACCGGCGGAAGCGTCTCCTTCGACGGCACGGACATCACCCACAGCTCACGCGCGGACCGCCGCCTGCTCGCCCGCCGCATGCAGGTCGTCTTCCAAGACCCGTACGGCTCCATGAACCCCGCTCACACGGTCGGCGACACCCTCTCCGAGGCCCTGCGCCACAACCTGGGCCTGCCCGGGGACGAGATCGAGAAGCGGGTGCTGCGCGCTCTCGACGACGTGGGGCTGCCACCGGGCGCCGCCCGCCGCTACCCGGCGGCGTTCTCCGGCGGCCAGCGGCAACGCATCGCCATCGCACGGGCCCTGGTCATGGAACCGGACTTCATCGTCTGCGACGAGGCCGTCAGCGCCCTGGACCTGTCGGTACAGGCCCAAGTCCTCAACCTTCTGGCCCAGTTGAAGCGCACCCGCAGCCTCAGCTACCTCTTCATCTCACACGACCTGTCCGTGGTGCGCTACCTCAGCGACACCATCGTCGTCCTCTACGCGGGCCGGGTCGTCGAGCGGGGCCCGGCGGCGCAGATCGCCGACCACCCCGCCCACCCGTACACCCGCGCGCTGCTGGCGGCGGCGCCGGTCCCGGACCCTGTGATCCAGCGCCGACGGCAGGCGGAACGTCGGCGTGTGGTCGCCGCCACCCCGGCCACAGGCCGTACCAGCCAGGGTTGCGACTTCGCCCCGCGCTGCCCGTTCGCCCAGGAGACCTGCTGGAGCACCCGGCCCGAGCTGACCGACCACGACGGTGTCGCCGTCGCCTGCCATCGCTACGACCAGGTCATGGCCGAGGCCGCGTGACCGTGGGTCGTGGCGGCGGCAGGCCACGCCTGCGGGCAGGTCCGTCGGCACCGTCCCCTGCACCTCACGCGCCCATGACCCTCCCGTCTCAGCCGGGATTCCTCCATAGTCCCGGCCGTGACAGCCGAGACCTCCCCGCCCCTCTCCGTCAAGGACCCTCATGACCACCACCGCACCTGCCCCGCTCGACATCTCCGTGCTGCTGCCCGACGGCACGCACCTCGTCGCTGGCGAGTGGGTCTCCGCCCGCTCCAAGGCGACCCTCGACGTCGTCAATCCGGCGACCGGCGCCGTCATCGCGCGCGTCCCCCGCGGCACCGCCAAGGATATCGACGACGCCGTACGAGCAGCGGAGGACGCACTGCCCGCCTGGCGTGACACCAGCCCCGCCAGCCGCAGCGAACTCCTCTACCGCTGGGCCGAGTTGGTCCGCGAGCACGACGACGCCATCAACCGTCTGGAGGCGATCGAGGTCGGCCACCCCGTCGGCCCTTCGCCCATCGCGGCCCGGCTGACCTACCTCGCCGGGAAGGCCGACAAGGTATTCGGCGACACCCTGCCCACCCGCTCCCCGGACGTCCTGGGCCTGACCCTGCGCGAGCCCTACGGCGTGGTCGGCGCGATCATCCCGTGGAACGCGCCGGGCCCGATGACGGTCTTCAACACCGCGGCCCCTATCGCGGCCGGCAACACCGTCGTCCTCAAGCCGGCCGAGGACGCGCCGCTGACCGCCCTCTACCTGGCCCACCTCGCGCAGGAGGCCGGCATCCCGCCCGGCGTCCTCAACGTAGTCACCGGCTACGGCACCGAGGCCGGAGCCGCGCTGCCCGACCACCCCGGCATCCGCAAGGTGAGCTTCACCGGCTCGCCCGCCACCGGCACCGCCGTCATGGAGGCCTGCGCCCGTAACCTCATCCCGCTCCAGCTCGAACTCGGCGGTAAGTCACCGCAGTTGGTCCTGCCGGACGCCGACCTCGCCAAGGCCGTACCGGCGATCGTGCGCAGCATCGTCATGAACAGCGGCCAGGTCTGCGCCGCGGGTTCCCGGGTCCTGGTCCACTCCTCCCTCCACGACCGCCTCGTCTCCGAGGTGGCGGACGCCTTCCGCGCAGTCCGGGTCGGGCTGTGGGACCAGCAGGTCGACATGGGTCCGCTGATCAACGCCCGGCAGGAGAAGCGCGTGCTCGACTACCTCGCCATCGGCAAGGCGGAGGGCGCCGAAGTCGTCGTCGGCGGCGGCAAGTTGACCGGAGAGCCGTACGACGACGGCTACTTCGTCGAACCGACCCTCTTCGACCGGGTCACCCCTGGGATGCGCATCGCCCAGGAGGAGATCTTCGGCCCGGTCCTGTCGGTCCTCACCTACGACGACGAGGACGAGGCCGTCGCCATCGCCAACGGCACCCGCTACGGACTGACCGCCACCCTGTGGACCCAGGACGTGGGGCGGGCGGTGCGCCTCGCCCGCCGGGTCCAGGCCGGCCAGGTCGCCGTCAACACCCTCGGCGACGGCGGGCCGGCCGGGGCGATCGGGGCACCCTTCGGTGGCTACAAGCACAGCGGCTTCGGCCGCTCCATGGGTCCGGACTACCTGGAGGACTGGACGCAGGTGAAGTGCGTCGTCATCAACGCCGGTTGAGCACGACCGCCGACAAGGACGACATCCCCAATCCTCAGGAGGAGAACGTTCTGGTGATCAGCGGCCTCACCTTCGCCCAGGACGTCAACTAAGCCGTGGCCAGCGGCGCGGACCTGCGGTTCGACGGCACCGTCCAGCCGGCCGGCACCGGAATGGAGACCACACCCACCCCGCCCACGACACCCACCCCGGTGGTCATCTGGGTCCTGCCCTACGGCATCGAGGAGTACGAGGCCGGTCGCAACCACACCAACGTAGACAGTGAGTACCCCACCCCGATCCTCAGTTACCTCGCTTACGGATACGCGGTCATCAGCGCCTCGTACGCCTCTCAGGCGTCCATGGGCAAGGACCTCAGACTGCTGATCGCGTATCTGAAGGCGCACGCCGACGACTTGGTCATCGACACGGACACCATCGGCGTCGTCACCGCCACGCGCACCGGCTACACAGCGAGCATCCCCGTCAGAGCCGGCAAAGCGGGGAACGTGGCCGACCTGGCGGTCGGGGCGGCCAAGGACACGGACTACCAGGCGCTCATCTACGACCCGCTCACCATGACCACACCGGACGTCGTCTGGATCGACCCCTGCATCCACACCAGCGAGCTCGGCGCGTACCGCGTCTTCCCGACGCCCTCGCGCGGACAGGGCAGTTACGCCAGCTACGCGGTCTACCTGCCCGACGCCTACGCCGAGAAACCGCACCAGCGCTTCCCGGTGATCTACTTCCTGCACGGCGGCAACGGCAACCAGCGCGAGGCGAAGCACTGGCTGATGACGCAGGTGGACAACCTCATCAAGGCCGGAGAGCTGCCGCCCACCATCGTCGTCTGCGCACAGGGCCTGTCGATCGGCTGGTACGTGAACGCCCGTGAGACCGTGGACGGCGTCCTGAGCGGCCCCGTCGAGGATGTGATCGTCATGGACCTGATCCCGCACATCGATGCCAGCTACCGCACCATCGCCCGCTGTGAGGGCCGCGGCACCGAGGGCTGATCGGCAGGCGGCTTCGGCACCCTGCGCCTCGCCTTCAAGTACCCCGAGACCTTCGCGGGCACCGTCATCGACTTCGGGCTTCGACGACGAGCCCATGAAGCAGTACGTCACCAATACTTTCGGCCCGCTCGACGACCCCGCCTCGGCCGCCTACTTCAACTCCGTACGCCCGCACTACTACGTCGAGCACAACACCCGCGCCATCAAGGCCCAGGGCGTCAAGGTGCCCCCCCCTCGTCGGCAACGGCGACTGGCTCTACGACAAGGATGACAAGAAGATCACGGAGAACTTCAGCAGGTTCCTCGCCCAATACGGCATTTCGCACACCTACACCGTCCTCCCCAGCGTCGACTAGATGATCACCGAGGCGATCGCGGTCGGGAGCTGACGGGACGCGAGCGGAGCATGGTGCCGAGTGTTCGGTGGCGAGTGCCTTGATGGGCTGAGCGGGACTCAATAGTGAAGTGCAACCGGAGTACCATTACTCCGGTTGCACTTCACTATTGCCGCTGGTCAGAAGCTGGTCTCGGAGCCACTCAGGTGACGCGTCGTCATGTGAACGGAGTTCGTGACCGGCGGTGCGGCGTTTGTAGTGGGCGCGCATGGTGGCGGCCTGGTGTCGGCGTCGGGAGCAGGACCACCTCAGGGCATGACGGGTGTGCCGGCAGTGGTGGCTTGTCCAGGGGCGACTTGCCGCCCCTGGCAAGACGCCGGGCGGCATCCAATGCCCTGTCAGCTGCGCCACAGTCTTATGCAAGCCGAAGACGGACGGAGGACCCGGGGTCCATCAGATCGGCATCACCCAGATAGGCCGCGGTCGGCCAGTGCCCACAGCTCATTCCTGACCGCCATCACGGCATCAACCGTCGGTACAGCCGCCGCCGATGGCATGAACTCGACCGTGCCGCACCAGCGGACGCCCCTCGGGCTCGCCGTGAGCAACTGCGGCGCGCTCCCCTCAAGGCGGCGAACTCCACGGAGGCCTGCAGGATCCAGTGGAGTGACCGGCGGGTCAGGCGAGTTCATCACCGTCCCGGTCGGTTCCCGCCAGCGCCAGCACTGCCGATCCCGCCACGACCGTCGAGGCGGCCATGGCCACGGTCATGGGGACGGCGGTGTGCTCGCCACCCAGGCCGACCAGCGGCGAGACGATGGCGGCCAGACCGAACTGCAGAGCCCCGAGGATCGCCGACGCGCTGCCCGCCGCCTGCGGGGCCCGGGCGACGGCGAGCGCCGTGGCGTTGGCCGCGATCAGACCGAGCGACGACACCGTCACGAAGACCAATGGGACGGCGACGTCGCGGACGAACAGTCCGGTGCCGGCGAGCAGGCACAGCGTCGTAGCGCAGACCGCCATGACGACGAGGCCGACGCGCAGCAGGAGACGGGCGCCGAAGCGCCGGACGACCCGCCGGTTGAGGGCGCTGGTGGCGGTGAATCCGACGGCGTTGGCAGCCAGGATCACCGCGTAGGTCCCGATCGAGAGACCGAAGACGTTCTGGTAGACGAACGGCGACGCCGCGAGGTAGCTGAACAGGGTGCCGAACCCGAAGGCGAAGGCAAAGGCGTAACCGAGGAACGGGCGGTCGGCGAGGAGGATGCCGGTACGGCGGAGGGTGGTGACGAACCCTCCGCCGCTCCGCCGGTCGGGCGGCAGAGTCTCGGGAACCAGGAAGAGCGCGCCGAGGAACGTCAGTGCCCCCAGCCCCGCGAGGACGAGGAAGATCCCGCGCCAGCCGACGGCACCGACCAGTGCTCCCCCGATCAGCGGGGCGACGACCGGTGCCACGCCCGCCGTCATCATCAGCAGTCCGTACGCCCGGGCCGCCCCCGCCCCGCGCGCCCGGTCCCCGACCACAGCACGGGCTATGACGATCCCGGCGGCGCCGCTGACGCCGTGCATGAAACGGGCCGCGACAAGCATTCCGACGGAGGGCGCAGCGGCGCAGAGCAGCCCCGCGAGCACGCTCACCGCGGTCCCGGCCAGCAGCGGCCGACGCCGGCCCCAGCGGTCCGACAGCGGCCCGATGACCAGTTGCCCGACGGCCAGGCCGGTCATGAACGCGGTCAGCGTCAGCTGGACGCCGGTGGCCGAGGCATGCAGGTCACGCGCCATGCGCGGAAACGCCGACAGATACATGTCGATGGCCAGCGGGGAGACTCCGTAGGCCAGGGCCAGCGCCAGCAGCATCGTGGCCGGCAGGTCCGTTCCGTGTTCCACGGGTGCGGTACGGCGGTTGAGACGTTCGGAATGTGCCCGCCTCGCGCGCATGGACGTCACGCGGAGTCGGCCGGCGGCCGCGCGTGCCCGTTCCGGAGGGTGTCCAGCAGCCTCGGTGATGCCTGGAGTGCCGTTCGCTGCATCAGGTCCACGACACCGCGGGTGCCCCCCATTTCCGATCCCCCGCCGGCCCGGCCCGGGCCGCCGTGGCGCAGGGCGGGGAGCGGGGATCCGTGCCCGGTGGTCTGCGTCATGTTCGTCGAGTCCAGCAGGTGGAGGCGCCCGTGCCAGGGAGCCGCCTCCCGGACGAAGGCGGTCGTCCAGGCGAGGTCGTCGCCGACCACGGAGGCGGCGAGGCTGCCTCGGCCGCGCGCCACCAGGTCCGTGGCGTGGGCGGTGTCGCGGTACGCCAGCACGGTCGCGGCCGGTCCGAAGGGTTCGACCTCGTGGGGTGCCGAGGCGTCCGGGTCCGCGGAGATCAACAGCGTGTCCAGGAAGGCGCCCCGCTCCGGGTCGGCGTCCACCACACGCACCTTGCCCGGGTCACCGTACACGAAGCGGCCGGACTCGACGATGGCGCGGACCGCCCGCCGTACGTCCTCGCGTTGTTCCAGGCTGACGACCGCCCCCATCCGGACGCCCTCCGCACCGGGGTTGCCGATGGTCACCCCTGCCAGCTCGGCCGAGATCGCGTCCAGCGCGGCGAGTTCATGCTCCTGCGGGACGAGGACCCGGCGGATCGCGGTGCACTTCTGGCCGGCCTTGACCGTCATCTCGGTCACGACCTCGCGGACGAAGGCTTCGAACAGCGGGGATCCGGGCTCGACGTCCGGCGCGAGGACGATGGCGTTGACGGAGTCGGCCTCCGCGTTGAAGCGGATGGAGCGGGCGACCAGGTTCGGCTGCGTGCGCAGTGTCTCGGCGGTAGCGGCCGAGCCGGTGAAAGACAGCACGTCCTGTTCGTGGAGCAGATCGAGCGCCGTGCGCGCCGAGCCGACGACCATCTGCAGGGCTCCGGGCGGCAGGACTCCGGCCTCGGTGACGATCCGGACGAGGTGTTCGGTGAGGTACGCGGTGGGGGTGGCCGGCTTCACCACGCTGGGCATGCCGGCCAGCACCGCCTGGGCCAGCTTCTCCAGCGGGGCCCAGACCGGGAAGTTGAAGGCGTTCACCTGGAGCATCAGGCCCGGTGAGGGGGTGACGAGGTGGAGGCCGAGGAAGTCCTCACCGCGCGCGAGGCGTTCGGCGGGGCCCTCCAACAGATAGGGGGCGTCCGGCAGTTCGCGGCGTGCGCGGGTGGCGTAGTCGCGCAGGACGCGGATGCCGCCGTCGACGTCGTACCGGGCGTCCGGCAGGGTCGCTCCGGCGCGGGCCGACAGCGCGTACAGCTCCTCGCGGCGTGCGCGGACGGCTGCGGCGACCGCGTCCAGGAGGTCGGCTCGCTGCGGGAAGGTGAGGTCGCGCAGGGCGGGACCGCCGACGCATCGTGCGTGGGCGAACGCCCCGGCGACGTCGAGCCCTTCGGAGGAGACGTGGCAGACCGTCTCGCCGGTGACCGCGTCGCGTACGGCGACCGCCGATGCGGGCGTGACCGTGGGGGTGACCCAGGTGTCCTGCAGAAAACTCTGGAGCATGGGGTACGGCTGCTTTCGTCGAGGGCGGATGGGCGCCACGGCGGATGGGGGCGAGGGCGGGACGGGAAGGTCCGGGCGTTCACTCCACGGAATGGAGGCCCGGGGCTGTCAGTCCACGGGGTGGTGGCCCCAGATGTCAGCGGTGTAGACGCGGCTGACCCAGGTGCTCTCATCCACCTGCACACCGCCCGCGCCGATCTCGATGCCGAAGCCGGCGGGCGACGTCATGTAGAAGGAGAACATCCCGTCGTTGGCGTGTTTGCCGAGCGTCGCCATGAGTTCGATGTCGTGCTCGCGTGTGCGGTCCAGGGCGCGGCCGACCTCCTCCGGGCTGGTCACCTCGCACAGGATGTGGTGGGTGCCCTCGTTCTTGTACGAGCGGATGAAGGCGATGCTGTGATGCCGGGGATTGCAGCCCAGGAAGTAGAAGGTGCCCCAGGGGTAGTCGGCGGTGTCGCTGAGCCGGAAGCCCAGGATCTCGCAGTAGAAGTCCACCGCCTCCTGCACGTGCGGCGTCTTCATCACCACGTGCCCGAGCCCCTGTTCCCCGGTCACGAAGTCGACGCCCAGCGGTGAGACGAACTGGCTGGGGGCGAGGCGCCGGCCGCAGAACAGCTCGGTGCGGATGCCGAGCGGGCCGGTGAAGTGCACCATCCGGGCCACTTGGCGGTCGTGGCACTCCTCGTCCGTGCCGGCGGTCACGTCGACCCCGGCCTCTTTGAGGCGCACGGTCATCTCGTCGATCGCGGCCTGGTCGCGGACCTCCCAGCCGATGACCGTCACGCCACCGGTTTCCGCCTCGGTCAGCCACATGCGGAACGGGTGCTGGTCCATACGCAGGTGGTGGCGCGCGAAGTCACGGCCCGCGGCGGAGCCGCTGCCGGCCGCAGCCCCCGGCTCGACCGCGAGGCCTATCACTGTCCGGGCGTACTCCGCCCATGCATCCGGGTCGGGCGCACCGATGCCCACATACCCAAGGCTCTGGATCGTCATGACGAGGACAATATTTGTTAGACCCTTGACGGTCAAGAGTCTTACGAATACGTTGACACCATCGAGCCGAGGAGGTCTCCGATGTCGGGAGAAGTGCCCGAGAAGGCCCGCCTGCAGCCCGTCGACGAGGGCGAGCTGCACGAGAAGACACTGACGTCGCTGGCGCCGTACCGCGATCAGGACGGTCGGATCTACACGATCTGGGCGACGCTGGCCCACCACGAGGAGGCGCTGCGCCGCTTCATCGTCTTCGGCAACCACGTACTGGGGAAGAACACCCTGCCGCTGTCGTCCCGCGAGCTGATGATCCTGCGGATCGCCGCCCGGGCGCGGGCCGCGTACGAGTGGGACCAGCACGTCCGCATCGCCCGCCGCGCCGGGCTCGCCGACGACACGATCCTGGCCGCCGCGACCGGCGACTGGGACGGACTGGACGAGCTGGACCGGGCGCTGCTCACCGCCACCGACTCGCTCCTGGACCGCCAGGGCGTCGACGACGAGCTGTGGGCCCGGCTGACGGCCCACCTGAGCACCGAGCAAGTCATCGACGTCCTCTACACCGTCGGCCAGTACCTGACCATCGCCACCGTCATCAACACCCTCGGGGTCCAGGTCGAGGGCGACCTCGCACTGCCCCTCCCCGAACCGACCGAGAAGAAGGAAGAAGCCGCATGAAGCTCGCCAACCTCGCCGGCCGCCCGGTCGTCGTCCGCGACGACCTCGCCCTCGACATCGCGGACGCCGGCAAGGGAGCGATCGAGCCGCGTCTGGAGATGCTCTCCGATCTCTCGCTCCACGACGAGCTGCGCACCCTCGCCGAGCGTGCCGAGGATGCGGACTGGAAGCCGTTCGACCCACAGGACCTGGGCCGGGTCGCCAAGCCCTACAAGGCGATCGGCGTGGCCCTGAACTACCGTGCGCACGCCGAGGAGTCCAACCTGCCCGTCCCGGACGAGCCGTCGGTGTTCGCCAAGTTCGCCTCATCCGTGGTCGGTCCGTACGACTCCATCGTGGTGGATCCGCAGTACGACAAGGTCGACTACGAGGCCGAGCTCGTGGTGGTCATGGGGCGGACCGGCAAGAACATCCCCGAGGCCGACGCCTGGTCGTACGTCGCGGGGGTCACCGCCGGCCAGGACATCAGCGACCGCAAGGAGCAGTGGCGCAAGCCGATCAACCAGTTCACGCTACCGAAGTCGTACGACACCTTCAGCCCGATCGGCCCGTACCTGGTGACCGTCGACGAGTTCGCGGACCCGAACGACATCGAGGTGGCCGGCTGGGTCGACGACTTGGAAGTGCAGCGGGGCCGCACCTCGGACCTCATCTTCAGCGTGCCCGAGCTGATCGCCTGGCTGTCGAGGCGGGTCACGTTCGAGCCCGGCGACCTGATCTTCACCGGCACCCCCGCAGGCTGCGGAGTCCGCCGCACTCCTCGGCTGTACCTGACCGAGGGTAAGGTCCTGCGGACCGAGGTCACGGGCGTCGGCACTATGGTCAACCCGGTCATCGGCGGCTGACTGCGGTCCGGTCGGACCAGAGAGGGCGGGAGATCGTGACGGAGACCGCAGGAGAAGCGGAAGCCGCGAGGCTGCGCCGGACCCGGGAGTTCTCGGAGCTGCTGCGCCATCACCATCGCGAGCTGGGCACGACCGATCCCCGGGACCTCGACGCGATCGAGATGGTCACCGACCTCACCCGCCTCGAAGCCCGGCTCACCAAGGACTTCGAGAAGCACGTCCACCGGCCGCTCGGCCTGACCTGGGCGGGCTTCCGCATCCTGAACGCCCTGTGGGCCTACGACGGGCTCGCCCAGCAGGACATCGGCCGGGTCTCCGGCTCCACGCGCGCCAGCATCTCCAGCGCGCTGACGACCCTGGAGAACCGCGGACTGGTCACGCGCATGCGCGTGGAGACCGACCGCCGCCAGCTGATCGTCGAGCTCACGGAAGAGGGCCGCGAGACGCTGCGGAAGGCCATCGAGGCCCAGACCCTGCGCGAGCGGGCGTGGACAGCTGTCCTGCGCGACGACCAGCTCGGTGAGCTGGTTCACCTGCTGCGAACCCTGGTCAATCAGGAGACCCCGGCCGCAGACTGAACGACCGCGCCCGGCCCCTCGGACGACTGCCCGTTGCCCGCGGTGACACCACCTTCCAAATTCGTCAGAACTTTGACTGTCACACCTCTATCGAATATCCCCTAAGCGCTTTAACGTTCAGCCACCTTCACCTGACGCCCCCCGTCGGTTTCTCAAGGGAGAGAATCATGGTCCGTCGTGTCGTCACCGGTGTCAGCCCGAGCGGCAAGCCCGTGATCATCAGTGACGGCGAGCCGCCGCGCACCCATCAGTGCATCCACACCCCGGGCCACGCCAGGTCCCTGGTGTGGAACACGACGGCGCCCGCCACCCCGTCGGCCGACCCGACGGCATCGCTGAAGTCCTTCGTGCCCGCTCCCGGCGAAACGATCGCCCTGACCGTCACCTTCCCGCCGAGCACCGTCTACGCCGACCCCGGCTTCGACCCCGCCGCCGCGGCGGCCGAGCAGCTGGCGACCTCCTCCGGACTCGCCGAACTCTTCGAGCCCGACAACCCCGGTATGCACACCACCCCCACCGTCGACTACGGCGTGGTCCTGTCCGGCGAGATCGTCCTCGACCTGGACGGCGGCGAGACGGCAGTCCTGGGACCCGGCGACATAGTCGTGCAGAACGGCACCCGCCACGCCTGGCGCGTCACCGGCACGGAGCCCGCCACGATGTTCTTCGTCCTGATCGGCGCGAGCGGGACGTCATGAGCGCCGTGACCACCGCGGCCCCCGGCGCGCCGGTCGTCGACCTCGACCTCGCCGAGCTGCGCCGCGACCCGTACCCGGCCTACGCCGAACTGCGCCGCACCGCCCCGCTGGCCTGGGTCCCGTCGGTCGGACGGCATCTGCTGACCCGGTACGAGGACATCGTCCACGCGGAGAAGCTGCCGGAGGTGTTCAGCTCGCGCGAGGAGGGCTCGCTGCTGCTGCGCACCGTCGGCCCCAATCTGCTCCGTGAGGACGACCCGGAGCACCGGCGGCTGCGGGCCGCGGCCGAGCCGCCGACCCGCCCCCGCCAGGTCCGCGACCTGTGGGCCGAAACCTTCGAACACAACGCGCACGAGCTGCTCGACCGGATCGCCGGGCGCGGCGAGGCCGACCTGATCGGCGACTTCGCCGAGCCACTCGCGGCGGCCAACCTGGCCGTGGTCCTGGGGCTGCGCAACGCCGGCGCCGACGACATCTCCGACTGGTCGCGGGCGATGATGGCGGCGAACGGCAACTACGCCGACGACCCCGACATCTGGCTGCGTGCCGAGCAGGCCACCCGGGACATCGAGGACGCGGTGGCCGAGATGGCCGATGCCGCCCGCCGCGAGCCCGACGGCTCGGTGATCTCCTCCATGGTCCACGCGGCCGATCCGGTGGAGCTGACGGAGATCCAGAACAACATCAAGGTCATCATCGGCGGGGGCGTCAACGAGCCGCGTGACGTCTTCGGTGTCGGTGCGCAGGCACTGCTGCAACGCCCGGACGTACTGGACCGGGTCGTGGCCGATCCGGGTCTCTGGAAGCGGGTCTTCGAGGAGACCGCGCGCTGGATCTCGCCGATCGGCATGTATCCGCGCCAGCTCACCCAGGACTACGAGATCGCGGGCGTCGCTCTCCCCGCCGGGAGCCGCGTGGCCCTCGTCATCGCCTCGGGGAACCGGGACGAGTCGGTCTTCGAACGAGCCGACGAGTTCGACATCGACCGACCGCACCGGCCGCATCTCGCCTTCGGAGGCGGTCCGCACTTCTGCATGGGCGCGTGGGTCGCACGCCACGAGGTCAGCGCGCTCGCCTGGCCCCTCGTCTTCAGCCGCCTCAAGGTACTCCGCCTCGTCGAAGGCGCGGACGACCTGATGGAGGGCTGGGTGTTCCGGGGACTCACCTCGCTGAACGTCACCTGGCAGACCAGCTGAGTCTGGTACGCCGCCTGAGCCGGTCCCCACCGGGAGGACTTCATGCCCATCGTCATCTTCGAGTTGCCCGACGGCACCCAACGCAAGGTCACCGCCGATTCCGGGACGGTGCTCATGCAGGCGGCCGTGTCGAACGGCGTCGACGGCATCGTCGCAGAGTGCGGAGGTAACGCCTCCTGCGCCACCTGCCACGTCTACGTCGACGAACGGCACGGCGAACAGGTGGGTCCGCCGAACGACGTCGAGGACGAGATGCTGGACTTCACCGCCGCCGAACGCCGGCCCACCAGCCGGCTCAGCTGCCAGGTCCAGGTCTCCGACGCGCTCGACGGGCTGGTCGTCCACATCCCCGAGGAGCAGGTATGAGCGGCACCAACGCGGGCGTGGTCGTCGTCGGGGGCGGACAGGCCGGGTTCAGCGTCGTCCAGGCCCTGCGCGGCGCCGGGTACGAGGGCCCGGTCACCGTCTTCGCCGACGAGCCCCGGCTGCCGTACCAGCGGCCCCCGCTGTCCAAGAAGGCCCACACCGAACCGGAGGGCCCTGGCGTCGACCTGGTGCCGGAGTCCTTCTACCGCGAGCGGGACATCGAGCTGCGGCTCGGCGAGTACGTCGCCGCCCTCGACACGGCCGCCTGCGCGGTGACCACCGGCTCGGGCGAGCGCGTCCCGTACGAGCACCTGGTCCTGGCGACCGGCGCGCGCAACCGCCCGCTGCCCGTGCCCGGCGCCGAGTTGGCGGGCGTCCACGCGCTGCGCTCCCTCGACGACGCCCTCGCGATCGGCCGGGCGCTGACAACGGCCCGTGACGTGGTCGTCGTGGGCGGCGGGTTCATCGGACTGGAACTGGCCCAGGTCGCCCAGGCAGGCGGAGCACGCGTGACGGTGGTCGAACTGGCCGACCGGCTGCTCAGCCGGGCCGTCTCACCTCAACTCGAGGAGCATCTGCGGGAGCGGCACGAGCGCGACGGCGTCCGGATCCTCACCGGGACGGCCGTCGAGCGGATCGAGGGCACGGGTGGGCAGGTTCACCGGGTCGCCACCAGCCAGGGCCCGCTGCCCGCCGACCTCGTGCTCTACGGCGTGGGGGCCGTGCCCAGGGACGAACTGGCCCGGGAGGCCGGGCTGGCGGTGGACGACGGGGTGATCGTGGACGAGCAGCTGCGCTCGGTCTCCGATCCCCGGGTCTTTGCCGTGGGCGACTGCGCCCGGTATCCGCATCCGCACGCGGACGGGCTCATCCGGCTGGAGTCCGTGCAGAACGCCATCGACCAGGGGGCGCTCATCGGCCGCCGTATCGCCGGGGGCGCCGCCGGGCCGTACGAGAGCCTGCCGTGGTTCTGGAGCGACCAGGGTCCGGTGAAGCTCCAGATCGCGGGGTTGCGGGCGACCACCGACGAGGTGCGGGTGGTGCCCGGTGACACCCCGGAACGGCTGGCCACGTACGCCTTCCGCGACGAGCGGCTGGTGGCCGTGGAAACACTGAACTGGCCCGCCGAGCACCTGGCGGCCCGTCGACTGCTCCAACAGGACCCGCCCGTATCCCCCGCCGACCTCGCGGGGTCCACCCTCGGCGCCCTCGCCCGCGCCCGACGCACGAAGGAGGTGCGCGCATGACCGCAGACTCCACCGAGGTGTGGTTCGGCGCCCACCTCGTGACGAGCGCGGCCGAGGCGGGCTCGCGCACCGCCCTGGTCTTCGCGGACAAGTCCTGGACATATGCCGAGCTAGATCTCGCCGTACGGCGCACGGTCGCCCGGCTCGACAAGTTCGGGGTGCGCAGGGGCGACCGGGTGGTGATGCAGGGGGCGGCCCGGCCCGAGGCGCTGATCACGCTGTTCGCCGTGACGCGGATGGGCGCGGTCCTCGTACCGGTCCACCCTCAGGTGACCGGCGCCGAGCTGGCGGTGTTCCGCGAGGAGACCGCGCCGCGTGCGGTGGTCGGTGACGAGCGGTTCCTGAGCGCGGGGCCGGGCGATGGCGGTGGTACGTGCTTCCGGCTGACGTGGGACGAGCTGTACCCCGGCGACGAGGCGTCGGCGCCGGCCGCCGATCCCGAGCCGCCCGCCGGGTCCGATGTCGCGATCATCGCGTTCACGTCCGGGACCTCCGGCCGCCCCAAAGGGGTCGCGCTCACGCACGACAACCTGCGCTGGAGCATGGTCAACGGCCTGTCCCTGCTGTCGGTCGGCGAGGACGACGTCGCCCTCGTCTCCACCCCGCTGGCGCACGTGGCCGTACTGGGCGGGCTTCCGCAGTACACCTGGGCACGGCGCGGAACGGTGGTACTGGCGCCGAAGTTCGACCCGGACCTCTTCACCGACCTGGTCCGTGACCACAGGGTGACCTGCGCGTTCGCGGTGCCCGCCATGGCCGCGCTGCTGGCCCGACACTCCCGCTTCACCAGCGCTGACCTGGACACCCTTCGGTGGATCCTGTCCGGCGGGGCACCGGCGCAGACGGCGACCCGGGCGCAGCTCCATCAGCGCGGCATCGGGGTCGCCGACTCCTATGGGCTGACAGAGACGTGTGCCGGGGTGACGTACTCGCCGCTCGACACGGCCGCCACCCTCGCGGGGCGTCCCGTGCCCCACGTCGAACTGCTGGTCGTGGACGAGGCGGGGGCGCCGGCTCCTGCGGGTGCCGCCGGTGAGATCTGGGTGCGCGGGCCGTCGGTCGCCTCGCACTACTGGACGGCGACCGGGCTGCGGCACGCCACGGACGCTGAGGGCTGGTTCCACAGCGGCGACCGGGGACGGGCCGACGCCCAGGGCCGGCTGGAGGTCGTCGGCCGGGTAAAGGACACGATCATCACCGGCGGCGAGAACGTCGACCCCGCCGAGGTCGAAAACGCTCTGGCCGACCTTCCGGGCGTGGTCGAGGTCGCGGTGTCCGGGGCGCCGGACGAGGTGTGGGGCGAGGTCGTGACCGCCTTCCTCGTCTCCGACTCCGGCGAACCGACGCTCGACGACGTCCGCGCCCACCTCGACGGACGGCTGGCCCGCCACAAGTGGCCCCGCCGCCTCCACGTCGTCCCGGCACTGCCCCGAGGGGCGACCGGGAAACTCCAGCGACAGCGGCTGACGACGCTGCTGGACGACTGAGATCACGCACGCCGTTGGCACGGTCCGACCGGACCGACCGGGCGACCGGGCGACCGGGCGACCGGGCGACCGATCACGCCGTACGACGACGACGGCGACGCCGTACAGACGGCACCGGAGGTGCGGTTCGACGGCCGACATCAACACCGCAGAACCGCATCTCCCAGAGCTCCACACCCCAGAGATCCCCACGCACATCCCGCCCCCCCCACATCCATATCCCCGAACCATGAGATGGGGGCCGGCTCCACCGGCGACATCTCCACACCACGAAGGAGTGGCCATGAGTGCGACCATGCGAGCCGCGCGGATGCACCACGTCGGCGAGCCCATGCTGATCGAGGAACTCCCCGTTCCCGAGCCGGGCCCCGGCGACGTCCGGGTGGCCGTGCACGCCGTCAACATCGTCCCGAACCTCGCCAACATCCTGAATATGTGGACCACGTGGTTCCCGCACAGCCCGCTGCCCACACTCCCGGCGATCTTCGGGCTCGACCCGGCCGGTGTGGTCGAGGCGGTCGGCGAGGGAGTCCAGGGCTGGAAGGTCGGCGACCGGGTGTACGTCAACCCGGGCCGCAGCTGCGGGGCCTGTCGGTCCTGCCGCAACAACGACTCGATCAACTGCGCCAGTTACGCCTTCGCCGGGTACTTCGGTTTCTCCCCCACCGCGATCGACCTCCTCGACCGCTACCAGGGCGGCCTCGCCGAGTACATGGTCGCCCCCGCCTACTCCCTGGTGAAGCTCCCCGCCAACCTGTCCTTCGACGCCGCCGCCCGCTTCGGCTACCTCGGCACCATGTACTCCGCCCTCCGCAAGGCCGGCGCCGGTCCGGGCAAGTCGATCCTGGTCAACGGCATCAGCGGAACCCTCGGCATCGGTGCCGCCCTGCTCGCGCCCGCCATGGGCCTGACCGAGGTGTACGGCACCGGCCGCGACCAGGGCCTGCTCGACCAGGTCGACAAACTGGGCGGCGGCCGACTGCACCTGCACTCCCTCAACGACGGTCCGCTGGACGACTGGATCCACCAGGAGACCGACAACCACGGCGTCGACATCTACATCGACGCCCTCGGCCCGGGCGCCCCGCACGAGACGTTCCTGGCCGGCATGCGGGCCATGGCGCGCGGCGGCATCGCGGTGAACATCGGCGCCGTCGCCGGTGACCTGCCGATCGACATCCACCGCATGATGGACCAGCAGCTGCGGCTCATCGGCTCGGCCTGGTTCACCTCCGGCGAGGGCCAGACCATGGCCGACATGGTGGAGGCGGGCTTGCTCGACCTGAGCCCGCTGGAGCACCAGGTCATCCCGCTGGAGCAGGTCAACGAGGCCATCAGCGGCATCGCGGAGCGCAACGGCGGCTTCAGCAACTTCATCATCAGCCCGACGGCGACGTCCTGAGCCCTATGGCCGGGGGCCGTCGGCCAACTCCCCCTCAGGACCGGCGGCCTCCCTCCCCATCCCATCTCCCTTCACCTCTGCTCTCCTCTCGTCTCCTCTCATCTCTCCTCGCTTCTCTTCGCTTTGGAGCCCCGATGCACGCGCAGAACTCCGGCCGTCCGGCCGACCCCCTCGACCTTCTGGAGATCGACAGTTTGCTGACCCCGGACGAGCGTGCCGTGCGTGACGCCGTCCGCACCTTCTGCGACCGCCGCGTGGAACCGCACATCGCCGAGTGGTTCGAGCAGGGCGCGGTCGAGGACATCCGTGGACTCACCAAGGAACTCGGCGAGCTCGGCCTGCTGGGCATGCACCTGGAGGGCTACGGCTGTGCCGGTATGAGCGCGGTCGACTACGGCCTTGCCTGTCTCGAACTGGAGGCGACCGACTCCGGGCTGCGTTCCCTCGTCTCGGTCCAGGGTTCGCTGGCCATGTACGCGATCTGGGCGTTCGGGTCCGAGGAGCACAAGGAGGAGTGGCTTCCCCGCCTCGCCGCCGGCACCGCCATCGGCTGCTTCGGCCTCACCGAGCCCGACTCCGGGTCCGACCCGGGCAGCATGCGCACCGCCGCCCGCCACGACGGCGACGACTGGATTCTCGACGGTCGCAAGATGTGGATCACCAACGGGTCGGTCGCCGACGTGGCGGTGGTCTGGGCCCGCACGGACGACGGCATCCGCGGTTTCGTGGTGCCCACCGACACCCCCGGCTTCTCGGCTCCGGCCATCAAGCACAAGATGTCGCTGCGGGCATCGGTGACGAGCGAGCTGGTCCTGGACTCCGTACGGCTGCCCGGGAGCGCCGTCCTGCCGGAGGTACGAGGGCTGAAGGGCCCGCTGTCCTGCCTCAACGAGGCCCGGTACGGCATCGCCTGGGGCGCCATGGGCGCCGCCCGCTCGTCGTTCCGAGCGGCACTCGCCTACGCGGGCGACCGGGTCCAGTTCGACCGCCCGATCAGCGGCTTCCAGCTGACGCAGGCCAAGCTGACCGACATGGCCATCGAGCTGGCCAAGGGCACGCTGCTCGCCTTCCACCTCGGCCGCGCCAAGGACGACCGCGGGCTGCGCCCCGAGCAGGTCAGCTTCGGCAAGCTCAACAACACCCGCAGCGCGCTGGAGATCTGCCGTACGGCCCGCACCATCATGGGCGCGAACGGCATCTCGCTGGAGTACCCGGTCATCCGGCACGCCAACAACCTCGAGTCGATCCTGACCTACGAGGGCACCGTCGAGATGCACACGCTGATGATCGGCCAAGCCCTGACGGGGCAGGCGGCCTTCCGGTGAGCGCTGGGCCGGGCGCGGACGTGCGCAGGGTCGGCGTCGTCGGCTGCGGACTGATGGGCGCGGGCATCGCCGAGGTCTGCGCCCGGGCCGGCTTGGACGTCGTGGTGCACGAGGTGAACGAGGAGGCGGCCAAGGCCGGTCGGTCCCGGATCGCCGCCTCGCTCGACCGGGGCGTACGGCGCGGCAAGCTCACCGGTGAGGAGCGCGACGCCGCCCTGGACAGGGCGCGGGTCACCTCCGACCTCGTGGACCTGTCCGACCGGGACCTGGTGGTGGAGGCGGCGACCGAGGACGAGGCAGTGAAGCTCGACCTCTTCGCCGCCCTCGACCGCATCGTCGTACGCGAGGACGCGCTGCTCGCGTCGAACACCTCTTCACTGCCCATCATGAAACTGGGCAGGGCCACCACGCGCCCGCACCAGGTGATCGGGGTGCACTTCTTCAATCCGGTCCCGGTCCTCGGCCTCGTGGAGATCGTGCCGTCCCTGCTGACGAGTCCTCAGACCCGGTCCCGCGCAGAGGAGTTCGTAACCGGCACGCTCGGCAAGCAGGTGATCCGCTCCCCGGACCGGGCGGGCTTCGTGGTGAACGCCCTGCTGGTGCCGTACCTGCTCTCCGCGATCCGGATGCTGGAGTCCGGCTTCGCCTCCGCGGAGGACATCGACACCGGCATGGTCCTCGGCTGCGCCCACCCCCTGGGCCCGCTGAGCCTGGCCGACCTGATCGGCCTGGACACCCTCGCAGCGATCGCCGACGCCATGTACGCCGACTTCAAGGAGCCCTTGCACGCCGCACCTCCGCTGCTGTTGCGCATGGTGGAAGCCGGGCTGCTCGGCCGGAAGTCGGGGCGCGGCTTCCACGACTACTCGGAATCCCAGAAAGGCAGTTGACCCATGGCGCAGGAAGTACGCGGCGTGATCGCAGCGGGCAAGGACGAACCGGTACGGGTGGAGACGATCGTGGTGCCCGATCCAGGCCCGGGCGAGGCCGTGGTACAGGTGCAGGCATGCGGGGTCTGTCACACCGACCTGCACTACAAGCAGGGCGGCATCAGCGACGACTTCCCGTTCCTGCTGGGCCACGAGGCGGCGGGCGTGGTGGAGTCGGTCGGCGAGGGGGTCACCGACGTTGAGCCCGGGGACTTCGTCATCCTGAACTGGCGGGCGGTGTGCGGGAATTGCCGGGCCTGTCTGCGCGGCCGGCCCTGGTACTGCTTCAACACGCGCAACGCCACGCAGAAGATGGCCTTGGCCTCGACCGGCCAGGAACTCTCCCCGGCACTCGGTATCGGCGCGTTCGCGGAGAAGACACTGGTCGCGGCCGGGCAGTGCACCAAGGTCGACCCGTCGGTCGCCCCACAGGTCGCCGGACTGCTGGGCTGCGGCGTGATGGCCGGGATCGGTGCCGCGATCAACACCGGGAACGTCGGCCGGGGCGACACGGTCGCGGTGATCGGCTGCGGCGGTGTAGGGGACGCGGCGATTGCAGGGGCGAACCTGGCCGGGGCAGCGAAGATCATCGCCGTCGATATCGACGACCGCAAGCTGGCCACAGCCCGCGCCGTGGGCGCCACCCACACCGTCAACTCCCAGCAGACCGAACCCGTCGAGGCGATCCGCGAGCTGACCGGCGGCTTCGGCGCGGACGTCGTCATCGAGGCGGTCGGGCGCCCGAAGACATACCGGCAGGCCTTCTACGCCCGCGACCTCGCCGGCACGGTCGTCCTCGTCGGCGTACCCACCCCGGAGATGAAGCTCGAACTCCCCCTCCTGGACGTCTTCGGACGCGGCGGCGCCCTGAAGTCCTCCTGGTACGGCGACTGCCTGCCCTCCCGCGACTTCCCGATGCTCATCGACCTGCACCTGCAGGGCCGCCTAAACCTGGAGGCGTTCGTGACCGAGACCATCCAACTCGACGAGGTGGAGAGGGCCTTCGAGCGGATGCACCACGGCGACGTCCTGCGCTCGGTCGTGATGCTGTGAGCGGGGCCGTACGTGTCGAGCGGGTCGTCACCGCCGGGACCTTCTCACTGGACGGCGGGACATGGGACGTCGAGAACAACGTCTGGATCGTGGGTGACGACCACGAGGCACTGGTCGTCGACGCGGCCCACGACGCCGACGCCATCGCCGAGGCGGTCGGCGACCGTCGCCTTACGGCCATCGTGTGCACCCACGCCCACAACGACCACATCGACGCCGCGCCGTCACTGGCCGACCGCACCGGTGCGCCGATTTTCCTGCACCTGGACGACCGTCTGTTGTGGAAACACACGCATCCCGACCGGGATCCCGACGGCTACCTCTCGGACGGCCGCCGTCTCACCATCGCCGGGACGGAACTGACGGTCCTGCACACCCCCGGGCACACTCAAGGCGCGGTGTGTCTCTACGCTGAGGAACTGGCCACGGTTTTCACCGGAGACACCTTGTTCCAGGGCGGGCCGGGGGCCACGGGACGTTCGTACTCGCACTTCCCGACGATCATCCGCTCGATCCGCGACCGTCTGCTGACGCTGCCGCCCGAAACCACGGTGCGTACCGGACATGGGGACGACACCACGATCGGCGCCGAGGCGCCGCATCTCGACGCGTGGATCGAGCGCGGTCACTGACTGTCGGGTTCGCCCCCGGGGCGGCAGGGTGTACTGGTGGCCCACTTCGTCGATGCGTAGAGCCGGCGGTGAAGCCAGTTCCTTCATCCCGCCGACGTCTGCCGAGGGGCACCGTGAGCAAGATCCGGACCATATCCGGACCAGCCCTGCGATGGACAAGGGCTGTCGCCTCTGAATCGTTCGGCCGTCGTCGAGAGCGTCGATGCCGCGAGCGGGAAGTGCACACGCGAGACCGCTACGCGATCACGGATCTGACCTCGGCCGAAGCTTCCCCGCAGAAGATCGCCCGGATGGCCCGTTCGCAGTGGACGATCGAGAACCTGCTGCACCACGTCCGGGACACCACCTTCTCCGAGGACGCCTCGAAGGTCCGTACCGGGCACGGGCCGGCCAACATGGCCACCCTCCGCAACCTCGCGATCAACGCCCTCCGCGCTGCGGGCCACCGCAACATCGCCGCCGGACTCCGCGAAGCCTCCTACGAACCCTCACTCACCCGCTCAAGCTCCTGGACATCAACTGACCAGCACCGACGCATGATCACCACGCCTTTGAATCAGCCCTGCCGAGTAGACACCCGCGCGTTCCACAGCCCAGACCGGCTATACGGCTCGGCGGGACACGATCACATTTCCGCGGCTTCGTACGGGGTTCACGAGGCGCGATAGGCGAATAGTGGGCGGGTGTCGAGCAGGGCGCCGGTCGTTGGGTCGTAGCGCTCGCCGATGATCGAGTCGGGGGCGATGTCGTGCTCGACCCAGTTCATGAGCGCCGTCATGCCAGCGGCCCTGGACAGACCGGGACCGTCTCCCGCGAGATGGCAGTGCCCGTCGCCGGCGCACAGGTAGAGCCGCAAGAATGGGTCCGTATTCTCGTGGCCACCCATCGTGTCGAGAACCCGCTCGTAGTAGTGAAGGGCGCCCTCTGGAAAGATGGTTTCGTCTGTCAGGCCTTGGGTCAGCAGCACCTTTCCGCCAGCGTCGCTCAGACCCGAGAGGTCGGGATCGTCGGTGTCGAGCATGGCGAACTCAGCCACGCTGCGATCAAAGAGCTTCTCGAACTTTTCATACGTCAGGGTGGTCCAGTCCCAGTCCGGTTCCCGCGCTACCCACGCGCCGAGATAACTCAGCGGCAACACATGCGGCGCCGGCTGCAGTTGACCGTCGACGGTCACGGTGCCAGCCATTCCGATTCCAGGCAGCCGCCCGAGCAGTTCACCCCAGCACTCGGTGCCCGGACGCAAGCCGTACCACAACCGCTCGCCGGAAGCGCGTCTCGGGCCGTCCCAGATCTTGCGCATCACCCGGGCATCAGCCTCGGTGATCACGCCGGCCTCGGTATCAGTTCCGACGATGCTCTCCGTAGCCCAGTCCGGAACCGTGACGTCGGGAAGGAAATGATCGCCGCCGGGTCCGGTCACGGCGCTCAGGAAAGCGTCGCGGAAGGTCGCAAGCTTCGCCGGCGGCAGCGGATTGTTCTCCTCTTTCATCACCAGGGCCGGCCACATTGCCGCGGGGACGAACCGGCTCCAGTACAACGCCGGGTCCACAGCCCAGATCCCGTCATAGTCACGCGGGTAACGCTGGGCCTGCATCATCGCTGTCCGTCCGCCACCGGAGGAGCCGTGATAGTACGAGTGGATGGGAGCCACCCCGTAGGCCGCCTCGGTGACCGACTTGCCGACGATGGTCATTTCGTGGGTGCTGCGGTGCAGCCAGTTCTCGATCAGGTCCCGGTCCAGCTGCCGCGTCTCGGGATCGAGCCCCCAATCGATCAGGCCCTCCTCCCGGTTGCCGGAGTCGGTCGCCGCGACGGCGAAGCCGTTGCGCAGGGCGCCATGCATGGTCGCCGCTCGCATGGGCACTGAGTACGCCAGAGCCCACAAAGGTTCGGTTCGGTTCCCTGCGCCACCGACACCAAGGAACCGGCCATTCCAGTCCAGCGGCAGCCACACGATCACCTCAGCGACATGTCCGCCTGGACCCGCCTGATGCAAGCGGACATCGCAGAACTCGGGCAGGTCGGTGATCTCGGGCGATAGAGGCGCACCAGGGACGCTCGGCGACGGCGGCTGGAAGCGCCCGCTTGTGTTGAGCGCGACCGAGACGACCTCGACACCCTCGAGATGGGAAACCGCCGCGGCGATGACCTCGGCCGTGCAACCATCGAGTCCCCGCGGGTCCCGCGCCAAGTCTTCCCTCGGCACCCACTGCTCGGTGCTGATCGGACGATAGAGCGGTGCTGATCTCACACTTGCTCCTCAGCGAATAGGATGGGCCACGTCAGAGTACGGTGTCGCCTTACGGCGAATACCTGCTCTGCGCGCTTTAGCGTCGACCCCCTCAGTGCCCAGGCGCGAATTCTTCGATCGTAGGAGTCACTGGGTTCTTTCCGGACGCCATGGCCTCAGCCCGAGCCCACACCATCTGCTTTGCGTATTCAGGGTGGGTGAGAATGTAAAGCTGGTTCTCGCGCACACCTCTGAACACCATCTCCGTGACGGCGTCAGGAGAAGCGCCGGCCGCAAGTATTTCCGCGACCATCTTGCGCTGATCAGCCAATCGGGGGTCCAACTCGTAGCGCGTGGGCAGTCCGGCCGGCCGATGTGCTTCGTCATTTGCGATGCCAGTAGCAACTGCTTCCGGGCAGAGCACCGAAACGCCGAGCGGCACGCCATCTGCCTGCATCTCCGCGAACAACGCTTCTCCAAGGCTGATAATGCCGCCCTTCGCCATCACATAAGGAGCCGTGTAGGCGGCACCAATGAGCCCCGCCATTGACGAGGTCATCACCAGGTGGCCCTCGCTGCCGGAGTCGATCATCTTCGGGAGGAAGGCGATGATCCCATTGACGATACCGCCGATGTTCACACCAATTTGCCAGTCCCAGACCGCGCCGCTAATCGTGGAAATCGCCTGGACGCAATTGACCCCGGCATTGAGTACGGCCAGCTCGACACTTCCGAACCGGTCGTAGACTCGATCGGCCGCTTCGAGCACCGCGGTCCGATTGCTGACATCGGCCTCCAGGGTGAGCACCTCCACGCCACCACGTTGGAGCTCCTCTCCCGTCTGGTGCACAGCCGGGTCGATGTCGATGAGCGCCACGCGCATACCTTCAGCTGCGGCGAGCGCGCCGATCGCTCGACCGATCCCGCTGGCCCCGCCAGTTACGACCGCTACCCGTCCCCGCAATTCCTTGCAATTCCTTCATGTCCGGCACGTCCCATCAGGGCCGATGGCGCGGCGCATGAACTCGTCTCGTGCTGCCAGGCACGCGCGTGAGATCGCCGCATGCGGCGCCAGCGCTTCGAACCCGTGATAGCCGCCGCCCCACAGGTGCAAGTCGACGCTCACTCCAGCTTGAGACAGTCGAGCGGCATAGGTCAGGGTCTCGTCCCGCAAACCGTCGGCCGATCCGCATTCAAGGTACGTTCTCGGTAGACCGGACAGGTCGGTGGCGCGTGCGGGTGCGGCATAGGGACTGACGTCTGGGCCGCCACGCCGGCTGCCAAGGAGAGCGTTCCAGCCGAACAGGTTGTCGTTGCGATCCCAGGCGCCCTCGCCGTCAAGCATCCGACTACTGTGAGTCTCTAGTCGGTCGTCAAGCATGGGGCACAGCAACAGTTGGTGGCTCAGGGTGGGGAATCCGCGGTCTCGCGCAAGTAGTGCGACGCCCGCAGCCAGACCGCCGCCAGCGCTGATTCCGGCAATGAGCAGACGCTGCGCATCAATACCCAGCTCATCCGCATGATTTGCCGTCCACAGGAGGCCTGCGTAGCAGTCCTCAACTGGTGCCGGATCGGGATGCTCAGGTGCGAGCCGGTACTCGACTGACACGATGGCAGCTTTCCCCTCGGCGACATACGGCAGGAATTGATCGACTCCGGTGAATCGGTTGCATGCGACCATGCCTCCGCCGTGCGTGTGGTAGATGCCTGGCAGACCCGACGCGCCGGCGGACGGGCGGAGGATCACCAACGTGATATCCGGGGCACCCTCAGGTCCGGGCACCTGACGCTCTTCGACGCGCACAGCCCCCCCGACAGTGAAGTCGATCGGATCCACCCCCGGAGGTGGCCCTGAGACCAACTTCCGGAATGTCGCCAGCGATTCGCTGGTGAGGGTCGGGAATGATTCCAGCGCGGCGAGAATTGGCTCTATCTCTGGATCGAAGGGAGGCCGAATCGTAACGCTACCGGGGACCGTTTGACCAGCTGCCTGCTGTTCCATAAGAACCTCCTGAGTTGGTGTCTCCGTGATGTATCGCAGCAGATGGATCATTTAACGAGTGGTCGCCGTACCAGGTCCCTCGCCGCTACTGGTGCCTCGCTGCTGGCGTGGGCTGTTGACCGCAACACCTCTCCGCTCGCCTGCCGAGCGGACTGAATGCTGAGCCCCGAGGGAATGTTGAGTGGGATGATGGCTTGGCGTCACCGAATCGGTTCCGGCCTCCGAGCCGATCGAATTCGGCTGGGGCCGGCACGGTGATCTCGTGGCCGAGGGCCTCGGGGCCTGCGACCCAGGCGTAGTAGCTGGAGCGGGCGGTCTTCATCACCCGGCACAGCAGCACGACCGTGAAGTTGGCCTTGGCCTTCTCCGCGTGAATTCATCGGCAGATGTCGCTCACCGATCGCTGTCCTTCGCGAAGAAGGCAGTCGCTCACTTTAGGATTTCAATGTTTTCGCCTGTTCCGCCGGCAGCTTCCGTAGCTGCCTCAACTCCTCGTTCCGATCGTCCCCGCCACTCGGTCGGCGGCCGTCGCCGGGCCAGCCTCGGCGGCCCAGGCCTGCGTGACCTACCCCCCGCAGGCTCTCCCCAACTCGCGGGCGACATCGGTCACTGTCCGCCCCGACGAGCGCATGAGCTCGATCGCGTCGCGCTTCGAGACTGTTGGTGACGGGCTACACCGCCACAGCGGGGCGGGTCACTTGGGGGAAGGCATCGAGGTAACTCTTGGCTGCTCTGAAGAGCAGGTCCTCGCGACCGGGTCGCGTGATCATCTGTAGGCCGACGGGCAAGCCGTCGACGAACCCGCACGGTACAGTCAGCGCCGGGAACCCGAGCAGATTGAACAGCCCTGTGTGGGCACCATAGGTTGGCACGAGGCCACCTCCTAGTAGGCCCCACTCGTCGAGGGTCTTCGGGAGGATCGGCGTGGTAGGGCTGAGGAGGATGTCGTTCTCCCGTAGCACACGCATTGTGGTTTGCCAGACGCGATCCCGCAGGGCTGTTGCCGCTTCGTACTCCTCAGAGGAAGGGGCTGCCAGGTCGGGTACAGGAACCGGGGGTTCCAGATCCAGGCCGCGCGCTTTTTCCAGCTTCGCTTGAAGTTCCACGAACTCGCTGGGCTTGACGAGGTGGGCGTTGTTCACCGGCTCGAACGCGGCGATGAGTGTGATCAGTGCATCCCAAGAGGGCTCCCACTCCTCACCGGTGATGGTCACCTCAGCGCCGAGGGACCTCAGGTTGTATGCCGCCGTCCGGGCAGTTGCGTTGACTTTGGGCGTTTCGTCGAGGGCGACTGCGCTCGACCACCCGAAGTCGTCGGTCCATGCGAAGCGGAGTCCGGCCACGCCGTCTTCCAGGTTCGAGAGGTAGTTCGGCGGATCGTCCTGGATGGCGTTGAGGTCCCTGCCATCCGGGCCCGCCAGCACCTGCGTGACGATCGCGCAATCGCGGACGTCACGGGCCAGTGGTCCGACGGACATGATCAACATCAACGAGGCCTTGTCGTAGTCGACGTAAGGGATCAAGCCGCGTGTTGGGTGAAGTCCGAGAACTCCGTTCCATGCAGCCGGCAGGCGCGTTGATCCCCCGGAATCCTGGCCAAGAGAGAACGGCACCATTCCTGCCGCAACCGCGGACCCACTTCCTCTGCTGGAGTTGCCAGGTTCGCGGCTGGTGTCCCAGGGGTTACGGGGACGCTCGCCGGGTTCGAAAAAGTAGGTGGCGACGGTGCCCAGCAGGATGGCGCCGGCTTTACGTAGTCGCTCGACAGGAATGCTGTCCCGCCCAACGCTGTCAGTTTTCCAAGGTGCCGAGCGCATGCCCTTCGCCTTGACCATGTCCATCACCGCGAATGGCACGCCGTGGAGTGGACCGATCGGGCCTCCGCCTGCTACCTGCTCTTCCGCTCGTCGGGCCTGTTCGAGGGCACCTTCGGCGTCGACATTGGCGAAGACATGAAGCGTCGGGTCGAGCTTGGCGATCCGGTCCAGGAAATGTCGTGTCACCTCCACAGGTGACACCTCCCGTGACGCGACAAGCGCCGCTATTCGCCAGGCTGGCAACCACGTCAGTTCTTCACTCACGATGTACCTTTCGATGGTGTTGGCACGAGCAGGACAGGTTTCGCTACGCGATGCTCGGTGAGCTGCACCCCGTCTCGTAGCGACCCTGAAGCCAGGTCTATGGTCTTGGCGTAAGGGGGCGCACGAGCAAGTGCCAGCGCCACGGACGTATCCCGACGAGCTTCGCGAACGCGTCGTCCGCGAGGTCCGCAGCAGCGGCCGCCTCTGTGTACGCGGCGCCTACCGGAAAGCCGGGATCGTACGACTCAATGTGACCTTGCCGGTCTCCATGTCGTAACCCTGCGCGGGGATCTCGTCCGGTGCGACGCCCTCCTCGACCCACCGCATCAGGGCACTCATCGTGCCGCCGATCGTGGCACCGGCGGAGGTGGCCGTGACGTAGACGTGCCCGTCGCCCGAGCCCATGAAGAGGCGGGCGAAGTCGGCGACCTGCTCCTGGCCGCCCATCTCCTGGTGGACGCGCCGGAAGTAGTCGGTGCTCCCCTGGGCGAAGATGACCTCGTCGCCCGTGGTGTGGGTGAGGATGAGCTTGCCGCCGCTGTCGCGCAGGCCGGACAGGTCCGGGTCGTCCGTGGCGAAGTCGGCGAACTCCTCGACGCTGCGGGCGAATAGTTCGCGGAACTGCTCGAAGGTCAGGGTCCTCCAGTCCCATTCGGGGTCGCGGAGGAGGTAGGCGCCTATCCAGTCTTTGGCGATGATGAAGGGTTCGGGGACCAACTCGCCGTCCACCTCGGTGGTGCAGGCCAGGCCGCCCTGCAAAATGCTCGCCCCCCAGCTCTCGGCTTCGGGGTGCAGCCCGTACCAGAGGAACTCGCCGTCCGCCGTGCGCGGGCCCTCCCAGATCTTCCTTACGACTTCGGCGTCGAGTTCGGTGATCTCGCCGTCGGAGGTTTGCGTGCCCACCAGCTCGGCGGGGTCGACGGCACGGTCCGCCGCGACCGCCTTCGCGCGGAATGCCTCGAACTTCGCGGGAGTGACGACGTTGCCCAGTTCCTTCATCACCAGGGCCGGCCATACTCCGGCCGGAACGAACTTGGTCCAGTTGATCGCCGGATCCACCGACCAGATGCCGTCGTAGTCGTCGGGATACCGCTGCGCCTCGGCCATGGCCTGCCGGCCGCCTCCCGAGGCGCCGGAGAAGTAGGAGTAGCGGGGCGGTACGCCGTGGATGGCCTCGGTGACCGCCTTGCCGATCACGGTCATGTCGTGGGTGGCGCGGTAGGACCAGTCGCGCAGCAACTCCCGGTCGATCTCCCGGGTCTTCTCGTCGAGCGCGTACGCGTTCAGCCGCGGGTCCCGGATGCCGCCGTCGGTCATCGCGGTGGCGAATCCGTTACGGAGTGCCACGGGCATCGGCACGACCCGGAAGGTCTCAATTTCGATCCACGGAGACGAGGTGAGCATCCCTCCACCGCCGGTGCCGAGGAACCGCTCGTTCCACGCGAGCGGCACCCATACGGTGATCTCGGCGACGTGCCCGGCAGGAGTGGTCCGCTCTAGGCGGACGTCGCAGAAGTCGGGCAGATCCTCGATGTACGGGGGAAGCTCCATGATGCTGTCGAACTTCGGTGGCGTATTCTCGGTCCGCCCGCTGGTGTTGACCGTCGCCGAGGTGACCCTGACCCCGTCGAGATGGGAGACCGCCTTCCCGATCGCCTCCGGGGTGCAGCGGTCGCCGACGTCTGTCGCGGTGATCGGGTCGTCCGTCGAGACCCAGCGGGACATTCCCTGCGGGTCGAGCCGTACGGAAACAGTCATCTCGCGTAGCCTTCCTTTTCTTGAACTGGCGTTTTAGCAGGGAGAGTTGCCCGGTGGCCCGCCTTTGGTCAGGGAGCGGCCACCCCCATCAGGTGTGCGCCCCGGGCAAACGCCCGCGCACTCCCACACCTTGATCGGCTACACCACGACAAGGGGCACGATCCCCTGAAGCCAGGTCTATGGTCTTGGCGTAAGGGGGCGCACGAGCAAGTGCCAGCGCCACGGACGTATCCCGACGAGCTTCGCGAAGGCGCCGTCCGCGAGGTCCGCAGCAGCGGCCGCCTCTGTGTACGCGGCGCCTACCGGAAAGCCGGGATCGTACGACTCAATGTGACCTTGCCGGCCTCCATGTCGTAACCCTGCGCGGGGATCTCGTCCGGTGCGACGCCCTCCTCGACCCACCGCATCAGGGCCGTCATCGTGCCGCCGATCGTGGGTCCGGGGGAGGTGGCGGTGACGTAGCCGTGCCCGACGCCCGAGCCCATGAAGAGGCGGGCGAAGTCGGCGACCTGCTCGTGGCCGCCCATCTCCTGGTGGACGCGCTGGAAGTAGTCGGTGCTCCCCTGGGCGAAGATGACCTCGTCGCCCGTGGTGTGGGTGAGGATGAGCTTGCCGCCGCTGTCGCGGAGGCCGGACAGGTCCGGGTCGTCCGTGGCGAAGTCGGCGAACTCCTCGACGCAGCGCGCGAAGAGTTCGCGGAACTGCTCGAAGGTCAGCGTCCTCCAGTCCCATTCGGGGTCGCGGAGGAGATAGGCGCCCAGTACGTCCGTGGCGATGAAGAAGGGTACGGGTACCAACTCGCCATCCACCTCGGTGGTGCAGGCCAGGCCGCCCTGCGAGAGGTTCGCCCCCCAGCTCTCGGCTTCGGGGTGCAGCCCGTACCAGAGGAACTCGCCGTCCGCCGTGCGCGGGCCCTCCCAGATCTTCCGGACAACTTCGGCGTCCATTTCGGTGATCTCACCGTCGGGGGTCTGCGTGCCCACCAGCTGAGCGGGGTCGATCGCACCGGCTGAACGGGTCGCCGCCGCGCGGAAGGCCTCGAACTTCGCGGGAGTGACGACGTTGCCGAGTTCCTTCATCACCAGGGCCGGCCATATCTCCGCCGGAACGAACTTGGTCCAGTTGATCGCCGGATCCACCGACCAGATCCCGTCGTAGTCCTCCGGATACCGCTGCGCCTCGGCCATGGCCTGCCGGCCGCCACCCGAGCAGCCGGAGAAGTAGGAGTAGCGGGGCGGTACGCCGTGGATGGCCTCGGTGACCGCCTTTCCGATCACGGTCATGTCGTGGGTGGCGCGGTAGGACCAGTCGCGCAGCAACTCCCAGTCGATCTCCCGGGTCTTCTCATCGAGCGCGTACGTGCCGGGGCGCGGATCACGGACGCCGCCGTCGGTCATCGCGGTGGCGAATCCGTTACGGAGTGCCACGGGCAACGACACGATCCGGAACCCCTCCAGGTCCAGCCACGGGATCCAGGTGCGCAACCCTCCGCCGCCGGTGCCGAAGAACCGCTCGTTCCACTCCAGCGGCACCCACACGGTGATCTCCGCGACGTGCCCGGCAGGCGTCGTCCGCTCCACACGGACGTCGCAGAAGTCGGGCAGACCCTCGACGAACGCGGGCTGTTCCGGGCCACCCTCGAACATCGGCGGCGCATTCTTGGCCCGCCCGCTGGTGTTGACCGTCGCCGAGGTGACCCTGACCCCGTCGAGCCGGGAGATCGCCTTCTCGATCGCCTCCGGGGTGCAGCGTTCACCGACGTCCGTCGCGGTGATCGGGTCGTCCGTCGAGACCCAGCGGGACATTCCCTGCTGGTCGAGCCGTACGGAAACAGTCATCTCGCGTAGTCCTCCTGTGAATTGCGGCCGTACGACCGAACGCGTGCGGGATCGCGCCTGTCGAGACCTGGGCTGCGGGGCCGGATGCGAATGGAAGTGATCCGAACACGTACGGATCCCCCAGCACAAGGTTCCATGCCCTCTACATTCATCGACAGTTCGGATGATGGATCCGAAGTGACAGGCAGGCATCCAGGAAGCGGCAGGTCAGGGCTACCAGGATGCCGAGCCAGGCCGGAGCCGACGAAAAAAGAGGCCTCCACCCCTTGCCAGATCTAGATTGTACGTGTTCGGATTAATTGCGTCAGCGGTGCACAACAGCACCGCCATCTCGGACGTCGGCACCCGCCCGCGTGGCCAGATCTGTGCCTTCACTCCCCCGTCCGGGCCACGCGATCACCGTCTCTCACGCCCTCCCCTCCCTAGGAGCGAGACATGTTCGACCTCACCTCCGTTGACCTCCTCGACGCATTCACCCAGGAGTTGAAGCTGTGCAAGCTCCGGCCCGATGAGCACGTCGTGGTCCTGTCCGAGCCCAGTAGCCGGGGGGATTACGTGGCAGCCGCCTTCGGTGCGGCGAAGGCCTGCGGCGCGCATGTCGTCGCCGCGACCGTGCCCGGCGGAAACCCGTCCCCCACGGACAGCACCCACACCGGTGCCGGGCCCGGCCTGACCGCGGTGCTGAACGACTCCACCGCGCAGAACCTGCTCAAGTCGGCGGACCTGGTCGTGGACTTGACCCGCGAGGGCTTCATCCACGCTCCGCTCCAGCAGGAGATCCTGCGCACGGGCACCCGCATTCTGTTCGTCTGCGACGCCCCCGACGTCCTGATCCGCAACCTCCCCAAGGAGGGCGACAAGGCCGAGGTCCTCAAGGGCGTGGAGCTGCTCAAGGAAGCCTCCGTGATGCGGGTGACCTCCGAGGCCGGCACCGACCTGACCGTCGAACTGCCGGGCGCCAAGCCGGAGTTCCAGGTGGGCTTCGCCGACGACCCGGGCCGCTGGGACCACTGGCCCAGCACGATGGTGCTGTGCTGGCCGAAGTTCTCCGACGGCCGGATCGTGCTCGCCGAGAACGACATCCTGCTGCCGTTCAAGGAATACGTGCGCCAGCCGGTCACCCTGGAGATCTCGAACGGCACCATCGAGAAGGTGTCCGGCGGCTCCGAGGCCAAGCTGCTGGAGACCTTCTTCGAGGACGCCGAGGACCAGTGGGCGCGCAGCCTGTCCCACATGGGCTGGGGCCTGATGCGCACCGCCGACTGGTTCGCCACCGCCCTGTACGGCAAGGAAGAGCTGATGGGCATGGACGCCCGGGCGTTCGCCGGGAACTTCCTGTGGTCCACCGGCCCGCACCCCGTCCTGCAGCGTGAGTCCTACGCACACCTCGACATCGCCATGCGCGGCTGCACCGTCTCGGTCGACGGCCAGGACGTCGTCACCGCGGGCCGACTCGCCGACCACTGACACCGCCCGCCGCACCCGTACCTGGAGAACACATGGCATCCACCCAATCCTTCGAAGTCGTCATCGTCGGCGGCGGGCTCGGCGGCATGACCGCCGCGCTGTCCCTGCGGCAACGCGGCCTCAGGGTCACCGTGCTGGAGCAGGCGCCGCGGTTCGGCGAGATCGGCGCGGGCATCCAGACGGCGCCCAACGCGAGCCGGATCCTGCTGGGCCTGGGCCTGCGCAAGCAGCTGGAGGCGATCCGCACGGAGCCCCAGGACCAGGTGCGGCGCCGGTGGAAGGATGGCAGCGTCATCGGGCTGACCCAGCTCGGCGACCGCTGCAAGCAGGAGTACAACGCCCCGTACTGGCACTACCACCGCGCCGACCTGCACGGTGTTCTCAAGGACGCCTGCGTCGACCCGAACGGTCCCGGACCGGTCGTTCGGCTGGAGACCGCGAGCAGGGTCACCGAACTGGACCGCGGCGACCCCCGCCGCCCCGCCGCGGTGATCGAGGACGGTCGGCGCTTCGAGGCCGACGTGGTGATCGGCGCCGACGGCATCCGGTCCCGTGTCCGCGATCTGATGGGCCTGCCGGACACGCTGGAGTTCTCCGGCGAGATGGCCTTCCGGGCGCTGATCCCGGGCGACCTCATCGCGGCCGACCCGGCGACCCGCTTCCTGATGGACCGCTTCCAGAGCACCATCTGGTACGGACCCGGCCGACACCTGGTCCACTACATCATTCGCGGCGGCGAGTACCTCAACGTCGTCGGCTGCGTCCCGTGCACCGACGAGGTGGCCGAGAAGTGGACCGCCGACGTCACCGCCGAGGATCTGGTGAACGCCTACCCGGACTGGGACGACCGCGTCGCGTCGATGCTGTCCAAGGCGAAGGACGACGTGCAGGCCTTCGCCCTCTATCACCGCCGCCGCGACCCGGTCTGGGTGGACGGCCGCGTGGCCCTCCTGGGCGACTCCTGCCACGCCATGCTGCCCTACCAGGCCCAGGGCGCCTCGCAGGCCATGGAGGACGCCGCCGTGCTGGCCGAGGAACTCGGTCGGGTCACCGTCGACGGCATCGACGCCGCGCTGCGCCGCTACGTCGACCGGCGCGCCAAGCACGCCGGCATGGTCCAGGACGCCTCACTGCAGAACATGTCCTTCTACCACTACGAGGACGGTCCCCGTCAGGAGGCCCGCGACGAGCTGCTCAGGCGCGGCTTCGACGGCGAGTCCGACGTCTCCTACGACTGGTTGTGGAGCGGCACCCCGCTCAACGACCCGGACCTGGGCGCCTTCGACTACAGCTTCGCCCGCTGATCGAAGCGCCTCGGTCCCCGTCCGATCGCCCCCCTCCCCCGCTTTCCCACCCCGTTTCCCACCCCGGTGTCCGCCCCGCGTGGGCGCGTCCCCCTTGCACACCCGTGGAGTGAACGTGAAAACAGGCGACCAGATAGTCCAGGACCTCCCATGGAGATGGGGTGTCCAGGGCAAGGTCTTCATCATCGGTGGCCTCGGCTACCTGTTCGACGCCTACGACATCGCCCTCAACGGCTTCCTGATGCCGCTGCTGGGTGAGCACTTCGATCTCACGCTCGCCCAGAGCGGCCTCGTGGCCACTGCCAACCTCGTGGGCATGGCCGTCGGCGCGGTGGTCTGGGGTGCGGTCGCGGACCGCATCGGTCGCAAGAAGGCCTTCAGCGTCACGTTGCTGATCTTCGCGCTGTTCTCGGTGCTCGGGGCCCTCGCCCCGAACTATCCGGTCTTCCTGGCCCTGCGTTTCGTGGCCGGCGTCGGGCTCGGCGGCTGCATCCCCGTCGACTACGCCCTGGTGGCGGAGTTCTCGCCGAGGAAGTACCGCGGACGCGTCCTGACCGCGCTGGACGTGTGGTGGCCCGTCGGCGTGACCCTGTGCGGTGTGGTGTCGACGGCGTTGCTGACGCTGGACGACAACTGGCGGTGGATGCTCACCACGATGAGTGTTCCGGCCCTGCTGCTCTTCTGGGTGCGCCGCGGCGTCCCCGAGTCTCCGGTCTACCTCAGCAAGAAGGGGAGGGAAGCCGAGGCGCGGGCCGTCATCGACGATCTGGTGGCTCGCACCGGCGCCCCGGTCGAGCCGTACGTCATCCCCGCCCCGGTGGACGACGGAAAGTCGAGGGGTCCCGGGGCCTCGCTGGAACAGCTCCGCGACATCTGGAGGTTCAGCGCACGCATCACCTCCGCCGTCTGGCTGCTCTACGCCACCGTCATGCTGGTGTACTACGCGGCGCTGAGCTGGATGCCGTCCATCCTCAAGGAACAGGGCCTCGGCGACGCGGCCGCCTTCATGAGCACCACGCTGATGAGCGGCGTCGGCATCGTCGCCGTCCTGGTATCCATCGCTCTGGTGGATGTGACCGGCCGGAAGTGGCTCATCGGTGCCACGGCTCCACTGGCCGCGCTGGCGCTGGTGGCGTGCGCACTGGTGATGGACATGCCGACCGGGTCCGTCGTGGCCATCGGCGTCTTCGGCTTCCTGATCCAGTTGGCCATCCCCGCCATGTACGCCTACGTCTCCGAGCTGTACCCGACCCTGCTGCGGGCGAGCGGCTTCGGCTGGGCCTCCTCCGTCAGCCGGGTGGTGACCGGTTTCGTGCCGGTGCTGTTCGGCTCGGTGCTGTGGCCGGTGCTGGGGCTGCCCCTGACCTTCGGGATTCTCACCCTGGCAGTGCTGTCGGCCGTCGTGTGGATGGTGGTCGCGGCTCCCGAGACCAAGGGCAGGGCACTGGACGGTGACGCCGAGTACACAGCGGGACCCCAGTTGATCCCGGCACCGACGTCCGGTCAGGCAGGGCTCTGAGGATCCATCCCGCCTGACCGGATCTACCTCAGGTCAGGGCCGTACGACAGGAGAGACATGAAGCCCGCTCCCTTCCGCTACCACCGGGCGCGCGACGTCGAGGGCGCCACGGCGCTGCTCGCCGAGCTGGGCGACGAGGCCAAGGTCATCGCCGGCGGCCAGAGCCTGGTCGCGATGATGAACTTCCGGCTGGCCCGGCCCGCGCACCTGGTCGACATCGCCGGCCTGCGCGAGCTCGACCACCTCGGCGTCGACACCGACGGCGGCCTGCGTATCGGGGCCCTCACCACCCACCACACGGTGGAGACCGCGCCGCCGCACAAGCTGGGAGCGGGCTTCGACGTCATCCGTGACGCCATGGCGTGGATCGGCCACCTGCCGATCCGTACCCGTGGCACGGTCGGCGGCAGTATCGCTCACGGCGACTCGACCGCCGAGTGGTGCCTGCTGGCCGTACTGCTGGACGCCGAGTTCGTGGTCCGGAGTCCGCGCGGCAGTCGTCGCGTCCCCGCAGCGGAGTTCTTCTTCGGCTACTACACGACCGCCCTGGACCCCGACGAGATCCTCGTCGAGATCGTCTTCCCGCGCCCCGCACCCCACGCGGCGCTCACCGAGTTCGCCGAGCGCCGCGGGGACTTCGCCATCGTGGCCGCCGCCGTCGACCTGAAGACCGACGGCTCCGCCGTCCACGGCGGCCGGGTGGCCCTCGGCGGTGTGGCCGCGATGCCGGTGCGGGTGCCCGAGGCGGAGGCGGTGCTGGCCGCCAGCGGCTCGTTCCGCGACTGCGCGGAAGCGGCCGCCGCCGCGGTGGACCCGCCGGGCGACGCGGGCGGCAGCACCAGGTACCGCAAGCACCTCATCCGCACCCTGGTCGAACGAGCCTGTAAGGAGGCGTTGTCCCGATGAAGCCCGCCAACGGCGATCGGCTGGTCGGCAGATCGGTGGCTCGCCGCGAGGATCCCCGGCTGCTGACCGGACGCGGCCGGTTCGTCGACGACATCGAACTGCCCGGCCTGCTGCACGCGCAGTTCGTCCGCAGCACGATCGCGCACGGAGTGATCACCGGGGTGGATCTCAGCGAGGTACGCCGAGTCCCGGGCGTCGTGGCGGCGTTCACCGCCGCCGACCTGGAGCTGGGCGACATCACGGCCCTACTCGCCCGTCCGCTCTCCGAGTTCGTCCCCACCGCCATGCCCGTCCTCGCCCGCGACCGGGTCCGCTACGTCGGCGAGCCCATCGCCGTGGTCATCGCCCGTGACCCGTACGCCGCCGAGGACGGCCTGGAGGCGGCCAAGGTGACGTACGAGTCCCTCCAGCCCGTCACCGGCGAGGAGCGTGCCCTCGCTCCCGACGCCCCGCTGGTGCATGAGGAGGCCGCCCACAACACGCTCGTCGACGTCTCGCTGTTCGCCACCGATGGCATCGACGAGATCTTCGACAGCGCGCCCTGTGTCGTCCAGGTGGATGTGCGGACCGGCCGGCAGAACGCGCTGCCCCTGGAGACCCGCGGCGCCGTGGCGTTCTGGGACGACCGGGAGGAGCAGCTCGTCCTGCACACCTGCACCCAGGTCCCGCACCAGGTGCGGACGGTGGCCTCGCGCTGCATGCGGCTCGACGAGCGCGCGGTGCGGGTGATCGTCCCCGACATGGGCGGCGGCTTCGGCATCAAGTGCGCCGTCGGCCGGGAGGAGATCGCCGCGGCGGCGGCCGCGCTGCGGCTGCACCGGCCCGTGAAGTGGATCGAGGACCGCAAGGACGCCCTGTCCGCGTCCTTCCTGGCCCGTGAACAGCACTACACCGCGCGCGCCGCCTTCGACACCGACGGCCGCATCCTCGGACTCGACGCGGACGTGGTGTGCGACATGGGCGCCTACTCCTGCTACCCGTTCACAGCCGGCATCGAGCCGCTGATGGCCGCCGCCGAGATGCCCAGTGTCTACAAGGTGCCCGCATACCGGGTACGCGGCCGGGCCATCACCACCAACAAGGCGCCCACCGCCCCCTACCGGGGCGTGAGCCGCCCGCAGTACGTCATGGTCGTCGAGCGGCTCATGGAACGCGCCGCCCGCGAACTGGGCCTGGACCCGGTCGAGATCCGGCGCCGCAACGTCATCACCGAGTTCCCCTATACCGGCGTCAACAACATGACCTACGACCCGGGCTCGTACCTGGAATCCCTCGACCTGTGCGAGCGGTCACTGGTGGAGGCCGGCTGGTACGACCGCCAGGCCGTGGCCCGGGCCGAAGGACGGCACATCGGGATCGGCTACAGCTGCTTCAGCGAACGCACCGGCTACGGCTCGAAGGCCTTCGCCGCGCGCAAGATGGAGGTCGTCCCGGGATTCGACATCTCCGAGGCCCGCATGGACACCAGCGGGGCGGTCACCATCACCAGCGGCACCCTCAGCCACGGGCAGAGTCACGAGACGACCATGGCGCAGATCGCCGCCGACGAGCTCGGCGTCGACATCGCCAAGGTCAAGCTCCACCAGGGTGACACCGACCGGATCACTTACGGCTGGGGCTCGTTCGCCAGCCGCTCGATCGCGGTCGGCGGCAGCGCCGTACGCCTCGCGGCGGGCAAACTGGGCGACAAACTCCGTGCGATCGCCGCCGCCGAGTGGGGCATCTCCCCGGACGAGACCGAACTCCACCGGGGCGGGGTGCGCCGCCGCGACGAACCGGACGCCGTCCTCACCCACGAACACCTGGCCGACACCGCGTACCTCAAGTCGCACCTGCTGCCCAAGGACATCGAACCCGGCCTCAGCGCCACCGCCATCTTCGACGTCCACAACGACGGTACCTTTTCCAATGCCACCCACGGCGTCGTCGTCGAACTGCACGAGAACACCGGCCAGGTGGAGATCCTCGCCTACGTCTGTGTCGAGGACTGCGGAGTGGCGATCAACCCCCAGGTGGTCGAGGGCCAGTGCCGCGGCGGCATCGCCCAGGGCATCGCCGGAGCGCTCTTCGAGCAGGTGACCTACGACGCGCAGGGCGAGCCGTCGGCCACCAGCTTCATGGACTACAAGGTCCCCACCGCCCACGAGATCCCCGACATCACCATCCACCACCTCGAAACGCCCTGCGCCTTCACCGAGACGGGGGCCAAGGGCGCCGGGGAGGGCGGCACCATCGGCGCCCCCGCCGCCGTGCTCAACGCCGTCAACGACGCGCTGCGCGCGACCGGCGTCGAACTCGACAACACCCCCATCACACCGGAGACCGTCCACCGTGCCCTGACCCCACCCGCACCGGAGCAGACAACATGACCGACACCGCCGGCCTGGGCGACGACGTCCAGCTCCTCACCCTCGACGTCAACGGCACCTCGTACGAAGTGATCACAGAGCCGCGCCGCACCCTGGTGGACGTGCTCCGTCACGACCTGCGCCTGACCGGCACCCACGTCGGCTGCGAGCACGGCATCTGCGGTGCGTGCACCGTGATCGTCGACGGGGCTCCGGCCCGGGCCTGCCTGATGTTCGCCGCGCAGGCGGAGGGAGCGCGGATCACCACGGTCGAGTCCCTCGCCGACGCCGAGACCGGTGAACTCAGCGATCTGCAGAAGTCGTTCACCGAACACCACGGCCTGCAGTGCGGCTTCTGCACCCCCGGCTTCCTCATGCTCGCCGAAGGCTTCCTCGCGGAGCGGCCGGACGCGACCAGGGGGGAGATCAAGGAGGCCGTCGCCGCCAACCTGTGCCGGTGCACCGGCTACCAGACCATCGTCGAGGCGATCGACGCCTGCGCGACCGCCCGGCGCGGCCACTGTGCCAGGGGCACCGAGGAGACACCATGCAACTGATCAACACCGTTCCCGTCAAAGCCGCGCCCGACGCGGTGTTCGCCCTGATCAACGATGTCCAGCGAGTGGCCTCCTGCATGCCCGGTGCCGCCCTCGAAGGCCGCGACGGCGATTACTGGCGCGGCGCCGTCAAGGTCAAGGTGGGTCCGATCACGGCCGCCTACGCCGGCACCGTGCGTTTCCTGGAGGTCGACGCCGAGAAGCGGCAGCTGCGCGTCCACGCCAGCGGCGCCGACACCCATGGCAGCGGCGACGCCGAGGCCGAGGTCTTCCTGGAGGTGGTGCCGACCGCGGACGGCGCGCAGCTGAACATCGACACGGACCTGGTGATCCGGGGCAAGATCGCCCAGTTCGGCAAGGGCGCCATCGGCACCGTGTCCGACCGGATCCTCCAGCAGTTCGCCCAGAACCTCGGCAACCTGCTTCTGGCCGGCGGCGGTACGCAGGCCCCCATCACCTCGCCGACGTTCACGCCGGTGGCTGCCGCGCCGGCTGCGGCGTCCGCCGAGCTCAACGGGCTGTCACTGGTCGCCGTACCACTGCTGAAGAAGTACGGGCCGACCGCTGCCGCCTTCCTGTTCGGCCTCTTCCAGGGCTGGCTGCTGGGGCGGGGGAAGCGTCGATGAGCGGCGGACTCTACGGTGTCGGCACCGATCGCACCTACGAGAAGGCCGGCTTCGGAGCGCCGGTCCGGCGCGGCAGCCGTCCGGCGATCGTCGTGGTCGACCTGACCCGGGGCTTCACCGAGGACTCGTACCCCTCGGGCACGGACCTGACCGAGGTCGTCGCCTCGACCAGCCGTCTGATCGAGGCGGGGCGCCCGGCCGGCGTGCCGGTGATCTTCACGGCCATCGCCTACACGCAGGCCGAGGCCTCCGGCGACTCGATCACCTGGCTGCGCAAGGCACCTGGCCTGCGCGACCTCCTCGAGGGCGGCGACGCGGTCGCCGTCGACCCGCGCCTGCCCATGCGGCCCGGACACGACCTGCTGGTGGTGAAGAAGGGAGCCTCCGCCTTCTTCGGCACCAGCCTCGCCGCCACCCTCACCGGCCTGGGCTGCGACACGGTCGTCGTCTGCGGTGCCACCACCAGTGGCTGCGTACGGGCCACCGCCGTCGACGCCGTCCAGTCCGGCTTCTCGGTGCTGGTGCCCCGCGAATGCGTCGGCGACCGGGCCGCCGGACCGGCGGACGCGGCGCTTTTCGACATCCAGGCCAAGTACGGCGACGTCATCGACCTTGAGGACGCTGTCGGCTACGTCAGCTCCGTGTCCGCCCCCGCCACCCGGCGTGCCCACTCATGAGGAGGCATCCCGTGTCCCAGCGATCGGTCCTGCAATCCGGGCTCGCCGACCTCGCCGACGTGCCCGCCACCAGCCGGTGGATCCGCTCCGGCAACGTGCGGCTGCACGCCCTCGACTACGGGGGCGACCTGCCCCCGCTGGTCGTCCTGCCCGGCATCACGAGTCCCGCGGTCACCATGGACTTCGTCGCCCGTGAACTGACCGACCTGGTCAGGCCCGTGGTACTGGACGTCCGCGGCAGAGGGCTGTCCGACGACGGCGACGGCTACGGACTGGAGGAGTACGCCGAGGACACCGAAGCCCTCATCACCGGTCTGGGGCTCGACCGCCCGCTGCTGTTCGGCCATTCCATGGGTGCGCGGATCGCGGCGGTCGTCGCGGTACGGGCCAAGGTGGTCCTGCGCGGATCCGTCCTGGCCGATCCGCCGATGAGCGGTCCGGGCCGGGGCCCGTACCCCACCACCCTGGAGGCGTTCCGCCGGCAACTGGCCGAGGCCCTGCGCGGCACGGACGCCGACGAGGTGGCCGCCTCCTGGCCCACCTGGCCGCGTCGGGAGCAGGAACTGCGGGCGCGCTGGCTCTCCAGCTGCGCCGAGGACGCCATCGCCGCCACGCACCACGGCTTCGAGCACGAGGACTTCTTCGACTGGTGGCCCAAGGTGCCCGGGCCCGTGTCCATCCTCCACGGGGCCGACAGCCCGGTCGTCACCGTCACCGGGGCCGAGGAGGCAGCCTGCGCGAACCCGTCGGCATCGCTGCACAAGATCCCCGGTGCCGGGCACATGATCTTCTGGGACGCCCCGGAGACCGGCCTCGCCGCCCTGCGCACGGTCCTGGGCACGATCCTTTCCCATCCCCGTACCGACTCCCAGAAGAATGACTGAGAGCGGTCATGTCCGATGACGAGACCCCGACCCCCGAGCCCCCCTCCCAAGCACCGGCCGACCTGACCGCCGCCCCCGGCTACCAGGTGCGCCGCCTGTACCAGGCATATCTCGCCGCCTGGTTGCGCGAGGTGGACCCTGTGCTCACCGGCCCGCAGTTCGCCGTACTGCAGACGGTCGAGGCGCATCCGGGCCGCGACCAGAGCTCCCTGGCAGCCGCCGTGGCACTGGACACCTCGACGATGGCGGACGTGGCCCGTCGACTGGAGAAACGGCGGCTGATCACACGCCACACCGCGACCGAAGACGGCCGCCGCAAACTGCTGCACCTCACCGAAGACGGCCGCGACCTCCTCCGTGAGGCCGACCGACGCGCACGGGCGCTGGACAAGCTCCTCCTGGAGCCCTTCGGCGACACCGAACGCGACACCTTTCTGCACACGCTGACGTCCCTCGCCGACCACTGGGTGGGACTGACCTCGGGTTCGTAGACCCCCCGGCCACCGGACCGCCCCTCGGGCGTGCTCCGGGCACAGGGAGGACGCAACGACCCGCGCCACAACCGGAGGACCACCCCCATGACCGACCATCACATCGGCCTGATCGTGCCCAGCTCCAACCTGACGATGGAAACCGAACTGCCGCGGATGCTGAACGCCCGCGAGGCCGTCGAGCCCGACGACCGCTTCGTGTTCCACAGCAGCAGGATGCGGATGAAGCACGTCACCCCCGAGGAACTGCGCGGAATGAACGCGCAGACCGAGCGGGCCGCCCTCGAACTCGCCGACGCCCGGCCCGACGTCGTCGCCACCGCCTGCTTGGTCGCCATCATGGCCCAGGGACCGGGCCACCACTGCGTCGCGGAGGCCGAGATCACCTCCGCGCTGCGCGCCGAGGGCGCCAAGGCTCCGGTGGTCTCCAGCGCCGGCGCCCTGCTCAGCGGCATCGAGGCCCTCGGCGCCAAGCGGGTCGCCATCATCACTCCGTACATGAAGGAACTCACCGCCAAGGTCGTCGAGTACATCGAGGACGCCGGCGTCGAGGTGGTCGACGCGCTCAGCCTCGAAGTGCCCGACAACCTGGCGGTCGCCCGCCTCGACCCCGCCGACCTGCGCGAGCACTTCAAGCGCCTCGACCTGCGCCGGGCCGACGCGCTGGTGCTGTCGGCATGCGTGCAGATGCCGTCCCTCGCGTCGATCCAGCCGGTGGAGGACGCGGCGGGGCTCCCCGTGCTGTCTGCGGCCACCTCGACCGCGTTCCGCATCCTCACGGAGCTAGGACTTCCGCCTGTCCTGCCGGGCGCCGGAAGCCTGCTCAGCGGCCGTGTGGGACCGGTCCGGTCGTGAGCTGAGACGAACAACGGGTCGGTCGTAGGCCTCCGGCGCCGAGAGGAGATGTCCATGCTCGATGTGCTGAATCAGCTGTTGTCCTGGTGGGCCGAGGGCAAGGCGTCGGCACTGGCCACCGTGGTGGCCACTCACCACTCCGCGCCCCGCCCACCCGGAGCTTCGATGCTGGTGGGACCCGGCGGTGAGGCGGTCGGCAGCGTGTCGGGCGGCTGCGTCGAAAGCGCCGTGTACGACCTTGGTGGCGAGGTGCTCGCCGGGGCCCCGCCGGTGCTCCAGCGGTACGGAGTGTCCGACGGCGATGACTTCGCGATCGCGCTGACCTGCGGCGGCACTCTCGACGTGTTCGTGGAGAAGATCGACCCCACTACGTTCCCCGAGCTGGGCGAAGTGGCCGAGACGGTCCGGGCCGGCCGTCCGGTCGCGGTGGCCACCGTGATCGCGGGGCCCCGGGAACGCCTCGGCCGCCGACTGGTCGTCTGGCCCGACCGCGTGGCGGGCGCCACCGGCTCGGACCGGCTGGACGGCCTCCTGCGCCAGGACACCCGCGGCATGCTGGACGCCGGCCGGTCCGGTGTACTGCGCTACGGCGCGGACGGACCGTGCCGCGGCGAAGACCTGGGCGTGTCCGGCGATGAGCTGCACGTGTTCATCGAGTCCTTCGCGCCACCGCCCCGGATGATCGTGTTCGGCGCCATCGACTTCGCGACGGCCCTCGCGCAGATGGGCTCCTTCCTCGGCTATCGGGTCACGGTGTGCGACGCGCGCCCGGTGTTCGCCACCACGCCCCGGATGCCCGGCGCGCACGAGGTCGTCGTGGAGTGGCCGCACCGGTATCTCAACGCCGAGGCGGAGGCCGGACGGATCGACGGGCGGACCGTGATCTGTGTGCTGACCCACGACCACAAGTTCGACGTCCCGGTGTTGGAGGTCGCCCTGCGCCTGCCCGACGTCGGCTACGTGGGCGCGATGGGCTCACGGCGTACACACGAGGACCGGTGGAAGCGGCTGACGGAGGCTGGGCTGACCGAGGTCGAGCTGAAACGTCTGTCCAGCCCGATCGGCCTGGACCTGGGCGCCCGTACTCCGCAGGAGACCGCCGTGTCCATCGCCGCCGAGATCATCGCTCTGAACCGTGGTGGCGGTGGCGCCCGGCTGGCCGACCGAACAGGCCCGATCCACCTTGGTTCCACCCCCTGAAAGGTGCTGCCGCCTAAACGCATCTGCGCGAAGACAGGCCGGACGAAAGCCGTGTTCCGGTAGAAACGCGGAGCGCAGGCCGGGTAGTTCGACCTCCGAGGCGCTGGGCCGAAGCGCGGCGGAACCGCACTGCCGGCACCCGGCCCTCCCTCAAGGTGGACCTGCGTGCTTAAGCTGGCCCCATGGCTGACCAGACCCCGCCCCTCGGGACCGCCCCAGAGATTCCTGCCGCCCTGACAGCCGCGCCCGGCTACCAGGTCCGGCGTCTCTACCAGGCGTATCTGGCCGTGTGGGCACAAGAGGTGGACTCGGTACTGACGGGTCCCCAGTTCGCGGTACTGCAGACAGTGGAAGCCAATCCTGGCCGGGACCAGCGTTCGATGGCTGCCGCCGTCGCCCTGGACACGTCCACCATGGCCGATGTGGCTCGCAGGCTGGAGAACCGTGGTCTGCTCGCCCGTCGCACCGCGGCCTCCGACGGCCGCCGCAAATTGCTCTACCTCACCGACGCCGGCCAGGAAGCCCTCCGTGAGGCCAAGCACCGTGCGCGGACACTCGACAAGCTTCTCCTGGAATCGTTCGACGAGGGGGAACGCGAACGGTTCGTCGCCACACTGCAGATGCTCGCCGACCGCTGGGAAGGGTTGGCGGAAGAGGCGTAGCCCCAGCAGGCGTGCAGGTCCGGAGACGCTTGTGACCGGGTACACGTCACGGAGGTGCCGCGTAGAACGCCGGCGAGCGTCAGGCGTTGCTCGGCGGCGAGGTCGACGGCCGGCAAGGACGGGGCCGCGACCACCGCCTGCGCGGGACCGGCGTCACGGACCTGGGAAAGCTGGCCGACGAACGCTTCCTCGAATGCGGTCCGGACACGGGACTGCGCGTGCAGGTGGACGCCGCGTTCGACCGAGCGCGAGCACGCCGCCGGGGCGTCTGCGCGTTGCGTAGCGCGGGAGATCTCGCCAAGCTGGCGTTCGAGGGCATCGGGGTGACCGTCGTGCCCCGGCCGGTGGCCGACGCCGTCGTCCCCGCCGACCACGCCGACTGCGTCCTGCGCCTCGACGACCCCCAGGCACTCCAGCCCCTGGCCCTCGCCCACCGCGACCCGGCCCCGACCTCACCCGCGGCCCAGGTGTTCCTGCGCCTCGCACTCGCCCGTCTGCCCGGAGAGGGAACGCCCGGTCTGGAGTCGGTGCCCGGCGTGGCCGCGTCCGAGTAGCGGCGCCCAGCCCCTGCCGACGCCGTGAGCCGGTCCGGCGTGTTCAGCAGGCGGCGGTGACGGCGTCGGCACGCAGGGGCGCGGCTGTCTTCGTTTTGATCTCGTCGTACGTCACTCCTGGCGCCGTCTCCACGAGAGCGAGGCCGTCGGGGGTGACGTCGAGGACGCCGAGGTCAGTGATGATCCGGTGGACGCAGCGCTCGCCGGTCAACGGGAGTGTGCACTCCTCGACGATCTTCGGGATGCCGTCCTTCGCTGTGTGATCCATGAGGACGATGACCATGGGGTGGTCGTCGGCGAGCAGGTCGCCGAGCGAGCCCTCGGTGTCGATCATCCCGGGGCTGACACAGTTGGCGCGGATGCCGTGCGGGGCGCCTTCCGCTGCGAGTTGACGCGTCAGGGAGATCACCGCCCCCTTGGAGGCCGAGTGCGCGGTGCGCCGGTTGGTGAGGGAGCCGGTGAGGCCGGCCGTGGAACCGACGGTGAGGATGCAGCCGCGGCTCGCGACCAGGTGCGGCCAGGCAGTGTGTGCCGCCAGCCACACCGAGTCCAGCTCCGCGCGCATCGTGAACGTGAAGTCCTCGTACGGCTGGGTGTCGACGGCTCCGAAACGGACGGCGCCGGCGTTGGCGTAGAGGATGTCGATCCCGCCGAAGGCATCGACGGCCTCCTCGACCCACGCGCGGACGGAGTCCTCGTCCGTTACGTCCAGCAAGCCGGACGTCAGGGCAGTGCCGCCCGCCTCGCCCACAAGACGCTGCGTCTCCAGGGCGCCCTCGTGCAGCAGGTCGCCGACGACGATCGCGCCCTCGGCCGCGAACCGCAGCGCCGCCGCCCGGCCCTGACCACGGGCTGTGCCGGAGATCAGGGCCACCTTTCCTTCGAGCCGCCTCATTCGATCCCCTCCCGCAGGGCGTCGGAGATGGACTTGACCCCGCCGTGTGCAGTGAGACCGCCGTCCACGGGAATCTCGGCGCCCGGTGATGAAGGAGGCGTCGTCGGAGAGCAGGAACACCACCAGCGGGGTGATCTCGTCGACCGTGCCGGTGCGGCCGAGCGGGGTCTCGCGGATGTTGGCCTCACGGAAGGCGGGGGCGCGGAGGCCGTCATCTCGGTCTCGATGAAGCCGGGGTGGATCGTGTTCACACGGATGCCGCGCGGGCCCAGCTCTGAGCGAGTGCGCCCCGGGGACCGGGTACAGGGTGCCGTCCGCGACCCCGGAATCGGAGGGATCAGACCGGCGGGGCGACGACACGCCGCGGTCGACGTCGTTGAACGACTCCTTGGCGATCAACTCGTTCATCGCCTCCGCCGTGCCCCACTGGTCGGTGACCTCGGGCTGGGAGAAGTCGTAGATGTGCGGGTGCCAGGTGTCCTCGTCGAGGACCTCCAGCTCCGTCGTGTACTCCACCGTGTTGCCCTGCGGGTCCAGGAAGTACGTGAACGTGTTGTCCCCCGCCAGGTGCCGTCCCGGACCCCAGAGCTTCTTGAAACCGGCCCGGATCACCCGGCCCGTTCCGCGCATGTACTCGTCGATGCCGCGCATCTCGAAGGAGATGTGGTGCAGGGCGGTGTGCGGGCCCTTGGCGATGGCCATGGAGTGGTGATGGTTGCTGGTCCGCATGAAGTGCATCGCCTCGCCGATGTTCGGATGCGTGAGGATGCCGGAGAGGCGGAAGCCGAGGTGGCGCTCGTACCACTCCCGAGTCACGTTCAGGTCCGGGGAGTTGAGGACGACGTGCGACAGCTTGACCGGGATCGCCTCCTTCTCCTCGATCCTGCGGTGCCGCCGGACCTCGACGTCGGCCAAGACCTCGATGGTGCGACCGTCGACGTCGAAGAAGCGGAAGCCGTAGCCGCCGCCGGGGGTGTCCACCTTGCCCGGCTGGGAGGTCAACTGGACGCCACCCGCGAGGAGTTCCTCGGCCCACGTGTCTACGTCCGGCGCGCTCGCAGCCCCGTAGGAGACGAGGTCGAGCCGCTTCTCGTCGGCCTTGCGCAGCCGTACGACGTACTGCTCCCGCGTCGGAACGGGCCGACCAGGCGTGGTCAGAGCGGCCGAGGTGGGTGGGCAGGTATCCGCCGCCGTGCGCGGCGATCAGCTTCAGTGCCGGTCCAGGACACCGGAGAAGACGAGGTGGGAGAGCGCGACGGCGTTCTCGGTCGGTTGGCCGACGACGTTGGGCAGGTACCACTGGTCCAGCGCTCGTCGAGCGTGCAGCCGAAGGGGTGCAGGAAGAGGATCGCGCCCGTCGCCTCGGCCCGGGCCCAGAAGGGTTCGTACGCCGGATCGGACAGCTCCCGGCCGGGTGCGTGAGGACGACACCGCCCATGTCGCCGCGGGTGTCGCCGACGCCGTCCTGCTCATGCTCGGCTGCCCGCCGGAGGAGGTCACCGCCAGCCGCCAGGGCGCCAGGCGATTGGCTGCCCTGTAGCCCATTGCTGCATCACGTGTACAGCTCGACCGAGCCAGCGCTGCGCAGAAACCACCGATCTGCCTCTCGCCCAGAATGCCCACTCACCAAAAAAAAGGGGGAGCAATGCTCAAGACCTGTGGATCGACCTCGGGTTGAACGCGAAGGGCGTACCTTCCCGAGTGATCGATTGATGGTCATCGAGTAGGCCGGTGCTACGAACACCGGTCGGGAAGGCACGCCCGTGCTCAGCGTAGTCAACGCCGACGGCACCACCGCCAATGGCTCCTCGCTCATCGACGAGATCGTCCGGGAGGGCGCGAGGCGGATGCTCGCGGCCGCGCTGGAGGCCGAAGTCGATGCCTATATAGCCGAGTTGGCCGAGGAGAGGGACGAACGTGGGCGGCGGCTCGTGGTCCGCAACGGCCATCACCAGCCTCGCTCGGTGACCACCGCGGCCGGGACTGTCGAGGTCAAGGCCCCGCGCGTCAACGACAAGCGCATCGATGAGGCGACCGGCGAGCGCAAACGGTTCAGCTCGGCGATCCTCCCGCCGTGGTGCCGCAAGTCCCCGAAGATCAGCGAAGTGCTGCCGCTGCTCTACCTGCACGGCCTGTCGTCCGGCGACTTCGTGCCCGCACTTGAGCAGTTCCTCGGCTCCTCGGCCGGCCTGTCTGCGGCCACGGTGACCCGCCTCACCCAGCAGTGGCAGGGCGACCACAAGGCGTTCGGCGAGCGCGATCTGTCCGCCACGGACTACGTCTATGTCTGGGCCGACGGCATTCACCTGCGGATACGGGGCCGCCAGCTCCGCCAGCGTCGGCACCGGCCGCCCCTACGCCCCTTCACCTTTTCCTCAAGAGACTTTTCGGGTCCGTTTTCCCGCTGCCGTTGGACTGTCTCAAGCACCACATGAAAGGGTCTGCCGAGTGAACACCACCGACATTCGCGTCCTTGTCGCTGATGACCAGGATCTCGTGCGTACGGGGTTCCGGCTGATCCTCGAAACGCAGCCCGGGATCGAGGTGGTCGGGGAGGCCACCGACGGCGCCGACTGTGTCGATGCCGCCCGGCGGCTGCGTCCGGATGTGTGTCTGGTCGACATCCGGATGCCGAGGCTGGACGGGATCGAGGTGACCAGGCTGCTGGCCGGCCCGGGTGTGGTGGATCCTCTCAACGTGGTGGTGGTTACCACCTTCGACCAGGACGACTACGTCACCTCCGCGCTGCGCAACGGCGCCTGCGGATTCCTCCTGAAGGACGCCTCGCCCGCCCTGCTGGTCGAGGCAGTGCGGGCCGCTGCCCGTGGCGACGCGCTTGTCTCACCCGCGGTGACGGTGCGGTTGCTCAGGCGGTTGGAGGAGCACGAGCGGACCGCCGCACTTCCAGCGCCGGTCCGGGATGTGCTCAGTGGCCGGGAGCTGGACATCGTGCAGCTGGTGGCGGTGGGGCGCACCAACCAGGAGATCTGCGACGAGTTGTTCCTGTCGCTGTCGTCGGTCAAGACGTACCTGGGCCGGGTCCAGGGCAAGATCGACGCCCGCAATCGTGTCGAGATCGCGGCCTGGGCCTGGGAGAAGGGTGTCGTCAGGACGGCAGACTGAGCCAGTTGGCAGGTGGCGTCAGGTTCCCTTCGTCGGCAGGTCCTCGGCCGGCGTAGGCGTCGCAGCCTTCTGACCGTCGGCGGTCAGCGGGAAGACGGCTGTCGTCTGCCAGCCACCGCCCAGCGCGGGACCGGCGGTGAGTGTCCCGTCGACGGCTTCGATCCGTTCGTGCAGCCCGACCAGGCCGAAGCCGCCCCGGCCGCCAGTGGGCGGTGCGCCACGACGGGTGGGAGCGGTGTTCAGGGTCGTGACCCGCAGCCAGGCGTGATCGGCGTCGAGGCGCACCGTCACCTTCGCGCCCGGCGCGTGACGGCGTACGTTGGTGAGGGTCTCCTGCACCATGCGGTGGACGGAAGTCTCCACCTCCGGAGGCAGCCGTACGGCGCGAGCGGCGGCCGAGACGTCGAGCCGGGCCTGTCCTGCTCTCGTTGGTCCGGTGCCCTTCGCGGATGCCGTCGCATCCTCCATCGCCGTCGCTGAGAAGTCCGAGACCATTCGGCCGAGTTCGGTCATGAGCTCGCCAGGCCGAGGGCCGCCGCGTTCCTCCTCACGCAGGACATGGATCAGCCGCCGCATGGACGCGAGCGTCTCCGAGCCGGAGCGGGCGATGTTCTTGAGGATCGGATCGACCTTGTCCGGCGCGCTTTGGTGCACCGCCAGAGCCGCGTTGGCCTGCACGATCATCCCGGTGACGTGGTGGGCGATGAAGTCGTGCAGATCCCGGGCCAGCTCCAGGCGCTCGCCGTGGCGCACCTCGACGATCGCTCGGGCCCGGCGGGCCTGCAGCAGCCGCAGATACGCCCCGAGGCTCGTGCCGCCCACGACGAAGATGAACAGTACGAAACAGCTGCCCAGGGTCCGCGGGTCCCCATCGACTCGCAGCGGCTGCAGGATCATGGAGACACCGAGGGCCGCACCCAGGCCGAAGGCGGCGCCCGGCCGAGCCACCCCCCGCACGGTGAACGTGATCAGCCCGAGCAGGCCGGCGGTCTCCAGCAATCCCCAGGACGCGGGACCCTGTCGGTAGGGAATCGCGGGGGCCCATACGGTCAGTGCCGTGGACAGCACGGCCGCGACACCCGCGCGCCACATCAGCGCGGGACTCCGGTCGGCACGAACGAGAGCCGCCGCGGCGAGTGGCCCGGAGCCCAGGGTGGTCAGCCAGACGGTGGGCGAGTCGATCACCGTGGGCCCGTACACCAGATGCGTCAGGTCCAGCAGCCAGACCAGGACGAAGACGGCGCCCACGCCTATGGTGATCAGGCGCTGAGCCCTGGCGGAGAACGGCAGGTCGTATTCCACACCGGGCAGCCTACGAAAGGTGCGGGACGGGCAGCGTCGGCCGAATGGCCGACGCCCGGTCCCGAATCAAGGACGGATGGCCGACGAGCACCGGGTGCCGGGCGGCCCAGGATGGCGACGGCATCTCGCCACTCCCCCATCCTGATCCGTCGAACGGAGTGCGCCCTCGTGGCCGAATACCTTTACAGACTGGGCCGGTTCGCCTTTCGCAGGCGGCGCGTCGTCGTGGCCTTCTGGCTGGTCGTACTGGCACTGACCGGTGTCGCCGCCGCCAGCGCGTCGACGCCCAAACCCACCTCCTTCTCGTTGCCGGGAACGGAGGCGCAGAAGGCCTACGACCTGCTCTCGGAACGCTTCCCGGGAACGTACGCCGACGGCGCGACCGCCCGCGTGGTGTTCAAAGCGCCCGACGGCGAGAAGATCACCGACCCGGCCAACAAGGCCGAGGTCGAACAGGCCGTGGCGAAGCTGAAGGACAGCTCCGACCAGGTCGCCCGGGTCCTGGACCCGTTCGCCGTCCAGGCGGTCAGCCGGGACGCCTCCACCGCCTACATCCAGGTGTCGTACAAGCTGCCGGCGTTCGAACTGGACGACTCGATCGCTGACCAGGTGTTCGAGATCGCCGACGAGGCACGGCAGGGCGGGCTGACCGTGGAGGCGAGCGGCGACGCGGTCCGGGAGAAGCTGCACATGGGAGCCAGCGAGATCATCGGCGTGGCGATAGCCGCCGTCGTCCTGATGATCACCTTCGGCTCCCTGATCGCCGCCGGGCTGCCGCTCGCGACGGCGCTGGTCGGCGTGGGCATCGCCGTGACCTCGATCATCGCCCTGGCCAACGTACTCGACCTGGGCAGCACCACCACCGTCCTGGCGACCATGCTCGGGCTGGCCGTCGCCATCGACTACGCCCTGTTCATCGTCTCCCGCTACCGCGCGGAACTCGCCCACAGCAGCGACCGAGAACACGCGGCCGGGCGGGCGGTGGGCACAGCCGGATCCGCGGTGGTCTTCGCCGGGCTGACCGTGGTCATCGCGCTGGTCGGTCTGACCGTGGTCAACATCCCCCCGCTCACGAAGATGGGGCTGGCCGCGGCCGCCACCGTCACCCTCGCCGTGGTGATCGCGCTCACCATGATCCCGGCACTGGTCGGCTTCGCCGGCGACCGTCTCCTCCCCCGCAAGACCCGCGAGAGCGCCGTCGCTCACGACGGCAGGCCCAACATGGGCACGCGCTGGGCCCGGTTCGTGCTGCGCCGGCCGGTGGCGGTGCTGCTGTTCGCGGTGCTCGGGCTCTGCGTGGTCGCCGTACCCGCCGCCTCCCTGGAACTGGGGCTGCCCAACGAAGGCTCGCAGCCGACCTCCACGACCCAGCGCAAGGCATACGACCTGCTGTCGGACAACTTCGGCCCCGGCGTCAACGGCCCGCTGCTCGTCGTGGTCGACGCCAAGGGCACCGGCAGCGGCCCCAAGACCGCCGCCGCCGACCTCACGGCGAAGATCCGTACCCTCGACAACGTCGCGACGGTGCGCCAGGCCACCTTCAACGAGGCCGGCACCACCGCGGTCGTGCCGGTCGTCCCCAAGTCGGGCCCCGGCGGCACCGACACCGAAGACCTCGTCCACACGATCCGGGACGCCGGCGACACCATCAAGGCGGACACCGGCGCCACCGTCTACGTCACCGGTCAAGCGGCCATGAACGTCGACTTCTCGCAGCGGATGAGCGAGGTCCTGCTGCCCTACCTGGCCCTGGTCGTCGGCCTCGCCTTCCTCCTGCTGATCGCCGTCTTCCGCTCCGTGCTGGTCCCGCTGAAGGCCGCCGTCGGCTTCCTGTTCTCGGTGGCCGCGAGCCTCGGAGCGGTGGTCGCGGTCTTCCAGTGGGGCTGGTTCGGCCTCCAGGAGCCGAGCCCGATCATGAGCATGATGCCGATCTTCATGATCGGCGTGGTCTTCGGACTCGCCATGGACTACGAGGTGTTCCTGGTGACCCGCATGCGCGAGGCATACGTCCACGGACAGGCACCGCGCGAAGCCGTCGTCACCGGCTTCCAGCACGGCGCGCGCGTCGTCACCGCCGCCGCGACGATCATGATCGCGGTCTTCGCGGGCTTCATCGGCGTCGACGACTCCATGGTCAAGATGATCGGCTTCGGCCTCGCCATCGCCGTCCTCTTCGACGCCTTCGTCGTCCGGATGACCATCGTCCCGGCCGTCCTTGCGCTGCTCGGCAAGCGGGCCTGGTGGCTGCCCCGGTGGCTCGACAGGGCCCTGCCCAACGTGGACATCGAGGGTGAGGCTCTCAGCGCGTCGCCCGAACCTTCCGGGCCGTCGGCAGCGGACGAACCACAGCAGTCCGTACACGGCTGACCGCCGGCGCACTTCCGTCCTCCAGGGATCCCCGCAGTCGGACAGCAGGCCGCGGGGCTCCCGGAGCCGGGACCGAGTCCTCCGACACAATGCGGCGGTCGGCGCCTACAAGCACACCTTCTCTCTCCCCTCACCGCCTCCATGAAGAGAGACACCGCATGACCAGCGTCCTCATCGTCGATGACCAAGCCCTCAACCGTCTCGGCCTCAGCATGCTGAGGCAGGCCAGGCCCGACATGACCGTCTCCGGTGAGACCGACGACGGCGCCCAAGCCGTGCGCACGACCCCGGATCCCGCCCCTGGCGTCCTCCTGACGGACGTACCCATGGACGGAACGGACGGCATCGAGGCGACTCGGCGCATCACCGAGTCGGGCGGTGATGCGCGTGTCCTCGTCCTGACCGCCCTGGATCTCGACGGTCACGCCCACGCCGGCGTGGGCTCCGGTGCCAGCGCCTTCCTCGTGCAGCCCCTGCCCGACCAACTGGCCGCCGACATCCGCGCGGTGGCCGTCCAGCACACCGTTCTCCCACCAGGTCCGGCCCGCGAACCCGCCACCGCTCGGGTCGGCGGCCCGAGCCCCACATCAGCGCAGACCCGTCGGCTCCACGCGCCCACCCAGCGCGAACGCGAGGTCCTCACCGCCGTCGCCACCGGCCTCAGCAACACCGAGATCGCCGAGCACCTCCATCTCGCCGAATCCACCGTGAAGTCCCATGTGAGCCGACTTCTCCCCGAGCCTGACCCGCAAGCTCATCCATGCCTTCGCCGACCGCCTACCTGGCGGCTCGCTGGCCAAGGATCAGCGGCTCGCCGAGCTGACCCAGCGCGAACGCGAGGTCCTCGTCGCCCTCGCCTCCGGCGCCAGCAACGCGGAGATCGGCCAACGCCTCTCCCTGGCCGAGACCACCGTCAAAACGCACGTCAGCCGCATCCTCGCGAAGATCGGCGCTCGCGACCGCGTCCAGGCCGTCATCTTCGCCTACGACACCGGCGTGGTCCGGCCCGCATGACCGGCTCCCTCGCCGCACGAGCCCCGCACAGCGCCCGTTCTGTCATGTCTCCGACTCCCAGGTTCCTCTCAGAACCTTTCAGGGAAACCTCGGGCGAGATGACCAGGCTTCCGGACCATGAGTCATCACACCACGCTGACCTCAGGCGCCCCGCGAAACCCTCTTCCCCCTCGCCCCTCCCGGCATGGGCACCCACCACAGGGTCCCCGCGCCTCGAAAGGCCAGGGCCCGTCCGTCACGGCTGGGCAGAACGTGTCGGCGGGCGTCGTCTGCGCCCTCGCGGCGTTCGCCGCGATGCTCGCTGTGGCCTTGTTCGGGCTGTCCCTCGCGGACGCGTCGTCCGCCACACCTGTGATGCCGGCGGCCTTGGCGATCGTGTGCCTGGCCGTCGGCGGATCGGCCGGCTTCTCGGGCGGCTCCGGCGGTGGCTTCCTGTCGATGGGGCTGGAGGGCGGTGTGCGCGGCACGCCGCTGGCGGTGACCCTGGTCGGTGCGCTCGTCCTCGGCCTGGCGTTCTTCTGGCGGTTGCGCGGCCGGCGCGTCACGGCCCAGTTGCTGTTCGCCAGGGCGGCCGTCGCCTCGGTGACCTGGCTCGTCCTGCTCCTGGTGGCCGCGCCCCTCGCCCGGGGAAGCCTGCACCTGCCCGACTCGGTCACCGCCAAGCTGAAGCCGGGAGCCGGCGGCTCGGGCGGGGGCGGCCTGCTCGGCGGGGGCGGTGGCGGCCTGTTGGGCAAGCTCGGCGGCGCGGATCGGTCCTCCAGCCTCTCCGCCGTGGACTTCCACACGGACGTGGCGATGACCGTGTTCGCCGGCCTGCTCTGGCTGCTCGTGGTGCTCGCCCTGGGGACGCTGGCGGCTCGGCGGCCCCGCTTCCCCGTACGGTTCGCGACGGGCAGGCTGCGTACGGTGGTGGGTCCCGTGCTCTCCGCGACTGCCACCGTCGTCCTGGCCGTGACGCTCTCCCTCACGCTGGTCGTGACCGTCGGCGCCTTCGCCCTGGGGGGCGACAACGGCGGCAAGGCGGCCGGTGCGGCCCTCCTCGTGGCGCCGAACGGCGTGTTCGCCCTCCTGTCGACCGGCCTCGGCGCCTCCTGGTCGTTCTCCTTCGAGGGAGCGATGGACGCGAGCAGCCCGTTCGGGAGCCTGCTCAGCGGACTGTCCGGCGGCGGTCTCCTAGGCGGCATGACCGGAGGCTCCGACGGCGGGGGCTTCACCCCGCCGTACCGCTCGATGAGCCTGGCGGACGTCACGGGAGGCAGCCTCGCCATGCGTCTGGCGGTGCTCCTGTGCGCCCTGGCCGTGCTGGTCGTCTGCGGGATGCTGACCGCTGCCCGTACCCCGGTGGCGACCCGGCGCGACGGCACGCCGCTGTCCACCCGGTCGACGCGGGCTGCGATGACCGCCGCGCAGGTCGGCCTCGCCTGGTCGGTCCTGCTGGTGATGGCTCAGTTGTTCGGCGGCCCGTCGATGACGGGGGTCATGTCGCTCGGGGACATGCCCCTGATGAACCTGAACGCGCGGGGCGGTGCCGACAGCGTGACGGCCGCCGTCCTCCTCGGGCTGTTCACCGCGGCCGCGTCCGGATGGGTCGGCAGCGTCGTCCACGACACGTACCGGGTGCGCCGCTCCCGACGTACGGCCAAGGCTTCCCAGCGACCGCACGCGACCACGGCGCCCGCTCACCACAGCACTCCCTGACCCCACGACCACGCGCACTCCACTCCCCGAGGAGGACGGTATGCAAGCGACCGAAGCCGCGGCCCCACGGGAGGTGTCCCGCGGGGCGGGCTCCCTCCTCGTTGTAGACGACGAACCCGTCGTCCTCGAACTCCTGCCCACCGCGCTACGGCACGCCGGGTTCACCGTGACGACCGCCGCCACCGGCCGACAGGCCGTGGCGGCGGCCTACGAGAACCCCCCGGACCTGGTCGTTCTCGACGTGATGCTGCCCGACATGGACGGCTTTACCGTCATCCGCCGGCTGCGCGACCTGCCGGACCGCACCACCGGAGAGACGGGCCGCCGCATGCCCGTGCTTTTCCTGACGGCCCTGGACACCACCGAGGACATGCTCAACGGCCTGCGCCTGGGCGGGGACGACTACGTCACCAAGCCGTTCGACCTCCAGGTGCTGATCGCCCGCATCCACGCCGTCCTGCGCCGTACCACCGCCATCACGAGCCCCCTCATGTCCGTCGCGGACGTGCAACTCGACCCCGATGCCCACCAGGTGACCCGGGCCGGGCAGCCCGTGCGCCTGTCACCGACGGAGTTCCGGCTGCTGCACTTCCTGATACTCAACGCCGGCCGCGTGGTGTCCAAGGCACAGATCCTGGACAACGTCTGGCACTACGACTTCGACGGCGACCCCAGCATCGTCGACACCTACGTCAGCTACCTGCGCCGCAAGCTGGACGCCGGTCGGCCCCGGCTCATCCACACCATCTACGGCCAGGGCTACGTCCTGCGCAGGCCCACTCCATGAGCACGCTCCGGTGGCTGCGAGGCCTCCTCGCCCGCCTGTCCCTGCGCACCCGGCTCGTCCTTCTGACCGTCGTCCTGCTGACGGCGGGGCTGGTCGCCTCGACCGTCGTGGTCCACCACCTGCTGCGCGCCTACCTGCAGGAACAGACGGACCGTCAACTTGTCCCCGCCGCCGACCTGTTCGCCCGCATCCCGCCCTCCCTCTCACCCAACCCCACCACCACGGACAGGCCACTTGCGAAGGAAGCCGCCGAGCGCCTGTCCGCGCTGAACCTCTTCGACACGCCCGCTGTCGTCTACCTCGACGCCGCGGGCCGATCGGTCGGCGCCGCGGGGACGCAGCCCGACACCAGCCCGCAACTGCCTGCCCCCGCCCCCACCACCGTCGTCGCGCATGGCACCGATCCCTTCACCGTGCCCGGCCAGGACGGCGGACCGCGCTGGCGCGTGGTCGTCCGGCCGCTGACCGACACGGCACGCCTCCTCGACAGTCCATCGGACCCAAAGGCCGTCTCGGTGGCGGTGGCCACGTCGACGGGCGAGGCCGACGCGACCGTCGACCGCCTGTGGACCATCTCCACCACCGTCGCCGCCGCCCTCCTGGCCGTACTCGCCGCGGTCGGCTGGTTCGCCGTACGCTCCGGCTTCCGCCCGCTGACCAGCATCGAGGAGACGGCCACCGCCATCGCCGCCGGGGACCTCTCCCACCGCGTTCCCGACCTGGCCTCCCCGCAGACCGAGATCGGTCGGCTGGCCACCGTCATCAACAACATGCTCGTACAGATCGAGACGGCCTTCGCCGCCCGCGCCGACTCCGAGGCGCGGATGCGCCGCTTCGTCGCCGACGCCAGCCATGAACTGCGCACCCCGCTCGTGGGCATCAAGGGCTCCACCGACCTGTACCGCATGGGCGCCCTCCCCACGACTGAGGACATCGACCGCACCATGGACCGCATCTCCGGCGAGGCCGAACGCCTGGCCCGCCTGGTGGAGGACATGCTGCAACTCGCCCGCCTCGACGAAACCCCGCACCACACCGGCATCCCTCTCCAGCTCGCCCCGACCGACCTGCGCACCCTCGCCGTCGACGCCCTGCGTGACGTACGCGCCCTCGACCCCACCCGCCCGGTCGAACTCACCGGTCCCGACGACGGGGCACCGGCCTCCTCCGCCGCCCTCGCCGACGAGGCGGCCCTGCGCCAGGTCGTCTCCAACCTGGTCGGCAACGCCGTCACCCACACCCCCGGCGGCACCCCCATCCGCATCGGCGTCGGTACCGTCGACGGCCACGCCGTCCTCGAAGTCGCCGACCAGGGCCCCGGCATGACCGACGAACAGGCCAAGCAGGTCTTCGAACGCTTCTACCGCGTCGACAGCTCCCGCACCCGCTCAGCCGGCGCCGGCGCCGGCCTTGGCCTGTCCATCGTCCACTCCCTGGTCACGGCCCACCACGGCCGAGTCGAACTCACCACGTCCCCCGGCCAGGGGGCGACCTTCCGCCTCCTGCTGCCGCCGGTCACGGACACGATCCGCTGAAACTCAACCCGCCCCAGTTCGAATGGAGACGCTGGCGGGAGACCTGCTCAACCTGCGGTAGGGCAGTCGGCGTGGCTGCTCAAACCTGCGGCCAACTCTGCGAAAAATATCTGGAGTTATTCATATTTGTGCCGTTACCGCTTCTCATGGCGGCCTCAACGGCAGCAGGATGGCCGCGATCTCGGGGACTTGACCACTCCGCATCGACCGTCTCGCGCGTGCGTTCGCAGGCATGCGCGGGGAAGGCGCCACGTTGTCCCAGCAAAACGCCGGCCGACGCCTGCGGGCAGGCCGCAGAGCCGCGTCCCTGTTGGTGCAGTGGTCTTCAGCGGCCTTCTCCTCACCTCCGTGCCGAGCGCGCCAATCCCGCAGACCGATCCGGCGACGACCCAACTGCCCGATACCGCCCGGAAGTCGTACTCCGACGGCATCTACCTCGTGCAGCTTGCTGACCAGCCCGTCGCCGCCTACCCCAAGACGGCACCAGCGCCCGGCACGCGGCTGGAGACACACTCGCAAGCCGTACGCGACCACACCGACCGCCTCGCGCGGGCGCGCGAAAAGGTGCTGCACGCGGTGGACGGGGTGCGCCCCCTCTACGCCTACGACCTTCTGCTCAACGGCTTCGCCGCAGACCTGAGGGCACGTCAGGCCGAGGAGATGGCCCGAACCCCGGGCGTCGTCTCGCTGACGCCCAACGAGAGCGGACTGGTTGGGTCCGCGCAGCGCCAATTGGAACGCGGATGCGATCGGCGCAACCGCTGCGAGATTCCTTCCCTGCAAGATCGAACGCTCAGGTTCCGGGACGGAGCCGCGCGCGGACTTGGCGGGGAGTCGAGGGGCGGGACGGAAGCACGACGCTGCGGAGCGCCGTCGCCACAGCGGGCGAACCAGACGGCGTCCCCGCCAACCCGACAGTCGAGCGCCACACCCAGACCACCATCCGCGCCACCATCTCGCAGGCCCTTCGCGAGCGACAAGCGCTGACTACATCTGTCACGGCACAAGGTCCCCTGGACGCGTTCCCGGGGGCCTACGGCTGTCATTGTGGTTCCGCGCCTGAGAAAAGCCATCGCCTGCCTGGTTCGTGCCGGGCGACGCAGGTCGAGGGGCGAGCGCCGTGGCGCGCACCTGGCTGCGCGTCCTCGGCCTCCCGGCGGGCGGGAAGCCATCCGCCCGGACCTCACGGGGCGGATCGGCCACGCTTCCGCAGCACGACTGGCGCACGGTCCGGGAGTGCGCATCATGAAACAACGGCGGGCGACCGCCACGTGCTGGAGCGGCTGCGTCCGGGGCACGCCCGCGCCCTCGGGGCGGTTGGTTCCGACGACCTCGACAACATCGCCCCGCGGCGCACGGAGTCGCGGCCCGCATCAGGGCAGGCGGGCACGAGGCGATCGCCGAGACCCGAAGCACGCTCACCGCGGTCCCGGCCAGCAGCGGCCGACGCCGGCCCCAGCGGTCCGACAGCGGCCCGATGAACCAGTTGCCCGACGGCCAGGCCGGTCATGAACGCGGTCAACGTGAGCTGGACGCCGGTGGCCGAGGCATGCAGGTCACGCGCCATGCGCGGAAACGCCGACAGATACATGTCGATGGCCAGCGGGGAGACTCCGTAGGCCAGGGCCAGCGCCAGCAGCATCGTGGCCGGCAGGTCCGTTCTGTGTTTCCCGGGTGCGGTACGACAGTTGAGCCGTTCGGACCGTGCCGGCCTCGCGCGCATGGACGAGCACCCGCCCTGAACAGGCAGTTTCCCCAGACGCTTCCGTGAGGCGGAAGAGGTATTGCGGCACCGTGACGCCGCTCTGGACGATGTCGCCATCACCCAACGACGGGAGCCGCAGCCATGCCGCACATGACCACGTTCGCCAGGAACCAGTGGTACGTCGCCGCCTACGCCGAAGAGGTCGGGCGGGATCTTCTCGGCCGGACGATCCTGGGCGAGCCGCTCGTCTTCTACCGGACGGAGGAGGAGGGGACGCCCATCGCGCTGCACGACCGGTGTGTGCACCGCCGGTACCCGCTGTCGGAGAGCGGACTCGACGGGGACCGGATCGTGTGCGGGTACCACGGCTTCACGTACGACACGACGGGCGCGTGTGTGTACGTGCCCGGACAGAAGCGGATCCCGCGGACGGCGCGGGTCGCCTCGTACCCGGTGGTCGAGCAGGACTCGCTGATCTGGGTCTGGATAGGCGACCCGGCGCTCGCCGACCCGCAGAGCATCCCGCGCGCCAAGCACCTGGCCGCCCCCGGCTGGGTCACCGTGCGCGGCATGGAGCCGATCGACGCCGACTACGGGCTCCTCGTCGACAACCTGCTCGACCTGTCGCACGAGACGTATCTGCACGGCGGCTACATCGGCACCCCCGAGGTCGCCGAGACGCCGATCACCACCGAGGTGGACGAGGGCGCGGGCATCGTACGGGTGAGCCGGCACATGGACGACGCCGAGTGCCCGCCGTTCTACGCCCGGTCGACCGGCATCGACGGGCGGATCACGCGCTGGCAGGACATCGAGTACTTCGCCCCGTGCCTGTATCTGCTGCACAGCCGGATCGCCCCCGTGGGCGTGCTGCCCGAGGCGGACGGCAGTGACCCGAACGGCTTCCACACCGAGATCACGTACGCGATCACCCCGTCGTCGGACGGCAAGGTGTACGACTTCTGGATGGTCTCGCGGGACTGGGCGACCGAGGACGACGAGGTCACCGAGTTCCTCAAGGGCAACAACCACACGGTCGTCATGCAGGACGTCAACGCGCTGAACCTGCTCCAGGAGACGCTGGGCACCGAGCGGACCGGCTACCAGGAGCTGAGCATCAACATCGACACCGGTGGTCTGGCCGCCCGCCGTATCCTCGCCCGGCTGGTCGAGCAGGGCGAGAAGCCGGTGGAGAAGGTCCAGTGAGCACACCGCCCACCTTCCAGACCGGAGAGGTCTACCGCATCGACTGGCTGCCGGGCACGGACATCCTGCACGGCACCTGTCACTGCGGTCGCGAGCACACCGCGCAGGACCCCATCGAGATGTGGGAGTGGATGCTCGCCCACCCCCAAGGACACGAGCCGCAAGGAAACAGCTCATGACCTCGTCCTCCGCTTCGTCCGGGTACGAAGCCGAACTCGTCGTCGACAGCCGGGAGTTCGCCGCTGACGGCGTGCTCGCCCTCACCCTGCGGCATCCGCTGGGCGAGGAACTCCCGGCCTGGGAGCCGGGGGCGCACATCGATGTGCTGCTGGGGCCGGAGCTGGAGCGGCAGTACTCGCTGTGCGGTGACCCGGCGGACCGGCGGACCTGGCGGATCGGGGTCCTCCGGGAACCCGACGGGCGTGGCGGATCGGCCTACGTGCACACGGAGTTGGCCGAGGGCGACAAGGTCCGCGTGCGCGGGCCGCGCAACAACTTCGCCCTGGAGCCGGCGCCCCGCTACCGGTTCGTGGCCGGCGGCATCGGCATCACGCCCATCCTGCCGATGCTGGCCGCGGCCGAGGCGGCGGGCGCGGAGTGGTCCCTGCTGTACGGCGGGCGCAGCCGTGAATCCATGGCGTTCCAGGCCGAGTTGGCCGCGTACGGCGACCGGGTCACGGTCGCGCCGCAGGACGAGTCCGGGCTGCTCGATCTGGGCTCGGTCCTCGACGACCTGCCCGAGGGAACCCTCGTCTACTGCTGCGGTCCCGGGCCGCTGCTGGACGCGGTCGAGGAGCGCTGCCCCGGGCGGGCGCTCAGGGTCGAGCGGTTCCAGCCGAAGGAGCAGGAGACCGGCCCCGACAGCGAGTTCGAGGTCGTCCTGGAGCGGACCGGCAGGACCGTCACCGTTCCCGTCGGGGTCTCCGTGCTCGACACCGTGCGGGCCGCCGGGGTGGAGGTGCTCTACTCCTGCGCCGAGGGCACCTGTGGGACCTGTGAGACGGACGTCCTGGAGGGCACCCCCGACCACCGGGACTCGGTGCTGAGCGACGAGGAGCGCGAGGCCGGGGAGACCATGCTCATCTGCGTGTCCCGGTGCCGGGGGTCACGGCTGGTCCTCGACCTGTAGCGGCGCCGGGGGCCACAGCTCGGGTCCGGCCCGTGGCCGTCCCGGCCACGCACAGGTCGGCCTCGATCCGGGCGACGGCGGCCAGCAGCTGGGGCAGCAGGTCGCGGCGTACCGACTCCACGGAGTTGCGGCCGGCGTGCACCGGGATGTTCACGCCGGCCACCACCTCTCCGTCCCGGTCCCGGACCGGGACGGCCACCGATCGGAGCCCCTCCTCCAGCTCCTGGTCCACCACGGCGTATCCCTGCCGTCGTACGCGGCGCAACTCGGCCCGGATCCGGTCGGCGGAGACGAGGGTGTGCCGGGTGAGGGGCCTGAGGTCGGCGCGGGCGAGCCGGGCGTCGATCTCCTCGTCCGCCTGATGCGCGAGGATCACCCGGCCGACCGAGGTGACATGGGCCGGGAAGCGGGTGCCCACGGTGATCGTCGCCGTCATGATGCGGCCCGCACTGACCCTCGCCACGTACACGATGTCGTCGCCGTCGAGGACGCACAGCGAGGACGACTCCCCGACCTGCGCGGCCAGTCGCTCCAGATGCGGCTCGGCGAGGTCGGCGAGCGTGAAGCTCGACAGATACGCGTAGCCGAGTTCGAGGACGCGCGGGGTCAGCCGGAACAGCCGACCGTCGGTGTGGACGTATCCGAGGTCGACGAGGGTGAGCAGAAAGCGTCGGGCGGCGGCCCGGGTCAGCTCGCAGGTCCGGGCGACCTCGCTCAGCGTCAGCGCGGGATGCTCGGCGTCGAAGGCCCGGATGACCGCGAGGCCCCGCTCGAAGGACCGGACGAAGTGCGGTTCGCGGGCTCCGCCGAACCGGGCTGGATCTGCCATCGTCGCCTCCTGGAAGACGCACGGAGACGCCCGGCATGTGCGCTCCGTACGCACGATGGTGCGCTCCGTACGCACAGTGGTGCGCTCTGCGCACGCTAGGAGCACACTTCTGCAACTGTCAACGGCCTTGCACGGCTGGGCCATTGACCTGCAACCGGCAGCGTTCTACCTTCCCGCTGAGCACTTCTGTGCGGTCTGCGCACAGCCTGTCGAAGAGCGGTCCCATCAGGGGGAGTCATGCGTCGTCTGCTCATCGGTCTCGCGGCCGGCACCTTGTTCGTCGCCGCGACGGCCTGCGGTTCGTCCGGCTCCTCCGCCTCCGACGGCGGGGACTCGGCATCCGGCGGCACCACCACGGTCAAGATCGGCGTCATCCCCATCATCGATGTCGCCCCCATGTATCTGGGCCAGAAGAAGGGCTTCTACAGCGAACGCGGCCTGAAACTGGAACCCACCCTCGCCCAGGGCGGAGCGGCGATCGTGCCCAGCGTCGTCTCCGGCCAGGTCGACTTCGGCTTCAGCAACATGACCTCGCTGCTGGTCGCGCAGTCCAAGAACATGCCGGTCCAGGCGGTGGTGAACGGTGTCGCGTCCACCGGCAAGGCGGGCGCCGACTTCGCGGAGATCGCCGTGCCGAAGGGCAGCCCCCTGAAGTCCGCCAAGGACCTGGAGGGCAAGAAGGTCGCGGCCAACACGCTCGGCAACATCTGCGACACCTCGGTCAACGAGTCGGTCCGCAAAGACGGCGGCGACCCGTCCGAAGTGGACTACGTGGAGATGCCCTTCGACCAGATGCCGGCCGCGCTCGCGAACGGCCAGGTCGACGCGGCCTGCGTCGTCGAGCCGGCGCTCGCCACCATCAAGTCCCAGGGCGGCACCGTCCTCGCGTCGAACTTCGTCGACGTGTCCCCGGACCTCACCGTGGCCATGTACTTCACCTCCCAGCAGTACGCCCAGAAGAACCCGGAGTTGGTGAAGAAGTTCCAGGAGGCCACCGCCGAGTCGCTCGCGTACGCCGACGAGCACCCGGACGAGGTCCGCCAGATCATCACCACGTACACGAAGATCCCGAACAGTCTGCTGGAGACGGTCACCCTGCCCCGCTGGCCCGCCGAGCCGGACCGTGCCTCCATCGAGCGGCTGGCCGAACTGGGGCAGCAGGACGGGCTGTTCGAGAAGGCCCCGGACCTGGACAAGCTGCTGCCGTGAGAGGTGCCAATGCCGTCCTGGGCGCGGCCGGGCTCGCGGGATTCCTCGCCCTGTGGGAGGCGGTCCCGCGCCTCGGCCTCGTCGAGGACGCCTTCTTCCCGCCGGTCAGCCGGGTCACCGACGCCCTCGCCACCGAACTCGCCGACGACACGTTCTGGACGGCGCTCGGGGACACGCTCACCGGCTGGGCGGTCGGGCTCCTGATCGCCGTGACGGCCGGGATCCTGGCGGGAGTCGTCATCGCCGTCGTGCCGTATCTGCGCGAGGCGACGGCCTCCACGATCGAGTTCCTGCGCCCGATCCCCTCGGTCGCGCTGATCCCGCTCGCGGTCCTCCTGTACGGCACCGAACTGCGGTCGGTGCTGCTGCTGGTGGTCTACGCGTCCTTCTGGCAGATCCTGATCCAGACGCTGTACGGCGTCCAGGACGTCGACCCGGTCGCCGAGGAGACCGCCCGCTCCTACGGCCTCGGCACCTGGGCGCGGGTCCGGCACGTCCTGTGGCCCACCGCCCTGCCGTACGTCATGACGGGCGTCCGGCTGGCCGCCGCCGTCGCCCTCATCCTCGCTGTGACGGCCGAACTCGTCATCGGGGCCCCGGGGCTGGGCCAGCGCATCGCGGTCGCCCAGACCTCGCAGGCCGTTCCCGAGATGTACGCCCTGGTCGTCGTCACCGGGCTGCTGGGGCTGCTCATCAACGTGGGCGCCCGGACGGTGGAGCGGCGGGCACTGGCCTGGCACCAGTCGGTGCGCGGGGAGGTGGCGGTATGAGACTCGTGCTCCTGCGGCTGCTGTTCGTCGTCGCCCTGCCGCTGGTCCTGGTCACCGTCTGGTGGCTCGCGTCGGACGACAGCACCGATGTGTACTGGCCGCCCCTGCGCACGATCCTCACCACCTTCCCGGACGTCTGGACGGCCGAGCGGCTGCGCGCCGACGTCCTGCCCAGCCTGCTGCGTCTGTCCGCCGGCTTCGCCCTGGCGGCCGTGGCCGGCGTCGCCCTCGGCACGGTCATCGGCTCCTACCGGCGGGTGCGGGCGCTCTGCGAGCCGGTGCTGGAGTTCCTGCGGGCCGTGCCGCCGCCGGTCCTCGTCCCGGTCATCATGCTGTTCGCGGGCATCGGCGACACGATGAAGATCGCCGTCATCGCGAGCGGCTGCGTGTGGCCGATCCTGCTCAACACCGTCGAGGGCGTCCGCGCGGTGGACTCCGTGATGTCCGAGACGGCCCGGTCCTACGGCATCACGGGCGCGGCCCGGCTGCGGAACGTCGTACTGCGCTCGGCGAGTCCGCAGATCTTCGCGGGCCTGCGCCAGGCGCTGTCCATCGGCATCATCCTCATGGTCATCAGCGAGATGACCGCGTCCAGCAACGGGCTGGGCTACACCATCGTCCAGTTCCAGCGCGGCTTCGCGATCCCCGACATGTGGACCGGCATCCTCGTCCTCGGTCTGCTCGGGTTCCTGCTGTCCGTCGTCTTCCGGCTGGTCGAGCGGCGCGTGCTCGGCTGGTACCACGGTCTGCGCGCCTCCTCCCGGCGGTCGTAGTGAAACTCGAGAAGGGGCAGCAGGCGATGCTGGACGTACGGGGCCTCAAGAAGGTCTACGAGGGTTCCGGGCGCCGTGTGGAGGCGGTCCGGGACCTCACCTTCACCGTTGACGCCGGGGAACTGGTCTGTCTGGTGGGCCCGTCGGGCTGCGGCAAGACGACCCTGCTGAAGTGCGTGGCCGGACTGCTGAACCCGACGGCCGGTGAGGTCCTCCTGGGAGGACGGCCGGTGAGCGGGCCGCCCCCGGGCATGGCGATCGTCTTCCAGGAGTACGGACGCAGCCTGTTCCCCTGGATGCGGGTCCGCGACAACGTCGAACTCCCGCTCAAGCAGAAGCGGTTGAGCAGGGACCGGCGGCGCGAGCTGGTCGACGACGCGCTCGCCTCGGTCGGCCTCTCCGACGCGGCCGACGCCTACCCCTGGCAGCTGTCCGGCGGTATGCAGCAGCGGGTCGCCATCGCCCGGGCGCTCGCCTACGAGCCGGACGTCCTGCTGATGGACGAGCCGTTCGCGGCGGTCGACGCCCAGACCCGCGCCGATCTGGAGGACCTCGTCCGGGGCCTGTGGCGGGACCGGGGCATCACGATCCTCTTCGTCACCCACGACATCGACGAGGCCGTCTACCTCGGCGAGCGGGTCCTGATCCTCTCCGCCTCCCCCACCGTCGTACGGGAACAGCTCAAGATCGACCTCCCCGCCGAACGCGATCAGCTGCACACCCGGGTGGCACCGCGTTTCGCGGAGCTGCGGACGCATGTGTACGAGCAGATCCAGGCGGCGAAACGGGGCGTCCCGCTGAAGGGTTGACCTCCGGCGCCGTCGGCGACCTGAACGCCGGCGGCGCCGGAGGGGGCGCGGCTCACCTCTCGGGTGAGGGCACCACGCTCAGATGGCCGGCGGTGGCGAGCCGGGAACGGCGCGGCCTGCGGGCGGGTTCGGACGGGCGGCCCACCTCGCGCAGGACGAGGGTCATCCGGGTGTAGCCGAGGTCGAGGAGGGTGTCGGGGGTCTCGCCGACGACCCGGCAGTCGGTGGCGCCCCAGCGCGGGTCGGGGTGGACCACGGGGCGTACGGCGCCGTCGTGCCGGACGGCGCCGGGGCCGACCGTGCGGAGCCAGTGCGGGAGGCCGTGGCGGTAGGCGGCCTCCATGATGGGGTCCTGGGCGATGTCCCGGCGGATGGACTGCAGGCCCCGGTCCTGGGCGTGCCGCTCCACGGCGGTGGCGAAGTGGGCGAGCATCGGCAGGCACCAGCTGGACTCGTGGTCGCCGAGGACCGTGGCGGCGTCCGGGTGGAAGAGCACGAAGCGGAGGAAGTTGTCGCCCGGCATGGCCGTCGGATGCGGTCCCACGCCGCCGAAGAGCGCCTGGAACGCGGAGTTGGCCAGGACGACGTCCCAGCGGTGGTCGAGGACGACGGACGGGAACGGAACGGACTCCAGCAGCGTGGCGTAGTCCTGGAGGTACGCCTGTGCTTCCTGGGCTTCGAGACTGTCGGGGACGGCCCGCGGTACCGACCGCTGCCCTCCTGCCTGATATGCCATCGGGAGGTCACCCCTCTTGCCTATGCGGCCTTCACGCGGCGCCTTGATCCTGCTGCCCCGGGCGGAGTCGTGTCAACTATCGTGGCATTTGGCGTCGGTTGACGGCTGAATCTCGCCACAGTTGTGGCGAGACCTGGATGTGAGTTCGACCGAACCGCTAGTCTCCCCGCAGTTCACGGTGTACTTGCCGGGACCAGGGTCTCGCGCCAGGCTTGGATCCACGGATTCCGCAGTACCGCGAAATTGGCCTGAGAGAGACGTAGGAGATCTGTCGGTGACGGATGGCTTCGAGGTTCCGGACGCCGCGGCGACGGTTCTGCTGCCGGCCGTCGTGGCCCGTGTCACCGCGCTCGCGGACAAGCTGCGGGTGGCGCACGCGGAGGTCTTCGACACCCGACGGCTGTCGGTCGCGTCCGGTGTGCCGGAAGCCGTGGTGAAGGCGCTGCTGAGCGGGCAGCGCGCCGGGGAGCCGGACGTCCAGGCCCGTTTTCTGCAGCGCCTGGACCTGCTGCGACGCACCAGACTCAAGCCCAACGGCCGTAAGTACACCCAGCAGGAGATCGCCGACGGCGCGGGCATGTCGCGCCAGCAGGCGGGCGCCCTGATCAACGGAGACCGGCGCCCCACGATGGAGCACTGCGACGCCATCCAGCGTTTCTTCAGAGTGCACGCCGGTTTCCTCACCGCCGAGGATCCCGAGGCGCTGGCGAGCGCCCTGATGCGGACCGAGCAGGAGCTTCTCCAGCAGCTCGCCGACCGTGAGCGCGCGGCCGCCGAGGCCGCCGACGACCCGTTGCAGCGGCTGCTGCAGAACCACGGTGTGCGCTCCATCGCCTGGCGGGCGGCCCAGCTGCCCACCGACCAGCACCGCGACAAGGTGGCGGAGTGGCTGGACATGCTGCTGGAGAGCGTCAAGCGGCCCGAGTCCTGACCGGGGGAGATCTGTGGGCATCGGAAAGGAAATGCGCCGTCTGTGCGGCGAGTTGGTCGGCGAACTCACCCTGTCGGCACCGGCGGACCCCGCCGACCTCTACGGGGCCCTGTGCGACGCCATGAGCAGACGCCGCGGCCGCCCCGTCCACTACCGCACGGCCGCGTTCCCACCGGGCACGGCCAGCGGGCTGTGGCTGGACATGGCCGAGCAGGACCTGGTCGTCATCGAGGAACGCACCGCTCCCGACCACCAGTTGGTGATCCTCGGCCACGAGCTGTGGCACATGCAGGCCGGGCACTGCGGCCAGCATGTGGAGGGTGCCGCGGTCGCCGCGCGCTTATTGAGCCGGGACGCCGATCTGCGGGCGGCCGTGCTGAAGGTCGCCGCCCGTACCCGTTTCGACCTGGCGGACGAGCAGGACGCCGAGAGCTTCGGACTGCTGCTGGCCAGCAAGTGCCGTACCTGGCTCGCCGGTTCGGCGCTGCGCGGGCCCGTGGGCCGCGATCACCTGGCCGGCCGTATCGGGGCCTCGCTGGGTTACCGCGGGCCGCAGGGCTGAGCGGGCCGGAAACGCCGAGACGCCGAAGACATGAACGGGTCCAGCTACTACCTTCCGGCCGCCGCGATGACGATCGCCCTCGCCCTCAAGACGCCCGCGCTGCTGCGGAACTGGGGCGACCCCCTGATCAGGTCCGTGTGCGCCCTGATGACGCTGGCCGCCCTGGTCTTCTTCTTCGCCGCACCGCCGACGATCACCGAGCTCAACCGCGCCACCGGCGTCACGAACATCTCGGCGGCCGTGGTCTATCTGCTGCTGAGCGCGTTCAGCGGCTCCTGCCTGGTGCTGATCACCTACTGGCGCGGCGGCCCGCCCGAGACCACACGCCGCCTCTCACGCCGCTGGATCGCCGGATACGGCGGGGTGTGCGTGGCGATCGTGCTGCTGTTCGTGCTCGGCGACGCTCCCGTGGAGCGGGTGCGGGACTTCGACACGTACTACGCCAACACCCCGTTCCTGCGCGAGATGATCGTGCTGTATCTGACCGGGTTCACCGTCGCGGGCGTGGCGATGAACGTGATGTGCTGGCGCTGGGCGCTCCAGGTACGCGGCTGGCTGCGTGCCGGGCTGCTGATCATCGCGTTCGGCTTCCTGGTCAACGTCCCGTTCGCGGCGGTCAAGCTGATCGCCGTGGCAACCCGCTGGCAGGGCGGGAACCTGGACTACCTGAGCACCTACGTCGCCCCTCTGCTGTCGTCCGCCGGCGCGCAGGTGTGCGCGCTGGGCTTCTGTCTGCCGCTGGCCGGGGAGCGCATCGGCGACTCCTGGACCACCTGGTCCATGTACCGTCGGCTCGGCCCGCTGTGGCGGGAGTTGCGCCCCGTCTGGGCCCGGGCGAGCCACGAGGTGCGGATCTCCTGGTGGGCGCCGGCCCAGCTCCAGATGACGCAGCGGGAGTCCGACATCCACGACGGCATGCTCAGCCTGTACCCGTACTTCGACTCCGAGGTGCGGGCCAAGGCGTACGACGCGGCCGTCGCGTCGGGCTCCGAGCCCGTCCAGGCGCGGGCCGAGGCCGACGCGGCGATGGTGACGGCGGCGGTGCGGGCCCTGGCCGACGACCCGGAGGGCCGGGTCATCAGCTCCGCGGTCGCCGACGCCCCCGCCCCGCGCGCCGGGAACCCCCGTGACCTCGTACGGATGTCCATCGCCCTGCGTCAGTCACCCGTTGTAGCGGCCGCCCGTGAATGGGCGGCCGCGACCAGGTCAGAGAGCGACTTCCATGAGCGAACCCGTTAGAGGCCCAGGCGACACCTCGGTCACGACTCCCCGGCGTGCCGTCGTCGTCGGCGCGGGGCTGGCCGGCCTGTTGGCCGCCGCCGCGCTGCGCGACCACGCCGAGGTCACCGTCGTCGAGCGTGACGCGCTGCCCGAGGGGCCGGAGCCCCGCAAGGGCGTGCCGCAGGCCCGCCACGCCCACCTGCTGTGGTCCGGTGGGGCCCGGGCGATGGAGGAACTGCTGCCGGGGGTCACGGACGCCTGGCTGACGGCCGGCGCCCGGCGCATCCCGCTGCCGACCGGTCTGGTCTCGCTGTCGCCCCAGGGCTGGGTGCGGCGCTGGCCGGAGATGGAGTTCATGATCGCGTGCAGCCGCGATCTGCTGGAGTCGGTCGTCCGCGCCCATCTCCTCGCCGGCCCCCGGGTCACCGTGCTCGACCGCACCGAGATCCTGGGCCTGGAGGGCGACGCCTCACGGGTCACCGGGATACGGGTCCGTCCCGCCGAGGGCGAGGAGCGGGTGCTGGCCGCCGACCTGGTGGTGGACGCCGCCGGGCGTGGCTCGCGGGGCACCGCCTGGCTCGACGCGCTCGGGGTCGCGCCGGCGCCTATGGAGGAGGTCGACTCGGGGCTCGTGTACGCCAGCCGGATCTTCCGGGCGCCCGCGGGCACCGAGGAGTACCCGGTGGTCAATGTGCAGCCGAACGGGGCGGAGCCGGTGCCGGGGCGCAGCGCGACCCTGGTGCCCATAGAGGGCAGGCGCTGGCTGGTCACGCTGTCGGGCACCCGAGGGGGGCAGCCGACCGCGCTCGCCGAGGAGTTCGAGGAGTTCGCACGCGACATCAGACACCCGGTCGTCGGCGAGCTGATCTCCCGCGCCGAGCCCCTGACGGACGTCGTGGTCACGCGCAGCACGATCAACCGGCGGCGCTTCTTCGAGAAGGTGTCCGACTGGCCCGACGGCTTCGTCGCGATCGGCGACACGGTCGCCACGTACAACCCGATCTACGGTCACGGCATGTCGGTCGCCGCCCAGGGTGCCGTCGCGCTGCGCGAGCGGGTCGCCGAGCACGGCCTCATGGCGCCGGGGCTCGCGCGCCGGGTCCAGAAGGCCGTGGCGGTGCCGGTGAACCTCGCCTGGGAGCTGGCCACCGGGGCGGACATCCGTTACCCCGAGGCGATCGGCAAGCAGCCGAACGCCCTGCGGAAGTTGTTCGGCCGCTATGTGGAGCGGCTGGTGCGGACCGCGCTCGGGCGGCCCCTGGTCTGCAGGGCGTACCTCGGCGTGGTCACCCTCACCGAGCCGATCGGGGCCCTCGTCAGACCGGAGGTCGTCCTGGCGGTGCTGCGCGGCCCGGTCAAATCCCCGCTGACGGAGCCACCGCTGACGGAGCGTGAGCGGGAGACGGTCATGGGTCCGGCTCAGAAGTAGTCGGCCTCACGTCGCGCTGCGCTCGCTCGCCTCTCTCATCTCCCGCTCCCGGGCGTGGTTGCGGGCGTCGTCCGGCCGGCCGGCGGCCGTGCCCGGGCGGCCCTCGACGAGGAGATCGCGCCAGTGTTCGCGGCTCCAGTCGGCCGGGCGCGTGGTGCGGGTGAACTCCTCGACGAGGGCGAGGAAGCGGGCGGGGTCGGTGTGGAACGGGAAGTGCCCGGCGCCCTCGAAGATCTCCAGCCGGCTGCCGGGCATCGCCTCGTGGGCGCCGTGGGCGTGCCGCACCGGCACCACGCTGTCCCGGTCGCCCCACATCAGCATCGTGGGCATGCCCTCGGTGAGATAGCAGCGGTCGAGCATGGTCACCGCCTGACCGCGCCAGTCGACGACGGCGCGCAGGGTGCGGATGAAGGCGCTGCGGGAGGTGGCGTCGGGCAGCGCGTCGACGAGGGTGAGCAACTCCGGGGCGTCCTGGCCGAGATCGGTGTCGAGGAGCTTCATCAGCCGGGCGAACAGGCCCACTTGGAGCCGCATGCCCGGCAACCGCAGGGTGGACAGCAGCAGATGGGCGCCGGGCAGCGACACCGCCCGCAGCACCGGGTTGACCTCGCGGCCCACTCCCCCGGCGCTGACCAGGATCAGCCGCTCGGTGCGCTCGGGGAACTGGTAGGCGAACTGCATGGCGACACCGCCGCCGAGCGAGTGCCCGACGAGGGTGGCGGACTCGATGCCGAGCGCGGTGAGCAGATCCCGCACCCCGTTGGCGTACGCGGCCACCGAGTAGTCGGCGCGTGGCTTGTCGGAGGCACCGTGGCCCAACAGGTCCGGCGCGATCACCGTGTGGGTGCGGGCGAGGTCGGGGATCAGCTCGGCCCAGGTCGCCGAGGAGTCGCCGATGCCGTGGATGAGGACGAGCGCCGGGCCCTGGCCGGCCATGCGGTAGGCGCGCCGGTAGCCGTGGACGACACGGTGTCCGAGCTTCAGCTCTCCGGCACCCACCGAGCGCAGCCGTGCGCCGTGCGGGGGGTGTCGGCGCGGGACGTCCGCCATGGGCCGCCTCCCTTCACCGGGCTCTCGGCAAAGGCGGCCGAAAGCACTTTCACTCCAGCGTAGGGCGCCCGTCCCACCCGGTATTTCGGCCAGGTTTCTCTTCCGCTAACCGAGCGAACCCCCGCCCGGGAGAACGGGATTGTCAGTGGTGGACGGCAAGCTGGAGGTGTGCCACCCGTATGCCGGGGCGGCACGCAGTCTCACCGATCCGACCAGGGGAGAGCCGTTCGATGCCGACCGCCGTACTGACCGACCGCGAGCGCGCCGCCGTGCAGGCCTATCTGCGGCTGCTGGGGACCGTACGAGCCGCCTTCGACGGGCCGCCGGAGTCACGCCGACCACCCGTGGTGCCGCCGACCGCGCTCGCCGAGGCCGAGCGGGCGCTGGCGGCGGCCGGGCTGGCGGGCAACGAGGAGGAGTTCTTCCGGCTGCTGCGGAGTTGGTGCCCGGAGGTCTGAGAGTTCTGCCGTGAAGCGGCGGTCCGCCGGGGTTCCGGCGGACCGCCGCAGGGTCCTGGCCTACGTCAGACACATCCCGGCGGCCTGGTCGACGAGCTGCCGCAGGGCGGGCAAGTAGGTCTCGTCGCCGCCCAGTTCGTCGAGGAGGCGGTACGCCTCGTCGCGGAACGCGCAGAGATCCTTCTCGAAGCGCCGGAGAACGGGCGGGGCGAGCAGGGTCGCGCGGAGTTCCGCCCGGGCCTGTTCGGAACCGCGCGCGGCGTCGCTGAGTTCCGCGAGACGCGCCCTGGATTCGGGTGGTGTCTCTTCCAGGGCGCAGGCGAGGAGATAGGTCACCGTGCCGTTGAGCAGGTCCTCGTCGCGGCCGGAGAGAAGGTCCTCCTGGTCGTTGAAGAGCTGCCAGAGAATGCCGAAGACGTCGCCGAATTCCCGCCACCGCTCGGTCCGCTCGGTCCCGGCGCCGGACACCATCGCGGCCATCGCCGTGATCATTCCGAAGGGCGCGCCGGATTTCCCGCGATAGGCGGCGACGACCGCGTCCCGCGAGGCATTCTCCACATCGCCGCGCAGATCCCTCAACTGGCCTTCCACGGCGTCGATCCAGCAGTTGACGATCTCACCGGTGAGGGCGTTGCGCACCGCGTCCGGCACCGGCTGGGCCTGAACGACCCTGATGGGAAGGGCCTGTCCGCTGAGGACGGACGCCAACAGCGCCTCGTCCGTGCCGAGTCCGTCGGGTGTGTGCGCGCCGTGGCCGTCGGCGAGGTCGTCGAGATAGCACGCGGAGGTCCACCACAGGACATGCACGGCCGACAGGGGAACGGCCGGTCCCCACGTGCCCGTCTCGGCGGCGTGCACGAGGAGCGGAAGGACGGACAGGGGGTATTTCATCTGCTGGTGGCCAAGGAGCCCGGATATGGATTTCCGTACCGCCGCGGACGACGGCCCGAGGTTCTCCAGAGCGGCCGCGATCTCCGCGTCGATGTCCGACGCGACCTGTCTGTGCAGATCTAAATAGGAAGGGAAGTTCATCTGGCGTCCTCGGCTTCCATGGGGAAGGGAATCGAAACCGCCGTCGCCACCAGCCCCCGCCGGACGGTCCAGCGTCCGTCGAAGACACCGATGCGACGACCGTCCACCACCGGTCCGGGCACGAGGAGTTCGGCGCGCAGTCGGCCGGAGCGGCCGCCGGGGTCGACGGACACCTCGATGTCGGCCTCCGAGAAGTCCAGCCACCGCCCGGTGAGGGGGAACCACGCCTTGTAGACGGACTCCTTGGCACTGAACAGCAGCCGGTCCCAGTGGACCGAGGGGTGGTCGGCGGTCAGCCGGCGCAGTCGGGTCTCCTCCGCGGGGAGCGCGATGGCCGTCAGGACACCCTCGGGCAGGGCGTCATGGGGCTCGGCGTCGATGCCGAGGGAGGCGAGGTCGGCGGCGCGGACCAGTGCGGCGGCCGCGTACCCCTCGCAGTGGGTCATGCTGCCGGTCAGCCCTTCCGGCCAGCCGGGGGCGCCGCGCTCGCCGGGCACTATCGCCCGCGGCGGAACGCCGAGCTTCTCCATGGCCCGCCGGGCGCAGGCGCGTACGACGGTGAACTCGCGGCGCCGCTTGGCCACCGCACGCGCCACGACCGCCTCCTCCTCGGGGTACAGCTCGATCCCCTCGGCCGCGGCCGGGTCATCCGCGTGCGCCTCCACGACCACGACCGACCCCGGGAGCAGCTCCTCGATCACCGGCTCCGACCTCCATCGGCAGAATGCGGCGCAGCCTTCCCGGCGGTTCCGGGCGCGGGCGCCACTCGCGGGGGTAACCCACGGACACCTCTTCGAAGCGGACGCCGTCCAGCCAGGTGGTCCGCGGGATGTGCAGATGGCCGTAGACCATGACCTCGACACGGAAGCGGCGGTGCCAGTCGGCGGTCAGCTCGGTGCCGCACCACATGGCGAACTCGGGGTAGTGCAGGACGTCCGTCGGATGCCGGTCCAGGGGGTAGTGGTTGACCAGCACCGTGGGCAGCCCGTCCGGCAGTTCGGCGAGCCTGCGTTCGGTCTCGGCGACCCGGGCGCGGCACCAGTCGTCGCGGCTCGGGTACGGGTCGGGGAACAGCACATGCTCGTCGGTGCACACCACACCGGTGCCGTGCGCGTACTCCAGGCCCTCGGCCTTCGTCGCGCAGCCCTTGGGCAGGAACGAGTAGTCGTACAACAGGAACAGCGGCGCGATCACCACCGGGCCGCCCGGCCCCTCCCAGAGGGGGTACGGGTCCTCGGGGGTGACGACGCCCAGCTCCCGGCAGACGGAGACCAGGTGCTCGTACCGCTCGACGCCCCGGTAGGGGACGGTCTCGCTGGGATGGGTCCACAGCTCGTGGTTGCCCGGCACCCACACGACCTTCGCGAAGCGGCCGGCGAGAGTTTCCAGGGCCCAGCGGATGTCGGCGACGGTTTCGGCGACGTCACCGGCCACCAGGAGCCAGTCGTCGTCGGTCTCGGGGCGCATCTTCTCGACCAGTGCGCGGTTGTCGGGATAGCCGATGTGCAGATCACTGATGGCCAGGAGATTCCCGTGACGGCCGACCCTCGACTCCACCCGCACTCCCTCCTGAACACCGAACATCAACACGAGAACACAGGTGCGCGCCGGTGGACAAGACCGACTTGCCGAGCCGTTGGACACGCCCTGGCAAGCGAGTCGTTCAAGGATTAACACGCGCGTGACAGAAACAGGGGTCCCAGTGGCCGTATGATCCGTCCTACACCACCGCCACGCCCCCTCTTCGCGTACGGCGGTTCGGCGTACCTCCATCCCCCCTGGCCGGGCACGGCCTGCTCCGCCCTGCCCGCGAACCCTGGAAAGGCGGCCTGCATGGTCTCTCGCGTACGCGTCTGGCTCAACCGCACGTACGCGGAGAACGTCTTCTTCATGGATCAGCTGCGGCATAATCCGCACGCTCGTCCGGTGGACATCCATGCCACGCACGGTGACGCCGACTCCCCCGTACTGGCCGCGGCCGACACCGCCGATCTGGAGCCCGAGGGCCTCTCCCCCGCCGCGTACGTGGAGTACGCGCTCGACCAGTGCGCCAAGCGCGGCATCGACGTGTTCGTGCCGCGGCTGCACCAGGCGGCGCTCGCCGCGCACCGCGAGGAGTTCGCGGCCGTCGGTACGGCCCTGCTGGCGCCGCCCGCCGAGGCGATCGAGGTCTTCGAGGACAAGGTCACCGCGTACGAGGCGGTCCAGGCACACGGGGTTCCGGTGCCGCCGTGGTACCGGGTGACGAACGCCGACGAACTCGTCACCGCCGTCGAGGAGTTGGAGGCCGACGGGCACAAGGCGTGCTTCAAGCCGGCGGCCGGAGCGGGTGGCGTGGGCTTCCGCGTGGTCACACGCGCCCCCTTCTCGCTCTCTCACCTCAGCGGATTCCCCAGCCCGTACGTGCAGCTCGACATGGTCGTCGAGGCGGTGCGGACGGCCGAGGAGCCCGTCGACTGGCTGGTCATGCCGCGCCTCGAACAGCCGGAGGTGTCCGTCGACTGCCTCACCGGCCCCGACGGGCGGGTCCGCATGGCCGTGGGCCGCACCAAGAACGGACGGCGGCGCGGGTTCAGCCAGAATCCCTCGTGGATCGAGCCGGCGCGGCGCATCGCGGGGCAGTTCGGACTGCACTATCTGACGAACATCCAGTTCCGGATGTACGGCGACGAGCCGGTCCTCATGGACGTCAACACGCGCCCGGCGGGCGGCCTGCACCAGCTGGCCCTGTGCGGGATCAACGCGCCCTGGGCCGCAGTGCAGTTGGCGCTGGGCGAGGACCCGGGTGATGTGCTGCCGACGCGGTTGGGGCCGGACTACACGGTGGTGTCGGGAACGCGCCCGGTGCGGTCGGTGAGTGTGCCCCACCAGGTCGCGGACGTATCGGTGGTGCCGACGGTCGTGGCGGAGCCCGTGGAGGCGCGTCACCTGGCCGTCGCGCCCCCTGCGGTCTGCACGCCGTCCGCGTCCGCCGACCGGCCGCTGGCCGTCTGACCGACCCAGGGGTTCTTCGCTCCCGCCGCCCCTACCCGTCCCATCCCCAGGGGCTGCCGCCCCTTCGACCCCGCACGCGGTCGAGCTCGCGGGGTGGGGGTTCATGGGCGTGTGCGAGTGCTTCGTGGTTGCTCGCGCAGTTCCCCGCGCCCCTTTCAGGGGCGCGGGGAACTGCGCGAAACGGAGGGGGCGGCGGGGGCGAGGCACGTCAGACCGGGTAGCCCCATGCCTCGGCCAGCTCGCTCAGGCGTGGTGGCAGTTCCGCTGTCGGGTCCGCCTCGCGGGCCGGCTGGATGCGGCCGGACTTGATGGTGGAGGACCAGTCGCCGAGCTGGGGGCGGAAGGTGCCGTGGTCCTTGTCGCCGTAGTCGAGCATGCCGGGCTCCCACTCCACGCCCAGGTGGTCGCAGATGCCCCGGGTGACCTTCTCGGGCTCGGCGGTGAGCTCCTCGTACCTGATCACGTGGACGGGGAGGCTCTGGCGGGCCTCCTCCAACTTCTCGCTGTAGGAGAGGACTTCGGCCCGGATCGCCTCGTGGTCGGGGTCGGTGCGGCGGCTCGTGAGGGACTGGACGACCGCGCCGGGGTGACGCAGCAGCAGGATGTACCGGGCGTTCGGCCAACATCGGTGCAGCCGTGGCCAGATGAGCGTGTTCGGCGGGGTCTTGTCGACGATGACCTGCTTGCCGCTGCGGGTCAGCTCATGGTGGAGGATGCGGTCCCACAGGACATGCTCCAGCTCGGCCTTGTCGAGTTCGAGCGCCTTCATGGCGTCCGCGGTGAAGTCCCGGGAGAGATGGACGTGGACGGTCCGCAGGTGCATCTCGTGCGGGGCGCGGATCTGGCTGTGGCTGTTGAGGATCACCCGCAGCAGCGTCGAGCCGGAGCGCACCGAGGAGAGGACGAACACCGGCGCGTCCACCAGCCGGGAGGCGCGGGGAGCCACGTACTTCGGCTCCTCGGTGGGGGCGGCCTCGCTCCGGGGCGCCGGCACGGCGTTCAGGGGCTTCTTCGGCGGACTCACCGCCTCGGCGATCAGTCTGCCGCGGCGCCTCAGCCCCTTACCGATCGCGGACATGCGCGGATCTCGCACGATGACACCTCACAACTCTCTCTTGCGTTGTCCCGTATCACACGGGCAGTCGGCGAATTCTAGGTGTCCTGGAAGCAACGAGAACTGGTCGCGACGGGCAAGGCACCCGCCGCGACCAGCTATTTTACCGCTTTCTTAATTCTTGATGGGAACGGCGGTCACCGCTCCCCCACCGTCAGCCGCAGCGTCTGCACCTCGAAGGGGCGCAGCGTCACGGGGACGCCGTTCCCGTCCGTGGCCGTCTGGGACAGGGGGCGTTCCAGCAGGTCGGTGATCTGGGCGCCGGCGAGCGGGAAGCCGGTGCGCAGGACGCCCTGGGCCCGGCCGCCGCGGGACTCGTAGATCCGGACCACGACGTCGCCGGAGGCGTCGTCGGCGAGCTTGACCGCTTCCACGGTCACGCCCTCGCCGTCCACGGAGACGACCGGCTCGGGCGCGCCCGCGGCGTCCGCGACGCGCAGCGGCAGGTTGAGGGCGTAGCCCTCGGCGACCGCGTCCTCGATGGTCGCGCCCGGGAGGAGCGAGTAGGTGAGGCGGTGCCTGCCCTGGTCGGCCTCGGGGTCCGGGATGCGCGGGGCGCGGACCAGGCTGAGGCGGACCGTGGTGGTCGTACCGCCGTCCTCGCGGACCGTGCGGGAGACGTCGTGGCCGTAGGTGGAGTCGTTGATCACCGCGACGCCGTAGCCGGGCTCGGCCACGTGCACCCAGCGGTGGCCGGAGACCTCGAAGCGGGCCGCCTCCCAGCTGGTGTTGGTGTGGGTGGGGCGCTGGATGTGGCCGAACTGGATCTCGGCGGAGGAGTGGGCCGCGCGGACGTCGATCGGGAAGCCGGCCTTGAGGAACTTCTCGGCCTCGTGCCAGTCGATGTCCGTCTCGAAGTCGATCCGGGGGCTGCCGGCGCGCAGGGTGATCGTCTGGGTGATCCGTGATCCCTTGCCGAACGAACGCTCCACGCGGATGGCGCCGAGGAGGGGGTCCTCCTCGACCACGGTCACCGACTCGGCGTCCAGCAGGTCCGTGTAGCGGTTCTTGTAGTGCTTGTCGACGTCCCAGGCGTCCCAGTAGTTCGGGAGGTCGGTGTGCAGGCGGAGCAGGTTGCCCTTGTCGCCGAGGACCTCGCGGTCGGCTCGCAGGTCGCGGACGGAGGCGAGCGTGCCGTCCTCGGCCACCTCGACCCGGACCAGGCCGTTGTCGAGGACGCGACCGGAGACCGTGACGGGGTGCGGGGGCTCGGCGGCGGTGAGGGGAGCACTGCCGCTCGCGGGCACGCTCACGTACACCGGTGCGCCCGCAGACGTACGGACCACCTCGGCACGGTCGCGCGGGCTGGTGTTGAAGACACGCGGATCACCGCCGCCGAGCGCCGTGATCGCCTCGGCCGTCAGCTCCTCCAGTTCCTTCGCCACACGGGCGTACTCCGCCTCCGCCTCGCGGTGGACCCAGGCGATCGAGGAGCCCGGCAGGATGTCGTGGAACTGGTGGAGGAGGACCGTCTTCCAGAGGCGGTCGAGCTTCTCGTACGGGTAGGAGTAGTCCGGCGCGTGCAGGGCGGCCGTGGTCGCCCACAGCTCGGCCTCGCGCAGCTTGTGCTCGCTGCGGCGGTTGCCCTGCTTGGTGCGGGCCTGGGAGGTGTACGTGGCGCGGTGGAGCTCCAGGTACAGCTCGCCGTTCCAGACGGGGGCGTCCTCGTACTCGGCGCGGGCCTTGGCGAAGAACTCGTCGGGGTGTTCGACGACGACCTTGGGTGAGCCTTCGAGGTCGGCGAGGCGCCGGGCCCGTTCCATGATCTCGCGGGTGGGGCCGCCGCCGCCGTCGCCCCAGCCGAAGGGGGCGAGGGAGCGGGTGCCGCCGCCCTTCTCCTGGTAGTTGCGGACGGCGCGGTCCATCTCCTCGCCGCTGAAGCGAGCGTTGTAGGTGTCGACCGGCGGGAAGTGGGTGAAGATGCGGGTGCCGTCGATGCCCTCCCACCAGAAGGTGTGGTGGGGGAACTTGTTGGTCTGGTTCCAGGAGATCTTCTGGGTCAGGAACCACTCGTTGCCGGCGAGCTTGGCGAGCTGCGGGTAGGAGGCGTTGTAGCCGAAGGAGTCCGGCAGCCAGACCCCCTTGGTCTCGATGCCGAAGTGCTCGATGAAGAACCGCTTGCCGTGGACGAGCTGGCGGGCGATGGCCTCACCGCCGGGCAGGTTGCCGTCGGACTCCACCCACATGCCGCCGACCGGTACCCACTGGCCCTTGTCGACGGCCTTCTTGATGCGCTCCCACACCTGCGGGTAGTTGTCGCGCACCCACTCGTACTGCACGGCCTGGGAGCAGGCGAAGATGAAGTCCTCGTACTCGTCGGCCAGCGCGGTGACGTTGGAGAAGGTGCGGGACGTCTTGCGCTTGGTCTCGCGGATGGGCCAGAGCCAGGCCGAGTCGATATGGGCGTGGCCGACGCCGGAGACGGTGTGGGCGCTGGCGTGGGCGGGCTTGGCGAGGACCGGGGCGAGGATCTCGCGGACGGCGGTGGCGCTGCCGGAGACGTCGTCGAGGTCGACGGCGTCCATGGCCCGGTCCAGGGCGTGGAGGATCTCGTGGCGGCGGGGCTCGTGCTCACCGAGGTGGACCATCAGCTCGCGCAGCACCTGGAGGTCCAGGTCGAGGTGGAAGACCTCCTCGTCGAGGACGGCGAGGTCGGCGCGCTGGAAGGTGTAGAGCGGCTTGTCGCCGGCCGTGAGGATGTCGCCCATCGGCGTGATCCTGGAGAAGTTGTCGGCGAGGATGTCGGGGTTGGAGGCCGCCTCGACCAGGTAGTCGATGCTCTCGCCGCCCCGGACGGGGTTGCCGATCGGCACGTACTGGTTGAGCGGGTTGACCGCCTTCAGCGGAGTGCCGTCGGCGAGGTGGACGAGGGCCTCGGCCTGGTTGCCGGGCCAGTCGCCGACGAAGCCGAGGTCGATGACCGCCTCGACGCGGCGGCCCGCCCACCCGGCGGGCACCTGTCCGCGCATCCGGAACCAGGTCGTGCCCCACGGCGGGCCCCACGGGGTGTCCATCGCGAACGGTGTGTAGGAGGCGGCCGCGGCCTCCTCGAAGGGAACGGGCTCGCCCGGCGCCTGCCAGGCCTCGACCTCGAAGGGCACGGAGGCCGCGTAGATGGCGGGCTGGATGCGCTGGGTGTGGACGCGCTCGACGCGTTCCTCGATGCGGCGGCGTTCGTCGTGCATGGCCGTACGTCTCCTAGCTGGTGCGGCTGCGGGATGAGCAGAGGGAGGCTGCCCCGGGGCTACTTCAGGTATCCGAGGCCGGGGTGCACGGCCGTGTAGCCGTCGACCAGTCTGCGGGCGACGTTCACCGAGTCCACCAGGGGGTGCAGGGCGAAGGCCTTCACCGCGGTCGTACGGGAACCCGCCTCGGCGGCGGCCAGGACCTCGCGTTCGACGGCCTTGACCGCGCAGACCAGGCCGGTGGCGTGGTCGGGCAGGGGCGCGACGGCGACCGGGTGGGCGCCGTTGGCGTCGACCAGGCAGGGCACCTCGATGACGGCATCGGTGTCGAGGGCCGAGAGGGTGCCCTGGTTGCGGACGTTGAGGATGAGGGTGGTGCGCTCGTCGCGGGCGATGGCCCGCATCAGGGCGAGGGCGACCTTCTCGTAGCCGCCGGACAGGTCGTCGGCGTCGCGTTCGCCGGCGCCCGCCGTCTCCCGGTTCTCCGACATGTAGGTGGCCTCGCGCTCGGCGCGGGTGCGGTCCCAGGCCTTGAGCGCGTGGGCGTCGGGGCGGCGCATCTCCTCGTAGAAGTGGGCCTGCTGGTCCTTGAGGAAGGCGCCGCGGGTCTTCTCGGCGGCCTGGTAGGCGCGTACGGCCTCGCGGTTGAAGTAGTAGTAGTGCAGGTACTCGTTGGGGATGGCGCCGAGGGACTGGAGCCAGTCGACGCCGAAGAGCTTGCCCTCCTCGAAGGAGCCGAGGAGGTCGCGGTCGGCGAGCAGGCGCGGGAGTTCGTCACGGCCGGCGACGTGCAGGCCGCGGACCCAGCCGAGGTGGTTGAGGCCCACGTAGTCGATCCAGGCCTCCTTGGGGTTCGCGACCCCGAGGACGCGGGCGATGCGGCGGCCGAGGCCCACGGGGGAGTCGCAGATGCCGATGACGCGGTCGCCGAGGTGGCGGGACATGGCCTCGGTGACCAGGCCCGCCGGGTTGGTGAAGTTGATGAGCCAGGCGTCGGGGGCGAGCCGGGCCACGCGGCGGGCGATGTCGACGGCCACGGGGACCGTGCGCAGGCCGTAGGCGATGCCGCCGGCGCCGACGGTCTCCTGGCCGAGGACGCCTTCGGCGAGGGCGACCCGCTCGTCGTGCGCGCGGCCCTCCAGGCCGCCGACGCGGATCGCGGAGAAGATGAAGTCGGCGCCGCGCAGGGCCTCGTCGAGGTCGGTGGTGGCGGTCACCTCGGGGGCGTCGGGCACGTCGGCCGCCTGCTCGGCGAGGACGCGGGTGACGGCGGAGAGCCGCTCGGCGTCCAGGTCGTGCAGGACGACATGGGTGACCCGGCCCTCGGCGCGGTCCCCGAGGAGCGCCCCGTACACGAGGGGCACCCGGAATCCTCCGCCGCCCAGAATCGTCAGCTTCACGCAACTACCACCTTTGCCGATCGTGCAATTGTGCGGGTCCTCCCGACACCGTGCGTGCGGGCCGTCCCGGCACCCGTTCCGACACGCGTCAGCCGCCCCGTCCCGGGGGCGGTCATGTGATGACCACTTCGGCCCCCGCCTCCTCCAACGACGACCGGGTCACATGGTCCACCGGCCCGTTGGTCACGACCACGTCGAGTTCCCCGGGACCGCAGACCCGCGCCATCCCCGTGCCGGGGAACTTCGCGGAATCGGCGAGCAGGACGACCTTGTCGCCGGCCTTGATCATCGCGCGTTTGACGGGGACCTCGACGACGGTCGTGTCCATCACCTGTCCGCCGGGCCGCACTCCGCTCGTACCGAGGAAGAGCCAGTCGGCGTGCAGCTGACGGAGGTTGTCCTCGGTGAGGAAGCCGACGAGGGAACGGTACTCGCGGCGGACCATGCCGCCGAGCAGGACCAGTTCGATGCCCTCGTCGTCGGCCAGTTCCTCGTAGACCACCAGGTTGCTGGTGATCACGGTGAGGCGGCGGCCGTGCAGCTGCCGGGCCAGCCGGTAGGCGGTGGTCCCGATGTCGAGGAGGACGGACTGGCCGTCGCGGACCATCGACGCGGCCTTCGCCGCTATCGCGTCCTTCTCGGCCACCCGTACCTCGGCGACCTCGGCGAAGGGCTGGTCGCCGTCCTCCACGACCGCGCCGCCGTGCACCCGGGTGAGCAGCCCCTCCTCCTCCAGCCGGACGAGGTCACGCCGGATGGTGGCGGGGCTCACACCGAGCTGTTCGGACAGGTCGGTGACGGCCGCCGGGCCGCCTGATCTCAGGGCCCGCAGGATGAGTTGGTGTCGTCGCTCTGCCAGCACGCGCTGAACAGTACTCGTCATTCCCAATCATTTCCATGCTCACTTCTGCTCGGGTATTGACCAATCTCTCGGATCAGCGCACGATTCCGGGCATCGAATTTGAAGAGTTCTGACGAGAGGTGCACGCGTGGACGACGACCGGCCCGATGTGCTGCTGACCGGGCTGCTCTTCTACGACCTCGTGCTCACGGGGCTGGGAAGGCCGCCGACACCCGGCGAGGAGATCTGGACCGACGGCATGGGCTGCGGTCCGGGCGGCATCGCCAACCTGGCGGTGGCCGCCGCGCGTTTCGGCCTGAAGACCTCCCTGGCGACGGTCTTCGGCGACGACTACTACGGCTTCCACTGCCGTGACGTCCTCGCCGTACAGGAGAACATCGACCTCTCCCTCTCGCGCACCGCCGACGGCTGGCACACCCCCGTCACCGTCTCCCTCGCCCACGGCAACGACCGGGCTCTCGTCACCCACGGCCAGGAGCCGCCGTACTCGCAGGACGTGCTCATGGGCGTGCCGCCCGAGTCGCGCACGGCGCTCGTGCACCTCGAGGCCGAGCCGCGCGAGTGGCTCGCCAAGGCCGCCGCGAACGGCACGCACATCTACGCGGACGTCGGCTGGGACCCCACCCAGCAGTGGTCCCGCGACCTGCTCGACCAACTCGCCCTGTGCCACGCCTTCCTCCCCAACGAGACGGAGGCGATGGCGTACACCCGTACCGACAGCGCGGTCGCCGCGCTCGGCACGCTCAGCGAGCTGGTACCGGTGGCCGTGGTCACACGCGGCGGCGAGGGCGCGGTCGCGGTGGACCAGACGACCGGCGAGTACGCGGAGGTCCCGGCCCTCGACGTCGACGTGCTCGACGCGACGGGCGCCGGAGACGTCTTCGGCGCGAGCTTCGTCGCCGCCTCCCTCGGCGGCTGGCCCCTGGCGGAGCGGCTGCGGTTCGCCGTACTCTCCGCCGGACTGTCCGTGGGCCACCACGGCGGAGGCCTGGCCGCACCCGGTTGGTACGGCGTCGACCGCTGGTGGCGCTCGCTGACCGACCCCGACCTGAAGAAGGCCTACGGCTTCCTCACGGACCGCATCCCCGCCGACGTCGGCCCGCCGGTGCTCCACGCCCCGGTCACCCCGCCCGCGCGGCTCCACTGACCCCCCGCAAAAATCCCTGAAGTACCACGAACAGGAACAAACAGGAGTGACCCGTGGACCTTTCTCGTAGAGGCTTCCTCCAGGCTGCCGTGTTCACCGCGGCAGCCTCCGGCCTGACCGTCGCCTGTGGTGGCGACTCGGAATCCGGCGGTACCAAGAACGGCAAGAACCTGACCATGTGGTACTGGGGCGGCGCCCTCAGCGACAAGGTGGTCACCGAGGCCAAGACCCACTTCAAGGGCCAGATCAAGCTGACCAGCGCCTCCATCGGCGGCGACTTCAAGCAGAAGCTCACCACCACCCTCTCGGCGGGCGGCGACTCGGTGCCGGACATCACCGGCATCAAGGGCGAGGACATCGCCTCCTTCCTCCCCAACGCCGACCGCTTCCTCGACCTGAACGACCTGGGCTTCAAGAAGATCTCGTCCCAGTACCTGGAGTGGAAGACCAAGCTCGCCCAGACCGAGGACGGCAAGCAGATCGGGTTCCCGATCGACATCGGTCCCACCGCGCTCTTCTACCGCGCGGATCTGTTCGACAAGGCCGGGCTGCCCACCGACCCGGCCAAGGTCGCCGCCGAGGCCAAGACCTGGGACGACTACTTCGCTCTCGGCACCGAGCTGAAGAAGGCACTGCCCGACATCTTCCTGGTCAACAACATCAGCTCGGTGTTCAACATCGCGGTCGGCCAGGGCACCAAGCGGTTCATCGACGAGGACAACCACTTCATCGGCGACCAGGACCACATCCGCACCGCGTGGGAAACGGCGATCCGCCCCTACACGCTCGGCATCGACGCCAAGATCAACGACCAGACCTGGAACGCCGCCATCGGCAAGAACCTGGCCACCGAACTCGGCGCCGCCTGGCACGCGCTGGACATCGAGTCGGCCGCCCCGGGCACCAAGGGCAAGTGGCGGGTCTGCGCGACGCCCAATGGGCCGGCCAACCAGGGCGGCTCCTACCTGGCCCTGCCCTCGCAGTGCCGGAACCCCGAAGAGGCGTTCAAGATCATCAGCTGGATCCTCAGCCCGGACAACAACGCCAAGAGCTACACCGACGCCGCCATCTTCCCCGCCTCCCCGGCCACGTACGCGATGGACGCCATGACGGGTCCCGACGCATTCTTCGGCGGGCAGAAGATCATCGAGGTCTTCGGCCCGGCCGCCGAGGCCATCCCCGTGAGCTACGAGGCACCCGCCGACTCGGCGGTCATGGCTCCCTTCATGGCCGAGCTGAGCAGCATCGAGGCCAAGGGCAAGAAGCCCGACGACGCCTGGAACGACGCAGTGAGCCAGGCCAAGCAGATCGCCCGGCGACAGGGGGTGAACTGAGGTGTCGTCCCCTCCGGTCACCGGCCCCGCCACGGTGCGCGAGCACCGCGGCGGGCCGGGCCCGGCCCGTTTCCGCCCGCGGCGCACCCCGCCCGCGGGCGCCGCACGAACCGGGCGTCGCGGGGTGCTGTCGTACTGGCGGCAGTACCTGGCGATCTCGCCCTTCTATCTGATCTTCGCCGCGTTCTCCTTCGCTCCCGTCTTCTATTCGCTGTACCTGTCCTTCCAGCGCTACGACGGCCTGGGCACCAAGCAGTTCGTGGGTCTGCAGCAGTACGAGTTCCTCTGGAACGACCCGGTCTTCTGGCTGTCGATCCGCAACACCCTGCTGATCTGGGTGCTGTCCACGGTGCCCACGCTGTTCGGCGCCCTGGTGCTGGCGACGCTGCTGCACTCGGTGCGCCGCTTCAAGGGCTTCTACCGCATCGCCCTGTACATACCGAACGTCACCTCGATCGTCGCCGTGGCGATCTTCTTCGGCGCGGTGTTCAGCAACAACTTCGGGCTGGTCAACGCGATCCTGGGCACGGTCGGCATCGAGCCCGTCCCGTGGCTGAGCAATCCATGGCTGATCAAGGTGGTGATCGCGGCGCTGATGACCTGGATGTGGACCGGCTACAACATGATCATCTATCTGGCCGGCCTCCAGGCCATTCCGCAGTCGATCTATGAGGCGGCCAAGATGGACGGCGCCGGCCCCGTCCGCACCTTCTTCCAGATCACCATTCCGATCATGCGGCCGATCATCCTGTTCACCGTCGTCATCTCGACCATCAACGGTCTGCAGAGCTTCAGCGAACCCCAGGTGCTCTTCGCCAGCAACGCGGCCAACGCGAACCTCGGCGGCCCCGGCCAGGCGGGCCTGACCACGCTGCTGTACTTCTACCAGTCGGCCTTCCTCGACAACGACTACGGCTATGGCGCCGCCATCGTGTGGGCCTTCTTCGTACTGATCATCGTGCTCGTCGTCATCAACTGGCGCATCGTGCAGCGAGGGAGGAAGTCATGACGACAGCCGCCACCACATCGCCGGCCACGGGCGCGAAGCGGCGGCTACGGCGCCCCAAGGGCCTGACCGCGCACCTCCTCCTCATCCTGGCCGTCCTGATCTCGGTCTTCCCGTTCGTGTGGACGATCGTGATGGCGACCAACACCACCAAGGACATCTACAAGAGCCCACCGAAGCTGACCTTCGGCTCGCATCTGCTGGAGAACATCCGGAACGTGCTCAACACCATCGACTTCTTCGGGTCGATGCTCAACACGCTCGTCGTCGCGTGCGTCACCACGGTGCTGGTGCTGTTCGTCGACTCCCTGGCGGCCTTCGCCTTCGCCAAGTTCGACTTCCCCGGGCGCAAGGTGCTCTTCGGCACCCTGCTGGTGTTCATGATGCTGCCGCTCCAGCTGGCCGTCCTACCGCAATTCATCCTGATGTCCGAGCTCGGCTGGGTCGGCATGCTCAAGGCGCTGGTCTGGCCCGCCCTCGCCAACGCCTTCGGCATCTTCTGGCTGCGCCAGTACATCGAGAACGGTGTGCCCGACGAACTGCTCGACGCGGCGCGCATCGACGGCGCCGGGTTCTTCCGTCAGTACTGGAACGTCGCACTGCCGATGATCAAGCCGGCGATGTCCTTCCTCGCCATCTACGTCTTCGTCAATGCCTGGAACGACTACATCTGGCCCCTCATCGTGCTCACCAACCCCGACCACGTCACGCTCCAGGTCGAGCTCGCCCAGCTCAACGTCGGCCACAGCACCGACTACAGCATGGTCATGGCCGGTGTGCTCATGGCGGCCATCCCCCTGGTCGTCGTCTTCAGCGTCTTCGCGCGCGGGTTCATCGCGGGCGCCACCGAAGGCGCGGTCCAGGGCAGCTGAACCGGTGTCGAGTGAGGGGGGTGCGGTGGTGGATGTCGTCGGCGCGGGACGGCCGGGGCGCGCCAAGGTCCTCGTGGTGGGGATGGACGGGGTGCGCTACGACCGGCTGCCCCTCCCACGGCCTCCGGCCGGGAAGACCCCCGTCCCCCTTCGCGCGCCGGCCACGGCACCCGTGCTGCACGGCTTGATGGCCGCGGGCGCCCACGGCAGCAGCCTGCTGCCCTACGGCGAGGTGGACGGCCAGGCCGAGAACGGGCCGTCCACCAGCATGGCCTACACCGACTCCGGCCCCGGCTGGTCGAGCGTGCTGACCGGGGTGTGGCCCGACCGGCACGGGGTGACCGGCAACGACTTCACCGGCGCCGACTACGCCCGCTACCCCGACTTCCTCAGCCGGGCCGTCACCGCGCGGCCCGGTCTGCGTGCGGTGGCCGCGGTGTCCTGGCCGGAGCTGGTCCGCCGCGGCATCCTCGGCCCCGCCATCGGCAGCCGCGTGCGGTACGACGGCGAGTCCGACGGTTACGGGAGCGCGGACCGCCTTGTCGCCGATACCGTCGTGCGGTGGCTCACCGAGGACGACCCGGACGTCGTGTTCGCGTACTTCGGCGCCACCGACGAGGCCGGCCACGCCACGGGCCCCCTCAGCCCCGCCTACGACCGGGCCCTCCTCGCCCAGGACGCCCACCTCGGGCGGCTGCTGGACGCCGTCGAGGCCCGGCGCTCCGACCCCGCCCGTGCGGACGAGCACTGGACGGTGGTGGTCACCACGGACCACGGACATCTCGACACGGGCGGCCACGGGGGCGACACACGTGCCGAGCGAGAGGTCTTCGTCGTCCTCGCCGAGCCCGGAACCCTCGGAAGGACCGGAACGCCCGGAAAGCCTGGAAGGCTTGGAACGCCCGGCGGCACCCTGCTGGAATCGCCCCGCCTCATCGACATCGCCCCCACCGTCCTGGACCGTCTCGGCATCCCCGTCGACCCCGCCTGGGGCCTCCAGGGCCGGGTCCTGCCCTGGTCGGCCACGTCCCCTCCGCCACCACCCACTTCGGAACGGTCATGACCGACGCGCTCTTCGCCCTGCGCCCCTGGGAAGCACCTGAGGTGACCTCCTGGGGGCGGCTGCCCATGAACGCCGTCGACCGGCGCGCCCAGGCGCTGTCGCTCGACGGCCGCTGGCGGTTCCAGCTCCTGCCGTCGCCCGAGCGAGAACCGGGCCCCGGCTGGTCGTGGGCCCGACTTCCCGGTTCCTGGGCCCTCCAGGTGGCGGAGGACCCCCCGCAGTACACCAACGTCCGGATGCCGTGGGCTCAGTTCCCGCCGGGTTCGCCGGCCGAGAACCCGACCGGTGTGTACGAGCGGGAGATCGACATACCCGCCGACTGGGCCGGCCGCCGGATCGTCCTCCATGTCGGCGCCGCCGAGAGCGTGCTGCTGGTCCACGTGGACCAGCGGCCCGTCGGCATCTCCAAGGACTCCCATCTGGCCGCCGAGTTCGACCTCTCGGACCTGGTCCTCCCCGGGGAGAGGGCCACCGTGCGGCTCACGGTGGTGAAGTGGTCCGACGCCTCGCACATCGAGGACCAGGACCAGTGGTGGCTCGGCGGGATCACCCGCTCGGTGCTGCTGTACGCCACCGATCCGCTGTATCTCGCGGACGTCAGCGTGCGGACGCGGTGCGACGGGGAGCTGCGGGTGGACTGCTGGGTGCGCTCGGCCGCGGGGGCGGGCGCGCTGCCCGAGGGGTGGTACGTCAGCGGGGAACTGGACGGTCGACTGCTCGCCCAGGACCGCGAGTTCGACCGGCTCAACGCCGAGGACGAGCGGGTCTCCGACTTCCTCGGCGAGGCCCGTATGGGGACGGTCGTCCCCGACGTACGGACCTGGAACGCCGAGACCCCCGAGCTGTACGACCTCACCGTCCGCCTGCACCGCGCCGACGGCACGGTCGCCGACACCTCGCACCACCGGATCGGCTTCCGCGAGGTCGAGATCCGCGGCCGGGACCTGCTGGTCAACGGGGAGCGGGTCTACCTCCGGGGCGTGAACCGGCACGACTTCCACCCGCTGACGGGGCGGACGGTGTCGTACGAGGACATGCGCGCGGACCTGCTCACGCTGAAGCGGTTCGGCTTCAACGCGATCCGTACCGCGCACTACCCGAACGACCCCGCCCTGTACGACCTCGCGGACGAGCTCGGCTTCTACGTCGTCGACGAGGCGGACATCGAGTCGCACGACCACGCCCATGAGATCGCCGACGACCCGCGCTATCTGGGCGCCTTCGTGGACCGCGTCTCCCGTATGGCGCTGCGGGACAAGAACCATCCGTCGGTGATCGTCTGGTCGCTGGGCAACGAGTCCGACTACGGGGCCAACCACGACGCGGCGGCGGGCTGGCTGCGACGCCACGATCCGACGCGGCCGGTGCAGTACGAGGGTGCCGCGAAGCTGGACTGGGCGGCCACGGACGACGCCTCCGACATCGCCTGCCCGATGTACGCGCCCATCGAGGACTGTGTGGCGCACGCGCTGTCGGGTGAGCAGACCCGGCCGCTGATCCAGTGCGAGTACTCGCACGCCATGGGCAACAGCAACGGCACCCTGGCCGACACGTGGGCCGCCATCGAGGGCACCCCAGGTCTTCAGGGCGGGTTCATCTGGGAGTTCTGGGACCACGGCATTCTCCAGCGGGTGAGCGATGGCAGACCGGCCGGGCGCGGTGGCGTCGGGCTGTACGAGAACGGAGTCGCCGGCCCCGGCCTGCGCTGGGCCTACGGCGGCGACTTCGGCGAGACGATCCACGACGGCGCCTTCATCGCCGACGGGGTCGTCTTCCCCGACCGCACGCCCAAGCCGGTGATGTTCGAGCACCGGGAGATCGCCGCCCCGGTGCGGCTGTCCGTGGAGGGCGAGGGCACCTGGCGGGTCCTGCGGGTGCACAACCGGCAGCATTTCCGCGATCTGTCGTGGCTGGCCGCCGAGTGGGAGTTCGCGGCGGCCGACGGCGGGACCTGGACGGTGCCGGCCCAGCTGCCCGCCGTACCGCCCGGCGGCTCGGCCGTCATCGACCGGCCCGAGGTGCCGGGCGGGGCCGGTGAGATCTGGCTGACGCTGCGCGTGACGACCGCCGCCGACGAGCCCTGGGCACCGCGCGGCACCGAGGTGTGCTGCCCGCAGATCCAGTGGTACGAGGCGGACGCGGGCGAGCCGGTGGTGGGCGCCGAGGAGGAGCTCGGGCACATCCCCCCGCCGGAGACGGACGAGAACGGGCTGCTGCTGCACCCGCTGCTCGCCTCCCCGCCGGGCTTGAGCCTGTGGCGGGCCCCGACCGACAACGACGTCCTCGGCGGCATGGCCGGGCGCTGGCGTGAACTGGGTCTGGACCGCGTCGAGCGCGAGCCGGTCGCCGTGGAGCGCAAGGGTTCCACCGTGCGGGTCCGGTCCCGCTGGATGACGGGGGCCGGGGCCGTCGAGCACGAGCAGACGTTCACGGCGCTGGTGGACGGCCGGGTGCTCGTCGAGGAGACGGCCGTCCTGCCCGAGGAGCTGACGGACGTGGCCCGCGTCGGCACGGTGTTCGAGACCGTCGGCGGCTTCGACCACCTGGCCTGGTACGGCCAGGGTCCCTGGGAGAGCTACCCGGACCGCGCGGCCGGGGCGCCCGTCGGCCACCACTCGGCCGCCGTCGACGAGTTGTTCACCCCTTATCTGCGGCCGCAGGAGAGCGGGGGCCGGCACGGCGTACGGCACTTCACGCTCAGCGGAGGCCGGCATGCTCTGGGCGTACGGCTGGACCGGCCCCGGCAGGTCTCGGCGACCCGCCATCGCGCCACCGATCTGGCAGCCGCCGCGCACCACGACGAACTGGCGCCGCGGCCGGGGTGCGTGGTGCACATCGACGCGGCACACCGAGGGCTGGGCACGGCGTCGTGCGGGCCCGACACCTCGCCCGCGTATCTCGTTCCGCCGGGTGTCCACCGCTGGTCGTGGACGCTGCGCGCGCTCTGATCCCATCCCCCTCGTTCCTTCCTTCCTCTCTCACGAACCTTCCTACGGAGCACACGTGTGTACTTCGCATGAGCACGACCAGGGCGAGGCGGCCCAGGCAGGCGCGGGCAGACGCCAGTTCCTGCGCGCGACCGCGCTGGTGGGGGCGGCGGCCACCACCGCCGCCACGCTGCCGGCGGCCACCGCGCAGGCCGCCGGCGCCGAGTCCGCGGCCTCCACCGCACGGTGGCGGCCCGACCCGGACAGCCGCCGCTTCACACTGGCGGTGATGCCCGACACGCAGTACCTCTTCGACGGGCCGAGCATCGACAAGGCGCCCGTCGAGGCGTCGCTGCGTTATCTGTTGGAGCACGGGGGGGAGGAGAACATCGTCTTCCTCTCCCACCTGGGCGACCTCACGGAGAACGGCGCACAGGCCGAAGTCACCGCGATCAGTGAGGCGTTCGCACTCCTGGACCGGCGAGGCGTGGGCTACAGCGTCCTCGCGGGCAACCACGACGTGAAGTCGTCGACGAACGACCAGCGCGGCGCGACCCCCTACCTGGACGCGTTCGGGCCCCGGCGCTTCCAGGGCAAGAAGACGTTCGGGGGCGCCTCCCCCGACGGCTACAACACCTTCCACCTGTTCCGGGCCGCCGGGCGTGAGTGGATGGTGCTCGCGCTGGACTGGCGGCTGTCGGCGCAGGGGTACGCCTGGGCCGAGGACGTGATCGCCCGGCATCCGAAGACGCCGGTGATCCTCACCACGCACGAACTGGTCGTCGACGACGACACCCTGTCGTCGTACGGGCAGCAGTTGTGGGACCGGCTGATCGAGGACCACGACCAGATCTTCCTGACCCTCAACGGCCACTACTGGCCGGCGGCCCGCGCGACCCGCGAGAACGCGGCGGGCAACGAGGTCCACCTCCACCTGACGAACTACCAGAACCGGTACTTCGGCGGCGCGGCGATGATCCGCCTGTACCGCTTCGACCTCGACCGGAACACCATCGACGTGGAGACCGTCTCCCCGTGGATCCTGGGCCGTGCCGCGAAGGGGCTCAACGAGCTGGAGCGGCAGGAGATGGAACTGAGCGGCGACGCCGACCGGTTCTCGGTCGACATCGACTTCGCCGAACGTTTCTCCGGCTTCGCCCCGGTGCCGGCTCGTCCGGCACGGCCCGTGTCGCGGATGCTGCTCCCGGGCACGGTCGCCTACTGGCGCTTCGAGGCACCCGCGACGGACACCGTGCGGGATCTCTCCGGGCGCGGCAACGACCTCACGCTCGTCTCGGTGGGCGGCGGCGAGCTGGGCTGGTCCGCCGACCACCACCCCGACCAGCCCGGACACGGCAGCCTGGAGTTCCAGGGCTACAAGTCGCCGCTGCGGGGCGCGTATCTGCGTACGGTCGACGGGGCGCCGCTCAACTCGGCGACGTTCAGGGACGGTTACACCATCGAGGCGTTCTACCGGCTGCCCGCCGACTGGGACCCCGCGCACCACGCCTGGGGCGGTCTGGTCAGCCGCACCGGCACGGGTGGCGCCGCCGGCAAGACCGAGGGCGACCCCGACGAGCCGCTCGCCACGCTGTCCCTCTCCGACGGCCCGGGGCCGCAGTGGGCGGTGCGGCCGCTCAACCAGCAGGGCATCGCCACCAACTGGGGCGACGAGACGGCACCGGAGCGGTGGTGGCACGTCGCCGTCGTCAACGACGGCAGGCACACCACGATGTACGTGCAGGGCTGCCCGGTCGCCCGCAACCCGCACGCCCCCGCCGTGGGCCTCACCTCCGTCGGCCTCCCCTGGCTGCTCGGCGGCTACGAGTACGGCGGCAGGATCGACCAGATCCTGCACGGACGGCTCGGTGACGTCCGCATCGTCGAACGGGCGCTGCCCGTCAAGTCGTTCATGAATCACTGAGACCCCGGAAGGGCCTTCCCACCACCATGTCCGAGCAGCAACTGCCCGTCTGGGCCGATCCGTCCGTCTCCCCCGCCGACCTCGACCCGCAGGGCGTGTCCCGCCGTGGACTCCTGCGCGGCGCGGGCCTCTTCGGCACCGCCTTCGCCCTGGGCGCCGCGGGCTCCCTCGCGGCACCGGCCGTCGCCTCCGCCGGCTCCCCGCACTACGGCGGCGACGACCCGCGCCTCGCCTACCTCGTCGGCGACCACCACATCCACACCGTGTACAGCCATGACGCCAAGTACACGTTCTCCCAACTGGCCGCGGCGGGCGCCAAGTACGGCCTCGACTGGATGGTGTTCACCGAGCACTCCAACTTCGGGCACGCCGACTTCGGGGCCGCGCTGGAGCACAAGGAGATCCTGAAGGCCCGCGCCGAGAACCCGCGCCAGCTGATCTTCCAGGGCCTGGAGTGGTACATCCCGGCCGCCGAGCACTGCACGGTCTTCACGACCCCCGGCCCGCACGAGGTCGACCTCCTCACCCGCTTCGAGAGCGCGTACGACGGCAAGCTGCTGGGCTACACGGACGGTTCCGTGGGCGGCGCGAACACCGCCCGCAACGAGGAGCACGCCGTCAAGGCCATCAAGTGGCTGGCCGAGCAGCGCCGTACGGGGTACGTCGACGACGTACTGGTGCTGGCCAACCACCCCCTGCGCCTGGGCATCGACTCCCCGCACGAGATGCGGAACTGGCGGGACGCGGCCCCCGAGATCATGATCGGCATGGAGGGCGCGCCCGGCGCCCAGGGCGCGGCGATCCCCGGCTGGCGCGGGGCGACCTCGATGCGCGGCGAGTACGAGAACAAGCCGTCGGCCCAGTCGTGGCCCGGTTACCCGGCGGAGGCGTACCTCACCTACGGCGGCTTCGACTGGTCGACGGCGACCGTGGGAGGCCTCTGGGACGCCATGCTCGCCGAGGGCAAGCTGTTCTCGATCACCACCAACTCGGACGCCCACCGGATCGTCTTCGACACCTGGAAGAACGGCGACTGGGCGGCCGGGCAGACCTTCGACAACACCGGCAGGCTGCCCGACCCGGTGAACACCAGCACCCCGCAGCCCGGCAGCGACTTCTGGCCCGGCCAGTTCAGCCGCACCCATGTCGGCGTGACCCGCTACGGCTACCGCGCGGTGATGGCGGGCCTGCGGGCGGGCCGCGTCTGGCTCGACCACGGCCATCTGCTCGACGGCCTGGACGTGCGCGTGAAGCGCGACCGCGACCACGGCCGAGGCGTCACCCTGGGCGGCCGACTGCGTGTCCGCAAGGGCGAGAAGCTCACGCTGACGGTGACCGTGACGACCGCCTCCCGCCCCAACGCCCAGGGAATCCTCCCGGAGTTGGCCCACGTCGACGTCATCCGGGGCGCGGTGCGCGGCCCGGTGACCGACCGCGACGCCTGGCAGGCCCCCGCCACCAAGGTGGTGCGCACGTGGGACGTGAGCGGCCGCAAGGGCACGTACACCCTCCGCATCCCGCTCACGGCCGGGGCGGAGTCCTTCTACGTCCGCCTGCGCGGCAGCGACGGCAAGCGGAACGGGCCGGGCTACCTGGGCGCGTCCATCGACCCGCACGGCCCGATCCCCCACGAGCCGGGCAACGGCGACCCGTGGGAGGACACGTGGTTCTACTCGAACCCGGTGTTCGTGGACGTGTCAGGAGGCTGAGGGACGCGCCCTGAAGGGGCGCGGGGAACTGCGCGACCAGCCACGACGGTCCCGCAGTTCCCCACCATCCTCACGCGTAGAACCGAGACAGGCTCTGCAGCACAGCCGCGGGCTTGGGCGCACCCTCGATCTCGATCGTGCCGTCGACGGTGATCTGCACCCCACCCGGCACATCCTCGACCGAGGCGAGCTTGCCCACCAGGCGGATCTTCGACCCCACCTTCACCGGCGACGGAAAACGCACCTTGTTCAGTCCGTAGTTGACCTTCGTCGAGACCCCCTCGACATCCAGCAGCTCGGTGAAGAGCGGGATGAACAGCGAAAGGGTCAGGTACCCGTGGGCGATGGGCGCCCCGAAGGGGCCGGCCGCCGCCTTCTCCGGGTCCACGTGGATCCACTGGTGGTCCCCCGTGGCGTCGGCGAACGTGTTGATGCGCTCCTGAGTGACCTCGATCCACTCACTCGTGCCGAGGTCGCTGCCGGCGAGCTTCTTGAGTTCGTCGATGCCGTTGACGGTGATGCTCATATGAGGTTCCTTGGCTAAGAGTCGGTGCCGTAGCGCTTGCGCACCCTGGCCTTGAGGAGCTTTCCGGAGGCGGTGCGCGGGAGTTCGTCCGCGACCACCACCGACTTCGGGATCTTGTACTTGGCGAGCCGTCCGGCCAGCGAGGCCAGCACCTCGTCCGGGTCCAGGTCGGCGCCCTCACGCGGCACCACGACCGCGCGCGGCACCTCGCCCCACTTGTCGTCCGGTACGCCGATGACCGCGCACTCGACGATGTCGGGGTGGGCGAGGAGCTGGTCCTCGATCTCGGCGGGGTAGATGTTCTCGCCCCCCGAGATGATCATGTCCTTGATGCGGTCGACGATGAAGACGTAGCCGTCCTCGTCGACCCGCGCGGCGTCCCCGCTGCGGAACCAGCCGTCGGCGAAGACCGCGGCCGTCTCCTCGGGCAGCCCCCAGTAGCCGGGCATGACATGCGGTCCGCGGACGACGACCTCGCCGGGCTCGTCGACGTCGACCGGTGTCATGTCCGGCCGTACGACCCGCACATCGCTGAAGAAGTGCGGCACGCCCGCCGAACCGGCCTTGCTCACGGCGTGCTCCGCGTCGAGGAAGAGCGTGCCGGGGGCCGCCTCCGTCATGCCGTAGCCCTGGAGGAAGGTGAGCCCGCGCTCCTGGTACTTGGCGATGAGCGGGGTCGGGACCGGGGAGCCGCCGCAGGAGAGCATGCGCAGCGACGACAGGTCGGCGTCCGCCCAGCGCGGGTGCCGGCCGATCTGGTCGAACATGGTCGGCACGCCGAACATGAACGTGATCCGGTGCCGTTCGATCAGGTCGAAGGTGGCCTCCGGGACGAAGGCCTCGACCAGGACGCACGTGCCGCCCTTGAGCAGCACCGGCAGGGTGAGCATGTTCAGCCCGGCCGTGTGGAACAACGGGGCGGAGACCAGGGCGCGTTCGTCGGTGATGACGTCCTGGTCGACGAGGACGTTGACGGCGTTCCAGATGATGTTGCCGTGCGTGAGCATCGCGCCCTTGGGGCGGCCCGTCGTCCCCGAGGTGTACATGATGATGCAGGTGTCGTCGGCGGTGACGGGCTGGTCGATCGGCTCGTCCTCGGCGTCGGCGAGCAGCGCCTCGTACTCGCTGCCGACCTCGACGTACGTACGGACGTCACTGCTGCCCGGCAGTCCCGCGACGATCCCGGTGAACGCGGAGGCGTACACCAGCGCCTTGGCCCCGGAGTCCGCCAGCTGGTAGGCGATCTCGGGGCCCGCGAGGCGCGTGTTGAGCGGGACGAAGACCGCGCCGAGGGTGCCGGCGGCGAACAGCGTCTCCAGGTACGAGGGGTGGTTCGGACCGAGGTAGGCGATCCGGTCGCCGCGGCGTACGCCGGAGGCGCGCAGGGCGTGGGCGAGGCGCGTGGTGCGCTCGTAGAGCTCTCCGTAGGTGATGCTCGTGTCACCGTGGATCAGCGCGGTGCGCTGCGGGGTCTTGCGGGCCCGGCGGGCGGGCCACGACCCCAGTCCCTCATTGCGCATGTCTGTGCCCCTGTCCGTCATTGCACATGGGGTGTGTCCCTCACGGTTTCGTCATGGCTTCGTCAGTCCGAGCAGCCGGGCGGCGTTCTCCTTCAGGATCTTCGGCTTGACCTCGTCCTTGATCGGCAGCTTCTCGAAGTCGGCGAGCCAGCGGTCGGGGGTGAGGACGGGGTAGTCCGAGCCGAAGAGCACCTTGTCCTTGAGCAGGGTGTTCGCGTACTGCACCAGCTGCGGCGGGAAGTACTTCGGCGACCAGCCGGACAGGTCGATGTGCACACCCGGCTTGTGTGTGGCCACCGCGAGCGCCTCGTCCTGCCAGGGGAAGGACGGGTGCGCCAGGATGATCTTCAGATGCGGGAAGTCGGCGGCCACGTCGTCCACGTGCAGCGGGTTGGAGTACTTCAGGCGGATGCCACCGCCGCCGGGGACGCCGGCGCCGATGCCCGTCTGGCCGGTGTGGAAGAGGGCGATCGTGCCCGTCTCCTCGATGACCTCGTACAGGTCGTACGCCACCGAGCGGTCGTTGGGGAAGAAGCCCTGGATGCTGGGGTGGAACTTGAAGCCCTTCACCCCGTACTCCTCGACCAGACGGCGGGCCCGCTTCACGCCCGCCTTGCCGCGGAAGGGGTCGATGGAGGCGAAGGGGATGAGCACGTCCGCGTTGGCGGCGGCCGCCTCGGCGACCTCCTCGTTCGGGACGGGCTCGGTGCCGGTCGCGGACTCGGCGTCCACCGTGAAGATCACGGCGGCCATCTTCCGCTCGCGGTAGTAGGCGGCCGTCTCCTCGATGGTCGGCTTCCGCTTGCCCTCGACCTTGAAGTAGGCGGAGGAGGCGTCGTGCAGATCGTCGTCCAGGGAGGAGTTGCCCTTGGAGGACACCTCCGCGTGGGTGTGGACGTCGATCGCGACCAGTTCCTCGACGTCCATGGCGGGCCTGTCGGGGCTCATCACGCCTCCGGGATCTTCGGGGCGGGGATGCCCACGGTCTGCGGCTCGGCGCCCAGCGAGGTCGGCCAGACGTCGGCGAGGGCCTCGGGGGTCCAGCCGCCGTTCGCGTACGCCGTCTTGATCTCCTGCGGATGCGACCAGAGTGCCACCTTGTCGCCGCCGATGCCGATGGCCTGGCCGGTGACACCGCGGGCGGCCTCGGAAGCGAGGAACGGGACGAGCGCCGCGCAGTCCTCGGGGGTGCCGAAGCCCTCGCCCTTGCGCAGGAAGTCCGGGAACGGCTTGCCCTCGCGCAGCGCCTCGACGTACGGGGCGAAGACCGGGATGGTCTCGGTCATGGCGGTGGCGGCGACCGGGACGATCGCGTTGACGGTGATGTTCGCGCGGCCCAGCTCCATCGCCCAGGTGCGGGCGAAGGCCGCGATGCCGGCCTTGGCGGCGGCGTAGTTCGTCTGGCCGAAGTTGCCGCGCTGGCCGGCCGGGGAGCCGACGAGGATCAGGGAGCCGCCCTCGCCCTGCTCGCGCATACGGATCGCGGCGGCGCGGGCGCAGGTGAAGGTGCCCTTGAGGTGGGTGGTGATCACCGCGTCGAAGTCGTCGTCCGACATCTTCCACAGGACCTTGTCGCGCAGGATGCCCGCGTTGGTGACCAGGATGTCGAGCCGTCCGAACTCCTCCACCGCGCGGCCCACCAGCCGGTCCGCCGCCTCGGTCGTACCGACGGCGACGACCTCGGCCACGGCCTTGCCGCCTGCCTCGGTGATGGACTTCACGGCCGCCTCGGCCACGGCCTCGTCGATGTCGTTGACGACGACGGAGGCACCGGCGGCGGCGAGGGCCTGTGCGTAGGCGAGGCCGAGGCCACGGCCACTGCCCGTGACGACGGCGACCTTGCCGGTGAGATCGATGCTGGGCACGAGGGGATCCCTTCGGATGGGGTGCGACGGTCGACGCCGCGAAGCGCCGGCCGACTGCGGCTACGAGATCGAAGCTAAGAGCAATAGTTGTTGACGTCAATAGTTGTTGTTCCCCGGGCGTTGCGTCATGCTGGGGGAAATACGTACGCCCCCCGGGGCCTCGACCAGGGAGCCCGCCATCGCCGGCCAGCAGACGCAGGACGCCGCCTCGATCGATGGGCATGAGCCGTGGATGCGCGGGCTGCACGCGGACACGGGCTATCTGCTGTACCGCCTGGGCCTGCGGTCCGGGCAGCTGTTCAACTCGTCCCTCCAGGAGTCGGGCCTGCGGCTGCGGCACTACGCGCTGCTGCGTTTCCTCGCCACCTCACCGGGCGCGCTGCAACGCGAGCTGAGCGCCTCGCTCGGCTATGACCCGAGCGCGATCGTGGGCCTGGTGGACGACCTGGAGAAGCTGGGCTTCGCCGAGCGGCGCCCCTCCCCCGACGACCGCCGCAGCCGGATCATCGTCCTCACCGAGGACGGCCGGTCCTTCCTGCGCGACACCGACGAGGCCGGGCAGCGCGTCACGAACGAGCTGCTGGAGCCCCTCGACACCGCCGAGCGCGAGACACTCCACGTACTGCTGCAGAAGGTCGCCGAAGCCGGACTGGGGTGACACCATGCCGATGACCACCGACGCGCTCCCGTCGCCGGGGCCCATGCCCCAGCAGAGCGCGCCGACGGGAGCCACCCGCTCCGCCCCCGACCGGCTGCTCGCCGTGCTGGCCGCCTTCGACCACGATCATCCGGCGCTCTCCCTCACCGACATCAGCCGCCGTGCCGGGCTGACGCTCACCACGGCGCACCGGCTGGTGGGCGCGCTCACCGAGTGGGGTGCCCTGGAGCGGGACCCGTCCGGGGTCTACCACGTCGGGCTCAGGCTCTGGGAGGTCGCGGCGCTCGCCCCGCGCGGGCTCGCCCTGCGGCAGATCGCGCTGCCGTACCTGGAGGACCTGTACGAGGCCACGCACGAGAACGTGCAGCTGGCGGTGCGCGACGGCGACGAGGTCGTCTACATCGAGTGGCTCTCCGGACGCTCCGCCGTCGGCGTCCACATCCGGGTCGGCGCCCGCTGGCCCCTGCACGCCACGGGCGTGGGCCTGGCCCTCCTCGCGCACGGCGACCCCTCGTCCCAAGAGGCCTATTGCCAGGCGCCGTTGGCCTCCTTCACGCCGTACACCATCATCGACGGGCCCCGGTTGCGGCGCGTACTCGCCGAAGTCCGGCGTACGGGCGTGGCGGTGAGCAGCCGTCAGGTCACCGAGGACGCGCTGTCGGTGGCCGCCCCGGTGCGCGGGCCGGGCGGGGCCGTGGTCGCCGCCGTGTCGGTCGTGGTGCCCCAGGCAGGCGCCCAGGTACCGGTGTTGACGCCGGCGGTACGGGTGGCCGCGCGCGGGATCTCCCGGGCGCTGGGCTGGCGGCCGGACGAACCCCGGCGGGGGTCACTGATCCCGGGCCGGGGCACCGCTCCTTCCTGACCGGCGGCCGGCCCGCCGGCACCTACTTCCTGGCCACCGCCTGCGCCGCGTACGTCACCGTCGCGCCCGCGTGCGTGGCCGTGCCCCGCGCGGTGAGCCAACCCTGGCCGGCGTCCGCGGCCGGGGTGACCTCCCAGCGGGTGACGAAGCGGCCGCCGGAGCGGATGCGGTCCGTGGTGACCGGGCCGAGGTTGCGCACCTGCCAGTGGTTCGGTGCGACGAGGGCGAGGCGGGCGGCGGTCCAGGGCCGGGCGGAGCCGTTGGCGAAGGTCGCGGTGACGAGGAACTTCCCGCTCTCCCGGGCCACTTGCAGGGTGACTCCGTAGGGCTTGCGCCGGTAGTCGTCCACCCACGAGGACCGCATCAGCCGCACCAGCGCGTCGGCCTGGGCGGGCCGCGCCGCCGCGAGGTCGCGCTGCTCGCCGGGGTCCTTGGCGAGGTCGTACAGCTCGACCTCCCACCGGCTGTCGGGCGCGTTCCGGTCCTGGCCCGGAGCGAACCGCACCGCCTTGAGGTCGCCGCGCCGCACCGCCTCGGCCACGTGCCGCGTCCGGCCCCGGTCGACCCGGTCGGCGCGCGGGGTGACGCCGCTGTGGTTGCGGTAGAAGTACAGGTGGTCGTGGCGGGCCGCCTCGGCGGCGCCGGCGCGCAGCAGCGGTGCCACGGAGAGCCCGTCGATGTCCGACGGGGCGGGCGCGCCGGCGAGTTCGGCGAGGGTCGGCAGCAGGTCGATCAGCGGGGTCGGCCGGTCGGTGGTGCCGACCGGGACACGCTGCGGGGACCAGGCGATGAGCGGGACGCGGATGCCGCCTTCGTACAGGTTGCGCTTGTAGCCGCGCAGCGGGCCGTTGCCGTCGAAGAGGTCGGGGTTGGTGCCGCCCTCCTCGTGGGGGCCGTTGTCGCTGGTGACGAGGACGACGGTGCGCCGGGCGATGCCGTGTGCCTTGAGCCGGTCCACGATGTTGCCGACGAGGGTGTCGAGGCCGGTGACCTGGGCCGCGTGCGCCTTGTCGGGGCGGGTCCAGGGCTCGTCGGCGTACGCGCCGAGCTTCGGGGCGAGGCTCGGGGCGTGCGGCACGGTCGGGGCGAGGAACAGCAGGAACGGCTGGTCCTTGTGGGCGTCGACGAAGCCGAGGGCGCGGTCCTCGATGAGGTGGGGGGCGTAGATCTTGCGGGCGTCGTCCCGGTTCTCGGGGATGCTCTGCTTCTTGCCGTTGTCCCAGAGGTACGTCGGGTAGTAGTCGTGCGCGTGCTTGTGCGTCAGATAGCCGTAGAACTCCTCGAAGCCACGGGAGTTGGGGTGGCTCGGCTGGTTCGGCTCCTCGGGGCCGAAGCCCCACTTGCCGATGAGTCCGGTGCGGTAGCCGAGGGCGCGCAGGGCCTCCGCGAAGGTGAAGTCCTGCTCGGTGAGCGCGCCCTGACCCCCCGGACCCCAGGGGTTCTCGCGGACGGTGGCGTGGCCGCTGTGCAGGCCGGTGAGCAGGGAGCAACGGGAAGGGGCGCAGACGGGGGCGGCGGAGTAGGCGTCGGTGAAGCGCAGTCCCTCGGCGGCCAGGGCGTCCAGGCGCGGGGTGTCGATCAGCCTCTGGCCGTAGGAGCCGAGTTCGCCGTAGCCGAGGTCGTCCGCGAGGACGACCACGAAGTTCAGCCGCTGCGACGGGGTCCGGGCGGCGGGCACGACCGACGCGGACGGCCGGCTCACCTGCGGAACGGCGACGTCCCGGACACCGGCCTTGCGTCCCTCGTGCGCGACACAGCCGGCCGCCGCCCCGGTCACGCCGACGGCGGCGGTCCCGGCGAGAAAACGACGACGGCTGGGCATGCGAACTCCTGGGTGATGGTCGGCGGGTGGTTCGTGATCCGATGGTGGACGGGGCGCTCGGAGCAAAACCATGCACAGGGCATGAACACCTTGTTGCGGCTGGTCACAGAGGTCGCAGGTGATCAATTGTGCGCCCCCCGACCCTAGAGAGGGGGAATGCGGGGTTCTGGTTCCACCGAGATCGAATGATCTTGCCAGAAGGCCGTGCCACGCCGCACACCGGCCCCGGGGAAACCCCGGGGCCGGTGCGGTGGTGCCGCCGATGACGGCTACGCGGTCGGGTTCAGGCCGACAGGCCCTCGTAGACGGCCGCGAGGATCAGGAACGCCCGGTCGTCGCCGAGTCCGCCGTCGTCGATCATCTGGTTCATCATGTACGCCACGGCCATCCGGGCGTCGAGGTCGACCAGGACGATCGAGCCGCCCCAGCCGCCCCAGAAAGCGGTGCGGGGGTTGGGGAGTTGGCCGCCGTTGAGGCCGTATCCCATGCCGTAGCGCATCGGTACGCGCAGGACCCGGTCCGTACCGCTGAACTGCTCCTCCAGGGCACGCTCGCACCCCTTCTCCGACAGCAGGCGCACGCCCCGGGCCGCGCCGCCGCAGGCCAGCAGTGACTGCACGGCGGCGACCGAGCGGGCGTTGCCGTGGCCGTTCGCGGCCGGGATCTCGGCGCGGCGCCAGGCGCTCGTGTTGGCGGTGCCGTCCGGTATGGCGGGGTTGGGCGGCGGGCCGCCGCGGGGTGCGGAGGAGGGCGGCGCGAGGATCGGCGCGACCCGGTGGTCGTGCTCGGCGGTCAGGCCGATGTGGAAGTCGGCGCCCAGCGGGCCCGTGACCTCCTCGGCGAGGAAGGTGCCCAGGGTACGGCCGGTGACCCGGCGGACGATCTCCCCGAGCAGATACCCCTGGGTGACGGCGTGGTAGCCGGCCTCGGTGCCGGGCTCCCAGGCCGGTGCCTGCGCGGCGAGCCGGGAGGTGGCCGTCGGCCAGTCGTACAGGTCCTCCAGGGTCGTGGGCGCGTCGAAGCGGGGCAGGCCGGCCGTGTGCGAGAGCACATGACTGACGCGGACGTTCTCCTTGCCCGCCGCGGCGAACTCGGGCCAGTACGTGGCCACCGGCGCGGTCAGGTCCAGTTCGCCCCGGTCGGCGAGCATCAGCACGCACAGGGCCGTCATCGTCTTGGTCGTGGACCAGACGTGGGTGATGGTGTCCCGCTCCCACGGTGTGGTGCGGGCCGCGTCGGTGTGGCCGCCCCACAGGTCGACCTCCGGCTCACCGTCCACGTACACGGCGACCGAGGCCCCCACGTCCTTGTCGTCCAGCGAGGCGGCGAGCGCCTCGCGCACCGGGGCGAATCGGTCCGTGCACGTGCCGTGAGTCTCCGCCATGAGGGGAAAGTAGCGGCTCGGACCGGGCGGAGCCATCGAATAAGTCACCGGCGGGACCGGTACGGCCACCGGTACGGCCACCGGTACGGCACGGCCCGCCCGGGCGGGCTCGCCGGCCGTCCGCCGGACGTCCTCACCGGGATCTCAGCCGCCGCGCCCCCGATGCCGACCGGGTGCGACGGCGCCACGGACGCCTCCGCGGAGAGCCCGGGAGCGCTCTCCGAGGCCCCTGGTCCAGCGCCACCTGCCGCATCCCCTAGGCTGATCCGCCGCAGCTGCCGTACGGAACAAGAGCGTGGTGGGAAATGCCGCTGAGGGACGACGATCCCACTGTCATAGGCGGATACGTCCTGGAGAACCGGCTCGGCGCGGGTGGCATGGGGGTCGTCTACCTCGCCCGGTCCGAGTCGGGGCGGCGGGTCGCGATCAAGCTGGTGCACGCCCAGTACTGCGACGACGAGGAGTTCCGGTCCCGGTTCCGGCAGGAGGTCGCGGCGGCGCGCCGGGTGAGCGGGGCGTTCACCACCCCCGTGGTGGACGCCGACCCGGAGGCCGCCCGGCCGTGGATGGCGACGCTGTACGTGCCGGGGCCGACGCTCTTCGATCTGGTGCGCGAGGAGGGCCCGTTGGGCGGGGCCCGGATCCGGGGCCTCGCGCTCGGGCTCGTCGAGGCGCTGCGGGACATCCATCGGGCGGGTGTCGTGCACCGGGACCTCAAGCCGGCGAACGTCCTCATCGCCGAGGACGGGCCGCGCGTCATCGACTTCGGCATCTCGCGCGCCGGCGACAACCTGCCGCTCACCGTGACCGGCCGGGTGATCGGCACCCCGCCGTTCATGTCGCCGGAGCAGTTGCGCTCCCCGAGGGACGTCACCCCGGCTTCGGACGTGTTCTCCCTTGGATCGCTGCTGGTGTACGCGGCCAGCGGGCACAGCCCGTTCAAGGCCGAGAGCCCCTATCTGGCGGGCTACCAGGTCATGTTCGAGGCGCCGAAGCTGGACGCGGTGCCCGAGCCGTTGCGGAGCATCGCCGAGCGCTGTCTGGACAAGGACCCGGCGGCCCGGCCGGACCTCACCGAACTGCACCGCCTCTTCCTGGGGTTGCCGACCTCGACGGATGCCCGCCCCGACGCCGCCGTTCCCGAGCCCGAGCCGGTGGCCCCGACGACGTACAGCCGGGGTGAGGGCCGCCGCGCCAAGCGGCAGTTGTTCCTCGTCGGCCTCGGCGCCGCCCTGACCGTCGGCGCGCTGAGCGCCGCGCTGCTTCTGTACCCGGGCGACAAGGACACCTCGAGGTCGTCCGACACCGCCGCCGGTTACCGTTCGGCGTCCCTCCCCGAGGGCTGGCAGCCGTGGCGTACGCCGCTGCGGAACGACGAGGGCTTCCCTCCCGAGTACGTCGCCACCGGCTACAAGCGACCGGGCTGCCTGACGGACGGAACGGACCTGTACTGCGGCGGTACGGGCTTCGTCGTCACGAAGGTGGACGCCGCCACGGGAGAAACGGGCTGGCGGCACGGCACCCTGCCCCAGACGTCGCGGCCCATCGGTGTGCGGGACGGCCTGGTCTATGCCTACGAGGAACCCGACACCACCCGGCGGCGCCTGACAGCCCTGGACACCGCGACCGGGAAACAGCGGTGGGCCCGGTCCATCAGCGTGAACGAGGAGGTCCACCTCTACGACGGCGGCCTCCTCACCCTCACGCCCGACCACCTGCACATCGTCGCCTACTCCACAGCGGGCAAGGAGTTGTGGCGGTCGCCCGTGCCCGGCGCGGTGAACTGCGTTCCCACGGTGCTCGGCGGCGACCCGTACGCCCTGTGCTGGGAGGGCGCCGACTTCCTCGACACCAACCCGTTCACGCTCGTACGGCTCGATCCGGACGACGGTACGCGGCGGGAACTCGCCCCGCTGCCCAAGAAGTCGCTCGCCCTGGGCGCCGTGGACGGACAGCCGCTGTTCCTCGGGGCCGAGACCACCGAGGAGGTGTACGAGGCCGGGTACGAGCGGCCGTACGACGCGTTCCTGCGGGTGGACCCGGAGACCGGGAAGGTCACGCGGATTCCGCTGAAACGGGCACTGCGCGGCTCGGCGACGCTGGTGGACGGTGTCGTGTACTTCGTGCGGACCAACGGGTGGGTCGCCGCCGTGTCGGCGACCAGTGGCAAGGAGCTGTGGGAGCGGACGACGGACACGGAGAACCTGTCCGCTCCGGCGGTGTCGAAGGCCCGGGACGAGGTCTACTTCGCCAACCGGTTCGGGCGGCTGCTGGCGCTGGACGGCGGCACGGGCGCCGAGTTGTGGCGCACGGACGCGCTCGACGACCCGGGGGACATCGCGGCCGAGGCCCCGCCCAGCGTGCTGCTCGTCGAGGACGCGATCGTGGCGATGGCCGGGGACACGGCGCTCTCCGTGCGCCCGGACCAGCCGACGGCCCGGCCGTCCACCTCCGCCGCCGGGGACTGACCGGCCGTCACCTCGCCTCTTGGCGGGTGACCGCCGACAAGGAGCGATCTTCACAGAGTGAACTCGCCCCTCCCGCACGGACTTTCTCCGCTTTAACTCTTGACGACCGCAGCGCCTGAGCGCACATTGACCGCACGCTGTTCTCTGAGAGCGCTCTCAGAACAACTCCGCGAGGCGCTCCCCCCACCCGCGCACTTTCACTCCGTACACCCGAAGAGGCCGCTATGAGTGAAACCTCCGGCATACCCATCAGACGTCGCCGCCCGCTCAGGCGCGCGTTTCTCGCCATGGCCGCCGCGGTGGCGCTGGCGACGGCCTGGGCGACGACCGCGCAGGGCGCGGCGCCCCCGCCGCCCACCGGCTGGACCCAGGTCTTCGTCGACGACTTCAACGGCACCGCCGGCACCGGCGTCAACACCTCCAACTGGCAGTACGCCACGGGGACGGGCTATCCGGGCGGCCCCGCCAACTGGGGCACCGGCGAGGTCGAGAGGATGACGAACAGCACCAACAACGTCGCGCTCGACGGCAACGGCAATCTGCGCATCACCCCGATCCGCGACTCGGCCGGGAACTGGACCTCGGGCCGCATCGAGACCAACCGCACCGACTTCCAGCCCCCGGCGAGCGGAAAACTGCGGGTCGAGTCGCGGCTCCAGATGCCGAACGTCACCGGCACGGCGGCCGAGGGCTACTGGCCGGCGTTCTGGATGCTGGGCGCCCCCTACCGGGGCAACTACCAGAACTGGCCGAGCGTCGGCGAGCTGGACATCATGGAGAACGTCCAGGGCCGCAACACCGTGTGGGCCACCATGCACTGCGGCACCAACCCGGGCGGGCCGTGCAACGAGACGACCGGCATCGGCAACTCCACCGCGTGCCCCAACACGACGTGCCAGTCCGGCTTCCACACCTACACCATGGAGTGGGACCGCTCGGTGACGCCGGAGACGATCCGGTTCTCCGTCGACGGCACCCTGTTCCACTCGGTCAACGCGAGCCAGGTGGACGCCACGACCTGGTCCAACGCCACCAACCACGGCTTCTTCATCATCCTGAACGTGGCGATGGGCGGTGCCTTCCCCGACGCGTTCGGCGGCGGTCTCGACGGCGACACACGGTCCGGTGTCCCCATGGTCGTCGACTATGTGCAGGTGCTGTCGGCCGCCGGGAGCACGACCACACCGCCGCCGACGGGCACCCGTGACGCGTACAGCGCCATCCAGGCCGAGTCGTACAACAGCCAGAGCGGCACCCTCACGGAGACCACGACCGACACCGGGGGCGGCCAGAACATCGGTTCCCTCGCGGGCGGCGACTGGGCGCTCTTCCAGAACGTCGCCTTCGGCTCCAACCCGGCCACCCAGTTCGTCGCCCGTGTCGCCTCCGGCGCCAACACCGGGGTGAGCGGCCTGGTCGAGGTCAGACTCGACAGCCGTACGAGCACCCCCATCGGCAGCTTCTCGATCGCCAACACCGGTGGCTGGCAGTCCTGGCGGACGGTGCCCGCGAACATCAGCGGGGTCACCGGCACCCATGACGTCTATCTGACCTTCACGAGCGGTCAGTCGCAGGACTTCGTGAATGTGAACTGGTTCACCTTCGGCCGCTGAGTGGCGTATCGGCCGCCGGCATCCCAAGAGGGGCTCCACGCGCGCGTGGAGCCCCTCACCGCGTTCTCACACGCGAGTCACCGCATCTCCGCCCGGAACGCCACCGGCGTCGTCCCGCTGTGCAGCTGGAAGAACTTGGAGAAGTTCGCGGAGTCGGGGAAGCCGACGGCCACGCCGACGCGGCCGATCGGCAGGTCCGTGTGGGCCAGCAGCCGTTTCGCCTCCAGGACGACCCGCTTGGGCCAAGGAGTGGTGCAGGCCCTCCAGCTGGGCCTTGTCGGGGCGGAGCAGCGGCGGCAGGTCGTAGCGGTAGAGGCCCCTCGCCCCGACGGTCGCGCGGGGCAGAAAGCCCGGTTGCATGGTGAGGACGGTCCGGCGGTACTCGGTCGCGCGTGAGAAGCGATAAAGCGATGTACCTGCCCCGGGCGGATCCACAACAGGTCGCCCGCGCCCACCTCGTACTCGGTGAAGTCGATCACGTGGCGCACCGGTCCGCCGTCGAACAGCATCACCACGTGACTCCACCCACGCGTAAACGCGCGGGCTTCCTGTGTCGGTGGCTAGGCCACGTCGCAGAGGACCAGCCCGGCCCTGTTGAGGACGTTCAGCGCGCCGACGTGGTCCGCGTTGGCCACGAATCCACAGGTCGCGCACTGGAACTTCGCTTGGGTGACGCGGTTCTCCTTCGCGGTGTGCCCGCAGGACGGGCAGGTGCGGGAGGTGTTGCGGGGGTCCACCGCGACGACGGTCCGACCGGCGCTTTCAGCCTTGCCTGCGAGGATCGCGAGGAACACCCCCCAACCCGCGTCGAGAATCGACCGGTTCAGTCCGGCTTTTGCCGCCCGCTGGTTCGGAAGGAACACACCGGGCTGTTCGGGGTCGGGCTTGGGTGCGGGCGCTTTGGTCATGCCCGCGGTGTTCAACCGCTCATGCGCGATCGCGTCGTGGTCGCGCACGAGGGTGAGCGCGGTCTTGTGCGCGTGGTCCAGGCGCTGGCGCCGGATCTTCGCGTGGATCTCGGCGACCTTCCGCGCGGCGGCGCGATGTGCCTTGGTTCGTTGCTTGGTGCGCTTGGGGAACGTAGCCAGATGCCGCTGGGCTTCGGCGAGTTCCCCGGCCGCCGTTTCGAGGAAGCGGGGATTGGCGATGTGCTCGCCGTCCGAGGTGGTCATGAAGTGCGTGACACCCATGTCGATGCCGACGACCGCCCCCGTGTCAGGCAGGGGTTCGGCGGGGACGTTGTCGCAGGAGAGGACCACGTACCAGCGATTGCCTTCCCGCTTGACGGCGATCGTCTTCACGCGGCCCTGCACGGGCCGGTGCTGGTGCACGCGGATGTGCCCGACACCTTGCAGACGGACGCGGGCGACGGGGTCGTGCGGGGTGGGGTCCCAGCGGCAGCCGTCGCCGTCCCTCGGGAAGGTGACGGTGTCGAAGTGGCCGACTCCCTTGAAACGCGGGTAGCCCGGCTTCTCGCCCTTCTTGACCCGGCGGAAGAACGCGGCGAATGCCTTGTCCAGGCGGCGCAGGGTGGCCTGCTGCGAGGAGAACGACCAGCGGCCCTGGCGTTCCGCATCGAAAGCCCTGATCTCCTTGAGCTGGCCGGACTGGTTGCCGTACGTGATGCTCGTCTTCGAACTGTGCCGCCAGGCGTCCCGGCGTTCTTGCAGCGCGCCGTTGTAGAGCGAGCAGTGGTCCCGGACCATCTCGCGCAGCGCCTGCTCCTGGCGAACCGTGGGGCGGAGGAGGAACTTGTACGCACGGATCACGCCTGCTCCCCCTTCTCCTTCCGCCACGGGCGCTCCCACTGGGTCTCGATGTACTCCTGCACCGTCTGGGCGCTGACCGCGCCCACGGAAGCGGCGAAGTACGACGACGACCACAAGGTGGGCAGTTGGCTCTTGAGGTGCGGGAACTCCGTGCGCAGCATCCGTGACGTGAAGCCCTTGAACTGGTTGGCCACGTATGACGCCGACGACTTCGGGTCGTGCTTGACGAACAGGTGGACGTGGTCGGGCATGACCTCGAGCGCCACGATCTCCCACCCCCGTTCGTCGGCCTTCTGGCGGATCAGCTCGTCCAGGCGGGCCGCGACCCGGCCGCCGAGGACCGGACGGCGGTACTTCGGGCACCACACCACGTGGAGCCCGAGGTCGTACACGCCGCCGGAGAACCGGCGAACCCTCCGGGTCACATTCACGGGATAATTATACACACGGCACAGGTATAATAATCCGTGATGATGACGGCACAGACCAGAACCGCAGCCGTATGGAGAGCTCAGCTCAGAGCAGTTGAGAGGAGCGATTCCCCCTCGGCTAAAAGCCGGGGGCCCTCGCTAGATCACGGATGAAAGTCGGTGGGAGGCCAAGGGGGGACGCGCGTGGTGTCGATGCCGTCGGTGGAGTGGTTCGAGGGAGTGGTTCGAGGAACAGTCGCGCGCGTACCGCGAGAGCGTGCTGCCGCCGTCCGTGAAGGCCCGCGTGGCGGTCGAGGCGGGGATCGGTCCGACCTGGTACCGGTACGTCGGTGACCACGGCCGCATCGTCTCCCTCGAGCACTTCGGCGCCTCCGCCGACGCGAAGACGCTGTTCGCCGAGTACGGCTTCACCCCCGAGAACGTCGTCGCCGCCGCCAGGGAATCCCTGACCGCCGTGCACGGTTGACGCGAGCGCCTGAAGGAAGATGCTCATTGTGACCACCGAAACGACCGCGGCGACCACCGCCCCGGACCCCCTGAAGCGCCTCTCCGACGAGGGCGTCTCCATCTGGCTCGACGACCTCTCCCGCGAGCGCCTCACCTCCGGCAACCTCGCGGAGCTCATCGAGAAGCGGCACGTCGTCGGCGTGACCACCAACCCGTCCATCTTCCAGGCCGCCATCGGCTCGGGAGAGGGCTACGAGGACCAGCTCGCCGACCTCGCCGTGCGCGGTGTGACGGTCGACGAGGCCGTACGGATGATGACGACCGCCGACGTACGCGCCGCCGCCGATGTCCTGCGCCCGGTGTACGACGCGACGGCGGGCCGGGACGGCCGGGTCTCCATCGAGGTCGACCCCCGGCTGGCCCACCACACCGCGGCGACCGTCGCCGAGGCCAAGCAGCTCGCCTGGCTCGTCGACCGCCCCAACGTGATGATCAAGATCCCGGCGACGAAGGCCGGCCTCCCCGCCATCACCGAGGTCATCGGCCTCGGCATCAGCGTCAACGTCACGCTGATCTTCTCGCTGGAGCGCCACTACGAGGTCATGCACGCCTATCTGGCGGGCCTGGAGAAGGCGCAGGCGGCGGGCCTCGATCTGTCCGCCATCCACTCCGTCGCCTCCTTCTTCGTCTCCCGCGTCGACGCCGAGATCGACAAGCGGCTGACCCTGCTGGGCACCGACGAGGCGCTCACCCTCAGAGGCCGCGCGGCGCTCGCCAACGCGCGGCTCGCGTACGAGGCGTACCAAGAGGTGTTCGGCCACGCCGGCGACGCGACCCACCCCGGCAGCCGCTGGACCGCCCTCGCCGGGGCCCGCGCCAACAAGCAGCGCCCGCTGTGGGCCTCGACCGGCGTGAAGGACCCGGCGTACAAGGACACCCTGTACGTCGACGAGTTGGTCGCGCCCGGCACCGTCAACACGATGCCGGAGGCCACGCTCGACGCGGCCGCGGCCCGTGGCGTCATCCACGGGGACACGGTGAGCGGCGGCTACGCGCAGGCCCGCGCCGACCTCGCGGCCGTGGAGGCGCTCGGTGTCTCCTACGACGAGGTCGTGCGGCAGTTGGAGGACGAGGGCGTCGCCAAGTTCGAGGCGGCGTGGCAGGACCTGCTGGACGCGGTGGCGAAGTCCTTGAACAGCAAGGGAGTTGATGGGGAATGACCGCCGAGTGGCTCAACCCGCTCCGGGACCCGGGCGACCGCAGGCTCCCCCGGATCGCGGGCCCGTCCGGGCTCGTCATCTTCGGGGTGACCGGTGACCTGTCCCGCAAGAAGCTGATGCCTGCCGTGTACGACCTGGCCAACCGCGGTCTGCTGCCACCGGGCTTCTCGCTCGTCGGCTTCGCCCGTCGGGACTGGGAGGACGAGGACTTCGCGCAGATCGTGCACGACGCGGTGCGTGAGCACGCGCGCACCGAGTTCCGCGAGGAGGTCTGGCAGCAGCTCGCCGAGGGCATGCGGTTCATCCCGGGCGACTTCGGCGACGACGAGGCGTTCAAGCGGCTCCGCGAGGCCGTCGAGGAGCTGGACTCCTCCCGGGGGACGGGCGGCAACTTCGCCTTCTATCTCTCCGTGCCGCCGAAGTTCTTCCCGAAGGTCGTCAAGCAGCTCAAGAAGCACGGGCTGGCCAGTCCGCCCGAGGGTTCCTGGCGGCGCGCGGTCATCGAGAAGCCGTTCGGCCACGACCTGGTCAGCGCGCGTGAGCTGAACGCGGTCGTGCACGACGTGTTCGACCCCGAGCAGGTCTTCCGCATCGACCACTACCTCGGCAAGGAGACCGTCCAGAACATCCTGGCGCTCCGCTTCGCCAACCAGATGTACGAGCCCATCTGGAACCGGAGTTACGTCGACCACGTGCAGATCACGATGGCCGAGGACATCGGCATCGGTGGTCGCGCCGGGTACTACGACGGCATCGGCTCGGCCCGTGACGTCATCCAGAACCACCTCCTCCAACTGCTGGCCCTGACCGCCATGGAGGAACCGGCCGCGTTCGACGCCGAGTCGCTGCTCACCGAGAAGCTCAAGGCGCTGAAGGCCGTGCGGCTGCCGGACGACCTGGGCCGGCACACCGTGCGCGGTCAGTACGCGGCCGGCTGGCAGGGCGGCGAGCGGGTGCTCGGCTATCTGGAGGAGGACGGCATCGACCGTTCCTCGACCACGGACACCTACGCGGCGATCAAGCTGGGCATCGACAACCGCCGTTGGGCGGGAGTCCCCTTCTATCTGCGGACGGGCAAACGCCTCGGCCGCCGCGTCACGGAGATCGCGGTCGTCTTCCAGCGCGCCCCGCACTCCCCGTTCGACTCCACGGCCACCGAGGAGCTGGGGCAGAACGCGATCGTCATCCGGGTGCAGCCGGACGAGGGCATGACCGTGCGCTTCGGTTCGAAGGTGCCGGGTACCTCCATGGAGATCCGGGACGTCACGATGGACTTCGCGTACGGCGAGTCGTTCACGGAGTCCAGCCCGGAGGCGTACGAACGGCTGATCCTTGACGTGCTGCTCGGCGACGCCAACCTCTTCCCCCGCCATCAGGAGGTGGAGGAGTCCTGGAGGATCCTCGACCCGGTCGAGGAGTACTGGGCCAAGCAGGGCAGGCCCGCGCAGTACGCCTCGGGCAGTTGGGGCCCCGAGGAAGCGGACGAGATGCTCGCACGAGACGGACGGAGCTGGCGCAGGCCATGAAGATCGACCTGAGCGACACCACGGCAAGCAAGATCAACAAGGCCCTGGTGCGGGGCCGCCGGGCCATCGGCACACCCGCCGTGGGCATGGTCCTCACGATGGTGATCGTGACGGACGAGGAGAACGCGTACGACTCGATCAAGGCGGCCGAGGAAGCCTCGCACGAGCACCCCTCGCGCACCCTGGTCGTCATCAAGCGGCACGCCCGCACGCCGAAGGACCGGACGAAGTCGCACCTGGACGCCGAGGTACGGGTCGGCGCCGACGCGGGCACCGGCGAGACGGTCGTGCTGCGGACGTACGGCGAGGTGTCCGACCACGCCGACTCCGTGGTCCTGCCGCTGCTGCTGCCGGACGCGCCGGTGGTGGTGTGGTGGCCCGTCGACGCCCCGGAGAACCCGGCGAAGGACCCGCTGGGCGCGCTCGCCCAGCGCCGGATCACCGACATGTACGCCGTGGAGACCCCGCTCGCCGCGCTCGAACAGCGGGTCGCCTCCTACACGCCCGGGGACACCGACCTGGCCTGGACCCGGCTGACGCCGTGGCGTTCGATGCTCGCGGCCGCCCTCGACCAGGCCAAGGAGACCATCACCTCGGCCGCCGTGGAGAGCGAGGCCGACAACCCGAGCGCCGAACTGCTGGCCCGCTGGCTGGAGGCCCGCCTCGGCGTGTCCGTCGAGCGGGTCCTGACCGCCGGGCCGGTCGTGACGGGTGTACGCCTCGGCACCGAGAAGGGCGAGATCGTCATCGACCGCCCCGAGGGCCCGCTCGCCACGCTCACCCTGCCGGGCCAGCCGTCGCGCACCCTCGCCCTGAAGGTGCGCGCCACCTCCGAGCTGATCGCCGAGGAACTGCGCCGCCTCGACGCCGACGAGATGTACGCCATCGCCCTGCGCGGAGGCGAGAACACCGGCGAGAAGGCCCTTCGAAACGTTCGTGACGCTCAGGGAGAAGTGAACTGACATGGCAGCGATGCAGCTGGGCCTGATCGGTCTCGGCAAGATGGGCGGCAACATGCGCCAGCGGATCCGCCGCGCCGGCCACACCGTCGTCGGCTACGACCGCAACCCCGATGTCTCCGACGTGGGCAGCCTGGCCGAACTGGTCGAGCGCCTCGACGGCCCGCGCACCGTCTGGGTGATGGTCCCGGCCGGTGGCCCCACCCAGTCCGTCGTCGACGAGCTGGCGGAGCTGCTGTCGCCCGGCGACACGGTCGTCGACGGCGGCAACTCCCGCTGGACGGACGACGAGAAGCACGCGGCCGAGCTGGGCGCGAAGGGCATCGGCTTCGTCGACGCGGGCGTCTCCGGTGGTGTGTGGGGCCTGCAGAACGGCTATGCCCTGATGGTCGGCGGCGACAAGGAGCACGTCGAGCGGCTCCAGCCGATCTTCGAGGCGCTCAAGCCGGAGGGGCCGTACGGCTATGTCCACGCCGGCAAGGTCGGCGCCGGGCACTTCTCCAAGATGGTCCACAACGGCATCGAGTACGCGATGATGCAGGCGTACGCCGAGGGCTGGGAGCTGCTGGAGAAGGTCGACTCGGTGACGGACGTCCGCGAGGTCTTCCGCTCCTGGCAGGACGGCACCGTCATCCGCTCCTGGCTGCTCGACCTCGCCGTCAACGCGCTCGACGAGGACGAGCACCTGAAGAAGCTGCGCGGGTACGCCGAGGACTCCGGTGAGGGGCGGTGGACGGTCGAGGCCGCCATCGACAACGCGGTGCCGCTGCCCGCCATCACCGCGTCGTTGTTCGCGCGGTTCGCTTCGCGCCAGGACGACTCGCCGCAGATGAAGATGATCGCGGCGTTGCGTAATCAGTTCGGCGGGCATGCGGTCGAGTCGACGAAGTAGGGGTTCGTCGTTCTGGGCATGTGCGGGAGCGTCGTGGCTTGTCGCCCAGTTCCCCGCGCCCCTTGGGGCGCGGGTGAGCTGAGGTCTTCAGCACAGTAGGGCGGCGGTGAATGTGGCGCGGTGGGTGGTCAGCCATGTCTGGATGCGGTCCCAGCGGGTCCAGCCTCCCCGCTCGGCCAGGACCCGCCGGTAGACAGAGTCCCCCTCAGCCACCCGCGCTGCTACGAAGTCGCGACAGATCGCTGTCGTCTGTTCGATGACTTCGGGCAGCTCGGCGCGTTCTTGTGCGGAGAGGCCGTAGCTGTCGGCGAGGACGCGTAGGCGTCGGGGGGCGTCCAGGGCCCCGCCCGGATAGAGGGCTGCCGCCGATTCGGGGTCGAGCATGGGGATCCAGTAGCGGGCCGCCATGGCCACGTCCCAGACGGGGCGGCCCGGTGCCGCCAGGTCGAAGTCGATGAAGGCGGTGGCGTGGCCGTCGCGGAAGACGACGTTGTCGGGGCAGACGTCGTTGTGGCAGAGGAGCGGTCCGCCCTCGGGGTCGGCCAGGTCGCGGGGCCAGTCGACGCAGGGGTCGACCGGAAGGGCCGCACTCGCCGCGTGCAGGTCCCGCAGCAGACTCCCGACGGACGCGAGGGCGCTGTCCGTCAGCGCCCAGGGTGGGAACGGCGGCAGTGCCACATCGCCGGGGACGAAGGTCAGCCGCTCGCGGCCGTCCGCGGTGCGGCCGACGGGGAGCGGGGCCCCGTCGAAACCGTGCCGCCGCAGCGCGCGGAGGTGGGCGTGGAGGGCGGGTGCGGTGCGCGGCGCCGGGCGGTCGACGAGGGAGCCCTGTCGGAAGACCGCGCCCGCGTTCACCATGCCGCCGACGAGCGCTTCGCCGCCGTGCGGAAAGTCCGGTGCCCCACCGTCGACCGTCATGTCGAGCACGCTACCGCCTGCCCTCGAAGGCTCCCGTGCTGTGGCGGAATGCGATATTCACCCGCATTATTGCCAGATGTGTACATGGCGTGAACTGTCGCTGTGGCCGGAACCCCGCCCCCGGTAGCGTGCGCCCCCTGTCCCGTATGCACGTCGCATGCATCCCGTATGCCTTTGCACGAAGGAAACGCCGATGGCCGAGACCGGGCAGCAAGATCAGCGGTACGAGCGGTACGAAGGGGGCAGCCCCGAGGCCGAGCGGCTCGTGTTCGAGCGGTTGGCGCGGGAGCTGATGGAGGTCCAGGTCAGGAACCGGCGGGCCGGGGGCGGCAGGATCGAACGAGCGTTCCATGCGAAGGCTCCGCTGGGTGTGGAGAACGCGCGGCTGCGCTTCCACGACGATCTGCCGGCGGCGTTGCGGGTCGGTTTCGCGCAGCCCGGCGCCGACTATCCGGCGGTGGTCCGGCTGTCCAACGCGAGCGGTATCCGGCAGGGCGACGGCTCGCCCGACCTGCGGGGCGCGGCCGTGCGCGTGCAGGTGTCGGAGGGCGTGAGCCATGACCTGCTGGCCACCAGTTATCCGGTGTCGCACGCGAGCAACGCCCGGGAGTTCGTGGCGTTCGCCAAGGCCATGGCGGGAGCGCGGACTCCTTTGCACAAGGCGTTCGGGCTGTTCGTGAAGCTGCCGTTGGCGGTGGGGCTGGGAACGGCTACGCGAATGCGGCGGAACGTACAGGACGCCACCCGACGGACCGTCAATTCCCTTGCTAATGAGACCTATTGGAGCCGTGGGGCGATTCTGTGGGGCGAGGCCGGGCCCGTGCGCTATCTGTTGCGGCCGGCGCCCGGTACGCCGACGGCGGCCGAACCCGACCGCCGGGACCCGGACTTCCTGCACCGGGAGCTCGCGCGGCGGCTCGGGCAGGCGGATGTGGCGTTCGACCTGTGTGTGCAGCGGTACGTGGACGAGCGGCGTACACCGATCGAGGACGCGGCGGTGGAGTGGAAGGACGCGGTGGCGCCGACCGTGCCGATCGCCCGGCTCACCATCCCCGCCCAGGAGTTGGACGGCGCCGAGGCACGGGCGGCGGCACGGCGGATCGAGGATCTGACCTTCAACCCCTGGTACACGACCGATGAGTTCCGGCCACTGGGGAACATCAACCGGGCGCGGAAGGCGGGGTACCAGGCGGGCGGCGGACACCGTCTCGGGCTGCGCTTCGTCACCGCGGAACCCTTGCGCAACAGGCTGCTCGGCCGTCTCGTGGGACCCGCCTTCGGGCTGCTGAACCGTGTCGTGCCGTGGCACCGGCTGCCGTTGTCGCTGAGCCTGCTGAACCTGGTGTTCCTGCGGCGGGTGCTGCGCCGGCTGAACCTGATCGACACCGAGGTGCGCGAGGCACCGCCGAAGGCCCAGCCCGTGCCGGAGCCGATCCCGGAGCGGCTGCGCACGGAGCGGTCGTACGACGGGACGTACAACGATCTGTCGGAGCCGAGGATGGGCGCGGTGGGCGCCGCCTTCGGGCGGAACCTGAAGCCGGACTACCGGCCGGACACCTTCGACACGCCGAACCCGGTGACGGTCAGCCGTCAGCTGCTGTACCGCGAGAGCTTCGTGCCCGCCACCTCGCTCAATGTGCTGGCGGCGGCGTGGATCCAGTTCCAGGTGCACGACTGGGTGAACCACCGGCGGTACAAGACGGGTGGCCGCAGTGTGGAGGTGCCGCTGCCGCCCGGCTTCGACGGTGACTGGCAGAACGTGCCGGGCGGGCCGACGGAACGGGTGATGCGGTTCGCGGAGAACGAGGGCATCGAGGCACCCGGGCGGCCGCCGATCCTGTTCGCCAACTCCGCCTCGCACTGGTGGGACGGCTCCGAGGTGTACGGCGAGAACGAGCGGACCGCGCGGTTCCTGCGCGAACCGGACGGGGGCGCCAAACTCCGCCTGGAAGATGGCCACTTGCCGGGCAGCCCGAACGGTATCCCGCTCACCGGGTTCAACGAGAGCTGGTGGATGGGGCTCAGCGCGATGCACACGCTGTTCGCGCGGGAGCACAACGCGGTGTGCGACGCGCTGCGCGCCGAGTACCCGTCGATGAGCGAGGAGAAGGTGTACCACACGGCCCGGCTCGTGGTGTCCGCGCTGATCGCGAAGATCCACACCGTGGAGTGGACCCCGGCGATCCTCGCCACCGAGGCGATCGATCTCGCACTGCACACCAACTGGGCGGGCCCGCCGAAGAACTGGCTCAACCAGCTGGGCCTGTGGCTGTTCGAGGCGCACTCGCTGACGGGCATCCCGAAGACACTGCCGGACCACCACGCGGCGCCGTACTCGCTGACCGAGGACTTCACGACCGTCTACCGGATGCATCCGCTGATCCCGGACGACTTCGAGCTGCGGGAGCACCAGTTCGGGCGGCGGCTGGAGACGGTGGGCTTCCTGGACATCCAGGGCGGGGCCGCCGAGTCGCAGATCCGGAAGACCGGTCTCGCGAACTCGCTGTACTCGTTCGGCATCGCCCACCCCGGCGCGATCACGCTCCACAACTTCCCTCGCTCGCTGCAGCGCTTCGAGCGCGACGGGGAGATCATCGATCTGTCGGTCGTCGACCTCGTCCGGACCCGCAGGCGGGGCGTGCCGCGCTACAACGACTTCCGGGCCGGGCTGCACCAGGGGCGGATCCGCTCCTTCGAGGAGCTGACCGAGAATCCTCAGACGCTGGCGCGGCTGAAGGACGTCTACCGGGACGTCGACGAGATCGACACCGTGGTCGGTCTGTTCGCGGAGAACCCGCCGGAGGGTTTCGGGTTCAGCGACACGGCGTTCCGCATCTTCATCCTGATGGCCAGCCGGCGCCTGCAGAGCGACCGGTTCCTGACCGTCGACTACCGGCCGGAGGTCTACACACCGCTCGGTATCGACTGGGTCGAGAAGGGCGGCATGAACTCCGTAGTCCTGCGCCACTGCCCGGAGTTGGCCCCGCTCCTGCCGCGCGGCGCGAGCGCGTTCGCACCATGGCGGACGGTACGGGAGACCGGCAACGGCATTGCGGGCAACGGAAGTTCGAGCGACGACGGTACGAGCGACGGCGGTTCACCATGACGCCGTGACACACGACCCGGGGGTGTGACAGGCCCCGGGTCCGAACCACACAACGGGGGAAAGACGAATGACGTTCACCGACAAGCAGTCAGAGCTGCCCGGAACCGGGGAGCTGTCCGCGATACCCGGGGCCGGCGAGCAACTCGTGGTGCAGGAGCCGCCGCCCGGCGTGGCCGGTGCCACCACCCACCCGGGCCTCGCCGACCTCTTCGGGCGCCCACTGCTCCGGACCGTGTGGCGGCGCCGTACGCACCGCGTGAGCCGGGGCGCCAAGGTGTCCGCCGGGACCATGACCTACACGTCCCGCAACGCGGTGCTGCCTCTCTCCGAGCTGGAGGAGGCGGTGCTCATCGCGATCACCGGCACCACGGGGCTCACCATGCCCGACCGGCCCTTCGAGGACCCGGACGACGGCACGCCCATCATGTCCAAGCCCAACCTGACGATGGCGGGCCGCACCGCCGGGAGCCCGGACAACGCGCAGGGCACCCACTTCTTCCTCGTCAACGACACGGGCACCTACTTCCTGCGCAGGCTGGCGCCCGCGCCGGACGAGCCGTTCGACGCCGAGACCCTGGTGGCGCGGGCGCGCGAGGCGAAGGTGAAGATCCTGGACGAACGCCTGGACGTGAAGCCGAACCAGCGGGACTTCCCGGCGTACCTGGACTCGAACCGCTTCCTGTCCAACCTCCCGGGAACGACCCTGCTGTTCCCGGTGGTCGATCTCTCCCACCAGTACGTCAACGCGCTGATGTATCTGCTCACGCAGCCGGACGGGGCCCGCCCCACCCTCGTGGACGACCGCAACTTCTACCGTCCCGCCGGGGTGAGGAAGTGGGTGAGGAACGGCTTCCTCAACGGGGATCTGAAGCTGCCCCTCGGCGCCCTCGGCCCGATGCGCACCCAGATCGAGGCGGACCTGCTCCTGCAGAACCTGATGCTCACGGCCGAGGCGATGGGCCTGGGCGCCTGGATCCACGCGTCCATCAACCCGCAGATCGCCCTCGGCGACCCGAAGTTCTCCCGCGCGTACGGCAGGATGCTCGGCTTCGACTTCGTCACCCCGCGCTGGCGGCCGGCCGACATCTGGCGCTGGCACATTCCCCTGCCGAAGTACGCCAAGGTCCGCTCGCACCCGGTCCGGCTCCCCGACCCCGACGGTGGCGCCCCGCTGATCGCCGCCGCCTGTCCGCCCACGTTCGGGACCATGTCGGAGGCCGTGGAGACGATCATCAAGGAGAAGTTCGGCCCGGGCGGCGTCTACACCGACCGTGATGTCTTCGCGCGGATCTACCGGGAGGACTACGGGCAGCGCTATCTCACCGAGGCCAGTGAGTACGAGGAGCGGGTGATCGACTGCGCCCGCGACATCTGCGAGTACATCCTCCGCACCCACGGCCGCTTCCCGGCCCACACGGACGCGATCCATGTCCCGGGCGTGTGGCTCCAGGTCCATCACGTGGAGAACGAGTACTACGAGCGGTTCTTCACGAACGGCCTCACGGACGCGCACCGGGCGCACGCCGGGGCGTGGGGTCACTAGCGGCCGGGTCACCAGCGGCCGGTCACCAGCGGCCGGGGGTGTCGGACGGGATCCGGCCAGGAACGTGGGGCCGGATCCCGGTAGTTGACAGGTACAAGTGTTCCGGGTGAGATTCCCGGTGATGATGATCAACGATCTGACGGCGGCCGAGCGGCGGGTCTGGGACGCGTTTCCCCTGGGCGCGGCGGTGGATTTCACCACCGCCGGGGAAGAGGACGCCGCAGCGGGAGACGACGCCGAGTGGGGCCCGGAGCGGACAGTGCGGGCCCGGGTGCTGCGGGCGTTGCTGCTCACCGCTCCCCAGGAGGAGGGCGAGGTCGCCGCTCTCAAGATCGAGGGCGCCCGGATCACCGGCAGACTGGACCTGAAGTACGCGACGGTCGACAGCGTCGTCCGGCTGAGCGACTGCCGCTTCGACGAGGTTCCCGACTTCTCCGGCGCGCAGTTCACTTACCTCAACCTCACCAAGTCCGTGTTTCCCGGCCTGCGTTCGGCACGCATGCGGGTCGACGGCGGGCTGCGGCTGACGGAGTGCCGGTTCCGGGGGCCGGTCAGACTCACCGGGGCGCAGATCTCCGGGACCCTCTTCATGGAGCGGGCCGAGTTCACCGCGCCGGACGACGAGCCCGCGCTGCGGCTCAACCAGGCGGAGATCGGCGAGGAGTTGTGCGCTCCCGGGCTACGCGCGAACGGCGAGGTCCAGCTCGGCGGTGCCCATGTCGCCGGCGCGGTCGACCTGAGGCGCTGCCGGCTGCACCGGCCCGGCGGCACCGCCCTGAGCGCCGCGACACTCGCCACCGAGTCGGATGTCGTGCTGCGGCACGCGGACGTACGCGGCCGGGTCGAGTTGCGCGGCGCCCGGGTGGGCAGCCGGCTGGAGCTGTCGTACGCGCGGCTGTCGAACCCCGGTGGTATGGCGCTGCGGGTGAGCAGTTGTGTCATCAGCGAACTGTGGCTGCGCAACGGCCCTCCGATGGAGGGTGTCCTCAACATGCGCCGCGCCCAGATAGAGGTGCTGTTCGTGGAGCCGGACATGCTGCCGGACCAGGTCCTCCTGAACAGCCTCACCTACACCTCCCTCATCCCGCACGAGCCCGCCCAGCGGCGGCTGCCCATGCTGGAGCGGGACGGTGAGGTGTATCTGCCGTACTCCTACGAGCAGTTGACCGCCGCGTACCGCAGGATCGGTGACGACGACGCCGCCCGGCGCGTGCAGCTCGCCAAGCAGCGCCGCCATCGCGCCACGCTCCGCTGGCACGGGCGGCTCTGGGGGTACGCCCAGGACGCCGCCGTCGGCTACGGCTTCCGCCCGCTGCGCGCGGCCGTCTGGCTGCTGTCGCTGATGGCAGTGGGCTCGGTGGCGTACGCGGTGCGGCCGCCGAGCCCGCTCAAGGCGGACGAGGCCCCGGAGTTCAACCCCGTCTTCTACACCCTCGACCTGCTCCTCCCGATCATCGACTTCGGGCAGGAGCGGGCGTACGCACCCGACGGCTGGTCGCAGTGGCTGTCGTACGTCCTCGTCATCACCGGCTGGATTCTGGCGACCACGGTCGTCACGGGTGTGACGCGTACGGTCAGCCGTCAGTGACTCCGCTTACCTGACCGGCCGTTGGACGTGCTGGGCGGCGAGCCGCACGGGCGCGTTCTGCGCGCCGTAGCCCTTGTAGTCGCCGTCCCGCTGGACGAGTTCGAAGAAGACCCGGCCGACGGTCTCGGTGTAGCAGTGGCGGAACTCGCCGTCCACGTCACGGTCGTAGAGGATGCCGAGTTCGCGGTACGTCTCCAGCTCGCCGTCGGCGAACGCGAACCGTGCGGCCAGGTCGTCGTAGTAGTTCGCGGGGACGGCCAGCAGCCGGCCCCCGGCCGCGCGGAAGGCGCGGGCGGCGGCGACGACGTCGTCCGTGGTGAGGGCGATGTGCTGGGCGCGGGCGGTGTCGTCGGTCGGGGCGGGGCCGACGCTGAGGGCGATCCGGACGCTGCCGTCCTCGTTGGTCACCGGCCGGCTGCGGAACAGGCCGTAGGGGTCGGCGACGTCGACGCTCTCGCTGGCGTGGAGGCCGAGCACCGTGCGGTGGAAGAGGGCCGCCTCGTCGAACTGGTGCCAGGGCTGGGTCAGGGCGAGGTGGTCGACGCGGTGGACGTGGCCCGCGGCCTGCGTGTGTTCCACGGGCCGGAAGTCCCCGGTCCAGCTGGGGAGTTCGGGACGGTCCGTCGCGCAGAAGAAGAGTTCCGTGCCGTCGGGCGCGGCCACGGCGTCCAGCGGCGCGTCCTCGGCTGCCCGACGCCTCGGCAGGACCGGCGCGAGCAGGGCCTCGGCGCGGCGGGCGGCGCCGGCCGGGTCCGGTGACTCCAGTCCGATCGCGGCGAGCTGGGTGCCGTCGCGCCGGGCGGCCGGGCCGGTGTTGACCAGCACCCGCGCCTCACCCTGCTGCCACAGGTCCACCGGCTTGCTGCGGTGCCGGGCCGTGCGGGCGAAGCCGAGCGCACCGAGCAGCGCGCCCACCGGTTCGGCGTCCGGCGTGACGAGCTCGGTGAAGGCGACACCCGTGGGCACCACACGCTCCGGCAGCGCGGTGATGCCCGCCGACTCCTGGAGCATCAGCAGCGAGCGGTGGGCGTCCACGGCGGTGGGCCCGGCCTCGGCCTGCCGGAAGACGTCGTTGAACACCTCCAGGGACAGCGGCCCGTCGTACCCGGCCGCCATGACGTGCTTGACCAGGCCGGTGACATCGAAGCCGCCCTGTCCCGGGAAACACCGGTAGTGCCGGCTCCACTGCAACACGTCCATCGCCATCAGCGGCGCGTCGGCCAGCTGGAGGAAGAAGATCTTCTCGCCGGGGATGTCCTCGATCGCCTTGGGGTCGGACCCCCGGGCGAGGATGTGGAAGCTGTCCAGGCAGGTGCCGAGCGCGGGGTGATCGGCCGCCTCCACGATGCGCCACGCATGGTCGTACGTACTGACGTGCCGCCCCCAAGCCAGCGCCTCGTACGCGACTCGGATGCCGAACTCCTGAGCCAGACCGGCCAGTTGGCGCAGGTGGTACGCGGCGAGCGCGTCGTCGTCCTCGGCGAGCGGGTGGACGCTGGAGCAGACGAGAACCGTGTCGACGCCAAGCCGGCCCATCAGCTCGAACTTGTGCCGGGCACGCCGGAGATTGCTGTCGAACACCTCCGCCGGCACGGCCTCGATGTCCCGCATCGGCTGATAGAGGTCGATGCTCAGCCCCAGATCCGCACAGCGAGCCCGGATCTCCTCGGGAGTGAGAGGACTGGCGAGCAGATCGTTCTCGAAGATCTCCACCCCGTCGAAGCCCGCCCTCGCGGCGGCCGTGAGCTTCTCGGTGAGGGACCCACTGAGGGAGACGGTGGCGATGGATGTACGCATGGGGGGCTCCTTGGGGACTCACTCGCGCCCCAGTTCTTTGAGGGGCGCGGGGCGAGACATTGTGCGGCTCTGCCGCGTGGGCGCGATCAGCCACGAACAACCCGCAGCCGAAACTCAGACCTACCTCGCACGGCGCTCAGTTGGGGACACCAGCGACACCGGCCAACTCGGAGATGTCCGCCAACATCCGCGAGGCGTCCGGCTCACGCCCGGTGAACAACCGAAACGCATCCACCGCCTGGAACACCGCCATCCCTCCCCCATCCAGCGTGGCGCAGCCCACCGCCCTCGCGGCTCGCAGCAGCTCCGTCTCCAGCGGCCGGTACACCACCTCCGCCACCCACAGCCCGGGATGCAGCAACTCGGCGGCGAAGGGCAGACCAGGATGCGCCGCCATCCCCGTCGGCGTCGCGTGGACGACCCCGTCGGCCGCGCCCAGCAGCGCCGGCAGCGCGTCCGGCGTCGCCGCGGCGGCCCGCCCCGGACCGAAGTGCCGGTTGAGGGAGGCGGCGAGGTCGGTCGCCCGGTCGGGCATCGCGTCGACGACGGTGACGTGCTCCGCGCCGAGCGTGAGCGTGGCGTGCGCGACAGCCGCGCCCGCGCCCCCGGCGCCCAGCTGCACCACCTTCTCCAGCGGGGCGTCGGGCAGGCCGCGGGCGAAGGACGCGGCGAAGCCGGTGACGTCCGTGTTGTGGCCGACGGCGCGGCCGCCCTCGAAGACGACGGTGTTGACCGCGCCGAGCGCGGCGGCCTGCGGAGCGAGCGCGTCGAGGTGCTCGATGACGAGCTGCTTGCAGGGGTGGGTGATGTTCAGCCCGTCGAAACCCAGGTCACGGGCGGCGCGTACGAGATCGCCCACCGCCTCCGGGCCGACCCCGAGGTCGTCGATGTCGATCAACCGGTACAGATAGCGCAGACCCTGCCGGTCGGCCTCCCGCTCGTGCAGGGCGGGGCTGAGCGAGGGCCCGATTCCGGAGCCGATCAGGCCGACGAGATACGAGTCCTGCGAGGAGACAGGGTTCGAGACCTTGGGCACGGCGGGGCCTCCTGAGCGGCTACTAATGTACGAACTAGTACGTTAGTCATAGCAGCCGAGGTCGAGCATGGGAAGCCCTGTTCGCGAACGCGAGCGGGAACGCGCACCGAGCCGATCCGCGCGGGCTTCTACAATCCGCGGGCTTCTACAATCGCGGTCACTGGCCCCTTGCCCGAAGGAACCCGATGACCAGCGTCGAAGAACCGGCACGACCGAACGGGCGCATCCGTGACGCCGCCCGCACCAAGGCCGAGATCCTCGACGTCGCGACCAAGGAGTTCGCCCGTTCCGGATTCGCCGGGGCCCGGGTCGACGAGATCGCCGCCCGCACCCGCACCACGAAGCGGATGATCTACTACTACTTCGGCGGCAAGGAGCAGCTGTTCACCGCTGTGCTGGAGCGGGCGTACTCCGTGATCCGGCAGACCGAGCAGGAGCTGGACGTCGAGCATCTGGACCCGGTCGCGGCCATCCGCCGGCTGGCCGAGGTGACGTTCGACCACCACGAGGCGCACCCCGACTTCATCCGTCTGGTCAGCATCGAGAACATCCACGAGGCCGAGCACATCGCCTCCTCCGAGATGCTCGGCAAGATCGGTTCGCCCGCGCTGGACGTGATCCGCCGGATCCTGGAGTCGGGCCGGAAGTCGGGCCTGTTCACGGCGGACGTCGACGCCGTCGACCTGCACGCGATGATCAGCGCCTTCTGCTTCTTCCGGGTCGCCAACCGGCACACCTTCGGTGCCCTCTTCGGCCGCGATCTGGTCGATCCCGGTCAGCGCGAGCACTACCGCACGATGCTCGGCGACATGGTGATCGCGTACCTGACGGCGGACCGCGCGACAGACTGAGGACACAGCCGTCCGACGGACTGAGGACACAGCCGTCCGACGGACTGAGGCCACGGCGGCGCGGCGAGCGGTCCCGGCCGGGTCTCGGCCGGATCTCGCCGGGAAGATCCTTCGACGACACCCCTTGACACCCGGGAAACGTGGGCGCAACATCCGTAGCCAACCGCTACTAACTATCCAGTGCGTTAATTAGCCGGGTAGCACCCGGCGCGGCCGCCCCATCACCCCGGGGGTCCGGCTCCCTCCCCCACCCCGCTTTGCCCTGCCTTGCCTTGCTTTTCTCCGCTTCACTCCCCTCTCATTGGGGGAGATCCCTCGAAGGAGCACGCCGTGTCCGTCCCCGCCGCACCGCCCGGCCAGCCCAAAAAGGCCGCTACGGCCGCCTGGATCGGCAGCGCCCTGGAGTACTACGACTTCTTCATCTACGGCAGCGCCGCCGCCCTGATCTTCCCGACGGTCTTCTTCGACGAGTCCGACCCGGCCACCGCGACCCTGCTGTCGCTGGCGACGTTCGGTGTCGCGTACGCGGCGCGGCCGATCGGCGCGCTCTTCCTCGGGCACTTCGGCGACCGGCTGGGCCGCAAGAAGATCATGGTCTTCACGCTGATCCTGATGGGTCTGTCGACCTTCCTCATCGGCTGTCTGCCCACCCGCGACCAGGTCGGCACCCTCGCCCCGGTCCTCCTGGTGATGTGCCGTGTCCTGCAGGGCATCTCGGCGGCCGGTGAGCAGGCGAGCGCCAACTCCATGACGCTGGAACACGCGCCGTCGGACCGGCGCGGCTTCTTCACCAGCTTCACCCTCAGCGGCACCCAGGGCGGGCAGCTGCTCGCCACCCTGGTCTTCATCCCGATCGCCGCGCTCCCCGAGGACCAGCTGCTGTCGTGGGGCTGGCGCGTCCCGTTCTGGATGAGCATCGCGGTCGCCGTCGTCGGCTACGTCATCCGCCGCACGCTGGAGGAGACCCCGGCCTTCACCCAGCAGACCGAGTCCGAGGGCGTCGCCAAGCTACCGCTGGTCGTGCTGATGCGCGAGCACTGGGCGGACGTGCTGCGGGTGGTCGCGGGCGCGCTGGTCGCCTCGGTCTCCACGATCTTCACGGTGTGGGCGCTGGCGTACGGCACGAGCGAGTCGGTCGGCCTGTCCCGTTCCTCCATGCTGTGGGTGGGCGCGCTCGCCAACCTGGTGGCGCTCGGCGCGATCCCGCTGTGGGCCACGCTCTCCGACCGCATCGGCCGCCGCCCGGTGTTCCTGATCGGCGCGGCCGGCAGCGCGGTGATGATGTTCGTCTACCTGTGGGCGATCTCCACCGGCGCCTACCCGCTGGTCCTGATCCTCGGCATCGTCACCTTCGGTGTCGTCTACAGCGCCGCGAACGGCATCTGGCCCTCCTTCTACGGCGAGATGTTCTCCACCCGGGTCCGTCTGTCCGGCATGGCCATCGGCACCCAGATCGGCTTCGCCATCGCCGGTTTCGCCGTCACCTTCGCCGCACAGATCGCCGGCCCGGACGGAGACGACTGGTTCGCCGTGGCCCTCTTCACCACGGCCCTGTGTATCCCGCCGGTCCTGGCCGCCCTCACGGCACGCGAGACCCACAAGATCCCGACCGAACTCCTCGGCACCCGCGCACCGCGCGAGAAGAACGACCGGGAGCGCGTCGCGGCCTGAGCCCCGACGAGCGACACGACCGAGTCCCCGGACACCCCGAGGTGTCCGGGGATTCGTGCGTGGCGGCGGGCACCGCGAGAGCGACCCCGACGCGAAGAGCCGTACAGGTCGGGGGCATGATGGCCGGACTGCCGCGTCCATGCGGCACTGCTGTCAGGGGGAAGAATGAGGCGCGGCGAGGCCCCTTACAGAGCCACCCCGCCTCCGTGGGAGGGGTGGCCTGCGGCCGAGACCAGTCGGCGGCGCTGGAGAATCGCCCTGATCGTCCCGCTGGTCGGCGCGGCCGGCTGCGGCCTGCTCTTCCTGCTCGGGATAGGCGCGTTCGCCCTGCTGCTCATAGTGAGCCGCCTGTCGGTCCCCATCCCCGACGGCGAGCCCCTGGCAATGAACACGGCAGAGATCACGGGCACCTGGACGGACGAACAGGGCGGACGTCTGGTGCTGGAACCGGACGGGACGTTCACCTCCGACGGCGTCTGCGGCGACTTCAGCGACGACGACCTCAACGCCGTCTCCGCGCCGGACCCCGGCGCGGGCACCTGGGAACACGACACCTGGGAGGACCTGGACACGGGCGACCCCGTGTCGAAGGTCCACCTGACGTTCACGCCCGGCGGGGTGTGGACCGCGTACGAGGCCCGGGGCACGTCGAAGAAGCCCGTCCTGTGGGAGTACATCGGCGACCCCGACGAAGGCAACCTGTGCGTACTGGAGAAGGCGGCCGAGTAGCGTCTCAGCGCCCGGTGACCCCATAGGCCCGCTCCACGCGCAGCCGCAGCACGAGCCGCCGGTCCCGGACCATCGCCGCGCGGTAGTCGTCCCAGTCGGGGTGCTCTCCCCGTACGTCCCGGTAGAGACGGATGAGCTCCTCGACCGTCTCGTCGTGCGGGTCCTCCGCCACCGGGGTGAGGTCGGCCGTGCCCTCGACGACGGTGTACGCCCATCGGTCGTCGCTGGTGACGTGGTACGACACTCGGGGGTCCCGCCGCATGTTGCGGGTCTTGGCGCGCGACTCGGTGACCGACACACGGATGGTCCGCTCGTCGGGGTAGTACGCGTGGTTGACGTTCGAGAGCTGGGGGCGGCCGTCGGCCTTGAGGGTGACAAGCACCCCGCCGTCGTGCTCGGAGAGCAGTTTGAGCAGCGCTTCCCGCACGGCTTCGTCGTCGTTCGTGTCCCGGGTCATGATCGGTTCAACGCGTCGGCGTGCGTACGGATTCCCCGTCCGAGCGGCCCGATATGGGCGGCCCGATGTACCGGCGGCCCGATCCACGGGCGGCGATCTGCTGCGGCGGCCTCCCGGGACATTCAGTAGACAGTGTCTACCGCCGCCTGGTAGACACTGTCTATGGGTGAACGGAACACCGGGTCCATGGGTGAGCGGAACACCGGGCTGCGGTCCCGGCTGGTCGATGTCGGGGTCGAGTTGGTGACGGCCGAGGGCGTGCAGGCGCTGTCACTGCGGGAGATCGCGCGGCGGGCGGGGGTGTCGCACGGGGCGCCGCGGCGTTACTTCCCGACCCATCTGGAGCTGCTGTCGGCCATCGCGCGCCGGGGGTTCGAGGAGCTGGCGGGCCGGGGGGTCGCGGCGCTCGGGGACGGTACGGCGAGCCCGCGCGAGCAGATCGCGACGCTGGGGCGCGTGTATCTCGACTTCGCGCTCACCAACCGGGGCATGCACGAGCTGATGTTCCGTCATGATCTGCTGGAGAGCAACGAGTTGGGGCTGCGTGACGCCAGTCTGCCGCTCTTCTCCCTGCTGGTGGATCTCGTGGGCCGGACCCGGCCCGACGCCGAGGCCCGGCTCGTCGCGGGCGCGCTGCTGGCGAACCTGTACGGCATAGCCCAGCTGTGGACCTGGGGCAGCCTCCAACTCACCACGGGCGCCGATGACTTCGCACCCCTGCTGCACACCGCGCTGGACGCGCACCTGGGGAGTGAGGAGCGATGAGGACGGCCACGGCGGAGGCCGCTGTCGACCGGGGCGGACCGATATCCGCGCCGCACCGCCGTCTCACTCTCGCGAACAGTGTGCTCGGTGCCGTGCTCGTCGCCGTCGATGGAACGGTGCTGACGATCGCTCAGCCGACCTTGCGGCGCGACCTCGACGCCTCCCTCACCGAGGTGCAGTGGACGAGCACCGGGTATCTGATCGCGGTGGCGGGGCTGTTGGTTTTCGCGGGACGACTCGGTGACCGGTTCGGGCATCAACGGGTCTTCGCCTGGGGGGTGTTGGGATTCGGCGCGGCCTCCGTCGGCATCGGCTTCGCGCCCGCTGTGGGCTGGGTGATCGGACTGCGGGTCGTCCAGGGGGTGTTCGGCGCGCTGTTGCAGCCCGCCACGCTCGGGATGCTGCGGGCCGCGTTCCCGCCCGACCGGCTGGGAATGCCCATCGCGCTGCGGACCAGCGCCATCGGTGTCGCGGTCGCGGCCGGGCCGCTGATCGGCGGTGTGCTCGTCGCCCAGCTGGGCTGGCGGGCGGTGTTCTTCCTCAACGTCGTCCCGGCGCTGGTCATGGGCCTGCTGGCGCTGGCGGTACGGGCCCCGGAGGCGGAGCGGACAGCGACGGCGGCGGCACAGCCGGGGCATGCTCGCAGGGCTTCGCCCACCCGCCTCGACCTGCCCGGCGCCGCGCTGCTCGCCGTGGCCCTGGCGGCGCTCGTGCACACGCTGGTCGGGGTGGCGGAGCACGGCTGGACGGCGACCGGTGTGCTCGGCCTGCTCGTCGCCGTCGGCGCGGCCTGTGTCCTTCTGCGCCATGAACGGCGCACCCCCGACCCGCTGTTGCCGCCCGCCGTGCTCGGCTCGGCGACGGTGGGTGCGGCGCTCGGAGTGCTGGTGGCCGCGTCGGCGGCGATGCTCGGCGCGCTGTTCGTGTGCAGCTTCGTCCTCCAGGACGTGGTCGGCATGGATCCGCTGCGCACGAGCCTCGTCGCCCTGCCCGGTGGCGTGATGATGGTGCTCGGGGCGCCGCTGTCGGCCGTACTGCTGCGCCGGTGGGGCGCCCGCCCCACGGCCCTCACGGGCACGGCGCTGCTCACCGCCGGGGTGCTGGCGCTGTCCCGGATCGGGCCGGGCTCGTCGACGGTGGCGGTCGGGGGCGGATTCCTGCTGCTGGGGGCCGGTTTCGGCGCGCTGATGGTCACCGCGACCGCCGTCGTCGTACGGCATGCGCCACCGGAGTCGGCGGGGGTGGCGGGCGGGCTTCAGCAGACCGCGATGAACGTCGGCCCGACGCTGGGTGTGGCGGCCGCGACCACGCTCATGCCGCTCGGCACGGGCCCCGCGTTGCTGTTCCTGGCGGCAGTGGCCGCGCTCGGGGCGCCTCTTGCCGCACGAATGCCCCGACCCGCCCGCCCCGCGAGGGATGGAACGCGATCAGTACGGAACGATGAGAGCAAGGATGAACGCGAGCCGTGACCCGGGCCACCGGAGGAGAACCACCATGGAACCACTGCGCCAAGAGGCAGAGCCGCGCGAGGCCGGCCTCGACCCGAAGACCCTGGCCCGCCTGGACGAGTACCTCGCCCGTCAGGTCGACGACGGCCGACTGCCCGGCTACCTGCTGTCCCTTGCCCGCGGCGGACGCGTCTCCCACCTCACGACGTACGGACACCGCGACCGCCAGGCCCGACTCCCCGTGGAGACCGACACCTTGTGGCGGGTCTACTCCATGACGAAGCCCGTCACGTCGGTCGCCGCGCTGATACTGGTCGAGGAGGGGCGGCTGGACCTGACGGACCCGATCTCCCGCTACCTCCCGGAGTTCGCCGAGCCGCGTGTGTACGTGTCCGGTGAGGGCGCCGGCATCCAGACCCGCCCGGCCGAGCAACCGATCCTCGTCCGCCACCTGATGACCCACACCTCGGGCCTCACCTTCGGCTTCTACTACGACCACCCCGTCGACGCGCTCTACCGCGACGCGGGTCTGGAGCACTCCGTCCGGCCGGGCGCCGACCTGGCGCAGACGTGCGCGGAGTACGCGCGGCTTCCGCTGCAGTTCGAGCCGGGCTCACAGTGGAACTACTCCGTCTCCACCAATGTCCTCGGCCGGATCATCGAGGTGGTGTCGGGGCAGGACCTCGACGCGTTCTTCGCCGAGCGCGTCCTCGGACCGCTGGGCATGACGGACGCGGGCTTCCAGGTCGCCCCCGAACAGACCGGTCGGCTGGCCGAGTTGTACGGCGAGCAGGAGGACGGCTCGATCGCGCCCGTCCCCGGGCTTCCCCTGCGGGGCCGCCCGCGCTTCCTGTCCGGCAGTGGCGGTATGGTCGCCACCGCCCGGGACTACCACCGCTTCACCGAGTTCCTGCGCCGCCGCGGTGAACTCGACGGGGTACGGCTCCTGTCCCCCGAGTCCGTCGACATGATGGCCACCAACCAGCTGCCGGGCGGCGTCGACATCCACACCCACGGCAGCGCGTTCCATCGGCAGCCGGGCAATGTGGGCGTCGGCTTCGGGCTGGGCGTCTCCGTGGTGATCGACCCGGCCGTGACCGAATCCCCCTCCTCCCTGGGCACGTTCGGTTGGACCGGGGCCGCGACGACGACGTTCTGGGTGGACCCCCGCCGCGATCTGACGGTTCAGTTCATGACGCAGGTACGGCGGCGGTCGTCCTCCTCCCTTTATCCGGAGCTGAAGCGGTTGGTTCACGAGGCCGTTGTGGGCTGAGTCCGGTGACATGGCTGCGGGTCGGTGGGGGCTTGTCGCGCCCACGCGGCGGAGCCGCATATCGGACACAGCCCCGCGCCCCTGAAAGACGGGGTGCGGTCCGTAACCCCTAGTCGATGCGGGACGTGAACTGCACGCCGGACTCGACCAGTTCGGCCAGCCACGCCTCAGACCGCTCACCCGTCTCCGCCGCCCGGCTCAGCCCCGCCGGCAGGGAACCGTCCAGGATGTGCCCGACTCCGAGGGCGAGAGGGCGGGACACCAGGCGGGCCATGGCGCTCTCCTCGGCCGTCCCGATCTCGTCGAGGAGGTAACGACCGGACCACCGCTCACCCGAACCGCTGTGGACATCCAGGGAGACGGCCAGGACGACACGGTCGCGGTCGGACTCCGTGGTCGGGTAGCGGGTCGCCAGCTCCCGGGCCAGGGCGGCGATGCGCCGGTCGTCGTCGCCCTCGATCTCCGCGAAGACCGGCGCCCAGGCGGTCAGCCAGCCGTCGAGGCGGAGGGTGCCGCGGACGAAGGTCCGTGGCTTCCAGGCCGGCGGAAGGCCGTACTGGGCGACGAAGGGGACGCTGTCGCGGTTGGGATAGACCTCGAAGGTCTCGCCGTCGAGGACATGGGGGCGGGTGGCCGTCCAGGGGCGGTCGGCCGTCGTCTCCGCGCCGTCCTCGATGTAACGGGCCGGTGCGCGCAGGGCGTTGAGCACTCCGGCCGGTGCCCAGCTGAAGCGATACGTGAAGTCGTTCGGTACGGCCGGGATGCCACCGCAGTACGAGGTGAGGGTGTACGAGGCGGCGGTCTCCGGTCCGATCGCCTCGCTCGCCCGGGCGATCAGGCTGTGCGCGAAGAGATGGTCGATGCCCGGGTCCAGACCCGCCTCGGTGAGGACGGTGACCCCCGCGGCCCCGGCCGCCGGGACCAGCTCCAGGACCGCGTCCGAGACATAGCTGGAGCAGGCGAAGTGGGCCCGCGCCCCGACGCACGCCGCGAGCAGAGGGGCGTGTTCCGGTGCCGGGAGCATCGAGACCACCACGTCTCCCGGAGCCAGCTCGGCCGTGAGCGCCGGCAGTGTGTAGGCGCGGGGCTCGGCGCGGCCCGTCAGGCCCAGTGCGGCCAGGGCCTGCCCGGCGCGCTCCTCGGTGCGGTGCCACAGCCGTACGCGGGCGGCCGTGTCGCACAGCGCCGCCAGTCCGCTGCCGGTGGACAGGCCGGCGCCGACCCAGTGGACGGTGCCGCTCGCGGGGACGAGGTCAGTCATCGGGCAACTCCCTGAAGGTGATGCGGCGTTCGCGGCAGGCCTCCAGGAACCGGTCGAAGGCGCGAATCCACGTCTGATTGCCGGTGAAGTCGAGCAGCTGGGGCAGGAACGCCGCCGAGAAGTCGGTGCTCGCCTCCCGGGGCAGCAGGGAGGGCAGGTTGTCGATGGCGATGAGGTCGAGCGGCGGGTCTTCGCGCAGCCGCCGTACGGGGCGGTCCCACTCCGTGGTCGTGTCGTAGACCGGCAGGACGTTCATGGGGGAGCCGACATCGACGGTGACGTCGGAGAGGGTCCTGAGCCGGCGGTCCGGTCCGTCGAGGTCCTTGTCCGTCAGGAAGGGCGGGACCGGGGTCGTCGTCAGGACGGTGTTGACCATCAACTCGTGGGCCAGCAGGGCCGGTCGGTTCAGGTTCCGGGTCTCGGCCAGGTCCCAGCAGGTCGGTTCGACGCCCGCCTCGCCGAGCGCCACGCGGGCGCCACGACCGCTGCGGCCGAGGGCACCGACGACCAGGGCGCTCAAGTCGCCTGTGGACGCGCGGAGTTCGGCCTCCATCGCCTCCTTGGAGGTGGGCTGGAGCGGGGCGTTCAGGACGCCCCGGTGGTGGAGTACGGCGAGGGCCGCGCCCAGGTAGCCGGCCCAGTAGCCGAAGGCGGCGAGCCTGCGGCCCTGGTCGTCGACCAGATACTCCAGGTCGAACAGCGCCCCGCCCCCGGCGGCGAACCGACGCAGCAGGGCCTCGGCACCGGGCTGCCCCTTGTAGGCGTGCCCGAAGAAGATATGACGATGGGTCAGCTCAGCGGGCTCGTCGGGGAGTTCCTTGAGGCCGACGATCACCGCGTCCGACGGCGCCGACACCCACGAGCCGGGGGCGGCGACCTGGCAGCCGGCCTCCTCGTACGCCGCCACGGGGAAGATCCGCTGCGGCGAGTCCTCGACGGTGATCCGTACTCCGCTCTCGACGAGCCGCCGGGCGTCGGACGGCACGATCGGGGTGCGGCGTTCGGTGGTGCGGGTCTCGTGGCGGAGCCACAAGTGGAGAGCGGTCATACGAGGTTGGCCTCCGGGCGCAGGGAGTCGGCCGTGAACCGGTCGACGCTCAGCGGGCTGATGTCGACGAAGGGTACGCGCCCGAGGTACAGGTCACGGACCACCTCGCCGACGGCCGGGCCCTGGAGGAAACCGTGGCCGGAGAACCCGGTCGCGTACAGGAAACGGGAGCACGAAACGGCCTCGCCGATCAGGGCGTTGTGGTCCGGAGTGATCTCGTACAGGCCCGCCCAGCCGCCCGTCCGGCGCAGGTCGAGCAGGCCGGGCGCCCGGCGCTCCATGGTCTCGTACAGGCGGGGGATCCAGCGGTCGTGGGTGTCGGTGGCGAAGCCGGGCCGCTCGTCGGGGTCGGACATGCCGATGAGCAGGCCGGGGCCCTCGGTGTGGAAGTAGAGGCTGCTGGTGAAGTCGATCGTCATGGGAAGGTTCGGCGGGAGGCCGGGGACCGGTTCCGTGACGGCGATCTGGCGGCGCAGGGGTTCCACCGGGAGGTCCACGCCGACCATGGCGCCGACGGACCTGGACCAGGCGCCGGCCGCGCACACGACGGTGTCGGTGACGATACGGCCCTTGCTCGTGACCACCGCGGTGATCGTGTCCCGCCAGGTCTCGATGCCCAGGACCTCGCAGTTGCGCAGCACGGTCGCCCCGTGGCGGCGGGCCCCGGCGGCGTAGCCGTGGACCACGGACTCGGGGGTGCAGTGTCCGTCGTCGGGCGAGAACGCGGCGGCGAGCAGTCCTTCGGTGGAGATCGGCGGGGAGAGCCGCTGGGCCTCGACGGGGTCGATCATGCGGCTGGGCACACCCAGGTCGTTCTGGAGCTGTACGCCGGCCTCGAACTGGGCGACCTCGTCGGGCGTCGTCAGGAGGAAGAGGTAGCCGACCCGATGGAGTCCGATGTCGTGACCCAGCTCCTGTTTGAAGCGGCCGAACGCCTCCAGGCTGCGGGCGCCGAGCTGGATGTTGAGCTCGTCGGAGAACTGCGCGCGGACCCCGCCGGCGGCTTTCGCGGTCGATCCGGAGGCGAGTTCGTCGCGTTCGACCAGGACGACGTCGTCCACTCCGGCGGCCGCCAGATGGTAGGCGATGCTCGTACCGATGACGCCTCCGCCGATGACGACGACCCGTGCGCTGCGGATCACGAACGCTCCCTTCGTCCGACCGTGGTCGGATTGCCCGACGGAGTCAGGTCTTCCACCACAGGCGAACGTTCATGCGGAACGCCCCTGAAGGCGAACGCGCGGCGGGCACGGCGGCCGGTGTCGGAGTCGCCTCCGAGGGCGGCCGCCGCGCGAACCCCGGGGTCAGGACGAGTGGACCACCGCGTCCAGGTGCGGCAGGTAGTGGTCGAGCCGCTCGCGCTTGGTGCGCAGGTAGGTGATGTTGTCCTCGCACGGCGTGATCAGCAGCGGCACCTGCTCGGAGACCTTGATGCCGTGGCGCAGCAGCGCCTCCCGCTTGCGCGGGTTGTTCGACATCAGCCGGACCGACCGTACGCCGAGGTCGTGCAGCATCTCGGCCGCCACCCGGTAGTCGCGGGCGTCCACCGGCAGACCGAGGGCGAGGTTCGCCTCGACCGTGTCGAGGCCCTCCGCCTGGAGCTTCATCGCCTGCAGCTTGGCGAGCAGGCCGATGCCGCGCCCCTCGTGGCCGCGCAGATAGACGAGGATGCCGCGGCCCTCGGCGACTATGGCCCGCAGCGCGCTGTCGAGCTGTTCGCCGCATTCGCAGTGCTGGGAGCCGAACGCGTCACCGGTCAGGCACTCCGAGTGCAGCCGGATGAGAATTCCCTCGCCGCCGCTGATGTCGCCGTACACCAGCGCCACTTGTTCTTCGCCGCGGTCCTGGTCGAGATAACCTACGGCCTCGAAGTCGCCGTAGGTCGTGGGCAGGGGGGCGTTCACCACGCGTACGGCGCCGGAGGACTGGGCATTGGTGCCGAGTACACCAACATTTTCTGTCATGATCTGGTTCCTATCTGGTGAGTCCTGACGTCATGCGAAAATGACGGAGCATCAGCAGAGACGAAAGGCCGTGAAAAGATGAGCAGTTCGAGTCTTGTACCGACGGACACCACCGCGGACGTCCGCGCGCGCGGGGCGGGCACCGGCCGGCAGGTGGCGGTGCTTCCCGTCGGCAGCTACGAGCAGCACGGCCCGTATCTGCCGCTGGCCACCGACACGCTCGTCGCCTGCGCCATAGCGCGGGAGATAGCCGCCGCCCATCCGGTGCACCTCCTGCCGCCCGTGACCATCGCCTGCTCGCACGAGCACGCGGCCTGGCCGGGCACCGTCAGCATCTCCGCGACGACCCTGCACGCGATGGTCCGCGACATCGCCGCGTCGCTGCGGCAGTCGGGCGTCGAGGCGCTGGTGGTGGTGAACGGACACGGTGGGAATTACGTGCTGGGCAATGTCGTCCAGGAATCCACCGCGGCGGGACATCGCATGGCGCTTTTCCCGGCGATGGAGGACTGGGACGCCGCGTGCGAACGAGCGGGCATACAGACCTCGTTGCTCAGTGATATGCATGCGGGAGAAATAGAGACCTCCATACTTCTGCATTGCCATCCCGAATTGGTCCGGCCCGGTCACGAAACCACCGATTTCCTTGCCGATGACCGCCGTCATCTCCTCTCCCTCGGTATGTCGGCCTACACCGATTCCGGTGTCATCGGCCGTCCTTCGCTGGCTTCCGCCGCGAAGGGGAAGGAGTTGCTGGCGGGGTTCGTCCATTCTTTCGGGGCGTACTTCTCGTTGGTCACCTCGGACGCCTGGGACAAGGGGGCGGTTCCGCCGTCGGCGCCCACTCCGTCGGTCGACTGACGGCGCGCCCGCAGGGAGCCGTACCAGCGTCCGACGAGGACGAAGAGCCCCGGCAGGGCGGCCGCGAAGCTGAGCACACCGTAGACGACGGCCACGGTCAGCCCCTGGGAGGCGCCCAGGCCCGCGGCGCCGAAGGACCAGGCGGTGACGCCTTCCCGGGGGCCCCAGCCGCCGACGTTGAGCGGCAGGCTCATGGCGATCAGGGCCAGCAGCGCGAGCGGCAGCACCTCCAGCGGGGTCGCGGCGGACCCGGCGACCCGTGCGGCGAGCAGGAACATGGCCACGTATCCGGCCAGTACCGCCACGGAGGAGATCAGCACGGCGGGCCCGCTGTCGCGGTTCAGCAGCGCGCCGCGCGCCTCGGTGAGGACGGCCCGGACGCGGCGGCCCCGGCCGCCTTCGGACGCGCTCGGCTTCCGGCCCATCCGGACCGCCGCCCAGATCGCCAGCGCGCCCAGCACGGCGAGCACCGTCACACCCACCGTGTGGCGGGTCTGCTCCAGGACCGGGGAGGGCAGCACCAGCAGGACCGTTAGGCCGACGACGGCCAGCACCAACTGGCCCGCGGTCCGCTCGATCACCACCGCGCGCACACCGCGCCCCATGTCGCCCGAGCTCTGCCCGTGCCGCACCGCCCGGTGCACATCGCCGAGGACACCGCCGGGCAGTGCGGCGTTGAGGAACAGCGCGCGGTAGTAGTCCGCGACGGCAGGCCCGAGCGGCAGCGTGATCCCCAGCGCCCGGGTGACCGCGCACCAGCGCCAGGCGCTGAACACCGTGGTCAGTACGCCGATCCCGACAGCCGCGACCAGCGTGCCGCCGTCGATCCGCCGCAGCCCGTCGACGAACACCCCGGTGCCCATCCGCCAGATGACGACGGCGAGGATGACCGTTCCGGCAAGCGTGCCGAAGTGGGTGCGCAGGGCGCGGGTGAACTTGGCGGTGGGGCGAGGCTCGGCGGGGAGCTCCGGCGAGGTGGCGCCCGGCGCCGCACCGGGCCCGGCCGGAGCCTCGGGTCGGGCACCGCTCGCGCGGGCGGATATCTCACGGGGCACGACATCAGCCTCGGCACGGTGGCCGACTGCCGACTCCGTCCGTATGTCCGCCGAGGCCGTACGGCGATCCGGGGGGAACGCGGGCGTGCTTGCCGCCACGTCCGACGCCGCGCCCGTCGAGGCCGTACGGCAGTCCGGCGCGTCCGAGGAGTTGACGGAAGCCAGAACCGAAGCCGCGCCCGTCGAGGCCGTACGGCAGTCCGGCACGTCGGAGGAGTTGACGGAAGCCAGAACCGAAGCCGCGCCCGTCGAGGCCGTACGGCAGTCCGGCGCGTCCGAGGAGCTGGCGGAAGCCGGGACCGAACCCGCGCCCGTCGAGGTCGTGCGGGAGTTCCGTATGTGGGCGGGCCCGACGGTAGCCGTGTCCGGGGTCGCGCCGCGCGGTTCCGGGTCCGCCGCCACGGCGGTCGGCAGTGTGCGCGAAGCCGCGCCGGGCGTCATCGCCCGGGCCGCGGGCGCGCTCGCCTTCACGCGGGCCCGGACTCCGCGTGGCCGTACCCGTACGCGGTCCCCCGTGACCGGTGGATGTGCCTCGACCGCCTCCTCCACCGGCGCCGTCATGAGGCTCCGCCCGTCGGCCGGGGCAGGGCGAGCAGGTCGCTGTGGTGGACGACGACGCGGAGTTCGCCGGCCGCGCCTGCCCGGAGGCGGTCGCGGAGGTAGGCGTCGGCGCGCTCGGTGAGTTCGGGGCGCTGTTCGCAGGCGGCGCCGACCCAGCCGCGCAGCCACTCCTCGGTGAGGGCGGTGTGCCGGCCGTCGAGCTGCCAGGGGCTCGGGTGGACGCGGACCGTGGCGCCGTGCTGGGCGAAGGCCTCGCAGGCCACGGTGATCGCGTCGGGGCCGAGCAGATCGCTCGCGCGCTGGTGGGCGTTGAACGCCTCGGCGATCTCGGCGTCCAGGGGGTGGGCGGGGACGAGGTCCACGCGGCCGACGACGGAGAGCGTCAGCAGGGCGGGAACCCCGGCGCCCGCGCAGGCCGCCGCGAGCGCCTCGATCTCCTCGCGGGTGAGGACGTCGAGCAGCGCGGACGCGGTGACCAGCGAGGCACCCGCCAGGTCGGCCGCCGTCAGCCGCCCGATGTCGCCGCGCCGGGTGGTGACCGTGACGGGGCTGCCGTCGGCGGCCGCGCGGGGCGCCCGCGCGGTGGCCAGCCGCAGCAGGTCCGGGTCCTGGTCGTGCAGCACCCACTGCTGGGCGCCGTCCAGCCGGGGCGCGAGCCAGCGGCCCATCGAGCCGGTGCCGCAGCCCAGGTCGTGGACGGTCAGCGTGGTGGCCCGCCCGGGCAGGTTGGCGAGACGGATCCGCAGCGGGTCGAGCAGATCCACCGCGCGGGCGTCGGTGTCGGCGCTCTCACGCAACTCCAGCCACTGCGGGGCGTACTGGTGCCCCTCGGGCGCCGGCGTGTCACCCCCGCGCCCCGCCATGCTCAGCGCGGCCCCGGAAGAGACGGCACCCGCCCCGGAAGAGACGGCACCCGCCCCGGAACGGGCGGCACCCGCGGCGGCAGCGGACGCACCAGCACCAACACCAGCGGCACCCGCCGCGGACGCACCCGCTGAAGCGGTCGCACCCCCGGACAGGGGCCCACCCGCAGACGTGGCCATATCGGCAGAAGTGGTCATGCGGCCCTCCGAGGTTCGTGCCGCAGCCGGCCCAGGACATGGGCGAGGCTGCGGGCCGTGGTCGCCCACCCGTCCAGCGCGGCCCGGCGGCCGCGCGCCGCGGCCTTCAGCCGGCGCCGTACGTCGGCCTCCCCGAACCAGCCGCGCAGCTCCGCCGCGATGGCCGCGGGGTTCTCCGGCGGGACGAGGATGCCGGGCACCCCGCCGTCGGGGGCACGGCCGACGGCCTCGGGGAGACCGCCGACGTCCGTGGCCAGCACGGGGATTCCACGGGCGAGGGCTTCGGTGACCGCCATGCCGTACGTCTCGGCGTACGAGGTGAGGACCATGAGGTCGGCGGCGGCGTAGCTCGCGTCGAGTTCCGCGCCGGCCTGCGGTCCGGCGAGGTGGAACCGGTCCTCCAGGCCGAACTTCGCGATCAGCGTGCGGATGTGGTCGACGTACTCGGGGTCCTGGTCGAGACCACCCACCAGGACGCAGCTCCAGCGCAGCTCGGTGACGGTCGCGAGGGCCTCCACCAGCCGGTGCTGGCCCTTGCGCGGGGTGACCGCGGCGACGCACAGCAGCCGGGAGACGCCGTCGGTGCCTGAGGCGAGGGGCGCGATGTCGGCGCCGGGGGCGGCGACATGGACCAGTTCGGGAGCGAGGCCGTGGTGTGACACGAGTCGTCGGACGGCCCAGTCGCTGGTCGCGATGACGGCGGACACGCCCCGCAGGGTCGTGCGTTCCTTGGCGTCGAGTTCGGCCGCGAGGTCGGGCTCCAGGCCCGTCTCGTCGCCGAGCGGCAGGTGCACCAGCACGGCCAGGCAGAGGCGTTCGGCCTCGGGGAGGACGATCTCGGGGACGCCGCAGGCGACCAGTCCGTCGAGCAGGACGACCGTGCCGTCGGGGAATTCGCGCAGCGTACGGACGAGTTCGGCACGTGCCGTCTCGTCCGGGCGCGGCCAGTTGCCGTCGATCGCGTGCTTGTGCACCTGCCAGCCGAAGCCCGGCAGATCGAGGCAGATCCGGCGGTCGTAGGCGTTGCCGCCGCTGGGCCGGGCCGGGTCGTCGACGCCGCCCGGCATCACGAAGTGCACGGAGCGCAGTGACATGGGGACGATCGCGGCGTGCTTCAGTGCGGCGTTCTGCACGGGCACATAGCCGAGCCTCACTTGCTCTCCCCCGTCTGCCTGGGCGGCGGTGCCGACGGCCGCCCGGTCGATGGTCACGTCGGTCACAGGGCACGCTCGTAACTCGCCCAGGCGATGTGCGACTCGTGCAGGGTGACCGTGATGCCCGCGATGCCCTTGGCGTTCTCCCCCAGGGCACCCTTGTGGATGCGCTCGGCGAGACGGTCGGCGATGACCTTGGCCAGGAACTCGGTCGAGGTGTTGGTGTTCGCGAAGTCCGGCTCGTTGTCGAGGTTGCGGTAGTTCAACTCGCTGACCACGGCACCGAGCTCCTGCGTGGCCAGTCCGATGTCTACGACGATGTTGTCGTCGTCCAGTTCGGCGCGCCGGAAGGTGGCGTCCACGAGGAACGTGGCGCCGTGCAGGCGCTGCGCGGGTCCGAAGACCGCCCCGCGGAAGCTGTGGGCGATCATGATGTGATCGCGGACGGTGATGCTGAACAACGGACGACCCTCCAGTGCGGTACGTCTGCCCCCGGGCCGGGGCATGCCGTGTAGTACGGCTGCTCCCTACCCGTTGTTCAGCCGAGTTTTCCGGTTTCTTTGGTGTTCAGCGTTCCGTTCGGGCAGTTCAGGGGCGGGTGGGGCGAGCCGGAACGCTCAACTCCCGGGCTCAGTCGGCGTCGTAGCGCACTCGGTGGCACATGCCGGGCAGCTCTCCGCTCGCGAGCTTCGGCATGACGTCCGGGAGTTCCTCGAAGGCGCACTCCCCGGTGACGAGAGCGTCGAAGCGGGCGTCGGCGAGGAGTTCGAGGGCGAGCGCCAGCCGGTCCGCGTACGTACGTCCGACGCGTCCGGCCGGGGAGACCGTTCCGACCTGGCTGCTGCGGATGGTGAGGCGGCGTGAGTGGAAGGCCTCGCCGAGCGGCAGGGCGATCCGGCGGTCGCCGTACCAGCTGAGTTCGATCACCGTGCCCTCCGTGGCGAGGAGTTCCAGGGAGCGGACGAGTCCTTGTTCGTTGGCGCTGGCGTGCACGACGAGGTCGCACTCGCCCAACGCCTCCTCGGGCAGCGCGAAGTCGACGCCGAGCGCGCGGGCGATGTCGGCGCGCGCCGGGTCGGCGTCGACGAGTTGGACCCGCACGCCGGGGAAGCGGGCCAGGAGCGCGGCGACCGAGCAGCCGACCATGCCGCCGCCCACGACGGCGATCCGGTCCCCGATGAGGGGGGCCGCGTCCCACAGGGCGTTGACGGCGGTCTCGACGGTCCCGGCCAGCACGGCACGGGCGGCGGGCACCGTCGCCGGTACGACGGTGACGGCGCTCACCGGAACGACATAGCGGCTCTGGTGCGGATACAGGCAGAAGACGGTCCTGCCGACGAGTGCGTCCGGCCCCTCTTCCACCCGCCCCACGCTGAGATAGCCGTACTTCACGGGGGCGGGGAACTCGCCCTCCTGGTAGGGCGCGCGCATCGTCGCGTGCTGGTTCTCGGGCACTCGGCCGCGGAACACGAGCGTCTCGGTGCCCCGGCTGACGCCCGAGTACAGCGCGCGGACGAGCACCTCGCCCTCGGCGGGTCCGGTGAGGGTCTCCTCACGGATCTCCCCCTGCCCGGGAGAGCGTAGCCAGAAGGCCTTGGCTGTCGGTTTCATGTGCGTCTCCGTGAACGGTCCGGCGATTCTCCACGTACGCAGCGGTGGGAGTCGCGAACACGGTACGCGGCGATGATCGTTTCTGTCACACACACGTTCGGAAGGTTCGCGGTGGCCCTGATCAACACTTACGACGGCCGGCTGTTGCTCTCGGAGACGACCGTGGGCGCGGGCGCCCAGGTCCTGCTCCTCGCCTTCCTGGGCACGGCGATCGGACTGGGCCCGGCGGGCTGGCTGACCGGGCTGGCCTTCGGGCTCGCCACCTGGGCCGTCCTCAACCGCGCGCTGCTGCGGACCCGGACCCGCTCCTTCGGTCCCGCCAACCGCGTCACCCTCGGCCGGGCGATCCTCGTCGGCGCCGTCACCGCCCTGGTCGCCGACTCCTTCCAGAGCTCGCCGCCCGTCTCCCTCTTCGTCGGTCTGACCGCCGTGGCCCTGATCCTCGACGGCGTCGACGGCAAGGTGGCCCGCCGCACGGGCACCTCGACCGCGCTGGGCGCCCGCTTCGACATGGAGGTCGACGCCTTCCTGATCCTGGTGCTGAGCGTGTACGTCTCCATGTCGCTCGGCCCGTGGGTGATGCTGATCGGCCTCATGCGGTACGTCTTCGTCGCCGCCGCCAAGGTCATGCCGTGGCTGAACGGTTCCCTCCCGCACAGCATGGCCCGTAAGACGGTCGCCGCGGTCCAGGGCGTCTTCCTGCTGGTCGCCGCCTCCGGACTGCTGCCGTACGAGGCGGGCTTCGGCCTGGTCGCGCTGGCGCTGGGCTCGCTGCTCTGGTCGTTCGGGCGGGACATCGCCTGGCTGTTCCGCAACCGGGAGGGCCGGGCCGAGCTGACGGCCACGGCGACCGTGACGGAGACGGTGGCCGTGGCCGTGGAGGCGCCCGTCGAGCGCCGGGCGGCCGAGCTCGTGAGGAGCTGACCGGCGCGGATCGCCGCGCCGCGAGCCGATCGAGCGCGCGGGCCCGGCTCAGGGGCCCCCGGCGCACGAGAGGAATCACGCCTGGCGATCACACGAGGGGATCGCACGAGGCGAATCGCAAGAGGCGAATCGCACAAGAGCAATCCCCCAAGGGGAAGCAAGGTGAATCAGCGGACCGTGAGGACGATCTTCCCCGTCGTCCGGTCGGTCTCCCCGTGGGCGTGCGCCTTGGCCACCTCGACGAGCGGGAACGTCGCGTCGACCCGGGCGCGGAGCTGCCCCCGCGCGACAAGGTCGGCGATGGCCCTCATACCCCCGTGGTCCGCCTCGACCAACAGCACCTCGAGCTTTACGCCCAGTTCGGCCGCCTTCCTCGCATCGTCCTCGAAGCCGACAGGCAGGATCGAGACGAGGGTGCCGCCCTCGCGCAGGACGTCCAGGGAACGGGTGCGGACGTCACCGGCGAGGGTGTCCAGGACGACATCCACGTCCCGGACCTCCTCGGCGAAGTCCGTGGTCCGGTAGTCGATCAGCTCGTCCGCCCCCAGCTCACGCAGCAGTTCGTGCTTGCCGGCGCTGGCCGTGCCGATGACGTACGCGCCACGCGCCTTGGCGATCTGCACGGCGAGATGTCCGACTCCCCCGGCGGCGGCGTGGATCAGGACGCGCTGTCCCGGCTGTACGTCGGCGGTGTCGACGAGTGCCTGGTACGCGGTGAGCGCGGCCAGCGGCAGGGCCCCGGCCTGGACGTGGTCGATGTCCGCCGGCTTGTGCGCGAAGGACCGGGCGGGCGCCTTGGCGAACTCGGCGTACGCGCCCGCGAGGTGCGGATACGGGAGCATCCCGAACACCTCGTCGCCCGGCTTGAACACGGTGACTCCCAGGCCGACCGCCTCGACGACCCCCGACACGTCCCAGCCGAGCACGGGCAGCGGATCGGGGTTCCACAGTCCGAAGGCACGGTTCTTCCAGTCGGTCGGGTTCACACCGGCCGCGTGCACCCGGACGAGGATCTCGCTCGGACCAGGGGCCGGACGCGGCAGTTCGACTTCCTTCAGTACCTCCGGGCCGCCGAAGACGTCCTGGCTCATCGCTCGCATGGTCGTGTCGTTGTCGGTGGTTTCAGTCATGTCGTCCAGCCTGCTTCAGGCCGACGATCACGGCAATGGCACGATGGCCATCATTCGATGGGATCGTGCCACACTGGTCGTATGACGTCAGCGCACCGTGTGGTGGTCCTCGCCCTCGACGGGGTCTACCCCTTCGAACTCGGCGTGCCGAGCCGTATCTTCGACGCGACCGACGGCCTGTACGAGGTGCTGACCTGCACCGCGGACGGCCGGCCGGTGCGTTCGGCGGCCGACTTCGCCATCTCCGTGGACCACGGCCCCGAGGTGCTGAGCACGGCGGACACCGTGATCGTCGCCCCGTTCGGCCTCTCCCCTGCCGCGGCGCGGCTGACGTCGGCCGAGCTGCCGGAGCCCGTGGCGGCGGCGCTGGCGCGGATCGAGCCCGGCACCCGGCTGGTGTCCATCTGCACGGGCGCGTTCGTGCTCGCCGCGGCCGGTCTGCTGGACGGCCGGCCCGCCACCACGCACTGGGCGCTGGCCGACGCGTTCCGCAGCCGGTTCCCCCAGGTCGACCTGGACCCGGACGTGCTGTTCGTCGACGACGGCGACGTCCTCACCTCGGCCGGCGCCGCCTCCGGCATCGACCTCTGCCTGCACCTCGTGCGCAAGGACCACGGCAGCGAGGTCGCCAACCGGGTGGCCCGCCGCTGTGTGGTGCCGCCCTGGCGGGAGGGCGGCCAGGCCCAGTACATCGAGCAGCCCGTCCCCCAGGACCCGGCCAACGGCACCGCCGCCACCCGGCAGTGGGCGCTCGAACGCCTCGACGCCCCGCTCGCCCTGGCCGACCTCGCCCAGCACGCCCGGATGAGCCTGCGCACCTTCGCCCGCCGCTTCCACGACGAGGTCGGCATGAGCCCCGGCCGCTGGGTCGTCCAGCAACGCGTGGCCCGTGCCCGGCACCTGCTGGAGTCCACCGACCTCCCGGTCGACGAGATCGCCGGCCACGTGGGCTTCGCCACGGGCACGTCCCTGCGGCAGCATCTGCACGCGGCGATCGGGGTGCCGCCGCTGACGTATCGGCGTACGTTCCGCGCGGGGAGCTGACGGGCCCGGCTCGGCTACCCGGGGGCCCCGGCCCCCGCCCCGGGCGGCATGTTGTACGGCGTCACCACCTGGATCGCCGACGGCAGGAACGGGCCCTCGTCGGGCAGGGCCCGGTGGGCGCGCATGATGGTCTGGCAGGCGCGGCGCACGTCCTGGCGGAGGTCGTGGTGGAGCACGGCGGAGAGCCGGTGTTCGCGCAGGAGCCGGGTGTTGTCGTGGTCGAGGTCGTGGGCGACGAAGACGTGCGGCTCCCGGCCGAGCGCGGCGAAGGCGTCGAGCGTCGCGGTGTTGCCGCCGCCGATCGAGTAGACGGCCCCGATGCCCGGCTCCCGCTTCAGCGCGTCGAGGACGAGGTCCCGTTGGGTGACGTCGAGGCCGTCGCTGTCGGTGACCTCGACGAGCGTCCGCCGCGGCTCGACGGCGCGCATCACACCGCGGAAGCCCATCTCGCGCTCCTCCTCGTTGCGGTAGAAACTGCGGCTGATCGTCACCAGCACGGCACCGGGCCGGTCGCCGAGCCACTGCCGGAGCAGATACGCGGCGGTCGCCCCGGCGGCCCGGTTGTCTATGCCGACGTACGCGCTGCGCGGGCTGCTCGGCAGGTCGGTGACGAAGGTGACCACGGGGACGCCGGCCGCGACCAGCCGTTCGACGGCGGCGGTGACCTCCGGGACGTCGGGCGCCTTGAGGATCACGCCCTGCGAGCCGCGCCGGCCGATCCGGTCGAGCACCCTCACCATCTCCGAGGCGGAACCCGTCTCCCGGAAGTGGAAGCGGGACCGTACGACCGCCGGGTGCAGGGACGGCAGTTCCGCCTCCAGCGCCTCGCGGACCGCCGTGGAGAACCGGTCCGGGGTCTGCATCACGATGTCGACCATGAAGGTACGGCCGCCGATGCGCACCTGTGTCCGCTGCCGGTCCAGATCCTTGACGGCCTGGTGCACCTCACGGGCGGTGCTCTCGCGCACCCCGCCCCGGCCGTTGAGGACCCGGTCGACCGTGGCCTGGCTCAGCCCGGCCTGACGGGCGATCTCACGGATCGTGTAGGGGTGTGCCATGGCGGTGCGTCCCGGATCTCGGCGGTGGTCTGGATGATGGGTTTTTGATGGTCCACTGCGGGTTGTACGAGGGGCCCCGCGGCCCAAGACTGACAGAGGCGAGGGCGCCACGAAAGCTCCTGCGACCAGGCCCGTCGACACACCCGGCGGCACGCGTCGGAGCCGACCGAAAGGAAACTCCCCCCATGGCACTACTGGAGGACAAGGTCGTCCTCGTCAACGGCGGCAGCCAGGGCGTCGGCGCGGGCATCGTCCGGGCGGCCCTGCGGGAGGGCGCGACCGTCGCGTTCACCGGCCGCCGGGCCGAGGTCGGCGAGAAGCTCGCGGCGGACACCGGCGCCACCTTCGTGCGGGCCGACCTGACGGATCCGGCGCAGGTGCGCGGCGCCGTGGAACGGGTGATCGCGGCCCACGGCCGGGTCGACAGCCTCGTCAACGCGGCCGGTCTGACCTCCCGCGGCTCGCTCCTCGACACCTCCCCCGAACTGTTCGACGCGCACATCGCGATCAACCTGCGCGCCCCCTTCTTCGCGATGCAGGCCGTGGTGGAGCACCTGGTGGCCCGGAAGGCGCCCGGCACGATCGTCAACATCGGCTCGAACTGCGCGCACGGCGGCCCGCCGCACCTGGCCCCGTACTCCGCCGCGAAGGCCGGCCTCGCGGGCCTGACGCGCAACGCCGCCCACGCCCACCGCTGGGACCGGATCCGGATCAACGACCTCAACATCGGCTGGACGGAGACCGAGGGCGAGGACGCGATCCAGCGGGAGTTCCACGGCGCGGGCGACGACTGGCGGGAGCGGGCCGCCGAGCGCCTGCCGATGGGCAAGCTCGGCCAGGTCGACGAGATCGCCGACTTCGTCGTCTTCCTGCTGTCCGACCGCAGCGGTGTGGTGACCGGCTCGGTGATCGACTGGGACCAGAACGTCCTGGGCGCTTCCGACTGACAGCCTGACCTGCTCTTATCCTTCTCCTCCCGCACATCTGAAAGGGACACTCGATCATGCGCATTGGCATCCTGGGGCTGGGCCGCATCGGCGCCTTCCACGCCGGGACTCTGGCCGGGCTCGACGTCGTGGAGCAGTTGGTGGTCTCCGACCCGCTGGCCGCGGCGGCGGAGGCGGCCGCCGAGAAGTTCGGCGCCACGGTCGCCGACTCGCCCGAGGCCGTGTTCGCCTCCGGGATCGACGGTGTCGTGGTCACCGCGGCGACGGACGCGCACCCGGGGCTCATCCTGGCGGCGGTCGAGGCGGGTATCCCGGTGTTCTGCGAGAAGCCGGTGGCGAAGACGATCGAGGAGAGCCTCGACGTGCTGCGGGCCGTCCAGAACAGCGACGTGGAGGTCCAGATCGGCTTCAACCGCCGCTTCGACGCGGGCTGTGTGACCGCCCGCGAGGCCTTCCTGAACGGCGAGCTCGGCCGGCTGCACACCGTACGCTCCACCACCCTGGACCCGGCGCCCCCGCCGGCCGGGTACGTGGCGTCCTCGGGCGGCATCTTCCGGGACTGCGCGGTGCACGACTTCGACGTCGTCCGCTGGGTGACGGGCCGGGAGGTCGTGGAGGTCTACGCGACCGGCGGCAACCGCGGCGCGGACTACATCAAGGCGGCCGGCGACGTCGACACCGCCTCCGCGCTGCTCACCTTCGACGACGGCACGATCGGCGTCATCTCCAACTCCCGCCACAACGCCCGCGGTTACGACGTCCGCCTGGAACTCCACGGCATGAAGGACAGCATCGCCGCCGGCCTCGACACCCAGCTCCCGCTCCGCTCCGCCGAGCCGGGCGTCACCTTCCCGGCCGACCCCCCGCACAACTTCTTCATGGACCGCTTCGCCCCCGCCTACCGCGCCGAACTCATCGCCTTCACCGAGGTCGTCGCCGGCACCCGTACCTCCCCCTGCACCGTCGCCGACGCCATCGAGGCCAGCTGGATCGCCGAGGCGGCGACCCTGTCGGTGGCGGAGCACCGGCCGGTGCGGCTGGACGAGGTGCGCAAGGAAGGCGCCTGACGGTCCGCGCCGCACGATCCGAACACACTCGCGCCGGTGACCGTCCCCCCGGGCGGTCACCGGCGCGAGCGGCGTCATGATGTGGACGCCGTCATGGTGCGGGCGTTGTCACGGCGTGGGCCGCTGGTCGCAGTCGGGTACTCCCGCCAGCCAGGCCGGGCCCTTGATGTAGATGTTGGTGACCCAGGCCTTGTAGTCCGGCAGGTAGGACCAGACGTCGTTCTCGTAGCCGTCGGACGACACCCACTCCGCGTGCTTCTGGCACTCGACGCGGATGGTGGTGGAGTAGGGGAAGGCGTAGACACGGGCGGCCGCGAGGCGGGGCTCGGCCTTGGTCCAGACGTCGGTGCCCCAGGTCTGGTGGATGTGGCCGGTGACCTGGCCGGTGTTGACGCGGACGGCGCCGTAGTAGTTACCGTTCAGGCGCACGTCGCTGACCATGAGCTTGGTGCCGGACTCCTTGGCCTCGACCATCTTGCCCGCGCCGAGGTAGATGGCGATGTGGTGCAGGTCCTTCGAGGTGCCCCACGCCAGCAGGTCGCCGGGGAGCAGCGGGGCGAGGCCCTGGGCGGCGGTGAAGCGTTCGGCGGTGCGGTGCGTGTAGTACTGCTGGCTGGCGACGCCGTTGAGGATGTCCGAGCCGGTGGCCTGGGCGTAGGCGTGTCGGACGAGGCCCGAGCAGTCGAAGCCGCGCCGCTCGGGGTCGTGCGCGCTGTCGTCCGGGTCGGTGGGGTCCACCTGCCCGTAGGTGGCGCCGGGTTGGGCGCCGTGGCCGCCGCCCCACGTGTACCAGGTGCCGGCCGCGACCTCGGCGCAGGCGGCGGCGATCGCGCGCTCGGCTGCCGCGGAGGCGCCCGGTGCGAGGACACCGCACTCGCCGGCGGCGGCAGCGGCCGGTGCCGTCGGCACGGCGGCGGCCGTGGACACCGGCGCCCAGAAGAGGAAGGCCAGGAGCGCGATCAGTGTGCGGATGAGTCCGGTCCGGCTCACCATGCCGGGACCCCCGTTTCGTGTTGACGTGGTTACAGCAGTCGAATCCAACTCGGTGTGGTCAGGCAGCAGCCTGCCGACGGCGCGCCCCGCGCGTCGAGATCCGAGTGTCGCCCCATCCGGTCGGGCAACCGGGAAACAGCTGGGAAACCCCCTCCGAGCAGGGCAGTCGGCCAGCGTCCGGTCATCGCCTTCAGGTGCGGCCACAGGCTGATCCCGCCGACACGGGCACCCCCGGCAGGAGGCTTTCGCGTTCGTCGGGGCCGATTCCGGCGCGCAGCCGGCAGATCTCCGCCAGCCGGGCCCCGGGGTCGAGGTCCCACAGCCGTACCGTGCCGTCGGTGCTGCTGCTGGCCACCGTCCGCCCGTCGGGCGCGAAGTCCACGCCCCACACGGCGTTCGTGTGGCCGGTCAGCGTCGCCCACGGCCGCCGTGCGGCGAGGTCCCACAGGCGCACCGTACGGTCGTTGCCGCTGCTGGCGAGCATGCGGCCGTCCGGCGAGAAGGCGAGGCCCCGGGCGGAGCCGGTGTGGCCGGTCAGCGCTGCCTCGAAACGGCGTGTGCGGACGTCCCACAGGCGTACCGCGCCGTCGTTGCCGCTGCTGGCGAGAGTGCGGCCGTCGGGGCTGAAGGCCACGCCACGTACCGCGCCCGAGTGGCCGGTGAGTTCGGCCAGCGCACGATACGAGGCGACGTCCCAGAGACGTACGGTCAGGTCGTCGCCGACGCTGGCGAGGGTACGGCCGTCGGGGCTGAAGGTGACGTCGTTGGCGTAGTCCTTGTGGCCGGTGAGCTTCGCGAGTTGCCCGCGCTTCGTCGCGTCCCACAGGCGCACCGTGCGGTCGGCGCCCGCCGAGGCGAGGGTGCGGCCGTCGGGTGCGAAGGCGACGGAGAAGACCGGTCCGACGTGACCGGTCAGCGTCGCCAGCCCCTCCTGCCTCGCCACGTCCCACAGGCGGATCGTTCCGTCGGAGCCCGCCGAGGCGAGGGTGCGGCCGTCGGGCGCGAAGGCCACCGAGAAGACGGTCTCGGTGTGACCCTCCAGCGCTTTCAGGAGCGTGTGCGTCTTCGCGTTCCACAGCCGTACCGTGTGATCGGCGTCGGCGGTGGCCAGCAGTCTCCCGTCGGGGCTGTACTCGGCCTGCCAGACCTCGGTGAACGGACGCGCCGTCAGCACCGGCCCGCCGAGGTCCCAGAGGACGACGGACTGGTCGAATCCGGCCGTGGCCAGCAGGGCGCCGTCGGAGGTCACGGCCACCCCCATGACGTAGTCGGTGTGACCGGCGAGCACGGCGGTCTGCCGGCCGCTGCGCACGTCCCAGAGTCGGGTCGTGCCGTCGCCGACCGCGCCGACGACCGTCGCGCCGTCAGGTGTGTAGGCGACGGCGTTGATGTCGTCGCTGCTGCCCGTGAACGTCGCGGTCTGCCGGCCCCCGCGCACGTCCCACAGCCGTACGGTCCGGTCGACCCCGGCGGAGGCCAGCCTTCTGCCGTCCGGGGAGAACGCGGCACCCAGCACCTCGTCGGTGTGCCCTTCGAGAACGTCGAGCCGCCGCGCGCGGTCGGTGTCCCAGAGCCGTACGGTCCGGTCGGTGCCGGCGGAGACGAGGGTCCGGCCGTCGGGGGCGTAGCCCAGCGCGTTGAGGGTTCCCTCGTGACCGGTGAGGGAGGCGGTGAGCCTGCGGCGGTCGACGTCCCACAGCTGGACGGTCCCGTCGGCGGCCGCGACGGCGAGCGCACGCCCGCGCGGGTCGAAGGCGACCGCCCGGGCGCCCTTCGTGGCGGCGGACAGCACGGCCTCCCTGCGGTGGTCGGCGGTGCTCCACACACTCACCGGACCGTCGGTCGACGTCACCGCGAGAGTACGGCCGTCGGGGCTGAAGGCGACCGAGCGCACCCGTCCGGGGACGGTGAACGTGGCGAGCTTCCGGTGGCCGTCGGCCACGCTCCGCAGGGCCACCGTGCCGTCGGAACTGGCCGTCGCCAGCAGCCGGTCGTCCGGTGCGAAGGCCACCGCGTTGACCGGCCCGCGGTGCCCGCCGAGCCGGGCGGTGAAGGGCTGGGACTGGGTGCTGAGCAGGGCCCCGCGTGCCTCGGCGGTGGTGTCGGCCCGGTAGGCCTCCTCCGCGAGCAGCATCGACGCCTCCGGCTGGCCCCCGGCGAGGGACGCGGACCGTACGGCGAGGGCCTGGGAGCGGGCGACGCGCTCCTGGTCGAGGGCGCCCTCCCGCTGCTGGTAGGCGAGGCCGCCGGCGGTCACGGCGAGCCCCAGCAGGACGACGAGCGTGGCGAGCATGGACTGCCGCAGCCGGACCTGCCGTCTGGCCTGCTTGCGGCGGCCGTCCTCCTCGGCCTGACTCGCCCTCAGGAACGCCTCCTCGCCCGGCCCGAGGCGACGCCGGCCGTCGGACTCGTCGGCCCAGGACCGTACGGTGTCCAGCCGGGTGCCCCGGTAGAGGGCGGACGGGTCGCGGTCCTCGCGCTCCCATTCCGCCGCCGCGTGGGCGAGTTGCTGGTGGAGGAGCAGTCCGGCCCGGTCGGCGTGGATCCAGTCGCGCAACCGGGGCCAGGCGTGCAACAGGGCCTCGTGGGTGATCTGGACCGTGTCGCTGTCCATGGTGATGAGCCGGGCCAGGACGAAGGCGTCGAGTGCGGCGGCGGCCCCGTCCGCGTCGCCGAGCTGTGCCATCAGGGCGACCCGGCTCATCCGGCGGCGGGTCGCCCCGGCTCCGTCCACGACGATCACCAGCCGGGACAGGATGCGGCGGATCGTCTTCTGCTCGGCGGGATACAGCCGCGCGAACACGTTCTCGGCCGTGCGCGCGACCGCGCCCTGGATTCCGCCGGCCCGCTCGTACCCGTCGACGGTCAGCGCGGACTCCGCGCGCCGCTGCCAGGTGGCCAGCAGTGCGTGGGAGACCAGGGGGAGCGCGCCGGAGGGCGTCTCGTCGGAGCCGATCCCGGCGCCGATCGGCGTTCCCCGGGGTGCCGCCCGCGGCTCGTCGCGCAGTCCCGCGTCGCGCAGGAGCAGGGGGACCAGGCCGGGTTCGAGGGTGATCCCGGCGCGTTCTGCCGGGCGTGTGATCGAATCCCGCAGCTCCGCCACGGACATCGGGGACAGGACGAACAACCCGTCCGTGAAGACCGGGGCCAGTTCGGGGAGGTCCAGACAGCTGCCGGTGAAGTCGGCGCGTACGCCGAGCACCACGACCGCGGGATCGTGCGCGCCGGCCGTCGGCCGGGGGGTCGCCAGGGCGCTCAGCACCCGGACGAAGGAGCGCCGTTCGTCCTCGTCGGTGCAGAGGGTGAACAGTTCCTCGAACTGGTCGACGATCAACACCGGTCGGGGCGGCGGGGGCAGCCGGTCCCCGGCGGGTGTCGGCGGGTCGTCCGACCTGGTGCGCACGGCGTCGAGCAGCGCCTCGGGGTTCTCCCGCACCTCGTCCACGGTGATGCCGAGGTCGCTGCCCAGCGTTTTCGCGGTGCGCTCCAGCAGTTCGTCCAGCGGGCGCGAGGTGGGGGTGAACATCACCACCGGCCATCGGTCGGCACCCGGCATCGGGAGGTCGCCGCGCCGAAGAGCGGGTACGAGACCGGCGTTGAGCAGGGACGACTTGCCCGCACCCGAGGGGGCGACGAGCATCACCGGTCCGCTTCCGACCCTGTCGAAGATCCGTTCCACCAGTGCGGCCGTCGCGCGCTCCCGGCCGAAGAACCATTCCGCGTCCTGGGGGGTGAACGCCGACAGGCCGCGGTAGGGACACGCCTCGCCGGAGTGCCGTTCGGACGTGTCGGCTTCGGAACCCGTGTCGCCGTCGTGATGCGGTGCCTGCTGCACCAGCCGCAGCAACTCGCCCTCGGCGCGCAGCACTTGGTCGCAGAGGCGGGCGACGTCGACGGTCGCGCGCTTCGTGCCGGTCTCGATCTTGCTGAGGTAGCCCTTGCTGTAGTGCGTCTGCCGTGCCAGGTCGGTGAGCGACAGTCCGCGTTCCTGCCTCAGTCGCCTCAGTTGTGCCGGGAAGGACTGCGTGGTCAGCGCGTCCCGGTCCCGTCCGTTCCGATGGTCTGCTTCCGGTCTGTGCTGCGGGTCCCCCAAGGTGTCCCCCAAGGCAGTGCGGCCGTGAGACGGCGGATGCCCAGGTTACTGCCGGGACGGTTAGGACAGCCAAGCCTTTCACCCGGAGTGGCGCAAACACGAAGGTCCGGAACCGCGGGTGGCGGTTCCGGACCTTCGTACGCCGGAGGCGTCACGTCCACAGAATCGAGCAGAAGCTCCGGTTCACCCACCGGTGCGCGCTGATGCTGTTGTTCGCGATGGTGCCGTCGCTGTACCGGTTGTGGGACAGGTCGGCGGCGTACAGCTCCCCTGGCGCGAGGCAGCCGTGGCCGCCGCTGTAGTTGGCGTGGTCGTAGAACGCGACGTGGTCCAGGATGCCGACGTAGCCGCGGTTCATCACGGACGAGGCCCGGTCGGAAGCGTCACCCCAGTCACCGCTGTTGCCCGCGCCGACGTAGAGGAGAGTGCCCTGACAGTTCGGATGCTCCCAGGCATACATATTGCCATTACGCGGACCCCACAGGCCGCCGCAATCGACGACGGCGCTGTCGGCCGCCTGCGCGGCCGTGGTGGGCACGGCGAGGCCGAGGGCGGTGAGCCCGAGGAGCGCCGCCGTGACGGTGAACTTGCGCATCGTGCGTTCCCCCTTGCGGTGGAGTGTGCCGTGCCGTCGAACGGCGCGCGGCGGCCCGGGGTGGTCGGTCCCGGGCCGCCCGCACCGGTCGGACGGATCAGGTCAGGAAGTTCCCGTTGCAGTCGCCCCTGTTCACCCACTTGTGGGACGAGATGGTGTCGTTCGCGCTGACACCGCTGGTGAGCCGGTTGTCGGTCAGGTTGTCGGCGTACAGCTCCCCCGGCGCGAGACAGGAGTAGCCGCCGCCGTAGCCGGCGTGCTCGTAGAACGCGACGTGGTCCAGGCTGCCGACGTAGCCGCGGTTCATGACGGACGTGGCCCGGTCCTGCGAGCCGACCCACCAGTCGCTGTTGCCCGGGGTGGCGATCAACTGGGCGCCCCCGCAGTCCAGGTTCTCCCAGGCGTACATGTAGCCGTTGCGCGCGCCCCACTGACGGTCACAGTTGGGGCCGGCGACGGCGCTCTCGGCCGCCTGCGAGGTGGCGGCGGGTACGACGACGCCCAGGGCGGTGAGCCCAAGGAGCGCTGCCGTGACGGTGAACTTGCGCATGGTGTTTCCCCTCGTTTCGTTGGTCGTGCGTGGGTGGTGTGGTGCTGCCGGTGACCGTGCGCCGGGCGGTGGCCCGGTCTGCCGTCATCGGTGGTCGGTGCGCGTCCGGGGCGCGTGGTGGTCAGTCGCGTTCCGGAACGATGCGCACCGCCCGGTCGTAGGCCTGCTGACCGAGGTTCCGGTAGGTGTCGAGGTCCTTGCCGAACCGGTCGCGCAGGCGGTCTTCGTAGTACGTCTCCCGGGCCGAAGCCACGGCTCGCAGGGACGTCTCGCGGGCGCAGGTCGCGTCCGCGACGGCGGTCTTCCGCTCGGCGGTGAACGCCTCGTCGGCACGAGCCCCGCCCAGCCGGCTGGTGTTGACCCGGACGGCGTCACGGGCCGCCTGGGGGTCCTGGTAGGGCTGCCCGGCCTTCTTCATGCACCGGGACCACGCCCCCAACGCCTCGGTCAGCTGTCGGTCCTTCATGAGGTCCTCGCCGTAGAGGGAATTGAGGCTCGTGGCGACCTTGCTGGTGCGGAACCACTCGGCCGGGTCACCGTAGAGCTTGCGCTCGGCCTCCTCCGTGCAGCCGCCCAGGCGTTTGCGGATCTCGCCGCCGCCCCCCGGCAGCGGCGCGGTGAGCATGCGGGCGTCGTCGCCGCCGTCGAGCGCGATGTCGAAGGCGGTCCGCCGGGCGGCGGAGAGGCTCTGGCGGTAGGTGCCGATCGGGTTGCTCTCGCGGACCTTCTGGCTCTGCGCGTCGATCCGGCCGCCGTACCCGTACTTACGGGCCCACTCGACGTCGTCCTGGACGTAGCGCACCGGACGGCTCTCCTCGAGCGTCAGACGGCGGTCCTCCCAGTAGTCGAAGCCGTGCCGTTTCATGCACTGCTTCGTCAGGCGCTGCTGGGCATCCGTGACGCGCAGTTCCTGCTGCCAGGTCAGCGCCGGGGGGCGGTGCCGCCGGTCCCCCTGCTCCTGGCCTCCGCCATCACCGCCGGTACCCCCGGCGCATCCGGTCGCGGCGACCGCGGTGGCCGCCACCACCGCGCACAGAGACATGAACGCACGTCTCATCGGCCAACCCCCCTGGTCTCACGCTTGGTCGTGGTGGTGCTGCGTGTTGACGGACCCAGAGTTGCCCCGCCGCTCACCGGGGTCGACGGGTTTCCTGTTGCCCGCCTGTGAGCCGACCGGGAAACCAGCTATGACCTGGGGAAACACATGACCGGAGGCAACGCCGGCGACGGGGGTGGCGGGTAAGCGGAATCCCGGCTCACACAATCCCTGCGCGATCCATTGACGCGCCCATGCCGCCCTCTTATCTTCTGACCGAAGTTCCGCACAAGAGCCGAAATTTCGAACAACACTCCGCCAACACCCCACGCCTCAGGGCAGTTCACGCAGAAATGGGACAAGCGTTGAACAGAACCCTCAGGGCGGTCCTCGCCCTGCTCACCTCGGTCGCCGCCCTCCTGGGGCTCACCACCGCCCTCGCCGGACCGGCCGGAGCCGCCCACCCGCCGACGGGCCAGGCGACGCGGTACACCATGACCGCGTTCACCAACAGCAGCGAGTCGAACATGTACGTCTACGACTCGCCGGACGCGACCGGGTTCACCCTCCGCAAGGGCCCGGCGTACACCCCGCCCTCCGGGCTGATCCGCGACCCCAGCATCTTCAAGCACACGGACGGCTACTACTACCTCACCTACACCACCCGCACCTGGTCGGCGCTGTCCACCACCATCGGTTTCGCCCGCTCCACCGACCGCCTCAACTGGACCTTCCTGTACGACTACACGGTCCCGATCAGCGGTCTGCAGCGCGCCTGGGCGCCGGAGTGGTTCGTCGACACCAACGGCAGCGTCAACATCATCCTGTCGGCGTCCGTCGCGGCGGACGGTGAGTGGATCTTCAAGCCGTACAAGCTGACGGCGACGAACTCCTCGCTCACCGCCTGGTCCGCGCCCACCCGGCTGTCCGGCATCGGCCCGAACTACATCGACACCTTCATCGTCAAGATCGGCTCCACGTACCACGCGTTCACCAAGAACGAGACGACGAAGTACATCGAGTACGCCACCGCCTCCAGCCTCACCGGCCCGTACACCATGCAGAAGACGGGCAACTGGGCGGGCTTCGGCTCCGGCATGGAAGGCCCGGCGCTCGTCCAGCTCGACAACGGCGGCTGGCGGATCTACTACGACGCCTACGGCGCCGGGCAGTACTGGTACAGCGACAGCTACGACAACTTCGCCACCTGGTCGACGCCGACCGAACTCCCGGGTCTCACCGGCTTCGTACGCCACCTGACCGTCCTCAAGGAGACCGTGTCCGGCGGTGTCACCCTGCCGACCAACACCACCCGGTCCCTCCAGTCCGTCAACTACCCGGGCCGCTACGCCGTGGTCCGCTCCGACAGCCTCGGCTACGTCGACGCGGTGACCTCCTCCAGCACCACCGCCGTCAAGCAGAGCGCGACCTTCACGATCATGCCCGGCCTCGCGGACGCCAACTGCTACTCCTTCCGCGACTCCGCCGGCCGCTATCTGCGGCACTGGGACTACCGGGTCCGCTTCGCCACGGACGACGGCACGACCGTCTTCGACAAGGACGCCACGTACTGCGCCCGCCCGGGCACGACCTCCGGCTCGGTCCGCCTGGAGTCGTACAACTATCCCGGCCGCTACATCCGGCACTACAACTACGAGCTCCGCGTGGACGTGCACCAGGCCACGGACACGTTCAGGGCGGACAGCAGCTTCACCGCGGTGAGCCCCTGGGCGTAAGGGCGACGAACAGCCTCCCCGCGCCCCTCAAGGGGCGCGGGGAACTGCGCGACCAGCCCCCACCGGACCCGCGGCTGGGGGGCGAAGGGGCACAGCCCCTGGGGATGCGACGGGTAGGGGCGGCGGGGGCGAGGAAACTCCCCGCCCCACCCCCTAGCTCACCGGCACCGTCCCCGGTGCGTACCCCGCCGGCCGGGTGGTGAACGTGCCCCGTCCCTGCGTACGGCTACGCAGCCGCGTCGCATACCCGAACAACTCGGCCAACGGCACGGTCGCGGTGATCACCACAGAGCCCGCCCGAGGGACGGAGTCCGACACCCGCCCCCGCCGCGCCGCGAGGTCGCCGAGCACCCCGCCCACGGCGTCCGCGGGCACGGTGACGGTGACGTCGGCGACGGGTTCCAGCAGGCCCATCACACCGGTACGCATGGCCTCCCGAAGTGCGAACCGCCCGGCCGTGCGGAACGCCATCTCCGAGGAGTCCTTGGAGTGGGTCGCCCCGTCGGTCAGGGTGACGCTCAGCCCGGTCACCGGGTGCCCGCCGAGCGGCCCCTCGGCGAGGGCGTCACGGCAGCCGGCCTCGACCGCCCGGACGTACTCCTGCGGCACCCGGCCGCCGACGACGGTCGAGCGGAAGACGAAGCCCGTGGCGGCACCGTCGCCCTCCCCCTCCAGGGGTGCCACATCCAGCACGACATGGGCGAACTGACCCGCCCCGCCGTCCTGTTTGACGTGCCGGAAGACCAGACCCGACACCCCGCGCACGACCGTCTCGCGATAGGCCACGCGAGGCCGGCCGACCGCGACCTCCAGGCCACCCCGGGTCTGCCGGATCTTCTCCACCGCCACCTCCAGATGCAGTTCGCCCCTCCCGGACAGCACCGTCTGACCGGTCTCGGGGTCGGTCCGTACGACCAGCGAGGGGTCCTCCTCGGCCAGCCGCGCCAGAGCCGTCGCCAGCCGGTCGGTGTCGGTGCTCCGGCGTGCCTCGACGGCCACCGACACCACCGGTTCGGCGACGGACGGCGGTTCGAGGAGCAGCGGCGCCGTCGGCGCGCACAGGGTCGCCCCGGCGCGGGCCGACTTCAGCCCGACCACCGCGACGATGTCCCCGGCCACCGCCCGGTCCAGCTCGGCGTGCCGGTCGGCCTGGACCCGCAGGATCCGCCCGATCCGCTCGCCGCGCCGCGTCCCCGCGTCCAGCACCGTGTCTCCCTTCCGGATGGTTCCCGAGTACAGCCGCAGATAGGTCAGCCGTCCGGTGGCCGTCGCGCTCACCTTGAACGCCAGGGCCGCCAACGGAGCCTGCGCATCGGCGGCCCGCTCCTGTTCCGTACCGTCGTGCGTACCGCGTACGGCCGGTACGTCCAGCGGCGAGGGCAGATACGCCACGACCGCGTCGAGCAGCGGTTCGATGCCCCGGTTGCGGTAGGCGGAGCCGCACAGCACGACCACGCCCTCGCCGGTGCGGGTCAGGTCGCGCAGTGCCGAGGCCAGCGTCCGCGCGGAGAGTGTCGACTCCGCGCAGAACTCCTCCAGCGCCAGGGGATGCAGTTCCGCCACCGCCTCCTCCAGCCGCCGCCGGCGTCGTTCCGCCTCGTCCCGCAGGGCGTCCGGCACCGGCCCCTCCTCGGCCGTGTCGCCGCCGTCCGCCCAGACCAGCGCGCGCATGCGCAGCAGGTCCACGACGCCGGTGAACCCGTCCTCCGTACCGATCGGCAACTGCACCACCAGCGGTGCCGGATGGAGCCGCTGCCGGATCGACTCGACCGCCGTGTCGAGGTCGGCGCCCGCGCGGTCCAGCTTGTTGACGAAGGCGATGCGCGGTACGCCGTGGCGGTCGGCCTGCCGCCACACCGACTCGCTCTGCGGCTCGACACCCGCGACCGCGTCGAACACGGCGATCGCGCCGTCGAGCACCCGGAGCGAGCGCTCCACCTCGTCGGCGAAGTCGACATGGCCCGGCGTGTCGATCAGGTTGATCCGATGGCCGTCCCAGGCACAGCTCACCGCCGCCGCGAAGATCGTGATCCCGCGATCTCGCTCCTGCGGGTCGAAGTCGGTGACCGTCGTGCCGTCGTGGACCTCGCCGCGCTTGTGGGTGGTCCCGGTGGCGTACAGGAACCGCTCGGTGACGGTGGTCTTCCCGGCGTCGACGTGGGCGAGGATGCCCAGGTTGCGGACGGCGGTCAGGGGGTTGTGGATGGTGCTGCGCATGGCCCGTGGCCTTTCAGCTGAGCTGTTTCAGGGCAGCGCGATTCCCGTACGAGGACGGCGGACGGCAAGGGCATGGCGCGGACGGAGCTGTCGCTCCGTCACGGCAAGAGGCTTCGACGTCAGGCGTTCGTCACGGGCATCCGGTACCGGCCGCGCAGCGGGCACCGGACGGACGAGGACACGAGGATCACCTGGTACAGGGAACGGGGAACGACGACAGCGCTGCGGTCACACATGGCTGGGCTCCCCTCGATCGGTGTGCGTCGACTCGTCACGACGCGCGCGCCACGGTGTCGTGCGGCGTGCGCTGTGTGGCGATCCTAGGGAAGCGGACGCGGGCGGAGCACCACATTTTTCAGCGGGCTGATCCACGGCGCCCGACAAGCCGGTGCACACCCGACCGCGGCAGCGCTTCAGTGCTTCAGTGCTTCAGTGCTTCCGTGAGCGGTTGTGGGGGTGCGGAATGTGGTGCGGTTCGTGGAGGTACCAGTAGCGACCGACGAGGGCGCCGCCGAAGACGACGAAGCCGACCCCGATGAGCCATGACGTCACGATCAGGACGGTGCCGACCGCACCGTACGAGGCCGCGTTGCTCACGATGAGCGGGGAGAAGACGAGGTGGGAGAACAGGCGCAGGCCGCCCAGCCCCACCATCGTGGCGATGGCGCCCGGCAGGAGGGCGCGCCAGGAGACCCGGCCGCCGAGCAGGAAACGCTGCCCCCACCAGAAGAAGAGCACGCCGAGCACCGAGGACAGCACGAGCCGGGCCCATGAGCGCAGGGTTCCCGATCCCAGGAGGGCGCTGCTCTGCGCTTCGGCGAAGAGGTAGGCCGTCAGAACGACGAGCCACACCGCGCGTCGCCATACGGTGTGCCAGCGTCCGGCCGACAGGTCCCAGATCTTCTCGTAACCGGTCTGAACACTCCCGGCGAATGTCACGCCGAAGACCGCGAGCAGCACCATGCTCAGGACACTGATCGTGCCCAGGACCTTGCGGGGCGCGGAGAAGAGGTCCTGCACGGCGTCGGCAGGGCGCCCGGACAGCCCCATACCGTCCACGATCCACAGGGCGAAGCCGCGTTCCTCGATGGGTGCGGCCGCCGCGACGACGATCAGCAGCGGGGCGAACGTCACCAGTCCCAGCGCCGCGAAGCCCATGGCCCGGTGCATCAGCTCCACTTCCTTGCCGCGCCGCCATACGCGCGCGCCCCTGGCGTGGAGGAAGCGGCACAGTTTCATCGAGCGGTGCCCGCGGAGGTGCCTCCTGGTCTTGGGCGACCCGGAAGACCGCGCAGCACCCGATGAACCGGACGGCTCGGACCGACCCGGTGGTCCGACGGGTTCCATGGGTTCCACCACGGGCTCTACAGGTCCGACGGGCGGACAGGCCGGCCGCTCCGCTCCTGGCCGAGTGGGCCACGACGAATCTGCCGCAGTGGTGGCACCACCCCATGGCGCATACGTGCTCACCTCGTCTTGTTCCCATGCACCGGCATGGGGACTCGTCCCCGCACCGGGCCCGCCCGTACGTCACGAGTGGCTGCTTCCAGCGTGCCCCGCCGACTCCAGATGTGCGACCGGCTCAGCGGCCGGAGTGCGCAGACGCCGGGGTGAGGGCGACGTACTTACGCCCCGTGGAGGCGACGGGGGTCGGACAAGGTCCCTCCCCTCGTAGCGTAGGGCCTGGATCGCCACCACAGACGAGATCCTCGTCAAGGCCCGACTCGTCCAGACCAGCGCGAAGAAAATCGTCAATAACAACGCGAAGTAACGCAATCAGGATCACGAGACACTAGTTCGCGCACTCAACCCAAATCGGGAGTTCCTCGAGACCGTTCATGACCGCAGTATCGTGGAAACGCAGCTCTGACGGCTCCACGGTCAGGCCGAAACTCGTGGTTCCCGAGAGAAAGGCGCGCAGGGCCTCCGCCGCAATCAGACGTGTGACTGGAATACCAAGGCATGAATGCCGCCCGCGACCGAACGTCAGATATTCGACATCCCGACCGCGAGTGGGGTCAAACCTGTGAGCATCGGGAAATGCTGACGTGTCCCTGTTGCAAACGTCCACCCCGATGACGAGCAAAGTACCTGCGGGAACTGTGTACTGGCCTATCACGGATGACTCCTTCGTCATCCGATAGATCCCCCGCGCAATCGGGCTCGCGTACCGCTGCACCTCATGGACGAGGCCAGGCAGCAGCGTCTCGTCATCGCGTACGAGACTCTGAGTACCTGGATCTTGCGCCAGGCAGAGGATTCCATTCGTAATCAGTGCCGCCAACACCTCGACACCCGATAGCGCGAGGAGTCGAGTGTTCGCCGCAACGTGTCGATCGTCGAGAGAAGGCAGTTCCGCCATCAGGTCCGACACGAGGTCATCGGCGGGGCGAGCACGCCTGTCGCGCACCCAGTCGACGAGCGTGGCGTCGAGTTCGCGCACCGGATATCCCTGGTAAACCGCGGTCCTCAGGGCCAAGACGAGGTGTGCGTCAAGTCCAAGCAATCGCGACATGACGCTGTCGGCGATGGGCACGCCGATCGAGGCGACGGCGTCGAGCCTCCCCAGGGTGAGAGCGCTCTCGATCGAGTGTTGGACATCCTGAATCAACTGGTCCGAGACATCGCGCACGCGAGCATCGATGACCCTCCGAAGTGCGCGCCGTACGCGACGATGCTCTTCCCCGTCGGTTTGGTTGACCGCGAAGACCATCTCGGACATCGAGTCCGGATGCGACTCGGCCGGCTCGTCGAAAACGCTGGCCATGAGTTCGCCCGCACTGCCGTAGGTTTCGACGTCGGACAAGATGCGGGTGGCTTCGCTGTGATCGTTGATGAGCAGTCCCACTCCTGCCGTTCCCATGCGCATCGGAACGATGGTGGCTGCTGGATCCGCCGACCCTCGCGAAATAGTCCGCTCATCGAGTGTCTTGCGGAAGAGAATGTTGCCGTCAGACACACCAGACTCCTTGCCTTACGGCAATACCCACACAGTGGTCGCCGGAACGAAAGACGAGGTCGTGCAATTCAAGAGCGTGCAGACTGGCCGCCTCTACGGGGGTGATCGTGTGCCCCCAACCGCTTGCGTCAAGAACGGCTGCCGCCGGTTCCGAGCGGTCGATATCGATACGGCGACGCTCCCCGTAGCGTGTGTCCTCAACGGCTAGGAACGTCGGACCGCGTCGAACGACAAGGGACTCTCCCTGCTGCGCCGACCACGCGAAGGTGCCGTCCGACTGCCGTGGCGGGTCGAGGTGGCGAAGGCACCCGACCTCGAGGGCACCACAGTCGCCGCTCCACGAAACCCGCAAACCAACGCCGCGCGCGTCGCGGAGGAGCGCGATCAGGGAGACGAGTTCGCGATCGCCCATCTCCGACATGGCAAAATGACCGACCAGTCGCACCCCGGCGTATCCCGACCGGGTCAGGGTGACGAGATCCTCCCTGCTCTGCATCGAGTGGAGATTCACTGACGCGAAGAGCCTTCGTCGGTTCGACCGCCGCTCTGCTGTCTGTTGCGTCACCAGCGCAGTCCTGTCGCGAGCGCCAAATAGGTGGCATCCTCATGAAAAATGATTCCGAGCTCCATCCAATTCTTGAGGAGCTCTTCGAGCTGGCCTTCCGGCGCTGCAATCCCGAGCGAGGACATCGTGGAAGCGAGTGCGGGAAGCGTTTTACCCTTGGCCAGTGCACGGTAGGCCTCGGCCTCGAGACCCGGATGAAGCACCACCTCACGGGAGGGCCAGGTGGACCGGTCGTCGACGACGACGAGGGAGTCGTCCGGCGCCGGCAGAACGACCAGCCGAGAAATGGATGCGTTGGCCCTCCAGTCCGCGACCGCTTCGCGCAACATCTCATACATTTCAGGTGATATGCCGGCGGGCGCGGACTCAAACACGTAGACGACGTCATCGAGGGCATCCACGACCCCCTCGTAAGCGCTCACCAGGTTGCGCGAGGGACCGAGCACCTGGAGACCGAGTTCTGGATCGTCGAAGTAGGGGCTGAAGCGTTCCAGTTTGATCGGGAACACCCCGGCGGGCGGCGTCAGATGATGGAGGGATGGGAGCGAGTCGATCAACGCCGCATAGTCGCGGTCCTGCTCCCCGGGGAAGCCCACAAGGATGTTCCACGACGGATAGATCCTGCTGGTGGCACAGTCTCGCAGGAATCGCACGTTCTGCCACCCGGTCACCCCCTTGCGCATGATGCGCAGGATGGGTGTACAGAGGCTTTCGACACCCGGTTGCAGTTGAGTGAAACCGGCGCGCGCAAGGGACTCGAGTTGACCGAAATTAAGGTTCGACTTCACCTCGGCGAACAACCGGACGTCCCATTCAGCGGGCAGCGCCATATCCGTGGTCAGTCGAACCACATGGTCGGGCGCCAAAATGTTGTCAGAAAACACCAGGTCAAGCACGTTGTGCCGACGGACAGCCCGGCTGGCCTCCGCTTGCACGCGCTCGGCAGGCTTTGCGCGATGGGCCATGGCCGACCCGTTCAAGCCGCAGAATGTGCAATGGTGCTTCGCACCCCACCAGCATCCGCGGCTGGCCTCCAGAGGAATCTTGACATCGATGAGTTGGGCGGCCGGAGACTTCCGCAGATCGCGGAAATAGTGATCGTAGACGGGCTCCGGCACCGCGTTCATCGAGACGGGTGTCGGTCCGATGGGGTTGCTTACCGAGGCTCCATCGATGTCGGATCGCCAGCACAGGCCAGGCACGGCACGCAGCAGTTTGTCGTGTCCGTTCTCGTCACCGCTACGACGTCCTGCGATGTGGGCGATGAGTGGCGCGATCGAGCGCTCCGCCTCGCCCCGGATCACGTAGTCGAACTCCGCGCGAGCGCGGTGGACTGCCGTACCTTGAACGCCGTCGCAGTTCGCCCCGCCGAGCATCGTGACGATGCTCGGGGACAACTCCTTGACGCGGTGCGCGAGCGCGAACGAGGCAATGTTCTGATCGAACGTCGTCGTCAACCCCAGGACATCGACGCCTGACGTTACGAGATCTCGGGCCAACTCGTCGACGAAGGCGGGCGCCGCGCGGAACATCGCACAATAGGCATCAACGTGCTCACTGTCGCTCACGAGGTCATAGAAACTCGTGTGACGTGGGTCGGTACCGGGGCGGAAGCAGCTGGAGAAGACCCATTCGCCGACCCCGAACACCTCGGCATCGACGATCAGTTCGTAGTGCTCACGTTCGAGGCCCACCTCCCGGACCAGGAAGTCGAGCCACCGAATATTGGCATAGACGACGTCGAGCTTCTCAACTTCTCCGCGCTGCTCGAACAACGGAGCGATCGTGCTCAGCGCCAGTGAGGGCATGTCCACCACGGCCCAGGGCATGCAGACCAACGCAACCGAAAGGGCATCCTCGTGCACGACCGGCGGGTTGAGATCCAGCACCGGTCGTTTGTGCCCGATCTGCATCAATTCCACTTCGGCTCCTCATCGTTGGCCTGTTTCAGGATGCCTTTTGGTCGGCGGGCTTCTCGATCTCGGTGGTCACCCGCGCCCCGCGGAAGAGCACCGGGAGCCACAGGAGACATGCCAGCAGGGGGACCGCGGCGTAGGTGGCCATGCCCACGCTGGATCCGAACCCGTCCATGAGCGTGCCGAGGACGAGATAGCCGATGCCGATGAGCACCGACTCCACGAATGCGATCATCGACAGCAGGCTCGCCCGGTGGCGCGACGGCACGGCCTCATTGAACACGTTGTCCACGAGCACCGCGGTGATCTCGGGAATCCCGGCCAGGACCAGGAACGCGGCGATGGTGACCCAGACAAGGCCGAGGCCGCTCAGGCCGAGTGCCACGGCGAGCGTCACGAGTGACACCGGGATGACGATCCGATACCCGATGCGCCGGTTCGCGCGGTCCGACAGCAAGGGAACGAGTCCGCCGACGAAGAATCCCGCCGCTATGACCACGCTCACCACTGCGGTGCCCGCTCCCTGATCGGAGAGGGTCTTCTGCGTGAAAATGATGTACGGCGTCAAAGTCGCGTGCATCAATCCGGACACCACGACAAGCGTCACGAGCGCGGGCGTGGCGACCCGAAGCATCGCCCGCCATGCTGTGGCGTCGCTGTGCGCCTCGGCTCCGTCCTGCTCGTCCACCGCGTCCGCGCCGCGGATCTCGGGCACCCGTGACATCAGCACCACCACGGCCAGGACGAGGCACGCCGCCGAACCGACGTAGACGATTCCCCAGGAGAACTGCTGCAGTTGGCCGCCGAGGACGATGGCGACTCCCGAGGTGACCGTCCCGAGCATGGTGAACCGGGACTTGATCTTGACGTATCCGGCCGTTGCACCACGACGCACGAGCAGGTCGTACAGCAGGGCGGTATCCGAACCGGATACACATGCCATGCCCACGCCCTGGAGCATGAACAGTGCCAGGAACACCCAGTAGTTGGAGGACGTCACCTGACCGAGCAGGCATCCAGCTATCAGCACCTGGCCGATCACGATGCTGGCACGCCTGCCGATCCGGTCAGCGATGATTCCCGTCGGCATCTCCGCGAGTCCGCTGACCAGGTAGATCAGAGTCTGAAGGAGGGCCACTTGCCCGGCGGAGAAGCCTCGCTGATAGAGGAAGATGACGAATACGCCACGCTGGAACAGCGAGTTGGCGAGCACGGCGTAGACGTAGAACGGGCGCGCGATGCTTCGTGCTGCGTCGTCGACTGCAGCCGACCCGTCAAGGGCCTCCGTGGTGGTCATGCTGCGGGATCCCCCTGGTGACTCCGGTGATCATTGGCGTTGGGCCTCCGCCGTCGACCGGAACTTACCGTCCTTACTTCGCGCAGGACATCCGGCCGACCCTCCGGGAACCGTTGCCGGCGCCGCTGCGATCCTCGGTGGAGGTGCCAAGTGCCGGAACCGGTAGCGTGCATCTCCTGGTAACCCTCCACCACCGGCAGACTCGGCTCCGGCTCCGGTCGGCCGTGCCCGATCTGCAACAAGTCCACTCCGGCTCCTGTCACCGGCTCAGCCTCGTTCACTTACCAGCTCACGGGCATCTTCTTGACGCCGTATCCGAGCCCGTCGTCCATGAACGGGAGGTCGACGAGGTCGGCGGCCAGGGCCAGTGTCGGAATGCGCCGGAACAAGGCGGCGAACACGACCTGGAGCTCCAGGCGGGCCAGCGGTTGGCCGGTGCACTTGTGCACACCGTGCCCGAAGGCGAGCTGCTGGCTGGCATCGCGGCGTAGGTCCAGCTCCCCGGCATCGGGGAACACGCTTTCGTCGCGGTTGCCGATCTCCTCCGGGAGGATCAGACCCTCGCCGGCGCGGATCACCTGCCCGGCGATCTCGATGTCCTCCACGGCCACGCGGCGACGGCCGGGCTGGACGGTGGTCAGGTACCGCAGCAGCTCGTCGACGGCCGCGGCGACCTCGGGTCCGTCGGAGTCCTTCAGGACAGTGATCTGGTCGGGATGTTGCAGCAGGGCCAGCGTGCCCAGCGCAATCATGCTGGCTGTGGTCTCGTGCCCCGAGACCAGCAGGAACAGGACCAGCATCACCAGCTGATGCCGGTTCAGCTGGCCGGTGGCCAGCCGTTCGGTGGCCAGCTGGGACAGCAGGTCGTCTTCGGGGGCGGCGAGCTTGCGGCCGATCAGCTTCGCCAGATAGTGATACAGCTCGCGCTGGGACTTGTTCATGACGTCGTCCGGGACGTCGCTGCCGGTCATTGTCCTGATGGCGTGCTGGAAGAAGTCGTGGTCCTCGTAAGGGACGCCGAGCACGTGGCAGATGGTGATGGACGGAATCGGCAGGGCGAAATCCGCCACGAAATCCGCCGGCTTCGGGCCGGCCAGCAGAGCATCGATGTGGTCGTCGACGACTTGCTGGACTGTGGGCCGCAGTTGCTCGACCTTGCGGGGGGTGAACGGCCGGGCGATCATCCGGCGCAGCCGGAGATGCTCGGGGCCTTCCATGGCGGTCAGGAACTGGCCTTCTTCATGGTGGTCCCGCAGAAACTGACTGTGGAACGGGTAGCCCGGCTGCATCCAGTCCGCGCTGACCCGGCGGTCCGACAGGAGCGCGCACTGCTCCGCATGCCTCGTCACCAACCACGGAGTGCTGTCGTCCCAAAGCCGAACTCGGACCAGCGGCGCCCGTTCCTGTAGCTCGGCGAGTCCAGGTGCCGGATCCAGCGGACAACCAGACGCCCTGGGAATCGGAAAGAACGGGACTGCCGTGGATTCCAGATCAGGAACGTTGGCCTGCGAAGAGGTCACAATCCTAGCTCCGTCCCGAATGTCACATAACGGAAGACACATTAAAAGTGGGGGCCGATGGCACCCACAGCCTCAAGAGACCTCATGACCGCCGGCAGGAAGACCCTGCCGGATGCCCTGAATGACTGGGCTCGCTGAATGGAGTGATCGCCGAATCGGCTTCCACGACCTGCGGATTCCGGTCTTTGATCTTCCGCGCCACATGGCGGGAAACGATCCCTGTGCAGCCCTTGTCCGCTGACGGTGAGCAGTCTCAAACGGCAGCCTCTCCGCTTGGCACTGTTCCGGACCGGCAGCAGCCTACCCAGATTCGATCAAGCCCTACAAGGGGCGGGAAAGGCCTGGCAACCGTCGGCCAGGGGACATCGGGGCACGTGCGCGATGCGCCGGAACCGCACGGGCCGTCGGCAGTCCCGCCCCACGAAATGCCCTCAACCGGAACAGTGGAGTACCACTCCCCCATCGGCATGAAGAGGGCACTGAACAGGACATTCACGACCTACCGCGCTGACGACTGGGGGAGAAGCGGAATCGATTGACCGTCAGCGGTCCTCTCGCTCCCCCGGATCAAGCAGACCCGGTGTCATCGCGTCCGCCGCTCAGGGAGAGGTCCCCACCAGCAAGGTCGCCACCCCCCGTACGCGATCAGATTCGGATCATCGAACAGCGCTGCGAAGGCTCCCCGCGGCGTGGGGAGATCGCATCTTGTGAACTGCCCTCGCGATCTTGCGTGCTGGAAGACTGAAGAACTCCCATCGTCGCAGGCCACAGGGCACTTCCTCATTCCTGGCAACATCACAGCCACACAACGGCCGATGCGTCTGGGACCAGGCGTGGCACCGGGAAGCGTGCGCACTGCCCATTGACGAGACGCCAAAGACTGTATGAGATAAGGATGTTGGAACCAGTCAAGGTAAAGAGGGGTCAAAAATGACGCAGGCACTGACGGAGCGTTCGGTGACCATGACGGATGAGGCCAAACCGGACATGGTGCTCTTCACCGACGAGGAAGGTCTTGACCTTGACGATGACGTCGAGTTGATCGCCCTGTCATCGGCTACTTTGGGCGCCATCGTTGCGCGGCGCTGCTGATCGCATCTGATGCCGACTCAGAAACGACTGGCCCTCTCGTTTGCTGGAGAGGGCCAGGTGTCGGTTCGATCGTCCACGCGGCATGCTCGCGTGACGCTCGGCCGGCCCCTGATCAACTCCGATGTCAATTCTCCGTTCTTCGTTCCTCTCGGACTGCTCTGCATCGCCTCACCACTGATGGCGCACGGTCATCCCGCCGTCGTCGTCGACCTGGAGTACGAGCACCGGATCGGTGCCTTCGAGCCCAGTGATGCTGACTGGCTCGACCAGACCTGCGCTCGCTTCCTCGCCGACGATCCCGACATTCTCGGCCTCACCTGTCTCGCGGACACCCTCCCGGCGTGCCTTCTCATCGGGCGTCAGGTCAAGCGCCTCCGGCCCGATGTCACGGTGGTTCTCGGTGGACCCGGGACGTTCGGTGTCTTCCCCGACGCCCTCCCACGCTTCGCCGACTGCGTCGACTTCGTGTGCCGCGGCGAGGGAGAGCTCGCGATCACCGCCCTCGCGGATGCCATTGCCGACGGGACCGATCCCGCGGCGGTACGCGGCTTCTGGTCGTGCAAGAACGGCCAGGCCGTGTCCAGCGGGCCCCAGCCGACCACGAACCTGAACCTCGTGCCGATGCCCGCGTATGACGCCGTCCCGATGGGCGACTACATCCGGCTGTCGACCCCGCACATCTTCGACGTGCACATCGGCTCCGGGTGCACCTACTCGTGCAAGTTCTGCATGACGTCGACGTTCTGGGACCGCGACTTCCGGATCAAGGATCCCGCGGTCATCCTCGATGAGCTTCGCTTCCTGCACCGCACGTACGGGGTGACCCAGTTCAACTTCCTGCACGACAACTTCGCCAACAAGCGCACGTATCTTGACGAGTTCGTGTCCTACTTCTCCGAGCACAACGACATGTTCGAGTGGGGCTGCGCGGTCCGACCGGACAATGTCAACCCGTCCCTTCTGCGGCGCATGGCCGACGCGGGATGCTTCAACATCTTCTGCGGCACGGACGCCGGGTCGGAGAAGATCCTCAAAGCCATGCTGAAGATGCCCTCGACGAAGCGGACCTACGAGTTCTTCCGGTCCGCCCAGGAAGTCGGCATCCAGTTCGAGACGAACACGATCGTGGGATACCCGGACGAAAGCGCCGACGACCTCGAGAAGGCACTGGAGGTCGTCTTCGACGCGATCGCCTACGGTGCCGTCAACAGTGACCTCAGTGTGCTTCAGCCGCTTCCCGGCGCTGAGATCACGGATGAGTACCGGGCTGACCTCGAACCGCTCGAAAGCGGACTCGACGTCATGGGCACCTTCCTCCCGTCGGACGTCCGCGCGCTCATCAAGGATGATCTGGCGACCTTCACCGGATTCACCTTCATTCGCAGCGGCAATCGGGACTACGAGTACTACCAGGACGTGTTGCGCCTTTCGCGGTACTTCACGCGCCGCTATTACCACCTGCTGAGATTCCTCAAGCAAGGTGCGGGACACACGTACGTCGAACTCATCGACGCACTGCTCGAACGGGCTGCAATGCCCATCGAGGAAGCGCTCGCTGAGATTCTGGCGCACATGGAGGGCGTGCATGCGCAGGCCGCCAGGGCGCTGTTCGCATACGACTCGATGCTTGCGGAGTTCCGGGGGGACGAGGTCGAGAAAGAGCTCGTCAACGTATACCGGCGGCCCGCCACCGTGGAGGAAAAGCCGCATTTCCTGATCAGGGACTTCGATGTCGACGTCGTCACGATGATTTCCGACCCGCGCGAAATCACCTGGAAGCCGGAGCTGAGCCGTCCGACAGTCGTGGTCGTGTATCGCGCGAGTGAGGCAGAGGTGTCGACTCTCCGCCTGACGCCGGCGCAGGCCAAGGTGTTCAAGGCCCTCATGCCGCGCGGGCGGGAAGAACGCGAAGCTCTCCTCGCGAACATCGCCCCTGGGCGGCTGCGCGAGGTCGCGACGGCGGTGGCAGGGCTGTGTGCGCAGATCGACGCCTCGCCGGACGCCCCCGGACGGACTCCTCCGGTGGCCGACAGCCCCCTCGTGACCACGTGAACGTGACGCGCCCCGTCATTGTCGAGGTGGACGACGACCCGATTCGATGGCACGGGCCCACGGGAGGCGACTACCTGAGCCGCTGGTTCGCCGCGGCGAGCCAACGCAGCCGGCTCGATCTCATGTGGGTCGCGGACGACGGGCTGAGCCAGCACTACCGCGTCCAACAGGGCGCGTCCTTCTCCGACGGGAGCCCGGTGCGTGCGCGCGATCACGCCCGGGCGATCAAGACCGCGCTCACGGTTCCGTCGCTCCAGCGGTTCCTGCGTGACATCCGCGCGGTCCGCACATCGAAGGACGCGCTCGTCATCGAGCTCCGCCGCCAGGCGCCGCACCTTCCCAGCCTGCTGCGGAGCGTCGATCTCGCTCCCATCTCGTCGTGCGGGCAACTGTCCTCCGGTACGTACCAGCGTGCCGTGCGCACCGCCGATGACGAGTACTGGCTCGAACCCGTCAAGGCCGGCACGCCACCTGTGCGGGTGCTCGTCCGCCGCGATCCGCACGACGCCCCGGAGAGGTTCCGGCGGGGCGAGGTCGATGTGACGTGCGCGACGGCGTTTCCGCTCGACCGCGTCCCAGACTTCGCGGACAGCCAGGTGTTCCACACGGCACCGACCGCGATCGAGATGCGTCTTGAGATCAACCCCGACAGCCCGTCGGCGGTGGGCGACGCGGAGTTCCGTCGCCGGCTCCTCGGCGCGATTCGCTACGACCGCCTTGTCGCACGCTGCTGGAACGGTGCGGAGTCGGCAGCGCCCGGCCACCACGTCGAGGCCCCGCCCAGCACCGTCGGCTCCGGCGTACGGCTGCGCCTGGGGTACTGGGACTACTACCCCAACCGGGACGTGGCCGAAGAGGTCGCGGCCCAGCTGACCGAGAACCTCGGTGTCGAGGTCGAGCTGGCACGCGCCGACTTCATCTCGGGCTCGGCGCAGTCCTGCGACGTGCTCCTCGCGTTGCGGGGCCCGCTCTTCGAGGATCCGATCAGTGCTCTGGACCTGCTCGACCCGGCGCGCCGTGACCCCGTCCTCGCGCCGCTGCTGCACCGGCTGTCCGAAGTCCCGGACGACGATGCGGCGCACGACGAGCTGCGGCGAACGGTTCGCGAGCAGTGTCCGGTCCTGCCGCTCCTGCGTCTCCGAGGCCACTGGCTGCAGCGCGAGGCACTGGCAGGTCGGCCCTGGCCGCCGATGGGCGCCGTGCGCTTCCCCCGGTTCAGCTGGAACGCCGATTCTGCATGATCTTCGCCAAACGGTGATCTCGCTACGAAGGAAGTCCAGGGATGGCTGATGGTATCGACCGCTACGTGCTCTCGCCCGCGGCGACCTGGTCCCGCGACGGCGACGAGCTGCGCGTCTTTTCCGACGAGGTACTGCTGGTTCGACGCTGCCCTGAATCGATGTTCGAATGGCTCAAAGCGGTCTCCGACGAGCCGGCCGGCCTCGCAGCTCCGAGCGGAAGCCAAGTGGACGCCATCGTGCGTACGCTGATTCGGCTTCGCCTCGTAGTCGCGCCGTTCGACCGTTCGTGGCACTCGTCCGCTTGGCGGAACCAGGTCGAGTACTTCGCGGCCTTGGGTCTGGATGCCGGCGCGGCACAGGATCGGCTGCGCGCGGCCCACGTGACCGTTCTCGGCGTCGGCGGCATCGGCGGCGCGGTGCTGGCTGAGATCGTGGGTGCGGGCGTGGGCGGGCTCACGCTCGTGGACGGCGACCGGGTCGCGCTGGAGAACTTGAACCGTCAATATCTCTATCGGCGTTGTGACGTCGGACGGGCAAAGGTCGATGTGGCCCGCGAGTGGGTGCGTGAGCGTCTCCCTGAAGCGGAGCCGACCGCTGTCATGGAAACCATCACGACCAGCGAGGCGTTGGTGCCGTACCTGCGAGAAGGTGGGTTCCTCGTTGTCGCGGCCGACCGTCCTGCGTCGCTGCCGGAACTGTGCGCTCAAGCCTGTCTTGAGCGCGGAGCGTCGATGATCACGGGAGGCTGCGGCCTCCGAGTAGGGTCGAGTGGCCCGTTGATCCGGCCGGCCGATGTCCCGGCCTTCATCGCGTCACGCCAAGAGGCAAAGGCCACGGCCGGAGCCGCGGTCACACCGATGGCGGCCTCGTTCGGCCCGGTCAATACGCTGGTAGGCGCGACGATGGGCCGTGATCTCATCTTCGGCATACTCGGTGTGAGCGCCCGAACGACTTCGCATCGCGTCGAGCTGCTGGGGACGGCTCTGACCTGAGCTTGGCTTTTGTCCCCGCTGAGCTCGGTGCTCCTGGATCGATTCGGCGCGTTTGGCCGTCTTGCCGACGTCGTGGTGCCTGGCCTGGTGCTTGTTCTTCGGTGCGGTCCAGCCGAGGGTCTGCTTCATCAGCCGGAAGGTGTGCTCCAGGTCGAAGCGGCGCAGGAACGACTGCCATCAGCGGTCGATGTCCGTAGGTGTGGCCCTGTCTGCCGAGGACCACAGCCAGACGGGTTTCGGGTCGCGGTCGCCCGGCAGGTGCTCGACCTTCAGCCGGATCAACGTGCCGTGGAGGATGGGCGGTTCTTCGTGGGCGTGCTCCAGCCAGGGGCCGCGGTGGGTGGGTCCGGGGTGCATCCGGTCCCAGGAGGTCGCCCCGGCGGTGCCGTAGCGGGTGGTTGCGGTGGACGCGGTGAGGTCGGGGGTGCGCCAGCCGTCGCGCAGGCATGTCCTGTTTCCGCAGGTGAGAGGCGCAGGACCTGGACCGCCACCGCCTCGCCCCCTCATCGAGCCGATCACGAGGCTCGAGGCCCCAGAAACGACGAATTACCGGTGAGTCACATGACTCGACCGGTAATTCGTGAACGCTTCGGGATGATCTCGTGAACGTCCCACTGTGTGTCCGAGGGGGGACTTGAACCCCCACGCCCGATAAAGGGCACTAGCACCTCAAGCTAGCGCGTCTGCCATTCCGCCACCCGGACCAGGTGTATGCCGCCTTGACGGGGGTGTTCCCCGCGGCGACATGGACAACAATACCAAGATTTCGGAGTGCCCTTCACCTGCATATCCGGGCTCCGGGCAGGGCCGTGCGGGCCTCACCGAGCAGGCCCGCACGGCCTCACCTGGGGTGATCGGACAGTCACGATCCGGCCATGTCAGGCCGCGGACGGCATGAGGTGGTACTCGGGGAAGTTCCCCGGCAGCCGCTCCCCCGCCGGACCGCGTGTGACCGCCTTCACGAGCAGTTCGCCGCCGACGAAGGCGCCCCGCCAGGACGCGCCGAAGCCACCGAAGAGCTCCTCGCGGTCGCCGCGGGAGCGGGGTTTGCCGTGGCCGACCTTGAACGCCCGGATCTGGGGTGCCAGCCGCTCGTACGTCGCGTGGTCGTCGGTGGAGAGGGTGGCGACGAGCGCGCCGTTCGAGGCGTTCATGGCGGCGAGCAGCTCGGCCTCGGTGTCGACGAGAACGATGGTGTCGACCGGGCCGAAGGGTTCCGCGTGGTGCAGCGGGGAGGCCGAGGGCGGGTTGAGGAGGGTGACGGGCTGGACGTACGCGCCGGTGTCCTGGCCGGGCAGGAAGCGCGCGTCGGCGAGCTTGCCCCGGTGGAGCGGGACGGCGCCCCGGTCTATGGCCTCGGCGACCTGGTCGGTCAGCTCCTTGGCCTTGGCCGCGTTGATGACGGGCCCGAAGTCCAGCTTCGGGTACGGGTCGTCGGGGTGCTCCACGGCCAGCGGGTGGCCGACCCTGAGCGTGCGGACCGCCGGGAGGTACGCCGCCAGGAACTCGTGGAACAGCTCACGCTGGACGACGAAACGCGGGTACGCCGTGCACCGCTGTTTGCCGTAGTCGAAGAGCTTGGGGATGACGGCGGTGAGGGTGTCCCAGTCCGTGCAGTTCCAGATGCCCCAGGTGTTCAGCCCCTCCTGTTCCAGTACATGGCGTTTGCCGAGGTCGGCGACGGCCGTGGCCACCGCGGCGCCGGTGTCGCGGCCACCGACGAAGGAGACGCAGCCGATCTCGGGGGCGCGTACGAGTGCTTCCGACAGCTCGCCTCCGCTGCCGCTGACGAGGGTGACGGGCAGCCCTTCTCGGGCGGCGAGCGCACTGGCCAGGGTGAGGCAGGCGACGCCACCGTCGGTCGGGGTCTTGGCGATGACCGCGTTACCCGCCAGTGCCTGCACCAGCATCGCGTGCACGAGCACGCTCATCGGGTAGTTCCAGCTGGCGATGTTGGAGACCGGGCCGTCGAGCGGGACGCGCCCTTCGACCATGGGTTCGATGCCGTCGACGTACCAGCGGACGCCGTCGATGGCCCGGTCCACGTCGGCCTGCGCGAGCCGCCAGGGTTTGCCGATCTCCCAGACGAGGAGGAGGGCGAGCAGTTCGCGGTGCTGGGTGAGGGCGTCGAGGGTCGCGGCGACCCGGGCACGGCGTTCGTCGAGGGGGACGTGGCGCCAGGCCCGGTGCTGGTCGAGGGAGGCGCGTACCGCCTGGTGCGCGGTGGCGCCGTCCAGTCGGGGCGGGCCCGCGACGGGGCTGCCGTCGACGGGGCTGGTGGCCGGGAGCGCACGGCCGTCGGCCTGCCAGGCGGCGCCCCAGAGGTTGAGGACACGGTCGTCCCGGAAGGCTTCGGGGGCGACAGCGAGACAGCGCTGCCAGGCGTCGGTCCAGGAGGTGCCGGATTTGAGGGTGAGGGTGGATGGCATGGATTGCTCCGCTCTCGGTGCACAGTCGGGGGCGGGGGGGTGCGTCGGCCACGGGTGAGGTCAGACTCCGGCTTCCAGGGCGGCGAGCACGAGCCGGGCCGTCTCGGTGGGAGTGCTCCCGACCCTCACCCCGACGGCTTCCAGCGCCTCCTTCTTGGCCTGCGCCGTGCCGGACGAGCCGGACACGATCGCCCCGGCGTGGCCCATCGTCCTGCCCTCGGGCGCGGTGAAGCCGGCGATGTACCCGACGACGGGCTTGGTGATGTGGTCGCGGACGTACGCGGCGGCCCGTTCCTCCGCGTCGCCGCCGATCTCGCCGATGAGGACGATGAGTTCGGTGTCGGGGTCGTCCTGGAACGCGGCCAGGCAGTCGATGTGGGTGGTGCCGACGACGGGGTCGCCGCCGATGCCGACGCAGGTGGAGAAGCCGATGTCGCGGAGTTCGTACATGAGTTGGTAGGTGAGCGTGCCGGACTTGGAGACCAGGCCGATGCGTCCCGGCTTGGTGATGTCGGCGGGGATGATGCCGGCGTTGGACTGGCCGGGGGTGATCACGCCAGGGCAGTTGGGGCCGATGATCCGGGCGCCCCTGGACGCGGCGTACGCGGTGAAGGCGACGGAGTCGTGCACCGGGATGCCTTCGGTGATGACGACGGCGAGGCCGATGCCGGCGTCGGCGGCCTCGATCACCGCCGCCTTGGCGAAGGCGGGCGGGACGAAGACGACGCTGACGTCGGCGCCGGTGACCTCGATGCCCTCGTGGACGGAGCCGAAGACGGGAACAGCACGGTCGTCGAAGTCGACGGTCCGGCCGGCCTTGCGGGGGTTGACGCCGCCGACGATGTTCGTGCCGGCCGCGAGCATGCGGCGGGTGTGCTTCATGCCCTCGCCGCCGGTCATGCCCTGGACGAGGACCTTGCTCTCCTTGGTGAGGTAGATGGCCATGACCGGGCTCCTCAGATCGCGTGGGCGAGGTCGGCGGCGCGGCGCGCGGCGCCGTCCATGGTGGTGGCCTGGTGGACGAGGGGGTGGACACGGGCGTCGAGGATCGCCCGGCCCCGTGCGGCGTTGTTGCCGTCGAGGCGGACGACCAGCGGCTTGGTCAACTGGACGCTGTCCAGGGCCTGCACGATCCCGTCGGCGACCGCGTCGCAGGCGGTGATCCCGCCGAAGACGTTGACGAGGACGGATTTCACGGCCGGGTCGGAGAGGATGACGGAGAGGCCGTCGGCCATGATCTGGGCGGAGGCGCCGCCGCCGATGTCGAGGAAGTCGGCGGGACGCGCGCCGCAGCCCGCGACCACGTCGAGGGTCGACATGACGAGTCCGGCGCCGTTGCCGATGACACCGACCTCGCCGTCCAGCTTGACGTAGTTGAGGCCCTTGGCCGCGGCGGCCGCCTCCAGCGGGTCGTCGTGCGCGAAGCCCTCGTCGCCCCAACGCGCCTGCCGGAAGGTCGCGTTGTCGTCGAGGGTGACCTTGCCGTCGAGGGCCAGGATCCTTCCCTGTTCGGTACGGACGAGCGGGTTGACCTCGACGAGGAGGGCGTCCTCGCGGGTCAGCACCTCCCAGAGCCGTACGAGGAAGTCGACGGTCTGTGGCGGCAGGCCGGCCGCCGCCGCGATCTCGGCCGCCTTCGCCGAGGTGACGCCCTCGACGGGGTCGACCGGGATACGGGCCACGGCCTCGGGCCGGGTCGCGGCGACCTCCTCGATCTCCATGCCGCCCTCGGCCGAGGCGATCGCGAGGAAGCGGCCGGCGGCGCGGTCGAGGACGTAGGAGACGTAGAACTCGCTCTCGATCGCGACGGGTTCGGCGACCATGACCTTGTGGACGGTGTGGCCCTTGATGTCCATGCCGAGGATCTGTCGCGCCGTCAGTTCGGTCGCGGCCGGGTCGGCGGCGAGCTTCACTCCGCCCGCCTTGCCCCGCCCTCCGGTCTTCACCTGGGCCTTGACGACGACGCGTCCGCCCAGCCTGCGGGCGATCTCCCGCGCCTCCTTGGGCGAGTCGGTGACCTCGGCCCGAGGCACCGAGATGCCGTATTCCTCGAAGAGTTCCCTTGCCTGGTGCTCGAAAAGGTCCATTCCGGCTCCTGACTCAAAAGTGCCGCACGCCCCCTGGACACCACCCACCGGATGCGGGATAACAAGCTTCATACAGTATTCGTCGACTGTATGCAATCAACCGCGAGAGCGTTCCAACCCCTACGAAGGGACAGGACTTCGCCATGCCCGACGGCAACAGCCAGGACCTCATTTCCGGTGGTCACCTCGTCGCCAAGGCACTCAAAGCGGAGGGTGTGGAGGTCATCTACACCTTGTGCGGCGGCCACATCATCGATATCTACGACGGCTGCGTCGACGAGGGCATCGAGGTCGTCGACGTACGCCACGAACAGGTCGCCGCCCACGCCGCCGACGGCTACGCCCGTATCACCGGCAAGCCCGGCTGCGCGGTCGTCACCGCCGGCCCCGGTACGACCGACGCCGTGACCGGTGTCGCCAACGCGTTCCGCGCGGAGTCCCCGATGCTGCTGATCGGCGGCCAGGGGGCGCACACCCAACACAAGATGGGGTCCCTGCAGGACCTGCCGCACGTCGACATGATGACGCCGATCACCAAGTTCGCGGCGACCGTGCCGGACACGGCCCGCGCCGCCGACATGGTGTCGATGGCGTTCCGCGAGTGCTACCACGGCGCCCCCGGGCCCTCCTTCCTGGAGATCCCGCGCGACGTCCTGGACGCCAAGGTGCCCGTGGAGAAGGCACGCGTGCCGAAGGCCGGTGCCTACCGGGCCTCGACCCGCTCGGCCGGCGACCCCGAGGCGATCGAGAAGCTCGCCGACCTGCTGGTGCACGCCGAGAAGCCCGCGATCCTGCTGGGCAGCCAGGTGTGGACGACGCGTGGCACCGAGTCCGCCATCGAGTTGGTGCGGACGTTGAACATCCCGGCGTACATGAACGGCGCGGGGCGCGGCACGCTCCCGCCCGGCGACCCGCACCACTTCCAGCTCTCCCGCCGGTACGCCTTCTCAGGCGCCGATGTCATCGTCATCGTCGGTACGCCCTTCGACTTCCGTATGGGCTACGGCAAGCGGCTGTCGCAGGACGCGACCGTCGTGCAGATCGACCTCGACTACCGGACCGTCGGCAAGAACCGCGACATCGACCTCGGCATCGTCGGCGACGCCGGGCTGATCCTGAAGTCGGTGACCGAGGCGGCCTCCGGACGCCTGAACGGGGGTGCGTCGAAGCGCAAGGAGTGGCTCGACGAACTGCGCACCGCCGAGCAGACCGCGATCGACAAGCGCCTGCCCAGCCTGAAGTCGGATGCCTCGCCGATCCACCCCTACCGGCTGGTCAGCGAAATCAACGACTTCCTCACCGAGGACTCCATCTACATCGGCGACGGCGGCGACATCGTCACCTTCTCCGGGCAGGTCGTGCAGCCCAAGTCACCCGGGCACTGGATGGACCCGGGCCCCCTCGGCACGCTCGGCGTCGGCGTCCCCTTCGTGCTCGCCGCCAAGCAGGCACGGCCCGACAAGGAGGTGGTGGCCCTCTTCGGCGACGGCGCCTTCTCCCTCACCGGCTGGGACTTCGAGACCCTCGTCCGCTACAACCTCCCCTTCGTCGGCATCGTCGGCAACAACTCCTCGATGAACCAGATCCGTTACGGCCAGAAGGCCAAGTACGGCGAGGAACGCGAGCGGATCGGCAACACCCTCGGCGACGTCCACTACGACAGGTTCGCCCAGATGCTGGGCGGTCACGGCGAGGAGGTCCGCGACCCCGCCGACATCGGCCCCGCGCTCCGGCGCGCCCGCGAGTCCGGCAAGCCGTCGCTGATCAACGTCTGGGTCGACCCGGACGCGTACGCCCCCGGAACCATGAACCAGACGATGTACAAGTGAGGTGGCCCCGATGACAGCGACGTCAGGTACGCCGACCAAGGCCCTCGAAGGCATCCGCGTCCTCGACATGACGCACGTCCAGTCCGGCCCGTCCGCCACCCAGCTCCTCGCCTGGCTCGGCGCGGACGTGGTGAAGCTGGAGGCGCCGACCGGGGACATCACGCGCAAGCAGCTGCGCGACCTCCCGGACGTCGACTCGCTCTACTTCACGATGCTCAACTGCAACAAGCGGAGCATCACCCTCAACACCAAGACCGAGCGCGGCAAGGAGATCCTCACCGAGCTGATCCGGCGCTCCGACGTCATGGTCGAGAACTTCGGACCCGGCGCGGTCGACCGCATGGGCTTCACCTGGGACCGCATCCAGGAGATCAATCCGCGGATCGTCTATGCCTCCATCAAGGGGTTCGGCGAAGGCCCCTACACCAACTTCAAGGCGTACGAGGTCGTCGCGCAGGCCATGGGCGGGTCGATGTCGACCACCGGCTTCGAGGACGGGCCGCCGCTGGCGACGGGGGCCCAGATCGGGGACTCGGGCACGGGCATCCACGCCGTGGCGGGGATTCTCGCGGCGCTGTACCAGCGGGAGAACACCGGGCGCGGTCAGCGGGTCAATGTGGCCATGCAGCACGCCGTCCTCAACCTCTGCCGGGTGAAGCTGAGGGACCAGCAGCGGCTGGCACAGGGCCCGCTCCGTGAATATCCCAACGACGACTTCGGCGACGAGGTTCCCAGGTCCGGAAACGCGTCCGGCGGCGGCCAGCCCGGCTGGGCGGTCAAGTGCGCGCCGGGCGGTCCGAACGACTACGTGTACGTCATCGTGCAGCCCGTCGGCTGGCAGCCCGTCAGCGAGCTCATCGGCCGGCCCGAGCTGGCGGACGACCCCGAGTGGGCGACGCCGGAGGCCCGGCTGCCCAAGCTCAACAAGATGTTCCAGCTGATCGAGGAGTGGTCGTCCACCCTGCCCAAGTGGGAGGTGCTGGAGCGGCTCAACGCCCACAACATCCCGTGCGGGCCGATCCTCTCCACCAAGGAGATCATCGAGGACGAGTCCCTGGTCTCCAACGAGATGGTCGTCACCGTGCCGCATCCCGAACGCGGCGACTTCGTGACCGTCGGCAGCCCGCTGAAGCTGTCCGACTCCCCCGTGGACGTGACCAGTTCACCGCTGCTCGGCGAGCACAACGAAGAGGTCTACGTCGGCGAGCTCGGCCTCGGCGACGAGGAACTGCGCCTGCTCAAGTCGAACGGAGTGATCTGATTGATGGCCGAAGACCGGGTGCTGAGGGTGCGCACACTCCTCGACGCCGTGCGGGCCGAGGGCCGGAGCGCGCTGACCGCTCCCGAGGGCAAGGTGATCGCCGACGCGTACGGGATCGCCGTACCCGGCGAGGAGTTGGCGAAGGACGTCGACGAGGCGGTGAAGTACGCGGCGCGCTTCGGCGGGCCGGTGGTCATGAAGATCGTCTCGCCGGACATCCTCCACAAGACCGACGCGGGCGGTGTGATCGTCGGGGTGGAGGGCGCCACCGACGTACGGGCCGCCTTCTGCCAGATCATCGAGAACGCGAAGGAGTACGCCCCTCAGGCGCGCATCGAGGGCGTCCAGGTGCAGGAGCTGCTCCCCAAGGGGCAGGAGGTCATCGTCGGCGCGGTGACCGACCCGACCTTCGGAAAGGTCGTCGCCTTCGGACTCGGCGGGGTGCTGGTCGAGGTCCTCAAGGACGTGACGTTCCGGCTCGCGCCGGTCGACGCGGACGAGGCGCTCTCCATGCTGGACTCGATCCGCGCGGCGGAGATCCTGCGCGGGGTGCGCGGGGCGCCTGCCGTGGACCGGTGGGCGATCGCCGAGCAGATCCGCCGGGTCTCCGAACTCGTCGCGGACTTCCCGGAGATCGCCGAGGTGGACCTCAACCCGGTGATCGCCACGCCGGAGGGCGCGGTCGCGGCGGACATCCGGGTGATCCTCGCGGAGTCGGTGCCGAAGCCCCGGCGTACATACACGCGCGAGGAGATCCTCACGTCGATGCGCCGGCTGATGGAGCCCTCGTCGGTGGCCGTGATCGGGGCCTCCAACGAGCAGGGCAAGATCGGCAACTCGGTGATGCGCAACCTCATCGACGGCGGTTTCTCCGGGGAGATCCACCCGGTGAACCCCAAGGCCGATGACATCCTGGGCCGCAAGGCGTACAAGAGTGTCACGGACGTCCCTGGTGAGGTGGATGTGGCGGTCTTCGCGATCCCCGCCAGGTTCGTGGCCTCGGCGCTGGAGGAGGTGGGTCGCAAGGGCATCGCCAACGCCGTCTTGATCCCGTCGGGGTTCGCGGAGACCGGCGAGCACGAACTCCAGGACGAGATCGTGGCGATCGCCGAGCGGCACGGCGTCCGGCTGCTCGGGCCGAACATCTACGGCTACTACTCGACGTGGCAGGACCTCTGCGCCACGTTCTGCACGCCGTACGACGTCAAGGGCGGCGTGGCGCTGACCTCGCAGTCCGGCGGTATCGGCATGGCCATCCTGGGCTTCGCGCGCACCACGAAGACGGGTGTGTCGGCGATCGTCGGGCTCGGCAACAAGTCGGACCTGGACGAGGACGACCTGCTGACCTGGTTCGGCGAGGACCCGCACACCGAGTGCATCGCGATGCACCTGGAGGACCTCAAGGACGGGCGGGCCTTCGTGGAGGCCGCGCGGGCGACCGTCCCGAAGAAGCCGGTCGTGGTCCTGAAGGCAGGCCGTACGGCGGCCGGGGCGAAGGCGGCGGGCTCGCACACGGGCGCGCTGGCGGGCGACGACGCCGTGTACGAGGACATCCTGAAGCAGGCGGGTGTCATCAGGGCGCCAGGGCTGAACGACATGCTGGAGTACGCGCGCGCGTTGCCCGTGCTTCCGGCTCCGCAGGGCGACAACGTCGTGATCATCACGGGCGCCGGCGGCAGTGGCGTACTGCTGTCGGACGCGGTGACGGACAACGGGCTCTCCCTGATGGAGATCCCGCCGGACCTGGACGCGTCCTTCCGGGAGTTCATCCCACCCTTCGGGGCCGCCGGCAACCCGGTCGACATCACCGGCGGTGAGCCGCCGTCGACGTACGAGGCGACGATCCGGCTGGGTCTTGAGGACCCGCGCATCCACGCGCTCGTCCTCGGCTACTGGCACACGATCGTCACCCCGCCCATGGTGTTCGCCGAGCTCACCGCGCGCGTGGTGGCCGAGTTCCGGGAGCGCGGCATCGAGAAGCCGGTCGTGGCGTCGCTGGCGGGCGATGTCGAGGTCGAGGAGGCCTGCCAGTACCTCTTCGAGCGTGGGGTCGTGGCGTACCCGTACACGACCGAGAAGCCGGTGGCGGTGCTGGGTGCGAAGTATCGCTGGGCGCGGGCGGCGGGGTTGCTGTGACGCGGGCGCACGCCGTGGACGCGGCTGTTGGGGGGCGGTCGATGAGCTGAGCGACGGCTCGAACCACGGGGCCTGCGGCGACCGCTCACCGCGGGCCCCGGCGCGAAGAAACACGGACAGGGGGCGCTGGCCAGACTTCTTCCACGCGGAGGGTTCGATCGACATGGCAACAACTGACATCTCCACATCCGTCCCCTACAGGGAGGTGACGGACGCCAACGGCCGGATGTACCGGATCGGTGAATCCGACCTCGACATCATGGGCCGCAAACGCAAGTGGATGGTCATCCTGCCGTGGGTGGGCATGATGGGCATCAGCTCGGCGGAGTACGCGTTCGCGTCCGCCGAGGAAACCCTGCACACGGCACACAGCTGGAGCAACCAGCACATCTTCTGGATGCTGGGCGTGTGGGTGTTCTTCCAGGCCGCGGTGGCCTTCCCCGCCGGGAAGCTCCGTGAGAGCGGCAAGCTGCCGGCCCGCTGGGCGATGATGCTGGGCGCCGTCGGCACCCTGCTCGGCTATCTGTCCCTCGCGTTCGCTCCGCACGTCGTCGTCGCGTACGTCGGGTTCGGCATGTTCAGCGGTATGGGCGCGGGCATGGTCTACGCGACCTGCGTGAACATGGTCGGCAAGTGGTATCCGGAGCGCAAGGGCGGCAAGACCGGCTTCGTCAACGGCGGCTTCGCCTACGGTTCGGTGCCCTTCGTGTTCATCTTCACCGGGTTCATGGACCTGACGAACTTCCGCTGGGTGCTGGTCTCCGTCGGTGTGTTCCTCGCGGCGGTCGTCGCCGTGGCCGGTTACTTCTTCCAGGACCCGCCGAAGAACTGGTGGCCGGCCGAGGTCGACCCGCTGCGGAAGCCGGACGACCCGCGCGCGCGGCGGGCGCTGGAGAAGAACCCGCCGGCCGTGAAGCAGTACACGCCCAGTGAGGCCTGGCGGACGGGCCGCGTCGCGCTGATGTGGTTCTGTCTGCTGTGCACCTCGGGTGTGAACATCTTCGGTATCGCCTTCCAGGTGCCGTTCGGCAACGAGGCCGGCTTCGCGGGCGGGATCGTCGCCACGGCCATGTCGCTGAAGGCGATCGTCAACGGCACCGGCCGCGGTGTCATCGGCTGGCTCTCCGACCGTTACGGCCGCAAGGAGTGTCTGATCTTCGTCTGCATCGTGCTGGGCCTGTCCCAGTACGGCATCCTCTGGTCCGGCGACATCGGCAACCTGCCGCTGTTCCTGGTGTTCTCCAGCATCTCCGGCTTTGGTGGCGGCGCGATCTTCCCGATGTTCGCGGCGATGACCGCGGACTATTTCGGCGAGAACAACAACGCCTCCAACTACGGTCTGGTCTACAGCTCCAAGCTGGTCTCCGGTCTGCTCGGGTCCGGCATGGGCGCCGTGGTCGTGGCGAACTGGGACTACGCGGGCGCCTTCGTGCTCGCCGGTTCCATCTCGCTGTTCGCCGGCTTCGTGGCCGTCTTCCTGCACCCGCCGGGGCGGCCCCGCAGCAAGCACATCGCTCCCAATCCCCGTCCGCTCGGTGACGAAGTGGCCTGACGCCTCGGCGTACGGCAGCAGGCGGCCGCCCCGTGGTCTCGCACCACGGGGCGGCCGCCTGCTGCCGTTGTTCGGTGTCTTCGGTCAGCACTTCTCCCGCAGGGAGTGCAGATGCTCGCTGGAGCGGCGGGCGAAGGTGAGGGACTCGGTGGGGTTGTCGTGTTCGGCCTGCCAGTGGTGGGCGAGCCGGTGGCCCTTCAGGCGGGTGACGGCCGAGATGAACTTCTGGTAGTCGATGTCGCCGTCGCCGACGTCCACCATGCGGTAGCCGAAGGGGTTCGACGGGTCGCTCTCGCCGTCCTTGACGTGGAACAGCGGGTAGCGGTCGGGGCGCCTGAGGACGTAGTCGAGGGGCTCGAACGGCGCGGGTGTTCCGTCGGGCCGCTTCGAGAACCGGAACTGGGCCACGTACGCCCAGAAGATGTCCATCTCCAGGTAGACGAGGCGGGGGTCGGTCTCCTTGAGCAGCACGTCGTAGAGGCGGACCTTGGGGTTGTCCGTGGCGAAGGAGAACTCCTCGGAGTGGTTGTGCTGGTAGAACTTCATGCCCCGCGCCTTGGCCGCCGCGCCGTAGGTGTTGAACTCCTCGGCGGCCCGCTTCATCGCGTCGACGGTCATGCCGTAGCGGAACGGTCCGGCGGCGGTGCCGATGTGCTTCAGGCCGAGGGCCTGGGCGTCGTCGAGGACCTTGGTGAGGTTCTGGGCGAAGGTGTACGCGTTCGGGTCGCTGGAGTAGTAGCCGACGTGGCTGCCGATCGGGGTCAGGCCGTGGTCGCGGGCCAGCCGCTTGAGCTGGGCGAGCGTGATGGGGCCCGCCGAGCCCTGGGTGTAGCCGGCGAACTCGACCTCGTCGTAGCCGTACTTCTCCAGCTCGGCGAAGACGGGAGCGAAGCCGAGGGTGGAGACCTTGTCGCGCAGGCTGTAGAGCTGGATGCCGAGTCGGCCGGGCGGGAGGACGGGACGGCCCCGGCCTGTCGCCGCCGTGGCGGGGGTGGCCGCGGCGGGAGTGGCCGCGGTGCCCAGCAGCGCGGCGACCGCGGCACCGGCGGCCACGCCGAGCATGCCTCGTCTGCTGAGGCGGTGGGTGAGTTCGGGATCCGGCTGGTGAGTGCGGCTCATGCCTGGAACTCCTCTGTGTGGACGGGCGTTGTCAGTGGTGAGTGCTTCACTTGTGACCAGTGAGGACTTCTCACCAGTGAGGGCTCTGACCGGTCAGGAGAGACCGGCCAGTCGGAGCAGCAGTGCTTTCACATCGGTGGCCGCGACGCGGTCGCCGACAGCGCGGGGGGTGGAGCAGATGATGAGCGGACCGTCGTCGTCGCTCACGGGAAGGCGGCCGTGGCTGCCGCGAATAGGTGAGGGATCCAGCGGCACGACCGCCATGCGGTAGCGCAGGCCGAGTTTCTTGCGGGCCAGTGCCGTGGCCGCCTTGAGCTTCACATACGGGTCGAGCGGGTCCATGAACAGCTCGACCGGGTCGTAGCCGGGTTTGCGGTGGATCTCGACCAGTCGCGCGAAGTCGGGCGCGCGGGCGTCGTCGAGCCAGTAGTAGTACGTGAACCAGGCGTCCGGCTCCGCCACGGCGACGAGTTCGCCGGAGCGCGGATGGTCGAGGTGATGGGCCTTCTTGCCCTGGTCGTCGAGGAGTTGGTCGATACCGGGCAGGTCCGCGAGGGCTTCCCTGGTGGCTTCCAGGTCCTCGGGGCGGCGCACATACACATGGGCGATCTGGTGATCGGCGACCGCGAAGGCCCGTGAGGCCATCGGGTCCAGATACTCCATGCCGTCCTGCGTGTGCACGTCGAGGAGGCCGGCGCGGCGCAGGGCGCGGTTGATGTCGACGGGACGGTTCACCGGGGTGATGCCGTACTCGGAGAGCGCGACGACGGTACGGCCTTCCGCCCGGGCGTCGTCGAGCAGGGGCGCCATGACCTTGTCCAGGTCGGCGGCCGCCTTCAGGGAGCGCGGGTCGTCGGGGCCGTGGCGCTGCAGGTCGTAGTCGAGGTGAGGGAGGTAGCAGAGGGCCAGGTCCGGCCGGCGGGTGCGGATGATGTGGCGGGTCGCGTCGACGATCCATCGGCTGGAGACCAGGTCGGCGCCCGGTCCCCAGAAGTGGAACAGGGGGAACGTGCCGAGTTGCGCGGTGAGTTCGTCGTGCAGGGCCGGGGGCCGGGTGTAGCAGTCGGGTTCCTTGCGGCCGTCGGAGTAGTAGATCGGACGGGGGGTGACGGTGATGTCGGTGTCGGCGCCCATGGCGTACCACCAGCAGATATTGGCGACCGTGTAGCCGGGGTGCGCGCGGCGGGCGGCGTCCCACAGTTTGTCCCCGGCGACGAGGCCGTTGTGCTGGCGCCACAGCAGGACGTCGCCGAGTTCGCGGAAGTACCAGCCGTTGCCGACGATGCCGTGCTCGGCGGGGAGCGTGCCGGTCAGGAAGGTCGACTGGGCGGCGCAGGTGACGGCGGGCAGGACGGTGCCGAGGTGGGCGCGGGAGCCGGACTGGCCGAGGGACTTGAGGTGGGGCATGTGGTCGAGGAGACGGGGGGTGAGGCCGACGACGTCCAGGACGAGGAGGGGGGTGGGTCCCGCGTCGGGTTGCGGGTTCACGGCAGCTCCTTGAGGCCGAGGTCCGTCAACAGGTCGCGGGCGAGGGCGAGTTCGGCGGCGATGCCGTCGGCGAGCTGGGCGCGACCCCGGGGGCGGAGTTCGGGTGGGAGGGCCTGCCAGGTGTAGGTCTCGACCTCCAGATGGCGGGTGAGGGGGTGGGCGCCGCCGACCAGGTGGGTCAGGACGGCCTTGAGTACGGGGAGCGTGGAGGTGAGGGGCGCGGCGGGGGCCGCGTGGAGCGGGACGTGGAAGTGGGCGCGCCAGGGTGAGGCGTCGGGGAGTGCCTCGCCCCTGAGGGCCTCACCGAGGTCGTCGGTGCCGCGCAGGCCGGCGGCGGTGGCTGTGCGGGTCTGGTGCAGGAAGCGGGGTTCGTCGAAGGCGGCGAGGGCCTCGCGGACGTCGGGGAGGTGGGGGTGCTCGGCGTGCAGGGCGGCCGAGAGCTGGGATTTGACGACGGGGACACGGGCTCGGGCGAGCGCGTCCAGGGCGGTGTGCGGGTCTTCGAAGGAGGTGGCGAGGTGGCAGGTGTCGACGCAGATGCCGATGCGGTCGTGGCCGATGTCGGTCAGGGGGCCTATGGCGTCGGCGGTGGTCTCGACGATGCAGCCGGGCTCCGGTTCCAGGCCGACGCGGATGGAGCGGCCGGTCAACTCGGCCACGGCGTCGAGGCGTTCGGCGAGGGTGAGCAGAGCCGTGCGGGACCGGGCGGCGCGGGTGTCGTCGTGGGCCGTGCGCCAGGCCAGGGGCAGGGTCGAGATGGTGCCCTCGGTGACGTCGTCGGGGAGGAGCCGGCCGAGGACGCGCGCGAGGGCGGTGGTGTGGTCGAGGCGTTCCGGGTCGGCCCAGTCCGGCTGGTAGACGCGGTACTTGACCTCTTCGGCGCCGAAGCCCTGGTACGGGAAGCCGTTGAGGGTGACGACCTCGAGGCCGCGCCGGTCGAGTTCGGTGCGCAGGCCGCGCAGTGCGGACGGGTCGGTCACCAGGGCGTCGGCGGCGTCCTTGGCCAGCCACAGGCCGATACCGAGGCGGTCGCGGCCGAGGCGGCGGCGTACGGGCTCGCAGTGGTCGCGCAGTTGGGCGAGGACACCGTCGAGGGTCTCGGCCGGGTGCACATTGGTGCAGTAGGCGAGGTGGACGGTGGACCCGTCGGGGTGGCGGAAGCGCATGGGTCACTCCCCGCCGCGCAGGATGCTGTTGCCCTCGTGCGTGGCGTCCGTCGCGGTGACGTCGAGGGCGAGGCGGCCGCTGAGGCCGTAGAAGGCGACGGGGTTGCGCCAGAGCACCAGGTCCACGTCGTCCTCGTCGAACCCGGCGGCGAGCAGGGCGTCGCCGACCTTGCGGGTCTTCAGGGGGTCGCTTCTGCCCCAGTCGGCGGCGGAGTTGACCAGCACCTTCTCCGGGCCGAACGCCTTGATGACGGCGACCATCCGCTCCTCGTCCATCTTGGTGTCCGGGTAGACGGAGAAGCCGAGCCAGGCCCCGCTGTCCTTGGCCTCCTTGACGGTGGTCTCGTTGAGGTGGTCGAGGAGCACCCGTTCGGCCGGCAGCGCGGAGGTGCGTACGGCGTCGAGTGTGCGGCGCAGGCCGGTCAGTTTGTCCCGGTGCGGGGTGTGGACGAGGGCGGGCAGGCCGTGGTCGGCGGCCAGCTGCAGCTGGTGCTCGAGCGCGTGGTCCTCGGCCGCGGTCATGGAGTCGTAGCCGATCTCCCCGACGGCCACGACGCGGTCCTTGAGCAGATAGCGGGGCAGCTGGTCCAGCACGGGCGTGCACTGCGGGTCGTTCGCCTCCTTGGGGTTGAGGGCGATGGCGCAGTGGTGGGCGATGCCGTACTGGGCGGCACGGAAGGGCTCCCAGCCCAGCAGGGAGTCGAAGTAGTCGATGAACGAGGCCGGCGAGGTGCGGGGCTGTCCCAACCAGAAGGCCGGCTCCACGACCGCGCGGACGCCCGCCTCGTGCATCGCCTCGTAGTCGTCGGTGGTGCGTGACGTCATGTGGATGTGGGGGTCGAAGATGCGCATCAGGACTCCTTGCCGTCGATGCCGTTCTCATCGGCCGGTGGGGGCGCGGTCAGGGCCAGGACGCGGTACAGGTCCTCGGGTACGGGACGGCCCGCGGCGGTGCGTTCCTCGGCGTGGTCGCCGAGCATGCGGGCGAGTTCGGCGTCGCCGTGGGCACGACGGGTCAGGTCGGTGATCTCGTCGACGCGTACCCCGGTGAACAGGCACTTGAGCACGGCGTGCCGCCACGGGTGCGGGGCCAGATGGCGGGCGGCGTACGGGCCGAGGGCGGCGGCGACAAGGCGGGTGTCGTTGGTCCGCAGGGCGTCCTCGACGAGATGCAGCGCGTCGGGGCCGGGCACCAGGTGGGGCAGCGCGTGCAGGACGGCCCGGCGTTCGTCGGCGGTGCCCTGGCGGTAGACGCGGGTGAGCGCGCCGGTGTCGGCGCGGGCCGCGTGCAGGATCAGGACGCGGACGGCGTCGGCGTGTTCGGTACCGCAGCGTCGGCCCGCCTCGGCGAGGCGCAGTTCCCAGACGGAGATGGGCCCGTGGGTGCCCGGGTGATCGGCGGCCTCGTCGAGTGCCCGTCCCAGCCAGGCGCGAGCGGCGTCCGCGAGGTGGGCGTTCAGGTGGCCGCGCAGGTCGGCGGGGGCGGCGAGGGCCGGGTGGGCTGCCGGACGGTCCGGCGTGCGGTGGTGGATCACGTGGGGCTCCCGTTCGGGGACGGCGGTGGTGTCACGGGAGCGTCCGGAGTCGCTCGGGCCTTGTCGGTGGTGCGGCTGGGCGTGTGGTCGGGCTCGGGTGGGCCGGTGTCTTCGAGCCGAGGAGCGGCCGTCCGGCCCGTCGTTCGACGGAGGAAGGAGAGGGACTGTTCGGCGAAGTGGGGGCCGGCGTGGGAGTGGCGGGGTAGTTCGACGACGGTCAGGGCCCGGTAGTCGATGGCGGCCAGCGCTTCCAGGACCGGCGGGAAGTCGATCTCGCCGTCGCCGAGGGGGAGGTGTTCGTGGATGCCGCGGCGCATGTCCTCGATCTGGACGTGGCGGAGCCAGGGGGCGGCGGCGCGGACGCAGTCGGCGGGTGGGAGGGGTTCGAGGCACTGGCAGTGGCCGATGTCGAGGGTGAGACCGAGTGCGGCGGGGCTGTCGAGGGCCTCGCGGAGGCGGTGGAAGTCGGCGAGCGTGGCGAGGAGGTGACCGGGCTCGGGTTCGACGGCGAGGGGAATGCCGGCGGAGGTGGCGGCGTCGAGGACGGGCGTGAGCGCGTCGGGGAGGCGTTTCCAGGCGGTGTCCTCGTCGGTGGTGGACGGGGTGACTCCGCTGAAGCAGTGCACGGCGTGGGCGCCGAGGTCGGCGGCGACCTGTACCGCCCGGATCAGCAGGCCGGCCCGGCGGGCACGGTCGTCGGGGTCGGGGTCCAGCAGCGTGGGGCCGTGCTTGCGGCGGGGGTCGAGGACATAGCGGGCGCCCGTCTCCACGGTGACGGTCAGGCCGAGGGAGTCCAGCCGTCGCGCGAGCCGCTGCGTGCGGGCCGCGAGGTCGGGGGCGAGCGGGTCGAGATGCATGTGGTCGAGGGTCAGACCGACGCCGTCGTAGCCGAGGTCGGCGAGGAGGGCGAGGGCGTCGTCGAGTCGGAGGTCGGCGAGGCCGTTGGTGCCGTAGCCGAAGGAGAGGCGGCGCTTCGGGGAGGTCGCGCTCGACGAGGTCGGCTGAGGGGACTGGGCCGACCGGGGGGACTGGGCCGACCGGGGGAGCTGTGGGTGGAGGGGTGGCGACGCGTGGGGGTTCGTCGGGAGGGAGGGCCCGGCCCCGGCCCCGGCCGACACTCGACGGTGTCCCCTGCTCATCGGGCCTCCTCACGCGGCATCGGCTTCGGCTTCGGCTCGGCCTCCGGTGCCGGGGCGGACCGCGTCCGGGCCCGCAGTCGCTTCGCGAACCCCGCCAACGCCTCGTACTGCTCCCCCAGTGCCGCCGGGCCCTGCCCCACCGGGTCCTTGAAGTAGAAGCCCAGGTCGGTCAGGGGGCCCGAGAGGCCTGCCTCGTGGGCGCGGGCCACGAGCCGGGCGAGGTCCAGGACCAGCGGGGCGGCGAGGGCGGAGTCGCAGCCCTGCCACGTGGTCTGGAGGATCATCCGCGTGCCGAGGAAGCCGTCGAAGGCGATGTGGTCCCAGGCGGTCTTCCAGTCGCCGAGGGCGGGGACGTCGTCGATGTGGGTCTCGCCCTCGGGGGTGGTGCCCAGGGTGTCGGTCAGGACGCGTTCCTTGCCGGCGTTCTTGGCCGCGGCGGCGGCCGGGTCGGCGAGGGCGGCGCCGTCACCTCCGCCGAGGAGGTTGGTGCCGGACCAGGCACGGACGGGCAGGGCCCGTTGGGCGAACATCGGGCCGAGGACGGACCTGAGCAGGGTCTGGCCGGTCTTGCCGTCGCGGCCCGCGTACGGGAGGCCACAGGAGGCGGCGAGGGAGGAGAGAGTCGGGTGGTGGAGGCCGGTCGAGGGGGTGAAGTTCACGTAGGGGCAGCCCGCCCGGAGCGCGGCCGCCGCGTACAGGGAGCTCGGCGGGAGGGTGGTGCCGGTGGGTGCGGGTTCCGTCGAGGCCACGTTCACCACCACGGCTCGGGTCAGCCCTCGTCGCCGTATGAAGTCCTGGATGTCGGCCGTGAAGGAGGAGATCAGCTCGGCGGGGGTCCTCGTGTCGCCCGGGAGGGGGCCGCCGGGCCTGACCTCCCGGTCGGCGGCGGTCAGTTCGAAGGTGATCGCGGCGGGGAGGTCATGGGGAAGGACGCCGCCGGCGGCGAGGGCCTCCGCGCGTTTGGGCAGGGGACAGTCGGCCGTGTCGTGGCCGCCGAAGACGAGGGAGGAGAGCGGGGGCAGGCCGGAGTCGGCGAAGAGGGGCGTCTCGGTGACCATGCCCGTCGCGGGGTGCAGGCCGGCCGTCATGGCCGCGCAGCCCGCGACGACGGTGGTGGCGACGGAGCCGCGCGCCCCGATCAGCCAGACGCCGACGCGCGGTGGGGAAACGGACGCGGACATGGGCGGCCTCCTTGTCGCTTCTCACTGGTCGAACTCGTCCCACGCGTGATGCGGAACCCTCACGGGGCACGAGACGCGGCACCCCTCCACAAGGGAGGGAAGACGGCGGGCGGAGGTCCGGCGTCCCCCGCCCGCCGCCGCTCAGTCGCCCGGAGTCCGGGCCGCCGCGGCCGATGCGGCGGCGGCCCGGGCGGGCAGTTCCTTGATCCGGATGTCGCGGAAGGACACCTGGTCGGCGGCTCCGTGGTTCTGGATGCCGAAGTGACCGTCGCGCAGGCTCCGTACCGGATCGGTGTTGGTGAAATCGTTGATCTGCACGCCGTTGAGCCAGACGCGGAGGCGCTCGCCCTCCACGCGGATCTCGTACGTGTTCCACTCCCCCGGCGGGTTCAGGGCGCGGTCGCGCTTCCTGATGTCGGCGGACCGGAAGCCGTAGACGGACCCGGTGGTCTTCTCGGGTACGTCGGTGGCGTCGATCTGGATCTCGTAGCCGTTGTTCACAGCCGACCACGGGTCGTCCGAGGGCGGGAAGCCCACGAACACACCGGAGTTGTCGTCGCCCGAGGCGCCGGCCGTCTTCCAGTCGAGCTTCAGGGAGTAGGACCCGAAGCCCGAGGCGGCGTACCAGAGCATGCCCATGCCGCCGGTCGATGTGACCGTGCCGTCGTCGGCGAGCGTGAACGAGCCCGGGCCCGCCTGCCGCCACGCCGACAAGGACTCGGCCGTGCCGTCGAAGAGCGGCCGGTAGCCGTTCTCCGGCCGGCAGTCGGCCTGTGCCTCGCCGATCGCCCACCGGATGCCGCCCAACAGGTGCTGCCGGAAGGCGGGTTCGGCGAACGACTCCTTGGTGTGGCCGCCGCCGGTGTAGAAGGAGCGGCCGCCCTGGTAGTTCTGGCACCAGGCGATCGGATGGTCGCCGTTCATGGTGCCGCCGCTGTACGACGACTCGTCGAGCGAGGCGAGGACATGGGCCCGCTCACGGGGGTTGGAGCGGTAGTCGTACCACTCGTCCGTGCGGTTCCAGGTCGCGCCCAGGCCGGCCGTGGCCGGGTGGGCGTGGTCCTCGACGTCGACCGTCGCGGGCTGGATCGCGGGGTGCGACTGGAAGTACGCGCCCGCGAGTCCGCCGTAGAAGGCCCAGTCGTACTCGGTGTCGGCGGCCGCGTGGACGCCCACATAGGCGCCGCCGCGCTTGATGTACCGCTCGAACGCGCCCTGTTGGGTCGCGTTGAGGACGTCCCCCGTCGTCGAGAGGAACATCACCGCGTCGTAGCGGCCGAGGTTGCGTGCGGTGAAGGCGCCGGCGTCCTCCGTGGCCTCGACCGCGAAGCCGTGGGCGGCGCCCAGTTCCCGTACGGCCGCGATGCCCTCGGGGATCGAGTCGTGCCGGAAGCCGGCGGTCTTGGAGAACACCAGCACCCGGTGCTCGTCGGAGCCGCCGTCATCGTCGGACACGGCGGGTCCCGACACGCAGCCGATCAGGAGGGCGGCGCCACCCAGCGCGGCCCACATGCGTCGGTTCGTCGACATGACGCCCCCTCACCGCTTCGTGAAGGTGAAGTCGTCCACGTCGAACAGGCCACCGGAGCCGGTCCCCTTGAACACCAGGTGGAGCGTGGTGGTGCCGCGCGGGGCGCGGGACAGGTTGGCGGTGACGTCCTGGAAGTTCTCCCAGCCGCCGGTCACCGGCACGGTCGCGCTGCCGAGGAGACGGCCGGTCGGAGAGCCCGCGCGGACCTCCAGTTTGCCGCCGGCGCCCCCGGAGGAGATACGCGCGGTGATCTTCGTGGCGTCGGACAGGACGTACGGCTTGAAGGAGATCCAGTCGCCGTTCGAGATGTCGCCGACCGTCTTGCCGCCGTGTGCCGTGTCCTTCGACTGCACCGTGATGCCGGAGGAGTCGCCGTAGTGCTCGGCCTGGCGGTGGGTGGGCTGGACGACGTTCTGGTCGTGGGTGGTCAGCGGGGCCTGGCCGCCGCCTCCGCCGTCGGTGTACTCGGCGTCGAAGACCCCGAAGATGTTGGCGTTCTCGTCGTGGCCGCCGTCGGCGCTGGTCTGGATGGTGCCGGTGCACCCGTTGGCGGAGGTCACCGGGTGGCCGTGGCTGTCGTGGCCGAGGACGAAGGTGACCTTGACCTTGGAGCAGTCGATCGGGCGGCCGTCCTCCGGGTCGCTCACCTTCACTTTGAACGGCACGGCGTCACCGAAGGCGAACAGCTGTCCGTCCTCGGGGAGTTGCAGCTCGACCTTGGGCGCGGTGTTGCCGACCACGATCTGGACGCTCGCGCCGCCGGTGCGCCCGGAGGCGTCCTTGACGGTCAGGGTCGCCGTATACGTGCCGTTCGTCCTGTAGGTGTGCGTCGGGTTCGCGGCCGTGGACGTACCGCCGTCGCCGAAGTCCCAGCTGTGGGTGAGCGCGTCGCCGTCGGCGTCGGTGGTGCCGGCGGAGGAGAAGCGGACCTTCAGCTTCGCCTGGCCCGAAGTGCGGTCGGCGGCTGCCTGGGCCACCGGGGAGTGGCCGTCGGTGGCGTTCTCGATGCGATAGAGGGCGGAGTGCTCGTCGCCGCCGAACCAGGAGATGCCGTAGTCGAGGACGTACAGCGCGCCGTCCGGGCCGAAGGCCATGTCCATGACCTGGGTGCCGGTCCACGGCACGTTGTTGATCGACTGCACGGTGCCGTCCGCGTCGGAAGTGATCCGCTTGATCCAGCGGCGGCCGAACTCACCCGCGAAGAAGTCGCCGTCGTACGCCTCCGGGAACTTCACCGGGGAGTCGAGCGAGGCGTCGTAGTGGTAGACCGGGCCGCCCACGGGGGACTCGGAGCCGTCGCCGAACTCCGGGACGGACGCGCCGTCGTAGGGGATCCAGGCGGGCACGGCGGGCGGCAGGTCGGTGAGGCCGGTGTTGTTCGGCGAGGTGTTCTTGGGGGCCGCGCAGTCGAAGGCCGCGCCCGAGGCGCCGGTGGCGAAGTCGTAGTCGATGTAGGCGTCGTTGTCGCCCGTGCAGTAGGGCCAGCCGAAGTTGCCGGGCTTGGTCACGCGGGCGAACTCGACCTGCCCGGCCGGGCCGCGCGAGGGGTTGGCCGCACCCGCGTCGGGGCCGTACTCGCCTACGTAGAGGATGCCGGTCTTCTTGTCGACGCTGAAGCGGAACGGGTTGCGGAAGCCCATCGCGTAGATCTCGGGGCGCGTCTTGTCCGTGCCGGGCGCGAAGAGGTTGCCGTCGGGGACGGAGTACGAGCCGTCGGCGTTCACCTTGATGCGCAGGATCTTGCCGCGCAGGTCGTTGGTGTTGGCGGAGGTGCGCTGGGCGTCGAAGGCGGGGTTGCGGGTGGACCGCTCGTCGATGGGGGTGTAGTCGTCCGACTGGAACGGGTTGGTGTCGTCGCCCGTCGAGAGGTACAGGTTGCCCGCCGCGTCGAAGTCGATGTCGCCGCCGACGTGGCAGCAGATGCCGCGGGAGGCGGGGACGTCGAGGATCTTCGTCTCGCTGGCCGCGTCGAGCGTGCCGTCGGTCTTCAGGACGAAGCGGGAGAGCCGGTTGACGCCGTCGAAGGGCGCGAAGTCGGCGGCCGTGCCGGTCTCGGGGGCGTCGCCCGCGGGGGTGTTCAGCGGGGGCGCGTAGTAGAGGTAGATGAAGCGGTTGTCGGCGAAGCCCGGGTCGATGCCTATGCCCTGCAGGCCCTCCTCGTCGTGGGAGTACACATCGAGCTTCCCCGCGAGCTTGGTGTTGCCCGCCGCGTCGGTCAGGCGCAGTTCGCCGTCGCGCGAGGTGTGCAGGACCGAGCGGTCGGGGAGGACGGCGAGCGACATGGGCTCGCCCGTCTCCGGTTCGCCCTTGGCGAGGGTGACCTGCTGGAAGTCCTCGGCCGCGGCGGCCTGCGGGGCGGCTTCGGCCGCGCCCGCGGTGGGCGAGGTGAGCGAGAGCGAGGCGCCCGCGAGCAGCAGGCCGCTCAGGAGTGCGAGGGGCCCGCGAAGTCTGCGGCGTCTGGAGTGGCTGGTGGTGTTCCTGTTCTCGTCGTACGGGTGCACGAATGCCTCCAGGAAGGGGCTGGTCGTACGGGTGGGTGCGGGATGCCGGGGTGCGCCGTCACCCCGGAAGACACGACCGGGCCGTAAGGGCCCGGTCGACAAGTGGCCATGAGTGCCTAGTCGTTGCCGCCGAACGCCGCGTCGAAGGCGGCCGACGGCGGTTCGAAGTCGTACGCCTTGAGGCGGGTCAGCGCCTCGGGGGCGCCCTGGAGCCGGTCCATGCCGGCGTCCTCCCACTCGACGGAGATCGGGCCCTGGTAGTCGATCGAGCGGAGCATCCGGAAGACGTCCTCCCAGGGGACGTCTCCGTGACCGGCCGACACGAAGTCCCAGCCACGGCGCGGGTCGCCCCAGGGCAGGTGCGAGCCGAGGCGGCCGTTGCGGCCGTCGAGCCGCTTGCGGGCCTCTTTGCAGTCGACGTGGTAGATCCGGTCGCGGAAGTCCCACAGGAAGCCGACCGGGTCGAGGTCCTGCCACACGAAGTGCGAGGGGTCGAAGTTCAGGCCGAAGGCCGGACGGCGGTCGACTGCCTCCAGGGCGCGTTGTGTTGTCCAGTAGTCGTACGCGATCTCGCTCGGGTGGACCTCGTGGGCGAACCGCACACCCTGGGCGTCGAAGACGTCGAGGATCGGGTTCCAGCGCATCGCGAAATCGTCGTAGCCGCGTTCGATCATCGACTCGGGGGCGGGCGGGAACATGGCGACCAGGTGCCAGATGGCGGAGCCGGTGAAGCCGATGACGGTGTCGACGCCGAAGGCCGCGGCGGCCCGCGCGGTGTCGGCCATCTCGGCGGCGGCCCGCTGCCGTACGCCCTCGGGCTCGCCGTCGCCCCAGATACGGGCGGGCAGGATGGCCCGGTGGCGCTCGTCGATGATGGCGTCGCAAACGGCCTGCCCCACCAGGTGGTTGGAGATGGCCCAGCACTTCAGGCCGTATTTCTCCAGGAGTTGGTGGCGGGAGTCGATGTACGACGAGTCGGCGAGGGCCTTGTCGACCTCGAAGTGGTCGCCCCAGCAGGCGAGTTCGAGTCCGTCGTAGCCGAAGTCGCGGGCGAGGCGGCAGACCTCTTCGAGGGGCAGGTCGGCCCACTGGCCGGTGAAGAGCGTGAAGTCGCGCGGCATGTCCGGGGCCTCCTCAGACCGTTGTGGGGGTGTGGGTCGGGGTGTAGACGGAGTTCTTCTCGGCGCTCTCCTCGACGGCCGCGAGCACGCGCTGCACCTGGAGCCCGTCGGCGAAGGACGGCTCGGGCCTGGTCCCCGCCGCGACGGCGTGCACGAGGTCGCGGGCCTGGTGGACGAAGGTGTGTTCGTAGCCGAGGCCGTGGCCCGGCGGCCACCAGGCGTCCAGGTAGGGGTGGTCGGGTTCGGTGACGAGGATGCGGCGGAAGCCGGCGTGGGTGCCGGGTTCGGTGTGGTCGTGGTAGGCGAGTTCGTTGAGCCGTTCCAGGTCGAAGGCCAACGAGCCGCGCTCACCGTTGAGTTCGATGCGCAGGGCGTTCTTGCGGCCGGTGGCGAAGCGGGTCGCCTCGAAGGAGGCGACGGCGCCGGAGGCGAAGCGGCCGGTGAACAGGGCCGTGTCGTCGACGGTGACCGCACCTCGCCCGGCCGTGCCGCCGGCGGACGCCAGACCGCCCGCCGCCCCCGCGGGCAGGGGCCGTTCCCGTACGAAGGTCTCCATCAGCGCGGACACCCCGATCACCGGCTCACCCGCCACGTACTGCGCGAGGTCGACGATGTGCGCGCCCAGGTCGCCGAGCGCCCCGGACCCGGCGGACTCCTTGCGCAGCCGCCAGGTGAGCGGGAACTCCGGGTTGACGAGCCAGTCCTGAAGGTACGTCACCCGCACGTGACGCAGGGCTCCCAGGCGGCCCTCGGCGACCATGCGGCGGGCGAGCGTGGTGGCGGGCACACGCCGGTAGTTGAAGCCGACCATCGCCAACTTGCCCTGGGTGTAAGCCTCTTCGGCCGCCGCAGCCATCGCCTCCGCCTCCGCGACCGTGTTGGCGAGGGGCTTCTCGCAGAGCACGTGCTTCCCGGCGGCCAGTGCGGCGAGGGCGATCTCGGCGTGGCTGTCGCCGGGGGTGCAGATGTCGACGAGGTCGATGTCGTCCCGGGCGATCAGGTCCCGCCAGTCGGTCTCCGTCGCCGCCCAGCCGTGCCGGTCCGCCATGGCCCGCACCGCGTCACCGTCACGACCGCAGACCGCCGCGAGCACCGGGCTGAGCGGCAGGTCGAAGACCCGCCCGGCGGTCCGCCACCCCTGGGAGTGCGCGGCCCCCATGAAGGCGTAACCGACCATGCCGACCCGCAGCGGCGGCTTGCCCGGCCCACCAGCGAGCCCGGCGGGCCAGGATCCGGCGCGGGTACTGACACCGGCCGCCGTCCCGGCCTGGGCTCCGGTCCCCGCCGGCGCTCCCCCACCACCGGCCGCCGTCCCGGCCTGGGCTCCGGTCCCCGCCGGCGCTCCCCCACCACCGGCCGCGATGCCTGCTCGGGCGCCGCCCCCGGGCGCGGGCTCCGCCCCGAACCCGTCCACGGCCCCGGACCGGGCTTCGGCAACTGCCCCTGCCCCTGCCCCGGCTTCGGCCACTGCCGCTGCCCCGGCCCCGGCCCCGGCCCCGGCTGCGCCCTCTGACCGTGCCGAGACCTCGCTGGGCGGGATTCCCTCCCCGGACCCGGACCCGGCCGCCACCGCCCCTGCCCCGGCCGCGCCCCCGGCCCCATCCGAGACCCCGATGGGCGGAATTCCAGCCCCGGACCCGGACCCGAACCCGAACCCGGCTTCGGCAACTGCCCCTGCCCCGGCCGCGCCCCCGGTCCGTGCCGAGATCCCGCTGGGCGGGATTCCAGCCCCGGTGCCGACCCCTGGCACGACCCCCGCCCCGGCTCCGGCCTCCATGGCGGCTTCGCCCAAGGCACCGGCCGTGTCCCCCGCTTCGGCTCGGGTGGTGATCTCGGCTCCGACCGCCGCATCGGGCCCCGGCGCTCCTGACTGCTCCGCCTCGGCCTGGTCGGGCTGCTGCGGCTGTCCCATGCGTGTGTCCTCCTCGTGATCGCGGCGCGGTGGGGGTGGGGCGTGACCCGGTTTCCGGGGGCGTCGCCTTCCGGTCCGCGCTCCCCGGTCCTCGTTCCTGGTCAGGCCCGTCCGGCGGGAGCCGTCACTTGAAGCCGGTGGGCATGTACTGGTCGACGTTGTCCTTGTCGACGACGGCCGAGTAGAGCGTCAGGGAGGCCGGGATCTCGAACTCGGCGAGGCCGCTGACGCCCTTGCTCTGGCCGAGGGCGCGGGCGAGGTCGATCGCGGAGGCGGCCATGGTCGGCGGGTAGAGGACGGTCGCCTTGAGGACGCCGTCGTCCTTCTTGATGGCCTGGAAGGCGGACAGCGCGCCGGCGCCGCCGACCATCAGGAAGTCGTCGCGTCCGGCCTGCTCGATGGCGCGCAGGGCTCCGACGCCCTGGTCGTCGTCGTGGTTCCACAGAGCGTCGAACTTCGACTGTGCCTGCAGGAGTTGGGCCATCTTGGCCTGCCCGGACTCCACGGTGAAGTCGGCGGCCTGCCGGGCCACCTTCTTGATGTTCGGGTAGTTCTTCAGCGCGTCGTCGAAGCCCTGGGTGCGCTGCTGGGTCAGCTCCAGATTGTCGAGCCCGGCGAGCTCGATGACACGGGCGTCGCCCTTGTCCTTGAGCTGTTCGCCGATGTAGTGCCCGGCGCTGAGGCCCATGCCGTAGTTGTCGCCGCCGATCCAGCAGCGGTACGCCTGCGGGGAGTTGAAGATCCGGTCGAGGTTGACGACGGGGATGCCCGCACGCATCGCCTTGAGACCGACCTGGGTGAGCGCCTTGCCGTCGGCGGGCAGCACGACCAGGACGTCGACCTTCTTGTTGATGAGGGTCTCGATCTGGCCGATCTGCTGGGCGGTGTCGTTGGAGCCCTCGGTGATCTCCAGCGTGACGTCCTCGTACCGCTCGGCGCGGCTCTTGGCGTTCTGGTTGATCGCGTTGAGCCAGCCGTGGTCGGCCTGCGGTCCGGCGAAGCCGATGGTGACTTCCTTGCCGGGAGTGTCCGTCGCGGCCGGCTGGTCGTTCGCCGCCGGGTCGTCTTTGGTTTCGTTGCTGGTGCAACCGGCGAGGAGGGCGCCGGCCGAGACGGCGGCGGTTCCGAAGAGCAGTCCTCTACGGCTGGTGAACTCTGGCATGGCGGTGGACCTTTCCCGTGTCGGCTCTTCGGTGTGTCAGGTCGTGCTTGCCGTACGTCGCTGGACCAGGACCGCGGCGACGATGATCGCGCCCTTGGCGATCTGCTGGACGTCGGTCTGCAGGTTGTTGAGCGCGAAGAGGTTGGTGATCGTGGTGAAGATCAGGACGCCGAGCACGGAGCCGACGATGGTGCCCCGGCCGCCGGTGAGCAGGGTGCCGCCGATGATCGCGGCCGCGATGGCGTCGAGTTCGTAGAGGTTGCCGTTGGTGTTCTGGCCGGAGCCGGAGAGCACGATCAGCAGGAACGCGGCGATGCCGCAGCACAGTCCGGAGAGCAGGTAGAGGTACAGGCGCTGCCGCCGGACGTCGATGCCCGCGAGCCGGGCCGCCTCCGCGTTGCCGCCGACGGCGACCGTGCGCCGGCCGAAGGTCGTACGGTTCAGCACGAACCAGCCGATGATCGTCACGACCGCGAAGACGAGGACCAGCGGCGGGATGCCGAGGACGTACGCGTCGCGCTCGCCGAGGTCCAGGATGGCGTCGACGGTGACGATCTGGGTGCTGCCGTCGGTGATCTGGAGGGCGAGCCCCCGGGCCGAGGCGAGCATGGCGAGGGTGGCGATGAAGGGGACCAGCCCGCCGTATGCGATGAGCAGCCCGTTCACCAGGCCGCACCCCACGCCGACGATCACCGCCGTGAAGAGGATGCCGGCGAAGCCGTACTCCTGAGTGGCGACCGTGGTGGCCCAGACGGAGGCCAGCGCCACGATCGCGCCCACGGACAGGTCGATGCCGCCGGACATGATGACGAAGGTCATGCCGACGGTGACGACGCCGATCACCGAGGCCTGGGTGAGGACGAGTTGGAGGTTGCGGGTGTCGAGGAACTCGTCGGGTTTGGTCACGCCGCCGATGACGATCAGCGCGGCGAGGACACCGAGGAGCGAGAGGGTGCGCACGTCGGCGCGGAACACGAGGGCGCGCCAGGCCGGTGGTTCACTGACGGGTGTCACTTTGTCGGCGCTGCCCCGGGGCGGGGACACGGGCTGGGTCATGACGCCGGGCTCCCTTCAACGGTCACGGGGCTTCCTTCCATCACAAGGTCGAGTACGCGGTGTTCGTCGAGTTCACGGGCGGGCGCGGTGTGCACGACCCGGCCCTCGCGCAGGACGAGCACCCGGTCGGCGAGGCCGAGGACTTCGGGCACCTCACTGGAGACGAGCAGCACGGCCAGCCCCTCGTCGGCGAGCCGCCGGACCACCGCGTACAGCTCCGCGCGGGCGCCCACGTCGACGCCCCGGGTCGGCTCGTCGAGCAGCAGCACCCGGCAGCCGCGCAGCAGCCAGCGGGCGAGGACGGCCTTCTGCTGGTTGCCGCCGGAGAGGGTGCGGACCGGTACGGCCGGGTTGTCGGGACGTAGGGACAGCTCGCGGGTCGCGGCCCGCGCGGCGCGGTGTTCGGCGCCCCGGTCGATCCAGCCGACGCGCGCGAAGCGGGACATCGACGACACGGAAACGTTTCTGGTGACGGACTCCAGCATCAGCAGCGCCTGCGCCTTGCGCTCCTCGGGCGCGAGTCCGAGCCCGGCGCGTACGGCGGCCCGCACACTGCCCGGCCGCAACACCCGCCCGTCGACGCTGACCTGACCCGCCGTGGGCTTGCGGGCACCGTAGATCGTCTCCAGGATCTCGGACCGCCCGGAGCCGACGAGTCCGGCGAGCCCGACGATCTCACCGGGCCGGACCTCGAGGTCGAGGGCCTCGAACTCCCCTTCGCGCGCGAGCCCTCGCACTTCGAGCACGGGCGTGGCGCCGGCCGGTGGCGCGGGCGGCCGGTCCGGGAAGACGTACTCGACGTTCCGCCCCGTCATCAGCGCCACGACCTCGCGCGTCGGCGTGGACTTCGCGGGCAGCCCGCCCGCCACGGCCCGTCCGTCCTTCAGTACGGTCACCCGGTCGCCGATCCGCCGGATCTCCTCCAGACGGTGCGAGATGTAGACGACGGCCACCCCGGCCGCGGTCAGGTCCCCCACGATCCTGAAGAGGTTGTCGACCTCGTCCGGGTCGAGCGCGGCCGACGGCTCGTCCATGACGATGAGCCGTACGTCGTGGGAGAGCGCCCGGGCCATGGAGACGATCTGCTGCTGGGCGGCGGACAACTCACCGACGAGCCGCGCCGGATCGACCTCGGGATGTCCAAGTCGCTTGAGCAATGCGGCTGTTGACGCACGGGCCGCCTTTCCCCGTACGACGAAGCCGGCAGCCGTGGGTTCATGGCCGAGGTGGACGTTCTCGGCCACCGACAGGCCCTCCACCAGGTCGAGTTCCTGGTAGATGGTGGCGATACCTAGGCGCATGGCGGCGATCGGGGACTTGAGGGTGACGGGTTCGCCCCGCCAGGTGATCGTGCCGTCGTCGGGCTGGTGGGCGCCGGCCAGGACCTTGATCAGGGTGGACTTGCCGGCGCCGTTCTGGCCGAGCAGGCAGTGGACCTCTCCGGCCTGGACGTCGAGGTCGACGCCGTCCAGGGCCCGGACTCCGGGGAACGACTTGGTGATGCCGGACATGGTGAGCAGCGGTGTTTCTGGTGCCATGAGTTCCCCTTGGCGGGCGTGCGGGCCGGTTTCAGGGCGAATCCGCTTGCTGGGCAGGCGTGTTCGGGCAGGGCGGAGCGGGGGCGCTGTGCGTGGTGATGTCTGTGCGGCTCGGTGCTGGTGCGCTGTTCGGGCGGCTCTTGCGTGCGCCGTACGGGCGACTCGTGCGTGCGCCGTGCGGGCGACTCTTGCTGGTGTTCGGTACGAACGAACGGAGTGGCTACGCGGGTGAGAACAGATGGTCGCTGATGAGGCGGGCCGCGCCGATGACTCCGGCGGTGGGCCCCAACTCCCCCAGAACGATGGGCAGATTGCCGGTCGCGAGGGGCAGTGACTGGCGGTAGACCTGGGTGCGGATGGCGGCGAGCAGGGTGTGGCCGAGGCCGGTCACCCCACCGCCGATCACCACCAGGCCGGGGTTGAAGAAGCTGACGAGTCCGGCGATGACCTGGCCGGTGCGGTTGCCGCCCTCGCGTATCAGGTCGAGCGCGGTGGCGTCGCCGGCGGCGGCCGCGGCGGCCACGTCGACGGCGGTCAGGGTGCCGTGGGTCTCCAGGCGAGAGGCGAGTTCCGCCGAGAGGCCCTGCTGGGCGGCGTCCTTGGCGTCACGGGCGAGCGCGGCGCCGCTGAAGTGGGCCTCCAGGCAGCCCCGGTTGCCGCAGGCGCAGGGGCGGCCGTCCGGTACGGCGAGGATGTGCCCTATGTCGCCGGCGCTGCCCGTCGTACCGCGGTGGACCTCACCGCCGACGACGATGCCGCAGCCGATGCCGGTGCCGATCTTGACGCAGAGGAAGTCGCCCACGGAACGGGCCACGCCCGCGTGCTGCTCCCCCATCGCCATCAGGTTCACGTCGTTGTCGACCATGACGGGGCAGCCGAGTTCCTGGCTGAGCGCCTCGCGCACCGGGAACCCGTCCCAGCCCGGCATGATCGGCGGGGCGACGGGGACGCCCTCGGGAAAGCGAACCGGTCCGGGGACGCCGATGCCGGCGCCGTCGAACCCTTCCGCGAGCCCGGAGGCCTTCAACTTGGCGGCCATGGACAGCACTTGCTCGAAGACGGCGACCGGGCCGTCCCGTACGTCCATGGGCTGGTTGATGTGTCCGAGGATCTCCAACTCGGCGTTGGTGACGGCCACATCGATGGAGGTCGCGCCGATGTCGACGCCCAGGAAACGGAGCCCGGGGGCGAGCCGGATGTTGTGCGAGCGGCGCCCACCGCGCGAGGCGGCGAGTCCGTCGGCCACGACCAGGCCCGTCTCCAGCAGCCGATCCACCTCCACGGCGAGCTTCGACCGCGAGAGATCGACCCGATCCCCCAGCTGCGCCCGGGAGTTGGGCCCGCCGTCCCGCAACAGCCGCAGCAGCCGGGCCTGATGCGTGTTCGCGGGTCGAGCCGTCATACGTCTCACAAGCCCCTCCCCGCCTCAACCGGCCTCTACGCCCGTCGCCTTCCGGCCACATCCCGCAGCCGACGTTCCGGCCACATCCCGCGACCGACCTTTCGCAGGGGAACGTAGCAGCGGCTACCGGGACTGGGAAGAAGTCGCGCACAGATTGCCGCCAACTTTCTCCACTCACAGGACAAAGCGGGGGCGCGGCACGTGAGGCGGAGGGTTACTTCTCGCGCTCGTGGTACGTCTTGCGCGTGTGCTCGGTGTGGGCGCGCATGACCTCCGTGGCGCGCTGTTCGTCGCGGGCGGAGATCGCGGTGATGAGGTCGCGGTGCTCGATCCAGGACTGGTGGCCGCGTTGGCGGGCGACCGGGGTGTAGTACCAGCGGACGCGGCGGTCGACCTGGGCGGCGAGTTCGGCGAGGACCGCGTTGCCCGCCAGTTCCATGATCTTCGCGTGGAAGCGGGCGTTCATGGCGACCGCGGCGTCGACGTCGTCGGCGTCGACGGCCCGCTCGCCCTCGGCGCAGAGTTCCTCCAGCGCCGCGATGCCCGCCGTGCCGGCGTTCGCCGCGGCGAGGCGGGCGGCCTCGGCCTCCAACAGGGTGCGGACCGTGAGGAGTTGGTCGGCCTCCGCCTCCGTCGGCTCGTGGACGAAGGCGCCCTGGGCGGGCCGGAGGTCGACCCAGCCCTCGGTGTTGAGGCGTTGCAGGGCCTCGCGGACGGGCTGCCGGGACACCCCGAGGTGCCCGGCGAGTTCGCTCTCGACGAGGTGCTGGCCGGGACGCAGCGCCCGCGTCGTGATGAGTTCGAGCAGGGCCTCGTAGACGCGGTCGCGCAGTGGACCGGGGCGTTCGAGCTTGGGCACCGCCCCTTGCGGAAGTCCTGTCGACAACATCGGGTCCCCCTCCAGAGCACCACCGGGTGTACCGCACACGGAAAGTCAACGGCCCGTACTGGAAAGTCCACGTCAACAGCCAGTATGGATTGTCTTTCGTCTACAGTCTACGACCCGCGATGACCAGGGAGCCGACGGGTATGCCTCGTCACATCCCACGAACGCCCTGCTCACGGGCAGCGGACCACCTGTCCCGCGTACGACAGGTTGCCGCCGAAGCCGAAGAGCAGCACGGGGTCGCCGCTGGTGATCTCGCCGCGTTCGACGAGCTTGGAGAAGGCGAGGGGGATGCTCGCGGCCGAGGTGTTGCCGGAGTCGACGACATCCCGCGCGACCACGGCGTTGACCGCGCCGATCTTCATGGCGAGGGGCTCGATGATGCGCAGGTTGGCCTGGTGGAGCACGACCGCGGCGAGGTCGGCGGGCGTGAGTCCCGCCTTCTCGCAGGCGGCGCGGGCGATGGGCGGCAGCTTGGTGGTGGCCCAGCGGTAGACGCTCTGGCCCTCCTGCGCGAAGCGCGGAGGGGTGCCCTCGATGCGTACGGCGTTCCCCATCTCGGGTACCGATCCCCACAGCACCGGTCCGATGCCGGGTTCCTCGGCGGCCTCGACGACGGCCGCGCCCGCTCCGTCCCCGACGAGGACACAGGTCGTACGGTCGGTCCAGTCGGTGACCTCGGACATCTTGTCGGCGCCGATGACGAGCGCCCGGGTGGCGGCCCCGGCGCGCACGGCGTGGTCGGCGGTGGCGAGGGCGTGGGTGAACCCGGCGCAGACGACGTTGACGTCCATGGCGGCCGGGTTCGGGATGGAGAGCCGGTGCGCGACCCGGGCGGCCATGTTCGGGGAGCGGTCGACGGCGGTGGAGGTGGCGACGACGACCAGGTCGATGGCCTCCGGACCGAGGCCGGCCGAGGCGAGCGCCTTGGCGGCGGCGTGGCCGGCCAGCTCATCGACCGGCTCGTCGGGTCCTGCGATGTGCCGGGTGCGGATGCCCACGCGACTCGTGATCCACTCGTCACTGGTGTCGACCATGTCCGCCAGATCCTTGTTGGTGAGGACCCTGGCGGGCTGGTAGTGGCCGACGGCGGCGATTCGCGAGCCGTTCATGGGTGGTTCCCCTCGTAGCCTGTGGTCAGCGGGATCCACCAGTCTGATCAGTGACTCACCGGTACGAGGACGGGTGAGGCGACAGTAAAGCGTGGCCCGAGTTGTGGGCTTCCGTCAGAGCGCGTCCGTGACCTCGTCGGCCCCACGTCGTCGGGTCGGCGCGGGCTCGGCCGAGGGCGCCCCTCCGCCGCGATGAGTTTCGGCCGGGTCGCGAGTCTGTTCCGGTGACCGTCGTAGCACGTCGGTCGTACGACGCCGCCCGGCACGAGACACCACGGAGGACACCATGACGACCACGCCGAGTGACCCGACCACCGCGCTGCCCGGACGCCCGCCCGTCGTCGACCTGGCCACCTGGCAGGCCGCCCGTGACGAGCTTCTGGTCCGTGAGAAGGCCCACACGCGCGAGGGCGACGCCCTGGCCGCGGCCCGCCGCCGGCTGCCGATGGTCGAGTTCGACGGGACGGTGGAGGTCGTCGGCCCCGACGGCCCGGTGCCGTTCCTGGACCTGTTCCAGGGCCGCGACGAGCTCGTGGTCTACAAGCACATGTGGTACGACGGCGCGCCGCACCAGGGGCAGTGCGAGGGCTGCACCACGACGGCCTGGCACCTGAAGGACGCCGTCTATCTCAACGCCCGCGGCGTCTCGTTCGCCGTGCTGACCACGGGCCGCTGGGAGGAGGTGGCCTCCTACGTCGAGTTCATGGGCTACACCCAGCCCTGGTACTCGGTGCGCGACGTGGAGGGGCCGGCCGGCGGCGACATGGGTTACCTCACCTGCTTCCTGCGCGACGGCGACCGCGTGTTCCTCACGTACTCCACGACGGGCCGTGGCAACGAGCGGGTCAACGGGTCCCTCGGCCTGCTCGACATGACGCCCTACGGCCGCGGCGAGGCGTGGGAGGACAACCCCGAGGGCCGGCCCGAGGGGGGCAGCCCGTGCTGGTCCTGGCGCTCGGACGCGGACGGGAACCCCACGTGGGGCCCCACCAGCCGCCCCGTCCCGCAGTGGACCCGCCCCGGCGCGACCCCCGTGGAGACCCTCGGCCGACACGGCCACTGCCACTGACGCGCCGTCGTCGGCGATGTCGGTGTCGGCGTGGTGGCGGTGGGGTGCAGGCCGTCGGCCAGGTCGAACTCCGGCTCACAAGCGAACGCCGCCGCGTTCGGAGGGTGTGGTCGTCGCTGGGAAAGTCTGTTGAGACGCCGCCGTCTGTCGGGGAGGGTCTGGAGGCATGGAGTACTTCTGCTACCACCGCGACCGGCCCGGGTCCCTCGCGCTCCGCATCGAGCTGCTGGAAGAGCACTGGTCGTACATGGACCGGTACGCGAAGGAGCTCATCGCTCGCGGCCCGACCTTCGCCGACGACGGCGAGACGCCCACCGGCAGCGTGCACATCGTCGACCTGCCCGATCCCGCTGCTGCCCGCGCGTTCGCCTTCGACGAGCCCAACTACCAGGCGGGCGCGTACCGGGACGTGTTGCTGCGCCGGTGGCGCAACCTGCTGGGGCGCACCATGTGGGATTTCCCCGGTGGCCCAAGCGGTGGCAAACGGTACCTGGTGCTCGGCCTGGGCTCGGGGCCGGCCGTCGACCTCGACGTGCCTCCCGACCGGGACGATCTGATCGCGTACGGGCCGCTGCTGTCCGACGACGGCGCCACCTGGCTGGGTACGGCGGCGCTGCTCAGGGCCCCGGATCCGGACACGGCACGCACCGTCCTGACTGTGGACCGGTACGCCGACATCGAGGTCCACGACTGGGAGTTCGGCGGACGGCGCTGACGAACCAGGGACGCGCCACGCCGGCGCGTCCTCGTCGTAGTACGTCCGCCTGTCACGCGGCCGTCAGGGACTGCCGGAGACGTTCCGGGCGGGCACGGGACCGGTGCCGGACCGGTGCCTGGTGTAGCGCGGTGCGCGGGCCGGCGCGGCGTAGGCGAGGTGCACGAGCCGGGACTGTTCCTGCCGCATGTGCATGAGGGACTCGAGGATGTACCCGACGAGCAGCACGAGCACCGCGATCGTCATGATGGCGGCGGCGAGGATCGCCGTGGGAATGCGCGGCACGGTGCCCGTGCGGATGAAGTCGGCGATGACGGGGATGCCGAGGACGACCGAGACGAAGGCCAGCAGTCCCGCGACCAGGGTGTGGACGAGCGAGGGCCGCTCGCGCCGCGTGAGATCGAGGATGACCCGCAGGATGCGCCAGCCGTCCCGGAAGGTGCGCAGTTTGCTCTCGCTCCCGGCGGGCCTGACCCGGTAGTCCACCGTCAGCTCCGCCGTGGGAAGCCGGAGGTGGAGTGCGTGGATGGTCATCTCGGTTTCGGTCTCGAACTGGCGGGCCAGTGCCGGGAACGATTTGACGAAGCGCCGCGAGAAGACGCGGTAGCCGCTCAGCATGTCGGTCACGTCGTTGCCGAACAGCGACCGCACCGCACCCGTGAGCAGTCTGTTTCCGGTCGCGTGCCCCGCCCGGTAGGCGGCGCTGACCGTCTCGCGACGGGCGCCGACCACCTGGTCGTACGGTCCCTCGAAGAGCAGGTTGACCAGGTCGCGCGCCCGGGACGCGTCGTAGGTGTCGTCACCGTCGATGATGAGGAGGGCGTCGGCGTCGACATCGGCGAAGGCACGCCGGATGACGTTGCCCTTTCCCTTGCGCGGTTCTTCCCGGACGATCGCGCCCGCCTCGCGGGCGACCTCCACCGTGCGGTCGGTCGAGGCGTTGTCGTAGACGTAGATGTCGGCTTCGGGGAGTGCCGCCCTCAGGTCGCGCACCACCTTGCCGACGGTGGCCTCCTCGTTGTGGCACGGCACGACACACGCGATCGTCGGTTGCACGGCCGCTCCTTACCTGAACCTGACCCGGCGCCGAATTATGAGAGGAAATAATGCGTTATGGGCGCGTCCGGGTGGTTGGGGCGCGCCGGGTCGTTACTCTCACCGTGTGCTGGTCCTCGTATCCGTGGCGCTGCGTGTGCGTGACGTCGTCAGGGGTGTCTGGCGCGAGGCCGCCAAGTTCGGGGTTGTCGGGGCGCTGGCCTTCGTCGTGGACAACGGCGGCTACAACCTGCTGGTGTTCGGTCTTCCCGGCGGCCCGGAGGGTGGGGTGATGCGGGCCGCCCCCGTGCGGGCGTCCGTCCTCGCGACGGGCGCGGCGGCGCTCTTCAGCTGGGCGGGGAACCGTTACTGGACCTACCACGACCGACATCGCGTGAACGTGGCTCAGGAACTGACCCTGTTCCTGTTCGTGAATGTCGTCGGTGTCGCCATCACGGCGGGCACGGTCTTCGCCTCACGGCATCTGCTCGGGCTGGAATCGGTGCTCAGCGACAACGCCGCCCGCGTCTTCGGCTGGGTCCTCGCCACCCTGTTCCGCTTCTTCGCCTACCGGCGCTACGTCTTCGTCGCGCCCTGATCCGTAGGGTCCCGTCGTCGCTGTTAGCATCCGCCGCATGGGACAAAACGCACGGATTCAGGGCGAAAAGCGCTGGGTCTGGTGGCTGGCGGCTGTCGCCGTGGCGTGTTGCCTGGCCACGACCATCGTCTTCGCCCCCGGGTACATGAGTCCCGACAGCATCGACCAGCTCCGGCAGGCCATGGGCAGGACGCCCCTGACCGACTGGCACCCGCCCGTGCTGAGCCTGGTGTGGCGAGCGCTCATCGCCGTCACCGGTATGCCCTCGTCGATGGCCGTCCTACAGTCCGTCGTCTTCTGGGGCGCGCTGTGGGTGGTCGCATGGTGTGTCTGGGAACTGACCGCGAGCCGTGCCGGTTCGCTCGCCGTCCTCGGCCTCGGGCTGACTCCCCCCGTCCTGACGTTCGTCGGCGTGGTGTGGAAGGACGTCCACGTGGCCGGCGCGCTGCTCGCCGCCTGCGCGGTGGCGTTCGTCGGGCTGCGGCTGCGGGACAACCGCCTTCCCACCGCGATGCGCTGGGGCCTGCTGTGGCTGGGCGTGCTCTTCCTCGCCTACGCCATGCTCGTGCGCAAGAACGCGTTCCTCGCCGCGATTCCGATGTTCGTCCTGCTCGTCCTCGCGCTGTGGCGTTCCCCCGGGCGCCGCACATGGGCCAGGTGCACAGCGGCACTCGTGGCCGGCCTCGTCCTGCCCGCCGCCGCGATCTCCTGGATCGTGCGGCCCGTTCAGACGCATCAGGGCGCGCAGATCATGCTCGACGACCTGATCCACGTCCTGACCGTGGAGGAGCTGCGGTCGGCGAACGTCCCGCCGGACCTTCGGGACCGCCTCGTGGCCGCCGCCGAGGAATGCGACCGCATCGGCGCCCTGTCGGACGCCTACTGGGCCTGCTACGAACGCCCGGCGGACGGATTGACCAAGGATTCGGGCCCGCTCACGTCCCTGTGGCTGCGCGAGATGCGCGGACACGTCCCCGGCTATCTCCAGTACCGGCTGCGGCTCTTCGCCGCCCTGCTCTTCGAGACCGGCTACCCGTACCACCCGGGGGTCTTCGGCAACGACCTCGGAGTCGAAGTGGCCCACCCCCGGCTGGAAGACACCCTCGACTCGTACATCAACGGCACGGCCACGGATCTGCGGCCGCTCTTCCGGGGGTGGTTCTGGCTCGCTGTCGCGCTCGTGCTCGCCGTCCGCCCGGGCCGGGGGACGTTCTCCCTGCCGATCCGGGCGCTGGGCATCAGCTCGCTGGCCTATGTGCTCGGCTACCTGCCCATCATGCCGGCGACGAACTACCGCTACCTCTACTGGCCGGCGCTCGCCGGCACGCTCGGTCTCCTCCTGCTCTGGCTCGACCGTGACACAACCGACCGTGGCACAGCCGACCGCACCACGGCCGACACCGGCGTCTCGCGAACCAGCTCCGCCGTCACGCTCCACAACGCTGTGACGGCACCTCAGCCGACGGCCCCCGAGGGCCAGTCTCCGGCACAGTGAACCGCCCCACCCAACCGACCACCGACCACCGACCACCGACCACCGACCACCGACCACCGACCGCCGTATCTCCAGCACCGTGGCCTCCACCCGCGCCGAGCACGGCCTTCGGATGCCGTTGTCAGCCGTTCTGGCGTGGTGCCTCCCGCGCGGCACGGCGGCGCTCGTCCGGCAGCAGCCATGCCTGCGCGTCCCGCTGGATCCGCGCCGCGTCGAAGCTCTCGTACTCCCGGATCACCGACCTGGTCGTGCCTCGCTCGCGGTACTCGTCCATGATCGCCACATGCTCCGGCAGGCGGACGAACGACGCCAGAGCCCGCCGCCCGGTCCACACCGAGACGGCTCCGCAGCGCCGGGCCGAGGGCACGGCCCACCACCACATCCCGACCGCTCCGTCGAGATGCGGCCAGTGGCGCCGCAGCGCGAGGCCGCGACGAGCGATGCCGGGCAGATCTCGGTACGCGTCGCTGGTGAAGTCGGTGATGCTGACGATCAGCGGACCGTTCGATCGACCGCGTACGCCGCTGTCGAGGTCGTTCGACGCGGCGCGGTCGCCCAGGGACTCCCCGGCCGGACCAGGGCACCAACGGCTCCTCAGCACGGCCGCGGCGTCCAGGACGGGTCGCGGCCGAGCAGCGCGAGCAAGCGGTCGCCCGGCGGGGCGTCGTCGGGGACGGCGGTCCGTCGGCGGAACGCGGCACCGGGCCCGCGGCCCTCGTCCGGGACCAGGGCCGCGACGCGCAGCGCGGCGGTGGTGAGTTCGGGGGCGGGCTCCCACGGGGCGCCGATCGTCACCGCGATGTCCCAGGCGTGCACCACGTAGTCGAGCAGATGGAAGCCGATCGCCGTCCGTCCGGGGACGGCGAAGCCCTCGCCCACCTCCGGCAGCGCGAACCGCCGCTCCAGCACGTCGTCTTCCGCGAACGCCGCGGTGACCTCGCCCACCGACGCCTCATACGCTCCGGCCGGGTCATCGCCGAGATCGCCCTCTCGCCACACGGCCCACGGCTCGCCCGCGCCGCGGGCGGAGGCGGCGAACCCCTCGTTCTGGCTGACCAGATGGCGCACCAGGCCGTACAGGGTCCAGTCCGCGCACGGCGTCGCCCACCTCAAGTGATCGGCCTTCACCCGGGAGACCACCTCCCCGGTCAACAACAGTGCCTGGCGGTCCAGTTGTCGTATGTCCATGGCCGGAGCGTAAGATCCCGCAGCGGTTCAGCTCCAGGGCCAATAAGCTGCCAAGTGATTGAGCCAATCGCCGGTCCGGAAGCAGACGGCAGGCAGCAGCCGAGAGCGGAAAGCCACGATGGACGTACACGTCAGGCTCGACGGGCAGCGCGACCTGTCCGGCCAGATCTACCGCCAACTGCGCACCGCGATCCACGACGGGCTACTGCGGCCCGGCGATCAGCTGCCCCCGACCCGGGAGTTGGCCCGCCGCCTTGCCGTCGCCCGCAACACCGTCGGCGTCGCCTACGAACGGCTCGTCGCCGAGGGCTACGCGGACAGCAGAGTCGGCTCCGGAACCTATGTGCGTACGACGGGCCTGGCCACGCGCGGGGACGCGACCGACACCGACACCCCCGGCTCGGTACTGCGCCCTCGCGCCCTGTGGGCCGGCTTGTCCCCATGGGCGGCCCCGGAGACCACGGGACCGACCACGGCGGCCCACGACTTCCGGGTCGGCCTGCCGGACGCCCGGCTCTTCCCGTACGACGCCTGGCGTCCCCTGATCTCCCGGGAACTGCGCCACTCGGCGGCCGGGACGGTCGGGTACGGCGATCCGGCCGGCCACGCCGGGCTGCGGGCCGCACTCGCCCGGCACATCGGACTCTCCCGCGGCGTGCGGACCGGCCCGGACGACGTGCTGGTGACCACCGGTACGCAGCAGGCCCTGGACCTCATCGGGCGGGTGCTGCTCGAACCGGGCGACCGGGTGGCCGTCGAAGAGCCCGGCTACCCACCGGCCCGGCTGCCGTTCCTGGCGCACGGCGCCGAGGTCACGGGTGTACCGGTGGACGCCGAGGGCCTGCTGGTGGACGCCATTCCGCCGGACACCCGCGCCGTGTACGTCACCCCGGCCCACCAGTTCCCGCTCGGCATGCCGATGTCCCTGCGGCGCAGAACGGCGCTGCTGCGATGGGCGCGACGGCACGGCGCGGCCGTGATCGAGGACGACTACGACAGCGAATTCCGGTTCGGCGGACGGCCGGTCGAGACGCTGCGGAGTCTGGACCGGGACGGACACGTCATCTATGTCGGGTCGTTCTCCAAGGTGATGCTGCCCTCCCTGCGCGTCGGCTTCCTGGTCGCGCCCGCCCCGCTGCGCACCGCACTGCGCACCGCGAAGTACACCGCCGACTGGCACACAGCGGTCCCCGCGCAGGCGGCACTCGCCCGCTTCGTCGACGACGGGTTGCTCGCCCGGCACATCCGCCGGATGCAGCACACGTACGCGGCCCGGCACCAGGCCATCACCCGCGCGCTCACCGACCACTTCGCGGACCTGGCCGAGCTGGTGCCGTCCGCGGCGGGCCTGCACGTGACCACCTTCACCCGCGGTCACCTCGCCGACCCCGACGCCCTCGCGGACAGGGCCGGCCGGGCCCGGGCATCCGGCGTGGCGGTCCACACCCTGGCGGAGGTCACCGCGAACCGCTCCGCGCGCCCGGGCTTCGTCTTCGGTTACGGCTCGATCAGCGCCCCGGACATCGAGCCGGGCCTGCACCGCGTACTCGGCCCACCCGGGACTCGTTCGCTCGTGGCCCCAGGAGTCCCCTGACACGGTGAGCCTCCAGAGGGAAGCGTGATCGGCTGAATGCCGTCTGTTCACGGATGGTGAACGCCCCTAGCGTGTGCGACCTTCGCGCTCTGGGGGGTCTCATGAACGGTCTCCGTGCGGTTGTTCTCTGCCTTGTGATCGCGTGTGCCGCGGTGGTGTCGCCGGCCGCGGCTGTGACGCCGAGCTGGTCGGCGCTGCCGGTGCCGGCGGCGGCCCCGCCGGTGACCGTGTCCGATCTCGCCGCCCGTGGGCCGGGCGAGGCGTGGGCGACCGGGTACGAGGAGGCCGCCGATGGAGTGCGGCCGATGTTGTACCGGTGGGACGGCACGGCGTGGCGCCGGGACACCACCTTCCCCGGCGCCGGTGAGTCGGGCTGGCTCGGCAAGGTGCGGTTCGTCGGCGAGGAGGTGTGGATCTTCCACAACCGCGCGGGGGTGGGGGAGATCCTGCGCCGGTCGGCGGGAGGGTGGAGTGCCGTGCCGCTGCCGCAGACCCTGTGGGTCTACCAGGACTTCGCCGCGGTACCGGGTGGTGCGTGGGTGGTCGGTGAGGACGACACCGGGCTGAAGGTGCTGCACCACGACGGTTCCGGCTGGACCACACAGTCCACCCCGGACGGTGTGCTGTACGTGTCGGGGGTCACCGCGCGTTCCGCCACCGACGCCTGGGCCTGGGCGGGCACCGACGCCGGGACCACCGTCGTCCTGCGCTGGAACGGCACGACCTGGCGGGACGCGAAGGTGCCGCTGCCGCCGAACAGCAACGTGCACACGGTGATCCCCGAACCGTCCGGCCGGGTCACGATCGGCGGCCACCAGTACACCGACGGCGTGGCCCGCACCTACCTGATGACCTTCAACGGGCACGCCTGGCGCACCACTCACCCACCGCTGGGCGACACCTACACCGAGGCCATGGTGCGCGGCCCGGACGGAGCGCTGTGGCTGCCGGTGCGCAGCGACCGCGCGTTCCAGTCGAAGTACGCGCGGGTGGACGGCCCCCGCACCACGTTCTCCTACGGCCCGGAGCGCAAAGACGCGATCGACGTCAAACCGCGTGCGCTGGCGAGGGCCGGGGCCTCGCTGCTGTCCTTCGGGACCGTCGAGATCTACGGCTCGAAACCGAACCTGATGAGTGAGCGGCTGGGAGGCTGACCATGGCACGCCGACTTCTCGTCGCGGTCCTCGCTGTCGCCATGACCATCATGGCCGCCATGAGCTCGGCCGCGGCGGAAACCCTGTCCTGGCACCACGTTCCGGTCCCGGCACAGGTACGCCCACAGGCCGGGCTGAACGAGGTCGTGGCGTTCGGGCCGGACCGGGCGTGGGCGGTGGGTGCCGACGCCGTCGGTCGCGAGGCGCCGGGCTTTCCGCTGGTGCTGCGCTGGGACGGAACCGCGTGGCAGCGCCAGAGCCTGCCCGGGGTCGGCTGGCAGGGAGAGCTGCTGTCCGTCGCCGCGACCTCACCGACCGCGCTCTGGGCGGTGGGCCGCGACTCGGCGGGCGGCGCCCACCTGCTCCGCTCCGACGGCGTCACCTGGTCCGAGAGCCGGCCGCCGCGCGGTGTCGTGCTGGCCAAAGCCGTCACCGGCGGCGGTGAGACCTGGCTGATCGGTTCGCGGGACGGCGCACAGGTGTTGCTGCGCTGGGACGGGCGCGGCTGGCGGGACGTGCCGGTGCCGCCGGGATCCGTGTACGGCCTGCACATCCTGGCGGCCGACGACGTCTGGGCCGCGGGCGCCACCGCCTCGGGTGCGGCCGTGGCGCACTGGGACGGACAGACGTGGCAGCAGACGATCGTGGACGGGTTCCCGCGGTCGGCCGTGGGCAGTGTGCTGGCGGTCTCGCCGACGGAGGTGTGGGCGGGTGGCACGGCCGGCTTCGTCGGCGGCCCGGTGGGCCGGCCGATTCCGCCCCTGCTGGTCCGCTTCGACGGGCAGGCGTGGAGCCGGGTGACCATGCCCACCGACTTCGGCGGGATCACCTCACTGGCGCCCACCGAGTCGGGCGCACTGGGCTGGGTCTCGGTGACCCGCTCGCAGAAGTGGGGGCCACCGGGCAGCTATCCGCCGTTCGTCCCCGGGCCCGATTTCCTTGCCTGGAACGGAGAGTCGTTCACCGAGTACAGCGAACCGGCGGTGGCCGGGGAGGGTGACTCCTCGCTGCTGCGGCTGGCGCCGGTGCCGGGCACGGCGACGGTGTGGTCGGTCGGCCGCGCCGACGGCCCCGAGAACACCTTCGCCCCACGCATCCTGCGATTCGGCTGAGATCACGAACGGGGCTCCGTCCGAAGCGGACGGAGCCCCGTTCCACGCGTCCAGGCGCCGACGACGCCTCACTGTCCTGAGGGGACGTCCGCGTACTCACCCGGTGAACAACTGCGTGGCCTTCCGTACGAGTTCGTACAGTCCGTAACCGAGTGGCACCCCCACCCACACCCAGGCGAAGACGATCAACGGTCGCCGGTCAGGCGGATTCGGACTGCTGTCGCTGGACGACATCGGCGGCCTCCCTCGGGGCGGGGATGTGGAAGCGGGGGTGGACGGGCCGGACCAGCTCGTTGGCGACGAAGCCGATCACGAGCAGTCCGATCATGATGAAGAAGGACATGCCGTAGAGGTCGGGGCCGGACTTGCCCGCCTCCTCCTGCCGGTCCGCGATCCAGTTGACGATCAGCGGTCCGAGGACACCGGCCGTGGACCAGGCGGTGAGCAGCCGGCCGTGGATCGCGCCGACCTGGTAGGTGCCGAAGAGGTCCTTCAGATACGCGGGGATCGTGGCGAAGCCGCCGCCGTAGAAGGACAGGATCACCAGGGCGCAGATGATGAACAGCGGCTTGGAGGAGTCGCCGAACAGCGCGATCAGCAGATACATCAGCGCGCCCACGCCCAGGTAGACGCGGTAGATGTTCTTGCGCCCGATCAGGTCGGACGTGGACGACCAGGTGATACGGCCCGCCATGTTGGCCGCGGAGAGCAGCGCGACGAAGCCGGCGGCCGCCGTGACGGAGACCGGGGTGGAGGAGTCGGCGAAGAAGTCCGTGATCATCGGGGCGGCCTTCTCCAGGATGCCGATGCCCGCGGACACGTTCATGCAGAGGATGACCCACAGACACCAGAACTGCGGGGTGCGGATGGCGTTGCGGGCCGAGACCTGCGGGCCCGCCAGGACGCCCGGTCCGCTCTCCGTGCTCACACGGTCCTCCGTGCGCGGCACCCGTACGAGCAGCACACCGAGCAGCATGAACACGGCGTACGACAGGCCGTGCACGAGGAAGGCGACGGCGATGCCGGAGGAGTCGGAGCCGAAGGACTCCAGCATCTGGGCGGACCACGGCGAGGCGATGAGCGCGCCGCCGCCGAAGCCCATGATCGCGATTCCGGTGGCCATGCCGGGCCGGTCCGGGAACCACTTGATCAGGGTGGAGACGGGCGAGATGTAGCCGATGCCGAGGCCGATGCCGCCGACGAAGCCGTAGCCGAAGACGATCAGCCAGTACTGCTCGGTGGCCGCGCCGAGCGAGGCGAGCAGGAAGCCGGAGGAGAAGCAGATCAGCGCCACGGTCATCGCCCAGCGTGGCCCGTTGCGCTCGACGAGCGTCCCGCCGAACGCGGCCGACAGGCCCAGCATGACGATGCCGAGCTGGAAGGGCAGCGCGCTCTGGGTGCCGCTGAGGCCGAGCGCGGATTCCAGCGGCGGCTTGAAGACGCTCCAGGCGTAGGCCTGCCCGATGGAGAGATGGACGGAGAGCGCGGCCGGGGGTACGAGCCAGCGGCTCCAGCCCGGGGGTGCGACGGGGGGACTCATGATCCCGGACGGTAGGCAGTGACAAGGGAGTTGGAAAGGCGGCGCGTCGGCCGTGTGCGACGAGCGGTATCCACCGCGCGCCGAACGGTAGTTCCCCGGCCACCTTCATGTCCGGGCAATGCCCTGTGCGGCGGCTGCGCGAACCCTTGCTGGGTCAACTTCCATACTGTAGACAATATTTCGTCGACAGAGTTCGACGGTGCGCCATCTCCGCGGTATCCCTCGACCGAACGGAGCTCCCTCGTCATGAAAGTCGCAGTTCTCGGCGCCGGTGCGATCGGCGCCTATGCCGGCGCCGCGCTCCACCGCGCCGGCGCGGACACGCATCTCGTCGCCCGTGGACCGCATCTCGCGGCCATGAGGCGGGACGGGGTGCGTGTGCTCAGCTCGCGCGGGGACTTCACCGCCCGGGCCCACGCCACCGACGACCCGGCCGAGATCGGCCCGGTCGACTTCGTCTTCCTCGGCCTCAAGGCCAACTCGTACGCGGCGTGCGGGCCGCTGATCGAGCCCCTGCTGCACGGCACCACGGCGGTGATCGCCGCCCAGAACGGCATTCCCTGGTGGTACTTCCACCGGCACGGCGGCCCGCACGACGGCCACCGTGTGGAGAGCGTGGACCCGGCCGGCGCGGTCAGTGCGGTGCTCGCGCCCGAACGGGCCATCGGCTGTGTCGTCTACGCGGCCACCGAACTCGAAGGGCCCGGTGTCGTACGGCACTTGGAAGGCACCCGGTTCTCCCTCGGTGAACCCGACCGTACGGTCTCGGCGCGCTGTGAGGCGTTCAGCGAGGCCATGGTGGCGGGTGGCCTGAAGTGTCCCGTGGAGCCCGACATCCGGGGCGACATCTGGATCAAGCTGCTCGGCAACATCTCGTTCAACCCGATCAGCGCCCTGGCCCGCGCGACCATGCGGCAGATGTGTCTGCACGGCGGCACCCGCAAGGTCATCGAGACGATGATGGCCGAGACGCTCGCCGTCGCCGAGGCCCTCGGCTGCGAGGTCGGTGTCTCCATCGAACGGCGGATGGCCGGCGCCGAACGCGTCGGCGACCACCGCACCTCCACGCTCCAGGACCTGGAGCGCGGCAAACCACTGGAACTCGACGTACTGCTCGCCGCCGTCGTCGAACTGGCGGACATCACCGGCGTCGAGGTGCCCACACTCCGCACCGTCCACGCCATCTCGGACCTGCTCGCGCTGAGGAGCGCGGCATGAACTCTGAGGAACGCCGATGAGGAAACGCGACCGAAGCCCGAAGACCTACACCCGGCTCACCCATCCCCTCGTCCGCGACTCACGCGACGAGCCCTTCCGGCAGGCGACCTGGGAGGAGGCGCTGGACCGGGCCGCCCGCGGCATCGAACGCCATCGCGGCGCCTTCGGCATGTTCTCCTGCGCCCGCGCCACGAACGAGATGAACTACGTGGCGCAGAAGTTCGCCCGGGTGGTCATGGGGACCAACAACGTCGACTCCTGCAACCGCACCTGCCACGCCCCGAGCGTCGCCGGCCTGTCCGCCGCCTTCGGTTCCGGCGGCGGCACCTCCTCGTACGAGGAGATCGAGCACACCGACGTCATCGTGATGTGGGGTTCCAACGCCCGCTTCGCCCACCCGATCTTCTTCCAGCACGTGCTGAAGGGCATCCACAACGGCGCCCGGATGTACGCCGTCGACCCGAGGCGGACATCCACCGCCGAGTGGGCGGAGAGCTGGATGGGGCTGAACGTCGGCACGGACATCCCGATGGCCCACGCGGTCGGCCGCGAGATCATCCACGCGGGCCTGGCCAACGAGGCGTTCATCGAGCGGGCGACCACCGGCTTCGAGGAGTACAAGGCGCTCGTCGAGCCGTGGACGCTCTCCCTCGCCGAGAAGGTGACGGGCGTACCGGCCGCCGCGATACGGCAGTTGGCGCACGCGTACGCCCGTGTCGAGCGCGCCCAGCTGTGCTGGACCCTCGGCATCACCGAGCACCACAACGGCACCGACAACGTCCGCGCGCTGATCAACCTGTCGCTGCTGACAGGGCATGTGGGGCGGCACGCATCGGGTTTGCAGCCCCTGCGCGGCCAGAACAACGTGCAGGGCGGCGGCGACATGGGCGCCATCCCCAACCGGCTGCCCGGCTTCCAGGACATCCTCGACCCGGAGTCCCGACTGAAGTTCGAGTCGGCGTGGGACACCGTCATCCAGCCGCACTACGGGCTGAACCTGACGGAGATGTTCGAGGCCATGGAGGAGGGCTCGCTGAAGGCCGTGTACTGCATCGGGGAGAACCCGGCGCAGTCCGAGGCGGACAGCGAACAGGCCGTACGGCGTATGAGGCAGCTGGACTTCCTCGTCGTCCAGGACATCTTCCTGACGAAGACGGCCGAGCTGGCGGACGTCGTGCTGCCCGCGACCGCCGGGTGGGCGGAGACGGACGGCACCACCACCAACAGCGAGCGGCGGGTCCAGCGCGTCCGCAAGGCGGTCAACCCGCCCGGTGAGGCCCGCGAGGACATCGACATCCTCTGCGACCTGGCCTCCCGGCTCGGGCACGAGTGGAAGTACGCCGACGCCGAGGCCGTCTGGAACGAGCTGCGGTCGGTGTCGCCTGACCACTACGGGATGACGTACGAGCGGCTTGAGGAGCACCAGGGCATCCAGTGGCCCTGCCCGGACACGGACAGGCTCGAACCGACCTATCTGCACGGCAGGTTGTGGGATCCCGACCCGGCGAACCGGGGCCGGCTCGCGCCCTTCGGGATCGTGCGGCACGATCCGCCGGTGGATCTGACGGACGAGGAGTTCCCGATCCGGCTGACCACCGGGCGGCGGCTGGACTCCTACAACACCGGTGTGCAGAGCGGTGGTTTCGCCTCGCCGCTGCGGCGCGGGGAGTACATCGAGCTGTGCCCGGAGGACGCGGAGCGCTACGGGGTCGTGGTGGGCGAGGAGGTCCAGGTGTCCTCGCGGCGCGGCTCGGTCGTGGCGCCGGTGTGGATCGACCTGGCGCTGCGGCCCGGTCTCGCCTTCATGACCATGCACTTTCCCGACGAGGTGGACACCAACCAGCTGACGATCGAGGCCAATTGCCCGATCGCGGGGACGGCGGAGTTCAAGGCGTCGGCGATCCGGATCGACAAGCTGCCCGTCGCGACCATCGTGAGGTGAGTTGAGTGGACCTGCACTTCGGCGACAGCAAACCCACGGACGAGGAGAAGGAGGCGGTCGACGCGCTGCTCGGGCCGCCGGAATCGTCCTGGGAGGGCGCGGACCGTTCCGACGCCGATCTGCGGTGGGCACGGGGCGGCCGGGAGGCACGGAAGCGCCGTGACCTGCTGTTGCCGGGGCTGCACGCGATCAACGACCGGATCGGCTGGATCAGCGAGGGCGCGCTGGACTATCTGTGCCGGCGGCTGACGGTGCCGCCGGCGGAGGCGTACGGCGTGGCCACGTTCTATGCGATGTTCTCGGTCGAGCCGCGCCCCGCGACCGTGCTGCACGTGTGCACGGACCTCGCCTGCGCGGCGGCCGGGGCGGCCGGCCTGTGCGCCGGGATCGAGTCCCGCCTCGGCCTCGGCAGCGGGGTGAGCGTGGAGCGGAGCCCGTGTCTGGGGCTGTGCGAGCGGGCGCCGGCCGCCCTCGCGATCAAGGCCGGGAATCCGGTGCGTACGGCCGTGTCGGCGCCGGCGACCGTCGAGGCGGCCGTCCTCGCGGCGAGCGCCCCCGACTCGGCCGACGAGGAGCCGCCGGCCGCCATGGCGGTGCCCCAGGCGGGAGAACCGGGGCTCACCCTCCTCTCCCGGGTCGGGGTCGTCGACCCGGCCTCCCTGGACGACTACCGCGCGTACGGCGGCTACACGGCTCTGCGGCGGGCCTTCGAGCTGGGCCCCGCCGGGGTCATCCGGGAGGTCACCGACTCGGGTCTGGTCGGGCGGGGCGGCGCCGCCTTCCCCACCGGCCGGAAATGGCAGGCCACGGCGTCGCAGCCCGACCGTCCGCACTACGTCGTCTGCAACGCGGACGAATCCGAGCCGGGCACCTTCAAGGACCGCGTGATCATGGAGGGCGACCCGTTCGCCCTGGTCGAGGCGATGACCATCGCGGCGTACGCGACCGGCGCGCACAAGGGTTACCTGTATCTGCGCGGCGAGTACCCAAGAGCTCTGCGGCGCCTGGAGCACGCCATCGCCCAGGCCCGCTCCCGGGGCCTGCTCGGCGACGACGTCCTCGGGCAGGGCTACGCCTTCGACCTCGAGATCCGCCGTGGCGCGGGCGCCTACATCTGCGGCGAGGAGACGGCCCTCTTCAACTCCATCGAGGGGTACCGGGGCGAGCCGCGCTCGAAGCCGCCGTTCCCCGTGGAGAAGGGCCTCTTCGGCAAGCCGACGGTGGAGAACAACGTCGAGACGCTGGTGAACGTCCTGCCGATCCTCACGATGGGCGCCCCGGCGTACGCGGCGATCGGCACCGGCCGCTCCACCGGACCGAAGCTGTTCTGTGTGTCGGGGAGCGTGGAGCGGCCCGGCATCTACGAGCTGCCCTTCGGGGCGACGCTCGGCGATCTGCTGACGCTCGCCGGGGTGCGGGACCGGCTGCGGGCCGTCCTCCTCGGCGGCGCGGCCGGCGGCTTCGTACGCCCCGACGAGCTGGACATCCCGCTCACCTTCGAGGGGACACGGGAGGCCGGCACGACGCTCGGCTCGGGCGTGGTCATGGCCTTCGACGACACGGTTCCGCTGCCCCGGCTGCTGCTGCGGATCGCGGAGTTCTTCCGGGACGAGTCCTGCGGGCAGTGTGTGCCGTGCCGGGTCGGGACCGTGCGCCAGGAGGAGGCACTGCACCGGATCGTCGAGCGGACCGGTGCGGCCGCGGCCGGTGACATCGCCCTGCTCAGGGAGGTCGGCCGCGCGATGCGGGACGCCTCGATCTGCGGTCTCGGGCAGACCGCGTGGAACGCCGTGGAATCCGCCATCGACCGCTTGGGGGCGTACGAATGACCGCGCATCGCCGAAGCCGAACTCGCCGTACCGGAGCCGCCGTATGACCGTGATACCGCTGGGAGTGCCGCGCCGCCTGCTGGAGTTCACCCTCGACGGGGAGCCGGTGCGGGCGCCCGAGGGCTCGACGATCCTCGACGCCTGCCGGGCCGCCGGCAAGGACGTCCCGACCCTCTGCCAGGGCGACACGCTCGCCCCGAAGAACGCCTGCCGGGTCTGTGTCGTCGAGGTCGAGGGGGCCAGAACCCTCGTCCCGGCCTGCTCCCGCAAGGCCGAGCCCGGGATGGAGGTGAGGACCGACACCGAGCGCGCCCGGCACAGCCGCAAGATCGTCCTGGAACTCCTCGCGTCGTCGGTCGACCTGTCGACGACCCCGCGGGTCGCCGAGTGGATCAAGGAGTACGAGGCGAAGCCGGACCGCTTCGGCCCTCACGCTGCCCGGCTGAACGAGGAACCCAAGATCGACAACGAGCTGTATGTGCGGGACTACGACAAGTGCATCCTGTGTTACAAGTGCGTGGACGCCTGTGGGGACCAGTGGCAGAACACGTTCGCGATCTCGGTCGCGGGCCGTGGCTTCGACGCCCGGATCGCGGTGGAGCACGACGCGCCGCTCACCGACTCGGCGTGTGTGTACTGCGGGAACTGCATCGAGGTGTGCCCGACGGGCGCGCTGTCCTTCAAGTCGGAGTTCGACATGCGGGCGGCGGGTACCTGGGACGAGTCGGCGCAGACGGAGACGACCACGGTGTGCGCGTACTGCGGTGTGGGCTGCAACCTCACCCTCCATGTGCAGGACAATGACATCGTGAAGGTCACCTCCCCGCACGACAACCCGGTGACCCACGGGAACCTCTGCATCAAGGGCCGCTTCGGCTACCAGCACGTACAGAACCGGGACTGAGAGACGACATGGGACGAGTCACGGAACGACGCAAGGTGATCCGCATCCGGGACGGCGCGGTCTCCACCCGGCCGGACACGCTCGTCGCCGAGGAGCCCCTGGAGATCCGGCTGAACGGCAAGCCGCTGGCGATCACCATGCGCACCCCGGGTGACGACTTCGCGCTGGCCGCCGGCTTCCTGGTGAGCGAGGGCGTGCTCGCCGAGCAGTCGGACCTGCAGAACATCGTCTACTGCGCGGGCGCGACGGCGGACGGCTCGAACACGTACAACGTGGTGGATGTGAAGACGGCGCCGGATGTGGTGATCCCGGACATCACCCTCGAACGCAATGTCTATACGACCTCGTCCTGCGGGCTCTGCGGCAAGGCGTCGCTGGACGCCGTCCGTACGACCGCCCGCTGGGCCATCGACGACACGCACGGGGGTGACGCTCCCCCGGTCCGCCTCGAACCCGACCTCCTCGCGAGCCTCCCCGACCGGCTCCGCGCGGCCCAGCGGGTCTTCGACCGGACCGGGGGTCTGCACGCGGCGGCCCTGTTCAGCGAGGACGGCGAGCTGCTCGACGTACGGGAGGACGTGGGGCGGCACAACGCGGTGGACAAGCTGGTCGGGCGGGCCCTGCAGAGCGGGTCGCTGCCGCTGTCCCGGGCGGTGCTGCTGGTGTCGGGGCGGGCCTCCTTCGAGCTGGCGCAGAAGGCGGTGATGGCGGGGATCCCGATGCTGGCGGCGGTCTCGGCGCCGTCGTCCCTCGCGGTCGACCTGGCGGCGGAGACCGGGCTGACCCTGGTGGGCTTCCTGCGGGGGGCCTCCATGAACGTGTACGCGGGCGAGCACCGGATCGCTCTGCGGGCCGCTGCCGGCCAGGGCTGACCCCGGCTCCCCGCGACACGGCGGCGGGGCCCCCACCGGCGGGGAGCGCCCCCTGCGCCACGGGGGTCCCGCCTCTTGCACCGCCGGGTACGCGTCGTTGGTCCACTACTCGCGTTGCCGGGTGCGGGTGGGTGGGGGCTGGTCGCGCAGTTCCCCGCGCCCCTTAAAGGCATGGGGCGCGCCCGGGGTCTTTCAGGGGCGCGGGGAACTGCGCGAGCAACCACACACCACCCGCATCCGCCGACGAAGCCGCACCCCCCGAGCTCTCCCGAGCCAGTCTGACTGATCGTCACCCTGTCGTACGACACGCCAATCACAACCGACGCACGGTTCTTGTGAGCCCCCAGAACCCCCAAGTAGCGTCTGTGGCCGCACATCGGACGTGGGACGTCCGATGTCCCATCACCCAGACGGATGAAGGGCTGGCCGCACCGTGCCGTCGAGTCTTCACGCACGTCTCAGATCCACCCTCACCGCGGTAGTCACCACCACCGCTCTCCTCTCCCTCCCCCACCCCGCCGGAGCCGAGCCCCAGCAAGCCGCCGCCGCAGCGGAGTTCGAACAGCAGGTCCTCTTCAAGGCCTCGCAGGACCCGGGCTACGCCTGCTTCAGGATTCCGGCGATCGTGCGGAGCACCAAGGGCACCCTGCTCGCCTTCGCCGAAGGCCGCGTGCTGAACTGCGGGGACGCGGCCGACATAGACCTCGTGGTCAAGCGGTCCACGGACGGCGGCCGCACCTGGGGCCCGCTGCACGTGGTCAACGAGGGCGGCGGCGACACCCATGGGAACCCCGCGCCGGTCGTGGACCGCAGGACCGGCCGGATCGTGCTGGCGGAGACGTACAACACGGGCCGTCAGGACGGCGCGAGCTGCGACGTGCCCTGTGACCGGGCCCCGCACGTCCAGTACAGCGACGACGACGGGCTGACCTGGTCCGAGCCGCGCAGCCTCAGCGAGCAGATCCGCCCGGCCGACTGGAACTCCTGGTACGCCACCGGCCCCGTCCACGGCATTCAGCTCACCCGGGGCGCTCACGCCGGGCGGCTCGTCCTCGGGGTCAACGCCGAGACCTGGGCGGACGGCCGGATCACCGTCAATCACGCGGCGCTCGTGACCAGCGACGACGGCGGGGAGAACTGGAAGGTCGGCGCGACGGACTCATGGCCGATCGCGGACGACGGCACATTCCGTCAGAAGCCGTCGGAGCTGACGCTCGCCGAGCGCGCGGACGGCACGGTCCTGGTCAGCGGGCGCGAGCAGGACGGCACCGACCTCGGCCATCGCAGCCAGACCGTCAGCCGGGACGGCGGCACCACCTTCGCCGAACCCTTCCGGGCGCTTCCCGACTTCTACATGCCCCAGGTGCAGGGATCCGTGCTGCGCCTGGGCGACCGCATGCTGCTGGCCGGACCTGCCGACCCCGACCGCCGCCGGACGATGGCGGTGCGCTCCTCCTACGACGGCGGACGCACCTGGGAGAGCGTGGACCGGGGCACGGTCGTCACCACCGACTGGTCCGGCTACTCCGACCTGGTGCGGATCGGCGGTGACGGCGGCAGCGGCGACGATGTAGTGGGGCTGCTGTACGAGGGCGGCGCGGTCGACGCCCGGGACGAGATCCGCTTCGCCCGGTTCACGGAGGACTGGCTCCAGCCGCGCCGGGGCCCGGACCCGACGACACCCGACAAGGCGCCAGGCGGCAAGCGGGCGGCCGTGCTCGGTGGCGCCCGGCCGACGGACGGCAGGTTCGGCGGCGCGATCGAGTTCGACGGCACCGACGACGCCGTACGGCTGCCGTACCGGTCCCAACTCCCCCTCGGGACGAAGGACTTCACCGCGTCGCTCTGGTTCCGTTACTCGGCGACCAGCGGTGAGCAGCCGATGCTGTGGATGGGCGGGGTCGGGGCGTCGCAGCCGCAGGTGTGGCTGCGCGGGGAGCCGGCGGCCGGGCGGTTGACCGGGCTGATCACCGTGCGGGACGGGGCCTCGCCCCCCCGGACCACGTCGGTACGGTCCACGGGCGCGTACAACGACGGGCAGTGGCATCAGCTCGTGCTGCGGCGGGGTGGAGGGCAGCTCACCCTCTTCGTGGACGGGACGCCGTTCAGCACCGCCGACATCCCCGGATCGGTCAGCCGGAACTCGCCGTTCGGGGTGCACATCGGGCAACGGGTCGACAGCCGGGTCCACTTCACCGGGGCGATCGACGAAGTCCGCGTCCGGGACCGGGCGTTGAGCGACGCGGAGGTCGCCGGTCTCGGTACGCAGGACGCGCAGACGCGGGGCTCGATCCTGTGGTTGCCCATGGACCGGGTGGACGGAGGCAACTAACGTCCCTTCCGTGCCCGACGACGCAGGAGCACGACAGCGCACGGGGGCCGGACCGGTCCTGATCCTGGCACTGGTCCTGGCCCTCGCGGCCGTGCTGCTCACCGCCCTCCCGGACGACGACCGGGAGGGCGGCGCCACCTGCACGGCCCGTACGGTCCGGGACTGGGATCCGGACGCCTCCCTGACCGGCGAGTTCGCCCGCTACGGCGACGACGCGGCCCGCACCGACGACTGGACCGGCGGCGACGGCACCCACTCGGTGCGGCTCCCGGACGGACGCGTGCTGTGGCTGTTCTCGGACACCTATCTGGGCCAGGTGCACCCACCGCCCAACCCGGCCGGCGAGTCCGTGGCCTGGCGGGACGTCTCCACGCCCCTGGTGCGCAACTCGGCCGTGGTGATGTCCCCCTCGGGCCGCCTCGAATCCACGCTCCCGGCCCCGGTCTTCCCGGATCCGGCCCCGCGGCAGTGGCGCTGGCCGGTGGCCGCCCGGGTCGAGCCCCGCTCCCCCGGCTCGGCCGAACGGGTCGTACGGGTGCTGCTGTGGACCCGTACCGCCGGGCAGTCGCCGTGGATCTACGGGGTGCCGACGGCGACCGAGGTCGCCACGCTGTCGCTGCCCGATCTGCGGCTGGAGGGGATCACGACGGTGCTGGACCAGGGGTCGGTCGCCGATCCGGCCCGGCGGGTGCTGTTCGGTACGACGGCCGTGGACGCGGGCGAGTGGACGTACGTCTTCGGCGGCACCGACGCCCAGGCGGCCTCCCGGCCGACCTCGCACGCGTATGTGGCCCGGGTGCCGCGCGGCCGGCTCGGGGAGCCGGGGGCCTGGGAGTACTGGGACGGCTCGCGGTGGGCGGTGCGGGGGCGGCCGGCGGCGGTGCTCGGGAACGGGGCGGACAAGGGGGTGGGCAGCGCGTTCACCGTCGTACGCGACGGCCGTACGTATGTGCTGTTCACCATGGCGGCCGGGACCGAGGGACTGACGACCGTCACCGCGTACTGGGCCTGCTCCCCCACCGGGCCCTGGCACGGGCCCACCAAGGGTTTCAGTCCGTCGCTGCCGGACGGCGGGGTCGCGGCGTACAACCCGCAGGCGCACGAGGCGGTCGACGGCGATCGGCTGGTCCTGAGTTACGACGTCAACTGGCTGGACGCCGACGCGGCCTCGGCGCAGCTGAACATCACGCGGAACGTGTCCTTGTACCGACCTCGGTTCGTATCGCTTCGTCTCGCCGCTCCGTGACCGCAGGTTCCACCGGGTCCTTGGCCCGGCGTTTGGCGATGACCGCGCAGACCATGAGCTGCATCTGGTGGAACAGCATCAGCGGCAGCACGGCGAGGGAGGCCTCGGCGCCGAACAGGACGCTCGCCATGGGCAGCCCGGAGGCGAGGGACTTCTTGGAGCCGGCGAACTGGATGGTGATCCGGTCCGCCCGGTCGAAGCGCAGGGCTTTCGCGCCGTACCAGGTGAGCAGCAGCATTACCGCGAGCAGCACGGCCTCGACGGCGAGCAGACCGGCGAGCCGAAGGGGGCTGACCTGGCTCCAGATCCCGCGCACCATGCCCTCGCTGAAGGCGACGTAGACGACGAGGAGGATCGAGCCGCGGTCGACCAGGGCGAGGATCTGCTTGTGGCGGGTGATGAAGCCGCCGATCCAGCGGCGGGCGACCTGCCCGGCGAGGAACGGCACCAGCAGCTGGAGCACGATCTTCAGCAGCGAGTCGGCGGAGAAGCCGCCGACGCTGCCGCCCAGCAGGCTCGCCGCGAGCAGCGGGGTGATGACGATGCCCGCGAGGGAGGAGAAGGAGCCCGCGCAGATCGCGGCCGGCACATTGCCGCGGGCCATCGAGGTGAAGGCGATCGACGACTGGACGGTCGACGGGACGAGGGTGAGGAAGAGCAGACCGGTGTAGAGGGAGTGGTTCAGGAACACCGGTTCGAGACCGCGGGCGGCCAGGCCCAGCAGCGGGAAGACGACGAAGGTGCAGGTCAGGACGGTGACATGCAGCCGCCAGTGCTTGAGGCCGTCCAGTGCCTCGCGGGTGGAGAGCCGGGCGCCGTAGAGGAAGAACAGGAAGGCGATCGCGGCCGTGGACGCGCCCGACGCGACCTCGGCGGCCGTACCCCGCGCCGGGAGGAGAGCCGCGATGCCCACCGTCCCGAGCAACAGCAGGATGTACGGGTCGATCGGCATCCAACTCGGCCACTGCAGGCGTTTCACGGTGCTCCACGTACGTTCGATGAGGGTGCGTCGGAGGGCCGGAAGGCCCCTCCCCATCGTCCTCCTCCGACCCGTGATCGGGAATCCGTCATACCGCTCTTACTGTGATCGCTTATTGCGATAAGGGGAGTACGGTTGACCGTATGTACGACCCCTCCCATCTGCGTACCTTCCTCGCCGTGGCCCAGACGCTGAGCTTCACGCAGGCCGCTCGGCGGCTGGGGCTGCGCCAGTCCACGGTCAGCCAGCACGTACGCCGCCTGGAGGACGCGACCGGGCGGCAGCTGTTCTCGCGGGACACCCACTCCGTGGAGCTGACGGAGGACGGCGAGGCCATGCTCGGCTTCGCCCGGCGGCTCCTCGAGGTGCACGAGCAGGCGACGGCGTTCTTCACCGGGACGCGGCTGCGCGGGCGGCTGCGGTTCGGCGCCTCGGAGGACTTCGTGCTGACCCGGCTCCCGGAGATCCTGGAGGCCTTCCGGCACGACCATCCCGAGGTGGACCTGGAGTTGACCGTCGAGCTCTCGGGCACGCTGCACGAGCAGCTCGCGGCGGGCAAGCTCGACCTGGTCCTGGCGAAGAGGCGCCCGGAGGATCCGCGCGGTGAACCCGTCTGGACGGACCGGCTGGTGTGGATCGGCGCGGAACGGCTCCGCCTCGACCCCGACCGTCCGGTCCCGTTGATCGTCTACCCGCCGCCGGGCATCACCCGCGCGCTGGCCCTGGAGGCGCTGGAGCGCGAGGGCCGCGCCTGGCACATCGCCTGCACCAGCGGCAGCCTCAACGGCCTCATCGCGGCCGCCCGCGCCGGCCTCGGCGTGATGGCGCATTCCCGTCGCCTGGTACCCCCTGGTCTGGTCCGGGTCCCGGAGCGGGCGGGACTGCCGGAACTCGGCGAGGTCGACTTCGTCCTCGTCCACGGCCGCCGTCCGGGAGCCGCGTCGAGCGCGGCGGACGCCCTCGCCGCGGCGATCCTCTCCGGCGGCGACCGGCTCCACGGCCGCGCGCGAGGGATGTGACGGGCGGGCCGGGCGCGAAGCGGCGCGTCCCGGCTCCGTCGGTGCGGCGGACGTGAGCGGCATTCGCCTTTCCCCGGTGGCAGCGGGCGCGCCCGAGGCCAGAGCGTGTCCATAGGGTCGCGCACCGTAACCTGAGCGTGCGGGTTCGGTGGAGATTGCGGTGCCGGGACGTACTCCGCCGTCAGGAATTACGCCGGATACCTCCCCATCCACGTCATTTTTCGGCGCCGAGCTTCGCCCTGTGTTCCCATGCGCCCCCTCCACAACCCCTCCCGCCCGTTCTCCCGGTGAGGTAGCTTTCACGCGCTGTGCGGAGCGCCACGAGGAGCGGGTTTGCGCGAGTTCACCAACCCTCCGTTGGCGTCGGCGCCGCCGGTGGGCGGCCTGGCCGACGTCGTCTTCGAGTACGCCCAGGAGGACCCGAACTACATCGCGCTCGGCCGCAAGGACGAGCTGGGCGAGTGGCGTGACGTGACCTCCGCGGAGTTCCGCGACGAGGTGCTCGCGCTGGCCAAGGGCCTGCTCGCGCAGGGCATCCGGTTCGGCGACCGGGTCGCCATCATGTGCCGTACACGCTACGAGTGGACCCTCTTCGACTACGCCCTGTGGACCATCGGCGCCCAGGTCGTCCCCGTCTACCCGACCTCCTCCGCCGAGCAGGTCTTCTGGATGCTGTACGACTCGCAGTGCACGGCGGCCATGGTCGAACACGAGGACCACGCGATGACCATCGCCACGGTCATCGACCGGCTGCCCCAGCTGCGCCGGCTCTGGCAGCTGGACGAGGGCGCGGTGCGGGAGCTGTACGAGTCGGGCGCGCACCTCGACGACGAGGTGGTGCACCGGCACCGGCGGGCCGTGACCCCGGAGTCGATCGCGACGATCATCTACACGTCCGGCACGACGGGCCGCCCCAAGGGCTGTGTCATCTCGCACGCCAACTTCATGGTCGAGGCGGACACGGTCATCGAGCGCTGGGCGCCCCTGTTCAAGTCCCGCAAGGGCGACGAGGCGGCGACGCTGCTGTTCCTGCCGCTCGCGCATGTCTTCGGGCGGATGGTGCAGGTCGCCGGGATCCGCGGAAAGGTGAAGTTCGGTCATCAGCCGCAGCTCAACGCGGCCGTCCTGCTGCCGGACCTCGCCGCCTTCAAGCCGACCTTCTTCCTCGCGGTGCCGTACATCTTCGAGAAGGTCTTCAACGCGAGCCGCCGCAAGGCCGAACGGGAGGGCAGGTCCGGCCCGTTCGAGAAGGCCGTCGAGGTCGCCGTGAAGTACGCGGACGCGATGGAGGCGAGGGCCTGGGGCATCGGGCCCGGCCCGTCGGCGGGCCTGCGGATGCAGCACCAGTTCTTCGACAAGGTCGTCTACGGCAAGATCCGGGAGGCGATGGGCGGCCGTATCAAGTACGCGATGTCCGGCGGCTCGGCGATGGACCGGCGGCTCGGGCTGTTCTTCGCGGGCGCCGGCGTCCATATCTTCGAGGGGTACGGCCTCACCGAGTGTACGGCGGCCGCGACCGCCAACCCGCCGGAGCGCACCCGCTACGGCACGGTCGGCCAGGCCATCCCGGGCATGACCGTGCACATCGCGGACGACGGCGAGATCTGGCTGCGCGGCCCCAATGTCTTCCAGGGTTACCTCAACAACCCCAAGGCCACCGACGAGACCCTGCACGAGGGCTGGCTCGCCACCGGCGACCTGGGCTCCCTCGACGAGGACGGCTATCTCACCATCACCGGGCGCAAGAAGGAGATCCTGGTGACCTCGGGCGGCAAGAGCGTCTCGCCCGCGATCCTGGAGGAGCGGGTGCGCGACCATCCGCTGGTCGCCCAGTGCATCGTCGTCGGCAACGACCGGCCGTACATCGCCGCCCTGGTCACCCTGGACTCCGAGGCGGTCGAGCACTGGCTGCAGATGCACGGCAAGCCGAAGCCGGCACCGGCCGAGCTGGTACGCGATCCGGAGCTGGAGACCGAGGTGCGGCGGGCGGTGGTCGCCGCCAACACCCTGGTCTCGCAGGCCGAGTCGATCCGTACGTTCCGGATCCTCGCGCACCAGTTCACCGAGGAGCACGGCCTGTTGACGCCTTCGCTGAAGCTGAAGCGGAAGGCGATCGAGAAGGCGTACACGACCGAGGTGGAGGCGCTGTACCGGGCGTGAGCCCACCCGGGCCGACCACTCCCCCGTGCGGTCAGAGCAGTTGGTAGCCCCGCATGTTCCGCAGCAGCATGTGGCAGTTCTGCAGGGAGCCCGAGGTGTCGCCCAGGGAGCGGTAGATGCCCCACTTGGGGCGCAGCCGGTCGGCGAGGAACGTGTCGACGCCGGTGCGGGAGACGTCGATGAGCGTCGTCGAGCCCTTCTTGAGGATCCAGCGCACGGAACCGGCCGAGCCGTTGCCGACCTTGACCTGGAAGTCGACGTCGACCCAGGAGTTGTGCAGGGGTGTCAGGTCGGTGCGGCCGATGAGGACGTCGTCGATGGGCAGCTTCAGTTCGATGGTCTGCGCGCCGTTCACCCGGCGCAGGGACTGCACGACGAGGGGCGAGGTCCCGCTGCCCGGCTGCTTCATCTGCATGATGTGCGTGAAGCTGGTGGTCGCCTTCAGTGAACTCGGCAGGTACATCCCGTAGGTGACGCGCCAGGTCTGCCCCTCGGTCCACCGCAGGAAGCCGCTGCCCGTGCGCAGGCCTGTGACCTCCTGGCGCTGGCGGTCGGTCGAGGTGTCGCGGTCGACGGTGTGCATGTCGAACCGCCAGGTGTCGCCGGTGGCGTAGATGTGGGGCGCGGCGGAGGTGTGCGAGTCGGCGCGGTCGTCCTCGATGGTCTCGAAGGCACGCAGCCCCTCGGCGCTCGCCGACGGGGACCACTTCAGCTGCCAGGTGGCGGCGTGCGCGGCGGGGGCCGGCAGCCCGACTGTCGCCGCGGCGGCACCGCCGAGCGCGGCGCCGAGGAGGTTCCTTCGCGTGGGGGTCATGGGCCATCCTTCACGTATGTGACCAGGATTCACCGATGTGCGTTGACGCAGAGGACAGAATCCCTGCGTGACCGTGCTCGGTCAATGGTCCAGACCGATACCCTGGAACGGCCGGGTCCAATTCCGGCCAATCTGCGATTCGGGGCGCGAGGAGACCGCTCAGGAATGCATCGCGCGCCGTGATCGTTGACGATGGGAAGTACCACCCGACCGACTTAAGGATCGAGAGCTCGTGAGCAGCAAGGTCCCCCCGATCATCCTGAACAACGGCGTCGAGATGCCCCAGCTGGGCTTCGGCGTGTGGCAGGTGCCGGACGACGAGGCCGAGCAGGCGGTCACCACGGCGCTGGAGGCCGGCTACCGCAGCATCGACACAGCCGCGATCTACGGCAACGAGGAGGGCACCGGCAAGGCCCTCGCCGCTTCCGGCGTCGCCCGCAAGGACCTCTTCGTCACCACCAAGCTCTGGAACAGCGATCAGGGCTACGACTCCACCCTGCGCGCCTTCGACGAGTCCCTGGACAAGCTCGGCCTGGAGTACGTGGACCTGTATCTGATCCACTGGCCGCTGCCGGCCCGGGGCACGTTCGTCGACACCTACAAGGCGTTCGAGAAGCTCCACGCCGACGGCCGCGCGAAGTCCATCGGTGTCTCCAACTTCCTTCCGGAGCACCTTCAGACGCTGATCGACGCCACGAACGTCATCCCGGCCGTCAACCAGATCGAGCTGCACCCGCATCTGCAGCAGCACGCGTCCCGTGAGTACCACGCGGAGCAGGGCATCGCCACGGAGGCCTGGTCGCCGCTCGGCCAGGGCAAGGGTCTCCTGGAGGTCCCGGCGATCATCGCCATCGCGCAGAAGCACGGCCGCACCCCGGCCCAGGTCGTGCTGCGCTGGCACCTCCAGCTGGGCAACGTGGTCATCCCCAAGTCCGTGACCCCGTCCCGTATCAAGGAGAACATCGAGGTCTTCGACTTCTCCCTGGACACCGAGGACATCGCCGCGATCAGCGCGCTGAACGAGGACCGGCGCATCGGCCCGGACCCGGCGACGTTCAACCAGGCCTGAGACCGGGCCCACGGCGACCGGGCCCACGGCTGACGCCTGCTCGCCGAGAGTGCGGAGACCGCCCGCCGGACGATTTCCGACGGGCGGTCTCGTGCGTCGGGGGGGGCGGGCGGTGATCCCGGTCCCTGACGCCCGTGGTCTCAGACCGGCTGCCCGATCGGGCGTACGACCACGGTGTTGATGTCGACCCCGGCCGGTTGCCGGATCGCCCAGACGACGGAGTCGGCGATCTGGTCGGCGGTGAGGAGATGGCCGGGCGGGAGGCTGCCGTAGGCGTCCCAGAACGGGGTCTCCACACGGCCGGGCGCGATCAGGGTCACGCCGACACCCCACTCGGTGACCTGTCGCCGGGTGTTCTCGGCGAGCCCGGTCACGGCCCACTTCGTGGCCCCGTAGATGTTGCCGGGCCCGTGGACGAACCCGGCGACGCTGCCGACCAGCATGATCCGCCCCCGGGTCTCCTTGAGGGCGTCGATGGCGGCCCGGATGAGCAGGGCCGGGCCCAGCACATTGGTCAGCACCATCTCCGTCCACCCGGCGGGGTCCCCCTCGGCGACGGTGTCGTGCGTGGCGAATCCGGCGTTGGCGAGGACGGTGTCGATCCGCCCGAACTCCTTGAGCGTGGCGTCCACCGCCGCCTGTACGTCCGCGTACTCGGCCGCGTTCCCCGGAAGGGTCAACAGCCCTTCCGGCTCCCCGAGTTCGGCGGCGAACGCACGCAACCGCTCCTCCCTGCGCCCGGTGACGGCCACGCGGTGGCCCTCGTCGAGCAACCGCCGGGCGACGGCGGCTCCGATACCGGTGCCGCCGCCGGTGATGAGCGCGACTGGTGCTTCGGACATGACCTACCCCCAGAGGACTCCGGTCGGCCGTCTGTCTCCGGCCGACGAGTGCAGTCCACCACTTGAAGCGTTCTCGAAGTCAAGGACCGCCGGGCGAGGACCGACCCGACGTCACGACCGGGCGACGTGAACCGTGTGGGCCGCGAGGACGAAGAGGTCCGTGCGGTGGTGCAGGCTCGACTTGTCGTCGGGGTCGAGGAGGCGGTCGATGGTCGAGAGGTCGGAGGCGTCGAGGAAGTCCGCGAGAAGTCCCCGGCCGCGCTGGAACGAGGCGAGGGCGTAGGCGCGGGCGGCTTCCGGCACCGGGGCCGGGATGTCGAGGAGGAAGGTGCGCGATGTGGCGTCGCGCAGGCCCACGGCGGTGAGCAGGCCCGGCCAGTCCTCGGTCTCCGGGACGCTGCCCGGCAGTGCCGCCCGCATCTCGGTGAACCACAGGTCCTCCGCCGCGTCGATCCGGGACTGCAGTCCGGGGCGGCCGATGCCGACGTCACGCGGCAGGAAGCGGCTGGGCAGGCCGCCCTCCACGATGGCCAATGTGCCGCCGGGGGCGAGGCGTTCGGCGAAGGCGGCGAGGGCGGCGCGCTGGTCGCCGAGGTGGTGCAGGCTGCGGCTCGCCCAGATCAGATCGGCGGGGTACTCCAAGTCACCCAGCCCGTCCGGGAGTTCTGCCTCCAGGGTGCCGAACCGGTCGGCGATCCCCAGGCGTTCGGCACGGGCGCGGGCCCGCTCCAGCAGGGGTCCCGAGCCGTCGAGGGCGACGACCCGGGCACCGGGGAACTCGTCGGCCAGCAGACAGCTCACCACCCCCGGGCCACTGCCGACGTCGACGACCAGCCCCGGCTCGGGCTGCCGTTCGGCCACCCAGGCCGCGGCCTGCCGGTTCAGCGGCGCGAACAGCTCCGCCTGGCCCTCCAGATGCTCGGCCAGCTCGGCCCAGTCGATGTCGGTGTGATCGTGATGGCCGTGACCGTGCTCGTGCTGACCCTGGCCGTGGCCGTGGTGGTGCTGTCCCATGACGGTGAGCCTCTCTTCCGGGTGCCGTCAGCCTGCTCCGGCACACCCGGGAACGGCCACTTCTCTTGCCGTATCGGCAAACTCTCCCTGCCGATTCAGTCGTTTGCCGCCACCCGGGGAAGATCGTTTTTCCGCCGTCGAGGATGACCGGCATGACTGACAACGCCACCGAAGCGAGGACTGTTCGGTGGCGGAGTCGCGGTCCGCCAGGGGCCGGGAAAGCATGGCTGACCCCTGGCGGACCGGTTCACCCGATGGTGCTCACAGCGCGGGGTACGCGTTCTGCATCAGCTGCTGGAACTGGGCGGAGAACCAGTGCCCGGACAGCGGCGAGTTCGGCAGGGCGCCGGACATGTTGTTGCCGTTGCGCGGGTTGCCCGTGTACGTCGGGTCGCACATGCGGTCGAAGCCCTTGCCCTCGTCGTTCTCGATGAACTGGCTGGAACCGTCGGACTCACCCGGCGGCTTCATCCACACATAGGCGTCGATCCCGGCCTCGGGGGATGCCTGCGGACGCTCGCCGAGGCCGGCCCCGGACTGGTTGCACCAGTTGCCGATGTGGATACGGCGGTCGTAGCGGCCACCGTCCACGTAGGTGTTCACGTTGGTCGTCGCACCGGGACCGGTGGGCCGTGCGCTGCCGCCCCAGCCGTTCCTGGACGTGTCGATCAGCATGCCGATGTTCGAGTTGAAGCCGACCGAGACCAGCTGGTTGCGGAAGGCCTGGGCGAAGGACAGCTCGTCGACGTAGCGGTTCCAGTCGACCCAGTCCGACTCACGGACGGAGGTGCCGTTCACCGCCGAGTTGATGGTGAAGTTGTTCTCCTTCAGGGCGCTGTAGTTCGCCGTGTTGGTGATGAAGCCGTGGACGTCGTTGACCGTGGCGCCCTCGGCGGTCGCGGCCTCCTTGAAGGTGGTGGCGGAGGCGGCGAAGTTGTCGTCCCAGCCGATCCAGCCGTGGTGGCCGGCGTCGACGTAGTTGTAGACGTTCGCCACGTCACCGAGCTTGTTGAGCGCGTAGCCGACGCCCTTGACGTAGTTGCCGTTGGCCTTCATGACATCGCACTGGGGGGTGGCCGTCGGGCGGCTGCCGGTGTTGGTGACGAGGTTCGGCAGCGAGTCGATCTCGACGGTGGTGACGATGCGCAGGGAGGCGTACTTCGGGTCCGCGAGGATCGCCGCGATCGGGTCGATGTACTCCGTCTTGTAGCGGTCGATCTCCGTCGGGCCCAGCTCGCCGTTGGAGGCGAGGGCCGCGCAGTCACGGCCTGGCAGGTTGTAGATCACCAGCTGGATGGCGAGCTGGTCGGAGCCTTTCTGGCGCAGCGCCTCGTCGAGGTGGTCGCGCAGGCCCATGGCGCTGCCCACGCCCTCGATGGCGGCGATCCGGTCCAGCCAGACACCCGTGGGCTGGTTGGAGATGCGGCTGCCGCCCGGCTCGGCGGCGGCCTTCGCGGACCACTCGGGGTTCACGTACACCTTGGCGCCGGAGTACGGGTTGTCGACCTTCGTGCCCGGGGTGCCCGGACCCGGCGGAGTGGTGGGGCCACCGCCGCCGTCGTCGACGTTGCAGGTCACGCCGTCGAGCGTGAACGTCGTCGGCAGGGCGTTGGTGCCGCTGTACGTGGCGTTGAAGCCGAAGCTGACCGAACCGCCGGTCGCCAGCGTGCCGTTGTACGTCTCGTTCGCGGCGGTCACCGAGGTGCCGCTCTGCGTGATCCGGGCGTTCCAGCCGTTGCCGACCTGCTGGTTGCCCGCGTACGACCACTTCACGGCCCACGACGACTTCGCGGCGCTGTTGTTGGTGATCGTGACGGCGGTGGTGAAGCCGGTGGACCACTGGTTCTGCACCTTGTAGTCGACGGTGCAGGGGATCGCCTTGGCGCCGACATCGTCGGGGACGGCCGCGATCGCGGTCCCGGCGGCGCCGGCGACCAGCGCCAACGCCGCGAGGAGTGCTGTTCTGGTACGGCTCATGAGTGCGGGTTCCTCTTCCGTAGTGGGGTGTACGAGGAGGAGTCGTCGCGCTGTCGCCGAGGCGAGTAAAAGACCTGAAAACACTGGGGGTGTTCTCGGAGCGTCCCTCGCAGCTCGGACGCGTCTGGGACGAACGCGTCGACTGATGGAACCGCTCCCACTGGTGTGGGTGAAGGTAGCGCCAAGTGACGGTAAAAGACAGAGGTGTCGCGCTGTTGCGCGCGACGAATCTTTTCGCCTCGTCGAATCTTTTCGACTCTTCAAGCACCTTGACCCCTTGCACCCCCCTCCTCAATATGGGAGCGCTCCCACTGGTTCAAGGCTTGTTGTTGCTGCTCCGCCCCCACCTTCGTAAGAGCCGCACGGAAGGAACCAGAGCATGCACCCCAGACGGAGACGCCGTGCCACGCGGCGCCTGTGGACCGCCGTGGTCGCGGCCCTCGCCCTGCCCTTGACGATGCTGAGCACGGGATCGACTCCCGCCAGTGCGGCGGCAGTCGCCTGCAATGTCGACTACAAGACCAATGACTGGGGCTCGGGTTTCACCGCCGAGCTCACGATCAGCAACCGGGGCACCGAGGCCATCAGCGGCTGGACCCTGACGTACGACTACGCGGGCAACCAGACGCTCACCAACGGCTGGAGCGGCACCTGGTCGCAGTCCGGCAAGACGGTGACGGCTCGGAACTCGTCCTGGAACGGCACGATCGCCGTCGGGGCCGCGGTGACCACCGGCGCCCAGTTCACGTACAGCGGCACGAACGCGGCGCCCACCGGCTTCGCGATCAACGGCACCACCTGTGTCGGGGCCCATCAGCCGCCGATCACGGTGCTGACCAGCCCCGCCCCGGGCGCGGTGTACTCGCAGGGCGACGCGGTGCCGATGGCGGCCACCGCCGCCGCGGCGGACAACGCGACGATCTCCAAGGTCGAGTTCTACGACGACACGACGTTGCTGGGCACGGACACGACGTCGCCGTACACGTTCTCGGCCACGGGGTTGGCCGTGGGCAGTCACTCGCTGGTGGCCAAGGCGTACGACAGCCTGGGCGCGTCGGCCAACTCCACGCCGGTCGGCATCACCGTCGCCTCGGGTCCCGCGGTGGTGGTCTCGCCGACCCAACTGGGGGTGCGCCAGGGCGAGTCGGGCACGTACGAGGTGAAACTTTCGACCCAGCCGTCGGGCAGTGTGACGGTGACGACCGCGCGGGCGTCCGGGAACACCGGGCTCTCCGTGACGGGCGGCGCGTCGCTGACCTTCACGTCGTCGAACTGGAACACCGCGCAGAAGGTGACCATCGGCGCGAACGCCTCCGGCACCGGCTCGGCGGTCTTCGAGTCGACGGCCACCGGGCACGCCAAGGCCGCGGTGACCGTGACCCAGCTGACCGCTTCGAGCGAGTACGACGAGCGGTTCCTGGAGCTCTACGGCAAGATCACCAACCCGGCGAACGGCTACTTCTCCCCCGAGGGCATTCCGTACCACTCGGTGGAGACGCTGATCGTCGAGGCGCCGGACCACGGCCATGAGACCACCTCGGAGGCGTACAGCTACCTCCTGTGGCTCCAGGCCATGTACGGCAAGGTCACGGGCGACTGGTCCAAGTTCAACGGCGCCTGGGAGATCATGGAGAAGTACATGATCCCGACCCGCGCCGACCAGCCGACCAACTCCTTCTACACGCCGAGCAAGCCGGCGACGTACGCGCCCGAGCACGACACCCCCAACGAGTATCCGGCGCAGCTCAACACCGGTGTCTCGGTCGGCTCGGACCCGATCGCCGCCGAGCTGAAGAGCGCGTACGGCACGGACGACATCTACGGCATGCACTGGCTGCAGGACGTGGACAATGTCTACGGCTACGGCAACTCGCCGGGCAAGTGCGAGGCCGGACCGACGGACACCGGCCCGTCGTACATCAACACCTTCCAGCGCGGGCCGCAGGAGTCGGTCTGGGAGACCATTCCGCAGCCCACCTGCGACCAGTTCAAGTACGGCGGCACGAACGGGTATCTGGACCTGTTCACCGGTGACGCGTCGTACTCGAAGCAGTGGAAGTTCACCAACGCCCCGGACGCCGACGCACGAGCCGTGCAGGCCGCGTACTGGGCGGACATCTGGGCCAAGCAGCAGGGCAAGGGCGGCGACGTCTCCGCGACCATCGGCAAGGCCGCGAAGATGGGCGACTACCTGCGCTACGCGATGTACGACAAGTACTTCAAGAAGATCGGGAACTGCGTGGGCCCGACCAGCTGCCCCGCGGGCACCGGCAAGGACTCCGCCCACTACCTGCTCAACTGGTACTACGCGTGGGGCGGCGCCACCGACACCAGCGCCGGCTGGGCCTGGCGCATCGGCTCCAGCCACACGCACGGCGGCTACCAGAACCCGCTGGCCGCCCACGCCCTCGCCAACTACGGCCCGTTGAAGCCCAAGTCGTCGACGGGGCAGGCGGACTGGGCCAAGTCCCTCGACCGGCAGATCGAGTTCTACCGGTGGCTGCAGTCCAACGAGGGCGGCATCGCGGGCGGCGCCACCAACAGCTGGGCGGGGCGGTACGCCACGCCTCCGGCCGGGACGCCGACGTTCTACGGCATGTTCTACGACGAGAAGCCGGTGTACCACGACCCGCCGTCCAACCAGTGGTTCGGCTTCCAGGCGTGGTCCATGGAGCGGGTCGCCGAGTACTACCAGCAGACGGGGAACGCTGCCGCGAAGACCGTGCTGGACAAGTGGGTCGACTGGGCGCTGTCCAAGACGACGATCAATCCGGATGGTACGTACCGGATTCCGTCGACGCTTCAGTGGTCGGGTGCGCCCGACACGTGGAACGCGTCAAGTCCCGGTGCCAACGCGGGACTTCACGTCACCGTGGCCGACTACACCGACGACGTGGGGGTGGCGGCCGCTTACGCCAAGACCCTGACCTACTACGCCGACCGCTCCGGTGACGCCGACGCGGCCCGGGTCGCCAAGGCGCTGCTCGACGGGATGTGGGAACACCACCAGGACGGGCTGGGGGTCGCGGTTCCGGAGACCCGCGCGGACTACAACCGGTTCGACGACCGGGTGTACGTGCCGAGTGGGTGGACCGGGACGATGCCGAACGGTGACGCGATCAACTCGTCGTCGACCTTTGATTCCATTCGGTCGTTCTATGAGGACGATCCGGCTTGGTCGAAGATCGAGGCGTATCTCGCGGGCGGGGCCGCGCCGTCGTTCACGTATCACCGGTTCTGGGCTCAGGCGGATATTGCCTTGGCCATGGGTTCGTACGCGGAGTTGTTGGAATAGCTCCGGGTCGTATGTCGGCTGCGGGTAGTCCGTGGCTGGTCGCGCAGTTCCCCGCGCCCCTGAAAGACGGGCGCGGGGGCTGTGCACGTATCGCTTCGCACCTTTCCCCCACTCTTGAAGGAGAGGCCCCCACCGTGCGAAGAACCCGCATTCTTACTGCCGTGCTCGCCCTCTCGGCCGGGCTGCTCGCGGGATCCCCACCCGCGATCGCCGCCGAGACGGCCTCGAAGTCGGTGTCCATCGCCGCCGACACCTACACCTGGAAGAACGCGCGTATCGACGGCGGCGGCTTCGTGCCCGGCATCGTCTTCAACCGCAAGGAGCAGGACCTCGCGTACGCCCGTACGGACATCGGCGGGGCCTATCGCTGGGTGGAGTCGTCGAAGACGTGGACCCCGCTGCTGGACTCGGTCGGCTGGGACGACTGGGGGCACACGGGGGTCGTGAGCCTGGCCTCCGACTCCGTCGATCCGAACAAGGTGTACGTGGCGGCCGGTACGTACACGAACAGCTGGGACCCGGGGAACGGGGCCATTCTGCGGTCCGCCGACCGGGGCGCCAGCTGGCAGAAGACCGACCTGCCGTTCAAGCTGGGCGGGAACATGCCCGGCCGGGGCATGGGCGAGCGGCTGGCCGTGGACCCGAACCGGAACAGCGTGCTGTATCTGGGCGCGCCCAGCGGCAAGGGCCTGTGGCGGTCGACGGACTCGGGGGTCACCTGGTCGCAGGTGACGAACTTCCCGAACGTCGGCACCTACGTGGCCGACCCGTCCGACACCAGCGGGTACTCCAGCGACAACCAGGGCATCGTCTGGGTCACCTTCGACGAGTCGACGGGCACGTCGGGCAGCGCGACGAAGACCCTCTACGTCGGCGTCGCCGACAAGGACAACGCGGTCTACCGCTCGACGGACGCGGGCGCGACCTGGTCGCGGGTGGCCGGGCAGCCGACCGGCTATCTGGCCCACAAGGGCGTCCTCGACGCGACGAACGGCCATCTGTATCTGTCGTACAGCGACAAGGGCGGGCCGTACGACGGCGGCAAGGGCCAGCTGTGGCGGTACGCGACGGCGACGGGCGCCTGGACGAACATCAGCCCGGTCGCGGAGGCCGACACGTACTACGGCTTCAGCGGGTTGACGGTCGACCGTCAGGATCCGGGGACGGTCATGGCGACGGCGTACAGCTCCTGGTGGCCGGACACACAGATCTTCCGCTCCACGGACAGCGGTGCCACCTGGACCAGGGCCTGGGACTACACGTCGTACCCGAACCGCTCGAACCGCTACACGATGGACGTGTCCTCGTCGCCCTGGCTGACCTGGGGCGCGAACCCGTCGCCGCCCGAGCAGACACCGAAACTCGGCTGGATGACCGAGGCGCTGGAGATCGACCCGTTCGACTCCGACCGGATGATGTACGGGACGGGCGCGACGATCTACGGCACGGAGAACCTGGGGAACTGGGACAGCGGCAGCCAGTTCACCATCAAGCCGATGGTGCGGGGCCTGGAGGAGACGGCCGTCCTGGACCTCGCCTCTCCCCCGTCCGGCGCCCCGTTGCTGAGCGCCCTCGGTGACATCGGCGGCTTCCGGCACACGGATCTGACGAAGGTCCCGTCGATGATGTTCACCTCGCCGAACTTCACGACGACGACCAGCCTGGACTACGCGGAGTCCAACCCGAACACGGTCGTCCGGGTCGGCAACCTGGACTCGGGCCCGCACATCGCCTTCTCCACGGACAACGGCGCCAACTGGTTCGCGGGCACCGACCCGTCGGGCGTGAGCGGCGGCGGTACGGTCGCGGCGGCCTCGGACGGCAGCCGGTTCGTGTGGAGCCCGGCGGGCGCGGGCGTGCAGTACACGACCGGGTTCGGCACCTCGTGGCAGGCGGCCGGCGGGATACCGGCCGACGCGATCGTCGAGTCGGACCGGGTCGACCCGAGGACCTTCTACGGCTTCAAGTCCGGGAAGTTCTACGTCAGTACGGACGGCGGCGCGACCTTCACCGCGTCGAGCGCCACCGGCCTTCCCAGCGGTGACAGCGTCCGCTTCAAGGCGCTGCCCGGGGTGAAGGGTGACATCTGGCTGGCGGGCGGCGCGACGGACGGCGCGTACGGCCTGTGGCACTCCACGGACGGTGGCGCCACCTGGACCAAGCTCTCAGGCGTCGAGCAGGCCGACACGATCGGCTTCGGCAAGGCGGCGACGGGAGCCTCGTACCAGACCCTCTACACCAGCGCCAAGATCGGCGGGGTACGCGGCATCTTCCGCTCGACGGACAAGGGTGCGAGCTGGACGCGGCTCAACGACGACGCCCACCAGTGGGGTTGGACGGGCGCGGCGATCACGGGTGACCCGAGGGTGTACGGGCGGGTCTACGTCGCGACGAACGGGCGCGGGGTCATCTACGGCGATTCCTCCGACACCGGCGGCGGGGGCGGGGGCGGCGGTACGGATCCGGGACCCGAGCCGGCGGGGGCCTGCGCGGTGACGTACAAGGTCACCAACGAGTGGTCGGGCGGCTTCCAGGCGGATGTGCGACTGTCCAACACGGGCACGAGCGCCTGGACCGGCTGGTCCCTCGGCTGGACCTTCCCGAACGGCCAGACCATCGCCCAGCTCTGGAACGCCGACCACACCCAGTCGGGTTCGGCGGTCACGGCCAGGAACATCAGCTGGAACGGCGGTGTGGCGGCGGGTTCGTCGGTGGGCTTCGGCTTCACCGGCAGCTGGTCGGGGACGAACGGCAGACCGACCGCGTTCAAGCTCGGTGACCAGTCCTGCACGGTGACCTGACACCCGAGCAGGACGTTGGAGAGGGCGCGCGCCGGGGTCGGGCGCGCGCCCTCTTCGAGCCATGTACACCTCGATATATCGACATGTTCATGACTAGCATGGAAAGCCGTTCCACACTGTTCCGCGCACGACTCGCCCGGAAGCCGCCGCAGAAGGAGCCCCTGTGCCGAACCACAGCCGAGTCACGCGTCGCCTCAGTCTGAAGACCGCCCTCGCCGCGGCGGTGCTGCTGCCCCTGTCCCACACCGGAATGTCCGTCGAACCCGCCGCCGCGGCGGAGGAACTCGCCGGCCCCCGTCTCGACACGATGTCGTTCAACCTGCGCTACGCGAGCACCACCCAGCCCAACAGCTGGGCCGTGCGCAGGCCGGTGATGCGGGCACTGCTGCGGCAGGAAGCGCCCCATGTCATCGGTACCCAGGAAGGCCTCCACCAGCAGCTCCTCGACATCGAGGCCGACCTCGGGGCGAACTACCGCTGGATCGGCACCGGACGCGCCGGCGGCAACCGCGACGAGTTCATGGCGGTCTTCTACGACACCCGCCGGCTCGCGCCCGTCGAGCACCAGCACTTCTGGCTCTCCGACACTCCGGAGGTGCCCGGCTCCAACACCTGGGGCGGCGGCTCCATCCGCATGGTCACCTGGGTCCGGTTCCGCGATCTGCAGGATGGCGGCAGAGAGTTCTACTTCCTCAACACCCACCTCGACAACGTCAGCCAGTACGCCCGCGAGCGTTCCGCGGCGCTGATCGCCCAGCGCATCGCCGGGTTCGACCAGTCGCTCCCCCTCGTCGTCACCGGCGACTTCAATGTCGCGGCCCACAGGAACACGGTCTACGACACGATGCTGGGCGCCGGACTCGTCGACACCTGGGACACGGCGGCCGAGCGCGGTGAGCTGTACGCGACCTTCCACGGCTACCGGCCGCTGACGCCGGGCGGCGACCGCATCGACTGGATCCTGGCCACGCCGGAGGTCACGGCGCACCGGGCCTCCATCAACACCTTCTCCCTGAACGGCCAGTTCCCCAGCGATCATCTGCCCGTACAGGCGTCGCTGACGCTGGGCTGAGGTCTCACCGGAGTCCGTGGGCGGGCCGGGCGCCTGAGCCCACCCACGGACCGGTCCCCTACGGCGTGTACACCGTCGGCCTGGGTGCCGTGGGCATCCCGGCGCCGATGAAGAAGCTGGTGTGCGGGGGCTGGTTGTAGGCGGTGTTCTGCCAGGCCAGACCCGTGCGGTACATCGGGTCGTGCAGCAGGGTCGTGATCTTCGTGCCGGTCTCGACCGGGGTCGAGTAGATCCTGAGGGCCGTGTTGCCGCTGGTCCGCCAGACGACCTCCTCGCGCCAGTCGCCGAGGATGTCGCCGGAGAGGGCGGGGGTGGCCTTGGTGCCGTTGTTGGAGGAGACCCCGGAGCCGGTCAGCAGGCGGGTGTCGGAGGAGGTGCCGTACTTGTCGATGCGGGTGCCGTCGAGGAGTTCACGGACCGGGTCGCCGTCCCACCAGGAGAGGAAGTTGACGGAGGAGGGCTCGCGGCCCTTCGTCGCGCCGGCCTCGTCACGGATGGACGTGTCGGAGGCGGACCACATCTCGGGGCCGTCGTTGCCGGCGTGGACGTCCCCGGCGACTCCCCGGCCGTTGTCGCAGCAGGCGGCCAGCTGCCAGCGGATCGCCCCGTTGGCCGGGTTGATGTACAGCTCTGCCGGCTGGGAGGTGGACTCGGAGACCTTGAAGTACTCCAGGCCCGAGGTGGACGGGTCGAGGTCACCGAGGTGCTGCGCGTCCCCGTGGCCCGTCCTGGTGGTCCACAGGGCGTTGCCGTTGTCGTCCACGGCCATCGAGCCGTACACGATCTCGTCCTTGCCGTCGTTGTCGACGTCACCGACGGAGAGGCTGTGCGAGCCCTGCCCGTCGTAGCCTCGGCCGCTGTTGGTGGAGGAGCTGGTGTCGAAGGTCCAGCGGCGGGTGAAGGAGCCGTTCCGCCAGTCCCAGGCGGCGATCACCGAACGGGTGTAGTAGCCGCGCGCCATGATCAGCGAGGGCCGGGCGCCGTCCAGGTACGCCGTCCCGGCGAGGAAGCGGTCCACGCGGTTGCCGTACGAGTCGCCCCAGGACGAGACCGTGCCACGGGCCGGGACGTAGTCGACGCTCTGCATCGCCTTGCCGGTCCGGCCGTTGAACATGGTCAGGTACTCGGGGCCGGACAGGATGTAACCGCTGGAGTTGCGGTGGTCGGCGGAGGAGCTGCCGATGACCGCGCCGGTGCCGTCGACCGTGCCGTCCGCCGTCTTGGCGGCGATCTCGGCCTTGCCGTCGCCGTCGTAGTCGTACACCTGGAACTGTGTGTAGTGCGCGCCCGAGCGGATGTTGCGGCCCAGGTCGATGCGCCACAGACGGGTGCCGTCGAGCTTGATGCCGTCGATGATCGTGTTGCCGGTGTAGCCGGACTGGGAGTTGTCCTTGGCGTTCGTCGGCTGCCACTTCAGGACGAACTCCAGGGCGCCGTCGCCGTCGAGGTCACCCACGGAGGCGTCGTTGGCCTCGTAGGTGTACGCGACTCCGTCCGGGGTGGTCCCGCCGGCGGGGGCGCTGATCGGCACATCCTTGTAGCCGGTGCGGAGTTGGACGGCGTGCACCGAGTCACCCTGTTCCACGCCGCCCACGATCGCGCGGACCGTGTAGTCGGCCTGGGCGGGGGCACCGGAGTGGAAGTAGTTGGTGGAGCCGGTGATCGGCGTCGAGTTGACCTTCGTTCCGGCCCGGTAGACGTTGAACGACACGTCGTTCGGGTCGGTGCCCAGCCAGCGCCAGCTGACCAGGTTGCCGCTGTCGACGTGCACACTGACCACGCCTCGGTCCAGGGCCTCGACCTGGCGGGCGGTGGCGGCCTGGGCGGGCGTGCCGGTGAACGTGGTGAGTCCGGCGGCGACGAGGGCCGCTGTCACAGCCGAGCGCAGGGCTCGGCGTCTGTGGTGCCTCTGCGGGTGCTGCACGTGACGAACCTCCAGAAAGGACGGACGGGTTCCGCCTACCGGTCGCCACCGATCCCGGCCACGTTGCCGTACCTTTCGGCCAGTTCGGCCACCGTTTTGGCCATCCTCCGGCGCAGCTCGGCAGGTTCCAGCACTTCGATGGCCGCGCCCAGCCGCAGGAACTCTCCCTGGGCGTGCTCCACCGACTCGATCGGCACCCGGGCCGTGGTCCAACCGTCGTCCCCAGCACCCCCGTCGACCGGCACGGCCCTGGCGAGGCTCGCGCCCGGCGCCAGCCGGACCAGTGCCTCGCCCCGGTACAGCCGGTCCTGGAAGCCACGCTGGTACGCCGTCCAGTACGCGGCCAGATCGAAGTCGCCGGGGCGGGTGAACTCCTCGTCGGGCGCGGTGAGTTCGAGGATCTGGTCGACGCGGTACGTGCGCGGGGCGGGGCCGGCGACGACGTACCAGCGGCCCGCCTTGAGGACGATTCCGTACGGTTCGAGGCGGCGCCGTACATCGGTGGGCTCGGCCCAGCGGCGGTAGAGGACGTGCAGGACCCGGCTGTTCCACACCGCGTCGGCGACGGCGGGCAGGAACGGGGTGTCGTCGGCCTCCGCGTACCAGCCGGGGGCGTCCAGGTGGAAGCGGCCGGCGACCCGGTCCGCGTGGGCCCGCAGCTCGGCGGGGAGGGCGGCGCGGACCTTCAGCTGGGCGGCCGCCAGGACCGCGCCGAGGCCCAGTTCGGCGGCGGGACCGGGGGCGCCCGCGAGGAACAGGGCTTCGGCCTCGTCGGTCGTCAGGCCGGTGAGGCGGGTGCGGTAGCCGTCGAGGAGGCGGTAGCCGCCGGCGTGGCCCGCGTCGCCGTACAGCGGGACCCCGGCCGCACCCAGCGCCTCCACGTCCCGGTAGACCGTGCGGACGGAGACCTCCAGCTGCTCGGCGAGCTGGGCGGCGGTCATCCGGCCCCGGGTCTGGAGCAGGAGAAGGATCGAGACGAGTCGGCTGGACTTCACTGACACATGGTGTCAGTGAAGCGGCCGTAGCGTCCCGTCATGCCCTTCACCGAGAAGTTGCTGACCGTGCCGCCGCCCATCGAGGTGGCCGGTCGGCGGATCAAGCGCTACCACGTCACCGCCGACCCGGCCGGTATCGCGCCCGACGTCGAGGAGGCGGCGTACGCGATCCTCCCGAAGCTGCTGCCGGAGCCGGACGGGACACCGCCGGCGACGTTCGTCGTGCTGCACCGGGGCGGGGACGACGGCGCCTATCTGAACGTCTACAGCTGGGTGTGGGACAACGTCCTGCACTTCGCCGGCGCGGCGGCGGGCCAGCCGGTGCTCGGTTGCCCGGACAGCGACCCGACACACTTCGTCGCCACCGACCGGCCGTGGATCGGCTGCGTCTGGGAACTGCCGCCGATCCAGCACGAACGGGACGCCTGGGTACGCCACATCCTCGCGCCCGAAGCCCCGGCCCTCGACGCCTATTTGGCCGATTCCCTGCCCGCCGGAACCACTGGTACCACCGGAGACCGCTCATGAGCAGCCCGCACGACTTCGACTTCTTCCACGGCGAGTGGGAGGTCCACCACCGCCGCCGCACCGACTTCCTCGATCCGGACAGCGGCTGGGAGGAGTTCCCCGCCACGAGCCGGTGCCAACCCCTGTTCGACGGGGCCGCGAACATCGACGAGATCGACATGCCGTACCTCGGCTCGAAGGGGTTGACGCTGCGACTGTTCGACACCGAGGCGCGGGTGTGGTCGCTGAACTGGTCCTCCAGCCGCAGCGGCAAGCTGTTCCCGCCGGTCGTCGGCCGGTTCGAGGGCGACCACGGCGAGTTCTACGGGGACGACACGTACGAGGGCAAGGACGTGCGGGTGCGGTTCGTGTGGTCGGGCATGTCCGCGGCCTCGGCCCGCTGGGAGCAGGCGTTCTCGCTCGACGACGGGGCGAACTGGCTGACCAACTGGACCATGGAGTTCAGGAGGCGGTCGGCCGACTCCTGACCTCAGCCTTTCCGGAACGCCCGCACCGTGAACTCCGGGTCCGGGCGCGCCCGGTCCTGGTCGGGCAGCGCCGCCAGCCGCACCGCGAAGTCGTCGGCGAGAGGGTCACCGGGCGGCAGCGTGACGAACCAGCCGCGGCGCAGGTCGGAGACGGTGCGGCGGGGGCTGCGGCCCTGGCCGCGTCCCTGGAAGCGGGCCTGTCCGGCGGCGCGCAGACCGTGCTCGTCGGCGTACTTCTCGACGGCCGCCGCGGTGTCCATGGCCGGGGCCCGGGGGCGCGGGGCGAGGACGGCGTCGATGTCGCTGCCCACGTTGTGGGAGGCGGCCTTGTCGACGGTGGTGACGTAGACACCGCCGGGGCGGAGCACCCGGGCGCACTCGCCGACCACGGTCCGTACGTCCTCGGGGCCGCCCAGCAGATGCAGCAGCCACACACTGGTCACGGCGTCGAACTCCCCGTCGCGGAACGGGAGTCGGCGGCCGTCTCCGATCACGACCGAGCCGGGCAGACGGGCGGCGGCGCGGCTCGCCATCGCGTACGTGAGGTCGACGCCCGTGACCCGCATCCCGTCCCGCGCGGCCGCGAACCGCCGGGTCACGATCCCGGTGCCGCACGCGATGTCCAGCAGATTCCGGGTGCCTTCGGGGACGAGGCCGAGTACGGCACGGGCGGCGGCCTCGGCCCGGGGCTCGCCGCCGCGCAGCGCGTCGTAGTCGCCGGCCTCCTTGTCGTAGTCCAGCACCCGCCTCAGCCCGCCCCGTGGCCGGGCGCGAGCGCCTCCACCCTGCGGGCCAGCTCGAAGTCCTTCTCGGTGACGGCGCCGCCCGCGCTGTGGGTGCTGATGGTCAGCGAGACGGTGTTGTAGCCGAGGGCGAGGTCGGAGTGGTGGCCGAGTTCCTCCTGCGTCCGGGCGATGTGCACGACCAGCGCGGTCGCCGCGAAGTGCGAGCCCAGCCGGTAGGAGCGGGCGAGCCGGCCTCCGTCCAGCGACCAACCGTGCAGTTCCGCCAGCCGGTCCTCGATCTCCTTCTGCGACAAGGGTTCGACGGGCATGGCCCACTCCTTCCGAGACGTCCCCTCCGTGACGTGCGGTCCCTCTCAGCGTGCCACAGCCCGGCCGCCGGGTCCCTGGTCAGGCGGCCGGCCGACCGGATCCGTCCGTACGCCGTCAGTGATCAGATCCGTACGCACTCCGCCGCGAAGTCGTCCGCCAGTACGGTGATGTCGGCGCGGCCCTCCGTCGCCGCCACCCATTCCTGGGGCAGACCGTGGTCGCCGTAGTGGGCGCCGAGGAGGTTGCCGCAGAGGGAGCCGGTGGAGTCGCTGTCGCCGGAGTGGTTGACGGCGAGGAGAAGTGCTTCCGTGACGCTGTGCGTGGCGAGAGCGCAGTACAGGCCCATGGCCAGGGCCTCCTCGGCGACCCAGCCGGCGCCGAGGGACTCGACCTTCTCGGCCGTGGGCGCGCCCTCGTCCGCCAGGTCGAGGGCGCGGGTCAGGGCGCGGGTGGTCTCCTCGTGGCCCGGGTGGCGGGCCAGCAGCCGCAGGGTGCGCAGCGCGGCGCCCTCCAGGGACTCGTCGGCCACCAGATACGCGACGATCGCGGCGAGGGCTCCGGCGGCGTAGTACCCCGTGGGGTGGCCGTGGGTCATCCGGGCGCCCCGCACGGCCCGCTCGAACGCGGTCTCGGCCGGGACGCGGGCCAGCCCGAAGGGGGCCGAGCGCATGACCGTGCCGCAGCCCTTGGAGTCCGGGTTGATGGGCCCGGGCCGACCCGGCGGGACGGCCGGTTCGGCGTGGTACGGCTGGGCGAGGCCGGACAGGCAGGCGTTGCCGGGGGCGCGGCGGGCGTACAGCCAGCGCCGGGCGGCGAGGCCGGCGACGGCGCGCGGGTCGGGGCCGGGCTGCCGCTGGGTGTCGAGCCAGCGGCCGTAGGCGCCCCGGACCAGGTCGGACCAGGCGCCGTCGACGCCCTTGAGCCGCTCGTGCTCATGGGCCTGGTGGAGTCCCTCGACGGTGAAGAGGGTCATCTGGGTGTCGTCGCTGACGCGGCCCACGACGCCCTCGCCGTCCGGCACGAGCCCGGTCACGCCGCGGTCGCCGTACGTGGACCGGATGATCGGCAGCGAGGCGAACTCGATCGGATAGCCGAGCGCGTCACCGACCGCGCCGCCCAGCAGGCACCCTCGTACCCGTGCCCGGTAGACGGCCGTCGCCTCCCAGGACGGGTTCCACGGGTTGTACACGCGTCACTCCTCGATCGCCTCGGCTACGTTCTTCGTATGACCATTGTCCCGACCGGCGCCTCGGGCCGTCCCGCCACCCCTCCCGACCAGGGCGTGGGCCCGCTGTTGCGGGCCTGGCGGGAGGAACGGCGGGTCAGCCAGCTGGAGTTGGCGCTGCGCGCCGGTTCCTCGGCCAGGCACATCAGTTTCGTCGAGACGGGCCGCTCCCGCCCGAGCGAGGAGATGGTGCTGCGGCTCGCCGAGCACCTGGACGTACCGGTACGGGAGCGCAACGCGCTGCTCCTCGCGGCGGGTTACGCCCCGCGCTACCCGGAGACCCCGCTGGACGACCCGGCGATGGCCGCCCTGCGCGAGGGCATGGAGCGGCTGATCCAGGGCTACGAGCCGTATCCGGCGCTGGTGATGAACGCGACGTACGACGTCATGGCCGCCAACCGGGGCATCGTCATGCTGCTCGACGGCGTGCCCGAGTCGCTGCTCGTGCCGCCGCTCAACGCGATGCGGCTGACCCTCCACCCCGAGGGCCTGGCGCCGCGCATCCAGAACCTGCGTGCCTGGCGCGGTCATCTGCTGGAGCAGATGGAACGCCAGATCGCGCTGCGCCGCTCGGAGCCGTTGCGCGCGCTGTACGAGGAGGTGGCGGCGTACCCGCTGCCGCCGGGGGCACTCGACGACGGGCCCGGCGAGGATGCCGGTGCGGGTCCCGATACTGAGGCGAGTGCCTACTTCGCGCTGCCGATGCGGATCGAGCACGAGGGCCGGGTGCTCTCCTTCATCTCATCGGTCTCGACGTTCAATACGCCCATGGACGTGACCGTGGCCGAGCTGGCCATCGAGACGTTCCTCCCGGCCGACCCGGCGACGGTCAAGTATCTTCACTCACTCATGAACTGACGTTCCCTCAGTTTCTGGCTCATGTACCGGTCGCGCGCACGGCGACGTACTGGACCGCCGCGAACCCGGCGACGGTCAGTGCCTGGAGCAGCGTCCACACCGTGCCCGCCGTGCTCGGCGTCAGCCACAGGACCAGCGCGACGAGGCTGAGGACCGTCCAGGCTAGGTTGGCGTCGATCACGGCCCGTACGGCCGGCGTGGGCGGACGTTCACGCGAGGCCAGCAGGCCGACACCCGCCGCGTACACCGTAAGAAACACGCCAAGTGCGACGAGCAGTGTGGAGTCGACGCCGAGGAAGCGGCCGAGGGGGCCGGGGACGAGAAGGTAGGCGAGCCCGTTCGCCCCGGTCACCACCGCGTCCACGGCCAGGAAGCGGCGCAGCATGGTCCGGGGGTCGGTGGTCCGGGCGAGCAGGGCGAGCTGGGTCGTGGACATAGCAAATCACTCTCCGTCGAGGTCGTGGTCGGGAAATCCGGCGGAGGGCCGGGAGTCTGGCCGGAAGGACGGCGGCGGAACACGGTCCGGGCCCGGATACCGGGCCGGAGTGCGCGGGCCCGGAATCCGGTGACTTCACCTTGCCGGGCGGGGTGTGCGGAGGTCGATTACCTCGGAGGTCATGGCACCCCGTACCCTGTCGGGTCGTCGTGGCGGAGGCTGCCGGAACCGACGTGTCGATCTCTCCGGACAGCCGGAGATCCGGGGCGTCGCGTTCCGGCCGACCCCGTGAGATGTCCACCGGAACATGACAGACTGTGCGCGTATCTCGGCGCGTGGGGAGGCGTGGCGTGAGTGAGCGGCGGGCCGCGCCCACCGTGGGTCAGGTGGTGCTCGGAAGACGGCTGCAGGAACTGCGCGAGGCCGCCGGGCTCAAGCGCGAGGAGGCGGCGCGCGTCCTGCGGGTGGCCCCGGCGACGGTACGGCGTATGGAGACCGCCGACGTCTCGCTCAAGATCCCGTACGTACAGGTGCTGCTGACGACGTACGGCGTCGCCGAGCGGGAGGTCGCGGCGTTCGTGGCGCTGGCCGAGGAGGCGAACAAGCCCGGGTGGTGGCAGCGGTTCCACGATGTGCTGCCCGACTGGTTCAGCGTGTACGTCAGCCTTGAGGGTGCGGCGCATCTGATCCGGCAGTACGAGCCGCACTTCGTGCCGGGGATGCTGCAGACCGAGGAGTACGCGCGGGCCGTGATGGAGGCCGGGACGGTCGGCCAGACGGGGCCCGAGACGATCGATCGCCATGTGTCACTGCGGATGGCCCGGCAGAAGCTGCTCACCCAGGAGAACCCTCCGCACCTCTGGGTCATCATGGACGAGACGGCCCTCATGCGTCCGGTGAGCATCCGCTCCCAGGTGATGCGCGACCAGATCGACCGGCTCCTGGACATCACCGAGAAGGACCACGTCATCCTCCAGGTCGCCGAGTTCGCCAGCGGGCCCCACCCGGGCACCTACGCCCCCTTCTCCCTCTTCCGCTTCGCCGAACCCGAACTCCCCGACATGGTCTACACCGAATACCTCACCGGCGCCCTCTACCTCGACTCCCGCGGCGAGGTCGCCCTGCACCTCGAGGTCCTCGACCACATGGCCGCGCATGCGGCGTCCGCCGAGCACACGAGAGAGATCCTGGAGCGCTACCGCGACAAGTACTGAGGCCGGCCCCATGGACACGCACGGCCGGTTCGGCACCGCCGGGACGCGCAGCGTGGGCTGATCGCCCTCGCGGCGGGATATGGGGAGCGGCGGGTTCAGAAGAGTCAGCCGAGCCCTCCGCCCCGGCCGAACCGTCCAGAACCCGCGACCGGCCTACGCCGCTCCCCCCTTCGTGTCCTTGTCCTCGTCGACGATTTCCGCGTCGACCACGCCCTCTTCGTCGGTGGAGCCCTCGGCGGGGCCGGGGCTCGGTTCGTCGGCTGGGGTGCCGGCGGCGGCCGCGTACATGGCCTGGCCCATGCGTTGGCTGACGGTCGCCAGTTTCTCCGTGGCGGTGTGGAGGGTGGCGGTGTCTTCGGGGGTTTCCAGGAGGCGTTTCACGTCGGTGATGGCGGACTCGACCTCGGAGCGAACGTCGGCGGGGACGCCTTCCACGTTGTCGCGGAGGAACTTCTCCGTCTGGTAGACGAGTTGCTCGGCGTGGTTGCGGGTCTCGGCGGCCTCGCGGCGCCGGCGGTCGTCGTCGGCGTACTGCTCGGCCTCCCGCATCATGCGGTCGATGTCGTCCTTGGGGAGGGCGGAGCCCCCGGTCACCGTCATCTTCTGTTCGCGGCCGGTCGCCAGGTCCTTCGCCGACACATGCATGATGCCGTTGGCGTCGATGTCGAAGGCCACCTCGATCTGCGGCACGCCGCGCGGCGCCGGCGGCAGCCCGGTGAGGTCGAAGACGCCCAGCTTCTTGTTGTAGGCGGCGATCTCCCGCTCGCCCTGGTAGACCTGGATGCCGACCGACGGCTGGTTGTCGGCCGCCGTCGTGAAGATCTCCGAACGGCGGGTGGGAATCGTCGTGTTGCGTTCGATCAGCTTCGTCATGATGCCGCCCTTGGTCTCGATGCCCAGGGACAGCGGGGTGACGTCGAGGAGCAGGACGTCCTTCACATCGCCGCGGATGACTCCCGCCTGGAGCGTGGCGCCCATGGCCACCACCTCGTCGGGGTTCACACCCTTGTGCGGGTCCTTGCCGGTGAGTTCCTTCACGAGGTCGGTCACGGCGGGCATGCGCGTCGAGCCGCCGACGAGGATGACGTGGTCGATCGCGGCGAGCTTGACCCCCGCGTCCTTGACGGCCTGGTGGAAGGGCGTCTTGCAGCGGTCGAGCAGGTCGGCGGTCAGCTCCTGGAACTGAGTGCGCGTCAGCTTCTCCTCCAGGTGGAGCGGCCCCTCCCCGGAGGCGGTGATGTACGGCAGGTTGACGGACGTCTCGGAGGAGCTGGACAGCTCGATCTTGGCCCTCTCCGCGCCCTCGCGCAGCCGTTGCAGCGCCATCTTGTCGTTGCCGAGGTCGATGCCGTACTGGCCCTTGAACTTCTTGACGAGGTACTCGACGACCCGCTGGTCCCAGTCGTCGCCCCCGAGGTGTGTGTCGCCGTTGGTGGCCTTGACCTCGATGACCCCGTCGCCGATCTCCAGGAGCGAGACGTCGAAGGTGCCGCCGCCGAGGTCGAAGACGAGGACGGTCTGCTCCTCGCCCCGGTCCAGGCCGTAGGCGAGGGCCGCGGCCGTGGGTTCGTTGATGATCCGCAGGACCTTCAGGCCCGCGATCTCCCCCGCCTCCTTGGTCGCCTGCCGCTGGGCGTCGTCGAAGTACGCGGGCACGGTGATGACGGCGTCGGTGACGTCCTCCCCGAGATACGACTCGGCGTCCCGCTTCAGCTTCTGCAGGACGCGCGCGGACAGCTCCTGGGCCCGGTAGCGGGTGCCGTCCACGGAGCCCTGCTCGGGGAAGCGCCAACTCCCGTCGCCCATATGGCGTTTGACGGATCGGGCGGTGCGCTCCACGTTCGTCACGGCCTGCCGTTTGGCGACCTCGCCCACGAGGACCTCGTTGTTCTTGGCGAACGCCACCACGGACGGAGTGGTCCGCTGCCCCTCCGCGTTGGCGACGACGGTTGCTTCGCCGCCTTCCAGTACGGCCACCACCGAGTTCGTCGTACCGAGATCGATCCCGACCGCACGTGCCATCGCCGTCTCCTTCCAGCAAGGTCCGCCAGGTGTTCCCGCCTCCAGCACAAAACTTGAGTGGGCTCTTGTCAATGGGGCGTGCGGAGGCCTGGAGGCGTCTGCGGACGGCGTGCGCCAGGCGCAGTGTCCTGCCGACCGTGCCGAAGAGCAGCCGCCAGGACCGCTGGTCGACCACCGTGCGGACCGCGCTGGCGCTCGCCACGGTCCACCCGCGCACCCGGGACGACGGGGTCCGCTCGGCAGCCGTGACACCACGAAAGCCGGACAGGTGCCCTGGGAAGGCGACCTGTCCGGCGTCCGGGACCCGCGGGTCAGGCCAGTTCGGCCGTCAGGGTGATGGTCGTGCCGGTCAGGGCCTGGCTGACCGGGCAGTTCTTCTTGGCGCCCTCGGCCGCCTCCTGGAAGCCGTTCGCGTCCAGGCCGGGGACCTCGCCACGGACGGTGAGGTGGATGCCGGTGATGCCCTCGCCGGGCTGGAAGGTCACGTCGGCCTTCGTCTCCAGCCGGGTGGGCGGGGTGCCCGCGCCGGTGAGGCCGTGCGAGAGCGCCATGGAGAAGCAGCTGGAGTGGGCGGCCGCGATCAGTTCCTCGGGGCTGGTCTTGCCGTTCGCCTGCTCCGCGCGCGACGGCCACGACACCGGCTGCGAACCGATGCCGGAGGAGTCGAAGGTGACGGTGCCGCTGCCCTTGAGCAGTTCGCCTTCCCAGACGGTGTGTGCGGTGCGCGTGGTGGCCACGATGAGTCCTTTCTGTGGGTCACGATGCCGGGGTCCCGTTGCCGGGTTCCGTGACCCCCATCCGATCACACTCCGGCGCGTGCGAGGCTCATCTCACCCTGAACACCGGCCCACGCGCGGTGAACGGCAGGCGAGCACCCTGTGGAATGAGATAGGCGTGCTCGCGCCGCACGCGCAGCACGTCGCACCAGCCGTCCGTGATGACGAGGACGGGCGCGCCGGGCGGGAAGTCGTCGGCCCGGTGCAGCAGGTCGATGCCCGGTTGCAGCACCGTGCCGCCGCGCCCGTGGACGCGGACGCGCCCGGCGATCTCGGTGACCGGCAGGAAACCCGCGTCGTGCGGGGCCGCGTCGCAGAACACGACCCGGGCGGCCGGTACGTCACGGGCCGCGGCGTACGAGGCGATCGCGCCCAGCGCCTTGCCGAGCAGTACCCGGTCCATGGAGCCGGAGGTGTCGAGGACGACGCCGAAGGTGCAGCGGGCGATCTCCTCGGGCGGGACATACCGTCCGGCGCGCGGGATGTCGGGGGTGGCCGACTGACGGCGCGAGGGGCGCGCGTAGGTCCGTACGGGCTGTGGGCTGGGCACGAACTCGTCGAACCAGCGGGCGAGTCGGGCGTCCCAGGGCAGCGGCGGGTGGCTGAGGGCGCGGATCTCCTCGACCAGGCCGGCGGGCAGGAGACCACGCTCCTGCCGCTCGTGCAGATCGAACCCCCGGGCGAGGCCCCGGCGGTAGAACTCGTCGAGGTCCACGTAGTCGCGGGGTGAGCCGAGCGGGCCGCCGAGGATGTCACCGGCGCCCTTGCCGCGCGGGGTGGACAGCCGGCGTATGCGGCGCAGGTCGCCGACGATCCGGTCGTACACCTCCTCGGCCGACAGGCCGGCCAGCGCGGGGTCGTGCAGCAGCCCGTCGGGCATGGTGCCGACCCGCATCTCGCGCAGCCAGTCGTTGATGACGTAGTCGGCGGCGACGTTGAAGAGATACGGGTCGCGGGTGCCGCAGCGGTCGCCGTGGCGCAGGGCGGCGTGCAGCATCTCGTGGGCGAGGATGAACCGCCATTCCTCGTCCTCGAACTGCCGGAGCGGGTTGATGTAGATCTCGCCGGCCTCCGCGTCGACGGCCGCGATGGCGATGCCGTGGGCGTGGGCGAGTTCGACGTCGGCGACGATCCTGATGCCGGCCGCGATGCCGCCGAGCAGCGGGTAGGAGGAGATGAACCAGCTCAGCGCCTTCTCCCAGGGCCGCTTGCGGACCGGTTCGTCGTCGAGGGACTCGCGGCGGCCGCCCGCCATGTCCATCGCGGCGGACATGGTGCTGGTGAGGGCGTACGCGAAGGCGAGCTGCCAGTCCGGGGGCTGTCCCTGCCATGTGGGCCAGGACAGCAGGAGCTGGTCGGGCTCGCCGCCGGCCGTGCCGCAGCGCTCGTACGCCGCCGGGAGCCCGTCGCGGCGCCAGCGGGCGGCGAGGCGCTCCTCGTCGCCGTCCGGATAGCGGGCGGGCAGGTTCTCGGGCGTCAGACCGACGGGGAACGTGAGCAGGAAACGGTTGACGGCGACGCAGCGGGCGGCGAGGTCGAACCGGTCGGGCTGTTCGCGCACGCCCTGGGCCGCCGGAACGTGCCCGAAGCCCAGGTGGATGGCGGCGTGGGCGATGGCCCAGGCCCAGGATTCGGGGGTGGCGAGCCGGTCGGGGTGCGCGTGCAGGACGCCCTCGGAGTCGACGCGGACGAGGCCGTCGCGGGGCGCGAGATCGCACTTCTCCTTGCGGCAGGTGCTGAAACGGACCGCGCGCAGCGCGGAGTTGGCCCGCACCGTCGCCAGCCCCGCCTCGAACGCCTCACCGGCGAGGTCCCGTTGAGTCTTCCGCTTGCCGTTCCCCTTGCTCTTGCCCTTGCCCTTCCCCTTGCCGCCGGCCGCGCTCATCGACGCGCTTCCACCAGCCGGGGCATGTCCCGGGCGGCCTCGACGAGGAACCAGGCGGGCAGGACGGGGTTGCCGTCGGGGTCGCCGGCGATGACGGTCTGGGCGACCTCGACGGAGATCTCGGCGAGCTGCACCAGCAGGGACTTGGCGCGGTACGCGGTCTGCCGCCCGTTCACCGACATGTGCTGCTTGCTCGCGGGCAGTTCCTTGATCAGCCGGCCGCGGAAGGAGTCGGCGAGGTAGTACAGCAGGTCGCGGTCCTCCAGGCGGTGGGGCCAGCCGGCCTCGCCCTTGAGGATCGCCTCGATGCCGAACCGGCTGCGCACGATCTTGACGTAGCCGCAGAAGGCGACCGCGTGCGCCGGCGTCAGCGTGCCGTGTGCGAGGACCTTCAGGGTCTCCTCGTCGAGGTCGCGCCCGAAGGAGTGCAACGCGTCGGAGAGCATGTGCCAGGAGCGGGGCGTGGAGAACGGCTCCTCGGTCTTCGGCGGCTTGGACCACAGGTGGTCCGGGCGGTCGGTGAGGTGGTCCAGGATCCAGGGGTGGATGCCGCTGCCCGCGGCCCACGCCAGCCAGTCCTTCGCCGAGGCCTCGAGGTGGACGTGGGTGAGGCGGTTGACGAGGGCGGACGCGATGGGGCGGGCGAGGGCGTTGTCGGTGGCGCGGTTGCCGGCGCCGATGACGATGGAACCCTTCGGCAGTTCGTAGGCGCCGATACGGCGGTCCAGGATCAGCGAGTAGAAGGCCTTCTGCACATCCGGGGTGGCCGCGTTCAGCTCGTCAAGGAACAGGCAGTACGGCTCGTCGCGGGCGATCGCCTCCGGCGGGCAGAACACCGAGCGACCGTCGCGGATCTGCGGTACGCCCATCAGGTCCTCCGGCGCGAGCTGCGTGCCGAGGAGGCTCACGCACTCCAGGCCCAGCGACTCGGCGAAGTCCCGCACGAGGGAGGACTTGCCTATGCCGGGGGCGCCCCAGACGAAGACGGGGCGCACGGTGGCGAGGCCCAGGAGGAGGTCGGGGAGACGGGAAGGGGTGACGGTGGCGGCTGCCTGCAAAGTGTGGGCTCCGGGGGTGTTCGCGTGGACGCGCGGTGTGGGGCGTCCGGTGCGAACAGTGTGTGCGAGCTCTCTGCGGGGCGCAGCCGAATTATTCGTGGGCCGGGTGCCTATGCGTCTGCCGGGTTCTGGTCGTTGGCGGGTGCGGGTTCGTCGTGGCTGGTCGCGCAGTTCCCCGCGCCCCTTTGGGGCGCGCTGTCGTGGGCCAGTGGTACTTGGGGGCCGTTCGCCTCGCGGAGCCATCGCCTCAGTACGCGGTGGATCTGCTCGGCGCCGACCAGTTCCTCGTCGTCCTCGGCCGGGTCCGACAGGGCCAGCGGAGACATGAGGAAGGGGCGGGCCTGGCAGCCGCCCAGGCCGCCGTGGGAGCCGATCTGTTCCTCGAAGGCGAGGACTTCGCCGTCGGCCGGGTCGTACCAGGAGTTGACCATGATGTCGGCGACGTGCGGGAAGCCGTGCGTGCGGCGTACGGCTTCGGCGGCGCCGGGGCCGAAGTCGGCGAGTGGGCCCGGGTGTTCGTCGCTCAGCTCGTCGACCGGGATCTCCGCGCCGTGCGCGCCGAGTACGAGACCGCCGTGCTCCTCGCTGCGGACGAGGACGAAGCCGATGCCCGGGTGGTTGGCGAGCGTGGAGAGCAGGGCCGGGTGACGGGCGTCGATCTCCTCGCGGCTCATCCGGTGCGGCACGTCCGGGAAGGAGACGAGGCCGAGGTTGCCGGAGGCGAGCACGATCGGCTCGGAACGGCGCGTCGGCCGGTACTCCTCGACGCCCTCCTCCACGGGGATGCGCAGCGCGGCCCGTACGGCCGCCCGTGCCTCGGCGCCGCTGTGGGTGCGCCGGGCGCGGCGCGGTACGGGCAGGCCGCAGCCGGCGCGGACCAGGTTGCCGAGGGTGAGGCCGTAGCGGCCGAGGAAGGTCTCGCCGGGGCTCTGGCCGTGGTCGGAGAGGAGCACGATCCGGTAGGCGCGCGGGGCGTGTTCGGCGACCTGGGCGATCAGCGCGAGGGAACGGTCGAGGCGTTCGAGGACCTTCGCGGCGTCCCGGCTGTGCGGGCCGGAGTGGTGGGCGACCTCGTCGTACGCCACCAGGTCCGCGTAGATCGCCGCGCGGCCCGCGAACATGTCCCCGATCACCGCGGAGACGACGACATCGCGTTCGACGACGGTCGCGAAGGCGCGGATGAAGGGGTAGAGGCCGCCGCGCGCGACGCGGGGCCGCTGCTCGGCGAACCTGGCGCGGGTGGACTGGCCGATCTCCCGCCCGACGTCGGCGACGAAGGACATGGCGGTGCGGACGGCGTTGGCGGGGTCGGAGAAGTAGGCGAAGTACCCGGCGCGGGACCGGTTGCGCCTGCCCCGGCGGGCCGCGATCGACAGGACGAGCGCGAGCTGGTCGGCGCCGCCGCTGAAGAGGTTGCCGCGGCTGGCGCCGTCGACGGTGAGCAGGCCGCCGTCGCCGGTGCGGTCGATGGCCCGGCGCTGGAGTTCGGCGGCGCTGGCGGGCCGGTTGCAGACCATCACCTCCCGGCGATCCTTCTCGTACCAGCGGAAGGCCGGCACGTCGTGGTTGCTGCCGTGCAGGATGCCGAGCTGGCTGGCGCCGGTCTGGCTCGACCAGTCGGTGCGCCACGGCGTGAGCCGGTGGGTGGGCCGGGGGTGGGTGGTCCCGGTCGGCGGACGGCCCAGCCAGGTGGCCACGGTCGGCATGAGTCCCTTCTCCGTCGCCGCCTCCAGCACGTCGTGGCCGACGCCGTCGAGTTGGAGGAAGAGGGTGCCGGGTCCGGCGGGTCCCGGACGGCCCTCGGCGTGCCTGCGGCGGCGGTCGGCCAGCCGGTACAGACGGCGCCGGTACGCGTCGTCGTCCCGTACGGCGAGGGCACCGCCGGTGGCGGAGGCGACGGCGGACATCACCGCGGCGACCACCACGGCGGTCTCGGGCTCGGCCTCACCCTGGCCGGAGGGGCTGATCCACAGCGCGACCAGGAGCAGCGAGCCGTTGAGGAAGAAGACGAGCAGGCCGAGAACGAGGGCCGGTACGAGCAGCAACGCGCGCACCAGCAGCGGCCACACGAGCGAGGACAGCAGGCCGAACGCCCCGGCCCCGAGGGCCGCGGTCACCCCGATCTGTGTGGCGCTCTCGCCGGTCCGGGACTGCAGTCGGAAGTCGGGCAGCGCGCCCGCGAGCGCCAGCAGCGTCAGTGTGGACACCGCCCATACGGCCAGCATCCGCCAGATCCCGCGCAGTAGGCTCCGCCAACGACCACCGCCCACGTTCGGCCACCTTTACCGTCCTGATCCTGGGCCCAGCCTGTCATAGGGGGTGGGGGCGCCGGGGTGGCATTCCGGGTGGCATGGAGGCAGAGGCGGAGTACGGCCCCGGAAGAGCTCGAGACGTGCTGTGCGTTGCGGACTGCGGGTCGTATGGGGCTGGTCGCGCAGTTCCCCGCGCCCCTGAAGGGGCGCACAGGCGCCCGGCGCTTGAAACAGTCCCCTCGCTCCCGCTCAGCGGCCGTCGTAGCCCGCTGTCGGCATGGAGAGGCGGCGGTGGACGCTGGCCTTCATCTGGGCGTCGTAGGCGGGTTCGGCGTGGCCGACGGTTTCGACGCGGATGCCGCGGCGGGCGCATTCGGCGGTGAAGTCGTCGACGGAGGCGAGGGCCCGTTCGAGGACGCGGCGGCTGGGGGCGACGAAGAGGTCGACGAGGCCGGCGTCGACGTCGGCCCACAGGGCGCTGTGGTCGGGGCGCAGCCCGCGAACGAGCAGCTCGCGTGTCACCACATAGCCGCGCTCGGCGGCCCAGCGGGCGCACATGGCGTGCTGGCTGCGGGAGTCGACCAGGAAGGGATCGGCCTCCAGCTCCTCCAACGGCGTCAGGCTCGCTATGGCCGCGACCCGCACGACGGCGCCACGCGGGGCCGCCCCACCGCGGCCGCGAGCCGCGTCCGGGCACGCCGTACCGTAGGCGCCACTCTTGTCTCCCTTGTCTCCCACGGTGTCCCCCTCAGACCCAGGCCGCAGACCCTACTCCAGCACGTACGCTCGGGGGAGTAGCGCGAAGGAGGCGAACGGAGTGCCGGTGGAGATCACCTGGTGGGGTCATGCGACCTGCACCGTGGAGGACTCGGGCACGCGGGTGCTCACCGACCCCCTCTTCACGCGCCGGCTCGCGCATCTGCGCAGGCGCCGGGGTGCGCCTCCCCCACCGGAGGCGGCGGTCGCGGATGTCGCACTGGTGTCGCATCTGCACGCCGACCATCTGCACGTCCCCTCGCTGGCCCGGCTCGCCCCGGGTACGCGGCTGGTGGTGCCGAAGGGCGCGGCGCGCCAGGTGCCGCGGCTGCGCAGGCTGACGCATCTGCGGCTGTGCGAGGTGGCGCCCGGGGACGAGATCAGGGTCGGTGACCTGGTCGTACGTACGGTGCCCGCGCGGCACGACGGGCGGCGACTGCCGGTCGGGCCGCATCGTTCGCCCGCGCTCGGCTTTGTGATCGAGGGTGACGCGCGGACGTACTTCGCCGGGGACACCGGGCTGTTCGAGTCGATGGCCAAGGAGGTCGGGCCGGTCGACGTGGCGCTGCTGCCGGTCGGCGGCTGGGGACCGTACCTCGGCGAGGGCCATCTGGACCCGGGGCGCGCGGCGGAGGCGCTTGCGCTGCTTGCGCCCCGGAGCGCGGTGCCGGTGCACTACGGCACGTACTGGCCGATCGGCATGGACGCCGTGCGCCCCCATGAATTCCACGCCCCCGGCGAGGAGTTCGTCCGCCTCGCCGCCGCACGCGCCCCCGAGGTGGCCGTGCACCGGCTCGGGCACGGGGAAAGCGTACGGCCGGGGGTGGCGCGATGAGACGACGGCCGGCAGAGGTCGTGGAGGACACCCGGTGATCGTCCTGGCCGCCGTGAGCAGCCCTCTGCCGCACGAGTCCACGCAGCAGGCGATCGGCTATCCGACGCTGTTCCTGCTGGTGCTCGTCGGGGCGCTGGTGCCGGTGGTGCCGACGGGGGCGCTGGTCAGTTCGGCGGCCGTGGTGGCGTTCCATCAGACGGCGCCGTTCGCGCTGCTGCTGGTGTTCGTGGTGGCTTCGGTGGCCGCGTTCCTCGGGGATGTCGCGCTGTACTGGCTGGGGCGGCGTGGGATGGGCTCGAAGAACGGTTCCCGCTGGCTGGAGGCGATTCGGCGCCGGGCGCAGGAGGACCGGCTGACCCAGGCCCAGGCGAAGCTCGACGACCACGGGGTGACCGTGCTGGTGCTGTCGCGGCTGATGCCGGCCGGGCGGATTCCGGTGATGCTGGCGTGTCTGCTGGCGAAGATGCCGTTGCGGCGGTTCGCGCGGGGGAATCTGCCGGCGTGCCTCGCGTGGGCCGTGACGTATCAGTTGATCGGCATTGTGGGTGGGTCGTTGTTCGCGGAGCCGTGGGAAGGGGTTTTGGCGGCGGTTGTGTTGACGTTGCTGATCAGTGTGGTGCCGAGTGTGTGGCGACGGGTGGGTCGCTGAGAACCGGTGAGAGCTCGAGGCTTGTGGTGCGTTGCGGGCTGCGGGTTCGTTGTGGCTGGTCGCGCAGTTCCCCGCGCCCCTGAAGGGCGCGGGGGTGCCCCGGCGGTCTCAGTCGAGCACTCGTGATGCGCCGATCGGCAGGTCCCATAGATCCTCTCGTGGTAGGCCCGCCGCCTTCCAGGCCGCCCGTACTCGCGTCAGCGGTTCCAGTACCGGTTCCGCCGAGAGGACGAACGTCGCCCAGTGCATGGGGACCATGCGGTGGGCGCGCAGGTCCTGGAAGGCGCGTACCGCCTCCTCCGGGTCGCAGTGGACGTCGCTGAGCCACCAGCGGGGGTCGTAGGCGCCGATGGGGAGGAGGGCCAGGTCGATGTCGGGGTAGCGGCGGCCGATGAGGGAGAACCAGTGGCCGTAGCCGGTGTCCCCGGCGAAGTAGAGGCGATGGCCGTCGGGTGCCGTGAGGACCCAGCCGCCCCACAGTGAGCGGCAGGTGTCGGTGAGGGTGCGCTTGGACCAGTGGTGGGCCGGGACGAAGTCGAAGCGGACGCCGTCGAGTTCGGCGGCCTCCCACCAGTCCAGCTCGGTGACCCGGCGGAACCGGCGCCGCCGGAACCAGGGGCCGAGTCCGGCGGGCACGAAGACCGGGGTGTCGCGCGGGAGTCTGGCCAGGGTGGGGGCGTCCAGGTGGTCGTAGTGGTTGTGGCTGATGACGACCGCGTCCACGCGGGGCAGCGCCTCCCAGGCGATGCCGACGGGGGTGATCCGCGCGGGGGTGCCGAGGATCCGGCGGGACCAGACGGGGTCGGTGAGGACGGTGAGCCCGCCGATCCGCACCACCCAACTCGCGTGCCCCGCCCAGGAGACGGCGACGGTACGCGTGTCGACGCGAGGCAGCGGGCCTGGCTCGTACGGCAGTCGCGGGATGTCGACGAGCCCCTCGGCCCCCGGCCGGACCGAGCCCTCGCGGGCGAAGCGGGCGAAGGCCTTCAGGCCGGGCAGGGGGGTGGTGAGCCGGTCGGCGAAGGAGCGAGGCCAGCGGCGGCGCTCGCCGAGCGGGCGGGGCTCGGCGAGCGGCGGGGGCGTGAGGGGGCGGGCGAAGGGTGACATGGACGGTGACATGGACGCCGGATCGTCGGTGTCCTCAGTGGTCGTCGCGGAGGTGGTCGCCGAGGTGGTCGACTCGGACTGCTGCGTCATCGAGGAGGCTCCCGTCGCTGAGCTTCGTCAGGAAGGATCGTCGTCGCTGAAGGCGGCCAGGGGTCGCTGGGGGTCGTGGTCACTGACGTCAGGGAGAAACTCGTCGCGGAGGAACTGGCCGGGGAGGAATTCGTCGCGGAGGAACTGGCCGGGGAGGAACTGGTCGGGGCTCGTCGGCCGGAGAACCCTCGTCATCGAAGATCCTCGAAAGCCGCTCCGAAAAGGGTCAACGCGCGTTCCACATGAGGTAGTTCCAGGGGATCCGGCGCGGCGAGGACCTCCGCCCGTTCCGCGTCGGTGGTGCCGAGGAACGGATCGGTGGACAGCCGGACGCGCAGCTCCCCGAGGTCGTCCCCGAACCGGTGGCCGCCCGGCGCGGGCATCCCGAGCCGGGCGGTGAGGAAGTCCTCCGCCTCCTGGGCGTCACCGACACCTCGCGTGGCGAGAGCCGAGCGCAGCGGGGCCAGGTCGGCGTACAGATGACGCCCGGCGCGCGGAGGCAGCGCGAGCGCCCCGGCGGTCACCACGGCCCGGTGCGCGGCGGCGGCGACGCGCGCGTGCAGGCGTACGGCGATGGCGAGCCGTTCGCTGACGGCGGCGGGCTCGTCGAGGGCGTACGCGGCGGCCGCGGCGACCGGGGTGGCGACCCGGGCGCCGAGCGCGGTGAGCACGTCGAGGACCCGGTCGCGCAGGCCCGTACCGTCCCCGTCGGCCGGGAAACGGGCGATGGCGGCGGGCCAGCCGGGCGGCAGGAAGGGTCCGGCGAGGTCGGTGACGACGGTGACCCGGTCGGGCAGCATCTCGGCAGGACTGAGCAGCACGGTGTCGTGCGGATCGTGCAGGGTGTCGCGCCAGGTCTCGTCGCTGACCAGGTGCAGCCCCTCCCCCATGGCCGCCTCCATGGTCTCGTGCACCAGTTCGGGCGGGGCGACGGTGGCGGTCGGATCGTCCGCGACGCACAGCACGAGCAGCCGAGGGTCGCCGCCCTCGGCCCGGATCCTGCGCACGGTCTCCAGCAGCGCGTACGGGTCCGGCACGCCCCCGCATTCGGCGGGCGTGGCCACGTGGAACACGGATCTGCCCAACGCCCGCGCCTGGGGTTCCCACCAGGCGGCACAGGGCCGTGGGAGCAGGACGTCGCCGCCGATCGCGGCGGTCAGCGCGAGGAGCAGGGCGGGGGCGCCGGGGGCGGCCACAGCCCTGTCCCGCTCGGTGGGCAGCCCGCGCCGGTCCCAGTAGCCGCAGGCGGCGTCCAGGAGCGCGGGTGAGCCGCCCGGGGGTACGGCGTGGGGGTGGCCCGCGGCGGCGGAGAGCACGGCCGCCAGTTCCGGCAGGAGGGGCAGCCCCTGGGCGGGAAGGGGCGGGCCGAAGCGGACTGGGCCGTGCCCTTCCGGATCCGTCCGCCGCATATGTGCCTCCGCGCAGTCGTGGTGCCTCGTTCGGCGCTTCGCGCTCCGGGATGTCGATGGTGCTCCGTCACGCGACGGGTGTGCCCCGTTGTGGCACGCGCTGTGCCACGGGAGGCGCCGTGCACACCCTCGGCCTGTCAGTACCCAGGCTCACGCGCCCCATGGGCACCCGTACGGGTTGCGCAGGTCACAGAGGTGACGCACGGCGGTGGGCGACCGTCCGCGACTCCGGCCGATCATGGTGCCGAGTGGTCATGATTCCGGACGGTCAGACACTCGGGCTGGTCCGGAGGTCGGGCCGGTCACGGTTCCGGCCGGTAGTGGTTCGGGCCGGTAGTGGTTCGGGCCGGTAGTGGTTCGGGCCGGTAGTGGTTCGGGCCGGTCAGTGCTTCAAGGCCGCTCATGGCGTCCACCGGCTCCGGCGGTGGAGTCGGTGCACTGCGGCTCCGAGTGCGCCCGCGACGAGGAGGCCGCCGGCGACGAGGGCCGGGACGGAGTCGGTGAAGGCACCGCCGCCGCCCGCGTGGACGCCGCGCTGGACCGGCGCGGGGTGGTGCGTGGAGTGATGGGTGGGCTGGTGGGTGGCCTGGTGGTCGGGCTCATGGGCAGGCTGGTGGTCGGACTCGTGGGTGGCCTGGTGGTCGGACCCGTGGGTCGGCTGGTGGTCGGACTCATGGGTCGGCTGCTGCATCGGCTCGTGTGCGGGGTCCTGCTCTTTGTCGCCGTGGGAGACATCGAAGGCGGCGCTCCACTGTTCGGCCTCGCCGCCGGGGGCCGTCGGGCAGGTGCCGTCGACGCCCCACTCGGAGGGGGAGTCCGACGCGTCGGGGTCGATCTCCAAGTCCGCGGCGGGCGCGATCGTGGCGGTTCCCTCGTAGGAAGGACCGGCCGCGGAGTCGTCGTCGCCGGGGAGGCGTTGCAGTGTGACGGTGCCCTGTTCGAAGGCCTGCGAGCTGGCGTCGATGGATTCGGGGGCGGGGCCGTCGGTCGGGTCGCAGGCGACGGAGATCGTGAGCGTGCCGCCCGGATCGGCGGTCTGCGGGCTCGCTTCGGCCGCCGAGTCGGCGTACGCGGCCGGGGCGGCGGCGCCCAGGACGGCACCGGTCAGGGCAGTGGCGGACAGGACACGGGCTATGCGGCGCATGGGTGGGGCTCCTTCGGCCGGCTCCGGCGGGCGGGGCACGACCGCCGTGCCCCGCGTCCATCAGAGCGCCGAGCCCGGCGGGGCGCGCGCCGCCGGGCACCATTCGCGGGACGTGGGGCGGCCGACCGGGTGACCTTGCGCTCCGCTGGGTTGAGCCGTTGAGCGCCGTTGGTGTGCCTGGTCCGTTGCGGGCTGCGGGTGAGTCGTGGCTGGTCGCGCCCACGCGGCGGAGCCGCACATGGACACAGCCCCGCGCCCCTTCGGGGCGCCCGGCTCGACTCAGTTGGAAAGTGAGACCAGTTCTCGGTCCAAACCCCTGCCCCTCTTCTCCACCACCGCTGATGCCACGTCCGAGAGCTTGCGGTTGGTGCCCTGGGAGATACGGCGGAGGACCGTGAACGCGGTGTCGGCGTCGCAACCGAGGATGTGCATGACCATGCCGCAGGCCTGGTCGACGACGGGGCGGGTGCGCAGGGCGGTGCCGAGTTGGCCGAGTTCGGTGAGTGCGTCCCGGTAGGAACGGTCGCGGACGATGCAGGTCGCGGCGAGGTCGCCGAGGGCGCGGGCGGGGCCGTGGGGAGCGTCGCCCAGGGTGTGGGGGCGGAAGCTGTAGAGGCTGAGGGTCACGGTGAGGCCCGAGCGGCGGAAGGGGAGCGTGACGCTGGAGCGTACGCCCGCGTCGAGGGCCACGGCCCGGTACTCCGGCCAGCGTTCCTCCCGCAGCAGATCGGCGGAGTCGACGGGTTCACCACGCTCCAGCGAAGCCGGGATCGGCCCGTCGCCCGAGCGCAGTTGGACGGAGACCAGTCCGGCGAGGTCCGGGTGGGTGACCGCGGCGGAGCGTTCGGTGCCGCGGTCGGAGGCCACACTGCTGGCACCGCAGCAGTCGTGGGTGCAGCGCGCGGCCTGTTCGACGAGTTCGGAGAGCCTCCTGCCCGGATGCGTCGATTCCGGTGATTCCCTGCCCAGAAGGCCGAGGTGTTCGGTTTCCGGCATAGTGCACGCCTCCTCTTCCGGTCGCCTTCCCGCTCACCTGCGCGGAAAACGAGTCGTCCCGCTTTCGATCCGGCCGTCCCCCGGGCGCCCTTCAGGCGTTAGGTTCGTCGCATGACGCAGACGGACGAATTCGGTGAGGAACTCGCGGATTTCGTCCGCCGTGTCGCGGAGCTCAAGGCCGCCCGCTCGGTGCCGACCGGCGATCTCCCGACCGTGCTGGACGCGGCGATCTTCGAACTCGACCATGTCGCCGACCGGTTGTGGCCCTGGTACGAACGGCTCACCACGTCGGGCCCCTCCGGCGGTGCCTCGTCCGCCGCCCAGGAACACCAGTTACTGAAGGCCGTCTTCCAATGCCTGCCCCTGCCCGTGGTGTTGGTGGACCGGGAGACCGTGGTGCGTCGCCTCAACCAGGCCGCGACCGCCTTCACGGGCGTACGGTCCGGCTATGCGACGGGCCGTCCGCTCAGCGGGTTCCTCGTCCACGCCGACCGGGCGGCGTTCCGTTCCCAGGCGGCGGCCGTGGCCCGGGGCGAGGGCGACCGCAGCCTCAACGTCCACCTCCAGCAGCGCCCCTCGCTACCGGTGCGCGCCACGCTCACCGCGTTGCGTCCGAGCAGCGAGCCGCGCAACACGGTCCTCGTCGTCCTGCAGCCGGCGGGCGACGGGATGCCCACCGTCGAGCCCCGCCGCCCCCTGCCCAACCTCACCGAGACCACGCGCCACGCGGCCCTCATGGACCTCGTGGACGCCATGACCACGGCCCTGCTCACCGCACCCGCCGGGGCGGCCCTCGACCGGGCGGCGCACGTCCTGCACGGCCGCTTCGCCGACTGGGTGATCGCCGACACGGCGAGCCCCGGCCTCACCCGTACGACGGTCCTGGCCCCCTCCGAGGGAGAGGCGAAGCTCCTGAAGGCCCAGAACCCCGCCACCTGCCCCCTCGTCGTCGACGCCGCGCGAGGCGGTTCCCCGGCCCTGCAGATCCGCCCCGCCGACCCCGACGCCTTCGGCCACGACAGCTCCGGCGCCCCGGTCCTGGTGAGAGCGAACGTGACCTCTCTCCTGACCGTCCCCCTACCGGCCCCGAACGGTCGCATCAAAGCCGTCCTGACCCTCTTCCGCTCAGGAGCCCGCCTGGCCTTCTCGATGGCCGAGGCCCAGGCGATGGACACCATGTCCCGCCACATCGCCCTGGCCATGGAACGCGACCCGTGGGGCAGCGCCCCATGAGGGGCGCGGGACTGTGTCCATGTGCGGCTCCGCCGCGTGGGCGCGACCAGCCACAACAAACCGGCATCCGCACACAGCCCCGCGCTCCACGGCTCTACGCGACATCCCGCATCACTTGATCCCGCAGCCGATCACAGCACCGGCTGATCAACCGCGACACATGCATCTGGGAGATCCCCAGTTGCTCCGCGATCCGGCTCTGCGTCATGTCCCCGAAGAACCGCATGTACAGAATGGCCCGCTCCCGCTCCGGCAGCGCGGCCAGCCGAGGCTTCACGGCCTCGCGGTCCACCACCGTGTCGAGCGCGGGGTCGGGCTCCCCCAGCGCGTCGCTGAGCGAGTACCCGTCCTCACTCCCGGGCAGTTCCGCGTCCAGTGACAGCGCCGTGAAGCTCTCCAGCGCCTCCAGGCCGACCTGGACGTCCTCCTCGCTCATGTTCGCGTATTCCGCGATCTCCGCGACGGTGGGCCGCCGGCCGGAGATCGTCTGGGACAGGTCCTGGCTGGCGAACCGCACCCGGTTGCGCAGGTCCTGGACCCGGCGCGGCACGTGCAGGGTCCACATGTGGTCCCGGAAGTGCCGCTTGATCTCACCGGTGACGGTGGGTACCGCATAGCTCTCGAAGGCGTTGCCGCGCTCGGGGTCGTACCGGTCGACGGCCTTGACCAGGCCGAGCGAGGCGACCTGGCGCAGGTCCTCGTAGCTCTCGCCGCGGCTGCGGAAGCGTCCCGCGAGCCGTTCGGCCATGGGCAGCCACGCTTCGATGATCTGTTCACGCAGAGTGTCCCGCTGCTGGCCCGGGGGGAGCGTGGCCAGCTTCCGGAACGCCTCCGCGGTGTCGGGGGCGTCGTCGTGAGGGTGGTGCTTCGCGTTTGCCTGAGTACGCATGGTGCGTCGCAACTCCCTTGATGGTGCTGGGATGGACGGTCACCGTGGGGGCGCGGACGTGCACAGGGGATGGCACACCCGTGATGGACACATCGCCTCTTCCACGGACGTGCCTCCTGTCCGAAGCACTGCACTGCGCCTGCCCCGGAGCACGCGGGGCAAACACACGCAGGTTTTTCCTCTCGCCGCGGGGTGACTCGGGCGAAAACACCCCGGGAGGTCCAGTATGAGCACCACGGTCGCGGATCACATCTTGCAGCGGCTGCGCGAGTGGAAAGTCGAACACGTATTCGGGTACCCGGGCGACGGCATCAACGGTCTGCTCGCGGCCTGGGGGCGGGCCGAGGACCGGCCGCGGTTCATCCAGTCGCGGCATGAGGAGATGTCCGCGTTCCAGGCGGTCGGCTACGCCAAGTTCTCCGGCCGGCTCGGCGTGTGCGCGGCGACCTCGGGGCCGGGGGCGATCCACCTGCTCAACGGCCTGTACGACGCCAAGCTGGACCATGTGCCGGTGCTCGCGATCGTCGGGCAGACGCACCGCAGCGCGATGGGCGGCTCGTACCAGCAGGAGGTCGACCTGCACACGCTGTTCAAGGACGTGGCGTCGGACTTCGTCGAGACGGTGACCGTGCCCGAGCAGCTGCCGAACGTCCTCGACCGGGCGATCCGCACCGCGTACGCCCGCCGGGCACCGACGGCCGTCATCATCCCCGGTGACGTGCAGGAACTGGACTACTCGGCGCCGACCCACGAGTTCAAGATGGTCCCCTCCAGCCTGGGCCGAAGCGCGTGGACGGCGGTGCCCTCGACGGAGTCGGTCGAGCGGGCCGCCGAGATCCTGAACGCCGGGGACAAGGTCGCCATCCTCATCGGCCAGGGTGCCGCCGGGGCCCGCGCCGAGGTCGAGCGGATCGCCGAGCTGCTCGGCGCGGGCGTCGCCAAGGCGCTCCTCGGCAAGGACGCGCTGAGCGACGAACTGCCGTACGTCACCGGGTCGATCGGCCTGCTGGGGACCCGCCCCTCGTACGAGCTGATGCGCGACTGCGACACACTGCTGACCATCGGCTCCTCCTTCCCGTACTCGCAGTTCCTGCCGGAGTACGGCAAGGCGCGGGCCGTGCAGATCGACATCGACCCGCACATGGTCGGGATGCGCTACCCGTACGAGGTGAACCTGGTCGGGGACGCCAAGGCGACGCTGGAGCGGCTGATCCCGCTGATCGATCCGGAGCGGGGCCGCGAGTGGTACGACGAGGTGTGCGCGGCCGTGGCGCGCTGGCGCGAGGTGACGGCGCGGCGGGCGGAGCTGTCGGCCGACCCGATCAACCCGGAGCTCGTGGCCCACGCCCTCGACCCGCTGCTGCCGGACGACGCGATGATCTCCTCGGACTCGGGTTCGGCTGCGAACTGGTACGCGCGGCACATCACCATGCGGGACGGCATGCGGGGGTCGCTGTCGGGCACGCTGGCGACGATGGGCTGCGGGGTGCCGTACGCGATCGGCGCGAAGTTCGCCCATCCGGACCGGCCGGCGATCGCCCTGGTCGGGGACGGCGCGATGCAGATGAACGGCATGGCGGAGCTGATCACCGCGGCCAAGTACAAGGATCGCTGGGAGGATCCGCGGCTGGTGGTGGCCGTCTGGAACAACCACGACCTGAACCAGGTGACGTGGGAGCTGCGGGCGATGGGCGGCGAGCCCTCCTTCCTGCCGTCGCAGGAGCTGCCGGACGTCCAGTACGCCGCCTTCGCGCGCTCGCTCGGCCTGACCGGCATCCGGGTCGAGAAGCCCGAGGACGTCGAGCCGGGCTGGCGGGCGGCCCTCGCGGCGGACGGCCCCGCGGTCGTCGAGTTCCTCACCGATCCGGCCGTACCGCCGATCCCGCCGCACGCCACCTGGGAGCAGATGGAGGCCACGGCCGCCTCGCTCCTCAAGGGTGACGCCGACCGGGCGTCGGTGGTCAAGCAGGGCTTCAAGGCGAAGATGCAGGAGTTCCTGCCGGGCCACAAGGAGAAGGGCAAGGACAGGAAGTAGGCGCCGCGCGGGCGGGATACGGACGGGAATCGCGCCCGGTGGCCCTGGACACCGGGCGCGGCCTCGTCCTCACCCGTTCAGCGGATCGGCACGGCCCGTTCCGGCCGGTCGGTCTCCTCGACGGGTGGCAGCACCATCTCCTCGTAGCGGCCCAGCGCCAGAACGACGCCGAGCATCAACAGCGGAATGATCACAGCGACAGCCGCCATGAGTCCGGTCCTTCCCCGGGGAATGTTCGGTGGGGGGTGTCTCGCCGGGTCTCCCCTGCGCGGACGGGCAAACCCGGGCGGCAAACGGAACCGGCGGAACGACCGGCGGAACACCGCACGGCATCCGTGTCGAGGCCGGGTCTTCGGGTACGCGGGGGGCCACCGACGATCTGGAGGGGAGTCATGCAGCGAGGCAGCAACCGGCTGAACGTGCACCGCGACGACGAGATGAAGCAGGAACTGCAGGGACTGCTCCGTTCGGGGCATCCCACACGAACGGAGGAATGGCACGACCCGGAGCCGTACGCCGAGGACGACCCGGAGGTGACGTACGGGCCGGTGACGCCGAGCCGTGCGCCCGCCCGGGTGGAGGCGCTGCAACTGGAGCTGGCCCGGGTCCTGGGCCGTACGTCGTTCCCGGCGGGCCCCGCCGAGCTGATCCGCGTGCTGCGGGGCCGGCACGCCCCGGACGGGCTCGTGGAGCCCCTGGAGCTGCTGCCCCGGAAGGCGCGCTACGACTCGGTGCACCAGCTCGCGGAGGCGGTCGTCCACGCCCAGGACGAAACCGCGGGCGGCGCCGGGCGGCCCCCGGCCGAGGACACGGAATCCGCACACGAACGGGACACATAGGCCCTCTGCTCGCGGGTACTGCGGGCATCGTCACGCCGACGTGGGCGGGCCCCCGCAGCCGGGGCGGAGCGACGAAAGGCTCAGAGAGCCATGGCCGAGTTCGTGAGAGAAGTCATGACGCCAGGTGTGGTGGCGGTCCGTCCGGACGCCTCGCTCGTCGAGGCGGCGCAGCTGATGCGGGCCCAGGACATCGGCGATGTCCTCGTCGCGGCGGAGGGGCAGGTCATCGGGGTCCTCACCGACCGCGACATCACCCTGCGTGCCGTCGCCGACGGCGCCGACCCGCTGACGGTGAGCGCCCAGGCCGTCTGCACCCCGAATCCGGTCGTGATCGGCCCGGACGACGCGGTGTCCGCCGCCGTGGAGCTGATGCGCGGCCACGCGATACGCCGGCTCCCCGTCATGGAGGACGGGCACCCGGTGGGCATGGTCAGCCTCGGCGACCTGGCTCTCTCGCAGGACCCGGAGTCGGCGCTCGCCGACATCAGCCGGGCCGACCCGGACACCTGGCCGGGCACGACCCCGACCTGACACGCCGGACCGGGCGCGGCCCCCGGCCTGGGACGCCGGACCGGACACGGCCCCGGCCTGGCACACCGGACCGGGGACGGTCCCGGGCCGACACACCGGACCGCACACCGGTCACCAACCTGACACGCCGAACCGGGCGCGGTCCCCGATCTGACACGCCGGACCGGACACCGTTCACCGACCTGACGCGCCGGACCGGGCGCGGCCCCGGCCGACGCCCGGACAGCGACGACACGGAGACCATGAACGACGACACGGAGACCACGGAACAGCAGCCCGACCACTCCCGTACCCCCGTTCTGGAGGCCCTGGAGCACTACCGGCGCTCCGGCCGCCGCCCGTTCTCGCCGCCCGGTCACAAGGGCGGTACGGGTGTCGATGCTCGGGTCGCGCTGACGCTCGGCCCCGATGTGTTCGCGTCGGACGTGCTCGCCCTCAACGGGCTGGACGACCGGCGGATGTCGGGCCGGGTCCTGGAGCGGGCCGAGGAGCTGATGGCGGACGCGGTGGACGCGGACCGGGCGTACTTCTCGACCTGCGGTAGTTCCCTGTCGGTGAAGGCGTCGATGCTCGCGGTCGCCGGGCCCGGCGAGCGGCTGCTCGTCACGCGCAACGCCCACAAGTCGGTGATCGCGGGCGTGATCCTGGCCGGTATCGAACCCGTGTGGGTGCGTCCGCGCTGGGACGCCGAACACCATCTGTCGCATCCGCCGGGCCCGGCGGAGGTCGCCGAGGCCTTCGAGCGGGCGCCCGACGCGAAGGGCATGCTGCTCGTCACGCCCACGGCGTACGGCACGTGCGCGGACATCGCCGGGATCGCCGAGGTGTGCCACGCGCGCGGCCGGCCGCTGATCGTCGACGAGGCGTGGGGCGCGCATCTGCCGTTCCACGAGGCCCTGCCGAGTTGGGCGATGGACGCGGGCGCCGACCTGTGTGTGACGTCGGTGCACAAGATGGGCGCGGGCCTGGAGCAGGGCTCGGTGTTCCATCTGCGCGGCGACCTGGTCGATCCGGCCGTGCTCAGGCTCCGCGGCGATCTGCTCAACACCACCAGCCCGTCGGTCCTGATGTGGGCGGCGCTGGACGGCTGGCGGCGGCAGATGGTGGAGCGCGGCCGTCAACTCCTCGACCGGGCACTGACGTTGGCGGGCCGGGTACGCGAGGAGGTGGCCGTGCTTCCCGGGCTCGATCCGCTCGGCGGCGCCGAACTCGTCGGTGCGGGGCGGGCGTTCGCGTACGACCCGCTGATGGTCGTCATCGATGTGTCCGGACTCGGCGCGAGCGGCTACGCGGCCGTCGAGTGGCTGCGCGAACACCACCGGGTCGACCTCGGGCTCGGCGACCACCGGCGCGTGGTCGCCCAACTGACCCACGCCGACACGGAGGAGAGCTGTGGGGCCCTGCTCGACGCCCTGACGGAACTCGTGAAAAGGCGCGACTCGCTGCCGTCACCGCCGCCCATCCGGCTGCCCGAACCGGACGAGCTGGAGCTGGAGGGAGTGATGCTTCCCCGCGACGCCTTCTTCGGCCCGGTGGACCAGGTGCCGCTGGAGGACGCCGTGGGCCGGATCGCCGCGGAGCCCGCGAGCCCCTATCCGCCGGGCGTACCGGTCGTCTGCCCGGGCGAGCGGATCAACCGGGCGGTGATGGAGTACCTCAAGTCCGGTGTGGAGCACGGCATGTACGTGCCGGACCCCTCGGACCCGGAGCTGCGCACCCTGCGGGTGGTGGCCCGATGAGCCGCGACCGGGTCACCGAGATCAGCGCGACGTCCCCCACCGTCGACGTCGGCGAGGCGACCGCGCTGTGTCCGCACCACGACCAACCGCCGCACCGCGTCCGTGCCGGACGCAGGCGGCGGAGGAAGACGCGGAAGAAGACAGTGAAAGGAGACTGAGCAGCCATGCGTATCGCATTTCTGACCGCACCCGAGGGTGTCGAGCAGATCGAGCTGACCGACCCCTGGCAGGCGGCGACGGACGCCCGCCACGAGCCCGTGCTGGTGTCGACGAAGCCCGGCCATGTCCAGGCCTTCGACCATCTCGACAAGGCGGACACCTTCTCCGTGGACGACGTCGTAGGCGAGGTGCCGGCCGAGTCGTTCGACGCGCTGGTCCTACCGGGGGGAGTGGCCAATCCGGACTTCCTGCGCATGGACGAGCGGGCCGTGTCCTTCGTCCGCGAGTTCTTCGAGCGGGGCCGCCCGGTCGCCGCGATCTGTCACGCCCCGTGGACGCTGGTCGAGGCGGACGTGGTCCGCGGCCGGGTCCTGACGTCGTGGCCGAGCCTGCGCACGGACATCCGCAACGCGGGCGGCACCTGGGTCGACGAGCAGGTCAAGATCTGCGACCACGGCCCGAACAAGCTGATCACCAGCCGTAAACCGGACGACCTCAAGGCGTTCTGCGAGGCGTTCCTCGATGTGTTCTCCCAGGAGACCGCCTGATGAGCTCCCCCATGGACCGCAAACAGCGACAGCGCGAGGCCGCCCACCCGGACGACCCGGCGTCGGGCCCCCTCACCACCGACCAGGGCGTGGCCGTCGACCACACCGACGACTCCCTGACCGTCGGCGAGCGCGGGCCGACGCTGATGGAGGACTTCCACTTCCGGGAGAAGCTCACCCACTTCGACCATGAGCGGATACCCGAGCGGGTGGTGCACGCGCGGGGCGCGGGCGCGTACGGCTACTTCGAACCGTACGAGTCCTGCGCCGAGTTCACCCGCGCCGCGTTCCTCCAGGATCCGTCGGTCCGGACCCCGGTCTTCGTACGGTTCTCGACCGTGCAGGGCCCCAAGGGTTCCGCGGACACCGTGCGGGACGTACGCGGCTTCGCCACCAAGTTCTATACGTCGGAAGGCAATTACGACCTCGTCGGGAACAACTTCCCCGTCTTCTTCATCCAGGACGGCATCAAGTTCCCCGACTTCGTGCACGCGGTGAAGCCGGAGCCGCACAACGACATCCCGACGGGCGCGTCCGCACATGACACGCTCTGGGACTTCGTGTCCCTTCAACCGGAGACACTGCACGCGATCATGTGGCTGATGTCCGACCGGGCGATCCCGCGCAGCTACCGCATGATGCAGGGCTTCGGCGTGCACACCTTCCGCTTCGTGACCGCCGACGGGCGCGGCACGTTCGTCAAGTTCCACTGGAAGCCGAAGCTGGGCACGCACTCGCTGGTGTGGGACGAGGCGCAGGAGTGCCAGGGCCGGGACCCGGACTTCAACCGCCGGGACCTGTGGAACGCGATCGAGGCCGGCGAGTACCCGGAGTGGGAGCTGGGCGTCCAACTCGTGCCCGAGGAGGACGAGTTCGCCTTCGACTTCGATCTGCTCGACGCCACGAAGATCATTCCGGAGGAGCAGGTGCCGGTACGGCCGATCGGCCGTATGGTGCTGGACCGCAACCCCGAGAACTTCTTCGCGGAGACGGAACAGGTCGCCTTCCACACCGCCAACGTCGTCCCCGGCATCGACTTCACCAACGACCCGCTGCTCCAGGCCCGCAACTTCTCTTATCTGGACACCCAGTTGATCCGCCTCGGCGGCCCCAACTTCAGTCAACTGCCGGTGAACCGCCCGGTGGCGCCCGTACGCACCAACCAGCGCGACGGCTACCACCAGTCCGCGATCCACGGCGGCACGAACTACTTCCCGAACTCCCTCGGCGGCGGCTGCCCCGCCCACGCGGGCGTCGACGCCAACGCCTACACCCACTACGCCGAACGCGTCGACGGCGCCAAGATCCGCCGCCGCAGCGAGAGTTTCAAGGACCACCACAGCCAGCCCGCCATGTTCTGGAACAGCATGGCCCCCTGGGAGAAGCAGCACATCGTGGCCGCCTTCCGCTTCGAACTCGGCAAGGTCGGCGCCCTCAGCGTCCGCGCCCGCACGGTCGGGCAACTGGCCAAGGTGGACCCGGAGTTGGCATCCGAGGTGGCGAAGGGCATCGGCGTCCCGGTCCCGACGGACGCCGAGCCGGTGGCGTACAAGCTCACCTCCCCCGCGCTCAGTCTGGAGTCCCAGCGCGGCCCCGGCTCCATCCGCACCCGCCAGATCGCCGTACTCGTCGCCGACGGCGTGGACGCCGACCAGGTGACCAGCGTGCGGGAGGCCCTGGCCGCTCAGGGCGCGATCGTGGAGGCCATCGCGGCCCAGGACGGCACCGTACGCGGCTCGGACGGCGCGGAGTACACCGTGGACCGCGCTCTGCCGACCGTGGCGTCCGTCCTCTACGACGCGGTCCTCCTCCCGGGCGGCCCCGTCGCCACGCCGTCCCCGTCGACCGACCCCGACGCCATGCGCTTCGTCCGCGACGCCTACCGCCACGGCAAACCCGTGGGCGCCCTCGGCTCCGGCGTCGGCATCGTCGCCGCCCTGCAACCCGAGGGCGTACGCCTCTCCTCCGAGTTCCACCACGTGGTGACCGACCGGGGAGTCGTGACGGACACGGCCCAGGGCACGGCGGGCGAGGACTTCGTCCGAGAGTTCGTGGCGGCGATAGCGGCACACCGCCACTGGGACCGCCCACCGACCCGCTGCTGAGACGGTGACGGGCCGGGCCGCCCCGAAGGGGCAGGCCCGGCCCGTCAGGGGCGCGGGGAACTGCGCGATCAACCCCCACGCACCGGCATCCCGCGACGCACATCAAGCCCCGAGCTCTCCCCGGCTCTCGGACAACGGCGCTCGAACTATGGTCGCCGCCCCAGCAGACACAACAACCTGGTCTGCGTATCCGCGCCCGCCGGCGGCTCCACCGGCGCCCCGAACAACCCGCTCTTCTCCAGGTCGCCGGCATAGGGAGTGATCTCCTCCACGGCGAACCCCACCAGTTCCTCGGGCAGCCGCTCCTCGAACCCGATCGCCCGCGACAGATCCCACGCATGGACGACGAGATCGGCGACCATCTGGGCGCAGTACGCGGTCGCCGGAGTGTCCCCGTACGACAAATGGACCGTACGTTCGAGCGCACCCGGCGCCGCGAGCGCCTCCCGCGCGGAATGCGCCGCCGTGTCCCAGGACGCCGCGGGATCCGGCCCCAGCAGATCCCCCTCGAACGTGTCGCCGACCTCCTCGATCATGCAGCCGTCCCGCACCAGCGACGGCACCCACAGCTGCTCGGACACAAGGTGGTTGACGAGGTCGCGGACCGTCCACTCGGTGCAGGGGGTGCCCGCCCCCCACTGGTCGTGGCGCACCGCGTGGACCCGCACGCCGAAGAGGTCCTGCGCCTCGGCGTGCCGGGTGAGCAGCGCACTCGCCTGCGCGTCCGACGTCATGCCGGCCCTCGCTCCCGCGCGCCCTCGCGCGTGCGGCCCGGGGCGACCGGCCGGCGCGGATGGCGCCGCAGATACTCGCCCTCCAGTTGCGCCATCCGTTCGTTGTGGGTGCGCAGCGCTTCGCTCGATCCATGCAGCAGCGTTTCGTGGCGGGTGCGGTGGATCGACTCCAGCTCCTTCATCAACTGCTGGTCGTCCAGTTGGTCCGGCTGCACTCCGGTCATGGTGGTACCCCGATCTTCGTGTTCCTCCATGAGGTCCGGGTACCCGCCCGGCAAGCGTTACCCCGAGCGGCATCCGGGAGGGAGCCATGGATCTCGCGTTTCTCCATCCACTGTACGAACATCCCGGGCCCTGGGCCTCTGTGTACGTCGGTTCGTCCGCGCCATCGGAGTCCATGGCCCATGAACGGTCCCTGACGGCGGCCGCCGTCTCCCATGAGCTGGCCGAGCAGGGAGCGGACGAGGCGACCTGCCGGGCCGTGCTCCGGGCCGTGGAGGAGCTGCGCCACGACGCCGAGCCGCACGGCCGGGCCTTCTTCGCCCGCGACGGCCAGGTGGTCCTGGACCCGCCGCTCACCTCGCCACCCCCGGCGAACCAGGCCTTCTGGTCCCCGCTGCCCCGTACGGCACCGCTGCTGGAGCTGGCCGGGGAGGACCCGGTGTGCCTGGTGGCGTACGTCGACCGGCGGGGCGCGCGGTTCGAGCTGCGCGGCGCCCTGGGCGGCGAGGACGCCGGGGCGGTGGCCGGGCGGCAGTGGCCACTGCACCGCACGAGCACGTCCGACTGGTCGGAGCGGCACTTCCAGCTGCGGGTGGAGAACACCTGGGAGCACAACGCGGCGGAGGTCGCCGACGCGCTCGCCGGGTGCCAGGAGGAGACCCGCGCCGACCTGCTGATTCTCGTCGGTGAGGACCGCGAGCGACATGCCGTGCGGGACCGGCTGCCGCAGCAGCTGCTCGACCGGGTGGTCGAGGCCCCGCACGGGGCGGGCAGCAGGCTGCTGGACGAGGACGTGGAGCGGGTCCGCACCGAGCACGTACGCCGCCGGGCCGCCGAAGAGATCGAGAGGTTCCTGGCGGCGCGCAGCCCGGACGCCGAGGGGCGCCCGGGGGCCGTGGAGGACGTGGCCGAGCTGGTGGAGGCGGCGCGTGAGCACCGCATCGACGAGTTGCTCGTCCGCCCCGAGGGACCCGACACGCACCGGGCGCTGTGGGTCGGCGAGGACCCCGACCAGGTGGCCGTACGCCGTACCGAGCTGCGGACGCTCGGGCTCGCCGAGGACCACGCCCTGTCGGCCCGCGCGGACGACGCGCTGCTGCGGTCCGTCGTGACGACCGGTGCCCCCGCGATCTCCGTGACGGCTGCGGCCGAGGCCACGGAGCGTGAGGTGCCGGTCGGCGGACTGGGCGCACTGCTGCGCTGGAAGTGACCTGTCCGGCGGGGACGGTGCGGTCCCGCGCCCAGTAAGGGGCGCGGGGGAACCGCGCGACCAGCCCCCGCCGGTCCGCGGGTTCGACACCGTGCATCCGGCGGAGCGCTCAGCGGGCGCGCTCCACGCGGCGCTCGTCCCACACCGGCTCCGGTGACTCCCGTACGCGGCCGTCGGAGCCGAAGACGAGATAGCGGTCGAACGAGCGAGCGAACCAACGGTCGTGGGTGACCGCGAGGACCGTCCCGTCGAAGGCTTCCAGCCCTTCCTGAAGGGCCTCGGCGGACTCCAGGTCGAGGTTGTCGGTGGGCTCGTCGAGGAGCAGGGCGGTGACGCCCTGCAGTTCCAGGAGCAGGATCTGGAAGCGGGCCTGCTGGCCGCCGGAGAGACGGTCGAAGGGCTGCTCGGCCTGCTTGGTCAGCTCGTAACGGCGCAGCCGGGACATGGCGGCGCCGCGGTCCTGGGCGTGCTCCTTCCACAGGATGTCGAGCAGTGTCCGCCCCTCCAGCTCGGGGTGGGCGTGCGTCTGCGCGAAGTGCCCGGGGACGACCCTGGCGCCGAGCTTCCACCGGCCGGTGTGGGCGACGTCGTCGCCGGCGAGCAGGCGCAGGAAGTGGGACTTGCCCGAGCCGTTGGAGCCGAGGACGGCGACGCGTTCGCCGTAGAAGACCTCCAGGTCGAAGGGCTTCATCAGCCCGGAAAGCTCAAGTCCCTCGCAGGTGACGGCCCTTACTCCCGTACGACCGCCCTTGATCCGCATCCTGATGTCCTGCTCGCGCGGCGGCTCCGGCGGCGGCCCGGCCTCCTCGAACTTGCGCAGCCGGGTCTGCGCGGCGGCGTACCGCGAGGCCATCTCATGGCTGACGGCCGCTGCTTGACGGAGCGTCAGCACCAGCTTCTTCAGCTGGGCGTGCTTCTCGTCCCAGCGGCGCCGCAGTTCCTCGAAGCGCTCGAAGCGCTGCCGCCGCGCCTCGTGGTACGTGTCGAATCCGCCGCCGTGCACCCAGGCGTCCGCGCCCGCGGGACCCGGCTCCACGCTCACGATCTTCTCGGCGGCGCGGGAGAGCAGTTCCCGGTCGTGGGAGACGAAGAGCACGGTCTTGCGGGTCTCCTTGAGCCGCTCCTCCAGCCAGCGCTTGCCGGGGACGTCGAGGTAGTTGTCGGGCTCGTCGAGCAGCAGCACCTCGTCGGTGCCGCGCAGCAGCGCCTCCAGGACGAGCCGCTTCTGCTCACCGCCGGACAGCGTCCGCACCTGTCGCCACTGCGCCTTCTCGTACGGCATCCCGAGCGCGGCCGTGGTGCAGATGTCCCAGAGCGTCTCCGCCTCGTAGCCGCGCACCTCGGCCCAGTCGGAGAGGGCCTGCGCGTACGTCAGCTGGGCCGCCTCGTCGTCCACGGTCAGGATCCCGTGCTCGGCGGTGTCGACGGCCTCGGCCGCCTCCCGGATCCTCGGCTGCGCCACCGACACGAGGAGGTCCCGCACGGTCGTCTCGTCCCGCACGGACCCCACGAACTGCCGCATCACCCCGAGCCCCCCGCTGACGGTCACCGAGCCCCCGTGCGGCTTCAGCTCCCCCGAGATCAACCGCAGCAGCGTCGTCTTCCCGGCCCCATTGGGCCCGACGAGCGCCACCACGGCCCCCTCCCCCACCCGAAAGGACACATCACCGAGCAGCGCCCTCCCGTCCGGCAGGTAGTACTCCAGATGAGCGGCTTCAAGGTGTCCCATGGGGCGCATTGTCCGAGGCCGGGCAACAACCAAGCAAATCCATATCGGCGCCCAGGAGCCACGGGCACTCGTACCGCCGCCACCCCAGCCCGCCCCAGCCGAGGGCAGCCGCGCCGCCCTCGCCCCAGCGGTCCCAGCCGTCCCAGCCCGGACAACCGCGCCGCCATCACCCCTGCTGTCCTGGCTGCGGGCAGTCGTGCCGCTGGGGCGGCACGGGTGGGCGCAGCGGCGGCACGGGTGGGCGCAGCGGCGGCACGGGTGGGCGCAGCGGCGGCACGGGTGGGCGCAGCGGCGGCACGGGTGGGCGCAGCGGCACCCGGCCGGCGCCGGTGAGCGAAACCCGCCCCGCCCAGCACCGAACACCGGGCGCCCAGCGAACCCCGGCTCAGTCACCTACCCCACCCCCGCCCGACACGCTTCCGCCGCCATGGGGTACCCGTGGACACATGACCCCAGACGTCGACCTCACCGTCCGCCCCCCGGGCCACCACATACTCCGCGACCGTTTCCTCGCCGCGGACAGCCGCCTCTTCAACGCGGTGGCGACCCGCGACTGGCCCGGCGCCCACCCCCTCCTGCCGAAGCTGAGCCGCGCCGCGAACCACGGCGTTCTGTGGTTCGCCACGGCGGCGGCGATCGCGGCGACCCGGAGCCCGAGGGCCCGCAGGGCGGCCGTCCGGGGCGTCGCCTCCCTCGCCCTCGCCTCGGCGACGATCAACACCCTCGGCAAGCGCTCGATCCGCCGCCCCCGCCCGGTCCTGGACAACGTCCCGATGATGCGCCAGCTGAAGCGCCAGCCGATCACCACGTCCTTCCCGTCGGGCCACTCCGCCTCCGCCGCCGCCTTCGCGACCGGCGTCGCCCTGGAGTCCCGCGGCTGGGGCGCGGCGGTCGCGCCGCTGGCGGCCGCGGTGGCGCTGTCCCGCGTCTACACCGGCGTGCACTTCCCGAGCGACGTCCTGGTGGGCGCCGCCCTGGGCGTGGGCGCCGCCTATGCCGTACGGGGCATGGCGCCGACCCGTGACCAGCTCCCGCCACCCGGCCGCCCGTACGTGGACGCGCCCGCGCTGCCGGACGGGCACGGTCTGGTCGTGGTCGCCAACCTGGCCTCGGGCACGTCGGACCGCGTACGCGCGCTGCGGGACACCCTGCCCGGCGCCGAGACCGTGGAGTGCGAACCGGAGGACATGAAGGCCGAGTTGGAGAAGGCCGCCGCCCGCGCCCGGGTGCTCGGCGTGTGCGGCGGCGACGGCACGGTGAACGCCGCCGCCGAGGTGGCCCTGCGCCACGGCCTCCCCCTCGCCGTACTCCCCGGCGGCACCCTCAACCACTTCGCGCACGACCTCGGCGTGGAGGACGTACGCGACCTGGGCCGCGCCGTGCGCCAGGGCGAGGCCGTCCGGGTGGACCTCGGGCACTTCGCGACCGAGAAGACGGAGGGCCACTTCCTCAACACGTTCAGCCTGGGCGTCTATCCGGAGCTGGTCCGGGAGCGCGAGCGCTGGGAGCGGATGATCGGCGGCTGGCCGGCCGGGGTGATCGCGGCGCTGCGGGTCCTGCGCTCCGACCGCCATCCGCTCCAGGCCACCTTCCTGGGCCGGCCGCGCCCGATCTGGCTGCTCTTCGCGGGCAACGGCACGTACCACCGGCTGGGCCTCGCCCCGGCCCGCCGGTTCGACCTGGCCGACGGTCTGCTGGACGTCCGTGTCGTGCACGGCGGCCGCCGCCCGGCGCTGCGGCTGCTGGCCGCGGCCGTCGCCGGCCCGCTGACCCGCACCCCGGCCCACGCGGCGGTCCGCGTACGCCGGCTCCGGGTGGACGGCATCGCGCCGGGCACCCTCCTCGCGTACGACGGTGAAGTCACTGAGGTGGAAGGCGATCTGACGCTGCGCAAGATCCCGGAGGCGCTGACGGTCTACCGGCCCGTACCGATGCACTGAGGCATCACAGAGGCAAGAGACACCCAGGCGGCAGCCAGTCCACAATTCAAGACGGCGGTCTCATCATTCGACATGGTCGCGTACGGTTCGAGCACGAACTCGGGGACCTCGCGGACCTCGCGGACCTCATGGAAGGGGAACGGCCATGTCGAAGGCACGGGAGACCGCCGTCTACACGCACGGACACCATGAGTCGGTGCTGCGCTCGCACACCTGGCGGACGGCCGCCAACTCGGCGGCCTACCTCCTCGGTTCGCTGAAGCCCCACATGAAGATCCTGGACATCGGGTGCGGTCCGGGCACCATCACCGCGGACCTGGCCGCCCTGGTCCCGGACGGGCATGTCACCGGCGTCGACCACGCCCTGGGCATCCTGGACCAGGCCCGCGCCACGGCCGCCGAACGCGGCCTGAGCAACGTGGACTTCGCGGTCGCGGACGTCCACGCACTCGACTACCCCGACGACACCTTCTGCGTGGTCCACGCGCACCAGGTGCTCCAGCACGTCGGCGACCCGGTCCAGGCGCTGCGCGAGATGCGCCGGGTCACCAGGCCGGGCGGTCTTGTCGCCGTCCGTGACTCCGACTACGCGGCGATGACCTGGTTCCCCGAGTCCCCGGGCCTGGACGACTGGCTGGACCTGTACCGCCGCATGGCCCGCGCCAACGGCGGCGAGCCCGACGCGGGGCGCCGGCTGAAGTCGTGGGCGCTGCGCGCCGGGCTCACCGACATCACGGCCACCTCCGCCACCTGGACCTACGCCACGGCGGACGAGCGGGCCTGGTGGAGCGGACTGTGGGCGGACCGGACGGTCGCCTCCTCCTACGCCGAGCGGGCCACCGAGAGCGGTCACGCCACGGTCGAGCGGCTCGACGCGATCGCGGCGGCCTGGCGGGAATGGGGGCGGCGGGAGGACGGCTGGTTCGCCGTACTGCACGGAGAAATTCTCTGCCGTAAGGCGGCCTGATCGAGCGAATTCTGGAAACCCGAACCATCAGGAGGTTCGCATAATGGTTCCCATCCTGCTGGTACTGCTTCTGGTGCTGATTCTTTTCGGCGCCGGATTCGCGGTGAAGGTTCTCTGGTATATCGCACTGGCCGTTCTGGTGCTGTGGCTCCTCGGATTCCTGGTGCGCGGTACGTCCGCCTCCGGAGGAAGGGGCCGCTGGTACAGGTGGTGAATCCGCCCGAACCACAAGTGAATTCACTCCCGCATTACTCATTCCCGCGGTAGCAACGGTCCGAGCGGCCCGAGGTCCAGATTGAGGTCCTCGGGCCGCAGGCCGTAGCGCTCGCGCAGCTCGGTCATCCGGTCGTCGAGAAGCATCAGGGTGAGCCCGATGCGTTCCTCCTGGTCCTCCGAGAGCTCCCCGGTGTCGAAGCGGCGCAGCGCCTGCCGCTCCATCAGCTGACGGAGCAGTTCGACGACGGTCAGGACCAGCTTGACCAGGTCCCGTTCCACCGTGTCCGGCTCCAGTTCGAGACGGTTGCGGCCGGTCACTCGATACCTCCCCAGGGTGACGGAACCTGTGCGTTCACGGAGCTGATCAGGGCGTTCAGATCGATACGGACGAGGTCGACGTCCGCGATGCGCAGGGTGAGGTCGCCCGTGATGACGACCCCGCCGGCGAGGAGCCGGTCGAGGAGATCGACGAGGGCCACTTCACGACGTTCCACGACGGTCACGGATTTTCCTCCCCGCTGAAGGAATACGCCGCCCACGGTCCGGTGAGTTCCACGCGCAATCCCGGCTCCTCACCCTTCGTGCGATCCACCAGTTCCACGAACTCCTCGGAATGGGTGCGCGGCACCAAATAGGCCGCGTTCAGCACATTGCGGCCTGGAACACCGGAGAGCGCCGAATTCTGGGGGGCGTGCAGCCGGCTGTTCTCGGCGAATTCCGACAGAGTCTCGTGCAGGCGGCGCGCGAACCGCTCGGCGTTCTCCCACATCTCCTCGTGGGCCCGGTGGCTCCGGCGCCGCTGCCGCAGATAGTCGCGACCGCTGGAGATCTTCGCCGGTTCCTGGGAAGGCTCCTCGGCCTCGGATTCCGCGTACACCTTGACGCCCCATTCCACCCGGCCCGCCAGCCGGTCCAGGGTCCGCAGGAAGCTCTCCTCGCGGGCCTCCAGCATGACCCGTACGCCGCTGTCGTCGCGGAACACGGTGCCTAGCCGCAGCGGCAGGGGCGTGGTGACGACGGTGAGCGCGTCGATCACGCTCTGGTGGGCGCGGGCGGTCTCGGTCAGCCAGTCCAGGTCCTCCAGGTGCGCGCGGAGCGGCTCCTCCGCGAAGTCGCGCTCCGGCACCTCGCTGACCACGGCGATCAGGTCGTGGTGGCGCAGTTGCCGGGGCGGCGCGCCGGCGACCCCGGTGAGCTGGGACTGGAGGGCCGCGTCGAAGGGGCGGCAGACGGCGTACACATAACGCAGTCCGGTCATGAGGGCTCCTCTCTGGCGCGGCCGCGCTCGATGGACCGCTCCGGCTCCCGCCGGTACCCGTCGTCGTCCAGTTCGGCGAGGCGGGCCCGCAACTCGGCGTTCTCACGGGAGAGTTCGTCACGGCGGGCGTTCGAGGACAGCGCCGGGTCGGTCTCCCACCAGTCGATCCCCATCTCCTTGGCCTTGTCGACGGAGGCGACGATGAGGCGCAGCTTGATGGTGAGCAGCTCGATGTCGAGCAGGTTGATGCGGATGTCGCCGGCGATCACTACGCCCTTGTCGAGTACACGCTCCAGGATGTCGGCCAGGTTGGCGCTCCCGTTCTGCCCGTACGGCTCGGGGACTCGGCTCGGGAAGGTCATCGTCGGCTCCCGCCCGCGGTGGCCCGTTCCTCGTCCTCATCCTCGTACGGTTCCTCGTCGATGTCCTCTCCGGCGTCGCCCTCGGCCTCGGGAACCTCCTCGTACTCGTCCTCCGGGGCCTCCTCGTCGCCTTCCTCGGCCTCGTCGCCTTCCTCTGCCTCGTCGGCGTACTCGTCGGCCTCGTCCGTCTCATCGCGCTCATCGCGCTCATCGGCCTCGGCCGGCTCGTAGGAGTCGCGGGGCTCCTCGTCCGGCTCCGGCTCCTCCTCCCCGTACTCGGATTCGGCCTCGTCCTCGGGCTCGCCCTCGGCCTCCTCGCGCTGCTCCTCCTCCGCGAGGGCGTCCTCGTGGCTGACGACGACCTCGCCGTCGCGGATCTCGCCGCGCCAGCCGTCCTCGGCCTCGCCACGGAGGGTGATGAAGCGGGCGAAGTTCTTGAGGTCGAGCCGCGCCCGGCGGCCCTGGGCGCGCCAGATGTTGCCGGTCTTCTCGAAGAGGCCCTTCGGGTAGTACTCGATGACCAGCAGAACCCGGGTGAGGTTGTCCGCGAGGCGATGGAAGGTGACGGCCCCCTTCGTGGTGCCCTTGGCGCCCTCCGACGTCCAGGTGATCCGGTCGTCGGGCACCTGCTCGGTGGTGTGGGCCTTCCAGCTGCGGTTGGACCAGAACACCTTCAGCTGCCAGTCGGAGTGGGTGTCGTCGGCCCGGTCGGCGCTCTTCACGCCCTTGGCGAAGGTGCTGAAGCTCTGAAATCGCGTCCACTGGTCGTACGCGGTACGCACCGGCACCCCGACGTCGATGGACTCGACGATCACCGTGGGCTTGTTGCCCGAGCCGCCCTTGCGTGTGCCCTTGCCGCCACCGAGGTTCTTGAGCGCGTCGAGCACATTGTCCTTGGCGCGGCCCGCGCCCACCTCCAGGGCGGTGCGCAACGGCCCCTTGCCCTCGGCGAGTTTGCGGCCGCCCTCGAGGGCGAGCTTCGCGAAGCCGGGGCTGTTGCCCTCGGCGATGTCGTTGAGCTTGACGGTCGTCTCGCCGAGCTTGCGGCCGGCGCCGACGAGGAGCCGCTGGGCCTGGGCGGCCAGATACTCCCGGGCCTCGGCCTTGAGATGGTCGACGGCCTCGCTGTGGACCACGTCGGTGAGCGGACTGCTCTTCGTCGCGTCCTTCGCCCGGTCCGTCGCGCCGGTCGCCCCACGGGTCGCGCGGCCGGTCGCCGCGCCGAGGGTGTCAGTCATCGCCGCCGCCTCCCCTCGTGGTCCGCGCCCGGGTGGCCTTGCGTGCGGCCTTCTTGGCCGGGGCGCTGCCGGCGGCCGTCTTCTTCGCCGCGGCCTTCCTCGGCGTGGCCTTCCGGGCGGAAGGGGCGGCCGTCTTTTTCGCGGGGGCCTTCTTCACCGCCCGCTTGCGCGGTGACTGCCGCTCGTCCTCGGATGCGTCGTGGCCGACCCGCGGTTTCTCGTCCCCGCCGCCCCTACCCGTCCCGTCCCCGGGGCTCCGCCCCGGACCCCGCTCCTCAAGCGCCGGAGGGGCTGAATCCTCCCGGGCCTCCTCCTCGCCGCGCCCCGGCAGGTCAGGGGCCGCTCCGGCCAGCTGGTCGCGCACCTGTGAGGTGCGCCCGTGCAGCCGGTCGGCGAGCCCTTCGATCTGCCGCTCGACGAGCGCGCCGGTGGCCGCCTTGCCGACACCGCGCAGGTCCTCGCGCAGCTGGTCCCCGATCTCCTTGAACTGCGGGTTGTTCTGCAGCTGTTGTGACACCAGGTCCGCGAGCGCCCGCGGGCTCAGTTGCATCCGCTTGCCGGCCACCATGGTGCCGACCGCGAACGCGAGTTTCATTTTCTTGGTACGTCCGAGAACGTATCCGGCCCCGATGGCGAGGCCCAGTCCCAGTCGATTCATCCTGTCCTCCCGTCGCCGGTTCCCGTGCTCCGGCGCGCGCTGATCTCCAGCCGGTCGAGAAGCTCGTCCTCCAGGCGGTCGAACTCCTCCTCATCGATCTCGCCCGCTTCGAGCCGCTGCTCGAGGCGGGCGAGTTCGGCGCGGACGGCCGCCGGGTCGTAGTACTGGCGCTCGGCCTCGGTGAGCACTTGTCTCACCGCCCAGAAGCTGCCGCGCACCGGTGCGAACGGCAGCAGCAGCACCTCGGTGATCAATCCCATGTACTCGCCTCCTCGGCCTGAGAACGCCGCGCGCAGGGCGCGCCGTGAACACGCGTGCGGAACGCTGTCAGTGCGTGGTCTCCGCGGGCTGTGAGGGGCCCGGTTCGACGAAGCTGTACGGCGGCAGCGGCCCGTTCACGCGGACCTCGATATGCGGATGGCTCTTGCGAAGCTGCTCCACGGCGGCGAGGAACACCTCGGCCGACTGCCGGTCCACGAGGAACGACACATTGGCGAGCCAGCCGGTGGACTCGGGACCCGCGCTGACGGCGGTCGCGGCCGGCTCCAGTGCCCGCTGCAGCTCCGCCGCGTCCTCGGCCTCCCGGGCCTGCACCGCGGCGACCACCATCTCGCCGAGCCGCAGCCGGTCCTCGTAAGTGCCGCCGCCCGCCTGCCGGTTGGCCTCGGTGAGGGCGCGCAGCTCGGGGTTCTCCCCCATCACACGGTGCAGCACGGCCTCTTCGTCGTGGCTGGCCTTGACGTTGTACTCGACCTTGCCGTCCAGGGCGCCGAGCCGCTCCAGGTAGTGCTCCGCGCGTTCGGCGAGCACCCCGGTGACGGACGCGTCGTCCGGTGCGACACTGCCGAACCGCATGGGCAGCAGGGGGCCGCCCGCACCCGCCTCGCTCAGGACGTTCTGGTGGGCGAGCAGGTCCTTGCGCTTGGGGCGCAGCCCCTCGGGGGCCTCGCTGACGATCGCCGCCAGCTCGCCCTCCTGGAGGATGCGCACGGGGCGCGCGGGGTCGCCCACGCCGCCCATGCCCTCGGGAAGTGCGGGGTGTGAGCTCGCGGCGATGCCGTAGACGTACGTGCTCACTCCTGTTCCTCCCTCTTGCGCGAGCTCGTGGTCTTACGGGCCCGTGGCCGCGATTCGGTCTGGCCCTCGTCGCGGGCCTGCCGGAAGGCGTCGGAGACCGTCTCGGCGGCGCCGGACAGCGCCCCCTTGGACTTGCCGCGCGCACCGGACTCGGTGATCTCACCGACGAGATCCGGCAGGCCGGGGTTCTTGCGCGGCCCGGCCTCCAGGTCGAGCCGGTTGCACGCCTCGGCGAAGCGCAGATAGGTGTCGACGCTGGCGACGACGACCCGGACGTCGATCTTCAGGATCTCGATGCCGACCAGGGAGACTCGTACGAAGGCGTCGATGACGAGCCCCCTGTCGAGGATGAGTTCCAGGACGTCGTACAGGCCGCTGCTGCCGCCTCCGCCGCCGGACTGCTGTGCCGGGACTACGGTCATGCCGGCTGATCCTCCTTGTCTGTGGATGCTGGAGCGGGACGGCGGCCTAGCGGCCGCCGGGGCGATGTGGGTCGGCCCTCCCGCGTTCGTAACGGCGGACGCGCCGGTAGCCGGTGAGTTCGCCCTGGGGGTCGAGTTCCACCCGATAGCTCGCGAGCAGGCTCATCGTGTCGGGGACCCTGGCGATCTCCAGGACCTCGACCTCCAACGTCCAGCCGTCCTCGTTCTGTTCGAAGGACGACACGGATTCGGGCGCCATGCCGGTCAGCTCCGCGAGCTGGGTCCGCGCGTGGCGCAGCACCTGTATGGGGCTGGGGCGGTCGTCCGACGCGTCATGCCGTGAATCCCCGGAGGACTCGCGCTCCTCGTTCGATTCCTGCGCTTCTTCCGGTTCATCCGATTTCTGGGATTTACGTGAACTCTGTGTTTTTGATGTGTTGGATGTGTTCGACATGGCCACCTCGAAGACCGAGTGGCCCCACGTCCGTTGGCCAAACCTTCTGGGCTCACCCGCGCAGCGCCGTGAGCCGTCGCCGCGCCGGCCCCAGGGCACGGCCCCTGCTCATCGCCCCCGCCCAGGGGTTGGTCCGGGCCTGTTCGACGGCGTCCTCCAGCGTCCAGCGCCGGGCGTCGACGGCCGGATCGTCCAACTGCTCCCAGGTCAGGGGCGTGGCCACGGGCGCGCCGGGGCGTGCCCGTACGGTGAAGGGGGCGACGGCGGTCTGGGCGTAGGCGTTGCGCTGCACGTCGAGGTAGAGCCGGTCGCCGCGGTCCTTCTTGCGGGCCTCGGTGGTGAGCCGGTCGGGGTGGGCCCGGACGAGTTCCTCCGCGATCTCCTTGGCGAAGTCGCGTACGGCGTCGAAGTCGTCGCGCCCGTTCAGCGGTACGACGATGTGGACACCCTTGGAGCCGGTGGTCATCGGCGCGGACGGCAGCTTCAACTCGTCGAGCAGCTCCCTTACGTCCCTTGCCGCTTCGCGGACCTGCTCGAAGTCGTCCACCGCCGGGTCGAGGTCGAGGACCAGCCGGTCGGGCCGGTCGACGTGGCCCACCTTGGAGAGCCAGCGGTGCAGGGTGAGGCACGCCTGGTCGGCGAGGTAGACCAGGGTGGCCGCGTCCTCGCACACCGGGTGGAGGACCGTGCCGCCCTCCTTGGGCACCTCGACCCGTTCGATCCAGTCCGGGTAGTGCTCGGGCGTGTTCTTCTGCATGAACATGGGCCCGTCGAGCCCGTCGGGATGCCGTTCCAGCATCAGCGGGCGCCCGCGCAGATGGGGCAGCATGAACGGGGCGACGGCACGGTGGTAGGCGACCAGGTCGCCCTTGGTGTACTCCCTGCCGCCGCCGTTCCCGTCGGCGGGGAACAGCACCTTGTCCGGTCGGTGGATCTCGACGCCACGCCGGCCGACCCGCATCGTGTGCGTGTCCCCCATCTCCGACTCCCCTCTGTGGACGGGTTGTTCGCGCCAAGGCCGCTCAGGGCGCGATCGCGTGCTCCACCAGCAGCCGTCCGGCCGCCGTGATCGCCTCCGCGTCGATGCCCGCCTCCCGCAGCTGCTCCTCGGGGGAGGCCGAGCCCGGCATCGTGCGGACGGCGAGGCGGACCAGGCGGGGCACCGGCCGGCCGTCGAGGAAGGCGTCGAGGACCGCGTCACCGAGTCCGCCCTCCTCGTGGTGGTCCTCGACGGTGAGGAGGCAGCCGGTGCGTTCGGCGGCCTCGCGCAGGGTGCGCCGGTCGACGGGCTTGACCGAGTAGAGGTCGATCACCCGGACCTGGATGCCCTCGGCGTCCAGCGCGTCGGCGGCCTTCAGCGCCTCGTGGACGGTGACCCCGGCCGCGACGACCGTCAGCCGGTCGGTGTCCGAGGCGCGCAGCACCTTGCTTCCGCCGACCGGGAACTCCTCGGTCGGGCTGTAGAGAACGGGCGTGTCGCCCCTGGACGTGCGCAGATAGCGGATGCCCTCGAGGCCGGCCATCGCGCCGACGAGCTTGGCGGTCTGGTTGGCGTCGCACGGGTACAGCACGGTCGAGCCGTGCACCGCGCGCATCATCGCCAGGTCCTCCAGGCCCATCTGTGAGGGCCCGTCCTGCCCGATGGCGACGCCCGCGTGCGAGCCGACGAGGTTGATGCCGGACCCGCTGATCGACGCCATGCGGATGAAGTCGTGGGCGCGGCTGAGGAACGCCGCGAACGTGGAGACGTACGGCACCCAGCCGCGTGACGCGAGCCCCACCGCGGCGGCCACCAGCTGCTGTTCGGCGATGTAGCACTCGAAGAACCGGTCGGGGTGCTCCTTGGCGAAGAACTCGGCGCGCGTGGAGTCGCCGACCTCGCCGTCCAGGGCGACGACATCACCGCGCGCGGTACCGAGCGCGGCGAGCGCCTGCCCGAAGGCGTTCCGGGTGGCGACCTCGTCGCCGGTCTCGTAGCGCGGCAGCTCCAGGTGCCCGGTGCGTACGGCGTGCAGCATCCGGGCGGCGGGCGGCTGTTGGACCTCGACGCGGATGTCGTGCACGCCGCCGAGTTCGGCGATCGCCTCCTCGGCGTCCTTGAGCGGCTTGCCGTGCAGGCCCTCGCGGTCCTGGACGGCCTCGACGCCCTTGCCCTTGAGGGTGCGGGCGAGGATCACGGTGGGCTGGCCCTTGGTGGACTCGGCCTCGCCGTAGGCGCGGGCGACGGCGTCCACGTCGTGCCCGTCGATCTCGATCGTGTGCCAGCCGAAGGCCGCGAAGCGGCGGGCGTAGGCGTCCAGGTCGTGTCCGTGGCGGGTGGGCCCGCGCTGGCCGAGCCGGTTGACGTCGACGATCGCGGTGAGGTTGTCCAGATGCTCGTACGAGGCGTGCTCGGCGGCCTCCCACACCGATCCCTCGGCGAGTTCGCTGTCCCCGCACAGCACCCACACCCGGTAGCCGGTGCGGTCCAGCCGCTTCCCGGCCAGCGCGATACCGACGCCGACGGGCAGCCCCTGGCCGAGCGAGCCGGTGGCCGTCTCCACCCAGGGCAGCTTGCGCGGTGTCGGGTGCCCTTCGAGACGGCTGCCGTGCTTGCGGAACGTCATCAGCTCGGTCTCACTGATCGCGCCGGCCGCCTTGTACGCGGAGTACAGCAGCGGTGAGGCGTGGCCCTTGGACAGCACGAAGCGGTCGTTGCCGGGGTGCTGGGGGCGGTCGAAGTCGTAGCGCAGATGCCCGGCGAGCAGCACCGCCATCAGCTCGGCCGCCGACATCGACGACGTCGGGTGCCCCGACCCCGCGGCCCCCGAGGCACGAATACTGTCGACCCGCAACTGCTGGGCCAGATCGGTGAGTTGACGGCTCTTCATGAGTCTCCTTCCGAACCCTTGGCGGGCTTCTGAGGGTCATCGGGGGCCGGGCTCCGCGACGGCGCCGGCTTGGGGTTCTCGGGCGCCCCCGGCACCGCGGTCGGTCCGGGCTTCGCGGGTGGGTGCTGCTCAGGGGCGGACCGGGAGTGGTCCGATGCCCCGGGCACCGGTGCGGCGTGTGGTTCCTCCAAGGCCCCTGGCACCGCCGCGGGCCCCGGCTTGGCAGGTGCTTCCTGCTTGCGTGCGGCTCCGGGCCCGCCCGACACCCCGGCCCGATCGGGCGCGGTCCGTGCTTCCCGCTGCTCCGGCCTCTCCGGCGTCCCCCGGCCCTTCTCCGCCCCCGCCTTCTCCGGTCCGCCCGGCATCCTGGCCAGTTCCGGTGAGGCCGTGTCCAGGGGTACCGACCAGGACCGTACGAGGCCCAACTGGACGCCCTGGCGGGGCAGTACGGCGTCGAGGAGCCAGTCGGCGGCGACGCGGATGCGGTTGCCGGGCATGGCGGCGAGGTGGTAGCCGCGGGTGACGGCTCCGGCGACGGGGCCGGACAGCGGTATGCCGAGGGGGTTGGCGGCGGCCTTGACGCCGCCGAGGTCCACGACGAAGCCCAGGTCGCTGTGGCGGTAGGGCTTGGGCTCACCCCGGCCGAGGGAGGCCGCGACGTTGTGCCCGGCCACCTTCCCCTGCCGCCAGGCGTGTTGGGCGGTCATCGGCGTGTACTCGCCGGGCTTGGTCAGATCGGGCACGGCGGCCGCGTCCCCGCAGGCGAACACCTCGGGCCGCCCGGGCACGTGCAGCGTGGGCTCGACGAGCAGCCGGCCTCGTTCCATCGGCAGCCCGAGCGACTCGGCGAGCGGATCGGGCCGTACGCCCACGCACCACACCAGCGTGCGCGTGTCGACGAACTCCCCGTCGCTCAGCAGCACTCCGGTCGGCGTCGCCTCCTTCACGGAGGTCCCCATCCGGACATCGACACCCCGCTGCCGCAGCACCCGGTCGGCGGTCCGCGACAGCTTCTCGTCCATCTCGGGCATCACCCGCTTCGCGATGTCGAGCAGGATCCAGCGCGGCCGCATGCCCTCCCGCAACGGCTGCCTGCGTACCAGCGCGTCGGTGAACAGCTGGCCGTGCGCGGCGACCTCGGTGCCGGTGTATCCGGCACCGACCACCACGAAGGTGCAGCGCGCGCCGCAGCTCTTGGGGTCCTCGCCACCCGCCGCCAGTTCGACCTGCCGGGTCACGTGGTCCCTGAGGTACAGCGCCTCGGGCAGCCCCCGGAAGCCATGGGCGTGCTCGGCGACGCCCGGGATGGGCAGCAGCTTGTTGACGCTGCCGGCGGCGAGCACCAGCCGGTCGTAGGTGAGCGTGCCGACGCCGCCCTCGGGGTCCGAGTAGTGCACGGTGCGCGCGTCGAGGTCGATGTCGTCGGCCTCCCCCAGCACCAGGCGGACATGGCGCAGGGTGCCGGCGAGGGAGACGGTGACCCGGCGTGGTTCCAGGATGCCGGCGGCGACCTGGGGCAGCAGGGGCAGATACAGGAAGTAGTCGGTCGGGTTGAGCAGGGTGATGTCGGCCTTGTTCCGGGTCAGCCGCGACAGGGTGCGGGCCGTCCGGTAGCCGGCGAAGCCGGCTCCGACGATCACGATGCGGGGTCGACTCACGGTTCGCCTCCGGCGGGGTCGCGCAGAGGAGCCTCAGCGTCCTCAGGCGTAGGGGTCCTGAGCGTCGTCCTCAGGCACAGGGGTCCTGTGACGTACGAGCCTTCCGCGTCCCCCTGGTCAAGGCGCCCAAACCGGCAGGGCGTCCGAACGTCCGTGGGTTTCCCCGGTGACCCCCGGGTACTCGGACCCCGACCCGACCCGCACCCGTCGCGGAGGTACCCCCATGCCCGCATACGGATACTTCTTGGCGACCGAGGAGTTCGGTCCCGCTGAGCTGATCGAGCAGGCGAGGATGGCCGAGCAGGCCGGATTCCAGCACCTGTGGATCTCGGACCACTACCATCCCTGGAACGACGCCCAGGGTCAGAGCCCGTTCGTGTGGTCGGTGATCGGCGCGCTCTCCGAGGCCGTGTCGCTGCCGATCGAGACGGCGGTGACCTGCCCGACGGTGCGGATCCACCCGGCGGTCGTCGCCCAGGCGGCGGCGACCAGTTCGGTGATGACCGGCGGCCGTTTCCGGCTCGGCATCGGCTCGGGCGAGGCGCTCAACGAGCATGTCCTCGGCACCCGCTGGCCCCCGGCGGACGTCCGTCTGGAGATGCTGGAGGAGGCGGTCCAGGTGATGCGACGCCTGTTCACCGGCGAGGAGGTCACCCATCGCGGCCCCCACTACACGGTGGAGAACGCCCGCCTCTACACGGTCCCCGACGAGCACGTCCCCATCGACATCTCCGGTTTCGGCTCCAAGGCCACCGGGCTCGCCGCCCGCATCGGCGACGGCTTCATCACCATGGGCCCCGACGAGGAACTGGTGGCCCAGTACCGCAAGGGCGGCGGGGGCGGGAAACTCGTCAGCGGCGGTACGAAGGTGTGCTGGGGCCCCGACCGCGACGCGGCCGTCCGTCTCGTCCGCAGCCTCTGGTCGAGCCAGCTCCTGCCCGGCGAGATGGCCCAGATCCTGCCCACCCCCAGCCACTTCGAGCAGTTGGAGCCGCTGGTCACCGAACAGATGGTCAGCGAGAACACGGTCTGCGGCGACGACGTCGACGAACACGTCGCCGAACTGACCGCCTTCGCCGACGCCGGCTTCGACCGCGTCTACGTCAGCCAGATAGGCCCCGACCAGCGCGGCTTCTTCGACTTCTACCGCACGAAGGTCCTCCCCCAACTCCAACAGGGCCCCAACTGACCCACACCACCCCACAGTTCTCGGCCCAGATGGTGCTCCCTCTCCTCATCATCTGGGCCGAGCATCATCTGGGGCATCAGCTGGGCCGAGAACGACCGCGACGGCGCAGGCCGGTGGTCGTCGCGGCGCCCAGCCCGCCCAGCACCAGGCCCGCGCCCACCCGGTTCCGGTTCCGTGAGACCCAGTTCTGCGGGCTCCCCGTCACCGCCTCGGAGTCGAAGCGTCCATGCGCCCCGAAGTCCCGCCCGTGGGGACCGTCCGCAGGGGTCCACAGATTCCCGTGACCGCCGTAATCGCCGAGGTCCTCCCGCTGCTTCCCCGCTTCCCCCGCATCCCACTGATCCTGCTGGGACTCGACCCCGGTACGAGCGAGATACCGCTCGACCAGCGCGGGCGCCACCGCGTTGGCGATCAGGGCCGCCACCGTCGACCCGCCCACCCAGTACTCCCGCCGCCGCCCGTGCCCCGCCGCGTGCACGATCGCCCGCGCGGCGACCTCCGGCTGGTAGATGGGGGCGACGGGCCGCGCCCGCCCCGGCAGACGGTTCAACACCCAGTCGAACTGAGGGGTGTTGACGGCCGGCAGCTGCACCATGGTCGTACGCACATGCGCGCCCGCGTGCAGCAGCTCGCACCGCAGGGACTCGTTGAAGCCCTGGATCGCGTGCTTGGCCCCGCTGTACGCGGACTGCAGCGGGACGCCCCGGTAGGCGAGCGCGGAGCCGACCTGGACGACGGTGCCTCGGTCGCGCGGCAGCATGTGCCGCAGCGCCGCCCGGGTCCCGAACACATAGCCCAGGTACGTCACTTCCGTCACCCGCCGGAACTCGTCGGGCGTGATGTCCATGAAGGGCGCGAACACCCCGGCGAAGGCGTTGTTGACCCACACGTCGATGCCGCCGAACGCGTCGACGACCTGCTGGGCCGCGTCGTCCACGGCCTTCACGTCGGCCATGTCCACGGGCACGACCAGCGCCTCGCCCCCGGCCCGCTGCACCTCGTCGGCCGCCGCCGCGAGCCCCTCACGCCCCCGGGCGAGCAGCGCCACCCGGTCGCCCCGGGCGGCGAAGGCCACGGCCGCGGCCCGGCCGACGCCACCGCTGGCCCCGGTCACGACCACGGTCCTGCGGCGGCGTACGGACATCACGACACTCCCGTCAGGCCCTGTGATGCGGCGTCTCGGGGTCGATACCCGGCGGGGGCGGCGCCCCGGCCGCCGTACCGGGCGCAGGTCCACCCACGGCCCCGGTCCCACCGCCGGGCGCGACGGGCGGCACCGGCGGATAACCGGCCGGGCCCATCCCACCCGGGGGCATCCCCGGCGCCGTACCACCGACGACCTGGTCACGACCCGCCGCGAGCTCCCCCTCGCGCCCGGCCGTGGGCCGGGACGCCGAAGGACGGGCCGCGCCCCTGAGCACATAGGCCACCACACCGAGCACGACGGCCGTGATCAGCGCGGCCGCCCAGTCGGGCAGGCCCAGCGAGAGCGCCAGACCGAGGGCCAGCGCGAGGGCGGCACCCGCGTACAGGGCGACGGCACCGGACGCGGCGTACAGCGCGGCCCTACGGCGCTGCTTGCGCGTCTGCTGCCGCAGCTCGTCCCGTACGGTCTCGCGCGCCACCAGCGCCAGCTCGTCGACCAGGTGCTTGTCCAGATGTTCCAGATGATCCAAGCGGTCCATGCCGCCCGAGTACCCGGGCCGGGACCCGCGTAACGGCGCGTCCGGGGGGGCCGGCGGACGGCGGACGAGGGACGGCGGACGGCGGACGGCGGACGGCGGACGAGGGACGGCGGACGGCGGACGGCGGACGGCGGACGGCGGACGGGTGATCGATCAGCGAGCCGATCCGGTCCAACCGTCCGAAACGATCTCCCTTTCCCGGCCGGCCCCAACTAGGCTTTTCCGCATGGAGATTCTCGGCACCACGCTCCGCATCTGCGTCGACGACCTGGAAGCCGCGGTCCCGTTCTACGAGAGACTCTCGGGCGGACCGGCGATGCGCTTCGAACGCGGCGGCGTCCAGGTCGCCGCCGTCGGCTGTTTCCTCCTGATGAGCGGCCCGGAGTCCGAGTTGGAGGTCCTACGCAAGGTCACCGCCACCATCGCGGTCAAGGACGTCGACGAGGCCCACCAGGTCCTCACCGACTCGGGCGCCCAGGTGCTGGCGGGACCGATCCCCACCCCTGTCGGCCGCAATCTCATCGCGGTCCACCCCGACGGTTCGGTCTACGAGTACGCGGACCGCCGGACGGTCGGGTAGCTCCGGTCGTCCGACGCAGGCGGGTGCCCGGCGGCCGGAGGGTCAGTCGGCGAACGCGGTCACCACGATGTCCGTGAGCAGCGCGCCCGCCGTGCCGTCGGGGTCGAGATCGGGGTCGTAGATGGTGATGTTGAGGCCGACGCAGTGCGGTGACCTGACCAGCGGGCGGAGCAGTGCGGTCAGTTCGTCGGCGAGGAGCCCGTCGGGGTCGGGGCTGTCGACGGCGGGCATGACGGACGGGTCGAGGACGTCGGCGTCGAGATGCACCCAGAAACCGGCCGGCTCCGGCGTCTCGAAGCTCTGCGCGGTGACCCGGGCGAGATCCTCCGCACCCCAGGTCCGCAGCTCGCCGACGGTCACGACGGGGATCTTCAGCGCGGCCAGTTCGGCCCGGTCGTCCTCGAACTCGTCCCGGATGCCGAAAAGCCGTACGTCCTCGTCGCGCAGATAGGGCCCGAGCCCCTCCAGGTCCGTCAGGTCGGACTGCCCCCGCCCGGTGCCGAGCGCCAGTTCCTCTCCGCCGGCCGCCCCGACCCGGTCGGAGTTCCCCGGATGCCGGAAGTCGGCGGACGCGTCGATCGCGACCAGTCCGTACCGCCCGATCCGCCGCAGGGCGAGCGAGGCGCCGAGCTGGATCGAACAGTCCCCGCCCAGGACGACGGGCAGCTCACCGGCTCGGACATGCCGTTCGATCCGGTCGGCGAGCCTGCGCGTGTACGAGGCGATCGCGGCCGCGTTGAAGACGCCGTCGCCCTCCTGCCAGTTCCCCCGGTCGTAGCGCGGCGGCACCACCACCCCGCCCTCCAGCGCTCCGAGCCGCCGCACGATGCCCTGCTCCCGCAGCGCACCGGCGAGCTTGTAGCAGCCGGGCACGGTACCCGGGGCGGGCGGCCGCAGGCCGAGGTTCGAGGGGGCGTCCACGACGACGATGTTCCGCATGGATCTCATCCTGCGCGACGGGAAGGCCGCCGGGGCGGGAATCACTCATTCCTGCGGCTCACGCCCGGGACCCCCGGTCTCGTCCCATCTCGGCGGTGACGGCCCACCGCTGGTGGTCCCGCCAGGCCCCGTCGATGAACAGGAAGTCCGGCGAGAACCCCTCCAGCCGGAATCCGCACCGCCGGGCCAGCGCGATGGAGGCGGCATTCCCCGGCTGCACGTTGATCTCCAGCCGGTGCAGCCCCATCGCCCCGAACGCGTGGTCGACGACCAGCCCGAGCGCCTCCCGCATCAGCCCCCGCCCGGCGGCGTGCGCGAACGCCCCGTATCCGAGGGCGCCGCACTGGAAGCCGCCCTCCACGATGTTGTTGATGTTGATGAACCCGGCGATCCCCCCGCCGTCCTTCTCGCACACCAGGAACCCGGCCTTCGTCGGGTCCTCGATGAGCCGCCCCGCGTACGCGGCGTACGCGGCGGCTGTGGTCGGCGGGAACAACCACGGCTGGTGCAGGGCCTTGCTCTCCCGCGCCCGCGCGGTGAACTCGGCGCCGTCGTCGGGTGTGAAGTGTCGTATCCCCACACGGGGGCCTTCAGCGAGGTAACGAACGTTCTCAGCCACCTCGCCACGGTACGTCGGTGCGCGCGTCACCTGCGCCGTCTCATGAAGAACGCCCCGCACAGGGCCCCGATCAATCCCGTCCCCAGCAGCGCCAGCCACAGCGGCATGGTGACCTCGGAGACCAACAGCTCGATCTCGGTGTTCTGCGTGTTCTGGAAGACGAAGACGAGCGCGAGCACCGCGAGCACACCCACGATGACCCGGCCGGGTGTCAGCAGATCACCCCACCGCTTCCGCCCGTGCGTCCGGACACGTTCCGATGTCTTCGGGCTCATGTCTCCAGGATGACGCGAACCGCCGGGACGCGCCCGCTGTCAGACCAGCGCCGGCTCGTCCAGCGTCAGCGTCCCCGCCTCGGCGTCCAGCTCCGCCATCACCCCGAACGGGATGGTCAGCGCCCCGTCGCCGTGGCCGAAGCCGAACTCCTCCACCATCGGCACCCCGAGCCCGCCCAGCCGGTCGACCAGCAGCCCCCGCACCCTTTCGTACGGCTCGCACTGGGCCCAGGAGCCGAGCAGGACGCCGGCGACGCCGTCGAGCCAGCCGGCGCGGAGGAGTTGGGTGAGGTAGCGGTCGAGGCGGTAGGTCTCCTCGCCGACGTCCTCCAGGCAGAGGAGGGCGCCTCGGGCGGAGGGGCGGACGTGGGGGTTGCCGAGTTCGGCGGCGAGGAGGCAGAGGCAGCCGCCGAGGAGGACGCCTCGGGCGCGCCCGGGCAGGAGCGGGGCGCTTCCTTCGGCGGCCTTGATCGTGCGTACCGTCTCCGGGGCGAAGAGGGTCGCCCGCAGATGCTCCTGGGCCCGCGCGTTCTTGAGGAAGTCGACGCCCGCGGCCATGGGGCCGTGCAGGGTGACCAGTCCGGCGCGGGTGGCGAACGCCTCGTGCAGCGCCGTGATGTCACTGAAGCCGACGAGGATCTTGGGGCCCGCCGCCCGAATCGCGTCCCAGTCGAGCAGGTCGGCCATCCGCTGTACGCCGTAGCCGCCGCGGGCGCAGAGCACGGCGGACACGGACGGGTCGCACCAGGCGGCCTGGAAGTCGGCGGCGCGGTCGGCGTCCGTGCCCGCGAGGTAGTCGAACTCGGGGTGCCGGTCCAGCGTGTGGGGTCCGACGACGGGGTCGAGGTCCCAGCCCCGCAGGAGGTCCAGTCCGGCGCTGAGCCGCTCCTCGGGCACCGGCCCGCTGGGGGCGACGACGGCCACGCGGGCGCCGGGGGCGAGACGGGCGGGCCTGGTCAGCGGCGGGACGGCGGGGGCCGGGGTGGTCGGCCGGTGCGGGGCGGGTGTCGTCACTTGGCGAGCTCCAGAGTAGGGATTCCCGGTGGATTCAACCCGAAGACCTGCGCGTACAGCGAAAGCTCCGCCTCCAGGACCCGCACCATTGTCTCCGCCCGCCGGAATCCGTGCCCCTCCCCCTCGAACGCGATGTACGCGTGCGGCACCCGCCGCCCCTCCAGACCGGCCAGGAACCGCTCGCACTGCACGGGCGGGCAGATCACGTCGTCGAGGCCCTGGAGCAGCAGGAAGGGCGCGGTGATCCGGTCGACGTGCTCGCTGGGCGAGCGCTCCGCGTACCGCATGGGCTCCTCGGCCAGCGGTCCGACCAGGCTCTCCAGATACTGGGACTCGAAGTCGTGGGTTTCCCCCGAGCCCCAGTTCGTGAGGTCGAGGATGGGATACAGGATGGTTCCGCAGGCGTAGACGTCGGTCGTGGTGAGGGACGCGGCCGCCGTCCAGCCGCCGGCGCTGCCGCCCCGCACGGCGAGCCTGGTCCGGTCGGCGGTTCCCTCGTCGGCGAGGCCGAGCGCGACCGCCGCGCAGTCCTCGACGTCCACGACACCCCACTGCTCGCGCAGCCGGTTGCGGTACTCCCGGCCGTATCCGGTGGACCCCCCGTAGTTGACCTCGGCGACCCCGATGCCGCGCGAGGTGAAGTACGCGATCGCCAGGTCGAGGACCAGGGGCGCGCGGCCGGTGGGTCCGCCGTGCGCCCAGACGACGTACGGCGGCAGCTCGGTGCTGAAGGCGACGCAGCCGGGGTGGTGGGGCGGGTAGATGTGCGCGTGGATCTCGCGTCCGGCGGGGCCGAGGAAGGTGCGGATCTGCGGTTCGGGGTAGTACGCGGGGTCCACCGGGTCGTCGTGCGCGGCCCCGATCACGCGGGCGTCGCCGGTGGTGGCGTCCAGCTCGACCACCTCGTAGGCGCTGCGGGGGCTGGCCCCGATGCCGAGGACCCGGCTGCCGCGCACGGCGAGGGACGGGGCGAACTCGGTCCATGGTCCGGCCGCGTCGACGACCTGACCGGTCTCGGTGTCGAGGATGCCGAGCGAGGTGGCGCCCCGCCCGTGCACCACGGCGGCGAGGCCGCCCTCCAGCAGCGCGAACCAGCGCCAGCCGACCTTCCACAGCGGCCCGCCGAACTCCTCCTCCCGGGCGCACAGAGCCGTACGCTCGTCGCCGTCGAGGCGGTACAGGTTCCAGTAGCCGGTGGTGTCGCTGGAGTACACGAGCGTCCCGTCGGCGGCCCACTCGGCCTGGGCGACGGACTCGTCCGGGCCGCCGCCGACGGTCCTGGGCTCGCCCAGCAGGCCGTCCTCGGTCACCTCGGCGACGAGCAGCGACGTGCCGTCCCACGGCATGCGCGGATGGTCCCAGGCGAGCCACGCGGCGCGGCGGCCGTCGGGCGAGAGACGGGGGCCGGTGACGAACCGGTGGCTGTCGTCGGTGATTTCACGTACGGCGCCCCGGTCCTCGGCCGCCGAGCCGTCCAGCGGGACGGCGGCGACGACCCGCCGTAGGTCGGTGGGACCGTCGCCGGTGAACTCCTCCAGGACGCACCACACCTCGTTCCGCTCCGGGTGCGGCTGGGGGTCCACCCAGCGCAGTCCGCCGCCCACCGGCGACACCGGGGTGAGCGGGCGGGGCTCGCCGCCGGGCTCGTAGCGGTAGAGGCGCTGGTCGGCGAAGTTCACGAAGACCACGAGGGGGCCGTCGTCCCGCAGGACGCCGGCCCAGGGCTGACCGCCGTACTCCATGACCCGGCTGCGCACGTTCCACGGCGGCGGCAGCACCGACTCCTCCGTGCCGTCGGCCGTACGCCGCACGAGGGTGCGGCGGCCGCCCTCGGTGGGCCTCGGCTCGGTCCACCACGCCTCGTCGCCGACGAAGCCCACGAACTCGGGATGCCCGTCGTGCGCGGCGGCGAGCGCCGCGTCGATCGGCGAGGGCCACGAACCGTACGCCAGGGTCTGCACCTTGTCCCCCATCTCCCTTGGTCCCCCGTGTGCCATCGTTTCTCAGGCCGTCCGCAGGAAGCGGTCGAGTACGCGGACGCCGAAGTGGAGCGCCTCGACCGGGACGCGCTCGTCGACGCCGTGGAAGAGCGCCCCGTAGTCGAAGCCCTCCGGGAGCTTCAGCGGCGAGAAGCCGTAGCCGGTGATGCCGAGCCGTGAGAACTGCTTGGCGTCCGTGCCGCCCGGCATGCAGAACGGCACGACCTGCCCCTCGGGCGCGAACTCCTCGACGGCGGCCCGCATCCGGGCGTACGTCACGGAGTCCACCGGGGCCTGGAGGGCCACCTCCCGGTGCTCGTACTCCCACTCCACATCGGGGCCGGTGAGCCGGTCGAGGGTCTCCCGGAACTCGTCCTCGCCGCCGGGCAGATACCGCCCGTCCACATGGGCGACGGCCTCCCCCGGAATCACATTGATCTTGTAACCGGCTTCCAGCATGGTCGGGTTGGCGCTGTTGCGCACGGTCGCCTCGACCAGGGCGGCGGCCGGACCGAGCTTGTCGATCAGCCGGTCGACGTCATGGCGGTCGTCGAGGTCGGCCTCGATGCCGTACAGCGCGGCGAGTTCGGTGAGGGCCGCGCGGACGGTCGGGGTGAGCCGGACGGGCCACTCGTGCGCGCCGATCCGGGCGATCGCCCCCGCGAGGCGGGTCACCGCGTTGGCCCGGTTCACCTTGGAGCCGTGGCCGGCCCGGCCGCGCGCGGTGAGCTTCAGCCAGCCGGTGCCGCGCTCCCCCGCCGCGATGGGATAGATCTGCCGGCCGGCGCCGTCGTGGACGGTGAACGCCCCCGACTCGCTGATGCCCTCGGTGCAGCCCTCGAAGAGTCCGGCGTGTTCGTCGGCGAGGAAACCGGAGCCGTCCTCGGCGCTCGCCTCCTCGTCGGCGGTGAACGCGATCACGATGTCCCTGCGGGGCCGTACACCCGTGCGCGCCCAGTGCCGGACGACCGCGAGGATCATCGCGTCCATGTTCTTCATGTCGACCGCGCCCCGGCCCCAGACGACGCCGTCGCGGATCTCCCCGGAGAACGGGTGCACGCTCCAGTCCTCCGCCCGCGCGGGCACCACGTCCAGATGACCGTGGACGAGCAGCGCGTCCGCCGACGGTTCGCTGCCCTCGATCCGCGCGACGACATTCGTCCGGCCCTCGGTGCGCTCAAGCAGCGTGGGCTCCAGACCGACCTCGCCCAGCAGCGCGGCGGCGTACTCGGCGGCGGGCCGCTCCCGGCAGTCCCCGCCGCCGCGGTTGGTGGTGTCGATGCGGATGAGGTCGGAAGTGAACCGGACGACCTCGTCGAGTGCCCGCTGCTCCACCGGTGCCGTCTGCTCAGCCATAGGTCTCCTCCACTGCGGCCGAGACGATCGTCGTGACCGCCTTGAAGGTACGGATGCCCTCGTACATGGTCGGGCTGGTGTACGCGACCTTGCGTTCACCGATACGTGCCACACCGGGCACGACGGTCGCGGCCATCGCCAGGTGCTCGGCGTCGAACTCCAGCGCCACGGTGAACGGCCCGCCCCTGACGGGTTCGTGACGCACCGCGAGCGACGCGGCCTCCTTCGCCGCCGCGCGGATGTCGGCGGCCGTTCTCGCCGGGGTGCGGCACACCGCCGCGTACCGCGACACATGGTCCTTGACCGCCACTTTGAGCGCCCCGGGCGCGTACCCCAGGGCGTCCTCGCAAGCCACGTCGTCGCCTGTCACCAGGACCACCGGTACCCCGTACTCGGCCACGACATGCGAATTCAGGAGCCCTTCGCTCGCCCGCTCGTCGTTGACCCACACGCCGGTGACGGAGTTCGCGAGATACGTGTGGGCCAGGACCCCTTCCATCCCCGCGCCCGCGTGGTAGCCGACGAACGCGATCCCGTCCACGTCCCCGTGCTGCACGCCCTCCACCATGGACAGCGCCTTGTGCCGCCCGGTCAGCATCTGCGCGCGCTCGTCCAACCGCTCCAGCAGCAGATTGCGCATCGTCCAGTGCGCCTCGTTGATCAGCACCTCGTCGGCTCCGCCGTCGAAGAAGCCGAGCACGGCGGCGTTGACATCGGAGGTGAACATCGCACGACACCGCTCCCACTGCGGCGTCCCCGGCAGCACGTCGGCCGGCCAGGTGACACCGGTGGCGCCCTCCATGTCGGCGCTGATGAGGATCTTCATGCTGCTTCACGTTACGCGTCGACGCGGGAACTTCTTACGAGGCAGAGAGGGAGTCCACTCCTGAGACTCGGCACCTCGGCGCAGGGCGGTGCCGGACTCTGGCTCATCCGGCGAGACGGTCCAAGGACTCGTAGGTCGCGAGGTACTCGGCCGTGTCGACGGAGCGTCCCATGGTGAAATTCGCGATCAGATCCGCGAGTGCCTCGGGCCGCTCCCCGCTCAGCAGATGGCCGGCGTCCCTGATGACCGCGAAATCGGCACGGGGAAGTTCAACCGCCAACTCGCGGCTGAGCCCTGGAGGAGCGAACCGGTCGTGTTCACCGGCGACGATCAGAAAGCGCACATCAGCGGGAATAGCCTCACGGGGGCGCAACGGATGACGCAGAACCCGCAGCGTGTTCTGCACATACCTGTCCATCCCGTCCGGGGAGAGTGAGTTGAAATTCCGGTAGGCGAGCAAGGTGATCGCCTTCCGCTGAGCGGACTCGCCCGCAGTGGGCGGAAAGAAGAGATCGACCGTGGTCCTTACGAACTCGTCCGGATCTCCTCCTACCAAAGCATCCAACGCGTAGTGGAGCGAGTCCCGTGTCTGAGGAGCGAGTTCAGGGCCGACGGAGGCCAGGACCGCGCCGACCGTACGCGCGGGATGGCGGCAGATGAAACGGCCGGCCGTGACGGCTCCGTAGCAGGCTCCGAAGAGATTGGCCCTCGGGATTCCGGCGTCGTCGAGCACATGGGCCAGCGCATCGGCGAGGAAGTCGAAACCGTGGTAGGCGGGCAGCACATCGGAATCCCCTGCCCCCGGCAGATCCACGGTGATGACAGATGCGTGTGCGGAGAGATGCTGCTCCACACCGGTCCAGGCGAACTGATCCTGCAGTACCCCGCCCAGGAGAACAATGGGCTCGGTGGTCGGACGATCCTGATGGATGATTCGGTAGGAATAGTCGTACCCGGCGAAGCGCACAGCATTTCGCTCCTCCTCCAACAGCCGGGCACCGACACCGGGTTCGTTCATTTCGGGTACACCGCCCTCATGCCGAGGTCGCGCACATGGTAGATGCGGCGGCCGTCGATCCACAGCCATGCCTCGGCAACAGCCGTGGTGCTGCCCGGATCGCGCGTGAAGCTCAGCACATCCATCTCGACGGTGAGAAGACGGTCGGTGGGAACGACCTGCCCGCGGTATTTCCAGGTGGTTTTCCAGCCGGTCAGGATGGGCTCGAAACGCGTTCCCTCGGGAAGGGTTCCCGCGCAGCGTTCCTCGATGTGGAACCGTAGGAGTTGGCACATGGCTTCGATACCGAGGGATCCCGGCTGGACCGGGTCCTGGAAGAAGTGCGCGCTGAAGTACCAGGCTCCGGGATCGATGTGCTTCTCCGCACGCAGCCGTCCCTGTCCATGTGGGCCGCCGTCGGGCCAGTAGCCTGTGACGCGGTCGAGCATGCGCAGCATGGGGCCGATTCCTGAGGGACGGTCGGCGCCGAGGGCGACAGTGACGTCGGAAGGTGCGGCCAGGCGGGCTCGTTCGGCCTCGGTGGCGGGCAGGCCGAGTTGTCTGGCCAAGGCTTCCGCCGGGAAGAAACCGAAGGACGTCTGGAGGTCCGCGAGGGGTTCTCCGTCGGCCAGGCACCGGACGGTGAAGGCCGTCAGGATCATGTCGCCGTACCGGGAGACACCGGTCAGTTCCGCGTGGGTGTGCAGTGTGCGCGTGCCGGGATCCACCGCGCGGTGCACGATGGCGGTGCCGTCGAGATTGCGGAACGCCAGCGGCGGCCCGTCCGCGAGCGCGTTGCCGATGCCGTACATGGCGAGCCATCCGCAGGGTTGCAGGGCGACCTCCAGCAGCACCGCGAAGGGCATGGTGGCCGTGCCGTTCTGATCGAAGTACCAGGTCTGTTCCGGTACGTCGTACTCGGCTCGTACGCCGCTGCCTTCCCTCAGTGTGTGCTGGGGGCCCTCGATCGAGACGACCCGGCTCACGAAGTGATAGGGCGGGCCGGGGAGACGCGGCAGGGGCCGGCCGTCGTCCAGGGCCGCGACAGCGGGACCGAATGCCTCGGACGGTCTGCCCCAGGCACAGGCGAGGAGAGCCGGGTAGCCGTACGAGACTCCGCCCGACTCGGCCACCGGCCTGGTTTCCCGGTGCCCGACGAGGCCGCCCAGCAGACCCGGTGGCACGTGTTCGCCGGTCGTCCGTACGACGGGTGGGCCCAGTTCTCGCCAGTGAGTGAGGGGCCAGTCGGGCACCAGGCGTACGCCGACGTCGGCGGCGTGGAACGCCTTCACACCGTCGACGGTGACGAGCATGTCGGCCCGGAGTTCGGGGTGCGGTCCGGCGTGCGTCTCCCGGACGAACAGTTCGTAGGTCACGAGCCGGCTCGCGGGGGTGGCCTGCCCTCGGCAGCGCATCCGGGTCGTGCGGCCGGGCACCGGTTCGAAACGCCAGCCGTCCCGGTCGACGGTGTGGCCCAGGGCGGCGAGATAGAAGGCCATGGCCTGCACGCCTGCCTGGAACATCAAGGTGCCGGGCATGCAGGGATCGTTGTGGAAGTGGCCGTCAAAGAACCATTCGTCGCCCTCGATCGGTGTTTCGGCCCGGAGATAGCCGCGTTTCCAGGGACCTCCCGCGGGGTCGAGTGCGGTGACTTCGTGGAGCAGGAGCAGGCGCCCGCTGTCGATGCCCGGTGACCGCACGTGGGCGTGTGTGCGTTCCCAGCCCGGCCCGAAGCAGTCGGCGGGGCGTCCCTCGGCGAACGCCCGCACCTGCTCATGGCCAAAGCGGACGGCCACCTGGTCGACAGCCGGCGGGTCGTGGCGGGCCGGCTCCGGCGGGGTGTGGTCGGCCGGGTCCCACCGCACCCCGTCGCTGTCCGCCAGCTCTGCGTCCGTGAAGTATCCGGCCTGTCCCTCGCGTACGCGCAGCCGGAGTTCGTCGCCCACGTAGCAGTCGTACTGGAAGAAGAAGATCCGGATGCCGTTGTGCTCGGTGTTGCCGGTGACGTGGATCGCGTAGCGCAGAGTGTCGCCGGGGCGCGGCGCGACACCGTGGAAGTCGGCCTCACAGCCCAGCAGGCGGTACACGCGGTCGCCCTGTCCTGCCAGATCGGCGCCGAGGTAGCTCATGAGCAGCATGTCGGCCTGCCCCGCCTCGATCATGAGGCCCGCGGGCATCCGTCCTGCGGGATCGACGTACCAGCTGTCGTTCCGCACCGTGGTCTCGGTCCAGATCATTCCGGTGCCCAGGGAGGCCGGCTCGGCGGCGATCCCCAGGACCCGGTCGATGAGCAACAGGGGAGGCGCGGGCAGCCGGGTCTGGCGGACTCGGCCGTCCTGCGGCGCGAAGAGCGGCCCGAACAGGTCGGAGATCCGTCCGGTCGCATGCCGTTCGAGCTGCGCGCGGTCGAACGACGGGCCCGGGTACGGGGCGGGGCCGGGTCGGCGAGGCGACGCCACGGTGTGGTGCGAAGAAGCAGTTCCGGCCGCCCTGTCAGCTCCCGCCGCTCTCCCCGCTCCAGCCGCCGCGATGAGCGCGGCCAGGTCGCGTGTGCGTGACGCCAGGAATTCCTCGTGGGCGCGGGTGGCGTGAGTGAGGTGGTCGCGGTGGGCGACGACGACGAGTTCACGTTGACGCGCCAATGACCGGGCGGCCTCGGACGGAGCGACGCTCCGCGCCGGGGAAGGGAAGGCACCGGCGGCACCGGAGACGCGCGGCCCGCCGCCAGGTGAGGCGGGGAGGACGACCTGAGCCCGGTACGGGATCAGGCGGGTGGCGCGTGGGGAGTCGGCGAGAGGGGGAGCCACGGCGGTGAGGCGTTCGAACAGGGACTGTGCCGCGCAGGGGATGCCCGCGGCGGCGAACTCGGCGACGGCCTGGCACAGTTGGTCGACGCCGTGCGTACCGGTTTCGTCCAACGCGACGGCGAGGTGGTCACGATCGCCGAGGATCCGCCGGATCCAACCCGTGCACGAGCCACGCGGACCATGCTCGACGAAGACACGCACACCGTCGGCGTAAGCCCGCTCGATCACCCCGGCGAAGTCGATGGTGCCCATGGCCTGCGCGGTGACGGCGTCGGCGGCGAGCCGCGCCGTGGGAACGTACGAGTCCCTGGCCGCGCAACCGTAGAAACGGACGCCTGGCACCGCGACGGTGGCTCGGTGATGAAGCCGCCACCACTGCTCGCGCACTTCCTCCAACTCGGGCGCGTGGGCGGCCATGTCATAGTCGACCCGGACGGTGTGGGCCCCGCGCAGGGGTCCTTCCAGAACGGCGGCGCAGGCGTCGGCCTCGCCGCCGATGACACACACACCGGGCGCGTTCACCGCCATCAGATGCACGGCACGTAGCCCGGTCAGCGCGGCGCGCACCTCGTCGAGGGGCGCGTTGACCACGTGCGTGGCCCAGTGCCGGCCCGTGATGCCGAGGCGCTGCCAGGCCGTGCGGGCGGCGCGATGCTCGCCGGTGACATCGCGGGTGAACAACTCGTCGGCGCATGCGTCGGCGTACAGGGCCGCCGCGTCCGGCCAGGCCCCGAGCGCCACGAGAGCAGTCGACTCGCCGGACGAGTAGCCGATGGCGGCCTGCGGGACGAGTCCGAGCGTGTCACGGGTGAGGCGGGTGTGCAGGGCGGCCAGGGCCGTGACCCCGAAGATCTGGCCGAGCACGCCGCTGGGCGCGGTCGCGGGCAGACCGTGGACACGCCGTACCTCCGCATGCTCCGCCGGGAAGGCGAGGGCCAGTTCGCGTCCTGCCCCGGGGTAGTGGGCCGAGCCGCCCGTGTAGACGAAAGCCGTCTCCCCCTCGATCGGCGCCGCCCGGTAGGCGGCACCGGGCGGACGGCCGCCCGCGCCGGTCAGCCATCGGCGTGCCGCTTCGCTGCGCTGCGCCACCGACGCGGCCGGGCCCGCAAGGACGAGGCGCGCGGGGCCGCGGCTGTCCTCGCGGCCCTCGGCGAGCGCGGCCACCACCTCCTCGCGGTCCGCGCCGGAATACACCGACAGGCGGCGCGGCCCCTCCGACAGCCAGGGAGTGTGGTCGCCCGCCGTCAGCCGTACCCGGGCCGGGGGCGCCCCCAGCGTGGAGACGACGACGGTGGCTGTCCTCAGCGCGGGGTCCGGCTCGGCGGGGCCGTCCGCACGGGGCCGGACGCGGTGTCCGAGGGCGACGACGGCGGCAGCGGCACTCAGCAGGCCCTGAGCGGCATGCGCCGTACCGAACAGGGCGGCGGGGTCGAAGCCCGGCGGAAGTGCCGTGGGTAGGGCGACTGCCTCGGTGGCATCCCCACCGCGCACCAGCAGATCGTCGGATTCCGGTGGGCCGCCGTCGGCGTGCTCGTCCCCGACGACGGCGAGGACGGGATCGCCGTCGCGGCGGGCGTCAGTGACACGTTTGAGGACCATGACCACGGCCGCGTCCCCTGGTGGGGTGTCACGGCCCACCGCCCGCAACGCCTCCTGGTGCACGGGATCGTGGGAGAGGTCAACCGCCCCGACGACCGCGGCGTCCATCTCGCCCGACCGCAGTGCGCGCACCGCGAGGTGCAGGGCGACGACTCCGGACGCCTCCTCCGCACAGACCGCGTAGCCGGGGCCCCGGAGGTCCAGGACGGCGTTGATGCGGCCTGCGACGAGGTTCGGCAGGGTGCCAAGAACGCGGGTGGCGGTGAGCTCAGGGGTGAACGCGTCTCGGTACCGGCCGAGTTCGTCGGCGTCGGTGTGCACGCCGGCCGCCGCCAGCCAGGAGGGGACGCGCCAGCGGCCTCCGTACCGGGTGAGTGAGGCCGCCGCGCCCGCTCCGACGAGGACCGCCGTGCGCTCGCGCGGCAGCCGCACCCCTGCCGTGGCCTCGCGCGCCGCCTCCAGGACGAGCAGGTGGTGGGGCTGTACGTCGTCCAGATCACGGGGTGGGAAGGGCAGGCCGGGGAGCGCGACCTCGATCCGTGCCCGGGTGTCCCCGACCACGTCGCCCGCGAGCAGGGTGCGGCGGAAGTCGTCCAGGCCACGGCCGCCGGCCACACGTGCGCCGAGAGCCACCACGGCCACCCGACGGTCGGTCGGCTCCGGCACGGGCCGCGGCGGCGGTGGGGCCACGAGGGCTCGTTCCGTGTCCGCGGCTTCCAGGACGAGATGGGCATTGGTGCCGCCGAACCCGAAGGCGCTCAGACCGGCACGACGTGGCCCGGCCCACGGCAGCGGCTCGGTCAGGGGACGCAGCGGCGTGCCGCGCACGGTGTCGATCGGCTCGGTCAGGCCAGGCGTGGCGGGGCGGGTGCCGCAGCGCAGGGCACCGAGAAGTTTGAGCATGCCGGCCGCTCCGGCGGCGGTCAGCGGATGCCCGAGGTTCGCCTTCACCGAGCCGAAGGGCAGACCGGGGTGGTCCGCGAACACACGGGCGGAGCTGCGCACTTCGGTCGCGTCTCCGACAGGGGTGCCGGTGCCATGGCATTCCAGCAGCGAGATCGAGGCCGGATCGAGGCCGGCGGCGGCGTACGCCGCACGCATGGCCTGCTCCTGGCCGTCCGCCGAGGGCGACGCGAAGCCGTTCCCACGGCCGTCGTTGGACAGGCCCACCCCGCGTACGACGCCGAGGACCGGCCGCCCCTCGGCGACCGCGTCGCGCAGCCGCATCAAGGCGGTGAAGCCCGCTCCCTCGGCCGGCACCAGGCCGTCCGCCCGGCGGTCGAACGGCCGGCACCGACCGCTGCGGCTCATCGCCCCCAGGGCACAGAAACCGATCTGGATGAACAGGTTGTCCGTGCAGTTGACCGCTCCCGCGAGCATGAGGTCGGCGGAGCCGTCATGCAGCCGGTCGCAGGCGAGTTTGACCGCATGGATGTACGAGGCGCATGCGGCGTCCAGGGCGAAGGCGCCCGCGCCGAGGCCCAGGGCACGTGCCGCGAGGTGCGCGGGCAGGCCCGTGTGGAAGGCACCGCGACCGGCCGGCCGGGGACCGAGCGCGGGGAGCAGCCGGTCCCGGACACCGGCCGTCTGTCCGTCGACGTACACGTGCTCGGCGAAATCCGCGGCGACGTCCGACGGATAGCTCAGGTTGCCCAGGACGAGTCCGGACCGCGCCGTCCGCGCCTCGTCGTGGAGCTCGTATCCGGCCTCGCCGAGTGCTTGGCGCGCACTGTGCAGAACCCAGCGGACCATCGGATCGAACGCCCCGACCTCGGCACCGGCCAGGCGGAAGCCCTCCGGGTCGAAGACATCGTCGAATCCGCGTACGTAGCCGCCCATCCGGGTCCAGGTGGCATCGGCACACACGTCCACCGGGCCGGTGATGTGCTGGTCCGTCACCCGCCAGCGCCGCTCGGGCACCGGGGCCACGGCGACGCGGCCGGCGGCGACGTTCTCCCACAGCGTGTCCGGGTCGAGGGCGTCGGGAAAGACACACCCGCGCCCCACTACCGCGATCGGTTCACATCCCATGCTGATCCCGACTGATCCACTCTCTCGCCCGCGCCGGGGTGTGGCCCGGCCCGGTGTCACGCGGGGCGCGCGACCAGTTCCACCTGAAGGAGCTGCACCTGCGGCGCGCCGTCGGCGGCGAGCAGGGCGACGTCGCAGCGCGCGGTGTCGCCCCGCACGCGGCCGGCCCGCACGGCGCACGTCGTGGGGACGGTCAGCGCCCCTGTACGCGGGAGGCGCGCGGTACCGACGGACATCGGCAGGCACGCCCGGCCCAGGGCGCGCTCGGCCCACAGCAGGGCGAGTTGGAGGGCCCCGTCGAGCGCCCCGGGGTCCACGTGCCAGGCGTCGTCGGCCCAGCCCAGTTCCTCGGCTCCGACGACCTCCGCCGCCGCTCCGTCGGGGCCGAGCCCGTGGACCGTGCGCAGTGCACGGAAGCCGGGGCCGTGGAAGAGGGCCGGTGAGTCGTACACGTCGTACACGTCGTCCGCACCGGGCACGTCGGCACCTGGGTACGACGGCAGGCCGTGTCCCGTGGGCCAGGGACCGGTGTCCGTCGCGTCGAGCGCCGCGAGGGTGGCACGGTAGTGGAGGACGGCAGCGCCATCGCCATCGGCACGCAACTGCACCTCGACGGGACCGCCCGGGAAGGACGAGGGCTGTGACGTGACCGTGAGAACGCTCCGGTGGTCCCGCCGCCGCACATCGCACTCGATTCCGCGCAGGACACGCAGGTCCCGCAGCACGACCTCGGCAGTGTCGCCCTGCCACGAACGGACCGCGCGGGCGAACCAGTCGAGCACGACGGCCATCGGCACGACGGGGGCTTCGCCCGGCACATGATCGGCCAGATGACCGTGCGTGTCCGGCCGGATCAGCAACTCGGCGGCGCGGGCCGCGCCGGGACCGGTCCACCGACCGTGACTCGTCGGCCCACCGAACCCCATCGGCCCACCTGGGCCGTCCGCGGTCACGACCACGCGCGGTGTCGGTGTCAACGGGCCCGTCAGTTCGGTGGTGAACACCTGGGCGCCCGCCTCGGGATGGATCAGCCCGACTCCGGACCGGGCGAAGTGCGCGGCCAGCCCGGCGTCCACCATGCCGCCGTCCCAGGGCCCCCAGGCGATGCTCCGCACGAGGCAGCCCCGGCGGCGGTGCTGTTCGACGCAGGCCACCTGGTCCATGACCTCGTTGGCCATCGCGTAGTCGGCCTGCCCGGTGTTGCCGAACCGGGCGGCGACCGACGAGAACAGGACGATCGTCTCCAGCGGGTCGTCGGCCGTGGCGTCGAGCAACGCGCGCAGGCCGGCGACCTTCGTACCGAAGACCAGGTCGAACTGCTCCTCGGTCTTCTCCGCGATGCGCTGGTCCGCGAGAACGCCCGCACCGTGCACGATCCCGGTGACGGGCCGCCCCCATTCGCTCCGTACGCGGTCCAGCGCCCGGCTCAGTTCACCGGCGTCGCGTACGTCCGCCGTGACGTACCGGGCATCGCTGCCGGCCTGTCGCAGCGCCTCCAACGTCGCCCGGATCTCGCGTACGGCGAGGATGTGGCGTGCCCGCGCCGCGAGCGCCGCCGGAGTGGCGTCGGCGTGTTCGGCGGGGCGTCGCGCGAGGTGTTCCGCGGCGAGAGCCCGGACGAGGGCCGCCTCGTCGGTCATGGGCCGCAGACCGGCCGGTTCGTCGTCCAGGCGGGTACGGCCGACCAGGACGAGCCCTGGCCGGTGGGCGCGAGCCAGTTCGCGCAGCGCCGCCGCTGTGACCCCCCGGCCCCCACCGGTGACGACGAGCAGCGACTCGGGCCCGAGTTCTCGCGTCTGTTCGGGGTCGAGGGCCGATCGGACGGAGGATCGCGGGGTGAGGTGCGGGACGAGCCTCGTGCCGTCCGCGCGCAGTCCCACATCGAGAGCGGTTCCTCCGTTGAGGATCTCGCGCACGATCACCTCAGCCACTTCCCGCGCGGTACGGGCACCCCACTCGCAGTCGATGGCCCGCACGGTCGCGCGTGGCCATTCCCGCGCGGCCGTCCTGGCCAGCGCGGCCAGGCCGCCGGCCCAGGCACGTTCCCCGTGGCGGCCGCTCAGCCCGAAGTCACCGCCGCTGTCCTGGACGACCACCAGGAGCCCGCCCTCCGCTTCGAGCACCGGGGCCAGCCCGCCACAGACCCGCAGCGCCTCACGCTGCAGGGCCGTCGCGTTCTCCCACGTGGCGGCTTGCGCGAGCCCACCGAGCAGCACCACAGCGCGAGCATCGGCGGGTACCTCGTCGACGGCGACGGCGTCCACGCCGCCCGCCCTCAGCCCGTCGGCGACCAGTCGCGCGGTTCCCCGACCGTCGTCGGTGACCACCAGCCGCGAACCGTACAACCCCGCCGGCGCCAGACCTACCGGATCCTCCGGTACGGCTTCGACGATGTGGCACCGCGGCCGCGACGGCTCGGGCGGCCCGGACAGCTCGGAGGGGGCAACCGTCTCGGAGGGTGCGGGCAGCCCTGACAGCCCGGACAGACCATCCTCGTCCACGACCGCCACTCCGCCGGTGCCACCCGCCAGCCTTCCGGACAGGTCCCCGCCCGCGCCGGGCACCACGTGTGCGGACGGACCGGCCGGAGGCGACGTGTGCCGCCGCAGCACCTCCGCCACGTCACCGAGTGTCCGTGCGGTGCTCAGTTCGGAGATCTCATCACTCGGGAGATTCCCGACCCGCTCCATCAGAGCGCCCAGGATTTCCACGCGCTTGATGGAGTCGATACCCAGCTCGGCGGCCATGTCCATGCTCATCTTCAGCATCTCGGCGGGGAAGCCCGTTCTGTCGGCCACCACCGACCGCAGCAACTCCTCCACGTCCACCTCGTGGCGCTCCCTCTCCACTGCTGGGGGTGGCATCGTCACGACGGCCGGCGATGCCGACAGGCGGGGATCGTTCTCGGGCGGCAGCTCAGGTGGTTCGGCCATGGTCGACGGGGAACCGGTCGGCAAGGGCACGGCCGGTACGGCGAGTTCCCGCGAGCCGGTCGAGGCACCGGCGTCGATGCCGCATGCGCCGAGCACCGCCGCGAACGACGTCTCGGCCACGCGCAGGAACGCGAGATGGCTCTCCGTGAACGCACGCTGATACGCCGCGTGCGCCTCCGCGGTCTGGGCCTGCGCCTGCTCGATGACCCGCAGCCAGTCCGGCGGCGGAGACAAGACCGAGGACAGGGCATCGGAGTCCGGGGACATCGGCGCCGGCACGTACGGCGCGACCCGTGGCTGCGTGGGGAACACGGGGACGGGCACCGTGGCAGGCGCCGGGGCCATGTGCTCCGGAGCCGGTTGGTCCGGAGCACATGGCCCCGGCGCCACGCCGGGCTCCGGATTGGCCGGGGGCAGCTGGGGCGCGCCTCCGGGAGGAGGATAGGGGCGCCCGGAGTTGACCCCACTGATGTTCACGGTCATCCGCGTCTCCTCGTTCCTCCCGGCCGCGGTCTCGGGCCGGGGCGGTGCGTACTCGGTCCACAGGGCCTCGTGGTCAAGGTCGATCCCCCGGACGGCGAGCCGGGCCATGGCCTCCTGAAGACTCGTCACGCCGTGTGCGCCCTTGCGGTCCAGCGGCACGGCTAGGTGCTCACGACCGGCGAGGATGTCGTCCACCAGTCCCGACAGGACCGCGCCGGGGCCTACTTCCACAAAGGTCCGGACGCCGTCGGCGTACATCGACTCGATCACCGCGGTGAAATCGACGGGTGTGACGATGTGTTCGGCGATGTGCCCGCGGATCTCGTCCGGTGCCGTGGGCCAGGCGCCGCCTTCGGCGTTCCCGTGGACGGTGAGCGTCGGCTCGCCGATGTCGACGCTGTCGGCCAGTACGGCCATGCGCTGGACGGCGTCCGCGACGAGCGGGGTGTGGAACGCGGTGCTCGTCTCCAGCGGAACGGCCGCGGTGCCCGCGTCGGCCAGCCGCGTCCGCAGGGCTTCGACGGCCTCGACGGTTCCTCCGACGACGGTCTGCCGGGGAGAGTTGCGATTGGCCGTCCACAGCTCGGGGTGGCCCACGCCGTTGATCGCGTCGGTCACCTCCTCGGGCCCGGCGGCGACGGCGAGCATGGCGCCCCCCGCGCTGGCCGCGTCCCTCATGGCCTCGCCGCGCACCCGCGCCACGTGCAGGAGCGTGGGGGCATCGAGGACTCCCGCCGCGTGCAGGGCGACGAGTTCGCCGAAGCTGTGGCCCGCCACACGGTCGGGGCGCAGCCCGAGGGCACGGAGCACCTCCAGCGACGCCACGCTGTGGACGGCGATCGCGGGCTGTGCCCACTCGGTGGCGCGCAGGAGGGACCGTTGGGCGTCCCGCTCGGTGTCGGTGACGGCCGGAGCGGGGAACACCACCCGGTGCAGTGGCAGGCCTTCCCACTCCCGCGCCCCCAGCTCGTCCCAGGCGGAGCGGGCGACAGCCGCCTCCATGGCCAGGTCGGCCCCCATGCCGACGTACTGGCTGCCCTGGCCGGGGAAGAGAAAGGCGACTTGGCCGGGAGCCGGTGCGCCGAGGGCGAGATGGACGCCCTCAGGCGCGGAGTGCGCGGGCGCGCACGACGCCGACGCCGACGCCGATGCCGATGCCGACCTGAGCGTTTCGGCCGACCGCGCGAGCTTGGCCGCCAGGTCCGCCTCGTCGGTCGCGACCACGGCGAGCCGGGCGGGGGCGCTCGCCCGGTACGCGCGCTGACTGATCCGAGCCGTCTCGGCCAAGGGCCGCCCCTGGCCGTATTCGGCACAGAGCGCCGCCAGTTCGCGTGGGGAGTCCGCCGCCAGCAGGACGAGTTCGGTCGGCGCGGTGCGGCAGCGCCACGCGGGAGCGCCGCCTGCTCCGGTCTCCGACGCCGCCACGTATTCCTCCACCGTCACATGGAAGTTGCTGCCGCCGAATCCGAAACTGGAGACCGCCGCTCGTCGGGGATGGTCGTTGCCGCGCACCCATGGCCTGGTGCGGGTGTTGAGGTAGAAGCAGCTGTCGGGGAGGTCGAGGTCGGGGTTGGGCCGCTCGGCCTTGATGGTGGGAGGGAGCACCTTGTGGTGCAGCGCGAGGACGGCCTTGAGCAGCCCCACGGCTCCGGCGGTGCACTTGGTGTGGCCCAGTTGCGACTTGACCGAGCCCAGGGCGCACCATTGCCGGTCGGGGCGCCCTGTTTCGGTGAAGACCGTGTTGAGGGCGGTGAATTCCGCGAGGTCGCCGACGCGGGTTCCGGTGCCGTGCGCCTCGACGAGTTCCACGGTGTCGGGGCCGTAGCGGGACGCGTCGTAGGTCCGGCGCAGCGCCTTGGCCTGTCCCTGGGCCAACGGGGTGTAGACAGCGGTGCCGTGGCCGTCCGAGGAGGACCCCAGCCCGCGGATCACGGCGTAGACGCGGTTGCCGTCCCGTTCGGCGTCGGCCAGCCGTTTCAGGGCGAACATCGCGAGTCCTTCGCCGAGCATCGTTCCGTCGGCGTTCTCGGCGAAGGGGCGGCAGTCCCCCGTCGGGGACAGGGCCGGGGTCTTGCTGAAGAACAGGTACATGCCGGGATCGGTGAGGGTGTCGACTCCGCCGGTGAGCACCATGTCCGCCCGGCCGAGCGTCAGTTCGCCGAGTGCCACGGAGAGCGCGGCCAGCGAACTGGCGCAGGCCGCGTCGACGGTGTGGTTCGAGCCCCGGAAGTCGAACTTGTTGGCGATCCGGCCCGCGACCACGTTGGCCAGGGCGCCGGGGAAGGTGTCCTCCTGCGCCGGCACATAGTGCTCGGCGATCCGGTCGCACAGTTCCGTCACCCGGCTCTCGGGCAGACCGGCCTCGCGCATGGCCTTGCGCCACACGGGGCGTTGGAGCCTGGAGACGGAGTAGCTCACCTGTTCAAGGGTCGTCGTGCCCAGAACGACGCTGACCCGGTCGCGATCGGTCCCGGCGAGGTGCTCCGGTCCGAGGTCGTCGAGGACCGACCGGGCCACGAGGAGGGCCAGCAGCTGGCTGGTGTCGGTGGCCGGGATGGCCTTCGGCGGCATCCCGAACTCCAGCGGGTCGAAGGCGACCTGGGGCAGGAAGGCGCCCCGTCGGGCATAGGTCTTGTCCACGGCGGACGGATCGGGATCGTAGTGGTCCTCCACCAGCCAGTGCGTCGGAGGAATGTCGCTCATGTGGTCGCGCCCCTCCAGCACACCGCGCCAGAAGTCCGTGACGCCGGTGGCGCCGGGCAGGAGGGCTCCGACCCCGACCACGGCGACGGGGACATGGCCCCCGGTGGCGTCCGTGGGCGCGGGGCGCGGCGGCTTCGGATGCGTGGGCATGGGGCGCGGAACTCCTCGGGGACGACGCCGGCCGTATGGGTCAGCTGAGGTGTCGGGGGGTGAAGGTGAAGGCGGCGGCGGGGACGGCGACTCCGTAGGAGCGCAGCTGCTGGGCCCGGGTCACCACCGCCGCGCCCTCCAGGAGATTGAGGGCGACCTGGACGACGGTGCACTGAGCGCGCTCGGCTAGGAAGCTGCCCCGCACCCAGTTGTTGAAGGCTCCCATCACCGGCCCGCACCAGATCTGGTAGTCCGCGCGCCGGTCGGTTTCCCCGTTGATCGCCCAGGCACTGGAGCGGCCGAGATACCAGCGGAACACCAGCGCCATACGGTGCTTGGGATCGGTGTCGGCCCGGATGAGCTGTCCGGGGTCGCGCTCGGCCCAGAACTTCTCGGTCCAGGCCCACACCCGCGTCATGGGAGCACGGAAGACCTCTTGCTCGAGCCAAGCGGAGGTGCCGGCGTCGAGCGCCTCCAGCGACGGAACCGCACGATAGATCTCGTACAGGCGGCTCGCGCGTGAGGCGAACAGTGTGCCGCGGCGCAGCACTTGCAGTCGTACGCCCATCTCGAACATGTCGGCGGCCGGAGCCATCGTCACGTCGGCGATGTCGGCGGTGGCCAGCATGTTCTTGGCGTCGTCCGAGGTGCCCGCCTCGACGGTGATCTGGTTGACCGTACCGGTGACGACGTACGCCGCGCCCGCTCCGAAGGCGGCGGCGAGCGCCTGCGGCGTGCCCAGCCCGCCCGCGGCACCGATCCTGATGGGGCGCGCGTAGCCGTGACGTCGGGTGAGGTGGTCGCGCAGGGCCAGGATGACGGGCAGCAGCGCGCCCAGTGGGCGGTTGTCCGTGTGGCCACCGCTGTCGGACTCCACGGTGACGTCATCGGCCATCGGTACCTGGCCGGCCAACGCCGCCTCTTCGGCGGTGAGTTGCCTTCGGTCGACCAGAACACGCAGCAGGTGCGGCGGAGCCGGAGACATGAAGCGCTCGGCCACTTCCTCCCGGGACACCTTGGCGAACACCCGCCGGGCGCGCAGGATCCGGCCGTCGGGGGCACGGCGCAGCCCGGCCGCACGGCACCGCACCACCGCCGGCGTCAGATCCATGTACGCCGACGCCGAGACGCATGGCACGCCACGCCGCACGAGGGACTCGGCGACCCTCTCCTCCAGCGACGGCTCCGCCGGGGAGTGGATGAGGTTGGCCCCCCAGTTCGGCTGGGCGCCGAGGGCTCGCGCCACCTCGTCCAGGCGGCGTTCGACCTCCTGATGGGCCAGTCCGCCCGTCCCGAGGAAGCCGAGCATCCGTGCTCGGCCCAGCGCGATCACCATCCGGGGTGTGGCGATACCCATGGCCATTTCCCCGGCCACGTAAGGGAAGCGAACACCGTGCTCCTCCCCGAAAGAACGCTCGCCCAGCCATTCCGGATAAATGGGTGGAACAATTCCCTCGACATGCAGAGCCGGGTCCGCGGCGAGTCCGGTGAAAGCACCACCACCGAGCGCGATGGTCCGCCCTGTCGCCAGGCCGCGACTGAGCACATAAGCCGTTTCACGAATCCGTGCCACATAATCGGCGACGGTGTCCGGCCCGGCCGCCGGGGGAAGGTGTCCAGGCAACCAGGTCAGCGGACGACGCACCAGGTCAGGGGTCCGCGATGGGGACAGTGGCACCAAAGGATCCCCTCATGAACCGGGAGATTGAGGCAGGAGTCCGACTCCATTCCCGTAAATGCTTTCACACTCACCCTCACAACGAAAGGCTACATCCGGGCGCACAATTAACCATTAATTCAACTATTCAAATAATCATATTCCCCGAATACGGCAACCCTATACGCACCCGATCGGTTCGGGCGTACTCTGCGGGGCGGCATGAAAGGGAGGGGGATGCAGTGAAGGCCCGAGGATCGGTGACCGGCGGCATGACACCGGCGCGCCGGAGGGTCGCCATGGGCGCCGTCTGCCTGGGGCTCTACATGCTCGGGATGGACCTGACCGTACTCAACACACTCCTGCCCGACCTGCACCGAGATCTGGATCTGACGGCGGCCCAGGCCCAGTGGGTGGTGGACGGCTACGCCCTCGCCCTGGGCGGACTTGTACTGTCCACCGGGGGACTCACCGAACGTGTCGGCCGACGGCGCGCCTACGTCGGCGGCCTGCTGGTGTGCGCAGCGGCTTCCGCTCTGGGAGCCCTGGCGACCACCTCCCACGGCGTCATCGCCGCACGGGTGGGCATGGGCGTCGGGGCGGCGCTGTTCATGCCGGCCACGCTCTCCATCGTCAGTGGCCTCTTCCCGGAGCCCGCACTGCGCCGTCAGGCGATCGCCGTGTGGGCGGTGGTGGCCGGCCTCGGCATGCTCACCGGCCCGGTGGTCGCAGGGCTCCTGGTCTCCCACTTCTCCTGGCATTCCGGTTTCTGGATCAACGTGCCGCTCGCACTGATCAGCGCGGCCCTGGCCGCGCTCCTCGTGCCGACGACCGGTCCCGCGCGCCGCGGGAGGACCGATGTGCCGGGGGCCGTCCTGTCCGCCGCCGGTCTGACCACACTGGTCTGGGCCCTCATCGAGGCACCGGGACGCGGCTGGACCAGCCTCCCGGTCACCGTCGCCTTCGCCCTCGCCACGGCTCTGCTGGCCACGTTCGCCGTACGGCAGTGCCGTACCGCTGACCCCATGCTGCCGCCCGCCCTGCTACGCGACCGCCGGGTGAGCGGCGGCGCCGCAGCCGTGGCGCTGGTGTGCTTCGCCCTGGCGGGCTCGCTGTTCGTCGTCACCCTCTACCTGCAAAGCATCCTCCGATACGACCCGTGGGAGGCCGGGCTCCGTCTGCTGCCCCAGGGCGGCGCCCTGGTCATCGGGTCGGCGTCGGCCCTGCCGCTGCTCCGCCGGTTCCACGAGAAAGTACCTGTCGTCCTGGGCCTGCTGCTGATCGCCGGAGCCCTGGCGGTCTGGTCGTCCACCACTTCCGACTCCGGATACCCACGACTGCTCGTGGTCCAGCTCGTCGCCGGCACCGGTGCCGGGCTGGTGGCCACGGCCGGCACCGAGGCGGTCATGCACGCGGTTTCCCCCTGGCAGGCCGCCCTGGGCTCGGCTGTCAACGACGCCTCTCGCCAAGTCGGTTCGGTCCTGGGCATCGCCGTCCAGGGCTCGATCCTCGCCACCGTCTATCCCCGGCGCCTGAGGACCCACCTCGACCAACTACCGCAGCCCGTCCCCACGCTCCGCCGGCCCACGCCTTACGACCTCCCGGGCACCCTGGACCTCGAAGCCCTCCCCCCAGGAACCCGAGCAGCGGCAGCCACCGCCGTCCGCCACGCCTTCATCGAGGCCATGAACGTCACCGCTCTGTCCACCACCTGCGTCATCCTCGCCACCACCATCACGGTGGCCTACGCGCTCCCGGGCCCCCTACGCAGACCCGCGCCGGCCTTCCTCCCGACCGCCGAACAGGAAGGCGTCCGGTAGTGCTTCGTCGGCGCTGCCGGCCGACCAGGTCGGCGCAGGGCAGCGGCCATGCCATCCACCCCTGCGCCGATCACCTCAAGCAATGGCGCGGCCCGGCACTTGATCGTCCCGGTCACCGGCCGTGTTGCCGATCCTTCGTCCCCGGGCAGGCTTCCTGGCCGGGGAGGAGCCCACGGCAGAGCAGCGGGCCTGCCGTGGGCTGGTGGTCCTGGACGGCGGCGGACCGGTGCCAGGACTATTCCGGTACAGGTGCCTCGCCGGATACCGCAACGCCTGCGCGGTGGAAGTCGTCCAGGGTCGACGCTGTGGTGTCCGGGGCGACGCCGACCGAGTAGTCCAGGAGCACGCGGGCACAGAAGCCCGCCTTGACGGCGTCCAGCGCGGTCGCGCGGACGCAGTGGTCGGTGGCGATGCCCACCACATCAACGTCCTCCACCTCCCGCGAGCGCAGCCAGTCCGCCAGAGGTGTGCCGTGGTCGTCGGCGCCTTCGAAGCCGCTCTTGGAAGCGCTGTGAGCGCCCTTGAAGAAAACGGCATCCACCTTGCCACCAGTGGCCGTGGGAGCGAAGTTCGGGTGGAACTCACCCCCCTCGTTCCCGGCCACACAGTGGACGGGGAAGCTGTCCCGGAAGTCCGGGTTCTCGGAGAAGTGACTGCCCGGATCGATGTGATGATCCCGGGTGGCCACCACGTACTGGTAGTCACGCCCCGCACTCTTCTCGACCAGTTCCGCGATCGCCGAGGCGATCCGCGCGCCTCCAGCGACGGGAACACTGCCTCCTTCGCAGAAGTCGTTCTGCACATCCACGACGATCAAACCTCGGCTCATCACGAACTCCTTCCAGAGCTGTGGAACGCAGTAAAGAACCGCTTCGGAAACCTGAACTACAGGCCACCGACTGCCCCGTGGGCTGAACGGGCCTGCCGTCACCCGCCCGGACGAACAGAATCAACCCCGTTGCGTGACAGACCACCGCGATGTCCCACGCCCCGCGCTTCGGCCTTGTCCCCGCCTTCCGGGGAGGAGAGAAAGTGCGGGCCGCGGGACTTGCCGCGGCCCGCCTTCCCGCCCTGCTCAGGGGAGGGACCACCAGTTGACCCACAGTTCGGAGTCATCGGTGATGAGGAATGCGTAGGGGCGCTGAGCGGCGTTGTTGTTGTCCTGCACGGTGAGTACCTCGCCGGGGCGTTCGAGGACGCGTCCGGTCGCGGTGCCGTGATCGGCCCACTTCCACGTGCTGCCGTCCCACCAGTTCGCGTACAGCTTGGAGTTGTCGCCGATGACGTAGGCGTACGGGCGCTGGGCCGCGGTCGGTGCGTCCCGGACCGTGATGGCGCCGACGGAGTCGAGGATGAGCCTCCCGCTGGGCGTCCCCTGGGCGCTCCAGTGCCAGGTGCCGCCGTCCCACCAGTTCAGGTACAGCTTCGAGTCGTAGCCCTGGACGAAGACGTACGGCCGCTGGGCCGCGTTCGGTGTGTCCTGGACCGTGATGACGCCCACGCCGTTCTTGACCGGCTGGCCTGCCGGGGTCCCGTGGTCGGCCCAGTGCCACGTGTTGCCGTCCCACCAGCTGCACCAGAGGTGGGAGTCGGCGGTGATGACGTAGGCGTAGGGGCGGTCGAAGGAGCTGGGGGTGTCTCGGACGGTGGTGACGCCCAGGGGGCGGGAGATGGTGTGGCTGGGCGGGGTGCCGTGGTCGGCCCAGTGCCAGGTGCTGCCGTCCCACCAACTGCACCACAGCCGGAAGTCATCGGTGAGGACGAAGGCGTAGGGGCGCTCGGGCGAGGTCGGGCTGTCCTGGACGACGACGACACCGACTCCTTCGCGCACCCACCGCCCGCTCGGTGCGCCGTGGTCGGCCCAGTGCCACTGGCTGCCGTCCCACCAGTTCGCGTACAGCTTCGAGTCGTCACCGATGACGAAGGTGTACGGCCGCTGGGCCGCACCCGGGGTGTCCCGGACCGTCACGGAGCCGACCTTCTCGAGGATGGTGCGCCCCGCTGGTACGCCGTGGTCGCTCCACTGCCACTTGCCGCCGTCCCACCAGTTGGCGTGCAACCGCGAGTCGGAGCCGCGTACGAAGACGTACGGCCGCTGGCCGACCTGCGGGTTGTCCTTCACGGTCACCGCGCCGGCGGTGGCCCGGACGCCGATCGTCGGTGTGGGTTTGTTCTGGTCGTTCCACTGCCATGAAGCCATCGTGTGCCCTCTCCAGCCCTCAAGCCCGTCGCGGGGCAGGGGGCATGCTGGTGAGATGTGTTCCAGGGAATCGGGCGCCGCAAGAGGCAGACGCCAGGACATCAGGACACGGGAACGGGTCCGGCCGGAGTCCCGCTGGGTTCCGCGTGAAAACCTTGACACCGCCCCCTGCTGCCCGTCACCGGCGCATCGGGCAGGTCACCCTGCGCCGGGAGGGTTCCGGTCACAGCCGGGCGAGATAGCACATTTCAGCCAGCGCGGCTCTGCATGACGCCGGTCCCCGCGGCCTCCGGTACCCGGATGCCGCCAACGACTGTTCCCGGGAAGCGCGCATCGGCCGTAACCCGCCACCCGAGGCTGAATGCCACACCGCACCAGCAGCGCACATCGATACCGCCACTCAACCCCCGCCCCGACACCACTCGTCTCAAAAGAGGCATTCCGTAGCTTTTAAATCGGTTTATCAGACTTTTACCCTGGCCTTTCGCCGTCACGCTGATTGGTGCAGCCCGAACTGATGGCAGAAGTCGGCGTCGACAACGCCCGCGACGCCTCGGGCCGGTGGCACGACCCCGCACGCCGGCAGCGCTCCGGCGTCGGATCGTGCGGAGTCGGCATCTCCGGAAGCCGGTTCAAGGGGTCGATCGCCCGTACGTAGCCGCGTGCCCACGCCAGCCGGCGCTGGGCTGGGCTGCACCTGTGGATCCGCGCCCGGGACTACGAACTGCCATGTTCCAGTCTGCGCCGCAGGTCACGGCAGCAGCCCCAAGAGATGAGGATCTTCATGCTGCTTCACGTTATGCGTCGGCGAGGGAACCTCCCACGAGGAGAGGGGCGGCTCTCCGTCTGCGCCGGGCGTCACCAGAGGCTGGCGTTCTGGGAGCGGAGTTCCCGCTGCACCGCGCTCGCCGGGATGTCCTGGGGGCGTTCGCCCTGGGCCGCGGCGAGTGCCGCGCAGACGCCCGCCGCCTGTCCGGTGGCCATCGAGATCGGCATGACGCGGTACGAGGAGTGGGCCACGTGGTCGCCGGAGATGCAACGGCCGGCGACCAGGACCCGGTTCACCTCACGGGGGAAGAGGCAGCGCAGGGGGATGTCGTAGGACTGGCCGCGCGGGAGTCGTTTCAGCGTGGTGCCGCGGCCGCTCGGGTTGTGGATGTCCACCGGGTACGCCCCGCGGGCGATGACGTCCTGGAACTTGCGGGCGGTCAGTACGTCCTCGCCCGTCAGCTGGTACTCGCCATGGATCCGGCGCGTCTCCCGGACCCCCACCTGGACGCCGCTCTGCACGACGTACGAGTCGGCGAAGCCCGGCACGCGGTCGCGCAGGAAGCGGGAGATCTGCGCCATCTGGCGGTGGGCGGCGAACTCGGCGCGGGTGAGGTCCCAGACGCTGGTGCCGAGCACCTCGGTGACGCGGGTGGAGTTGACCGCGACCTCGCCGGTGTTCGGTGTGGCGAAGAACAGCATGTCCTCGCGCGGCAGGTCCAGTTCTCCGGCGTCGGTGGCGGCACGGACCAGGTCCCACAACCCGTGCACGCCCTTCCACTGATCCGGGTGGGCATGGGCGTACGCGGCGAATTCCTCGTGGTCGAAGCGGACCATGCGGAACATCAGCGTCATGGGCTGCGTCCAGCCGTCCTCCGGCCGGCCGATGTCGTACGCGGCCCCGGCCGCCGCGGCGATGTCGCCGTCCCCGGTACAGTCGACGATCACGTCCGCGTCGATGACGACCGGCCCCGACTTGGTCTCGAACACCGCCCGGGCGCGGTCGGGCAGGTCGAGGACACCGGAGGCGAAGGCGTGCAGCAGGGTGCGGACCTCGTGGGTCTCCAGCAGCTCGTAGACCACCAGTTTGAACAGCTCGGCGTCGAAGGGCACCGTGTAGCCGGTCTCGAGCGAAGGGCGGATCGCCGCTCCCGCGCGCACCAGTTGTTCGAGCAGCACCCACAGCACGCCGCCGACGACCGGCTCGCCCTCTCCGTGGTCGGGCGGCAGCAGGCGGGCGGCATCGCCGGCGACGGCCTGTTTGACCTCGTTGTGGAAGCTCATCAAGGGCATGACGAGGGCCGCGGTGGCGTTGCCCCCGAGAAATCCGTACCGCTCGACGAGGATCACCTGGGCGCCCGCGTTCGCGGCCCCGAGGGCCGCCCCGATGCCGGCCGGTCCGCCGCCGATCACCAGCACCTGCGTGGACCCCGCGTGCAGGGCCTGGCGCGGGGGCAGCTCCACGCTCCGGGGGACGCGGGGCGGCATCATAGAGGACACGGTTCCTCCCTTGGGCCGATCCTTCGGCGATCCTTTGGGTACCGGTGGCGGCGGGTTCAGCCTGCGGACGCGACCGTCGGCACGGGGCGGTCGACGAGGGGACGGGGCGCGGTGCTGTCGAGGTAGGCGAGGAGCCGGTCAGCGGTCCCGGCGGCCCGCAGCCGCATCGACGCGGTGCGAGCGGACGTGTGCGCCATGCGGGCGGGCCGCTCGTCCCACAGCCGGTCCACCTCCGCCAGGAGCAGACCGGTGTTCTCCCTGACCACGCCGCGCAGGGCGGGGGCGCCGACCTGCTGGGCGAAGTCGAAGACCTTGCCCGCGTAGGGCAGGGGCAGCAGGGGGATGCCGGCGAGCGCGGCGAAGATCAGGAAGTGCAGCCTCATGCCGATGGCCAGGTCCAGCCGCGCGATGATGTCGAGCACCTGCTGCGGGCGATAGGTGCCGTGCAGCACCGTGCAGCGATCGGCGTCCGCCATGTGGGACACCACCGCGTGCGCGTGCCGGATGTCGTCGCGTTCCATGGAGACGAAGACGACATGCCCGTCCAGCCGGTGGACGAGGAAGTCGCCGACGTTGGCGAGGAGTTGGTGGTAGCCCTCCGCATCGAGGTGCTCGGCGGCACGGCCGGGCTCCCGCACGCTCATCCCCACCAGCCGCACTCCCGGCGGAACCGCCTCGGCCCGCAGGAGCGCTTCACCGCCGTCCCCGGGCTCCAGCAGCAGCGCCGGGTCGGCGGTGACGGAGATCGGCCGGGACAGGCCGGCCTCCTCCAGTACCAGCTTCGACTCCTCGTCGCGCACCGTCACCTCGGCCGCGTCGGAGAGCGTCGTACGGCTCCACGCGCGGTCCGCCTCGTCGGTGAGCGGACCGACGCCGACGGCGTAGGTGAAGACGGGGACGCCGAGATCCTGGGCGGTGCGGGTGAGCCGGAGATAGCGGCGCGCTTCGGTGTCGTAGAGGATGCCGCCGCCTCCGAGCACGAGCACGCTGAGCCGGCGCAGGTGCTCGGAGATCTGCTCCCGGCACACGCCTTCCCATCCGACGACCTCGACGTCCGGATGGACACGTCGGCTGTACTCGGGGTCGCGGGAGAGAAGCAGGATGTGGACGTCCGGACGCCCGGACCGGATGCGGTCCAGCATGGCGGTGAGGATCGCCTCATCGCCCACATTCCGCCCACCGTAGGAGCCCAGTACCCCTACGGTCACACTGCGTCGGTCACCCATGATCGGCTCCCTGAGGTGTCTCCAGCCTTCTCTGCCGCTCACCTTTCGCGCATCCCTGTACCAGTTCACCCCGAGATTGAATTTATGTCCCGCCAAGGCGGGGCCGCCCGCGCAGGACCGCTCGTCGACACCGAGAGTGCCCGCGGCGCGCTGATGCGTGACTGCCGCGGCCATCACGCCGAAAGTCGAGGACGAGGGCGCTATGCCGTACGCCCCGCCACGTACCACCTCGACGGCAGTTCAATCCGGGTGCCGTCGGCCGTGTACTCGGTGGTGAGCAGCGGGAGTTCGCCGCCGGCGACGAGGGTGAGGCCGGCGGCGCGGAGGTACTCCGGGATCGCGGCGTCGGTGACCTCGCCCGGGGCGATGCCGTGGCGGAAGATCGGGGCGAGCTTGGCAGGGGGGCCGGTGGGGCTCTGGGCGAGGCCCATGAGGACGGGTTTCGCGGCCTCGGCGAGTTCGACGAGGCAGGCCCGGCCGCGCTCTCCCAGCAGCGTGGCGATGCTGTCGACGAGGCGTTGGCGGTCGTCGGGCTCGCACTGGTGGAGGACGCCGCGCACGTAGACGTTGGCGTCGCCGAGGTCGGTGTGGAGGGTCTCGGCGTCCGTCTTGTCGGCCGCGTCGAGCAGGCGGTACGTGGCCCGGCCGCCGGGGTCGGCGTGTCGGGCCCGGTCGAGGGCGGCGGTGGAGAGGTCGGCGCCGAGCACGCGGGGGAAGCGGTCGGCCAGGAAACGGGTCTGGGTGCCGTTGCCGCAGCCCAGGTCGACGAAAGGCAGGTCGGGGTCCGTCAAGTACGGTTCGTACAGGGCGAGATGGACGGCCGCGGTCCGTTCGGGCGCGGCGTCCCAGAAGACCGCTCCCGGTTCGTCGGGGGCCTCACGCCAGAACCCCTCCCAGGCCTCCCTGTACCGACTCGTCACGCTCATGCCCAACTCCCCCGGGATAGCACGTCGGCCCGCCGCTCGGCGGCCCAGAACGGTCTACCGCGCCCGGAATGCGCAGACAAGCACCGCGCGCGTACCTTCACCTCTCATCCAAATCGCGCGCGCCCCAACGCGCCCCGCACGCCCCCTGGCCACCCAGAAACGGCGGCGAGCCACTCCGGCGGGGCCGGTGCACGACGCACAGGTACCCGGGGCCGGCGCCGAAGCCAGTCCCCCACCGCCTCAACGCCGCCGCGGCAGCGTCAGTTCGAACCACACCGTCTTCCCCGCACCCGTCCGGCTGGTGCCCCACTCGCGCGCCAAGGTCGTCAGGACGCGCAGCCCGCGGCCGAACTCGTCGGTCGGGGCCACGCTGAGCAGCGTCGGCAGGGTGGGGTCGTCGTCGTAGACCTCGCACTGCAGGGTGTCGCCGCGGACGAGGCGCAGTTCGATGCGGCGGCCGCGGGCGTGGCGTACGGCGTTGGTGACGAGTTCGCCGACGAGGAGCGTGGTGGTGTCCGTGAGGGCGTCCAGGCCCCAGACGTGGAGTTGTTCGCGGACGGCGGCGCGGGCGCGGGCGACCTCGATCGGGTCGGGGGCGAGGCGCCACTCGGCGACGTCCTCGGGTTCGATGCCGTTGAGCCGGGCCATCAGCAGGGCCACGTCGTCCTTGCGTCCGCCGCGCCCCGTTTCCGACAATGTCGCGGCGAGGGTGCGGATGATGGTGTCGCAGGCGTCGTCCATGGAGGCGGCCGGGTGGGCGGCGGACTCACAGAGGGTCGCGAGGCCCACGCCGATGTCCTCGCCGCGCACCTCGACGAGTCCGTCGGTGCACATCACGAGGCGGTCGCCGGGCTCCACGCGCACGCGTACCGCCTCGAAGGGCACCCCGCCGACGCCGATGGGCGCGCCCGTGGGCAGGTCGAGGAGTTCGCTGCGGCCGTCCACGGCACGGACCAGCACGGGCGGGATATGGCCGGCGTTGGCGAGGTGCAGCTCGCCGGCGATGGGGTCGTAGACGGCGTACAGGCAGGTCGCGAGGTAGTGCTCGCCGAGGCGCTGAGCGAGGTCGTCGAGGTTGCGAAGGAGCTGCGCGGGCGGCAGGTCGAGGGCGGCCATGGTCTGCACGGCCGTGCGCAACTGGCCCATCATCGCGGCCGAGTTGAGGCCGTGTCCCATGACGTCGCCGACGACGAGCGCGGTGCGGGCGCCGGGCAGTTTCACGGAGTCGAACCAGTCGCCGCCGACGCGTCCGAGCAGGGTGCCCGGCAGATAGCGGGTGGCGATGTCGCAGCCCGCCATGTGGGCCGCGATGTTCGGCAGCATGCTGTCCTGGAGCGTCTCGGCGACGTTCTCCTGGTGCGTGTACATGCGTGCGTTGTCGAGGACGAGGCCCGCGCGGGCGGCGAGTTCGGCGCCGGTCACGCGGTCCATGTCGTTGAAGACCTCGCGCTCCGGGTGGCGCAGCAGGATCATGAAGCCGAGCACCACGTTGCGGGCCTTCAGCGGCACGATCAGCATGGAGCGGTTGCTGATCAGCGGCCGGATGTCGCGTTTCTCGAACTGCGCGGCGATCGCGTGCCCCATCTGCTCGCTGATGCGCGGCACCAGGACGGGCTCGCCGGTGGTCATGCACTGGAAGAACGGCGTGTGCGCCGGGAACGGCATGGCCTCGCCGACCGGTACGACGTCGTCCCAGCGGCCCGGCTCGTCCGTGTGCTCCACGGCGACCCGGTGCCACATGGTGGTCGTGTCGGGCACCCCTTCGGGGAAGCCCTCACCGGCGACGACCTGTTCGCGCAGATAGGTGCCGGCGACGTCGGTGAAGCGCGGCACGACCGCCTTGCTGACCTCGACGATGGTCCGGGACAGGTCGAGTGAGGTACCGATGCGTCCGCTGACCTCGTTGAGGAACTCCAGGCGCTCGCGTACGGCCGCGTACTCGAGGTCCTCGCCCTCGTCCCGTACGTCCTGGGAGACCGGCAGGCCTTCGGCGACGGCGCGCGCGGCCCGTTCGCGACGCGCCTGCCGCTCCGCGCGCCGGGGCACGCCCCAGTCGGGGGTGACGGGCACCCGGTCGTTCTGGCTGAACTCCAGCACCGGATAGCCCAGTTCGAGGACCTGGGCGACGATGCGGGCGCTCTCGCCGACGCTCATGCTGGGCAGGATCTCGGGAAGCCTGCGGGCGAGTTCCTCGGCGCCGGGGAAGTCGGTGTGCAGGGCGAAGCCGGGCGCGATGCGTTCGACGGCCACGGCCGCCTCGTCGTCCGGCCGGCGCAGCGTCTCGGCGTCGGCGGCCAGCACGAGGAGCCGCTCCCGGCCGGGGACGACCAGCGGATATGCCCACCACAGCACATCGACACGGTCGCGGTCGCCGTCGCCGTCGGGCACGGTGATCCGGGCGCGGCCGGCGGCCGGGTAGGACAGCTGTCCGTCGAGGGAGGACTCCAGGTCGTGGCCGAGTGCGTCGTACGCGCCGTACGCCGCGTGGGGTGGGGTGTCGTCCGCGTCCGGGAGGGCGCCGGAGACGGGCAGCAGATCGAGGGCGGGGCGGCCCACCGCGTCGTCCTTGGGGGTGCCGAAGAGCCGGCGTGCGCCGGTGCTCCAGTGCGAGACGAGGCCGGCGCGGTCGACGACGACCACGGCCAGGGGGATGCGGCCGGCCGCGGCGTGCTCCGCCGTGCCGTCACCGGCTCCGTGGCCGGTAGTCGCGCCCGTGTCGGTGCCACGGTCCATGGCCAAGGCCCTTTCTCCCCATGGCTCGCAAGATCTGCGCCGCCCCCACTACCGTACGGCTGCGTAGCGTTGCGATGTGTGGCAATACGCGAATTGCTCCGCGGGAGCCTCCGGCGCACGCGCCGACCCCACGGACGGCGCACGATCACTCGCGCGCCCCCGTAGAACCACCGGCCCGCCTTCTCCTGGCCGGCGGCTCAGTCCACGTACCCCAGGTGCAGATCCCGTTCCGTCCTCCCACCGCCGGCGACCTGGAGCACCGTCGCGACGGGGGGATATCCGGTGGCGATCACCGTGTACTCGCCGGAGGAGAGGTCGACGAACCGGAACGTTCCGTCGATGCCGGTGGTGATCGTGTCGACGACGTTCCCGGCGGCGTCGAGGAGAGTGACATGCGCGTCCTCCACCGGTCGGCCGCCCCCAGCGCGGACCGTGCCCCGCAGGACGGCGCCCCCGGCGAGTTCGATGTCCTGCCGGATCTCACGGGCGGCCTGGACGGTGACCGGCAGCGCGGCCGGGCGGTAGGAGTGGGCGCCGGCGGCGAGCGTGTACTCCCCGGCGACCAGTTCGGTGATGAGGTACTCGCCCTCCTCCCCGCTGCGGGTGGTCACGACGACCTCGCCGTGCACGTTGGTGAGCGTGACGGTCGCGTCGCTGACCGCCCGGCCGTCCGCCGTCCGTACGGCCCCGACCAGGCGCCCCGCGCCGCCGAGCACGATGTCGACCTCGACGGGGCGCTCACCGACGGTGACGCTCACGGCCTGCGGCTGGTGGCCGCCCGCGGCCGCGATCAGCACGTACGCCCCCGGCCCCGGCGTGGACAGCGCGTACCGCCCGTCCTCGCCGCTGCCGCCGCGCCCGGTCTGCCGGCCGGTGGCGTCGATGAGGGTGAGCGCGGCCCGGGGCACGACGGTGCCGTCGGGGTGCTGGACCGTGCCGCAGAGGGGAGCCCCCGAGACGTACGGCGAACGTGCCTGCGGGATCTGGACGGAGGGGGTGGGCGCGGGCTCGGCGGGGACCTCGTCGAAGGACACCGGTGTTTTCTCCTTGAGGAAGCAGGCGATCAGGAGCCCGAGGACGAGCACCGGCGTGAGATACAGGAAGATCCGCGGCATGGCCTCGGCGTAGGCCTCGACGTAGGCGGCGCGCAGCGGGTCGGGCAGGGCGTGGACGAGCTCCGGGGTGAGGGAGTCGGGGTCGGGGAGGACGGCACGCGCGCGCGTGGGCAGCCGGTCGGCGAGCCGGTCCAGGAGGAGCGCGCCGAAGACGGCCACGCCCACGCTGCCGCCGATCTGCCGGAGGTAGTTGTTGGCGGCGGTGGCGGCGCCGACGTCGCAGGGGCGTACGGAGTTCTGCACGGCGAGGATCAGGACCGGCATCACCATGCCGATGCCGGCGCCGAGTACGGCCGTCCAGATGCCGAAGTGCAGCCGGGGCGTGTCGGTCTCCAGGCGGGACAGCAGCCAGATGCCGAGGGCGGTCAGGGCGCTGCCGAGGACCGGGTACGTCCGGTAGTGCCCGGTGCGGCTGATGAGTTGGCCGGAGACGACGGACGCGCCGACGATGCCGGCCGTCATCGGCAGCATGAGCAGTCCCGACTCGGTGGCGGAGGTCCCGCCGACCATCCGCAGCTGGGTCGGCAGGTAACTGGCGGCGCCGAAGAGGGCGATGCCGATGGCCGCCCCCACGAGCCCGGTCACGACGAAGACGGGGTCCTTGAACAGCCGCAGAGGAATGAGGGGTTGGGCCGCGAACCGCTCGGCGACGAGGAAGAGGACGGTCGCGGCGAGCGCGCCGGCGCCGAGGCCGAGGACCATCCGTGAGTTCCACGCGTACGCGGTGCCGCCCCAACTGGCCAGCAGGACCAGGCAGGTCGACGCGGCGGCGAGCAGGAGCGTCCCCAGCACATCGAGGCGGCCCTTGGCCGTGGGCTTCGGCAGTTTCAGCGCGAAGGTGACGACGGCCAGAGCGAGGAGGCCGAACGGCACGTTGACGTAGAAGCACCACCGCCAGGAGAGGTGGTCCGTGAGCCAACCGCCGAGGAGAGGGCCGGCGACGGAGGCGAGACCGAACGCGGCGCCGATCAGACCCAGATGGCGGCCGCGGTTCCGGGACGGCACGATGTCGGCGACGATCGCCTGCACTCCGATCAGGAGGCCGCCCGCGCCGGCGCCCTGGAGCGCGCGGAACGCGATGAGCTGGTCCATGGTCCGCGCGAAGCCGGCGAGCGCGGACCCGGCCACGAAGACCACGAGCGCGAACTGGAAGACGCCCTTGCGGCCGTGGAGGTCACCGAGCCTGCCGTAGACGGGCAGTCCGACCGTGGCGGTGAGCAGATACGCCGTGATCGCCCAGGACATCCGGCCCACACCGTGCAGCTCACCGGCGATCTCGGGGAGCGCGGTGGCGACGACCATCTGCTCCAGCGCGGCGAGGAGCAGCGCGAGCACGAGGGCGAAGAAGACCAACCGGACGCGGCGCGGACCGAGTCGGGGTGGTGCGTCCGCCGGTGGCGGTGTCGCGGGTGGGGTGGTGGGTTCGTCCTTCACCAGTGTGATCGCGCCCATGCGTACCGCTCCCCTCGTCGCACTTACCGCACAATTCCCGCGTTAAGCGGCAACTGTCGGCAAGTGCGGCGAGTTACGGCATTCCGGGGAGCGTCACGAAGATCCACTCGAACCGGTGAGGGAGGCAACGCGCCCCGGATGATCGCTCGCTGGGCCGGGCATCCTTCTCGCCCTCGGTGTTACTTCTCGACCTCCGCGGCGAGGTTGGCGAGCAGGCCGTCGTAGATCCTGCCGAGGCCCTTGGGGGCGAAGGTCTTCTCGAAGAAGCCGCCGATGCCGCCGGCGCCCTGCCAGGTGGTGGTGACGACGACGCGGGACTTGCCCTCGCCGGCGGGGGTGACCCGCCAGACCGTGACCATGGAGGAGTTACGGTCCTTCTCGACCAGCTCGCCGTCGGAGGGCTCGGTGACCTCCAGGAGACAGTCGCGGACGCGCTTGCTGGTGGCCTGGAGCTTCCAGTGGACGAGGCTGCCCTCACCGTCGCCACCCTCGTGCACCTCGTACTCGCTGAAGTGCTCGGTCAGCAGCTTCTCGCGCGCGCCGCTGTAGTCGGCCAGGGTGTCGAACACCGTCTCCGCGTCCGCCGCGACGACTCGTTCGGTGGTGGCCTCGACCTGCGCCATTGCACTTCCTCCAGCACTTGGTAACTCGGGGATGTGCGGAAAGCCAACCACCACCCGGCCGGAGGGCCCAAATCGGGGTGCCCCAAGGGCCGGGCGCGGCAGGTCCGGGCGGCCCCCGGCAAGACCTCCACACGATGTTCGAAAACCAGTTCGCACGATCAAGGGAACGTGTGTTCTATTCTGGGGCGCAGAGCAACCGAGGAGGCGTCCATGCGCTGGGACCATCTGGCCGAGAACCCCGCCACGGCCCGGGACGCCGCGCTGTTCGGCGCGGACGCGGTGACGAGCCGGACCTTCGACACCCCGGAGTTCCGCGGCATGACCTTCCACGAGGTCCGGGCGAAAACGATCGTGAACCGGGTGCCGGGCGCCTCGCGGATGCCGTTCGAGTGGACGGTGAACCCGTATCGGGGCTGCACGCACGCGTGCGTCTACTGCTTCGCCCGCAAGACCCACAGCTATCTGGACCTCGACACGGGTCTCGACTTCGACTCGCAGATCGTGGTGAAGATCAACGCGCCCGAGCTGCTGCGCCGGCAGCTGGCCTCGCCGCGCTGGCACGGCGAGCACATCGCGATGGGCACCAACGTGGACTGCTATCAGCGCGCGGAGGGCCGCTACCGCCTGATGCCGGGGATCATCGCGGCCCTGCGCGACCACGCGAACCCCTTCTCGATCCTGACCAAGGGCACGCTGATCCTGCGCGACCTGGACCTGATCCGGCAGGCGGCGGAGGTCACCGAGGTCGGCATCTCCGTCTCCGTCGGCTTCACCGACCACGAGCTGTGGCGCACCGTCGAGCCGGGCACGCCTGCCCCGGAGCGCCGGCTGGACGTCGTGCGCGCCTTCACCGACGCCGGCATCGGCTGCGGAGTGCTGATGGCCCCCGTGCTCCCCTTCCTCAGCGACCACCCGGACCGGCTGCGCGCCACCGTACGGGCCATCGCGGCCTCCGGGGCGACGTCCGTGACCCCGCTGGTGCTGCATCTGCGGCCCGGCGCACGCGAGTGGTACATGGCCTGGCTGGAGCGCCATCACCCCTACCTCGCACGGCGTTACGAGCGGCTGTACGCGGAGGGCGCCTACGCCCCGAAGTGGTACCAGCGGCAGATCACCCGTCAGGTGCACGAGCTGGCCCAGGAGTACGGGATGGGTCCGAGGCGCGCGGAGCTGCCGAGGCGCATACCGGCTCGTGAGCCGGCCGCGCCGGAGACGGTCCCGGCCACGGAACCGACCCAGCTGACCCTTCTCTGACGCCTCCGGGGTCATCCGGGCGCTTCTCCCACCCCGATGGGGTCAAGTCTGGGCAGAACGCGTTCCTCCGAGGGCGCAGTCCGGGACGATGCGACGAAGGCCGTGGCGTGCACGGCTCGAAATCCTCCGTCCTGGGAGGCCTGACGATGAAGAAACGCGCAGTCGCTCTGTGCGGTGCCGCCGCCGTGTTGGCCGGGATGGTCACGGCGGTCCCGGCCGGCGCGAGCGGCGATTCCGCCTCCGCGCCGGTGCCGAAACCCGCTTGGAAGAAGTGCGCCACCAGTGACTATCCGAAGCTCCAGTGCGCCTCCCTGAAGGTGCCGCTGGACCACCGCGAGCCGAACGGCCGGAAGATCACGCTCGCCCTCTCCCGCATCCCGCACACCGCGAAGAAGTACCAGGGGCCGCTGCTGGTCAACCCGGGCGGGCCCGGCGGCAGCGGGCTCACACTGGCCGGGTTCGTCGCGTCCTCGCTGCCGGAGAAGGTGGCGGCGCAGTACGACGTCATCGGCTTCGACCCGCGCGGCGTCGGCGCCAGCAAGCCGGCGCTGAACTGCAGGCGGGACCACTTCTCACCGGTGCGCCCCGACTCCCTGCCGACCACCGCGAAGATCGAGCAGGCCAACCTCAGGCGGGCCGAGGCCTTCGCCACGGCCTGCGCCACGAAGTACGCGGACGTGCTGCCGTACATCGACACGATCAGCGCGGTCAAGGACATGGACGCCATCCGCGCGGCCCTCGGCGCCAAGAAGATCAACTACTTCGGATACTCGTACGGCACCTATCTGGGCGCCGTGTACGCCAAGCTCTTCCCCAGCCGCGTACGGCGTGCGGTGCTGGACTCCGTCGTCGACCCCACGGGGGTCTGGTACGACGACAACCTCCAGCAGGACCAGGCGTTCAACGACCGCCACCGGGCGCTGATGGCCTGGATCGCGAAGAACGACAAGACGTACCGGCTCGGCACCGATCCGGAGAAGATCGAGACCAAGTGGTACGCGATGCGGTCGGCGCTGGCCAGGAAGCCCGCGGACGGCGTGGTGGGCGCCTCCGAGCTGGAGGACACGTTCATGCCGGGCGGCTACTACAACGGCTACTGGCCCTATCTCGCCGAGGCGTTCGCGGCCTTCGTGAACAAGAAGAACGACGATCCGCTGGTCGAGGCGTACGAGAACTTCGGCGCCGTCGACGCGGCCGGCGACAACGGCTACAGCATCTACGCCTCGGTGCAGTGCCGTGACGCGCGCTGGCCGCGTGACTGGGACGAGTGGCGTGACGACAACTGGGCGGTGTACGAGAAGGCACCGTTCATGACCTGGAACAACGCCTGGTACAACGCGCCGTGCGCGTTCTGGCCCACGAAGTCCCTGCACTCGGTGGACATCTCCAACACCGCGCTGCCGCCGGTCCTGATCTTCCAGGCGACGGACGACGCGGCCACCCCGTACGAGGGCGGAGTCATCACCCACCTCCTGCTGCGCGGCTCCAGCCTGGTCGTCGAGCAGGGTGGCGGGAACCACGGCATCACACTGAGCGGCAACGCCTGTCTGGACAAGCACCTGGCGGCGTATCTGACCGACGGCACGGTACCCAGGGGCCACGGCGAGGCCGACGCCGTCTGCAAGAAGCTCCCCGACCCCAAGCCCCTGCGCACCAAGGCCGCGTCCGCCTCCTCACGAGGCTCGACGCTGCACGGCCTGCTGGGTTTCCGCGGCTGAGCACGACCTGACGGCAGGGGGTGGGGCACGAAATTCACGCCCCCACCCCCTGCCGTCCGCTTAATGTGCCGCCATGAACGACGCTCTCCGTGCCCTCCGCATACGCGAGATGGCCCTGTCCGACTGCCACCCCGTCGCCGAGATCCGCGTCGGCGGCTGGCAGACCGCGTACGCCGGGCTCGTACCGCAGTCGTACCTCGACGCCATGGACGTGGCGCAGGACGCCGAGAAGCGCCGCGCGATGCTCTCGAAGCCGGACAGCCCCGTGGTGAACCTGATCGCCGAGCGGGCCGGGCAGGTCGTCGGCTGGGCGGCGTACGGCCCCTACCGCGACGGCGAAGTCCGCACCGAGGACGCCGAGTTGTACGCGCTCTACGTACGACCGGGCCACTTCGGCGCCGGGGTGGGCACCGCGCTGCTGAGGGCGTCCACCGAGCGTTGCGAGGCCGCCGGCCACGGCCGCATGCTCCTGTGGGTCCTGAAGGAGAACGCCAGGGCCCGCCGCTTCTACGAACACCACGGCTTCACCGCGGACGGCGCCGAAGAACCCTTCGAGGTGAACGGGGTCGAGGTGCCCGAGATCCGGTACGTACGCGCCCCATAAGGGGGGCGGGGCTGTATCCGATATGCGGCTCCGCCGCGTGGGCGCGACAAGCCCCCACCGGACCCGCGGCCGCATCACCACCCAGGCAGCGGAGCGCTACCGCTGCCTGGGGATACGCGCCAGCGCCCGCACCGCCGCCTCCGCGAGCGTCGGATGCGCAAGGGCCTCGTTCAGCACGGTCCTGGCCCGGGCGTCCCCCAGCGCCCCCAGTCCCTCCACACACGCGAGCGCCACCCTGCGATACGGATCGTGCGGTCTCAGGCGGCGCTGCAGCGTGGTGATCAGCGCGGGGACGGACTCGGGGGCGCCGAGCTCGACGAGCAGGCGTACGGGGTGGAGGGCGTAGGCGACGCGGAGTTCGTTGGTCGCGAGGGCGGCCGCCGCGCGGGCGGTGCGCGGATCCCCGAGCCGGGCCAGCGCGTACGCGGCGGAAGCGCAGCGCGGCGGATCACGGTGATTGAGCAGCAGGACAAGTGCCTCGAAGGCCCGCCGGTCCCCCGCGACCCCCAACCGGAACGCCGCCAACTCCCGCGCCCACAACGGCTGTCCGGGCTCCGTCAGCACGGCGGCCAGCTCGTCCGTGGACTCGGTGGTGACGAGCCGCTCGTATCCCGCCGCGCCCCCCGACTCGCTCCGCACACGCTCCGTGAGTGATCGCAACTCCACGTCCATACGACCGAGCGTACGGGCGTGAACGCCCTTCGGGGACGTACATCACAAACATGAGGGCTGGCGCGCTCGTTACCCACCGGTTAAGCTCAGACGAGCGAGATACCCACTCGTGTTCGCTCGCGACGGTTTGGTGACGCAGCCGTGGTGAGCACAGTCGGTTCGGTACCTGGAGTACCAGTACGGCTCGGCCTCGGGACAGGGCCGGTCGGTTCAGCCGTTCCCCTTGGGCGTGTGCACGCCCGCGGCGACGGCGCCGGGCGTGTGCGTTCATCAGCCCGGCACCACCAACACCCGCATTCCACGCGCCGGTTGCGCGCTCTTCGCGTACCCGCGGCGCTTCCCTCAGTCGTCACCCTCGTCTGGAGTCCCGCGATGGCCACTCCCCTTTCCGACTCCCCCCTGTCCCCGCAGTCCCCCTTCAAGACGATCGCCGTGGTCGGTCTCGGCACCATGGGCACCGGTATCGCCGAGGTGCTGGCCCGGGCCGGCCGTGAGGTCGTCGGCGTCGACATCAGCGAGGCGGCCGCCGCCCGTGCCGTCGCCGCGCTGGAGGCCGCCACCGAGCGTGCCGTGGCGCGGGGCCGGATCACCGAGCAGGAGCGCGGCGACGCGCTCGCCCGTTTCCGCACCTTCACCGATCTGCAGGCCGCGGCCGACGCCGACCTGGTGATCGAGGTGGTTCCGGAGTCGTACGAGATCAAGCAGCAGCTCTTCCGTGAGCTGGACGCCATCGTGCGTCCGGAGACCGTCCTCGCCACCGGCACCAACGCCCTGTCGGTGACGCGTCTGGCCGCCGAGTCGGCGCGCCCGGAGCGGGTGCTCGGGCTGCACTTCTTCAACCCGGCGCCCGCGATGAAGCTGGTCGAGGTCGTCTCCTCGGTGCTGACCGCGCCCCAGGCCGTCGCCCAGGTCACGGATCTCGCCCTCGACCTGGGCAAGGAGCCCGTCGCGGTCGGCGACCGGCCCGGCTTCGTCGCCGACGGCCTGCTGTTCGGCTACCTCAACCAGGCCGCCGCGATGTACGAGGCCAAGTACGCCTCCCGCGAGGACATCGACGCGGCGATGCGGCTCGGCTGCGGCCTGCCGATGGGCCCGTTGGCGCTGCTGGACCTGATCGGCGTGGACACCGCGCGCACGGTCCTGGAGGCCATGTACACGGCCTCGCACGACCGGCTGCACGCGCCGGCGCCGATCCTCAAGCAGCTCAGCGAGGCGGGCCTGACCGGCCGTAAGTCGGGGCGCGGCTTCTACACGTACGAGGCCCCCGGCTCCGCCACGGTCGTGCGGGACGCGCTGACGCCGCCGGAGGGGGCCGCCACGGTTCCCGGCCGTACCGTCCGCTCGGTGGGTGTCGCGGGCTCGGGCACCATGGCGTCCGGGATCGCCGAGGTGTTCGCGAAGGCCGGGTACGAGGTCGTGCTGGCCGCCCGCAGCGAGGAGAAGGCGCAGGCCGCGAAGGCCCGCATCGGCAAGTCGCTCGCGCGCTCCGCCGACAAGGGACGGATGACGGTCGAGGCCGCCGCCGAGACGCTGGACCGGATCACCCCGGCGGGCTCGTACGACGCGTTCGCGGACGTCGATCTGGCGCTGGAGGCCGTGGCCGAGGACCTGGAGGTCAAGCGGCAGCTGTTCGCGACCTTCGACAAGGTGTGCAAGCCGGGCGCGATCCTCGCCACCACCACCTCGTCGCTGCCCGTCGTGGCCTGCGCCCGCGCCACCTCGCGCCCGCAGGACGTGATCGGCATGCACTTCTTCAACCCGGCGCCGGCGATGAAGCTGGTCGAGGTGGTCCGCACGGTCCTGACCGCCGAGGACGTGCACGCGACCGTGCGCGACCTGTGCGCCAAGGTCCGCAAGCACCCCGTGGACTGCGGCGACCGCGCCGGTTTCATCGTGAACGCGCTGCTGTTCCCGTATCTGAACAACGCCATCAAGATGGTCCAGGAGCACTACGCGACGCTGGACGACATCGACGCGGCCATGAAGCTGGGCGGCGGCTACCCGATGGGTCCGTTCGAGCTGCTGGACGTGGTCGGGCTGGATGTCTCGCTGGCCATCGAGAAGGTCCTGCACCGCGAGTTCCGCGACCCGGGGCTGGCCCCGGCGCCGCTTCTCGAGCACCTGGTGGCCGCGGGCTGCCTCGGCCGCAAGACGGGCCGAGGCTTCCGCGAATATGCCAAGCGCTGAGCGTCCGGGCGACGGGGCCGGGGAGAGTACGGACCGGAAGGACCACGCGACGGCGGGCACGGACTGGGGCGGGCTGCTCGCCCCGGGCAGCCGTCCGCCGCCCGTCCGTTCCACCGCTCCCCCGCCCGCCCACCTGGCCACTCCCCCGTCCGAGCGGGGCGGGGGGACGGCCGGACACGCGCACTCTCCTGCACGGATGCAGTACGTTCGGGGCATGTCCCAGCCCGCCAAGTCCTCACGTACACCAGCTGCGCCCGACGCCCCGGAGAGCGCCGCGGGCAGTCGTGCCGCCGCCCAACGCCTCAAGATGCGCCGGGAACTGGCGGCCGCGGCCATGGAGCTGTTCGCGACCAAGGGGTACGAGGCGACCACCGTCGACGAGATCGCGGCGGCGGCCGGGGTCGCCCGCCGCACCTTCTTCCGCCACTTCCGCTCCAAGGAAGAGGCGATCTTCCCGGACCACGACGACACCCTGATCCGCGCCGAGGCGGTGCTCAACGCGGCACCCCAGCACGAGCATCCGCTCGACACGGTGTGCCGCGGCATCAAGGAAGTCATGAAGATGTACGCGGCCCGGCCGGAGATCTCGGTCGCCCGCTACAAGCTGACCCGTGAGGTCCCCACCCTCCGCGAGGCGGAGATCGCCTCCGTAGCCCGCTACGAGCGCCTCTTCACCCGCTATCTGCTGGGCCACTTCGACGAGCACGCCCACCACGACGACGGCAACGACGACCCGCTGCTCGCCGAGGTCGCCGCGTCGGCGGTCGTCACCGCGCACAACCACGTGCTGCGGCGGTGGCTCAGATCCGGCGGACAGGGCGATGTCGAGAGGCAGCTCGACCACGCCTTCGCCATCGTCCGCAGGACATTCGGCACGGTCGGCGCAGGCCGCATCCTGACCCCGGAGCCGGCCCTCGTGACGGCCTCCACCCACGGCGAGGTGCTGGTGACGGTCGCCCGCACGGACGCCCCCCTCGACGAGGTCATGCGGACCATCGAAGAGGCACTCCGGGACCGCTGAGGCCTCTGCCCGAACCTCGATCTACTCATTGGTAACTGTGAGAACGGCCACCCCAGCGGGTGGCCGTTTTTGCACGTCAGAGGCCCTTTTCGACCTCCTTTTGATCGATCATCGCTCAGGTGTTACGTAAAGATTTCACCTGAGCGAACTTTCTGGCACTCGGTGCCTTGCGGGGTGACACGGCGTGCCATACGTTGAAGGAGTCCGGGCGGCCGGCGTGCAGCGAACTCTCGTACGTCGGCTGTCCCCCGCAAGCCACGTGCCTGCGTGCCCGGACGCCTGCGTCACAGGCAACCTTCCGCGCCACAAAGCGCCGCCGAAGCACCACCTCCGCCGAACCGACGGCATCACACCCGACCCAGCTCAGCAGCACCCGACGTAACCCTCAGCAGCGTCTTCCCTCAGGACGCTCGTCGCCGGAGGCACCACCGTGAAGGAAATCCTGGACGCGATCCAGTCCCCGGACTCCACGTCCGCCGACTTCGCCGCTCTGCCGCTCCCCGAGTCGTACCGCGCGATCACCGTGCACAAGGACGAGACGGACATGTTCGCGGGCCTCACCACCCGCGACAAGGACCCCCGCAAGTCGATCCACCTGGACGACGTGCCGCTCCCGGAGCTCGGCCCGGGCGAGGCCCTGGTGGCCGTCATGGCCTCCTCGGTGAACTACAACTCCGTGTGGACCTCGATCTTCGAGCCGCTGCCGACCTTCGCCTTCCTGGAGCGGTACGGCAAGCTCTCCGAGCTGACCAAGCGCCATGACCTGCCGTACCACATCATCGGCTCCGACCTGGCGGGCGTCGTCCTGCGCACCGGCCCCGGTGTCAACGCCTGGCGGCCCGGTGACGAGGTCGTGGCCCACTGCCTCTCCGTCGAGCTGGAGTCGTCCGACGGCCACAACGACACGATGCTCGACCCCGAGCAGCGGATCTGGGGCTTCGAGACCAACTTCGGCGGCCTGGCGGAGATCGCACTCGTCAAGTCGAACCAGCTGATGCCGAAGCCCGACCACCTCAGCTGGGAGGAGGCCGCCGCGCCGGGTCTGGTCAACTCCACCGCGTACCGGCAGCTGGTCTCCCGCAACGGCGCCGACATGAAGCAGGGCGACAACGTGCTGATCTGGGGCGCGAGCGGCGGACTCGGCTCGTACGCCACCCAGTTCGCCCTCGCCGGCGGCGCCAACCCGATCTGTGTCGTCTCCAGCGAGCAGAAGGCCGACATCTGCCGGGCCATGGGCGCCGAGGCGATCATCGACCGCACCGCCGAGGACTACAAGTTCTGGAAGGACGAGCACACCCAGGACCCGCGTGAGTGGAAGCGCTTCGGCAAGCGCATCCGTGAACTCACCGGCGGCGAGGACGTCGACATCGTCTTCGAGCACCCGGGCCGCGAGACCTTCGGTGCCTCGGTCTACGTCACCCGCAAGGGCGGCACGATCGTCACCTGCGCCTCGACGTCGGGCTACAACCACGAGTACGACAACCGCTACCTGTGGATGTCGCTGAAGCGGATCATCGGCTCGCACTTCGCGAACTACCGCGAGGCCTGGGAGGCCAACCGCCTCATCGCCAAGGGCAAGATCCACCCCACGCTGTCGAAGGTCTACTCCCTGGAGGAGACCGGGCAGGCCGCGTACGACGTGCACCGCAACCTCCACCAGGGCAAGGTCGGCGTGCTCTGCCTCGCCCCCGAGGAAGGCATGGGCGTGCGGGACCAGGAGAAGCGCGCCCAGCACATCGACGCCATCAACCGCTTCCGGAACATCTGAGGTCCAAAAGATGAGTGAGCGTCAGAAGGACCGGCCGTGGCTGATGCGGACGTACGCCGGTCACTCCACGGCCGAGGCGTCCAACGAGCTGTACCGGCGCAACCTCGCCAAGGGGCAGACGGGTCTCTCGGTGGCGTTCGATCTGCCGACGCAGACCGGCTACGACTCCGACCACATCCTCGCCCGCGGCGAGGTCGGCCGGGTCGGGGTCCCGGTGGCCCATCTCGGTGACATGCGCAGGCTGTTCCAGGACATCCCCCTGGACCAGATGAACACCTCGATGACCATCAACGCCACCGCCATGTGGCTGCTGGCGCTCTACCAGGTCGTCGCGGAGGAGCAGGGTGTGGACATCACCCAGCTCCAGGGGACGACCCAGAACGACATCGTCAAGGAGTACCTGTCGCGGGGCACCCATGTGTTCCCGCCGGGACCCTCGCTCCGGCTGACGACGGACATGATCGCGTACACGGTCTCCCACATCCCGAAGTGGAACCCGATCAACATCTGCAGCTACCACCTGCAGGAGGCCGGGGCCACGCCGGTGCAGGAGATCGCGTACGCGATGTCCACGGCGATCGCGGTGCTGGACGCCGTGCGTGACTCCGGCCAGGTGCCGCAGGAGCGCATGGGTGACGTCGTCGGCCGTATCTCCTTCTTCGTGAACGCGGGCGTCCGTTTCGTCGAGGAGATGTGTAAGATGCGGGCCTTCGGCCGCATCTGGGACCGGATCACCCGCGAGCGGTACGGCATCGAGAACCCCAAGCATCGGCGTTTCCGGTACGGCGTCCAGGTCAACTCCCTCGGTCTGACCGAGGCGCAGCCGGAGAACAACGTCCAGCGGATCGTGCTGGAGATGCTGGCCGTGACGCTCTCCAAGGACGCGCGGGCCAGGGCGGTCCAGCTGCCGGCCTGGAACGAGGCTCTCGGCCTGCCCCGGCCGTGGGACCAGCAGTGGTCGCTGCGGATCCAGCAGGTGCTGGCGCACGAGAGCGATCTGCTGGAGTACGAGGACATCTTCGAGGGCTCGCACGTCATCGAGGCGAAGGTGGCCCAGCTGGTCGAGGAGTCCTTCGCCGAGATCGAGCGGATCCAGGAGATGGGCGGCGCGATGGCCGCCGTCGAGTCCGGCTACCTCAAGTCGCAGCTGGTCTCCTCGCACGCCGAGCGCCGGGCCCGGATCGAGTCGGGCCAGGAGAAGATCGTCGGCGTCAACATCTACGAGTCGACGGAGCCGAACCCGCTGACCGCCGACCTGGACGCGGCGATCCAGACGGTCGACCCGGCCGTCGAGGCGCGGGTGATCAAGTCGCTCCAGAACTGGCGCGACACCCGCTACCAGCCGCCCTTCAACCATCCGCGCCCGTGCAAGGCGCTGGAGCGGCTGAAGGAAGCCGCGAAGGGCACCGACAACCTCATGGCGGCCACCCTGGAGTGCGCCCGTGCCGGGGTCACGACCGGCGAGTGGGCCGGGGCCCTGCGAGAGGTGTTCGGGGAGTTCCGGGCACCGACCGGTGTGTCGTCGGCGCCGGTGGCCGTCTCCGCCGAGGAGGGCTCGGCCATGTCGGAGGTCCGCCGCAAGGTGGACCTGACGGCGAAGGACCTGAACGTCGGCAAGCTCCGCTTCCTGGTCGGCAAGCCGGGCCTGGACGGACACTCCAACGGGGCCGAGCAGATCGCCGTGCGGGCCCGTGACGCGGGCTTCGAGGTCGTCTACCAGGGCATCCGGCTCACTCCCGAGCAGATCGTGGACGCGGCCCTCGCCGAGGACGTGCACGCGGTCGGCCTGTCCATCCTGTCCGGGTCGCACGCGCAGCTCGTGCCGGACGTGCTGGAACGGCTGCGTGTGGCAGGCGCCACAGATATTCCGGTGATCGCCGGTGGCATCATCCCGAATGGTGACGCCGAACAGCTGCGGGCCGCGGGAGTCGCCGCGGTCTTCACGCCGAAGGATTTCGACATCACCGGAATCATCGGCCGGATCGTCGACGAGATCCGTAAAGCGAACAAGCTCGACCCCCTGGAGGTCCCCGCATGACCGTCAACCGTCTTCGTCCGCGGCGCTCCTGCCTGGCCGTACCGGGCTCGAACCCCCGCTTCCTGGAGAAGGCACAGGGCCTCCCGGCGGACCAGGTCTTCCTCGACCTGGAGGACGCGTGCGCCCCCCTCGCCAAGCCCGAGGCCCGGCACACGATCGTGAAGTTCCTCAACGAGGGCGACTGGACCGGTAAGACGCGGGTCGTGCGCGTCAACGACTGGACGACGGAGTGGACGTACCGCGATGTCGTGACCGTCGTCGAGGGCGCGGGCCAGAACCTCGACTGCATCATGCTGCCGAAGGTTCAGACCGCCCAGCAGGTCGTCGCCCTCGACCTCCTGCTGACGCAGATCGAGAAGACGATGGGCTTCGAGGTCGGCAAGATCGGCATCGAGGCGCAGATCGAGAACGCGCAGGGCCTGAACAACGTCAACGAGATCGCCACGGCTTCCCCGCGCGTCGAGACGATCATCTTCGGCCCGGCCGACTTCATGGCCTCCATCAACATGAAGTCGCTGGTCGTGGGCGAGCAGCCGCCCGGCTACCCGGCGGACGCCTACCACTACATCCTGATGAAGATCCTGATGGCCGCCCGCGCCAACAACCTCCAGGCGATCGACGGCCCCTACCTGCAGATCCGCAACACCGACGGCTACCGCGAGGTCGCCCGGCGCGCCGCGGCCCTCGGCTTCGACGGCAAGTGGGTGCTGCACCCGGGCCAGGTCGAGGCGTCCAACGAGATCTTCTCGCCCTCGCAGGAGGACTACGACCACGCCGAGCTGATCCTGGACGCGTACGACTACTACACGTCCGAGGCGGGCGGCAAGAAGGGCTCGGCGATGCTCGGCGACGAGATGATCGACGAGGCCAGCCGCAAGATGGCCCTGGTCATTTCCGGCAAGGGGCGCGCGGCCGGCATGCAGCGCACCAGCAAGTTCGAGATCCCGGAGGCGTAAGGACATGCAGTTCGGGCGCACCTACGAGGAGTTCGAGGTCGGGGCTGTCTACAAGCACTGGCCCGGGAAGACGGTCACGGAGTACGACGACCACCTCTTCTGTCTCCTCACGATGAACCACCACCCGCTCCACATGGACTCCAACTACGCGGAGCGGACGACCGACTTCGGCAAGAACGTCGTCGTGGGGAACTACATCTACTCGCTGCTGCTGGGCATGTCCGTGCCGGACGTCTCCGGCAAGGCGATCGCCAACCTGGAGATCGAGTCGCTGAAGCACGTGGCGCCGACCTTCCACGGCGACACGATCTACGGCGAGACGACCGTGCTCGACAAGTGGCCGTCGAAGTCGAAGAACGACCGCGGCATCGTCCACGTCGAGACCAAGGGCTACAAGCAGGACGGCACGCTGGTGTGCGTGTTCCGCCGCAAGGTCATGGTGCCGACCGAGACGTACATCAAGGAGCGCGGCGGCGAGCAGCCGGGCCGCCCGGAGCTGAAGGCCCCTTCGGAAAAGACGGAGAAGTAGCCATGGCACGACTCGCCCAGACCCACGGCCTCACGGACATTCAGCAGGAGATTCTCTCCACCGTCCGTGACTTCGTGGACAAGGAGATCATCCCGGTCGCGACCGAACTGGAGCACCGCGACGAGTACCCGCAAGCGATCGTCGACGGGCTCAAGGAACTGGGCCTCTTCGGCCTGATGATCCCCGAGGAGTACGGCGGTCTGGGCGAGTCCCTGCTCACGTACGCGCTGTGCGTGGAGGAGATCGCCCGGGGCTGGATGTCCGTGTCCGGGATCATCAACACGCATTTCATCGTGGCGTACATGCTGAAGCAGCACGGCACGCAGGAGCAGAAGGACTACTTCCTGCCGAAGATGGCGCTCGGTGAGATCCGGGGCGCCTTCTCGATGTCGGAGCCGGCGCTCGGTTCCGATGTGTCGGCGATCACATCGAAGGCGGTCAAGGACGGCGACGAGTATGTCCTGAACGGTCAGAAGATGTGGCTGACGAACGGCGGGACGTCAACCCTGGTCGCCGTTCTCGTCCGAAGTGACGAAGGACACCCGGAGGGCACCGCCCCCCACAAGTCGATGACGACCTTTCTGGTCGAGAAGGAGCCCGGCTTCGGAGAGGTCCGCCCCGGCCTCACCATTCCCGGGAAGATCGACAAGATGGGCTACAAGGGCGTCGACACGACCGAGCTCATCATGGACGGACTGCGCATTCCGGCCAATCGTGTACTCGGTGGCGTCACCGGCCGAGGGTTTTACCAAATGATGGACGGCGTAGAGGTCGGCCGGGTGAATGTGGCCGCACGTGGCTGTGGTGTCGCTCAGCGCGCATTCGAGCTCGGTGTCCGGTACGCCCAGCAGCGCCACACTTTCGGCAAGCAGATCGCCCAGCACCAGGCGATCCAGTTCAAGCTGGCCGAGATGGCTACCAAGGTCGAGGCCGCCCATGCGATGATGGTGAACGCAGCGCGCAAAAAGGACTCGGGCGAACGAAACGACCTCGAAGCAGGGATGGCGAAGTACCTCGCCTCCGAATACTGCAAAGAAGTCGTCGAGGACGCTTTCCGGATCCACGGCGGTTACGGCTTCTCCAAGGAGTACGAGATCGAGCGCCTCTACCGTGAGGCGCCGATGCTGCTGATCGGTGAAGGTACCGCCGAAATCCAGAAAATGATCATCGGCCGTCGACTGCTCGAAGAGTATCGATTCCAGGGCTAGTCGAGGGCCGGATGCCTGATTCGGGGTGTTTTCTTCGAGAAGGAGATCACACCCTGTCAGCACTCTTCGGTCGCCGACTCGACTTCCTGGCTTGCCCAGTTGCGGTCGGCGACCGGTACGATCCCTGGGAAAGCCGCCGTCCCCAGTCACCGCGCGGCATCATCCGCTACGAAGGTCATCCATGCCCCACAGCCAAACCTCTGCACCACGCGACAGCCTCGTCGGCGTACGGCTCGCGCGCGGAGCATCGCCGTGGCTTCTCCCGACCGTCGCCACCGCAGCACTCAGCCTCGCCCGCTCGCGTCGCTCCGGCGCCGCCCGGGCCGTGGCCGTACCCGCCACCGCGCTGGCGGCGGGCATGCTGTGGTTCTTCCGCGACCCCGAGCGTGAGATCGCCCAGGGCCGGGTCATCTCGCCCGCCGACGGAGTGGTGCAGAGCATCATGCCGTGGAAGGACGGCCGCACCCGCGTCGCGATCTTCATGAGCCCGCTCAATGTCCACGTCAACCGCGCGCCGCTCAGCGGCACGGTGACGTCGGTCGAGCACATCCCGGGTGGGTTCGTTCCGGCGTTCAACAAGGAGAGCGAGAACAACGAGCGCGTCGTCTGGCACTTCGACACCGAACTCGGTGACATCGAGATGATCCAGATCGCCGGCGCCGTGGCTCGCCGCATCGTTCCGTACCTCCCCGAGGGCACCAAGGTCGAGCAGGGTGACCGGATCGGGCTGATCCGCTTCGGCTCGCGCGTCGACATCTACCTGCCCGAGGGTGTGGAGATCGACGTCGAGGTGGGTCAGAAGACCGTGGCTGGGGTGACTCGCATTGACCGTGATTGATCCGGAGACCCAGCCCGGCCAGACCGGGACCGGCTGGGTGCCCGACGTCGACGAGGTGGAGGACGACGCGGAGGAGATGCCGCTGTCACTCCGTCTGTCGATAGCGGACACGCTCACGCTGGGCAACGCCACGTGTGGCTTCATGGCGGTGTACTTCACGACCACCGGCATCCTGATCCCGCATCTCACCGGCAGCCAGGAGTCGGGCATGGCCCGGCACAGCGCGGCCACCGCCGTGATCCTGATGCTGTGCGCGGCGATCTTCGACCTGTTCGACGGGCTGGTGGCGCGCAAGCTCCGCTCCTCGCCGATGGGCGCGGAGCTGGACAACCTCTCCGACCTGATCAGCTTCGGCCTGGCGCCGGCGTACTTCGTCCTCGTCTACGGCATGGTCGCCGACGACGCGCACCAGCGTGTGGCCGCGGTGGGCGCGATCGTCGTACTGCTGGCCGTGGTGCTGAGGCTCGCGAGATTCTCCTGTGTGACGGTCAAGGACGGCACGTTCCAGGGCATGCCGTCGCCGTTCGGCGCGCTGACCGTCGTGTCGATCGTGCTCCTGGAGCTGCCCTTCGTGGCGACCCTCCTGGCGATCCTCGGCACGGCGTGGCTGATGGTGAGCCGGGTCGAGTACCCGAAGCCGCGGGGTCCCCTCGCGGTGGCGATGCTCTCCTGGATCGTCCTCTCCATGGGGCTGCTGATGGCCTGGGCCTTCGACGCCCCCGGCGGCCAGCTCCTCCTCCAGACCGGCTGTGCCCTGCAGCTCGTCATGGGCGCGGTGATCCCCCTCTTCGCCACGGCGCGGCGGGTGAACAACTTCCGTGACAACCGGCGCGAGGCACGGGCGGCGCAGCTGCCCTGACTCTCGTTCCAGCACTGACAGGTGTGGCCCGAGCCTCCCCGGCTCGGGCCACACCTGTTTCGCGTTCAAGGGCGTCCACGGTTTGCTCTTGAGGGGTCAACTAGCTGGCGTGGGGGCCCAGTTGCCAGGACCCACGGAGGGGAGGACGGTGGAAAAGGATGACTTTCATCCCACTTGCCCCTATGTGACCGTCAGGAGATGGGCATGACGTCCTACGAACTCAGAGAGCACAAGGTCAAGCACTTGTCGACGGTCCCGGCGACCGAGGACGTCGAGATCGAACTGGCCGTCCGGGAGTACGACGGCACCCCCACCGGGCAGGACCGCGAGCCGGTGCTGATGCTCCACGGCAGGAGCGTGCCTGCGTTGCCAGGGTTCGACCTCGCGCCGGTGCCCGGCGGCGACCCCAACCGGTACAGCTGGGCTCAGGAACTCGCGCAGGCTCATTACGACGTCTTCATCATGGATCTCCAGGGCTCCGGCCGGTCAACCCGCCCCGGGCCGATGGACGATCCGTGCAACGCCAACCCGGCGCAGCAACAACCGGTCCTCGTCGACCACACCATCCCGGCGCCCTGCCCGCCCCAGTACACGTCCGAGCTGGGCAATGCCGAGAGTGACGGGGCAGAGCTGGCGGCGGTGGTGAAGTTCATCAAGTCCCAGGTGGGCACCGGGAAGCGGATCCGCTTCGTCGGCTGGTCCGCAGCCGCGTTCGTCATGGGCCCCTACACCCTCCAGCACCCCGACGATGTCGAGAGCCTGTTTCTGATCGCCCCGATGTTCCCGCCGCGAGGCCGGTGGTCGGGAAAGACCGAAGACCCCTTCGGGCGCCCGCCGGGGGTCACGACACTGCCCGTGGGCCAGCCGCCCAACCAGTTCGGTTTCCCGATGAATGTCGGCAGCAAGGGTGGCTTCACGAGGCCGCTGACCGGCCCCCTGTGGGAGGCCGGCATCGGCGAGCGTGTGTGGGCCGCCTGCATGGAGGTCGACCCCGTCGGCAGCAAGTGGGGACCCCAGACGAACGGCGACTACGAGGGCGTCCTGCGGTACCGGAACACCTACTGGTGGGGCTGGAACAGCAAGACCGTGCCGCACATGAGCGAGGGCAGGCACGTGCTCGGCGACAGGGTCCCCGTACTCATCCTCTACGGGGAACTGGACCGGACGGCCAACACGCAGACGTCGATGCCCGACGACCTGTACTTCTCCGTTCCGGACCTCTATGCGGCCATCGGGGGCTCGGAGAAGCTGATGTTCTGCTTCGAGGCATCGAGCCACTCCCTGGTCTGGGAGACCACCGCCCAGGCCATCCACCACTACTCGAAGCACTGGTTCAAGAACGGCAAGGTGGAGGGCGTGAGCAGCGGCAAGTACTTCAGGGAACTGGACGGGAATCTGATTCCCGTCCAGTAGAGGCTCAGGTCCCGTAGAGGCTCAGGTGAGGAAGTCCCGGCCGATCCGCTCGGCCACCAGCTCCAGGATCGGCCCCGCCTCGGCGATGCAGCGCTCGACGTCCGGCTCGACCTCCGTCAGGGGGTACGCCCGGCGGATGCCCGCACGCCCCAGCGCCTGCGGGGGCAGCGCCAGGCGGCCGCAGACGGCCACGACCTCCTTGTCGGCGGCCCGGGCGGCGGCCGCGACCCCCGCCGGGGCCTTGCCGTGGAGGGTCTGTTCGTCCAGCGAGCCCTCGCCGGTGATCACCAGCGTGGCCTTCTCCAGCGCCGCCGCGAAGCCCAGGACGTCGAGCATGACCTCGATGCCGGGGCGGAAGCGGGCACCGAGGATGAGGGCGCCGTAGCCGATACCGCCGGCGGCGCCCGCGCCGGGGGCGAGCGCGTGCTCGGCGGCGCGGCTGCCGACCGTCTGCTCCAGGACGGCCGCGAAGTGGGCCAGGGCCGCGTCCAGCGTCGCCACGTCCTGGGGGCTCGCGCCCTTCTGCGGCCCGTACACGGCGGGGGCGCCCTTCGGGCCCGTCAGCGGGTTGTCGACATCGCTCGCCAGGACGAAGTCGATCGACGCGAACCTGTCGTCGAGGCCCGCGAGGTCCGCCGTCACCAGATCGCGCAGGCCCCCGCCGCCGGGGCCGACCGGCTCACCGGCGGCGTTCAGGAAGCGTGCGCCCAGCGCGGCGAGCATGCCCGCGCCCCCGTCCGTCGTGGCGCTGCCGCCGACGCCGAACACGATCGTGCGGGCGCCCGCGTCGAGCGCGGCGCGCAGCAGCTCTCCGGAGCCGTACGTGGTGGCCGTGAGCGGCGCGAAGACCCCGGCGGGGAGCCGCTGCAGCCCGCCGGCCTCCGCCATCTCGACGACGGCCGTGTCGCCGCGCAGCGCGTAGGCGGCGGTGACGGGCTCGCCCAGCGGCCCGGTGACCCGTACCTCACGTCGTTCGAACCCGGCCGCGACCGCCGCGGCCACCGTGCCGTCGCCTCCGTCGGCCACCGGCAGCGCCTCGATCTCCAGGTCGGGCAGGACCCGGCGCAGGCCCGCCGTCACCCGCTCGGCGACCTGGACGGCCGTCAGCGTGCCCTTGAACTTGTCCGCGGCGATCAGCACCCGCGGGGTTGCCCTGCCCGTGCCGATCCCGTCCACTGCGGCGTTCGCCACCTTGCGTTCCCCTCGCTCATCAAGCCTTGCGCATGTCAAGGCAGTCGCGCCGCTGCGACCCTAACCGCCCTGGCCCCGCTCCGCCATGCCCCGTCCCGCCCACCGAACACACGGCAGGCGTGGCCGAGGACGGCCTCGTCGAAGCCAGGGGCGGGTCCGGGGGCGGCCCCCGGAGCCAAGGGCGGGGCCGGGGCGGACCCCGGGACCGGGCGGACGGGGGGGCGGCCTCCGATGCCGTATGCGGGGCTGGGGGCGGACCCCAGCACCACAAGCGGATCCGGGACCCGGACGCCGTATGGGGGCCGGACGAAGGCGGGCCCCACGCTCGTACGCCAACCGGGGCGGCGCGCCCCCAACCACAAGCAGGTCCCGGGCCCCGACGCCGTTCGTGGGCCGGACGAAGGCGGGCCCCACGCCGTACGCCGACCGGGGGCCTCCGACGCCCGCGTCGCGGAGCCGGTGGCGCCGTTCGCCGATGTCCTCAGCGTCGCCCGTCGCCCCACCCGCACGCCGTTCCCCGAGCAGCCCCGGCCCGAATTGGGTAGACCTTCACCCATGACGCCCATGACCCCCATGACCGCGATGCCCCCCGTGGGCACGGAACTCGCCGACCGCGTTCACGGGGGCTGGCTGGGCAGGATCGCGGGCAACATGCTCGGGAAGCCGGTCGAGCAGGGTGATGTGTGGACGCGGGAGCGGATCGACGGCTATCTGCGGCGGACGGGGGGCCTGCCTCTCACCGACTACCTCCCGGAGCCGGTCAGTGAGAGCGACGGGCTCGCGATGCGGCCGGAGTGGCGGAGTTGCGTACGCGGCCGGATCCACGGCAGCTGCCGGGACGACGACATCGACTACGCGATCCTCGGGCTGCACCTCCTGGAGACACACGGCTTCGGCTTCAGCACCGAGCAGGTCGGCGACCTGTGGCTGCTGCGGCTGCCGTATCTGCAGACGTTCACGGCGGAACGCGCGGCCTACCGCAATCTGGCGAACGGCCTGAAGCCACCGCTGACGGCCACGTACGACAACCCCTACCAGGAGTGGATCGGCGCCCTCATCCGTGCCGACGTCTACGGCTGGACCTGCCCGGGCCGGCCCCGGCAGGCGGCCTCGCTGGCCCGGCGCGACGCGGTGCTGTCGCACACCGGCAACGGGGTGTACGGGGCGATGTGGGCGGCGGCGCTGATCGCGGCGGCGTTCACGGCGCCCGGGGTGCGGGCGGCCGTGGACGAGGCGTTGGCGGTGATCCCGGCGAGCAGCCGCCTCGCCCGGATCGTGCGGCGGGTCGCCTCGCTGCACGACACCGGGTTGACATGGGAGGACACGCTCACGACGGTGGGCGAGGAGACCGCCGGGCCGGGCTGGATCCACGTCGTGCCGAACGTCGCGGTGCTGACCGCCGGTCTGCTGTACGGCGAGGGCGACTTCACCCGCACGATCGCGCTGACCGTCCGCGGCGGCCTGGACACCGACTCCAACGGGGCCACCGCCGGTTCGGTGGCGGGTGTGCTGTGCGGGGCGGCGGCGATTCCGGACCGGTGGAAGGACCCGCTGGAGGACACCGTGCGCAGCGCCGTGTTCGGCTTCGACGGGGTGCGCATCAGCGAACTCGCGGAGCGCACGGCCCGGTTGGCGGTGGCCTCCGGCCCCTGAGCGCCGGTCGTTCCGCTCCCCCAGCGGCATTCGCCCCGCTCCCCGCGCGCCGGTTCCTCCGCCCCCGAGCGCCCATGTCCCGCCCCTCGGCCGCCGTCTACGCTTCCTGGATGGCCACTCCAGACTTTGCCGCGTACATCGCGAGCCTGCCCCGTGTCCTCGCCGGCGCCGCCGCGGTCTTCCGGGACGCCGAGGGCAGGGTGCTGCTCGTCGAGCCCAACTACCGTGAGGGATGGGCGCTTCCGGGCGGGACGATCGAGTCGGACGACGGCGAGACCCCGAGGCAGGGCGCGCGGCGCGAGACGGCCGAGGAGATCGGGCTCGACGTCGAGCTGGGGCGGCTGCTCGCCGTGGACTGGGTGCACGGGGTGGGGCGCCCGCCGCTGGTGGCGTATGTGTACGACGGCGGTGTGCTCGGCGAGGAGGACCTGAAGCGGATCCGCTTGCAGGAGGAGGAGCTGCTGTCGTGGCGGCTCGTCCCGCGTGCCGAACTCACCGGGTACCTCCTGGGCACGCTCGGCCTCCGCGTTCTCGCCGCCCTCGACGCGCTGGCGGACGGCACAGGTCCGGTCGAACTGGAGAACGGCAACCGGGTGGACTGAACCGGCGAAAAACCGACGAAGGCGCGAAGAAGGACCGGCGAAGATCAGCCACGGCAGTGCCATGCGGCTGTCGTCCACCGGTGACAGGAGTCAGCTGACATCCTGTCAACTCCCCTTGCACAGAACGTGAGGAAGGTGAGCGCTTCACTTAATGGAAATTTAAAGCGCTGGCTGAAAACGCTGCCCGCCCGTCACTCCAGCATCTAGGCTGACATCACCCCGACCGAGCGATCCCGCCTCTTCACCTCGCTCCGGAACCGGGGCAGCACTCGGGACACCCGTGACCGGCGGCCCGGGCGCGGGCCGTGGCTCCGGGAGATCCGGAGCTTCTGGGGAACGGCCACCGGGAGCCGCCCGGACCAGTCGGTCTCCCCCCCCACTGCGGGCCATTTCTCGCCCGTCCTCACCGAACAGGCAGCTGAGGTCATGGAACCACTGGGCTCAGACGATCCCGAGGAGCTAGGCCCCTACCGACTCGTGGCCCGGCTCGGCGCAGGAGGAATGGGACGGGTCTATCTCGCGCGGTCCCCGCAGGGGCGAACCCTCGCGGTCAAGGCCATCCGACCGGAGCTGATGGGGGACAAGAACTTCCGCATCCGCTTCCGCCGGGAGGTGGAGGCCGCCGGAGCGGTCGGCGGCAGATACACCGCGCCCGTGGTGGACGCCGACCCCGACGGCCCCATTCCCTGGCTGGCCACGGACTACATAGCCGGCCCCACCCTGGCCGAGGCGATCGCCGCGCACGGCCCGCTCCCGGTGGAGTCGGTGCTCGTGCTGGGCGCCGGCATCGCCGAGGCGCTGATCTCGGTGCAGGCCGCCGGGCTGGTGCACCGCGACCTCAAGCCGTCCAATGTGCTGCTCGCCGCCGACGGCCCCCGTGTCATCGACTTCGGCATCGTCCGGGCGAGCGACGGCTACGACCTCACCCGCTCCGGCGCCCTCTTCGGCTCCTTCGAGTACATGTGCCCCGAGCAGGCCACGGGTGAGCCGCTGGGCCCCGAGGGGGACGTCTTCTCGCTCGGCTCGGTGCTCACGTTCGCCGCGTCCGGGCACGCGCCGTTCAGCGGCACGGCGGCGGCCACGCTCCTCTACCAGGTCGTGCACAGCGCACCCGACCTGACGGGGGTGCCCGAGCCGTTGGACAAGATCATCAATCTCTGTCTCACCAAGGACCCCCGGCTGCGGATCACTCCCGACAAGCTGGCCGCGGCCTGCGCGCCCGGCGACGTGGAGCAGCTGACGGTGGACGGCTGGCTGCCCCCGTCGGTGGCCTCCTCGATCGCCCTCCGCGCGGCGGCGGTGAAGACCCTCGACATCAAGCCGATCGGCCGGGTCCCGTCCCCCTCGGCCGGGACGGCCCCCGCGCCGGACGCGTACGGGCAGGCCCAGGCTTCCCCTGGCTACGACACGGACCGGGCGGCGCCCGCCCAGGGCTATGGCCGAGCCGCTCAGGACTTCCCGCAGGACCGGGCCGCGTACGACTTCGAGCAGGAACAGGCCGCGTACGACGTCGACGGCGACCGGGCGCCCAGCGCCGCGGCGGCCCCGTCGACGTGCGACACCGGCCCCTACGACCGCTCCGGGCGCCCCGGCCACCGGGCCGAGGCGCCGACCGGCAGCGAGCCGCCGGCCCCGGAGCCCTACTCCGGTACGGAGCCGTATTCCGCCCCCGAGGAGGCGCGGCCGTACCGCGCCACCACCCCCGGCCATCGCCGCGCCGTGCCGCGGCCCGGACCGTCCCGGCGTACGGTCCTCACCGTGTCGGCCGGCGCCACCGCCACCGCCATCGGCGCCGCCGTGGTGCTCGGCCGGCGCACGAAGCCGGCCGCGCGGTCCACGGAGCCCGCGGGCCCGGCCCCGAAGCCGCTCTGGACCTACCGCGGCGGCCCGCTGCTCCAGGCACCGGCCGTCTTCAGCAACGGAACGGCCCTGGTGAAGACCCGCCCAGGTGACATGGTCTGCCTCGACCTCAAGGACGGCACCCGGCCCAAGTGGGTCTACGAGGGCATCAGCCAGTCCCCCACCCCGGCCGTACTGGCCTTCGACGCCGCCATCGCGCTCGGCGAGGGGGCGACGGTGATCGGGGTCGACCCGGTCGACGGGACGGAACGTTTCACCATCGACTTCGGGCCGGACTTCCGGTTCAACACGCTGCTCGGCGGCATCAACGACCGGGCCATCTCCGTCATCGGCGTCCGCCTCCGGCGCGAGTCCGACGCGCAGGGCGTCGCGACGTCCACGGACACGGTGTTCGGCGTCGACCTCGCGGCCCGCCGGGCCGAGATCATCCCCATCAGCCCGGAGGACGTGGGTATCCGACTGGCGCCGGTCATCCTCCGCGAGCTCTTCGTCTACGCCGACGGCCTGCGCAATGTCACGGCCCGCAACACCGAGGACTCCGGCGTCCTCTGGCGGCATCCCGTCGGCTACGACCTCCGGCCCGGCCTCGCCGCGCTCAACCGCACGGTGTTCGCCATCGGGCAGGAGCTGGAGGCCCTGAACGTCGCCGACGGCAAACTCCGCTGGCGGGTGAAGCCCGAGCGCGGCCAGTTCGCCTCGCTCGGCGCCTACGGCAACACGGTCTACGTCACCGGCACGGACCCCGCCGGCGTGTACGCCTTCAACGCCGGGACCGGCTCCCGCCGTTGGTTCTGCCCCACCCCGCGCCTCAACATCGACCAGCCGATCACCGCCGGCCCCGACGCCGTCTACGTCCCCGCCTACAAGAACAGGAACGGCTTCTACGCGATCGGCGCCGCCCGGGGCCGGCTCCTGTGGAACTTCACCGACGGCCTGGAGACCGGCGTCAACGACTGGCAGCTCGCCTGCGACCACTCCGGCGTCCTGGTCGCCCAGCACTACGACCGCACGTACGGCCTGCCTGCCCCCTGACACCGCCGGGCAGGGGCCCTCCGTATCGTCCATCGGCCGGAGGGCCCGTGCCGTCACTGGTCTGCGTGCCTGTCCCGCATCACTTGATCACTTGGCGGGCTTGTAGAAGGCGTAGGTGGCGGAGTAGGGGACGCTGACCTGGTCGGCGCCGGTGCAGGCGGCGGTGGGGGCGACGCCGCCGCGGGTGTTGAGGCGCTGGATGTAGGAGACGTTCGCGAAGACCCCGGTGCCGCGCGTGGTGGTGGACTGCAGGAGAAGCTCGGGGATGGTGCCCTCCTTGGCCGAGCTGGCGACGGCGGCGGCGTTCACGGCACTGCCGTCGACCGTGGACACCCAGACGGGGCCCCGGGAGTGGAGGGCGACGGTACGGCGGGAGCGGTCGTTCCTGTCCCAGAGGGTGGCGGCGGGCTCCAGCAGCTTCCAGGCCCCGTCGGTGCAGGTGTACGTCTGGACGCCTTCGGCCCGGAGGACTCCGGTGAGCCGGTTCCCGTCCGGGACCTTGAGTGCGGCGGGAGCGTCGACGCCGCCACGGGCGGGCTTCGCCTCCGCGGCCAGGCCGACCGGCGCGCTCGAGAGCGCGCCGGCGGTTACGGCGGCGACAGCGGTGGTGGTGAGGATGAGACGCTTGGCGAGCTTCATCGGGTGTGTCTCCAAGGGGATGTCCGAACAGGGTGTGGATGCCGCGGGTGCCCACTGCCCGCACAGGTGTCGTACGACCCCGTGCCGGGACCGACCGCGTGGCCGCCGAGCCACCGGCATGCGCACGGCCTGGGCTCGCTGCTCCGCACGAGTGGGAAGTATGGCCGAACCGGTCCCGGCTCCACCAGAGCCTGCGGGGCACATGAACAGGGCACACCGCCACGGGCTTCGGGGCGCCCGACGCGCCACCGGGGCAACCACACACGGCGGACCGTAGGGCGCGGCTGGGGTGGACCTTCCGGTCACGGGCGGAGGCTGCCCGGGGGCTCCGCGGCCATATCGTTCGGGACTCTGGGGACGACGAGGACGTCTGCTGGCCCGGCCGGCGGATGCGTCCTACTCTCGGGCCCATGACCAGGCCTCTCGTTGCCCTCCTCAGTGGCGCAGGTATCTCCACGGATTCGGGTATTCCCGACTATCGGGGCCCGAACGGGCTGTGGCGGCGGGATCCGGAGGCGGAGAAGCTCGTCACGTACGAGTACTACATGGCAGACCCGGAGATCCGGCGGCGCTCGTGGCAAATGCGGCGGCAGAACCGGACGCTGCTGGCGGAGCCGAACGTGGCGCACCGGGCGGTGGCCGAGCTGGAGCGGTCCGGGGTACCGGTGCGGGTGATCACGCAGAACGTGGACGGGCTGCACCAGCTCGCCGGGACGTCCGCCCGCAAGGTCCTGGAACTGCACGGCACCGCACGGGAGTTCGTCTGCACCGCATGCCACTCCCGCGGTCCGATGGAGGACGCCCTCGCCCGGGTCGAGGCCGGTGAGGACGATCCGCCGTGCCTGGAGTGCGGGGGCATCCTCAAGTCGGCCACCGTCATGTTCGGCGAACGGCTCGACCCGGTGGTGCTCGGCGAGGCCGTCGCGATCACCAAGGCCTGCCAGATCTTCATCGCCGTCGGCACCAGCCTCCAGGTCCAGCCCGCCGCCGGACTCGCCGGTGTCGCCGCCGACCACGGGGCGCGGCTGATCATCGTCAACGCCGAGCCGACCCCGTACGACGACCTGGCGGACGAGGTCGTACGGGAGCCGATCGGGACCGCGCTGCCGGAGGTGCTGCGCGGGATCGGTACCGCGAGCGCCTGAGCGGTCAGGCCACGGTCCCTCAGCCGACCCGGCGCACAGGGCCCTCGGAAGGGGGCTGTCAGAAGAGGGTCGTCAGAAGAGGGTTGCCAGAAGAGGACTGTCAGAAGAGGGCCGTCCCCCGTTCGAGGTCCAGCAGGCGCTGCTTGCGCTCCACGCCGCCGCCGTAACCGGTGAGGCTGCCGTCGGAGCCGACCACGCGGTGGCAGGGGACGATGATGCCGACGGGGTTCCTGCCGTTCGCCAGGCCGACCGCGCGGGACGCCTTGGGCTTGCCGAGGGCGTCGGCGAGATCGCCGTACGAGCGGGTCTCGCCGTAGGGGATCCGCACGAGCTGTTCCCAGACGGTGCGCTGGAACGGGGTGCCGTGCAGCCGCAGTTCAAGGGTGAACTCCTTCAAGTCACCCGCGAAATAGGCTTCCAGCTGTTCCTCCGGCTCGGCGAAGAGCGTGTCGTCGCGTACGCCGAAACTCTCCTCCGGCGGGCGGTGGCGTTGCCCGGTCATGTAGAGGCCGCACAGGACACCGTCGTCGGCGACGAGGGTGAGCGGACCGTAGGGACTGTCGATGACGGTGTGCCGCTTCTGCTGCTTCATGGGAGGTCCTTGAAAGATCGATCGGCCCTTGCATCGGCTCGTCCGAACCGGCTCGTCCGAAGTGACTCATCGGAACTGGCTCATCAGAACTGGCTCATCAGAACTGGCTCATACAGGCAGGAAGTTGATGGGATGGCTGTCCGTCGCCCACAGGTACTGGACCGCGTACGCCCGCCACGGCCGCCAGGCCGCCGCGCGGTCCGTGAGGGCGGCCGGAGTGGACGGGAGGCCCAACTCCTTTGCCGCGCGTCGGATTCCGAGGTCGCTGGGGAGGAAGGCGTCGGGGTCGCCGAGGGCGCGCATGGCGATGACGTCGACGGTCCAGGGGCCGAAGCCGGGGAGGGCGAGGAGACGGGCGCGGGTCTCCGCCCAGTCGCTGCCGACGCCCAAGTGCAGTTCACCGTCGGCGAGTTGCCGCACCAGCGTGGTGAAGGTGGTCCGGCGGGTGCGGGGCATCGCGAGGGTCTCGGGGTCGACGGCCGCCAGCGCCTCGGGGAGCGGGAAGAGATGGGTGAGGCCGCCCTCGGGGTCGTCGACGGGTTCGCCGTGCGCGGTGACCAGCCGGGCCGCGTGGGTGCGGGCGGCGGCCGTGGACACCTGCTGGCCGAGCACCGCCCGTACGGCGAACTCGGCCTCGTCGACGGTACGCGGCACCCGGCGCCCAGGCGCCTTGTCCACCAGCGGCGCGAGCACCGGGTCGGTGCGCAGCTGCTCGTCGACGGCGACCGGGTCGGCGTCCAGGTCGAGCATGCGCCGGCAGCGGCTGATGGCGACGGGCAGGTCGCGCAGATCGCTGAGGGTGAGGCGGCAGGCGATGTGGTCGGGCTCGGGCGTGAGGCCCACGATGCCGTGGCCGTACGGGAGGCGGAGCGTGCGCCGGTAGGCGCCGTCGCGCCACTCCTCCACGCCGGGTACGGCGGTGGCGGCGAGGTGACCGAAGAGATTGTCGGGGTTGAGCGGGGCCCGGAACGGCAGCCGCAGGCTCAACACCCCTGAGGTACCAGGGGAGTCCAAGCGCTGCCGGGCCGATCGCGTGGCCCGCTCGCGCAGCTCGCTCGGCGACAGCGCGAAGACCTCCCGCACCGTGTCGTTGAAGGTCCGGATCGACGCGAACCCGGCGGCGAACGCGATCTCCGCCATCGGCAGCGCGGTCGTCTCGACCAGTAGCCGCGCGGTCTGCGCCCGCTGCGCCCGGGCGAGCGCCAGCGGGCCCGCGCCCAGCTCGGCCAGCAGCTGCCGCTCGACCTGCCGGGTGCTGTAACCGAGCCGCCGCGCCAGCCCCGGCACGCCCTCCCGGTCCACCACCCCGTCCCCCACCAGTCTCATCGCCCGCGCCACCAGGTCCGCCCGCTGATCCCACTCCGGCGACCCGGGACTCGTGTCCGGCCGACACCGCTTGCACGCCCGGAACCCGGCCTGCTGACACGCCGCCGCGCTCGGATAGAACGTCATGTTCTCCGGCTTCGGCGGCACCACCGGACAGCTCGGCCGACAGTAGATCCGCGTGGTCAGCACCGCCGTGAAGAACCACCCGTCGAACCGCGCGTCCTTCGACCGCACGGCCCGCACACACCGCTCGACATCCGTGTACATCCCGTTCCGCATGACTCAAGCATCGGGTACGGGGAGGGGGCAGGGCTGGCAAGAATCCGACATCAAGACAGGGGTGACCTCGTGGGCCGCCGAGCCCTGGAGCACCTGAGGCTGAGGATCAGCGACGCGCCGGACGGCGACTGAGCCGCCCGGCGCCGGCTGAGGCCCCGGCCGGTGGGCGAAGGCCGGGGGTGGAGGTCACGTCGCCGGAAGCTTGGGCGTCAGGCCGCCGAGGAGGCCGCCGAGGAGGCCGGTGACCAGGCCGAGTACCGGCTGCAGGAGACCGGTGACGATGCCGAGGACCGGGGCGAGCAGGCCGGTGACCGCGCCCAGTACGGCGCCCAGGTCGAGCGAGGTCAACGCCTTGAGCAGGCCGTCGAGCGCGGACTGGAGCGCGGCCACCAGGTCCGCCACCGGGTCGGCCGCCACGGCGGCGCGGTCGGACGTGGCCGGGGCCGCCGCGTCCAGCTTCCGCAGCCGCTCCTGAACGGTGGCGTTGGCTGTCTTGAGGGCCTTGACGTGCCGGGCCGCCTCGGCCGCGTCGAGCTGGTCGGCGTCCAGCTCGACGATGGTGGTCAACTCGTCCAGCAGCGGGGCGAGTACGTCGTCCTGATCCATCCGGTCGAGCAGGTCCAGCTGGGTCAGCAATACGTCCGCGTCGCTTCCGGCGGCGTCGGTGTCCGTAACCGTGTCCGTGTCCGTGTCCGTGTCCGTGGCTGTGTCCGTGGCTGTGTCCGTGTCGGTGTCGGTGACTGTGTCCGTATCCGCGTCTGCGTCTGCGTCGATGTCCGCCAGCATCCCGTCCAGGTCGAGGTCGAGCTCCGCGAGGAATGCCTCCACTTCGGCTTCCTCCTTCGCGATGAGCGCGTCCACGTCGGCTTCCTCCTTCTCCAGGAGCGCGTCGATCTGCGCGTCCAGCGCGTCGAAGAAGTCGTCCAGATCGGCAACGGGGGCCGCGGCGAGCCTCGCCGCGGTGCGGTTCGAGGCGGTGCGGTTCGAGGCGGAGGGGTTCGAGGCGGAGGGGTTCGAGGCGGTTCGGCCCGCGTCGACGGCCGCGGTGGCGGTGCCGACCGGTCCGAAGACCAGGGCCCCGCAGACCAGGGGCGGCAGGAGAAGACCACGGGAGACGAGGGCGCGCATGCACGTTCCTTTCGAAGCTGCTGTCCTTTGCGCTCACCGTGGGAGGCGGCACGGCCCGCCGCAACCGATCACAGGGACGGGAGCCGGCCTGTCAACCTGCCACGCCGATGACGTTGACCAGGCGGTTTCGCCAGATGGACAGCTCCGCACGACTCCGTTCGACACGCTCCGGCCGTTCGTCCGTCAGAGTGCGCAAGCGCGCCACGCCGGGCAGCTTCCGGGGTTCCTCGGCGCCGTCAGCCGGCCTGCTCGGCGAAGGCCGCGAACGCCGCGTACGCCTCGTCGTCGAAGAGGACGAATCTGACCTCCTCGACCGAGGTCTCCGTGGCGCGTACGGACTCCACGGCGATGCGGGCGGCGTCCTCCATCGGCCAGCCGTAGATACCGGCGGAGACGGCCGGGAAGGCGACCGTGCGGGCGCCCAACTCATCGGCCACGCGCAGGGATTCGCGGTAGCAGGAGGCGAGGAGGGCGGAGCGGTCGAGGCTCTGGCTGTGGACGGGCCCCACCGTGTGGATCACCCAGCGCGCGTCCAGTTCGCCCGCCGTCGTGGCGACGGCCTGGCCCGTGGGCAGCCCCCTGCCGTAGTGAGAGGCACGGAGCTTTCGGCAGTCGGCCAGGATCGCGGGGCCGCCGCGCCGGTGGATCGCGCCGTCCACTCCTCCCCCGCCGAGGAGTGAGGAGTTCGCGGCGTTGACGATGGCGTCGACGGACTGCTGGGTGATGTCGCCCCGGACGAGGGTGATGGTGGTCATGCCCGCCTCTATATCAGCCGACGGGCCTCGTCGGCCCGCTGATTCACGGGCCTTGTCGGCCTGTGCCGATGCCGTGCCGGCCTACCAGCTCACCGGCAACGACCGCACCCCGTGGACCGTGGTCATCGTCAGCGCGAAGTCCTCCGGCGGTGCGGTCAGGCGCAGGCCCGGCAGGCGGTCGAAGAGGGCGGGCAGGCCGATCTGGAGTTCCGCGCGGGCGAGGGACTGGCCGATGCACTGGTGCAGTCCGTGGCCGAAGGCCAGATGGCCGGTGGTGCCCCGGCGGACGTCCAGTGCGTCGGGATCGGCGAACGCGGACGGGTCGCGGTTGGCGGCCTGGAGCGCCACGACGACGCCCTCCCCAGCCTGGATACGGACACCCGCGACGTCCACGTCCTCGGTGGCGATCCGCCGCAGCCCCGAGTGCGCGACGGTCAGATGGCGCAGCAACTCCTCGACCGCGCCGGGCCACAGGCCGGGATCCGCGCGCAGGGCGGCGAGCTGGTCGGGGTGGCTCAGCAGGGCCACGACCGCGAGCGGGAACATGTTCGCGGTCGTCTCGTGGCCCGCCACCAGCAGCAGCGAGGCGATGCCGACGGCCTCGGGCGCGCTCACCTCGCCGGTCGCCACCCGGTCCCGCGCGAGACGCGAGAGGAGATCGTCGGCGGGCTCCCGGGCCCGCCGGGCGAGCAGTTCGCCCAGGTACGTGTGGAGGGCCTTGCGGGCGGCCAGCATCTCCTTGGGTCCGGAGGCGAGACTGCTGAACGCCCTCGCCTGTCGCTGGAAGAAGTCGTGGTCCTCGTACGGCACCCCGAGCAGCTCGCAGATGGCGAGGGACGGCAGCGGCAGGGCGTACGACTCGACCAGGTCGGCGGTCGTGCCCCCGTCCGCCGTGATCGAGTCGAGCAGTTCCCCGCAGATCCGGGCGATGGCCGGCCGCAACTGCTCGATACGGCGGAAGGTGAAGTCGGGGATCAGTACGCGGCGCAGGCGGGTGTGGTCGGGCGGGTCCATCATGAAGAACTGGCCCGGTGCGCGCGGCGGCGACTGCGGCCGGAAGCCGGGGAAGCCGTCGCGGGTGGCGTCGGCGCTGAAGCGCGGGTCGGCGAGGACCGCGCGGGCGTCCTCATGCCGGGTGACCAGCCAGGGGCTGTTGTCGCCCCAGATCGTCACCCGCCGGATCGGTTCCTCGGCACGCCACTTGGCGTACTCGGGCGAGGGGTCGAGCAGCGGCCGCAGGGTCGGCAGGGGAGGGTGCGTCGTCATGCGGGCAGTCCTTCCTCGTCCTCGTCCAGTCCCGCGAGCCCCAGCAGCAGGGACTTGATCTCGGTGGCGGAGTAGGCCTCCCGGGTCAACTCGCTTGTGGAGCACAGCAGTACGGGACCGTCGTCCGGGTCGGCGGGCAGTCGGCCGTGGCTGCCGCTGACGCCGGCGGGGTCCAGCGGGACGGTGCTGATGCGGTAGCGGAAGCCCAACTTCTTGCGGGCGATCTGGCCGACCGCGCGGAGTTTCACGGCGGGGACGGTCTCGTCGTACAGCAGCTCGGCGGGGTCGTAGCCGGGCTTGCGGTGGATCTCGACCTGGCGGGCGAAGTCGGGGGCACGTTCGTCGTCGAGCCAGTAGTAGTACGTGAACCAGGCGTCGGGGTCGGCGACGGCGACCAGTTCACCGGAGCGTTCGTGGTCCAGGCCGTGGGCCGCCTTGCCGTCCGCGTCCAACACCTGTTCCACGCCGTCGAGTTCGGCCAGGAGCTTGGCGACCTCCGCCGTGTCGGCCGGGTCCCGTACGTAGACGTGGGCGACCTGGTGGTCGGCGACGGCGAAGGCCCGTGAGGTCCAGGGGTCGAGGTACTCCATGCCGTCCTGGGTGTGCACCTCCAGCAACCCCGCGCGGCGCAGGGAACGGTTGATGTCCACCGGGCGGGAGACGGGCGTGATGCCGTACTCGCTGAGGGCCACCACCGTGGCACCCTCGCTCAGGAAGTGGTCGATCAACGGGCCTAGCGCGTCGTCGAGTTGGCGGGCGGCGCGGATCGTGGCCGGTGAGTCGGGGCCGGATCGCTGGGGTTCGTAGTCGAGTTGGGGGATGTAGACGAGGGTGAGGTCCGGGTCGTGTTCGTCGAAGACCTGGCGGGCGGCGCCGAGGATCCACTGGGTGGAGGGCATTCCGGCGTTGGGGCCCCAGTAGGTGAACAGGGGGAACGGGCCCAGCCGGTCGGTGAGTTCGTCGTGCAGGGACGGCGGCCAGGTGTAGCAGTCGGGTTCCTTGCGGCCGTCCGAGTAGTAGACCGGGCGTGGGGTGACGGTGAGGTCGACGTCCGCGCCCATCGCGTACCACCAGCAGATGTTGGCGACCTTGTAGTCGGGGGCGGATCTGCGGGCCGTCTCCCAGATCTTCTCGCCGCCGACGAGCGCGTTGTGCTGGCGCCACAGCAGTACTTCGCCGAGGTCCCGGAAGTACCAGCCGTTGCCCACCGCGCCGTGCCCGGAGGGCGGTTGACCGGTGAGGAACGTGGACTGGACCGTGCAGGTCACGGCGGGCAGTACGGGGTCGAGCCGGGCCCGGAAGCCGCGCTCGCCGAGGGCGGCCACCGCGGGCATGTGCCGGAGCAGTTTGGGGGTGAGGCCGACGATGTCGAGGACGACGAGCCGGGTGGGTCGGGTGCTCATTGCTGGTTCTCCTTGAGGCCGATTCGAGTGCTCACCGGCTGTTGCCCCGGGGGTGACATTCGGATGCTCGTCACCGGTCCTCCTTGAGGCCGAGGCCGGTCAACCGTTCGCGCGCCCAGGCGAGTTCTGCGGCGATGCCGCCGGGCAGGTCGGCGGGCGGTTCGGGGAGGACGGACCATGTGTAGGTCTCGACCTCGATGTGGTCGCAGTCGGCCACGGCCCCGCCGAGCAGTCCGGCCAGGACGCGGCCGAGCTGGTCGGCGGTGGTGCGCAGCGGCGGTTCGGGGTCGGCGTGCAGCGGGGCGTGGAAGTGGACGCGCCAGGGACCGGTGTCGGTGGGCAGACCGCCGTCCAGCGCGTCCGGGAGATCGTCGACCCCGCGGACTCCGGCCGCTGTCGGGGTGCGTGTCTGGTGCAGGAAGCGGGGTTCGACGAAGCGGCCCAGTGCCGCCCGGGTCGCCGGGTCGGCCGGCTCTGCGGCCTCGACCGCGCAGGACGCCTGGAGTTTGACGACGGGCAGCCCGGCGTCCGCGAGGCGGCGCAGGGCCGCGCCTGGCTCCTCGAACTGTACGGCGAGATGGCAGGCGTCGAGGCAGACGCCGAGCCGTTCGGGGTCGAGGCCGCGCAGCTCCCGTACGGCCTGGGCGGTGGTCTCCACGACACAGCCGGGCTCCGGTTCGAAACCGACCCGGACACGGCGGCCGGTGTCCGACTCACGGCGGCACCGGTCTCGATGGAGAGCTTGTCGGTGAGGTGGTCGACGGCGGGGAAGGCGCGGACGACGGGCCAGATGTCCGCCGGTACGTCCCGTCCTGCGGCGACCCGCTCATGCGCGAAGTCGGCGAGCATACGGGCGAGTTCGCCGTCGGCGCGGGTGTCGAGCCCGCAGATCCGGTCCAGCGGGATCTCGGAGAAGACGCACTTCAGTACGGCCTGCCGGTACTCGGCGTCCGGAAGGCGGGCGGCGCCGTACGGGCCGAGGGCGGCCTCGATGAGGCCGTTGTCGTTGCCGCGCAGGGCTTCGCGGACGAGTCGCAGGGCGAGTTCACCGAGCGGGGCCCGCACGTCGTCGCCGGCCTCGGAGTCGGCGAACAGGGGCAGGGCCCGCAGTACGGCCCGCTGTTCGGCCGGGTCGCCGTGGCGGAAGAGGCCCGCCAGTTCGTCGGCGAGCGGCTGCCCGCCCAGTGGCAGCGCGGTGAGCAGAACGGCTCGGGCCGCCTCGTCGACGGTCCAGAACGCGTCCAGCCGCGCCCGCCCGCAGCGTCTTCGGGCGGCGGGGAACAGGGTGCGTACGGCGGCGGGCCGGTCGGCGATGCGGGCCACGGCCTCGTCGAGCCAGGCGCGGGCGGCCGCGTCCAGGGCGTGGCGGGAGAGGAGGGTTCGGGGGTCGGAGAGTTCGTGGGGCTCGGAGAGTTCGGCGGGCTCGGCGAGCTCGGCGAGCGGTACTCCGGTGGAAACCATGACGGAACAACCTCCTGATGAGGCTGGAGGACCGGACAGGATGGTGGTGGGGGTACGGAGGTGTGGGGGTGTGGGGTCGGTCAGGCCGTCGCCGCGCGGAGGAAGTCCAGCGAGCGGCGGGCCACTTCGGGGGCGTCGAGGGAACCGCCCTGGATCTCCACGGAGACCAGTCCGCGGTGGTCGAGGTCCTGGAGGGCGGCGAGCACGGGCGGGAAGTCGATCTCGCCGGTGCCGAATTCGAGGTGCTGGTGGACGCCCCGCCGCATGTCCTCGATCTGCACGTTCAGCAGGCGCGGGGCGGCGAGGCGGACACACTCCAGCACGGTCCGGTCCTCCACGCAGTGCGCGTGCCCGACATCGAGGGTGATCCCGAACAGCTCGTGCCCGCCGACCATCTCGGCGAGTTCCAGGCACCGCTCCACGGTGTCGACGAACATGTACGGCTCGGGCTCGAAGGCCAGCGACACGCCGTACTCCCCCGCCGTCTCCAGGACCGACTCGACACCCGCGACGAGCCGCTTCCACGCGTCCCGCTCCGGCAGTCCGTCGTCCGGAGCCGGGCCGCTGCACAGATGGACGGTGGGCGAGCCGACGTCGGCGGCGATGCGGACGGCCCGCCGCAGCAGGTCGGTCCTGCGCTCGGCCCCGTCCGACATGAGCGTCGGGTGGTGCTTGCCCCAGGGGTCGAGGAGGTAGGGCGCGCCGGTCTCGACGGTCACATCGAGCCTGTGCCGGGCCAGTTCCCGGGCGACCGCGGCCACCTGCCGGGGCAGGTCGTCCGCGTACGGGTCGAGGTGGCCGTGGTCGAGGGTGAGCGCGACGCCGTCGTAGCCGAGGTCGGCGAGGACCGCGAGGACATCGCTGAGCCGGTGGTTGGTGAAGCCGTTGGTGCCGTAGCCGAATCTGAGGGGGGTGGGGGGAGGGTTCATTCCGGCGCTGCTCCTGCGGGGGTCTGTGCTGGTTCAGGTGGGGGAGATGCGCCGGGCGAGCCGTCGCGCGAGGGGGTGCACGACACCCAGGGCCGCCGCCGCGGCCGTGGCCCCGCTCCGTGCGGTCAACGCCGCCTGCAGGGGCACCAGCCCGAGAATCCCGGCCCCGACGGCCCGCCGTACGTTCTCACCCGATGGCTCGCGTACGGCACGGGCCTGGGCCGTGCCGTAGCTGCCGAGGTAGGCGAGGGCCCCGGCGGCGACCACCGCGGCCCGGGCGGCAGCGCCCTGAGGGGGCGCGGGGCTGTATCGAATTGCGGCTCCGCCGCGGGGCGCGACCGGCCACGACGGCGCCGTGGACGGCTGACGACACAGCGCGGCACTTCCGGCGGAGCGCTTGGCGGCGGTGTCCCCGGTGCGCTCCGAGCGGCGCCCCGCGTAGGCGACAGCCGTGCGGACGGCCGGGAGTGCCGTGGCGAGGGCGGTGGCAGTGGAGGCGGCGAGGGTCGCGGCCGGCAGCCGGGCGGGGGCGCCGGAGATCTCGTGGCGGCTGAGAGCGGTCAGGGTGTAGGTGTGGGCGCCGACGAGTGCGGCGGGGAGGGCGCCGCGCCACAGGGCGGTGCCGGTTCCGGTCGTACGGCCAGGCCCCCGTCCGCCGGCCAGGGCGCCCGCGAGGACGTCGAGGGCGCGCGCGGCGGCCATGGCGGCCGGGCCCGCCGGGGTGGACTTGAGTTTCAGGTCGTACGCCCAGACGGCGCCTGCCAGCGGGAGCGCTCCCAGAAGGCTCCGACGGCCCCCGGAGACGGCTGCTAGCGCGAGACCCCCGGCGGTCAGGGTGCCCGCGACGGCGAGGGCGGTGCGACGCGGGACCCGGCCCGACGGGACGGGGCGCTCGGGGCGCTCTACCGCGTCGATCGTGGCGTCGGCGTAGTCGTTGAGGGCCATGCCGGCCCAGTAGAGGCAGACGGACGAGCCCATCACACCGAACGTCCGCACACCCAGGGGGTGCCCGGCGGCAGCGGCGCCCGCAAGCACGTCGCCCGGGACGCTCAACGCGGCCGGTGCCCGGACGAGTTGTGCGAGGTCGGCGAGGCCCACGGCAGGCCGTGAGCCGGAGCGCAGTACCGCTTCCCGATCTTTCATGGCGGCAACCTACCCACATGACTTGAACATTCACATGGAGAAGTAGTGAAGACCTTTGTCGATTTGTGACTTTGTCTTACCAGCCGATGAAACCTCTCGAGAGCACTTGACCACTACTGCGCCCTTGATCGTCCGAAAACCGTCAGAGTTCCTGCCGCAGCCTCCGCCACACCGCCTTGGCCGCGTTGTGTCCCGACATGCCGTGCACACCCGGGCCCGGCGGGGTCGCCGAGGAGCAGATGAAGACGGCCGGATGCGGGGTGTGGTACGGGAAGAGCGAGAGCTTGGGGCGCAGCAGCAACTGCAGTCCGGACGCGGCGCCGCAGGCGATGTCGCCGCCGACGTAGTTCGCGTTGTGCGCGGCGAGTTCGGGCGGGCCGGCGGTGGCGCGGGCGAGGACGCGGTCGCGGAACCCCGGGGCGAACCGCTCCAGTTGCCGCTCGACGGCGTCCGTGAGGTCCCCTCTCCAGCCGTTCGGCACATGACCGTACGCCCAGAAGACGTGCTTGCCCTCCGGCGCCCGGCTGGGATCGACCAGGCTGGGCTGCACGGTGATCAGGAACGGCGCGTCGGGCGCCCGCCCGTGCCGGGACGCCGCGTCGAGCGCCGCGCCGATCTCCGCCTTGCTCGCCCCGACCTGGACGGTGCCGGCGCCGCGCGCCTCCTTGGCGGTCCACGGCACGGGGCCGTCCAGCGCGTAGTCCAGCTTGAAGACACTGGCGCCGTACCGGTACGGCTCGTAATAACGCCCGAAGCCCGCGATCCGGGCCAGCGCGGTGGGCGAGGTGTCGAAGACGTACGCGCGGGCGGGCGGCAGGTCGTCGAGGCGCTTGACCTCGTAGTCGGTGTGGACGGTGCCGCCGAGGTCCTCCAGATACGCGGTGAGCGCGTCGGAGATGGCCTGCGAGCCGCCCCGGGCGACCGGCCAGCCGGCGGCGTGCGCGGCCAGCGCGAAGACCAGGCCGACGGCACTGGTGGCGAGGCCGCCGAGCGGGGCGATGACATGGGCGACGAGCCCGGCGAACAGCGCCTTGGCCCGCTCGTCCTTGAAGCGGCGCATCAGCCATGTCGAGGGCGGCAGCCCCATGAGGCCGAACCGGGCGAGGGTGACCGGGTCGCGGGGCAGCGCCGACAGCGGCAGCGACATGAAGTCCCGGGCGAGGGTGTCCCACTTGGGCAGGAACGGCTCGACCAGCCTGCGGTACGTGCCCGCGTCACGCGGCCCGAACGAGGCGGCCGTCTCCCCCACCGAGCGCGACAGCACGGCCGCCGAACCGTCGAGGAAGGGGTGCGCCATGGGCAGCTCGGCGTGCAGCCACTCCAGGCCGTAACGGTGGAGCGGCATCGCCTTGAACGCGGGCGAGTTGACGCCGAGCGGGTGCGCGGCCGAGCACGGGTCGTGGCGGAAGCCGGGCAGGGTCAGCTCCGCGGTGCGGGCGCCCCCTCCCACGGTGTCCTTCGCCTCGAACACGGCCACGGAGAACCCGCGGCGGGCCAGCTCCACGGCAGCCGTCAGGCCGTTCGGCCCCGCCCCCACCACCACCGCGTCGAGCATCGACGGCACGTCCGGACCCCTTCGTCAGCCGATGGCCACCAAGGTCCGCCGACGGGAATCCCCGCCCGCCGACAGACCTGCGCTCAGGATATGCCCGGCCACCGACAGGCCCGGGCAAGGGTACGCCCCGCCGACGGACGCGCCCGTTCCGCTCCGACCCCGGACAGCTGGGAGATGCCCCGGCCGCCCGAGCCGACAGGACGACGCGCCCCGGCCCTCGGGTCAGGCTCCGCCCGACAGCAATCCCGCCACCCGGCGGGCCGTGGCCGCGTCCCGGGCGGCGGTGAAGGGCAGTGCGTTGCCGCCGGTTATACGGAAGGGCTCGCCGGTCAGGGTGAGATGGGCGCCGCCCGCCTCCTCGACGAGGAGCAGGCCGGCCGCGTGGTCCCAGGCGGCCTCCCAGGAGAACGCCGTGGCGTCCAACCGGCCCTCGGCGACGGCGAGATACTCCAGCCCGGCCGAACCACAGGCACGCGGGGCGACGCCGTCCGTCCAGAGGTCCAGGAGGGCCGCCTTCTGCTCCTCCGTGGTGTAGTCCGGGTGGGAGGTGGCGATGTCGAGGTCACGGCCGGGGTCGGGCGAGCCGGCGCGCAGGGGCTCGCCGTCGAGGGTGGCCCCCTGGCCGCGGATCGCCACGGCGATCCGGTCGAGCGCGGGCGCGTACGTCCAGGAGGCGCGCAGGACTCCGCCCTGGGCGAGGGCGACGAGCGTGCAGAAGCCGGGCTCGCCGCGCACGAACTGCCGGGTGCCGTCCACCGGGTCGACGATCCACACGGGCGCCTCGCCCTGGATCGCCTCGTACGACAGCGGGTTGGCGTGCACGGCCTCCTCGCCGACCACGACCGAGCCGGGCAGCAGCGCGGCGAGCGCCTCCGTCAGATACAGCTCGGCCTTGCGGTCGGCGTCGGTCACCAGGTCGTGCGGGCCGCTCTTCTGGTCGATCTCGTGTGCGGCGAGCTGCCGGAAGCGCGGCATGATCTCCGCGGCGGCGGCCTTGCGGATCGCTTCCTCGACGTCCGAGGCGTGCCGGGCGAGAAACTCGTCGATGGTTTCGCTGTCTTCGATCATGCCTCCATGACAGCACGCGGCACTGACAATCCTCACCCGTCCGGTGTATTCGGTATGGAATCGCCATGAATACCCAGGGCGGGCGGGCATCTGGTACAGGAGTGGCCCCGCCGGGCGACCGGACAAGGGCCACTCGGCTCACACCCGCCACTCGGCACACACCCGCCGCTCGGCACACACCCGCCGCTCGGCACACACCCGCCCCTCGGCTCGGCCCGCACCCGCCCTCGGCCCGCTGCCCTCTCAGCGTCCGACCGCGTACCCCTGCATCCCCCGTGGGTTCGCCGCCGCCGACAGCACCCCGGTCTCCGGGTCCCGGGCGACCGCACACAGTCGGCCCTCGGACCAGGCCTCGCCGACGGTGACGTCGTGGCCGCGCCGACGCAGCTCCGCGACCACCTCCGGGGGCATACGGGACTCGACAGTGACACTGCCGGGGCGCATACCGCGCGGGTAGAAGGAGCCGGGGAAGCCGTCGTTGTGCCAGTTCGGGGCGTCGATCGCACCCTGGAGGTCCAAGCCGCCCCGGATCGGCGCGCGGAGGGCGACGGCGAGGAAGAAGTGCAGCTGCCACTGGTCCTGCTGGTCGCCGCCTGGTGTGCCGAAGGCCATGACCGGCACGCCGTCGCGCAGCGCCAGCGACGGGGTGAGCGTGGTGCGCGGCCGACGGCCCGGGGTGAGCGAGTTGGGCAGCCCCTCGTCCAGCCAGGCCATCTGCAGGCGGGTGCCGAGCGGGAAGCCCAGCTCGGGCACCACCGGGTTGGACTGCAGCCAGCCCCCACTGGGCGTGGCCGCGACCATGTTGCCCCAGCGGTCGACGATGTCGAGGTGGCAGGTGTCGCCCCGCGTGCCCCCGTCCGCCGCGACCTCGGGCTCCCCCGGCACCGGCGACCGCGGACTCTTGGCGACGGTGGGCTCACCGACTCCTCCGAGCCCCTTCGCGACGGTCGGCTCACCCACTCCCCCGAGCCCCCTCGCGACCGTGGGCTCACCGGCGCCCAAGGGGTTGTGGCCCGGCTCTTCCGCGGCCACCACGCGTGCGTGGGCGCTCAGTCTCGGGGCGCGACCGCCGGGGCCGCCGGGCCGCAGCTCCCGCGACGCCGTCTCGTCGACGAGCGCCCGCCGCGCGGCGTTGTACTCGTCGGACAGCAGCTCGGCGAGCGGCACCGGCGCGGCGTCCCCGTACCAGGCCTCCCGGTCGGCCATGGCGAGCTTGCAGCCCTCGACGAGGAGGTGCACGTACTCGGCGGACCCGTACGGGGGCAGTTCGGGCGGCAGCAGGGCGAGTTGCTGGAGGAGCACGGGGCCCTGGCTCCAGGGGCCCGCCTTGCACAGGGTCCAGCCGTTCCAGTCGTACGTCGCCGGGGCCTCGTAGGACGCGGACCAGGCGGCGAGGTCGGACATGGCGAGTGTCCCGGTGTGGTGTTCGCCGCTGGTGTCCAGGGTGGGCCGCCCGGCCTGCCGGACGAGGGCCTCGGCGATGAACCCGGAGCGCCACACCTCGCGCGCCGCCTCGATCCGGGCCTGCCGGTCCCCCGCCCCCTCGACCTCGGCGAGCAGCCGCCGCCAGGTCGCGGCGAGGGACGGATTGCGGAACAACTCGCCGGGGCGAGGCGACCGTCCCTGCGGCAGATACACCTCCGCCGACGAGACCCACTCCTTCTCGAAGAGGTCACGCACGGACTCGACCGTCGCCCCCACGTTCTCCACGGGCGCGTGTCCGTCCTCCGCGTACCCGATGGCGTACTTCAGGACGTCGGCCAGGTCCTTGGTGCCGTGGTCGCGCAGCAGGAGCATCCACGCGTCGAACGCACCCGGCACGGCCGCCGCCAGAGGCCCCGTACCGGGTACGAGCTCCAGACCGAGCCCCCGATAGTGCCCGATCGACGCCCCGGCGGGCGCGACGCCCTGCCCGCACAGCACCCGGACCTCGCCGTCCGCCGGGGCGAGGACGATCGGCACCTCGCCGGCGGGCCCGTTGAGGTGCGGTTCCACGACGTGCAGGACGAAGCCCGCCGCCACGGCCGCGTCGAACGCGTTGCCGCCGTCCTCCAGGACGGCCATCGCGCACTGCGACGCCAGCCAGTGCGTGGAGGACACCATGCCGAAGGTCCCCTGGAGCGTCGGTCGAGTGGTGAACACGGGTGGACTCCTCACTGCGCGACGGGCGTTCGATGATCGTACGCAGCGCGCGGGAAGCTCCCTCAGCGACGACCGCCCACCGACGGCTCCCTCAAGGACGCCGGCCCGCCGTCAGCACATGCCCGCTCGCCCCCAACAGGGACGGCTCCGACTCGATCCGCCGGGTCGCCGCCAGCACGGCCTCCCGACGCTCCGGTTCGTCCAGCCACTCCTCGACGCCGCCCATCAGCCAAGCGACGCCCTCGACCCCGTACTGTCCCTCGTACGCGAGCCCCGCCTCGGTGAACTCGACCGGCACCTCGGCCGGGTCGGCGAAGTAGGCGGTGGTGAAGTGCGGGTCGGCCGACGAGTACCGGTGTCTGCCGTCGGCCGAGACCTCGTCGACGCGCGTCCGTCGCTCCGGTATGAAGTAATTCCCTTGCCGGAGCGTGTCGTTGAGGCCCGCGAACCGGTTGATCGTAGCCGCGACGACCACCCCACCCGGGCGGACGGCCCGATATGCCTCCGTCAACGCCCCTACCCGGTCGGGGCGTTCGGGCAAGTGGTAGAGCGGCCCGAGGAGGAGCACGACGTCGTACGTGGCGTTCTCGGCGGGCAGCGCGCGGGCGTCCCCGAGCCGGGCGGTGACCCCGGGCAGCCGCCCGGACCACTCCACGTGCATCGGCACGGGGTCGACGACCTCGACCTCGTATCCGTCCCGAGCCAGCCACTCGGCGTGGATGCCGGTGCCGCCGCCGACGTCGAGCACCCGCGCGGGAGCCGACGGCAGCAGCCTCCGCAGGATGTCCTGGGTGCGCCAGAACTCCAGGCGTCCGGCACCCTGTCTGAGACGTACTTCCTCCCCTCCCCGCTCGTAATAGGCGAGGATCTCCACGGGCAGGGGCGGGGGGTCGGTCTCGGTGGCGGACGGTGACTGGGTCATTCCCCAAGGGTGCTGATCAGGGCGAGACCCCCGCAACCACTTATCTGTCGTCGACGACCTTCTCCCACGCCGTCACGCCGATGCGTCCGGTGTTGCCGAGGTCGATGCCGCCGTCGACAGTGAGCACTTCCGCGGGCTCGCCCTTCGCCGGGACGAGCCGCAGATACGGGGCGTTGACGGCGGGAGTGTTCACCTCGGTGACCGTGTTGCGCCAGACCAGCGAGGTCCTGGCCTGCTTGCCGGGCCGGACGGTCACCGTGTGCGGACCGGGGTCCGGCACACCGGTGGTGATCTCCTCCGGGCCTTCGAGGACGCTCGTGTCGATGACGTCGTGGTCCTCGTCGAGGACCTGGAGCGAGGGGTAGCCGTTGAGGGTGTACGGCTTCGTTCCGCAGTTCGTGAGGGTCACGCTCATCGCCCGCAGCCCCATCGCGGGCTCCACGGGACCGGGCAGCATCCGCACCCCGGAGGCCGGGCAGGCTGCCGTCGGATCGAACGACGGGACCCCTGTCGGATCCGCCCCCAACTCCGCCTCCGCCGCTTCCGGCGGCTCCGGGAGCCGCAGCCCTTCGGCCGGATCCGTCCCCGCCGACGACGCCGTGACCGAGGGCACCGCGCGGTCGGGGTTGCGCTCGCGGTCCAGTTCCTCCGAGAGTCCGCAGCCGCCGACGGCCAGCGTCAGTGCCGCCAGGAGGGCCGCGCGGGAGGCCGTACGGCCGGGTATCGGGATCATGAGCCGATCCTGACACGGACTCGGCGCGGAAGCCGTGACTCCGCGCGTGTGAGGCTCAGTCACCGCGTATGCACGGAGCGAGTTCGTACTTTCGCCCCACAGGTAGCCGTGTGACACTGGCATACCCCACCGCCCGGCGGTACCGCCGCCTCGACCCCGAGAAGTGCGCTGTGCGTGATCTCCCTCTGCCGCTCGCCCTCACCGCGCGTCTGCTGCCGGTCGCCGTACTCGCCTGTGCGGGCTGGGCGTTGTCGTCCGGTCCGCAGGCCGCGAGCCCGGCCGGGGAGGACTCCGCGAAGGACACCGCGTCGGGGCCCGTCTCGACCTCCGAGTCCGCGCCGTCGACTTCGGCCGCGTCCCGGACGTACACGAAGGCGCCCTCGCCCTGTTCCGGCATCACGACGAAAACGGTCAAATCCCTTGTTCCGGGCGCGAAGACGGCCGGCAAGGAGATCGCGTCGACCGACGAGTCCGTGCGCCGTACCTGTTCCTGGAACGCGCTCAAGGGCTTCGACTACCGCTGGCTCGACGTCTCGTACGAGATTCAGGAAACGGACGACAAGGCGGAAACCTCCTACAAGAACCGTGTCACGGAGCAGAGCGGCGGCGGGGCCGTCCCCGGTCTCGGTGACGCGGCCTACTCGGTGGTGAACCTCACCACCGAGAAGAAGCAGCAGACCCGCGAGGGCGTCGTGTACGTCCGCGTGTCCAACGCCCTGGTGGTCGTCACGTACAACGGCAGTGACTTCGAGTCGCAGAAGGCGCCCAGTACGGACGAGATCAACAAGGGCGCCATCAAGGCGGCGAAAGAGGCGGTGGCCGTGCTGGAGGACGCCCGGTAAGGGGTACGTCTCTCCGGCACGGCCACCGGCCCACTCCGCTCAGGGGGTCGTGGCACGCTCCTTGTGGCCGGCCATCAGCGCCACGTACAGCAGCATGGACGCGGCCAGGCCCACCGCCCAGCCGTAGTCGGCGAGCGGCTTGAGGAACGGGATGATGCCGTCGGCCGGGAACGGACCCGACGAGACGCCGTCCGCGGACACGGTCGAGTACGAACCGCCGACCGCGAGGACGCCACCGACCACGAAGGCCACGATCGCGCGCCAGTTCCAGCCGTTGGAGTACCAGTAGCGGCCGCCGGGCGTGTACAGGTCCGCGAGGTGCAGAACGGTACGGCGGATGATCCAGTAGTCGGCGATGAGGATGCCCGCGACCGTGCCGAGCAGACCGCCGACCACGCCGAGCCAGGTGAAGATGTAGAACTCGGGCGTGGAGATCAGCTTCCACGGGAAGATCAGGACGCCGACGACACCCGTGATCAGCGCGCCCGTACGGAAGTTGATGAGCTTCGGGGCGAGGTTCGCCAGGTCGTACGCCGGTGAGACCACGTTCGCCGCGATGTTCACGGAGATGGTGGCGACCAGCACGGTGATCAGGGCGAAGAGGAGCCCGAAGACGTTGTCGGCCTTGGCGGCCAGCGTGACCGGGTCCCAGATGGCCTCGCCGTAGACGACCTCGGAGCCGGAGGTGACCAGCACGGCGAGGACGGCGAAGAGGGTCATCGTGGTGGGCAGGCCGAGGGACTGGCCCCAGGTCTGCGCCTTCTGGCTGGCGCCGAAGCGGGTGAAGTCGGGGATGTTCAGGGAGAGCGTGGCCCAGAAGCCGATCATGCCCATGAGGGACGGGAAGAAGACCGGCCAGAAGTCGGGGCCCCAGCCGAGCTTGGAGGGCTGGTCGAGGAGCGCGCCGAAGCCGTCGGCCTTGACCGCGATCCAGATCAGCAGCACGAGCGCGCCGACGATCACGAAGGGCGCGGCCCAGTTCTCGAAGTGCCGCAGGAAGTCCATACCGCGGTAGATGATCGCGATCTGCAGCGCCCAGAAGAGGACGAAGCAGAGCCACAGCGGCCACGGGTTGCCCGCGATCTTCCCCGCGTTCTCCCACTCACCGCCGGTGAGCTTGGAGCCGAGCGCGAAGATGCCGGAGCCGCCGATCCACGTCTGGATGCCGAACCAGCCGCAGGCCACGGCCGCGCGGATCAGCGCCGGGATGTTGGCGCCGCGCAGACCGAAGGAGGCGCGGGCGAGCACCGGGAAGGGGATGCCGTACTTGGGTCCCGCGTGCCCGGTGGCCAGCATCGGCAGCAGCACGATGATGTTGGCCAGGGCGATGGTGAAGACGGCCTGCTTCCAGTCCATGCCGAGGGCGACCAGGCCGGAGGCCAGGGTCCAGCTGGGGATGCAGTGGGCCATGGAGATCCACAGCGCCGCGAAGTTGTACGTCGTCCACTTGCGCTCGGAGACGGGTACGGGGCGCAGGTCCTCGTTGGCGAAGGGGCTGTCGGCGGGGAAGGCCCCGGGCGCGAGCTCGATCCGGCCGGAGGAGTCGGCGGACTGGGCTATCGGCGACCCCGTGGGGACTGTTTCGGTCATGGGCAGGCCAATCAAGGAGGCGGGACGGGAAAGAAAGGCCGTGCGGAGGCCTTGGGCCCCTTCCCTCCGGGACGGCGGAAGGAAGGGAGTCAAGGTGTGGGGGGTCGGCGAGTGGAGCGGTTGGTTCCGGATCAGTGCGGTGGCGGGATTCTTACAGTCGCCGGCCTGGGCCGGGAACCCGGGTCAGCCGTTGAGCGCCGGGATGACCGTCGAGCCGTACACGTCGATCACCCGCTCCTGCGCGTCGTGCATGTCGTACACGGCGAACTGGTCGACACCCAGCGCGCGCAGTGCGTTGAGCTTCTCGATGTGCATCTCGGGGGTGCCGATGACGCAGAACCGGTCGACGATCTCGTCCGGCACGAACTGGGTGTCGGGGTTGTCGGCGCGCCCGTGGTGGGAGTAGTCGTACCCCTCGCGGGCCTTGATGTAGTCCGTCAGCTCCTCCGGTACGGCCGCGGAGTGCTCGCCGTACTTCGACACCAGGTCGGCCACGTGGTTGCCGACCATCCCGCCGAACCACCGGCACTGCTCGCGCGCGTGGGCCAGCGCCTCGGGCGAGTCGTCCTCGGTGACGTACGCGGGGGCGGCCACGCAGATCTTCACCTCGGACGGGTCGCGCCCGGCGGCCACGGCCGCGTCCTTGACCGCCTTGACCATGTACTCGGTCAGATAGAGGTCGGACAGCTGGAGGATGAAGCCGTCGGCCTCCTCGCCGGTCATCTTCAGGGCCTTGGGGCCGTACGCGGCCATCCAGACCGGCAGTTCGGCGTCCTCCTTGATCCAGGGGAACCTGACGACCGTGCCGCCGAGGTCGGCCTCCTGGCCCGAGCCGAGCGCGCGGATGACCTTCATGGCCTGGCTGATCCGGGCCAGCGTGTTCGGGGTGCGCCCGGCGACGCGCATCGCGGAGTCGCCGCGGCCGATGCCGCACACCGTGCGGTTGCCGAACATGTCGTTGAGCGTGGCGAAGGTCGAGGCGGTGACCTCCCAGGTGCGGGTGCCCGGGTTGGTGACCATCGGGCCGACCGTCAGCTTCGTGGTACTGGAGAGGATCTGGCTGTAGATGACGAACGGCTCCTGCCACAGCACGGCGGAGTCGAAGGTCCAGCCGTAGGTGAAGCCGTTGTTCTCGGCGCGCTTCATCAGCTCGATGACACGCGAGGCCGGTGGGTCGGTCTGCAGGACGAGTCCGAAGTCCATCTGCTCCACTCCTAGTTGAGGTACTGACAGGTGGAGCGGGGGGTGTAGACGCCGTGCCCGGCGTGTCCGGTGTACTCCCGCTCGGTGATGACGAGTTCGCCGCGCGAGAGGACCGTCTCGACCCGGCCGGTGGTGCGCTTGCCCTCGTACGCCGAGTAGTCGACGTTCATGTGGTGCGTCTCGGCGGACATGACCTGCTCGGCGTGCGGGTCGTAGATGACGATGTCGGCGTCCGCGCCCGGCGCGATGGTGCCCTTCTTCGGGTACATGCCGAACATACGGGCCGGGGTCGCGCAGGCGATCTCGATCCAGCGGCGGCGCGAGATGTGCCCGTCGACGACGGCCTGGTGCAACAGGTCCATGCGGTTCTCGACGCCCGGGAGGCCGTTGGGGATCTTGGAGAAGTCGCCGCGGCCGAGTTCTTTCTGGCCGACGAAGCAGAACGGGCAGTGGTCGGTGGAGACCACCTGGAGGTCGTTGGTGCGCAGGCCGCGCCACAGCTTGGCCTGGTGTTCGCGCGGCCTCAAAGGCGTGCTGCACACGTACTTGGAGCCCTCGAAGTCCGGCTCCGCGAGGTTGTCCGTCGACAGGAACAGATACTGCGGGCAGGTCTCGCCGAAGACGTTGAGCCCCTCGTCACGCGCTCGGGCCAGCTCGGCGACTGCCTCCATCGCCGAGACGTGCACGACGTACAGGGGGGCGCCGGCGACCTGGGCCAGCTTGATGGCGCGGTGGGTGGCCTCGGCTTCGAGCAGGGCCTTGCGCACTTCGCCGTGGTAGCGGGGGTCGGTCTCGCCACGCGCCAGCGCCTGCTCGACGAGGACGTCGATCGCGATGCCGTTCTCCGCGTGCATCATGATCAGGCCGCCGTTCTCGGCGGAGCGCTGCATGGCGCGCAGGATCTGGCCGTCGTCGCTGTAGAAGACGCCCGGGTAGGCCATGAACTGCTTGAAGGAGGTGACGCCCTCCTGCACCAGCAGATCCATCTCCTTGAGGGTGTCCTGGTTCACGTCGGACACGATCATGTGGAAGGCGTAGTCGATGGCGCAGTTGCCCTCCGCCTTGGCGTGCCAGGCGTCCAGGCCCTCGCGCAGGCTGTGGCCGACGCTCTGCACGGCGAAGTCGACGATCGTCGTCGTACCGCCCCAGGCGGCGGCCCGGGTGCCGGTCTCGAAGGTGTCCGAGGCGAAGGTGCCGCCGAAGGGCAGCTCCATGTGGGTGTGGGCGTCGACGCCGCCCGGGATGACGTACTTGCCGGTGGCGTCGATGGTGCGTTCGGCGGTCCAGGCCTCCGCGGCGGGTGTGCCGCTGGCGGCGAGGGCGGCGACGCGGCCGTCCTCGATCAGGACATCGGCGTGGATCTCATCCGAGGCTGTGATGACGAGACCGCCGCGGATCACTGTACGGCCGCTCATTCGGTCACGCTCCGTTCGGTTGTCGGGAAAGTGCCGGTCGTCGGGGGCTGGTCGCGCAGTTCCCCGCGCCCCTTTCGGGCGCGGGGATACTGGACCTTGCTGATTACGGCGCCGTCAGCGGGCCGTACGCGTCCGGGCGGCGGTCGCGGAAGAACTGCCAGCGGTCGCGGACCTCGCGGAGCTTGGCCAGGTCCAGGTCGCGGACGACGAGTTCGGTCTCCTTGTCGCTGGCCACCTCGCCGACGAACTGGGCCTCCGGGTCCACGAAGTAGGAGGTGCCGTAGAAGTCGTTGTCGCCGAGCTCCTCGACGCCGACGCGGTTGATCGCGCCGATGAAGTACTCGTTGGCGACGGCCGACGCCGGCTGCTCCAGCTGCCACAGATAGCGGGACAGGCCGCGCGAGGTGGCCGACGGGTTGAACACGATCTCGGCACCGCCGAGCCCCAGCGCGCGCCAGCCCTCCGGGAAGTGCCGGTCGTAGCAGATGTAGACGCCGATCTTGCCGACAGCGGTCTCGAAGACCGGCCAGCCGGCGTTCCCGGGGCGGAAGTAGAACTTCTCCCAGAAGCCGGGCACCTGCGGGATGTGGTGCTTGCGGTACTTGCCGAGGTACTTGCCGTCCGCGTCGATCACGGCGGCGGTGTTGTAGAGGACGCCCGGCTGCTCCTCCTCGTACATCGGCAGGACGAGGACGAGGCCCAGCTCCTTGGCGAGCGTCTGGAAGCGTTTGACGATCGGGCCGTCCGGGATCTGCTCTGCGTACTCGTAGAACGCCTTGTCCTGGACCTGGCAGAAGTAGGGCCCGTAGAACAGCTCCTGGAAGCACAGCACTTGAGCACCTTGGGCGGCCGCGTCGCGGGCCGCCTGCTCGTGGACCTGGATCATCGACTCCTTGTCGCCGGTCCAGGCCGTCTGGAAGATGGCTGCGCGGATGACTCTGCTCATCGGGACCTCCGGTCACTCGGTGTGCAGCGAGCGTAGAAAGCCCGGAGATCGGGTTTGAGTTGCACGGTGTCACGTCTGCGGGCCTTTCCCGTTCCACCGTGTCACCTCTTCGCGGGCGCATGTTTCACCGCCGTTTTCCCAGGTCCCGGCATGTTTCAACCCTGTTGCGCGTCGTGGGCGAGGAGGGCGATGTGGACGGACGCGGCCTGTTCGAAGTCGTCGAGGTCCACGCCGAGGCGGGCCTCTATGGCCTCCAGGCGGCGGTAGAGGGCGGGCCGGCTCACGTGGTGCAGCTGAGCGGTGTGCGACTTGTTGCGGCCGGTCGCGAGATAGGTCCGCAGCACGGGCAGCAGATCCTGCTCGGCGTGCCCGTCACCGCACAGCAGCCCGTCCAGCTCCCGCTCGGCGAAGGCCTGTACGTGCGGGTCGTCCCGCAAGAGCCGGATGAGGCCGCGCAGATGGACGTCCCGCAGCCGTACGACGACCGGCAGGTCGAGTCCGGCCGTCGCCGACTGGGCGACGGCGTCCGCCACATGCCGCGCCTCGCGCAGCCCGCCCGGCACGTCCTCCCAGGTGACCCGCGCCTCCGCGGCCGCGACGACCGTCCTGCGCACGCCCGACTCCGACCGCAGCCGGGTCGCGAAGTGCGTGGTGAGCGCGGCCGCGTCCTGGTCCCGGGCGAGGCTGAGGAGTACGGCGGTGGCGCCTTCCGCCAGTTCGGCGACGAGCCCGGACAGGCCCAGCATCCGCAGTACGCGGTCGAGTTCGGCCGGGTCGCCGTCCCGCACGACGAGCGGCACGAAGGTACGGCGGTTGACCGGGAGCCCGGCCGCCCGTGCCCTCGGCAGCAGTTGGCGGGCCGGTACGACCCCGGAGACGAGGTCCGTGAGGAGGCTCTGCGCGGACTGCTCCTCCCACGAGTGCACCGAGCCGCCGAGCATGCGGTGCAGGACGAGTGCTTCGGCGGCCCGGTCGGCGAGCAGCCGCCCGGTGGCGGTGTCGCCGCGGTACCCGCACAGCACGATCTGTCCCCAGCGCTCCCCGCGCCCGCCCAGCTCGGCCCGCACCCAGCCGTCGCCCTCGCTGCCGCCCGCCTGCCGGGAGATGCGTTCCCAGTCGCGCAGCACGTCGTCGACCGCCGAGCGTTCCCCCGCCGTGGCGAGGACGCGGTGGGCGAGGTTGGTGACGACGAGCGGACAGCCGGCGTGCTTGGCGATCTCGTCGAGCAGCCGTTGCAGCGGGGCACCGGCCGTGATGAGCCCGGTGAGTGCCGTCCGTACGGCCTCCGAGAGACTCACGGCCGCGAACTTCCGTCGTACGAGCCGGGACTGGACCTCTTCGGTCAGCTCGGCGAAGGGGAACGGCCGGTGCAGCACCACCATGGGCAGCCCGCACCGTTCGGCCGCCCGGCGCATCACGTCGGGCGGCGTCGGGAAGGCCCGGCCGAGACCGAGGACGACCGCCGCGGCCTCGGCCCGGTGCAGCGAGCGGATGTACTCGGCCTGGGCCTCCTCGTTCCCGGCGAGCAGCACGCCGGTGGTGAGGACCATCTCGCCGCCGCTGAGCATCACGCCCACGTCGGGGGCCTCGGCCACGTGCACCCAGCGCACGGGCCGGTCGAGCTGGCCGGCCCCGGCCACCACCTCGGGCTCTCCGGCGAGGACCCGGTCCAGGTTGAGGACCTGGCGTACCGAGAGAGCGGGTTCCAAGGCGGTGGTCATGGCGCTGTTTTCCTTACATCTGGCGTTACTGGATGCTCCTCAGAGCACGTTCGAGGGCGTCGGCGCCCTCCTCGGCCTCGGCGACGGTCAGCGACAGCGGGGGCGCGATACGCAGCGCGCTCGTGTTGTGGCCGCCGCCCTTGCCGATCAACAGGCCCTCGCGGCGGGCGGCTTCGAGGACGGCGGAGGCGGCCTCCGGGTTGGCTTCGTCGGTTCCGGGCCTGACCACCTCGATACCGATCATGAGACCCCGGCCGCGCACTTCCTTCACCACCGGGATCTGCGCGGTGATCGCCCGCAGCCGCTCGATGAGCAGTCCACCGACGCGCCGCGCGTTGCCCTGGAGGTCGTGTTCGACCAGGTAGTTCAGGTTGGCGAGGCCGGCGGCCATGGTGATCTGGGTGCCGCCGAAGGTCGAGATCGAGTTGCTGTCCAGACAGTTCATGACCTCGGCGCGGGCGACGACGCCGCCGATGGACATACCGTTGCCGATGCCCTTGGCGAAGGTCATGATGTCCGGCGGCCCGTTCTGGCCGTGCGCCTGCCAGCCCCAGAAGTTGTCGCCGGTGCGGCCCCAGCCGGTCTGTACCTCGTCGGCGATCCACAGCACGCCGTGCCGCCCGAGCACCTCGCGGAAGGCCGCGTACAGGCCGTCCGGCGGTGAGGTGAAGCCGCCGACGCCCTGGATCGGCTCGGCGATCAGCGCGGCCGGCGGGCGGCCGTGGCCGAGCAGGTCCTCCAGGTCGGCGACGCAGGCCGTGATGAAGTCGGCGTCGCTCAGGTCGGCGTACGGGCCGCGCGTCCGGACGCCACCGTGCACGTACAGGGTCTGGAGCGGTGACAGCGAGGTCGGCGACCAGCTCTTGTTGCCGGTGATGCCGACCGCGCTGAAGGAGCGGCCGTGGTAGCTGTTGCGCATCGCCAGGATCTGGTTGCTCTGCCGGTACGTCGTCGCCAGCATCAGCGCGGTGTCGTTGGCCTCCGTGCCGGAGGTGGTGAAGAAGACGCGGGCGTCCGGGATGCCGGACATCTGGGCGATCCGCTCGGCGAGTTCGACCATCGGCCGGTTGAGGTAGAGCGTCGAGGAGTGGATGATCCGCCCGGCCTGCTCGCTCACCGCCTTGGAGACCTCGGGCAGCGCGTGCGCCGTCATCGTGGTGAGGATGCCGCCGAAGAAGTCGAGGTACTTGTTGCCCCGGGCGTCCCAGACATGGCGGCCCTCGCCGTGGGTGATCTCCATCGGGTCCGCGTAGTAGAGCGCGAGCCAGTCGGGCAGTACGGCCTTGTGGCGTCCGAGCAGTTCGTCGGTCACGGCTGCACCACTCCTTTCACTGCTGTACGGGTTCTGCGTGTGTCACGGCTGTACGTGCCCACGTCAGGGCTGTAGGAGTCCCTCGTACTCGGTCACGGCTGTAGGAGTCCCTCGTACGCGGTCACGGCTGTACGAGTCCCTCGTACGCGTCGGGCCGGCGGTCCCGGTAGAACGCCCACTGCGTGCGTACGGCCTCGATCAGGTCGAAGTCCAGGTCACGCACGACAAGTTCCTCGGCCTGGTCGCTCGCGACCTCGCCGACGAACTTGCCGCGCGGGTCGACGAAGTACGAGGTGCCGTAGAAGTCGTTGTCCCCGTACTCCTCCACGCCGACCCGGTTGATCGCGGCGACGAAGTACTCGTTGGCGACGGCGGCCGCGGGCTGCTCCAGTTGCCAGAGATGCGACGACAGGCCTCGGTGGGTCGCGGACGGGTTGTACACGAGCTGGGCGCCGTTCAGGCCGAGCTGGCGCCAGCCCTCCGGGAAGTGGCGGTCGTAGCAGATGTAGACGCCTACCTTGCCGACGGCCGTGTCGAAGACCGGCCAGCCGAGGTTGCCGGGCTTGAAGTAGTACTTCTCCCAGAAGCCCTTGACCTGGGGGATGTGGTGCTTGCGGTACTTGCCGAGGTAGGTGCCGTCGGCGTCGATCACCGCCGCGGTGTTGTAGTAGAAGCCGGACTGCTCGACCTCGAAGACCGGGACGACGATCACCATGCCGGTCTCGCGGGCCAGCTCCCGCATACGCGTGACGGTCGGGCCGTCGGGCACGGATTCCGCCCAGGCGTAGTGCTCCGGTTCCTGGACCTGGCAGAAGTAGGGCGTGTTGAAGACTTCCTGGAAGCCGATCACCTTCGCACCCTGCCGGGCCGCCTCGCGGGCGTGCTCGATGTGCTTGGCGACCATGGATGCGGTGTCGCCGGTCCAGGTCGCCTGGACCAGGGCGGCGCGTACGACGTTGGCCATGTCAGCTGCTCCTTCGACGGGGACGTCAGAGAGCCTCTACGCCCGTAGACGCAGGCCGTAGAGGCTTGAAACTAAGCCCCGTCGACGGGCTGGGCAAGACCATCGTCGTCAACCGACCGAGTCGATCAGGTTTCGCACTCCAGTGGGTGATTACCCCTGTGTTTCGTATGCCGAACCGGCAGCTCCCGCGTCGGTCGCCAGGTACGGGCCAGGTGCGTCACGTGCGTCACACGTGTCTGGTGGTGCTTCGGCTGCGTCAGGTGAGCCCCTGTACGCGCAGCGCGTGCACCACCTCGCGGTAGCGCTCCTCCGAGACACGGCGTGCCGCCGCCAGCACCAGGGGCGCGAGCCGCTGGGGTTGGACCTCCGCGCTGCGCGCCGCCTCCTCCGGCGTACGCACGCGCACATATACGTCGAGCAGCGCACGCGCCTCCCGCTCACGCCCCTCGACGACGAACCCGAGCACCGCCTCGCCGATCTCCTGGGCGGGTCGCGAGACGCCCTGCCGCAGCATCTGCTCCCCGTCCGAGGCGCGGCCCACCGCGGTCAGGGCGTCCGCGACCGCGACCAGCCGGTCGGCGGGCAGTGAGCCGGCCTCCCACAGCAGGGTCGCCCAGTCCGCGCCCAGACCCGCGCGGTGCATGTCGGCCGCGAGCAGCGGGAACCGGGCGGCGGGCCAGTACGCGACCTCCACGAGCAGAGCGTGCGCCTCCCCGCTGCGCCCCTCCCGGCGCAATCGCAGCAACTGCTCCACGGTCCCGGTGACCTCCCGACGAGCCTCGTCCTCCAGCGGCTGGCGCGCCTGCGGCTGCTTCGGCGCCGCCACCTCGGCCTGTGCCGCGACCCCGGCATAGCGGGCACCCCGGGGGGCCCGCCCCTTGCGGCCGGCGGCCGGCGCGGCCTGGGGAACGACGGCGGGCGGCGCCTCCTCGGCTTCCATGGCCCCGGCGAAACGGGCACCCCCTCGGGCCCGGCGCTTGGAGCGCTGCTTGGCGGGAACCGGGGCGGCGGGTTCCGGGTCGGGGCTCTGTGGTTCGGGCTCGGGGGTGGTACGGGCGGGTTCCTCGGGGTCGGGGAAGGCGGCCACGTAGGTGTCGCGCCGGGTGTCGTGCGCAGGGCCGTGGTGGGTTGAGCTGTTGTGGGTGGAGTCGTTGTGCATGGGGCCGTTGTGCGCGGGGCCGTCGGGGGAACGGCTGTCGGGGGTACGTCCGCCGCCGTACCGGTCCCCAGCGGTACGGCCGCCGTGCTGCTGCTGGTCCGCGTGTATACGTCCACCGCCACGCTCCACCGAGTCGGCCGTACGCCCGTCCGCCTCCGGCACCCGGAAGACGTCCCCCACGGTGTCGCCCGCAACGCGCGCCGCGCCCCGCACGGGGTGGTGCGGGGCGCGGCGGTCGACGTCCTCGATGCGGGAGCGCAGTTCGGTACAGCGGGCCGTGGCTCGCTCGTGGTCGTCGTGGGCCCAGGCCAGGTCGAGGCGGAGGGAGTCGGCCTCCTCCTGGGTGGTGGCGGCCTGGAGCAGACGATTCAGCTCGGCGGTGCGTTCGGCGGCGTAGCGCTGCTCTCCGACCATCACGTCGAGCCGGTCACCGAGGGCCTCGCGGCCGCCGGGCCGGGAGTCGTACGCGGCGAGGGACGCGCTGTGCAGGGCGCGGGCGCGCTCGGTCTCCTGGGCCGCGGCGGCGGGACCGTACGCGGTGTTGAGGTCGTGCATGAGCGCTTCCACGACATCCCAGGGCGGCACCTCCAGGCCGTCCAGGCAGGCTCGCATGCCGTCGGGGTCGCGCTGCCAGAAGACGGCGCACCAGCCACCGCCCTGGTCTAGCTTGGTCATCAGCTTGTTCAGGTATCCCGCGAACTCCCGCACCTGACCCGGGAGTTGATCCACAGCCATCGCATACTCCCCGGCAGACTGGAGTGCTCCGGTCCGCAAGAAAACACCAGTTGTGTTACAGAAGGGCTACGCGAAGTTTTCAGAGCGGACGCAGTGTGCTGTGCGCGGTCATGTGAAGGCTGTGCGTGATGGGTTCAAGCCATTACGGTGGCCGACTCAAGCCACGGCGGCCGTGGGCACCACCGCGTCGGCCGGTGCGCACCGCACGACGAGGTCGTCCAGGGACAGGCCCAGCGTGCGGGCGAGGGCGGCGACCGTGAAGAAGGCCGGCGTGGGGGCACGGCCGGTCTCGATCTTCCGGAGCGTCTCCGCGGAGATACCCGCTCCGGCAGCGATCTCCGCCATGCTGCGACCACCGCGGGCCTCACGCAGCAACCGGCCGAACCGCTCGCCGCGTTCGCGCTCTTCGGGGGTCAGGGGGGTGCGCACCATGCCCCCATTCTAATACCGATCCCCTTCAACCGGACCGGTATATTAATTGGACGCCGAGCGGTATAGTAATTGGCATGGTGGAACTGAAGACGGATGCGTCGATGGACGCGATGTACGAGGCCGGGCAGGTCGTGGGGCAAGGGCTTACCGCGGTGCGGGAGGCCGCCGACGTAGGGGTCTCCCTGCTCGAACTGGACGAGGTGGCGCACGAGGTACTCCGCAAGGCGGGCGCCTCGTCGCCCTTCCTGGGCTATCGGCCCTCCTTCGCGCCCACGGCCTTCCCCGCGGTGCTCTGCGCCTCCGTGAACGACGCGATCGTGCACGGCATCCCCACCTCGTACCGGCTGCGCGACGGCGACCTCGTGTCCATGGACTTCGGCGCCGAACTGGGCGGCTGGGCCGGGGACTCGGCGATCAGCTTCGTCGTGGGCGAGCCGCGCGCGGCCGACCTGCGGCTCATCGAGACCGCGGAGCGCGCCCTCGCCGCGGGCATCGAGGCGGCCGTGGTCGGCAACCGCATCGGCGACATCGCCCACGCGATCGGCACCGTGTGCCGCGCCGCCGGGTACGGGATTCCCGACGGGTTCGGCGGGCACGGGATCGGGCGCCATATGCACGAGGATCCAGCGGTACCGAACGAGGGGCGGCCCGGGCGGGGGATGCGGTTGCGGCACGGGATGGTGCTGGCGATCGAGCCGATGCTGATCGGCGGGGGTACGGACGGTTTCCATGAGGCGGCGGACGGGTGGACGTTGCGGACGAATGACGGGTCCCGGGCGGCGCACGTGGAACACACGGTGGCCATCACGGACGCCGGGCCGCGCGTGCTGACGGATAGGGGGACGGGGGAGCGCCGTTGAGCTGCGGGTGATGGTGCGACTGCGGGTGCGTGGGGCTTCTCGCGCAGTTCCCCGCGCCCCTTGAAAGACACGGCCCCTGCGGGCCGAAAAGCACGGGGCGCAGCCCCTGCTTTTCAGGGGCGCGGGGCTGTGCCTGATATGCGGCTCCGCCGCGGGGCGCGAGCAACCACGACGCACCCGCAGCCACAAAATCACCGGCACCCCCACGACGCCCCCGGTGTAGCCGCGCAGCGACAGGGCACTCGGCAGCGAATGAACAACGGATTCCCGGGGCCCGAAGGCTACGGTCCGGACCCCTTCAGTGAGTTCTTCGCCCGTTTCTTCGGCGGTCCGCGCCCGCAACGGATCGAGATCGGGAGGCTGATGAGCGGCCAGGCCCGGCAGCTGGTGGCCGACGCGGCGGCGTACGCGGCGCGGCACGGAAGCAGTGACCTGGACACCGAGCATCTGCTGCGCGCCGCGCTGACCGCCGAGCCGACCCGAAGTCTGGTGGCCCGCGCGGGCGCCGATCCCGACGCGCTGGCCGGTGAGATCGACGAGCGGTCGGGCCCGGAGCGGCACAAGCCGGGCCAGGGGCCGACGCCCGCGTCGCTGGCCCTGACGCCGGCGGTCAAACGGGCCCTGCTCGACGCGCACGAGCTGGCCCGGGTCACCGGCTCCGGCTACATCGGCCCCGAACACGTCCTGAGTGCCCTCGCCGCCAACCCCGACTCGGCGGCCGGGCACATCCTGGGCGCCGCGCATCTGTCGGCCTCCGCGCTGCCACCCGAGGCAGCGGAGCCGTCGGCGGCGGGCACACCCACAGGGCTCCCGTCGCGCTCGGATCCGCCGCGCCGCGCACCCACGCCGACCCTCGACAAGTACGGGCGCGATCTCACCGAGCTCGCGATGCAGGGCCGTATCGACCCGGTGATCGGGCGGGAGGAGGAGATCGAGCAGACCGTCGAAGTGCTCTCCCGGCGCGGCAAGAACAATCCCGTGCTCATCGGCGAGGCGGGCGTCGGCAAGACCGCGATCGTGGAGGGGCTGGCCCAGCGCATCGCCGAGGGGGACGTCCCCGATGTGCTGGCCGGGCGCCGGGTGGTCGCCCTGGATCTGTCCGGGGTGGTCGCCGGGACCCGTTACCGGGGCGACTTCGAGGAGCGGCTGACGAACATCGTCGACGAGATCCGCGCGCACTCCGCGGAACTGGTCGTCTTCATCGACGAGTTGCACACCGTCGTGGGCGCCGGCGCGGGCGAGGGCAGCACGATGGACGCGGGCAACATCCTCAAGCCGGCCCTGGCGCGCGGAGAGCTGAACATCGTCGGGGCGACGACTCTGGAGGAGTACCGGCGGATCGAGAAGGACTCGGCGCTGGCCCGCCGGTTCCAGCCGGTGCTGGTCTCCGAGCCGAGCACCGGTGACGCCCTGGAGATCCTGCGCGGGCTGCGCGACCGGTACGAGGCCCATCACCAGGTCCGCTACACCGACGAGGCGCTGGTGGCCGCCGTGGATCTGTCCGACCGGTATCTCACCGACCGCCGGCTGCCCGACAAGGCCATCGACCTGATGGACCAGGCCGGGGCCCGGGTGCGGCTGCGCGCCCGGACGAAGGGGACGGACGTACGGGCGCTGGAGCAGGAGGTCGAACAGCTGACCAGGGACAAGGACCAGGCGGTCGCGGGCGAGCAGTACGAGCAGGCCACGCGGTTGCGGGACCGGATCGGCGAGTTGAGGCAGCGGATCGGCGCGGGACGCGACGAGGAGCGGGCCGACGACGGACAGAGTCTGGAGATCGGCGCCGAGGACATCGCCGAGGTCGTCTCCCGGCAGACCGGCATCCCCGTCAGCAGCCTCACCCAGGAGGAGAAGGAACGGCTGCTGGGACTGGAACAGCAACTGCATCAGCGGGTCGTCGGACAGGAGGAGGCGGTGGCCGTGGTGGCGGACGCCGTGCTGCGCTCACGCGCCGGACTCGCCAGCCCCGACCGGCCGATCGGCAGCTTCCTCTTCCTGGGCCCGACCGGCGTCGGCAAGACCGAACTGGCCCGCGCGCTGGCGGAGACCCTCTTCGGCAGCGAGGACCGGATGGTGCGGCTCGACATGAGCGAGTACCAGGAGCGGCACACGGTCAGCCGGCTGGTCGGCGCCCCGCCCGGCTACGTCGGCCACGAGGAGGCCGGCCAGCTGACGGAGACCGTACGACGGCATCCGTACTCGCTGCTGTTGCTGGACGAAGTGGAGAAGGCCCATGCCGATGTCTTCAACACCCTGCTGCAGGTCCTCGACGACGGCCGGCTCACCGACGCCCAGGGCCGCACGGTCGACTTCACGCACACGGTCATCGTCATGACCAGCAACCTGGGCTCGGAGGCCATCGTCCGGAGCGGGGCGGGGCTCGGCTTCTCGGCGGGCGGCGCCGAGGCGGCCGAGGAGGACCGGCGCGAGCGGACCCTGCGTCCGCTGCGGGAGCACTTCCGGCCCGAGTTCCTCAACCGCATCGACGAGATCGTCGTGTTCCGTCAGCTCACCGACGAGCAACTGCGGCGCATCACCGACCTGTTGCTGGAGCAGACGCGTCGTCGGCTGCACGCGCAGGGCGTCACCATCGAGTTCACCGAGCAGGCCGTCGACCGGCTCGCCCGCCACGGCCACCAGCCCGAGTACGGTGCCCGGCCACTGCGCCGCACGATCCAGCGGGAGGTCGACAACCCCCTGTCCCGGCAGCTCCTCGACGGTCGACTGCCGTCCGGCACCCGGTTGGTGGCGGAAGTGGAGGACGGGCGGCTCGCCTTCCGTACGACGCCGCCGCCCGCCTCCGAGCCCGCTACCTGACCGGGTGCACGACCATCGCCGCGCCACCCCCGCGCCGTACCGTCTCCGCGGCGGCCAGCCACCTGCCGTTCGACAGGCGCTGGACGGCGGTCGCCGCGCCGATCTCCGGGTTCTGCCGGAAGCCGTGCCCGATGGCTTCGAGTTCGGTCTTCAACGGACTGTTCCACAAGCCCGGTTCGAGTTCGGTGGTGGTCTGGTTGCGCTGGCTGGCGCGGGGCGCGGCGATCGCGTCGACCAGCGGCAGGCCCCGGTCGAGGAAGCCGGTCAGCGTCTGCAGCACGGTGGTGATGATGGTCGCTCCGCCCGGCGAACCGAGCGCCACCACGGGCTTGTCGTGCTGGTCCAGCACGATCGTCGGCGACATCGACGAGCGCGGGCGCTTGCCCGGACCCGGCAGGTTCGGGTCGTGCACGGCCGGGTTGGCCGGGGTGAAGGAGAAGTCCGTCAGCTCGTTGTTGAGCAGGAAGCCCCGGCCCGGCACGGTGATGCCGCTGCCGCCGGTCTGCTCGATGGTGAGCGTGTAGGAGACGACGTTGCCCCACTTGTCGGCGACCGTGAGATGGGTCGTGCTGTCGCCCTCGTACGTCGTCGGCGCGGCCGTACCGCCCGTCGCGCAGGCCGCCGGATCGCGCGGGTCACCCGGTGCGACGGGGCTGGTCAGCACCGCGTCGTCCTTGATCAGGCACGCGCGCGAGTCGGCGAACCTCTGCGACAGCAGCTCCTTCGTCGGTACGTCCTCGAAGGCGGGGTCACCGACCCAGCGGCCCCGGTCGGCGAAGGCGACACGGCTGGCCTCGATGTAGCGGTGCAGGTACTGGACGTCGCTCGCCTTCGAAAGGTCGGTCCGCTCAAGGATGTTGAGCGCCTCGGCGACCGTGGTACCGCCGGAGGACGAGGGGGCCATCCCGTAGACGTCGAGACCTCGGTACGTCGCCTTCGTGGGCACCTGGCGCTTGGTGCGGTAGGCGGCGAGGTCCTTGGCCGTCAGGTCGCCGGGGCGGGCGTTGTAGCCCGAACTCGGGTCCACCGGCGGCTTGTTGACCGTGTCAACGATGTCCTGGGCGATGCCACCCCGGTAGAGCGCGCCGGCGCCCTTGCGGCCCAACTCCGCGTAGGTGCGGGCCAGATCGGGGTTCTTGAGGGTCGATCCGACCACCGGCAGCCGGCCACCGGGCAGGTACAGGTCGACCGTGGCCGGGAAGTTCCGGAACCGGGCCTCGTTGGAGGCGGTCTGGGCGCGGAAGGTCGCGTCGACGGTGAAGCCGTCGCGGGCGAGCTTCTCGGCGGGCTTCAGCAGGTTGCCGAGCGGCTTGCTGCCCCAACTCCTCAGCGCCGTCCGCCAGGTCGCCGGGGTGCCGGGCGTGCCGACGCTCAGGCCGCTGGTGACGGCCTCCGCGAAGGGGATCGCCGTGCCGTTCTCCAGGAAGAGGCTCTCGTCGGCGCTCAGGGGCGCGGTCTCGCGGCCGTCGATGGTGTGCACCGTACGGGACTTGGCGTCGTAGTAGACGAAGTAGCCGCCTCCGCCGATGCCCGCCGAGTAGGGCTCGGTGACGCCGAGCGCGGCGGCCGTGGCGACGGCCGCGTCCACCGCGTTGCCGCCCTTGCGGAGCACCTCGATGCCGGCGGCGGAGGCGTCCGGGTCGACGCTGGACACGGCACCGCCGTAGCCGACGGCCAGCGGGGCCTTCTCGACGGTGTCCGTCGCGGCGGAGGTCGGCGGGGCCGCCCCCACCGACACCACGGCGGACGCAGCCGCCAGTACAGCCAGTTTCCGCGCGACAGGGCGACGCAGACGCATCCGTACCTCCAGTCAAGGACCGTGCGCGCAGACTAACCCGGTTGCCATGGTCCCGTCAGGAGGCACCCGAGGACGGTAAATCGGACAGGGATTCGGGCAGTGTTCGGCGGCGCCCGCTACCATGCGCGGCCATGAATGACGACGTGCGCAATATCGTCCTCGGCGTGATCGCGGCGGGGCTCAGTGCCTCGCTGGGCTGGTTCGTCCGGACGTACCTGTGGAAGCGGAAGCTCCGCCGCAAGCAGACGTTCTTCGGGCTGCCCGCGAACTCCGAGTCCCTGCTGGTGGTCAACCGTGATCCGTCCAGCGCGGATCTGGCGGTCCACCGCTTCGACGTGTTCGCGCTGCTGGAGCTCTCCGCGCTGATCAAGGACTGCGGCTCGCACGCGCAGATGATCACCCAGGACGCGGCCCAGCAGGGCTTCGGCGAACGCACCGAGTTCTGCGTGGGCGGGCCGGTCTCCAATCGCCGGATGGCCGCGCACATATCGGCCATGCTGCCCGGTATACGGTTCAACACCGACACCGAGCCCGGCCCCGACCGGGCCTCCTTCCAGATCGGCGGCGAGCGCTATCGCCTGGAGCCCGGCGTCACCGAGCACGTCATCCTGGCCCGGCTCACCACCGGCCAGCCGGACCAGGCGCGGCCCGTCTTCCTCTTCTGCGGCCAGCGCGCCATCACCAACCAGGCCGCCACCCGCTATCTCGCCCGCAACCACGAGCGCCTGCACCGCAAGTACGGCACCGGCACCTTCGTCCTCCTCCTGAAGGTCGTCAACTCCCAGGCGTACGGCGCCGATCTGGTCGAACTCGTCGCGGACGTCACGCGCGCGGCCCAGGCCCCGGCGCCGTCCGTCCCCGCACAGATCTCGCACCGCGCTTCCTAGTTCACGGCTGAACGTTACCGTCACGTAACTTACCGGGGAGTTACTTCCGGTAAGGGAGTCCGGTTACCGTCGGGTCACTTTGCACTTACACGAGTGAGGAGTGACCCGTGAGACACCCGCACGGCACCACATCGCGTACGGCCAGGGCTCTGCGTACGAGCGCCGCCGGCGCCGTCTCGGCCACCCTGGTTGCCGGCACGGCCCTGGGCCTCGCCCCCGCCGCACAGGCGGCGTCCGGCACCACAGGCGCCCCCACCACCCGCTTCGTCGACATCAAGGGCTACGGCGGCACCGTCCTCAAGGCCAACGTCGTCGCCCCGGCCGACGCCTCACGCGCGTACCCGCTCCTCGTGCTCCCCACGAGCTGGGGCCTCCCCCAGGTCGAATATCTGGCCCAGGCGCAGAAGCTCGCCGACGCCGGTTACGTCGTGGTCAGTTACAACGTCCGCGGCTTCTGGGAGTCCGGCGGATACATAGAGGTGGCGGGCCCACCCGACATGGCCGACGCCTCGAAGGTGATCGACTGGGCCCTCGCCAACACCCCGGCCGACGCCGGGCACATCGGCATGGCGGGGCTGTCGTACGGCGCGGGCATCAGCCTGCTCACCGCCGCACAGGACAAGCGCGTCAAGGCGGTCGCCGCGCTGAGCGGCTGGGCCGACCTGATCGACTCGATCTACGGCGGGCGCACCCAGCACCTCCAGGCGGCCGCCCTGCTGGACGGCGCCGGACGGATCACCGGCCGCCAGGGCCCCGAACTCCAGCAGATCTTCAAGGACTTCTACGCCTCCAACCTGGACAAGGAGGGGGACATGATCGCCTGGGGGGAGAAACGTTCCCCCGAGGCCTACCTGGACCAGCTCAACACCAACGGCACGGCGGTCATGCTCGCCAACGCCTGGGGCGACTCCATCTTCCCGCCCAACCAGTACGCCGACTTCTACGAGAAGCTCGCCGGCCCGAAGCGGCTGGAGCTGCGGCCCGGCGACCACGCCACCACCGAGGTGACCGGCCTGTTCGGGCTGCCCAACGACGTGTGGACGGACACCCGGCGCTGGTTCGACCGCTACCTCAAGGGCACGGCCAACGGCATCGACCGCGAGCAGCCCGTCCAGCTCAAGTCCCGTACGGGCGGCGCCTTCGAGGGCTATCCGGACTGGAAGTCGGTCGCCTCGACCCGCGAGAAGATCGCCCTGACGAGCGGCACCACGATCCGCGCGAACGTCGACTCGGGCGCGAACGGCGGCGTCATCTTCCTGTCCAGCGTCCTGGACCAGCTCGCCCAACTCCCGCCGGTCGCCTCGATTCCGCTGCTGCCGCGCCGCTGGGCGGCCGTATGGCAGTCGGAGAAGTACGCGACGGCGCGGTCCGTACGCGGCACCGCGAAGCTGCACACCACGGTGACGGCCACCAAGGAGAGCGGCACCCTCGTCGCCTACCTGTACGACGTGGGCCCGCTCGGCCTCGGCAAGCTGGTCAGCCACGCGCCGTACACCTTCCACGGTGAGACACCCGGCCGGCCGTTCGGCGTGGACCTGGAGTTGCTCTCCACGGCCTACGACGTTCCGGCGGGCCACCGTCTCGCCCTGGTCGTCGACACGGTCGACCCGCTCTACATCGAGCACAACCCGACCGGCGCGCAGCTGACCTTCTCCTCGCCGCCGAACGACCCGTCGTACGTGTCGATACCGCTGCGCGAGCAGTGATCTCCGGCTGCCGCCGGGCGGGCCTGGCCCCTGGCTACTGCGCGCCCGGCAGCAGCATCCCTGTTTCGGCCGGGGTGGCGTCCACGGCCTCGCTCACCCCAAGTGGATGAACCGCTCATCGTAGTCGAGGCCCGCGCCCGGTTCGGTGGGGGTGGTCAGTGCTTGAGGATCTTGGAGAGGAAATCCTTGGCACGGTCGCTCTCCGGGTTGGTGAAGAACTCGTCCGGAGTGCGGTCCTCGACGATGCGGCCGTCCGACATGAAGACCACGCGATTGGCGGCGGAACGGGCGAAACCCATCTCATGGGTGACGACGACCATGGTCATGCCCTCGCGCGCCAACTGCTGCATGACTTCGAGGACTTCGTTGATCATCTCCGGGTCGAGGGCCGAGGTCGGCTCGTCGAACAGCATGACCTTGGGGTCCATGGCGAGGGCGCGGGCGATGGCCACGCGCTGCTGCTGGCCGCCGGAGAGCTGCGCCGGGTACTTCGGCGCCTGGTCGGCGAGGCCCACACGGTCGAGGAGTTCACGGGAGCGCTTGTCGGCGTCCTCCTTGCTCCGTTTCCGCACCTTGACCTGGCCGAGCGACACATTCTGCAGGACCGTCTTGTGCGCGAAGAGGTTGAAGGCCTGGAAGACCATGCCGACGTCCGCGCGGAGCGCCGCGAGGGCCTTGCCCTCGTCCGGCAGCGGCTGCCCGTCGATCCGGATCGTGCCGGAGTGAATCGGCTCCAGCCGGTTGATCGCCCTGCACAGGGTCGACTTCCCCGACCCCGACGGGCCGATGACCACGACCACCTCCCCCTTGCCGACGGTGAGGTCGATGTCCTGCAGGACATGCAGCTCGCCGTAGTACTTGTTCACGTCGTGCATCTCGATCAGCGGATCGACCGCCATGCCCTGCCCGCCCTACTCGCTCTCGGCCGTGTCGTGTCGCAGGTGCCGCAAACTATCCGGACGGAAGTGGCCTCCATCCGCGACACGCACTCTCAAGGATTAGCCGTATTGTCAGGAATCGGTCGCGCCGATGTCGACCCCGAGGCGATCACCCCTCCGCGACCTCGGCGTACAGCTGGGAGAGTTCCGGTGCGCCGCTGGCGGCCCACTCCTGGCCGGCCTCGACCACATCGATCTCACGGCCGGAGGCCAGTCGTACCACGGGCTGTCCATTGGACCAGATCTCCCAGCGGGCGCCGGGGACGGTCCGTACGACGACCGTGCCCAGGTAGAGCCCGGCGTCGTTCCCGAGCCAGGCCACGGTCTCCTCGTCGTCGCGCCAGCGCGGGACGAGCTGGTCGAGTGCTTCCAACGAGGTCGCGGAGTCGTCGAGTTCGACACCGGCCTGCGCGGCCTGTGTGCGCAGCAGTTCGCATTCGGAGAGGAGTTCGGCGAGTCCCTCGTGACCGTCGTCGTCACCGTCACCGGAGGTGAACACCGCGACCCCGAACGCGGGGTCACGCCTCTTGCGCCAGTTGCCCAGGAAAGAGATGTTCATGCGGTCAGCGTGTCATTCGTACCGCCCTTCGCACCACAGGCGCGCGGGGACCGCTTGTTCGCCGGGAGTTCGCCCGCAGTTCGTACCCGCCTCATTGACGGGCCTCTGACGCCTCTTTAGCTTCGTGGCGCATCTGTCGTCTCATCGTTGTACCGATGTCGCATGAGGCGTCGTCATCGCCATCATGGTCATCACCGAGCGGGAGGGGTCGCGCGTGCGCCGACGCGTCTGGGGAACGACCGTCGTACTGGCTCTGTTGGCGACGGTCGCACCCGTCGCCTCCGCCCGGGCCGCCGACGACAGGGCGGCGGAACCGGCGCCGCTGGAACGCCTCTTCGACAACCGGGCGGTCAGCGACGACGCGCGGCCCGCCGAGGCCGACTTCGACGGCTCCGGCGGTTCCCTCTCGGCGACCGATCTGAAGGCCGCGGGGTGGACGCCCGGGCGGGCGCTGACCGTTCAGGGCGCCCGGCTGACCTGGCCACGCCGCGCGGCGGGCGAGCCCGACAACGTACGCGCCGCCGGCCAGTCCGTCCGCGTACGGGGCCGGGGCGACGCCCTCGCCTTCCTGGTCGCCGGCACGGGCGGCACCGACGCGACGGGCACCGGTACGGTCCGCTACGCGGGCGGCACCCGCTCCTCGTACCGTCTGACCGCCCCGGACTGGCGCACCGGCCCGCTCGCCATCAAGGCCGTGGCACTCCCCCACATCAACACCCCCGGCGGTCAACTCACCGAGAAGGCACGGCTGTACGTCGTCACCGTGCCGCTCGCCCGTGGCCGCGAGGTCGCCTCGGTGACCCTGCCGCGCCATCGGGACCTGCATGTGTTCGCCCTGTCGGTGCGGCCCGAGTCGCGCGGCTGGACGGGCAGTTGGGCCGCCTCCACCTCCGGCTACACGGCCGTCGGCCCCTGGACCGACCGGACGCTGCGGCTCGTCGTCCACACCTCGGCGGGAGGCCCCCGAGTACGGATCCGGCTCGACAACACCTTCGCGTCGGCGCCGGTACGGGTCGGGAGCGCGACGGTGGCCTTGCAGGCGGCGGGCGCGGCAGCCCGGAGCACGCCCGTGCCGCTGTCGTTCCGGGGCGCGTCGGGCACCGAGATCCCGGCGGGGGCACAGGCGTTCAGCGACCCGCTGGGCTTCGAGGTGCCGCCGGACACGAACCTGCTGGTGAGCTTCCATCTGCCGGAGACGATCACCTCCGCGCCCGTGCACCGGCTCGCCCAGCAGACCTCGTACGTGAGCGAGCCGGGCGATCACGCGGGCGACGGCTCGGCGGCGGCGTACACCTCGACGCTCACGACCTGGCCGCTGCTGACCGGCGTGGACGTGGGCGGCGGGCCGGGGTCCGTCGTGCTCCTCGGGGACTCGATCACCGACGGGGAGAAGTCGACGGTCGGTGCGAACCGGCGGTGGCCGGACGTGCTGGCCGACCGGCTGCTGGGGCAGCGCGAGGTCCCGCACTACGGGGTCCTCAACCAGGGCATCTCGGCGAACCGGGTGGTCGCCGACCGCTACCCGGGCGACGGAGTCTCCACCGACACGGGCGGCGTGAGCGCCCTGCACCGCCTCGACCGTGACGTCCTCGCCCAGACCTCCGCCCGTACCGCCGTCGTCTTCCAGGGCGTCAACGACGTCCGCTGGGGCGCGACGGCGGACGACGTCATCGCCGGGCTGCGGGAGATCGCGGCCCGCGGGCACGAGCGGGGCCTGCGCATGCTCGTGGCCACGATCGCGCCGTGCGAGGGTGAGGCCCGATGCACGGCGGCCGCCGACGCCCAGCGGGTCGCGGTGAACGAGTGGATCCGGGGCAACGAGGAGTTCGACGGGGTCCTCGACTTCGACGCGGTGCTGCGGGACCCGGAGAGGCCGACGCGGATGCTTCCCCTGTACGACAGCGGGGACCATCTGCATCCCGGGAACGCGGGGCTCGCCGCGCTGGCCGAGTCGGTGGACCTCAGCCTGCTGTGACGCCTTACACGTCCAGGTCCACCACGACCGGCGCGTGATCGGAGGCGCCCTTGCCCTTGCGCTCCTCGCGGTCCACGTACGAGTCCTTCACCGCCTTGGAGAACGCCTCGTTGCCGTAGACGAGGTCGATGCGCATGCCCCGGTTCTTCGGGAAGCAGAGCTGGCGGTAGTCCCAGTACGTGAAGGGGTGCTCGTACTTGAGGGGGCGGGGGACCACGTCGGAGAGGCCGGCCTCGCGGAGGGAGGCGAGGGCGGCGCGCTCGGCGGGGGTGACGTGGGTGAGGCCCTCGAAGGCGGCCACGTCGTGGACGTCGTCGTCCGTCGGCGCCACGTTGTAGTCACCCATCACGGCGAAGGGGCGGCTGCCGGCCGCGTCACCGGCGACGGCGGCCTTGAGGGCCTCGAACCACTGGAGCTTGTACGCGTAGTGCGGGTGGTCGACCTCGCGGCCGTTCGGGACGTACACCGACCAGACGCGGACCGGGCCGCAGGTCGCGGAGAGGGCACGGGGCTCCACGACTCCCTCGTAGCCGGGGTCGCCGGGCAGGCCCTTGACCACGTCCTCTATGCCGACGCGGGAGATCACCGCCACGCCGTTCCACCGGCCCGTCGCGTGCACCGCGGCCTCGTAGCCCGCTTCGCGGAGCGCGTCGAACGGGAAGCCGTCCTCGGCGATCTTGGCCTCCTGGAGGCAGAGCACGTCTGTGCCGCTGCTCTCCAGCCAGGCCAGAAGCCTCGGGAGGCGGGCGGTGATCGAGTTCACGTTCCAGGTGGCGATGCGCATGACTCACAACCTACCGGGCGGGTCTGACACTCCCGGTCCCGCCCGGTGGTCCCTCAGACGTCCGCCGAGGTCCCGGGGGCGAGGCGCAGATGTTCCGCGCCGCCCAGGGCGCCGATCTGGCGGTCGTAGATGGGGCGGGCGAGGTCGGTGAGGAGGGCGTCGTGGATGTCGTAGGCGCGCTGGGGCTTGACCTCGCGGACGTAGTCGATGACCTCGGAGATCTTGTTCCAGGGGGCCATGACGGGGAGCATCAGCGTCTCGACGGCGTGACCCGGGACGGTGAGGGCGTCGCCGGGGTGGAAGACACGGCCGTCGTCGACGAGGTAGCCGACGTTGGTGATGCGCGGGATGTCGGGGTGGATGACGGCGTGGAGTTCGCCGTGGACCTGGATGTCGAAGCCCGCGGCGGTGAACGTGTCGCCGTGGCCGACGGTGTGCACCCGGCCCGGGAAGGCGGCGGAGATCTTCTCGGCGACGGACCTGAGGGTCCAGATCTCGGCGGCCGGGTTGCCCTCCAGGGCCGCCCGCAGCCGTCCTTCGTCGAAGTGGTCGGGGTGCTCGTGCGTGACGAGGACGGCGTCCGCGCCGAGCGCGGCGTCCTCCTCGCTGAACCCGCCCGGGTCGATGACCAGCGTGCGTCCGTCCTTCTCCAGACGGACGCAGGCGTGCGACTTCTTCGTCAGCTTCATGGGTCCATCCTGCCTCCGACCGCCCGCCACCGGCTCACTCCTCGGGGGTGGTCTCCTCGCGGATGACCTGCTGGGCCACCCGGAACGCGCTGTTCGCGGCCGGCACCCCGCAGTAGACGGCGGCCTGGAGGAGGACTTCCTTGATCTCGTTCGGGGTGAGGCCGTTGCGGAGGGCGGCGCGGGTGTGGAAGGCGAGTTCGTCCAGGTGCCCGCCGGCGACCAGGGCGGTGAGTGTGACGCAGCTGCGGGAGCGGCGGTCGAGGCCGGGGCGGTCCCAGATCTCGCCCCAGGCGTAGCGGGTGATGAACTCCTGGAAGTCGCCGGAGAAGTCGTCCGCCGAGGCCAGCGCGCGGTCGACATGCGCGTCACCGAGCACCTCACGGCGGACCTTGAGCCCGGCGTCGTACGGATCGGGTCTGCCCATCGCCTCGGGCTGGGCGGCGGCCGGGGCGATCTCGGCGACCGGGCCGGTCTGCGGCGGGACGGCGGTGAGGGCCGGCTTGACCGGGGCCGCCGGGATGGCGATCTGGCCGGTGGAGTCGTAGGCGGGCTGCCAGGCCGTGGAGAAGTGGCGTACGAGGAGGTCGGTGACCGCGGCGGGCTGCTCGACCGGGACGAGGTGCGAGGCACCGGGGACGACGGCGAGACGGGCGTCCGGGATGCCCGCGACGAGCGTACGGGCCTCGGCGGGGCCGGTGACCTGGTCGTCCGAGCCGACGAGGACGAGGGTGGGGACGCCGATACGGCCGAGTTCGGTGCGCACGTCGAACGAGGCGAGGGCCTCGCAGGCGGCGATGTAGCAGCCGGGGTCGGTGGTGCGGACCATCTGCACGGCCCACTCGGTGATCGCGGGCTGCGCCGCCGCGAACCCGGCGGTGAACCAGCGGTCCGGGGACGTACGGGCGATCGGGTCGAGGCCGTTCGTCCGTACGATCACTCCGCGCTGGCGGAACTCGTCCGCCGTGCCGAAGCGGGGCGAGGCGGCGATCAGCGCGAGCGAGGCGAGGCGCTCGGGGTGGCGCAGCGCGAGTTCGACGCCGACGGCGCCGCCGAGCGCACAGCCCGCGTATCCGAAGCGCTGCACGCCGACGGCGTCGAGCGTCGCCAGCAGCCGGGCGGCCAGCTCGGTGACCGAGCCGCCCGGGTACGCGGGCGCGCCACCGTGGCCCGGCAGGTCGAAGCGGAAGACCCGCCACTGTTTGGTCAGTTCCGGGATCTGCCGATCCCACATGTGCCAGGTTGTACCAAGCGAAGGGCCCAAGATCAGGACTGGCGCCTCTTCTGGCCCGTCAAAGCGGTACTGCAGGGTGCTGGGCGTACTCTCACTCACCCGACTCACACTCCCACATCTCACAATTTCTCACGCGCTTGGGTCGGAACTCCGTGCAGGCCGTCCCATGTTGTGGCAGCCTCGCGAAGATCCTCCACATCGGGCTTCACACGGCGCACCCGCCGCAGCGGGTTCTCGTCCATGAGCCTGTACGCCCGCTCGCGGGAGAGCCGACGGGGAAGCCCCGGGTCCCTGGCCCGGCCGGGCGGCAGCGCCCAGGTGGCCCGCGGCCGCTTCGGCGAACAGGGCGGCGGCCGCGTGTGAGGGACGGCCTTGCGGTTACCCGGGCTCGTAGCGCTCGAACTTCAGTCGTAGTGCATGCACCGTCCGCGACCGGCGACGGACCGGGCCTCGCACCACTCGGCGAATGCGGCGTCCTCCGCCGAGTTCGTGGAGGGCGCCTGGGGAGGGGTCCGGCCCAGAACGGCTCAGGACGCAGTGGCATGCACCGTGGGTCACAGGCGCGAGGAGCAGTGAGCTCTTCGGAAGCCGCGGTTCCAGTCAGGTGCCACCGCGTCTGCAGCGCCACCAAGCGATGAGCGCAAGGACTGCGGCCGACCAGTGCAGCAGCGCAGCGGTACGGCTCCTTTGCGTCAGACCGCTATGGCACTGAAAGGAAAACGGACATGCAGCACGACGAAATGATCGGCAAGGTCCAGGCTCTTGCTCACCTCCCAGATCGGGGGTCCACCGAGCGAGCGACCCAGTCGGTACTACGGACACTGGCGGAAAGGCTGCCGGTCGGGCTGGCCGACCACCTGGCCGCTCAGCTGCCACGGGATCTGGCGGCGTACATCCGCGAAGCGACCGCCTTGGCCACCTCGGGCGGGCGGCCGAGCGGCGTCGGGGAGCCGTTCGACCTGACGGCTTTCGCCGGCCGGGTCGCGGTCCGGGCCGGTACCACGGAGGACACGGCGCTCCAGTACTGCGCTGCGGTTCTGGAGGTTCTCGACGCGGCTGTCTCTCCTGAGGAGATGCGGAAGCTGGCCGACGCCCTCCCTGCCGACATCCGCGAGCTGCTGCCCGCAGGACGCGCCGACGAGCCCCCCGCCTAGCGCGAGGAGCACCGTCGGCACGGCGGTCGGGGCCACGCCGTCATACCTCCGTCGTACCTCCGTCGTACCTCCGACGTTCGGTGCGGTGGCTCGCGCGCGGTCCCTGGGCTTCGCCATGGCGGCGGCCCGGCGGTGTCCGAATCGGCCGCAGCTTCCGCTGGGCATCGGAACCTGCCGTGCGGCATTGCGCGTCAGGGAGCCCGGCAGGTCCGGCGGAAACCGGTACGCGGTGACCGTCGCACCTCGGGCGTGACCGGCGGCGAGCAGCGGCGAGCAGCGGCGAGCAGCGGCGAGCAGCGGCGAGCAGCGGCGAGCAGCGGACCCTACTCCTGCGGCGAGGAGCCTTCCTTCCGGTATGAGTGCAGGGTTCCGGGCCGGCGTCCAGTTTCAGCGGTCCAGCTCCTCCTCTATCGGTGGCTTGGGCACCTCGCGCAGGTGCTGCGACAGACCGGGCTTGCCGCCCTGGCGGGCCTGATCGCCGCGCTGGGCCTGGCTGTGTCCCAGGTCCGAGTCGGGATCGGTCCGCACGGAACGGACGATGTCGTCGCGACTGGTGCAGGTCTCCGGCGGGATGCCGCGCAGAGCGGACATCACCTCGCCCGAGGCACCGGCGGAACGGGCCGCCTCCAGCAGTTGGGTCCTGCCCGCGGGGAAGTCCACATTCCGCAGAGCGCCCAGCACGTCGTCGACCGTCGCGTGCGCCATGGGAAACACTCCTCACTCAGGTGGAGGACGGGCTCCGCGTACCCGTGTCGATTCCCGGCACACAGGGATCAATGAGAACAATCAGGTCGACGCAGGACCTGACACGCGCTGGATACGCGAGCACGGCATGTCGGCCACGCCTGCGGCACGGAGTGCGACCGAAGGGGCGGGCCCAGGCGAACCGGACGAACCCTGCTGGAGGCCCCCAAAGGCCCCTCAGCGCCAGTCGACCGCCCCGCCGGTACAAGGCTGAGCGGGGCCGCGTGCTGGGCGGCCCCGCTCAGGGGGATGCGACCGGTGGCTTCTGTCGGCGTTCTCGGGACGTTCGCCCTTCGGGCCGCGGCCGCGCTCGGTGCGCGGTCCCTGACTCCGCCACCGCGCATCCTGTTGCAGGGAGTCGTTGGCGGCCTCGTTGGCATCCTGGCCGGAGACCCCCGACCGCTCCGCCTCCTTGCGCAGCCTGGCCCTCTTGGTGTCGTACTTCTTGCTTCCGGGTTGGGGCACGACGATCACCTCCTGGCGCCGGGTACCCCACGCCCCGCCAGGCACAAACTCCCGGGACACTCACGGCTCCGTCCATCGGCACGACAGCCGGAGCACCGAGTACCGCGGTCACGACCCGAGGACGGAATCGCACGCCGCGCCGCGAACAAGGGACCGCCGCTCGCCGAGCCGCACCGGTGGTGCAGGAGCCGCTTCAGTCCTGTGAGTGTCGCCAGTCCTGTCAGTCCTGTCAGTCCTGCTTTCCCCGGCCGGTGAGCATGTCGCGCAGGCGGTCGACCATGCCGGCACCGGGCGCGAGGAGTTTGTTCGCGGGCGGTGTGTCCGGCGCGGTCGGATGCGGGCGGGTGGGAGCGTGCTCCTTGGCCGAGCGCACCTTCTCACCGAGCTTCTCCAGGGCATCGGCGGAGCAGACGTCGGCCAACATCGGGAAGAGCCGGTTCTCCTCGTCGCTGACATGGGCCGTGACGGAGTTCTTCAGCCGCAGGATCAGCGTGTCGAAACGCCCGTCCCCGGGCTGGCAACCCTCGAGCTCCTTGAGCATGCGCTCCACTTCGCTGTGATCGGCGATCTCCTTGTCGGCGAGGTCGTCTCCCCCGTCGACGTACCGGCGCACCGCCGGGTAGAGATACTCCTCCTCGGCCACCGAGTGCCGGATCAGCTCCATGGTGAGCCGGTCCGCGAGTTCGCGTCGCTCCTGGTCGGCCCCAGGCAGCGCTTCGATCTGTGAGAAGAGGTCATCCACCTCGCGGTGATCCGCGGTCAGTTCCTGGATGACGTTTCCGCCGTGTCCCATGGGTTCTCCACTCCTGCGTAGTTCTGAGGCCGAGTGTCGACCGGCCGTCTTGTGCACCGTGCGTCGGCGCGTCCGGGTCCCACCGGCCGGCTCCTTCGGTAGCCGCCGGAGCAATCGCTGTCCGGAGCTCCACCGGCCCGCCACCCAGCCGGATACCTGCCACGCGCGCACCGACGACCGCACGCCGGTCCGTCACTTCACTCCGGTGGCCGACAGGATTCCGGCCGGTGTTCCGGATGACTCACCCGTTGTGCCTGTGAGGGATCGCGTTGACGATCTCGGTCACGTTGGCGTACTCACCGTTGTCCGACAGCCGTCTCACTGCAGCCAGCGCCGCGTCCGGCGCGTGGTGTGCTTCCAGGACATCCAGCACTGTCTGCCGGTCGGCCGGGAAAACGGATCGCTCCAGGTGGCGGGCCAGTTCGCTCCGCAAGGCTTCCGCTTCGGTGTCCGCCTGAGCCCGTTCCCGTTCCTCACCGGGCGGCGGCACCGGTCCGCCCGGGTCCACACGTATGTCGTCGTCCGCCGGCGGCTCAGGCTCGTACGCCTCCTCCACGTGAGTGGGCCGGCCGGAACGCAGATGGCCTTCCAGTTCGTGCTTCATCTCGTCGTCCTTACGGGGACTGACGGGATTGCTGCCCCGTTCCATCTCCAACACCTCCCTTTCTTGCCGCGTGCCGTCGTCAGACAGCGGTGGGCTCGTCAGACAGCGGTGGGCTCGTCAGACAGCGGTGGGCTCGTTCGTCCAGCGGAGCAACGCGCCGAGACCACGCCCGGAACGTCCGCGCAGTCCCCGTCCGGGGGAAAACGATCAGCGAAATCGGCGCCGGTCCGGTCGACGTATGTCACCGGGCAGACCGGGTCCTGGCCACACCGCTCCAACAGCGGCGCAAGGCGGGGCAGAGGGGCCCAGCAGGCGATCTGGCCCTGCGGAGGCCGGGAGAGACGACAGCTGAGCGCCTCCCCTCCGGCAACGAAGATCGCTCGCCCTGCCGGATCTTCCGCCGGGCTGATGTCCGTCGGGGCGTCGGGCACCGCTTGAGTGGTCGCCGTGTCAGCACCCTCCTCCTCCAGCGTCCGGCACGCTTCCCGTACGAACACCTCGCGCCGCTTCGCCCGCCACTCGTCGCCCTGAGCAGGGCCGAAGTACGCGGCGGCCCACGGGCCGACGCGGTCGAGGAGCAGTTCCAGGACTGACAGCCGCACACATCCTCCTCATTCATCCCCGTGCTCGGGCCGAGTGCCCCGAGGGCTGCGAGGGACACACAGAGGCTCCTGGGGAACGCCCGGTCTCGTGTCCGTCGACGTGGCACGGGACCCGACGATGTCACCGTCGCGCGGGCGCCGGAGGAGGAAGATCCCAGCGTTCGGCGGAGGACCGGCCGCCCCCTCGGCAGGCCAGTCGACCACCGGCGGGAAGTGCCTTCAGCGGCTCAAATACTTCAAGGCGCCTCCTGACGACGGTCGGTCTCCCGGTCGCCGTCCTCCGGCTCGCGCCGTGTGCGCAGCACCGTGAGCAGGCCGTCTCGTGCGGCCAACGCCTCAAGGGACAGCGTGTGGTAGCCGGCGTGGTCGAACAGCACGGTGATGCGGTCCTGGTTCTCGCTCAGCACGGTGCCCTCGCCCCATCGCTCATGCCGCACTTCGGTCCCGACGGAATACGTTGCCGCCGCGGGGTGGGCGGGCCGCTCCCCCTGCCTCCTCTCGGGGCGGTCCTCGTCGCACCTGTCGCAGTTCCCGCACGGCGCCGCGCACTCCTCCCCGAAGTAGCCGAGCAGGAAATGCCGCCTGCAGCCGGTCGTCTCGGCATACGCCCGGGCCATCTCGACGCGTGACCGGTCGCTCCTGCGATGCGCCCGCGCGGCCTCTGCGGCCTGCTCTGCAGCTTGGCCGGGAGACACGCCGGGGGCCGGACGTATATCGCCCTCCTCCCCCGTGACGACGGTGTCGGCCTCTTCCAGCAGGTTCACCGCCGCGGTGACCCGGTTCCTGGACAGGCCCGTGTCCTGACGCAGCTCGTCCAGGCCGGCGGGGTCTCCGCGGTGGTCGTGAACGGCGTCGGCCACGTCGAACAGGACGTCCCGGCCCGCCGTGCGGCCGGCGAAGTAGGTCTGCATGCCCGTGTCCTCCGGCCGGTAGTGCAGCACGGTGAGGGCCGGACGTCCGTCCCTGCCGCAGCGGCCGATCTCCTGGTAGTAGGCGTCCAGGGAACCCGGCAGCGACGCGTGCAGGACGAACCGTACGTCCTCTTTGTCGATGCCCATACCGAACGCCGAGGTCGCCACCACGACGTCAGCCGCGCCGGACAAGAAGGCGTCGCGGTCGCGGTCAGGGCCAGCACCGGTGGTCTCCCCACCCGGCGTACCGCCTGTTCCAGGCGTAGGTAGTCGGGGCGGAAGTCATGGCCCCACGAGGACACGCACTGGGCCTCGTCCACCACCAACAGAGCAGGACGCGACTCTGCCAGCCGCTCCACCACCTCGTCCTTGGCCAGCTGCTCCGGCGACAGGTACAGCAGACGGGCCTCGCCCCGGCGCACCGCCTCCCAAGCGGCCTCCGTCCTCGCCGCGCCGAGGTCGGAGTTGACGGCGACGGCACCAGGGGCGCGGTCACCGTCCGGCAGCCCGGCGATCTGGTCCCGCTGCAGGGCCAGCAGCGGCGACACCACCACGACCGGTCCGGACAGCATCAGGGCAGGGACCTGGTAGACGGCGGACTTGCCGGCGCCGGTTGGCATGACGACGAGGGTGTCCTCGCCCCTCAGCACCCACTCCATGGCCGTGAGCTGCTCGGGTAGGAGGGTGTCCCAGCCGAACACGTCCGCGGCGATCTCACGCAGGCGCGTGGCCCGGCCCTGTTCGGTGTGCGGTCCTTTGCGTCCCATGGCCCGCTCCTCACGGCTCGTGCGGCGCGTGCGGAACGTCGCGCCCATGGCGCCCCCTGAGTACCCGCGGGGCTGGCGGACGATGCGGCGTCACGCTCGCCCATGTCGCGAAGTCGATGGGGACGTGGATGGGAAAGGTGATGGGGAAGCGAACGGGGAAGTGGATGGGAAAGGTGCTGGTCCTCTCATCCCGGGCCGCCGCAGCACCACGTCCGCCGACTGTCCTGCTCCGGCTGTAGCGGAACGGAGACCGTCATGGCAGAGATCGGCCCAGCCTCGCAGAGATCCTGAAGGGGTCCGACTGTCCGGCCATCCGCGAAAATCTCATCTCGCCGGCCGAGAGCAACAGCGCGGAGGACATCGTCGTCGGGAAGGGGTCAACGACGTCCGCCCGAGGGTTCCCACACGTGTCGCCGCCATCGTCCTTGCCCGCCTGCTCGAAAGCGGAGAGCCGGAGTGCACCGGTGCCCGCGGCGGCCGCTGCCCGCCGTCGTAACCTCGCAGCGCGCAGAAGCCCCGCCGGAGTACGGCTCATTCCGGGCGACGCTTCGTCGTCTCACGCACTCTCGGACAGGTCCCACCAACTGTACGGACTCCCCCGGACTGCGAGGCGCTGACCTGGCATCACGCGCTTGTCATGGATCGGCCGGACACCCCTGGACAGTCTTTGGTGTCGTCAGTCGTCGGTCGCTCCCAGGCCCGTCAGCGCGCCCACCGGGTCGAGGTCCGGTATGCCTCTCGGCCACCAGTCGTCGTGGCCCGGTTCGGACTCGTAGGCGTACCAGAGGCCGTCGCGGCCGAGGCGGAGCTGGACGTGGCCGCGGGGGTGGGTGAGGTGGTTGCGCCAGGGGCGGAAGGCCGGGAGGTCGGCGGCGAGGAGCAGGGGGCGGGCGCGGTCGAAACGGCCGGCGGGCGGGTCCCAGGGCTCCTCCAGGACGGCCAGCCCTTCGAGGCCGCCCTGACGCCAGGCGGCGACCGCGCGGGCCAGGTCGGCCGGGGTGCGCCCGGTGGCGGCGGCCAGGGACGAGTACAGGGCGCGGGTCGTGGCGGTGAGACCGGAGCCGGGGCGGGCGGCCGCGAGCCGTACCGCGTCCTGCCACAGCGTCAGTTCGGCCACCGGGTCGCGTCCCGTGGTGAGCAGCGCGTGCGCGCGTGCCGCCGCGTCGGTGGCCAACTGGTCCAACGCGAACGGGTCCGGACCGCCGGGCGCGCCCGGGTACACCGGGGGCTGTTCCGGATGCGGCGGCGGGGGCAGCGGGGCGGGCAGCGGTGGGAGGGTGCGCGGGGCGAGGGCGTCCCGGGCCCGAACCCCCGGCAGCGGTGCGGGTTCCTGCTCCTGAGCGGCACGCGCCGCACGGGCCGCGTTGCGCCGCGACAGCGCGTCGAGCAACTCCCGCTCGCCCCGGCCCCGCAGAAGCAACAGTACGAACGGGTCCTCGTCCAGCAGCCGTGCCGTCTGGTAGCAGAGCGCGGCCGCATGCTTGCAGGGGTGCCCGAAGTCCGGGCAACTACAACGGGGGTCGAGCTCCCCGGACCCGGGGAGCAGCCGCACGCCGCGTGGGGCACGGGGGGAGGACGGGGCGCTGGCACCGGGTCCGGGTCCAAGCCCTGGTCCGGGTCCGTGACCGAGCCCTGGTCCGGGTCCGTGACCGAGCCATGGTCCGGGTCCGGCTTCGGGGTCGGGTCCGGCTTCAGGTCGGGCTTCAACTTCGCGTCCGGGTCCAGGTCCGGCTTCGGGGCTGGCTTCGGCTTCAACTTCGGGGTCGGGTCCGGGTCCGGCGAGAGCCTGCGGCATCTCCTTGTCCAGCAGCGCCGCGATGTGCCCCGGCTGCTCCGCCGCCGCGTCCAGGAAACGGTCCCATTCGCCGTCGTCCAGCGTGCGCAGGCGGAGCTGCACCCGGTACGGCCGAGGCCTGCTGCCATGCACATACGCCAGCACCAGCCCCGGCGTGACGGTGATCGCGTCCACGTGCCCCTTCTCGGCATACGCCCGCCCACGCGCCAACCGCGCCGCGTCCAACGCGCCCTCTTCCAGAGCCGTCACCCACGCATTGCCCCACCACGTCTCCGCGAACGCCTCCCCGGCCGTAGGGCGCGGCGGGAACGGCCGGAAGGTACGCCGCAGTTCACCGTCTCGGGAAGGGGCGGCCATGGTGCGGGGGACGCGGGGGGTTGTGGGGATGTCCGGCCGGGGCGTGGCGGCGAGGCTGGTGTCTGGCTGGGGGACGTTGGAGGAGGCGGCGCCGGGGGAAGCTGGTGGGACCTGGCGGTCGGCACCGGAACCGGGGACAGGCTCAGGATCGGGGGCAGGCTCAGGATCGGCAGCGGGCTCAGGATCGGGAGCGACTGAGGAGCCCTCCCGCCGTGCGGATGGACCGCCTGCACCCGAGGACGGCTCCTGCGCGATGTCGCCGTGAATGGCGGGGTCGTGCGGCCCGCGGTCGACGGACGCGTGGCCGTGGGACGCGCGGTCGCCAGGCGCGTGGCCGTGGGACGCGCGGTCGCCAGGCGCGTGGCCGTGGGACGCGCGGTCGCCAGACGCGTGGCCGTGGGACGCGTGGCCGCCGGACGCGTGGCCGTGGGACGCGTGGCCGCCGGACGCGTGGCCGTGGGACGCGCGGTCGCCAGACGCGTGGCCGTGGGGCGCTCCCTCGCGGGAAGCCGCCGTACCGCCGTCACCGTCCCATTCGGTATCCGTGCCTTCGCTGGAGGCCGCGTCGGCGTCCGGCCCCTCGGAGGGCAACTTGAAGGCATCGGCCAGCAGTTCGCGTACGTCGCGGGCCCGATTCCTGGGAGCCCGCTCTCCGGGGGCGCCCCCTGGGGCCCGCTCTCCGGGCGCGTCTGCGAGGGCCCTGCCGCCCTGGGCCTCTCCCCTGCCTGTCAGGGCACTTCCTGATGCCTGACTCCCCGTTCCCCGGTTGGCCCCGGCGCCGCTTCGAAGCCCCCGCCCCTCCGGCAGCCGGCCCGGCGACAGACCGGCGGCTCGCCGCGAAACTCGGCCTTCCTTGCCTGCGGCCGCACCACGAGCGCCCTCCGCCTCGACACGAGCCCGCTCAGCCGCATCGCGGGCGGCCCGCAACGCCTCCCGGGCAATGTCGCCAGGGCGAGCGTTCGGCTTTGTCGCCTCACCGGGGCGAGCGCCGGACTTGGTCCCCTCACCGGGGCGAGCGCCGTTTCCTGTTGCCTCACCAGGCCGCTCACCGGGCTTACTTCCGTCACCGGCCCGAGCAACGGGCTGGGCACCAGGCTGGGCACCGGCCCGAGGCTTCCCGCCAGAGCGAGCACCTGGCTTGGTTCCCTCATCGACCCAGGCACCAGAACCGGGCCGCTCACCGAGCAGGGAGACCCCCGGCTCAGCAAAAGCACGCTCCGTCGCCCGCCCACCAGGAGCACCCCGCCCTGCCATCGACTCGGCAGCGCCCCGCTCCCCCGCAGACTCGGCGTCACCCTGCTCCCCCACCACCTCGGCAGCACCGCGCTCCCGCGCAGACTCGGCGTCACCCCGCTCCCCCACCACCTCGGCAGCACTCCGCTCCCCAGCCAACTCGGCAGCACTCCGCTCCCCAGCCGTCTCCCCGAGACCGGCCGCCCGGGATTCCGCAGCCCGCCGCAACGCCTCCCGCGCCACGTCGCCGGGGCGGGCAGCCGCCCGAGTCGTGGACGCCGCCTCCGGCCTCGGGGCGCCGGCAGCCGGCGCGGAACCCGAACCTCGTTGATCACAGGCCTCGGCCCCGTGCCGGTCCTGTCCCCGCGCCGCCCGCAACGCCCGGCGGGCCGCATCGGCGGGCCGTGGCCCGGCACCGGAGTCCGGCCCGCCCGGCTCTCCCACAGAAAGTGGCCGGTCGGCGGAGACGGCCTGCTCCTCCGCACCAGGGGCTGACCACCCCGTACGGCCACCGGAGTCAGACCCGTCGGCCGCCACGCCTGCCGCCCCTGCCACGTCGGGCAGTGAGACCCCGTCGGCCTCCACCTGAAGGCGCGGCTGCTCAACGGCATCCTGTTCCGCAGGCCGCGCGTCCTCCGCACCGGCCTCATCCCCGAGCCACACGCCCTCCCCGGCGCGCCCCTTCGCGCCCTCAGGCGTCCCCGCTCCCCCACTCACGCCGACCTCCGCAAGGACACCAGGTCGGTCAGCTCGCGGTCCGTCATCTCCGTCAGGGCCGCCTCGCCGGAGCCGAGGATGGCGTCGGAGAGGGCCCGCTTGGATTCCAGCATTTCGGCGATGCGGTCCTCGATGGTGCCCTCGGTGATGAGGCGGTGGACCTGGACGGGCTGGGTCTGGCCGATGCGATAGGCGCGGTCGGTGGCCTGTTCCTCGACGGCGGGGTTCCACCAGCGGTCGAAGTGGACGACATGGCCGGCGCGGGTGAGGTTCAGGCCGGTGCCCGCGGCCTTGAGGGACAGGACCAGCACCGGTGTCGCCCCGCTCTGGAAGCGGTCCACCATGTGTTCGCGCTCCTTGACGGGCGTACCGCCGTGCAGCAGCTCGACCGGGACGGCACGGGCGGCGAGGTGCGCGGCGATCAGACGGGCCATGCCGACGTACTGGGTGAAGACCAGCGCGGAGCCGTCCTCGGAGAGCAACGTGTCCAACAGCTCGTCCAGCAGGGCGAGTTTGCCGGAGCGGGCGGCGAGGCGGTCTCCGGCGGCGGCTCCGGCCTCCTCCTTCAGATACAGCGCCGGGTGGTCGCAGATCTGCTTCAGCGCGCCCAGGAGTTTCAGCACCAGGCCCCGGCGGGCGATGCCCTCCGCCGTCTCGATGGCCAGCATCGACTCGCGTACGACGGCCTCGTACAGGGCGGCCTGTTCGCGGGTGAGGGGGACGGGGTGGTCGGTCTCGGTCTTGGGCGGGAGTTCGGGGACGATGCCCGGGTCGGACTTCTTGCGGCGGAGGAGGAAGGGGCGGACCAGGCGGGCGAGACGGGTCACGGCCTCCGCGTCCTCGCCGTTCTCCACGGCGCGGGCGTGGCGGGCGCGGAAGGACTTCAGGGGGCCGAGGAGTCCCGGGGTCGTCCAGTCGAGCAGGGCCCAGAGTTCGGAGAGGTTGTTCTCCACCGGGGTGCCGGTGAGGGCCACGCGGGCGGGGGTCGGGATCGTACGCAGGGCCTTCGCCGTCGCCGAGTAGGGGTTCTTGACATGCTGGGCCTCGTCGGCGACGACCATGCCCCACTCCTGCTGGGCGAGGAGCGGGGCCGTCGAGCGCATGGTGCCGTAGGTGGTGAGGACGAAGCCGCCGTCGAGCCCGTCGAGAGTGCGGTCGGGGCCGTGGAAGCGGCGGACGGGCACGCCGGGGGCGAAACGGGTGATCTCCCGCTGCCAGTTGCCCAGTAGGGAGGCGGGGCAGACGACCAGCGTGGGTTCGGGCCGGGCGCGGCGCAGATGCAGGGCGATGAGCGTGATCGTCTTACCGAGGCCCATGTCGTCGGCGAGGCAGCCGCCGAGGCCGAGGGAGGTCATGAGGTCCAGCCAGGCCAGGCCCCGGAGTTGGTAGTCGCGGAGGGTGGCCGAGAGGCCGGGTGGCGGGTCCACTGTGCCGATGCCCGCCGTCAGGCGGTCGCGTAGAGCCGCCAGCGCGCCCACCGGCACCGCGTCCACCGTCTCGCCGTCGACCTCGGCGGTGCCGGTGAGCGCCACGGACAGGGCGTCCACCGGGTCCAGCAGGCCCAGTTCGCGTTTGCGGGCCTTGCGGACGAGGGCCGGGTCGACGAGGACCCACTGGTCGCGGAGGCGGACGATCGGACGGTGGGCCTCGGCGAGCGTGTCCATCTCGGCTTCGGTGAGCGGGTCGCCGCCGAGCGCCAACTGCCAGCGGAAGCGGAGCAGTTCCTCGCTCTCGAAGAAGCCGGTGCCGTCCGTGGCGGAGCCGGGCGCGGAACTGACCTCGGCCCGGGCGCTCAGATCGTGGGCCAGGTCCCGGGGCCAGTGCACGGCGACGCCGGCCGCACCGAGCCGGGTCGCGGCGACGCCCAGCAGGTCGGACAGCTCGTCCTCGGAGAGGGCGAGGACATCGGGCACGGCCTGCTCGGAGAGCCGGTCGAGGGGTGGCCAGACACGGGCCGCGCGTCGTACGGCGAGGGCGGCGTCCACGTGCGCGCGGGGTCCGAACGCCGTGTCCGCGTCGCCCGCCCACAGGGCCGAGGCGTCGACGACGAGGGTGGGGTCGGCGAGGCTGTGCACCTGGACGACGGCCGCGCCCGCGCGTGGGGCGCCTTCGCTGTCGTCGAAGAGGTCGTACGCCGACAGGTCGAGGCGCAGGGAGATGCGGACGCCCGCGTCCATGCCCGCGGCGACCTCGGCCGCCCAGTCGCGTGCGTGCGGCAGCCGCTGCCCGGTGTGCGCCGCGAACGGTTTCCCGGAGACGTACGGCGCCGCCGGGCCGCGCGGCAGTGTGTCGGCGACCGCGTCCAGGAAGGACCGCATCAGGGCTTCCGGTTCGGGCAGCCGCAGGGGGCCCTTGCCGGGCAGGGGCACGGCGTGGCCCTCGTACGGCAGTGCCGCGGCGACGGCTCTGAGGTGCGCGATGTCGTCCTGGTCGAGTGGTCCCGCCCGCCACGCGTCGTATCCCTCGGGGGTCAGTCCGGGCAGCAGCCGCCCCCGGGCGACCAGTCGCAGCGCGTGCAGCGCGGCCGCGCCCCAGCAGGCCGTGGCGGGGTGGGCGGCCGGGTCACGCCGGGCGCGCGTGAGCAGGGGGAGGGCTTCGCCGACCGGCAGGCACACGGCGGGGGCGGTGCCTCGGCGGGCTCCGGAGCCGTGCCGTCGTACGACCGTGAGGTCCTCGGTGTCTCCCGGCGGCGGTTCCCCGCCCGCCGGGTCCCAGAAGGCGAACCGGCCGTGGCGGGGCAGCGGCGCGGGCAGGAAGACGGCGGCCAGCCGGACGGGGACGGCCGTCCGCGCGAGGGCGGCCGTGTCGGCCTCGGGAACAGCCATGTCCCGCATACGTCCGGTCACCTCCCGCCCTTCGGTCGGATGAGCCGTCTCCGGCTCCGATCAGCTGTCTCCGACTCTACGGGCGGGGTCTGACAATCGGTCTCGACGACCGTGCGCGGACCCGTCCGGGCAGTTGTTTTCCCTGGTCAGGGCACTGTCCGTGACACCACGTACACCATGGGGTGGTCCGGGTTCGACCGGTTCACGACGATGTCGTGGGTGGGGGCGGGGTTCTTCCGGTCGTTGACGAGGCCGTACCAGGGGCCGGAGCCGGTGAAGTCCCAGCCGACGATCCGCCGGTCGCGGGCGTTGATGGCGATCTCGTCGTCCTCCAGGTCGTCCGTGCCGAGGCCGATCTGGTTGAGGAAGCTCTCCAGTCCCTCGTTGCTCGTATAGAACTGCACGTAGAGACGGCTGGTCCTCCAGTTGTTCGTCTCGTAGTACGCGACGTGCTTGGAGTACGGCGGGATCGGCACCTGGTAGAGGCGCTGCTGGACCCGGGAGGGCCAGTGCGCGGTGAGGCCGGTCGCCGAGTACTTCTTCTCCTTGTCCTTGCCGCTGTCGCGGCTCTGGTTGGCGGAGATCACCAGATAGCCGGCGGGTACGCCGATGAGCAGCACGATGATCGCCAGGGTGATCGCCCGGCGGCGGATCGTGCGGCGGCGGTTCTCGGCGGGCCGCTCCGGCTCCTCCGGGGAGGAGCCCTGATGCGGCAGCGAGGCGGTCACGCGGAGTCCTGGGTGGTCCGGCGGGCCTCTACGTACCGCGCGTAACGCTCGTACCGCTCGACTCTGCGCCGGTTGGCCCGGCGGAAGCGGCGGGCGACGAGCCGGGCGAGGTCGGCGGCGCCCACCATGCCGGCCTCGGGCCCGAGCTGGGCGCGCGCGATACGGGCCTCGGGGCGGTAGCCGCGGCCGGTGAGATGACGGCGGAAGGCCTCCCGGGCCGGGCCGATCAGCAGGTCGTCGGCGGCCGAGACACCACCGCCGATGACGAAGCAGGACGGGTCGAGGGCGGCGGCCAGGTTGGCGATGCCGACGCCGAGCCACTGGCCGATGTCCTGGAGCAGTTCGATGCACATCGCGTCACCCTCGCGGGCAAGCTCGGTGATCATCGGCCCTGTGATGTCACCGATGTTCCCCTTGACGTGCTCGATGATGCCGTACGCCACCGGGGAGTCGGCCGCCGCGAGTTCGCGGGCCTCTCTGACCAGGGCGTTTCCTGAGCTGTACTGCTCCCAGCAGCCGCGGTTGCCGCACGGGCAGCGGTGGCCGCCGGGCACGACCTGCATATGGCCGAACTCGCCCGCGACGCCGAACTTGCCGCGCTTGACCTGGCCGTCCTCCAGGATCGCGCCGCCGATGCCGGTGCCGAGCGTGATCATGACCAGGTGGTCCTCGTCGCGGCCGGCGCCGAAGCGCCACTCGGCCCAGGCGGCGGCGTTGGCGTCGTTGTCGACCAGGACCGGCACGGCGAGGCGGCCCGCGAGGCGGTCGCGCAGCGGCTCGTTGCGCCAGGAAAGGTGGGGGGCGAACAGGACGCGGTTGCGGTCCGCGTCGACCCAGCCGGCGGCGCCGATGCCGACGGCGTGCACGTCGTGCCGGTCGGAGAGGTCCAGGACCAGCTCCGTGATGGTGTCCTCGACGACCTGGGGGCTCTTCGACTTGTCCGGGGTCTCCGTGCGGAGCTTCTCCAGGATGTTGCCGTCGGCGTCCACGACGCCCGCCATCACCTTCGTACCACCGATGTCGATGCCGACGGTCGGGACGCGGGGGGCCGTCAGGTGGGAGCGGCGCTCGCGCGTTCCCACGGTCCGCAGGACGGTGGCCCGCGCGGAGCCGCGGTGGGTGAAGTCGCGGTAAGTGCTCATCAGGCCGATTCTGCCTTAACGCTCCGCTGGGTGGGGCGTGGGGGCGGGGGGTGCGATCGGTTGTTTTTCGGGTGCGGGTGGGTGGGGGCTGGTCGCGCAGTTCCCCGCGCCCCTAAAAGCAAAAGCCAGGGGGTGCCCTCTCGCTCAGGAGCGGACCAAGAGCTGGAAGTCGAACGAGTAGCGGGATGCCCGGTAGATGTGGGTGCCGTATTCGACGGCTCGGCCCGTGTCGTCGAAGGTCGTGCGTTGCATGGTGAGGAGAGGAGCGTTCTCAGGTTCTCCCAGACGGTCGGCCTCTTCCGGTGTGGCCGTTCTCGCGCCGATGGTCTGGCGGGCACTGTGGAGAGTGATGCCCGCTGCGCGCATGAGGCGGTAGAGGCCGGTGGCTTCGAGTTGGGGGGAGTCGAGGTCGAGGAGGTCGGTGGGGAGGTAGTTGCAGAGGTAGGCCATGGGTTCGCCGTGGGCCAGACGGAGTCGCTCGATGCGGTGGACTTCGCCGCCCTCCGCGACGGCGAGGGCGGCGGCGACCTCGGCGGAGGCGGCGACGGTGGTGTTGACCAGGACGCGGGTGGCGGGGCGCTGGCCGGCGGCCTCCAGGTCGTCGTAGAGGCTGCTGAGTTCCAGAGGGCGTTTGACCTGGCTGTGGACGACCTGGGTGCCCACGCCGCGGCGGCGTACGAGCAGTCCCTTGTCGACCAGGGACTGGATGGCCTGGCGGACGGTGGGGCGGGACAGGCCGAGGCGGGCGGCCAGCTCGATCTCGTTGCCCAGCAGACTGCCCGGGGTCAGCTCGCCGTGCTCGATCGCGGCCTCCAGCTGCTGGGACAGCTGGAAGTAGAGCGGGACCGGACTGCTGCGGTCGACGCTGAGCTGGAGCGACACGGTCGGAGCCACTTCTGGTTTCGGCACGGGCCGAGCGTAGCCCCGGTGCTTGTTGACGGGAAGTTGCGTAGTTCGGTTGTCCGGACAAACCATTGACACGGCGGCAGGTGCGACCCCACTTTGTTTCCCATGCGCATCGGACTCATCGGGGCGGGTCGCATCGGAACGTTTCACGCGACCACGCTCAGCCGCCACCGTGATGTCGGCTCTCTGATCATCACGGACGTCGACACGGCTCGGGCCCATGACCTCGCGGATCGCCTCGGCGAGACGGCGGCGCCAGGCGTGGACGAGATCTTCACCTGGGGTGTGGACGCCGTCGTCATAACGGCCGCGACCTCGGCCCACGGCGAACTGATCGGTCGGGCAGCGCGCTCGGGACTCCCGGTGTTCTGCGAGAAACCCATCGCCGTGGATCTGCCGGGCACCTTAAGCGCGCTCGCCGAGGTCGACGCGGCCGGGACCGTGCTGCAGATGGGCTTCCAGCGCCGTTTCGACTCCGGTTATGTCACCGCGCGGGAGGCGGTGCGCGCGGGGCGGCTCGGGCGGCTGCACACCGTACGGGCGCTGACGGCCGATCAGACGCCGCCGTCGGCGCCGTACTTGGCGGTCTCCGGGGGGATCTACCGGGACTGTCTGATCCACGACTTCGACATCGTGCGGTGGGTGACGGGGCGCGAGGTCGCCACGGTGTACGCCACCGGGTCGGACGTCGGGCATCCGATGTTCCGGGAGGCGCACGACCTCGACACGGCGGCCGCCGTGCTCACGCTGGAGGACGGGACGCTGGTCACGGCCACGGCGGCGCGGGTGAACGGGGCCGGGTACGACGTGCGTCTGGAGCTGGCCGGGGAGCTGGACACCGTGGTGGTCGGACTGGACGACCGTACGCCGGTCGCGTCCACGGAGCCGAGCGGGCCGCCGCCCGCCGACAAGCCATGGACCGGTTTCCTGGAGCGGTTCGCCGCCGCGTACGAAGCCGAGATCGCGGCCTTCGTCGAGGTGGTGCGCGGTGAGCGGGCCAACCCGTGCGACGGCCGTGAGGCCCTCCAGGCCCTTCGCGTCGCCGAGGCGTGCGAGCTGTCCCGTCGGGAGCACCGGCCGGTGAACCTGGGGGAGATTCCGGGGGGCCGGGACTAGCCGCCGGGCTGGGGCCAGGGGGTTTTCGCCCCCGGCCCGCTCCGGGTCACCTTCCCGCCCCCCGGTGGGTGAGCGGGAAGCGTGCGGATGAGCGGGCGGTGAATCGCCCTCCGGGCTGTCCTCAAACGCCGGACAGGCTGAATACGCCCGAGCGCGACCGGAGAGGGCAGCGGCGATGGGATGCGCCGGGCCTCGGCTGAGTCCAGGGGCTCGCCTGAATGTGCCGGGCGGGTCCCGATGCTTTTAGGGGCGCGGGGAACTGCGCGACATGCCACGACGATCCCGCAGCCACACACTCCCCCAAGCCCCTACGGCGATCAAGGGAACGGGGTCCGGGGCGGAGCCCCGTGACACGGTCACGGGGTCGAAGGGGCAGCGCCCCCGGGGATGGGACGGGTAGGGGCGGCGGGGGCGAAAAAACACCCCTCACCAGCGCACCGGCAGGCTCCGCACCCCCCGTATCAGCATTCCCGGCAGCCATTCACCCGGCGGGCCGTCCAGGGCCAGGCCGGGGCAGCGTCCCAGAAGTGCACGGAGCGCCACACGGGCCTCAAGCCGGGCCAGGGGCGCGCCCAGGCAGTAGTGGATGCCATGGCCGAAGGCGAGGTGCCCGCGCGTGTCGCGGTGGATGTCGAAGCGGTCGGGCGCGGCATAGCGGGTGCCGTCACGGTCGGCGGCAGCCAGGCCGATCATCACCGAGTCGCCCGCCGGGATGGCCGTACCGCCGATGTCCAACGGCTCGGCGGCGTAGCGGAACGTCGCGTTCTCCACCGGCCCCTCGTGGCGCAGTGTCTCCTCCACGACCGCGTCGACGAGGCTCATGTCGGCCCGCACCTCGGCGAGTTGACCGGGGTGGGTGAGGAGCGCGTGGACGGCGCCGGTGATGAGGTTGACCGTGGTCTCGTGGCCGGCGATGAGGAGAATGAAGGCCATGCCGCGCAGCTCGTCGGAGGACAGGCGGTCGCCGTCCTCGTTCGTCGTCCGGATCAGGGCGCTCAGCAGGTCGTCGGCGGGCGGGGAGCACCGCTTGTCCTCTATCAACTCGCCCAGATAGGAGGCGAGTTGGACGAATGCCTCGTACTCGCTCGCACCGCTGGTCGGTGCCACCGCCTCCGTCGACAGCTTACGGAAGGCCGCCCGGTCGAACTCGGGCACGCCGAGCAGTTCGCAGATGACGGTGAGCGGCAGCGGGTACGCGAACGACTCCACCAGGTCGGCGCGGCCGAGCGGCAGCATCGCGTCCAGCAGCGAGCCGGTGATCTCCTCGACCCTCGGCCGCAATTGCTCGACCCGGCGGGCGGTGAACTCACGGGCTATCAGCCCGCGCAGCCGTGTGTGCTGGGGCGGGTCGCTGACCAGCAGATACTTGCCGATCAGCTGCTCGTCGAGGAAGGTGACGCCGATCTTCGAGCCGTCCTTCGACAGCCGGGGATCGGCGAGCGCCGCCCGTGCCTCCTCGTACCCCACGACGAGCCATACCTCGTGATGGGCGTCGAGCTTCGGCAGCCGCACCCGGTGCACCGGGCCCAGCGCCCTCAGCTCCGCGTACACGGGATGCGGGTCCTCCGTGAACCGCGGCCCGTACTCCCCGAGATCGATCACCTTCGCCTGTCCCATGAGTTCCCCCCTCGCCCGTACAACGCGCGGGTCCACCCACGAGTGCCCGGCGCCAGGCCTCTAGGGGCCCTGGCGCCCGTCCTCCTCCAGCAACCCCGCGTCGTACGTCAACAGGGCTATCTGTACCCGGTTGTTGAGGTCGAGCTTGGCGAGGATGCGGGAGACGTGGGTCTTGACGGTGGCGACGCTCATGAAGAGTTCGCCGGCGATCTCGGCGTTGGAGGCGCCGCGGCCGACGGCGACGGCGACCTCGCGTTCGCGGTCGTTGAGGGCGGCGACGCGGGTACGGGCGTTCGTGCGGCGGGTGTCGGGGGCGGTGCCGGCGGCGTGCGCCATGAGGCGGCGGGTGACGGCGGGCGAAAGCACCGGGTCGCCGGCCGCGACCCGCCGTACCGCCTCGACGATCTCGGCGGGCGGGGTGTCCTTGAGGACGAACCCGGCGGCGCCCGCGCGCAGGGCGCGCAGGACCTGGTCGTCGGCGTGGAAAGTGGTGAGGACGACGACCTGGGGCGCGTCCGGGCGGCCGCGGAGCCGCTCGGTGGCCGTGAGGCCGTCGACGGTCGGCATCCGGATGTCCATGAGGACGACGTCGGGGCGCGTACGGTCGACGAGGGCGTCCACCTCGTCGCCGTCGGCCGCCTCGCCCACGATCTCGATGTCGTCGGCGCCGCCCAGCATGAAGGACAGTCCGGCGCGCACGAGGGGGTCGTCGTCGACGAGGAGGAGGCGGATCGCGGTCATCGGCCCACCGTTCGGATCGCGGTCATGGGCACCACCGTAATGAGGCTTCGTCCCGGAGCACCGCCTTGTCGTGCGCCGACCCGTTAGTGTCGGCCGGTACGGCATTCAACTGACGGAGGTTTTGGGTGCGTTACCGACTCCTGGGGCGGACCGGGCTCCGCGTCTCCGAGCTGTTCCTCGGCGCCATGACGTTCGGGGAGCAGGGTGGGGTGGGAGCACCCCGGGAGGAGTGCGCGCGGATCCTCGACGTGTACGCGGAGGCCGGCGGCAATGTGATCGACACCGCGGTCAACTACCGGGGCGGGGAGAGCGAGCGCATCGTCGGCGAGCTGCTCAAGGGGCGGCGCGACCGGTTCGTGCTCTCCACGAAGTACACGGTCTCGCGCGACGGCACCGATCCCAACGCCGCGGGCAACCACCGCAAGAACCTCGCGCTGTCCCTGGAGACGAGCCTGCGGCGCCTGGGCACGGACTACGTGGACCTCTACTGGGTGCACATCTGGGACCGGAACACCCCGGTCGAGGAGACGATGCGCGCCCTGGACGACGCCGTACGGTCCGGGAAGGTGCTGTACGTCGGTATCTCGGACGCCCCGGCGTGGGTGGTTTCGCGCGCCAACACCCTTGCCGAATGGCGGGGTTGGTCGCCGCTGTCGGCGCTCCAGGTGCCGTACAGCCTGCTCAACCGGGACATCGAGCGCGAACTGCTGCCGATGGCGGAGGCGTTCGGCATGTCGGTCGCGGCCTGGAGCCCCCTGCAGAACGGTGTCCTGTCCGGCAAGTACACCCGGCCGGGCGGGGTGGCGCCGGGCACCGCGACCCGGTTGTCCGCCGAGGCGATCGGGGAACGCGAGCGTGCGGTGGCGGAGGCCGTGCAGGCCGCCGCCGACGAACTCGACGCCACCCCGGCCCAGGTCGCCATCGCGTGGACCATGGCCCACTCCCCCGCCGTGCACCCCATCCTCGGTGCCCGCCGCGTCGAACAGCTCATGGACAACCTCGGCGCCGCCCGGCTCGTCCTCCCCGAGGAGCTGCTGGCCCGGCTGGAGGAGGCCACCGACTTCCGCCTCGGTTTCCCCGGCGACTTCATCGACGAGGCGTCGGCGTGGGTGTACGGGTCGGCGGGGCAGCGCGTGGTGCCGCGGATGGCTTGAACGGACGTGTACGGGCTGGTCGGTCCTGTACAGCTCGGTCGACCCCGCTGGGGCGACCGGCGGGTCTCGCTCCCCAGCGCCAGTCGGCCGGTCTCACTCCCCAGCGCCGACCGACCGGTGTCGCTCCCCAGCGCCGACCGGCGGGCGTCGCTCCTCAACGCCAACCGATGCTGGACGCTCCCCAGCGCCGACCGACCAAAGGCCCTCCTCAGCCGCGCAGCCGCACCCCGTACCGGGTGCGCAGCCGGTGGATCTCCCACCACGCGACGGCCGAAACCGAGGCCGGGCCGCCGATGAGGGCGGCGAGTTGGACGAGCGGCGGGCCCGGTGGCAGCCCGCCGACGGCCAGGTTGATGGCGGCGAACTCCCACACCAGGGCACCGGTGAGCAGCGCCGGGAGCGCCGGATGCACCTCGGCGGTGTTGAAGGCGCTGCGTACGGCGGGCCCGGAGGCGAAGGCGAGGAAGAGCAGTACCCAGAGCAGCGGCAGGAGGAGGACGAGCGGCCCCCAGAGGCCCACGTCCTTCCCCAGGTGACTGTCCGCGTAGTAGATCGCCCCGACGAGGAGCGGGATCGTTGTGAAGGCGCCGACGTACCACAGGGCCGATGTCCCTGCGGTGCGCAGATGGGGACGCATGGCTTCTCTCGCGGTCGGCGACGACCAGCGGAAGAGGGCCGCGACGACCGCGGGGGCGCTGAGGAGCAGCAGCCAGGGGGTGATGGTCAGCCGCATCATGAACTGCTGCTGCGCCTGGTCCACGTCCTCGGGTCTGCCGTACACCGCCAGGATCAGCAGGGACATCGCGGTGGCCGTCCAGGCCCGTTTCCGCTGCACCCGTGCCACCTCGTCGTCCACGAGGCGGTGGCGGGCGCGGGAGGGGAAGATCCGCCGGGCCGGGCGGCGGGCCGAGCGGGCCAGTGGGTAGCCCACCAGCAGACCGACCACCATCGGCCACGCGCACATCACCGCCATCGCCCACAGACAGCCGTGCAGCCGCAGCCCGCCGAGGAACTGCCTCAGCGGCGGCCAGTCGTCCTCCCGCAGCTGCCGCCACAGGGTGGGCGGCGGGTAGGGACCGTACGGATAGGGGGCGTTGGGGCCGTACGGCGGTGGCCCCGGCCGGGGCGGGACGTACGGTCCCGGAGGCGGCGGTGGAGCCGTCGGGGGGTACGGTCCTCCGTTCGGCGGCCAGGGCGGCTGGTGCGGATCGTGTCCCCCGAAACTCACTCTGCTGTCCCTCCCGAGGCGCCCGGCGCCGTACGGCCCGCACGGGTCGTACGAGTCAACTGGCCATCATGGGGGACGAGATGGCGTCGCGCACGCCGATGCCCGGGTTCAGCGCCAGGGCAGCCAGGCCCGTACGCCGAACCCGCCGTCCTGGTCGGGCCCGTGGTCCAGACGGCCCCCGGCCAGCGTGGCGCGCTCGGTGAGGCCGATGAGGCCCTGGCCGGAGCCGGGGACGGGCGGGACCTCCCCCGGAGGCGCCAGGTTGCGTACGGAAACGGTGAGTCCGTCGCCCGGGGCGCCCGAGACGGTGACGGTGACCTCGGCGCCGGGGGCGTGCTTGCGGGCGTTGGTCAGGCACTCCTGGGCGATGCGGTAGGCGGTGCGGCCGACGGAGGCGGGGACGGCGGCGCGGTCGGTGACGTGCTGGTCCAGGACGACCTTCATGCCGGCCTCGCGGGACTCGGAGACGAGGGTGTCGAGGGCGGCGAGGGTCGGCTGGGGCCGGCCCGCGTCGTCGGGTTCGCCCGCGCGCAGCACACCGATGATCTCCCGCAGGTCCTGCAGGGCCTCGTGGGCGCTCTCCCGGATGACGCCCGCCGCGCGGGCGATCTCGGCCTGGGGCGCGTCGGGCCGGAACTCCAGCGCGCCCGCGTGCACGCTCAGCAGCGTCAGGCGGTGCGCCAGGACGTCGTGCATCTCGCGCGCGATGGCCTCACGGGCGAGCCGTTGCGCCTGCTCGGCCCGGAGCACCGCCTCCGTCTCGGCCCGCCGGGCCCGGTCCCGGAAGCTGAGCATGAGCTGCCGCTTGGAACGCACGAACATGCCCCAGCCGACGATCGCGGCGGTGAGCAGCGCGGCCAGGAAGACCGCCCAGGGGTAGCTGATGTCGGGGTCGGGCCGCAGCCAGAAGAACAGCGGGGTCAGCGCGAGGGAGGTGCCGGCCACCCAGGCCACGTAGCGGAAGGGCCGGTGCACGGTGAGGGTGAAGAAGGCGACGAAGCCGGCGCCGCCCGCCGTGCTGGACAAGAAACAGACCGGGACCATCGCCACGGCGAGGCCGACCGGCCAGCGCCGGCGCAGCCAGACCGCGGCGCAGGCGAGCGCGCCCAGCACCTGGTCGAAGACGGCGAAGCCCTGCGGCAGGTAGGGCTCGTTCCTGACCGTCTCCACGGTCAGGAGACCGATGAACACGGCCAGCAGGAAGCAGGTGAAGTCGACGACCCAGTCGCGTGCGGTGCGCTTGGGCGGCCGTCCGGCGTGTCCGTTCTCGGGGTCGTGGTCGGGGTCGAGCACAGCGGACGGCAACAGCCAGCTCCGCCCCGGGAAGGTCGGCGGCTCGGGTACCGGCTTGTCACCACTCACGGTCGACAAATCTACGCAGAGACGGCCTCCACCACCTCCCTCAGCCGGTGATCGCGACCAAAGTCGTGACCTCGTCGACTTTCGGCGGCCCGCCGCCCCTCGGATCGGTACTCCCGTCGGACAGGGCTCGCCCCGCGGCCGATGGATGTGGGGGGACCGCGGGGCGAGGATCCTGGACATGAAGCAGTTGTTGGAGTTTCTCGGGTTCATCGCCCTGCTGCAGGGCTCCGGCGGTCTGGTGTACGAACTCACCGGCAAGCTGCGGTGGGGGGTGACGCAGCGGTGGAGCACCCTGGACGGCTACGAGATCTATGTGAGCATCGCGCTGATCGTCCTGGCGCTCGCCCTGTTCGCGGCGGCCGAGAGCCGGAAATCCGGGTGACCGTCTCCGAGGAAGCGGGTGGCCGGCGGCCCGCTCGACCGTCTGTCCGGTGGGGGACCGTAGCGCCTCCCAGACCGGCGCCCGGTCGACAACTTCCGGAAGCTCGGCCAGATCGTCCACCTGCGATGCGTGACGTCGCGGCACCGACTTGAATGGGAAATCATCAGCCACGCCGGCTTCTGGATCCGCAACAACGCGCGCACGCCGACCCCGAGGTGTGTGCGCCGTCGCCGGCCTGGAGAACGAGCGGCTCCAGGCTCGAGTCACCAGGCGGTACACCAGCGTGTGGGGATGAGGTGGTGACACGGAGTCGCAAGTTAACTCCGCGAAAACTCATCGGACTTGACGGGAAATTCCCCGGAGTTGTCATTGACATGCCACTGTCTACGCGCGTCATCATGAGGCATGAGATTCCCCCCACGAATCACCCGCATCGGCGCCACAGCCGCCGTCCTGTCCGCCCTCCTCGTCGGCGGCACCGTCGCCACCGCCACTCCGGCGGCCGCCGCGGTCGGCAGCATCTGCTACAGCGACCTGCCCTCCCAGGCCCACGACACACTCGACCTGATCGAGCAGGGCGGCCCCTATCCGTACTCGCAGGACGGCACCGTCTTCCAGAACCGGGAAGGCATTCTGCCCAGCCAGTCCTCTGGCTACTATCACGAGTACACCGTGATCACGCCGGGCTCCTCCACGCGCGGTGCGCGCCGCATCGTCACCGGCGAGGAGAACCGAGAGGACTACTACACGGCCGACCACTACGAGTCCTTCGACCTGGTCAACTACGGCTGCTGAGTCCCCCACGCATCAGCCCGAGGAACGGTGCGACCCGCTGAAGGTCCGGCGATGCGCTCAGCCGGGCCTTCAGCATCCGGCGGCGACCGGGACGCACCCCTGAACAGCGTGGTGCCTTCCCGAGCCGGTGACGCAAACCCACCTCGCCGGAAGGCCTCAGCCACGCTGTGAGGCGAGTCCGTGCGACAGCTGCACGGCTCGATCTCGACGGAATCCAGCACCGCAGAACTCCTCGCCCCGCGTACCCCCCACACACGAACATCGGGCGCGGGGCGAGGCACGTTCTGCGGTAGCCCGCGCCAAATCAACTTCGGCGCCTCCCTTTTCCACGTCGCTTCCCAATGCGACCGGATGGACCACGCCGTCCTATCGCCTGCCGCGGAAAGGCCTGAGACACCATCGGGCGGATGGCGCGGCCGTTGAACCTCGCGAGCGGCAGGCGCCGTTGAGCGAGGAGCAGGAAGCCGATCGGCGAACTCTTGATCTGCGCGTCACGTGTTCCGGCCAGTCCCTGGCCCATTGCCGCGAGGCCGACAGCGAGTTCCTGGAGGAGTGCGAGCAGACGAACTGGCCCTGGTGTACGTGTCCGGGCACGGTGCGCGGCTCGTCCGGGACTGCGGCGAATTCCACTTCATCTTCATCGCCACGGACACCGACTTCGACCGGATCGCGGAGACCGGCGTGAGCGCCGGCTTCGTCAGCGAGCGGGCTGGAGCAGTGCTGGGCCGCGCAGAAGGTATCGCGATGATCGACTGCTGCCGCAGCGGCGGCTTCGCCGTGGGCCTGCGCGCCTCCGAGACGCCGCTGATGTGGGTGGGCGACCGCGAGACCTCGCACGTCTGTCTCACCGGCGCGGAGCGGTTCCTGTCCGGTGAGGTCGACGACGACGGCTGCGTGCCCGTTCCCGCCGAGGCGCACCCGCTGATCGAGTCGGCCACCGAGCAGGAGGCCGAACCCCGGGCCGGCTACCCGGCCGTGGTGGTGACCGGGCCGCGCGGCGGCGGGCCCTGGCGGCACCCGAAGTTCGCCCCGCTGCTGATCCGCCGCGTGGAGCCCGTCTCCCAGGACGGCGAGGTGCGGCTCAAGCCCTACGGTCCCGTCCGACCGCCTGGCCGTGGAGGCATCGGGGACGCCATCGTCATCCAGAGCGTGGTCGACATGCTGCGCGGCAAGCCGTACCCCCAGCTGGTCGCTGGCCGTGGTCTTCGAAGCTGCCGAGGACAGCCTTCTCCCCGCCGATTCGGCCACCTGACGATCACGTCCGCATTCAATGCCAGCGTTCGGTATTGACCATCCGACTCACGCTTGCAACTCAGTTTCATCTTTACTATCGTGTAGCAAGGCTTGGTTGAGTGGGTTCATGAGAGCCGCGTCGAGGTCACGAGTGCGCTCCAGGACAGGACGCTGACCGCACACGACGTACCCAGCTGTGCGGAGCACGTTCCGTCGGCAGTGGATGTACCTGCCCGGACTGCCTCACGAGCAGGAACCGATTTCCTCACCGCGTGACCAGATTCGTAAAACGAGAGCCGTCGAGGCTCGCTGAAAGGACCGACTGCAATGAGATTTCTCCTCCTGGGCGCCACCGGGGCGACCGGCGGCCTCTTCACGGACGCGGCCGGCGCCGCCGGACACGAGGTGGTCGCCTTCGTACGCGACCCGGCCAAGCTCGCCCAGCGCAAGCGGGTGACCGCGATCGCTGGTGACGTCCGCGACGCCGAGGCGCTGGCCGAGGCCATGCGCGGCGTGGACGCGGTGGTCAGCACCCTCGGGATCGGCAAGGCCAAGGACCCGGCGAACCTGATCACCGACAGCACGCGCGCGCTCGTCCAGGCCGCCGAGGCCAGCGGCACCAAGCGCGTGGTGATCATGTCGGCGTTCGGCGTCGGCGAGTCCCTGGCAAAGGCCTCCGGGATCCTCCGGTTCCTCTACAAGGGCGGCAAGGCGAACTTCGCCGACAAGGCCGCAGGCGAGCACATCCTCACCGGCTCCATCCTGGACTGGACGCTCGTCTACCCGGTGCTGCTGACCAACAAGCCGGCCACGACCATCCAGGCAATCGACCTGAAGCAGCTCGACCGCCTGCCCGGCGTGCCCAGGATCTCCCGGGCCGATGTCGCCGCGTTCCTGCTCAGCGCCGCTGCCGAGGGCTCCTGGTCCCGGCGCACCGCCGTGCTCACCAAGTAGGCCCGTCCTCCCGTGTCCATCTCGCCGGGAGCGCTTACGGCGACCACTCGCCGAAGCGCGCAGGTTCGCGGAATCTTTGATGCTCTCGCCCTGGAACCCGCACGCCGAGGGCGATCCTGGATGGAATCTCGTGCGGGTTCGCTGCTCGGGCCGGGGAGCGGGCAGCGACTCCCGACGGCAGACGAGTCACCCCGCGCCGGTGCGCGAGCGCCGCACCGGCACACCGTCACCGCCGCGCGCCGATGGGCCCCTGAGGCCACCGCCCGGGCTGGTCAAGACCCCTCAGAGCAGTCCGTGGTTTCCGATGCGTTCGTTGTGGCGGCGAGCAGTCAGTCAGTCAGTCACGGAGCGATCCGAAGATGGCGTCGACCTCATGCTGGAAGGCGCCCGCGCCCGGTGAGAACTCCTGCGGGGCGAGGGCGCGAGCGAGATCCGTCGCGGGCGCGTCGAGGTGCGCGGCGAGCTGACGGGCCGCCTCGGCCTCGCCGCCGGGGGTCACACCGGTCCGGACAGCCGCAGCGGCTACCGCGGACCAGATCGCCGGTTCGTCGAGCACATCGCGGACGGTGACCGGCGTACGCGGCTCCGGGGAGGTCGGGAACGGGTCGGGCATCTCCCAGCGATGCTCGCCGTGTGCGACGGTCTCGTGCGCGTCGGCGCCGGGCAGCCAGACCTGCGCGGTGGTCCCGACAGGAACCTGCGCCTCCAGGCGGAAACGGCCGTCGGCGCGTGTCCAGGCCACGCGGGCTTCGCCGTACGGAGTGAGATGGCGGGCGGAGGCGGAGGTCAGCGCGGCGGACGGCACGGGGTGGATGGTGATCACGCGGTAGCCGGGCGCGGCGGCGGCGAGGCCGGCGACCCGCCGGTGCAGCCAGTCCGCGACCGCGCCGAGCGCGTAGTGGTTGAAGGAGGTCATCTCGCCGGGGTTGATGCTTCCGTCGGGCAGCATGCTGTCCCAGCGCTCCCAGATCGTGGTCGCGCCCATGGTCACCGGGTAGAGCCACGAGGGGCAGCCCGTCTGAAGCAGCAGGCGGTAGGCGACGTCCGCATGTCCGGTCGAGGTCAGTGCGTCGGTGACCAGAGGGGTGCCCACGAACCCGGTGCCGATGCGGAAGCCACTGGTGCGTACGAGGTCCGCCAGCCGTCGGCCGGCCTCCTTGCGCTGCTCCTCGCCGGGCAGCAGTGCCCACTCGATGGCCAGGGCGTAGACGGTCTGCGCGTCGGACAGGACACGGCCGGCGGGCGTGACGAATGCACGGGCGAACGCCTCGCGGACCTCGGCCGCCAGGGCTGCGTGGTGGTCCGCCACCTCGCTCCGGCCCAGCACGCGGGCCGCCTCGGCCACGATGTCGGCCGAGCGGGCCAGGTGTGCGGTGGCGACCACGTCGGGGTCGGCTTTGGCTCGGTAGGGGTCCTCGGGCGGTGCGGTGGGGTCCAGCCAGTCGCCGAACTGGAAGCCGCCCGTCCACAGCCGGTCGGGGCCGGCGAGTTCGGTCATCCGCCTGACCCAGGCGCACATGCTCGGCAGCTGCCGCTCCAATACGCCGCGGTTCCCGGTGCGTTGATACAGCACCCACGGCACCACGGTCGCGGCGTCGCCCCAGGCCGCCGCACTGGGGGACGGGGTGCGCAGCACGTCCGGCACCACGAACGGGACGGATCCGTCGGGCTGCTGTTCGGCTGCCAGGTCGGCGAGCCACGAGTCGAGGAAGCCCGCGGTGTCGAACAGGAAGGCCGCCGTCGGCGCGAACACCTGGATGTCGCCGGTCCAGCCGAGCCGTTCGTCCCGCTGAGGGCAGTCGGTGGGTACGTCGACGAAGTTGCCGCGCATGCTGCGGACCACGTTCTCGTGGAACTGGTTGAGCAGCTCGTGCGAGGAGCTGAACCAGCCCGTGCGCCGCAGGTCCGACCCGATCACCACCGCCTCGATGTCCTCACCGCGCAGGCCCGGCACGCCGGACACCTCCGCGTACCGGAAGCCGTGGAACGTCAGGGACGGTTCGAGGACTTCCCCGTCGGTGCCCGTGACGAGGTAACTGTCGGTTGCCTCGGCCGTGCGCAGGGGACGGGTGCCGAGTTCCCCTTCCTCCAGGACCTCCGCATGCCGTACGACGACCTCGCTGCCCGGCGCGAGACCGCGGACGCGCAACCGCACCCAACCCACGGCGATCTGGCCGAAGTCGACCAGCGTCCGGCCTGACGGTGAGGTCCACACCCGCTCGGGCGACAGCAGAGAACTGACCCGCACGCCGGGACCGTCCGACGCCACGAGGGGGACGGAGTCGCCCTCGGCCACTTCGACTCCGCCGGTGGCCGGGCGCCGGCCTGCGCCCCGCCGCCGTAGGTCGGTGCGCTGGCCGTCGTAGAGATCGTCGGCGAGTACCTCGCTCTCGCGCGCTGTCCACGTGCCATCGGTGGCGAGGACGTGTACGCGGCCGTCAGCGGTCGTCACCTCCAACTGCGCCAGCAGCGCGAGTCGGTCGCCGTAGAGCGCGCGCTCGCCCCGGAAACCGAGCCGACCCCGGTACCAGCCGTTGCCCAGCAGGCAGTCCAGCTCGTTGCGCCCGCTGCGGACCAGGTCCGTGACGTCGTACGTCTGGTAGCGCAGCCGGTGCTGGTAGGCGGTCCAGCCCGGCGTCAGGACGAGGTCGCCGACGCGGCGCCCGTTGAGTGTGGCGACGTAGAGGCCGTGGGCGGTGGCGTACAGCCGGGCCTTGACCACCTCGCCCGGCACGTCCAGCGAGCCGCTCAGCACCGGCGCGGGTGCGTGCAGATCACCGACGCCGGTCGGACTCACGAAGGCAGCGGACCAGTCCGAGGCATCGAGCAGACCGGCCTCCACGACTGCCGGCGCTCCCCACTCGCTCCACTTCTCCTTGTGCGCGACGCGGATCCACACCCGGGCGGACTCCCGGGACGCGAGCGGCTCGGCCGGCCAGGGCACCAGCACCTGCTCGCCGCTGTCCACCCGGTATCTCTCACGGTTCCCGTCCCGACTGATCTCGACCTCGTACGCCGTCTGCTCGTAGCCCTCGTCGGCCTGCGGAACCGTCCACGACAAGCGGGGGGTACCAGTCCCCACGCCGAGCACGGGAGAACCGTCCGTGTGGTGCTCGAATCGAGGTGCGCGGGGAGCGGCGGCCACAACCATGCAGGTCTCCAGGCTTCTCGGCAGATGGGTGGGATCCGGGACGGGGGTGTACGCGTTGTCCGGTGGAAACACCCCTGGGAGCGCTCGGGATGAGCAGCGTCAAACGAGGTCCAACAATTTGTATCGTTCCACAAGCACCTCGACTTAGGAAGGCGCCGATGACCGACTCCACCCTGGGGGCGGAGCCGCCGCAGGCTCCTTCTCTCGACAAGATCCGGATAACAGTTGTCTTGACCTGGCCATTCGACGCTCACGCCCCTGATCCCCAGCGAAGTGCCACCTCACAACACCAGCGCATCTCATTGACCACTCTCGACCTCACTGCCTAGCCTTGCGTGAAACGTTACATAGACTTGGCGCGCCCGGACTTCCCCACCCGACCTGACGAACTGCCAGGTAATGCGCCTCTCCACGGTGCCCTGTGCGATGGAGCGTTGCCGCGTAGAGCGAGCCTCTGCTGTCGCCGACGGCCTGCGGAGCGCGGGCCTGCACGCCGACCTTCTTTGTGCCCGAGAACCTTGTCCGAGCAACGGAGGCCTTCATGAATGAGCAGACAACGACCGACGCACCGCACCGACTGCGCTTCGAGCACCTTGATGACGCCGTTCTGGGAACGGATGTCACCCGCCCACGCCTGTCGTGGCAGTTGCCCGTCGGTGCCACGCGTCAGACGGCGTACGAGATAGAGGCGGGTGACTGGTCGACCGGCGTCGTGCGATCCGCCGAGCGCGTTCTGCTCCCGTACACAGGCCCTGAGCCGTCCGCTCGCGAACGAGTCGAGTGGCGGGTGCGCGTGTGGACCGACCTCGGCGAGAGCGACTGGTCGGCGCCGGCGTTCTGGGAGATGGGGCTGTTGCGGCGAGGCGACTGGTCGGCCTCCTGGATCCGGCCCCATGAGCAGGACGTGCCCGAGCCCGGTCATCGGCCCGTCTACGCCCTGCACTCGGATGTGGAACTGACCGGGCCGATCGCCTCGGCCCGGGCCTACGTCACGGCCCACGGCATCTACGAACTGGTGGTCAACGGTCAGCGGATCGGCGACCAAGAGCTCACCCCGGGCTTCACCGCCTACCGTTCGAACCTTCAGGTGCAGACCTATGACCTGACCACCGTATTGCACCAAGGCGCGAACGACCTGGGCGCGTTCCTTTCCGACGGGTGGTACCGCGGCCTGTTCGGCTACGGCCGTACCTACGACAACTTCGGTGACCGCACGGCGTTCCTCGCCCAGTTCGAAGTCACCTACACCGACGGTTCCACGACCGTGGTCGGTACCGACCTCGGCTGGGGCTCCACCATCTCCGACTCGACGGAGGCGGACCTGCTCGACGGACAGCGCGTGGTGCAGCGGCCGGGCGGTTTCCGCTGGGATCGCCGCGACTGGCAGCCGGTGCTCGAGCCGACGGATCCGCTGTGCGCCGACTGGAGCCGCCTGTGCGCGACCCCGGCACCTCCCGTTCGCCGCGTCCGGTCGATCACGCCTGTGTCGGTGACGACGCTTGAGGGCGGGCGGCACATCGTCGACCTCGGCGAGAACACCAACGGCTGGATCCACCTTGACGAGGCAGGTCCCGGGTCGGAGATCGTGCTGACCCATGGCGAGGCCCTCGACGCCGACGGTGACGTCACGACGGATCACCTGCGTCCTGACGCGGACAGCCCCACTCCGAGCCCGTTCAACCAGATCGACTCGGTGGTCTTCGTCGCCGAAGGCCAGGCGTTCGAACCGCGCCACACGACCCACGGGTTCCAGTACGTGGCCGTCGACGGACTGCCGGGACCTCTCGGCACGGCCGACCTCCACGGCGTCGAAGTCCGCACGGATCTGCGCCCTACCGGCACCTTCCATTGCAGTGACCGCCGCATCGAACTGCTGCATGAGGCTGCGGTGCGCAGCTGGCGGACCAATGCGTGCGACGTGCCGACCGACTGCCCCCAGCGTGAGCGGGCGGGGTGGACGGGCGACTATCAGGTCTTCGTGTCGACGGCGGCCTTCCTCGACGACATCGCCGGTTTCACCGACAAGTGGCTGAAGGATCTGGCCTCCGACCAGGCGCCGAACGGCATGGTCAGGAACTACGTCCCGTCTCCGGAGGCGGCCGTCGCGGTTGTCGAGGGTTCGTCGGGGTGGGCCGACGCGGCGGTTTCCGTACCGTGGCAGATGTGGCAGTCGTATCGGGATCGCGAGGTGTTGGCGCGGCAGTACCCGTCGGCCGTCGCGTGGTTGGAGTTCGTCGAGACGACCGCGCGTACGGCGCGAGCGCCGGAGCGCATCGAGGCGAATCCCGAGGCACCCGAACACGAGCAGTTCCTCTGGGACACCGGGTTCCATTGGGGGGAATGGCTGGAGCCCGGAGTCGAGATCGCCCTCTTCGAGGGCGAGCATTCGATCGTCGCCACCGCCTACTTCGCCAACTCCGCCCGTCTGCTCGCCAGGACCGCGGAGGTACTGGGCAAGGCGGAGGACGCGGCACGCTGGACCGAGCTCGCGGCGAACGTCGAGCACGCCTGGGCCACCGAATTCATCGGCGCCGACGGCCGACTGGCGCGGGACAGCCAGGCGACCTACGTCAGAGCGCTGGGGTTCGGCCTGATCCCCGAGCGCCTCGTGCCGTCGGCGGTCGAGCACCTCGTCGAACTGATCCGGGCCGATGGCACACACCTGTCGACCGGCTTCCTGTCCACTGGGATGCTGCTCCCTGTGCTGGCGGACAACGGCCGTGCCGATGTCGCGTTCGACCTGCTCTTCCAGGACACCTCGCCCTCGTGGCTGACGATGATCGATCGAGGCGCCACCACCATCTGGGAGCACTGGGACGGCATCGACGCCAAGGGCACACCGAGCGGCTCGCTCAACCACTACAGCAAGGGCGCGGTCATCGAGTTCCTGCACCGGTACGTGGCCGGCCTGCGTCCGCTCGAATCGCACCCCGGCTACGAGCGCTTCGTCGTGGAACCGGTCATCGACGACCGGCTGGACTGGGCACGAGCGACGCTCGAGACTCCCTTCGGCCTCGCGTCGTCGTCGTGGCGACGCGAAGACGGCACCGTTCGCTATGAGGTCGTCGTGCCGGCGGACACCGAATGCGAGTTCCGCGTGGGCGAGCCCGTCGTCCTGGAACCGGGAACCCACGTCATCACGTTCTAAGTGTGCTGTCCTGGGGCGTTGGTGACAGGCGACATGCTTGAGCGGCGTTGAAAGAGCCGAGGGCCCCTGGGTTCGGTGTGGATGACGACATCTACAACCGGCACCCAGGAGGCCTTCGTTGTCCCACCGTAATGCCCTGCTGACACCGACCGGCGGGCTGTGTCCGGCCCGGTGTGTCGTCGATGACGGCCGGCCCCCGCGGCGGGCTGCGGATCGCTTCCAGGTCAGCCACAGCACCGCAGCCGGTGGGCCGGCCGCTACCACCGGCACGGCGCCGAGGGCATGCACGACCGCTCCAGCCGCCCCCGCCGCTCACCTCCGTGGACCCCAGGCGGCCGCGTCACCAACCTCTCCGGTCAGCGCACTTGGCCAGAGGCCGATGACCGGGGCGGGCCGCTCGCAGGTGCTGGTCACCGGCAGTGCGCGGCTCTGTTCGGCGGCGTCCATGAGGGTGAGCATGACGTCCAGGACGTGCGCGGCGAGTTCGGCCGAGGCGCGGTGCGGGCGCCCGGCGTCCAGGGCCTCGGCGAGGTCGGCGAGCCCCGCGCCACGGCCCGTGTCCGCGTGACCGGCGGACACCGGCAGGACGTCCCACCTGTCGCCGCGGTGGATCTCGACGGGCCCGTCGAAGTTGTTCGGGTCGGGTACGGAGAGTGAGGCCTCGGTGCCGTGCACCTCGATGCGCGGCAGGCGCGCGGCCTGGATGTCGAAGCTCATCACCAGCGTCGACAGGGCGCCGTCCGCGTGCTCCAGGACACCCGTGATGTGGGTGTCGATCTCGACCGGGAAGGACTGCCCGGCCCGCGGACCACTGCCGATGACCCGCTCGGCACGCGGCCGCGAGGAGGCTCCGGTCACCTTCACCACCGGGCCCAGCAGATGCACCAGGGCGGAGAGGTAGTAGGGGCCCATGTCGAGCAGTGGGCCTCCTCCGGGCTGGTAGTAGAACTCCGGGTCCGGGTGCCACTTCTCGTGCCCCGCGGTCGTCATGAAGGCCGTCGCCGCCACCGGACGGCCGATCAGTCCGTCATCGACCGCCTTGCGCGCGGTCTGGGTGCCGGTGCCCAGCACGGTGTCGGGGGCACAGCCCACCCGAAGTCCCGCATCACGGGCGGCGGTCAGGACGGCATCGGCCTCCTTGCGGTTCGTCGCGAGAGGCTTCTCGCCGTAGACGTGCTTACCGGCGGCGAGTACGGCCAGGGCGACCTCGGCGTGCGCGGCCGGGATGGTCAGATTCAGAACCGCGTCCACGTCGTCACGGGCGACGAGGTCAGCGACCGAGTCCGCCACCGAGACCTGCGATCCGGCCTGGTCGGCGACGGACTGCGCACGGGCCCGGTCGAGGTCGGTGATCGCGGTCAGCCGCACCGACGTCAGCTTCTCCAGGGTCGAGAGATAGGCGCCGCTGATCTTGCCCGCGCCCACGATCCCGATGTTCAAAGGCTTCACCGGCTCGCCCACAGCAGTCCCCTCTCGGTCAGCGTCCGCACCTGCGGCACGTCGAAGTCGTCCGGTTTGTGCCCGATGGTCGAGACGAAGACGCGTCCCGCGCCATGGGTCCGGGTCCACACCGCGGGCATGACGGCGGGCCGGTCGTGCAGGTCGTCGGCGGGGAACGTGGTCGTGGCCAGGACGTCGATGTGCGCATCGGTCAGGACCCAGTACTGCTCGCTGTGGATCGCGAAGTCGTCCAGGCCCGCGATGATCGGGTGGTCCGCGTGCTCGGGGGACAGCTGGTAGGTGTGGTCGAGGAAGCCGGGCGGGTGCATCACGAACTTGCCGCCGGTCAGCAGGTGATAGCCGTGGTCGTGGAAGCAGTCCACGATGCCGCCGTGCCAGCCGGCGAGTCCGGTGCCGCCGCGGACCGCGGCGGCCAGGTTGTCGCGCTGCTGCGGGGTGATCGTCCCCATCGTCCAGCACTGCACGACCAGATCGGTGGCGGCGAGCCGCTCCGCGTCGTCGTACACCGCGAGGTCTTCGGAGGTCTCGACGGTGAAGCCCTGCTCCTTGAGGAACGGGACGAAACTGTCGCTGATCGTCACGGGCTGATGCCCGTCCCAACCACCACGGACGACAAGGGCCCGCCGGATTTCGCTGGTCAAGGTATTGCACACTCCCATCGGCGCCGTGCGCACAGGCCCGGCGATCGCAGGTCGGGGGGAAGAGAGCCCAACGGGTGTTTTCCCGAGTGGGTGTTGCCGCTGCTCAGGAGGTCGGTGAGGCGAGTGACGTACTGCCGTCCGAACGTATGGAGACCGGCGCTCTTTTGTCAACGGCCCATACAAATACGGCACTTGGCGCCCGGGAGGGCAAGAGCCGGACCGCCACGGGCCCGTGGTTCCACGCGCCCAGGGGCCCGGTCAGTGCTGCCCGAGGCGCTTGAGGAGCATGCTCAGCGCGTGCGCCGCCTCCGTCACCGCCCCGGCCAGCCGCTGTCGCTCGGGCCACCGCAGCGAAAGGCGTGTGGCCCCGACGGGAAGCGCTCGGTCCGGCGGTCAGGCCTTGGCCGCGATCAACTGCTGGTACCAGCGGTAGCTGTCCTTGGGCGTGCGCCGCAGGGTGTCGTAGTCGACGTGGACGATCCCGAAACGCCTGTCGTAGCCGAAGGCCCACTCGTAGTTGTCGAGCAGCGACCAGACGTAGTAGCCGCGTACGTCCACTCCTTCGGCGACGGCGTTCGCGACGGCGGCCATGTGGTCGCGGAGGTACGTGATCCGGTCGGGATCGTGGATCTGGCCGTCGGTGGACAGCACGTCGTCCTCCGCCGAGCCGTTTTCGGTGATGAGGATGGGCGGAAGGGCGTCCGCGTACTCGTGACGCAGTGAGACGAGCAGCTCGCGCAGACTGTCGGGAACCACTGCCCAATCCATCGCGGTGCGCCGGACTCCCGGGATGTCGACCGTCTCGATGCGGCAGTCCGTCGCGGTACGCAGGGCCGGGTCGGGCCGGCGATGGGGCGCGTCCCGGACCACGGTCGGGGTGTAGTAGTTGATGCCGAGGAAGTCCATCGGCGTGGAGATCAACTCCAGGTCGCCCTCCTGTCGGAAGGTCTGCCGGGTGATCAGCTCACCCCACGTCTCCTCTTCGGCGGATGGAAGGCGCCCGCGCAGCAGCGGCTCGGTCCACATCAGCTTCTGCATGGTCTCGGCACGTACGAGGGCCGCGAGATCCGCGGCGGAGTCGGAGGCCGCGGTCACGTGGCTGAGGTTGAGCGTGATGCCCGCCTCCCGAACGCCGGCGGTACGCAGCGCCCGCATCGCCAGGCCGTGACCGATGAGCAGATGATGGGCGGCGGCCAGCGCCGGGGTGCCTTCCGTCGCGCCGGGGGCGTGATGGCCGTCCGCATAGCCCAGGAAGGCGCTGCACCCGGGCTCGTTGAGGGTGATCCAGCGGGGGACCCGGTCGGCCAGGGCGTCGGCGACCAGGGCCGCGTACTCGCCGAACCGCTCCGCGGTGTCGCGTATCCGCCAGCCGCCACGGTCTTCCAAGGCCTGCGGCAGGTCCCAGTGGTAGAGAGTCGCGGCCGGTTCGACGCCGGCGGCCAGCAGTTCGTCCACCAGTCGGGAGTAGAAGTCCAGGCCCTTGTGGTTCACCGGGCCCGAGCCGGTCGGCTGGATGCGCGGCCAGGCGATGGAGAAGCGGTACGAGCCGACGCCCAGCTCGCGCAGCAGCGCCACGTCCTCGGAGTATCGGTGGTAGTGGTCGCAGGCCACGTCACCGGTGGCGCCGTGCAGTACCCGGCCCGGCTCGCGGGAGAAGGTGTCCCAGATGGAGGGCCCGCGGCCGTCCTCGTCGACCGCGCCCTCGATCTGGTACGAGGCGGTGGCGGCACCGAACACGAAGTCGGGCGGAAGGGAGGGTAATTCGCTCATGCTGTCCTTACCTCGTCGTTGTCGTGCGAAGACGCTCTCTCGGCTCCTGGATCGAGTCGCCGATGGGACCGTCATTCTTTGTATCGTTCCATGAAGAGATCGGCTTAGGAAGGCGTCGGCCCCGCTCCATCGCGACCTGTGCGGTCTTGGTCTGTCACTGCGGCTGTAGCATGGCGCCCGTGGAAGATGACGCTGCTGAACCAGGTGCGCGGGACGACGTGCGTGATTCCAGTGGTGGCCGGGCGAGGCCGGTGCGCGCTGACGACACCCTCGTGTCCCGGCAGCCTTCCAGGGGTCGCCGTGCAACGATTCAGGACGTGGCGAGGGAGGCGCGGGTCTCGGTTTCGACCGTCTCCAATGTGATCCGCGATGCTCCCGGCGTCCGCCCCCAGATGAAAGCCAAGGTCGTTGCGGCGATCGAGAAACTGGGTTACCGGCCCCAGGCCGGCGCCCGTGCGATGCGCGGACGCTCCTACACCATCGGCGTCATGCTCACCGAGTTCTCGGCCCCCTTCCAGACCGAGATCGCGGAAGGGATCGCCGACGAGCTGGAGCCGAGTCCGTACCAGGAGATCTTCGTCGCCGGAGGCCTCTCCCCCGAGCGCCAGCAGCGAAGCATCGAAGCACTCAGCGACCGGCAGGTGGACGGGCTCATCGTCATCGCGCCGGCGATGGCCACCTCGTGGCTGGAGAAACTGGGATCGGGACTGCCCACCCTGGTGATCGCACGGCACGGCGGCTCCGCCCAGTACGACACCGTCGTGGACGACGACCAGGGCGGCGCGCGCCTCATGGTCGATCACCTCGTGGCCCTGGGCCACAAGCGCATCCTGCACACCAGTCATCCGGCGGGACGCCTCAGGAGGCCCTTCGTCCTGGCCCACACCGCGCGCTGCGACGGCTACGTCAACGCCATGAAGAGGCACGGCCTCGAGCCCGACGTCATCGAGACCACGTACTCGGAAGAAGGCGGGTACCGGGCCACCATGGAGGCCCTTGCCAGGCCGACGCCACCGACGGCCGTCTTCGCCGGTGCGGACATCGCCGCGTTCGGCGCCCTGCGCGCTGCGGAGGAACGCGGCTTGAGGGTGCCTCAGGACATCACCATCGCCGGGTACGACAACGTCTATGCCTCGACCATCGGCCGGGTCTCCCTCACTACCGTCGACCAGTCGGGCCACCTCACGGGCCAGATGAGCGCGCGACTCCTGCTGGAACGGCTGAACGGCCGGACCCAGCCCGTGCACTACGTCGTGTCCCCTCGACTGATGGCGCGTGGCACGAGCGCTGCACCGGTACGCAAGTCCGCCCGACGGTTGCCCTGACAGGGACAGCGAACCGGCCGGTTCGCGCCTCCACACGCCTCCACCCTCGCTAGAACGATCCACGGACTCCGTGTGACGGAAGCGGGCATACCGTTTCGCACGGCTCGACGCCCACCAGTGCGTCGACATGAGAGGCGCACTGCCGACCAACTCAAGCTATGGACGCTCTGAGCTGCTGTTTTGACCCCTGCAGCAGGGGCGCGTTACGTAACCGTTACCACGCAATCACGGCGCACTCCCTTGACCCATCCCCGCCCGCTACCTAGCCTCCACTTGAAACGTTCCAGAGAGCATTTTCAGCCGGTACGCCCCATTGACGTTTCCCGGGCGTAGACGTTTCCACCAGCACTCACGGCCACATCCGGCCGAACCTCTCCCGTGTCCGAAGGAGCCGATCATGCGGCGCACCAAAAGACTTGCCCGCTTAACACTGACCATGGCGACGGCCCTGACCTCCCTGGCAGCCCTCAGCGCCTGCACCGATTCGAACTCCGCATCTAACCCGGGGGGCAAGAAGGACACGCTCGTTCTGGGATCGACCGCCGACATCCAGGGCTGGGATCCGTCGAACCAGCCCGGTTTCCAGGGATGGTCGGGTCAGGCGGTCTACCAGACCCTGACGGGAGCCGACGCCCAGGGCAGAGCTACCCCGAATGCCGCCGAGAGCTGGGAGTTGAACTCCGACAACACCAGGGTGACGTTTCGTCTGCGGTCCGGCATGAAGTTCTCCGACGGCACGCCGGTCGACGCCACGGCCGTCAAGGAGTCCATCAAGTACGCGGCCACGCACGGCGGCCAGGCCGGAAAGATCGCCAAGATCAAGATCAGTACCCCGGACGCCCGCACCGTGGTGGCCTCCGTGCAGGAGTCGGATCCAACGCTGATGGGATTGGGCGGCATAGCGCTGGCGAGCCCGAAGTATCTGGCCTCGGGCAAGGTGAACAAGGCCCCCGTCGGCTCCGGCCCCTACACGCTCGACCAGGCGGCGACGACCAGCGGCTCGACGTACACCTTCGTCAAGAACGAGGCCTACTGGGACTCCAAGTCCTTCCCGTACAAAAAGCTCGTCATCAAGGTGCTCAAGAACCAGACGGCAGCGCTCAACGCCCTGAAGACCGGGCAGATCGACGGCACCCTCATCCAGCAGTCGATGTACAAGGAAGCCAAGTCCTCCGGCCTCAAGATCCTGTCGATGCGCGGCGCCACCACACGGCTGCTCCTGACGGACCACAAGGGCGAGAAGATCCCGGCCATCGGCGATCTGAGGGTCCGCCGCGCCATGAACATGGTGTTCGACAAGGACGCCTTGGCGAAGGACTTCTACCAGGGGCGAGCCACTCCGGCGAACCAGATCTTCCGCCCGGGGACGGCGGCGTACATCAAGGAGCTCAAGGACCCGTACCCCTACAACGTCGCCAAGGCCAAGGAGCTGATGAAGGAGGCGGGATACGAGAAGGGCTTCACCCTCACCTTCCCCGTCATGGAGGGCCAGGGCCTCGAGAAGCTGGTGCCCGTCGTCGCACAGCAGCTCGGCCAGCTCAACATCAAGGTCAAGCAGCAGACGCTGTCAGGCCCGAGCGCGGTGGAGGAACTGCTCAGCGGTAAATACCCGGTGCCCCTGTGGCCGCTGGGGAACTACGGCGATTCCCTTCAGGACATCAAGGACTATGTGCTGTCCGACGGCATCTGGAACGTCATGCACCAGTCCGACCCGACGGTGAAGAAGCTCTACGACAAGCTGCTCACCACCAATGGGCAGGAGGCGGCCACGATCCAGCAGGAGATCAACCGCTACATCGTCGACCAGGCATGGTTCGTCCCGATGGTGTACCCGGACGGGTTCTACGCCTACAGCTCGAAGATCAGCGTCCCCAAGTCGAACGACCCCAACGGCCTCAACCCGGTGCTGAAGGACTTCAAGTGAGCAGCCGGTCGTGAGCGAGGGGAGCCGCACGTGTTCGGTGCTGTACTGAAGAAGCTTGGGCGGGCGGTGATCATCCTGCTCGTCGTCAGCTTCACCACTTTCGCCCTGATGTATGGAGATGGGCACGCGATCGCGCGGGCCGTGCTGGGCCCGGAGGCCACGGAGGCCACGGAGGCCGACGTCCAGTTGGAGATGACCCGCCTCGGTCTCGACCGGCCGCTGCTCGTGCAGTACGGGGACTGGCTCAAGGGGGTCGTCACCGGCGACTTCGGCGAGTCGTTCTTCACAGGACAGTCCGTGACGTCCCTGTTGGCCGCCCGTGTGCCGGTGACGCTCGCCCTGGTCATCCTGGCGATCATCCTGACGGCTGTCCTCAGCGTCCTCATCGGTGTCACCGCCGCAGTCCGCGGGGGCTGGATCGACCGGGTGGTGCAGTTCCTGGCTGTTCTGGGGGCAGCGATCCCGCCCTTCATCATCGCGATCGCGCTGGTCTTCGCGTTCGCCATCTCGGTCCGGCTCTTCCCCGCGACCGGATACGTGTCCCCGGACCAGAGCCCCACCGGCTGGCTCGAATCCGTCACGCTTCCGGTGCTCGCGCTGCTGACGGGATCGGTCGCCGGCGCGGCTTCGCAGTTCCGGGGAGCGGTCATCGACACGCTCTCCCGGGACTTCGTCCGCACGCTGCGGGCACGCGGGATCAGCGAGTCCCGGGTCATCTTCCGCCATGTTCTGCGCAACGCCGGCGGCCCCGGGCTCATGGCCCTGAACCTGCAGATCATGACCCTCCTGGGCGGCGCGGTCTTCGTCGAGCAGATCTTCGCGCTCCCCGGTCTGGGGGAAGCCGGCAACCAGGCCTCCCAACAGGGCGACGTGCCGGTGGTGATGGGAATCCTGGTCGTGGCCGTCTTCATCGTCCTCGTCGTCAACGTGCTGGGTGACCTCGCGAACGCGGCACTCAATCCGAAAGCGAGGACGCGATGAGCGTGCCCGAGTTCTCCCCGGCCGTCGGGCCGCAGACGGAGTCGACGGCCAAAGGACGGTCGGTGCTTCGCCGGCTCGTGAGCGACCCGATGGCCGCGTTCTGTCTGGCCTTCCTGCTCGTCGTCCTGATCCTGGGGCTGGGCAGCCCCTGGCTGGCGCCGGTGGACCCCAACGCCTCGGAGCTGTCGGCGGTGAACGCGCCGCCGTTCAGTTCAGGTCATCTCCTGGGCGGGGACGCGTCGGGCCGGGACATCCTGTCGCGGCTGATGTGGGGTACGCGGCAGACGGCACTGGCCTGCGTGCTCCTTCTGGCCGTCTCGCTCGTGATCGGGATGACGAGCGGCCTCGTCGCCGGCTACTACCGAGGGAGGGTCGAAGCCGTCTCCAACTGGGTCTCCGACGTCGTCATGACGTTGCCCGGGGTCCTGCTCCTCTTCGCGCTCTACGCCAGGACGGGCCCCAACATCGTCGTCGCGATGATCGTCTTCGGCCTCCTCGTCGCACCGTCCTACTTCCGACTGGTCAAGTCCGTCGTGGTGGGCGTCCGAAGCGAGCTCTACATCGATGCGGCGAAGGTGGTCGGTCTCTCCGACCTGCGTATCGTCGGCCGTCACGTGCTCTGGGCGGTCCGCGCCCCTGTCATCATCCACAGCTCGTTCGTCGTCGCAGCGGGCATCGGCATCGAGGCCGGCGTGAGCTTCCTGGGGCTCGGTGATCCCGCCACGGCATCCTGGGGCACGGTGCTGCAGGACTCCTTCGGCAACATCTACACCAGCAAGGCCGCTGTCGCCTGGCCGGCCCTCCTCATCAGTCTGTCCATCCTGGCCCTCGTCCTGCTCGGCAACGCCCTGCGTGACGTGCTCCAGTCCTCGGCGCACCGCCCGACACCCTCGGCGCGACTGCTCCGGGAGACGGCCCGGCGAATTCGCGAGGAGAGCACTGCCGCACTCTCGGAAGGGCCTGCCCCCGCGACGGATGCGGTTCTGTCGATACGGGGCCTGCGCATCGGCTACCCGGACAGTGAGAGCGGCATACGCGAGGTCGTCCACGGAGTCGACCTGGACGTCCGCCCCGGCGAGATCCACGGCCTGGTGGGCGAGTCCGGCTCGGGCAAATCGCAGATCGCGTTCTCGACGCTGGGCATCCTGCCGCGCGAGGCGGTCATTCTCGGGGGGCGTGTCCTGCTCGACGGCGAGGATCTGCTGGCGAGCGAGCAGCACATGCGCCAGGCACGCGGCCGACGCATCGCGTACGTGCCGCAGGAGCCGATGTCGAACCTGGACCCCTGCTTCACGATCGGGGCGCAGCTCACCCAGGGCCTGCGTGCGGTCAAGGCCGTAACGAAACGCGAAGCAGAACGTGAGTTGCTCGCCCTGCTCGCGCGGGTCGGCATCAAGGATCCGGAGAGGGTTTTCCGCCAGTACCCGCACGAGATCTCCGGCGGCATGGCACAGCGCGTACTCATCTGCGGTGCGGTCGCTTCCGGCCCGGACCTGATCGTCGCGGACGAGCCGACGACCGCTCTGGACGTGACCGTGCAGGCAGAGGTGCTCGAGCTGTTGCGAGAACTGCGTGACGAGCGAGGCCTCGCGATGATCCTCGTGACGCACAACCTCGGCGTCGTGGCGGACCTCTGCGACACCGTCAGCGTGATGAAGGACGGGCACATCGTGGAGCGGAGCGACGTGGACTCTCTCTTCGAGGCGCCCGATGAGGCGTACACGCAGGAATTGCTCTCGTCGGCACGCCGTGTCGAGATCGCGGAGGTGTGAGACAGGTGGCAGAGCCGGTTCTGAAGGTGGAAGACCTCGCCGTGCGCTACGGCGGACGTCGGGGCACCGGCAGCACAGTGATCGACGGCGTCTCCTTCGACCTCAACACCGGGGAGACGCTCAGCCTGGTGGGCGAGTCCGGATCGGGAAAGACAACGATCGGGCGCGCGATCCTCGGGCTCGCGCCGGTGACGGAGGGCTCCATCTCGTTCCGTGGCGAGTCCATCAGCAACATCCCACGGGCCCGCCGGCGCAAGGTCGCCCGGGACATCCAGGTGGTGTTCCAGGACCCGTACTCCTCGCTGAATCCGTCGATGTCGATCGAGGACATCCTGGTCGAACCCCTCCTGGCCGCCGGGTCCCGGGACGGACGCACGCGCGTGCGGGAACTGCTCGACGCCGTCGGCCTCCCCGCCGACTCCGGCCGCAGATCCCCCCGGGAGTTCTCCGGCGGACAGCGGCAGCGGATCGCCATCGCCAGGGCACTCGCCCTCGACCCCACGGTCATCATCTGCGACGAACCCACCAGCGCCCTGGACGTGACCACGCAGGCCCGGGTGCTCACGCTGCTGAAGGACATCCAGCGCGAGACGGGTGTGGCGTACCTGTTCATCAGCCACGACCTCGGCGTCGTCAACGAGGTGAGCGACCGGATCGCCGTCCTCCACCAAGGGCACATTGTCGAGATCGGCAAGGCGACCGACGTCGCGACGGCTCCCGAGCACCCCTACACACGCAAGCTGCAGATGGCGGCTCCCGTCGCGGATCCGAAGAAGCAGCGACTGCGGCGGGCCAAGCGCCTGGAAACCATGGCGGCGGAGCTTCCCGCTCCCAAGGTCGGATCATGAGCGGCGGCGACGCGCCGGCGACCGGCGGCCCCGTCTCGAGGGCGTCGTCGCGGTCCGCCGACGGTCCGCACACGATCCCGTGCGCGCGGGTCCCCTGAGTACACGCGCCCCCACCTCTGTACGCACCACCCGCCCCTGGACGCACTTGCCCACCGATAGGCGGACACCGGGCATGCAGCCCGGCACGCCGAGTCGCGGGCGTCGGCGGCAAGGGCGACCGGTACCGCCTTCGATTCATCGACCCCCCGAAAGGACTGGCATGGAGCCGCAGGACAGGTCCGAACCGAACACGACACGCGAGGGCGGAGGTTTCCCGCGGAGGGCTTTCCTGCGCGGGGGCGCGCTCTCCGTGGCCGGGCTCGTCGCCGCAGGCGAGTTCGGTGGATTCCCGGCCCTTCGCTCGACCTCGACCGCCCACGCGTCACCGCTCAACGCGGTGAGAGGACCGGAGGCGGCGTACGTCCGCACTTGGGGCCTCGCACCGGACGGCCCCTGCGAGGCGGTGGGCGACCCGGAGTGCCGCACGGGCATACCCTCGGGCCTGCGCGGACGCGCCGGCGGTATGAGCGTGCCCGGTCTGGGCATCCCGCTCGGCGGCGTCGGCGCCGGCTCGTTCCACTACAACCTGTTCGGAACCTTCGGGCCATGGAGCATGGGCGGTTCACAGGCGTCGGACTGGTGGGACATGCGCACACTCCCCCAGGCGGCCTTCCACATCCGTGAGCAGGTCGCGGGTGCCTCGGGCGGCCCGACCGTCAAGACCCTCGCCACGCGGCACGACCACATCGCCCCGCAGCGGGACTTCGACGGGGTTCTTCCGCGGTGGAACCAGCTGAACCCCGGTGACGGCACCTATGCCGCGCTGTACCCGTTCGGCTGGACCACCTACAACGTGTTCAAGTCGAAGGTGTCCATGCGGTTCTGGTCGCCGATCGTGGCCGGCGAGGACGAGCGCACCTCGATGCCGGTGGCCTTCTTCGACGTGGAACTGGCGAACCCCACCGCGAAGGCCATCGACCTCTCGGTGATGTTCACGTTTCCGAACGCCACGCCGCATGTGGAGGGCACGACACGCACCGGGCTCTACAGCCGCTTCGACACCGACGCCCGGTCGGGTGTCGCCGGCGTGACGCTGGGTTCGGACGACGCGACGAACACGCCCGACTCCTACAAGTCGGAGTGGACCATCGCCGCCCTGCCGACCGCGGGCCAGAAACTGACGTACGTCACCTCCTGGAACGGAGCAGGCGACGGGAGCGACATCTACGAGCCGTTTGCCTCCACTGGCAAACTGCCGAACAGCGCCCTGGACGACTCGGACTCGGCGGGCGCCGTCGCCATGACCGTGCGGCTACGGCCGGGCCAGAAGACAACCGTCCGGTACGCCCTGTCCTGGGACTTCCCCCAGGTGTACTACGACGGCGCGCCCGAGGGCCGGGCCGTCTGGATGCGCCGCTACACCGAGTTCCTCGGCGCCACCTCGACGGCCACCAACGACTACGTCCCGAACTCGTACCCCTTCAAGCAGGCCTTCACCATCGCCAAGCGTGAGCTGGCACGGCACGACGACTCCCTCGCCGCGGTAGAAGCGTGGTGGAAGCCGATCGCCGAGAACCCGAAGTACCCGGTGTGGCTGCGGAAAGCGGCCCTGAACGAGCTGTTCGGCATGGTCTTCAACGCCTCGTTCTGGGAGGCGGGCCTGGTCAGCAACACCATCCCGCCCGCCCCCGGCGGACCTCGCCTGGGCGCGGAGATCCCCGACACGCACCTCTTCTACACGATCGACGCGGGAAGCGGCGGCGCAGGGGCCAACGAGATGGACGTCGACAGCTTCGGCTACCTGCTGTACACGAAGCTGTTCCCCACCATCGAACTCGGGCGCCTGCGTGCCTGGTTGCAGCTGACCAAGCAGGACCGGTGGGGGCGGGTTCCCCAGCAGATCATGGCCGACACAGGTCCGTTCATCAGCGCGACAGCGGCCAATCAGGGCGCTCCCTCGGCAACGTCCGAACCCGTCTTCGGCGCACCGCCCGCCGGCACCAACGACCTCGGCGCGCTCTTCGACCCCGCGGGCGGCGACGCGTTCCGCGACTGCTTCCACAAGCTCATATACCGGGTGTACGCGCTGTACAAGGAGACCGGCGACACCAGCCTGCTCACCTACGGCTACCCCCAGATGCTGCGCACGCTGAAGCACTCGCAGTTCTTCCGCCCGCCCGGCTCCCACCTCCCGGCGGACCCACCGTCGAACAACCCGGCGAACACCTACGACCAGCTCCTGGTCAACGGCCACGGCATCTACAACTGCCAGCTGTATCTGCTCTCGCTGCAGATCCTCTCGACGCTCACCCCCAAGGCCAGAGCCCTGGGAATACCCGAGGCCACGCGCGCGGTCGAGAAAGAGATCGACACCGAACTGGCAGCGGCGAAGGAGGAGTTCGAGGAAACCTTCTGGAACCCCGAGACCGGGCGCTACCGCTACTGCGACGGCACCGGCGGCATCGACGGGCGGACCGGCGACATCTTCGGCGCCAAGAAGCCGGTACTGCCGACGGACGCCGCCTTCCTGGACGCGTTCTACGCCCAGTGCGTCGCTTCCCAACTCGGCCTACCGAACCTGATCAACCTCCAGCGCGCCCGCAAGCACTGGCACAACACCCTGGACGCCTTCCTCGCGCCCAAGGACACCAACGGCGTTCCCGTAGGCCCGCCCATCATCCTGGACGAGAACCTCAACCCCTACCCGATGGACTACATCCAGCCCGCCCCCGGCCGCTTCGTCCCGGAGATCGCCGACGTGTGGCCCGGCACCACCTGGATGGCGACCGCGGCCGCCGTGCACATCGGCCGCGCGACCGGTGACGGGAAACTCATAGCCAAGGCCCTGAAGATGAGCGAGGCCGTGGCGAACCGGATCTACGACGACGGCGCCACGACCCTGGGACACGCCTTCGCCACACCGGAGTCCTGGTTCGTGGCCAACCCGAACATCTCGCGGTACGCGGCCTACGCCCGAGCCCGCTCCGTCTGGCAGCTCGTCGACGCACTCGACACCGTGCAGGGGGCTTCGAAGTGACCACACCGCCACCGCCCCGGTCGTCCATACGTCCGGGCCAGGTCTGGTACGACACCGCCGGCCGCCGCATCCAGGCGCACGGCGGGTCGATCACGTACCTCGACGGAACGTTCTACTGGTACGGGGAGAACAAGGAGAGGACGAAGCCCGGCAGCGGCATCTGGCACTGGGGAATCCGCTGCTACGCCTCCACCGACCTCTACAACTGGGAGGACCGGGGGCTGATCATCCCGCCCGAGCCGGACGACCCGAAGTCTCCTCTCCACCCAGCCCAGCAGGTCGACCGCCCCCACATCATCTTCAACGCGACGACCAAGGGGTACGTGTGCTGGATCAAGATCATGGGTGAGGGGCACACCCAGGAGAGCACCGTCCTCGTCGCCGACGACTTCCTCGGCCCCTACCGCGTCGTCCGCACGGGGCTGCGCCCGCTCGGCATGAACGCCGGCGACTTCGACCTCGCCGTCCATCCCGACGACGGCAAGGCGTACTACTACTTCGAGCGCGTGCACAGCGAGCTGATCTGCGCCGACCTGACCGACGACTACACGGATGTCACCGGCTACTACTCGACCCACTTCCCGCACCCGCACCCGCCGTACGTCCGTGAGGCACCGGCGCACTTCACACGCAACGGACTGCACTACCTGATCACTTCGGGTACCACCGGCTACGCGCCCAACCGGTCGGAGGTGGCGGTCGCGCGGACCTTCCACGGCCCGTGGACCGTGCTGGGCGACCCGCATCCCCACGATGCCTCCGGCACCTCGTACCGCTCCCAGATCAGCTCGGTCTTCAGGCATCCGCACAAGAAGGACCTCTACATCGCCCTGGCCGACAGATGGCTGCCCGGCCTGGCACCCGACCTGGCCGAGCCGATCCAGGATGAGATGCGCAGGCGCTTCTCCGGAGAAGCCACGGAGGACGCCGCCGTGCTCCCCCAGGAACTGATCGACCCCGACACCTCCATCGCGGACTACGTCTGGCTGCCCCTCCGCTTCGAAGGAGAGATGGCCTTCGTGGACTGGCACGACGAATGGCGGATCGAGGACTACGACTGACAGACGCACCGAACAGGCGCCGCGATGGCGAGAGGTGCTGCCGGACGGGGCACCCGAACCTCCTGCGAGCGGACGGCGCGCCTCCTCGAAGTCGTGGGGCGCGCCGTCACTCGGTGGTCGGGGATCAGTTGGGCACGGGCCGCTCAGTAGTAGCGGCCGCCCTGCGGGGTGGGTAGGGCGTCGAGCTCGGCGAGGTCCTCGGCGCTGAGCTGGACATCGGCCGCGCCGGCGTTGTCCAGCAGGTACTTGGGGGTCTTGGTGCCGGGGATCGGGACGACGTACTCACCCTGGGCCAGGACCCACGCCAGCGCCACCTGCGCCGGGGTGGCGCCTATGCGTTCGGCCATCTCGCGGACCTTCTCCGCGAGGGCGAAGTTGACGCGCAGGGCGTCCTGCTGGAAGCGGGCCAGACCGCGTCGGAAGTCGTCCTGGGGCAGGTCGTCGAAGGAGGTGAAGCGGCCGGTGAGGAAGCCTTTACCGAGCGGGGAGTACGGTACGAAGGCGATGCCCTGCTCCTCGCAGTACGGCAGGACCTCGGTCATCCAGTCCCGCGTCCACAGCGACAGTTCGGACTGCACCGCGGTGATCGGGTGGACGGACTGGGCCCGCCTGATCTGCTCGACGCTCACCTCGGACAGACCGATCGCGCGGGCCTTGCCCGCCGACACGGCCTCCGCCAGCGCGCCCACGCTCTCCTCGATCGGCACATCCGGGTCGACGCGGTGCAGGTAGTACAGGTCGACGTGGTCCGTGCCGAGGCGCCCGAGACTCTCATCGAGAGAACGACGGATGTGCTCCGGACGGTTGTTCAGTCCGGGTACAGGTTTCCCCTGGGCGTTACGGGTGAGGGCGCCGACCTTGGTGGCCAGCACCGCTCGTTCCCGGTGGCCGTTGGCAAGCGCACGGCCGAGCAACTGCTCGTTGGTGAGGGGGCCGTACACGTCGGAAGTGTCCAGCAGGGTCATCCCCAGGTCGAGGGCCTGGTGGATCACCGAGATCAGTTCGGCCTCGTCGCGCGGGGTGGCCTGGTCATAGCCGAAGCTCATGCCCATACAGCCCAGGCCGATGACGCCGACCTCGGGTCCGCCCGGGCCGAGTGTGGTGGTACGCATGTGTTCCTTCCGAAGGTCGTCGGGCGGGCCGGGTCAGCGGTTGACCAGCCGCATGCCCGCCTCGTGGAGGCGGTCGCCGGCGGCGGGGGCGAGGTTGTTCAGGCGGGTGAGCTGCTCGGCGGTCAGTGCGATGGCGTCGGCGGCGGTGTTCTCCTCGACGCGGGAGACCCGCTTGGTGCCGGGGATCGGGGCGATGTCGTCGCCCTGGGCCAGCAGCCAGGCCAGGGCCACCTGCGCGGAAGTGGCGTCGACCTCGGCGGCGACGGCCTCGACCTCCTCGACGATGCGCAGGTTGCTCTTGAGGTTCTCCTCCGTGAAGCGGGGGTTGTTCGCCCGCCAGTCGTTCGCTTCGAAGTGCTCGGTGGCACGGATTGTGCCGGTGAGGAAGCCGTGGCCCAGCGGCGACCAGGGCACCAGACCGATGCCCAGCTCCCGCAGCAGCGGCAGGATCTCCGCCTCCACATCCCGCGTCCACAGCGAGTACTCCGACTGCAGTGCGGCGATCGGGTGCACGGCGTGGGCACGACGGATCGACTCGGGCGCCGCCTCGGACAGGCCGATGTGGCGGATCTTGCCCTCGGTGACCAGGTCGGAGAGGGCGCCGATGGTCTCCTCTACGGGCGTGTTGGGATCGACGCGGTGCTGGTAGTAGAGGTCGATGTGGTCCGTGCCGAGCCGCTTGAGGGAGCCTTCGAGCGCGGTGCGGAGGTTGGCCGGGGTGCCGTCGATGTGGCCCATGCCGCCGCTGGTGTGCGAGTACATGCCGAACTTCGTGGACAGAACAACCTGGTCGCGGCGGTCCTTGATGGCCCGCCCGACGAGTTCTTCGTTGACGAAGGGACCGTAGGCCTCCGCCGTGTCGAGCAGGGTGAGGCCGAGGTCGAGCGCCCGGTGGATGGCACGGATGGACTCGGTGTCGTCGGGGGTCTCCCCGGGGCTGAGGTAGACGCCGGACATCGTCATGGTGCCCAGGCCGATGCGGGAGACGTCCAGGTCCCCCAGCTTGATGTGCTTCATGGCTCCAGTGCTCCGCGGGTCGTTCGGAACGGATCTTCAGTTCACCCCCAGCCTGCTCGCTGCGCTCGTCGGATGGCAGGGCGAGTTGGGCCGGGGAGCGGGGTTCAGTGGTGTGCCAGGGCACCCCACGGGCACTGCCTGCGGGCGGGCAAGGCGCAGGCACGATTCGGTCCGGCCACGCAGCGGACCGGTGACGGTTTCGCCCGATGACCTCAGCGGTTCTCCCGTGGGTCGGGCTCGGGCGCCGGATGGGCAGCCCGCTCGCGGTCGATGGTGGCTGCCCAGGTGGCGAGGAGTTGGAGCGCGTCTTCGGAGGGCGATCCGGGTGCAGGGCTGTAGGAGATGAGGGTCAGGCCGGTGTCGGCGTCGATGGACATCGACTCGTAGGCCAGGGTGAGGTCGCCGACGACGGGGTGGCGGAACTCCTTGACGCCATTGCGATGCGGCTGCACGTTGTGTGCTGCCCAGCGGGTGCGGAAGAACTCGCTGCGCGTGGACAGCTCGCCGACCAGGTCGGTCAGTGCCTTGTCATAGGGGGCGCGACCGGCTTCCCAGCGCAGTACGGCAACGGTGTCGTTGGCGACGCCCTCCCAGTCGCCGAAGAACTCCTGCGCCCGCGGGTCGAAAAAGACGAACCTGGCGTTGTTGACGGACGAGGCCTGGTCCTGGAACAACGGGGAGAACAGGGCCCGCCCCAGGCGGTTGGCGGCCAGAGTGTCGAAGCGTCCGTTCCACACGAGGGCGGGGATGGCAAGAGCGTCCAGGACGCGCTGGATGGCGGGACGTATCTGTGCTCTGGTGGCCCGGCGCGTCCGGGTGGTGGCGTTCGCGGCGCGGACCAGGTCGAAGAGGTGGGCCCCTTCGTCCTCGGTGAGCCTGAGCGCTCGCGCGATGTTGTCCAGGACGCTGTCGGAGACCCCGCGGGCGTTGCCGCGTTCCAACCGCGTGTAGTAGTCGACGCTGACTCCGGCCAGGAGCGCGACCTCTTCGCGGCGCAGGCCCGGGACCCGCCGGGAGGCCTTGCCGTAGACGGGCAGGCCCGCTTGCTCGGGCGTGATCCTGGCCCTGCGGGAAGTCAGGAATTCACGGATCTCTTTGCGCCTGTCCATTCTTCGAGATTAGGTCCCTTGCCGATGGGGTGGGGTGCCCTGTCAGTACCTGGATCAGCAGGCTCTCCCTCATCGGCCGCTCTGCCTGTTGCATGGATGGAGCACCGCATGTGCGGACATCCGCCGCATGCATGACGTGGATCACCGCTGTCCCAGGGACGGCAGGACATCTGGAGAAGAGCGAGATATGAACAAAGGAACCGCCCTCATCGTCGGTGTCGGCCCCGGCCTCGGCCTGGCGCTCGCGGAGGCTTTCGCACGGGACGGTCATCCGGTCGCGCTCTTCGGCCGCGACGCGGACCGCCTCGGGAAGCAGGCGGCGGAGCTGACCGGCCAGGGCTTTGTGGCGGCCGCGTACCGGGCCGATGCGGGGGACCCCGAAGATCTGCGGACCGCGCTCGGCCGGGCGGCGGACGGCCTCGGCGCGCCGGAGGTCCTCGTCTACAACGCAGCCGTGATGCAGGCTGACACTCCCACGGGGCTGGACGCCGCGGCATGGGCGCAGGCTCTCGCGGTGAATGTCACCGGGGCCGTGGTCGCCACCCGGACGGTCCTTCCTCTCCTGCGGGACGGCCGGGGCAGTCTGCTCTTCACCGGTGGCGGTTTCGCCCTCCACCCCTCGCCCGAATACACCACGATGTCGGCGGGCAAGGCTGCTTTGCGTGCCTACGTCCATGCCCTCCACGCCGACCAGCACGGCTCGGGCGTGCACGTCTCCACCGTCACGGTTGCCGGCAACATCGGCGGCGAGGACCCGCGCTTCGCTCCCGACGCCCTGGCCGCCGCCTACCTCGACCTGCACCACCAGCCGAAGGACCAGTGGCAGGCCGAGCTCGTCTACGCCTGACAAGCGCGCCCTCAGGTCCGAGCCGGGGCACATGCTCCGGCCGGCACCCTCACTTGCCGGGCCACGTACTCCACCACGGCGGGCCGGCAGCACGTGGCCCGTTTCCGGGTAGGAAGCGTCCCAGTTCGTCGTCGCCGCTGTGCTCGGGTGCCGTGACGCCGGTCATTCCCCGCCGTCACTGTGACATGCCTGATCAGGGGTGCCCTGTCACACCATGGCTGGCCGCTCCCCGGAACACCGGGGCCTGCCTGTCATCGGCGTACCGGGGCACCCTGGAGAACGTCGGGGCCTGTGCACAGGGGGCACGGGCCGGAGGGCGCTGCCGCCTGGCAGGTCCCGCGTCACATGTCCAGCCCGTGACAACGCGCCGGGGAGACGAATGAGGAGAGGGAACAAGCGATGCAGCACATCAAGCGGCGGGACCTGGGGGTTTCCCGGATCCGGTCGGCGCGATGGGCATGTCCCGTGGCTACACCGACTCGGGCACCGGCCAGGCGGAGTCCATCCGCTCCCTGCACCGGGTCCTGGAGGCGGCCATGACACATCGCGAGCCCAACGAAGCCGCCGCGGCGGCACATGAGCGGCTGTTCCCCGGCCACGCCTCCACCCTCGCGGTCACCGATCCGGAGCTGATCGAGCTCTTCGACAACTTCGCCTTCGACGAGGTACTGCGCCACACCGCCGATCTGCCCGAGCGCACGCGGCTGATGACGCAACTCGCCGCGATGATCGGCGTCGGCGCGGTGGCGGAGTACCGGATCATGCTCGGCGCCGCCCTCACCGTCGGCGTCACCCCGGTGGAGGCGAAGGAGATCGTCTACCAGGCGGTGCCGTACGCCGGAATGGCCCGCGTCTTCGACTTCCTGCACGCCACCAACGAAACGCTCACCGACCGCGGCGTGCGACTGCCGCTCGAAGGCCGGTCCGCGACCACCCCCGCCACCCGAATGGCGGAAGGTCTGGCGGTGCAGAAGCGGATCGTGGGCGACGCGACGGTGGACGCCCTGTACGCCAATGCTCCCGAGGACCAGCAGCACGTCCAGGAACTGCTGAGCGCCAACTGCTTCGGCGACCACTACACCCGCACGGGCCTCGACGTCCCCACCCGCGAGCTGCTCACCCTCGCACTGCTGGCCGCGCTCGGCGGCGCGGACGCACAGGTACGTGGACACGTGGCGGCCAACCTGAACGTGGGCAACACCCGTGCCACTCTGATCGCCGTCCTCACCGGCCTGCTGCCGTTCATCGGCTATCCCCGCACCCTCAACGCCCTGAGCGCCGTCGACGCCGTGACCCCGTCCCCGGGCGCCCCGGGCCCGAAGGAAGAAGCATGACCACAGGCACTTGGCTCATCACGGGCGTCAGCAGCGGCTTCGGACGCGCCCTGACCACTCAGCTGCTGGAGCGCGGAGACCGCGTCATCGGCACGGTCCGCTCCCTGGACAAGGTGACCGACCTGCGCAAGCGGTATCCGGACGCCTTCCAGGCGAAGATCCTTGACGTCACCGACACCACCGCGGTCCGCGCCATGGTGGACGAGGCGTTCGCGTCGGGTCGCGTCGACGTGATCGTCTCCAACGCCGGGTACGGGCTGTTCGGCGCCGCCGAGGAACTCACCGACACGCAGGTGGACCACATCATCGCCACCAACCTCGCCGGCTCCATCACCCTGATCCGTGCGGCCCTCCCGCATCTGCGCGCACAGGCCGGCGGACGCGTCATCCAGCTCTCCTCCTACGGCGGCCAGGTCGCTTTCCCCGGCAACTCCCTGTACCACGCGACCAAGTGGGGCATCGAAGGCTTCGTCGAGTCGGTCGCCCAGGAGGTCGCTCCGTTCGGCATCGGCATGACGATCGTCGAACCGGGCGGTGCCCGCACCGAGTTCCGTTACGGCAGCGCACGAGTCGCCGACCTCACCGAGGTCTACGACGCCACCCCCGCCCACGCCTTCAAGGCGATGCTCGACCCCGCGAACGGCCTGGCGCCCGGGGACCCGCAGCGCATGGCCGCGCGCATCATCGAATCCGTCGACGTCAAGCCCGCCCCCATGCGGATGATCCTCGGCTCGCAAGCCCTGGACTCCACCCTCGACGTATTGCGCAAGAGGACCGCCGACTTCGAGTCGCAGCGGGACCTGGCTAAGTCCACGGACTACCCCGCCGGGGAGTGACCGCGCGACGCGGCAGGCGCCGGCAGGGGCCAACTCGTCCCGGACTGCCGGGCAGGAACCACCCACCCGTGACGTACCCGCACCGGTACTGATTGGAGAACCATGTTCACCGTCAACGCGTACGGAGCGACCTCCGCGACCGAGCCGCTCGTCCCCATGACGGTCGACCGACGCGAGGTCGGCCCGCACGATGTCCTCATCGAGATCAAGTACACCGGCATCTGCCACTCCGACATCCACCACGCCCGCAGCGACTGGCGGGAGGAGACATACCCTCTGGTTCCCGGCCACGAGATCGCCGGCGTCGTCAGTGCGGTCGGTTCCGACGTCACCCGGTACGCCGTGGGCGACCGGGTGGGCGTCGGCTGCATGGTCGACTCCTGCCGAGAATGCGTCAACTGCCGCAAGGGCCGGGAGCAGTACTGTCTCCAGGGCAACACGCTCACCTACGGCTCCCTCGGCGAGGACGGTCGCCTCACCCAGGGCGGCTACGCCACCCACATCGTCGTCACCGAGGACTTCGTCCTCCGCATCCCCGAGGGCATCGGACTCGACGCCGCCGCGCCACTGCTGTGCGCGGGCATCACCACCTACGCACCGCTGCGCCGCTGGGGCGCGGGCCCCGGCAAGAAGGTGGCCGTCGTCGGCCTGGGCGGGCTGGGCCACATGGCCGTCAAGCTCGCGCACGCGATGGGCGCCGAGGTCACCGTGCTCTCCCAGTCGCTGAAGAAGATGGACGACGGTCTGCGTCTGGGCGCCGACCACTACCACGCCACCAGCGACCCGGCCACCTTCGAGCAGCTCGCCGGTACCTTCGACGTCATCGTGAACACGGTCAGCGCCCGGATCGACCTCGACGCCTACCTGTCGCTGCTTGCCACGGACGGCATCATGGCCAACGTCGGCGCTCCCGCCGAACCCGTCTCACTCAACGTCTTCACCCTCCTCGGCGGACAGCGGGCCCTCGCCGGCTCCCTGATCGGAGGCATCCGCGAAACGCAGGAGATGCTCGACTTCTGCGCCGAGCACCGCATCGGTTCCGAGATCGAGGTCATCCCGGCCGAGAAGATCAACGAGGCGTACGAGCGTGTTCTGGCCTCCGACGTGCGCTATCGGTTCGTCATCGACATCGCCACGCTGAGCTGAGCCCCCTCTGGGCGGCCCCTCCCCCTCGACAGCAGGAAGCACTCCCCATGAGCAAGGTCATCTTCGTCACCGGTGCCGGGCGCGGCCTGGGCACCGACATCGCCCGGCAGGCCCTGGACGCCGGTCACCAGGTTGTAGCCACCGCCCGCAACCCGCAGAAGGTCATCGACGCCCTCGGCGGGGAGCGGGACAACCTGCTGGCCACCTCCCTGGACATCACCAGCCCGGACGCCGCCCGCGCCGCGGCCCAGGCCGCCACGGAGAAGTTCGGCCGTATCGACGTGCTGATCAACAACGCCGCCACCTTCCAGGCCGGCTACTTCGAGGAGATCTCCGACGCCCAGATGCGGGCGCAGATCGAGACGAACCTGTTCGGCCCGATGAACGTCACCCGCGCCGTCCTGCCCGTCATGCGCTCCCAGCGCGCCGGTCACGTCGTCACCATCTCGTCGATCGCCGGCCTGGTCGGCCAGGAGTTCTGCGTCGCCTACGCCGCCTCCAAGTTCGGCGTCGAGGGCTGGATGGAGTCCCTGCACTTCGACCTGGAACCGTTCGGCATCCGCACCACGATCGTCGAACCCGGCTTCTTCCGCACCGAACTGCTGGTGGACGCCTCCACCAGCTGGGCGGAACTGTCCCTCGACGACTACGCCGAGCGCACCGCCGAGACCAAGAAGATGTGGCAGTCCATGAACGGTCAACAGGCCGGCGATCCCGCCAAGCTCGCCGACGCCCTGCTGAAGGTCATCGACCTGGACCAGCCGCCACTGCGGTTCGTCGCCGGCGACGACGCGATTCCCACGGCCGAGGGCAAGGGCAAGGAAATCACCGACCAGGCGAGCGCCTCCCGCGCCCTGGGCACCGGCCTCTCCCACGACGACGCCGCCTGACCACCCGGCCCCAACCACCCGAACGACTCAAGGAACACTCATGGAATTCGTCAAGCCGCAGCCCACCGGCAAGGGACCCGAGGGCTGGTTCAACGGTGACGTCTGGTTCGACGTCATCCACGCAGGCCAGGAGCCGTCCCGAATCCGCGCCAACATGGTGCGCTTCGCCCCCGGCGCCCGTACCGCCTGGCACCATCACGCCGTCGGCCAGACCCTCCACGTCGTCGCCGGCATCGCCCTGATCGGCACCCGTGACGGCACCGTCTACGAGGCGCACCCCGGCGAGACGGTGACCTGCCCGCCCGGCGAGGAGCACTGGCACGGCGCCGCCGAAGAACACTTCATGCAGCACCTCGCCCTGTGGGACGGCACGGCCCCGGACGACGACAGGCCCGAAACCACCTGGCTGGAGCACATCACCGACGAGCAGTACACCGCACCGCGCACCCGCAGCCACTGACCCCGTACGCCAAGGAGAAGTGCCCATGCCCGAGACGATGACCGCCCTGTTCGGCGGGGCCGGACCCGACTGGACACCACGTCAGGTCCCCGTACCGCAGCCGGGTCCCGGTCAGGTCGTGGTGCGCGCCCACGCGGTGGCGCTCAACAACGCGGACGCCTCCATGCTCGCCGCCGCCGACTCCACCTCCGGCGGCACGGGCAAGGAGTACCAGGCCGGCTTCGAGTTCGCCGGTGAGGTCTCCGCCGTCGGGGAGGGCGTCCAGACGCCTGCCGTCGGCAGCCGCGTGATGGGCACGACACCGGGCAGCTTCGCCCAGTACGTCCTGGCCGATCACCGCCACGTCCTGCCCGTCCCCGACGAACTCGGCTACGAGGAAGCGTGCGCGCTGCCCACCGGGCTGCTGACCGAACACGGCGCCCTCACCGTGGCCGACTTCCAGGCCGGACAGTCGGTGCTCATCACCGGCGCCACCTCCAGCATCGGCCTGATCGGCGTGCAGATCTCCCGCGCCCTGAACGCGAGCCGGATCATCGCCACCACCCGGTCGTCCGCCAAGCGGCAACTCCTGGAGAAGGCCGGAGCCGACACCGTCATCGTCACCGGTGAGCAGGATCTGGCCCAGGCAGTGCTGAACGCGACCGGCGGCGAGGGCATGGACGTGGCCCTGGACCACGTCGGCGGCCAGACCTTCGCCGCCTGCCTGCCCGCCACCCGCACCGACGGGTCCGTGGTCAACATCGGCCGCCTCGACCAGGCTGCCTCCACCATCGACCTGGACGCCCTGTCCTACCGTCACCTGCGCGTCCGGGGAGTCTCCTTCGGCTTCACCCAGCCCGCCGAACTCGGCTCCGTCATCGCTACGGCCGGCCGGCAACTGCTGCCCGCGGTCGCCGACGGACGGGTACGGCCCCTGATCGACACGACACTGTCGTTCGACACCTCCGCCCAGGCCGCCGAACGGCTCCGCTCCCACCAGGCCCACGGCAAGGTCGTTCTCACCGTCCCCTGACACCCAGTGAGGGCCCGCTGATCAGGCCAGCGTCGAGGTGTCGATCACGAAGCGGTAGCGCACGTCGGAGGCGAGGACGCGCTCGTACGCTTCGTTGATCTTCTCGGCCGGGATGACCTCGATCTCCGCGCCGATGCCCTGCTCGGCGCAGAAGTCGAGCATCTCCTGGGTCTCACGGATGCCGGCAATCAGCGAGTACGTGAACACACGGCGGTTGGCGACAACGGCGAACGTGGGGAACGAGATCTCCGGTTCCGAGGAGGCGCCCAGGGTGACGAACGCACCGTCCAGGGCCAGCAGGTTCATGTAGGCGCCCCGGTCGAGGTTCCCGCTCACGGTGTTCAGGATGACGTCGAAGGTGCCGCCAGCTTCTCGAAGGTCTCCGGGTCGCTGGTGGCGTAGTAGGCGTCCGCGCCCAGGCGCAGGCCGTCGTCCATCTTCTTCAGCGACTGCGACAGGACGGTGACCTCGGCGCCCATCGCGTGTGCGAGCTTGACGCCCAGGTGGCCGAGACCGCCCAGGCCGATCACGGCGACCTTCTTGCCGGGGCCCGCGCCCCAGTGGCGCAGCGGGGAGTACGTCGTGGCGCCCGCGCACAGCAGCGGGGCCGCCTCGTCCAGCCCGAGCCCTTCGGGAATGCGTACGACGAAGTCCTCGGTCACCACGACGTGGGTGGAGTAGCCGCCCTGGGTGAGCGTGCCGTCCTTGTCGACGGCGCCGTACGTCAGGGTGTTGCCCTTGAGGCAGTACTGCTCCTCGCCCTTGAGGCAATTCGCGCACTCGCGGCAGGAGTTGACCATGCAACCGACGCCGACCCGGTCGCCGACAGCATGCTTGGTGACCTCGGAGCCGACCTCGGTGACGATGCCGGCGAACTCGTGGCCGGGGACGACCGGGTAGGTCTGCGGGCCCCACTCACCGCGGACGAAGTGGAATCGGAGTGACAGATGCCGCAGTACTTGATCTCGATGAGGACGTCGTGCGGACCGACGTCACGACGCTCGATCGTGGTCAGGGCGAGCGGTTCGGTCGCGGAGGTCGCGGCATAGGCGTTGACGGTGAGCACGGTTTCTCCAAAAGGACGGGGTGGTGCCGGGCAGCCGGGTGGCCGCCGAGTCCGTCCCCGTGGCCTTCCGAGTGGCCTTCCGAGCGCGGCCACGCGCTGGATCGTCGCGGTGCGCGGCTGCCGGGAGCGGAGACGTTCTACGAGCATCAAGCCTGCGCCTCCGGCTCGCCATGTGGCAGACCGCGTTGCAGCCCGGAGTGCTGTTCAGTGCCGTGACAGGGCACCCCACCCGCCTTCCACCCAGGTCGTGGCGTCCCCACACTCGGAAGACATGGATCGTGAGCAACACAGCAGCGGCACCGAGCTGGGGCGCTACCTACGCGCCCGACGGGCCCAGGTGACCCCCGAGGAGGTCGGCCTGCCACCCGGTACCGGCCCGCGTCGTACGCCTGGACTGCGCCGTGAGGAACTGGCCACCCTCGCCGGGATCAGCATCGACTACTTCACCCGGCTGGAGCGCGGCAAGGAGACCAACCCCAGCCCGTCCGTCGTCGACTCCCTCGCCCGCGCCCTCCGGCTGGAGGAGCCGGAACACGACCACCTGCGCAGCCTGGCCGCGCACGCCGCCCGTACCGCTCCGGAACGGCCCACCGCGCCCAGCCGCTCCGTTCGGCCCGGAGTGAAGCTCCTGCTGGAGGCCATGCGGCCCCAGCCCGCGCACGTGGTCAGCCGCACGGGCGACGTACTGGCCTGGAACCCGGGCGGACTGCGACTGCTCGCCGGAATGGAGGACTGGCCGGCGAGACAGCGCAACATCGCGCGCTACGTCTTTCTCCACCCCACCGCCCGCGACCTCTTCGACGACTGGGGCAACCAGGTCCGCGGCTGCGTAGCCCGCCTGCGGGCCCTGGCCGGCACCGATCCGGACGCCCCCGACCTCACCCAGCTCGCCGGTGAACTCCTGCTCAAGAGCCCGGAGTTCGCCCGCCTGTGGGAACGCTACGACGTCCGCGGCCACTCGTATGGCAGCAAGACGTTCCACCACCCGGACGTCGGCGACCTCACCCTCGGCTACCAGTCGATGCAACTGGAGGGCACACCCGGCCACCGGCTGGTCGTGTACCACGCCGAGCCCGGCAGCACCGAGTACGACGCGATGGTCCTGCTCGACCTGGCGGCGTCCGACTCGGCGCACGCGTCGAGGACCGGAGCCTCCCGCACCGGGTTCGCGGACTGACACAGCACTCCCCCGGCCGGTGCGTCGCCCGCGCACCGAACACCGGTCCGACCCACCGAAGACCGAAAGGACGAACAGCATGCGTACCACCACCCTCGGTACCAAGGGACCCCAGGTCGGCGTCGTCGGCCTGGGCTGCATGGGCATGAGCTTCAGCTACGACCAGGCGACCCCGCGCGACGAGGCCGAGATGGTCTCGGTGATCCATCAGGCCCTCGACCTGGGAATGACCCTGCTGGACACCTCCGACGTGTACGGCCCCTACACGAACGAGCAGTTGGTCGGGCGAGCTCTGGCAGACGGCCACCGGGAGCGCACCGTACTGGCCACCAAGGTCGGCGTGCTGGCCAAGGACGGTGCTGTCACCGGTCTCGACGGCCGTCCGGAGCACATCCGTCGTTCTCTCGATGAGAGTCTCGGGCGCCTGGGCACGGACCACGTGGACCTCTACTACCTGCACCGCGTCGATCCGAGTGTGCCGATCGAGGAGAGTGTGGGCGCGCTGGCGGAGGCGGTGGAGGCGGGCAAGGCCCGCGCGATCGGTCTGTCCGAGGTGAGCGTCGAGCAGATCAGGCGGGCCCAGTCCGTGCACCCGGTCACGGCGGTGCAGTCCGAACTGTCGCTGTGGACGCGGGACTGGATGACCGAGGTGCTGCCGTACTGCGAGGAGCAGGGCATGGCCTTCGTGCCGTACTCACCGCTCGGCAAGGGCTTCCTCACCGGCCGCTTCTCCTCGAACGACGACCTGCCGCGGGAGGACTTCCGGCGCGGCCTGGCCCGCTTCCAGGACGACGCTCTGGCGATCAACCGCGCCATCACCGACAAGGTCCGCGAGATCGCCGACCGCATCGGTGCCACCCCTGCTCAGGTGGCGTTGGCGTGGGTGCTGGCCCAGGGCGAGTACGTCGTCCCGATCCCCGGCACCAAGACCCCCAAGTACCTGCTCGACAACGCCGGCGCGGCCGACGTGCGGCTCAGCGGCGAGGACCTCGCCGAACTCGACGCCCTGCCCACCCCGACCGGTGGCCGCTACTACTGAGCCGGCATCGGCCGAACACGACAACAGAGCAGTCCCACAGATCAGTCAGAGGAAGTTGGTCATGGAGTACACGCGTCTGGGAACCTCGGGCCTGAAGGTCAGCCGTATCGCGCTCGGCTGCATGAGCTTCGGCGATCCCGCGAAACGGATGCCATGGGTGCTCGACGACACGGCGGCAGAGCCGATTTTCCGGCAGACCGTCGAACTCGGCATCACGTTCTGGGACACCGCCAACATCTACGGCCTGGGCACCTCGGAGGAGATCGTCGGACGCGCGCTACGGAAGTACACCCAGCGCGACGACATCGTCCTCGCCACGAAGCTGTTCCAGCCCATGCATCAGGGGCCGGGCGGCTCGGGGCTCTCGCGCAAGGCCGTCATGGAGCAGATCGACGCCTCGCTGCGACGGCTGGACACCGACTACGTCGACCTCTACCAGATCCACCGCTTCGACCCCGCGACACCGGTCGAGGAAACGATGGAGGCGCTGCACGACGTGGTCAAAGCGGGCAAGGCCCGCTACATCGGCGCCTCGTCGATGTGGGCGTGGCAGTTCGCCAAGATGCAGCACGCCGCGGAGGCCAACGGCTGGACGAAGTTCGTGTCCATGCAGGACCACTACAGCGTGATCCACCGCGAGGAGGAGCGGGAGATGTACGGCCTGCTCGCCGACCAGGGCGTGGGCAGCATCCCCTGGAGCCCCCTTGCCGGGGGAAGGGTGACCCGCCCCTGGGGCGAGCAGGGCACGACGCGCAGGTCGGAGGAGGACCGTCAGGTCGACATGAACGGCCGGCCGCTCTTCCTCGACAGCGACAAGGCCATCGTCGACGCGGTGCAGAAGATCGCCGAGGGGCGCGGGGTGTCCATGGCGCAGATCGCACTGGCCTGGGTCCTCAGGAACCCGGTGGTCTCGTCCCCGATCGTGGGCGCCACCAAGCCGCACCACCTCGCCGACGCCGTCGCCGCGCTCGACATCGAGCTGACCGACGACGAGGTCGACGCTCTTGAAGCACCCTATGTTCCGCGCCTGCCCGTCTTTTTCTCCTGACCGGTCGGCAAGGGTCGACGTACCGACACGGGTCTGAGCACCGAAACGCCGCCTGGACTCGATCGGCATGCAGAGAGAATTCCCGCGACGCGGATGTCGTCTCGAACGGCATCCGCGTCCCGACGGGCGTAGCGCCGCATCGGCCGGGTCGGGTGGGGCCGGCCTGCGGTGCTCCCAGCTTGTGGCCCGAGCCTCCGACGTGTCGCTGTCCGTTGACAACCAACCCAATCCGGTCGAAGTCTCTGACCTGCGCGGACTGGGTTGGCTGTCAAAGCCGGTCGTGCCGGCGGCTCAGACCTGGCCGATCTGGGGCGACTTGGTTGGATCGCCATGATCGGCATCGACTGGGTCGATGATGTGGGTTCGCGCGCCTCCTGCCCTGCGGCGATTCCGTGAGACGGTGGTCGGCCGGCACGTCATCCCTGAAGGGGCCGGGTCAAAGGAGCTCTCCGTGTGCCGCCGGCCGGTGCTTCAGGACGACAGGACGACAGAGGACGCCTCCCTTGGTCGCGTGAGGTCGGTGCGGCCGGCCGACGTGACCGGCCGGTCCGGGCATGCGCGGGAAGGTCTCCCTGGGCCCATGGTTCACCTCGGTGTTCCGCCTGCTCGCCGGCGCGCGACGGCTGCGCGGCACACCGTTCGACCTCTTCGGCTACGCCCATGTGCGGCGGGTGGAGCGCGAGCTGATCGCCGAATACCGTCGCGTGATCGAAGAGGTCCTCCGGTTCCTCGACCCCACGAACCACGCTCTCGCTGTGACCATCGCCGGTCTCCCGGACGAGGTCCGCGGTTACGAGCAGACAAAGCTCGACAACGTGACCCGCTACCGGCAGCGTCTCGACGATCTCCGGCGCGAGTTGACGCGCTCGCAGCCCGTCTCGGCCCCGTGAGCCGCAACCCCGTGGCCGTCGGACGTCAGAAACCGTGGGCAGGAGTCCTTCTCCACAGGTGCCGAAACCTCACAGGGCGTCGACACCTGAACCTGCAACCAAACGCTACGGGCGGCCCGAGCCAGGCCGAGAGGGCTCTGCACGGGCGTTGGGGGGCACTGCCGTTGCGTGGTACAGCACGGCCTCCCACCCTGGCGGGCCCTCTGCTTGAATCCTGCTGACCCCCGGCAACATCGGCACCACACAACGCGCCCGTCACCGAACGGGCCTGGCCGTCTTCCGACGTCACGGACGTGGGCCGATGCCGCCGGTCGAAGTGCCCAGGTGCTCATCTCCGGCGCGATCTGCTTCTTCATCGCCGTGATGCGGTGACGCACCGAGGGTGCTCTCAACCGACGACCATGAGGGATGTAGTTCATGCACGAACAGGACAGCACGCCGAACGGCAACTCGACCGGTCGCGGTCGTCGCGGCTTCCTGATGGGCGCGGCCGGTCTGGCAGCCACCTCGGCGGTGGCCGGGCCGGCCACCCTGGCACAGGCGCAAGCGGCATCGTCCGCCATCGGCGCCAGGGGTACCGTCGGCCGTCGCAACCAGGTGACCGCGGCCATCACACAGACCGGTCATCGCAGGCTCGGGTCCGGGCCCGCCTCCCTGAAGGTCTCCGGCATCGGCCTCGGCACCCAGACCATGCCGGGCAACCTCTACGGTCCGGTCACCAGCCGCAGGGACATGGTCGCCCTCGTCCGTACAGCATTCGACCAGGGGGTGACGTTCTTCGACACGGCCGAGGCGTACGGACCGTTCGAGTCGGAAAGCATCCTCGGCGAAGCCCTCCGGACCGTCCGCGACGACGTGGTGATCGCGTCCAAGTTCGGCTGGAACATCGACCCCGACACCGGAGCGAACACCGGCTTGAACAGCCGTCCCGATCGCATCCGGCAGGTCGTCGACGGCATACTGGGGCGCCTGCGGACGGACCACATCGACCTGCTCTACCAGCACCGGGTGGATCCCACCGTCCCGATCGAGGACGTCGCGGACACGGTGAAGGACCTCGTCGCTCAAGGCAAGGTGCGGCACTGGGGCCTGTCCGAGCCGGGACTGGGGACCATCCGCCGGGCCCACGCGGTCCTGCCGCTCACCGCGATCCAGAACGAGTACTCCACGCTGTGGCGCGGACCGGAGGAGCAGGTCCTGCCGCTCTGCGAGGAACTCGGCATCGGCTTCGTGTGCTTTTCGCCCCTGGGCACGGGCTTCACGACCGGCACGATCAATCCGTACACCCGGTTCACGGAGGGAGACCGCCGGACCGCGGCACCCCGCAACAGCCGGGACAACATGGCCGCCAACATGCCACTGGTACAGCTGCTCCAGGACTGGGCCGTACGCAAGGGCGCCACGCCCGCCCAGATCGACCTCGCCTGGCTGCAGGCCCAGAAGCCGTGGATCGTACCGATACCCAGCACCACCAGGCTGTCCCACCTCCTGGAGAACATCGGCGCCGAAGAGATCAGGTTCAGCCCCGACGAACTCCAGGAGCTCAACGCCGCCGTCGCGCAGGTCACCATCCACGGTGCCCGGCTTCCGGCAGCGTCCCTCGCGCTGACGGGCGTCGAAGCACCGCCCCGCTGACCGCCTCGCACCAACCGAACGGCGGCACCTCCGGCCGAACTCCCGTACAGCTGCGGGATGTTCGGCCGGGGGTGGCCCCCGCCGTGTGCCTTCAGGACACCCGGACCAGCAGGATCCGGTCGTCGCTGTCCTCCGGGGAGCCCTTGCCGTCGGTGTTGCTGGTGACCAGCCACAGCCTGTCACCGCCCGCCGCGACAACCGTGCGCAGCCTGCCGTACGAGCCCTCCAGCGCGGCCGACGGCTCGCCCGCGATCCTGGAGCCGTCCAGCGGGATGCGCCACAGGCGCTCGCCCCGCAGACTCGCCATCCAGATGGCGCCCTCGGCGTAGGCGATGCCGCTGGGTGAGGCCTCGGCGGGAGTCCACTGCGCCACTGGATTGGTGAAGCCCGCCCGGTCGCTTCTGCCCTCGACCTCCGGCCAGCCGTAGTTGCGGCCAGGCCGGATCAGGTTCAGCTCGTCCCAGGTGTCCTGCCCGAACTCCGACGCCCACAACTGCCCGTCGTCGTCGAAGGCCAGACCCTGCGGGTTGCGGTGGCCGGAGGAGTACACGAGCGAGTCGGGCTCGGGGTTGCCGGGGGCGGGCCGACCCTCGGGGGTCATGCGCAGGATCTTGCCGCCGAGCGAGTCCCGGTCCTGGGCGATCGGCTTGTCCCACGTCTCACCGGTGCCGGCGTAGAGCATGCCGTCCGGGCCGAAGGCGATCCGACCGCCGTTGTGGTAGGTCCCGGTGGGGATTCCTTCCAACACGGTCTCCGGACGGCCCAGTTGCTCGCCCTGTGGGCGCGAGGTGTCGTACCGCATGCGGACGATGCGGTTGTCCGAGGTGGTCGTGAGGTAGGCGTACACCAGGCGGTCGGAGGCGAAGTCCGGGGAGACGGCGAGCCCGAGCAGGCCACCCTCGCCGGGCAGGTCCCGCGCTCCCTGCACGGTGCCGGCCTCGGTCGTCGTGCCGTTGTCCGCGTCGACGCGGGTGATCGTGCCGTCGTCGCGGGAGGAGACCAGCAGGTCGCCGTCCGGCAAAGCGGCCATGCCCCACGGGGTGTTCAGTCCCTGCGTCACGGTCCGCAGGACCCGCACGCGCGAGGAGCCCGAGCCCGCGTTGTCCGTTCCGGCGGCCGACGCGGGCTCCTCCTCACCGCCCGAACTCCCCGACGTACAGCCCGCGAGCATCAGTACGGCGGCGGCGCAGGCCGCGGCCCAGGGCGTTTTCGGAGTGGGACGGGGCACGGCGGGGTTCCTCTCGATGGCGCGGACGGTGGCAGCGTTCAGGGGCGGTGGGACAGCGGGCGCCTGCCGACTACGGTTCGGCAGCGCCCCAAAGGGGCGCGGGGAACTGCGCGACCAGCCACGACGATGCCGCAGACGATCGACGGGCCTTCACGCGTTTCCGGCGGAGCCCTCGGCGTCAGCTCTGTGCCCGGCCCACAGGCCACACCTGCGCGGCCCGAAGAGCCGCGATCACACCGCCGTCCGCCAGGAGGTCGGACCCGGTGATGAAGCCGGCCTGGTGACCGAGCAGGAAGGCCGCTGCCTCGGCGACGTCGTCGGGGGTGCCGATGCGTCCGGCGGCTGACGTCTCGATCATCTGGCGGTACCCCTCGGCGCCTGGGCCGGACATCTCGTCCTGGGCCAGCGGCGTGGAGATGATGCCGGGGCTGATGCAGTTGATACGGGCACCGTGCCTGCCCCACTCGACGGCGGCGGCTTGCACGCGCAGCGCGTTGCCCCGCTTGGACAGGGCGTAGGCGGCACCGGAGTCACCCACCTTCTCGGGGGCCAGGAAGGGCAGGGCGAGCAGTTCGGAGACAGGGGTGCTCGCAAGCGCGTGCTCGGTGTCGTACGGGTAGGCGCCCGCCATGTGGCCGGCCATGCTGGAGATGACGACACCGGCGCCGCCGGGCGCGATGACGCGGGCGAACTCGTCGAGGACCAGTGCGGTGCCGAGCAGGTCGACGTGCAGGACCTGCTCCGTGGTGCCCTGTACGGGCGAGACTCCGGCGCTGTGCACGACCTGTGTGACCGGGCCCAGCTCCGCGGCGGCGTCGGCGAGCCGGGCCACCGCGTCGGGCTCCGAGACGTCGACGAGGTGCGTGGTCACGTCATAGCCCGCGCCACGCAGCTGCTCGGCGGCGACGCCCAGTGCCTTCTCGCTGTAGTCGGCGAGCAGCACGGTGCGGCCGATGCCCACGCGACGGGCGATCGCCAGGCCGATACCGCCCGCACCGATGATGACCGCTACGTCCTTGTCCATCGTCTGTCTCCTGTGATCGAAAAAAGGGGGCCTTGCCGAGGAAGAGATCTCCTACGAGCATTCAGCCTGCTCCGCGGCGCCGCGATGTGGCAGGCCGGGCTGTGCCCTGTAGCGGTGTTCAGTGACCTGCCAGGGCACCGTTCCTAAAGACTGAGTGGGAGTGAGTCCTGGTGCCAGGACTCATGCTCAGCCGGCTGCCCCGAACGGTGTTGGGCACCCTGGTTCCCCGCTTTCGCTCCACCGCCGGGCGGCGCGCATCCGGTGCGCGGTCCGGGCAGGTGGGGGGCGGGGTTCCTCACGCCGCCGGGTCTCCGGTCGGGCCTGGACAGTCCGATGCCCCGCAGCATCACTCCGGTGCTGCGGGGGCGGTGCCGTCCTCCCCCAGTGCCTTAAGGGCCTGGGAGGTGCCCCCAGCCTGATCGGGTGCCCGAGGGCGCGTCGCCCGACCGCGATGCTCGCCGCATCGTGCCGGGACATCTTGCGTCGTGGGGTGGTCAGGGGTTTCTGCCAGTGCTGGGCACCCCACCGGCTGGTGTACGCCGGATCCACCGCGACAACGGCGATGTCCTGCTCGGCGGCCATCGACAGCCGCATCCGACCCCGGCACTCACTCATAGTCACCAAAAGCCACTCCCGCTCAGTACACCGGCGGCAGTTCCCAACCCCTCGCGGCAAGGGGCTCGTGGATGGGCCCGGAGCCATGGGAGAGAGGCAGCCCGGTGCCGTGGTGGGCATGGGCGATGATCTCCGCGGTGATGGAGACGGCCGTCTCCTCAGGGGTGCGGGCACCGAGGTCCAGGCCGATCGGTGAGTGGAGACGGGCCAGATGCGTCTCCGGCACGCCCGCCTCCCGCAGCAGGCCCAGGCGGTGGTCGTGGGTACGCCGGGAGCCCATCGCACCCACATACCCCACGGGCAGGCTCAGGGCCAGGCGCAGGAGCGGGACGTCGAACCTGGCGTCGTGGGTGAGCACGCACACGGCGGTACGGGCGTCCACCTCGGTGCCGGCCAGGTAACGGTGCGGCCAGTCGACGACCACCTCGTCGGCGTACGGGAAGCGGGCGGCAGTGGCAAAGACCGGGCGGGCGTCGCAGACAGTGACCCGATAGCCGAGGAAGGCTCCGGCCTGGCTGAGGGCGGCGGCGAAGTCGACGGCGCCGAAGATCAGCATGCGGGGGCGGGGCGCGCGGGTGTGGACGAGGACGGTCAGCCGTTCGGGGCAGGTGTCGGCGTCCCCTCCCACCTCGACCAACCCGATGCGGCCCGCCCGGAGCAGGGCGCGGGCCTGCGCCGCGACCGCCCTGTTCTCTCGCGCGCCGCCCAGGGTTCCGTCGTACGCGCTGCCGTCGCCGAGAACGCACAGGCTGCGGCCGAGGAGTTCCTCCGGCCCGTCCACCACCTGCGCCACGGCGGCGGGTCCGCCTCGCCGTACCTCGTCGAGGGCAAGGGTGAGGTGGGGCTGGTCGACCGGGTCCACTCGCTGCACCAGCACGTCGATCTCGCCGCCGCAGGTCAGGCCCACGGCGAAGGCGTCGTCGTCGGAGTAGCCGAAACGGGACCGTGCGGGGGCGCCGGAGTCGGCCAGGACCTGGCGGCACAGTTCGTAGACCGCTCCCTCCACGCAGCCTCCGGAGACGCTGCCGGCCACATTGCCGTCCGCGTCCACGGCGAGTGCGGTACCGGGCGGCAGGGGCGCGCTGCCGCTGACCTGGACGACGGTGGCGAGGGCGAAGGGACGTGCCTCGCGGCACCAGTCGTACAGCGTGTCCGCGATGTTCAGCATGGGGGTCTCCGTGAGGGACGACGGATCGGGAGGGCCGCCGCCACGCGCCGTGGGGGACTGTGGTCGCGGCGGCGGCCCTGGTGTCCGGCGGCTGTGCGTGGCAGCCCCCGGACGGATCGGGGAGCACGACGGGGACCCGGCTCGCCACTTGGCGATTCCGTCCGCCCGGGGGCTCGTGTCTGCGGATTTCGGCTCAGAGCAACGCCTCCGCTGTGATGGGTAGTTCGCGGATCCGGCGCCCGGTGGCGTGGAACACGGCGTTGGCCACGGCTGGTGCCACGCCGACCTGCACGATCTCACCGAGGCCCTTGACGCCGATGGGGTCGGCTTCAGGGTCCTCGCCGTCGAGGTAGATCGCGCGCAGGTCGGGGATGTCGGCGTTGACCGGGAGGAGGTAGTCGGCCAGGTTGGCGTTCACTATCCGGCCGTCGCGGTGGTCGGTCACTGTGTGCTCGAGCAGGGCAGCTCCGATGCCGCCGACCATCGCGCCGAGTGCCTGGCTGTCGGCGAGCTTGGGGCTGATGATCCGGCCCGCGTCGTACACGCCGAGCATCCGCCGCACGCGAACCAGCCCCAGCCGGGCGTCCACGGCGACCTCGGCGAACATCGCGCCGTAGGCGTACATGGAGAACCGCGCCGGTCCCGACGGTGGGGTGAAGGTCCCGAGCGTCTCCAGGTGGCCGCGGTCGTTGCGCGTCAGGAGTTGCCGGTAGGTCTCCCCCTGCGCCGGGTTGTCCTTCATGTGCAGCCGCCCGCCGCGTACGACGACATGGGCGGCGTCGGCACCGTACAGCGGAGAGTCCTCGTCCTCGACGGCGAGTCGGATCGCCTGCTGCCGCAGTCTGTCGCAGCCGTCCTGGACGGCGGAGCCGACACTGGCCATGGTCCGCGAGCCGCCCTGTGCCGGGGCCGGCGGCATGAGGGAGTCGCCGAGCCGGAAGGTCACGTTGCGCATGGTCAGGCCGAGGGCGTCCGCGGCGACCTGCGTCATGGAGGTGTACGTGCCGGGGCCCATGTCGCTGGCCGAGCTCTCGACCAGTGCGGTGCCGTCCGCGTCGAGCCGGACCGAGGCCTGGGCGGCGCTGCGTACGACGTCGTAGACGCCGGTGGCCACACCGGTGCCGAACAGCCAGTCGCCGTCGCGGCTGGAGCGGGGCTCCGGGTTGCGGCGGTTCCAGCCGAACTCGCGGACGCCGACGCGGTAGCAGTCGCGCAGGCGTCGGGTGGAGAACGGCAGCCCGCTGGACGGGTCCTCCTCCGGTTCGTTGCGCAGCCTCAACTCAATGGGGTCGAGGCCCAGTTCGTGGGCAAGCTCGTCCAGCGCCGACTCCATGGGGAAGGCGGCGGTGGCGTAGCCGGGGCCGCGCATCCAGGTGGCCGCGTTCACGTCCAGCGGCACCGAGCGGTGCGTCTGACGGACATTGGGCGTCGTGTAGAGCATCTGCCCGATGCCCAGGACGGGCTCCCTGTGCGTCTCGTAACGGGAGGTCTCCGACCGCAGTTCGTGGATCACGGCGGTCAGGTGTCCGCGGCGATCACTGCCCAGACGTACCGAGTACTCGTAGGCGGGCCGGTAACCCGTGCCGAAGTACTGCTGCCTGCGGGTCAGGACGAGTTTGACCCGGCGGTCCGTCATACGGGCGGCGAGAGCCGCGATGGTGACGTGCGGCCAGGTCCGCAACGCACTGCCGAACGCGCCGCCGACGAACGGCGAGATGACCCGCACCGACTCCCGCGGGATGCCGAAGGCGCCCGCGAGCTGGTTCTGGGTGCCGACCACGTACTGGGTCTTGTCCCACACCGTGAGCCTGTCGCCGTCCCAGCGGGCGACGGTGGCGTGCGGCTCCATCGCGTTGTGGTGATTGCGGGCCAGCCGGTAGGTCGTCTCCAGCCGTACGGCGGCGGATCGCAACGCCTCGTCCGCGTCGCCGCGCGCGTAGGTCTCGGGGTCGTCGGCCGGAGGAGCCTCGGTCAGGTCGGTGGCGGGCTGCTCGGCGTCGTAGGTGACCTCGACCAGGCTCGCGGCGTGCTGCGCGGACTCCAGCGTGGTGGCCACCACGACGGCGACCGGCTGACCGTGGAAGAGGATCCGGTCGTCCTGGAACGCGAGCAGCCGCTCGAACGGGGTGTCGAGGTTCGGCAGCTCGGGTGCGTCGAGGTGGCTGATCACCGTCAGTACGCCGGGCTGGGCGAGGGCGGCGCGGGTGTCGATGCCAGTGATCCGTCCCAGGGCGACGGTGCTGTCGACGACGACCGCGTGCACGACACCGTCAGGGTCGTGGTCGGCGGCGTACTTCGCCCGGCCGGTCACCTTCAGGCGTCCGTCCACGCGGGAGAGCGGTGCGCCGACGGCTGCTTGCGGCTGGGGGCTCACTTGGTACCTCCTACGATGCGCAGCTGGCGTTCGACGGCCCGCTGAAGCAACTCGACCTTGGACCTGTTGTGTTGGAAGGGACAGGCGCCATACTCGACGGCGGCCAGCTTCCACGGCACGGTGTCCACACCACCGGCGGCCACGCACGGGAGGCCCCTCATGCGCCGGGTCTCCGTAAGGGACGACGGATGGGGCGGGCCGCCGCCGCGCGCCGTGGGGGAACGGTTGGTCGCGGCAGCGGCCCTGGTGTCCGCCGGCGGTGCGTGGCCGGCCGCCGGACGGTTGTGGAGAGCACGCCGGGCGGCCGTTTCGCGACGAAACCGGCTGCCCGGGGTGCTCGTATCGGCCTCGGCTCAGAGCATCGCCTCGGCGGTGATGGGCAGTTCGCGGATCCGGCGCCCGGTGGCGTGGAACACGGCGTTGGCGACGGCCGGTGCCACGCCGACCTGCACGACCTCCCCGAGGCCCTTGACGCCCAAGGGGTCGGCCTCCGTGTCCTCCCCTTCGAGGTAGATCGCTCGCAGGTCGGGGACGTCGGCGTTGACGGGCACTAGGTAGTCGGCGAGGTTGGCGTTCACGATCCGGCCGTCGCGGTGGTCGGTGACCGTGTGCTCAAGGAGAGCCGTGCCGATACCGCCCACCATGGCTCCGAGTGCCTGGCTGTCCGCGAGCTTGGGACTGATGATGCGGCCCGCGTCGTACACGCCGAGCATCCGCCGCACGCGAACCAGGCCCAGCCGGGCGTCCACGGCGACCTCGGCGAAGGTCGCCGCGTAGGCATGGGTGGAGAACCGTTCCACTTCCTCGCCCGGCGTGTAGGACCCGTTCGCCTCGAGGCGGGTGCGGTTGTTGCGGGCCAGGAGCTGACGGTAGGTCTCCCCGCGCGCCGGGTTGTCCTTCACGTGCAGCCGGCCGCCCCGTACGACGACATCGTCCGGGTCGACGCCGTACAGCGGCGATCCCTCGTCCGCGACGGCCAGCCTGATCGCCTGCTGCCGCAGCTTGTCGCAGCCGTCCTGAACGGCGGAGCCGACGCTGGCCATGGTCTTCGAACCGCCCTGCAGCGGCGCCGGCGGCATGAGGGAGTCGCCGAGCCGGAAGGTCACGTTGCGCATGGTCAGGCCGAGGGCGTCCGCGGCGACCTGCGTCATGGAGGTGTACGTGCCCGGCCCCATGTCACTGGCGGCGGACTGCACCAGCGCGGTGCCGTCGGCGTCCAGCCGGACCGAGGCCTGGGCCGGGTCCCGCCGGGTGTGGTAGGCGCCGGCGGCCATGCCGGTGCCGATCAGCCAGTCGCCGTCGCGGGTGGAGCGCGGCCGGGGGTCGCGGCGGTTCCAGCCGAACTCGCGGGCGCCGGTGGCGAGGCACTCGCGCAGCCGCCGGGTGGAGAACGGCAGCCCGTCGGACGGGTCGTCCTCCGGTTCGTTGCGCAGCCGCAGCTCGATCGGGTCGACGCCCAGCTCGTACGCGAGTTCGTCCATCGCCGACTCGACGGCGTAGGAGGCGGTGGCGTAGCCGGGGCCGCGCATCCACGTCGGTGTGTTCACGTCCAACGGCACCGACCGGTGCGTCATGCGGACGTTGGGCGTGTCGTAGAGCATCTGCCCGAGCGACAGGATGGGCTCGCCGTGCGTCTCGTAACGGGACGTCTCCGACCTCAGGTCGTGGATCATCCCGGTCACCCGTCCGCGCCGGTCACTGCCCACCCGTACCCGGTACTCGTACGTGGGCCGGTAGCCCACATGGAAGTAGAGCTGCTCGCGGGTCAGCGCGAGCTTCACCGGACGCCCCGTCTCGCGAGCGGCGACGGCCGCGATGGTGGTCTGCGGCCAGACCCTCGACGCGTTGCCGAACGCGCCGCCGACGAACGGTGAGATCACGCGCACCGAGTCCTGCGGGATGCCGAACACGGCGGCGAGTTCGTTCCGGGTGCCCTGCACCCACTGCGTCTTGTCCCAGACGGTGAGCCGGTCGCCGTCCCAGCGGGCGACGGTGGCGTGCGGCTCCATCGCGTTGTGGTGATTGCGGGCGAGCCCGTAGGTCATCTCCATGCGTACGGCCGAGGAGTCCAGCGCCGCCTCCGCGTCGCCCCGGGCGTAGTTCTGGGGCTGGCCGCCGGCCGGGCTGCCGCTCATGTCGGTCGTGGGCTTCCGCGACTCGTACTCGACCTTCACCAGGTCCGCGGCGTGCTGCGCGACCTCCAGGGTGGTGGCCACCACCACGGCGACCGGCTGACCGTGGAAGAGGATCTGGTCGTCCTGGAAGGCGCGCAGCCGTCTGCCGGGCGGGTTGTATCCCCCGGGGTTGTCGCGGTACTCCAGCGTGGGTGCGTTGAGGTGGCTGATCACCGTCAGTACGCCGGGCTGGGCTTCGGCGGCGCGGGTGTCGATGCCGGTGATCCGACCCAGGGCGACGGTGCTGTCGACGACGACCGCGTGCACGACGCCGTCGGGGTCGAAGTCGGCGGCGTACTGTGCCTTGCCGGTGACCTTGAGCCGCCCGTCCACCCGGGAGAGCGGTGCGCCGACGGCTGCCTGCGGCTGCGGGCTCATTCACTCTCTCCTACGATGCGCAGCTGGCGCTCGACTGTTCGCCGGAGCAACTCGACCTTGAAACGGTTGTGTTGGAGGGGCCGGGCCCCGTCTGACGCCTCCCCGGCCGCCTCGGCCCACAACGCGTCCGAGGGGCGCTCGCCGATGAGGCGGCGCTCGACGGCGGGCAGCTTCCAGGGCACGGTGCCGACGCCCCCGGCGGCCACCTTCGCCTCGCGGATCACGCCGCCGCGGATGTGCAGGGCGACGGCGGCCGAGGTGAGGGCGAACTCGTACGACTGCCGGTCCCGCACCTTCAGGTAGCCGGACCTGAGCGGCCGCGGAAGGGCCGGTATCTCGACGGCGGTGATCAACTCACCCCGCTGGAGGGCCTGTTCGCGGTTCGGGGTGCTGCCGGGTTTGAGGAGGAAGTCGGCGAAGGGGACGGTGCGCTCACTTCCGTCCGGACCCAGCAGACGCACGCGCGCCTCCAGCGCGGCAAAGGCCACGGCGACGTCGGAGGGATGCGTGGCCACGCAGTCGTCGGAGGTGCCGAGGATCGCGTGGGTGCGGTTGAAGCCTTCGCGCGCGGCGCAACCAGAGCCAGGGTCCCGCTTGTTGCAGTCGGCGCTCACGTCCCGGAAGTACGTGCACCGGGTGCGCTGCATGATGTTGCCGCCGATGGTGGCCATGTTGCGCAGCTGGGGGGAGGCGCTCAGCTCCAGCGCCTGCGAGATGACCGGGTAGAGGGTGCGCACCTTGGGGTGGGCGGCGGCGTCCGTCATCCGTACGAGAGCGCCGATGCGCAGGCCGCCGCGCTCGGTGACGGTCACGTCCCGCAGCGGCAGGTCGCTGATGTCGACGAGCGTGTCGGGGCGCTCGACGGTCTCACGCATCAGGTCGACCAGGGTGGTGCCGCCGGCTATGTAACGCCCGCCGCGACGCCCGGCGTTGAGTGCCTCACGGGTGTCGGAGGCCTTGGTGAAGGAGAAGGGGTACATGGGGGGGCGGGCCTCATTTCCCGTGGGCGGCCTGGTCGACCGCCTTGACGATCTTGACGTAGCAGCCGCAGCGGCAGATGTTGCCGCTCATCCACTCCCGGATCTCCTCGGCGGAGTCCGTGTGGCCTTCCTCGATACAGCCGACGCCGGACATGATCTGACCCGGGGTGCAGAACCCGCACTGGAAAGCGTCCTGTTCGACGAACGCCGCCTGCAGCGGGTGCAGCCGGTCGCCGTTGGCGAGTCCCTCGATCGTGGTGACCTCGGCACCCTCCAGACGCACAGCCAGCGTCAGACAGGAGTTGACCCGTTGCCCGTCGACCAGGACCGTGCAGGCCCCGCAGGCACCCGCGTTGCAGCCCTTCTTGGAACCGGTCAGCCCGAAGTGCTCACGCAGCAGGTCCAGCAGCGACGTCCGGTTGTCGATCGTGACCGTGCGCCGCTCGCCGTTGACGGTCAACGCGAGTCGACCGCTGGGCGGGGCCTCGGCGGCCGGCGACTCCTGGTCGGTCAGGACCGATCCCGCGGTCAGGCCACCCGCCGCGACCACACCACCGACGGCGGCTGTCGTCGCGATGAAGGTGCGCCGGGTGGGCACCGGCGCGGGTCCTTCGGACAGTTCGAGGGGTGTGTCCGGGAGTTCGGTGGTCATACGCACTCTCTCGCTTTGGGGGATGCGGCGGAGGATCGGCCGTCTCGGGCTGGTACGCCACGACCGTCCGGCGACGCTGTGCGGTATGCGCGCAGGCGCCCGTCCGTCGACACCCGGCGGACGCGGGTCGTCGCCGGAAGCCCTTCGCGGAGGCCCGTTGTGGGGTGGGCCCTCGGCGTTCCGGCAGTGAGCCGAGATGCGGGACAGGCCGCGGTTACGGCTGTGATCTCGGCGCAGGGTCCAGCCTGTGCCGGGTGACGGAGAGCCGCCAGGGAGTACTTTGCGTACGACTCCCGTGCCTACGTCCGGCAGTAGCAGTCAGTTCAAGCCAACGCCTGAGGCGATGGCTTGCTTGATGTTCTGGGTTCGCCGGTTCGCCGGTTCGCTATTGCGCGGGCGACGTCGACGGCTTTGAGGCCTTCTCCTGCGCGGCCTTGTCGAGGAGGACCATCGCGTCGTACTCGGGGGTGTCGGGTTCGGCGTAGAAGACGACCAGGTGCTGGCTGTTGGTGCCGTTCAGCGTCAAGCCCTGGTAACCGAGGGCGAGTTCACCGACGTCGGGATGGTGGTACGTGTGGCGGCCACTGGTGTTTCCCTTGACGTCGTAGCGGTCCCACATGCGCGCGAACTCCGGGCTCTTGCTCAGGAGTTCGTCGACGATGAGCGCGAGGTCGGGGGCGTCCGGCTCGATGCCGGCCAGCCCGCGCAGCCATGCGACGACGCTGCGGACCGCGCCGTCCCAGTCGGCGAACAGGTTGCGGGCGGCGGGGTGGAGGAAGACGTAGCGCGCGAGGTTGCGCTGCTCCCCCTGCCAGTCCTCGATCCCGGCGAACAGGCGCAGTCCGCCGGGGTTGGCGGCGAGCAGTTCGAAGGTGCGGCCGACGACGTACGCGGGATTGGGCCGCAGGCTCTCCAGGATCAACTCGGTGCCCGGAGGTACGGACCGGCTCGGCACCGTCGTCGGCGCGGCCACGTTCCCGTCGGCGCTCGCCGCGAGTTCTCGCAGGTGCTTGTGCTCGGCCTCCCCCAGGCGCAGAGCGCGGGCGATGGCGTCGATCACGGACGGGCTGGGACGGGTCTCGGTCCCGCGCTCCAGACGTGCGTAGTAGTCGATGCTGATGCCGGCGAGCGTGGCCAGTTCCTCACGGCGCAGCCCCGGGGTGCGGCGCAATCCGGAGGAGGCCGGCAGGCCGACGTCGCCGGGCGTCACCCGGCTGCGGCGTGCGCGCAGAAAGCGTCCCAGCTCGGTGCCGCCGCTACCGCCACTGTGCTGCTCACGTGCCATACCTTCCAGTGTGGCAGCCCCGTGACCCGTGTGGCGGTGCACACGACGTCGAGGGGTGCCCTGTCACAGCACTGAACACGGCTGCCTGGCACAACCCGGCCTGCCATCCGGCGCGTGCGGGCGGCAAGCTGAGGGCACGCGGATGTTCCCAGGTCCGCGGCGTGCGGGCGTGGCCAGTGGCCCACGGGGTGACGATTCCCGAGGACCTGCGCGCCCGCTTGCCGGTCGTGACGGCGCTGCTCATCGTGACCTCGGCAGCCGCCCACCTGCGGCGAGGACCACATCCGTACGTACGAAGGAGACCCCGATGGCGACGGCATGGACGAACGACGAACTCGACAGGGTCGGGGCGGCGGAGGAGCTGGTGATCGCGTCCGTGCGCCGAAACGGTGTGCTGAGCAAGCCGCGGACCATCTGGGTCGTCCGCGTGGGTGACGGGATCTACGTCCGTTCGGTGTACGGCCCCACCTCCGACTGGTTCCGCACGACGCGTTCGCGTCAGGAGGGTCACATCCGGGCAGGTGGCGTGGACAAGGACGTCTCTTTCCTCGATGCCGACCACGACATCAATGGTCAGGTGGACGCCGCCTACCGCAGCAAGTACGGGCACTACGCCGCGGAGATCATCGAGGCCATCACGAGCCCCAAGGCGTCCACCACGACGATGCAGCTCGTGCCGCGCTGACCCCGGCTTCCGCAACGAGCCAGCCCGGATACCCCGACCAAGAACAGTCCCGCGCACCGCGCCGGGCCTCCTGCGGCCTCCCGCCGCACTTGCACCACCTGTCCAGGAGATGAAACGTGCTCGGTCTCGAACTCGTCGTGGTCCTGTGCGCGACCGTGCTCGTGTGCCAGGTCGCGGGAGACCGGCTCCGTATCGCGCCGCCCGTCCTGCTGCTGGCCGCGGGGGCGCTGCTGGGATTCGTCCCGGCACTGCGCGAAGTGCATCTGCCGCCGGAGGCGATGCTGCTGCTGTTCCTCCCGGCGCTCCTGTACTGGGAGAGCCTGACGACCTCCCTGCGCGGGATCCGGCAGGACCTGCGCGGCATCATGCTGATGAGCACCGCGCTGGTCATCCTCACCGCCTGGGCCGTAGCAGCGGTCGCGCACGCCCTGGGGCTTCCCTGGGGGCCGGCCTGGGTACTCGGTGCGGCCGTCGCACCCACCGACGCGACGACGGTCGGCGTTCTCGCCCGCATGCTGCCCCGCCGCAGCATCACCCTGCTGCGCGCCGAAAGCCTGATCAACGACGGCACGGCCCTGGTCGTCTACGGACTCGCCGTCGGCATCACCGTCGGCGAGGAGCACTTCAGCGTGCCGCACGTCGGATGGCTCTTCCTCCTCGCCTACGTCGGCGGAGCCGCGGCCGGAGCCGTGACCGCCTGGGTCGGCATCCAGCTGCGCCGCCGCCTGGACGACCCCCTGCTGGGGAACGTGGTCACGATCGGTACGCCCTTCACCGCGTTCCTCCTCGCCGAGGAGATCGAGGCCTCCGGTGTCCTGGCCGTCGTGGTGGCCGGGCTGATCATGAGCCAGGTCGGCCCGCGTCTGATCGGGGCGGCGACGCGGCGGCAGGGGCAGGCGTTCTGGTCGCTGTCCACGTTCCTGCTCAACGCCTCCCTGTTCGTCCTCGTCGGCCTGGAGGTACAGTCCGCCGTCCGCGAACTGACCAGCGACGACCTCACCCACGCCCTGATCACCGTCGGAGTCGTGTCCGTCGTGCTCGTCGCCGTGCGCTTCGCCTTCCAGTTCGGCGCCGTGTACCTGATCCGTCTGCTGGACCGCCGCCCACAGCAGCGGCTGCGCCGGATGAGCCATCGGGCCCGGGTGGTCGGCGGGGTCACCGGATTCCGGGGGGCGGTGTCACTGGCCGTGGCGCTGTCGGTCCCGGAGACGTTGGATTCGGGCGCGCCCTTCCCCGACCGCGACGTGATCGTCTTCGTGACCTCCGGGGTCATCATGCTGACCCTGGTGGTGCAGGGCCTGCTCCTGCCGCGCGTGGTCCGCTGGGCCCGCCTCCCCCACGACACGTCCGCCGAGGAGGAGCGCTCCCTCGCCGAGACGACCGCCGCCGAGGAAGCCCTCAAGGCGCTGCCGGAGGTGGCCGCCGGTCTCGGCACCGCCCCGGAGGTCGCCGAATGGACGCGCCACGAGTACGAGACCCACCTGCGCGTCGTACGCGCCGACGACGATGCCGACGACGCCGTGGTCCTGCGCCACAAGGAGGACTACACCGCGCTGAGCCTCGCCCTCCTCGCCCGCAAACGCGCCAGCGTCGTCAGACTCCGCGACGAGAACCACATCGACGACACCGTGCTACGCCAGGTACAGGCCTACCTCGACATCGAGGAAGTACGCCTGTCCGGGGCCGAGTTGAGCGACTGACGCCCCCGGCCTTTCCTGCCCCACCCCACGCGCAACCACAGTTGCGCCCTTCAAGAAAAGTGCGATGCACCCCATGGAAACCTCCATAGCAGTCCCCACCGCAACCCTCCTGAACAAGCGGTTCAGACTCGCGGCGGCGATCGCCGCGACGGCGGCCGTTCTCGTCTCGACGCCGTCCGCGTCCGCGTCCGCATTCGCATCCACGGCGACGGAGACATCCCCGAAGCCGGTCGTCACCGACGTGAAGACCCTCGCCTCCTTCGACTTCACCGCCGGAGACTCCCCGGAGAACATCACCGTCAACCCGGACAACTCACTGACCGTCTCCATGCTCGGCAGCGTGGCGGGCAAGCGTCCGGCGCTGGTGCGGATCGCCCCGTCCGGGCGCAGCCAGGTGATCGTCGCCGGGCAGCCGGGCGACACGTTCACCGGCAACACGCGCGACCGCGGCGGCAACATCTACTACAACGTGGCCTCCTCCAACTCCGCCCGGGCCGGCGTATGGACGCTGCCCCCCGGCGGCACCCCTCGCCGCATCGTCGCCCTGCCCACCGACGGACTCCCCAACGGCCTGGCCCTCGACCCGGCGGGGCGCACCCTGTACGCGGCCGACAGCAACAAGGCCACCGTATGGAGCGTCCCGGTCTCCGGTGGAAAGGCGACCGCCTGGCTGACCGACCCCACCCTCGAAGGCGACCCGTCCGTACCCCTCGGTGCGAACGGGCTCCGCTTCCACAAGGGCGCCGTCTGGGTCTCCAACCTCGCGAAGGGCACCCTGTTGCGCATCCCGGTCACCGCCACAGGCGCCCCCGGCCGGATCCACACCGTGACCAGCAGCCTCACCGGCGTTGACGACTTCACCTTCCTCAACGACCGCTCCGACGTGGTGTTCGCCGCGCAGAACGGCCTCAACCAGGTCGCGCTCGTCCACCCCGACGGGACCACCGAGACCGTCCTGACCGCCTCGGACGGCCTCGCTTCCCCCACCTCCACCGCTGTGCGCGGAAACCGGCTCTACGTCACCAACGCCGGTCTCGCCGAGCCCCACGACGCGAAGGTGCAGCGCGGCACGATCGACCCCGCCGCGCTGAACTGTGGCCGGACCTCCTGAACTGGCGAAGCCGGTATCCGCGGCATGACCTGCTGCGGATACCGGCAGTCGGCAGCCGGCAGCCAGATGCGAACGGCGACTCAGGTCGCCCGGCACCGGTTCAGACGAGGCTTGCGCCTCCGTCGACATTGACGCAGCGCCGTCCAGTCGCCTTCGTCGGCCGGGCGGGCGCGTACGGCGTCGGCGACCTGCCTGCCGTGGGCGTCGAGGACGCTGAGGACTGCCTCTTCCTTGCTGCCGAAGTACCGGCGGAAGGTAGTGCGGGACACCCCTGCAGCGGCAGCCAGGTCATCCGGCGTGACCTTGTCGAATCCCTCACGCAGGAACAGGTCCAACGCCACCTGGGCCAGTTCGGCCCGTATGGCGGTCCGGGCGATGGCACGGGTCTTCGCGCGCCCCGCTGCCACTTCCGCCGGCACCCCCATCCCGTACTCCGGCCTTGGCCCAGCACTGTCTTCAAGAGCCGGCATGACACCCGGTTTCACGAAGGGGGCGCGCCTACCGCAATGCGAATGCGGCGAAGGCCTCGTCGAGCAGGGCATCGAGGTCGAGGCGGCCGTCGGAGGCGGTCCAGCGGTCGACGGCGACGTTCAGGCAGTCCACCGCGGCGGCGGCACGCACCAGCGGAACCAGGAGCGAGGGCCAGGAGGGGTCGGCGCGCTCGGCGAGGGCCTGGGCGATGGCGGGGCGCCAGCCGTTCTGCTTCTCCAGCGTGCGGACGCCCAGCGCGGGCGTGCGCATGATCAGCTGGGACATCGCGAGTGCGCCGTCCGGGTCCCGGCGATGGACTTCGGTGACGGCGTCCAGCGCGCGCCGCAGTGCCGTCCAGTCACCCTCGTCGGCAGGCCGGGCGCGTAGAGCATCGGCGACCTGTTCGCCCTGGGCGTCGACGGCGCCGAGGACGGCGTCCTCCTTGCTGCCGAAATAGCGCAGGAAGGTACTGCGGGACACTCCCGCAGCCGCCGCCAGGTCATTGACGGTGACATTGTCGAAGCCCTCGCGGCGGAACAGGTCGAAGGCCACCTGGGCCAGCTCGAACCGAATGGCGGCCCGCGCGATGTCTCTCGTGTTCGTACGTACTGCTCCACTCACTTCTCGATCCTACCTCTCCCTTGACCTCGGCTCGCAACGATGAGCTACAGTTCCTGCTCTGACACCGAGTGTCACACTGTAGCGATTGACGCAAGTGTGGCGCTCCAGCTCAGCAAGGGAGAGAACCATGAGGGGTCTGCAGGGCAAGAGGATCGTCATTGCCGGGGGCGCGACCGGCATCGGCGCGGCCACGGCCGAGCGGCTCGCCGAGGAGGGGGCCTCGGTCGTCGTCGGCGACATCAATCTCGCTGGAGCGGAAGCCACTGCCAAGGACATCACCGAGTCGGGCGGCACCGCGATCGCCGTGGAGTTCGACCTCGGTGACGAGGCCACGATTCAAGCGCTGGTCGACCGGACCGTCGCCGAGTTCGGCGGGGTCGACGGTCTCTTCAACGTCGGCGCCGACCTTTCGCCAGCCACTCTGGGCGGTGACGTCGACCTGCTGGAGATGGACCCGGCCGTGTGGCGCCGCACCCACGACGTGAACCTGCTCGGCTACGCCCTGACCTGCCGGGCAGTCCTCCCGCACCTGCTGGGCCAGGGCGGCGGCGTCATCGTCAACACCTCTTCCGGCGCGGCCTGGGGCGGCGAGCCCACGCGGCCCGCGTACGCCGCCTCCAAGGCCGGGATCAACGCGCTGACCCGCCACATCGCCTCCCGCTGGGGAAAGGAGGGCATCCGCTGCAATGTCGTCGCCCCCGGCCTGGTCATGGGCGAGACCCAGCAGGAGCAGGACGACCAGCAGTTGCAGGCCATGGCGTTGCAGTACGCCCGCAGCCCGCGGCTGGGCGAGCCCTCCGATCTGGCCGGCGCCGTCGCCTTCCTCTTCTCCGACGACGCGGCCTGGATCAGCGGCCAGGCCTGGTCGATCGACGGCGGCATGAGCCTGCGCGGCTGACAGCAGCTGCTGCGGCTCCGCCACGCCCGGTCCCTCCAGGGACCCCATGCACCCTTCTCGTTCTCATTCACCTATGACCACTGACCGGAGACGTACCCCATGACCAAGACCCTCGGACTCATCGGCGCCGGCAACATCGGCAGTGCGCTGGCTCGCCTGGCCGTCGCCGCCGGCCTGAATGTCGTACTGAGCAACTCCCGCCGCCCGGAGGCCCTCGCCGACCTCGTCGCCGAACTCGGCGAGCAAGCGCGCGCGGCCACCCCCGCCGAGGCCGCGCAAGCCGGCGACCTGGTGGTGGCGACCATCCCGCTGAGCAGCTACGACAAGCTGCCGGCCGCCGCCCTGGCCGGGAAGATCGTCATCGACACCATGAACTACTACCCCGATCGCATCGGCCACATCGCCGAGTTGGACGCCGGCGGGCTGACCTCCAGCACTCTGGTGCAGCGGCACCTGGCCGACTCACGGGTGGTCAAGGCGTTCAACAACATCGACTTCGTGCGCCTGTTCACCGCAGCCAGGCCCGCCGGCGCCGACGACCGCAGTGCCCTGCCCATCGCCGGCGACGACACGGCCGCCAAGGCGCAGGTCGCCGAGCTGCTGGACGCGCTGGGCTACGACGCCGTGGACACCGGCACCCTCGACGACAGCTGGCGCAGCGAGCCGGGCACTCCCGTCTATGTCCAGCCGTACCTGCCGGCGCAGCCCGAGGGGCTGACCGACGAGGAGATGGGGCGCTGGTTCTTCGAGGCCGCAGGCGTCCCTGTGCCGGCCGCCAAAGTGAGGGAGCTGACCGAAACCGCCGTCCGGCGTACCGCGGGCGACACCCGCGCGACCCTCAGCCAGGACTGACACGCGAGACGCGGACCAAGGTCTGCGGGGCTTCCAGATGGAGGTACTGGGCGGCGCCGAGAGCGCCATGCTGGAGTGCTGCACCACGCTCGGCCACCTCGCCGCGCACACCTCCACCGTGCGACTCGGGGCGCTGGTGACCGGGGTGACGTACCGCCATCCCGGCCTGCTGGCCAGGATCGTCACCACGCTCGACCACCTCTCCGGCGGCCGCGCCACCCCGGCATCGGGGCGGCCTGGTACGAGCGCGAACATCTCGGCCTGGGCGTGCCCTTCCCGCCGACGGCCGAGCGGTTCGAACGGCTGGAGGAGACCCTGCGGATCTGCCTGCAGATGTGGGATCCGCAGGACAGCGGGCCGTTCGAGGGCAGGCACTACCAGCTGGCCGAGACCGTGTGCGTGCCACCGCCGGGAGCGCGCCGCGCCAGCGGCACGACGGCTGGCCGAACTCGGCTGACAAGAGCCGTATCCGACCGGTCGAGGCCCACCCATGGTCATGGCGAACGAAGCAGCCCGTGCCTCGGCCCCGGCCCCGGCCCCGGTGGACAGCGCGCCTGGAAGCCTGCCGGCTCGGTGGCTGCCCGCCGCACGACTCACACAAGGGAGAGAAGTGTCTGATCACCAGCCCGGCAGGACACCGCCTGGACGCTACCGAGTCGCTCAATGGGCGACCGGTCACACCGGGGCACACGCCCTGCGATGCGTCATCGAGCACCCGCGGTACGACCTGGTCGGCGTGTACGTGTACGCCGACGCGAAGGTCGGCCGCGACGCCGGTGAACTGTGCGGCTTGGAGCCGACCGGCGTCCGTGCCACCGGCAGCATCGACGACATTCTCGCCGCCAGTCCCGACTGTGTGTTGTACATGCCGGTGCTCGAGGCGGTCAGGATCGACGAGATCTGCCAACTCCTCGAGTCGGGCGCCAACGTCGTCACGAGCGTCACCGACTTCCACTACCCGGAGGGCCTCGACCCCGATGCACGGCAGCGGATCCAGGCCGCGTGCGAGCGCGGCGGTACATCGCTCCACGCCACGGGCTCCAGCCCGGGCTGGATCACCGAGGTCTTCCCGCTCGCGGTGACCGCCCTCCAGCGCCGGCTCGATCGCCTGACGATCGAGGAGTTCGCCGACATGACGACGCGCAACTCACCGGAGCTGCTCTCCCAGATGTTCGGCGGAGACCCCGCGGCGATGGACCTCACGCGGGTGGCCGCCGGCCTGGGCGAAGATTTCGGCACCTCGCTGCGCCAACTCGCCGACGGTCTTTCGGTACCTCTCGACGAGGTCACCGCGACAGGGATGGTGGGCACGGCGGCGAAACCGGTGAAGGTCGGCACCACGACCGTCGAGGCCGGCACGGTCGCCGCATGGCGGTTCGAGGTCACCGGCTGGCGAGACGGCAAGCCGTTCATGGTGGTCCGGCCCACCTGGTACCTCACCCAGGATCTCGAACAGGACTGGAAAGGGCAGGTGCGCGACACCGGCTGGCACGTCGTCGTCGAGGGTGACGCGCCCCTCGACATCGACATCCGTGTCCCGTCCGAGAACTACGCTGCCGTCTCACCCGGCTACAGCGCCCACATCGTCGTCAACGCCGTGCCCTTGGTCTGCGAGGCACCGCCCGGCATCAGGACCACCCTCGACCTGCCTCGGATGGTCGCGGACCTGGCCTGAATATCCTCGTGCCGATCAACCCCGCCGCGTCGGCAACCCAACTACACCTGCACCGAGGCCAGTTCGACGACGGTGATGTCGGACGGAGCGCCCACGCGCACCGGCGGGCCCCAGGCGCCGGCACCGCGGCTCACGTACAGCTGGGTGTCGCCGTAGCGCTCCAGGCCGGCGACCGTGGGGTTGGCCAGTTCGGCGAGGACGTTGCCCGGCCAGAGTTGACCGCCGTGGGTGTGGCCGGAGAGCTGGAGATCGACGCCGTGACGTACGGCGTCGTCGATGACGACGGGTTGGTGGGCGAGGAGGACGGCCGTGCGGGAACGGTCGCGGTCGCCAAGTGCTCTGCCGAAGTCGGGGCCTTGGCCCTCCTCTTCACCGCGGACGTCGTTGACGCCCGCCAGGTCGAAGCCGGGCAGCTCGGTGCGGGCGTTCTCCAGCGGGCGCAGTCCCAGCTCCCGTACCTTCTCCACCCATGGTTCGGCGCCGGAGATGTACTCGTGGTTGCCGGTGACGAAGTAGGCGCCGTGCCGTGCCCGGAGCCCGGCGAGTGGTTCGACGGCAGGAGTGAGGTTCTCGACGCTGCCGTCCACCAGGTCGCCGACGACCGCGATCAGGTCGGGCTGGGTCGCGTTGATGGTGTCGACGACCCGCTGGGCGAAGCCACGGCCCAGGAGGGGACCGACGTGGATGTCGCTGACGACGGCGATCCGGAAACCGTGCGCACTGCGCGGCAGTTTGGCCAGCGGAACCGTGAGGCGCTTCACCTTGGGCCCGCGGAGGACACCGTACGTGCCGTAGCCGACGGTGCCGACGGCGACGGCCGCGGCGGCCCCGCCCACGACGCGGGAGACGAAGAGGCGGCGCGACGGGCCGGTGGGGGCGGTGCCGGCCGGCAGCGTCGGCTCCGATACGTGCGGAGGGTCCAGCACGGTGACGGGCGCGGTGCCTCGTGAGGCAGAGGCATCGGAATCGCCGCGATGCGCCGTCGCGGTCAGCGGCTCGTCGGCCGAAACCAGTTCCTCCGCATCGGAGTCGGTCGCTTGCACTTCCGCCACTTCCGCGGACTGCGCCGTCGGGAGAATCCGCTGCCGCGCGTCTGCCCCGGCGCCCCGATGCGCGAGCCACCGCCGCAGCACAGGCCGCACGGCCTCACCAACCAGCAACGCGAGCAGCAGGTACAGGAACAGCGCCAGCCACAGATACCCGGGCCAGGCCAGGATCCGCTGCAGAGGGAAAGGGACACCGTCGCCCTCCGCTGTCATGGCCGCCATCGACAGCAGGGGCCCGGCCACGACGACGATGCTTCCGGCTCGTCGGAGGAACGACCCCTTGGGTGTGGTGTCCCGTATGAGGCGGCGCCATACGTACCAGTGGAGTGCGCCGAACAACGCCAGGACGAAGACGGATACGACGATGACCACGACTCTGCGCAGCCCTTCCCTTGTGGTGTCCGGGGGGCGGATGCGTCCCCGGCTGTCTGTGACCGGACCTGTCACTTGACCAACGGCCGTCGGTCAGCTGGATGCCTCAGCCTTGATCTGCGCCAGAGCGTCGTTGAAGCCCTTCGGGGTTCCGCTGTTTCCGGCCACGCGGTCCAGGCGCACGCTGTCGATGTCCTTGCCGACGACGAGTCGTGGGACCGCGGCGGCGAAGCGCTTCTGCAGAGCGAGCGAGGTTTCGTCCGTTGCCCGGGGTGTGACCTTGACGGCGGTGATCCTGTCGTCTGCGAGGGTTACGGTCACTCCGATGCTCGAAGGCAGGTTCCCGTACCGGCCCTCGGCCTCGAACTCGCCGTCCTCGTAGGTCGAGGAAGTCGGTTCAGCCGCGGTGTCCGAAGCGGCCGGTGAGCTCGCGTTGTCCGCGTCCGTCGAGGCGCATCCGGTGAGGGCCGCGGTGAGTGAGAGCCCGATCGCGGCTGTGATCTTCTTGCTCGGTGCTGTCATGTTCCTCCTTGCCATGGTGCTCTGTACGAGGTCCGGTGCGCCGCTCAGGTGAACAGCCCGCCGTCGAAGTTCCGCGAGATCTCCGCGTGGCCGCTGGCGTACATGCGCACGTGGGCGAAGTCGAAGGTCTGCGCGAGCCGGCGCGCCTCGGTGAAGAACAGCGCCGTCGCCAGTCCGTCGGCCAGAGCGGCACTGTCGGCCACGACCCAGGTGGCCACCACCTTCCTGGCCGGACGACCGGTGCGAGCGTCGAGCAGGTGGTGCAGCCCGTCACCCCAGGCGCGTGCGCTGACCCCGGACGCGCACAGCGCTCGTCCCCGCAGGTGCGCCACGCCGACCACGAGCTGCGGGTCGAACGGATGCTCAAGGCCGACCCGGATGGCGCGGTCCCCCGCATGGCGCAAATCACCGCCGGCGTCGATGACGAACCGTGTGATTCCGGCATCCCGAAGGATCGCCGAGACGATGTCCACCAGGTAGCCCTTTCCCACCGCTCCCACGTCGATCACAACCGGGCGCGGGGTGACGAGGGTCCTGCCGTCCCGCACGATGTCCGCCGCCCAGATCGCCCGGCCGCGGGCGCGTTCCTGGGCCCGAACCGTCTGCGGAGCGGGCGTGAGGGAGTACGAGGCGTCGTATCCGAGGAGTTCGAGCTCACGGCCGACGAGTGGGTCGACGGCACCGCCGGTCGCGGTGGCGAGGCGGTCGTAGAGGTCGAACAGGGCCAGTGAGTCCTCCGGGAACTCGAACCGGCCCCCGGCCGGGGCGTCCGAGATCCGGGACACCAGCGAGTCCGGGCGGAAGCGCGAGTAGGTGGCGTCGAATCGCCGGATGCGGTCCAGGACCCGGCGGCGCAGACTGCCGCTCAGCGGCTCGTCGGTGTCGATCTGCCAGCCGGTGCCGATGGCGTCGAAGGCGAAATGGATGCCTCCGGCGTCCGGTCTGCCGGCTTGGACTTCCGGTCCGACGGCGGTGGTCGGCCTGGAGCCCTCGCCCGGGTGTCGCGTGATGTGGTGGTGCACGGTTGCCGCTCCGTACGGTTCGGTGGGCGACTGCTGCCAGTGAGCAGGACCCCGGCGGGCTGTCCGGGCGAGGTGCGCGACCGGGCAGCCCGCCGAGGCAGCAAGCTGCTGTGGGGGGCCGCTTCGGCCTGCCCCGGGTGGGTGTCAGCCCAGCTGAGCGCCGCCATCGACGGTCCGGTGGCTCTGGGCGCGGCCGAACGGGCCGTAGGGGTAGGGCGTCGGGCTCGGGTCACTGGCCTTGTCGAGGAGGGCCGTGGCGTCCGCGTCGAGGTGCAGGTCGGCGGCGCCGAGGTTGTCGGTCAGCTGCCTCATGTCACGGGCGCCGATGATGACCGAGGTGACACCTGTACGGTCGGCGACCCAGCTGAGCGCCACCTGGGCGGGCGAGGCACCGGTCTCCTTGGCCACCTGGACGACCGCGTCGACCGCGTCCCAGGTCCGGTCGGCGTTGGCGTAGTTGGCCGAGGTGTACTGGTACAGCGGATTGCCTCCCCCGGCCCGGGTGTCGGGCCCTGGCTGGACGCCGCGCGCGTACTTGCCCGTCAGGAATCCGCTCGCCAGGGGTGACCAGGGCAGTACGCCGAGGCCGTTGTGCGCCGCCGCCGGCAGAACCTCCCACTCCACCTCGCGGACGGCCAGGTTGTACTGCTCCTGCAGAGTCACCGGGACCGGCCAGCCGCCCGCGCGGGCGGTGGAGACCGCGAGCTGGAGCTGCCAGCCGGTGAAGTTCGACAGGCCCGCGTAGCGGATCTTGCCTGCCCGGACGGCGGAGTCGAAGAACGCCAGAGTTTCCTCGATCGGGGTCAGCGGGTCCCAGGCATGCACCTGGTACAGGTCGACGCTGTCCACGCCCAGTCGGCGAAGGGAACCGTCCAGCGCCCGGGAGAGATGGCGCCGGGACAGGCCGATGTCGTTGACGTCGTCGGTGAAGGGGAACCGGCCCTTGGTGGCGAGCACCACCCGGTCGGTGACGTCGCTCGGACGGCTCGCCAGCCACCGGCCGATGATCTCCTCGGTTACGCCGCGGTTGTAGAGGTCGGCGGTGTCCATGAGGTTTCCGCCCGCTTCCAGGAAGGCGTCCATCTGGACGAACGCCTCCTCCTGCGAGGTCTCGTCGCCGAAGGTCATCGTGCCGAGTGCAAGGTTCGACACGACCGTGCCGGTGTTGCCGAGTCGGCGGTATTCCATCGTGCGTTCTCCCTTGGGGGTCGGAGTGCGATGGGGCAAAGAGGAATCGGAGTGCGATGGGGCAAAGAGGAAGGTGACTTCACTGGAGGGCTGGTTCGGGCCCCGGGCACGGGGCCGTCCCGGTGGGGCGGGACGACGCGTCGCGCCCGGGCCGTCAGTGCGCGACGACCGGGATCGCGACCTGCTGCGCGGCCTCGCCGGAGGAGCCGGCCCCGCTGCGGCCGCCGCCGTTGACGAGGACGAAGGCGATCAGCGCGGCCAGCGCCATGATGGCGGTGCCCCAGCCGAAGGCCACGGCGTAGCCGTGGACGGCGGCCTGCTCGGCGGCCGCCTCGGGGACGGAACCGGAGAACGCGCGTGCGGCGAGCCAACTGCTGGTGGCGCTGGCGGCGACGGTGTTCAGCAGCGCGGTACCGATGGAACCGCCGACCTGCTGCGAGACGTTGACCATCGCGGAGGCGACACCCGCGTCCTGTGGCCGGACGCGGGAGGTGGCCAGGCTCATGCCGGGCATCGATGCCGTACCCATCCCCAGACCGAGCAGGATCTCGGAGGGCAGGACGTGGGTGACGAAGGAGCTGTCCACCTCGAGCTGTGTCAGGAGCGCCATGCCGATGGCGGCCAGCAGGAAGCCGGGCCCCATCAGGAAGCGGGCCGGGACACGGTTGACCAGGCGGGTGCCGATCTGGGTGGACCCGATGACCAGGCAGACGACCAGGGGCAGGAAGGCGATGCCGCACAGGACCGGCGAGTAGCCCTTGTTCAGCTGAAGGAAGTAGGTCAGGAAGAGGAACTGACCGAACATGCCGATCATGGCCAGACCGATTGAGAGGTAGGCGCCGCCGCGGTTGCGATCCGTGATCACGCGAAGCGGCAGGAGGGGTGCCTTGACCCGGGTCTCGACCAGGGCGAACGCGGCGAGCAGCACGACCGCGGCGACGAACATGCCGATGGTGAGGCCGGAGCCCCAGCCGTCCTGCTCCGCCCGGGCGAAGCCGTAGACAAGGGCGACGAGTCCGACGGTGGCCAGCAGGGTGCCCACGACGTCGAGCCGGTCGCGGTTGCGCTGGTCCCTGCGGTCGCTGATGTAGACGGTGGCACCGGCCGCGGCCACGACGGCGAAGACGATGTTGACGTACATACACCAGCGCCAGTTGATGTACTCGGTGAGCACACCGCCCAGGAGCAGGCCGACCGCACCGCCTGCCGCGGCGATGGCGCCGAAGATGCCGAACGCCTTGGCGCGTTCCTTGGCCTCGGTGAACGCCACGGTGAGCAGGGACAGCGCGGCGGGGGCGAGCAGGGCGCCGAACACGCCCTGGAGGGCGCGGGAGGCGAGGAGCATGCCGAGGTTGACGGCGGCGCCGCCGAGCGCGGAGGCCAGGGCGAAGCCGACCAGTCCCACCACGAAGGCGCGCTTGCGGCCCCACAGGTCGCCGATCCGCCCGCCCAACAGGAGCAGACCGCCGAAGGCGAGGCTGTAGGCGGTGATCACCCACTGCCGGTTGCCGTCGGAGATGTTCAGGTCCGCCTGGGCGTGCGGCAGCGCGATGTTCACGACCGTCGCGTCCAGCACGACCATCAGCTGGGCTATCGCGATGACCGTCAGCGCCTTCCAGCGCCGGGGATCGGCTGCCGGCGCACCGGCGGAAGTGTGACGTGCAGACATGAGGAATGGCTCGGTTTCTGTGACGGATGGAACGAAGGGAAGTGCCGGACACCTCAGAGCGGGGACCACACTGTCGGCCGCGCGGGCAAGGCCCTCTTCCACGCGTCCAGCGTGCGGGCCGGCGGCGAGAGGTGGCAGGCCGGGCTGTGCCCTGGAGCCGCGTTCGGTGCTGTGGCAGGGCACCCCACACGCCTTCCGCCCAGGTCGCGGCATCCCCACACTTTGAACACATGGATCGTGAGCAGCACAGCGGCGGCACCCGAGGTACGGAGCTGGGGCGCTTCCTGCGCGCCTGCCGTACCCGCCTGACGCCCGAAGAGGTCGGCTTGGCGGCCGGCGGCGGGCGGCGCCGCACTCCCGGACTGCGCCGGGAGGAGCTGGCCACGCTCGCCGGCATCAGCATCGACTACTACGCACGGCTGGAGCGCGGCACGGAGACCCGGCCCAGCCCGTCCGTGATCGACTCCCTCGCCCGCGCGCTCAAACTGGAAGAGGGCGAACGCGATCACCTGCGCGCTCTCGCGGCCCTCGCCGCCCGGTCGGCACCCGAACCCCCATCGGCGCCCAACCGCACCGTGCGGCCCGGGGTCAAGCTGCTGCTGGAGAGCCTGCGCCCCTACCCCGCGCACGTGTTCAGCCGCACCGGCGACATGCTGGCGTACAACCCGGGCGGGCTGCGGTTGCTCCCCGGCATGGACGACTGGCCGGCCAAGCAGCGCAACATCGCCCGCTACGTCTTCCTGCATCCCGCCGCCCAAGGCCTGTTCGACGACTGGTCGGGCCAGGTCCGCACCTGTGTCAACGGACTGCGCGCCCTGGCCGGCATGGAGCCGGACGCACCCGACCTGACGCAGCTGGTCGGCGAACTCCTGCTCAAGAGCCCCGAGTTCGCGCGCATGTGGGAGCGCTACGACGTCAAGGGCCACTCCTATGGCCGCAAGACGTTCCACCATCCCGAGGTCGGCGACCTGGCCCTGGGCTACCAGACCATGCAACTGCAGGGCACCCCGGGCCAGTGCATGGTCGTGTACTACGCCGAGGCCGGCACACCCGAACACGACGCGCTGACCCTGCTCGACCTGGCCGCCACCGAGTCCGAGCACGCCCCGAGACTCTCGCCCGACAGCCAGACCATCGAGAAGGCGTGACGGAGGGAGCCCCCACATGGACTCCACCCGCCTGGGCACTTCAGGTCTCAAGGTCAGCCGTGTCGCCCTCGGGTGTATGAGCTTCGGCGCTCCCCGACCACAGACCCCGTGGACGCTCGACGAGGACGCCGCCCAACCACTGTTCCAGCAGGCGGTCGGACTCGGCATCACGTTCTGGGACACCGCGAACGCTTATGGCGACGGCACATCCGAGGAGATCGTCGGCCGAGCCGTCGACAAGTACACACGGCGCGACGACATCGTTCTGGCGACCAAGGTTTTCTCACGCATGCACGGCGGGCCGGGCGGTTCCGGCCTGTCCCGCAAAGCGATCATGGAGCAGATCGACGCCTCGCTGCGGCGCCTGGGCACCGACTACGTCGACCTGTACCAGATCCACCGCTTCGACCCCGAGACACCGGTCGAGGAGACGATGGAAGCGCTGCACGACGTGGTCAAGGCGGGCAAGGCCCGCTACCTCGGCGCCTCGTCGATGTGGGCGTGGCAGTTCGCCAAGATGCAGCATGCCGCAGACGCGGGCGGCTGGACCCGGTTCGTGTCCATGCAGGACCAGTACAGCCTGGTCCACCGTGAGGAGGAGCGGGAGATGTTCGGCCTGCTCGCCGACCAGGGCGTGGGCAGCATCCCGTGGAGCCCCCTCGCCAAGGGCATGGCCACCAGGCCCTGGCAGCGGCGCGACACCGCGCGCCCGAGCCGACCCGGACACCGATCCCTGGGGCCGGCCGCTCTTCCTCGACAGCGACAAGGCCATCGTCGACGCGGTCGAGGCCATCGCGAGAAGCCGCGGCGTGCCCATGGCACAGGTCGCCCTCGCCTGGGTGCTGAGGAATCCGATCGTCACCGCACCCGTTGTCGGAGCGACCCGACTCGGTCACCTCACCGACGCTGTCATGGCCGTCGGCATCGTCCTCACCGATGACGAGATCCGCTCCCTGGAAAAGCCGTACGTCACGCGCATGCCCACGAACTTCTGACTGCCCGGAACCCGGCCCCCACACGGACCCTCATGCCTTCTCATGTCACGCCCAGAAGCGCGCAGCCGCCGTCGCGCCCACCGGTTGGGAGCAGTTCGGAGCCCGGCTTGGACCGGCGCGCCGAACTGCGGGAGTTCCTCCGATCCCGGCGTGCCCGGCTCAGACCCGAGGACGTGGGGCTGCCGTCATCCGGGCGACGCCGGGTGCCGGGCCTGCGCCGCGAGGAACTCGCACGGCTGGCGGGGGTGTCCTTCGCCTACTACACCCGTCTGGAACAGGGACACGGCGACACCATGTCACCCGAGGTGCTGGACGCCGTCGCCCGCGCCCTGCGCCTGAGTGGAGACGAGCACGCCCATCTGTTCCGCCTGGCCCGGCCGGAACTTCACGGGAAACGCCACGCCGTGCCCCAGAAGCAGAGGCTACGGCCAGGCGTCCAGCAACTGCTGGACGCGCTCGACGGGGTCCCTGCATACGTCTGCGGTCGGCGCCTGGACGTCCTGGGCTGGAACAGGCTCGCCACCACCGTGTTCGGCGACTGGTCCCGGCTACCGCCCCGGGAGCGCAACCTGTCCCGGCTGGTCTTCCTCTCCCCCGCGGCACGCGACCGTTTCACCGACCCGGAAGCCAGGATGCTGGACATCGTCAGCGTCCTGCGCGTGAACGCGGGCACACACCCGGAGGACGCGGAACTCGCCGCCCTGATAGGCGAGTTGGCGGAGCAGAGCAACGACTTCCGGCGGCTGTGGGCCCGGCACGACGTGCGCCGCAGGGGCCACGGTGTCCAGCGGCTACGGCACCCGGTGGTGGGCGAACTCACCCTCGCCTTCGAAGCCATGGGGTTGCACGGCGACACAGACCAGACCCTCGTCGTCCATCACGCCGAACCCGGCTCGACGTCCCGGAAAGCCCTGGGGCTGCTCAAGGGTCTGGCGGCCCCACCCACCGAATCCGCCTCCTGACAACAACAGGACACAGATCTCGACCGACCTGCCGAACAACAGGAGCCACCATGCAACCGTCCCCCGACCAGACCGCCCACGACGACGTCACCACGGCCTTCCGCGCCTACCTGCAAGCGATGCTCGACGGCGACACCGACACCCTGGACGACCTGCTCGCCGACGGCTGCACCCTCACCCACGTCACCGGCTACGTGCAGCCCAAGGACGAGTGGCTGTCGCAGATGCGTGCCGGCGAATTCCTCTACCACCGGATCCAGGAGAAGAGCCTGACTGTCGAGATCGAGGACAGCACAGCCCACGTCTCCGGCCGCTTCATCACCGACGCGACCGTGTACGGCACCCGCGCGAACTGGCGGCTGCTGATGACCATGGACTACGCCCGCGAAGGCGACACGTGGTCCGTGGTCCGCTCAGCCGCCACGACCTGGTGAGCATGGGTCCTTGGTTCACCGGTCCGGCGAGCCGTTCGCCGTCGTGTCGAGCGTGTCGAGTCGGTGGGCTCTCCCCGAACTCGTCGCGCAGCCGCGTGAGTTCCTCCCGGTAGCGGTGTACGTTCCGCGCCTTGATCAGTCACGGATGACGCTGAGCACGCCCGCGGCGGCCCAGGAGACGTGACCGCCGTAGCCGACGCCGAACAGGCCGAGCACCAGCGGTGAACAACCCCGCCCTGCCACCGGGAACTCGTCGCCGACCAGCGGCTTGATGATCGTCTCGGTGAAGGCAAGGCCGCGGACGCGGCCCGGGAGACGGGCGGCGCGGTGGAAGGCAAGCGCGCCGCCCCAGTCGTGGCCGACGAGGACGGCCTCGGCAGGGCCCAGGGCGTCGAACCAGGCGTCGAGGTAGCGGGCGTGGTCATCGAAGGAGTGGGCGAGGTCAGGCTGTCGGAGTCGCCCGTGCCAATGAGGCCGGGGGCCAGAAGGCGGCGGCCGGGCGCGGCCACACCCGGCAGGACGTTCCGCCCAGGTGGGAGGAGGTGGGGTTGCCGTGGAGGAAGACGAACGGCAGCCCGTCGGGTCGCCGGACTCGCGGTAGTGAGGGTGGAGTCGAGGACGGGGAGGGTGGGCACGGCGGTGTTTCACTTCGCTTTCAGGACGGGGATTCAGAGGTGGAGGCTCAGGACACGGTCGACGGCGATCTCGACGACGACCAGGTCCAGCGGGGCGGGCGGGGCCGCGCCGTAGCGGACGGTGTAGCGGCGGACCGCCTCGGCCAAGCGCGCGGGGTCGTCGGTGACGGCGGCCCGGCCTTCGAGGGTGACCCAGCGGAAGCCGTCCGCCTGGCAGAGCGCGACACGGGCCGTCGGGCCGCCCGCCACCACGTTCCGGGCCTTGCGCGCTCCCGCCCGGGTGGTCACCCGGACCAGGCCGGTGGCCGCGTCGAAGGTGAAGCAGACAGGGGTGACATGCGGGGTGCCGTCGGGGCGGAGGGTGGTGAGGGTGGCCGTGTGAGGGCGGGTGAGGAACGCCCGTGTGACGGCCGGGAGTTCGACGGTCGCCCGGCTCACTTCTTCTTCACGCCCTCGTTCCAGATCAGCTTGGCGATGTTCGGCTTCACGGCCGTGGTGATGACACCCATGGCTGTACGGACGTACCGCCGCTCCTCCAGCTCGCGCAGCATGCTGGCGGCGAGGTCGGCACGGGCGGTGAAGACGCCGTCAGCGCTCGCCTCGGCGGTGTGATGGTCCGTGACGACGGGGTGCTCGAAGAGGCCCGAGGGCCGGACGAGGGTCCAGTCCAGGTCCGTCTGACGGATCACGGCCTCCATGCGGCGCATGTCCTCGTGGAGGGTACGGCCGAGGCGTCGGTTCACCAGCGGGTCGAGCACATGGTTGAAGAAGTGCGCGCCGGTGGGACGCCAGTTCGGGTCGGCGATGCTGGAGCTGACGGCGAGCAGTCGCTTGATGCCGTGGCGGGCCATGGCCCCGGTGATGGCCGTGGCGCTCGCCGAGTACGTGGTGATGGTCTCCTTGCTGAAGCGCGCGCCCAATGCGGAGAGGACGGCGTCCGTCCCGGCGATCGCGGCGTCGACGGCCGCCGGGTCGGTGGCGTCGGCGACGGCCGAGGCGAGGCCGGGCCGCGCGGGGAGGGAGCCGGGGCGGCGGGTCACGGCGACGACCTCGTGGCCGGCGGCGAGGGCCTGGTCGGTGAGGTGGCGGCCGGTCGGTCCGTTGGCGCCGAAGACTGCGATGCGCATGGTGTCGGTCATCCCTTCGTGTGGTTCCCGGAACGCCCTTGACTGTGCCGATCACGAAACGCAGGCTCAACGCTGATGAATAACGCCGCCCCTGCCCCCGCCCGCACCCGAGGCCGCCCCCGCGGCAACCCGCCGACCCGTGAGTCGATCGTCCCGGCGGCCCGTGCGCTGTTCCTGGAGCGCGGCTACCGACGTACCACCCTGCGCGCGGTGGCCGGGGCTGCCGGGGTCGACCCGGCGCTCATCGCGTACCACTTCGGCTCGAAGAAGGGCCTGTTCGCGGAGGTGATGCAGTTCCAGTGCGCCAATGCGCTGGCCGTGGACGACGTCCTCGGCGGCGACCCGGCCACCCTCCCCGACCGCCTGATCGACGCGGTGACGGACCTGTGGGAGGACGCCGACTTCCTACAGCTCACCACCCAGGGCGACGAGGCTGCCGAGGTGATCCGTGAATACCTGGAACGCGAGCTGCTGGCCCGGCTTGTTGAATTTCTCGGCGGCCTGGACGCGACCGCCCGCGCCACGGCCGTGGTGACGATCCTCGGCGGCCTGATCTACACCCGCTACCTCAACCCCCTCCCCACCCCCGCCGCCCTCACCCCGTCCGAGACCCGCCACATCCTCACCCCGGCGCTGCGCGCGGCACTGGCCCCGAGGCCGCGCACCGCGGCCACCACCAGAGCGGGCCGTCGGGACTCGCCGACCTCCGGCGGAGGCGCCGTCCGGCCTTGACCCCACCTCAGTAAGTATTTGAACCTTAAACTCGTCGGGCGATCTCATTGGGGACAAAGGCGTTGCCACCCTGGCGCTCGCCGAACTGATCAAGCTGGAGTGCACCCGACCACTGCACGCCGACGCCGCTGCTGACAATGCCGGTTCCATCCGCGTCCTGGAGAAGTGTGGCTTTGTCGTCACGGGACGCAGCCGGTGCTTCGCGCAGGCTCGCGGCGAGGAGATCGACCTAGTGCACTTGACGTTGAGCTGAGCGCGGCGGCTGCCTGAGGCAGGTGCCTGATCCGCAGTATCAGGCAGGCACGTCGGTCGCCGAGCCGCTGCAGGCACTCGCGCATCTGGTCGTGGCTGGTCCCGCCCGCGAAGAGGACGAGCCGCCCGTCCGGGTCATCACAATCCGCTGAAGCAGGGTCGCTCTCCGTTGCGTGAACTTTGAACAGGCGGGCAGCTTGTTCATGGCGGCAGGCTCATGCAGTTGATCGCCGATCAAGGGGGATCATGGAACTCAACATGCTCGAAGTCGCCCGCAAGGGCCCAGCTCCACTCGACGGAACTGTCGTTCTGCACGCGTGGAGGGGGTCTGATGGCTCCTGGTCGAAGGGAACCGCCGACCTGCGCCACGGACGTGTAACGTTCCCACTCGATCCGGACTGCATCCCCTCACGCGTCCAGCAGAAAAACTGCCATTGGGCTGGCCTCGGCGTATCGGACACTGTGCCGGGGGCGCGGGTCCGGCTGACCGGCGAGATCTACGACGATGACCGCAGCACCGCATGGACCTCGTGGCACGACGACGCAAACCCGACCACCACGTACTACTACGAGTGCGACGAGTGCGGCCTGAGGTTCTCCACCTCCATGGCACCAGACAAGACCACTCACCCGGTCAAGGCCGCCGTCATGACGACCGGCTTCGGGTTTGATGCTCAGCGTGGGCTGTTCACGGCTCGGCTTCGTCGGCCCTTGCTCATGAACGGTCGCCTTTGTGGTCTTCGGCCTCCACGACATCACGCCGTCCCGTGTTCGCCGCGTGTTCCCGCTTGGCGATGCCCGGGTAGTGCGGGTCGAAGGCCGGGGATTCCGAGCGGATGCGCGGCAGGGTGGTGAAGTTGTGCCGCGGAGACGGGCAGGAAGTGGCCCATGCGAGCGAGCGGCCGTATCCCCAGGGGTCGTCGACCTCGATCTTCTTGCCGATCTTGGCGGTCTTCCAGACGTTGTGGAGGAACGGCAGGGTGGACAGGCCCAGCAAGAAGGCCCCGATCGAGGAGAGCGTGTTCAGCCACGTGAATGGGGCTGAGTAGCTGATTTCTCTATCCTTCCGGGCGCATTGCCGGGGCCGGGTGAGACAGAGCCGCGGGTGCTGTTCCCGTGCCCCGAACCATCTGCCGGCAGGCCGTCCACGCCACCCGCGGCACGCCGCAAGACAGAATGCCGACCGCATTGAGGGGTACGCCGTCGGCGTCGGCACTTACCTCCTGATCGGGAGGCACCATGTCTTTGTCGTCATGGATCCGCGACCACCTGGGGCGTGGATCGACCGAACCCTCCGCACCTGCCCGAACCTCGGAGGTCCCTTCGGGTAGGCCGAAAGTCACGGGTGGTGAGCCGGTGGACGAGGCAGCGGACCAGCACAGCACGACAGGAACGAGGCCCAACGACATCTTCGTGGGCCGGGTCGCCGGCGACGACCCCGGCTACCTGGAGACGGGCGCCGAGAAGCGCGCCGAAGCGGAGGCCGAACCAGGCGGCGAGACCCCGAAGGAACGACGCCGGCATCGATGATGGACCAGCGGCCCCTGCACTTGGCCGCACAGCGACACCCGGGCAGCGGCTGCGCCGGTGGCCGCGGTGATCGGGAGCCACGCCATTCGATAGGTCCGTTCGTGTGGGGGCGCCCTGAGCGAGGCAGTCATGAGCAGTTCCGGAGATGCCCGACGCGAGCCCACGTCCCCGTTGGAGCGGGAGACCGATGAGCGGGACGTCCACCCGGAGGAGGAAGGGCGCCCCCAGCCCGATACCTCCGCCGAGCCCACCGAAGAGGCCCTGCGGGAACGCGCCGAGTCCGAGGAGGGTCCCGGTTGACGCTCGCGAGGCGTTATCGCCTCGGAGAGCCTCGCCACCGGCCATGACGGTCACGCGGCCGCCTCCGCTGGCGAGGCCCGGGCCTCGACGGGAGCGTGGAAACGAACCCGACGTCCGGATATTTCCGCATTACTCGCGATGTACGGAGGACGCCATGTCACTGGTGGAGAAGCTGCTCGATGCCTACCCCGCCGAGACCGGAATGCCGCCCAGGCTGCTGGGCGAGGCGGTCGACAAGCTCTACGAATGCGCCGGCGTCTGCCTCAGCTGCGCTGACGCGGCGGCCGCCGAGCAGGACCCGCAAAAGATCGTGATGTCCATCAAGTGCGTGCGGCTCGACAACGACTGCGCCGACCTGTGCACCGTCGCCGCCCGGCTCCTGGCCCGGCAGACGGGATACGACGCGCCCACGACCATGGCGATCATCGAGGCCACCCGAACCGTTCTGCGCGCGAGCGCGGACGCCGCCGACGAGTTCAAGGACACGACGTACTTCGAGCTGTCCGCACAGGCGTGCCGTGAGACGGAACAGCTGCTCGGCCGTCTCGTCGACCAGATGGGCTCGAGCGAGGCGGGCGAGGGCTACCCCACGTCACCGCCGAGCGCCACGACCCGGCCGGAGCGTCCACGAGCGGTGAAACAGAGGCGTCCGGCAAGTCGGATCTCTCCGAGGAACGACTCGGCGAGATGAATACGGACGAACTGCGCGACCTGGCCCGCGAGAAGGGCATCAGCGGGGTCCACGACATGCGCAAGGAAGAGCTCATCGACGCGATCAGCGGAAAGCGCGGCTCGTAACTCGCAGGAGATGTCCGGGCCCAGGACAAGCGCTGTTCGGCTACGAGACGGGCGCCGTCTTCAGCTATTCGCACGCCATGGGCAGGCTGCGCGGCAGCCACTCGAGTACGTGCGTGTCCGTGCGACGTGGAGTGCGCCTGCGCGAGCGGAGACGGAGACGGGGACCGGTGAACGAACCCAGAACGGTCGGAAGCAAACCTGCGAAGAAGAGCGATGGAGGCGGGCCGAGTCCATGGACAAGGCAGCGGTCACCAGTCCGCTGCGGGCGCCCTTCACGCAGTACGTCGGCCCGCAAGGCCCGGCCGAGCTGCATGAGGAGGCGCAGCCCGAGGACGGCAAGGAGACCGCCGGTGAGCTGGTGACCTGCCCCTTCTGCGTGAGCGTCTGGGTGGTCTCCACCCTGACCGCAGGCCGGCTGCTCTGGCCGCGCGCGACGCACACCGCCATGGGCTCCCTCGCGGCACTGGCCGGCGCGGACGCCCTGCAACTGGCGTACGGCGCGCTGATGAGCAAGGCGACAGGGAGCGATTGAGTGACGGCGGATCAAAAAATGACCCACTTGGTGATCTTCGTCTGACTCCGACCTTGGCGCCTGCGACCTCTGCCGAGCGTGGACGGATGGCTCCCGCGCGCGGGACGATGACCGTGGCTACCGCTCAGGGCGGTCCACAGGCTCGAGCCTGACCACCTCGAACTCCACACGAACCTCGTCGGCCAGCCGCAACGCGCCCAGGAACGCGGCGTAGGGCTTGATGCCCCAGGTGGACTGCGTGACCGTCGCCCAGCCGCGCAGCAGACTGCCGCCATTGCCCTTCCCGTGCACCGTCACCGGATGGGTCCGGCCCTTGATGGTGAGGTCCCCGGCGATCTCGAACGACTCGGGCGTCCCCGTGACGCCGGTGGAACGGAAAGTGATCGTGGGGTGCTCCGCGATGTGCAGCAGGGCCCTGTCTCCCAGCGTCCGTTTGATTTCCGCCCGGTCGGCGTCAGTGAGCGGCTTCAGCCCACCCGTTCCCTCCCGGACCTCCAAGGAGCCGGTCTCCACACTCACGTGCACCGACGACCCGCCCGGATCGCTCACGGCCACCACGGCCTCCCCCGACCATCGAGTGGCCTCGATGGTGAGGTCGTGCCCCGCCTTGCGGCCCAGGCCGGCGCGGCCGGTCTTGATCAGGAGGCGGCCGGTGGACGGTCCGAGCCGGTAGGTTCCGTCTGTAAGCGTCACGGCGCCGAGGATACGGCCCGGACACGGCCGGAGCGCTGGTTGGCTTCGGCGCCGCACCCGATGCAACCCGATGGGGCGACTGGCCGAGTTGGTGGGCCGGGGCCGCGCGATGGAGATCGTGGTGGGAGGAGACGACTTCCCGGCCCAGCTCGCCGCCGAATACGGATACGTCAATCGCGTTCTTCCCGAGGGCGAGCTGGACGACTTCGCCGACACCTTCGCCCGCCGCATCGCCGGCTTCAGCAAGGCCGGGGTCGCCGGCGCGAAGGAGTTCGTCGACGCGGCCACCGCCATCCCGGCGGGGGACCACGCAGCCGCTCTGGCCGCCTTCAGGCGCACGGCGATGCGTCCGGAGAACGCGGATCACCTGCGCAGCCTCGCTCGCCTACTGACCTCGGTCCCCGCAGCAGATGGCGGCGCTGTCCGCGCTGGGCCGGGTGGGGGAGACGGCCGACGTCGCGGATGTGGTGGAACTCTCATGGGGTGCCCCGGACTGGCTCGCCGATGCGGAGTCGAAGAAAGCGCGGCCCCTCAGCGGTTGTTGGCGGGCCAAGGGGGGTGCGCGCATTGGGGAACCACTCGATCAGCGCCGTATGGCCGGTCGCGGCAAGGGGTACCCCAGCCGCATGGCAGGCATCGAGCTGAGAAGCAGCGCGTTCAATGACCACTCCTTCGTCCCGCGCCGGTACGCGCGAGAGGGCGAGAACACCTCCCCTCCACTGACCTGGTCCGGTGTACCGGATGAGGCAGCCGAGCTGGTGCTGCTGTGCGAGGACCCCGACGCACCGTCGGGCACCTTCGTGCACTGGATCGTGGTCGGCATCGACCCACGCAGTGGCGGCGTGGAGGCGGGACAGTGTCCGCCGGGAGGCACGGAACTGACCAACGGCTTCGGCGAGCCCGGCTGGGGCGGACCGCACCCACCGGCCGGGGATGAGGCGCACCGCTACTTCTTCCGCCTCTACGCCCTGTCCGAACCCTGCGCTCTGCCCGACGCCCCCGGCGCGGACCAGGTGCACCAGGCCGTCGAGAAACACCAAATCGGCAGCGGGAACATCGTCGGGCTCTACCACCGCTGAGCGACCGCAGCAGGAGCACGCGGACACCGGTGTCGGTGCCACGCACGACCGTCGCGGAAGTCTTGACACCGCCGACCGCGGGCGGGCCCGTCGCAGGTCAGGCGTTCTCCGGGAGTTCGTACGTGCCGTACTCGGGCCGCCCCGCGAGCTCGTACGTCTGGATCGAGACGCCGGTGCTCGTGATGCTGCCCCCGGCGTGACGGAACGCCGTCGGGAGGGCGCCCTCGGCGAAGAGGCGGCGGCCGGCACCGAGGACGACCGGGAACGTCAGCAGATGCAAGGTGTCGACCAGGTCCAGGGCGAGCAGCGACTGGGCGAGGTCCCCGCTGCCGTGGACCTGCACCTCGCCGTCGGTGCGCTCCTTGAGGGCGGTGACCTCCTTGGCGAGGTCGCCGGAGAGCACGGTCGTACCGTTCCATTCGGGGTTCGTGATGGTGTTCGAAACGACGTACTTGGGCAGGGAGTTGAGCTTCCCGGCGACCGGGTCGGCCGGATCGGTGACCTTCGGCCAGTGGGCGGCGAAGATCTCGTACGTCCTGCGGCCCAGCAGGAAGGCGCCGACGCGGCCGAAGACTCCGTCGATGAACCGTCCGAAGTCCTCGTCCCCGTACGGGACGCTCCAGCCGCCGTGCTCGAAGCCGTCGCGGCGGTCCTCGTTGGGGCCGCCCGGGGCCTGGTAGACGCCGTCGAGGGTGACGAAGGAGGTGAGGGAGAGCTTGCCCATGGCAGGTGCCTGCTTTCGTGCCCCGTAGTGGGGTCTGTCGTCATCGGGGTCTGTTGTCATCAGGGCAGACCCCGGGGGCGCCCGCAACTCATCGGTGGGCCGAGGAATCGGGGCCCGGAAGCGTTCGGGACGGCTCCGGCGGGAAGTCGACGTCCGTTCGCCGCCAGCGGTCGGGCGGGGTTGTCGGTGGGATGGGGGACATGACTACTGCGAACGGAAACCTGACTACTGAGAACGGAAACCTGACCGACAGCGACGTCTTGAACGGCGACACACCTCTGAACGGCAAGGTCGCCCTCGTGACCGGTGGCAGCCGTGGCATCGGGGCCGCGACGGCCGTACGGCTGGCCCGGGAGGGCGCGGACGTGGCCGTCACCTATGTGCGGGGCAAGGAGGCGGCCGAGGAGGTCGTACGGGCCGTGGAAGCCCTCGGGCGGCGGGGAGTGGCCCTGCGGGCGGACTCCGGGGACGCCGGGGAGGCGGCGGGCGCGGTGGGACTGGCGGCCGAGGCGCTGGGCGGGCTGGACGTGCTCGTGAACAACGCCGGTGTCGGTGTGCTGGGGCCGCTGGAGAGCCTGCCGCTCGCCGAGGTGGACCGGGTGCTCGCCGTGAATGTGCGGGGCGTGTTCCTGGCGTCCCGGGCCGCCGCGGCCCGGATGGGGCGCGGCGGTCAGATCATCACCGTCGGGACGTGTATGACGCAGCGGGTGCCGGGGCCCGGCGGGACGCTCTACGCGATGAGCAAGTCGGCGTTGGTCGGGTTGACGAAGGCGCTGGCCAGGGAGCTCGGTGGGCGGGGGATCAGCGCGAACATCGTGCATCCCGGGCCGATCGATACGGATCTGAATCCGGCTGATGGGCCGTATGCGGCGGGGCAGGTGGCGATGACCGCGTTGGGGCGGTTCGGGACGGTGGCCGAGGTGGCGGGGACGGTGGCGTATCTGGCGGGGGCGGAGTATGTGACCGGGGCGGAGTTCTCGGTGGACGGTGGGCACGCGGCGTGAGCGCTGCCGCTTCGGCCCCGGGACTGCCTATGGGGGCTGCCGCCCCCAGACCCCCGCTGGGGGGTGAGGGGGTGGCTGGTGTGCGTGGACACGTGCCGGAGCGTCGGGGCTTGTCGCGCAGTTCCCCGCGCCCCTGAAAGACGGGGCTTCGCCCCTGTCTTTCAGCCCCCATCCCCCGTCACCCGTCCCCCGTCCCACATCCCACATCCCCCACCCGTCCCCCTTTGCTGTCCGCTCAGCCGCCCAGTTCCTGGTGGCGGGAGTGCAGGCGGGTCGCGCCCTCTTCCGTCAGGGAGCCGAAGAGGCGTAGGCGGGAGATGCCGCCGTCGGGGTAGATGTCGATGCGGGCGTGGGTGGCGACGGCGGGCGTGGGGAGGAGGAAGCGGTGGTCGGTGTCGGGCTGGAGGCGGGTGCGGGGGAGGATCTCCGTCCAGTCGCCGTCCTCGCCGTCCTTCACCGAGACCGTGGCCCAGCCCGCCGCGTTGCCCTTCAGATAGGCCGTGTCGATCTCCAGGGCGCGGATCTCGGCCTGGGCGGCCAGGCGGTAGCGGATCCAGTCGTTGCCCTGGTCGCGGCGGCGGCGGGTCTCCCAGCACTCGTGCATCACGCGGGCGCGGCCGGGCTGGATGGTGTTGGTGGCGGGTGAGTAGAAGAGGTTGGACGCGTCCTCGGCCTGGCCGCCGTTCTCCAGGGCGACGACGTCGAAGGTGCCGAGGGCGGCCAGCCAGGCCGGGTCCGGGACCACCTCGCCGTGGACACGGAGGCGGGCGATGCCGCCGTCGGGGTGCTGGTTGACGCGGAGGTGGGTGAAGCGCTGCTCGACCGAGACCGCGAAACCGTTCGCCGCGTGACCGCCGACCGGGGTGCGCGGGACGAGGGTCGTCCATTTCACGTCGTCGGCGAGCAGTTCCTCCGGCGACGGGGAACCGGGCACACAGGCGCCCTCGACGGACACCGCCTGCGGGTAGTTGCCGCGGAAGTGGGCCGTGTCGACGATGATCCCCCGGATCACGCCGGGCGCGCCCAGGCGGACCAGCGCCCAGTCGTGGTCCTCGGCCGTCGGCCAGGGGTGCTCGGCCGAGGCGCCCCGGCGCCGCCGGGTCTCCCAGCCGTCCATGATCTTGCCCTTGTGCCCGAAGTGCTCGGGGTCGAACTCGGCGCGCTCGGGCACCAGCAGGTTCTCGCGCTGGGCGAAGAACTCGTCGTTGGCGGCGACGACACCCGCGCCGAGCCGGCGGTCGGCGAGGTCGGCGAACCGGGTGAAGGGGAAGTCGGCGGTGCGGTAGTCCGCGTACGGGTCACCGCCGCCGTACGGGTTCGCGTCGCCGGTGAAGCTCGCAGGCGGGGAGTGATGCTGCGCCGTCACGATGATCAGGTCTGCCTTTCGGTGGTCGGCCGCTGCGGGTGCGGATGGGGGTCCCCCTGGTCGAGCGAATCCGAGAGCTTGGGGGTGAATCAGGGGGTGCGGGTGAGGAGTTGTCCCTTCGGGGCGGTGAACTCGCCGTCCACGACGATGCGTTGGCCGCGCAGCCAGGTGGACTTGACCACGCCGTACAGGGTCTTGCCGGCGTACGCCGTGACGCGGTTGCGGTGGTGGAGCGCGGCCGGGTCGACGGTGAAGGTCTCGTCGGGGGCGAGGACGGCGAAGTCGGCGTCGCGGCCCGCCTCGATCGCGCCCTTGCGGTCGTCGAGGCCGACCAGTTCGGCCGTGCGTGACGACATCCAGCGGACCACGTCCTCCAGGCCGTGGCCGCGCTCGCGGGCCTCCGTCCAGACCGCCGCGAGGCTCAGCTGCAGGCCGGAGATGCCGCCCCAGGCTGTGGCGAAGTCGTCGGTCTTCAGGTCGGCGGTCGACGGGGAGTGGTCGGTGACGACGCAGTCGATCGTGCCGTCGGCGAGGGCCTGCCAGAGGAGGTCCTGGTTGGCGGACTCACGGATGGGCGGGCAGCACTTGAACTCGCTTGCCCCGTCCGGGACTTCCTCGGCGGTGAGCGTGAGGTAGTGCGGGCAGGTCTCCACGGTGATCCGTACGCCGTCCCGCTTGGCCTCGGCGATCAGGGGGAGCGCGTCGCTGGAGGACAGGTGGAGGACGTGGACGCGTGCGTCGAGCCGCCGGGCCTGGGCGATGAGGGCCGCGATCGCGGTGTCCTCGGCGTCGCGCGGGCGGGAGGCGAGGAAGTCGGCGTACTTGGGGCCGCCCTGCTGCGGGGCCGCCTCGAGGTGGTGCGGGTCCTCGGCGTGGACGATGAGCAGTCCGCCGAAGCCGGCGATCTCGGCCAGGGAGCGGGAGAGTCCGTCCTGGTCGAGGTGCGGGAACTCGTCCACGCCCGACGGCGACAGGAACGCCTTGAAGCCGAAGACCCCGGCGTCGTGCAGCGGCCGCAGATCCTTGACGTTGTCGGGCAGAGCCCCGCCCCAGAAGCCGACGTCGATGTGGGCCTTGTCGGCGGCGACCTCACGTTTCGTCCGCAGGTGGTCGACCGTCGTGGTCGGCGGGAGGGAGTTGAGGGGCATGTCGACGAGGGTGGTGATGCCGCCGGCCGCCGCGGCGCGCGTGGCGGTCCAGAAACCCTCCCAGTGGGTACGGCCCGGGTCGTTCACATGCACATGGGTGTCGACGAGGCCGGGCAGCAGGACATGGTCGCCGAGGTCCTCCAGGCGCGCACCGGACGGCACGTCGGCGTCGTACGGGAGGACGGCCGTGATCCGGCCGTCCGCGACGGCGACCGCGGCGGGGCGCGTCCCGTCGGGGGTGATGACGCGCGTCGAGCGCAGCACCAGTTCAGCCTCGGACACCGGGACCCCTCTCGCCGTACCGCTGTTCACTTCCGCTTAACGGTATTTACTTCCGCGTAACGGAATTCAACGTTCTGTTGAAGGAGTTTTCACCCCTGCTCCCGCGCCGTCAAGGGCGCACCCCTCCACTCTGCCTCCCATGGACGCGCCCTGGATATTTTCACAACACGAAATTAAACTTCCACTACGCAGAACGTAGTGACGCACAAGCAAGCAGTCAACGAACTGCCCGGTAGGCTGCGACCTTGCCCGCCACCCCGAAAGGACCGCGCCCGTGCCGACGTCCAGCGCCAGCGCCAGCACCACCGACTCCACCAAGTCGTCGACCGGTGGTGTCCAGTCCCTCGAGCGCGCCTTCGATCTGCTGGAGCGGATGGCGGACGCCGGCGGTGAGGTGGGCCTCAGCGAGCTGTCGGCGAGCAGCGGGCTGCCACTGCCGACCATCCACCGGCTGATGCGGACGCTGGTCGTCTGCGGCTACGTACGCCAGCAGCCCAACCGGCGGTACGCCCTCGGCCCGCGTCTGATCCGCCTCGGCGAGTCCGCGTCCCGGCTGCTCGGCACCTGGGCGCGCCCCTACCTCGCGCGCCTCGTCGAGGAGACCGGGGAGACGGCGAACATGGCGCTCCTCGACGGTGACGAGATCGTGTACGTCGCCCAGGTGCCGTCGAAGCACTCGATGCGGATGTTCACGGAGGTGGGCCGCCGGGTCCTGCCCCACTCCACCGGCGTCGGCAAGGCGCTGCTCGCCGGCTTCCCGGCCGACGAGGTCCGCGCCCTGCTGGCCCGTACGGGCATGCCGGCCGCGACGGAGAAGACGATCACCACGCCTGAGGGCTTCCTGACCGCCCTGGAGGACGTACGCCGGCTCGGCTACGCGGTCGACGACAACGAGCAGGAGATCGGCGTCCGCTGCCTCGCTGTCTCCGTCCCCAACTCCCCCACCGCCGCGGCCATTTCGATCTCCGGCCCCGCGGGCCGCGTCACCGAGACCGCGACGGACCGGATCGTGCCGGTGCTCCAGCAGGTGGCCGCGGAACTGTCGGAGGCCCTGGCGACTTCGGGTGCGAACGGCTGAGGGCTCTGGCATTCGGCTGCGCGTGCGGGTGCGGGCATTCGGCTGCGGGTGCGTGGGGGCTGGTCGCGCCCACGCGGCGGAGCCGCAGATCGACACAGCCCCGCGCCCCTTAACAGCATGGGGGGCACCCGGAGTTTTCAGGGGCGCGGGGAGCTGCGCGAGCAACCACGAACCACCCGCACTCGCCCGACCACAGTCGCCCCCAAGCTATTGGGCACAGAAACCCGGTTCAACGCCTCGGCGGCTCCCCGAACAACTCCACCGCCGTACGCACCTCCGCCAGCCCCCTCGACAGCGCGCTCACCGAGCCGATGGAACCCGCGATCAGAAGCAACGAGCGACGCAACCGGGGAACCTCGGGAATCCCGCTGACAGCCATCGCCGCGAGCGCCGCCAACTCGTCCTCGGCTATGCCCCGGTCGGGGAACTCAGCCGGATGCGCGGCGAGTTCACGGCGCAGCCGGGACACGGCCGAGCGCAACTCCGCCACCCTCGGATCCTCGTCCATGCCGGTCACTGGCCTCTGCCCCAAGCTCCGCAACACAGCTCTCCCCCCTCGCGCACACCCTTGTGCGCGAGTCATGGCCGCACGCCCTCGCACGGCCGACCACCCCGTGGCGTGGGTCGGATGCCAGGGGCGGCGCGGGCCAGTAAACGCCAATCAGTGTGGCGAGCGCCACTCCGTGGACTGAATTTCAGTCCACGGCCATCACACAGCCGGCACACAGTGCGTCCGGCTTCACGCGCCGCCCACACCGGGTCGGGTATGCAAGGGGACATGACGCACCACGAGGCCCAGAACGCAGCCCCTGACGCGGTTCACCACACGGGCGGGGTCGCCGGGCTGCTGCTGGCCGCCGGCGGCGGGCGGCGCCTCGGCGGCCGCCCCAAGGCCCTGCTGACCCACCACGGCCGCCCCCTGGTCGAACACGCGGTCGCGGTGCTGCGGGCGGGCGGCTGCACCCGGATCCATGTGGTCCTCGGTGCCGAGGCCGCGGCCGTACGCGCCCGGGCCGAACTGCCCGGCTGCGTACTGGTCGACAACCCGGAGTGGGTCGAGGGCATGGGCTCGTCACTGCGGGCCGGACTGGAGTCATTGGCCGGAACGGACGCCGAGGCCGCCCTGGTCTCGCTCGTCGACCAGCCGGGCATCGGACCGGCGGCGGTGGCCCGCGTCCTGGCGACGTACGAGTCGCGTGGATCGCTCGCGGCAGCCGCGTACAACGGCGAACGGGGCCATCCCGTCCTCTTCGGTGCCGATCACTGGGCGGAAATCGCCGCGACCGCCACCGGTGACCGAGGGGCACGCGTTTATCTGAGGGCCCACGGCGACGCGCTCACGCTCGTCGAGTGCGGTGACGTGGCGCAGCCGTACGACATCGACACGGAGGCCGACCTCGTCCACCTTGAGTGAACAGGGTGGCACTCAGCGCCACCTTGCCCCGACCCGAGGAATCTCGACGTCAACAAAACATTGAACTTCCACCATGAGGAAACTAGTATCCACTGATCAGAAGCGCCCTCTCGATCCAAGGGCACTCACCGCCCTACCCGGGTCGACTGACACCCGGTGCCACGCCCGCTGAAGGAAGTGACAGCTCATGTCCGCACCAGCGCCGTCCCCGCTGGCCATCGTCGACGCCGAGCCCCTGCCCCGCCAGGACGAGGTCCTCGACCCCGCCGCCCTCACCTTCGTGGCCGAGCTGCACCGGCGGTTCACGCCCCGACGTGACGAGTTGCTGGCCCGCCGCGCGGAGCGCCGCGCCGAGATCGCCCGCACCTCCACGCTCGACTTCCTGCCGGAGACCGCAGCGATCCGCGCCGACGACTCCTGGAAGGTGGCCCCCTCCCCCGCGGCCCTGGACGACCGCCGCGTGGAGATCACCGGCCCCACCGACCGCAAGATGACGATCAACGCCCTCAACTCCGGCGCGAAGATCTGGCTCGCGGACTTCGAGGACGCCTCCGCGCCCACCTGGGAGAACGTGGTCCTCGGCCAGGTCAACATGGCCGACGCCTACACCCGGAACATCGACTTCACGGACGCGCGCACCGGCAAGTCGTACGCCCTACGTCCGAACGAGGAGCTGGCGACGGTCGTCATGCGCCCGCGCGGCTGGCACCTGAACGAGCGCCACCTCGTCGACGCCGACGGCACGCCCGTCCCCGGCGCGCTCGTCGACTTCGGCCTGTACTTCTTCCACAACGCCCAGCGTCTGCTCGACCTCGGCAAGGGCCCGTACTTCTACCTCCCGAAGACGGAGTCGCACCTGGAGGCCCGCCTCTGGAACGACGTGTTCGTCTTCGCGCAGGACTACGTCGGCATCCCGCAGGGAACCGTCCGCGCCACCGTGCTCATCGAGACGATCACGGCCGCGTACGAGATGGAGGAGATCCTCTACGAACTCCGCGACCACGCCTCGGGGTTGAACGCCGGCCGCTGGGACTACCTCTTCTCGATCGTGAAGAACTTCCGTGACGGCGGCGCCAAGTTCGTCCTCCCGGACCGCAACGCGGTGACGATGACGGCCCCGTTCATGCGGGCGTACACCGAACTCCTCGTCCGCACCTGCCACAAGCGCGGCGCGCACGCGATCGGCGGCATGGCGGCGTTCATCCCGTCGCGGCGCGACAAGGAGGTCAACAAGGTCGCGTTCGAGAAGGTGAAGGCCGACAAGGACCGCGAGGCGAACGACGGTTTCGACGGGTCGTGGGTGGCCCACCCGGACCTGGTCCCGATCGCGATGGCTTCGTTCGACGCCGTCCTCGGCGACAAGCCGAACCAGAAGGACCGCCTCCGCGAGGACGTCGACGTGAAAGCCGCCGACCTGATCGCCGTCGACTCGCTGGACGCCAGGCCGACGTACGCCGGTCTCGTCAACGCCGTCCAGGTCGGTATCCGTTACATCGAGGCCTGGCTGCGCGGCCTCGGTGCCGTCGCCATTTTCAACCTCATGGAGGACGCGGCCACCGCCGAGATCTCCCGCTCCCAGATCTGGCAGTGGATCAACGCGGGCGTCGAGTTCGAGCACGCGGGAAACACAGTGAAGGCCACGCCGGAGCTGGCCCGCGAGGTCGCCGCGGAGGAGCTCGCGAACATCCGCGCCGAACTGGGCGAGGAGGCGTTCGCCGCCGGGCACTGGCAGCAGGCCCACGACCTGCTGCTGGAGGTCGCGCTGGACGAGAACTACGCGGACTTCCTGACGCTGCCGGCGTACGAGCAGCTCCAGGGCTGAGGCTCAAGGGGGACCCAAGGAGGCCTCAAGGGCTGAGGCTCACGAAGCAGGCTTGTCCGAGTGGCCCAGGGACTTTCCCGGGGCCACTCGGTCGCGTACGGCCTGCTTCACCGCCGTCGGTTCCGGGAAGCCCTGGTCGCGGCGGTCCCAGACGACCTCGTCGTTGACACGGACGACGAAGATCCCGCCCTTGCCGGGCTTGAGAGCCAGCTCGGTCAGTTCGGCTTCGAAGGTGGTCAGGAGTTCCTGCGCCAGCCAGGCGGCACGCGGCAGCCAGCGGCACTGGGTGCAGTACTCGATCTCGACCCGCTGAACATCTGTCATCCCAGGTGTACCGACCAATCCTGTTCCGCCGCCGGTTTGCCGTGCAGGTCCGGGACCCGCTTGAGCCAGTTCGGACGGCCCTGCTGCGTCCTCGCCGCGCGGAGGGCCTCCTCTGCGGCGAGTTCCTCCCGGGTGGGGAAGTCGGTGGGGAGCCAGGCCGCGGAGGCCCGCACGCGCGCGTGGAGGTACTCCACGTACGCCTCACGCGCCTTCTCCGGCGTCTCGAAGTCCGTGAGCCAGGCGTCGGGCACCTCCGCGACGATCCGCCGCAGCAGCTCCTCCGTCACCTTCGGCGCGAGTTCGGCGTCGGCCGCGCGTACGTCGGGGGCGTAGTGGCCGAGGGCATGATGGCGGAAGTCGTACGCCTTCGCGGGGTCCGAGGCGTCCCAGCGGTGGTGGAAGACGAGGGCCGCGCCGTGGTCGATCAGCCAGAGGCGCGGGGGTGTCGTGCCGAACGTGGGCCAGATCATGAGGTTCGAGCTGTGGACGGTGCGGTCGACGTTGACCGTCAGGGCGTCCAGCCAGATGACCCTCCCCGCCTCCAGCGGGTCGACGCGGAACTCCTTCGCGACCTCCGGCGTGAAGTCCTTCGCGCCCGGCAGGTAGTCCATGCCGAGGTTGAGGCCGGCGCTCGCGCCGTGGAGCTCCCGCACCTCCTGGTGCGGCTCGTGCTCGGCGATCGCCGGGTCGAAGTGCGCGAGGACCAGCTCGGGGAACCTCAGGCCGAGCGCCCGCGCCAGCTCCCCCACGATCACCTCGGCGACCAGCGCCTTGCGTCCCTGGGCCGAGCCCGTGAACTTCACGACGTAGGTGCCCAGGTCGTCGGCCTCGACGATTCCGGGGACGGAGCCGCCGGAGCGCAGGGGTTCGATATAGCGAGTAGCGGTGACCTTTCTCAGCATATTCAAATACCCCCCAAGCCATTTACCTTACATTCCACGGACAGCTCCAAGGTGGTGCACTCCGGCAAACCTCCCCGATCAGTCCGTCGATGGCGGTGCGCCCCTCACTTCGGGCCTGCGGCATGAAGTGAGCATAGTAACCAAGCGTGACAGCCGGGGAGGAGTGCCCGAGCCATCGAGCCATCGTCACCACGGACTCCCCCACTCCCCCACTCCCCCACCTCCAGCGTGATCGAGGTGTAGGCGTGCCGCAGCACATGAAAGCCGTCTTTCGGCGTCGCATGCCGGCGGCGGCCGTACGCAGGCTCCGGCAGGCGGCCTCACGGGAGAAGCCTCCGGGTGTGTGACCCGTTCGATGCGTTGCCCGGCCGGTCGGACGGGCGGATCAGCGCAGTCCGGCGAAGAGATCGTTCTCGGGTATGGCCGCGCCGGTGGCGTCCTGGACACGTACGAAGGTCTCCATGCCCATCAGCTCGCCGAATCTCTCCTTGCCCATCTTGAGGAAGAAGATGTTCTCGCCCTGGCTGGCGTGCGCGGCCAACGCGTCGAACTTCTGACCGCTGAACGCGGTGGTGTCCACCCATGTGGTGATCTCATCATCGGGGAGGCCGATCTCGGCCATCGCGGCGGCCTCGGCAGGATCCGGCTCCGGCATGTCCTCATGAAACTCGCGCATGACCTCGCCGAACCGCTGCATCATCGAGCGGGGCATCGTGGTCCAGTACACCTTCGGTGCCAGCGCGGTCATCTCCAGCGCCGCCATCGTGATGCGGTTGGCCTGGATGTGGTCGGGGTGGCCGTAGAAGCCGTTCTCGTCGTAGGTGACGACCACATCAGGTCGGTAGTGCCGCATGAGTTCCGCGAGTCGGGCCGCGCCTTCCTGCACGGGGGTCTGCCAGAAGGATCCGGGGGCGTCGTTGCCAGGCCAGCCCATCATCCCGGAGTCGGCATAATCCAACATCTCCAGATCGCTGACCTTCAGGACGTCACAGCTCGCCTCAAGTTCTTGGCGGCGCATCAAGGCGACCGCCGCCGGATCGTGCCCGGGATCGCCCGGCTTGACACCCCCCGGTCCGTCACCGCAACCGCCGTCGGTACACGTCACGAGAACCGTGCGGATGCCTTCCGCCGCGTACCGCGCGAGGACCCCTCCGGTTCCGGTGGCCTCGTCGTCGGGGTGGGCGTGTACCGCCATGAGCGTCAAGGGGCGGTCAGTCATGAAATCAGTCCTCCTGCAGAAATACGTCTCGGTCCGCGTGTGCGGCGGGCGTACCGCGATCCTGGTGGGCCGGACGACCTTGCGGTTCCGTGTTCCCAGCACGTGCGGCGCCGGTCCCTCGGTCGATGCAACCGTGCCGGCCGGACCGGCTGTTCCCGGCGCGGCCGCTTGGCCTACTGGGCGTTGGTGTCCCTTCTCATTCGATCTTGCCAGAGTGGAACTGTCGACTTGCGGGGTGACAGGTCGGATTGCGACTCACCGCAGGGCGAGACAGGGTTCCTGAAAAAGGCTGCGGCCGGCGTCGAGAGCGTGACGCCGGACACCGAGCGCGTGGAGCCCACAAAGGCCCAAGGTTGGCCGAGCGTCACGTGGCCGACCGGATCCTCTTCCGGTCGGCCACATTTTTACGTGTTCATGCCATACTCGCCCCGAGACTCGTCAATCTGACGGATGGTCAAGTGGCGGGCCCGGCGGACTGAGAGAGATATGGACTGCGGGCGCCTTGGCAGGACGGGGGATCAGGGAGCATGCATGATTCCACGCGCGGGGAGGGTGATCCGCCGCGCATCCAGGTCCGGCTGGTGGTAGCCGGCGGTGCATGTGGTGCGGTGCTGTTGGCGGCTTCGCTGGCCGTGAATCTCACTGGTGCGAACGACGTGACCTATCCGAGCGTCCCGACGCCGTCCGGGCTGTTGCCGACGTCCTTCCCGTCCGTCCCGGAGATGACTGGCCTGCCCACCGAGCTTCCGAGCTTCTCACCGCCCATGGATCTGCCCACGGACATGCCCACGGACATGCCCACGGACATGCCCACAGACCTGCCCAGCTTGCCGGACCTGTCGGGCCTGACGGGAGGTGGCTCGTGAAGGGTTCGCATTCCCCGCTGCTCCGGGACGACCCGCTGGTACGGGCGCGGGCGCTGCTGATCGCGCGTACCGCCATCGCCGTATATCTGGTCGAGTTGCTGCTCAACCTGTCCCGGCCGCATCTACTGCCCGACGAGCCGGCTCTGTCGATCTTCTACGACTTGCCCGGATCATCCGGATCTTTCGGCCGACTCCTCTCCACGCCGGAGCTCGTCTTCTGGATCGTGCTGGTGGGCATCGTGGTGGGCGCGGGCATCCAGATCTTCGCCGCGGTGACGGCACGCCGACAAGGCGGCGCGAGCGATGGAGGGCGGCGTGCGATCGCGCTGACCTGGTTCACCCTGGGCTGCCTGCTGCTGCCGTTCGGGCTGATATCCCTGACCGTCGTCTTCGAGTTCTTCCCGATCGCCCTGCTGTGCGTGCCCAGCACCGTACTGGTCCTGCTCCTGCTGCGCGCGGTAGTGCGGTTCGGCGCGGTGTCATGGACGGCGCTACTGCTCGCGTTCGCCTGGGGCGCGCTGATCGTCTTCGGGCTCGGACGGGCATACACCAGCCTGGCGTTCGGCACGGTCTACGGCTACCTGGGCCCCAGCGCCGACACCGACTTCAGTGGCGTGACCGACCTCAGCGCCTTCACCAAGGGGCTCGACCACACCATCGACCTGCTGATCGTCCACCTCGGCGTCGTCAACGAGTGCATCGTCGCGGCCGGTGTCGTCCTGCTGCTGACGCTGCTGCGCCATCGCATCACCGATGCGGTGACCGGTTTGGTCCTCGGCGCCGCGATCGGACTCGGGCACACCTTCGTGGAAAGCGTCCTGATCATCAAGCTCTACGGCTCGCTGGGCGTCTTCTTCGGGCCCACCAGCGGCTTTGAGTACTGGATCCGCCAGTCGATCGGCCTGCTCGGCGGGCCGGTGACGTTCGGGGCGCTGATCGGGGCCGGGTTCGGCGCGGCGGTGGGTGCCCAGCGGCGCGGGAGGCTCGTCGTGGCGAGCCTGGTCGCGGCCATCGGCGGGGCGATCGCGGCCGAGGTCCTGTCGGGCTGGCTGGCGGGCGAGGTCAGTGGCCACGTTGAGGTCGGCAGCGCGTTCGACACCCTGGTGGTCTCGCCGTTCTTCTGGCTGCTGCCACAACTGCCGTTCATCGCGCTGGCCGTGGCCCTCCTCGTGACAGGCCTGCGCTCGCGCGCGCTGGTGCTGCGGAACGCGGTGGTGGCCGAGACCACGGCGGAGGGGCCCATCACCGAGGCGGAGGCGCCGGTCCTCGTCTCGCCCGTGCTGCGGTTCTGGGCGGTGGTGAGCACCTGGCGCGTGTACGGCCGGAGCACGGCGCTGGCCCTGCACCGCCTGCAGTCCGCCCAGTTGGAACTCGCGAGCTGGCGGGTGCGACAGGATCCGGAAACCGAGGCCGAGGGGGACGAGTTGAGGGCACGCGTCATACGAGGGAAGGTCCGGCTCCAGGTGATGAACCCGTGAGCCGCGCCGGTCGCGGCCGGAGGGCCGCCGCGAGGCTGGCCGCGGGTGCGGTACTGGCGGGCTGCGCCCTGCTGACGGCCCCGCAGCCGGCGTCCGCCTGTGCCGTCGGTATCGGCTACAAGCCGTCAGTGAGCATGGACGACCTGACCCACCGCAGGACGTGCTCGACCGGCTCTTCCGCGGTCGGCGTCGCCGGCTTCACCGCCCTGGCACTGGGAGCCCTGGCGACGGCTGGTGTCGTCGTCTTCCGCAGGGGTGAGCGGGAGACGAGCGCGAACCCATGGGCCCTGGCCGACTACTTGGACGCCGCGGGTGTCGTGCCTTCGGCCCGGGGAGACGACGACCATGCGCCGTGACGTACTACGTCTCAGCGCGCTGTTGGCGCGGTTGTTCCTCGCCGGGGACGCCGGGACGCCAAGGGGGAGATGATGGTGCCGATACGTGCTCGGTTGTGTCGCCGCGCCCTGTCCGTTGGACTGGCCCTGTTGCTGGGTGCGTCGGCGCCGGCCTGCAACACCGTCGCGGGGGCCGGCGACCCTTCCCCTCGCGGCGACAACAAGGCCAAGGTCTCCGCAGCCGGCTACGAGGCGTCGGCCCGCAGCACCACCCCCGACTACGCAGGCCAGGTGGCGCGCGAGTCGCCGCAGACGGATCTCGAAGCCAGCGCCGACAGGGCGAAGGCTGCTCTCCGGGAGAGCGGCTCCTCGGTGCCGAACGACCAGATCGACGGGCTGGTCGACCGGGCCAAAGACCACCCCGACCCGAGCAAGGGCGAGATCAGCAAGAAGGACGCGGCCGATGCTCTCGACGAGATCACTGATGTCGCGCGCCGCAGGAACGTCAACGCCAACGCCGCGGCGGCGTTGGTGGGCAAGGTTGCCAACGCCCCCAACGCCAACAAGCTCGCCGAGGCCCGCGCGGAAGTGAACGCCGTACGGCGCGCCGCCGACAACGCGGCACCCGGCACCCAGGTGGACGCCGCGGTCGGCGTCAACATGCGCCGCAAGGAAGCTGACCTCGGCAACGGGCAGAAGGTGGATCTCGACGAGATCCCGGACGCCGACGTGGTCTACAAGGACAAGAGCAGCACCGTGCACGTCAAGGAGGTCAAGAACGCCGGTTCGGCCACGCGCAAGGAGGACTTCGCCAACCAGGTCGAGCGGCTCACGAAGTGGGCAGACAAGGAGCCGGGCCGCAAGGCCGCCGTGGAGATCGAGACGACGGACCGCTGGACGGAGATCTTCAGCCAGTTCAAGCCCGCCCGGGACGGGAAGCCGCCCAAGGACACCCGGACGGCGGCCGGCGAGATGGCCAAGAACGGCGTGGACCTGAAGATCGCAGGTCAGAGTCTTTCTGCCGACCAGCTCGGCAGGATGCAGAGCGCTATAGACGAGCGCACGAAGAACGGCACGATGGACTGGCCGGAGATGCAGGACCCGGAGAGCGCCAAGGCGTACTTGGGCATCGCGGCGCAAGAGGCCACCGCGGTCAAAGAAGCAGTCGAAGAGGCCAATAAAAACCTGGGGATGACGCATCCATGCCCAGGACAAGACGGTTCCCAGGATCTCGGCATCGCGGCACTGTCCAAAGCCGCACCCTGCGGCGGCGAGGAGAGCGGGCTGAGTAGTGCGCTGTCCTCTCCCACCTACGGCGGCGTCGACTTCTCCAGTCTTCAACTGCGCTACCTGTCGGACCACGCCGGCTCCGGCGTGCAATACGCCTTCTCGGCGAAAGCCGCCCAGAAGGGACTGGAACAGGATTCCAGCTCGGGACTCAGCGCGCTGACGGAGAGCATGGCCGATCTCCGCACCTGGCTGGTGCTGAGCCCGGACACATTCTGGGTGAACCTGAGCCCGGACGAGCCGGACCGCATCATCGACACGAAACTCGGCCAGACGAACGCCGGCCGTGCGCTGCTGGAGGCGGACTGGCGGATGAAGCAGACGCAAGGGGCCCTGCTCGACCCCAAGACGTCTTTCGGTGCCGAGTACTGGAGACGGCTCGGCGGTTCGTCGGGGCAGGTTTGCTATTCGTCGCGGATGTGGATCGTTCCGGGCGACGTGGAGATACGCGAGGACGGAGACTCGCTCTACGTCCTGAAAGCCACGCTCGACGTCAAGGCGAAGGCGGAAGACGTCGCCGGGCTGGGCCAAAGCTCCTGTAACGCGGATCCTGCGGAAACGGCACGCAATGAGCGGTTGGAACAGGAAATGCTGGTCCCGAAGATCGTGAAGGCGGTCAACTCGGAGCCCGAGTACGGGCCGTTGCGCAGGGCGTTCCTGGCCCGTGTCGTCGCACAGTGGATACGCGACCGGCACGCCGGCGGCCACAGCACCTCGTTCGACAAGCTGATCGATTCCGGTGACCTGGGCCCCGCATCCCTGCGCGGATCATGGCAGCCGAAGCAGGTCTACGACGCGTATCTCCGTTCCATAAACGAAGGGGATTTCACCTACGAGCGGACGACCCGAGTCGGCAACACCACCGTCACCTACGTGATGCGGACCGGCGGCGTCGACTTCGGCAAACTGCCGTCGGAAAAGCTCAGTTCGGCGGAAATGGACCAAAAGGTGCCAAGACTGGCTGAAACCATACGGCAAGCGGCCGGACAGCCCGCGACGGCGTCGGACGGTTCGGTCTGGCTGGGGGACACAGCAGCGGCACCCCAGATCGGCACGTGGGACAGGATCAGTACCTATCTGGGCGGCCGCACCGGAATACTCGTCATCGTGGTGGTGGCCTTGGCGATCCTGCTGCTGTTCGTCCGCGACGGTTCCGCGCTACGACGCAAGAGCTCCGGATGACGACGCCGTGCAGGGCGCTACCGCCTCGTTCTTCCGTTTCCCAAGTCGGCGAGCATCCCCAGTGCGGCGTCCGCGTTGTCCCAACTCGCCGGACCACCCGGCTTCACCGAGAGACGCTCCAGCGCCGCCCTGGCCTCCGTACCGCCCATCGCGCCCAGCAACTCGATGGCCATGTCGGCACCGATGTCCTCGATCACGCACCGCTCAGCCAGCTCCACCGCCCACTCGGCGAAACGGCCCGGATCAGGGTCGAGAGCCAACCAGCGGAACACCGAGTCGGCCGTGTCATCCCGCAGGAACGGGATCAGTGCCAGCATCACCACTTCGACATGATCCACGACGTGTCGTTGCAGCGGGTACAGCTTCTCCCGCCCCCGCCACTCACGCACCAGCTCATCCACACCGGCCCACGTCACCTGGCTCGTGCGGGGCATCCTCATACCGACCGCTTGATGGAATTCCTCCCACACGTGCCACAACGTGCCAGGCGGTGGCGGCTCCGGCACACGAGGCGCCAATTCCGAATCCTCCAGCAGCACGGTTACCACCCGCCGGGCCTCCGCCACCCGCTCGTCGGTGCGCGGCAGGTCCACAATCCGGCTCCAGTCGCATGCGTCCCAGGGCTGCGGCAAGGATCGCAGGGCGTGGGGCAGGACATAGTCACCTTCTGGATCACGCCACCGCGCGACCTGCGGATCCCACATCTCCTCGGCACTTGGCTCCGTGTCCGATTCACGCATTCCGCTGTCCCGCCAACCTCTCGCATCGGTCGTCCGCTCATGGATACCCGGGTACATTTTGGCGCTCTCCGGGTCGTCCAGGCGTGTGCATGGCCTTCATCTCTGGACCTGGCCGATGTGGCGGTCGACGGGCGGCGGGTGCGGTGAGGATCACCGAACTGGTCCTCGCTCAGTGCATCGAGTCGCCGGCTCCAACTCCGCCGAAGCAGCTCGCTCCCACCCTCGGCGGTGAACCACCTGGTCAGGCGGTCGCGGGCGGATGCCGTGAGAAAGCCACATGGAACGGGACGACAGTCATCCAAGTGGGTCGCGCCCAGGCGGAGGCCACCGGCGGTGAGGCCGCCGGGGCCGAGGTCAAGTGGGCCCAGGCCCACGGCCGGCACCTGCCGAGGGGGTCGGCAAGCGGCACTCGGCCCGCAGGCACGGTGCCGGATTCCGGCTGATCGCCTCGGGGGTCGTCACGGCCATGGCGTTCTCCACCGTCCCGACGTCGCTGTACCCCCTGTACCAGGCACGAGACGGCTTCTCCACGTTCCCCGTCACGATCGTCTTCGCCGTCTACGCCGTCGGCGTGCTCGCCGGGCCGGCAGGTCGGCGATGAACTTCGTCGCAAGAGCCCGGCCGCTGCTGACGGCTCAGGCCGCTCCGTACGCTCCCCCGGCCCGGCTGACCGCCGCCACGGCTGTCCGGGCCTTCGCCGGCGCGCAGACCACCGTGACCGCCCGCGCCGGATCGACGACGTACCACTGAAGGATCACGTGCCGGCCGATCGGCGAGCCGGTGCAGAAGACGAACCGAGCTCCCTGGAATGTCAACCGATAGTCACAGGCAGGCCGGCGCCCGGCCGGTTGCCTGCTCCGCCGCTGATGCGCCAATGCCCGGTGCCCACGAAATGTGGGCACCGGGCATCCCCAACAATGGGCGCGGTCAGGCCGGGCGGATGTTCTCTGCCTGCGGGCCCTTCTGGCCCTGGGTGACGTCGAACTCGACCTTCTGGCCTTCCTGCAGCTCACGGTAGCCCTGGCTGGCGATGTTGGAGTAGTGGGCGAAGACGTCGGGGCCTCCGCCCTCCTGCTCGATGAAGCCGAAGCCCTTCTCGCTGTTGAACCACTTGACAGTGCCCTTGGCCATGACTGTCTCCTTCGAGGGAATACCGGGCTCGCACCTTGCGCGCCCGGGAGGTGATCGCCCTGGTCCGGAGAGGCGCTGAACAGCAAGAACGCCCGTGATTGCGATCACGGGCGAACGGACTTCGGAACCACGACTGCTGAATCACAACGCTATACCGGCGCAGCGGCAGCCGCTAGCGGTAACACGGCAGTATCGACGCCCGACCTGTAGGCGGACGCCTGGCATCGGCCAGACGCCCAGTTACGGAATGGGGCGGAACCGGTGCTGATCGCCACCCACCAGGCAGCGACCGGGGGCGCGGGAGAGAAATGCGCGTCTGAAAGACACTGCTGGACGCGGCAGCCGTCTCCAGTGCCGGCCTGGTCTTACTGACACCACCTGCCCCAGTGAGCGTCAGGAGCGTCGCGGCACCGCTTCGTCCCTTGGAATGCTCGGCGTACAGCCGGTGGTCTGTCCCGGAAAACCGTGCGAACCGTCCCCGGCAGAGGGCGGCCGCTCGGGACCGCCCCGGCTCAGCTGGATCAGGGTGTTTGCGTGACCCGGTTGAAGAGCCGGCCGGCGAGATCGACGCCGATGACCGCGCCGTTGTCGTCGCGGGAGAAGTAGCCGCGCTGCCCCTTGAGGCCGCCTTCGGTGACGATGTACTCGTCACCGTCGTGGGTGAGGAAACCGATCGCTGCGGGCGGGTAGCCGGGCGGCATTTCCTCGTCCGATGCCTCACGGATCTCCGGCTTGATATCGACGGCCAGGGTGAGGCGGGTGCCGTCGGCGGCGATGTCGAGGCTCATGGCGTCGATCTCGTAGCGGCCGACGACCTGCCGGGCCAGCTCCTCGCCGTACGGGACCGGCTCCGCTTCCTGCTCGACGACGCCGAGGTAGTGCTCCAGCGTCCACTGCACGACGGACTGGTTGAAGGAGTAGCCGTCCGGCCCGGCGTTGGCCAGGCAGACCACCGCGAAGTCGCGTTCCGGCGCGATGAGGAGTTCGGCGAACTGGCCGTTGCCCGAGCCGCCGTGCCCGATCCCGAGAATGCCGTCCAGGTCGTGCAGGAACCAGCAGATGCCCAGACCGTCCCCGAGCGAGCTGGCACGCAGCTTGACGGTCTGCTCCCGCATGCGCCGCAGCACTGGTGCGGGCAACACGCCGTCACCGTGGCCGAGTTGGAATCGCGCCCAGCGCAGCAGATCGCTCACCGAGGAAGCCAGGCCGCCGCCGGGGTTGTCTGCGCGCCCGCCCTCCTTGAACGCCCCCCACGGCCGGGCGGGGTGCAGTTCGCCGTTCTCGCCGCGGTTGTAGCCCACCGCGAACTTGCGGACCATCACCTCGGCCAGGCCGTACACGGTGTCGGAAAGGCCCACCGGCTCCAGGATGAGCGAGGCCATGGCCTGCTCGAAGGGCAGGTCCGTGACCTTCTCGATGACCCGTCCGGCCAGGTTGTATCCGGCCTGGCTGTACGAGGCGCGGGCGCCGGGCGGTGCGATCAGCGGCAGCTCGGGCAGCTTCGCCACGAGTCCGGCCAGGGAGCGGTCGCCCTTGCCGTCGTCGACCAGGTTCCAGTCCAGGCCCGCGGTGTGGTTGAGCAGGTTCAGGACGGTGATCTGCGCCGCGGCTTGCTCGTCGGCGAGCTTCAGCTCGGGGACGTAGCGCCGCACCGGCGCGTCCAGGTCCACCTTCCCCTCCGCGGCCAGGCGCATCAGCGCGGTCGCGGTGAAGGTCTTGGACACCGATGCCAGATGGAACAGCGTCTTCTCATCGACCGGCAGCGGGTTGGCGAGGCTCGTCACCCCGTGCGACGCGTAGATCTCCTGATCGCCCAGCAGCACCCCGACGGCGACACCGGGAACCCCGAATTCCTTGGCCTGCGCTTCGACGAAATCCAACAGCTTCTGCTGCGACATCGCTCCCCCTCCATGACTTGAACTAAGTACGAGGAGGAGCGTAGGCCGCCACTTGAACAAAGTGCAAGACCTCGCCCGAACTAAGTGCAACTAAGGTGGCGGTCATGCCGAGAGACACGCTGACCGCAGACCGGATCGTCCACGCGGCCATCGAGCTGCTGGACGACGAGGGACTGGACGGCCTCAACATGCGCAGCCTGGCCCAACGGCTCGGCTCGGCCGCCACGGCCGTCTACTGGCACATCAAGACCAAGGACGAGCTGGTCCGGCTCGCCGGCGACGCGATCTGGTACGAGATCGAGCAGCCCGATCTCGACGCCACCGACTGGCGTACGGCCGCTGCCGTCCAGGCCGCCGGCATGCACGCGATGCTCACCCGGCACCCCTGGCTCGGCCAGGCGTTCGGCAGCCATCTCATGCACGGCCCCGGCCAGGCCCGCCATGACGATCTCAGTCTCGCCATCTACGAAAAGGCGGGCTTCACCGCCGCCGACGCGGACCGGGCAGCCGCCACCGTGCTCACCTTCGTGCTCGGCAACGCGCTCGGCCCCGCCGCAGAGGTGTCGCTGAAGCGCCGGCTCGGCAAGAACGGCGCGGATGCCGAGCAATTGATGACCGAGGCCATGACACGGGCTGTCGAGACCGCCCAGCAGTACCCGCGGCTGCGCGAACGCCTCGGCACCCCCGCCGCCTCGCAGTACATCGCAGCCCCCGACAACACCTTCGAATTCGGTCTGCAGTCCATCCTCGACGGCTTCGAGGCCCGCCTCACCGCCGACCGCACCAGCCGGCGCGAGTGACCTACACCCGACAACACCCGCCCGACCAGCCCATGACAACCTCGCGGCTTTGCCCCGGCCCTCTTCGCGCTCGGCGGTTCGCCCACCAGACTTTCAGCCGGGCGGGCCAGTTGTGATCAGTGGTTCTCGTCCCCCTCGCCCCGGCGCTCCCGCTTGCCCCCCTTCCCGGGCGCCTTTTCCTGGGACCGCGACCGGCACGGGCTCTTCCTCGGGCCCGTCGGTGAGGCCCAGGTGCAGGTGCTCGATGTGATACAGGGCCTGGTCGAGCAGTCCGGCGACATGGCTGTCGTGCAGGGCGTAGACGACGGAGCGGCCCTGACGGGTGCCGGTGACCAGGCCGAGGTTGCGCAGCACGCGCAGCTGGTGGGAGCAGGCGGACTGTTCCATGCCGACGGCGTCGGCGAGTTCGGTGGCCGCGCAGGGGCCTTCCCGCAGCCGGGCCAGGATCAGCAGCCGGGAGGGGGTGGCGAGGGCCTGGAGCGTCTCGGCGACCTTCGGCGCGTTCTCCGGCGTCAGCCGGGTGCGCGGGGCGGCGTAGTCGCTCGCGGGGGGTTTCTGTCCGTGGCCCATGGGGGTCATCGTACGGGAATGAATACATGAATAGCTGTTCAGATGTTCCTGTACGGTGGAAGGGTCGGAAACCCCGTCCCCATCGAAGGCACCCGTCTGATGACTTCCACGCTGACCGCCCCCGCGCCGCCGGGGCACCGCGTCGCCGGTTCCCCACCGCGTCGGCGCACCCGGATCCTGGCGCTTCCCGAGGCCCGCTGGGCGCTCGCGGCCCTGGTCCTGTTCCTGATCGCGCTGCCGCTGCATCTGCTCGGCGCCCCGGTGTGGCTGTGGGGGCCGCTGTATGCCGCCGTCTACGTCACCGGTGGCTGGGAGCCGGGCTGGGAGGGCCTGAAGGCCCTGAAGGACAAGACCCTGGACGTGGATCTGCTGATGGTGGTCGCCGCGCTCGGCGCCGCCGCCATCGGCCAGGTCCTGGACGGCGCGCTGCTGATCGTCATCTTCGCCACCTCCGGCGCCCTGGAGGCGGTGGCGACCGCCCGGACCGCGGACTCGGTGCGCGGCCTGCTCGACCTGGCCCCCTCCACCGCGACCCGGCTGCTGCCCGACGGCAGCGAGGAGAGTGTGCCGGCCGAACAGTTGGCGGTCGGGGACGTGATCCTGGTGAGGCCCGGCGAGCGGGTCGGCGGGGACGGCCGGGTCGTGACCGGTCAGAGCGAGGTGGACCAGGCCACCATCACCGGCGAGCCGCTGCCGGTGGCCAAGGAGGCGGGCGACGAGGTGTTCGCCGGCACGGTCAACGGCACGGGCGCCCTGCGGGTGCGGGTGGAGCGGGATCCGTCGGACTCGGTGATCGCCCGGATCGTGAAGATGGTCGAGGAAGCCTCCGAGACCAAGGCACCGACGCAGCTGTTCATCGAGAAGATCGAGCAGCGCTACTCGGTCGGGATGGTCGCCGCCACGCTGGCGGTCTTCGCCGTGCCGCTGCTCTTCGGCGACGAGTTGCAGTCGGCGCTGCTGCGCGCGATGACCTTCATGATCGTGGCGTCGCCGTGCGCGGTGGTGCTGTCCACGATGCCACCGCTGCTGTCGGCCATCGCCAACGCCGGACGCCACGGCGTGCTCGCCAAGTCCGCCGTCGCCATGGAACGCCTGGGCCAGATCGACACCGTCGCCCTGGACAAGACCGGCACCCTCACCGAGGGCACGCCCCGCGTCACCGACATCCGCCCGCTGACCGGCAGCGGTCTGACCGAGGACGAGCTGCTGGCCCTGGCGGCCGCCGCCGAGCACCCCAGCGAGCACCCGCTGGCCCGTGCCGTCGTCGACGCCGCCCGCGAGCGCCGACTGACCCTTGCCGACGCGGACGGCTTCACCTCCGTGCCGGGTCACGGCGTCACCGCCACCGTCGAGGACCGCACCGTCCAGGTCGGCTCCCCGGACCGGCTCCTGCCCGCCGCCACGGGCCGGGCCCATGCCGTCGTCCAGGGGCTGGAGGATGCCGGGCGTACCGCCGTGGTGGTCCTGATCGACGGGGAACCGGCCGGAGTGCTGGGTATCTCCGACCGGCTGCGACCCGATGCCGCCGCGACCGTCGCCGCGCTCACCGCCCTGACCGGCCGCGCCCCGACCCTGCTGACCGGCGACAACGAACGCGCCGCACGGCAGCTGGCCGCCGAGGTCGGCATCACCGATGTCCGCGCCGGGCTGCTGCCCCAGGAGAAGGTGGCCGCCGTCCGCGCGTGGGAGCGGGAAGGCCGGAAGGTGCTGGTCGTCGGCGACGGCGTGAACGACGCGCCGGCCCTGGCCGCCGCGCACACCGGCATCGCCATGGGCAAGGCCGGCTCCGACCTCGCCCTGGAGACCGCCGACGCCGTCGTGGTCCGCGACGAACTCGCCACCATCCCCACCGTCGTACGGCTGTCCCGCACCGCCCGGCGCCTGGTGATCCAGAACCTCGTCATCGCCGGGGCGTTCATCACCGTACTGGTCGCCTGGGACCTGATCGGTACGCTGCCGCTGCCGCTCGGCGTCGCCGGGCACGAGGGCTCCACCGTCATCGTCGGCCTCAACGGCCTGCGCCTGCTGCGCGAGGCCGCCTGGACCAGCCCTGGGAAGGACACCGCGTGAGCAAGCGCTCCCGCCGTACTGCCGCTGCCGCCTCCGCCCCGTCGGCCGGGGCGGCGCGGTGCACGGTCACCGTGTGCCGGGGCTGCTGCTGCGGCACGCCGAAGATCCCCGGCCTCGACCACGCGGCTCAGCTGCGCGGCCTGCGCCAAGCCCTCGACGGCACCGCCACCGTCCGCGTCACCGACTGCCTCGACGCGTGCGAGCACGCCAACGTCGTCGTCGTGCAGCCCTCGCCCGCCGGCCGCACGGCAGGCGGACGGCCCGTGTGGCTCGGCCTGGTCAACGACCCCGACGCCACCACCGACATCGCCACCTGGATCGAGCAGGGCGGGCCCGGCCTCGCCGAACCACCCGGCATCCTCGACCTGTACGGCTTCACTCCCTCCCGCCGCGTGCGGGGGCAGGTGGAGGGCTGACGCACGAGACCCGGCGACCGTGACGAGCAGCCCCGCAGGCGTACTCGGGTTGTTCGTTCGGCGGTCACGGTCCGGCAGGGAGGGCAGCGGAGGAATCCGGCCGCCGTACAAGCTTCGCGAGCGATCCGTGGCGCGGTGTCAGGCACCGGGTGAGGTCGAACATGCCGGTGAGGACCACGACCACGGAGCCGCCCGCCGTCTGTGGGTACGGGCAATGAGATTGCTCGCCTGCGTCTTCCGTGTCCGGGGCAGGAGCGCGCACGCGTTGGTCAGCCCGGCTCGGGAGCTGGTCTTCCGGCTCCCCACTGCCGGGTCCGGTAGGTGCCCACCAGTCGGCAGACGATGTAGATCGTGAACGAGATGGTGGTGACGTAGGGGCTGATGGGGATGCTGCTGCCCAGGGCGAGCAGGATCCCGCCCTCGATGGAGGCCACCGCGAAGACCACGCTCAGCACGGGCAGCAGCACCGGTGAGGCCGTGATCCGGGCCGCGGCGGCCGCCGGGGTGACGACGAGGGTGAGGACCAGCAGCGCCCCGACGATCTGCACCGACAGGGCGACCGCGAGCCCCAGTACGATCATGAAGGCGAAGGACAGGGCGCGGACCGGCACGCCGCGCGCCTCGGCCACCTCCGGGTCGGCACTGGCGAACGCCAGCGGCCGCCACATGACCGCCAGCGCCACCAGCACCAGGGCCGATGTGCCGAGCAGCCAGGACATCTGCGGGGTGTCGACGGCGACGATCTGCCCGGTGAGGATGCCGAACTTGTTCGCCGCCCGCCCCTCGTACAGGGCGAGGAAGAGCACGCCGAGGCCGAGGCCGAAGGGCATGATGGTGCCGATCACCGAGTTGCGGTCCCGGGCGCGGGAGCCCAGGACGCCGATGGTGCCGGCCGCGGTCAGCGATCCGACGATCGAGCCGGCCACGATGTTCACGCCCAGCAGCAGCGCGGCCGAGGCGCCGGCGAACGACAGCTCGCTGATCCCGTGCACCGCGAACGGCAGGTCCCGCATGATCACGAAGACCCCGACCAGGCCGCCGACCAGGCCGAGTGCGACGCCGGCGATGAGGGAGTTGCGGACCAGGGCGAGCAGTTCGCCGTAGTTGTCGAAGGTGAAGATCTGCTGCCAGATCCCGTCGGCGAGGGTCATGGCCGTACTCCGTGCGGCAGTTCGGGGTGGTGCGGCGGCTCGGCCACCTCGTCGGGTACGCCCACGACCGTGATCCGGTCCCGGACGCGGATGACGTCGACCTGCGTGCCGTACAGCTGCGACAGCGCCTCGGAGGTCAGCACCTCGTCCGGTGTGCCGACCCGGTAGCCGCCGCGGGCGAGGTACAGCACCCGGTCCACGAGCCCCAGCACGGGGTTGATCTCGTGGGTCACGAACACGACGGCCGTGCCGTGGGAGCGGCGCCGGGCGTCCACCAGTTCCGTCACGGCCCGCTGATGGTGCAGGTCGAGGGAGAGCAACGGCTCGTCACAGAGCAGGATCCGCGGGTCGGTCGCCATCGCCTGCCCGATGCGTACGCGCTGCCGCTCCCCGCCGGAGAGCAGCCCGACGGGGACGTCCGCGTACTCGGTGGCCCCGACCGATGCGAGGACCTCGTCCACCCGGTGGCGGACGGCGCTCGTGCGCAGCCGGGGTCCGAAGCCGTGTCCGTCGATGCCGAAGCGGACCAGATCCCGGGCGCGCAGCATCGCGTGCGCGGACAGCGTCGCCTGCTGCGGGACGTAGCCGATGTACCGGCTGCCCTTGCGGGGCGGGCGGCCCAGGACCGTCAACGTGCCGGCGGACAGGGGCCGCCGGCCGAGCAGGGCACGTACGAAGCTGGTCTTGCCCGAGCCGTTCGGCCCGAGTACGGCCAGGAACTCCCCGGGCCGTACGTCGAGATCGAGGCCCTGCCACAGCACACGCTCGCCGTAGGACAGGGCAGCGCCGCGCAGGCTGATCACCGCGGCGTCCGCGCCACGGTCCGGCTCCTCGGTCCTGCCCTCGCGGGCACGGAGAACGGAGGCCACCGTGGGCCGCCTCACTTACCCAGCGCGCTCGCGAGCGCGTCGACGTTGGCGGTCATCCAGCCGACGTAGTCCTTGCCGTCCTTGCCCTCGGGCAGGGTCTCCGTCACGGGAACGACGGGGATTCCGGCGGTCCTGGCCGCCTCCTCGACCTTCTCGGTCTGCGGGCCGGAGGTCTGCTCGTTGTAGACCAGCGCCCTGACCTTCTTGTCGGTGAACAGAGCCAGCGTGTCCTGCAGGTCCCGTGGGGAGACGTCGTCGCCCTCTTCGATGGCCTCGCTGAATGCCTCGGGTGTCGCGTCCCTGAGGCCGGCGGCCTCGATCATGTACAGCGGCACCGGCTCGGTGACGGCCACCTCCTCGCCGCCGTGGTCGCTCTTGATCTGCGCTTCCTTCTCCTGAAGCGGCTTGAGCCTCGCCTTGAAGTCCTCCGCGTTCCTGGTGAAGGTGGCGGCATCGTCGGGATCGGCCTTGCCCAGGGCGGTGGCGATGCTGTCGGCGAGCTTGCCGACCGTGGGGAAGTCGTACCAGACGTGCTCGTTGAGCTCCCCGCCTGCCGGGGCGGTCTTCCCGGAGACCTCGACCGCGTTGATCACCTCGGTGGAGGAGTTGTCGCTGCTCTTCAGCATGCGGTCGATGAAGTCGTCGTAACCGCCGCCGTTTTCGATGACCACCTTCGCCTTGGACAGCGCCAACTGGTTCTGGGTGTCGGCCTCGTAGGAGTGCGGGTCCTGGTCGGGGTCGCTGATGATGGAGGTGACCTTCACCCTCCCGCCGCCTATCTGCTCAACCACGTCCCCATAGACGTTCGTTGAGGCCACCACCGGAATGGTCGCCGAGGAGGCGGGGCTCTGTGAGGCGCCGGTGTCGCTTCCGGAGGCGGACGAGTTGCCGCAACCGGCCAGGAGGGCCAGGGAGAGGCCGGTCATCAGCGGCGCCAGACGCCGGGAGGAGGACGCACGCATGGAGGATCCCTCCGCACTGGGGTGAGTTGTCCGCCGAGCTCAGCCTGCCCCGGCCGCGGCACACGCTGGATGGGAACAGATGGCAATGACATCTTCCGGGCCAGCCGATATGGAAATCCTTGCCAATAACTTAACCCCCCTGGCCTCGGCCTGCGCGGCCAGAGCGTGATCCGGAACGGCTGGTGCGCGATGTCCGCTCCGGGGTGAGAATGGATGTACCGCGTCGAGTACGGAGGAATCCGCCCGCGGAAGGAGAGCATGATGCATCCCGCCGCTTTCGCAGGTGTGGTCGTGGGCCGCATCACGCATTACGCCTTGTCCGGAACCGCCGGTGTCCTGGTTCTGCGGGGAGCCGCCAAGGCCGCACCCAGGGCGAAGCCCGCGGCCCGCAGGCTCATGGTCAGCGGTATTGCCGGCGGCATCACGACGGGACGACGGCTCGGGGCGGCTGCCGAGGAGGCCCGCCTGAAAGCCGGAGACCTGCTGGCGGAGGCCAGGGAGCAGCTGGGTGAGGAGGCGCCGCCGCCGTCGGCGGTCGGTGTCGAGGGGCACGACCACGACCACGAGCACTGAGGGGCGTGCGCCATGTCCGGCTCGTCCGCCCCCGGTGACGTTGTTGTGCCTGGTCCCGCCTCCGGCTCCGGGGTGGTGGTGCGGTCCGCCGCCGCGGGCCGCGTACGGCTGATGGTTCCCTGGCTGCGGGCGCGCCCGGGCTGTGCCGGGATCGTCGATGAGCGGTTCACCGATCTGCCGGGGTTCAGGGCGCTGCGTATTTTCCCGCGTACCGGTGCGGTGATCGTCTGGGTGCAGCCTGATGTCGTCGATGTGGGTCGGCTGGTCGCCGCCCTCACCGAGGCGCCGCCGCCGGGCATGCCCGCCAGGGCCAGCCGGTCCGTGCCCGACTCCTCCACCGGGGAGGTCGCGCGGCTGGTGGTCGGCGGTGCGGTGCTCGCCCTCGTGGGACTGCGGCGGCTGCTCGGCCGGCCCCCATGGACCCCCGGGGGCTCAGCCGGATTCCTCGGCGCGGTCACCGTCTTCACCGGGCTGCCGTTCTTCCGGGGCGCCGCACGCACCCTCGGCGGCAGACGCCACGCGGGCACCGATCTGCTGGTGACCACGGCGACCGTGATCTCGCTCGTGCTGCGTGAGAACGTGGTCGCGCTGATGGTGCTGTGGCTGCTCAACATCGGTGAGTTCCTCCAGGCCGTCACCCTGCGGCGGACCCGGCGCGCGATCGAGGAGCTGCTCTCCATCGGCGAGGAGCGGGTCTGGCTGGTCCGTGACGGCGTGGAGGCGGAGGTCGACCTCGCGGAGGTCAGGGCCGGGGACCTGGTCGCCGTGTACGAGCACCACCGGATCCCCGTCGACGGCACCGCCGAGTCCGGCGAGGCACTGGTGGACCAGGCGGCGATCACCGGCGAGGCGCTCCCGGTGTATGTGCAGCCCGGCAGCGAGGTGTACGCGGGCACGGTCGTCTCCACCGGCTCCCTGACCGTGCGGGCCACCTCGGTCGGACAGGACACCGTCGTCGGGCGGATCATCACCCGGGTCGAGGAGGCTCAGGCCGACCGGGCCCCGATCCAGACCGTCGCCGCCGCCTTCACCCGCCGCTTCGTGCCCGTCTCCTTCGCCCTCGCGGGGATCACCTACGTGCTGACCCGGGACGCCCGACGCGCGATGACCATGCTGCTGATCGCCTGCCCCTGCGCCGCCGGCCTGGCCACCCCCACCGCGATCAGCGCGGCCATCGGCAACGGCGCCCGCCGGGGCACCCTCATCAAGGGCGGCACCCACCTGGAAGGCATCGGCCGCGTCACCGCCGTCGTCTTCGACAAGACCGGCACCCTCACCCTCGGCCGCCCCCTGGTCACGAGCGTGGTGACGCTCGACGAAACGGTCACCGCCGACGAGGTACTGAGCCTGGCGGCTTCCGGGGAACTGCACGCACGCCACCCCCTCGCCGAAGCCATCGTCCGGCGCACCGAGGAACAGCACCTGCACATCCCCATCCACCAAGCCTGCGAGGTCGTCCTCGGCATGGGCGTACGCGCCGAACTCGACGGCAGCCGCCTGCTGGTGGGCAGCCCCGCCCTGCTGCGCCGCCACGGCCTGGAACTCTCCGAGGTGGCCCAGGAGTGGACGAGCCGCCTGCGCGCCGGCGGGGAGACCGTCATCTGCCTGGCCCACGACGAGAAACTGATCGGCATGCTCGGTCTGTCCGACGCGGTGCGCGGCGGAGCCGACACCGTCGTCCGCCAACTGACCGAACTCGGCGTGACCCGTATCGTGCTGCTGACCGGCGACGCACCCGAGACCGCCCAGGCCGTGGCCGACGCTCTCGGCATCACCGAAGTCCACGCCCACGCCCTGCCCGAGGCCAAACTCCAGCTGATCCGGGACCTCCAGGCCGAGGGCCACAGCGTGGCCATGGTCGGCGACGGCACCAACGACGCCCCCGCGCTGGCCCTCGCCGACGTCGGCATCGTCATGGGCTCCCACTCCTCCCACGTCGCACTCGAAACCGCAGACATCGCCCTGGCCGGAAACGACCTGCGTAACGTCGCCGCCGTCGTGGAACTCAGCCGGCACACCCTGCGCGTCGTACGGCAGAACTACACGCTCGCCATCGGCGTGAACCTCGCCGGCCTCATCGCGAGCGCCGGCGGCTCCATCAACCCCGTCCTGGCCGCCCTGCTGCACAACACCAGCAGCATCGCCGTGGTCGCCAACTCCGCCCGGCTCGTCGGCCACACCCCGCACCTGCCGAGCGAGGCCGCCGCACGGCTGCGGGCGGCGCCGCTCGAGGAACGGCGAGTGCGCTGACGTCGAGCAGGCGCAGGTCGGGGCGGTCAGTTGAGGTGGGCTGCGTGCTGCGGCGCGGGGGCCACCCGCAGCCGGTCACGTACAGCCCACCCCGCCGACGGCAGTGCAGGACCATCTCGACGACGACACCGCCGTCGTGATCCGTCGGCTCGCCTGCCGACTCATCGGCGTTGCCACTCTTCTGCCAGGAGGCGGTAGGAGCGCACCCGGTCGGCGTGGTCGTGGGTGATGGTGGTGAGGATCAACTCGTCGGCGCCGGTGGCCTCCTGCAGTTGTTCGAGCTGGTCGGCGACGCGCCCCGGAGAGCCGACGAACTGGGTGTCGACGCGGTCGGCGACCAGGGCCCGGTCCGCTTCGGTCCAGGTGTGGGCGCGGGCCTGGTCCGGGGTCGGGAAGGGGATGGCGCCCTCGGCGGTGCGGATGCCGCGGACCCACAGGCCGTAGCCGGTGGCCAGTTCGCGGGCGGTCGCGTCGTCCTCGGCGACGACGACGTCGGCGGAGACGCTGACGTAGGGCTTGTCGAGGTGGTCGGACGGCTGGAACGCGGCGCGGTAGCCCTCGGCCGCCTCCAGTACGGTGGCCGGGCTGACGTGGTAGTTGGCGGCGAAGCGCAGGCCGTTGCGGCCCGCGACGTCGGCGCTCTGTCCGCCGCTGCTGCCGAGGATCCATATCTGCGTCTCGGCGCCCTCGCCGGGGACGGCGTGCGCTTCGATCCCGTCCGCCGAGCGGTAGTCGCCGCGCAGGAGCGCGAGGATGTCGTCGACCTGCTCGCCGTAGTCCTGGGGGGCGGCGCCGGGCTGGTGCAGGAGCTGCTGCTGGAGCAGGAAACGGGGCGAACCGATCAGGTGCTCGGGGGAGAACCGTGGTGGGATCTTCAGCCCGTTGGGGGCTCGCCCGTCGACGACGGGGGTCGTGGTCGGCCGCGGCCCCGCTGCCTGCCCGGGGGGACGTCCGCCCGAGCGGCCGAGGCCCAGGTCTAGTCGCCCGGGGTGCAGGGCGTCGATCAGTCCGAACTCCTCCACGGTCGACAGGGCGGTGCGGTGACCGAGCTGTACGGCCCCGGAGCCGATCCTGATCGTGGAGGTCGCGGAGGCGGTCAGGGCCAGCACGACGGCGGGAGAGGTCCCGGCCACGCCGGGGTTGAGGTGGTGCTCGGCGAACCAGTAACGGGTGTAGCCGAAACGCTCGGTCTGCTGGGCGAGGTCGATGGTGTTGCGCAGGGCGTCGGCGGCGGTGGAGCCGGACGAGATCGGGACGAGGTCGAGGACCCCGAGAGGGATGCCGGACATGGTCGGGTGTTGCTCCTCAGCGGTCGGTGGACGCGGGTGCCGATGCGGGCGCGGATGCGGACTCGGGCTCAAGTGGGGGCCCGGGCCCGGGCCCGGATCCAGGTCCGGGTTCGGGTTCGGCCATGACCGGAGCCCAGGGGAATGGCGGGTCGGGGATGTCGCGTCGCAGAACGGGGGCGATGTCGGACTGGAAGAGTTCCAGCGAGGCACGGTGCTGGGCCTGGGTGAGCCCGCCCGCGTCGGCGTGCAGGTGGAGCACGCTGTGGCCGAACTGCTCGTGGTAGCGGTGCACCTTGTCGATCACCTGTTGAGGGCTGCCGATCAGCGCCGAGCTGCGTTCGACGAAGTCCTCCAGGGTGGCGAACACCGGCTCGACGCCCAGGTGTTTCTGGAACGCGAGACGGCCCTCGAAGACCGGCCGGTACGCGGCGATGGCCTCCTGTGAGGTGCGGGCCGCGTAGTAGCCGGCCGTTCCCGCGCCGACGACGGCCCCTGCCGGGTCATGGCCGTACTGCTCCCAGCGCTCCCGGTAGTAGCGGATGAGTTCGGCGTACGGCTCGATCGGGTGGGTGACGTTGGCCGAGAAGAGCGGATCTCCGTAGCGGGCGGCGAGGTCGACCGATTCGCGGCTGGTCGCGCTGCCGTGCCAGACCCGGATGGGCTGCTGAAGCGGTCTCGGCCACACCTCGGCGTCGGTCAGCTCGGGTCGGAAGCGCGGGGAGACGCTCACCTTGTCCTGCCGCCAGATCCGGCGGAACAGCTCGTAGCTCTCGGCGTTGCGGTCCCACTGGTCCTCGGGCGTGACGTGGAACAGCTCGCGCTGGGCGGTGCCGTTGCCCTTGCCGATGATCAGGTCGAGTCGGCCCGCGGACAGGTGGTCCAGGGTCGCGTAGTCCTCGTACGCGCGCACCGGGTCGAGCAGGCTGAGGGTGGTGACGGCGGTGAACAGCCGGATCCGGGAGGTGAGCGCGGCGATATGGCTGAGCACGACCGGTGGCGAGGAGGAGATGAACGGCCGCTCGTGACGTTCGCCGACGCCGAAGCCGTCGAATCCGAGTTCCTCGGCCAGCAGCGCGTTGTCGATCATCTCGCGGAAGCGCTCGTCGGTGGACTTCTGGAGGCCGGTCACCGGATCCGGTGCGTGCACGATGAGGGTGATGGCCAGGAACTTCACGACGCCGCCCGCCGGCTCTCCGGCTCCGGGCGGGCATCGGGGTGTGCCAGGCCGAGGTGGTCGCGGAGCGTGGTGCCCGTGTAGTCGTGGCGGAACACGCCGCGTTCCTGGAGCAGCGGGACGACGGTGTCGGCGAAGTCGTCCAGACCGCCGGGGGTGAGGTGCGGGACCAGGATGAAGCCGTCGGCGGCGTCCGTCTGGACGAAGGTGTTGATGGTCTCGGCGACGGTGGCCGGGGATCCGATGAACGACTGGCGGCCGGTGGTCTCCATGACCAGCTCGCGGATCGACAGGTTCTCCGCCGCGGCGCGCTCGCGCCATTGCCTGGCGACGGCGATCGGGTCGCGGAACATCCGGACGCTGGCCCGGCCGCGGGCGATGGTGTTCTCGCCGGGGTCCGGGTCGATGTCGGGGAGCGGGCCGTCCGGGTCGTAGGCGGAGAGGTCCCGGTTCCAGATGTGTTCGAGGTACTTGATCGCGGTCTGGCCGCTGACCTGTCGGCGTCGTACCTCGTGTGCCAGCTCCTGCGCCTCGGCGTCGGTGTCGCCGAGGACGAAGGTCGCCGCGGGCAGGATCAGCAGCTGGTCATGGGTTCGGCCGTGGCGGGCGAGCCGTCCCTTGACGTCGGCGTAGAACTCCTGGCCCGCCTCCAGGGTGCTGTGCCGGCTGAAGATGGCGTCGGCGCTGGAGGCGGCGAACTCGCGGCCCTCGTCGGAGTCGCCGGCCTGGAAGATCACCGGGCGGCCCTGCGGGCTGCGCGGGACGTTGAACTGACCGGCGATGTCGAAGTGCTGTCCTTGGTGGACGAAGGCTCCGGCCTGCGCGTCCTTCAGGAAGATGCCGGATTCCCGGTCGGCGACGATTTCGTCGCCGTGCCAGGAGTCGAACAGCTCGGTGGCGGTGGCCAGGAACTCCTTGGCCCTGGAATAGCGCTGGTCCTGGGGGAGGAAGCCGCCGCGGCGGAAGTTCTCGCCGGTGAAGGCGTCCCAGGAGGTGACGACGTTCCAGGCGGCGCGTCCGCCCGAGAGGTGATCCAGGCCGGCGAACTGACGGGCCACCTCGTAGGGCTCGTTGAAGGTGGAGTTGATGGTGCCGGTCAGGCCGAGATGTTCGGTGACGGCGGCGAGCGCGGACAGGACGGTGAAGGTGTCGGGGCGCCCCACCACGTCCAAGTCGTAGATCCGGCCGCCCTGTTCGCGCAGTCGCAGTCCTTCGGCAAGGAAGAGGAAGTCGAACTTGGCGCGTTCGGCGGTCCGCGCGAAGTGCGCGAACGAGCTGAACTCGATCTGGCTGCCCGCCCGCGGGTCGCTCCACACGGTGGTGTTGTTCACGCCGGGGAAATGGGCTGCGAGATGGATCTGCTTCAAGGGCTTGCCCGAGGCCGCCTTGCTCGTGGCCGCCTTGCTCGTGGCCGCCTTGCTCGTGGCCGGTGTGCCCGTGCCCGGTGTGCCCGTGGTCGGTTCGCTCATGGTCGTACGACTCCTCCGGCTCAGGCGGTGGCAGCGGCGTAGCGGTTTGCGGGGCGGGCGAGTCCGAGGAGCCCGCGCAGGGTGTCCGCCTCGTACGTGTGCCGGAAGGCGCCCCGGCGTTGGAGTTCGGGCACCAGGCCCCGGGTGATCTGTTCCAGGTCGTGGCCGATCGCTCCGGGGCGCAGCCGGAAGCCGCTCAGTCCGGCCTCGCGCCACTCCAGCAGCAGGTCCGCCAGTTCCGCGGGCGTGCCCGTGAACACCTCCGCGTCGCTTGAGTAGGCGTATCCGGCGAGGTCGTCCAGGCGCGTCCTGCGGTCCTGCGCCGCCGTGTGATCGTCGTCCAGGAACACGACCAGGTCACCGAAGACGTGCAGCGGCTCCTCCGCCCGACCTGCCGCGGCCTGCGCTGCGCGGATCTCGGCGACGACGGCGCGGGCCTGGTCGATGTCGTGCGGGGTGACGTAACCGATGTCGGCCGAACGGCCCACCAGTTGATACGGCACGCTCTGGTGCGCGAGCGCGCTGACAACGGGCTGTCCCTGCGGCGGCCGAGGGGTGATCGAGGGTCCCTTGACGCTGAAGTGCCTGCCCTCGAAGTCGATGTAGTGCAGCTTGTCGCGGTCGATGAAGCGCCCGGTGGCGACGTCGCGGATCTCCGCGTCGTCCTCCCAGCTGTCCCACAGTCGGCGTACCACCTCGATGTGGTCGGCGGCCTCCTCGAAGAGGTCGGCGATCAGTTCCCGGCCGGCCGGGGTGTCCCGGTCCTCGGCAGGGAGAGGCGGGAAGGTGCGGCGGCCGAAGTGCGCGGCCTCGTCCTGGCGTGCCGTCACCTGGACCCGCAGGCCCGCGCGGCCGGTGCTGACGTAGTCCAGGGTGGCGATCGCCTTGGAGATGTGGAACGGCTCGGTGTGGGTGGCGACCACGGTGGGCACCAGCCCGATGTGCCGGGTCAGCGGTGCGACCCGGGAAGCGACCAGCACGGCGTCCAGTCGGCCCCGCACCTGGTCGGTGCGCCCGTCCAGCTCCGTCAGGTGCGAGGACTGCGGTCCGAGCGAGTCCTCGAACGTCACGAAGTCGAGCAGGCCGCGCTCGGCCTCGGTCACGAGGTCGGCCCAGTAACCGGCAGTGAACAGGTCGTGAGGCCGGGCGCCCGGCTCGCGCCATGCGGCCGGGTGCCAACCGGTGCCGTCCAGCGCCACGGCAAGATGAAGAGGGGGATGCGCGAACACGAAAGGGTGCCTTCCTGGTTGACCATGTGTGATCACCAGCCCTCGCACAGAGGGCTCGATGGCGGGGAACAGGTCAGGAACGACAGAGGGCGCCGGCCACCCGTCGCAGATCGATGTGGGTCCGGGAGTACAGGCGGACACAGCCGCGCGCGACGAGAGCCTCGGCAGCCGGGACGAGCACGCGGGAAACGGAGGACAACACCGTCACCTCCGCTCTTCCGGCTGTCTGTCCTGCTCGGACTGGGGTCTGCCGTGCTCGGAACGGGGTCTGCCGTGCTCCGACATGGCAGACCCCGTGTCGTCGCAGGCTAAGCGGAGCTGGACGGACGAAGGTGGAGGGCGTGTTGCGGTTCCATGAAACCGTCCAGAGGCTCCTGGCAGGGCGGGAGTGTCAGGCGGCCTTCGTGCCGCGTCGGCGGTCACGGTCAAGCTGCTCGTCCGGTGGCCGCCGGCAGGGCCGTGCGGCTGCCGAGGGCTTCGGAGAACTGGTCGACGACCCGGGCGAGGGCCTCGGCCGGGCCCGGCGCGACGGTCAGGGTGCGGTCGTCGCCCACCGCGATGTCCTTGTCGAGCGTGAACCAGCCCTGGACGATGTGCGCGGCGCCCATGGAACTGAGCACGGGGCGCAGGGCGTAGTCGATCGCCAGGACGTGCGCCGTGGTCCCGCCGGTCGCCAGCGGAAGGACCGTCTTGCCGGCCAGGGCGTACTGCGGCAGCAGGTCCAGTAGGGACTTCAGCAGCCCGGAGTAGGCGGCCTTGTAGACGGGGGTGCCGATCACCACCCCGTCCGCCCGCTCGAACAGGGCCGTGGCCTCGACGATCGCCGGATGCCGGAAGTCGGCCCCGAGCAGCGCCTCGGCGGGGATCGTGCGGACGTCCAGCGGGATCACCTCGTGCCCCTGCGCGATGAGCCGGTCGTCCAGGTGGCGCAGCAGCCGTGCGGTGCGGGAGGTGGCGGAGGGGCTTCCTGAGACGGAGAGGACGGTGGACATGAGGAGACCTTTCAGGAGTACCGAGTGGGCTGGGACAGTTCGGGCCATCCGCGCGCCGCATGCGGCAGCTCGGTGCTGGTCGCCGCCACTGCCGTCGCGGTGTGCGTCATCGGGCCGTGTCCGTCCGTCGGGCGTAGCGGTCCGCGGGGCGAGGCAGGCCGAGGTGGTCGCGGAGGGTGCGGCCGGTGTAGTCGGTGCGGAAGACTCCGCGCTCGCGCAGCGCCGGTACGAGTTCGTGGACCACGGCGGGCAGATCGGCTGGGGCCGAGGCCGGGAGGAGGTGGAAGCCGTCGGCGCCGGAGGCCGCGTGCCAGTCGGCGAGCAGTCCGGCGAGGTCCGCGGCGGTGCCGGTGAAGCGGACTGTGTCGGCGGCTGGGAGTGAGCGGGGCCCTGGCCCGGCCCCACCGCCGAGATCGACCGCGACGCGTACCAGCACCCGCAGCGCGCCCGGGTCTCGTCCGGCCTCCGCCGTCCGGTTCAGCAGCGCCGCACGGGCGAGCCGGACGGTGGCCGGCTGATCGACGTCCAGCAGTACGACGTCGGCGTGCCCCGCGGCCAGTTCCCACTGCCCGTCGGAGTCGTGCACATCGAGGGCGACGGCGAGCGGCGGTCGCCCTTGCGGCGGGCGGGGGACCATGGACGGCCCGCGGACGGAGACGCGCGGGCCGTCGAAGTCCATGTGGTGCGGCCGGTGTCGGTCGGTGAAACCGCCGGTGGCGGCGTCCCATATCTCCGCGCCGTCCGCCCAGCTGTCCCACAACCGGGCGGCGAACTCGGCGACGTCGGCCGCCTCGGCCCACAGCTCGGCGGCGGATGCCCGGGGGAAGCGGCTCACGGCGGGGGCCTCGGCGGTGGAGACGTCGACCTGCCAGCCGGCCCGGCCCTGACTGACGAAGTCCAGGTTGGCGAGGGCGGTGGAGGTGTGGAAGGGCTCGGTGTGGGTGGTGGTCATGGTCGGGACAAGGCCGATCCGTCTGGTCTCGGAGGCGACGCGGGCCAGTACGGCCGCCGCGTCGAGCCCGCCGCCGCTGCCGCCGGGTGGCGGCGCGGGAGAGTCGCCGACGGTCACGAAGTCCAGGGCGCCCTGCTCGGCGAGACGAACCAGGTCCGCCCAGGGGGCGGCGGTGAGGGGAGCGGTGGGATCGGCGTCGGCGGGGTGGTGGCCGGTCCCGCCGAGGTCGAGGGAGAGGTGGAGTTCGCGGGGCATGACCTCGTGTCCTGTACGAAGGAGACCTGCGCGCCGGAGCGAGTCCTGCACGGAGGTGTGAGGGAAGGGAGCGGAGGGACAGGGGCGCGGAGGCGTGCGGCCTCCGCGCCGGGTCGGCTATGTGTTGGTCCTGGGCAGGCCGCGCGGGTTGATCTCGGACTTGGTCACGGCCTCGTCGGACAGGCCCCAGCGCTGAAGCACCTTCGCGTATGTGCCGTTCTCGATGACCTCGTTGAGAGCGTCGGCGAGCGGCTTGACCAGTCCGCTGTCCTTCTTGGTGGTGGCCGCGATGAGGCCCTGGAGGGTGGCGCCGGCACCGGAGTACGTGCCGACGACCTCCGTCTTGCCGGTGGTGGCCGCGTGGTAGGCGGCGGTGGGGTTGGGGCCGAGGTAGAGGTCGATCCGGCCGGACTGGAGGGCGAGGTAGGTGTCGCTGTCGTTCTGGTAGTACTTGATGTCCACCGGCTCGCGGCCGGCCTTCTCGTTGTCCTTGCTCCACTCGATGAGCAGCTTCTCCTGGTTGGTGCCGCTGCCCACCGCGACCGTCTTGCCCGCCACGTCCTCGGGCCCGGTGATCTTCAGGCCGCTGCCCTTCTTCGCCTCGAAGCCCAGGTTGTCCTCGCGGTAGGTGGCGAAGTCGTACTTCTCCTTGCGCTCCTCGGTGACGGTGATGTTGCTGAAACCGACGTCGTACTTGGCGCTGTCGAGGCCGACGAAGATGTTCTCCCAGGAGACCGTGTTGATGTGCAGCTTGAGGTCGAGCACGTCGGCGACCAGAGAGGCGATGTCGGGCTCGACGCCGATGACGGTCTTGTTGTCGGTGGCGAAGAAGGTCAGCGGCGCGGCGGAGCCGGACGAGTCGACGATCTCCAGGGTGCCTCTCCTGCGGATCTCCTCCGGGACCTGGGCGGCTATGGAGTCGACCTTGTCGGTGGTGATGCGGTTCTGGTCCGGGCTCAGGTTGATCTTCGTCTTGCTGCCCGACGTGTCCGCGACCTCGGTCGTGCCGCCGTCGTCGGGGTTGCCGCACGCGGCGAGGACGAGGGCGGCGGCGAGTCCGAGCGCGGCTGCGGCGGTGCGGCGGGTGATCGAGGTGGACATGGTCGTGCTCCTTGCTTGCGGAAAGGGGGGAGGGTTGGTCAGAGGACCTTGGAGAGGAAGGCGCGGGTGCGCTCGTGCCGCGGGTCGTCAAGGACGGCCGTGGGCGGGCCCTGTTCGACGACGACACCGTCGTCCATGAACACCACGGTGTCGGCGGCCTCACGGGCGAAGCCGATCTCGTGGGTCACGACGATCATGGTGGTTCCGGTGCGGGCCAAGTCCTTGATGACGTCGAGGACTTCGCCGACCAGTTCCGGGTCGAGCGCCGACGTGGGCTCGTCGAAGAGCAGCACCTTCGGTTCGAGGGCGAGTGCGCGGGCGATGGCCACGCGCTGCTGCTGGCCTCCGGAGAGCTGCCGCGGGTAGGCGTCGGTCTTGTCGGCGAGGCCGACCCGCTCAAGGAGCCGGCGGGCGGTCTCCTCCGCCTCCCTGCGCGGGCGGCGCAGTGCGGAGACCGGTGCCTCGATGAGGTTCTCCAGTACGGTCAGGTGCGGGAAGAGGTTGAAGTTCTGGAAGACGAACCCGATGTGGGTGCGCTGTTTCAGAACGTCCTTCTCCTTCAGTTCGTGCAGCTTGCCGCCGGACCGGCGGTAGCCGATGAGCTCGCCGTCGATGCTGATCCAGCCGCGGTTGACCTTCTCCAGGTGGTTGATGGTCCGCAGCAGCGTGGACTTGCCGGAGCCGGACGGGCCGAGGATCACGGTGACCTCACCGGCCCGGACCTGGAGGTCGACGCCGCGCAGTACCTCCAGCGGGCCGAAGCTCTTGTGGACGCCGTGGACGTCCACCATCACGTCGTCGACCGTCGGCTTCGCGTCCTTGACGGCCACCGTCACGTCGCTCATCGGCTGTCTCCCAAGGGCTTCAGGGGTATGACGGGCTGGTCGCGCCGGGCGGCGGCCACGCGCAGGGTGCGGACGAAGCGGCGGGCGCGCTGGATCGGGGTGGGCGGCGGGGTGCGGTTGGCGCCCCGGGCGTAGCGGCGCTCCACGTAGTACTGCGCGACCGACAGCAGGGAGGTGAGGACCACGTACCAGGCGGTGGCGACCAGCAGCAGCGGGATCACCCGGCCGTTGCGGCCGTAGATCACCTGCACCTGGTAGAAGAGTTCGCCGATGGACATCACGTAGACCACCGAGGTGCCCTTGAGCAGGCCGATGATCTCGTTGCCGGCCGTGGGCAGGATGGCGCGCATGGCCTGCGGCAGCACGATCCGGCGGATCTGCCGGAGCCGGGGAATGCCCAGCGCGGCGGCCGCCTCCAGCTGTCCGTGGTCGACGGCGATGACGCCGCCGCGCACGATCTCGGCGGCATAGGCGGCCTGGTGCAGCGTCAGCCCGATGATGGCCGCGCCCATGGTGCCGATGATGCTGTTGCTGTCGACGGACCAGAACACCGGGCCGAAGGGGATGCCGAAGCCCAACTCCTCGTACAGGGCACTCAGGTTGAACCAGAACACCAGCTGGACGATCATCGGGATGGACCGGAAGATCCAGATGTAGGTCCAGGCGACGGTCTGCAGCACCGGACTGCGCGAGAGCCGCATGAAGGCCAGGACGGTGCCCAGGAGGAAGCCCAGCACGGTGGCGTAGGCGGTGAGCTGGAGGGTCACCCACACCGCCTGCACGATCGTCTCGGACAGGATGTAGTCGCGGAAGACGCCCCACTCCCAGACCGGGTTGGTGGCCAGCCCGTGCACGAACTGGGCGACCAGCACGGTCACGGCGACGGCCGCCACCCAGCGGGCGTAGTGGCGGGCGGGGACGACCTTGAGCGAGGCCGGGTCGTCCGGGGCTTCGCGGCCAGTGCCCGGGGTGGCCGCGCCGGGCGGCGCGGTGTCGGTTGTGGATGCCATCGTGATGTTCCTGCTCAACTCTTATGCGTGCTCGGGCGGGTTGATCCGCGACGTCTCGATCGCGGAGGCGGAGGTGCCCCACTTCTTGAGGATCCGGGCGTACGTGCCGTCCTTGATCAGCTCGTTGACGGCGGACTGGAACGCCTTGGTGAGCGGGGAGCCCTTCTTGAAGGCGAAGCCGACGTCGAGGCGGTGGTACTCACCGAGGAACGCGGTCTGCGAGGCGGGCTGTGCCGCCTGGTGGCGCAGGCCGTTGATGGTCGACATGACCACATCGATCCGGCCCTGCTGGAGCGCGGTGAGAGTTGCCCCGTTCTCCGAGTAGACCTTCACGTCGTACGGCTTCTTGCCCGCCTTGGTGCACACCCCCTTCCGCGCGGTGAGGGTGGCCTCGAAGGTGGTGCCGGCGCCGGTGCCGATGGTCAGCCCGCACAGCTGGGTGAGGTCGGTGACCTTCTTCTTCAGCGCGGTGTTGCCCGTCTTCACCGCGAAGCCCTGGCCATCGTTGATGTAGGTGACGAAGTCGATGGTCTTCAGGCGTTCGGTGGTGACGCCGAAGTTGCCGGTCCCGAAGTCGTACTTGCCGCTGCCGAGGGCGGGCAGGATCGTCTCGAAGGAGGCATACTGGCGCTCCAGCTTGACGCCGAGGACCTTGGCCACCGCGTCGGCGATGTCGATGTCCTGGCCGGCGGGTGGCTTGTCCTGCCCGTTCGGGTAGTACGCCCCGGGCGGGAATCCGACCGAGCTGCCGACCCGCAGCGTGCCCGCTTCACGGACGTCGGCGGGCAGCAGGGCGGCGACGGAGTCCACCTTGCGTACGGCGCCGACCGGGTCGTCGGTCGACGCGGGGGGTGCCTGAGCACCCGCCGGTGTGGTGCCGGAGGTGTCGCCGGAACCACAGGCGGTCAGCGCCAGTACGGGCAGCAGCGCGATGGCCGCGACGATGCGCAGGCGGGTTCTGATCGGGCGCAGGTTCACAGGTCGGCTGCCTTTCCCGTGCGTGCTGTGCGGGCTTCGGCCGGCAGATGCTTCTCGAAGGGCAGCGGGCCGATGGTTTCCGGGTCGGCCTCGGTGTCGAACAGCGGTGTGTAGCCGGTGGCCAGGTACAGGCCGCGGGCCTCGGGCTGGCGCGGTCCGGTGGTCAGGTAGATCCGCCGGTAGCCGCGGGCACTCGCCTCGCGCTCCAACTCGGCGACGACGCGTCCGGCGAGGCCGCGCCTCCGGTGGGCGGAGTGCGTCCAGATCCGCTTCAGCTCGGCCGTGGTCGCGTCGTACCGGCGGAAGGCACCGCCCGCGACCGGCTCGCCACGTTCGAGGAGCAGGAGCAGCGCGCCGCCGTACGGCGTGGTGAACTCCTCGTCCGGATAGCGGGCCAGTTCGGCGTGGGCGTCCCTGCCGTAGCGTCGTGAGTACTCGTCGCCGAGTTCGCGCAGCAGGGGCTTCACTCTCGGGTCGCTGACGGTGACTTGAGTGATCGTCAGGTCGGGCGCGGACGTCATCCGTTCACCGCCGCCAGGTCCTGTGTGCCGCGCGCCGCCCGCTCGGCGTCGCGCTTGGCGACCTCCTCGCGGACGATCGGGATGACGTACCGGCCGAAGTCGATGGCGTCGTCCAGGAGGTCGTAGCCGCGGGCGGAGAGGATGTCGACGCCGAGGTCGTAGTAGTCAAGGAGCGCCTGGGCGACCGTTTCCGGGGTGCCGACCAGGGCGTTGGAGTTGCCCGCGCCTCCGGTGGCGGCGGCGGTCGGGGTCCACAGGGCGCGGTCGTAGCGCTCCCCCGCCTCGGCGATGGCGATCAGCCGCTGCGAGCCGACGTTCTGAGGTGGTGCGGCCTGCGACTGGGCGTGCCCGTTGTGACGCTTGGTGATCGCCTCGCCCTTCTCCTTGCGGGCCTTGATCGCGCCGACCGTGCGGTGGGCCTTCTCCCAGGCCAGCTCCTCGGTCGGGGCGATGATCGGGCGGAACGCCACCTGGATGCGGGGCACGCCGGTGCGGCCCGCGGCCTTCGCGGCGGCCTTCACGTTCTCGATCTGCTCGGTGGTCTTCGCGAGGGGCTCGCCCCACAGGCAGTAGATGTCGGCCTCCGCGCCTCCCGCGGCGTACGCGGCGGGCGACGAGCCGCCGAACGAGACGTCGGGGCGGGGCTGTCGGGCCGGGAAGACGTCGCTGACGAAGTCGTGGAAGCGGTAGTGCTCGCCCTCGTGGTCGAAGGGCTCGCGGGTGGTCCAGATCTTCTTGACGATCCGGATGTACTCGCGGGTGCGGGCGTAGCGCTCGTCCTTGGTGAGGGTGTCGCCCTCACGGCCCTGCTCTCGGTCGTTGCCGCCGGTGATGAAGTGCACGGTCAGCCGGCCGTCGCTGATCTGGTCGAGGGTGGCGAAGGTCTTGGCTGCGAAGGTCGGGTACGAGACGTTGGGCCGGTGGGCGAGCAGAATCTGGAGGCGGTCCAGTCTGCTCGCGATGTACGCGGCTGCCGGTGCGGGATCCGGCGACCCGGAGCCGTAGGCGAACAGCACCCGGTCCCAGCCGTGGTCCTCGTGCGCCCGGGCGAGCCGGAGAGCGTACTCCTTGTCGAAGGCGGCGCCGGAGCGCGGGGTGGTTTCGGAGCCGTCGTTGGTGGCGGCGATGCCGAGGAACTCCACGGGCATGGGGGATGGCCTTTCCTCAAGTCCTCTGGGGCCGGGCCGTGTTGAGCACGCGGGCACGGCGGAGCAGCCCTCGATGCGGCCGGGTGTGACGGCGCTTCAGGGCGCTGGGAACGGGTGGTGAGCGGGTGTGACGACGCCGGGGCGGGTGCCTCGGGTGAGGTCGGGCGGCGGCAGCAGCGCGCGTCAGGTCTCGCAAGCGTTTCCGTACGCGGATTCAGCGCGTGGTGAGCGCGTGCGTACGACGGTGCTGCGAGGGGAGGAACTCGGCCCGCGACGGGGTCACCGAGGGAGGGAAGGGCCGGTCAGACGGCCCGCTGCCGCATCAGGCGCAACACGCTGCGGACCACACCCGACCGAAGTCGATGTGGTCACGGGTGACCAGGCGCTGATCGGCATTCATGCGATTAATTGAGCAGTACATCTCGCTTCTCGTCAACTACGGCCCGGATGCCGGACCGGTGTCGAGCGGTTCCTGGGCGTGGTTGACACATGCGCGCGGTGCGCCCCTACGATCGAGGCCGGACCGGCTCCGCCGCGCGCGGAAGCCGTACCTGCCGCGTTGAGGGACGCGGCGAGCGTGATGACGGCGAAACCCAGCCACCACCCCCGGTGCCCGCGCTGTGTGTGCCCGGATTCCGCGACCATCCGCCGCCGGGTGGTCACCGACGCCCGCGCCTCCCTCCCCTGGAGATCCTCCTGATGGCCTCGCCGTCCGACATCACCGATCCCTCCCTCCTCTCCGCATCCGCCCCACCCGCACGAGATCTCAAAGCCTCCGGCAGCCAGGACCCCACGGACGACCTGCCACGGATCATGCCGCGCCGGCACGTCGGCCGTCGGCTGACCGCTGCCGCCGCGCTGCTGGTCTTCGCGATGGTGGTCAACTCCGTCGTCCGCAACCGCGCCTTCCAGTGGGATGTGGTGGGCCGGTACTTCACCACCGCCGCCGTGCTCGACGGGTTGCTGCTCACACTGTGGCTGACCGGTGTGGTGATGGTGCTCGGCTTCCTGCTCGGCACCCCGCTGGCGGTGATGCGGCTGTCCGCCAACCCGGTGCTGCGTACGCTGAGTTGGGGCTATGTGTGGATCTTCCGGTCCACCCCGCTGCTGGTGCAGCTGCTGTTCTGGTTCAACATCGGCGCCCTCTACCCGACGCTCGGCCTCGGCATCCCCTTCGGGCCCCAGTTCGTCACCGTCGAGACGGTCAACCTGCTCGGTCCCACCCTCACCGCCGTCATCGGGCTGACCCTGCACGAAGCCGCGTACGCCGCGGAGGTGGTGCGCGGCGGCATCCTGTCGGTGGACGCCGGCCAGACGGAGGCCGCCCAGGCTCTCGGTATCGGCAGGCGGCGCACCCTGCGCCGGATCGTCATCCCGCAGGCGATGCGCTCCATCGTCCCGACTGCGGGGAACATGCTGATCGGCACCCTGAAGGGCACCAGCATCGTCAGCGTGCTGGCCGTGCACGACCTGCTCTACTCGGTGCAGCTGGTCTACAACCAGACCTACCAGGTCATCCCGCTACTGATGGTGGCCACCCTCTGGTACATCGCCGTCACGACCGTGCTCAGCGTGGGGCAGTTCTACGTCGAGCGCTCCTACGCACGTGGCTCCGCCCGCGCGCTGCCGCCCACGCCTGTGCAGAGGCTCAGGGGCCATCTGGCCGCGCTTCGTGCCCGACTGGGTGCGGCGACCGCGGCCGAGGCCCGTCCCGCGATCGGCGGGGACCGGTGAGCCCACCTGTGGTGTCGCGCGCCCTACATTTCCTATCGATTTACTAGGAAAGCATTGACGGCCCGTCCAACGGGCGCGCAGGATGATGCACATGTCCCACACGCAGCAACGACTCGTTCGTCGTCGGCATGTCGACTTTGGTCACGTCGTCAGCGCCGCCTGCTGTCGCGTGTAAGGCACGCGGCTCACACCTCACGCGTGCCGTTCCGCTCCTTCTCTCTCATTCCCGGTGATCAGGCGCACCCATCCACCGCGCCTGACAGCCCGACGTACTTCTGAAGGACGACCGCCATGACCACGGCACTTCCGGCCCAGGCCACTCCATCGGACTCACCGCTCACCGACATGCGCCATCTCCGCCTCGTGGGCGACACCGCGCGGAACGGCGACGAAGGAAACGGTTCCGCTCCCCTCGTCGGCTATCTCGTGCTCGTCCCCGAGGGCACCGATCCCGCCCAGCTCTTCGCCAAGGACGTGACACGGCCGGAGATCCGACCGGTCGCCTACACGGCCTCGCCTCCCGTGCGGCAGACGGAGGCGGGAGGCGGTGTCGTGCGCATCGATCCCACGCGGTGTGTCGCAGAGGTGGACGGAACCGAACTGGACCTCACCTACCTGGAGTTCGGGCTGCTGACCCATCTCGTACAGCAGCCCCACCGGGTGCACTCCCGCGAGCAGTTGATGGCCGCCATCTGGGGATACGACCACATCGGCGACGGCCGGACCGTGGACGTCCACATCGCGCGGCTGCGCCGCAAGCTGGGCACCGCCCACCGGCACCAGATCGTCACCGTGCGGCGCGTGGGCTACAAGTACGTGCCCAACCAGCAGGAGAGCACCAACACCGCACCGTGCCGCCGACCTTGAGGAGACCCCTGCCATGGGCGTTGCCACTGCGCCGTCCGGCCCCGCCTCGGAATCCGACCGGACCGGGCCCGGCCGTGCGCACTGGCTGCGCGTGGCCCGCGAGACGGCGGACGACCTGGCCACGGACGCGGTGGCCCGGGAGCAGGCGGGCAAGGCCCCGTTCGACGAGGTGTCCCGGCTGCGCGAGGCGGGACTGCTGACTCTCCTCATACCGGCCGAGCTCGGGGGAGGCGGCGCGGACTGGCCCACGGCCTACGCCGTCGTCCGGAAGATCGCCACAGCCGACGGCGCGATCGGTCAACTGCTCAGCTGTCACTACTTCCTGTCGTGGAGCGTCCGGTTCTTCACCGAGCCCGCCCACACCGCTCAGATCGAGCAACGGTCCGCGGCGGAGCAGTGGTGCTGGGGTGGTGGTTACGCCCGCCGGCCCGTGACGCTGACCAGGACAGCCGGCGGCTATGCGCTCGACGGCCGGCAGAGTTACGCCACCGGGGTCCTGGTCGCCGACCGGCTCGCCGTGCGGGCCGTACAGGCCGATACAGGCGAACCACACGCCGTCGTCGTCGATCCCGCCCATCACGGCGTGGGGATCGACGGCGACGCCGACACGTTCGGCCAGCGGCTCGCGGCCGGCGGGAACGTGGAGTTCGACGGTGTACCGGTGGCCGCCGACGACGTACTCGGCTCCCTGTCCGTGGACGAGGCCGACCTGTCGCCCCTGGCCGCTCTGACATCGCCGGTCGGGCGTCTCCTCTCCGTCCAGCTCCGCCTCGGCATGGCTGAGGGAGTCCTGGCCGAGGCCCGTGAGTACCGCAGGGCCGGCCAGTCCCCCTGGCCCCCCGCCCCGCCGGTCTCCTCCCCCCAGGACCCGGAGGTGCTGACCGCCTACGGAGAACTCACCGTCCTCACCCGCGCCTCGTCCGCGCTCGCCGATCAAGCACTGGAAGCCGTGCACGACGGGCTGGCACGAGGCGAAGACCTCACCTACGACGAGTACGCGGAGATCTCGGTCCTCGTGGCCATGGCCGAAACCGCCGCCTCCAGGGCCGCGCAGGAGTCCACCGCCCGCGCCCTCGACATCATCGGCGCCCGCTCCGCGTCCGCACGGCTGGGCTTCGACCGCTTCTGGCGCAATGCCCGCACCCACACCCTGTACGAGCCCGTCACTCACCGGCTCCGTGATGTCGGGGACTATTTCCTCAATGGTGCGCACCCCGAGTTCGTCCTGCCTGTCTGACCTTGCGATGCCGCTCGGCTTTTCCCCGGCGAACTCGGCGTGATCGAAATTGGCTACGCAACCCGGCATCCAGACAATTGTGAACGCCGCACTTCACTCACGTGTCGGTCGGTTGAGAATATGAGACGCCTGCGCGGGCGACATTGACTTGGCCGGATTTCGCTGCAACTCTCTTGGCTGTGAGCAAGTCCGAGAACCTCGCCGCGCGCCTGCACGTCGATCTGCGACGTCAGGCCAGCGCCATCTGTGCCGTCGGCCTCTGAACCCGCTGACGGGCGCTCGTCGCTCCCGCTCCATTTCACCGCCTGCCGCAACGGCCATACCGCTGTTGCCGTAGACGACTGATTTCTCGCAGGTATTCCTGAGGGCCCCTTTCGGCTTCTTAGTGCCTCCCTTGCCGGCACCCGACTGCCGAGCACCACTTTCCGTCGGCGCGTCTTCTTCACGCCACCGATTCCACCCCCGTCTCCCTTTCCCTTGAACAGGACATTTCCATGGCCACGACCGTATCGACCCGACGCCAGTTTCTCTCCCTGCTCGGTCTTTCCGCGGTGGCCGTGAGCTGCGGCACGACCGCGACCGGGGCCACTTCCGGCAAGAACCAGACGAAGACCCTCAGATACCAGGGATGGGCAGGCCAGGTCACTTTGCCGGAGTTGGCCGAGGACCTCGGCTATGTGGAGGACGTGAAGCTGGAGTGGGTCGGCAACACCATCAGCGGGCCGCAGGACATCCAGTCCGCGGCCACGGGCCAGGTCGACTTCGGCGGCGCGTTCAACGGCGCGGTCGTCAAACTGGCCGCGAACAACGCCCCCATCAAGGCGGTCATCAGCTACTACGGCTCCGACAAGTACGCCTACAGCGGCTACTACGTCCTCGAGGACAGCCCGATCCGCTCGGCCAGGGACCTGGTCGGCAAGAAGGTCGGGATGAACACCCTCGGAGCCCACTCCGAAGCCATGCTCGACATCTATCTGCAGAGAGGCGGCCTGTCCCGGGCACAGATCGGCGATGTCGAGCCACTCGTGGTTCCACCGGTCAACACCGAGCAGACGCTGCGCCAGAAGCAGATCGACGTGGCCGTGCTCGGCGGCATTCTGCGCGACAAGGCACTGGCGACCGGGGGCATCCGCCCGCTGTTCACCGACTATGAGCTGCTCGGCGCATTCAGCGCTGGAACCTACGTGATGACGGACCGCTTCCTGAAGCAGAACCCCGACACGGCCCGAATCTTCGTCACCGCCGTGGGGCGGGCCATCGAGTGGACCCGTTCCACTCCGCACGAAGAGGTCGTCGCCCGGATGACGGACATCGTGAAGAAGCGCGGCCGCAATGAGGACACCGCACCCCTGAAGTTCTGGCGGTCCTACGGCGTCGCCGAGAAGGCGGGGCTGATCACCGGCAAGGAACTCCAGTTGTGGATCGACTGGCTGGCCGACCGCGGTGACATCAAGAAGGGCCAGGTCACGTTGTCGGACCTGTACACCAACGAGTTCAACGGCAACCAGAAGTCCTCCGCCGCGACGAGCGGGAGCTGATCTCATGCCGGAATCCACCACACCCAAGATCGTGTTCGAGGACGTACGGAAGGAATTCACCGTCAAGGACCGGACGAGGGCCCGGCAGGCAACCCGGTTCACCGCACTCGAAGGCATCGATCTGGAGATAGCCGCCGGCGAGTTCACCGTCCTGGTCGGTCCCAGCGGCTGCGGAAAATCGACGCTGCTGGATCTGCTCGGCGGCCTCACCCAACCCACCGGCGGACGGATCCTGCTGGACGGCGAACCCGTCACCGGACCGGGCCTGGACCGGGGCATCGTGTTCCAGCAATACGCGCTGCTGCCGTGGCGCACGGCGCAGGGCAACGTCGAGTTCGGTCTGGAGGCCACCGGCGTCCCACGACGTCAACGGGCCGCACGCGCCAGGGAGTTCCTGGACCTGGTCGGCCTGACGGGGTTCGAGGACCGCCATCCCCATGAGCTGTCGGGTGGGATGCGGCAGCGGGTGGCGATCGCCCGCAGCCTCGCCTACGACCCCGATGTGTTGCTGATGGACGAGCCGTTCGCCGCGCTGGACGCCCAGACCCGGGAGTCGCTGCAGGACGAACTGCTGCGCATCTGGCAACGCACCGGCAAGACCGTCGTCTTCATCACGCACGGCATCGACGAGGCCGTCTACCTGGGACAGCGCGTCGCCGTCATGACATCCAGGCCGGGCCGCATCAAACAGATCGTGCCGGTCGCCTTCGACTCCCGCACGGCGACGGACGACCTCCGTTCCAGTCCCGAGTTCGCGCGACACCGGCACGAGATCTGGTCGCTGCTGCACGACGAGGTGGCCAGGGCCCAGCAGTTGGAGAAGGAGGAAGCTTCCGTATGAGCCCCACAACCGGCACGGCCACCGAGAAGACCACGACGCCGGGCGCTGCGCGCGCCGCCGAGCCCGTCCCGGCCGCTTCTTCCCCCGCTTCCCCCGCTTCCCCCGCTGCCTCCGCTGTATCTGCTGTATCTGCTGCCTCCGCTGTATCCGCGCCGCCTGAGGCAGCGCCGCCGGACGCGCGCCGAGTTCTCTCCCGGACGGCCCATGTCCGCCTGGCGGCCCGCCGACTGCCGTACCTGCTGGTCAAGGGGGCGACCAGGTCCGTTGCGATCGTGGCTCTGCTCCTGCTGTGGGAGACCGCACCGCGACTCGGCCTGGTCGACCGGACCTTCCTGCCGCCGTTCAGCGAGGTCGCGCGCGCCTGGTGGGGGCTGGCCGCCGACGGTCAGCTCGCCGACAACACCCGTGCCAGCCTGGTGCGCTCGTTCAGCGGATTCGGGCTCGCCGTGGCCGTCGCCGTGCCGCTCGGCCTGCTGATCGGCTGGTACCGGCCGGTCGCCGACCTCCTCGGACCGCTCCTTGAGGTGTTCCGCAACACCGCCGCCCTGGCCCTGCTGCCGGTGTTCGTACTGCTGCTGGGCATCGGCGAGACATCGAAGATCTCCATCGTGGTGTACGCCTGCACCTGGCCGATCCTGCTCAACACCATCAGCGCGGTCCGCAACGTCGACCCGACCCTGCTGAAGCTGGCGAAGTCGATGGATCTGCCCGCGCCCCGCCTGTTCCAGAAAGTCATCCTGCCGGCCTCTGTACCGGTGATGTTCACCGGAATCCGGCTGGCCGGAGCGGTGTCCATCCTGGTGCTGGTCGCCGCCGAGATGATCGGCGCCAAGGCGGGCCTCGGCTATCTGATCAACGCCTCGCAGTACAACTTCGCCATCCCGCAGATGTACGCGGGCATCATCACGATCTCCGCCATCGGCGTGATCTTCAACCAGTTCCTGGTGACCGTGGAACGGCGGCTCAGCTCCTGGCGCGTACCCGCCAACAGCTGACCGGCCTCCGTCCTCCCCTCCTCCCCCTGTCACCCGCTCGTCTCGCAGCCCCCCGATCCGAGGAACGCCATGACCGCGACCAGCCCCCGACGCCTGCGTCTCAACGCCTTCCTGATGAACGCCGGCCATCACGACGCCGCCTGGCGCCACCCCCGGACCCAGCCCGAACGGGTCACCGATCTGCGCTACTTCCAGCAGCTCGCGCAAACCGCCGAGCGCGGCCTGCTCGACTCGGTCTTCCTCGCCGACGGCCTCGCCCTGTGGGGCAAGGTCCGGCACAACGCCCTCGGCGGCTTCGAACCGCTCACCTTGCTGTCGGCACTGGCGGCGGTCACCGAGCACGTCGGCCTGATCGCCACCGTCTCCACCACCTTCAACGAGCCCTTCCACACGGCCCGCAAGTTCGCCTCCCTGGACCACATCAGCGGCGGCCGGGCCGGCTGGAACATCGTCACCTCCGGCACCTTGAACGAGGCCCGCAACTTCAGCCAGGAGGAGCACCTCGAACACGGGCTGCGCTACGAGCGGGCGCGGGAGTTCGTCGAGGTCGCCACCAAGCTGTGGGACAGCTGGGAGGACGACGCGATCCTGCTCGACCGTGAGCGGGGCGTCTACGCCGACACGGACAAGGTGCGGGAGGTGAACCACCGCGGGGAGTACTTCGGGGTGCAGGGCCCGCTGAACGTGCCGCGCAGCCCGCAGGGATACCCGCTGCTGGTGCAGGCCGGTTCGTCGGAGGACGGCAAGGAGTTCGCCGCCCAGCACGCCGAGGCCGTCTTCACCGCCCAGCAGACCCTCGCCGACGGCCAAGCCTTCTACAAGGACCTCAAGTCACGGCTCGCCCGCTACGGCCGCACCGAGGACCAGCTGCTGGTGCTTCCCGGCATCGCCCCCGTCATCGGCTCGACCGAGGCGGAAGCCCGAGCGCTGGAGCGGGAACTGACGGAACTACAGGTGCCGGAGTACGGGCTGGCCCAGCTGTCCGGGATGCTCGGCACCGACCTGACCGGGCTCCCGCTGGACGGGCCGCTGCCCGAGCTCCCCGAGGAGCGGGACATCAACGGCAACAAGAGCCGCTTCACGCTCGTCGCCGAACTCGCCCACCGCGACGGCCTCACCCTGCGCGAACTCATCGCCCGCCTCGGAGCCGGCCGCGGCCACCGCGCCGTCGCCGGAACCCCGGAACAGATCGCCGACCAGCTCCAGGAGTGGTTCACCCAGGGTGCCGCCGACGGCTTCAACATCATGCCGCCGCATCTGCCGGGCGGTCTGGAGGACTTCGTCGACCACGTGGTGCCCATCCTCCAGCGGCGTGGCCTGTTCCGTACCGAGTACACCGGCCGCACCCTGCGCGAGAACTACGGCCTGCCCCGTCCCGCCAACCGGCTGGCCGCGGCGGCCGTAGGAGAAGGGCAACCCGCATGACTGCCCTCCCCTGGGACCCCCGGGGCCCCAGGGAACCTCCCTGCCCATCACCTCCTGACGACCTCCCGACCGATCACCTCTCCATGATCACTTCCTGAAAGGAACACCCGCACATGACCACCAGCACCGGCTTCGACATCCGCAGGATCGGCGGCCGTATCGGCGCCGAGATCCTCGGCGTGGACCTCTCGGCCGACCTCGACCCCGCCATCGTCACCGAGATCAACTCCGCTCTCCTGGAACACAAGGCACTCGTCTTCCGCGACCAGAACCTTGACGACGCGGGCCAGCTCCGCTTCGCCTCCCTCTTCGGCGAACTCACCACCGCGCACCCCACCGTGCCTTCCGTCGACGGCCGGCCGCAGATCCTGCCCGTCGACGGCGACGAGGGCATCCGCGCCAACCACTGGCACACGGACGTCACCTTCGTCCGTACGCCCCCGAAGGCGTCCACGCTGCGCGGCATCGTGATCCCGCCCTACGGCGGCAACACCCTCATCGCCAACGCGGCCGCCGCCTACCGGGACCTGCCCGAGCCACTGCGCGAGCTGGCGGACAAGCTGTGGGCGGTGCACACCAACGACTACGACTACGCCGCCCCGAAGAACGAGAAGGCGGCCGAGCACCGCAGGCGGTTCGTCTCTCGGACGTACCGCACCGCCCACCCGGTCGTCCGCGTCCACTCCGAGACCGGGGAGCGCGGGCTGTTCATCGGCGGCTTCGCCCAGAGCATCGTGGGCCTCGGCCCGTCCGACTCCCGTGACCTGCTGCGCATCTTCCAGTCGTACGTCACACGTCCCGAGAACATCGTGCGCGTGGCCTGGACACCCGGCGACCTCGTCCTGTTCGACAACCGCATCACCCAGCACTACGCCCCCGACGACTACGGCGACCTGCCGCGCCTGCTGCACCGGGTGACCGTCGCGGGCGACGTCCCGGCCGGTGTCGACGGCACTCTCAGCCACGTCATCGAGGGCGACGACGCCTCCCACTACACCCCCGCCACAGCCTGACCCCCACGGGCTGCCGGGCAGGGACACCCGCCTCTGCCCGGCAGCCCGCCCCTCATCATCCAGGTCAGCCATGGACGTAGCCGCATCACCGCAGGTCAGTGCCCCTGGGTGGACAGCTTCACGGTCACTTCGCGCAGCACACGGGCCACTGCAGAACCGGATTGCCGTCGTGCACGATCACACTCACCGCGTCTGAACAGGTTCTCGACAGAACGGGTTGGGCACCAGCAGGTACCGGGCGTCCGCCCCGTCCGCTCCGGTCCAACGCAGCAGCAGGTTGGTCTTGGCGGGCAGGGTCGGCGAGATGAGGAGGTCCGCGACCTCCGGGATGTCGCGGTGCCGCCCCAGCTCGCGTCGTACGGCGGGCCAGGGGTCGATGCCCGGGTGGTGTTCGGACACGGCTGCCGCGATCTCCAGGATGTTGTTGACGACCAGGCAGTACACCAGCCGCTCCCAGCCCGCCGCGCGGGTCACGTCCGGCAGGAGCTTCACACCCTCGGCGTCGCGGTACAGGACCCGGACGGGGGTGCCGGCGGGGTCGCAGGCGACGACGGTGTTCTGGAGGTGGGCTTCGAGGACGACGCCGTGCCGGTGGAAGGCGCCGAGGGCCGGGGGCACGACCGCGCGCAGATACGCCTCCCACCAGGCCTCGGGGTCGGCGGTGCCGGCCGGCGGACTGCCGGGGAAGGCTTCGGTGCTCTCGGTGAGGGCGGCGGCGAGGAAGGGGGTCGTGCCGGGGGCCAGATGGCCGCCCAGCCCGTCCCGCACCAGGACCGCCAGCTCCTCGAAGGCGAAGTCGGCCGTGCGGTATCCGCGGTCGCTCAGCCAGGCACCCGGCAGTTCGGCGAAGGCCGCGGTGACCGCCCTGTCCGTACGGCGCAGCTTGAGCAGGTCGTGGCGCCACAGACGGCGGATGTCGTTGGTGATGCGTACGTCCAGGCTGAACTTGAGGAAGAGGTCGGCCTCGGCGGACCGGCCGGGGGTGCCCCCCGGGACGTACACCGTGCGGATCGCCGCCGTGGGCCAGACCTCGCCGTCCGTCCGACCCAGCCTCACGAGGCGGCCGTCGGCGAAGGCATCGGTCAACTCCCGTCCCACGAGATCGAGTTGCCAGGGGTGGGCGGGCAGGAGGCGGTACCCGGGCGGGGCCGTGCCGAGGCTGTCGAGGGCGGTCGTGTCGCCCTCCTCGACCACCGCGTCCTCCCGGACCCCGAGCAGCGTCAGCGGGAAGTCGGCGTACGCCTCGGGCGCGTACGGCAGCCAGCCGGCGACCGGGCCGCCACCGCGAGCCTTGGGGGCGGGGTGGTAGGGATGCCCGGTGATCAGGGACTGTTCGGAACGGCGGTACGGGTCCTCGGGGGCCGGTGTGCGGCCGCGCGCGGCGAGGAGGGCGGCCACGGCCTCGCGGCTGTCGAGCATCTCGGCGGGCAGTTCGGAGTTGGACAGGCCGGTGCGGGCGCGGAGTTCCTCGGCGGCGAGTTTGACGAGTTCGGCGTGGGTGAGCGGCTGCCAGGCGCCCGCCGCGAACACCTCGGGGCCGGTGGGGCGGCGCGTGCCGCGCACGCGCAGGAGGCGGCCGCCGGCTGTGAGCCTGTGCACTCCGGTCGCGCCCGGCTCGACCTGTTCCACCGCTCCGATCGCCTCCTGGTCGACCTGCTCCGCCGCCTCCCGTCCGACCGCCTCCTGATCGACGGGCTCCGCCACCTCCCGCAGGAGACAGTTCAGCAGCGGTGCGGCGGCGTGGGCGTCGGCGGCGGTGCCGACGTCGTCGCGGGGCGGGGTGGCGTCCACGGGGTCCCTTCGTTCCCTACGGTGCGTTCCATACGGTGCGTTCGTGATCAGTATGTCTGCCCGGCATGCGTCGCGGCGGAGGCATGCGGGCAGTGGTCGTACGCCGATACCGATGCAGGTTCCGTACCCTCCGCCACCGTCCCCGCACCCGAGGAGCCCGTCCGTGGACCGTCACCCGATGTCCGACGCCGAGGCGGCGCTCGGCGCCGAGCTGGGCGCCGTGCGCCCCGATCTGACGCTGCCCTGCACGACCGCGCTGCCCGGTGCCCGGGCGGCCGTGCTGTCCCGGCTGTGGCGGGGCCTCGTCCATGAGCCGCTGCCCTGGGTGGTGCGCCGGGAGGCGGCCGGGGACGACGGGATCACGCTCCACCTCGCCGACGGCCGCCGGCTGCACGGCCCGCCCGTGGACCCGTACGACACCTCCGCGCACACCTCCGAAGTACGGCTCGACGAGCGGTCGCACGACCGTCCGGCGCGGCTCATGTCGGCCCTCGCCGTGCCGCACAGCGCGGCCTTCGCCGCCGAACTCGACCACAGTGTGGCCTCGTTGGCCCTGTCCCGCGCGAATCAGCGGACGGCTGTCACGTCCCCCGTGGCCGACTGGGAGTGGGAGCAGCGGATCGTCGACGGCCACCCGTTCCACCCCAACTGCCGTTCCCGGCCCGGTTTTTCGGCGGGGGACCAGCTCGCCTACGGGCCGGAGCACGGGCAGGTGGTACGGCTGGGGCTCGCGCCGGTGGAGGACGCGCTGGTCGTCGGGGAGTGGCCGCAATGGTTGCGGGACCGTGGACGGGTGCTGGTTCCGGTGCACCCGTGGCAGGCGGCCCATGTGCTCAAGTCCGCCTTGGGAGAGGTGATCGAGGCCCATCCGCTGATGTCCCTGCGGACCCTCGCCCTCCCGGACGGCGGCCCGCACGTCAAGACAGCGCTGAGCGCCCGGCTGACCTCCTCCGTGCGGGACATCTCGGTCTACTCGATCGAGACCTCGGCGATCGTCTCGGACTTCATGGCGGAGGTGGCCGCCCGCACGGACGGGCTGCTGCACGTGACCCGCACGCTCGGCGCGGTCACCGCCGGTTCGCCGGATCTGGCGGCGGTGCTGCGGGAGTCGCCGGAGACGTACGCGGACACGGCGACCGGTGAGCGCGTCGTACCGGTGGCGGCGCTCGCGACGACCGAGCTGCCCCGGTCGCCGTCCTGGCTGGCTGACTTCGCCCGACTCGCGCTCACGGTCTGCCTCCGGCTCCTCGACCTGGGCGTGGCCCTGGAGGCACACGGTCAGAACCTCCTGGTGGTGCTGTCCCCGTCGGGTGCCCCCCGCCGCCTCGTCTACCGCGACCTCGCGGACATCCGGGTCAGCCCGGCGCGCCTCGCCCGGCACGGCATCGCGGCCCCGGCGATGAGCGGCCGCATCATCACGGACGACGAGACCACCCTGCGCCGCAAGCTGTTCGGGGCCCTGATCACGGGCACTCTGGGCGCCACGGCCGGTTCGACGCCCGTCCTGCGCGAGGCGCTCTCCACCGCCGTACGGGATCTGCCGCGCACCGCCGATCTCCGCACGCTGTTGGAGGGGCCGGTACCGACGAAGGCGTTGACGCTGATGCGACTTTCGCCGGAGCGGCCCGGCGACATCTGGGCGGAGGTGCCGAGTCCGCTGCGGTGAGCGGCAGACCCCCGGGGGAGGCCGGGACCGGTTGTCCACCTCGTGAACAGCCGGTCTCGTTTTGAAGCGTGGCCCCTTGGATCAATAGGATCCGCCGATGATCACAAGACAACGGTTGGCAGCAGGGGTGCTCGTCCTGCTCGCCGCCCTGACGGCCGGGATCGCGGTCCCGTCCACGGCCGTCGCCGACGAGACCACGGCCACGGCGCCCAAGGTCAACCTTCTGCTGGACGTCAGCGGTTCGATGCGGGCGAAGGACATCGACGGGCAGTCCCGCATGGCCGCGGCGAAGCAGGCGTTCAACGAGGTGCTGGACGCCACGCCCGAGGAGGTCCAGCTCGGCATCCGTACCCTCGGCGCCAACTACCCGGGCGACGACCGGAAGACGGGCTGCAAGGACACCGCGCAGCTCTACCCGGTGGGGCCGCTGGACCGCACCGAGGCGAAGACGGCGGTGGCGACGCTGACGCCGACCGGCTGGACCCCGATCGGGCCCGCGCTGCTGAAGGCGGCCGACGACCTGGAGGGCGGCGAAGGCACCAAGCGCATCGTGCTGATCAGTGACGGCGAGGACACCTGCGCCCCGCTCGACCCGTGCGAGGTGGCCCGCGAGATCGCGGCGAAGGGCATCGGACTGACCATCGACACGCTCGGCCTGGTCCCGAACGCCAAGATGCGGCTCCAGCTGAGCTGCATCGCCGAGGCGACCGGCGGCACATACACCTCGATCGAGCACCGCGACGAACTCACCGACCGCGTCAACCAGTTGGTCGACCGTGCCGCCGACCCGGTGGTCGTGCCGAAGGCCGTCGAGGGCGCCGAGGCATGCGCGGAGGCGCCCACGCTCACGTCGGGTCTGTACACCGACCGCGAGGAGTTCGGCCGGCAGCGCTGGTACCGCGTGGACGTGAAGCCGGGCCAGGAGCTGCGCGCCTCGGTGAGCGTCGCGGCCGACCGCGAGGTCAACCCGGACTACGGGGTGCTGCTGCGCGCGGTGACACTCAAGAACCGCGAGATCGTCCGCGGTGAGGCGGCGGGCAACGGCCGTACCGATGTCGTCTCGACGGGCCTGCGCTATCCGAAGGCGGAGGCCGAGAACGCAGAGGACTCAGCGGACGAGGACGTCACCGAGACCGTGTGCCTCCAGGTGACCAACTCCTACTCTCCGGCGAGCGGCGTGAAGACCACGCCCGGTCTGCCGCTCGAAATCACCGTCGACGTCGTGGACGGGCCCGACCAGGCGAGCGATGTCGCCTCCTTCGGCCTCGGCCGCGGCTGGTGGCTGCTCGGTGTGCTGGTGCTCGTCGGGTTCCTGGCGGGTGTGCTGTGGGGCTGGCTGTCACGCTGGCGGCTCGCGGTCTGGAGGACCAACTGATGCGGATCACACGTGTGTTGAGCGCGGCCCTGCTGATGCTCGGCCTGGCTGTCTCTCCGGCCTTCGCCGACTCCACCCCCTCCGCGAGCCCGTCGGAGGACGGTGACGCGCCCACCGAGGCGGGCACCTCCTTCCGTACGGCCACGGAGTTCGAGCAGGGCGAGACCGCGACGGCGGGCGCCTCGACCGGCGACTACCTGTACTGGTCGTTCCCGGCCGACGCCGGGCAGCGGCCCACCGTACGGGCGACCGTCAAGCTGCCCGAGGGGGCCCAGTCCTCCTCCACCTGGCAGATCGACGTGTACGACGGGCTGCGGCGCCGCCAGGCCTGCCAGTACGGCGCCCAGACCCGGACCGCGGGGGCGGCGGCGACCTCCGTCGAGCTGTCCTGTACCCTGCGCACGGTCCGTGCCTGGTCGGAGCAGTGGTCCGACGACCCGCTGCCCGGCACGTACTACATCCGCCTGACCACCACCCGGCTGGCCACGGCCGACCTCGGCCTGCCCGTCGACACCGAGATCCAGGCCGACTCCAAGGACATCGGCGGTTCCGCCGCGGTCGACGGCTCACTGGCGCAGCCGCTGGTCCCGGGCATCGCCGTGACCTCCCAGAAGGAGGACGAGGACTCCTCGGCCGAGGCCGTCCTCTCCTCCCTGGAACCCGACGACGGCTGGGCGTCGGGCTGGTGGAGCGACCGCTGGGTATGGACGGCGCTCGGCGCGGCCCTGGCCGCGTTGGCGGGCATCGGCGGGTACACCCTGACCCGGGGGTCGGGCCGACCCGCGAGGGTGCCCCCGCCGCCGGGAGCCTGACCCTCCGTCAAGGTCCCGCCGAACCATGCCGGTTCGGCGGGCCTGCGCCGGGACCGCGCCCCTTCGACCCCATCCGCGGGTCCGGGGGGCTTCTCGCGCAGTTCCCCGCGCCCCTAAAAGATCAGGCCCTGTGGGCCTGACGGACCACGGGGCTGCGGGCCGAAAGACGACGGGGCTGCGGGCCGAAAGACGACAGGGCTGCGGGCCGAAAGACGACAGGGCTGCGGGCCGAAAGACGACAGGGCTGCGGGCCGAAAGACGACAGGGCTGCGGGCCGAAAGACGACAGGGCTGCGGGCCGAAAGACGACAGGGCTGCGGGCCGAAAGACGACAGGGCTGCGGGCCGAAAGACGACAGGGCTGCGGGCCGAAAGACGACAGGGCTGCGGGCCGAAAAGCAAGGGGCGCAGCCCCTGCTTTTCAGGGGCGCGGGGAACTGCGCGACCAGCCCCCACCCACCCGCAGCCGACGACGACGGACCCCACACCCTCGCTCAGGCCTCCCGCAACTCCTTGGCCAGCGCCCCCTCTCCCCCCACCTCGACCCGCCCCGATCGAACGGCATCCCTCAGCCCCAACTCCCCCCGGCCAACCGCACCGCAGGTCTCCGTGTCGAACGAAAGCCGCGCGTCCGGCTCCTCGGGAGCAGGCCCGTCCCCGTACAACGGCCCCTCCTCGGAACCGACCCGGAGATGGAACTGCCCTTCCTCCAGTTGGACTTCGACGAGTCCCGCACTCCCCCCGCCGAACCCCCGCGACAACGGCAACGCGAACCAGTGCGCCCGTACCGCGTCCGTCGGCCGGCGCTCCCCGAGCGCACTCTCGCCCCACGCCCCCAGCGCCTGCAGCACCGGCAGCAACTCCCGCCCCCGCCCGGTGAGTTCGTACACGTACGCCGCACCCGGCGGCGGCAGCCGGCGCCGTGTCGACAGCCCGTCCCGCTCCATGTCCTTCAGTCGCGACGCGAGGACGTCCGTGCTGACGCCCGGCAGATCCGCGTGCAGGTCCGTGTAGCGGCGCGGGCCGGCCAGCAGTTCACGCACGATCAGCAGGGTCCAGCGGTCACCGACGAGGTCGAGTGCCCGGGCGGCGGAACAGTACTGGTCGTAGCTTCGACGAGGTGACATGGGACGCAGTCTAGACATGTCGTTGGACTTTCCAAGCTCGAACTTGGTAAAACCAAGCAACACACGAATCCGGAGGGGCGAGCGCGCATGGAATTCCGGCAGTCGAACAAGCTCAGCGAGGTCTGTTACGAGATCCGCGGCCCGGTGATCGAGCACGCCGACGCGCTGGAGAAGGCGGGCCACAGCGTGCTGCGCCTGAACACCGGCAACCCCGCACTGTTCGGCTTCGAGGCGCCGGAGGAGATCCTCCAGGACATGATCCGCATGCTGCCGCAGGCGCACGGCTACACCGACTCGCGCGGCATCCTCTCCGCCCGCCGGGCCGTCGCCCAGCGCTACCAGACCCTCGGCCTGGAGGTCGGCGTCGACGACGTCTTCCTCGGCAACGGCATCTCCGAGCTGATCTCGATGGCCGTACAGGCGCTGGTCGAGGACGGCGACGAAATCCTCATCCCCGCCCCGGACTTCCCCCTCTGGACGGCGGTGACGACCCTCGCCGGCGGCAAGGCGGTCCACTACCTCTGCGACGAACAGGCCGACTGGTACCCGGACCTGGACGACATGGCGTCCAAGATCACGGACCGCACCAAGGCCGTGGTCATCATCAACCCGAACAATCCCACCGGCGCCGTCTACCCGAAGGAGATCATCGAGGGCATCCTCGACCTGGCCCGCCGCCACGGCCTGATGGTCTTCGCCGACGAGATCTACGACCAGATCCTGTACGACGACGCCGTGCACCACTCGGTCGCCGCGCTCGCCCCCGACCTGGTCGTCCTGACCTTCTGCGGCCTGTCGAAGACGTACCGGGTGGCCGGCTTCCGCTCGGGCTGGCTGGTGGTCACCGGCCCGAAACAGCACGCGAAGAACTACCTGGAGGGCCTGACCATGCTGGCCTCCATGCGGCTGTGCGCCAACGCGCCCGCGCAGTACGCCATCCAGGCCGCGCTCGGCGGCCGCCAGTCCATCCACGAGCTGACCGCCCCGGGCGGGCGCCTGCACGAACAGCGCACCGTGGCCTGGGAGAAGCTCAACGAGATCCCGGGTGTGTCGTGCGTGAAGCCGAAGGGCTCGCTGTACGCGTTCCCCCGCCTCGATCCCAAGGTCCACAAGATCCACGACGACGAGAAGTTCGTCCTGGACCTGCTGCTGAGGGAGAAGATCCAGGTCGTCCAGGGCACCGGCTTCAACTGGCCCACCCCCGACCACTTCCGCATCCTCACCCTCCCGTACGCGGACGACCTGGACGCGGCGATCAGCAGGATCGGGCGGTTCCTGAGCGGGTACCGGCAGTAGTCGGCAGCAGGCGGCAGCAGTCCGGGCATCGACGCGTACCGGAGATGGGTAGCCCTTCTCCATGAGCGATCGACCGCTGCTCCTCCTCGACGTCGACGGCCCCCTCAATCCCTTCGGCGCCCGGTTATGGCGTCCACGCGGCTATGTCACGTGCCGAGTGCATCCCGCGAACTGGTCCGCACGGCAGAAACCGGGCTCCCGGCGGCTGCGCCGGGGTCTGCGGATCCGGCTCAACCCGGCACACGGCGAGCGACTGCTCGCGCTGCCGTACGAGTTGGCGTGGGCCACGACGTGGATGCACGAGGCCAACGAGATGATCGGGCCGGTGATCGGGTTGCCGGCCGATCTGCCGGTCATCGAGTTCGGCAACCTCTTCGCCGAGGATCCGGACGGGTTGTACTGGAAGACCCGGCGGGTCCTGGAGTGGGCGGCGGGACGGCCGTTCGTCTGGGTCGACGACATGATCACCGATCTCGACGTACGGCATGTGGCCGAGCACCACGACACGGCGGCGCTGCTGCTGCGGATCGATCCGCGCAGGGGGCTGCGGGAGGAGGAGTTCGCGGAGTTGGAGCGATGGGCCCGTGCCTTGTGAGGCCGGGGGCGGCTTCGGTACGGAGTGCTCGTAGCCTGGGGGCATGGGTGATCTTCTTCTCGTGCGGCACGGTGAGACCGAGTGGTCGGCTTCGGGTCAGCACACCAGCTGGACCGACATCCCACTGACCGCCAACGGGCGGGCGCAGGCGAGCGGCCTCGCCCCGCTGCTCGACTCGCACCGCATCGGCGCCGTGTTCGTCAGCCCCATGAAGCGTGCCCAGGAGACCGCCGAACTGGCCGGGCTCACCGGGGCACGCGTCGACGGGGACCTCGTCGAGTGGGACTACGGCGGGTACGAGGGGATCACGACCGTCGAGATCCATCGCACCCGGCCCGACTGGTTCCTGTTCACGGACGGCGTCGCGCCCGGACCGCCGGAGCATCCCGGGGAGAGCCCCGAGGAGGTCGGGGCGCGCGCCGACCGGATGCTCGCGAGGGTCCACGCGGCGCTGGGGAACACCGAGGGATGCGTGGTGCTGGTGGCCCACGGGCACTTCCTGCGGGTCCTCACCGCGCGCTGGCTGGGGCTGCCCGCGTCGGGCGGGGCGCTGTTCCAACTGGCCACGGGCACGGTCTGCCGACTCGGTACGGAGCATGGGCGTCCGGTCGTCGCCGGGTGGAACATCAGGCCCTCCGCGTAGTGCTGCCGGGTGGAATGTCAGACCGTTCCTAGAGACTGAGCGGGAGTGAGTCCTGTTGCCAGGTCTCATGCTCGGCCGAACGCCCCGGACGGTGTTGGGCGTTCTGGTTGCCCGCGTTCGTTCCGCGTCCGGCGCGCACGGATCGTGTCCGTGGTCCGGGGATGCGGGGGCGGGTTCCCTCACGCACAGGCACTCCTGGTCCGGCCTGGGCGGTCCGATGCCCCACCGCATCACTCCGGTGCTGTGGGGGCGGTGCCGTCCGTCGCCGGATCGGGTGTCCCTGGGCGCGCCTTCCGATCGCCACGGCGGCAGCATCGTGGCGAGTGGTCTTACGGGTTGTGCTGGTGAGTGGCTTCTGCCAGTGCTGGGCACCCCAGCGGCTGGTGTAGGCCGGATCGACAGCGATGACCGTGGTGTCGGGTGTGGGCCAGTTGCTTGCCGCCGCGCACGACGTGCACGATGCCGGCCTCGCGGTCGGCCCGCACGGCAGTCAGCCGGTCCTGAAGCACCCGCAGCCGCCTGGCCTTCGCGTGCCACTCCCGCCTCGACCGATAACCCCCCGGCGCCCCCTTGGTCCCCTGCTGCCCGACCGGCAGGGACAGCCGGTGCTCGATGGTGCGGACGCCGGCTTCCAGGTTCTGCAGGTGCGCCAGCTGGCAGCGGCGGGCCAGCGCCCACTGGTCGTGCGTCGCTTTGGTGATACTGCCCGCCCACCGCGACGACGAGAGCGGCGTCAGCTCCCGCTTACGCACCGCCCACGTCTCAGCGGAGCGCTCCAGGCCGTCCTGACAGCGCACCTTGAGATCCTTCGAAGCGAGCGCCCCCAGATGTGCGCCGACCAAACGCAGCACCTTCTCATCATCCGGTGTCAGCTGCTTGAGACGGGTCCGGATGGCCACACCATGCGGGCCGGACGCGACGAACGGCGCCGCCACAGCCCTCAGCTCACCCACCCTGTCACCCCCGCCCGTACCCACCCCGAAGATCCCGTCGCCATGGGAAACGAGCGTCATCGACGAACGTCACGCATTCGATGAAAGAACGTCAGTTCCCCACCGAAACCGACCCCACCGCCAAGGCACGCCACGACACCGACCCCCCACACCCACTCCCGCTCACCAGAACGCTCTTGAACGCACTCCAGCGGCAGCAGCTCCAAACCCTCCTCGTATTCTTCGAGTGGGTTGATCCACGTTCTCTGCTCGGGTCGGCCCACGGCCGGCTCGGGTGAGGGAGGGTGCCGTGACACGACCGCCGACCGCCGCCCAGCGGCGGATCATCGATGCCGCCGAGCCCGTGACCGGGCGGCTGACGGGTACGGAGATCCAGCTCGCGGCGCTGGTGAAGCGGGGGCTGGCCTTCCGGCATCCGCGCCCGCCGCACGACCACTTCCTGACACCGGCCGGGCATCGCCTGCGGGAGACGGCCGAGGTCGCGGAGAAGGTCCCCGAAACCGCCGTCCCGGCCGCCGCCCCCGCCGAGACCGGTGTCTTCGCCGCGCGGGTCGGCGGCGAGGAGGCCGCCGAGGCCGGGCCGGCGCGTGTACGTGAGGTGCACAGCGCCTGGCAGGGGCTCCTGGAGCTGCGCCGGATGACCAACCCGGGCGGCGCCATGGACCGCCCGTGCGGCTGGGAGCGGACACATCTGGTGCGGGCCGCCGCGCTGGCCCTGGAGGCGGCGGGCCACCGGCCGGCGGGAGCGGACGCGGATGCGGCGGGGGCGGGCGGTGGCTATCGCGTACGGGCCACGCCCCAGCCGGAGGCCGTCGCCGTACGCGAGCCGGACGCCGAGGCGCTGCGGGCCTGCGCGGCGACGCTGGAGAAGGCGGGCTGGCAGGTCGGCGAGCACACGGATCCGCGTACGCGGCAGCGGTATCTGCTGGCGTCGCCGAGGCGGGCGTAGGCCTGTCGCCGGGGAATGCCGTCGGCCACTGGAAGGTTGCCAGGCATGAGCAAGCGCTCAGTAAGCTTGCGCCGTCCTGTTCGCCGTAGATCCGTAGTGGGTCGTAGTAGGGGGCAGTCGTGACCGAGCCGTTTTTCGTTCCAGTGACCGTGCGGGGATACGAGACCGATATACAGGGGCACCTGAACCAGAGCGTGTATCTCCAGTACGGCGAGCATGCGCGGTGGGCGTTGCTGCAGGCGGCCGGGATACGTCAGGCCGATCTGATGGCGAAGGGGGTCGGTCCCGTGGCGCTGGAGACGACGATCAGCTATCGCCGGGAGCTGCTGGCGGGTGACGAGGTCGAGGTGACGTGTGTGTTCGTCTGGGGTGAGGGCAAGACGTTCCGCATCGAGCAGACCGTACGCAGGACGGACGGCACCGTGGCGGCCGAGATCACCGGCGTCGGTGGGCTCATGGACCTGAAGATCCGCAAGCTGGTGGCCGACCCCGGGGAGTATTTCCGGGCCCTGGCGGCCGACCCCTCGCTGTTCGGGTTCTGAGCGTGGCGGGCCCCACGCTGCTCGGACTCTGAACGCGGCGGACCCCCGCCGCCCGGACCGTGCGCACGGGCCCACGGTTCGGACGGCGGGTGAGTCACCGCTTCCTGTCGCTCAGCCCAGCGGGTTGAGCAGAGCCGGGTCGTTCTCGAAGGCGAACAGCAGCAGGTCCGTCATCGTGAACCGGCCCTTCCGGTGGGCCGGGAGGCTCGGGCGCCAGTGCGGGTGCTTCACGATCGACGTCCTGCTGCCCTCCATCGCACGGTGGAAGACCTCGGCGACGAGGGTGCCGCCGACGCCGGTGAGGCGGCCGGGGTGGGCTTCGTTCACCTCGGCCTCGCGCAGGACGTAGAACCACAGCGGGGTGTGCTCCACGAGCTGTGCGCGCTCGGCGTCGGAGAGGCCCTCCAGGACGGCGCCGCCGTCGCCCCGCAGGATCTGGTCCTCCGTCAGCGGCTTGAAGCCCATCTGGGCGGCCAGCTGGGGCCCGGTGGCCAGCTCGACCATCGCGGCCCGCGTGAGGTTGCGGAACGCGAGGTTGCGCTGGATCGGCGGCGGGGCAGGGCGGCCACGACCGTCGAAGGTGCCGGTCGGCAGCGTGGCCAACGGGTCGACGAGCAGCGTGTCGAGACGCTTGGCCACGTTGAACTCGCCCTCGGGCACGACCAGGTCGTCCCGGCCGGTCTCGCCGAAGTCGAACAGCCGACGGAAGTCGACGATCCAGTTGCTCGGCAGCCGCAGGTTCTCCCCGGAGTTCGGGTCGTCGAGGTCGCTCAGGTCGTCCGGGCCCGGCGTGAGGTTGCCCGCCGTGCCGCTGAACCGGAACAGCAGGCCGAGCGAGGCGATCGGGCCCGGTCCGCCCGCACGGAACACGCTGTTCCACTGGTAGGCCCCGCGCACCATGCTGTGTCCGAGCCGGTAGGCGGCGACGGAGAACTCGATGGGCATCGTGGGCAGGTCACCGGGACGGGTGTACCCGGGCCGCTCGAAGTGCTTGCGCCCCCGGGTGAAGACCCGCTCGACGATGTCCGGGTCGACGATGCGCGGCAGGAAGTCGGTGCGCAGCACCCACTGGTAGTGCTTCACGACGATGTCCCGGGCCGCGTGGAACAGCCGGTGCTCGGGCACTCCGCGCTCGGCGAGGTGGTCGACGACGCGGTTGTGGAAGCGGATGAACGCCAGGTGGAGCTGGCCGACGGCCAGGTTCTCGTCGTTGCGCGCGTCCGGGATGAGCGGGGCGCGCTTGTCCGCCTGCGTGCCGCCGGCCGCCTCGCCGGCCCTCGGCAGGTCGAAGCCCTCCTGGTCGATGCTGGCGGGCGGGAACTCGGGCGGGAAGCCCACGCCGAGTGTGGTGCCCGTCTTGAGGCGGCCGTCGGGCTCGTAGAAGCGGGCGCTGCTCGCGTGCTTCGGGCCCATACCGTAGAGCGAGTCCAGGTCGAGGGCGGGGCTGCGCCCCTGCGCCAGGTCCTCGACCGGGACCGGCTCGCCCAGCCCCACCTGGGTGCGGTCCAGTGTCAGGTCGTGGTCGACGAACTGCCCGAGGTACGTGAACCCCGCCGGGATCGCCGTCCCGGGTTCCCCGGAGTCGGGGTCGGCGCCGCCCGTGCCCGTGGTCATGGCCTCGGCCAGCTTGCCGCGCAGTGTCTCGTCGAGCTGGACCCCCTTCTCGCCGAACCGGGAGAAGCGGAAGGCCATCTGCTGCTCGGTCGCGCTAGGTACGCGCGCGATCGCCTCCCCCTTCTCGAACTCCAGGATCCGGCCCTCGTCGACGACGAAGTAGGTCTCGCGATGGTGTCGATGCACCATGTGTGTCCCCGTTCTGTCCCCCGGCTCCGCGAACGGTCGCAACCGGACTTACCGGTTCTCCCCGTGCGTACCGGCCCCCACCGGACGCGAAGCGATCATTCGGATAAATCCCTGTTTCCCGACAACGTGTCGTGCACGGCGGGCGGTTCCTGGTCCGGGAAATCTACTCATATTGACGTAGATGCGAGCTGACGCTCGGCGTCGTACGAGGCCACGCGAGGCCGACGGCCCGTTCCGGGGAAGGAGCCGTTCACGTCGGGTTCTCCCCCTTGTGGCCCTGTGTCTGTGCACAAGTGGGGTTTCGGCGGGTATTCCTCCCACGGCGTACCCCCCACCCGCACCCCGGAGACACCATGCCGCTCGCCCGCCGTGCCCTCCTCGCCGCCCTCGCCGTAAGTTCGGCGGCGGCCTGCACCTCGGCCCGCGCGATCCCCTCGGACGACGCGCCCCGCACCGACAAGGCACTGCGCACGGCCTCGGTGGCGGCCCGGCGGCTGCTGCCGGACCACTGGCGGCAGATCACGTTCGCGGAAGGGCAGGAACGGGACACCTTCCGCGTGTCGGGGAGCACCGGGCACGTCACCGTCGCCGGTGACACACCCGCCACCCAACTCACCGGCCTGAACTGGTACTTGCGGCACATCGCGTACGCCGAGATCAACTGGGCGGGCGAGCAGACGGACCTCCTGCCGCGCGAGCTGCCGGGCCTCGACGGCACGGTCAGCCGTCGGGCGAACGTCCCCCACCGCTTCGCGCTGAACGACACGAACGACGGCTACACGGGCGCGTACCTCGACTGGACGTACTGGGAGCGCGAACTCGACGTGCTGGCGCTGCACGGCTACAACGAGGTCCTGGTCTACGCGGGCGCGGACGCGCTGTACCACCGGGTGTTCCAGGAGTTCGGGTACGCGGACGAGGAGCTGCGGACGTGGATCCCGGGCCCGGCCCACCAGCCCTGGTGGCTGCTGCAGAACCTGTCCGCCTTCCCCTCCCCCGTCTCCCAACAGCTCCTGGACGCCCGGGCCGCCCTCGGCCGCCGGATCGCGGACCGGGTGCGGGAGCTGGGGATGACGCCGGTGTTCCCCGGCTACTTCGGCACGGTCCCGGCCGGTTTCGCGGAGCGCAATCCGGGGGCGCGGACCGTGCCGCAGGGCGAGTGGATGGGCTTCGCGCGCCCCGACTGGCTGGACCCGCGCACGGACGAGTTCGCGCGGGTGGCGGCGGCCTTCTACCGCGTGCAGGACGAGATGTGCGGCGGCGCGTCGACCCTGTACAAGATGGACCTCCTGCACGAGGGCGGCGACCCGGGCGACGTGCCCGTCGCCGACGCGGCGAAGGGCGTCGAGCGGGCACTCCGCCGGGCCCACCCGGGGGCCACCTGGGTGATCCTCGGCTGGCAGCACAACCCGCCGCGCGCGATCGTCGATGCCGTCGACAAGAAGCACATGCTCGTCGTCGACGGCCTCTCCGACCGCTTCCCCACGGTCACCGACCGCGAGGCCGACTGGGGCGACACGCCGTACGCCTTCGGCTCGATCTGGAACTTCGGCGGCCACACCGTGCTCGGCGCGAACACGCCCGACTGGGCCGAGCTGTACGAGAAGTGGCGCACGAACGGCGGCAGCAAGCTGCGCGGGATCGCCCTGATGCCGGAGGCGGCGGACAACAACCCGGCCGCCTTCGCTCTCTTCTCCGAACTGGCCTGGCGGGAAGGCGCGTTGGATCTGAAGGCCTGGTTCGCCGAGTGGGCGCACGCCCGGTACGGGGCCCGCGATGCGCACGCCGAGGCCGCCTGGGACATCCTGCGCCGCACCGCGTACGGCACCACCCGCGCCGACTCGTGGAGCGAGGGCGCCGACGGCCTGTTCGGCGCCCGGCCGGCACTGAACTCCGTACGGGCGGGCCGCTGGTCGCCGAAGCGACTCCGCTACGACGCCGCCGACTTCGAGCCCGCGCTCGGCGAACTGCTGCGAGTGCGGACCGAGTTGCGCGCATCTTCGGCGTACCGTCGCGACCTCCTCGATGTGGCCCGTCAGTCGCTCTCCAATCGCAGCCGGGTCCTGCTGCCGCGGATCAAGGAGGCGTACGACGCCGGGAACGCGGACCGTTTCGACGAGTTGAGCGGTGTCTGGCTCTCGCTCATGGATCTGCTGGACGAGCTGGTGGCCACCGACTCCCGGCATCTGCTGGGCCGTTGGGTCGCGGACGCCCGTTCCTGGGGTGCGGGGGCCGCCGAGCGGGAGCAGTTGGCGTACGACAATCTGTCGCTGCTGACCGTGTGGGGGACGCGGAAGGGCGCGGACGCGGGGCTGCGGGACTACGCGAACCGGGAGTGGGCGGGGCTGGTCGGCGGGCTGTACCGGCTGCGCTGGTCGACGTACTTCGAGGAGCTGCGGGCCGCGCTGAAGGAGGGCCGGGCGCCGAAGAAGATCGACTGGTTCGCCCTGGAGGACCGCTGGACCCGTGATCCGGGGCCGCTCGCGACCGAGCCGAGCGGGGACACGTACACGGTCGCCGCACGGGTCCGGGACCGGCTCACAGCGCTCTCCTGACGGATCACAGCCCACTGCCACGGCAATTTCACGAAGGCAGTAGCAGGTCCACAGCGATGTCAGCCGGGTCGAGTCGAACCGTTCCGGGGCGCACACGATCATGTGCGCCCCGGAGACGGCCGCCGTGGTTCCCGCTCGGGTCCACGGCTTCCGGCCGAGGGCCGTCCCCCTCACCGGAGCTCAAGTGCCGTACGGCGCAGCGGGATTACGCGATCAGCTCCCGGCGGCGATCCGCGCCAGCCGCTGAGCCTCTGCCCGTGTCGAGCGGGCGATCGCGTCCTCGTCCACGTGCAGCAGCCGTCCGTGCTCCACGATCTGACGGCCATTCACGAACGACGCGGTCACGGGGGCCGCCGCGCCGAAGACCAGGGCGGCCACCGGGTCGGCGATCGACGCGTGAGCGAGGGTGTCGAGCTTCCAGAGGACGAGGTCGGCGAGCTTGCCCACCTCCAGGGAGCCGATCTCGCTCGCCCGGCCCAGGACTTGGGCGCCGCCGAAAGTGCCGAGGCGCAGCGCCTGGCGGGCGTTCAACGCCGCTTCGCGGTGGGCGCCGAGGCGGTTGATGAGGAGCGCGTTGCGCAACTCCGTGTGCAGCTCACCGGACTCGTTCGACGCGGTGCCGTCGACGCCGAGGCCGACCGGGACGCCGGCCGCCAGCATGTCCGGGACACGGGCGATGCCCGCCGCCAGTCGGGCGTTGGAGGACGGGCAGTGGGCGACACCCGTCTTCGTGCGGGCGAAGGCGTCGATGTCGGAGTCGTTCATATGGACGCAGTGGGCCATCCACACGTCCTCACCGAGCCAGCCCGTCGACTCGAAGTAGTCGGTCGGGCCCATGCCGAACAGTTCCTTGCAGAACTGCTCCTCTTCGACCGTCTCCGAGCCATGGGTGTGCAGCCGTACGCCCTTGCGGCGCGCCAACTCGGCGCCCTGCTTGAGGAGTTCGGTGGAGACGGAGAACGGCGAGCAGGGCGCGACGGCCACCTGGGTCATCGCGCCGAAGGAGGCGTCGTGGTGCTCGTCGACGGTCGCCTCGGTGGCGGCGAGCGCGCCCTGAAGGGTCTCGACGGCGAAGTCCGGGGGCAGACCGCCGTCCTTCTCGCTGCGGTCCATGGAGCCCCGGGCGAGCGTGAAGCGGACGCCCATCTCGCGCGCCGCCCGGATGATCGAGCCCGACAGATCTCCGGTCCCCTGCGGGAAGACGTAGTGGTGGTCCATCGCGGTCGTCACCCCGCCACGGGCCAACATGCCGAGCGAGCCCTGCGCGGCCGCGTACGTCATGCGCTCGTCGATGCGCGCCCAGGTCGGGTAGAGGGCGACGAGCCAGTCGAAGAGGTTGTGGTCGGTGGCGAGGCCCCGGGTGATCCACTGGTAGAAGTGGTGGTGGGAGTTGACCAGGCCGGGGGTCACCAGGTGCCCGGTCGCGTCGATCCGGCGTACGACGTCGGCCAGCCCCTCGGGAGCCTTGCCGGCGCCGACCGACTCGATCATGTTGTCCGCCACGACCACATGCCCCGACGTGTACTCGGTGTCCTTCGCGTCCACGGTCGCGATCGCCGCGTTCTCGATGACGACGCGCTGGGTTGCTGCCATGGTCCGTCCTTCAGAGGTTGGTGAGGTCCGCCGGGATCTTCTCTTCGCATCCGTCCCGCAGGACGGTTGCCTCGATCAGGCCGTAGGGGCGGTCGGCGGCGAAGTACACGGCTCCGTCGGCGGTGTCGTTCTTGAGACCGAACGGGGCGAGGTCCACGAGGAAGTGGTGCTTGTTCGGGAGGGAGAAGCGGACCTCGTCGACCTCGTCGCGGTTGTCGATGATCCGCGCGCCCATCTGGTACAGGGTCTGCTGGAGCGAGAGCGAGTACGTCTCCGCGAACGCCTGGAGCATGTGCTTCTTCACCTGCTCGTACGACGCCTCCCAGTCGGGCATCTCCCGCTCGTCGTCGGTCCAGTTGAAGCGCCAGCGGGCGGAGACCTCGGTGGCGAGAACGCGGTCGTACGCCTCGGGGAGGGTCGTGTACTTGTCCTTGACGTAGCCCCAGAACTCCGAGTCGGTCGAGTTCATGACCGTCAGGTCCTTGAGGCCGGAGACGACCTCCCACGACGAGCCGTCGTACGTGATCTGGGTCAGCCGGGTCTCCTGGCCCCTGCGGACGAAGGAGTGCGCGCCCTCACCGCCGTGCTCGATGCGCTCCCAGGCGTACTCCTCGATACGGATGCGGGCCCGGTGGATGGCCGGCTGGGAGGTCACGAAGTGGCGGGCGAGGTGGATGCCGAACTGCTCGGCGGACTCGATGCCGTGCTCCTTGGCGAAGGCGTACACCGTGTTCTTGGTGGTGTCCGTCGGCAGGACGTTCGCGTTCGAGCCGGAGAGGTGGACCTCCTCCATGTCGCCGGAGAGCGACACGGAGACGTTGAGGTCCTTGATGTGGTGGGTGGCGCCGTCCCGCGTGATCTTGACGACCCGGTTCTCGGCCTTGCCGTACTGGTTCTGCCCCAACACCGGGCGGGCAGGGCGGGAATGGTCGGTCATCGGTGCTAGCTCCCTCGGTATACGGAGTAGCCGAACGGGTTGAGCAGCAGCGGTACGTGGTAATGCTCGCCGGGCGTCACCGCGAAGGTGATGACGACCTCGGGGAAGAACACGGCACCGCTGTCCCGATTCGCGGGGGCGTCCTGCTGCGCATCGGCTTGCTTCTTCACGGACTGTTCGAGGTAGGGCTCGACCTCGAAGTCGAGCCGTACGTGGGTGGTGCCCTCCGGCAGCGCCGGCAGGTCCTTACACCGGCCGTCGGCGTCGGTCGCGGATCCGCCGAGCGTCTGCCACGTCGCGTCGCGCCCGGAGCGGGCGGCGAGGTGGACGGCGACGCCCTCGGCGGGACGGCCGGCGGAGGTGTCCAGGATGTGTGTGGACACCGAGGCGGTCGTGCTGGTGCTCATGATCGGGCTTCCTCTTCGACGAGCCGGGCCAGGCGAATGCGGTTGATCTTGCCCAGTTCGGTGCGGACGATCTCGCGTTCCCGCTCGGGCGCGTTGCCGATCCGTTCCTTGACCGCGTCGCGCATCTGCTCGCCGGTGCGGCCGGTGGCGCAGATCAGGAAGACATGGCCGAACTTCTCCTGGTAGGCCAGGTTCAGTTCGAGCATCTCCGCCTTCAGCTCGTCCGAGGCGCCGGCCATCCCGCGCTGCTCACGCGCCGACGTCGGATCGCCCGGCTTCGGGCGGCCGATCGGCGGATGTCCGGCCATCGCCTCCGCCAGGTCCTCGGCGGTCAGCTCGGCCATGGCCGCGTCACTGGCGGCGAAGAGGTCCTCGACGGCGGCGTACGGGCGGCCGGCGAGGAGCCTGCGCCCCCATTCCGCCGAGGCGCACGCCTCGTGGAGCGCCGCGGTGGCCGCGTGCTTCTCCAGGGCGTTGAACCGGGCGAGGCCCGGTGTCGAGGAACTCGAAGTCACGGGAGCCTCCGTGGCCGTGTCGCTGGACTGGCTTACGGCAAGCTAACGCCCCGCGACGACACCGCGTCAACAGTTTGTTGAAAAATCGCGGTTACGGATCGCGACCGCGCCAGGCACCCGGAAGCCCTCAGGCCTCTTTCTCGCGGTTGAGGTAGTTGTAGACGGTGAAGCGGCTGACGCCGAGCGCGCTCGCGACGGTCTCCACGCCGTGGCGCACGGAGAAGGCGCCGCGCGCCTCCAGTATCCGTACGACTTCCTGCTTGGCCTTGCGGTCGAGGTCGGCCAGCGGCTTGCCCACCTTGCGCTCCAGCGCGGCCAGGATGTGATCCAGCGACTCGGCGAGCTGCGGCAGGCGTACGGCGACGACGTCGGCGCCCTCCCAGGCGAGGACGACGTCGTCGGGGCCGGCCTCGTCCGGCGGCAGCATGACTCCGCCCATGGCGTCGACCAGCGGTTTGACGGCCGCGACGAAGGGCTCGTCGCCGGTGCCGGTCACTGGCCGGCCTCCCCGATCACATTGACCTGGAGCGAGATCCGGGTGGCGCCGGACTCCAGGGTCCTGCGCAGGAGGGTGTCCACGGCGGTGAGTACCGCCTCGGCGCCTCCCTCCGCCGTGTTGCCGAACGGGCCGACGTCCACCGCGTCCAGGTCGGCCGCCTCGACGACCTCGCGGGCCACGAGCGCGTGCGCCGGGGCCTCGTCGAGGTCGAAGGGCTCGGTCGTGAACTCCACTCTCAATCGCACTGTGCCCCCAGAACACGCCTCTGGCCTGCCTTGCCCGGATCACCCACCGCGAGGGCACATCAGGGCACATCGGGGATGCGTCAGTCGACTGCTTCACAGCCGCGGTGCACCCCAGGCCAATCAATTTCACTGGGACGGAGCCTTCGTCCGCCACGAAGTGACCCTAACCGTCGAGAGCGGGTCCAGCCGCTGCCCTCAATAAGTATTTTGACATAGGTTTCTTGTCATAGGTAACTTGGCGCCATGACCGGAATCAGTGAGGCTCACCTGAGCCAGGGCGTCGACCAGGTGGCCGCAGGCCTCGTGGCGTGCCTGCCCACGCTGAACCGGTACCTCAAGCAGAGCATCGACGGGCAACTGCCCTATCCCAAACTCCCCGAGCGGCAGTTGGCCCTGCTCCAGTACGTCGCCGAGCACGACGGCGTGACCGTCCACAAGGCGGCCGACGCGCTGCGGATGATGCCGAACAACGTCAGCGCCCTGGTCACCCGCCTCACCGACGCGGGCCTGCTGGAACGGCGTCAGGACGACACCGACAAGCGCGTCGCGCACCTGTGCGTCACCGCCAAGGCGCGCCGGCGCATCGGCGAGGTCGAGACCATCGCGGCGGCGCAGTTCGCGGCCGCGCTGCGTACGCTCACCGACGGCGACCTCGATGCCCTCGGCTCGGCGCTCGGCGCCCTCGAGGCTCTCACCCGGCGCCTGCGCGACCACTCCGCCTGACCGGTCGGTCCGGCTCCCCGTACGCCCAACCGCCCTTGCCGCTACTGCGGCAGGGCCGGGTGTGCTGCTCGCATGCACAGCTCCCCCGCACATGTCCACGCGCCTCAGCCGCGCGCCTCACGTCCCGAGGACAGCTCACACATGTCTGTCACCGCTGTCTCCACAGCGTCCACTCCCGTATCCGACCCCCCTCCCCGCGGTCTTCGCGCCAACCCCTGGCTGACGTTGCTCGCCGTCGGGCTCGGCCTGTTCATGGTCGGCCTCGACGGCTCCGTCGTCTCGATCGCCAACGCCGAGATCGCCCGCGACCTGAACGCCACCACCGCGGAACTGCAGTGGGTCACCAACTCCTACCTGCTCGCCCTCGCCGCCGCCCTCATCCTCGGCGGCAAGCTCGGCGACCGCCTCGGGCGCCGTACCGTCTACCTCGTCGGCGTCGTCGGATTCACCGTCGCGTCCGTCGCGATCGGCCTCGCCGGCTCGGTCGAGGGCGTCATCGCCTTCCGGGCCGTGCAGGGTCTCTTCGGTGCGCTGCTCATGCCCAACACCCTCGCGCTGCTGCGTGCCGTGTTCCCGCCGAAGAAGTTCGGCATGGCGGTCGGCATCTGGGCGATGATCTCGTCCGTCTCCACCGCGCTCGGCCCGATCGTCGGCGGACTGCTCGTCGAGCACGTCAACTGGGAGTCCGTCTTCTACATCAACGCCCCCATCGGCGTCATCGCCCTCGTCTTCGGTCTCGTGGTGCTGCCGCAGTCCAGGAACGAGGCGGCCGCGAGCGAGAAGTTCGACGTGCCCGGCGTCGTGCTGCTCGCGCTCGGACTGCTCGCCGTCGTCTTCGGTGTCGTCAAGGGCGAGACGTGGGGCTGGACTTCGGCCGGCACGCTCGGCGCGATCGTCGGCGGTGTCGTCGTCCTGGTCCTCTTCGGCTGGTACGAGACCCGCGTAGCGCACCCCCTCCTCCCCATGCGGCTGTTCCGCAACCCGGCCCTGACCATCGGTACGTTCGTCACCGCGCTGAACTTCTTCGTCCTGCTCGGCGCGATCTTCTTCGTGATGCTGTACCTGCAGAACGTACGCGGCTTCACGCCCGTCGAGTCCGGTGTGCGCACACTGCCGCTCAGCCTCGCCTCCATGGTGGCCTCGCCGCTCGGCGCGAAGCTCACCGAGAAGTTCGGCCCGCGCCTGACCATGCCGCTCGGGATGGTGCTCCAGGCCGGCGCCGCGTTCACGATGCTCGCGTGGAGCGCCGACTCGTCGTACGCCACCATGTGGCCGCCGTTCGTCGCGCTCGGTCTCGGCGTCGGCATCGTGATGTCCGCGTCCTCCGACGCGATCGTCGGCAACGCGCCCGTTCAGGACGGTGGCATCGCGGGTGGCCTCCAGGCCACCTCGCTCCAGGTCGGCGGAGCGCTCGGCACCTCGGTGCTCGTCTCGCTCATCAGCAGCCGCGTCGGTTCCACACTCACCGACTCACTGACCGACGCCGGCGTGCCCCACTCGGCTGCCGCTCGCTTCGAGGAGGCGAAGGACGCGGTCGCGATGGGCGTCGCCCCGGTCTCCGACGCGATGCCCGCACAGCTCAGGGCGGCCGTGGTGGAGGGCAGCCACACCGCCTTCATGAACGGCGTCCACACCGCCGTCCTGGTCACCGGCGTCCTCGCCCTCGTGGGCGCCGCCCTCGCGGCGTTCGGCCTCCGGGGCCGGGAGGACGGGCACGGCGAGAACGACGCGAAGGGGCCGAGCCCGACCGCTGCCGCGGTCCCGTCCTCCGGCGGCCTCCCGGTCAGCGGTCACGTCATCGGTGCCGAGTCGGCACCCGTGCCGCGGGCGGCCGTCACCCTGATCTCGCCGGGCGGTCAGCAGGTCGGCCGCGTGGTGGCCCACCCGGACGGTTCCTACACCGTGGACGCGCCGGGCGCGGGAAGCTACGTGCTCATCGCCTCCGCCGAGGGCTATCAGCCACAGGCGTCCACGGTCGTGGTCGGCGACGAGCCGGTCTCGTACGACATCCTGCTCTCCGGCACCAGCGGCCTGCTCGGCACGGTCAGGTCGGCCGACCGCAGGAAGCCGGTCGCCGGCGCCATGGTGGTCGCGGCCGACGTACGGGGCGACGTGCTCGCCGCCGGGGAGACCGACACGGACGGCACCTTCAGCTTCGCCGAACTGGTGCCCGGCGAGCTGACCCTCGCGGTGACCGCGGCCGGCTACCGGCCGGTCGCGCTGCCCGTCGAGATCGCCGCGCAGGGCGTCACCAGGACCGAGCTCGAACTGTCCCCCGGCTTGCGGGTGCAGGGCACGGTCCGAGCCGCGGGCCGGTCGCTGAACGACGCGCGGGTCACGCTCATCGACGCGGCCGGCAACGTGGTGGCCACCGCGACCACCGGCGAGGACGGCGGCTACGCCTTCACCGACCTGGACGGCGGCGAGTACACGGTCATGGCGGCCGGCTATCCGCCGAAGGCCGACAACGTGACCGTGCACGGCTCGGGTGTGGAGAGCCACGACATCGAGCTCTCCCACCTGAGCGAGTGACAGTCGCCGGGCCGGATGCGCCAAGAGCGGAAGGGCGCCCGGCCCGGCGGTGAAGAACCCTGGACCCGGTGCTCGGTGCTCGGTGCTCGGTGCTCGGTGGTCGGCGGTCGGTGCTCGGCGGTCGGTGCTCGGTGCTCGGTGCTCGGTGCTCGGCGGTCGGTGCTCGGTGCTCGGTGCTCGGCGGTCGGCGGTCGGTGCTCGGTGCTCGGTGCTCGGTGCTCGGCGGTCGGTGCTCGGTGGTCGGTGGTCGGTGGTCGGTGGTCGGTGGTCGGTGGTCGGTGGCGGCAGGGGACGGCCTGCCGCCACCGGTCCGGGACGCACCCGGCGGAAGCTCAGAACGCGCGGTGCCGCGACACGGCCCGCCCCTGGCCCGGCCACAGCGCCGCTGCCGCCGGAGGCCTCCTCAGCGTCTCTCCGTTGCCGGGACCGCCGTACGTCACGGGGATGAGCCGCAGCCCCGGTGCCCTCGTCGTCCGGTCTGCCCGACCGGCGGGACCCTTGCCGCTCAGCGGGACGCCGAGCGCGAGCGGGCCTCGGCGAGCGTGGCCTGGGCGACTGCCAGGGCGGCGAGAACGTCCTGGGCGGCTGCGCGGAGGGGGGCCTCGTCCGGCCCGGCGGAGGTTTCGAGAGCCGCTTTGATCGTGTGGCCGAGCAGGTCCGCCCGGTGGTCCGGGGGGAACTCCTCGCTCGGGGGGACGGCGAGGCCCCCCATCATGAACCCGGTCAGCACCGCGTCGATCGTGCAGATCTGGTCCGCGGCCGGTGCTGTCTCGTCACCCGCTACCAGAAGGAAGCGCTGCGCATGCGGCACTTCTTCATGCCCGCCAACCGCTTCGGCCGCATCGCCCGCAGCACCTTGATCCGCGCCGTCTCCACCCCGGTCGGCGCCAAGCTCGGCAAGGCCCTGATGGGCTGACAGCTCACGAGAAAGAGGACATGCGATGACTCAGACGACCGAGACGGTGGTCGATCGCTACATCACGCTCGTTGACCGTGCGGTGCACGAGCCCGAAGCCCTGAAGGAACTTGAGGCGGTGTTCGCGCCGGAGGCCACCGTGCAGTTCGGCGAACTCCCTCCGGTGACCGGCCTGGCCGACATCACGGAGTTCTACCGACGCTTCTACTCGGACATGGCCGACAGCAAGCATGTGTGGACCACCACGGTGCTCGACGAAGGAACGATCGAGGTCCGCTTCATAGCGGCCTGGCGCACCACCGATGGCCGGCTCGGGTCCCAGGGCGGCATCGAGCGCGTGACCGTCGACGCGGACGGGCTGATCAGGGAGCTGCGGGTGCTCAGCTTGGAGAGCGACAACGCCTGACCGGCCGGAGGGGGCGGGAACCGGTGGTGGCGATTGTGGCCGGTTCCCGTCCCGCAAGCGGAGAACGATCACACAAGGGCAGGGTCTAAGACAGCGTGATGCCGAGTCGCTCCGCCAGCTCATGGGCGCTGACGCCGTAGGTCTCCCGGATCTTCACGCCGTCGGGGCCGACGTCGAAGACGCCGTGGTCGGTGTAGACGCGGCTGACGCAGCCGACGCCGGTGAGCGGGTAGGTGCACTGCGGCACGAGCTTCGACTCACCGGAGCGGGTGAAGAGCGTCATCATCACGTAGACGTCCTTGGCGCCGATGGCGAGGTCCATCGCGCCGCCGACGGCAGGGATGTCGTCGGGCTTGCCGGTGGTCCAGTTGGCGAGGTCGCCGTCGAAGGCGACCTGGTAGGCCCCGAGGACGCAGACATCGAGGTGCCCGCCGCGCATCATCGCGAAGGAGTCGGCGTGGTGGAAGTACGCCGCCCCCGGCAGTTCGGTCACCGGGACCTTGCCGGCATTGGTCAGATCGGGGTCGACGGCGTCGCCCTCGGCCTTGGGGCCCATGTTGAGCATGCCGTTCTCGGTGTGCAGTACCACCCCGGAGCCGGCGGGCAGATGGTCGGCGATCTTGGTGGGCTGCCCGATACCGAGGTTGACGAAGGAGCCGGCCGGGATGTCACGTGCGATGACGGCGGCCAGGTCATCCATCGAGAGCCGGTGGTCGGCGTGCGCCTGACCGCTTGATGTGGTGGTCATCGGGCCCCCTGCACGGTGTAGTGGCGGGCCGCCACCTGGACGACCCGGTCGACGTAGATGGACGGGGTGACGACGGCCTCGGGGTCGAGCTTTCCGGGCTCGACGACCTCGTCGACCTGGACGATGGTCGTCGTCGCGGCCGTGGCCATGACCGGTCCGAAGTTGCGGGCGGTCTTGCGGTAGACGAGGTTGCCCATCGCGTCCGCGACGTGCGCGCCGATCAGCGCGTAGTCGCCCCTGATGGGGTATTCCAGCAGGTACTTCCGGCCGTCGATCTCCCGCACCTCCTTGCCCTCGGCCAGCGGCGTGCCGACCGCGGTCGGGCAGTAGAACGCGCCGATACCGGCACCGGCCGCGCGCATCCGCTCGGCGAGGTTGCCCTGCGGCACCACCTCGAGCTCGATCTTCCCCGCGCGGTAGAGGCCGTCGAAGACCCAGGAGTCGGCCTGGCGCGGAAAGGAGCAGAGCACCTTGCGCACCCGGCCGGCGGCCAGCAGCGCGGCCAGCCCGACCTCACCGTTGCCGGCGTTGTTGGACACGATCGTGAGGTCCTTCGCGCCCTGCCGGATGAGCGCGTCGATCAGGTCGAACGGCATCCCGGCCAACCCGAAGCCGCCGACGAGAACCGTGGAGCCGTCCTCGATACCGGCGACCGCCGCATCCGCGCTCTCGACGATCTCCGCCCGGCTCACTGGGCCGTCTCCGTGACGTCGCAGTTCTCCAGGACGACGGCCAGCCCCTGGCCTACCCCGATACAGATCGCGGCGACGCCGTAACGCTGCCTCGTCTCGCGCAGCACCTTGGCCAGCGTGGCGAGGACGCGGCCACCCGAGGCGCCCAGCGGGTGCCCGATCGCGATGGCGCCGCCCTTCTGGTTGACGATGGCGGGGTCGACCTTCCACGCGTCGAGGCAGGCCAGCGACTGCACGGCGAAGGCCTCGTTGAGCTCGACCGCGCCTACCCGGTCCCAGCCGATGCCGGCTCGGGCCAGCGCACGGCCCGCGGCCTCGACCGGGGCGTAGCCGAAGGCCTGCGGCTCCAGCGCCATCACACCGCGGCCGGCGATACGGGCGATCGGGTCGGCCCCGATCGTGGCCGCGGCCTTCTCGCTGCCCAACAGCACCGCGGAGGCACCGTCGTTGAGCGGGCTGGCGTTGCCCGCCGTGATGGTGCCGCCCTGCTCCGCCGTACGGAACACCGGCTTGAGCCCGGCCAGCACCTCCGGCGTGGACCCGGCCCGGATGCCCTCGTCGCGGGCCAGGTCGACACCTTCGACCGGCACCACCAGGTCGTCGTAGAAGCCCGACTCCCATGCTGCGTGGGCGAGTTGGTGGGATCGGGCGGCGAACTCGTCCTGTCGCTCGCGGGAGATCCCGAAGCGCTCCTGGAGCTGCTCGTTGGCCTCGCCGAGGCTGACGGTCCACTCCTTGGGCATCCGCGGGTTGACCAGCCGCCAGCCGAGCGTGGTCGAGACCGCGGTGACATCGCCGACCGGGAACGGTTTCGCCGACTTGGGCAGCACCCACGGCGCACGCGTCATCGACTCCACACCGCCGGTCAGCACCACCTCGGCGTCGCCGGACTCGATCGTGCGACTGGCCGTCATCGCCGCGTCGAGGCTCGAACCGCACAGCCGGTTGACCGTGGTGCCGGGCACGCTCACCGGAAGCCCGGCGAGCAGCGCCGCCATGCGACCGACGTTGCGGTTCTCCTCACCGGCGCCGTTGGCGTTGCCCCACACCACGTCGTCGATCGCGGCAGGGTCCAGGCCCGGCACCCGGGCGAGCGTCGAGATGATCGCGGCGGCGGCGAGGTCGTCGGGGCGGACGCCGGCCAGCGCGCCGTTGAAACGGCCGAACGGCGTTCGCGTCGCGGCGTACAGGAATGCGCTCATGGCAGCGACGCTAATCCCGGGCCACGATATTCTGAAGTACGCATATCCGAGCCAATTGATACGGACAGCATATGGATCTGCGCCACCTGCGGTACTTCGTGGCAGTGGCCGAGGAGCGCCACTTCGGTCGCGCCGCCGAGCGGCTCCACATGGCCCAGCCGCCGCTCTCCACGCAGATCCGCCAGCTCGAGGCAGAGCTCGGCGTCGAGCTGCTCCACCGCACCACACGCCGCGTCGACCTCACCGAGGCCGGCCGGGCCTACCTCGAGCGGGCGCGCGGAATCCTCGCCGACGTCGACGAGGCCGCCCACCACGCACGGCTGGTCGCCGCCGGCTCGGTGGGTCACCTCGCGATCGGGTGCGTGGGCTCGGCGACGTACAGCCTGCTGCCCGCGCTCTCGCGGCGGCTCACGGAGGAGCTTCCCGGCGTCGACTTCGCCTTCCGCGGCGAGATGCTCGCGCCCGACCAGGTCGAGGCGCTGCGCACCGGCGCGATCGACGTCGCGCTCCTGCGCCCGGTGGCAGCCGACCTCTCCCTCACCGTGCACACGCTGCGCCGGGACCGGCTCGTCGTCGCCGTACCGGTCGACCACCCCCTCGCCCGCCGGAAACGGTTGCGGGCAGCGGACCTGGCCGGTGCCGACCTGATCGTGCACTCCGCCGACCGCAGGTCGGTGATGTACGACGTCGTGCTGGGCCTCCTGCGCGACGCCGGCGTCGAGCCGCACATCCGCCACGAGGTCGGCGAGACCTCGACCCTGGTCACGCTCGTGGCCGGCGGTCTCGGCGTCGCCGTCGTGCCCGAGCCCGTGACAGCGTTGGCGCTCGACGGCGTCGCCTATCGACCGCTGTCCGGGGCCGACGCACGCGTGGAGCTGGCCGTCGCCCACCGCGCGGACCGCTCCGAGCCGCACCTGGCGCGCACCGTGGGGATCATCCAGGCGATGTTCTGAGACGCCGCCCGACGCCGGACGAGGTGGGACGTGGGCCGCCGGGTCGAAGGTGAGGATCTGTAGCTCGTCCGTCTGCCTCGGCAGCGTCGTCCTCAATGCGCGGGAAAGGCCGCCGTGTTGTCGCGCGATGCGAGGTCAGGCGTGCCGACAGGCACATGTGAGTCAGCATCGCCCAGGGGCCGCGGCGACTGCGGCGACTGCGGCGAGGCTCGGCATCTCCGCATCGCCGACCAGGAGACAGGCCTACGCAACGATCTTCGCGACGGAATCGCGAGCCTGCTGCGCGATGCGGTCGTCAGTGGTGTCGTCCGCCCCGCCCACTGCGTGTGCAGATGCCGGCCGACGTCTCGGGCGTCGTGGCGTTCCTCGCCTCCGACGACGCCGCGTTCATCGCGGGGCAGATCGTCGTCGCGGACGGCGGAAGCACGCGCCGCTGAGAGCTCCCGACAGAACAGGCGGCGTCGGCGAGCCCGTCAGGTGCGGCGCCGACCTGTCCGTCCCCGGTGGCCGCCTTCGAGCAGATCGTCATCTCCTGCCGCAAGCACCTGGGCGGCGAGACAGTGGTGATCACCAGCGGGGCGGACCCTGGCTACGAGCGCGGGAGCGCCGCAGGTAGTTGGCCTGTCCGACAAGAGCGCCGGTAAGGTCGGCCTTGTGACAGCGGAGGAAGCGACGTCGGGAAAGCCGGGATCACCGGTCGGGCCGGCAGCAGCGCCGCAGACACCCCAGGAATCCCGACCGCCAGCGGGATCCGGTGGGCACCCCGGCGGGCCATCCTGTCCGCCGCCGCGACGGAGTTCGGCACCCATGGTTTCGACGGGGCCCGGGTCGTACGGATCGCGGAGGCGGCCGGCGTCAGCCATCAGCTGATCACTTACTACTTCGGGGGCAAACGCGGGCTGTACGAGGCGCTGAGCGAGCAGTGGATCGAGGAGTCCATGCGCGTCAGCCAGACCCACACCTTCGCGGAGGCCGTACGGCGCTACGTCCACTGGGCACATGAGGACCCTCGGTGGGTACACACACTGACGCGCGAAGAACCCGGCACGCGCCCGCCCGCCGAGGACGAGCGGGCCACCGAGTTGTTCAAGCACGTCGAGGAACTCCGCGCGCGGTGAACTCCGCAGTGACCTCGACGTGGGGGCCGTGGCTCTCGTCTTCTTCGCCGCCTCGATCGCTCCGGTGGCCATCCCGTGGATCGCTCGTGAACTCGGCCGACAGGACCCCGCCTCACCGGCGTTCATCGACCACTACGCGGACCAGCTGAGCCAGATCATCTCCGCGCTCGCCGAAGCGGCACAGGACGAGGGCTCGCCGGTGAACGGCGAGCCCCAGGACTGACGGCGACCGGCTTCCGGGAGCCGGGATGCCCAGCCCGGCGGCAGCCGCCGGGCCATCTTGCCGCACCGTGCCGAGGCGACGGTGCGGTGGTCCGCGCGCTCAGGTCACGCGGCGTTGAAGCGGTACCGGCCCGCCCGGGCCCGGTAGACCTTGTAGGCCGCGCCGCCCGAGGTGTCGTCCCGGACGAAGGTGACGCCCCGGGGCGCGGTGACGGGCTTGTCCTGGGTGGGGACCCAGATCTCGGCGTCGGTGTTGTACGGGAGGGTGACCGCGAGGTCGATCCTGCCGTCCGGGCGGCGGCGCCACTCCGAGGACACCGTGCCCCGCACGGTGTCGATCGAGGCGCTGACGTGGTCGAGGGTCGCCGGTGACAGGTCGGTGTCCTGCGTGTCCTTCGGGACCCGGCTGTTGACCGCGGCCGCGGGGATGTACGGGCGGATGCGCAGCGTCTCGTAGGCGGTCGAGGTCGGCTTGATGCCGGCCAGGCTCTGGTAGAACCAGGTGGCCACGTTGGAGCGGTAGTGGTGGTTGACCGAGAGGCGGTCGGTCCACTGTTCCCACAGTGAGGTGGCGCCCTTGGCGATCTGGTGGACGTAGCCGGGCTGGCCGGTCTGGGTGACGGCCTTCAACGCCACATCCGTGTAGCCGTACTCGCTGAGGATGTTGAACTCGTAGCGCGAGCCGTACATGTCGTTCTGGATGTGCTGGTCCGCGGCGACCATCCGGTCGGCGAGCAGCTTCGCGAGGGCCTCCTTGTTCTCCTCCACCGTCTTCGTGCCCGCGAGGTGGCGAGGGTCGTCCGGCTTCAGGTCCGAACCGGGCACCAGGTCGAAGGCGATGGCCATGGCGTTCTCGCTGGAGACGCTGCCCTGGATGAAGCAGCCCTTGGACGCGTCCCAATAGTTCGCGATGAACGCCTTGCGCAGAGTTCGCGCCAACTTCGCATAGTGGGCGGCGCGGCCGGTGCGGCCGAGTGCGCGTCCCACCTCGTCCATGTAGTCGCAGAAATGGATGTAGAAGGCGAGGCTGATGACGGCGTTGCTGCCGGGGCTCTCCGCGCCGGAGTAGGCGCCGAGGGAGGCTTCGAACTTGTAGTCGTTCTCGGGTGTGAACAGGGTCTCGTAGTACTTCAGGAGCGTGTCCTGGTGGTCGTAGAGCTCGGCGAACAGGCTGCTGTTGCCGTAGTACGTGTACAGCTCCCTCGGCATGACGAAGTACGCCGAGTCCCAGGCGGGCACCGCCTTCCATGCGGCGTTCCAGCCGGGGGTGTGGTCGTAGCCGAATCCGCCCTTGCCGAGGGGGACGACCATGGGCAGCTGTCCGGTGGAGATCTGGTTGTCGGGGAAGTGACGCAGCCAGTTGGTGAAGACGGCGTTGACGTCCCAGGTGAGGGATTCGGACTCGGAGCTGGCCATGGCGTCGCCCGTCCAGCCGTTCTTCTCCCGGGACGGGGTGTCGGTGGGCTTCTGCACCAGGTTGTTCTGCTCGGCCCACTCCAGGTTGCGCTGGAGGCGGTTGAGCAGGGCGTTGTCCGTGGTGAAGGTGCCGGTGCGGGCGAAACCGGTGCGGGCGACGCCGACGGTCAGCAGATCCGCGTCGCGCTTCAGGTCGGGAGCTCGCCCGAGAACCGCCTCGAGGTTCATCACTTCCAGGTAGCGGAAGCCGAAGTGGCTGAACTGCTGTTCCCAGGTCTGTGTCGGCCGCCTGCCGAGGGTGTAGTAGTGCGTCTGGAGGTTGGCGTCGTGCTGGAAGTTCTCCTCCTCGACCGACAGCGGGGAGGCGGCCGTGCCGTCGCCGCCGCTGATGCGGTTGCCACCGCGCAGGCGCAGGGTCAGGCCCTCCTTGTCGGGGCGTATGCCGGTGAGCGTCAGGCCGACGAGGCCCGTGAGGATCTGGCCGTAGTCCAGGACCCAGATTCCCGAGCCGGGAGCGGTCTCGGTGATCGAGACCGGGCGCAGCGTCTGGCTGACGAGCACCGGCTCCGCCTCGTGGGCGCGCAGGACGGCGGGCTTGAAGCCGTCGGGGATCGTAGTGGCGGGGAGCGCACCGTGGTACTTGGGCGAGGGGCCGGAGCAACTGCCGGGCGGGATCAGGACGGTGGCCGCTCGCCAGTCGCGGCCGGTGCGGTAGCCGGGCGAGCGCCACTCCCCCAGCTGGTCCGCGCGCCGGGCGTCGTACTTCTCGCCCGAGTAGACGGAGTCGAAGGTGGTGGGCCCGTCCGCGCCGACCCAGTCCTGGTCGGTGACGAGGGTGGTGGTTGAGCCGTCGGTGTGGGTGACGACGAGCTTCGCGCGCAGCCGGGGCCGGCCGACGTAGGGGGCGAGCTGCCAGTACCACTCCTGCGGGGTGGTCACGCCGTACCAGCCGCGCCCGAGTTCGGCGGCCAGCACGTTCTCCCGGCCGGCCGCCAGCAGCGGGGTGACGTCGAAGGTGTCGTACAGGACTGTGCGGTCGTAGGTGCTCTGGTCGGTGAGCAGCCGGGGCACGTTGGTCCGCCCGCGGTTCGCCCGCCTGCCGTCGACGGTGATCGGATCGCCGTTGACGGTGAACGTGACGTTGCCGGCGGCGCTCAGGTGCAGGCGGGCCCTGGCGATGCGGCGGCCTCGGGGGAGGGTGAACGCGCGGCGCAGCACCGGGGCCGGGTTGGCGATGGGCAGTACGGCGTTCTTGGCGGGGATGTACGGGTTCTTGGGCGGGAAGGTCAGGCCGGCGAGGGTGCCGATACCGGCCTCGAACGGGTTGGCGCCGGTCGTCAGGTCGACGGAGAAGTCGCGGGCGCCGGTGCCGGTCACCTTGACACTGCGGACGGTGGCGGAGGTGCCGCCGCCGAAGCCGAAGCTGCCGTGGCGGCGGATCTGATCGCCGGTGAGCGTACGGCTGTCGACCTCGACGCCGTTGACGGTCGTGGTCACGGTGAGCCCATGGGCCGCCACCTGCACGGTGTGGTCGCGGGTGGCCCAGGTGTCCTTGGTCAGCCCGGTGGAGGCGGGAAGCGTGACCGTGCCGACCGGGACGCTTCGGGTGCCCGCGGTGGTGGGGTTGGTCTCACTCTGCGGGTCGTAGTGGTTGACGCCCCAGTCGGGCTCGGAAGTGCCGTCGTCCACCCAGGTGTTGCCGGCGTAGTGGCTGGTCTTCATGACCAGCTGCATGTCGTCGCCGCTCTGCCGAATGGTCCAGTTGAGACCCTCGCCCCAGGTCTTGCCGATGGGCTCGGCGCGCAGCAGCAGGGACAGCCCGCCGGCGGCGTCCGAACCGCCACGGAAGACGACGGTCGCGGCCAGGTCCTTCCAGTCGTGGTCCTGCGCCTCACGGCCGCCGATCCACCGCGCGCCCGACCAGTCCTTCTCGCCCCTCAGCAGGCCGGTCTCCCACGTCGCGGGCTCGCTCCAGGGCCCGAGGGCGCCCTGTTCGTCCCAGCTCCGCACCCGCCAGAAGTACGCCTGCTCCGGCCGCAACGCGCCGCCCCCGTACGGGACTTCAGTGCTGTGGGAGCCTGCCACCCTGCCGCTGCGCCAGACGTCGGCCTTGCCGGGGCCGGTGCCGACCTGGATCTCGTACGCGGTCTGCCTGGCCACGGGGGGCAGCCAGCTGAACGCCGGCGCGGTCTCCGTGCCCAGCGGTGCGACCCGCGAGTTGACCTGCAGATCCGCGGGTACGGAGCCGTGCCCGCCCGATGCCGCCGCGCTCGCCGCCACGGCGTTGGGCGCGGCGGCGAGCGGGAGAGAGGCCCCGGCTGCCGCGGTCGTCATGATGCCGAGCATGTGTCGGCGGCTCAACGCACTTCTGTTCTCCTCGGCCACGGCTCAGATTCCTTTCGTATGCGCTCCGCGCTGGAGCAGGGGTGTCCCTCCCCGGCAGGTGTTGAATCGTTTCAATACCTTCCAAGTGGAAAGCTTATGGACAACATCGGCCGGAACACAATCGCCTGGAGTCGATGACTCACGCCGACATGCCGCCGTCGGGCAGGCCGTCGAAGCGTCCGGCACGCCCGTCGGCGAGGCGGATGCGGCCGGGGTGAGGACACCAGCCGGGGCGTCCGCCCCCGGCGCGGCATCCGGTGGGCGTGGGTCGGGATCGGCCGGCCGCACCGGTCTCCTGCGGTCCGCCGAGCAGGACAGGTGCCGTTGACGCGGCCGGTGGCGGGGTCAGCAGTTCTCGGCCGAACCACCGGAACCGACCTGACAACACTCCTCAACGCACCAAGCGCCCGCCTGCCAATTCAGATAACGCTCTGATCACGAAGCCGAACGGCAGCCTTCCGCCCCCTTGCACTCCCGGTCTATGTTCCCATCGAAAACCAACCACCTGGTAATAGTTGGCGCTCGTCTTCCCACGTACCGCCACCGGCGCACCCACGGAGACCTCAACCCCTTCCTCTCCCGCGAAGGAATCCATCCATGCGGAGTTCACGCGATGGCGAGCGTGCCGGAACACGGCGCGGTGGTGCGGGAGAGGGACACGCTCTTCGCGCGGCGGCCGCTGCCCACCGCACCCGTACGACCCGCGGCGACGCGGTCCGGAGCGCCACCACCGACCTTCAGGAAGGCAGTCGACGATGACCGAATTCCCTCCCGGGTTCCTCTGGGGAGCGTCCACCGCACCGCACCAGATCGAGGGCAACAACCTCAACAGTGATTTCTGGGCGAGCGAAGGGCGCATACCGGGCATGGAGCGCAGTGGCGACGCCTGCGACAGCTACCACCGGTACCGCGAGGACATGCGACTGCTCGCCGACGCCGGGCTCAACGCCTACCGCTTCGGCATCGAATGGGCCCGCATCGAGCCCGTCCCCGGCATGGTCTCGCGAGCGGAACTGGCCCACTACCGGCGCATGATCGAGACGGCTTTCGAACTCGGCCTGACGCCGGTCGTGACCCTGCACCACTTCACCAGCCCGCTCTGGTTCGCCCAGGAGGGCGGCTGGCTCGGCGACCGCGCCGTGGAGCGGTTCCGGGCGTATGCCGAGGCGGTCACTCCGATTCTCGACGGCGTCGAGTGGGTCGTCACCATGAACGAGCCGAACATGCTGGCCATCATGACCGGCATGGCCCAGGCCATGCGGGACCGACAGGCGTCCGGGGAATGGCAGAGCCCCACCCTCGACAACGAGGGCCCCCGACCGCCGCTGCCGGCCCCCGATGTGAAGATCGGCGAACGGCTGGTCGAGGCGCACCATGCCGTCCGGGAGGTACTGCGCGAGCGCACCGGCGCCAAGGTCGGCTGGACGGTCGCCAACCGCGCCTTCGTCGCCCGCCCGGGGGCCGAGGAGAAGAAGCGGGAGCTGGAGTACGTCTGGGAGGACCTCTACCTGGAGGGGGCACGCGGCGACGACTTCGTGGGCGTGCAGTCGTACTCCAGCCAGTGGGTCGGCCCGGACGGCATCGAGCCCCACCCCCAGCACCCCGACAACACACTCGTCGGAACCGCCTACCGGCCCGACGCCCTGGCCATCGCCGTACGGCACACCGCCGAGGTCACCGGCGGCATGCCGATCCTGGTCACCGAGAACGGCATCGCCACCCGCGACGACACCCGCCGGATCGCCTACACCGGCGAGGCCCTGAAGCACCTCCAGGCGGCGATCGCCGACCGCGACCGCGACCGCGACCGCGACCGCGTCGATGTACGCGGCTACCTGCACTGGAGCCTCCTCGACAACTACGAATGGGGCCACTGGGCGCCGACATTCGGACTGGTCGAGGTCGACCGCGAGACCTTCGAGCGCCGCCCCAAGCCCAGCCTCGCCTGGCTGGGCGAGACCGCCCGTCGCGGGCTCAACTGACCGCACCGCCACCGGAAGGACACATCGTGCAGGTATCCGTACCCGACGTCTCGTCACGGTCCCTGGCCGAACTGGTCTCGCTGTCCGGGCGGCGAGCCGTCGTGACCGGCGCGGGCCGTGGACTGGGCCGGGCCATCGCCGAGCGCATGGCCGAAGCAGGCGCGGACGTGCTCGTCGCCGACATCGAGCACGGGCTCACCACCACCGTCGCCGAGGATCTGAACGCCCGCCGCCCGGGCTGCGCGGTGGCCGCCCACGTGGACGTCACCGACGCCGGGAGCGTCGTCGGGGCCGCCGATCTCGCGGTCCGGGAGCTCGGCGGGGTCGACATCTGGGTCAACAACGCCGGGATCTTCCCCAGCGTTCCCGCGCTGGAGATGTCCGAGAAGACCTGGGACGAGGTGTTCGCCGTGAACGCGCGCGGCGTCTTCCTCGGATCCCGGGAGGCCGCACGCCGGATGCGCGAGGCCGGGAACGGCGGCGTCATCGTCAACGTCGTCTCCACGGCCGGGTTCCGGGGAACGGCCCCCGGGCTGGCCGCCTACGTCGGCTCCAAGCACGCGGCACGCGGCCTCACCCGGCAACTCGCCCTGGAATTCGCCCCGTTCGGTATTCGCGTCCTGGGCGTCGCACCCACGTACGTGCCGACCGAGGGGAACATGGCGGCGGCCGCCGCTGCCGGTGTCCCGATGGACTCCGAGGCGCTCATGTCCGTCATGCGGCCGAGCCTGCTCGGCCGACTCGGTGTCCCCGACGACATCGCCCGCGTGGTGCTCTTCTGCGCGAGCGACCTCTCGGCCTTCATGACGGGGAGCACACTCCTCGCCGACGCTGGCGAAACGATCTGATCCCCCTTCTCCCCACCCCTCCGCTCCCACCGACCTGTTCCGACCCCCGCCAACCCCCGGTCCCCCTCAGGCCGCTGCCCGCAACGACGCGTAGGAGCCCCATGCTCTTCCCCCGCACCAGCCCGACCCGCGACATCGTCAGCCTCGACGGCCTCTGGCGATTCGCCCTCGACAGCCGCGCCGGCGCCACTCCGTGGACGTCGCGGCTCACCCCGCCCCTCGAAGTCCCCGTCCCCGCCAGCTACAACGACCTGTTCGTGGACGCGGAGATCCGTGACCACGTCGGCGTCGTCTGGTACCAGCGCGACGTGCGGGTGCCGCGCGGCTGGGCGGGCGAGCGGGTGGTCCTGCGCTTCGGCTCCGTCACCCACGCCGCGCAGGTCTACGCGGCCGACCGGCTGGTGGCCGAACACACCGGGGGCTACACCCCGTTCGAGGCGGACCTGACGGGGATCGTCGACCCCGGCGCCGAGTTCAGACTGACGGTCGGCGTCGACAACCGGCTGACGAACGAGACGATCCCGCCCGGCACCGTCACCGCCGGCCCCGACGGCCGCCAACGCCAGTCCTATCTGCACGACTTCTACAACTACGCGGGCATCGCGCGCCCGGTCCGCCTGTGCAGCACGCCGCTGACCTTCGTCGAGGACGTCACGGTCGTCACCGGACGGGACGGCGCGGCCGGCATCGTCGAGTACCGCGTGGAGACCGGCGGCGAGGGCGCCGACGCGATCGCCGTCCGGGTGCGCGCCGTCGACGAGGCGGGCCGGATCGTGGCGGCGGCGAACGGAGCCGAGGGCGCCCTCCGCATCGAGGACGTCTCGCTCTGGCAGCCCGGCGCCGCCTACCTCTACGACCTCGTGGTGGAGCTGATCGGCGACAGCGAGACCGGTGCGGAAGAAGTGGTCGACAGCTACACCCAGCCCTTCGGCGTCCGTACCGTCGAGGTGCGGGGCACCCAGTTCCTCATCAACGGCGAACCGTTCTACTTCACCGGTTTCGGCAAGCACGAGGACACCCCCGTGCGGGGCAAGGGCCATGACGACGCCTACCTCGTCCACGACTTCCAGCTCCTGCAATGGACCGGCGCCAACTCCTTCCGCACCTCGCACTACCCGTACGCGGAGGAAGTCCTCGACTTCGCCGACCGGCACGGCATCGTCGTCATCGACGAGACCGCCGCCGTCGGGCTCAACCTGGGCGTCATGGGCGGCCTCACCGGCCAGGCGCCGACCCCGACCTTCGCGCCGGAGAACTTCGGCGGGATCACCGCCGACGTCCACGCCCAGCACCTGCGGGAGCTGATCGAGCGGGACAGGAACCACCCGAGCGTGGTGATGTGGTCCCTCGCCAACGAGCCCGCCTCCAACGAGGACGGTGCCCGCGAGTACTTCGAGCCGCTGGTCGAGCTGGCCCGCAAACTCGACCCGACCCGCCCCCTCACCTACTCCGCGGTCATGTTCGCCACCCCCGACAACGACCGGATCGGCGACCTGTTCGACGTACTCAGCATCAATCGCTACTACGGCTGGTACCTCTTCACCGGCGACCTCGCCGCCGCCGAACAGGCCCTGGAGCAGGACCTCCTCGGCTGGGTCCGGCGCTTCGGCAAGCCGGTCATGATGTCCGAGTACGGCGCCGACACCCAGCCCGGCCTGCACTCCGTCTGGGACACCCCGTGGAGCGAGGAGTACCAGAGCGACTACCTCGCCACGTACCACCGCGTCTTCGACCGCATCCCCGAGTTCGTCGGCGAACACGTCTGGAACTTCGCCGACTTCCAGACCTCCAACGGCATCCACCGCGTCGACGGCAACAAGAAGGGCGTGTTCACCCGCGACCGCAGGCCGAAGACGGCCGCGTTCTCGCTGCGTCGCCGCTGGCACGGCCTGGAGGGGCGTAAGCCCGCCCCCACCGACGACGGACGCCAGTGATTGAAACGTTCCAAGCAGCAGCATCGCCCAGCATCTGAGAGGAACCGAACCATGTCCACTCCCCCTCCCCCGCGTCCCCTCACCGCGCGCAGCACCATCGACGCATGGCTGACCCACCCGAAGGGCGCACCGCTCATCGAGGCGCTGCTGCGGCAGGCCGGGGTACCACAGGAGATGCTCGCCCCCGTCCGCACGCTCCCGCTCCAGCAACTCGTCGCCGCCAGCCAGGGGCAGCTGCCGCAGACAGTCGTCGACGACCTGGTGATCCAGGCCAACGACGGCGTCATGCCGGCCGAGGACAGCGACCCGGACCAGTGGACCGAGCGCGTCACAGCCGGACGTTTCGACGGCAAGACCGCCATTGTCACCGGCGCGGCCTCGGGCATCGGCCGGGCGACCGCCTCACGCATCGCGCGGGAAGGCGGCCGTGTGATCGCCGTGGACGTCTCGGCCGAACGCCTCGAAGCCTTCGCCGCGTCCTTCCCCGAGGGCGCGATCACCGCCGTGGTCGGTGACATCACCTGCCAGGACGACATCGACCGGATCGTCGACGCGGCCGAGGGCCGCATCGACGCCCTGGCGAACGTGGCCGGGGTGAACGACGACTTCTCTCCGGTCCACGAAACCTCCGACGAGGTCTGGGACCGTGTCATCGGCATCAACCTCACCGGCTCCTTCAAGCTGTCCCGCGCGGTCCTGCCGGTCATGATCGCCGCCGGCACGGGCTCGATCGTCAACGTCGCCTCGGAAGCGGCGCTGCGCGGCAACTCCTCGGGCACCGCGTACACCGTCTCCAAGCACGGTGTCATCGGCCTGACCCGATCCGCCGCCTTCATGTGCGGTCCGCACGGCATCCGCGTCAACGCGGTCGCACCCGGTGGCGTGGCGACCGGCATCCCGATGCCCGAGCAGGTGTCACAGACGGGTTCCGCCCGCCTCGCCCCCTTCCAGCAGGCGATTCCGAGCCTGGCCACCGCCGAACAGCTGGCGGCCTCCCTCACCTTCCTGCTCAGTGACGACGGCATCAACATCAACGGCGCCGTCCTCCCGTCCGACGGAGGCTGGTCGGTCCAGTAGCACCCGCCCCCGGTGGCGGCCCGTCACCGAGCGGACGGCGACGCGCGCCGCACCGTGTCCGGCACCGCCGGTTCCTCCATGACCGCGCGTGCCGACCTCCGCCAACCGCCGCGCCACCTGGCACCCGTGAGACGAAGGAGTCCTCATGCCTCAGAACGACCGCGACATCAGTGTGGCCGGGCCCCCGCCGATCGAGCCGGCGAAGGGGGACGGTGCGGAGCCGACCGGGCCGGCCAAGGTCCTGGGTGCGGAACCGGGCGAGACTCCCGCCCCCGAGATCGAGGCCCCGCCGCTGGAGAGGGTCAGCAGGAGTTACCTCGCCTGGATCATGATCGCCAGCTTCGGTGGTTCCCTGGCCCTGATGGTTCCGCTCTCCTACTCGCTGGCGCTGCGGATCGACGAACTCGCCCCCGGACGCGAGGAACTGCTCGGCTACGTCACCGGATCCGCCCAGTTCGTCTATCTGGTCCTCAGCCCGCTGATCGGCTTCTGGAGCGACCGGATGCGCTCCCGCCTGGGCCGCCGGACACCGTTCATGTTCGCCGGCACGGCCATCGGCATGGCCGGGCTCCTGGGGATCGCCGTGGCACCGACCGTCTTCCTGGTGGGGCTGGCGTGGGTCGTCGGCATGGTCGGCTGGTCCACGGTCGGGCAGGCGATCCAGAACGTCCAGGCCGACCGGGTGCCCGAGGAGCAGCGCGGACGCGTCTCGGCGGTGACCAGCGTCATGACCCAGATCGCGCCGGTGGTCGGCATCGGCATCGCGTACACGGTGGCCTCCAGCACGCTTCTGGTGTTCCTGGTCCCGGGTGTCCTCGGAGCGGCCATGCTGTTGCTGTTCCCGCTGTTCAAGCCGGAGGGCGACTCCCGCGCGCTCGTCCACACCAGCGAGGTGAGCCTCAAGGGCCTGGTCGCCAGCTACGGGTTCGATCCGCGGCAGTACCCCGACTTCGGCTGGAACTGGCTCGGCCGCTTCGTCTTCTTCATGGGCCTGTACTTCAACACCACCTTCGGGACGTTCTTCTACGCCCAGCGGCTCGACATGCCCGTCAAGGAGGTCGCCGGCGTCGTGTCGGCGATCGGGATCCTCGGGGTGCTGGCGGCGACCGGCGGCGCCATCGGGGGCGGCTTCCTCTCCGACAAGCTCGGCCGGCGCAAGCTGTTCACCGTGATCGGATCCGCGATCTTCGTCGCCGGGGCCGTCGCCGAGGCGTTCGCCTACTCGCTGCCCCAGCTCGTCGTCGGCGCGGTGCTGATGCAGCTCGCCATCGCGATGTTCAGCGCCGTCGACCTGGCGATCGTGTTCGCCGTCCTCCCGGACCGGGCCCAGGCCGGCCGCTATCTCGCGGTGGTCGCCTTCGCGCAGAAGATCCCCAGCGCCCTCGCCCCGCTCATCGCGCCGCTCGTCATCACCATCGGTGTCCCGAGCGGAGGGGAGAAGAACTACACGCTGCTCTACCTGAGCGGCGCGGTGCTGGCGCTCGTCGGCGGTCTGATCATCAAGTTCAAGATCAAGTCGGTCCGGTAGCGGGCACCTCGGCACTCGGCCGACCACCGTGGAAACAGCGGGGTTTAACGCGTTCCGAGAAACACGAGTCGCGAGAAAGCAGAGCATGAACAACGCACCGTATGACCTGCGCGTCGACAGCGGCGGTGACCAGTTCACCGTGTCGGGCCCCGCGCCCCGCCTGTCGTGGAAGCCACCGTCGGACGCGGGATGTCCGGCGGGATACGAGCTGGAGTGCACCGTCGACGGCGAGGCGCAGCCCGCGGTGCGGGTCGCGCCCGGCCGGCACCGGTACCTCCCCTGGCCATGGGCGGAACTGGGCAGCGGCCGGCAGGTGGCCTGGCGCGTCCGGGCCGACGGCACCGGGGGTCCCTCGCCGTGGTCGCAGTGGAACGCGTTCGAGGTCGGCCTCCTCGACAAGGACTGGCAGGCGCGCTGGATATCGCCGGCCGAATCCGTCGACCCCGGCTACGGCAAGCGCCCGGCCCACACTCTGACAACCCGGTTCGAGGCACGGGCCGGGGTGCGCTCGGCACGGCTGTACGCGACGGCGCTCGGCGTGTACGAGGCGTACGTGAACGGCGAACGGGCCGGCACCGCCGAACTGTCGCCCGGGTCCAGCTCCTACGACCGCACGCTCTACGCCCAGGCGTCCGACGTCACTTCCGCCGTCAGGGTGGGCGAGAACCCGATCGAGATCGTCCTCTCCGACGGCTGGTACCGGGGCCAGGTCGGCGCGTTCCGCCTGCCGGCCGGCTGGGGCACGGTACTCGGCGCACGTGCCGAGCTGCACATCGCCTACGTGGACGGTTCACGCCAGGTCGTGCGCAGCGACGAGACCTGGACGAGCACCCGGTCGGCCCTCACCAGAGCCGACCTCATGGACGGGCAGACCACCGACTTCCGTACCGGGCCGGGTCCCGGACAGCCCGTCCTCGTCGATCAGGTCGAGGCCCCGGCGATCGACTGGTCGCCGGCACCGCCCGTGCGCGTCATCGCATCGCATCCAGCACAGTCGGTCACACAGCTGCGAGACGGGCTGTGGATCGCCGACTTCGGCCAGAACGCCTCCGGCTGGATCGCCCTCGGCGACCTGGGCCCGGCCGGCACCCGCACCGTCATCGACTACGGCGAACACGTCGGCCCCGACGGCGACCTGACGACCACCCACCTGGACTCCACGCGCCCCGGAGAGGAGCCGATCCCTTTCGTCCAGCGCGACGAGGTCGTCTCGGCGGGCCGGGACCAGACGTTCGAGCCACGCCATACCGTGCACGGTTTCCGGTACGCGCGCGTCCGCCGCGACGACGCCCCGCTCGACCCCGCGAGCATCACGATGCGCGTCGTCCACACCGACCTGCGCCGCACCGGAACCTTCGCCTGCGGCGATGACGACCTCAACCGCCTTCACGAGATCGCCGACTGGAGCTTTCGCGGCAACGCCGTCGACGTACCCACGGACTGCCCGACCCGCGAACGCCTCGCCTGGACCGGCGACTACCAGGTCTTCGCACCGACCGCCACGCGCCTGTACGACGTCCTCGGCTTCAGCCGCACATGGCTCCGCTCGGTCCGCGACGACCAACTGCCCGACGGCCGGATCGCCAACTTCTCGCCCGACGGCCGCCGCATCAAGCACCACCTCGACGACCAGTTCGCCATGATGACCGGCTCCGCCGGCTGGGGTGACGCGATCGTCGCCGTCCCCTGGGAGTTGTACGAGTCCTACGGCGACCGGGAGGTCCTCGCCGAGAACTGGGAGGCGATGGTCCGCTGGGTCGAGTGGGCGCTGCGGACCGCCCGCACCGCCCGCCACCAGTCCCGTATCGAGCGCTCGGCCGAGCCACTGCCGCACGAGCGGTACGTGTGGGACGGCTCCTTCCACTGGGGCGAGTGGACCGAGCCGAAGGAGAAGGCCGCCGACGGCACCCGCGTCGACCCGGTCCGCACCGATCCGATCGCCTGGTTCATGGCCGACAAGGGTGAGGTCGGCACGGCGTTCCTGTACCGCTCGACGTCGACCCTCGCCGACGTCGCGAGGGTGCTGGGCCGCACCGAGGACGCGGCCCGCTACACCGAGACCGCCGAGCGCGTCCGCGGCGCCTGGCGCACCGAGTTCCTCACCCCCGACGGACGCACCACCGGCGACACCCAGGCCGCCTACGTACGCGCCCTCGCCTTCGGACTCGTCCCCGACGAACTGCGCCCGGCCGCCGCCGCACGCCTCGTCGAGCTCGTCCGCGCCGCCGACACCCACCTGGCCACCGGTTTCCTCGCCACCGGCGACCTGCTCCCCGTCCTGGCCGACACCGGCCACGCCGACATCGCCTACGAACTGCTCCTGCGGCGCACCGCACCGTCCTGGCTGTACATGCTCGACCGCGGCGCGACGACCATCTGGGAGGACTGGGAGGGCATCGACGAGAACGGAGATGCCCACGACTCCCTGAACCACTACAGCAAGGGCGCCGTGATCCGTTTCCTGCACACCCACACGCTGGGACTGCGCCAGGCACCGGGGTCGGTCGCCTGGGAGTCCTTCGAGGTCGCGCCCGTCCCCCACCCGTCGCTGACCTGGGCCCGGGGGACACACGAGTCCCCGCAGGGCACGATCACCGTCGAGTGGCGGACGACCGGCGACGAGCTGACCATCACCGTCGGCGTGCCGCCGGCCACCACCGCGCGGGTCGTCTTCCCCGACGGCACCACCGAGACCGCCACGACAGGCACCTTCCGTGCCACTCGCCGTATCGAGAAATGAACCCCAACCATGTAGTAACTTTTTGATGTTCAACTGCTGCGCACGACCTGTACGAACCGGCTTCAAAGGGGAAAGTGAGCGCACCGTGGGTCAGGCAACAGCGCGCGGGCCGTACGCCAAGACACCGGCCCGCCGAGCGGAGATCGTACGGGCGGCGCGCGACAGTTTCGCCGAGAACGGCTACGCCAAGGCCTCCCTGCGGGACATCGCGGAGCGGGCCGGCATCACCCACGCCGGACTGCTCCACCACTTCCGCAACAAGGAGGAGCTCCTCGCCGCGGTGCTCGCCGAGCGGGATTCCGAGGAGTGGCAGCACGGCGCGGCACAGGTCGACAGCCTCGACCGGCTCGCGCCCTACCTCGGTGAGCTCATCCGTCACCACCAGAAGGCCCCGGAGCTCATGCGTCTGTGGATCGAGCTCGCCGCCGCGGCCTCACGCACAGATCATCCCGCCCACACCTACTTCGTCGAGCGCTACGAACGCGGGCGCACGCAGTTCGCCGAAGGATTCCTCGACAAGGCGGCCCGCGGCCGGCTGCGTGAGGGCGTCAGCCCCGAGAGTGCCGCGGCTCTCTTCCATGCCGTGCTCAACGGCCTCCAGTTGCAGTGGGTCCTCGACCAGGACCTCGACATCATCGGCCCGCTCAACGACTTCGTCCGCCTGCTCCTCGACCGGGACGACCGAGACGACCGGGACGACCGGTAGGCGGAGCGTCACCAGCTGGTGCGGGTGAGGTGGCGTGGGGTGAGGTGGCGTGGGGTGCGCCTGACCCGAGTCAGTTGTTCGTCAGCGCTCGTCACGGATGCGCGGCCAGCGGATCGAGGAACGTCAGTACGGAGGCGTCCTCCTCGATCAGCGGGGTGAGGGCGGCGTTGAACGGGGCGCCGTACGGGGCGGCCAGGTGGGCCTTGAAGGCGTCCTCGTCCCGGTAGACCTCGAAGATCCAGTAGGCGCGCGGGGCGGCCGCCTTGGTGTAGACGTCGAAGGACAGGTTGCCTTCCTCCTCGCGCACCTTCAGGGCGTAGTCCCGGATCAGACGGGCGACCTCGTCCTGCGCCCCCTCGCGGGCGGTGAACTCGGCGAGCAGGGTTTTCGTCATGGTTGCGGGTCCTTGTCAGCGGGGGCGGTCGAGGTGGACGGCGTACGGTCCGTCAGGCGTCGGCGGCGGTCGCGAACCGCGCCAACTGGTCCTGCCACGGCGGGTTCGGGCCGGCGACCGAGCAGGTCAGGGCCGCGACCCGCGCGGCGAACAGGCAGGCTGCCTCTACATCGCCGAGACGCAGGTCCGTCAGCCTGCCGCCGAGGAGTCCGCGGGCGCCGAGGTGGTGCAGCAGTCCGGCGGTGAAGGAGTCCCCCGCACCGACCGTGTCGACGACCGGCGTCGCCACCGCGGGCACCCGCACCCGTTCCCCGTCGAGCGAGGCCAGGGCGCCGTCGCCGCCGCGCGTGATCACGACGAGCCGCGCCCCCGCCGCATGCCAGGTGTCGCACGCCTGCTCGGGCGGCGTCCCGGGCAGCAGGAGCTCCAGGTCGTCCTCGCTCAGCCGCAGCACATCCGCGAGGCCACACCAGTGCGCCAGCCGGGCGCGGTAGACCTCGGGGCGCACCAGGAGCGGGCGGACGTTGGGGTCGACGCTGATGGTGGCCCGGGGGGCGGCCGCCGCCAGGAAGTCCTCCACCACGGCCGCCCCCGGTTCCTTGACCAGGGCCAGCGACCCGGTGTGTACGCAGGCGGTGTCGGCCAGATCCACCCCGGCCAGTTCCGCGCTCGTCCACTGCCAGTCGGCGGTGGCCTGAGCGTGGAAGGAGAACGTGGCCTGGCCCTGGGTGTCCAGCTCGGCCACGGCCAGCGTGCTGGGCTCGGCGGCCTCGACGGCGTACGACAGGTCCACCCCGGACGCCTCCAGGTGGGCCCGGAAGAGGCGGCCGAACACATCGCCGGACAGCCGGGCGAGGAAGCGGGCCGGGGTTCCCAACCGGGCCAGGGCGACCGCCGTGTTGGCGGGTCCGCCGCCCGGCAGCACACGCAGGGCGAGTTCGTTCCGGGTACCTGCGGGTTCGGTGAACGCGTCGGCGACGCACTCTCCCAGGACGGTGATCTGGCGAGGGCTCATGGGCTGCTCTTCTCTCGAACTCTCGGAACTCTCGTAACGCGCGGGCAGAAACGGGCACGTCGCGGGCAGTCGCCGAACCACTTCGGGCGGGCCACGGCCACGGGCGTTGCCGATTTGTGACGGGTGCAAGGCATTGACGTTGCCTGGAAGCGGAGTCCATCATCCTGGCCAAGCAGTGTCAACGATGACATAAGTCAACGATGACACCTCGGGACGGCATGCCCCGATGCCGGCCGCTCGCCCGCAATCCCGCAGGAGTCGTTCATGTCACGCATCTCTCGTCTGCCCTCCTCCGTGCTCAGAGCCGCCGCTTGCACGGGCATCGCGGCCCTCACCCTCACCGCCTGTGGCTCCGGATCCGGATCGGGCACCGCGAACTCCGGCTCGGGCAGCGTCAAGGTCGGACTGATCACCAAGACCGACACCAACCCGTTCTTCGTGAAGATGAAGGAGGGCGCGGAGAAGGCCGCCAAGGAGAACGGTGTCGAACTGTCCACCGCGGCGGGCAAGTTCGACGGGGACAACGCCGGTCAGGTCACCGCCATCGAGAACATGGTCGCCGCCGGGGTGAAGGGCATCCTGATCACACCTAGCGACTCCAAGGCGATCGTTCCGGCGATCGAGAAGGCCAAGGCCAAGGGCGTTCTGGTCATCGCCCTGGACACCCCGACCGACCCGGAGAGCGCGGTCGACGCCCTCTTCGCCACCGACAACCTCAAGGCGGGCGAGCTGATCGGCGCGTACGCCAAGGCCGCCATGAAGGGCAAGTCGGCGAAGATAGCCATGCTCGACCTCGCGCCGGGCGTCTCGGTCGGCGTCCAGCGGCACAACGGCTTCCTGAAGGGCTTCGGCGTCGAGGAGGGCGACCCCTCCGTCGTCTGCTCCCAGGACACCGGCGGCGACCAGGCCAAGGGCCAGACGGCGATGGAGAACTGCCTCCAGAAGGAGCCGGACATCAACGTCGTCTACACCATCAACGAGCCGGCCGCACTGGGCGCGTACACCGCGCTGAAGGCCAAGGGCCGGGAGAAGGACGTCCTGATCGTCTCCGTCGACGGCGGCTGCACCGGGACCGAGGCCGTCAAGGACGGCACGATCGCCGCGACCTCGCAGCAGTATCCGCTGAAGATGGCCGCCGAGGGTGTCAAGGCCGTGGCGACGTACGCCAAGGACGGCGAGAAGGCGTCCGGTTACACCGACACCGGCGTCACCCTGATCACCGACAAGGCGCAGGACGGTGTCACGTCCAAGGACACCGCCTACGGCCTGGAGAACTGCTGGGGCTGAGCCGGCCCCTGAGGACCGTACGACTTTCGCCTCTCCGCTCAGCGGGGCGGCCGTCCCTTCCTCCCCGGCCGGGGGACGGCCGCCCCGCTTGTCCGCTCCTCCCTCCACATTCCTCTCCGGCCAGGGCGGACAACGACTTCTGTCTTCCGACAAGGACTTCGCATGACAGCCACGACCACGCCCCCGGGCACGTCCACGCCGTACTCGGAGCTCAAGGCACCGACCACGGCCCGCCGACTGCTCACGGCGCCGACCACCGGACCCCTGGTCGCCCTCCTTCTGGCCTGTGTCTTCTTCTCCCTCTCCAGCGACCAGTTCCTCACCGGCGGGAACTTCTCGCTGATCGTGCAGCAGGTCATGGTCGTCGGCACCCTCGCCATCGGGCAGACCCTCATCATCCTGACCGCGGGCATCGACCTGTCGTGCGGCGCCGTGATGGCGTTCGGCAGCATCGTGATCGCCAAGATGGCGGCCGAGGGCTCCCTGCCGCCACTCGCCGCGATCGCGCTGGGCCTGGTCGTCTGCGGCGGCTTCGGCCTGCTCAACGGGGCGTTGGTGCAGAAGATCCCGCTGCCGCCGTTCATCGTCACCCTCGGCATGCTCAACGTGGCGTTCGCGCTGACCCACATCTACTCCGAGGAGCAGACGGTCACCAGCCTGCCGGGACCGCTGACGGCGCTCGGGCAGACCTTCCCGCTCGGCAACACCGACATCACCTACGGCTCGCTGGTCACCATCGCCCTGTTCCTCCTCCTCGCCTACGCGCTGAGCAGCACCGGCTGGGGCCGGCACGTCTACGCCCTGGGCAACAGCCCGGAAGCCGCCCGCCTGAACGGCATCCGCACCTCCCGACTGACCATCGGCGTCTACACCGTGGCCGGCGTCCTCTACGGCATCGCCGCCCTGCTGCTCATCTCCCGCACCGGCGTCGGCGACCCGCAGGCCGGGCAGACCGACAACCTCGACAGCATCACCGCCGTGGTCCTCGGCGGCACCAGCCTCTTCGGTGGACGCGGCTCGGTCCTGGGCACCTTCATCGGCGTTCTCATCGTCGGTGTCTTCCGCAACGGCCTGCAGCTGATGGGCGTCGCCTCCATCTACCAGACCCTGATCACCGGCGTCCTGGTGATCCTCGCGGTGACCGTCGACCAGATCTCCCGGAAGAAGGCACGATGACCGCCGCCGACACCCCCACCCCCGTCCTGCAGGCTCGCGGCCTGGTGAAGCGGTACGGCCAGGTCACCGCCATCGACGGCGCCGACTTCGACCTGCTGCCCGGCGAGGTCCTCGCCGTCATCGGCGACAACGGCGCCGGCAAGACCAGCCTCATCAAGGCCCTCACCGGCGCGGTGACCCCCGACGCGGGCGAGATACGCCTGAACGGCAAACCCATCACCTTCTCCGGACCGCAGAGCGCCCGCGCCCACGGCATCGAGACGGTGTACCAGGACCTGGCCGTGGCCGCCTCCATGGACATCGCCTCGAACGTGTTCCTCGGCCGCGAGCTCCGCCGCCCCGGCATCCTCGGCAGCGCCTTCCGCATGCTCGACAAGAAGCGGATGCGTCAGGAGGCCGCCGAGCACATGGCCGACCTGAAGATCGGCCTGCGCTCGCTGACCCAGTCGGTCGAGACCCTCTCGGGCGGTCAGCGGCAGGCCGTGGCGGTCGCCCGCGCCGTCGCCTGGGCCCGCTCCGTCGTCGTCATGGACGAGCCCACCGCCGCCCTCGGCGTCAAGGAGTCCGGCCAGGTCCTGGACCTCATCCGCCGGGTCCGCGACAAGGGCATGCCGGTCGTCCTGATCAGCCACAACATGCCCCATGTCTTCGAGATCGCCGACCGGATCCACGTCCACCGCCTCGGCCGGCGCGCCGCCGTGATCAAGCCCTCCGACTACTCCATGGCGGAGGTCGTCGCCATCATGACCGGCGCGCTCACCGTCGACGAGGCCGGAGATACTGTCGTAGCGGATTCCGCGGCAGCGAAGGCCGCCGGAGTCCAGGCCACTTGACGGATCGACCCCGCTCTCGCATGTTCCGGCCGAGGCCGCGGCCGGAACCGAGAGCCCTCAGGAGACGGTTTCCTCCATGGCAGCGAGCCGCCGCCCCACCTTGGCCGACGTCGCCCGCGAAGTAGGTGTCAGCGCGAAGACGGTCTCCCGTGTCCTCAACGAGGACGGACCCGTCTCGGCGCGGACGCGGGAACAGGTACTCGCCGCGGTGGCCGAGCTGGGCTTCCAGCCGAACCTCATGGCCCGCAACATCCGCGTCGGCGGCCCCGACACCACCATCGGCCTGGTCATCCCCGACCTCGCCAACCCCTTCTTCGGCGCCGTGGCCCGCGCCATCGAGGACACGGTCGGCGAACGCGGACTGACCCTGCTCATGGGTTCCTCCGCGGACGACCCCGACCGTGAACGCGCCCTGACGGACAAGTTCCTCGCCCGCCGCGTCAGCATCCTGATCGTCGTGCCGTCCGTCGGCGCCGACCACTCCCACCTCAGGTCGCAGCGCACGGCGGGGCTGCCCATCGTCTTCCTCGACCGACCAGGAGTGGGCCTGCCCACGGACAGCATCGTCAGCTCCAACCGTGCGGGGGCCCAGGACGGTGTCGCCCACCTCATCGCCCACGGGCACCACCGCATCGGCTTCGTCGGCGACCTGCCCGTCAAGCTGTACACCCGCCGCGAACGCCTCGCCGGATACCGCGCTGCCCTGCGAGCAGCCGACATCCCCTACGACCGCTCGCTGGTCGCCAACGCCCATGATCAGCCGGGCGCCGAGGCCGCGACCGCCCAACTCCTCGAACTGGCCGATCCCCCCACCGCCGTGTTCGCGGGCAACAACATCATGGCGCTCGGCATCGTCGCCCAACTCGCGCGCGACAAACGCAAGGACGTGGCCGTCGTCGCCTTCGACGACGTATCACTCGCCGAGGCACTGGAACCGGCCCTGACCGTCGTCGCCCAGGACCCCGAAGAAATCGGCCGCAGCGCCGCGTCCACGGCCCTGGCCCGCCTCGACGGCGACCGCTCCCGGGCTCGCACCATCACCGTTCCCACCCGGCTGATCATCCGAGGCTCGGGAGAACAACCCGCTCCGGTCAGGAGTGGGTGACCTTGATGCGGGAGATGCGGACCTCGCCGTAGTTGTCGCCGGCACACGGGTCGGAGTTGCCGCAGTTGGCCTGGGTGTAGGCCCCTGCCTTGAAGTAGTTGGTGTCGCCGTCGTGGGAGATCGTCGTCTGGAGCCGGCCGTTGTAGTACGCGTCGACCTCCCCGTCCCTGGCCACGAACTTGGCCTCGAACTCGGTGCCCAGCTCGTAGTCGTCGGTGACGAGGTGGTGATGGCGATCGTCGCCGTCGGTGATGTAGAGGCGGCTGCCCTCGAGGCGGAAGACGGTGACATCGTCGTCCCCGCCGTGGACCTGCGCCCCGACCAGGTACGGCCTCTCCTCGGGCAGTGCCATGAAGGCCTCCCTGACCACGAGGGTGTGGGTGCCGTCCGTCGTGGACCATTCGGCTTCGTCCTCGCCGCCGTCGGTCATCTCCCGCAGCTCGGCGCGTGGATAGCTGGAACCCCCCGTCGTCACACCGTTGACGGCGGCCCGGAACCTGACCGCGTCGCAGTCGGCTTCGGCCCGGAACCAGGGATCGGCGGAGAAGGTCGCCAGGTCGGGCTGGGTGACCTCGGTGGGGTCCTCGTCCTCGCCGGTGGGCAGGGTCAGCTTCCAGTCGGTCAGGTCCAGGACCTCGGACGGGTAGGCGCAGCCGGCCGGCCGCTCCTGGGGGGCCGAAGTGTCCGCCTGGGCGGGCAGCGTGAGCGTGGCGGCCGAGACAGCGGCGGTGATGCCGGCCAGCACGATGCTCCGAGTGCTTGGCATGGGGGGTTTCTCCTGTCGGGGGGGGTTCGGTTGACGACGCGTACCGTAGGCGCCGTTGTCGGGACCCGTCCCGGAGCCGCGATCTCACCACTTCCCCTTGTGCATGGGTACGACTCATGAAGGCTCTGGGTAGACGCTGCGTACGGTCGGCCGTACGCAGTAGGTTCTCCCCGTGAGTGCGGCCCTGGGCCGTGCGCGTGCCGGGCTCGAACGAGGGGGAAGATCCGTGCGTTCCGGGGACGAGTTCGCCGACCGCTACGTCCTCAAGGAGGTCATCGGCGCGGGGCGAGGCGGCGATGTGTGGCTGGCCCACGACACGGTGGTGGGCCAGGACGTCGCGCTCAAACCGGAGCGGACGGACAGTGAGGACGAGACCGCGGTGCGGCGGCTGCTGGGTGAACCGCGCGCCATGGCCAAGTTCCGCGACCATCCCCACGTCGTGACCTTGTTCGATGTCGTGACCGTGGAGCAGGACAGGGCCGGAAGGCGGACGTTCTGGTTCGTCATGGAGTACGTGCCCGGCGGCGGCCTGGACCGGCAGCCGACGGTCTCTCCCGCGCGGGCGGCCCGCATCGGTGCCCAGCTCGCCGACGCGCTGGCCGCCCTGCACGAAGCGGGCATCGTCCACTGTGACGTCAAGCCCGCCAACATCGGCCTCACCCGGCACGGGGCCGCGAAGTTACTGGACTTCGGCGCCGCCTACCGGGTCGGCGGTACCGAGACCATCACCGTCAACGGCCCGTTCAGCTTCACCCCGGACTACGCCGCCCCCGAGCTGGCCCGGGGCAACGTCCCCCGCCCGGCCTCCGACGTGTTCTGCCTGGCCGCCACCCTCCACGCACTGGTCACCGGTGCGCCGCCGCGCGGCGACGCGACCGGTGAGGACGCCGACCCCGCCAGGACGGGGGACGAGGGGAAGGAGGCCGAGCAGCTGAGGTACTGGAAGGCCGAGCAGGGCGTCGTCGAGCTGGACGCCGCCGTGGGACCGCTGTATCCCGTGCTCACCGCCATGCTTCAACGCGACCCTCGGCACCGCCCCGACGCCGCCGAGGTCAAGCGGCTCCTGGAGGACGTGGCCGGATCCGAACCGGGTACCCCGGGGGACACGGCCACCGCCGGCACCGTCACCGGGCACCGGCGGTGGCGCCGGCCGCTGATCGCGACCGCGCTCGGCATCAGCGCCGTACTGGCCCTGGGGCTCGTCGTCATCCCCGACCACAACGCAGGGAACGCCAGCCCTCAGCCCGGTCGGAGCCAGCCGGGGGACGACGCCTCGGACGGCGCGTCGCAAGCCCTGATCGGCGATCCGCACACGGCCGACGTGTGCGCTGTGGCCGACCCCGCCGCCCTCGACCAGTTCGGGGACGCCCACGTGGACGTGGACTACGGGAACTTCGACCGCTGCGACGTACTGGTGGACATCGACGACGAGACCCGGATCGACGTGTCGATCAGCCTTCTTCGCGGTTCGCCGCCCGAGGGTTCGAAGCCCTCCCGCACCGTCGGCGGGATCGACATCCATCAGGAGCAGGCCGAAAGCGACGAGTGCAAGCTGCTGTTGACGTCCGACGCCGATACCGACGGCTCACTGGTCGGGGTCCGCGTCAACATGGGCAAGGGCTCTGTGTTCGGCGGCAACGCGACCCTGTGCACGGTCGCCGACAAGGCCGCCCGGAGCGCGGCCGAGGTCCTCGACCGGGGTCCGCTCCCCCGCCGGTCACCGGCCTACCCGCGCACGTCGCTGGCCTGGGCGAACGCCTGCCGACTCCTCGACGCCAAGGCCCTGTCCGCCGTTCCCGGCCTCAAGGCCGATGCGCCGGACGCCGGCGTCGCGAACTGGAGCTGCGAGTGGTCCAGTGATGTCGACGAGCTGGATGCGGAGATCGCCTTCTTCCGCGATCAGCCCAGGTCCGCCGAGGACGGCGCCACCACCGTCAGGCTCAGCGGATACCGCACGGTCGTCGAACCGGACGACGACGGCGACACCTGTACGGCCTTCGTCGAGTACCGCACGTACGGCGGACAGGACGCCGAGACCGCCGCCGAGATGGTGCGCCTGGATGTCGGCGGGCGACAGCCCGCGGACAAGCTCTGCGCGATGACCGAAGCCCTCGCGGCGTCCGCCGCCGCCGAACTCCGCGCGCGATGAGATGACACGGGGGCGTCGGCGCCTGGTCAGGACACGGAGTCCGGCCAGGCCATGTCGTCCTCCATCAGGTCCAGGTCCGGCGGTACGAGCGTCGTCGACTCCACCAGCCCCTTGATCAGGTTGTGCAGCAGGCTGTTGTCGGCGGGACGGCCCTGCGACTTGTCGTGCAGCAGCTGGTACCTGAAGCCGCTGTGGTGCAGACGGCGGCGTACGGCCTCGATGCGGCGCTCGATCCGGCGCTCGTTCCAGTTGCCGTCCGGGCGGAGGTAGGCGAGCTGCTTGGCGGCGGTGGAGTAGGTGAGGGGGCGCGGGTTCTCCTCGTACAGCAGATACCGCTGGCCGAGGAGGGCCAGCAGCAGTCGTTCGTCGTCGTCGAGCGGCCACGTCTCCGGCCGGACCGTCTCCGTGCGCCGCCGGGACACGGGACCCTGGTCGTCATGGCCCGCGACATACAGCTCGACGAGGTGCTCGCGGTAGCCGGAGCCCTTCACGAACAGCGGGGTGTAGCCGGCGTCGAGCGGGATGGGCTCGGTGGTGAGGTGCATCATCCGGCCGCGGGGCAGCCGGACGAGCTGCTGCCCGATGTTGCGCAGCCACCACATGCCTTGGCGGTACGTCAACTCGCCGTGCCGCCGGCTCACGCGCAGGTCGTCCACGCCGACCCCCAGGTCCACGTCCGGCTCCTCACCGCGCCCGAAGCGGACGGTCAGCCCCTGGCGGGGCGGTGCGCTGAGTTCAGCGGTGACCGTACGGGCATGCAGGGTCCCTGGCGTGGTGGGCGGGACACCACGTGCGAGGCTGGCGGAGGGGGGCATCGTTGGTCTCCTCGGATCGAGAGCTTCCGGGTTCGATGGCGTCCGGGTTCGACGGCGTCCGGGTTCGAGAGCTTCTCGGCAGGCGTCCGACGTACTGACCAGTATCCGCACCCGTTCCGGGACCCCTCCCCGAACGCCGTCGGCCGCGGCGAGGAGCGGAGCGCTGTCAGTGGTGGGTGGCAGCATCGGACACATGACGGACACCACGGCATTCAACTGGCGTTCCTTCCTGCTCAGATGGAGCGGGGAGTGGGCGGATTCCCTGCCGGACGGCGACACGCGGGGCGAGGACGACGAGGCCGCGCGGCGGGCGCGGTGGCTGGGGTTCCCGCCCGCGTCGGAGGAGGGGATCGCAGCCCTGGAAGAGCGCCTCGGCCGGCGGATGCCCCCGTCGTACCGGGAGTTCCTCAAGGTCAGCGACGGATGGCGGCACGCGGGCGGGTTCGTGTGGCTGCTCGCGGGGACGCAGGACGCGCACTGGCACAACAACGAGTCAGGACTCGCGGAGATGGTCGAGGAAGACCTCGACGAGGACGCCGGGCCCGAGGAGCGGCGGGAGGCGGACCTCTGGCGGCGCGGACTGCAGCTCGACGTCGAGTCCGACGTCACCCACGTCCTCATGGACCCCGAGGACGTCGACGAGGTCGGCGAGTGGGCCGTCTACACATGGGCGAGCTGGCGGGCCGCGCCACCCGAGCGGCACGCGAACTTCCTCGAGTTCATGCGGGAGATGTACCGGGAGTTCCACAGCCTGCGGGCGCACGGGAGCGACGGGGAGCCGGAGTTCGCCAACGACACGACGCGAAACCTGGACGCCCAGGTCGAAGAGGCCCGGCTGGAGGCGCTGCGCGGCGGCTGGGAGCGGGCCGTGAAGGCGCTGGACGAGGCCAAGGAGTACGGCAGACCGCGGGCCGCCGGGCTGGGTGACCAGATACGTCGTCTGCTCGGACAGACCTCCATGGTGTACTTCGAGGACCTGGTGACGGGCCCGCGGTACGCGCCCGAGCTGCTGCCACCGCTGGTCGCCGAGCACGCGGCGCACTCGTACCGGGACGACTCCGCGCTGACGTTCTTTCTGCGGGGCGCCGACGACGACGTGGTGTCGCTGGCTCACACGACGCTGAATCAGGTGCGGAACGGCACGTACCGGTACACGGCGGCCGGACCGTTCGGGGAGCCGGTCGAGCGGGCGCGGGAGCTGGCGCGGTGGGGAGACACCGACGGGGCATGGCGGACACTGATGGACGCTCTGCCCCTGTGGGAGCCGGTGGGACCGGACCATCTGGCGCCGCTGGGGTGGGTGGCCGACCCACTGCTCGGGCCGCTGCTGACCCCGGAGCGGGGCCGGGAGCTGCTGTCCACACCGAGGGGCGGGCAGGCGGGTGAGGCACCGAGGCCGACGGCCGGGCTCGACCCCGGCGGCCTGGCGTGGCTCGCGGAGCCGGACCCCGGCGACAACCGCACGTCCTACCGCTTCGTCCTGGTGGAAGGGGTGGAGCCGGAGGAACTGCCCCGACGTCTCACGGACGGGGATGGGGACAGAGACGGGGACGGGGACGGCACCGTGCTGAACGAACCCATGACCTTCTGGGAGGCACGCCGCAGGTCGCTGGACAACAAACAAGGAGAGTTCTCGTCCTACGACGACAGGGCTCTCATGGCGGTCGGCCGGGCCGGCACCGGCTGGAGCTTCGCCTTCGACGGCGATCCCGCCCCGTTCGGCCGGGAGCGGTTCGTCTCCCCGGCCGCGGCCGCCGGCGAGGGCACCCGCGCGGTGGTGGTGTGGAGCGGCCTGAGGACCTGGCACGGTGAGCCGTTCTTCCACCTCTCGGTGGCGCGAGACGGTGCCGAGCAGTACGCGTTCACGTACGCGGACGGAGAGGTCCGGTCAAGCGGGGAGATACCGCGGGCACTGGACCCGAGCCGGTTCTTCGGCGACCTGGCGGACAGCGCCGAGGCCGAACGGTCGCTGCTGGAAGCGGTGACCGGGGAGTTCGGTGCCCATCTGCCGCGCCACGCGATCGTGAACGGGCGGCTGCACACGTTCACCACCCGCTCCTGGACGCGGCCGCCGAGGGACGGCGAGACGTACGCAGTGATCCGGCTGAGTTGATGCGCGCCACCCCTGCCGGGCGGCGCGCGGCCTTCCCGGCCGTCCGTGTCCTCGTGGCGCCGGGGATGGCGTGTATCGCGGGCGTATCGACATACGCATACGCCGCCGCAACAGTCCTCCGCCTTCACTGACCGCATGGAGCTCGGGGCGGGCTGCTCGGCCCTGGTCGAGGTCGCGCAGTACGTCCCGGATGGCTTCTGCCAGACAGGGCTCTCCTCGACAATCAGCACACGCATGCCCTCGAGGCTATGAGCCGGTGCATATCGTGGGTGTATCGAACACCGCTGTGGCCCATCGATCCAGGTCTGCTCAAGGTCCTCCGCCACACCTGTCGATTCGTCCCCCGGGTATACGGTTGGCGGCATGGCGCTGCGACTCTTCGAGGTGAACGTCAAAGCCCGGGACGACTCGGCGTTGGGCCGGTTCTGGGCGGAGGCGCTCGGGTGGAGTGTTTCCAGCGAGGCACCCGGTGCGACCAGCGTCAAGCCCGTGGGTTCCGCCTGGCCGGACCCCGCCGCCGTCCGCGTCGATGTCATCGCCGTCCCGGACCCCGAAACGGTGCAGAACCGCGCGCACATCGAACTCGCCACCACCTCTGCGGCCCATCACGCGGAGTTGGTCGCGCGCCTGAAGGAGCTCGGCGCGACGCCCGCCGACGGCCAAGGCGACCTCCCTCGGACAGTTCTGGCCGACCCGGAGGGCAACGTGTTCTGCGTCCTGGAGCCTCGGGAGATCCACCGGGACACCGGGCCCATCGCCGCGGTGGTCGTCGACTGCGCGGACCCGCGGGCCATGGCCCGGTTCTGGGGCGCGGCGATGGACTGGACCCCGCACGAGGTGACCGACGATCATGCGCTGCTGCGCTCCGCCGAGGGTGTCGGCCCGTATCTGGAGTTCCTCCGCACGCCCCACCTGAAGGAGATGCGGCACCGCGTCCATCTCGACCTGGCGCCCTACCCCTTCGACGGTGACGGTCAAGCGGCGGGCGTGGCCCGGCTCAAGGCCCTCGGCGCGACGCCCGCCGACGCGGGCCGGGGCGACTTCCCGTGGAAGGTTCTGGCCGACCCGGAAGGCAACGAGTTCTGCGTCCTCGGCCCGGCCTGACGCGGAGCCTCCCCGCCCGCTCCACCACGCCCACGCCACCGGACTCGTCAATGACGGCGCCCCTGGCGTGGCACGCAGGTCCCTCGCACGCGCACTCCCTGACGCGCGGCGCCGTTTCCCACCGAGCCCTCTTGACAAGCTCTGACGATCGACGGCAGTCTTCCATTAAGCAGAAAGCAACTTCCGCAATATGGAAACGTGCACGGAAGGGAGCGTCTGAGGCCCCATGGGATTCGCAGAGCAGCGCTTCAACGTCAACCTGTCGATCCTCTTCACGGAACTCCCGCTCCTGGAGCGCCCCGCGGCCGCCGCCGCGGCCGGCTTCACCGCGGTCGAGCTGTGGTGGCCCTGGGTCGACTCCCCCACCCCCGCACAGTCCGAACTCGACGCCCTGCGGCGGGCGCTCGAGGGCGCGGGCGTGCAGTTGACGGGGCTGAACTTCTACTCCGGGCAGTTGCCAGGGCCGGACCGGGGCGCGCTGTCGATCCCGGGCGAGGAGTCGGAGAAGTTCCGCGCCAACATCGACGTGGTCGCGGACTTCGCCGAGTCCGTCGGCTGCAAGGCGCTCAACGCCCTGTACGGCAACCGCGTCGCCGGCGTGGACCCGGTCGAGCAGGACGCGCTCGCGCTGCGGAACCTGGTCCTGGCGGCCCAGGCGGCCGACCGGATCGGCGCGACCCTGCTGATCGAGGCCCTGAACAAGGTGGAGTCGCCGCTCTGTCCCCTGGTGTCGGCCCCGGCCGCCGTCGGCGTCGTCGACAAGGTCAACCACGCGTCGGGCCTCGGCAACGCGCGCTTCCTGATGGACCTCTACCACCTGTCCATGAACGGCGAGGACCTGCCACAGGTCATCGCCGGGTACGCCGACAGGACCGGCCATGTGCAGATCGCCGACAACCCCGGCCGCGGCGCCCCCGGCACGGGCACCCTTCCGCTGGAGGACCTCCTCGACCAGTTGGGCAAGGCCGGTTACGAGGGCTGGGTCGGCCTGGAGTACAAGCCGGGCGACCGCCCGAGCGCCGAGGCCTTCGAGTGGCTCCCCCGCGAGGCCCGCGCGGCGCGCTGAGCGCCCACCCCACAGTCGTAGCCCCACCCACAGTCGTAGCCCCACAGTCGAGCCCCACCCACAGTCGTAGCCCACCCCCGAAGACGCGGCAGAGCAGTCAGAGAGGCACCCTCACCATGAGCAATCTCCCCAAGATCGCGTGGATAGGCCTCGGCATCATGGGCTCCCCCATGTCGGAGAACCTGATCAAGGCGGGTTACGACGTCACGGGCCACACCCTGGAGCAGGACAAGCTCGACCGGCTGGCCGCCGCCGGCGGGACCGCCGCGGGCTCCCTCGCCGAGGCCGTGCGCGACGCCGACGTCGTCATCACGATGGTCCCCGCGTCACCGCAGGTCGAGGCCATCGCGTACGGCCCCGACGGCATCCTGGAGAACGCCAGGCCGGGCGCCCTGCTGATCGACATGTCGTCCATCACCCCGCAGACCTCGGTCGACCTGGCGAAAGCGGCGAAGGCGAAGGGCATCCGGGTGCTCGACGCCCCGGTGTCCGGCGGTGAGGCGGGCGCGATCGAGGCCGTGCTGTCCATCATGGTCGGCGGCGAGCAGGCCGACTTCGACGAGGCCGAGCCGGTCTTCGAGGCGCTCGGCAGGACCATCGTGCTGTGCGGTCCGCATGGCTCCGGGCAGACCGTGAAGGCCGCGAACCAGCTGATCGTCGCCGTGAACATCCAGGCGTGCGCCGAGGCCGTGGTCTTCCTGGAGAAGTCCGGCGTGGACCTGAGGGCGGCGCTCGACGTGCTGAACGGCGGCCTCGCCGGCTCGACCGTGCTGACCCGCAAGAAGGACAACTTCCTGAACCGGGACTTCAAGCCGGGCTTCCGTATCGATCTGCACCACAAGGACATGGGCATCGTCACGGACGCCGCCCGCACCGTGGGCGCCGCCCTGCCCGTCGGCGCCGTGGTGGCCCAGTTGGTGGCCTCGCTGCGTGCCCAGGGCGACGGCGGCCTGGACCACTCGGCCCTGCTGCGGGGCGTGGAACGTCTCTCCGGCGCCCAGGTCTGAGGCCGGCCACTCCCCGAACTTCCGGTCCGCGGCGGCGCCGACATCTGTCCTGTCGCGCCCAGGTGCCGCCGCGGACCGGAACCGCCGTCTCGGGTACGCCGAGTTCCTGAGGAGCGTCGGCGGGCGCACCGCGATGTTCGTACGCCTCTGGACGGTGGGGGCGGGTTCGGCCACCGCCGACGCGGTGTGCGACGGCCCTGCCTGGCGATCAACTTCTCTACGGAAGAGGTCAATTACGGCCTCGTCGGGAACTACGCCGCGGTCGTCTTCATCAAGGCCCCGATCGAATTTCCGACATCATCCACTCCCCGGAACCGCGGTGCGCGCCGCGCGGGGAGTGGGCCCCGAGCCGCGTCCGGTCCCTGGTGACACCCATCAGCCACCGGACGCACCACCCGCACCTGTTGCCGACGACCCGGATGAGGGGTGACCGTCGGCGCACGCGGGCAGGGCACGGATCGCGGCGGCGTGTGCGCCAGTGCGGTGGCGAAGGCTCCGGCCCGCGTCTCGACATGAGGGACGCGGAACCGGTGCCGTCGCACCCGCCGCGGTCCGGCTCATTGTTGTCGGCGGCGAGCAGGCGGGGGCCTCCGGCGAGGTGACGATGTCCCGAGCGGCGACGGCGGGATCCTCGATGTATGCGCACCACGTTCCACGCCTGCCCCGGCCGCCTCCTCCGCCGCCTTCTCGAGCTGCCACTCCAGTGCCATGCCGCATCGCGTCGCAAGGAAGGGATTGTGTGCGATCAGGGTCTGACCATCCGATCACCGCCCACCATCGTGGCCCTCTGTCTACGCAAGGGTGCGTAGACCGTCTACGGAACCCTCAAATCAACCTCTGAACCCCTGCGCGAGGGCTTCAACTCCCCCTGGGTGAGGGCACATTCTCGACACACGAGGCCCGTCGGCACGGGGGCGGCGGGCCTCGACGGGGGAAGCCCACGGGGGACAACGGGGGAACGGGGGCACGGGGGAACGGGGGAACGCGAGATCCGGGGGAAACGGGGGGATCTCTCGGTGATCGGGGGAAACGGGGGAAACGGGAGAGCCCATGAGCGGCAGCGCGACAAAGCGGCTCGCGTCATGCGAGGTCGCGCTGCTGCGGGGTGGGCCCCGCGCCGCCGTGGCGGTCGCCGCACTGGCTCTGCATCTACGGGGGGCCGTCGCCGGAAGGGGCGGCACGATGCGGACGTCGGGACCGTCCGGCGGCGTGGGGCATCCCCTCCCTCCCCTGCACCCGCTGGAGAAGGCGGTGCACACCTCGCTCCACCGGCCCGCCGATCTGCGGGAACTCATGGAACGGCCACGGATGCGCCGAGAACTCGCCGAAGTCCGCGCTGAGTTGACCGCACAGGGTCTGCTACGGCGTTTCCCACCACGGCGGAAGCAGGCCACCCGACGCCTTCTCACCGAACTCCGCGAGCAGTTGCCCCTGTCGCTCCCGCTGCCGGACGACGACCCCGGGAACCTGCCCGCCGACCAACTGGTCCTCCTGGTCGCCCTCGACGGACCCGCCGCCCTCCTGGCCGTAGCACCACGATTCGCCCGCCAGGCGGGACTCGTCGGCCGGGGCGACCCACCCCCCGGATAAGCCGCCCCTGACGTCCGTACGCCGCCGTCGACGTCGAACGCCGCCCTCGACGTCGTACGCCTCAGACCCGCAACGTCTCCTCCACCTCAGACCCGCAACGTCCTGATCGACGTGGGCGCGTGCCCCGGCTCCGTCGCGATCTCCTCGAACTCGACCACGTTGCCGATGTCGTTGGTCGTGGACATCGAGATGTTGGTGACGCGCTCCAGGATCGCCTCGACGACGACCGGCACCCGGTACTCCGCCGCGAGCTTCTTCGCCTGCTCGAAGGCGGCGCCCAGTTCGGCGGGGTCGGTCACCCGGATCGCCTTGCAGCCCAGGCCCTCGGCGACCTTGACGTGGTCGACGCCGTAGACGCCCAGCTCGGGCGAGTTGACGTTCTCGAACTCCAGGCTGACCTGGAAGTCGATGTCGAAGGCGCGCTGGGCCTGGCGGATCAGGCCCAGGTAGGCGTTGTTGACCAGGACATGCACGTACGGGATGCGGTGCTGTGCCCCGACCGCCAGTTCCTCGATCATGAACTGGAAGTCGTAGTCGCCGGAGAGGGCGACTACGGACGCCTCCGGGTCGGCCTTCGCGACACCGAGCGCGGCCGGGACCGTCCAGCCCAGCGGGCCCGCCTGGCCGCAGTTGATCCAGTGGCGCGGGTGGTGGACGTGCAGCATCTGGGCGCCGGCGATCTGGGAGAGGCCGATGGTCGAGACGTACCGGGTCTCGGGACCGAAGGCCTTGTTCATCTCCTCGTAGACGCGCTGCGGCTTGATCGGGATGTCGTCGAAGTGCGTACGGCGCTGGAGCCGGGCCTTGCGGTCCTGCGCGCCGGCCGCCCACGCGGAGCGGTCCGGCAGCCTGCCCGCCGCCTTCGACTCCCTTGCCACCACGACGAACAGCTCCAGGGCGGCCTTGGCGTCGGAGGCGATGCCGTAGTCGGGGGCGAAGATCCTGCCGATCTGGGTGGGCTCGATGTCGACGTGGACGAACTTCCGTCCGGCCGTGTAGACGTCCAGTTTCCCGGTGTGCCGGTTGGCCCAGCGGTTGCCGATGCCGAGGACGAAGTCGGACTCCAGGAAGGTCGCGTTGCCGTAGCGGTGCGAGGTCTGCAGGCCGACCATGCCGGCGTTCAGCTCGTGGTCGTCGGGCAGGACGCCCCAGCCCATGAGGGTGGGGACGACCGGGACGCCGGTCAACTCGGCGAACTCGACGAGGAGTTCACAGGCGTCGGCGTTGATGATGCCGCCGCCCGCGACGATCAGCGGCCGCTCCGCCGCGTTCAGCAGCCCGATCGCCTTCTCGATCTGGGCGCGGGTGGCGGCCGGTTTGTAGACCGGGAGCGGCTCGTACGTGTCCGGGTCGAACTCGATCTCGGTCAGCTGGACGTCGATGGGCAGGTCGATGAGGACGGGTCCGGGACGGCCGGAGCGCATCAGATGGAAGGCCTGCTGGAAGACGCCGGGGACCTGAGCGGCCTCCAGGACGGTGACGGCCATCTTGGTGACCGGCCCCGCGATGGCGGCGATGTCGACGGCCTGGAAGTCCTCCTTGTGGATCACGGCCGTGGGTGCCTGGCCGGTGACGCAGAGGATCGGGATGGAATCACCGATGGCCGAGTAGAGCCCGGTGATCATGTCGGTCCCGGCGGGCCCGGAGGTGCCGATGCAGAGACCGATGTTGCCGGGGTGGGTGCGGGTGTAGCCCTCGGCCATGTGCGAGGCGCCCTCGACATGCCGGGCGAGAGTGTGCTGGATGCCGCCGGAGGCCTTGAGGGCCGCGTAGAAGGGGTTGATCGCCGCGCCGGGGACACCGAACGCGTCGCGGACGCCCTCGTGCTTGAGGATCTCGACTGCCGCGCGGGCAGCGGTCATACGAGCCATTGCGTACTCCTGCTTCAGCTGCCGGACTCGCGCTCCCGTCGCGCCCCGCGGTGAGCACTTCCGTGGTCTCGTCAGTGACTTTCCGCAAATTCTTTCCGTAATGCGGAAATTGTTTTCTACTATCTGGAAGCAATGTAGGGGTGGGGGTGAGGGGCGTCAAGGGCGTGCGCGGCCGAATCCACCTGGAGCGTCTCCGGGTGTTTCCCTGCCGGAACAGCCCTGACTGGAGGACGATGATGGGGGCGTTTTCTCGGTGGGTCGGGGTGGGAAATGAGCGAGAGCATGGCGGTGCGGTGCCCGGACTGTGGACGGGAGCATCTGTACGCGGCCCCGGCCTATCCGTGCGCCTGCGGCACCCCCGTCGCCCCGTCGCTGAACCTCGGGGCCGCCCCCACCGCCGTCACTCACCGCACCTGGGACGAGGACTGGGTCACCGTCCGCTGCGGGAGCTGCGGACGCGAGGACCAGTGGCCCCATCCCGAGCTGGGCTGCGCCTGCGGAACGGTGCTGCGCGTCCCCGTCGCGGGCGCGTTACGGACCCTGCGCCCCCGGGATCCGCACGGAGCCGACCCTTCCGTCCGCCCCCGTACCGCCTTCCAGCCGGTCACGATCCGCACCGCCCGGGACGCGGTCACCGCCGTCGCCCTCTATCTGCGCTGGCTCGGCTACCGGGACGTCCGCCGGGCCGACCAGCGGCAGCCCAGCGGCATCGGGCTGGCCGCGCGAGGGGTCCTGGCCCAGGTGGACCCGTCGGTGCGGCCTGCCTCGCTGCGCGATGTCGAGTGTCTGTGGCTGACCGCCATGACGGAGTCCACCGACTGCGTCTACTTCTCCCTCGCCGGATACGCGAACGACGCCCGCGACCGCGCCGACGGCCTGGGCGTCTCCCTGTTCGTCCTGGACCTCACGGGCACCCCGCAACCGGTCAACGGCGCGGCGACGGAGCTGGTCGCGACCGGCTCGGGAGAAGCCTGAGGCGGCGTCCGCGCGGAGCGGTCACTCGGCGGCGTACCGCTCCCGCAGCTCGATCTTCCGCACCTTCCCCGACACCGTCATCGGGAAGGAGTCCAGGATCCGCAGCGCGCTCGGGATCTTGTAGTGCGCCAACTGCCCGTCGCAGAAGGCCTGTAGCTCCTCCAGGGTGAGCGGTTCGGCGGCCTCGCGCGGGATGACGCAGGCGAGGACCTCCTCGCCGTACCGCTCGTGCGGGACGCCCACGACCTGGATGTCGGCGATCTTCGGGTGGCCGTACAGGAACTCCTCGATCTCGCGCGGGTAGATGTTCTCACCGCCCCGGATGATCATGTCCTTGATGCGGCCGACGATCTCGACGTAGCCGTCCTCGCGCATCACCGCCAGGTCCCCGGTGTGCATCCACCGCCCGGCGTCGACGGCCTCGGCGGTCTTCTCCGGCTCCTCCCAGTAGCCGAGCATCACGCTGTAGCCACGGGTGCACAACTCGCCTGCGGCGCCGCGAGGTTGGGTCACACCGGTCGCCGGATCGACGATCTTCACCTCGATGTGCGGGAGGACACGGCCGACGGTGCCGGTGCGGTGCTCCAGGTCGTCGTCGCGCCGGGTCTGGGTGGACACGGGCGAGGTCTCCGTCATGCCGTAGCAGATCGAGACCTCCGTCATGTGCATCTCGGCGACCACCCGCTTCATCACCTCCACCGGGCAGGGCGAGCCCGCCATGATGCCGGTGCGCAGGGAGGAGAGGTCGTACGAGCCGAAGTCGGGGAGGTTCAACTCCGCGATGAACATGGTGGGTACGCCGTACAGGGAGGTGCAGCGTTCCCGCTGGACGGCCTCCAGGGTGGCCGCCGGGTCGAACGACGGGGCCGGGATGACGACGCAGGCACCGTGCGAGGTCGCCGCGAGGTTGCCCATCACCATGCCGAAGCAGTGGTAGAAGGGCACGGGCACACAGATCCGGTCCTGCTCGCTGTAGGCGATCAACTCCCCCACGAAGTAACCGTTGTTGAGGATGTTGTGGTGGGAGAGGGTGGCCCCCTTGGGGAAGCCCGTGGTGCCCGACGTGTACTGGATGTTGATCGGGTCGTCGCAGGACAGTTCCTCGTACGGCACCGGGGTCCCGCGGGCGATCAGCGCGTCCCAGCTGGGGTCGCCGATGTAGACGGTCTCCCTCAACTGCGGGCACCTGGCGCGGACTTGCTCGACCATCGCCCGGTAGTCGCTCGTCTTGTGGCTGAGGGAGGCGAAGAGCAAGGAGATACCGGCCTGGTTGAGGACGTACTCGACCTCGTGGGTGCGGTAGGCCGGGTTGATGTTCACCATGATCGCGCCGATGCGGGCGGTGGCGTACTGGACGAGCACCCACTCGGGGCAGTTGATCGCCCAGATGCCCACCCGGTCGCCCTTGGCGACGCCGCTCGCGAGCAGCGCGTACGCCAACCGGTCGACGTCGGCGGCGAATCGGGCGTACGTCCAGCGCTGCCCGGACGGCACGTCGACGAGGGCCTCGCGGTCCGGCCAGGCCGCGACCGCCCGGTCGAGGCTGGCGCCGATGGTGTCGCCGAGCAGGGCCGTGTCGCTCGTGCCGTGTGTGTACGACGACCCGCTCGAAAGCTCACTCCCCCGCTCGCTCACCGGAAGTCCTCCTCGCGGTACTCCGCGTCCGAGCCCTCGGCCGTGGCCTCGCGCAGCTCGATGCGGCGGATCTTGCCCGACACGGTCTTCGGCAGATCGCCGAACTCCAGGCGGCGGACGCGCTTGTAGGGCGCGAGGGTGCTCCGGGAGTGTTCGAAGAGCACCTTCGCGGTGTCCGGACCCGGCTCCCAACCGTCCGCCAGCACGATGTACGCCTTCGGCACCGCGAGCCGTACCTCGTCCGGCGCGGGCACGACGGCCGCCTCGGCGACCGCCTCGTGCTCCAGCAGGGCGCTCTCCAGCTCGAACGGGCTGATTTTGTAGTCACTTGCCTTGAACACGTCGTCCGCACGGCCCACGTAGGTGATGTAGCCGTCCGGATCCCGTGAACCGATGTCGCCGGTGCGGTAGTAGCCGCCGGCCATGGCCTCCGCCGTACGGTCCGGGTCGCCGTGGTAGCCGGTCATGACGCCGACGGGGTGGTGGGAGAGGTCGAGGGCGATCTCGCCCTCGTCGGTGTCGGGGGCGCCCGAGACGGGGTCGAGGAGGACGACCTTGAAGCCGGGTCCCGGCCGGCCCATCGAGCCGATCCTCAGTTCCTGGCCGGGGCTGTTGGAGACCTGGACGACCGTCTCCGTCTGCCCGAAACCGTCGCGGACGGTGACGCCCCAGGCACGCCGCACCTGCTCGATGACCTCGGGGTTGAGCGGCTCCCCGGCCGCGACGACCTCGCGGGGCGGGGTGCGCAGCTGGGTGAGGTCGGCCTGGATGAGCATGCGCCACACGGTGGGCGGGGCGCAGAAGGTGGTGACGCCCGCGCGGTCCATCTCCGTCAGCAGCCGACTGGCGTCGAAGCGGGTGTAGTTGTGGATGAAGACGGTCGCCTCCGCGTTCCACGGGGCGAAGAGGTTGGACCAGGCGTGCTTGGCCCAGCCGGGCGAGGAGATGTTGAGATGGACGTCGCCCGGTCGCAGGCCGATCCAGTACATGGTCGCCAAGTGGCCGATGGGGTAGGACACATGGGTGTGCTCGACCAGTTTGGGGCGGGCGGTGGTGCCCGACGTGAAGTACAGCATCAGCGGGTCGCCGGCGTTGGTGGCGCCGTTGGGCTCGAAGCGGGCGGGGGCCGCGTAGACCTCCTCGTACGGCCGCCAGCCGTCCACCGTGCCGCCGACGGTGGTGCGGGTGTAACGGCCTGGCACGTCATCGAACTTGGGGGCGTCCTCGGCCCTCACGATCACATGCTTGACCCGGCCGCGCTCCACGCGGTCGCGCAGGTCGGCGGGGCCGAGCAGCGGGGTGGCGGGGATGACGACGGCGCGCAGCTTCATCGTGGCGAGGGCGGTCTCCCACAGCTCCGCCTGGTTGCCGAGCATGACGAGGATGCGGTCGTCGGCGCGGACGCCCCGGTCCCGCAGCCGGTTGGCGGCCCGGGAGGACCGCTCGGACATCTCGGCGAAGGTGAGCCGGGTCTCGGTGCCGTCCTCCTCGACGATGTGCAGCGCCGTGCGGTCGTTCCCTTGTGCGATCACGTCGAACCAGTCGAGCGCCCAGTTGAAGTACTCCGGACGCGGCCAGGTGAAGCCCTTGTAGGCCGTGGCATAGTCCTCACGATGGGCCAGCAGAAAGTCCCGGGCCGCCCGGAACTCGTCCGTGGCGCTCGTCCTCGCCGACATGTGTCCTCCTCATTGCCGGACCGTTGCCTGACATCGTGTAATGCGTGATACACGTCTCACTACCCCCGAACGGGGGTGCGCCGCGCGGAAGGGGCGAGTTCGTGGCATTGGATCCCTCGGATTCCGTCGATACGGATGTGTCCGGCCGGGCGGACCTGCGCGGCACGCTGAGCCGGCTGCGCCACGCCACCGGGCTGCCGCTCGCCTTCGCGGGGCTGATCGAGCCCGGTCCCGGGCAACTGCGCATCAGCGAACTCCACGGCAACCGGACGACCGCGCTGCAAGGCCTGGCGGTGCGCTCCGGGAACGGCCTCGGCGGCAAGACGTTCGCCCTGGCCCGCCCGTGCCGGGTGACCGACTACTCCCTCTCGCGCCACATCAGCCACGAGTACGACGCCGCGGTCGCCGCCGAGGGCATCCGCTCCGTCCTCGCGGTTCCCGTCGTCGTGCGGCGGCAGGTGCGCGGTGTGCTGTACGGCGCCCTGCGCGCGGCCCAGCCGCTGGGGGACCGCACGGTCGGCGCGGCCCTGGAGGCGGCGCGGGACATGGAGCAGGCGCTGGTGGTGCGGGACGAGGCGCGGAGTCTGCTGGCCGCGACACGGGCGCCCGCGGCGCCGGGGACGTGGGAGGAGGTCCGTGAGGCGCACGGGGCGCTGCGCGCGCTCGCCCCGCGCATCGACGATCCGGAGCTGCGGGCGGAGCTGTTGCGGGTGTGCGGGCGCCTGGCCGGCGTGGCCGGCGTGGCCGGCGTGGCCGGCGGGCAGAGCATCGGGCCTGGCTCCCCCTCCCCCGGCGGCGTCGCCCTGACGCCGCGCGAGCTGGATGTGCTGGCCTGCGTCGCGATGGGCGCGACCAACGCGGGCGCCGCGGATCGCCTGGGGCTGCGTCCGGAGACCGTGAAGGCGTACCTTCGCTCGGCGATGCGGAAGCTCGGGGCTCATACCCGGTGGGAGGCGGTGGTGGCTGCTCGCCGAGCCGGATTGTTGCCGTAGCGCTCCGCTCGGCTGAGCCGTTTCGCGCCGTGGGAGTACCTGTCTGTCCCGGACCGCGGGTCCGTCGTGGCTGGTCGCGCCCACGCGGCGGAGCCGCAGATGTCACAGCCCCGCGCCCCTTCAGGGCGCGCCGCCGCAGGCCACCGGGGCCATTCATGTAACCGGCGTGTGAATTTTCCTATGCCGTACCCTTCCTGTTATTTCCCTCACCAGGGTTACGTTCCGAAATTCAAAGCCTGGACGCCTAATATTGGCCCGGACACGACACTCGAGGGGAGCGGTGGCCCGTGCGACGGGAGTTCAAGGAGCCTGGGAGACCCCGCCCCGACCTGGTCATAGGCAGGGAGGAGCTGTTCGCCGGCGCTCGCGAGCAGCTTTCACGCGGCGGCAGTGTGCTCGTGCACGGCTCCGCCGGCATCGGTAAATCGACCGTCCTGCGCGCACTGGCCGCGGAATACGACGAAACGGCACGGACGGTACTGCGCTGCTCGGCCACCGAGTCGGAGTCGCATCTGCCGTTCCTCGCGCTGACCGATCTGCTCGGTCTGGTCATGGACGAGGTGTCCGACCAGCTGCCCGCCCCGCAGCGCACCGCGCTCGAATCCGCACTCACCGGCCGTGGCGAGTCCACCCTCCAGCGCGACGGGCTCGCCCTGCGGCTCGCCGTCCTGTCGACCCTGCGCGCGCTGGCCGCGAAAGGCCCGGTGCTGATCGTCGCGGACGACCTCCAGTGGCTGGATCCGGCCAGCGTCGAGCTGCTCGGGTTCGCCGCGCGGCGGCTCGGCGAGATGCCGGTGCGCATGCTGTGCGCCGTACGTACCTCGACGGACCCGCACGGGCATGAGCAGGACAGATATCTACGCGCGTCCCCTCCCGACACCCTCGCCCTCCGGGTCACCCCGCTCTCCAGGACGCACGTCGCCGAGCTGCTCGAGAACAGGGGCTACACCGGTCTGCCCCGCTCGACCGTGCGGGACATCCACCGCACCAGCGGCGGCAACCCGCTGTTCGCGCTGGAGCTGGGCCGCGCCCTCGCCGACAGCCCGACCCCGCCGCGCCCGGGCGAGCCGCTGCCCGTGCCGACCTCGCTGCGGACCCTGGTCCTGAACCGGCTCGACATGCTCTCGGCTCAGGCACGCCACACCCTGCTCGTCGCCTGCGCCGGTGCCCGTCCCACGGTGGCCCTGCTGCGCGCCGCGGGGCGGGAGAACGCCGAGGCGGAGACCGCGCAGGCCGTCGAGCTGGGGCTGCTCGCGCCGGAGCGGGAGGGGCCGGGCGTGCGCTTCGCGCACCCCCTGGTGTCGGCCGCGCTGTACGCCGAGGCCACCGCCCAGGAGCGGCGGGCCGCCCACGCCGCGCTGTCCACCGCCGCCGTCGACCCCATCGAGCGGGCCCGGCATCTGGCGCTGGCCACCCATGGCACCGATCCGCAGGTCGCCGGGCAGCTGGGCGAGGCCGCGGCCGTGGCCCGGGACCGGGGCGCGCCCTCGGTCGCCGCCGAGCTGGGGCTGCTCTCGGCCCGGCACACCCCGGCGGACGCGGTCCCCGGCCCGGACGAGCGGCGGCTGCAGGCCGCCGAGGACGCGCTGACCGCCGGGGAGAACGACCTCGGCCGGGACATCGCCCGCGAGGTACTGAGCCGGGCCACCGAGCCCGCCGAGCGGGTCCGGGCCTGGATGGTGGTGATCGACGCGGCCGGGCAGTCCCTCGCCGAGGTCGACGCCGTCTATCCGCAGGTCCTCGCCGACGCGGGCGACGACCCACGGCTGCTCGCCCTCGTCCGCTACCAGCTCGCCTGGCGGGCGCTGGTCCTCGAAGGCGACTTCGCCGAGGGCCGGGAGGAGGCCGCACGGGCGGCGGAGCTGGCCGCGCGGGCCGAGGACCGGCGCACCGAACTCCTCGCGCTCGCCTTCCAGGCGCAGGCCGAGATCCTGATGGGGCACCCGGACGCGCCCATGACGATCAAGCGGGCGCTGAAGGAGCCGCAGGACCCGCAGCTCGCGTGCCACCACAACGGGGCGGGCGCGACCCGCTTCCGCTGGCTGATGATGAGCGACCAGCTCGGCGAGGCCCGGGCGACGATCACCTCGCTGCTGCGTGAGGTGCGCCGGCGCGGCATGGTCGAGAGCGAGGTGCACTACGTGCGCTTCCTCGCCGAGACCGAACTGCGCTCCGGGCACTGCGGCCGGGCCCTCGACCTCGCCCGCGAGGGCTATGTCCTCGCCCGGGACTCCGGCATCGGCGAGGGCGCCTCCGCCATGCTCACCTCGCTCGCGGAGGCCGCCGGCGGTGACGTGGAGCGGGCCCAGGCCCTCGCCCGCGAGGCCGCCGAGCACGCGGAGCAGGATGGCGACCTGATGTATCTCTCCCGCGCCCTGGGCGCCCTCGGGCACGCGCAGTTGGTGGCGGGGGACGCGTGCGGCACGGTTCAATCGCTGCGCCGCGTACGGGAGTTGGAGGAGGGGCTCGGGGTCACCGACCCCGCGCGCGGCCGCTGGCACGGCGATCTCGCCGAAGCCCTGGTGCGGGTGGGCGAGTTGGCCGAGGCACAGGACGTCATCGACGTCACCCGGCAGCAGGCGCTGCGGCTCGGGCGGGAGAGCGTGCTCGCCGTCCTCGACCGGGCCGAGGCGCTGGTGCGCGCGGCACGAGGTGAACAGGACGCCGCCGTACGGCAGTTGACCTCGGCGCAGGACCGGCTCGCCAAGCTGGGCAACGGCCTGGAGGAGGCGCGGGCCGCGTACGCCCTGGCGGGTCTGCGCACTCTCCCGCAGGCGCACGGCCTCGCCCGGCCAGGGGGGACGCCCACCCCGGCCTCGTACGACGAGGCGGCCCGGCTGTTCCGCCGCTGCCGCGCGCTGCCCTGGCTGCGTCAGGTGGAGCAGGCCACGGTCGCCCCGGCGCCTTTGCAGCAGCCCGCGGTCGCGCCGTCGGCGCTGGACGCCCTCGCCGTGCTCGCGGCGACCGAACGCCAGGTCGCGGAGCTGGTCATGGAGGGCGCGACCAACCGGGAGATCGCCGGCCGGCTGTACATCAGCGTGAAGACGGTCGAGGCGACACTCACGCGGGTCTACCGGAAGCTGGGCATCCGTTCGCGTGTGGACATCGTGCGTCTGGCGGCGGGACACCGTACGAACTGACCTCCCCGGGACCGGCTGACGAACCCCTCCCGGGGCCTGGGCCCTGTCGTCACACTCCCGTGCGCGCAGCGACCTTGCGACTCCAGCCTAGGCTCAAACCCCGGCCCGGGTCATCGAGGGTTTTCCCTCCCCAACTCCCTTAGGGGGATCCCCCCTTGGGAGGGGATCACTCCGGCTCATAGTTTTTGTGACGTGCCCACGCCAGGGCACACAGACCGGCCCGCCGCCCCGCTCGGCTCCCCCGAGCGGGGCGGCACCGCGGGCTCTGTGCACTCCCCCCACCCGCGCGTCCCCCACCGGCAACCCCCATGAGGAGAACCATGTTCGGGTTCAACCTGGCCAAGAAGTCGATGGTCGCCGCCGCGGCCACCGCTGCCGCCGCCGCTGCCGCGCTGCTCACCGCCCCCGGCGCCGTCGCCGCTCCCCAGCCCATCGTCGGCGGTACGACCACCACCGCGGCCGCGTACCCGTACGTCATGCAGATCACGAACGCCTCGCAGAGCCAGTTCTGTGGCGGCACCCTGGTCTCGCCCACCAAGGTCGTCACCGCGGCGCACTGTGTGGACGGCAGAACGACCTCCAGCACCCGCGTGGTCGGCGGCCGTACCTACCGCAACGGCACCAACGGCACGGTCAGCCAGGTCACCGACATCTGGGTCCACCCCAGCTACACGGACGCCACCGCCGGTGACGACGTGGCCGTGCTGACCCTGGCGACCTCGATGCCGTACACCCCGATCGGCTACGCCTCGTCGAGCCAGACCTCCCTGTACACGGCGGGCACCACCGCCCGCATCCTCGGCTGGGGCACCACCTCCTCGGGCGGCTCCTCCTCCAACCAGCTCCGCACCGCGACCGTGCCGGTCGTCGCCAACTCGGTCTGCGGCAGCTCCAGCTCCTACGGCTCCGAGTTCATCGCGAGCGACATGGTGTGCGCCGGATACACCTCCGGCGGCGTGGACACCTGCCAGGGCGACAGCGGCGGTCCCCTGATCATCGGGGGCGTCCTGGCAGGCATCACTTCCTGGGGTTATGGCTGCGCCGACGCGCAGTACCCCGGTATCTACACCCGGCTGACCACGTTCTCGAACCTGGTGACCGCTGAAGTCAACTCCTAGCGGCCCCGGCCTTCGAGGCCCGGCACCCGGAAGACTCCTGAGGCACAACCTCAGGTGATGACCAGGGGGCGTCGCGAACCTGCCACGAGCGGTTCGCGGCGCCCCCTCTCCAATGTCCGGTCCCATGTCCGGGTACTTTCAAGGGGCTACGGTGGCGACGGTGCCGTAGCGGATGTCGTACGGTCCGTCGCCGTGCAGCGTGGTGAGGGTGCGCTCGGCCTCCGTCACCAGGTCGGCCCGCTGTTCCTTGGTGAGGCGGCCGAAGGGTTCGAGGGTGAGGACGTCGGCGTCGAGCTTCCAGATCCCCGCCAGGAAACCGTCGACGAGGAAGGTGCGGTAGGCCTGATTCCCTTGCCAGCTACGGCCCTTGAGGTCCGGCGGCACCACGCGGGAGCGGTCGGCGTGGGAGAGGAGCAGGTTGTCGAACTCGGGGAGCAGGCGGGGCGGGGCCGGGGTGTCCGGGTCGGGGCGGGGAGCCTCGGGGAGGTCGAAGAGTTCGACGCCGTCGTCGTCGCGGAAGGTGAGCAGCTCCGGGCGCAGCCGCTCGAAGGCCTCGCGCAGCCGGGTCAGTCCGGCCCAGGTCTGCATGTCCTTGACGGAGGCGGGCCCGAAGGCGGCGAGATAGCGCCGGACGACGGTCTCGGGGGCGGGGGCCGGTTCGGCGGGGCGGCCGAGCCAGTGCTCGGCGGTGGTCAGGGCGACCTGGCCACTCCTGCCCCACAGCCCTCGCGGGGTGACCTGGACGAGCGGCAGCCTGCAGCGGGCGGCGATGCCCAGGGCGAACGGGTCGGCGTCGGGCCACTCGACGAGCAGGGCCTCACGCAGTTGCTTCAGGGTGCGCGGCTCGGCCTCCACGAGTTCCCGCGCGAGGGCCGCGAGCCGGTCGAGATCGACCCCGGCGAGCCCCTTGCGGAACTGGTGCAGCTCCCGCTCCCGGGCCGGCTGCACCAGGGGCCGCAGCGTGAGGCAGTCCTCGGCCGTGTGGGTGTGGATCGTGGACCGCATGGTGACGATGCGGACGACGGCCCGGTCGGCCATGAGCATCGACAACTGCTCGGGCACGAAGCCGTCCAGCCGGGCGGCGAGCGCGTAGTACGGCGGCTGCACGTTCTGGGCCTGAAGCCCGAGGAGGTGCTGGACGGCGTCGTAGGCGGACATGGGCGGTGTCGCGGATCCTGCGGGGGGCTGGGGCGGTGTCGCCGGTCCAGCTGCGGACCCGGCCGGTACCGACGGCCCACCTGCGGACCCGGCCGGTACCGCCGATCCAGTCGCGGACCCGGCCGGTGTCGACGGCCCGGCGGCGGGCTTGGACTCGGCCGATGCCTCAGCAGCTGCCGCTGCCTCTGCAGCTGCCTCGGCGGGCACGGGCGCCCGGTGCAGCAGGAGCTGGCGGGCCAGGGTCGCGCGGTTGAGGGCACGGGTGCCGAGCCGGAGTGCGGTCTGGGTCGCCTTGCTGGCCGTCACCTTGTTCGCGGTCACCTTGTTCGCCGTCGCCCCGTTCGCGGTCTCCTTGTTCGTCATGCTGCGCACGCTAGCGGGGGTCGCGGACAGGTTCTGTCCTCGACGAGACCGTTTCTGTCCGCATTCCCTCCACCCCTCACCGACTCCCGCGGGGTTTGCCCCGTATATCCTGCTCGATGATCACCCAGTCGTACGCGCAACTCGGAAGGCATCCGCGATGGCCGATCGACGCGCCCGCCCGGCCGCCTCGAAGGGCGCCAGGAAGTCCGCCTGGCGCCGCGCCCTGACCCCTCCGTCGACACCACCCACCGATTCCGCGGCGCCGAGCCCGGAACCGGCGGCTCCGGCCTCGGCCGAGCGGGCGCCCAGCGTCGTGGAGGCGGCCCTGTACCAGGACGGCGTACGCGTCTCCTCCCCCGCCACGCTCGCCGACACCTACCGCGAGCTGCGGGAGGCACCGGCCGGGATGGCGTGGATCGGGCTGGCCCGCCCGACGGAGGGTGAACTCCTCTCCCTGGCAGCCGAGTTCGACCTGCACCCGCTCGCCGTCGAGGACGCGATGGAGGCCCATCAGCGCCCCAAGCTGGAGCGCTACGGCGACACCCTCTTCGTCGTCCTGCGCGCCGCCCGCTACCTCGACGCGCCCGAGGAGGTCGACTTCGGCGAGCTGCACGTCTTCGTGGGGCCCGACTTCGTCATCACGGTCCGCCACGGCGCGGCCCCCGACCTCTCGGCCGTCCGCCACCGCATGGAGGAGACCCCGGAGCTGCTGAAGCTCGGCCCCGAGGCGGTCCTCTACGCCATCCTCGACGCGGTGGTCGACGGCTATGTGCCCGTCGTCGCCGGTGTCCAGAACGACGTCGACGAGATCGAGACGGAGGTCTTCCGCGGCGACCCGGAAGTCTCCCGCCGCATCTACGAGCTCTCCCGCGAAATGGTCGAGTTCCAGCGCGCCACCCGGCCCCTCGTCGGCATGCTCCACGGCCTCATGGCCGGCTTCGCCAAGTACGAGACGGACGAGGAACTCCAGCGCTACCTCCGCGACGTCGCCGACCACGTCACCCACACCAGCGAACGCGTCGACACCTTCCGCCAGGCCCTCACCGACATCCTCACGGTCAACGCCACCCTCGTCACGCAGCAACAGAACGCGGAGATGCGCGCGTTGGCGGAGGCGGGCTTCGAACAGAACGAGGAGATCAAGAAGATCTCGTCGTGGGCGGCGATTCTGTTTGCTCCGACACTCGTAGGAACTATTTACGGGATGAACTTCGAGGATATGCCTGAGTTGGGCTGGAGCTTCGGATACCCCTTCGCGATCGGCTTGATGGGGGTAGTTTGCGTCAGTTTGTACGTAATTTTCAAGCGGCGCGACTGGCTCTAGAAACCTGGCACCGCGCTCAGCCCTTCTTCGCGCTTTGCTCTCGCATCTCTTACAAATCGAGCCAGAAACGGCCGTGGGGAGTCTCTGGGGAGAAGTGATGCGGGTGATCTCCTCGCCCTACCTCCAAAGAGCCCCTGACCAGGTCTTTTGCGCATTGGCTGCCAGTGGGGAGAATCCGGGGAGAAACGAATGGCAGCCCCCGTGGATTTTCGGCAACTGGCCCGCATGGCTTTCTGTTCGGCACCCCCGCGCGACGTCGCCGCCGCTGCAGCCACATCACAGACAGTGAGAATTTCGGCTGCCCCTGTTCGCCGACGATCCTGTGTAGTCCACCTTCGATGACGGCCAGCCTGTACTGCTGCAGGTCTTTCCCTTCGGAAGGTACGGTGCCGGCCGTGTCCTGTGACTGAGAGTCCGTCCGTTCCCGCACCGCCCGTTCCCGGGCATCAGTACACACAACACGCACCCACAAAAGAGCAGGTCCAGCTTCGTGCAGACACCCAGAGCGTCAAGGCCGACGTCCTGCTCAGGGCTGAGCATCACTGCGGCAACCAGCTCACCCGGGGATCCGCCCCCGCTCGCTCCGGACTCCAGCTCACGCATCATGACCCTCGCACTGTCTCCGGCCGCCATAATGGAGTCATGCCCTCCAGCCCACAGCACCCCGCACCCACCCCGACGGACGTCTCGGGCGCGGACGCCGAGGACCTCGCGCTGTACCGGGAGAAGTTCCGCCGCCGTCTGCCGGAATCACTGGACGAGTTGCGCGGGCCGACCCGCGGTGTCGTGGATCTGCCGCTGCACATGGCCTGGTCCGGGATGACCTCATACGACCTGGGCAAGCCGCGCCAGCGTATGGGCCTGTACCGCACTGTCCTGCACGAGGGCCTGCACGACGATCTGCCCCGCTACCTCGACCAGGACCTGCTCCTCCAGCTGTGGCCGGTGCTGCGCACCCTCGTCGGCCGCACCGTGCGCGCCGTATGGGAAGACGCCTTCCCCCAGCTCGCCTCCCGCACCCGGGCAGCCGCGTGACGGACATGCCGGAGCTGCACACACGGCTCCTGGCGGATGTGATCGCGCTCGGTTCCCGTATCCACTGGTTCTCACCGGTGGATACGCCGTGCGGGCACACCGCCTCGTGAACCGCCCCAGCCAGGACCTCGACGTCGCCACCGAGAACCCGGCGCCCATGACCGACATCGCCGCCACGCTCCGCGCCGGCCTGGAAGCCCGCGGCTGGAAGGTGCACGCGCTGGAGACCGCCCCGCTGTCCGCCCGCTTCACCGTGACCGACCCGGCCACCGGGCAAGAATGCGAAGTCGACATCCTCAAGGAGATCTTCTGGCGGCCGGTCGCCCAGAGCCCGTACGGGCCCGTCCTCGCGGAGGAGGACGTGATCGGGACCAAGGTCCGCGCCCTCGCCGACCGTGGGGCGCCCCGCGACCTAATCGACGTGTTCGCAGCCTCCCGCCGCTGGACCAATGCCGAGCTCGAAGAGTTCGGCCGCCGCCACGCCCGCGGCCGCTTCGAGCGCGAGGATCTGCAGTCGAACCTCACGGGCGCCGAGTGGACCGACGACGAAGCCTTCGGCGCCTATGGGCTCGATGACGCTACCATCACCGCTCTCCGCACCTTGGGCCGTGGAGTGGGCCGACGACCTCGCCACCCGTCTCCTCGAGGAGGCCGATGATCCGGACATCGACTGATCACGTCCGGATGAGATCACATCTGCAATCGATCAGCGTAAGAACCAGGAAATGAGTAGGTAGCAAAAGTTCTCACACCGCGAGACTGAGGTGACGTGCCCTGGTGAGCGCGACGTAGAGCGCACGGTGGGCCTCGTCGGCGGGATCGAGACCTCGCCGGAGCACGGCCGCGTCGGCCTCCTCCAGCCTGACCCCGACCCGGTCCCACTCCCGCCCCTTCGCCTGGTGGCAGGTCATGCCGGGGATCAGCCCCTCGTGGGCGACCTCCAGCCTCGTCCGCAGATTGGCGAAGGCGGCCCGGGGCGTCCGTTTCTGGCCCTCCGACGGCTCGACGGGCGTCATGGTGACCATTGTGGCTACCAAGTCGGTCCAGATCGTGGCTGGATCGCCCCGGCCCGCCAGGCGCTCAAGGGCGCTACGCAGGTGCGGGCGCAGCTCCGCGAAAGTGTCGCTTTCCATGACGCCCAAGCTGGTCCGGGCATCGATGACGTCGACAGCCGGTCTGCCGAAGGTGCTCTGGGCGAGTTCGTTCAGAAGCAGAGTGCACACAGCTTCCTGGAACTGGCCTGTCTTGGGTCTGACGGCCAGAGGAAGGATATGGGTGTCGGCTTCCCACAACAGCTTCCACTTCCGTGCAAGGACGACATCGACGTCCCCTGCCACCCCTGTGGGAAGGACTGTCCTCTCCCTGCGCCGCAGCTGGTGTGCCAACAATGTCTGGGCAGTACTGCCACGCCAGCGGAACGAGGTCTGGAGTTCACTGCGCTCGAAGCCCAGCCGGCTCAGGAGGCGAGGGACGCTCTCGGGGCGTGCACCGCGAAAGCCGTAGAGAGCCTGCCATGGGTCCCCCACGAGCGTGATGACGAGCCCCGCGTCTGCCGCAAGGTGGATGACCCCAAGGTCCAGGTCGTTCGCGTCGTAGACCTCGTCGACGAGCAGGGACCGGATCGTCGCGGCGAAGTAGGCCATCACGGAGGCGCGGATGTCCTCGACGCGGAGAGCCACCTGCAGTACCTCACGTACATTTTCGTGCGTGCACCGCCCTTCGCCGACGGCCGAGGCGAAGCAGGCCGCGGCTTCACGTAGCTTCCCCGCCTCGCTTGCCGTTCGGAGTCGGTGACGATGCTTGTGCCGTTCAAGGCGAGGACTGGCTTGTCGAGGGTGTAAATGGCGGGCAGATGGGACCGCCATGTATCCAGTACCTCAAGTTCCTGGTGGCCGCCGGGCCACTGGAGGATCCCGGACCGCAGGAGGTGGGCGAGGAGGTCGTTCAGGATCGTGTCGAGCGTGACGATGCGATGGGGCCATGTCAGTGCCGAGAGGCCCCACTGCCGGGACACGCGGCTGCGTATCTCCTCGGTGGCCGAGCGGGTGAAACTGACCGCCACGACCGCGCGGTGATCGGTCGTGCGTGCGTAGCGGTGCAGGCCGAAGCGCCTCTTACTCCAGCCAAGAGCTCCCGCCATCCCGGTGCTTGTTCCCGCGTTACACCGATCCGAGCAGGCCGTCGAGGATGCCCTCCTCGGCGAGGTAGAAGGCGAGACCGCCAACGGGAGCGAGCACGGCGCACAGCCAGTAGCGCTGCACCCCGGCGCGCGCCAAGTAGATGGTCAGGAGAGCGGTGAGCAGTGCGCCGACGACCATGAAGACGGCCGCCTCTCCCCAGTAGTGGAGCGCCAGACCCAGCCAGAGCGCCTCCCCCAGCGTCACCATCGCGATGACTGCCCCGGCCACCGCCCGCACGTCCCCCCGCCCGCGCCGTACCGTCCACCCGGCCCACCCCAGCAGCGGCCCTCCAGCCAGCCCCGCCATCGACCACACGACGGCGGTTCCGAGCCCTCCGGCCCCGAATGTGTCGCCGAGCGTGGACGCCGCGTAGTAGCCGCCGCAGGTGGCGAGCATCATCAACGCTCCGCCCCAGACGGCGAGCGGCCGGACACGGATCAGTGCACCGGCGGCAGCAGTCCAGATGATCCAGGTGGACACCGAGTTGGTCGCCCGCTCCAACAGGGGTGTCGTCCCGTGCAGGCCGTACGTTGCCCAGCCGAGCAGCAGCCCGAAGATCGCGGTGGCGGTGAGGATGGTGACGGGGGTATCGCGATGGGAGGCGGTTAAGGTAGCCATGCCCACGACTATACACACGGAGTATACGTGCTGTGTATAGCAACTGAGGGCACGGGCCTGCACAGACCCCGCCGCTGTGGCCCTCAATCACTCGCCGTACGCCACGTCATCGACGACGCCTTGGAAGCTGCTTCTGATCCCTTGATCACTTACCTTCGCCGTTTCAGTGCGTGTGCCATGCGTGGAAGTTCCTCGTACGGCAGTCGGCCGTCCTGGGATTCTCGGCACGCGAAGTCGCAGACCTGCACGGCTGCACCGTCACCTCGGTCAACAGCGCCCTCCAGCGCGCCCGCGCCACACTGGCCGCCCGGCGCGAGGCGGCTGGCGACACGGCGGTACCGCCGCCCGACGCCGTTCAGCGGGCACTGGCGAAGCGGTATGCCGCGGCCTTCTCCAGCTTCGACATGAAGGAGCTGAACATGCTGCTACACGTGGACGCCACCATGTCCCTGCCGCCGTACGCCCTGTGGATGCGAGGCGTCACCGACATCCAGGCATGGCTGACCAGACCCGCCGTCGGCTGCCGGGGATCCCGGCTGGTCCCCGCCCTGGCGAACGGCTCGCCGGCCTTCGGCCCGTACCGGCCCAGCGTCCCCGGAGCGGGATTCGAGCCCCGGGCCCTTCAGGTCGTCGACATCTCCGAGGACCGGATCACCGACATCCATGTCTTCCGGGACACCGAGCGGCTGTTCCCGCTCTTCAACCTGCCCCCGCACATCGGCGAGCAGGAGGTGTGACGCAGCACACCTTCATCGACCGATGACTCCGTCCGTGCCCCTCGGTCATACCAGCGAAAACACCGAAGCAGCACAACGGACAGACAGGATGGCTGACATGACCGCCACCGCGAAGGGCCCTGCCAGCTACTTCCCTTCCATCGAGAAGAAGTACGGTCGCCCGATTGCGGAGTGGAAGGACCTGATCCGCTCCTCCCCTCTGACCAAGCACATGGAGCTCGTGAACTGGCTCAAGGCCGAGCACGGGCTGGGCCACGGTCACGCCAATGCCCTCGTCGCGCACACTCTCGCCGAGCGGTCCGGCAACTGAGCTGCCACGCATGGGAGCGCATGAGGTGGTCCGAGCGCACCCTCGTCAACGACGGGGGTGCTGCTCTCATCCCGTGACTGGGGTGGGTCGGGGTCGCCCCTCGTCCTGTTGCACGGACCGCGCATGGGTGACGGCACAGCACCAGGGACAAGCCCTGCTCCACCGCGTCGATTCCTCAAACAGCCCCACCGACACCGACCTCGCAGCGCTCGACGACTGGCTACAGGACGTCTCCGAAGCCTCGTAATCCACAGAATTTGACAATTATTCGGTTGGCAGCGGTCGGCCTCTTAATCATCCGCTTCAGACTCCATCTGCCATTTGCGTGCAAGGTGCCCGCTCGGGTCCCGTCCGTAGCGCAGAAGCACATCGGCTTCGTCGCCCAGGAGTCCGAGCCTCAGGGCGGGGAACCAGCCGCCAAGCAAGCTCACTCCGGCATCGGCAGCGCGCCAGAACCAGGCGAGTGCCTCCTCCTTTCGGCCTGCGATGGCCAATTGACCGGCTGCTGCCTGCAGCGCGTTGGTGTCGCCCTTGTTGGCTGCTCGTTCGTACCAGGGAAGGGCGTCGTCCAGACGATCCGCCATCATCAACCGGTCGGCCGTCCATCGAAGCACGGTATTGCTCCCATCGGCCGCCGCGCGCTCGGACCAGAGCTGTGCTTCGAGGAAGCGCGCCGCGCGCCATAACTCGTGCGCGGCCTTCCGCGCGGCGTTACTGTCCCCATGAGCGGCTGCTCGTTCGTACCAGGAAAGCGCGTCGTCCAGACGATCTGCCGTCACCAACTGGTCCGCCGCCCAACGGAGCGCCGTGATGTTCCCGTTGTCGGCTGCCCGCTTCGCCCAGGTCAGTGCTTCGTCCAGACGACCCTCCGCTGCGAGCAGTCTTGCCGCAGTCTCCAGGGCATCCGGCCCGCAGGTTGAGGATGCGCGCTCCAACCATGTCTCAGCGGCCTTCCAACGGCCCACGGATGCGAGCGCAGTGGCTGCCCAGTAAAGAGCGGCATCGTCACCGCCCTCGGTTGCGCGGTCGAACCACACCAACGCCTGCTTGAGGTTCCCCCGAGATGCGGGGAAAGGTGACAGCAGGTCAGATGGGTCTCATGAGAGGAGCCCAGACGATGCCTGCCCCGAGGAAGTACCCGCTGGAGTTGCGTGAGCGTGCGGTGCGGATGTACCGGACCGCCGAGCCGAAGCCGGTGATCCGCCGCATGGCCGAGGAATGATGTTCGAGAGCGACGTGAGAATCTGCCGGGCGTAGCGCGGCGAGCATTCGCTTTCCGGCGCGGCGGCTGCCGCCGCGCCGCCCATCCCACACTCCCTCACCCCTTCAACCCCTGCCAGGGACATGGGTGCCGGCGTCGATGGCCGCGCAAGGCCGGGGGTCGGTGAGGAGCGGTACGCGCGTCCCGGCGCCGACGCGGTCGCCCGGCATGGTGCCCAGCGCGAACCCCGCTGCCCGTCGGCGGCGCTGAGATGCACTGAACCGGCGCTTGAACCAGACCTCCGACTTGTACGTCAGAGGCTCCGATCGGCGGGGTGCGGTCAGCCGGCCGCAGTGCGGTGGGTGGTGGCGAGCGCCCGGTCCACGGCGGCGGACAGCGCGGTGTCGTCCTCGTCGATGCCGGCCCAGGCGACGTGCCCGTCGGGGCGGATGAGGGCGGCGCGCACGGTGGCCCAGGCGGCCGGGGGCAGGTCGAGGGTCGCGGTGTGCACCGTGAGCCCGGGCCGCGTCCGGTCCGCCAGGACGCCCGCCGTCAGGTCGAGCAGGAGGTGGCTGTCCGGGCGCAAACGGGAGAACAGGTGGTTCTCGGAGCCGGTGAACGCGAGGTCGGGAGCGCGGCTGCCGGTGAGAGGGTGGGCTGTCGGGTCCGGCGAGGGGTAGCTGACGGCGAGCGCGGTGAGACGTTCGGACAGGGCCTTGTTCAGTGCCGGCTGGGTGGCGATCATCTTGCTGAACAGGGAACGCAGGTCGAGACCTTCGGGTGTGAAGCCGGTCATCAGGGCGGTCTGGGCACGGCTGTGTTCCATCAGCTGGGCGCCTACGGGGTGGCGCTCGGTGTGGTAGGTGTCGAGCAGGTGGTCAGGGGCCCAGCCGCGGAGGGTGGCGGTGATTTTCCAGCCGAGGTTGTGCGCGTCCTGGATGCCGACGTTCATCCCGACGCCACCAGCCGGGAAGTGCTGGTGGGCGGCGTCACCGGCGAGCAGGATCCGGCCTCGCCGGTACTGGGCGGCCAGCCGAGTGGCGTTGCCGAATCGGGAGAGCCAGACCGGGTCGCGCATCCCGAAGTCCTCGCCCGTGATGGCGACGGTCCTGGTCCGCAACTCCTCCAGGGCGAGGTCGCCGGGCCATTGGGTCGTGAGGCTGTCGGGGCTGACACCGACCACGCGGTACCGCCCACCGGGCAGCGGCGCGACCATCACCCCACCCCGGAGCCCGAAGGCGCTGAACCCGGGCCGCGGCGGGTTGTCAAGGGTGACGTCGCCGAGCCAGCCCAAGACGGTGGAGGGCGTACCGCCGAAGTCGATGCCGGCGTCGGTGCGCACGGTGCTGCGGGAGCCGTCGCAGCCGATGATGAACGCCGCCTGGAGTTCGTACGGCCCGTCCAGCCCGTCCACCTGCGCGATCACCGACTCCGCGTGCTCGGTGAACCCGGTGACGCGATGACCGCGCACGATCGTGGCGCCGAGCGCGAGCGCGTGATCCTCCAGTAGTTCCTCGGTGCGGGACTGGGGCAGGGCGAGGGTGTACGGGAACGGAGTCTCCATCGCCCGGAAGTCGAGCCGGTCGTCGAGCATGGCGAAGTGGCCGCCCGGGATCGGCAGGCCCTCGGCGAGGAAGGGCTTGTGCACGCCGCGCGAGGCCAGGATCTCGATGGTGCGTGGGTGGATGGTGAGGGCCTTGGAGCGCTGGTCGATGTCCACACGCTCCTCGACGACGGTGACGGAAACCCCGCCCAGCCGCAGTTCGGCGGCGAGCCAGAGCCCGACCGGGCCCCCTCCGGCGATGACAACCTGCTGTTCCATGGACCATCCTAGGTCAGTGACCAATAAACTTGTCCGCAGTAGACTAGGTCAATGACCAATAGGCAAGTGCGCGAGGACCGCGGCCCGCGGCTGGACCCCGGAACGGTGATCCGCACCGCGCTGGAACTGCTGGACGAAAAGGGCCTGGACGCCCTGTCCACCCGAGCGGTCGCCGACCGGCTCGGCGTACGGATGAACACCGTGCTGTGGCATGTGAAGACCAAGGCCCGGATGCTGGAGCTGATGGCGGACGCCGTCGTCGGTGAAGCCCCGCTGGACGACCTTCCGGCCCCCTGGGACGAGCGCGTCCGCGAACTGGCCCGTCGGTACCGCCGCGCCCTGCTCGCCCACCGCGACGGCGCCGCGCTCGTCGTCGGCACCTACGCCGCCGAGCCGCATACCCTGCGTTTCGCCGACACCCTGGTGGGCGCGCTCCTCGACGGCGGTCTGGACGAGCGTGAGACCGCCTGGACCACGTGGACGATCATCTACTTCACCCTCGGCCTCACCCAGGAAGAGCAGGCGGCGGTCCACCACTCCCCCAGCGGCCGTCTGGCGAACGCGGTCTCCGAGACGGCCTACCCCGCCCTCCGTCGCGTCCTCGGTCATCTCGACGCGGAATCATTTGGCGATCGCTTCGAGTTCGGCCTGTCCGCGATCCTCACGCGAAGGTGACCGAGGACCGAAGGTGACCGAGGACGAGGAAGGGACCAGACAGGACTCCGCCCGCCGAGCAGCAAGGATCCCCGAACGCGTAGAGAGGGGCAGGGCGGGCCGGCGCCGTCGCCCCACCCCGACTTGTACGGTCAACCAGTGATGTCCGCCTCCTGCACTGCGGCGGCGTGCGGCTGGGCGGCAGCGGGGCGGGGTGGCGGAATCTTCTGCGCGAGTTTGTCGCCCTCGACGTCGAGGTCGGGCAGGACGCGGTCCAGCCAGGCGGGGAGCCACCAGGCTTTCTCCTGGGCGAGGGCCATGGTGGCCGGGATGAGTGTCATGCGGATGACGAAGGCGTCGATGACGATGCCCGCGGCCAGCGCGAATCCGGCCTGCTTGACCATGGGCTGGGCGTTGAAGACGAACCCGGCGAAGACGGAGACCATGATGGTGGCCGCCGCCACGACGACGGAACTGGCGCGTGCGAAGCCGGTGATGGTGGCGTTCAGCGGGGTGGCGCCGTGGACGTGCGCTTCGCGCATGGAGGTGACCAGGAACATCTGGTAGTCCATGGCGAGCCCGTACAGGACGCCGGTGATGATGATGGGCAGCAGGCTCACGACGGGCGCGGTGGCGTCCAGTGCGATCAGGCCCTGCAGCCAGCCCCACTGGAAGACGGCCGTGGTGACGCCGAAGGTGGCCGCGATGGTCAGCAGGAAGCCGAGAGTGGCCGTCACGGGGACCATGACGGAGCGGAAGACCAGGAGCAGGACGATCAAGGAGAGCCCGAGCACGGTGGCCACGTAGAGGGGCAGGGCATCGGCGAGTCGGTCGGAGACGTCGATGGCGAGGGCGGTGAAGCCGGTGACGCCGATGGTGACGCCGGTGGTGGTGCCGGTGGTCGCGCTGATCCGCGCGCTTGCGTCCCGTACGGCCGTCACGACGTCCTTGGTGGCGTCGTCGTTGGGGCCGCTGCCGGGGACGAGGGTGAGGATGGCCGTGGTGCCGGCGCTGTTCATCCCGGCCAGGGACACGGAGGTCGCGCCCTTGACGTTCCTGAGATCGGCGGTGACCGCGGCGAGCGTTGCCGGGGTGAGCGGGCGCTCCTCGGCGGTGGAGTTGACGGCGATCATGAGTGGGCCGTTGTAGCCGGGCCCGAAGGCGTCGCTGACCAGGTCGTAGCTCTGGCGCTGCGCGGTGTCGGTGTTGAAGCTGGCGCCGGAGGGCAGGCCCATCCTCATGTCGGCGGCGGGCACCGCCAGGATCACGGGGATCAGAAACGCGGCCGCGAGGGCCGGGTACTTGTGGCGGACCAGGTGCGCGCCCCAGCGGGTCGCCCGCGTGCGCCGGGCGTGCTCGGCGTCGGCCGCCCGCCGCTGCGCCCGGCGCCGTGTGCGGGCGGGACAGACACGCTCCTTGACCAGTCCCAGCAGCGCCGGCAGCAGGGTCAGGACGAGGAGGACGGCGACGGCGATCGTGGCGGCGGCGACGACGGCCATGGTGCTGAGCAGGGTGATCCCGACGACCAGGAGCCCCGCCAGGGCGATGATGACGGTGCTGCCGGCGAAGAAGACCGCGCTTCCGGCGGTGCCGATCGCGCGGCCGGTCGCTTCGTGTGCGTCCAGGCCGTCGTCGAGGATCAGCCTGCGTTCCCGGTTGACGATGAACAGGGCGTAGTCGATGCCGACGGCCAGCCCCAGCATGAGAGCCAGGACCGCGGTGAGCGAGTGGATCTCGAAGACGGTGGAGAGGGTGAAGGCACCGCCCACGCCCACCGTGACGCCGACCAGGGCGATGACCAGGGGCAGGCCCGCCGCGACGACCGACCCCAGGGTGACCAGCAGGACGATGGCCGCCACGACGACGCCGACGGCCTCCCCGGCGCCGATGACCTCCGGTATCTCCATCATCGACGCCGACGGCAGGACGTCCAGGCCGCCGCGGGTGGCCTCTCGCTCGGCGGCCTCGACGGTGCTGTCGACGGTCCCGGAAGGAAGCTCGTAGGTCTGCTCGTCGAACTGGAACTGCATCAGGGCCGCAGAGCCGTCGGCGGATACGACGACGCCGGGCACCGGCTGTCCGTCCAGTTGCAACGGGACGGGTGTCCTGCCGGAGGACGGCTGTCCCGCGGCCCGGGCCACCGCCGCCTGGGCCTGCGCCAGCGGGCTGCTGTCGCCCTTGGCGGCTTCCTCGGCGAGGGCTTTCCGGGTGTCGATGACATGGTCGTGGCGGTAGACGGCGTCCACGGCCGCCAGCAGAGCGCTCTGGACCTTCCTGTCGCCGATCCGGGCGCCGGCCGGTGCCTCGAAGACCAGCATGCCCTGTCCCCCGGACGCCTCCGGCAGGGACCTGGCCAGATCGTCGATGACCTGCTGGGACGGGGTGCCGTCGATGCGCACCTCGTTGCTCACCCTGACCGGGTTGGCCACCAGAAGCCCCACGACGGCGGCCACCACGGCCAGCCAGCCCCCGATGACATACCAGGGTTTGCCGTAGGCGAACCTTCCCAGCCGGTACAGCAGAACGGACACAGCTCTCTCCTGTCTTCAGGCGTCTCGGGTGTCTCAGGCGTCTTCATGCGCCCCGCAGGCCCCACCGGAGGTTGTATGAGAGGGCCTAATGAGAGGACGCTATCGAAGCGATAGGAGACTATCAAAGCGATAGATAACTATCGGCTAGGCGAGGGGCGGATAACCTTCACCACGAGCAGGAAGGAGCCGCAGATGGCCACCACCCAGGGCGACCGCGCCCGGCGACGCAGAGTCGACGCACGCTCCACCATGGAGCGCATCACCGCCGCCGGACGGACCGTCCTCGGCACGGGCGAAGCCTCCCTCGAGCAGATCGCGGCCGAGGCCGGCGTGGGCATCGCCACGCTTTACCGCCACTTCCCCAACCGGGAAGCCATCGTCCGGGCCGTACTCGACGACATCCTCGAAAGCGACCTGCTCCCTCTCATCGACCGCGCCGTCGACAGCCCCCACCCCCGCCGGGCCCTCCAGGACATCGCCACGCGCCTGCTCGACCTGATCACGGACGAGAAGGGGCTGGTCACCTTCGCGAGCAACTTCTCCGACGTCGCCGTGGACGCCCTTCAGCGCTTCAGCGAGTCGTTGCACCCTCTGCTGCTTCGCGCACAGCAACAGGGTGAGGTCCGCCATGACCTCACCGCGGAAGACATCCCGCGCTTTCTCGTCATGGCCGTCGCCGGGCTCGCGATCCCCGGCACCGCCCCCTCGACGAGGGCCCGTTTCACCGCCCTGCTGTTCGACGCGCTGAACCCCGCCAACGCGACCCCCCTGCCCCCGCTGCGGCCTGAGGAGGGAGACCTGCGCACCGCGGTGGGCAACATCGCCCACACCTGACGCTCGGAACCATCTCGACCACGGTCTCCTCGGACCCGCACCGCAGCGCGGAGATCGCCTTCTGTACAAGATCGCCTTCTGTACATCCGCCCGGCCACCGGCGGCAACAGGTGACCCGCGTGCGGCTGCGGGCACTTGGCTGTCGGCTTGCGATCGGGATGGTGATGCTGCGGCTGTTCGGGACGCCGGGGACCTCCAGTACGGCCTGGACTGTGCGCTCTCCGGCCGCGAGGGCGCCTTCCATGTGTCCGGCGTGGTCGGTCGCCGTCTCGGGTCGACGCCCAGTGCGCCGGGCGGACGGTGCTCGCACGGACTTGCAGGTGGCATGACCACGCGCATGCGTAGCCTTTGCCTCCGCTTCGCCGCCCGTACGTCTCGGCTTGCTTGCATCGGTGGCATGGACCACATCACGTTCCTCGTGGCCGTCGTCATCGTCACGGCCCTCGCCTTCGACTTCACCAACGGCTTCCACGACACGGCGAACGCGATGGCGACGTCCATCGCCACCGGTGCCCTGCGGCCCAGAACGGCGGTCCTGATCAGCGGCGTACTGAACGTCGTCGGCGCGTTCCTGTCCACCGAGGTCGCGAAGACGATCTCCGGCGGCATCGTGGACGACACCCTGGTGACACCGGGCATGATCTTCGCCGGTCTGGTCGGCGCCATCCTGTGGAACCTGACGACGTGGCTGCTCGGGCTGCCGTCGAGCTCCTCGCACGCGCTGTTCGGCGGTCTGATCGGAGCCGTCTGGGTGGGCGCCGGTGAACACGGTGTGCACTTCGGCAAGGTCGTCGAGAAGGTGCTGATCCCGGCGGTCGCCTCGCCGCTGGTCGCGGGTGTGGCCGCGCTGACCGCGACGTATCTCGCGTACCGGATCACCGCCCGGGCCCGGCAGAAGACGGTGACGAAGGGCTTCCGGCTCGGGCAGATCGCCTCGGCCTCACTGGTCTCGCTGGCGCACGGCACCAACGACGCGCAGAAGACGATGGGCGTCATCACGCTCACGCTGATCTCGGCGGGGGCGCTCGGCCACGACGCCGGGCCGCCGCTGTGGGTGATCGCGTCGGCCGGACTCGCGATCGGCCTCGGTACGTACCTCGGCGGCTGGCGGATCATCCGGACCATGGGCAAGGGGCTGACCGACATCCAGTCGCCGCAGGGCTTCGCGGCGGAGGCTGCGTCCACGACGGTCATCCTGACCTCCGCGCACCTCGGCTTCGCGCTGTCGACCACACAGGTGTGCTCCGGCGGCATCCTCGGCGCGGGACTGGGCAGGCGTCTCGCCGAGGTGCGGTGGGGCACAGCGGGACGGATGGTGGTGGCGTGGCTGGTGACACTGCCCGCCGCCGCGCTGGTCGGCGGTCTCTCCGCGAGCGTGGTGACGCACGGCGGGAACTTCGGCCTCGTGGTGATCGCGCTCCTCGCCCTCGCCGTGGCCGCCTTCATCGTCCTCATGTCGCGCCGCGACCCGGTGCACGCGTCCAACGTCAACGAGACCCACGAGGTCGGTGTCCGCGGCGCGGTGCCGGCGCAGGTCTCCACCGCCGCCTGAACCGCCCGCGTCGGGGAGAGCAAGGAGAGTACGTACGATGCAGCTGGACTGGAGCGCCCTCGGCGAGGTCGCCGCGGTGAGTACCGCGGTCACGGTCGGAGTGGTCGTCGTCTTCGCCCTGGGAGTGCTGGGGCTGGCCCGCGCGGAGACCGCGCGGGAGGGAGAGGGAGGCACCGACGCGGTGGGGCTCGGCGTGGCCGGGCTGTGCTTCCTGGCGTGCGCCGCGGTGGTGGCGTACGGGATCTATCTGATCGTGCCGCAGTTCCACTGATTCTCACGGGGAGTAGAAATGACCGAACTGCTCAGCGACATGCGCGTCGACTACAGCGACCACGACGACCCGGTGCTGATCCGGCCCGACGGCAGCACGGTGGACACCTGGCGGGAGAACTACCCGTACTCCCGGCGCATGGAGCGCGGGGAGTACGACTGGCACAAGCGGCTGCAGCAGATCGAGCTGCTGAAGTTGCAGAGCTGGATCAAGGAGTCGGGGCGTCGGCTGGTCGTCGTCTTCGAGGGGCGGGACGCGGCCGGCAAGGGCGGCACGATCAAGCGCTTCACCGAGCACCTCAATCCGCGCGGCGCACGGGTGGTGGCCCTGGAGAAGCCGACCGAACGCGAGAAGGGGCAGTGGTACTTCCAGCGGTACGTCGAGCATCTGCCGACGGCCGGGGAGATCGTGCTCTTCGACCGGTCCTGGTACAACCGGGCCGGTGTGGAACGGGTCATGGGCTTCTGCACGGACGACGAGTACCGACGCTTCATGCGGCAGGCGCCCGCCTTCGAGCGGATGCTCGTCGACGACGGCGTGGACCTGGTGAAGTTCTGGTTCTCGGTGTCCCAGGGCGAACAGCGCACCCGTTTCACGATCCGTCAGGTCGATCCCGTACGGCAGTGGAAGCTCAGCCCGATGGACCTGGCGTCGCTGGACCGCTGGGACGACTACACCTCCGCGAAGGTCGCCATGTTCCGCGAGACGGACACCGAGCAGGCCCCGTGGACCGTGGTGAAGAGCAACGACAAGAAGCGGGCCCGCGTGGAGGCCATGCGCAGTGTGCTGGCCCGCTTCGACTACACCGGCAAGGACCACGAGGTGGTCGGCGAACCGGATCCGAGGATCGTGGGCGCGGCGGCCACCCTGTTGGAGGCCGGGGAGGACGACGACCTCCAGGACGGCTGGTAGGCGACCATGCTCGGGGCGTGGCCTCGTCGCCCGCCGCGCGGTGTCTTACGGACCCGTGACGTGCCGGGCGCGCCCGCCGTCGCGGCGGGTGCGGCGCCCTAGCGTGGGGCTCATGCGTGTACTGGTCACCGGCGGTGCCGGGTTCATCGGGTCCCATGTCGTGGAGGCGCTGGCGGCGCGCGGGCACGAGCCCGTCGTGCTCGACGTCCGCGAGAACGCGCGGGCGGACGTACGGGCGGACGTACGGGACGGGGAAGCGGTCCGCCGCGCCCTCGCCGGGGCCGACGCCGTGTGCCATCAGGCGGCCATGGTCGGCCTCGGTACGGGTTTCGCCGACGCGCCGGAGTACGTGTCCCGCAACGACCTGGGGACGGCGGTGCTGCTGTCCGCGATGGCGGACGCGGGTGTGGGGCGGCTCGTGCTGGCCGGGTCGATGGTCGTGTACGGGGAGGGGCGATACGCGTGCGGGCGGCACGGGGTGGTGCGGCCGGCGCCACGCGACGTCGCCGACCTCTCGGCCGGGCGCTTCGAGCCGCTGTGCCCGGCATGCGGCGAGCAACTGTCGCCGGGGCTCGTGGGCGAGGACGCGCCGGCCGATCCGCGGAACGTGTACGCGACGACGAAGCTCGCCCAGGAGCATCTGGCGGCGGCGTGGGCACGGGCCACGGGCGGGGCGGCGGTGTCGTTGCGCTACCACAACGTGTACGGGCCCCGGATGCCCCGCGACACCCCGTACGCCGGCGTCGCCTCCTTCTTCCGTTCGGCGCTCGCGCGTGGGGAGGCCCCCCGGGTGTTCGAGGACGGGCGGCAGCGGCGGGACTTCGTCCATGTACGGGATGTGGCGGCGGCCAATGTCGCGGCGCTGGAGGCGGGTTCGGCCGAGGGTGCGCTGACCGCGTACAACACCGGGAGCGGCGAGCCACGCACGGTCGGGGAGATGGCGCGGGCGCTGGCCGCCGCGTTCGGCGGGCCCGAGCCGGTCGTCACCGGGGAGTACCGGCTCGGGGACGTACGGCACATCACCGCCGACTCCTCGCGGCTGCGGGCGGAGCTGGGCTGGAAGGCGGAGGTCGCCTTCGCGGAGGGGATGCGGGAGTTCGCGCGGGCCGGCCTGCGTGACGCGTAGGACCCCCTGGACCGGTGGTGCTGTCTGCCTCAGGAAGCGGCTGCGGGCAGCACCACCTCGAAGCGGCAGCCGCCGGGGATGTTGCGTACGGTGGCGGAGCCCCGGTGGGCCTCCACGATTCCCCGGACGATGGCGAGGCCCAGGCCCGCGCCGGCCGGTGGGGTGCGGGCATGGGTGCCGCGCCAGCCGGTGTCGAAGACGCGCGGCAGGTCCTCCTCGGGGATACCGCCGCAGCCGTCCGTCACGGACACGACGACCCCTTCGGGTGAGCGTACGGCCGCGACCGCGACCGTGCCGTCGGCCGGGGTGCGGCGGATCGCGTTCACCAGCAGGTTGCCGAGGACCCGGCTCATCTCCTTGCCGTCCACCTCGACCGGCACCGGCTCGACGCTCTCGCCCACGAGTCTGACCCCGTGTTCACGGGCGAGCGGATCGGCGCCCGCCAGGGCGTCGCCCACCAGGTCGTACAGGGACATGCGGGACGGTGTGAGGGCGAGGGCTCCCGCGTGGATACGGGAGAGCTCGAAGAGGTCGCCGACCATGCCGTTGAGGCGTTCGACCTCGGTGCGGATCTGCCGCAGATAGCGGTCGGGGTCGGCGGCCACCCCGTCCTCCAGTGCCTCGGCCATGGCGCGCAGTCCGGCGAGCGGGGTGCGCAGGTCGTGCGAGATCCAGGCGACGAGTTCGCGGCGGGAGGACTCCAGCGCGCGTTCGCGTTCCCGTGACGCGGCGAGTTTCGCGCTCGTGGCGGCCAACTCGGCGCTCAGTGCGGCGAGTTCCGCGGTCGCCGGGCCGTCGGGGGCCGCGAAGTCGCCGCCGTCGCCGAAGGAACGGGCGGCGAGTTGGAGGGCCAGGCTGCGGGCGACGACCCAGCGGCCGAGGAGGACGGCGGTCGCCAGGGAGACCACGGCGGCCATGGCCACGACCGTCGTCACCACGGTCAGGTCGTGCGCGGAGAGGAACATCGCCCATGCCACGGCGAGGGTGCCCGCGAGCATGGCGGTCACCGCGACGGCGGCGACGACGGTGAGCGACGTGGTGAGCGAGCGGCGGCGCAGCAGCCACAGCGCGGCCGCGCCGAGCAGTCCGGCCGCACCGGCGCCGAGGAAGGCGAACAGCGCTATCAGCAGGGTGTCGCCCATCGTCAGTCCTCCCTGCCATCGGCGTCGACCGGGGTGGGGGTGGGGTCGAAGCGGTAGCCGACGCCCCACACGGTCTGGATCAGCCGCGGCCGGGCCGGGTCGTCCTCGACCTTGCCGCGCAGCCGGCGGATGTGGACGGTGACCGTGGACAGGTCGCCGAAGTCCCAGCCCCACACCTCGCGCATCAGGTCCTCGCGGCTGCAGGCGCGGCCCGGGTTGCGCAGGAAGAAGGCGAGGAGGTCGAACTCCCGGACGGTGAGGGCGAGTGGGGAGCCGTTCCGGGCGGCACGGCGGGCGGCCGGGTCGACGGTGAGGCCGGCCGAACGCAGGAGGCCCGTACCCGCATCGGGCCGTGCGCGGCGCAGGACGGACTCGACGCGCAGCACCAGTTCGCGGGGGCTGAACGGCTTGGTGACGTAGTCGTCGGCGCCCACCTCCAGGCCGAGGATGCGGTCGTCCTCGTCGCCCCGGGCGGTGAGCATGATGACCGGCACCGGGCCGTGTGCCCGCAGCCGGCGGCACACCTCCAGGCCGTCCATGCCGGGCAGCATCAGGTCCAGCACCACCAGGTGCGGCCAGTGGGCGGCGGCACGGGCCAACGCGGCCGGGCCGTCCTCGGCATGGTCCACGACGTATCCGGCCCGGTCGAGGTATCCGGCGACGACCTCGGCGACCGTGGGGTCGTCGTCGACCACCAGGATGCGGGCCGCCGCCGGCCCACTCGGTTGCTGTTGCATGCCGCCAGCGTCGCACCCTGCCCTGCTCCCGCACCGCCCGCCCGGCACGCGGGGTCTCTCACGTCCGCGTTTCGTAAGAACCCGAAGTCTGATATGCGCACTTCGTCCTCGTAGGGTGAAAGCCGTGACGACCTCTCCCACATCGCCGGACGTCGATGTCGTGCTCCCCTGCCTCGACGAGGCCGAGGCTCTCCCCTGGGTCCTGGCCCGCGTCCCACCCGGCTGGCGTGCCCTCGTCGTGGACAACGGCTCCACCGACGGCTCGGCGGACCTCGCCCGCGAGCTGGGGGCGACCGTGGTCCACGAGCCGCGCCGCGGCTTCGGCGCCGCCTGCCATGCCGGGCTGACCGCCGCCACGGCCGACCTCGTGTGCTTCTGCGACTGCGACGCCTCCCTCGACCCGTCGCTCCTCGTCCCCTTCGTACGCGAAGTGGCCGACGGGCGGGCCGACCTGGTGCTCGGCAGGCGCCGCCCGCAGGGCCGCGGGGCGTGGCCCGCGCACGCCCGGGCAGGCAATCTGGCGCTGGCCCTGATGCTGCGCCGCCGCACCGGGCTGCGCCTGCACGACCTCGGCCCGCTGCGCGCCGCCCGCCGTGAGCCGCTGCTCGCCCTCGGTCTCACCGACCGGCGCAGCGGCTATCCGCTGCAGATGGTCGTGCGCGCCGCCGACGCGGGCTGGCGTGTCACCGAGCACGACGTGCCGTACCTGCCGCGCACCGGCGCCTCCAAGGTGACCGGCACCTGGCGGGGCACCTGGCAGGCGGTTCGGGACATGAGCCGCGTGCTGAACGAACCGTCCGCGCCCGTCACCGCGGGAGGAACCCGCCGATGACCACGCTCCTCGTCATCGCCAAGGAGCCGAGGCCAGGACGGGTGAAGACCCGGCTCACCCCGCCGTTCACTGCCATCGAGGCGGCGGCGCTCGCCGAGGCGGCCCTGGTCGACACCCTGCGCACCGTCGCGGCCACTCCCGCGCGCCGTCGCGTGCTGGTGCTGGCCGGGGAGCCCGGCCCCTGGCTGCCGCCCGGCTTCGACGTCGTACCGCAGTGCGCGGGCGGACTGGACGAACGGCTCGCCGCGGCGTTCGCCGGCTGCGACGGCCCGGCCCTGCTCATCGGCATGGACACCCCGCAGGTCACCCCGGAGCTGCTGACCGTCGACTTCACCGAGTGCGACGCGTACTTCGGTCCGGCGGAGGACGGCGGCTTCTGGGCCCTGGGCCTGGCCCAACCGGACCCGGGCCTCCTGCGCGGCGTGCCCATGTCCACGCCCGCCACCGGCGCCGTACAGCGCGCCCGGCTCGTCGCCGCAGGCCTGCGCGTCCGCGATCTGCCACGGCTGCGGGACGTCGACACGGCCGCCGACGCGGAGGCGGTCGCCGCGATCGCGCCGCATGGCCGGTTCACGGCGGAGCTGGCCCGGCTGCGGGCGGTCACCCGCCGATGAGCACCGCGCAACAGGAGACCCCGGGGAGGTCCTGGTCCGGGGATCCCTACGCCAAGGCCCTGCGCACCGGCCGTGGCCCGCTCTTCCTGCGTCGCGACGACGGCTGGCTGCTGCCCCTGGAGGTGGAGCGGTGGTGCGCCCGCGCCGACGCCGTGGACCAGGAGGTCCTCCGGCGGTGCGAGGGAGCGGTGCTGGACGTGGGCTGCGGGCCGGGACGGCTGGTGGTGGAACTCGCCGCGCTGGGACGGCCCGTACTCGGTATCGACGTCAGCGAGGCGGCCGTCGCCCACACCGTGGGACTCGGCGGGCAGGCCCTGCGGCGCTCGGTCTTCGCACCGCTGCCCGGCGAGGGCCGCTGGGGCACCGCCCTGCTCCTCGACGGGAACCTCGGCATCGGCGGCGACCCGCGCGCCCTGCTCCGTCGACTCGGTGAACTACTGCTCCCCGGCGGGCTGTTGATCGCCGAGACGGTCCCCGCGGACGTGGACGAGCGCGTCGAGGTCCGCCTCGTGGGGGCCGCCGGCGGCAGCAGTCCCGTCGGCGCCCACGAGACGGCCGACAGCAGCGGCCTCAGCAGCCCCCACGAGACGGCCGGCGGCAGCGGTCCCGGCAGCCCCCACGAGACGGCCGACAGCAGCGGTCCCGGCAGCCCCCACGAGACGGCCGACAGCAGCGGTCCCGGCAGCCCCCACGAGACGGCCGACAGCAGCGGTCCCGGCAACCCCCACGAGACGGCCGACAGAAGCGGTCCCGGCAACCCCCACGAGACGGCCGGCAGCAGCGGTGCCGGTGATGCCCCGTTCCCGTGGGCCCGGCTCGGCACGCCGGCGCTGCTGCGGTGCGCCCGTCCGCTCGGCTGGCGCGCCGCCGGTCAGTGGACGGCGGGCGGCCGGTCCTTCGTCGCCCTGCGCAGCCGCAGGGCCAGCAGCAGCGCCGAGCCACCGAAGAGCAGGGCCGTGATCAGCAGCCAGCGGGGCAGGAAGCCGTCCGCCGAGAGCGCGGTGGCGGACGCGTAGCGGTCCGTCACCCTGCCGCTGATCAGCGGGAACCACACCAGCAGGAGCAACCCGGAGAGAGCCGCCGGTACGCGCACATACGTGACCCACTCGCGGTGACCGGCCGCCTCGGAAGCCCGTACGACCGCACGGTCGGCGATCGCGTACAGCGGCAGCAGGACCAGGTCGTGCACCACCGCCGCGCCCACGAACCACAGCGCGACCTCGAACCAGTCGTCCGCGAACAGCCGTACCCCCGCATATCCGGCGAACGCGAACGAACAGGCGAGGAGCAGCAGGTGGAACGGGCTGCCGAGCGGCAGACGGAACTTCCCCATCACAGGTCTCCGAACGTCATCCGGGCCACCCACTTGGTGTTGAGGACACCGGGCGCGGCGGGCACGATGACACGCGCCGGGTAGCCGTGGTCGGGGGTCAGCGGCTCCCCGTTGACGTCCAGGGCGAGCAGGGAGCGCGCGTCGCGCACCTGGTTGGCGCGCAGGGCGGCCCTGCGGAAGGCACCGCGCCGCTGAAGGGACTCCACCAGGACGTCGGGCGGCGCGTCGGCCTCGTACCCGACGAGGGCGGCGAGGTCGCGCAGCCGTACGCCCCGCCACCACTGGTCGGAGGTCGACCACCCCTCCACGCAGGCGATGGGCAACGCCGCGCTGTGCAGGGGAAGTTGGAGCAGATCGGCCCGGCTGAGCCGTACGGTGCCGCCGGGCCCGGTCACCGTCAGCCGCCACGCCTCCTCGGTCGTCTCCGCCGCGCTGATCCCGCGTGACGCGGCCGTCTTGTTGATCTGGAAGCCGCCGGGGCCGCTGCCCGGCTCGGCACCGCCGTGCGGGGCGAGGAGGGCGGTGGCCCGCAGCGGCCCGTCGAAGTTCTGCCCCGCCGTGGTGACGAACAGCAGCAGCGAGCCGCCTCCGACCAGCCCCAGCGCCCCGCGTCGGGAGGTGGTGGGCTCGGCCGGGTCCGGGGACACGAGCGAGGGCTCCGCCGAGGACACCGGCGGAGCCTCCGGCTCCCCGCCGCGCGCCCGCTCCCGCATGCGGCGCAGGTTACGCAGCGCCGTCGGCGCCCTCAGCACCACATGCGCGACGAACGCGGCGAAGAACACCCAGGCGCCGTAGAAGTGCAGGGGGTAGAACGAGCCGGGGAAGAGGTAGTCGAGCTGGACGTTGAGGACCCCGGTGACGAACTCGAAGAGGGCGCCGCCGACCAGCAGGAGCAGCGACAGACGCTCCAGCGCGTGGGCGAGCGACCGGACGGGCGGCAGCTGGAACAGTCTCGGCACCACCGACCACAGCTTGGCCAGCAGTACGGGGACCAGGGTGATGCCGAGCGTGACGTGCACGCCCTGGTTGAGGCGGTACAGCCAGGGCGGGTCGGTCGGCCAGGCGAACAGGTAGAAGCCGAGGATCCCCTTGTCGGGGGTCTGGTCGTTCACGGGCGACAGTCCCGGGTTGTACGCCGCGTAGGACAGCAGCCCCGTCACGAACAGCACCATGACCCCGGCGAGCAGCACCACCCCGAGTACGGAGGTCAGCCAGGGGCCGCGCAGCGGGCTGCGCCAGAACGCGGGGGAGGAAGGAGTCCGTGCCATGCCCCGACCGTAGGTCCGGAGGCCCGGGCGAGAGGGGCCGCGACCCATGACGAAACGCTGACGTCTGCGCCTGTCAGGGGGCCGTGGACGGCCGTCCGGCCTAGCGTTCCCGCGTGACCCGCGATCTCCGCAACCGTGCTCCCGACGACGGTGACCTCTGCGACAGTGCTCTGCGCGACCGCGACCTCCGGCGCGATCTGTACGCGGCCGTGGCCGCTGTCCTGCTCGTCGTGGCCGCCGCGCTGGTCGGCGTCGCCATCAAACGCGCCAAGGACGTCCTCCACGTGGGCTGGCCACCGCTGTACGCCAACTGGCTGCCGCACACCGGCCCCGGCACCCCGGCCGCACTGGCCGTCGCGGTCGCGGTCGTGGCGTACGGCCCTCAGCTCGCCGCCCGGCTGCCCTGGCGCTCCCTGCTGTGGACCTCCTGGGCCACCGCCATGGCCTGGACGTGGTCCCTCGCCCTCGTCGACGGCTGGCACCGCGGGATCGCGCGGCGGTTGACGACCAGGTACGAGTACCTCCAGGTCATCGACCGCTTCGACGACATCCCCGGCACCCTGCGTACCTTCACCGGCCACATCCTGGAGGGTTCCCCGGACCAGTGGCCCCCGCACGTCGCCGGACACCCGCCGGCGGCCACCCTCACCTTCGTGCTGCTCGACCGGATCGGTCTGGGCGGCGGAGCATGGGCCGGCGTCTGGTGCGTCACCGTCGGCGCCACGGCGTGCGCGGCCGTGCTCGTCACGGTCCGGGCCGTGGCCGGGGAGGCCCTGGCGAGGCGGGCGGCACCCTTCCTGGTCCTCGCGCCGGCCGCGGTATGGATGGGCACCTCCGCCGACGGCTACTTCGCGGCGGTCGCCGCGTGGTCCGTGGCCCTGCTCGCGCTCGCGCTGACCGGACGCACGGCACTCCGACGCCGGACGGCGGCGTTCGGCTCGGGGCTGCTCTTCGGCCTGACCTGCTACCTGTCGTACGGGCTCACGCTGTTCGTTCTGATCGCGGCAGGCGTGCTGGTCCTGGGGCGGCACCAGCTCCGGCATCCCGCCCGGGGGCTGTTCCTCCTGCTCCCCGGCCTCGCCGTCGTCCCGCTGCTGTTCACCCTCGCCGGGTTCGACTGGTGGGAGGCGTACCACCTGCTGGTCCGGCGCTACCACCAGGGTGCCGGCGGCTTCCGCCCGTACGGCTACTGGGTGTGGGCGAACCTCGCGTGCACGGTGCTCGTCGTGGGCCTGGCGACCGTGGCGGGCCTGCGGCGGGCAGGTGTCACGCTCGTCCGGCGGCGCCACCGCCTCGTACCCCGGCGGCGGGACGGCATCCTGCCCCGCCCGGGCCGGCCCGGCGGCCCCGATGCCGAGTTCCGCCTCGCCCTGCTCGTGTCGGCCGCCGCGCTCGCCCTGCTGGTCGCCGACCTGTCCGGGATGAGCAAGGCCGAGACCGAACGGATCTGGCTGCCGTTCGCGCTGTGGCTGCTCCCGGCCTGCGCTCTCCTCACCCGGCCGCGCGCCTGGCTCACCACCCAGGCCGCCCTCGCCCTGCTCCTCAACCACCTCCTGCTGACCGGCTGGTGACCGGCTGGTGACCGGCTGGTGACCGGCTGGTGACCGGCTGCGGGGCTCCGCTCACGCAGCGGCGGCAACGCGCATCCGTCGCCGCTGCGGGGCACCCTGGACGCATGGGGCAGAGGACCGTGAAGTCATGACGGTCGACGTGACGGCTGACCACGTCATTCCGCTGCCACCCGAACGGGTGGCCGCCTACGCCATGGACTGGCGCCACGACGCCTGGGGGCACCTCCCATGCCCGTTCAGGGCTACGGGGGAGGACGCAGGGCATCCGCACGGCGGAGCTGACCAGGCAGGCGGACGGGGGCGGCTTCGGCATCGTCGCAAACATCGATTGGCACGGCAGCCCGTCGGGTACCGGCCGGCGGCGCGGCCCCGCGCCACACGGAACGGAGAACGCCATGGCAGAGATCAGTCCCCTCGACCTGCAGAAGGCCCTGAAGGACGCCGACTATCCGGCCAGCAGCGACGATCTCATCTCGCTGGCCGAGAACAACGGCGCCGACGACGCCGTCGTCAAGAAGATCTCCCAGTCCGGGACGAAGCAGTTCGACGGACCCAACGACGTGCAGAAGTCCGTCTTCGGCAACGACTAGCAAGACGGTGGAATCCGCGCTCATCGTCGGCTCGGCCGAGTCGACACCATGGCCCCGGCCTGCCCGGACGGTTCCCCCCTCGATCACCGCGCCATGGGCGACCGGTAGCGGCGGGGATTGGGTTCGGGCGGGCCGGGCACGCGTTCCGCCGTACGACCCCGAGGCTAGGACGGTTCCGCGATGACCGAGTACGAACGTTCACGGACGATGCCCGCACTACCCGAACACATCTTCGATCAGGCCGCCCATGTCGACCAGCTGGAGACCTGGCTGCCGCAGGACCTGCACGTGAACGCCGGGGATCTTCCCGCCGTCACCGTGCACGAGGACCGCACCGACGAGGACACCTCCGCCTTGTTCCGCGCCCAGCGGGACCAGATGCGGCTCGAATGGGGGACCCGCGACCAAGGCAGCTACGCGGGGTGGCTCCAGGTAGCGGGTATCGGCAGCGGAGCCAGTGAGGTGACGGTGCACCTGTCGTTCTTCGACGACAGCCACGACCCGGGCGAGAAGGCCGTCCGCGACGCCCTGGAGAGCAGCCTTCAGCGGCTGGAGGAGCAGGTGCGGCTGCGCGTCGACAACGCGGCCGGCTGACCGGCGGGCAGCGCACGGCACATGCACGCGCCCGGCAGTACGCCGTCGCAGCGCCCAGCAGTACGCCGTCGCAGCGTCCGGACCGTGGGCCGCCGAGGAGGAGGGCAGCCAACCCCCGGCCGTGAGCGCCACACGACGGGGCCCGGTGGCAATGGACCCCGCCGGGAGGTCCATTGGAGTGGCTTTCCCCGGCCTGGACGGGGTCGGAGCCGTGAGCGGCGGGCGGGGCGGTCGTGGATCTCCGGCCAGGATGCCGGCGTGGCCCCGCTCAGCCCGTGTACCGGCGGGCGGTCGACCGGCGTTGGGGATCCTCCAGCAGCCGCAACCGTGACTCGACCTCCGCCGGCAACACCCGCCGTTCACGCAGCACCCACGGCAACGCGGCCGCCGCCTCAGCGAAGGCCAGCACAGACGTGGTGTCGCGAGGGACCGTGCGGGCCAGGTACGCGGTGCGGCGCAGTGCACGACCCGCCGGGCGGCGAAGCCAGGTGAACCACAGGGTGTTGCGGATGCCGTGGGTCCGGCGCAGCGTGGCGTCCCTGACGACCGACGGATGATGATGGGCCGTCAGGTGGTCGGCGTACGTCAGCCACCAGCCGTCGACGGCGAGGTCCGCGGCGAGCAGTTCCTCCTCGCCGCCGAGCCACAGCCGGGGATGGAAGCCGCCGGCGGCCCGGAAGGCGTCGGCCCGCAGTACGGTCGCGGCGGCGAGGAAGGAGCCGAGAGCCGGTCCCGGAAGCCAGCTCGGCCCGGGGATGGGCGAGTCGCGCAGTTCGGTGACGATCGGGTCCTCGGTGCCGTCCGGTTCGACGACGATGCGTGCCGTGACCGCTCCGAGCGCGGGATGCCGGTCGAGCAGGTCGGCGGCCCCGGACAACGCGCCGGGCGCCCACCAGGAGTCGTCGTCGCTGAACGCCACGTACGGGGTGTCGAGGGCGCGCACTCCGTCCGTGCGGGCGAGGGCCCCCCGGTTGAACGGCAGGCTCAGCACCCGCACTTGGGGGAAGCCGCGGGCGAGCAGGTCGCGGGTGCCGTCGGTGGAGGCGTTGTCGGCGACGACGACGGGAGGCCGCTCGGGCAGGTCGAGGAGGTGGCGGAGGGTGCACGCGAGCGAGGGCGCGCGGTTGCGGGTGGCGATGACGACGCCGACGGATGCGTGGGGCATGGGATGTCGGTGGGTCATGGGATGTCGGTGAGTCGGCCGAAGGCTTCCAGGACGTCTTCGGGGCGGATACGCGACAGGACCGGGTCGGTGCGGCGCCCGTGGGGGTCGCCGTCCGGGCCCGGGTGCCACAGGACCTGGTGGCGTGGATGCGCGGGTGGGCCCCAGCGGCTGGGCGGCACGGGGCCGAAAAGGGTGACGGAGGGGGCGGCGTGGGCCACGGCGAGGTGGGCGATGCCGGTGTCGCCGCTGACCACGGCGCGGGCGCCGGCGACGAGCGCGGAGAGCCGTCCGAAGGGAAGGCCGCCGCCGAACACGTCGGTGTCGGGCAGCCGCGCCTCCTTGGTCAGCCGGGCCACCAGGTCCTCCTCGCCGGCTCCCCCGGTGACCACGACCCGGTGGCCGCGCTCGCGCAGGGCGGTGGCCACGGTCGCGTAGCGGTCGACGGGCCAGCAGCGTGACGGCGCTCCGGCACCGGGGTGCAGGACGATCGCGCCGGGCGCCGGGGACGGGTCCGCCGGGCGGGGCAGCCGTAGGTCCAAGGCGTCGGCGGCCATGCCGTACGCCTCGACGAAGCGGCACCAGCGGTCCCGTTCGTGTTCCTCGGCGTACCAGGGCGGTCCGTCGATCTCGGGCGTGTCGGGGTGCGCGAAGGCCAGGAGCCGGCGGGGACGCAGGGTCTGCAGGAGCCGGTGGCTGGGCGGCCCGTTGCCGTGCAGGTCGACCGCGACGTCGGGTGGGGGCCCGGTCCAGTCGAGGCTGCGGGGTACGGCGCGGCCGGGGGCGGAGGCGGGCAGCAGCCGGTCGACCGCTCCCGTCGCGGCCGCCACGGGGGCGAGCTCGGCCGGGGCTGCCAGCACCAGTTCGTGGTCCGGGAGGCCCCGGCGCAGCGCGCGCAGCGCGGGGACACCGGCGAGGAGGTCACCGAGGCCCAGGGCGCGCAGGACGAGCAGACGGGGGGGCGTGTTCATGGGGCTCCTTCCCGTACACGTGCCGTCGGCGCGGTGGCGGAGCGGCCGTCGAGGTACGCCAGCAGGACCGCCTGCCCGCCCCACTCCTCGAGCGGCGCGGCCTCGGGCAGGTCGGTGCGGAGGACATATCTCCCCCATCGGCTCTCTCGACGGGGCCACGCAGGGCGCCACCGACCGGTCGCCGAGCAGCACGCAGGGCACGCCGTACGGCCGCGGCGCTCGGCCGGCGCGCCAGGCGCGTCCGGCGCGCAGAGCGAGACGACGGGGTGCCGACAGCGGCGGCGAGGCGGGCCGGCCCGTCGAGCGGTACGTCGCCGAAGCTGTCGAGGCGGGTGCCGGGCGCTTTCACCGTGGCCTCCCGTCGGCGTCGTGGGCGGCTTCGGTGGCCAGGGCGCTCCGGAGCGGTGGCCCTGTCAGCACCGCGCGTACGGCGGTCAGGAGGTCCGGCGCCACATGGTCGGCGCTCGCCGTCTCCTCCGGCCGTGTCCGCGGGGTGGGGACGAGGATGCCCTGGGCGCCCGCCCGGCGGGCGGCCTCGACGTCGGCGCCGATGTCGCCGATGACGACGCAGTCGGCGGGCGCGGTACAGATCCGGCCGGCCGCCCACAGGATCAGGCCCGGTTCGGGCTTGCGGCAGTGGCAGCCGTCGTCGGGGCCGTGCGGGCACACGGACCAGACGTCGAAGGGGCCGAGGAGCTCGTCGACGCGGCGGTTGACGCGGCGCACGTCGGCGTCGGTGAGCAGCCCGCGCGCGATGCCGGACTGGTTGGTGACGACCCCGGTGCGGATGCCGCGCGAGCGCAGCAGGCCGACCGCCTCGTGGGCTCCGTCGACCGTGCGGACCCGGTCGGGGTCGCCGTTGTAGGGGACGTCATGGACGAGGGTGCCGTCGCGGTCGAACAGCACGGCCTTGACGGGGCTCATGCCGCCACCTCGCGCCAGGAGGGGACGTCGCGGTGACGCCGGGGTCCGCTCAGCCGGTGCCAGGTCGCCGCGGGCGGGATGAGCGCGCTGGTCAAGGGCATCGTCGTCCCTTCGTGGCGGGTGGGCGGTCCGGGCGCGGTCGCGGCCTGGTCGAGGAACAGGGCGTTGATGCCGAGGGTGCGCATGGGGTGGCCGCTCCGTCCCGGTGGCTTGCGGGGCTCGTGCTACGGATTCGCGAGTGCCGCTGTCCCGGCTGTCTCAAACACTTGGAGACAGCTCGTCATGAACAAGCGCATTTCTCACTCTTCGTCCCGCACGGAACGCGCTGCGTCGCCGGGCTCCCGCAGCAGGGGCGTTCTGACTGCCGGGCTCGAAGAATGCCTGACTGAGGCCAGGCGCCTGAAGGAATCGGCGGCCGGTTCAGACTGCCGCCGAACGAGTGAATCAGTCGATCATGTGTGCGGTGCTTCGTAGAAGGGTCCGGGCCCGCGAGGGACGCGATCACGGCCGTGACCTCGCGGGCGTCGCCGGACATCCGGTGTCCGTGCCGCGATCTCCTTGTCCCGCTTCGAGGACTCACCGCGGCCTTCGGCACCCTTCTCGATGTATCAGGGGTGCTCGGAGCGTCCTGATGTATCAAGGGTGCTCGGAGCGCTGGTCCGGCGGCACACCTCCACCTTTCCCACCGCCCTTGGTGCCCTTGTCCGTGCCATGGGCAGGGCCGCGCTTCGTCTTGGACTCCTCCGCCTTGAGTTCGGCGCTGTTCTGCGGGGTGGCACCGCCCTTTCCCATGGTGCCCACCCGAAGCATCCGAACCTCGGACGGCCGCCTCGATCCCGAAGACCTCCCGGACGACGCGTTCGCAGCGCCGGGACCGGGCAGCCGCGCCACCTTTGACTACGGCCCCCGGGCCGACCCTTGCCGCCGGGAAAGCCGGCTCGGCAGGGGGCGGCCCGGGACGGGTGATCCGTCGATCAGCGCCCGACGAGGGACGTGGCCCGCGCGGGCTCCAGCTTCACCCACTTCGCCGTGCTCGGCACGCCTCGCTCGTCCAGCAGGAACAGCATGTACCACCCGGGTGGGGCGTCGGCGGACGTCGCCGGGGTCTGCAGGCTGAGCCTGTTGCCGTCACGGTTGTTGATCTTCACCTGGAGGTGGCGCTGGCTGGAGTTCGTCGAGTGCGTGGCGGTCGACGGTGCCACAAGGACGGCCCTGTTGACGCGTCCCGGCGTCGAGGTCTGCACGGAGAAGGCGGAGTCGTAGGTCAGCGCCCCGGCCGGGACCCTGTTGAGCTGGGGCCGGTTGCCGACGTGCATGTACCACGGCTCGAACATCTCGATGCTGCCGTGCATGTCGTCCTTGATGTCCGGGTCGTTGGCGATCTGCTGGGCCTCGTCCCCGGTGACCAGGATCCGCCCGTCGGGCATGAGCACCGCGTTGGAGTGGTAGCCGCGCGGCAGCCGCTGGACCGGGCCGAGCCTCCAGCTGCCGTCCGCCTCGCGCGCCTCGGTGTGCCGGTACTTCGGCAGCGCGTTCGGGTTGTACATGCCGTTGCCGTAGTTGCGGATGTGGAACGAGCCGTTGACCGTGAAGAGCTTGCCGTCCGGCAGGATGACGGTACTGTCGTTCGACCGGCCGAACGCACGGGGTTCGCGTTTGGTCCAGCTCGCGCCCTTGACCAGCTCGTAGGTGTTCGCGTCATCCCGGTTGCCGCCGAGGATCAGCACCGAGTCCGGGCCCTCGTAGCCGTTGGGCAGCGCCACCGCGGAGCCGTTGATGCGCTCCGGATTGCAGCCCTCGCCGTTGCCGTCCCTCGCGTCCTTGCAGGGAATGTTGGGCCGGTCCGGCAGCTTCCCCCGCGACTCGGTGTCCAGGTCGAAGACGTACTGCTCGTTGAGCATCCGGCCCAGGCCGTAGATCCTGCCGTCGCGCAGCGAGAACAGGTGCGGGTAGTCCCTGCTGAAGGGCGCGTCGGCACGGAACCTGTCGACCGGTACGTTCACCGGCACGTCGTCCCGCTGCCACGGCACCGGGTGCGACTTGGCGGGGAAGCGCTCGACGACGGGTGTGGGGGTGCCCCAGCCGATCTCCGACTGGCCCGACATGATGAGCAGCCGGCCGTCCTTGCCCTCCACGACTCCGGGGTACCACCGGCCGACCGACATGTCCTGGTTGCGGTGCCAGGTCTCGGTCCACGGGTCGAAGACGAGTGACAGTTTGGCGCCGCTGCCACCGTTGCCGCCGAGGTTGCCGCCGAACACGCCCACCATGCCGTTGGGCAGGAACGCGTGGCCGGAACAGAAGAACGGCGCCGGGCGCTCCTCGTTCTTGCCGTCCGGCATCACCACCATCGGCGGGGGAACACTCTTGAACGCGTCGGGCCCCGTGCCCTTGTCCGGGTCCCACACATACGCGCGACCCGCGTTCTCCTTGCCGATGACGTCGGTGGGCGCGGTCTCCTTCTGGGGGTTGTCCTCGATCGGCTCGAAGGAGAAGAGCAGTACCTTGCCGGTGGGCAGCATGGCGATGTGGTCGCCGTAGTCCGGCGAGGGGAAGTACTCCGCGAACCGGCCGAACTGGCCGGGCGCGTACTGCTTGTTGGTCTCCGTCTGGGACTCCGTCAGCTTCTTCAGCCGCTCGGTACGGGTCGTCTGCGGGTACTCACCCAGGGCCTTGGCCGTCGCCCGGAGTCGGGCGTGCTCCCGGGCGTGCTCCTTACCCAGGACGGCGGCCTCGTCGGCTCTCATCTCCTTCTTTACCTGCCGCTCGGGCACATGGACCTTGGCTTCGCCCGCGCCCGTGCCCTCGTGATGGGCACCGTCATGCGCATATACGGAAGGCGCGGCCAACCCTGCCGTGACGGCCAGCGCGGATACCAGCGCGCACACCGAAAAGGCCGCAGAAATCTTTTTTGGAGGCATGGCTCTCCTAGCCACCTGAGGAAATCAGGGATCGAAATCCAGAGAAAGGAAATTCAAGACGTGACCCGCGACGAACACATGCCCCGAGGCGTCCACATCCTTTCCGGCAACACTGCCGTTGCAACAACAAGAACAAATACCAGGAATCACGCACTCCATGCACGTCGGAAGGGTCATCAGGGGCACGGGGGTATATCACCGGCGCACGGTCAAGAATGGTGCGCCTGGCATGCGCTCCACCAACCGGGTGAACATCCATGGCATTGGGAGGTTTGGCTCGAAATCTCCACTCACCGCCATTTCCGCTGGGTACGGGAGACCCGAAAACATGCCGCCGAAATTCCCCGGAGGAAGCGCACGCATGTCCACGTACACGGCGCCGGCCGATCCCCAAAAGCCAACCGACCCGAAATCCCAGCTGTTCCTGCGCGAGGACACCGAGATCCAGGGCGATGTACTCGCCGGGTTCAAGAAGGACCACATGCAGTTGGTGTTCCTGCGGTTCGAGGACCAGCAGATGACGCGCACATGGCTAAAACAGCTGCGGCCGCTCATCGCCACGACCGGCCAGGTGGCGAAGTTCAACAGGGAGTTCTCCCGGGCCCGCCAGTACTCGGGCGGCGACGATCCGAAGAACCTGAACGCGCTGTGGTACGGCATCAGCTTCACCTTCGACGGGCTGAAGTTCCTCACCGGCAACAACCCGCTGCCCGGCGTCGGCAAGAACAGCACCGACGGCCCCCTGAAGGCCTTCATGGAGGGCCCGGCCAACCGTGCGGCGGCTCTCGGCGACACGGGGCAGAACGCCCCACAGAACTGGCTCTTCGGCAACTTCGGCGGCGGAAACGTCCACGCGGTGCTCACCCTCGCCGCCGACCAGGCGCACGTGCTGCGGGCCACCCTGGGAGACGTACGCCAGGACCTCGCCCGCGCCAAGATCGTCACCGTCTACGAGCAGGAGGGCGCCACCCTCGAAGGTCCGCGCCGAGGCCGGGAGCACTTCGGATTCAAGGACGGCGTCAGCGAGCCGGCCATCAAGTACCTCGACGAGCCCGACCCCGAGCAGCCGCTCTACGAGAAGGGCCACCCCGGCACCCTCCTCATCAACCCCGGCGAGTTCGTCGTCGGCCTCGAGCGGGAGCGCCCGCACCCCCTGCCGTACCCGGAGTGGGCGCAGAAGGGCTCCTTCCAGGTGGTGCGCCGACTGGCCCAGGACGTCCCCGGCTGGTGGGCCGGCGTGGCCGAGCAGCTGAAGGTGCTGAAGGAGGCGAAGGCCGCGCCCCCGGAGGCGACGACCGAGTGGCTGGCGGCCCGGCTCGTCGGACGCTGGCGCAGCGGTACCCCGGTGGCGAAGTGCCCGCACGCCGACATGTCGTACAACGCGGAATCGTCGGGCGACAACCTGATCTCGTTCAGGGACGACCCCGAGGGCAAGGTCACCCCGCTCTGGTCCCACCTGCGCAAGACCAACCCCAGGGACGGCTTCAAGGACCCCAGGACTTCCCAGTTCGTCGACGACACGAAGTTCAACCACCGCCGCCTCATGCGCCGCGGCATTCCGTACGGCCTTCCGTTCGACCCGTCCGCCTCGGCCCTCAACGGCCCGGACGCGCCCCGCGGTCTGGTCTTCGTCTCGTACCAGGCCGACCTCTACCGGCAGTTCGAGTTCATCCAGCGGGACTGGATGAACGACGAGACGTTCCCCCAGCCCAACCCCAACACCCACCACGAGCAGATCGACCCCGGCCCGCACCCCGCCGGCGCCGACCCGGTGGCCGGCGAGGAGACCGTGGTCTCCTGGGTGCACGAGGGCAGCAGCGAGCCGGTCCCGCTGAAGTTCGCCCAGTTCGTACGGACCGAGGGTGCGGTGTACGCCTTCATGCCGTCGATCTCGGTCATCGACCAGCTGGCAGAGGGCCGGATGAACACCAACATGGTCGTCCACGGGAACACGGTCTTCACCTCCGACAGCTTCGACAACACGGAGCGGGACACCGTCGACTCGGGCACGGTGCGGCTGTTCCTGACGGAGGGCGGCGACCTTCAGGTCGTCGACAGCAAGAACAACAAGGTCCGCTGGTCGGCGAAGACCGCAGCCGGTCCGAAGGCGCAGGCGTGGTTCAAGGACGGGGAGCTCTTCGTCATCGACCCGAAGAACAAGGACAAGAAGCTCTTCAGCTCCGGCACCGCGGGCAACCCGGAGGCCCAACTCGTCGTCCAGACCGACGGGAATGTAGTCATCTACAACAAGGGCAAGGCGATCTGGCACACCAACACGGCCGGCCGCTGACACCTTCCGGCAGCCGGTCCCCTGACAGCGCCCGCCCCACAAAGGCGGGCGCTGTCAGTCCTTCGGGCCGATCAGACAGCAGTGCTGCCGCTCCGGTGCCGCAGGGGGGCGTACCTCGGCGGACGGAAACAGTGACCTCGCGTGGTCCGGGCTCCAGAGCACGTCGTACCGTCCGCACGGGCCGACCGGGGCGCTGGCGTCGAACAGCAGGCTCTGGTCCACGACCGCGCACCAGGGCGCCTCGCGCGCCCGCTCGACGGCGGCGTCCACGTGCGCCTCAACCGGGGGCGACGCCGTCGCGTTCCCCAGGGAGCAACTGCTCAGTCGCCACAGCACATTGGGCTGCTGCCCCTCGCCCGGTGGCGCCCAGCCCGGGTCGATGAAGGTGAAGGCGAGTATGCCGTCGTCGGTCAGCATCGACCGCAGCGCGTCCACCAGTTCCAGGGTCTCGTCGTCCGGGGTGTGGGTGAAGACGGAGTACGCGAGGACATAGTCGAAACGCGACCCCAGGTCGGGCAGCGCGAGCCCGCGGACGCCGCCAGGGTTGAACTGCGGGTTGTACCGGTCGTAGAAGACCCAGTGGGCCCCCGGTTCGCGCCGTCGGCCCTCCTCGATCGCGGACCGCGACACGTCCACGCACCAGTAGAGCGACGGCTCGACCCGTCCCGCGGCCTCCGCCAGGAACGCGCCGATGTTCCCGCCGAAGTCCAGCACCCTGCGCCCCGACCAGTCCGGGCGGCCGAGCTGGGTGTCGAAGTAGGCGAACTGGCCGGTCTTGGTGGAATGGAAGGCCATGTGCGCTCACCAACTGACGGGGAGGGCGGCGAGTGCCTGCAGGCGCTGATGGTCCTTCCAGTCGGCCGACACCTCGGCGGCGGCCGGGCGCAGTCCGGGAAAGCGGGCCAGGAGCGAGGTGAGGCCGATGCGCAACTCCGCCCGCGCCAGATGGGACGCCAGACAGCGGTGGATGCCGTGGCCGAAGGCCACATGTGGATTGGGGTCACGGCCCAGGTCGAGGACTTCCGGGTCGGAGAAGACATCCGTGTCGTGGTTGGCGGAGTTGAGGGAGACCACGACGGACTCGCCGGCGCGGACGGTGACCCCGGCGATGTCCACGTCCTCGGTGGCCACCCGGATCTGACCGTCCCTCAGCACCAGGTGGTAGCGCAGCAGTTCCTCCACCGCGCGCTCCACCGACGCGGGGTCGTGCCGCAGCCGGGCGAGGTCGGCGGGCCGGTGCAGCAGGGTGCGCAGGGCAGAGGTCAGGGCGGTCGTCACCACCGTGTGGCCCGCGAACAGCAGGCTCACGCCCATCCCGGTCAACTCGGCGTCGGAGAGCGCGCCCTGTTCGTCGTGTGCCGCGACCAGGGCGCTGAACAGGTCGTCGCCGGGTCTCCTACGACGGGAGTCCATCAAGGTCTCCAGGTAGTCGCACATCTCCCGCTGGGCCCCGGTGATCCGCTCCAGGGGGCCCTTGCCGTTCATCGTGTCCGACAGGGCCAGGATCCGGTCGCTCTCCTCGACCGGGACGCCCAGCCAGGCGCAGATCACGGCCATGGGCAGGGGGCGTGCGAAGTCGGCGACGAGGTCGGCGGGCGGGCCGGTCCCGGCCATGGCGTCGAGCAGCCCGTCGGTGATCTTCTGGATCAGCGACAGTGACCGCTCGACCTGGCGCGCCCTGAACTCCGGCATGACCAGCCGGCGCAGCCGGGCGTGGTCCGGCGGCTCGGTGTCCCGCAGGAGGGAGACACCGGGCGGGAACGGAGTCGTGAACAACCTGGGCGCGTCGGACGCGGTGTTGGCCGTCACACCGAACCGCCGGTCGCGGAGCACCTGCCGTACGTCCTCGTACCGGGTCACCAGCCACACCTCGTGCCCGCTGGCGATGACCACACGGGTCACGGGTTCGTTCTCGCGCAGCCAGGCCAGCCTCTCGAACACCTCGGAGTGGACACGGGTGTCGAAGGGGAAGGCGACGGGCCGACAGTCCGGGACGGGCATCGCGTCCCTCCTCACTCGGCTCAGGGTTGGTGGAAGGACGGGTCGTGGTCCTCGCCGAGCACCGCGCGACCGATGGTGGCGAGGATGTGGTCGTCGTTGTCGTGGCGCTGGTAGAAGGTCAGGTCGCGCAGGATCCGTTCCACCGGGCTGGGACGGACCAGACTGCGGGCGCCGCAGGCCCGGATGCAGTGATGCACGGTCTCCTCCGCCAGGTGCTCGACGACGTGCCGGGCCTTGCTGCCCGCGAGCCTGGCCTCGTCCACCCTGCCCTCGTCCCACAACGCGGCGACATGGCGCAGCCACAGGCGGGCGGTGTCCACGTTGACCGCCATGCTGCCCGCCCGCTGCCGTACGTACGGGTCGCACCCCTTGCCCTGCTTCCTGAGGTACGCCAGTCCGTAGTCGTACGCCGCCTGGGCGGCGCCCAGGAAGCTGGAGGCGTAGTGGGGGACGAACGCGGCCTGCCAGTGCCCGGTGAGATAGCTGCCGGGCGCGCCGATGAGGTGGTCCCGGGGGATGAACGTGTCGTCGAACCGCACCAGATGGCTGACCGTCGCGCGCATGCCCCCCGGGTCCCACCACGCGCTGTCGACGCTCACGGTCGGGTCCGACAGATCGCAGGCGAGCATGAGCAGTCCGCTGCCCGCCGCCCGGCCGTTCCGGGCGGCCGGCGCGTGCCGTGCTCCGCCGGGTCCGGCGGGGTCGACGAACAGGACGGCCCACTGGGCGCCCGTGGCGCTGGTGGCGAACGCCTTGGTGCCCCGCACGGTCCAGCCTCCCTCGACAGGAGTGAGGGTGGTGCCGAAGCCGCTGGTCTCCCCGGGCTTGGGGGCCCGGGGCTCGCCGCTCCAGGCCACCCACTTCTCCCCTCGCTCGACCACGCCCGCGAACCAGCGCTGCTTCTGCTCGGGCGTTCCCAGGGCGTCGATGAGCACCAGGGAGTTGGCGTGTCCCTCCCAGCAGCGCGCCAGCGAGAGATCCGCCGAGGCCAGGACGGTCGTCAGCTCCCACAGGGGCAGCGTGTCGCGCTGCTGCGGGCCGAAGCCCAGTCCCCCGTACTCGTGTGGCACGGCGGCGGCCAGCAACCCGGCGGCGAAGAGGTCGTCGAAGTCCTCGGCGGGGAAGGCGGCCCTGCGGTCGTAGTCGTCCGCGCGGGCGGAGAACGTCTCCACGGCCAGCTTCCGTGCGCTGTCCAGGGCGGCACGATGCCCGAGAACGGGGCCGTGCGGCCCCTGCGAGCCGTGCGCCAGGTCGGCGGTCATGGGAGAGGAACCCCTTCCGGAGGTCCGGACGGCCGGGCGGGTCCCGGACGGTAGTAATGGGCGCGGTACATCGTGTTCGGCGCCCGCTGGTCGTCGGGGTGGGCCGTGTGGACGTCGATGGTCAGCAGGCCGCGGTTGAGATAGCCGCAGAGGATGACGTCCCGGGTGCCGAGCCGCGCTTCGGCGAGGAAGCCCACGGCCGGGCCGTCCCCGCCCGCGTCCACCAGTGGTGTGGCGGTGAGTGCGGTGCGGGTGCCGACGGCGCCGGGGCCGGCCTCGGCGATGCTCAGCGCGAGTCGGCCCTCGTCCTCGACGGCGTCGACGAGCCGGATGCCGAGGGCTGTGGTGTCGAAGTTGACCCACCCGCCGGTGAGCCCGGCCAGGTCGGTGTGCGGTGCCGTCATGCGCCCTCCTCCAGCCGGTGGAAGAAGGAGCGGGACCACTCGCCGGGGCGCCCGCCGCCGTCGACGGGGACACGGGAGGCGGTGGCCACCAGGATGCCCGTCTTGTAGTAGGCGCAGAGAACCGTGCGGAATCCGCCGAGTTCGTAGACGGAGGAAAACGCCCAGGCCAGGGATGGTGTGCCCGGCGCGGTGTAGAGGACCGCCGGTACCTCACCCCAGTCGTACGGCTGCCCGCCCGCCGTGCTGCCGAAGGCCCGTACGGCGAGGCCCGTTCCGCGCGGGGCGACGGTCAGCCGGACAGGGCCCTTGGACACCGCTCCCCCGTCGGTGTTGAGCCAGTCGCCCGACAGGGCCGAGATGTCGGGGCTTTCCGGTGGGTACGGCTCCGCCGATGGTGCCGCACCGGCCACCGAGGGCATGGTCATGAGGTGTTCTCCCTCTCACAGATTCATGTGCCGGAGTCAGCCCCACTGGACGTACTCCTCGATGCGGGCCCGCGGGGGGACGAACCGGTTGACCGGTGCCGCCTCGTCGGGGTAGCCGACGGCCAGGGTGCAGACGATGATCCGATGGGTCTCGATGTCCAGCCTCCGGCGCAGCACGTCCGCGTAGCCCGCGACGCTGAACTGCGGGCAACTGCCGAGGCCCCGGGCGACCAGCCCGAGCATGACGTTCTGCAGGAAGAGGCCGGTCTCCAGGAAGGTGCCGGGCACCGCGTCGCCGGGGACGTGGCAGACGACAGCGGCCGGGGCGCCGTAGAAGCGCAGATTGTCACGGAGGTGGTCCCGGGCGGCTGCCGTGTCGTCGGGGGCACGGCCCTTGGCTCGTAGGACTCCGGAGAGGGCCGCGCGGGCGCGTTCCACCGCGGTGTCGTCGAGCGTCGGCGGCCGGTTGGCGTAGTCCGGCCGTGCGGGCTCTCCCCGGTCGAAGGCTTCGCGGAGGCCACGGGTCAACGCGTCCAGGGTGCTGCCGGTCACCACGGTCACCCGCCACGGCTGGAGATTGCGGCTGGAGGGTGCCTGACCCGCGGCGAGGAACACCTCCGCGAGGACGCTCCGGGGCACCGGCCGGTCCAGGAAGGCGCGCTTGCAGTGACGGGACGCGATCAGGGACAGGCCGTCGTACGTCGGCTCGGTGTGTGCCGGCTCGGTGTGTGCCGTCATGGGCGCCTCACTTCTTCCGGCATCTCGACTCATCCGGCATGTCAACCCGCGCCGGCCGGGCGGATGTCGAGGCCGGGGTCGCCGTCGAGGAACTCGTGCAGACGGGTGCGGACCAATTCCTCGATGCGGTGGGCGCATTGGCGGTAGACCTCGGGCGACTGCCCTTCGGGGTTGGGGATGTCGCCGTGCGGGTCCAGACAGAGGGTGCGGTGCTCCGCGTCGGGCGCCAGGGCGACCACGGCGTCGCGGTGCGCGCGCGTCATGCAGTAGATGACGGAGCTGTCCCGGCACAGCTGGGGGGTGACCGGCCTCGCCCGGTGGCGGCGAGGATGGACGGGGCCCGGCACCCGCCGGATGCCGAGGTCGGCGAGCGCGGTCCGGGCGGCGGGGGCCAGCGGCGCTCCGCCGCGGGCGGGGGTGACTCCCGCGCTGGCGAAGCGCACCCGCCTCGCGGAACGTCCCGCCCGCACCGCGTGGTTCCTGGCGATGACCTCGGCCATGGGCGAACGGGAGGTGTTGCCGCCGCAGACGAACAGCACCCGCCGCGTGCCTATGCCGCGTTCCCGCCACCAGGAGGCCGTCGCGGGGTAGGACAAGGACACGATGGCGATGCCGATGAAGACGAGCGCGAGAAGCTGTGCGTCCCCCGGGACCGGCAGCCCGGCCAGTCCGGCGAGGGCGTACGAGGCGACCAGGCCGGACAGCAGGCTGGCGCACCGGTTCGCCGGGACGCACCAGGTGTACACGCGGCGGTCGAGGTAGATCAGCGTGCCGAAGACGAACAGCACCTCGTAGGCCACGCCGATCCCGAAGGCCCCCCAGGCGGCGGGGGTGCCGAGGAAGGTGGTGAACCCGGAGCGCAGCTCCGGCTGTCCCGCCAGGGCCGCGGCCGCCGAAATCCCGACCAGGAAAAGCGGGGCGGCGGCGTGCTCCTCCACGAAATAGCGGCGATCGGTTTCCTTCACTCCGGTCTTGGCCACGCGGCTCATGATCTCGAATCGCCCCACGTACCCGACGAGATAGGTGAGCACGCTCAGAACCGTCGCCAGAGTGAGGTGATAACTGTCCACATCGCCGAGAGCCACCGAGACCGCCAGCAGACTGAAAGCGAGAGCGGCCCACGCGGAACCCGAGACCTTTCGCTTACGTGCCGAGTCGACCAGCGGGGAAATGATCAGCACACCCCCACGCATCAGAAGCAACACAAGGAGGATGGAGACACCGGCGAACGTGAAATTCAGCGTGGTGGTGCCGATGACGAGCGCGGTGAAGAACCCCGCCAGGAGCGTTTCTCTTCCCGGCCCGCGGACACGCCCCACTCCGGGTATCTCATGCTGCCGGCCGTAACGCCACCATCCGCTGGCCGCCAGGAACAACGGCATGACGGCGAGTTGTCCGAGGGCGGCCGCCGGGAGCAGCACCAGACCGTCGACCGGGCTCCCGGCCAGCGGGGAAACCCCGGTGGCCATCGCTTTCACGAGCATGGCGTAGGGAATGTAGGCGAGAAAGTATCCGAGCGCGAGCCAAGCCATACGCAGGGTCCTCCGGAGCGGCCCAGAAGAAGGGTTCGTCAATTCGCAGTGTGCAGGGATCCGATGCACCGCGCAAGTGCCTCAAGTCCCGGGATTTCAGGGGTAATTCCTCTCCGGATGCCGCTGTGGGACACATTGTTCGCGGTGTCGCACAGGAGCACGATTGACGTCATGGTGCGTGCGCCCCGCGTGCGCCGGTCGAATGCCCCAGCCCTCTGCCCGTGCGAGCTTGCGGATTCACGACAGATCCCGTATCCCGCGAAAATCGTAAAACGGTACTCGGGTTGAAATGGTGGTTCCCGATGGTCTGATCGCGTGGTGATATCCCCGCCCGGAACACAGACCGCCGTTCGGCCCAGTGACACGCCGTCGGGAGAGTGACCGCAGGGTTCGCACCACTGCGCGAGAGCCAGATCGAGGGTGATCCGAGCGAGCGCTTCCAGAAGGCGGTGGCGATGGGCCCACGAGTGCGGCGACGACCGAACGCGGTGGGGCCCTTGCTCATCTACTGCGCGCTGTCGACCACGATGGTGAGCTCGCTCGGCGCGTTGCTGATCCCCTCCATCGCCCGGGCGCATCACGTGCCGGTGAGTTCGGCCCAGTGGATGCTGACGGTGACCCTGCTCGTGGGAGCGGTGAGCACCCCGGTGCTCGGCCGGCTGGCCGACGGGCACCGCAGTCGGTGGGCGCTGGTGGGGGTGCTCGTCCTGACGCTGTCGGGTTCCTTGCTGGCCGCGATCGCCGCGACTTTCCCGCAGTTGCTGATCGGTCGGGCGCTCCAGGGCCCGGCCTGTGGAATGCTGCCGATGACGATCGCCCTGGCGCACCGTCACCTCGCCCCGGCGAAGGTGCCGGACGGCATCACCGCCCTCACGGTCACCGCCGCCACCGGGGCCGGGCTCAGTTTCCCGCTGACCGGCCTGATCGCCGAATACCTCGACCACCGCTGGGGGTTCTGGTGTGCGGCCGGCTTCGCCGCACCGGCCGTCGTGGGGGCCCTGCTGATTCTGCCCAAGGACGAGCGCCCGGCGGCCGGGCCGGGCGCCGGCCCCGGCGCGCTGTCCTCCTCCGCGCGCGCCGATCTGGCGGGCACCGTTCTTCTGGTGGCAGGTCTGGCGAGCCTGCTCCTCTTACTGAGCCAGGGGTCGCGTTGGGGCTGGACCTCCGCCATCGTGCTGAGCGTGCTGGTGGACGCCGGGCTGCTGCTCACCGCATGGGCATGGTGGGAGCGGCGCGTCGCCCAGCCGTTGGTCCGGCCCGAGTTGCTCGTCCATCCCGATGTGCTGCTGGCCAATTTCGCCACGGTCGTACTAGGCGCCGCGACGTTCATCGGTGTCTCCGCTCTCGCCACTCTCGTGCAAGTGCCCGTCGGCACGGGGTACGGGCTTGGGCTCTCGGTCTTCGCGGCCGGGTGTGTGATGCTCCCGTTCTCGGCCGGGAGCCAGCTCGCGGGCCGGCTGGCACGTCGTCCGGCCGTCCGCACGGGGCCGTACGCGCTGCTCTCGCTCGGCGGAGTCCTGCTCACCGGTACCCATGTCGCCCTGGCCGCTCACCACGACGAGTTGTGGCACCTGCTCCTCGCCATACTGACCTTCGGCCTGGGCAGCAGCATCGTCTGGGCCGTCGTGGCCGCCCTGATCCACACCGCGGTCCCGGGCGGCGACCTCGGATCCACGACCAGCTTCAACCATGTGCTCCGTGTCGTCGGCAGCGCGATCGGCAGCGCCGCGACCGGAGTGATCCTCGCCGCCCACACCGCCCCCGACGGCTACCCGACGGATGACGGTTACGTGGCTGTCTTCACTGTCTGCGCGATCGGTTGCACCGCCGTGCTGCTCGGCCTGCTGGTGCGTGCACTCGCCGAGCGACGACGGGCGCCGAAGTCGGGAACATCGGGGTGAAACGGCGAGGCAGCCACAGCAGTTACCGGCGCCACGACGCTGAACGTCAACCGAGCCGCACAGTTGATCAATGCTTTCGAGGGATGTCTGCCCACGTGGCTCTCCACCGCGTGCGCGCCTCCTTGATCATGTCGTCCCGTGCGGTCTACTGGCAGACGTTCGTCTGCCGGCCGCTGGCCAGTTCACGAGGGTCCGCCCGGAGGAGTACATCCAGTGGCACGCATGAGACAGGGGGGGCGACGGGCACAGCTGGTGGCCGTCCTGACCTCTCCCGACGACCTCGACCACGACCCGCTGAGCGGTGTCGACCCCCTCGCCGACGGGCTGGAGGTCCGTGCCGACCTGGTGGGTGACCCAGAACCGAGGTGGCTGCGGCGGAACTTCACCGGCTCGCTGACGTACTGCCTGCGCAGCCAGCGGCACGGCGGTCGTCACCAGGGACGGTCCGGCGAGCGGCAGACCAGGCTGGCGCACGCCGCCGACCGGTACGACATGGTCGATCTCGAATGGCCCCACGACCTGACGCCCGACGTGCTGGCCCGCGTCCCACCCCACCGGCGACGGATCTCCTGGCACGGCGGGAAAACCGGACGCGACGGGTTGTTCCGGATCTTCGACGCGATGGCGGCCGTCCCCGCGGCGCTGTACCTGCTGTCGGTAGGTCCGACCACCGAAGGCAGCACATCGGCGCCGATGTTCCTCAGCGCCCTGGACCGGCCCGACGTCACGGCTTTCGCCTCCGGCCCGGCCGGGATCTGGACCCGGATCCTGGCTCCCTGGCTCGGTGCACCCGTGGTCTTCGGTCACGCCGGCGCCGAAGGGCCGGACGGGATGCCGAGCCTGCGTCAGCTCGTCGTGGACTACGGGCTGCCCGCCCTGCCTCGACTCGATCATCTCTACGGCATCGCCGGTGTGTCTCCCGGCCGCTCGCTCTCTCCCCGCCTGCACAACACAGCCCTGCGCGCGCTGGGCCTGCGGGCGCTCTACCTCCCGTTTCCGAGCCGCTCACTGTCCCACCTCCTGCACACGACGGCTTCCCTGGGGACACACGCGGGGCTCCCGCTGCGCGGCCTCACGGTGACGGCGCCGCACAAGGAGGACGCTCTGGCCCTGGCCGACACGGCCTCCCGGGCCGCGCGGGGCGCCGCCGCGGCGAACGTACTGTCGCTGGAGAACGGTCGCCGGCACGCCGACACCACCGACCCGGCAGGCGTGCTCGACTCGCTGGCCGCAGCCGGCATCGATCCGGCCGGACGCAGTACGGCCGTCGTGGGATGCGGGGGCGCCGGACGGGCCGTCGCCCTGGCGCTGCGTCAGGCCGGTGCCCGGGTGACCATGGTGAACCGGAGCCGGGACCGCGGTCTGCGGGCCGCCTCGCTGGTCGGCCTGCCGTTCGTGCCCCTCCCGGCGTTCTCCGCCCGAGGGCACTCGCTGCTGGTGCACGCCACCCCGCTGACCGACCGCCCTCCGTTCCAGCTCACGACCGCCGATCCCGGAGCCGTCGTGCTGGAACTCGTCTACGGGGAAGAGCCGACCGCGCTGATGACCGCGGCCCGCGCCCATGGGCTGCCCGCCATCGACGGCCGGTCGGTGCTGTTCATAGAGGTACGCGAGCAATTCAGGCTGCTGACCGGACACACGATGCCGGCAGACACCGCCCGTACCCTCCCGCAGGACGCCTCGGAGCACAGCACCGCGCTCTGCCCCGCGAAGGTGATCCCGTAGGCGTCGTGGCGGTCCGTCCGAGGCCACCGCACGCGCGTCGCGCCGAGCGGCCTCCCGCACCCCTGGAGTCGCCTTGCCCCCCACCCACGTACCCGTGAAAGGCCGGACCGCCTTCGCCGACCCGTCCCGCAAGGCGATCAGGGCAGGGGCGATCGGCAACCTCATCGAGTACTACGACGCGACGATCTACTCCCTGCTCGCACCCGTCTTCGCCCAGCAGTTCTTCCCCGTGGAGAACAAGGCGTTCGCGCTGCTCTACACCTACGGTCTCGTGGTGGGCGTCGCCTTCGTCGTGCGTCCCGCGGCCGCGATGCTCCTGTCGCCCTACGGGGACCGGCGGGGCCGTCGCAAACTGCTCTCGCTCAGCCTGTTCCTCATGGGTTCGGGGCTGCTGATCATCGGCCTGTCGCCCACCTACCGCAGTATCGGTGTGCTCGCGCCCATCTGTCTCGTCGTCGGGCGGGCCGTGCAGAACGTCTCCAACTCCGGCGAATTCCAGGCGGCCTCCACCTTCATCGTCGAGCACGCGCCGGCCGACCGCCGGGCGACGACCGGCGCCGTCCAGTACATGACCGCCGGTCTCGGAATCCTGTCCGCCACGCTGGTGGCGACCACGCTCACCACCGTCTTCCCGAAGGAGGTGGTGGCCGACTGGGCATGGCGCATCCCGTTCCTGATCGGGGCGGCGCTCTGTCTCTACGGCTTCCGCCTGCGGCGCGCGGTTCCGGAGAGTCCGCTCTTCACCGCACTGCAGTCCACAGGGCAGGTCGAGAGCAAGCCGCTGCGGACGGCCGTGAAACGGTACCCGCGAAGCCTTCTTCTGGTGATGGTGATTCAGTTCAGCCAGGTCACGTACTTCACCTGGCAGGTCTTCCTGCCCACGTACGCACACCTGGTCGGAGGGTTCCCGCTGAAGACCGGTCTGGCCCTGAACTGCGTCGCTCTCGCGGCCTTCGTGCTCGTGCTGCCCCTGGTCGGCATGGTCTCGGACCGGAAGACCGGCCGACGTCCGCTGATCATCGCCGAAGCCCTGGGCTTCGCGGTCCTCGCCTACCCGATGCTGCGCCTGTTGCAGCATCCGACGCCGCTCACCTACCTGCTGGTGGCGGTGGCCGGCAATCTGCTGCTCGCCCTCACCTACGGCAATGTCGCGGCGGTGTTCTGCGAGCTGTTCCCCACGGGGGTACGGACCTCCGGGGTCGGCCTGGCCTACAACGTCGCCGTCACGGTCTTCGGCGGCAGCGCGCCCATCATCGCCACCTGGACCATCGGCCACGGCCGGCCACTCGCTCTCGGCTACTACATCCTCGCACTGGAACTGGCGGCCGCGATCATCTTTCTCGCCCTTCTGCCGGAGACCCGTGGGACGCGACTCGAGACGAAGTGACCTGCGCCGGTGATGGTCAGTCGGTGTCGTCATCTGGCTCCCGGCCCACGGCCGGAACCACCTCGCCTTACGACCGAAAAGTCCGCTATGTCGCCAATCCGGCATGAGTGGCGCCGGGCCGGATACTCGCGGGGAATGGTACGGACATTGAAGCCGCACAAGCGGCACGGCAACCACGTAGCGGCCGATCGCGAGGGCGGGAACGGGCGGGCGCCGACCGCCGAGGGGCCGGACGAGCAGGTGGAGGGGCGGGCGCCGGACAGTCCGACGGACCTGCCGAGGCGCTCCTGGCTGTCGGTGCTGAAAGGCACCCTGAAGGAGTTCAAGAAGGACGAGCTGACCGACCGGGCCGCCGCCCTGACGTACTACTCGATCCTGGCGCTGTTCCCGGCTCTGCTGGCGCTCGTGTCCCTGCTGGGGATCGTCGGCCGGTCGGCGACGCAGCAGGTGCTGGACAACATCCGGACGCTCACCCCCGGGGCGGCGCGAGACGTCCTCACCAACGCGGTCCAGCAGATGCAGGGCAACGCCGGGCTCGGTTCGGTCATGGCGATCGTGGGTCTGGCGCTCGCGGTGTGGTCGGCCTCCGGCTATGTCGCCGCGTTCATCAGGAGCGCGAACGCGGTGTACGACGTCCCCGAGGGGCGCCCGGTGTGGAAGGTGCTGCCGGTCCGGGTCGGCGTGACGGTCGTCCTGATGGTCATGGCCGTGATCAGCGCGCTGATCGTGGTGTTCACCGGTGGCCTCGCCCAGGAGGTGGGCACCGCACTCGGCGTCGGCGACACGGCGCTCACCGTGTGGTCGATCGCGAAGTGGCCGGTGCTGGTGGCCCTGGTCACCATCATGATCGCGCTTCTGTACTGGGCCACACCCAACGCGAGGGTCCGCGGCTTCCGCTGGATCACACCGGGCAGTCTCCTCGCCCTCCTGATCTGGATGGTCGCTTCGGCCGGCTTCGCGTTCTACGTGGCGAACTTCGGCTCGTACAACAAGACCTACGGCACGCTCGCCGGCGTGGTCATTTTCCTGGTGTGGCTGTGGATCACGAACCTGGCGATCCTGCTGGGCCTGGAGTTCGACGCGGAGCTGGCACGGCAGCGTGCCATCGCGGGTGGCCATCCGCCGGACGAGGAGCCGTACGTCGAACCGCGTGACACCCGGAAGTGGGACGAAGAGGACCGTCGCCGCCTCGGACCTTGAGGGGGTGGCGTACGTGCGCGTGGTGAGTGCTCTGCGCGAGAGGGACCGTCGTCTGGCCAGGCGGCTGATCGCGTGGGGCCCGCCCTGGTTGCGGCGGGTCGGGGCCGCGCTGGAGGGGGCGGCCGAGCACACCAGGCTGTGGTGGGCGGCAGCCGCGACGCTGGCCGTCGCCGGCGGATGGCGCGGCCGGAGGGCCGCTGCCGCCGGAGTGGCCGCGATGGCGGCGGCCGAGGTGTTGTCCAACGGGGTCGCCAAGCCGGTGTGCGAGCGGCGCCGCCCGCCGCGGGAGTGGGTGCCGCCGGAGAACCTCCGCGACCGCCCGGCCAGTTCCTCCTTCCCCTCCGGGCACACGGCCGCCGCCGTCGCCTTCTCCGGGGCGGTCGCGCTGGTGTGGCCGGCCGTCGGTGCCGTATGCGGGGCCGCCGGGGTGCTGGTGGGAGCGCAGCGGTTGCACAGCGGGGCGCACTACCCGGCCGACGTGGCCGTCGGGGGCGCGCTCGGGCTAGTGCCGCGTCAGCCAAGGTTTGCCCGTCAAGGAGCGGCGTCCGGTGCGTGCTCTCGGCGTGCCGGCCGGAAGTCCTCGTCGATGGACCGGACGTGCTTGGGCTTTCGGCCGGTGCGGCGAGGGTGCGTGCCGGGCGCCGTGGGTGCTGTGCGGGGCTTTCAAAACACCCCCTGGCCGGGGTGGCCCTGGTGCGGGCCGCGCCGCGGCTCCTTCGGCGAGGAGTGCTGTTTTGTCGCTTATGGGTACTCGGGAGGCTGAGCGGCGGTGAAAGCACCGTCCACTCCGCGGAGGGATGGTTCCCATGACTCAGCATGTGAGCGACGTGATGACGAGTGCCCCGGTGGCCGTCGAGCCGCAGACCTCGGTGGCGGTCGTGGCCCGGATGATGCGGGACGAGAACATCGGTGCCGTTCTGGTCACCGAGGGCGAGCGCTTGCGGGGGCTGGTCAGTGACCGCGATCTGGTGGTGCGCGCGGTGGCCAAGGGCGGCGACCCCAACAACACGACCGTGGCCGACGCGTGCAGCGAGGACCTCGTCACGGTGGGGCCCGACGACGACGTGCGCCGGGCGGTGGAACTGATGCGTGAGCATTCGGTCCGCCGTGTGCCGGTCGTCGACGAAGGGCAGCACCCGGTGGGCATCGTCTCCATCGGCGACCTGGCCATCGAGCGCGACCCCGAGTCGGCTCTCGGCGACATCAGCGCCGCGAGGCCCAACAAGTGATCCGCAAGGCACAAGTGATCCGCAAGGCACAAGTGATCCGCGAGGCCCCAGTGATCCGCGAGGCCCAACAAGTGACGCGTCCTGGAATCAGTCACGAACACTGAGCCACGAAGGGAGCGTGCGCCATGACGACTCCTGATCCCGACCCGCGGCGAACCCCGGGAGTCGAACCGGGCGGCGGGGTGCCACCCGGTGAGACACCACCCGCCGAGGGCGGAACGTACGGCATCTCGCACCCCGAGCCGCCCGAACTGCGCAAGGGGTGGGGGCCGATGCCCCTCGCCCTGATCATGGTCGTGGTGGCGTTGATAGCGATCGGGCTCATCGGCATGGCGGTGGCCCTGATGGTGTGACGCTTCTTCCCGCGCCACACACTCAAGGGCGCCGCCAGCCGTCGTCGGGGAGATGGCTGCCGGCCTGCGGGCCCATCCGCAGCATCCCTCCGTCCACCACCCAGGAGGCGCCCGTGACATACGACGCGCCCTCCCCGGCGAGGAAGGCGATCACGGCCGCGACCTCGCGGGCATCGCCCGGGCGGCCCAGTGGCACACCGGGCCGCCGTTCGGAGGTGACGTCGGTGTCCTCCTGGCCGGTCATCGGGGTGGCGATCTCTCCGGGAGCGACGGCGTTGACAGTGATCCCGTGCTCGGCCAGTTCCAGCGCCATGACCTGGGAGAGCAGTCCGAGGCCGCCCTTGGCCGCGCAGTACGGCGCCGCGCCCACCCGCGGCTGATGCTCATGGACGCTGGTCACGTTGATGATCCGACCGCCGTCACCCTGGGCGATCATGTGACGGGCGGCGCGCTGAGCACACAGGAACGGCCCCACCAGATCCACATCCACGACCTCGCGGACGGTGCTGAGATCCAGGTCGAGGAAGGGCGTCATGGTGCCGGTCCCCGCATTGTTGACCAGCACGTCGATCCTGCCGAGCCGCTCGGCCAGCCGGTCGATGACGTCCGCGGCCTGCGGAAGCCGGGTGAGGTCCAGCTGCTCGATCTCGGCGCGGCGCCCGGTCCGGCGTACCTCGTCCGCCGTCCGCCGGGCGCCTTCCTGATCGCGATGCCAGGTGACGCCGATGTCCATGCCGGACTCGGCCAGTCGGACCGCGCTCGCCCGGCCGATCCCGGAGTCGGATCCGGTGATCAGCGCCACGGGGGCGGTGTCAGGGCCTGCGGCGGCATCGTGCGGTTCCATGGCGGCTCCACGTCGTTCCATGGCTCCACGTCTATGGACGAGGGACGGCTCGGCCCGGACGCCCCTCGGCGACGGACCCGCCCGCCCCCTTCGTGTCTCTGCCTGCCCTCTGCCTGTCCTCTGCCTGTCAGAGGGCCGGACCGGAATCCTCGGGCCGTACACGTCCCCGCCAGGCGCCCGTCTCTCCTCCACGGCCTTCGACGTAGTCCTTGAAGCGGTGCAGATCACCCTTGACCCGGCGGTCGATCACGCCGAGCATGTCCGCGCCCTTCTCGGCCATACCGGAGGGCTCGACGTCCATCGTGAGCTCCACCCGGGTGTGGGTCTCGTCCAGCCGCTCGAACCTGACCGATCCCCGCTGCCGGGGCTCGCCTTCGACGACCCGCCAGGTGATCCGGTCGTCCGGCATCTGGTCGACGATCTCGGTGTCGAACTCGCGCCGCACCCCGCCGATCTTGGTGGTCCAGTGGTTGTGCCGATCGTCGAGCTGCCGTACCTCCTCGACGCCCTCCATGAAGTTCGGGAACTCCTCGAACTGCGTCCACTGGTTGTAGGCGGTGCGCACGGGCACCTCGACCTCCACTGCTTCCTTCACCGTGCTCATGATGTCCTCCTCACTGTCGTTCCGCGTGACGTCGGGTACCCGGACAGAGAGGTCTAAAAGACATCAGCGTGCCCTGCCGGCGGCACCCCCGAGCCGCTCGGCCGGGGCGCGGACGGCGCCGACGCCGTCAGCTCAGTGCGTCCAGCGATTGTTCGCCGCTGGGCTGTCCAGCCGCACGATCGCGGAACTGTGGCGTGCGTCGATGCCCCCGGTGAGAACGACTCCGACGCCGCGCTGGAGCGAATGGCGCAGGAGCACGACCGTCTGACCCAGCACGTCGCTGACCTCGTACGGACCCGGGACGCACTCGACGCGCTGATGACCAGCGCCCGAGCCCATCGCGAAATGCTGCGGGGGACAGCGGCCCGATGACCGGCGGAGCCGGATGCGCTGACGGTGCGAACAAGAGGACGCCGGGGGCGCAAGCGGGGCTGGCCGTCGACGTGCTGGGGCTGATCATCGGCGTCGTCGTCCTGGCCCTGACGGATCTCCAGGCACGCCACGGCGAAGGCGATGCCCAGGCTGATGAACTTCGCGTTCAGCCATTGGGTCATGGGAGCAGCCCTCACCGAAGTACCGGCACGCAGCCGAGGCCCGCGAACACGGTTCGCCGCGCGGACCCCTGACCCACCACCCTGTTCCGGGGACAGGCCCCGACCGGGATCGTCCGGACCGCCGTCACCGTCGTCGCTGTCGGTCGTTCTCGTCGACGCCCTCCCCCTCGACGGACGTGACGTCAGGGAGCCCGGACACCGGCCGTGTCGGGGCCGTGGTGCGGGTCGGCGTGGTGAGCACGGCGAGGCAGCCGACGACCAGGGCGATGCCGGACCAGCCGAGCGGGGGCAGGCGTTCACCGACGACGAGTACGGCGAGTACGGCCGCGACGGCGGGTTCCAGGAGCGAGAGCGTGGTCGCGGTGCTCGCCGGGACGTGCGCCAGGCCCCAGCCGAACAGGACGTAGCCGAGGAACATGGGTACGAGGGCCATGTAGGCGCCGACGGCCGCGTTGGACCAGGAGTCGAGAAGCGGGGCGCCGGTGGTCAGCAGCACGGGCAGGAGCAGCAGCCCGCCCAGCCCGAAGACGGTGCCCATGGCCGCGCCCGAGGTGACGCCATGGCTGATCAGGCGGTGGGCCGCCCAGGAGTACAGGGCGTAGGTGAAGCCCGCCACCAGGCCCAGCCCCACGCCGAGCACGATGCTCTGCGCGGAGCGGGCCCCGGGGCCGTCGTGCGCCCGGGCCGCTTCGGCCACGCACAGCAGCACGGTTCCGGACAGGCCGAGGGAGGCGCCGATCATCCAGCGGCGCGTGAGGCGGCGTTTGTCCACCACGCGCTCGATCACGGCCGAGGCGAGCGGGGCCGAGCCGATCGACACCACGGTTCCGGCGGCGACCCCGGCCAGGTGCATGGAGCTGTAGAACGCCAGCGGGTAGGCCCCCACCGACAGCGCCCCGAGCACGACGACACCGCGCTGCGCGCGCAGCGCGGTCGCTTCCCGGGCGATCCGGGGGGCCGCCATGAGGGCTTGGAGCAGTCCGCCCAGGCCCATGGCCGCGGCCCCGATCGCGAGAGGGCCCACGGCTGGGGCGAAGGTCGCGGCGGTGCCCGTGGTGCCCCACAGCACCGACGCCAGGAGCACGCACAGCGAGCCCATGCCCGTCGATCCCGCGCCTGTCGATCCCGAGGCCGTGCCCGTCGATCGCGTGCGCGTGCCCGTCGATCCCGAGGCCGTGCCCGTCGATCGCGTGCGCGTGCCCGTCGATCCCGAGGCCGTGCCCGTCGATCGCGTGCCCGTGCCCGTGCCCATCGCGCCGGCCGTATGTCCGGCGGGCCGCGTCACAGTCGGTCCAGCAGGTTCGCCGCCATGGTCCGTGCGTGCTCCAGACGCGTGGCCGCTCCCTCCAGTCCGGCCCGTGCCACCGCGCCCTCGAGCAGGAACGACAGATGCTCCGCCACCGCGCGGGCCTCCTCCGGCCGGTCGGGCAGCAGTTCCTCCAGGTGCCCGGCGAGCAGGGACTCGACTTCCTCCTTGTGCCGGCGCACCACGTCCCGCCCCTCGTGCCCGGCGGGCAGTTCGGCGGCCGCGTTCAGCAGTCCGCATCCGCGAAAGCCGTGCTCGTAGGTGAAGGCGGCGTGATCGGCGTACGCGTCGAAGACGGCCAGTACGCCGCCGCGACCGTCCCGGACGCCCTCGTCGCCCTGGACGCCCTGGACGTCCGGGATTTCCTCCAGCCGTCGCCGGTACAGGCCCAGCCACTCCTCATGTCGCGCATCGAGGTACGCCATCACCAGGTCGCCCTTGGAGGAGAAGTTGTTGTACAGGCTCATCTTCGCCACGCCCGCCTCGGCGGTGATCGTGTCGATGCCTGTCGCTGACACCCCGTCCGCGTAGAAGCGGCGCGCGGCGGCGGCGAGCAGCCGGGCGCGCGCGCTTCCCTGCCGCTTGCCGGGGCGCACTGCCGGAGTGGGGGTGTCGGTCATTGCGTGGCCTTCCCGGGAGTAGGTAGGTCAGTCTACCTAGAAACCGGGTTCCGCTCGGTGTCCGTTCTGCAGCACCATGGAGGGAGGGCGGCGACACTCGGACGGCCGGCGCCGGACGGGCCCAGCGGGACCGACGCCGCCCAGCAGGCGAAGGGACCGGCTCGTGCAGGGACTCGCGATCATCGAGGCGCCGTCCACGCTGGGGCTGCGCCCGTCCGGCGTCCAGGATCTGCCCGAGGCTCTGATCGATGCCGGGCTGCCGGATCACCCCGGGGCGGTACTGGCCTACCGCGTCGAAGCACCGGCGTACGACCCGAGGCGGGACACCGGCACGGGTGTCCTCAACCCTGTCGGTATCGCGCGCTACTCGCTCCGGCTCGCCGACGCGGTGGGCGCCGCCCTGGACGCCGGCCGGTTTCCGGTGGTCCTCGGCGGCGACTGCAGCATCCTGCTCGGCAATCTCCTCGCCCTGCGCCGCCGGGGACGCCACGGTCTGCTGTTCCTCGACGGCCACACCGACTTCTACCAGCCTTCGGCGGAACCGGCGGGCGAGGCGGCCTCGATGGAACTCGCCCTGGCCACGGGCCGTGGCCCTCGCCTGCTCACCGACCTCGAAGGCCTCGGTCCCCTGCTCCGCGACGAGGACGCCGTCGCCTTCGGCTTCCGTGACGTCGCCGAGTCCGCGGAGGCAGGCATGCAGCCGCTGCCGCCACGGTTGTACGCGATCGGCCTCGACGCCGTACGGGCGGCCGGCGCCGCGACGGCAGCGCGCCAGGCGGTCGGCCACCTCACCCGCGGCCGGATCGCCGGGTACTGGGTCCACCTCGACGTCGACGTCCTGGATGACGCGATCATGCCCGCCGTCGACTACCGCCTCCCCGGCGGGCTGACCTGGTCGGAGCTGGAGAGTGTGCTGCGGACCGCACTGGCCGACGGACGAGCCGTCGGCTTCGACGTCACGATCTTCAACCCCCGCCTCGACCCCGACGGGAGTATCGCGGCCCGCCTCACGGAGTGCCTGCACCGGGGGCTGTCGGCGCGGACCGACCACGGAAGCTGAGCCAAAACCCGCTGCTCCCACGAACCCGCTGCTCCCACGCGCAGTCGCAGCCGAGACCCCGCCCGCGTCGGTCCATGAGTGCGCCGGCGGACGGCTCAGCCGCCGCCGGACATGGCCTCCCTCGCCCGCCGCTCCAACTCCTCCGGCGGGACGTCCTCCACATGCGTGGCGACGTGCCAGCGATGGCCGAAGGGGTCCTCGAAACGGCCGACCCTGTCGCCGTAGAACTCGTCCTTGACCGCGTTCAGCTCCGTGGCGCCCCTGGCGAGGGCCTCGGCGAAGACCGTTCGTGATGGATCCTGCCGTCGGGTCCCGCCATCCTCATGCGCTCCGTGGCGCCCAGGACGCAGACGGAGAAGTCGATCCCGGCCGCCGCACCGTCGGCCCCACGCGGTCCCGGTCCTTCGCCTACCTGACGGGGCCGGACAGGCGTTCCACTTCCTGTGCGGCGTCACGCGCCGCCTGTTCCGCCCCGGCCACGGCCTCGGCGGCCGATCTACGCCGTTCCTCGGCTTCCTGCTGCTCCCGCTCGGCTCGCCGGAGTTCCTCGCGCGCCTGCCGCAACCGCTGCTCGGCGGTCTTGGCCGCCTCGCGGGCCCGACCGAGCTGCTCCTCCTGCTTCTGGCGGCGCTTCTCGGCGACCTCGTCCTTCGCCCGGGTCCGCGAGGAGGGCGGCGCGGCCGGCTTCCGGAGTGGGCCGGCCGCGGCGCGGGCGGGGAAGTCCGTCGGTGGGACGAGGGCGCTCTCCAGGCGGCCGGTGGCCCACAGGCCGGCCGCGTCCTGGTCGGCGAGCACCGCGCGCAGGGTGGACTCGACGTCGCGTCGCACCGTGTCCGACAGCGGGTGCCCGGCCTCACGAGCGAGTTCGCCGGCCTGCCGGGACAGCGCGAAGACGACACTCCGGCGCTGCTCGGACAGCTCCTTGATCCCGTCGGCGTCCAGGCTCTGATAGGCCTCGCGCAGCGCGCGCCCCAGCTCCAGGAAGCGGCGACTCTCCTCCGGTTGGGAGCGCAGCAGCAGGTTGGCCGCCCAGGCCGCGAGCGAGGGGCGGTGAGCGGCCCGGATCCGACGGGCGTCAGCCACCCGTCCGGCCGCCTTGGCCCGGGCGGCCAGCTCCTGGCGACGGGAGACGAAGACAGGCGGCGGCGTGGTGAAGAGCTCGTCCAGAGCCTGCTCCACGTCGTGGCCTTCACCGCCCCCCGCACCCTTGAGCGTCATGATCATCAGGTTCCACCGGGACGGGCCGCCGCGCACCTCGGACCGCGTCCGGGCACGGCTTCCCGGTCCTGCCGCCTCAAGCCAAAGCCCCTTAGCCACACGGTAGTTGAACGGCGTATAGCCACCAGGCGCTCCGCTATGCTCAGCCCCGTTCGAACGAACGACGACCGAACGAACCACGACCGAACGAACGACGACGGAACGAACGGCGACCGGCGGGCACCCAGTCCCCCGGGAAGGAAACGTGAGAGAGCACGTGATATCCGAAGACGGCGACGACCAGACGGCGACACGTGCGCAGCGCGGCTCGGAACGACTGGTCGCCGGTCGGTATCTGCTCCACGACGTTCTCGGCCGAGGCGGCATGGGCACGGTCTGGCGCGCCCACGACCAACTGCTGGACCGCCCGGTCGCCGCCAAGGAACTGCACGTCCTCACCCAGGGCGACGAGGAGCACCGCATACGGATGCGCCGGGCGATCCGTGAGGCCCGCGCGGTCGCCCGGGTGCCGCACCCGCATGTGGTCGGCGTCCATGACCTGGTCGAGTCGGAGGACCGGCTGTGGATCGTCATGGAACTCGTCGAGGGCCCCTCGCTGGCCCACCGTATCGCCGAGACCGGACCACTCACCCCGCGTCACACGGCCGCCCTCGGTCTGCAGATGCTCGACGCGCTGGAGGCCGTGCACGCGGCCGGCACCCTGCACCGCGACGTCAAGCCCGCCAACGTTCTGCTGCGCCGTGACGGCAACGCCGTCCTCACCGACTTCGGCATCGCGGCCCTGGACGACGGGGAGTTCCTGACGAGTACCGGTCAACTGGTCGGCTCCCTCGAGTACATGGCGCCGGAGCGGGTGACGGGCTCGGAGGCGGGCCCGGCCTCCGACCTGTGGTCGCTGGGGGCCACCCTCGTCACGATCTGCGGCGGCCGGTCCCCCTTCCGCAGGCCGGGTGCGCCCGCGACGCTGCACGCGGTGGCGTACGAGGAACCCGTCCTGCCGGAGCGGCTCGGCCCGCTGCGGCCGGTCGTCGAGGCGCTGCTGCGCAAGTCCCCGGACGAGCGTCCTTCGGCGGCGGGTGCGCGTTCCGCGCTGCGGCGTGTCGTGGCGGGTGAGTCGGACGCCGGGCCGCTGCCCTCGGCGACCGTGCGCGTGACCCGGCCCACGCCCGCCTCGGCCGACGCGGCCACCGTGACCAGCGGTCACGGGCGGCTCGTCCCGGCCGGGGAGACCGTACCGACGGCGGGGCACACCACGTCGCCCGCACCTCACCGGTCGTCGCGCTCGGCGGGGCCCAAGCGGCTGTGGTGGGCCCTGGCCGGTACGGCGGTGCTGGCGGCGGGTGTCGGAGGGGGGTTGTTCCTCACCGGGGTGCTGCCGTTCAAGGAAGGCCCGACAACGACAACGACGACCGTCAGTCAGGTCGTCCAGTCGGCGACCGGCTGGCAGCCGGTGACCGGGGTGTCCGTCCAGCGGGGAGACCGGGTCACCGTGCGCTTCGTCTCGGGAGAATGGACGGCCGACCACCGGAACATGCCCATGACCGGGCCGGCCGGCTACGACGCGGCCACCGACACGTTGCTGGACGGCGCGAAGGACTGCAAGGTCAAGCCCGGGGCACCGTTCGGCACCCTGCTGGCGGTCCTCACGGGCGACAAGAAGTTCCCCGTCCACTCCGTCGGCCGGAAGCTCACCTTCAAGGCCACCGGGAACGGCACCCTGCAACTCGGCATGAACGACGCCGCAGGGGCCTGTTCCGAGGACAACAGGGGCACGATGACCGTGAAGGTGAGTGTCCGGCACCAGAGCTGACCGGTGGTTCAGGTGGCGGCGAGGAGTCAGATCCAGCCGTCGAGGGACTTCATGAACCCCTCGAAGTCGTCGCGGTGGATGGTGTGTCCCGCACCGGCGACCGTACGGACCTCGAAGCCGCTCGCCCGCAGCCGCTCCGCGTCCTCGGCCCCGACCAGGAAGCTTGGGTCGGCGAGCTGGACGAGGGAGGGCACGGCAGGCCGGTCGGGGACGAACCCCGTGAGCGGGCGGCCACCGAGGAAACGCGCGGAACCGGCGTCCCAGGCGGCCAGCGTGTCCACCTCGATGTCGACGTCCTCGGCGTCCCAGCGCGGGTTGAGCGCGATCATCTGCGCGCGGGTGGCGTGCTTGAAGGAGGCGAAGACCTCGGGACCGACGTGCCGGTCGGGGTCGGCCGACGACCAGGCCGGGTCCGAGTACACCGCCCGACGGGGGCGCAGCCGCTCCACGGCCAGGGAGAGGCTGAGGCCGCCCAGGGAGTGGCCGATGGCCAGGTCGGCCCGCTGGGGCAGGGTGTCGACGAGGTCGTCGGCGAAGTGCTGCGGGCTGTACTCGCCGCGGGGCGAGAGTCCGTGCCCCCGCAGGTCCACGGCGATCACCCGGTAACCGCGCTCCGCGAGCGCCGGGGCGACCCGTCGCCAGGTACGGGAGTCGGACATGATGCCGTGGACGAGCAGGGCCGTCCGGTCACCTGCGCCCCATTCACGGGTGTGGAGCTGCACGTCGCCGCCTTTCGTCCGGTGGATGCACGAAACGTCCGGCGCGCCCCCGGTCCCGGGTGACGGCCTTGGTACACCCCACCATCGCGAGTCGTCGATCCGTGTCAGGCGGTGAGCGCGGTACGCAGGGTCGTGGCCATCAGCTCTATGGCCTCCTTGCCGGCCGGCACCGGGCCGGTGTGGGTGAAGTAGTGGTCGACGCCCTCGAAGACACGGTGGGTGACCGGGACGCCCGCGGCCTCCAGGGCCTTGGCGTAGGCGTCGCCCTCGTCGCGCAGGCGGTCGTTCTCCGCGGTGATGACGAGGGCCGGCGGCAGCCCGGCGAGGTCGTCGGCCAGCCCGGGCGAGACCAAGGGGTTGGCGAGGTCCGCCGGATCCGGGACGTACGCGGCGGTGAAGATCCGCATGAGCTTGGGGCTGAGCAGCGGCTTGGCGATGGGGGAGAACTTGGTGGACGGGTCGGCGACCTGGTCGAGCGGCGCGGAGTCGATGATCTGGAGTCGCGGCGTGAAGGTGCCCCGGTCGCGGGCCGTACGGCAGACCGCGGCGGTCAGGGCGGCCCCCGCGCTGTGTCCGCCGACGGCGACCCGGGAGCCGTCCCAGTCGTGGGCGGCGCCGTTCTCGACGACCCACTTCGTGACGTCGTACGCCTGGGTGACCGCTGTGGGGAAGGGCCGTTGCGGGGCGACGGCGTAGTCCACGTTGATCACGACGCAGCCGGCCGTGGCGGCTGTGTAGCGGCAGATGTGGTCGTCCTGCTCGGGGCGGGCCACGATGAAGCCGCCGCCGTGGAAGTTGACGTACACGGGAGCGGGGGTGCCGGTGGAGGCCGGCGGGCGGTAGACGGTGCAGTTCACCGGTCCGGCGCCGGTCTCGACCCGGAGGGATTCCGTCTGCTTCGGGATATCGGTGAAGCGCAGGTCCTTGTGGACCCGGCTCATGACGCCGCTGAGCAGCAGCTGAACCCCTCTGGCCTGGATTCTGGCACTGAACGGCATGATCGGCCCCACCCATCGCTACAACGTTGAATTAACAGGATTCCTGATGATGGACGGTAATCCTGATTTGCGCAACGGTGAGCGCGCCACTGCCGAACGGCATCGGATCGCGGTGGCGTCGAAGTGGGTTCCGGTGGGCGTCGGAGGAGGGGGCCGGTGGGCGTCGGAGCGGGTTCCGTAGGCCTCGGCGAGGGGCCGCGGAAGGCCGCGGCCTCGTGAGGGTCAGCTCTGGGCGGGGGCGTGAAGGTCAGCTCTGGGCGGGGGCGAGGACCACGAAGTCCGCGTTCGACGGGTCGAGACAGACGGCCAGGCGGCCGACGCCCTCCGCGTCCTCGGGTCCCATCTGCACGCTGCCGCCGTTCCCGGTGACCCCGGCGACCGCGGCGTCGCAGTCGGTGACGGCGAAGACCGGGTGCCAGTAGGGCCGCCCGTTGGCCAGGGCGAGGTCGTCCGCGCTGAGTTCCATGAGGCCGCCCTGCATCCGTTCCTCGGGGAGTCCGGCGGGTGTGATGAGGGTGTACGTGCCTCCGCCGCCCGGCAGCGGCATGTCGCCGAACTGCCAGCCGAGGACCCCGCCGTAGAACTCCTTCGCGGCCGCGACGTCGGTCGTGTACAGCTCGGTCCAGGACAGCGAGCCCGGCTCGTCCACCAGCTCGAAGCCCTGGTCCTTGCCCGGCTGCCAGACGGCGAACTGGCCGCCCAGCGGGTCGCTGTACTGCGCCATGCGGCCCCAGTCGCCGAGGTCCCTCGGTGCCACCCGCACCGTGCCGCCCGCGCGCTCCACGGCCTGGGTCGTGGCGTCCGCGTCGGTGACGCGGTAGTAGATCATCCAGGCCGAACGCGCGCCCTCCTCGGTGAGCCGCCCGAGCCCGCCGACGATCTTGCCGTCCTTCCGGAACACTCCGCCTTCGCCTTCCGTCTCCTGCCCCTCGCCGCCGCCGTCGCTCATGGGCTCGTACGCCCAGCCGAGCACCGCGCCGTAGAAAGCGGCGGCGGCCGGAACGTCGGGAGCACCGAGGTCGAGCCAGCAGGGGGAACCAGGAGTGAGGTCAGTGGTGATCACGGGGATACCCCTTCGCGTTCGCGGGTCCTGTGATTTCAGCCTGACATCCGACCCCGGCGATCGCGCGTCGGCCGCTGTGCGGTCGGGCGGATCGCCGATCGGGCCCGGCCGCCCCGGGCGTCGCGGTGGCGCCGCCGCCGCTGCTCGGGCGTCGAGCCCGCCGCGCCTGACGAGCCGGCCGCCGATGACATCGCGCGGGAACTCGTTCCCCACCGCGGCCTCCATGTCCCGCCCACCGACGTACGATCCCGCCCCGCCGTACGGCCCGGCCGCCCCGGCGCACGACGGCGCATGACGGCGCATGACGGCGCATGACGGCGCATGACGGCGCATGACGGCGACCAAGCGAACCCCCACAACTGACCGCGCGCTCCTCCGGAACAGCCTCTCCCCTGCCGCCACCGTCCGAGCCGACGGGCCGTCAGGTGTCGAGGTCGTCCGCGAAGTGCCGGAAGCCGTGGCGGTCGCGGTGGATCCCCCACAGGGTGTCGGCGAGGACGGCCGGGTCCTTCCGGTCGTGCCCGGGGACGATCGCGCCGGGGACCACCAGTTGGGCGACATGGATGCCCTCGCCCGCGAGGGTGTCGTGCAGCAGCAGGCCGTACGCGCTCTCCGCGGCGAAGGCGATGGACGTGCCGGCCCGGTCGGGGTGCGGGACCACGGCCGTGCCGCCGTTGACGAAGAGGATCGTGCCGCGGCCGAGGGCACGCATGTCGGGCAGCACCTGGCGTACGGCGGCGACCGAGCCGTAGACCGAGAACTCGATCGGGCCGACGAGGTCGGTGTGGCTGGTCTCCAGCACCGGCAGCATGAAGTCCCGGTGCGGCAGCGGGCTGTACTGCAGGACCTCGATCGGCCCGAGGGTCGTGTGCGCCGCGTCGAGTGCGGCGGCCAGGGCCTCCGGGTCACGTACGTCGGCGGCGAATCCCCGGGCCGTGACGCCCTCTTCGGCCAGGTCGGCGGCGAGTGCCTTGGTCCGCTCCGGGTCGCGGGCGACGAGCGCCACGGCGAACCCCTCACGCCCGAAGCGACGGGCGACGGCCGCGCCGAGACCCGGCCCGGCTCCGATGACGGCGATGGTGGTCATGGCGTTCCTTGCTTTCCTCGGGTGGGCTTGACGGTCTTCATCGTGAAGTGCGAAGTGACGTTCTTGACGCGCGGGGTGGTCATGACCCGGCCTACGCCCTCCAGGGCCCTAGAGAGCGGTCGGTGACCTGGTACGGCCGCCCGCCGGAGCGTCGGCGGGCGGCCGTACGCTTGCCCCGTGGAGGACTACGACATCCTGGACACCCCGGACAGCGGCACCTCGGACGGCCCGCAGCCGCGCCCGCAGTCGCTCATGCTCGCCTTCTTCGGCAACCACGTGCTGGAGGAGGACGACCGTGATCTGTGTGTCTACTCGGGCAGCATCATCGACGTACTCGGCCGCGTCGGCGTCGGTGAACAGGCCGTGCGTTCCACGTTGACCCGTATGGTCGGTCGCGGGCTGCTGCGGCGCCAACGTGAGGGCCGCAGGATGTACTTCGGCCTCACCCCGCAGGCGACCCGCGTCCTGTGGGACGGCCGCACCCGCATCTGGAAGCAGGGCGCCGTCAACGACGACTGGGACGGCACCTGGACCCTCCTCGGCTTCTCCCTCCCCGACTCCTGGAAGCGCCGGCGCCACGACCTGCGCTCCCGGCTCACGTGGTCCGGATTCGGCGCGCTGTACAGCGGGCTGTGGATCGCCCCCGGGAACGTCGACATCGCCGGTGTCGTCGCGGAGCTCGGGCTCACCGGCCACGTCAAGATCTTCCACGCCCAGGCCGATGGGGCCACCGACATCGAGCTGATGATCCGCGACACCTGGGATCTGGAGACCGTCGCCGCCCGCTACGTCACCTTCGACAAGCGCTGGACCGCCCACCTGGGCAGCGGTTCCGGCGACGACCCCATCGGCACCCGGCTGCGGCTCGTCAGCGAATGGCTCTGGACCATCCGCACCGACCCCCGGCTCCCCACCCGCCACCTTCCCCCCGCCTGGCCAGCCCGGCCGGCCGAGGAGACCTTCCGCCGCGTCGCCGAAGAGACGACGCAGCCGGCGCGGCGGATGGCCCGCGAACTACTGGACACGGTTCCGCTGCGCTAGTGCCGCGTCAGCCAAGGTTTGCCCGTCAAGGAGCGGCGTCCGGTGCGTGCTCTCGGCGTGCCGGCCGGAAGTCCTCGTCGATGGACCGGACGTACTTGGGCTTTCGGCCGGTGCGGCGGTGGGGGCCCCTCCCGTTCGAGCGAAGCCGAGAATGGGGGAGCGTGCCGGGCGTCGCGACGGGGCGAACGTTGCCTGATGCGGCACTAGCTACAGCTAGGCACGGCCGGGGGGAGGCCGGGCCCTCCCCAGCACGTCGCGTACTCGCCCCTCGGTTCAGGCGTCGCCCTTCCGTCCCGTGCCGAGCAGCCCGTTGAGCACGAGTGCGGCCAGTGCCTCCGCCGTGGCCGCGATCTGTTCGGGCGAGTAGGGCTCGGGGCGGCCCAGGCGGCGGGCGAGGGGGACGTCCAGCATTCCGGAGACGGGCGGAATGATGGCGAAGAACAGGACGTCCATCGGAAGGGGCGCCATGCGTCCGGCGGCGACGAGCCGCTCGATGCTGGACGTCATGCTCCGCAGGACGACGCTGATGTAGTGGTCGTAGAGGTAGTCCAACCGCTCGGTGTCCTGGTTGAGTTCGTCGACGAGGAGCCGTGCGACCAGGGGCGCGCCCGCCGCGCCCCGGTAGAAGTCGGTGATCAGCCGCCGCAGGTTCTCCGCGTCGTCGACCGAGGGATCACGCTCGGGCAGGCTCGCCAGCTGCACCCCCATGGCGGAGTCCACCACCGCGCGCCAGAACGCCGCCTTGGAGCCGTAACGGTCGTTGATGAAGTTGTGGCTGACGCCCAGACGGCGGGCCAGCTCCCGGGCGGACGCCCGGTCGTAGCCCAGCTCCGCGAAGGCCTCCAGCCCGCGCAGCAGGACGCTCCCCTCCTCGGGCACCGCGGGAGTGTCCGCGCCGGGGCGCCCCGGCCGCCGAGCGGATTCGGCTCTTGCTCCCACCCTTGCCTCCCTCACTTCCAGCTCGCGCCCGTACGCCCTGCGTGGGCGGTCCCGCGCCCATCTTAAGGACCAGCGAACACCGTCCCGGAGACCCCTTGAACGCAGTCCGGAGGCTGGCGAGCATCTTATTTGACACCTGTCAGATCACAGTTAATCTGACAGGTGTCAGACGGCTTCCTCTCCTGGGGAACGGGCCCTCTCACTCGTGACGAGCTCCGCCGACGCAGCCGTCCTCTCCCGCCCACCGCCGTACCCACCCTTGTCCAGCACTTCCCCTGGAGTTTCGTCATGCCTCGGACCACCTCGGACACACCGGCCGGCACAGCCACCGTGTCGTCCCCGCCAACGACCGCCCCGCCGCACCGCCATCGCTGGTGGATCCTCGCCGTCATCGGCCTGGCCCAGCTGATGGTCGTGCTGGACGCGACGATCGTGAACATCGCGCTGCCCTCGGCCCAGCGGGACCTGGGCTTCTCCGACGGCGACCGGCAGTGGATCGTGACTGCCTACGCGCTCGCCTTCGGCAGCCTGCTGCTGCTCGGCGGCCGTGCGGCCGATCTGTTCGGCCGCAAGCTGGCCTTCCTCGTCGGACTGGTGGGCTTCGCCGGTGCCTCCGCCGTCGGCGGCGCGGCCGGCAGCTTCGAGATGCTCGTCGCCGCGCGGGCCGGACAGGGTGTGTTCGGGGCGCTGCTCGCACCGGCCGCCCTGTCGCTGTTGACCACGACGTTCACCGACCCCAGGGAACGTGGCAAGGCCTTCGGCGTCTACGGCGCGATCGCGGGGGCCGGCGGTGCCGTCGGCCTGCTGCTGGGCGGCGTACTGACCGAGCACCTCGACTGGCGCTGGACCCTCTACGTCAACCTCGTCTTCGCCGCCGTCGCCTTCGTCGGCGGGGTGCTCCTGCTCGGCCGTACCCGCCGCGACAGGACCGCCAAGATAGACGTTCCCGGTGCGGTCCTCGTCTCCGCGGGTCTGTTCGGCCTGGTCTACGGGTTCTCCAACGCCGAGAGCCACGACTGGGACGCGCCGGCCACCTGGGGTTTCCTGCTCGCCGGGACCGTCCTGCTCGTCGCCTTCACGGTGTGGCAGACCCGCTCGCCGCACCCGCTGCTGCCCCTGCGCGTCCTGCTCGACCGGAACCGCGGCGCCTCGTTCGTCTCCGTCCTGATCATCGGCGCGGGCATGTTCGGCGTCTTCCTCTTCCTCACCTACTACCTGCAGCAGAGCCTCGGCTACACGCCCATCGAGACCGGGCTCGCCTTCCTGCCCATGATCACCGGGCTCATGCTCACCTCGACGCTGGCGTCCACGATGCTCGTCCCGCGCATCGGCCCCAAGCCGGTGGTTCCGCTGGGCATGGGCATGGCCGCCGCCGCGATGGCCTGGCTGACCGCCCTCGACCTGAACAGCTCCTACACCACCGGCATCATGCCGCCGCTGGTCCTCGCCGGACTCGGCTTCGGTCTGATCATGGCCCCCGCCATGAGCCTGGCCACCGACGGCGTCGCCGCCGAGGACGCGGGCGTCGCGTCCGCCGCCGTCAACACCATGCAGCAGGTCGGCGGCTCCCTCGGCACCGCTCTCCTCAACACCCTCTCCACCAGCGCCGCCGCGGACTACCTGGCCGGCAGGAACCCCAAGGACCCCACCGTCGTCGCCCAGGCGGGACTGGAGGCGTACTCCACGGCGTACTGGTGGTCCGCCGTCTTCTTCGTCGCCGGCGTGGTCATCAGCTTCGTGCTCTACCGACGGGGCGCCCCGGTCCACGCCCCGGACGCGGCCCCCGTGGTGCACATGTGAGATACGTGGGACATGTGAGGTGTGCGGTCAGGCCTGGCTACAGTGCGGAGTCGTTCAGTTCGGCCCAGACCGTTTTGCCTCGTCGGGCCCGGCGTGTGCCCCAGTGTTCGGCGAGCTGGGCGACCAGGAGGAGGCCTCGGCCGCCCTCGTCGAAGACGGGGGCGCGGCGGAGGAGCGGGGTGGTGCCGCCGGAGTCGGAGACCTCGCACATGAGGGTGCGGTCGTGGATGAGGCGCAGCCGGATGGGGGGCCGGCCGTAGCGGATGGCGTTGGTGACCAGTTCGCTCACCACCAGCTCGGCCGTGAACTCCAGCTCCTCCAGGCCCCAGTCGCCCAGTTGCCGGGAGACGTCCGCCCTCGCCCGGGCGACGGCGGTGGGCTCGGCCGCCAGCTCCCAGGTGGCGACCTGGGCCGCGCCGAGGGCATGCGTCCGGGCCAGGAGCAGGGCCACGTCGTCGGGCGGTCGGGCGGGCAGCAGGGCTTTCAGTACGGCGTCGCAGGTGGCCTCCAGAGAGGGCGCGGGCCGGGCGAGGACGTCTTGGAGCCGGGCCAGGCCCGCGCCGATGTCGTGGTCCCGCGCCTCGATCAGCCCGTCGGTGTAGAGCGCGAGCAGACTGCCCTCGGGCAGCTCGAACTCCGCCGCCTCGAACGGCAGCCCGCCCAGGCCGAGCGGCGGGCCCGGGGGCAGATCGAGGATGTCGACGGTGCCGTCCCCGGTCACCACAGCGGGCAGCACATGCCCCGCACGGGCGATGGCACAGCGCCGCGAGACGGGGTCGTACACGGCGTAGAGACAGGTCGCCCCGATGCCTCCGACGCCTTCGGCGCCATCAGCCGCTTCGGCGTCGCCGCTGCTCTCCATCTCGGCCGCCAGGCGGATCACGACGTCGTCCAAGTGCGTGAGGAGTTCGTCGGGCGGCAGGTCGATGTCGGCCAGGGTGCGTACGGCGGTCCGCAGGCGGCCCATCGTGGCGGCGGCGTGGATGCCGTGGCCGACGACGTCGCCGACGACAAGGGCGACCCTGGCGCCGGAGAGCGGGATGACGTCGTACCAGTCGCCGCCCACGCCGCCCTGCGAGTCGGCGGGCAGATAGCGGAAGGCGACGTCGACGGCGGACTGCCGTGGGGTCCGGCGCGGGAGCAGGCTGCGTTGCAGGGTGAGGGCGGTGGCGCGGGCGTGCGTGTAGCGGCGGGCGTTGTCGACGGCGATCGCCGCCCTCGCCGCGATCTCCTGGGCGAGCAGCAGATCCTCGTCGTCGAACGCGTCGGGGTCGCGGTCCCGGCAGAACTGCGCGACACCGAGCGTGGCGCCCCGGGCCCGCAACGGCACGACCAGCGTGGAGTGGACCGGACGGACACGGCCCGCACCGCCGCCGTCCACGCCGCCGCCGCAGACACCGCCGCCTGCCGCGTGGTCCGGCTCCCGTCCCCCACCGTGGAGCCGATGCCGGGTCGGCTGTCCCGTCGCCAGGGCGCGGGCCGGTGGTGAATCGGACGGAAAGGTGTGCGACTGCCGACGCGCCACCGTCGACGACGCCCGGTCGGGTGCGGCGGCCGGCCGCCGGGCGAGACGGCGCAGTACGGGCGAGACAGGCGAGACGGGTGAGACGGGCGGGTCGTCCGGCGGGGTGTCATGAGCGTTGAGCGCGGAGTCGAGCAGATCGACGGTGACGAGGTCGGCGAAGTGCTCGGTGGCGAAGTCGGCCAGCTCCTGGGTGGTGCGGGCGACGTCCAGGGTGGTGCCGATGCGCATGCTCGCCTCGTTCACCATCGACAGCCGCCATCGCAACCGCCGGTCGCGTTCCTCCTCGTACGCCACGACGCCCTGCTCGGAGGTGCGGTCCACGTACCCGGTCGCCGTCACGATCAGGCTGCGCGCGGCCTCGCTGATCAGGTTCGCGTCATCGGTGCGACGGGGCATCTCTTCGAGAAGGCGGTCGAGGATGACTCTTTGGCCGACCCGGAAGCCTCGCAGCACGGCGCCGATGGGGACGCCGTGCCGGGCCAGTCTGCGGATCCGCGCCAGCACGTCGGCCGGTGCCTCGATGCCGCCCGTTTCGAGACCGTGTTCGAGGCCGGTCAGTACCACGATGACGTGCTCGGCCACGTTCTCCAACGTCATGGCCTCAGAGTGCTCCCACAGTTCGGGCGTCTCACGACGCAGGCACCGCTCCACCTCGGCGATCAGCTCGTCCGCTCTGGAGGCGAGTTCGCGCGCGACACGGGACACAAGACCGTCAGCCGTGGGGTCCACAGTCACGACGGTACGCCGAACAACCGCTTACGCCCTACCGCGGGCCCGCCTCGTCCGCCGTACCCCGGAAGACGCGGTTCAGGTGGTGGTCCAGGACCGCCAGCGCGGATTCCTGGCCGCGCTGGCCGACGAGGACGCTCGAGCCGAGCCCCGCGGACATGGCGAGCAGACCGATCGCCTCCAGCCGCGGGTCCGCGCCCGGCCGCAGCAGACCCTCGTCCTGTGCCTTCCGGAGGAGCCCGGTCAGGGCCTCCTCGGCGGCGTCGGGCCGCTTGATGAAGGGCTGGGCCGCGAGCGCCGGATCGGTGACGGAGAGGACGGCGTACGAGGTGTAGAGGTGGTGGAACGTACGGCTCTCCTCGTCGGTCGGCAGGGCCGCCATGAGCAGCGCCTCGACGGTCGCACGCGGGCCGGTGCCGTCGCCGGCGGCCCGGAGGCGTTCGGCGACCCGTTCGCCGAACCGCTCGGCCAGCCGCTCCAGCCCGAAGAGCAGCAGCTTCTCCTTGGTCTCGAAGTAGTACTGCACGAGCCGCAGCGAGACGCCCGCCTCCGCCGCCACATCACGCATCCCCACGGCATGCAGCCCCTGCCGCCCGGCCACCCTGATGAGCGCCTCGGCGATCTCGGTGCGCCGCTGTGCGTGGTCCACCCGTCTGGGCATCGACCGGTACTCCCCTCGTCGTTCTCGCTGATACGGCGTCGCTGACACACGTCGCTATACGGCGTCGCTGACACGGCGTCGCTGACACCGCCCGTCCACGAACGAGCCGCACGCCTTTTTGATGGTACAGCCGTACCACCATGGTGGTACTCTCGTATCACGAAACCGAGACCCCGGAGGTGGACGTGTCCCCGACCGTTGCGAGCAAGAACGCCGATGTCGGCCGCTATGTGAGCGATGCCTGGCGTGACCGTCACTTCGCGGCGTGCGACGCGGTCCACGCCCTGGGCGCGACCGCCCTCGCGGAGCAGGACGTGGAGACCTCGTACGGCACCACCCACGTGTACCGCTACGGCCCGGCCGCCCCGGAGGGCCGGTCCCGTACCCCCGTCGTCCTGATCCACGGGGCGGGCTCCTGTTCCGCCATGTGGTACCCCAACACCCCCGCCCTCAGCGCCGAGCGCCCCGTCTACGCCCTCGACACCCCGGGCGACCCCGGACGCAGCGTCCAGCGCGCGCCTCTCCATCGGCCCGAGGACGCCGCCCGATGGCTGGACGAGGCGCTCGCCGGGCTCGGGCTCGACCGTGTCCACCTGGTCGGCGCGTCCTACGGAGGCTGGCTCGCGCTGAACCAGGCGCACCGCGCCCCCGGCCGCCTCGCCTCGGTCACCCTCCTCGACCCCGGCGGGCTGGAGAAGGTGGGGCTGCGCTTCTTCGTGTGGATCTTCGCCAGCCTGTTCGCGACCTTCGCTCCCAAGGCGCTGCGTCCGCGCCTGGCCGCCTGGCTGGAACAGCCGGTCCTCGTCGTGCCCGAGCTGCGCACGATGGCCAGAACGGCCCTCCGCGCCTACACCGTCCGCCGCCCGTCTCCCCTGCCCCTGACCGACGAGGAACTGTCCACCGTCCGCACCCCGCTCTACCTCGCCCTCGGCAGGCGCAGCCTCCTCGTGCACGCCCGACGGCAGGTGGAGCGGGTGCCGCGCCTGATACCGGGCGCCCGGGCCGAGATGTTCTCCGACACCGGCCACGGCCCGTGGATGGACCACGCGGAGGAGATGAACCGCCGGATGCTGGACTTCATGGCCGCCGTCGACACCCGGACCGGGCGCGACTCGTCCCACGGGTGACGTCGAACGGACCCGCCCCCGCTCACAGCCATCTCCCCGACCCTGCACGGGCCCGGTCCGCCTGCCCTCCCTCACCTCGGGCCGGTTATGGTGACGAGGCGAATCGAACGTATGCAGGGCTGGCGGAGGGCACGTGGTGTCGGACGTAGGGCGGCTCGTCGCCGGGCGTTACCGGCTCACGGAGCAGATAGGCCGCGGCGGCATGGGCACGGTCTGGCGGGCCGGGGACGAGGTCCTCGACCGCCAGGTCGCCGTGAAACGGCTGCATGTGCAGCCGCACCTGTCCGCCGACGACCTCGTCACCCTGTACGAGCGCACCCGCCGCGAGGCGCGCAGCGCGGCCCGGATCGCGCACCCCAATGTGATCGTCGTCCATGACGTCGTGGACGACCACGTGGACGACGCCGACGGTGGCACCGGTGACGGCCGGCCCTGCATCGTCATGGAGTACGTCCCGGCGCCCACGCTCGCCGACCTCCTCACGGACGGCCGGACCCTCCCGCCCGAGGAGGCGGCCCGGATCGGTCTGGGCATGGTCGCCGCACTGCGCGCCGCGCACACCGCCGGGGTACTGCACCGCGATGTCAAGCCGGGCAACGTCCTGCTCGGCGCCGAGGGCCGGGTCGTCCTCACCGACTTCGGCATCGCGATGACCGCGGACGCCTCGACCCTGACCAAGACCGGCGAGATGGTCGGCTCGATCCACTACATGGCCCCGGAGCGGATCCGCGGCCGGAAGCCCGGCCCCGCCTCGGACCTGTGGGCGCTGGGCGCCACGCTGTACCAGGCGGTGGAGGGCCGCCCGCCGTTCCGCCGCCTCACCGCGATGGAGGCCGCGTACGCCATCGCCGTGGACCCCCTGGAGCCCCTGAAGCAGGGCGGCGCCCTGGAACCCCTCATCGAGGCCCTCCTCGCCAAGGACCCCGCCGACCGCCCCTCCACCGAACAGACGGAACGGGCTCTGCACGCCGTGGTGTCCGGACAGGCGACGACGGCGCTGCCGGTGCCGGGTGCCGGGCGCTCGGCCGACGCGGGTTCGCCCAGCGGGGGCCCGGCCGGCGACGGCTCGTCCGACGGGCGGGAGACCGGCCGGGAGCCGGCGGAGCACGCCGGCGGCCGGGGCGGAACGGGCCGAGACGGCGCCCTGGACGGCTCCCCGGGAGGCCCGGGCCCGCAGACCGGCCGGCCCGCCCACCGGGGCCGGGGAAAGCGCCGTGTCCTCGTCCCGGTCGTCGTCGCCGTGACCGTGGCCGCCACGGTCGTCGGGGCCACGCTCTACGCGACGTCGGACCCCGACGGACGAACGGCCTCGCCGAGCAGCGGAAACTCCGCCTCACCCACCCCGTCCCACTCCCCGTCCCCCGTACCCGACGGCTTCCACCTGGTCACGGAGGAGAGCCTCGGCGTCTCCTTCCCCGTCCCGGACGGCTGGAAGGTCGCCAAGCGGACGGCCGAGTCGGTCACCTACACCGACGAGACGCGCCTGGTCGGCATCACGATCGGCGTCGTGGACCCCGCAGGCTCGCACCCCATGGCCCACTTCGAGGACATCGAGGCCAACACCAAGCTCAACTACCCCACCTCGTACCGCAGGCTGCGCATGCAGCAGACCACCTTCCGTGGACAGCCCGCGGCCGTCTGGGAGTTCACCTTCGAGGGACGGGCCCGCGCCTACCGCGCCATCGACCTCGGTTACGGCCGCGAGGGCGAACGGGAGTACGACATCTACCTCTCGGCCCCGGACGCCGACTGGGACACCCACCGCCCCGTCTTCGACAGCGTCAGGGACGGCTTCATCACGGGCGTTTCCTGAACTCCGGCGCCACATGCAGCTGGAACCCGGCGACCTGGTGGGCGGGCCACGCCCGGGCGTATTCGGGCGGGCCGCCGCCCGGTGCGACGAGGGCCGCCACCGGGATGCGCTCGGCGGTCTCCAGGATGCCTTCACGGGTGATGTTGGCGTTGTTGCCGTGGGTGGCGGCGGAGGCGCAGCCGGCGTAGTACGCGATGGGGATGGCGTAGTCACCGGTCAGCAGACAGGGCGGCCGTACGCCGAGGTGCCGCAGTTCGGCGGCGGTGCGGTCCCAGTCGCGATGCCATGAGGCGGTGCGCTCGACGGTGCGCGACAGCACCGCGTACTGCACCGCCAGATGCCCGACGAGCCCGAGCACCACCACCGCCCCCACGACCGGCCGCCAGGCCCCGCCCGGCCCCGTCACGAGGTCGAGCAGCGCGTCGGCGACGGGGATCGCGAGCAGGGCGTACGCGGGCAGCAGGAAGCGCGGCGCGGCGTACCCGATCAGGAACAGATACGGGACGGCGGCCGTGGCGGCACACGCCAGGGGCACCGCCGTGGACGACGCCCGCCCGGCCCTGAGCGCGACGGCCAACCCGAGCGCGGCCAGCACCGGCAGCACGAACCACCACGCGACGACCGCCACAGGCGGCATGTCCCCGGTGCACGGACGGCACAGCGTGCGCCCCACGAGACTGCGCAACTGGTCGTCGACGGCGATGTTCCAGCCCAGCCCGCCCTGAATCCGCGACGCGTCGGCCAGCCTCCGCGCCAACCCGCCGTACTGGGCGTACGCCTCGACGACCCACGCCCCCGCCCCGGTGCCGAGCCCGGCCGCCAACGCCACCGGCAGCCGCGGCCGCCGCCACTGCCGTACGCCCACCAGCAGCACGAACAGCGGGAGAGTCACCCACACCGTGTCGGTGGGCCGCATCCACGCCATCAGCGCGCTGCCGGCGGCCACACCCCACAGGGCCGCCCGGTCCGCGGGGTTCTTCCGCACGCGCAGGAAGCAGCCCACACAGAGGAGCGCGCCGACCGCGACCCAGTAGTTGGGCATGGCCTGCGGTCCGTAGTAGAGGGTCACCCACAAGGACGCGAACAGCGCGCCCCCGAGGGCCAGTACACGCACCGGGAACAGCCCCCGCCAGACGCGCAGAGCGAGGTAGAGCCCCAGCCCCGACAGCACCGCCAGATACACGCGCAGCAGCGCGGTGGACGACGACCACACGGCGACCGGTGCGACCAGCAGCGACACGCCCCGGGCACGCGGCGCGCTGAAGAACGCCGCCGGAGCATGCGGGCTGACCTGACTGACGTACACCGTCTCGTCCCAGCCGAGCCCCGTCCCCGGGGGTACGAGGACGAGTTGGGCCAGTGTGAAGGCCGAGGCCACCACGGCGACGAGGCCGAGGGCCGGTGCGGCGGCCGGCGCCACGAGTGGTGTGACGACCGGCGCGGCGTTCGGACTGAGACGCATGACTCATCCCGGAGATAGTACGAAAAGCCTCTAAAGAGACAAAAGGATGAGACATATGTCGGCGGCCGGACGATGCGGCACACCGGCCCGCAGGCGCCCTTCACCCGCCCGGCTCAGCACGCCCTCCCCGCACGGCCCCCTTCCTCCCGAGGCGGGCCTCTGCCTAGCGTGCGCCTCATGGATCACCGACAGCTGCCGCCCACGCGGCCCTTCGACCACGTCGACCACTGCCCCTGGCTGTTCGAGAAGGAGGCGACGGAGGAACAGCGAGCCGCGCAGCGGGAACGGCAGCGGAAGCTCGGCGGAGACAGCGAGGTGGGCGAGCGGTGTTACGTGGCCGAGTCGGCGGCGGTGTACCCGGACGTCCTACGGCTCGGCGACGACTCGTACATCGCCGCCCACGCCTATGTCACCGGCGACCTGACCACCGGCACGGACTGCACCCTGAACCCGTTCACCGTGGTGCGAGGCACCGTCGTGCTGGGCGACGGGGTGCGCATCGGCGCCCACACCTCGCTCCTCGGCTTCAACCACTCCACGGCCCCCGACCAACCGGTCTTCCGTCAGCCCCAGACCAGCCGGGGCATCACCGTCGGCGACGACGTCTGGATCGGCTCCCACGTGGTCGTCGTCGACGGCGTCACCATCGGCGACCACTGCGTCATCGGCGCCGGGGCGGTCGTCACGAAGGACGTCCCGGCGTGGACGGTGGCGGCGGGGAATCCGGCCCGGCGGATCCGGGACCGGCGGGAGACGGGCGGTCGCGAGCGGGTGGGCGGGGACGCCCTCACCCGGTTCGCCGACACCGCCCGCGCCCAGGCCGCCGACCTCCTCGACCGATGCTGGAACGGCGACCACTACACCGACCGCCCCGGCGCCGCCCCCACCGTGCGGGCCCACTGCGACGCCGTGGAGATCGCCGACCTCCTTCTGGGCTCCGCCCCCGAGCAGCTGGACACGGCGGCACACATCGAGCGCCTGACCACCCTCCAGGACCGGGAGACCGGCCTGATACCCGAACTCGGCGAGCAACTGCCTCCCATGGACGCCGACGGTTTCATCGGCGACGGCCCGGCGCTGTACCACGTGCTGTCCGTGGGCTACGCGCTCGACCTGTTGGGCGCGTCCTTCACCCAACCGGTCCACGGGGTAGGCAACATGACGGCGAGTCAACTCGTCGCCCGTCTGGAGGGGTTGTCCTGGCGGGACGGCGCGTGGGGCGCCGGTGCCTGGATCGACGCGTGGGCCACAGCCGCCCACTGGAACCTGCGGCACCCCGGCAGCGGGGGCCTCAACCCAGGCACGCTCGAAGCCCTCTTCGGCTGGCTCCTCACCCGGGCCGATCCCTGGACCGGCATGTGGGGCAGCCCATCGGCCACCGCCGGACGCCTCCAGGTGGTGAACGGCTACTACCGGCTCACCCGCGGTTCCTTCGCCCAGTTCGGGGTACCCGTCCCGCATCCGGAACGGGTCGTGGACGCGGTCCTGGACCACGTCCGCGACACCCGCTACTTCGGGGCGGGCCGGGAGAACGCCTGCAACGTCCTGGACGTCGCCCATCCGTTGTGGCTGTCCACACGGCAGTCGGGCGGCAGAGGCGCAGGCGGTGACGGCTACCGCTCGGCCGAGATCCGCGGTTGGGCCGAACAGCAACTCGCCGCCGCCCTGACCCGCTGGCAGGACGGGAAGGGTTTCGGGTTCGGGCCGGGCACGGTGGGGCCGGGCCCGGAGCCGGGGCTGCAAGGGACGGAGATGTGGCTGGCCATCGTCTGGCTGCTGGCCGACCTGCTGGGCCGCTCCGACCTGCTGGGCTATCGGCCACGTGGCGTACACCGCCCCGAACCGGCCCGCGGGGCGTGAGACACACCACGTCCGGAACGTCAGCGTCCGTGCTGCTCCATACGGGTGGTCGCACCTTCACCCAGGTGCCGGGCATCGCGCAGGGACGGAACGGGCCCCGAGAGTGCGATGAGGCGGTTACTCCATGACTCACTTCGTCACCATGAATTCCCCCCTCGTCCGGCGACCCGTGGCTCGGTGCACTACCTTGGGGCGTGAACAGCCGAGCGGCCCACGTTTACCCAATTCTTGCCACATGAAGCCAGAACGGCTGAGCAGCTACTAGGAGCGGGGCTTTCCATGCGTAATGCTGGGAGGTCCCGCGCTTCACTCCACAGCCGCTGGCACGGGAGGGCATCGGGTGGTTAAGACAGTGAAGACGCCGTCCGGCGGACGGACGATCGCCTTTGAGACCTGGGGCGATCCGGACGCACACCCGGTGTTTCTGCTGCACGGAACTCCCGGAAGCCGACTCGGGCCCCGACTGCGCACCTTCGACCTGCACAAGCTCGGCGTGCGGCTGATCGCCTACGACCGACCGGGTTACGGCGGCTCCGACCGCCACGAGAAACGCACGGTCGTCGACGCCGCCGAGGACGTCGACGCCATCGCGCAGAAGCTGGACCTCAAGAAGTACTCCGTGGTGGGCAGATCGGGCGGCGCACCGCACGCCCTGGCCTGCGCGGCCCGGAACATCGGCAGCCAGGTGGCGAGCGTCGCCGCACTGGTCTCGCTCGCCCCACCGAACGCGGACGGCGACGGACTCGACTGGGACAAGGAGATGTCCGAGTCCAATGTGTCGACCTACGACCTGCTCGACCGCCACGCGCCCGATGTGACCGAGTTGGGTGCGCTGCTGGCCCGTAACGCCGAGACCATCCGGCGCGATCCCACCGTGTTCCTCGCCTCCCTCCGAGAAGAGATGCCGAGTGTGGACCGGGTGATCGTCGAAGACGCCGGAATCCGCCAGCACCTCCTCAGGAACTACCTCTCGGCGGTGGGCCAGGCCGAACAGGGTGAGGGAGCGGCGGACGATCCGCGCGCGCCGATGGGCTGGGTGGACGACCTGGTCGCGTTCCGGTCGCACTGGGGATTCGATCTCAAGGAGATCGACGGTTCGGTGCCCGTGATGCTCTGGCACGGCGAACGTGACGTCTTCGCCCCGGTGGCCCATTTCCACTGGCTGGCCAAGAAGATCCCCTCGGCCAAGGCCGTACTGCAGCCGTCCGCCGCCCACTTCGCCGCGCTGCCGGCCCTGCCCCAGGTGCTCGCCTGGGCGCGTGACAAGGCCCGCTGACCAACGTCCTTGGTGCGTGCGGCCGTTGCCGGGTTCCGGCACCGGCCGCACACTCCGGTCGACGACCCCTAGATGGGGTGCGGCTCCAGGTCGAGGCAGCTGAGATCCCACTCCTGGAGGGCCAGTACCCGGGGGTGCTCCCGGCCGATGCGCTTGCTCAGCGCGGCCAGCGCGTCATGGTGGTTGGTGCGGGCCTCGTCCGCCCGGCCCAGTCGGCTCAGGATGACGGCGAGGTTCCCCGCACAGGTCAGCGTCGACGGGTGCGTGGGCTCAAGGACCTCCTTGAGGAGTTGGAACGCCTCGGAGCAGGTCCTTCGGGCTTCCTCCCACTCGCCGAGCGCCGCTTCCGCGACGGCCAGGTTCGCGATGCAGATGAGCACATAGGGATGGTGCTCGCCGTTGAGCGTGCTGAAGCGGTCCTGGGCCTTGCGCAGCAACTCCCGTGCCTCGGCCGCCGCTTCGGGACGAATGGACTCGACGTCGCCGAGCAGCAGAACCGCGTAGTTGACCGAGCAGGCGACGGTCTGGGAGTGGCCCTCCCCCAGGTTGTCCCTCAGGTCCTCCTGGACCCTGCGGATCAGGGTCAGCGCCTCGTCGACCCGCCCCTGGGCGGCCATGTCACCGGCCAGGCTCATCTCCAGCAGCAACTGCTCGGCGGACGACCCCTTCTCCCCGTCGGGCGTGCTCCGCAGCACATGGCGCACGAGTTCCTCGGCCTCCACCGGCCGGCCCGCCCGGCGCAGTGAACCGGCCAGCCCCTTGGCCGTGTTGAGCACGGTCGGCGAACCCTGGGTGAGGCGAGGATTGCGCAGACAGCGCTCGTACGCGCGCTTCAGCAGGGTGACGGATTCCTCGTAGTCACCGCAGTCACGCAGGTCGCGGCCCAGGTTCACCGCCGACTCGATGGTCAGCGGATGGTCGTGGAGCTGGATCGCCTCACGCAGTTCCAGCGTCTTGCGGTCCAGATCGCGGGCCTTGTAGTAGTCGCCGGAGAGTCGCAGGGCGACGGCGAGGTTGTTGGCCGCGCTGAGGGTGCGCGCGTGGTCCTCACCGTAGATCAGCTCGTACCGCTGGTACGTCTCCTCGTCGTACCGCAGAGCCTCCGTCAGTCGGCCAAGACCCCGCAGGTCGGCCGCGATGCTACTGGTGGTCATGAGGATGTGCTGGTCGTCCACGTCGTCGAGCACCGCGAGCTGTCGCTCCAGGACCTCCTGGTCGAGGGCGAGCGACTCCTCGTACCTGCCCTGGGCGCGCAGGATGTTGGCGATCTGGAAGCGCATGTGCAGCGTCCAGCGTTCGTCCGGTGAGCCCTCCGCGGACCAGGCGGCCACCCGCCGGAAGCTGTAGTCCATGGCCTGGCTCAGCTCGCCCCGGCGGCGCAGCTGGCGCACCCGGTCCACGAAGAGTTCCTTGATGCCTTCGTCGGGCGCGGTCTCGGCCCACGGTGTGCCGAGGTGCGGCCAGATGATGCGGTACTTCTCCCAGGTGTTGGGGTTCTCGGGGTCGTCCCCGCTCGGCCTGGCGGCGATCAGCGAGCGGTACACGACTTCCTGCGCCGCCTCGCGCTCCGCGTCGGTCATCTCCTCGCGCATGGCGATCTGCATCATCCGGTGCACCGTCACGCTCCGGGCCTTGCGGTCCACCGTGACCAGGGAGAACTTGCTCAGCTCCTTGTAGGCGCGGGAGACCGTGCGGACCCCGCCGAGCGCCCGGGAGACCTCGAAGCCCTCCAGCAGGTCCATGGAGATCGGCTCGGGGCTGTAGTACGAGCAGATCTGCAGGAGCTTCACCGCGGGCGGGAACTTCTCCCTCAGCTGCCCGAGGGCGAACTCCCAGGTGTTGGTGCTCGACTTGACGACTTCGCCGACCGTGTTGTCGTCCGGGGCTCCGGTGGCCTGGGGCTGGAGCTGCTTGATGTAGCTGCGGACGTCGACTCTGGTCTGCTCGATGTAGGCCGCGGCGCGTTCGATCGCGATCGGCAGGTCGCCCAGGGCCTCCGCGATCTGGTCGGCCTCCGCCCAGCCGCAGTCGGGCAGTCGGCTGTGGAGGTGGGCGATGCTCTCGTCCCGCTCGAACACGGGGACGTCGACGGTGTCCACGAACCGTCCCCAGCCCTCGGCGCGCTGGCTGGTGATCAGGATGTGGCCGCCCCGGCCGTCCATCATGAACTCGGGGAGGTAGTCGGCCTCCGTCACGTTGTCCAGGATCAGCAGCCAACTGCCGTACGGCTCACCGTGGTTGAGCGCCTCGTAGACCGTCTTGGCCGTGTCGGTCGGGTTCGTCCGCACCGGCAGGCCCAGCTTCTCGGCCATGGCCGCGTACCGCTCGACGGCCAGGATCTTCTGCTCGGCCTGGATGTGCCAGATGACGTCGTAGTCGCTCTTGTAGCGGTAGGCGAACTCCTGGGCCAGCAGGGTCTTCCCGACCCCGCCCATGCCCTTGAGCACGAGAGCCCGGTTGTCCTCCTTCCACAGCTTCTCCCGGATGCCCTCCAGCAGCTCCGTCCGCCCGGTGAAGGACGACGTACGCAACGGGACATCGAAGACCGGAGGTTCGGCGCCGGGGTAGCGGGGCAACTTGGGCTCGGCGCCGGTGAAGTGATTGCGCGTCAGCGACTCGGAGGTCCGGCCGAAGCTGGCCAGCAGGGCCTCACGGGCCGCCTCTCCGGTGTCGCAGCGGGTCATGTCGGCGAGCTGTTCCGTGAAGGGCGCGTCCAGTGACAGCTTCCTGTCGACCTGCATCGAGACCAGCTGGTGCGAGCGCCGGTCGCCCTCCGCGTAGACCGCCTCCCAGGTGGTGCGGAAGCGGGACGACCTGAGGTAGGTCTCGGAGAAGATGACCAGGGTGTGCGAGGCCGACTCGACGCCGCGCTCGATCTCGTCCCTGCGCTGGGCGCCCTCGGCCGTGCCCTCCTGCGCCAGGTGGACCTTGAAACCGGCCTGCTCCAGGACCGCGCCCGCCCAGTTGGCCCAACTCCGGTCCTGGGGAACGAAGCTGACGTACACGTCGGAGATGCGCGGCGGGCGGTGGCGGGTGTACCGGTCGAGGGTCTTGCGGCGCAGCGTCTCGTCGATGCGGGGCATCGAGTCGACCTGGCCGTCCGTGATGACCTCGGTGAGTCTCTCGTAGGCGGCGAGCAGGCTCTTGGGGTCCCCCGGCTGCTCGCGGAACGGGGCGAGCGTCTCCTCGTAGGAGTAGATGGGCCGGTAGGGGATCTCCACGTTGCCCCAGTAGTCCTCCGGGTCCCGGTCGGTGATGTGCTTGCGCACGATCCGGTCGAAGCGGTACTGGATCTGTCCCCGGGCGGCGTCCAGCCGGTCCGCCTCCGCGTTCTCCACCCGCATGGGGACGGGCAGGATCCGGATGTCCCGGTTGCCGTACAGCATCCCGTCGATGCGCTCGGCGACGCCCGCCGCGCCCTCGATGCTCTGGCTGCTGGGGGTGAAGCAGGTGACGAGGGTGTGGGGCAGGTTGACGGTGCAGATGTCGGAGATGTCGTTGAGCCCGGTGCGGCTGTCGATGAGGACGTAGTCGAAGTTCTCGACGAACTCGCGCTTGAGCCCTTCCAGAAACCTGGTCGCCAGCGGCCCGTCCATGAAGGGCTTCCAGTCGAACTGGGAGAACGCCGAGAGGTAGCCCTTGTTCTTCGTGCCGGCCGGGAGGTAGTAGAGCTGGCCTCCCGCGGGGAATTCCCAGTCGACCTGGATGAGGCAGCTGTTGAGAGCGATTCCGTCACTCGCCCAGGCGTCGGCCGCGGCCGACAGTTCGGAATCGAGTTCGAGCTGACGCGTCTGCTCGGCCATGTTCAGCGCCTGGAGCATGAACTGGGTGGACCGGCTGACCAGTTCGAGCACCCCGGGTGTGGTGCGCAGCTGACTCTCACTCAGAAAGGGGTGCAGGAAGCGGTCAAGACCCGGAGCGTCGAGATCCCAGTCGACCACCAGGACACTCTTGCCCGAGGAGGCCAGGATCCAGGCCGTGTTGGCCAGTGCCATCGTCCGTCCCGTACCACCCTTGTACGAGTAGAACGTGATGATCCTGCCCGCGTCGTCGCCGGTCATGGCCTGCCCTCCACGCGACGTCCGTCGCTCGGTGCCCCGTTGTCCCTGCCGGCGTCGGGCCGTCGGGGCAGGTCCGCACCGGATTCCGGAACTTCCCGGACGCCAGCTCCGCTCCGGGACAATTGTGAATGAATGTACCGCAAATAGCGGATCTTGGTTGCCTCGGCCAGCTCACTGAACCAGCGGGTGAAGACATCCGCCCCGGCCAGCCCGCGTACCGCATCCTGCTCTCCCGCCCGGCCCTCGCTGAGGAAGCGGGGGAAGTGCGTCGTCAGCAGTCCACGCAGCCGGTCGGCCTGCTCCTTGGTCTGCAGATCGTCCCCCGCCAGAGTACTCAGCACGGCCGTCCACGGACGCCGGGCCCTGTCGAACTCCCGTGCCTGACTGGCCATTTGGGGATTCTCCAGCGCCCAGGGATCCACCACCAGGATCCAGGGGGCCGTCGGGATCTCCGCACCCCGCAGCTCCGCCTGGATCTTGTGGAAGGGCAGCACGGTGGGCTCGAAGCCGAGGTTGCGGGCCAGGGCCTCCATCTGCTCGACCAGAGGTCCCACCGCTTGGCCATAGGGCCGCCAGTCGTCGACGCGTGGTCCGTAGCGGGTGTTGTCCCGGCCTACCGGTAACTGTTCCTCGGTCGGGGCGAGCACGGTGATGTGCAGCGGGGAGGCGAAGGGCGGATCGGCGAAGGCGTCGTCCAGGCCGGCCAGCGTCGTCGGCTCCGCCGTCCTGCCGCCGCCGGTGGACACCCGCGACTGCCCGGGCACGGAGGCCGCCTGGTCGACGATGCGCTTGGCGAGCCAGTCGGTGACCTGGGCGACCTGGGCGGAGAGCTGGGCCGCCGCGTTCTCGTCGTCCGGGTCCGGCCGTTCGGTCAGGTCGAGCAACTGGTCGAGCAGCCGGTGCAGCCCCATGGAGGCGTAGTTCTCGGCCGCTTCACCGATGCCTTCCGGCACCTCGGGGTACTGCTCCTTGACCCTCTTGGGGAGCGACGTCGGCGAATACGGGGTCCACAGCACCGGGACCATGCTCGGCCGAACCCCCTGAGACGCCCCCTGGGTGACGGCGGTCCACTGGCGCCCGCACTGGGGATTGCTGAAGTACCGCTTCGAGTACAGCGGAACGAAGACCTGGCAGCCGAGGAGCGCCTTGATCGACTTCTCCCCCGGCGTCCCGGGCCGCTCGACGAACCCGGCCTCCTCCCGTGACACTCTCGCGTGACGTGCCACTTTCCCGCACAGTTCGTCGAAGAACTGGAAAACCAGACGATTGGGATCCTGTGAGGCATCCCGGTGTCGGGGAGCAGGAACCCGCGCATAGCTCATGAAGAACATCGGCATCCCGCTATTCCCCCTCGAAGACATTCCGGAGGTCTTTGAACAGCTCCACGTCGCACGGTTCAAGGCTGGTCTGCTGAGCCACTTTGACGATCATCTGGGCGAGCGTCCACACGGAGCTGCGGTACTTGAGGTGACGGCCCGCCTGCTTCAGTCCGTAGAGACCGGACTGCAGGTAATCCTTACCCAGATCGGGGTGGGCGTACTGCACCCTCGCCGCCGTGGGCGGCAGCGTCAGATGCTGGTGCCCCACCCAGAGGACGGGGACGATCGCGTTGCCCGTGTACGGGCGGGTACGGAGCTGTTCCTCCTGACGCCGCGCGAAGGCGTCCCATTCCCTTCCGCACCACTCCCTCTTGAAGTACCGGCTGTTGTAGATCGGTACGAAGACCCGGCAGGTGGCCAGGGCCTGTTTGAGTCTGCTCTCCCAGTCGTCGCCGGGGTCCATGCTCAGGTCGAGGAATCCGGGCGATTCCTCCCCGTCGTGATCGGTCAACTGCATGATGTCGCTGCATAACTGGGCGTGGAACTGCTCCAGCGCCACATCCGACGGATCTTTCCTGGCCCGCGCGGCCCCCTTCAGCGGTGTCCGGGCATAGCTCATGAAGAACACATACGGATCGGAGGAAACCGTCGACCGGGTCGCCTGAGAAGCCGGATGAATCATGGACTCGCCTTTCCCCTCCCCCGTCGCCCACCTCGGGCCTCCCAGCCCCGAGCATCACAGCTGAATCTCCTCCAGGATCCATTGGAACGCGAAAACCACTGCCGGTGCCAGGGTTCGGCCGGAGCAAGTTGTAGCGGACACCGGTGCGGAGAACGGGAGTTGGTCCCCCATTACACCGCGACCGGACCGGTTTCGGCCACTCCTCCCAGAGTTTCGGCCTCGCCCCGGAGCCCTCGGACGAAGCGGTGACCCAGGGCGGTCAGGGAGCCGGTTCCGGCCACCGTGTCGAGGGCGTCCAGCACCGCCGTACGCCACTTGTCCGCCTCGACGCGGGAGCGTTCGTGCAGGGCGGCGCCGACGTCCGCCGCACCGCGGCGGACCCTGATCCGCCAGACGTCGGCGACCGCGAGATGGGCGTACGCGCCCTGGACGATGGCGTCGAGCGGCCTGGGGTCGGGCCGCCACAGCACCCGGTAGCGGCGCTCGTCGAGGCCGTCGAGCAGGTCGAACATGTCCAGCATGGCGCCCAGTTTGACGTGCTGGTACTCGTGGATGAGCAGCATGGCGAGGTCCTCGGCCGAGCGGGGCAGCGCGATACCGACCGCGCCGAAGGCGTGCCGGGAGGTGGCGCTGACGTCGTCACCGGTCGGTGAGGGGGCCAGCGGGGTCACGGCGGTCAGCCCGGCGGCGATCCCCGGCGCGTAGTCGGGGTACTCGGTCCGGATCAGCCGCCAGGCTTCCCCGAACATCGACTCCCACCGTCGGAATTCGGCCTCGTCCAGTCGGGGCAACGGCTCGTACCCGTAGCAGTCGCGGGCGGGGTCCAGGTCGTCCAAGGCCACGTCCAGCCCCTCCGCGGACAGGTGCCGCAGCGGCTGCCAGATCATGCCGGCGGGTGGCCGCTCCCGGCCGAGGGTCCGCCCTTCCACGGTGAGCGCGGAGTCGGCGGCCGTCACGGTGACGGTCCCGGACCGCCGGTCGCGGCTGCCGGCGCGCAGCAACAGCCGCCCCATGCCGGGCAGATGGATCGCCGAGCCCTCGGGGCCGTGCCGCAGCGGGACCGGCAGGGTCAGCTGCCCCCCGGTGCGTACGACGGCCGAGAGCGCGGCCTCGGCCGGGTGGCCCTCGGCCCGCCGTGCCGACTGGCCGCAGGCGAGGGCCCACACGCGTAGATAGGGGTCGGCCAGCAGTATGTCCAGGGCGCCGGCGGGCAGGGCGAGGATCGCTTCCCAGCCAGGGGCCGAGGCCGCCGGGCCGCCGGGAGCCGAGTCCGCCGAGTCACGGGGGTCCTGGGTGTCCGCCCGGCGGGCGGCGGCCAGCAGAGCCCGTCGCTGGCTGCTCTGGGCCGCGGCGAGCGACCGGACGGCCGCCGTGCTGCCGTATCCGGCGGCAAGTTCGTCGAAGTGGGTCCAGGACAGGCCGTGCCAGCCGTGGCGGACCTCGGCGTCGTCGCGTTCGCTGATCTGGACGTACTCGATGGTCTTCAGCAGGTCCGCGCAGTAGACGGAGGGGTTGTCGAAGCCGTTCGACTTCCGGTGGCGGTGTCCGTACAGGCCGCCGCCGCAGACCGACACGACGGGGCAGGCGCGGCACTGCGCGCTCAGCCCGTCGAGTCCGGCGCGGCGGGCCTGGATGCCCCGGTGTTCGGCGGCCTCCTCCAGGCGGTGGGTGGCGATGTGCATGCCGGTGTCCGGGGCTCCCGGATAGGCCGTCTTGAGCCAGTCCGCCTGTTCGACGGCGCCGTCGGTCTCCACCACCAGCAGATCCGAACTGCCCAGCCCCAGCGCCTCGGTGAGGCTGCCCCGGCCGCGGGTCAGCCGGCTGATCGACTCGAACATCCGGATCCGCATCGGCATGCCGTCCGCGGTCCACTGCTTGTGCACGGCGATCAGCCAGTCGGCGTAGTCGGAGCCGGCCTCTCCGCCGGGGCGGGGCGGCGGGTACTCCCAGGTGGCGTGCGGCAGCAGGAAGTCGACGGCGGGCGGGCGCAGTTCGGCCAGCGCCCGGTACACCTCCACCGGGTCGTTCTCGACGTCGATCGTGCAGAGCAGCCCGCCGAAGGCGCTCCGGTGGGCGGGGGCGCCCAGGCGGCGCACCGCGCGCACCACGTCCCGGTAGGAGCCCGAGCCGTCCCGCCTGATCCGGTGACGGTCGTTGGACGCCTCGTCGCCGTCGAGCGAGATGCTGGTGACGATGGACTCGTCGACGAGCATCTCGCAGAACGCGTCGTCCAGTTGGAGACCGTTGGTCTGCATACGCAGGTCGAGTTCGGCCACGCCGTGCAAGGCGGAGCGCAGTCGGCGGGCGTAGCCGCGCAGTCGTTCACGCCCGGCGAGCAGCGGCTCACCGCCGTGCAGCACGACATGGACGCGGGTGAGTCGGTGCTCGGCGGCATGCTCGGCGATCCGGTCAGCCGTACGGCGGAACGTTTCCTCCGACATCGTCACCGGACGCCCGCGCCAGCTCTGGTCGGCGTGCTGGTAGACGTAGCAGTGGTCACAGGCCAAATCGCAGCGACTGTGCACCTTGATCACGAACTGGCGGAAGGGCCGCGCCGCCACCGTCACCGGTACGATTCCTCGTCGTTCCGGTCAGCCTGGTCAGAGCGACGACTGGAAGGCGGCCACCGGCTCTCCGCCACCCGCGAGCATCCTTGCCAGAGCCGACTCCTGAGCGGACTCCGGAACCTCATCCAGCGAGGTGTCGTGCAAGTCCCTGACGACGCTCGTGGCGAAGGGCTGCTCGTACCTGTCCATAGGCGTCTCCTCGGGCGTACGGCTCCGGGCGGCACACCTCATAGTGACGGCCCGGTAACCGAACAGCAAGGCGATCGCCAGCCAAGTCCGTGCGGCAAAGAGACATCGTCAAACGCCTTGGCGGCAGCGCTGGAACGCAGGTGCGAGGTGGTTGGGCCGCGGCGACGGGGAACGGACTGGTCCACCTGAAGGGCCGTCAATACACCGTCATTACATCGTCCATGCGTACGGCCTCGGTCGTCAGGACGCCCCTCCTGGACGCCCCCTCGGTCGAAGGGGCCGTCGTACCAGGAAAGTCGTCCTGACGACCCGGCCGTCGTCATCGGCGTGGCTGCCCTCAGGGGGCAGCCGCCGACATCACGCGGCCCCGTCCTTCGAGGTGGCCACGGGTGCGGTGAGGTCGCCCTCCTCGGGAAGCTCCTCGACGTCCACGCCACGGACCTGGGCCAACTCGTGCTTGAGCGCGGCGAGTTCGGTGCCTCCGGCCATGTGGTTGGTGAGTTCTTCGAGGCTGACCTGGTCGCGGGTGGCGGAGAGTTCGAGGGTGCCCAGACGCAGGACGCTGAAGTGGTCACCGACCATGTAGGCGTGGTGGGGGTTGTGGGTGATGAAGATGACGCCGAGGCCGCGGTCGCGGGCGGCGGCGATGTACTTCAGCACGACACCCGACTGCTTGACGCCGAGGGCGGCGGTGGGCTCGTCGAGGATGAGGACGCGGGCGCCGAAGTAGACGGCGCGGGCGATGGCCACGCACTGGCGCTGGCCGCCGGAGAGGGTGCCGATGGGCTGGTCGAGATCGTCCAGGACGATGCCCATGTTGCGCAGTTCCTCGTCGGCGGTCTTCCTCATCCTGTCGATGTCGAGGCGGCGCACGGGCCAGGGGCCGCGCGTGAACTCGGAGCCGAGGAAGAAGTTGCGCCACACCGGCATCAGCGGGACGACCGCCAGGTCCTGGTAGACGGTGGCGATACCGGCGTCGAGGGCTTCACGGGGGGTGGTGAAACGCACCGGCTTGCCGTCGACGAGGACGTCGCCTTCGGTGTGCTGGTGCAGGCCCGAGATGATTTTGATGAGGGTGGACTTGCCGGCGCCGTTGTCGCCCAGGACGCAGGTGACGCGGCCGGGGTGGACGGCGAGGTTCACGCCGTGCAGGGCGCGGACGTTGCCGTAGGCCTTGCCGGTCCCCTTCAGCTCGACGATGGGCGTGTCCTGGCCGGGCGTCGCGTCGGTGACGGTGTCCTTCGGGGGCGTGCCGTCGGCAGCGGATCCGTTGGTGGTGGTCATGGGGTGGTTCACCTCCGGGTCGCTTGGCTGCGGACCCACAGATTGACGAGGGCGGCGATCAGGAGCATCACGCCGAGGAAGGCCTTGAACCAGTCGGGGTTCCAGTTGGCGTAGACGATGCCCTGGTTGACCATGCCGAAGATGAAGGCACCGATGACCGGGCCGATCGCCGAGCCGTAGCCGCCGGTCAGCAGACAGCCGCCGATCACCGCGGCGATGATGTACAGGAACTCGTTGCCCACGCCCTCGTTGGACTGCACCGTGTTGAACGAGAACAGCAGGTGCATGCCCACGAACCAGGCCCCGGCGCCGACGCCCATGAACAGGGCGATCTTCGTGAAGTTGACGGGGACACCGACGGCTCGCGCGCTGTCCTTGTTGCCGCCGACGGCGAAGATCCAGTTGCCGAACTTGGTGCGCAGCAGCAGCCAGGTCGCGATCGCGGCGAAGATCAGCCAGTAGAAGATCGTGATCTTGAAGTCGACGCCGCCGATGCCGATCTCCGAGGCGAAGATGCTCTTGGCCTGGTCGAAGCCGTCCATGTCGGCGATCGAGTCACTGGCCACGTTATTGGTGAAGATCTTCGTGACGGCCAGGTTGGAGCCCTGGAGGATCAGGAAGGAGCCGAGGGTGACGAGGAAGCTCGGCAGTCCGGTCTTGATGAGCAGCCAGCCGTTGAAGGCGCCCACCGCCAAGGACACGATCAGCGCGACGAACACGCCGGTCCAGACGTTCACCGTGAGCTGGAAGCTGAGGATCCCGGCGGTGAGGGCGGAGGTGGTGACCGCGACACCGGCGGACAGGTCGAACTCGCCGCCGATCATCAGCAGGGCCACCGGCAGCGCCATGATGCCCATGACGGAGGCCTGGTAGAGCACGGTCGCCAGCGAGCTGGTCTCCCGGAAGGAGGGGGCGACCGCGAAGAAGAAGGCGTAGACGCCGATCGCGGCGATGAGCGCGCCGACCTCGGGGCGGGCCAACAGGCGTCGGCCCAGGGAGCGTTGTGCGGTTCGGCCGTCCTTGTGGGCGGCCGGCGGAGCCGGCGACGAGGGTGAACTCGCCGCCGGTGCCGTTGCTTGGGTCATGGTCGGATCACCGGGTGCCCTTCGCGGCGAACTGGGCGATCGTGTCGACGTTGTCCTTGTCCACGAAGGCAGGACCGGTCAGCACCGGCTCCTCGCCACCGCCGCTGTAGTTTCCGTTGTTCTTGTAGAGCCAGAGCGAGTCCACGGCCAGGTAACCCTGCAGGTAGGGCTGCTGGTCGACGGCGAACTCGATGTCGCCGGACTTGATGGCGTCCGTCATCTCCTTGTTGAGGTCGAACGTCGCGACCTTCGCCTTGCTGCCCGCGTCGTCCACCGACTGCACGGAGGTCAGGGCGACCGGGGCGCCCAGGGTGACGACCTCGTCGATGGAGGAGTCCTGCTTGAGCTTGGCCGTGATGGTGGACTTCACCGAGGGCATGTCCGTGCCGTTGACATAGAGGTTCTCGGTCTCGCCCTCGAACGTCTTCTTCACGCCGGCGCAGCGGGCCTCAAGGGCGACGTTGCCCTGCTCCTGGATCACGCAGACCGCGTGCTTGGCGCCGGTCTCGTTGAGCTTCCTGCCGAAGGCCTCGCCGGCGACGGTCTCGTCCTGGCCGAAGAAGGAGAGCAGACCCTGCTCCTGCCACACATCCATACCGGAGTTGAGGCCCACGACGGGGATGCCGGCCTTCTCCGCCTTGGCGATGACGTCCTTCATCGCGTCCGGCTTGGCGAGGGTGACGGCGATGCCGTCGACCTTCTGGTCGATCGCGTTCTGGACGAGGTTGGCCTGGTTGGCCGCGTTCGGGTCGTTCGAGTAGATCAGCTCGACGTTGTCCTTGTCGGCGGCCGTCTGGGCGCCCTTGCGGACGATGTCCCAGAAGGTGTCGCCCTGGCCGGCGTGGGTCACCATCGCGACCGTCATCTTGGGGGTGTCGGCCTTGCCCGCGGAGGCGTCCGCCCCGCCCTCCTCGGCCTCCTTGCCGCCGGAACCGCTGGAGCAGCCGGCTATCAGCAGCGCGGATGCCGCGGCCATCGCGAAGAAGGGGGCCACTCTACGGGAGCGGGGATAAAACGTGCGGTCCATCTTTCCTGCACCTCACTGTGCGACAGGTGGAAAGGGAACGGGACAGCGTCGGGCGGAGTGCCCGCGCGGGCCCGGACATCGAAGTCCGGATCATTGTGCCGGTAGGCCGACTGAGCTGTTTCGTTGGGACGGGATACAAACCCCTGACACACCCGCCTGTCAATACTTTGTTAAGACATCATTTCAGGCTCAGGTCCGAATGTCAGTACAAATCCTTGACAGCGGGTCGCTTCGGGTCCTAAACCTGGGATACATCCGGACCTGAGTGCTCGCACACCCCGCGCGCACGGACCTCCGGTGGCCCGCATCCCCCACCCGAGGAGCGACGCGCATGCCCGAATCCTCCGATCCGATCGCCCTGGGCCGTATCGGAATCGATCTCTATCCGTTGCAGACCGGCGTCCCGCCCGTCGTCGTCCGCGGGTGAGTGGGTGCCGGTCGCGCCCCTAGAAGCGCCGGACGCGACCCACGCTGTTCAGGCCGCACAAGCCCCGCCACCCACCACAACCCCTTCGCCCCTGTGAGGTCCCGATGTCCCAGCCCACCCGCCGTCTGACCGTCGCCCAGGCGCTGGTGCGGTTCCTGTCCGCGCAGTACACCGAGCGCGACGGCGTACGCCACCGGCTGATCGCCGGGACCTGGGGCATCTTCGGCCACGGCAATGTCGCGGGGCTCGGCCAGGCCCTCCTGGAGGCCGGCGAGGAGACGATGCCGTTCCACCAGGGCCGCAACGAGCAGTCCATGGTGCATGCCGCCGTCGGCTACGCCCGTCAGCTGAACCGCCTCTCCGCCCAGGCGGTCACCACCTCCATCGGCCCCGGCGCCACCAACCTGGTCACCGGCGCCGCCCTGGCCACCATCAACCGGCTGCCCGTCCTCCTCCTGCCCGGCGACTACTTCGCGACCCGCACCGCCGACCCGCTGCTCCAGCAACTGGAGCACCCCACCGAGGCCGACGTCTCGGTCAACGACACCCTGCGTCCGGTCTCCCGCTACTTCGACCGGATCACCCGCCCGGAGGCCCTGATCCCGGCCGCCCTCAACGCCATGCGGGTCCTCGCCGACCCGGCCGACACCGGCGCCGTCACCCTCGCCCTCCCGCAGGACGTCCAGGCGGAGGCGTACGACTGGCCGGAGGAGTTCTTCGCCGAGCGCGTGTGGACCGTACGGCGTCCCGCGCCCGACCCGGTCGAGCTGGCCCAAGCCGTACGAGCCATCCGTGCCGCCCGGCGTCCGCTCATCGTCGCGGGCGGCGGCATCCACCACAGCGAGGCCGAAGACGCCCTGAAGGCGCTGGTCGACGCCACGGGCATCCCGGTCGCGTCCACCCAGGCGGGCAAGGGGTCCCTGCGGTACGACCACCCGGCCGACCTCGGCGGCATCGGCCACACCGGCACGGCGGTCTGCGACGACATCGCCCGCACCGCCGACCTGATCATCGGCGTCGGCACCCGCTACACCGACTTCACCACCGCCTCCCACACCCTCTTCCAGGCCCCGGACGTCCGTTTCGTCAACCTCAACATCACCGCCTTCGACGCCCACAAGCTGGCCGCCCGCACGGTGGTCTGCGACGCCCGGTCCGGTCTCACGGCCCTCGCCGAGGCATTGGACGGCCACCGCGTGAGCGAGGCGTACGAGGCCGAGTACCGGGCCGGCAAGGAGCGCTGGGAGCAGATCGTCGAGGCCGCCTACACCCCGGCCGACGAACACGCCGTACCCACGCAGAGCCAGGTCCTCGGCGCGCTCGACGCGGTCGTCGGTGACGAGGACGTCGTCATCAACGCGGCCGGTTCGCTCCCCGGCGACCTGCACAAGCTGTGGCGCGCCCGCAGCCCCCGCCAGTACCACCTCGAATACGGCTACTCCTGCATGGGCTACGAGATCCCCGCCGGGATCGGTGTCCAGCAGGCGGCGCCCGGCACGGCCGTCTGGTCGCTGGTCGGGGACGGCACGTATCTGATGATGCCGACGGAGATCGTGACGGCCGTCCAGGAGGGCCTGCCCGTCAACCTGGTCCTCATCCAGAACCACGGCTACGCCTCCATCGGCGGCCTCTCCGAGTCGGTCGGCGGAGAACGCTTCGGCACCGCCTACCGCTACCGCGCCGACGACGGCACGTTCTCCGGCGCCCCGCTCCCGGTGGACCTCGCCGCCAACGCGGCCAGCCTCGGCATGGACGTCATCCGCGCCAAGACCGTGCGGGAACTACGCGAAGCCCTGGCCGCGGCCCGCGCCTCCGACCGTCCCACCTGTGTGTACATCGAGACCGACCCGACGCCCACCGCTCCCCCGGCCGAGGCCTGGTGGGACGTCCCGGTCGCGGAGACCGCCGCCCGCCCGGCGGCCGTCGAGGCGCGCGCGACGTACGACCGGGAGGTGGCCAACCGGCGCCGCCACCTCTGACACCGCTGAGCAATCCGTGACGGAATCTCTTACGAATCCGGGCCATGTAAGGACAACGCGATGACAGGGGTTCCTGTCATCCGGACGGACGGATACCCTCATGGGCGTGACCAGCGCGACTACGGGGAGTACAGGGAGTCTCGGCCTCAGCGTCGACCGGAGCAGCCCGGTGCCGCTGTACTACCAGCTGGCCCGGCAGCTGGAGTCGGCGATCGAGCACGGTGCGCTCGGCCCGGGCAGCCTGCTGGGCAACGAGATCGAGCTCGCGGGCCGGCTCGGCCTGTCCCGGCCGACCGTGCGGCAGGCCATCCAGTCGCTCGTCGACAAGGGCCTGCTCGTCCGCCGCCGGGGCGTCGGCACGCAGGTGGTGCACAGCCAGGTCAAACGGCCGCTGGAACTGAGCAGCCTGTACGACGACCTGGAGGAGGCCGGCCTGCAGCCCACGACCAAGGTGCTGCTGAGCGAGATCCGGCGGGCCTCCGCCGAGGTCGCGGCCGCCCTGGGCATCGCCGAGGGCGCCGAGGTGCACCTCTTCGAACGGCTGCGTCTCACGCACGGCCAGCCGGTGGCGTTCCTGTCGAACTTCGTCCCGGCCGGGCTGCTGGACCTCGACACCGAACGCCTGGAGTCGACGGGCCTGTACCGGATGATGCGCAACGCCGGCATCACCCTGCACAGCGCCCACCAGAGCGTCGGCGCCCGTATCGCCACCCCCGAGGAGGCCGAGCGCCTCGGCGAACCGGAGGGCGCCGCACTCCTCACCATGCAGCGCACGGCGTACGACGACACCGGGCGCGCCGTCGAGTACGGCACCCATGTCTACCGGGCCTCGCGCTACTCCTTCGACTTCCAGCTGCTCGTCCGCAGCTGACGCCGGGGCAAGGGAAGTTCAGGGCCTGGAACGCTTCACAGGGCTCGTTCGGCGCCGGCAGCGGTCCAAGGCCTCAGAGGTTCACCCACGCCCCGGTTTCGGCGGAGCGGCTCATGGCGTCCAGCGCGGTGGCGCTGTGCACGGCGTCGGCCAGGGTGGTGCCGTGCGGGGTGCCCTCGGCGACGGAGCGCAGGAAGTTGTACGCCTCGACCACCTTGAGGTCGTCGTAGCCCATGGCGTTGGCGGAGCCCGGCTGGAACGCGGCGTACGCACCGTGGCCGGGGCCGACGAAGAGGGTGTGGACGGACTGGTCCTGGTAGGCGTCACCCTTGCTGACGCCCAGTTCACCCATACGGCGGAAATCCCAGAAGAGGGCGCCCTCGGTGCCGTGGATCTCGAAGCCGTAGTTGTTCTGCTCGCCGACGGAGACCCGGCAGGCCTCCAGCACGCCGCGGGCGCCGGAGGCGAAGCGGAGCAGGCAGTTGACGTAGTCCTCGTTCTCGACGGGGCCCAGCTCGCCGCCCGAGGCGCGGGTGTGCCCGGCGGTGGCGCCGGTGGGCCGGGCCCGCTCGGGGACGAAGATCGCGGTGTCGGCGGTGAGGGAGGCGAGGTCGCCGAGCAGGAAACGGGCGAGGTCCACGCCGTGCGAGGCGAGGTCGCCGAGGACGCCGCTCCCGCCGCGCTCACGCTCGTACCGCCAGGTCAGAGCGCCCTCGGGGTGGGCGGCGTAGTCGCTGAAGAGACGGATCCGGACGTGCGTGACCGTGCCGATCTCACCGGCGGCGATGAGCTCGCGGGCGGCGGCGACGGCGGGCGCGTTGCGGTAGTTGAAGCCGACCGTGCCCTGGACGCCGGCCTTGGCGACGGCGTCGGCCACGGCCCGGGCGTCGGCGGCGGTGAGCCCGACCGGCTTCTCGATCCAGATGTGCTTGCCCGCCTCGGCCATGGCGATGCCGATCTCCCGGTGCAGGAAGTTCGGCGCGGTGATGCTGACCGCCTGGATCCGGGGGTCGGCGGCCACCTCACGCCAGTCCCGGGCGGTCGAGGCGAACCCGAACCGCTCGGCCGCCTCCTCGGCGCGACCGGGCACCTCCTCGACGACCGTGACCAGCTCGGGCCGTACAGGCAGCTGCGGGAAGTGGTGCGGCACGCGGGCGTACGCCTGGGTGTGCACCCGTCCCATCCAGCCGAACCCCACGACCGCGACACCGAGCGCACTCACCATGACTGCCCTTCCTCGGACCTTCACCGGAATCACCGGAATCGCCAAGAGAATCACCGGGCCATGTTTGGACCGGTCCAGAAGCGTACGTCGCCCACTCTGCGAGGCCGTCTTCGCTGCTGTCAACCCCTTGCAGACCCCTTTGACAAGGGCACCGCGGCTGTGGAACGGTCCACGTCATGAGACCTCCGACCATCCGGGATGTCGCCGAGCGGGCCGGCGTGTCGAAGTCACTGGTCTCCCTGGTGCTGCGCGGCTCCGACCAGGTGCGCGCCGAGAAGCGGGAGGCCGTGCTGACGGCCGTGGACGAGCTGGGCTACCGGCCGAACGCCGCAGCGCGCAGCCTTAGCGAGCGCCGCACGCGCACGGTCGGCGTCCTCCTCAACGACATGCGCAACCCCTGGTTCGTCGAGCTGCTGGACGGCCTCAACTCCCGGCTGCACGACAACGGTCTGCGCATGCTCCTGGCCGACGGCCATCTCAACCGGCGGCTCGGCGAGGACCTCACCCACACCTTCACCGAACTGCGGGTCGACGGTCTGATCGCGGTCGGCACCCTGCCCCCGTCCGAGGCCCTGCGCACGGCGGCCGGGCTCATCCCGACCGTGGTCGCGGGCGCCCGCGAGCCCACCCTCCCCCATGTGGACGTCGTCGCGGGCGACGACCAGCACGGCGCCCGCCTCGCCACCGAGCACCTCATCGGCCTCGGGCACCGGCGTATCGCGCACATCGCGGGTGAAGGCGTGGTCGGCGCGCTGCGCCGCCGCAGCTTCGAGACGGTCATGCGCGAGCACGGGCTGGCCGACACGGCGGCCGTCGAGCGTGGCGACCTGACGGAGGAGGGCGGCTACCGCGCCACGGTCCGGCTGCTCAGCCTTCCCCAGCGCCCCACCGCCATCGTGGCGTTCAACGACATGGCCTGCGTGGGCGCCCTCTCCGCCGCCGAGGAGCTGGGCCTGAAGGTGCCGCGCGACCTCTCCCTCGTGGGCTACGACAACACGTACGTCTCACGCCTGCGCCACCTCTGGCTCACCACCGTGGACAACGCCAGCCACGACGTCGGCCGCGGCGCCGCCCAGTGCCTGCTCGACCGCATCGCCGACCCGACCCGCCCCGCCAAGGTCGTCCTGACCACACCGACCCTGGAGGTCCGCGGCACGACGGGCCCGCCGCCGGACCACTGAGCCCTCAGCTGTGAACCGCCGCCGCGTGAGGGGGCAGCGAGCCGTCAGTTCGGCGGCAACAGGCAGTGATCGTCCGGTGCGACGGTCTGCCAGATGCGCCGCCCGATGTCCCGCAACTGCCGCTGCTGCGTCTTGCTGAGCACGTCGAACACATAGCGCCGTACGGCGTCGGCGTGGCCCGGCGCGCTCTCGACGACCTTGGCGTATCCGGCGTCCGTGAGGATGGCCAGCGTGTAGCGCCCGTCGGAGGGGTCCGGCGCACGGCGCACCCATTCGCTCTTCTCCAGCCGCTTCACGAGATGGGACAGCCGGGACAGCGACGAACCGGCGTAGGCGGCCAATTCGCTCATCCGCAGGGTGCGTTCGTCGGTCTGGGACAGCATCGCCATCACCAGGTACTCCACGTGACTGATCCCCGAATCCCGCTGCAGCTGCGCGTCGAGCGCGCTCGGGAGTCTGACCATCACCCCGGCGAGCACGTGCCAGATCTGCATCTCCTCATCGGTCAGCCAACGCGACTGCTGCGGTGTCTCCATGACGCCCACTTTACGTGCCGCCTCAAGTGATCAAGAACGGAATGACTTGACGCTTCAACTCGCACAGCCCTACGTTGAACCCCCACTTCCCTTGAACATTCAACCCACAAACGGGACGAGTCCGCCATGAACATCACCCTCTGGATCATCGCGAGCCTCCTCGCGTCCGCCTTCCTCGCCGCCGGCCTGATGAAGACCACCCAGTCCAAGGAGAAGCTGGCGGCCTCGGGCATGACCTGGGCCGAGGAGTTCTCCCCGGGCATGGTCAAGACCATCGGCGCGCTGGAGGCCTTGGGCGCTGTCGGCCTGATCCTTCCGGCCGTCCTCGACATAGCCCCGGTGTTCGTCCCGCTCGCGGCGACCGGCCTCGTCGTCACGATGCTCGGCGCGGCCGCCTTCCATCTCCGCCGCAAGGAGACCAAGGAGACCGTCCCGAGTCTGGTGCTGCTGGTCCTGGCGGCCGTGGTGGCCTGGGGACGGTTCGGGCCGTACGCGTTCTGAGACCTGGCCGGGTTCGGTCACCGTCCGCCGGCGTGCGGCGGCGTCACGGGGCCCCCTCGCGCGGGCGGGCCCCCGCGGCGCGCAGCAGGGCCGCCGTTTCCGTGTGGGAGCCGTGCTCCGCCCAGTCGAGGGGCGACCAGCCCGTGCCGTGGTCCTCACGGAGGTCGGGGTCGGCGCCGTGGGCGAGCAGTGCGCGGACCGTCTCGGTGTGGCCCCAGCACGCGGCCGCGCACAGCGGTGTGCCTTCCGTGCCGTGTCCGCTCTCCAGGTCGGGCGAGGCCCCGCCGGCCAGCAGACGCCGGACCGCGGCGGTGGAACCGTGGACGGACGCCGCGTACAGCGGTGTCGTGCCCTCGGCGTCCGCCGTGTCCGGGTGCAGCTTGGACCGCAGCAACTGGCCGACGACGCGATGGTCACCGCCACTCGCGGCCAGAGTCAGCCGAGCCGACAGCTTCTTCCACCGCCGTCTGTTCACCGTCACTCGCCCCCGTCGGACACACCGGCCGTCACCCCATCACACGCCGCTCCCAGGGGCGACCTCTTTTTCCCGTACGTCGACGGCGGTGAGCGCCAGAGCCAGCAGCCCCGGTACGAGGAACGCGAGCGGCAGCAGCATCCAGGCGCTCAACGCGGCCGCCGCCACGGCCAGGACGACCAGCCCGCTGCCGCCCGGATCACGCACCGCGTCCCGGGCCGCTCCCCGCACCGCCGCGGGCCAGTCGTCGACCGACTCGGGGCGTCCGCAGGCGCGCAGGCCCACCACGGCGGCGCAGGCGCCGATGGCGGCGGCGAGAAGGGCGAAGGCGCGGCCGCCCGGGAGTCCGGCGCCGGCGAGGGCCAGGTCGGCGAGGACGAGGACCAGGCCCGTGAGGGCCACGAGCCCGGCGGCCAGGTCGCCGGGCCGCAGCCGTCGCCGTAGCGCCACGAGGAACCGTCCGGCCGTGGCCGGACGGTCCTCCCGTACGCCCCGCAGGACCGCGCAGGCCGTGGAGAGCGCCGCGGGCAGGGTGACCAGCGGGAGGCTCACCACCGCCACGGCGATCCCCACGCTCAGCACGTCCGCGAACAGCGTCATACGGGGCCCGAAGATCTCGCCCGCTTCCTTGTTCGTGCGCAGGGCGCTCATCCCTTGTCCCCCCTCATCCCTTGATCCCGGAGTTGGCCATGCCCTCCACCAGGAATCGCTGGAAGGCGAGGAAGAACAGCACGATCGGGAGGAGGGCGATCACCGACATGGCGAACATCGGGCCGAAGGCCGAGGTGCTCGACGCGTCGACGAAGGACCTGAGGGCCAGGGTCAGGGTGAACTTCTCGGGCGAGAAGAGGTAGATCAGCTGGGTGAAGAAATCGTTCCAGGTCCAGATGAAGGTGAAGATCGCGGTGGTGATCAGGGCGGGCCTGGTCAGCGGAAGAATCACCAGGAAGAAACTCCGGAACGGTCCACATCCGTCGATCCGTGCCGCCTCCTCCAGTTCCCTCGGCAGTCCGCGCATGAACTGCACGATGAGGAAGACGAAAAAGGCCTCCGTCGCGAGGAATTTCGGCAGGATCAGGGGCCAGTAGGTGTTCACCATGCCGAGCTGGTTGAAGATGATGTACTGCGGGATCAGCACGGCGTGATGCGGCAGCATGATCGTCGCGATCATGAAGGCGAAGAGCGGTCCACGGAAGCGGAATCGCAGGCGGGCGAAGGCATACGCGGCCAGAGAGCAGGACAGGACGTTCCCGACGACCGCGCCGCCGGCGATCAGCAGTGAGTTGCCGAGCAGTCGGCCGACCGACACGTCGTTCACGCCGTCGAGCGCCGTCTCGTAGTTGGACCATTCCAAACGGCTGGGCAGCAGGTCGAGGCTGGCGATGACCTCGTTCGCCGGCTTCACGGAGGTCGCGAGGAGCCAGGCCAGCGGGTACAGCATGACGAGGAGCGCGGCCAGGCAGCCGATGTGCAGGGCCACACGTCGCCACGCGATCGGCTTGCGGGCGACGGGAGTCGAGGTGGTCGTGGTGGTGGTCATCGGTCCCCCTCGGAGGCGTAGAAGACCCAGGAGCGGGACGTGCGGAACAGGATCGCGGTGACCGCGCCGATGGCCAGCAGCAGAACCCAGGCCATGGCGGAGGCGTAGCCCATGTGGGAGGCGACGAAGCCCCGGTCGTAGAGGTAGAGGGTGTAGAAGAGCGTGGAGTCGGCGGGGCCGCCCTTGCCGGCGCTGATCGCGAAGGCCGGGGTGAAGACCTGGAAGGCCTGGATGGTCTGGAGGACCAGGTTGAAGAAGATCACGGGCGACAGCATCGGCACCGTGATCGACGCGAACCGGCGCCAGGTGCCCGCCCCGTCCACCTCGGCCGCCTCGTACAACTCCCCCGGGATCTGCTGGAGTCCGGCGAGGAAGATGACCATCGGGGCGCCGAACTGCCACACCGTGAGCAGGGCCACCGCGAGCAGGGCCCAGCCGGGCCGGTTGACCCAGCCGCCGGTGCCGAGGAGGTTGTCGACGGTGCCGCCGTCGTTGAAGATCGCCCGCCAGACCAGGGCGATGGACATGGAGGCGCCGAGGAGCGAGGGGGCGTAGAAGGCGGAGCGGTAGAAGCCCCGGCCGCGCCTCATGTTCTTCAGGGCCAGGGCCACCAGGAGGGCGAGGGCCAGTTGGAGCGGTACGGCGATGACGACGTACGTCAGGGTCGCCACCACCGAGCGCCAGTAGCGCGGGTCCTCGGTGAACATCTGGGTGTAGTTGCGCAGGCCCACCCAGTTGGGGGCGTTGAACAGGTCGTAGTCGGTGAAGGAGAGGTAGAGCGAGACGGCCATCGGGAGCAGGGTCAGGACGCAGGCCCCGAGCACCCAGGGGGACAGGAACACCCAGGCCGCGCCCTCGCGGCGGCGTCGCCGGGCGGGTCCGCCGGTCGGGACAACTCCCTTTTGGCGTGCGGTGGTCGGCAATTGCGTGGTGGTCATGACCTCAGCTCCGCCTTCGCCTCGGTGATGTAGTTCTCGGCGGCCTCACGGGGGGACATCCGCTCGTACGACACCTGGTCGTAGTCGCGCTGGAAGGTGGTCTGCAGTGCGCTGTCGCCCGAAGGGGGCGCCTGAGGCGGCGGGTTGAGCTTTCCTTCGACCGTGGCCTGGTAGTCGTAGATGGTCTTGTCGAAGTCCTTGAGGTCGGCCGCGATGTCCTCGCGGATCGACTCGTTGACGGGGATGCCCCGGGTCGCGCCGAGGATCTTCGCGGCCTCCCTGTCGTTGAGCATGAAGTCGATGAGCCGGGCGGATTCCTCGGGGTGACCGGAGTCGGCGGCCACGCCCATGAACATGGAGGGCTTGAAGTACTGGCCGGGTGTGCCGTCCTCGCCGGCCGGCATGGGGGCGAGGGAGATCCCGGTGGGGACGAGCGCGAGATAACCGCTGGCGGGAGCGTCCCAGTTGACGTCGGAGGCGGCCTTGCCCCGGCCGAGCGGCGTGTTCTCGACCGTGCCGTCGATCTGGGTGGTCTGCTCGGCGGACGAGACGACGCCCTCGCGGCGCAGTGTGTCGGTGAAGCTCCACCAGCGGGTCAAGTCGTCGGCGTCGAAGCCGAGTTGCCCGTCGCCGGTGTACAGGGACTTGCCCTGGCCGCGCAGCCAGACCTCGAAGGCGTCCTCGCTCTGGCCGGGGTCGGTGCCGCCGGGCACCCCCGTCTCCTCCGCCACCTTCCGCATGGCGTCGGCCCATTCGCTCCAGGTCCAGCCCACCCGGGGCGGTTCGACGCCGGCGGCCTGCCACTTCTCCGTGTCGTACACCATGGTCTCGGTGCCGCGACCCTGCGGTACGGCGTACTGCTTGCCGTCCACCTTGCCGGTGGCGAGGAGTCCCGGCTCGAACTCACCGGTGTCCAGGGCGGATCGCTGTTCGGCGAGGTCGAGGAGGACACCCCCGGAGGCGTACTGGTCGATCATCCGGTAGTCGAGCTGCATGACGTCGGGCGCGTCGCCGCCGGCGGCCTGGGTGGCGAGCTTCTGCTTGTAGGCCTCGTAGCCGGCGAAGGAGGTCTGGACGTCGATCCCCGGGTTCTGCTTCTCGAAGAGCTCGACGGCCGCCTGGGTTCTGGCCGCCCGGTCCGGATTGCCCCACCAGGTGTACCGCAGGACCGCCTTGCCGCCCACGCCGGTCGCCTCGTCCGTGCCCGAGCAGCCCGCGAGCGCCGCGCAGAGGGCGAGGACCACGGCCGTCGCGCAGGACTTCCTCGTCCTGTTTCCGGGCATGAGTGGGTCACCTCTTTCACTAGAAAGCGCTTCCCCCCTCGCATGACCCTAGGGAAGGTCCGGATGTCACAACAAGACCCCTGCACCACCTCCATGGGACACCGTCGCGCCGCCGTGGTGGGTCTCGGGGCCCGCGCGCGGATGTTCACCGAGGCGCTGACGGGACCCTTCGCGGAGCGGATCGAACTGGTGGGCTTCTGCGACACGAACGCGCACCGCATGGCCGTCCACAACTCCTGGATCGCGGCCGACCACCCGGGCCGCCCGCCCGTACCGGCGTACGCGGCCGAGGAGTTCGACGAGATGCTGCGGCGCGAGCGGGTCGATCTGGTCGTGGTCTGCACCATGGACCGGTCCCACGACGACTACATCGTCCGCGCGCTGGAGGCGGGCTGCGACGTGGTCACCGAGAAACCGATGACCACCGACGCCGAGCGCGCCCACCGCATCCTGGAGGCCCGGCGGCGGACGGGCCACGAGGTGCGTGTCTCCTTCAACTACCGCTACAACCCGGTGCATTCGGCCGTACGCGAACTGATCACGAGCGGTGAGATCGGCGAGGTCGGCTCGGTGCACTTCGAGTGGCTGCTCGATCTGCGGCACGGCGCCGACTACTTCCGCCGCTGGCACCGGGACAAGGCCAACTCCGGCGGCCTGTTGGTCCACAAGTCGACCCACCACTTCGACCTGGTCAACTGGTGGCTCGGCACCCGCCCCGAGACCGTCTTCGCCCAGGGCGGCCTTTTCTTCTACGGCGACGAGGCGGGCCGTCGCCGGGGCCTCGCCCGCGACTACACCCGCGCCCACGGCGTCCCGGCGGCCGAGGACGACCCGTTCGCCCTCCACCTCAAGGACTCCCCCGTCCTCACCTCCCTGTACCTGGACGCCGAACGGGAGGACGGCTACCACCGCGACCAGAACGTCTTCGGCCCCGGCGTGACCATTGAGGACGACATGGCGGTCCTGGTCCGCTACGCCTCCGGCGCCACCCTGACCTACCACCTCACCGCGTACGCCCCCTGGGAGGGCTACCGCATCGCCTTCAACGGCAGCGAGGGCCGCATCGAGCTGCTGGTCGAGGAGTCGACCTGGACGCGCCCCCACGTCCGTACGACCGGCGCGAGCCCGGTCCTGCACGGAGTGGAGGCCGAGGACGGGGCCGGCCGGACGGAGCTGCTGGTCCGCCGGTTCTGGGAGCGGCCGCGCGAGGTGAAGGTGACGACCGGCGAGGGCGGGCACGGCGGCGGGGATGTACGGATGCTGACCGACCTCTTCGGCGAGCGCGTCCCGGACGAGCTGGGGCGGGCGGCCGACGCCGTGGACGGGGCTCGGTCCCTGGTGACGGGGCTGGCGGCGAACCGGTCGTTGGAGACGGGGATGCCGGTGGCGGCGCGGAAGTTGCTGGACGTGTGAGTCCCGAACAGCGGCGCCCTGCCAGGGATGGCTCACGGGGCGACGGCCCTCCGCCGCGTCCGCCACATCCCCGGTTGTCCACTTATGATCAACTTCGTGGTCCTCTTCGCCCTGGAACGCCTCTCGCCCCTCCCCGCCGACCACGCCTGGCAGCGCCTCACCGACTGGCCCCGGCACGCCGACGTCGTCCCCCTGACCCGCGTCACCGTGCGCACGCCGCCGCCGACCGGCGAGGGCACGGTGTTCGTGGCCCATAGCGGCATCGGCCCGCTCGCCTTCGACGACCCGATGGAGGTCGCGGTCTGGCAGCCGCCGGAGGGGGAGGAGGTGGTGGGGAGGTGCCTCCTCGTCAAGCACGGTTCGTTCGTCACCGGGTGGGCCGAGATCGAGGTGCACCCGTACGGCGACGGCGCGTGCCGTGTGGTGTGGCGCGAGGATCTGCGGGTGCGGTGGCTGCCGGTGTTCTGCGACCGGCCGCTGGCCTGGCTGGCACGGCGGATGTTCGGGCGGGCGATGGACGGGCTGTTGGCGGCCGACGGGCAAGACACGAACTGAGCCTCGCGGTCCCCACCCCCGGCCGGTGATCGGGGCCGTTGTCAGACCCCCCGGCTACTGTCCGAACCATGACCACACACCGCCCGCACACCACCCGGGAGTCCTACGACACTGTCGCCGCCGACTACGAGAAGCTGCTGAGAGACGAGCTGGCGAACAGCCCGTTCGAGCGGGCCATGCTGGGAGTGTTCGCCGAGCGGGTGCTGGACGCCGGGGGCGGACGCGTCGCGGACCTGGGGTGCGGCCCGGGGCGGATCACCGGGCATCTGGCCTCGCTGGGGCTCGACATCTGCGGGATCGATCTCTCGCCGGAAATGATCGCCGTGGCCCGCTGGGCCCACCCCCGGCTCCGGTTCGACGTCGGCACGATGACCGCGCTCGACTTCGAGGACGGCTCCCTGGCCGGCGCCCTCGCCTGGTACTCCACGGTGCACACCCCGCCCGCCGGACTCCCGGCGGTATTCGACGAGTTCCACCGGGTGCTCGCCCCCGGCGGCCTCCTCGCGATGGCCTACAAGGTCGGCGACGAGTCCGTGCACCTGACGCACGCGTACGGCCACGACCTCGCCCTCGACGTCTACCGCTTCCCACCGGAGCTGATCGCCGAGCTGCTGGGGGACGCCGGGTTCATCGAGGCGGCGCGGCTGGTACGGGAGGCCGACGGACCGACGGCGACCACCCCCCAGGCGTACGTGCTGGCGCGCAAGCCGGAGTAGGCGGCCAAGAGCCCGAAGGCGGGGGCCGGTCAGGACGTGCCGGGGTCCCCGTTCCGGGGGGCGGTCGCCAGGCCGTCGCGGCGGTCGCGGTCGCCGTCGCCCGTCGTGCTGAGCAGGGTGTCGCAGATCTCGCGCAGCTTGTCGGTGGCCTGCTTGGAGAACAGCCCGCAGAGCCCGGCGATGCCGGAGAAGCCGTACGGGTTGGTCGCCCCGGCGCCGGAGCTGCCGGCGAACAGGCCGCCGCGCAGCAGGAGATAGACGAGGAGGGCGAGGGCCACGCCGATACCGGCGCGCAGCAGGTACCACCACAGCCAGCTCGCGTACAGCCGCCGGTTGCCGACGTACGTCGCGAAGGACGTGGCCGCGTGGACGAAGCTTCCGAGCGCACTGCACACGACGACCGCGAGCAGCATCGCGGTGTCGGCCGTCAGCGCCCAGTCGCCGAAGCCGAACGGCGACCAGCGCGCCGTGGCCGTCGCCTCCGCCCCGGGCTCGACCGTCGCGAGCACCACCGGCCAGAGAGTCACAAGGGCGCCGCAGACGAAGACGACGTCGGCCAGGAGGAAGAGGCCCAGCGCGGTCGTCGCCGCCGTCGACAGCCGCCGCTTGTCACGGGTGCCATCGGCTCCCGCCTCGGTCGTACCGTCGTCCGCGCCCGGGCCGGCACCGCCGTCGTCCGCGTTCCCGGCGGAGTCCGCACGGCCGTCGTCCGCACCGCCTGCCCCGCCCGAACCCGAACGGCTGTCGCCCACATCCGGGCCCGTACGACCGTCCGGACCCTCGTCCATGCCCCCGCCCGGGCCCTCTTCGATGCTCACCGCGCTCAACTGTCCGCCCCCGTTGTGCCGTTGCCGTATCGCACACGGTCACCCCTGCCGCCCCGGGGGTCAAGTCACCGGTTCGGGTCCGGGTCGGGTTCACGTTCAGGAAATCCGAAGGCTCGGCAGTTCCGTGACGCCGGGGGTGCCGTCGTGGTGGATCGGCGTGTGCGCCCCGGTCAGGGGGACCCCGCTTCCCCCACGCCGGTGGGCGACGATCTCGGAGGCGATGGACAGGGCCGTCTCCTCCGGCGTACGGGCGCCCAGGTCGAGGCCGATGGGTGAGCGGAGTCGCGCCAGCTCCAGTTCGGTGACGCCGACTTGGCGGAGGCGGGTGTTGCGGTCGAGGTGGGTGCGGCGGGAGCCCATGGCGCCGATGTAGGCGACGGGGAGTCGTAGGGCGAGTTGGAGGAGGGGGACGTCGAACTTGGCGTCATGGGTGAGGACGCAGAGGACCGTGCGGGCGTCCACCGAGGTGCGCTCCAGGTACTTGTGGGGCCATTCGACGACGATCTCGTCGGCCTCCGGGAAACGGGTGCGCGTCGCGAAGACGGGGCGGGCGTCGCAGACGGTGACGTGATAGCCGAGGAACTTGCCGATGCGGACGAGGGCCGAGGCGAAGTCGATCGCACCGAAGACGATCATCCGGGGCGGCGGAACGGAGGATTCGACCAGGACGGTGAGCGGTGCTCCGCAACGTGAGCCCTGCTCTCCGATCTCCAGGGTGCCGGTGCGGCCGGTGTCGAGGAGGGCGCGGGCCTCGGCGGCGACCGTGCGGTCCAGTTCGGGGTGGGCGCCGAAGCCGCCGTCGTACGAGCCGTCCGGGCGGACCAGCAGGGCGAGCCCCCGCAGGTCCGCCGGGCCGGAGACGATCCGGGCCACGGCCGCCGCCTCCCCGCTCGCGGCGGCGGACAGCGCGGCGGCGACGACCGGGCGGACCGGGTCGCCCACCCGTACCGGCATCACGACGATGTCGATGATTCCGCCGCAGGTCAGGCCGACGGCGAAGGCGTCCTCGTCGCTGTAGCCGAAGCGTTCGAAGACCGGTTTCCCGTCGGCCGACGCCTGTTGGCACAGGTCGTAGACGGCACCCTCCACGCAGCCGCCGGAGACCGAGCCGATCGCCGTGCCCTCGGCGTCCACCGCGAGGGCGGCGCCGGGCAGGCGGGGCGCGCTGCCGCCTACGGCCACCACGGTGGCCACGGCGAAGTCACGTCCCTGCTCGACCCACCGGTGCAGCTCTTCGGCGATGTCCAGCATCTGTCGGTCTCCTTACAGGCAACGGTTGCGCGGACGGTACTTGCCAGGCGGGCCCTAGTGCACGCCCAGCCAGCCCTCGATCGGGTTGAGGGCGAAGAAGACGAGGAAGACCGCCGTCAGGCCCCACATGAACGCGCCGATCTCCCGGGCCCGGCCCTGGGCGAGCTTGACGGCGACGTAGGAGATGACTCCGGCCGCGACGCCCGCGGTGATGGAGTAGGTGAACGGCATGATCACGACGGTCAGGAAGACCGGGATCGCGGTGGCGCGGTCGGACCAGTCGACGTGTCGGGCGGTCGTCATCATCATGGCGCCGATGACGACAAGGGCGGCGGCCGCGACCTCGCCGGGGACGATCGCCGTCAGCGGCGTGAAGAACAGGCAGGCCGCGAAGAACAGGCCGGTGACGACGGAGGAGAGGCCCGTACGGGCACCCTCGCCGACCCCGGTCGCCGACTCGACGAACACCGTCTGGCCCGAGCCGCCGGCCACGCCGCCGATCGCGCCGCCCGCGCCGTCGATGAACAGCGCCTTGGACAGGCCCGGCATCCGGCCCTTGTCGTCGGCCAGCCCGGCTTCCGTGCCCACGCCGATGATGGTGGCCATCGCGTCGAAGAACCCGGCGAGTACGAGGGTGAAGACGATCAGGCCGACCGTCATCGCTCCGACATCGCCCCAGCCACCGAACTCGACGTGACCGAGGAGCGAGAAGTCGGGCATCGAGACCGCGCCGCCGTGCAACTCCGGTGCGCCACCGGCCCATTGCCCGGGGTCGATGACGCCTAGGGCGTTGAGGATCACGGCGAGGACCGTGCCACCGACGATGCCCAGCAGGATCGCGCCGGGGACGCCGCGCGCCTGAAGCATGAAGATCGCGAGCAGGGTGACCGCGAAGAGGAGGACGGGCCAGCCGGCGAGTTCGCCGTTCGGGCCGAGGGCGACCGGGGTCGCCTTGCCCTGGTGCACGAAGCCGGCCTTGTAGAAGCCGATCAGGGCGACGAACAGGCCGATACCCATGGTGATCGCGTGCTTCAGCGCCAGTGGGATGGCGTTCATGATCATCTCACGGAGGCCGGTGACGACCAGGAGCATGATGACCACGCCGTACATCACGCACATGCCCATCGCCTGCGGCCAGGTCATCCGGGGGGCGACCTGCGAGGCGATGACGCCCGAGACGGAGAGGCCGGCGGCGAGGGCGAGCGGCACCTTGCCGACGAAGCCCATGAGGAGCGTGGTGACGGCCGCGGCGAGCGCGGTCGCCGTGATCAGGGCCTTCTGGCCGAGGGTGGCGCCGGCGGCGTCCGGGCCGGACAGGACGAGCGGGTTGAGCAGGAGGATGTACGCCATCGCCATGAAGGTGGTGACACCGCCGCGGACTTCTCGGGCGACGGAGGATCCTCGGTGGGTGATGTGGAAGTACCGGTCGAGCCAGGGCCTGCCGGCGGGGACGGGGGGTTCCGCGGTCGCGTCCTCGGCTGTGGCCTTCGGCTGGAGTGACTGCTGGGTCATGTGGGCCTTCTCCCAAGGTTCACAGGGGCACCCGGCCGTCGCACTGGGCTTCGGCGGGTTTTGGGAAGGTGCCCGACCCGGGGGACGGCCCGAGACGTGGTACCTGCGGTGCTTGACCGGCTGCCTCTGAGCTCGGGGGTTCGGGTTCGTCGGCGGGTACGGGTGGGTGGGGGGCTGGTCGCGCAGTTCCCCGCGCCCCTGACCGGCATAGGTCGCGCCCGGTGCTTTTAAGGGGGCGCGGGGAACTGCGCGAGCAACCACATCCCACCCGCACCCGCCGACGAACCGCACCCCCCGAGCTCATACGCGGCCCGAACCGAACTACGCCGTACCCGTCAGATGTTCCGGGCGTACCGGCGTCCTGTTCAGCTCCAGCCCCGTCGCATCCCGAATCGCCGCGAGGACGGCCGGAGTCGACGACAGAGTGGGCGCCTCGCCGACGCCGCGCAGCCCGTACGGCGCGTGGTCGTCGGCGAGTTCGAGCACGTCGACGGGGATGGTCGGCGTGTCGAGGATCGTGGGGATGAGGTAGTCCGTGAAGGAGGGGTTGCGGACCTTCGCGGTCTTCGGGTCGACGACGATCTCCTCCATGACCGCGATGCCGAGGCCCTGGACCGTGCCGCCCTGGATCTGGCCCACCACGGACAGCGGGTTGAGGGCCTTGCCGACGTCCTGGGCGCAGGCCAGTTCGATGACCTTGACCATGCCCAGCTCGGTGTCGACCTCGACGACCGCCCGGTGCGCGGCGAAGGAGTACTGGACGTGGCCGAAGCCCTGCCCGGTGCGGAGGTCGAAGGGTTCGGTCGGCCGGTGCCGCCACTCCGCCTCCACCTCGACGGCCTCGTCGTCGAGGACGTCGACCAGGTCGGCCAGCACCTCACCACCGTCGGTGACGACCTTGCCGCCCTCCAGGAGCAGTTCGGCGGTCGCCCAGGCGGGGTGGTAGGTGCCGAACTTGCGGCGGCCCATCTCCAGTACCTTCTCCCGCACCAGCTCGCAGCTGTTCTTGACCGCGCCGCCCGTGACGTACGTCTGACGCGACGCGGACGTCGAACCGGCCGAACCCACCTGCGTGTCAGCCGGGTTGATCGTCACCTGGGTGACACCCAGCTCCGTGCGGGCGATCTGCGCGTGGACGGTGATGCCTCCCTGGCCGACCTCCGCCATGGCGGTGTGGACGGTGGCGACGGGTTCGCCGGCGACGACCTCCATACGGACGCGGGCGGTCGAGTAGTCGTCGAAGCCCTCGGAGAACCCGACGTTCTTGATGCCGACCGCGTAGCCGATACCCCGTACGACGCCCTCGCCGTGCGTGGTGTTGGAGAGGCCGCCCGGCAGCTGGCGTACGTCCGCCGCCTCGCCGGCGGTGAGCCACTGCTGCTCGGGCGGGAGGGGCATCGCCTTGACGCGGCGCAGGAGTTCGGCGACCGGGGCCGGGGAGTCGACGGCCTGGCCGGTCGGCAGGAGCGTGCCCTGCTCCATGGCGTTGAGCTGCCTGAGCTCCACCGGGTCCATGCCGAGCTTCGCCGCCAGCTTGTCCATCTGCGCCTCGTACGCGAAGCACGCCTGGACCGCTCCAAAGCCCCGCATCGCGCCGCAGGGCGGGTTGTTGGTGTAGAGGGCGATGGCCTCGATGTCGACGTCGTCGACGACGTACGGGCCCGCGCCGAGCGAGGCGGCGTTGCCGACGACGGCCGGGGAGGCGGAGGCGTACGCGCCGCCGTCCAGGACGATGCGGGCCGACAGGTGCGTGAGCTTGCCGTCGCGCGTCGCCCCGTGCTCGTAGTACAGCTTCGCGGGGTGGCGGTGGACGTGGCCGAAGAAGGACTCGAAGCGGTTGTAGACGATCTTCACCGGCTTGCCGGTGCGCAGTGCGAGCAGGCAGGCGTGGATCTGCATCGACAGGTCCTCGCGGCCGCCGAAGGCACCGCCCACACCGGCCAGCGTCATGCGGACCTTGTCCTCGGGCAGGCCGAGCACGGGCGCGATCTGGCGCAGGTCGGAGTGCAGCCACTGGGTGGCGACGTAGAGGTCGACGCCGCCGTCCTCGGCGGGCACGGCGAGCCCGGACTCGGGGCCGAGGAAGGCCTGGTCCTGCATGCCGAAGACGTACTCGCCCTCGACGATCACGTCCGCGCGCTCACGGGCCGCCGCGACGTCACCTCGGATGATCGGCTGGCGGTGGAGGATGTTCGGGTGGGAGACATGGCCGACGTGGTGGTCGTCGCGGCCCTCGTGGACGAGGATCGCGTCCGGCGCGGTCGCGGAGGCCTCGTCGGTGATGACCGGCAGCTCCCGGTATTCCACCTTGATCTTGGCGGCGGCGCGGCGGGCGGTCTCCGGGTGGTCCGCGGCGACGATCGCGACGGGCTCGCCGTGGTGGCGGACCTTGCCGTGGGCGAGGACCGGGGTGTCCTGGATCTCCAGGCCGTAGGTCCTCACCTCGGTCGGCAGGTCGTCGTACGTCATGACGGCGTAGACGCCGGGGGTCGCGAGGGCCTCGGCCGTGTCGATGGAGACGATCTCGGCGTGGGCGACCGTGGAGCGCAGGATCTGGCCCCAGAGCATGTCCTCGTGCCACATGTCGGACGAGTAGGCGAACTCGCCGGTGACCTTGAGGGTGCCGTCCGGGCGGAGCGTGGACTCGCCGATACCGCCCTTGGTGCGGGAGCCCTGGGTGATGTTGGTGGGCAGGCCGGTGGTTCCCATGCTCAGACCCCTTCGGACTGCCGGGCGGCCGCGAGGCGGACCGCGTCCATGATCTTCTCGTAGCCGGTGCAGCGGCACAGGTTGCCCGACAGCGCCTCGCGGATGTCCGCGTCGCTCGGGTTCGGGTGGCGCTCCAGCATCTCGTCGGCGGCGACGAGCAGACCCGGCGTGCAGAAGCCGCATTGGACCGCTCCAGCGTCGATGAACGCCTGCTGGATCGGGGAGAGTTCACCGCCTTCGCCGGTCTGCGAGTCGGTGCCCCTCGCGGCCCACTCCTTGGCCGCGTCGAGCGAGGTCCCGCCCGTACCAGGCGTGCCGCACGCGCCGGACGCACAACCACCGTGCTCCGCACGCTGCTTGGCGAAGTCCGCGAGCCCCTCGACGGTGACGACCTCGCGGCCCTCCACCTGCCCGGCCGCGACCAGACACGAACACACCGGTACGCCGTCCAGCCGGACGGTGCACGAGCCGCACTCGCCCTGCTCACAGGCGTTCTTCGAACCCGGAAGTCCCAGCCGCTCCCTCAGCACGTACAGCAGGGACTCGCCCTCCCACACGTCGTCGGCTTCCTGTGGACGGCCGTTGACCGTGAAGTTGACGCGCATTACGCAGCTCCCTCCGAGACGCGGGCGGTGCCGCGGTACGACTCCCAGGTCCACATCAGCGTGCGGCGGGCCATGACTCCGACGGCATGGCGGCGGTAGCTCGCGGTGCCCCGGACGTCGTCGATCGGGTTGCAGGCGCCGGCGCACAGGTCCGCGAACTGCTTGGCGACCGACGGGGTGATGATCCTGCCGTTGTCCCAGAAGCCGCCCTCGTCGAGCGCCGCGTTCAGGAACTCCTCGGCGGCCTCGGCCCGGACGGGGGTCGGCGCCGCCGAGCCGATGCCGGTACGGACGGTGCGCGTCGACGGGTGCAGGGCCAGCCCGAAGGCGCACACGGCGATGACCATGGCGTTGCGGGTGCCGACCTTCGAGTACTGCTGAGGGCCGTCCGCCCTGTCGATGTGCACGGCACGGATCAGCTCGTCCGGCGCGAGGGCGTTGCGCTTGACGCCGGTGTAGAAGTCGTCGATGGGGATGAGCCGGGTGCCCCGCACGGACTGGGCCTCGACCTGGGCGCCCGCCGCGAGGAGGGCCGGGTGGGCGTCGCCGGCCGGGGAGGCGGTGCCGAGGTTGCCGCCGACGCCGCCGCGGTTGCGGATCTGCGGGGAGGCGACCGTGTGCGAGGCCAGGGCGAGGCCGGGCAGCTCGGGACGGAGGTCCTCCATGATCCGGGTGTACGGGACGGACGCACCCAGACGAACCGTTTCCTCACCGACCTCCCACTCGTGGAGATCGCCGATGCGGTTCAGGTCGAGCAGATACTCGGGCCGACGGTGGTCGAAGTTGATCTCGACCATCACATCGGTGCCGCCGGCGATCGGCACAGCGGTGGGGTGCTCGGCCTTCGCGGCGAGCGCCTCCTCCCAGCTGGCGGGGCGAAGGAAGTCCATGCGACCGGCTCTCTTCTTCGTCTTGTGGTCGTCTCGTTTGAGCCAGATCGTGTGCGGCGGGCCCGGCTCGTCCATGCGCTGTTCAGGTGTATCGAGCTTCAGTACACAGCGCGCTCCTCCACCCCTGTCAGTCACGGAAAACATGAAGGAGTTGGCTGGCCAGGGGGCGCATCTTGTAGATTCGTATGAACGCACGTCATCAGCACCCTCTTCGTTTTGTGCTGGAAACATCCCGCACACACGCGGGGCCCCCCGGCCTTCACGACCACCCTCCTCCGGAAGTCACGGACACGCTTCCCGGGCGAACCGAACGTTGTTTTCTAGACAAGAACGGCGGCGACGAGAATGCGCCTGCGCGCACTGCTGGACACCGACGCGCTGGGTCTGCGGCTGCTCGGCGGCGAGGACGAGCTGGACCGCACCGTGCGCGGTGTGATGACCACCGACCTCAGGGACCCCAGCCGCTACCTCTCCGGCGGCGAGCTGGTGCTCACGGGCCTCGCCTGGCACCGCGACGCCGCCGACTCCGAACCCTTCGTACGGCTCCTGGTCGGTGCCGGGGTCACCGCCCTGGCCGCCGGCGAGGCCGAGCTGGGCGACATCCCGGAGGACCTGGTCGTGGCCTGCGCCCGGCACCGGCTGCCGCTGTTCGCGGTCAACGAGTCGGTGGCCTTCGCGACGATCACCGAGCACGTCGTACGCCAGGTCTCCGGCGAGCGCGCCGGGGATCTGGCGGCCGTGGTGGACCGCCACCGCCGGATGATGACCTCCGGCCCGGCGGGCGGCGGCCCGGACGTCGTCCTGGACCTGCTCGGCTCCGACCTGGACCTCAGGGCCTGGGTGCTCTCCCCCGCCGGCCGGCTCATCGCGGGCCCCAAGGTCGGCGGGCCCGCCCTCCCCGCCGAGCTGTGCGCGCGGCTGTCCGCCGAGCACCTGGCGGCGACCCGCACGGGGCGGCGCGGCCCGCACCGCGTGGCCGTCGGCACCACCACGTACTCGCTCTTCCCGATCAGCAGCACGGGCCGCGCGCCCGGCGGGGCCCGTGACGTCCGCGAGACGGTGCTGTCCGACTGGCTCCTCGCGGTCGAGGCCGACGCCGGGGACTGGCCCGCCGAGCGGCTCGACCTGCTGTACGGCGTCGCCCAGCTGATCGCGGTCGAGCGGGACCGCCGCGAGGCGGCCCGTACGGTACGGCGACGGCTCGCCCAGGAGATCCTGGAGCTGGTGCAGGCGGGGGCCGTCCCCGCCGAGATCGCGGCCCGGCTGCGGGTCGCCGCGCCGGTGCTGCTGCCCGGCCTCGGGACCGCACCGCACTGGCAGGTCGTCGTGGCCCGGGTCGAGTGGGACGGCGCGGACGTCGACGGCGGCCCCGTCACCCAGGCGCTCCTGGAGGAGATCCTCGTCGATCCCCTGGCGACGGGCCCCGAGCCCTCGGACCGCATCGCCGTCGCCCACACGGGTGAGGAGGCCATCGCCCTCGTCCCCCTCCCGGCGATCGCCACGGAACACGACGGCTCCGAGTCCGGCATCCTGGCCGACACGCTCCTCGCGGCCGTACGGGAGCCGCTGACAGCCGGCCTCGACGACGACGGACGGCTCACCGTCGGCGTCAGCGCGGCCGTGCACTCGGCCGAGGGGCTGCGCGGCGCCCTGGAGGAGGCCCGGCACGCCCGCCGGGTGGCGGCGGCCCGCTCCGGCCGGGTGTGCGCGGCCGGCCACCAGGAGCTGGCCTCACACGTCCTGCTCCTGCCCTTCGTCCCCGACGACGTACGCCGCGCCTTCACGGCCCGTCTCCTCGACCCCCTGCGCGACTACGACCGCCGGCACCGCGCCGAGCTGATCCCGACCCTGGAGGCGTTCCTGGAGTGCGACGGCTCCTGGACGCGTTGCGCGGCGCGCCTCCACCTGCACGTCAACACGCTGCGGTACCGGGTGGGCCGCATCGAGCAGTTGACGAGCCGGGACCTCTCCCGGCTGGAGGACAAGCTGGACTTCTTCCTGGCACTGCGCATGAGCTGAGGTCATGGGGGTGTGGGCGAAGATCCATATGCGCCGTCCGCACCCCATGACTTTGTGAATTCCTTCACCCACCCCCTTGGCCGGGCCCGGGGATTCGTGCTGAGATGCGGCCACCACTCAAAGCTCAAAGGCGTGCTCGGGGAGGGCAACGTGGCGCATACCGCCATGTCCGGTAACGGAACGACCGCCGGTGACGATCCACTCCAGACCGCGGTATGGCGGCTGCGCTCACGCGCCTGCTGGGTCGACGCGGCCGCCCTCATCGAGCCCGTCACCCCACAGGCCTCGCTCCAGCGGACCGCGCTGCTCGTCGAGCGCTGTCTCTACACCGAGCAGGGCTGGGAGGAGGCCGAGGACGCGCTGCGCACGGCCGAGGCGCAGGCCCAGAGCGACGACGAGCGGGGCGCGGCGGCCTGTGAGCGCGGCCAACTGGCGTACGCCGCCACGCTGCTCGGCGTACGGGACCGCTCCGACGAGGCGCGGGCCGCGCTCGGCCGGGCGGCGGCCCTGATCGCCCCCGGCGCGCCGGGCCGGGCCCTGCTCGACTTCCGCCGGGGCGTCCTCGCCGAGAACCTCGCCCGCTCCCCGCAGGCCGCCCGCGCCGCCTACCGCCGTGCCCACGCCGGCGCCACCGCCCACGGCGACCTGCTCCTGCAGTCCTTCACCTGGCGCCATCTCGCCGGACTGGCCCTCCGTGACGGCGAGTTGGCCGAGGCCCGTCACGGCTTCGCCGAATCCCTCCGCATCCGCGAGGAGTTGGGCTACCTGGTCGGCACCGCCCCCGCGCTCGTCTCCCTGGCCGACACAGAATCCGACCCGGAGGCGTCTCGACTCCGCGAGGAGGCCGGGCGGTTGTTCCGGCTTCTGGGAGGGGTACCGACGTGGTTGGCGAGGCAGTTGGCACCACCACCGGCTGCGACGGCGTGACTGCGGGAAGGTGGTTGTTCGGGCGCGGGTGGGTGGGGGCTGATCGCGCGGTTCCCCGCGCCCCTGAAAGACGAAGACACGGCCCTGCGGGCCGAAAAGCACGGGGCGCAGCCCCTGCTTTTCAGGGGCGCGGGGAACTGCGCGAGCAACCACACACGACCCGCAGCCGAAAGCGCACCTCAACCCCTACGGCGCCGCCCCGCCCTCAACCCACCGCGCCGAAATGCTTCTCCACCAAACAGCAAGCCGCGTCCAGGTCCTGCGCCACCAACGCGTCCAACAAGGCGATGTGCTCGGCGGCGTCAGCCATCAGTTCCACCCGACCACCGCCCCCCGCCCCGCCCAAGTGGCCAACGCTCCGCGGAAGTTGCGTACGCCGGTGCAGATCATCGGCGATCTGCGTCAACTGCTCGTTCCCGGCCAGCCCCAGCACCCCCCGGTGAAAGGCCCGGTCCGCTTCCCCGTACGTCGCCCGGCACCCGGAGGAGGCGGCCCGAGCCGTCTCCTCGGCGAGGGGCCGCAACTCACCCCAGCGGTCCGCCGGCACCGTACGCGCGAGCCGCATGATGACCGGCACCTGGAGCAGCGCCCGCACCTCCGCGAGTTCGGCCAGCTCCCGGGCGCCCCGCCGTACGACACGGAACCCGCGGTTGGGCACGACCTCGACCGCGCCCTCGATGGCCAGTTGCTGCATCGCCTCGCGCACGGGAGTCGCCGAGACCCCGAACTGCTCACCGAGCGCGGGCGCCGAGTACACCTCTCCCGGCGTCAGCTCCCCGCCCGCGAGCGCGGCCCGCAGCGCGTCGAGGATCTGCCCCCGCACGGAGGCCCGTTGGACGACCGGGCGGCCCGGCGCGCGGGGCATGGGGATCGGCGTCTCGCTGTGCGTGTGCTCACCCCGGGCCGCGTCGGCGACGGGGCCGGTGTCGCCGCGTACCGCCGACCCGCCGCCCCCGTCCGCCGCGATGCCCCGCTCCCGGTCGACGTCCGCGACTCCGGGCTGGGCGGGCACGCGGTAGGCGGACGCCGGACGGGCGGCGACGTCCGGCGCACTGGCGGCCGCGGCCTGACGCGAGCGAGGTCCGGCCTGCTCCACGGGTTCTCCTCCGAGCCGAGTCGTGTGTCGAGTAGTGCGGCCGACGGGGTACAGACGGGGTACATGGGGGCGCTTAGGTCACTACTGGGGTTGTTACCACGAGTATAGGGTTTAATCCCCCTGCGCTCACATTTACCCAGGTCAACCGGACGCTTTTGGGGCAGTAGGTGTGCGGGGTCGAATCCGGGTCGCACCGAAGGTGGAAACACTTCCGCAAACGGCGTTTTCGTACGGGAGGCCGCCGGTTCGACGTGACGGTTCACCGGTCACAGTTGATCTGCTCGTGTGCGAGGTCGCGGACCGGGCCGTGCGCGGGGTCGGCCGGCGCCGCAGTACGGGAGACCTGGTTGAGCCACGCGATCGCGTCCGCGACCCCAAAGGGGTGCAGGTTCAGAGATCGCCGACAGAGGACTCAGATCTGCGTATGCAACGAAGGACCTCTTCATGCAGTACACCGTTGCTGAACAGGGCAGCCCCAGCATCGAGTGCGCGCCCGCCCGTCATGTCGCTGAATCGGCCACCAGCTTCCTCGACGACCGGAACCATGGCGGCAACGTCCCATGGTCCGCATCCGGCCAGCAGGAACACATCCAGTCGGCCAGCGGCAACCAACAACGCGCACCAATCCCATCGTGATGTCGTCGTTGTCTTCGACGGCGATGAGGGTACGCCAGTCTGGTCGCCCGGCCGCGAAGCCGGCCGTTCCGTCGATGGGGTCGATGAAATGAGCCCGCCGCCACGGTCGTGGGTGCGGGGGTTCGCCAGGATGTGCAAGCGCTGCGTCGTCGTGGAGTGCGTCCGCGTGTACGCGCGTGGCCCCAAGCAGTTCCAGAACCTCGGTGACGTTGCGCCGGGTCGAGGCTGTCCAGACCACCTCCACTTCGTCGTAGTGACGAGTAGCCACGAAAGTTCGAGTCTAAAGACCGCGCGGGACGTTCCTCGCAGGCGCTTCGAAGCCCGCAACTGCACAACCGCACTCCGTCTCGGCGGCATCGCCGAGACAGGCTCGCCGAGCGCGACAAGCCCTGCAGCGCCCACAAATGCCCGCCTTGCCGCAGAACGTTGAGCACGCAGCGCGGGCCTTCAGTCACAACTCGCTCTCCGCCTTGAGCAGACAGGCGGTGACTCACAGCCTCCTCCCAAGCTGGGATCTGGTTCATCCGCGCGTTGGGAGGACGGTTCGTCATCTTATGAAAGGCGTTCGAAGTAGTAGGGCAGCCATTCTTCGAGGAACGCTGAGAAGGGCACGGCGGCGGGACACACACGCCGGTTGAAGCCGGACAACGCCACCATGTCAGGGGGAAGAGTGTCTGCTCGGTTGAAGAGCGCGATCATTATCTCGTAGATGTGGCGTCGTCTCGCTGCGATGACACCGGCCCGGATGGAGTCGGAGTCCAGGTCGGGGGCCTGCGCCTTTTTGCGAAGGAGTTCGCCGGCGATGGCCGGTACAACGTTGTTGCAGAGAACCGTGATCAGCTTGGGGTTCGGGGACAAGTCGATTCCCGCCGATGAGCTGTAATCGAAGCGGTCGACGAAGGCTTCGGTGAACGGCAGCAGGACTCGCGGTGTCCCGAAGCCCGCCACGAGCCTGGCCAGCGGCTCTGCGGAGGAGGCTGTGAGCTGCAGTTGAACCGCCAGCAGCGCTGACTGCAGTCGGGGCATGGCCACCAGTTCCGCGGCCATGCGGTATTCCTGGGCCGTGAACGGGAGCCGGCCGAGCATGTACGACGTTGCCATCTCGCGGGCTTCGGCCTCCGTGAGCAGTACCGGTGGACCATCGCCTGGCGAGCTGGGTGGCGTGTGCTTGGGACCGTGGCCTGGCGGGTTTTCCGTTGCGGCCGAGCGGTAGAACTCGCGCAGTACGCGGGAGGCAGGCAGCGCGGAGTCCGGTGGTGCCTGACATGAACGGACGAGGCGGGGCCAGTCCCGCGCCAGTATGCGCATGTTCTTGCGGCAGGACTCAGCGGGATCGGCGCCGGTCGCCGCGGTGAGCCGGTCGATGCTGCGCAGCAGGTAGTCCGCTGGTGTGGAGGGGGCCACGGTCCGTCGTGCGCGTGCGCGTGCAGCTTCGCGGCTTCGTCCGGCGTCGGCTGTGAAGTACTCGTGAAGATAGGTGTGGCCGGCCGCCCCGAAGTGGACAGCGACGTCTCGAGTTCGTGTGGCCTGGACCCAGTACGCACTGCGCACTGCGCTGGGGCAAGGCTCCGCGAGTTCAGCCACGGAGATGGGGGGCGATGCCGCCGGTGCCAGCCCTCCGCTCATGAGTACCCGCACGAACTGGTCGTTTGCGCGGATCTGATGCCGGGGAGGGCTTCGAAACCACAGCTCCGACGACATTTTCGTCGTTTGGATCTGTTCGTTGACCGACTGCAGGTAGATGTCGAGGCTGCGGCGCTCCGGTGTCATGGGTGCGTGTCCGCGGTGTCGTTCACCAGGGCCACGTAGCCTTGAAGCAGCCGTTCGGTGATGTGGTGGCCTTCCTCTCCCAGGCTGAACCGTCTTGAGCTCAGAGCGGAGGCAAGGAGAGCGAACGCCATCGCTGTGGTCAGCGAGTCCCTGTCCCCCTCCCCCAGCCAGCTCGCTGTGACGGTGAGGTCCCGGATGAATGAAGGCAAGGAACGAACAGCCCACGCGTCTGCCGGTCCCGGCATGGCACTGGCTTCGGCTGCTCGTGATGGGGCCAGCAGCCGGCCGAGGTCCAGCAGGAGGCTGCGGAGGGCGGTGGTGGATCCGTGGATGGCTTCCTGTCCGGCCGGGCTGATGATGTGGGGGGATGCCATGCACTCTGCTTCGATGACCTCGTGGATGTCCTCAGGGGACATTTCCCGAAGCCAGATCCGCGCGCGCTTGCGCCGCGCCTCCCTCATGTCGGCGAAGAAGGGCATGTTGAGAGGGCCTTGCAGGTCGAACTGGAGTCTTTGCACGAGTCGGCCGACGGGAGACGTACGGTCAGCGGTTTTCTGGGACATTTGCCGTGTGCGTAGGTTGTTGAGTGTGACGCCTGCGCATTGACGTGAGTACCACTGGGTGAAGGCCTCTCCGGTGAGAGAGTGCCGCCGGGGGTCTACCAGAAGGTCCGGTCTTGCAGAGAGTTGGTCCAAGGCTGCTTCGATAGCGGGTTTTTCATGGTGCACGGCGGAAAGGAATCGCTCTTGTGATCCGCCGGTGACGAGGAACTGCTTGAGTGGCGTGTGGCCGGGCTCTTTCGAGCCGAGTTGTTCCTCGCTGTCATCAGTGCGGTGGAAGGACGCCATGACAGCGCTTCGGGCCGCTCCGGTCGACGTGCGGTATCGATGGTGGACCAGTCGGCTTGCCGCGAAGATCGTGTGACATGGCGCGTCGAGATCGGTCAAGTGCACCACCAGCGGGTCAGGCCCTTCGATGAAGCCTGCCTGTGCGGTAAGTACTTCATCGACTCGGCTCTCGGACGGAAAGATGCAGGCGTCTTCGTCACTCCAGACGCTCCCGTCCGCTTCCACGAAGCACTGTCTGAAGAGCCGGTTCGTGCGCGGCAGGTAGGTCAGCCCCTGGCCTGAGGGTCCTTTCGCGCTGCCCAGCTTCCAGGTGACAACCACTTTGTACTCGTCGATGAAGGGGCTGTTGTCCAGGTGCAGGGTGTTGTCCCGGGCGACCACGTCGACTGGGTAGGTGTCCTTGGCCCGCATGTCGATCATCTTTATCGGGCCGCCCAGTGCGTAGGCGATGAGGACGACGAAGAGCGGGTGCGCGACGGTGTCCCACAAGCCGGGGTTCGTCAGCAACGGTGTCGACGAGGCGATGTTCAGGTAGCTGTGCAGCGTGCCGCGGCTGCCGCCTGCGCGCATCTCCGCGTCGTAGGTTTGCCGGAAGTCGTCGAACTGGCTCGCCGCGAGCAGTCCGGTCGTGCTGACGGCTCCCTCGCGGGCGAGCGCTCGGCTCAAGGTGCCAAGGGCTTGTGTCCCGATGAGATTGTCCAGCGTGGCGCGGAAGCGGGCGTCCTCGGTGCGGCGCGCGAGCTGACGATAGGAGGAAGGACTGGCCAGTCGATCGGAGGGGACGAGGGGCGTGTGACGCAGAGCCATGTGGTTGCCGTTTCACCTGGGCTCGCCTGCGCTGACGAAGCGATCGAGATCTGTGAGGACGCGATGGACCTCGGCCACCGCGCTGTCGTTCCCGACTTGGGTGTAGGCATCTTCGAGTTGCTGCAGAATCGCGCGAACGGAACGGGAGTTGCCGAGTGCTTCTTCGGCTCGCCATGCACGTTCCAACCAGGTGCAGCCTTTCTCGAGGTCTCCGGACCTGACTCCGGCTGTCCCGAGGACTCGCAGGGCGAGCGCGCGGCCGTACGCGTTCGCCCTTTCCTCGCACATCGCCAGGCTACGCAGGCCCAGGTCTTCGGCCCAGGTGTAGCGTCCCAGCTCGATGAGGGCGCGTGCGGCGTCGTACAAGCCTCGTGCTTCGCGCACGGCGTTGTCGTTGCGCCGGGATTCTCTGGCGGCGCGCAGGCCCCAGCGCAGGGCCTGGTGGTAGGAGCCGGAGCGGAGTGAGAGTTCGGCCATGGCGTGCTGGGTGGAGGCTGTCTGGCTGCTGTCTCCGCGGGCACTTTCAATGCTGAGGGCCGTCAGGAGCTGTTCCTTTGCGGAGTCGAGCCGTCCGGCGTCGGCGAGCGCCCTTCCCAGGCCGCGCCGGCAGTGGGCCTCCATCGGGTGGTCGCCGGCCACGGCCGCTTGGAGGGCGCGTTCTTGGACCTCAAGGGTTTTGGGGACGTCTTGTCGCCAGTAGAGGTAGGTGTTGACGCACCAGGCGAAGCGGGTGACGAACTCGCAGTCGTGGGTGTCTGATGCTTCGTCCATCAGGCGGACCATGGATGGTGTGATGGTGCTGAACCAGGTGAGTGCCTCGGGAACGGTGAATCGGACCTCGCCAGCGATCCGTTCTGCTGTGTCTCCCAGCGCGATCGGTGCGCGGTTGGGGTCGATCGCTTGGTCGGCTGCGAAGCTGAGCGCGAGGTAGGTGGTGCGGATCCGGCGGGCGATGTCGGTCTGTTGTTCAGCGTTCAGTACTTGGGCGCGCGTCTCAGACAGGTACGCCCGGATGATGTCGTGCATGCGGTAGTGCCCTCGGCTGATCTCGTCGATCAGTGAGGCGAGAGTCAGTGCGCGCAGGGTCCGGTCGCATCTGGATTCGTCCTGGTCGAGGACGAGGCGCAGCACGGCGCTGGAGAGCTCGGTGTTGGGCAACATCGATGCTGCGTACAGGACGTACTTGGTTTCGGGATCGAGGTCTTCGACGGACCAAGAGACGACTCTTCCGACCTCTATGCCGAGATCAGCGTCGTCGAGGAACCGCAGGGGGGTGTCTCCGGACTGGATTCCTGCGAGTGCGTCCTGGAGGTCCCAAGTGGTGTGGACGGCGAGTTTGGCGGCGACGATGGCGAGCGCCAGTGGGTGTCCTTCCAGCAGTTCGACGATGCGGGTCGCGCTGTGGTTGTCCCTGCCGACGCGGACGAAGCCCACGCGTTCCGCGAGCAGTTCGATGCCTTCTTCGATGCTGAGCAGGGGCAATTTGAGGACCTGAGCCTGGTGCCGAATGATCATTTCCGGGATGGCGCGTCGACTTGTGACAATAAGGCTGGAGCCCACGCCAGGGACGAGTTCTTTGACATCGTCGTATGTCGACACGTTGTCAATTATTACCAGGCACTTCTTTCCTGCTGTCGCTGCGAGGAAGGCGTTGCCCCATCCTGTGTCATCGGTCAAGTCGGAGCGGCTTACGCCAAGCGCGGCCAGGAAGGTGCGCAGCGCGTCACGGGGTTCCACCCTCGGGGCATTCGAATATGCCTGCATGTCGACGAAGAACTGCCCGTCGGGGTAATTTTCCAGCCGCGATCCCGACCATGCGAGTGCCAGAGTGGTCTTGCCCGATCCGGCCAGTCCCCACAGCACACAGCACCGGGATCCCAGGGATCCCATGGCGTCGTCCATGGCTTTCAGGAGGTGCGACCGGCCGATGACCCGGCCCACGCCGCCGGGCAGCATATGCGGTACTTCAGCACGGTTCACCGAGGGTGATCGCTGGACATATATAGGACCTGACGACCCCACCTGCAGCAGCTGATTCGCCGACAGGCGTTCCGCAATATTATGTGGACCGCCTTCCTGTTCGGGATTCACTGAGCCTTGCCTCCAGTCCTTTGTCCACGGCGCGGGCCAGATCCGTCCCTAGCACTTCGTATTCCCGCTGCGTTGTGCGTCACATCGAGACGTTACCAACGTTTTGGGCCTGAATGAGTTTCTGCACATTGCTGGATGTCACGGAGTTGTTGACGCCAGCGGACATGGAAAGCCTGTGCAGATGGTCCCGGAACGTTGGGTTCTGACTCGCGTGTGTGGACAGCAGGGCGTGGAGTTCACGCCTGTCATCCGCGGAGAGAGCTCCTCGTTCCGCTCGGGCCAGGACTTCTGGTTCCTGTGAAGGCTCCTGATTTCCGTCAAGGTGGCGGCGGATGAGGTCGATGAGCGCAGCGCCGGACCCTTCGGAAATCTTGGCGAGCGCAGCAGTCACAATGGCCTCTGTCACGCGTCACTCTCCCTGATTGAGTTGGCAGGACCGGACAGGCCAGGGCGGGTTGGCAAGAAAGCAGGTGCAGGTAACGGTACCCTCCGCCTTGGCTGCCAGAAGCACAATCCGCAAGAAGAAACGATTCTTCTGACGGCTGCTCTTTACCTGGCAGCGATGGCGAAACGGCGGTCTCCGTATGCCCATGATCGACGCGGCGCGCTACCTCGTCGACAACGGCATCAAGTGGCGGGGCGAGGCTGCACGACCGGCTGCGCGGAGCTGTCCGCGTCAGAGAGGTGCGGCAGAGCTGTCGGCCATGAAGCGCGATAGGCGCACTAGCCCTCAGTTCAAACCTCCGCCGCCTTGGGTAAGGTGAGCCTTACCTGGCAGCGATGGTGAAACGGCGGTCTCCGTATGCCCCAGTCAGCACCGGCACCGGCACCGGCACCCACTTCGCGAACGTCCCCCGTGACAGCCGCGTACGCCCGCCTGACCGAGGTTCTGCCGGTGATGAGCGTGACAGAACTCTCCCCCGGTGATCCATTGCCCGATGGTGAGGGATGGGTCAGCGCCGCCGGACTCGCGGCGGCCGGACCCGAGCTCGACGCGTTCCTCGCGTGGGACGAGGCCCAGGTACTGCGGGACTACGGCCGCAAGGGCCGCCCGGACGTGGTGGCGACGTTCGGGCTGCACCGGTACTCCTGGTACGCCTGTCTGCTCTTCACGGTCCCCTGGTTCCTGCAGCGCCGGGTGCCGCGCTTCCCGGCCGAGCATGTCGCGTTCCAGCGCGAGCAGAGCCGGCTGGTGGTGCGGGGCGAAACGTTCAGCTGCCTGCCGGGCGATCCGGCGGCCGGTGAGCCGGGCGCCCGGGTGGTCCCGGACGAGGAGGCACTGCGGGCCGAGGTCCGGGCGGCGTTCGCCGAGCACATAGAACCGGTACTCGGCGGCTTCGGCCCGAGGATGCGGCGGCGTGGCCGCGCGCTGTGGGGCATGGCGACCGACGAGATCGTCGAGGGCATCTGGTACATCGCCGAACTCCTCGGCGCGGACGAGCAGGAGCGCTGCCGACGCGAGCTGGAGCTGTTGCTGCCGGGCGCGACCCGGCCGTACGTAGGGGCCGCGGGGTTCCGTGAACTGACCGGCCCCGGCGGTGAGTCGCTGCCCACCCGGGACCGGGCGAGCTGCTGCATGTTCTACACGCTGGCCCCGGAGGACACCTGCGTCACCTGCCCGCGCACCTGCGAGGCGGACCGGATCGCCAAACTGACGGCCGCCGCCACCACTTGACGGACCCTCGCGATCGCCGGGATGCTCCTCGCCGGAGCAACCCCCCGGCGATCGCCCGCGGCATGTGCCGTAAGATCAACTCCGGGTGGGACCCTCGTTGGGTTACAGGTGGTTCACAAATTCCTCACTTGCCGCAGGAACTTTCCGTTGAACCACTCGAACGGGTAATCTCACTCGCACTCAACTCCCGTCCCTCGCGCGGTAGTTCGAGCAGAATGCCGCCTGGCGTCACTCATTGCACTTCTTTGGCGGTCTCTTGCCCCGAAACCCCCTGAGGGCCGCGAGGATTGGGCCACTATGGCGGGCGTTACGCCCTATCCCAATGCAAGGGACCCCTGATGAGATTGACCGACATATCGCTGAACTGGCTGCTTCCGGGCGCCGTACTGCTCCTGGGCATGCTGGCGGCGGTTGCGGTGCTCGCGCGCGGCAAGCGCTCCGGGGAGCACGCGAAGACCGAGGATTCGTGGGAACGCAGTGAGGAGCGCCGCAGGCGCAAGGAGGCCCTGTACGGCACGGCCTCCTACATCCTCCTCTTCTGCTGTGCGGCGGTCGCCGCCGCGCTCTCCTTCCGCGGCCTGGTCGGCTTCGGCGAGCAGAACCTGGGCCTCACCAACGGGTGGCAGTACCTGGTTCCGTTCGGCCTGGACGGTGCCGCCATGTTCTGCTCGGTGCTCGCTGTGCGCGAGGCCAGCCACGGTGACGCGGCCCTCGGCTCGCGGATACTCGTATGGACGTTCGCCGGTGCGGCGGCCTGGTTCAACTGGGTGCACGCGCCCAGGGGCCTCGGCCACGACGGCGCCCCGCAGTTCTTCGCCGGCATGTCCATGTCCGCCGCGGTCCTCTTCGACCGCGCGCTGAAGCAGACCCGCCGGGCCGCGCTGCGCGAGCAGGGCCTCGTGCCGCGTCCGCTGCCGCAGATCCGTGTCGTCCGCTGGCTGCGGGCCCCGCGTGAGACGTACAAGGCCTGGTCGCTCATGCTCCTGGAGGGTGTGCGCAGCCTGGACGAGGCCGTGGACGAGGTGCGCGAGGACAAGCGGATCAAGGCCGAGAGCCGTACGCGCAAGCGCGAGCAGGAGCGTCTGGAGCGCGCCCATCTCAAGGCCATCAGCCGGGGCCACCGGGGCCTGCCCGGTCGTGGCGGCGGCGGCGGTGGCGGCGGGCGCCAGGTGGACACCACCGTGGAGCGCGTGCCCGCGGCTCAGGTCGCCTCGGAGCCTGCCATATCGACGCCGGATCAGCTGCCCGTACGTTCGCGTCCCTCCCTGCAGCCCGTACGCAACGGCTCTGACAAGTCGTACACCGTCGACCTCACCGCGGAGGACGACACCATGGCCCTGCCGCGGCTCGACTCCCTGGAGCGCAAGCTCAAGGACCTGGAGCAGCAGTTCGGCTGATCCCGAACCGCACATCGGACCGGGGCGCGGCATCATGCCGCGCCCCGGTCCGTTTTCACGTTTCGGCGTCCTCTTCCGAAGCGGGCCGGCTGTCGCTACGTCAGGCCGCCGTCGAGGTCGAACCACACCGCCTTGCCCACTCCGTGCGCCCGTACCCCCCAGGCGTCGGCGAGGGACTGTACGAGGAGGAGGCCGCGTCCGTGGGTGCCGTCGTCGGCGTTCGGCATCCGCGGTTTGGGCCTGCGTCCCACGAAGTCCCGTACCTCCACGTGGAGTCCGCGCGGTGAGACGGTGGCGGTCAGCACCGCGTCGTGGTCGGTGTGGATGAGCGCGTTGGTGACCAGCTCGCTCGTCAGCAGTTCCGCTATCTCCGATCTTTCCGGCCGCCCCCATTGCCGTAGCAGCTCCCGCAGGGCTCTACGGGCCTCGGGCACCGCCCTCAGGTCGGCCCGCCCGAGTCTGCGCCTGAGCTGTCCGGCACCGGCCTGGTCCGTCCCGTTGTCGGTCGCTTCCCCCACCGCTTCTGCCGAGGAGGCCCCGATCGCCATGGGACCGCTCCCTCGCGCCTGCCTCTTCATGACCCCCGCCCACACGCCGATGACGCTTCCCCTCCCGCTCGAACACGTACACGGGGATCCATGCCCCGTCCGGAACGCGGCACTCATGTCGAATCGTCAACGACCCTCCGTACGCTTTCAAACGCACAGAGTCAAGCCAGCTATCAGTACCTTGTGAGAGCTCTTCCCGCCCCGGAAAATCACCGCACACACCGACGAACCCGGCACCCCACCCCACTCCGGACGCCCCGGTCCGACCGCCGCCGTCGGGCCCAACTGCCCGTGCGGGGCCGCCGATCCGGCCGTATACCACCGGGGCACGGCTGCCGTACGCGTACGGCAGCCGCCGCCCGAGACCGGTCACTCGCCCCGATGATGTTGTTTGGCCGGAACCCTGCGCTTGGTACAGGCCAACCTGCGGCCGAGCGCGGCTGGTTGACGCCTGTTCCTGTCGGCCGTGGTCGTCGTCAGGCCTCCCAGACGGCGGCGGCCGTACGGTCGTCGGCGTAGCCCTTGACCCTGACCTGGGCGTCGGCGAGGAACGCGGCGAGGCCGGGCGGCTCGGCGGCTCCCCAGCGGGCCGCGAGATGCTCGGCGAGCGGGGCCTCTCCGCGCAGGGGTTCGGCCAAGCCGCCGGTGCACAGCAGCAGGACGTCGTCCTCGCGGGCCACGGATGCCCGGAAGCGGAAGGGTTCGCGGGGTGGCACGGGGGCGGGTTCGTACGGGCTCGGAGGTGTCGTGATGCCAAGGTCCATGGTGAGGCGGTCGCCGTCCGGGGTCTCGTGCGGCAGCGAACCGAAGCCGACCACCGGCGCGCCCGCGGTGTCCGCGACCCGGGGCTCTATGTCCTGCCACTCCCCGTCCCGCAGCCGGAACAGTCCCCCGGCGCCGACCCCGAAGAACACGCGCGTACGGCACCGGGGGTCGGCCGGGAGCAGCAGACAGCGCAGGCTCGCCGTGTACTCCTCCGGGTCGAGCCCCTGCTCGACCGCGCCGGCACGCAGTTTGCCGAGGCTGCGGTCGGTGAGCCGGTGCAGTCCGGACTTGAGGTCTCCGCGCCGGCCCGCCCGGATGTCCTCCACCAGCCGTGCGTGGCTGAGCCCGACGGCCCGCCCGATCCACCGGCACGCCTCCGCGGCCGCGCGGTGCGCCCCCGGCGTGGCCCGGGCGCCGGTCGCCATGGCCACCAGCACCAGGGCCTGCTCACCCACCCCGAAACGGGCGGTCAGGAGCGCGTCCCGGCGTGGCTCGCCCCGGTAGCGCGCCGAGTCCCCGCGCAGCGACGCGGCGCGCAGCGTGCACGCCCCGTAACGCGCCCCGTCCAGCACCGTGTCCGCGACCAGATCCCCCAGATCCTCCGGATCCGCCGCCGGCAACGCGGTCGGCTCCGCGTCGTACGTCGGCGGCCCGGACCCCACGTAGTCGACCCGCACCGGCCGGCTGCCGGTGACCAGCGTGATCTCCTGCGCCTGAAGGGTGGGGAGGTCGAGCTGGGTGGACGGCCGGGCGTCGGAGGGCTCGGCGTCGGGCGGCGGGGCCGAGGCCGACGCGGCGGCACCGGCCAAGGCCGCCGAGCCGCCGGTCCGGCGCGCCTCGGGGGTGTGGGGCCCGGTCGAGCCGCTGGCCCCCGAGGACTCCGAAGAGGGCCCCTCCGCCGACCGACGCGCGGCGGGCGGAACGGCGTCGGAAGGCCGCGGCGCGGGCGAGCGCGTCCATGGGCGCGGGGGCGGTGGAGGGCTGGAGGGTCGCGCCTGCGGGGGGACGGAGGGCCGCGGAGGTGTACCGGCGGGGGGTGTGTCCGCCGGGGGGAGGCCGCCGGGAGGTACGTCCCCCGGACGAGGGCCACCGGGGCCGGCAGGCACGTCCGTCGAGGGACTTGAGGCGGGCCCTCGCCCGGCGAGCGGAGGGCGCGGGGGCGTGCCGCCGGGGGGAGTGTCCGCCGGGGGCATACCACCGGCAGGCACGTCCCCCGGAGGAGGGCCACCGGGGCGGGCAGGCACGTCCCCCGGGGGAGGGCCGCCTGGGCCGGCAGGCACGTCCGTCGGGGGACTTGAGGCGGGCCCTCCCCCGACGAGCGGTGGGCGCAGGGGTGTACGGCTGGGGGGTGCATCCGTCGGCGGCATGCCGCCGGGAGGTACGTCCGCCGGAGGACGGCCGCCGGGGACAGGAGGCGCGCCCGCTGGAGGCCAGCCGCCCGGAGTGGAAGGCGCGTCCGTCGAGTGTCGCGAGTCGCGCCCTCTCCCGGTGGGTGACTGTGGGGGCGTACGGCGTCGGGGGGCGGTCACGCGGAAGCCCGACGGGGTGGGCCCGGGCGGGAAGGTCAGGGGACCTGTCGGCTGGACGGGTGGTGGTTCCCAAGGAGCGCGCTGCGGGGTGAGACCACTGCGGCGCAGGGCGTCGGGGCCGGTGTCCGGGGGTGAGGCGGGTTTCGGGGGGTCACCGGCTCGGCCGCCACGTCCGCCTTGGCCGGCGAGACCACTGCGGTCTGCTTGCCCGCTATGGCCACCGCCGGCGGCCTGCCCGCTGGGACCGCCACGGTCGGCCTGCCCGGCGGGGCCACCCCGTCCGCCCTGGCCGACGGGACCACCACGGTCACCTTGCCCGGCGGGACCACCGCCGGCGGCCTGCCCACTGGGACCGCCACGGTCGGCCTGCCCGGCGGGGCCACCCCGTCCGCCCTGCCCGGCCGGACCACCACGGTCGGCCTGTCCGCTGGGACCGCGACGGTCGGCTTGCCCGCTCGGACCACCGCCGGCGGCCTGTCCGCCGACTCGGCCGGCTTCAGCGGACTCACCGGCAGCGGCAAGTCCCTCGGCGCTGCCCCACCCGCCGAGTCCCCCCGGCGGGCCTTGGGAGGGCACCCTGCCCGAGAGGCCGCCCGGGTTGGCCGATGCGGGCCCCGGGGCGTCCTGGGCCGCGGGCGGTCCGCCCGTGCCGCTGGCTCCGGCGGACGGTCCCCCCGGACTGTTCGCCCTGGCGCTCGACTCACCCGGCACCGCGCTCCAGGCACCCGATGTACCCGGCACCGCGCTCCAGGCACCCGCTCGGCTCGACCCGCTTGGCGGACTCGACGCACCCGGCGGATCCGGCGGACTCGACGCACCCGATGGACTCGACGCGCCCGGCGCGCTCCTCGGCGTCGTCGGACTCGTCGGCGGCTTCCCGAGCGTGTCCGCCGCCGAGGCGAAGCGGTCGTCGAGGGAATCGGCCGCGACCGAGGGGCCCGTGTCCCCCTTGGAGTCGTCGTACAACTGCCGCCACCAGTCGTCCTCGTGACCGGTCGGCCTCTCCCCCTGCTGGCTCATGCCCCTAATTGTCCACCTCAGGAGCCGTATGAAAACGGGGCATCCGGAAAATCGGCCCGCGGAGCCGACGACCTAACGGCGTGTCGGACTACACGTCGAACTCCGGTGCGAGGCAAGGGAGTCGAGGGATCGGTGGGGACCGGAAGGATTCGGAGGATCGTCCGAAGCCACCGGTGCCGCCGAGACGGCTTTGGAACGGTCCGGTTTGGACAGTCCGGTTTGGACAGTCCGGTTTGGAACGGTCCGGCGGGAAGAAGCCGCCGGGCGGTGCCACCCCCACAGGAGAAACCGCCCGGCGGCGCCGGATGACCGGGGGCGCGCTGCGGGCGCGCGGGCTGGTCGGCCGAGTGTGAGGCATGTTCCTGGTATTCCGCTGTATGACCCCGCCGACCAGTGCGGTGTGCGGTGCGGTGATGATGTGCCGAGGCGGAAACGCCGGGAAAGGCACGGCAAGGGAGGGCGTCGTCGCATGCTGGGAGCGATAGGGCTCGACGAGACGCACGAGTCGGCGTACCGGGCCCTGGTGTCCGTGGGCGCCGCCGACGTACCGGACCTGGCGCGCCGGCTCACGCTCGGGGAGCACGACACCGAGCGCGCGCTGCGTCGGCTGGAGCGGCACGGTCTCGCGGCCCAGTCCTCCGCCCGCCCCGGCCGCTGGGTGGCCGCGCCGCCCGGCGTGGCCCTGGGCGCGCTGCTCACCCAGCAGCGGCACGAATTGGAGAAGGCCGAGCTGGCGGCGGCGATCCTCGCCGAGGAGTACCGGGCGAGCGCGGCCGAGCCCGCCGCCCACGACCTGGTCGAGGTGGTGATCGGCTCGGCCGCCATAGCGCAGCGCTTCCTGCAGATCCAGCTCGGTGCCACGGAGGAGGTGTGCGCCATGGTCACCGGCGCGCCGATCGCGGTCTCCGGGCCGGAGAACAATCCCGCCGAGGAGCAGGCCACCGGCCGCGGTGTCGGCTACCGCGTGGTGGTCGAGCGGGCCGTCCTGGACGAGGACAGCGGGCTCACCGAGCTGTCGGCCGCGCTGGGCCGGGAGGAACGGGTGCGGGTGATGGACGAGGTGCCGACGAAGCTGGTCATCGCCGACCGGACGCTCGCGATGGTCCCGCTCACCACCCACACCGCCGAGCCCGCCGCGCTCGTCGTCCACGCGAGCGGTCTGCTGGAGCTGCTGTCCGGCCTGTTCGAGTCGGTGTGGCGGCAGGCCCTGCCGCTGCGGCTCGGCGTCGGCCGCGTCACCGAGGACGTACCGGACGGCCCCGACGACACCGATCTGGAGATCCTCTCCCTGCTGCTGGCCGGCATGACCGACGCAAGCGTCGCCAAACAGCTCGATCTGGGCCTGCGGACCGTGCAGCGCCGGGTGAAACGCCTGATGGAGCTGACCGGTGTGACGACCCGCCTGCAACTGGGCTGGCACGCGTACGAGCGCGCGTGGGTGATCCGGGACTGACACTGACCTGCGCTTTCTCGCGCGGTCCTGCACCCTGGGCAGATGGGAGCGTGGGAACTCCTGCTGGTCGGAGTGGTGGTGCTGCTCGGCCTGTGCGGAGTGCTGGTGCCCGGCGTACCGGGGTCCTGGCTGGTGTGGGCCGGGGTCATGTGGTGGGCGCTGGAGGACCCGCGGCCGATCGCCTGGTGGGTTCTCGTGGGCGCCACCGTGGTCCTGCTCCTGTCCCGGGCGATCCGCTGGGTCCTGCCGCCCCGGCGCGTGGCGGAGAGCGGCGCCACCCCCCGAATGGCCGTGTACGCCGGTGTCGGCTGCCTCCTCGGTTTCGTCCTCCTCCCCGTGCTCGGCGCGATCCCCGGCTTCGTCGGCGGCATCTACCTCTCGGAACGGCTCCGCCTCGGCCGCCACGGCGCGGCGAAGGCCGCGACGCGCACGGCGATGCGCTCGGGCGGGTCGAGCGTCCTGGCGGAGCTGTTCGCGTGCCTGCTGGTCACGGGGGCGTGGGTGGGCGTGGTGTTCGGGGGCTGAGACGGGCCGGTGGTCGTTGTCCTCACGACGGCACGGGTCACGGGGTCACGGGTTACGGCGGTACGGGGTACGGCGGTACGGGTTATGGCGTCACGTCGGACAGGTCGATCGCGTCGGCCAGGGCGCGCATGCCCCGCGTCGTTGAAGTGGAGGTGGTCGCCGGGGTCGTAGGCGGGACGGATCCGATGCGGGCGGACGGGGTCGCGGACGGCCCGGTCCAATCCGCCACCGCGTCGAAGATCCCGCCACCCCTGATCGAGGCGTTACCCGCCTGCCGTACGCCTTCCCGGGCCGCCGTGTACGCGCCGTGATCGCCGTACGGGGTGAGCGTGGCGCCGATGACCCGGATACCGCGGGCGTGGGAACGGTCCACGAGACACAGGCCGAGTGGACCGGTCCAAGCAGTGCTAGAGCACGCCCTCCAGGCCGAGGAGCAGGCGTTTACGGTCGAGGCCGCCGGCGTACCCCGTGAGGGTGCCGTCCGCGCCGATCACCCGGTGGCAGGGGCGGACGACGAGGAGCGGGTTGGCGCCGATCGCGCCACCGACGGCCCGGACGGCGGCGCGGGGCGCGCCGATGCGGGCGGCGATGGCACCGTAGGTGGTGGTCGCGCCGTACGGGACGTCGTCGAGCGCGGCCCAGACCCGCTGCCGGAAGTCGGTGCCCTCGCCGCGCAACTCCAGTCGGAACTCCTTGAGTTCACCGGCGAAGTAGGCGGCGAGCTGTTCCTCGGCCGCGTGGAAGGGCCCCGGGTCGCGCAGCCAGTCCGCCAGCGGGACCCGGCCGCCCTTCTGCTCCGGTACGGAGAGGGAGGTGAGAGCGCCCAAGTCGTCGGCGGTGAGGAGGAGTTGCCCGACGGGGCTGTCGACGGTGGTGTAGTACGTCCGTTGTCCGGTGCTCACGGCTGAACTCCCTGTACCTGTACGTGCGAAGCCGTGTCCGACTCCGACTCGCCTGCTGTCCTGAGGTGTTGAAGGGCGTACGACCGCCAGGGCCGCCAGGCGTCCGGCACGACCTCGCCCGGCGGCGCCACGTCCGGGTCGCCGAGGGCGCGGGTGCGGATCGCGGCGACGGTGTGGGCGTCCAGGCCCGGCAGCGCGCGCAGCGCGGCCTCGGCCTCGGCCCGGTCGGCGCCCACGTCGAGGCGTACGGTGCCGTCGGCGAGGGCGGTGGCAAGGGTGCCGAGCGGGCCGTCCGCCCCGGCCAGCGCGGCCGGTTCGGGGAACAGGTGCGTCAGCGTCCCGTGCGGGGCGTCCAGCGCCTTCCCGTATGCCTGGACCAGCCGTTCCGCCTCCCCGCGCCCCACGAGCGCCCGTACCGCGAACTCCTCCGGATCGGCCGCTCCGGGTGAGCGCAGCCCCGGCCTGGCGGCGACGAGCGGGGCGAGCCGCGGGTCCTTCCCGAGGCGCTCGTCCACGGCGTACGGATCCGCGTCGAGATCGAAGAGCCGGCGCAGCCGCTGCACGGCGGTGGTGAGGTCCCGGGGGTCGGTGAGATGGAGCCGGGCGTCGAGCCAGCCGCCGGGGTGGCCCTTCGAGGGCGACGTCATGGTCCGCCGACCGCCCGCCCGTCCGTCCGGTCCGGCCGCCGTATGCCCGGGACGACCACCCGGCCGCCCGTCCGAATCCGCCGCCCCACGGCCAGGACGACCACCCGGCCGCCCATCCGAATCCGCCGCCCCACGGCCAGGACGACCACCCGGCCGCCCATCCGAATCCGCCGCCCCACGCCCCGGACGACCACCCGGCCGCCCGTATGCGGCCGTCCCCGAACGCCCCCGGCGCCCACCCGGTCGTTCGTCGATCTCGGCGATTCCCGTGCCGTACGGCAGTCGGAGAGTGCGTCGATATGTGCGGTGGCCGCGTTCGCCGGTGACTTCCTCGATGCCGGTGACGGCCTCGGCGGCGAGGACGTCGAAGAGGGCGGTGGACCGGTACGAGCCCCGGTAGGCGAGCCGCAGGGGGATACCGGCGGTCGGTGTGCCGACGGACCGTCGGGGCCTCGCCGCGCGCAGTCCGCTGGGCGTCATGGCGTAGACCGCCCTGATCGTGTCGTTGAACTGGCGGACGCTGGCGAAGCCCGCCGCGAAGGCGATCTCGGTGACCGGCAGTCCGGTGGTCTGGAGGAGGACGCGCGCGGTGTGGGCCCGCTGGGCGCGGGCCAGTGCGACGGGGCCGGCGCCGACCTCGGCGGTGAGCTGCCGCTGGACCTGGCGTGCGCTGTATCCCAGCCGCACGGCCAGGCCGGCGACACCCTCCCGGTCGACGACGCCGTCCCCGATGAGCCGCATGGCCCGGCCCACGGCGTCCGCGCGCACGTTCCACTCGGCCGATCCGGGCACGGCGTCCGGCCGACACCGCCGACAGGCCCGGAAACCGGCGCCCTGGGCGGCGGCCGCGGTCGCGTAGAAGCGGACGTTCTCCCGTTTCGGCGTCACCGCCGGGCAGCTCGGCCGGCAGTAGATGCCGGTCGTCTCGACGGCGAAGAAGAACTCCCCGTCGAACCGCCCGTCCCTGCTGCGCACGGCCTCGTACCTGGTGTCTTCGTCCTTCATGACAACCAGTGTCGACCACGCCGGCCGCCGGGGCTGGCGGGATTCGGACACGACATTGCGCCCCTGGGAAAGCAGGGGCGCAGCCCCGCTTTCCCAGGGGCGCGGGGAACTGCGCGACAAGCCACAGACTCCCCGCAGCCAAAAATCAGCGCCGCCCCCTCTTCGCCTCCATCGCCGCGCGCCCCTCCGCGCCCTTCCGCTTCCACTCCTTTCGGATCTCGGCCCGCACGCGGGCGTCGCTCTTCGCCACGATCCGCTGGTTCTCGCGGAGCAGTTTCCGGTAGCTGTCGAGCCGTCGCTCGGGCAGTTCGCCGGTCTCGACCGCGCCGAGGACCGCGCAGCCGGGCTCGGCGAGGTGCGCGCAGTCGTGGAAACGGCAGTCCGCGGCCAGTTCCTCGATCTCGGCGAAGACCTGCCCGACCCCGCTCTCGGCGTCCCAGAGGCCGACGCCACGGAGGCCGGGGGTGTCGATGAGGACCCCTCCGCCGGGGAGGGCGAGGAGGTTGCGGGTGGTCGTGGTGTGCCGTCCCTTGCCGTCCACGTCGCGGATGGCCCGGACGTCCATGACGTCTTCGCCGAGCAGCGCGTTGGCGAGGGTCGACTTGCCGGCGCCGGACTGCCCGAGCAGCACGGAGGTGCCGCCGGAGAGCACCGCGGCGAGGACGTCGAGGCCCTCGCCGAGGGCGGAGCTGACCGTCAACACGGCGACGCCGGGCGCGACGGTCTCCACGTCCTGCACCAGATGCGCCAGCGTGGCCGCTTCCGGCACGAGGTCGGCCTTGGTGAGCACGACCACCGGCAGTGCCCCGGACTCCCAGGCCAGCGCCAGGAACCGTTCGACGCGGCCGAGGTCGAGTTCCACGGCGAGTGACACGCAGATGACGACGTAATCGACGTTGGTGGCCAGTAGCTGGCCCTCGGAGCGCTTCGACGAGGTCGAGCGGACGAAGGCGGTACGACGCGGGAGGAGCGTCCGCACATAGCGCGGGTCGCTGCCTTCAGGGTCGACGGCGACCCAGTCACCCGTGCACACGATCTTCATCGGGTCGCGGGGGACGACGAACTCTGTGTCCGCGCGGACGGCACCGGCCGGAGTGATGACGTCGCACTGGCCGCGGTCGACCCGTACGACACGGCCGGGCAGCAGACCCTGCCCGGCATACGGGGCGAACTCGGCCTCCCAGCCCGCATCCCAGCCGTACGACACGAGCGGATGCGAGGAGGTCGCGGAAGAACCCAGGAGAGAAGAGAAAGACAAGGGGGAGACCCTTCACATGGGTGGCCCCGGCACCGCGCTCACTGGCACGGGAGAAGTGGAGAGGTCAGCCGGAGGCCACAGAGGTGGACTTGATGAACTTCCGGATGCGGGCAGCGCCCATCTCAAAGACAGCCATCGGTCACACCTCCCAACCATGCCAAGTCATCCGCAGCGGTTCTCGGTCACCGCTCGAACAGCAGCAACCCTAGAGGTACACGGACCCGCGATGCCATCGAATTACGGCGTACCACCTCGCCGCCGTGTGCGTTCGGTGCGGACCCGCTCCCGGTACCGGTCGGCATGGCCGGCGTGCGCCCAGCCGTGGTCCATGGTCACGGGGTGAGCACCTCCAGCACCGCGTCCGCGGTCCCGGCCACACCGGGAAGTTCCTCGATGAGCGTCACCGGCACGTCCCGTACCTCTTCCAGCATCAGTTTGCGAAGGCTCTTCCGGTAGCTGTCGAAGCCCAGCCGTTCGGGACGCTCGCCGTAGTACTCCAGGGGGTTGGGCCGGGCGCCTTCGGCCGAACGCCGCGAGGCGGACGCGGCGGACACGTCGAGGTAGACCACCGCGCGTGGCTGCGGGAAGGAGCGCCACCAGGTGTACATGGGGTTCTGCTCGATACCGGCCAGCCGGCACTTGGCGAGGATCTTGTAGTAGTAGGAGTCCATCAGCAGCGGAACGTCCTCGTCCTGGCGCTCCACCTGGTCCCTGAGGTGGACGACGGCGGTCTGCAGGACGCCGGCCAGGAAATCCACGGAGTAGGACGTCCCGAGGTTCGGCAGGACGTCCTCGACGACCTGGCGGCGCAGTGCCCCGACGAGTTCGTGGCCCCGCCCGATGAAGGCGTCGTCCGTGGACAGCATCCGCCACCCGGGCAGCCGGGCCGCGACCTCCGCCATGACCGAGGACTTGCCCGCGCCGTCCGGGCCCAACAGCACGTAGAACGGTCGGTCGGTGTGACCGGATGCCGTGCTCCGTCCGCTGGGCCCGCTGCGTACGCCGGGGGCACTCACAGGAGAGGGGAAGCGGGCACCGAGTGCTCGGAAGAGCCGGGCTCCGGAATAGCCGCGCCGGGAATTTCCGTGCCGGGAATTTCCGTGCCGGGCGGGAAATTCTGTTTGAAGGTGAACGCGTACGGCGTGGGGCCGTTCGCCCGCAGGTGCCTGACCCTTTCCTCGGCCTCGGCCGTGGTCGGGCGGTGGCCGGCCGGGACCCACCACAGCGCGTACGCGGCCGCGGTCATGTGCTGGAACCATTCCCGCCGCCTGCGTACGAATTCGCGGTGCTCGCCGGAGTAGGTGAATTTCTCGAGTTCCTCGATCGACGCCCATACCGATATGTTCACGAGTGCGCCCGCACTGTCGCCCGCGTCCCACTCGAATCCCGGGTCATCGTCGGTCTGTCGCCAGACGAAACCCGGCGCCGCCTCTGCCAGTGCGAACATGGGTCCCAGGTTGTCCATGAAGCCGCTCATGCGCGGATCGTCCGCCGGCGCCGCCATCCTGCCGACGTTCACGTGTACGAGTTCGAAATCCATTCCTGTCACCCCTTCAGCGATCTTTCCCATGTCCTCAATTCTTTCCGAGTGACGGTCGAATTACGCTGGCAACAACTTGCCAGTTGCGCGGATCAACGGGGAGTGGAAATCGGTGCCGTTTTTGCGATTTCACTTCGTCATGCACTCGGGTCAGTTCCTCAGAACAGTGCCGTTCCCCGTTCGAAGTCCAGGAGCCGCCGCTTGTGTTCCAGGCCGCCGCCGTATCCGGTGAGGCTGCCGTTTGCGCCGACGACACGGTGGCAGGGCACGATGATGCTGATGGGGTTCCTGCCGTTGGCGAGGCCGACCGCACGAGACGCCTTGGGGTTGCCCAGGGTGTCGGCCAGTTCGCCGTACGAGCGGGTCTCGCCGTACGGGATCCTCCGCAACTGTTCCCAGACGCGACGCTGGAAGGGTGTGCCGTCCAGCCTCAGTTCGAGGGTGAACTCCTTCAACTCGCCCGCGAAATAGCCCGCCAGCTGTTCTTCTGCCTCGCCGAAGGGTGTGTCGTCGCGGGCACCGAAGGTCTCCTCCGGTGGACTGTGGCGCCGCACGCTCAGGTAGAGGCCGCACAGGACGCCGTCGGCGGCGGCCAGGGTGAGCGGACCGTACGGGCTGTCGACGACGGTGTGGCACCTCGCTTGGTTCACTGAACGTCCTTGCGCGGGAGGCAGGTTGAGCGGTCCGCCTGGTCGGCGGCCTTTCCTTGCTGTTGATTCTGGCCGGGGCGCGGTCGGACGATGTCGGCAACAACCTGCCACTTGCGACGATCAGTTCAGTGGGCCAATGCGGTCTCCTCCACGGTCCCCGGGGCGATGCCGTCAGTGGCGAGGACGAGCGAGCCTCGGATTTCATGGAGACGGTGGCACGAGTCGGGAGATCGGGAGAGAGGACGGCGGTGCGGGATCTCTCGACGGGTGTACGGCTCTCACGCCGCGGCAGCGGCGGCCCGCGCGCTCGGCCGGGCCGCCGCGGGGAGAGATCCTCGCTCGGTGACGGTTCGTCACATGAGGTCAGGCCGACGGCTCGTGCTGCGGAATCTCCTCGATGTAGGACACCCCGCGGGACGCCCCGGGTCCGAAGCGCTCCCAGTCCTCACGGAGCCGGATGCGCCCGTCGGGAAGGATCTCCGGGGTGCTGACACAGCGGCCGGACACGACGTTCTCGTCCGCGAGGACCTGGCAGTAGACCAGGTCGAGGCGGCCGTCGCCGATCTGCCGGCCGACCAGGTAGCCCTTTACCACGGCGCCGCCGGAGAACTCCGCCCAGACGGTGTCGCGCTCCTGGTGGTAGCGGCCCACCGGGGCGCCGGTGCCGGTGGCTGTTTCGGCCGCAGCGGACCGGAACGACCTGCCGTCGTAGTCGATCGCCCCGGTGACATCCGCCGTCATGACGCCATCTGCCAGCGGGTGCTGACGCTGGTGTCGCGGATGGTGAAGATCTCACTCTCGAACAGCGAGTTGATGACCGTGGCGCTGCGCACCGACAGCAGGGTCAGGTTGGCGTCCGGGATGCCGTGCGTGTGGCGGGACCGGTTGAGCGCGAAGATCCGGTGGCCGTCCGGGCCCTTCCAGCGCACCGAGTAGTCGCTGTCCACGAGCATCTCCCCGGTGTCGTCCAGCTCGATCCGCTCGAGCAGCTCGGGGTCCAGCGGCGGCTCGGCCGCGCGTCGGCCGGTGGCCAGCACGGCGTGCGCGACACGGTGCTCCTCACGCCCCACGGGGGAGACCGCGTGCAGGGTGAGCCGGTCGCCGTCGGCCCCGGCCGAGACCACGTCGCGCTCCGGGTAGAGCGTCACCGGGTACTCGCTGTGACGCAGCATCCCTTCGTAGTTGGCCTGGGAGATCGCGCGGAGAGTGCCCGAGGTGATGGCGTCCCCGGTCAGGACGTGACCGTCCACCAACCGGCGGCGCGTCTCGCGGGGCACGTCCTGCAGGAACTGGACGTACGCCGGGCGGTAGAAGTCGTTGGCCGTCGGCGAGTCGTCCATCGGCTGGAACCAGGGACGGCGGCCGAACCAGGAGATGCGGGTGAACCCGCGACCCAGCAGCTCCAGCACGGACTCCGCGCCGGTCTGCCCGCCGCCCACCACCGCGATCGGGTCCGCCGGGTCCAGCAGGGGCAACCGGGCGGTCAGCTCTTCGGGGAAGAAGGCCCGGTCGCCCAGCACGCCGGCCAGGCCGGGGGGCGCGGACGGCTTGCTGCCGAGCCCCAGCACCAGGTGGTCGCTGGTGGCCACGAGCTCGCCGCCGGCGTGGTAGGCGAAGCCGTTGTCGAAGGTGATGCGGTCGATGTCGGTGTTGTAGCGGACGCAGTCGAGCTGCTCGGACGCCCAGCGCAGGTACTGCGCGTACTCCTGCCGCGGGATGGTGTCGAACTGGGCGTTGAGCAGACCCCAGGCCCGCCCGGTGGAGACCATGTAGTTGATGAACGACATCCGGTGGCACGGATCGGCGAACGAGACCAGGTCCTTCAGCCATGAGGTCTGCAGGCACACGCCGCTGAGCATCAGGTCCGGATGCCAGGAGAAATCGGGTCGCCGCTCCAGCAGGGCTATCCGGTGAGGTGCGACGGACTCGAAAAGGGCGGCCAGGCTCAGATTGGCCGGGCCGGCTCCGACGCCGACGGTGTGGTAATGGCGCATGGCAGTCTTCTCCAACGGTGGTTGGCCAGTGGGTTCTTGTGTTCGGGCTGAGTTTTCAGCCGTCACATCAGGCGGGGACTGCGAGGTCGTGCAGGAGGCGGTCGGCGGCGTGCCGTGCGGCCGCGAGCGCGGTCTTGGCGGCGCCGCCGCTTCCGCCGGTGAAGGTGAACAGGTGAGGTACGGCCGGAGGTGCGGGACGCAGCCGCAGGCCCGGCGGAGCGGTGTAGCAGTCGGCGGCCACCACTATGTGGCGCAGGCCGGTGATCCCCAGGTCGGGGAAGATACGAGCGGCCAGGTCCGTGGTACGTCGGACGAGTGCCGGGACCGGCCGGAGAGCCGCGGGGTCGACGTCGTAGGCGTCGCTGGGAACGCCGAGGAGGATCCCGCTGCCGGGTCCGGGCCGCCCGTACAGGCCGGTGACCTCGTCGACGAACGGAGCCGGGACCGTCCCGGTCGCGTCGTACACGCCGTACTGGATGAGCTTGGTCCGGTACTCGTCGCCCGGCAGCAGCACCGGAGTCCACGGGCCGGTGGCCAGGACGCCACTGTGGTAGTGACGCCTGCGGCCGTCCACCTGCCAGCTCACCGTTCCGCCGGGTCCGGCACGGACGCCGCCGACCGTGCCGTGGACGAGGCGGCCGCCGGACCGGACGAAGTCGGCCAGCACCTCGTCACGGAGCCTCCGTGGCGAGATGAAGCCCGCGTGCCGTTCCACGACGGCGTGCCGTGCGGCCATGTACGGGGCCTCCCCGGGCGGACAGGCCCGCGCGGACCCGGGCAGCAGGCGCTCCAAGTGCTCTACGGCCGCGGGATCGGCCGGATCGGCCTGTAGGTAGACCGATCCCGTCTCCTGGTAACCGCTCCAGGCCCGCAGCAGACGGCTGGCGCGCAACTCGGCCAGGGTGGAGGCTGCCAGGTCGAGTTGGGCCAGGTCCGGTTCGTATCCTCGGACCAGTCCCCCGGACGCCCCGGTCGCGCCGCGCTCGGGCGATCCGGCGTCGACGAGTTCCACCCGCAGACTCCGGTCGGCGAGCTTGAGCCGCCAGGCGAGCAGCGTGCCGGCGATGCCTGCCCCGGCCACTCCCACGCGTGGCCCGGTCATGACTCACCGGTGATGAGCGGAAGCAGCGCGTTCGGCGCGTTCCCCAGGCACCGGACGGCCAGGGCCGGATCGAAGTCGGGCAGCCGCAGCGCGGCCTGCGCCCGTTCGAGGTCTCCTTCGCCCCGCAGCGGATCGCCGTGGAAGGCCCGGAAGGCGTCGAGCGTGAAGTCGCTCCCGTAGCGGTCGGGACGGTCGTGGCACAGGAACAGCCGCACCAGGCCGGGGTCCTCCGCCGCGAGCAGGTCGTTGGCCCAGATCGCGTGGTTGCGGCTGGTGGAGAACTTCTTCCCCTCCAGCCGGTAGAACTGATTGACCACCAGCCCGCCGAGCGTCCCGGCGGGCACTCCGGCGGCGGCGAACAGTGCCGGGAACACGACGGTGTAGTAGAAGGTGTTGTCGATGCCCAGGAAGTGCCACAGTTCGCCCACCTGCCGCCACGCGGCGACGCAGTCCGCCAGGGAGTAGACGGCCGGGTCGACGGCGCGGGCGACGGCGTAGAGGTAGCCCAGACCCATCTCGATCCAGACGTCGGCACGCAGCCCCGGAAGTGCGCCGAGTTCGATGCCCCAGTCACTGGGGTAGGCGGCCAGGACATCGGGCAGCCCGGCGTCCAGGTAGTGGCGGACCAGCGCCATGGCGGGGGCCGGCACCTGGGCGCGCGCCCAGGCCTCCAGCAACGCTGCGCGGTACCGCTCCAGACGCAGAACGGGCAGCTCCGCCCGCCGCTCGGCGGCCGGGGCGCCACAGCAGGTCGAGCGTGCGTCGACCATGGTGCCCGCCGTCGCGAAGCGCGCGCAGCCCTCACAGGTTCCGCCGCCCATCGCCTCACCGCACCCGGGGCAGGCGCCGGTCACGTACGCGTGGTGGAGCGTGCGCCCGCACTCGGCGCAGACCTGGTGGGCGGTCTCCTCCAGTGCGAACGCTCCGGCGTCCACCAGCTCGGCCGTGAGCCGGTCCACCGCCTTGCGGTAGTCGGCGTCCTCGGTGGGGTCGACCAGCAGGTCGTAGTCGATACGGGCCCGCCGGAACGCCGTCTTGATGTCGGCGCCGTAGTCGCGCACCACAGCCGGTACCGGGCGCTCCTCGGCCTCCGCCTTCGCCACCACATAGTTCTGGTGACTGTCGAGGCCGGTCATGGTCAGCACGCGCTCACCGCGGTGGCGGGCTGCCCGGGCTGCGACGTCCGCAGCGATGTAAGGGCCGCTCAGATGGCCGATGTGCAGGGGGCCGTTGGGCGTCGGCGGCGGGGTCGTCAGCACGGTGAGCCGGCCGCCCGCGTTCATCGCCTCGGCTGTGTCCTTCATGCCGTCTCCGTCCGGGTGGTCTCCGGAAGCCAGTAGACGCTCAGCAGCACCAGCGACTCGGTGGCCGACCGGTTGTGCACGACGTGCGCCTCGTTGCTGTTCAGCAGCATTGCCGTCCCCTGCGAGGCCTCGGTCCGGCCCGCCGCCTCCGCGGTGTCGTCCGGGGTCTCGAAGTCGGCGGCGCCCCTCACGACCACGGCCAGCTCCACCTCGTCGTGGCAGTCGCGCCGGCTGCTGCCGCCGGGCGGAATGACGCACCACATGGCGTTGAAAGGCAATTGCTCATTAACGGCGTACTGGGTCCACCTGCCGATCTGAATTTGATTTTCGGCAGTAAAACGGGCGGTTTCGGCATTGAGCTTTTCCATGCCGGAGAGCATTCCCAGCAAAATTCCGGACATGCTGGCAAGAACTTGCCACTCATACACATTGACCCCGCCCGCGTGATGATCTTAACGTCGAACCGTTGCAGTGACGCGAAATGCCATCGAAACAGCAGAGTAAACAATGACCTCGCGGCCATTGGCCCGAATTGTTGGGAGTGTATGGTGAGTGTGGATTCGGCCGCCCAAACACAGTTGCGCAAGGTGCTGGGCACCCGCGACCTCATCGTCTACTACATGTCCACACTGGTCGGCTCGGGCATCCTCGTGGTGCCTGGCATCGCGCTGGAGCTGGCGGGGCCGGCCTCGCTGCTGGCCTGGCTGATCCTGGCCGTCGTCTCGTTCCCGATCGCGGCGGCCTTCGCCCGTTTCTCCGCCGAGTACCCCAGCGCCGCCGGAACCAGCTACCTGATCAGACGCGCGTTCGGTGACCGTCTGGGCGCGTCCTCCGGCCTGTTTCTGCTGCTGCTCAACCTGGTGGTCAACCCGGTCCTGGGGCTGGCCGCAGCCCGCTATTTCGCGGCGCTGATGGGCTGGCACGGCCATACGGTGATCCTGCTGGTCGGATTTGCGGCCATGAGCCTGGGCGTGGTGGCGAACATGCTCGGCCTCCGGCTCGCCTCGCAGGTCCAGCTGGTCCTGGTCTTCAGCCTGATAGTCGGGCTGGTCGCCGTCATCGTGGTGTCCGCTCCGGCGGCTCAGCCCGAGCGGCTGACCCCCTTCGCGCCGTACGGCTGGGGCGCGGTGGGCACGGCGGTACTGGTGTGCTTCTTCTCGTTCTTCGGCTGGGAGCACGTCTCGCACGTCGCCGACGAGGTCCGTGACCCGCAGCGCAGCTTTCCGCGCGCCGCGCTGATCGTCGCCGGGATCATCGGCACGCTCTACTGCACCCTCGCGCTGGTCATCACCCTGGTCGTGCCGCCGCGAACCGACACCGACACCACCGCCGTGCTGGCCGCGCTGCTGCGGTTCAGCCACGGCGAGGACGCTGCTCGGTTCGGCGCGGCGCTGGCCGTCTTCCTGATCGTGGTCAACATCAACGCCTGGGTCCTCGGCGCCTCCCGGCTGCTGTACGCGATGGCCCGCGACGGTGCGGCACCTCGTCGCCTGGCGACGGTCTCCCGCCGCACCGGCACCCCGATGGCCGCTCTCTGGGTGGTGTGGGGGTGCTACGCGCTCGACATCGGCGGCATGTACGTCCTGGGCGGCGACGAGCACGACCTGATCCCGTTCGCCAGCGCCTCGACGCTGGTGGTGTACCTGCTGACCTTCGCCGCAGGCAGGCGGTTGTTCACGAACCGGGCGATGCGGACACTGTGCGCCGTGGCGCTGATGGCGAGCGCCGCGTTCCTGCTCGGCGGTGGGCTCCCGTCACTGCTGGCCGTACTGGCCTTCGCCGCCACGGTCGGCTACGTGCTGCTGCGTCGCTCTGCCGTGAACCCGGCGCCGGAATCCGCCGGCGAGTGACGTCACTTCGCGCCACCTGCGTCATCCGGCACCGGCGGCATGCCGAGCAGTCCGTAGCGGGCCGTCCGCACGCCCGCCTGGAACCGGCCGACTGCCCCGACCTGGGACATCACATCAGCGATGTGGCGGCGGCAGGTGCGCAGGGACAGGCCGAGAGCGCGCGCCACCTGTTCATCCGTCGCGCCTTCGCTGAGCAAACGGAGTATGGCGGGCTTGGGATCCGCCTCCGCCGGTCTCGCGGGGTCCGGGTGGCGCGTGATGACGGCGGGTAGCGCCCATCCCCCCTCCCACAGGTGCTCGAAGACCCGGGTGAAGTGGTCCACGATGCTCTGCTCGCTGATCAGGCAGGTGCTCCCGGACATGTGTCCCAGCAGCACCAGTCGGCGGTCGACGACGGCGAACTCCCCAGGCACGCACTGGACGGTGCGCAGCCGGGCGCCCCGCTCGGTCACCGTACGGGCGTAGTCACGTACCGCGGGAGGGGTGCGGGCGGTGTGGTGGAACAGCGCGCGGACGTCGATGCCGCGCTGCAGCAGGTCGGTGACGCGATGCGCCGCCCCCTCCATCGGTTCGGGAGCGGACCGCGCCACCAGAAACTCCTTGGTGCACCCGGCCAGGACGTCGTGCACCAACTGCTCGGCCTTCGGCCCTGCGAGAATCTCCATCGTCCGGCTCCTGTTCTGTCCGCCGAAAGAAAAATACGCAATGGGGTGCGAGCATGCTGGAGCCGAAACTCTGCTTCTCACCCACAGAATCATAAGAAGGCAAAAAGCCGACCGTCAATAAAAATGGACCCCACCCACGCTTAAGATCGTGGTCGGGATCGCCCCAGCGGTTCGGTACGGTGAGCGCGGGATATCTGGATGAGATGGCCGGAGATGATGGAGGTGGAGGTGGTATCGGACTACCGCCCGGTCGGCCCACGATCGGACCCGGCCGACGGCAGGACATCAGCGAGTTCGCCCCGGCAGTGTATTCCGAGCTTGCGATAGGAGTTCGTGAGATGCTTCTCCACCGCTCGTCGGCTCACCCCGAGAAACTGCGCGATATCACGGTTGGTGCTCCCTGCGGCCGCCAGCCGCGCCACCAGGCGTTCCGTGTTCGTCAGTGACGGGCCCCCCGTCAGCCTGCTCGCGGCCTCGAGGGCAGTCGCCTGCGCACTCTCGGCCAGTTGGGGTTCACCGCAGTCGAGCGCGAGCCGGTGACTTCGGCGCAGATGCCCGACCGCCTCCGGGGACCCCTGGTCGCGGAGCCTGATCCCCAGCCGCAGCAACGACCTTGCCAGCTCAAGCGAATTGACAGAGCTCTCCAGGATGTCGACCGACTCCCGCAGTACGGCGATGCCCGCCTCGCCCCCGATGACGTCACCCAGAATCCGTTTGGCACGCCCGAGGGCGGACGGTGCCCCCCATTCGGCCGCCAGCAGACAGTCCTCCTCGGCGACCTCACGCGCCGCGACGAGGTCGCCCAGACGCCGGTACAAGTCCGCGGTCAGCGCACGCCACGGGAACAGCACAGGGTTGGTCCAGTCCGAACGGCCCAACTGCCGACCACACTCCTGGTATTGCTCCAGGGCCGCCCGGAGATCGCCCTCCGCCGTGGCCAGCGTGCCCCGCATCAGGAGCAGCACCGAGGCCAAGCACTCGTTCGTGGTGTCGGTGCCACAGTTGCCCAGCACGTTCCTGGTCAGCTCGATGTCCCGCACCCCGCTCGCCACGGCGGCCATCGCGATCGCGGTGGTGGGGTTGGCTGTGTCCCATTCCAGTACGCCGAGTTCGAACGCGTCCGTGGCGGCGCGTCTCGCGTCCGCGATTCGGCCCGTGTGCAGGGCGACCACAGCCTGTTCCGTCCGGATCAACGCCTGCTCGACGACCGTCCCGTGCGTGCGGGCATGGCCGAGTGCCGCCTCCAACCAGGGTGCGAGGCGCCCGGTCGATTCCGCGGCCGCCAACACCGGCACCAGTATGGGCAGCGCGGCGTGTACGTGTGAGGACGAGGGGGGCTCCCGTTCAACGATTCGCTCGGCGATCCGGGCCACCCAGGAGGCCGGCCGGCTGCTGGTGAGGGTGGCGGCGAACAGCAGCATGGTCAACAGTTCCCGCTCCGCGGGAGTATCCGCCGGGGGATCGTCGCCGAGCTCGGCGAGCCGCCTGCTTCCGTCGGCCAGCTCGACCGGCTCGGTGTAGTCGAGATGCCGCATCCGAGCCTCGATCCGCAGCTTGAGTTCTCGATCCGCACCGGACAGCCCGTCCAGGTCGCCCAACTCGTCGCATACCTGTCGAATCAGCCTGCGTACGCCGGACGGGGCGCTGCCGAGCAAAGCCGGCCCCAGCCTCACCATCGCGGCCGCGCGATCCCGCGCGGAAGTCAGCAAGGGAAGCGCGTGGTCGAAGTGTCGTACCGAGGCACGCACGTCGAATGCCTGCTCCGCTGTCGCGAGGTCGACCAGCAGCCGTGCCCGGTCCTCCCCGTTCGTCGACGTGTTGAGCAACGCGCGGCGCAGGTAGCACGCAGCGGTTTCCGGAGCACCCCGTCCCAGCGCCGTACCAGCCGCCTCGCGCAGCAGGTCAGCCGCCCACTGCCCCTCAGGTGGGGTCGTCGCCAACAGATGGGCCGCCCTCTGCTCAACGGTGTTCTCGCTTCGGTACAGCGACTTCGCCGCCCGGATGTGAAGCTTCTCGCGTTCCTCGGCCGACATCGACTCCTCGATCACGTCCTGTACCACGCGGTGGACGAACCTGGGCCGCTGCCCGTCGGCCAACAGGCCCAGCTCGTGCAGGACATGCATCGCCTCCGCACACCTGACGGCGTCCAGGCCGGCGACTTTCCTGATGACCTCCAGATCGGCCTGGCCGTCCACGATCGCCATGGCCTTGGCCACGTCGCGTACCGGCTCGGCCTGTGAACCGATGCAGTCGAGCAGCCGGTCACGAAGACCCGCGGGCCGCAGCGATCGGACCCGGTCGGCGTGCTCGGCCCTCGGGGGGATGCTGTCGAGCGACAGTTTGACCAGGATCGACTTGAGGAACAACGGATTACCGTCCGTCGTCCCGTGGCAGGCGAGGACGAACTCCTCGTGTCCGGCTTCACCACACTGGTCCGCCACCAATGCACGTGTCCCCGCCAAGGAGAACGGGCGTGGCCGCATGGTCCGGGCGGCTGCCCCGGTAACGGCCCGCACCGTCGGTCTGTTCGACGCCGACTCACCGTCCCGAACCGTGACCACTACCAGCACCTTCAGCCGGTTCAGCCGGTTCGCCAGGTTCGCGAGCCATTGCAACGAGGGCTCGTCGGCCCACTGGAGGCCGTCCATCAGGATCATCAACGTCTGTTCGGTGCTCATCCGCTCAACGAGCTCCTGCAGCCCGCGCAGCACCGCCTGCCGCACGGTGACCGGCCGGGCGTGCGCAGTCGTGAACAAGGCCTCGCCGAGGACCGCTTCAGCGAGCCCTGCGGCACCCGACAGCCAGCGTTCCCTCGTCTTCTCGTCCGCCCCGGACAAGGCGGGTTCCAGGAGCTGGCGCACCACGCCGAAGGCGTGATTCCGCTCCAGCGCCGAGGCTCCCGCACGGAGCACCCTGATGCTCCCCTGTGCGGCCAGGCCCGGCAGGGCGCGCAGCAGCTCCGACTTGCCGATACCCAGTGGGCCGCCGATCACCAGAAGCGACCCGCTGCCGCGGTGAGCGGATCGAAGTGCCTCGGAGACCGAGCTCAGTTCGTCGTCTCGCTCGAGCAACACCTGTTCACAACCTCCTGTTCCGGTCAAGGCGATCGAAGGCGAGCACGGTGGTCCGTGCACGGCGTCCAAGGGACCGTTCCGGCGCCGTCAAGGCCGCAACATGCACGTGTCTCCGTACGTTCGGATCACTCGCGCCCGCTGCGTACCCAACCCCGCCCGCAGGTCTGCCCGGCGGGCATCACAACGGCCGTCGGCCCGATGGCTCGCTCAGCCTCAGAGGACTCCCTGAGCGCTGCGGCAATCTCCGCGCGGGAAGTCACACCGAGCTTGCGGTACACACTGGACAGGTGGGTCTCGACGGTGCGCAGGGTGACGAACAGTGCCTTTGCGATGTCCCGGTTGGTCGCACCGGCCATGGCGTGCTCGGTCACCCGCCACTCGGCGGCGGTCAGGAGATCCGACGACTCGTCGTTCAGTCCCCGCATCCTGCCCCCCGCGGACACGAGTAACGTCTTGGCGATCGAGTGGACTGCCGAGCCGCCGCACCGCACCGCCAGGATGGCCGCGCGACGCAGATGCTTGCGCGCTCCCGCGTCATCGCCGATCTGCAGCAGCCCACGGCCGAGCAGGAGCTCCGCTTGGAGTTGGCTGAGCAGTGCGGGCGATGCCGCCAGCCGCTCGACGGCCTCCATCATGAGTTCCAGTCCTCGTCGGCCCTGCGTCGCCACCCCCCGGGCCAGCAGGCTGAGCCCGATGCTCTCCGGCGTTCCCCAGCGGGTGCTCCACTCTTCCTGCGCTTCGACCAGATCGAGCGCTTCCGACCGACGGTCCAGGTCGGTCAGCACGACGGCGGCCGGTACCCACCACGGCACCGGCACGGAACCGGAGACCCTCGCCTCAGCAATGCTGCGCCCACACCGCAACAGGGACGACAGCCCGCCTTCGCTGTCGCCCAGCATGAACCTGGCGCCGGCCCGCACCACGAGCACCTCGTGGTGTTCCCAGACGAAGTTCCGCCTGTGGATCTCGTCGAGCAACGCCTCGGCCCGCTCTGCCTCACCTCGGTTCACCAGAAGGGTGGCGAACACGATCCGGGGCGTGGCCCAGCTCCGGTCCCGGGCGATTTCCATCGCGGCCTGGGCGTCGGCCGCTGCCCTGGCCGGCCGCCCCATGCGCACTGCCACGGCCGATCTGATCGCCAACGCGTGGCAGTGCGTCCTGACCGCACCGACCCGCCGAGTGTTCTCCACGATCCGGTCCAGCGCGGTGAGTGCCTCCTCCGGCAGGCCAGCGTGGTCCAGGGCCTTCGCCGCCAGGATCAGAGGTCCGTCGGAAGCGGTGAGGGCGCCGGAGACCGCGGCCCTCGCGCAGTCCGCCGCCTGCTCCGCGGACCCGCCGTCCAGCATGACGGCGCCCGCCAGCATGCCGGCGGCCACCCGGTCGGACGGGGTGTCGCCGTCCGGAACCGTCATCGTCCGAGCACGCCGGAGGGTCTCCCCCACATGTGGCCCGGTGAAGAGGCCGACGCCGAGCAACACGGCCTGAACCTGCCTGCGCAGGCTGCCGTCAGAGGCGAGAAGTTCCCCGGCGGCCCCGTCTGCCGCATCCAGTACGTCGGACAGCAGACGAAACGCCGAGGCGGGATTTCGAGCCCTGCGCAAGAGCGTCTCGAAGCGGACCATCAGTCGGGCGCGGGCCCGGAGATCGGCCGTCCGCTCGATGGCGCGCATGAGGTGGGCCATCGCCGCTTCCGGATCGGCGTTCCGGAGTGCCCAGGCGAGTTCGATCAGGGTCTCGGTGTGGTCGGGTACCGCCTGCAGGACACGTGCGAGGAACCGCACTTCGTCCTTGAGGCTTCCACGCCGTCGTGCGTCGGCCGCCGCGCTCCGTAGGATGCTGGTCATCCATCGCTCCCGCAGCTCGGGCAGGTCGACGAGCAGGTGGGCGACCTCCTCCGACGGGCGGCCCTCGTCGTGCAGTAGGAGCGCTGCACGCATCCGGAGCGCGTCGAGCTCGCCGGGGGGCAGTCCGCCGAGAACGGCGCTACGTGCCTGCTCGGCCACGAACTCCAGCCGGTCCGCCGCCAGCAGGCTTTGTCTGCGCAGGACATCCACCGCCGCGGCCACCGTGGACGCGGACAGCTTGAGCAGAGCGGCGATCACCGGGAGCTCGGTGGTGCCGAGCAGGGCGATGCCGACGGCCACCTGACGAACGCTCTCCGGTAGCCGGACCCACCGCGCCGACACTGCCCCGGACAGCACAGGCCCGCCGATGTCGGCAGCTCGCCGGAGTTCCGCGCCCTCCGGTCGCACGTCGTGATCGCGGAACTCGGCGAGCAGTGACCGAAGCAGAAGCGGGCTGCCGCCGGACAAATCGGAGCAGAGTCGAACGAACGACGGCTCGGGCGAAGGCCCCAGTACCGCGGCGACGAGATCGGCGATCTCGGCATGGGAGAGCGGGCCCAACTCGACGATGGTACCGGCGACGTGCCCGGTGACGCTGGTCAGCAACTCCCGCCCCGGCCCCGTCGCGTCCGCGTCGTACGCCAGGACGACGAGCAGTGGATTGTCGAAAGTTCTCTGGAGCAGGAAGTCGATCCAGCGCAGGACGAAAGGATCGCAACGGTGTGCGTCGTCGATCATGATCGTCAATGGCCCATCGGCCATCACGTTGACGGCGAGCCGGTACAGTCCACTCAGGATCAGATACCTGTCATTCTCGCCGACCTCGTCGAAGGCCGGCCCGCTGCCGGGCAGGAGCGTAGGCAGCGCCCATCGGGCCGCGCCCGCCAGCAGGGGCGAAGCCGCCGACCCCGACACCGTGAGCCCGAGCGGCTGGAACAGCTCACGCATGGTTGTGCGGGGAGACTCCGGCTCACGGCCGGTGGCGAAAAGCACAGTGCCTTCGTGACGTGCGAACTCCGCGCGCGCCCGCGTCAGCAGGCTGGTCTTCCCCATTCCGGCCGCACCGCTGACGAAAGCCGCGCCGGCGCTGCCCTTGCGTGCCGCAGAGGCGGTATCCCGGAGCACGCTCAGCGCGAAGGAACGCCCGAGTCGGGGTAGGTCAGCACCCGAATCGCCGGCATGGAGACTCTTCGCGATGCGGAGCTGGTCGTGTTGCAGGAAACTCTTGCTCATGATGTGGGGGAAACCACCCGTTCAGTAACAACCGCGCCCGGCCGTGGCAGGCGGAAGATGTCGAGGGGCGTGATAGCGGACCTCGGCGTGCGAGGTCAGGAGATCCCGAGGCGACACAGGTCGACAGCGCTCCCACCATGGCAGTTGTCGATCGCCGACCCGCATGCGCCTCTCACTGCGGCAGCACCCGCCCGCGGAGACACCCCGCCGGCCGCGGTGCGCCGCAGCCGGCCCTGGAGCCCGTGGAGGAGTTGCCGGGCCGGCCAGATCGGCCCGAACTCCGACAACTTTCCGGTCAAGGTCGTCTCACGCCGCGAAAGCACGTCTTCGGGCCGGATCGCGTGGTGCCAGGCCTTGTCCCCGTTCGAGTCGAGTGCGGCGGCGAGACCGCCGGGAGTCCCCAGCCTCTTCGCGGACCGTGCGGGTCACCGTCACCGGGACGCGGGCGTCACTGCCCGCGACCGCCATCACAACGGAATGGAACCTGCCGAGGACAGTGGTCTGCAGCCCTCGGCCCCTGACGTCGCTCATGGAAGTGCCGCTTTCGCACTCGCACGGTGAGCGGACAGCATCGATCACCGGTGCAGAGGGGTGGGGGGAAGTAGGAAAGGGAGCATGGGGGGGAAGGGGGGGGTTTCGGGGAGGGGGAGGAGCCGCGTCGGACCGGGGAGAGGGTTTCAGCCGTGCGGCTGGGAACAGTGGGGGACGCCATTGCGATCGGAGCGCTCAGCGAACGATCACATCGTGCATACCAAGTGATCTTAGCCATACCGATTGAGCTTTCAATATTTCCTGGAGAGTAACTCAGCTTTCTGAGCCAGGACTTCACGATTTGCACGCACAACTCGCCGCATCCATCACCCCGTTCACCCAGGGTTTCCAGGCGTGCGGCTCACCGCTGTCCACTGCGCACCACTCTCCCAGACCGGCGCCAGGAACCGTTCGACGCGGCCGAGGTCGAGTTCCACGGCGAGCGACACGGCGACGACCGCGTAGTCGACGTTGACGGCCAGGATGATCCGCCCCTCGGCGCGCTGGGAGAAGGTGGAGTCGGCAGGAGGCCGTCCGGGGTGACGACGTCGCACTGCCCTCGGTCGACCCGGACGACCCGCCCGGCGAGCAGACCTTCGGCGTCGTACGGGGCGAAGTCGTCCGCTCAAGGGCCGCCGCGCTCGGTGATCTCACCCCAGCGGGAGCACACGGGCCCCCCGTCGAACGACTTAATCCGTCGTCCTGCAGTCACTCCCGTTCAGTGTGAAGTCCTGCGGTGTCGCATTGCTGTCGTCGTCCCAGGTGCCGAGGAAGCCGACGCCGAAGGTGCCGCCCGCGGCGACGGTCTCGTTGTAGTCGGCGGCGCCGGCGGTGACCTGGGAGCCGTCCTGGTCGAAGGTGCCGTCCCACATCTGGGTGACGCGCTGGTCGTCCTCGTAGGTCCAGGCGATCTGCCAGCCGTCGAGGGCCTTGGTGGAGGTGACGGTGACGGCGGCCTGGAAGCCTCCGGGCCATTCGTTGACGACCTGGTAGCGGACGTGGCAGGTGGCGGTGGACGACTCGCCGGGCTCGACCGGTGCGTGGGAGACGCGGGCGGGCGTCGAGGAGTCGCCCTGGGGCTCCTCGTTGCTGTTGCCGTTGCCGCTGCCTTCATCGCCGTCGGAGCCGGTCTCCTGGGGCCGGGACGTGCTCTGCAGTTCGGACGACACGCCGGACGGGGACTGGGTCACCGGGAACCGGGGGTCCTGCTGCACCACCGACGACTCGCCCGCGGAGGCGCCGTCGGCGACGGGCTCTTCGTCGCCGAACGGCATGAGGGAGACGGCGAGCGCCAGCACGGAGACGAGACCGGCTCCGACGAGCACGCCGTTGCGGCCCAGCCTGGGCCTCGGCTCCTGGCCCGGTGAGAGTCCCCGGTCGGTGCCGGTGGAGTCCGCGCGCCCGGGGAGCAGCCCGGCCTCGGCCGCGCGGCGGCGGCGTTCCAGGTAGGCGAGTCCGCCCCAGCCGATCACGCCGCCGGCGAGCGCGGCGGGCAGGCCGCCGCCGTGCAGGCCGAGGCAGGCCGCGGCCTCGGCGCACTCCACGCAGGTGGCGAGGTGCCGTGACAGGTCCTCGGGGGTGTCGGCGCCGGGCGAGCGGGTGACCGCGTCCAACAGCCGGGCGTAGCTGCGGCAGTCGGCGTGCATGGGCGCGTCGTGCTGGCTGCGCAGGCACCGGTCCCGGAACAGCGCCCGTACCTGGTCGAGTTCGGCCCGGGCGACCGACGGGTCGAGGCCGAGGCGGCGGGCCACGGAGGCCGGCGGCAGCGACTCGACCTCGGTCAGCCACAGCAGGGCCGCGTCGGGTTCCTGCATGTCCCGCAGGGCACGCAGAGCGAGGGGGCGGTGCAGCGGGGGGCCGGTGTAGCGGGCCGCCTTGTCCGAGTTGAGCCAGAGGCGCAGGTCGGGGTCGAGCCGGTGGCCCTGTCCGTCCGTCTCCCAGGCCGCGGCGCTGGTCCTGACCCAGGTCAGGAGGAACGGTATTCGGGGCAGCCGCAGGGCACGCCGCCCGGCACCGCGTTCGGTCCCCGTGTCGATCTCCAGGGCGCGTGCCTCGTGCATGCCGTTCGTGAAGGCTTCGGTGGCCAGTTGAGTCGCCGCGGTCGAACCGGACGTGCACAGATCGGCGTACGACAGGACCGCGTCCCAGCACTCCGAGAACAGCGCGGCTTCGGCGGCGTCCTGGGGCTTCGGCAGGTCGGGCATGGGTCTCCTGCATCCACAGAGCGAGGGGGGAAGTCCGCAAAAGCGGTCAACTACCCTCTGATTCAAGGGCGTTGGGGGGACCACCTTGCGGCAGCCCCGAGCTTTTCACGGTTCCCACACAACTGACAAGCTGCGTCTTCAAATGCGGTTACCAGCGGTCACACTGTGGAGTTGTACGTACGCCGATCCCCATCGACTCAATCGTCACAGGAGTTACTGCGCGGAAATCCCCCCGGCAGCCTCCCCGACAGTCTCGTCGGCGGCTTCCCCGGCGGCTTCCTCGACGGCCGGGAGGCTGTCCATGAAGGAACTGACGGAGAAGACGGCGCGGCCGGGTCCGGGCGGGCCGTATCCGGGCGGGGACTGCAGGCCGAACTCGTCCATCGTGGCGCGGTAGGCCTGCAACAGCCGGATGTGGTACTCCAACGGCGCGCCCTGCGGGTTGGCCTTGCCGAGCGGGGTCGTGGGCTCCGGGCACCAGGTCGTGAAGCGGGGCGTGATGCCGTGCGACATGAAGAAGCGCAGGCCCTCGGTGGTCGACGCGATGGCCTCGTCGACCGTGGTGAACCCGAACGGCTCGGCCATCTCCACGCCCGCCACGAAGTTGGGGATCACATTGCGCGCGCCGAAGACACCCGCCGAGTCCAGGATCCGCTTGTGCCACTCGTCGCGGCCGACGTAGCGCTCCTTGCCGGGGCAGTACATCTTGAAGAGGTACTCGTCCCACACCTCGTAGTTGGGGTGATAGATCTTCACGCCGTAGTCGTGGAAGCGCTTGACGTCGTCCAGCGGCAGCGCCTGGGCGACGACCTTGCCGATCCAGCGGTCCGGGAAGCGCTCCTCGATGGCCTTGGCGTAGTGGCCGTAGAAGTCGGCCTCGTCCCGGCCGGCGACCGTCTTGGTGATCGCGCCACCGGTGAGCGTGTACGCGGTGGAGGTCTTCGCCGTGTCGTACCGGTCGATGATCTCCAGCGCCTCCAGGACCTCGTCGACGTCCTTCACACCCGTGTACGGCCGGCCCGCCGCCTTGTGCTGGCGCCAGTTGTGGTTGATGTCGCAGTACTGGCACTCCTCCTTCGCGCCGAAGTACTGGCAGACGCGGAAGACGGTGAGGTAGATGAGGTAGCCCCACTGGATGGTCGGGGCCACCTCCATCACGGACTTCCCGTTGGAGAGGGTGTGCCGGTAGTACTCGGGCATGGGCGGGACGCCGACGTCCGCGATGCGCCGGCCGTCGAGGTACAGGCCGAGGAGGCCTTCCTCGTCGGCGGCCACGCGGTAGGGGGAGGACGGGTTGACCCGTACGGAGACGACCGTGCGCCGCAGGTCGTAGGGGCCGCCGGTGAGGATGATCTCCTCCGGCGGGCGACGGAGGGCGGCCTCGCCGAGCTCGGGGAGGGTGCCGTGGTCGAAGGAGAAGATGAAGTACGACTTCGGCTTGACCTCGCCCTTCTCGTTGTCGCTCAGGGCGGAGGCGTCGAAGGCCATGCCGCCCCTGAGCAGGTCCTCCTTGAAGACGGCTTCCCGTGGCACGTGCGGGAACCTCTCCATCAGGTCCTCCACCAGTGCGGTGCGGCTGCCCATCCCGTTCTCCTCGCTCCCGATGTCACGCGGGGGTCGCCCGCGCTCGGCTTCTCACGGTATGCCTCCGGCGGGGGTGGACTGGTGGCGGGGGGCCGGAGCGGCGTTTTTCGCCCCACCGCGCCTACCGTCCCATGGTCGTGCAGTACGTGCCGAGGGGGAGGCGGCGGACGAGGTTGCCGTACGCGTCGAGCTTGGAGCGGGCCAATCCCTTGATGACGTACTTGATGTAGTCGTCGGTCCGGCGCGTGGTCTGGTCGTGCCAGAAGAGGAAGTGGGAGAAATCCAGGTCCTGGCCGTCCGGGCCGACCAGCGTTTCCTCGCCGAGGAAGCGCTGGCAGCCGAGGGGCTCGCCGCCGATGCGGTGGCCGCGCGCCCGGCCCTCGTAGAACTCCGAGCTGATGACCCGCAGGCCCTCGTGTGCCTCCCAGGCACCCTCGTATGTGCCTATGTGTACATCACCTGGTTTTGAAGTGCTCTCCGGGCTTCAGCCGGGAGATTCCCGCCTACCTTGCGGTGGCGGGCTTGACGCGTTTCCGCGTCTGACGACTGCCCTCCCGGCAGCCGGGATCGCCACGTGGCCGATCCGGTACAGGTGCAAGATGTTCCGGGCCGCGTTCCAGTCGGCGTTCGCCTCGAAGCCGCAGTCGGGGTTCTTGCACACGAACGTGGCCTGGTCCTTGCGGCTGCCGGGCGTGGTGAGGCCGCAGGCGGAGCAGCGCAGGGAGGTTCCGGGGGCGGGGACCTTGTGGAGGGTGCCGCCGCGCTGGGCGAGTTTGTACGTCAGCATCGTGACCGTGCGGCCCCACGCCTCCTGGCTGATGGAGCGGTTCAGCCCGGCTTTCTGCGCGACGTTCTTCCCCGGTTCCTCGATGGTGCCCTTCGCGGACTTGACCATGTTCGTGATGGTGAGTTGTTCGACCACCACGGTGCCGTACCGCTCGGCGATGCGGGTGGTGGTTTTGTGCTGCCAGTCGACTGCTCGGCGCGTGGCTGTTGCGCGGAGCTGTTTGATCTGGTCGTAGGTGGTGCGCAGGCGGTTGGAGCTGCGTTCTTTGGGCTTGCGGAAGCTTTTGCGGTGCGCGGCGCGCTGTTCCAGGCGCAGGAGCTTGGATTTCTCCTCATCGGTCAGCCACTTGTCGCGGTCTGCTGTGTTGTCCGGAAGGCGGGCGGGCCGGTTGTGGTCGAAGTGGTTGCCGTCGGAGAGGGCCAGGGGCAGGTTCACCCCGGCGTCGATACCGACCTCGGCCCCCTGGTGGGGCTCCGGTTTAGTTTCGAGGGTCTGGACGCGGAAGGCGATGTGCCAGTCGAGCGCATCCTTGATCAGTCGTGCGCCGGTGATCCGGTTGTCCTTGTTGGCCCGTTTGCCCACGGGGAGGTCTTTGGTCCAGCGGAACCGGATCCGGCCCACCTTGGGGATGTTGACCATGCCCCAGCGGCGGTGCACGCGGACGATGTTCAGGTCCCGGCCCTGCGGGATATCCACCGACATCGTCGAGCGGATACGGGACTTGAAATTCGGTGCGTCGGCGCGATTACACCAGCAGTTCTTCCACGCCTGGACGTAGGTCTTCAGTACGGCCTGCGCGGCCTGTGCAGGAAGGACGGCGAGCCATCCGATCTCTTTGCGTGCCTGGCGGATCGCGGTGTCCGCTGCGACCAGGGAGCGCTTGTCCTTCGGCAGCATCGTCCACCAGTCGTGCAACAGGTTCCACGTGGTGCGGGCCGCGTGCGCCTGATCGTCGATGCCCCGGGCCTGCGCAGGGGTCAGTGCAAGCCGGGCGCGATGCCCGAACTGCCGCTTCTCCCATGCACGTTCCGTGGTCACGCGATCACCGTATCATTTGGGCTATGTCACCACGCTGGAATCCAAACCCTGATGTACGCACGGGCCGTCATGTTGGCCATACCCTTCATGTCCACTTGGTTTTTGTCACCAAATACCGGCGCGGCGCCTTCACCGATGCCATGCTCACCCGGTGCCAAGAGATCATGCGGGACGTGTGCGCGGACTTCGAGGCGGAGCTGAAGGAGTTCAACGGCGAGCAGGACCACGTACACCTGCTGGTGCACTACCCGCCCAAGGTCCAGCTCTCCAAGCTGGTCAACAGCCTCAAGGGCGTCTCCTCCCGCAGACTCCGCCAGGAGTACGACAGCCACGTCCGCCGGTACTTGTGGGGCGGGCACTTCTGGTCGGGCTCGTACTTCGCGGGCTCGTGCGGAGGGGCGCCGCTGACCGTTGTGCGCCAGTACATCGAGCAGCAGCAGCGCCCAGAAGGCTGAGGGCGACAGCACAGACCGGTGCTCACATGCGTGTCAGAGCAGTCTCACCGTGAGGTGGTTCTGGTGGACCGGGTCGACGGCGAGCGTGAAACGCCACCCTCGACGGTGGGGATGGAGAGGGGCTTGGCGACGCGCGCCCTGTCTTCCGCGTTGACATCAACGACCTCTGCGTCCGGGCCGTGCAAGTCGTGGACTGCGGCAGAAAGAGTTTCGAGACGTACGACTGCGTGGAGATCGGTTGTGGACACTGATGGCCGCGCCTGGCACACCGCGTCACTTCTCTTGCGTCCAGGCGAGTGTGACGTGCATGTCGCTGAATCGCCAGCCCGCCGGGGTCCGCACCGCGGTGCAGGCCACTCGTAGACCGCTTGTCCGGTGGGGCGCTTCGCCGTTGCGGTAGAAGTACACGAGCTGGTTCGCGGTGGCCCTCGCGCGGTCACCATCAACATGCACCAGCACGTCCCCGTGCACATGTTGGGTGCGCTCTCCCTCGACCTGGCTTCGCTTCAGGAGGGCGGTCATCTCATCGAGGCCGTGCAGCTCACCCCGCGGCGAACGGCCCACGATGTCGTCGTGAAAGACGGTTGCGGCGTCGTCGTGGCGGCATTCGTCCAGCAGGTTGGCCAGGCGGGCGAAGAGATCGGCGATCTCGGCTCGGTCGGCGGTCGGGGTGGCAGCGGGCACAAGGGCTCCTTTGATGGCTGCTCCAACATGGGTGAGCCCAACACTACGCACAGAGTGTTGGGCTCACCCACACTTATGGCCATAGAGTTGCCGCCATGGAGGAAACCCCCGAGCGCCTGTCAGCGAAGCCGAGTTGGCTGATCACCCAACTGGCCGTGCACGTCCGGCGACTGGTGTTCGACGGTTTCACCGCTTCCGGGGCGCGCGGGTACCACTACCGCATCCTGGCGGCACTGTACGAGTTCGGGCCCGCGAGCCAGGCGGAGCTCGGCCGCCGGTGCCGCGTCGACCGCAGCGACGTCGTGGCGGCCGTCAACGAACTGGTCGAGCAGGGCTACGTCGAGCGGACGCCGGACCCGGACCATGGGCGGCGCAACAGGGTGACCCTCACCAAGGGGGGTGTCCGCCAGCTGCGGCGCATGGACGGGGTGCTCGATCAGGTACAGGACGACCTGCTCAAACCGCTGTCGGCCGAGGACCGGCAGACTCTGACCTGCCTGCTCAGCCGACTCCTCGCCCAGCACGAACCGGAATGAGTGAACCGTCAGCTCCCGGGACGCCGCGTCGACCCCCTCAGCACCACATGGGTGCCGAGGACCAGGTGCTGACGGTCGGAGAGTTCGCTACCGGCCCAACGCCCGACGGTCACGCCGTCCGCTCCAACACGGCCCGGTCGAGCACGTGCACCAACTCCCGCCCGGCGACAAGCCGTTCGGCCTCCTCCGTGACCGCGAGGCCGAGGCGGGCCACCTCGTTGCCCTGGGAGCCGGCCAGGTGCGGGGTGACGAAGGCGTTCGGGAGGTCGAGGAGGGGGGAGTCGGCGGGCAGCGGCTCGGGGTCGGTGACATCGAGGATCGCGGAGAGGCGGCCGGCGCGCAGTTCGTCGATCAGGGCGTCGTGGTCGACGAGCGCGCCGCGCGCGGTGTTGATGAGGACGGCCCCGTCGGGCATCAGGGAGAGTGCCCGGCGGTCGAGCAGCCGGTGGGTCTCGGGGGTGTCCGGGGCGTGCACGGTGACGATGTCGGAGGTGCGCAGGAGGTCGTCCAGCGGCAGCAGGGGTACGCCGAGGGCGGCGGCCCCGGCCTCGTCGACGTACGGGTCGGTGAGGCTGACCCGCAGGTCGAAGGGGCTCAGCAGTTCGATGACCCGGCGGCCGATGCGGGAGGCTCCGATGACGCCGACGCGGCGGCCGTGGTTGCCGATTCCGGGGACGAACCCCCAGCCGGGGGAGACGCGTTCGGCCCGGAGGCGGTCGCGGCGGCCGAGGATGTCCTTGCCGGCGAGCAGGATCATGGCGAGCGTGTACTCCGCGACGGGCAGGGCGTTCGCGGCGGCCGCCGTGGAGACGGCGATGCCCCGCTCCCAGACGGCGGGGGCCACGAATCCCTTCACCGAGCCCGCCGAGTGCAGCACCGCCCGCAGTTTGGGCGCCGCCTCCAGGACCGTCTCGTCGATCCGCGGGCAGCCCCATCCGGTGACCAGCACCTCGACCTCGGCCAGTACCTCCCGCACCCGAGGGTCTGTGAAGTCCTCGGCGATCAGAGCGGGATCGATTTCCACGGTCTCGCGCAGGCGGGACAGCACATCCGGTGGGAAGACCTGGGGAACGTTCTCGGCCGTCATGGCGAACATTGCGCGGTGAAGCTCGGGCAAGGAAGGACCTTCCGGCTGGGAGAGGCCGACTACAGAAACCGATCTCTACGGTAGCCAGGCGCTCGTGAAGGCTGAGCAGGTGGGCATCGACAGTACTTGAACGTGCTTGGCACGTATGACTGAAGTCTCCGGCCAGCTGCGGGAACGCTCACGAGGAGCAAAACGGGAACGGGAGTTCCTGCATCGAATGCGTGACCTTCACCAGTGGTGGTCGTTGGGTGTGATGACGGATTTCTGCGACACCGGGGGGTGGCGAGGTGGGTGAGCTGCGGGAGGTGGCGGCGCCGTTCGTGGTGCCAGGCCCCACGGGAGTCGCAGTCCGTACCCGACTCAAGGGCCTGACCGCCGGGGACGAGAGGGCGCTGCGCCTGGTCGGCGACCATCTCGGCTCGCTCGCCTCCCGGGATCTCAAAGCCCGCTGCGCGGCCGGGCTGGACCACGACAGCGAGCAGTGGGCCGAGCGCAAGCGCGTCCTTTCCGCCGAATCGTCGTCACGCTGGGCAGGCAGTATCACGAAGGCCGCCCACGATCAGTGGGCGCTGGCCCGGCGCGGCCAGCTCGCGCACATCCAGAGCCTGGAAGCCAGCGTCAGGACCATCACGCACCGGCTGTCCCTGCCCGTCGGGGAGAAGGGCAGCAAGAAGACTCCGCGTGGCTATGGCAGCCGACAGGAGTGGTTCGCCAAGTCCCGCCGTCTTCACCTGCTCGACGACCGGCTCCGGGCTGCACGGGCCGACCGGGAGGCCGGAATCGTGCGTGTGGTGCGGGGCGGCACGCGACTGCTGAACACCCGCCACCACCTAGACCCCGCCCAGCTCACCGAAGAGCGGTGGCGGCAGCGGTGGCAGACTGGGCGCCGGTTCCTCCAGGCCGACGGAGAGTCCGGCAAGCGGTTCGGCAACGAGACCATCCGCGTCACCCCGGACGGTGAGGTCTCCCTCAAACTGCCCGCGCCGCTGGCATATCTGGCGAACGCCCCGCACGGCCGGTACGTCCTTACCACCCGCGCAGGGTTCGCGCACCGGGGCGAGCAGTGGGCCGACCGCGTCCATGCGAACCGGGCCGTGGCGTACCGCATCCACGAAGACGTGGACAGGGGCCGCTGGTACCTGACCGCCTCATGGACCATCCCCCCGGCCCGCACGATGCCGCTGAAAGCGGCCCGCATGGGCGGCCTGGTCGGGGTGGACACCAACGCCGACCACCTCGCCGCCTGGCGCCTCGACGCCCACGGCAACCCCGTCGGCCAACCGCTCAACTTCGGCTACGACCTGTCCGGCCCCGCCACCCACCGGGACGCCCAGGTACGCCACGCCCTGATCCGCCTCCTGCACTGGGCCAAACGCCACGGCCTCGCCATCGCGATCGAAGACCTCGACTTCCAAGCGGAGAAGACCCGGGAGAAGCACGGCCGCCGCAAACGCTTCCGCAAGCTGATCTCCGGCCTGCCCACGTCCAGGCTGCGGGCCCGGCTCGTGGCCATGGCGGCCGAACTCGGCATCACCGTCATCGCCGTAGACCCCGCCTGCACCTCCCGGTGGGGCGCTCAGCACTGGCAGAAGCCACTGACGAGCAAGAACAGAAAGACCACGCGCCGCGACGCAGCCGCCGTGGCGATCGGAAGGCGCGCCCTGGGGCACCCGATCCGGCGACGGACGACACCGCCCCCTGCTCACCGGAGTGATGAGCAGGGGCATCGGAGCGTCCAGGCCGCACCGGTGGCTCCGGGGCGTGAGGGACACCGCCCCCGCATTCCCGGACCACGGACACGATCCGTACGCGCCGGACGCGGAGCGAACGCGGTGGACCAGGACGCCCAACACCGTTCGGGGCGTCCGGCTGAGCATGAGTTCTGGCAACAAGACTCACTCCCGCTCAGTCCCTAGGAACGGTCAATGGACGGGCAGGGAGGATGGCCCGTACGACTGGGGCCTGTCCGCCGGACAGACTCCCTGGCTCGCGGACCGTGGAGGACACCGAGCATGACGACGGAGACCCTGACCAACTGGGCCCGGAACATCACCTACACCGCCAAGGAACTGCACCGGCCGCGCTCCGTCGACGCGCTGCGCACCCTGGTCGCGGGCAGCGAGAGGGTGCGGGTGCTGGGCAGCGGGCACTCGTTCAACGAGATCGCGGAGCCCGGCCCCGACGGTGTCATGCTCTCCCTGACCGGCCTGCCGCCGGCGATCGAGGTGGACACGGCGGCCCGTACGGTACGGGTCGGGGGCGGTGTCCGGTACGCGGAGCTGGCCCGCGCGGTGCACGCCCACGGTCTCGCCCTGCACAACATGGCCTCGCTCCCGCACATCTCCGTGGCGGGCTCGGTCGCCACCGGAACCCATGGTTCGGGCAACGGGAACGGTCCACTCGCGGCGGCCGTGCGCGAGGTCGAGCTGGTCACGGCGGACGGTACGAGGGTGACGCTCGCCCGGGGCGACGACCGCTTCGGCGGGGCGGTCACCTCGCTCGGCGCCCTCGGCGTGGTCACGGCGCTCACCCTCGACCTGGAACCGGCCTTCGAGGTGAGCCAGCACGTGTTCGCCCAACTCTCCCTGGCGGGCCTTGACTTCGCGGCTGTGTCGGCGTCGGCGTACAGCGTGAGCCTCTTCACCCGCTGGCGTCACTCCGGCTTCGACCAGGCCTGGGTCAAGCAGCGCATGGACCGGTCCACAGCGGACTTCCCCTGGGCCGCGCCCGCGACCGAGGCGATGCATCCGGTGCCGGGGATGCCGGCGGTGAACTGCACCGAGCAGTTCGGGGTGCCCGGTCCCTGGCACGAGCGGCTGCCGCACTTCCGGGCGGAGTTCACACCGAGCAGTGGGGAGGAGCTGCAGTCGGAGTATCTGCTGCCGCGCCCGTTCGCCATGGACGCCCTGCACGCGCTCGACGGGATCCGGCACTCCGTGGCGCCGGTGCTGCAGGTCTGCGAGGTCCGTACGGTGGCCGCCGACGAGCAGTGGCTCAGCCCCGCCCACGGGCGGGACACGGTCGCGCTGCACTTCACGTGGATCGCGGACGCGGCGCCCGTACTGCCGGTGGTGCGGCGGGTGGAGGAGGTGCTCGCTCCGTTCGAGGCGCGGCCGCACTGGGGCAAGGTGTTCACGGTTCCGGCGGCGGCACTTGGGGAGCTGTACCCACGACTGGGTGATTTTCGGGCGCTGGCCGACGCGCTGGACCCGGCGGGCAAGTTCCGCAACGCGTTCGTGCGGAATGTCCTCGACGCCTGACGGTCACCGGAGTGCGAGGCTCCCACCAGGGCTGCCGGCGTGCCATCGGTCCTCGGCCATGGATCCTCGCTCATCGGGGGACTTTGTAAACCCCCTTTCCTAACCCCTTGTCGAAAGCCCCTCCGCGCCATAGCCTGGCGCCGCGCCGGGGCAGCAGGCCTCGTCATGGCCTGGAGGGATCGAGGGGATTCATGTCGTCGGTGAAGCGCACCTCACGCGACATTCGCACCGCGAACCGCTACGAGGTGCTGCGCCAGATCATCGCCAAGTCTCCCACCTCCCGGCAGGAGCTGGCGGCGGCCACCGGGCTGAGCCTGGCGACGGTCGCCACGCTTGTCGGTGAGCTGCTCGACCTCCGCATGATCACCGAGGTCGGGTTCGAGGACTCGGCGGGGGGCCGCCCCCGCGGACTTGTGGCCGTCAACGCGTCGGGGGGCGCGTTGATCGGCGTCGACATCGCGGAGACGTACGTCCATGTCGAGCTGTTCGACCTCGCGCTGAACGTCCTGGCCCGCGCCGAGGAGGACGTCCGCGCCGGTGAGAGCCTCCCGGAGCAGATGGTCGGCCATGTCGCCGCCGCCGTCGGCTCGGTGGTCGCGCAGGCCGGCATCGAGGGCGCCCGGGTGCTCGGCGTCGGTGTGAGCGTGCCGGGGCAGGTGGACCGCGCCACCGGTATCTCGGAGTACGCGCCCAACTGGGACTGGCACGACGTGCCGCTGCTCGACCTGCTCACCGAGCACATCGCCTACCCGCTGTACCTGGACAACCCGCTGCGTGCCGTCGCGGTGGCCGAGCTGTGGTTCGGGGCCGCGCGCGGGCGCGGGGACGCCGTGGTGGTGAACCTCGGGACCGGGGTGGGCGCCGGGCTGGTCCTGGGCGGCGGGCTGCACCGGGGGGTGAGCAACAGCGCCGGGGAGTGGGGGCACACCACGATCGTGCTGGACGGCCGGCTGTGCCATTGCGGCAACCACGGCTGTGTGGAGACGTATGTGGGCGCTCCCGGGATCATGCTGAACCTCCGGGAGCTGAGTCCGCGCAGCACGTTGCTGCACCCGGAGGACCAGACGGCCACCATCGCCGCGCTCGCCCAGGGAGTGGCCCGGCAGGACCCGGTGGCGGTCAAGGTGGTGCGGGACACCGCGCGTTACCTCGGCGCGGGCATCGCCGACCTGGTCAACCTGTTCAATCCCGAAGTGGTCGTGCTCAGCAGCTGGGTCGCGGCCGCCCTCGGCGAACCCCTGGTCGCGGAGGTGCGCGAAGCCGTCGCCCGGCACGCGCTGCCGCGGCCGATGGCCGCCACCGAGATCGTCCTCTCCCTGATCCCGACCGACCCGGCATGCCTGGGCGCGGCGACCTTCGCGCTCGAAGGGGCGCTCCAGTCCGTCGGACAGAGGTCCGCGAAACGCGCCGTGCCGGCAAGGAGCCGTAGCGCACCGTCTGCATGACGACGGAAGCGATGCCCGTTCGAGGCCGATCAGGCCCGGTCACCACAGTGGTGCCCCATGAGCCGAGGGCCGCCGGACCCTGACCCGGCGGCCCCCACCCCCTTCGCCAAACCCTTTGCGGCGCACAGACGTTCGGAACACCGAACCGAATACAACGCTTCGAACAGGCTTCGTCCAACCCCTTGCCGAAGCCTTAGCCGAAGGTTAACGTCCCGCACCGCAAGCCCCTTTGAGCCAACTGGCACTGAGCCGCCGAGCCACTGGCGCAGAGCCGCAGCCGTACTCGAGACAAGGACGTCAGCATGTCGGCAATGAGCAACAGCAACTGGGACCGCCGCTCCGTACTGCGGGCCGCCATGGGCCTGGCCGCCGCCGGCGGACTCGCCGCGTGCGGCGGCAACACCGGCCGCGCCGGCGGTTCGGGCAAGACCCTCGTGCAGATGTTCCACGCATACGGCGAGGCGGGCACCGAGCAGGCCATCAAGCGCTACGCGAAGGCCTACAAGGAAGCCAACGTGACCACGCAGTGGATCACCAGCTCGGACTTCGAGAGCAAGCTCTTCTCGACGCTGCTCACCGACAACGCGCCCGACGTCTTCGAGTTCCACCCGCAGATACAGATGATCAAGAGCGGCCAGGTGGCGGACCTGACCGACATCATCGAGCCGGTCAAGGACGACTTCAACCCGGCCGACATCCAGTCGCACACGGTCGACGGGAAGATCTACGGCGTCCGGATGATCGACGACCCGCAGTTCTTCTTCTACCGCAAGTCGATGTTCGAGGAGGCCGGGGTCGAGGTCCCGACCACGCTCGACGAGCTGATGGAGATCGCCGCCAAGCTCACCACCAGCAAGGTGAAGGGCCTGTACCTCGGCAACGACCTGCACAACGTCATCAACCCGATGATCTGGTCGGCGGGCGCCGACACCCTCGACGAGAAGAACCAGATCGCCTACCACACGGACGGCGTCATCGAGGGCCTCAAAAAGATGCGCAAGCTGTTCACCAGCGGCGACCTCCTCCTCGGCGCCCCGACCGAATCCTGGGACCCCTCCTCGCTCAACCAGGGTCTGTGCGCCATCCAGTGGTGCGGCATGTGGGCGATGCCGCAGATCCAGGACGCGCTCGGCGACGACTGGGGGATCTTCCCCTTCCCGAAGACCATCGACTCCGGCAAGCAGTCGGTCTACAACGGCGGCTGGTCGATGTTCGTCAACGCCAAGGGCAAGAACGTCGAGGCGGCCAAGGAGTACGTGAAGTGGCTGTGGATCGACCAGAAGGAGTACCAGGAGGACTGGGCCACCTCCTACGGCTTCCACATCCCGCCGCGCACCTCGCTCGCGGAGTCGGCCGGCAAGCTCAAGTCGGGCAACGCCGCTGAGGGCGTCAAGCTCTTCAACGAGTTCGGGCACTTCGACAACATCGGCTGGACCCAGGCCATGATCACCGCCCTCGAGGACGTCTTCGCCAACTCCGTCCGCAAGGACATGGACCCGGAAGAAGCTCTCGACAAGGCCGACACGGCCGTCAACCGCGAGCTCAAGAAGCTGTTCGGATAGTTCGGATAGACCGCGGGACGGACCACGACATGTCGACGACCACGACGCGCGACCTCGCGCACCCCGCCCCGGCGAAGGCCTCATCGGCCAAGCCGCGGCGGGGTCTGCGGGGCAGCCCCACCTTCAACTTCTGGCTCTTCACCGGGCCGTTCCTCATAGGCTTGGCGATCTTCGTCTACGCGCCGATCCTCTGGAGCCTCTGGCTCAGCTTCTTCGAGGCCCGCTTCACCGTCACGCCCGACAAGTTCGTCGGCTTCGACAACTACACGTACATGCTGACGAACGACGACTTCGTCGGCTCGCTCGGCACCTTCACCGTCTTCGCCGCGTTCATCGTGCCCACCACCTGGGCGTTCTCGCTGGGCCTGGCCCTGCTGGTGAACCGGCTGCGCTTCATGCGGGCGTTCTTCCGTTCGGTCTTCTTCCTCCCGACCGCGTGCAGTTATGTGGCCGCCTCGCTGATCTGGAAGATGTCCATCTTCAGCGGGGTCCGCTTCGGCCTGATGAACACGGTCCTCGGCTGGTTCGGGATCGAGAACATCGCCTGGCTGGCCGACCCCAACCCGCCGTGGTACTGGCTGGTCATCGTCACCGCGCGCCTGTGGCTGCAGTCCGGCTTCTACATGATCCTGTTCATCGCGGCGCTGCAGAACATCCCGGACGAGCTGTACGAGGCCGCCGCCATCGACGGCGCCAAGCCGGGCTGGCAGACCTTCCGGTACATCACCCTGCCCCAGCTGCGCGCCACCTCCACGGCGGTGATCCTGCTGCTGCTCATCGCGGCGTACCAGGCCTTCGACGAGTTCTTCAACCTGCTGTCGAAGACCACGTGGGGCCGCCCGCCCCTCGTCGAGCTGTACTACAAGGCCCTGGGCGAGAGCCAGGACTACGGCGCCGGCAGCGCGGGAGCACTCATCCTGACCGTGCTGATCTGTGCCGTGACCCTGCTCCAGGGCAAGATCCTGGGCTTCGGAAGGGGGGACGAGTCCAAGTGACCACCACCATCCCCGAGGTGCGGAAGTCCGCGCCGACATCAGGCAAGCCCCGCCGCGTCAAGCGCGGCGGCGGTGGCGTGATGAGCTCCACCGGCCTCTACGTGGCCACGGGCGTCTCCGCGCTCCTCTTCCTGGTCCCGTTCTACATTCTCGTCCGCAACGCCCTGTCCACGGACGCCGAGATCACCGGCGAGAACTGGAAGTTCTTCCCCACCGACATCCAGTGGGGCAACATCAGCGAGCTCTTCACCGACGAGACGGTCCCCTTCGCCCAGACCCTGTGGAACTCGGCGGTCGTGGCCACCCTGCACACCGTCGGCGTCCTGCTGGTGTGCTCCCTCGCCGGCTACGGTCTCGCCCGCATCCCGTACAAGCACGCCAACAAGGTGTTCTACGCCGTCCTGGCGACCCTGATGGTCCCGACCGCGGTCACCTTCGTCCCGAGCTTCGTGCTGGTGTCGTCGCTCGGCTGGGTGGACACCTACCGGGGTCTCATCATCCCGGGCCTGTTCAGTGGTTTCACCTGCTTCCTGTTCCGGCAGTACTTCCTTGGGTTCCCCAAGGAGCTGGAGGAGGCGGCGCGCGTGGACGGACTGGGCTACTGGGGCGCGTACTGGCGCATCGTGGTGCCCAACTCGCTGAACTTCTTCGCGGCGATGGCGACGATCACCTTCATCCAGGGCTGGAACGCCTTCCTGTGGCCGCTGGTCATCGGCCAGGACCCAGGCGCCTGGACGGTGCAGGTCGCGCTCTCCGCCTACATGACCAACCAGACCGTCGTCTTCCATCTGATCTTCATGGCCACCGCCGTTTCCATCCTGCCCCTGGTGTTCGTGTTCCTCTTCCTCCAGCGCTGGCTGGTGCAGGGCATCGCGCAGACCGGCATCAAGGGCTAGGACCAAGCTAGGAGACCGATGTCTTTCCGCACCACCACATCTTCCGTCGAGTATGTCGAGGACGTGTCACCGGGCAGCGGGGCCCTTCCGCCCCGCGCCTGGTACGCGTCGTCCGACGCCAAGTGCCTCTCCCTTAACGGCAGCTGGAGTTTCCGGCTGTCCCCCACCGCCGACGCCGAGGACGAGTCCTTCGCGGCGGAGGGGTACGACGCCGGGGGCTGGGCCGAGGTGGCCGTCCCGGGCCACTGGGTGCTGCAGGGTGACGGGGCCTTCGGGGCGCCGATCTACACCAACCACCTGTACCCCTTCCCGGTGGACCCGCCGAGGGTGCCGACGGAGAACCCGACCGGCGACCATCTGCGGTACTTCGACCTGCCGGAGGGGTGGCCCGCTCACTCCGAGGGCGGGGCGGTGCTGCGCTTCGACGGCGTGGAGTCCTGCGCCCGGGTGTGGCTGAACGGCACGGACATCGGTGAGTTCAAGGGTTCCCGGCTGCCGCACGAGTTCGCGGTCGGGCACCTGCTCAAGCCCGCCGGCAACGTGCTCGCCGTCCGGGTGCACCAGTGGTCGGCGGGCTCCTACCTGGAGGACCAGGACCAGTGGTGGCTGCCCGGCATCTTCCGGGACGTCACCCTGCTGCACCGCCCGGCGGGCAGCGCCCTCGACTTCTTCGTGCACGCCTCGTACGACCATGTCGGCGGCGTCGGGACCCTGCGCGTCGACTCCGACGTCGACGGCCGGGTCCTCGTGCCCGCCCTGGACATCGATGTCGAGACCGGTGAGCCGGTGACGGTCCCGGTGGAGCCGTGGACCGCGGAGACCCCTCGGCTGTACGACGGTGAGCTGGTCACCGAGGGCGAGCGGATCCCGCTGCGGATCGGTTTCCGTACGGTCGTCCTGGAGGACGGCCTGCTCAAGGTCAACGGCCACGCGATCCTCTTCAAGGGCGTCAACCGGCACGAGTGGCACCCCACGAAGGGCCGCGCCCTCGACCTGGAGACCATGCGCGAGGACGTGCTGCTGATGAAGCGGCACAACATCAACGCCGTGCGCACCTCCCACTACCCGCCGCACCCGGCCTTCCTCGACCTGTGCGACGAGTACGGCCTCTGGGTGATCGACGAGTGCGACCTGGAGACCCACGGCTTCACCGAGCAGAACTGGCGGGACAACCCCGTCGACGACGACCGCTGGACCCCGGCCCTCCTGGACCGCGCGGCCCGTATGGTCGAGCGCGACAAGAACCACCCCTCGGTGGTCATCTGGTCCCTCGGCAACGAGGCCGGCACCGGCCGCGGCCTCACCGCCATGGCCGAGTGGATCCACGGCCGCGACAGCTCACGCCTCGTGCACTACGAGGGCGACTGGGACTGCCGCGACACCGACATCTACTCCCGGATGTACGCCGACCACGCCGAGGTCGAGCGCATCGGCCAGGGCCTGGACGGTGGCACCCACAAGCGCCGCGGGCTCCCCTTCATCCAGTGCGAGTACGGCCACGCCATGGGCAACGGCCCCGGCGGCCTCGCCGACTACCAGCGCGTCTTCGAGGCGCACGAACGCCTCCAGGGCGGCTTCATCTGGGAGTGGATCGACCACGGCGTCAAGCACCCGGAGCTGGGCTTCGCCTACGGCGGCGACTTCGGGGAGGAACTGCACGACGGCAACTTCGTCTGCGACGGCCTGGTCTTCCCGGACCGCACGCCCTCCCCCGGCCTGACCGAGTTCAAGAAGGTCATCGAGCCGGTCCGCATCGAGGGCGACGGGTCGGCCGGAACGGTCCGGGTGCGGAACGCGTTCGACTTCGCGGACCTCTCCTCGCTGGCCTTCGAGTGGTCGTACCAGGTCGACGGGGAGACGGTGGAGGCGGGCACCCTCTCCGTGCCTTCTCTGCGGCCCGGCGAGTCGGCCGAGGTGAAGCTGCCGCAGCCGCCGTCCGGCGGACCGGCGGGCGAGGCGCTGTGGACCGTACGGGCGCTGCTGGCCGAGGACACGGCCTGGGGCAAGAAGGACCACCAGGTGGCGTGGGCCCAACTGCCGTTCGCTGAGCGGCCGTTGCCGACCGTGGTGCCGGGTGACGGTCCTTCGGCGAGCGAGAGGCTGATCTACCTGGGCCCGGCCTCCTTCGACGCCCGCACCGGCGCGCTGAAGACCATCGGCGGCCTCGACGTGACCGGGCTGCGCCTGGACGTGTGGCGGGCGCCGACCGACAACGACAGCGGGGCGCCCTGGCAGCCCGACCTGCGGTACGGCCTGCTGTGGCGCAAGTTCGGCTTCCATCGGATGCAGCACCGGCTGGACGACGTCGAGCTGGGCGCGGACGCGCTGACCGTACGGACCCGGGTGGCGCCGGCCGCCTGGGAGATCGGCCTGCGCACGACATACCGGTGGACCTCCGACGGGACGCGGCTGAAGCTGACCGTGTCGGTGGACCCGGAGGGCGACTGGACCGTTCCACTGCCGAGGCTCGGCATCCGCTTCGGGCTGTCGTCCGCGGACGCGGTGAGGTGGTACGGCGGTGGCCCCGGCGAGGGCTACCCCGACACCAAGTCGGCGTCCATGCTGGGCCGTTGGCACGCCACGGTCGACGAGCTCCAGACCCCGTACGTCCGCCCCCAGGAGAACGGTGCCCGGCCCGACGTCCGCTGGGCGGAGCTGGGCGGCCTGCGCATCGACGGCGACCCGGAGTTCTGGTTCACGGCCCGCCGTTGGACGACCGAACAGCTGGACGCCGCCGAGCATCTGACGGACCTCCAGGCCGGTGACACGGTGTGGGTCAACCTCGACCACGGCCAGATGGGCATCGGGTCCCAGTCCTGCGGACCGGGCGCCCTGCCTCAGTACCACCTGCTCGCCGGGCCGACGGAGTTCTCGTTCGTGTTCTCCGAGACGGGCTGAGCGGCAGTGGCCCGGTGAGGGCGGCCGGGCCCGAGGCCCGGCCGCCCTCACCCGTACGGCGACCTTCACGCGCCCCGCGCCCCCGGAGCGGGGCGCGGGCGCGCTTTCAGTGGTCCGCGCAGCAGGGTGTCGGCTCCGGGACCTCGAAGGGGACGAGGGTGCCGCCGACGGCGGGCATGGCGGTGAGGACGAGTTCACCGTCGTGCCAGTGCGGGCGTACGTGATCCCGCGTCATCAGCCGTGTGTCCGGGGTCGGTTGGCCGGCCGATCCCAGGACGGTGACGCGGGCGATCGCGGAGCGGGTGAACACGTCCGCGATCGTCAGCGTGCCGGTCAGGGCCGCGGCGCCGGGATAGATCACGGCGCGGCCCATGGCGTCCGGTATGCCGGGCGCCACCTCGTGGCCGCGGGCCGCCAGCCGCTCCTGGACGGTGCTCAGGAGCGGCTCGGACGGCACCGCGAGGGACAGGGCGACCCGTGGCCGGTCCCCGCGCAGGAGGTGCGTGCAGCCGAACGTGCCCTCGGGGAGGGCGAGTTCGGCGGCCAGCGTGTGAAGCAGGTGATCGGCGGCGCGCAGGTCCCTGACCCCCGCGTCCACGGTGAGGGCACCCATCGTCGCGGTCGCGGTCGCGCTCACGAGGGCAGGACCCACACCGGGTTGGAGTAGAACCACAGGTCGCGCCACGGGTCGGCGTCACCGACGACGTCGATGGCGGGGCCCGCCGGGTCGACCGCCGCGCCCATCGCACCGACGGCCGAGCGGTTGCCGTCGCTGCCGCGCAGCCGGACGTAGAGCGGCCGGTCGACCTTGCCGAGTTCGTAGGTGAGCCGGACCGTGCCGGTGGACTTGTTCACCTCGTAGGACTTGACGACCTTGGCGGTCGGCGCGGTGAAGGTGTCCTTGTCGGCGGGCGTGCCCGTCACATCGCCCTGGATGACGTCCACACGGGCCAACTTCGGCTCGAATCCGGCCCAGTTGGGGCCACCGGCCAGGGCGACGTCGACGGTCAGAGTGACCTTGGTGCCCTTCTTCACATGCAGGGCGCCGCCCAGGGTGGCCCAGCGGCTGCCGCCGGAGACACGGACGTCGAGGCCGCCGAGGAGCTGGCCGTGGTCGACCCAGACGCGGCCGGCGCGGATGCCGTCCATCACGGCGGCGTAGGAGAAGCCGTCGGCGCCCACGTGGGTGCGGCTGTACTGGCCGGGCCAGTAGTCGCCCTGGGTGATGTCGATCTTGCCGCCGTAGACCGGGTCCGGGTACCTGCCGTCGGTGGCGAAGTCGCCGCCCGGGCCCCGTACCGCCGTGTCCGCGTACACCTGGTGGGAGTCCGAGTTGGCGGTGATCCACCAGGGCTTGCCCTCGGCGAGGAGGCTGTCCCACAGGCCGCCGACGGTGGCGGTCATCCAGTCGAAGCCGCCCCAGGTGCGGTAGCTCTCCAGCGGGTAGCCGGGGAAGGAGTTGGCGCTGGGGTTGTTGTCGTAGATGCCACGGGCGCGAGCCATGCCGAGGGGCGTGGGGAGGCCGGCCGCCTGGTGGCCCGGCGCGCCCTCGAAGCCGACGGCGATCTGACGCGTGGGGGTCGCGTCGCGCCAGCCGCGGATCTCGTGCGGGGAGTCGACGCCGCGCCGCGCCGGGTGGTTGGCGAGCATCAGGGCGTCCTTGACCTTGCGCCGCCGGACCTGGTCGCCGAGGAAGGCGAGGCCCGCGACCGCGAGGGCCTCGTTGGCGGGCGTGGAGTCGGAGGCGCCCTTCACGCTGCCGTCGTAGTCAGTCTCGAACTGCTTGAGGACGGAGACCTCGTTCTTGCCCGGGTGGACGAAGACGGTGCCGTGCTCCGCCCCCGGGATGTTCCACTCCAGGCCCTGGAAGACGAGCGTGTCCTCGTACGCGGCCCGGGCCGCCTTGATGTCCGGGTTGACCTTCTCGACGCCGATCTTGGCGTGGGTCGTGCTGCCGTGGTCGGTGATGACCAGCCAGTCCATGCCGTGCTTGGCGCCCTGGCGGACCTGGTCGACGACGCGGTACTTGCCGTCGCTGCTGTACTGGGTGTGGATGTGGTGGTCGCCTGCCAGCCACAGGAAGCCGCCGCGCTTACGGCCGCTCGGGGCCGCGTACGCCGGGGCGGTCGCCGCCGCCTGGCCCAGGACGCTCGCGGCGGTCAGGCCCGCGCCCAGCAGACCGGCACGGCGCAGCAGGGAACGGCGCGACTGCTGCTCGGGGCTCAGCGCCTCGTCGGGCACGGAGGTGTCGAAGGCCGCGGGGAGCGCTGCCGCCGCCACATCCCCGTGATCGTGGTCGTGATCGTGTCCGTGGTGATGATGACCGTGCGCGTGCCCGTGTCCCATGAAACGCCTCCCGATGCCGCTGCCTTCGGCGGCTGCCTTCCGCGACGCGACCGCGCCGCCTGTGGAGGATCGAGGCGAAACATGAACGTCGAACGATCAAGGGATGGCCACCGGGTGCCCTGGATACGGCGGATCGCCACGTCCCTCACTGTTTCCCCAACTGACCTTGCACGTCACACTGGTTGACATTGAACCTGAGCACCGCTCAACTTCCCCACACCCCCCGGAGAGCCCCATGAGCCGCACACGTCCCATGAGAAGGCTGATCGGCACCTTCGCCGCCGGCGCGCTGGCCGTCACCGGCCTCGCCACCACCGGCGCGACGCCCGCGGCGGCCGCCACCAGCGGCACGTTCAACGTGCTGACGTACAACGTCGCCGGTCTCCCGGAGGGGCTCAGTTCCGGCAAACCGGCGACCAACACTCCGCTGATCTCACCGCGTCTCGGGGCCTACGACATCGTCAACGTCCAGGAGGACTTCAACTACCACGCGGCGCTGTACGCGGGCGACAACCACCCCCACCGCACGGCGACCAGCGGTGGCGTGCCGTTCGGCGACGGCCTCAACACGCTGTCGGACTACGCGTTCGATGACTTCCAGCGGGTGAAGTGGAACAACTGCACCGGCACCAACTGCCTGACACCGAAGGGTTTTTCGCTGGCCCGGGTGCGGCTCGACGAGGGCGTCTTCGTCGACCTGTACAACGTGCACACCAACGCCGACTCGGACGACGCGGCCCTGGCCGCGCGCCGCGCCAACGTCACGCAGCTCTCGGAGTTCATCAAGGCGAACTCGGCGGGCAACGCGGTGATCGTCATGGGTGACACCAACACCCGTTACACGCGCGCGGGCGACAACATCCGCACGCTCGTCACGGAGAACGGCCTCACGGACCCGTGGGTGCAGTTGGTGAAGGGCGGCACGGCTCCGGCTCAGGGCAGCGACCCGGTCCTCTGCCCCGCCCCCGCGCCGACGAACGACTGCGAGGTCGTGGACAAGGTCCTCTACCGCGACAGCAACGTCGTGGACCTGACCGCCACCCGCTACAACAACGACTGGGCCAAGTTCCTCGACTCGGCGGGCGCCCACCTCTCCGACCACTTCCCGCACGCCGTCGACTTCTCCTGGACCGTGAATTCGAAGCTCCGGGCCAGCGACTTCCACGGCGGCCCGCACGGCACGACCTTCAACGACGCGGACGACCTCCCGGCGACGGTCTCGCCCCGCACCCTGACCCTGCGCGGCGCCTCCCGCCTCGACGCGGTCTCGCTCACGCACGACGGCGGTACGACGCTGACGCACGGCGGCACGGGCGGTACGGCGACCTCCCTCACGCTGGCCGCGGACGAGCACCTCACCTCGGTGAAGCTGACACAGGGTCAGAAGGACTCCCACACACGGATCTTCTCCGCCTCTTTCGGCACGGACAAGGGCCGCACCCTCTCCGCCGGCACCGCCACCTCGGCCACGAAGACCTTCACCGCCCCCAGCGGCTGGCAGATCGTCGGCTTCACGGGCCGCGCGGGCGACGAGATCGACAAGCTGGGTGTGCTGTACGCGCCGATCGGCTGAGCACGGGCCCCACAGCGACTCGCTGATTCACCTCGGCCCCACTCCGGACTGGTTGAGTTCCCGGGGTGGGGCCGGCCTGGTCGCGCGCTCAACCGGCGGCGGCGCCGAACCACTCGGGCAACCGGCCGAGCAGTTCCCGCTGGTCCTCACCGACCCACGCCACATGGCCGTCCGGCCGCAGCAGCGCCGCGGGCACGTCCAGTTCCTCACTGGTGTCGACAACGTGGTCGACACGGTCGGCCCAGCCCTCCACCGAGAGCCGGCCGGTCTGGTCGAGCAGCAGGCCGCGGCCGCCGTGCATCAGCTCGTAGAGGCGCCCCTGCTTCAGCTTGACGTCCCGCAGCCGTCGGCCGAGCAGTTCGTGGCCCTCACCGAAGTCGTAGCGGATCCCGACCGCGGTGATCATCCCGGTCACGTACCGGTTCACCTCCTCGAAGTCCATCAGCTTCGAGAACAGCTCCCGCAACGCGACCACACCCGGATCCGTCCCCAACAGGGTGATCTGTGCGCGGGTGTTGTTCAGGACACTGGCGCCCACCGGGTGCCGTTCGGCGTGGTAACTGTCCAACAACCCTTCCGGCGCCCAGCCGTTGACCTCGGCGGCCAGCTTCCAGCCGAGGTTGAACGCGTCCTGCACACCGAGGTTGAGCCCCTGCCCGCCGGTCGGCGGATGGATGTGCGCGGCGTCGCCGGCCAGCAGCACCCGGCCGACCCGGTAGCGCTCGGCCTGCCGGGTGGCGTCGCCGAACCGGGAGAGCCAGCGCGGCGAGTGCACGCCGAAGTCGGTGCCCGCGAACGCCCGCAGCTGCTGCCTGAACTCGTCGAGGGTCGGCGCGGTCGCACGGTCCTCGGCCACCCCGTCGGCGGGCACGCCGACGCGGTACACCCCGCCCTCACCGGGGACGACACCGAACCGCAGTTGGGTCTTGCGGACTTCCTCGACGACGGCGGCGATCGTCGCCGGCTCCTCGGTCACCTCCATTTCACCCAGCAGGGTTTCGACCGTGGCGGGCTCGCCGGGGAAACCGACGCCGAGCAGCTTGCGCACCGCGCTGCGGCCGCCGTCGCACCCGACGACGTAGCGTGAGCGCAGCCGTGTGCCGTCCGCCGACTCGACGCTCACGCCGTCCTCGTCCTGGCTCAGCCCGACCACTTCACAGCCGCGCCGGATCTCCACGCCGAGTTCGACGGCACGCTCGTCGAGCAGCCGCTCGGTGACCGGCTGCGGGACGGCGAGACCGTACGCGTGAGCCGTGTCCAGACTGTCCGGCCACGGTTTCATGACGCCGCCGAAGAGACCGCCGACCTGGAACCTCTCACTGACCGCGGAGAACCGGTCCAGCAGTCCGCGCTGATCCATCATCTCGACACTGCGCGCATGCAGGCCCTGCCCACGGGATTCCCCGGTCGGCCCGGTCAGCTTCTCCAGCACGACCACGTGCACACCGTGCAGCCGCAACTCCCCGGCCAGCATCAAGCCGGTCGGTCCGCCGCCGACCACGATCACGTCGATCATCACAACCCCCATGTGCGCGAGTTCTCGCTTCGGCCAGCGATTCTGCGGCACGGGCGGGGTCTTGCCGCAAGCCCCCCGGTGCGCTATACGTTGAGAGTGGCAAGGAGTGGTTGTCCTCCTTGCCGTTTCTTGTGTCCGCGCCTCTTTCTTGTGTCGGGCCTTTTCTTCTGTCGGGTCTTTTCTTCTCTCGGGCCTTTTCTCGCGTCGGTCTTTTCGTGTGTCCGCGGCGGGATGGGTCTCTAGGCAATAACCTAGGGGCCCTAGGATCACCCCCGGCCCAGAGGAACTCCATGCCCCGAGTCGGTCTGACGCCCGACCGCATCACCGCAGCCGCAGCCGATCTCGCCGACGAGGTCGGTTTCGAGAACGTCTCGCTCTCCGCGCTGGCCCGCCATTTCGGGGTCAAGGACGCCAGCCTGTACTCGCACGTCAGGAACCTCCAGGACCTGCGCAGCCGTATGGCACTGCTCGCCGGTGGCGAGATGATCGACCGGATCGCGGCGGCCGTGGCCGGGAGGGCCGGCAAGGACGCGCTCGCCGCGTTCGCCGGGGCCTATCGGGAGTACGCGCTCCAGCACCCCGGCCGGTACGCGGCCACACAGATCCCCGTGGACCAGGTCCTCGTCACCGACTCCCCCGCCCTGCGCCGCACCACCGAGATCACCTACGGCATGCTCCGCGCGTACGGCCTCGACGAACCCGATCTCACGGACGCCGTAAGGCTGTTGCGCAGCACGTTCCACGGTTACTGCGCCCTGGAGGCCGGGGGTGGCTTCGGTGCGCCGCGTGAGGTGCGGAGGTCGTGGGACAAGGCCGTCGAAGCACTGCATCTGGCGCTCATCCACTGGCCCCGGGAAGGCGTTTGACGTCTCACATATGTCCGCCTCGGCGGCAACCTTCCGTCCTCCAGCGGCGACCACAGGACATGACATCCGCAACACCCACGCCCCCCGCCCCGCCCGGACACCGTCGTCGCCACCTCGCGCGCAAGCCCGTCATCGGCTCGCTCGTGGCGGCGTCCGTACTGGCCGGCGCCTGGTACGCGACGGCCGGGGCGGCGCCCACGACCACCGCGGCGGCCGGTGACCTCACCGTCACCGACACGACCGTGAGCCTGTCGGCGAAGTTCCCCTATCTCTCGGCGGGCTACAACAACAGCCGGGAGTGGACGCGGACGGCGACGGCCGTGGCGCCGAACGGCACGCTGCGGGTGGCCTGGCCCGCCTCGGACGGCATCCATGTCACCCCGCTGACGGCGGCCGGGAAGCGTTCGGGCGCCGACACGGTCGTCAAGGGGGCGAAGGAGGTCGGGGGGCTGGTCGCGCACAACGACGGGTTCGCGCTGCTGACCCGGGTCGCCGACACCAACAAGTGGAAGGAGACGGCCGCCGCGCTGATCCGCTACCAGAACGGCAAGCAGACCTGGCGGACCAAGCTCACCGGCACCTCCTCGAACGACACGGCCCCACTGCTCGACGGCCAGCTCGCCTGGAACGGCAAGAAGTACGGCGCCTACTTCGTCGTGCACGGCGCCGGCGGCTTCGCGGACGGCCACTTCGGCGACAAGCTCGCGTACGTCGGCCCGAAGGGCAAGAAGCTCAGCGGCGGCTGGGGCTGGGGCTGCTCCCACAACGAGGGCATAGCCCTGCGTGCCGAGACCAGCGGCGACTTCACCTCGCTCTGCTTCGACGACTGGCGTTCGGGGCTCTTCGTCTCGACCGGCATCGCCGCCCCGGACAACGCGCCCGTCGTCCAGCGCGAGCAGTGCTGGGCCGGTTACTGCGGTGGCACCTTCGCGGGCCGCACCGGCGACCTCGTGAAGTCCTCCACCGGCCGCTACGCCACCGCGTTCGCCTCGCGCGGCGCCGCCTCCGCCAAGAAGAACCCGGACGACTCCAGCGGACGGGGCTGGACGGTCAAGCCGAGGACCAGCACCCACCAGGTCGCCATCGCGTTCCTCAAGAACCGCGACACCCCCTCGGGCAAGCCGGTCTACCTCACCGCCGCCAAGGGCACCGAACACGTCAACGTGCGCGTCGCCCCGTACGGCAAGAACCGGCTCCTCGTCTCCTGGGAGTCCCTGAAGAACGCCAAGTGCGCGAGCGGCACCTGCACCGGCACCTTCACGGGCACCCACTTCCGCCTCGTCGACTGGAACGGCAAGCTCCAGGGCGCCGACAAGGTCGTCAGGGCCCGGATCTCCGGTGATATCGCGGTACTGAAGGACGGGACGCTGACCTGGGCCTACGTCCCCGTCACCCCGTCCTACACGTCCGCACTCAACGGGGCGTCACCGACCACGAAGACGCTGAGGATCGCCCGTCTGACGCCGTGAACACGAACTGCGCCCGCTCACCGTGGGCCCAGGTCACGGACACCTCGTACGTCCCCCGCACCTCCACGGAGACCAGCTCCGGGAGGGGCCGGGGGTCGGGGTCGGCGGTGAGGCGGGCGAGGGCCACGAAGAGGGTCGCGTCCGCATCGGCCGTCTCACCGGTCAGGCCCGGTCCGTCGGCGCCCGACAGGCCGTACGCGGGGTGGAGTGCGCACTCCAGGCCCTCCGCCTCCGCCCAGCCCGTCACCCGCACCGGCGTGCCGGGGGCCGCGCCCGCCACCAGGTGCACCCGGACCTCCACCGCCCCCCGGGCAACCACCAGGCTCGTGACCCGGACGCCGCCGTCGCCGACCGTGTGCCGGGAGGCCGCCCAGCCCGCCCCCACCCCCAGCGGCTCGATGTCCGTCCGGCTCGGATCTGCGTCGACGATCACGCTGTTGTCGTACGACTCCGAGGGCTCCGCCAGGGGCACGGGCTCCGTCACGGTCGAGTAGGCGAGCCGCGTGTAGAAGGGGTCGTAGCGGACGTCCTCGCTGCCGTGGTTGTGGAGGCGGACGACGCCGTCCGAACTCGTGGACTGGAGCAGCCAGTTGGGCGGGCCCACCGGGCGCACCTCGTCGTCCCGCTCCACCGGCCCGGGCTCCTCCGTCGCCGTCCACACCTCGTGGTCCGGCGGCAGGAGCAGGCCGAGGAAGCCCTTGCTGGCCCAGTAGGGGGAGGCGGGGCCCGAATAGCCTTGTAGGACAGCCAAGTTGGGGCCGTGCCAGCCCAGGGAGAGCAGGCCCCGGTCGTCGACCGCGCCCCGGTCGAGGAAGTACTTGAGCGCGCCCGACGCCAGCCGCCTCGTCTCGCCCGGTGACAGGGGCGTACGGCCGGTGAGGGCGCCCAGCCACAGCGGGGCCGTGGTGGCGAAGCGGTACGTGAGGGAGCGGCCCTGGTGCAGGGGGGCGCCGTCGCCGCCGAACAGGCGGGCGTAGTCGGCGAGATGGGCCGACAGGCGGTCGCCGTAGAGGGCGAGGAGGCGTTCGTCGTCGGCGAGCCAGGCGTGCAGCACCGGGTAGAGGTGCATCGCCCAGCCGTTGTAGTAGTCGAACTTGCGGCCGTCGCCGTCGGTGTACCAGCCGTCGCCGACGTACCACTGCTCGATGCGGTCGAGGCGTTCGTCGATCACCCGGCGCGCCAGCTCGGGTTCGTGGCCGATCTCCTCCAGAAAGCCCCCGACCGTCACCGGGAACAACTCCCAGTTGCAGGGCCAGGGTTCGGCGGTGAGCGCGTCGCCGAGCCAGGCCGCCGCCCGCTGTCGTACGGAGTCGTCGAGGCGGTCCCAGAGCAGTTCCCGGGTCACGCGGAGCGCGAAGGCGATCGACGCGGCCTCCACCAGGGGCTGGCTGCGGTCCTCGATGCGCGGCCAGACGCCCGAGACACCGGCCGCGAGCCCGTCCGCGTACCGCGCGAGGGCCTTCTCGTCGCGACGGAAGGCGGCGAGGAGCAGCGTGCGGGCGTATCCCTCCAGGCCGTCCGAGAGCCGGCCCGACCAGCTCGCGCGGTCGCCCGGCAGGTGGTACAGCGCGCCGTCGGCGGTCGCGTACGGCTCCACGGCCGCCAGCAGCGAGTCGGCGGCGGCCTCCCAGTGGGCGCGGGTGTAGCCGGTGTACGGGCTGAGGGTGCGGTCGTCGTGGGGCTGGGAGGGCATGTGGTGCGCTTTCTGGAGTGGGAGGTTCGGGGGGCTGGGTGAGTTCGTCGGCTGCGGGTGAGTGGGGGCTGGTCGCGCAGTTCCCCGCGCCCCTAAAAGATCAGGCCTGCGGGCCTAAAAGACCAGGCCCTGCGGGCCTGAAAGGCGTCGGGCCTGCGGGCCTGGGATCGGCAGGGCTGCGGGCCGAAAAGCACGGGGCGCAGCCCCTGCTCTTCAGGGGCGCGGGGAACTGCGCGAGAAGCCCCACGCACCCGCACCCGCACCCGCACCCGCCGACGCAACCCCACCACCCGAGCCCTCCCGCGCACAGACCTGGGGCGCCCCGGTTCCGGTCGAGGCGCCCCAGGGGCTCATCCCACCCTGGTCTTCCCCTCCGGCACCAGCCCCTGGGCGACGAGTTCGTCGCGGACCAGGTCGGCGTAGACGGTCGCGCCGTGCACGGAGGTGTGGGTGTTGTCGCGCTTCTCGTTGTAGAGGTAGAGCGCCTTGGAACCTTCGGTGCCCAGGGACTCGACCAGCGCCTTCGTCCTGGCGGTGAGGTCGATCAGGGGTACGTCGTGGGCGGCCGCGACCGAGCGGGTGACCGCCGGGTGGTCGACGCCGAGGCCGTTGACCAGCAGGGCCGTGTTGTTGTTCAGGGTGCCGTCCGCGTTGAACCAGCGGCGGACGATCGGGGTGACCAGGACCGGCTTCCCGCCCTTCTCGCGGACGCCGGCGACCAGCGTTTCGAGGTTGGCCCGGTAGGTGGCCTCGTCGGTCTGCTTGTCGTTGTGGGCCAGCTGGATCAGGACCAGGTCGCCGCGCCGGATCTGCGGCTGGACGGTGGCCCACAGCCGGGAGTCGGCGAGGTAGGAGACCGTGCTCTCGCCGGAGTCGGCGTAGTTGGCGACCGAGACGCCCTTGCGGAGGTACTGCGGGAGTTGCTGGCCCCAGCCGGAGTACGGGTCGCCGGGCTGGTCACAGACCGTCGAGTCGCCGACGAGGAAGATCTGCCGGGCCCGCTTGGCCGGGGTCACGCGGATGTCGGCGAGGGCGGGTGCGGAGCCGCCGATGACGAGGTCCAGGCCGGGGGTGCCCTCGGCGCCGGTCGGCTCGCCCTCGGGGGTGCGGACGTTGACGGTGAAGCTGCGGGAGACGGGCTCGCCCGCCTCGGTGGCCGTCTCGGCGAGGAGCGTGCGGCGCGCCTCGCCGGTGACCTTGGTGCTCGCCGCGCTCTCACCGCCGAGGCGGACCGTCACGTCGTACGTGCCGGCGGGAACGGCGAAGTGGCAGGCGTTCGCGGCGCAGTTGTCCAGGCCGAGCGCGGGCCGGCCCTGGTGCGCCTGGGCCGGTACGGCCGACAGGGCGGTGCCCAGGGTCGCGGCCGTCAGCACGGCGACGGTGAAACGTCTCATTGCGGCTCCTCCGACAGGGATGACAAGACCCGGCGGCTGGACGGTACATCGTTTGGCAAGCGCTTTCTAGATCTCGGATCATTTTCACAAGATTGCCAACTTCCCTGCCACGAAAGCCCTTTCGCGAAATCGATTCAACTGTCACCCTTCCGAATCACCCGCACTCCCCCCACACCTTCGAGGAGGACCCCCATGTCCGAATCCATCGACAGACCGACCGCACCCGGCCTCGGCCGTCGCGGTTTCGTCGTCGGCGCGGCGGCCACCGCCGCCGGCGCCGCGCTCGCCGGGCCGCTGGCCGGCACCGCCCGCGCCGCGGCCTTCGGCTACTCCGACGACGGCACCCACTACGTCATCGACACCGGCGCGAACCTCGTGTTCAAGGTCAGGAAGAGCAACGGCGACCTGTCGTCGCTCGTCTACCGGGGCACGGAGTACCAGGGCTACGGCGGCATGAACTCGCACATCGAGTCCGGCCTCGGCAGCTCCACGGTCACCATCACGCAGTCCGGCTCGACGATCCTCGTCTCCGTCACCTACGGCACGCTGAGGCACTACTACGCGGCCCGCAGCGGCGAGAACAACATCTACCTGTGGACCAACAAGGCCGACACCTCGGTCTCGGCGACCCGCTACATCGTGCGCGTGAAGGCGGGCCTGTTCCTCAACGACGAGCCCGACTCGTACACCTACGCGCCCACCACCATCGAGGCCTCGGACGTGTTCAGGAAGTCCGACGGCCAGACCCGCTCGAAGCACTTCTCCAAACTGCGGGTCATGGACTACAACTACGTCGGCTGGTCGGCGAACGGCGTCGGCCTGTGGATGGTCCGCAGCAACCACGAGAAGGCCTCCGGCGGCCCCTTCTACCGTTCCCTGCTGCGCCACCAGAGCGCGGACGGCGGCGGTCTCTACGAGATCCTGTACTACGGGCAGAACCAGACCGAGGAGCAGCGGTTCGGCCTCCAGGGCCCGTACGTCATCGCCTTCACGGACGGCGGTGCCCCCTCCTCGTCGCTGTTCCCGGGCACGCTGACCACCTCGTGGGCGGACTCGCTCGGCCTGTCCGGGTACGTCGCCGCGAGCGGCCGGGGCCGGGTGGCGGGTGTCGGCATCACCGGGCGGAACACGTCGTACGCGTACACCGTGGGGCTCGCCAACTCGGCGGCGCAGTACTGGGGTTCGGCTCGGGCGTCGGACGGCTACTTCGCCATCTCCGGGGTTCTTCCGGGGACGTACACGCTCACCGTCTTCAAGGGTGAACTGGCGGTCCACACGACCTCGGTGACGGTCACGGCGGGCGGTACGACGACCCTGAACTCGATCGCGATCCCGTCGTCGAACGACCCGTCCAACGCGAGCGCGATCTGGCGGATCAACGACTGGAACGGCACGCCGAGCGGCTTCAAGAACGCCGACCTGATGACGTACGCGCATCCGTCGGACGCCCGGGCCGCCGCCTGGACCGGCAACGTGGTGATCGGCAGCGGCACCGAGACCTCCGCCTTCCCCTGCTACCTCTGGAAGGACGTGAACAGCGGTCTCCTCGTCTACTTCCGGCTGACCGCCGCGCAGGCCGCCGCCGCGCACACGCTGCGCATCGGTGTGACGACGGCCTACGCCAACGGCCGGCCGCAGGTCGTCGTCAACGACACCTGGACGTCGGCCATCCCCTCCCCGCCCACCCAGCCGAACACCCGGTCCCTGACCAACGGGTCCTACCGGGGCAACAACCACACGTTCACCTACAGCGTCCCGGCGTCCGCCTGGCTGACGGACACGAGCCAGTACAACGTGCTGAAGATCAACGTGGTGAGCGGGTCGGGGTCGACGTCCTATCTGAGTGCCGGGACGTCGATCGACGCGATCGATCTGCTCGGCTGAACACTCGTCATGTCCCGCGCGTCCACTGCTGGTTCGTCCCTCCGTTGCACGTGTACGTGATGACGGCGGCCGAGTCGGCGGTGGACGCGCCGTTCACGTCCAGGCACTCGCCGGTCGCCCGGGACTTGATGTTCACGTAGGAGCCGGTGGTCGTGACCGACCACTGCTGGCTCGTCGCCGAGGAGTCGCAGTTCTCCTGGGTGACCGTGTTGGCGTTCTCCTGGACGCACAGGGAGCTGTGACGGGTCATCAGCTGGTAGTAGCCGCTGCCGACGGACTTGAACCAGTACTTCTGGTTGTTTCCGCTGTTGCAGGTGTACTGCTTGAGCTGCGCGGCCGCCCACTGCGACTGGCTGGTGACATCGGCGCACTTGGAGGAGTGGCGGGCGATCAGCGTGTTGTAGGTGGCACTGGTACCGCTGATCGTGCCGGTGGCGGTGTCGATCGTGACCTCCGGCGCCCAGGACATGGACATCGTGGTGGAGGTCGGGAAGGTCAGCGGCAGCCAGACATAACGGGAGTCGTTGACCGTGCCGCCGAAGGAGTTGCCCCAGCGGTCGCCCATGTACAGGTACGAGGTGGTCGACGTGCCCTGCACGGGCAGGACGTACGCGGTCTGCGAGCCGAAGGTCGTCGAGTCGCCGATGTTCGCCATGGCCGTCCAGGGGCCCGCGATGTTGGTGGCGGTGGCGTACTGCTGCTGGTTGGGGTTCCAACCGGTCGCGCCCGAGGTCAGCATGAAGTAGACGCCGCCCCGCTTGAACAGGGCCGGGGCCTCGCGGTGGCCGCCGTGCCAGGGGTCGGCGACGAGGGCGGCGATGCCGGTGTAGTCGGCGGTGAGCCGGTAGATCTGGAGGTCGTAGTTCTCGCGGGCCGCCGAGATCATGTAGCCGGTGCCGTCGGTGTCCACGAAGACGGTGATGTCACGGGACATGTGCTGGCCGAGCGGACGGAAGCTGCCCCGCCAGGTGTAGTTCCCGTCGACGGTGTCGGAGACGGCGACGGCCGCACGGGCCTCGCTGTAGTCGACGCCGTTCTCCTTGTGCATCCACATCACGAACTTGCCGGTGGCCGCGTTGTACATGACCTTCGGCCGCTCGATGTTGGCGGTCGCCAGCTCCGGGTCGGTGGCCTCGGTCAGGACGTTGTTGCGGAACTCCCAGGTCTTCAGGTCCGTGGAGCGGTAGGCCGACACGTACCGGAAGGTGTTGTCGGAGTTCCGGTGCTCGCCGAACCAGTAGTAGTACGAGCCGACCTTGATGACCCCGCCACCGTGGGCGTGCAGGGCGTTGCCCGAAGTGTCCTTGAACTGCGTGCCGTTGGGAATCGTCTGCGGCGCCGCCTGGGCGGGGCCGGCGGTGACGAGGGCGCCGGCCAGCGCCAGACAGAGCGCGAGGAGCATCGCGTACGCACGTCTCATCTCAGCTGTCCTTACCGGGCGTTCGGGGTGGATGTGTCGGCCACGGGGATGCCGAAGTCGGGGGTGCCGTCGGGCTTCCAGCCGAGGCGCTGGATGCGGGTGTGCCGGTTGGGGTCGTTGAGCGGGTCGCCGACGATGTCCTTGTACTGGCGGGCGTGGTAGACGAGGACGTCGGTGCGGCCGTCCTCGGCGACGGTGAAGCTGTTGTGGCCCGGCCCGTACTGCTTGGTGGTGTCGTTGCTGGTGAAGACCGGCGTGGGGGACTTGGACCAGTTCGCGGGGTCCATGAGGTCGGCGTCCGCGTCGATGGTCAGCAGGCCCATGCAGTAGTTGAAGTCGGTCGCGCTCGCCGAGTACGTCATGAAGAGACGCCCGTTGCGCTTGATGACGGACGGCCCCTCGTTGACCTTGAATCCGATGACCTCCCAGTCCAACTCCGGGGTGGTGAGGCGTACCTGAGGGCCCGTCAGGGTCAGCGGGTCGGCCATCCTGGACAGCCAGACCGCGGTGTTGTTGTTCATCCCGGGCTCGTGCTGCGCCCACGCGAGGTAGCGGGAGCCCCGGTGGGTGAAGGTGGTGGCGTCCAGGGAGAACGTCTCCCAGGCGGTCTTCAGCTGCCCCCGCTCGACCCAGGTGCCCTTGAACGGGTTTGAGTGGGAGTTCTCCAGGACCCAGATCCGGATCGCCCAGATGTCCTCGGCGGGCGCGGAGGCGAAGTAGATGTACCACTTGCCGTCGATGCGGTGGATCTCCGGCGCCCAGATGTGCGCGCCCATCACGCCCGTCTCGTGCTTGCGCCAGATCACGGACTCGGCGGCCGTCGACAGCCCGCGCAGGGTGCGGGATCTGCGCAGGATGATCCGGTCGTACTCGGGCGCGGTCGCCGTGAAGTAGTAGAAGCCGTCGGTGTGCCGGTTGATGTGCGGGTCGGCACGGTTGCGGACCAGCGGGTTGACGTACGGCGCGGCGGCGCCCGGCCCTGCCGGGGAGCTCGCCGCGTGGGCGACGGTGGCGGGCAGGGCGGTGAGGGCGCCCGCGGCCAGGGCGCCCTTCAGGAGCAGCCTTCGGTTGGGGGGCTCGGGGAGGTCGTGCTCGCGGCTCATGCGGTCTGCCTCTCTGCAGATTGCTGCACGTGGGGGGACACAAAAGAAAACAGAATCGTTCGACATTTCGCACAAGATCTGTCATTCCGAACGGCTGAAAGGTAAGGGTGTGTTACGCGGAGGTCAACGGGTCGGACGAGACGAACTACAAGCGAAATTTCTGTTATCGAGGCGGGCCCCGGACCGTCTCCGATGTCGTGCGCAGCCAAACCCACAAGACAGCAGCGGCAGCCGGAGCTCTGGCGGTCACCGCCCTCATGCTCGGTGCCCCGACCGCGACCGCCGCCGGCCCCCGCGATGCGACCGCCGACGTACTGGCCGGGCGGAACGTCACGCTCGCCGGTGACACGGTGGTGACCGTGCCGTCCGGAACCACCAGGTACGACGGCGTGTTCAGCGGGACGGGCACGCTCACCGTGCGCGGCTCCGGAACGCTGGTCCTCACCAAGGACAGCGACTTCACCCTGCCGAAGTCCCGGCAGCGGCAGACCGTGAAGACGCTCGGCGGCAACCACCCGTACGTCACCGTCACCAACCCGGACCCACCGGCCGTGACCGTCGAGAAGGGCGCGACCCTCCAGTACGGCAACGGCGGCGGGACCGGCCTGATCGGCCACTTCCCTTACAACACCCCGGCGTTCCGGCTCAACCAGGACAACATCCGGGTCGACGGCACCCTGCGGCTCTCCCTGAAGGACGTCCAGTACAACCTGGGCACCATCAGCGGCTCCGGCCTGGTCACCCAGCCGAGGTTCCTCTGGGCCACCTGGGACCTCTCGGGCACCCACCCCTTCACCGGAGTCATCGACAACGGCACGCAGGTGAACGCCGGACGCCCGGAGTTCGCGACCTCGCTGCCGAGTGCGCGCAAGGTCCTCAACCAGGGCACCTGGACCGTGGACACCCCGCTGGGCCAGACCGTCACCCAGGGCATGGACTTCTACCAGCGCGAGTACGGCAGCGACATCAACGTCCAGTCGCGGCCCGGCAGCAAGGTGATCCTCACCGGCCAGTACAGCTGGTCGAACCAGGGCGGCGACACCAACCCCTCGCTCAGCGACCCCGCCCTGAACTGGACGCCCGCACGCAAGAACGTCAACAAGCGCGGCACCAACATCAAGGGCGCGAACGTCCAGTGGGGCGACGGCACCACGAACAAGATCTTCATGCCGGGCACCGCCGAGACCGTCTACATCAATCTGCTGGCGGCACGTTCGCGTTCACTGCTCACGTTCGACTACAACGGGCCGGTGACGCTCGGAGCCCCCATCGGCGGTGGTGTTTTCCACGACACCCTCTCCGCGCCCGGCGCCGGGGACATCGTCATCAAGGGGACGAAGGGCAACGACGTCACCTTCGCGGCCGTCCAGTACTACAACGGCTCGACGACGGTCGAGAAGGGCGCGGTGCTGCGGCTGGGCAGCGGCAGGTCCGGCGGCGACGGCGGGCTGTACACCAAGGGCGACCTCTACAAGGTGGTCAACAACGGTTCGCTGATCGTCCGCAACGTCTCGAAGCCCGTGACGCTGTCGCGCGTCGGCGGCAGCGGCTCGTTCACACAGTCGGGCACGGCCACCACGACCCTGACGGGCGGCGCGGTGACGTACACCGGCACGACGACCGTCACCAAGGGCACGCTGGCGCTCCGCTCGGGAGCGACCCTCAGCCGCAGCAAGACCATTCGGCTCACCACCGCCGGGGCGAAGCTCGACGTGGGCACCGCCGGACTGAAGGTGACCAGGTCGCTGTCCGGCAAGGGCACGGTGAAGGGCTCGGTGACCAACGCGGGCGCGGTCGTGGCAGGCCTCACAGTGACCGGCGGCTACACCCAGACCAAGCAGGGCGAACTGGTGCTGTGGGAGAAGCCGTTGAAGGTGAGCGGGGCGGTGAGGCTGGCCGGTGACCTGGACTTCGCGGCCCTGGGCGCCGTCGGCGGGCCCGGCGAGAAGATCACCGTGATCGACCACAAGGGCAAGGGCAAGAACGCCGGTACGTTCACCGGGCTGCGCGAGGGCGCCAAGGTGAAGCTCGCCGACAGCACGTACAGGATCAGCTACAAGGGCGGCGACGGCAACGACGTCGTCCTGACCACGGCGAAGGCGAGCCCGTCACCGGCCGTCAAGGCCGCCGCCGGCTCCGGTTCCGACACCGACGCCCAGGACACCCGTACGCAGAACGCGAGCGCCTCCGCCGACAGCGGGTTCGGCTGGTGGCCGTACGCACTCGCCCTCGCCATGCTGTCCGGGCTGCTGGTACCGGTGAGCCGGCGCCGCAGGAACAACCGACGCCGGGGCGGACGACACGCGGCCACCGGCTGAGACCGGCATATCGAGGAATGAGAAAGAGCCCGGGCGGGCGGTCGCTGTACGGGGGTCAGCGGCCGCCCGCCCGTCTCATGGGATACCGGGGGTGCGCCTACGCGGTGGCCTGGGTCTCGGTCGGCTTCTCCTGCCGGCCGCGCAGCCACACGTACACCGGGATGCCGGCGAAGAGGAACAGGACGCCCTGGTAGACGGCCGCGTAGCCCGCGCCCGCGATCAGCCAGAAGGAGAACGCGAAGGAGAGGGCGGCGACGATCAGGTCGCGGACGAGGCCGGCCGGGCGGACGCGTTCGCGGGTGCCCCGGGCCAGCCAGTAGAGCTGGGCGGCGGCGGAGAGCAGATACGGGACGCAGCCGGTGAACGTGGTGATGAGGACCAGCACGCGGAAGGCGGTGTCCGGGTCGTCGGCGTAGTTCACGACGATGAGGAGCGTGCCGAGGACCGCCGTGGCGAGGACGCCGAACCCGGGGACGCCGCCCTTGCCGACGCGGGCGAACGGCTTCGGGAACAGCCCGTCGCGGGCGGCGGCGTACGGCATCTGGGCGCTGAGCAGCACCCAGCCGTTGAGGCAGCCGACGATGGAGGCGACCGCGACCAGCGCGATCACCGTGCCGCCCCAGCTGCCCCCGGCCATCGAGTTGACCGCGTCGGCGAACGGCGCCCCGGACTCGACCAGTTCCTCGTGCGGGACCAGGCCGAAGACGGCGACCGTGCCGAGGATGTAGACCAGCGCGGAGGCGAGCGTGCCGAGGACGCTGGCCCGGCCCACGGTGCGCTCCGGATCCTGGACCTCGCCGGCGCTGACGGCGGCGGACTCGACGCCCAGGAAGCTGTAGAGGAGGAGCGCGGCAGCGGCGGCGATCGCGCCGGGGGTGCTCTCGCCGGAGGCGTTGAAGGGGCCGTAGTTGTCGATGTCGATGAAGAACAGTCCGATGGTGGCGACGAGCAGCAGCGGGACGAACTTCAGGACCGTGGAGACCATCTGCACGGCACCGACATAGCGGGTGCCCGCGAAGTTCGCGGCGGCCGGCAGCCACAGGGCGGCCAGGGCCACCAGCGCCAGGACGACCTTGCTGTCGCCCAGCGGTATCAGTACGTCGACATAGCCGACGACGCCGACGGCGAGCGCGGCGATGCTGACCCAGCACATCGTCCAGTACGACCAGGCCGAGAGGAAGCCCGCGAAGGGGCCGAAGGCGTCGCGCGGGTAGACGTACAGGCCGCCGGTGACCGGACTGCGCTTGGCCAGCCGGCCGAAGAGCAGGGCCAGCAGCACGGCGGCCACGGAGAGGATGACGAAGGCGAGCAGGCTGACCGTGCCGTACGGGGCGACGGCGGCGGGGAGGGTGAAGATGCCGCCGCCGATGATGTTGCCCATGACGAGGGCGGTGGCCGCGGCGAGGCCGAACTTGCGGTCCGGGGCGGCCGCGCTCGTCGCCGGGGCCGTCTCGGCTGCCGGGGCCGGGGTCGGCTCGGGCTCGGTGGCCTCGGGGGTGCTGGGGGTGGTCATGGCGGTTCCCGGGTGCTGGAGTGGGAGGGGACGGGGAAGGCGTGATCGTATCGCCGCGTTCCACATGGTGGTCAATCTGTTCATGTACTGGACACAATCGGGGGCCGCCTCCGCGGCTCGACTACCGTCGTCGGCATGACCAGCAACACGCCCGGCACGTTCCCCGGCATCCCCGGTCCCCCCGTCGGCCCCTTCGCCGCGGCCCTCGCCGCCGATGTCCTCGTCCTCGACGGCGGCATGTCCAACCAGCTGGAGTCGACCGGGCACGACCTGAGCGACGAGCTGTGGTCGGCGCGGCTGCTCGCGGAGCGGCCGGAGGCGATCACCGCGGCGCATCTCGCCTACTTCGAGGCGGGCGCGAACGTGGCGATCACCGCCAGCTACCAGGCCACCTTCGAGGGCTTCGCCAGGCGCCGGATCCGGCGTGAGCGGGCGGCCGAACTCATGTGCCTGAGTGTCGAGTTGGCCGTGGACGCGGCGATAGAGGCCAAGGCGAAGGGCATCACGCGCCCCCTGTTGGTGGCGGCCTCGGTCGGCCCGTACGGGGCCATGCTCGCGGACGGCTCCGAGTACCGGGGCCGGTACGGGCTGAGCGTGGCCGAGTTGGAACGGTTCCACCGGCCCCGCCTGGAGGCGCTGGCCGCCACCTTCCCCGACGTGCTGGCGCTGGAGACGATCCCGGACACCGACGAGGCCGAGGCACTGCTGCGGGCGATCCGCGGTCTGGACGTGCCCGCCTATCTGTCGTACACCGTCGCCGGCGACCGCACCCGTGCCGGGCAGCCGCTGGAGGAGGCCTTCGCCCTGGCCGCCGACGCCGAGGAGGTCGTCGCGGTGGGCGTGAACTGCTGCTCGCCCGACGACGTGGACGGGGCGATCGAGACGGCCGTCCGGGTCACCGGCAAGCCGGTCGTCGTGTACCCGAACAGCGGGGAGGTCTGGGACGCGTCGGCGCGGGCCTGGACCGGGCGGTCGACGTTCACCACCGAGCAGGTGGAGGGATGGCGGGCGGCCGGCGCCCGGCTGATCGGGGGGTGCTGCCGGGTGGGACCGGAGGCGATCTCGGCGATCGCGAAGACGCTGGGCTGACGAACACGGCGTTCCGACCGCTCCCCGCTGCTAGCCTCCGTTCCGGGGAAACCGGTTACCGATGTGTGCCGACAGGCGGGGTGGGGCGGGGCATGACGAGGAAGAGCGCCGACGGCGGGGGCCGCAGCACGATCCGGGACGTGGCCGCGCGGGCCGGCGTCTCGGCGGCGACGGTGTCACGGGTGCTCGGCGGGGCCTACCCGGTGAGCACGGCGACCCGCACCCAGGTGCTGCGGGCCGTCCGCGAACTGGACTACGTCGCCGACGCCCGCGCCAAGGCGATCGCCGGCGTCGGCACGCCCACCCTCGGATTCGTCCTCGACGACATCACCGGCCCCTCGTTCGCGCTGATGGCGCACGGTGTGGAGCGCGAGGCGACCCGGCTCGGCCATCTCTGCCTGGTGTGCAGCACCGACGGCGACGCCGCGCACGAGCTGGACTTCATCGAGACGATGCGGGCCCAGCGGGCCGCCGCGGTCATCCTGGTCGGCGGCGGGGCGGACACCCCCGAGTACCGGTCGCGCACCGCGCGGGTCGCCGACGCGCTGGCGGCCGCCGGGTCCCGGCTCGTGCTGTGCGGACGACCGCCGCTCGATCCCGGGGCGCCGGTCACCGTCATCGAGTACGACAACGAGGGCGGCGCGTACGCCCTGTGCGCGCATGTCCTGTCCCAGGGCCACCGGCGGATCCTCTTCCTCGGCGGCGAGCCGGAGCACACGACCGCGCAGGGGCGTGAGCGGGGGTATCTGGCCGCGCATCGCGCGCGGGGTGTCGAGGCGGACCCCGCGCTGCGGCTGGCCGGGGACTTCACGCGGGACTCCGGGTACCGGTCGATGCGGCGGGCGTTGGAGGACGGGCTCGACTTCACGGCGGTGATGGCCGCGACCGACATGGTGGCGGCGGGGGCGCTGACCGCGCTGCACGAGGCGGAGGTGTCGGTGCCGGGGGATGTGTCGTTGGTGGGGTACGACGACATTCCGTTCGCGCGGGATCTGTATCCGCCGCTGACGACGGTGCGTGTGCCGTACGAGGAGTTGGGGCGGCTGGCTGTGCGGACGGCGTTGGAGCGGGGGCGGGGGCGGGGGCGCGATGCGCCGCCCGACGAGCATGTGTTGTTGGGGACGCATGTGGTGGTGCGGGACTCTGTTCGGGCGGTCGGGGATTCGTCTGCCGGGTGAGGTCGTTTGCCGGGTTCGGGTTGTTTGTGGTTGGTCGCGCAGTTCCCCGCGCCCCTTAAACTGCCGGGGCTTGAGAGCTCGGTGTCTATAACCGGCCCGCGAGGCCGCCCCGCAGACGAACGGGGCGGCGTGCGCCGACGTGGTGTCGGAGTACGCCGCCCTGGGGTGGGACGGGTTGCGGGAGGTGGCCCGCGCTGTCATGGCGGTTACTTCGGGTCGCTGTTGAACTTCGAGGCCGACCAGAAGTAGCCGAGGACCGCGAGGCCCAGGCACCAGGCGACGGCGAGCCATCCGTTGTGGCCGATCTCGGTGCCGAGCAGGAGCCCGCGCAGGGTCTCGATGGCCGGGGTGAAGGGCTGGTACTCGGCGATGGGCTGGAACCAGCCCGGCATCGCGTCGACCGGGACGAAGGCGCTGGAGATGAGCGGGAGGAAGATCAGCGGCATCGCGTTGTTGCTGGCGGCCTCGGCGTTCGGGCTGACCAGGCCCATACCGACCGCGATCCAGGTGAGCGCCAGGGCGAAGAGCACGAGCAGCCCGAACGCCGCCAGCCACTCCAGGGCCGTGGCGTCCGTGGACCGGAAGCCGATGGCCACGCCGACGGCGCCCACGAGGACCACGCTGGCTACCGACTGCAGCACGCTGCCGATGACATGTCCGATGAGCACCGAGCCGCGGTGGATGGCCATGGTGCGGAAGCGGGCGATGATGCCCTCGGTCATGTCGTTGGAGACGGACACCGCGGTGCCGATCGTGGTGCTGCCGATGGTCATCAGCAGCAGGCCCGGCACGAGGTAGGCGATGTAGGCGGAGCGGTCTCCGCCGCCGATGCCCGCGCTCATGGTGTCGCCGAAGATGTAGACGAAGAGCAGCAACAGCATGATCGGCGTGAGGAGCAGGTTCAGGGTGAGGGACGGATAGCGCCTGGCGTGCAGGAGGTTGCGGCGCAGCATCGTGACCGAGTCGCGCACGGCGAGGGAGAGCCGGGTCGGGCGGGCGGAAGCCAGGGGTGCGCTCATCGGACAGTCTCCTTGGGCTGGGTGGTCACGTTGGTGCCCGTCAGGGCGAAGAACACGTCGTCGAGGTCGGGCGTGTGCACGGTCAGTTCGTCGGCCTCGATGCCGGCCGCGTCCAACCGGTCGAGGACGGAGCGCAGTTCGCGCTGGCTGCCGTCGCTGGGGATCTGCAGGGCCAGCGCCTCGTCGTCCCGGGTGACCTCGCCCAGCGCGAAGGCGGCGCTCCGGTACGCGGACGGGTCGGTGAAACGGAGGCGGACGTGGCCGCCCGGGATCAGCCGCTTGAGTTCCTCCGCGGTGCCCTCGGCGGCGATCTTGCCGTCGTTCAGCACGGCGATACGGTCGGCCAGCTCGTCGGCCTCCTCCAGGTACTGGGTGGTGAGGAAGACGGTGACGCCTCCCGTGACGAGTTCACGGATGATCTGCCACATGTTGTGCCGGGAGCGCGGGTCGAGGCCAGTGGTCGGCTCGTCGAGGAAGATGATCCGCGGATCGCCGACCAGGGTCATGGCGATGTCGAGGCGCCGCTTCATGCCGCCGGAGTAGGTGGAGGCGGGCTTCTTCGCGGCCTCGACCAGGTCGAAGCGCTCAAGGAGCTCGGCGGTGACCCGTTGTCCCTCGCGCTTGGACAGGTGGTGCAGGTCCGCCATCAGGAGCATGTTCTCCTCGCCGGTGATCAGACCGTCGACGGCGGAGAACTGCCCCGTGACGCCGATCGCGGCGCGGACCGCCTGCGGGGCGGCGGCGAGGTCGTGGCCGCCGACCCGGATCCCGCCGGACGCGGGGTCCGGGGAGATGAGGGTGGAGAGGATCTTGACGGCGGTGGTCTTGCCGGCGCCGTTCGGGCCGAGCAGGGAGAAGATCGTTCCTTCGGGGACGGCCAGGTCGATGCCGTCGAGCACGACCTTGTCACCGTAGGACTTGCGCAACCCGTTCGCCGCAATGGCCGGGTTCGTCATGAGGGTGCTCCTTCGTGGCTACTGGGGGTGCTGTGCGGGACTTTCACAACCCCCTGGGTCAGAGGCTGCGGGCGGTGATGTCGCCGTAGGCGGTGGTCGCGTGGATGTCGAGCTGGGCGGCGGTGCCTTCGGTGTTCACAAGGGCGTTGTGGATCCGGCCGTAGGAGGTGCCGGCGTCCAGGGAGGCGGAGACTCCGCGGGCGGCGCCGACCGAGATCTCGCCCTTCTCGGTGCGCAGGGTGACCGTGCCGCGCACCGCCTCGGTGATGCGGATGTCGCCCTGCTGGGTGCTGATCTCCGCGGGTCCGCCCAGGCGGCCGACCGAGACGTCCCCGGCCAGGACGGCCAGGCGGGCGCCTGCGGTCTCGTCGAGCTTGACCGGGCCGAGGGCACCGTCGATGGCTACGTCGCCGAGCCGGCCGACCCCCCGGAACTCGACGCCGGCCGACTTCGCCTCGACACGGGAGCCGGCGGGCAGCTGGACGGTCACCTCGACCGAGCCGGCCGGGCCCAGGATCCGGTTCTTCGTCGCCGCCGTGGCCGTGATCCGCAGGGTGCCGTCGGCGTATTCGACCGTGGTCTGCTCGGCCAGCTTCACATCCCGACCGCTGGAGGGGTCCGCGGGCCGGACGTCGACCGCGGTGTCGGACCGGTCGGCGGCGATGACCTGCACCCGGCCGGACTGGATGTCGAGGACGGCGGCGATCGGGGCGGGGGTGGTGAACTTCTGCATCATGCTCTCCTGTGGCTCGTCGTTTCCAACAAGGGAAAAGCTACGTTGCATTCAGAGATCCAGCAATCACCTCGTTGCGCAGAATCTGCATCAGTGCAGGTAGACAGCAGAAAATCGTTGCAACAGCTCTGTCGAGAATGCAACAGTGGTCGCTCTGTTCGTTGCAATGATCTGAGAGTGAACGCTATACTCGCCGCACCAGGAAGCACGCACGAAGGAGGCCGCGATGCCGGGAGGCAGGCTCACCCAGCAGGAACGTCAGCAGATCGCGCTGGGGCTGGCCGACGGCCTCGCCTACGCCGAGATCGCCAGGCGCCTCGACCGCCCGACCTCGACCATCACGCGCGAGGTCATGCGCAACGGCGGCCCCACCACCTACCGCGCCGACCTCGCCCACCGCTCCACCGAACGCCGCACCCACCGGCGCAGGCAGGCCGCGCCCCGGGGACCGGAGACATCCGAGCAGGCCTACGGACGCGACGCCGAGGCCGTGCGCGAGTACGAGGAGACCTTCACCACCGTCATGATGGCTTCGGGCATGCCCACGATGATGGCCCGGGTGATGGCCTGCCTCACCCTCACCGACACCGGCAGCCTCACCGCGTCCGAACTCGCCCAGCGCCTCCAGGTCAGCCCGGCGTCCATCTCCAAAGCGATCGCGTTCCTCGAGAGCCAGGGCATGGTGCGCCGGGAACAGGGCGAACGCCGCCGCGAGCGCTACGTCGTCGACGACGACGTCTGGTACCAGACGATGATGGCCAGCGCCCGCTCCCTCGCCCAGCTCGTGGAGACCGCACGGCAAGGCGTCCACGTCCTCGTCCCGGGCACCCCGGCCGCCGCACGCCTGGAGAACATCGCCCGCTTCCTCGACTTCGTCAGCGAGAGCACCGCCCGCGCCGCGGAACAGGCCCGCGAGATCCTCCGCACGACACCCGAGACGACCTCGACCTCGGACGGCACCCCCTAGCCACGCTCGGATCGCGGACAGACAGCCGCTTCGACGGTCACAGCCGGCGGTGCCCACGCCGGAAGCTTCCCCCGGTCACTCGGGGGTGCCGGCCCGCGGTGGCGGAGAGACGCGCCCTCTACGGAGTTCGGCGGAAGCGGCGAAGAGCCGGCAGTGGACCTCCGCCGGAGGTGATGAAGGTGCCGGAACCCTGGGCTCTCCGGGGTCGCCTCGCGTCCGCGTCCCAGAGGGCCAGTTCGGTGTCGTAGGGGCCGAAGGCGATCCGCTCGTCGTCCGGGGTGTCGAACACGTCGAACACACCGACCGGGTGGGTGGGGTCCCAGGCGGGCCAGCCGGGGGTGCCGTCCGTCGCGAAGCGGACCCAGGCGGCGTGCATGGCGGTGGCGAGGTCGCGTGGGGCGTGCTCGCCGGCGAGCTTGGCGGAGGCGGGGGCGCCGCCGGTGTCGAAGACGAAGCCGAGTTCGAGGGCGTGGCAGGAGCCGAGGCCGGGCAGGCCGGAGGGCCAGGCGAACTCGTAGACGAACGACCGGGCTTCGCCGAGGCGGGCGTCCGCCACACGGTGCAGGGGGACGCGCAGGAGGTGGTCGGTGACGAGTTGGCCGACCAGGTCGGCGGTGCCCTTGTCGGGATGGAGGTCGCGGTAGGCGCGGGGGAGTTCGGGGCCGCAGCGGCAGCGGGCGCGGGCGCCGGCCAGGGCGACCGTGCCGAGGCGGTCGACGCGCTCCTGGAGGCCCCCGGGGACCAGCCAGAGGCGGTGTTCGTCGCGGGTCCAGCCCATGAGGAGGTCGACGCCCGGGGCCGCGCCGTGCTCGGTCAGGGCCTCCAGGGGGTCGGTGGGCACCAGGTCGTCGTCGACGACGATGCCGAAGGCGGGGCCGCCCAGCACCGGGCTGCTGAGGCGGCCGACCTCGGCCTGCACCTCGGCGAGTGTGGAGCGGTCCACGGCGGCGAAGGCCGCGGCGGTCGCCGGGACCTTGAGGCGGGCGGCCATACGGCGGACCACGCGCCGCACTTTGTCCCGGTCCAAGGCCTCGGGCGACCCGCTCTGGAGAACGGCCCTGCGGAACAGTCCCCGCGCACGAGGGGCGGCCAGCAGCGCGCCGACACTGATGGCGCCCGCGGACTGCCCGAAGACGGTCACCCGGTCCGGGTCACCGCCGAACCCGGCGATGGAGTCCCGCACCCACTCCAGCGCGGCCAGTTGGTCGCGCAGTCCGAGGTTGGCCGGGGCGTCCGGGAAGAGGCCGTAACCCTCCACACCCAGGCGGTAGTTGAGGGACACCAGCACCACGCCGTCACGGGCGAAGGCGGCGCCGTCATAGACCGGGACCGCCGACGAGCCCCGGGTGAGGGCCCCGCCGTGGATCCAGACCAGCACCGGCAGCCGGGCCCCGCGGCCCGGCTCCGGCGTCCACACATTGAGGTTGAGGCAGTCGTCCCCCGGGACGACGGGGTCCGACAGACAGCGGGCGAACGCCTCCGAGTACGGCGGTTTCGGAGGCGTCGGCCCGAAGGCCACGGCTTCACGCACACCCGCCCAGGGCTCGGGCGGGACGGGCGGCCGGAACCGGCGGGGGCCGAAGGGCGGGGCCACGTACGGGATGCCGCGGAAGACCGCGATCCCGTCCTCGTAGCCGCCCCCGTACTCGTATGTGCCGCGTACGTCCCCATACGGCGTGTCGGCCACGGGGTTCTGCCGGTCTGCTGTCATCGCGCACCAGCTCCTCACGGCCGCCCGCTCGTGAACCGTCGTTCACCTCAGAGCACCACATCCCTCCGGGGTATTCCGGTCGTGCCGGGTCTTCGAGGGCCGTTCGGTGGACGAGGCGGCTATTTGGCGTACATCAGGGTGCCGAAGCCGAGCTGGTCGTATCCGCCGCTGGTCGAGCCGTAGTCCCCGCCGCCGCCCTCGGGGCGGACCTGCTCGGCCATCGCGGTGATGTACGGGACGGACAGGCCCCGGCGCCGTGCGTAGTGGTAGTGGACGAGGTCCCACACCGGGCGGAGCTGGCCCCGGCCGGCGGAGGAGACCGCCGTGTGGGTCTGCTGGGCGCAGTTCTGGCCGCTGCCCCAGGTGTAGGTGGTGAAGGGCACGTCCTGGCCGAGGTTGTACTTGGCGACGTACTGGGCGCCCTTCATGAACCGGTTGTTGTCGTAGCCGTAGAGGTCGTCGCCCTGCGACCAGGCCATCTCGCAGAAGGCGCCCATCTGGCCGATGCCCATGACGCTGTGGCCCTGGTCGCGGCCGGCCTCCTGCCACTGGCCGAGGGCGTAGCCGGCGGAGTCGGTGTGGAGGTACGGGACGGCGTGGGCGATGGAACCGTTCCCGGCGCCGGTCTTGAAGTAGTTCACGGCCTGGTCGTACTTGGCGCCGTCGTCGCACAGGATCGCGATCGCGAGGATCGAGTTGATGGTGCAGAGGTCCCAGTTGGCCCAGTAGTTGGTGATGCAGGCGTCGTTGTGGCTGTTCAGGAACTGGTTGTTGAGCGGGTAGAAGACGTTGAGCATCATCGTCTTGAACCGGTCCAGATCGAAGCCGCTGTAGCCGCGCATGAGCTCGGCGGCGTTGGCGAACTGGTAGCCGTAGATCCCGGCGGCCAGGAACCGGTCGGCGTTGCCGGTGACGCTGGTGAGCGTCGACGACCAGGCGTTGAGGATGCGGACCGCCGCGTCGCCGTTGGCGGTGGTGCCGGCCACCTTCCAGCGCAGCGCGTTCTGGTAGGCGGCGTGGATGTCGTTGTAGAGGATGCCGTAGTTCTGGCCCGTTCCACCGCGGATGATCGTGGCCTGCGGGTTGGGCGTCCAGGTGCTCGCCGAGTGGGAGTTGGCGGTCAGGCGGTTCCAGCCGGACAGCCACGGGTCGTCGCCGGCGGCCACCCGCACCTTGGCGCGGTTGAGTTCGCCGTAGGCGTGCAGCATGCCGGGGTGGGTGAAGGTGGCCGGGGCCGCCTCCGCCGTACCGGCGGCGAAGGCGGAGCCCAGCGCGAGGGCGGCGGTGAGACCGCCGGCGGTCCGCAGCAGACCGCGACGGCTCAACTCACCGTCAGTAACAGGCTCGTTGGGGCTCTTGTGGGGGGAAGTGCGGCTCATCGGTGCATCTCCAATCCATGGAGGATCTAGAGGGGGGTGACGCTCACCTCGCTGAATCGCGCGGTGCCGTGGGTCAGCGGGCTGCGGGAGCAGACCACCAGGCCCACGTAGGAGGAGGCGTCACCGAAGCCGGGGATCTCTCCCTCGGCGAGGGGGGTGAAGGTGACGCCGCCGTCTGTGGAGACCGCTGCGGCGAAGACGGTCCCGGTCCGCTTCAGCCGCAGCAGGCAGGGGGTGGTGACCGTGGCGTTGCCGGTGAAGGCCGAGCGTCCGGCCACGGTCGTGCGGAGCATGAGCTGGGCGCTGGTCCCGCCGGTGACGATCGCCCCGGCCGCCTGGTCGAACGGTGACAGCGACTTGGCCATCAGCAGCCCGACCCGGTCGGCGGTGGCCCCGGTACGGGAGTCCAGGCGGGCGGTGATCTCACAGTCACCGGTGATCGGCCGCCGCAGGAACTGGCCGGTCATTCCCTGGTTGTTGACGGTCAGGTCGACGCCCGCCCCGCGCACGACGAAGGTCCCGTCGTCCTCGTACGCGGTGCTGCCGGGCGTGCGGACGGCGACCACACCGAGGGTGCCGAACTGCCGGTCGTCGAGGACCGGGTCGCCGAGGTCGCCGTAGGTCCAGGGGGTGGGCGGGGGTGTGCCGACGGTCAGGGTGAGGGTGCCGGTCGCGTCGCCCGCCGCGTTGCCGGCCGTGGTGGTGACGGTGAACTCGCCGGTCCGGGTGGGGGTTCCGGAGATCAGGCCGGTGCGCTTGTCGACGCGCAGGCCGTCGGGGAGTCCGCTCGCGGTGAACCGTACGGGTTCGTGCGAGGCGCGGATCAGGTGCCGGAAGGTGTCGCCCTTGTTGGCGAACGCCGTTGTCGTGGAAGTGAGTTGGGGCGTGGAAGGAGTCGGCGTCCGCGCCGAGGCGGGCTCCGAACGCGGGCCGTGTCCACCGCTGTTCGTCTTGGTGACGACATAGTGGTACGTCGTGCCGGGGGTGCCGGTGGCGTCCATGTGGCGGATGCGGGCGCCGAAGCCGACCGGGCCGACGCCGGTCGCGATCGTCAGATAAGGGCCGTCGGCGCGGGTGGCGCGCAGCACCTTGTAACGGGCGGAGAGGTCTGGATCGGTCCAAGCCAGCTCGACCGCATCAGCACCGGCGCCGGCCTTGAGATCGGTGACCCGCCGGGTGGGGCGGCCCACCGACCAGACCTCTCCCCCGGCGGCTGACACGACGCTCACGTTGTCGAAGGCGCCGGTGCCGGTCTCGGCGTACTCCTCGTCCACTCCCAGACAGGAGGTCAGCACCAGCCCCGCGTAGGCGGTGCGCCCCAACTCGACCTCGGTGCTGCCTACTTCGGTCCAGTCGATGCCGTCCGGTGAGATGGCCCCGGTGCAGCGGCGGCCCTTGCGGGTCACCCGCACCCAGTAAGGGGCTCGCAGCCGGTAGCCGTCGCCCGCGCCCTCGACGTACGGGGCCTCCAGCGGTGTCGCCGACTCCGGCAACGTGCCCAGGCTGGAGATCGGGAAGGCGGCGGCAGTGGTGATGGCCTGCTGCTGGGAGGGCGGGACCGGTGTACTGCCGGTGGCGGAGATCGGCGCACCGGCCGCCGGACGCACGCTCCATACACCGCTCCAGGTGTGCAGCGGCAGCCCCTGGATCAGCATCGAGGCGTGCGCGGCCTCCGCGTCGAGCGAGTCACGGAGCGTGACGCCGATCTTGGAGTACTGGGAGCTGAGCGGCCACACGATCCGTGCCGTGACCGTGCCGTCGCCGGACAGTGGCAGATGCGCCAGACGGTAGGTGTCCGCCGTGCCGCTCGCCTCCAGCAGGAACCGTTCGCCGTCGAAAGCGGCGGAGCCGGGGATCCTGACGTCCCCGAGGTCCCGGGTCGACCAGGGCTCCGGGAGTCCGGCGGTGGCTCGGGCAAGACCCGAATCGCCGCTCGTTCCCAGGGAGTTGGTGGCGGTGACCATGTAGGAGTACGTCCGGCCCGGGCGGACGCCGGTGTCGGTGTACGTCGGCTTGTCGAGTCCGGTGGCGATCTCCTCGTACGGACCCTCGGGGCGGGTGGACCGCCGGACGGCGTACCCGGTGGCCCACGCGGAGGGCAGCCAGGCCACCGTGACGGCCTTCTCCTCGCCCGCCGCCGTCACGCCCGCCGGGGGCTTCGGCACGCTCGGCGAAGGGGCCGACGCCCCCGCGTAGGTGAGGGTGCCCCAGCTGGGCAGGTCGTCGTTGCTCCCCTCCACGAAGCGGGCCCCGCCCGTGCCCCGGAAGACGGCCGCCTTCGTGTACGGGGCGTCGAGTCCGCGTACGCCGGCGTAGTGGGCGTAGTACATCTCGTAGATCGGCGGCAGGTTGCCACGGACCTTCTCGGAGACGGTCGTTTTGATGTACTTGCCGGTGCGGTCCAGGTCGGAGGTGAAGGGGACCTCGCCGCCGAGGTTGTAGCGGGCGGCGTACTCGGCGTTGGCGAGGATGCGGTTGTCGTCGTGGCCCCACAGGTCCACGCCCTGGTTCCAGGCGACCTGGGCGGCGTCGCCCATGAGGCCGACCGCGAGCTGCTCGTGGCCCTGGTCGCGGCCGCTCTCCTGGCCCTGGCCGCCGGCGGTGACGATACGGCCCCGGACGCTGCCGTTGCCGGCGCTCGCGGCGGCGAAGCGCAGGGCGTCCTCGAAGAGGGTGCGTTCCTCGCAGAACACGCCGATGGCCAGGATGGTCTGCGTGGCCGTCAGGTCCCAGTTGCCGTTGGCGTACAGCATGTAACCGGACACCGCCGGATACCAGACGTCAAGGAAGGACCGCTCGCAGCGGGCGATGTCGGCGTCGGCCCATCCGTCGTAGCCGGTGTGCCGGAGCAGTTCGGCGGCGTTGAGGAACTTGAAGGCCTGCAGGCCCGCGCCGAGCGGGCCGTCGGCGCCCGTGATCATCGTCAGGGACGCCGACCAGGCGTTGAGGATGTCCCGCGCCTTGTCCGCGTGCGCCCGCTCGCCCGTCACGCACCACATCAGCGCGTTCTGGTACGCGGCGGCCGAGTCGGCGACGGCCTGGTTCTGGAAGTTGGTGGGGCCGCGCCCCCAGGACGTGATCTGTCCCGTGTTCTGGACGGTGTACGTCGACTTGGACCGGGCGTGGGCCGCGAGCGCGAGATAGCCGTCGTGGATCGGCGACTCCTTGGCGGCGACCGCCGCTTTCAACCGGTCCAAGTCGGCGGTGGTGTGCAGGAGACCCGGGTGACTGAACGTGAGGGTCGCTTCGGTGGTGCGGGCCCACGCGGCCGTGGCGGAGGCGGACAGGAGTCCGGCGCCGGCCACGGCCGTGAGCCCGGCCGCTCCGAGGAACGACCGTCTGCTGAGGGGAAGCACAGATGTCTCCTGGTCCTACGGGTGCCGCACCGTGAGCGTGAGGGACTTGGTGGCCGTGCCCACGGTGTTGGTGGCCGAGACGGTGACCGTGTAGGTGCCGGGCACCGCCGGGATGCCGGAGATCAGCCCCGTCTGCTCATCGAACTCCAGGCCCTTCGGCAGGCCCTCGGCGGCGAAGGAGGTCGGCAGCGCGGTCGCGGTGACGAGGTGGTTGAACACCCGTTTCTTGGTGGCCGTCGCCTCGCCCGCGCTGGTGATCTCCGGAGCCACCGTGGCGGCCGCCGTGGCGGCGTCCAGGAAGCGGAGCTCCTTCACGTGCTCGTTGGCGAACATCGGGACCATGTCCGTGGTGAGGTACCAGCCGGGCTTCTTCATCCTGTCGTGGACGACGGTGCCGTTGACCTGCAGGTTCTGGAAGGTGAGGCCCTTGATGGGGCGGTCCGCGTCATAGCCGGTCAGGATCGCCATGTCGGCCTTGGTGCCGTTGTACGACAGGTTCCGCACGTACACGTCCTGGATGCCCCGGCCGGGCGAGGCGTTGTACCGGTTGGCCATGACCCGCATGTTGACCAGCTGGCCCCAGGTGAAGTCCTCCACACGGACGTCCTGGATGCGGACGTTCCGGATGAGGTTGCTGTCGCCGGGGTTGAGGGCGAAGCAGCCCTGGTAGAGGACCTGCGGTTCGCGGTGCTGGAGGACGTCGACGTTGCTGAAGACGATGTTCTCGATGACTTCCGGCTTCTCGGGGTTGCCGTGGGTGCCCATGTTCACCGGGTGGGCGACATCGGCCCAGAGGGTGGAGTTCCGCACGGTGACGTTGCGGCAGTCGCCGTAGTAGTCCCAGCGGTGGGCGTAGATGGCGATGCAGTCGTCGCTGTTGCGCATGAAGACGCCCTCGATCAGCACGTCCTCGCTGCTGAACACGTCGATGCCGTCGCCCCACTGGCCGAAGCTGTAGGAGTGCAGGTTGCGGACGGTGACCTGCTGCGACTGGCCGATGGTGCAGGAGTAGCCGGTCTTGGGGTTGAGGGCGAGGATGCCGTCGATCTCGATGTTCTTGGAGAAGGCGACCAGGGTGGCGGCGTCGGAGTCGTAGATGATGCCCCGGCCGAGCAGGCGGGCGTTCTCCACGCCCGTGAACTCCACCCGGGCCTTGAGCACCGCGCCGCCGGCCAGGTACACCGTCTTGCCGCTGGGCACCTTCACCACGTTGTCCGTGACGGTGTGGATGCCCGGGCCGAAGTAGATGACGTCCGGGTCGTCCTCCTCCGGCCGCCACTTCTCGATCGGGTTCGCGTGCAGCTGGAGGTTGTCGTAGAGGTCGAACGCGCCGCCGTCGGCGTCACCGATCTCGATGGAGAGGTTGCGCGGCTCGGTGAGGCTGAAGGTGATGGTGTCGCCGCTGACCTCGTGGGCGATGTCGTACGACAGGGGGCGGATGCGCGCGGAAGGGACGGCCCCCTTCGAGGAGATGACCTGGACCTCCACGGTGCCCTGGAAATCGAGGTTGGCGACCGAGGAGCTGCGGACGATGCCGGAGCCGGTCTTCTCGTTGATGGTCTTCGTACGGGCCCGCACCACGGGCACCGGCTGCCATTCCCCGCCCGGTGTACGGGCCTTGACGGCGAAGCTGGTGTTGAGCGGCAGCCCGGTCGGGATCGGGTACACCACCAGCCGGTCGGCGGCCTCGGATCTGTCGTCCGCGCTCGCGGCGGAGGTGGCCGCGCCGAGCAGCGTGTACGCGGCGGCCGTGGCACCGGCGGCCTGGAGGAGGGAGCGCCGGGACAGGCCGGTGCCCTGGGTGTCGGTCATGAGCGACTTCCTTATGTGCAAGGGGAATCAAGTGGAGTGAAGAGGGTTCACTTGGGGCCGTGTGGGACTGCGCGGGATGACGTGGGACTACTTGAGCCCGGAGGTGGACATCCCGGCGACGAACCCGCGCTGGGCGACGAGGAAGATCAGCAGGATGGGGACGACGTACATCACCGAGGCGGCGGCCTGGAGGTGGGTGACCGGTGTCCCGGCCGAGGTCACGTAGGTGGACATCACGGCGACCGCGAGTGTGGAACGGTCCGTGGACAGCAGGAGTTGGGGGGCGATGTAGTCGCCCCACGTCCAGGTGAAGGCGATCACGAAGCTCGCGGAGAGCACCGGCCAGGACTGCGGCAGGAAGATCCGCCAGAAGATCGTGGCGTAACCGCAGCCGTCGACGATCGCGGCCTCCTCCAGCTCGCGTGGCAGCCCGGCGAAGAACTGCCGGAAGAGGAAGACGAGATACGGCGCCGCCGCGAGGCCCCACAGCACCCATGGCCAGTAGGTGTCGACCATGCCGAGCTTGGCGAAGATCAGATAGGTCGGCAGCAGGGTGATCATCTGGGGCAGCATCATCGAGCCGAGCAGGACGCCGAACAGCGTCTTCTTCCCGGGCGCGTCCAGCCGGGCGAAGCCGTAGCCGACCCAGGCCGAGCTGAGGGTGACCAGGGTGGCGTAGAGGAAGGCGATGATCAGGGAGTTGCGGGCGTAGCCGAGGAAGTCGATCAGCTGGAAGGCGTCCGCGAAGTTGTGCCACTGGAAGTCTCCGGGCAGCCAGTGCACCGGGGCGGCGGCCGTCTCCGCGGAGGTCTTCAGACCGGTGAGGACCAGCCAGCCGAAGGGGCCGAGGAACAGCCCGGTGACGACGACGAGCACGGTGTAGAGGACGAGTCGTCCGGTGCGCACCCGCACCCGGGCCTGAGCCGGACCTCCCGGGGACTTGGACCGGTGCAAGGACGGACCGGTGGCGGTGGTGGCGCCGCTCTGGACGGTGCCGCCGGCGGTGTCGCTCGTGACGGTCACTTCTTCGCCTCCGGATCGACGTTGTAGAACACCACTCCGGACGTGAACCTGAAGATGAGTCCGGTGACGATGAGGATCAGAACGAAGAGCACCCACAGCAGCGCGGAGGCGTAGCCGTAGCGGCCGAGCGCGAAGTACTCGGCGAACACATGCATCATGTACATGTAGTTGGACTGCGGGATCGCGGTGACGCCGCCCGTGGTCGGCTCGGCGGCCAGCAGCAGCGGCATGATGGTCTGCACGGAGGCGATGACCCCGGTCACCGTCTGGAAGAGCAGCACCGGCGACAGCAGTGGCACGGTGATGCTGCGGAAGGTCCGCCAGGCGCTCGCCCCGTCGATGCGGGCCGCCTCGTGGAGTTCCCGGGGCACGTCCTGGAGCCCGGCCAACGAGATGATCATGACGTTGCCCGCGGCCCACAACACCGTCATCAGGAGTACGTAGCGGGCGTACGGATCGGCGAGCCAGCCGAGGGCGTCGATGCCGAAGATGTTCAACACCCCGTTGGCGGCACCGGAGTTCTGGTCGAACAGCGACTTGAAGGCGAGCCCCGCGCCCACCGGCGGTACCACGGCCGGGAGATAGAGCAGGGTGCGGAACAGCCCCCGGGCCCTGAGGGGCCGGTTGACCAGGACCGCGAGCCCGAGCCCCGCCACGATCGACAACGGCACCGACGTCACCGCGAACAGTCCCGTGCGGCCCAGGGCGTCCCAGGTGACCGAATCGGCGAGCAGTTCCCGGTAGTTGGCGAGCCCGATGAACCGCCAGTGCGGCGAGATCCCGTCGTACGTGGTGAGACTCAGCCACAGCGCGTACCCCATCGGGACGATCGTCAGCAGCAGGAAACCGATGATCCAGGGCGAGGCGAACATGTAGAACGCCCGGTGCCTGCGGGTGGTCATGGAGACACGGGGCCGGGCAGCGACAACCGTCGCACCGCCACCCCCGTTCCTGGGCCTCTTCTCCACGGCGGAGATCTGATCGGCCGTCATCCCACCTGCTCCTTACCGCGCTCGAGCTGCTCGTTGATGGTCGAGTTCAGGCGCTCGGCGAGGGTGTCGACGGAGATCTCGCCCTTCATCGCCGCGGGCGCGACCTGGTTGAAGAGGGCCTTGAAGCCCTCCGCCGTGATGTACGGGGTGAAGGAGATCACCGAGAAGTGCTCCAGCTCGGCCTCCTGCGCCTTCAGCACCCGCCGCTGGTAGTCCTTCGCGGCCGGCATCAGTGGACGCAGGGACTTCAGGCTCGGGATGCCCCAGCCGCCGCCCGCGCGGTCCTTGGCCGGAGCCTCGCCGAAGAACCACTCGAAGACCCGCCACGCGGCGTCCTTGTTCCGCGCCTTCCGGGGCATCCAGAACCCGGTGCCGCCCTGGCAGGCGCTGACCCGCGCACCGCCCTCGAAGACCGGCGCGGGGGCCAGCCGGGACGCCTTCGCCAGCTTCTCGTCGGTGTTGATCATCCCGCCGAGCCAGTAGCCGCTGTTGGTCATGGCCATCCGGCTCGCCTGATAGGTGGGCCCGTCCCAGGTGTTCGGGTCGGGTTGGATCGCGCTCGGGCCCACCTTGGCCCGGCAGTAGTCGATGTACCAACCGAGCGCCTTGCGGGCCGCCGGGGTGGTGAAGTCGATCCGGGAGAAGTCGTCGTTGAAGAGACTGCCGCCGGCGGCCACGGTCAGCGTCGACAGGTTGGTGGCCTCGTAGAGACCGTTGTAGCTGCCGCCGAAGACGATCGTCTGGCCGTTCTTCCGCTGCGTGAGCCGCTTGGCACGGTCCAACCACTCCTCGTACGTCACCGGCTCGGACTCGGGCGGATAGTCGATGCCCGCCTCGTCGAAGTGCGCGGTGTTGTACCAGTACATGGAGTCCTGGGAGAAGTCCTTCACCATGCCGTAGCGCGGGCCCTTGCCCTGGGTCCGGCCGTCGTAGCGCCACAGGTCGTTGACCGGGTCGAGGTCGTCGGCCTTCAGCACACTGCTCCCGGCGAAGTACGGGTCGAGTTCCTCGGCCACGTCCCGCGCCACGAAGTACGGCGCGTCCACGGCACCCACGCCACGCACCAGGTCCGGCGGGTTTCCGCTGGTCAGCATCGCGATCAGCTTGGTGATGTCGTACTTCACCGTGGTGATCCGGACGCCGATGTCCTGCTGCGCCTGCTTGATCAGCTCCGGGGAGATGTCCTCGGCCTTGACCATCAGCGTGACGGTCTCGCCGGGACCACTGACCCCGCTGGACACCTGGAGCGCACAGCCGTTCAACGCCGCCCCACCGGCCGCGACGCCGCCCGCGGAGAGGGCGAGGAATCGACGGCGGCTCAGAGGACCACCGGCACGGGTATGCATGGACGCCTCACCTTCAGCGGCAACAACCGGTTTCTACCGGTCGACGGGGCAGAGCTTGTTCCTGAGCGCCATCTGCGTCAAGAGTCTTGACCGGTTTTCGAAAACTCCGCGCAACCCCCCGGACATGGCCAGATACGCCGTCACGCACCACCGAGGGCCCCACAAGGGGTGCGGAAATTCCAGGTCATCGGCCGACTTCAGCCAGTCGGCACCACAGATCCACGTCTCCCGAAACCCACGGATCCAGGAACCGGTTGCTCCCCACCTCACCGCTGTCGCCCGCCTCGCGGGGAGACCCGCGCGGCATCCGCCGCGGCCACCCCGCCTCAGCGACGGGGCACGCGGGGGTAACCGATTACGCCATCACGCGGAATCTCACCACTTTCCGGCGGGAAAGCGGCCCCTCCACCCTGACAAGCCCCGACGAACCCCCACTTCGCCTCCCTCGGCACATCCACATGACCTGCTCATTTACGGACGATGCCCAGCAAGACTCCGCACGCGACTCCCGATCACGACGATTGACCGGCCATCGAACCCGGATCTACGGTAGAAGACGTTTTCTGAAACTGTTCCCACACCAGCCCTCGCATCCACCCCCAGCTCTCCAGGAGAGTCATGCCCAGCGCCCAGTCGACGCGAGCCGTGTTCGCCATGGATCCGGTGCATCTACCCCTGCTCTTCCCGCCGCCGCTCATGGCCCGGCTGCGACACGTGGTCGAGATCGAACCCGAGTTCGTCGTCCGGGACTTCGCCGATCCCGCCGCCGCCCAGGCGCTGGCCGGGGCCGAGGTGCTGATCACCGGCTGGGGCTGCCCGCACCTCGACGCGGACGTGCTGACGGCGGCACCCCGCCTGCGTACCGTCCTGCACGCCGCGGGCTCGGTCCGCGCACTGGTCGGCGAGGCCCTGTGGCAGAGCGGGGTCACCGTCTCCAGCGCGGTGGCCGGGAACGCGCTGCCGGTCGCCGAGTACACGCTCGCGATGATCCTGCTGGCCGGGAAGGACACCTTCGACCAGCGCGAACGCTTCCGGCAGACCCACACCTACCCCTCCCCCGCCGAGACCGCGGCCATCGGAAACGTCGGCCGCCGGGTCGGGGTCATCGGGGCCTCGCGAGTCGGCCGCCGGCTCCTCGAACTGCTGAAGCCGTTCGACTTCGCCGTCTCGCTGTACGACCCGTATGTCGACACCGCGGGGGCCGCCGCACTGGGCGCCGAACCGATGGCGCTGGAGGACCTGTTGCGCACCAGCGACATCGTCAGCCTGCACGCCCCCGACATCCCCGAGACCTACCGCATGCTCGACCGCGGCAGACTCGCGCTCATCAAGGACAACGGCGTGCTCATCAACACCTCCCGGGGCGCCCTGGTCGACCCGGAGGCGCTCACCGACGAGTTGCTCTCCGGCCGGCTCCGCGCGGTCCTGGACGTCACCGAACCCGAGCCGCTGCCCGCCGGCTCCCCCCTCTACAACCTCCCCAACGTCTTCCTCACCCCGCACATCGCCGGTTCACTCGGCAACGAGCTGGAGCGCCTCGGCCGTACCGTCGTCGAGGAGTTGGAGCGCCTCGCCTCGGGCCTGCCACCGGCCCACGAGGTACGCCACACGGACCTGGCCCGGGTCGCCTGAACCGTGCCGGCACGCCGCCCTCTCCCTCCGCGGCGCTCTCACGTCCGCACCGGAAGCCCTCCCGCTGGCAAGGGATGACAGGGAGACGTAAACGTTTTCACATGCCGGGCCGCCGCGCGAGCCGCTTCCGCGACGGCCCGTACGCCGTTCGGCGCGCCTCTGACCTGGGCAGCTCCGGTCACGCTCTCGTCACCGATCAGCGACTCTCGGCAACCCCGCGGACAATCCGGCGTAACAATTTGCCGTCGCGCTCTTGCGTGAGCCGATCAGGCGACCTACGTTTCACAGCAACCGTTTACTACACGTTCCGCAGGGGTCCCGAGACCCGAGCTGATGGTCCGCCTCGCTCGCCGTCGCCCCACCGAGCCGCCCCTCGCTCCCCCCGCTTCCGCGATCGTCTACGTCTCGAAGGATGACCGTACGATGAACTCCACCAGCCCCCGGAGAAGGTTCGCCCGCGTTGCCGTCGCGAGTGTGGCACTGACAGGTCTGCTCGCCGCGTGCGGCGGTTCGGACTCCGGTGACGACAGCTCCGGAGCCTCCGGTCCGGTCACCCTCCCCTTCTGGGGCTGGGCCAACGGCCAGGAGACCCTCGTCAAGGCGTTCAACGCCTCCCACAAGGACATCCAGCTCAAGTACACCAAGGTCACCGACCAGCTGACCATGCAGAAGCAGCTCAGCAACGCGGTGAAGGCGGGCAACGCCCCCTGTCTGCTGCAGAACACCGCCGAGTATGTGACGACCTGGGTGTCGCAGGGCGCGCTCGCCGACATCACCGAGTACGTCGGGGCGAGCGAGGACAAGTTCAACGCCGGCGCCTGGGCCGGTGTCCAGGTGCAGGGCAAGGTCTACGGCGTGCCCACCAGCTCGGCGCCCGCCTTCACGATCTACCGCACGGACGTCTTCAAGAAGTACGGCCTCGACGCGCCCGCGACCTGGGACGACTTCATCACCGCGGGCAAGGAACTGAAGAAGCACGACATCCACATCACCAACTACGCCGGTGAGGACCCGAGCACCCTGGAGGTGCTGGCCATGCAGGCGGGCGCCCACTGGTACGCGATCGACGGCGACTCCTGGAAGGTGAACTTCCAGGACGAGGGCAGCCTCAAGGCCGCCGACGTGATCCAGCAGATCATCGACAACGACCTCAACTCCAAGCTCTCCTTCGCCGACTACGCGGCCGTGCAGCGCAACTACGACAAGGGCGGCACGGCCACGCGGCAGATCTCGACCTGGCAGATGTCCGGCATGGTGCAGAACTTCACCGACTCTTTCGGCGACTGGGCGCTCACACCGTGGCCGACGTACAAGGGCGAGGCGGCGAAGACCCCGGCCGGCACCAACCAGAGCGGTGGCATGAACCTGGTCACCGAGCAGTGCGAGTACAAGAAGCAGGCGGCCGAGGCGGCGCTGTGGCTGTCCACCGACACCGACGCGGTGAAGTCGATGGCGAGCCCGGAGACCGGCAGCGGTGTCATGCCGGCTCTGGCCGACAGTGACGCGTACGTCGCCGAGGCGATCTCCGAGAAGCTGCTCGGTGACCACTACGAGCCGGGCAAGAAGGTCGTCACGGACAGTCTGGGCACCGTGACCACCGACTGGGTCTACGGCCCGAACTGGACCGCGATGTTCACCGAGCTGCAGAGCGAGTGGGGCAAGGTCGTCAGCAAGGAACAGAAGGTCACCGACCTGCTCGCGCACATGCAGGAGTGGACGGTCAAGGACCTGAAGTCCCGCGGTATCAACGTCAAGGGCTAAAGGCATCTTTCGATGATTCGCTCCCAGCGCTGGAAGGGTGCCGCGTTCACGGTGCCCTTCCAGCTCGGATTCGTCTTCCTCTATCTGCTCCCCATCGGGTACGCGGTGTACGAGTCGCTGTTCCAGGAGAAGCAGTCCGGGCTCGGCCTCGGCGGTGCGACGCGGGAGTACTCCGGGTTCGACAACTACCGGCTCGGGCTGACCGACTCGGCGTTCATGGGCTCCATCCTGCGGGTGGTGCTGTTCGCCTGCGTGCAGATACCGTTCATGCTGCTGGTCAGCCTGGTCCTGGCACTGTTCCTGGACGCGCTCACCTCGAAGGCAGCGAACCGGTTCCGGATCGTGCTGCTGCTCCCGTACATGATCCCGGGCGTGGTCGCGGCGATCGTGTGGATCAACCTGTACAGCCCCGAGGTCGGCCCGCTGACCCCGGTCGGCGACTTCTTCGGGTTCGACTGGAACTTCTTCTCGCCCTCCATGGTGTGGCCGTCCATCGGCAACCTGCTCACCTGGCACGGCATCGGCTACAACATGGTGATCATCTACTCGGCGCTCCAGGGCGTGCCCCGCGAGCTGTTCGAGGCCGCCCGCCTCGACGGCGCCTCCGAGGCCCGTATCGCGCTGAACATCAAGATCCCGTTCGTACGCGGTGCCCTGGTGCTGACCGGGCTGCTCTCCATCATCCAGATGCTGCAGATCTTCAACGAGCCGGCGCTGTTCCGGAGAATCACCCCGGAGACCGTCGACGACAGCTTCACCCCGATCATGATCATCTACAACCAGGCGTTCAACGCGGGCAACTACCACTACGCCGCCGCCCTGTCAGTGCTCCTCGCCCTGATCCTCGGCGTCGCCTCCTTCCTCTTCTTCCGGCTGACTTCGAAGGAGGTCGACTGATGGCCACGACGACGACCACCGGCTCCCCCGAGAAGTCCGGGACATCCGGGACGTCGGGGGTCCCGCCCGTGCGGCGCATCACCCGCGCGGACACCGCCTCGCGCGGGCGCGGCGGCCAGCGGTTCATTCTGCTCGGTCTGATCCTGGCCAGCGCCTACAGCCTGTTCCCCGTGTGGTGGCTGATCGTCGCCTCCACCAAGGACCGGGTCGGGCTGTACCAGAGCAACGGCATGTGGTTCTCCGACATACACCTGTGGGACAACCTGCGTCAGCTGTTCACGTACGGGGACGGCATCTTCCTGCGCTGGACCGCCAACTCGTTCCTGTACGCCGGTGTCGGCTCCCTCGGCGGCACCCTCATCGCCCTGGCAACCGGTTACGGCCTGGCCCGTTTCGACTTCCCCGGCCGGGGTGTGGTGTTCGCGTGCGTGGTGGGCTCGTTCCTGATCCCGATCGCCCTGCTCACGCTGCCGCTGTACCTGATGTTCTCGAAGATCGGCCTGGTCGACACCCCCTGGGCGATGCTGATCCCCTGCCTCATCAACCCCTTCAGCGTGTATCTGGCGAAGGTCTACACCGAGGCGACGATCCCCTTCGAACTCCTGGAGGCGGCCCGGATCGACGGCGCCGGTGAGCTGCGGATCTTCTTCAGCATCGTGCTGCGGATGATGACCACGGGCGGCGCGACGGTCTTCCTGCTGGCCTTCGTCAACACCTGGAACGCCTTCTTCCTCCCCCTCACCGTCCTGCGCGGCGAGGAGAACTGGACCCTCAACCTCGGCCTCTACAACTGGACCGGTAAAAGCCTCGAATCCGGCATCGACCTGACGAGTCTCGTCCTGACCGGCGCCCTGCTCTCCATCGTGCCGCTGGCGATCATGATGACCGCGATGCGCCGCTACTGGCGGTCCGGTGTGACGCTGGGGGCGCTGAAGTGACACGTCCGGTGCCTGCTCGAGGGGCCGGTCCGGTGCCTGCTCGAGTGACCGTCAGTCTGGAAGCACCGGGAGTTCGCTCATGACCGTGGCCCACAACCCCGTCATCCGTGGCTTCGCCCCCGATCCCTCCCTCATCAGGGTCGGCGAGTGGTACTACGTGGCGACCAGTTCGTTCGAGTGGTTCCCGACGATTCCCTTGCACCGGTCCAGGGATCTGGCGCACTGGGAGTACGCCGGCCATGTGCGCGGCGCGGCCCCGGGCGGCTCACTGGCCGGCGTCCCCGACTCGGGCGGCGTCTGGGCGCCTTCCCTGAGCTGGGACGGCGAACGCTTCTGGGTGGTCTACACGATCGTGCGGTCGGTCGGCACGCGGTACTTCGACCTGGACACATACGTCAGCACGGCCGCGGCGGTGGACGGCGAGTGGACCGCTCCAAGGCGGGTCGCGAGCCATGGCTTCGACCCCGCGCTGTTCCACCACGAGGGCCGGCTCTGGCTGCTCAACATGCAGAGCGACCACCGCCCCGGCGGCAAACGGTTCGCCGGTATCGTCCTGACGGAATTGGACCGCTCCACTCTGCGCCCCCTCGGCGACACCCACCTCCTCCTCCAGCACGACAAGCTGATCGAGGGCCCCAAGCTCCTGGTCCACGACGGCTGGTTCCACCTGGTGCTGGCCGAGGGCGGCACCGGTTTCGAGCACGGGGTGCGGGTCGCGCGCAGCCGCTCATTGACCGGCCCGTACGAGCTGGACGATCTGCCCCTGCTGACGACCCGGGACGACCCGAAGGTGCCGCTGCAGAAGGCCGGGCACGCCGAGCTGGTCGAGACGCCGACCGGCGAGTGGTTCCTGAGCCACCTCACCGCCCGCCCCCTGCACACCGACCAGGGCATGCGCTGCCCGCTGGGACGGGAGACCGCCGTCCAGGCGGTGGCCTGGGACGCGGAGGGGTGGCCGAGGCTGCGGCAGGGGGGTTGGCATCCTGCGGTCGAGGTGGAGGTGCCGACCGTGCCTGGGGCCTCCGGCGAGTCCACGTCCACGTCCACGTCCACGTCCGCGCCGGTCGTACGCGGGGACACGCTGTCCTGGCCGTGGAGCAGTCTGCGCGCGGAGCCGGACGCGTCCTGGGTCGACGCGACGGCCCGTCCCGGCTGGATCCGGCTGCGCGGACGGCAGGGGCCCGAATCGCTGTGGGACCAGAGCCTGTTGGCCCAGCGCGTCACCGAGCACCGGGCGGAGGTGGAGGTCACCGTGGAGGCCCGGCCGCGCACCTTCGGCGAGGCCGCGGGGCTGACCCTCCGCTACAACGCCGCCTCCTACCTCACCCTCGACCTGACCTGGGCCGAACCCGAGGGCGAGCCGCAGCGCGGCCAGCAGTGGCGGGGCGAGGGCCGCACCGTACTCAGCCTCGTCGAACGTGACGATGAGGGCGCGCGGCAGGTGGCCGAGGTCGAGGTCGAGGCGGGGCGGCCGGTCACTCTGGGGGCGAGTGTCGACGGCGCCGAGGCCCGCTTCTGGTATCTGCGCGACGAGGTACGTACGCCGATTGGACCGGTCCTGGACTTCAGCCGGCTCTCCGACGACTACGGGTCCAAGCTGCGCTTCACGGGCGCCTTCGCCGGCATCCACGCCCAGGACCTCGTCGGCGCGGCCTTCACGGCGGACTTCGGCGGGTTCCGGCTGGTGTGCGGCGAGGAGTGAGGGCACCGCCCCGGGTGCGGGTCCGCCCCGCAGGGCTCTGGCTCTGGCTCTGGCTCTGTGCAGGCAACGCTGCGGGGCAATACGCCTGGGGTCTGTCGGTGAAGTGCCGGTCATGGCTACTCGTTGAGGACTGCGACCAGAACCCCTGGGGGCAAGCCCCCGTGAACAGACGCCGGTTGCGCCCCCAGCCCTCCGGCCCCCGACGGCCCTCGGCCAAGCACCCATCCGCGCCCCTTGTTCGAGGTTTCGAAAGTTTTGGCTTGGGCGGTCCTTTGATTCCCCGCTCCTTCCCGCCGTGTTGAGTTGGCCTTACCGTAGGAAGCGCTTGCTACGTGGCGGGTGGTTCCGCCGCGCGAGCGAGGCTGTTCGAAAATTTCACCGGCCCTCGGGACGGGGCCCTGAGAGGTGGAGTCGCGATGGTGCGTGGCGGGAGCGCGACGGCCGGGCCGACGCTGGCGGTGGTGGCGCGCGAGGCCGGGGTCTCCGTACCGACGGCCTCGAAGGTGGTCAACGGCCGGGAGGACGTGGCCCCGGAGACCAGGCGCCGGGTCACCGAGGCGTTGGACCGGCTCGGTTACGTCCGCAGACCCCGGTTCGAGGCGTCGAAACCGCCGCGCATGGTCGACCTGGTGGTGCACTCGCTGGAGAGTTCCTGGTCGGGCGCGGTACTGCACGGCGTGGAACAGGCGGCCCACGACGCCGGCCTGGAGGTCGTGGTCTCGGCCGGTCTGACCCGCACCCGGGGCGCCCGCCCGGAACGCGGCTGGTTCGACAAGCTGACCGCCCGGGGCTCGGCCGGCGTGCTGTTCAACCTGGCCGAACTGTCCCCCGCCCAGTACTCCTGGCTCACCCAGCACCGCATCCCGTTCGTCCTGATCGACCCGGTCCTCGAACCGCCGCCCGGCGTGGTGTCGGTGGGCGCGGCCAACTGGCAGGGCGGGACCACCGCCACCGAGCATCTGCTGGCCCTGGGGCACGAGCGGATCGCCGTGATCGCCGGGTACCGGCGGAAGATGTGCAGCAGCGCACGGGTGGCGGGCTACCGCTCGGCGCTGATGGCCGCGGGGATCCCGTACCGGTCGGAGTACGTCCGCTACGGCAACTTCATGGAGACCGCCTCCCGCCACCGTATGCTCCAGCTGCTCGACCTCCCCGAACCGCCGACCGCCGTCTTCGTCTGCTCGGACAAGATGGCCCTCGGCGCGTACGAGGCGCTGGCCGAGCGGGGGCTGCGGGTGCCGGACGACATCAGTGTGGTCGGTTTCGACGACCTGCCCGAGGCCCGGTGGGCGAATCCCGGCCTGACCACCGTGCGCCAGCCCCTCTCCGAGATGGCCTCGACCGCGCTGCGGCTGCTGGTGCGGATGATGGAGGGCGACCAACCGGAGGGGACGCGCACCGAGTTGTCGACGCGGCTGGTGGAGCGGGCGAGCACGGGGGTGCTGCGCTCGGCCTGAAGGGGGAGTGGGATCGTGTCGGGGTTCGGACGAAATGGTTGCGGAGCACCTGAGTTCGGGTGAACGGTGGGCGTCGTCGGACCGTACGCATAGTGATGGGCGTACGGGTGTGATGGCGGTGCCGCCGTCCCCGGCCCCCTCCGCTCCACCAGCACTGAGCTCCACATGCTCCACAGGGAAGGACCTTCGGGTTGTCGCACATACGCTCTCCGCAGCTTCCGGGACCGACACCGGCACCGGACGACGACACGGCCCCGGAGGACGCGGCCCCTCCGGAGCGGGAAGCGGTTACGGAGACCAAGGCGGAGGCCGAGGAGCCGGCGGAGCCGGATACGGGGAAACCCGAGCCTGAGGCCAAGCCGGCCCCCGAGCCCGAGCCCGAGGCCGAGCCGGCAGCCGCACCCGACCCTGCGGCCGAGCCGGCCCCCGAGTCCGAGGCCGAGTCGGCAGCCGCACCCGACCCCGAGGCCGAGTCGGCCCCCGCACCCGATCCTGAGCCCGCATCCACGTCGGCCCCCGCCCCCGTCGCACCACCCTCCGGCTGGCGCACCAAGCACCCCCGGGCCGCGCGTGCCGTCGCCTGGGCCGTGACCGGACTGGCCGTCGCTCTCGTCATGTTCGTGCTGCTGGTGCCGAACGACGTGACCAACATCGAGGTCGGCCGTTTCCTGCGGATCCCGGCGGAGGGAATCCTCGTGGCGGCGCTGCTGCTGGTGCTGCCGCCGAGGGCGCGGCGCGTGGCGGTGGTGGTCGTCGGGGTGGTGCTCGGGCTGCTGATGATCGTCAAGGTGCTGGACATGGGGTCGTACTGGACCCTGGACCGCCCGTTCGACCTGGTGCTGGACTGGATCCTGCTGGACGACGCACAGTCGTTCATGAAGGACTCGCTGGGCGGCGCGGTCGCGCGGGTTGCCACGATCGGGGTGATCGCGCTGGCGCTCGCGCTGCCGGCGCTGATGACACTCGCAGTCGTGCGGATCAGCCGGCTGATGGTGCGCCACCGGCACACGGCGAGCCGTACGCTGCTGGTCCTCGGAACCGCATGGATCACCTGTTCGACGTTGACGCTGGAGGTCGCCGACACACCGGTGGCCTCGCACAGCGCGGCGACCCTCGTGGAGAACCGGATCGAGGCGGTGAGCGACGGTCTGAAGGACGGGGAGGCGTTCGAGAAGCAGGCGGCGGTCGACGCCTTCGCCGACGTACCGCCGGACCAGTTGCTGACGGGGTTGCGCGGCAAGGACGTACTGATCACGTTCATCGAGAGCTACGGCCGCTCCGCGATCGACGACCCGCAGATGGGCGAGCCGCTCGGTGAGACGCTCACGCAGAAGACGAAGGAGCTGGAGGAGGCCGGGTACGCGTCGCGGAGCGGCTGGCTGCGCTCCCCCATCACGGGCGCCGGCAGCTGGCTCGGCCACTCCACGTTCCTGTCCGGTCTGTGGATCAAGAACCAGTCGCGTTACGCCAACCTCGTCGCGAGCGACCGTCTCACCCTCACCGAGGCGTTCCGCCGCACCGGCGCCTGGCGCACGGTCGGCATCGTGCCGGGCACCCAGATGGCCTGGCCGGAGGGCAAGTACTTCGGCCTGGACCACATCTACGACTCCGACCAACTCGGTTACAAAGGCCCGAAGTTCAGCTGGTCGACGATGCCCGACCAGTACACGCTGAAGGCGTTCGAGGAGCTGGAGCACGGCAAGCGGGACCGTGAGCCGATGATGGCGGAGATCATCCTGACTTCCAGCCACAACCCGTGGGCGCCCATCCCGAGCACGATCCCCGAGGAGCGGATCGGCGACGGCTCGGTCTACCACTCGCTCCAGAAGGCGGAGGGCAAGGACCCCAAGGAGGTCTGGAAGGACCCCTCGGACGTCCGCGACGAGTACCGCAAGTCCATCCAGTACTCGGTGACCAGCCTCGTCGACTATGTCGCGAAGTACGGCTCGAAGGACACCGTCCTGGTCTTCCTCGGCGACCACCAGCCCAACAAGACGGTCACCGGTGCCAATCCCAGCCATGACGTGCCGGTCTCGATCGTCGCCCAGGACCCCGAGGTACTGGAGAAGATCGCCGACTGGGACTGGACGGACGGCCTCAAGCCCGCCGACGACACCCCGGTGTGGCGGATGGACAAGTTCCGCGACCGCTTCATGACGGCGTTCGGCCCGCAGGGCGCCGGGAACCGTTCCTAAAGACTGAGCGGGAGTGAGTCCTGTTGCCAGGACTCATGCTCAGCCGAACAACCCGAACGGTATTGGGTGTTCTGGTCGCCCGCTTTCGCTCCGCGTCCGGCGCGCACGGATCGTGTCCGTGGTCCGGGGATGCGGGGGCGGGTTCCCTCACGCCCGGGAATGCCTGGTCGGGCCTGGACGGTCCGATGCCCCTGCTCATCGCTCCGGTGAGCAGGGGGCGGTGCCGTCCGTCGCCGGATCGGGTGTCCCTGGGCGCGCCTGCCGATCGCCACGGCGGCCGCGCCGTGGCGAGTGGTGGTGCGGGTGGTGCGGGTGAGGGGTTTCTGCCAGTGCTGGGCGCCCCAGCGGCTGGTGTAGGCCGGGTCCCCTAGTCGCGGCTGTGGTCCGCCCGGGCCAGCTCGGCCCCGGGCGGACCACAGCCGCGTCACCGCCTCACTGCGGCGGCTTCAACTGGGGACGGCTCACGGGGTCGCACGGCTTGACCTGGCCCTTGAAGAACATGTACCGGAAAGCTTGGGCCGTTCTCATGTCCGACCCCTTCGGACCGGACCCGGGCAGGTACTCCTCGACCACATACGCGTCCGCATGCGTCATGACGTACTGGTAGCCCCCCTTGCCGTCGCCGGTCTTCTGCTGATTCAGGGGCGTTCCCCGATCGAGCCGGCACGTCTTGCCCGCGGGAATCTTGTCGACGATCGCGGTGAAGCCGGCGGCCCGGATCTCGCGTGCCAGCCGCTCGAAGTGCTGGGGGTCCCCCCACCAGTCGAGGTCGCGGACGGAGATGGTCAGCGTGCCGTCCGGGTTCTTCTCCACCGCGTAGGCGGGAGTCTCCGTCCCGCCCGGCACCGGCACCGCCACCGCCACGCCGGCCACGATCGACGCTGCGGCCAGCCCCCACGCGAACCGCTTTCGCACGCGGCGCCCGTGCTCGCGCCCGCCGGTGCGTTCTTTTTCCATCGTCCGCCAACTGCGCATCAGGTGTTCCTCACGCTGGATCCGTCGGCCGGCGGGGAGGTCCCGCTCGGCCGGCACGGCCAGCAGCCGGCGCAGTTCTCGGACGTCGTCGTCCCGGTCTCCGTCCCAGCTCACCGCAGTCCCCTTCCGTTGTCCCCGCTCGGCCGGACCGCCTCGTGGCGGTCACCTGTCTGCTGCCGTCTCGCGGCCGCAGGTTCCGTGTCACCGTCAAGATTTTTCTGCGTCAGTTTCTGCAGCCGACCACGCGCCCGGGACAGCCGGGAGCGGACGGTGCCCACCGGCACCCCCAGCGCCTCGGCGGTCGCGGCGTAGTCCAGCCCGGCCCACACGCACAGCGCCAGCACCTCGCGGTCCGGCCGCGACAACTGGTCCAGCGCCTTGCGCAGCGCGGCGATCCGCTCCTGGTCCTCGAGCCGGCCGACCACCTCGTCGGCGAAGTCGGGCAACAGGCCGGGCGGGGGCATTCGCTCCATCAGGGCCCGGTGCCGCCGGGCCGTGCGTCTTCGGTGGTGCACGACGTACGTGGCGATCCCCAGCAGCCACGGCAGCAGGCTTCCGCCGTGCGGGTCGACCTTCTCCCGTATCCGCCAGGCTTCGAGGAACACCAGTGAGACGCAGTCCTCAGCGACCGACCAGTCGCCGGTCAGGCGGAAGCAGTGGTTGTACACCGCCCGCCCGTGCTCGCGGAACAGCACCCTGAAGGAGTCCTCGTCGCCCGCTCGGACGCGGGCCCGGAATAGTGGCTCCATACCTGGTTCTGCCATTCCGCCACCCCCGAGTTCCCTGTGATGCGCGTCACGGGACCGGAATGCGGTCCTGAAGCAGGGTGCGGTCCTGGTCGGAGCGGGCGGCCGGCGTTTCGCCGGAGGAGATGCGGGCCGCCGGCATGGGCCGACTCTCTTCGGGGCCCGGCCGCGTCGAACGGCCGCGCCCGACTGGACCGTTCCAGTCCTGGCCGGGGCTCAGCCCGACGTGCCCACCTCGTTGTTCGGTGCGCCGTCGCCCGCCGGGGGCAGGTCGCCGCGTTGGATCGGCATGCCGTCGTGCGGGGGCGGGGGCTTGTCGTGGTGGCGGGGCGGGAGGAGGAAGGCGAGTTCGGCGTCGGTGGGGCGGTGCGCGGCGAGGGCCGCCGCGCGCAGGACGTCGCGGTCGACCGCGGCCGTGGCGGCGCTGATCCGGACGACATGGCCGTCCTCCGGTACGGCGTACTCGTGCTGTCCCGCCGAGGTCCGGTACCAGGTGTCCCCGTCGCGCTCGCAGCCGACGGACGTACCCGTGCCCTGGCCGAGCGGGTGCTCGGGGCAGTTCTGGGCGTTCATCGTGCCGTGGTCGACGAGGAGCAGGAGTTGGGCGCTGTTCTTCCGGGACCAGTAGACGGCGGAGAAGCCGTCGTCGCCGTACACGCCGACCGACTGCCGGGCCAGCATGAATCCGGGCGACTCGGTGACATGGACGAGCCCCGGCGCGATGCCCAGCGCCTCGGCGCGGGCGTGCAGCTCGGCGGGGTCGGGGGCAGGCATCAGGGGCTCCCGGCCCGCGGCCACGACCTTCTCGGTCCCGCAGGCCGTGAGCAGCAACGGCAGCAACGCCAGGGGCAGCAGAACACGTGCGGTACGGAACATGCCCTCCATCCTGCCGCACAGTTGTTCCACAGGTGAGCCAAAGAGTCCGTTCCCGCGAGAGCGCTTACTCACATGGTTCCCTCGCGCCGCGGCAGGCGTCGGCGTGCGGGTCTCGCGAGGAGCGTGAGGTGTCCGATTCCTTCAAGACCGGCCGGCGCCGGCCCGCCTACGGTGACCGTATGACTCCACGACTCGATGCGATCGGCATGGTGGCCTCGGACATGGCCGCCTCCGTCACCTTCTACCGCCGGCTCGGTTTCGCCTTCCCCGAGGGCGCCGAGAACCAGCCGCACGCCGAGGCCCAGTTGCCCGGCGGTCTGCGGCTGATGCTCGACACCGAGGAGACCGTCCGTTCCTTCTTCCCCCAGTACCGTCCGGGGACGGGCGGCGGCGCCGGGCTCGCGCTCCTGTGCGACAGTCCCGCCGAAGTCGACGCGGTGTACGAGGAGTTGGTGAACGCCGGGTACCAGGGCGAGCTGAAGCCGTGGGACGCGGTGTGGGGCCAGCGGTACGCCGTGATCCAGGACCCCGACGGGAACGGGGTCGACCTCTTCGCGCCACTGCCGACGTCCGCCCCCGAGTAGCCGACCCGCCGCCGCAACCGACACCGGCACCGGCACCGGCACCGGGCACCGGGCACCGGGCACCGGGCACCCGCTATCGTCCGCCGAGCAGTTCGCCGAGCGGCAGCCCCGCCAACTCCCGTACATCACGCGCGAGATGTGCCTGATCGGCGTACCCGGTCCGGGCCGCCGTCTCGGCGAAGGGCACCCCGTCCCGGGCGAGCGCGAGCGCCCTTCGCAGCCGTAGCACCCGCGCCAGCGTCTTGGGCCCGTACCCGAACGCGGCGAGCGACCTGCGGTGCAACTGCCGTACCCCGAGCCCGAGTTCGTCGGCGGTCGCGGCGACCGGCCGCCCCGCGTCCAGCGCGACGACGATCCGCCGCAGCAGCGGATCGGGCCGCCCCCCATCGGCCGCCCGCTCCAGGGCCACCTCTTCGAGCCCGCTCGCCGGGTCGGCCGCCGCGTTCACCCGGGCGGTGAGCCGCCGTACGAGCGCCGGTGACCACAGCTCGGCAAGCTCCACGCGCCGGTCACGCAGCTCATGCGCGGGCACACCCAGATAGGCGGGCGCGGTGCCGGGGTAGAAGCGGAGGCCCGCCCAGCTGCTGGGCGGGCCTTCGGTGACGTACGCCGTCGTATCGGGCCCGGCGACCAACAGCCGCCCGTCGTTCCACAGCAGATCCATGCACCCGTCCGGCAGAATGCGCCCGGCCCCGGGCTCGCCCGAACCACTCGGCGTGTTCGTCCACACGACGGCCCCGCCCAGCCGAGACGCCCTTTCCGCATACACACGAAAAGGCTACGCCTGTGAACAAAGGGGCTCCCCAGCATGCCCCGGGGCGCGCGGGGACCGAACGAGCAACCGCGCACTACCCCCGGGCACCGCCACGCCTCGGAGGTGAGCGTGAGCGCCGTTGGAGGTGCGGGTGCTCTGCGGACCGCGGACCGTCCGTGGCTGATCGCGCAGTTCCCCGCGCCCCTTCAGGGCGCTAGTCGTCCCCCTTCTTCACAGGTGACCGCAGCCGTGACGTCACGTCCTCCGGCGGCAGGAAGCGTGACCACCGCTCCGGGAACTCGGACGGCATGTCCGGGTCCTCGGGGTCGTGGGAGCGGGCGGCGGCGGCGCGGGCGACGTACTCGGCGGCCTGTTCCTCGCGGAGGCGCTCGTTGGCGGCGCGGGCGGCGGCGGTGGCCGCGGCGGGCCAGACGCGGTCGATGGCGGCGTTGACGGCGGCGCCGACCAGTACGGCGAAGGCGCTCACACCGATCCAGAGGAGGACGGCGACGGCGGCGGCCAGGGAGCCGTAGATCGTCGCCCCCTCGACCGTGCTGGTGAGGTAGATGCGGAGCAGGAAGCTGCCGAGGACCCACATGCCGAGGGCCATGAGGGAGCCCGGGACGTCCTCGACCCAGGGGGAACGGACCGGAACCGAGACGTGGTAGAGCGTCGTCAGGAAGACGATGGACAGGACGATCACGACGGGCCAGTAGAGGACCTGGACGACGGTCGCCGACCACGGGACGATCCGGACGACGGCGTCGGGGCCGGCGACCATCAGCGGCAGGGCGACCGACCCGATCAGCAGGGCCACGATGAAGAGCAGGAACGCCATGAGGCGGGTCTTGACGATGCCGCGGACGCCGTCGAGGCCGTACATGACGGTGATGGTGTCGATGAAGACGTTCACCGCGCGGGACCCGGACCACAGGGCGAAGAGGAACCCTATCGAGATGACGTCGGGGCGGCCGCCCCTCATCACGTCGTCCAGGATGGGCTGCGCGATCTCGGCGACGCCCTTGTCGGACAGGACGGTGCGCGAGGCCTCCAGGAGGTTGAGCTCCAGGCTGGCGATGGTGTCGGCGCCGGTCCAGTCGTCGACGTAGCCGAGCAGGCCGATCATGCTGAGCAGCAGCGGAGGCACGGAGAGCAGCGTGAAGAACGCCGCCTCGGCCGCGAGGCCCAGGATGCGGTACTCGATGCAGGAGTTGACGGTGTCCTTCAGGAGCAGCCAGGCGGTCCTGCGCTTGGAGACGTTCCGGTAGAGGGCACGCGCGCGGTGGAGACGCCCATGGGGGCTCTCGGGTGGTGGGGGTGACTGACTTGCTGGCTGCACGCCCTAAAGGTATCCGGCCGGGCGTGCCGCCCTCACCTCCCGGTGCCGCCCGCCGCGGCGGGGTCCGCGTGCGGCGCAGGCTTCCCTCCGGTCGCGTCACGGGGCAGCAAACAAAAGGAAACCCAGCAGAAAACAAAGGTGATTCCGAATCTCCTTTTCTGTCATGAACGTGCTGGCCGAATCAGTGAGGGACCAGAAGTGGAACGTTCGGGCACGCTTGTACCCGCTTTTTGGAAAGTTCCCCGCTGAAGCCTTGGGTCGAACCGGGTCCGACGGGCCGGAAGAGATCGGAAAAGGGGTGGGAAAGCGTCAATTACCCGACCCGCCTTGACCCGTTCCCGAACGTACCGAAAGAATCCGGATTGCATTCCGTTGCGCCCACCTGGACCAGGTACCGGCGCAACGCGCACCGGGGGATTCACGCAGGCTCCGACCAGGCCTGATCAATTCCGCCCCACCCGTCACCGCTCTCCATCCCCTCTCCTTCTGTCATTCCGCGCGCCGTCCCGTTCACCCCCGGGCGCCTTCCCTCGCAATACCTGTCGCGGAGAAATTCAATGACATTGCCAGTGCCACGACACGTGGTGGAAAAACCGGGTGAGGTCCAGGCGGCCGAGCCGGACGCGGCGGAATCGTACACCGCCACCGAGCGACTCCTCGCCGAACTTCTGGCCGGCGTCGCACGTATCGAACATGTGCCCGCAGAAAGCCATTTCTTCGACGACTTGGGCGCCAACTCCCTGACGATGGCCCATTTCTGTGCCCGCGTCAGGAAGCACCCCGATCTGCCGTCGGTGTCCATACGGGACGTCTACGGCCACCCGACCATCCGCGGCCTCGCGGCCGCGCTCACCGAGGCACCGCCACCGCCGGCCGCCCCGCCGGTACCCGCTGAGGTCACACCACCGGGCAACACGTTCCGGTACGTCCTGTGCGGGGCGCTGCAGTTGCTCCTCTTCGCCGCGTACTCCCTGCTGGCCACGTCCGGATACGTACTGGGGTACGAGTGGGTGGCGGACGCCTCGGGCATCGTCGCGGTCTATCTCCGGTCGGCGCTCTTCGGCGCGCTCGCCTTCCTCGCCCTGTGCACCCTGCCGGTCGTCGCCAAGTGGCTGCTGATCGGGCGGTGGAAGCCCGGGGAGTTCCCCGTGTGGGGTCCGGCGTATCTACGGTTCTGGATCGTCAAGGCGCTGCTGCGCACCAGCCCGATGATCCTGTTCGTCGGCAACCCGCTGTACGTGCTGTACCTGCGGGCCCTCGGCGCCCGGATCGGCCCGGGCGTCACGATCCTCAGCCGCACCCTCCCGGTCTGCACCGATCTGCTGACGATCGGCGCGGGCACGGTGATCCGCAAGGAATCCTTCTTCCTCTGCTACCGGGCGCGCGCCGGGCGGATCCGCACCGGCCCGGTGACCCTCGGCCGGGACGTCTTCGTCGGCGAGCACACCGTGCTCGACATCGACACCGCCCTGGGCGACGGCTCCCAGCTCGGCCACTCCTCCGCACTGCGCGCCGGCGAGGCGGTCCCGGCCGGGCAGAGCTGGCACGGCTCCCCGGCTCGGCGCACGGACGTGGACCACATCCGGGTCGCCCCGGCCGACTGCGGCAGGCTCCGGCGGGCCGGATACGGATGCGCCGCCCTGCTCCAGACACTGCTGCTGTATGTGCCGCTGACCCTCGGCGGCGCGTATCTGCTGCTCACCGCCGCGCCCTCGCTGGACACCCTGCTCGACCCGGCGTCGCGGCACATCGCGTCGGCGCGCTTCTACCTCGAGGCACTGGCCCTGTCGCTCGTGCTGTTCGCCGGTTCCCTCGTCGTCGCAGCCGTCGTCGTGTTCGTCGTGCCCCGACTGCTGCGCCCGCTGGTCCGCCCGGACCGCGTCTACCCGCTGTACGGCTTCCACTACTCCGTGCACCGCGCGATCACCCGGCTGACCAACCTCAAGCTCTTCACGTGGCTGTGCGGCGACAGCTCCTACATCGTCCCGTACCTCAAGGCCCTCGGATACGACCTCTCGCGCGTCGAGCAGACCGGGTCGAACTTCGGCACGGAGGTGCGGCACGAGACGCCGTACCTGGTGACGGTCGGCAGCGGCACGATGGTCGCGGACGGTCTCTCGGTCATGAACGCGGACTACTCCGCCACGTCGTTCCGGGTGTCCCGGACGGCGATCGGCGGGCACAACTTCCTGGGCAACTTCATCGCCTACCCGGTCGGTGGCCGGACCGGCGAGAACTGTCTGCTGGCCACGAAGGTGCTGGTCCCGCTCGACGGCGAGATCCGCGAGGGGGTCGGGCTGCTCGGCTCGCCGCCCTTCGAGATCCCCCGCTCGGTGGAGCGCGACACCCGCTTCGACCATCTGCGCGAGGGTGACGAACTGCGCCGCCGGCTCGCCGCGAAGAACCGCTTCAACCTGCGCTCGATGGGGCTGTTCCTGTTCCTGCGCTGGCTGCACACCTTCGCGCTCACCGTCCTCGGCTTCGCGGCCTTCGACCTGTACGGGCACGGGGACGGCATGGCGGGACTGCTCGCGCTCGCCGCGCTGCCCCTGGCGGCGCTCGTGTTCACCGTCCTGTACTACACGCTGGTGGAACGGTCCATGACCCGCTTCCGGCCGCTGCGGCCGCGGTTGTGCTCCATCTACGACCCGCTCTTCTGGCGGCAGGAGCGGCTGTGGAAGCTGCGGGACACACACATACAGGTGCTCAGCGGCACTCCGTACAAGAACCTCGTCTGGCGGCTGCTGGGGGTCCGGATCGGACGACGGGTCTTCGACGACGGGGTGGTCATCACCGAGCGGACGCTGACGGCCGTCGGGGACGACTGCACGCTGGCCGCGGGCAGCAAGATCCAGGCGCATTCGCAGGAGGACGGCACCTACAAGTCCGACCACGTCACGATCGGCGCGCGCTGCACGCTGGAGGTCGGAGCGTTCGTCCACTACGGCGTGGTGCTGGGCGAGGGGGCCGTGCTCGCGCCGGACTCCTTCCTGATGAAGGGCGAGGAGGTGCCGCCGCACGCGCGCTGGGGCGGGAACCCGGCTACGGAAACCACCGGAGAACGGTGAATCGGGGGGAAATGATGGATCAGTCGGAGTCGGGCACCGCTGCCCGGAAGTACTGGCACGAGGTGCTCACCGCCGGGGGGCGGACCGTGGTTCCGCGGTGGAGCGCCGATCCGGTGAAGGGCGTCGCCGCCTACGAAGTGGCGCTTCCGGAGGGGCCGTTGGCCGCTTCGGACGGTACGGCCGCAGTGCTCGCCGCCCATGCCAAGGTGCTCGCCGCGTTGTCGGGCGAGCACGAGGTCACCACCGGCTGGATGGAGGACGGCCGGCTGCTGCCGTGCCGGCTCACGACCGCGCCCGGCGACACCTGGCGCGACCTGCTGGGGCACACCCACCGCGTCACCACGGAGCTGCTCACGCACGCGGACTTCCCGGTCGACACCCTGCGGCGCGAACTCGGCCTCGCCGAGCCGCCGTTCGAGACCGTGCTCGACACGAGCGGAGGCGACGGCGACCTCGGCGAGGAGGTGGTCCTGCGGGTGGGGCTGGTGTATCGCGACGACGGGCCCGCGCTGCGGCTGCGGTACCGCACCGAGGTGCTCGACGAGGACGGCGCGGCCCGGATCGCCGGGTACCACGTCACCGCGCTCACCCGGCTGGCCGCCGATCCGGACGCCGAGCACGGGCGGCGCAGCCTGGTGTCGCACGACGAACTCCGGTTCCAGCTCGACGGGTTGGCCGGACCATACCGTGAACTGCCCGACCGCCGGGTGCACGAGCTGTTCGAGCAGCGGGTCGTGGCGCACCCGGACGCCGTCGCGGCCGTGCACGGCGACCGCCGCTGGACCTACCGGGAGCTCAACTCCCGTGCCAACCAGCTCAGTCGGGCCCTGCTGGTCCGGGGCCTCGGCCGTGAGGGCGTCGTCGCGGTGGTGACCGAGCGGAACCTGGACTGGATGGCGGCCGTCCTCGCGGTGTTCAAGGCCGGCGGGGCCTATCTGCCCGTCGAGCCGCACTTCCCCGCCGAGCGCATCGCCTCCACCCTCGCCCGGGCCGGCTGCGAGCTGGTCCTCACCGAGGAGGGCAGCACGGCCACCCTGGACGAGGCCCTGCCCGCGCTGCCCGGGGTGCAGCGGCTGCTCGTCGGGGAGGCGTACGACGAGGCCCATCCGGACTCCGACCTCGGCATGGAGATCGCGCCGGACCGGCTGGCGTACATCTACTTCACGTCCGGTTCCACGGGCGAGCCCAAGGGCGCGATGTGCGAGCACGCCGGCATGCTCAACCATCTTCAGGCCAAGCTGGACGACCTCGACATCGGCGAGGGGGACGTGGTCGCGCAGACCGCGCCCCAGTGCTTCGACATCTCCCTGTGGCAGCTGCTGGCCGCGCCGCTGGTCGGCGGTCGGACGCTGCTCGTGGAGCAGGAGGCGATCCTGGACGTCGAACAGTTCGTCGACCGGATCGCCGACGGCCGGGTGAACGTGCTCCAGGTCGTGCCGTCGTACCTCGAAGCGGTCCTCGCCCATCTGGAGCAGACGCCCCGGGAACTGCCCGATCTGCGCCGGGTCTCCGTCACCGGGGAGGCGCTGAAGAAGGAGCTGGCGGAGCGCTGGTTCGCCACCGAGCCGGGGATTCCCCTGGTCAACGCCTACGGGCTGACGGAGACCTCGGACGACACCAACCACGAGGTGATGGACCGGGCTCCGGAGGGGGGCCGGGTGCCGCTGGGCCGTCCGGTCCGCAACGTCCGTGTGTACGTCGTCGACGAACACCTCTCCCTCGTCCCGCTGGGCGCTCCGGGGGAGATCGTCTTCTCCGGGGTCTGTGTCGGGCGGGGGTACGTCAACGATCCCGAGCGCACCCGGCGGGCCTTCACCACCGACCCGTACCTGCCGGGTGAGCGGCTGTACCGCAGCGGTGACCACGGGCGCTGGCGGCCCGACGGCAAGCTGGAGTTCCTGGGCCGCCGGGACACCCAGGTCAAGGTGCGCGGCTTCCGCATCGAGATCGGCGAGGTGGAGAACGCGCTACTGCGGGTGGCGGGTGTGCGGGACGGGGCGGTGGTGGTCGCCAAGGGCGCGCATCTGGTCGCCTTCCACTCCGGGCGTCCGCTCGCGGGCGAGGAGCTGCGGGACCGGCTGGCGGCCTCGCTGCCGGCGTACATGGTGCCGTCGGTGTTCCACTGGCGCGAGAGCCTGCCGCTGACCGCCAACGGCAAGATCGACCGGCGGACGCTCACCACGCTGGCCGAACAACTCCCCGCCGTGCCAGGCGAGTCGGGCGGGCTTCCGGCCACGCCGACGGAGGAGCGGCTGGCTACCGCGTGGGCCGAGGTGCTCGGTGTGGCGCGGTCCCTGATCGGCCGTCGCGACCACTTCTTCGACCGGGGCGGCACCTCGCTGTCGGCGGTGAAGCTCGCGATCGCCCTGGACCGGGCGGTGTCCCCCAAGGACGTGACCGCGTATCCGGTGCTGTCCGACCTGGCCGGGCTGATCGACACGAGGGCCGGCGCGAACACCGTAGGGAGGCCGACGTCATGAGTTTCCTGAGCCGCCGAGGCGCCGCGAGCCGCCGTCGCAAGAACACGGGGATGGCGGCGCCCTCCTCAACTGCCCTGCCGCTACCGGACATCGAGTCGGCGGCCGGCAGGCCGCCGCTGCTCATGGTCTCCCCCGCCGATCCCGCTGCCCACTGGGTCGCCGGGCGACGGGAGGCCCTGCGTGCCGCCGTCGCCGAGCACGGCTCGGTGCTCGTGCGCGGTCTCGGGCTGCGGGACGCCACCGAAGTCGGAGCCGTCTTCCGGGCGTTGGCGGACACGCTGATGAGCGAGAAGGAGGCCTTCGCGCCGCGGCGGACGTACGCGGACGGCGTGTACTCCTCGACGGCCTGGCCGCCGAACCAACCGATGTGCATGCACCACGAGTTGAGCTACACGGTGGAGTTCCCCGGCCTGATGCTCTTCGCCTGCCTCGAAGCCGCCGAGCGGGGCGGGGCGACCGGGGTCGCCGACGCGGAGGCCGTACTCGCCGCGCTGCCACCCGAGTTGACCGAGCGGTTCGAGCGGGACGGCTGGCTGCTCACCCGCTCGTACAACGACGAGATCGGCGCGTCGGTCGCCGAGGCGTTCGGCACCGACGAACGGACCGTCGTCGAGGCCTACTGCCGGGCGCACGCCATCGAGTTCGCCTGGCAGCCCGACGGCTCCCTGCACACCCGGCAGCGGCGCGCCGCCGTGCTCCGCCATCCGATGACCGGCCGGCGCTGCTGGTTCAACCAGATCGCGTTCCTCAACGAATGGACCATGGACGCCGAGGTGCGCGAGTACCTGGTGGACATGTACGGAGCCGACGGTCTGCCCTTCAACACCCGTTACGGCGATGGCGATCCGATCGGCGAGGACGCCGTCCGGACCCTCAACGAGATCTACGAGGCGCACACCGTCCGCGAACCGTGGCGGCCCGGCGACCTCCTGCTCGTCGACAACATCCGCTCCGCCCACAGCCGTGAGCCCTTCGAAGGGCCGCGCGAGGTGCTGGTGGGCCTGGCGGATCCGGTACGGCCGACCGACTGCGCCACGCGGGACTCCGACACACAGGACTCCCGCTCGCAGGACTCCCGCTCGCAGGACCCCGACTCGAAGGACTCCGACGCGAAGGACGAGGTGAGCTTCCGATGACCGAGGTTCCGGGTTTCGCCGTGATCTCCGGCGCCCAGGTACAGCAGGCCCTGCGGGGCCGGGAGGGGGAGATCGTCGACCTGGTCGAATCCGCCTACCTGTTGCACGGAGCGGGGGACACGGGCGACACGGTCAATCCGCCGTCGTACTTCCTCCGCTTCCCCGACCGTCCGTCCTCGCGGATCATCGCGCTGCCCGCCTCGCTGGGCGGGAAGTTCCAGGTGGACGGGTTGAAGTGGATCTCCAGTTTCCCGGAGAACACGGCGTCCGGGCTGCCGCGCGCGTCCGCCGTGCTGATCCTCAACGACCACACCACCGGCTATCCGTTCGCGTGCCTGGAGGCCTCGGTCATCAGCGCCACCCGGACGGCCGCGTCGGCGGCACTGGCGGCCGACCGGCTGAGCGAGCGCCGGGGGGCGCCGCGCCCGGCCAGGGTCGGATTCCTCGGCACGGGCCTGATCGCCCGGTACATCCACACCTTCCTCGAGGCGACGGGCTTCGCGTTCGAGGAGGTGGGGGTGCACGATCTGTCCGCCGACAGCGCGGCCGGGTTCCGGGGGTACCTGGAACGGTCCCACGCGAGCGGGCGCGTGACCGTGCACGAGAGTGCCGAGGACGTGATCCGGGCGAGCGACCTGGTGGTCTTCGCGACGATCGCGGGCGAGCCGCACATCCACGAACCGAAGTGGTTCGCCCACCACCCGCTGGTGCTGCACGTGTCGCTGCGCGATCTCGCGCCCGAGGTGCTGCTCGCGTCGGCGAACTTCGTCGACGACGTCGAGCACTGTCTCAAGGCGAACACGTCACCGCACCTGACCGAACAGCTCACCGGCGCACGGGACTTCCTCGATGGAACGCTCCATGACGTCCTCACCGGCCGGGCGACCGTGCCGACGGACCGTCCGGTGATCTTCTCGCCCTTCGGCCTCGGGGTCCTCGACCTCGCGGTCGGCGGTTATGTCCACGACGAAGTGGCCCGCTCCGGCGGACTACGGGTCGTGGACGACTTCTTCCACGAGCTGCGCCGCCACGGCTGACCTGCCGGGCGCAGCGAGTACCACAGTGCACAACCAGGGGGGCCGCAGTGCCAGTCATATCCGTTCCCACGGACTTCAACGAAGAGGAGCTGTACGTCGATCTGCGCCAGGTCGTCGGACACGAGCTCTTCCTGAAATGCGAGGGATTCAACTTCGCCGGCTCGATCAAGCTCAAGGCCGCGACCGAGATGGTGCGGGCCGCCGAACGGGACGGATGTCTCCGGCCGGGCTCGACGCTCGTCGAGTCGTCGTCCGGCAATCTCGGCGTCGCGCTGAGCATGATCGCGGCGAGCCGGGGTTATCGGTTTCTGTGCGTGACCGATTCCCGGTGCAATCCGCAGACCCGGCGCCTGATCGAGGCGCTGGGCAGCCGGGTGCACGTCATCTCCGAGCCGGATCCGCACGGCGGTTTCCTCGGCGCGCGGATCGCGTACGTCCGCGCGCTGTGCGCCGCCGACCCGGAGTACGTGTGGCTCGACCAGTACACCAATCAGGCGAACTGGCGGGCGCACTACCGCACCACCGCGCCCGCCATCGCCCGGCAGTTCCCGCGGCTGGACGTGCTGTTCGTGGGGGTCGGCACCTCCGGGACGCTGATGGGCTGCGCCCAGTGGTTCTGGGAACGACGGCGCCGGGTGCGGATCGTCGCCGTGGACAGCGTGGGGTCGGTCGCCTTCGGCGGGGCGCCGGGCCGCCGGATGATCCCGGGGCTCGGCACGAGCGTGCCCCCGGCGCTGCTCGACCCGTCCTGTGTGGACGACGTCGTCCGGGTGGAGGAGATCGACACCGTACGGGCCTGTCACCGCATGGCCCGGCGCGGCTTCCTCTTCGGCGGCTCCACCGGCACGGTCGTCAGCGGCGCCACCGACTGGCTGAACCGCAACGGCTCCCCCGACATCACGGCGGTGGCGATCTCCCCGGACCTCGGCGAGCGCTACCTCGACACCATCTACCGGCCGGGGTGGCCGCTGGAGCAGTACGGGGAGGGCGTACTGGACCCGGAGGACGAGTTCGGCACAGGTGAACTGGGGACGGGCGAGCTGGCGGCGCCCGTCTGAGCCGAGACCAGCCGTCCGGCGCCGGACAGAACGGGTCCGGCGCCGGGCACCTGCCCGGGCCTGCCCACCGGACACCGGTGGGCGTCGCGGTGCCGATGCGCTGCCGAGGGGTAGGTTCCAGATATGGCTGCCCGCACCCACGAAGTGACCAATCAGGCTCCGCCCCTGGTGGACTACGACGTCTTCAGCGCCGACCGGGCCCTGGCGGAGGCGGTCGACCGGCATCTGGCCCCGGACCTCCTCGACGAGGCGCGGGGCGAGCTGTCGGGGCTCGGCCGTACGGCGGGCTCCGTGCAGGTGCAGGAGTGGGGACGGCTGGCGAACGAGAATCCGCCGAAGCTGCGCACGCACGACCGGTACGGCAACCGGATCGACGAGGTGGAGTTCCACCCGTCCTGGCACCGGCTGCTCGGCAAGGGCGTCTCGGCGGGGCTGACGGCGGCCTGGACCCGTCCGGGCGGGCATGTACGGCGCGCGGCCGGGTTCGTCGTCTGGTCCCAGGTCGAGGCCGGCAACGGCTGCCCGCTGTCCATGACCCACGCGGCGGTACCCGCCCTGCGCACGGACCCGGCACTCGCCGCCGAGTGGGAGCCGCGGCTGACGTCCCCGCTCTACGACTGGGATCTGCGGCCCGCCGACCAGAAGGCCGGGGCCCTCTTCGGCATGGGCATGACCGAGAAGCAGGGCGGCAGCGACGTACGCGCCAACACGACCGGGGCGCGCCCCCTGGCCGAGGAGGGGACGTACGAGCTGACGGGCCACAAGTGGTTCTGCTCGGCGCCGATGTCGGACGGTTTCCTGGTACTGGCACAAGCGCCGGGCGGCTTGACGTGTTTCCTCGTGCCTCGGGTACTGGCGGACGGCTCGCGGAACGTGTTCCGCATCCAGCGGCTCAAGGACAAGCTGGGCAACCGGTCGAACGCCTCCGCCGAGGTCGAGTTCGACGGGACGTGGGCGCGCCGGGTCGGGGACGAGGGCCGCGGGGTGCGCACGATCATCGAGATGGTGTCGGCCACCCGGCTGGACTGCGCGCTGGGCGCGGCCTCCCTGATGCGGCAGGCGGTGGCCCAGGCGGTGCACCACTGCGCGTACCGGGAGGCGTTCGGCGGCCGGCTGATCGACAAGCCGCTGATGCGCAATGTCCTCGCCGATCTCGCGTTGGAGTCGGAGGCGGCGACGACGCTGGCGATGCGGCTGGCCGCGGCGTACGACGCGGCCGAGGCGGGCAACGAGACCGAACGCTCGTTCCTGCGGCTCGCGGTGCCGGCCGCCAAGTACTGGGTGACCAAGCGCTGCACCCCGACCGTGGTCGAGGCCTCCGAGTGCCTCGGTGGCAACGGCTATGTCGAGGAGTCCGGCATGCCCCGACTGCTGCGCGAGTCCCCGCTCAACTCCATCTGGGAGGGCGCCGGAAACGTGCAGGCCCTGGACGTGCTGCGGGCACTCCAGCGGGAACCGGGGGCCCTCGACGCCTACCTGCGGGAAGTGGGCCGGGCCCGGGGAGCGGACCACCGGCTCGACGGCGCCATCAAGAACCTGCTGACCGAACTCGCCGATCTCGACGGCATCGAGGCCCGCGCACGCCGGCTCGTGGAGCGCCTCGCCCTCGTCCTCCAGGGCGCGCTCCTCGTGCGGTACGCGCCCCCGGCGGTCGCCGACGCGTTCTGCGCCTCCCGGCTGGGCGGCGACTGGGGCACGGCCTTCGGCACGCTGCCGCACACGCTGGATCTGGCGTCGGTGGTGGAACGGGCGCGTCCGGTGAGCTGAGCCGCCGCCGGGCAGGAGACGCCCCCTTTCGCGGGGGGCCTTTTTCGAGTGGTACGACGCGGGGGTGGTGCTGCGCCGACACGGCACCACCCCCGCTTTTCTGGCCCCTTCGAGCGGAGCACATACGCCGCACCGGGCGACGTCGAACAAGTCTCAAGCAGCCAGGGCCGGTTCGCCAGAGTTGCAGGGGGTTGCAACGTGTCCGCGCTCTGTGGCCGGAGTGTGTCCCTCCGTGGCCGAGGAGCGGCAGACTATGAAGCCCGCAGTCAACGCCGTCACGCAGATCCGGACTTCCACGGCCACCAGGGGCCGTGGCGCGATCGGGCCTGCCGGGGAGGAACGAGTGCCGCACTCGCCGATGGAAGTCGCGCGGCTCACCGCCACGGACGCCGCCCGGGCGGCACGGGTCCTCGGCGAGGTACGTGCCTCCGCCCTCGACGGCCGACGGCCGAAAACCGCCCCCCGCCCGGCGATCCGGGAGTCCTGGAGCCGCATGGTCCACAGCGGCGTCGACCCCGACCACGACTTCCGGTCCGACCTGCTCAGCCAGGACGAGATCGAGCGCCGCCGTCAGAGCACCCGCCTGCGGCACGTCCTGCCGGTCCTGCGCGAGGGGCTGCTCTCCCTCGCGGACACCGCGCAGCACATAATGATGGTCGCGGACGCCGACGCCCGGGTGCTGTGGCGCGAGGGCAGTACGGCCGTGCTCCGCAAGGCGGACGGGCAGGGTCTCGGGATCGGCGCGGACTGGCGCGAGGAGACCATCGGCACCAACGGCGTCGGCACCCCCCTCGTCTCCCGCCGCCCCGTGCAGGTCTTCTCCGCCGAGCACTTCGTCCGCGCCCTGCACCCCTGGACCTGCACCGGCGCCCCCATCACCGACCCGCGCGACGGCCGTCTCCTCGGCGCGGTCGACATCAGTGGCCCCCTGGAGACCCTGCATCCCTCCACCCTCGCCCTGGTCGACGCCGTCGCCAAGCTCGCCCAGGCCCGGCTACGAGAACTGCACCTGACCTCGCTCGAAGAACTGCGGGCGGTGGCGGCGCCGGTGCTGGCCCGTATCGGCGGCCCCGCGATCGCCGTCGACCGGGACGGCTGGACGGCCGCGGTGACCGGCATGCCGTACACCAGCCGCGTCGCCCTGCCCAAGTCCCTCTCCCCCGGCCGCTGCCGGCTCTCCGCGCTCGGGCTGTGCACCGTCGAGCCGCTGCCCGCCGGCTGGCTGATACGCCCCACGGCGGACCCCGCGCCCGCCTCCACGACCACGCACATCACCCTCGACGTCTCCCACCCCCGCCGCTGGACCGTCACCGTCACAGGCTGCGCCGGTTCCTGGACCCATGAACTCACCCCCCGCCACGCCGAACTCCTCTACCTCCTCGCCCTCCACCGCGGCGGCCGCAGCGCCTCAGCCCTCGCCGACGACATGTTCGGCGACCCCGCCCGCACGGTCACCGTCCGCGCCGAGATGTCCCGCGTACGCCGCTACCTCGGCGCCTTCCTCGACCACCGGCCGTACCGTTTCACCGAACGGGCCGACGTCGAAGTCCTCCTCCCCGAGGCCCCGTTGGACCTGCTGCCGCATTCGGTGGCGCCGGGGGTGGTGCGGGCGCGGGGAGCGGCACCGGCGGGCCGGCCGCACCCCCTTCCCGGTGAACGGATCATGTCCCCAGGGTGAGGGATCTCCCTGTATTTCACGCGTCCTCGGCGTGACACGTGTCCCACTGCCGTAGCATCGCTGCCAGGCCGCCCCACCTGCCTCTGCGTCAAGGTCTTGTTCTCGGTAGGCAGTTGGCCGTCCCCGGGAGGTTTTGTGAAGCACCGCGGTAGGCACCGTCGACGCAGAAGGGGACGTGCGCTGCGTGCGTCCCTGGCGGGGACCGCGCTGGCGCTCACGGCGGCGGCCACGCTGATCAGCACGTCGCAGGCGGCGGGCGGGGAGACGCCGGGCGCGCTGTCCTCGATCGGCTCGGCCGGTGAGCTGCGCGGGCTTCAGCTGCGGGAGACCCTGACCGACGAGACCGGGCTGTCCATCCTCGCCGACGAGATGGGCGGTGGGGTCGGTGTCGACGAGGTGCTGGAGAGCGCCAACCATGTGATGCGCGACGAGGACGACTGCTTCGACTCCGAGAAGGACAATCTGCCCGTCGAACCGGCGGCCTCACGGGCGTACTGCTGGGAGCCGGGCGACGCGGTCAACGACAAGTGGGTCCCCCGGTCGGTCACCACGTCCCGGAACAACCAGGTCATCGTGTCCGGGTGGACCAGCGAGACGGGTGACGGCGACACGAGCGCCGACGGTGCGGGTGCCGACCGTACGAACGGCGACAGCACCGACGGCGAAGGGCTCACCAGGGTCGCCTTCATCGACGCCAAGAACCCCGCGAGCCTCAAGTACCGGTGGGTTCTGCTGGTCGTGCCGAAGGCCGACGGACAGGGCTTCGAGGGGCTGCGGTCCCGGCTCGGCGGCATGGCCTGGTACGAGGACAAGTTGATCGTCACCGCGCGGGGCCCGGAGAGCGGCGGACGGCAGGACGACTCCCTGTACGTGTTCGACATGGCTCGCTTCCTCCGCGCCGATGTGACCGACAGCGATGTGATCGGCAAGGTCGGCGACGGCTGGTCGGCCCATCACTACCGGTACGCGCTGCCGGCGGTCGCCACCTACAGCCCGGCGGCGGGCGGCGGCTGTGACGCGCGCGACAACGACGGGGTGCCCTGCTTCGGTTCGCTCTCCCTCGACCGGACGTCGGCGCGGCCCAGCCTCGTCGCGAGCGAGTCGTTCCAGCCGGGCCGTGAGGAGCCCACCCGCGTCTGGCGCTACGCCCTCGACACCACCGCCGACCGCACCGGCCTGCTCACCACCACCGGGCGCTGGAGCGACGCCGTCGCCACCGAGGCGTACGAGACCGAGGCCACCGGTGTCCGGGGGGTCCTCTCCCACGGCGGGGACTGGTACATCGGGCAGGCCGGCGAGGGGCGTGACGAGCACGACACCCTCTGGCGGCAGGACCAGGACGGCGCGAAGGCCGCCAAGTGCGCGGCGGACAAGTCGGACGAGAAGTCGGGCCTGCGGACGTCCGCCTGCTGGGGGCGGCACACCGCCTCCCTCTCCTACTCGCCGGAGACCGACGAGGTGTGGACGCTCACCGACCCGATCCCCGAGCGGGTGCTGTACGCGGTGAAGCTGTCGGACGTCGACGGCACGCTGGGCTAGAAAGCCCGCCCCGACACCGAGCCAGGGCACCCGACCCGACACCGAGTCAGGGAGCCCGGCCCCGGACGCTGGTCAGGGCGCCCGGCCCGGACGCCCGGTCAGCGAGTCCGGCCCGGCCGGGCAACCGGCCCGCCCTTGGAGGCGGGCCGGGCCCCATGATTCCCTGGCCCCATGAGCAGCAACCCCGTCACCACCTGGTCCCTGGAGCAGACTTCGCCGAGCGACCTGCTTCCCGCCGCCGCCCCCGACGGCGACGACATCCGTATCGTCCGCTCCGAGGTCCCCTCCCCCGAGTTCAGCCGCTTCCTGTACGCCTCCGTCGGCGGCGACATCCACTGGATCGACCGGCTTTCGTGGTCGTACGACCGCTGGCAGGAGCACCTGGGACGGCCGGGCGTGGAGACCTGGGTCGCATACGATCGGGGCACGCCCGCCGGTTATGTGGAGCTGGAGCCACAGGACGACGGGGTCGTGGAGATCACGTATTTCGGGCTGATCCCGGCCTTCCGGGGCCGGCGCATCGGCGGACACCTCCTGTCCTGCGGGACGGCCCGCGCCTGGGACCTCGCCGAGCGGTGGCCGGGGCTGCCGCCGACCAAGCGGGTCTGGCTGCACACCTGCAGCCTGGACGGGGAGCACGCCATGGGGAACTACCTGCGGCGGGGGTTCACCCTGTTCGACACGGAGGTGACGGAGGAGGCGGATGTTCCGGCGCCGGGACCCTGGCCCGGGGCGACCGCGCCCACACCATGACCCACATCACATTGTCTCGACATGCGAGACATCCTCGTCCGACATATGGACTATGGTGGACTCGGTCTAAAGAGCCGTGACACGCTTCCGTCATGTCTGGAACTGGAATTGCCTTGGTGAGTCGGCGGCACGTCGACCTCGGCCGCATGTCCAGCGCCATCTGTCCGGTGAGCTGACGCCCCACCGCGAGGGGTCCGACGACCCCGGGCGACAGCGCCGCACCCCCCTCTGTTTCAGCCGGCGCAAGGGCGCGCAGGCGCCGCACACGTCGCATTCACGTGTGCCCGCATGCGCGCGCAAGCGCGGTCAGAGCCGCTTCCACGCCTTTCCCGAAGGACATACACACCATGGCCGCCACCCCGCAGAACCCCGCCACGCCCCGCCGCAAGGTGAGCCGTCACCGTGGCGAGGGCCAGTGGGCCGCGGGACACTTCACCCCGCTGAACGGCAACGAGCAGTTCAAGAAGGACGACGACGGTCTCAATGTGCGGACACGCATTGAGACGATCTACTCGAAGCGCGGCTTCGACTCGATCGACCCCAACGACCTGCGCGGCCGGATGCGCTGGTGGGGGCTGTACACCCAGCGCAAGCCCGGGATCGACGGCGGCAAGACCGCGATCCTGGAGCCGGAGGAGCTGGACGACAAGTACTTCATGCTGCGGGTGCGGATCGACGGCGGTCGCCTCACCACCCAGCAGCTCCGGGTGATCGGTGAGATCTCGCAGGAGTTCGCGCGGGGCACGGCCGACATCACCGACCGGCAGAACGTCCAGTACCACTGGATCCGGGTCGAAGATGTTCCTGAGATCTGGGACCGCCTTGAGGCCGTCGGGCTGTCCACCACCGAGGCCTGCGGTGACACGCCCCGTGTGATCATCGGCTCACCCGTCGCCGGGATCGCCGCGGACGAGATCATCGACGGCACGCCCGCGATGGACGAGATCCACCGGCGGATCATCGGCAACCCGGACTTCTCGAACCTGCCCCGCAAGTTCAAGTCCGCGATCTCCGGCTCCCCGCTGCTCGACGTGGCGCACGAGATCAACGACATCGCCTTCGTCGGTGTCCGCCACCCCGAGCACGGCCCCGGCTTCGACCTCTGGGTCGGCGGCGGCCTGTCCACCAACCCCAAGATCGGGCAGCGGCTCGGCGCCTGGGTGCCGCTGGACGAGGTCGCGGACGTGTACGAGGGCGTCATCTCGATCTTCCGCGACTACGGCTACCGGCGGCTGCGCACCCGCGCCCGCCTGAAGTTCCTGCTCGCCGACTGGGGCACGGAGAAGTTCCGCCAGGTCCTGGAGGACGAGTACCTCAAGCGGAAGCTGATCGACGGCCCGGCGCCCGACCAGCCGGTGGCGCGCTGGCGCGACCACGTGGGAGTGCACCCGCAGAACGACGGCCGGTACTACGTCGGGTTCGCCCCGCGCGTCGGCCGGGTGGACGGCACCACGCTGACGAAGATCGCCGACCTCGCCGAGGCACACGGCTCGGGCCGTGTCCGGACCACCGTCGAGCAGAAGATGATCGTGCTCGACGTCACCCAGGAGCAGGTCGACTCGCTCGTCGCGGGCCTGGAGGCGCTGGACCTCACGGTGCACCCGTCCCCGTTCCGGCGCGGCACCATGGCCTGCACCGGCATCGAGTACTGCAAGCTCGCCATCGTCGAGACGAAGGCGCGCGGCTCCGCCCTGATCGACGAACTGGAGCGCCGTATCCCGGAGTTCGACGAGCCGATCACCATCAACATCAACGGCTGCCCGAACGCCTGTGCGCGTATCCAGGTGGCGGACATCGGTCTCAAGGGACAGCTCGTCCTGAACGACGCGGGCGAGCAGGTCGAGGGCTTCCAGGTGCACCTGGGCGGCGCGCTCGGCCTGGAGGCCGGCTTCGGCCGCAAGGTACGCGGTCTGAAGGTCACCTCCGACGAACTGCCCGACTACGTCGAGCGGGTGCTCAAGCGGTTCCAGGAGGAGCGCGAGGACGGCGAGCGGTTCGCCACCTGGGTCACCCGCGCCAGCGAGGAGGCCCTGTCGTGAGCGAGCGAGCCGCCCCCTTCTACTGCCCCTACTGCGGTGACGAGGACCTGCGCCCGAACGAAGAAGGTCACGGCGCGTGGGAATGCGGGGCCTGCAATCGAGCCTTCCAGTTGAAGTTCCTCGGGCTGCTGGCCCGGGGCGTGAGCCGAGGGAGCGCGACGGTGTCGAGAGACCGAGCGCGCGGAGGCCCCGACGAAGGAGGGGCTGAGCACGGTCGGTCCCTCGGCGCCGGCAATGGCGCTCCCTCGGCTCACGCCCCTCAAAAAAGCAGCCTTCAGCGAGCCGACAGCGGAGGGGATCACATATGACTACCGTTCAGGCGGATTCCGATACAGCCGCGTCCTTCGAGGACGCCGCCGACCCCGAAGCGGCGAAGCGCGCCGAGCTCAAGGCGCTCGCCGAGCAGGCCGGCCGCGACCTGGAGGACGCCTCGGCACTGGAGATCCTCCAGTGGGCCGTGGACACCTTCGGCAAGCGCTTCTGCGTGACCTCCTCCATGGAGGACGCCGTGGTCGCGCACCTCGCTTCCCGCGCCAGGCCCGACGAAGGCCCGGTCGACGTGGTCTTCCTCGACACCGGCTACCACTTCCCCGAGACCATCGGCACCCGGGACGCGGTCGAGGCCGTGATGGACGTCAACGTCCTCACGATCACCCCGCGTCAGACGGTCGCCGAGCAGGACGCCGAGTACGGGCCCAAGCTGCACGACCGTGACCCCGACCTGTGCTGCTTCCTGCGCAAGGTCAAGCCGCTCGAAGAGGGTCTGGCCCGGTTCGACGCGTGGGCGACGGGCCTGCGCCGCGACGAGTCCGAGACCCGGGCGAACACCCCGGTCGTCGGCTGGGACGACAAGCGCGGCAAGGTCAAGATCTCCCCGATAGCGCGCTGGACGCAGGACGACGTGGACGCCTACGTCGCCGAGCACGGCGTGCTCACCAACCCCCTGCTCATGGACGGCTACCCGTCCGTGGGCTGCGCCCCCTGCACCCGCCGCGTCGCCCCGGGCGAGGACGCGCGGGCCGGCCGCTGGGCCGGCAACGCCAAGACCGAGTGCGGGCTGCACCTGTGACCGCCGCAGCGCCTGCCGAGACCGCCGACACCCCCGAGAACACCGTCCCCGTGACGGACCGCGTTCCTGTGACGAACCAGGAGAACCAAGTGACGACCGGAGCCACCGGAGCCACCGTCTGGCTCACGGGTCTGCCGAGCGCCGGCAAGACCACCATCGCCTACGAGCTCGCGGGCCGACTGCGCGAGGAGGGCCACCTCGTGGAGGTCCTCGACGGCGACGAGATCCGTGAGTTCCTCACCGCGGACCTCGGCTTCAGCCGCGCCGACCGGCACACCAACGTGCAGCGCATCGGCTTCCTCGCCGACATGCTCGCCCGTAACGGCGTCAAGGCCCTGGTGCCGGTCATCGCGCCGTACGCCGACAGCCGCGAGGCGGTGCGCAAGCGCCACGACGCGAGCGGCGCCGCGTACGTCGAGGTGCATGTGGCCACGCCGGTCGAGGTGTGCTCCGTACGCGATGTGAAGGGCCTGTACGCCAAGCAGGCGGCCGGTGAGATCTCCGGGCTGACCGGGGTCGACGACCCGTACGAGGCTCCCGAGACCCCCGACCTGCGCATCGAGTCGCAGGACCAGACGGTCCAGGAGTCCGCGGCGCTTGTGCACAAGCTGCTCACCGAGAGGGGTCTGGCATGACGACGACCGTCGCGGCCGTCTCCGAGGAGACCGGCACCCCGTACACCCTCTCGCACCTGGACTCGCTGGAGTCCGAGGCCGTCCACATCTTCCGCGAGGTCGCGGGCGAGTTCGAGCGGCCGGTGATCCTCTTCTCCGGCGGCAAGGACTCCATCGTCATGCTGCACCTGGCGCTGAAGGCCTTCGCCCCGGCGGCGATCCCCTTCACGCTGCTGCACGTCGACACCGGGCACAACTTCCCGGAGGTACTGGAGTACCGCGACCGCACGGTGGCCCGGCACGGCCTGCGACTGCATGTCGCCTCCGTGCAGGACTACATCGACCGGGGTGTGCTGCGGGAACGCCCCGACGGGACCCGGAACCCCCTCCAGACCGTGCCGCTCACCGAGAGGATCCAGGCGGAGAAGTTCGACGCCGTCTTCGGTGGCGGGCGACGCGACGAGGAGAAGGCGCGCGCCAAGGAGCGGGTGTTCTCCCTGCGGGACGAGTTCTCGCAGTGGGACCCGCGCCGCCAGCGGCCCGAGCTGTGGAACCTGTACAACGGCCGCCACGCGCCCGGCGAGCACGTCCGTGTGTTCCCGCTCTCCAACTGGACCGAGCTGGACGTCTGGCAGTACATCGCCCGCGAGGGCATCGAACTGCCGGAGATCTACTTCGCCCACGAGCGTGAGGTGTTCATGCGGGCCGGCATGTGGCTGACCGCCGGCGAGTGGGGCGGGCCCAAGGACGGTGAGACCGTCGAGAAGCGGCAGGTGCGGTACCGGACGGTCGGTGACATGTCCTGTACGGGTGCCGTCGACTCCGACGCGACCACGCTGGACGCCGTGATCACCGAGATCGCCGCCTCCCGGCTCACCGAGCGGGGCGCGACGCGCGCCGACGACAAGATGTCCGAGGCCGCGATGGAAGACCGTAAGCGCGAGGGGTACTTCTAAGCATGAGCACGACCACGGAACTCACCGAGACGACCCTGCTGCGGTTCGCCACCGCCGGTTCGGTCGACGACGGCAAGTCCACCCTCGTCGGGCGGCTGCTGCACGACTCCAAGTCGGTCCTCACCGACCAGCTGGAGGCCGTGGAGCGCGCCTCGGCGAGCCGTGGCCAGGAGGGCCCCGACCTCGCGCTGCTCACCGACGGTCTGCGGGCCGAACGGGAGCAGGGCATCACCATCGACGTGGCGTACCGCTACTTCGCCACGGCCAAGCGCCGGTTCATCCTCGCCGACACCCCCGGCCATGTGCAGTACACCCGCAACATGGTGACGGGTGCCTCCACCGCCGAGCTGACGGTGATCCTCGTCGACGCCCGCAACGGGGTCGTCGAGCAGACCCGCCGGCACGCCGCGATCGCCGCGCTGCTGCGCGTCCCGCACGTGGTCCTCGCCGTCAACAAGATGGACCTCGTCGGGTACGAGGAGACGGTCTTCGCGGCGATCGCCGAGGAGTTCACGGCGTACGCCTCCGAGCTGGGCGTCCCGGAGATCACCTCCATCCCGATCTCGGCGCTCGCCGGTGACAACGTGGTGGAGCCGTCCGCCAACATGGACTGGTACGGCGGACCGACCTTCCTGGAGCACCTGGAGTCCGTGCCGGTCGCCCACGACCTGGCGCACTGCCACGCCCGTCTCCCCGTGCAGTTCGTGATCCGTCCGCAGACCGCCGAGCACCCGGACTACCGGGGGTACGCGGGCCAGATCGCGGCCGGTACGTTCCGCGTCGGCGACTCCGTGACGGTGCTGCCGTCCGGCCGCACGACGAAGGTGACGGGCATCGACCTGCTCGGCAAGCCGGTCGCTGCGGCCTGGACCCCGCAGTCGGTGACCCTCCTCCTCGAGGACGACATCGACATCTCACGCGGCGATCTGCTCGTGCCCACCAAGGACGCGCCCGCGACCACACAGGACATCGAGGCGACGGTCTGCCATGTGGCCGACCAGCCGCTGACCGTGGGCCACCGCGTGCTGCTCAAGCACGGCACCCGCACGGTCAAGGCGATCGTCAAGGACATCCCCTCCCGCCTCACGCTCGACGACCTGTCCCTGCACCCGCACCCGGGACAGCTCGTCGCGAACGACATCGGCCGGGTCAAGATCCGCACCGCCGAGGCGCTGCCGGTCGACTCGTACGCCGACTCCCGCCGCACCGGTTCCTTCATCCTGATCGACCCGGCGGACGGCACCACGCTGACCGCCGGCATGGTCGGCGAGTCGTTCGCCTCCCCGGAGCCCGTCAAGGACGAGTCCGAGGACGACGGGTGGGACTTCTGACATGAACCTCCAGGACTTCTACGCGACGTTCGCGAAGGAGGGCGGCCGTGTGGGCAGCGGCGCCCTCGGGAGCGGGCAGGGCGGGGTGGCGCGATGTGTGCGCTGACGTACGCGCACTGCCTGCGCGCCCCGTCCCCCCACCCGACGTCCCGGTTGCGACGAAGACCCTTTTCCTGATCTCCCGGCCACGACCTGAGAGACCGTGACCGCCGGGCCTCCGAGAGGAACACCTCCCGTGCCTGCACACCGCTCCGCCGCATTCCGGCGTACTTTCGCGACCATCGCCGCACTTCCCCTCCTCACCCTCGCCGCCTGCGGTTACGGCTCCCAGTCCACGGAAGCCGACACCGACAAGGTCGCCGCCGGGGCCGAGAAGATCGACGGCCTCGACGAGGTCAACATCGGCTACTTCGGCAACCTCACCCATGCCACCGCCCTGGTCGGCATCCAGAAGGGCTTCTTCCAGAAGGAGCTCGGCGGTACGAGGGCGAAGTACACGACCTTCAACGCCGGTCCCTCGGAGATCGAGGCCCTCAACGGAAAGTCCATCGACATCGGCTGGATCGGCCCCTCCCCGGCGATCAACGGCTACACCAAGGCGGACGGCGCCAACCTGCGCATCATCGGCGGCTCGGCGTCCGGCGGTGTGAAGCTCGTCGTCAACCCGGACAAGATCAAGTCCCTGAAGGACGTCAAGGGCAAGAAGATCGCCACCCCGCAGCTCGGCAACACGCAGGACGTGGCGTTCCTCAACTGGATCGCGGAGCAGGGCTGGAAGGTCGACGCGGAGACCGGCAAGGGTGATGTGTCCGTGGTCCGCACGGAGAACTCCGTCGCCCCTGACGCCTACAAGTCCGGTGCCATCGACGGTGCCTGGGTGCCGGAGCCGACCGCGTCCAAGCTGGTCTCCGAGGGCGCGAAGGTGCTGCTGGACGAGGCGGACCTGTGGCCGGACAAGAAGTTCGTGATCACGAACATCATCGTGCGGCAGGAGTTCCTGAAGGAGCACCCGGACGTCGTCGAGGCCGTGCTGCGCGCCTCGGTCAAGACCAACGCGTACATCGACTCCAGCCCGGACGAGGCGAAGGCCGCGGCGAACGCCCAGCTCAAGGCAGACTCCGGCAAGGAGCTGCCGGCGAACGTGCTCGACCCGGCGTGGAAGTCCATCCAGTTCATCAACGACCCGCTGGCGTCCACCCTGCAGTCCGAGGCGGACCACGCGGTCAAGGCCGGCCTGCTGGAGAACCCGAAGCTCGACGGGATCTACGACCTGACGCTGCTCAACAAGGTCCTCAAGGCCGCCGGTGAGGACGAGGTCGACGACGCCGGTCTCGGCGTCAAGTAACCCCACAGTCCGATGAGTTCCCAGGAGGTGACGACCATGGCCACCACAATCGCCAAGGCCGCCGACGGCGTCCAGGACGCGGTCGAGCACGCCGCCCGTATCGAGCACGTGTCGAAGTCCTTCGCCGGACCCGCCGGGCAGCAGCTCGTCCTCGACGACATCACCCTCGATGTCGCACCGGGCGAGTTCGTCACCCTCCTGGGGGCCTCGGGCTGCGGCAAGTCGACGCTGCTGAACCTGGTCGCCGGGCTCGACGAGCCGAGCGCGGGCAGCATCACGACCGACGGGCGTCCGGCCCTGATGTTCCAGGAGCACGCCCTGTTCCCGTGGCTGACCGCGGGCAAGAACATCGAACTCGCCCTGAAGCTCAGGGGGGTCGCGAAGAACGAGCGGCGCGAGCGGACCGAGGAGCTGCTCGGGCTGGTCCGGCTCCAGGGCGCGTACGGCAAGCGGGTGCACGAGCTGTCGGGCGGTATGCGCCAGCGTGTCGCCCTGGCCCGCGCGCTGGCGCAGGAGAGCAAGCTGCTGCTGATGGACGAGCCGTTCGCCGCACTCGACGCCATCACCCGGGACGTGCTCCACGACGAGCTGACCCGGATCTGGAGGGAGACCCAGGTCTCGGTGCTGTTCGTGACGCACAACGTACGTGAGGCGGTTCGGCTCGCCGAGCGGGTCGTCCTGCTGTCCTCGCGCCCCGGCCGGGTGGCCCGCGAGTGGACCGTGGGCATTCCGCAGCCGCGCCGTATCGAGGACACCGCCGTGGCGGAGCTGTCCGTCGAGATCACCGAAGAACTGCGTAGGGAGATCCGCCGCCATGGCCAGCACTGAGACCAAGAGCGACGCCGTTCCCGGCGAGGAGACGGACGACCTCGCCGGCCTGGAGGCGGGCCTCGACGCGCTCGACTCGGTACAGACCGGGCGTCCGCCACTGCGCCAGGTACTCGTCCAGAAGGTGCTGCCCCCGATCACCGCGGTCGCCCTGGTGCTGGCGGTCTGGCAGCTCCTCGTCCTGGCGGAGGTCGCGCCGGCCTACAAACTGCCCGCGCCGTCCGAGGTGTGGGAGGAAGTCCGGGATGCCTGGCTCCAGGGCACGCTCCTGGAGTCCGTCTGGACCAGCGTCTCCCGTGGTCTGCTGGGCTTCCTCGCGGCCCTGGCGATCGGCACCCCGCTGGGTCTGCTGGTGGCCCGCGTCCGGATCGTCCGCGCGGCGATCGGCCCCATCCTCTCCGGTCTGCAGTCGCTGCCGTCGGTGGCCTGGGTGCCGCCCGCGGTGGTCTGGCTGGGCCTGGAGCCGTCGGTGATGTACACGGTGATCCTGCTCGGCGCGGTCCCGTCGATCGCCAACGGTCTGGTGTCCGGCATCGACCAGGTGCCGCCGCTGTTCCTGCGGGCCGGCCGCACCCTGGGCGCGACGGGCCTGAAGGGGACCTGGCACATCGTGATGCCGGCGGCGCTGCCCGGTTATGTGGCCGGTCTGAAGCAGGGCTGGGCGTTCTCGTGGCGCTCGCTGATGGCCGCCGAGATCATCGCCAAGGCACCCGACATCGGCTCGGGACTCGGTCAGATGCTGGAGGCGGGCCGCACCAACAGCAGCATGTCCCAGGTCTTCCTCGCCATCTTCCTCATCCTGATCGTCGGCATCGCCATCGACCTGCTGATCTTCAGCCCGCTGGAGCGATGGGTGCTCCGCAGCCGCGGTCTCCTCGTGAGCCGCTGACCGAAACCCCCGAGCCGCCGAAAGAGAGCTGAGCCGAACCTCCATGAGCCGCAGTCCCGTCCTCCTCGTCATCGCCCACGGCAGCCGCGATCCGCGGCACGCCGCGAGCGTCCACGCCCTCGTACGGCGTGTGCGGGCGATGCGGCCGGGGCTGCGGGTGGAGACCGGCTTCCTGGACTTCAACATCCCCTCCGTCCAAGGGGTGCTGGAGTCGCTGGCCGAGGAAGGCGTACGGGACGTGGTGGCGCTCCCCCTGCTCCTGACCCGCGCCTTCCACGCCAAGGCGGACATCCCGGCGGTCCTGCGGGAGGCCCCGCCGCGCCTGCGCATCCGCCAGGCGGAGGTCCTCGGTCCCTCGCCCCTGCTGCTGTCGGCCCTCGAACGCCGGCTGTACCAGGCGGGGCTGAGCCCCGCCGACAAGTCCTCGACCGGGGTCGTCCTGGCCTCGGCGGGGTCCACCGACCCGGAGGCGATCGCGGTGATCGCCGACATCGCGCGGGAGTGGTGGCACACCGGTTGGTGCGCCGTGCGACCCGCGTTCGCCTCCGCATCCCTCCCCCGCACCGAGGACGCCGTACGGGAACTGCGGGCGCTCGGCTGCGAACGCGTCGCCGTCGCGCCGTACGTCCTCGCCCCCGGCTTCCTGCCGGACCGCATCGCGCGCGGCGCGGCGCGGGCGGATGTCCTCGGCGAGGTGCTGGGGGCCGCGCCGGAGGTGGCGCGGCTGCTGCTGCGCAGGTACGACGAGGCGTCCACGAGGGCGCTGCCGCGGACGCGGGTGGGCGCGACCGCCTGAGCGCCGGTGGTGGTTCGTGGCTGGTCGCGCCCACGCGACGGAGCCGCATATCGACACCGCTTGAGGGTGCGTGTCGTGGTTCGTCGTGCGCCTCACGCCGGGGACGGCGCGCTCAGTCCTCTCGGACAGACGCGACAGCCTCGTCCGCCATGCGCGTCAGCCTCGGCAGGGGCAGTGAACCGGCCTCCTTGTGCTCATGGGCGAACGTGTTCGCGAGCCGTTGCAGCAGCTCGTTGAGCGGGGTCGGTACGCCGTGGAGGCGGCCCAGCAGGGCGATCTCGCCGTTGAGGTGGTCGGCCTCGATGGTGCCGGTGCCGCGGGTGAGGGACTGCCAGGAGGAGCCGCCGCCGCGCGGGACGCCGTCCAGCGGGACCAGGGTGATCTTGTCGCCGCGGGTCGCCCGCTGTTCCTCGGCGGACGCGTACGGGATCCCGGCGGCGTCGAGCACCCGCTCGCCCTCCGCCCGCACCCTGGCGTACAGCGCCCGGGCCTCTTCGTTGTCGAGCGGGCCGCTGACGGCTTCGAGGGCGTTGGCCAGGTTGCCCAGCAGTTTGGCGTACTGCCAGCGCTGTACGTCGGGGACGACCGGGGACTCGAAGTGGGACTTCGCCAGGTCGGCGGCGATGCGGTGGGCCGTGTCGTCGGTGCCGTGGGGGTAGCGGCCGAGGTGGAGCATGCCGGTGAGCGGGGTGCCGGCGGCCGACACGACGCCGGGTTCGACGAACGTGGAGGGCAGCCAGACGCAGACGCCGTACACCTGGCGGAAGCGGCGCAGGGCGAGACGCTGGCTCTCGACGCCGTTCTGGGCGCAGACCAGCGGGAGGCGCTCCGCCGCGGTGCCGCCGCCGGCCACCGGGGCGGGGGCCCAGACGGTGAGGGCCGACTCCGTGTCCTGGGTTTTCACGGCGAGCAGCAGTACGTCGTCGGGGCGGAGGTCCCCGAGGGCGGCGGGGCCGTCGACCGTGGGGAGGTGGTGGGTGTGGGCGCCGTCGGGGGTGATGAGGCGGAGGCCTCGGTCGCGCAGGGCCGTGTAGTGGGCGCCGCGGGCCACGAGGACCACCTCGTGGCCGGCCTGGGCGAGGCGTCCGCCGATGGCTCCGCCTACCGCGCCCGCGCCGATGACGATATGTCGCATGGGGACATTAAACGATGCGGGGCCTCGGTCAACCGGCCTTTGTCAGCTCCGCCAGTTTCACCACCGTGTTCCAGTTACGGGTCGTCGCCACCAGGCCCTTCAGGAGGCGGGGCTTCGACAGGGTCTCCGCCAGCTTGGAGCGGCCCAGGCCGTCGGGAGCGTAGAGGTACAGGGCACGGTCTCCGAGTCTGAACTCCTCCGGGAGGAACGCCTGTTGGTCGATGGACTCGAAGCGGTCCTCCCCCACCGGCTCGGAGAAGTAGGTGACGTGGAGTTGCTTGCCCTCCAGCTCCGCCGCGGGGAAGGGGCAGGCCTCCCGTACGGACTCCAGATAGGCGTGGTCGCGTACCAGGACGTCCACGGTGAAGCCGAAGTGCTTCTCGATGGCGGTGGTGATCTCGGTGGCGAGGGAGTCCTCGTCGCCGTGGTCGCTGGTGAAGACCACGTTGCCGCTCTGGAGGTAGGTGGCCACGCCGGTGTGGCCGAGGCCGGTCAGGAGGGTGCGGAGGTCGGCCATCGGGACCTTCTTGCTGCCGCCCACGTTGATCCCGCGCAGAAGCGCCGCGTACGTCGTCATGAGCACACGATAGGCGCGACGAGAGTCTGATCGGCTGCTGAGGACCGGTGTGGGCCGGGGTGGAGACATCACCCCGGCCCACACCCGCGTTCCGGGCCGTGTCCGCGTTCGCGTTCGCGAGGTCAGGCCGCCTGGGCCACGTCCCCCTGGTCGAACGAGTCGAGGGTGCGGGCGAAGTCACGGGTGGACAGCAGCAGTTTGTAGATGATGGCCAGTTCGAAGACGAGCAGCAGGGCGCCGGAGACGACGGTCGCGGCCATCACCGAGTCGACGATCGGGCCGATCATGAAGACGCCCATCTGGAACTCGATGCCGCTGATCAGGTGAGGGCGGACGCGGTGGCGCAGCAGGAAGGAGCGTACGCGGAGGTAGGCCGGGAAGCGGCGGCGGAACTCCTGGTGCAGGTCGACGACCTGGGTCTGCGGCGCTGCCTGGGTGACCTCGGCGGCGGCCGTGCGGACGTCCTGTTCGATGTCGGCCTCGGGGTTCTCGCGCAGCAGGTCCTCCATGAAGGCGAGTTCGCGCTCGTTCTCGGCGCGGCGGGCCTCGCGGAGCCTGGCCTTGATCTGCTTGCGCATGGTGTGACGGACCTTGAAGGTCTCCAGGGAGTTGATGTAGCGGAGCGCGTCGCAGCCGATGACGGCGGCGGCGAGCCAGATGTAGAAGGTCTCGCCCGTGCGGTGGTACTGCCCGGCCATCAGGGCGACCGAGCAGGCCGCCACCCGGATCCGGTCGAAGACGAAGTCGAGCCAGGCGCCGAACACGGAGCCCTGGCCGGTGAGCCGGGCGACCTTGCCGTCCATGCAGTCGAGGATGAAGCTCAGGTGGTAGACGACGGCGCCGGCGATCAGCCAGCGCCAGTCGCCCAGCGCGAAGAAGGCGGCCGAGACAAGGCCCAGCAGGAAGGCGCCCCACGTCAGCTGGTTGGGCGTGATCCTCGTGTACGTCGCGGTCCACCGCACCAGCGGGGTGGCGACCGGGTCGACGAGCAGCACGGTCCACCAGGCGTCACGCTTCTTCTGCGTGATGCGGCGCACTTCCGCGAGGTCGGGTATGTCTCGGCGCATGGGTCAACTTCCTGGCGTTCGAAATGAATTCAGACTCAGCTTGGAAGCCGTTCACCTGAGGTACAAGAAGTGCCGAGCGCAACCTTTCACCGGGGGTAACGGTCGAACCCCACACCCAAGTCGATGGTTCTTTTCCGCGCACCCCCGGTGTTATCCGGCCGTTACCGAAGCTCCGCCTCGATCAGATCGGCCGCCCGCCGGGTGCCGCCCTCCCCCGCCATGCCCTGCTGTATCTCCCTGAGCCTGCGCGCGACTTCGGGGTCGTCGACGAGGGCGAGGACCGCCTCGCGCAGGGTCTCGGCCGTCACCTCCCCCATGGGCAGATGGCGGGCAACGCCGAGCGACTGAAGCATGTCGGCGTTGCCGAACTGGTCGACGGCCTGCGGTACGGCGACCATGGGCGTGGCGGTGGCGAGCCCTTCCTGACTGCCGCCGGCGCCCGCGTGGGTGATGAACGCGTCGGCCTGCTTGAGGATCGCCAGTTGCGGCACCCAGTCCCGCACGTCCACGTTGGCCGGGATCTCACCCAGCTCGGCCGGGTCGACGTGCCTGCCGACCTGGAGCACCATGTGCCAGCCGGGCAGGTCGCCGAAGGCTTTCACACACTCGCGATAGAAGTCGGGCTGCTTGGTGAAGGACGACCCGAGCGAGACGAGCAGCACCTTCTCCGCGGCCGCCGGCCGCGTCCAGTCGACCTGTGCCGCACGGTCGCCCTGACAGGCGCCGACGAAGGTGTAGCGGCTCTCGTCGACCCGGTCGGCGTTCGGCTGGAGGGCCTTGGGGATGAGGACCAGGGAGCGGGCGGGCCGGCCGACGAACGGGTCGGGGTGCTCGGTGATCCCGTTCTCCTCCAGCCAGGCCTGGAAGCGGGCGTAGTACGCCTGGCCGCGTTCCGTCTTCTTCGGCTCGGCCCACATGGGTTCGGCGACCTCTTCCTCGTAGCCGGTCCAGGCGACCAGGTTCGGGGAGAGCGAAATCGCCTTCACGCCCCAGCGGTGGGCGAGGACGAGCGCCGGGTAGGCGGTGATGTCGTGCAGCACGAGGTCGGGCTCGTCGCCCTCGTACGCCTCGAGGAGCTGCGGCAGGGCCTGGATCGCGTCGTTCAGGAAGGGCTCCACGTTGTCGAGGAGCGTGGTGCCCCACGCCTCGGGATCGGCGTCGGGGCCGGGCAGCGTCGAGTGCCAGAGCTTCGGCTCGGCACCCGTCTGCGCCACCTTCTCCGCGAAGGCCGGCGGGATCGCGTACGTCACCCGGTGGCCGCGGGCCACCAGCTCCCGGATCACTTCGAGGCTCGGGTTCACGTGGCCGTGGGCGGCGATGGAGAACATGGCGATGTGGGAGGTCATGACGCGACCCTATGCGAGACGAGACGTCTCGTGCAACTCGTTTACAACCTCGGGGCTCGACGCCGGACGCCGCCGAATGCCGTATAAACGTTCGAGTACAGCAGGGATGGCCGGCAGAGGGGGACGATGAGCGGGGACGTGGATCAGGACGCGGTGCTGCGGGCGCGGAACGTGCTGCTGGGTTCCGGCAGACCGACGCGGCGGGACGAGGTCGAGGCGTGCCGGGTGCTGGCCCGGGTGAGTCCGGCGACCTATCTGCCCCGGCTGTCGCGGGCCCTGGTCGCCCTCGGCTACGGCGACGTGTTCGACGAACTGCCCAAGGCGCGGCTGGCGTTGTTCGAGGAGGCGGCGGAGGCCGCGTACGCGCTGGACGGATCCGATCCGATGCGTACGAAGGTGCTGCTCAAGGCTCTCGACCCCCTTCAGCACCACTTGTTCGTGCTCGGTCGGCGTCCTGAGGGGCTGGCGCTGCGCGAGGAGATGGCGGATCTCGCGCGCGGCGCGCTGGAAGACGGTTCGGGCGGCCCGGCCTGGTCGACGCTGGAGCTGTGGGCGCGGGCCCTGGCCGAGGAGGGCCGGCACCGCGAGGCGGCCGAGATCCACGAGGAGGTCGTCCGGCACGCCCGGCCGTACAGAACCCAGGGCGGGGGCGCCGCCTGGGCCGTCCTGGAATGGATGGCCGAGGCCGAGGCGGCCGGGCTGCGGGAGACGGCCCTGGCGGCCGCCAGGGAACTGGTCGAGATGGAGCGGAGCGACCTCGCCCCCCGGGGGACGACCCGGTCGCTGTTGCTCTTCGCCCTGCTCCGGCTCGCGGAACTGCTGGACGGGTACGGGGAGTCCGAGGCCGCCTCCGCCGCGTTCGACGAGGTCGCAGAGCTGCTGGCCGGGGCGGCCGCGAGCGGCGACATCAGCCCCGGCGCCTATCTGTACCCGTACTGGGCGGTCCTGTTCGGACTGTCCGGCCCTGACCGGGAGCCGCCGACGCCCGGCTCTTCGGCCCCTTCCCCGGCCCCGGCCCCGGCATTCGGCGCGGAGGCCGGGAGGTGGACCCCCGATGTCCGGGAGCGCTACTTCGCCGGACTGCCCGCGCCGAGCACCGCCGTGGACGCGCGGGCCACGGACGCGGAACTGGCCGGGCAAGTCCTGACGCACCGCCGGCTGACGGTCCGCTCCGCGCTGCACGCCGTGCACCGGCGCGGCTACCTCTTCCTGGAGCCCGTGCTGCCGCTCTTCGACGAGGGCGTGGCACTGGCCCGCAGACTGTACGCCCTGGATCCGGCGGTCGGCGGCGCATCGCTCGCCCGGGCCCTGTTCGACCGGGCGAGCGCTCTGACCGCGGGTCAGCGGTTCACCGAGGCGCACCCCGACTTCCAGGAGGCTCTGGTCCTGCGTGCCGCTCAGCGCTGATAGCGGGCCAGCACCAGGTTGCCGTCCTTCTCCAGCCGTTCCCGCAGCTCGTCGAGGTCGATCGCGCCGCTGTAGTACTCCTGGAACGCGGGGGTCGCGACCTTGTCCTTCCATTCCGGGTAGCCGCGGACGGACTGGGCGGGGGCGGAGCGGAGGTGTGCGGCGAGGGCGGTGCCGGTGGCCCAGTCGTACTCGGTCGTGCGCAGGGCGGGGTCCTTCAGGGCCTCGGTGCCGGTCGGGAGCATCCAGTCGCCGAGGGCGAGGCGGACCATGTTCTCGGGGCGCAGGAGGAAGTCGATGAACTCGGCGGCCTCCTTCTTGTGGGGGCTGTCCTCGGCGACGGAGAGGGTCTGCGGGCTGACGCCCTGGGTGAGGCCGTCGGCGCCCGCCGGGGCGGGCAGCACCTGCCAGTCGAAGCCCTCGGGTGCCTGCTGGACGATCTGCTGACGGTAGGAGAAGCCGAGCGGGACCATCGCGTACCTGCCGCCGAAGAAGCCGGGCAGCGTGTCGGAGCCGCCCATGCCGAGCGTGGTGCCCGACGCGCTCTCGTCGGTGTTCACCTCGTCGTGCACGGTCTTCGGTACGACCGCGTCGGCCGCCTCGAAGCGGACCTCGACCCTGCCGTCCTCGTCCCGGTGGAACAGCTGTCCGCCCGCCGACAGCGACAGGTTGAGCGTGGCCGACACCGGCTCCTTCAACGGCCAGGCGACGCCGTACTTCCCGTCGCCGCTCAGCTCCTCGGCGGCTTCGCGGAACTCCTCCCAGGTCCATGGGTCCTCGGGGGTCGGAATGCGCACGCCCGACTCGCGGAGCCACGTGGCGTTGGCGATCAGGACCCTCGGCTCCTGGAGGAACGGCACCCCGTAGATACCGTCCCCGAAGGTCGTCGTCTCCCAACTGTGCCGCGGGATGTCCGACGTGAGCCGCTCGGGCAGCAGCTCACGCAGATCGGCGAGGTAGCCGCCGTACGCGAAGTCCGCGAGGTCGTCGGAGGCGTCATGGATGATGTCCGGCGCCTCACCGCCCTCGAAGGAGGTGAGCAGCTGGTCGTGGACGCTGTCCCAAGACCCCTGTACGTACTCGACCTCGACGTCGGGGTGGGTCGCGTTCCACTCCTTCACCAGCTCCTTGTTGGCCGCGACGGACTCCTCCTGCCAGGCCAGGGACTGGAAGCGGAGGGTGACGCGGCCGTCGGCAAAGCCGCCGTCGTCGCCGGTGCAGCCGCCGACCAGGAGGCACAGCAGCAGGGCCGTGATCAGCCATCGTGCGCGCATCAGCTCTTCACCGCCCCGGCGAGCATGCCGCCCGTGATCCGTTTCTGGATGACCGCGAAGACGACCAGGGAGGGCAGCGTCGCGAGGAACGCGGCGGCGGCCAGCGGGCCGAGGTCGGCCACGCCCTCCGCGCCGATGAAGTGCGTGAGCACGACCGGCAGGGTCTGTTTCTCCGGGGTCTTGAGCAGCACGAGCGCGAAGAAGAACTCGTTCCACGCGGTGATGAACGCGAACAGCGCCGTCGCCACGATGCCCGGTGCCAGCAGCGGCGCCGTCACCGACACCAGCGTCCGCAGCTTCCCGGCCCCGTCGACCGCCGCCGCCTCCTCCAGCTCGGCGGGCACGGCCCGGACATAGCCGACCAGCATCCACAGCGCGAACGGCAGGGCCCACACCACGTACACCATGATCAGTCCGGGCACGGAGTTGATCAGCCGGAGGTTCTTCAGCACCAGGAACAGCGGGATGATCACCAGCACGAACGGGAACGCCTGGCTGACCACCACCCACCCGGTCGCCATCCGCGACAGCGTCGTGCGGTGCCGGGCCATGACGTACGCCATCGGGGTCGCGATCAGTACGGCGACGACGGCCGCGCCGAGTGCCGCGACCAGCGAGTTGAGCGCGGCGTCCAGCAGGGGCTGTTCGTCGAAGGCCTGCCGGAAGTTGGCGAGGGTCGGGTTTTCCGGGATCCAGGTCGGGTGGAGACTGCCCAGCTCGCGGGCGGGTTTGAAGGCGGTGGAGACCAGCCAGAGGAAGGGGAACGCGAGGAAGACGAGATACGCGAGAAGGGCCACGTACTGGCCGGTCCGTGCCGCTCCGCTGGTCCTCATGCGTCACCGCCCCGCCGCAGCCGGCCGACCAGATGGAGGGCGAGGAGGACCGAGATCACCGCGACCATCACACATCCCATCGCCGCCGCGTACCCGAACTGCCCGTAGCGGAAGGCCTCCTCGTACGCGAAGAGCATCGGCAGGCGGGTGCGGCCGCCCGGTCCGCCGTTGGTCAGGACGTAGACCAGGGCGAAGGAGTTGAAGTTCCAGATCAGGTTGAGCGCCGAGATGGCGAGGGCGATGGGTCTGATGGCGGGCCAGGTGACCGTGCGGAAGCGGCGCCAGGCGCCCGCGCCGTCCATCGCGGCGGCCTCGTGCAGTTCGCGCGGGGTGTTCTGCAGGCCGGCGAGCAGGGCGACGGTGGTCTGGGGCATGCCCGCCCAGACGCCGACCACCATGACGGCGGGCAGGGCGGTGGCCAGTCCGCTCAGCCAGTCGCGGCCGTCGCCGAGGCCCAGGTCGCGGAGGGTCTCGTTGAGGATGCCCGCGTCCGGGTTGTAGACGAGGCGCCACATGATGCCGACGACCACCTCGGGCATGGCCCACGGGATGATCGCGAGCGCCCGCGCCAGCCAGCGCAGTCGTAACCGCTGGTTGAGGAGCAGGGCGAGGCCGAGCGCGAGCAGGAACTGCGGCACGGTCACCCCGACCGCCCACAGCAGGCCGATCCGGAACGAGTCCCAGAACAGGGTGTCGTGCAGCAGATCCTGGAAGTTGAGCGTGCCGATCCACTGGGTGGGCTCGGTCCGGCCGGACTGCGCGTCGGTGAAGGCCAGGGCGATCCCGTACAGCAGCGGTCCGACGCTGAGCACCAGGATGGGGATCAGCGCGGGCAGCACCAGGAACCAGGCGCCGTGGTCGAGAAGGCGCCGCTCCTCGTCCTTGGCCGAGGTGCGCCGCTCGGCCGGTCGCGGGCGCTTCGGCGTCGCGGTCGCCAATGTCATGCGGCCGGCTCCTTCGCATGTGCCTGGGCGGACTGGGCGGACTGGGCGGACTGGGCGATTGAGTGGGCTCGGGCGACTTGTGACGGTGTGGTCTCCCACGCGGCCTCCGTCATGGTGCTGACGGCTTGAAGGGTCGTCAAGGCACCGCGCACATCGCCCGACCTGGACGAATGCGAGACTGACCGTTGTATGGCGTGAACCTGACGTCCCGCCGGGGCGTCGGTCGTACGGACCCGGTCGGATGCGGAGGCGAAGGATGGACGAGGCACGGGCGCGGGACGTACTGGTCGCGGCCGGTGTGCTGCCCGGTGCGGCCGGGGAGGCGCGACTGCTCGCCCTGGGGGAGAACGCGGTGTTCGCCGCCGATGACCTGGTCGTCAAGGTGGGCCGCGACGCCGAACTCCTCGACCGGGCCCGCCGCGAACTGGCCGTCGCGGTCTGGCTCGCCGAGGCGGGCGTCCCCGCCGTGCGGGCCGCCGAGTCCGAGGCCCTGCTCGTGGAGGGGCACCCGGTGACCGTGTGGCACCGGCTGCCCGACCCCGTATGCCCGGCGGGCCCCCGCGATTTGGCCGAACTCCTTCGACTGGTCCACGCCCTCCCCACCCCTCCTTTGGCACTGCCCCGCCGTGAACTGCTGGGCGGCGTGGAGCGCTGGCTGCGCCTGGCCGGCGACGCGATCGACCCGGCGGACGCGGCCTACCTCCGCGAACGGCGCGACGGCTTCGCGGCAGCCGCGACCGCCCTCACCCCCCACCTGCCGCCGGGGCCGATCCACGGCGACGCCCTCCCCCGCAACGTCCATGTCGGCCCGGACGGCCCCGTCCTCGTCGACCTGGAGACCTTCTCCGGCGACCTCCGCGAACACGACCTCGTGGTCATGGCCCTCTCCCACGACCGTTACGGCCTGCCGGCCGAGGACTATGACGCCTTCACGGCCACGTACGGCTGGGACGTACGCGCATGGGAGGGCTGCTCGGTGCTGCGCGGTGCCCGCGAGACGGCGAGCTGCGCGTGGGTCGCCCAGCACGCCCCGACCAACCCCAAGGCACTGGCCGAGTTCGAACGCCGCGTCGCCTCGCTGCGCGACGGGGACGAGACGGTCCGCTGGTATCCCTTCTGAGCGGGGAGATCAGGTCAGGACGAGGACCACTTCGTCGATCTCACCGGCGCGGGCCCGGGCGAAACCTCGCTCGTGGCCGGCGATGACGAAACCGCACTTCTCCAGCACGCGGATCGAGCCCGTGTTGTCGGCCGCCGCGTAGGCGTGCAGGGGCCGGGAGCCGTCGAGGCCGATCAGGGCGGTGAGCGCCGCCGTGGCCACGCCACGGCCCCAGTACGCCCGGTCGATCCAGTAGGTGACCTCACGTTCGTCCGACGGCCCGTACACCGAGACATGGCCGACCACCTCGTCGTCGGCGAGCACGGTGCGCATCAGGACGTCCGGGTGGGCGCGGATCTTCGCCCAGTGGCTGTCGAAGAGCCCCCGGTCGTAGTGGTACTCCCCGGTGAAAGCGGCAATCTGCTGTGCCTCGAGGTCGGACGCGTGCTTCCAGAAGACGGGCAGGTCGCTGTCACGCATTTCGCGGAGGGAGATCGGGGCGGTGGTCATACCGTTTCCTCCGCCGACTCACGCAGGGGCCAGGTCGCGTCCACGACGGCTTCCGGGTTGCCCTTGCGGCGGAGGAAGGCCTGGAAGTCGGTGGCCCACTCGGCGTACCAGTCGATCTGGCGGCGGTGGAGCTCGGCCGGGCCGAGGGCGGCGACCTTCGGGTGGCGCTGGGCTATCGCGCGGGCGAGGCGGGCGGCGGCGAGGGCGTCGGCGGACGCGTCATGGGCGGCGTCCAGCGGGACGCCGTACTCGGCGCAGACCGCTTCGAGGTTGCGCTTGCCGCGGCGGTAGCGGTCGACGGAGCGGTCGATCGTGTACGGGTCGATGACCGGCGCCGGGTCGAGGCCTCCGAGACGGTCGCGCAGGGACGGCAGGGCGTGCCGGCGCAGCTCGGCGGCGAGCAGGGTGAGGTCGAAGGCCGCGTTGTACGCCACGACCGGGACGCCTGTCTTCCAGTAGGAGACGAGGACGTCGGCGATGGCGTCGGCGACCTGGTCGGCCGGTCTCCCCTCGGCGCTCGCGCGGGCGTTGGTGATGCCGTGCACCGCCACCGCCTCCTCCGGGATCTCCATGCCCGGATCGGCGAGCCATTCCCGGTGCCCGACCGGCTCCCCGTCCGTGACCTCGATCACCGCGCCCGTGACGATGCGCGCCTCGCGCGGGTCCGTCCCGGTGGTCTCCAGGTCGAAGCCGATCAGCAGCTGCCGGTGCCAACCCATGCTGGCCCCCCTTCTTGGTGGTGCTTTCCCCCAGTGACCACCACCATCGCATGGGCCACTGACAATCCGAGGACCGCATTCCGCTTGGCACCGCGCCACCGGGCCACGGCGGGGGTCACAGCTCGGCTCACAGCCCGGCTCACGCGCGGCTCACGACACCGGCCGCGAGTCCGCCCAGGCCACCTCGAACTCCTCGCGGTATGTATCGAAAAGACCGACTTCGCCGTTCTCGTTCGCCTTGAGGACGCGGTTGCCGCCGCGCAGTACGAGCACCGGCGCCTCCATGCCCCGGGTGCGCCGCAGATAGGTCTGGATGACGGCGACGCCGTCCGAGCCGTCGCCGTCCACGAGGTAGGCGGTGAAGCGGGGCGTCTCGTCGTAGACCTGGATCTCGAAGGCGCCGGGGTCGCGCAGCTTGGAGCGGACCCGGCGCATATGGAGGATGTTCATCTCCACGGCACGGCTCAACTCGCCCCTCTTTATGCCCAGTTCGCGCTCGCGCCGCTTGACCGCGCTGGACGCGGGGTTGAGGAAGAGCAGCCGTACCCGGCATCCCGACTCGGCGAGCCGCACCAGCCGCCGCCCGGAGAAGTTCTGCACGAGGAGGTTCAGGCCTATGCCGATGGCGTCGAGGCGGCGGGCGCCGCCGAAGAGGTCCTCGGCGGGGAACTGCCGCAGCAGCCGTACCCGGTCGGGATGGACGCCGACGACGTCCGCGTACCGGTCGCCGACCAGGTCCTCGACCGCGTCGACGGGCAGCCGGCGCGCGGAGGGGACGTCGCTGCCCGCGCCGAGGATCTCCAGCAGCTTCGCCGAGGCGCGCTCGGCCTGGGCGAGGACGGCCTCGGAGAGGGCCCGGTTGCGGGAGACGACGTTCCGGGTGACCTCCAGCTCGTCGAGGGCCAGTTCCACGTCGCGCCGCTCGTCGACGTACGGCTCGAAGCAGGGCCAGTGCTGCACCATCAGCTCGCGCAGCTGGGGCAGGGTGAGGAAGCTGAGCACATTGTCGTCGGCGGGGTCGAGGAGATAGCCCTTGCGGCGGCTGACCTCGCGGACCGCGACGGCTCGCTGGACCCACTCCTGTCCGGCGGGTCCGGCGGCGGCGACCACCCAGTCGTCGCCGTGGACGGGCTCGTAGATGGGCCGCAGCACGGCGGCCACCACCGCCCGCAGCCGCTGTTCGACGAGGTTCAGCCAGATGTAGGCGCGGCCGGCCCGCTGGGCGCGCGTGCGCACTTCGAGCCAGGCGTCGGCGTTCCAGTCCAGTTCCGGGCCGATGGATCCCCTCTCCATCGGCCGTGCCAGGGACACCGCGCCGGGTGGGACATCTGTGGAGTTCCCCTCGTGACCCGCGTCGCCCGCGTCACCAGGAGGCAGCTCCAGCCCTCCCGAGCCCACCCACGCACCGCCTTCCGCTCCCCCGAGCTCACCCCTACTCAACGATCAAGGAAGGGTACTCCGGTACCGCCCGGCGATACAGCCGGATGGACAGGTCGTTTCTCAACTACCCCACGTGACTTGGCCGTTCCGGCCTGCTACCGCTTTCGGGAGTGAGCTGTTTCATAGCGGTCAGCCGCGCCGGGACATCACAAGTGGACGCCGGACCGTCACGAAGTGTCGTCCACTGGGCAGAAGGCACGTATGTCATAGGTGGTTCCATCAGTTTGGGGGAGACTCCACCCGGAGTCGCCCCCAGCGGCGCGCGACAACTGGAAGAGTCGTATCCATGCAGGTCTGGCCTGGACAGGCGTATCCGCTCGGCGCCACGTACGACGGCGCCGGAACCAATTTCGCGGTCTTCTCGGAGGCCGCGCACCGAGTCGAGCTGTGTCTCCTGGACGACGACGGCTCCGAGACGGCGGTGGAGCTGCGCGAGACGGACGCGTTCGTACGGCACGCGTACCTGCCCGGCGTGATGCCCGGGCAGCGGTACGGCTTCCGCGCGCACGGCCCGTACGCACCGGAGCGCGGGCTGCGCTGCAACTCCGCGAAGCTGCTTCTCGACCCGTACGCGCGTGCCATCAGCGGCTCCGTCAAGTGGGGCGAGGAGGTGTACGGCTATCACTTCGGGGCGCCCGACCGGCGCAACGACCTCGACTCGGCACCGCACATGATGACGTCGGTCGTGGTCAATCCGTACTTCGACTGGGGCGACGACCGGCGGCCCCGCACCGAGTACCACCACACGGTGATCTACGAGGCCCACGTCAAGGGCCTCACGATGCGGCACCCGGGGCTGCCCGAGGAACTGCGCGGCACCTACGCGGCGCTCGCCCACCCGGCGATCATCGAACACCTGACCGGACTGGGCGTCACGGCGCTGGAGCTGATGCCCGTACACCAGTTCGTGAACGACCACCGGCTGGCCGACATGGGCCTCAGCAACTACTGGGGCTACAACACGATCGGCTTCTTCGCCCCGCACAACGCCTACGCCTCCTGGGGCGACCGGGGGCAGCAGGTGCTGGAGTTCAAGTCGGCGGTCCGGGCGCTGCACGAGGCCGGGATCGAGGTCATCCTCGACGTGGTCTACAACCACACGGCCGAGGGCAACCACCTGGGTCCGACGCTGTCGTTCAAGGGCCTCGACAATCCGTCGTACTACCGGCTCACGGACGACCCGCGCTACTACATGGACACGACGGGGACGGGAAACTCCCTGCTCATGCGGTCCCCGCACGTCCTGCAGCTGATCATGGACTCGTTGCGGTACTGGGTCACCGAGATGCACGTCGACGGCTTCCGCTTCGACCTCGCCGCGACGCTGGCCCGGCAGTTCCACGAGGTGGACCGGCTGTCGTCGTTCTTCGACCTCGTCCAGCAGGACCCCGTGGTCTCCCAGGTGAAGCTGATCGCCGAGCCCTGGGACGTCGGCGAGGGCGGCTACCAGGTGGGGAACTTCCCCCCGCTGTGGACCGAGTGGAACGGCAAGTACCGGGACACCGTGCGGGACCTGTGGCGGGGCGAGCCGCGCACGGTCGCGGAGTTCGCGTCCCGGCTGACCGGCTCCTCCGACCTGTACCAGGACGACGGGCGGCGGCCACTGGCCTCCATCAACTTCGTGACCTGCCACGACGGCTTCACGATGCGGGATCTCGTCTCCTACAACGACAAGCGCAACGACGCGAACGGTGAGGACAACCGGGACGGCGAGAGCCACAACCGGTCCTGGAACTGCGGGGCGGAGGGCGAGACCGACGACCCCGAGGTGCTGGCGTTGCGGGTCCGGCAGATGCGGAACTTCGTCGCGACGTTGATGCTGTCGCAGGGGGTGCCGATGCTCAGCCACGGCGACGAGTTCGCGCGGACGCAGAGCGGCAACAACAACGCGTACTGCCAGGACAACGAGTTGTCCTGGGTGCCGTGGCCTTCCGGCGAGGACGGGGACGACGGCGAGGTCTTCGGGGATCTGCTGGAGTTCACGCGCGCGATGGTGTGGCTGCGGAAGGACCATCCCGTCTTTCGGCGGCGGCGCTTCTTCCACGGTCGGCCGGTGGAGGGGACCCACGACGAGCTGTCGGACATCGCGTGGTTCACGCCGGAGGGGACGGAGATGACGCAGCGGGACTGGGACTCGACGGGGGCGGGAGCGGTCACCGTGTTCCTGAACGGGAACGCGATCTCCGAGCCGGGTTCGCGCGGCGAGCGGATCAGCGATGACTCGTTCCTGTTGATGGTCAACGCGTCTGCGGAGCCGCTGGAGTTCGTGGTGCCGGTCAACCATGGGCCCCAGTGGCAGATGGTGGTGGATACGGGGCGGGAGGACGCGGTGCCTGTGGACGGGCCGAAGGTGGCGGCTGGGGAACGGGTGAGTTTGGTGGATCGGAGCCTGGCTGTTTTCAGGAGGCCGACTTAGGCGGCGTGTCAGGGCGCTCAACCGTCGTCTGGCGGGTACGTAGGTCTGCATGACCTCTGTCGTGCCCACCGCCACGTATCGGCTTCAGCTCCAGCCCGACTTCCCCTTTGCCGCCGCCTCCGCCGCCGTGCCGTACATCGCCTCGCTCGGGGTGTCGCATCTTCATCTCTCGCCCGTGCTGGAGTCCGTGCCGGGGTCGCGGCACGGGTACGACGTGGTCGATCACGGGCGGGTGCGGGGGGAGCTCGGCGGGGAGGACGGGCTGCGGGCGCTGGCCCGGACCGCTCGGGAGCATGGGCTCGGGATGGTCGTGGACATCGTGCCGAACCACATGGCGATGGCGCCTCGGCACAACCGGGCGCTGTGGGCGGTGTTGCGGGACGGGCCGGAGTCGGCGTACGCGCGGTGGTTCGACATCGACTGGGAGGCGCGGGACGGGCGGGTGCTGCTGCCGGTGCTCGGGGGGCCGATCGGCGCGGAGATCGAGCAGTTCGTGGTGGACGGGCGGGAGCTGCGCTACTACGACCATGTGTTCCCGCTGCGGGAGGGCACCGAGAAGCTGCCGTTGCCGCAGCTGCTGGACGCGCAGTGGTACCGGCCGGTGTGGTGGCGGCTGGCCCGTACGGAGCTGAACTACCGGCGGTTCTTCAGTATCTCGGAGCTGATCGGGGTGCGGGTGGAGGAACCGGAGGTCTTCGACGCGACCCATGCGAAGATCCTCCAGCTGCTGGAGGAGGACGTCGTTCAGGGGCTGCGGGTCGATCATCCTGACGGACTCGCCGATCCCGACGCCTATCTGCGGCGGCTGCACGAGGCCACCGGGGGGCGGTGGACCGTCGTCGAGAAGATCCTGGCGGACGGGGAGACGCTCCCCGCGGCCTGGCCGGTCGCGGGGACCACCGGCTATGACGCGCTGCGACACGTCGACGGGCTGTTCACCGATCCGGCGGGGGCCGGTGAGCTGCTGGGGCAGTACCGGCGGTTCACGGCCGCGCAGGCCGACCGGGGCGGCGAATGGGAGTCGACCGTACGGCGGGCCGCGTATCGCGTGCTCACGCATGAGCTGGCGACGGAGGTCGAACGGCTCACCCGGGTGGCGCACCGGCTGTGCGAGCGCTCCCCCGAGCTCACCCTGCGCGACCACGCGCCGTGGGCGCTGCGCACCGCGCTGTGCGAGCTGCTCGCCCGGATGGAGGTGTACCGGCCGTACACCTCCCGGGACGCCTCCCTCGTCGTCACCGAGGAGGCCGCGGCCGAGGCGCGTGCGGTGTTCGTGGTGCCCGAGGAGGCCCGGTCGGTGGACGCCGTACGGGATCTGGTGCTGGGGCGGGTGGGTGAGGGGCCGGAGGGCGAGGAGTTCCGGGCGCGGTTCGCGCAGACCTCGTCGGCGCTGCGGGCCAAGTCGGTGGAGGACACGGCGTTCTATCGGTATGTGCCGTTGCTGTCCGCGAACGAGGTGGGTGGCGATCCGGGGAGTCCGGCCGTCTCGACGGAGGACTTCCACGCCTACTGCGCTCGGGTGCAGCGCGACTGGCCGGCGACGGGGACCGTGCTGTCGACCCATGACACCAAGCGCAGCGCGGATGTGCGGGCGGCGATCGCGGTGCTCGGCGAGTGCCCGGAGCGGTGGGCCGATGCGCTGGCGGAGGTGACGCGGGACGGTGCGGGGGTGCCGGATCCGCAGATGGCGTGGGCGGCCTGGCAGACGGCGTTCGGGCTCGGCCCCGCGGACGGGGAGCGGTTGCAGGGGGCCCTGCTGAAGCATGTGCGGGAGGCGGGGCTGCACACCTCCTGGACCGAGCAGAACCCGGCGTACGAGCGGGCGGTGGCGGACTTCGTCGCGCGGGGGCCCGCCGTGGACGCGCGTGTCGCCTCGCTGCGGGAGGCCCTGGAGCCCCATGTGCGGGCGAACTCTCTCGGTGCGGCCCTGGTGCAGCTGACCATGCCGGGGGTGCCGGACGTCTACCAGGGGACGGAGGAGGAGTACCGGGCGCTGGTGGACCCGGACAACCGGCGGCCCTTGGCGCCCGGGGAGGGGGCTTCCGACAAGTTCCGGCTCACCTCGGCCGCGCTACGGCTGCGCCGGCGGCGGCCGGAAGTGTTCGGGGACGGGGCGACGTACGCGCCGCTGCCGGCGGACGGACCGGGGGCCGGGCACTGTGTGGCGTTCGAACGGTCCGGTGCGGTGGTCACCGCTGTCACGCGGTTGTCGCTGCGACTGGCGGAGGCCGGCGGCTGGGGGGACACGCGGCTGGCGCTGCCGGAGGGGCGGTGGACCGATGCGCTCGGCCAGGAGCGGGAGTTCGCGGGGGACGTGCGGGTGGCGGAGCTCTTCGAGACGCTGCCGGTCGCGCTCCTTGAACGGGTCGACAGGCAGCCGTGACTCCTGCGCCGGGTAGCGGTAACTCCCGTGCCGGGTAACGGTGAATGCCTCTGGGCGCCCCTTGGAGCCGCCCCTTCCACGGAAGGACACTGGACATATCCCCCACTCGATTCGGTCGGGTGGAGGGATTGTGATGCCAGGTGGACTGGACGGGGGTGGGTCTCCTGTTGGAGCTCGGTTATCCCACGGTGGCGGAACTGGAGTCGGCGGCGCGGGCTCTGACGGTCCGTCGGCCGGGGCTGTGTGCGCTGCGGCGGATCGGTGTCTCGCGCGCGGGCCGGCCGCTGCGGCTGCTGTCCGTGGGCCATGCGAGACATGCCGTCCTGGTCGTCGCGGGCGCCCACGCGAACGAGCCGACCGGCGGCTCCACCGTGCTCGCGCTGGCCGAACGGGTCCTGCGGGAGCGGGCGTTGCGGACCGGTGTCTCCTGGCACTTCGTGCTCTGCGCGGACCCGGACGGGGCGAGCCTGCACATGGCCCAGGCGCCGCGCACGCTGCTCGACTACCACCTGGGGTTCTTCCGGCCGGCCGGTCCCGAGCAGCCGGAGTGGTCGCCGTCGGTGCTGCCGCCGGACCGGCTGCCGCCCGAGACGCGCGCCCTGCTGAAGGTGATCAACGAGCTGCGACCCTACCTCCAGGTGACCCTGCACGGCACCGATCTCGGCGGCAGCTGGGTGCAGTTGACGAAGGACGTGCCGGGGCTCGCCGAGCCGTTCGCCAAGTCCGCGGCCGAGCTGGGCATACCCGTGGAGATGGGCGCCTCCGACGCCGCCGGCTGGCCCGTCTCCGGACCCGGGGTCTTCGTCATGCCGCGGCCCGGCGGCCATGCGGCGTACCCGAGCATGCCGGACGACGCCCGGCACAGCACCTGGTACCAAGCCCACCGGTACGGCGGCCTGACGGCGGTCGTCGAGGTGCCGATGTGGGCGAGCGACCTGGTGGACGACACGGCCCCGCACCCGGCCCCGGCGGCGGCCCTGCGGCATCTGGCGCGGCGGCTCCTCGCGGAGGCGGGACAGGTGGAACGGGTCCTCGCCGACGCGCTGCCCCGGCTGCCGGGGCCCGAGGGGCCGCTGCTGCGTGCCGCCCGGTGGGCGCTGGCCCTGGTGCCGGGGCTGGCCCGGGACTGGGCCGACGGCCCGCCGCCGGACCTCTCGACGGCGTACGTGGGCAGTGTGGACGCCTTCGGGCGCCGGCTCCCGCTGCGGGCCGGGGCGATGCTGCTGCGGGTTCTGAGGGAGGCCGACGATCCGGCTGCGCCGTATCTCGAAGGGGTTGTCTCCGACTGGTGCGAGTCTTTTGCCGACCGGTTTCGTGCGCGGTGGGTGCCGATCTGTGATCAGGTCGAGCATCAGGTGCGTACGGTGCTGGCGGCTGCGTTGTACGCGCGGGGGGATGTGGGGTCCTGAGTGCGCCTACTGGAGTGCCTCGTGGTGTGGTGAGGCGGCTGCGGGTCCGTCGTGGCTTGTCGCGCAGTTCCCCGCGCCCCTTACGGGGCGCCGGTCAGTCTGACAGCGCGAACACCGCTCCCGTCCGGGCCGTCATCACGCAGCCGTTCGCGAACGTCTGTTCGTAGGTGATCGGGCGGCCGTTCCACCGGCCTTGGGCGGTGGCGCGGACGGGGGCGTAGATCTGGGCGCAGATGGCGTGCTCGTGGGGGATGCGGGTGATGTCTCCGCCGGTTTCGCGGAGTTGCGCGCAGGCCTGGGCGGCGCGGCCGTGGCCCTGGGGCGGGTCGCAGAGGAGGAGGGTGCCGCGGGTGTCGAAGGAGCGGGCGTCGCCTCGGGTGAGGGAGACGTAGAGCCAGTCGCTGTGGGCGGCGGACGTCCGGTCCGGGGCCGAGGCGCCGACGGTGAGGAGTGCGAGTGCGGCGAACAGGCCGCTGCGTACCGCGTGGGTGGTGTTCGTCATTCCCGGTGCATCGGCACGGCGGGCTCGGAACTCCATGGGGGCTCACCCGAACGGGAGTCGGCGTGGGCGTCCGGGCAGGGCGGCGGCGGGGCGGACTCCGGGCGCGGACGTCCGGCCGTCAGTTCGAACGCGGCGAGGACGACGCGGGCCTGGTACTCCGCCTGGCGGGCGACGGGGATCCAGCGCGCCCCGTAGCCGTCGCGGTAGTCGGCGCACCACTCGTCGATGAGCCGGTCCAGCTCGGGCAGCGCGTCGGCCGGGTCGTGTCCGGCGCGGGTCACCAGCTGGTGCAGCAGCCCGGCGGTGCGCAGGGCGACCCGGCGGCCGGAGAGGGCGAGGGTCGTGAGCCGGGCGGTGTCGAGCGGGGGCAGCGGCCGGGCGGCGACGTCGTGGACGTCGGGGTCCCAGGAGTCGGCGAGGCCCGGCCCGACCAGTACGTAGTCGTCGACCGGGGCGAGGAGCCGGGCGGCGTCCGGGCCGGCGCCCGCCGAGGGGCGGACGCGGGCGAGGATGCTCTCCAGCAGCCGGGTGTCGCGGCGCAGGGCGCGGCTGACGGTGCGCAGTACGGCGTCGGCGTCGGGCGACGGTGAGGCGTCCTCGACGGCGGTCACGCCCCACATGGGTGCCTCGACGACGGCGGTGACCGTGCCGTAGCGGTGCGGGTGGTACCAGGTGGACTCGACGGCGGCCTCGGTGATGGCGGCGGCCAGGTCGCCCCGGCGCGGCGGCGGGATGCGGTAGACGGCGGGGCCGAGGCGGGGCCAGTACAGGGTGTCGTACGGGCTCAGCTCGCGCGGGATGCCGAGGCGGGCGGCGGTGCGGGCGACGCGCTGGGCGATGCCCGGCAGTTCGCGGGTCAGCTCGACGAAGCCGCCGCCGACGTCGACGCCGTGCAGCGAGCACTGGAGGAAGGGCCGCAGTTCGTCCTGGAGGTCGAGGAGGGCGCGGGTCTCCGGCAGGACGGCCCCGGCGGCGCCGTCGGGCAGCCACTCGGGCTGTTCCAGGAAGCCGGGGCGGAAGAAGTGCCGGAAGTAGTGCCCGAGGGTGTACGGGCCGGACAGCCAGCCCTCGTTGCGGCGGGAGCCGTCGGGGTCGAGGCTCAGCAGCAGGTTCCAGGTGGTGTCCGCTTGGTCGCTCAACCGGGGGTCGGCCAGGGCCCGTTCGGCGAGTCGGAGGACCGTGGCACCGCCCACGGGTTCGTTGGCGTGCGGGCCGGCGACGATCAGGGTGTGGCGGCTGCCCCGCCCGACGGACAGCAGCCACATCGGCGTGCCCGCCCGTGACGTGCCCACGCGGCGCAGTCGGGCGCGGTGCGGATGTCGGGCGACGAGTGCCGCGGCACGGGCGGACAACTCGTCCACGGTCGGGTAGCGGAGGAGTGGCGGCAGGGCACACCTCCACGCGTGTGGCGCCGTCGGTTCACCGGGTGTGCATGGTGTAAGCACAGTCAGTCATGGCCGAGAACGTACGTCAACACCCCGGAAGGGAAGGTGAGTTGACAAACTCGCTGCGTAAATACCAGGCCAGAGCTTTGTGCGGGGATCGGTGGGGAGGTCACTCCGAGGAGAGGCGGAACGTCATCCGGCCGAAACTCACCTGATCGCCGTCCTTCACGACGGCCGCGCCGATCACCCGACGGCCGTTGACGGTGGTGCCGTTGGTGGAGCCGAGGTCACGCAGGATCCACATGCCGCCCTGTCGGGTCAGCTCGGCGTGGACGCGGGAGACCGTCTCGTGGCTGAGCCGGAGTCCGCTCGCCGGGTCGCGGCCGATGCGCAGGCCGTGGCCGCTCGCCGGGTGCGGCAGCTGGAGCTTGGGGAGCCGCTCGGCCTGCCAGGCGCGGCGCAGCTTCACCCCGAAGCCGGAGATCGCGCCGACGGTGCCGAGCACCAGCCGGGACCAGCGCTTCTCGGCGGGCAGGTCGGCGGTGAGCGCGGCGAGTTCGTCGGAGCGGCGGGCGGTGAGGGCCAGCTCCATCCGCCGGATGAACGTGTCGTGCGACAGCCGGCCCAGCGCGACGCCGTCACGGAGCACCCTCAGCGCGCGGTCGCGCTCGGCGTCCGACAGCCGCGCGGGGTGCGTGGGGAACTCGAAAGACGACGTCACGCTGGTGATTGTCGGTCAGGAGGGCCGGAGGTGTCCAGACAACCCGTAAACGGTGACCATCCGCAGACATGCGGGAGGACAGTACGACTCGCGGGTTCAAAAGCCCCGATCCGAGCGCGCGCCGATCTCGTTTGCCGCACGATGGACGGAAGCGGAAACGGGGCGGTGTGGGTGCGTTCCCGGAACCGCTTACCCCCTGACTACCCAGGACCACGACCGGCAGCCGAGGGAGAACCGTTCCGTGCAGTTCGAGGTGTGGGCACCGCAGGCCGACCGTTTGACGCTCCACTGCGCGGGCGCCACGCATGTGATGGAGCGCGATCCGGAGCGGCCGGGCTGGTGGACCGCCGAGGCGGAGGCTTCGGACGGCACGCGCTACGGGTTCGCCGTCGACGACGGACCGGTGCGGCCCGACCCGCGCTCGCGCCGCCAGCCGGACGGCCCCGACGGGCTGAGCGCGGTCGTCGACCACGGGCGGTACGCGTGGCGTGCGCCATGGTCCGGGCGCGGGCTGCCGGGCGCGGTCCTCTACGAGCTGCACGTCGGCACGTACACCCCCGAGGGCACGCTCGACGCGGCCACCGAGCGCCTCGGCCACCTCGCCGAACTGGGCGTCACGCACGTCGAGTTGATGCCGCTGTGCCCGTTCCCCGGCACGCACGGCTGGGGGTACGAGGGGGTCTCGCTCTGGGCCGTGCACGAGCCGTACGGCGGTCCCGAGGCGCTGAAGCGGTTCGTGGACGCGGCGCACGAGCTGGGCCTCGGGGTCGTGCTCGACGTCGTGCACAACCATCTGGGCCCCTCCGGCAACTATCTGCCCGTCTTCGGCCCGTACTTCACCGAGCGGCACCACACGCCCTGGGGCGCGGCGGTCAACCTGGACGCGCCCGGCTCGGACGACGTACGGGAGTACTTCCTGGGCAGCGCGCTGGCCTGGCTGCGCGACTACCGCCTCGACGGGCTGCGCCTGGACGCGGTCCACGCGCTCAGGGACACCCGCGCCCTGCACTTCCTGGAGGAGCTGTCGACGGCGGTGGACACGCTCGCCGACGAGGTCGGACGCCCGCTGTTCCTGGTCGCCGAGTCGGACCTCAACGACCCGCGTCTGGTCACCCCGCGCGCCCAGGGCGGCCTCGGGCTGCACGCCCAGTGGAACGACGACTTCCACCACACCCTGCACACCACCCTGACCGGTGAATCGCAGGGCTACTACGAGGACTTCGCGCGGGCCGGTCTGGCGGGCCTGGCGAAGACCCTGACGGGCGGCTACTTCCACGACGGCACGTACTCGTCGTTCCGGGAGCACCGCCACGGCCGCCCCCTGGACCGTACGAGCGTGTCGGCGCACCGTCTGCTGGGCTACACCCAGACCCATGACCAGGTCGGCAACCGCGCCCAGGGCGACCGACTCTCCGCCTCCCTCTCCCCCGGGCTGCTGGCCTGCGCGGCCGCGCTGGTGCTGACGGGCCCCTTCACCCCCATGCTCTTCATGGGCGAGGAGTGGGCCGCGTCCACGCCCTGGCAGTTCTTCACCGACCACACCGATCCGGAACTCGCTCAGGCCGTACGGCGGGGGCGGCGCCGGGAGTTCGCGGCGCACGGCTGGGCCGAGGAGGACGTGCCCGACCCGCAGGACCCGGCGACCCGCGACCGCTCCTGCCTCGACTGGTCCGAGCCCGCACGCGCGCCCCATGCCCGTGTTCTGGCCTGGTACCGCGACCTCATCACCCTCCGCCGCACCCTGCCCGACCTCTCCGACCCCGACCTCTCCGACGTCAAGGTCGCGTTCGACGAGGAGGCCCGGTGGTTCGGCTTCCGCCGGGGGGACGTCCTGGTGGCCGTGAATCTGGGGAAGGAAACGGCCATGATTCCGGTCGGGGTGCCCGATGCGCGGGTGCTGGCGGCTTGGGAGCCGGTGGAGGGGCCGGGTGCGGATGGGGTGCTGAGCCTGGGCGGGGAGTCCTGCGTGGTGCTGACGGTGGCGTGAGCGGGGCACCCGGCGGGTGGGGCTGGGCGGGGGGCGGTGCGCAACTCGGCGCTACGAGGTGCCGCTGCGCCCACCCGTGCCGCCCCGGCGGCACGATTGCCCGCAGCTGGGGCAGGCAGGTCAGCGGGGGCGCGCCCCTTCAGGGGCGCGGGGAACTGCGCGATCAGCCACATACGACCCGCAGTCGCCGTGCAACACGCACCCCCGACCTATCAGGCGCCTCAGTCCTCGCCCCGCAGATCCGTCACCCTCTCCAGCAGGATCGCCTCCCACGTGCGCCGCAGGCGACCCCGCAGCACCGGCAGCGGAGCGGCGCCGCGGCCCTGCACCCCCTCCGCGAGGGCGATGAGCGTGTCGCAGCGGGCGAGCCAGAGGCCGCGCAGGCAGGGGCGGGCGCCGTAGCCCGCGAGGGTGGCGGCGCGGACGGCGGCGGGGGCACCGACGGCCGTGGCGAGGCCGGCGATGTCCTCGGCGGGGTCACCGATGACCGCGTCGGCCCAGTCGAGGACGCCACGGACCCGGCCGTCGGCGCTCACGACGAGGCGGTCGCCCGTCAGCCCGTGGTGGACCAGCACCGCGGCCGGCGCCGTCAGTTGCGCGGCGCTCGCGGGCGTGAGCTGCCCGAGCCGAGCCGCGTCGAACTCGTCGGCCTCGGCGAGGCGCCGCGCCGCGCGCCCGGCGGCCGTACGCAACGTCTCCAGGGAGCGTGGGGCCGGCCGGGGCACCCCGAGCGTCTCCACCTGCCGCAGCGGCACCTCGCGCAGTCCCGTGAGGAGTGCCGCCAGATCGGCCTCGCCCACGGCGGACACGTCGTGGTCCTCGGCCGTGCCGCCGGGCAGCCTGGTGTCGAGCGTGTAGGTGAGGCCCTCGGACCACTCGCCGGCCGCGACGCTCACCGGGACGGCGACGCCGATGTGCGGGCGGACCAGGTCCCGCAGCCGCAGTTCGCGCCGCTGGCGTCCGACGGCGTGCCGGTCGGTGGTCAGGCGCAGTACGTGGCGGGTGCCCACCCACCAGGTGCGGTGCGCCTCGTCCCCGGCGACGGGCCGCACGTCGGGGCCGCCGCCCCGGCCCTCCCCGTTCTTCAGGAGGGAACGGACCAGCCGGCGGACGCTGTCCGCGGTGGGTGTCGGTGCCTGGGTCATGGTCGCGCCGTCGTCCGGGGGTTCAGGGGAACGGGGATACGCGGTCGGTCACTCCACTGTCGCCATCTCCCGCGGGGTGTTGTTGAGGCGCCGGCCGCCGTCCTCGGTCACCGTCACGATGTCCTCGATCCGCACCCCGAAACGGCCCGGCAGATAAATACCCGGTTCGACCGAGAAGCACATGCCGGGCACGAGGGGCCGCTCCTCGCCCTCGACCATGTACGGCGGTTCGTGGGTGGTGACGCCGATGCCGTGCCCGGTGCGGTGGATGAAGCGGTCGCCGTACCCGGCCTCGGTGATGACCGCGCGGGCGGCCCGGTCGACGTCCTGGCAGGCGGCGCCCGGCCGTACCGCGCGGAAGCCCGCCTCCTGGGCGGCGCGCACGATGTCGTGCACCTCGCGCTCCTCGGCGGCCGGTTCCCCGACGTGGACCGTGCGGGAGGTGTCGGAGCCGTAGCCGTCCTTGAGGCCGCCGAAGTCCAGGACGACCATGTCGCCGCGTCCGATGACGCGGTCGCCGGCCTCGTGGTGCGGGTTGGCGCCGTTCGGGCCCGACGCGACGATGGTGAAGTCGACCTGCGAGTGCCCGAACCGCCGCAGCAGGCCGGCGAGATCGGCGGCGACTTCCTTTTCCCGGCGCCCGGCGAAGGGGACCTGCCGGATCTCCTCGTACGCCCGGTCGGCGGCCGCGCCCGCCGCCGCCATCCGCTCCAGCTCGGCCGTGTCCTTCACCGCCCGCAGCATCGGCAGGCCCTCGGTGAGCGCGACGTACGTCGTCTCGGGCAGGCGCCGCCGCAGGCCGAGCAGATGCAGCGCCCAGGTGTTGTCGCTGACCCCGAAGCGGCCACGCGGACCGAGGAGGGAGACGGCCGCCTCGTACGGGTCCTTGGCGTCGGTCCAGTCGCGGAGGGTGAGCGCGGGTCCGCCGGGTGCCTCCGCGGCGTCCGGGGCCTCCAGGGTGGGGACGACCAGCACCGGGTCCTCGCCGTCCCGCAGCACCAGCATCGTGAACCGCTCGGTCTCCGGCGGCCGGTGGCCCGTCAGCCACACCAGGTCCGGGCCGGGCGCGACGAGCAGCCCGTCGAGCCCGGCGTCCGCTGCGGCCCGTGCCGCCCGCCGCATACGGGCCCGGTAGTCGTCGGTCGTGAAGGGCGCGGGTGTGGCATCGGTCGTGACGGTCGCGGGCCCGTCGCTGGGCGTGCCGGTCATCCATGCCTCCGTCTGCTCGGAGTTCCCTGAAGCTACGGGCAGCATCCTGCCCCTCCGCCGCAGCGCACGCGAGCCGATTGCGCCGTGGCGTCCACTGTCGTGCGGCTTCGGCGTCAGCTCTCCCGGGCGAGCCGCGCCCCGAGGAGCAGCAGCACGCCCGGTACGAGGCCCAGCCGCTCTTCCCGGCCGCCTCCCCCATGCTCGCCGGCTGCCCCTTCGAACGGCACGCCTGCCACAGGGTCCGCGCGCCGAAGACAACGAGGACCCGGCTAATGCCTGAGGGTTGCCCATCCGTTAGGTCTAATGCTTGGATTCGACTGTTCCATTAAGCACCGCCCGAGGAGGCGTACGACGATGCTCGTACTGGCGCACATCAGTGATCTGCATCTGGACGGGAGCGAGCGGGCGACCCGGCGGGCCGAGCGGGTGCGGGATCTGCTGTGGGGGCTGCCGGGGCGGGTGGACGCGCTGCTGGTGACCGGGGACATCGCGGACCACGGCACGGAGGCCGAGTACGAGGAGGCGGCGAGCATCCTGGGCCTGCGGGAGGGCGGGGCTCCCTTCCCGGTGCTCACCTGCCCGGGCAACCACGACAGCCGGGCGCCCTACCGCAAGGCACTGCTCGGGGAGCCGGCCGCCGACGGGCCGGTCAACAGCGTGCGGGTCTTCGCGGACGCGGCCGTGCTGATGTGCGACTCCAGCATTCCGGGGCAGGACGAGGGCGAACTGGACGCCCAGACGTACGCCTGGATCGAGGAGACGCTCGACGAACTCGACGGCGAGCGGCCGGTCCTGCTCGCCTTCCACCACCCGCCGGTGGCACTGCACCATCCCCTGCCGGACGCGTACCGACTGGGCCGGCCCGCCGCTCTGGCCCGGCTGCTGGGGCGTCGCCCGGAGATCGCGGGCCTCGTCACCGGGCACGCCCACACCCCCGCCGCGACCACCTTCGCCGGGCGTCCGCTCGTCGTCGGGCCCGGCGTCACCTGGACGCTGCGGCTGCCCTGGGAGGGCGACCAGGCCGCGGACCGGGAGGCGCCGCCCGGGCTCGCCTTCCATGTGCTGGACGACGAGGGACGGCTGACGAGCCACTTCAGGGTGGCTTCGTAAGGGCTCCACAGGCTTCCGGCCCGGCTCCTCAGGTGACGACTCCCGGTACGGCCGCCAGGTGCTGTCGGTTGCCGGCGGGCGTTCGCCCGGGCCGCGGTCGAGCACGCGACCCGGGCGTCGGCTCAGCCCGCGTGCGCCGGCGCGAAGGACAGGACCGGTGGCCGGTCCGGGACGAAGCCGTGGGCTCGGCGGGCCAGGAACTCGGGCTTGTAGCGGTCGACCTGCCGGTGCCAGTTGAGGATGCCGGACAGCCAGTTCCGCAGGTCGGTCACATAGCCGTCCATGATGGCCCGCGCCTCCTCCGACAGCTCGAAGTCGTCGTAGACAACGGGGAGTTCATGGGCGACCACGTGCTCGAACTGCCGCATCCGCTGGGTCATCAGATCGTGGACCACGCCGAGCGCGGTCGGGTAGTCGCAGCCGAAGAAGTTCTGCACGACGAGGATCGCGTTGTGGACCTCTCCCTCGTACTCGATCTCCTTCTGGTACGAGAAGACGTCGTTGATGAGGCACGCGTAGTCGATGGCCGCGTTCTCCAGTGAGCGGACGGGGCCGCTGCGGTAGACCGCGTCCGGGATCTGCGGGCCGTGGCCCATCCGGCACAGGCTGAGGGTGAGGTCGGAGCCGAAGGTGGCGCGCCGCATCTCCAGGTAGTCGACCGGGTCGGGGACACGGTTCTGGATCTGGTTGAAGAGCTCCCACACCCAGCTCTCGGTCATCTTGTCGACGGACGCCTTCAGGCCGCGTCGCTGGTCGGGGGTCATTCCCGCCGTCGTACGCGCCCAGAGGTCGATGAGTCCCCGTTCCATGCCGTTGACCGGGACGGTGACCGCCTCGCCCTCGACGGGCATGCAGTCGGACAGCCGGGCCGTGGTCAGACGGGCGGCGGCGAGGTCGCGGCGGTGGCCGAAGACGAGCGGGTAGTAGTCGTCGCCGTAGGTGCCCCAGGCCAACCACTGGGAGCTGAGGTCCAGTTGCTCGGGTGTCGCGTCCGGGTCGAGGCCGGCCGCGCAGAGCGGAAGGTCGGCGGCGGCGAGCCTCTCCTCGTCCCAGACGCCCTCGCTGAGCATGCCCATCGCGTGCATCCACGTGGTGAGGCGGGGGCGGGCGGCGTCCAGGTGCGGGCAGAGTTCCACCTCGAACGGCATGTAGAAATCCGGGAGTCGGGACGGCCCGACCTTCTGGTACGGCACATGCGTATGGGCACGCAGCCGCTCCGCCGCGGCGGTCGCGAGCAGCGCGCCCACGTTGGCGGCGGCCGTGCCGAACCCCGGCCGGGTGACCAGTGCGGGGCCGGACAGGACCGCGCCGCCGAAGTCGAGGGGGCCGCGCGAGGAGGCGGCCCCCTCGTTCATGTAGCGGCTGGAGCGCATGTGCCACTCGTGGCCGCCGGACTGCCAGTCCTGCAGCCCCTTCGTGTACGCCGCGACGGCGGCGACCTCGTCCGGGGTGAGGCCCTTCTCCAGGGCCAGCGCGGGTACTTCGGTGAGCGCGGTGTTCTCGAACTGGTGCAGTCGGGAGGTGAGGATGTCGTTGACGGTCTCGGCGGCCTGCTGGGTGCCGCAGCCGAAGAAGGTCTCCAGGACGAGCACGCCGTTGCTGTTCTCGCCCTCGTCCTCGACCTCCCGCTGGTACGAGAACAGGTCGTTGCGCAGGTGGACCGCGTCGGAGAAGGTCTCCATCAGGACGCGCAGGGGCCTCGACTCCGCGACGGGCGCCGGGACTTCGGCGGTCGCGTACTCGACGAGACCGGCGGACCAGGGGGCGCCGCCGACCTTGCGGCGCATCTCGATGTACTCGACCGGGTTGGCGATCCGGCCCTCGTTGATGTTGGACAGCTCCCACATCGACTCGTTGAGCAGATGCTCGGTGGCCACGGCGAAACGGCGGCGCCAGTCCATCGACATCGACGGCACCGTACGCGCCCAGAGGTCGGCGAGGCCGGCCTCCACCGGGTTCCGCGGTTCCGGTACGGGGGTCGAGAGGTCCAGCGGCATGAAGAGCGGGAGTCGGTCGAGGTGGGCCTTGCCGCCGGCGCGGTCCTGGGACCGCTTGAAGAGCTCCAGGAAGTGGTCGTCGAAGAAGAACACCCACACGTACCAGTCGGTGATGAGCGAGAGTGCCGGGCCGTCGCAGTCTGGGTGGGTGTACGCGCACAGCAGACCGTAGTCGTGCGCCTCCAGGTCCTTCTGGTCCCATACGCCGGAGCCCTCCAGCATGCCCATCTCCCGGGCCCACCCGGTCGAGTGGGCCCGCGCCTCTTCGAGGTGGGGGTTCAGCCGTGCGGGATACGGCATGTAGAAGTGCGGGAGTTCGAACGGCTGCGTCATGGCCGGGGCCCTACCCGTCGCCTCCGGCGGGCATCCGGACAGGGGCACATGATCACACCATCGCGTGAATCCGGGCGGTTTTCTCGCCGGCCGGCTTTCTCAGCCTCCCGTGCGTACGGCCCTGCCCACGTCCGCCCGGCGCTCCCCCGGTTCTTCGGTCGGGGAAGCGCCTCGGTCAGACCCTGACCTGGATCAGTGCGCGGGTCCCGCTCGTCCGCCAGCGCTGTCCCTCGGCGGCCACGAGGGCGGCCTCCTTCTGCGCGGTCAGGCCCACGATCACATCGGACTTGAGGGTGCGCAGGGCGGCGACCGGGCCGGGGAAGTACGCCGTGACCTCCGCGAAGGGCGTGGTGGGAGGCCAGAGCCGGTCGCCGACCAGGCGGCGGTAGTTGAGGTCGCCCTTGAGGAGGGTCAGGTCGGCGGAGGCGAAGTCGTCGCGCAGGTCGGCCGGCATGTCCGCGTACGGCAAGGGAGCGCAGGAGAAGGGGTGAGCGCGCAGGACGATGCGGCCGTCGGACAGTGCGGACCAGAGGCGGTGCCCGGCGTCGGTCTTTGCGGCGACCAGATGGCGTACGGCGTCGAGGGTGTCGGCGGTCGTGGCGTCCGAGACGAAGTACGGGTACGGCTTCAGGTGCAGTACGGCGCGGTCGAAGTGGCCGTGGGTGAGGAGATGGTCGATGAGGAGCAGGTCGGGGATCAGTTCGCGGCCCGCGTTGTCGGCGACCAGGCAGAGCGTTCTCGCGCCGGCGCCGGCGCCCGCGCCCCTGCCGGCGCCCGTCAGCAAGGACATCAGCGACTCGCTGTCGTCCGCGACCAGTTGGGAGTCGGCGGCGGTTGCGTCCTCCTCGGCGGTCTGGATGCGGAAGCCAAGGTCCGCGCGGTTGCCCCAGAGGGAGCCGTGCAGGAGGGCCTTGAGCTGGTCGGGGAGGGGGTGCTGGGCCAAGGTGCCGAGAGCGGTGAGTTCGGCGGCCGCCTCGGGGGTGTCCAGTTCGGCGAGCTTGAAGGGGCGGAACGGATCGGTGCCCTGCCACGGGCCGGGGCCGAAGTGGCCGACCGCGCGGAGGAGTTGGCGGTAGAAGCAGCTCTCGGCGACGAGGAAGGGGAGGGAGAACCAGGAGCGGCCGGCGTGGCGGCGTACGTTCCAGGTGTCCCACCAGTCGTCGTCGGCCGGTGGTTCGACGGTGCCGTGGAGGGTGTTCTTGAGCAACTCGTCGAGGGCTCGGCGCTGTTCGGGGCCGTAGGGCGTGGCGTCCTGGACCTTGCGGATGAGGGCGGGGTGCCGTTCGGCGAGGACGCTGTGCGGGAAGGAGGTGGGGTCGTCGCAGCGGATCACGGGGGCGGTGTCAGGCATGGCCGGGGGTCCCTCCGGGGCCGGAAGGCATGCCGGGCGGCAGGGAGACGCCCTTGACCTTGGTGTCGAGTTGCTTGCCGTAGCCGGCCTCGGTCCACACGTACTTCTTGAACTGCTCCGGCGTCAGCGGGCCCGGCCAGGGGCTGCCGCCGGGGTAGAACACCGACCCGCACGACGAGCAGTGGTGCGCGGGACGCCACAGTCGTTCGGCGTGCGCCTCGCCGGCCACGACGGCCTTCCGTTCGCGCCTCTCGCCACGGACCACCACGATGGTGCCGACGAAGAGCAGCACGGCGAGGAGCGAACCGCCGATCGTGTAGAGCGGTTTGTCGTTCTGTACGCCGCTGTAGGCGAGGCCGGCGCCGATGCCGGCCATCACCATGCCTTCGAGGAAGTGCACGAGGCTGTCGGATCCGTCATGCACGCCCGGGCTCCTCGCCAGCCGGTCGGTGAGGCCGCCGCGCCGGGACTCCGGATCGGCGCAGGCGTCGGCGACCGTACGCACCGCCGGGCCCGTACCGCCACAGCCGGGACACACCGCCGCGACCGGCTGCCCTTCGGGACGCCCGTACGTCTCAGTCTTCTCTGTCGACATGCACATACGCTAACGGTCGAACACATATGCGCCGACGGCCGACCGATGCCCGCTCGCATCGGTCGGCCGCCGGCAGTGGGGGGTGGCGGTCAGTGGGGGGTGGCGGTCAGTGGGCCCGGCCTGTCGGCCGAGGGCTCAGAAGGTCAGCTTCCAGCTGTTGAGCCGGCCGGTGTCCGCGGACGCCACGTCCTGGACCCGCAGCTTCCAGGTGCCGTTGGCGACCTCGCTGGAGGCGTTCACCGAGTAGGTGGTGACCAGGTTGTCGGCGGAGTCCGAGCTGGAGGCCTTGAGACGGTAGGTCGAACCGTCGGGGGCCACCAGGTCCAGGACCAGGTCACCGCGGTAGGTGTGGGTGATGTCCACGCCGACCTGGAGGGTCGAGGGCGCGTTGCCGGTGCGGCCGCTGACGGAGATCGAGGACTCGATCGCCGCACCGTTGTCCGGGATGGAGACGGCCGTGGCGTTGGTGAAGGTGGTGCCCCCCGTGGAGCCCCCGCCGGAGCCGCCGGTCACCGCCTGCACCGTCTTGGCTGCGTCGGCGAGGCCCGCGCCACAACCGCCGGAGCAAGTTCCGGGCAGAGCACGCGAGTTGGTCTTGATCGCGGACTCGATCTGGGCCGGGGTCAGCGCGGAGCTCGCCGACTTCAGCAGCGCGGCGAGGCCCGCGATGTGCGGGGCGGCCATGCTGGTGCCCTGGTAGTAGTCGTACGTCTCGCTGCCCGGGCCCGAGGCGCCGGTGTTCAGCGTGGACAGGATGCCGCCCGACGCGGTGGTGCGGGTATCGCCGCCGGGGGCCGCGATGTCGACGACCGAGCCGAAGTTCGAGTAGTACGAGCGGGAGCCGGCGCGGTTGGTGGCCGCCACCGAGATCACGTTGGCGCAGCTGGCCGGAGAGTAGTTGGCCGCGTTGGCGTTGCTGTTGCCCGCCGCGACGACGACCGTGGTGCCGCGGTTCACGGCGGAGTTGATCGCGGTCTGCGTCGCGGTGGTGCAGGCGCCGCTACCGCCGAGGCTCATGTTGATGACCTTGGCGACGTTGGTGTTGGCGGGGACACCGGAGACGGTACCGCCGGACGCCCAGGTGATCGCGTCGATGATGTCGGAGTCGTAGCCGCCGCACTTGCCGAGCACCCGCAGCGGGGAGACCTTGGCGCCGTAGGCGATACCGGCGACGCCCTTGCTGTTGTTGGTGACGGCGGCGATGGTGCCGGCGACGTGCGTGCCGTGCCAGGAGGAGGTGGTGGCCGTCCAGTCGGTGGCGCACTCCCCGTCCGAGGTCCAGTCGCCCGGGTCGGCCGGGTTGCTGTCACGGCCGTTGCCGTCGTTGGCGACAGCGGTGTCGGCGATGAAGTCGTAGCCGCCGACGATGTTCGCGGCGAGGTCCGAGTGGGCGACGTAACCGGTGTCGATGACGGCGACCGTCACTCCGGAGCCGGTCACCGTGTCCCAGGCGCCCGGCACGTTCATGCCCGCGGTGGACTCGTAGAGGTCCCACTGCTTGCTGTACTCGGTGTCGTTCGGGGTGGCCAGCGGCTTGTTCAGGCGGTCCGGGACGACATAGGCGACCTGCGGGTCGGCCTGGTACTCGGCGATGACGTCGGCGACGTCCGTCTTGGTGAGATCCTCGCCCAGGTCGACGAGGGCCGCGCCGCTGCCCAGCCGGCGCTGGAAGTCGAGGCTCTCGCCGGCCTCCTTGCCCTTGGCCACGGCGTCCGCGTCGGCGGCCTTGTTCGACTTGGCCTCGGCGGCGCCGGACTTGTAGCCGACGATCAGGCGCTCGGCGGTGGTACCGGGCGCGGCCTCGGTGGCACCGGCGACGGCGGGGGCCGCGTCAGCCTTGGCGGACGGGGCGGCGACGGCGACCGAGGAGGTCATGCCCGCCACCAGGGCGACGGAGACCGCAGCGACGGATATGAGCTTCCGTCCGGCGGTACGGGAGGGGGAGGTACGCAAGGGCTTCGCCTTTCGTGGCCTGCTCATGTCAGGGGAGGAGCGGCAATGAAACGCTTCTTCTTCGAAGCGGCGGGGGTCCAGAAAGGGTTGGCGCGAAGGCCGGCCAGGCGCGAGCCGTGCCACCAGGGGTTACCTATGGTTCGGCTGTGCGATGACATTAGGCAAAGCGCAGGTCATGGGGATACGGGGAAAACCCTCGACCCCCGGGGAACTCCCCTATGCCAGGCGGCAGTCGGGCCGGATGTGCCGCTTCGCCGGGTTTGCCGAGGCCTTGCCGATGCCCGGCGCATGGCTGGATCCGACCGGTCGAACACGGCCGCGGTGTTGAACGCGGCGCCCTCGGGTCCCGTACGACTCGGTGGACCGCCAGCCCCACCATCCCCTTGGATCGGACGTACCGGATGTACCGCTTGTCCGCCCGCCGCACCACCGGCCGAGGCACCACCGGCCGACGCACCGCCTGTCGCACGGCCGCCTGCCGCACCACCGGCCACCGCACCGCGGTCACGGCCGCCGCCGTCACCGTCGTGGCCCCGCTGATCCTCACCGCGGGGGCCGTCACCCCGGCCTGGGCGCACGGCGCGCCGACCGATCCGGTGAGCCGGGTGTCGGCATGCTCGCCCGAGGGCGGCAGTCAGGGGTCGGCGGCGTGCGAGGCGGCGGTCGCCGCGAACGGCGCGCCCTTCACCGCGTGGGACAACATGCGGATCGCCGGGGTGAACGGGCGCGACCGGGAGGTCGTCCCGGACGGGCAGCTGTGCAGTGGAGGGCTCGCGGACTACAGGGGTCTCGACCTGGCCCGCGCCGACTGGCCCTCGACCCGCCTCTCCCCCGGTACCACGCTGAACCTGACGTACCGGTCGACGATCCCGCACACCGGGACCTTCAAGCTGTTCCTGACGAAACCGGGCTACGACCCCACCGAACCGCTGAAGTGGTCCGATCTGCCCGGGAAGCCGTTCGCCTCGATCACCGACCCGCCGCTGAAGAACGGCTCGTACCAGTTCTCGGCGAAGCTGCCGGCGGACCGGGCCGGGCACCATGTGCTGTACACGATCTGGCAGAACACGAGCACGGTCGACACGTACTACTCGTGTTCGGACGTGGTGTTCCCGAAGGCGAAGCAGGCCAACTCCGAGGCGGGCGACGGGAGTTCGGCAAAGACGCCCGCCGGGAGCGAGGAGACCGCCTCCGAGAAGCCGGCGGCCGAGAAGTCCGAGCCCGCCACGACCGCGCCGACGGAGTCCACGCAGGCGCCTCCCGCCGAAGCCGCCGACAACGCCGACGACGACGCGCAGGCGGCCGACCCCGGCAGCCCCGTCGCCTCCACGACCGACGAGAGCGGCGCCCCCGTTCCGCTGGTCGCGGGCGGCGCCACGGCGTTGGCGTTGGTACTGGCCGTGGGCACCGCCCTCTTCCTCCGCGGACGCGGGCGCCGCTCTCGTATCAGCGACTGATCGGGCAGGCGATCCGGCCAGCGGTCAAGCAACCGACCGGTGTCTTACGTCAGTTGGTATAGGCCGTCATCTGTGCAGGCCGTCAGTTGTGCAGGCCGTCAGTTGTGCAGGCCGTCAGTTGTGCAGGCCGTCAGTTGGTGTAGACCGTCGCGCCGCCCTGGGTGGCGTCCGTGACGGGCGCGTACTTCGCCGTGAAGTAGCCGGTGGCGAAGCACAGGGACGAGCCGGAGGTCTTGGTGAACGGCTGGCTGGTGAAGTTGATGCTGTTGTCGTCGTTGCTGGAGGTGCCGGTGATGCTGGCCGCCTGGTAGACGCAGTTGATGGTGCCCAGCAGGGTGCGCAGCACGACGGTGGTCTGGAGGACCGAGCCCGCCGCCGGGCTGACGGTGACGACGCCGTCCGAGGTCACGGTGGTGGTGTAGGGCAGGTTGTTGACCGTGACGCCGGTGACGCCGAGCACGCCGACGACGTTGCTGGTGCAGCTGCCGAAGGTGTGGGCGTCGACCCGCTCGGTGGCCGTGCCGGGCGCGGCCGGGTTGTCGGTGACCGTGGCGGTGAACGTCGACTCGGCGCAGGAGACGCCGCTCGTGCCCGTCGCGCTGGAGTAGAACTTGCCGGTCGTACCGGACGCCAGCGACGCGTTGAGCACGTCGCCGACCGCGACCGCGTCACCGGCGAGGCCGCCGGTGGTGAGCACGGTGTCGGCGGCGGAGGCGGGGCTGACGGCGGACACCATCAGGGCGGCGGTGGTCGCGGCGAGGGCAAGGAGGGATCGCGTACGCATGGGGTGCCTCTTCTCAGGAAGCGGGGGCCGCAGGTGACGGCCCTCGGCAGGTGCGGGTGACAGCCCTCGGAAGAAGCGGGCTGCGGTGATTGCGCGCGGGAGGACACCGTTCGCGCGGGGGAACGCGGCGATGCCGCACGGCGCCGAACGGTCGCTGCCGATCCGTGACACGCCTTCTCCGTACGTGACGGATCGACAGCGACTGCCGGAGGAACCGGACACGGCCCAGTGGAGGGGAAGGCGACCGTGCCCGGCACCGCGGCGAGGGGGTGGTGCTGCGTCGGGCCGCGCAGTGCGTTCAGGTGGTGTCACCCACACCCCGCCTGCGACGAGGAGTTCGGGACGGTGACATGCGCTGCGCGTCGGATCCGGCGCCACGGATCCGTGGGGGAAACCCGGGAGAGTTGTAGACCTGCTGGAGAGTCAACGTCAAGGCTGCATACGGAAGTTGGTGAGGGCCAGAGGTCGCGGCGAGGGCCGAGACCGAAGGCCATGGGCCACAAAACCAAAGGTGAGCGATGTTCACCTTTCACAGGTGTCGCACAACCGACATCCTTTTGTCACAAGCGCCTTGACCCCTGAAAGTAACCACCGGTAACTTCCCAAATGGCTACTGCGGCGTAACGAGTAAGCCCTTGCACCCACGGGAGGTGCACCCAGGTGTGCGCCGCAACCGCTGTCCGCGCCAGGACAACGTGCCGTCGAAGCCCCATTTGCGATATCTGCAATGACTTGGAAGTCCAGGGAGCACACATGGCCTCGTCCTCGGACGCCGCGGCGTCCACCAACGAAAGACCCGAGGGTCCCGAAGCGTCAGGCAGACGCGGGCGGGTCCGCCTGAAGCGCGCCGCCGTGATGGCGGTGCCGGCCACGGCGGTCGCCGCCGGTCTCATGATCCTCACCGCGCAGGGCGCCCTTGGCGTCCAGTTCGCCATCTCCGGTATGCCGTTCGTGGTCACCGCCGACAAGCTGGAGGGCGAGGGCTTCGCCCAGTTCGGCTCGCTCGACCACATGATCGAGAACAGCCCGAACGAGGGCGACACCGGCGGTCAGGTGCTGGTCGTGACCTCGGTCGTGAAGAACGGCAAGCTGACGAACCTCTGCCAGAGCGTCGACCTCGGCGGCATCCAGCTGGTCCTCAGCGCCGGCAACAAGGGCACGCCGGTGAGCGTGAAGAACCTGGCGATCGACTCCGACGACATCTCGGGCGACGCCTCGTTCAACAACATCGAGATCGGCCGTGACTCCAGCACGTTCGACAAGGTCGACCAGCAGGGCCCGCGGGGTGTCTACGGCCAGCAGGCCGACTCGGTCGTCATCACCGACCTGTACCAGCACAACTACGCCGCCACCGCGGCCGTCTTCAAGCTGCCCGACCTGCACATGAGCTTCACGAGCGAGGGCTGCCCGCAGTGAGCCGATTCCGGGAATGGAGAGGGCACCGGCCGTTCGCCGGTGGTCTGCTGCTGGTGCTGGGCGGGGCCGAGATCCTGGTGACCATGAAAGCGCCGCTTCCGGTCATCCTGAAGATCGGGATGCAGGGCCTCGCGGGTTATCTCCTGCCCTCGCTGATGATCGTGTGCGGGTCGCTGATCATCTTCAACCCCGCTCAGCGCCTGTTCTACTCCATCCTCGGGATCATGCTCTCGCTGGGCACGTGGCTCACGTCGAACATCGGCGGGTTCGTCGTGGGCCTGCTGCTGGGGGCGATCGGTAGCACGCTGGCCTTCGGCTGGCTGCCGGACCAGGAACCCCGGCGGAAGCGCTCCGCGAAGCCGAAGGGACAGCCTGAACAGCACGCCGCAGAGCTCGGGTAGGTGAGGCTGTTCGGCGGGTGCGGGTTGTTCGTGGTTGTTCGCGCCCACGCGGCGGAGCCGCAAATCGATACAGCCCCGCGCCCCTTTAGGTGGGGCGCGGGGTCCGGCGTTTACAGGGCGGCCGTGACTGCCGCCTCGGACAGGGCCGAGCGGAGGCGTTCCGTGTCGGTCCAGTAGCGGTCGTGGGAGAGCGGGACGCGCCAGTAGAGGCCGGGGCCCGAGGTACGGCGCAGGGGTGGGACCGCCACGTGGCTGCCCCGGCCGAGGACCTGGACGTCGGCCATCCGCCACTCGGAGGCGTCGCCCGGTGGCACCAGCCAGTACATGATGCCGCCGTAGCCGTCCTTGATCACAGCGCCCGACTCGTCCCCGAGGGACTTCAGCGCGAGGGTGCCGAGGGCGACCGGGACGCGTATCGCGTTCCACCAGCGCCCGGCCGGCACGGTGCGTACTTCGGGGCTGTAGGAACACATCCAGCGCGGGGCCCTGCTGACAGTCATGGCACTCACCGGCTCTTCGTGGGGGTGAGGCCGATCCTAGGGTCCTGTCCAGGACCCAACTTGCGAGTACGCGCAGGGAAGTTGACGCCGTACGCAGCGCGCGGCGCGCGTTCTCGCCCTGCGACGCTACCGGGCCGTAGCGTAACGGGGCTTCCACGTTGTGCTGTTGGACCGTACTCGACTCGACCGCAGGAGGACCCCCCATGGGCCACCCGAGCCCCCTGGTGATTGACGCGACCGGCCGTGACATCCACGGTGAGGCCGCCCGTATCCGCGAGACGGGTCCGGCGACCCGGGTCGTGCTTCCGGGGCCGCACGATGTCGAGGCCTGGGCCGTGAGCAGCCCCGATCTGCTGAAGCGGCTGCTCACCGATCCCCGGGTGTCGAAGGACCCGCGGCAGCACTGGCCGAGGTTCGCCGCCGGTGAGATCACCCCGGAGTGGCCGCTGTTCACCTGGGTCGCGGTGCAGAACATGTTCACCGCGTACGGCGGTGACCACAAACGGCTGCGGATCCTGGTCTCCAAGGCGTTCACGGCGCGCCGGACGGCCGCGCTGCAGCCACGCGTCGAGGAGATCACCAAGGAGCTGCTCGACCGGGTCGAGGAGGGCTTCCGGCGCGGGGTGACGGTCGATCTGCGGCAGGAGTTCTGCTACCCGCTGCCGATCCAGGTGATCAGCGAGCTGTTCGGCCTGCCCGAGGAACGGGGGCTGGTACTGAAGGAGTTGGTGGACAAGCTGTTCGACACCTCCGCCGCGCCGGGCGAGATGAACGCCGCCTACGAGCGGATGTACGGCGTGCTCGGCGAACTCGTCTCCGCCAAGCGGGAGTCGCCGGGCGACGACCTCACCAGCGGGCTGATCGCGGCCCGCGACGAGGACGACACCCGACTCAGCGAGCAGGAGCTGCTGGACACCCTGGTGCTCATGGTCAGCGCCGGGCACGAGACCACGGTCAACCTCCTCGACCAGGCCGTGCACTCCCTGCTGACCCACCCCGAGCAGCTCGCCCATGTCCGGGAAGGGCGCGCGACCTGGGACGACGTGATCGAGGAGACGCTGCGGGTCCAGGCGCCGGTGGCGAGCCTGCCGCTGCGCTATGCCGTGGAGGATCTCGACCTCGCCGAGTTCGGCGGTCCCGAGGGCGTGGTGATCGCCAAGGGCGACCCGATCCTGGCCGCGTACGCGGCCGCCGGGCGCGACCCCGAGCGGCATGGGAAGGACGCCGACGTCTTCGACGTCACCCGTGCCGACAAGGAACACCTCGCCTTCGGCCACGGGGTGCACTACTGCCTGGGCGCTCCGCTCGGCCGTATGGAGGCCCGCATCGCGCTCCCGGCGCTCTTCGAGCGGTTCCCGGTGCTCGAACTGGGCGCCGCCGAGGAGGAGTTGGGGCACGTGGAGTCGTTCATCTCCAACGGCCACCGCCGCCTGCCCGTGCGCAAGGCCTGAGCAGGCCGTTTTTCGCCCCCGCCGCCCCTACCCGTCCCATCCCCCAGGGGCTGCGCCCCTTCGACCCCCAGCCGCGGGTCCGTCGTGGTTGCTCGCGCAGTTCCCCGCGCCCCTTTCAGGGCGCGGGGAACTGCGCGACAAGCCCCCACCCACCCGCACCCGAACAACCCACCCTCGGGGTCGAAGGGGCAGCGCCCCTGGGGATGGGACGGGTAGGGGCGGCGGGGGCGACCGACGGGTGTTCCCGACCGTTCCGCTACTCGCCGCGCCACCAGGACAGCAGCCGGGCCCAGCCGCTCCTCGGGCGAGTGGGCTCCGCCGGGCGGGCGCCCGCAGCGCTGACGTACGAAGCCGAGCGGCGCATGGGCGATACGGGCTCCTCGGCCGCCGCCCCGACCACGGGTGCCGACGGGAACGTCACCGGCAGCGCCGCGAGCGCCCGGTGGAACGGGCCCGGGCGCCACTCCAACTCGCCCACCGGTACGGCGAGTTCGACGTCCGGCAGCCGGTCGAGGAGCTTCTCCACCGCCACCGACGCGATCAGCCGGGCCTCGCTCTGCGCGGGGCAGTTGTGCGGGCCCGCGCTCCATGCCAAGTGGGCCCGGTTGCCCGCGCGCTGATCGTTCGTCAGGGCCGGGTCGGTGTTGGCGGCGGCCAGCGAGACGACGACCGGGTCGCCGGCCTTCAGCAGCGCCCCCTCGTACCTCACGTCCCGCTTGGGGTAGTGCACGGCGTAGTTGGCCATCGGCGGGTCGGTCCACAGCACCTCGTCGAGCGCGTCCTCGACGGGGAGGCTGCCGCCGGACAGGTCGCCCGCGAAGCGGTCGTCGGAGAGCAGCAGGCGCAGCCCGTTGGCGATGAGGTTCTGCTGCGGCTCGGTGCCCGCGCCCATGAGGACGACGAGCGTGTGGATCATCTCCTCGTCGGTGAGCCGGGCCGGATGCAGGGTGAGCCACGACGTCACGTCCGGCCCGGGCTGGTTCCGCTTCAGCGTGACCAGTTGGAAGAGCGTCGCGGTGAGCAGTTCGTTGGCCCGCTCGGCGTCCACCCCGTCGAAGATGGCGGACATGCCCTCGACCAGCTTCAGCCCGAGCTCGGCCGGGCAGCCGAAGAGGTGGTTGAAGACGAGCAGGGGCAGGACCTGGGCGTACTCGCCGAGGAGGTCCGCCTTGCCGGTGGGTGCGATCCGGTCGATGAGGGTGTCGGCGCTGCGCTCGACATAGCCGCGCAGGATGTGGGGCTCGACCCGGGCCAGACTGTCGGTGATGGCGCCGCGCAGCCGCCGGTGCTCCTCGCCGTCGGCGAACAGGGCGTTGGGCCGGTACATCATCATCGGTACGACGGGGCTGTCCGGGGGGACGGTGCCGTCGTTCAGGTCGTTCCAGCGGCGGGGGTCCTTGGCGAACGTCTCCGTGCTCCGCAGCACGTGCAGGGCGGCCTCGTACGAGGTGACGAGGGTGGCCTTCACCCCGGGGGCGAGCTCCACGGGCGCGGTGGGCCCGTGTTCGCGCAGCCGCCGGTAGGCGGCGGCCGGGTCGGCGGCGAAGGCGGCGCCGTACATGGGCTCGTGGGCCGGGCAGCCCGGGGGCGGGCCGGACGGCGATGCGGGGGTCACGCGTGCTCCAGTTCGGTCTCACGGCTGAGCAGGTACTCGACGAGGGAGATCAGTGCCCGGGTGGAGGAGTCCGGGTCGCGGGCGTCGCAGCGCACCAGCGGGGTCTCGTCGAGCAGGTCGAGGGCCTCGCGCACCTCGTCCAGGTCGTGCACGGGGGCGCCGTCGAAGTCGTTGACGGCGACCGCGTACGGCAGGTCCAGCTCCTCCAGGACGCCCATCACGTCGAAGGAGTGGGACAGGCGCCGGGTGTCGGCGAGGACCAGTGCGCCGAGGGCGCCGCGGGTCATGTCCTGCCAGAGCTTGGTGAAGCGCTGCTGTCCCGGGGCGCCGAACAGGTACAGCACCAGGGAGTCGTCGAGGGTGAGCCGGCCGAAGTCCATGGCGACCGTGGTGGTGGTCTTGTCGCGGGTGCCGGCGAGGTCGTCCACGAGGGCGCCGGCCTCGGTCAGGACCTCCTCGGTGCGCAGCGGCCGGATCTCGGAGAGTGTGCCGACGAACGTGGTCTTGCCGACCGCGAAGTGACCGACGACGAGCAGCTTGACCGCTGTCTTCACCGTCGGCCGCAGGTAGACGTCGTCAGAGGCGGGCGCGGAGCCCATCGAGGACCTCCTGGAGGATTCTGGCGTCGGACGGCCGGGCGGCCGATGGGGGTCCCCCCGCGTGAGTCCATTCGATCGTGGGGGCGGGTGCGCGGGTGACGATGTGGCCGCTGTCCATGAGGTCGGCGACGAGCACCTTGGTCACGCTGACGGGGAGCCGGAGATGGCCCGCGACCTCGGCGAGGGAGAGCGCGCCGTGGCGGCACAGCTCCATCATCCGGCGCTTCTCCGGGTTCAGTCCGGACAGCGACAGGTCGGTGGCGCCGATCAGCAGCGTGACCAGGTCCAGGGTGTTGCGGGTCGGATGGGCGCGGCCGTCGGTGACGACGTAGGACCGCACCAGACGCCCTTCGGGCCGGGGGCGGGGCGTCATGCCCTGCTGCCCGTGTCCAGCCGCGCCGGGCTGGTCAGTTCCCTGCCGAGCCGGTCGACGAGTTTGTGCATGCGGTAGGTCACCGCCTCCATGTCGACCTCGTCGCCGGTGGACACCGCGAGATAGGCGCCCTCGCCGGCCGCGACCAGGAAGACGAAGCCGTGCCCGAACTCGATCAGGGTCTGCCGCCACGGGCTGTCCGTCGAGCCGCAGAACTCGGCGGTGCTGCGGCTGATCGACTGGAGTCCGGAGAGCCCGGCCGCGAGGCGTTCGGCGTCGTCGCGGGCGATGTCGGCGGAGTGGGCGCGGAGCATGCCGTCGGCGGAGAGCAGGATGGCGTGCCGCGCCTCGGGGACCTTCAGCACGTCGTCGAGCATCCAGCCCAGCTCGTTGTTCGTGGGCTCGATCATGCGTGGGGGGTCCCTTCGTTCTCGTGGGGGGCGGTCCGCGCGGAGTCGGCGGGGTCGGGGGCGTACTCGTCCTCGTCGAGGATGCGTCCCGCCGCGCGGCCGAAGCGGGTGCCGCGGGCGAAGGCGCCCATGAGGCGGGCGTTCTCCTCGGGCGAGCGGCCGGGCATGTCGTCGGCCGTCGCGGGCTCCGGCTCGGGGGCGGCCGTCCGCTTCGGGGTGCGCCTGCGGCGCTTGGGCAGTCCGCCCTCGGTGGTGCCCTCGGGGGCGCTGTCGGCGCGAGCCGGGCGGGAGGCGGTGTCGGTGTCGGGTGCGGGTGTCAGGTCGATCTGTGGCTCCGGGGCGGCGGGCTCCAGGTGGGTGAGCAGCGCGGCGGGCAGGAACGCGACGGCGCGGACGCCGCCGTACGGCGAGCGGGTGTCCACGGAGACGGTGAACCCGTAGCGCCGGGCGAGCACCCCGATGACGGCGAAGCCGAACTGGGGCGGGTCGTCGAGGCGGGTGACGTCCACCTCGCTGCGTCCACTGAGCAGACGGGTGGCGCGCTCCACGGCCTGGCCGTCCATGCCGACGCCCGCGTCGTCGATGACGACGCACGCGCCGTTGTGCACGTTCTGGACGTTGACCTCGACCGTGGTGTTGGGCTGCGAGTGCCGGGCCGCGTTGTCGAGCAGCTCGGCGATCGCGAGGACGACCGGTTCCACGGCGCGGCTCTCCACCGCGATGTCGACCTGGCCGTGGACGCGGACGCGCCGGTAGTCGCGGATGCGCGAGGTGGCGCCCCGGGCGACCTCGACGAGGGGGGAGGTGGCGCGCTGCCGGCCGGGCCAGGAGCCGCACAGTACGGCGATGGCCTGGGCGCGGCGGCCGAACTGGGCGTTGGTGTGGTCGACTTCGAGGAGGTCGCGCAGCACGTCGGGGTCGTCGTGCCGGTCCTGCATCTCGGAGATGGCCACCTGCTGCTCGTTGGCGAGGGCCTGGATCGAGCGCATCGACGCCTTGAGGGCGGCCTTGGCGGACTGGTCGGCGCGGGCCTGCGCGTGCTCGACGGCGCCGGAGAAGCGGGCCAGCACCTCGTCCAGGCCCTTGCCGAACTCCGTGTCGGCGAGCTGGGCGTCGAGCGGTCCGACGCCCGGCAGGTTCTGGCCGGGACGGTCCGCCAGGGCCGGCAGCCGGACCGTGACCAGATGGCGCAGCTCCTCCTCCCGGGCCCGCACGCCGTCGGCCAGGACGGCGTTCCGGCGGCGCTGCCGCCTGCTGATCCCGTGCTGGCGCAGCAGGAGTACGGCGGTGGCGAGCAGGGCCGCGGCCAGGGCCCAGGTCACCGCCTGCGGTATCGGTTCGGTCATGAGGTCCACGAGTCCTTAACGCCTCAAGTCCCCAGGCGTCCGCAGGTCCGGGACGCCGGGCGGGAGTTGACGGAGCGCCCGACGCTAGCTCGGCGACCGCTCGGGTACTTTCCGTGACGCGCACGGAAGTTGCCACAGGGCGCATGAGTGGCGCAAGGGGCGCGCAGGGCTCGTGACACTGACCCCGGCATATTCGGCCACCTCGCCCGAGCGGCACGGCAACCGCTTGCCACGCTAGGGTGCCTTCCGGGTCCGACCGGATGGTAACTATCTTTGATCAAGCAGAAGTTGAAGATTTTCCCGCCGGGGACCGTAAGAGACCACAAGGACGGGGTCGGGAGCCGGCACAGGGGAGGAGCGGCGTTGCCCGCGGGAAGCTACAGCGTCGAGACGCTGACCACCGAGGAGTTGGACCCGCGCGAGCGTGCCGACTTCTGGACCGAGCAGATCGGCTCGTACCAGTCCCGGATGGGCTTCAGGTACGCCCAGTCGGACAACTTCCGCGGCGAGACCGTCCGTCAGCGCACTGACACGTACCAATTGGTGAAGTACCGGTCGGACGAGATCGAGTACACGCGCACACTGCGCCAGGTCCGCCAGGACCCGGACGAGGACTACCGGCTGCTGCTGCCGATGAGCGGCGAGATAGTGCTGCGACAGGACGGCGAGGAGGCCCGGCTGACCCCGGGCACCGCGGCGCTGGTCACCTTCGCCTCGCCCTTCCAGTGCCTCCAGAGCGACGCCATCGACGCGTTCATCTTCACCATCCCGGCCCGCGAGGTGGACGGCCGGCTCAACGCCAGGTCACCGGTCGCCAGTGGTCTGAACCTCTCCTGCGGCCTCGGCCGTATCGTCGGCTCGATGCTGACCGGTCTGCACGAGGAGCGGGAGCACCTCACCGACCCGGAGTTCAACGCCGTCTCCGACCGGGTCGTGGAGCTGGTGTGCATGCTCACCGCCGGCGACGACCGCCCCGACACCCCGGGACAGTTGGGCGAGGTGGAGACGATGGTCCGTCGTCATGTGCGCGACCACGCGGCCGACCCCAACCTCACGGGTACGACGATGGCGCGCGCTCTCGGCTGGTCGCTGCGCCAGATCCAACTCGCCCTGCAGAAAGCGGGAACCACACCCCGCGAGCTGATCCGCGAGGAGCGACTGCGCCTGGTCCGGGACCACTTACTGTGCGCGAAGTGCGAGCACATGACGATCACGGATCTCGCCTACTCCGCCGGCTTCTCCTCCGCGAGCGCCCTGAGCACGACCTTCCGACGGCGCTACGGCGTCAGCCCACGGGAGATGCGCCAGAGCATGCGTTGACTCAACTCCTCCTTGGAACAAGGCAGTTCGGCAAAGGAGCCGCACCGGGGGGACGACCCGGCGAGTAGGTTCTCACACCTGCCCCTCCCGAACTTCCGTTGAAGTCTAAAGCTTAGTCAAAGCATAGCCAGTCATGTCGATCTTGCTCGCCCTCGTCGAGCCGAGCGCCACCTCGTCGATCCGAGCACCCCTTCGCAAGCGGGCGCACCGTATGTTTTCCGCCTTGTTGGTGTGAATGTTGCCGGGATTCGGCGTGCGCACCGTGTGCGACCGGAGGTCCCGCGCGGCCACCCGGGCATGCCATAAGCCCAGTTGAGGGACGATTGCACAGCGGCCAAGCGGTGTGAACCCGGCGTACCGCGCCGGCCGGAACGGCCCGGATCGCGTTCCGTCGGGACGGAACCCGCAGGTGGTCAGCCGCCCGACAGCCCCTCTTTCACAGATGGTGCGGCGCCCTCGCCGAGGTGTGAAGAACTGTTGCGGCGCCACCCCGTGAAGAGACGGTAAAAAGGCGTCGCAGACCCTTGCCGCCGCTGACGGCACCTCAGGTGACAGACCTCCCCTGAGCGTCTAGGACCGCTGGTCAGATAGTTGACGTTCTTCGCTACTCTGTCGCGTACTGGCTGATCGAGAGGACTCCGATGCCTGAACCCCCACCCTTCGCAACGACCCCGGATCATGGTCGGCCGGACACGACGACGCCCCCGCGTCGCCACCGGCACGGAAAGACCGGGGCGTCGGATTCCGCGGATTCCTCTGCGCCGCAGCCCCGGCTGACGCGGCTCGCCGTACTCCCCGCCGCGTTCATGGCCGGAATATCCACCGCCGTCACGGGCACGGTCCTGCGGCTGCAGGAGGGCACGGCCGACGCAGCCACCTGGGGTGTGCTGGCGGGCGGCGCGGTCCTCGGCTGCGGCTGCCTGGCCGGTGCCGTGATGGCGGCGAAGTCCCGGGCCAGGACCGATTCACGGCGCGTCGAGTCGCTGCGGCAGGCCGTCACCACCGGCAACTGGGCGCTCGACGAGGACCTGACCCGCCTCAAGCGGGGCGAACAGTTGGCGTCCCGCGGCTTCGCCTACCAGGCGCCACGCGCCGAAGACCCGTACCAGCAGCTGGAGTACGACGTCACGGCGGCGCAGCACCGGGCCAGGGAAGCGCTGATCTGGGCGGCGAACTACTTCCAGGCCGCCTCCGACGACAACAGCGACAAGGTCGAGGTCTTCGTCAACCTCGCCCGCCGGCTGCAGTCGCTCGTCCACCGCACCATCCGTGAGCTGGACGATCTGGAGAACCAGGTCGAGGACCCGGACCTGCTCCGGCGCATCTTCGGCATCGACCACCTGGCCACCCGAATACGCCGGCACGCGGAGAACCTCGCGGTGCTCGGTGGCGCGGTCTCCCGTCGCCAGTGGACCAATCCAGTGACGCTGACCGAGGTGCTGCGGTCCTCCATCGCCGAGGTCGAGCAGTACTCCCGCGTCAAGCTGGTGCCGCCCATCGAGGGCACCCTGCGGGGCCACGCGGTCGCCGACGTCATCCACCTGCTGGCCGAACTGGTCGAGAACGCCACCATGTTCTCCCACCCGGACACCCAGATCCTCCTGCGCTCCCGCCGGGTGACCGCCGGCATCGCCATCGAGGTGGAGGACCGCGGCCTGGGCATACCCCAGGAGGACCAGGACCGGATCAACACGCTGCTCTCCGACCCGGCCCGCATCGACGTCGCCAAACTGCTCGCCGACGGCCGGATCGGTCTGTTCGTGGTCTCGTCCCTGGCCCGCCGGCACGGCATCGCGGTCCAACTGCAGGGCAACATCTACGGCGGCGTCCAGGCGATCCTGGTGCTTCCGCAGGGGCTGCTGGGTCAGGAGGAGGGGCAGGCGCCCGTCCAGGCGCCGGTCCAGATACGGCCTGCCGCCCCCCAGCCGGCGCAGGCGCCGCCCGCGCCCGCTTGGGAGACCCCGTCCCACTCGGCTCCGCCGGTCGCCGTACCGGCCCACGCGCACCACGCCGGTCCCCCGGTCGCCGTGCCCGCCCAGGCCGGCCCCCCGGCCGGCGTGCCGCAGCGGTCGGCCGCCCCCGCGCCGCCCCCGCCGGCCGCCCGGCACGAGCGGGCACAGCCGGTCTCCGACGTACGGCCCGAGTACCGCCCCACGGGCTACGACCGCCCGTCGGCCGCACCGCACGGGTCCCGTCCGTCCGGCAGGCCGATCCTGCCGAAGCGCCGTGCGATGGAGCATCTGGCCCCCGAGCTCCGCCACGGTCCCGCGCGTCCCGAGACCAACGAACAGGACCTGAACTTCAGCCCCGGCCTCCTGGCCGGAATCAATCGAGGCTTCGGTCTCGCCGGCGCGACCTCCGACGCGATCCCCGTCGACGACACGCGCTGGGCCTCGCCCCAACCGCAAGGAGAAGAACCCCACCATGGTGAGCGATAGCCATCCCACCGGACAGAACATCGACTGGCTGCTGGAGAACCTCAAGAAGACCGTCCCCGGTACCCGCCAGGTGCTGTTGCTCTCGTCCGACGGCTTGAGCAAGGCACATGTGGATCTGGGCGCCGACGACGCCGACCGGCTGGCCGCGATAGCCTCCGGGCTCAACTCCCTGGGCCGTTCCTTCGGCCACGACAGGGTGCTGGGCAACGGCGGCACCGTCCGCCAGGTCATCGTGGAACTGCACAACGGCATCCTCATCGTGGCCTCGGCGGGCCACGGCGCCGTGCTGGCGGTCACCGCGGACTCGTCGACGCACACCGAGACGCTCGGCTACGAGATGGGCATGCTGATCCGGGCCGTGCAGCCGTTCCTCGCCACGCCGGCCCGCCGCTCCACCACCGCACCGTCCCGCGCGGGGATGTGACGCGGTGACGGACGAGATGTTCCTGGACGAGGAGGCCGGACGCTTAGTCCGGCCGTTCACCGTCAGCAACGGGCGCACTCGGCCCTCGACACCGTTCGACCTGCTCACCCTGGTGATGGCCACCGGCATCCAGCCGAGCATCGACCTCGGCCCCGACCACGACATGGTGCTCGGCCTGTGCGTCAGGCCGGTGCCGGTGGTCGAGGTGTCCGCGCGGATGAACCTGCCGGTCGCCGTCACCAAAGTCCTACTGTCCGACCTAGTGCAGCACGAGGCGCTCACCGCACGGGCGCCCCGTGCCGTCGAGGCGGCCTCCGCCGCCAACCGAGAAGTTCTGGAGGCGGTGCTTGATGGCCTACGCGCACGACTCTGACCCTTTCCCGACCGCCCTCAAGATCCTTGTAGCGGGAGGATTCGGGGTGGGCAAGACGACCTTCGTGGGCGCGGTCAGCGAGATCGCGCCGCTGAGCACCGAGGAGGTCATCACCACGGCCAGTGTCCGCACGGACAGCCTCGACGGGGTGGAGGACAAGTTCACCACCACGGTGGCCATGGACTTCGGCCGGATCACCCTCGACTCGAACCATGTCCTGTATCTGTTCGGTACGCCCGGGCAGGAACGATTCTGGTTCATGTGGGACGAACTGTCCGACGGGGCGCTGGGCGCGGTGGTGCTCGCCGACACCCGCCGGCTCGACGCGTGCTTCCCCGCGGTGGACTTCTTCGAGGTGCGCGGCATCCCGTTCGTCGTGGGGGTCAACGAGTTCGACGGTGCGTACGAGTACTCCACCGAAGAGGTCCGCGACGCCATCGGCCTGAAGTCCAACGCCCCGATCGTGTTCTGCGACGCCCGGCACTGCAGCTCCGGTACGGGTGTGCTCGTCGAACTCGTGCAGCATCTGCTCGGCATGACCCCCGGCGTGGCGACGCACCAGCCACCCGTGCTCCGTTGATTCTTGCTCAACCCAGCCGACCCCGAACGGAGTTCTCATGAACAGCCCCTACACCTCCTATGAGCCGCCGCTCGACCGTCTGCTCCTGACCCCGGAGGATCCGGCCGCCCCGCAACGCGCTGCCAGGCTCACCCAGCTGGGGCTGAACACCCCCCGGGCCGAGTTCGACGAGTTCGCGCGCCGGCTGGCCCTGGAGCTGGACGCGCCGTACGCGATGGTCAACTTCGTCGACGACAGGCGCCAGTTCTTCGCCGGGCTCTACACGCCCGACGCCGGGCCCGTGAACATCGCGCAGGGGCAGGCGGCCGAGACCTCGATGAGCCGGGAGATGCGCCTGGATCACGGGTTCTGCCCGCACACCGTCAAGCGGACCGCGGCGCTGGTGCTCGACGACGTCTGCGACTACCCGCGGTTCGCGGGCAACCCGGTCGTCGACGAGATCGGCATCCGCTCCTACATGGGCGCGCCGCTGGTCGACACGCTGGCGGGGATCAACCTCGGCACGATCTGTGTCGTCGACACCGACTCCCGGACGTGGGGGCGGCAACGGCTGGAAATCATCAAGCGCATGGCCCAGGAGATGTCCGACCAGATCCAGGTCATCGCCGGCGGCAACTGAGCCCCGCCGGGGCACCGCCGGGCCGTGGGTCGAGGGGGAGCGGGCCGCCGGGCATCCGGCTCACGAAAGCCGCGGACACGACGTTGTGTCCGCGGTTTCTCTGCTGCCTAGCCCACCGGACTCAACTCCGCCTCCCGCGGCTCGACCTGCGGGGTACGGACCAGATCGGCGAGCCGCTCGGACCACTGGCCCTTGTTCTCGCCGAGCGCGAACTCGCCGAGCCTGAGGCCCTGGATCTCGGAGGTGCCGGCGGGGGCGTAGATGTGGAAGGCGTCGCGCAGATAGCGCTCCACCGGGCGGTCGGTGAACAGGCCGCAGGCCGCGTGCATCTTCACGGACGCCTGGGCGGACTCGATGGACGACTCGACGTTGAAGAGTTTGGCGGACATCAGCTCGACGTCGCAGGGCCGCCCGTGGTCCAGCAGATGCGCGGCGAGATAGGCGCTCTGCCGCGCGAGGGTGAGGCGTTGCAGCATCCGCCCCAGCTCGATCTTGATGTTGGGGAGGTGCCCCAACGGCTTTCCGTAGCGGTTCACTTCACCGCAGTACCGGGCGGTCTCCTCGAACACCGCCTGGTGGATGCCCAGGGACACCGCCGTCAGGTTGAGGCGGCCGTAGAGCACCGACGACGAGTAGGCGACGGCCAGTCCGTCGCCCTCCTCGCCGAGCCGGTTGGCGGCCGGCACCCGGCAGTTGTCGAAGATCAGCTCCCCGAAGCTGAAGCCGTGCAGGCCCATGGCGGGCACCTGCTCGGCGAGGGAGAAGCCGGGCCGGTCGGACTCGACGAGAAACGCCGTCATGCCCTTGGAGCCCGGGCCGGTGCGGACGACGACACCGTGCACGTCCCCCACGTGACTGTTGCCGACGAAGACCTTGCGGCCGTTGAGCAGGTAGTCGTCGCCGTCCCGTACGGCGCTGCTCTCCATGCCGGCTACATGGCCCCCCGACCCCGGCTCGGTGACCGCGATGGTCGGCAGCACCTCTCCCGCGGCGATCCTCGGCAGCCAGCTCCGCTTCTGGCTCTCGTCCCCGAAGTGGATGATCTTGGCGACACCGAGCTGGGAGGCCTGGACCATCGCCCCCATCGCGCCGCTGACCCGGGACAGTTCCTCGATGATGATGGTTTTGGCGAGATGACCCGCGCCCATGCCGCCGTAGACCGGGTCGATCGTGGCGCCGATCCACCCCTGCTGGGCAATGAGCCTGGAGAGCCCCACCAGAGCGGTACGGGAGGCCTCCATCTCGGGTATCAGCGGTCGTACCACACGCTCGGCGAACTCGCGTACACGCTGCCGTAGATCCTCGTGGTCCTGTGTTGTGAAGACGTGTTCCACGCCAAGCCCTTCTCGCGTTTCCCCGCGCCCGGGGAGGCGCGGAGGCTGTACGTCAGGCTGTGGTTCCAAGGGGGGACCTGGCCGACGTGCAACATGGTCTACAAATCAACCTCTCACGCCAAGATCATCTAGTGGGTTTGGCCGAAACATGGGCTGTTGAAATCTGAGCTCCAATGTGGGAGACGAGGATGGCGATGTCCGCATTTTGATACTTTCCGAGTCGAACTTGTCCGGTTCCCCCGGCCCGGAATCGGGCAACCGCCGACCTGCACCACCAGGCACACCCGGTTCGGGGCGCGTCCCCTCGGCACTGTGCACCGCCAAATACCAAACTGCCGGGCCGTCTGCGCAGGTTTGAGCAGGTCGACACAGATTTTAGGCCACGCCTTCACGCGCCCGATGTGGCCGGGTAGTGCCGATCCTGAGGGCTTGCTGTGTCGACAAGTCTGCTTCCGCTTGGCCCGCCGGAAGCACTCGCTCCGCCGAGCCGTCCCGAGCCCGCCGCGTCGGCCTCCGGAGACCTCGTCAATTGCTGCCGCCCTGCGGCAGGTTGCGGTCGGAGGGGTGCTGACGACGGGGCTCGGGTCCTGATACCGTTCCGTCCGCCCGCTGACATCCGCCGACGGCGCGTCAAGCCGGAGCACCGGGGATGCCGGGCACCTCGCAGCACCCTTATCGCCATCGGATGTTCGCTGTCGTACGAGGAATCAGATGCCAGGCACCCTCCCCCGCGCTCGAACGGACTCGCGCGGAGGGACCCCCAACGGCCGCACACGCAGCACGACACGGTGGCCCGGATGAGCGGTGAGACACCCCGCACCGAGACCGACGCCCAGCCTCTCCCCCAGAGTCTGCCCCGGCGGCCCCGGAGCGCGTCGCCCGCGCCACGGCTCCGTGCGGAAACGGCCGAAGCGGCCGAAGCGGCCGGGGAGAACGACGACGCCGAGGACACACTCCGCCCGGACACCCTGGCCCGTGCCATGGTGGCGATCCAACGGGGCTCGCTGCGGGCCCGGCTCGCCGGACCGGACGACACCGACGACCGGCGGACACCACGCCCCGGCCCAGGTGCCGACTGACGGGCGCTCCCCCCGGCGCCCGACGACCCGGTGCCGCTCCGGCGCCGACCGACCGTGAGGAACACGCAGGACATGACAGAGCAGGTACGACCCGGTCCCCAACTGGACTGGCTGCTGGACGGGCTCGTGGAACGGATACCCGAGATCCGCTGCGCCATCGTGCTGTCCGGCGACGGCCTCCTCATCGGCAAGTCGAAGGACATCCGGTTCGACGACGCGGAACACCTGTCCGCGGTCGGCTCGGGCATGCACAGCCTCGCCCGGGGCGTGGCCCGTCACTTCCACGGCGGCGAGGTCCAGCAGACGGTCATCCAGATGGAGCGGGCGTTCCTCTTCGTCACCTCCGCCGGCCGGGGCGCGCGGCTCGCCGCCATCGCCTCGGAGGAGGTGGACGTCGGCATGATGGCGTTCGAGATGGGCACGCTGGTCAAACAGGTCGGCAAGTACCTGAGCGCGGCGCCCCGTTCGGAAACCCCGTCCGGTTACGTGCAGGACGCGTGAACCGCGACGGCGGCCGGGCCCGGAACTCGTCGAAAGGGTGATGGATGGTGTCCGTCAGCTCCCAGCCGGTCGTACCCACCGCCCTGAAGATCCTCATCGCGGGTGGCTTCGGCGTCGGCAAGACCACCATGGTCGGCTCGGTGAGCGAGGTGACCCCGCTGGCGACCGAGGAGCACATCACCGCGGCCGGCCGGCGCGTGGACGATCTGAGGGGGGTCGAGAAGAAGGTCTCGACCACCGTCGCCCTGGACTTCGGCCGGATCACCATCTCGCCCGAGCTGGTGCTCTACCTCTTCGGTACACCGGGCCAGGACCGATTCTGGTTCATGTGGGACGACCTGTCCTCGGGTGCCCTCGGGGCGGTGGTCCTCGCCGACACCCGGCGGCTCGACACCTCCTTCGCCGCGGTCGACTTCTTCGAGTCCCGCGGCATTCCGTTCGCGGTCGGCGTCAACTGCTTCGACGGCCGCCGTGAGGTCGACGCCGAGCAGGTCCGCCAGGCGCTCGACCTGGCGCCGACCGTCCCGGTCCTCCTCTGCGACGTACGTCAACGCCAGTCCAGCAAGGAGCTGTTGCTGGCGGTGCTCGGCGCGGCCCGCCGGAAGATGGAGGCCCGGCTGGTGGCGGCGGGACTCCGCCCGGGCTGAGGCCCGGGACGCGGTCCCGGGCTGCCCTGGCCGAGACTCGAGGCGCGGCCGACTCCGCAGCCCTGCCTGCGACTCCCCCGCGCCCCGAAGGGGCGCGGGGAACTGCGCGGCCGACCACGACGGAGCCGCAGCCGCCCGACGGCAGGGCGCGGCCGTTCCGGACGGCGTGATCCCGACCGTTCCGGACGGCGTGATCCCGACCGTTCCAGACGGCGTGATCCCGGCCGTTCCAGACGGCGTGATCCCGGCTGTTCCCAGCGGAGCGCTCAGGTCCAGGACGGGTCGGTCAAAGGGATGCCTTCGCTGTCGTACGGGGCCGTCGGAGGGGCGGGCTCGGCGGTTTCCCGGCCCTCCGACGGCAGTTCTGCCCAGACGACACGACCGGACCGTTGTGGGGTGTCGCGCACCCCCCAGTCGCTGCTGAGCATGCCGACCAGCATGAGCCCTCGCCCATTCTGGTCGTCGGGGCCCGGACGACGCCGGGCAGGCTGTGCGTGGCCGCTGTTCTGGTCCTCGACCTCGATCCGGAGCCGACGGCCGGTGAGGTGCAACCGACACACGATCCACTCGCTGTCCGTGTGTGTGAGCGCGTTGGTGACCAGCTCGGACGTGATCAGGAGCGCGTCCTCACAGGTCTCCGGACGCACCCCCCACTCACCGAGCAACTCGCGCACGGTTCTGCGCGCCTCGCCCGCCGAGGCGGGCACCGCGGGCAGTCCGCGCACGCCGGCCCAGTGGGGTTCGTACGCCTCTGCTCCAAGGGGTGGGTACATGGCCGGGGCCAACCGGTCCGTGGACTGGGGGAGGGTGGGCGGAGCCATCGCCGTATGCCTTTCGTGGGCTCTTCGCACCGGAGGGTGCCGGTACCACGGCCGCCTCGCCATTCGCCGCGAGTTTCGTGCAACTCGCGGCGAACAGCGCTGAGTTGCGGCCACATCTCCCCCAACCTGGCCGCGCAGCCTCAGCGTTCACCGAAGCCGTGACGGTACGTCCACTGTGGCATCCGTGAACAACACCTCGCAACCAGCAAGTTGAAATTTGCAATTTGTGGGTCGCATGCCACCCCCGTTCGAGCCAAGATCGTGTCAGACTGCGATCTCGAAGCGACTCGCGCAACAATGCGCAACCCTTGAAGGAAAGTGCGCAAGGATCGCACGACAGTTCGACATGACTTCGCACGACCTCTGTACGGCCTCTGTGCTCGGTGTGAGGGGAGGGGGTGGGCGTGACCGCGGAAACGGACTGGGGCGGTGCCCCCTCCGTGCTGCGCATGATCCTCGGCAGACAGCTGGAGGAGCTCCGTACCCGTGCCGGGCTGACGTACGAGCAGGCGGGCGAGGCGATCGGGGTGAGCCACTCCACGATCCGCCGTCTGGAGGCCGCCAAGGTCGCCCGGCTCCGCCTCCCGGATGTCGAAAAACTGCTCCAGGTCTACGGCGTACGGGACCCGCAGGAGATCGAGACCTTCCTGAAGTCCGTCCGCGAGGCCAACAAGCGCGGCTGGTGGCACACCTACCGCGACGTACTGCCCGACTGGTTCGCCGCCTATCTCAGCCTGGAGCAGGCGGCGCTCCAGATCCGCGCGTACGAGGCGCAGTTCGTGCACGGCCTGCTCCAGACCGAGGAGTACGCGCGCGCCCTGCTCGGCGCCGGGAACCCGCACGCGGCGACCGAGGACACCGAGCGGCGGGTGGCGCTGCGGATGCGACGCCAGGAACTCCTCACCCGTGAGCAACCGCCGCGGCTGTGGGTGGTGATGGACGAGACGGTGCTCCGCTGGCCGGTCGGCGGGCCGGACGTGATGCGCGCCCAGATCGACCATCTGATCGAACTCAACCGCCTGCCGCATGTGACGGTCCAGCTCATGCCGTTCCACCACGGCCCGCATCCGGCCATGCGGGCCGGTGCGTTCCACCTCTTCCGGTTCAGGGCACGCGAGTTGCCGGACATCGTCTACCTCAACGGTCTGGTGGGCGCCGTGTATCTCGACAAGGGCGACGACGTCGTCGTCTACCGCGAGGCTCTGGACCGGCTGGGCGCGCAGTCGGCGCCCGCCCGCAAGACCGAGGCCCTCCTCGGTGCGATACGCAAGGAGCTCTGACGTGCACCACCGCATACCCACTGGAGTACACAACGGCGTCCGCAACGGCATGCCGGCCCGTGACCTCGGCACCCAGGACTGGCACCGGCCGTGGAGCGACGACGCGGGCGGTGCCTGCGTCGAGGTGAAGAAGCTCGACGACGGCCGCGTCGCCGTACGCCAGTCGACCGACCCGGACGGCCCGGCGCTGCTCTTCACCCCCCGTGAGATGACCAGTTTCCTGGCCGGCGTGAAGGCGGGCGTGGCCGACTTCCTGCTCTGACTCCCTTGCTGCCACGCCTCGTTGACGCACCACCTGTTTTGAATCCGGGGTTCTCCGCTTGCCGAACCCCTGGCTTTGCCCGACCGTGCACCTGGACGACACCACTTGATGGGAGGGGCGGCTTTGCCCGACAACGGATGGCCGGCCGACCGGATCGACACCGAACACGCGCATTCCGCGCGGATCTACGACTACATCCTCGGCGGCAAGGACTACTACCCGGCCGACAAGGAGGCCGGTGACGCGATGGCGCACGAGTGGCCGGCCCTGCCGGTCCATATGCGCGCCAACCGCGACTGGATGAACCGCGCGGTGCGCTGGCTCGCCGAGAAGGCGGGCATGCGCCAGTTCCTCGACATCGGAACCGGCATCCCCACCTCCCCCAACCTCCACGAGATAGCCCAGTCGGTGGCCCCCGAGTCCCGGGTCGTCTACGTGGACAACGACCCGATCGTCCTCACCCTGTCCCAGGGGCTGCTGGCCAGCAGCCCCGAGGGCAAGACCGCCTACATCGAGGCCGACTTCCAGGACCCGGAGACCGTCCTCGGCTCCCCCGAGTTCCTGGAGACCCTCGACCTGACCAAGCCGGTCGCGCTCACCGTGATCGCGATCGTCCACTTCGTCCTCGACGAGGACGACGCGGTCGGCATCGTCCGCCGTCTCCTCGAACCCCTCCCCTCGGGCAGCTACCTGGCGATGACCATCGGCACCGCCGAGTTCGCCCCCGAGGAGGTGGGCCGCGTCGCCCGCGAGTACGCGGCCCGCGACATGCCGATGCGGCTGCGCACCATCGACGAGGCCCACGAGTTCTTCGACGGCCTCGAACTCGTCGAGCCCGGCATCGTCCAGGTCCACAAGTGGCACCCGGACGGCACGGGCGAGCAGAACATCCGCGACGAGGACATCGCGATGTACGGCGCGATCGCGAGAAAGCCGTGATCTAGGAGCCCCCTGGCCCGGCACCGCTCAGCTTCTCGGTGCCGGGCCAGCGGTCTTGGTCTTCAGGGGCGCGGGGAACTGCGCGAACAGCCACAACGAACCCGCAGACGCCGACACCCCATCGCGGCACCCCCATAGGCGCGCTACCCCGCCGCCCCCGTACTGTCACGAACGATGAGCTCAACAGGGATGACCGGGTCCTGCTCCGCCGAGTCACCCGTCGACTCCGGGTCGTCCAACTGCCTCAACAGCAAGCGCAGCGCCGTCGTGCCGATCGCCGAGAAGTCCGTACGGACCGTCGTCAGCGGCGGCAGCAGATGCGCCGCCTCCGGGATGTCGTCGTAGCCGACCACGCTCACGTCGTCCGGAACCCGACGGCCGGCCTCGTGCAGGGCGCGCAGCAGACCGAGCGCCATCTGGTCGTTGGAGGCGAAGACGGCGGTGACGTCCGGGGCGCCCGCCAGCCGTCGGCCCAGCTCGTACCCGGAGTCGGCGCTCCAGTCCCCCACGAGGGGCTCGTGGATCGGCGCGCCGGCCGTCGTCAGGGTCTCCCGCCAGCTCCCGGCGCGCCGGTCGGCGGATGTCCAGCCGGTCGGTCCCGCGATGTGCCAGACGGTGGGGTGGCCGAGGCTCAGCAGATGCTCGGTCGCCAGGCGTGCGCCCGCCGTGAAGTCCGAGGAGACGACGGGGGTGCCGTCGCCGAGACCGTTGTCCAGCATCACCAGCGGGGTGTCCGGGCGGGCCTGCGCGAGCGCGGTGGCCACCGGGCGCTGGGGGGCGATCGCGATGATCCCGTCCGCGCCCTCGGCCGACAGCCGGTCCACCGCCTGGACGACCGTGTCCCGGTCGGCCGTGTCGAGCGCGATGGAACTGACCAGGTAGCCCGCCGCCTGCGCCGCCGTGTTGATCGCGGTCAGGGTGGCGGCGGGGCCGTAGCGCGCCGCGTCGAACGAGATCACCCCGAGCATCCGCGTCCGGCCGCTGGCCAGCGAACGCGCGCTCCGGCTCGGCCGGTACCCGAGTGTCCGCATCGCCTCCAGCACGGCTTCCCGGGTCTCCGGCCGGACCGCCGGGTTGTCGTTGAGCACCCGGGAGACGGTCTGCTTGGAGACACCGGCCAGGCGGGCGACGTCGTCCATCACCGGGCGGGAGCCGGCGAAGTTCCGACGACTGCGACCACGGCCGGCTCCGGCGGTGTCGCCGCCGGCCGCGCTGCCGTCCGTGATACTTCGGGGCATGCGGCTGATTCCTTTGCGACGGGGTCCGGACGGGCTTGTTCTGCCTGGAGCCACAGGATAGGTCTGGTGGTTTCGCCCCCACCGCCCCTACCCGTCCCATCCCCCAGGGGCTCCGCCCCTTCGACCCCGAGGGTGGGTTCTTCGGGTGCGGGTGCGTTGTGGTTGCTCGCGCAGTTCCCCGCGCCCCTGAAAAGCAGGGGCGGTGTCTTTCAAGGGGCGCGGGGAACTGCGCGACCAGCCCCCACCCACCCGCACCCGACAACGAACCCCTCGGGGTCGAAGGGGCAGCGCCCCTGGGGGATGGGACGGGTAGGGGCGGCGGGGACGAGGAATCGTAGGTCGTCAGCCAGGCCGCAGGTCCCAGGCGCGGATGGTGATCCACTCCGCTCGGAAGACCTCCGCGGGTATCTCCGACTCGCCCGTCCACCCCGGCACGTACACCGCCGCCCCCGCGGACAGCGGCAGCACCCTCAGCCGTACACGCTCCGCCCCCGCCGGCAGCCGGCCGAGGCCGATCTCCCAGACGCGGCCGGAGTAGAACTGGTCGGCGACGAGGCGGTCCCCCACGTAGGCGCGGGCCACGTCGCCGGTCCAGTGGACGCGGAGGAGGGTGCCGGGCGGAAGGCCGTCCGGGATGGCCACCTCCACGTCGTACTCGGCGGCCACCGCGTCGAAGTACTCGTCGGCAGGCACGCTCGCCCGCCCCAGTACGCCCGTCGTGACCGGCGGGGCCTCGCCGGGAGGCCGGACCAGGACGACCGGCAGCGTGCCGTCCGCGCCGACGCATCCGCCGGGCCCGTCCTCGTCCGCCACCACCGTGTAGCGGACGAACACCCCGTCCGCCCCCTCCTTCACCGTGGCCCCGGCCACCACCGGAGCCCGCTCCGGGGCGGGCAGCACGGCGAACGACGGTTCCGGGGCCGGGCTGTGGACACGTACTTCGTCCGCGTGGGCGTCGAAGACGACCCCGCCCTCGGAGAGGAGCAGCCGCTCGGCGCCCCACGCATGACCCCGGTAGGCGGTACGGGCCGTCGCCGCATCGAGGACCAGGAGGCCGACCCGGCCGCCGTCGGTGGTGTCGACCTCGACCAGGGCGCCCGTGCCGGGGCGCAACCCGGTCACCAGGATGCGGTCGCCGGCGGTCGTGACCTCGCCCGAAGGCACGGCGACGGTTGTCACCGTGCGGGCGTCCAGGGCGAGTTCGGGAGTGATGCCGTCCGTCGCGGCCAGGACCAGGATCGTACGGCCGCTGCCGTCGTCGACCATGCAGACGGGCTGCGCGGTGGCCCAGTCGAGCCGCAGCCCGGCGATGTCCAGCCTCAACGGCCAGCAGAAATAGGCACCTTGGGGAATCGTGACGGGCGAGCTCGGCATCGAAAGAACCTGACCAGCGGAGCCGGCCGCACCCTCGGTTCCCGGGAACTCCACCCTGAACGACGTCCCCGGATGATCCGGCAACGGCTCATGCGGCTGGTGGTTGTTGACGAACAGGAAGCCCGACCGCCCGTCGCCCCGCACCGCCCACCGCAGCGTCTCCCGATCGTCCTGGCCCGTCGGCTGCCGCTCGGGGAGGGCCGAGTCCATCGGGGCGATCAGGTGGCCGAAGTCGGACAGCAGGAGGTGTTGGAGGCGGAGTTCGTCGTACGAGGGGCGGTACTGGCCGTATTCGCCGAGGGGGGCCTGGAAGTCGTAGGTGAGGAGCGGGAGGTCGTTGGGGTAGCCGGTGGCGTGGGACTCCTGGAGGGAGGTCAGGTCGCCCCTCGGGTTCGTGCCGCCGTGGAACATGTAGTAGCCCTGCCAGACCGAGCCGCAGCCGATCTTGGTGAGGCCGAGGGCTCCGATGTCGGCGGGGTCGACGCGCGGGCGGCGGTGATAGGCGACCGCCATACCGCCGCCCAACTCGCAGGTGGCCCAGGGGAATCGGGCCTCCAACGCCGACGGGTCGCCGCCGCGCACGGTGGTCGGGCGGAGGTCCGCGCCGATGCCCTCGTCGTCGCGCTGGTGGGTGAAGAAGAAGTGCTTGCGGCAGGTGTCGGGCCAGCCGCCGTCCGCCTCGGTCCAGAAGGTCTCGGTGTAGCCGCCGTACAGGGGCAGCAGTTCGTCCGGTGGCAACTGGACGCCACCCCAGGCCGTCGATGTCCACAGCGGGGCGGACAGGCCCACCTCCTGGGCCATCCGCTTCAACGACAACAGGTGTCCCGGCTGGTCGTACAGCTCGTTCTCGATCTGGATCGCGACGATCGGACCGCCGTTGGACCGGTCCAGGCCGTGGAGTCGATCGGCGATCGCCGTGTACCAGGTGCGTACGGGAGCCAGGTAGGCCGGGTCGTCGGTGCGGGGCGCGTCGGTGCGGTCCAGGACCCAGTCCGGCAGGCCGCCGTTGCGGACCTCGGCGTGCACCCAGGGGCCGATGCGGGGGACGAAGTCCAGGCCGTGGCGGGCGCAGAGTTCGGCGAAGCGGCGCAGGTCGCGGTCGCCGTCGAAGCGGATGCGGCCCTCGGTCTCCTCGTGGTGGATCCAGATGACGTACGCGGCGACGACCGTCACCCCGCCCGCCTTCATCTTCAGCAGTTCCTCCTCCCACTCCCGGGCGGGGTAGCGGGTGTAGTGGAACTCGCCGGAGACGGGGAACCACGGGCGGCCGCCCCGCGTGAGCCAACGGCTGGTGACCTCGATGGGGTCGGCGACTCCGGGCGCGTCGGCGAAGGGAAGGTGACCGCGCTGCGGGGGTCCGGCGGGCGCCGGGAGGCGGAGGTGGTGCGCCGGCGTCATCAGGGCTTCACCGGCCCCAGGTCGGGCGTGTCGGTGAACTCCGCGCGGGCGCTGGTCGTGGCGTTGAGCTCCAGCAGGACCAGGTCGTTGGCGCCCGGGCGCAGGACGGGGGCCGGGACGTACAGGGTGCGCTGCGGGCCCCGGTTCCAGTAGCGGCCGAGGTGGAAGCCGTTGATCCAGGCCTGGCCCTTGGTCCAGCCGGGGAGGGCGAGGAAGGTGTCGGCGGGGGTGTCGACCTCGAAGGTGCCGTGGTGGAAGGCGGGGACGGTGACCGGGGTCGCCTCGGCCGGGGCGAAGGGGACCGTGGACACGTCGGCCAGCGGCAGTCGGTGGGTGTGCCAGCCGAGCAGGGCGGTGCCGTTGAAGGTGACCGGGCCGAGCAGGCCCTTCGCGGCGCCGATGCGCGGGCCGTAGTTGACGCCGCCCATGTTCTCGACGAGGACGTCGAGCGTGGCGCCGGGGTGCGGGACGCGCAGGGGCAGGGTCTCGTCGTGGCGCTCGCGTTCCAGTACGCCGACGGGGGCTCCGTCCACGAAGACCTGGGCGCGGTCGCCGACCCCGCCGGTGAAGTGGAGGAGACCGTCCCCCGCTTCGGGGAGGGTGGTGCGGTAGAGGACGTAGCCGGAGCGCTGCCCCAACTCCTCCATGGTGACCGGGTGTCCGGTGCGCTCCGCCGGGGCTTCGAGGGCGGTCGCGTACGTCAGCAGGGGTGCCCGGCGGTCCAACTCCACGGTGATGCCGGAGAGTTTGGGCGCGGGTGCCGGGGCCGGTTCGTCCGGGACCGGGGCGTGGCGGGCGATCACCTCGCGGAAGGCGTGGTACTTGGGGCCGGGGTCGCCGGACTCGGTGAGGGCGGCGTCGTAGTCGTAGGAGGTGACGATCGGGGCGTAGCACTGGTCGTGGTTGGCGCCGTTGGTGAAGCCGAAGTTGGTGCCGCCGTGGAACATGTAGATGTTGACGGAGGCGCCGGCGGCGAGCAGCTTGTCGAGGTCGGCGGCGGCGCTCTCCGCGTCCCGGACGTGGTGCTCCTCGCCCCAGTGGTCGAACCAGCCGATCCAGAACTCCGAGCACATCAGGGGCCCTTCGGGCATGTGGGCCCGCAGCGCCTTCAGTGACTCCTCGATCCTGCCGCCGAAGGTGGCGGTGGACAGCACGCCGGGCAGGCTGCCGGCGGCCAGGTGGTGGCCGGAGCCCGCCTGGTCGCAGGTGAAGAGCAGCTCCTCGATGCCCCGTGAACGCAGCGCCTGGTGCACATGCTTGAGGTACACGGTGTCGTCGCCGTACGCCCCGTACTCGTTCTCGACCTGGACGGCGATGACCGGGCCGTCGTTCGCGGCCATGTACGGCAGCAGCGGGGGCAGCAGGATGTCGAGGTAGCGGTCGAGGGAGTCCGTGAAGCGGGGGTCGCTGGAGCGCAGCCGGATGTCGGGGTCCGAGGTGAGCCAGGAGGGCAGGCCGCCGCCGTCCCACTCGGCGCAGATGTACGGGCCGGGGCGCAGCAGCACGTGCAGGCCCTCGGCGCGGGCGAGGCGCAGATAGCGGGGCAGGTCGAGCAGGCCGTCGAGAACGAGCGGGCTGTCCGGGTCGGGCTGGTGGAGGTTCCAGGGGACGTACGTCTCCACGGTGTTCAGGCCCATCAGCCGGGCCTTGCGCAGCCGGTCGGCCCACAGGTCGGGGTGGATGCGGAAGTAGTGCATCGCGCCGGAGATGATCCGGAACGGCTCTCCGTGGAGGAGGAACCCGTCGGACGACGTGGTGAGAGCGGGCGTGCGCAAGGCTGTTTCCCTTCGGCTGGGGCGTACGGGGAAGGAGGCAGGGGACCTTCCCGTCGTACGGGTGGTGGAGGTCTCAGGCGTACGGATCACAGGCGGAAGCCGACGCAGCAGGCTTACGGAGAGGGAGAGTGGGAGCGGGTGGCGCGGATCAGCCACAGGGTGGCCAGCAGGCACAGCGCCGAGACCGCGCAGAGCAGCAGCGGCACCGCGCGGACCCCGGACCACTCGATGGCCTTGCCGAGCGCCGGGCCGGCCGCCACTCCCCCGGCCATGGAGGCGGCGATGACGAGCGCTCCCGCCCGGCGGGCCCGGGGTGCGGCCACGTTCAGCCAGAGCAGGCCGGTGGGGAAGATCGGCGCGATGAACAGGCCGACTCCGGCGTAGGCGTACGGGGCGAGCCAGGGCACCGACGCCAGCAGCAGGCAGACCGTCATGCCCGCGCAGGACACGGTGATGATCGTCTGGGCGGAGTGGCGCAGGGCGATCGGGGCGACCAGGAAGCGGCCGACCGTCATCATCAGCCAGTACACGGAGGTGGCCGTCGCGGCGGCCCCGGCGCCGTATCCGACCGTCTCCAGGTGGGTGGGCTCCCAGCCGCCGACCCCGGCCTCGATGCCGACGTGCAGGACGTAGAGGGTGACGAACACGGCGAGCACCGAGGCCAGGCTGCGGCTGAGGGCGGACCCGCCGGCCTCAGCACCGGTCGTGCCGGAAGGGTCGGTCGTGCCGGCCGTACTGGCCGTGCCCGTCGCGCCGGACGCGGGCTGGGGTGCCCGGTCGCGTACGCCCCGTAGGCAGAGCACCAGCGGCAGGTTGGCGGCGGCGAAGGCGAGGAAGACCGCCGGGTAGTGCTCGGCGCCCACGGCGGCGATCAGGGCGGGGCCGAGGATCGCGCCGATGCCGAAGTGGGCGTTGAGGATGTTCAGCATCGCGGCCGAGCGATGGCCGAAGCCGACGGCGAAGAGCTGGTTGAGGCCGTAGTCGATGCCGCCGAAGCCGAGGCCCGCGAGCAGGGCTGCGGCGATACCGGCGGGCCAGTTCGGCGCGAGTGCGAAGCCGGCCGCGCCGAGGGCCATCAGCAGGTACGAGGTGCCGAGGATCCGCCGGTTGCCCAATCGCTCGTGGAGCCGGTCGAAGAGCAGTACGCCGGCGACCCCGCCGATGAAGTGCGCGCTCAGCCCGAGTCCGGCGGCCGACGGCGACAGTCCGAACGCGTCGCGGAGGGCCGGGATCGCCGGGCCGTAGAGCGCCTGGAGAACGCCGATGAGTACGAAGCCGACACAGGACGCGACCACGGCGGGAGTACTGAACACCCGTGTCTCCGAGGCCGGTTGGCGATGCTTCACCTCTTGCGCGGTCGGTAGGTCGGGCACGCGGGACTCCGCCTCTCCGTGGCTGGGTGACCCTCGCAGTGTTACCGGTAACATGACTGTCGTCAAGATCCCCCGCAAGCCTGGGGGACGGGGCGGCGTACGGGAGTGACCGGTGGGGCGAGGGAGTCGGTCAGCCGGACAGACCAACGCTCCTCGGACTGTGTTTCCATGCTGCCGTGAAGAGGGAGAGCGTGTCCGGTGGAAATGTGGCCCAGGATGTCCGGCATCGGACCGATCGTGATCTCGGGGACTGTGTCCGGGTGCTCGCGGAGGTCCATGAACGCGACGGCTACCCCGTCAACTGGCCCGACCGGCCCGGCGATTGGCTGACACCGCCCTCGCTCGTGGCCGCCTGGGTCGTGGAACTCGACGGCCGGATCGCCGGCCACATCGGCCTGTCCCGGAGCGACACGGGAGACGCGGCACCCGGGCTGTGGAGCGCCCGCGCGGGGGTCGGCGTCGACGAGACCGCCGTGATCAGCCGCCTGTTCGTCGCTCCGTCGGCCCGTGGCCGGGGGATCGGCGCGTTGCTCATGGCGCGGGCTGTCACCGAGGCGCGGGAGCGCGGCCTGCACCCGGTGCTGGACGTGGTGGCGTCCGACACGGCGGCCGCGGCACTGTACGAGCGGCTCGGATGGCAGTTCCTGGCCACCGTCGAACAGCGGTGGGGCCCGGACCGGACGGTGGCCGTCCGGTGCTACGCGGCGGCGACCGGCTCCTCGATGTGACCGGCGGCATGGGCGCGCCCGGGAGCGGGTGCCGGGCGCGCCCACGAGAGGGAGGTCAGCAGATGGTCTCGGTGCTGTTGACCAGGCGGTTGTTGCGGAAGGTGGTGTTCTCGCCACAAGGGCTTTCGCGGATGGACGAGTTGGTGACCGTCAGGTTCTGGACCGTGATGTCACGGTTGTTGGCGAACTCCGACCGCGCCGCGAGGCGGATCTCGCCGCCGCCGGAAACCGTGCCGCTCTGGGCGGCGAGGTTCACGTTGTAGCAGTTCTCGATCAGGATCGCGTTGTTTCCGGTGTTGGTGAGGTTGACGCGGTCGATCACCGCGCCACCGCTCTCGGAGACACAGAAGACGCCGCGTCCGCCGCCGCGCGCGATCACCTCGCCGACCCGGATGTTGGTCGGGTACGAACTGCCCACCCGGCCGTTGCGGTTGGCCATGCGGAAGGCCGCGTAACCGGTGCCGGCGCCCGCGCCGTCCGCGTCGACCTTGGTGACCGTGGCGTTGATCGTCTGGTTGAGGAGCAGCCCGGACTCGCCCACGTTGCGGGCCGTCACCGTTCCGACGGTGAGGCCGTCGACGCCGTACGTCTCGACCGCGTGGCTGCTCGCGCCCGACACGTACACGTTGTCGATCCTGACGTTCCGCGTCCACTGGCTGGTGTCGCCCCGGTTGTCGATCCGGACGCCGAGGCCGCGCGAGAGGCGCATGTCGAGCTGGCCGAGGACGACGTTCTGGACGTTGCGCAGGAAGATCCCGTACAGCGGGGTGCCGGTGAGATTGAGGTGCTGGACCTCGATGTCCCGGGTGCCGCGCGAGTAGACCGGCGCCTGGTCGCCGGAGCCCGTGCCGGTGACATTGATCGTGCCGCACACGTCGAGCACGGTGTAGCTGGGCAGCGAGACCCGGGAGCCCGCGCTGATGGACCCCGAGCCGCGTACGACGACCCGCTCCTTGGCGGTCCGGCCGGAGGTGAGGCTGTTGACGGCGGCCTGGATCGCCGCGCGCATGTCGGTACCGGTGTAGGTGACGCTGCCGCCGCGTCGGGCGGTCCACGTACTGCCACTGAGGACGGCCTCCGCCTGATACGAGCCCTCACCGCACGCCGCCGCGACCCGCGCCGGGGCCGCGACCGAGACGGCGGCGAGTTCCGGGGCCGTTTCGGCGGGGGCGGTCAGCGCGGCGGCACCGGTGAGCAGGGCGGTGGTACAGGCTGCGGTGACGAGGGCCCGCGTACGGCGGACGGTGGGCACAACTTCGGTCGTTGCCAAAGGTATTGACGTTACGTCAGTTGCATGACTCATGGGGTCGGTGGGGTGGGCTGCGGCTCTGCGTCCCATCTCGGCTTCTCCTGTGGGGGATTGCGCGCCTGCCGTTCGTCCGCCGTACACCGCACGCTCCTCGTCGAACCCGTTTCGACCGAATCGGGTCCCGGTCGAAGAACACATGACCTGGAACGGCGTGGCCCCGTACGTCACCGGGGCGTGCGCCGGTGATGCGGCAGGCGCTTGTTGTGGCGGGCCGCGAGTGTGGCAAGCGCTTTCCACGGGCGTCAAGGGTCAGGAGGCGCCGTACTCCGTTCCCTCACGTCCCTCACGCGTCATCGGCGGCTCGGCGGGCGTCTCCCGAGCCGGCCCGAAGAGCACGGCCCGGGCCACGGCGGGGGCGAACAGGGCGCCGAGGGGCTCGTTGAGGGAGACGACGGAGCGGAAGGCGCGGCCCACGACGGGGTCGCCCGGGGTGCGCTCCTGGACCCGGTGCAGATACCAGCCGGCCACGCGGTCCGCGAGCCGGACGGCGACCGCGTTGCCGGTCGCCCCCGGCATCTTCTTGTCCGACCCGGCCGAGATGTCCCACGCCTGCCGCGACGCGGCGAGCACCGCCTTCTGCACCCGGCGGGTGGTGGGCGTCCGGCGCGGATCGGCCAGCGCGTCGCGCAGGGCCACGGCGCTCATCGCGGCGACGGCCATGCCCTGCCCGTAGATCGGGTTGAACGTGCACAGGGCGTCGCCGGTCGCCAGGAACCCGGCGGGTCGGCGGCCGGGCAGGTCGTAGCGGCGTCGTACGTTCGCGGTCCGGCGGAAGCCGGAGACCGGCGACAGCGGTTCGGCCTCGCGCAACCAGCGGTGCACGACCGGGTGGGGCAGCCGCTTGGCGTAGGACTCGAACTCGCTGTCGTCCGTGGAGGGTTCGTCGCCGCGCAGTCCGGAGAAGGTGGCCAGATGGGTGCCGTCCTCCAGCGGCAGGACGACGAAACCGTACGGCTGCGTGGGGTTGGGGACGACGTGGAGGCCGAGCGCGCCGGCGGACGGTTCGCCGCCGAGGGTTCCGGTCGTGTCGCGGTAGACGCGGGAGGCGTACGCGAGCCCCGTGTCGATGATCTCCTCGTACGGGGCGTCGGCCCCGATGGCCGCCAGCCAGCGCGGCGCCTTCGTGCTGCGGCCGGAGGCGTCGACGACCAAGTCGGCCGCCAGTTCCCGCTGTTCGTCCCGGGCCCCGTCGCCGCGCTTACGCAGCAGTACGCCCCGCACACGCGCGGCGTCACCGAGCAGGCCGACGGTGTCGGTCCCCTCGACCAGGGCGACCGAGGGGTGGGCGAGGACACGACGCCGTATCAGCCGCTCTATCTGCGCCCGCGATCCGGTGTGGATGTGGGTCGAGGCGGGCACGCGCCGGAACCAGCGGCCGTTCTGCCACTGCACCATGTCCGCCGGCATTCCGACCCGCGGGGCGCCCGCGGCCCTCAGCTCCGCCATGAAGCCGGGCAGCAGGGCGTCCAGGGCGAGTTGTCCGCCCTCCAGCAGGACGTGCGGGTGCCGGCTCTGCGGCACGCCCGGCCGGGACGCCGACGCCGTCCCCTCCCCGACCGCCCCGGCCTCCCCGCCCTCCTCGTCCTCCTCGGGAAAGCGGTCGCGTTCCACGATCGTCACCCGCTCGGCATGGCCGGTGAGGACCTGCGCCGCGAGCAGTCCCGCGAGACTGCCTCCGACGACCACCGCGTGCCGCCCGGCCGGGCCTGCCACCTCTGCGGGGACCCAACGGCCGTTCGTGCGTACCGAGTTCACCGACTGCACTCCTCGTTTTCGCAGACTCATTTGATGAACAGCTTTATCACCGTCACCGCCGGAGCGGACGTAACTCTGGGTAACCCATCACGTCACGTATGGTCGTGAGGCGCGGGGAAGATACGAGATACGAGATACCAGGAGGCCCCATTGGCGCTGGAGCCGGTGCGTTTCGCGGTTCTGGGGTCGGTCAGGGTGGAGCGGGCGGGGGCGGAACTCACGCTGGGACGTCCGCAGGAGAGGGCGCTGCTGGGGCTGTTGCTGGTACGGGCCGGGCAGCCGGTGGCGGTGAGTGACATCGTCGATGTGCTGTGGGGGCCGCTGCCGCCGGACAGCGCGGTGAATGTGATCCGACGTCATGTGGGGTCGCTGCGACGCCTGTTGGAGCCCAGCCTGCCCCATCGCGCCGCCGGCCGCTGGCTGGTACGAGGTGCGGGCGGATACCGGCTTCTGGCCGACGCCGACTCGCTGGACCTCTTGCGATTCCGTCGGCTGCGGGACGAGGCGCGTCGGGCCGACGCCGACGCGTCGCCCGCGCGGGTGGTGGAACTCCTCACCGAGGCGCTGGCCCTGTGGCGGGGGCCGGTCGGGGCCGGGATCTCCGCCGAGGTGCGGGAGCGCGCCGGCTTCGGCACGGTCGACCGGGAACGTTCTGCGGCCCTACGGGAGGCGGCCGACGCGGCGCTGCGCGCGGGCACCCCCGGTACGGTCCTGCCCGCGCTCCAGGAGGCCGCGCTCGGCGACCCGCTGGACGAGCCCCTGCTGGCCCGGCTCCTCCTCACGCTGGCCGCCACCGGACGCGGGACCGAGGCGCTGAGCACCTACCGGGCCGCCTGCGCGCGGCTCGCCGACGAGCTGGGCATCGACCCGGGGCCGGAACTCCGCGACGCCCACCGGTCCGTGCTGCGCGGCGCAGGGCCCCACGGCGCGAGTTCGCCGACGCCCGCTCCTCCGGCCACCGAGGCCGCGCCCACCACACCGGCGCCGCACGCTCCCGCCGTGCCCGCCCAACTCCCCCACGACCTCGCCATGTTCACGGGCCGCCGCGCCGAACTGGACCAAGTCCTGGCACTCCTCACGGGCCCCAGCCCCAGCCCCAGCCCCAACCACAGCGACAGCGACAGCGACAGCGACAGCGACAGCGACAGCGACAGCGACAGCGACGACGTACGCCCCGCCGACACCGTGGTGATCAGCGCCATCGGCGGTATGGCCGGCATCGGCAAGACCACGCTCGCCGTGCACTGGGCCCATCGGGTCGCGGACCGGTTCCCCGACGGGCAGCTCTACGTCAACCTCCGGGGGTTCGCCCCATCGGGCGCGGTGATGAGTCCAGGTGAGGCGGTACGCGTCTTCCTCGACGCCCTGGGCGTACCGCCCGAGCGGGTCCCGCACGGAGTGGACGCCCAAGCGGCGCTGTATCGCAGCCTGTTGGCGGGAGGGCGGTTCCTCGTGCTGCTGGACAACGCGCGGGACACCGAGCAGATACGGCCGCTGCTGCCGGGCACGCCCGGCTGTCTGACCATCGTCACGAGCCGCAACCAGTTGTCGGGCCTGGTCTCCGCGCACGGCGCGCACACGCTGGCGTTGCGTCCGCTGGACGCGGAGCAGGCGCGGGTGTTCCTCGAACGCCGGCTGGGGGCCGGGCGGCTCGCGGGCGAGGCCGGGGCCGTGGCGGAGATAGCGGCGCTGTGCGGCGGGCTTCCGCTGGCGCTGGCCTGTGTCGCGGCGCGGGCCGCCGCGCACCCGGGCTTCCCGTTGTCGGCGATCGCGGCGGAGCTGCGTGCGGCGCACGGGAGTCTGGACGCGTTCAGCCGGGCGGACACGTCCGCGAACGTCGGGGCGGTGTTCTCGTGGTCGCTGGGGGCCGTGTCGGCCGAGGCGGCCCGCCTCTTCCCGTTGCTCGCGCTGCACCCCGGCCCGGACTTCTCGGTGGCCGCGACGGCCGCGCTGGCCGAACTCCCGCCACGCCGCGCCCGGTTGCTCCTGAACGAGCTCGCCGACGTCCACCTCGTGGGTGAGCCCACCCCCGGCCGGTACGCCCTGCACGACCTGCTACGCGCCCACGCGGCCGAACTCCTGCACGAGAGGCATCCTGAGGCCGAGCGCGAGACGGCCACCGAGCGGCTGTACGCGTACTACCTGCACACCGCGCACGCCACCGAGCCGCTGCTCGCCCCGCACGCGGACCCGATGACGCCGGGACCGCCCCCGGCCGGCGTCCACGCCGAACCGCTCGCCGATCACGAGCAGGCGCTGGCCTGGCTGACCGCCGAGTACCCGGTGCTCCTCGCCGTCGTCCGGGCCGCCGCCCGGTCCGGCCGTGACCGGGTCGTATGTCTGCTCGCCTGGTCGCTGGAGCCGTTCTTCGACCGGCGGGGGCACTGGCACGACTGGGCGGCCACCCAGCGGACCGCGCTCGACGCGGCCCTCCGGCTCGCCGATCCCGCGTGGGAGGCCAGAGGCCTGCGCGCGCTGGCCCGGGCCGAGAGCCGACTGGGTCTGCACGACGTGGCCCACCCCCGCCTGGACCGAGCGCTGGAACTCTTCGCCACGCTCGGGGACGACATCGGGCGGGCCGACACCCACCGTAGCCTCGGCTGGACCCATGAACAGGAGCGCGATCTGCCCGGCGCCCTCCACCACAACCGGCTGGCCATGCAACTGTTCCGGACCAGCGGCCGCCGGGCCGCGTACGCCAGTGTCCTCAACTCCGTCGGCTGGTACCACGCGCTGCTCGGCGAGTACCGGGAGGCACTGAACCACTGCCACCAGGCCCTGACCCTGCTCCAGGAACTCGGCGACCGCTACGGCGAGGCGGCCACCTGGCACACCATCGCCTACGCCCACCACCACCTCGGCCGCCACCCCAACGCCCTCCTCGGTTACGGCCGTTCCCTCACCCTCTACCGGGAGTTGGGCGTCCCGTATCTGGAGGCCTGCACCCTCGTCCACATCGGTGACACCCATGCCGCGACGGGCGACCACGAGGCGGCCGAGGAGGTCCGGCAGCAGGCCCTCACCCTCCTCATCACCCTCGGCCACCCCGACGCCGACCAGGTCCGGTCCCTGCTCACGGCAGGCGACCGACATGGGTGACCGGCTCCTTCCACTCCACCGGCCCCTTCCGCTGCACCGGCCCCGTCCACTCCACCGACCCCTTCACCGACCAGGAAGGGTGTGAGGCGGGTGCTGCGGTTCGAAGTGCTGGGGCCCCTTCGGGTGTGCCGGGGGGAGGTGGAACTCGACCTCGGGTTCCCCCAACAGCGCGCCCTGCTGGGGTTGTTGGCGGTGCGGGCCGGTCGGCCGGTGCCCGTGGGCGAGATCGTCGAGGTGCTGTGGCCCGAGCGGCCGCCGGCCAGCGCGATGAACGTGGTGCGCCGTTACGCCGGTTCGCTGCGACGGCTGCTCGAACCCGGGCTGCCGCCCCGGACGCCCGGCCGCCGGCTGCTGCGCCGTGCCGGCGGCTATCTGCTGGAGGCGGACGAGGACGAGGTCGACCTGCTGCGGTTCCGCGCGCTCACCAAGCGCGGCAAGCGGGCCGCGGCCACCGGGCGGTCCGAGGCGGCGTTACGGCACTTCGTGGACGCGCTGAGCGGATGGCGCGGACCGGTGGCGATGGGCATCCCCACCGCCGTACGACGGCACACCGTATTCGCCGAGGTGGAACGCGAGTTGGTGCGCACGACCCGCATGGCCACCGACGCGGCCCTGCTCTGCGGAAAAGCCGAACTGGTGCTGCCCCGCCTCCGGCAGGCCGTCGCACTCGACCCCCTCGACGAGGCGTCGCACGCCGGGCTCGTCATGGCCCTGGCCGCGTCCGGCCTCCAGGCGGAGGCGCTGGCCGCGTACGAGCGCGTACGGCGGCTGCTGGCCGAGGAGTTGGGGGTGGCACCCGGCACGGAACTGACCGCGGCCCACACCCGGGTGCTCCGACAGGAGTGGCGGCCGGCGGGTCCGCGCACGGCACCGGCTCCGGAACCCGTCCCTGTCCGCGTCCCCTGCCTCGCCCAACTGCCGCCGGACCCTCCCGTCTTCGTCGGCAGACAGGCCGAACTCGACCGCCTGCTGAAGATCACGGACAGGGCCGCCGCCTCCACCGGTGCGCCCGCGACCGTGTTGATCACCGGCATGCCCGGGATCGGCAAGACGACTCTCGCGGTGCACTGGGCGCACCGGACCGCCGAACGGTTCCCCGACGGTCAACTCCACGTCCGGCTCAGGGGGTTCGACCCGACTGCGGCACCCCTGGACCCGGCGGCGGGGCTGCGCGACCTGCTCGCCGCGCTCGGCGTACCGCCCTCGCGCATGCCGGACGGCACGGACGCCCTCGCCGGGCTGTACCGGAGTCTGCTGGCCGGCCGGCGGCTGCTGGTGGTGCTGGACGACGCGGCCGACACCGAGCAGGTACGGCCGCTGCTGCCCGCGTCGCCCGGCTGTCTGACCCTGGTCACCAGCCGCAACGGGCTCTCCGGCCTGACCGCCTCCGGCGCCCACCCCCTGCCCCTGGACCTGCCGTCGGCGGCGGACGCACGGGCGGCCCTGGCGTCGCGCACCGGTCACGACCGGATGGCCGCCGAGCCCGAGGCCGCCGACGAGATCATCTCCCTGTGCGGCCGACTGCCGCTGGCCCTGACGATCGTGGCCGCCCGCGCCACCGGCCGCCCGGACGCCCCACTCTCGGCCATCGCCACCGAGCTACGACACTCCCGGAGCACGCTCGCCGCCTTCGCCGGCACCGGACGTGCCGCCGACGCCCGTACGGCCTTCGCCGGCACCAGAAGGGCTGATGACGCCTTCGCCGGCGTCAGAGAGGCCAACGGCAGCTTTGCCATCGCCAGAGAGACCAACGACGGCTTTGCCATCGCCAGAGAGAGCAACGACGGCTTTGCCATCGCCGGTGAGGCCAACGACACCCTTGCCGGCTCCGGAGAGGCCGATGACTCCTTCTCCGGCACCGGAGGGACCGACGAAGCCCTCTCCGGCACCGGAGGGGCCGATGACGCCCTCTCCGGCAGCGAAGGGACCGCCGACCTCCGCGCAGCCTTCGCCCGCTCCTACCGTCGTCTGTCGCCGGAGAACGCCCGGCTGTTTCGTCTGCTGTCCCTGCACGCCGGCCCGGACCTCACCCGGGACACGGCCGCCGCCCTTGCCGACCTCCCGGTCCGCCGGGCCCGGCTGCTGCTCGACGAGCTCGCCGACGCCCACCTCGTCACCGAACACGAGCCTGGCCGCTACGCCCCGCACGCCCTGCTGCGCGTCTTCGCCGCCGAGCTGACCGAGACGTACGACTCCCCCGAGGACCGCCGCGCCGCCCGCCGGCGCCTGCTCGACCACGTCTCACGCACCACCCGCCCGTAGACACCCCCGCCGGCGGCCGGAGCCGCCGGCCGCGAAGCCCCGGCCACCGCCGTCACTTCACTGTCACTCTTTTTTCACAACTTCCTTCCTACGCTCCGCATGCAGTGATCGCCGGTGTGTTCGAACAGCCGTGGAGGAAGCGACAGATGACCAGGTCCGACGCCAACACCCTCGGGACCGAGGGCCTCCACATCGCCGTCCTCGACCTCGACGGGACGACGACCGCCGAGCTGCCCGCGGAGGGGAGACCGGGCGCGGAGGCGTACCGGCTGACCGCGCGGGCCGGTGGCGTGTATCTGTTCGTGGGGGTACGCGGGACCGGCGTTCCGCCTGCCGGACGGGTCCCGGACGTCTCCCTGGATCCGGGGGCCATCTGCTTCTACGACGCGAACCACCCACCTTTACTGGACCTCCCCGAGCGCTGCCGGCTGAAGGTCTTCCTCGTCACGCGCGAGGAACTGGGGCTGGAGGACGGCGACATACGGCGGGTCGCGGCGGCCCCGGTCGCCCGTACCTCCCGGCTGGGGACGCTGCTGTCGCCGTTCCTGTCCGAGCTGGCCGACACGGCCGTCTCCGCCGAGCCCCTGGTCGGCGAGCTGCTCGCCCGGAACGCGGTGAACCTGCTGGCCACCCTCGTCGCGGAGCAGCTGGGCCGGACGGCGACGGGCACACCGGGCGGCCGGTCGCCCCTGGTCGCGCGCATTCTGCGGTTCATCGACGAGCATCTGGCCGACGCGGACCTGTCCCCCGAGACGATCGCGGGGGCCCACCACATCTCGGTGCGCTATCTGCACCGGCTCTTCCAGGACGAGGGCACGACCGTCGGCCGCTGGATCCAGCGCCGCCGGCTGGAGGAATGCCGCCGCGACCTCGTGCTCGGCGTCCGCAACCGCCGCACCATCGCCTCGGTCGCCGGCCGCTGGGGCTTCCTGAGCGCGACCCACTTCAGCCGGGTGTTCCGGGCGGCGTACGGCATGTCCCCGAGCGAGTGGCGGGACACGGCGGGACGGCGTACGACGGACGGGCGCAACGGACCGGGTGCCCGGCCTCACGGCCGGTAGCGCCCGTCCTGCCCGTCCTGCCCGTCCTGCCCGCCCCGCCGGCCCGCTGTCAGCCGGCCGCGTGGTCGCCGATGACGGCCTGCGCGTAGACGACCCCGAGGCCGTAGGCGCCGGCGTGTTCCTTGACCACCTCGGTGGTGGGACCGTACGTCTCCGTGCGCGCCCAGTCGCGCTGGAGCTCCAGGAGCACCTGCACCCAGGTGACCGGTACGGCACCGGCCTGGATCATGCGCTGCACGGCGTGCTCGTGGGCCTGCGGGGTGACGCCGCCGGACGCGTCGGTGACGACGTACACCTCGTAGCCCTGGGAGAGCGCGGACAGGGCGGGCAGGACGACGCAGACCTCGGTCCACAGGCCGGCGATGACGAGCTTCTTGCGGCCGGTGGCCTTCACCGCCTCGACGAAGGCGACGTCCTCCCAGGCGTTCATCGTCGTACGGTCGACGATCTTGTGGTCGGGGAAGACGTCCGCGAGCTGCGGCAGCAGCGGGCCGGAGAAGGACTCGGCGGCCACCGTGCTCAGCACCACCGGCACCTCGAAGACCTCGGCGGCCTTGGCCAGGCCCACGACCGAGTTGATGATCGCGGTGCGGTCGCCGCTGCCGGTGCCGAAGAACATCTGCGGCTGGTGGTCCACGAACAGCACCGCGCAGTTGTCCGGGGTGAGGAGATCGGGGCTGGGGACGGCGGTGACCTCGTTGATGTCGACCATGTGCGTGCCTTTCCTGAGGGGGGTATCTTCGGTGGAGAGCCGCGATCGGTCGGCGGGTTTCTCGCATTCGGCCTCGCGGTCCGCACCGGGTTTCCACGCTATGCGGCACCTTTCCGTCCCCATGTCCCGGTAGTGCACCGAATTCGTCCTCACAGCGCACTGTGACCTGCGGTTCCGTATATCAGTGCGCTCTTGGATCAAGTCCGGTGCGCGGATGGGCAATTCCCCGCGTCTTTCCGGTTCTAGCGTGCTGACGTGCTGACGGAAAAAGAACCAGCACATGACGCACCACACCTCGGGAGAGAACCATGTCCGACCACGCCGAGCCGGTTCAGCCGGTCCTCGAAACGGCCGCCGCCGCATTCGCGGAAGCCACCGCCAACCCGCCCTTCCTCTTCGAACTGCCGCCCGCCGAGGGCCGTAAGGCGGTCGACGAGGTGCAGTCCGGTGAGATCGAGAAGCCGGAGATCGACGAGGAGTGGATCACCGTCTCGGGCGGTCCGACGGGCAGTGTCCGGGCACGGATCGTGAAGCCGGCCGGCGCCGAGGGCACTCTGCCGGTGATCCTCTACATCCACGGCGCGGGCTGGGTGTTCGGCAACGCCCACACGCACGACCGACTCGTGCGCGAGCTGGCCGTCGGCGCGAACGCCGCCGTGGTCTTCCCCGAGTACGACCTCTCCCCCGAGGCCCGCTACCCGGTCGCCATCGAGCAGAACTACGCGGTCGCGAAGTGGATCGTCGAGCAGGGCGCGTCCAAGGACCTGGACGCCACGCGCCTGGCGGTGGCCGGTGACTCGGTCGGCGGCAACATGACCGCCGCGCTGACCCTGATGGCCAAGCAGCGCGGTGACGTCCCGCTGGTCCAGCAGGTGCTGTTCTACCCGGTGACGGACGCCAGCTTCGACACCGGCTCGTACCACCAGTTCGCCACCGGCTACTTCCTGCGCCGCGACGGCATGCAGTGGTTCTGGGACCAGTACACGACCGACGAGGCCGAGCGCGCCCAGATCACCGCCTCGCCGCTGCGGGCGAGCGTCGAACAGCTCAAGGACCTGCCGCCGGCTCTCGTCATCACCGGTGAGGCCGACGTCCTGCGCGACGAGGGCGAGGCGTACGCCAACAAGCTGCGCGAGGCCGGGGTACCGGTCACCGCCGTGCGCTTCCAGGGCATCATCCACGACTTCGTCATGCTCAACGCCCTGCGCGGGACGCATGCCGCCGAGGCCGCGATCACGCTGGCCACGGGCACGCTGCGCACCGCGCTCCACGGCCGCTGACCCACTGACCCCCTTCACTGCCCCATTGACCGTACGGTCGCCGGGTGCGCCCCGGCACCGAGAAGGAGAACCCGACCATGTCCCCCGCCCCCACCGTCCTCCTCGTGCACGGCGCCTTCGCCGACGCGTCCAGCTGGTCCGGCGTCATCGAGGAACTGCGGAGCCAGGACATCGCCGTCCGCGCGCTCCCGAACCCCCTGCGCGGCCTCGCCTCCGACGCCGCGTACGTCGCCTCCGCGGCGGCCCAGATCGACGGCCCGGTCGTCCTCGTCGGCCACTCCTACGGCGGCGCGCTCATCACGGTGGCCGGCGCCGCCGAGAACGTCGTCGGCCTGGTCTACGTGGCCGCGTACGTCCCCGAAGAGGGCGAGAGCCTGGGCGAGTTGCAGGGCCGCTTCCCCCTGTCCCCGCTCGTCGCCAACCTCGACGAGTGGACGTACCCCGTCGAGGGCGCCGACGCCGCCGTGGAGGTCACCATCAAGCCGGACGCCTTCCCCGGCATCTTCGCCGCCGACGTCCCGGCCGAGGTCACCAGCATTCTCGCCGTCTCCCAACGCCCTCTGGCAGCCTCCGTGTTCACGGAGAAGGCCGCCACCGCCGCCTGGCACACCAAGCCCTCCTGGGCCGTGATCGCCGACGCCGACCAGGCCATCAACCCCGACGTCCAACGCTTCGGCGCCAAGCGCGCCGGCGCCACCCTCACCGAGATCGAGGGTGCCTCCCACGCCGTGGCGGTCTCCCGTCCCAAGGAGGTGGCGGCGACCGTCCGAGAGGCGGTACGGGCAACGAGCTGACGTACGGCGGCCGGCGCGCCGCGTCATCCGATCGATCACCACATCTGTCGGCTCTTGGCGCGTTCGGCGCGCACCGCGCTCTCGACGACACCGGCCCGTACGGCCCGGGACATCCGGATCAGGGAGGGCTGGCCGGTGTCGAGGGTCTGCCCGCCGGCCTCGGGGCCCGTGTACCCGCCGGTGAATCCGGCGATCGCGTCGAGGGCGACACCGTCCAGGACGGCCGGATCCAGTCCCCCGGCGCGGTCGTGGGTGCCGGTCAGCGCGGCGACGGCCACCATGGCCGCGTCCCCGATGGCCTCGGCCTCGCCGGCGCTGGAGCCGAGGGAGAGCGCCTGGCGGTAGGCACGCTCACGGACCGCCTCGTCGAAGTGGACGGACACGTCCCGGATGCCGTCCCGGATGGCCGTCGTGCGGTGGGTCAGGCGGAGTTCGACGTCGCCGAGGGAGCGCCAGGACAGCAGGGCGTTGCGGCTGTTGCGGCTGTTCCCGGAGCCGACGAGCCGGAAGAGCGGGCCGAGCCGGAGGAACGCGACGAGGCTGTCGATGCGCGGCCCGAGCAGCGGCAGGACATAGCCTGCCGAGGTGAGGGCGGCGCCGACGGTGACGAGCATGGGGGCCAGTCGGGTGCTCAGCGGATCCCAGTGGTGCCCGCTCCAGTGGCCGGCGACGGCGACCATCTTGACGACGCCGTACGCGCTGGTGCACAGCCATCCGACGGCGAGCACGGCGAGGGCCCGCCGGGTCCACCCGCTGATCCGGCGGGTCCAGCGCCAGCAGAGGGCCGTGGTGGTGACGGCCGCCGCCATGTGGGCCACGAGATAGAGGACGATCATCTCGCGGATGAACGGTGTGCCGGCGTAGTAGGTGTCGAAGTCCGTGCGTCGCTCGACAGGCGCGTCCCCGGCGGCGAAGAGCGCGCTCTGCGCCACGATGATCACGGCATAGGCGATCAGCCAACTGCGGGAGGTCCGCCGCAGCTGGGCGGGACTGTCGGCGCCGCGCCAGAGGATGATCAGGACGAGGGACGCGGCGGAGAAGGCGTTCACAGCCCCGTAGGTGACACACGCGGCGGCGTTGGGCACACCGAGGGTGCGGTTGACGAAGCCGACGGTGGGCGGGGCGCCGAGGGCGAAGCAGAAGCCGGCGAGGAAGATCACGGCGCAGAGGGCTCTTTTGAGCGGATCACGCCAGTTGTGCCACAGGCTGGGTACTTGGGCCGCGAACGCGGTCCACAGGATCGCGGCGGCCGCGAAGTAGATCAGTCCGTTCACGTCAGGCGCCGCCGTCGCAGGGTGCCGTCCGGGCGAGACCGGTGACCAGTTGGGCACTCGGCCTCGTCATCTGCCACTCGGTCTGCCCCGTCAACACCCTCCACACAGTAGTCAGGCAGTCAACCCCGGCAACGGGTGTGGCGGCGACGGCAGGTGAGAGGTTGTCAACGGCCTGCCGGTCCCCGGCGCCGGCCCTCAGGGAGGGCCGGCCGGTGACAGCTCTCAGGGACCGGCCGGGAGTCAGCCCTCAGGGACCGGCCGGGTCTCAGCCCTCGTCGGTGGTCAGCGTCAGCGAGATGCTGTTGATGCAGTACCGCTGGTCGGTGGGGGTCGCGTACCCCTCGCCCTCGAAGACGTGCCCGAGGTGCGAGCCGCACCGGGCGCACCGCACCTCGGTGCGCACCATGCCGTGCGACCGGTCGGAGAGCAGCTCCACCGCGTCGCTGTCCTTCGGGTCGTAGAAGGACGGCCAGCCGCAGTGCGACTCGAACTTCGTGTCGGAGGTGAAGAGTTCGGCACCGCAGGCGCGACAGGAGTAGACGCCCTTGGTCTTGGTGTCGGTGTACTCACCGACGAACGCGGGCTCTGTGCCGGCCTGCCGCAGCACGGCGTACTCGGCCGGCGTCAGCTCCGCGCGCCACTGCTCGTCCGGCTTCTCGACGTCGTACGACATGAGCGTCAGCCCCTCAGCTCGAAAGACGGTCCAGGATCTTCGGGCCCAGGTCCGTCACGTCACCCGCGCCCATGGTGAGAACGAGATCGCCCGGCTTCGCCATTCCCGCGATCACGGCGGGCACCTCCGCCTTGTCGTGGAGGGCCGTGACGTCCGCGCCCGCGCTCCGCGCCGCATCGATGATCAGCTCACTCGTCACACCGGGGATCGGGTCCTCACGGGCCGGGTAGATGTCGAGGACGACGGACGCGTCCGCCAGCGCCAGGGACTGTCCCATCTCGGTGCCCAGCTCCTGGGTGCGGGAGAACAGGTGCGGCTGGAAGACCACCAGGATCCGCGCGTCCCCGGCCGCGGCCCGCATGGCCTCCAGGTCGGCGGTCATCTCGGTCGGGTGGTGCGCGTAGGAGTCGATCACCTGGACGCCCCCCGCCTCACCCTTCAGCTGCAGCCGCCGCTTCACCCCGGTGTACGCCGCCAGCGCCGGCGCCAGCTCCGCCGCCGGCACTCCGAGCGCGACGCCCGCAGCCAGCGCGGCCACCGCGTTGTGCGCGTAGTGCCGTCCGGGCACGGACACCGTGAAGACGAGCTCCTGCCCGTCCAGCACCACCGTGACCTCGCTCTTCAGCCCCTGCGCCACCACCGACAGCACCCGTACGTCGGCGTCCTCACGCTCGCCGTACGTCACCACGCGCACCCCCGACAGCCGGGAGGTCAGCTCCCGCGCGCCCTGCTGATCCGCCGAGATCACCAGCGTGCCACCGGGCACGATCTTCCCCGCGAACGTCTCGAAGGACTCGTAGATCTCGTCCATGGACGCGTAGTTGGCGTGGTGGTCCAGCTCCACGTTGAGGACGATCGCCACCTCGGGCGCGTACGTGTGGAAGCTCCGGTCGCTCTCGTCCGCCTCGGCGACGAAGATCTCCCCGTCCCCGTGCAGCGCGTTCGACCCGGGCACGTCGAGGTCCCCACCGATCGCGTACGACGGCTTCAGCCCCAGCTCACCCAACGACACCGCCAGCATGGACGTGGTCGTCGTCTTCCCGTGCGTCCCGGCCACCGCGATCGGCCGCAGCCCGTCCATCAGCGAAGCGAGCGCGTCCGACCGGTGCACCGCGGGAATCCCCAGCTCGGCGGCGCGCGCCAACTCGGGGTTGTCGGCCCGAATGGCCGACGACACGACCACACACGTCGCGTCGTCCGCGAGATGCTCGGCCGCGTGCCCGATGTGCACGGTCGCCCCGAGCGCCCGCAACGCCTCGGCCGTCTCCGACTCCCTGGCATCACTCCCGGCCACCTTGGCCCCACGCTGAGCGAGAATCTTCGCGATCCCCGACATCCCGGCCCCACCGATCCCGATGAAGTGCGGTCGTTCCATGGCGCTGGGAAGGCCGGGTGCCATGCGTGTTCTCCCAAGTGACGGTTCGAGGACGTTTCACGCTCCGCGGGACAGAGCGCCCCCAGCCTATTGCCTACGCAATAGGTCGCCTAAAAGCCGCTGGCCCAGGGCCGCGCCCTCAAGGGGCGCGGGGAACTGCGCGACCGGCCACGAACGACCCGCAGATCGCCACCACCCCAAGCCCCTACGGCGCTCGAACCGACCTACACCCGACTGTGCGAGAACAGCTTCAACACCGGCACCCCCACCTTGTGCCGAGCCCGCGACGCCCAGTCCCGATGGAAGAACTCCTCCACGTAGTGGGGATCGGTCAGCACCAGAACCTCATCGGCCTCGACCTCTTCCACCACGGACTTCAGCACATCCAGCGGATGATCCGCGATCAACCGCCCCTCCGCCGCACTCCCGCTCGCCCGCAACGCCTGCAGCGACACCTCGAGCGCCCGTTCCCCCTCGTCCAGCGCCTGCTCCCCCTCCGGCGTCTCCCCCTCCCGCGCCGCCTCGTCCAGCTCACCGAGGGCGAGGTCGTCGATGGCCCGCAGCAACCGGTCGGCCTGATTGCCCCGCGGCTGGAGCAGCACGTGGAAGGAGGCCGGCTCGTCGCCGTGCAGGGTCGTGACGAACTCCACGTCCGCGGACGTCAGGGCCTTCTCGATCATCAATACGCTCGTGAACGACACCACAGGCGCCCTTCTCCTCGGAGGGCCCCGCGGGCCCTCACTCCTCAGGGTTCTAGTGTGCCCGGCGAAAGCTAAACGGAACGGCCGATTCCGCCCGCATTCACGTACGACGGTAACGACCGAACAGGAACCCGGCCTCCTCCAGCAGCGACGCCAGCGCGAAGCGCTTGGGCACGGGCACCGAGGGGCCCCCGGCGATCCGCTGCGCGTCCCCCGCCGTGAGCATCGGCGACACGGTCAGACACAGCTCGTCGAGGACATCGGCGGCGATCAGCTGGCCGAGCAGCCGGGGGCCGCCCTCGCTGAGCAGCCGGGTCAGCCCCAGGTCGGCGAGGGCGCGTACGGCACGGGCCGGCTCGACGCCCATGCCGTCACCGGCGACCACCACCCGGACGCCGGCCTTCTCGGCGGCGGCGACCCGGTCGGGGGCCGCGGCGGCGCCGGTCAGCAGGATGGTGGGGACGGACGGCGAGGCGAACAGCGGCAGCGAGAAGTCCAGATCCAGGCTGGCGCTCACCACCGCGACGGCCGGGGCGGGCGTCTGTCCGGCCGCCCGGCGGGCCTCCGCGAACGCCTCACGCGCGCGTGCCGGACGGTAGCCCTCCTGGCGTACCGTTTCCGCACCGACGATCACCACGTCCGCGAGCCCCCGCAGCGTGCCGAAGATCCGCATGTCGGCGTCGCTGGAGATCGGCTGCGAACGCCCGCCGTGCTGGGCCGCGCCGTCGAGCGTGGAGACCATGTTGGCCCGCAGCCACGGCTCCCGACCGCCCGGCGCGGGTTCGGGATAGGCGTACGCCACCGCCAGCTCGTCGAGACTCCACTCCCGGTCGACGAGATCCGCTCCCCCGGCCGCACCCGGCCGCTCACGCCCACCTGGCGTCGGAGCACCGACCGGGCCCCCACCCTCACCCGACATGCGCACCTCAGCCGCATGCGCACCACCGGTCACTTCCGGTGTCCGGGCCGCTGTCTCTTCGGTCACAGGGAACAGGCGTCGCATGTCGTGCAGTGTGGCACGACCCTTAGACTCGGTAACCGTGTCGTCGTCCTCAGCCACCGTGTCCGGACTCGGTCCGATACCCGAAGCGGCTCCCCTGTCCCTGTGCACCCGCGAGCCGCATGTCCCCGCGGACCGGCTCGTCGCCGAGATGGTGCCGCCGCCGCGTTTCGACTCGGTCCGCTTCGCCACGTACATCCCGGACCCGAACCAGCCGAGCCAGACCGAGGCCGTCCGCGTCCTGAGCGGCTTCGCGGCGGGTCTCGGCGGGGCGCACGCCACCGGCACCGGCAAGCGCGGCTTCCTCGGCTTCGGAAGGGCGAAGGCCCCCAAGGTCCCCGCCGGCCCCCGCGGCGTCTACCTCGACGGCGGCTACGGCGTCGGCAAGACCCACCTCCTCGCCTCCCTCTGGCACGCCACCCCGGCCGAACCGTCCCTCAAGGCCTTCGGCACCTTCGTGGAGCTGACGAACCTGGTCGGCGCGCTCGGCTTCCAGAAGACGATCCAGACCCTCTCCGGGCACCGCCTGCTGTGCATCGACGAGTTCGAGCTGGACGACCCGGGCGACACCGTCCTGGTGTCGACCCTGCTCGGCAAGCTCGTCGACGCGGGCGTGGCACTGGCCGCCACCTCGAACACGCTGCCGGGCAAGCTCGGTGAGGGCCGGTTCGCGTCGGCCGACTTCCTGCGCGAGATCCAGGGCCTGTCCGCCCACTTCCGCGCCCTGCGCATCGACGGCGAGGACTACCGCCACCGCGGTCTGCCCGAGGCCCCGGCACCGTTCTCCGACGAGGAGGTCACCAAGGCGGCGTACGCCACCGGGGGCGCCTCGCTCGACGACTTCCCGCATCTGCTGGACCACCTGGCGCGGGTCCACCCCAGCCGGTACGGCGCCCTCACGGACGGCCTGAAGGCGGTCTGCCTGACGGATGTCCAGCCGATCCCGGACCAGTCCACCGCGCTCCGGCTCGTGGTCCTGGCCGACCGGCTGTACGACCGCGAGGTGCCCGTGCTCGCCTCGGGGCTGCCCTTCGACCAACTGTTCAGCGAGGAGATGCTGAACGGCGGCTACCGCAAGAAGTACTTCCGCGCCATCTCCCGCCTCACCGCCCTCGCACGCGACGCCAAGCGACTCGTGGAGCACTGAGCCCACCGGCACCGGCCGTACTCCTCCCGGGCGAACTCCCCCAGGTCAAGGGCTGATTCCAGCCAACCCGACCTCGCTTTTCAGGCTCTCTTCAGCTTGCAACGTTAAGTTAACCCTGCAAACAACTTTGCAGGGCTAACGTGTTTCTTGACCAGCGGTTGACCATCGGTTGACCAAGTCGAGCAAGTGCCGACGTGCGGGAGACAGCGAGAACTGCCAGTGGGGAGGCTCATATTGCGAGGTACGACGACCCGGACCGTCCTTTCGGCCCTAGCCGCCGTCCTGCTCAGCCTCACGTTCTTCACTCCCACGGCATCCTTCGCAGCAGCGCACACGCTTGGTCATGTCAAGGCCAAAGCCGAGCCCGGAAACACCCTCACAGCGAAGCCGGTGCGTGACAAAGCCGTCACCTACCGCACGTGTGCACCCTCACAGGACCCGACCGGTCCTGCCCGCACACGCGACCGGCACCGCACAGTCAGCCAGACCGTTCCCGGGGCGCCCGCGCGCTCGCCGTTGGGGGAGAACCCGGCGGCCGCGAGCGAACCGGAACGGCCCTCGACCCGGTACCACCGGGCGTCGAGATCCCTCACGGCCCACACCCCGGCCGCCCTTCAGGTCTTCCGCTGCTGAGCCGCGGAGCCTGTTCCCCCCCCCACACTCTTGTCGTGCAAGCCCGACGCGCCGCCGAGGCGCGCCAGGAGGAGTCACCACATCATGCAGCCCCTCATCGACAACGCCCGCACGTTCGGACAGCGCCCTGAGGAGTTCGCCAGGCTGGCCGAAGGCCAGTCCCCCGAGGTCCTGTTCATCACCTGCTCCGACTCTCGGGTCGTCCCGGCCCTGATCACGGGCGCCCGCCCCGGCGAGCTCTTCGAGCTGCGCACCGCCGGCAACATCGTCCCCCCGTACACCTCCGACCGCCCCACCGGTGAGACGGCCACCATCGAGTACGCCGTGGAGGTCCTCGGCGTCACCGACATCGTGGTCTGCGGACACTCGCACTGCGGCGCCGTCGGTGCCCTGGTGCGCGGCGACGACCTGACCGCCGTACCCGCCGTACGCGACTGGCTGACCAACGCAACACCGCGCCCCCAAGGGGCAGTCGAGGACCCCACGGTCGCGGACGGAGTCCAGAACCACGTCCTCAGCCAGCTTCTGCGCCTGCGCTCCTACCCCTGTGTGGAGAAGCGCCTCGCGGACGGCCGGCTGCGGCTGCGCGGCTGGTACTACGAGGTCCACACCGGTGCCGTGCGCGAACACCGCGCGGACACCGACAAGTTCGAGACCCTGTGAGCGGCGGCCAGGTGTCTGCGATGACTTCCAAGACCTCTCCCATGTCCAAGTTCCCTTACCTACGACAGGACTTCGGTGCCTCGCTCGTCGTGTTCCTGGTCGCGCTGCCGCTGTGCGTGGGCGTGGCCGTCGCCTCCGGGGTGCCGGCCGAACTCGGCCTGGTCACCGGCATCGTGGGCGGCATCGTCGCCGGTCTGATGCCCGGCAGCAGCCTGCAGGTCTCCGGCCCGGCGGCCGGTCTGACCGTGCTGGTCTTCGAGGCGGTGCGCCAGTTCGGGCTGCCCGCCCTCGGAGTGATCGTGCTCGCCGCCGGTCTGCTTCAACTCGCCATGGGCGCACTGAAGTTGGGCCGTTGGTTCCGCGCCATATCCGTATCCGTCGTCGAGGGCATGCTCGCCGGTATCGGCCTCGTGATCATCGCGGGCCAGCTCTACGCGGCGGCCGGCCTGAAGGCCCCCGCCTCCGGCCTCGGCAAGATCACGGGCCTGCCCGGGGCCTTCGTCGACGCCATGGGCAGCACAGCGGCCCTCGCTTCCCTCGCGCTCGGCGCGGGCACGATCGCGGTGATGGTGCTGTGGAAGCGGCTGCCGAAGAAGGTCCAGGTGGTACCCGGCGCGCTGGCCGCGGTGGTCCTGGCCACCCTCGCCACCGTCGCCTTCAGCCTGCCGGTGGCGAACGTCGAGGTGAAGGGCCTGCTGGACGCCGTCCAGCCTCCCGGACTCGACGCCTTCGGTCAGCTCGCGGACGTGGCGATCCTCGGCACGATCCTCGCTTTCACGCTCATCGCCTCCGCCGAGAGTCTGTTCAGCGCGGCGGCCGTGGACCGGATGCACGACGGTCCGCGCACCGAGTACGACAAGGAGCTGATGGCCCAGGGCGCCGGCAACACGGTGTGCGGGCTGCTGGGCGCGCTGCCGATGACCGCGGTGATCGTCCGCAGCTCCGCCAACCTCCAGGCCGGCGCGAAGACGAAGGCGTCCCGGGTGCTGCACGGCGTGTGGCTGCTGCTCTTCGCGGCGCTGCTGCCGGGCGCCCTCGCCCTGATTCCGCTCCCCGCCCTGGCCGGCATCCTCGTCCACGCGGGCTGGAAGCTGATCCCGTTCCGGGAGATCGTCTCCCTGTGGCGGGCGCACCGGGGTGAGGCGCTGATCCTGGTGGTCACGGCCGTGGCGATCGTCGTGGTGAACATGTTCGAGGGCGTACTGATCGGTCTGGCCCTCTCCGTGGCCAAGACCGCCTGGGAGGCCTCGCACATCAAGCTGGAGGTCATAGACAAGGGCGCCGGCCCCGTCCAGGCCTACCTCTCCGGCAACGCGACCTTCCTCCGCCTGCCGAAGATCCTGGACAACCTGGAGTCCCTCCCCCAGGACCGCCCCGTGGAACTCCACCTCACCGGCCTCCACCACCTCGACCACGCCTGCCGCACCGCCCTCGAGAACTGGGCGGCCCGCCACAGCGCGACCGGCACGGAACCGGTGAAAATGACGGTCCCGGAACCGGAGAAGGTGACGTCGGGAACGTCCTGACCTTGATGCAGGGCCTGGTGCCCCGGTCTCCGGACCGGGGCACCAGACCGTCCCGGCTGTCCCGGCTGCCCTAGCTGCCCTAGCTGCCCTAGCTGCCCTAGCTGCCCTAGCTGCGGGCAATCGTGCCGCTGGGGCGGCACGGGTGGGCGCAGCGGCACCCTGTCAGCGCCGGCAAGCGCCTCCCACCCCCGTCCAGCCCCAACCCCCGGGCACCCACTCGACCCACCCGCCCCCGCTCACCCCTCCCCCACGGCAGTCGACCAGCCCCCCACCCCCGGCATATCGTTGTATTCCCAGCGATACGGGACGGCTCAAAGGGGGTCGTCATGGTCCAAGAGCTACTCGTGGCCGCCACAGCGGTCGGCTCCGCCGCCCTCGTGTACGTCGCGGCCGCGGCCCGAATCGTCAAGCAGTACGAACGCGGCGTGGTCTTCCGCCTCGGCCGTCTGCGGGGCCAGCCCAGAACCCCTGGCTTCACCATGGTGGTCCCCGGCATCGACCACATCCGCAAGGTGAACATGCAGATCGTGACGATGCCCGTACCGGCCCAGGAGGGCATCACCCGCGACAACGTCACCGTGCGCGTCGACGCGGTCGTCTACTTCAAGGTCGTCGACGCGGCGAGCGCCCTGATCACGGTCGAGGACTACAAGTTCGCCGTCTCCCAGATGGCCCAGACCTCCCTCCGCTCGATCATCGGCAAGAGCGACCTCGACGACCTCCTCTCCGACCGCGAGAAGCTCAACCAGGGCCTGGAGCTGATGATCGACAGCCCCGCCGTCGGCTGGGGCGTCCAGGTCGACCGCGTCGAGATCAAGGACGTGTCCCTGCCGGAGACCATGAAACGCTCCATGGCCCGCCAGGCCGAGGCGGACCGCGAACGCCGCGCCCGCATCATCAACGCGGACGCCGAGCTGCAGGCCTCCAAGAAGCTGGCCGAGGCGGCGCAGCAGATGGCCGACACCCCCTCCGCGCTCCAACTCCGCCTGCTGCAGACGGTGGTGGCGGTGGCCGCCGAGAAGAACTCCACCCTCGTACTCCCCTTCCCGGTGGAACTGCTCCGCTTCCTGGAACGAGCGCAGGCAGGCCCCCCACCGGACACCGCCCCTCCGCGGCCCCACCCACTTACCCAGCCGCCCCCCTCCCCTCCCCCTCCGACCGAGTGACACCCGGACGACTCCGCCGCCTCCCTCTACGCGCGTGGTTCACGCGGCCGTAACCGCGTGATACACACAGGCGGGTCACATCCTGTCCGCCAACAGGAAGGTCGTCCCGTGTCAGTGACCCGACGCCAGGCCCTCGCCCGCACCGGTGCCCTGGGAGCGGGCATCGCGTTCACCGGAGCCCTGTCCGAACTCTTCGCGGGCACGGCGGCCGCGCAGAGCGGCCTCGGCCACTCCGGCGGCTACGGCCCGCTGATCCCCGACCCGAACGGTCTGCTGGACCTGCCGAAAGGTTTCCGCTACCAGGTGCTGTCCCGCGAGGGCGATCCCCTCCGCTCCGGCGAGGGCCAGGTCCCCAGCAACCACGACGGAATGTCCGCCTTCCCCGGCAGACACGGCAGTGCTCGCCTCGTCCACCTGGTCCGCAACCACGAGAACCGCCACAACGGCCGCATCCCGGTCCCCACGGTCAAGGGCCTGACCTACGACCCGATGGGCAAGGGCGGTTGTACGGCCCTGACGCTCGATGCCCGGGGCAAAGTCCTCTCCGAGCGCGTCGCCCTCGCCGGCACCGCGGTCAACTGCGCGGGCGGCCCCACACCCTGGGGCACCTGGCTGACGTGCGAGGAGACCGAGGACCAGGCCGGCACCAACGGTTACACCAAGGACCACGGTTTCGTCTTCGAGGTGGACCCGACGAACCCGCACCGCTCCGGAGCCGTACCCCTCACCGCGATGGGCCGCTTCCAGCACGAGGCGATCGCGGTCGACCCCCACCGAGGCATCGTCTACGAGACGGAGGACGCCTTCGAGAAACCCTTCGGCCTCTTCTACCGCTTCCTCCCCGACAAGCCGAAGGGCGGCCTGGGTTCACTCCGCGCGGGCGGACACCTCCAGGCGATGCGCGTCCCGGGCGTACCGGATCTGTCCTCGGTCCAGGACCCCGGAGCCTGCTTCGAGCGCATCGAATGGGTCGACGTCCCCGACCCCCTCGCCGCCCAAACCCCCATCCGGCACCAGGACTTCGGCCCCCACGGCATCACCCACGCCCAGAAACTGGAGGGCTGCTACTGGGGCGGCCGATGCGTCTACTTCGTCTCCTCCTTCGCCCGCAGCGCGGACGGCTCGGCCGCCGACCACTACGGACAGATCTGGCGCTACGACCCCGACCACCACACCCTCACCCTCGTCATCGTCTTCGGCCCCGCCACGGACATCCAGCTCCCCGGCGAATCCCCCGACAACATCTGCCTCGCCCCCACCGGCGGGCTCATGGTCTGCGAGGACGGCAACGGCACCCAGCACATCTACGGCGTCACCCGCCAGGGCCACGTCTACGCCATGGCCCGCAACGCCCAGGCGATCACATCAGCCGCCACCTCGGCGGGTGGCACGCCCACCGCCCCCGAATGGGGCGAGTTCGCGGGCGTCACCTTCTCTCCCGACGGCGACACGATGTACGTCAACTGCTACACCCCGGGCACGACGTTCGCGGTGACGGGGCCGTGGCGTCGTACATGATCTGGACGTGACCGACCGCCGCAAGGCCTGATCGCGCGACCGCTTGCCGTGGGCGGGCTCTTCGCGGGCCTGGACAGCTTTCTGGGCATCGAGGGCTGGCGCTGGATCTTCCTGGTCAACCTGCCGATCGGCCTCATCACCCTGGTCGTCGTCGGCAAGCTGTTCACGCTCAAGCACACACGCGTCCAGCAGCGCGTCGACTACTGGGGCGCCACCGCCCTCGTGGTCGGCCTGGTGCCGCTGTTGCTGGTCGCCGAGCAGGGCAAGGAGTGGGGGTGGACGTCCGCGCTCTCGCTGGGGCTGTTCGCGCTCGGTGGGTCCGGCCTGGTGTGGTTCCTGCTCGTGGAGCGGCGCATGGGGGACGAGGCGCTGATGCCGCCCCGGCTCTTCGCCAACAGCGCGTTCACCCGGGTCAACGTGGTCAACTTCATCGGCGGCGTCGGCGCCTTCACCTCGATGACGTTCCTGCCGCTCTTCCTCCAGATCGTGCAGGGCATGTCGCCGACCACGGCGGGGCTGCTGCTGCTCCCGCAGTCGCTGGCGACGACCCTGGGCGCCAAGTTCTCCGGCCCGATCGTGGCCAGGACCGAGCGATACAAGTTCATGCTGGCAGGCGGTCTGGCCACGCTCAGCGCGACCTACCTGGCGCTGAGCACCATCGGCGTGGACACCTCCGTCTGGATCATGGCGGCGCTGGCCGTCACCATGGGCACGCTCCAGCGCGGCGGACCAGGAGGTGCTGACCGGACTGGGGAACGGCACCTCGGGCATCGACCTCGACGACACCTCGGTGCTCGGCACCCTCGATCCCAGGATCGCCCGCCCGATCCTGGAGGGCATCGGCAGCGGTATCGACACCGTCTTCCTCATCCTGGGCGGCCTCGGCCTCCTCGCCGTGCTCGTCTCGCTGACGATCAGGGAGAAGCCGAAGTCCCAGCCGTCGGACGGACCGAACACCGACAGCCAGGAGCAGCTCGCCGCCACCGAATGACCGTGGGTCCGCGAGCGGCTGGGCGGCGATTGCCGTTCATCCGCTCGTTCCCAGGTCGCCATGCTCCCCCCGTAGATTTTTCTGTTCCTTTCCTGAGAAGCCTCCCACGCACCTCTGATCGGTCCCCGCTTCACTGTCCATGATCCGTTCGGTTGTTTCCGTCGTCGGCCCACCGGCGGCGTCGGACATGACCGCGCGCATCCACTCGGACAGGCAGCTCGTCACGCGGGCGTCTCACCGGCGCCCGCTCGACATGGACCGGTGAACCACATGGACACACCCCCCACTTCAGTGTCCGACGGCGACGGGACCACCCGGGTCCTCGTCGCCCATGGCAAGCTCTCGCAGGCGCTGCGGCTGTACCGGCATCTGCGCTCCGCGGGCATGAGCGTCGCCCTGCCCCGGGGCGGCGTCGGCGCCTTAGGACAGCTACAGGAACAGCCGCCCGATGTGGTGCTGTTGGCGGTCGCTCCGTCCGAGGCCTCCTGGAACCCCATGGCCCTGGCACGCGCACTGCGACAGCAGCCGGAACGGCCCGGCATCCTCTTCCTCACCAGCGGCCCGTGCCGGGCGGAGGAGCTCAGCCTGGCCGACGACTACGCGCACGAGGACTGCCTCCCCGACGAACTGGCGCTGCGGATCCAGGTGTTATTGAGCAGGCGCTCGGCGCCGGGCTCTCCCCCGGGTCCCGCGTCAGGACTCCAGATACTTCCGGAGAGCCGCCGTGTCCTGCGGCACGGGCGTGAAGTCCCCCTCACCGCAACGGAGTTCGACATCCTGCGCCTCCTGGCGACCCACCCGGGGCAGGTCGTACCGAAGGGGGAGATCCTCGACCATGTCTGGCACCACGATTTCAACGGCGAGTCCAACATCGTCGAGGCCTACATCTGCACGCTGCGCCGCAAGCTCGCCGACTCCGACCGGTCGCTCATCAGCACGGTGCGCGGCGTGGGCTATCTGCTGGCCGCTCCCGAACCCGCACCCGCACCCGCACCCGCTCCGGAATCCCTTAATCCGTCTTTAAGGATCACCGTGCCCGCTGCTGCTGAAGTGGTCATCACAAGCCCAACGGCCTGACCAAAGGAGCAAGCAAGGTGAAGCCCATGCGAGCACTGACGGCTCTGACCGGCACCGCCGTCGCCGCGGCCGCCCTGGTCGCGGGTACGGCCACGCCGTCCGCGGCGGCGGTGAGCGACTGCCCGGACTTCGGTGTCATCTGCGCCTTCAAGCACGTCAACTACGGCGGCACCCCGGTGTGGACCGAGAGCCGGCCCGGCTACTACAGCTTCACGGGCACCGTGCGGGCCACCACCTCGGTCGTCAACCGCACCGCGTACAAGGTCAGGATCGTCGGCGACAACGAGTTCCTGGGGCTGTGCGTCGCCCGCGGTCACGCCGTCCGCGATCTGCCGGACGGCTTCGACGACAAGCTCAGCGCCATCGAGATCAACCCGCCCGCCGACTCCACCTGCGACTACAACTACTGAGGCTGATGAACATGCGCGTCACCACGGCACTCGCCGGATTCACCGCCGCGGCCGGACTGGTCGGCCTCGCCTCGGCACCGGCCTCCGCCGCCCCCTACGACGACTGCCGGGGCCTCCAGCTGGCCTGCGTCTTCGAGCACCCGAACCACGGCGGCCTGGCCGTGTGGACCGGCGCCGAGGACGGCACCTACCGGATCAACTACCGCACCCGCACGACGGGCTCGAACGTCGTCAACGCGTCCAGCAGCTTCGTGCACGTCAAGGCGTACAGCGGCGGCCGGTCCTGCCACGTCTATCCCGGCCGCGAGGCGAACCTGCCCGGCGGGATCAACGACAACATCGGCCAGATCGTCATCACCAACTGGAACGGCGGCCTTCCGGCCTGCTGACGACGGCAAACATCTCAGCCTTTCCTCCGGTTCCCACACATCTCAGGAGACAGGAAATGAAGGTCACCACCCCCCGCGTCCTTCGCTCACTCCTCGCCGGCGGCGTCCTCACCGGCGTCGCGCTGACCGGCCTCACGGTTCCCGCACAGGCGGCCGAAAGCGCGGCGGCCGACTGCAGCAGCTTCACCCGCGCGAAGGTGATCAGCAAGCGCGAGATCCTCAACCCGGTCACCAACGGCGAGCTGCGCAACCGTACCGGGGAGGTGCAGACCCTGGTCCTGGAACGGTCGATCACCGACACCCGCACCACGAGCAAGGAGTACCGCGGCGACTGGCAGCTCTTCAAGGCCGTGTTCACAGCAGGCGTCTCCAAGACGGTGACCGAGGAGCACACCACCAGCGGTCTCCAGCAGGCCCGTATCCAGGTGGCCGCCTGGCGCAAGGTCTCGGTCACGGGCCACATCCGCACCTGGCGCGTCGAGACCGAGGTCACCCGCCGCAACAGCAACTGCGACTACAGCACCCGCCGCATCACCGGTGACGTGGCCACCACGGACTCCATGGTCTGGGACGCCCGGGACACCGGCGCCGCGTGACCCCACCCGCCCAGGACGAGACCACCGAACACGCGCAACGGAGAACCATCCCCATGAAGAAAAAGCTCGCGTACGCCCTCACCGCACCTCTTGCCATGCTCATGACAATAGGCTTCGGCGCCCCCGCCGCAGAAGCCAAGGCCTCGGACTGCAAGGAGGCCCAGCTCTGCTTCTTCGCCGACCCGAACTTCGAGGGGAAGCGGCTGTACTGGTGGGACGACCAGCTCAAGCTGTCGACGAAGCTCAGCATCACCTCGCACGAACCCTCGTGGACGGCCTCGTCCGTGATCAACAGAACGCCGTACTACGCCCACATCTGGAACGCCAGGGGCGAGCACCGCTGCCTGCCGCCCGGGTACAACTTCGCGCACGTGGGTGACGCCTACAACGACAAGATCACCCACATCGGCCTGTACGTCGACTGGTGCTGACCTCGGCAGCCTGACCACGCGTGTACGGCCCGGCGCCGTACACGCGTGTTCCCAGCTCACCGCGAGCCCCGAGCCGGCCCTCTCCCCCGCCGCCCGGGCCTCCTTCATCACCCGGGCGGGTGACTTCGGGCCGAACTCCCCGCAAATGCGCAGCTAAACAGACAATCGCTAGACCTCACCCCTTTACGTTCGTGCGGTGACCATTCCCGCACGAAGAGTCGCCGCGCTGTCCGCGCTCTGCGCACTCGGCGCCGCCCTCGCCGCCTGCGCCACACCGCACGCCTCGACCCGCATCGTCACGGCCACCGCGACGGCCCGCCCCTCGGCGGTGTCCGCGTCCCGTCCGCCCACGCTCGCGCCGGGCCCCGCGGGACTGACCCCCGTGTTCGAGCACGGCCCCCGGACGCGCGGCGACAAGACGGTCGCGCTCACCTTCGACGCGGACATGACCGCGGATCAGGGGGACAGGGCGGCCGCGGGCGAACGGTTCGACAATCCGCAGCTGATCGCCGCGCTGCGGCAGCTGAAGGTTCCGGCCACGGTGTTCATGACGGGGCGGTGGGTCGAGGAGTACCCGATCCAGGCACGGTCCATCGGGCGGGACCCCCTGTTCGAGGTCGCGAACCACTCGTACAGCCACCACGCCTTCACCGAGGAGTGCTACGGCCTGCCGACGATGGCGCCCGAGCGCATGCGGGCGGACCTGGAGCGGGCCTATCGGGTGTTCCGTGAGGCGGGGGTGACGGACCCGATGCCTTACTTCCGCTTCCCCGGCGGCTGCTACGACGGGCGCGCGCTGCGGCGGCTGAGCGCGTCCGGGGTGACGGCGGTGCAGTGGGACGTGGTGAGCGGGGACGCGTTCGCGACGGACGCGGACGAGGTGGCGCGGGAGGTGCTGGACGGGGTGCGGCCGGGGTCCGTGGTGGTCATGCACTGCACACGGAGTGCCGCGCCGGTCACGGAGAGGGCCGTACGGAAGATCGTGCCGGAGCTGCGGAAGCGCGGTTTCCGGTTCGTGAAGGTGTCGGAGCTGGTCGGGGCGACAGCGGCGACGGCACCCTGAAGCCCTCCCCGCACGACCGCTCTACGCTGGATGTATGAGTGACTACTGCGGCACCGAACCGAACCAGGAACCGGCCCCGACCGCAGCGCGGGCCACGGCCGACGGTCCGCCCTTCGCCGAGTGCGTGCTGTGCCAGAAGCCGACCGAGTATCCCGAGTCGTACAAGGGCATCACCCTGTGCCCGGTGTGCGAGTGGCGGGAGGCCGAGCGGATCGCCTGCTCGGGCTGAGGCGCGGGCCGCTCAGGCGGCGCGGCGGGTCGTCAGGGCGCAGGCCACGGCGGTGGCGGCCGCCGTGAGGAGTCCGGCTGCGGCCAGAGGCAGCACGGGGGCCGGGACGATCGCGTGCCGCGAGCCGTCGACCAGGGCGGTGATCGCCACCCGGGCCGGGGAACCGGCCATCACCAGGGTCAGCAGCACGCCGAGAAGGAGGGCGGGGACGGCCCGGCCCGGCGAGCGCAGCAGCGGCCAGTTCGTGAGGGCGCCGACGGCCGTGCCGAGGAGGGCGCAGGTGAGGGCGGCGAGGAGTCCGGCGCCGCCCGCCGGAAGCGCCTCGACGCGCGTCTGGTGGTCCGTGCTCGTGGGGGCGCTGATGAACGTGACGACGACCGTGGCCGCCGTCCCGAGGAGCGCCGCCGTCGCGAACGCGACCAGGACGCAGGCCAGGTGCGCCCGGACGGGTCCGGCCGCCGCCCCCGTACAACTGCGGGCCGCCGGTGGCTCGTTGGTGGCGCAGATCCGCATCAGCCAGGCGGCCACCGGCAGCAGCGCGGCGGCCGTGTAGCCGAGCGAGTCGAGCACCGGCTGCCCGTTCCGCACACCGATGCCGAGGAACGCCGCGTACAGGATGACGGGCGGCAGCCAGCGCTGGGAGCGCAGCAGCAGCGCGGCCTGGTAACGGAGGAGGGCGGTCATCAGGAGCTTTCCACTTCCAGTTCTGCCGGTTCCACCGGCGCCGGTGAGTCGGTCGGTTCGGGCCCCGGCCCCACGCTCACCACATGCCAGGGCGGACGAGCGCCGAGCAACGCCCGGAGCAGCGCGTCCGACCGGGCCTCCGGCACGGTGAACCGATGTGCACCGGCGCCCGTTTCCTCGACTGCCGTAGTCAACTTGTCGATGACGTCCGGAACTCGGGCGCCCGACGGCCCTCTCGCCTCGACGACGGAGACGGCTGCCGAGGAGTCGCCCGCCTCCGCCCGTGAAGTCCCTTCGCCTGCACGGAAGTTGAGCCCACCCCCGACCACCGCGTACGTCGCGTCCGGCACCCCGGCCAGTCGGCGCGGGTCATGATCGACGAACACAACCGCGGCCCCGGCGGTCGTGCGCTCGACGACCAGGCGCTCCAACTCCTCGCGGGCGTCGGTGTCCAGGCCGGTCCACGCCTCGTCGAGGACGAGCAACTCCGGTTCGGCGAGCAGGGCCTGGGCCACGGCGACCTTCTGGCTGCTGCCCTTGGAGAGCTCCGCCATCGGCGTACGGGCGTACTCGGCGGCCCCGAAGCGTTCCAGCCACTCGTCGGCGGCGCGGGCGGCGGCCGGACGGTCCAGGCCGTGGACGGCACCGAGGTGGGTGAGGTACTCGACCGCGGTGAACGGCAGCGCGGCGGGGAAGCGCTCGGGAACGTACGCCGTGCGCGGGCGCCCCGTCACCCGGCCCTCCGTGGGCGCGTCGATGCCGGCGAGGACGCGGAGCAGCGTCGACTTGCCGGTGCCGTTCGCGCCCTCCACCCGGATCAGCGCGCCGGGGGCGAGCTCCAGGCCGATGTCACGCAGCACCCAGGGGCCGCGGAAGCCGTAACGGCGGCCGACACCCTCAAGGCTCAGCAGTAACTCACGTTCCATGCCCTCATCCTCGTACAACCCAGCAAGTACGTGGGGAGGGAACGCATCTGCCGCCTGGCAGACTGGGCGGGTGAGCACCGGTGACCCGAACTCCCAGGACAGCCCCTTCCGGGACGAGCGGACCTCGCGCGACGAGGCGCCGCAGTTCGTGCTGCCCCTGGTCGCACGCATCGAGCGGGCGGCTCCCCCGGCGCGTACGGACGCGTTGGAGACGGCGGCGCGGGCGGTGCTGGTGATGCTGAGCGACGCGCGGTCGGTGGGAGACGGCGAGTGGGCCGAGGCGATGCGGAGCTGGCAGGACGCCCGCATCCGCAAGGTGGTGCGGCGGGCGCGCGGCGCGGAGTGGCGGCGGGCCGAAGCGCTGCCCGGGATCACGGTGACGGGCAAGTCGGCCGAGGTGCGTGTCTTCCCGCCCGTCCCGCTCGACGGCTGGCCCAAGGACCTGGCCCGTCTCCAGGTCTCCGGCACGGACCTCGACGACCCGGAGCCCCCGGCCGATCCCGATCCCGCCGCCCCGGTCCTGTGGCTGAACCCCGAGATCGACATGTCGGCCGGCAAGGCCATGGCCCAGGCGGGTCACGGCGCCCAACTCGCCTGGTGGGACCTCTCCGACGCGGCCCGTACCGCCTGGCGCGACGCGGGCTTCCCGCTCGCCGTCCGCACCGCCGCCCCCGCCCACTGGGGTGCCCTCACCACCGCAGGCCTCCCCCTCGTCCGCGACGCGGGCTTCACGGAGGTCGCCCCCGGCTCCTGCACGGTGGTGGCGGACCACCAGGCCCTGCGCGGCTGAGGGCGTCCGCTCCCCGGGCGGGCGGGGCGAAGACCGCCGGGGCAACCGGGGCCGCCCCGGGCCCCGTTGAATCGTGTCCGCCCGAGCTGGACGTACTCAGCCCGTTCAAAGCTCGTTGAACAACTCCGTCGCCCCGTACGTATCTTCCTGCACTGGCCAAGTAACTGCCCCAACGACCAGTTGGCATCACCCGGGAGGATCACTTTGCGGCGTCTCAACGGCTCGCTCATCGCCAGCCTTGCTCTCGTCGTCACCGTCGGCGCGGTGGCGTTCCCCGTATGGTCGTACGCCGACCGCTCGGGCACCGCTCAGGCCAACATGGCCTCCAGCATGGTGAACACCCAGTGGGGACCGCTGACGGCCGCCGACCGGGACCTGATCGTCCGCGTGCGGCTCGCGGGACTGTGGGAGCTGCCGGCCGCCGAGCAGGCGATGCAGCGGTCCGACAGCCCGGCCGTGAGGGAGGCGGCCGACCACCTGATCGTGGGCCACAAGGACCTCGACGAGCGGGTGCGGACCGTGGCGTCCCAGCTGGGCGTCGAGCTGCCGAACGTGCCGAACGCGCAGCAGCAGGGCTGGCTCCAGCAGATGAGCAACGCCACGGACGACCAGTACGACCGGGTGTGGGCCAATCTGCTGCGCTCCGCGCACGGCAAGATCTTCCCGACCGTCGGGGCGATCCGGAACGGCACCCAGAACACCCTGGTGCGCCAGCTGGCCTCGGACACCAACCAGACCGTGCTCGACCACATCACGATGCTGGAGAAGACCGGCGAGGTCGACTTCGACGCGATCGCCAACGGCACGATCTGACGCGGCCGCGGCTCCCACCCCCGAGCGGCGGCCCGGCCCCGACACCACACAGCGGTCACCATCCGCACACCCCAGGCAAAGTTCAGTCCCCAACGATCAGTTGGTTTCCTCCGGGAGGCTCATTTGCGACGCTCCAAGGGCTCTGTCCTCGTCGCCCTGGCGATCGCCGGCACGCTCACCGCGGTCGCCTACCCCATCGTCTACTCGTACCCCAACCGCAACGCCACGGCCGCGGCCGCGCTCACCGGTGACACGGTGACCACGCAGTGGGGGCCGCTCACCCCCCTCGACCGCGACCTGCTCATCCGCGTGCGGCTGGCAGGTCTGTGGGAGCTGCCGGCCGGGCAGCAGGCGCTGGAGCGCAGCGGCAGCAAGTCCGTCAGAGAGGCCGCCGACCACCTGATCGTGGGCCACACCGACCTCGACAAGCGGTCACGGGTCATCGCCGCGAAGCTGGGCGTCGAGCTGCCGAACCAGCCCACGGCGGAGCAGCAGGGCTGGCTGGACCAGATGACCGCCTCCAAGACCGAGGCGGAGTACAACAAGACCTGGGCGAACCTGCTGCGGGCCGCCCACGGCAAGATCTTCCCGGTGATCGGCACCGTGCGGAACTCCACCCGCAACACGCTGATCCGCCAGTTGGCCTCCGACGCCAACCAGACCGTGCTGGACCACATCACGATCCTGGAGGGCACCGGCGAGGTCGACTTCGCGACCATCGCCAACAACTCGGTCAGCGGTACCGCCAGCCCGACCGGCCCGCCGCCGCCCACCCCGGGTCAGGTGCCGCCGGCCGCGCCCGCCGCCGAGCCGTCCACCAACCCCCGCGTGAGCTCGGTGCCGTCTCCGACCACACCCGGCCTGGTCCCCACCGGCCGTCCGGATCCGGAGGAGCTCAACGAGGACCAGGGCGAACCTCAGGTGCAGTAGCCACCGTCGCGGGCTCGGCCGGAAGCCCGGGAGGAAGCCGGGGAGGAAGCCGGGGAGAAAGCTCAAATGTTGCTCTGAAGGTCCCCTCCTCGGGGTTCGGCCCCGGCTGACGGGGCCATGACTCCGTCACGCCGGAACACAGGTCCGCCGTAAGGAGACGCGCAGGGTCCTGGTGAAGCCGTGGCCGACGTGACCGAGGAGGGGACGATGGAGCAGATCGCACAGTTGGGGACGGGTATCGGCTGGCGGCCGGAGATCGCCGACGCCGTCGAGCGCATGGCCGGGTCGTCGGGCGGTGTCGACTGGGTCGAGGTCGTCGCCGAGAACGTCTGTCCCGGCCACATCCCCGAGTCGCTGGTGCGCCTGCGCGAGCGGGGCGTCACGGTCGTACCGCACGGCGTCTCCCTGGGGCTCGGCGGCGCCGACCGCCCCGACGAGCAGCGCCTGCGCTCCCTCGCCGAGCGCGCTCAGGCACTGAGCGCCCCCCTCGTCACGGAGCACATCGCCTTCGTACGGGCGGGGGGTGCCCTCACCGCGTCGCCGGGGCTGGAGGCCGGGCATCTGCTGCCGGTGCCGCGGACCCGGGACGCCCTGGACGTGCTGTGCGAGAACGTCCGCATCGCCCAGGACGCGCTGCCCGTGCCGCTCGCCCTGGAGAACATCGCGGCCCTGATCAACTGGCCGGGCGAGGAGATGACGGAGGGGCAGTTCCTCTACGACCTCGTCGACCGCACCGGGGTCCGGCTGCTCATCGACGTGGCGAACCTCCACACCAACCACGTCAACCGGGGCGAGGACCCCGCGAAGGCGCTCGACGAGCTGCCGGTCGAGGCCATCGCGTACGTCCATGTCGCGGGCGGCTTCGAGCGCGACGGCGTCTGGCACGACAGCCACGCCCACCCCGTCCCCCGGCAGGTCCTCGACGTCCTCGCCGACCTCGCCTCCCGCGTCACCCCGCCGGGCGTCCTCCTGGAACGCGACGAGAACTTCCCCGAGCCGGCGGAGCTGGAGCGGGAGCTGGGGGCGATCCGGGGGGTGCTGGAGAAGGCCGAGGTGCGCAGCCCTGCCGAGGCGCGGAACGCTGAGGAGCGGGCGCCCGTCGCGGAGGCCGCGTCCGCCGCCCGGCAGCGGCTCGGGCTCGCGCAGGCCGCGCTGCTGTCCGCGCTGGTCGCGGGGACGCCGGTGCCCGAGGGGTTCGACCGGGTACGGCTGGGGGTCCAGGCGCGGGCCCTCGCCGCCAAGCGGGCGGACGTCGTGGCGAAGGTGGCGCCGGAACTCCCGGAGATCCTCGGCACCTCGTACCGGCCGGCCTTCGTGGCGTACGCGCAGGGCCACCCGATGACCGACGGCTACCGGCGGGACGCCCTCTCCTTCGCCGAGCATGTGCTGCTGACGGGCCGCCCCGACGACGCGGACGTCCTGCGCGAGGTGCGCCGATGGTGGCTGGAGCGCTCGGGCCCGGCCCCGCTCTCCCAGCGACCGACGGCCCGGCTGGCCCGCGCGACCCGCAGGGTGCTGCTACGTCGTTGAGCCGGGGCGTTCCCGCCGAGATGTGCTCCGATTAACAAACCCGTGTCTCCCACACGGGTTTGCCGTCGTTTTCGCCCCGGTTCCCCCCATCATGTCCACGGCTCCGCGTACCCCATCCGGCGCGTTTTGCCCCCTCCTCAACCGTTCCTTCTCGTACGGCACTTGGCGTAGACCGGGCAGTAACATGCCAGTCGAAGGCCCATCAGCACCCGTTGCGCACTAGCGTGCGGTGCCGCGAGCAGGAGGCACCATGCGAACCACCAACGGCAGAGGAGGACTGTTCAGTGGCACAGGACTCATCGTCGCCGGACTGACGGCGACACTCATCGCGCTGATCTTCCCGATCTGGTCCTACGCGGACCGCTCCGGGACAGGCGTCAGCGTGCTCAACGCGTCCACCGTGACGACGCAGTACGGTCCGCTGTCCGGCCTGGACCGGGAGTTCATCACCAAGGTCAGGCTGGCGGGGCTGTGGGAGCTGCCCGCCGGGCAGCAGGCCCAGACGAAGGGCACCACCGAGGCCGTACGGACCGCCGGGGACCATCTCATCGAGGGGCACACCTTCCTCGACGCCCGCGTCCGCAACGTCGCCGCGCGCCTCAGCCTGCCTCTGCCCAACCAGCCGACCGACCAGCAGCGGGCCTGGCTGGACAGGCTGACGGCGGCACAGGGCGAGGAGTACGACCGCGAGTTCGCCAACATCCTGCGCCTGGCGCACGGCAAGGTGTTCTCCGTCGTCGCCCAGGTCCGCGCCACCACCCGCAACTCGCTGGTCCGCGATCTCGCCGACGACGCCAACACCACCGTCCTCGACCACATCAAGGTCCTGGAGGCCACCGGCCTCGTCGACTACGACGCCATCGCCCGCGACGCGGCCTCCGCCAGCGCCCCGCCCATCACCAACTCCCCCGCCCCGCCCGGCCCCTTGATCGACCCCGGCTCCCCGATCCCGGTGACCCCGTCGCCCACCCCGCCGCCGCCGGCGACGTCCTCACCGCGCTACACCCTGCCGCCGGCCGCCAACGGGCCGGCGGACGGCTAGGGCCCTTCTGATGGATCTCCGCGGCGTCGCGACGCCCGAAAACGGGAGAGCGCCCCAGGGGTTGTTGTCGTTGGTTCGCCGCGGGTCGTCCGTGGCTGATCGCGCCCACGCGGCGGAGCCGCACATGGACACAGCCCCGCGCCCCTCAAAACAACGGCGACACTCTCGAACGGGTGCTTTACATTCGCCCTCTTTCACACCAAACATCCCTTTGTCGCTGTCGTGCTTCGGAGGGACTCTCGATGCGTGCTGCCGTTCTGTGCGGGATCGTCGGGGCGGTGTTGCTGAGTGCCCTCGGCACCGCGCCGGCCACAGGGGACATGAGCGGGGCGGCAGGGGAGGTCGCTGTCGTGGCGCAGCGGGCCGCCGAGGAGGGGATTCGGTTCGGGAAGTGTCCGGTGGTGGAGGGGCTGCCGGACGGGATCCAGTGCGGGACGGTCGAGGTGCCGCTCGACTACGCGCAGCCCGAGGGCAGGCAGATCTCGCTGACCGTCAGCCGGGTCGAGGCCGGTGGGAAGGACGCCAAAGGGAGGAAGGTCGAGCGGCAAGGGGCGCTCGTGTTCAACCCGGGCGGGCCCGGGGCCTCCGGGATGTTCTTTCCGCTCATCGGCTACGTCCCGCAGTGGAAGCGGATCGCGGCCGCGTACGACCTCGTGGGGTACGCCCCGCGCGGAGTCGGGCGGTCGGCGCCGCTGTCGTGTCAGGATCCGAAGCGGCTGCACCGGGGGCCCTCACCGGCGCCGACGTACCCGACGGAGTCGTACAAGAAGGAGCGGATCGCACGGGCGAAGGCCTACGCCCGGGAGTGTGCGCGGCGGGGCGGGAGCGCGCTGCGGCACTACCACTCCCTCAACAACGCCCGCGACCTGGACGTGCTGCGCGCCGCGCTCGGCGAGCACCGGCTGACGTTCATGGGGGCGTCGTACGGGACGTACCTCGGGGCGCTGTACGCGACGCTGTTCCCCTCGCATGTGCGCCGGATGGTCTTCGACTCGGCGGTGAACCCGGATCCCGATCAGATCTGGTACCAGAACAATCTCGGTCAGTCGGCGGCACTCGAAGGGCGCTGGGCGGACTTCCGGACCTGGGTCGCCAAGCACGACAAGGTGTACGGGCTGGGTGACACCCCGGAGAGGGTGCTGCGGAGCTACGAGCGGGCGGCGGCGCGGCTGGCCTCCCGGCCCGCCGGGGGCAAGGTGGGGCCGGGGCAGCTGCAGGGCGCGTTCCTGCAGGCCGCCTACTACGACGACTACTGGCCGCAACGTGCGCTGGCTCTCTCCGCGTATCTGAAGGGCGACCCGAAGCCACTCGTCGAGATCGCCGGTCCGTACCCGGAGGCGGCCGTCGAGCAGGAGAACGCCGGCGCCGTCTACACGGCCGTCGAGTGCAACGACGCGCCCTGGCCGACGGAGTGGCGGGTCTGGGACCGCGACAACACGCGGCTCGCGCGTACCGCGCCCTTCGAGACGTGGGACAACGTCTGGACGAACCTGCCGTGCGCGTACTGGGGCGGGCCGCGTCAGCGGCCGCTGGATGTGCGCACGGGGCCGGGCGAGCTACCGCCGACGCTGATTCTGGCGGCCGAGCGGGATGCGGCTGCGCCGTATGACGGGGCGCTCGAGCTGCATCGGCGGCTTTGGGGGGCGGTGCTGGTGACTGAGCGGGATGCCGGGAGCCATGGGATCGGTGGGGGGCCGAACACATGCGTCAACGGGTACCTGGAGGCATACCTGTTGGAGGGGCGGGTGCCTGAGCGGAGGGCGGCTTGTGCGGCGCACCCTGAGCCGAGGCCAAGCTCTGCGCGGTCAGGAGCTGCGCCGTCAGGCAGTGGGGCGGCTGCGGGCCGTCCGTGGCTGGTCGCGCCCACGCGGCAGAGCCGCAAAATGTAACTGCCCCGCGCCCCTTTCGGGGCGCGGGTGATCCCACCTACGCCAGGCCCGCCACCAGCTCGGCCACCGACTTCCTGCGGCCCGTGTAGAACGGGACCTCCTCGCGGACGTGCATGCGGGCCTCGGAGGCGCGGAGGTGGCGCATGAGGTCGACGATGCGGTAGAGCTCGTCGGCCTCGAAAGCGAGGATCCACTCGTAGTCGCCCAGGGAGAAGGACGCGACCGTGTTGGCGCGGACGTCCGGGTAGCCGCGGGCCATCTTGCCGTGGTCGGCGAGCATGCGGCGGCGGTCCTCGTCGGGCAGCAGGTACCAGTCGTAGGAGCGCACGAAGGGGTAGACGCTGACGTAGTCGCGCGGCGTCTCGTCGGCGAGGAACGCCGGGATGTGCGAGCGGTTGAACTCGGCGGGGCGGTGCAGCGCCATGTTCGACCACACCGGCGTGAGCGCGCGGCCCAGCCTGGTGCGGCGGAAGAGGTTGTACGCCTCCTGAAGCTGGTCACTGGTCTCGGCGTGCCACCAGATCATGAGGTCGGCGTCGGCGCGCAGGCCCGACACGTCGTACGTACCGCGGATGGTCACGTCCTTCGCGGCGAGCTGGTCGAACAGCTCCTGGACCTCGTCGGCGTAACCGGCGCGGTCCTCCGGCAGGACGTCCTTCAGCTTGAAGACGGACCACAGCGTGTAGCGGATGACCTCGTTGAGGTCCTTGGCCAGCTTGCCCTTGTTCGGGATGCGGCCGGACTCGGTGGTGGGGGCGTCGTCGCTCATGGTTCCTATTCTCCCGCTCCGCCGTGCGGGCTCCGCACCGGGTTGGCCGTGAGGTCCTGCACAGCGCGCAGGTCACCGTGGATCCGGTCGACGGCGGCCGCCGCGCTCGCGATGCAGGCCGGGATGCCGACGCCGTCGTACGCCGCGCCGCAGACCGCGAGGCCGGGCAGCTTGCCGATGTGCTCGCGGACACGGGCCACGCGCGCGTGGTGGCCGACCGGGTACTGGGGCAGGCCGTCGTCCCAGCGGGTGACGCGGGTTTCGAGGGGCGTGGCGGACAGGCCGGTGGCCTCGCGCAGGTCGTTTCTCGACACGTCCACGAGGTGGGCGTCGTCGTGGTCCAGGATCGCCGTCTCGCCGTACCGGCCGACGGAGGTGCGCAGGATCAACAGGGCGGGGTTCTGCTCGGCGATCCAGCCCCACTTCTGGGAGGCGAAGGTGGACGCCTTGATGGTGCGCCCGTCGACCGGCGGCACCAGGAAGCCGCTGCCCTCGGGGAGGGTGAGGTCGGCGCGGCGGTAGGCGAGGGTGACCAGGGCCATGGAGGCGTACTCGACGGCGGCCAGTTCGGTGGCGGCCGCGGGGGCCTCGGCGCGCAGCAGGTCGGCGGCGACGGGGGCGGGGACGGCCACGACGACGGCGTCCGCGTGCAGGACACGGGCGTCAGCGGCCCCGGTGCCCCCGCCACTGCCTGTCGTCCGGGTACCCCCGGTGACGACACGCCAGCCACCGGAGCCCTCCCGGCGCAGCTCCGTGACAGGGGCCCGGGTCAGGATCTCGGCGCCGCGCGCCCGCACCGACGCGGCGACCGCGAGCGGCAGTCCGCCCACCCCGCCCTCGATGCCCATGAACACCGGCCCGGTCTGCTGGGCGGCGGCCGCGCGCTCCTGGATCTCCCGGACGGCCTCGGTGAGGGAGGTGTGCGTCCGGGCGGCCTGGAAGAGCTGCGGGACGGCCGAGCGCATCGAGATGCGGTACGCGTCGCCCGCGTAGACACCGCCGAGCAGGGGCTCCACCAGGCGGTCGACGACCTCGCGGCCGAGGCGGGCCGCCACGTACTCCCCCACCGCCACGTCGTCGCCGACCTCCGTGCGCGGCAGGTCGGCGTCGCGCTCGATCCGGGCCAGGCCCTCGTCGGAGAGGACACCGGAGAGGGCGGACGCGGTGCCGGGGACGCCCATCACGTGCCCCTTGGGCATGGGCCGCAGGGCACCTCGCGTCCAGAGGGAGGCCGTGGCGGTGGCGGGCGGCTGGAGCCGGTCGGCGAGGCCGACCTCTCTGGCGAGGGCGACCGCCTCCGGGCGGCGTGCCAGCATCGACTCGGCGCCGAAGTCGACCCGCGCGCCCGCGATCTCACCGGGCAGCAGCTTGCCGCCGACCCGGTCCGAGGCCTCCAGGACGGTCACTCTCGCACCCCGGTCCAGCAGTCCGTGCGCGGCGGCGAGCCCCGCGATCCCGGCCCCGATGACGACGACATGCCCGGCGTCGCGCCCGACGTCCGTACGTGATCCGCTCATGGCTCCACCCTCTCAGATGTCACTGACAGTCATGGCGTCGGTCCCTCCACCGTGACGTCCGCCCCTGTGGCCTCGCCGAGTCCCGACCGTGACCGCTTCGGGACCGGATCCCGCCAACGTTCGGGCCCCCTCCCCCGTCGAAGGAGCGTCAGCAAGGCGGGCAAGCACGCCTGTCACGACCCTCGGGGGGTACGCCGCAATGGCCGAAACACACGTACGACGTTCCCGGTGGCCCGCAGGAGGCCTCGCCGCCCTGTTCCTCGCCGCCGCCCTGGCGCTCACCGGCTGCGGCGCCAGTGACGACACCAGCTCGGGCGGCGAGGCGGCCTCCGACAGCAAGGCGGACATGTCCGGCCGGCAGGAGGGCGCCCTGAACGGCGACAGCGGCAGCGAACAGAGCGGCGGCAAGGCCGCCGACGCGCCGATCAAGATCGCCCCGAGCCACATCATCCGCACCGCCTCCCTGACCGTGCGGGTCAAGGACGTGCCGAAGGCCCTGGACGAGGCCCGCACCGCTGTGGAGAACGCGGGCGGGTTCGTCGGCAGCGAGTCCACGACCCGTGACGGCGAGGACCGCGAACGCACCCGGGTCGTCCTGCGTGTGCCCACCGAGAAGTACGAGGAGGTCCTCGGCGAACTGGAGGGCACCGGCACGCTGATCGAGCGCAAGACCAAGGCCGAGGACGTCACCGACCAGGTCGTCGACGTGGAGAGCCGTATCAAGACGCAGCAGGCCAGCGTCGCCCGGATCCGCGAGCTGATGGACCGGGCGACCAAGCTCAGCGATGTGGTCACCCTGGAGGGCGAGTTGAGCAGCCGTCAGGCCGACCTGGAGGCGCTGCTCGCCCAGCGGGAGTCCCTGAAGGACCGCACGAGCCTCGCCACCATCACGCTGTCCCTGTCCGAGACCGCGGTGAAGAAGGCCGACAAGAACGACGACCCCGGCTTCATGGACGCGCTGGCGGGCGGCTGGAACGCGTTCGTCGCCCTGTTCCGCTGGCTGGGCATGGCACTCGCAGCGGTCCTCCCCTTCGCCGTGGCCACGGCCCTCGTCCTGCTCGTGTGGTTCCGCTTCGCCCGTGCCCGCCGGCCCCGCCCGGCCACGGCGACGGCGACGGCAGGCACCGCGGGCTCGCTCCCGTCCGCCACACCGGACAACGACGAGCAGGACTGACGTCCGATCCGGCTGACGCCCGATCGGACGGAGGGCGACAGGACCGAGGACCATCGAACCGAGGAGGACCGGACTGAAATGCGGGACCCCCGTAGCGTGTTCCCATGAACATGAGCCGCGCTGAAGAACGATCGAGGGAACGCCTGGTGGTCATCGGTGGCGACGCGGCGGGCATGTCCGCCGCGTCGCAGGCGCGTCGGCTGCGGGGGCCCGACGAACTGGAGATCGTGGCGTTCGAGCGGGGCCACTTCACCTCCTTCTCGGCGTGCGGCATCCCCTACTGGGTGGGCGGCGACGTCCCCGAACGCGACCGGCTCATCGCCCGTTCCCCCGAGGAGCACCGGGCCCGCGACATCGATCTGCGGATGCGTACGGAGGTCGTGGAGATCGATGTCGAGGGCGCACGCGTGCGCGCGCGGGACGTCGATTCCGGCGCCGAGTCCTGGACCTCGTACGACAAGCTCGTCATCGCGACCGGCGCCCGCCCGATCCGTCCCGACCTGCCCGGTGTCGACGCCCCCGGAGTGCACGGCGTGCAGACCCTGGACGACGGCCAGGCCCTCCTCGACACCCTGACCGCCACCGAGGGCCGTCGCGCGGTGGTCGTCGGCGCGGGCTACATCGGCGTGGAGATGGCCGAGGCGCTCATCAACCGGGGGTACGAGGTCACGGTCGTCAACCGTGGCGAGGAGCCCATGTCCACCCTCGACCCGGACATGGGCCGTCTGGTGCACAAGGCCATGGAGGGCCTGGGCATCACGATGGTCGACGACGCCGAGGTCACCGCCGTGCGCACCGGCGACGACGGCCGTGTCCGCGCGGTCACCACCGAGGACGCCGAGTACCCGGCGGACGTGGTGGTCCTGGGCATCGGCGTACGCCCGGAGACGGAGCTCGCGAAGGCGGCGGGGCTGCCCGTGGGCGACCACGGCGGCCTTCTGACCGACCTCGCCCTGCGCGTCCGGGGCCACGAGAACATCTGGGCCGGCGGCGACTGCGTCGAGGTCCTCGACCTGGTCTCCGGCGGCCTGCGCCACATCCCCCTCGGCACCCACGCCAACAAGCACGGCCAGATCATCGGCGCCAACATCGGCGGCGGCTACGCCACCTTCCCCGGCGTCGTCGGCACCGCCGTCAGCAAGGTCTGCGACCTGGAGATCGCCCGCACCGGCCTCCGTGAGAAGGACGCCGACCGCGCCGGCCTCCAGTACGTCACGGTCACCATCGAGTCGACCAGCCGCGCCGGCTACTACCCCGGCGCCGCCCCCATGACGGTCAAGATGCTCGCCGAACGCCGCACCGGCCGCCTCCTCGGCGTCCAGATCGTCGGCCGGGAGGGCGCGGGCAAGCGGGTCGACATCGCCGCGGTGGCCCTGACAGCGGGCATGACGGTCGACCAGATGACCTCCCTGGACCTCGGCTACGCCCCGCCCTTCTCCCCGGTCTGGGACCCGATCCTGGTGGCGGCGAGAAAGGCGGTGGCGGCGGTGAGGTCGAGCGCCTCATAACCAGGGCCCGCCACAAAAGGGGCGCGGGGAACTGCGCGACCAGCCACACCGAACCCGCGGCCGGCGACGCACAGCACCCCTACGGCTAAACCCTCACTAAACAGCCGAAGTACCGTTTATCCGATCGATCGCCTGCCGAGCCTGCTCCGCCGGCGGCCGAGCCGGCAACGAGGACACCGACGCGGACGACGTCACGGCAGCCGGCGCCGCAGGCGCCGTCGTCGGCTTCGCATGCGCCGCGGCCGGCCGAGCCGACCGCAACCGATGGCTGACCGCCTCATCAAGGGTCACCGGCCGCTGCATCCGCGCCGCCAGCCGCCCGGCCTCCTGGCCGAGCGCGGCAACGTCTTCCCAAGGCAGCCGCACCACCAGCGAGATCTCGGCCTCACCGTCCGGGGTGGCGTGCATCGGAGGAGTAACTCGGTCGTTCATCGCCTGTTCCTCACGTAGATCCGCGGTTGAGAACTCATACGCACCACCCGCCGCTCACGTTCACCGCCGTCGGCGCCGAGGCCCACACCGACGCCCGGACCGCTGATTTCGGCCCCGTATCCAGGGCACAAGTCCGGTGTGGTCATCCCCGTCCATGATGTGAACCCCGTGGGCCGCACGCCCTACGTGACCTACGCGCTGATCGCCGCGAACGTCTTCGTCTTCGTCTTCATGCCGGGTCTCGCCGGCTCGGTGCCGGGCGACAGCGAGTCGGCGCTGCTCTGCCATACGCAGGCGTTCCTGGAGCGGTACGCGGCGGTGCCGCAGGAACTGATCCACCATCGGCTGCCGCAGCTGGTGCCCACCGGCGAGATCACCCCGTCGGGAGGCTGCGCGCTGGGCCCGCCGGGCTACGAGAAGTCGCCCGCGCTGTCCGTCCTCACCGCGCTGTTCCTGCACGGCGGCTGGCTGCATCTGCTGGGCAACATGCTCTTCCTGCTGATCTTCGGCAACAACATCGAGGACCGGCTGGGCCACATCCGCTTCGCGTTGTTCTACGTGGTGTGCGGGTACACGGCCGCGTACGGCTACGCGTACGTCAACGACGACTCCACCGCCCCGCTGATCGGCGGGTCCGGGGCGATCGCCGGGGTGCTCGGCGCGTACCTCGTCCTGTATCCGAGGGCGAGGGTCTGGGTGCTGGTCCCGTTCCTGGTCTTCCTGCCGCTGCGGCTGCCGGCGTGGCTGGTGCTGGGCTTCTGGTTCGGGCTCCAGGCGGTGTACTCCTCCGGCGAGGGTGTCGCCGACACCGGCACCGTGGCATACATGGCCCACGTCGTCGGCTTCGTCGCAGGCATGCTCCTGGCCTGGCCCCTGCGGCCCGGCACCCCGCCGCCACCGAAGCCACGGGGTCTGCTGTTCGGCAGGCGGGCACGGCCGCGCTGGTGAGACGGCGAAGCCGGCCTCCGGCTCGGACTGGGTGCAGTCCGCCCGCTGTTCGCCGGTGACGGTCAGGGACGGCGGGCGGCAGCGGCCGTCGGCGCTCAGGCGGAGCTTGCCGGTGAGCCCGCCTCGCGAGCGGCCCAGGCCACCGAGGGGCCAGCCCGCCCCGCCGTCGAGCAGCCCGTTGTGGCGCAGCCGCAGCGCCCGATCGGTACTGGCCGCCACAGTGCAGCGCCCGACCACGGCGTTGCCCCATGCCGGTGGATCGATGGGCGAGGTGAAGGTCCCGACGTACTGGGCGACGCCCTCCGGTGCCCGGGTGACCTGTTCGGCGAGCTGAAGGATCAGGAGAACCAGGTCGATGACCAGCATGATCAGCGAGAGGAAACCGATCCAGCGGCTCAGCGCGGGGACCAGCCGGTCTCGGGATGAGGTGTCAGCCCGTGTGGCCCCCGACAACGGCCCCCGTAGATCTCCGCAGTGGGCATCTTCAGCCTTTGTCATGTCGTCCCACCACGGCCCCTACCGTCACGGGCCCGGCGTCAGCAACGGCGGGTCGAGGACCGGCTGGGGCACGTCCGGTTCAGGCTGTTCTACGCGGTGTGCGGCCCTCCTGGTTCGTGCTCCAGGCGATCTACTCGTCCGGCGAGGGCGTCTCCGACATCGGGACGGTGGCCAGCGCGGCACGGCTGGTGACCACGGCAGGGCCGGTCCGCGGCCGGCCGCACGCGCTCCGGATCGTTCGGCCGCCTGCCGCGTGCGCCCGGTTCAGGCCGAGCAGACCGGGAGACCGCCGTGGAAGGCGATCATCTCCGCGAACAGTTCCTGGACGTCGAGCGCGAAGCCCGGTTCCGCGCCGCCGGCCTCCGCATAGGCTCGGCGCAGGTTCGGCACGATGCGCTCGCTGTCGAGGAGGTCGGCGTACGGACCGAGTTCGGCCTCGCGCGCCGCCTGGAGCGGACTGAGTCCGGCGGCCAGCCCGTCGGCGGCCAGCCGCTGGACGAAGCGGAGGTAGTCGGCGGTGTCGTCGAGGAGTTCGGGGCCACCGACCGGTCCATGTCCGGCGACGACGACCGCGGGAGCGAGGGCCCTCAGCTTCTCGATCACGTCGAGGGATCCGGCGACGGAGCCGGTGAGACAGAAGGGCGTGGCACCCGACATCACCACGTCGCCGGTGAACAGCACCCGCTGTCGCGGCAGCCACACCACCGTGTCGTTCCTGGTGTGGGCGGTACCGAGGTGCATCAGCTCCGCCCGAGTGTCTCCGAGGTGCAGTGTGAGGGGTTCGCGGAAGGTGATGCTGGGAAGCTCCACACCGATGTCGCCCCACGGCACGTCGGGCCACAGACCGGTCAGATGGAGGCCGGCCAGGTCCATCTCGGCGCGCGTCGCCTCGTGTGCGATCACCACCGCGTCCTGCGTGAAGAAGCGGTTGCCGAAGGTGTGGTCCCCGTGGGGATGGGTGTTCACGACATAGCGCGGGGCCCTCGGGGCCACGGTGGCGATCGCGTTCCGCAGCGCCATGGCACGTGCTTCGGTCGCGGCCGTGTCGATCAGTGCCGGCCGGTCCCCGCCGGTGATCAGTCCGGCGTTGTTCAGGCACCAGCCGCCGTCCGGCTGTATGTAGGCGTAGACGTGCTCCGCGACCTCGTGCATTCGCGCCGCGGAAGGGGAATGGTCGTTCACTGCGATCCCTTGTTCGTGCGATCGGTCGGCTTGTCGGGCCTCAGGACGTGGCGGCGAGGGTCACGCTCGTCCGGGGCTTGGTGAAGCGCCGGTTGTGGTAGACGAGCGGTTCCGCGCCACCGAGGAAGACGGACTCGACCCGGCCGACCAGAATGCTGTGGTCACCTCCGTCCAGCACCTCGTGGAGTGTGCAGGCGATCCTCGCCGTGGCAGCGGCCAGACCGGGCAGCCCGAACTCACAGGGCTCCATCGGCGTCCCGGCGAACTTGTCCGCGCCGGACCGGGCGAAGGCGCCCGCGATCTCCTTCTGCCCGGCCGCCAGTACGTTGACCAGGAACTGGCCGGCGGAGACGAACGCGTCGTGGCAGGAAGCCGTCTTCGCGGGGCAGACGAGGACGAGAGGCGGGTCGAGCGAGAGGGAGCTGAACGAGCTCGCGGTGAAACCCCAACGTCGGCCGGCCGCGTCTACGGTGGTCACGACGGTGACGGGGGTGGGCACATGTGCCATGGTCCGGGTGAACTCGGCTTGGTCGACGGTGGGCAACGGTCCTCCTGGCTCTCGGGTGTGCGATAGGGGCCGACCCGGTTTCATGCCGCGGTGCGGAGCACGATCGCCGAGTTGAAGCCGCCCCGCCCGCGTGCGAGGACGAGCGCCGTACGCAGCCGGGCGGGTCGGCGCACCTCGGTCACCAGGTCGACCGGGCAGTCCGTGGCCGGCTCTCCGACGTTCACGGTCGGCGGGATCACCTGGTCACGCAGTGCCAGCAGGGCCGCGGCCACGTCGAGGGAGGACCCGCCCGCGGCGAGCCGGCCCGTCATGGTCTTCGGCGCGGTGACCGGGACGCCGTACGGCCCGAAGACCTCCGCGAGAGCCGCGCTCTCCTCACGGTCGGCCGTACGACGGCCCGCCGCATCGGCGAACACCACATCGACATCGGCGGCGTCCACTCCCGCGTCGTCGAGCGCCAGTTCCACGGCGGCCCGCAGCCGGGGGGCGTCCGGAGAACCCGGTGGCGGATCGAACGTGGCCGCGTATCCCGCGAGTGCGCCGTACACGTCCGCACCCCGGTCGCGTGCCGCGGTCGCGTCCTCCAGGACGAGCAGGGCTCCGCCCTCTCCCACGACATGGCCGTTCGCGTCCGCGGAGAAGGGCAGGAACGCCTGAGCGGGATCCTCACGGGTGCTCAGCTCGCCCCCCGCCAGATGTGCCGTCCAGCCCCACGGGCACAGCGAGGAGTCCACCCCGCCGGTGACCGCCACGCGGACGCCCCTGCGGATCTGGCGCCGGGCCTGGGCGAGGGCGTCGAGTCCGCCGGCCTGTTCCGTGACGAGTACGCCGCTCGGGCCGCGCAGTCCGTGCCTGATGGATATCTGGCCGGTGTTGACGGCGTAGAACCACGCGAAGGACTGGTAGGCGCTGACGTACTGGCCGCCCTTGCTCCACAGGGCTTCCAGCTCCCGCTGGCCGAACTCGAAGCCCCCTGCGGAGCCGGCCGTGATGACGCCACCCCCGTAGTCGGGGAGCTCGGCCGGATCCACACCGGCGTCTTCGAGGGCCTCTTCGGCCGCCGTCAGCGAGAGGCGCGTCATGTGGTCGGTCTGTGGGAGCAGCCGGCCGGGTATGTGCGCGGCCGGGTCGTATCCCCGTACCTCTCCGGCGACCTTCGCCGGGTACTGGGCGGCGTCGAAGCGGGTGAGGGGGCGGATGCCGCTCGTGCCGCTGAGCACCGCGTTCCACCACATCTCGGTGCCCAGACCGTTCGGCGCCGCGACGCCGATGCCCGTGACCACCGGCGCGGCCGGTGCCGGGGAGGAATCATCGCCACCGGGACGGCGGAGGGTTCGGGTGGTCATGCGTCCCTGCCTTGTCCTCGTCTCGTCGCTCGGCACCGGCATCAGGCAGCACCTTCCAGGCTCGGGCGGGTCAGGACCATGGCGCTCTGGAAGCCGCCGAAGCCGCTTCCCACGCTGAGCACGGTGTCGGTCCGCTGTTCCCGGGCGTTGAGCGGGGTGTAGTCGAGATCGCAGGCGGGGTCGGGGTGGTGCAGATTCGCGGTGGGCGGCACCGTGTTGCGTTCGATGGCCAGTGCGCTCGCCGCGACCTCCAGGGAGCCGATCGCCCCCAGGGAGTGCCCGATCATCGACTTGATGGAGCTGACCGGGACCTCGTAGGCGTGCGATCCGAGGCTGCGCTTGAAGGCGGCGGTCTCATGCCGGTCGTTCTGTTTGGTTCCCGAGCCGTGGGCGTTGATGTAGTCGACCGCGGTGGGGTCGAGCCGGGCCTCGTCCAAGGCCGCTGTGACGGCTTCGGCCATCTCGACCCCGTCGGGGCGCAGGCCGGTCATGTGGTACGCGTTGCAGCGACTGGCGAAGCCCGCGATCTCCGCGTAGACGTGGGCGCCCCGACGGCGCGCGCTCTGCAGTTCCTCCAGGACCAGGACCGCCGAGCCCTCGCCGAGGACGAACCCGTTGCGCGTGGCGTCGAAGGGCCGGGACGCGGTCTCAGCCTCGTCGTTGCGCGGCGAGGTGGCCTTGATCGCGTCGAAGCAGGCCACGGTGATCGGGGAGATCGGGGCCTCGGTGGCACCCGTGATCATCACGTCGGCGCTGCCCTCGCGGATCAGCTCGACGGCATGCCCGACAGAGTCCAGGCCGGAAGTGCATCCCGTCGACACCAGGGAGACCGGCCCTTGGGCGCCCACCCGCCAGGCGACTTCGGCGGCCATCGAACTCGGCACGAAGTAGTCGAACAGGTGGGACACGGCGAGCGTGTGATCGACCTGCCAGGTGCTGCCGCCGCGACTGACCGTGTTGTACTCCGTGTCCAGGCCCATGGTGCAGCCGACGGCGCTGCCGAGGGTGACGCCGGTGCGTGTCGGATCCAGTTCCGTGGTGACGAGTCCGCTGTCGCGCAGGGCCTCGTCGGCGCTGACGAGCGCGAACTGGGCGGCCCGGTCGAGACGTTCCGCCTGTTCGGCCGACAGGCCGTGGTCGAGCGGGTCGAAGTCCGCCTCGGCGGCGATGCGGGAGCGGAACTGCGAGGCGTCGAAGAGACTGATGTTCCGGGTCGCGGTCCTGCCCGCGGTCAGCAGGGACCAGAATTCCTTGGTGCCCACGCCGCCCGGTGCGACCACGCCGATTCCGGTGATGACGACGCGTCGGCTCATGGAGTGTCCTTCACGGTGACTCTTTCTCGGTGTGGTCGGTTCGGTCCTGAAGGGGCGTCGGCCCCGCCTCACGCGGCCTGTTCCGCGCCTCGAGACGTCACGGCCCCGCGCAGCGAGGCGACGACGGTGAGCACGTCCTCGTCGGTGAGTCCGGGATGCAGCGGCAGGCACAGGGTGCGGTCCGAGACCCAGTCGGAGGCGGGCAGGTCCACGGCGGTCCGCCGGTACGCGGGAACCTTGTGCAGTGGCGCGTAGCGGAACGTGGTGTAGATGCCGTCGGCGAGCAGGTCGCCGGCCACCTGGTCGCGGATGCCGGGATCCATCTGCACCCAGTAGAAGTAGTGGGTCGACTCATGCCCCGCGGGGAGCGGTGGCGGGAGCGACACCCCGTCGAGCCCCGCGAGTTCCCGGTCGTACAGGGCGACGATCTCCCGGCGCCGGGCGATCATCTCGGGCAGCCTGCGCAGCTGCACGGAGCCGATGGCGGCGGTCAGGTCGTTGCCGATGACCCGGCGGCCCGGTTCGGGGACGTCGAGCTCCCACCAGCGGGCGGACACCTTGGCGTGGCCGAAGCCGCTCGGCTGGGCCAGCCCATGGTAGGCGAGCCGGCGAATGCGGGCGGCCTGTACGGCGTCCTTGGCGTAGAGCATCCCGCCGTCGCCGGTGACCAGCACCTTCATCGCGTCGAAGCTCCACATGGTGAGGTCTCCGAAGGTGCCCACGGCCCGTCCCTCGACCCGGGAGGCCACCGAGCAGGCGGCGTCCTCGATCAGGGTGACGCCGCGTTCGCGGCAGAGGTCCGCGATGCGCACGATGTCACCCGGGTAGCCGCCGTAGTGCAGGACGATCACTGCCCTGGTCCGGTCCGTCAGGGCGCGTTCGACGTCTTCGAGCGTGGGGTTGAGGGTCCGTGGGTCCACATCGCAGAAGACGGGACTCGCACCGCTGGTGACGATCGCGTTCGCGGCGGCGAGGAAACTGAGCGAGGGCAGGACGACCTCGTCGCCGTGCTGGAGATTCAGCGACTCCACGGCGAGGAACAGCCCGGCCGTACCGGAGTTGATGAACACGACGTGGTCCGCGGCGACCCCCAGATGCTCCGCGAACTCCGCCTCGAACGTTTTGGTGCGCGGACCGTGTCCGAGCCAGTGGTCCTCGAATACCCGGGCAACCGCGTCGAGTTCCTCAGCACCCACCTGGGGCTGAAAGAGATTGATCATAGCCGCCTCTCAGTCCTGAAGTCGCAGTTGAGCTTGGGAAGGGCCGCTCGACCCTGGATCGAGGCACGGTGGTGCGCGGCACGGCCCGCAGCGGGGCACGCCGTGCCGGTCCCTGACTCCCGAGCGCGTTTCGAGCGCTGCTCCAGAGCCGGAAAACACTCTTCGCCTGCGTGCCATGTCGAACAGCCGAGGAGTTTTCATGTCGGATCAGGACAAGCGGGTTGCCGTGGTCACGGGCGCGACCAGTGGGATCGGGCTGGAGTCGGCCCGGGTTCTGGCGGCGTCCGGTCATCGGGTCTTCATCGGCGCACGGAACGCCGACCACGTGGCCGAGACGGTCAAGCGACTCCAGGACGAGGGTCTGGAGGTCGACGGCGGTGTCCTCGACGTCCGGGACAACGGCAGCGTGCACCACTGGGTCAGGTCAGCGGTCGACCGGTTCGGCACGGTCGACGTGGTGGTCAACAATGCCGGCCGGTCGGGCGGCGGCGTCACCGCGGACATCGCGGACGAGCTGTGGAACGACGTCATCGAGACCAATCTCAACAGCGTCTTCCGGGTCACCCGCGAGGTGCTGAACACAGGCGGCATGCGTGACAAGAAGCGCGGCCGGATCATCAACATCGCCTCGACCGCGGGCAAGCAGGGCGTGGTGCTGGGTGCCCCCTACTCGGCCTCGAAGCACGGTGTCGTCGGCTTCACCAAGGCGCTGGGCAACGAACTCGCGCCGACCGGCATCACCGTCAACGCCGTGTGCCCGGGGTACGTCGAGACGCCCATGGCCCAGCGCGTACGTCAGGGCTACGCGGCCGCGTACGACACCAGCGAGGAGGCGATCCTCGACAAGTTCCGGGCCAAGATCCCGCTGGGCCGCTACTCCACTCCCGAGGAGGTCGCGGGACTGGTCGGCTACCTGGCCTCCGACACGGCCGCCTCCATCACGTCCCAGGCCCTGAACGTGTGCGGCGGCCTCGGCAACTTCTGACCGGGCCACCCACGGCCGACGAACCGATCCCGAAACGAGGAGAGCCAGCCATGACGCAGCCCGGACCACGCGAAGTGGAGCACGAGATCACCATCGCGGCACCGGCCGCCGACGTGTACCGGCTGATCGCCGATGTGACCAACTGGCCGCGGATCTTCCCGCCCACCATCTACGTCGACAGGGTCGCCGAGGGCGGGAACGGGGAGCGCATCCGGATCTGGGCGACGGCGAACGGCGAGGCCAAGACCTGGACCTCGCGCCGCACCCTGTCCCCGGAGAAACTGACGATCACCTTCCGTCAGGAGGTGTCGGCTCCCCCCGTGGCGGCGATGGGGGGCACCTGGATCATCGAGCCGATCGCCGAGGACGCGTCCCGGGTGCGGCTGTTGCACGACTACCGTGCCGTCGACGACGACCCCGCCGGCCTCGACTGGATCGACGAGGCCGTCGACCGCAACTCCCGTTCCGAGCTCGCCGCGCTGAAGGCGAACGTCGAACTCGCGCACTCGACCGCCGACCTGACGTTCTCCTTCGAGGACACCGTTCAGGTCAACGGCTCCGCGAAGGACGTCTTCGACTTCGTCAACGAGGCCGACAGATGGCACGAGCGGCTGCCGCACGTGGCCACCGTCCGGCTGACCGAGGACACGCCGGGTCTGCAGGAACTGGAGATGGACACCAGGGCGAAGGACGGCTCGGTACACACCACCAAGTCCTACCGGGTCACCTTTCCCCACCACCGGATCGCCTACAAACAGACCACGCTGCCCGCGCTGATGACCCTGCACACGGGCTACTGGTCGTTCGTCGAGAACGGCGACGGCGTCGCCGCCTCGTCCCAGCACACGGTGACCGTGAACACCGCGAACATCGCGAGGATCCTCGGGCCGGACGCGACCGTCGAGGACGCCAAGCAGTACGTCCACAACGCCCTCAGCACCAACAGCACCGCCACCCTGAACCACGCCAAGGACTTCGCCGAGCGGCGGGCCGGCCGGTGAGCGGGCGGATGCCCCGCGTCTGGCTCGTCACCGGCGCCTCCCGGGGGCTCGGGCGGGCCGTCGCCGAGACGGCCCTCGCCCACGGTGACACGGTCGTGGCCACGGCCCGCACCGTCGCCTCGCTCGACGCTCTGGTCACCGGCCACGGCGAGCGGGTCGTCCCCATGGCTCTGGATGTCACCGACCGTGCCGCGGTGTTCTCCGTCGTGGCCGAGGCCGCCGAGCGCGCGGGCCGTATCGACGTCGTCCTCAACAACGCCGGTCATGGGCTGGCCGGCGCCGTCGAGGAGGTCTCCGAACAGCAGATACGCGATCAGTTCGACGTGAACTTCTTCGGCGCCCTGTGGGTCACGCAGGCGGTCCTGCCCGTGATGCGGCGTCAGGGTGGGGGCCATCTCCTGCAGATGTCCAGCATCGCCGGCGTCACCACCTATCCGAACCTCGGCGCGTACTGCGCGAGCAAGTGGGCGCTGGAAGCGGCGAGCGAAGCCCTGGCGCAGGAGGTGGCGGGCTTCGGCATCAAGGTCACCCTGGTCGAGGCGGGCGAGTTCCGTACCCAGTGGTCCGGGGACAGCATGGTCCGTGCCACACCCAAGGCCGTGTACGACACCGTGCTCGCCAAGCGCCGGCACGGCTTGTCGGGCGCCTACGCCCACCTCCAGCCAGGTGACCCGGCGAAGGTCGGCGCGGCACTGTTCGAGGTGCTCGACGCGGAGAAGCCGCCCCTGCGGATCCTGCTGGGCAACGGCGCGTCCGACCTCGCGCCCACCGTGCTGAGGGAACGCCTGGCGGTCTGGGAGGAGTGGGACGCGCTGGCCCGGACCACCGACTTCCCACCCCGGGCGACACCGTGAGCGCGGGGTCACCGTGCCTGCCGGCCGGCCGGACGCGGAAGCCGTCCCGGCCGGGCGTCCGGTGGCTGTTCTCGGGTCTGCGCCCCGTGGTTCTCGGCGTATCGGCCCTGTCTCACGCCCTCGCGGTCGGCTGGGTGACGTACGACCACACCAGGGCCCCGCTGCCACAGCCAGGGGACCACACCTGGTGGCACGGCTCCGGGCCCGCACGTCCGGAAGCCCTGCACGTGGGCCCGTTCATGGCCCTGACCACGGCGGCGCTGTATCTGCTGCTGCCGATGTCGGCACTGGCCGCGCAGATCATACGGCGCCGGGCGGACCGCCTCCTGCCGCGGGGCGGCACCATGGCCGCCCCGCTGGCGTTCGCCGCCGTGTCCGCGGCGGCCGCCGCGGCCGTCTGTCTGCCGGCCGCGGCGCTCGCCTCATCGTTCTCCCCGGTGGACGGACCGTCCGTGTGGTCCGCCGGGGCCGCAGATGTCCTGACCGTTCTGCGCCTGTGCGCCGCCGTCGGCCTGCTCCTCGGCGTCACGCTCGGGGTGCCGTGGACGGTCGGACGGCCCGACACACCTTTCCTACGAAGATAGGCTGCTCATGCTCAACCGTCGTAACGCGCTCAAGGCAGCGACCGCTGCGGGCGCGGCCTCCTTGCTCCCGTGGGACCGGCTCACCGGTTCCTCCGCCCCGTCAGCGGCCGCGGCGGGGGCCGCCGCTGACCCGGCGCCCGTCTCTCCGTTCGCCCATGCCATGCCGGTCCCGAAGACCCTCCGCCCCGTCTCGTCCACGAGTTCCTCGGAGCTCTACGAGATACGGATGCAGGAGGCTCAGGTCGAGATCGTCAAGGGCCTCACCTCCAGGGTCCGCACCTACGGCGGTACGTTCCCCGGACCGACCGTCAAAGCCGTCCAGGGACGGGAGACCGTGATCCGGCAGATCAACGGTCTGCCCGTGAACACGGCCGTGCACCTGCACGGCGGGCAGGTGCGGTCCGAGCACGACGGGCTGCCGATGGACACGATCGTGCCCGGCGCCGAGCGGGTGTACCGCTATCCCAACACCCAGCGGGCTGCCTCCCTCTGGTACCACGACCACGCGCACCACCTGGAGGCCGAGAACGTCTACCTGGGGCTGCACGGCCTCTATCTGCTCAGCGACCGCGACGAGAAGAGCCTGCCGCTGCCGTCCGGGAGTTTCGACGTCCCACTCGTCATCCGTGACGCCAGGATCGAGGCGGACGGCACCCTGCTCTACACCCGGCCGTCCGACTGCCCGCACATGCTGGTCAACGGCAAGGAGCGCCCCTACTTCAACGTCGCCGCACGCAAGTACCGGCTGCGCGTCTACAACGCCTGCGCCAACCGCTACGTCAAGCTGCGGTTCGCCGACGGTACGGAGTTCACCCAGATCGCGACGGACAACGGCCTCCTGGAGCAGCCCGTCACACGGACGGAGCTGCTGATGCTGGGCGGTGAGCGGGTCGAGATCGTCGTCGACTTCTCCCGCTATCGGGTGGGGGATTCGGTGGTTCTGGAGAACACCGGCGCGCAGTCCGGTGAACGGCCCGAGGTCATGCGGTTCGACATCGACCGCCGGGCCGCGGACAACAGCTACGTCCCCGGCCGCCTGGCGCCGGCGCCGCCCGCTCTGCCCACGCCCACCGTGCGGCGCGACTTCGAGATCCGGACGTTCCCGGCCATGACCATCAACGGGCAGTCCTACGATCCCGGCCGGGTCGACGTGACGGCCGCGCTGGGCGCGACCGAGGAGTGGACGATCCGCAACGTCGACGTGCCGGCCGAGCCCGGCAGGCCGGACTTCCATCTGTGGCACAGCTTCCACACGCATCTGACGAGCTTCCGTGTCCTGGAGCGCGACGGGCGGCCCGCGGGGGCGCGGGACGCGGGGCTCAAGGACACCGTCACGCTGGGCCCCGGTGAGACCGTGAGGATAGCGATGACCTGGGGGCCGTACACAGGCCAGTACGTCTACCACTGCCATCAGCTGGGGCACTCGTCCGGAGGCCAGATGGGACGTATCGACATCGTCGGCTGACGCTCCGTGCGGTCCCCGGCGGGACCGCACGGAGGTACGCGTGGACGCGCCGGGGCCCTGTGCGGGCCCCGGCGCGGTGTTCCGCTCAGGTGGACGTCAGTCCCAGTGAGTGGTGATGGATCCGTCGGGTCCGTACACCCGCATCCGCTCGACGAACAGTTCCTCGCTCGTCACCTGGTCCAGCCGCTCAAGGAGCCGGTCGAGGTCCTCGTGGACCGACAGGTAGCGGCCGTGGAGCGCGTCGTACGTGCCGGAGGCGAGGGCGGTCACCAGTCGGCCGCTCTCCTCGGCCGGCGTCCAGTCGTGATCGGGGAACCGGGCTGCGAAGGGCTCCGTCATACGAGTCCGTACGGAGCCCGGGTTGATCGCGAAGGTGCGCACCCCGGTCGCGTCGGCCTCGTCCAGGGAGATGCCGAGGGCCTCGGTGAGCCGGATCCGCGCCGCCTTGCTGAACTGGTACGCGGTGAGCGGACAGGGCAGGGCGCCGAGGTCGCTGGCGACGGTGACCACTCGGCCACGCCGTTCGGCGAGCATCGTGGGGAGGACGGCTCGCATGCACACGAGGGGACCTCGGACGTTGACCTCGACCGTGTGCCACCAGGTATCGAGGTCGGCCTCCCACAGGGGAGGTTCCCCGATGGCGTAGGTGGCCGCGTTGTTGACGAGCAGGCTCACCGGTCCGAAGTGGCCGGCGATCCGCTCCACGACGCGGCCGACCGCCTTGTCGTCGGTGATGTCCGCCGGAGCCACGAGGACGCGGGACCGGTCGCCGGCGAGCGCGGCGGTTTCCTCCAGCTCCTCGCGGCTGCGGGCGAGGAGCGCCACGCGGGCTCCGTCCTGGACGAGGGCGAGCGCGATCGCGCGGCCGATCCCCCGGCCCGCACCGGTCACGAGCGCCACCTGGTCCGACAGGGTCATCCGTTTCTCCAATGGTCAGGGTCGACGCGGTGTCAGTGTGCCGCGAGCGCACTCCGTGTGCTGGGTGAGTGCCCGAGATTGCGATGGACCTCAAGCGTCGCCGTCGAGCGGTTCAGGGTGATGTAGTGCAGTCCGGGCGCTCCTTCGGCCAGCAGCCGCTCCGCCATGGCGGTGGCGTACTCGACGCCGATGCGACGGCCCTCGGCCGGACTCTCACGGGCCGCTTCGAGGCGCTGGGCCAGGGTCTCGGGGAACGAGGCACCGCTCAGTTCGGCGAAGCGGGCGATCTGCCGGACGTCCGTCGCGGGCATGATCTCCGGGATGACGGGGGTTTCACAGGAAGCGTCTGCCAGCCGGTCGCGCAGCCGCAGGTAGTCCTCCACATGGAAGAACATCTGGGTGATGGCGTAGTCGGCGCCGGCACGGCACTTCGCGACGAAATGGCGGATGTCGCTCTCCCAGTCGGGGGAGCGCGGATGCCGTTCCGGGAAGGCCGCGACGCCCACGGTGAAGTCCCCGGACTCCTTGACCAGGGTGACCAGCTCATGCGCGTGCCTGAGACCGTCCGGGTGGGGCACCCAGGGCCCGTTGGGATCTCCCGGTGGGTCACCGCGCAGGGCGAGGACGTCGCGTACGCCGACGTCCGCGTACTGACCGATGATGTGGCGCAGTTCGGCGACGGAGTGGCCGACGGCCGTGAGGTGGGCGACCGGACGCAGTGTCGTCTCCGCCGCGATACGCCGGGTCATCTCGACGGTGCGGTCGCGGGCGGACCCGCCGGCGCCGTACGTGACGGACACGAAGCTGGGGGCGAACCTCTCGACGCGGCGGATGGCGTCCCACAGGACCCGGGCCCCGGCGTCCGTTTTCGGCGGGAAGAACTCGAAGGAGAAGGACGGGGCACCGATCGTGAGAACGGAGCGCGGTGTCGTCATGCCAGGCACCTCACCGGCGTCGGGGAGCCGTTGTCCGCCACGTTCACGACACACCCTCCAGGGCCTGCTCGATGTCCTGCGCCGCCGCGCGGCCGTACACGCGCTCGATGGTGGCGGACAGTTCGGCGGGGAGAAGCTTGTACTCCTGCGTGCCGACCGATGTGAGGACCAGCGCGGCCAGCGCGCAGCCGAGCTGTGCGGCCCGCACGGGGGCCAGTCCCCGGGCGAGACCCGCGAGGAAGCCGGCCCGGAGGGCGTCGCCGACGCCCGTGGGGTCCGCCACGTTCGGCGTGGGGACCGCGGGGACGGTCTGCCGACCGCCGGCGGCGGTCGGCAGAGAGACCCCGTCGGCTCCGTGGGTGATGATCCAGTTTCCGACCCGGTCCCGCACCTCCCGCTCGCTCCAGCCGGTGCGCTCCTGGAGCAGGGCGCTCTCGTACGCGTTGGTGAACAGGTAACGGGCCCCGTCCACCAGCGCGCGGACCTGTTCGCGGTCCAGGCGGGCCAGTTGCTGGGAGGGATCGGCGGCGACCGGGATGGCCAGCCGGTGGGCCGTTGCGGTGTGGCGCAGCATGGCGTCGGGATCGTCGGCTCCGACGAGGAGCAGGTCGATACCGCCCGCGCGCTCATGGACCTCGGCGATGTCGATGTGTCGGGCCTCGGCCATGGCTCCGGCGTAGAACGTCGCGATCTGGTTCTCGTCGTCGTCCGTGGTGCACACGAACCGGGCCGTGTGCAGGCTCTCGCTCACCCGCACGGAGGCCGTGTCCACGCCGGCCTCGTCGAGCAGCCGCTCGTACTCGGCGAAGTCGACCCCCGCCGCGCCGATGAGCAGGGGTCGCAGGCCCAGTTGTCCCAGGCCGAACGCGATGTTGGCGCCGACACCGCCGCGGCGGATCTCCAGCCTGTCGGCGAGGAACGACAGGGAGACCGATTCCAGCTGTCCTTCGATCAGCTGATCCGCGAAACGGCCGGGGAAGACCATGAGGTGATCGGTCGCGATGGAACCGGACACGGCGATGCGCACAACGCTTCTCCTTGGCATCGGGGCAGGGCGGCGGGGCACGAGTCGCTTCCTCCCGCCGTCGTGCAGCCGGACGCCGACAGTCCCCGACGGCGCTGGAGATCCGCTCGAAATCCGTTGCCGGCAGGGCGCGTGGGGGGTGCGAGCGGTCGGCGGCGGTCGATCTCAAGCGCCACAGGATGCCCGCCGTGCGTCGGGAGCGGCGCGTCGACCACGCACGGCTGGGGCCCGCCGCCGTCCCTTGCGCTGATCCGCGCCGGGCCGTCCGCGCCTTCCTCCTCGCCGGGACGGGTGCCCCGGGGACAGGGCCGTTGAGCAGGCCTCCAGTAGTGCTGGATCGCCCGGGTCCAGGGTTGCCGCATTACCCGTCCGCAGTGCTGCCCTGCCGCGGCGAACGAGGAGAGTGGTGCTGATGCCCGACTGGACGACGTCCGGCATGGATCTTCCTTCCCGGGGGCTGGAGTTCGCACCCGTCGCGGCCCGGTACGCCGAACAGGCCGACGCCGACCGGCGGTTGCCCCGCCCTGTGGTCGAGAAGATCGTGGAGGCCGGCTTCGCCCGGCACTTCGTGCCCGCACGCTGGGGCGGTTCCGCGGGGTCGGTCACCGATCTGCTGCACGCCGTCTCGGCTGTCGCCGAGGGCTGCACGTCCGCGGGCTGGTGTGCCTCGGTGATCGCGGGTGCGGGCCGTATGGGCGCCTTCCTGCCGCTCGAGGGACAGCGGGAACTGTGGGCCAAGGGCGCGGACACGGTGGTCGTGGGAGCCCTGATGCCCCGCGGCCGCGCCACGGTGGTCTCCGGCGGTTGGCGAATCAGCGGCGAGTGGAACTACGCCAGCGCCGTCGACTTCTCCGACTGGGCACTCGTGTGCGCGCTGGTGCCCCTTGACGGGCGTGAGGTGCCGTGGTTCTTCGCCCTGCCCCGCGAGGACTACGACGTCGCCGGGACCTGGGCGTCGGCCGGTATGCGGGGCACCGGCAGCAACAGCCTCGTCGCCGATGACGTCTTCGTACCGGCACACCGCGGTTTCGCCCGCCAGGACATGATCACGGGTCGCGGGGTGGGCTCGGACGCTCCGTGCCACACCACTCCCCTGCGTCTGGTGAGCGGCCTGCTCTTCGGCGCTCCCGCGCTCGGTGCGGCCCGGGCGGCACTGCGCGGGTACGCGGAGCACGTGGCCCCCTCCGCGGGGGACGACCCCGCCGTGCGTACCACGCTCGCCCGGGCGGCGATCGATGCCGACGGGGCGGGGCTGCTGATGGAGCGTGCGGCGAAGGTGGTCGACGCCGGACGGGCCGATTCCCTCGACCTCGTCCGCAACCCCGCGTACTGCGCGTACGCCGTGGAGCGCGTCGTCGACCTCGTCGAGCGGCTGGTGCGGGCGGCGGGCAGCTCGGCCCTGTCGGAGGGGAACCCGCTGGAGCGTGTCTGGCGCGATGTCCACAGCCTGGGCAGCCATGTGGCGCTGCGCTTCGCCCCCACGGGCATCGCCCACGGAGCCCGGCTCCTGGAGACCGGCGGATCCGGCGCCCAGTGACCTCAGACCACGTAGCGCAGCCGGCCATCCGGCGCTCTGAAGAAAGGCAGTTCGTATGACCGACCATGTCTCGGCGGACCTCTACGCCCAGGTACAGCAGTTCTACGCCCGTCAGATGGGCCTTCTCGACGACGGCAGGCCCGACGACTGGGCCGACACCTTCGCCGAGGACGCCGTCTTCCAGGAGGCGAGCCGGCTGAACGAACCGCTGCGGGGCAGAGAGGCCATCAGGGAGTCCTCGCGGGCCCGCAAGAAGCGCCTCGACGCCGACAAGATCGATTTCCGGCACTGGCTGGGAATGCTTTCGGTGACCCCGCAGGACGACGGCTCGCTGCGGACCCGCGCCTACGCGCTGGCGATGCGCGTACCGCGCGGTGGCGATCTCGACATCTTCGCCAGCGTGGTCTGTCACGACCATCTGGTGCTCGTCGACGGCACCTGGCAGGTCCGCCACCGCGACCTCCACCACGACGGCTCAGGCCGCGACTGACGACGCCGAGGAGCCGTCATGAAATTCGGGATCGTCTTCTTCCCCACCGTGGGCCCGGCCGACAAGCCCGCCCAGCAGTACTTCGACGAGGCGCTGCGCCTCGTCGACCTCGCCGAGGAACTCGGCTTCGACCATGTGAAGATGGTCGAGCACTACTTCTTCTCCTACGGCGGCTACAGCCCGGACCCGGTGACCTTCCTCGCCGCGGCCGCCGGGCGCACCCGGCGGATCCGCCTGGGCACGAGCGCCACCATCCCCGCCTTCCAGCACCCGGTGAAGCTCGCGGGGAAGCTCGCCATGCTGGACAACATCTCCGGCGGCCGCCTCGACGCCGCCTTCGGACGGGCGTTCCTGCCCGACGAGTTCAAGGCGTTCGGCATACCCATCGACGAGTCCAAGGACCGGTTCGTCGAAGGCGTCGAGGCCATCAAGCGGCTGTGGACCGAGGAGGACCTCGTGTTCGACGGCGCCTTCCACCGGTTCGGCCCGGTCACCCTGTTGCCGCGGCCCGTACAGCAGCCGCATCCGCCGGTGTTCGTCACCACCGCGCGCAGTGCCGAGTCGTGCGCCGAGGCGGGCCGCGCCGGTCACAACCTGCAGACGGTACCGAACGTCATGTCCACCGAGGAGCTGCAGAAGCGCCTCGCGGTCTACCGCTCGGAGTGGGCGGCCGCCGGGCACACCCCGGGAACCGAGCAGATCCATTTCAGCTACCCGTGCGTGGTGGCGGAGAACGGTGTCGAGGCCCGCCGCAAGGGGCGCCTGGACGACGACCGCAACTCGGCCGCCATCCGCGACGCCGTCGCCGCCTGGGGCACCACCCGCTCCGAGGCCTACCCCGGCTACGAGAAGCTCGTCGAAGCGACGAAGAACTCGCACTTCGAGTCGAAGATGGAACAGCGAAAGCTGCTCATCGGCTCCCCGGACCAGGTGCGCTCGCAACTGGAGCAGATAGCCGACTGGTTCGGCGACGACATCACGATCAGTCTCGGTGTGCACTCGGGCCATCTGTCGTTCGAGGACGCTGCGACCACGATGCGGCTGATGGCCGAGCAGGTCCTCCCCAAACTGAACGGAGGCCACGCATGAACGGGCAGCGGCAGCGCACCGTCACGGTCATCGGTGCCGGCACGATCGGCCTCGGCTGGGTCGCTCTCTTCCTGGGCCACGGTCTGCGCGTACGGGTCAACAGCCGCCGCGCGGACGCGCCTCGGGTCGTCGACGAGGCATTGCGGCTCTTCGCGCCGTTCCTGCCCGAGGGCACGGCCGACCCCGTGACCTTCTCCGACCGTCTCGAGTTCGAGCCGGACCTCGGCAGGGCCGTCGCCGACGCGGACGTCATCGTGGAGAACGCGCCCGAGAACCTGGAGCTCAAGCAGGAGCTCTTCGAGCGGATCGGGAAGGCGGCACGGGCGGACGCGCTGATCCTGTCCTCCACCTCCACACTCGGTCCGGACGACATGGGCGCGCGGATGGCGGACTCCAGCCGCCTGGTGGTCGGCCACCCCTTCAATCCGCCGCACGTGGTGCCACTGGTCGAGGTGGTCGCGGGTGACCGGACCTCACCGGACGCGGTGGCCGAGGCCGTGGAGTTCTTCACCTCCGTCGGCCGGGTGCCGATCGTCCTGCGCAAGCCCATCATGGCCTTCGCCGCCAACCGGTTGCAGTCCGCGCTGCTGCGTGAGTCGGTGCACCTGGTGCGCGAGGGCGTGGTGACGCTGGAAGAGCTGGACCAGGTGGTGACGCACTCCATCGGGCTGCGCTGGGCCACCGTCGGGCCCTTCCTCGCCTTCCACCTGGGTGGCGGCCAAGGAGGTCTGCGCAAGTGGCTCGGGACCCTCGGGGCCGGGCTGGAGCGCGGCTGGGAACTGCTGGGCCGCCCCCCGATGGACGACGAGACGATCCAGTCCCTCATCGCACAGGCGGAGCGAGCGTACGGCGACAAGTCGTACGAGGAACTGGTCCGCGAGCGGGACGCCAAGCAGACGGCGATCCTGCGTACGCTCGCCGAGGTCTCGGCGAAGGACTGATGTCCCCGGGGACGGCGTGTGCCGGGCACCGATGGGTGCCCGGCACACGCCGTCCCCGGGTGTTTCCTCCTGTGGGACGGCGCGTCGCGTGGCACCCGGGACGACATCCGGTGGGTGCCGCCGTCAGGGTGCGTTCAGGCCCCTGCCTCCTGCACGGCGAGTTCCTGGCGGGGAACGCGCCGTGCCGACAGCGGGGCTCGGTCCATGGTGTCCGAGCTGAGCAGCCGGTTCTGCAGCCGCTGCATCTGCAGCGACGGCTCCAGTCCGAGTTCGTCGGCCAGCAGCCTGCGCACGTGCTGATAGGCGTGGAGTGCCTCGGCGCGACGGCCGGCCGCGCCGAGGGCCGCGATGAGCTGGCAGTGGAACCACTCGTTGAGCGGGTAGTCGTTGATCAGCCGGCGCAGTTCCGGGATGGAGTCGCCGTGCCGGCCCAGTCGTTCCTCGGCCTCGATACGGATCTCGAACGCCCGGATCCGCAATTCCTCCAGGTGCACGATGTGGCCGGCGAGCACGTCACCCGCGGGGAAGTTGGACAGGGCGGGGCCGCGCCACAGGGCCAGGGCCTGCTGGATGCTGTCGAGAGCCCCCACCGGGTCACCCTCGATGAGCCGGTCACGGCCCTCGGTCACCAGGCGCTCGAAGATACGGATGTCGATCTCGGCGTCGTCGACCTGGATGGCGTAGCCGGGCGGGCTGGTGACGATCAGGGAGCGGTCGGGCTGGACGAGCCCTTCGTTCACGAACATCCGGCGGGCGTGGTACACGTACGTCTGAAGCGTGGTGACCGCGCTGCGGGGCGGGCGTTCCCCCCAGAGCTCCTTGATGAGCGACTCGGCTGTGACGATCTCGTTCGGCCGGGTGAGCAACAACGCCAGGGTCTGGCAGACCTTCGGGGTGCCCGGGTGATAGCTCCTGCCGTCGTCGGTGACGATCTCGAAAGGGCCGATGAGATTGAAGCGCATCGAATTCAACTCCTCGTCAGCATGGGGCAGCGGCTGGTCAATTCCGGTGCCGGATGCAGGAGGTCAGCGGGCCGCTCGGAATCAACTCGAGTCTCCAAGGCCCCATGGGGGCGCACAAGCGGCTTTGGCTCAGGCCGAGGTCAACTTGTGTCAGGAACTCGTGGACCTTTGACAAGTTTCTTCCTCGGGCGTCACAGCACGCGCAGAATGCAGAATTCCACTCCTGGGGACGATACCGAACACCGTCCGGGACGCGGACCCGTCCAGGGCACTCCCCGCCCAGGCACAGTTCGCCCGGGCGGATCAGCCGCAGTGGACCGTGTCGAGCGCCAGGGCGAACGCGTAGACGTGCCAGAGCCGGACGGCACCCGTCGGAACCAGGGGGCGAGGATCAGCGCGAGCACGCCGGAGAGGAGATGCGCGGCCATCAGCAGCCGCAGTGCCGTGCCGGAGTGCCCCGGCAGCGAGCGTACGAGCCAGTCCTGGGCTTCTCCTCCGCGGCCGTCCGCGGGCCGCTGTCAGCGCACCGGCGTCGCCTGCGCGGCCGACGCCGTGCGAGGCCCGGGAATCGCCGCGTCGCGTGCGAGGAGGCATTCCTCCAGGAAGGCCAGGGCCCGCAGGTGGTAGGTGCGCGCCGCCCAGCCCAGAGAGATGTTGTGCCCGGCGTCGAGCTGCCGCACCACTTCGGCGCGGGGCGCGGCGAGAGGTGCGAGCAGCTCGCGCACGGCCTCCTCGTCGTGACGCCACCACTGTTCCTGCTCGGCGAACGTGAAGCGAACCGGCACGCGTACCCGCGCGGCGATCGCCGGGTACATCCGCGGCCAGAGCAGGCCCTCGCCCGCCTCGCGCGAAGGCACGGGGCGCACGAGTCCACCGCTCGTCACCAGAGCGTCCGGAGGGTAGAACCGCAGTGCCCCCCAGTGCTTGCGCCATGCGCCCCGCCCGTCCCGGCTCGGCAGTTCCCGGCGCTCCACGGCGAAGCGGCTCCCCAGACCGGAGATGTCCACGCCGATCAGGGGAACGTCCCCGCTCTCCTCACCGGCCGCGGACAGCGCGAGCCGACCGCCGCTGGAGTGTGCCACCAGGAAGAATCCGGCGCCCCTCGCCTCACCGGGGGCGAAGCCCGCCAGGGCCGAGCGGACCGTCTGCGTCTGTCCGGCCAGGTCGAGCCCCTCGGGCAGCCGGTCGGCGGATGCTCCGTAACCGGGCCGGTCGAGGGAGAGCACGGTGAAGCCCAGTTCCGCGCCGAGCCTGAGCAGCGACAGGCCGGGGCGTGCCCGGCTGTCGAAATAGCCCGCGCTCATCCCACCACCGTGGAGGGCCACCACTACGGCGCGCGGCACGGACCTCTCCGGGACCGCGAGAAGGCCGGACAACGGTGTCCCGTCGGCGTCCAGCGTGACCGGCCTGACTTCCGGCTGGTCGGGGATCGACCGTGCCATGACGACTCCTGAGTGAACGGTGACGGTGAGCCGATGGGCGCGTGCCGTCCGGCACGCCTCGTCGCTAGGCGGCCCGCATCCGGCGGCGTATCTCGTCGAGCAGGGCCGCTTGACGCAGGACGGCCGGGTCGGGTCCGGCACCTGTGCGCACGGCTCCCGCGAACGCGGCGACCGTGCGGAGCACCTGGTCCTGTGCGGGGAGGGTGATGTCCTCGGCTCCGCCCTTGCGTTCGAGCCTGATCCGCGGCACGTGGTCGGCCGGCGGGGTGAAAGCCCGGTCCAGGACGATGGTTCCCTCACTGCCCCAGATCTCGTACCGCGAGCGGTAGTGGTGATCCAGGCCGAACGCGAGGTGCGCTCCCACGCCTTCGGGCGTGCGCAGCAGCGCGGTGCCCGCGATGTCGACCCCGCGCCCGGGACCGCCGCGCACCAGCGTGGCACCGGTCGCCTCCAGATCGTCCCCGAGGAGGAACAGGGCGGCGCGGACCGGGTACACCCCGGTGTCCCAGAGGGCTCCGCCGCCCAGTTCCGGGTCGTAGCGGATGTCGTCGTCCCGCAGCCGTGGGATCGCGAACGCCGCATGGAGGGCCCGCACCTCGCCGATCGCGCCGTCCGCGACGAGCCGGTGGACCGCCCGGTGCTGGCCGTGGTGGACGAACATGACGTTCTCCCTCAGCACCAGACCGTGCCGCTCGGCGAGGGTCACCAGGCGCGCTGTGCTGTCCTGGTCCGTGGTGAGCGGCTTCTCGGCGAGGACGTGCTTGCCCGCCCGGAGAGCCGCCTCCACCCATCGCGCGTGCAGTGCCGCCGGCAACGGCACGTACACGGCGTCGATGTCGGCGCGCGCGAGCAGGGTGTCGTAGCCGTGTACCGCCTCGCATCCGGACTCGGCGGCAGTGCTGCGCGCCTTGTCCGGGTCGCGGCTGGCCACCGCGACGAGGTCGGTACCGGAGAACCGCCGTATCGCGGGCAGGACACGGCGGCGCGCGATGTCGGCGCAGCCGAGTACACCGATGCGCAGGGTTTCCATCAGAGCCGTACCGCCCCCGCCGTCAGGCAGGACAGCAGAGTCCGGGCCTGGACGTTCAGATAGTGGTTGTGCCGCAGAAGGCCGGTCAACTGGTACGGCGTGGCCCAGAGGTAGCCCGGGGGCGGGTCGAGCGCGGCTTCGTCCCCTTCGGCGTCGATGAAGAGGTAGCGGCTCTCCGCGTTCAGGAAGCGTCCGCCCTCCTCCGAGTGGCGGGCCTCGTAACGGATCCTGTCCCCGGTGGCGGACAGCGCGAAGTCCAGGAAGGGGGGCCGGCGGGGGCCCGGCAGGTGCGCGTAGTTCGACGGTGTGTACTGGACGGTGGGTCCCAGTTCGACGGTCTCGGCGAAACCCGCCTCGACGCGCGCGTGCACCAGGACGTGCGGTACTCCGCCGATCCTGCGGAGCAGGAAAGCCGTCACGCCCAGCCCCTTCGGCTCGAACAGCGGCTGTGTCCACCGTGCGACCTCTCGGCTGCCGGCCTGCACGGACACGGCGACGACGCTGAAGTACCGCTCCTCCTCGTGGTCGATGGACCACGGGCCCCGCTTCCAGCCGGGGATGCCCGACAGGGGTGTCGTCCGGGCCTCGACGTCATGACGCGAGCGTTCCCCGGTGAACCAGGACCGCAGGTCGGTGTCCGAGTGCAGAGCCAGTCCCCCGGGATCCGGGAGGGGGATGCAGGACAGCACGGTTCGCGCGTCCATGTTGATCAGATTGTCCTGTGCCAGGAGCAGGCCGATCTGGCCGAGCGTCAGCCAGCGGAAGTCCGGGTGCTCGGGTACGTCCCCCTCGGCCTCCACCAGCATGTTGCGGTTGCTCTTGCGGTAGAACCAGGAGCCGTGTTCGGACTGCAGGACGTCGGCGAGCACCCGGCCGGGTCCGTCGCCCCTGAAGTACTCGAGGTACCTCACGTCCGCACCGTTGTGGGCCTTGGTGTAGTTGCTGCGGGTGGCCTGCACGGTCGGTGATATCTGCAGCAGATTCGAGTTGCCCGGCTCCATCTTGGCCTGCATGAGGAAATGCGGCACACCGTCGAACTCCTTGACCAGGATGCCGAGTATGCCCACTTCCGGCTGGACGATGATCGGCTGGTGCCAGTCCTGCCGGGGATCGGGTCCGGTGGTGACGTGCAGGCCCCGCACGGTGAAGAACCGTCCGCTGTGGTGTCGGAGGTCACCCGTCTCCTCGTCGAAGGACCAGCCGTCGAGATCCGCGAACGGAATTCTCTCCACGTCGAACCGGTGGGCGCGCCGGCGCTCGTCCAGCCAGGAGAGGATGTCGTCGGTGCGCGGCATCGACGACTCGCCGACGGCCGCGGAATCGGCCAGGCGTCGGGAGGTCGCCGGGTCGGTACGCGAGCGCAGCTGCGGCTCGGTGTGTGCGGGTGACTCGGCTCGCACCGTCATGCCCGTCCTCCTGCGAACTCCTTCACGGAGGCGATGACGTAGTCGAGCATCTCGTCGGTCAGCGCCGGGTAGACGCCGATCCAGAAGGTCTGCTCGGTGATGATGTCGCTGTTGGTGAGCTCGCCGACGACACGGTGCCGCTGACCGATGTAGGCCGGGTGCCGGGTGAGGTTGCCGGCGAACAGACGGCGGGTGCCGATCTTGCGGTTCTCCAGGAAGTCGACCAGGGCGGCCCGGGTGAAGGGCGCGTCGGGTGCGATCGTCAGGGCGAATCCGAACCAGCTCGGGTCACTGCGCTCGGTGGCCTCGGGCAGGATCAGGTGCGGTAGGCCGTCCAGTCCGTCCCGCAGCCGACGCCAGTTGCGACGGCGGGCGGCGCAGAATTCGTCGATCTTGTCGAGCTGGGTCAGGCCCAGCGCCGCCTGGATGTCGGTGGCCTTCATGTTGTAGCCGACGTGACTGAAGATGTACTTGTGGTCGTAGCCCTCGGGGAGGGTGCCCATCTGGTACTGGAAGCGCTTGAGGCACTTGTTGGTCTCGCCCGGCTCGCACCAGCAGTCACGCCCCCAGTCGCGCAGCGACTCCACGATGCGCGCGAGCGCCAGGTTGGAGGTCAGCACGCAGCCGCCCTCCCCCATCGTCAGATGATGGGCGGGGTAGAAGCTCACGGTCGTGATGTCGCCGAAGGTGCCGGTGTTCCGCCCGTCGTAGGTGGAGCCGACGGCGTCACAGTTGTCCTCGATCAGGAACAGGTCGTGTTCTTGGGCGAGCTGCGCGATCTCGGTGGCCTCGAAGGGGTTGCCGAGGGCGTGGGCGATCATGATGGCCCGCGTTCTCGGTCCGATGGCCTGTGCGACCCGGTCCGCCGTGGTGTTGTAGGTGGCGAGGTCCACATCGACGAAGACCGGGACGAGCCCGTTCTGGATGATCGGGTTGACCGTGGTGGGAAAGCCCGCGGCCACCGTGATCACCTCGTCTCCCGGGCGTAGCCTGCGGTCCTCCAGCAGGTGGGAGGTGAACGCCGTCAGTGCCAGGAGGTTCGCCGAGGAACCGGAGTTGACCAGATGTGCCTTGCGCAGCCCGAGCGTGCGGGCGAACCGGGACTCGAACTTCCGTGAGCTCGGACCTGCCGCGATGCGCATCTCGAGCGCCGCCTCGACCAGGGCCGTGCGGTCCCGCTCGTCGAGTACCGCGCCGGCGGGCCAGATCTCGGTGGTTCCGGGGACGAAGGGCCCTGTCTCCTGAAGTTCATGATGCAACTTCACGGTCTCGTCGAGGATGAGTCCCTTGTGCACGTTCATCGGGTGCTTCCTTCCCGGCTCTGTCGACCGACGTGGTCATTGCGGTGCTTCACGGGCTTCCACCAGTCGGGGTTGTCGCGGTACCAGGCGACGGTGTCGGCCAAACCCTGCTCGAACGAGACCCGTGGGGTGTAGCCGAGTTCCTCCCGGATCTTGGTCTCGTCCAGGGAGTAGCGCAGGTCGTGCCCCTTGCGGTCGGCGACCCTGCGGATCATGGACTCGTCCGCGCCGCACAGGTCGAGCAGTCGTCGGGTGATGTCCACGTTCGTCCGCTCGTTGCCTCCGCCGACGTTGTAGACCTCGCCGGGCCGTCCCCCGTCCAGGACCAGGGCGATGGCCCGGCAGTGGTCGTCGACGTGCAGCCACTCCCGGATGTTGCGCCCGTCGCCGTAGAGCGGGACCCGCTCGCCCTCCAGCAGGTTGGTGACGAAGAGCGGTATGAGTTTCTCCGGGTGCTGATACGGCCCGTAGTTGTTGGAGCATCGGGTGATCGACACGCTGAGGCCGTGGGTTCGCCAGTACGCACGGGCGATCAGGTCGGACGCGGCCTTGGACGCGGCGTAGGGCGAGTTGGGCAGCAGGGGCCATTCCTCGGTCCACGAGCCCTCGGTGATCGATCCGTACACCTCGTCCGTCGAGACATGGACGAAACGGTGGATGCCCGTGGCGGCACAGGCGTCCAGCAGGGTCTGCGTCCCCATCACGTTGGTTCGGACGAACTCCGCCGCCGAGAGCACGGATCGGTCCACGTGCGATTCGGCGGCGAAATGGACGACCGCGTCATGCCCGGGCAGCAGCTCGTGCAGCAACCGGTGGTCGCACACATCGCCCTGCACGAAGTCCAGACGAGCATGGGAGCGGGGGAGGTTGGCGCGGTTCCCGGCATAGGTGAGCTTGTCGAGAACGGTCACTCTGGTGTGCTCATGGCCCGCGTAGCCGCCGTCCAGCGCAGTGCGGACGAAATGCGAGCCGATGAAGCCGGCCCCTCCGGTGACCAGGAGCCTCATGCCACCACCTGGGCGCGCGTGTGGTCGACGACGGACTGCGTCATGGTGTCTTCTCCTCGTGATGTCGCTCGGCACGGCTGTCGCCTCGGACCCGGGGACAAGGAAATCGCGGGCGGATCGCAAGCCGGTCGTGGCGCGAACGAGCGACCGTGGGCCGGGGCCGGGTGGGCCGCGCCCGCGTGAGCGGCCCCGCGACGCAGGCAGGGACGCGGAGCCGCTCACGTCATCGGGGCTCAGGCGCCGGCGACCGCCCTGAGACTCCTGTTCACGGCGGAGACAAGAGCACGGGGGGTGCGATTGTCACTGAAGACCTCGTCGTCCAGCGCGATTCCGTACTCACGCTCGATGCGCCCGCCCGTCTCCAACAGGGCCAGCGAGTCGTACCCCAGATCGTCGAATGCGGTGTCGAGTATCTCGCCGCCGAGATCGCTGCTCTCATCGACACCCGCCCCGGCGAGGAGGATGCGTTTGAGATCGTCGATGGTGAACTCATTCTGGGACAAGATGGATCCTTTCTTCGGTCTTCCGTACCTCGGGGAGTTCCGGGGCACGGGGCCTTGGGTCCTCGGTCCATGCGTCCGAAGGCATGTGACGAGCGCTCGGGCGGGATCCCGGGACAGTCAGTCGACGGCCTTGAGGACGACTGCGGAGTTGAACCCTCCGTATCCACGGGCCAGTACGAGAGCGGTGCGCACCGACAGGGGTCGCGCTCGTCCGGTCACGAGATCGAGGGCGTACTCCGACGAAAGCTCCACATTCGTGGTGGGCGGGATCAGCCCCTCCCGCATGGCGAGCAGCGCGGCCACGACGTCGACCGGCGCGCCGCCCGCGGAGAGACGGCCGATCATCGTCTTGGGCGCGGTGACCGGCACTCCGCGGGGACCGAACACCGCCGTGATCGCATCGGCCTCTTCGCGGTCGGACCGCTTGGTCCCTGCGGCGTCCGCGAACACCACGTCGACCTCTCCCGGGTGAGAACCGGCATCCGCGAGAGCGATCTCGACGGCCCTGCGCAGGCCAGGTGCGCGACCGCTGCCCGGACGGGGGTCCAAGGTCGAGCCATGGCCGGCGATCCGGCCGTAGAGAGTTCTTGCTCCCCGTGCGCGGGCCGCCCGCTCGTCCTCGATGATCATCAGCGCGCCCCCTTCGCCGGGGACGCACCCGCGCGCCGCGCTGTCGAACGGCAGATACGCCCGCCCGGGTTCGTCGCTGGTGGACAACAGGCTGGTGGACAGCCGGGCCGCCCACCCCCAGGAGCACACCGACGCCTCCACGCCACCGGTGAAGACCACCTTGCCGCCCCGACGGATCTGTCGCCGGGCATGGCCGAGCGCGTCGAGACCGCCGGCCTGGTCACCGATGAGCGCGTCGGCGGGCCCTCGCAGACCGTGGCGCACCGAGATCTGACCGCTGTTCACGGCGTAGAACCAGGCGAAGGACTGGTAGGCGCTGACGTGGGTGCCGCCCTCGCTCCACAGTTTGCGCAGTTCGTTCTGCCCGAACTCGGTGCCGCCCGAGGCGACGGCCGTGACGACACCCCTGTCGTACGGGGGGATCTCGTCCAGTTCCACCCCGGCATCGGTGAGGGCCTGATCCGCCGCGACCAGCGCGATCTGCGTCATACGGTCCGTCTGAGGGATGAGCCTGCCGGGCAGATGCTCTGCCGGGTCGAAGCCCTGGATCTCCCCCGCCAGCCGCGCCGGGTGCAGCGAGGCGTCGAAGCGCGTGACGGGGCCGATCGCATTCCTGCCGGTTCGGATGGCGGCCCAGAAGTCCTTCACCCCGGCGCCGTTCGGTGCGACGACTCCGATCCCGGTGACGACGGCGCCGGCACTCACGCCCCGCTCCTCTCGGGCCGCGCCAGTGCCATGGCACTCTGAAATCCGCCGAATCCGCTGGCGACCGTCAGGACGGCGTCCGTGCGATGCTCGCGCGCCACGCGCGGCACGTAGTCGAGATCGCACTGCTCGTCGGGAGCGTGCAAGTTGGCGGTCGGCGGCACCACGTGGTGCCTCATCGCCAGCAGGCACGCGGCGATCTCCAGGGAACCGGCCGAGCCCATCGAGTGCCCGATCATCGACTTGATGGAGCTGACCGGGACACGGTAGGCATGCTCACCCAAAGCCCTTTTGTACGCCTCGGTCTCGTGACGGTCGTTCAGTTTCGTGCCGGAGCCGTGCGCGCTGATGTAGTCGAGGTCCGTGGTGTTCAGCCGTGCCTCGACCAGCGCCACCCGGATGGCCTCGGCCAACTCGCGACCGTCGGGGCGCAGGCCCGTCATGTGGAAGGCGTTGCTGCGGGAGGCGTACCCGGCGACCTCGGCGTAGACGCGCGCCCCACGCCGACGAGCACCTCCGAGGTCCTCCAGCACGAAAAGTGCCGCGCCCTCGCCCAGCACGAAGCCGCTGCGGGAGACGTCGAAGGGGCGGGACGCCGTTTCCGGTTCCTCGTTGTGCGGGGTGGTCGCCCGGACCGCGTCGAAAGCCGCCATGGCGATGGGCGAAATGGGGGCATCCGTTGCTCCGGCGACCATGACGTCCGCACTGCTCTCGCGGATCAGTTCGACCGCGTGGGCGACCGCGTCGATCCCGGCGGTGCAGCCGTTCGCGACGACGGTCGCGGGACCTTCGGCGCCGACGGCCCAGGCCACCTCGGCCGCGAACGAACTGGGCACGAACTGGTCGTACAGGTGGGGCACCGCGTAGGCGGGGTCCACGTCCGCCAACCGGCCGTCATCGCTCATCGCGCGGTACGCGGCGTCCAGCCCGGCAATGGCTCCACCTGCGGTACCGACGACCACACCCGTCCGATACGGATCGGGAACCGCCGGTCCCAGCCCGCTGTCCGCGAGTGCCTGCCGTGCCGCGACCACACCGAACTGCGCGGCGCGGCCCAGACGACGGCACTCCCGCGGAGTGAGCCCGTGCGTCTCCGGGTCGAAGTCGATCTCGGCCGCCACTCTGGAGCGAAAGGGGGAAGGGTCGAACAGTGTGATCCTCCGCGTGGCCGTACGACCCTCGCTGAGGAGGTCCCAGAAGCTCCCGACGTCCTTGCCACCGGGTGCCACAACCCCCACACCCGTGATCACCACACGGCGAGCCATGCGCGATGCCTTCCTTTCATACGTCTGTGATGCGCTTGTCCTGTTCGGCGGCGATCGGAGCGGTGTCCTGGCCGAGGTCGGCTGCCCGGACTGTCGGCCGGTCGTCCGGCCAGGCATCCTCCGGGATGCGGCATGTCTTCCCTCTCTCCCTGAGCAGCCCGTGGGCGGCTGCTTGATGGCACCCGGCCATGCGGCTGTCCACCGAGGGCGCGGCGTGCGCGGTACGGCGCGTGGGTCAGTCCTTGATTTCGCAGATGGCCGCGCCGGAGGTGATGGAGGCGCCGACCTCCGCGCTGAGGCCCTTGATGGTGCCGGAGCGGTGGGCGTTGAGGGGCTGTTCCATCTTCATGGCTTCGAGGACGACGACGAGGTCGCCCTCGTTGACCTCCTGGCCCTCTTCGACGGCGACCTTGACGATGGTGCCCTGCATGGGGGAGGCGAGGGTGTCGCCGGAGGCGACCGGGCCGGACTTCTTGGCCGCGCGGCGCTTGGGCTTGGCGCCCGCCGCGAGGCCGGTGCGGGCCAGGGTCATGCCGAGGGCGGAGGGGAGGGAGACCTCCAGGCGCTTGCCGCCGACCTCGACGACGATCGTCTCGCGGTCCGACTCGTCCTCGGCCTCGGCGGTGTCCGTGGGGGCCACGAAGGGCTTGATCTCGTTGACGAACTCCGTCTCGATCCAGCGGGTGTGGACCGTGAAGGGCTCCGTGGATCCGGTGAGTTCGGGGGCGAACGCCGGGTCGGTGACCACCGCGCGGTGGAAGGGGATCGCCGTGGCCATGCCCCCGACCTGGAACTCCTCCAGGGCGCGGGCCGCGCGCTGCAGCGCCTGCTGCCGGGTGGCGCCGGTGACGATCAGCTTGGCCAGGAGGGAGTCCCAGGCCGGGCCGATCACACTGCCGGACTCCACGCCCGCGTCCAGGCGGACACCGGGGCCGGCGGGCGGGGTGAACGTGGTGACCGTGCCGGGGGCAGGGAGGAAGCCCCGGCCCGGGTCCTCGCCGTTGATGCGGAACTCCAGGGAGTGGCCGCGCAGCGGCGGGTCGTCGTAGCCCAGCTCCTCGCCGTCGGCGATGCGGAACATCTCGCGGACCAGGTCGATGCCGGTGACCTCCTCGGTGACCGGGTGCTCCACCTGGAGGCGGGTGTTGACCTCCAGGAAGGAGATCGTGCCGTCGGTGCCGACCAGGAACTCCACCGTGCCGGCGCCGACGTAGCCGGCCTCCTTGAGGATGGCCTTCGACGCCGCGTACAGCTCGGCGTTCTGCGCCGTGGAGAGGAACGGCGCCGGGGCCTCCTCCACCAGCTTCTGGTGGCGGCGCTGCAGGGAGCAGTCACGGGTGGAGACGACGACCACGTTGCCGTGGCTGTCGGCCAGGCACTGGGTCTCCACGTGACGCGGCTTGTCCAGGTAGCGCTCCACGAAGCACTCGCCCCGGCCGAAGGCCGCCACGGCCTCGCGGACCGCGGAGTCGTACAGCTCCGGGACCTCCTCCAGGGTGCGGGCGACCTTCAGGCCGCGGCCGCCGCCGCCGAAGGCCGCCTTGATGGCGATCGGCAGACCGTGCTCCTCGGCGAACGCGACGACCTCGTCGGCGCCCGAGACCGGGTCCGGGGTGCCCGCCACGAGCGGGGCGCCCGCACGCTGGGCGATATGACGGGCCGCCACCTTGTCACCCAGGTCGCGGATCGCCTGCGGGGGCGGGCCGATCCAGATCAGATCCGCGTCCAGGACGGCCTGCGCGAACTCCGCGTTCTCCGAGAGGAAGCCGTAACCCGGGTGGATCGCGTCCGCACCGGAGTCCTTCGCGGCCTGCAACACCTTGGCGATGTCCAGGTAGCTGGTCGCCGGCGTGTCACCGCCCAGCGCGAACGCCTCGTCCGCGGCCCGCACATGCAGCGCGTCCCGGTCCGGATCGGCGTACACGGCCACGCTCGCGATCCCGGCGTCCCGGCACGCCCGGGCGACGCGGACAGCGATTTCGCCTCGGTTGGCGATCAACACCTTGCGCACGACCGAGCCTTCCTTCTCTTCGCGGAGGAATTTCGAGACGCCGCACCGGATCGTGATCCGAGGGATTCGGCCCAGGGCAGGGCGGAAGCTCTCGTTCAGGGTGGTGGGGCAGTTACCACAACACCGGTCACGCCGCGCCGACCGACTGTCGGATGCATGCCTTGAGCGTGTCTCGAGTTGCGCATGACACAGGGCCGCGCCGCGCGAGTGTCAATTCCACCTCGCTGCGGCGCTCGCCCTGGTGCGGGGGCACGATCTATTCCTTCACTTGGTCCAGAGGCAACGGGCTCACCCCTGGGCGAAGCGGAATCCAACTCCCCTGATGGTGACGATCCAGTTCGCGCCGATCTTGTTGCGGAGCGTACTGATGTGTGTGTCGACGGTCCTGCGGGACCAGGAATCACCCCAGACCCGCTGCATCAACACTTTCCGCGGGACCACGGTGTCGGGATGGGAAGCGAGCAGATAGAGCACGTCGAACTCTTTGCGGGTGGTCTCGACGAGCTCCCCGTCGAGGCTGACCTCCCGGGCCCTCCCGTCGATCTGCAGTGGCCCGCATGTGATGGTGCCGGCGGTGATCGACGGCATCGGCCGGGCCCGCCGCATGACCGCTTCGATCCGGGCCAACAGTTCGCGGAATCCGTACGGTTTGGCCAGGTAGTCGTCCGCGCCGGCCTGCAGGCCGAGCACGCGGTCGAGTTCCGAGCCCCTGGCGGTGACGGCGATCACGGGTATCTCACTGGCGGTACGGATCCCGCGGCAGACCTCCAGCCCGTCGATGTCGGGAAGGTCCAGGTCGAGCAGGACCAGACTTGCCTCGGCGTACATCCTGAGGGCGTCCCCGCCCGTGGAGACGATGTCCACCTCATACCCGTGCCGACGCAGCCCCTGCGCCAGGGCCTCCGCCTCGCCCGCGTTCTTCTCCACCAGCAGGACGCGCCATGCAGCGGATGACATCGGTTCACCGAGCCGCGCCGCTTCCTCGAATCTCAACGGTTCCGCAACCAAGGACGTGTACGGCTCCAGCACAGCTACAGCACGGTTCACCCTATTTCCCCCGTCAAGCTTGGTCTCCCCTACCTAACTACGGGAAAATACAAACAGGCTTGCCGGTTTGTCAACGACCACCTTGATCACTTAACTGATGGCTAAATATCCCAAATTACCCCATCCGGCGAGTCGACTCCCCCCTTCCGTCCGGCAATTGCAGCAATAAAACCCCGAATAAACAGACCGGTTGGATTTTTTTAACGAACTCGTCACCTGGTCCACCCGGCCGGGAGTCACGGCAGGGCGGGCGGGGAGAACGAGATGGCCCTCTCCTCGCCCTTCGATGCTGGGAGGCTGCGGTCGAGACCCTCTCAAGGAGGGCTGCGGAGACGGGCCGACCGGCAGTCGGTCGACCAGGCGTCAAGCGACGTTCAAGCCCGCCTCCGCAAGATGGTCCGCGCCGGTGAATCACCGCCAGGGCGCTCGGCCGCGCCCGGCAACGGACTGCGACGATGTGAGGGCCCTCCATGTATGAGAACAACAGTGCCGCCGAGATGTACGACCGGCTGTACCAGGACCGCAAGGACTACCGGGCCGAAGCCGGCCAGGTAGCCGACCTGGTCCGCAGCCGCAAGCCGGACGCCACAAGCCTGTTGGACGTCGCCTGTGGCACCGGAATCCACCTGGCGGCCTTTGCCGAACTCTTCGACCGGGTCGAGGGCGCGGACCTGTCGGAGCCCATGCTGAAGGTGGCCGCCGAGCGTTTGGACGGCGGTGTCCGGCTGCACCACGTCGACATGCGTAACTTCCAACTGGACGGCACCTTCGACGCGATCACCGTCATGTTCAGCTCCATCGCCTACCTGCGTACCACCGAGGACCTGAGCGCGGCTCTCACCGCCTTCAGCAAGCACCTGACGCCCGGCGGCGTGGTGGTGATCGAGCCCTGGTGGTTCCCCGAGGCGTTCATCGAGGGGTACGTCTCCGGGCACGCCCTGACCACCGACGACAACCGCACCATCACGCGTGTCTCCCACTCCACCAGGGTCGGCAACCTCGCCCGTATGGAGCTGCATTACGTCACCGCGGACTCCCAGGGAGTGCGGCACCGCTCCGAGATCGACGACCTGACGCTCTTCACCCGCGTCGAGTACGAGGACGCCTTCGAGCAAGCCGGCCTCCGGGCCGAGTACGTCGCGTCGGAGCCCGGACGTCCGGGCTATTTCGTCGCCACCGCCTGAGAGGGGAAAACAGTGCCTTTCACCGATCTGGAACTGGCCTACCTGAACGAGCAGCCCCTCGGCAGACTCGCCACCGTCGGCCCCACAGGTCAGCCGTACAACCGACCGGTCGCCTTCAAGGTCAACCAAGAGCTCGGAACCATCGACATCGGTGGCTACAGCATGGGGAAGACCCGGAAGTTCCGGAACATCCGGTCCAGGCCGCTGGTCAGCCTGGTCGTCGACGACGTGCCGTCCACGGACCCCTGGCAGGTGCGCTGCGTCGAGATCCGCGGCCACGCGGAGGCGATCACGGGAGCTCCGACGACCGGATTCAGCAACGACCTCATCCGTATCCGTCCCACCAGGATTCTGACGCTGGGACTCGACAAGAGGCACGCGACCACGCAGGCCCGGGACATCCCCCTTCCGTCGCAGGGCCGCGCCTAGCGCTTTCGGCCACTGGGCCAGGACAGGGAGGAAACGCGCCATGCGCTTGTCCGTACTCGACCAATCACCGGTGCCCGAGGGGACGGCCCCCGCTGCGGCGCTGCAGCACACCCTCGAACTCGCCGCTCTCGCCGACCGGCTTGGCTATCACCGCTACTGGGTCGCCGAACACCATGCCTCGCCCTTCCAGGCCGGATCCGCACCGGAAGTCCTGATCGGACAGATCCTGGCCCGCACCTCCGGCATCCGCGTGGGGTCCGGCGGTGTCCTGTTGCCGTACTACAGCCCCTTCAAGGTGGCCGAGGTCTTCCGCGTCCTGCACGCCCTCCATCCGGGCCGGGTGGACCTGGGCGTCGGCAAGGCCCACCTGTCGAAGGATCCCGTCGTACGGGCGCTGCGGCGCGACGCCGCGGACCCCGCCGGCGGGGACGACTTCAGGGACAAGGTGGAGGAACTGCGTACGTTCCTCGTCGGCGGCGGCTTCCCCGAGGGACACCCGTACGGGGATCTGCGACCGTCGCCCGCCGCGCCCGGTCACCCCGAGCTGTGGGTCCTGGGATCGAGCGTGTCCAGCGCCGAGGCGACCGCGCGGGCCGGACTGTCGTACGCCTATGCGCACTTCCTCGGCCCCGACCACACCGTGGACGCCATCCGCAGGTACCGCGAGGAGTTCGTCCCGCACGTGGTGCACGGGCGTCCGCTCGGTGAACCCCGGGTCGTACTCGGCATCGGGGTCTACTGTGCCGAGACGGAGGACGAGGCGCATGCCCTGCTCGCCGGCCATCGGCTGTTCCGGCACCGGATGGACCGCGGCGTCATGCGCCCGGTCCCCTCCACGCAGCAGGCGATCGAAGAACTCGGTGCCGAGGTCGCGCTCGCCGGTGACCCGGGCCCCGGCCACCCCGGACACGACCCGTACGTCCGCAACGCGGTGGGCACCCCCGAGCAGGTCCGCGCACACCTCACGGCGCTGGCGGAAGTCACCGGGGTCGACGAGGTGGTCCTCATCAACTCCATCCACGACCACAAGGCGCGGTTGCGCTGCTACGAGCTGGTCGCCGAGGTCTTCGGCCTGGCACCCCGCCCCGAGCCGGCACAGCACCAGACACATCCATGAAAGGAACGACGTGACAACCCGATCCGGCTTGCGCGTCGGTACCGTGGCCGTGGCCACGGTACTGGCGCTCAGCACCACTGCCGCCGCCTCAGGCGCGGCAGCCCACACCGTCGACCTCGGCGTACTCCCGGGCGGAAACACCGGCTTCGCGTTCGACATCAACAACAAGGGCCAGGTCGTCGGCTACTCGAACAACGCCGACGGCGTCAACCGTGCGGTCCTGTGGGACGCGTACGGCAAGGCCACCGACCTGGGCACGCTGCCCGGCGACACCTCGGCAACGGCCTACACCGTCAATGACAAGGGCACGGCGATAGTCGGCCGGTCGCTGATACCCGGCGGAGCCCAGCGCCCGGTCATGTGGAGCGCTGCCGGAACCGCCACCGCGCTTCCCGTTCCGGGTGGTACGACCATCAGCCGCGCCTACGCGGTGAACAACAGCGGAACGGCAGTCGGTTTCTCCACCGGTACCGACGGGGTGTACAAGGCCCTGCGCTGGAGCTCCAACGGCACTCTGACCCAGCTGCCCGCCCTGCCCGGTGACCTGGCGGCCGGCGCCGGCTGGATCAACAACTCCGGGACGGCCGTCGGCTATTCGAGGAACGCCGCCGGCGCGATGACCGCGGTCACCTGGAGTACGACCGGTACCGTCACCCGGCTCCGCGGGCTGTCCGGCCACGACTCGTACCAGGCGACCGCGATCAGCGACACCGGTATCGCGGTCGGCAACTCCTACACGGGCACCGCCTCCCACGCCGTGTCGTGGAGCCGCGAGGGCACTCCCAGCGAACTCTCCCCACTGCCGGGTGACACCGGAGCGGCGGCGTACGGGGTGAACGATTCCGGCGTCGTGATCGGTTTCTCCACCGATGCCGCGGGCCTGCACCGTGCCGTGAAGTGGAGCGCGAACGGGACGCCCACCGCGCTGGCCGGCATCGCCGCGGGCGCTGCCGAGGCCTTCGGCGTCAACGACCAAGGAGCGGTGGTGGGCTTCTCGACGGGGGCCGCCGGTACGTCCCGCTCGACGCTGTGGAAGGACTGACGTGGCGATCATCGTGCGAGGGGCGTCCGTCGAGCAGGCCGACGAGCCGCGGGCACCCGGTCGTCTCCGCCGCCTGGTCGGTGTAGTGGCGGCCGCGGCGGCCCTGGTCATGACCACGGGGCTGCCCGCCCACGGCGCACCCGCGCCCGTATCGCTCACCCCGCTGCCCGGGGGCTCCCTCAGCGGGGCCTACGGACTGGACGACCGGGGCGTCGTCGTGGGCTTCGCGGAGAACGGTGCCGGTCAGCGGCACGCGGTCCGGTGGGCCCCGTCGGGGCGCGTCACCGACCTCGGCACGCTACCCGGGGACACCACGAGCGAGGCGTACACCGTCCGTGAGGACGGCACGGTCATCGGCATGTCCTCCCGCCCCGGTGGCCCCGACCGGGCCGTGAAGTGGAACCGCTTCGGCAAGGCCACCGAGTTGCCGGGCCTGCCGGGTGCCACCGTGACGCGCGGCTACGTGATCAACGACGGTGGGGTCGTCGTGGGCATCTCGAGTACGCCGGCCGGCGTGCACCGCCCGGTCAAGTGGGACCCGGCGGGCAGGGTCACCGCATTCGCCACCCTGCCCGGGGACACGGCCGGCGGAGTCGGCGCCGTCAACGACGCGGGCGTGGCGGTCGGTTACTCCGGAACGCCCGGCGGAGTCCTCACCTCCATGCGGTGGGCGGCCGACGGCTCCTACACCACGCTCCAGCCGCTGCCCGGGGACGACTCCAGCCACGCGAGTTGGATCAACAACGAGGGTGTCGGTGTCGGCCACTCCTACATGGCCGGAAGCGAACTCATCCGGCCGCTGCGCTGGAAGGCCGACGGCACGCCCCGAGCCCTGGAACTGATCGAGGGCGACACGGGCGGCTCGTCATGGGGCATCAACGACGCGGGCTACAGCACGGGATACACCTACAGACCGGGAGGGGAGGCGCATGCCGTCGTCTGGGCCCCGGACGGTTCGGTGACCCGGCTCGGTGTCCTCACGCCCGGTGGCAGCGAGGGCTACCAGATCAACATCCACGGCGTCGTGGCGGGCTACACGACGGCCGACGGCATGTCACGCGGCACCTTCTGGAGGCCGTGACACGAGCGGGCGCCCCTCGCACGGGGCGCCCCCTCAGCCCGGCAGGCCCCCACACTCAGCGCCGCCGGCCCCTGGTACGGGGCCGGCGGCGCTTTTTCCTCCCCCACCCAGCCATTGGATTGACATGTCTGCGAAGCAAGCACCTCCGTTGGACCGCAAGCTGGTCGTCCTGGCCGCCGTACAGATGGTCGGCTCGTTCGCCGCGCTGCTGGACGCCACCATCGTCACCGTCGCCCTGGACACCATCGCGCGCGAGTTCGCCGCGTCGGAATCCTCGATCACCTGGGTGAGCACCTCCTACCTCCTCACCATGGCCCTGGTCACGCCGCTGGTCGGATGGGCTGTCGACCGTTTCGGTGCCAAGACCATGTGGCTGTTCGCACTGGCCGCGTTCCTGTCCGGGTCCGTCCTGTGCGGCCTGGCCTGGTCGACGGAGAGCCTGGTCGCCTTCCGGATCCTGCAGGGCATCGGAGGCGGTCTCGTCCTGCCCCTGAACCTGATCATCCTCGGCCGGGCGGCAGGGCCCGAACGCTTCGGCCGGGTCATGAGCCTCGTGGGCATCCCGGGCCAACTGGCCCCGATTCTCGGCCCGGTGGCCGGTGGCCTCATCGCCGAGCAACTCGGCTGGCGCTGGATCTTCTTCGTCAACGTCCCCCTGTGCCTGCTGGCCCTGTCCCTCTCCGCCCGCACCCTGCCCCGGTCGGAGAGCCGCGGCGACGCACCACTGGACCGGCGCGGTCTGCTCCTGCTGCCTCCCGGTCTCGTGCTGGTCGTCTACGGCTTCTCACGCATCGCCGAGCGGGACAGCGGCCCGGCTCCGATCGCCGCCGGCTGTCTGACCGCCGGAGTCGCGCTCATGGTCGCCTTCGTCGTCCACGCGCGCCGCACGCCGGCCGCTCTGATCGACCTGCGGTTGTTCTCCCTCACAACGTTCCGCGCCTCCGCGGTGATGACCTTCCTGCACGGCGTGGCCGTGTACGGTCCGCTGTTGCTGCTCCCGCTGTTCTTCGCCCGTGTGCTCGGCCGCGACGCGGACGCCATCGGATGGCTGCTCGCACCGCAGGGCATCGGCTCCCTGATCGGCATCACCGTGGCCGGTTCCCTCGCGGACAAGTACGGAGCCCGGCCCCTGGTGTTCGCCAGCACCGTACTGACGCTGATCGGGACGCTGCCCTTCACCCAGCTCGCCTCCGGCCTCGACACCTGGCTGCTGAGCGGATCGCTCGTGGTGCGGGGCTTCGGCGTCGGTCTGCTCGGCGTCGCCATCGCCACCGCGGCCTACCGCGACGTCCCCACGGACCGCATCTCCCGGGCGACCAGCACGATCAGTGTGGTGCAGCGCGTCGGAGCGTCGTTCGGCACGGCATTGATGGCGCTGCTGCTCACCGTGCACCTGCCGCGGGCCTCGTACGAGACCGGCGCGGCCGCGTACGGCAACACCTTCTGGTGGGCAGTCGCCCTGACCCTGGTCGCGCTGGTACCGGCGGCCATGCTGCCCAAGCCCGAGCACCGGGAGGGTGGCGCCGGCACCCGTGGTGCCACCGGTGCCGACACCGCCCGCACCGGGGCAGCCGACCGCGCAAGGACTCGTGGCGACGAATGACGGCCGTCGGCTCCTCCCGCCGACCACACCGGGCGGGAGGAGCCGAACTCAGCGGCCGGATCCACTACAGACGACGGGGCTTCCCCTCGTACCCCGAAGGCATCCGAGGGCCTCGTCCGACATATGGGGGCAGCCCGCCGGGTCCAGTCGGCGCAGGGCCTCGGCAGTGGCGAGGCAAGGCAGCGCCGTCTCCCAGAAGTCGGTCAGGGCGTGGCCCGAGATCCATTCCGGATCGCCCTTGCCGAGCACCTCGAAGCCTGTGGTCGCGGCGACGATCAGCGCGGTGGCCCGGCGCAGACCGAGCCCCGGCAGCAGACTCCCCTCGTCCACGGCTTCGGCGAGCATGCGGCGTACGTGGTGCAGCCAGGCCTCTCGTACGCTGGACACGGTGGCGTAGCGGGTCTCACTGGAGAGCTGGAACCCGGCCCGGACGACGACGTCGGACACCAGGGTGTGGGCGAGCATGTGCGACGCGTCGATCAACGCCTGCAGGGCCGAACTGCGGCCGACGGACACATGGTGGGCGATGGCCCGCAGTGTGTCGGCCGCCTCGAGTTCGACGGCTTCCCCCACGGCCGCCTTGTTCTCGAAGTGGAAGTGCAACGCCCCCGGGCTGACTCCGGCGCCGGAACTGATCAGGCTCAGGGTCGCCTCCGCGTACCCGCGGCTGTCGAAGGCCGCGGCAGCGGACCTGATCAGCGCGTGACGTGTACGCATGGCACGTTCCTGTTTGGCCATGGAGAGCTCCCGGTGTCATGATCCCGCCTTATTAAACCGCCATATCGGTTTGCTTCTCTTCCCCCTGCGCGCAGGTTGGCCGAATGAGCACGCTTCGCCCCAGGGGCGAATGCGACGCCCAACCGGCTGGGCGGGGTGCTCTCTTGGCGATATCGGCAACGCCATCGCCGCCGACCTAGCTCGGTCGGCATCTGCTCCAGCATGGGCAATATTCGCCTCGTAAAAAACCGGTGAGTCTGTATATTTACCGGCGACCACGATCGAACGAGAGTGCTCAGCCCTTGGGGGGGAAATGCAGAAAGCGACCTATCTCGACCAAACAGACGGTTTACATTCGAGCGAGACGGTATTACAGCCAGTTTCGTTGGAGATGTGCCACCGAGTCCGCGCCGACGACGCCTTCACGACCGGCTGGACCGAGCTGGCGCAGGATCGGTTTCTCGTACGGGCGCACTGGCCGGCCACCCACCCCTTCTTCTCTCCCGTCCAGGGCGGCCACGACCCTCTGCTCGTCGTCGAGACCATGCGACAGTCGGCCATGGCGATCGTGCACGCGGCCTACGGCGCGCCCCTGGATCATCGCTTCCTGCTGACGACCCTGGCCTATACGTGCGTCCCTGGGAGAAACGGGGTGCGGGCGGCCGGCAACGAGGTGGACCTTCTCCTGACGATGTCCGAACTCAGACGCGGCGGGGGCCAGTTGGCCCGTCTGCGGGTGGACTGGGTGGTCGAGCGGGACGGGCTGACCGTCGCCACCGGCACGGGACGTGCTCGGCTCATCAGCCCTCAGGTGTACCGGAGGCTGCGCGGGGAGCAGATCCGGCCGATCGACCACTGGTCCGAGGCCGACCACGCCGACCCCGACCTGGTGGGGCGTTCGCGGGCCCAGGACGTCCTGATCGCCCCGACCGCACTCCCCGACGCGTGGGAGCTGCGGGCCGACACCAGGCACCCTGTCCTGTTCCAGCGTCCGAACGACCACATACCCGGGATGCTGCTCTTGGAAGCGGCCCGTCAGGCCGCGTCCGCGGCCACTGCGCCCGTCCCCTTCGTTCCCACCCGCGGATCCATCGTCTTCCACCGGTACGCCGAGTTCGCCGGCCGTTGTCTGCTGAAGGTCGACGGCGAGGTGACACCGCAGCCGGAGAGCGCGGTTCGGGTCGTCGGCCTCCAGGACGGGTCCCCGGTCTTCGAATCCGCCTTCGTATCCACCCCGGCCTGACCGGATTCCGGCCAGGCCGTCCAGCCCACACACGCCCTGTGGGGCTCCGGCGCTTCCGCTGGAACCCCACAGGGCAAGCCCGCTCCGCAGGATCAGGACGTGCCGACGCGCTGGGACAGGAACTGCTCGAACGTCAGCAGGCCCGGGTGGAGCTTGCGCAGAGCGGGGATGTCCGCCTGGTACCCCTCCTCGGCGAACCATTCGAACATGCGCTCCTCGATGGGAGTCGCCTCGAAGCGGGTCGGGGTACCGGTCACGCGCTCGTAGATCTCGGCGACCTGCGGGAAGGTGATCTCGTCACCCGCCAACTCGATTGCCTTGCCGATGAACTCGGCCGGATCGGCGAAGGCGTTGGCCGCGAAGACACCGATGTCGTCGGAGGCGATGAACTGCATCGGCTTGTCCGGCTTCACCGGCAGCGACATCAGACGCTCGTCCTTGGCGTCGGCGAAGTGGAGCAGGTTGTTCATGAAGAACACGGGCCGCAGGATGGTGGCGGGGAGCCCGAGTTCCAGGATGTGGCGCTCGATCTCGGCCTTGCTCTCGAAGTGGTCGATACCCGTCTCGCGCTCCGCTCCGCCCACTGAGCTGTACACGAAGTGGGCGACCCCGGCTTCCTTGGCGACATCCGCGACGGCCTTGCCGTGGCGCACCTCGGCGGCGAGCGTCTCGGGCTCGTAGGCCAACGCCTGCACACTGAAGACGCCGTACACACCGGCCACGGCCTCGCGCAGGGAGCCGACGTCCTCAAGGTCTCCCTTGACGAGCACCGCGCCCTGCTCCTTGAGTTCCCGGGCCTCGGGCTTGTCGGGGTTCCGGACGAGCGCGTGCACCGTCCAGCCTCGAGACAGTAATTCACGGGCGGTGGCACCGCCCTGGTTACCGGTACCACCGAGGACGAGGACGATCCTGTTGTCGGTCAACGCGTACTCCTTATCGGGTCGTTCGCAGGCATGTGCGGGTGGTTCCGCCACTGGAGAGTCTGGAACCTCAAGCACGATTGAGGTCAAGTGCAAGTGACGTGGATCATTTGACCAGGGCTTCGAGTCGGAGGACGATCCGGTCCGGTCCGGGTTCGGCCGCGAGGGCGGCACGGGCCTCATGAGTGCGCGTACGCAGGTCGCGATCGTGCAGCAGGGTGTTGATCAGTGTCGCGTCGACCTGCTCGGCGTCTCGTCGCAGTCCGAGCCCGTTCCTCTCGATCATGTCGGCGTTGATCCAGTTGTCGGCACCGTGCGGGATGGCGAGCTGCGGGACTCCGGCATGGGCGGACGCCAGAGTGGTGCCCGCGCCGCCATGGTGGATGATCGCGTCACAGGTGGTCAGCAAGGTGGCGAGCGGGGTCCAGCCCACGACACGGACATTGCCCGGCAGCGTGCCGAGGGCGTCCAGATCGGGGTCGTCGCCCAGGGCGAGGACGAACTCGGCATCCACGTCGCCGGCCGCCGCGAGGACGCTCTCCAGGCTGCCGACGCCGGCGACGTAGGGCACGGTGGTCCCGAGCGTGACGCAGATCCGTGGGCGTTGTTTGGGCTCGGCCATCCAGTCGGGCAGAGTCCCTCCTCCGTGGAAGGGCACCGAGCGCATGGTCCAGCCCTCGCCCTCTCCGTGCATCATGTGCCCGGGCGCGAAGTACAGGGACGTCACGTCCGGCAACTCGTGGGCAACGCCGACGCGCGCGAAGAGGGGCTCCAGGTGGGGCAGGAACCGCTGAGGCATGGTGCCCTCACGCAGGAAGCTGAAGCCGTGCTCGATGGCCGGAACGCCGAGTGCGCGGGCGGTGACGAGCGCCGCTCCGTTGAGCCGGGAGTAGACGATCAGGTCCGGCTCCCAGGCGCGGGCGAAGGACAGGGTCCCGTCCAGCATCAGATCGCTGACCCCGGCGAACTTCTCCAGGATGATGTCCGGGGTCTGCAGGGTCCGCGCGATCGCCAGCCCGCGCTCGCGCATCGCCCGTGCGCGCTCCTGCGGTGACCCGGTACGGGGGAAGAACTGTGCGAAGTCCGCCCCCGCCGAGACCTCGCGGACCGCGAACCCCGCGTGCGCCGCCGCATCGGTCGACACGCCGGAGGTCGCCACCACGACGTCGTGGCCCGCCGTACGGAACGCCCAGGCGAGCCCGGACGAGGGATACAGATGATCGAACCCCGGAGAAACGGCAAACAGCACACGCATCGCACGACCCCAATCTCAAGATCCACTCGGTGCACGACGGCGACCGACAACCGTCACGATCCTTCACCGTGCCGCTCGACGCGGACTCGAACGGTGCCTGACCTCCGTCGCCGCTGTGCGCGCCGGCAGCCCTGTCGTCGTTCGGCGGCCCGGACGTCCTGGAACTGACGGACGTCGCGGAACCCCAGGCAGGTCCGGGAACGGGCCGCCGGAGTACGGCACTTCGACAGCCGCAAGTGCCTCCAGGCCGGCCGGCTCCGGCGTGGGGCGTCACGTCCGTCATCGGCACGGTCGGCGAGGCCAACCACGACTACTCGCGTTCCGTCGGCGCGACCCCGGTCACGTACGGCGGGGGACTCGTCGACAGGAACCGCGTCCGGACCATGGTCTCCGACGAGGTCGCGAAGGAGCTCGGCGTGCCGCTGCTGAGTCCCGGCCGGTCCGTCGAGCGTCTCGTGGAGCTGACCGAGCTGTACGAACAAGACCTCATGGCTCGTCCCGACAGTGGACGGAGCCCGCTCCACACGGGTGTGGCCGGCGCCCCACCCGTGTTCCCGCTCTACTGCGGCGGATTGCCGTGCTTGCGGGAGGGCAGGTCCGCGTGTTTGGTGCGGAGCATCGCGAGGGCCGCGCCGAGGGCCGATCGGGTCTCGGCCGGGTCGATGACGTCATCGACGAGGCCGCGCTCCGCCGCGTAGTACGGGTGCATCAGTTCCGCCTTGTACTCCTTCACCATGCGCTCGCGCATGGCATCCGGATCCTCGGCCTCTGCGATTCGGCGCCGGAAGATGACATTGGCGGCCCCCTCGGCTCCCATCACGGCGATCTCGTTGGTGGGCCATGCGTAGGTCACGTCGGCGCCGATGGACTGCGAGTCCATGACGATGTAGGCGCCCCCGTACGCCTTGCGCAACACCAGTGAGACGCGCGGCACCGTGGCGTTGCAGTACGCGTACAGCAACTTGGCTCCGTGGCGAATGATGCCCCCGTGCTCCTGGCCCACTCCGGGAAGGAAACCAGGAACATCGAGCAGCGTGATGATCGGAATATTAAAGGCATCGCACATCTGAACGAACCGCGCGGCCTTTTCGGACGCCTCGATGTCCAGCACCCCTGCCAGGTACTGGGGCTGGTTGGCCACTACGCCCACCACTTGCCCCTCGAGACGGGCGAGAGCACACACGATGTTCCGCGCCCAGCGCTCGTGGACCTCCATGAACTCGCCGTCGTCGACGATTTCCTCGATGACCCGGACCATGTCGTAGGGGCGGTTGCCATCGGCCGGGACCAGGTCCAGCAGGGCTTCCGTAGTGCGGCCGACCGGGTCCTGCGCAGCGGCCGCCGGCGGATTCTCGCGGTTGTTCTGCGGGAGCAGCGAGAGCAGGTAGCGCACCTCGGCGAGGCAGGTCTCCTCGTCGTCGTACGCGAAATGGGCCACGCCGCTCGTCTCGGCGTGCACGTCCGCGCCGCCGAGTCCGTTCTGGGTGATCTCCTCGCCGGTGACCGCCTTGACGACGTCCGGACCGGTGATGAACATCTGCGAGGTGTCGCGGACCATGAACACGAAGTCCGTCAGCGCCGGCGAGTAGGCCGCGCCGCCCGCGCACGGGCCCAGCATCACGGATATCTGTGGGATCACCCCCGACGCCCGGGTGTTGCGCCGGAAGATGCCGCCGTAGCCGGCCAACGCCGAGACACCCTCCTGGATGCGGGCACCGGCACCGTCGTTGAGGGACACCAGCGGCGCACCGGCCGAGAGGGCCATGTCCATGATCTTGTGGATCTTGGTGGCATGGGCCTCGCCCAACGCGCCGCCGAAGATACGGAAGTCGTGCGCGTAGACGAAGACCGTCCGCCCCTCCACCGTGCCCCAGCCGGTGATCACACCGTCCGTGTGGGGCCTCCTCTTCTCCAGGCCGAAGCCGCGTGCCCGGTGCCGGCGCAGCTGCTCGACCTCCTGGAAAGAGCCCGCGTCGAGCAACAGCTCGATCCGCTCGCGGGCGGTGAGCTTCCCCTTGGCGTGCTGAGCCGCGGTGGCCTCCTCGCTCGGTCCGCGCAGGGCCTGCTCGCGAATGGTCCACAACTCCGACACGCGCCCGCGGACGTTGGAATCCGGATCCGGCATCAGTCCCACGTTCCCTCCTTCATACGCGAACGGCCCTACTGCCAACTGTGCGGCGCACGGTAGGCCGGGGTACGGTCCAGCCGCTGCCACCGCGCGACGGAACGCGCCTCGGCCCCGGCCTGCTGTTGCCTCCGCCCCGCGTACAGCGAGAGCAGGGTCACGGCGACCGCGGCGAGATCCTCCTCGCCGGGCCGGCCGCGCTCGACACGCAGGAGCGTCCGCATGTCACTCACATCACTCACAGCGCCTCCTCGACTAGGGCCCTTCTGATGGATCTCCGTGGAGGAAGGAGCGGCGTTCGGTGCGGCGAGAGTGCGTGCCGGGCGTCGCGACGCCACGGAGATCCATCAGAAGGGCCCTAGCGGCCAAGGTCCGCGCTCCCGCTCAACTTCCGCTCGCACGCGCCTTGAACCGTGTCAGGACGCCTCCACGACCTCCTTCGCCCGGTCCAGCACCAGGCGCACCTTGGCACTCAACTCCCGCCGGACGAAGGCCGTGACCTCGGTCAGGTCCCTGCCGCCCGGTGTGAGCACGACCGTCTGCTCGGAGGTGACCGTGACCGCGTCCTCGGTGGACTCGATCCGCCACCGCACGCTGTGGCTGCTCCCGACAGGAGGCAGCACCAGTTGCTTGTACGCGACGAGGTGGTCCGGCAGGCCGACGCGCGCGGTCCTCATGGCGAGCAGCCCACCGTCGGCCTCAACCGTGTCGACCTCCACCAACTGCAGTCCGTCCTCGTCCTGCAGAGCATCGACCCGGACGACATGGGGCAGCAGCTCCGGCCAGGCCGTGATGTCGTGCAGCACCCCGTAGACGGCCGCGTGACCGCCGTCGACGGTGACCCGGTCCACGACGACGACCCGCAGGTCCGCGTCCAGTTCGGCGGCCACTTTCACGGCTTCCGTCTCGGCACCGGCGATCGTGTCGATCACGGCTCCGGTCGCGGCCAGGGCCTCCGCGTCGTGTCCAGCGACCTGATAGCTGTGTTCGAGCCGTACGAGGCACTCCTTGTCGGACACGGGCTCCACGACCCACGCGCGCTGCATGGACGTCAGGGGCGGCGCCGGCTCCTCGGGCCGGAAGTCGATCCGCAGCGCTTTCGCGTCCGTTCGCCGCAGCGCGACCCACCGTTCCACGCGGTCACCGGACGTGGTCCACATTCCGCAGCGTTCGAACTCTCCTTGCACACCGATCACTTCGGCGTGGACGAACGACTTGAAGACCCAGGGCCAGTTCCCGAGATCCACGAGCAGCCGATAGACGTCATCGGCGGCCGCGTCGACCTTGACCTCATGCACCCGTGTCTCAGCCATCGATGGCCTCCCGTTCCGCGTTGACATGGCGTCGTCGATCCTGCGGGAGACGCCTGGACGCACACTCGAAGCGCCACCGCGGGCGGGACCGACCGCGGGGACGCGACCGGGGAGGAAGGAGAGCGGAGAGAGGAAGAGAGAAGAGGGCAGGTCACGACCATGCCCTGGCAGGGTGCGCCGACGATCGGTGTCGTCCCGCTCAGCGCGCGAGCCGACCGCCCTCTACGGGAAGGGTGGCTCCCACCACGTACGACGACCGGTCGCTGCACAGCCAGGCCGCGGCGTGCGCGATCTCGTACGGGTCGGCGATCCGCCGGAGCATGGCCTTGCTCGCCATGGCGTTCTCCCGCGCGGGGTCCTCGGCCATCCATGCGGCGATCATGTCGGTGCGCGTCGCGCCGGTGGCCAGCGCGTTGACCCGGATGCCCTGCGGCGCGTACTCGTTGGCGGCCGCCTTGGTCAGCCCGATCACGGCATGCTTCGACGCGATGTACGCGGAGTTCGCCACGGTCGCCACCAACCCGGCGGTGCTGCTGTTGTTCACGATGGATCCCCCGCCGCTCGTGAGCATGGACGCCACCTCGCCTCGAAGGCAGTTCCACAGGCCGCGGACGTTCACGTCCATCACCGCGTCGTAGGTCTCGTCGTCCAGCTCGTGCAGCGGACCGGGCGGCCCGGCGAACCCCGCGTTGTTGAAGGCGGCGTCCAGAGTCCCGAACTCCTCGACAGCGGTGGCGATCGCCCGCTCCACATCCGCCGGCCGCGTGATGTCGGCGACCGCGTACCGGGCGCGGTGTCCCGCGGCCACCAGTCCCTCGGTGAGCTTCGCCAGCTCCGGCTCCCGCCGTGCGACCAGCGTCACAGCGGCACCCTCGTCGCAGAAGACGCGGGCCGCAGCAGCTCCGATCCCGCCGCTGGCACCTGTGATGAGAACAGACTTGCCTTCGAGCAGATTGCCACCGACGGTCATGGTGAAAGACAGTAGCACCGCCTCACACATCGTGATCCACTCCCCAACACATCTGTGAAGGACGTCCGTTGACCTCTCAGCGCATACTCGTGACAGGGGGCGCCGGCTTCGTCGGTTCCCATGTCGTGGAGCACCTCCTCGCCGTAACGCCGCACTGCCCCGCCCTGCGTGTTCTCGTCCACCACCGGGCCCCGGCGCATCTGGCGGGTGCGCCGGCCGGCCGCGGCGTGGAGATCGTGCGGGGCAGCCTGTCCGATCCGGCCGGCCTGCACGGCATCTGCGACGGCGTGACCACCGTCCTTCATCTCGCCGCCCGGATCGGGGGTACCGAGGAAGAGTGCCGGCTGGTCAACACGGAAGGCACCCGCGCCCTCCTCGCCGAGGCGAAGCGCGCGGGGGTCGGCAATTTCATCCAACTCGGCACGGCCGCGGTCTACGGGAACGGCCCGCACCGCGGTGCGGCCGAAGGCATGTTGGACGAGAGCCCCACCTCGCCCACCAGCGTCACCCGCCTCGCGGGAGAGCGGCTGGTCGTGGCCGCGGGCGGAACCGTGTTGCGCCCCTACCTCATCTACGGCGACGGCGACACCTGGCTGATCCCCGCCCTCGTCGGATTGATACGGCGCGTGCCCCGTTGGCCCGCAGGCGGGCGGGCCAGACTGTCACTCGTCTCGGTCGACAGCCTCGCCGCAGCGATCGCGGAACTCGCGCTCCTTCCCCGGCTCCCCACCGGTCAGGTCCTGCACGCGAGCCACCCAGAACCAGTCACCGTACGTGATCTGATCACGACTGTGGCGCGTCACCTCGAAATCCCCGAGCACCAGGGCGAGTTCGCCGCCGACGAGGCCGCCGAGCGGCTCGGCGCGCCTGACGACCCGCTCATCCGGCGCCAACTGGCCATGCTCACCACGGACCGTTGGTACAACAGCGACCGGTTCTGGAAGGCGGTCTCCACGGACCCGGGTCCTTCCTTCGAGAACGCCTTCGTCCGCTACAGCCCTTGGTACCGCAGCCATCACAGTGGAGAGGCCACATAAAATACAGACTTGCCGGTTTGATAATTATAGTGGGGGGTTTCCATCAGCGTTCCTCAACGAGAGGCTGGAAATGGCACGACAGGCGCGCGCACTCCATACCCGTCGCGCGATCTTGGAAGCGTCGGCGGCCGTCTTCGACGAATTCGGGTACGAGGCGGCGACGATCACCGAGATCCTCGCTCGGGCCGGAGTCACCAAGGGCGCCCTGTACTTCCACTTCCCGTCCAAACGGTCGCTGGCCGAAGGCGTCCTGGGGGCACAGTACGCGGAGGCCGGCGTACCACCGCGCACGAGCAAGCTGCAGGAGCTCATCGACATAGGTCTGGTCCTGGCGTACCGGATGAAGCGTGAACCACTGCTCAGCGCCGGCGCCCGGCTCTCCCTGGGCCCCGAGATGCGCAAGGTTTTCGGCGGTGGCTCCATACCCGGCTGGATCGCGCTCTCCACCCGGCTGCTCACCGAGGCCAAGGCCCAGGGTGAGCTGCTGCCCCATGTGAACCCGGAGGAGACGGCCTGGGTGATCTCGGCCTGTTGGACCGGCGCCCAGCTCCAGTCCCAGACCCTGAGCGACCGCGAGGACCTGGAGCACCGCGTGGCCGGCGTCTATCAGCACCTGCTGCCGAGCATCGCCACTCCCGGCACGCTGGCCTGCCTCATCATCTCCGAGGGCCGTGCCGCCGAAGTGGTCGCAGAGGTGAGCGCTCTCGACGGCGGCGCAACGGAACCCAAGCCGGTTCTCGACTGATCCGGCACGCGTGCACGGCCCGGCTGGTGAACCCGGCGTTCTCGAACGTCTAGCGCGTGGTCCGCTCGTGGACGTACTCCACGAGCCGGGTCAGCGCGTCCGGGTCCGTGCTGGGCATGACGCCGTGGCCGAGGTTGAAGACGTGGCCCTCCAGGCCGGCGGCCGTGTCGAGGACCTCGCGGGTCTTGGTCTCGACGGCCTCCGTGCCGGCGAACAGGACGGTCGGGTCGAGGTTGCCCTGGAGCGCCTTGCCGGGGCCGACGCGGCGGGCGGCCTCGTCGAGCGGGACGCGCCAGTCGACGCCGACGACGTCCGCGCCGGCCTCGCCCATGAGGCCCAGCAGCTCACCGGTGCCGACGCCGAAGTGGATGCGCGGGACGCCGTAGGACTCGACGGCCCGGAAGACCTTCGTAGAGGCGGGCAGCACCGAGCGGCGGTAGTCCGACGGGGCCAGCGCGCCGGCCCAGGAGTCGAAGAGCTGGACGGCGGAGGCGCCCGCCTCGATCTGGACCTTGAGGAACGCGGCCGTGATCCCGGCGAGTCGGTCGAGCAGGTCGGCCCACAGCTCGGGGTCGCCGTACATCATCGCCTTGGCGTTCTCGTAGGTGCGGGACGGGCCGCCCTCGACGAGATAACTGGCGAGGGTGAAGGGGGCGCCGGCGAAGCCGATGAGGGGGGTCTCGCCGAGCTCGGCGGTGAGCAGTCCGATCGCCTCGGTGACGTAGGAGACGTCCTCGGGGGTCAGGTCGCGCAGCTGGGCGAGGTCGGCGCGGCTGCGGATCGGCTTCTCGACGACCGGGCCGACGCCGGGCTTGATGTCGAGGTCGATGCCGATGGCCTTGAGGGGGACGACGATGTCGCTGAAGTAGATCGCCGCGTCCACGTGGTGCCGGCGGACCGGCTGGAGAGTGATCTCCGTGACCAGTTCGGGCCGCATGCACGACTCCAGCATCCCGATGCCCTCGCGCACCTTGAGGTACTCCGGCAGTGAGCGCCCGGCCTGCCGCATGAACCACACCGGTGTGTGCGGCACGGGCTCGCGCCTGCACGCCTTCAGGAAGGCGGAGTTGTATGTGGCGGTCGGCTGGTGGCCCGAGGGGCTGGCGTTGGCACTCACGAAGCAAAGTCTCGCACGCCTGCTTGACAGCGACGGCCCGGGCTGTGGACAACCGGGACCCGTATATTTCCGGCCACCGCTTCCGGCCGTCGGCGCGCCCTCCGTTCGCTGAGCGCGATCCGACAGTGACCCAGCGCACGGGTGTCTTGCCCTGCGCCGAGGCCCCGTTCCCCTTAATGTTCCGGCATGGCTGCGGCTCAGGGACGACTGTCGGACGGCGCTGGCGGGATGGACGACGCGAAAGAGGGGGAGCGCGATGCGATGGAGACGGCACCGTTGCCGTTCCGCTCCGCCGTGGAAGCGCTGAGGGCCACCCGGCTGCGGCCGGAGATCGAGATCGACCCGACCAAACCGCCACAGCGGCTCGCCCCGTACGCGTACGCCCTGGAGGCCGCGGTCGTCGACGGCGACGAGGACCTGGCCGACGGCCGGCTCGTCCTGCTGCACGACCCGGCGGGGCACGACGCCTGGCAGGGCTCCTTCCGGCTGGTGACCCTGGTCCGCGCGGAGTTGGAGGCCGAGATGGCCGCGGACCCGCTGTTGCCGGAGGTGTGCTGGTCATGGCTGACCGGCGCGCTGCAGTCCCGGGGGCTGTCGTACGGCGAACCGAGCGGCACGGTGACGCGGGCGAGTTCGCACTATTTCGGCGGACTGGCGACACGGCCGGCCGCGTCGCAGATCGAGATCCGGGCGTCGTGGACACCGCGTGAGGTCCTGGGCGGCGTCCCCGACACCGCGTCCCATCTCGCCTCGTGGTGCGACCTGCTCGCCCAGATCGCGGGGTTGCCGCCGGCGGTCGACCCCGGGGACGCGGCCGTCGTGACACTGCCGCAGCGGCGGGGACCGCAGACCCGCTGAACCCTTCACCTTGAGGACCGTGCTCCACGGAGCACGGTCCTTTTTGCGTGCGAGCAACCACGCCGATCTAAACCATCACTTTGTCGATACGGCCACTTTCGGCCGCGTATCGACGTGAAGCGACCCCGTTTGGCCTTCGGATGATCGAAGACGTGTCCGAATTGCACGGATTGTTACTCACCAAATCGTGATCATTCTCTAAAGGAGCAGAGGTTTGGTGCCGAAGACCTCTGTGACCTTGAAAGTACGGTTCGTCCTGGCTTCAACCCCACGAGCCCAGCGAGCCGGCCCCCGTCCCGCACCCCAGGAGGCCTGGTGTCCGTTCTCCTCGAGCAGCCCGCAAGCCTGGTCGCCTACCGTCCGAACAAGCCGACCGCGATGGTGGTCGTGGCCGATCCACGTGTTCGGTCCACCGTCACCCGCCACCTGTGGGCTCTCGGTGTCCGCGACGTCATCGAGGCCTCGTCCATCGCCGAGGCCCGTCCCCGTGTCGGCAACCCCCGTGACATCTGCGTCGCAGACGTCCACCTGCCGGACGGTTCCGGCCTGACCCTCCTGTCCGAGACCCGCGCGGCGGGCTGGCCCAACGGCCTCGCCCTCTCCGCGGCCGACGACATCGGCGCCGTACGCAACGCCCTCGCGGGCGGTGTGAAGGGATACGTCGTCACCGGCACTCGTACCAACATCGGACTGCCCACCCGCCCGGGTGCCGCCCCCATCGGCTCCGCCGCCCGTATGCACCGCCGCCCCCCGGGCGCCCCGAGCCACCCGGGCGGCTACCGGGAGCTTTCGGGCCGCGAGGTCGAGGTGCTGCGCCTGGTCGCGGAGGGACAGTCGAACAAGGCGATCGGCGTCTCGATGGGCCTGTCCGCGCTCACGGTCAAGAGCCACTTGGCCCGCATCGCTCGCAAGCTCGGCACCGGCGACCGCGCCGGCATGGTGGCGGTGGCGCTGCGCACCGGGATCATCCACTGACGCCGAGGGCGCACAGGGCCACGCCCTGGACAGGAAAAGGCCGGGATCGTTCATCGATGCCCGGCCTCTCCCGGTTCGCCGGAAACATTCACTGACACGTGTGACACGTGACTGGTTTACGCCCCTGGGAGGCCCGTCGACGGAACGTTCCGTCGGCGGGCCATGTCCATACACAGATACCCTTGACAGGTGACCGACGCCCAAGAGACCGCAGCAGACAGGACCCTGCGAACCACCGGAGGCGCCCCTCCGGACGACGGCGGATCTTCTGAAGCGGGGGCGCCCATCCCTTTGCTGGAGCCACGGGACGGCATTCCGGCGGTGATCGCCGACGAGTCGTCGCTCGCCGCGGTGATCGCCGCGTTCGCCGCCGGCTCCGGCCCCGTCGCCGTGGACGCCGAACGCGCGTCCGGATACCGCTACGGCCAGCGGGCCTATCTGGTGCAGCTTCGCCGCGAGGGCGCGGGCACCGCGCTCATCGACCCCGTCGCCTGCCCCGACCTCTCAGGCCTCGGCGAGGCGCTCTCCGGGGTGGAGTGGGTCCTCCACGCGGCCACCCAGGACCTGCCCTGTCTGCGCGAGATAGACATGGTCCCGACCCGGATCTTCGACACCGAGCTGGCCGGCCGCCTCGCCGGGTTCCCCCGGGTGGGCCTCGGCGCGATGGTCGAGGGCGTCCTCGGCTACGTCCTCGAAAAGGGCCACTCCGCGGTCGACTGGTCGACCCGCCCGCTGCCCGAGCCGTGGCTCCGGTACGCCGCGCTCGACGTGGAGCTCCTCGTGGACCTGCGGGACGCCCTGGAGAAGGAGCTGGACCGGCAGGGCAAGCTCGAATGGGCCCGCCAGGAGTTCGACGCGATCGCGGCCGCGCCGCCCGCCGAGCCGCGTAAGGATCCGTGGCGTCGTACGTCCGGGATGCACAAGGTACGGCGTCGGCGGCAGATGGCGGTCGTGCGGGAGCTGTGGGAGGCGCGGGACCGGATCGCGCAGCGGCGGGATGTGTCGCCGGGCAAGGTGCTGAGCGACGCGGCGATCGTCGAGGCGGCGTTGGCCCTGCCGGTCAACGCGCAGGCGCTGGCCGCGTTGAACGGGTTCGGGCATCGGATGGGGCGCCGGCAACTGGAGCAGTGGCAGGCCGCGGTGGATCGGGCCAGGGCCCTGCCGGACTCCGCGTTGCCGGCGCATGGGCAGCCGGTGACGGGGCCGCCGCCGCCGAAGGCCTGGGCCGACAAGGATCCGGCGGCGGCCGCGCGGTTGTCCGCCGCTCGGGCCGGGGTTTCCGCGCTGGCCGAGCAGCTCACCATGCCGCAGGAGAACTTGATTACTCCGGATACGGTTCGGCGGCTTTGCTGGGAACCGCCGAAGTCGTTGGACGCGGAGTCCGTGGGTTCGGCGCTCGCGGGGTATGGGGCTCGGGCTTGGCAGGTCGAGCTGGTCACGCCGGTGCTGGTGGGGGCGTTGTCCGCGACGGCCAAGGCCAAGGGGGACCAGTCGCCGTAGGGGCGTCCGTGTCATCGAGGCGCCCCTATTTCGTCGCTCCCCTCGTGAAGCCGTTGTAGATGAAGCGCTGCAACGCCAGGAAGACGATCAGGGTCGGCAGGATCACCAATACCGCTCCTGCCGAGATCGTTTCCCAGTGGGCGCCGAAGGGGGCCCTTGAAGCGGAAGAGGGAGGTGGAGATCACGCCGAGGTCGTCGGAGGGCATGTAGAGGAAAGGGATGTAGAAGTCGTTGTAGACGGTGATCCCTTTGACTATGACGACGGTGGCTGTCGCGGGTTTGAGGAGCGGGAAGATGATCTTTCGGTAGATCGTGAAGGCGTTGGCGCCGTCCAGGCGGGCTGACTCGTCGAGAGAGATCGGGATCGATCTCACGAACTGCAGGAAGATGTAGATCGAGACGATGTCGGTGCCCATGTAGAGGGCGATCGGGGCCCAGAGGGTGTCGAACATGCCGAAGCTGTCGACGATCTGGAAGGTCGCGACCTGGGTGGTGACGCCGGGGACGAGGGTGGCGACCAGGAAGAGGGCGACGACCAGTTTCCGGAAGCGGAAGGTGAAGCGGTCGATCGCGTAGGCCGCCATCGAGCCGATGAGGACCGTTCCGGTGATGGCGAAGGCGAGGATGAAGGCCGTGTTGCCGAAGGCGGCGAGCATCTCTCCGTCGCGGAAGGCCGTCGCGTAGTTCTCGAAGTTCAGGAAGCTGTCCGGCAGCGTGAGGGCGCCGCTGTCGTCCGCCATCTGCCGCTCGGTCTTGAGCGAGGTCAGCAGGACCACGAGAAGGGGCAGGAGGACCATGACCGACGCGCCGACCAGGGACAGGTAGGTGAGGGTGCGGGCGACTCGCCTGCGGATCACCGGAGTTGGTGTCGTCGCTGTCGTCATACGAGGTCCACCCTGTCGTCGGGGACCAGTCGGCGTTGCAGCCACGTCACCGCCAGGATGATCAGCAGCAGGACGACCGCGGCGGCGGACGCGAGGCCCGTCTTGTTGAACTGGAAGGCGAGCTTGACGGTCTGGATCACGAAGGTCTCGGTGCCCGTGGCGCCGCCCGTCATGATGTACGGGATCTCGAAGACCGACAGGGAGCCGGAGATCGAGAGGATCACGCTCAGGCTCAACACCGGGCGGATGCCCGGCGCGATGATGTACCGGAACTGGTGCCGGCGGCCCGCGCCGTCGAGTTCGGCCGCCTCGTACAACTCCCCCGGGATCGACTGGATCGCACCGAGGAAGAGCACGAAGTTCAGGCCCATGTAGCGCCACACGGAGACGCCCGCGAGGGAGATGTTCGCCGAGGTGGACGTGGACAGCCAGGCCCGGTCGGACTCGTGACCGAAGAGGGCGAGGACCGAGTCGAGGGTGCCGCCGTCCTGGAAGAAGTAGAGGAAGACGAAGCCGATCGCGACGCCGTTGATCAGGTACGGGAAGAAGAGAATGCCCTTGAAGAGATTCCGGAAGCGGACGTTGAAGCTGAGGATTGTCGCGAAGTAGAGGGCGGCCGCTATCTGGACGGCTGATGCGGCCAGGTAGTAGCCGCTGACGAAGAAGACCCGGAACAGCTCGGGGCGGGTGAAGATCTCGACGTAGTTGTCGGCGCCGGTGTAGTTCAGTTCGGGGCTGACGCCGTCCCAGTCGGTGAAGCTGTACGCCAGCATGTTGGCGACCGGGGCGTAGGTGAAGACGGCGAGCAGGACGAGCGGGGCGGCCAGGAAGAGCCAGGGTGTGAGCTTTCGCCACAGGCGCACCTTGCGTGGCGCGCGCCGGGGCGTGGGGGGCGGTGGCGCGGCCGTCGAGGGCCGCGCCACCTTCTCCGTCGCGTGCGAGGGGTCGGTCGTACGCGGGTGGGGCATCAGGACCCCACGGTCTTCTGTGCCTCGGTCCAGCGCTTGCCGAGGTCGGCGAGGAAGTCGTCGACGTCGCCGTCCTTGGCGCCGCGCGCGAGGTCGACCAGTTCCTGGCGGTAGGCGGGGCCGTAGATGCCGACCTCGGAGGCGCTGTCGATGTCCTTGACCGTGCCGCCCTCGGTGTCGTCGAGTTCGATGAGCTCGACGCCCTCCTCCTCGTACGGCTTGAGCACCTCGGGCAGCGGGTCGTCCTTGAGTGTCGAGATCGAGAGGTTGTCCGCCGCGTAGCCCGACTTGTCGGTGAACCAGTCGATCCAGGCGCGGGCCGCTTCCTTGTGCTCGGAATGGATGTTGACGGCCTGGTTGTAGTCGGGGTTGGCGGTCGCGCAGGCCTTGCCGTCGACCCGGGCGGGGAACGGCATGAATCCGATGTCGTCGGGGTCGGCTCCGGCCTTCTCGGCCGCCTGCCGGAACTGGATGATCGCCCAGCTGCCGAGCCACGCCGTGGCGATCCGGCCCTTCGCCAACTCGGGTTTGGAGTTCTCCCAGTTCGTGGTCGTCGGGTCCTTCTCGATCAGGCCCTGGTCGACGATGTCGTACAGCAGCCGGTCGCCCACGCGCAGTTCGCCGTTCTCGCCCCAGGGATCGCCCTCGGCGAGGTGGGTGGTGGCCGCGGTGTCGCAGCTGACCGAGCCGTTGATGTACGTCCACTGGGTCAGCGGCCACTGGGCGGCGAAGTTGGTGTAGTACGGGATGGCGTCGGTCTTGGACTTGATGGCTTTCAGCGCGGTGAGGAACTCCGCCGGGGTGGTGGGCCAGGCGGTGATGCCGGCCTCGGCCCAGATTCTCTTGTTGTAGAGGAAGCCGGGGGTCGCGCCCATCGGGCTCTGGCCGTAGACCTTGCCGTCGACCGTGGTGAAGCCGGTGAAGCGGTACTTCTTGCCGAGCTCCTCCTGGGTGCCCAGGGAGGCGAAGAACTTGGGATAGTCGTTCTTCTGGATGACGGCCGGGATCATGAGGACGTCGCCGTAGTTCTCCGTGTTCATACGGATCTTGACTTCGGCCTCGTAGTCGGTGATCGCGTCGAACTCGACCTTCACCTTCGGATAGGTCTTGTTGAATTCATCGGCGTACTTCTTCATCGTGCCGTCCTGCACGATGTCGGTGCGATGGGTGAGGACCTTGATGGTGCCGGAGACCTGTGACGGGTCCTCTGGAGCCTTGGCGTCGGCGCCCTTCGAGCTGCCTCCGCTTCCTGTGCAGCCCGAGGCCAGCAGGGCCGCGGCGAGCAGTGTTCCGGTGAGCGTCCTTCGGTGGTACATGTGCACCAGCTCCGTTCGGGACGGACGAGCACGGGTGGTTGGCTGGTTCGGCACTCTGACAGTCGCCACTGAACCGATAAAGCCCCTATTTCGCCAAGGCTGCCGAAAGATTTCGCGGGACTGTCGATGACCCGGACTGGACCGGTTTAGCGGGGTGCGTGCTGCTTGCACTCCCTCCTCGGGGATCCACCGCGCCCGCCCCTCGAGCGCCGCACGGGACCACCGGTGCGTCGTGACTGGTCGCGCGGTTCCCCGCGCCCCTAAGGTGGGTGCAGGTAACCGGCGGTAACGCGCGAACCCGATGTGACCTTCGCCGCTCACCCACTCAGGGGTGTGCAGCACTGTTACTCGCAAGTAGCATGGGGCTGAGCGCCCGCTCAGCGGTTGCGTATCGCAGCAGTGCCGTCCCGCACCTCTGGAGGAGAGCCATCGTGCCTCGTACCGTCAAGGACGTCGTCTTCGTCGACGGCGTCCGCACCCCGTTCGGCAAGGCGGGCCCGAAGGGCATCTACCACGAGACCCGCGCCGACGACCTCGTCGTGAAGGCGATCCGGGAGCTGCTGCGCCGCAACCCCGGCCTGGAGCCGGCGAAGATCGACGAGGTCGCCATCGCCGCGACCACGCAGATCGGTGACCAGGGGCTCACCATCGGCCGTACGGCCGGCATCCTCGCCGGTCTGCCGCAGTCGGTGCCCGGTTACTCCATCGACCGTATGTGCGCCGGCGCCCTGACCGCCGTCACCTCGGTCGCCGGTTCCGTCGCCTTCGGCGCGTACGACGTGGCCATCGCCGGTGGTGTCGAGCACATGGGCCGCCACCCGATGGGTGAGGGCGTGGACCCGAACCCGCGGTTCGTCAGCGAGAAGCTGGTCGACGAGTCCGCCCTCTTCATGGGCATGACCGCCGAGAACCTGCACGACCGGTACCCGACGATCACCAAGCAGCGCGCCGACGAGTACGCCGTGCGCTCGCAGGAGAAGGCCGCCAAGGCGTACGCCAACGGCAAGATCCAGGCCGACCTGGTGCCGATCTCGGTCCGCCGCACCAACGCCGAGGCCGGTGAGACGGGCTGGGGCCTGGTCACCGCCGACGAGCCGATGCGGCCGGGGACGACCCTGGAGAACCTGTCGGGTCTGAAGACCCCCTTCCGCGTCCACGGGCGGGTCACCGCCGGTAACGCGGCCGGTCTCAACGACGGCGCGACCGCCTCGCTCATCGCCTCCGAGGACTTCGCCCGGGAGAACAACCTCCCGGTGAAGATGCGCCTCGTCGCGTACTCCTTCGCGGGTGTCGAGCCGGAGGTCATGGGCTACGGCCCGATCCCGGCGACGGAGAAGGCGCTCGCCCAGGCGGGGCTGTCCATCGACGACATCGGTCTGTTCGAGATCAACGAGGCCTTCGCCGTCCAGGTCCTGGCCTTCCTGGAGCACTACGGCATCGCCGACGACGACGCGCGCGTCAACCAGTACGGCGGCGCGATCGCCTTCGGTCACCCGCTCGCCTCGTCGGGTGTGCGTCTGATGACGCAGCTCGCCCGTCAGTTCGAGGAGCAGCCCGAGGTCCGCTACGGCCTGACCACGATGTGCGTCGGCTTCGGCATGGGCGCCACGGTCATCTGGGAGAACCCGCACCACAAGGACGCCGGAGGCGACAAGTGAGCACCACCGCCGATCTTCTCAAGGGCGCGGCCGAGCTCTTTCCCGACGAGGTCGTGACGTCCGCGCACGTCCGCCACCTCGACCTGCCGTTCGGCGCCGGGCGCTTCGCGCTCATCACGCTCGACAACGGCTTCGACCACACCAAGCCGACCACCTTCGGCCCCGCGTCGCTGGCGAACCTGAACACCGCCATCGACCAGGTCGAGAAGGAGGCCGCGGCCGGCGAGATCATCGGTGTCGGTGTCACCGGCAAGCCGTTCATCTTCGCCGTCGGCGCCGACCTCAAGGGCGTCGAGCTGCTCAAGGAGCACGAGCACGCGCTCGCCATCGGCAAGGGCGGCCACGAGGTCTTCAAGCGGCTGTCCGCGCTCGCCGTCCCGACCTTCGCGTACTACAACGGTGCCGCGATGGGCGGCGGCGTCGAGGTCGGTCTGCACTGCTCCTACCGGACCGTGTCGAAGGCCCTCCCGGCCTTCTCCCTCCCCGAGGTCTTCCTCGGTCTGGTCCCCGGCTGGGGCGGCTGCACCCTGCTGCCGAACCTGATCGGCGCGGACAAGGCCGTCTCGGTGATCATCGAGAACAGTCTCAACCAGAACAAGCAGCTGAAGGGCCAGCAGGTCTTCGACCTCGGTATCGCCGACGCGATCTTCGAGGGCGCGGACTTCCTGGAGCAGTCGCTGATCTGGACGGCGAACGTCCTGAAGGGCGACGTCGAGGTCGAGCGTCCCGTCATCGACCGCGGTGAGGCCTGGGACCAGGCCGTCGCGCGCGGCCGGTTCATCGCTGACGGCAAGGTGCACGGGGCGGCCCCGGCCGCGTACCGCGCGCTGGACATCATCGCCGCCGCGAAGAACGGCGACCTCCAGCAGGGCTACGACGCCGAGGACGTCGCCCTCGCCGACCTGATCATGGGTGGCGAGCTGCGCGCCGGTATCTACGCCTTCAACCTGGTGCAGAAGCGCGGCAAGCGTCCCGCCGGTGCCCCGGACAAGTCGCTGGCCCGTCCGGTCACCAAGGTCGGTGTCGTCGGCGCCGGTCTGATGGCCTCCCAGCTCGCGCTGCTCTTCCTGCGCCGCCTGGAGGTGCCGGTCGTGCTGACCGACATCGACCAGGAGCGCGTCGACAAGGGTGTGGGCTACGTCCACGCCGAGATCGACAAGCTGCTCGGCAAGGGCCGGATCAACCAGGACAAGGCCAACCGTCTGAAGGCCCTGGTCACCGGTGTGCTGGACAAGGCCGAGGGCTTCTCCGACGCGGACTTCATCATCGAAGCCGTGTTCGAGGAGATCGGCGTCAAGCAGCAGGTGTTCGCGGAGGTCGAGGCGGTCGCCCCGGCGCACGCGATCCTCGCCACCAACACCTCCTCGCTGTCGGTGACCGAGATGGCGTCGAAGCTGAAGAACCCCGAGCGGGTCGTCGGCTTCCACTTCTTCAACCCGGTCGCGATCCTGCCGCTCCTGGAGATCGTCCGGGGCGAGGCGACGGACGACGCCTCCCTCGCCACGGCCTTCGCCGTCGCCAAGAAGCTGAAGAAGACCGCGGTGCTGGTGAAGGACGCCCCGGCGTTCGTCGTGAACCGCATCCTCACCCGCTTCATGGGCGAGATCCAGAACGTCATCGACGAGGGCACGCCGGTCGAAGTCGCCGAGAAGGCGGTCGAGCCGCTGGGTCTGCCGATGTCGCCGCTGGTGCTCCTGGAGCTGGTCGGCCCTGCCATCGGTCTGCATGTCTCGGAGACCCTCAACCGGGCCTTCCCGGACCGCTTCACGGTCTCCGAGAACCTCGCCGCCGTCGTCAAGGCCGGCAAGCGCGGCTTCTACGTCTACTCCGCAGAGAACGGCTTCAAGCCGGAGCTGGACCCCGAGGTCGCCGCGCTCCTGAAGCAGGGCGATGTCGTCCTGACCGAGGAGCAGGTGCGGGCCCGTGTGCTCGACGCCGTCGCCCAGGAGATCGGGCTCATGCTCGACGAGGGTGTCGTCGCCGAGGCGCAGGACATCGACCTCTGCCTGATCACCGGCGCCGGCTGGCCCTTCCACCTGGGCGGCATCACGCCGTACCTGGACCGTGAGGGCGTCAGCGAGCGGGTGAACGGCAAGAAGTTCCTGGAGGCCGGAGTGGCTTCGGTCCCCGCGTAACCACGGGACACCGTTGAGGGCCCCCGCTTCGGCGGGGGCCCTCTTCTCATGTGTCCGCCGCGTCCCCTTCGGCCGCGGCGAGCCGAGCCTTCAGTTCGGCGTTCTCCGCCTCCAGCAGGGCAATGCGCTTACGGGCGAAGTACAGCTCCATGACGGCGTCGTGGAACTCGGAGATGAGCTGGTCGGGGGTCAGTTGCACGTTCGCGTCCCTTTACGCCAGCTGGGTGGGGGTGCCGCCGACGGCCTTCCAGAACAGCTTGCCGCCCTGGGCGTAGAGGGAGCCGCCGCCCGCCGCGGCGGGTGCGCCGGTCGGCTCGGTGGCGACATTCGCCAGGCGTACCGCGCCCTCGGCGAGGATGGCCGAGGCCGCGCCGGTCCTCTGGATCACATGGAGCTGGGACTGCGGATTGTTCCCGCGGCCCATACCTATGCCGGTCGTACCGTTGCCCTTGACGACGAAGTCGTCCAGGCCGGGGTTGTTCCGCAGGACCAGCAGGGCGCCCTTGGTCGGGGCGTCGCTCGCGGTGACGAAGATGCCCTGCGCGGCGGTTCCCGCGGTCAGGAGGTCGATCGAAAGAGCCGAGGAACCAGGGTCCGAGCCGTCGGCGTAGCCCACGTGGGAGATCTTCAGCGTGCCGTGCGCGGTCTCCACGCCCTTGAGGTACATGGCCGAGGTTTCCGGGTTGTCCGACGTGACGTTGAGTGCCACGGTCTTCTCTCCGGACGTGGCCTTGTGGTTGATGGTGACCGTGTGCTCGGTCGTCGACGTCCCGTAGAACTGGGCCGGCGCGGTGTACTGCGTGTACTCGCCCGCGGCGGCCGCCGTCTCCGCGCCTGCGACCGCGACGGTCACCGCACCGGCGGTGAAGCCTCCGAGGAACACTCTGCGTCCCACTGCCATGTCTGTACTCACCTTCCGTCTGATGGAGTTGGTCATGTGATCACGCTTCACGAGATCCGCACAACGAGGTTCGGAACCCCGGCGGTCGCGAGTCCTGGGGTGGCCGGGCCATGTGGATCAGCCGTCCCCTCGTCTCCGCGGCGGCGCGAGGACGACAATGGGGACCATGACGACCCTCGTGATCATCGACGCCGCGAATGTCATCGGCTCCGTCCCCGACGGCTGGTGGCGCGACCGGCGCGGCGCGGCGGAACGTCTGCGTGACCGGCTCGCCCGTGACGGCGTTCCCGGCCGAGCCGAGCCCATCGAGCTCGTCATGGTCGTCGAGGGCGCGGCCCGCGGCGTGGAGTCCGTACCCGGCGTACGGGTCGACGCGGCCCCCGGCAGCGGCGATGACCGCATCGTCCGACTCGTCGCCGAGGAGGGCCACGACCGCCCCACCCTCGTCGTCACCGCCGACCGTGAACTACGGCGGCGGGTTGGGGAGTTGGGTGCCGAGGTGACGGGCCCGCGGACGGTACGCGGCGAGCGCTGAGCACGACGGGCGATGTTCACCGGGCCGCCGAGGAGCACGGCGCCGTCCTGTCCGGGAAAGCACCGCCCCGGGGTTGACCTCAACCATGCTTGATGTCTGAGACTCCGTGTATCCGCCGGGATGCGAGGTCCTCGTTGGCACCTCACTCGGCGACCTCCTCCGCCGATCCCCTGTGAGGGCCTCCCGTCATGAAAGACCTGACACTGCTGCGCGACAAGCGCTTCGCCATGCTGTTCACGGCACGGACCACGTCCGTCCTCGGATCGGCATTCGGTCCTGTCGCCCTGGCGTTCGGTGTGCTCGACTTACCGGACGCGTCGGCGGCGACGCTGACCGCCGTACTCGTCGCCCAGTCCGTCCCCGAGATCGCCCTGATGCTGTTCGGCGGCGTGATCGCGGACCGGGTGCCCAGACATCTGCTGATGATGGGTGCCGAGCTGGTGTCGGCGCTGGCCTTCGCGAGTCTTGCCGCCATGTTCGTGACCGGGCACGCGCCGCTGCCCGCGCTGATGGTCTGCTCCGCCGTGGTCGGCACCTCCTTCGCGCTGTTCTACCCGGCACTCACCGGCGTGGTACCGGACGTGGTGGCCGCCGAGCGGCTGCAGACCGCCAATGCTCTGCTGCGTTTCGGCATGAACGGGGCCCGGCTCCTGGGACTCGCGCTGGCCGGCGGCATGGTCGCACTGGTCGGCGCCGGCTGGGCCCTCGCCGTCAACGCCCTCGGCTTCCTGATATCGGCCACCCTGCTCGCCAACCTGCGCCTCGGCCGCAACCCCCGCAAGGGCGCGACCACGTCGGTCCTCGTCGATCTGCGGGAGGGCTGGCGGGAGTTCTCGAGCCGACGCTGGCTGTGGGTGACCGTGCTCCAGTTCTCCCTGGTGATCGCGGCGATGCAGGCGGCCTTCGGCGTCCTCGGTCCCGTGATCGCCAAGGAAGAGATGGGCGGCGCGGCGGGCTGGTCGTTGGTGCTCCTCGGGCAGTCGGTCGGCACACTGGTCGGTGTCGCGGTCTCCATGCGGCTGCGGCCGCGCCGGCCGCTGCTCCTGGCCACTCCCATGGTCTTCGCGGTGGCGGTGCCCGTACTGCTGCTCGGCGTGAGCGCGCCGCTCGCCCTCGTGGTCGCGGGCTCTTTCGCCTTGGGCGTCGGCTTCAACGTCTTCGGGGTTCTGTTCGAGACCACCATGCAGCGGGAGATCCCGCGTGAGGCGCTGTCCCGCGTGAGTGCGTACGACGCGCTCGGCTCGTTCATGATCGGCCCCGTCGGGCTGATGGCCGCGGCCCCCCTCTCGGCCGCAGTGGGAGCCCGACCGGCCATGCTGATCTGCGGAATCATGGTCGTGGTGACGACGAGCTGCACGCTGCTCGTGCCGCAGATCCGCCAGCTCACGGTTCCCGACCAGCTGCTCGCGGCCGGCAGCGGAGACCACACCGGCGATGCTTCTGCGGGCGCCGCCGCGGCGGCCGGGCGCAAGAGCTCGGACGACGTCACGTCGTCGTAGCACTCCTCTGTGGGCCGGCTTCCGGCACCCGCGTGCCCGGCGGTGGTTCGAGCAGGCGCCGAGTCGATGTCAAGGCCTCACCGGCACGTTCGACGGTATCGGGAACCGGCAATTACTCGGAGGTGGCAAAGGCATGAGGGCGCTCTTCGTGTGCGAAGCGGGTGAAGGAACCGTCTTCCCCCTCGTACCGCTGACGCAGGCCTTGCGCAGCGGCGGCCACGAGGTCTTGGTGGCCGGGCACACCGCCGCCCTGCCGATCGTCTCGGACGCCGGACTGCCGGGCGTTGCCGTGGCCTGGCGCGAACCGCGGTCCTTCGCCACCGACGACGACGGGAACCTGATCCCGCTCCCCACCGAACTCGACGAACGAAAAAGGCAGTTGGGGCGACTTGGCGCCCGCATGGCCGCGGATGCCCTCACGGGACTGCGGGGACTGACGCGCCGCTGGCGCCCGGATGTGGTGATCAGCAGTCCCCAGTCGTACGCGGCTCCCCTGCTGGCCGCCGAGCTCTCCGTACCGCACGTGCAAGTCGGCCTCGACATGAGCGAGTCGCCGCTCGCGGATGCCGCAGCGGAGGAGGAACTGCTGCCCGATCTGGCCGAGTTGGGCCTGCGGGCGATGCCCGCCCCGCAGCTCGCCCTGACGCTGTGCCCGCACAGCATCCGGTATCCCGGTGCGCGGCCCGCGCTGGCCATGCGGCACGTGCCGTACAACACCGCGCGTACGGTGGAGGACTGGGCGTACGCGAGAGGCGACCGTCCCAGGGTCCTGGTGACCGCGGGCAGCCGCGTGAGCCCGAGCTACTCCCTCGATTTCCTCCGGTCGCTGGTGGCCGGCGCCGCCTGTCTGGATGCCGAACTGCTGGTCGCCGTACCGGAGTCCGTGGTGCCCCACCTCGGGCCGCTGCCCCCGGGGGTGCGCGCCGGATGGATCCCCCTCGACGTCGTGGCACCCACCTGCGACCTGGCGATCCACCAGGCCGGCGGAGCCACGCTGACCTGTGTCGTCCACGCGGTCCCCCAGCTGGTCGTTCCCTTCATGCCGGACCTGGTGGGCTACGCGCAGCGGCTCGCCGGTACCGGCGCGGCGCGTATGATCCCGCTCGCGGAGGCCACTGTGGACGCCGTCGCCTCCACGGCCGAGGAGATGCTCGGCGACCCCGGCCACCAGAAGGCCGCCCAAGTTCTGCGGGCCGAGGCCCTCACGGCGCCGAGCCCGGTCGATCTGGTGGGCAGGATCGAGCGGCTGGCCGCCACGCACGCGGCTCGGCCCGGCACACCCGCTACCTGAGCCTTTCCCGGATCGGCGGACCCCGACGCGCCCTGCGCCCCGCGGTGGAGGCGATGTCGATGACGTCGAACCACACGACCGCGGTGTCGGCGGTCACGCCACGGCACCGGGTGGTTCCCCTGCGCCCGTCACGCCGCGAAGGGCTGCTCCGCTGGATCGCGGCTCGGCGGCAGGTGGGCGCAGCGCGGCAAGCCTCGCTGGTGTCCTGCGGCCGGCCCCCGGCGATCGTGGAACGGTACCCGGCGCCGGTCTCGGGCTTCGCTCGAGGCCCGGCACCGGGTCGGCCCGGAGGAACCGGGTGCCGTGGCCGAGGTCTTCGGCGACAGGTCGCGGCGCTCGGCCGCGAGGTGACGGTCACCGGCTTCGTCGGCAACACGACCGGTCCGGCGGGGCACGGGCCACGTACCACGGCATTCGAGGCAGCGCCCGCCGAGCGGGCCGGCGTCGGCGCCGAGTACGTGATCTTCCTGGACACCGGTACGGCGGGCCATGTCCCGGCCGTCGGGTCACGGGACCTCGATGCCGCCGGCCCAGGTCGTCCTGCCCTCCTTTCGGCTTCGTCGCCGCCGGGAACGCCATCGTGCGTGCGGGGCGTGAGCGGCTCCGCGACGTGGACCCGCGCGCCCTCGGCCTACACGTCGCAGGGCCCGACCCTGCCGAGCTTGGGCCACGCCTCGGATGCGCACGCCCTGTCCGCCGGTGCGGACGGGGCTCGGTGACGAGTACCCGCGCCCGAGCGGAGGGGCCGGCTCCTGGCCGGCCGCAAGGGCGGCGACGGGGCGAGGGCGTTCGTCCGGCGGGAACCCGGCGCCGAGTCGGGCGGGTCCTGGGCCGGCTGGAGAAGCGCGTCGAGGCGGGGGTGCCCGCGCCCCGCTCCCGGACTCAGGACGTGCCCGGTGCGATCCCGCGGCTGCCCGCCCCCGCCAGGGTTCCCCCGGCCTCCGCGCCGCGGCCCGCCGAGCGCACCGACTCGGCCACGTCCATGACGTACTGGCCGTAGCCCGACTTGGCGAGCGCGGAGCCGAGGCGGTGACACTGGTCCGCGTCGATGAACCCCATCCGCAGGGCCACTTCCTCGACGCAGGCGACGCGTACGCCCTGGCGGTGCTCGATGGTCTGGATGTAGTGCGAGGCCTCGAGCAGCGAGTCGTGCGTTCCCGTGTCCAGCCAGGCGAACCCGCGGCCCAGATCCACCAGGTGCGCCTTGCCGCGCCGTAGATACTCGATGTTCACGTCGGTGATCTCCAGCTCGCCACGCGGCGACGGGGCGAGCCCGCGGGCGATGGAGACCACGTCGTTGTCGTAGAGGTACAGGCCCGTGATGGCCCGGTTGGAGCGTGGCCGCGGCGGCTTCTCCTCCAGGGAGATCAGCCTGCCGTTCTCGTCCGCCTCGCCGACGCCGTAGTGCTCGGGGCTGCGCACCGGGTATCCGAAGAGCACACAGCCGTCGGTGTGCGGCAGTCGACTGCGCAGGATCCGCGAGAACCCGGGCCCGTGGAACACGTTGTCGCCGAGGACCAGTGCGACCGGATCGTCGCCGACGTGGTCGGCGCCGATGACAAAGGCCTCGGCGAGACCGCGCGGCTCGGGCTGCACCTCGTAGGTGATACGCAGTCCCAGGTCACCTCCGTCGCCGAGCAGCCTGCGGAAGTGGGGCAGGTCTACCGGCGAGGAGATGATGAGGATGTCCCGGATCCCGGCCAGCATGAGCACCGAGAGCGGGTAGTAGACCATGGGCTTGTCGTAGACCGGCAGCAGCTGCTTGGACACCCCGAGAGTGATGGGGTGCAGCCGCGTCCCGCTGCCGCCGGCCAGGATGATTCCCTTCACGCTGACACCTCGTACGCCGTGGCACGTGTCCCGCGGGAACGAGACCATGCGCTCGCTTACTCACCTGTTGGGCCCGATGCTGCGGCACGGCGGTCGAAGGTGTCTCAAGCCCGGGCGGTGGCGCTTGTCACCGCCACTGTGCCGCGCGCGTCGACCCGCCGGTGGGGGTCACGACACCGACGACGGTGCCGTCCGTGGCGATCGCATACGCGTCGCCGACGCCCGGCGGCGCGGTCAACGGCGTCGCCGTGCCGTCCGGCGCCCACTGCACAGGGCGGTGCCGGCCCTGGGCGTTGACCGAGTAGCCCACCGCGTAACCGGTGTTGCTGATCGCCAGGGCGTTGCTCGCCGTTTCGCCCGGGAGTGCGCCGAGTGCGGTGACGACGCCGTCGTTCGTCCATTTCACCGCCCGGGAGGGGGAGTCGAGGTCCACGCCCGAGGCGCCGACCGCGATGCCCTGGTCGTTGATGGACGTCGCGGCGCTGTCGCCGTGCCCCGGCAGGGCCGGAAGCTGCTCGACGGTGCCGTTGGCTTCCCACCGGACCGCGTGGTTCAACCCGTCGGATGCACTCGAACCGCCCACGGAGACGCCGCGGTTGTTGATCCACGTGGCCCCGACGGACGTGTCCCCGGCCAGCCCCGGAAGCTCGGACACCTTGCCCTCGGCACTCCACCGCAGCGCACTCCAGTTTCCGTTCGCGTCGATCGAGAAGCCCACGGCGATCCGGCTGTTGTTGACCGAGTACGCCCTCGTCCTGACGGCGCCCGCGGGTCCCGGCAGTTCCACGATCCTCCGGTTCCGGTCCCACTTCACCGCGCGCTCGATCGTGCCGGTCGAACGGCCGACGATGGCCGTATCGCCGCTGTTCACCGAGAAAGCGGTGCTGGAGTCGTCTCCTGGCAGCACACCGAGATCGGTTGTCGCGCCGCCGCGGTTCCACAGCACGGCGTGGTTCGCTTCGGTGGACGTGTCGGAGTCACCGACGACGATCCCGCTTTCGTTGACGAAGAACGCCCTGTTGGACGTACCGCCGGGCAGAGTGTTCAGGACGGTGTAACTCTTCCGCAGGTCCGCACTCTTCTGCTGTGCGGCGACCGTCGGTGCGGTCATGGACGCGCTGACAAGTGCCGCGGCGATCGCGGTCACCACTGTGATGCGGCTTTTTCCCATCATTATCCCCCGTTGGGCGTTTGTTGACGTCCGTTGCGCAGGTACTCAACGGCCAGTCACTTCGTCGAAGTGCTTCGCGAAGGCCGCCAGGTGGACGGGCCCTCGTAGCGCAGGTCGTGGATCTCCGCCTGGTTCTCGATCTGGTACATCAGTCGCCCCCGAGAGGGGTGTCGGTCCGGGTGGCGATGGCTTCCAGCCCGTTCACCACGGCCGACGGGGTGGGGGCCGTGAGCATTTCGGCTCTCAGCCGGTCGGCCGAGTTCCGGTACGACGTCTCGGACAGCATGTCCTTGCAGGTCAGGAGCAGGTCGGCCGGCCCGCTCTCCTCGGCGGAGAGCACCTTGACGGCACCGGCGCGCTCCATCGGGAGGAGGTAGTCCCCGAATTCGGGCAGACTCGGGATGACGACCTGCGGAACCCCATGGGCCGCCAGACCGAGCACCGTGCTGCCGCCGCCGTGGTGAACCGCCAAGTCGCAGGTGGGCGCGAGGATGTCGAAGGGCAGCCAGCCCACCCTCGCGTTGTCGGGCAACGGGCCCAGCCGTTCCGAGACACCGTCCGGGGTGGCCACGAGGAGTTCGACATCCAGTTTCGCGGCCGAGTCGACCAGCCCCCTGAGATGGTCGAGCCCGTAGTCGTCGCCCACCCTGCTGCCCGCGGAGACCCACACGCGGGGCCGACGGCGCTTGGTGTACATCCAGGGCTCCACCGCCCTGGCCGGGGAGTAAGGCAGGTACCGCAGGGGCTGACCGGGCAGGTAGCGTATCGGCCCGTCGGCAGGGCGGATGCTCTCCGGGCACAGGATGAGGCGACAGGCCGGCTCGGGCAGCTCACCGAAGCCCTGCCGGGCCAGCTCCTCGACGGTGGCCAGGTGCCAGTTGAGCGGTTCGGCAAAGCCGAACTCGACGGCTACGTACGGGATTTCCAGGTCCACCGACAGCAGGGGCGCGGCATAGGCCAGCGGGCCGCCGACGATGAGGTCCGGACGCCACTGGCGCGCCGTGTCCAGGAGTTCGCGTCGGCTGTCGACCGCGATGCTCGCCCCGATCGTCCCCAGGACGACCGCCCGCTCGTCCTTGTCACCGGTCAGCGGTACGAGTTGTCCGTCCCGTACGACGCGGTAGTCCTTGGGCGACTTACGGGGCGCCGCGACGGCGGGAATACCGGCGCCGAGCATGCTCGGCATGGATTCCGCGTGCGTGGCGGCGATCACTTCGTGTCCGGCGCTCCGCAGGGCCTGCGCCAGCGGAACCAGCGGCAGGACGGCACCGGCACCGCCTTCGATGACGAAGAGGCACCTCATGCCGAGGGGTCTACGACGACGACTATCTTTTTGAAGCCGATGACCTCCGTGCCGGTCTCGACACCGGTCACCCTGTCACCGAGCTGGTCGACGATCCCGGCGAACTCGTTCCCCGGCACCACAGGCAGCTTCGCCGCGAGGAACGGCGGTGTCCAGCCCCTGCGGATGGCCGCGTCGAAGGGTTGGACGCCGGCGACCTTGACCCGGACCCGCACCTCGCCGGGGCCCGCGGTCGGCGCCTCCAACTCGCACATCCGCAACATCTCCGGCGGGCCGAACGACATAACTGCCGCTGCTCTCATGGTGTTCCTTTCTCGCGCTGGTGCAGTGATGGACATCCGGGGTGGACGGCGCTGCCGACTTCCGGTTCAGGCCTCGGGCCCGGCCCTGCGGGGCAGCAGCGGGACGAGCGCCAAGGGCACGAGCAGCAGACCGGTCATCCACCAGAACGTGGTGGTGAACGCCGGTCCGTCGAACTCCCTGCCCGGCTCGGACATCAGCTGCAGACTCACCGCGGCCATGGCCCCGCCCATCGCGCCGCCGACGCGCTGCGCGACGGCACTGACCGTGGTGATGTGCGGAATCGCCTCTTGCGGCAGGTCGCTCTTGTACAGAGAGGCCGACAATGGGATCGAGATGGAGGCGAGACCCATGCCGCGCAGCGCCAGCGCGGTGCCGAGGAGCAGATCGTCGGGTTCCGCACCGGAGAGGGCGAACGGAACCGTGCCCACGGTGGTGAGCACCAGACCGCACCACACGATCGGCCGGGCCCCGAATCGATCGGTCAGCGAGCCGACGAATATCGCCGCTATACCCATCCCGGCACCTTGTGGTGCGAGGAGCGTACCCGCAGCCGTCGCACGGAGACCGACGACCTGCTGATAGTAGAGAGGTATCAGGAAAAGCAGACCGTACAGGAGGAAACCTACTACGAAGAGCAGCACGATGGCGACCGAAAATCCCCTGTTTGCGAACAGGGTAAGATCGATCAGCGTATCCGCACGACGCCTCAGCGCATGTCTGGCAAATGCGGCTGTCAGGAGAATTCCGACGACTGCGAACCCCGCGTCCGTGACGACACCGAAGGTTTCGGTGGAACCGCCCGGGTCGACAGCGGCGATCTCCGCGAGCCCGTACACAAGGGCCGCAAGGCCGGGGGTGACGAGCAGCAGTCCCTTCACGTCGAGGCGCGCCGCGCGGTCCACGGTGTCGCGCGGCAGGACAGCGAGAGCCGCGACCAGGGCGATGACGAGGAGGGGCAACTGCCCGAAGAAGAGCCATCGCCAACTGGCCATGTCGATGACCGCGCCGGCCGCCACGGGGCCGAGAACCGGCGCGAGCATGGAGGGCACCGCCACGGCGCCGAACGCGCGGCCGGCCCGCTCCGGACCGGCCGCCCGGGTCAGCACAACCGTGGCGACCATACCGATGAGGCCGCCGGAGAACCCCTGAATCACGCGGAAGAGAATGAGGCTCGCCGGCGACCAGGCGATACCGCACAGCACCACGGAAGCCAGAAAGGAGACCAGTGAAAGGAGCCATACCGTCCGGGCACCGAATCGGTCGACCAAATACCCGGAGACCGGAATGGCCGCACACGTGGCCAGGAGATAGGCGCCGGTGACCCATTGAATGGCCCGAGCCGATGCCGAGAAATCTTTTCCCATGGCGTCGATGGCCACCACCATGACGGTGCCGTCGATCGCGGCCACAATAGTGCCCAGAATGACGACGCAGCCGAGCGCCGACAGACCGGGTTCCCTCTGCGCCGTACCGACACCCGTCGACGTGAGTTCCGGCGCCATGGTGTCCTGACTTCCTTTCCGTCGAATTACCGCCGCGCGGGGCGAAGGCCCATCAGGCGACGGTGAGAACCAGCTTTCCGCGCCCGTGACCGGTTTCCAGGTCCCGGTGCGCGTCGGCGGCCCGGTCGAGCGGATAGGCGTTGCGGATGTGCAGGCGGATCTTGCCCTGCTCGTAGATCTCGATGAGCTCCAGCAGGCGCTCGACCGACCGGCCGGGCCCCAGAGCCGGCACGCCGAGCTCCGCCGCGGCCTCGTCGGAGATCATGGTCCGGATGCGGTTCTTGTCCTTGACCAGCTCGACCGAGGCCCGAAGCGCGTCGGGGCCCGCGTTGTCCATCGCGGCGTCCACACCGTTCGGTGCGAGGGCCCTGACCCGCTCGACGAGCCCCTCGCCGTACGTCACCGGAACGGCGCCGATCGAGCGCAGATACTCGTGGTTGGCCTCGCTCGCGGTGCCGATGACAGTGGTGGCGCCCCAGGCCTGGGCCAGTTGCACCGAGAAGGTGCCGAGGGCGCCGGCCGCCGCGTGGATCAGCACCGTGTCGCCCGGCCCCACCTTCATTGCCTGCAGGCACATGTGGGCGCCCTGGCCATTGGCCGAGAAGCCGGCCGCGATGTCCCAGGGCATGCTCTTGGGCTTGTGCACGATCTGGTCCGCGGGCGCCACGACGTACTCGGCGTACGAGCCCAGGGTCGTGTACCCCAGGACCTCGGAACCCTCGGGGAAGCCGGTGACCCCCTCGCCCACCTGGTCGACGACGCCGGCGAACTCGTTGCCGGGGACGACGGGGAAGCTGAGGTCGACGGACGGGGGCGCCCAGCCCTGCCGGATACCGGTGTCGAAGTGCTGGACACCGGCCGCCTTCACGCGAACACGCACCTGGCCAGGGCCGGCCTGGGGCTCGGCGACATCGGTCAGCGTCAGGACCTCAGGTCCGCCGAACGAGGACAATGCTGCAGCCTTCATTGCGATCACTTCACATTCGCTGGTACGTGGAATCGGGACATTTCAATAGGCCTCGCGACACCGACCGACGGCGCTGCGAAGGTCACGCAAGCGTCTCGAGGTTGCCTCGACCGCTGCTTGACGCCAGGTGACACGGGCTGTCGGCCCTCTGCACGCCCGCCCGGGGAGGCCGACCGGTCAGCCGGCATTCGAGCCTGTCTCGAGCTGTGCGGTCCACAGTCTGGGCCGACCGTCGGCAGCGGTGGTCGTTCGCCGGATTTCCTGGGATCGAGGTCATCGCGATGCGTGTGCTCTTCTCCGTCTCCCCGGGGCTCGACCACCTGTATCCGGCCTCGGGGCTCGCGTGGGGTTTCCGCACCGCGGGACACGATGTCGTGGTCGCCACGTCCGGGGTCTCCACGCGGGCCGCGGCCCACGCGGGCTTCGCGGTCCGTGAGGTCTCCCCCGGCGTCGACTTCGAGGCGGTCTTCCCCAGGGTCGGCAGGCCCGAGGAGCGGGCCAGGGCCATGCGCGAGGGAGGGCTCGCCGTCGCCACGTCCCTGCGGACCCCGGAGGTCATCCTCGAGAAGTTCTCCAGGGTCAGCGACCTCATGGTGGAGGGCACCCTGCGCTTCGCGGAGGCCTGGCAGCCGGATCTGATCGTGTACTCCCGGCTCCAGGGAGCGGCCCTGGTCACCGCGCGTGCCCTGGGTGTACCGGCGGTCGAGCACGGATTCAGCTTCCTGCGCGAGGGCACGATGCCGCAGCGCTTCCTGCCCCACCTCAAGCCCGTGTACGAACGCTTGGGCGTGCCCGCCGAGTTGCCGGACATCACCGCCGTCCACTTCGCCCCGCAGCACATGATGCGCGGCGAGGGCGAGGGCTGGTCGATGCGTTCCGTTCCCTTCCACGGCGGCGGCACGCTCCCCGACTGGATGGCCACACCCAGGCAGCGCCCCCGGCTCTGCGTCACGCTCGGCACAACCGTCCCGTACGGGGCGGGAGCCGGCGGCCTGCGGAGCATCCTGAACGCCGCGGCCGACGTGGACGCGGAGTGCGTCCTCTCGCTCGGTGACAACCCCGGCCTCGAAGCCATCGGCAGACTGCCCGGCAACGTTCGCGTCGTCGGCCGGACCCCGCTGAGCACGCTGCTGACCACCTGTGACGCGATCATTCACCACGGCGGCGCGGGAACCACGCTGGCGGCGGCGCACGCCGGGGTTCCCCAGCTGGCCATGCCGCACGGCGCCGACAGCTGGATCAACGCGGACATCATCACGGGAAGCGGAATGGGACTGAGCATGGAGCCCACGGACGTCGACTCCACCGTACTGAAGACACTGGTGCACGACGCCGATCTGCGGTCCTCCGCACGCACCGTGGCCGCGGAACTCGCCCGGCTGCCGGGCCCCGACCAGATGGTGCCTCGGCTTCTGCGCCTCACCCGACGGGGGTGATCTGCGGCCACCTCCGAGGGCGCGGACGAAGCAGTCGTCGGTCAATTCGGCCTCCTTGCGGCGAGTCGGCAACCGCGCGTTCCCCAGGGGGTGTTGACGGGGCCGGCGGACATCAAGGGGAAGTCTTGAACCTCAACTCCGATTGAGGTCAAGTCCCCGACCTTCGAGGAGTTCCCGCCCGCCGCCCCGTCGTCCTGTCCGGCCCGTCCGACCCGCCCCGGTGACCGATCAGGGCACCCACAGGGGGCGTTGACCCCCGCTCACGTCCGAACCACTTGGAGAGCAATGTCCCGTCGTCTGTTCACCTCGGAGTCCGTGACCGAGGGCCACCCCGACAAGATCGCCGACCAGATCAGCGACACCATCCTCGACGCGCTGCTGCGCGAGGACCCGACATCCCGGGTCGCCGTCGAGACACTGATCACGACCGGCCTGGTGCACGTGGCCGGCGAGGTCACCACGAAGGCATACGCACCCGTCGCGCGGCTCGTCCGAGAGAAGATCCTGGAGATCGGCTACGACTCCTCGGCGAAGGGCTTCGACGGGGCTTCCTGCGGGGTGTCCGTGTCGATCGGCTCACAGTCTCCCGACATCGCCCAGGGCGTCGACACCGCGTACGAGACGCGAGTCGAAGGTGCCGCCGAAGGAGACGAGCTGGACAGGCAGGGCGCGGGCGACCAGGGCCTGATGTTCGGCTACGCCTGCGACGAGACCCGGGAGCTGATGCCGCTCCCGATCCACCTCGCGCACCGCCTCTCTCGCCGCCTGTCCGAGGTCCGCAAGGACGGCTCGGTCCCCTACCTGCGCCCGGACGGCAAGACGCAGGTCACCGTCGAGTACGACGGCGACAAGGCGGTCCGCCTCGACACGGTCGTGGTCTCCTCCCAGCACGCGAGCGCCATCGACCTGGACGCGCAACTGACCCCGGACATCCGCCGGTTCGTGATCGAGCCCGTCCTCGCCGCACTCCCGGAGGACGGCATCAAGCTGGAGACCGACGGCTACCGCCTGCTGGTCAACCCGACCGGACGCTTCGAGATCGGCGGTCCGATGGGCGACGCCGGCCTCACCGGACGCAAGATCATCATCGACACCTACGGCGGCATGGCCCGGCACGGCGGCGGCGCCTTCTCCGGCAAGGACCCGTCCAAGGTCGACCGTTCGGCGGCGTACGCGATGCGCTGGGTCGCCAAGAACGTCGTCGCGGCGGGCCTCGCCACGCGCTGCGAGGTCCAGGTCGCCTACGCCATCGGCAAGGCCGAGCCCGTCGGCCTCTTCGTCGAGACCTTCGGCACGCACACGATCGACACGGACCGGATCGAGAAGGCGATCAGCGAGGTGTTCGACCTGCGTCCGGCGGCCATCATCCGCGACCTGGACCTCCTCCGCCCCATCTACGGCCAGACCGCCGCGTACGGCCACTTCGGCCGCGAGCTGCCCGACTTCACCTGGGAGCGCACCGACCGCGTCGAGGCCCTGCGCAGGGCCTGCGGGCTCGGCTGACCGTCTGGGCCGGGTTCCATCCCGGAACCGCGTGGGCTCCTCGCCACGGACCTCGTGGCGAGGGTCGACGCGATGTACGGACCTGACGCGGCGCGCACGATGCGAACCCGCCCGGCCGAGGTGTCCTCAGCGCGGCACCGGCGGGGGGCGGCTCCGACCAACGCGAAGGGAGGCATCCTGACGGACCTGGCCGAATCAAGTAGCGCCGGTGACCGGCGCCGGACGCGGGACCGGACGGCACATCGCGCTCACCCTCCCCGAGGCGGGCGCGCGAGTGTCGCTCGTCCCGTGGCCGCGTCGAGTTGGAGGCCACCGCCGCGCCGGCGGGCGCCCACCGTGAGCGCGTCCTCGTGGCGTCCGGCGACATGACGGACGAGTCCTCGGTCCGCACGATGGTCGCCGACAAGACCGGCCGGATCGTCACCGTCGCCAGCGACGCCGGTGTGCTGCCCCGGCGTTGTACGCAGGCGACTGACCGAGTGCTTGACCTCAACCATGGTTGAGGCTGAATCGTGGGCGTACAAGGGCCTTCTCGCCCCGCATGAACGATCCACCGCACCGCCACGGCCAGGACGGCCGTCCCTGTGGCATGCCCATCGCCCCCACTCACTCTTTCCAGGAGTCAGAGATGCTCAATACCCCTGTCCGCCTCGCCGTGATCATCGGCAGCACGCGTGAAGGCCGCTTCGGAAGCACGATCGCCGAGTGGTTCGCGGGAATCGCGCGTCAGCACACCGGTGTGACCGTGGAGATGATCGACCTCGCCGAGCACGAGTTGCCCTTGGTCATCTCCATGGAGCCCGCCCCGGCAGTGCAGCAGGTCCTCACCGAGGTGACGAATCGCCTCGCCCGGGCAGAGGCGTTCGCCGTGGTCACCCCGGAGTACAACCACAGCTACCCGGCCTCGTTGAAGAACCTGCTCGACTGGACCGACAAGGAGTGGCACGCCAAACCGGTCGGCTTCGTGTCGTACGGCGGACAGGCCGGCGGCTCCCGGGCCGTGGAGCACCTGCGCACCGTCTGCGCCGAGCTGCACGCCACGACCGTGCGTGACGTGGTCACCCTCACCAACGCCTGGGAGCAGTTCGGCGAGGACGGCCAGACCACCAACGACGCCGCTCCCGCGGCCGCCAAGGCCCTGCTCGACCAGCTCATCTGGTGGGGCAACGCCCTCCGGGAAGCGCGCACGAAGACCCCGTACGCCGGCTGAGCAGGCCCTGGGACAGGGCGATCCGCACGCGGCGTGGCCCCGTGAGCACGGGGCCGGACGGCTCCGTCACTCTGCCGGTGGGTTACGAAGTCCGTACCCCACCCGGCTGTCCGGCCCCGCGGTCCCCCTGGAAGTGGAACATGCGGGGCCGGAAAGTCGAGTTGGTTCCGGGGAGGCGACTACTCGGCGTCGCGGCCCGGCGGCTCGATGACGTCGCCCGCCCTGGTCTCCTCATGGCGTCCGAGGCGGCTGTGCGAGCGGCCGTAGAAGAAGTAGACGACGAAGCCGGCGGCCATCCAGCCGGCGAAGCGCAGCCAGGTCTCGGTGGGCAGGTTGAGCATCAGCCACAGCGAGGCGCACACCGACAGGATCGGGATGAACGGCACCCACGGGGTGCGGAACGCCCGGTGCAGGTCGGGGCGGGACCTGCGAAGGATGATGACGCCGATCGCGACGACCACGAAGGCGAACAGCGTGCCGATGTTCACCAGCTCGGCCAGCTCGCTCAGCGGCGTGAAGCCCGCGAGGACCGCGATGACCACGCCGAGCAGGATGGTCGGCCGGTGCGGGGTCTTGAACCGGGGGTGGACGCGGGAGAAGAAGCGCGGCAGCAGTCCGTCGCGGCTCATCGCGAAGAAGACGCGGGTCTGGCCGAGCAGCAGGATCATGCACACGGTCGTCAGGCCGACGGCGGCGCCGAAGCTGATGAAGCCCGCGAACCACGGGTGCCCGGTGGCCTTGAAGGCGTCGGCGAGCGGCGCGGTCACGGACAGCTCGGTGTAGTGCTGCATACCGGTCACGACGATCGACACCGCCACGTACAGCGCGGTGCAGATGAAGAGGGAGCCGAGGATGCCGCGGGGCATGTCGCGCTGCGGGTTCTTGGTCTCCTCGGCGGCCGTGGCGACGACGTCGAAGCCGATGAACGCGAAGAAGACGACGGAGGCGGCCGTGAAGATGCCCATCACGCCGAAGTTGGAGGGCGCCCAGCCGAACATCAGCTGGATGAGCGGTGCCTGGAGGCTCTCGCCCGCCGGTACCTCCTGCGCGTCGGGGATGAACGGGTCGTAGTTGTCGCCCTTGGCGAAGAAGGCGCCCGCGATGATCACGGTGAGGACGACGGTCACCTTGATGGCGACGACGAGCGAGGTGACCCGTGCGGAGAGCTTGGTGCCGAGCACAAGGATGGCGGTGAGCACCAGGACGAGCACGGCGGCGAGGATGTCGAAGCCGAAGCCGTCGGCCCCGTCTCTCGTGCCGAGCGCCGCGGGCAGCTCCCAGCCCGCGTTCTCCAACAGCGAATGGATGTACCCGGACCAGCCGACCGCCACCACCGCCGTCCCCAGCGCGAACTCCAGCACCAGGTCCCAGCCGATGATCCAGGCGGGCAGCTCCCCGAGGGAGGCGTACGAGAAGGTGTACGCGGAGCCGGCGACCGGGACCGTGGACGCGAACTCCGCGTAGCACAGGGCGGCGAGCGCGCAGACGACGCCGGCCACGACGAAGGCGAGGGCGACGGCGGGACCGGCGTTGTTCTTGGCCACCGTGCCGGTGAGGACGAAGATGCCGGTGCCGATGATGACACCGACACCGAATACCGTCAGATCCAGCGCGGACAAGGATTTCTTGAGCGCGTGCTCTGGTTCCTCGGTATCGAGGATGGACTGCTCGACCTTCTTCGTCCGGAAGAGTGTGCTGCTCACAGGCGTACCTCCCACGCTTTTCGTCCTCGACGTGGTCCAGAGGGGGCCATGGGGGTCCCCGGTCGAGCGAAGCCGAGACTGGGGGAGCGTTTGCCCCGGCGCGAGCGGTTTCACGCGAATGGGCCGGTCTCACCACCGTAAAGAATGGTCAGACCGGCCCGAACAGCCCATCGCGCCCCGTCAGTCGCGGGCGGGCTCCACCTCGGCGGCGGCGTCCCCGAAGCGTCCGTCGAGCTTGGAGACCAGCCCGGTGACCTGGCGGGCGATGTCGGGCGCGGTGAGCCCGATCTCGGCCAGGACCTCGGCGCGGGAGGCGTGGTCGAGGAAGCGCGGCGGGATGCCGAAGTCGCGCAGCGGGATGTCGACGCCGGCGTCGCGCAGCGCCTGGGCGACGGCCGAGCCGACGCCGCCGACACGGGAGTTGTCCTCGACGGTGACGACCACGCGGTGCTTGTCGGCGAGCGGAGCCATGTGCTCGTCGACCGGCTTGACCCAGCGCGGGTCGACGACGGTCGTGGTGATGCCCTGCTTGTCGAGCAGGCCGGCGATCTCCAGGCACATCGGCGCGAGGGCACCGACGGAGACGAGGAGCACGTCCGGGGAGTCGGTGCCCGGCTCACGCAGCACGTCCATGCCGCCGACACGGCGCAGGGCGGGTACGGCGGGGCCGACGGCGCCCTTGGAGAAGCGCACCACGGTCGGCGCGTCCGTCACCTCCACGGCCTCGCGCAGCTGGGCGCGCACCTGTTCGGCGTCACGCGGCGCGGCGAGCCTGAGCCCCGGTACGACCTGAAGGATCGACATGTCCCACATGCCGTTGTGGGAGGCGCCGTCGGTGCCGGTGACGCCCGCCCGGTCCAGTACGAAGGTCACACCGCACTTGTGGAGGGCGACATCCATCAGGACCTGGTCGAAGGCACGATTGAGGAAGGTGGCGTAGACAGCGAAGACAGGATGCACACCGCCGGTGGCGAGGCCCGCCGCCGACACGGCGGCGTGCTGCTCGGCGATGCCGACGTCGTACACGCGCTCGGGGAAGGCCTTGGCGAACTTGTCGAGCCCGACGGGCTGGAGCATGGCCGCCGTGATGGCGACGATGTCCTCGCGCTCCTTGCCGAGCTTGACCATCTCCTCACCGAAGACGGAGGTCCAGTCGGCACCGGAGGAGGCGATCGGCAGACCCGTGTCCGGGTGGATCTTGCCGACGGCGTGGAAGCGGTCCGCCTCGTCCTGGAGGGCGGGCTGGTAGCCGCGGCCCTTCTCGGTGAGGCAGTGCACGATGACCGGCCCGCCGAACCGCTTGGCGCGGGACAGCGCGGACTCCAGGGCCTCGATGTCGTGCCCGTCGATCGGCCCGACGTACTTGAGCCCCAGATCCTCGAACATGCCCTGCGGGGCGATGAAGTCCTTCAGCCCCTTCTTGGCGCCGTGCAGCGTCTCGTAGAGCGGCCGGCCCACGACGGGCGTCCGCTCCAGCAGGTCCTTGCCCCGGGCCAGGAACCGCTCGTACCCGTCGGTGGTCCGCAGCGTGGCCAGGTGGTTGGCGAGTCCGCCGATGGTCGGCGCGTACGACCGCTCGTTGTCGTTGACGACGATGACCAGCGGCCGGTCCTTGGCGTCGGCGATGTTGTTCAGCGCCTCCCAGGCCATTCCGCCGGTGAGAGCGCCGTCACCGATGACGGCGACCACGTGGTCGTCGCGTTTGAGCACCTGGTTGGCCTTGGCCAGCCCGTCGGCCCACCCCAGGACCGTCGACGCATGGCTGTTCTCGATGACGTCGTGCTCGGACTCCGCCTGTGAGGGGTAGCCGGACAGGCCGCCCTTCATCTTCAGCCTGGAGAAGTCCTGACGGCCGGTGAGCAGCTTGTGGACGTAGGACTGGTGGCCCGTGTCCCAGAGCACCTTGTCCTTCGGCGAGTCGAAGACCCGGTGCAGGGCGATGGTGAGCTCGACCACGCCGAGGTTCGGGCCGAGGTGACCGCCTGTCTTTGACACCGCCTCGACGAGGAAGGTCCGGATCTCCTCCGCCAGCTGGTCCAGCTGCTCCAGGCTGAGCCGGTCCAGATCGCGCGGTCCCCTGATGCGGGTCAGCAGCGGCACCCGTGCCTCCTTGCAGTAGTGCTGTTCGAGCGTTACCGGGCTCGTCGAAGTCTAATCTTCCGCGTCCACCGCCCATCGCCGGGCAGGTGGGTCCTGCGTCACGCGAACGGCCGTAGACCATCCTGCGCAGACGTACCCGTACGAAACGTCCGACAACAAACAGAAGTGCCCGGTGTCAGAATCAACACCGAGCACCTGTTCCACAAAGGGCGCCTGGCGCCCCGTCAAGGGGCGCGGGGAACTGCGCGACCGGCCACGGACGACCCGCGGTCGGCAACGAGCAGCACCCCAACGGCGCCCCTCGGTAAACCGCTACGCGCGACCGGCAGCTTTCTGGCTCTTCCGGGAGACGGAGTCGATGACGACCGCACCCAACAGCACCGAACCCGTGATCATGTACTGGATCGACGTGTTCATGTTCAGCAGGTCAAGACCGGTCTGGATCGACTGGATCACCAACATGCCCAGCAGCGCCGACCACACCGACCCACGCCCACCGAAGAGGCTGGTCCCACCGATGACCGCCGCGGCGATCGCGAGCATCAGCGTGTTGCCGCCACCGGCGGACAGCGTCGCACTCGCGGTCTGACCGGCGAAGAACATACCGCCGATCGCCGCGAACCCACCGGAGATGGCGAACACGGAGATCCGGATCATCGGCACGTTGATACCGGCACGGCGGGCCGCCTCGATACCGCCGCCGACCGCGAACACCTTGCGGCCGTAGGGCGTACGGCGCAGCACGAAGTCCACGATCACCAGCGCCGCCAGGAAGATCACCAGCGCGTTGGAGACACCGGCCGAGTCGTTGAGCACGGCGGCGGCGACGAAGGACGCGACGGCGAGCGCGCCCACGCGCAGCAGGATCTCGCTGGTCGGCCGGAACGGCACGCCCGCGGCCTTGCGGCGACGCTGCTCGTTGAAGTTGCCGACGAGGGAGAGCCCGACGGCGAGGCCGGCCAGGATGTACGCGCCGATGATGGCCTGGTCCATGAAGAAGGAGCTCTGGCCGAACAGGCGGATCGGACCCGTGTCGGACGGGATGTTGATCGTGCCGCTGTCACCCAGCAGCCACAGCATCACACCGTTCCAGCCGAGGAAGCCGGCCAGGGTCACGACGAACGCCGGCACGCCGATTCTGGCGAAGAACCAACCGTGCAGCGCGCCGATGGCGAGGCCGGTGAGGATCGCGAGGACCAGCGCCAACCAGGAGTTCATGCCGTGGGTCACCACGAACACGGCGAACACGGTGGAGGCCAGACCGCTGACCGAGCCCACCGACAGGTCGATCTCACCGAGCAGCAGGACGAACACCAGGCCGATGGCGAGCATGCCGGTGGCCGAGAGGAAGTAGCTGATGTTCGAGAGGTTGTCGGCGCTCAGGAAGCGGTCGTTCTGCAGCTGGAAGATCGTCCAGATGACGATCAGGCCGATGACCACCGGCAGCGAGCCCAGCTCGCCGCCCCGCACCTTGCGCTTGAACTCGGTGACGTACCCCTTGAGGCCCTCTTCGCGGACCAGCAGACGCGGGTCGACGACGGTGACCGGCGCGGCCGTGGGGTCGTCGGCGGGAGCGACCGTGGTCTGGCCCGCCACCGGGCCCTCACCGGTCTTCGTGGAATCGCTCTTCACGGTCTTGGACGTGTCGCTCACTTTGCCGCCTCCGTGGTGCGCCGCCCCGCACGACGGGTCACGGCGTTCTCCGTGGCACCCGTGATCGCGGCGATGATCTCTTCGTGGCTGGTGTCCTTCACGGAGAAGGAGCCGTTGTTCTTGCCCAGGCGCAGGACGGCCACGGTGTCCGCGACCGCCTTGACATCGGCCATGTTGTGGCTGATGAGGATGACGGCGAGGTCGCGCTCGCGCAGCCGCTCGACCAGGTCGAGGACCTGCGCGGTCTGCTCGACGCCGAGGGCGGCGGTGGGCTCGTCGAGGATGACGAGCTTGGGGTCGCCGATGAGGGCGCGGGCGATGGCGACGACCTGGCGCTGACCGCCGGAGAGGCTCGCGATCGGGATGCGCACGCTCGGGATCCGGATGGAGAGCGTGGACAGCAGCTCGCGGGAGTTCTTCTCCATCGTCACCTCGTCGATGACGCCCCGGTGCAGCAGTTCGCGCCCGAGGTAGAGGTTGCCGACGACGTCGAGGTTGTCGCAGAGCGCGAGGTCCTGGTAGACCGTCGCGACACCGAGTCCCTGGGCGTCGTGCGGCTTGTTGATCCTGACCGGCTCCCCCTGCCACTCGATGACGCCCTCATCGATGGGGTGGACACCCGCGATCGTCTTGACCAGGGTGGACTTACCTGCGCCGTTGTCGCCCACCAGGGCGACCACTTCTCCGGCGTGAACCTCCAGCTCGACGTCGGTGAGTGCCTGCACCGCACCGAATCGCTTGGAGACTCCGCGCAACGCCAGCACGGGCGTAGCGGACACGTGAACCATCTCCTTCGCCGCCTGACCGGCGGGGATGCCGCGCTTGGAACCAGGCGCGGAGGAATGTGCGTGACGCACAAGGCTTACAGGGTGAACATGCGTAGATCCGCCGTGCTCGACGGCGGTTCCGTCCGGCGCCCGCCCCGGAAGCGGGGTCTGAAGGTGGGGCGGGCGCCGGACAGGTTCTACGGGACCGCGGTGCGGTCGCGCCTCGAAGGACTACTCGAGGCCGGCCTCCTTGCAGGCCTTGGCGTACTCGGCGGTGCAGATGTCGGCGACCGTGTACAGGCCGTCCTTGACGACCGTGTCCTTGATGTTCTCCTTGGTGACGGACACCGGGGTCAGCAGCTTCGCCTGGACCTTGTCGCCGGAGCCGCTGGTCACCTCGGTGTCGGCCAGGGACTTGACGTCCTTGCCCTCCAGCAGGTTGACCGCGAGCTCGGCGGCGGTGTCGGCCTCGGGCTTGTAGGCCTTGTAGACCGTGGCGGCCTGGGTGCCGGCGACGATCCGCTGGATGGCCGCGAGCTCGGCGTCCTGACCGGTCAGCGGAATGTTGCTGATCTTCGCACCCTTGAGGGTGTTGGCGATGCCACCGGCCATGCCGTCGTTGGCGGCGTAGACGCCCGCGATGTTCTTGGCGCCCAGCTGGGTGATCGCCGCGGACATCTTCTGGGCGGCGACGGTGTCCTTCCAGAGGCCGGACTGCTCGTAGGCGATGTCGACCTTGCCGTCGAGGACCTTGTGCGCGCCTTCCTTGAACTGGCCGGCGTTCGGGTCGGCGTCGTCGCCGTTGATCATGACGACCTTGGACTTCGTGGTCGCCTTGTCGCCGAGCGCGTCGAGGAGGGCCTGACCCTGGAGCTCGCCGACCTTGACGTTGTCGAAGGAGACGTAGGCCGAGACCGGGCCCTGGGCGAGGCGGTCGTACGCGACGACCTTGACGCCCTTGTCCACCGCGGACTGGATGGAGGACTTGATGGCGGCGGAGTCCTGGGCGGAGACCACGATGACCTTCACGCCCTTGGTCACCATGGTGCTCATCTGCTGGGCCTGCTTGGTCGGGTCGGCCGCAGCGTTCGCGTACTGGACGTCACAGTCGGAGCAGAGCTCCTTGACCTTGTCCTCGAAGTACGGCTTGTCGAACTTCTCGTAGCGCGCGGTGACAGTGTCGGGCAGGAGCAGGCCGATGGACTTGCTGTCCGACCCGCTGGTGCTGCCGCTGTCCGAGTCGTTGTCGTCGCCGGCCTTCCCACAGGCGGCTACGGAGAGCGCCAGCGAAACCGCCGTGGCGCCGATCACGACTCTACGCATCGTTGCGTTCATTTGGGTTGTGCCTCCCTGACACGGGCCGCAGCACTGCGACCGAGGTGGCTGGAAGTCAACTCGGCCACACGTGCGACGTCAAGAAGTAAATCCTTAACGGGTTGGCAACGGCGTGTTTCGTTCTCTAAGTGAAGGCAGGGGTTGCTGCGCTGAGCGTCCCGTCCAAAAGGGTTGAATCACCCATCTCGCTGAGGGCCAGGGCCAGGGCCCCGAGGACCTCGGCACGACCGCCAAGCGCCCCTGGCAACACCGAGAGTTGACGTGCGGCACTCGGGATCGCGTACCGGCCGACCGACTCCCTTATGGGTCCGAGAACCAGCTCTCCGGCCTCGGCGAGATCGCCACCGAGGACCACGCGGCTCGGGTTCAAGAGATTGCAGAGATTGGCGACTCCACTTCCGATGTGTCGGCCGACGTCAGCGATCACCCGACGACAGCCCGGGTCACCGTCCCTCGCCAGCCGTACGACGCCTTCCATGGTCAGGTCGGTGCCGTGGCTGGACTGGAGGAGCGGCAGCACATAGCGCGCGGCGGCGAAGGTCTCCAGGCAGCCCCGGTTGCCGCAGCGGCAGACCGGGCCGGACTCATCAAGAGTAATATGCCCGATTTCTCCGGCTGTGCCACCCGGGCCTCTGTAGATCTTGCCATCGATCACCAGGCCGGCACCAACGCCGCTGGACACCTTGATGTACGCCAGGTCCCGCACCCCCCGGCCGCCGCCCCAGACGAGCTCACCGAGGGCACCGAGGTTGGCGTCGTTGTCCACGTGCACCGGGACGCCGAGACGCTCGCGCATCTCCACGCCGGGCTTGGTGCCGGCCCAGCCCGGCAGGATGGCGGAGGAGCCCAGCGTCCCGGACTCCACATCGATCGGGCCCGGCACACCGAGGCCCACGCCCGCGATCTTCGTACGGTCGACGCCGGTGGCCTCGATCAGGCGGGTGACCAGCCGCTCCGCCCGGTCGAAGCCCTGGGCCGAGGAGGCGTCCACATCGAGCGGCTCGGCCTCCTCGGCGAGCACCTGATGGGCGAGATTCCCGATCGCGACGCGCAAATGGGTGTGCCCGAAGTCGACGCCGATCACGATCCCCGCGTCCCCGCTGAGCGAGACCGCGCGGGCCCGCCTGCCACCCGCCGACGTGGGCGTGACCTCGACGGTTCCGCCGTCCTTGAGCTCGCGCACGATGTTGGAGACCGTGGCGGCGGACAGGCCGGTGGTCCTGGCGATCTCCGCCTGCGTGAGCGACCCGGCGAGACGCACCGCCCGGACGACGCGCTCGAGATTTGCTCGGTGCAGCGACGACTGCGACCCCGGAGTCTCCATCGACTCATCCACTCCCGTCCAAGGCTGGGCGGCCCGCACGCCGCCCGTGACCCAGGTCACATCCGCGGAACCGGGTCACTTACAAGTTGTGAACTCCAAGCTCCGCTGAACGGGTTACCGCAGTCAAGTCCTTGACGGAAACTGGCATCGCCGAATGACCACTAAATGTCACTCTGCGGCTACTTGAGGTCCCCGGACGGGCTACTTGCGGGGCCGCCCGGGGACGAGGCCGCCCTGGTCGGCGGCGCGGCGCTACTTCAGCGCCCCCGCGGTCAGCCCCTGCACCACCTGCCGCTGGAACACGATGTATGCGGCCAGCACCGGCAGCATCGCCATCACCAGACCGGCGAAGAGTCCGGACCAGTCACCCTTGTAGCCCTGGCTGACGGCCAGCTGGACCAGGCCCTGGGTGAGGACGCGCTTGTCCGGGTCGGTGTTGAGGACCGTGGGCAGCATGTACTGGTTCCACTGGCCGAGGAAGTTGAAGATGCCGACGCTGATCAGGCCCGGCTTGGCCATGGGCAGCATGATCTGGAAGAACGTCCTGGTGTGCGAGGCGCCGTCCACGAACGCGGCCTCCGCCACCGAGGTCGGCAGCGTCCGGAAGAACGCGGTCAGGAAGAACACCGTGAAGGGCAGCGAGTAGGCGATGTAGACCAGGATCAGGCCGTGGATGGTGTTCAGCAGGCCCATGTTGTTCACGACGTAGAACAGCGGCACCAGCGCGAGCATGATCGGGAAGCTCATGCCGCCGATGAACAGGAAGTAGATGAACCGGTTGCCCGGGAAGTCGAAGCGGGCCAGCACATACGCCGCCATCGACCCGAGCATCAGGGTGCCGATGAGCGAACCTCCCACCACCAGGATGGTGTTGAGGAAGTAGTCGCTCATGTTGGCCTCGGTCCACGCCCGCGACCAGTTGTCGAAGTGCAGCTGGTCCGGCAGCGACCAGGGCGAGGAGAAGATGGAGCGGTCGTCCTTGAAGGACGTCATCACCGCCCACACCAAGGGCATCACGACCATGATCGCCCAGATGATCAGGATCGCGTGCGAGAAGACGTTGAGGGTGCCGCCCTCCTTCTTCTTCCGGGGTGGTGGCGCGGCCGGGCCGTCGGCCTTGGCGACGGGGGCCCCGGACTCGGCCGGGACGGGGGCGGGGGTCTGGGTCGTCTTCATCAGCTCAGTACTCCAGCCGCTCGCGTCGGCCCAGCCGCATCACCACGGCGGCGAAGGCCAGCGTGACGACGAGCAGGGCGACGCCGATCGTGGTGGCGTAGGCGGCCTGCCCGTCCCGGAACGCCTTCTGGTACACGTAAAGGACCATGACGGTGGTCGAGTAGTCCGGGCCGCCGGGCCCGGTCGTCATGATCTGTACGACCGCGAACGACTCGGCGCCGAGGGCGAGGATGCCCATGTAGATCCAGCCGGACTGCACCGTGTCCCACAGCAGGGGCAGGGTGATCCGGAAGAACGTGGTGGCGCGGCCGGCCCCGTCGAGGAGCGCGGCCTCGTACAGGTCCGCCGGGATGGAGGCCATGCCGGCGGAGAAGAGGACCACGAAGAACCCGACCGTGGACCAGACGAGGACCGCCATCACGGCCCAGAGGGCGAGGTCCGGATCGCCCAGCCACAGCGGTTGGACACCGTCCAGCCCCATGCCACGCAGTATCGAATTGATCGCACCACTGTCCGGGTTGTACGCGAAGGCGAACAACAGCGCCACGATCGCGATCGAGAGCACCTGCGGAAAGAAATAGACGATCTTGTAGAAGGACGATCCCCGGACACCGGTGATCACGGGGCCGCCCTTCCTCTTGCGTCCGCCCACATTGATCATGAAAGCGAAGAACAGCGCCAGGCTGATCGTCAGCAGCGGCAGCACGATCGCGAACAGCAGGCTGTGCTGCAACGATTTCCAGAAGATCTCGTCGTCGAGCATCCGGCTGTAGTTGTCGAAACCGACCATCTTGAATTCGGGGCTCAGACCGGTCCAGTCCGTGAACGAGTAGTAGATGGACTGGATGAACGGCCACACGACGAAAAGCGTGTAGAGCCCGAGGGGCACCGCCAGGAACCCCACGATGAACCGGTACTTGCCGTGCTGCATCGCTTCACCGGTGCCTTTACTGGTGCTTGTAGTGCTTGATCGACGAGTCCTTGGCGGCCGCGTCGGCGTAGGCCTGGATCTTCTTGATGGCCTCGGCCGGGGTGAGCCGGCCGGCCATCATCTCGCCGAGGCCCGCCACACCGATCTGCTCCTTCTGCAGCTGCACGTACCAGTCCTGGATCCGGGGGTTCACCACGTTGTCGCCGGCCTTCTCCAGGGCCGCGACACCGGACTTGAGACCGGGGGTGAGGGTGATGCCGTCGGTGCCGCCGTTGTACGCGGTCAGCGACTTCACCTTGCTGGTGAAGTTCTTGGACGACGCCTCGCTGAGCATGATGCGCAGCTGTTCCATGCCGCCCGTGCCGTTCTTCGCCTTGGCCGGGACGATGAAGGGCTCGCCGCCGGAGGCCCAGATGGTGCCGAAGGGCATCTTGTCGGAGGAGTCGAGACCGGTGGGCGCGGAGACGGCCAGATCGAAGTCGGACGGGATGACCTTCGCGGACTCGTTCTCCACCCAGGAGCCGTTCGGGATGAACAGCGCCCTGCCCTCGGCCCAGGCGGTCTGCGACTGGATGTGGTCCAGGCCCGGGGTGCCCTTGAGGATGTAGCCCTTGCGGTAGAGCTCGTAGTAGGCCTCGAAGCAGGCCTTGACCGCCGGGTGCTTCCAGGCGTTGTCCTCCAGGTTGTCGATCGAGTCGAGAACCTCCCGGCCGCCCACCTTGGCGATCATCGGGTAGAGCGAGAAGGGGAGGTAGTACGGGTGTTTGCCCGCGTACGTCCAGCCCGCGATGCCCTTCTTCTTGGCCTTCTCGCAGACCGTGAGCATCTCGTCCCAGGTCTCGGGGTACTGCTCGTCGAGCGAGTCCAGGGCCTTCTGCGAGTACCAGACGCCGTACACCGTGTAGGCGTAGTACATGATCCAGACGGGGTCGCCGTCGAACTGGCCCATTTCCACGATGCCCGGGCGCAGGGTGTCGCGGACCTTCTTGTCCGGGTCGTCGTAGGACGGGGCGTCGAGGAGCGGGGTGAGGTCGGCGAGCTGCTTCTTGCCGACCAGGACGCCCATGTCCATCTGCTCGGCGCCGGAGTTGTCGATCAGGTCCGGCGGGGTGCCCTGGTTGAAGCGGGGCTGGAGCGTGGACTGGATCTTCTGGGTGGCGGAGAACTTCACGCTCGCCTCGGGGAAGTTCTTCTCGTAGATCTTCACCGCGTCCTCGGCGTACTCCTTGCCGAAGCCTCCGTCGAACAGCACGAACTCCATCTGCGCGCTGTCGTTGACGCCGAGAGGGTTCTTCGCCGTCTTCTCGCCGGCCTCGGCCTTCTCCTCGTCGCCGCCTCCGCCGCTGCTGGCGCAGGCGGACAGGAAGCTCATCGTGGGCACGCTGATCAGGCCCAGCGCCGCGGAGCGCTTGATCAGATCGCGGCGGCCGACGCCTTCGGAAGTGGTGCTGCCGACCCCCTCGGGGCCATTGTCGTTCTCAGCCGTGGTGGATCCCATGCTCAAGTCCTCGCCTTCTCCAGGACTCAGGCGGTGAACCGGATCCTCCCGGCACCGCGGTCGGTTCAAGCTGGGGTCGTGCGTGAGGATTCAACAGGGGCGAGACGGCGTCCGCGCGCATGACACGTTGGCGATCACCGGTAATTCCCCCCAGGTCGTGCCTGCCCACAGTTGTGCGACCACTGTGTGGACGCCGACAGGTATAGTCCACTTGCCGCCGAGGGGGCAAGATCGAATGCAAGGTTCACCATTGGTCTTTTCCGAGTTGAGACCTCTCGGAAATATGAGCGGCCTTGCGCCACCTGACCGGAAAATCCGCGCCATTCGCCCCGGATGGCCCACGCAACACCCTTGACATCACTCTCCACTTGAACCCCTACTGGTCCCTGCGTGAGCGGTCGACAACGTTGTCCTCTTTCGATCACTTCTCGATCGAAAATAGTCTGCTGGACGTAGGGAGGGTGCTCGCTGATGCGGCACAGACGGTTTTCCACGGCGGCGCTCGGCGCCGCCGCGTTCGCTCTGGTGGTGGCCTCGCAGGGGGCGGCCGTCGCGTTACCGGACCGGCCGGCGACCGGTGAGCGGGAGTTCAGCTCCTCGTTCGAACCGGACGACCCGGCTCCGGACTGGCTCAGCACGGTCGACACGGCAGCGGACGGCTCCCCCCGGTCGTCCGGCGTCGACGGCGGCCACACCACCGGCATCCCCGGCGACATCACCGACCACGTCACCGACGTCCGGGCGAGCGGCGAGAACACCGACGGCGGCGAGGTGAAGGAGAACCTCGTCGACGGCGAGCCCGGCACCAAGTGGCTCACCTTCCAGCCCACCGGCTGGGCGGAGTTCGATCTCGACCAGCCGGCCAAGGTGGTCACCTACGCGCTGACCTCGGCGAACGACTTCGAGACCCGCGACCCTAAGGACTGGACCCTCCAGGGCTCCACCGACGGCAAGGAGTGGAAGGTCCTCGACACCCGCTCCGGTGAGAGCTTCGAGGAACGGTTCCGGACGAAGTCGTACGACATCCCCGGCGACGCGACGGCCGAGTACCGGCACTTCCGGCTCGACATCACGAAGAACAACGGCGCCTCGATGATCACCCAGCTCGCCGATGTGCAGTTCTCCACGGGCGGCGGCCAGGACCCCGCGCCGAAGGACATGCTGTCGCTGGTCGACCGGGGCCCGAGCGGCTCGGCGACCGCGAAGGCGGGTGCGGGCTTCACCGGCAAGCGGGCCCTGCGGTACGCGGGCCGCCACACGGCGGACGGCCGGGCGTATGCGTACAACAAGGTCTTCGACGTGAACGTGGCCGTCGAGCGGGACACCGAGCTGGCGTACCGGATCTTCCCCTCGATGGCGGACGGCGATCTGGACTACGACGCCACGAACGTCTCGGTGGACCTGGTCTTCACGGACGGCACCTCGCTGAGCGGGCTGGGCGCCGCGGACCAGCACGGCTTCCCGCTGTCGCCGCACGGACAGGGCGCGGCGAAGGTGCTGTACGTCAACCAGTGGAACGACGTGGTCTCGCGGATCGGCTCGGTCGCGGCCGGGCGGACCGTGGACCGGATCCTGGTGGCGTACGACTCCCCGAAGGGCCCGGCGAGGTTCCGCGGCTGGCTCGACGACGTGACCCTGCGGGTGCGCGCGCCCGAGCGGCCGAAGGCCCATCTTTCCGACTACGCGGTGACCACCAGGGGAACCAATTCCAGCGGCGGTTTCTCCCGCGGCAACAATTTCCCGGCGACCGCGGTGCCCCATGGCTTCAACTTCTGGACGCCGGTGACCAACGCGGGCTCGCTGAGCTGGCTGTACGACTACGCGCGGGCCAACAACGCGGACAATCTGCCGACCGTCCAGGCGTTCAGCGCGAGTCATGAGCCGAGCCCCTGGATGGGCGACCGGCAGACCTTCCAGGTGATGCCGTCGGCCGCCGGCGGAACCCCCGAACTGAGCCGTACGGCACGGGCGTTGACCTTCCGGCACGAGAACGAGACGGCCCGGCCGTACTACTACGGGGTGCGCTTCGAGAACGGCGTCAAGGCCGAGATGGCGCCGACGGACCACGCGGCGGTGCTGCGCTTCACCTATCCCGGTGACGACGCGAGCGTCCTCTTCGACAATGTGACGGACCAGGCGGGGCTGACCCTGGACAAGGACGCCGGGGTCGTGACGGGCTTCTCGGATGTGAAGTCCGGCCTGTCGACGGGTGCGACCCGCCTCTTCGTGCACGGGGTCTTCGACGCGCCGGTCACGGACGGCGACTCGACCGGCGTGAAGGGCCACCTCCGTTTCGACGCGGGCTCGGACCGCACGGTGACGCTGCGCCTGGCCACCTCCCTCATCAGCCTCGACCAGGCGAAGGACAACCTGCGCCAGGAGATCCCGGACGGCACGTCCTTCGAGACGGTGAAGGACCGGGCGCGGGCCCAGTGGGACAGCGTCCTGGGGAAGGTGGAGGTCGAAGGGGCCTCCCCCGACCAGCTCACGACGCTGTACTCGAACCTCTACCGGCTGTATCTGTACCCCAACTCCGGCTTCGAGAAGGTCGGTTCGAAGCACCAGTACGCCTCGCCCTTCTCCCCCATGACCGGCCCGGACACCCCGACGCACACGGGCGCGAAGATCGTCGACGGCAAGGTGTACGTCAACAACGGCTTCTGGGACACCTATCGGACGACCTGGCCCGCGTACTCTCTTCTGACACCTCGCCAGGCAGGAGAGATGGTCGACGGTTTCGTGCAGCAGTACAAGGACGGCGGCTGGACCTCCCGCTGGTCCTCCCCCGGCTACGCGGACCTGATGACGGGGACGTCGTCGGACGTGGCGTTCGCGGACGCATACGTGAAGGGCGTCGGCTTCGACGCGAAGACGGCGTACGAGGCGGCCGTCAAGAACGCCACGGTGGTCCCGCCGTCGGCGGGCGTCGGCCGCAAGGGCATGGCCTCCTCGCCCTTCCTCGGCTACACCAGCACCGACACCCACGAGGGCCTGTCCTGGGCGCTGGAGGGCTACCTCAACGACTACGGCATCGCCCGCATGGGCCAGGCCCTGTACCGGAAGACGGGCGAGAAGCGCTACCAGGAGGAGTCGGCGTACTTCCTCAACCGGGCCCAGAACTATGTGGAGTTGTTCGACAAGGACGCCGGGTTCTTCCAGGGCCGGGACGGCAACGGGGCCTGGCGGCTCGACTCCGCCAAGTACGACCCCCGCGTCTGGGGCCACGACTACACCGAGACCAACGGCTGGGGCTACGCCGTCTCCGCGCCGCAGGACAGCAAGGGCCTCGCCAACCTGTACGGCGGTCGCGGCGGGCTGGCGAAGAAGCTGGACACCTACTTCTCCACCCCGGAGACGGCCTCGCCCGACTTCGTCGGCTCCTACGGCGGCGTCATCCACGAGATGACCGAGGCCCGTGACGTACGCATGGGCATGTACGGCCACTCCAACCAGGTCGCCCACCACGCGATCTACATGTACGACGCCGCCGGACAGCCCTGGAAGGCCCAGGAGAAGGTCCGCGAGGTGCTCTCCCGCCTCTATGTCGGCAGCGACATCGGCCAGGGCTACCACGGGGACGAGGACAACGGCGAACAGTCCGCCTGGTACCTCTTCTCCGCCCTCGGCTTCTACCCCCTGGTGATGGGCAGCGGCGAATACGCCATCGGCTCCCCCCTGTTCACCAAGGCGACCGTCCATCTGGAGAACGGCAGGGACCTGGTGGTCGAGGCCCCGAAGAACAATGCGAAGAACGTGTACGTGCAGGGCCTGAAGGTCAACGGCAAGCCCTGGACGTCGACTTCACTGCCGCACTCCCTCATCTCCCGGGGCGGCGTCCTGAAGTTCGACATGGGCCCGCAGCCGTCCCGCTGGGGCACCGGCGAGAGCGCGGCCCCGGTGTCGATCACGAAGAACGACAAGGCGCCGACACCGCGCACGGACGCCATCGAGGGCGACGGCGAACTCTTCGACAACACGTCGTCGACGAAGGGGTCCGTGAAGACGGTGCCGCTCCCAACGCCCGCCGGTACCAAGGCGGTTCAGTACACGCTCACCTCCTCCGACCACACCGAGGCACCGACCGGCTGGACCCTCCAGGCCTCCACCGACGGCGCCACCTGGAAGCCCCTCGACCGGCGCTCCGGCGAATCCTTCGCCTGGGACCGTCAGACCCGGGCCTTCTCGGTCCCCGTCCCGAAGGCGTACGACCACTACCGACTGGTCCTCGACGACACGGCGACACTCGCGGAGGTGGAGCTGCTGTCCTGACGCCAGGACGAAGACCCCGTACCCGGGCACCGGCGGTCATGGACCGCCGGTGCCCGGGGCGAGACCCGCACGGTGCGGCCGGCGGCCGACAACGCCTGTGACGCACCCGACCCCAACCGGCTTGACTTCGTTGCACGTTGAAACGGTAGAGTCGTGTTCAGACCACTCGACAACGTTGTCTTGTCGCTCGGTCTCACCAGCCGCGCTTCCTCCGCGCCCGGTCTCCCCCGTACCGGCCGCGGCTCGCGGACCGGGTGGGCCCGCACCGCCTGCCCACCCGGTCCGCCCCGAGCACCTTCACCTGTCCGCCGGACCGGCCCCTCAGCCCACCCGGCAGGGCAGGGTCGTCGCGGGATCACCTCCCGATCCCTGCACCACATACCCGAACGTGGCGGTTCCGCCGGGATCCAACGCCCCGTTCCAGTTGGCGTTGTGCACCATCACGTTCTGTCCGGTGTAGGTCGCGCTGCCGCTCCAGAGGCTGTCGACCTTCTGCCCGGCCGGCAGTGTCCAGTTGACCATCCAGCCCAGCATCGGCACGTCGCCGGTGTTGGTGACGACGACCTCGGACTGGTAGCCGCCGGTCCAGCTGCCCGTCGTACGACGGGTCGCGGCGCACTCGCCCGGTACCGGGTCGGAGGGGTTGCCGGGCTCCTTGATGCCGGTCACCTCTCCGTTGCCGCCGTCGAAGACGATGTCGGAGCAGGAGTAGAAGGTCTCCTGGCTGTCCGAGCGCTGCCAGACCATGTAGATGAGGTGGCGGCCCGACTTGTTGGCCGGAAGCTGCCCGGTCCAGGAGTAGTTGGCCTCGACCGTGCCCGGGCTGCCGTTCAGCGGCGGGTGGTCGACGCTCAGGAACGGCTGCTCCTCCATGTCGTTCCAGGTGAGCGTCTTCGTCGGGTCGAAGCCGTCCTTGGTGATGTAGACGTAGAACCAACCGGGGTGCGCCGCCCACGCGTTGTACGAGAAGTCGACGGTCGCGCCGGAGGTGAGGTGGGTCAACGGCCAGTCGGCGCTGGGGGTGTTGAACCCGGTGAAGTTGGTGTTGCCGCCGCTGCACAGCTGGCCGTCCGGGACGAAGCCGCGGGTGCGGCCCGCGCCGTCCGAGCGGAGCACCGAGAACCAGTTGTAGAACGGGGTCGTGCCGCTGACCTGCTGTGCGGAGCGACAGGCCGGGTTGACCGGTTTGATCTCGCCGGTGTCGGTCAGCCCGTCCTGCCAGCACAGGAAGGTGCGGCTACCGGGCTTCATCGGAGTGCCGTGCGCCTCCGCCTTGCCGCTGCCGGCCGTGACGACCAGGCCGAGCGCCGGGATCGTGGTCACGAGGGCGAGCAGGACGAGAAGGAGAGCTCGGTGGCGCCGGGGCAGCCTTGATCGTAGAGTTGTCACGTGCATGACAAACACTCCTTGCGTGTACGGCTTGGAGGAACGTGCGCGTGTCCATGTGCGTGCGCAGGTGCATGTGTGCGGATGAGTGGTGCGGGGTGGGAGCGGTCCTGGCGGCGGGTTCCGGTCCGCCGCTTTATGGGAGCGCTCCCACCCCCACCTTCTTCGGAAGCTAGCGCGGAGCACCGCGCTTGTAAACGGCTGACGCGCACCCACACGAGTGCGCGCGCGTGGTCAGGGGTGTTCGGCGCGGCGGCGGATCGAGGTGAGCAGGCGGCGGGTGAGGAGCGCGTGGCTGCCTGTGCCGATGACGAGCAGCCGGTACAGGGTGCCGAACGGGCCGGGGAAGACGGCACGGGACTCGGCCCGTAGGCGGACGCGGCCGGGGCCCGCGGGGTCGAGGCGGAAGGTGAACGCGTACGTCGAGAAGTGGTGCCTGCCCTGGAGGCTCAGCTCCTCGCCCGGGATCGCGGTCACCGCGCGGAAGCCGGGGAACGTCGAGCCCTCGGCCGGGGGCCGTGACCCGGACGCCGTACGGTCGGCGCAGCCCACGAGGCCCGCGTAACGGCTCGCCCGGGGGCTTGAGAAGGCCGAGTCCAGGGCTTCACCGAGGGCCTGCCAGACGGCGTCGGGGGCGGCCGTGACGACGGTCGCGTGCTCGTCGACGTACGGCAGTGGGGCACGACGCATCGGGTCCTCCATGAGTGGGTGAGGCGGTTGTGGAGCAGCCGGCCGCCAGATGGGATCCACCGTCAGACGGGGCCCCCGTCGGGCAGTTGCTCGCGCATGGCTTCCGCGGTGTCGCCGACGTGTCGGAGCTGGCTCGCGGTGAGGCGGCGTACGTCCCAGATGAGTTCGGCGACGCCGGGGACGGCCGGGGTCGGCGATGTGGAGGTGGTGGGCGGGGAGACGCCGGTCAGTGCTTCCAGGTCGGCGGCCGGGACGTCGAGCAGCGCGGCGAAATCGGCCACGAGGTCGGGGGTCAGCGGCTTACGGCCGCGACCCACTCCGCCGTAGGTGGCGGCGGACCAGTATCGGCCGGTGAGCACCAGGAACGTGTGGGCGGTGGCCGTCCAGCCAAGGTTTCGGGTTCGGATCATGCGCATGAGGAGTGCGCCGGGGCCCGGAGGGTACTGCTGGTGCCGCGGTGTTTCGGGGACGGGCTGCGTGCGCTGCTTCTGGGGCAGGGACGCCACGAGTCGGCGAAGGGCGTTCCGTTGGTCCGGCGGGAGGGCGACGGCGTCTCGGACCAGGTAGGGCACGCGTGAGCCGGCCGTCGCGTCCAGCGGGGCGAGGTCGTCGGGGATGCCGACGCCCGCGATCGCGAAGAGGTCCGCCGTGTGGAGACCGAGTGCGGGCGCGAGCCGGCGCAGGAGAGACGGGCTCGGCGGGGCACCGGCGAGGGCGGCTCGCAGTTCGGACTCGGGGAGAGCGGGGGCCGGTGGGGACGCGGCCAGTCGGGACAAGGCCGTCGGGTCCAGGCCCCTGCGGTCCAGCAGTCGTTGCAGCAGCGGACCGAAGTCCTCTTCCCCCACCATCCCGCAAGGCTAGTGCCGCGTCAGCCAAGGTTTGCCCGTCAAGGAGCGGCGTCCGGTGCGTGCTCTCGGCGTGCCGGCCGGAAGTCCTCGTCGATGGACCGGACGTACTTGGGCTTTCGGCCGGTGCGGCGGTGGGGGCCCCTCCCGTTCGAGCGAAGCCGAGAATGGGGGAGCGTGCCGGGCGTCGCGACGGGGCGAACCTTGGCTGACGCGGCACTAGCCCGGTGTCGTGTCCCGTAGGCCTCCCCCGGCGGTCACACCGTGATCGACGGCACCGTGGGCATCGACGGAACCGAAGGGGCCGAGACCGTGTCGATGGTCGGGAGTTCGGTGGTGCCGGTCGGGGGGAGTTCGATGGTGAACTCGGTGTGGCCCGGCTCGCTGGTGACGTCGAGACGGCCGCCGTGGGCGGAGACGATCGCGGCGGCGATGGCGAGGCCGAGGCCGGAGCCGCCCTTGTGGGGGTGGGCGCGGGCGCGGGAGGCGTCGGCGCGGGTGAAGCGTTCGAAGACGGAGGGGAGGAGGGCCTGCGGGATGCCGGGGCCGTCGTCGCGTACGCGGATCACACAGCGGTCGGCGGTGGCCTCGACGGACGCCGTGACCGTCGTGCCCACAGGCGTGTGCACCCGGGCGTTGGCCAACAAGTTGGCCAGCACCTGGTGCAGGCGGGCCTCGTCGCCGGTGACCAGGGCCGGGGCGTCCAGGAGCAGGGCGAGCTGCCAGGTGTGGTCCTCGCCGGCCGCCCGCGCGTCCCACACCGCCTCGGCCACCAGGGCCGCGAGGTCCACCTCGGCCGACTCCAGCGGGCGGCCCTCGTCCAGCCGCGCGAGCAACAGCAGGTCCTCCACCAGGCCCGTCATCCGGGCCGACTCGGCCGAGACGCGCCGCCATGCCAGCGTCGGCTCGATCCGGTCGGTGCCCCGGTTCATCAGTTCCGCGTAACCGGCGATGGAGGCCAGTGGCGTACGGAGTTCGTGGCTGGCGTCGGCGAGGAAGCGGCGCATGCGTTCCTCGCTGCGCTGCCGCTGGGCGAGGGAGGCCTCGACGTGGTCGATCATGCGGTTGAGGGCGGCGCCGACCTGGCCGGCCTCGCTGCCGGGGTCCGTGTCACGGTCGGGCACCCGGGTCAGGCCGGTGACCTCGCCCCGGTCCAGCGGGGAGCGGGAGACCTCGACGGCCGTCGCGGCGACCCGGCCGAGGGGGCGCAGCTGACGTCGGATCACGACCGCGCAGACGCAGGCCGCCACGGTGAGGCCGGCGGCGGCGACCACCGCCTCGACCAGTACCAGAGCGCCGATCATGTCCTGTACGTCGTCCATCGGCAGGCCGGTCAGGACGTACAGCCCGTCGTCGCCGAGGGCAGTGATCCGGTAGGTGCCGAGGCCGGGCACGCTTCGGGTGTGCGTCGAACCGTCGGCCGCGATGCCGTCGAGGGCGGCCCGTTGCTCGGCGCTGAGGGTCTCCGGGTCGCCGCTCGCCCCGATGACCTCGGCGGAGGTGATGTTCCCGTCGCCGTCGAGGCGTGCGGCGAGGGTGCCGACTGCCTGGCCCTGCTCCCTGAGGAACGTCAGATCGGTGTGGTCGCGCGGGCCGACGCTCACCCCGCCCAGACTGCGTTCGGCGGCGTTGGTGACGCGCTCGTCGAGGGCGCCGAGCAGCGAGGCGCGCTGCGCGACGACCGTGGCCAGCGTCATCGCGGCGCACACCGCGACCAGCGTGGCGGAGATGAAGAAGAGCAGGCGTGTGCGCAGTGACCTGCTCCTGAGCGGACCGTTCGTCTTCGGTCCTGCCCTGCCCGGGCCGTTCTTCTTCCGTCCAGCCCCGCGCGGACCGTTCATCTTGCGTCCTGCCTCGCCCGGACCGTTCATCTTGCGTCCTCCCCCGCCCGGATCACGTATCCGAGTCCCCGCAACGTGTGGATCATCGGTGCCCTGCCCTTGTCGATCTTGCGGCGGAGGCCGGAGATGTAGACCTCCACCAGGTTGCCGCCGCCGTCGAAGGAACTGCTCCACACGTGGTCCAGGATCTGGGCCTTGCTCAGCACCTGGCGCGGATGGCTGAGCAACAGGCCCAGCAGCTCGAACTCCTTGGCGGTCAGCCGGATCGGCGTACCGTCGCGGTGCACCTCGCGGGTCTCCTCGTTGAAGACGAGGTCGCCGAGCACGAGGGCGCCGTCGTCCGACGATCTGCTCTCCTCGACGCCGGACCGGCGCAGCAGGCCGCGCAGCCGCAGGACGACCTCCTCAAGGGAGAACGGCTTGGTCACATAGTCGTCCGCGCCCGCCGAGAGTCCGTCGATACGGTGCTCCAGGCCGTCCCGGGCGGTGAGCATGAGCACGGGCAGCTTCGGGTTCTCGTAGCGCAGTCGCCGTAGCACCTGGAGGCCGTCGAGGTCGGGCAGCATCCCGTCGAGGACGACGGCGTGCGGGGCGCAGCCGCGCGCGGCCCGCAGCGCGCTGTACCCGTCGGCCGCCGGATAGGGGCGCCAGCCCGCCTCCGTGACGGCCACGGACAGCAGTTCGGTGAGCCCGGGTTCGTCATCGACGATGAGGACACGAACTCGGCCGTTTCGGGTCGCGGAGATGCCAGCCATGTCCTGATCCTGTCCCGGTTGGCTGGGGGAACCCTGTGTTCCGGCTGAGCCGGAGCCGTGCGACCTGGTCGGCGGGCGCGGACGGCGCTCCGTAGGGGGACGTACGGAAGCCGCCAACTACCTTGACCGAAGAGGGCGTTGGCACGGACCGGCCACAGGAACCCCTTGAGTCTCTCTCGGCGTGCCGCCCACTCTGATCACTGGCTTCCGCCCACCAGGTCGGAAGCGTTCGTCAGCGTTCAGGGGAGGACGCAACACCCATGCGAAGACTCCACACCCTCGGGGCCGTGGCAGGAGCGGCCGGTCTGCTCGCGGCGGCGATCACGCCCGCGGCGGCCGGCCCCGGCCCCGGCCCCGGCACCAGCACCAGCACCAGCACCAGCACCAGCACCAGCACCAGCACCAGCACCAGCACCAGCACCAGGAACACCGACACCGCGACCCCGGTCACCACGCAGACCGTCACCCTCATCACCGGCGACACCGTCTCGCTCACCGCCGGGCCGGACGGCAAGTACGCCGTCGATGTGCGGCGCGGTGCGGGCCGCGAGGCCGCCACGTTCCTGTCGAGCGAACGTGACGGCGAGGTCAGTGTCCTGCCGGCGGACGCCATCCCGCTGGTCCAGGCGGGCCGCCTCGACCCGGCCCTCTTCAACGTCACCCGGCTGGTGGAGCAGGGTTACACCGATGCCAGGACCCGCACCACGCCCGTGATCGCGACCTACGCGAAGGGCGGTGCGACCCCCGACGGCGCCCGCCGCACGCTCGCGTTGCCCGGGATCGACGGCGCGGCGCTGAGTGCCGAGAAGTCGACCGCGTTCTGGGCGGACATCGCGCCCGCGCTCGGCACCGAACCCGCGACGAAGGCCGCGCGGCAACTCGGCGGGGGCATCGACAAGATCTGGCTGGACGCCAAGGTGAAGGTGTCGCTGGAGACGAGCGTCCCGCAGATCGGCGCGCCCGAGGTGTGGCAGTCGGGCTACGACGGCAAGGGCGTCGAGGTCGCGGTCCTGGACACGGGCGTGGACACCGGACACCCGGATCTCGCCGGCAAGGTCGCCGAGTCCCAGAGCTTCGTGCCGGACCAGGCGGTACGGGACGGTCACGGACACGGCACCCATGTGGCGTCCACGATCGTCGGCTCCGGCGCGGCCTCGGACGGCAGGCGCAAGGGCGTGGCACCGGGCGCGGAACTGCTGGTCGGCAAGGTGCTGAACGACGCGGGCCAGGGCCAGACGTCCTGGATCATCGCGGGCATGGAGTGGGCGGCTCGCTCCGGCGCGAAGATCGTCTCGATGTCGCTGGGCGGCACGGCGTACGGCCCCTCCGACGTGCTCAGTGAGACCGTCGACGAGCTGTCCGCGTCCACCGGCAGCCTCTTCGTCATCGCGTCGGGCAACGCGGGCCCGGGCGAGCAGACCGTGGGCACCCCGGGCATCGCCGACTCGGCGCTGACCGTGGGCGCGGTCGACAAGTCGGACCGGCTGGCGTCGTTCTCCAGCCGAGGCCCGCGCCCCGGTGACTTCGCGGTCAAGCCGGAGATCACCGCACCGGGCGTGGGCATCACCGCGGCGCGTGCCGCCGGCACCACCATGGGGACGCCGGTCGACGACAACTACACGACGGCGAACGGTACGTCGATGGCGACCCCGCATGTCGCGGGCGCGGCGGCGCTGGTCGCGCAGGCGCATCCGGACTGGACCGGTCAGCAGATCAAGGAAGCGCTGGCCAGCACGGCGAAGACGAATGCCGACAACTCGGTGTTCGAGCAGGGCGACGGGCGGGTCGACGCCGTGCGGGCCGTCGAGCAGAGCGTCTTCGCGACGCCGACGCTGAGCTTCGGCAAGTTCGAGGACGGCGACACCGAGGTCGCCACCAAGGACATCACGTACACCAACACCACCGACAAAGCGGTGGAATTGAAGATCTCGTCGTCGCTCGCCGACGTCACGTTGGGCAACGACACGCTGACCGTGCCCGCGCGGGGCACCGCCACGGTCCCGGTCGGCGTCGACCCCGCGAAGGAGGCGGAGGGCCGGTACGCGGGTCACATCACCGCGACCGCCGACGGCATCCGGGTCACCACGGGCGTCGGCTTCGAGAAGGCGCCGAAGACGTACGACCTCAAGGTCTCGCTCCTGGGCCGCGACGGCAAGCCGCCCACCGGCGGGTCGATCTACACGCTCATGGAGCTGAACGGCGCCTACCCCGACGAGTACGGCTTCCTCGGCTCCGGCTGGACCTGGCAGGTTCCCGCCGGCACCTACTCCATCTCGACCTGGATCCCGGACCGCGACGCGGGCGGGGTGACCGTCGGTACCTCCGTGGTCGTCAACCCCGAGATCAAGGTGAACGGGGACACCGAGGTCGTCCTGGACGCCCGCAAGGCGGTGGAGATCAAGCCGAAGACGAAGCAGGACTCGGAGTTCCAGGGCTTCAGCACCAATGTGCACCGCGAGGGGCCGGGCAGCGGCTGGGGGCTCACCTACAGCCAGGGCTTCTGGACCGACCACGTCTATGTGACGCCGACCGAGCAGGTCACCGAGGGAACCCTGGAGTTCTCCGCCAAGTTCCGGCTGTACGCGAAGGAGTTGACGGCGAGCGTCACCAGCCCGGAGAAGTCCGAACTGTCCTCGCTCTACTACTCCCAGACGTACGAGGACTTCCCGTTGAAGATCAGCGGTGACCACACGGTGCGGGCGGTGGACGCGGGCGGCGGTACCGAGGCCGACTTCGCGGGGCTCGACGTCAAGGGCAAGGTGGCGGTGGTCGCGCTCGGCGCCACGGAGCGGGCACAGAGCGCTCTGGACAACGCGACCAAGGCCGGCGCGGGTTACCTCATCGCATACCGCAAGACCCCCGGTTTCTGGATCGAGGCCGTGGACCGGGCGACCACGGTCCCGCTGATGATCGCCACCGGTGAGGAGGGCGCCAAGCTCACCGGCCTGCTGAAGACCGGCAAGAAGGTCACGCTGAAGCTGAGCGGCACGCCGGCCAGTCCGTATGCCTACAACCTGCTCGCCGCGCAGAGCGGCGCCATCTCCGCGAACCAGACGTACCGCTTGGACGGTTCCAACACGGTGAAGCGGAAGGCCCGTTACCACGGAGCCACGGCCGGCGAGATCGGCGCGGACACCCTGTACACCTTCCGCCCCTGGCAGCTCTTCGGAGTCGAGAACAGCGACTACATGCAGCTGGGCACGGAACGCGACGAGTACTACTACGTCGATCCCGACACCCGTACCTGGCACGTCGTCTATCCGAACTGGAACACGCTCAGGGGCCAGTGGAGCCCGCTGCGGACCTTCAGCGAGCCGGGCACAGAGCCCGCCGAGAACTGGCTGCGCCAGGTCGTCCGCCCGGGAACCAGCGAGGAGTACGGTCTCTCCGAACGCACCGGTGACAAACTCACCATGTCCGTCGCTGAGTTGAGCGACTCCACGCCGGGTCACTACGGATACGTCGACGGCACCGACACCACCGCGCAGGGCAAGCTCTACGCGGACGGAGAGCCCGTCGGTGACTCGACGTCCAGCGGATACGGCATCTTCGACGTGGCCGCGGACAAGGCCTCGTACCGCTTCGAACTGGACGTGCAGCGCCGGGCGGCCTGGGCCAAGTACTCCACGAGCACGCACACCGAGTGGACCTTCGCGTCGGCGCACACCGACACCACGACGGCGCTGCCGCTGCTCACCGTCGGCATCGCCCCGAAGGGCCTCGACCTCCTCAACCGGGCCAGAAGTGGCCGGGAGCTGGAGATCGGGCTGCCGGTCGCGAACCAGCTGGGGAGCGTGAAGGCGAGCAGCCTGAAGGCCTGGGTCTCCTACGACGACGGCACGTCCTGGAAGGAAGTGAGGGTCAAGAACGGCGAGGCGCGGTTCAAGCCGGCGAAGGGCGCAGAGTCGGTGTCGCTGCGGGTCCGGGCCGCCGACCGCGACGGCAACGGGATCGACCAGACCGTGCTGCGGGCGTTCGGCCTGAAGTAGGCGACCCGCCACTGCTCCTCAGCCTTAACAAAGATCGTCTAGCGTGCCGGGACATGGTGAACACGGCACACGACACGGCAAGACCGACCCCTGCCGCGAGCCCTTGGTCCGCGGTGGGGGTCTCCGCCTTCGACGAGCTGGTGTACCAGGCGATCCTCCACCAACCTGATGCCGACGCGGCCGGCTGGGCGCTGCTGACCGGTGCCTCCCCGGCTCGAGTGCGGGAGGCCTGCGACCGGTTGCTCGCGCTCGGATTCCTCCAACCGCCGGACTCCATGGGCGAGTTACGCGCGGTCGACCCACGAGTGGCGATCCGCGCGCTGATCCGGCGGCGCGAGACGGAGTCCGAACTGCTCGCCGCCACCGCCGAGGAGATGGCGACCGCGTACGAGGCGGGGCTGCTGCGCGAGGAGCCGTCCCGGCTGGTCGAGGTGGTGTCCGGGGAGGGCGCCAACGCGGCACGCCTGGAAGAGCTGTACGCGCACGCCGAGCACGAGGTGTGTGTCTTCGACACGCCTCCCTATCTCGCCCCCCGCACCCCGCAGTTGGACCTCCAGGCCGATCTGCTCAGCCGCGGCATCGTGTATCGCACGGTCTACGCGGCGACCGCCCTGGAGGACCCGGATGTCCTGTCCCATGCCTGGAAGATGGTGGAACTCGGCGAGCAGGCCCGGGTGTTGCCGTCGGTCCCGGTCAAGTTGCTGGTGGTGGACGGGCGTCGGGCGATGCTCCCGCTGACCGCCACTCCGGCGGGCGGCTACTGCGCCGCCGTCGTACGGCACTCGGCGGTGACCGAGGCCCTGCAGAAGCTTTTCGACCTGGCCTGGCAGCAGGCGACTCCGCTCGGTCGGCCCGTCGAGGACGCCGAACTCTCCGAGGGCGAGCGGGCGTTGACCCGGCTGCTGGCGGCCGGGATGAAGGATGAGGCGGTGGCCCGCCACCTGGGCGTGAGTCTGCGGACCCTGCGCCGCCGGGTGAGTGACCTCCAGGAGCGGCTGGGGGCGGCGAGCCGCTTCCAGCTGGGGGCTCGGGCGGCGCAGCGCGGCTGGTTGTAGCACGCCCCTCTCGCACCGGCCGTACGGGATGGGCCGTCGGGGACGGCGAAGGGCCGCACCCCCGTCTCCGGGGATGCGGCCCTCAACTACCCTGCCGTACCGCTCAGTCGCGTCAGCCGCGGATCAGGTTGCGCAGCACGTACTGCATGATGCCGCCGTTGCGGTAGTAGTCGGCCTCACCGGGGGTGTCGATGCGGACGACCGCGTCGAACTCGACGCCGCTGTCGGTGGTCACCTTGACCGTGCGGGGCGTGGTGCCGTCGTTGAGCTCGGTGACGCCCGCGATGGAGAAGGTCTCCTCGCCGCTCAGGCCGAGGGACTGGGCCGAGGCGCCCTCGGGGAACTGCAGCGGGAGGACGCCCATGCCGATGAGGTTCGAGCGGTGGATGCGCTCGTAGGACTCGGCGATGACGGCCTTGACGCCGAGGAGGGCCGTGCCCTTGGCCGCCCAGTCACGGGACGAGCCGGAGCCGTACTCCTTGCCGGCCAGGATGACCAGCGGGATGCCCTGCTCGATGTAGTTGCGCGAGGCGTCGTAGATGAACGACACCGGACCGCCGTCCTGGGTGAAGTCGCGGGTGTAGCCGCCCTCGGTGCCCGGCGCGATCTGGTTGCGCAGGCGGATGTTGGCGAACGTGCCGCGGATCATGACCTCGTGGTTGCCGCGGCGCGAGCCGTAGCTGTTGAAGTCACGACGCTCGACACCGTGCTCCGTGAGGTACTTGCCTCCGGGGGTGTCGGCCTTGATCGCGCCGGCCGGGGAGATGTGGTCGGTGGTGACCGAGTCGCCCAGCTTGGCGAGGACGCGGGCGCCGGCGATGTCCGAGACCGGGGTGGTCTCCATCGTCATGCCCTCGAAGTACGGGGGCTTACGGACGTACGTCGACTGCGGGTCCCACTCGAAGGTGTTGCCCTCGGGGATCGGCAGCGCCTGCCACTGGGCGTCGCCCGCGAAGACGTCCTGGTAGGACTTGTTGAACATGTCCTCGCCGATGGCGTTGGCCACGACGTCGTTGACCTCGGCCTCGGAGGGCCAGATGTCCTCGAGGTAGACCGGCTTGCCGTCCTGGTCCGTGCCGAGCGCGTCCTTGGTGATGTCCACCTTCATGGAGCCCGCGAGGGCGTACGCGACGACCAGCGGCGGGGAGGCCAGGTAGTTCATCTTGACGTCGGGGTTGATCCGGCCCTCGAAGTTCCGGTTGCCGGACAGGACCGAGGTGACCGCGAGGTCGTGGTCGTTGACGGCCTTGGAGACCTCCTCCGGCAGCGGGCCGGAGTTGCCGATGCAGGTGGTGCAGCCGTAGCCGACGAGGTTGAAGCCGACCTTGTCGAGGTACGGGGTGAGGCCCGCCTTGTCGAAGTAGTCGGTGACGACCTTGGAGCCCGGGGCGAGAGTGGTCTTGACCCACGGCTTGCGGGTCAGGCCCTTCTCCACGGCCTTCTTCGCGACGAGCGCGGCGGCGACCATGACGTACGGGTTCGAGGTGTTGGTGCAGGAGGTGATGGCCGCGACCGTCACCGCACCGTGGTCGATCTCGTACGTCGAGCCGTCGGGGGCGGTCACGGTGACCGGGTTGGACGGGGCGCCGTTCGGGGCGACGGCCGGGGAGTCGGAGGCCGGGAAGGACTCCTGGCCCGCCTCGTCGACGCTGTCGACGTAGTTGCGTACGTCCGTCTTGAACTGCTCGGCGGCGTTCGCGAGGACGATCCGGTCCTGCGGACGCTTCGGGCCGGCGATCGACGGGACGACCGTGGAGAGGTCGAGCTCCAGCTTCTCGGAGAAGTCGGGCTCGGCGGCCGGGTCGAGCCAGAGGCCCTGCTGCTTGGCGTAGGCCTCGACGAGCGCGAGCTGCTGCTCGGATCGGCCCGTCAGCTTCAGGTACTTGATGGTCTCGCCGTCGATCGGGAAGATCGCCGCGGTCGAGCCGAACTCCGGCGACATGTTGCCGATGGTGGCGCGGTTGGCGAGGGAGGTGGCGGCCACGCCCTCGCCGTAGAACTCGACGAACTTGCCGACGACACCGTGCTTGCGGAGCATCTCGGTGATGGTCAGCACGAGGTCGGTGGCGGTGGTGCCGGGGGTCAGCTCACCGGTCAGCTTGAAGCCGACGACGCGCGGGATGAGCATGGAGACCGGCTGGCCGAGCATCGCGGCCTCGGCCTCGATGCCGCCGACGCCCCAGCCGAGCACGCCGAGGCCGTTGACCATGGTGGTGTGGGAGTCGGTGCCGACGAGGGTGTCGGGGTAGGCCTGGCCGTTACGCACCATGACGGTCCGAGCGAGGTGCTCGATGTTCACCTGGTGGACGATGCCGGTGCCCGGGGGTACGACCTTGAAGTCGTCGAAGGCGGTCTGGCCCCAGCGCAGGAACTGATAGCGCTCCTTGTTGCGACCGTACTCCAGCTCGACGTTCTGCGCGAAGGCGTCGTTCGTGCCGAACTTGTCGGCGATGACGGAGTGGTCGATGACCAGCTCGGCCGGGGAGAGCGGGTTGACCTTCGCCGGGTCGCCGCCGAGCTCCTTGACGGCCTCACGCATGGTGGCGAGGTCCACGACACAGGGCACACCCGTGAAGTCCTGCATGATCACACGGGCGGGAGTGAACTGGATCTCCTGGCTGGGCTGGGCCTGCGAGTCCCAGCCGCCGAGGGCACGGATGTGGTCGGCGGTGATGTTCGCGCCGTCCTCCGTGCGGAGCAGGTTCTCCAGCAGGACCTTGAGGCTGTAGGGCAGGCGAGCCGAGCCCTCCACCTTGTCCAGCCGGAAGATCTCGTACGACTCGTCGCCCACCTGCAGCGTGCTGCGGGCGTCGAAGCTGTTCGCCGACACGACAGTCTCCTTCATTCCATGTGCGCGTACCACCGCATCCTGCCGCCATGCCCTCTTGGCCGATCCGCTAAGGTAAGGCTAAGTTAGGTACCCCTTACCGGGGTGGGGGCCGCAGTGCGCCTCGGCAGATATCTCGATGTCGAGATAACAGTAGTACATGGGCGCGGGCTGGTCATGCCCGGGCGGATGTGGCGTGCGCCAATCTCGACGGGAGCGGCCGTGGCTCGCCGCGGCGGGGGCAGGGTGTGGTCGCCACCGCGGACCGCTCCGGCGTTACAGCTCCCCCCGTCCCCTCCTTGTCATTACCCATCCCCTTTGCCCCCTTTTCATTGCCTTCCAGCGCGGGCCAGTGCGGTCTCCGCCTGGTCGGCGAGGGCGCCGACGAGATCGGACTCCCGGCCCCGCCATCGGTCGAGGAAGGGGTCGACGAGCGCCTCCGCCACGCACAGGGAGGCTATGGGCCGCTGGTGGCCACGGGCAGGGGAGTTTCCCTGCCGGCAGGACTTCAGAAGGTGGTGAAGTGCCCAGTGCGGCGGCGGAGTTGAGTGAACTGTGCCACATGGCCTTATCGCAGCTCAGCACCTACCAAGCAGCGCCGCTGAGGACACCACGGCCAACGCACTGACGGACCGCCCGAGCAGGATCAGGGATGCGGACCGGCAGGAGGGGTACCCGTCGCGCATCGAAAGGAGGCACACATGCCGCTCACGTTCCGCAAGAGCTTCCGCATCCTGCCGGGTGTGCGACTGAACATCAACAAGCGTTCCTGGTCCATCACCACCGGCGGCCACAACGGCCCGCGACACACGCACAGCAGCACGGGACGCCGTACGACATCGATGGATCTGCCCGGCCCCTTCGGCTGGCGCCGCACGCGCAACGCCCGGCGCCACTGAGCTTCACCGGTGGCCCACCGGTGAAGCTGACGACCCGTCACCGGAACGGACCCTGCAACACCCCGAACGGACCCCCCAAGAGGCGCCATCTCATATCTGAGATAACCTCAACCCCATGGCAGACGACTACCTCGTACGCATCGGCAAGCTCATCCGTGACGCAAGGCAGCACCGTGGCTGGACACAGTCGCAGTTGGCGGAGGCGCTCGGTACAAGTCAGAGCGCGGTCAATCGCATCGAGCGCGGCAATCAAAACATCAGCCTTGAGATGATCGCTCGAATCGGTGAAGCCCTGGACAGTGAGATCGTCTCGCTGGGGTACGCGGGCCCGATGCACCTACGGGTGGTCGGCGGGCGTCGGCTCTCCGGCTCGATCGACGTCAAGACCAGCAAGAACGCGTGTGTCGCGCTGCTGTGCGCCTCCCTGTTGAACAAGGGGCGCACAGTGCTGCGCCGGGTGGCCCGGATCGAGGAGGTGTACCGCCTTCTGGAGGTGCTCGGCTCCATCGGCGTACGCACCCGGTGGATCAACGGCGGTGTCGACCTGGAGATCGTGCCGCCGGCCGAGCTGGAGCTGGCGGCGATCGACGCGGAGGCGGCCCGCCGCACGCGCTCGATCATCATGTTCCTCGGTCCGCTGCTGCACCGCATGGACCACTTCAAGCTGCCGTACGCGGGCGGTTGCGACCTCGGTACGCGGACGATCGAGCCGCACATGATCGCGCTGCGCCGGTTCGGCCTCGACATCACGGCCACCGAGGGGCTGTACCACGCCGAGGTGGACCGGTCCGTCACCCCCGGCCGGCCGATCGTGCTGACCGAGCGCGGCGACACGGTGACCGAGAACGCGCTGCTCGCCGCCGCCCGCCACAACGGCGTGACCGTCATCCGCAACGCCTCGTCCAACTACATGGTGCAGGACCTCTGCTTCTTCCTGGAGGCCCTCGGCGTACGGGTGGAGGGCATCGGCACCACCACGCTCACCGTGCACGGCGTGCCGCACATCGACGTGGACGTCGACTACTCGCCCTCCGAGGACCCGGTCGAGGCGATGAGCCTGCTCGCCGCCGCGGTCGTCACGGAGTCCGAACTGACCGTGCGCCGGGTGCCGATCGAGTTTCTGGAGATCGAGCTGGCGGTCCTGGAGGAGATGGGCCTCGACCACGACCGCACACCGGAGTACTTCGCCGACAACGGCCGTACGCGCCTGGTGGACCTCACCGTCCGACCCTCCAAGCTCCAGGCGCCGATCGACAAGATCCACCCCATGCCGTTCCCCGGTCTGAACATCGACAACGTCCCGTTCTTCGCGGCCATCGCCGCCGCCGCGCAGGGCCAGACCCTCATCCATGACTGGGTCTACGACAACCGCGCGATCTATCTCACCGACCTCAACCGTCTCGGCGGCCGCCTCCAACTCCTCGACCCGCACCGCGTCCTCGTCGAGGGCCCCACCCGCTGGCGCGCCGCCGAGATGATGTGCCCGCCCGCCCTGCGCCCCGCCGTCGTCGTCCTCCTCGCGATGATGGCCGCCGACGGCACGTCCGTCCTGCGCAACGTCTATGTCATCAACCGCGGTTACGAGGACCTCGCGGAACGCCTGAACACGGTGGGGGCACAGATCGAGATCTTCCGGGACATCTGAACGTCGCGTGCCGCCGCACCCTGCTTGACCTGCTCAGCCGACGAGGCGGGGACGGCCGGCTGGGGTGGGAGCCACGCCGAGGTGTTCGAGCAGTAGCCCTTCCCTGGTGGACCATGGGCAGATCTCGACGCTCTTGGCCCCGCAGGCTTCCATGAGAGCCTGCGCGATCAGGGCTCCGGCCAGGGACTGCTCGGCGCGGTGCCGGGAGATGCCCGGCAGCTTGGCACGGTGGGACGGTGCCGCGTCGGCCAGCAGGGAGACTGCCTTGTGCAGTTGGGGCAACGTCAGCCGCCGTCTTGTGCGCGGTGTCCTGCTCTGGGCGGCGGTGAGCCGGGCGAGCTGTTCGAAGGTCTTGGAGCAGGCCAACACCCGCCCTCCCGACTCGGCCTGCGGCAGGCCGTGGACGGCTTCCAGGGACCGGCTGAGGTGCTGCAGGACTTCTGCCAGGCGACGTCGGGACGGCACTGTGCCGCCGGGAAGCCAGTCCCGGGTGATCCTGCGGGCGCCCAGCGGCAGCGAGTGGACGACGCGGGGCTGGTCTCCGGTGCCGCGGGCGATCTCCACTGTGCCGCCGCCGATGTCCAGGACCAGCAACTGCCCAGCCGTCGGGCCTGCCCACTGGCGGGCGGCCACGTAGGCCAACCGCGCTTCCTCCTCGCCGGACAGCACGCGCAGGCGGGTGCCGGTGGTGCGTGCCACACGCGCGATGATCTCGTCACGGTTGGGCGCGTCGCGGATGACGGAGGTCGCGAACGCGAACACTTCCGGTCCACGCGGACGCGGGTCGGCGGCGACGGCCTCGGCCACTGCCCGCTCGACACTCTTCACGCCGACCTTGTCCAGGCGCCCCTTGCGGTCGAGGGTCTCGTGCAGTCTCAGCCGCACCTTGCGGGAGAACACCGGCTCCAGCACCGTACCCGGACGCCGCCGCACCACCGTCAGCAGAGCGCTGTGACACCCGACGTCGAGCACACCTGCCTGCCGCATCCCCTCACCTCCCCCTCGCCCCCGCGACGCTCGACCGGACCGGCTCCTTCTCCCGTCCTGCGACATCTCTCGACGACAGCACGACGGGGATTCCGGGCCAGCGCGTAAGCATATCGTCACCACGCGTGCACCCTCCGCCCCGGCCCACAAGAAAGCACCCGGCTGCGGGCCGGACGCGCCGAGCCCGAGCAGGGCACGGCCCCTGACAGCGCCGTCATGGCGGTCGGCCGACCCATCCTTCACCTAGCGCTTACTCGCGGGCAAAAAACAAGGGAAGGCCAAGGGAAAGCATGGGGGGACAAAACTCTCCCTGCCATGGGTGACGCCCGTGATGCAGGCTTTCCGCGTGATCAGCCGCCCTGTCGAGGCGAGCGGTCACCCTGTTCCCGCGGTGGCGTCGATCTCGTGCCTGGTCTCCCGCTGGTGTACACGACTGATCCGTCCGTGATGCAAAGGCGAACGCATGTCCTCTGAACTCCCTGATTCTGCTGTTTCTCCGCCCACCGGAGCCGGTGAGTCCCCCTCGGGGCCCAGCCGGCGCACCGTGATCGCCACCGGTGTCGCGGTGGGCGGTGTCGTGGTGGCCGGAGGAACGTTCCTGGCCGGCGCCGAGGAGGCGACCGCCACGGGTGCGGCACCCTCCAGCCGTGTGTCCCTGACGGTGAACGGCACCCGGCGGACGGTGACGGTCGACAACCGGACCTCGCTGCTGGATCTGCTGCGCGAGCACCTTGACCTGACCGGCTCGAAGAAGGGCTGTAACGCCGGGGCCTGCGGGGCGTGCACGGTGCTGGTCGACGGGCAGCGGATCAACTCCTGCCTGACGCTGGCGGTGCGGCTGGAGGGCGCCGAGGTCACCACGATCGAGGGCCTGGCCAAGGGCGACAGGCTGCACCCGCTGCAACAGGCGTTCGTCGACGAGGACGCCTTCCAGTGCGGCTACTGCACCCCCGGCCAGATCATGTCCGGCGTCGGCTGCATCCAGGAGGGCCACACCAGCTCGCCGGAGGAGATCCGGGAGTACATGAGCGGCAACGTCTGCCGCTGTGGCTGCTACGTCAAGATCGTGCGCGCGGTCGAGCAGACCGCCACCCGGAAGTAAGGAGCGGCCCCATGCATCCCTTCTCCTACACCCGCGTCAGCACCGTCCGGGAAGCCCTGGACGCCGGGAGACGCGGCGGCCGCTACATCGCCGGCGGTACCACGCTGGTCGACCTGATGCGCGAGACCGTCGAAACCCCCGAGACGCTCGTCGACATCAGCGCCCTGCCCCTGAGTGAGATCACCGCCACCGCGGGCGGCGGCATCCGCATCGGTGCCCTGGTCCCGATGGCCGTGGCCACCGCCGACCCCAAGCTGAACTCCCTCTTTCCGGTGGCCGCCCAGGCGCTGCGCGGCGCCTCGGCCCAGCTGCGGAACATGGCCACCATCGGCGGCAACATCATGCAGCGCACCCGGTGCACGTACTTCCGTGACGTGACCGCCGACTGCAACAAGCGCGAGCCCGGCTCCGGCTGCGCCGCCCTGGGCGGCTACAACCGCGGCCACGCGATCCTCGGCGGCTCCGACGACTGCGTGGCCACCCACGCCTCCGACTTCGCCGTCGCCCTCACCGCCCTGGAGGCGACCGTCCACCTGCGGGCCCCGGACGGCAAGGAGCGCAGCCTCCCCTTCGGCGACTTCCTGCTCCGTCCGGGCAATACCCCGCACCGCGAACAGGCCATCAGGCAAGGCGAGTTGATCACGGCGGTCGAGATACCGGCGTATCCGCGTCCGCTGAAGTCGGCCTACCTGAAGCTCCGCGACCGGCAGTCCTACTCGTTCGGGCTGGCCTCGGCGGCCGTCGCACTGCACATCCGGGGCGGCGTGATCCGCGAGGCGAAGGTCGCCGCCGGCGGTGTGGCGACGGTGCCGTGGAAGCTGCCGGCCGTCGAGCGGGCCCTCATCGGTGAGCGCCCCTCGGACCGTCTGTGGGCCGAGGCCGCCGGTCACGCGGCCGACGGCGCCCGCCCCCTTCAGCACAACCGGTTCAAGGTCGAGCTCCTGAAGCGGACCGTCGAACGCCAGCTGCGCACCGTAGGAGAGATGGAATGAGCCCCCAGCCGCAGGCAGCCGTAGGCGCACCGCTGTCCAGGGTGGACGGCCGGCTCAAGGTCACCGGCCAGGCGGAGTACGCCGCCGAGCACGACGTCAAGGGTGTCGTGCACGCCGTCATCGTCGACGCGAGCGTCGGCCGCGGCCGGATCAGGTCCATCGACACGCGCGCCGCCGAGAAACACGCCGGTGTGCTGCGGGTGATCCACCACGGCAACGCGCCGACGCTCCCGTACCGCGACAACGCCGGGTCCAACAACCCGGCCGGGCGCAGGCTTCGGGTCTTCCAGGACGACCGGGTGCTCTTCCACGGTCAGCCGGTCGCCGTCGTGGTGGCGAACACGTTGGAGGCCGCGCAGCACGGCGCGAACCTGGTCAAGGTCCGCTACGACGCCGAGCGACCCTCGACCGACATCGCCAAGGCCGAACCCGGCGAGCCGACGAACTACGCGCGCGGTGACGCGGAAGCCGGTCTGCGTTCCTCGGCCGTACGGCTGGACCTGACGTATGAGCTGGCCCGCAACCACCACAACCCGATGGAGCCGCACGCCACCGTCGCCCGCTGGGACGGCGACCGGCTCACCGTGTGGGACAAGACGCAGTGGATCGTGGGCACGCACGACGAGATCGCCGCGGTCTTCGACCTGCCGGCGGACGCGGTGCGCGTCATCAACCCGTTCGTCGGCGGCGGGTTCGGCAGCGGGCTGCGCTGCTGGCCGCACACGATCGTCGCCGCGCTGGCCGCGCGGGTGACGCGTCGCCCGGTGAAGCTGGTGCTCAGCCGCAAGCAGATGTACTTCGGCACCGGCTTCAGGCCGTCGTACGCGTACCGGCTGCGCCTCGGCAGCGACCGGCGCGGCCGGCTGAACGCCGCCATCCACGACATCGACGCCGAGACCTCCTCGTACGAGACGTTCAACGAGGCCGTCATGCTGGCCGGGCAGATGCTCTACAGCATGCCGAACGTCCGTCAGGCGTACCGGCAGGTGCCGCTGGACGTGAACACGCCGATCTGGATGCGCGGGCCGGGTTTCGCGTCGGCGTCGTTCGTGATCGAGTCCGCGATGGACGAGCTCGCCCACCGCCTCGACATGGACCCGATCGAGCTGCGCCGGCGCAACGAGCCGAGCGAGGACGAGTCGACCAACGAGCCGTTCTCCACCCGGCGGCTGAGCGAGTGCTACACGGTCGGCGCCCGCGAGTTCGGCTGGGATCGCCGCAACCCGAAGCCGCGCTCGACGCGGGACGGGGACTGGCTGGTCGGCCTGGGCATGGCCACCGGGGTGTACGACCCGGGGCGGTATCCCGCGCAGGCCCGGGCCCGGCTGGACGCCGACGGAACCGCGGTGGTGGAGGCGGCCACCAGTGACATGGGGCCGGGCACCTACACCGCGCAGACCCAGGTCGCCGCGGACGCGCTGGGGCTGACCATGCGCACGGTGACCTTCCGGCTCGGCGACTCCCTGTATCCGCCGACCTCGCCGCACGGCGGCTCGGCGACCATGGCCAGCGTCGGCTCGGCCGTCGTCGACGCCTGCGACCAGGTGCGGCGGCAGGCGATCAAGCTGGCCGTCGAGGACCGCGAGTCACCGCTGTACGGGGTGAGCGCGGACGACGTGGTCGTGCGAGGCGGCCGACTGCACGTTCAGGGCACTCCGGCGCGCGGGGAGACGTACAAGAGTCTGCTGGCCCGCAACGACCGCTCCCATCTCGAAGCGAACGGTTCCTACGACGGGCCGGGCAGCGACCGGTCCGCCTACTTCGCCTACAACGCCACCTTCGCCGAGGTCGCCGTGGACGCGAACCTGGGGCTGGTGCGGGTACGGCGGATGCTCGGCGTCTACGACGCGGGCCGGATCATCAGCCCCAAGCTGGCCGAGAGCCAGGCGTTCGGCGGCATCGTGGGCGGCATCGGTACGGCGCTGCTCGAGCACACGGTCACCGACCACCGCGACGGGCGCATAGTGAACGCCAGCCTCGCCGACTACCTCGTCCCGGTCAACGCCGACGTCCCCGACATCAAGGCGATCTACCTGGATGGCGAGGACAACGCCGGCAACCTGCTGGGCGTGAAGGGACTCGGCGAGGTCGTCCAGGTGGGCGTGGCGGCCGCGATCGGCAACGCGGTCTTCAACGCCACCGGCCGCCGGGTCCGCCAACTGCCCATCACCGCCGAGGCGTTGCTCTGACACCGCCGCCTTCATAGCCGGGTCCGGCAGCCGAACCCCCCGTACGGCTGCCGGACCCTCCCGGGCCGCCGCCGCGGAGATCCATCAGAAGGGCCCTAGGCCCCCGTCGACGCGGCGGCGACCCGCTCACCTTCTGCGACAGCGACCGTCTGCTCTGGAGACCCCCCCATGCTCAACATCGCGGACACACTGCACCGCTGGTGCCGCGAGGAACGCCCCTTCGCCCTGGCCACCGTCGTCGACGTCACCGGCAGCGCACCCCTGCCCATCGGTACGTCGGTGGCCGTGGATGAAGACGGCAACGCCATCGGCAGCATCTCCGGCGGGTGCGTCGAGGGCGCGGTGTACGAACTGTGCCGACAGGTGCTGCACGACCAGGGCCCGCCCCAGCGCGCCTGGTTCGGGTACTCCGACGACGACGCCTTCGCCGTGGGCCTGACCTGCGGTGGGGAACTCGATGTGCTCGTGCGGCGTGTCGATCCGGCCGCAGAGCCGCATCTCGGCGCGGCGCTCACCGAGGCGGTCGAGGGCCGGCCCGCCGCCGTCGCCCAGGTCGTGGACGGGCCTGAGGGATTGCTCGGCGCCACTTTGAGCGTCCTCGGCGACAGTTGGATCGCCGACAGCGCGCTCGGCGACGGGCCGACCGGCCGGGCAGTGGCTGACCGGGCCACCGCCCGACTGCGCACCGGACGCACCGCACGCCTCGCCGTCGGCGGAGACGCCGACACCTGCCCCGAGAAGCTCTCCGTCCTCGTCCACGCGGCCGCCACCCGCCCCCGCATGATCGTCTTCGGCGCCATCGACTTCGCCGCCGCCCTCGCCCAAGCCGGCCGCTTCCTCGGCCATCACGTCACCGTGTGCGACGCCCGACCCGTCTTCGCCACCGAGGCACGGTTCCCGCACGCCGACGAGGTGGTCGTCGACTGGCCCCACCGCTACCTGGCACAGACGGCCGTGGACGCCCGTACCGCCGTCTGTGTGCTCACCCACGACGCCAAGTTCGACATCCCCCTGCTGCAGCTGGCACTCGACCTGCCCGTCGGCTACGTCGGCGCGATGGGCTCCCGGCGCACCCACGAAGAGCGCCTTCGCCGTCTCCGCGAAGTCGGCGTCACCCAGGAGCAGTTGGCCCGGCTGCGCTCCCCGATCGGCCTCGACCTCGGCGCCCGTACCCCCGAAGAGACGGCCATCTCCATCACCGCCGAGATCATCGCGCACGCCAACCGTGCGAGTGGCTTGCCTCTGGTCCGGGTCAGCGGCCCGATCCACCGCGTTTCCGGGGCGGTGCCAAAGACAGCGCGGCACGAGGGAGGAATGGTCTCAGGAACGTGCTGATCGACACCTACGGCCGACAGGCCACCGACCTGAGGGTCTCGCTGACCGACCGGTGCAACCTGCGCTGCACGTACTGCATGCCCGAGGAGGGCCTGCAGTGGCTGGGCAGGAGCGACCTGCTGACGGACGACGAGATCGTCCGCCTGATCGGCATCGCGGTGACCTCCCTGGGCATCGAGGAGGTCCGCTTCACCGGCGGCGAGCCCCTGCTGCGCCCTGGTCTGGTCGGCATCGTGGAGCGGGTCGCCGGCCTTGCGCCGCGCCCGCAGATGTCCCTCACCACCAACGGCATCGGCCTCAAGCGCACCGCGACCGCGCTGAAGGCGGCGGGCCTGGACCGGGTGAACGTCTCCCTGGACACCCTGCGCCCGGACGTCTTCAGGACCCTCACCCGCCGGGACCGCCACAAGGACGTCCTCGAGGGCCTGCACGCGGCCCGTGAGGCGGGCCTGACCCCGGTGAAGGTCAACTCGGTCCTGATGCCGGGCCTGAACGACGACGAGGCCCCCGACCTGCTGGCCTGGGCGGTCGAGCACGACTACGAGCTGCGTTTCATCGAGCAGATGCCGCTGGACGCCCAGCACGGCTGGAAGCGCGACGGCATGATCACGGCAGGCGACATCCTGACCTCCCTGCGGACCCGCTTCGAGCTGACGGAGGAGGGCTCCCGGGCCCGGGGTTCGGCGCCGGCCGAGCGCTGGCTCGTGGACGGCGGCCCGCATCGCGTGGGCGTGATCGCCTCGGTGACCCGCCCGTTCTGCGCCGCCTGCGACCGCACCCGGCTCACCGCCGACGGCCAGATACGAACCTGCCTGTTCGCCCGGGAGGAGACCGACCTGCGCGCGGTCCTGCGCGCGGACGCACCGGACGCGGATATCGCGCGGATCTGGCATACGGCGATGCGGGGCAAGAAGGCGGGCGCGGGCCTGGACGACCCGACCTTCGTCCAGCCGGACCGCCCGATGTCAGCGATCGGAGGCTAGGCAGTTCCCTGGTGACACTGCTCGACCTGTTCGTCCCGGCCGCCCTCGGTGCGCCGACCGGTGCCGCCGCGCTGCTCGGTGTCGTCTGCACAACGCCACCGTCCGCCCTGGCAACGCGGACGGACCCCGCTGCTGACCATCGGTAAAGGGGGGAGAATTTCCTCCCGGATGTTCTTCTTCCCGGATGAATTTCTCCTCTTTTCGTGCCCGCGTCCGCGGGTGAGGGTCGGAATCGAGTATTTCTCGCGGATGGATCACGCCTTGGCAATTCCTGTGCGGGGTCATTGAAACCGTTGACGGAACGCAAGGAAAGGCGCCCATGACGACGTCGACGCTGGACCGGCCCGCTCCCACGGTCGCTCCGGAACACCCGCCGGCCGTCCCGGAGCGACAGGCGCCCGCCGTGCGGCCGGGGTACCGGAGAGCCCGCAGGGCGTTGTGGTGGGTGGCATGCCTGGTCTGTGGCGGCCTCGTGGGCCTTGTCCTCGCCATCGTCGGCACGCTGCGCGGGCGGGCGCCGTCCCGGCTGCGGCGCGGGGTGGTCGCGGCCGGGGCGGCGGTGCAGCCGGCGGCCGGCGGTTCCTTCGCGGTAGCCGGATCCGAAGGTGACGGAGGTCTGTGGGAGACCACCCGCGCGGTGGTCGACGCGCCGGTCTCCGGAGCGGCCCTGCTCTACGGCGTCGGCAAGGCGGCGAGGTGCATCAGGGCGACAACGGGACGACCGCTGTGGTCCTGGACGACGGAGTCGTCCGCGCCGGCACCATGTTCGGCACGGTCTTCCTGACCGACCAGCGCATGGAGGTGGACTCGCCGCGCACGCGGCGCCTGGCGGAACACGAGGCCCGGCACGCCGACCAGTGGGCGGCCTTCTCGCTCGTCGGCGGGCCTGCCGCCTTCCCCGCGCTGTATGCCCTCGACGAGGCGTTCTTCCCCGGTGCGTTCAACCACTTCGAACGTCAGGCCGGGCTCGATGACGGCGGCTACGACACGCCGTCGGACTGCCCGTCCATCGCCGGCCGGCTCACCCTTGTCTCCCTCGGGCTGGTCGCAGGCTCGACCCTGGTCGCCCGGCGCAGGCTCCGCGGCCCGGCTCCGGCTTCGACGGACGTAAGGACTTCTCCCGCTCGGCGTCCTGACAACTGGTGAGTGTCCGGCCCTTCGATACAACTGGTGAGTGTCCGGCCCTTCGATATCGGGGCAGTCCGAAGCCGACGCCGCCCTCTACCGCATCGCCGTAGTCCGCATGCAAGGAGACCGCCGGACGCGCGAGTACGTCATTCGCCGCTTCGCCATGAAGCAGGGAGGAATTCCTCCCCCTCTCAGAACGCCCGTGTGGTGCGATGCTCTACCGCGTCCCCACCCCGCCGCGGTCGCACGTCGCCCCGAAAAGAGAATGCCGACGAATGTCATCCATGACCGACGACCGACCCCGCAAGCTGCCTTTCGTCGTTCTGGTGCTGTCCGCCGGAACGTTTCTCATGGGCACCACCGAATTCGTCATCGCGGGCCTGCTGCCCGAGATCGCCGGTGATCTGAATGTCTCCCTGTCTCAGGCAGGTTTGCTGATCACGGCGTTCGCGGCGGGCATGATCATCGGCGCACCGGTGATGGCTGTCGCGACGCTGCACCTGCCCCGGCGCTCCACGCTGATCCTCGCGCTCGTCGTCTTCGCCCTCGGCCACCTGGTCGCCGCGCTCAGCTCGTCCTTCGCGCTCGTGCTCGCGGCCCGCGTGGTGACCGCACTGGCCACAGGAACCTTCTGGTCCGTCGGCGCGGTCGTGGCCACGACCGCGGCAGGACCGGCAGCGACGTCACGGGCGCTGGGCATGCTCCTGGGAGGTCTGACCGTGGCCACCGTGGCCGGCGTGCCTCTGGGCGCGTGGCTGGGGCAGCTGTCGGGCTGGCGCGGGCCGTTCTGGGTGCTGGCCGCGCTGTCGGCCGGCGCGGCGACGGTCATCGGCCGGTACATCCCCGCCGACGAGCGACGCGAAGCGCCTTCCGTGCGGGCCGAGTTCGCCGCGCTGCGGGATGTCCGGGTGTGGCTGACGCTGAGTGCCATGACGCTGCTGATGGGCGGTGTCCTGGCGACGTACACCTACATCTCGCCCCTGCTCACCGAGCGGGCCGGCATCCCCGGCGGAGCCGTGCCCATGGTCCTGATCGGCTACGGTCTGGGCGCCCTGCTGGGCACCACGGTCGGCGGGCGCCTGGGCGACCGTCACCCCCTTGCCACGCTCCTCACGGCCGCCGCCACGACCACGCTGGTCCTGCTGTTGCTGACCTGGCTCTCCCCGAGCCCCGTGGCGGCCGTCGTCCTGGTGACACTGATGGGGATGACAGGCTTCGCGGCAACCCCGGCGCTCGGCGCGCTGGCCCTGCGCTTCGCCGGTTCCGCACCCACCCTCGCCTCCGGCCTCAGCGGCGCGGCGCCCAACGTGGGCATCGCCGTCGGCTCCTGGACGGCGGGCATCGCCCTGACCTCACCGCTGGGGCAGGCAGGGCCCCCGCTGGTCGGCACCGTGGCGGCCGCGCTCACCCTCGTACCGCTGACCGCACTCGCGCTGATGCGCGCCACCCGCTCCGAGACGCCTCCGCCTCGGCCCCGAGCAGCCGCAGACCAGTCGATCGGGTGCGGCACTCAGGCCATTGGCTGACGCGGTGCTCGGCTCTTCCTACACGCGAGCGGCAGGTCACGCCCGCGGACCGACAGAGCGTGAGGTACAGCCCGGCGGGATCACCGTCGGCGTGGGCGCGTCAACGGTCAGCGGAGGGAAGACGACGGCGCCATGTTCTGGTCGGTGGCCCAGGAGGCGAGGATGCGCAGCCGCTCGTGGGTGGGGGAACCGGGGGCGGCGGTCCAGACGGTGAGGTGCTGGTCGGGGTCGGTGTTGGCGGTGAGGGTGTCCCAGTCGAGGACGAGTTCGCCGACGACCGGGTGGTTGAGAGTCTTGGTGCCCACGGTGCGGGCGGCGACCCGGTGATCGCCCCACCACTTCGCGAACTGCTTGTCACGTGTGGACAGTTCACCGACCAACTCGGTCAGACGCGGGTCCTCGGGATACTGCGCGGCTTCCATCCGCACCTGCGCCACGGCGATCCGCGCCGAGCCCTCCCAGTCGGCGTACAGGCTGCGCATCGCCGGGTCGGTGAAGATGAGCCGCGGGTAGTTGCGGTGCTTCTCCGGAATACGGGAGAAGTCGGTGACCAGCGCGGCCGCCAGCGCGTTCCACGCCAGAATGTCACCGCGCCGCCCCTGCACGATGGCCGGGGTCGCGGTGAGATCGTCCAGCACCCGTTGCAGCTGCGGCTGGACCTTCTGCCTGCCGTGCCGCCGGGTGCGCGTGGTGGTCTTGCCCGCGAGCTGGAAGAGATAGCCCCGCTCGTCGTCGTCCAGGTGGAGAACGCGGGCGATGATGTCCAGCACGGGAGCCGACGCCTGCATACGGCCCTGCTCAAGGCGCGTGTAGTAGTCCGTGCTGATCGAGGCGAGCTGGGCGACCTCCTCACGGCGCAGTCCTTCCACCCGGCGGGGCCCGCCCGTCTCCGGCAGCCCGACCGTGCGCGGGCTCAGCTCGGAGCGGCGCTTCTTAAGGAATTCGCCGAGCTCATTGAGAGGAACGTTGCTGGTCATGCTTCCCATCCTGACGAGGCCGGCAGGTTCTGGTCGGCGGCCCAGGAGGCGAGGATGCGCAGCCGCTCGTGCGCGGGGGATCCCGGGGTCGCGGTCCAGACCGTCATGTACTGGTCGGGTTCGGTGCTGGTGGTGAGGGTGTCCCAGTCGAGGGTGATCTCGCCCACGACCGGATGGATCAGGGTCTTGGTGCCCACGGTGCGGGCGGCGACCCGGTGATCGCCCCACCACTGGGCGAACTGCTGGTCGCGCATGGACAGTTCACCGACCAGCGCGATCAGACGAGGGTCCTCGGGATACCTCGCCGCCTCCATCCGCAGCTGCGCCACCGTCACCTGCGCGGCCGTTTCCCAGTCGGCGTGCAGGCTGCGCATGGCCGGGTCGGTGAAGGTGAGCCGCGGGTAGTTGCGGTGCTTCTCCGGAATGCGGGAGAAATCGGTGACCAGCGCGGCCGCCAGCCCGTTCCACGCCAGAATGTCACCGCGCCGCCCCTGGACCATGGCCGGGACGGAGGCGAGGTCCTCCAGCACCCGCTGCAGTTGCGGCTGGACCTTCTGCACGCCACGGCGCCGCGTGCGCGTGGTGGTCGTGCCCGCGAGCTGGAACAGATGGCCCCGCTCGTCGTCGTCCAGGTGGAGCACCCGGGCGATGATGTCCAGCACGGGAGCCGACGCCTGCATACGGCCCTGCTCAAGGCGCGTGTAGTAGTCCGTGCTGATCGAGGCGAGCTGGGCGACCTCCTCACGGCGCAGTCCTTCGACGCGGCGGGGCCGGCTGGTCGACGGAAGTCCGACCGTGCGCGGGCTCAGCTGTGAGCGGCGCTTCTTGAGGAATTCTCCCAGTTCATTCAGGGGGACGTTGCTGGTCATGTTTCCCAGCATTACATCGATCGCAGCTGGGGAAAGGGGGAGGAATTCCTCCCTGGATGTTCCTCTCCCCTGATGGATTCCTCTTGTGGCTCAGAAACGAGTTCGACCGGACGGTTCGTCTCGCGGGCGGCCGGCGCGGCGACGACCACGTGCGGCCGGCAGCGCAGCGCCGTGCACCGTGCTGAGTGGGCCCCGGATGCGTGACCGATGGGCCGGGGCTACTGGGCGCGGGTGCGGCGGCCGTTGTACTGCTGGTCGGTGACCGGCTCGGCCCAAGTGGTCTCGGAGGTGCCGTCGCCTGTGCCCTCCCACAGGGCGATGTGCTCCATGAACCGGTCGGGGGCGGCGCCGTGCCAGTGTTCCTCGTTCGGCGGGCAGCCCACGGTCTCCCCGGGGTGGGCCTCGAAGACGGTGCCGTCCCGCGTGCCGATCAGGGCGATCCCGGAAACGACGTGCAGGGTCTGGCCCAGGGCGTGGGAGTGCCAGTGGGTGCGGGCGCCCGGCGAGAAGCGGACCAGGTTGGCGCGCATCCTCGACGGTTCCTGGCCGGCCACGATGACGTCCCACCACACGTCGCCGGTGAACCAGTCCGCCGGGGCCTTGCTGCTGGGCTGCTGCTTGATGAATTCCATGGTGTCTCTCAGCTCTCCTTCATGTGTGGGCTGTCTTCAGCGGGCGACGTAGCCACCGTCCACGGGGAGGGCGACACCGACGACGAAACCCGCCCCGGGGCTGCACAGCCACAGGACCGCCTGGGCGATCTCCTCAGCCGTGCCGAGCCGGTTGATGGGCTGGCCGGCCTCGGCCTCGGCGCGGTCGAGTTCCCCCTTGGCGATCATGTCGCTGACCATGGGGGTGTCGATGGTGCCGGGGCAGACGGCGTTGATCCGGATGCCCCGCGGGGCGTATTCGAGTGCCGCGCTGCTCGTGAGGCCGATGACCCCGTGCTTGGAGGCATGGTAAGAGGCGCGGCCGGGGAGGCCGACCAGGCCGCCGAGGGACGAGCAGTTGACGATCGCGCCGCTGCCCTGGGCGCGCATGTGCCGCAGCTCGTGCTTCATGCAGGCCCAGACGCCACGGAGGTTGATGGCGTTGACGCGGTCGAAGCGTTCGGCGGGTTCGTCGGCGGCGTCGCTGGGCGGGATCTGGATGCCGGCGTTGTTGTAGGCCATGTCGAGGCGGCCGAAGGTCTCCACGGTGCGGTCGACGACGGCGGCGACCTGCTCCTCGTCGCTGACGTCGCAGGTGACAGCGAGAACTTGGTGGCCGGCGTCGGTGAGTTCCTTCGCGGCTGTGTTCAGGGCCGCTTCGTCGATGTCGGTGAGGGCGACGGCGGCTCCGGAGGCGGCGAACGCGCGGGCGGTCGCCAGGCCCATACCGGCGCCGGCCCCGGTGACAAGAGCGACCTGGCCGTGGAAGTCGTATGTGGGATGCACGGTGTCCCTTCAGGTGGGGAGATGTGTCGGCACGACTGATGTCAGGGGTGCCTGGATGAACTGCTGCGGCACGACGCCGTGCCGCGACGCCGTCAGACGCTCCGGCCGCCGTCGACGACCAGGGCGTGGCCGGTGGCCAAGGAGGCGGCGTCCGAGCGTGCGAGGGCCAGGGCCTGTCCGCCCGCTTCCTCGATGAGCCGTGCGGTCTTTCGGGGGCCGTCCGGGGACAGGTCGGCCAGGGCGACGCGGGCGCCCGCGCGGGCGAAGACGACGGCGGTGGTGGTGCGGCCGATGCCGGAGCCGGCTCCGGTCACGGCGGCCACCTTCCCGGTGAAGCCCGCGCTGCTCACCGTCATCCGCGGAGTCCCCCTGTACGCCGGTACGCCGGTACGCCGGTACGCCGGTACGTCGGCTTCGTGTCGGCAGTACGCGGATCCAGGCTTGAGTCAGTGTTGCGACGGCACCTGCGTCGCCGGTTCGTCGCGTCGCCGTTGCGTGGGAGCGCTGCTCCGGGCCACGATCCGGCCCTGGCTGGAAGAGTCGTGGACGGCGAGTGCGATCAGGGGCAGCAGCGTGAGGGTGGCGATGACGGTGCCCACCAGGGGCGGTCCCGTCAGGCCGAGTGAGGACTCCAGGGCCGTACCCGCGAGCGCCGATCCGGCGGCGATGCCGATGTTGAAGGCGGACGTGGTCAGCGCCGAGGTGAGGGTGGGGGCATCGCCCGCGAAGCGCATGGCGAGGGCGGTGACCACCGGGTTGACCGTGAAGCCGGTCAGGCCCATGAGGAAGACGAGGAGGGTGGCCGTCACCGGGTTGCCGGACAGCGGGATCATCAGGAGCAGGACCAGGGCGGTGGCCGCGGCGGCCGTGATGGTGGTGACCATCGGCCGTCGGTCGCCCAGGCGGCCTCCGGTGGTGGTGCCGCCCAGCGCGCCGACGCCGAAGGCGATGAGGACGAGCGGTACGGCCCCTGCGGGGATGCCCGCGCGGTCGGTCAGCAGCGGTGCGACATAGGTGTACGTCGCCAGGACGCCGCCCATGATCAGCATGGCGGCGCCGAGCGCCAGCCACAGCCGGCCCTGGCGCAGAGCCCGGACCTCGTCCCGGATGGACACCTCGACGTGCTGCTCCTGGGCCGGGATGAAGCGGCCGATGAACACGGCGGCGAGCCCGGAGAGGACGGCCAGGGCCCAGAAGGGGCCGCGCCAGCCCGTGAACTGGCCGGCGAAGGAGCCGATCGGCACGCCGACGACGTTGGCCAGGGTCAGACCGCCGATCATGACGCCCGTGGCGCGGGTGGCGTTGTGCCGGCCTGCGGCGGCGGTGGCGACGACGAAGCCGACGGACCAGAACGCTCCGGTGGCCAGGGCCGTGACGACGCGGGCGATGAGGACGATCGTGAAGGACGTGCTGAGGGCGGCGACGAGATGTCCGAGGCAGAACACGGACAGGGCCAGGATCAGCGTCCGGCGTTGAGGAAGGCGCAGGGTCGCCATGGCCATGGTCGGCGCGCCGACGATCATGCCGATGGCGAAGGCGGTGATCAGGAGGCCGGCGTGGGAGACGCTGACGCCGAGGTCACCGGCCAGCTCCGGCAGCAGGCCGGCGACGACGAACTCGGTGGTCCCCATCAGGAACGTGCCTGCGGCGAGCACCCAGACGACGAAGGGCAGCTTGCCGGGGGTGGTCCCGGATGCGGAAGGCATACGTGTGGTCTCTCCTTGCGTGGCTTTCGGCGGATCGAGGTGGTGGCTGAGGCCGTCACGGCGGGCTGAGGACGGCGCGGCCACGTCGTCGACGGTTCCATGCGGCGAACCGGACGAAAAGGGGAGGATCTCCTCCCCCCTTCTTGCAGGGGCGAGCGGTGGTGCGGGTCAGGGCGCGGCTTCGATGGTGATCTCGTCGGCGGTGGCGAGCTGCTCGGTGCCGCCGTCGGCCATGTGTCCGAGGATGACCAGACCGGTCGCGTAGGGGGCGTCGCGGTAGTAGGTGGCGAGCTGGTTCCAGGGGGCGTAGTACGCCAGGTCACCGACCTGGGGGTCGGCGCCTTCCGGAGCGTCGGAGGTGGACAGCTTGCGCGGCAGGTCGGCGACCTTCTCGGCCTGGTTGAGGTCGCGCAGGGAGAGGGTCAGGGGGAGCTGGGCGGCGAAGTCGCGGGCGGTGGGGCTGTCGTTCAGGGTCGCGGCGATGTGATGGCCGTCGAGGGTGAGCCGGATGTTCATCGCGGTTGTCCTGCCGGTCGGTGTCGTGGCTGCCGGGGCCGTCGAAGCCCGCGGCGACGCGGGCTCGGAGGAAGAGGAGGAGGGTGGGGAATCGTCGGCGCAGGCGGTCATGACCAGCAGCAGGACGGCGGCCGGGACCACGCGGGCGAGAGCGCGAAGGCGGGCGGGGTTCATGGCGTCGTCCCGTGGCTAGTCGGGCAGGGGCTCGGCGTAGTGGCGGAAGCCGTCCCGCTTGACGTGGATGTCGTACAGGCGCTCGGCCAGCACGTCGGGGCTGCTGTTCTCGGCGTCGGGCCTGATGGCTCCGGGGATGATCAGCTGGGCGGCGTGGATGTTCTCCGGGGCGAGGGCGTCGTGCAGCATGCGGGCGTAGGCGCTCTCGGCGGCGAAGGCGACGGAGGTGCCGGCGACGTTCGGGTTGGGGCGTACGGCACTGGAGCCGTTGACGAACAGCACGGTGCCGCGGCCCAGTTCCCGCATGCCGGGCAGGACGGCGTGCACGCCGGCGACGGGGCCCTTGACGGAGAAGGCGAGCGGGGCGTCGAGGTCGTCGGCGCTCGTGTCCAGGACCGGCTTCATGAAGTCGGCGCGGGGCACGGGGCTGTACTGGAGGATCTCGATGGGCCCCAGGTCGGCCGCAGCCGCGTACAGGGCCGCGGTCAGGGACTCGATGTCGAGGACGTCGGCCGTGTAGCCGCGCGCCTGGATGTCGTCACGGGCGAGAGTGGCGGTCAGGCCGTCCAGCTTCTCCGCGTCGCGGGCGATGAGGGCGACGGTGTGGCCGGCGGCTCCGAAGCGGCGGGCGGTGGCAAGCCCGAGACCGGGTCCGGCACCGACGAGGGCGAAGGTCGTCATGGTCAGTCCTTGGGTGAGCGGGGGTGGTTGCCGGTCCTGTGGCCGCACCGCCTGGGTGCGGCCCCGGTGTGGACGCGTCTGCGCTCAGGGCTTGAGCAGGGCCTTGACGGCGCGGCGCTCGTCCATCGCCCGGTAACCCTCGGCGACCTGGTCCAGGGGGAGGCTGAGGTCGAAGACCTTGCCCGGGTTGATGCAGCCGGTCAGGACGCGGTCGATCAGGTCGGGCAGGTAGCGGCGCACGGGTGCGGGACCGCCGCGCAGGCCGACCTGGGAGAAGAACAGCTCCTGGCCGTCGACCGCCACCTCGTGCGGGACACCGACGAAGCCGACGTTGCCTCCGGGGCGGGCGGAGTGCAGGGCCTGTCGCATGGCCTCAGGGGTGCCGACGCACTCCAGTACGGAGTCGGCGCCGATGCCGCCGGTGAGGTCCTTGACGCGGGCGATGCCTTCGTCGCCGCGTTCGGTGACGATGTCGGTGGCGCCGAATTCGAGGGCGAGCTGCTGCCGGGAATCGTGCCGGGACATGGCGATGATCCGCTCCGCACCCAGTTCCTTCGCGGCGATGACACCGCACAGGCCGACCGCGCCGTCGCCGACCACTACGGCCGTCGAGCCGGGCTTCACCTCGGCGGCGAGGGCGGCGTACCAGGCGGTGCCCATCACATCGGACACGGCGAGCAGGCTGGGCACCATCTCGGCATGCGGGTGCTCGTCGGTGGCGACCAGGGTGCCGTGGGCGTTGGGGATGCGCACGTAGTCGGCCTGGCAGGTGCTCATGAACTCGCGGTTCAGACAGGAGGACTGCCAGCCGTTGCGGCAGTTCGCGCAGGTGTTGTCCGAGGTGGCGAACGACCCGACCACGAACTGGCCCGGCCTGACGTTGGTGACCTCGCTGCCCACCTCCTCGACGATGCCGACGTACTCGTGCCCCATCGGGTGCGGGTCGCCGACTGGCTCGAGACCGCGATACGGCCACAGGTCCGAGCCGCACACGCAGGTGGCGACCGTACGGATCACCGCGTCGGTCGGCTCAGTGATCTCCGGGTCGTCGAGGTTCTCGAAGCGCACGTCGCCAGGGGCGTGGATGACTGCTCCGCGCATGGGGTGCTCCCTTCAGTGCGGGGTCTGTGGGCCGCAGCCGTGGTGAGGAACGGCTGCTCACGGTCGAGACTCACACGCGAGGACAGGCGCGAAAAGCGGAGAGAAGTATCCCGGGAGAGGAACATCCGGGGAGGAAACTCTCCCCCCTTACGCGGGTGCGATCGGTGTCATGCTGGGCAGCCACGGTCAGACCACGAGCCGCTGCACATCCGTCAGGCCGCGCTCACCGGTGCGGTGTTCCGCCGGAAGGATGTACGTGCGCAGGCGGCCGCGCCGCCGTCGCGGACCGGGTTGTCGCCGACCATGAGGGTGGCGCGCGGGTCCGCGCCGAGGTCGGCGCAGGCTTTGAGGAACAGCTGCGGGTCGGGCTTCTCGCGGCCCTGCTCGTAGGAGATCACGCAGGTGTCGATCAAGGCGTCCAGCCCGTGGTGGGCGAGGTGGGTGCGCAGGTCCCAGGCGAAGTCGCTGACGATGGCGACGCGCAGCCCGCGCTGGTGCAGGGCACGCAGGACCGGTTCGGTGTCGGGATAGGGAACCCAGGCGTCCGGAGCGGTGAGCTCCCGGTAGGCCGCCTCCTCCGCGCCGCGCAGAAAGTCCACTTGCCCCCCACCATCCCCACATGGCGCGGCGGTGCTGTGCGGAAGAGAGATCACGGCCTTCCTGCAGGGCTGCGACGGAGGGCAGCCGGAGGGCGGCGCGCACCTGGTCGGAGTCCGCTCGTCTCCGGGGCGGCCGAGGGCCCCTGTCATCGGTCGTAGGCGAGGCGGGCCAGGCGCGGGACCGGGCCGAAGGCTCCGGCGTGGAAGTCGGTGAACGCCTTCGTGATCTCGACCTTGGTGTTCATCACGAACGGGCCACCGAGGGCGACCGGTTCACGCAACGGCGTACCGCTGTAGACCATCACGCGGGCGCGCTGCTCGGGGTCGACGGCCGCGAGACGCAGTGACGTGGTCGCCGTACCGCCCGCTTCGGCGGGGACGGGGTCGGACCAGCCGGTCTGTCCGGCGTGCAGTTCCCGGCCGCCGACCAGCAGGCGCCCGTTCATGACGTGCGCGAACAGGCGGTGTCCGGCGGGGACTTGGAGGTCGTAGGAGGAGCCGGGGTCGAGCGTGGCGACCAGGCCCTGCACCGGGTGATGGGTCCTGGCCGCACCCGTGACGCCGTCGACGGTGCCCGCATGGACGTCGACGCTGACGCCCGGCGCGTGCACGCGGGCCATGGCGGCCCGGGTGAGGTCCTGGTAGCGCGAGGGCGTCAGCTTCTTCTCGGCGGGCACGACCGAGGAACAACAGGCATGGCGCGGGCTGATCAACCTGACCGCGCAGCTCCAGTGCGCACTGGGCCGGCAGCTCCAGGACGAGCACGGCATCTCCCTCGCCGACTACGAAGTGCTCGCCCGCCTCCACGACACCCCCGACCACCGGCTGCGCGCCCGCGATCTCGGCGCCTCCCTGGCCTGGGAACAGAGCCGTCTGTCCCACCAGCTCGCCCGGATGCAGCGGCGGGGCCTGGTCGAACGGGAGGAGTGCGAGACCGACCGCCGCGGCGCCACCTTCCGTCTCACGCCCACCGGCCGGACCGCTATCGTGCGGGCCGCCCCCAGCCACGTCGAAGCAGTCCGCAGACTCGTCTTCGACGCCCTCTCACCACAGCAGGTCACCCAGCTGGCCGAGGTCACCGACGGCCTCCTCGCCCACCTTCGGGACACTCTCCGGGCGGGCGGGGAGAGCGCCCCGCCGAAGGTCACAAACCACCGAAGCTGACGCGCGGGGTGGCTGCGCGGGTCCACCGCCGGTGCGGCGTTCAGTCCGCCGTCTGTGCCGGGCCCGCCGTCACCTTCCGCAGGAGCGGCCTGCTGCCGGTGATCGCGGCGAACATGGCCAGCGCGCCGACGACCACGCAGATCACCAGCTGCACGGCACCGGAGGTGTTGATCGTGGTGCCGACCGCCTTGTTGAGCTGCACGGCGCCGAAGACACCCATCGCGGTGGTGCCGCCGGCCAGGACGGCCAACGGGATGACGGTCTCGCGGACCCGGGCCCGGTCCAGCACCTTCAGCGGGGTGCCGGACAGCCGCAGCAGGCCGTACACCCGGCGCCGGTCGAGGACGTTCGCGGCGGCCGTGAGGCCGGCGGAGGCGGCCGCGACGAGGAAGCTCAGCACCAGGGTGGCGGTGCTGACGGCGGCGACGCGGGCGGTGACCGTGTCGTCCGACGCGGACACGTACTCCTGGGTGAACGGGTACCTGCCCGACCCGAGGGACGTCAGGGCGGTGACGGCGGTGTCGATGCGCTCCTGCCCGCCGGAGACACGGGCGGTCACGCCGGTGACACCGCCCAGCAGGCTGTCGTAGTCGTCCTCACTCGTGACGGCGACGCTCGCCGTGACGCCCGCCTCGCGCAGCGTCGTACGGGCCTCGGCCGCGGTGCGTCGGGCGTCGGCGGCGTTCGCGGTGATCACCGCGACCTGGCCCTGGTGACTCGGGCCTTCCGAGCCCAGCGTGCTGACGGAGAAGAACCCGGCCACGAAGCCCGCGAGCACCAGGCCGCTGACGGTGCGCCAGGCCCCGCGCGGGTCGTCGCTGAGCCGGCGCGCGGCCAGCAGCGTGGCCGGACGCTTGGCGCGGCGGCCCACGATCCGGCCCAGCCGGTCCACGACCCAGGGGCCGAACAGCCAGAACGCGCCGTAGAAGAGCACCAGGAGGGCGATCAGCTGCCGGGGCGTCAGCTGGCCGCTGTCGCCCGTGGTCGCCCAGATGTAGAGCAGGACCGCGACGAACAGCACCAGGCGGATCGCTCGGGTGCGGCGCGGGTCGGCCTGCTGCGCCACGCCCAGGGGCGAGGTGGCCACCTGGCGCAGCATCGTCACCGCGCTGATGGTGATCAGTGCGGTGACGGCCAGCACCACCGCCGCGAGCCACGGCAGTCCCACCCAGAGTTGGCCGGTGTACCAGGCGCCGACGCCGTACGGCAGTTCGGCGAGGGCGGGCAGCAGCGCCGTGTAGGCGAGCGCGCCCGCCAGGGCCCCTGCCGCGCCGACACCCGCCGCCTCGACGGCGGTCATGGCGAGGATCTGCCGCGGGGTCGCCCCGGCCAGCCGCAGCGCGGCGAGCCGCTGCTCGCGCCGGGCCGCGCCCAGCCGTCCGGCGGCCGAGGCCAGCACGACGACCGGCATGACGAGGAGCACCACGCCCAGCAGCACGGTCCCCTGGTCGACGCCGGTGAACACGCTCGCCTCGGTGCCGGAGAACCCGGACACCGGGGCGCGCTCCGTCAACCCCGCGTCGTAGTAGTTCTGCTCCCCGGCCGCCTTCGAGACAGCCGCGTCGTCGGGCGCCCGTCCGACCACCGCGACCAGTTCGTCGGGCGAGGCGAGACCGGCGGCGCCGATCGTGCCGTAGTCCTTCGTCCTCGGGAAGCGGTCGGCGAGTTGGCCGGCGGGGAGTTTGTGCAGCAGCTCGGCCAGGGCTGGGGAGACGTACACCTCGCCCTGCTTCGGGAAGCCGCTCAGGCCGGGCGGCGCGGGGGTCGCCGCGCGGCCGGGCAGCTGGGCCAGGTTCACCACGGTGACGGGTTCGTGGCGGACGTACGTCGTGGTCGTGGCCTGGACTGCCGTCGCCCACTTCGCCGGTACGGCGTCGGGGGTCCGCCAGGTGGTGTGGTCGGCGCGGCTGCCGGCGCCGAGGGCGGCGGCGATCATCACCAGCAGGAGGAACGAGCCGACGGCGGCCGCTCCGGCCGCGAGCAGCTGGGACTGCAGGCCGCGGCGGCCGGAGGACCGGGCGAGGTGCCAGGTCAGGGGCAGGACGGGGGAACGCATGGGGACTCCGGGGGCTTCGGGCGGGGGCGTGTCAGACGATGGTTGAGGCGGCGGTTGAGGCCTCGGTTCAGACCGCGGTTCAGACCGCGGTTCAGGCCTCGGTTCAGACCGCGCGCGGTTCAGGCCGAGGCTCAGGCGACGCTTCAGGCGGCGGTGAACTGGGGGTGGCCGCTGATCCGGCCGTCCCGGACCTGGAGGATCCGGTCGCAGTGGGCGGCGACGTCGGCGTCGTGGGTGACCATGACCAGGGCGGCGCCCGTGTCCCGGGTGGCGAAGGTCAGCAGCTGGACGACCTCCGTGCCGGTGCGCTGGTCCAGGGCGCCGGTGGGCTCGTCGGCGAAGACCACATCCGGCTCGCTGACCAGGGCGCGCGCGATGGCGACCCGCTGAGCCTGACCGCCGGAGAGCTGGCCGGGGCGACGCTGCTCCAGCCCGTCCAGGCCCAGCGGCGCGAACCAGCGGCGGGCGCGGGCGACGGCCTCCTTGCGCGGGGTGCCCTCCAGCATCAGCGGCAGGGCGACGTTCTCCTCGGCGGGCAGCTCCGGCAGCAACTGGCCGAACTGGAACACGAACCCGAACCGCTTGCGGCGCAGCGCGCTGAGCCTGTCCTCGGCCAGGTCGTCGATGCGGTCGCCGCGCAGCAGCACCTGGCCGCCGTCGGGCCGGGTGGTTCCGGCGAGGGTGTGCAGCAAGGTGGACTTGCCGGACCCCGAAGGGCCCATGATCGCCAGCGAGTCACGCTCGCCCACCTCCACGTCCACCCCGGCCAGGGCGGTCGTGGAGCCGTACTTCTTGACGAGGCCGTACCCGGCCAGAACAGTGCTCACGATGATGTTCCCTGTCCTTCTCAGCGCTCGAACTTCCAGGTGACGCTCTTGGCGTCGGCCTTGGTCACACGGACGGGGATCTCGACGGTCTCGCCGTCACTCTTCTTGCCGGTGCAGGTGAGGGTGGCTCCGGCCACGGCCTCGAGCCCGGTCGGGCAGGTGACGCCGGTGACCTTGTCGCCGACCCAGGGCAGCGGGTGGTACTTGCCCTCGGTGCGGGCCGCGACGATGTGCGCCGCGAGTGCCTTGTGGCCGTCCACCGATGCCGTGCTGTGCTCGTCCAGCCCGGTGGTCGACTCGGTGCCGGAGAGCAGATACGTGCCGAGCCCGCCCAGCGCGACCACGGCGGTCGCACCGCCGACGACGCCGACGAGGAACTTGCTGCGCTGCATCGCGTACTCCTGATGTCCGTGGTGAGGATGCGGCTCCACCCTCGCCCGTGGGCCCGGCCGCGCGCCTCGGCCGAACGGCCATGTCCGGCGGGCGGCCCCTCGACCATTCGGCTGATCCCGCCGACGGCCGCTGCGCCTACCGTGAGCAGCATGAAGTCTGATTCCGCCCGGGGCTGCGCCCGTGGCCTCGCCGTCGGCGTCCTGCTCGCCGCGTCCGTCGTCGACGTTCTCTACGCGGGCTCCGACGGAACGAGCGTCCTGCCGTCGGCAGGCCCCGTCTGGCCGATCCTGGCGGTGGTGGTCGTCGGGCTGGCCGCCGTGCTGTGGCCGGCCGGGCGGCGGCCCGAGTGGCTCACACCGCAGGTCCGCACCGCCGTGCCCGCTCTCGCCTCGGCCCTTCTCACCGCCGCATCGCTTCTGGTCCCAGAGGTGGTCGTGTTCGGCCCGGGCGAGGTCATGGTTCTGCTGTGTCTGTTCTTCATCGCGGTACGGCACTGCCCGCCACGCTGGGCCATCGTGTGCGGCGTCCTCGACGCGGGCGCGCTGCTCGTCCTGCCGGTACGCGGCGACGTGACGCTGAGCAGTGACGTGCTGGGCCCGCAGATGATCGGCCTGCTGCTGATCGGCCTCGTCGCCGGACTCGCGGGCTATCTGCGCTCGATGGACTACCGTCGCACCGTCGCCGTCAGCGAGACCCGCCGCAGCGAACGCCTGGCCATCGCCGCCGATCTGCACGACTTCGTCGCCCACCATGTGACCGGCATCCTCGTACAGACCCAGGTGGCCCGCATGATGGCCGCCCCCCAGCCGCAGGAGCGGGACCCCGTACCGGCCGCCACCCAGCCACAGGAGCGGGACCCCGTACCGGCCGCCACCCAGCCGCAGGAACGGGATCCCGTACCAGCTGCCACCCAGCCGCAGGAGCTGGACCTCGTCCTGGCCGGCATCGAGCGCGCCGCGACCGAGGCCCTCGCCTCGATGCGCCGCACGGTCGGTGTGCTGCGGGACACCGGTCCCGAGGGCGCCGACCACCGCCCGGTCGGCGACCTCGCGGGCATCGCCGAACTGATCGAAGGCTTCGCGACCCCGGGCCAGCAGGTGGTGCTGCGCCGCGACCCCGCCGTGTCCCACGCCCTCCCCCACGAGGTGCAGGCCGCGGCCTTCCGGGTCGTCCAGGAGGCGCTGACCAACATCCGCCGGCACGCGGCCGACGCCACACGTATCGAGGTCCGGCTGCGGTACGACGCCGGCCACCTGGTGGTGTCAGTGGCGGACGACGGCCGAGGCGGCACCCAACTCCCGGCGGCCGCCCACGGCGGCGGCTTCGGCCTCGTCGGCCTGAAGGAACGGGTGACCGCACTGGGCGGCGAACTGGGCGCCGGGCCCCGGGGCGGCGCGGGGTGGGAGGTGCGGGCGGTGTTCCCGGCGGGAATTCCTGAGGGGCGCTGACGGGTGCTGAGGGGCGCTGAGGGGCGCTGATTCGCTCAGCGGCCCCCTGTTCGATGACGCCCGTGCTTGGCGGGCTGTCCCCAGGTGGACCGCCGCGGCCGCGGCCGTCAGCAGCGCCGGCCCGATCGCGGCGGCCGCCCCGAGGGGGGCCGAGGCCGACCCGAGCAGGAGCCCGGCGGCTCTCCCGCCACCTCCAGGGTGCCGACGACCCGGTAGAGGCCCGGTGAGTGGGGGCCGGCGATGGAGTTCACGCAGCACACCGGCTCGTTCAAGGCGCGCGGCGCGCAGAACTTCCTCCAGGCCCACCGCGAGGCCGGCACGCTCCCGGAGGCGGGGGTGACCATCGCCTCCGGCGGCAACGCCGGACTCGCGTGCGCGTGGGCCGCGCGACAGCAGGGCATCACCGCGACCGTCTTCGTGCCCGCCACCGCGCCCCGGGTGAAGGTGGCCAAGCTGCGCGCGTACGGCGCCGACGTCCGCCTCGTCGGCACGGAGTACGCCGACGCCCTGGCCGCCTGCCAGGAGTTCGCCGCCACCGCCGGGGCGCTCACCTCGCATGCCTACGACCACCCGCTCATCGCCGCCGGGGCGGGCACCCTCCTGGAGGAGATCCGCGACCGGCTGTACGGCCTGGACACCGTCGTGGTCGCCGTCGGCGGCGGAGGGCTCTTCACCGACGTGGCCACCGCCGCCCGGCACCACGGCGTCCGTGTCGTCGCCGTGGAGCCGGAGAACTGCCGAGCTCTCGACGCCGCCCTGGAGGCCGGTCACCCGGTCGAGGTCACCGTGGACTCCGTGGCCGCGGACTCCCTCGGCGCCCGCCGCACCTCCGCGATGGCACTCCACGCGGCTCAGCGGCACCACGTACGGTCCGTCCTCGTACCGGACGGCGAGATCGTCCGCGCCCGCCAGGCCCTGTGGGACCACCGCCGGCTCGCCGTCGAACACGGCGCCGCCACCGCCCTCGCCGCCCTCACGGCCCCCGATGCCCCCTACCGGCCCGCCCCCGGCGAGAGGATCGCCGTCGTACTCTGCGGCGCCAACACCGACCCGGGGGACCTGGTCGACTGACCGGCGCGACAGCACACAGGTCCAGCTCAGATCCAGGTGTCGAGCCACATGCGGGTGTGCCAGCTCGGATACGGGATCGTGAGACCCGTGTAGATCGGGAAGAAGTAGATGAAGTTCCATGCGATCAGCAGGACGAGCGTGCCCACCGCCACCGCGCCCCTGGCACGGCGCGCGTCACTCATGCCCGGCGGACCCAGCAGCGCGCCCAGCATCATCGCCACGGCCAGGCACAGGTACGGCACGAAGACGACGGCGTAGAAGGAGAAGGTCGTGCGGTCCTGGTACAGGAACCAGGGGAGATAACCGGCGCCCACGGCACACAGGACGGCGCCCGCACGCCAGTCGCGGCGCAGCGCCCACCGGAAGAGCAGATAGACGAGGGCGCAGCACCCCGACCACCACAACACGGGCGTGCCCAGCGCGAGGACCGCCTGCGAGCAGCCGGACACCGCGTGGCAGCCCTCCTCCCCGGGTTCGGGCGACTCGTAGGAGAACAGCACGGGACGGCCGAGGACCAGCCAACTCCAGGGGTTGGACTCGTACTTGTGGAAGGCGTCCAGTCCCACGTTGAACTGGTAGACCCCGTGCTCGTAGTGCCACAGGCTGCGCAGCGGGGCCGGGATCCACGACCAGGGGCCGCCGCGGCCGTCCGCCCAGTGCCGCCCGTAACCGTCGTCGGACAGGAACCAGCCGGTCCACGTCGCCAGATAGGTCACGACGGCGACCGGTACGAGGGACAGCACCGAGCCGCCGAGGTCCTTGCGCAGCACCGCGCGGTACGGGTGGCGTGCTCCCGCGACGCGGCGGGCGGCGACGTCCCACAGGACGGTCAGGATGAGGAAGAAGACCAGGAAATACAGGCCGTTCCACTTGGTCGAGGCCGCCAGCCCCAGGAAGAGGCCGGCCCCGAGCCGCCACGGGCGCAGTCCCGTTCCGGCGCGTTCGCCGGTGTCCCGGTCCGGGCGGGCGTGACCGTCCCCGTCCACCGGCAGGGCCGCCGCGAGCCGGGACCGCGCGCGGTCCCGGTCGATCAGCAGACAGCCGAAGGCCGCCAGGACGAAGAACATGACGACGAGGTCGAGAAGAGCGGCGCGGCTCATCACGTAGTGCAGGCCGTCCACCGCCATCAGCGCGCCGGCCAGGCAGCCCAGCAGCGTCGACCGGAACAGCCGGCGTCCTATGCGGCACAGCATCAGCACCGACAGCGTGCCGAGGACCGCCGTCATGAAGCGCCAGCCGAGCGGGTTGAGGCCGAACATCCATTCGCCGAGGGCGATCACCCACTTGCCCGTCGGCGGGTGCGCGACGAAGGACGGGGTGTCGGAGAGCGAGATCACCTGGGGGTCGGCCAGGATCTGCGGGTCGGCGATCTTGCGGTCGGGCCAGGTGCCCTCGTAACCGAGCCGCAGCAAGGACCAGGCGTCCTTGGCGTAGTAGGTCTCGTCGAAGATGACGGCCCGCGGCTGCCCGAGGTGCCAGAAGCGGATCGCTCCGGCCAGGACGGCGACGATCACCGGCCCCAGCCGGCCCATCGCCCTCGCGACGCGGTACGCCGGTAACGGGCCGAGGCCCATGAGTTCCCACGGGCGGGTCCCCGGCTCCGGGAAGGGCGGAACGAGCCGATCGCGGATGTCGGTCCGGGGGCGTCCCGCGTACCCGAACACGCGCAGTCGTTCACTCCAGTCGCTGGGCGTCGTCGGCCGCAGGGTCAACGCTGTCGCTCGCTTTCCGGCATCCTGCCGCCGCCACCGGCCTTGCTTCGGTCACAAAGGAGACGGACGCACAGCCCGAAGGGTTGTCGTCACAACCGGGAAAGATCCGCTCAGCCGTCTTCTTCGTCCTCCTCGCCCTCCTCGCCGTCCTCGCCGTCCGGGAGAGCGGAGTTGGGGGGAAGGGGAATCGGAGACGTGCTCGTCCCGCCCGACGGAGCGGAGGTGCGTGGCGTGGATGCTGTCGGTGCCGTGGATGCCGTCGGTGCCGTGGATGCCGCAGACGCCGTGGATGCCGCAGACGCCGTCGGCGACGAGGCCGATGACGGATCGGAGTTCGACGTCCGTGACGTTTCCGCCTCGCTGTCGTCCGGCGCGAACCACGCCCTGCCGACGAGCAGGGCCATGAGGAAGATCACCGTCGCGACGACGGCACCCACCAGGACGGTCCGACGTGAGGCGAGGGGGCGCGCGTCCGGCCGTTGCCGGGCGACGCGGCGCGAACGGCTTCCCGTACGCGCGGAGGCGGACGGCAGCATGTACGTGGTCGCGGGTCCGGCTTCACCAGTCGGGCGGAGCTGACCGGGCCCGGGTCTCGGTGCCGGATCGTTCCTCGGGGGCACGGTCCGACCGTTGCTCGGGGGCACGGTCCGACCGTTGCTCGGGGGCACGGTCCGCTGCCCGGCGGTCGGTGTGGTGGCGGGCAGCGGCTCGGGGTGGCCCTGCCAGGCGCCGGTGGCGAACCACTGGGCCGCCTGCCGGGCGGTGGGCCGGTCCTCGGGCTCCTTGGCGAGCAGGCCCATCAGGTAGTTGTCGAAGGCGGGCGGCAGGTGGACGCCGAGCTCACCCGGGGGCACGGGCGGCGCGTCGAGGTGCTGGTGGAGGATCGCGATCGCGGTGTCGGCGTGGAACGGCGGTCTGCCGGTGAGGAGTTGGTAGAGCACGCAGCCCAGGGAGTACATGTCGGAGGGCGGTCCGGTGGTCCGGCCGAGGGCGCGTTCGGGGGCGAGGTAGAGGCTGGTGCCGACGATCTGCCCGGTGGCGGTGAGCGCGCCGGCCGGGTCGTCGAGGAAGCGGGCGATACCGAAGTCGCCGATCTTGAGGGCGCCGTCGGCGTCCAGGAGCAGGTTCGCGGGCTTGATGTCCCGGTGCACGATGCCCTGTTGATGGGCGGCGGCGAGCCCGGCCGCGGCCTGGGCGGCGAGGCGGGCGACCTGCCGGGCGGGCAACGCCCCTGTGGTGGAGAGGAGATGGGCGAGGCTGTCGCCCTCCACCAGCTCCATCACCAGGAACAGCCGGTCCGCGTACTCCCCGAAGTCCAGGACCCCCACCACATGGGGGTGGTTGAGCCGGCCGGCGGTCTGTGCCTCCAGGCGGAAGCGGGAGACGGCGGTGGGGTCGGACTCCTGCGCCAGCAGAAGCTTCACGGCCACGGCCCGGCCCAGCGTCTCGTCGTACGCCCGCCAGACCTCCCCCATCGCGCCCCGCCCGATCGAGACGTCCAGCCGGTATCGGCCCGCTATCAACACGTGTGTGTCTTCCTCAAGTTCCATGACGACTCGACGGCCGCAGATCAGGACTCGCCGCTCGGGCAGGGCTCACCGCTGTCATACGGAGGGGGTGAGGGTGCCGCGGCGATCACAGCCTACCGGTGTCCGTGATCACCACGGCCGCGGCCGAAGGGACCGGCATCAGACGACCGGGGTCTCGCGGTTGCCGAGGCGGCGCAGGTCGCTGAGGACCTCGGCGATGACGCCGGAAGAGGAGATCCAGGTGACGCCGGCCAGGGCGACGGCGGCGACCGGGCCCCAGCCGAGCAGCAGTGCCCTCGCGGCGCCGGTGGCGACGAACTCCTCGCTGGCCTGGAGGGGCAGGATGCCGCCGTGCCCGAAGGCGAGAGGATGATCGCCCCGAGTTCGATGAGCATGGCGGTGGTGTCGTGCACGGGCGTCTGTCCTCGACCTGACCGGTCAGCACACCTAGTACGTGTACCCGCCCCGCTTCAAGGTCGCCTCAGGGAGGGCAAGGTCACAGCCGTGCCCTCTGCTGCTCCTTTGCGCCTCTGGCCTAGCATCCGAGCATGACGGTCCTGCCTGACGACGGGCTTGAGCTGGCCGCCGAGTTCCCTGACGCGTCCCATGAGCAGTGGCAGCGCCTAGTTGCGGGCGTGCTGCGCAAATCGGGCAAGGACGTCGAGGGTGCTCAGGCCGAGGAAGCCCTGTCCACCGCGCTGGAGGACGGGCTGCGCACCCGTCCTCTCTACACCGCGCACGACACCGCGCCCCCTTCCGGCTTCCCCGGATTCGCGCCCTTCGTACGAGGAGGCCGGGCCGAGGGCAACACCGCCGGCGGCTGGGACGTACGCCAGCGCCACACGGCGGCGGACGGCGAGGCCGTGCTCGCGGACCTGGAGAACGGCGTCACCTCCCTGTGGCTGGTGCTCGGCGAGGCCGGCCTGCCGGTGTCGTCGCTCGGCCGGGTCCTCGACGGCGTCCACCTCGATCTCGCGCCGGTCGTCCTGGACGCGGGCGCCGAGGTCGAGCCCGCCGCGCGGGCGTTGCTGCGGCTGTACGCGGAGCGGGGCGTCGCCAAGGAGGCGGCGCGCGGCAACCTGGGCGCGGACCCCCTCGGCCACGAGGCCCGTACCGGACAGACGTACGACTTCGCACCGGTCGTCGACCTCGCGCGGCTGTGCGCCGAGGAGTACCCGGGACTGCGGGCGCTGACCGTGGACGCCCTGCCGTATCACGAGGCCGGCGGCTCGGCCGCGCAGGAACTGGGCGCCTCCCTCGCGACCGGCGTCGCCTGTCTGCGGGAGCTGACCGAGGCCGGGCTCGGCGTCGAACAGGCCTGTGGACAGCTGGAGTTCCGGTACGCGGCGACCGCCGACCAGTTCCTGACGATCGCCAAGCTGCGGGCCGCGCGCCGGCTCTGGGCCCGGGTGGCCGAGGTGTGCGGGGCGCCCGCCGCCGGGGCGCAGACACAGCACGCGGTGACCTCGCCGGTGATGATGACGCGCCGCGACCCGTGGGTGAACATGCTGCGCACGACCATCGCCACGCTGGCCGCCGGCGCGGGCGGCGCCGACTCCGTCACCGTGCTGCCCTTCGACCACACGCTCGGACTTCCGGACGCGTTCGCCCGGCGCATCGCCCGCAACACCTCCACGATCCTCATCGAGGAGTCCCACCTCGCCCGGGTGATCGACCCGGCGGGCGGCTCCTGGTACGTGGAACGGCTCACCGACGAACTCGCCCAGGCGGGCTGGGAGTTCTTCCAGCGGATCGAGGGACAGGGCGGCCAGGCGGCCGCGCTGCGGTCGGGCAACCTCGGCCAGGACCTCGCCGACACCTGGGAGGCACGCACCGGCAGGCTCGCCAAGCGGCGCGAACCGGTCACCGGCGTCAGCGAGTTCCCGCACCTGGCCGAGAAGCCGGTCGTCCGCCGGCCCGCGCCCGAGCCGCCGTCCGGCGGTCTCCCCCGCGTCAGCCGCGACGAGACGTACGAGGCGCTGCGCGCCCGCTCCGACGCCCACCTCGCCGCGACGGGCTCCCGGCCCCGCGTCTACCTGGCCGCACTCGGCCCCGCCGCCGCCCACACCGCCCGGACGACCTTCGCCGCCAACCTCTTCCAGGCGGGCGGCATCGAACCGGTCACCGAGGGAACGTTCGAGGAGAGCGGCACGTCGGAGGTGTGCCTGTGCTCCAGCGACGCCCTCTACGAGGAGCGGGCCGCGACCGTGGCCGCCGAGCTCAAGGCAGCCGGTGCCTCGCATGTGTTCCTCGCCGGTCGGCCCGGGCAGTACACCGACGTCGACGCGTACGTCTTCGCGGGCTGCGACGCCGTGGCCGTTCTGACCGCCACCCTCGACCGCATGGGAGTGTCCTGATGGGAATCCCCGACTTCTCCGGGATCGAGCTGGGTTCCCCGTCCGTCGACGGCGGCGCCGACGAGTGGCGTACGGCGGTCAAGACGGCGGCCGGCGGTGACGACCCGCTGTGGGAGACCCCGGAGGGCATCCCGGTCAAGCCGCTGTACACCGGGCAGGACCTGGAGGGCCTGGACTTCCTGGGCACCTACCCGGGCATGGCCCCGTATCTGCGCGGCCCGTACCCGACGATGTACGTCAACCAGCCCTGGACGATCCGCCAGTACGCGGGCTTCTCCACGGCCGAGGAGTCCAACGCCTTCTACCGGCGCAATCTGGCGGCCGGCCAGAAGGGTCTGTCCGTCGCCTTCGACCTGCCCACGCACCGGGGCTACGACAGCGACCACCCGCGCGTGACCGGTGACGTCGGCATGGCGGGCGTGGCCATCGACTCGATCCTCGACATGCGGCAGCTCTTCGACGGCATCCCGCTGGACAGGATGACCGTGTCGATGACGATGAACGGCGCCGTGCTGCCCGTGCTCGCGCTGTACATCGTGGCGGCCGAGGAGCAGGGTGTGCCGGCGGAAAAGCTGGCGGGGACCATCCAGAACGACATCCTCAAGGAGTTCATGGTCCGCAACACCTACATCTATCCGCCGAAGCCGTCGATGCGGATCATCTCCGACATCTTCGCCTTCACCTCGCAGCGCATGCCCCGCTACAACTCCATCTCGATCTCCGGCTATCACATCCAGGAGGCGGGCGCGACGGCCGATCTGGAGCTGGCGTACACGCTCGCGGACGGGGTGGAGTACATCCGGGCGGGCCGTGAGGCGGGCCTGGACGTGGACGCGTTCGCGCCCCGGCTGTCGTTCTTCTGGGCGATCGGCATGAACTTCTTCATGGAGGTCGCCAAGCTGCGGGCGGCCCGCCTGCTGTGGGCGAAGCTGGTGAGGCAGTTCGACCCGCAGAACTCCAAGTCCCTGTCCCTGCGCACCCATTCGCAGACCTCGGGCTGGTCCCTGACCGCGCAGGACGTCTTCAACAACGTCACGCGCACCTGCGTGGAGGCGATGGCGGCCACCCAGGGCCACACCCAGTCGCTGCACACCAACGCCCTCGACGAGGCCCTCGCCCTGCCGACGGACTTCTCCGCACGCATCGCCCGCAACACCCAGCTCCTCATCCAGCAGGAGTCCGGCACGACCCGGGTCATCGACCCGTGGGGCGGCAGCGCCTACGTCGAGAAGCTCACGTACGACCTCGCCCGCCGCGCCTGGCAGCACATCCAGGAGGTCGAGCAGGCGGGCGGCATGGCCAAGGCCATCGACGCGGGCATCCCCAAGCTGCGCATCGAGGAGGCCGCGGCCCGCACGCAGGCCCGCATCGACTCCGGGCGGCAGCCGGTCATCGGCGTCAACAAGTACCGGGTGGAGACCGACGAGGAGATCGACGTCCTCAAGGTCGACAACTCCTCGGTCCGCACCCAGCAGATCGAGAAGCTCCGCCGACTGCGCGCGGAGCGCGACGAGCAGGCGTGCCAGGACTCGCTGGACGCGCTCACCCGGGCCGCCGGCGGTGAGGGCAACCTGCTGGAGCTGGCCGTGATCGCGGCCCGCGCCAAGGCCACCGTCGGCGAGATCTCCGACGCCCTGGAGAAGGTGTACGGCCGGCACGCGAGCCAGATCCGTACGATCTCCGGCGTGTACCGCAACGAAGCAGGCGAGTCCCCGTCCGTGGACCGCACCCGCGCGCTGGTCGACGCCTTCCAGGAGGGCGAGGGCCGTCGGCCGCGCATCCTCGTCGCCAAGATGGGCCAGGACGGCCACGACCGGGGCCAGAAGGTGATCGCCACCGCCTTCGCCGACCTCGGCTTCGACGTGGACGTCGGCCCGCTGTTCCAGACCCCGGCCGAGGTGGCCCGCCAGGCCGTCGAGGCGGACGTGCACATCGTCGGGGTCTCCTCGCTGGCCGCCGGGCACCTCACCCTCGTACCGGCGCTGAAGGAGCAGCTGGCCGAGGAGGGGCGCGGGGACATCATGATCGTGGTCGGTGGGGTCATCCCGCCGCAGGACGTGCCCACGCTCCTGGAGATGGGTGCGGCGGCCGTGTTCCCGCCCGGGACGGTGATTCCGGACGCGGCCCACGATCTGGTGCAGCGGTTGTCGGCCGACCTCGGGCACGACCCGGTGGAGCGGCCGTCGGGCGACCTCGGGTCCGGCCTGTGATCGATGTCGACGCCTATGTGAAGGGTGTGCTCGACGGGAAGCGGGCGATCATCGCGCGCGCCATCACCCTCGTCGAGTCCACCCGGGCCCAGCACCGGGCACTGGCCCAGGAGTTGCTGACCGCGCTGCTGCCGCACAGCGGCCGGGCCCGGCGGATCGGGGTGAGCGGGGTGCCGGGCGTCGGCAAGTCGACGTTCATCGACGCGTTCGGCACGATGCTGACCTCGCTCGGGCACCGGGTGGCAGTGCTGGCGGTGGACCCGTCGTCGAGCCGTACGGGCGGCTCGATCCTCGGCGACAAGACCCGTATGGAGCGCCTGGCCGTCGACCCGGCGGCCTTCGTACGGCCCTCCCCCACGGCCGGCACGCTCGGCGGGGTCGCCCAGGCCACCCGCGAGTCGATCGTGGTGATGGAGGCGGCCGGCTACGACGTCGTGCTGGTGGAAACGGTCGGCGTCGGCCAGTCCGAGACGGCCGTCGCCAACATGGTCGACTCCTTCCTCCTCCTCACGCTCGCCCGCACCGGCGACCAGCTCCAGGGCATCAAGAAGGGCGTCCTGGAGCTGGCCGACGTCCTCGCCGTGAACAAGGCGGACGGCCCGCACGAGCACGACGCCCGCACGGCCGCCCGTGAGCTGGCGGGCGCCCTGCGGCTGATGCACGGCAAGGACCCGGTCTGGACGCCGCCGGTGCTGAGCTGCAGCGCCCGCGAGTCCACCGGCCTCGACACCGTCTGGGAGCGCCTGGAACAGCACCGCGCCCTCCTCGACTCCACCGGCCGCCTCGCCGCCAAGCGCCGCGACCAGCAGGTCGACTGGACCTGGTCCATGGTCCGCGACGAACTCCTCGGCCGGCTGCGCACCCATCCCGGCGTACGGTCCCTCGCGCCCGCCCTGGAACAACAGGTCCGGGACGGCGAGCTGACGGCCACGCTGGCCGCCGAACGCATCCTGGAGGCCTTCGGGACTGGGGTACGTTCACCCGGCTGAGCGCCCCGAGTGGTGGCGGAACGGGATCCGGCTGACGGTGGATCACGTCGGAGCCGGGTCACGTCAGCTGATGAAGCACCAGCTGCCCGGCTGTGGCGGAAGGACCATCAGATGCGTTCTGCTCGCATGCTTCTGGCGACCGCGGCGGCCACCGCCGTCCTCGCCATCACCGCACCAGGCGCCTACGCCGACGGTGACAAGTGGGAGCACGAGGACCATGGCTACAGCAAGGAACACGACAAGGACAGCAGGCACGACGGACCGCGTGGCGGTGTTCACACGGGTGGCGGTGCGCTGACGTCGCTGCACAACGAGGAGGAGTGGGGCTCCGAGCGGTCCGCCAAGCAGTCGGACGGCTACAAGGGGGCCGAGTCCACGAAGGAGTCGTGGGACGGCGGCCAGGACAAGGAGTCCTGGAAGGACGAGGGCGACAAGGAGTCGTGGAAGGGCGACCACGACAAGGGCTCCTGGAAGGACGAGAACGCCACGGAGTCCTGGAAGGGCGACCACGACAAGCCCCGCGGCGGTATGCACACCGGTGGCGGCGCGCTCGCCTCACCGGCGGCGACCGCGGGCGGTATGGCCGTCCTCGCGGTGGCCGGTACGGGCATGTACGCCCTGCGGCGCAAGAAGACCGCCGGAAGCATGGCCTGAGCCATGTCAGGCGGCATACCTGGCGCGATAGCGGCCGGGCCGCCACACCCTGTGTCGTGTGGCGGCCCGGCCGGCGTTCCGCAGGCCCCTCCGGCCGGCCGGCTCTCCGCCCGCCCTCCGCCCCTTCCGCCCGTCCGTCCAGCTGCCGTGCCTAGTGAGGTGGTGTCCGATGGCAGCCCATCCCTCTCCCCCCGGCACCGATCCGGTGCCGACCCACCATGGCACCCGCGTCAATCTGACCGTGTTGTGTGCCGTGGCCCTCCTGCTCCTGGCGGTGAGTCTGTTCGGCGGCGAGGACTCCACGTCCGACGCCCCCCCTCCGCCGAACGCCCGGCACGCCCCGCAGGCCACCCTCGCCTCCGAGTCGGCCGCCCCCGCGAAACGCCCCGAGGAGCGGCGTCGGCCCCGGTCCAGGCCGATCCGTCTGCTCATCCCCAAGATCCGGGTGAGCGCCCCGTTCGTCCCTCTCGCCATCGACCGCTCCGGACAGCTCGAAGCCCCGCCCGCCGACGACGTCAACCTGGTCGGCTGGCACGCCGAGGGCGCCGCCCCCGGGGAGCCGGGCACCTCGATCATCGCCGGGCACGTCGACACGGCGACCTCCCCTGCCGTCTTCGCGGGGCTCAGCGAGCTGAAGGAGGGGGATGTCTTCCACGTCGTACGCGCCGACCGCAGCAGGGCGACGTTCGTGGTCGACGGCGCGGAGACGTTCGAGAAGGACAACTTCCCCGACAGGCGGGTGTACGCCGACGCGCCCAGGCCCGAGGTGCGGCTGATCACGTGTGCGGGCGACTACGACCGTACGGCCAAGGACTACACGGAGAACCTGGTGGTCTTCGCGCATCTGACGTGAGGACGCGGGAGTACCCGGGGTCCGGACGGCAGCGCGTCACCCGCGCCCAGCCGTCCGGCCCCGCACTTCGTTCAGCGTGAGCGTGAGTACGGGGACAGGGAGCGCTCCCAGCCCGTGAAGCGAACAACGAGCGACCGGCTGACCAAAAGCCGTCCTTCAAGTGGCCAAGAACGATTCAAGGGTCGGCCATGATTGATCAACGCTCGTCCATGATTCCGCAACTTGAACGTTTGAGCGTTTAGGCCGGACGTACGTTCCTGTCCGTGAACTCCGACGCAGCATCCAACAGAGGCGACGGCGCCGAGGCGACCGACTCCGCCGACGCCCCGATATCCCACGTGAAGCCGCGCGGCCGGCGCTCGCTCCTGCGCGCCGCGCTGGCCGGCTCCGCGGTCCTCGGCGGCGGCCTCGCCATCGGCGCCTTCCCGGCCGACGCCGAGCCCGTCTCCCGCTCCAACCGCTCCACCCCCACGCCCTCCGCCGCCACCCGCACGCGGCCGAGTACGCCCGAAGAGGCGCTGACGGAGCTGTCGAAGGGCAACCGCCGCTGGCGGGAACTCCACCAGCAGCACCCCGACGAGGACGCCGTGGTGCGCAGGACCCTGACGACCAGTCAGCACCCCTTCGCCCTGATCCTCGGCTGCATCGACTCCCGTGTCCCCCCGGAGCTGGTCTTCGACCAGGGCCTCGGCGACCTGATGACCGTGCGCAGCGCGGGCGAGGTGCTGGACGAGGCGGTGCTCGGCAGCGTCGCGTACGGCGTCCTGGAGCTGGACATCCCGCTGGTCATGGTGCTCGGCCACCAGTCCTGCGGTGCCGTGAAGGCGGCGGTCGCGGCGGACCAGACCGGTGAGGAACTTCCGGCCCACATCCAGTACATCGCCGACGAGATCGCCCCGGCCATCGACCACAGCGTGGAGGGTGACGCCCGGATCGCGGCGACCATCGACGCGAACGTCCGCATGGTGCGCTCCAGGCTCGACGCCGAGCCGGACCTCGCCGCCAAGGTGAAGGCGGGCAAGGTGGCCATCGTCGGCGCCCGCTACGACCTGACGACCCAGCGCGTGCACCTGCTCAAGTAAGAGGCCCTGGAAAGGGGAAGGCGGCCCCGGTGGACACAAGGCACCGGGGCCGCCTTCGCGCCGTCTCGGCCCGGGCCGCGCCCGGCCTCTCCACTCGGCCTCGGTCTCAGCCTCGGTCTCAGCCCTCGACGAGGGTGATGTCCTGCTGCTTCACCGCGTGGAACCTGGGCAGCGGCAGGCCACTGCCGGACAGCTCCGTGACGGTGGCCTCGACCCGGGCCGGACCCGGCCGGTAGCGGCCGGGCTCCGCCTTGTCGGTGTTGGTCCAGGTGTGGTCGGCGCCGTCGCAGACGGCCGACGTGCCGCCGACTCCCCTGCGGACCCTGCTGTCGCCCTGCGCGAGCGAGGACGAGACGAAGACGGGGCCGTCGCCGCCGAGACAGCGGTAGGTGCCGGAGAGTCTGAGGGTGCCGTCCGGGGCGACATACCCGGTGGGGTCGATCGTCACCGTCTCGAACGACCCGCTCGTGGCACCGGCGGACGGGGCGGCGGAGAACAGCAGCAGCGCGGCGCCGACGGCCGCGCCGGCGATCCGGGGAACGCGGGACATGGACAACGGAATACCTCCTTGAGCCGGGCTTCCAGAGGTACCGGGCCGGCCGGCCGGCACCGGCGCTCATCACCCCTGCGTCGGCGCGTCGGTTCTGCCGTCCTCACTACCGGGTGCGACCCGCGCGCCCGGGGTTATGTCCGCGTCCTGTCACAGCACGTCCGGGTGCTGTCACGTCTCGCGGAACGGTCTGGCGATGAGCTCCGGGCGCGGGCATCGTCTGTGGTGCGAGGCGGTGACTCGCCGCCGGCACTCACGACGACGTGGAGGCGCGCCATGTGTTCACACCAGCCCCTGTGCCCCTCGGCCCACAACTCCGACCGCGACGCCGCGCACGTCGTCGCCTTCCACCCCGAGCAGGGCTGGAACCTGCTGTGCACCGGGGCGATCGTCTTCGACGACACCGGGGAGATCCTGCCCGACGGCAGCATCGTCGCGCCGAGCCGTCTCGCCGTCGCCGCCTGACCCTCTCACGAGGGCTACGGCAGGACCGCGAAGCCGTCCAGCTCCACCACAGCCCGCTCGTCCCAGAGCCGTACGACGCCGATCACCGCCATCGCGGGATAGTCCCGGCCCGCCAACCTCCGCCAGACACGGCCGAGTTGAGGCGCGCGGACACGGTAGTCGGCGACATCCGTCGCGTAGACCGTGACGCGGGCGAGGTCGGCCGGTGTGCCGCCGGCGGCCTCCAGCGCGGTCAGCAGATTGGCGAGCGCCCGCTCGAACTGCTCCTCCAGTGTCTCCCCCACGACCTTGCCGTCCGCGTCGAGCGCGGTCTGGCCCGCCAGGAACACGACCCGGGAGCCGGTGACGACGACGGCGTGCGAGAAGCCGGTGGGCGGTGACAGCCCGGCCGGGTTCACCCGCTCGGCGCTCATGAAGACCTCTCCTGTGACGCGGTCCGCTGGTACAACTCCTTGGCGATGACCGTCCGTTGCACCTCGCTCGCCCCCTCGTAGATGCGCGGCGCCCGCACCTCCCGGTAGAGGTGTTCGAGCAGATGGCCGCGGAGCAGCGCCCTGGCCCCGTGCAGTTGTACGGCCGCGTCGACGACGTACTGCGCGGTCTCCGTGGCCAGCAGCTTCGCCATCGCGGCCCGCCGGGGTACGTCCGGGTCGCCCAAGTCGTACGCCGTCGCCGCCGCGTAGACCATGAGCCGGGCCGCCTCCGTGCGCATCGCCATCTCGGCGACCTGGTGGGCGACCGTCTGAAGATCCCTCAACCTGCCGCCGAACGCCTGGCGCCGGGAGGTGTGGGCGAGGGTGGCGTCCAGCGCGGCCTCGGCCATGCCGACCGCGAAGGCGCCGACGCTCGGGCGGAAGAGGTTGAGGGTGGCCATGGCGACACGGAAGCCGCGGTCGGGTGCGCCCAGGACATCGTCCGCCGTGACGGGTACGGCGTCGAAGTCGAGGGCGCCGATGGGGTGCGGGGAGAGCAGGTCGAGCGGGGTGCCGGTGAGGCCGGGGCGGTCGGCCGGGACCAGGAAGGCGGTCACGCCACGGGCGCCCGCGTCGGGGGTGGTGCGGGCGAAGACGGTGTAGAGGTCGGCCTCGGGGGCGTTGGAGATCCAGCACTTCTCACCGGTCAGGCGCCAGCGTCCGGTGCCGTCCGGCTCCGCTCGGAGGGACAGGGCCGCCGCGTCCGAGCCGGCCCCCGGCTCGCTGAGCGCGAAGGCCGCGACCGCGTCGCCGTCACTCACCCGGGGGAGCCAGCGGGCCCGCTGTGCCTCGGTGCCGTGGGCGTGGACCGGATGGGCGCCCAGCCCTTGGAGGGCCAGCGCCGTCTCGGCCTCCGTGCAGACGTACGCCAGTGACTCGCGCATCAGACAGAGGTCGAGCGCGCCCGAGGTGAACAGCCGGGAGAGCAGACCCAGCCGGCCGAGCTCGGCGACGAGGGGGCGGTTGACGTGGCCGGGCTCGCCCTTGTCGGCCAAGGGGCGCAGGCGTTCGGCGGCCAGGGTGCGCAGTTCGGCACGCCAGGCGAGTTGTGCCGGTTCGAGCGAGAATGCGGTCATCGCCGTCCCTTCTCCCCCATGGGGCCCCTACCGAGGCTATCGCGAACTGTTGACTGCCGTCACCAAGGCGATACGCTCGCTGTGCGAGGCCACCGCGACGTGCGAGCCACCGCGACATGCGAGCCCACCACCACATGCGAGTCCACTTCGGCAGGGACCACAGCAGGGGGCGAACGTCATGAATTCCAGGGTCACCGCCCATCTCGACACCTTCGCCCGGGACCGTCTCCCACCTCCGGACCAGTGGCCCGAGCTGTCCTTCGGCCTTCCCGAGCTGCGCTACCCGGACCGTCTCAACGCCGCCGCCGAACTGCTCGACGGGGGCGACCCCGGCCGGCCCGTCTTCCGCACCCCCGCCGGGGACACCTGGACGTACGGCGAACTCCGCGCCCGGGTCGACCGGATCGCCCACACGCTCACGTCCACCCTCGGCGTCGTCCCCGGCAACCGGGTCCTGCTGCGCGGGCCCACCACGCCCTGGCTGGCCGCGTGCTGGCTGGCGGTGCTCAAGGCGGGGGCGGTCGCGGTGACGGTGCTCGCGCAGCAGCGGCCGTACGAACTGGCGACGGTCTGCGAGCCGGCGCGGGTGTCGCACGCGCTGTGCGACATACGGTCCGTGGACGACCTCGCGAAGGCGGACGTGCCGGGGCTCAGGATCACCACGTACGGCGGGGACGGCCCTGACGACCTGTTCCGCCTGCCCGCGCCCAACGGGCCGTACGAGGCGGTCGCCACGGCGGCCGACGACGTGGCGCTGATCGCGTTCACGTCCGGTACGACCGGGCGGCCCAAGGGGTGTCTGCACTTCCACCGGGACCTGCTGGCGGTCGCGGACACCTTCTCGAAGCATGTGCTGCGGCCCCGGGCGGACGACGTGTTCGCCGGGTCTCCCCCGCTCGGCTTCACCTTCGGGCTCGGCGGTCTCGTCGTCTTCCCGATGCGGGCCGGCGCCAGCGCCCTGCTGCTCGAACAGGCGGGGCCGAAGCAGCTGCTCCCGGCGGTCGGCGAGCACGGGGTGTCGGTGCTGTTCACCGCGCCGACGGCGTACCGGGCGATGCTGGGCGAGCTGAACGGGTCGGACGGGTACGACATCTCGTCGCTCAGGCGGTGTGTGTCGGCGGGCGAGAACCTGCCCGCGGCGACCTGGCGGGCCTGGCACGAGCGGACCGGGCTGCGGATCATCAACGGCATCGGCGCGACCGAGCTGCTGCACATCTTCATCTCCGCGGCCGACGAGGCCGTCCGGCCGGGGACGACGGGGGTGCCCGTACCGGGGTGGCACGCGCGCGTGCAGGACGCGGACGGGGTGCCGGTGCCCGACGGGGAGCAGGGGCTGCTCGCGGTGCGGGGTCCGGTGGGGTGCCGTTATCTGGCGGACGAGCGGCAGCGGGAGTACGTGCGGGGCGGCTGGAACGTCACGGGTGACACGTATGTCCGCGAGCCGGACGGGTATTTCCGCTATGTCGCGCGCGCCGACGACATGATCGTCTCGGCCGGTTACAACATCGCGGGCCCCGAAGTAGAGGACGCCCTGCTGCGCCATCCGGACGTGGTGGAGGCGGCCGTGGTGGGGCGGCCGGACGAGGCGCGCGGGCAGGTCGTCGTCGCGTATGTGGTCGTCGGAGCGGGCGCCGGCCGGGACGGCGAAAGGCTGCGCGCGTTCCTCAAGTCGGAGCTGGCTCCGTACAAATGTCCGAAGGAGATCGTGTTCCTGGACGCGCTGCCCCGCACGGCGACCGGCAAACTTCAGCGGTTCCGGCTGCGCACCCTAGGTGACCAGCAGTGATGCCGAAGACCTAAAATGATCAACGTGTCCGAACAGCACGCACCACGTTCGCTCATCGTCACCTTCTACGGCGCGTACGGCCGTTCGGTGCCGGGTCCCGTACCCGTCTCCGAGCTGATCCGGCTGCTCGCCGCGGTCGGTGTCGACGCGCCCTCCGTCCGCTCCTCGGTGTCCCGGCTGAAGCGGCGGGGACTGCTGCTGCCGGCCCGCACGGCGGCGGGAGCGGCGGGGTACGCGCTGTCGGAGGACGCGCGGCAGTTGCTCGAGGACGGCGACCGGCGGATCTACGCGACGACACCCGAGCAGGACGAGGGCTGGGTGCTGGCCGTGTTCTCCGTGCCGGAGTCGGAGCGGCAGAAGCGGCATGTGCTGCGCTCCCGGCTGGCCGGACTCGGCTTCGGCACGGCCGCCCCGGGGGTGTGGATCGCGCCGGCCCGGCTGTACGAGGAGACCCGGCACACCCTGACCCGGCTGCGGCTCGACCCGTACGTGGACCTGTTCCGGGGCGAGCACCTGGGGTTCGCGGCGACCGCCGAGGCGGTGGCCCGCTGGTGGGACCTGGCCGGGATCGCCAAACAGCACGAGGCCTTCCTCGACCGGCACGCGCCCGTGCTGCACAGCTGGGAGCACCGCGCCGACACCCCGCCGGAGGAGGCGTACCGCGACTATCTGATGGCCCTGGACTCCTGGCGCCACCTGCCGTACGCCGACCCCGGGTTGCCCGCCGCGCTGCTGCCCGCCGACTGGCCGGGGGTGCGCTCGGCGGCCGTGTTCCGGGCGCTGCACGCGCGGCTACGGGATGCGGGAGCGGGGTTCGCGGGAGTGGACTTGCAGGGAACCTCAAGCAAACTTAAAGATCTATAACAATTCTGTTCACTTAGGGAACGCTCAGGGTTCTCCTTCAATCTTCTCAGAATCCTTACTTACCATCCTGACGCATGAGCCTCATGCGCAACCTGAACCGTGCACTCACCGCCACCACCGGCTTGCACGTACAGAAGGCCGTTCCGACCCCCGCGCCGAAACCGGCCGCGAAGAAGCCCACGGCGGTGTACCGATGTCCGGATCCCGAGGACCTCGCCACGGACCGGTTGCTGAGGCAGCCCATCTTCATCATGTCTCCCGTGCGCTCCGGCTCCACGCTGCTGCGGATGCTGATGAACGCGCACTCACGGCTGCACTCCCCGCACGAGCTGCACATACGCCGACTGGAGGTCGGCTACGGCAGCAAGCTGTCGCAGAAGGCGATGAGCGCCCTCGACCTGGAGCGCGGCGACCTGGAGCATCTGCTGTGGGACCGGGTCATGCACCGCGAACTGGTCAGATCGGGCAAGGACTTCGTCGTCGAGAAGACCCCGAGCAACGCCTTCGTGTACGAGCGCATCCGGGACTGCTGGCCCGACGCCCGCTTCGTCTTCCTGCTGCGCCACCCGGTCTCCATCGCCCAGTCGTGGCACGAGGGCGACCCCGACAAGCGCACCTACGACGAGGCCGCCGCCGACGCGCTGCGCTATATGAAGGCCGTCGACCGGGCCCGCAAGGGACTCACGGGCCACACAGTGCGCTACGAGGACATCACCGCCGACCCCGAGAAGGAGATGCGGCGGCTCTGCCTGTTCCTCGACCTCGACTTCGAGCCGGCCATGCTCGACTACGGCAGGAAGGACGACGCCCAGGTCGTGAAGGGCCTCGGCGACTGGCGCGACAAGATCAAGACCGGCCAGGTGCAGGCCGGGCGCGCGCTCCCCACCGAGGACGACATCCCGGAGATCCTCCGGCCGATGTGTGAGGCGTGGGGCTACAGCAAGTGAAGGCGCACGCCGAGATAGCCGAGGTCTGGCCGCGCGACGGGCACATAAGACTCGTAGGACGTATCCACGGGGTCCCGGCGGACGGGACCTGGCAGCTGGTCCTCACCCGCCGCGCCCACGCCGACCGCCGGCTGCGCTATACCGCCGACGTCAAGGGCGACCGCTTCGAGAGCGAACTGCCCCTCGGCGACCTCGCCGCCGCCGACTACGCGCCCGTCGAGGAGTGGGACATCCACCTCACCGACGGTCAGGTCGAACTGCGCGCCGGGAAGCACCTCGACGACGTGCACGGCAAGAAGAAGATCTTCGTGTATCCGGAGCAGCGCATCGAGGACCTCGGCGTGCGCCCCTATTACACGATCAAGGACAACCTGTCTCTGGAGTGCCGCACGGGAGGCCCCGCATGACCGACCGTCGTCCACTCCCCCAGCGTCCCCGCGTCCGCTATCTGCTGCTGCACGCGTACGGCCGGGGCGGCACCATCCGCACGGTGATGAACCAGGCCAACTCCCTCGTCGCCGCGGGATGGAACGTGGAGATCGTCAGCGCGGTGCGCCGCCGCGACGACCTCCAGTTCCCGCTCGACCCCCGGGTGAAGGTCTCCACGGTCGTCGATCTGCGCGAGGACGCCTACACCCCGCCGTCCGGCCTGGTCGCCCGCTGGCGCGACCGCAAGCGCGGCGACCTGCTGGAGGCACCCGCCCGGCACATCCCGAAGGGCGAGTTCGGCTACCGCTACTTCAACCGGTACGTCGAGGACCGGCTCATCACGTACCTGCGGTCGTTGACCGACGGCATCCTGGTGACCACCCGGCCCGCGCTGAACTTCCTCTCCGCCGAGCACGCCACCAGCGGTGTCGTCCGGGTCGCCCAGGAGCACATGAACCTCGGCACCCACAAGCGGGACGTGCAGCAGCGCATCCAGGAGACGTATCCGCGCTTCGCCACGGTCGCCGTGCTCACCGAGCGCGACCGCGAGGAGTACGCCGAACTCCTCCCCGGCACCCGGGTCATCCGTATCCCCAACGCCGTGCACTCCCTCGACCAGGTCCCCGCCACCCCCGCGTCGAAGATCGCGGTGGCGGCCGGCCGGCTCTTCCCGCAGAAGGGCTTCGACATGCTGATCCCGGCCTGGGCGAAGCTCGTCGAGACGTACCCCGACTGGCAGCTGAGAATTTACGGCAGCGGCGAGAAGAAGTCAGAACTTCGCAACCTCATAGATGAACACCATCTCTACAATCACGTCTTCCTCATGGGACACACCGACCGCTTGGACGACGAACTCGCCAAGGCCTCCTTCTACGTGCTCAGCTCACGCTTCGAAGGACTGCCGATGGTGATGATCGAGGCGATGAGCCACGCCCTCCCCGTGGTGAGCTTCGACTGCCCGACCGGCCCCGCCGACGTGCTGACGCACGGCGTGGACGGGCTGCTCGTCGCGCCCGAGGACCCCGACGCGCTCGCCGACGCCATGGGCAGGCTGATGGCCGACGAGGTGCTGCGCGCCGACATGGGTGTGGCCGCGGTCCTCACGGCCGCCTCGTACGGCCCGGACGCCGTCCATCACCGCTGGGAATCCCTCTTCATCTCCCTCCACGAGCAACGGCACGGCACCGCCGCCGCCGGCGCCGCGAAAGGAACACACGCATGACCACCTCGTCCAGGGCGTCCAAAGCCCAGGGAGCCACGGTCTGGCTCACCGGACTGCCGAGCGCGGGCAAGACCACGATCGCCCGCGTCCTCGCCGGCCGGCTGCGGTCCGAGGGGCACCGTGTGGAGGTCCTCGACGGTGACGAGATCCGCCGCTTCCTCTCCGCCGGCCTCGGCTTCTCCCGCGAGGACCGCAACACCAACGTCCAGCGCATCGGCCTGGTCGCCGAGGTCCTCGCCCGCAACGGCGTGCTGGCCGTCGTCCCCGTCATCGCGCCGTACGCCGACAGCCGCGAGGCCGTCCGCAAGCGCCACGACGTGAGCGGCACCCCGTACGTCGAGGTGCATGTCGCCACCCCCGTCGAGGTGTGCAGCGAGCGTGACGTGAAGGGCCTGTACGCCCGTCAGGCCGCCGGCCAGCTCAAGGGCCTGACCGGGGTCGACGATCCGTACGAGCCGCCGGCCGACCCCGCGCTCGTGCTCCCGACGCAGGACCAGACGCCCGACGAATCGGCCGCGTGCGTGTACGCGCTGCTGGCGGAGCGAGGCCTCGTATGAGCGTCCACACCCTGTCCCACCTGGACGCGCTGGAGTCCGAGGCCGTCCACATCTTCCGCGAGGTCGCGGGCGAGTTCGAGCGGCCGGTGATCCTCTTCTCCGGCGGCAAGGACTCCATCGTCATGCTGCACCTGGCGCTGAAGGCCTTCGCCCCCGCCCTGGTCCCCTTCACGCTGCTGCACGTCGACACCGGGCACAACTTCCCGGAGGTACTGGAGTACCGCGACCGCACGGTGGCCCGGCACGGCCTGCGACTGCATGTCGCCTCCGTGCAGGACTACATCGACCGGGGTGTGCTGCGGGAACGCCCCGACGGGACCCGGAACCCCCTCCAGACCGTGCCGTTGACGGAGAGGATCCAGAGCGAGCGCTTCGACGCCGTCTTCGGTGGTGGCCGCCGGGACGAGGAGAAGGCGCGCGCCAAGGAGCGGGTGTTCTCCCTGCGCGACGAGTTCTCGCAGTGGGACCCGCGCCGCCAGCGGCCCGAGCTGTGGAACCTGTACAACGGCCGCCACGCGCCCGGCGAGCACGTCCGTGTGTTCCCGCTCTCCAACTGGACCGAGCTGGACGTCTGGCAGTACATCGCCCGCGAGGGCATCGAACTGCCGGAGATCTACTTCGCCCACCATCGCGAGGTGTTCATGCGGGGCGGGATGTGGCTGACCGCGGGCGAGTGGGGCGGGCCCAAGGACGGTGAGACCGTCGAGAAGCGGCAGGTGCGGTACCGGACGGTCGGTGACATGTCCTGCACGGGGGCGGTGGACTCCGACGCGACCACGCTGGACGCCGTGATCACCGAGATCGCCGCCTCCCGGCTCACCGAGCGGGGCGCGACGCGCGCCGACGACAAGATGTCCGAGGCCGCGATGGAAGACCGTAAGCGCGAGGGGTACTTCTAAGCATGAGCACGATGACCATCGACACCCTTCGCTTCGCGACGGCCGGTTCGGTCGACGACGGCAAGTCCACGCTCGTCGGGCGGCTGCTGCACGACTCCAAGTCGGTCCTCACCGACCAGTTGGAGGCGGTGGCGCGGGTCTCGGCCGGCCGTGGCCAGGAAGCCCCGGATCTCGCGCTGCTCACCGACGGTCTGCGGGCCGAACGGGAGCAGGGCATCACCATCGACGTGGCGTACCGCTACTTCGCCACGGCCAAGCGCCGGTTCATCCTCGCCGACACCCCCGGCCATGTGCAGTACACCCGCAACATGGTGACGGGTGCCTCCACCGCCGAGCTGGCGATCGTCCTGGTCGACGCGCGCAACGGGGTCGTGGAGCAGACGCTCCGGCACGCGGCCGTCGCGGCGCTGCTGCGCGTCCCGCACGTGGTCCTCGCCGTCAACAAGATGGACCTCGTCGGGTACGAGGAGAAGGAGTTCCGCCGGATCGTCGAGGACTTCGCGCGGCACGCGGACGAGCTGGGGCTGCCCGGCTTCACCTCGATCCCGGTCTCGGCGCTGGTCGGTGACAACGTCGTCGACCGGTCCGGGCGGATGGAGTGGTACGACGGTCCGGCGCTTCTGGAGTTCCTGGAGAGCGTGCCGGTGGGGGTGGAGACGGCGGACGCTCCGGCCCGCTTCCCCGTGCAGTACGTGATCCGGCACGACGAAGTCCGGTACTACGCCGGTCAGTTGGTGTCGGGGGCGCTGCGGGTGGGTGACCGGGTGACCGTCCACCCGTCGGGCGAGACCTCCGAGATCACGGAGATCGACGTCCTGGGTGAGCCGGCGGAGGTCGCGTACGCGCCGCAGTCGATCAGCGTGCGGCTGGCGGACCAGCGGGACGTCTCCCGTGGGGACATGATCACCGCGGCCGGGGCGGACGCGCCGACGCTGACGCAGGACGTCCGCGCGGCCGTCTGCCATCTGGCGGAGCGGCCGCTGCGCGTGGGCGACCGCGTACTGCTCCGGCACACGACCCGCACCGTCAAGGCCATCGTCAAGGACCTCGGCGGCTTCCCCGAACTGACCACGAACGACCTGGGCCGCGTGGTGCTGCGCACGGCCGAGCCGTTGGCCCTGGACGACTATGCGGCCGTACGACGGACGGGGTCGTTCATCCTGGTCGACCCGGCGGACGGGGCGACGCTGACGGCGGGGATGACGGACCTGTCATAACGTCCGCGCACCACGCTCGCCGTCATAGCTGTGGGCAGGCGTGCCGCTAGGGGCGGCACGGGTGGGCACAGCGGCACCCGGCAAGCGCCGGTGAGCGAAGCCGCCCCAGAGGTTCAGGGCACCCCCGGGCTACTGCCGGGCGGGGCTCGGGGGCGCTTGCCGGCGCTGACAGGGTGCCGCCGCGCCCGCCCTCCCCCACTCTCGGCTTCGCTCGAGCGGGAGGTGCCCCCATCGCCCCAGCGGCACGATCGCCCGCAGTTGGGGGACGCCTCAACTCCCCAGCTTCAAGCGGGGCTTCGGGGCGTCCGTTCGGCCCGTGTTGGGGCGGCGGCTGCCTGCTCGGTAGGGGGCGGGCCAGGTGACGGCCGGGCCCGTGTAGGACTGTTCGGCGGCCGCGTGGAGGGTCCAGTGGGGGTCGTACAGATGGGGGCGGCCCAGGGCGCAGAGGTCGGCGCGGCCTGCCAGGATCAGGGAGTTGACGTCGTCCCAGGAGGAGATGGCGCCGACGGCGATCACCGGCACCCCCACCTCGTGCCGGACGCGGTCCGCGAACGGGGTCTGGTACGAGCGCCCGTACTCGGGGTGCTCGTCGGCGACGACCTGCCCGGTCGAGACGTCGATCGCGTCGGCGCCGTGCGCGGCGAAGGCGCGGGCGATCTCGACGGCGTCGTCGGCGGTGGTGCCCCCGTCAGCCCAGTCGGTCGCGGAGATACGGACGGTCATGGGCCGCTCCTGAGGCCACACCGACCGTACGGCGTCGAAGACCTCCAGGGGGAAGCGCAGCCGGCGGTCCAGTGAACCCCCATAGCGGTCGGTGCGGCGGTTGGTCAGCGGTGAGAGGAAGCCGGACAGCAAGTAGCCGTGGGCGCAGTGGAGTTCGAGGAGATCGAATCCGCTGCGGGCGGCACGGCCGGCGGCGGAGGCGAACTGCTCCCGGATGTCGGTGAGTTGGGCACGGGAGAGCTCGCGAGGGGTCTGACTGCCCGGCTTGTACGGGATCGGGGAGGCCGCCGTCAGGGGCCAGTTGTCCGCGTCCAGGGGCTCGTCCATGCCCTCCCACATCAGCTTCGTCGAGCCCTTGCGGCCGGAGTGGCCCAGCTGGACGCCGATGGCCGTGCCCGGCGCCTGCTCGTGCACGAACGTCACCGTGCGGCGCCACGCCTCGGCCTGCCGGGAGTTCCAGAGCCCGGCGCAGCCCGGGGTGATCCGCCCCTCGGGGCTCACGCACACCATCTCGGTCATCACGAGCCCGGCGCCGCCGAGGGCGCGGGCACCCAGGTGGACGAGGTGGAAGTCGCCGGGGACGCCGTCGGCCGCCGAGTACATGTCCATGGGGGAGACGACGACACGGTTGCGCAGGGTCAGGCCGCGCAGCCGGAACGGGGTGAACATGGGAGGCGTGCCGGGCGGGCAGCCGAACTCGCGCTCCACCGCGTCGGTGAAGTGCGCGTCGCGGAGGCGGAGGTTGTCGTGGGTGACGCGGCGGCTGCGGGTGAGAAGGTTGAAGGCGAACTGCCGGGCGGGCTGGCCGAGATGGAGCCCGATGTTCTCGAACCACTCGAGGCTGGCCCGTGCCGCACGCTGCGTGGAGGCGACGACCGGGCGCCGCTCCTCCTCGTACGCCGTCAACGCCCCTTCCAGGTCGGGCTGTTCCTCCAGACAGGCGGCCAGCGCCAGCGCGTCCTCGACGGCCAGCTTCGTACCGGAGCCGATGGAGAAGTGCGCGGTGTGCGCGGCGTCGCCGAGCAGCACCAGATTGCCGTGCGACCAGCGCTCGTTGACGACCGTGCGGAAGGTGGTCCAGGTGGAGTTGTTGGAGCGCAGGGGGCGTCCGCCGAGCGCGTCCGCGAAGAGTTTCGCGCACCGCTCGATGGACGCGGAGGCGTCCAGCTCCCCGAACCCCGCTGCCCGCCACACCTCCTCGCGCATCTCCACGATGACGGTGGACGCGTCCTGCGAGTACGGGTAGCCGTGCAGCTGCATCACGCCGTGTTCGGTCTCGGCGATCTCGAAGCGGAACGCCTCGAAGGCGAAGTCGGCGGCGAGCCAGATGTAGCGGCAGCGGTGTTCCTCGACGGCCGGGCGGAAGACCTCGGCGTATGCCTCGCGCGTCGCGCTGTGCACGCCGTCCGCCGCTATGACCAGGTCGTATGTCTCGCGGAGCCAGGCCGGGTACGGGGCCTCCGTGCGGAAGCGGAGTTCGACGCCGAGGGCGTGGCAGCGGTCGTGGAGGATCTGGAGGAGTCTGCGGCGGCCCAGGGCGGCGAAGCCGTGGCCTCCGGCAGTGTGGCGGGTGTTTCGGTGGACGATGTCGATGGCGTCCCAGCGGGTGAAGTGCGCTTGCAGGGCCTCGTAGACGACCGGGTCGGCGTGTTCTATGCCGCCCAGGGTTTCGTCGGAGAGGACTACTCCGAAGCCGAAGGTGTCTTCTGGGGCGTTGCGTTCCCAGAGGGTTATCTCGCGGGTCGGATCGAGGCGTTTGAGGAGGGCGGCGGAGTACAGGCCACCGGGACCGCCGCCGATGATCGCGATGCGGTGGGGGTGGCTGGTCCTCGTGGGCGGCTGCGGGGTCGTCGTGGCTGGTCGCGCAGTTCCCCGCGCCCCTGACTCCGCTGCCCCTGAGGTCGGTATGACAGGCGAGGGCGGCATCAGCGGCCCTGCCATTTCGGGGGGCGTTTTTCTGTGAACGCGGCGTGGAATTCCGCGTAGTCCTCGCCGTTCATGAGGAGGGCCTGGGTGGCCGCGTCCAGTTCCACGGCCGCCGACAGGGGCATGTCCAGTTCTGCGGTCAGGAGCGCCTTCGTCTGGGCGTATGCCAGGGCCGGGCCCTCCGCCAGGCGGTGGGCCAGGGTCTGTGCGGCCTCGTCGGCGCTGCCCTCGTCGGTGAGCTGGCTGATGAGGCCGATGCGTTCGGCCTCGGGGGCGCGGACGGGTTCGCCGAGCATGAGGAGGCGGGTGGCGTGGCCCAGGCCGACCACGCGGGGCAGCAGGTACGCGGCGCCCATGTCGCCGCCGGAGAGGCCCACGCGGGTGAAGAGGAAGGCGAAGCGGGTGGTGGGGTCGGCGACGCGGAAGTCGGCGGCCAGGGCCAGGACCGCGCCGGCACCCGCCGCCACGCCGTGCACGGCGGCGATCACCGGGAACGGGCACTCGCGTACGGCCCGTACGACCTGCCCGGTCATCCGGTTGAAGTCGAGCAGTTGGGCGGTGTCCATGGCGAGGGTGGCGCCGATGATCTCGTCCACGTCGCCGCCGGAGCAGAACCCTCGGCCGTCGCCGGCCAGCACCAGGGCCCGTACGGACTTCTCCCGGGAGAGCTCGGCGAGCAGATCGCGCAGGTCGGCGTAGGCGCCGAAGGTGAGGGCGTTGAGCTTCTCGGGGCGGGCGAGGGTGACGGTGGCGACACCGTCGGTGATCACGCACCTCAGATGCCGCCAGTCGGCGGTGCGGGCGGCGGAGCCGGTGAAGGGACTCATGACGGGCGGCCTCCTCGGGGGCTACCTCGACGCTGCGGCTACTTCCCTACCTCACGAAGCTATCACCGATATCTGACCGTCGTCACGAGTGCGCGATAGGCCGTCGGTGGCGTCCGTGACTCGGTCACGGACGTTCGACAGGCCGGTAACGACGGGCTCGGTCGTGCGCGGCGGAACGTTGGCGTGGGTAGACCGCCTGGCAACGGGGCCCGACGGTCCCGTACGGCGCCCGCCGAGCGGCCCTGCCGGTCCGCGCCGTACCATTCGTCACGCTGAAAGCAGGACGACCCATGACCTGCTCCATGAACGGATCCACCGCCTTGCAAGAACCTCCCGCCCCCGCCTCCTGGCGCATCGCGCTGCCGCACACCGCCGCGGCCGTGCCCGTGGCCCGCGCGTTGGTCCGTACGGCGCTGACCGCGCTGGAGCACGGGACGGACCGCGACACGGCGGAGCTGCTCACGGCGGAGCTGGTCGCGAACGCGGTCGAGCACGCGACCGGGGACGGGCCCATAGAGCTGGTCGTCGAGCTGCTGCCGTCCGGCTGCAAGGTGGAGGTCCACGACCCGGACCCGGCACCCCCGGGCGATCTCACCACGCCGGGCCACATCGAGCCCGACCCCTGGCAGGAGCACGGCCGCGGCCTGCTCCTCATCCGCGCCCTCAGCTCCGCCTGCGGCCACCGCCCCACGGGCTCCGGCAAGGCGGTGTGGTTCCGGCTGCCGACGGTGCCGTCACAGCGCCGCCCCGCATAGGCCTTCGGTCTTTCAGCGCCCCAGCGTCGCCACGAGAACCGCCTTGATCGTGTGCAGCCGGTTCTCCGCCTCGTCGAAGACGACGGAGTGCGCGGACTCGAACACCTCGTCCGTGACCTCCAGCGAATCCAGACCGTGCCGCTCATGGATCTCGCGCCCGACCTTCGTCCCGAGGTCGTGGAAGGCCGGCAGACAGTGCAGGAACCTGACGTCCGCGTTGCCGGTGGCACGCAGCACGTCCATGGTCACGGCGTACGGCGCCAGCGCCCCGATGCGCTCGTCCCAGACCTCCTTCGGCTCCCCCATCGAGACCCAGACATCGGTCGCCACGAAATCGGCCCCCGCCACGCCCTCGGGGACATCCTCGGTGAGCGTGATCCGCGCCCCGCTGATCTCCGCGAGCTTGCGCGCGTGGGTGACGATCTCCTCGGCCGGCCAGTAGGCCTGCGGGGCGACGATCCGGACGTCCATGCCGAGCAGGGCGCCGGTGACGAGGTAGGAGTTGCCCATGTTGAAGCGGGCGTCGCCGAGGTACGCGAAGACCATCTCGTCGAGCGGCTTGTCGCTGTGCTCGGTCATGGTCATCACGTCGGCGAGCATCTGGGTGGGGTGCCAGTCGTCGGTGAGACCGTTGTAGACCGGCACTCCGGCGTACGCGGCGAGCTCCTCGACGTTCGCCTGGCTGTCCCCGCGGTACTCGATCGCGTCGAACATCCGGCCGAGCACCCGCGCGGTGTCCCGTACCGACTCCTTGTGGCCCATCTGCGAGCCGGACGGGTCGAGGTACGTCGTCCGGGCGCCCTGGTCGGCCGCGGCGACCTCGAACGCGCAGCGGGTGCGCGTCGAGGTCTTCTCGAAGATGAGCGCGATGTTCCTGCCCCGCAGGTGCTGGGTCTCCGTCCCGGCCTTCTTCGCCGCCTTCAGCTCCACGGCCAGCGCGATCAGCCCGCGGAACTCCTCCGCGGTGAAGTCCAGCTCCTTGAGGAAGTGGCGCCCGGCGAGGGCGTGGGGAACAGTCGCCATGGGGGCGCTCCTGGGTGTGACGGGGAGGGTGACTGGGACAGGGACAGCATAAGGAAGGTGGAAGTCTATACGACGTTCCACATTTCTATACGGCCGATCTCTCCACCGGACAGCTCATACAGCGCGGCCCGCCCCTCCCCCGCCCCAGCTCGCTCCCCGGGATCTCGATCACCTCGATGCCCTGCTTGCGCAGATGCGTGTTGGTGGTGGCGTTGCGCTCGTAGGCGACGACGACGCCCGGTTCGACGGCGAGGACGTTGCAGCCGTCGTCCCACTGCTCGCGTTCGGCGGCATGGACGTCCTGGGTGGCGGTCAGCACCCGGATCTCGTTCAGACCGAGTGCGGCGGCGATCGCGCGGTGCATGTGCTCCGGCGGGTGGTCGGTGACCTTGAGCTCCTTCTCTCCGACGCCGGGTTCGATGGTGTACGAGCGGAGCATGCCGAGTCCGGCGTACTGGGTGAAGGTGTCGCCGTCGACCATCGTCATGACGGTGTCGAGATGCATGAAGGCCCGGCGCTTCGGCATGTCGAGAGCCACGATGGTCTCCGCGGAGCCGGCCGCGAAGAGCTTGTGGGCGAGCATCTCGACGGCCTGCGGGGTGGTGCGTTCGCTCATGCCGATGAGGACGGCGCCGTTGCCGATGACGAGGACGTCGCCGCCCTCGATGGTGGACGGGTAGTCGGCCTGGCCCTCCGACCAGATGTGGAACGTCTCGTCACGGAAGAGGGGGTGGTGCCGGTAGATCGCCTCGAAGTGGACGGTTTCGCGCTGGCGGGCGGGCCAGCGCATGGCGTTGATGGAGACCCCGTCGTAGATCCAGGCGGAGGTGTCGCGGGTGAAGAGGTGGTTGGGGAGGGGATCGAGGAGAAAGTCGTCGAGTTCCATGACGTGGAAGCGCACGGAGGCCGGCTCCATGTGGGCGTCGAGGAACTCACGCTTGGTCATGCCGCCGATCAGCGCCTCGACCAGTTCGGTCAGGGGCAGGGACTCGAAGGCGGCTCTGAGGTGGTCCGTGGCGAGCGGGCCGTACTCCTTCTCGTCGAAGACCCGGTCGAGGACGAGCTCCCGGGCGCGCGGAATCCGCATGACGTCGGTGAGGAGGTCGCCGAAGAGGTGGACGGTGACCCCTCGGTCGCGCAGCACATCGGCGAACCCGTCGTGCTCGGCGCGCGCCCGGCGCACCCACAGCACGTCGTCGAAGAGCAGCGTGGTCTTGTTGCTGGGGGTGAGCCTTTTGAGCTCAAGATCCGGCCGGTGCAGGATGACGCGGCGCAGGCGCCCGGCCTCGGAGTCGACATGGAATCCCATGTCCTCATCCTGACCATTCGGGCGCGTGTTCACCCGCCGGTCGACCGAATCGGAACCCTTCCATCTCGTCCCCTTGACGATAAGTGGGCCGCGCCATTATCGTCTAAGTGACACTAACAAGTGTCGATCAGCCGTCACGAGGGGGATCATCCATGGCCGACATCACCAGGCGGCTCGGCTGGCGGCATCTGCGCGGTGCGCCCACCGCGCACATCCGTCACCACCGCTCCGGGCGGCTCGTGCACGACGGCCCGGGGCTGAGCTTCTGGTACCGGTCGCTGACCGCCGCGCTCTCCGAGGTCCCGGTGGACGACCGGGAGCTGGCGATGACCTTCCACGCCCGTACGTCCGACTTCCAGGACGTGGCGGTGCAGGCCACGGTGACGTACCGGGTGAGCGACCCGGCGATCGCCGCCGCCCGGCTGGACTTCTCCATCGACCCCGACACCGGGGTCTGGCGCGGCGCTCCCCTGGAGCAGTTGTCGACGCTGCTGACCGAGACGGCCCAGCAGCACGCGCTGGACGTCCTGGCCCGTACGACACTGGCGTCGGCCCTGGTCGACGGCGTCGCGGCGGTCCGCGAGCGGGTGGCGGGCGGGCTGGCGGCCGAGCCCCGGCTGCCGGCCACCGGCATCGAGATCGTGGCCGTACGCGTGGTGGCGCTGCGGCCCGAGCCCGAGGTGGAGCGGGCGCTGCGTACGCCGGCCCGGGAGCAGATCCAGCAGGAGGCGGACCGGGCGACGTACGAGCGCCGGGCCGTGGCCGTCGAGCGGGAGCGGGCCATCGCCGAGAACGAGCTGGCCAGCCAGATCGAACTCGCCCGGCGCGAGGAGCAGTTGGTCGAGCAGCGCGGCACGAACGCGCGGCGGGAGGCGGAGGAGAAGGCCGCCGCGGACGCGGTGAAGGCGGGTTCGGAGGCGGCCCGGACGGTACGGCTGACCGGGGCGGAGGCCGAGCGGACCGTGAAGCTCGCGGAGGCGGAGGCGGCGCGCAGCGTCAGGCTCACCGAAGCCGAGGCGGCACGGCAGGTCAAGCTGGCCGAGGCGGAGGCCACGGCCGCGCGGGCCGTCGGTGCGGCACGGGCCGAGGCGCAGGCGGCGTGGCTGCGGGTGCACGCCGAGGTGGACGCGGCGACGCTGCACGCGCTGACCGGGACGCGGCTCGCGGAGAACCTGCCGCGGATCGAGAGTGTGACGGTGTCGCCGGACGTGCTGACGGGGCTGCTGGCGAAGCTCGGCGTCGGGGCGGGGACGGGTGGTTCGGACGGGGACTCCGCGTGAGTCTCGCGCCGCGGGTGGTGCTGGTCCATCGCACCACCGAGTACGAGGAGTTGGTGGCCCGGCACGGTACGCACGGGCAGGCCGCCTTCTTCCTGCGGTCCCGGGGGCGGGACATCGAGGACGTGGCCGAGCGGCACCGGCGGGAGCGCCGGGCGCTGGCCGAGGTCACGTCCTCGGTACCGCTGACCTGGCGTCAGGCACGGGTCCAGCGGGGTGACTTGGACCGGTTCCTGTTCGCCCCCGAGGACGTCGTGGTGGTCGTCGGGCAGGACGGGCTGGTGGCCAATGTCGCCAAGTACCTCGCGGGGCAGCCGGTGGTGGGGATCAACCCCGATCCCCGGCGCAATCCGGGGGTGCTGGTGCGCCACCGGCCCGACCAGGCGGGGAAGTTGCTGGCCACTTCCCTCCAACGCGCCTCCTCAGCCGATGAGTTGACCATGGTCGAAGCCGTCGCCGATGACACGCAGCGGCTGGTGGCGCTCAACGAGATCTACCTCGGTGCGGCGGGGCACCAGACCGCCCGGTACCGCCTGGGGCTCGACGGCGACAGGGGTGTCGTCGAGCCTCAGGCCTCGTCCGGGGTGCTCGTGGGGACCGGGACCGGGGCGAGCGGGTGGATCCGGTCGGTGTGGCAGGAGCGGGCGAGTGAGCTGGCGTTGCCCGGGGCGAGTGAGGACCGGCTGCTGTGGTTCGTGCGGGAGGCCTGGCCGTCGCCGGTGACGGGGACGTCGCTGGTGGCGGGGGCGCTCGCGGGGGGTGGTCGGCTGTCGCTCACCGTCGAGTCGGACCGGCTCATCGTCTTCGGGGACGGGATGGAGGGGGATGCGTTGGAGTTGACGTGGGGGCAGACGGTGCGGGTGGGGGTGGCGGGGGTTCGGTTGCGGTTGGTGGGCTGACGCGGGGGTCGCCCCCGCCGCCCCTACCCGTCCCATCCCCAGGGGCTGCGCCCCTTCGACCCCCGTCGCGTGCGTTCTTTGGCTGCGGGTGCGTGGGGGCTGGTCGCGCAGTTCCCCGCGCCCCTAAAAACGAAAAGCACGGGGCGCAGCCCCTGCTTTTCAGGGGCGCGGGGAACTGCGCGAGCAACCACACACGACCCGCACCCGCCCACGAATCCGCAGCCCCGAGCTCTCAGGCGTGAGGGGGCGGCGCCACCACCGCCGCCCCCTTACGGCGCTTGCGGAGCGTGTACGCGGTGACGGCCTCCCACAGATCGCGGCGGTCGACGTCGGGCCAGGGCTGGTCGGTGAAGTGGAGTTCGGCGTAATGGGCGTGCCAGGGGAGGAAGTTGGAGGTGCGGATCTCGCCGCTGGTACGCCAGAGGAGGTCGACGTCGGGCAGGGCGTGGTGGGGCAGATGCGCGGCGAAGAGCTGCTCGGAGACCCGGGCGGGGTCGACCTCGCCGGCGAGTGCGGCGCGGGCCAACGCCGCGCCCGCCTGGGCCAGTTCGGCGCGGCCGCCGTAGTTGACGCAGACGTTGAGGGTGAGGCCGGTGCGGTGACGGGTGGCGTGCTCCTGGGCGCGAAGGACCTCCACCACGTCGTCCGGGAGGCCGTCGGGGGAACCCACCCAGCGGAGCCGTACGTCGTGGTCGAGGAGTTCGCCGTCGAGGAGTTCGGCGCGCATGATCGCGAAGAGCTTGGAGACCTCGTCGGGCGAGCGTTTCCAGTTCTCGGTGGAGAAGGCGTAGACGGTCAGGTGGGCGAGGCCGATCTCCAGGGCGCCCTGGACGACGTCGCGGAGGGCGACCGCTCCGGCGCGATGCCCTTCGTCCCGGGGCAGTCCGAGCCCGGTGGCCCAGCGGCCGTTGCCGTCCATGACGATCGCGACGTGCTGCGGCAGCTGGGCCGCGGATATCTCCGGCGGGCGGGCACCGTCGCGGTGCGGGCGCGGCGGCAGGGGCGGTTCGGCGATCCGGGTGGTCAGCCGCCCCGGGCCGGTGAACGGGGCCGCCTCGGTCGCGTCGGCGGCCGTACGGTCCGCGGGGGTCGCCGTCCGCGCCGGGGCGGCCTCCCTGTCGGGCGGCAGCGTCAGCCGCCACACCACGGCGGCCCGCGCTCGGGCCGGGCCGAGGATCCGCCACTCGGTGTGCCGGGGAACGCGTACCGGGCGGTGCAGAACGGCCGATCCGGCCCGTACGAGCGCGTCCAGCTCGGCGGTGAACAGTTCGACGGCGGTGTCGAGGACGATGGCGGGGCCCAGCGGGAGGGTGTTCCGCAGCGCGCGGCGGGAGCCCTCCAGCCATTCCCGGGCCTGGCCGGCGAGGTGGGCGATCAGCTGCTGGACGGCGGGCGTCCACTCGCGGGAGATCAGCTCGGCCGGGGTGACGTGGAAGCGGTCGAGGACTTCGGCGGGGAGCCATATGTGTCCGCCGTCGAGGTCCTCGGGGAGGTCGCGGAGCATGTCGGTGAGGAACAGCCCGTCCACGAAGCGGGTGAAGCCCGGCAGATCCCGCAGCCGCACGGGGACGGGCAGTCCGCAGCGGACCAGCATCCGCATGAGCTGTTCGGGCCAGCTGATGTTCTGGGCATGGGCCCGCTCCCGCCACTCCTGCCAGGTCGCCACGCCCTCGCGGCCGTCGTCGCGCTGGACCGCGTCCAGGGCGCCCAGCAGATCGCCGAGGTCGAGCCCCCACTGCCACACCGCGTCGGTCAGCGCGAGCCGGATCGGGTCCTCGCTGGTGCCGCTCGTCAGGTCGGCCTCCAGCGCGGCCCGCCACTCCTGAAGGCGGCGAGCACGCTCCTGCTCAGTGCCCTCGGCGGAGTCGAGCAGGTCGTCGGCGTAGGCGAAGGCGGCGTACAGGGCCCAGCACGCGGGCCGTGCCACCGGGGGCATGAGCTGCATCAGGGCGTGCTCGGTGGGCCGGGTCGTGCGGACCAGACGGCGGCACTCGTCGTATGCGGCGTCGAGTGCCGATCGCTCTCGCCCGGACCGCGTTACGGACCGCGTTGTGGTGCGACGCATGGGAACCCCACATACCTTCGAATGGGACCGATGGATGGGACCGACTCGGGTGACAGCGATCGCCCGCGATGGGCCGCGATCACTGTCCCCCGAGCACTGCCGGAACCGCTGGAACCATTCGAACGCAGTGCACGGCCACGCCTGCCCGCGACATTATCAGCCGCATTGTCACCCGGCAGGCCGGGGTCCCGGCCGTCACGGACGAGCCCTCCCGGCCGTCACGGAGGCTCCCACGACCGTCACAGACGGGGGTCGACCGGCTCCGATTCCAGGGCCAGCACTCCGAACACCGCCTCGTGCACCCGCCACAGCGGTTCCCCCTCGGCGAGCCGGTCCAGGGCCTCCAGACCCAGGGCGTACTCGCGGAGGGCGAGGGACCGCTTGTGGTTGAGGAACCGGCCGCGCAGCCGGGCGAGGTTCTCGGGGCGGGTGTACTCCGGGCCGTAGATGATCCGCAGGTACTCCCGGCCCCGGCACTTGATGCCCGGCTGGACCAGCCGCCCCGCCTCGCTCCGTACGACGGCCCCGACGGGCTTGACGACCATGCCCTCGCCGCCCCGGCCGGTCATCTCCAGCCACCAGTCGACGCCGGCCCGCACCGAGGCCTCGTCGCCGGTGTCGACGAAGAGCCGCCGGGTCGTCTGCAGCAGGCCGCTGACGTCGAACTCGACCAGCCGGTCGATGAGGGCCAGCTGCTCGTCGTGCGGGAGCGCGGCGAGGCTGCGGCCCTGGACGGCGAGGATCTGGAAGGGGGCGAGACGGACGCCGTCCAGGCCCTCGGTCGGCCAGCAGTAGCGCCGGTAGGCGTCGGTGAACGCGGCCGCGTCGGCGGCCCGCTCACGCTGCTTGCCCAGCAGCTCGCCCACGTCGACGCCGCGTGCCGCCGCACCCTCCAGGGCGGCCAGCGCACCCGGGAACACCGCGCCGGAGGCGGCGCCGACAGCCGCGTACTGGGTGCGCAGCAGCCCGGACGCCTTCAGCGACCAGGGCATCAGCTCGGCGTCGAGCAGCACCCAGTCGGTGTCCAGTTCGTCCCACAGCCCGGCCGCCGTCATGGCCTCGCGCACCCGGTGGAGGACCAGCTCGGTGCGGGCCTCGTCGTCGAAGAACGGGCGGCCGGTACGGGTGTAGAGGGCGCCGGTGGGGCCTCCCCCACTCTCGGCTGCGCTCGAGCGGGAGGTACCCCCATCACCGAAGCGTTCGCGAGCCGCGTCCGCGTCACGGCAGACCAGGGCGACCGCGCGGGAGCCCATGTGCTTCTCCTCGCACACGACTCGGGCGACCCCGTCCTCCTTGTACTGCTTGAAGGCCTCGGCCGGGTGCTCCAGGTAGCCCTCGATGTGCGAGGTGGCCGTCGGGGCCATGGTCGGCGGCAGGTACGGCAGCAGGCGCGGGTCGACCGCGAAGCGGCTCATGACCTCCAGGGCGGCGGCCGCGTTCTCCTCGCGGACCGACACCCGGCCCGCGTGCCGCGTCTCGACGACCCGGCGGCCGTGCACGTCCGCCAGGTCCAGCGGCCGGCCCTCGTGCCCGCCGGGCGCCTCGGTGGCCAGCGGCTTCGTCGGCTCGTACCAGACCCGCTCCGCCGGTACCTCGACCAGCTCGCGCTCCGGCCAGCGCAACGCGGTGAGCTTGCCGCCGAAGACGGCGCCCGTGTCGAGGCAGATGGTGTTGTTCAACCACGTGGCCTGCGGAACCGGGGTGTGACCGTAGACCACGGCCGCGCGGCCCCGGTAGTCCTCCGCCCACGGGTAGCGCACCGGCAGGCCGAACTCGTCGGTCTCGCCGGTGGTGTCGCCGTACAGGGCGTGGCTGCGCACCCGGCCGGAGGTCCGGCCGTGGTACTTCTCCGGCAGACCCGCGTGGCAGACGACCAGCCGGCCGCCGTCGAGGACGTAGTGGCTGACGAGGCCGTCGATGAACTCCCGTACCTGCTTCTTGAACTCCTCGCTCTCGCCCTCCATCTGCTCGATGGTCTCGGCGAGTCCGTGGGTGTGCTGGACGTTGCGGCCCTTGAGGTAGCGGCCGTACTTGTTCTCGTGGTTGCCGGGCACGCAGAGGGCGTCCCCCGAGCCGACCATGGACATCACGCGGCGCAGCACGCCCGGGCTGTCGGGGCCCCGGTCGACGAGGTCGCCGACGAAGACGGCCGTACGGCCCTCCGGGTGCGTGCCGTCGACGTAGCCCAACTTGCCGAGCAGGGACTCCAGTTCGCTCGCGCAGCCATGGATGTCGCCGATGATGTCGAACGGGCCGGTGAGGTGGGTCAGGTCGTTGAAGCGCTTCTCGGTGACGATCGTGGCGTTCTCGACGTCCTCGACGCCCCGCAGGATGTGCACCTTGCGGAAGCCCTCGCGCTCCAAGTGCCGTAGGGAACGGCGGAGTTCGCGGGTGTGGCGCTGGATCACACGGCGCGGCATGTCGGCGCGGTCGGTGCGGCCCGCGTTGCGCTCGGCGCACACCTCCTCCGGTACGTCGAGCACGATGGCGATCGGCAGCACGTCGTGCTGCCTGGCGAGTTCGATGAGCTGCTTGCGGGACTCCTGCTGCACGCTGGTCGCGTCGACGACGGTGCGGCGGCCGGCGGCGAGGCGCTTGCCCGCGATGTAGTGCAGGACGTCGAAGGCGTCCTTCGTGGCGCTCTGGTCGTTCTCGTCGTCGGAGACCAGGCCTCGGCAGAAGTCGGAGGAGATGATCTCGGTGGGCTTGAAGTGCCGTCGGGCGAAGGTGGACTTGCCGGAGCCGGAGGCGCCGATCAGCACCACGAGGGAGAGGTCGGTGACGGGCAGGGTGCGCCCCTTGATGGTCTCGCTCATGCCGCCTTCGCCTCCTTCTCGTCGGTGCCGCGCTGCTTGAACACGGCCATCTGGGTGGGCGGTCCCACCTCCGGGTCGTCGGGTCCGATCGGCACGAACTCGACCTCGTAGCCGTGCCGTTCGGCCACGGTGGCCGCCCACGTCCGGAACTCCTCGCGGGTCCACTCGAAGCGGTGGTCGCCGTGCCGGACATGCCCGGCGGGGAGGGTCTCCCAGCGGACGTTGTACTCGACGTTCGGGGTCGTCACGAGGACGGTGCGGGGGCGGGCCGAGCCGAACACCGCGTACTCCAGGGCGGGCAGCCGGGGCAGGTCGACGTGCTCGATCACCTCGGAGAGCACGGCGGCGTCGTAGCCCTTGAGCCGGTTGTCGGTGTAGGCGAGGGAGCTCTGGAACAGCTGGACGCGGGAGGCCTGGCGCTCGCCCATGCGGTCGAGCTTGAGTCGTCGGGAGGCGATGGTGAGGGCGCGCATCGACACGTCGGTGCCGACGATCTCGGTGAAGCGCACGTCCTTGAGCAACGCCTGCACCAACTGGCCCTGGCCACAGCCGAGATCGAGCACGCGAGCCGCTCCCGACTCCTTGAGCGCGGCGATGATCGCGTCCCGGCGCCGCACGACGAGCGGTGTCGGCTTCTCCTCGGTTTCGCCGTCCACCGCCTGCTCGACCGCGTCGTCCACGGTCTCCTCGACCTCGCCCTCCTCGACCGCGTTGTCGATCTCCTCGACCTCGCTGTCGTCGGCCTCGGCCAGCCGCACGAGTTCCAACCGCTCCATGGCCTGCCGGGTCAGCGACCAGCGGCGGGACAGGTAACGGCTGGTGATCAGCTTGTGCTCCGGGTGGTCCGGGAGCCAGCCCTCGCCCGCCCGCAGCAGCTTGTCGACCTCGTCGGACGACACCCAGTAGTGCTTGGCGTCGTCGAGGACCGGCAGCAGCACATACAGGTGGCGCAGCGCCTCGGCGAGGGTCAGCGACTCCGACTCCAGGACGAGCCGTACGTAACGGGAGGCGCCCCACTCCGGGAACGCGGTGTCCAGCGCCACCGCCTCGGCCGTGACCGTCCAGCCGAGCGGCTCGAAGAGCTTGACGACGAGGTCCGGGCCGCCGCGCGCGGGCAGCGCCGGTATCTCGACGCGCAGCGGGCGGGTCTGCTCCGGGAGTTCGGGACGGGCCTTGCAGTGGCCGCGCACGGCGCTGGAGAAGACGTCGTTCAGCGCGACGGCGAGGAGGGAGGAGGCCGCGTACGGGCGGTCGTTGACGTACTGGGCGAGCGCCGCGTCGGGTGCGCCGCCACGGCCCTTGCCCTTGCCGCGCCGGACCAGCGCCACCGCGTCCACCTCCAGCAACAGCGCGGCCGTGCACCGCTCGGCGTCCGCCTCCGGGTAGAGGACGTGCGCCTTGCCGTAGGAGGTGGAGAACGCCTGCGTCTTGTCGGGATGCTTGTGCAGCAGGAAGCCGAGGTCGGTCGCGGGGCGCTCTGGGGTACCGGTGGTACTGATCGTCAGGAACACGGTGGGTGCCTCGTAGTGGGTGTCTGAGCTGCGGAGACCCCAACGTACAGGGAAGGGGGCGGGCGCACTCGGGGATTTGCGCCCGCCCCCTCACGTGACCGTCAGGGCAGTTCGGTCACCCGGTCCGTCCCCGGTGGTGCCACCGGGCTGTGAGCGGTGAGGTAGTCGGTCAGCGCGGTGATGTCGTCGCCGCCTCCGACCGTGTTCCCGCCCTCGGCGAAGGTGGTGAAGCCGTCGCCGCCCGCCGCGAGGAAGGTGTTGGCGGTCACGCGGTACGTGGTGTCGGGCTTCAGCGGTTCACCGTTCAGCTTGATCGATGACGGGTCGATGCGGTCGCCGACCGGGGCGCTGCGGGAGAAGGAGTAGGTCAGGCCCTTGGAGACGCCCAGCATCAGGGTGGGTGCGCGGGTGCCGGAGTCGTTGAACTGTTCCTCCAGGATCTTCTCGATCCGTGCTCCGGTGAGGTCGACCGACACCAGGGACCCGGCGAAGGGCTGTACGGCGAAGGCCTCGGCGTAGGTGATCTCGCCCGGCGCCTCGCCGCCCGTCGAGGAGGCGTGGACGAGGTCCGCCCGTACGCCGCCGGGGTTCATCAACGCGATCTGGGCGCCGCCTCGTTCGGGTGCCGAGGTGGCGGCCAGCTGGGCGTCGGCGACGAGGTTCGCGAGGTCCGACTCGGCGTCGCGGGTCTCGGAGCGGGTGATGTCGGCGGTGACGCTGCCGACGACGCGGTTGGCGAGGGGCGCGGAGAGCGCCTTCCACTTGTCGATGACGGCCGTCTGGTCGGCGTCCTTGGTGACGGTGCGGGTGACGAGGTGGTTCATCGCGGCGACCTGGTCGCGTACGACGTCGCCGGTACGGCGGTCCACCGGGAGGCGCGTCTCGGTGACGACGCGGCCGAAGGACGAGGCCGAGGTGACCGAGCGGGGGTTGCCGGCCGGGTCGGGCAGGGAGCAGATGTACGGCTGGTGGGTGTGGCCGGTGACGACGGCGTCGATGGCCGGGTCCAGGTGCTTCGCGATGTCGACGATGGGGCCGGAGATGCCGTCGCACTGCCCGTACGAGCCTGCCTGCACACCGCCCTCGTGGAGCAGGACCACGATCGCCTCGACGCCCTGCCGGCGGAGCTTGCGGGCGGCGGCGTCGGCGGTCTCGACCTCGTCGGTGAAGCGCACGGATTTGATGCCGGACTGGCCGGTGACCTCGGGGGTGCCCTCCAGGGTCATGCCGATGAAGCCGACCTCGACGCCGTCGACCTTCTTGACCCAGGTGGGGGCGAGGAGCGGCTCGCCGGTGGTGCGGTCGAGGACGTTGGCCGCGAGCCACGGGAAGGCGGAGCCGTCGTACGGCTCGTCCTCGAGGTAGCAGCCGTCCTCGGGGTGGCAGCCGCCGTGCTGGATGCGCAGCAGTTCCTCGGTGCCCTCGTCGAATTCGTGGTTGCCGACGCTGGTGACGTCCAGGTGCAGTTTCTCCATGGACTCGACGGTCGGTTCGTCGTGGAAGAGGCCGGAGAGGAAGGGGCTGGCGCCTATGACGTCACCGGCGGCGACGGTCAGCGAGGCGTCCGTGCCCGCGCGGAGCTGCTTCAGCCGGGCCGCCAGATACTCGGCGCCGCCGACCGGCGTGGACTTCGCGTCCAGCTTGGAGCCGAGGTTGGCGTCACGGCCCGTGGGCGGCTCCAGGTTGCCGTGGAAGTCGTTGAAGGAGAGCAGTTGGACGTCGACGGTGGACGGCTGCTTCGGGGTGACGGGGAAAGCGCCGGTCAGGACGCCGGGGCGCACGGACAGCAGATGGAACTTGGTGACGCTGCCGTTGAAGCCGAAGTTGTCGTCGGCGACGAGGACGAGGGTGCGGGAGCCGTCGGGCAGGGTCGGGCCCCAGGTGATGCCCTCGACGTTGTCGGCGTCCGTGCCGGAGAGGGTGAAGTCGTAGAGCAGCTTCTTCGGCATGGGCCTCTCGGAGCCGGACAGCCTGTCCTCGCCGTGTACGTCCGTCGCGCCTCGGGTGGTGGTCCAGTACAGGCGGATCGCGAAACCGACACCGGAGGCGAAGGAGCGCTCGACGGTGAGGTAGTCGGTCTTGTTGATCGCGAGGATCTCGGAGACGCCCCGGTCCGCCGCGTACGTGCCGACGGGGGCGGGCAGCGGGGCGGTGGGCGCGGCGGAGATCGGGTCGACCTCGTAGACGTGCTCCGCCTCCGCCTCGCCGGTACGGCGGTCCGTCACCAGCAGCCGGGACGGGCTCTTGGCGGTCAGTCCGGCCGCCGGGCCGTCCTGGACGAGCGCGTTCTCGGTGATCGTGACGACCTCGCGCCCGTCCGGGGTGAGGGTCAGCCCCTCCAGGGCCTGGTTGTTGCGGACCCCGGCGGTGAGTGTGCCCGACTCCGAGCGGACCGGGGCGTACGCCTTCGGCAGCGGCAGGTCGCGTAGGTGCGCACCGGACGCGGACGTCTCACGGACGAACGCCGGCTGCCCGGAGGCCGAGGCGCCCTCACTGGTCCACAGCAGACCCTTGCCGTCCGGGTTCCAGCGGATCGCCTCCGGGTCGACGGCCTTCGGGGCGAAGGGTTCGCCGGTCCTGTCGTCGAGGACGGTCAGGGCGTCGAGGGCAGGCTTGTCCTCGGCGAACTCCTTGTCCTCGAGCGGCAGTCGGAGCGAGTAGAAGCGGGCCTTGCCGTTCTCCGAGCGGTCGTCGCTGAGGGCGGCGTAGGTGTGGGTCTTCGGGTCGTAGTCGATACCGGAGAGGCCGCCGAAGGGCATGCCGAGTTCGGTGGTTCCGGCGGGGACGGTGAGGGTGTCGAGGAGGGTGATGCCGTTCTGGGTCTTCTTCGGGGCGCTGTCCGCTTCGGGGGCCGCGTCGGCCGCGAAGCCGCCGGCGAAGGCGACGCCGCCGAGGAGGGCGGAGGCGGTGAGGCCGGCGAGCGCCACGTGTCTGCGGCGGACTCGCCGTCGGTGTCGGGGCATGGGTGGGTGTCCCTTCCGGGAGAGGGTGAGGGTGGGTTTCCGGGCAGGCCGGAGGAACGGAGGGTCCTAAGGGACGTTGGACCTCGCGGAGAGGGAGCTCAGAGGGAGGCCGGGGCCACCTCCCCCACGCCTCGCCGCTTCCTGCGCCACGCGTACAGCGCGAGGGCGAGGAGCGTCATGGCGTACGGGATGGTCGAGACCAGCTGCGGTGGTACGTCGAGGGTGCCGAGCTGTACCGCCAGGGCCTCGGCGGCGCCGAAACCGAGGGCGGCGAGGAAGACGCCCCAGGGACGCAGGCCGCCGAGGAACACCGCGGCGAGGGCGATGAAGCCGCGGCCGGCGGTCATGTCCCGGACGAAGAAGGACACGTACCCCATGCTGAGGAAGACCCCGGCGAGCCCGGCGAGCGCGCCGCTGAGGGCGAGCCCGGCGTACTGGACGCGCCGTACCGCGATGCCGACCGAGGCGGCGGCGTCCGGCATCTCGCCGACCGCGCGGAGGTGGAAGCCGAAGCGGGTGCGGAAGAAGAGCCAGGCCACGAAGGGGGCGGCGAGGAAGGCCAGCCAGGTGACCAGGTTCTGGCCGCTCAGCACCTCGCCCACCACCGGGATGTGCTCGATGCCGGGCAGGGTGACCGTCGGCAGGGTGCCGCTCTTGAGGCCTGAGGTGCCGCCCTTGTCGTCGAGGAGGGTGAAGACGGCGTAGGCGGTGCCGCCGGAGGCGAGCAGGTTGAGGCCGATGCCGGCGATGATCGCGTCGGCGCCCAATTCCAGGCGGAGCGCGGCGAGCAGCACACCGAGGAGGACGGCCACGGCTACCCCGGCCAGGGCTCCGGCGGCGACCGATCCGCTGTAGCCGGCGACCAGCGCGCCCGTGCAGGCGGCGCTCAGCATCTGGCCCTCCAGGGCGATGTTGCTGATGCCGGCGCGTTCGGCGACGAGTCCGCCCATGGCGGCGAGCAGATAGGGGGTCGCGACGCGCAGCACGGCCGCGAGGAAGGCGCTGCTGAGGACGACGTCGAGGACGGAGTTCATCGGGCACCCGCCTCACCGATTGCGGTGGCCTGTCTGCGGGCGAGGCGGCGCTTGAGGAGGTCCGGGAGGGCCTGGGCGGTGACCAGCAGCACGATGACCGCCTGGATCACGACCACGATCTCCGTGCCCACGTCCGTCTGCTGTTCCATGATGTCTCCCCCGGCACGCAGGTAGGAGTAGAAGAGGCCGGCGACCACGACGACCAGCGGGTTGTTGCGGGCGAGCAGCGCCACCACGATCCCCTCGAAGGCGAGGCTGCCGGCGAGCCCGGGCTCCAGACGTCCGTACACGCCCTGCACGAGATGCGCTCCCGCCAGGCCCGCGACGGCCCCGCCGATCACGAAGCTCCACTCGATGGCGCGGGGCACCCGGATACCGCCGTACTCGGCGAAGTGCGGGTTGGAACCGGTCATCCGGATGCGGTAGCCGAGCGGGGTGCGGGTGATGAGCAGCCACAGCGCGACGGCGGTGAGCAGCATGAGGAGGAAGCCGACGTTGGCGCGGCCGAAGGGGATGCCGAGCCAGTCGGTGAGCGGGGTGAGGGCGGAGTCCGGCTGGATGCGCTCCGAGTGGACGGCGCTGCTGCCCGGCTCCTTCAGCGGGCCGTTGACCAGGTAGTCGTAGACGCGGACCACGATGGCGTTGAGCATCAGCGTCGCCACGATCTCGTTGGCGCCGAGCCGGGCCTTCATCGATCCCGGTACGAAGCCCATGCCGGCGCCCGCAGTCGCCGCGGCGACCAGGGGCACGATCACGGCGGCGACCGGCGGCAGCGGCAGGAAGACGGCCACCGTGGCCGCCGCCAACGCGCCCGCGTACAGCTGGCTCTCGGCGCCCAGGCTGATCTGCCGGGCCCGGAAGGGAATCGCCACCGACAGGCCGAGCAGGGTGAGTGTGGTGGCGTCCTCCAGCCAGCGGCCGACGCGGAAGGAACGCTCCAACGGGCCGGTGAGCAGGGCCTCGTACGCCGCGATCGGGTCCTTGCCGGTGGCGAGCATCACGAGGAAGCCGATGACGAGGGCGGCCAGGATCGTCGCCAGGGTCATGCTGAGATCGACGGCGAGGCCGCGGCGCCGGGTGGCCTTGTACTCCCGGCGGTCCTCGCTCTCGATGAGCGTGGTCGGAGGGCTGGTGGTCATTCGGCGGCCGCCTTCCCGGAGTCGCCGGAACCGTCGTCGTCCGGGTCGGTCGTGGGGCCGGTGTCGGCGTGGGGGCCGGTATCGGCGCGCGGGCCGTTATCGGCGTGGGTTCCGGGCGCGGAGTCGGAACCGGCCGTGCCGTCCAACCCGGCCGTCAGGTGGTTCCCTTCGTGGTGTTCGACCCCGAGCATGTACAGCCCGACCCGCTTCTCCGTGAGGCCGGTCGTGTCGTCGAAGCGGCCCACGAGGCGGCCGTCCTTCAGGACGAGCAACCGGTCCGAGAGGGCGAGGAGTTCGGTGAGGTCGGCGGAGATGAGGAGGACGGCGGCGCCGTCGTCCCGGGCGGCGACGAGACGTTCGTACATGAAGCGCATGGCGCCGATGTCCACGCCACGGGTGATCTGGGAGGCGATCAACAGCCTTGGTCCGGCGGAGAGTTCGCGGGCGACGACGACCTTCTGCATGTTGCCGCCGGACAGCGCGCGCACCGGGACGGACGGGTCGGGGGTGCGGATCGCGTAGTCCTCGACGAGTTGCTCGGCGTGGGCGCGTACGGCTGCCGGGCGCAGGACGCCCCGGCGGGCGAGGGGCGGGCGGTCGTGCCGGTCGACGACGAGGTTGTCGGCGATGGACTCGTCCAGGGCGGCCCCGTCGTGGAGGCGGTCCTCGGGGACGTATCCGATGCCGGCCCGGCGGTGGCCCGCGACGTCCAGACCGGCGGTGTCGGTGTCTCCGACGCGGACGGTCCCCGCGCTCGGTCGTCGCAACCCGGCCAGGATCTCGGCGAGTTCGGTCTGTCCGTTGCCCTCGATGCCGGCCACACCGACGATCTCGCCGGCGGCGACGTCGAAGTCGAGGCCGTGCAGGGACTGGCCGGTCGGGGCGTCGTACTCCAGGCCCCGCACCCGCAGCGTGGTCCCGGCGCGCCGCGCGGGCGCCCGGGCCACGTCCAGGGACATCTCGCGGCCGACCATCATCGCGGCCAGCGAGTGCTCGGTGGTGTCGGCGGTGGCGACGGTCCCGACCAGGGCGCCGGCGCGCATCACGCTCACCCTGTCGCTGATCTCCCGTACCTCGCGCAGCTTGTGGGAGATGAACAGCACCGTCATTCCGCCGTCGCGCAGCCGTCGTACGGCGGCGAAGAGGTCCTCCGTCTCCTGCGGGGTGAGGACGGCGGTCGGCTCGTCCAGGATCAGTATCCGGGCGCGGCGGTGGAGGGCCTTGAGGATCTCGGCGCGCTGACGCATGCCGACCGACACCTCGTCGATGCGGGCCAGCGGGTCGACGGCGAGTCCGGCCTCCTCGGCGAGACGCGCGGTCGCCTCGACGGCCGCCTTGGCGTCGACCAGGCCCCGGCGGCCGGGCTCGACGCCGAGGACGACGTTCTGGGCGACCGTGAAGGACGGCACCAGCATCAGGTTCTGGTGGACCATGCCCACGCCGAGCGCGATCGCGGGGGCCGGGCCGCGCAGCACACGGGGCCGGCCGCCGATCAGGATCTCGCCGGAGGTGGGCTGCTCCAGGCCGTAGAACAGCTTCATCAGCGTGGACTTGCCGGCGCCGTTCTCGCCGACGACCGCGCGGATCTCACCGGCCGGTACGTCGAGGTCGACGCCCCGGACCGCGCGCACACCGTTGGCGTACGTCTTGGTGACCGCGCGGGTGGCGACGGCGGGCCCGGCCGGGTCCCATGACTCGTTCATCTCAAGGCCGTTCAGGGGTCGGTTCGGGGGTCAGAAGGCGCTGGGGACCGTGAGGGAACCGGACTTCACCTTGTCGGCGGCCTCCTGGAGCTCGGTGCGGATCTTCTCCGGCACCACCTCCTGGAAGTGGTCGTCGTCGACATAGCCGACCGCGTCCTCGGTGAGACCGACGCTCTCGACGGCGCCGTACTTCACCGCGTCCTTCTTGTCGTCCTCGGCGGCCTTGTACAGGGCGTTGCCGACGTTCTTGAGGATGGAGGTGACGACGGTGTTCTTCTGGGCGTTGTCCGTGAGGGTCTGGTACTGGTCGGAGTCGACGCCGAAGGTGTAGCGCCCGGCGCTCGCGGCCGACTCGAAGGTGCCGAGTCCGGAGAGCCCGGCGACCGGCCAGACGAGGGCGGCGCCCTGCCCGTACATCGCGGTGGAGATCTCCTTGCCCTTGGCGGGGTCGCCGAAGGGCTTGTCGCCGCCGACGTACTGCACGAGGACGTCGGAGTTCTTCCCGCCGGCCGCCTTGAATCCGGCCTTGAATCCCACGATGAAGTCCTCGATGACGGGGATCTTCACCCCGCCGACGACTCCGACCTTGTTCAGGGATTCGGCGCCCTTGAGCGCTTTCTCGGCGACCAGCTTCTCGGCGAGGAATCCGGCCAGATATCCGCCCTCGTTCTGCTTGAAGGTCACCGAGTAGACGTTCTCGCACTTGTTGGAACAGCCGTTCTTGCCGGTGTAGTCGACGGCCGAGTCGAACACCCAGAACTTCTTGTCCGGGTACTGCGGGGCGAGTTCACCGATGTAGTCGGTGACGTCGAAGGTGCCGGCCGCGAGGATGTCGTAGTCGTCGGCGGCCGCCGCGTCCTCGAAGCCCGGCTCCCACTTGGTGCGGTCCTGGCCCAGCTCCACGACCTTCAACTCGTAGCCGAGCTTGCTCTCCGCCCGCTTCAGGCCCTCGTAGGCGGAGTCGAAGAACGACTTGTCGCCCAGCCCGCCATTGACCACCAATTTGATCCGGGTCTTTCCGGAGGAGGCCGACCCGGAGTCGTCCGAGCCCGATCCTCCGCACGCGGTCAGTACGAGCATTCCCGCCACCGCGACGGCGGCGCCCGGTCCGTAACTTCTCATCGTCATCGACCTCCTGATCATTTCCTGCTCCTGATCATTTTCCGCTCTCACTGACAGTGACAGTAAGAAGTGCAAAACGTTTTGGCTACGTCGAAGGGTTTCTGTTTGATTTCTTCCTGGGGAATTTCAGCCGTCGGCCCGCAGCGCGGCCGCGGCGATGCGTACGGCCCGGTCGAAGCCGGTCTCCCGGTCGGCGGCGGACAGGGCCTCCCCGGTGCGCACATGGTCCGAGACGGTCAGGACGGCGAGGGCCTCGCCGCCCTCCGCCGCGGCGACGGCGTACAGCCCGGCCGCCTCCATCTCGACGGCGAGCGTGCCCCGGCGTTCGAGGGCGTCGAGGACGGCGGGCCGGTCGAGGTAGAAGTGGTCGCTGGAGAACACCGGGCCGATGTGTACGGCCACTCCGTCCGACGCCTCCCGTTCGACGGCGTCCGCCGCGTCCACGGCCGCGCGCAACGCCCGGTAGGACGGGGCGAGCGAGAGGGTCACGCCGTCCACCAGCAGGCGGCTGACGCTGGAGTCGGTGTGCGCGGCGGAGGCGATGACGACGTCCCGTACGGCGACCGAGGCGGTGAGCGCGCCCGCCGTGCCGACCCGGACGATCCGGCGGACCCCGTAGTGCCGGAACAGCTCCGTCGCGTAGATCGACACCGACGGGATGCCCATGCCGGAGGCGAGGACCGACATGGGTACGCCCCGGTGGCTGCCGGTGTACCCGAGGATGCCGCGCACATCGGTGACCAGCCGGGCGTCGTCGAGAAAAGTCTCGGCGATCCGCCGGGCCCGACGCGGATCGCCCGGCATGAGCACGAGGGGGGCGAAGTCGCCGGGGGCGGCGGAGATGTGGGGCGTGCCGGCGGGGGCGGCGACTTTGAGCGCGGTGTCCGGAGCGGGGGCGGCGACTTTGAGCGCGGTGTCCGGAGCGGGGGCGGCGGCCTTCGGCGCGATGAACGGCTCTTCGTCGGCCGTCACAGCTCCTCCCCCGTGAGCCAGCGCACCAGGCGGTCCCACAGCTCCGGGTAGCCGTCCCACTCCAGGAACGGGGGCGGGGCCCAGTGCGGGGCCACGTCGGAGGTGAAGGCGGCCGAACGGCCCGTGCCGTGGCCGCCGACGGCCAGCAGCGGATGCCCGGCGCATGCGGCGAGCAGCGCGGCGTCGGGCCGTACGGTGACCTCGTTGAGGCCGAGGAGCGCGGGCCAGGTCCGGTCGAGTCCGGCCACGACCGTGTGCGTGCCCACCACTTCGGGTACGGCTCCGGCCGGCAGCTCCACCCGGTCGTCGCGGTCGAGCATCGTCACCGGCAGGGCGGCGGCCAGCGGCGTACGCCCCCAGCGGGCGCGGGCGTCGATGCCGCTGAACGTGAGGTAGCCGCCGATCATCAGCACCCCGCCCCCGCGCTCGACGAAGTCCCGCACCAGCTCCGAGCGGTCGGGCGCGGGCTCGGACCGGTTGAACGTCTCCGGCGGCAGCTGGAAGCTGTTGGCCCCGACATCGCTGATGACCACGACGTCGTACGCGTCGAAGCCGTCGGCGGTGTCCGGGACCCGGGTGGGTATCTCGTGCGCGGGCACGTAGGTCACCTCGTGGCCGCGTGCGCGCAGCGCGTCGAGGAAGACGCCGCCGCCCTCGGTGTACTCGGCGGTGTGGAAGGCGTCGAAGCCCTTCTGATGGACCGTGTACGTGAACCAGGACTCGCCGATGACGAGGACTCTGGGCATGGGTGAACCGCCTTTCGGGGGCGTCGTGGGCTGCTGTGGGGCTCTCTCGCACGTCTCGGGGCACAGGGACATGGCCACGTGGCGCGGCGGCTCGGACTCGGGAAACGGACGACGCGGGTCAGCGGGCGGCGGGTGGCGCCGTGCTGCCCCGTACCTTCAGTTCGACGGGGAGGGTGTGCCGGGACGCGGGCGGGACCTCGCCCCGGGAGACGTACTGGAGGAGTTGCGCGGTGGCGGTGCGCCCGACGTCGTAGGCGGGCTGGTGGACGGTGGTCAGCGGTGGGTTGACGAGTGAGGCGGCCCGGATGTCGTCGAAGCCGACGACGGAGACGTCGTCCGGCACGGACAGCCCGGCCTCCCGCAGCGCGGCGAGCGCGCCGAACGCCATGAGGTCGTTGGCCGCGAACACGGCGGTACGGTCCGCGAGGCCGCCGTCGTCGAGCAGTTCGGCGACCAGGCGGTACCCGGACTCCTCCTTGAAGTCGCCCGCCCGCTCGACGACATCACCGTGGAAGGCCTGGACGAAGCCGTGCGCGCGGGCCGCGCCGCTCTTCAGGTCGCGGGGGCCGGTCAGCATCAGGGCCCGGCGGTGGCCGAGCGCCCGCAGGTGCTCACCGACCAGCCGGCCGCCCGCCTCGTGGTCGGCGCTGGCGATGAGCGCACCGCTCAGGCCCTCGACCTCCTCGTCGGCGAGCGCGATCGGGAACTTGCCCATCAGCGCCTCCAGCCGCCGCCGGGACGGCGGTGACCCGGAGGCGTACACCATGCCGTCGATGAACCGGCTGCGGATCATGCCCAGGTAGCGGTCCTCGCGGTCGGCGTCGAACTCGGTGTTGCACAGGATCAGCCCGTACCCGAGGTCATGGGCGGCGTCCTCGGCGCCCTTGGCCAGCTCGGCGAAGAAGGTGTTGCTGATGTCCGGGATGAGCAGCCCGATCACGGAGGTCGAACCGGCCTGGAGGCTGCGGGCCAGCGACGCGGGCACGTATCCCAGCCGGTTGACGACGCTCCGCACGCGGGCGGCGGTCTCTTCGTTGACGGGCCGGTTCCCGCTCAGCACATGCGACACGGTGGTCGGGCTCACCCCGGCCGCCGCGGCCACGTCCTTGATGGAGGCGGCCCGGCGGACGGCCGGCCGGTCGTGGGCACCCCCGTTCCCGTACCGCTCATGCCTGTCGCTTCTCTCGTGTCTCTCGTGTCTCTCGTGAGCCGTCTCACGGGTCATAGCGCTGCACCGCCCTCCCGTGGGAGGTGTCGAGGATCCGCGCCACCCGCGCGTCGGCCTCGGCGAGCAGGGCGGGCTCGTCGACGGTGAGCAGCCGCCCGTCACGCATCAGGACCCGTCCGTCGACGACGACGGTGCGTACGTCACTGGCACGGGCGCTGTAGACGAGCGCGGCGCGCGGATCGTGCAGCGGACGGCAGTGCGGGCCGGACAGATCGGTGAGGACGATGTCGGCGCGCATACCCGGCTCCAGAGCACCGATCCGGTCCTGGAGGCCCAGCGCCCGCGCCCCGCCCCGCACGGCCAGCCGCAGCGTGTCCGAGACGGTCATCCAGGTCGCGTCCCGCACCGCCTGCTTCTGCGTGAGCGCGACCAGCCGCAGCGCCTCCCACACGTCCAGCGTGTTGTGGCCGGCGGCCCCGTCCGTGCCGACGGCCACGGTGACCCCGGCGGCCAGCAGGTCGCGGACCGGGGTCAGCGGGGACAGCGCGTGCTTGAGGTACACCTTGGGGCAGCAGGCCACGGCGGTCGTGCCGGCGTACTCCCCCAGCAGCGGCAGATCCCGCTCGACGATGCCGCAGCCGTGCGCGATGAGCACCCCCGCGTCCAGGACCCCGGTCTCGTGCAGCACCCGGACCGGTGTGATCCCGCGCCGCTCCAGGCTCGACTCCGTCTGCTCCAGATGCTCGGCGGCATGGATGTGGATCCGTCCCCCGAGCCGCCGGGCATGGTCGGCCAGGGTCCGCAGATCCTTGTCGTCCACGGTGTACGGCGCGTGCGGCCCGAGCGAGACGGTCACCCGGCCGCCGGCCCCGCCGTGCCACTCCTCCGCGAACGCGACGGTGGTTTCCAAAGCCTTTTGGCCCTGACTGCTGAAGTACGTGGGCGCGATGTCGGCCCGCAGCCCCGTCTCGGCGACCGCCTCGGCGATCTGCCCGGGAAAGAAGTAGTGGTCCGCGAAGGTCGTGACCCCCGACCGGATCATCTCCGCACAGGCCAGCCGCGCCCCGGCCCGCACATCCTCGGCGGTCAGATTGGACTCCATCGGCCACACCCGGTCGTTGAACCACCCCTCGACCGTCACGTCCTCGGCGGCACCCCGCATCAGCACCATCGGGCTGTGCGTGTGCGCGTTCACGAGCCCGGGCAGGGCCAGCAGTCCCCGCCCGTCGACCACCTCCGCGCCCCGCTCCCCCGGCCGCTCGGCCCCCGTCGGCCGTACGTCCGCGATGACGCCGTCCTCCACCACGATGTCCTGCCCGGGCAGGACGTCGCACTCGCCCGCCACCGGGACGCGCAGCACGTCACAGCCGCGCACCAGGAGGCGGTGGCGGGTAGCGGAAGGGGGTGTTCTGTCGCTCATGCGGCACAAGCTAGATATCCAAAACGTTTTGCACAACAACGAGACGCTTTGGATCTCCGGATGTTTTCCGGCGACGCCGCTGCCACACCGCCGTGCCGCACACCGCCGTGCCGCACGGCGCCGCGGCCACACCGCCGTGCGGCCGCCGTCACACCGCCGTGCCGCACACCGCCGTGCCGCACGGCGCCGCGGCCACACCGCCGTGCGGCCGCCGTCACACCGCCGTCTGGAAGGACCTCTTCGAGAAGCCCATCGCATAGCCGTCGATCGCCGTGCTCACCGGTGCGTCGGGCCTGCCGGCGGCGCCGAGGGTGATGAAGAGGGGGATGTAGTGGTCGACGGTGGGGTGGGCGTAGGGCATGCCGGGGGCGCGGTCCTTGAAGGCGGCGAGTTCGTCGACGTCGCCGCGGGCGAGGGCGTCGGCGGCCCAGGCGTCGAAGTCGGAGGACCAGCCGGGGACCTCGCCCCGGAACATGGCGGGGGTGATGAACGGCAGCCCGTGGGTCATGAAACCGGACCCGACGACCAGGACGCCTTCCTCGCGCAACGAGGCTAGCCGGGCGCCGAGTTCGAGGAGCCGGGCCGGGTCCTGGGTGGGCATGCTCAGCTGCAGGACGGGGAGGTCGGCGAGGGGGTACATGGCCATGAGCGGCACCCACGCACCGTGGTCGAGGCCCCGGCCGCGGTGCTGGTACAGCGGCTCGCCGTCGGGGACGGTCCCGGCCACGCGGCGGGCGAGGGCGGTGGCGTCCGGGGTGTCGTACTTCATCGTGTAGAAGCGCGGGTGGAAGCCGCCGAAGTCGTACACGAGGGGGGTGTGCGCCTCGGGGGCCGAGATGCACAGGGGCGCGGCCTCCCAGTGCGCGGAGACGATCAGGACGCTCCTGGGCTTCGGCAGCGACTGGGCCCAGCCGAAGAGCTCCCGCAGCCAGGGGCCGTCGTCGAAGAGCGGGGGCGCGCCGTGGCTCAGGTACAGCGCGGGGAGCGGGCCGTCCTCGGGCGTCCACTCGCGCTGGGCGCGGGCCTTGGGCAGGGCGTCGACCAGGAACCGGTCGTACGCCCCGCCGGGGACCGCCGGGTCGAGGAGGGAGTTCATAGCAGCACCCATGAGTTGACGGTTCAACTGATTTACCCTTCAACCTAGGGCGGCATTACTTGAAGAGTCAAGCGAGCACGGAGTCGCGCATCGACACAGCCCCGCGCCCCTCGATGGGGGCGCGGGGCCGGCTCTGCTTGGTTGTGCGCCCTCGCTAGGACAGCTGCGACTGCACCTGGGTGGAGATCAGCTCCAGGTGGTCCAGGTCGTCGAGGTCGAGGATCTGGAGGTAGAGGCGCTGAGAGCCGATGGCCTGATAGCGGGCGATCTTGTCGACGACCTCGGCCGGGGAGCCGGCGAGGCCGTTGGCCTTCAGCTCGTCGACCTGGCGGCCGATCGCGGCGGCACGGCGGGCGACCTCTGCGTCGTCCTTGCCGACGCAGACGACCAGGGCGTTGGAGTACACGAGGTCGTCGGCCTTGCGGCCGGCTTCCTCGACGGCCTTGCGCACCCGGCCGAACTGGCGCTCACTGTCCTCGATCGAGGCGAAGGGCATGTTGAACTCGTCGGCGTACTGCCCGGCGAGGCGCGGGGTGCGGCTCGCGCCGTGCCCGCCGATCAGAACGGGCACCTTGGTCTGCGCCGGCTTGGGCAGCGCCGGCGAGTCGGTCAACTGGTAGTAAGTGCCCTCGTACGAGAACGTCTTGCCGACCTCCGTGGCCCACAGGCCGGTGACGATGGCCAGTTGCTCCTCCAGGCGGGCGAACTTCTCCTTGGGGAAGGGAATGCCGTACGCCTTGTGCTCCTCCTCGAACCAGCCCGAGCCCAGGCCGAGTTCGACGCGACCGCCGGACATCTGGTCGATCTGCGCGACCTGGATGGCGAGCACGCCGGGCAGGCGGAAGGTTCCTGCGGTCATCAGGGTGCCGAGGCGGATGCGCTTGGTCTCGCGGGCGAGTCCGGCCAGGGTGATCCAGGCGTCGGTGGGGCCGGGGAGGCCGTCCGTCGAGCCCATCCGGAGGTAGTGATCGGAGCGGAAGAAGGCGTCGAAGCCGAGGTCCTCGGTGGCCTTGGCGACGGCGAGAAGGGTGTCGTAGGTCGCCCCCTGCTGGGGCTCGGTGAAGATGCGAAGATCCATGCCTCCATCCTGCACGCTCGGCCGTCGGTCAACGGCATCGGTCCCACCGGCGCCGGGGGGCCACGGTCGGGTGAAATTCCGTCAATTCGCGCATGGGACGGGCTCGGCCCAGTGACCGGCGGGAACGGTGATCGTTGCTCGGGAGGAGCCGGACCGCCCGGCACCCGTCGCCGGCGGCCGCTGCCGGGACGCCTGCACACGTGCCCCCTCGGGGGGCGAGGGCCGAGGAGGCCGTCACATGTCCCAGGAAGCCGTGCCGGAGCAGGCCGCCGTGCCTGCGCAGCCGAAGGGTCTGCTCCAGCAGATGGAGGAGTTGATGGCTGCCCTGAACGCGGACCTGTCCCAGCTCGACGCGGATCTCTCGGCGCCGCGTGCCGCTGCCGCGGAGGAGAGCGACAGGGCCTGACCTTCTCCGAGCCATGAACTCCGACGCCCGGCCATCCCTTTCCGGCCGGGCGTTCGCCATGCCCCTGGGGCGCTCATGATTCCTCGCCCCCGCCGCCCCTACCCGTCCCATCCCCAGGGGCTGCGCCCCTTCGACCCCCGTCGCGTGCGGTTTTCGGCTGCGGGTGGGTGGGGGCTGGTCGCGCAGTTCCCCGCGCCCCTAAAAACGAAAAGCACGGGGCGCAGCCCCTGCTTTTCAGGGGCGCGGGGAACCGCGCGACCAGCCATACACAGCCCGCGGCCGGCGCACTCACCCCGTCGTCGCGTCCCGCTCCGACAGCACCTGGTCTCTCACCGCCAGGCGTCGCAGCATCTCCAGCACGCGGTCCCGGGCCTCGTCCGCCGCGTCGATCGCCTCCATGCACTGCCAGTACGTCGTCTCGTCATCCGCTCCGCTCGCCAGCCCCACGAGCGCGATACCGACCTCCCCCAGCAGGCCACCGAGCCGCAGCAGCGACTCGTGGGCGTCGCCCAACTCGGTGAGCTGGGCGGCGCGTAAATCGCCCACACCGAGCGGCGGGGCGCCGAGTATGCCGCACCCACTGCCGGCCAGCTCGGTCAACCCCAGGGCCTCGCCGCGCAGTTCGGGCGGGCCCGAGACCGCGAGGCGGCTGCCGATCGCCTGGGCCAGGGCATAGGACTGCCATGCCTCGGCCATGATCTGAGGTCCCTCGACGCTGCCCGCCAGAGCACGCCTGCTCGCCAAGATGAGCCGCACCGCATCCATGCGCTGCCCCCGACTGTCCCGACGCGCTCTCACACGTCCGCCCGAACTCCTGCCTGTTCATTACCCACAGTGAGGTCCGCTGAGACAGAAAGCCAGAGGAAGCCTGAAATCTGTGGATAACAAGTCGGCTGTGGAGAACTTTTCAACTCCGGAGAGTGACAACCGGATGGACGCGCTCCTCCTCAAGCCTCGTCAGGGCTTCCCCGGCGCCGGAAATCTCCGTTCGTTGCGGTCGATCTTCGCATCCAGGGCCGACAGTGGATCGATCCCCAGCACCTCGCAGAGCTGGAGCAAGTAGGCGAGCACGTCGGCGACTTCGTCCGTGACCCGGTGGGCGGTCTCCGGGTCCGCCATCACGCGGGCGGACTCCTCCGGTGTCAACCACTGGAAGATCTCGACGAGTTCGGACGCCTCGACGCTCAGGGCGGAGACCAGGTTCTTGGGCGTGTGGTACCGCTGCCAGTCGCGGGCGGCGGCGAACTCGGCGAGCCGCCGCTGCAGGGCCGCCACGTCGGGCTTCCGCGCGGATTCAGGATCTTTCACGGTTCAGGTCTACCACCGTCACCCCCGCCACTCCGGCGGCCCAGGACGCGTCACTCACCGCGCCGACCAGCCGGATGTGTCCGCGCTCGCACATCCGCGCCGCCAGCCGCATCAGCTCCAGGGCCTGCCACGGGTCCAGGGCACGGTCGAAGCCGTCGGCGAGGACCGTGAGCGTCTGGAGCGCCGCCGGCACCTCCGCGACGGGGTCGACCTCCAGCACCCCGGGGCCGGTGAGCAGCACGAGGGCCAGCGCGAGATACCTCAACTCCCCGTCCCCGAGCAGGCCCAGGGCCGTCCGCACCCCGTCGCCCCGGTCCAGCACCGCCCGTACCGCGCCGTCGCGCAGTGGCTCGGCGAGCAGATCGAGGACCGGCCCCGCGCAGCCGTCGCGGAGGGCCGCGACGAGCAGCGCGTGCCGTCGGCCGCACTCCGTCCGCGTGCGCCAGAGCACGTCGGCGAGGTTGTCGCAGCCCCGGAGCAGCCGTCCGGAGCCGAGTGGCACGGCGGCGCGCATACGGCCGGGGCGCGGATCGCAGGCGTAGACCGAGCGGAGCGCGACCACCATCTGCTCGGCCGCGGCGAGAACCTGGCGCTGGCCGTCCGTCTTGCCTGCGACGCGGAGGGGGAGCAGCGCGGTGCCGAGCCGGTCGTCGGGCAGCGGGCCACGGGTGACGGGGGACGAGCCGGCCGTGTGCCAGGCGGCCTGGACGACGGGGCGGCTGGGGTCGACCAGTGCCGTCTGGAGCAGGGTCAGCCCGCCGGCCGTCAACCGCTCGCCGACGATGCGGAGTTCGGGCTCGGCCTGGACGGCGACGTCGAGCCGTACGGGTCCCTCGGGGCCGTCGGTCGTGCAGCCGATGCGGAAGCCGCGCCGCCGCTGGGCGTCGGGGCGGGCCCGCTGGGGGACGCAGTCCTCCGGGTCCGGGAAGGCCTCGTCGAGGCGGGCGCCGCCGCCGAGCCGCGCCAGCGCCTCGTACGCCCGGAGCGCGGTGGTCTTGCCGGTGCCGCTGCGTCCCGCGAGGAGGGTCAGCGGGCCCAGCGGGAAGACGGCGTTCCGGTGTCCGGCGAAGGCGGAGAGCCGCAGTTCGGTGACGCTCGGCCGCTCCGGACGCGCCCCGGCGTCCGCGCCGGGCAGCACCGGCGACAGGGATGACACGGTCATATGCGGACAGTAGGGTCCCGTTCGTCAGGCAAACCGTTCCGCCCAGTGGATCTTCCTACGATCGAGGGAGCGCCCCGACCTGCCACGAGCGCCCCGGGCCGGCCGAGCGCCCGGACCGAACGCGGGCGCGCCCCGTCAGGGGCGCGGGGAACTGCGCGAGCAACCACGGCGAACCCGAAGCCGGCGAACAAACCTGCCCCCACGGCGCAACCCCGTACCTCGTCCCCGGCAGAGCATCACGCCCTCTCGACTGGTCACCCCGATCGGACTGCGGTGGGGCAGGCCGCGGTGGGGCAGGCCGCGGCCGGGAGCGCCACGCCCCGTGCGTCACACCCCCGGGACCCCGGCCCCCTCCATCAGCCCCCGCACCTCCGTGCCCGGCGGCGTGAGAAGGAACACGTTCCGGTCGACCCGGTGCATTCCGCTGGCGAGGCCGAAAACGACCCCCGTGCTGAAATCCAACACGCGCTTGGCGGTGTCGGCCTCCGCGCCCGACAGATCCAGCAGCACCGGAATGCCCGCCATCAGCGTCTCCGCCACCTCACGGGCGTCCGCGAAGACATTGACGCGGAGGACCACGAACCGGCGCCGGGCCTCGGTCTCGGCCTCCGGTATGGTCCGGTGGCCGACCGCGGACGGCCAGGCGTCCCGGCCCCGCAGCGGCACGACTTGGGCGAGCCCCTCCCACTGTTCGTCGGTGACATCGTGGCTGCTCACCCTGTTCACCGGCCTTCCCCCTGGCTCGCACTGAATGACTGCATCAGCCAATTCTTACGCATGGTCACCCGTTCGGCCCAACAACGACACGGACCGCGACACCCCCGGTTCGGCGCGACGGCCGGATCCCGCCCTCACATCCCCTTGCGCGGCCGTGTGTGGCGGGCGTAACGCCTCATGATCAGGCCATGTGACATCGGCGTAACGGGCAATTCGTACGATCGGACCTGCCGGGCAGTGACTCGGACGCTGAGCGGAAGCCGACCGGCCGCCGTACCAGACAGCGATCGGCCGCCGTGCGAGACAGCGACCGGAGACCGCCCGGACACCCGGGACGCCGACAGAGAGGGGCCGCCCGTGGCCGCGCAGGGCCCGCAGAGCACCACGACCCAGGTGCGGACGGTGTGCTCGTACTGCGGTGTCGGCTGCGGCATGCTCCTGGACGTCGGGATGGGTCCCGACGGCCGGCGTACGGTCCTGAAGGCGTCCGGTGACAAGTCCCACCCGGCGAACTTCGGCCGCCTCTGCACCAAGGGCGCGACGACCGCCGACATGCTGGCCGCGCCCGGCCGCCTCACCACCGCCCTCGTACGGGACGACCGGGGCGACGAACCGGTCCCCGCGCCCGTCTCCGACGCGATCGCCGAGACCGCCCGGCGGCTGCGCGCGATCATCGACGAGCACGGGCCCGACGCGTTCGCCTTCTATGTCTCCGGGCAGATGAGCCTCGAAGCCCAGTACCTGGCGAACAAGCTGGCCAAGGGCTTCATCCGCACCAACCAGATCGAGTCGAACTCCCGGCTGTGCATGGCGAGCGCCGGCACCGGCTACAAGCTGTCGCTGGGCGCCGACGGGCCGCCCGGTTCGTACGAGGATCTCGACAAGGCGGACGTCTTCCTCGTCATCGGCTCGAACATGGCCGACTGCCACCCGATTCTGTTCCTACGGATGATGGACCGGGTCAAGGCGGGCGCGAAACTGATCGTCGTCGATCCCCGGCGCACGGCGACGGCCGAGAAGGCCGATCTGTTCCTGCAGATACGCCCGGGCACGGACCTGGCCCTGCTCAACGGGCTGCTGCATCTGCTGCACGCGAACGGGCACACCGATCCCGACTTCATCGCCGCCCACACCGAGGGCTGGGAGGCGATGCCCGACTTCCTCGCCGAGTACGCGCCGGACGCCGTCTCCGGGATCACCGGTATCCCGGCGGACGACATCCGGGAGGCCGCCCGGCTGATCGGCGAGGCCGCCGAGTGGACGAGCTGCTGGACGATGGGGCTCAACCAGTCCACGCACGGCACCTGGAACACCAACGCGCTCGTCAATCTGCATCTGGCGACCGGCGCGATCTGCCGCCCGGGCAGCGGGCCGTTCTCGCTCACCGGTCAGCCCAACGCCATGGGCGGGCGCGAGATGGGCTACATGGGTCCGGGGCTGCCCGGTCAGCGGTCGGTGCTCGTGGACGAGGAGCGGGCGTTCGTCGAGGAGCTGTGGGAGCTGGCGCCGGACACCCTCCGCGAGGACGGGGTCGGCAAGGGCACCGTCGAGATGTTCCAGAAGATGGCCGACGGGGAGATCAAGGCCTGCTGGATCATCTGCACCAACCCGGTCGCCTCCGTGGCCAACCGGAAGACCGTCATCGAGGGGCTGGAAGCGGCCGAGTTCGTCGTCACGCAGGACGTCTTCGCCGACACCGAGACCAACGCGTACGCCGATGTCGTCCTCCCCGGCGCGCTGTGGACCGAGTCCGAGGGCGTCCTCATCAACAGCGAGCGCAACCTCACCCTCGCCGCCCCCGCCGCCGACCCGCCGGGCGAGGCCATGGCCGACTGGCGGATCGTCGCGGCCGTCGCCCGGGAGATGGGCTTCGAGAAGGGCTTCTCGTACGACAGTGCCGAGCAGGTCTTCGAGGAGATCAAGCGGGCGTGGAACCCGAAGACCGGGTGGGATCTGCGGGGCGTGACGTACGAGCGGCTGCGGTCGGGGTCCGTGCAGTGGCCGGCGGCCGCGGCGGACGGGCCGGCGCGGAATCCTATCCGGTACGTGGACGCGGGCACGGACGGTGAGTTGGTCTTTCCCACGGCCAGTGGGCGGGCCGTGTTCCACGCGCGGCCGCACCTGCCGGCCGCCGAGATGCCGGACGACGACTATCCGTTCGTGCTCAACACCGGGCGGTTGCAGCACCAGTGGCACACGCTGACGAAGACGGGCAGGGTCGCCAAGCTCAACAAGCTGAACCCCGGGCCGTTCGTGGAGGTGCATCCGCAGGACGCGCGTGAACTGGGTGTCCAGGACGGGGACTCCGTGGAGGTCGCGTCCCGGCGGGGGCGGGCCGTGCTTCCGGCGGTCGTGTCGGACCGGGTGATGCCCGGCTGTGTGTTCGCGCCGTTCCACTGGAACGACCTGTTCGGTGAGTATCTGAGCATCAACGCGGTGACGAGCGACGCGGTGGATCCGCTGTCGTTCCAGCCGGAGTTGAAGGTGTGCGCGGTCTCGCTGGCGAAGGTGGCGGCGCCGGTACAGGTGCAGGCACCGGTCGAGGCGAAGCCCGTGGAGACGTTGGTGCCGACGGCGGTCACCCCCGGCGCGAACCCGTTCGGCCTCGAGCCCTCACCGCCCCCCGTCCTCTCCGCCCAGGAGCGCCAGTACCTCACCGGCTTCCTCGCCGGGCTCGGCTCCGGGGTGCGGGGCGTGCCCGTGCTGCCGGCGGACGCGCCGTTCAGTCCCGAGCACGCGGTGTGGGTGAACGGGGTGCTCGCCGGGATGTACTCGCGGACGGCGGCCCCGAGCGCCGTACCCGCCGCCGTCGAGCCCGCCGGGCGTGAGGTCGTCGTGCTGTGGGCCTCGCAGACCGGCACGGCGGAGGAGTTCGCGGTGGCGGCGGCCGAGCATCTGGGGGCCGCCGGGCACCGGGCGACGCTCGTCGGCATGGACGAGGCGCATCCCCGCCAACTGCCGCGCGGGGCCGACCTGTTGCTGATCACCAGCACCTTCGGGGACGGCGACGCGCCCGACAACGGCTCCGGGTTCTGGGACGCGCTGTCCCACCAGGAGGCCCCGCGCCTGGACGGCGTGCGCTACGCCGTGCTGGCCTTCGGCGACTCCTCCTACGACGACTTCTGCGGACACGGCCGCCGGCTGGACGCACGGCTCGACGAGCTGGGCGCGGTCCGTCTGGCCCCCCGTACGGACTGCGAGCCGGACTACGAGCCGTCGGCGGACGCCTGGCTGGGCCAGGTCATCACCGCGCTCGGCACGGAGACGAAGACGGCTCCCGAGTCGGCTCCGGAGACGAAGCCGCAGGCCGCCCCCGCGTCCGCCGCCCCCGCCCCCGCTTCCGCGCCCGTCACCCGTTCCGCCAAGCCCGCGCCCGCCGCCGCCCGGCTGGTCGGCAACCGGCTGCTCAGCCTGCCCGGGGCGGGCAAGGAGGTGCGCCGGTTCACCTTCGACACCAGCGGGACGGGGCTGTCGTACGAGGCGGGTGACGCGCTCGGTGTGCGGCCGGTCAACTCCCTCGACCTGGTGGCGGAATGGCTGGCCGTGACCGGCCTCGACGGGTCGACTCCCGTGGAGGTCAACGGTGTGGGCGAAGTGGCCTTCGCCGAGGCCCTGCACCGGCATCTCGACGTCACCCGGATCACCCCGGACCTGCTCCGCTTCGTCTCCGAACACACGCGGGACAACCGCGAGTTGAAGAAGCTGATGCGCCCGGACAACAAGGACGGGCTGGCCCAGTGGTCGTGGGGGCGGCAGGCCGTGGACGTGGTCACCGAGTTCGCCGTGCGTGCCTCCGCGCAGGACTGGGTCGGCGTTTTCAAGCGGCTTCAGCCCCGGCTGTACTCCATCTCGTCGAGCCCGCTCGTCGATCCGCACCACGTCTCACTGACGGTCTCCGTCGTGCGGTACGAGAACCTGCGCGGGCGCTCGCGCGGCGGGGTCTGCTCGCCCTTCCTCGCGGACGGCGAGGCGGGCCTGGAGGTGCCGGTCTTCGTGCAGCGCTCGCCGCACTTCCGGCCGCCGACCGACCCGGTGACCCCCATGATCATGGTCGGCCCCGGTACCGGTGTCGCCCCCTTCATCGGCTTCCTCCAGGAGCGGCAGGCTCTCGGCCACCGGGCGCCCAACTGGCTGTTCTTCGGCGAGCAGCACCGGGCGACGGACTTCTACTACGAGGAAGAGCTGACGGCCCTTCATGAGTCGGGTGTGCTCAGCCGGTTGGACACCGCCTTCTCCCGTGACCAGCGCGCGAAAGTCTACGTCCAGGACCGGATGCGCGAGCACGGCCCCGAGCTCTGGCACTGGCTCCAGGACGGCGCCCGCTTCTATGTCTGCGGCGACGCCTCCCGGATGGCGAAGGACGTCGACCATGCCCTGCGGGATGTCGCCGTCACCCACGGCGGGATGACCGAGGGCGAGGCCGCCGCGTATGTGAAGCAGCTGGCGACGGAGAAGCGGTACGTGCGGGACGTGTACTGAGCCGCCTCTTCGGCCGGACCCCGTTTCCGGCTCCTCGGTCAGATCCAGCCCTGCTGCCACGCGTGGTGCGCCGCCGCGTGGCGTGTGGGGGCGCCCAGCTTGGACATCGCGGCGGAGAGGTAGTTGCGGACCGTGCCCTGGGCGAGGTGGACCTCGGTGGCGATCTCGGCGACCGAGGCGCCGGTGCGGGCGGCGCGCAGGACCTGTAGTTCGCGGTCGCTGAGCGGGCAGTCGTCCTCGGTGAGGGCGGACGCGGCGATGTCCGGGTCGACGTAACGGCGGCCGGCGGCGACATCGCGGATGATCTGTGCCAGCCGGGCGGCGGGGGTGGTCTTCGGTACGAAGCCGCGTACGCCGGCGGAGAGGGCCCGGCGCAGCACCGCCGGGCGGGCGTGCCGGGTGACGATGATGACGCGGGTGGGCAGTTCGGCCCCGATCTCCTCGGCGGCGCGCAGCCCGTCGGTGGGCGGCATCTCCAGGTCGAGCACCGCGATGTCCGGGCGGTGCTCGCGGGCCAGCCGCACCGCGTCGGTGGACGTGGCCGCCTCCGCCACGACGGTCAGGTCGTCCTCCAGCGCGAGGAGGGCGGCCAGGGCGCTTCTGAGGAGGTCCTCGTCGTCGGCGATGAGGAGCCGGATCATCACACCGCTCCCTTCGCGTGACCCGGGGTCTGAGAGGGCTTCGAAGAGTTCGGGCGCTGCGGTGGCTCCGGAGAGCTCGGGCGCTGCGGTGGCCCCGGATAGCTCGATGAGTGCGGCGCACCCGGCGACTCGGCCGTACTCGTCCGACCGGCCTGGACCCCGGGGTCCAGCGGCAGCGTGGCCGTGACCTCGAAGCGGTCGCCGTCGCGGTGCCAGGTCAACTCGCCGCCGGCCGCCCGCAGTCGCTCGGCGAGGGTGGTGAGCCCCGTGCCGTCCGTGCCGGCGGGATACGCGTCGGCGCCGTCGTTGGCCACGCGCAGCCGGGCCCGGCCCTCGGTGACGCGGTAGTCGACCTCGGCGTACCGGGCCCGGCTGTGGCGGAGCACGTTGGTGGTGGCCTCCCGCATGACCAGGCCCAGCAGATGCCGGGTGGAGTCGCCCAGGCCGGCGGCTGGGGAGGCGGGTTCGAGGGCCGTACGGGCGTCGATGCCGGCCGCGGCCAGCACCTTGCCCGCGCCCGCGATCTCGTCGTCGAGTGTCGTACGGCGGTAGCCCCGCACCACGGCCCTCGTGTCCCGGAGGGCGTCCGCCGACAACTGCCGTACCTCTCGCATCTCGGCGGCGGCCCGCCCCGGGTCCAGCTCCACGAGCCTGGCCGCCAACTCGCTCTTCAGCGCGATGACTTGGAGGTGGTGGCCCTGGATGTCGTGCAGGTCGGCGGCGAACCGCAGCCGTTCGTCCTTGACCGCCGACTCGGCCTCCAGCCTTCGAGCCCGGTCCAGTCGTCCGGCGATGTTCCAGGCCCAGAGCGGGCCGAGCACCATCCACACGGTGAAGGCGACGAGGCCCGCCGGGAAGAGCGCGGCGTACGCCACCTCCCCGTCCCCGGCGGCCAGACTGACGGCGCCGCCCGGCAGCGGGGCAAGGAGCACCGCGCCGACGATCAGCGGCCGGCGGTGGCGCGGGCCGAGGTAGGTCGCGCAGATCGCCACGGTGACGGCGGGCGCGACCGCCCACAGCCCGTAGTTACGCCGGGCCAGCGGCAGCACCGCGAGCACGACCGTTGCCGCGACCGAGGCCGTCAGCCAGCTCCTCGGCGGCCGTACGGGACGCGTGTCGTCGGCGGCGGCCGACAGCGTCAGCCAGCCGCCGAGCAGCACCGCGCTCGCCACCGTGTCGACCACGAGGGCCACGGCGGTCGGGACGCGGGCCCACGCGGGCACGTCCGTGTCCAGGACCCATGCGCCGAAGAACACCACCAGAAGACACACGGTGGTCCCCGGCACGGTCCACCAGGTGAAACGACGGAGGCTCGTCAGCCCCGCCCCGCGCTCGCTCGCCCCGTCACGCACCCGGCCATTGTCGCAGCCGCATGACATCTGTCATGGGGAGACGTGACATCACCACGCACGGACGTGCGGATACGGCACTACTGCCGGCGTGTCGTCGCGAGCAGGCTGAGGCACGTGGAGATACCCCACCCCGGTAATCGCGGAACTCCCCGCCGCCGGGCGGCATTTGAGGAGAGCGTCATGCGGACACGTGAGGACACGACCGTGCGGACACGACACAACACCGGTCACGGCGAACGTGGTTGGTGGCGGTTCGCCCGTCACTACCTGGAGATGGTGGTGGCCATGGCCGTCGGGATGCTGGTGCTCGGCGTGGTCACGCACGGCGTACTGGCGTGGGTGGGCGTGGAGTTCTCGTCGGCCGGCCATCCCGAACTCGCCCTGCTGGAAATGGCGTTCGACATGTCGGTCGGCATGACCGTGTGGATGCGTCTGCGCGGGCACTCCTGGCCGAGCACGCTGGAGATGTGCGGCGCGATGTTCGCACCGGCGCTCGCGCTCGTCCCGCTGCTCCGGCTGGACGTCATCACCGCCGACTCGCTGATGGTCCTGGAGCACGTCCTGATGCTCCCGCTGATGTTCCTGGTCATGCTGCGCCGCCGCCACGAGTACGGCGCCTGACCCGCACGCCATCCCGCACAGCGAGCCCTCACGCCGCACTCCTCGCTCCTCAGTCCTCGCCCCTCACTCCTCACTCCTCAGGAGAACCGCCATGTCTGCCACGACTTCCGGGAAGGCCTCCGAAGGGCGCCGCCCGGCCCAGGCTCTGCTGCGCCGCTGGCCCACGGCGTTCGCCCTCGCGCTGACGGTCCCGGGGCTCGTCCTGGGCACCTCGGACGATCCGGCCGACTCGGTCCACGGCTATGCCGACTTCCTGCCGATCCTCCCCCTGCTGTACGTGGTCATCCACCAGGCCGGGAAGCCGAAGGTGACCTGGCCGGTCCTCGTGGTGGGCGCGGCGTTCGCGTTCGCCCTCCAGGCCCTGGACCTCGTCTCGCCGGCGGGCGTCATGGTGGGCGTCGCGCTGGCGGTGCTGCTCTGGGGCGCGTTCCGGGGAACCCCGCACGGGCCGGCCGTCTTCGGGATCCAGGCCGCGGGGGCGGTTCTGTTCGGGGCGCTCGCCGGGACGGGGCTCCTGGTCGACCCGGACCTCGGCCGCTATGTGGTGGCGGCAGGCTGGTTCTGCCACGGCGTCTGGGATCTCGCCCATATCCGGATGCGCGGGCTCCAGGGAATCGTCGCCCCCACCTTCGCCGAATGGTGCGCCGTCGTGGACATGATGGTCGCCGTGGAACTGCTGTTCCTCACGTGAGGAGCGAGCGGGCGCGGGCCGAACGGTTCGAACGCACGGGAGCCGTGCGCGCGCGACGGGCCGCGGCGCGTACGCCCTCACGCGCCCCGCGTGCCGTACCAGCGCCACTCGGTGAGCCGGGGGCGGCCGGGGAGGGCGATACGTCCGGTCGCCCAGAGCAGGGTCTGCCAGGCGTCACCGTCGAGGTCGGGCTCGGAGACGACATGGGGGAAGAGCCGTTTCAGGACCCTCTCGCACAACTCCTGCGGCGGCGACCACTCCAGCCCGAGCCCCTCGGCGATGTCCTGCGTGTGCACGACGGTCTCCACGACGGCCATCGCGGCGAAGCCCTCCGGGTCCGAGGGCCCGAAGACATGGTGGGCGACCGTGGTCGAGGGGGCGGTGCGCAGGACGGAGGCGAGCAGGCCACCGCACGCCTCCACCACGGTCAGCAGGCCCTCGGGGCCCGCCGCACGCTCGACGAAGAAGACGTTCGCCGGGCCACCGCTCCGGTCACTGCTCGTGCGGAACGGCAGCAGCGATGACAGCGGCGGCGTCGCCAGTCCGAACCGTGCGGCGTACGTGAACAGGTCGTCGGCGAGATGTTCGAGCGTCTCCCAGCACGTCCAGTCGAGCGGGCCCGCCGCGGCCTCCCAGTCCCGGGACGCCGCCCTTCTCAAGGTCTCGACGGCCAGCGCGACGACTTGGCGTACGTCCTCGCCGTCGACCGTCGAATCCCCGTCACCCATGCGGAAGATCGTAACAACGGGTGCCGAACACCACCCGGAACCAATGACTTTGCCATCTCTTTACAACGCATCCCGAGGCTGTCTCGTCTCTCCGCTCGACAACCGCCCCACGAAACCAGACGAGAGAGAGCGACTCATGCGCCGAACCGTCCTCAGTGCCACGGCACTCGCCTTCACCGCCGTGTTGGCGACCACGCTGCCCGCGTTCGCCGACGGTACGAGCCCGACTCCCGTGCCGCAGGACGCCTCCGCGGCGCCTACCCCGGTCCCGACCACCACCGCGGCTACCGATCATCCGTCCCCGGCCGAAACCACCAAGGACGCGACCGAAACGGATCCGACTCCGGTACCGAGCCAGGTCTCCGTCGTACCCAGCGGCGCGCCCGACACCGGTGCGACGCAGGAGTCGGAGGGGTCCGGCACCGGCTCCGTGCTGGCCGGCACGGGCGCCACCGCGGTGCTCCTCGGCGGCGGCGCGGCCATCGTTCTCGTACGCCGTCGGCGCGCGAACGGGGCGTGACGTTGCTCTCCAGGCGCGCCTTCGCCACCGCGGCGACGGCCTCACTGCTCGTGGGCTGCGACGGCCGACGGACCGACCGGGCCACGACCGCGCCCTCCCCGGGCACCTCGCCGCTCCCGTCCTCGCCGTCCGCCACCGGCTCCGCGCGTCCCCTCGGCCGTTCGGTCCCGGTCAGGTTGCTGATTCCGGCCATCGAGGTCGACACCCCGGTCATCCGGCTGGGGCTGGCCCCGGACGGCACCGTGGAGGTGCCGCCGGTCACGGCGCACGACCGGGCGGGCTGGTACGAGCACTCGCCGACACCGGGTGGGACCGGCCCGTCGGTGATCCTCGGCCATGTCACGGTCGGCCGCTACGGGGACGGGGTCTTCCGCCGTCTCGCACGGCTGCGGCGGGGCGATCGGATCGAGGCGCGCCTGGAGAACGGCACCACACCGGAGTTCACCGTCGACAGCGTACGGACGGTCGCCAAGGCCGACTTCCCGGCGGACGAGGTCTACGGAAACGTGGACCGCCCCGCACTGCGTCTCATCACCTGCGGCGGCCCCCGCTCGGGCGACGAATACCGCGACAACGTGATCGTCTTCGCCACGCTGGGCGCCACGGCCCGGTGACCCACGGCCCACCGCTCGTCCCGCCGACCACCCACCCTCCCCTGCCACTTGTCGCACCCTCACGACCATGGAGAGCGTTGAAACGGTCCCGTGAGAAGGCCGCGTCCGAGCTGTTCGCCGCCCTCTACCCGCGCCTCGCCGGCTGGTGCCGTCGGCTGGTCGACGACGACGAGACGGCTCACGAGATCGCGTCGGAGGCGTTCACCCGGCTCTGGGCCCGCTGGACGTCCGTGGCGGAGCCGCACGGTTTCCTCTACGTCACCGCGGCCAACCTCGTCCGGGACCACTGGCGCAAACTCGAACGTGAACGCCGGGCGATGCACCGGGCCACCGCCGAGGCCGCGGTACGCCCGCAGTCCTTGTACGCCGAACAGTCCGACCCCTCGGTACGGCTGCTCGTGCAGTCGCTGCCGGAACGGCTGCGCGTCCCGATCCTGCTGCACTACTACGCTGACATGCCGATCCGGGAGGTGTCCGTGCTCACCGGACGCAAGGAAGGAACCGTCAAGGCCGACCTCCACGCGGCCCGCGAACTGCTCCGCGCCCATTTGAGGAGAAGCCTTGATCACACACCCTGACGAAGGCCCGGACTTCGAGCCCGACGACCCTCTCATGGTCATCCTGCGCCCACCCTCCGATCTCCTCGGCCCGCCCGCCGACCGCTACGAGACGATCCGCCGCACCGCCGCCCGCCGCCGCCTCCTCCGAGCCGCGGCCGGCGCCGCCGCGACCTGCGCGGCCGTCGCCCTCATCGCCCTCCCCCTGCACTTCGCCAAGGACGACGCCCCCAAGTCCCCCTCGGTCCCCATGGCCCCGCCCCCCGTGACCAGCCCCTCCCCCACCCCCACCCCGTCGGCATCCCCCACCTCCGACACCCCCCGCCCCACCCAACAACCCCCGACGCCCGTCCCGTCGGCCTCATCCGCCCCGCCCGCCGAAGCCACCGATTCCCTTCACCCCGCCGATTCCACCGAACCCACCGCGACCGGTGCGCCATCGGCCACCCCGACCCCGGTCGTCGAGCCCTGATCCGGGGCCCGGACCCCGACCCGGACACCGGCAGCCCGCTCCTGGAGTCACCTGCGACCGACACCACCGGCCGCAGGTGCCGGAAGGGTTGAGCGCCGACCTGTGCGGCTCGGGATGGCCGACGGAGTCGTGCGGGCCGAGGAACCAGCCGTCCAGCTCGGCCAGGGCCTGCTTGGTCTCCTCGGGCACGGGCGTGCCGTGGGTGTCCGGTGAACCGGTAACGGCTCCTACGGCTGGGACGTGCCCCGGCCGACATCAGCTACCGTCTGCTGCCGACCCGACGGCCCGGCCTCACTTCAGGTGCCGGGCGAAGAACCGAGCCCCGGCGTCGAGTTCGAAGTGCGGGACGCCGGTGTGACCGCCGAGGTTGGCGTGCAGGGTCTTCTCCTTGGAGCCGAAGGCGTCGAACAGGTCCAGGGCCGACTGCCGGTCGTTCCCTTCGTCGTCCCACTGCAGCAGGACCTGCAGCGGAACGGTGACCTGGCGGGCCTCCTCGAACATGGCGGCGGGCACGAGACTCCCGGCGAAGAAACCGGCGGCCACGATGCGCGGCTCGACCACCGCGAGGCGGACGCCGATGGAGATCACTCCCCCCTCGTACCCGACCGGGCCGCCGATCCCGGGCAGCGACAGGAGGGCGTCCAGGGCGGCCTGCCATTCCGGGACCGCCCTGTCGACCAGCGGGAGGATGAGGGCGTCGACGATCTCGTCGCCGACCGGCTCGCCGGCCTCCATCACCCGGCGCAGGTCGGCGCGTGCCTGCTCGGCGGCGGCCCAACGGGGCCGTTCACCGCTCCCGGGGAGCTCGATGGTGGCCGCGGCGAAGCCGTACTCCGCCGCGTAGTACCGGGCCCGCCCCGCCAGCCGGGGGTACATCTTGCGCAGTCCGAGGGGAGGGGGGCTGACCAGGATCAGCGGCGCCGGTGCGGATGCGGATGCGGATGCGGGCGTCCACAGGATGCCGGGGATCTCGCCGAGGGTGAATTCGCGCTCGAGGACGCCGTCGTCGAGGCGCTGTTCAGAGGTGAATCGCATGGTCGTGCCTTTCGGGAGTGCTCAGGTACGGCGCTCCCGGACGACCTATCGCCCGACCGTGACCCCGGAGGAGAGCACCCATGTCGATACGTTCACGGGTACCACCTCCTCGTTCTCTCGCACGGCCTCCGGAAAAGTAGCAGTGGTCGCCGTGGCTGCCAACGGGTTTTCGCGGAGGCTCGGCAGGCGTCACTCGCGCCGCCGTGCACGACCGCCACCCCGGCGATGTCGCCCCTCAGGACGGGCTCGTACAGGAAGTGCTCGCACGTTGTGGCTGAACCACGGCCTCACCCCAGGGCTTAAAGGCATATACAACGGGAAATGATGATCCCCGAACGGTTGTCTGAGTGGCTGCCGACGCTCCACAGCGGTGTCGCTCGACCGCCGGGGCTGGGGCCGCCGGTGCACGGAAAGGGGGCTTGCCGTGCGTGCGCCCTTGTATCTGCAGCCACGGCTGGAGCCACCGCTCGACTCGTTGCTGGAGGACGCGTCCTTCCTCCACTCCCTCGTCGACTCCCTCGGCTCACCGCTGAACCTGCTGCTGCCCGATCGAATCGTCGAGAACGCCGCCGGGTTCCGCGGCGTCTACCACAAGCACCATCTGGCCGGCAGGGTGTACTTCGCGCACAAGGCGAACCAGGCTTCCAGCCTGGTTCGGCGGCTGACCGCGACGGACCCGGCCGCGGTGGGCATCGATGTCGCGTCGCTGCGCGAGCTGCGGCACGCCCTGGAGTGCGGATTCACCCCCGACCGGATCATGGCCACCGGGCCCAAGGACCCCGAGTTCCTGTGGCTGGCCGCCCGCACCGGCGCCTGCGTGAACATCGACTCGCCCACCGAACTCGACCAACTGGCCCGGTTGATACGGGCGTACGACCTGCCCCGGACCGACATCCTGCTGCGGCTGTCGGAGTTCGAGGCCTCCGCCTTCGCCACCTCCGGCACGAAGGTGCTCTCCCGGCGCAGCCGCTTCGGCTCACCCGTGCGGGAGGTGGACGCCCTGCTCGACGCGGTCGAACGGCACCAGGGCACCGTCCGGTTGACGGGTGTCGCCTACCATCTGGACACCACCGGGGTCGCGGAGAAGGCCGTCGCGCTGGAGAGCTGTGTCGCGGTCATGGACGCATGCCGCGCCCGGGGAACGGATCCGCGGATCATCGACATCGGCGGCGGTTTCGGCGTCGGTTATGTCGCCGACGCCGGTCAGTGGGAGCGCTACACGACCGAGCTCGCCGAGGCCGTGCTCGGGGCGCGTCCCGCCCTGACCTGGCGCGGCCATGGCTACGGGCTGCGGAACGAGGGCGGCACGCTGCGTGGGGCGCAGGCGCTCTACCCGGCCCACCGTCCCACCGCGGGGCCCGGATACCTCGACGAGCTGCTGGCCCACCCCGGGCCCTCCTCGGGCCGCCCGCTCGCCACGCTGCTTCTGGAGCATCTCTACGACCTCGTCTGCGAGCCGGGGAGGGCTCTTGTCGACCAGTGCGGAGTGTCGCTCGCTCGGGTGCTCGACGTGCGTCGTACCGGCCAGGACTCGGATGACCTTCTGGTGCGTCTCGGCATGAACGCCGGCGATGTGAGCCTGGAGGAGCACGGAGTGCTCGTCGATCCGGTCCTCCTTCCCCGGCCCGGGCCGCAGGACAGGGCAGAGGACGGCGCCGACGAGGAGCCGGTGGGCGTCTATCTGGCGGGCAATCTGTGCCTGGAGGCCGACCTGATCACGCGCCGCAAGGTCTTCCTCCCCCGGCTTCCGCGCGCCGGCGATCTGCTGGCCTTCGCGAACACCGCCGGATACGCGATGGACTTCCACGCCCACCACGCACAGCGGCAGCCGGTCGCCCGCACGGTCGCCGTCACCCGGCAGGAGGGCTCCTGGCGTTGGTGCCTGGACGAGGAGTACTGGCCGATCACGCGAGTTGGGGGACCGGTTTCATGAGGTACGACAGCATCACGGAGGCCATCGGCAACACGCCGCTGGTGCGGATCGATCCGGCCGTGCACGGCCTGCGCCACATCGACCTGTACGCCAAGCTGGAGATGCTCAACCCCTTCGGATCGGTCAAGGACCGGGCCGCCTGGAGCATGGCCGGACCCTCTCTCGACTCGGCGGCGGAGCGCGGTGCGACGGTCGTGGAGCTGTCGAGCGGCAACACGGCCAAGGCCCTGGCTCTCCTCGCGGGGATGCACGGCCTCAAGTTCAAGAGCGTCACCAACCGGATGCGGGTACCGGAGATCAAGGAGCTGCTCCTGCTGCTGGGCGCGGAGATCGAGGAGCTGCCGGGGCAGAGCGAATGCCTCGACCCGACGGACACCGACGACCCGCTGACCCGCTTCCACCAGGCGCTCGCCGGGCCGGACACCACGTACCTGCACACCGACCAGTACTTCAACCCACGCAACACCGAAGCGCATGCGACCGGCACCGGGCCGGAGATCCTCAAGGACCTCGACGGGCGGGCCCCGGACTGGTTCATCGCCTGTGTGGGCACGGCCGGCTCCTCCACCGGAGTGGCCCGGGCACTGCGCGAACAGGACCCGGAGGTGAACGTGGTCGGGCTCGTCGCCCACAAGTCGGACTTCATCCCCGGCATCCGCACCATCGACGAGGTGCACCAGGTGGGACTGTTCGACCCGGCGACGTACGACACGATCGAGTCGGTGACCGCCGACGAGGCCATCGACGGCATGCTGACCCTGATCCGCCGCTGCGGGCTGCTGGCCGGCCCCACCGGCGGCGCCGCCTATCACGGTGCCGTACGCCATCTCCGTACGGTGGACACGGAACTGGCCGAAGCCGGGGTGACGGAGCGGCGGACGGCGGTCTTCATCGTCTGCGACCGCGCCGAGAGCTACCTCAGCTACGTACGGCAGCGCCGCCCCGAGCTGCTGGGCCGGCCGGCCCGCAAGAACTCCGCGGCGTCCCTCTCCGAAGCCGAGGTGCGGGCGGAGGCCACGGTCATCGACACGGCTGAGGCGCGGCGGTGGATCGAGGACGGACAGCCGCGGCCGCTCGTGGTCGACCTGCGCGGCCCGCACGCGTACGCCGCACTGCACATCGACGGATCGGTCAACATCACCGACGAGATCTTCGACGAACTCGTGCGCGGCGGGCTGCCGTTCAGCAAACGGCAGCCGGTGCTGCTGGCCTGCCCGATCGGCGAGAAGTCGGCCCGCTACGCCGCGCTGCTGGCCCGCATGGGCCACCCCGACGTACGCAGTCTGTCCGGTGGGATCGTCGCATGGCGCGACGCCGGTGCGCCGCTGGTGCGGGACTGACACGATGGCCGACCCCGAACTGACGGAACTGGCCGACTGGCAGCGCGAGTTGCGGACACACTTCCCCATCGTCACCGCGCACCCGGAGATGGTCTACCTGGACAGTGCGGCCACCTCGCAGAAGCCGCGGGCCGTCCTCGACGCCGCACAGACGTATCTGACGACGACGAACGCGAACGCCGGGCGCGGCAGCTACCCGTGGGCCAACCACACGACGGCACTGGTGGAACGGACCCGGCAGCGCGTCAAGGAGTTCCTCGGCGACCCCGAACCGGGGCGCTCGGGCGTCCACTTCACCAGCGGCACGACCGAAGGACTGCGGACCGTCGCCCGCGACTGGCTCCCCGGCCATCTCTCGGACGGCGACGAGATCCTCGTTCCGTTCGCCGACCACCGGGCGAACCTGGATCCCTGGCTGGAGGCCCAGCGACTGCTGGCGCGGCAGGGCGTCAGCGTGCGCCTGCGAGAGCTGCCGTACCAGGAGCCGTCCGGTGACTACGACCACCGGGCGCTGGCCGACGTCATCGGCCCACGCACCCGCTTCGTCGCCGCCACCCACATCCACCACGTCTACGGCGGTGACATGAACGTGCACCACATCCGTGACGCCGTCGGCCCGCAGGTACCGATCTGTCTCGACGCCGCCCAGAGCGTCGGCCATCTCCCCGTCTCCACGGCCCGGTTGGACGTGGACTTCGTGGTCTTCTCCGGGCACAAGGCGCTGGCCCTGCCCGGCTCCGGTGCCGTCTGGGCCCGCAACGCACCCGAACGCGGCCCGGAGTTCCGGCCCGGCGGCTGGAACGGCACCCCCAACACCGTGGGCATCGCGACCCTGGAGGCCGCACTCGACTGGCTGGACGCCGCGGGCACGGACCGGATCGCACGCTGGACCACGGCCCTCGCGACCCGGCTCACCGAAGGACTTCGCCGCCTGCTCCCCTACGAGATCCTGGGCTGCCAGGCCAGCCTGGCAGCCGACGCCACCGTGCGGCGACGCCACGGCATCGTCACCTTCCGCCACCGCGACATCCCGTCGGACGACCTGGGCTTCATCCTGTACAGCCACGGCTTCATGGTCCGGGCCGACAGCCTGTGCCAGGCCGGTACGGACGAGCGGGACGGCTCGGTGCGGGTCAGCCTCCATGTGTACAACACGGTGGAGGAGATCGACCGGCTGCTGACCGTGCTCGCGTCCCTGGATGAGTAGCGCGAATGGAAACCGTTTCCAATAGCCGATAGGTTCTGAGGGTACCCGGCGGTCGAGAGACGGAAGAGGCGACGCGAACTCATGGGCGTGAGCATGGAGACGGCCAAGCTGTGGGTCGAGCGCTGGGAACTCCAGCAGCAGCACTACGCCGTCGCCCGCGAGGAGCGGTTCACGGTCATCGCCGACGTCGTCGAACACGTCGCGGCCCACCGGGCTCGCCCCTTGCTCCTCGACCTCGGCTGCGGCCCGGGTTCGCTGGCCGCCCGGCTCGCCACGAGGCTGCCGGACGCGGAGATCGTCGCGGTGGACATGGACCCGGTGCTCCTGGAACTCGCCCGCACCCATCACGCGGACGCCGCCCGCTACGTGGACACCGTCATCGGGGCCGACGGCTGGACCGAGGCCCTCGGCCTGGACCGCCCCGTGGACGCGGTCGTCTCGACAACGGCCCTCCACTACCTGTCCGAACAGACCCTTCTGCGGACGTACCGCCGCCTGGAGAACCTGCTGCGACCGGGGGGCGTCCTCGTCAACGGCGACCACTTCCCCCTGGACGACCGGCGGTGCTCGGAACTCACCGGCCACGTGGGCCGACGACGAGCCGAACGGTCCCGTACACGCGACCACGAGGACTGGGAGTCCTGGTGGAACGCGGCCGCCCAGGACCCCGAACTGACCGACCTGTTCAGCCGACGTGAGAAGCGGCAGGCGGCGGCCGGCAACGACGACGGCAACGACCTGACACTCGCCCACCACACCGACCTGCTGCGGCAGGCGGGCTTCCGCCACACCACCCCGGTCTGGCAGTTCGGCGACAGCCACGTCCTCGTGGCCCTCAAGGACTGAATCCGACGTCATCACTCCCGGATCGGGGACGGGGTGATCAACCCGGCCACAGGGGAGGTCGTCCTCACAGGGGCACTTCAGCCAGGTCTGCCAACAGGACGTCAGCCACCAGTTCCTCGACGACGGCGGCGCCGTGTTCGGTGAGGGCGCGGATCAGTTCGGGGTCCCAGGGCGCTTCGGTGAGGCGGCCGGGCTGAGAGCCGTGGGGAGTGCGGGCGACCGCGGCGCGATAGTCCGCCGCCGTCATGCGCCAGGGACGGGCCGGCGTCTTGTCCAGGAGATACGCGGCGATGCGGATGCCTTCACCATCGAAGTCGCCGTGGTGGCGGAGGACGGCGCCCTGATCCGCGAGGAGCCGGAGGAGGTGGATGGCCGCGCTGTTGGGCCAGCCGGATGTGCACACGAGCGGCGGACAGTCCGGGCCGAAGCGGCGTACGGCGAGCGCCAGGATGCTGGGGTTCTCCACAGCGTGGACGACGGGTGCGGGGTCGGCGGCGAGGCTGAACTCACCCGGGGCCCGCAGTTGGGCGAGGGTCAGGCTGACGGCCTGACCGGCCTCGGCGCAGACGCGCGCCACACGGGCGAGCGGACCGTCTCCGGCCGGGCGCAGTCCACCGACGAGAACCGTGGCGGACAGATCGTCGTCGGCGACACCCGCGCGGGTCCACAGGGCACGCCGGTCCGCCGCGGACTGCGGCGGGGCGGTGTCGTGGAGGGTCACCAGGGCACGCAGGACGAGGGCGGACAGGCGGGTGCCGTCGTCGAGTGCGTGGGACTCGCCCTTCAGGACCCGGGCAGCGAACACGGGCAGGGGCTCTGCTCCGGCCGGGAGCGCCGCGAGCACCGTCAGTGCGTCGGTCAGCAGCGAGCGGGTCCGTTCCGTCGAGCCACCGACCAGACCGGCGGCTCGGCACGAGGCGGTCCAGTCGGCGAGCGCGGGTTGGGCACGTACGGTGGCGTGGCCGTCCAGCCATGTCCACAGCTCGGCGCGTTCGCCTTCTCGGCGGCGCCGTTCGCCCGCGCGGTCGTCGAGAGGGCCGACGAGTTCGGTGACGATTTCGCGCACCGTACGGCCGCACAGCTCGGCGACGGCCTCTTCCAGACGGGCCAGGGCGACGGAGGTGCGGGCGTCCGGCAGGCGGTCCAGGCCGAGGAGGTCGGCGAGGGCTTCGCGCTGGGCGTCGTCGAGCGGTCCGAGGCGCACCCGTGTGACGGGGCGGCCGGAGGAGAGACGGTCGTGGACCGTGTGCCAGAGCGGGCGGAGTTCGGGGCTCCGCAGGGTGCGTTCGCCCGGAGCCGGTTCCGCGTGGGTCATCCCGCCTCCAGGTCGGTGCCGTTCCAGACGAAGCGGGCGCTGGTGACCGCGTCGTCGTCCCCGTCGGTGAGGAGCTGGTGGACGGCGATGCCGGGCAGCTCGCCGTAGGTGCACCACTCGTGGTCGGAGGTGACCATGAGGTCCAGGTCGAGTGCGGTGAGCAGGGCGAAGACCTGTCCGCGGTTGACGGCGTCGACACCGACGAAGACCTCGTCCAGCAGGATCGGCCGGGGGGCCAGGGGCACGGCCTCGTAGTGGGCCGCGACGGCGGCGAACAGCGGCAGGTGCAGTGCGATGGCCTTCTCGCCGCCGGAGAGCGCGCCGTGCAGCTTCTTCGTCAGCGGCTGCCAGCCGGTCCCGTTCGCCCGGTCCAGGCGCACGGTGAAGCGGTGCCAGGCGGTGTAGTCGAGCACCTCGCCGAGTTGTTCCTCCCAACTCGCGGCGGTGTCACTGCCCTTGGCCTCCTCGATACGGGCGCGGAAGAAGGCGTGCAGGGCCTCCCGGTCGGTCTCGGTGACCCGGCCGGGGTCCTTGAGGAGCAGCCGGCGGGCGGTGCGGGTGCTGTCCGGAAGATCGGGACGGACGTCCCAGACGAGTTGGACGGCGACGTTGGAGGCGGTACGGACCCGCTCCAGGTGCCCGTTCACACGGTCGACGAGTTCGCCGGCCTGACGGATGCGCGCCGCGAGGTGGCGGCGGATGTCGCCGGTGAGGATCTGGTCGAACAGGCGCCGCTCGGCGGTGGTGATGTCGTCACGGCTGCGGTCGCGCTCCTGGGTGAGCGTGGCGAGCAGGCCCGTCGCCCCCATGCGTACGCCGTCCAGGGTGGCGGTGAAGAGCTGGATGTCGTCGTCGGGTTCCAGGTCCAGGTCGGCACGGGCGCCGAGGCGCTGGCGAGCCTCGTGGACCGCTTCGGAGAGGCGGGTCGCGGCGTCGCCCAGGTTGCGTGGGGCGTGCGGGATGTCCGGCCACTTCGCCGCTGTGGTGCGGGCGGCCTCCAGGGTGGCCCTGGTGCCGTCGCCGGCGTCGAGTTCCGGCGTGATGCCTGCGTCCTCGGCCAGCCCGATCAGGCACAGGTGCCGGAACCGGTGCGCCGCGCCGTCCCGGGTCGCGACGGCCTGCTCCCGTCGTTCGGCGTCCTGTCCGCTGGTGGCTCGCAGTTCTCCGACACGCCCTTCCAGGCGCAGCAGGAGATCGGCTGCCCGGCGGGCCTCCTTCCGGCAGCGGTCCAGCTCGGCGCGCGCCTCGGCGACGCGTGCGACGATCTGCCGGTAGTCCTCGCCGACGGTGGCCTCCACCGCCTCCAGGCGCGCCCTCAGCCCCGTCGCCTCCGCTTCGGCGGCGGCCGCGGCCTCGGCCTGTTCCTCAGCCGCTCGGCGGGAGCGGTCTGCCTGCCCGGCCAGCTGGTGGGCCCTGTCGGCGGCGGCGGTCGCGGTGAGGCTGGGCGACGACAACGTCGCGCGGGCCAAGGCTCAGACCTCGAGGGCGAACTGATGCTGAGGAACGACAGGCCCCAGGAGCCACAGTTAAGCCTCCGCTCCGCGGTGGTTTCCCTGATCAGTCTGCAGACCCGCCGCGTCGGGGTCTCCTCGCCTACGCCTCCGGCAACCCCCCTGACGGAGCCGCCTTCGGCGCCACGGCCTCCCTCGCGCGCTCGGCGATCGACTGACCTGCCCGAGTCGAGCAGAGATCTCTGGCAAGCCAAGCCCCGAGAAGCGGGCCCTGGGGGGAGCCGCCCTCCACAGGGGCCCCTGGCCGACCCGCCGCGGAGGGCCTCACTCACCCATCACCTGCCAGCCAAGCCGCGGTGAACAGATGTCTCAAATCACCTTGATTAGCACGTGTGTTCGATGAGACTGTGGCGTTCTCAGGGTGGCGTGAGGCCCCCTGGGACTGTCGTCATCCTTTGCTGCGCGCCAGATGAGCCTCCGTGCCGACTGTTCCGCGGGGCGTGGTGGTGTGCAGCCTCATCAGGCAAACGGGGACTATGAAAGTGACGTTTCGTCGGACCTTTTCCATCACTGCGGCGATTGGTGTTCTGGCAGCTGCTTCTGTTCTGCCGGTGGCGTCACCGGCCGCGGCCACACCGCCAAGCAGAGAAATGCACACAAGTGTCCTGCCGGTGGGGACGCGACTTCCCTCACTGTCCGATCTGCAGCGGGCGGGAGGTAAAGACCTGCTGCTCGTGGAGCGTGAAGCGTTCGCTGGTTCCGAGCATGCGCCGGAGGTTGTCGGTCCGGCGGCCACGTACGGCCGCGTCAGCAACCAGCGCTCTGCGGTAGCGGATCCGCCGGTGACCTATCCCGAGCCCGCCCGCACGATGACGCCGCAGGAGTGCATCAAGGGCTTGGGCACGGACAAGAAGTTCTTCTTCAAGTCGCGTTTCGCTTCCTGCTCCGGTGCGGTGTTCTTCACTGTGTGGTCGCAGAACGGCCGACCCGTAGGTGAGACTCAGTTCGTCTACCTGTCGGTCGGGACGATAGCGAAGGACAGCCGTGACGTGCGTATCACGCAGTACTTCACCAAGTTGCAGAAGACTGGTGCGGTGCCTACGTCGGCCATGATGATCAAGCCGTCGGTGAAAATACCCAAGGTGTGGCCGAAGACCGCGAAGGTCACCCAGACCGGCGCGGTGCCTGGGGCGCGGAGCTTCGATGTCATCGCCGCTCAACAGCCTGCAGGATTCACTCGCGTCCTGAAGGCCGCCGCAGGACAGGGGTCCAAGCCTGCTGACGCTGTCGCCTCTGTCTTCGAAGCATCGGCTGTGATCACTCCGCCTCCCGGCTACACAGCCGCAGGGGAGCTGAGCGGGACGCTGTTCTTCCTGCCGCCGCGGTGGGACAAGGCTTCGTATCTCCCCAAGAAAGCCCAGGGCGGAGCAGTTTTCACCTATCTCGTCCCGCTGGTCTACAGCACCAAGGCAGGCTCTCCGGAGAGAGCCGTCGCCAACCACATAAAGACCGCGTTCACCAAACCGGGCAGTACCAAGCCGGTCAACGCCAGTAAGAAGGTCCCCGGGTCGAGCGCGCAGTCGCCTCTGCGCAGGCTCTACCACGACAACGCACGACGTAAGAAGAACCGGTCGACCGCAGTGAGCGCGTGCAAGAAGGTGTTCGGCAAGGACTACGCCAAGGGCGGAAAGGAGTGCGACGAGTACCCCTTCGCAACCACCTATGAGGGCTGCGCCCAGAACACGTACGAGCCTTCCGCCCCGAAGAACAACTTCTCCGTCCGGCCCCTGGCGAAGAAGGACAACGGTAACGCCGGCAACCTTCTCGGCCAGTTCATGACGCTCAACCGCATACTCGACGGCGACGACGACGGCTTCTACGTAACCATCAAATAGCGGAGCAAGTGCCAGGCAGGGCCCTGGGGGCGTACGCCCTCAGGGCCGGTTCTCATGCCTGCTGGGGCCAAAACTGCACGAGGTAACGCTCGACGCCCTCGGCAATCCCTTCCTCCTCGATGACGCGAGCCACCTCAGCTCGGCCGGAGCAGTAGACCCGCACGTGCCAGTCCCGGTCGGGAGCCCCCAGTTCGATCACATCCTCAATCGGGCCGTACGCCACCGCCCATACCTGCAGAGTGCCCGTCGCGGACCGCATGGCGGTATCAGCCCGCTGCTCCCATGCACGGCTCGTGTCAACGGGCGGTTCGCCGTCCCAGACCTGAGCGGTCATCGTCGGCGTGTGAGTATGACCAGCACTCTCGATATCGACCCGCCCAGGGTGAGCGGTCAAGAACACGCCCTCGTCCATGACACGGCCACCCGGATACGCAACCTGGGCAGACTCCTCATCCTGTAGGCACATCCCGTAGAAATCCACCTCGGGTTCGAGTTCCTGCTCCCTCACCATCCGGGGCTCAGACATAGCACTCCTACTCCTCATTAATCGGGCACTCACACCGACTGATGCCGTGCCCTGTATTGGTCTTTCCGTGTAACAGAGTGCAGCGAACACTGGCTGCCGTTTGGCCCCAGGGCAATTGCAGGTTCCGGGGTCGTGCGGCTGGTCGGGCAGCGACCGGTTGGGGTACGTGGCAGAGCAGGCACGGGCTTCGTGATCATTGGGGTGTCTGAAGCCCAATAGTCATGAGGCCCGTGCTTGCTGCCATATCTTCTCCTGTCCCTGCCACGCTGGTGAAGCTGGGCCCGCTGGACGCCGGCCGGGGTGCTGATCTGCGCCCCTACCTCGGCTCGAGCCCGACCCGCGCTCGCGGCGGGGCCGGTGGTACTCGCTGACGGCGACCTTGCTGGTGTTGCGCCTGCGTGGTTGTCTCGGGCGCGAAGAGCATCGACGAACTTGCCGAGTGGATGCGCGCTGAAAACCTCAAAGCCGACGACATCGCCAAGCCCACCCGGACGGTCCGCCATGAACCCGAACGAGCACTCCTCACCCTGTGCGTCACCAACAACCCGGACCCGTACGGAACTTGATCAAACCCTGCTGATCAGGCAAGCGTCTCCGCCCTGTCCGTGAAGGGACAGGGCGGAAAATCGTTCATGCGGCGATGGTGAGCGGAACGTCCAAGCGCTCCCAGGCACCAAGAACGGCCTTGTGCGCGTCCAGTTGAAGGTGAGCGTAGCGCTGGGTGGTCTGGAAGCTCTCGTGGCCGAGGAGGTGCTGGACCTCGTAGAGCGAGACTCCCTTCTGGACCAGCCACGAGGCACAGGTGTGGCGCATGGAGTGCGGCGGGTAGTGCGGGACGAGCTGCTGCTCGCCGTCGGTGTCGAAGTAAGTGAGCGGCTTCGACGGTGGGCCACCAGGTCTGCCGACGCCAGTTGCTGTCGGCGAGGAGCCGTCCGGCACGGCCCTTGGTGACGGTGGTGAACACCACGGCATCCCGGTCGAGCCGGTGGATGTGGCGTTCGACGGCCTCCAGGACGTGAGGCGGGAGCGGGACCTCTCTACGGCTCTTGGAGCTCTTGGGATACTCCTTGATGCCGCTCTTGGAGTTGACCTCCACCACGAACAAGCGCGAGCGGCGCTGGTCGATGCGGTGGCGATGCAGGCCGGAGAGTTCTCCCCAGCGCAGTCCGGTGTAGAAGCCGAGCAGGCGCATTGTCCGCCACACGGCGGGAAGTTCGTCCAGGATGCTCTGCGCCTGGTCAAGCGTGAACCACTGCGGCGGCTTGACCGCGATCTGGGGCAAGTCGATGCTGCGGCACGGAGTCACCGCCAGGACATCGTCGTCGACGGCCGCGCGCATCATGGAGGAGGTCAGGTTGTAGGCCCTCTTGATCGCAGCGGCCCCCGCCCCATTCTCGACCAGGGTCCGGATCCAGCTCTGGACGTCCATGCGGGTGATGGCCCGCATCTCCCAGTCCGCCCAGTAGGGCATGACGTGGTTCTTGATATTGGAGGCGTCGCCGCGAAGCGTGTGGGGCTCAACGATGCGGGCGTTCCACCACCGGTCGTGCCACTCGCGGAACGACATTTCACCGGCCCGCGGGTCGCGCATGCCTCCGCGGGCGAACTGGGTCTCCATCTCGATGCCCCAGGCGCGCGCCTGCGCCTTGAGGGGGAACGACTCACTGAACCGGTCTCCTATCCGGTTGCGTACGGTCGCCTGCCACTTGCCGGACTTCAACTTGCGGATGTACGAGGCACTACTCCTTGTTCAACGGTGACGAGGCCGGGATGGCCCAGGTCAGCGGCGGGCGGCCGGCGAGACGACGGCGCGGCGGCTGATGAACTCATCAAGGCCGTCCGCGGGGACCCGTACACGGGACCGGCCTGGTCCGGTACGGAGGTCGACGACAGGCAGGTCGCCGGCAGCGATGAAGCGGTAGACGGTGCGGCGGTCGACGTCCAGGGCGGCGGCGACGGCAGGAATGGACAGCAGACGTGCAGGCATGGAGGAGAACCTTGGGGTGGGGATGGACTGGGGGTCCGGCGAGTCAACACCGGGGAATCGGCCGATCCATGGCGGTCAACCGGCCCTGTCAGGCAGTGGGATCACGTCATGGAGAATCTCCGCGCAAGGAGCCGATCACGTGCGGCTCCGCCGGGCGAGGACCACCGGTGCGGGGGAGGATGACCAGGTAGCGCCCGCGCTCTGGCTGTGAGCCAGAGCGCGGGGCAAGAATCACGACCCGGACACGTCCGGAAGAGCCAAGACCTCGGCCAGGCGGTCCCAGTCGATTTCGACCTTCTCCGTGCGGAAGCAGTGCTGATAACGCAGCCCCAGCCAGTTCGGGGTGACACCGGCCCACTCGGCAACCGTGAAGGACGAGATGCCCATCCTCAGCCACTTCACCAGGCAGGGCTCACGGAGAATCGAGATCGGCTCCCCCAGACGCCACCAGGACAGCTCGTCCCGCGGCAGAACGGCCTCTTGGGCCTGCTCCCAGACCCGCTTGCACACGGATCCCGAAAGCGCCCCACCTCGCCTACCGGGAAACAGCAGGTCGTCCTCCCATAGACCAGCCTCGCTGATCCACCCACGCAGGAACTCCACGGCCTGCGGCTGGAGAGGAATTTCCCTCGCAACGCCTTTGTGACGGACTGTCAACTTACCCAGGTCGCCTTCCGGGAGCACCACGTCGCTCACTCGCAGGGCGCGAGCCTCACCCGGTCGCAGAGCCTGCTCGGCCACGATGCGCATGAAGGGGTGCACCGAGCGATTGGTACCCGCATGCCCGCGCATCCACTCGAGCAGCGATCGAACCTGCTCCTCGGAATACAACCATTCCTCGTCCATGACCTCGACATACATAGCTCTGAACTCCTCGGAGAAACAACGGAATGCGTCACGCGGGGGTCAGCGCGACAGGTTCAATGGTCTGCGGAATCGCCGGTTTGGCTAACCGGCGATCGTCGGCTATGTTTCGCCCGACACGGCGCTCACGGCATCCAGGCGTATGCGGAACAGCAGGGCGTAGCCGCGCTGTTCCGGACCGCTCTAGGTTTGCTTGCTTCGCCGCGTCATTCCAGTCCGTCGCGCCCTCAATGTGTCTGCCGTCGGCGAATCAGAACACCCCAGCATCACGCAGGAGCGCCGCTACCGGCGCGCTCGCCTTGCTGTCGACGTCAGAGAACAGAGCAGGCGCCTTCTAAGCGCCTACCCTGTATTCCAGAAGTAGCCGAGTACTCCTGGCGGAAGCTCAGCCCTCCCGGTGACCGACAGCGGCTCCGGCCGCCCGGGCTGACTGGTCGGAGGCGCCGGCGCGGTGGTATGCCTTTGCGGCTCGTGCCCAAGTGGCCCGCGCCGTAGCGAAGTTGTGGTAAGCACGGTGAACAAGGGCGAGATTACGCAGCGTGTCTCCTACGCCGTGCCAGTCCTCAAGGCTTTCCCAGATCCCCAACGCCTGGATATAGGCACCGTGGGCTGCGTCCCGGCGCCCCGCCTGGAGTAGCGCGTTGCCTAGGCTGGTCAGGGCCGCCGCCTCTCCGCGCTGGTCTCCGATGGACCGAAACGCTCGGAGAGCCTTTTCGAAAGCACTATCAGCCTCGTTAGAGCGCCCTGCGTCCCGCAACGCGCTACCGAGGTTGGCTGCTGCCGCGGCCTGGCACTGAATGTCACCAACTACATGGAAGAGATGACGAGCAAGAGCGTGCGAGTTAATGGCTTCTGCTGTCCGGCCCAACTGAAGCTGGGCGTTTCCGAGGTTGTTCCACGCTTTGCCCTCTCCCTGTTGATCGCCAATGGCTCGGTACAGATCGCGGGCACGGACAAGAGCACGAATCGCTTCGCTGGTTCCTCCAGCCGCCTTCTTCTTCCACAGCCCGTTGCCGAGGTTGTTCCACGCCTTAGCTTCACCTATTTGGTCCCCAGCTCGGTGAGCCGCCTGCTGAGCCAGGCGGCTCACCGAGATCAAGTCGTCGAAACGCCGCCGAATTTCCAGATAGATGCCCAGTTCGAGGGCAAGCTTGATGCCCAAGGATGCGTGCTGGTCCTCGTCCGTCCACTGAACCGCGGCCAGGAGATTCGTGGCTTCGGTATCAAGCCAGGCCAACGCCGCTGCCCGGCTCTCGAACTCCTGTCCCGCCCGGTTTCCCGCATCCGGCGGGGTGACCTGCAGGTGCCGACAGGCGGCTTCCGCTTTCTCGGCATACGCCTTCAGAACCCTCGCCCGGGCGTTGCCCGCCTCATCCGGCTGATCGGCGTACGTGACCGATGCGCCTGCTGCGTACTGCCGTACAAGGCTGTGCAGCCGCCACCGCCGGGCATCCCGGGTGGGGTTGACCAAGTGCGCGGCTGCCAGATCTTCCAAAAGGGGGAGCGCTCGGGCGGCGGGCAGGTCCGCGATGGCAGCCGCTGTCTCGGTGGGCACATCAGCCGTAGGGGCAAGTGCCAACAGTCTCAGCAACCGCGCCTGATCCGTTGGCAGATGACGGTATGTGGCGTCGAAGACCGGACGCAGACGCAGGGTGTCGGTGGGATCGGCCGAGGCTTTTATGTCGTCGACCAGCGTGGCGATGGTGCGGTGTCGACGTCGGCGCAGGAGGCCGGCCGCGATGTTCAGTGCGTGCGGCAAGTACCCGCACAGGGCCGCGAGTTCGAGCAGCGCGTCGGGTTCGCGGGCCGGGCGGTCATCGCCTTCGTCACTGATCTCCAGGGTAGTGGCAATGAGTTCGGCAGCGGGCTGCGGGGCCAGAGTCCGGATGTCGATGAGACGGGCGTTGAGGTCCGTCAGCTTGTGTCGCGAGGTGACGAGAACCCGGTGGCGCGGGGAAGCGGGAATCAGCGGAGTGATCTGAGCCGTGGTGGAGGCGTTGTCCAGGACGAGAAGCATCCGCTCGGATTGCTGCGCAAGCAACGTGCGATAGAGGGCCAACCGAGCCGTCGTGGTCCGGGGCAGGCCCCACCCGCGAACACCCAGGGCGTCAAGCAGGTCCTCCACCACTTGGTCCGCGGAGAGGGGGCTTGCGCTGTATCCCGCCACGTCGGCGAAGAGCGTCCCGCCGGGAAACCAGCCATACCCATGTGCGCGGTGCGCGGCATGCAGGGCGAGCGCAGTCTTGCCGATGCCAGCCAGGCCCGATACAGCACAGACCACCACAGGACGCTCTGTGCCGGATCGAGGGTCGAGTGCGGGCAGAATCCGGACCAGTTCCTCGTCCCTGCCGATGAGCGTGACGGGCGCTGCGGGCAGCGCTGCCGTGGCCATGGGTACCTCGGCTGCGACAGCGTGGTAGTGGTGCTCGACCTTGCCCGACACCGAGCCGTGGAAGTCGCTGCCACGAAGATCGATGTGGTCCTCGTACCCAGCGGTCACGGGGGCCTTCCCTCCTGTCCTGCGCCAGATTAGGGGGCGGATCCCCTTACCGAAGCAGGAATGCACGCTTCCGCTGAAGGTGTAAGGCGCGACTGGGGGCCTGCCCCCTGTTGCTATCCGGATGAGTTCGAACCAGCGGGTGTCATGGCGTGGATGCCTCGTCGACCGCATCGAGCACCGCGCTCCATGGAAGCTCTCGTTCCACCGGCGCCTCCCTCGGCTCGTACAGGGGCCAGACCGCCGGTCCGTACACGAGGTGGACGGCTCCGACACGCAGAGCGTCGGTATACCGCTGCCAAGCCGGGTGGCGGGCGTGGGCCGCGTTCACTCGGGGAAAAACGACGACCGGCAAGCCGAGCGTGCCACTGGCTTCACCCACCCGTGTCAGTGCCTGGTTGTCCATCAGGCCCAAAGCCAGCTTCGCGACCGTGTTGGCCGATGCCGGCGCGACCACGTAGCAGTCAACTGGCGGGTGCGGTCGGGTCTCCTCAGGGAGCTGCGGCCTATCACGGACGGGCAGGACGGTCAGCTTCTCCAGTCGCTCGACTTTGCCGGTTGTCCGTAGCCACTGGCCGGCGGCCGGTGTCAGCGTCACGGCCACTTGCCACCCACGATCCATTGCGGGCTCGACAAGCCTGGTCCAGAGAACCTCCGCCCCCCGGCAGCCGAGCCGACGACTCCGAGCACACCACGCTTGTCTGAACTCACTGCACCACCCTGCGCCGTTGAGCCGTCGCGAACACCTCGGGTTAGCGAGAGGCTCCGGTCCTTGGGATTGCTTGATCAGTTCTCGCCGCCTCTCGCGCACCTTGGGATTGTTGCCTACGAGCTACCACGACGTACGTCGTGGCAGGAGGGCAGGTGTGGAGCCGGGCCAGTGCGCCTGTCAGCCGGGGGTGCGCGCTGGATCAAACCGCCGGGTCGCCGTCAAGCAATGGAGAACCCGGTCCTGATCAAGGAGGTCAAGGTCATCTCCAGGTACGTGGACAGCCGGGCAAAGTCAAGCATCTCCTGAGACGCTCACCTCTCGACCCGTCTGGGAACGTCGGCCCCGGGGCCATGTCCGCGACCGGCACGTGGCCCCGTCTGAAGCGGAGGGTGCAAATCAGATGCTCCATGGGCAAGGGCACGGGGCATCTACGTAGAGGCGCCCTGTGGTCAGCCTCGCCTGGCAGCATTGAGGTTTTCTCGGATCATCCGGGTCAGCGGGTGGCTCTTTCCCAAGACCCGGGTGGAGTCGCCAAGGGCCTGCACATAGATCGGAATTGCCCTTTTCAGGTCGCCCGCCAGCCGATAGGCGTAGGCAAGGTTGTTCCGTGCGGTCAGGGTGTTCGGATGGTCCTTGCCTAAGGTGCGACCCCATCCCGCCACGCTCCGTCTGTGCAAAGGGATCGCCCGCTTCGGCTCGCCTGCGGATGCGTATGCGCTGGCCACATTGTCCCGCGCAATCAGAGAGTCGGGGTGTTCCTCGCCCGAGATCCTTACATGGTCGGCGAGGGCACGTTCCCACAGCGGGATGGCCCGCTTCATGTCGCCCGCCAGTCGGTAGGCGGCAGCAAGATTGTTACGCAATGTGATTGTTCGGGGGTGATCCTCACCCAGTACCCGAATGCTGTCAGCGAGGGTGCGCTCGCATAACGGGACTGCCTGCTCCGGGTCTCCGGCCAACCGGTAGGCCACCGCAAGGTTGCTTCGAGCGTTGAGTGCTGCGGGATGGTCCTCGCTCAGGGCTCGTGCGTACCCTTCCAGGGTCCGCCTGTGCATGCGGATCGCGCGTTCGAGATCGCCTGCCAGTTGATAGGCGGTGGCGAGGTTGGTGCGTGTGGTCAGCGTGCTGGGGTGGTCCTCGCCACTGACTCGAATGCTGTCGGTGAGGGTCTGCTCGTATAGCGAGATCGACCGTTGTACGTCGCCTGCCGCCGCATAGGCGTAGGCGAGGTTGTTCTGGGCGGTCAGGGTGTCTGGGTGATCGTCACCGAGAACTCGAACGCTGGTTTCCAAGCCTTCCTCATACAAGGGGATTGCCTGCCACACGTTCCCTGCAGCGTGATGAGCCGCAGCTAGCGCGTTCCGGATACTGAGGGTATTGAGATGCTCCTTTCCCAGGACACGAAGAGCACCGGTCAGGGCGCATTCGAGAAGGGGGATCGCCCGTCTCGGCTCCCCAGCCTCTCGGTACGCAGCGGCAAGGTTGCCGCGCGCGATGATGGTCTCGGGGTGATCCTCACCCGAAATCCGAATTCGGTCGGCGAGAGTGCGCTCGCATATCGAGATTGCCCGCCTCGAATTTCCCGCCAACAGGTAGGCGTGGGCGAGATTGTGCTGGGCGGTCAGGGTGTCGGGGTGATCCTCGCCCAACTCCCGTGCGCTGTCGGCAAGCAGTTGCTCGCACAACGGGATTGCTTTCCTCGTGTTTCCCGCCAATTGGTAAGCCTGGGCCAGGTTGTTCCGGGCAGCGAGGGCACTGTGTCGGTCCCCATCCGCGGCCTGCTCGAACATCTCTACAGCCCGCTGGATGCGGGCCGTAGCACGACTGATCGATCCCTTACGGAGAAGGAACTGACCGGTCTGGCTGAGGATCCGAACGAGGTCCGTGCTCTCGGCGCCGGGAGGCGTGCGGTCGATAAGCGCGTCGACATGCGGGAGTAAGATCTCCCAAGCGGGCCATGAGGCCGGATCACCCGCGGTGTCAGTAGGAAGCGCCTCGGCAAGCGCGATAGTGGCGCGGATACGAGCATCTGCAATGTCTTCGGGACGGCGATGAGGATCTGCTGGTTCGGGGGTACGGGCGACAGCCTGGACGAGGCGGTGAACGCTGAGATCTGCTGTGTCACTGTGGATAGTGATCATGCTGTGCGCAGCAAGCCGCCCGAGGGCGCGGAGCAAGGTCGGAGCAGGAGCCAGCGGAGTCAGAAGAGAACGGGGAATGGCGTCCGCGGCATACCAGGCCAGGATCCGCAGGATCTGCCCGGCGAGCGGATCGTCGACCATGCAGTCCAATGACAGATGCCAGATCCGGGCGATGGTTCGTGCTACGTCACCACCCTCGGCGACACTCGCGTACACGTCTGCCGGATAGTGCTCCAGCAGTTCCAAGTAGCCACGTGGGGATGTGCCGGTCTCGGCGCAGAAGGCAGCGGCCTGTTCCACGGCCAAGGGCAGGCACCCCAGCGTGGTGCACACCTCATCAACGCCGTCGAGATCCCGAGGCTGGTCGTACGCGAAGATGCCGGTGAACAGCTCGACGGCCTCGGCATGGTCAAGGACGTTCAAGGCCAGAGGGGTTGCGCTGCCGTGCCAGCCAGTGGCCCGTCTGCTGGTGATCAGGAACCGACCGCCGCCGCCCCGCGCCAGCACAGGCTTGACGTGTGCTGCGTCGGTCACGTTGTCCAGAACCAGTAGCCATCCCTCGTGAGTTGAAAGCCATTGCAGGGACCGCTCGCGTAACGCCTCCTGGGACAGGGCCTGGGCCAAGGCCGGCTGAAGTGCTGTGGCGAGGGCCGCCAGGCCGGCGTCGAGGGCGGCAGGAGTATCAGCGCTGATCCACCACACCGGATTGTGGTCGGCCATCCGGCTCCAGGCCCAGTGCGCCGCGAGAGTCGACTTTCCGATCCCTCCGAGACCATGCACCGCATGCACCACGACCCCGCCGACGTGCCCCAGGGCACGATCCAGCAGGTTTAGCTCCCACTGACGTCCAACGAACAGACCCGGGATCTCCGGCAAGTTCGTCACCCCTGGCGGACACACCACAGATGCCGACGGTGTGAACGCTTCCTTCGGCAACAGGACCGCGTGCTCGACCTGTATCCCCAAGGCGCCATCACCGGTGACTGCTTGGCCTATATCCCCGCCTGCGGCGACCGCACGCTGTCCCGAGGCGGTCACCGGTATCTCCAGCGCGCCCTTCGAAGAAGACGGCACCGCTTCAGGCCGGCGCCGATACTCCGGGCTCACGATCCCCCGACCCCAGCCCCCTTGTCACTGGTGACCACCACGCAGCCGCAAGAAGGGGCGTATACGGACGCCCTCGGGCCCAGCCGCGCGGTGATTGCCTGCGTGATTCCGTCTACCTGACTCGCCGTGTCGAGATCCGTCACGTCCCCGCCCACCTCATCGTTGAGTCATCATCAGCACTCTACTCAGACTGGTGCTGCCGCAACCTCGATGTGCCCTCTCCAACGGCCCGATCGCACAGGGCGCGGCCGACCTGTCGCACATCGGCCTGCGGACCGTCCCGGCGTGACGCATTGACGCGCACCGAGGACATGGCTCGCCGGGCCCGGGACGACGCGAAGAGCCTGCGCGAAAGGCTCGTCGACGTGTTGCGCGAGACGCTCGCGGCAGCACGTCCACGACGCGTGGGCCAGCCGGTTCGCCACGGCAATCTGTCGCAGCCCCGGAAACGCCAGCGGCGACACGCCACCATGTTCAGTCCGGGCCGACAGACCTCTGTCACCACGCGGCTGCCGCTCGCCCGAACCAGCATGTTGCACGCCGTGCCGATCTGGCCGGTTCGCCCTCCAGTAGGTGCGATCCACCCGTCAACGCCGGGGCCGTTTTCACTGACGAGCCATCCCTTTCCCCGCCACTGCAGGCGACCTGACCAGCACCCCAAGGCGCCTGACGCCCCATCAGAACGAGCGTCATTTCAGCGTAAAGATGTCGCCCGCAACGCCGACACTGCACATAATCCGCATGCACAAACCGCAGGTCAAGAGCCCTTTGCTACCGGTTCAAGTGATGGCAACGCACTCCATAGGATGAGTCCTCCACAACCACGCAGCCTGATAAGTCCTGGCCAGCTCCGTTGCCAACTTGCGAATGGTCAATCCCGTGTCATGCTCGGCGAGTTCGAACGCTCTACACGACAACACGGGCTGATCGCCTAGTGCTCTGACCGGGAACGTTCGCCAGGTCGGTGGAACAGGATGAGATACTTGAGCTTGAGTCTTAACCTCACTGTGGATGGCGGGAGAGGCCAGAGCCCGACTCGTGCGTAAGCCGGGTGAGGTAGGCGTCCGGGGGTTGAACACGCTCCCGGGAGGGCTTCGTGAAGGTCTCACCAGGAGACCAAGGCGTGGCCGCGATCGTCAGCTACGAGCGGCGGGGTTCTGGAGTATCGAGTACCGCACTCAACGCCCCTGGGTGCGGCTGGACCTGACGTGCAGGACAAGCGAGATGACCGCACAGGTCACGACGGCGAAGACGGCGCCGCCGTAGTTGTCCTGGACAATGCTGCCGGCGGCGATCAGGCTGCCGATGACGAGCGGTGTGCCGGACGTCATGCTCTTCTTCTTCACCAGAGCTCTCCTGAGAGGTGGGCGGTGGAAAGCGCCACAGGGATGGACAGCTCGTCCACACCGGTGCGAGCGGCATGCAGCATGATGTCAGTGCCGCCGATGCCGGACCAGCCGATCACGTTCGAGGTTGGACGTTAAGCGACAAGATCAGCTTCACCTTAACCTGTTCGCCGGGGTTTGGTGCCGACCTTGTGGTGGGCGGGCCGCTGGTAGGGCTGGCCTGTTGCGAGGGCTCTGCCAACGTCATGACGGGTGGCGGGGCCGGTTCTTCGAACCCGGCGGTCGGCCGGGGCAGGGCGGCGCGGTTTGGGTGCACTGGCAGGTAAAGCCGCCTTTGTGCGGAGGTTTCTGAAGCCGCGTCGGACGCCGGGCTGGGGTGAGCCGTTCGAGCGGGGCTGGTTTCTCCCAGGGGTGCCGCAGGTCCTTCACGCGCGGCCGGGCGAGCCGGAGTTGGGTGTGGGCGGTGATGACGAGCCACGTCCAACAGTCCGCAGGGCTGACGGGTGGTCGAAGAAGCCCCAGGCCACTCAGGGTTGACACCATACGAGCGTATAGCGCCAGAACAGCTGCCGTCGCAGGCGTGCGCCGGGGAGGAGGGTCCCGGTTTCACGGACGACGTCGTCAAAGGCCATGTCTGCTGTGCGAGTAGGGGCCGTCATGGATGCGGGCCGCGGTGAGGAGCGGCCTTTGTTCTTCAGCCAGCCGATAGCGGCGTTGGCTGGAATGGCGAGGACGCCAAGCAAATGGTCCACAGGGGTCTGGGCTCGGGACAAGCCGACGATCACCAAGGTCCCTCCCGGCGCCAGATGATTGCGGAAACAGGCGAGTGCCTCGGCGAACGGCAAATGATGGACCGTGGCGACACACGTGATGACGTCGTACGTGCCGGCAGGGAACTCGGCTACTGCATCCGCGACGGTGAAGGTCACAGGAAGCGATGAAGGAGTCAGTTCCTGAGCCTGGACCGTGATCACCGGATCGGCATCGACTGCCGTCACGGCAACGGCGCGTCGGGCCAGGAGCCTTGCAAGGTCACCACTGCCGGAGCCGATGTCCACAGCGCGATCGAAGCGTTTCGGCAGCTGCCGCAAGATCCAGCGGTGGTAGTGGGCGTTGTGATCCCAGGGATAGGCGGCATTAAACCGCTCAAGAGCCCGCAGGACACGAGGCGAAAGGATCTTCATCCCCTCAGTCCATCAAGTCCTGGCAGCACGCACACCCCGTTCCAGAACAAAGACCTACCGCTCCCCGGTAGGGCCCCGCCGCCCGGCAGTGCCCTACGCCGGAAGCAGCCCACGGAGACGAGTTGAAGAGCACTCACTTAACCGTTCGGTAATGTGTTCGTCCGGGAGGGCCCGAACCGCTGCTGCCAGGTGGCAACGGCAGCCACAGCCGTAGACACGTCTCATGACCACGGACGTCGGCACGGCCTCCGGCCCCTGATCCCAGAGGACGGACCACGAGACGGACGGGGAACACCGATGACGACCGCTCACTCCTTATCCGGGGTTGGGAGCAACCCACCGCCAGAGAGCGACACGGTCATCGACGTACGGGATCTGCGGATGCGCTACCGCAGCCAGGACGTATTGAAGGGGGTCGGCTTCACGGCCCGGCGAGGCGAAGTTGTCCTGCTGCTCGGCCCGAACGGCGCGGGCAAGACGACCACGATTGAGGTTTTGGAAGGCTTCCGGATGCGCTCGGCCGGTGACGTGACCGTCCTCGGCGCCGATCCGGCCGACGGGGACGAGCGGTGGCGTGCGCGCCTGGGCATCGTGTTGCAGTCCTGGCGTGACCACGGCAAGTGGCGGGTGCGGGAACTGCTGGCCCATCTTGGCTCGTACTACGCGCCGTACTCCACCGCCCTCGTGCGGCGGCCGTGGGACGTTGACGAACTCCTCGCCGCAGTGGGGCTGACCGAGCACGCGGACAAGCGGGTCGGAACTCTGTCCGGCGGGCAGCGCAGGCGTTTCGACGTGGCCGTCGGCATCGTAGGCAGACCCGAGGTGCTGTTTTTGGACGAGCCGACGGCGGGTCTGGACCCGGAGGCGAGGAACGAGTTCCACGGCCTGGTACGCGGGCTGGCGGACGAGAACACCACTGTTCTGCTGACCACGCACGACCTTGCGGAGGCGGAGAGGCTCGCCGACCGGATCCTCATTCTGGCCGGTGGCCGGATCGTGGCCGATGGCTCGGCCGAGGAGCTGTCGCGGCAGGCATCGGCCGAGGCCACTGTGCGCTGGACGCGGGACGGGCGGCCCTTCGAGGAGGCGACGGCCGAGCCCACCCGGTTCGTTCGTCGGCTGTTTGAGGAGCACGGCGAGGCGATCGGGGGGCTGGAGGTGCGCCGGGTGAGCTTGGAGGACACCTACCTGACGATGGTGCGGGAGTTTGAGGCGGGGAGCCTTCCCGATGAGCGGGCGGTGCAGGCTTTCGGGGAGGGATCGTGATGAGTCCGGTGTGGTACGCGGCGGTAGTTGGGGTGCGGCGCGGCTGGACGGAACTTCGGCAGACTTTCACCACCGGCCAGGACGTGTTCGGTTACGTGCTCTGGACGGTTCTGCTCATCGTGCCGCTGTTCTTGGTCAGGGACGATCCGCTGAAGGGCGCCGGCATCTCGGCCGGCGCGTTCATGCTGCCGAGCATGCTGGGGATGACGCTCGCGTTCACGGGGATGATGACCACGGCGCAGCTGCTCGCGACCGAGCGCGAGGACGGCACCCTGCTGCGGGCCAAGGCCGTGCCCCACGGCATGGTCGGCCACCTGGTCGGCAAGATCATCATGGTGTCGGGTACGGCTCTCGCCTCCATGGCACTCCCCTTTGCCGTTGGCGTGTTCCTGGTGGACGGGGTTGCCCGGCAGGGCGGCGAAGCGTTGCTGACGCTGGTGTGGGTGGTGCCGCTGGGTCTCCTGGCCACCCTGCCGATGGGCGCTGTCATCGGCTCACTCGTCGGCAGTCCGCGCACCGTCGGGTTGCTGATGCTTCCGGTGATGGGACTCGTCGTGATCTCCGGGATCTACTTTCCCCTGTCGAAGCTGCCCGAGTGGCTGCAGACTGTCGGGCAGATCTTCCCCGTGTACTGGCTCGGCCTTGGTCTCCGCTCAGCGCTGCTGCCGGCCGATGCGGTCGCCGCCGAGATCGGCGATTCCTGGCGGCACCTGGAGACAGCGGGCGTGCTGGGTGCCTGGACGGTCGCCGGGCTGCTCCTCGCACCATCCGTCCTGCGCAGGATGGCCCGCCGCGAGTCCGGGGCCGCGATGGCGGAACGGCACCGGAAGGCGATGCAGCGGGTCGGTTAGTGATGTGCCGCCGGGGATGTCGGCCCGGCTCCTGGTCAGGCCGCCTTGGGCAGAGGGCGTCCGCCCCAGCGGATGCCCTTCTCGCTGCGGATGCGGGCGCGTTCCTTGCGCTGGGCGGCGAGCACCTCGGGGTGGCGGGCGTTCGCGTTGCGCCAGCGCAGGTAGTGGTGCAAGACCCGGGTCTGCACCGTGTGGTTCGGATGGTTGGAGTTGGCCAGGGTGAACTGCCGCAGCGGGCCGAAATGGGCCTCGATCGGGTTGGCCCAGGAGGCGTAGGCCGGGGTGAAGGACAGCTCGACCTTGTTCTTCTTCGCCCAGCGGCGGATGTCCGCTCCGGTGTAGGCGGAGAGGGTGTCCAGAATGATGTAGACCGGGGCGCCGTCGGGTCGGGCGGCACGGATCGACTTCAACGCAGCCAGAGTGTTGGCAGTGCCCTTGCGACGGCGGTTGACACCCCCCAGGGTGTCGTCGCCGAGGGAGTAGCAACCGTGGAAGTAGGTCACGCCGTGGGTGCGGCGGAAGGTCGCCAGAAGCCGGTCGGGCTTGCCCTGCCTCGCCCAGCAGGAGCCGGCGGTGGGCCGGATCCCGAGGGGCCCGAACTCGTCGAAGCCAAAGACCCGGTCCGGAAAGCGTTCCAGCACATGCTCGATGCGGTCGAGCTTGGCATCGCGCTCGGGGTCGGGTGACTCTTTCCATGTCTTGGTGCGTTGGAACGTTATCCCATTGCGAAGCAGCAGGCGCCGTAAGGATTCCCGGCCGATGCGGATGACGCGTCCGTGCACGCGGCGCAGGTAGGCGGCGAGTTTGCGGATCGACCAGCGGGTGAAGGGCTGGCCGAGCTTGGTGGGGCGGGTGGTGGCTGTCTGGATGACGAAGTCCTCGTCGCGAGTGCCGTGCCTGGCCGATCGCCGTCTCTGACGCCTTAACGACACCTTCATACAGAGAGCTGGACGTTCGCCCCCAGCCAACCAACCGCCTTCAAGTCACGGACGAGCCACTCATAGGCAAGCTCAGTCGCCGGGCGGGATGAACCCGTGGACAGTTCGCGATCTACGTAGTACGGCCGATGGAAGTTCGTCTGGGAATCTACCGGCCCACCGGGGAACGGGGAGGTGGGGCCGAACCCCGGCTCGGTCCACAGGTCCAGGTCCACCTCAGGTGGGTCATTGCGGCGCCCTGCGGCCTTGGGACGGAGGGTATGGATCAAGCCGCTGTGCGACCCGTCCGTGTCGTCCTCCGGCATGACCACCATGCCCTCGGCGCTCACGGGCAGGGCGCTGTACAGGCCCAGCGCAGGGGCGAGGGACGGGAAGTTCAGTTCGACCAGCTGTCGGTAGCCGATGAGGGCGTCCCTCAGAATCTGCCTGGTGATCCTCAGCGTCAGCAACGGGGAATACCCTTGCCACATCCGTCCACGCCGCGGGATTTCCTGATCCGGTTCGCCGTACGGTCTGCGCAGCACCTCGTCGATAACACCGGCCAACTGGGAGTGCAACCACCGGATGTCCGCCGAGTCGTAGGTGTAGCCCGCAACTTGATGGGTGTACCGCACGGATGTCCGCACATGCTCCATCATCGCCTCAACCTCGTGCACCACAGCCCTGCCCAGCTCGATTCCAGGTCTGCACGTGGCGAGAATCCGGGCGGTCGGGTGGGCGGCCAGCAGGAGCCTGGCCTCGTACAGGAGCTGTGCAACCTGCTCAGGCGAGAGCCTATCGAGATCGTCGATCACGATACGTCCGAGTCCACTCGCCGGCTCGCCGCCCGCGCGCGTGACGGCATCCAGCAGATCCGGTACGGCCTTGCCCGCATCCACCCATACAGGGATCACCACATCAGGGTCACCCGCTGCCTCGCGATGCCCTTCCCGCAACCAACTCTCGGCTTCCCCCCGTAGCCGTCCCATGCCTCAAGCTCGCTCGGATAGGGCACCCGCCCCTCGAACGTTGCCTCACGCCCGCCATCCTTGCCGTCCCCGAAGGCGGAGACGCCCGACCCCAGGATCTCCTGGGCCAGGGCCTGCGACACGTGCTCGAACTCCCGGGTGCTCAGCCCGCTGAGGTTGTAATCCACCCCCGCCATGATGCCGCCGCGGCTATCTCCCGACCGCCCAACGGAACTTTTTCCCCGGCCGGGCCTCTGCGCCCACGCCGATTCACGCGGCTTGACCAGCCCAGCAACACGCCTGACACTTCATCAGAACGAGCGTCAAATGAGCGTCACGAGCGTCATTTCAGCGTCAAGATATCGCCCGTAACGCCCACACCGCACATAATGCGCACGCGTAAAACCGCTGGTCAGGAGCCCTTCGCCGCCGGTTCAAGGATGGCAACGCACTCCACATGATGCGTCATCGGAAACAGATCGAACGCCCGCAGCATCCGCACCCGATACCCGCCCTCCCGGAAGTACCCCAGGTCACGGGCCAGCGCGGCCGGGTCGCAGGCCACGTAGGCGATGCGGCGTGCCCCCAGGGACGACATGTGCTGGACGGTCTTCCGGCCGGCGCCGGCGCGCGGTGGGTCGAGGACGATCAGGTCGACCTCGGTGATGCCGGTGCGCGGAAGCACCGCGTCGACCTTGCCCTGTTCGATGCGGACGCGGTCGAAGTCGGCGAGGTTGTGCCGGGCGTCCTCGACCGCGCGCTTGCCGGACTCGATGCCGAGGACGGCACCCTTGTCGCCGACGCGGTCGGCGAGGGCGCCCGCGAACAGTCCCACCCCGCAGTACAGGTCCAGCGCCATGTCGCCCTTGCGCGGGAGCAGGCCCTGCATGACCGCCTTGACGAGGGTGTCCGCGGCCTTCGGGTGGACCTGCCAGAAGCCGCCGCTGCCCACGCGGTACGTACGGTCGTCCGCGCGCTCGCGGACGAAGGGGCGCCCGTGGACGCGGTGCACGCCCCCGTCCTTCTCCTCGACCCGCATCACCGACACCGGCTTGTCCAGCTCCACGATCGGCAGCCGCGCACCCGGTCGGGGCTCCAGGATCACCTGACGGTCCTGCGACCCCGTCGCAGCGATCGCGTCGATCGACGCCATGCCCGTCCAGTCGCGCTTCTCGATGCCCAGTTCGCTCACGCCGGGCGCCGCGATCATGCAGTGGTCGATCGGCTCCACCTCGTGCGAGCGGTGCTTGCGCAGCCCGGCCCGGCCCTGGTCGTCCACCGCGTACTGCACCCGCGTACGCCACGCCGGTACCTCGCCCGGCGGCAGCTTGTCGCCCTCGGCCGGCATCACCGTGCCGTCCCAGCCGGCCTCCTCGGGCGTGAGGCCCGCGAGACGCTCCAGCTGCTCGGCGATGACCTCGCCCTTGAAACGGCGCTGCGCGCCCGGCTTGGCGTGCTGCCAGTCGCAGCCGCCGCAGCGGCCGGGCCCGGCGTAGGGGCAGGGGGCCTCGACGCGGTCCTTGGAGGCCGACAGGACCGAGACCGCGTCCGCCCGCAGGAAGCGCGCGCCCTCCTCGCCGTCCGTCACCCGCGCCACGACACGCTCGCCGGGCAGCGCGTGCCGTACGAAGAGGACCTGGCCCTCGGACGTACGCGCGATGCAGTGGCCGCCGTGGGCGACGGGGCCGACCTCGACCTCGTACTCCTCCCCCACCAGCGATTTCTTGGGTTCTGCCTGCATGGTGGGGTGACTCCAGATGAGGGAAAAGCGACAACGGCCGGACAACAGCCCACCAGTCTACGTGGGTGCCGTCCGGCCGTTGACCACGATCGTCAGCTCCTGTTGGCCGAGGACTCCTTCGAAGACTCCTTCGGCCGCTCGTTCGCCGGGCCACGCCGTACCGAACCCGGCGCGTTCCACTCCTGGCGCTTGCGCTCCCGTCGCTTGGCGACCTCGGAGGACTCCAGTTGGTAGGGCACGGAGGTCACCATGACACCCGGTGTGAAGAGCAGTCGGCCCTTGAGCCGGAGTGCGCTCTGGTTGTGCAGCAGCTGCTCGTACCAGTGGCCGACCACGTACTCGGGGATGATGACCGACACCGCGTCGCGCGGCGACTCCTTGCGCAGGCTCTTGACGTACTCGATGACCGGCCGGGTGACCTCGCGGTACGGCGAGTCCAGGACCTTCAGCGGTACGTCGATGCCGCGCCGGGTCCACTCCTCCTGGAGCGCCTTGGTCTCGGCCGGGTCGACGTTGACGCTGAGCGCCTCCAGGGTGTGGGAGCGCATCAGCTTGGCGTAGGCGAGGGCGCGCAGGGTGGGGCGGTGGATCTTCGAGATCAGCACCACGGAGTGGACCCGGGACGGCCGTACGACGTCGTCGCTCGGGCCGTCCGGCGCGGCGATCTCCGCGGCGACCCGGTCGTAGTGCCTGCGGATGGCCGTCATCGTCGCGTAGAAGATCACCATGCCGAGCAGGGCGACCCAGGCGCCGTGCGTGAACTTGGTGACGAGGACGACGATCAGGACCAGTCCGGTGAAGAAGGCGCCGAAGGTGTTGATCGCGCGGGAGCGGATCATGTGGCGCCGCTTGGCCGGGTCCTTCTCGGTGCGCAGATAGCGGTTCCAGTGCCGGACCATGCCCGTCTGGCTGAGCGTGAAGGAGACGAACACACCGACGATGTACAGCTGGATCAGGCGCGTGGAGTCGGCGCCGTAGACCCACACCAGGAGTCCGGCGGCGCCCGCGAGGAGCACGATGCCGTTGGAGAAGGCGAGGCGGTCGCCGCGGGTGTGCAGCTGGCGCGGGAGGTAGCGGTCCTGGGCGAGGATCGAGCCGAGCAGCGGGAAGCCGTTGTACGCGGTGTTGGCGGCCAGGAACAGCACGAGCGCGGTGGCGGAGGCCAGCAGGATGAAGAAGAACGTGCCGTCGCCGAAGACGGCTGCGGCGACCTGCGAGATCACCGGGTTCTGGACGTAGGAGTCACCGACCGGGGAGCCGTCGCGCAGCAGGTCGACCGCCGGGTTCTCGGCCATCCGTACGTCGGTGGCCATGGCGAGGCCGATGATGCCGCAGAACATGGTGACGGCGAGCAGGCCCATCGCGGTGAGCGTGGTGGCCGCGTTCTTCGACTTGGGCTTGCGGAAGGCGGGCACGCCGTTGGAGATGGCCTCGACACCGGTGAGCGCGGCACAGCCGGAGGAGAAGGCGCGCAGCATCAGGAAGACCAGCGCGAAGCCGGCGAGGCCCTGGTGCTCGGCCTTGATCTCCAGGCCGGCGGTGGGCGCCCGCATCGTCTCGTCGAGGACCAGGCTCCGGAACGCGCCCCAGGCGATCATCGCGAAGACGCCGACGACGAAGACGTACGTCGGGATCGCGAAGAGTTTCCCGGACTCCTTCACTCCGCGCAGGTTCATCAGGGTGAGCAGCACGATGATGCCGACCGCGCACAGCACCTTGTGCTCGACGAAGAAGGGAATGGCGGAGCCCAGGTTCTCCACACCGGAGGAGATCGACACGGCGACGGTGAGGACGTAGTCGACGAGGAGCGCGCTGGCGACGGTGAGGCCGGCCCGGGGGCCGAGGTTGGTGTTCGCCACCTCGTAGTCGCCGCCGCCGCTCGGGTACGCGTGCACGTTCTGCCGGTACGACGCCACCACGGTGAACATCAGCACGACGACCGCGACGGCGATCCAGGGGCTGAAGTGGTAGGCCGACACGCCCGCGATGGAGAGGACCAGCAGCACCTCGCCGGGTGCGTACGCCACGGACGACAGCGGGTCGGAGGCGAAGACGGGGAGTGCGATGCGCTTCGGCAGGAGCGTCTCGCCCAGCCGGTCGCTGCGCAGAGCGCGCCCGATCAGAATCCTTTTGGGCACGTCGGTCAGTTTGGACACGCAGAGGATCGTAAGCGCCCCGACTGGTTCTGGGCACATCCGGGTGAAATCCCGGCGGGCCCCGGGGTGAAATCCTTCCGGCCGTGACTGCGAAGTGCGTCACGTCACGCATCCTCGTCTCTTATGGACAGCGTCCTTACGTCTATATGACGAATCCCGAACACCTCACCCTCTGGAGGCATCATGCAGGCCGCGACCGCGGAACTGATCGGCGCGCTCGCCTCCCTCGTCGGACTCGGCATCCTGACGATGATCAGCGTCCGCCGGATCAGCCGACGACGTCCCACGATGTGACCGGAGACTGCACGGGGGTGCCCCCGGTGGACCGCGCGTGTGTAGCTTGGGCGACGGTCTGAGACCCTGTTTTTGACGTTTCGGCTGAACAGTAGCTATTGACACCGGAAGGACGGTCGTGCACATCGTCATCATGGGCTGCGGGCGAGTGGGCTCCACCCTCGCCCAGACCCTGGAGCAACAGGGGCACACGGTCGCCGTGATCGACCAGGACCCCACGGCCTTCCGTCGTCTGGGCTCGGGGTTCGGCGGCCGTCGCGTCACCGGCATCGGTTTCGACCGCGACACGCTGCGCGAGGCGGGCATCGAGGAGGCGGGCGCGTTCGCCGCGGTCTCCAGCGGCGACAACTCGAACATCATCGCCGCCCGCGTCGCCCGCGAGATGTTCGGCATCGAGAACGTGGCGGCACGGATCTACGACCCCCGCCGCGCCGAGGTCTACCAGCGGCTGGGCATTCCGACGGTCGCCACGGTCCGCTGGACCGCCGACCAGATGCTCCGCCGGCTGCTGCCCGCCGGGTCGGAGCCGCTGTGGCGCGACCCCACCGGCGGCGTCCAGCTCGCCGAGGTGCACGCCTCGTCGGCCTGGGTGGGCCACAAGATCAGCAAGATGCAGGAGGAGACCGGCGTCCGCGTCGCCTTCCTCACGCGTCTGGGGGAGGCGATGCTGCCCTCCTCACAGACAGTGCTGCAGGAGGGCGACCTCGTGCACGTGATGATGCGTACCGACGACGTCGAGAAGGTCGAGGCGTCCTTCGCCGAGGGCCCCGACGAGGAGGGCGGTCACTGATGAGGGTCGCCATTGCCGGAGCCGGCGCGGTCGGCCGCTCGATCGCGGGCGAACTGCTGGAGAACGGCCACGAGGTCCTTCTCGTCGACAAGGCGCCGACCGCCATCTCGGTCGAGCGCGTCCCCCAGGCGGAGTGGCTGCTGGCCGACGCCTGCGAGATCACGTCCCTGGACGAGGCGGCGCTCCAGCGCTGCAACGTCGTCATCGCCGCGACCGGCGACGACAAGGTCAACCTGGTCGTCTCCCTGCTGGCGAAGACGGAGTACGGCGTCCCGCGCGTCGTCGCCCGCGTCAACAACCCCAAGAACGAGTGGCTGTTCAACGAGTCCTGGGGCGTGGACGTGGCCGTGTCGACCCCCCGGCTGATGTCGGCCCTGGTCGAGGAGGCTGTCAGCGTCGGCGACCTGGTCCGGCTCCTCCGCTTCAGCCACGGCGACGCGAACCTGGTCGAGCTGACCCTGCCGCCCGAGTCGGCCCTGGCCGGCACGCAGGTGGGCGAGGTCGAGTGGCCGGAGGACACGTCCCTGGTCACGATCATCCGCGGCACCCGGGTCCTCACCCCGACCCCGGACGACTCCCTGGAGGCGGGCGACGAACTCCTCTTCGTGGCCGCCCAGGCCCGCGAGGAACAGTTGGAGGACCTGCTGTCGGTCCGCCGCGAGGACGCGACGAGCTAGCGGGGACCGATACGAGCTTGGGGCGCCCGGAAATCCCCGGGCGCCCCAAATCTTCGTGACCTTCAGCCGCCGGTGTCTTCGTCACCGCTTGGGCCCCGGTGTCTTCATCACCTTTTAGGCTCCGGTGTCTTCATCACTTTTCAGGCCCCGGTGTCTTCGTCACCTTTCAGCCCGGTCCAGGCACCACCAGCCCGTCCGGCGTTTGAGGACGAGGCCGTTCAGGCCGAAAGCGGGGGCCTGGGGGCGGCAGCCCCCAGAGGGCGACACCAGCTCCGGGTGCCTAGTCGGCCGACCGCGCCGCAGCCTTCCGCTCCTCCGCCGCGCGCTCCTCCGCCTCCATCTCCGCGAACACGTCGATCGGAGCCGGCGCCTTCGCGAGGAAGACCCAGGTCAGCCACACCGCGAGCAGGAACGGCGGGATCTTCAGCGCGATGAGCACCCAGCCCAGCTGCGTGGTGTCGGCCCACCAGTACAGCGGAAAGAGGATCGCGCACTTGCCGAGCAGGATCGCGCCCCAGGCGTAACTCGCCTTCGCGTACGCCTTCTTGCGGCCGGGGTTCCGGGTCCGCCAGGACAGGTTCTCCTTGAAGACCGGGCCGAGCATCAGACCGATCAGCGGCACACCCGCCACGGTGGTGATGATGTACGCCAGCCCGAGGCCCAGCGTGTAGAGCATGCCCGGCAGATAGAAGTCCTTGGCGTTGCCGGTCATCATCGCGAAGACCACACCGAAGGCGACCCCGAAGACACCGCTGAAGGCGTGCTTGACGGTGTCCTTCATGACGAGGCGCACGACGACCAGCAGGACGGACACACCGAGGGCCGCGAGGGCCGAGGAGTGCAGATCCTTGTTGATCGTGAAGATGGAGACGAAGAGAAGGCCCGGGAGCACGGTCTCGACCATGCCGCGCACGCCGCCGAACGCCTCGAACAACGCGGCCTCGGTCACCGCCCTGGAGTCGTGCGAGCCGTCCGGTCCGCCCTGGGCGTCCTGGACGCCGCGCTGGGCGTCTTCCGTCGGCTTGTCGAGCGACGTCACCGGCTACTCCCGTCCGAGCGGTCTGAGTTCGTACTTCGGATTGAACAGCACCCTACGGCCCCGGCTCATCGAGACCCGGCCGGATGCGATCAGCTTGCGGCCCGGCTCTATCCCGACGATGGAGCGTCTGCCGAGCCACACGACGTCCAGGGCGGCCGAACCGTCGAACAGCTCGGCCTCCAGGGCCGGGACACCGGCCCGGGGGCGCAGCGTGACCGTGCGCAAGGTACCAGTAACCGTCACTATCTGTCGGTCGTGGCAGTCACAGATGCGCGTACAGCCCGCGGTGTCGGCGTCCTCGCGCAGCTCCTCCGACTCCAGGTCCGTCTGGGACGAGGAGAGCCGGTCGAGCATGCGCCGGAACCGGCCCGCCGGCTTCTCGGAACGAGGAACAGCACTCATGACAAAAAGCGTACCGGGGCCCGCCGACAGTCCTGCACCCCCCGTACGTCGGCCTGCGCTCACTTCTCGAACCGGTACCCCATCCCCGCCTCGGTGATGAAGTGCCTCGGCCGCGACGGATCGCCTTCCAGCTTGCGCCGGAGCTGCGCCATGTAGACCCGGAGGTAGTTGGTCTCCGTCCCGTACGACGGCCCCCAGACCTCCTGGAGCAGCTGCTTCTGGCTGACCAGGCGACCGGTGTTGCGGACCAGCACCTCCAGGAGGTGCCACTCGGTGGGGGTCAGCCGGACGTCCCTGCCGTCCCGGTTCACCTTCTTCGCGGCCAGGTCCACGGTGAAGTCGTCGGTCTCCACGATCACATCACCCTCCTCGCCCCCGACGGGCTCGGCGCGACGGACGGCGGCGCGCAGCCGGGCGAGCAACTCGTCCATGCCGAAGGGCTTGGTGACGTAGTCGTCGGCGCCCGCGTCCAGGGCCTCGACCTTCTCGTCGGAGGTGTGGCGGGCGGAGAGCACGATGATCGGCACCCGGGTCCAGCCGCGCAGCCCCCTGATCACCTCGACGCCGTCCATGTCGGGCAGTCCCAGGTCGAGGACGACGACGTCGGGGTGACGGGCGGCGGCGAGTTCGAGGGCGGTCGTGCCGTCGTGGGCCGCGTCGACCTCGTACTTGCGGGCCTTCAGGTTGATCACGAGCGCGCGTACGATCTGCGGCTCGTCGTCGACCACGAGCACCCGGGTCATGTGGTTCGCCTCTCTGCCGATGTGGCCGTGCCGACCGGCGGTGGGGCCGTGCCTGCTGACGTGGCCTTACCTGCTGACGTGACCGGGCCTGCCGGCGTCGCCTTGCCTGCTGACGTCGCCGTGCCTGCCGGCGTGGCCGTGGCGGGCCCTGAGCCGTTCGCCGCGGCCCGCACGGTGAGCACCATGGTGAGGCCTCCGCCGGGTGTGTCCTCGGCGTTGAGGGTGCCGCCCATGGCCTCGGCGAAGCCGCGGGCGACCGCGAGCCCCAGTCCCACGCCGGCCCCGCGCGGGGCGTCGCCGTAGCGCTGGAAGGGCTCGAAGATGCGGTCCTTGGCCTCGTCGGGGACGCCGGGGCCGCGGTCGGTGACCCGGACCTCGACGCGACCGCCGAGGGCACTGGCGGAGACCAGGACGGGCGCGCCGCGCGGACTGTACTTGACGGCGTTCTCGACGATGTTGGCGACCGAGCGCTCCAACAGCCCGGGGTCGACGGCGACCATGGGCAGGCTCTCGGGGATCTCCAGTCCGACGCTGCCCTCGGGGACGCCGCCGAGGGCCATCGGCACCACCTCGTCGAGGTCGATCTCGCGGATCAGCGTGGTGACCGTGCCGGTCTGCAGGCGGGACATGTCGAGCAGGTTGCCCACGAGGTGGTCGAGCCGGTCGGCGCCGTCCTCGATGCCTTCGAGGAGTTCGGCCTGGTCCTCCTCCGACCAGGCCACGTCGTCGGAGCGCAGGGACGACACGGCGGCCTTGATACCCGCCAGCGGGGTGCGCAGGTCGTGGCTGACGGCGGCGAGCAGCGCGGTGCGGATGCGGTTGCCCTCGGCGAGTTCCTTGGCCTGGTCGGCCTCGTGCTGGAGGCGCTGGCGGTCCAGCACGACGGCGGCCTGGGCGGCGAACGCGGCCAGCACCCGACGGTCCTCGGCGGGCAGGACCCGCCCGGAGAGGGCGAGCGCCATGTGGTCGCCGACCGGCATGTCCACGTCGGCGGCCTCGGGGCGGTCCACGACCTGCCGGGGGCCCACGCTGCCCGCGCACGTCCACGGGTCCACGTCGCTCTCGCGCTCCAGCAGGGCCACCGACTCCATCCCGAAGGTCTCCCGGACCCGTTCCAAGAGGGCTTCCAGGCTCGTCTCCCCGCGCAGCACGCTGCCCGCGAGGAAGGACAGGATCTCCGACTCGGCGCGCAGCCGGGCCGCCTGCTGCGTGCGCCGGGCCGCGAGGTCCACCACGGACGCCACGGACACCGCGACCCCTATGAAGACCGCGATGGCGACGATGTTCTTCGGGTCCTCGACCGTCAGGGTGTGCACCGGCGGGGTGAAGAACCAGTTGAGCAGCAGCGAGCCCAGCACGGCGGCGGCCAGGGCGGGCAGCAGACCGCCCAGCAGGGCCGCGGCGACGGTCACGGACAGGAACAGCAGCATGTCGTTGGCGAGGCCCAGGTCGGTCTCGAAGTTGGCCAACAGCAGCGCCAGCAGCACGGGTCCGGTCGTCCCGGCCAGCCAGCCCCAGATCATCCGGGCCCGGCCGAGCCGCGCGCCCCGGGCGACGGGCAGCCCGCGCCCCTTGCCGGCCTCGTCGTGGGTGATCAGGTGGACGTCGAGGTCGGGGCCCGAGTCGCGGGCGACGGTGGCGCCGACGCCCGGCCCGAACACGTACTGCCAGCTCTTGCGGCGTGAGACGCCGAGCACGATCTGCGTGGCGTTCACTCCGCGCGCGAAGGCCAGCAGGGCCACCGGGATGTCGTCGCCGACGACGTGGTGAAAGGTGCCGCCGAGGTCCTCGACGAGGGTGCGCTGGACGGCCAGCTCCTTCGGGGAAGCCGAGGTCAGGCCGTCGCTGCGGGCGATGTACACGGCCATGACCTCGCCGCCCGCACCCTTCTCCGCGAGCCGGGCGGCCCGGCGGATCAGGGTCCGCCCCTCGGGGCCTCCGGTCAGTCCGACGACGATCCGCTCCCGCGAGCCCCAGATCTTCGACACCTGGTGCTCGCTGCGGTAGGCGTTGAGGTACTCGTCGACCCGGTCGGCCACCCACAGCAGCGCCAGCTCGCGCAGTGCGGTCAGGTTGCCGGGCCGGAAGTAGTTCGACAGGGCCGCGTCGATCTTGTCCGGTTTGTAGATGTTGCCGTGTGCCATCCGCCGCCGCAGCGCCTGTGGCGACATGTCGACCAGCTCTATCTGGTCGGCCCGCCGTACGACCTCGTCGGGCACGGTCTCCCGCTGCCGTACGCCGGTTATCGACTCGACGACATCGCCGAGCGACTCCAGGTGCTGGATGTTGACGGTCGATATGACGTCGATCCCGGCCGCGAGCAGGTTCTCGACGTCCTGCCAGCGCTTGTCGTTGCGGGAGCCGGGGACGTTGGTGTGGGCCAGCTCGTCGACCAGGGCCACCTGGGGCCGCCGGGCGAGGACGGCGTCCACGTCCATCTCGGTGAAGAGCGCGTCCCGGTACTCCAGCTCCCGGCGCGGGATCTGCTCCAGACCGTGCAGCATCACCTCGGTGCGCGGCCGGCCGTGGTGCTCCACGAAGGCCACCACACAGTCGGTGCCCCGTTCGAACCGGCGGTGCGCTTCGGACAGCATCGCGTACGTCTTGCCGACGCCCGGTGCCGCACCGAGGTAGATCCGAAGCTTCCCGCGTCCCATGGCCCCATTGTCTTCCCGTGACCGCCGCCTACGCAGCGTCGACCTTACGGCCAATAATCACGGCAAAGGGGACAGAGGCGACCCGGCGCCACCTCTTTGACGCAACCCTGACGCCGACGCCCCGAAAGGGACGCGGGGAACTGCGCGACCAGCCCCAACGGACTCGCAGTTCCCCGACGGCCCTACCCGGCGAAGCGTCTAGCGGACCTCGGTGGTCTCCGGTCCGCGCTGCAGCTGTCCCATGCCACCGGAGAAGCGGGAACCGGCCTGCTCCTCCTGCTGGACGCCCTCGGGGACCATCTGGGCGTCGTTCGGCAGCTTCAGGACGATCGGGTCGCGCGGAGCCATGGGGCCTTCGCCGCGGACGACGACCGTGTCCCGGAAGATCTGCTCCAGCAGCCCGGCGGTCCCCGGCTCCACCGCGCCCCGGCCGGAGATCACACCGCGCAGGAACCAGCGCGGCCCGTCCACACCGACGAACCGGACGACCTGGAAGCCGCCCGTGCCGTCCGGCAGCTGCACCGGAACCTGAGCACGGAGCTCCCAGCCCAGCGGACCCTCGACCTCGTCGATGACACCGCCCTGCTGGGTGATGCCGCTGGCGATCTCCTCGCGGACCTCGCCCCAGATGCCCTCGCGCTTGGGAGCGGCGAAGGCCTGCAACTGGACCGCGCTGTCGCGCAGCACCACGGTCGCAGCGACGATCGCGTCACCCGCGACCTCGACCCGCAGCTCCATGCCGTCGACTCCGGGCACGAAGATGCCACCGAGGTCCACCCGGCCCTCGCCGGGCTCGCGCACCTCGGTGCTGTCCCACGGCCCGTCGGGCCGAGGCTCGGGTTCGAGCCGTACGCGCTCCCGCTCGCCCTCGTCCGCCTCGGTGTCGACGTCCCCAGCGACGCCGTCGACCTGCTCGGCCTCGCTCGCCGCGTCCGCCGCGTCCTCAGCGGAACCCTTCTTCTTGCGACGTCCGAACACGTCACTGTCCTTCCCGGTCGGATACGACCGAAGCGTATCGATTCCCACCCGTTGCCAGCCATGGTCCGCCCACGGCGGCATGACCGCCGGTGGACCCGAAGCCCCCCTCGGCCCGCGCCGAGTCGGGAAGCTCCGCCACCTCCTGGAAGCGCACCTTCTCGACCTGCTGGACGACCAGTTGGGCAATCCGGTCGAAGCGCTCGAACCGCACGGGTTGATGCGGGTCGAGATTCACCACGATCACCTTGATCTCCCCACGGTACCCGGCATCAACCGTCCCCGGGGCATTCACCAGGGCGACGCCGCAGCGGGCGGCGAGACCGGATCGTGGGTGCACGAAGGCCGCGTACCCCTCCGGGAGCGCGATGGACACTCCGGTGGGAAGTACGGCCCGTTCGCCCGGCTTCAGTTCCCGGCTCTCCGTGGTGCGCAGATCGGCGCCCGCGTCACCGGGCTGCGCGTACTCCGGCAGCGGAACCTCGGGGTCGACGCGCCGGATCAGCACGTCCACAGGGGTACGGCCGCCGTTCACGGGTTCACCTCGAAGGCCCGGGTCCGCCGGACCTGGTCCGGATCGTTCATGGCCGCCCGGATCTCCTCCTCGCGGCCGTGGTCGACGAAGTGGTCGACCTTGACCTCGACGAAGAGCGCGTCGGCGCGGACGGCCGGCGGACCGTCGGGGCCGCCGATGCGTCCCTGGGCGGTCGCGTAGATCTTCCGCCCGGCCACCGCCGTCACCTCGGCCCTCAGATGCAGCACGGTCCCGACGGGCACGGGCCGCATGAAGTCGGTCTCCAGCCGCCCGGTCACCGCGATGGTGCGCAGCAGCCAGGTGAGGGAGCCGAGGGTCTCGTCGAGGGCACTGGCCAGGATCCCGCCGTGCGCCAGCCCGGGCGCCCCCTGGTGCGCGGGTTTCACCGTGAACTCGGCGGTGAGGGACACGCCCTCACCGGCCCGGGCCTCGAGGTGCAGCCCGTGGGGCTGTTCCCCGCCGCATCCGAAACACTGCCCGTAGTGCGCACCGAGCAACTCACCCGGGGCGGGTGCCTCGGGATGCCGAACGGGCGCCGTGGCGTCCGCCGGGGGCTGCAGGGCCGCGGAAGTACCTCTCACAGCCGCAGACCTTACCCGTCCGTCAGCGTCCGGCCATCGTCCCTACGGGCAGGGTTTCCCCTCGGGCGCCCCTACGTCCGGGGGCGGACGGGCAGCGTGCCAAGCTTGACGCCATGCAGCTCTCCGCCTCGCCGTACGAAGAACGCCTCACCGCTCCCCGCACCTGGTGGCTCGTCTGCTTCCTGACCGGCGTATCGATGGCCTTGATCCTGCTCCCGTTCGGCACGCTCCCCCTGCTGGGCGGGCTCGCCGGCGGCACCGCGGCCGCGGCGGTCGTCACCAGTTCCTACGGCTCGGTCCGCATCCGCGTCGTCGGCGGCTCCCTGATCGCGGGCGAGGCGAAGATCCCGGTGACCGCCCTCGGCGAGCCCGAGATCCTGGACCCGGAGGAAGCCCGCGCCTGGCGCACGCACAAGGCCAACCCGCACGCCTTCATGCTCCTGCGTGCCTACGTCCCCACCGCCCTCCGCATCCCGATCACCGACCCGGCCGACCCGACACCGTACGTGTACCTGTCGACCAGGGAGCCGGAGCGCTTGGTGGCGGCGCTGGAGGCGGCGAAGACGGTGGCGTAGTTTTTCTCGCCCAAACTCTTACCGCCGACAGGCAAAACTCCGGTCAGCCTCCGCCGAGTTCCTTCGGCAGCTCCCCCACCCGCAGGGGATCGACCGGTTTCTCCAGCGGCGGCAGTTCCGGCAATGCCTCCCACGGCACCTGAATCCGCCGCAGATCCTTCCGAATCCGCTCCGCGAGGTGCTTGGTGTCCCGGCGGTTCATCACCGCCCCGACCGCGGCCCCGACCAGGAACGGCATCAGATTCGGCAGATTCCGCACCATGCGCTTCATGATCTGCTGCCGCAACTGCCGTTTCATCTGCCCGCCGAGCGCCGAGTTGACCGTCGACGGCTTGGTGACGTCGATACCACGCTCACCGGACCAGGAGTCCAGATAGGCGGTGCTGCGCTGCCGCAGATTCCCGGGCGGCCGGGCCCCGTAGACCTCGTGCAGTTCGGCAATGAGTTTCAGCTCGATCGCGGCGACCCCGGTGATCTCGGCGGCCAGCTCCGCGGGCATGGCCGGCGGCGCCGGCAGCATCGCGGCGGCGCCGACGCCCGCGCCCACCGTGGCGGACGCGTTCGCCGCCCCCGCGACGAGCCTGTCGGCGATCTGCTCGGGCCCCAGGCCCGGGAACTGGGCGCGCAGGGTCGCGAGGTCGCGTACGGGGATCCGTGGAGCGATCTCGATGACGCGGTCGGTGAGGTACGCGAGGCCCGCTCTGGCCCCTTCACCGCTTTTCCGGGCCCCGACCTTGAGGCCCTGTTTGAGTCCGTCACGGACGACGGCAGCGCGCCGTCCGGCGACCGGCGCCGGAGTGTCCACCGGTACGGGCAGGCGTCCCTGCTCATCCGTGGCGCCCCCCGACGCCGTGCCGGACGCACGCTCGAGCGAGGCCGCTCCCTGGTCGGAGGAGCCCCGCTCGTCGTCACGCACGCCGTCAGGGCCGTCGTACGGCCCTTGGTCCGCCCCCTTGCGGGAGCGGCGCTTCCAAGGAGGGGTCGAGCCAGTCACGGCCGACCCTGCCTCAGTCGCAGTCGCGGCAGATCGGCTGACCGTTCTTCTCGCGGGCCAGCTGGCTGCGGTGGTGCACCAGGAAGCAGCTCATGCAGGTGAACTCGTCCTGCTGCTTGGGCAGGACCCGGACGGCCAGCTCCTCGTTCGAGAGGTCGGCCCCGGGCAGTTCCAGGCCTTCTGCGGCCTCGAACTCGTCGACGTCCACGGCGGAGGTCGACTTGTCGTTCCGGCGAGCCTTGAGTTCTTCCAAGCTGTCCGAGTCGACGTCGTCGTCGGTCTTGCGTGGGGTGTCGTAATCCGTTGCCATGTCGCGCTCTCCCCCTCTGGGTGTCTGCGGTGTCTCCAGCGCACGTAACGCGTGAGAGGCCGGACTTGTGCCCGACCTGAGGCGGAGATTTTGCCTCACATCAAGGTCTGTTACTCAATCGACACCCAACCGGACTCCTCAAGAGTGATCGGCTTGGATGGCGAACGGGACCGTACACGGTCCTGAGGCTGCATATCAAAGGCGCTTCAGCATCTACTTCCCGTGATCTCAACCCCCGAAAACCCGGATTTTCCCGGCTTTCCGACGGCAACATGATCACGCTCAGTAGATGGCTGGAAAATCGCCCATGTGATCGATCACACATTGGTCGCGCGCGACCGTTTCGATCAGTCGTCCGGAAAATTCCGCGCAAAGCGAACACGTCCCGGAACCGGGGTCATTTTCTCAGATGGGAAGGGTCACCCGCATCACGAGCCCGCCTCCCTCACGTGGTTGGGCGGCGATGTGGCCGCCGTGCGCGCGGGCCACGGACCGGACGATCGACAGGCCGAGGCCCACGCCCTTGTCGCTGCCCGTGCGCTCCGTACGCAGCCGCCGGAACGGCTCGAAAAGGTTGTCGATCTCGTACGCCGGGACCACGGGACCGGTGTTCGTGACCACGAGCACCGCCTGTCCGTGCTGGAGCTCGGTCGTGACTTCCACCCAGCCTCCCGGGCCCTGCACGTTGTACCGGACGGCGTTCTGGACGAGGTTCAGGGCGATCCGCTCCAGCAGCACGCCGTTGCCCTGGACGACCGCGGGGGCCCGCTCGCCGCGGATCTCCACCTTCTTGGCGTCCGCCTCGGAGCGCACCTGGTCGATGGCCTGGGAGGCGACCTCGGCGAGATCCACGGGCTTGCGCTCGACGATCTGGTTGTCGCTGCGGGCGAGCAGCAGCAGACCCTCGACGAGCTGCTCGCTGCGCTCGTTGGTGGCCAGCAACGTCTTGCCCAACTGCTGCAGTTCGGCCGGCGCGTTCGGATCGGACAGATGCACCTCCAGCAGCGTGCGGTTGATCGCGAGCGGTGTTCTCAGCTCGTGCGAGGCGTTGCCGACGAACCGCTGCTGGGCCGTGAAGGCCCGCTGGAGCCGCTCCAGCATGTCGTCGAAGGTGTCCGCCAGCTCCTTCAGCTCGTCGTCCGGGCCATCCAGCTCGATACGGCGGGACAGGTCCGAACCGGCCACCGCGCGCGCGGTCCGGGTGATCCGGCCGAGCGGCGCGAGTACCCGGCCCGCCATCGCGTAGCCGAAGGCGAACGCGATCACGGCGAGCCCCAGCAGGGCCAGCAGGGAGCGGCTGAGCAGGCTGTCCAGGGCGACCTTGCGCTGGTGGTCGATACAGGCCGCGATCGCCGCGTTGAAGTCGGTGAGCGGCACATTGTTCGAGTCGGCGTCGACGGCGGGGCACTTCTCGCTGGAGACGCTGATGTCGGTGCCGCCGACGATCTTGAACAGCGGCTGGTTGCCCGTGGTGATCGCCTGGGCGGCCAGCAGATAGATGATCGACAGCAGCAGGATCCCGGCGATCAGGAACATGCCGCCGTAGAGCAGCGTGAGCCGTATCCGGATGGTCGGGCGCAGCCACGGGAGCGGGTTCTGCGGCCTCCTGGGGTCCCAGGTGGGCTTCGGGGGCGCCAGCGGGGGCGCGGGGGTCGTGGCCACGGCGGATCAGATCCGGTAGCCGGAGCCGGGCACGGTGACGATGACCGGTGGTTCGCCGAGCTTGCGGCGCAGCGTCATGACCGTCACGCGCACGACGTTGGTGAACGGGTCGGTGTTCTCGTCCCAGGCCTTCTCCAGCAGTTGCTCCGCCGAGACGACGGCGCCCTCGCTGCGCATCAGCACCTCCAGGACCGCGAACTCCTTGGGCGCGAGCTGGACCTCCTTGCCGTCGCGGAAGACCTCGCGGCGGTTGGGGTCGAGCTTGATGCCGGCGCGCTCCAGGACGGGGGGCAGCGGCACGCTCGTACGCCGGCCGAGGGCCCGCACGCGCGCGATCAGCTCGCTGAACGCGAACGGCTTGGGCAGATAGTCGTCGGCGCCGATCTCCAGGCCCTCGACCCGGTCGCTGACGTCGCCGGACGCGGTGAGCATCAGCACGCGCGTGGGCAGCCCGAGCTCGACGAGCTTGCGGCAGACGTCGTCACCGTGGACGAGGGGGAGGTCGCGGTCGAGGACGACCACGTCGTAGTCGTTGACGCCGATGCGTTCCAGGGCGGCCGCACCGTCGTACACGACGTCGACGGCCATGGCCTCCCGGCGCAGTCCGGTGGCCACCGCATCGGCGAGCAGTTGCTCGTCCTCGACGACGAGTACGCGCACGTCGCTTGTCCTTCCTGTGTCCACCCGCGTAGCGCGTCACAAGCGCACACGGGCAGGGTGTTCGTGGGTGTGTGACCTCCATCCTGCCTTTTTCGGCCGTAAGTCGGCTGTAAGGCGACCCCGCTTCGGCCGGGTGCGGGGGCGCGGCCGGGAATGCGGGACTTTTTCGTCCGGTTGAGGTTTCCGTCAGAGAGACCGGGGGGAGGACGGCTTTACACCCCGCGATCACGCTCTGCTTGTGCCGCACCACCATGCGGTACGCGGCGATCCGCTTCTCCGCAGAGCGGGCGTGGGTGTCCGGCACCGTCGCCGCCCGGCCAGGGCAGCGCTGGGCATCCACAAGAGACGTGATCGCCCCTTCCGAACGGCACACCCCCGTGCCATCGACCCACGACCCAGGACGAGGGGGCGCAGCATGGACGCATTCACCGCAGGACTTCTGCAGCGCATAAGGGCGACCGAGTCCGACCTGACCAGGGCTCGCGACGAGGGCGACGACTTCCTCGTCGAGGTGGAGCAGGGCGAACTCGACGACCTGCGCCGCCTCGCCGCCGATCACGGTGTGGAGGTCGGCGCGTACAGCGTCTGATCGACAGCGCGACGCACGACAGCGGGACCTCCGGCGGATCCAGGCCGGGGGTCCCGCTTCGTTTTCGGCCGCCTTCGGCGGGTCCGTCAGTCGTGCCAGGCTCCCAGGTCCTCCAGACGGGCCTGGAGGACCTCGAAGAGGCCGGGTGGGCCCGCGATGGTCAGGTCGGGTGAGAGGGGCTCTGAGGGGCGGCCACCGGTCAGGGCGCCCGCTTCCCGGGCGATGAGGTCGCCCGCCGCGTAGTCCCAGGCGTTCAGACCGCGCTCGTAGTACGCGTCCAGGCGGCCCACGGCCACGTCGCACAGGTCGATCGCGGCCGAGCCGCCGCGCCGGATGTCCCGGACCTGGGGGATCAGCTCACGCAGTACGTCGGCCTGCCTCGCCCGGCGCTCGGCGAGGTAGCCGAAGCCGGTGCCGAGGAGGGCCAGCTCCAGGGAGGGCGCGGGCCGCACGCGCGCGGGGCGGTCGTTCAGGTACGCGCCCTCGCCGAGGACGGCCCGGAAGGTCTCGCCGCGCACCGGGGCGTGGACCACGCCGACGACGGTCTCGCCGTCCACCCGGGCCGCGATGGACACGGCCCAACTCGGCAGTCCGTACAGGTAGTTGACGGTGCCGTCGATGGGGTCGATCACCCACTGGACGCCGCTGGTGCCCTCGACGCTGGCGCCCTCCTCGCCGAGCACGCCGTCGTGCGGCCTGCGCTCGGCCAGCAGGCCGGTGATCAGCTTCTCGGAGGCGATGTCCATCTCGGTGACGACATCGACCGCGCTGGACTTGGTGGCGGCCACGCCGAGATCGTCGGGCCGGCCGTCGCGCAGGAAGGCTCCCGCGCGGTGGGCGGCGTCCAGGGCGATCTCCAGAAGTTCGGCCTTCAGGCCGTCCGGACGCTCGGGCTGGTCGGTCATGGTGCTCCTCATGCGTACGGGCTGTCGGCGCCCGCGGCGGCGGGCCGCGGGGTGCGGGCCGGGCAGCAGCCGACCGGGCACAGGTTGTGGCCGGCGCCGAGCGCGCCGAGGGCACAGGGGGTCACGTCCTGGCCCCGCTCGGTATCGGCGCGCTCCAGGACCAGGTCGCGGATCGCGGCGGCGAACCGCGGGTCGGCGCCCACGGTGGCCGAGCGGCGGACCGGCAGGCCCAGCTCCTCGCCCTTGGCCATGGCCTCGGTGTCGAGGTCGTACAGAACCTCCATGTGGTCCGAGACGAACCCGATGGGCGCCATCACGACGGCCGGGACACCGGAGCCGTGCAGCTCCTCCAGGTGGTCGCAGATGTCCGGCTCCAGCCAGGGGATGTGCGGGGCGCCGGAGCGGGACTGGTAGACGAGCTGCCAGGGGTGCTCGACGCCGGTCCGCTCGCGCACGGCGTCGGCGATGAGCTGGGAGACGTCCAGGTGCTCCGCGACGTACGCGCCGCCGTCCCCGTGGCCCTCGACCGGGCCGGAGGTGTCCGCGGAGGCGTTCGGGATGGAGTGCGTGCAGAAGGCGATGTGCGCGCCGTCGCGGACGTCCTCGGGGAGGTCGGCGAGCGCTTCCACGACGCCGTCGATCATCGGCTCCAGGAAGCCCGGGTGGTTGAAGTAGTGCCGGATCTTGTCGATCCTCGGCAGCTCCAGGCCCTCGGCCTCCAGGGCGGCGAGCGAGTCGGCGAGGTTCTCGCGGTACTGGCGGCAGCCCGAGTACGAGGCGTACGCGCTGGTGGCGAGGACCAGGACGCGGCGGCGGCCGTCGGTGACCATCTCGCGCAGGGTGTCGGTCAGGTAGGGCGCCCAGTTGCGGTTGCCCCAGTAGATCGGCAGGTCCAGACCGTGCTCGGCGAAGTCCTTGCGGAGGGCGTCCAGCAGGGCCCGGTTCTGGTCGTTGATGGGGCTGACCCCGCCGAACAGGAAGTAGTGCTGCCCGACTTCCTTGAGGCGTTCCTTGGGGATGCCGCGCCCCCGCGTCACGTTCTCCAGGAACGGGACCACGTCGTCCGGGCCCTCCGGGCCGCCGAACGAGAGCAGGAGCAGGGCGTCGTAGGGGGTGGCGTCGTGCGCGTGTGGCATGTCTCCGATCCTGCCATCCGGCGCCGACAGCCAGGGTCCCGGCCCATGCCCGAGGATGACTTAGGGTTACCTCACCCGTAAGCTGTATCGACGGAATTCACGCCTTACGAGGAACCAGTTCCTCCCCTTACCGGACCGACCGGAGCCCCCGTGCCCAGCCCTTACACCGCCCTCTTCGCCGCACCCGGCACCAAGGGCTTCACCGCCGCGGGTCTCCTGGGTCGGATGCCGCTGTCCATGATGGGCATCGGCGTGGTCACGATGATCTCCCAGCTCACCGGGCGGTACGGTCTGGCCGGCGCGCTCTCGGCGACCATCGCGCTGTCCGCCGCCGTGCTCGGCCCGCAGATCTCCCGCCTGGTGGACCAGTACGGGCAGCGGCGGGTGCTGCGCCCGGCGACCCTCTTCGCGCTCGCCGCGTCCGCGGGGCTGCTGTTCGCCGCGCACCACCGCTGGCCGGACTGGGTCCTGTACGTCTGCTCGGCGGGCATCGGCTGCGTGCCGAGCCTCGGCGCGATGACCCGGGCGCGCTGGGCGGCCCTGTACCGGGGCACCCCGCACCTGCACACCGCGTACTCCTTCGAGTCGGTCGTCGACGAGGTCTGCTTCATCTTCGGGCCGATCATCTCCATCGGGCTGTCCACGGCGTGGTTCCCGGAGGCCGGGCCGCTGCTCGCCGCCTGCTTCCTCGCGGTCGGCGTCTTCTGGCTGACCGCCCAGCGCGCCACCGAACCGGCGCCGCATCCGCGCGAGCACCACGACCAGGGCCGCTCGGCGCTGCGCTCGCCCGGACTGCGGGTCCTGGTGGCCACCTTCGTGGCGACCGGGGCGATCTTCGGGGCCGTCGACGTGGTCACCGTGGCCTTCGCCGAGGAGCAGGGTCACAAGGCCGCCGCGAGCGTCGTCCTGGCCGTCTACGCGGCCGGTTCCTGCGCCGCGGGCATCGTCTTCGGACTGCTGCGCTTCACAGGGGCCGCCGAGCTTCGCTGGCTGCTGGGCGTGTGTGCCATGGCCGTGAGTATGATCCCCCTCCTACTGGTCGGAAACTTGCCGTTTCTGGCCGTGGCGCTCTTCGTCGCCGGCCTGTCCATCGCACCCACGATGATCACGACGATGGCCCTGATCGAGGAGCACGTACCACGCGCGCAACTGACCGAGGGCATGACCTGGGTGGGCACCGGGCTCGCGGTCGGTGTCGCGCTCGGCTCCTCGGTGTCCGGCTGGGTGATCGACGCGGCCGGGGCCGAGGCGGGGTACGTGGTTCCGGCGGCGTCCGGGGCCGCCGCGGTCGCGGTCGGTTTCCTCGGGTACCGCCGGCTGCGCAGGCCGGCTCCAAGGCGGGGAGGGCCCCATGAGCACCACAGTGATCGGGAAGAGCGGCACGTGGCGTAACTGGGCGGGGAACGTCACCGCCCGGCCCGTACGGGAGGTCACCCCTGTCACCGTCGAGGAACTCGCCGCGGCCGTGCGGAAGGCCGCCGAGGACGACCTCAGGGTGAAGGCCGTCGGTACGGGCCACTCCTTCACGGCCGCCGCCGCGACCGACGGCGTATTGATCCGCCCTCAACTGTTGACGGGCATACGCAAGATTGATCGGGAGGCCATGACCGTCACGGTGGCCGCCGGCACTCCGCTCAAGAGACTCAACATGGCGCTCGCGCGCGAGGGACTGTCGCTCACGAACATGGGCGACATCATGGAGCAGACGGTCTCCGGCGCGACCAGCACCGGCACCCACGGCACCGGCCGCGACTCGGCCTCGATCGCCGCCCAGATCCGGGGACTCGAACTGGTCACCGCCGACGGCTCCGTCCTGACCTGTTCCGCGACGGAGAACCCGGACGTCTTCGCGGCCGCCCGCGTCGGCATCGGCGCCCTCGGCATCGTCACGGCGATCACCTTCGCGGTGGAGCCGATCTTCCTCCTCACGGCACGCGAGGAACCGATGCCGTTCGAGAGGGTGCTGGCCGAGTTCGACGAACTCCACGCCGAGAACGAGCACTTCGAGTTCTACTGGTTCCCGCACACGGGCAACACCAACACCAAGCGCAACAACCGCAGCGCGGGACCCGAGAGGCCCGTGCCGCAGCTGAACAGCTGGTTCGAGGACGAGTTCCTCTCCAACGGGGTATTCCATGTGGCCAACTTGGTCGGCCAGGCGGCCCCCGCCACCATCCCGACGATCGCGCGGATCTCCAGCCGGGCCCTGTCCGCGCGGACGTACACCGACATCCCCTACAAGGTCTTCACGTCTCCGCGCCGAGTGCGCTTCGTGGAGATGGAGTTCGCCGTTCCGCGCGAGGCCCTGGTGGACACGCTGCGTGAACTCAAGGCGATGGTCGACCGTTCGAACCTGCGCGTCAGCTTCCCCGTCGAGGTCCGCACCGCCCCGGCCGACGACATCACACTCTCCACCGCCTCCGGACGCGAGAGCGCGTACATCGCCGTGCACATGTTCAGGGGCACGCCCTATCAGGCGTACTTCACCGCCGCCGAGCGGATCTTCACCGCGCACGAGGGGCGGCCGCACTGGGGCAAGGTGCACACGCGGGACACGGACTACTTCTCCAAGGTCTATCCCCGCTTCGGCGAGTTCACCGCCCTGCGTGACCGGCTCGACCCCGAACGGCGTTTCCAGAACGACTACTTGCGCCGGGTGCTCGGGGCCTAGCCGGTCGGGTGGTTCTGGTGATCGCGTGAAGCAGGTCCCTCCGGAGGTCACGAAAAGGTCTGTTCCGGCGGCCGATTGGCGTCTCTCATGAGAAGTTGAGCGGCGTGCCGATCCACGCAAGTGGCCCGAATGGAGTACTGTTGCGAGCCCTGGGTCCGGACCCTCGCCAGGGTGGCCGGGGCCCTTGAGGACCGCCGGGAGGGGGATCGTTGCACAGGGTGATGAGGTTCGTCACTTAGCGTTGCGAATAGGTAACCGTGCCATAACGGCGGCCTCGGGTTCACGCCCGACACGCCGGGCAACTCGGCAAGGTTGTGGCAGGCTGCACCCGGGCAGGCCACACTCGACTAGCGGAAGCAGCGACGCACGTGACGTCGGCAGGCACCACCCGGGAGGTCCCCATGCCCGAACTGCGTGTCGTGGCCGTCTCCAATGACGGCACACGGCTGGTGCTGAAGGCTGCCGATTCCACGGAGTACACGCTTCCGATCGACGAACGGCTGCGTGCCGCCGTGCGCGGCGACCGTCCTCGCCTCGGCCAGATCGAGATCGAGGTGGAGAGCCATCTCCGCCCCCGTGACATCCAGGCGCGTATACGCGCGGGTGCCACGGCCGAGGAAGTCGCGCAGCTCGCCGGTATCCCCGTCGACCGGGTACGCCGGTTCGAGGGTCCCGTGCTGGCCGAGCGTGCCTTCATGGCCGAGCGGGCCCGCAAGACCCCGGTCCGCCGCCCCGGCGAGAACGCCGGCCCCCAGCTCGGCGAGGCCGTACAGGAGCGACTGCTGCTGCGCGGCGCCGAGAAGGACACCGTGCAGTGGGACTCGTGGCGCCGCGACGACGGCACCTGGGAAGTCCTGTTGGTGTACTGCGTCGCGGGCGAACCGCACTCGGCGAGCTGGACGTACGACCCGCCCCGGCGGCTCGTCCAGGCCGTCGACGACGAGGCGCGTTCGCTGATCGGCGAGTCCGACGACCTCGGGGCGCCCGAGCCGAGCTTCCCGTTCGTGCCGAGGATCGCGCGGCTGCCCCGGGACCGCCCCCTGGACCGCCAGGCGGAACGTCCCGTCCTGCCCGCTCCCCCCGAGCCCGACGAGGAGATCGTGAGCGAGCGCGACTCGCTCACGAGCATCCTGGAGGCCGTCCCCAGCTACCGGGGCGACCTGGTGGTGCCCGAACTGCCCTCCGCCGAACCGCAGGAGGAGCCGGTCGAGGAAGTGGCGGAGGAGGAGTCCGCGGCCCCCGCGGCCTCGGCCGGTTCCGCCTACGCGGACGTCCTCATGCCGCGGTCGGTCAACGGCCACCGCGACCGGCTCATCGGCGCCACCGACCGCCAGGCCGAGGCCGACGGCGTCCGGCCGGGTCGTCGCGCGGCCGTGCCGAGCTGGGACGAGATCGTGTTCGGTACGCGACGCAAAAAACAGGAGTAGCGGGACTACAGCGGTGTGCGGCGAGACTGATCGTTCAAGCAGATCCGTTTCTCTTCTGTGCAGGATCGGTCATTCATACGTCTGTGGGGCCCGTGTCGTTCAGACACGGGCCCCACGGCATGCCGTCAGCGCCGGCTCACTGCGGGTCGGGTCCGGTGGCGACCGGGCGGCTGCCGTCCCGGGACCACTCCGACCACGAGCCGACATAGAGGGCGGCCGGGATGCCCGCGACGGCCAGTGCCAGCACCTGGTGGGCGCCGGAGACGCCCGAGCCGCAGTAGACGCCGACCTCGGACTCGGCGGTCGCGCCGAGTCCCTTGAAGCGGTCGGCGAGTTCGGCGGCGGACCGGAAGCGGCCGGATTCGGCCACGTTCTCCGTGGTCGGGGCCGACACCGCGCCCGGGATGTGGCCGCCGACCGGGTCGATGGGTTCCACGTCGCCGCGGTAGCGCTCGGCGGCGCGCGCGTCCAGGAGCAGCCCGGTGCGGGCCAGCGTGGCGGTGCCGTCCGCGTCGAGCAGCGGCAGCGCGCCGGGAACGGGCTCGAAGGTGCCGGGCGCAGGCTCCGGGATCTCGGCCGTCAACGGGCCCTCCCAGGCTGCCAGACCGCCGTCCAGGACCCGCACCGACGGGTGACCCGCCCAGCGGAGCAGCCACCACGCGCGCGCGGCGGCCCAGTTGAGCCCGCCGTCGTAGACGACCACGGGGCGGTCGGCGGAGACCCCGGCCGCCCGCATCGCCGTACCGAAGGCATCGAGGTCGGGCAGCGGATGGCGGCCGCCGGAGCCTGCGGGGCCGGCGAGTTCGGAATCCAGATCGACGAAGACGGCCCCGGGGATGTGCGCCCGCTCGTACTCGGGGCGCAGGTTCGGGCCGCCCAACTGCCAGCGGACGTCCAGGAGGACCGGTGGGCGCGCTCCCGCCAGCTCGCTCGCGAGGTCGGCGGCGGAGATGATGGCGTTCATGGCCCCATCCTCGCGTACGGGGTGGCCGCGTCGTCCAGGTCCGGCTACTCTGCCCGCCGGGCGTTCCCGATCACCGGGCGTACGGGACCGGGCACATGCCGTACAACCGATGGTCACCGCACGGCGGCGAAGCGGAAAGCGACCGGTGCCGGCGAGCCGGGCATCCTCGCGTTCGGACGCGTCGCGCGGCGGTGCGGCGGTGCGGCGCGGGCCCATGGCACTACGGGTGGTGCGAGCATCGGCACGGCGCGTGATCGCATGTGGACGCGGTACACGCGTACGGAGGGCGGACGGACACGGCCGCCGCAAGGGGTCGAGGAGAGAGTGACGATGACCGAGGCAGGGGGGTCGACCGGCCTGAACGGTACGGCGTATCCACCGGGCACACCTTGCTGGGTGAGTCTGATGGTGCACGGGACGGCCACGACCCAGGACTTCTACGGGGCGCTGTTCGGCTGGGAGTTCCAGCCCGGTCCCCAGCAGCTCGGCCCGTACGTGCGGGCACTGCTCGACGGGCGTCAGGTGGCGGGCATCGGCCAGTTGCCGCCCGACCGCCATCTTCCCATCGCCTGGACTCCGTACTTCGCCTCGGACGACGTGGATCTGACTGCGGAGACAGTGCGGAGCTGCGGCGGCACCGTCGGGGTCGGCCCGCTGGACGCCGGGGATGCGGGCCGACTGGCGATCGCCTCCGATCCCGCGGGCGCCGTCTTCGGCATCTGGCAGGCGGAGGAGCACGTCGGCGCGGACATCAAGGGCGCCCCCGGCACCCAAGCCTGGGACGAACTCCTCACCGTCGACAGCTCGCTCGTCGCCAAGTTCTACGAGACCGCCTTCGGCTACGACGAGGAGCCGACCGTCTCCGCCGACCTCGACTACGTCACCCTCCACATCGAGGGCCGCCCCGTCGCCGGCATCCATGGCGTCGGCAACGCCCTCCCCCGCGACCGAGGCCCCCACTGGCTGACCTACTTCGAGGTCACCGACCCCGACGAGGCCGCCAACCGCGTCATCGAACTGGGCGGCCACGTCCTCGAACCCACCCACGGCACTCCCCGCGGCTCTGTGGCCACCCTCGCCGACCCGGAGGGCGCCAAGTTCGCGGTGGTCCACACCGAACGCTGAGCCGTCGGCGCGATCGGTCGAACGATCAGGTGATCCCCAGGCGGTCTCGTCAGACCGTCTCGACCGGCAGGACGTCCGGGGAGAGGACGCTCGCGTGGGCCGTGGCCGCTGTCATGCGGCGGCGGTGGTGGCGGCGGCAGAGGACTTCGTAGCCGATGTCGTCGGGTTGGTTGACGTCGCCGACGACGACCTGGGCGCCCTCGACGACCATGTGGCCACCTATGGTGCGGGCGTTGTGGGTGGCGCGGGCGCCGCACCAGCAGAGGGCCTCGACCTGGAGGACCTCGACGCGGTCGGCCAGCTCGACCAGCCGCTGGGAGCCGGGGAAGAGCTTGGACCGGAAGTCGGTCGTGATGCCGAAGGCGTAGACGTCGAGGCCCAGGTCGTCCACGACGCGGGCGAGTTGGTCGATCTGCTCGGGGGCGAGGAACTGCGCCTCGTCGGCGATCACATAGTCCGCGCGGCGGCCCTGGGAGAGATGGTCGACGAGGTACCCGTAGAGGTCCTGGCCGTCCTCGACCTCCACGGCGTCGGTGACCAGGCCCAGCCGTGACGACAACTTGCCCTCGCCCGCGCGGTCGTCACGCGTGAAGATCATGCCCTGGAGGCCGCGCGCCGAGCGGTTGTGCTCTATCTGGAGGGCCAGCGTCGACTTCCCGCAGTCCATGGTTCCGGAGAAGAACACCAGCTCGGGCATGGTGAGTTGAGCACCTTTCGGCGAGGAGGCGAGGAGGCTGGGCGGATGACAGGACGGGCAGGGCTTCAGGAGCGTACTTCGAGGAGCGGGACGAGCTGTTCCACCGGCGTCATCGAGCCGTGGTTGCCGACCATCGCCGACTCCTTGGGTTCCCGCTCGGAGGCGGTGATCAGGACGTCGTCGCGTGCGGCCGCGACGACGTCACCGATGCGGGCGTACACGCGGTCGTCGACATGCGGTCCGAACCAGCCCGCCGCGATCGCCTCGTCGCGCGAGGCGATCCAGAACTGCTCACCGAGCACCTCGCGCCAGCAGGTCAGGACGTCCCTCTCGGCACCCGGCACCGCGTAGACGTGGCGGGCGCGGCCCTCACCGCCCAGAAGGGCGACCCCGGCGCGCAGTTCCCAGTCCTCGTCGAAGTCGATGCGGTGCTGCTCGTCGAACGGGATGTCGATCATGCCGTGGTCGGCCGTCACGTACAGGGCCGTGCGCGGCGGGAGTTGCTCCGCCAGGCGCTGGACCAGCCGGTCGACGTACATGAGCTGGCCGCGCCAGGCGTCCGAGTCGACACCGAAGCGGTGCCCCGCGCCGTCCAGCTCGGAGTAGTACGTGTAGATCAACGCGCGGTCCCCGGCAGCCAGTTGCTCAGCGGCCACGTCCATGCGGTCGTCGCCGGAGAGGCGGCCGTGGAAGGTGCCGCCGCTCAGCGCGATCTGGGTGAGGGGGGTGGTCTGGAAGGCCGGGGAGGTGACCTGGGCGGTGTGCACACCCGCCTCGTCGGCCAGCTGGAAGATCGTGGGGTACGGCTGCCACACGCGCGGCGACGTCCACGGCTGCCAGCGGAGCTGGTTCATCAGCTCCTCGGTCTCCGGGTTGCGGACCGTGTAGCCGGGCAGCCCGTGCGCGCCCGGCGGCAGGCCGGTACCCACGGAGGCGAGGGAGGTGGCGGTGGTGGCGGGGTAGCCCGCGGTGAGGGGGCGGCCGGTGCCACCGCGCGAGGACGCCAGCAGCGCGGTCATGAAGGGCGCCTCGTCCGGGTGCGCTCTCAGCTGCTCCCAGCCGAGACCGTCGATCAGGAACACGCAGTTCCGGTCGGCCGCCGTCAGCTCCGGTATCGAGGCCGTCGTACCGGGGACTTCCATGCCCGCCGCGAGGGTGGGCAGGAGGTCGGCGAGCGAGCCGGTGCCGTACTCGGGGACGGGGGCGGAGCCGACGGCGAGGGGTTCCGGGTGGTCCCAGGTGGACAGCGCCATCAGCGGGCGGGGTCCGCGGTCGCCTCGGAGAGGGACTGCGCGAAGGTGAGGGCCTGGCGCACGGTCTCCGGGCCGTCCCCGGCCTCGCTCACGCGCAGGCTGAGGTCGTCCGCCGTCGAGCTGCCCGTGTACCCGTGGTCCGCCTCGCAGTTGGGGTCGCCGCAGGCGGCGGGCTCCAGGTCGATGCGGGAGACGGCGCCCCAGCCGATGGTCAGGACGACCTCGCGGGGCGGGGTGCCCGGTGTGTAGGACTCGGGGTTGGCGACGACCCGGCTGACCACGACCGACGAGATCCGGCCGATCTTCACCGACTCCGTCGACGTCGTGGCGTACGGCGTCGGCGAGGTGCTGTCCGCGGCCTGCTCGTCGGTGTGGCTCACGATGAAGCGGTTGGCGGTCAGGACGAGCACGGTGACGTGCCGCCGCACCTCGTTCGCGTCGAACGTCGTCTCCTGATGCACCAGGTACGACTTGATGGCCTCGCCGCCGACAGCGGCCTCCACCGCCTCGGCCACGAGGGCCGGGTAGTAGCCGCTGCGCTCGATCGCCGCACGCAGCCCCTGGGTCGTCGTACTGGTCTTGGCCATGACGTCCATCCTACGGTGGCGCACTGACTGCGAGGGACCGCTCTGCCGTCTCTGTTCTGTCGTGGACCGATCAATGCGCGGGGCCGTGCGCCGTCCCTGCGGGGTCCGCGCGCCGTCTTCGGTGTGCCGGGAGCGTCGTCCTCAGTACACCGGAAGCGTCCGCGGGCCGAGGTCGTCGCGGGCGGGCGGGCGCGCGAGCCGTACGGTGGCGCCGAGCACGCTCAGCCCGCGCGGGGCGACGACGACGGGCTCCAGGGAGACCGCCACCACCTCGGGGTGGTCGTCGACCAGGCGGGAGACCCGCAGCAGCAGCTCCTCCAGCGCCTCCGTGTCCACGGGGGCGGAGCCGCGCCAGCCGAAGAGGAGCGGAGCCGTCCGGATCGACCGGACCAGCGAGGCCGCGTCCCGCTCGGTGGCCGGAATCAGGCGGTGCGCCATGTCGCCGAGCAGCTGCGACGCGGGCCCGGCGAGCCCGAAGGAGAGCACCGCTCCGGCCGCCGGGTCGATCACCGTTCGCACGATCGTGTCGACTCCGCGCGGGGCCATGCCCTGCACGACCGGGCGCAGCTCCGCCGGCCCACCGAACAACTCCGTCAACTCCGCGTACGCCCGTCGCAGTTGCTCCTCGTCCGCCAGCTCGAGCCGTACGCCGCCCAGGTCGGCCCGGTGCCGCAGGTGCGGGGCGGTCGTCTTGAGCGCCACCGGGTAGCCGATGGCCCGGGCGGCCGCCGCGGCCTCGTCGGGCGTGGGCGCGGGCCGGGCCTCCCGCACGCGGATGCCGTACCGCGCGAGCAGCGCGACCGTCTCCCGCGCCCCGAGCGTCAGCCCCTCGCCCCTGGCCAGCAACGCGTCGATCTGCTCGGCCGCCCCCTTCTCATCGATGTCCTCGTACTCGGGCACCCGCCCCGGCTCGGCCGCCTCCCGCCGCCACTGCGCGTAGTTCACGGCTTCGGAGAGAGCGCGGACGGCACGCTCGGCGGCGGGGTAGGCGGGGATGAGGTGCGCTTCGGAGGGGGGCGCCGCCGCGTCGGCCCGCCCTGCCTGCGGAGCCGTCCCGATCCCCTCCGTTCCCACGGTGGGCAGTCGTTCCGCAGGACGATGGGGGTCCCCCCGGTCGAGCGAAGCCGAGAGTGGGGAAGGGTGGGCACCGCCCGCAGCGCCGGGCGCCTTGTCTCCGGCCTGAGGCGCGGTACTGGCCGCGGCCGACAACGCCTCGGCGAGCCCGCCCAGCTCGACGTGCACGACAAGCACCGGCTTGCACGGATTCGCGGCTGCCGCGGACCGCAGCGCCTCGGCCAGAGCCGCGTCACCGGGCGATGTCTCCCCCAACGCCGGTATCGCCGTCACCACGACCGCATCGCACGACTCGTCCGCCAGCGCCCCCGACAGGGCCCGCCGGAAGTCCTCCGCTGAAGCCCCGGTCGTCAGATCCACGGGGGGCGACGGGCGGAGCCCCTCCGCGAGGCACGCGTCATAGGTGAGCATCCCCAACGACTCCGAGTTCCCCACGATCGCCACCCGCGGCCCCGCCGGCAGCGGCTGCCGGGCCAGGAGCAGCCCCGCGTCCACCAGTTCCGTGATCGTGTCGACCCGGATCACCCCGGCCTGCCGCAGCAGCGCGGACACGGTGGTGTGGGGCAACCGCGTGGCGCGTACGGCATGGCCCTGCGGAGCGGAACCGTGGCGCGCCCCCTGCACCACCACGAGCGGCTTGACCGCCGCCGTGCGCCGGGCGAGGCGGGTGAACTTGCGCGGGTTGCCGATGGACTCCAGGTACATCAGGACGACATCGGTGTCCGCGTCCTCGTACCAGTACTGGATGACGTCGTTCCCGGACACGTCCGCGCGGTTGCCGGACGACACGAAGGTCGAGACGCCGGTGACCCCGGTGACGCCTCCCCCGCGCCGGTGCAGCCGGGACAGCAGGGCGATCCCGATGGCGCCGGACTGGGCGAAGAGGCCGATGCGCCCGGAGCGCGGCATCTCGGGGGCGAGCGAGGCGTTGAGCCGTACGTCGGGGGCGGTGTTGATGATCCCGAAGGCGTTCGGCCCGATGATGCGCATGCCGTACGTGCGCGCCTGGCGCACCAGTTCGCGCTGGCGCTCGCGTCCTTCGGGGCCGCTCTCGGCGTATCCGGCGGAGACGACCACGAGCCCCTGCACGCCGTGTTCACCGCACTCGGCGACGATCTCGGGGACGTGGGCGGCCGGTACGGCGACGACCGCGAGGTCGACGGGGCCCTCGATGTCCCCGATGGACCGGTAGGCCGCGACCCCGTCGAGCTCCTTGTCCTGCACGGCCTTGTTCACCGCGTACAACTGCCCTGTGAACCCCGCGTCCCGGAGGTTGGCGAGCACACTGCGGCCCACTCCGCCCGGCGTGCGCCCGGCGCCGATGACGGCGACCGAGCCGGGGGCCAGGAGCCGCTGGACGGACCGGGCCTCGGCGCGCTGCTCCCGTGCGCGCTGTACGGCGAGGGAGCGGTCGGTGGGCTCCAGGTCGAACTCCAGGCGTACGACGCCGTCCTCGAAGCTGCGCTTCTGCTGGTACCCGGCGTCGGTGAACACCTTGATCATCTTGCTGTTTGCGGGCAGCACCTCGGCGGCGAAGCGTCTGATGTCGCGCTCGCGGGCGACGGCGGCGATGTGTTCGAGGAGGGCGGAGGCGACACCGCGGCCCTGGTGGGCGTCCTGGACGAGGAAGGCGACCTCGGCCTCGTCGGCGGGGGCCGACGCGGGCATTCCATCGGCGCCGATGCGGTCGTAGCGTACGGTGGCGATGAACTCGCCGCCGACGGTGGCGGCGAGCCCCACCCGGTCCACGAAGTCGTGGTGCGTGAAGCGGTGGACGTCCTTGGCGGACAGGCGAGGGTACGGCGCGAAGAAGCGGTAGTACTTCGACTCGTCCGAGACCTGCTCGTAGAAGCTGACGAGACGCTCGGCGTCATCAACGGTGATGGGCCTGATGCGTGCGGTGCCGCCGTCACGCAGCACCACGTCGGCCTCCCAGTGGGCGGGGTACTCGTGCCGGTCCGACGAGGTCTGCATGGGCCCCAGAGTACGGCTCGCGTACGACAACGGCGCGGGGCAGTCTGGGGAAGCACGACAGAAGAACAACACAAGGACAGCAGCCGGTTCGCGGTCAGGCCGTGGGCCCGGTCCGGCGCGCTGCACGATATGGGAAACTGGTCTAGACAACCGGTCTAGACCTCTCTGAAGTACCCGAGACACCTGAAGGGCAGCATCACATGGCTGAGCGCCGCGTCAACGTCGGCTGGGCCGAGGGCCTCCACGCCCGCCCCGCATCCATCTTCGTCCGGGCCACCACGGCCTCCGGTATCCCCGTGACGATCGCCAAGGCCGACGGGAACCCCGTCAACGCGGCCTCCATGCTGGCGGTCCTGGGCCTGGGCGCCCAGGGCGGCGAGGAGATCGTGCTCGCCTCCGAGGCCGAGGGCGCGGACATCGCGCTCGACCGCCTGGCGAAGCTCGTGGCCGAGGGGCTCGAGGAGCTCCCCGAGACGGTCTGAGTAACGCGATAAAGGCCTGAAAAGGCACCCGCAGGCACCATCGAAGGGCTCGTCCGATTTATCGGGCGAGCCCTTCGCATTTCCCTGTCACACGTGGGGAGAAAATCTCTCTGCGGGCAGCAGAAATAATGCCCTTCGAATTTCTTCCCTCTTTGTATACGGCTCCCGTGTTAATGCCGGAGGCTCGGCATGTTTACGGGGTGTTGCGAAGTCCTCACACGCTCCGGGCGCTCCGCCCCGCCGGGCCCGGCGGGAAATCGGAGCCGGTGTGCGGCGGTGGCGCGCTCGGTGTGCAGGGACGTGATGGTCCGGGCCCGCTCGCCGTCGCCGCGCGCGACGGCGTCCACGATGCCGCCGTGCTCCGCCCAGGACTCCACGGGGTTGGCCGGCGCCTCGACCGCGTACATCCAGGCGATCTTGTGCCGCAGTTGGGCGAGTGTCGAGGTCAGCGCGGGACTGCCGGACGCCTGTGCGAGCGTCTCGTGGAACCAGCCGCCCAGGGAGCGCAGATCCTCGCTGTTGCCCCGCCTGGCGCGCTCCTGGCCCAGTCTGACCAGGCCGCGCAGCACCTTGAGGTGCGCCTCCGTGCGGCGCTGCGCGGCGCGGGCGGCGCCCAGCGGCTCCAGCAGCATGCGCATCTCCAGCAGGTCGGCGGCCTCCTGCTCGGTCGGCTCGGCGACACACGCGCCCGCGTGCCGACGGGTCACGACGAAGCCCTCGGCCTCCAGCGTGCGCAGCGCCTCGCGCACGGGGACGCGGCTGACGCCGTACCGGCGGGCGAGCAGTTCCTCGGTGAGGCGGCTGCCGCGCTCGTAGACACCCGCGACGATGTCATCACGGATCGCCGTGCATACCGAGTGCGCCGGAATACGCATGACCGACCTCCGCCTTAATCCCCGTGAAACGTCGATGATTGACGTGTGTTCCAGCGACTCTATTGCAGTGAGCCGGAATTTCCGATGCCGGACCGGAATCCAGGGATATTTTTTGGACAGGAGGTACGTCACAACGCGGAAAGCCCCGGCTCGGTGAGCCGGGGCCTCGGGGTGAGCGCCGGAGCGTCAGACGTTCACGCCGTGCGAGCGCAGATACGCGACGGGGTCGATGTCCGAGCCGTACTCGGCCGTCGTGCGTGCCTCGAAGTGCAGGTGCGCGCCGGTGACGTTGCCGGTCGCCCCGGAGAGGCCTATCTGCTGGCCGGGGGTGACCGTCTGGCCGACGGAGACGCCGATGGACGACAGGTGGCCGTACTGGGTGTACGTGCCGTCGTTCATCTTGATCACGATGTTGTTGCCGTACGCGCCGCCCCAGCCCGCCTCGAGGACGATGCCGGAGCCGACCGCGTGGACGGCGGTACCGGACGCGGCGTGGAAGTCGACGCCGGTGTGGCTGCCGGAGGACCAGACGGCGCCGCCGGCCTTGTAGCCGGTGGAGATGTACGAGCCGCTGATCGGGGAGACATAGGCGTTGAGGCGCTCACGCTCAGCGGCGCGGGCGGCACGCGCCTCGACCTCCTCGCGCTCCTCGGCGGCGGCCCGTTCCTGCTCGGCCTTCTCGGCGGCGGCCTTCCTGGCCTCCTCCTGCGCCTTCTTCTTGACGGCAGCCACCTCGGCGGCCTGCTGCTGCGCGGCGGCCTGGGCGTCCACCTGGTCGGCGACCGTGTCGCCGAGGACGATGATCTGGTTCAGGCCGGTCTGCTCGACGGCGGGCTCCTCCGCGGCGAGCGCGGGAGCGGCCAGGGTGCCGATGACACCGGTGGTGGTGAGTGCGGCGACGCCCACGTTCCTCGTGGTCGTGCGCTTCACACGGCCGGGGCGGCGGTGCTTCCCGGGGGCGCGGGTGAACGCCATGAAGTGGCTGGTCCTTTCCTTCCCTCTCGCCTACCGGGTTAGCTGACGGGTTCGGAGCAGGAAGGTCTCCTACGGCTGCCCCTCGTTTCGCGTCGCTCGCGAAGGGCACCCGATTCACCCCAGGGACTGCGATGGGTCCCCGGCTCCCCTGGCTCGCGCCGTACGGGGACTCGGCGATGACTGTCCGGTGCCGCGGCTGCGGCGCACTGCTGACGAACAGCCGGACCGACGCTAAGTGGGCCGCCTTCGAAATAACAAACGGATCACGGGATTTGTTGCCTACGCCACAGGTCAGACACGCAACCTCCGCCATCAATACGGACAAACGAGGGCCCTGGTGACTCTTCCGTCACCAGGGCCCCTGAGGCACGCGTCCCTTTGTCCGGGTTCTCCTCGGACTTCTACTCGGCCGGTACGACGGTGACTTCGCCGATGCCGAGGGCCCTGACCGGCTCCTCGATCTGCTCGGCGTCGCCGACGAGGACGGTCACCAGTCGGTCCACCGGGAAGGCGCTCACGGCGGCCGCGGTGGCCTCCACCGTGCCGGTGGCGGCGAGTTGGCGGTACAGCGTCGACTGGTAGTCGTCCGGCAGGTACTGCTCGACCTGGTCGGCCAGCGTGCTCGCCACGGCCGCGGCCGTCTCGAACTTGAGGGGGGCGACCCCGACGAGGTTCTGCACGGCGACGTCCCGCTCGGCGTCGGTCAGGCCCTCGGCGGCGAGGGTGCGCAGCACCGTCCACAGGTCCTCGAGCGCCGGGCCGGTGTTCGGGGTGTCGACGGAGCCGCTGATGGCCAGCATCGCGGCGCCCGAGCCGTCGGGCGCGGAGCGCAGCACCTGGCCGAACGCGCGCACGCCGTAGGTGTAGCCCTTCTCCTCGCGCAGGACACGGTCCAGGCGGGAGGTGAGGGTGCCGCCGAGGCAGTAGGTGCCGAGCACCTGGGCCGGCCACACGCGGTCGTGCCGGTCGGCGCCCACCCGGCCGATGAGCAGCTGGGTCTGGACGGAGCCGGGGCGGTCCACGATGATCACCCGTCCGGTGTCGTCGGCGGTGACCGACGGCACGGGGCGCGGCTTGGCCGGGGAGCCTGTCCAGGCGCCCAGGGTGTCGCCCAGCACCGCGTCGAGGTCGACGCCGGTGAGGTCGCCGACGACCACGGCGGTGGCCGTGGAGGGGCGTACGTGCCTCTCGTAGAAGGCGCGTACGGCCGCGGAGTCGATGCCCTCGACGGTCTCCTCGGTGCCCTGGCGGGGGCGGGACATCCGCGAGTCGGCCGGGAACAACTGCCTGGAGAGCTCCTTCGCGGCCCGGCGGCCCGGGTTGGCGGTCTCATGCGGGATCTCGTCGAGCCGGTTGGCCACCAGCCGCTCGATCTCGCTGTCCTCGAACGCGGGTGCCCGCAGCGCGTCGGCGAGCAGACCGAGCGCCTTCGCCAGCCGTGACACGGGCACCTCGAGGGACAGCCGTACGCCGGGGTGGTCGGCGTGCGAGTCGAGGGTGGCGCCGCAGCGCTCCAGCTCGGCGGCGAACTCCTCGGCGGTGTGCTTGTCGGTGCCCTCGGAGAAGGCCCTGGTCATGATGGTGGCGACGCCGTCCAGGCCGACGGGCTCGGCCTCCAGGGGCGCGTCGAGGAGGACTTCGACGGCGACGACCTGCTGGCCGGGGCGGTGGCAGCGCAGCACGGTCAGGCCGTTGTCCAGGGTGCCGCGCTCGGGCGCGGGGAACGCCCAGGGCCTGGCCTCGCCGGCCTGGGGCTGCGGGTGGAAGTCCATGGTCGCGAGCTCGGTCACTTCGCCGACTCCTCGTTCTCGTCGGTGGTGGCGGTGGCCTCCGCCACGGCGGCTTCCTCTTCGTCGCCCTCTTCGCCGTCGACGGGCTCGTAGACGAGTACCGCGCGGTTGTCGGGCCGCAGGCGGGCCTTGGCGATCTCCTGGACCTCGTCGGCCGTCACTTCGAGGACGCGGTCGACGGCGGTGAGGGCGAGCTTCGGGTCGCCGAACAGGACCGCGAACCGGCACAGTTCGTCGGCGCGGCCCGCGACCGTGCCGAGCCGGTCCAGCCACTCGCGCTCCAGCTGGGCCTGGGCACGCTCCATCTCCTCCGCCGTGGGACCCTCCGCGGCGAACCGGGCCAGCTCCTCGTCGACGGCGGCCTCGATGACGGGCACCTCGACATCGCCCGAGGTCTTCACGTCCAGCCACGCCACGGAGGGCGCGCCGGCCAGCCGCAACAGGCCGAACCCGGCCGTCACGGCCGTGCGGTCACGGCGTACGAGCCGGTTGTACAGGCGGGAGGACTCGCCGCCGCCGAGGATCGTGAGCGCCAGGTCGGCCGCGTCGCACGCGCGCGTGCCGTCCTCGGGCAGCCGGTAGGCGGCCATCAACGCGCGCGCGGGCACCTTCTCCTCGACGACCTCGCGCAGCTGCTCGCCGATGATGTCGGGGAGTGTGCCGTCACGGGGCTCGGGCTTGCCGTCGTACGCCGGGATGGAGCCGAAGTACTTCTCGATCCACGCGAGCGTCTGCTCCGGGTCGATGTCGCCGACGACCGAGAGGACGGCGTTGTTGGGCGCGTAGTAGGTGCGGAAGAACTGGCGAGCGTCCTCCAGGCTGGCCGCCGACAGGTCCTCCATCGAGCCGATGGGGGTGTGACGGTAGGGGTGGCCCTCCGGGTAGGCCAGGCGGAAGATCTTCTCGAAGACGGTGCCGTACGGCACGTTGTCGTACCGCTGCCGGCGCTCGTTCTTGACGACGTCCCGCTGGTTGTCCAGGTTCTTCTGGTCGAGCGCGACCAGCAGGCTGCCCATGCGGTCCGCCTCCAGCCACAGCGCGAGCTCCAGCTGGTGGGTGGGCATGGTCTCGAAGTAGTTGGTGCGCTCCCAGCTCGTCGTGCCGTTCAGCGAACCGCCGGCGCCCTGGACCAGCTCGAAGTGACCGTTGCCCGGGACCTGCTTCGAACCCTGGAACATCAGGTGCTCGAAGAGGTGGGCGAGGCCGGTGCGGCCCTCGACCTCGTGGCGCGAGCCGACGTCGTACCAGAGGCACACCGCGGCGACCGGGGTCAGGTGGTCCTCGGAGAGCACCACGCGCAGGCCGTTGTCCAGGCGGTGCTCCTTCACTGTCAGGCCTTCGGAGCCTGCCTCGGCTGTGGCCGTGTGACCCATGGGCATGTACATCCCTTCGCTGGCGAGAGCGGTCGGTGAAAACCGCGGTTGTCCTGCCGTTCCTGCCACTGTATGCAAGCGCGCGGGCCCTCGGATAAGTTCCCGGACGACGTACGCCGAGGGCGAGAGCGGGGTCGCAGTCGGCGGGAAGTGGTTACAGTCGGCGCACGCTGTTGACGCGGCGGCTCGGAGCGCCGGGCCCGGCGGTCGGAGCCGGGCCGTGTCCGCGTTGTCGGTGCGGCAGTCCACAATGGTCCGCGTCAGAGTCCATTCACGTCTCAGCAAGGAGCCGGCAGCGATGGCCCGCCGCAGCACGAAGACCCCGCCGCCCGACGACGCGTACGAGGAGAAGATCCTCGACATCGACGTCGTCGACGAGATGCAGGGCTCCTTCCTGGAGTACGCGTACTCGGTCATCTACTCCCGAGCCCTGCCGGACGCCCGTGACGGTCTGAAGCCGGTGCACCGGCGGATCGTCTACCAGATGAACGAGATGGGCCTGCGCCCCGACCGCGGCTACGTGAAGTGCGCCCGCGTCGTCGGCGAGGTCATGGGTAAGTTGCACCCGCACGGCGACTCGTCGATCTACGACGCCCTGGTGCGCCTCGCCCAGCCCTTCTCCATGCGGCTCCCGCTGGTCGACGGCCACGGCAACTTCGGCTCACTGGGCAACGACGACCCGCCGGCCGCCATGCGGTACACCGAGTGCCGGATGGCCGACGCGACGAGCCTGATGACGGAGTCGATCGAGGAGAACACGGTCGACTTCGCGCCCAACTACGACGGCCAGGAACAGGAGCCGGTGGCACTGCCCGCCGCCTTCCCGAACCTGCTGGTCAACGGCGCGTCCGGCATCGCCGTCGGCATGGCCACCAATATGCCGCCGCACAACCTGGGCGAGGTCATCGCGGCCGCCCGCCACCTCATCAGGTACCCGAACGCCGACCTGGACACGCTGATGAAGCACGTCCCGGGCCCCGACCTGCCCACCGGCGGCCGGATCGTCGGCCTCTCCGGGATCAGGGACGCGTACGCGACGGGCCGCGGCACCTTCAAGATCCGCGCCACGGTGACGGTGGACAACGTGACGGCCCGCCGCAAGGGCCTGATCGTCACCGAACTGCCGTTCGCCGTCGGCCCGGAGAAGGTGATCGCCAAGATCAAGGACCTGGTCGGCTCCAAGAAGCTGCAGGGCATCGCCGACGTCAAGGACCTCACCGACCGCGCGCACGGCCTGCGCCTCGTCATCGAGATCAAGAACGGCTTCGTACCGGAGGCCGTCCTGGAGCAGCTCTACAAGCTGACGCCGATGGAGGAGTCCTTCGGCATCAACAACGTGGCCCTGGTCGACGGCCAGCCCCTCACCCTGGGCCTCAAGGAGCTCCTGGAGGTCTACCTCGACCACCGCTTCGAGGTCGTACGACGCCGCTCGGAGTTCCGCCGCAGCAAGCGGCGCGACCGTCTGCACCTGGTCGAGGGCCTGCTCACCGCGCTGGTGGACATCGACGAGGTCATCCGTCTGATCCGCTCCAGCGACAACTCCGCACAGGCCAAGGAGCGCCTGATCGAGCGCTTCTCCCTGTCGGACATCCAGACGCAGTACATCCTCGACACCCCGCTGCGCCGCCTCACCAGGTTCGACCGCATCGAGCTGGAGTCCGAGAAGGACAGGCTCAACGCCGAGATCGCGGAGCTGACGCGCATCCTGGACTCGGACGCGGAGCTGCGCAAGCTGGTCTCCGGTGAACTGGCCGCGGTGGCGAAGAAGTTCGGCACCGAGCGGCGTACGGTGCTGCTGGAGTCCTCGGGCACCCAGGTGGCCACGGTCCCGCTCCAGGTGGCGGACGACCCGTGCCGGGTGCTGCTGTCGTCGACGGGTCTGCTGGCCCGTACGGCCAACGGCGAGCCCTTCGCGGCCGACGAGGACGGCAAGCGGGCCAAGCACGACGTCATCGTCTCGGCGGTCCCGGCGACGGCCCGGGGCGAGGTGGGCGCGGTGACCTCCACCGGCCGCCTGCTGCGCCTGAACGTGGTCGACCTGCCGCAGCTGCCGGACACATCGGCGGCCCCCAACCTGTCGGGCGGCGCCCCGCTCACGGAGTTCCTCTCCCTCCAGGACGGCGAGACGATCATCTGTCTGACGACGCTCGACGAGTCGTCGCCCGGGCTGGCCATCGGCACCGAGCAGGGTGTCGTCAAGCGTGTGGTCCCCGACTATCCGTCCAACAAGGAGGAGCTGGAGGTCATCACGCTCAAGGAGGGCGACCGGATCGTCGGCGCCATCGAGCTGCGCACCGGCGAGGAGGACCTGGTCTTCATCACGGACGATGCCCAGCTGCTGCGCTACCAGGCCTCCCAGGTCCGTCCGCAGGGCCGCCCGGCCGGCGGCATGACCGGCATCAAGCTCACCGAGGGCGCGAAGGTCATCTCCTTCACCGCCGTCGACCCGGCCGTGGACGCGGTCGTCTTCACGGTGGCGGGCTCCCGCGGCACCCTCGACGACTCCGTCCAGACCACGGGCAAGCTCACCCCCTTCGACCAGTACCCCCGCAAGGGCCGCGCCACGGGCGGTGTCCGCTGCCAGCGGTTCCTCAAGGGCGAGGACTGCCTGTCCGTCGCCTGGGCGGGCCCCGTCCCGGCCCGCGCCGCACAGAAGAACGGCATGCCGGCCGACCTCCCGGAGATGGACCCGCGCCGCGACGGCTCGGGCGTGTCCCTGAGCAAGACGGTGTCGGTGGTGGCGGGTCCGGTGTGAGCCTGAGCCTTCAGACGCCGTCGTAGGAAGCCTCGGGTTCCTCGGCCCCCGCCTCCTGTACGTAGCGGAGGACGCCCCACATGCCGTGTTCGTCGGCGTGTGGGGCGTCGTCCTTGCACGCCTCCAACTCCTTGCTCAGGGCCGGGGCGTCGATACCGGCCCCGATGAGCACCAGCCGGCTGAGACGGTTCTCGTCACCGTCCGCCCAGGGCTCGGGAAAGAACCGCAGGAACCGCCCCACGGCATGCACGGCGTAACGGTTCCGGAGGTCGTACGGCCCGAAGTCGACGTACCCCTTGATGCGGTAGAGCCCTTCGGACCTGCCGTCGAGGAACTCCATGAGCCGCCGGGGGTTGAGCGGCACGTCGGAGACGAAGGCGACGCTGTCGTAGCCGGTGTGCAGATGCCCGACGTGATCGTCACCGTCCTCCCCGCCCCCGTCCCCGTTCCCGTCCTCGTCCTCGTCCTCATCGTGTCGATGAAGGTCGTCGAAGGAGAGCTGGCCGATGCGCTCCTCGGAGGGCCGGCAGTCGAAGAGGAACTCGGGATCGATACGCCCGTAGGTGGCGGGTACGACGGCCGCACCGTCACTGAGCGAGCGGACGAGCTCCAGGACGCGCTCTCCGTCCTCGGCGCGGTCGAGCTTGTTGACGACGACGAGGTCGGCGATGCCGAGATGCCGGTCGATCCCGGGATGTCGCTGCCTGGTCTCCAGGAACTCGGCCGCGTCGACGACCTCCACGAGCCCTCCGTACAGCACCCGGGGACTCTCGCTGGCGAGCACCATCCGCATGAGTTCCTGCGGCTCGGCGAGACCGCTCGCCTCGATGACGATGACATCGATCCCGGCGGACGGCTCGGCGAGCCGCTCCAGATAGACATCCAGCTCACTGGCGTCGACGGCACAGCACAGACACCCGTTGCCCAGCGACACGGTGGAATCGCCGAGCGCCCCGGCCACGGCCATCGCGTCGATCTCGATCGCCCCGAAGTCATTGACCACAGCACCGATACGGCTGCCGCCGCTGCGGTGGAGGAGGTGATTGAGCAGGGTCGTCTTGCCGGAACCGAGGAATCCGGCGAGGACGACGACCGGGATCTGCCGCGAGCCCAGCGGACTCGGGCTCGGATTCGACGACTGGCTCAACACACGCCCTCTCTCACACCGTTGTGTGCGCCGGCTCGCGGCCGGCCCACCGTACGAGGACGGCTCATGGACCGGCTCTCACCGGAACGCCGCAGCTCTCGTACGTCCTTTGAATGCCGCCCCAGGATACGAGTGGGGGCGAGCGCCCCGTGGAGTGAACGATTGTGAGCGGCGCCTGCGGGGCACACGTCTGGCATGGCGCCGGTTCGCGCGACCCGCGCATCCCTCCGTGCGCCTCCTCTCCGCCTCCCAGCCGACCAGCGCCGCTCGGACACTGGAGGCGGCAAGCGCCGCCCACCGCTCGCCGGTCCCCATCCCGTCGACCCGCATCCGACGACCGGCGGACGGCCGCCTGAACCGGGGGTTGACATGGCCACACAGAGAAGCGGAAGTCGAAGGCTGGGCGCCTGGGCAGCAGCGGGCATGGGGCTGGTAACAGGCGCCCTCACCACGCTGGCCACGCGTCGCCGGGAAGTCACCACGCTTCGTTCACGCATCGAACGTCTGGAGCGGGACGCGCAGAACCAGCACCAGGCCAATCTCGCCCATCAGCAGCGCCTGCACTGGGAACTGCTGAGCAAGGCCATGGACGACCCCGAACTCGCCGAGGTGCTGAACACCTATGACGAGGCCTTCTCCGTGAAGAAGCAGCGGCAGTTCCTCTTCGCCAACGCCCTTTACACCAACGCGCTCTGCTACCACCGCATGGGCAACATCAGCAGGGAGGAGTTCTTCGGATTCGTCCGAGGGATCCTGCAGAATGCCGTCTTTCGCGAGTACTGGTACGCCACCCGCCCTCATCGAGCAACACTGATCGACGCCTCCGAAGAGGCGGAACTCGGCCGTATGGTCGACGACCTGCTGCGCCAACTGGAGGAGGCGGACATCGACGAGTGGTGGGTCGTCGGTGAGCCTCCGACGGAGTAGAGCCATGCATGGCTGACGACATCGTTAAGCCCCGTCCACTCGCTCCACCTTCCCGAGTGGATCACGCCTCCGGGCGGTAACGAACTCATAAACTCGCCCGTTTCCCCTGATGCCAACAGGGTTGACTGCACGCGATCGCGTAAGGGTCACCCCCTCCGAACAGTCGCTCCATGCCGCCCGGTCGTCGAGGTAGCAGCCCCACAGGGCCGCATCGCGCCGCGCAGCCACAGCGCGCAGGCACTGAAGCCTTGAGACCAAGGGGAACTTGAACAGTGAGTCAGATCATCCGTCGGCTGGGGACTCCACCGAGCCTTCGCGGAAGCGTATCCGGACAGAATTGCCCGGATATCTTCGAATTGACCGACGGGGACTTCGCAGTCATCGGCACAGACGTCACGAGTACGTTGGAACCGCGGCTTCCCGCCGACGTAACCCTCGGCGAGAGCGGACGCATCGTGGTGGTCACGCGTGAGACTCTGATTCATGCCAAGGCCGATATTCCTCTGGCCTCAGCCGGCATCGAAACGCCCGGCGCGCCGCTCGGCACAGCCCTATCCGCGGTAGCCACGTCCCGGCCTGTGCCCACACCCGTGAACAGGGAAGGTCAACAACAGGTGAAAATCGTACGCCGTATCGGTGTGCCGCCTCAGCAACGAGGCAGCCTCACCGGAGGAACCTGCCCAGACATCTTCGAACTGAGCGACGGCAGTTTCGCCGTCATCGGCACTGAAGCCACGGACGCACTCGAAAACGAGTTGCCCTCCGACGCCGCCCGCGCGGACTACGAACGCATCGTGGTCATCAGCCGCGAGACACTGATCCGAGCCAAGGCAGACATCCCGCTCGCCTGACTCGACGGCGCTCAGGCTCCGATGTGAACCCGGGCTCGACACCACGCATGGTGTCGAGCCCTTTTCGTTCCGCACGCGAGCCGCCTTCACCCAGTGGACGGCCTCTACGCCACCGCGGGCACCGCCACCGGCGCCCCCGGCCCCACATACCGGGCCGCGGGACGGATGATCTTCGAGTCCTCCGCCTGTTCGACGATGTTGGCGCTCCAGCCGACGGTGCGGGCGGCCGCGAAGGTGGGGGTGAACATCTCGCGGGGCAGGCCGCAGAGTTCCATGACGACGCCCGCGTAGAACTCGACGTTGGTGTGCAGTGCGCGCCCGGGCTTCAGCTCGGCGAGGATCGACTCGACCTGGCGCTCCACCTCCACCGCGAAGGCGACCCGAGGCCCGCCGAACCGTTCCGCGATGCCGCGGAGCATGCGGGAGCGAGGGTCCTCGGTGCGGTAGACGGGGTGGCCGAAGCCCATGATGCGGTCGCCGGCGAGGACGCGTTCACGGATCCAGGGGTCGATGCGGTCGGGCGTGCCGATGGCATCGAGGGTGTCCAGCGCGCGGCTCGGAGCACCGCCGTGGAGAGGACCGGAGAGCGCGCCCACGGCACCCACGAGGCAGGCCGCCACGTCCGCGCCCGTCGACGCGATGACCCGCGCCGTGAAGGTTGATGCATTGAATCCGTGATCAATGGTTGAGATCAAGTATTGCTCGATCGCCCGCGACCGAAGGGGGTCCGGTTCCGAACCGGTCAACATGTAGAGGTAGTTGGCGGCATAGGGAAGGTCGTCCCGCGGCTCGATCGGGTCCAGCCCCCGCCCCAGTCGGTACAGCGCCGTGAGCAGGGTCGGTACGGCCGCCGACGCGGCCAGCGCGTCCGCGCGGCGCTCGTCCGCGCCGAGGTCGTACACGGGCCGGAAGCCCTTGGAGGCGCCGAACAGCGACAGGGCGGTGCGCAGGCCGGACAGCGGGCCGGAGTGGGCGCTCGCCGTCGCGATCGCGGGCAGTGCGACCCGTACGTCATCGGGCAGCCGGCGCAGGGGGCGGACCCGGTCGACGAACGCGCTCCGCTGCGACGCGTCCGGCAGTTCGCCGTGCACCATCAGATGCCAGACGTCCTCGAAGTCACGGGTCCGCGCGAGTTCGACGGCCGAGTACTGGCGGTAGTGGTAGAAGCCCTCCTGCCCCCTGACGTCACCCAATGAGGTGTCGGTGACGACGACGCCCGCGAGTCCTCGCGGCACGTCGACGTGGGTGGACGCGGCCCGATTGATGGACATGTCTCCTCCTTGCACTTGATTCGACTGTCCATGCTTGACTGGATCTCTGTCAATATTGATTGAATCAATGTCTTGTCTATATGGATACGGTGACGTCCATGAAGGAGCAAGGCGATCGAGAATCGACGGGCCCGGTGACTGCACACGCCCCCGCCCGCGCCGGCCGACGGCTCAGCACCAGAGAGACCGCCGAGGCGCTCGGTGTGAAGCCGGAGACCGTGTACGCGTACGTGAGCCGTGGCCAGCTCACCAGCCGACGGGACCCCAGCGGGCGCGGCAGCACCTTCGACGCCGAGGAGGTGGCGGCGCTTGCACGGCGCAACAGGCGGGAGAGCAGCGGGAGTCCGGCCGCGGCGGGCGAGCTCGCCGTCCGCACCCGGCTCACCCTCATCGAGCAGGACCGCTACTACTTCCGCGGGGTCGACGCGACCGAACTCGCCGCGCGCCACTCCTACGAAGAGGTCGCCGAGTGGCTGTGGACGGGCGAACTGCGGCCCGGCGTCACCTTCACCGCCCCGAAGGCGTCCGCCACGGCCGCCCGCCGCGCGGTCGACGCGCTGCCGGAGCACAGCGGCCCCCTCGACCGGCTGCGGGTGGCGGCGATCGCCGCCTCGGCGGCGGACCCGCTGCGCTTCGACCTCTCCGAGGGGGCCGTCCTCGGCACCGCGCGCACCCTCATCCCCACCCTCGTCGCCGCGCTCCCGCCGGTCTCGCGCTCCCACCGCGACTCCGGCCCGCTCGCCGACCGACTGTGGGCCCGGATCAGCGGCCGTACCCCCGACGGGGCGTCCCTGCACGTCCTGGACACGGCCCTCGGGCTGCTCGTAGACCACGACCTGGCCGCCTCCACACTCGCGGTCCGCGTCGCCGCGTCGGCCCGCGCCCACGCGTACGCGGCCGTCTCGGCCGGTCTCGGCGTCGTCGAAGGCCCGCTGCACGGCGCGGCCAGCGCACTCGCCCACCGGCTGCTCCTCGATGTGCTGGACCACGGCAGCGCGGCCCCTGTGATCGCGGAGGAACTGCGCGCCGGCCGCGGCATCCCCGGGCTCGGCCACCGCCTCTACACGGGCGTCGATCCACGCGCGCGTGCCCTGTTCGCACTCCTGGAGGGCGTCCCCCAGGCGGGGCCGGCCCTCGCGGCGGCCCGCGACATCGTGGCGACGTCCGCCCGCCACACGCCCCTGCACGCCAATGTCGACCTGGCCCTCGCGGTCCTCACCGTCTCCTTCGGCATGTCCTCCACCGCGGGCGAGACCGTCTTCGCCGTGGCCCGCACGGCGGGCTGGATCGCCCATGCCCTGGAGGAGTACGGGGAGCGTCCGCTACGGATGCGCCCGAGCGGCCAGTACGTGGGAGCGCAGCCGCCCCAACCGCTCCCGGAGTGAGCCGCGGGCGCACCCTCAGCCCGCTCCCCACAAGGCGCCGGGTCCTGAATGCGCCCCTTGTGGACCCTGTTTGCACCCCTTCGGCCCGGCCGGAATTCGCTCGCACGCAACTCAGGTTAGGCTCACCTCTGTGAGTACGTGCACATCCGCGTCCCGACACCTCGACGAGCCTCTCGCGGGGACCGCCGCCACGGCGAGGACATGGCTGCTGCTGGAACAGCCGGGCCCCTGGGGCGTCAAGGCGCTCACATCGAGCCACCTCGACCCCGCGCTCGGCCGCGCCCTCGAAGCCGCGGCGGAGGGCACCGGCGTACGCGTGGCGCTCATCCGGCGCCCCGGCCGCCACGCGGACTGCCGCGAGGTCCGTGAGCGCCGCGTGTACGTGGCCCACACCGTGCCCGGAAACGTCTGGCTGCACAGCGCCACGACGTCCGACCCCGAGCAGTTGCTCGGCCTCGACTTCGCCGCCCTCGGCAAGGGCGACCCTCACACCTTCGGGACGGTTCTGCGGGGCCGGACCCACACCGGCGCTCCCCTCGCGCTCGTCTGCACCAACGGCAAGCGGGACCGCTGCTGCGCCCTCCTCGGCCGCCCGCTCGCCGCCGAGCTGGCCGCCTCCGGGGTCGAGGGCACCTGGGAGGTCACCCATCTGGGTGGTCACCGCTTCTCGCCCACCCTGCTCGTCCTGCCGTTCGGCTACGTGTACGGCCGCGCCGAGGCCCATCACGTCAAGGAGGTCCTCCAGGGAGTGCGGGAAGGGCGTGTGGTCACCGAGGGGTGTCGTGGGGGCTCCGCCTGGGAGCGCCCCGGACAGGCGGCAGAACTGGCGGTGCGTACGGAGACGGGCGAGAACGCGGCCGGCGCGCTCACCGTCGTCCGCACGGACGGCACCGCGCCCCGCTGGGAGGTGACCGTCGCACACGTCGACGGCCGCCGCTGGACCATCGTCGTCACCCAGGGCGCCTCCCAGCCGCCCCGCCCGGAGAGCTGCGGCTCCGCGCTGGGGTCCCCGGCCAGGATGGACGTCGTGGCCGTACGAGAGCTCGCACCGGCCGCTCTGGCGGGCTAGCCGCCGCCTGGCGACCGTCGTCGGCGGCACCGGTCCCCGGCCATCCGAGGCTTCGTCGCGCAAACGCTTCGCACCTGAGATCCACGCCACACCCCACTACGACCGGCCCGCTCCCCCCACGTACCGTCATGGGTATGAGCCCCACTCCCCCCGCACGCCGCCTGCGTCTCGGTATGCCGCGGCGGGTGTTCTCGCAGGTCCTGCTGATGCAGGTGGCGATCGCCGCCGGTGTCGCCGTCCTCGCGACCGGGCTGTTCCTCGCGCCGCTCAGCGACCAGCTGGACGACCAGGCGATGCGCCGGGCTCTCGCGATAGCGCAGACGACGGCGGCACAGCCGCAGATCGCCGAGGACCTGCTGTCGTCGAAGCCGTCCGTGAACGGTCCCGTGCAGATCGAGGCCGAGCGGATCCGGAAGGCGAGCGGGGCCGAGTACGTCGTGGTGATGGACACGCACGGGGTGCGGTGGTCGCACACGGACCCGGCGGAGATCGGCGGCACGGTTTCCACGGACCCGCGCCGCGCCCTGGCCGGGAACGAGGTCATGGAGATCGACTCGGGCACCCTGGGGCGCTCCGCCCGGGGCAAGGTGCCGCTGCGCGCCGCCGACGGGAAGATCGTCGGGGCCGTCTCGGTCGGTATCGAGTACGACAGCGTGCGCGCCCGGCTGATCCACGCGATCCCCGGGCTCCTCGCGTACGCCGGCGGGGCCATGGCCGTCGGGGCGCTGGCCGCGTATCTGATCTCCCGGCGGGTCCACCGTCAGACCCGTGACCTGGCCTTCTCCGACATCGCAGGGCTGCTGGCGGAGCGCGAGGCGATGCTGCACGGCATCCGGGAGGGCGTGGTCGCGCTTGACCGCGCCGGCCGCGTACGCCTCCTGAACGACGAGGCGCAGCGGCTGCTGGGGATAGGCGACGAGGTGGTCGGCAGGTCGCTCGACGACGCGCTCGGCCCCGGCCGCACGACCGATGTGCTGGCCGGCCGGGTCACGGGCACCGATCTGCTGACCGTACGCGGTCAGCGCGTGCTGGTCACCAACCGCATGCCCACCGACGACGGGGGCGCCGTCGCCACCCTGCGCGACCGTACCGAACTGGAGCAGCTCGGCCGCGAACTCGACTCCACGCGCGGCCTGATAGACGCCCTGCGCGCCCAGGACCACGAGCACGCCAACCGGATGCACACGCTCCTGGGTCTGCTCGAACTGGAGATGTACGACGAGGCCGTGGACTTCGTCGGCGAGGTGGTCGGCGACGACCGGGCGACCGCCGAGCAGGTCACCGAGAAGATCCACGACCCGCTGCTCGCCGCGGTGCTGGTCGGCAAGGCGACCGTCGCGGCCGAGCGCGGCGTGGCCCTCTCGGTCGCGCGCGGCACGATGCTGCCGGACCGGCTGATCGACCCGCGTGGACTCGTCACCATCGTCGGCAACCTCGTCGACAACGCCCTGGACGCCGTCGCGGGCACACCGCACGCGCGCGTGGAGGTCGATCTGCGCGCCCAGGGACGTACCGCGATCCTCCGGGTGCGCGACACCGGCCCCGGAGTCCCGCCCGACAAGCGGGAGTTGATCTTCACGGACGGCTGGTCCACCAAGACGCCGCCGGCCCACCGCGAGCGCGGCATCGGGCTCTCGCTGGTACGCCGCCTCGCCGAACGGCAGGGCGGCAGCGCCCGGGTCACGGAGGCGGAGGGAGGCGGGGCGGAGTTCACCGTCGTACTGCCCGACGCACTCGCGGAGCCGGGGCTGGTGACGCAACCACCCCTGCCGACGCTTACCTCTACGGCACCCGACGACGGGCCGGCTCGACACGACGGGCCGACGGCCGGCAGTGACGGGCGGCCGGGCCCCGAGCAGGCGCCCGAAGCCGCCATCACAGCCGCCGAGAAGGAGTCGCGATGATCGAGGTCCTGATCGTGGACGACGACATCAGAGTCGCCCGCGTCAACGCCGCCTACGTGGAGAAGGTCGCCGGTTTCCACGTCGCCGGCGTGGCCCACAACGCGGCCGAGGCGCTTCAGCAACTGGAGGCGCTGCCCCATGTGGACCTGGTCCTCCTGGACCACTACCTGCCGGACGACACGGGCCTCGTGGTCGTCCAGGAGATGCGTCGCCGCGGCCACCAGACCGATGTGATCATGGTGACGGCGGCCCGCGACGTCTCGACCGTGCAGGCCGCGATGCGTCAGGGCGCGCTCCAGTACCTGGTCAAGCCGTTCGCGTTCGCCGGGCTGCGGGCCAAGCTGGAGGCGTACGCGGAGCTGCGGCGCACGCTGGACGGCGGCGGCGAGGCCGAACAGGCGGAGGTGGACCGGATCTTCGGCGCGCTCTCGGCGGGCGGCGAGCCGGACCTGCCCAAGGGCCACTCCCCCACCACCACCGAGCTCGTACGCCGTGCCCTGATGACCGCCGAGGGCGCGCTGTCCGCCCAGGAGATCGCCGAACGGACCGGCCTCAGCCGCCAGACCGCCCAGCGCTATCTGAAGCTCCTGGAGCGCACGGGACGGGCCCGGCTGACCCTCAAGTACGGCGACGCGGGCCGCCCGGAGCACCGCTACGAGTGGGCGACCCGCCCCTGAAGGCCCGGACGCGCCTCCGATACGCCCTCTTGAATCCTGTGCGCCCCTGAATGCGCCCCGGGCCGTCACACCGCCCCGGCGCCCGTCAGCGACCGCACCTCGGTCTCCGCGTACTTCGCCTCGTCCGGCGGCTCGGCCGAGGTGACCGAGCCGAGCCAGCCCGCGAGGAAGCCCAGGGGGATGGAGACGAGGCCCGGGTTCTGCAAGGGGAAGAACTGGAAGTCGACGCCGGGAAACAGCGAGTCGGCGCTCCCCGAGACCACCGGCGACAGCAGCACGAGGACCACGGAGGGGACCAGGCCGCCGTACACGGACCACACCGCGCCCCGGGTGGTGAAGTTCCGCCAGAACAGCGAGTACAGCAGCACGGGCAGGTTGGCGGAGGCGGCGACCGCGAAGGCCAGTCCCACGAGGAAGGCCACGTTCAGGTCCCGGGCGAGCAGCCCGAGCGCGATCGCGACCATGCCGATCCCGACCGCGGCGGTCCGCGCGACGGCCACCTCGCAGCGCGGCTTCGACCGCTTGCGCCGCAGCGACGCGTACAGGTCATGGGCGACGGAAGCCGACGACGCGAGGGTGATGCCGGCGACGACCGCGAGGATCGTGGCGAAGGCGATGGCGGCGACGATCGCGAACAGAACCGTTCCTCCTGTGGAGTCCGCGCCACCGCCCAGATCGAGGGCCAGCAGCGGCACCGCGGTGTTCCCGGCCGCGTTGGAGCCCCGTACGGCCTCGGGGCCGACGATCGCGGCCGCGCCGAAGCCCAGCACGATCGTCATCAGGTAGAAGCCGCCGATGAGGCCGATCGCCCAGACCACCGAGCGGCGTGCGGCCAGCGCGGTGGGCACCGTGTAGAAGCGCGACAGGATGTGCGGCAGCCCGGCCGTGCCCAGCACCAGGGCGAGTCCGAGGCTGATGAAGTCGAAGCGCGCGCTCCAGTCCCCGCCGTACTTCAGTCCGGGCGCGAGGAACGCGCCCCCGTGTCCACTGCGATCGGCCGCCGCCCGCAGCAACTGGTCGAAGTCGCCGTGGAACCGCACCAGTACGAGCACGGTCAGCGCGATCGCCCCGCCCATCAGCAGGACCGCCTTCACGATCTGAATCCAGGTGGTGGCCCGCATCCCTCCCAACGACACATAGACGACCATGAGCGCGCCGACGCCGATGACCGTCCAGGCCTGCGCCGCCTCGCCGTCGCCTCCCAGCAGCAGCGCGACGAGGGTGCCCGCTCCCACCATCTGCGCCACCAGATACAGAACGGACACGGTCACCGAGGAGGTTCCCGTCGCGATCCGCACCGGCCGCTCGCTCATGCGCGCCGCGACCACGTCGGCGAGCGTGAACCGCCCGCAGTTGCGCACCAGTTCGGCCACCAGGAACAGCACAACGAGCCAGGCCACCAGGAAACCCACCGAGTAGAGCAGCCCGTCGTACCCGAAGAGCGCGATGAGGCCGGAGATACCGAGGAAGGAAGCCGCGGACATGTAGTCGCCCGCGATGGCAAAACCATTCTCCATGGGCGAGAACAGCCGCCCGCCTGCGTAGAACTCCTCCGCCGAGCCACGCCGGTTGCGGCTCACCCACGTCGTGATCCCCAACGTGACCGCCACGAACCCGCTGAACAGCAGCAGCGCCGGCGTCTGATGGTCGCCGGTCACCGCTCGCACCCTCTGGCGCCGCGCGTCAACTCCTGGGTGTCCCAGCGCAGATCGAGCGCGGCCCGGTCCCGGCGCAGCCTCGCGTGCCGTGCGTACGCCCAGGTGAACAGGAACGTCGTGAGGAACTGCCCGAGTCCCGCCAGCATCGCCACGTTCACCGCGCCCGCCACCGGCCGTGCCATCAGCCCCGGTGCGGTGGTCGCCGTCACGACGTATCCCACATACCAGCTGAAGAAGAGGGCGACGCCGGGGATCACGAACCTGCGATACCGCCTGCGCACCTCCTGGAAGGCCGCGCTCCGCCGGACCTCCAGATAGACGTCCGCCGCGTCCCCGCCCCGGTTCTCCCGCTCATCGGCCACGACCGGGACCGGCCCGCCCGCCCCGTCCGACTCCCCCCAGCCGGACGCCAGCGCGTCGTACCAGGGATCGTCGAACCGCGTGTCCGCGCTGGCGGGGCCAGGCCCCTCGTGTCGCTCAACCGGGCTCTCAGAACCGCCCTCGCGTCGGCGAGGACGGCCGGTGCTTGACTGCATGCCCAAGCATGGTCAGAACGGAAAGACCCCCGACTCACCTCTTCACCATTCTTCACCCCATCAGGTGAAGAACCGGCCGGCCTCCCGCACCTGAGCGGCCCGACGGTGATGCACCCGCGTACGGCGAGAAGGGGGCGTGGCGTGCCCCCGACCCACAACAACCGAAGGCGCCCCGGCCCAGCCCAGCGCAGCGGCTACGCGTCGATGCGTGACCGGTCCAACGTGGCCGCCGAGCTGGAGATGAACTCCTTGCGCGGCGCGACGTCGTTCCCCATCAGGAGGTCGAACACCTGCTCAGCCGCCTCCAGGTCCGAGAGGTTGATCCGCCGCAGCGTGCGGTGCCTCGGATCCATCGTCGTCTCCGCCAGCTGGTCCGCGTCCATCTCGCCGAGACCCTTGTAGCGCTGGATGGAGTCCTTGTAGCGGACACCCTTGCTCTGGAACTCCAGCAGCTTGTCGCGCAGCTCACGGTCCGAGTACGTGTAGACGTACTTGTCCTGCCCCTTCTTGGGCTGGACCAGCTCGATCCGGTGCAGCGGCGGCACGGCGGCGAAAACACGTCCCGCCTCGACCATGGGCCGCATGTAGCGCTGCAAGAGCGTGAGCAGCAGACAGCGGATGTGGGAGCCGTCCACATCCGCGTCGGTCATCATGATGATCTTGCCGTACCGGGCCGCGTCGATATCGAACGTACGCCCGGATCCAGCCCCTATGACCTGGATGATCGCGCCGCACTCGGCGTTCTTGAGCATGTCCGTCACGGACGACTTCTGGACGTTGAGGATCTTGCCCCGGATCGGCAGCAGCGCCTGGAACTCGGAGTTCCGCGCGAGCTTCGCCGTGCCGAGCGCGGAGTCACCCTCGACGATGAACAGCTCGCTGCGCTCGACGTCGTCGCTGCGGCAGTCGGCGAGCTTGGCGGGCAGGGTCGAGGACTCCAGGGCCGTCTTGCGGCGCTGCGCGTCCTTGTGCTGACGTGCGGCGATACGCGTACGGGCGGCCGCGACGGCCTTCTCCATGACGACCCGCGCCTGAGCCGCGGCGTCCCGCTTCGTGGACGTCAGGAACGCCTTGAGCTCCTTGGAGATCACCTGCGCCACGATGCGCCGCGCCGCGGAGGTACCGAGGACCTCCTTGGTCTGACCCTCGAACTGCGGCTCGGCCAGACGCACGGTGACGACGGCGGTGAGGCCTTCGAGGGCGTCGTCCTTGACGATGTCGTCCTCGGCGACGCGCAGCATCTTCTTGGCGCGCAGCACCTCGTTCATGGTGCCCGCCACGGCCTGCTCGAAGCCCGCGACGTGGGTGCCGCCCTTGGGGGTGGCGATGATGTTCACGAACGACTTGAGGGTCGTGTCGTAGCCGGTGCCCCAGCGCATGGCGACGTCGACACCGAGCTCGCGGGTGACCTGGGTGGGCGTCATCTGGCCGTGCTCGTCCAGGACGGGCACGGTCTCCTTGAAGGTGCCCTGCCCGGAGAAGCGGAGGACGTCGCAGACGGGCTTGTCGGAAGCCAGGTACTCGCAGAACTCGCTGATGCCGCCGTCGAAGCGGAACGACTCCTCGCCCTTGCTGCCGCCCTCGCCGAGGCCGAACTCGTCACGGACGACGATCGTCAGGCCGGGCACGAGGAAGGCGGTCTGCCGGGCGCGCTGATGCAGATGCTCCAGCGAGAGCTTGGCGTCCTTGAGGAAGATCTGGCGGTCGGCCCAGTAGCGCACCCGCGTGCCGGTCCGCGTCTTGGGGACCCGCTTGCCCTTGCGCAGGCTGCCGGTCTCGAACTTGGCGTCCGGGCCGTCCCCCGCGAAGGCGCCGGGGACGCCACGCCGGAAGCTGATGGCGTGGGTGCTGCCGCTGCGGTCGACCTCGACGTCCAGGCGGGCGGAGAGCGCGTTCACCACGGAGGCACCCACGCCGTGCAGACCGCCGGAGGCCGCATACGAGCCGCCGCCGAACTTGCCGCCGGCGTGCAGCTTGGTCATGACGACCTCGACGCCGGACAGGCCGGTCTTGGGCTCGACGTCGACCGGGATGCCGCGGCCGTTGTCCCGCACCTCGACGGAGGCGTCGTCGTGGAGGATCACCTCGATGTGGTCGCAGTAGCCCCCGAGGGCCTCATCCACGGAGTTGTCGATGATCTCCCACAGGCAGTGCATCAGGCCTCGACTGTCGGTCGAGCCGATGTACATGCCAGGGCGCTTCCGCACGGCCTCGAGCCCCTCGAGGACGAGCAGGTGCCGCGCGGTGTAGTTGGAACCGTCCCGGTCTGCTCCGGTCAGCAGCGCTGTGGACGGCACGGACGTATCGGCGGTCACGCGGTTCGCTCCTCGCTGAATTTCAGGTGAGGCCCTTTTGGGTAAGGGGCCGGGCTCTGTTGCCGGTCCGAGGGTACCGAGGCCTGGTAGAGCCGTTGTACCGCTACCCTCGCCGGAAACTCAGAGTAGTCCAGGGTCGTATGCATGTTCGATCCCTCGATGGGGTGAAGTACATATCACGTTCCCTTCGAGGCATGAACCATTTAGGCTCCGGGCACGTCCTCATGAACAACCGGCAACCCAGCCGGGAGGACCGTACAACCGAAAGACCAACCACCAGAACCACCGAGCGACCACCCGACAGACAGCGCGAACCCGTACGACACGAAGACACGCACTACGGCTCATTCGCCGCCAACCGGCAGCAGACAGCCGGCCCGGAAAGATTTTTTCGAGTTAAAGCCGCGAGCGGGAACGTTTTCGGCCTGGTTGGATGTTGACCCTGGTACGACAGCTCGTCGAGCTAGAGAAGAGGCGACGTGACTACTGTTCTGACCCCCGCGACCCCGCTGACGGCCGCTGACCGATGCGACCGCTGCGGCGCCCAGGCCTACCTGCGCGTCGTCCTGCTGAGCGGTGGAGAGCTGCTGTTCTGCGCCCACCACGGCCGCAAGTTCGAGCCGGAGCTCAAGAAGATCGCCGCGGAGATACAGGACGAGACGGAGCGGCTCACGGCCGCCCCCGCGACCGCAGAAGAGGACGAGCGCTGACGCTTCGCACCTGACGACGAGCCGCCACCGGCTCAAGGCCGGTGATCGGGCGGCCACCCCCGCACACAGGGAGTGGCCGCCCGCTCTCGTACCGCACCCGACGTGACACCCGGCCGCATGGGCGCACGTCGCCTCAGCGGCTCCCCGCCAGCACCCCGGCCACGTACGAGCCCTTGGTATAGACGCCGGGGCTGCCGGCGAGCCCGCAGCCGCTGCCCCATGACACGAGCCCGATCAGCTTCCCCTGGGCGACCAGCGGCCCTCCGCTGTCCCCCTGGCAGGCGTCCCGGCCGCCGTTCTGCTCCCCGGCGCACACCATGGAGCCGGACAGGTATCTGCCTTCCGCACTGCCCGGATAGGCCCTCTCACAGACGGCGTCGGCCATCACCTTCACCGGCGCGGCCCGCAGAGTCTGCGCGTAGTCGCCGGCGCCGGTGGTGTCCCCCCAGCCGTAGACCGCGGCCGGCGTGCCCGGCACGTAGGCCGTGTCACCGGCCCCCGCCAACCCGATGACGGAGCTCTCGGGCAGCGGTGAGGCGAGGGTCACCACCGCGAAGTCGCCGGCGTTCGTATAGGCGTCGTACTCCGGGTTGACCCAGGTGCCGCTCACCGGGACCTCGATGCCCTCGGTCGACTGGAGCTCGGCGCGGCCTGTGATGACCTTCAGATCGGGGATCCGTTCCGGGGGCCCTCCCAGGACGTCTTCGCTGAGGCAGTGGGCGGCGGTCAGGACCGTCGAGCGGCCGACCACGACACCGCCGCAGAACTGCCCGGCCCGCGTACCCCCGAACCGGTCACGGCTGGACAGCGCCACCGTCCAGGGGGCCTGGGAGATCTCGACCGGAAGACCGCCGATGACGACCTCGGCCGTCGCCGGCGGCGGTGATACCAGCGGTATGACGGCCGTGGTGGCCGCGATGGCCAGCAGTCGGGCGAAGGATCGACGCATGCGCGCTCCTCACTCTGGGACTTGGATGGCACACCCAGAGTGATCTACCAGATCGGCTTCCGCATGCCGCGCACGCGCCGAAGGCCCGGCTCCCTTCGAGGGAACCGGGCCTTCACGACTGACGCGCGGGCGAAGCCGTGCTACTAGTCCAGGTAGTCGCGCAGGACCTGCGAGCGGGACGGGTGACGCAGCTTCGACATCGTCTTGGACTCGATCTGACGGATGCGCTCACGCGTGACGCCGTACACCTTGCCGATCTCGTCGAGGGTCTTCGGCTGACCGTCGGTGAGACCGAAGCGCATGGAGACGACGCCGGCCTCGCGCTCGGAGAGCGTGTCGAGGACGGAGTGCAGCTGTTCCTGCAGGAGCGTGAAGCTGACCGCGTCGGCCGGGACGACGGCCTCGGAGTCCTCGATGAGGTCACCGAACTCGCTGTCGCCGTCCTCGCCCAGGGGGGTGTGCAGCGAGATGGGCTCACGGCCGTACTTCTGGACCTCGATGACCTTCTCGGGGGTCATGTCGAGCTCCTTGGCCAGCTCCTCCGGCGTGGGCTCGCGGCCCAGGTCCTGGAGCATCTGGCGCTGGACACGCGCGAGCTTGTTGATGACCTCGACCATGTGCACCGGGATACGGATGGTGCGGGCCTGGTCGGCCATCGCGCGGGTGATCGCCTGACGGATCCACCAGGTGGCGTACGTGGAGAACTTGTAGCCCTTGGTGTAGTCGAACTTCTCGACCGCGCGGATCAGACCGAGGTTGCCCTCCTGGATGAGGTCCAGGAAGAGCATGCCGCGGCCGGTGTAGCGCTTGGCCAGGGAGACCACCAGACGGAGGTTGGCCTCCAGGAGGTGGTTCTTGGCGCGGCGGCCGTCCTCGGCGATGATCTCCAGCTCGCGCTTGAGCTTGGGGGCGAGCTTGTCGGCGTTGGCCAGCTTGTCCTCGGCGAACAGACCGGCCTCGATGCGCTTGGCGAGCTCGACCTCCTGCTCGGCGTTGAGCAGGGGGACCTTGCCGATCTGCTTGAGGTAGTCCTTGACCGGGTCTGCGGTGGCACCGGCGGCGGCGACCTGCTGGGCGGGCGCGTCGTCCTCGTCGTCGTCGGACAGCACGAAGCCGGCATTCTCGGTGCCCTCGGGCTCCTCGCCGGGCTTGCCGCCGGGGGTCTCCTCGAGAACCTCTTCGTCGACGAGCTCGGCGTCGTCCTTCTTGGCGGTGGTCTTCTTGGCCGCCGTCTTCTTGGCGGCGACGGTCTTCTTGGCGGGGGCCGCCTTCTTGGCGACCGCCTTCTTGGCGGCGGCCTTCTTGGCGGGTGCGGCGTCCTCGGCGGAGGCGTCGGCCGCGGGCACCGCGGGGGCGGCGGTGGCAGTGGCCTTCTTGGTGGTCACCGTCTTCGCCGCGACCGTCTTGGTGGCGGTGCGCTTGGCCGGACTCTTCGCTGCGACGCTCTTTCGGGTGCGCTTGGGCTCCGCGGCACTGACCATCAGCGTCACACCCTCTTCCTCGAGGATCTGGTTGAGGCTGCGCAGTACGTTCTTCCACTGAGTGGCCGGAATCTGGTCAGCTTCGAAGGCCCGACGCACATCGTCGCCGGCGATCTGCCCCTCAGCCTTTCCCCGCTCAATCAGCGCCATGACAGAGACGGACTCGGCGATCTCCGGCGGGAGCGTACGGGATGTGCTGGCCGACACGAACAACCTCTCGGAACGTTGGAAAACGGCTTCCGGCCCCGTCCACTGTGGACAGGAGCCGACCACCGGCTTGGGAATGGGCCGACGGTGCGGGCGGGGGCCGGGAAGATGCACAGCGCCGTGAACGGCGTCCGTATTCCCTCCGCGGCTGTCACCTCTTAGGTCATCGCGCTGTTCCCACGAGCGTTACGCCCAATCTGCGTGGCCCGAGTCACACCCCGTAAGCACTCAAAAGCGGTCAGATGCTGCCAGAGGTAATCGATCAAGGCCACAACTGGTACTGCTTAGGGCGGGTACCCGGACGATTCCCGAACGAACTCCTCAATGCGGATCACCGTCCTCACCGAGATTCGCCGTTCTCTCCGGGGTCTCCTGTCGCGTGGGAGTCACCGCTCTCGCCGAGTCCCACCGACTCCAGCGAGACGGGTCACACCGCCGAGGCGAATCGCACCGCCGAGACGAATCGCACCGCCGAAACGGATCACATCGGCGAGACGGACCGGCCCTTCAAACCGGGCCGGTCCCGCCGCACCCCGGACGGCGCCCGCCGTCCGTCGTGCCGCCGGACCCCGCCGAATCCCGGGAGGATCCGATGGGGTCCGGCGGCACGGGTTCGCCGGCCGAGCGATACCGCGGCGGGACTCGCATCCCGGCCGCGCCGCCCTTGTCTCGCTACTCAGCGCTCTCAGTGCTCGCGCGGCGCGGGCACCACGCGCTCCACCTCGGGGTGGACGGTGAGCAGCTGACGCATGGCCGCCTCGGCCGCCCCTCCGTCGCCCGCGGCGAGGGCTTCGACGATCCGGGCGTGGTGCACCAGGGTCGACTCGCCCGGCCGGTCACACCCGGTGGCCGGGCTGCCGGAGACCTGCAAGGCCGCCGAGACGATCCCGGAGAGGTGCTCCAGCATGCGGTTGCCCGCGAGCTGGATAAGCAGTGAGTGGAACTCGGCGTCCGCACGCGAGAAGGTCAGCGGGTCGCCCTGTGCCATGGCGTGACCCATGAGCTCGACCATGTCGCCGAGGCGCTGCTGTACGTCGTCACGGCCGTGCCCGGCGGCGAGGCGGGCGGCGAGCGGCTCGATCGTCCAGCGCAGCTCGCTGAGCTCTCGCCGCTGGTTGTCGCGCTGCGGGCCGAAGGCCCGCCATTCGATGATGTCCGGGTCGAGCAGGTTCCAGTCGCTGACCGGCCGTACGCGCGTGCCGACGTTGGGACGGGCGCTGACCAGGCCCTTCGCCTCCAGGACACGCAGGGATTCGCGGACGACGGTCCGGGAGACCTCGAACCGTTGGCCGATCTCCTCGGGTACGAGGGGGCGGTCCGCGCCCAGGTCGCCGGAGACGATCATCTGGCCGAGCTGCTGGACGAGTTGGCCGTGCAGCCCGCGTCCGCGGCTCCCGGCTGCGCGGCGGCCGACGCGCCCCAGCTCGGGGTCCGCGCCGTCCCAGGCGGGGAGGCCGACGCGGTCGACACCCGGGGACTCTGCGTACGGGTAGCGGTCGAGTTCGCCCGGTCCTGCGAGGCCGGATTCGGCGGAGCGGGCGGCGGTCATCATGGTGTGCGCAAGGGTACTCACGCATCCTTTGTCGGCTGCGTTCCCAACTCCCTTGAGGTCTTTGGTGAAAAGCACACGAAAGGGTGATCGCTCACCCCATCGCAATTGACGCCTTATCGGAAAGAAATGGGCGTTCTACGAGGAGTTGCGCGCATTGCGCCAACGGGGGAGCACGGACGGTGAGCACGAAAGGATGACGACGATCATCAGCGGACCCTGCCACGCAGATTCGTGAGCACATAGGCGCCCAGCAGCGCGGTCAGCGACAACAGCAGTGCCCCGCCCACGGGTTGGGCGATCGCCCGTGCCACGGCCTCCAGATAGCGTTCTCCGCCAAACGGCCACTGCACCAGCACGAGCTCACGCAGCCGCACCGGGAACCCGGCCGCATTCCGCACGGCCGGCCCCTCCAGCACCTTCTGCACCGCGGGTACGACGAGGAGGGGCACGGCGACCACGGCCGCGAGCCCCGCGGACGTGGACCGGAAGACCCCCGCCGCCAGCACTCCCGCCCACGCGCACCCCACGACGAGACCGACCCAACTCGCGCCGAGCGAGAGCCAGTCGGCGGGAACCGAGGTGAGCTCCGAGCCGTAGACGAGATAGAGCACTTCGAGGTCGCAGCCGACGGTGAGGAAGGCCAGGAGCAGCGCTGTGACCGCCGCGACGAGGAGTTTCGCGAGAAGCAGTCCCAGCCGACGGGGGACAGTGCCGCGGTCCGCGGCCAGGGCGGGGTGGCGGAACTCGTCACCGAAGGCGATCGCACCGAGCAGCCCCGCGCCGATGGCGGCGGGTGGCAGCGGAAGTTCCCGCGGCCAGGCGGCCAGCAGCCGCGGCTGCGGGGTGTGCCCGATCGTGGCCAGGACGACGGCCATGAGGGCGGAGGTGACGAGTACGGCTGCGGCGGTGACGTACGCCGTCCCGACTCCGCCCGCCCGACGCAGCTCGTACCGCAGCGGACGCAACGGGCTCGGTGCCGGGCGGACGGTGATGGGCGGCGGAAGCGCGGGCAGCGGACCCTCATCGGACGCCCGTGCCGCGCGCGGTACGGCGTGAGCAGGGGCCGCCGGGTCGGCGTGGTCCGCCGGGCGAGCGCGGACCTCGGTGTCGACGTGGGCCGCCGGGCGAGCGCGGACCTCGGTGTCGACGTGAAGGTCGGGGTGGGCGTGGAGCTCGGGGTGGGCGTGGAGCTCGGAGGCGGGGTGGAGCTCGGAGGCGGGGTGAGGCGCGGGGTCGGCATGAAGCCCGGGTTCGGCATCAACCCCGGGGTCGGTGTGAAGCCCGGGGCCGACGCGGAACTCGGGGTCGGCCTCAGACCCGGTGTTGACCTCCGGTGCGTCGTCAGCGGGTGTCCGTGGTCCGGCAACGGCCGCCGGAGGCGTGTCAGCGGGCGCCTGATGCCTCTCGACCGGCTCCTGAGCCGCCTGGGCCGAGCCATGAGCGCTCTCGGCCGATGCCGGGGCATCGTCGGCGGGCGACGGCATCAGCGACGGCGTGGGTCCCATGTCTCCGATCTCGTCCGCCAGTTGGTGTACGAGGATGCCGTGCCGGAACGCGGTCTCGCCGATCTCGGCGCACGTACTGCCGTACACCGACAGCCGGTTGCCCCCCTCTCGGACGATCTCCACGGAACGCCGTGCGGTCCGGGCCTCCTTCGTGAGCAGCGCCCCGAGCCGGGCGGCGTGCGGGGTGCGGATGGCGACCCGGGGCCGGAGCCGGGTGCGGGAGAAGTCGGCGACCTCCTGGTCGGCGACGAGCCTGCCCTGTTCGAGGGTGAGGACCCGGTCGGCGGTCCGCGCGGCCTCCTTGGCGTCGTCGGTGGTGAACAGGACCGTGCCGCCCTGGTGGGCGTGCGCACGCATGACCCCGTGCAGCCACCGGCCCTCGCGGACGGACAGCCCGTCGGCGGGCTCGTCCAGGACGAGGGTGTGCGGGTCGGCCAGCAGGGCGCAGGCGAGGCCGAGGCGGCGGTCCATGCCCCGCGAGAGGGTGTTCAGCCGTGCCTCGCGCAGGCTGACCAGGCCCACGACCTCCAGGACTTCGTCGGCGCGCCGGGCGGGGAGCCCCGCGGCCGCGCACAGCATGCGCAGATGACCGCGGACCGTGCGGGCCGGGTGGCCGGGCACGTCGCCGAGGAGTACCCCCACTTCTCGCGTGGGGTGGGCGATGCGGTGCAGGGGGCGGCCTCTGAAGTAGGTGATGCCGCGGCCGTGTTGGAGTTCGAGCATGAGCTTCAGCACTGTCGACTTGCCCGCTCCCGGATTGCCGAGGAGCGCGGTGACGCGGCCCGAGTGCGCCTCGAAGGACACGTCGTCGACGGCGGGCGGAAGCTCCTTGCGGGGATTGCTGGTCAATCCGATGGCCTGGATCACCTGAAGCAAGATAGCGTGGTATGTCCGTTTTTTCGGGCACCTTGAGGCATCGAAGATGCCGCGCGGGCCCCGGCTTCGCGGTGTCAGACCTCTGGGCGCAGCATCGGCGGGTTGAGGAGGGTGGCGCCGCCGGCGCGGAACAACTGGGCAGGACGGCCGCCCTGCCGTGTGGTGGTGCCGCCGGTGGGCACCAGGAAGCCGGGTGTACCCGTCACCTTGCGATGGAAGTTGCGCGGATCCAGCGCCACGCCCCACACCGCTTCGTAGACGCGCCGCAGCTCGCCGACGGTGAACTCCGGCGGGCAGAAGGCCGTGGCCAGCGAGGAGTACTCGATCTTGGAGCGGGCGCGCTCCACCCCGTCCGCGAGGATCTGCGCGTGGTCGAAGGCCAGCGGCGCCACCGGTTCGCCGTCGCGCCCGTAACCGCCCTGCTCCAGCAACTCCTCGACGGGCGCCCAGCGTGCACTGTTGGCATCGCCGCCCGGACGGGGTGCGGGCAGGTCGGGGGCGAGGGCGAGGTGGGCGACGCTGACGACCCTCATCCGCGGGTCGCGCTTGGGGTCGCCGTAGGTCGCCAACTGCTCCAGGTGCGCTCCGTTGTCCTGCGCGGGCTCGGACGGTTCGTGGGCGGTCAGCCCGGTCTCCTCGGCCAGCTCCCTCGCCGCGGCCTGCGACAGGTCCTCGTCCGGCCGCACGAAGCCGCCGGGCAGCGCCCACCGCCCCTGGAACGGCTGCTCGCCCCGCCGCACCGTCAGCGCGCAGAGCGCATGACGACGGACGGTCAGCACGACCAGGTCCACGGTGACAGCGAAGGGCGGGTAGTCCGACGGGTCGTAGGGCATGCCGCGATCATAGTCGTCTGCCTGACGATAAACACTCCCTTCGCCGGTCGCTTCCCCACTTGATCCACTTCTGTCCGACATCGACTTCACGGACCGACCACCGATCTCCGGGCTCAGCACCGCCGATCGTCCCCTCACGCATCACGCGAGGTCACACTCCTAACTGCAGCCCGTCGGCCGCCTCCTCGACCATGGCGAGCCCCAGCCGGCTGACACGTACGGCGAACGGGGCGCCCGCGACGCGCAGTCCCGTCAGACCGATCTCGCCCAGCGGCGCACTGCGCACCGGCCGCAGCGTCACCGTCCCAGCGGGAGCGTCGGGGCGGATTCCGACGAGTGTGGTGAGCAACAGGACGCCAGCGGCCGCCGCCGTCGCGGCCGGTCTGCAGGCGGCCGGGTGAGGCAACGGGGCACCCCCTGCCGTGCGCTGCTCCCCCGCGTACATCTCGGGCAGCCGATGGCCGAAGCTCTCCGCCGCCGCCAGCACCCCCCTCAGCAGCGAACTCGCCTCCTTCTCGTATCCGGCGGCCGCCAGCCCCGCGACCGCGACGGCCGTATCCTGCACACGCACGGCACCACTGCGATGGCCGAACGGGTTGTACGCCGCCTCCTTGGCACCCAGGCTCCGCAGCCCCCACCCCGAGTCCATGGCGGGCCCGCCGAGCAGTCGCGCGAGCTGTTCTGTTCGCACCTTGTCGAGAAGTCCCGGGGCCTGCTCACCCGCTCCGAGCAGCCCGGTGTCGAGGAGGTGAGCGGCGCCGGCGCCCAGGTGCGGTACGAGATGCCCGTCCGGGGTCCGGGCAGCCGCGGGTCTGCCACCCCCTCGGCCCTCGACCCAGAAGTCAGCCCCGAACCGCGTCCGCAGCTCGCTCGCCCAGTCCCTCAACTCGGCCCCGCCCGGTCTGCCGTACGTGTCGAGGAGATCGGCGCCCAGCAGCGCGGCCCGGTGGGCATGTGCCTGGGTCTCGCAGCGCAGTGGGCCGCCGGGGCGCGGGTCGGGCAGGTACGTGCCGCTTGCGGCAGCGGCCAGCAGCCACCGCAGGCAGCGCTCGGCGGCGGGCAGCAGCTCCTCGGTCTCCTGCTCGGGGAGTCCCCATCGCCGCGCCTCCGCGAGGAGCACGGGGAACAGCAGGGTCGCCTCGGTACCGGTGCAGCCCGGTGGCAGATGCGGGCCCGCGTCCCGGCGAGGGCCGGGGATCATGCCCGACTGTGTCTCCGGGCCCGCGATCTGGGTGCGGGCGAGGGTGCGCAGGGTGCCCGCGGCGAGGCGCGTGCCGAGGGGCAGCGTCATGCGGGCCGCGACCAGTGCGTCGGCCGGAGCCATCCCGCAGCGCCAGGGCGCGCCCGCCGCGAGGTGGGTGTCGGAGGGATTCTTCGGGTCGCGCAGCAGCAGGGCCTCGAGGTCCTCCAGGCAGGTGTGCAACAGGACCTGCGCCGCCGGGTCGTCGCCCGCGGCCTGTACCTGGGCGAGGGGGCTCGTGGCGCCGCGTCCCACCGGTCTGATGGGCCCCGCGCCGTCCGGCCGCACCCGCAGCTCCACGCTCCGGCTGCCGCCGGGTGGTAGTTCCAACTCCCAGCGCAGCAGTCCAGCAGAGGCCAGAGCATCGGTGGGCGGAGGGTGGGCGGTCACGGTCGAGTGCCCGTTGGCGCAGGACCAGCGGAGGCCGGAGTCGTGGACACTCGCGGGCAGTTCCGGGCCGGCGCTGCCGGAGGCGACGACGCCCAGTTCCGCGAGATCCGTGCCCAGGGACACCTCGACCGGCACGCGCAGCGGACGGCGAGCCGTGCTGTGCAGGGTGATCCGCTCGGTGCCGTCCGCGTACCGCGTGCGCTCGACCATGACGTCCGGGTCCGGCCCCGCGTCCGCGGCCATGCGCAGCGTCCCCACGAACCGGGCTCGGTCGGCCGTGACCATCCGCGCCTGCACGGCCAGTGGTTCCCGTCCGGCCACCCGCACCTGGCAGCGCGAGAGCATGCGCCGTCCCGCGCGGTAGAAGCCCTCCAGTCCGGTGCCGGTCAGCTGGCCCTGCTCCGTCGAGATCGCGAGGCCCGGCAGGGCGACACAGATCAGCGTGGCATGAGCCGGCGGCAGCTCCGCAGGGCGGCGCGGGGCAGCGGGCGGCGCCTGCGGGGCCGAAGGACCTCCCGTACCTGTGGGAGGCGGCCCCGGAGAGCCGCCCGTGCCGGTCGCGGGAGAGACCGGGCCGCCCGGACTGCCTGAGCGTGAGCCCGTTGGACGGGGCGTCGGACCGCGGAGGTCCGTGCGTGGAGCGCCGGTGCCGTCCCCACGGGCTCGGGCGGAGGGCTGGGGGGACCTGCGGAAGTACGGGACGTCGTCGTAGGCGTCGGGCGTGGAGGGCAGGGGCATGGGGCGGCTTCTTCTGTGTTCGGCGCGCGCGGGGTGCGCTCGGCACCAGGTGGGGAGCCGGAGAGGGACGGGGTGATACGGCGGTGCGGCCAAGCCACGGGTACCGCCACACAGGTGAACGGAACGGCTCCGCTCCGGGTCACGCCTCCGCCCCGGGAAGCCGACCGAATGGCGGCGTGGTGGTGTGACCGGGGTGATCGGGAAGCCGCGAGCGGCGGGATCGGGATCGGGTGGATGGTGTCCGGATCGGCGCTGCGGGTCGATGTGAGACCGGCGCGAGGGCGACACGCTCATGCGAACCCAGAGGTGGAACAGCGCGCTCAGGTGCGCACAGAGCAGAGGCAACACGTTCACATGAGCCCTGAGCCGGCCCCGTGCACTCACGTCTTTCCCTCCGTGGCTTGCGCCCCACCACCGCGGCGGACCCGTGCCCGGCCGCTCGCGCCGTCTGCCTTCCCCTGCCGCCGACGGGCGGGTGAGTCGCCGTCGGCGGAACGCGAGCGGCGGGCATGGGTCGCGCCAGGGGACCGCCTGCTGGCGCGGGCGTCGGGGCTCCCTTCCGGGCGGGCCCTGCGCCGACGTCGGGAGCCGGTGGCCACGCAGGGCTGGTCCGTGGCCGACTCCACACCGGGAGACTGGTCGGCGAGGTTCGGTTCGCTGTCGGCGCCGGCGCCCGCAGTGGCCGTAGTCAGGTCGCGTCCCCTGCGCTCCGCGCGCAGGCAACGGCGAATGGACTCGGGGTCGAGGCCTTCATTGCAGGCCTGGTGGAGGAGGCGGGCGAAGAGATAGTCGGGGTCTGCCGCGAGGGCCATGGCCAGGGCTTCGCGGGCCTCCAGTTCGTCGCCGGAGGACCAGGCGACCCAGCCCACGAGAGTGAGCGGGGCGGCGGCGTGCTCGCCGTAGGGGCCGACACAGCGCCGGGCCAGGGCACGCCAGAGGCGGAGGGCCGGGCCGGCTTCGTCGCCCTCCATCCACTCGGCGGCGCGGTCGCGGGTGGCGCGGTCCTGCAGTCCGAGGATCAGGGTGGCTGCGTCTTCGTGCCCGACGAGTTCGTCGTCGCGGAGGTCCGCGTCCAGCCTGCCGGACACAGTCGGGGTGTCCGCCAAGCGCCCCATGACACGCTGTGCCACGGCGAGCGTCTCCTCAGCCACGTCCGCCCGGCTCTCCGCGTCCAGGATCCGCGGGATGAGGGCGGACTGGGCAGCGTCGAGAGCGACCTCCTGCTGCAACGCGGCCGCGGTCTCCCACGGCAGGATCCTGGCCCGCATCTCCTTCAGGGTGCCGCGCACTTGAAGGCCTGCGTAGGTCGCGGCGGCGGCCAGCACTGAGGTACCCGGCAGCCCCATCGCTTCCCCGTCGGCTGAGCAACACCCGTTGCCTGGACAGCAGTAGGACCAGAAGCGGCCGTCGGAAATGCACAGGGCCTCCACCACCGGGACGTCGAGGCTGCCGCAGGACCTGCGCAGCAGCTGAGCCAGTGGCCGCAGGCGTTCCATGACGTCGCGTGCCGACTCACGGCTCGTCGGGTCCTGGCAGAGGAAGGCGACGATGCTCTCCGGTTTGGCGCCTCGGCGTTCGCTGCCGGTCACCAGGCCGTGTGCCAGCTGCTGGGCCACGGACGGCCAGTCGTCCGTCTGGGCCGGGATGCCGAGCCGAGCGCGCCCGCCGAACCGTCCACGGGCGTCGCGGTCGTGCAGCGCGACGAGGACGATGCTGTCCTCGGGGCGGTATCCGAGCAGGTAGGGCAAGGCGTCGGCGAGCTCGGCCGGTGTGCGGAGGGTGACCTGTTGTTCGCCGGGAGGTCCGGCGGCCGCGCCGTGCCCCAGGTACGCGGAGGGGGCGCCGCTCCCCCCGCATCCGTTCTGCCCGCCGATGTCACTGTTGCCGGAGGTCCCGGCTGCTTCGCTGTGATTCGTCATGCGGCGACCATCTCGCGGATCTTGAAATTCCGCTTCGCCCTGTGGATAAGTCCGACCATGATCACGTCAGAAACTGTCCACAGTTCGCCCTCCTCGTTCGCGCGATGTCCGAGGCATCGGGTTGCATGGGGCCATGAGCGACGAAGACCTGCCCACCACGGACCGCCAAGATCTGCGTACGGCCGCCGATACCGTGCTCACCCGCCTCGTCGGTGCCCCGGCGGGCATGGCGCGGCTGCGCGAGGATCAGTGGCACGCCATCGAGGCACTGGTCGCCGACAAACGCAGAGCCCTGGTGGTGCAGCGCACTGGCTGGGGCAAGTCCGCGGTGTACTTCGTCGCGACCGCGCTCCTGCGCGAGCGGGGCGCGGGGCCCACCGTCATCGTCTCCCCGCTCCTCGCCCTCATGCGCAACCAGGTGGAGGCGGCCGCCCGCGCCGGAATCCACGCGCGGACCATCAACTCATCGAACACGGAGGAGTGGGACACGATCCGCCAGGAGGTCACCGCGGGCGCGGTCGACGTGCTCCTGGTCAGCCCCGAGCGGCTCAACAACCCGGACTTCCGCGACCAGGTCCTGCCCGAGCTGGCGGCCGCGACCGGTCTGCTCGTGGTCGACGAGGCGCACTGCATCTCGGACTGGGGGCACGATTTCCGCCCCGACTACCGCCGACTGCGCACGATGCTGGCCGACCTCCCGCCCGGGGTTCCCGTGCTGGCCACCACCGCGACGGCCAACGCGCGCGTGACGGCCGACGTGGCCGAGCAGCTGGGTACCGGCGGCGGCACGGACGCGCTGGTTCTGCGCGGACCACTGGACCGGGAGAGCCTGAGCCTCGGAGTGCTCGAACTGCCGGACGCCGCCCACCGGATGGCCTGGCTCGCCGACCACCTGGACGAGCTGCCGGGCTCCGGCATCATCTACACGCTCACCGTGGCCGCCGCCGAGGAGGTCACCGCGTTCCTGCGCCAGTGCGGGCACACCGTGACGTCGTACACCGGGAAGACGGAGAACGCGGACCGGCAGCAGGCCGAGGAGGACCTGCTCGCCAACCGTGTCAAGGCCCTGGTCGCCACCTCCGCTCTGGGCATGGGCTTCGACAAGCCCGACCTGGGCTTCGTGGTGCACCTGGGCTCGCCGTCCTCGCCCATCGCCTACTACCAGCAGGTGGGCCGGGCCGGTCGTGGTGTCGAGCACGCCGAGGTGCTGCTGCTGCCCGGCAAGGAGGACCAGGCGATCTGGGAGTACTTCGCCTCGGTCGCCTTCCCTCCGGAGGAGCAGGTCCGCCGCACCCTGGACGTCCTCGCGGGCGCGGAGCGACCGCTGTCCCTCCCCGCGCTCGAACCGCTGGTGGAGCTCCGCCGCTCCCGGCTGGAGACGATGCTCAAGGTCCTCGACGTGGACGGTGCGGTACGACGCGTTCAGGGCGGCTGGATCTCCACCGGCGTTCCCTGGACGTACGACACCGAGCGCTATGCCTGGGTCGCCAAACAGCGTGCGGCCGAGCAGCAGGCCATGCGCGACTACGTCACGACGCCGGGCTGCCGCATGGAGTTCCTGCGACGGCAACTGGACGACGAGGACGCCACCCCGTGCGGGCGTTGTGACACGTGCACCAAGCCCAGGTTCACGGAATCCGTCTCCCCGGCGGCGCTGGACGCGGCGCGCGGCGAGCTGGGGCGCGCAGGTGTCGAGGTCGAGCCCCGCAAGATGTGGCCGACGGGGCTGCCCGCGGTCGGGGTCAATCTGAAGGGGCGCATTCCAGCCGGTGAGCAGGCTGCGCCGGGGCGCGCGTTGGGGCGGCTCTCGGACATCGGCTGGGGCAACCGGCTGCGGCCGATGCTCGCGGCCCAGGCCCCGGACACGCCGGTTCCGGACGACGTGGCGAATGCCGTGGTCGCCGTGCTGACCGACTGGGCGAAGGGCCCCGGCGGCTGGGCCTCCGGGCAGGCCGACGCCCAGCCCCGCCCGGTCGGTGTCGTCACCATGGCGTCCCGCTCCCGCCCGCAGCTGATCGCTTCCCTGGGCGCGAGGATCGCCGAGATCGGCCGTCTGCCCCTGCTGGGATCGGTGGCGTACACCGGCGCGGTTTCCCAGGTCACCCGTAGCAACAGCGCACAACGGCTCAAGGCGCTCGACGGGGCTCTGACCGTGCCGCCCGAGCTGTCCGTCGCCCTCAAGGAGGCGGGCGGACCCGTGCTCCTCGTCGACGACGCCACCGAGACCGGCTGGACGCTCGCGGTCGCCGCGCGCGTACTCCGGCGCGCGGGCGCACAGGGGGTGTTGCCCCTCGTTCTCGCCGTCCGAGCATGACCGACCCGTCGACCGGACGTAAGCCCGGTGCCACCGGGGCGTTGCCGACGAGCCCTATGCGCAGGGATATAAGCGGTGAATCGCCACAAAACCGCCAGTGGCCCCAATTGCTCGTTGCCGCAACGAAGTTCGCCAGGAAGAATTGGAGTCCGCTCCCCGTACGGCCCACCCGTGAATCGGTAGGGCTTTTGCTGCGGCGTGCGCTCCCCCAAGTCCGACCCCCGCCCGCAGTGTGGGCGCGTAGCCGAAGGGAGGATCGTGACCTTCGGATTCGCTCCGTCCTCGGCGGCCTCCATGTCGACGTCTGCCGACCCGTCCGCCGCTTCCGCCAACCGGATGCTCGAGCCCGCGGAATGGGCAGCCGCCGGGATTCCGCTGCTGCGCAATCCCCGGGAGGTTGTCAGCGGGCTGCACGCGCGGCATCAGCCCCGGCCCGCGACGGCGGTCATCGCCGTCCTTGATCCGGACGAGCGGCTGACGGCGAGCGCCTCGTTCGTGCGGCGTCCGGCCCCGGCCGACGGCTGGATGTTCCGCAACGCGCTCCTCGCCCAGTTGCGCCGGGTCATTCCGCACGACCTGCGTCGGCGCACTCCGGTCCGTACGGCCGTGCTGCTCTACTGCCGTGACGGCGACGCGCGTTGGACCGAGGAGGACGGGGCGTGGATGTGGGGGCTGCGGGACGCCTGCACACTGCACGGGCTGCGCTGCGGGGCGTACATCACGCTGACACATGACGGCTGGCAGGTGCTCGGCGAGGGCCGCGGCGGCCGCCGTCCCCACGCGGACTCACCGGCGGAGCCCTTCGCCACGGCCCTGGCACCGCCGCCGATGCCACGCACCGGCGGCGTCGCGTCGGAGGTACTGCGCCGAGCCGCGGCACGCTGAGTCGCCTGCTCGCAGGCGGCTGCGGCTGCCGACTGCGGCCAAGGGCACGTCCGCGACTGCCGCCTGGTGGAGGCCCAGCAGGGACGCTCGGCGCGTAGCGAGCCCAGACCGATCCCTGCTTCGACGAACACGGGCCCAAGGACCTAAGTCGGCGGTCGAACAGCCCGGATCCGATGCGACAAGCGTCAGTGCCGCGCAGATCCCGGCCGAAACGCCCCGCCGTCGCCCATGGGCACCCGCCCGGAGCCCCCTGACATGCCGAAACACCCCGCAGGCACGCCGAAGCGCCCCATCGCGGGGTGTGGTCGTCAATGACGCCCTGGTCGCCCCCGGGCACGCACGGCCCCCGGTGAGCCCTGACGGGCCGACCGGGGCGAGGTCCGCAGTCGCTCAGACTCCGGCGCCCAGCACCGAGTTGATCGTCTGCGGGTCGCCGCACACGATCAACAGGGCCCGGGCCCGGCCGAGGGCCTTGGGCAGCGCCTCAGCGGTGACGGCAGCGGTTCCGCCGTTGACGGCGACCACGACCACGGGACGCGGCGCGGCCCGGTCGACGGCCGACGCATCGGCGTAGAAGACGTCGTCGCCCGCGTCATGCTGCGCCCAGTAGGCGGCCTCGCCGAAGGAGAGCTCGTGGTCGGCCCACGGATGCGACTCGCCGGTGGTGATCACCAGCACGTCGCCGGGGGCTCGGCCCGAATCCAGCAGCAGGTCGACGGCTTCCTCGGCGGCGTCCAGCGCACCCTCGGCCGAGGCCGGGATCAGCTGGACCTGCGGGGTGGCGGCAGGGGCGGACGGCCCGGGCTTGGCCGCGGCGTGCGCCGCGCGCTGGGCCGGCACCGGCCGGGCAGGACCCGGACGACCGGGCCGCGGCGGAGCCGCGGGACGGGGACCGGGTACGGGACGGGGGGTCGGCGCGACCCGGCCGCTGGCCGGAGTGGCACGCGGGCCCTGGGCACTCTCGTGAATCTGAGGCTCCTCGGGAATGAGAGGCATGAGCTGATGTTTATCAAACGCCGATGCGACTCGCGTCGGCGGGTGGCACATGAGTGCGAACGAATCCGTCAGAAATCGAAGCCGAGTTGCCCCTCGATCTCCGGAACGCTTCCGTCCGCCCAGGTACGGGCCTTCTTGAGGTGCCGCCACTGGGGCAGCGCATCAAGATACGCCCACGACAACCGGTGGTACGGGGTGGGGCCCCGCTCCGCCAGCGCGGCCTTGTGGACAGGCGACGGATACCCGGCGTTGGCCGCGAAACCGAAGTCTGCATGGTCGACACCCAGTTCGGCCATCATTTTGTCGCGCTGAACCTTGGCGATCACCGAGGCCGCCGCCACGGCGACGCAGGACTGGTCGCCCTTGATCACCGTACGCACCCGCCAGGGCGACCCGAGGTAGTCGTGCTTGCCGTCGAGGATGACCGCGTCGGGGCGCACCGGAAGCGCCTCCAGAGCCCGTACGGCGGCCAGCCGCAGCGCGGCCGTCATGCCCAGGTCGTCGATCTCCTCCGGAGAGGCGTGACCGAGGGCGTGCGACGTCACCCACTTCAGCAGCTCCTCGGCGAGCGTCTCGCGTCGCTTGATCGTCAGGAGCTTGGAGTCGGTGAGGCCCTCGGGCGGTCGGCGCAGTCCGGTGACCGCCGCGCAGACGGTGACGGGGCCGGCCCACGCTCCGCGCCCCACCTCGTCGACACCGGCAATGATCTTCGCTCCGGTCGTGGCGCGCAGGGAGCGCTCGACGGTGTGAGTAGGTGGTTCGTACGGCATGGCGCCCTTAGCCTACGCCGCCCGCGTCCCCACACGACACCCAGGTTTCCCGGGGCAACCTCAGTCACCCCGCAGACCCGGCTCAGGTGTCCCGTCGGCGCAGCAGCGGCACCATCAAGTGGTCGATCATCTCCTCGATGTCCCGCTCGCTCCATTCACTGCCGCACATCTTCGAGCGGTACATCATCATGGCCGGAATCGCGTCGAAGACATAGCCGTTGGCCGCGTCGGACCGCACCTCGCCCCGGCGAATTCCCCGCTCAACGACCTCCCGCAGGAGCTTGACGGTCGGCTCCACGACGCCCTCGACGATCACACCATGGAAGCGCTCGGCCTGGATGGTGTCGCATTCGTGAATCACCGAACGCAGCGCGAACCCAGGGCGCGAGAACATCGCCTCACGCGCCTGCCGGCACAGCTCCAGCAGATCCTCGCGCACGCTGCCCCGGTCGGGCGCCTCCTCGAAGCGAGGCAGTCCGGCCTGGAGAGCGTCCGCGACGAGATCCTCCTTGGAGGGCCAGCGGCGGTAGACGGCCGCCTTGCCGGTCTGGGCACCCGCGGCGACCCCCTCCATGGTGAGACCGCTCCAGCCGACCGTACTGAGCTGCTCCAGCGCGGCATCGAGGATCGCGCGCTCGAGCACGGCGCCGCGCCGACGCGGGGAGGCCGTCTGAGCGGGAGCGGCCGTCCAGCGCGAAGTGACCATCTGTGTTTCTCCGTTGAGCCGAGGGATGGGGATACGAGAAGCGGAAGCGGACGGGCGGCGCAGGCCATGGCGGCGACTTTGGTGAACGCTTGCGTTCACTAAGGGGGACTCACTACCGTGGACGCGTCAGTGAACGCCAGCGTTCACTAAGGCACTTGTGGGGGACCCATAGTGACAACCTCTCCGTTGATTCAGGATCAGAAGCCGGGAGCTGCCCGCCGGGAGGGGCGCCCCGGCATCGCACTCACCGTCATCGCGGCCTGCCAACTCATGGTGGTACTCGACGCGACGATTGTGAACATCGCGCTCCCGCACATTCAAGACGCGCTCAAGTTCAGCACCACCGACCTGACATGGGTGGTCAGCGCCTACACACTGACCTTCGGCGGTCTGCTGCTCCTGGGCGGCCGGGCCGGTGACATCCTCGGCCGCCGCCGTGTGTTCATGACCGGAATTCTCGTCTTCACGCTCGCCTCGCTGCTCGGCGGATTCGCCCAGGAGCCCTGGCAGTTGCTGGCGGCGCGCGCCCTCCAGGGCGTCGGTGGCGCGATCGCGTCGCCCACCTCGCTGGCACTCATCACCACGACATTCCCCGAAGGGCCCGAGCGGAACCGGGCGTTCGGTGTCTTCGCCGCGGTCTCCGCCGGTGGCGGCGCCATCGGTCTGCTCGCGGGCGGCATGCTCACCGAGTGGCTCGACTGGCGGTGGGTGCTGTTCGTCAACGTGCCCATCGGTGTGCTGATCGCCGTGCTCACGCCGATGTACATCAGCGAGTCCGAGCGGCACCCGGGGCGGTTCGACATCGCGGGCGCGCTCACCTCGACAGCCGGTATGGCCTCGCTGGTCTATGGGTTCATCCGCGCGGCGGAGGACGGCTGGCGCGACAGCCTGACCATCGGTTCCTTCGCTGCGGCGGTGATCCTGCTGCTGGTGTTCGGCTTCATCGAGAGGCGGGCCAAGGAGCCCATCACACCGTTGAGGATGTTCACCGACCGCAATCGCTCGGGCACGTACGTGATCATGCTGAGCCTGGCCGCGGCGATGTTCGGGATGTTCTTCTTCATCGTGCTGTTCGTGCAGAACGTGCTGCAGTACACGCCGATCGAGGCCGGTCTGGCCTTCCTTCCGGTGACCGTCGCGATCGTCACCGGTGCCGGTCTGTCCCAGCGGTTCCTGCCGGTGCTCGGGCCCAAGCCGTTCATGGTGGCCGGTTCGACGATCGTCGTGCTCGGCCTGGCGTGGCAGACCTTCATCAACCCCGACAGCTCGTACGTCGGCGGGGTGCTGGGCCCGATGGTGCTGTTCGGCTTCGGCATGGGCCTGAACTTCGTGACGCTCACCCTGACCGCGGTCTCCGGGGTCGCCCCGCACGAGGCGGGCGCGGCGTCCGGTCTGCTCAACGTCACACAGCAGGTGGGAGGTTCGCTCGGTCTGTCCATCCTCACCACGGTCTTCGGTACGGCCAGCCGTGACGAGGCGGAGAGTCAGGTGCGGCTCTTCATGTCGCAGGCCACGGACGAACAGAAGGCCGAGTTCGCGAAGACCCAGCAGCTGCCTGCCCCCTGGAGTCACGAAGTGCTCGCCCAGGGCATCTCGACGGCGTTCATACCGGCCGTCGCGATGGCCGTACTCGCCCTCGTCACCGCCGTATTGGTGATCAGGGTCCGCAAGAGCGACCTGGAGGCCCTCTCCGGTACGGCCGGCCCCGCCGCCGGAGGCTGACGGGGCGACCGCGGACGGCCGGACCACGCCCGGAAGACAGGCGGTGGGGCAGGGTCCGGCCGCCCTGCGATTCCTCAGGGGTACAGCGCCTCCTCCTCGCGCACTCCGCACGCCGGTCCGCTCGCTCCCGGCGACACCGGACGTTCCTCCAGGATGCGCCGGGCCTCGGCCTCTCCCCAGCTCGTGGCGTACCAGGGGCTGTTGGCCCGGTCTTCCAGGTCCGCGGCTATGTCCCACAGCGCGCACGACCGCATGGGCTCCTTCAGCCGGTCCAGGGCGGGCACGGCGTCGGCGGACAACCCCCTCGCATACTCGATGTCGAAGCGGCCCGTGGTCTCATACCGCTCGACATTGCGCTCGGCGATCATCCCGTCCGGCGACACGAGACCGAACGCGAGCACTCCGGCGACCGCGCCGGCCGCGACGGCACGGGGCAGCCAGCGGGCACCCCACACCCCGGCAGCCATGATGAGCACGATGACCAGACCGAGCCAGAGCTCCATGGTCAGCACCGAGATCCTCAGCCGCGTCAGCCCATAGGCCTCCACATACATGTCCATACGTCGCACAGCGGATGCCACGACAACGAGGGCCAGCGCGCACAGGGTTCCCAGGACACCCCGCACGAGCGTCCGGTCACTCGATCGAGTGCGCGGGGCCCAGCGCAGGGCGACCACGATGACCAACAGGGTGAGCAGCGTGGCCATGAGCAGCTGCCAGAACCCCTGGCGCGCGTACTGGGCGTATGTCTGGCCGGTCTCCTGCAGGACGGCGTCGTAGCCTCCGAAGAGCACGGCGAGCTGGACGGCGTTGAAGACGGCGAAGAGCGCCACGAGCCCGACCAGCGGGAGCGCCCACTCGACGCGCCCACGGGCGCGTCCGGCGGGCACCTGGACCCGGTCCCAGTGGGCGGGCGCGGCCGCCGTACGGGCCGCCGCGAGGGTCCCGAACAGCCCCAGCGCGAGGAGCAGGATCCGCCAGGGCCCGTCGGACACGGAGATGTCGGGCACCAGAGCGCCGAGCAGGTCCGCGAAGGCCGCGTCGGCGCCGGCGAACAGCGCTCCGAAGACGAAGAGCAGGACGGCGGCCACGACCAGCGCCCGCAGCAGCGGCGCCAGACGGCCCCGGTCGCCGCCGATCCGCTCGCGCAGTCCCTGCCAGGCCCAGGCCGGGCCGGTGACCAGCGCGGTGAACACACCGAGCGGGCCGAGCAGGACGGCGGGCCAGGTACGGCCGCCGTGCAGTGCGAGCGAGCCCGCCGCGAGGGCGGTGACGACGGCGAAGAACGTGGGCCACTCGGCGGCACGCAGGGCGGGCACGGTCAGCAGGGCGAGCCCGCCGACGCCCCAGACGAGCGCCCAGGGGCGGGGGCGGCGCCCCGCCCTCCGTCCGGCGAAGTACACGGCGAGCGTGGCGGGCACGGCGACGACGACTATGTTGACGGCCAGTCCCTCGCCCAGCAGCAGCATGCTGAGCACGCCGGTGGCCAGGGCGGCCCACAGGGTCGCGGTGCGAATCGGCGCGGGATCGTCAGGTCTGAAATCGATCAGGCCGGGCACCGAAGGCGGTGGTCCGCCCGATATCCGTTCGGGCCTTCCTGCCTTTCGCTCCGGTACGGCGTCCGTGGCCGCTGCCGCCCCCGAGCGGCCCTCATCGGTCGAAGCCCGCGCCCTGGGCTCCGGCTCTTCGGGCTCCGGTGCTGTTGGTGTTGACGGTGTGTCGGACATGGGACCCCCTCCCCCGACCGGCCCTCACCACCCCCGTACGCAGCGTGTTGGCTGCCGCAGGAGGCCCGTGGCCGGTACCTCGTCGCCGCGTCTCGTCATGATCAACAGGCGGCGTGGCGGACAGGGTATGCCGCAGGAAGGCACCCTCGACGACCTAGGAGCGCACTGTGGCACTCCTGTGACAGTTGAGGCGATTGGGCCAGGGGGAGCCTGGGAAGCGCGTCCCTTCGACCGGCTATCCCACCCGCATCCAGTCCGGAAACGTCTCGGTCTGTCCCACCCACGCCTCAGGAGGGGCCCCGGACTTCCCGGAGGCGACCACTCCCCCGACGATCGCGCAGGTCGTGTCGACGTCGCCGCCCACCTGGGCCGTCGTCCAGAAGCCCTGCTCGTAGTCGCCGAGGGCGCGTGCCGCCGACCAGAGCGCGAAGGGCACGGTGTCGTGCGCCGTCGTACGCCGTCCGCAGCCCAGTACGGCGGCGACGGTGTCCGCGTCGGCGTAGTCGAGCATGTCCCGGGCGCGCCGCAGTCCCGCGCCGACGGCGCTCTTCGGGACCAGCGCGATGACGCCGTCGAGCAGTGCCCCGGAACTCGGCGGTCCGGCCGGGTCTGCCGCCAGGGCGGCGGCCGCCGCGACGGCCATGGCGCCCACGACGGCCTCGCGGTGCTGGTGCGTGGGGTAGGCGGAGATCTCCGCCTGGTGGGTCGCCTGCTCGGGATCGTCCGCGTACCAGGCGCCCAGCGGGGCGATGCGCATGGCCGCGCCGTTGCCCCAGGATCCCTGGCCGTTGAAGAGCGCGGAGGCAAGTTCCCGCCAGTCGCCGCCCTCGCGGACCAGGCGCAACAGGCGGTTGACCGCGGGGCCGTAGCCCCGGTCGAAGTCGTGGTGCACGGCGAAGGAGCGGGCGAGTTCGTCCTGGTCGATCCGGTGGTGGGCCGCGAGGACGGCCACGACGGAACAGGCCATCTCGGTGTCATCGGTCCACTGCCAGGGGCCGGGTGGGGTCTCGCGTCGCTTGAGCAGCGGGTAGTTCACCGGCACGAAGTACTGCGAGCCCAGCGCGTCCCCCACCGCGAGTCCGCGCAGGCTGGCCAGGGCACGCTCCAGGCGGCCATCGGAAGAGGAGTCAGCGGTCATCGCCCTGCCACTCTAACCGGTGGCCCCATACGATTCCGGATCACGCCAGCGGCCGAACGGCCTGTCGAGCGTGTACCGGCCGTCGTCTCCGAGAACGAGCATCCGCATCTCGGCGTTCCCGGGGTTCGACAGCGACTCGAACTCCGCCACCGTCCAGTGGAACCACCGCATGCAGAACAGCCGCATGGCGAGCCCATGGGTGACCAGCAGGACGTTCGGCGGATGGTCCGGGTCCTCGAAACTGCGGAACAGACTCTCCAGGAAACCGCCGACCCGGTCGTACACGTCGGCGCCGGACTCACCCTGCGCGAAGCGGTAGAAGAAGTGCCCGTACGCGTCCCGGTAGGCCTTCTGGAGTCGTACGTCGTCGGGGTCCTGCCAGTTGCCCCAGTCCTGCTCGCGCAGCCGGGGCTCCTCGCGCACGCGCACCTGTTCGGGGTCCAGATGAAACGCCTGGAACGTCTCGTGCGTCCGGCGGTACGGGGAGACGTAGACGCTGACGCGCTCGCGACCGAGGACGTCACGGATCCGTTTGCCGGTCTCCTCCGCCTGCCGCCAGCCGAGATCGGTGAGCGCCAGGGCGTGGTCGGGCTCGCGCTCGTACACGGTGTCATCAACATTGCCCGTTGACTCGCCGTGTCGGACAAGGATGATGCGCCGTGGTCGTGCCATGCCAAGACCCTAAAGGGGGCGACGGCGGATCGAGCACTCGTCCGGGTGCCTTACGGCGTACGTCACACAAGTCCCGCACATCAGATGGCCCGATTCGTACGTCTGGTTTCCGGACTCACTCCCGGCTCGTCGGTCCAGATCTCAAACCGTCCAGACGGCCCCGGCCATAAAGGTTGGAATTCCAAACTGCCGCAGGTCCGGATCTCAAACCGTCCAGCTCGGTTCCAGTTCAACAATATCGCCCGCCAGGGCGGCGACGTCGGCCTCGATCTGGGCCCGCAGGGCGAGGCGCTCGATGCGTTCGACTCGGTACTTGCCGTGCTCGGCGGCCGACTGCCACATGGAGAGGATCACGAACTCGTGGCCGGGCGCCTCACCGAACAGGCCCCGCACCATACCCGGAGAACCGGCCATCGCCGGGTTCCAGACCTTCTCCTGCATCAGCGCGAAGTGCTCGGCCCGCTCCTCGTGGACACGGCAGTGCGCCACGCGCACCAGATCGGAGTCCGTGAAGCGCGGCTCGAAACCGGTCTTCACGTCGAAGCGGTGATCGAAGAGCTTGACCTGTATGTCCTTGAAGGTGCCCGACTGCGAGGCGGCGAGCCGGTCGTGGGAGCGCGCCATGAAGGAGTCGTAGAAGGCCCGGCTCTCCCAGAACGAGAAGATGTGCGCCACTCCGGGTCGCGCACGGCTCCAGCCCCCACCCTGTCCACGGAAACCCGGCTCCCCCAGAAGCCCCGCCCACTTTCGCTGCCCCCGCTCGAAACCGCGGCGGTCCACCACGGTGCAGCGAATCCACTTGACCAGCACCGCGCCATGGTAAGGCCACGGAGCGTGGCGCCGGTCACTCTCCGGCCGGTTGCACCCGGGCGAGCGTCACCGCGCACATGCGAGGATGGGCAACTGGCCTGGACCGCCAGGCAGTTCGGCCCGCAAGCACAGGAGAACGGGGAGGAGAGTTCTGTTGAACGGCCTCAACAAGGGCATCCGCAAGGTCGAGGTGGCGGTGAAGTGGGACCCGAGCCCCGCCGGACAGCCGCCCACGGATCTCGACATCATCGCGGCGACCTACCCGGCGGCCGATCCGAGCGGAAGTCCCGCCTATGTCGTGCACTTCGACAGCCGCTCGCCCGACGGCACCATCACCCTCAACCGCGACAGCAAGAACGGCCAGGGCTTCGGCTGGGACGAGGTCATGACGGTCGAGCTGAACCGCCTCGACAGCCGGTACGGCCGGGTGGTCATCGGTGTGGCCATACAGCAGGGATCCGGCCGGAAGACCTTCGTCAACGTCCACAAGCCCGGCCTGCGCATCCGTGAGGACTACACCGTCCTGGCCGAGGACGACTTCGGCAGTGTCCTCGGCTCCACGGCCGCGACCGTCGCCGAGTTCATCCGCGACGCCACCGGCGAGTGGACCTTCCACCCGGGCATCCAGGGCTACGACGAGGACCCGGCGACCTTCGTCCGCATCATGGGCGGCCCCCGCGAGTCCTGACCCCTGCCCGAAGGGCACCGCCGAAGGGACAGCGGTGCGGGGAGCCGCGTTTCGCGACTCCCCGCACCGATCTGTCATTTCACGCCCGGAAGGGGCTCGGGTTCAGCTGCAGCCGCTCGTCGAGCCGCAGCCCTCGCAGATGTAGCAGGAGCCGGCCCGCTGCATCTTCGTACCGCAGGAGAAGCACAGCGGGGCGTCGGCCTGGATGCCCAGCTGCATCTCCACCAGCTCGGCGCTGGTGTGGGCCTGCTTCGGGGCGGGCCTGGCCGCCTCGTCGTCGGCCTTCGGGGTGGAGACGGCCTTCAGGGACTGGCGCGGCGCCGACTGGGCGAGGCCCTCGACGTCCACCTCCACGTCGTCGAGGATCGGCTCGTACGAACCGGTCTCCAGGTGACGCTGACGCTCCTCGGCGGAGTGGATGCCGAGCGCGGAGCGCGTCTCGAAGGGCAGGAAGTCCAGCGCCAGACGGCGGAAGATGTAGTCGACGATCGACGCCGCCATCCGCACATCCGGGTCGTCCGTCATACCGGCCGGCTCGAAGCGCATGTTCGTGAACTTCGAGACGTACGTCTCCAGCGGCACGCCGTACTGCAGACCCACCGAGACGGCGATCGAGAAGGCGTCCATCATGCCCGCGAGGGTCGAGCCCTGCTTGGACATCTTCAGGAAGACCTCGCCCAGGCCGTCGTCCGGGTAGGAGTTGGCGATCATGTAGCCCTCGGCGCCGCCGACGGTGAAGGACGTGGTGATGCCGGGCCGGCCCTTCGGGAGGCGCTTGCGTACCGGGCGGTACTCGACGACCTTCTCGACCGCGGTCCGGATCGTCTCCTCGGCCTTCTCGGTGATCTCCGCCTTCTCCTTCTCCTTGGTCTTGGCGGAGAGCGGCTGGCCGACCTTGCAGTTGTCGCGGTAGATCGCGAGCGCCTTGACGCCCAGCTTCCAGGCCTCGAAGTAGATCTCCTCGACCTCCTCGACGGTCGCCGTCTCCGGCATGTTGACCGTCTTGGAGATGGCGCCGGAGATCCACGGCTGGATCGCGGCCATCATGCGGACGTGGCCCATCGGGGAGATGGCGCGCTCGCCCATGGCGCAGTCGAAGACCTCGTAGTGCTCCGGCTTGAGGCTCGGGGCGTCGATCACATTGCCGTTCTCGGCGATGTGGGCGACGATCGCCTCGATCTGCTCCTCCTGGTAGCCCAGGCGGCGCAGGGCCTGCGGGACCGTGCCGTTGACGATCTGCATCGAGCCGCCGCCGACCAGCTTCTTGAACTTGACCAGCGCCAGGTCCGGCTCGACACCGGTGGTGTCGCAGGACATGGCGAGGCCGATGGTGCCGGTCGGGGCGAGCACGGACGCCTGCGAGTTGCGGAAGCCGTTCTTCTCGCCGAGGCGGAGCACGTCCTGCCAGGCCTCGGTGGCGGCGGCCCACACCGGGGTGTCCAGGTCGTCCATGCGGACGGCCGTGCCATTGGCGTCGGAGTGCTGCTTCATGACGCGGTTGTGGGCGGTGGCGTTGCGGGCGTAGCCGTCGTAGGGGCCGACGACCGCGGCCAGTTCCGAGGAGCGCTTGTACGCCGTGCCGGTCATCAGGGAGGTGATGGCGCCGGCGAGGGAGCGGCCGCCGTCGGAGTCGTACGCGTGGCCGGTCGCCATCAGCAGGGCGCCGAGGTTGGCGTAGCCGATGCCGAGCTGGCGGAAGGCGCGGGTGTTCTCACCGATCTTCTGGGTCGGGAAGTCGGCGAAGCAGATGGAGATGTCCATCGCGGTGATGACGAGCTCGACGACCTTCGTGAAGCGCTCGACCTCGAAGGACTGGCTGCCCTTGCCGTCGTCCTTCAGGAACTTCATCAGGTTCAGCGAGGCCAGGTTGCAGGACGTGTTGTCCAGGTGCATGTACTCGCTGCACGGGTTCGACGCGGTGATGCGGCCGGACTCGGGGCAGGTGTGCCAGCGGTTGATCACACCGTCGTACTGGATACCCGGGTCGGCGCAGGCCCACGCGGCCTCGGCGAGCTTGCGGAAGAGCGCCTTGGCGTCGACCTTCTCGATGATCTCGCCGGTCATACGGGCGCGGAGACCGAACTCCGTGCCGTTCTCGACGGCCGTCATGAACTCGTCGTTCACACGGACCGAGTTGTTGGCGTTCTGGTACTGGACGGACGTGATGTCGTCGCCGCCCAGGTCCATGTCGAAGCCCGCGTCGCGCAGGGCGCGGATCTTCTCCTCTTCCTTCACCTTGGTGGCGATGAAGTCCTCGACATCCGGGTGGTCCACGTCGAGGACGACCATCTTGGCGGCGCGGCGGGTGGCACCGCCCGACTTGATCGTTCCTGCGGAGGCGTCGGCACCGCGCATGAAGGAGACCGGACCGGAGGCGTTGCCACCGGAGGAGAGCAGTTCCTTGGAGGAGCGGATACGGGAGAGGTTCAGGCCGGCGCCGGAGCCGCCCTTGAAGATCATGCCCTCTTCCTTGTACCAGTCGAGGATCGACTCCATGGAGTCGTCGACGGCCAGGATGAAGCAGGCGGAGACCTGTTGGGGCTGCGGCGTGCCCACGTTGAACCAGACAGGGCTGTTGAAGCTGAAGATCTGGTGCAGGAGGGCGTACGCCAGCTCGTGCTCGAAGATCTCGGCGTCGGCGGGCGAGGCGAAGTACTTGTAGTCCTCGCCGGCCTTCCGATACGTCTTCACGATGCGGTCGATGAGCTGCTTGAGGCTCACCTCGCGCTGCGGAGTGCCCACGGCACCGCGGAAGTACTTGCTGGTGACGATGTTGACCGCGTTCACCGACCAGAACTCGGGGAACTCGACGCCACGCTGCTCGAAGTTGACCGAGCCGTCGCGCCAGTTGGTCATGACGACATCACGGCGCGCCCATTCCACCTCGTCGTACGGATGCACGCCGGGGGTCGTGTGGATGCGCTCGATACGCAGGCCCTTGCTCGCCTTGGTGCCCTTGGCGCGGGAACTCCGTGCCGGACCGCTCGCCGTCTCTGTCATGCCGCCTCCCTGTACGGGCGAAAACGCCCTGAAGTGCCACGTTGTTCCAGTGACACGGTGTTCTGTCTTGTGCCGCGACCCGGCTGACACAGCCGTTCGCGACAGGTCTGGATCGCCGCCGATCGTCCGGTCCCATCGGTCCGGCGGTGCGGCCCGCCGATCAGTCGGCGGCGTTGGCGGGCACGGGAACCTGGGCAGTCCCTCCGGACCCGCGGTCGTTCTCCAGGCGCTCCTCGACCGTGATCTCGACGTCCTCGTCGTTCACGTCGGGGCGCTTCTGCTGCTCCCTGAGTTCCGCGATGGCGGCCTCGAAGTCCTCCAGCGAGTCGAACGCCCGGTAGACCGAGGCGAACCGCAAGTAGGCGACGAGGTCGAGCTCCTGCAACGGGCCGAGTATGGCCAGACCCACGTCGTGGGTGGTCAGTTCGGCGCTTCCGGTGGCACGCACCGCCTCCTCGACCCGTTGGCCGAGCTGGGCGAGCGCGTCCTCGGTGACAGGCCGCCCCTGGCATGCCTTGCGGACACCATTGATGACCTTGGTACGGCTGAAGGGTTCCGTCACACCGGACCTCTTGACCACCATCAGCGAGCACGTCTCCACCGTCGTGAAACGACGGGAGCAGTCCGGACACTGGCGGCGCCTGCGGATCGACGTGCCGTCGTCCGTCGTACGACTGTCGACGACGCGGCTGTCGGGGTGCCTGCAGAAGGGACAGTGCATAACTCCAACCCTCCTCACACAGCGCGGCCCAATGGCCCCACGGGCCACTTGAACCCCGCGGAAGCAGCCCCAAGCATAGGGGATGACCAAGAGCCCGAGGACCCGGGGGACCACAACTTCTGGGCTGTTGTTGCAATCCAAGCACTAGATGTAGGGCTTGGCACGTAAATCCACCCACGACGCGCGTGTCGCGCATGTATGTCATGTGCCAGACGGGAACGCCGTCGCAGAGCGCAGCCGTACCGTCGCGGAACGGACGGGGATACGGTGGGGCGCCACGGAGAAAGGGGCCGGTGCCCGGCTGACGGGACACCGGGTGGCAGACTGGGCCGCGCGGCGACAGCGGCCCACAAGGCCTTCGCTCCGGCGGTGAAGAGTACAGCAATCGGCACTTTTGCCCGCCGGGCCCGCGTCTTACACCCAGGCACATGATCACGTCAGACAATCCAGAGTTTTTCACTCGAACGTGTGTTTGGCGCAACCTTTCGAAAGCAACTACCGTTGTGCTGCACGGGAGACCATCGAGAGGGGCCGACGTGACCACCACCGCTGACAGTGCCACCATCACTGCCCAGGACCGCTCCCAGAGCCGACTCGAGCCGGTGCATGCAATGAACGAAGCCACGAACCATGAAGGGCCCAAGCGAGCCCTGCCCGGCCGACCTCCAGGTATCAGGGCGGACAGCTCCGGGCTCACCGACCGGCAGCGCCGGGTCATCGAGGTGATCAGGGACTCGGTGCAGCGGCGTGGATACCCGCCGTCGATGCGGGAGATCGGCCAGGCGGTCGGCCTGTCCAGCACATCCTCCGTGGCACACCAGCTGATGGCCCTGGAGCGCAAGGGCTTCCTGCGCCGCGACCCGCACCGCCCGCGTGCGTACGAGGTCCGCGGCTCCGACCAGTCCTCGGCGCAGCCCACGGACACCGCGGGCAAGCCGGCCGCGTCGTACGTGCCGCTCGTCGGCCGGATCGCCGCCGGTGGCCCGATCCTCGCCGAGGAATCGGTCGAGGACGTGTTCCCGCTCCCCCGCCAGCTGGTGGGCGACGGCGAGCTGTTCGTCCTGAAGGTCGTGGGTGACTCGATGATCGAGGCCGCGATCTGCGACGGCGACTGGGTGACGGTCCGCCGTCAGCCCGTCGCCGAGAACGGCGACATCGTGGCCGCCATGCTGGACGGCGAAGCCACGGTCAAGCGCTTCAAGCGAGAGGACGGCCACGTCTGGCTGCTGCCGCACAACGCCGCCTACGAGCCCATCCCGGGTGACGACGCGACCATTCTCGGCAAGGTGGTGGCAGTCCTGCGCCGCGTCTGACACCCAGCGGAGGACGGTCGCCCGTGTCTGTCCCCGCCCCTGATCCGGGCCCCGGAATCCACTGCGCCGGTTCCGGGGCCCTGGGCTGTCCAGGAGCGCGAGGAGCGCTTCGGACCCTGAGACGTGTGAAGAGTGGCCTGTCCCGATCGGGACAGGCCACTCTTCACACGTCTGCCTTCTCCGCCGTTGCCGTGTCCTTGGCCGCCTGGTCGATCGCGGCGAGCGACCTGCGGACCTGGTTACGGTCCGTCGTGTACCAGAAGTCGGGCAGTGACGCCTTGAGATAGCTCCCGTACCGCGCGGTCGCCAGCCGCTGGTCCAGTACGGCGACCACGCCACGGTCCCCCTGCGCCCGTACGAGACGGCCGGCGCCCTGGGCCATGAGCAGGGCGGCGTGGGTGGCCGCGACGGCCATGAAGCCATTGCCGCCCGCCTCCTCGACGGCCTTCTGGCGGGCGCTCATCAGAGGGTCGTCGGGGCGCGGGAACGGGATCTTGTCCATGACGACCAGCTGACAGCTGGGCCCGGGTACGTCGACGCCCTGCCAGAGCGACAGCGTGCCGAACAGACAGGTCTTCGGGTCGGCCGCGAAGCCCTTGATCAGCTCGCCGAGCGTCTCCTCGCCCTGCAGCAGGATCGGGTACTCGGGGATACGGACGCGCAGCTCCTCCGCCGCCAGCTGGGCGGCCCGCATCGAGGAGAACAGGCCGAGCGTACGGCCGCCCGCCGCCTGGATCAGCTCCGTGAGCTCGTCCAGCATGTCCGTGCGGTCGCCGTCGCGCGCGGGACGCGACAGATGCTTGGCGACGTAGAGGATGCCCTGCCTGGGGTAGTCGAACGGAGATCCGACGTCCACACCCTTCCACTGCGGAAGGTCGTCCCCCTGGGTGCCCTCCGGTGCCAGGCCCAGCGACGCCCCCACGCCGTTGAAATCGCCGCCCAGCTTGAGAGTGGCCGAGGTCAGGGTGACGGAACGGTCCGCGAAGAGCTTCTCCCTGAGGAGGCCCGACACGGACATGGGGGCGACGCGCAGGGACGCACCGAAGCGGTCGTGGCGTTCGTACCAGACGACGTCCCACTCGGAACCGTTGGTGATCCGCTCCGCCACGTCGTGCACGCTCTCCACGGCGGCCAGCGCCTGCTTACGGACCGCGTCCTCGTCCTGGACGGACTTGTCGCGGGTGCTGCCGATCGCGGAGATCACCGTACGGGCGGCGTCGCGCAGCGCCATGAGGACGTACGCCAGGTCCTCCGGGACCTCCTCCAGGCGGCCCGGCAGCGCCAGCTCCATGAGCCGCTCGAAGCCCTCGGCGGCGGTCTGGAGCTGGTCGGCGGCCTTCTCGTTCACGAGCTTCGCCGCCCGCTTCACGGCGCGGTTGACCTGGCCCGGGGTGAGCTCGCCGGTCGCCACACCGGTCACGCGTGAGACCAGCTCGTGGGCCTCGTCCACGATCAGCACCTCGTGCTGCGGGAGCACCGGGGCGCCCTCGATGGCGTCGATCGCGAGCAGCGCGTGGTTGGTGACGACGACCTCGGCGAGCTTGGCCCGCTCCCTGGCCATCTCGGCGAAGCACTCGGCTCCGTACGCGCACTTGGTGGCGCCCAGGCACTCCCTGGACGACACGGAGATCTGTGCCCAGGCACGGTCGGACACGCCAGGGGTGAGGTCGTCCCGGTCGCCGGTCTCGGTCTCCTGCGACCAGTCCCGTAGCCGCAGCAGGTCCTGGCCCAGCTTGCTGGTGGGCGCGGCCGCCTCGAACTGGTCGAAGAGGCCTTCCTCCTCGTCCTGCGGCATTCCTTCGTTCAGGCGGTGCAGGCACAGGTAGTTCGACCGGCCCTTGAGCATCGCGAACTCGGGGCGCCGGCGCAGCAACGGGTGCAGCGCGTCGACCGTCCTCGGCAGGTCCCGCTCCACGAGCTGCCGCTGCAGCGCCAGGGTTGCCGTCGCGACGACCACCCGCTCCCCTTGCGCGAGGGCGGGCACCAGGTAGCCGAGCGACTTTCCGGTGCCGGTGCCCGCCTGCACCAGCAGATGGGAGCCGTCGTCGATCGCCTCCGCGACGGCTTCGGCCATGGTCACCTGGCCGGGGCGCTCCATGCCGCCGACAGCGGTGACGGCAGCGTGCAGGAGTTCGTGGAGTGAGGGCTTCGTCATAGCGCGACCACCCTACGGGTCACCACTGACAAACGGGTGACCAAGGCGGAAGCGTGGGGCGTGAACGGCGGGATCAAGACCGGATTCTCTTCGACGGGGCAGCGGGATGGGTGTGGTGGCCGGGGAGCGGGACGGCTCAACGGGCACGGCTGATTCTCGTGGGCCGGAAATCGGGTCGGCTCGATCGGGAACCGGATCGGCGCGAGCGGTGTACCAGAAATGACGGCGTCACAGCAGATGCACATCAGATCTACATCAGATCGCGCAGGAGTCGGTCTCTCACCATGAGGGCGGCCCGCTTGTCGGGCAGGTCGACCTCGGCGGAGAACCGAAAGCCGGCGCTGAGGAAAGCGGAGACGGAGGGGAAGTTGCGAAGGTCGGGTTCCGCGATGACGCGGGCACAGGAAGGTCTTCTGTCGAGGATGAGATCGGCGACGGCGCGGAGCAGGGTGGAGCCGAGACCCCGCCCCCGATCGGCCACGGGGCCGATGAGGAGGTGGATTCCCGTGTCGTGCGGGCGGGCGGGGTAGTGGCGGGCGATGGGGTCGAGGTCGGCCCGGTAGATCTCCCAGTAGCTCATCGGGGTCCCGTCCAGCAGCCCCAGGCAGGGCACGCTGCGGCCGTCACCGTCGAGCTGGGTCCGGAGGTGGTCCGCGGTCACACTCTCGGATCCCGCGAGCTTCCAGTAGGAGGCCACGGCGGCGTCGTTCATCCAGCGGGAGATCAGCGGGAGCTCCCGTTCGACGCGGACGGGGACGAGGTGCAGGGTGCCTGCCGGGGTGACGACCGGCCCCCAGTCGGCGAGGTGGTCGAGCAGCTCGCCGTTGGCCGGGAGCGCCTCCTGTCCCTCCTCGGTCCTGCCGCCGCACAAGTCTCCGTCCTCGGCCAGGAGCGCGAGGAAGTCGTCGGACAGGCGCAGTTCGAGCGTGTCCTCGTTGCTCGAGGTCGAGGCGGTGCCGGTGTCGGTGCTCGCGTCGGTGGGAGGCACGGCGACGCTCCTCTCAGGAGATCGGGTGGGTCATGTTCCTCGGGACTGAAGGGAGTCGGGGCACGGAGACGGTTGGGGGCCGAACAGGGCAATGGAAGGCAGGTCAGAGATGGAGGGGGTTGGCGATGGTGACGTAGACGGACTGGGTGTCCACCGGGCCGACGAGTTCGTCGAGGCCATGGAGGCGGGTCAGCAGGTTGGCCTTGCAGCGCAGGACGGGTGAGTCGAGCAGCCGGGTCGGCAGTGTCGTGTTCAGCCGGGCAGGGCCGGTGGCCACATCGGTGAGGAAGCGGCGGAAGGCGGCGAGCAGGAGTCGCTCGTCAGCGAGGCGCTGGGAGCCGAACGCGCCGATGAGGCCGAGCACATTGTTGATGCCGAGGTAGTAGGCGAACCGTTCGTCGGTGACCTCGTCGGAGACGAACGTGTCGCTGCGCTCGCCGATACCGGGCAGCCGGGTATCGAGGTCCGCGCGGCGGGACTCGCGGAAGTAGTAGCCCTGGTTGTCGCGGTACCGGCCGCCCATGGGCCAACCGTCGGGGTCCAGCAGGACGAGGGTGTTCTGCTGGTGTGCTTCGAGGGCGATCCCGGCCTCGCTGTCCAGCCACAGCACGGGCCGCACGACCCGCTCCAGGTAGCGCAGGAACCACTCGGCGGCGACGGCGCCTCCAGGACGGCCGGTGCGCCCGGCGAGGCGCGTGACGATGTCGAAGAGCCGCGACCGCATGGTGAGGCGGTCGTCGGAAGGGAAGTCGCCGTGCTGCCGAAGGGAATCGCCGAGACGCTCCGACATTGGGTCGTCGAGGGGCTCCTGCTGCTCACCGGAGCGGCCTGCCTGTGGCTCGCCATGGCCGTACGGCCTCGGTGATACGAGTCCCGCGACGCAGGACACGTCGTCCGCCGGGCCGAACGGGTTGTGCCGGATCACCACGTCCAGGCCGGGTACGGGGTCGCCGTCCGGTGCGGTGACCGCCAGCCAGGCGGGGTCGCGGAGGATGTCGAAGCCGGGGTGGGCCGTCTGCCACTGCTTGGCCAGGCCGGTGCGCAGCAGGCGGTGGACTTCGACACCGCGATGGAGTTCCTTACGGAGGTTCTCGCGACGGGAGTTGGTGATGCGCAGGCCCAGCGAGAGCTTCAGCATCGCGGGTGCGCCGCTGCGGTGGACGGTACGGACAGAGGAGGTGGGGTGCCAGGGGAAGCCGTGCGGTCCCAGGTCCCGGAGTAGTCCCGCGTCGAGCAGGGCGGCGACGGTCCGCCGGTGGCGGACCTCACGGAGCTGCCAGGGGTGCAGGGGCAGGGCGGCGTACCCGTCGGGCAGCGGCAGTGCCTGGCCGGCCAGTCGTGCGGTCAGCTGTTCGGCTGGGATGACACGGCCGCGCTCGGTCCATGCCGAGTCGGTCGAGAGGACGGACGGTGCGATCGCCATCCAGTGCAAGGGAAAGGAGCCACGCAGTTCCGGAGAGTAGAGCCTCACTTCGGCCTCGGAGAGCCCCTCCCGGCTCTTAGGGGTGGGGTGCAGCGGGTGGCCGAGGACGAGAGCCTGCTCGGCGGCGAGGAAACGGTCCGAGGTGTCGGCGGGATGGGCCCGGCGCTCGGCGATGAAGACGGCGACGCGGCGGGCCGAGTCGGCGACTCTGCCGAGCAAGTCGAGCTGGTCCGGCCGGTCGAGTTGGTCCGGCCGGTCGAGCTGGGCAGGCCGGTCGAGCTGGGCAGGCCGGTCGAGCTGGGCAGGCCGGTCGAGTTGGTTGAGCTGGGCAGGCCGGTCGAGTCGGCCGAGCGGGTCACCTGGCCCGGGTCGGGGTTCGTGGGGGCCTGTCTCCTGCGGGGCTCGCGCGGGCGACTCCCTGGCCAGCAGGGCCGCCAATGTCACCGCGTCGACAGAGGGTGCGGTCTCCGGGGTGCCGGCTAGGTACGGCGGGCCGAAGCGGTGCCAGCCGGTCGGGGACCAGTAGTGCACCGGTGCGAGGAGTGTCGTGCCGGTGGTGGGGAGGGGGATGTGGAGGATGCCGTCGTGGGGAGAGGTGAGGTTGTGTTCGCGTACCCAGCAGCGCAGCAGGTTCTCGACAGCTGCCGCTTGGGCCGCGCTGTGCGGGTCGGGGTGGTCCAGGGGGTCCGTGGCGCGGCGGGGCGGAGGCTCGGTGGCCCGGGATTCGTCGGCTTGGCGAGGGATCGACTGGACGCGCTCATGAAGTGGCTCGGTCGACTTGTGAGCGAGCGCGACAGGGCTGGCGGCCGACGTGGCAGGGCACGGAATCTGCTCGGATCGACTGGGCCCCCACTCAGCCTGATCGGGCCGCCAAGCGTTCCGGTCGGGCCCCAGGTCGGCCTGGCAAGGCGGTGGCTCGGCGCTGGGCGAGGGCGGGGTCTGTGGGGTGTGGGCTTCCGTCTGGTGATTGTGAGTGTGGGCCTCAGGGGCAGGCGGCGGCTTCACGGCGGTTCCTGGGGTTGCTCGTGCGGGAGGGCAGTCGCGGGTTGGGGCGGTCGTACGGCGTGGGGGCTTGTGCGGGACGGGGGTGGGGCGGTGGCGCTGTGTGTCGGCACTGGGGCTGGGCGACTGGTTGGGGCACGGGGTGCTGGCCGTTCCGGTCGGCTCCTCGGGGCATCTCGATGGTCATCCGCCCGGCATGCGCCCAGGCCCCTTGGCCCGCTCGGGCGCCACTCCCAGTCCCCGCGACACCGTGGCCGCCGCCACCGAGGCGATGGCGTCCGTCAGGCGGTCGAGTACGGCGTTCGTCTGTTCGTCGGTGATCGTGAGGGGTGGGAGGAGGCGTACGACACCGGCGTGGCGGCCGCCGAGTTCGACGATCAGGCCGCGGCGGAGGCTTTCGCGTTGGACCGCGGTGGCAAGGGAGGGGGCGGGTGGGCGCGGGCCGGCGCCGTCGGAAAGAGGAGGTGTCTCCGGGGTGACCATTTCGATGCCGATCATCAGGCCCCGTCCCCGCACATCGCCGACGCAGGCGAACTCCTCAGTGAAGGAGCGCAGTTGGGTGAGCATGCGGGCACCCAGGGTTTCGGCGCGTTCGGCGAGGCCGTTCTCGCGGACGTGGGCGAGGGTGGCGGTGCCGGCGGCCATGGCGAGCTGGTTGCCGCGGACGGGGCCCGCGTGGGCGCCGGGTTGCCAGACGTCGAGGTCGTCGCGGTAGACCACGACGGCCAGCGGGAGACTGCCGCCGATGGCCTTGGACAGGATCATCACATCGGGGACGACGCCGCTGTGCTCGACCGCCCAGAAGCGGCCCGTGCGCCCCACACCTGTCTGGACCTCGTCGGCGATCAGCGGGATCGAGCGCGCGGCGGTGATCTCCCGCATACGGCGCAGCCAGCCGTCCGGAGCGGGGATGACACCGTCCTCTCCCTGGACGGGTTCGAGGATCATGCCGGCGGGCAGTGGTTCGCCGGACTTGGCGCCGTCGAGGACGGACTCGGTCCAGCGGGCGGCGATTTCGGCGCCGCGCTCGCCGCCGATGCCGAACGGGCAGCGGTAGTTCTGGGGAAAGGGCAGACGGGCCACCCGTACATCGCGGGCGCCCCCGGACGCTTGGAGTGTCTCGGTGGTCATGCTGTGACGGCCGCCGGCGAAGGCGAGCATTCCGGTGCGTCCCGTCGCCGCCCGCACCAGCTTGAAGGCGGCCTCGACCGCGTCCGTGTCGGCGGGTCCGCAGAACCGGACGCGCGCGCGTTCCGCGAGGCCGGGCGGAAGGGTGCGGAGGAGTTCGGCGGTGAAGGCGTCCTTGACGGGGGTGGCGAGGTCGAGGGCGTGCAGTGGGGCGCCCGAGTCGAGCACCTTGCGGATCGCTTCGAGGACGACCGGATGGTTGTGGCCGAGGGCCAGGGTGCCGGCGCCGGACAGACAGTCGAGGTAGCGGTGGCCGTCGGCGCCCTCGATGGTCAGCCCGCGTGCGCGTACGGGCACGATGGGCAGAGCACGCGCGTAGGTGCGTGCCGCCGACTCGCGCGCGGCCTGCCGCCGCGGGCTCCCCTCGGGCGCCGTGTGCGCTCCGCCCTGCTCCCTCTGTGTGCGCGCCCGTTCGTCCTCGTGTCCCGGACGAGGTGTCCGCTCGGGCTCGTACCCCGCCGGCGCCACCGCAGACTCGGTCACCGCCACGACTGCACTTCCTCCCGCTGCTCAGGGGCGAGTTGGCAGGGGGCACCGAGCACCGGCGGGTCCCCCGCAGGTACCAACGACGCGACCCGCACGGGGAAGCGGGTCAGGCGAAGATCTGTTCCGTGACGGAAGAATCCGCCCGCTCCCCCACCCAGGCGATGGCCCGCATCGTCGGCACCGAGACGCGGCGGGGACGTCAAATCGGTAGCTCTCCGGAGGTATTGGCAGATCAGAAAGCTCGTAGCGAAACCGTTGCCGTTCCCTCGGATGTCCCCCACAACGACCGCATAGTGTGTGGTGCCGTTCCGTAGTAGGGATGCGGCTCGGCGGATTCTCACCAAGCCGCGCGTACGACTGCTACGTACGAAGAAGCAGAGGTACAGGGCCGTGCGCGATCCGCTTCGGCAGCACGAGTTCTCTTACGCCCCAGGGGGAGTTCAGACCATGCGACCCATACGACCGCCCTTCGCCGCCCGTCGCGGGAGGAGCACGCGCCGCAGGACCTCCCCCGTTCTGGCCGCGGTCGGCCTCGCCACGGTTCTGTCGTTGACCGCCACCGCGTGCGGCTCGGGCGACACCACCGCGAACGCCGATGCGTCGGCGTCCGCGCAGAGCAGCGACAGCGCGGGCGACGGCAAGATCCAGATCCCGGACGACATCAAGGACAAGCTCAAGGAACACGGGATCGACCTCGACAAGTGGCGGGGCGGGGCCTGGAAGAACTGGGACAAGGACGACTGGCTGCGCGAGGCCGAGGACTACGTCAACCCGATCATCGAGGACCTGTGGGACCCGGACCGGATGCGGGACGCCGAGGAGCCGGAGAAGGAGGTCGACGAGAGCGACCTCGCCGGCGACCAGGGCGTGACCGACCCGACGCCGGAGTCCGTCGAGGCGGAGGCGGTGTCGACGAAGTACCACGAGAACGCACCCGAGGCGGGCAAGGTGTTCTTCGACGCGCCCGAGGGCACGATGGTCTGCTCGGCGACCGTGGTCCAGGACCCGGCCAACCCCGGCAAGTCCAACCTCGTGTGGACCGCCGGGCACTGTGTGCACGCGGGCAAGTCGGGCGGCTGGTACCGCAACATCGCCTTCGTGCCCTCGTACAACGACAGCGGGATGTCGGCGTCGGAGCTGCAGACGGCCACCAAGGAGCAGGTCGCCCCGTACGGCGTCTGGTGGGGTGACTGGGCGCAGACCTCGGACCAGTGGATCGAGCAGGGCGGCCAGACGGGCGGTGACGGAGCGCCGTACGACTTCGCGGTGATCCATGTGACGCCGGAGGAGGACAGCGGGGGCAAGTCGCTGGAGGAGATGGTCGGTTCGGCGCTGCCGGTGGACTTCGACGCGCCTGCCGTGACGCAGGTGCAGAGCATCACCGCGACCGGCTACCCGGCGGGGGCTCCGTACGACGGCGAGACGATGTACCAGTGCGCGGACAAGCCGGGGCGGTTCTCGCTCGTCGAGTCCGACCCGACGATGTACCGCATCGGCTGCACCATGACCGGTGGTTCGTCCGGCGGTGGCTGGGTGGCGACCGGTTCGAACGGCGAGCCCGCACTGGTGTCCAACACCTCCATCGGCCCGGTGAGCGCCGGCTGGCTGGCCGGTCCGCGCCTGGGTAAGGAGGCCGAGGGTGTGTACCAGGCGGTGAGCGACAAGTTCGCGCAGTGACGCCGCGCGTAGGCAGTGACGACCGGGGGTCGGTGGGCGTCGCACCGGCAGTGACGGCTGCGGATCGGTGACGCCGGACAGCCAGTGACCACCGCCGGACGACCGCCGTTCGATGGCGGCGCCTGGACGACTCGAGGGCGGGCGGCGCGTGCAAATTGTTTGCCGCGCGCCCTCCGTCCGTCCCCCAGCGCCCCCGCATAGTGGGCGGGACACACGGATAGTTCCGACGGGGGTCGAGAACCATGCGTTTCTCACAGCGGCGGCACCACCTTCTGGCCGCCACCGGACTCGTCGCGGCGCTCGCGCTGACCGCGACCTCCTGCGACTCGGGCGACGACAGCGCGAGCGACAAGCCCGGCTCCGCCGCGTCCCGGACCGCCGACAGGGACGGTGACGGCATTCCCGACGTCCTCGCCGACAAGCTCAAGGAGCACGGCATCGACGTCGACGGCTGGAAGGACGGCGGCTGGAAGGACTGGGACAAGGACAAGTGGCTGAGTGAGGCGAAGGACTTCGCCAATCCGGTGATCGAGGGCCTGTGGGACGCGGAGCGGATGCGCGGGGCCGGGGATCCGGCGAAGACCGTCTCGGCACAGGACGCCTCCGCCGACCAGGGCGTCAGCGACCCCGTTCCGGCGCCGGTCGAGGCCACGGCGGAGAAGACGCCGTACCACGAGAACGCCGGTACGGTCGGGAAGATCTTCTTCGACTCCCCCGAGGGCTCGATGGTCTGTTCGGGCACGGTCGTCTCGGACGTGAACCATCCGGGGAAGTCCAACCTCGTGTGGACCGCCGGCCACTGTGTGCACGCGGGCAGTGGGGGCGGCTGGTACCGCAACATCGTCTTCGTCCCGGCCTACAACGACCTGGGCAGGTCCGAGGAGGAGTTGGCCGCGGGCGCCGCCGCCGAGGAGATCGCCCCGTTCGGCCAGTGGTGGGCGGACTGGGCCGCGACCTCGGACGAGTGGATCGCGGGCGGCTCCGAGGAGGGCGGCGCCGGAGCCGCGTACGACTACGCGGTGCTGCATGTGAAGCCGGAGTCGGGCGACAAGTCCCTGGAGGAGACCGTCGGAGCGGCCCTGGACGTGGACTTCTCCGCGCCGTCCGTGTCGGAGGTCGACGCGATGGGTGCCTGGGGCTATCCGGCCGCACCCCCGTACAACGGTCTGACCATGTTCCGGTGCATCGACAAGCCCGGGCGGCTTTCCCTCGATCCGTCCCTGCCGACGATGTACCGCATCGGCTGCACCATGACCGGCGGTTCGTCCGGCGGCGGCTGGTTCCGCATGGCCGGCAGCGAGCCCCGGCTCGTGTCGAACACGTCGATCGGACCGGCCGACAACACCTGGCTCGCCGGACCTCGATTGGGCGACGGGGCCAAGGAGTTGTACGGCGAGATGAGTACCTCGTACGGCGGTCAGTGAGCGAGGGCCACGTACTGCGGTCAGTGAGCACTGGTGGGTTTCACGCGGCTGCCCTTCTCCGTCCGGCGGCCCAGTCGCGCAGGTGACCGGCGTTGCGGGCCAGTCGGTCGAGTGCGCGGGGCAGGTGTTCCTCGGCGCCGGGGCAGAGCATCGCGGTGTGCGGGAGGATCACGGAGGAGTCGTACAGGCGGGCGCAGTGCGGGAGTCGGGCCCGGCGGGGGTCGACGGCTTCCCAGTACTCCTGGTTCAGACGGTGCCGGGGCTTGCTGTGCGGCAGGTAGGAGGGCGAGTCGTCCAAGGGGCGGTAGCAGGCCTCGACGGGGACGCCGAGTTCGGCGGTGAGGGCGGCGCGGACGGTCGTCACGGGGATGTCCCGCAGGAGGGCCGCGTCGGGGACGTACGACAGGGCCAGGGCGTAGCCGGGTGGCCGCTCGACCTGGGGGAGCAGGAGGGCGGGGCGCAGGAAGCCGTGGGCGAGCGCCGCCTCGCGCCAGCGGCGGGTGACCGTCTCCCGGCGTTCGCGTTGTTCCGCGAACCGGTCGCACTGGGCGAGCAGGATCGCCGCCTGCCACTCCGTCATCCGGTGGTTGCCGCCCTGTAAGGGCCGCCAGCCGGGCGGTGAGCCCACCGGTGCGCGTCCGCAGTCGCGCAGGCCGGCCAGGCGGCCCGCGAGCAGGGGATCGGCGGTGGCCACACAGCCGCCCTCGCCCGCGGTGAGGGTCCTGCTCATCTGGAAGCTGAAGCAGGACAGTGTGCCGACCGAGCCGGCACCGTGCCGCTCCCAGCGGGCGCCGTGCGCGTGGGCGCAGTCCTCGATCAGTGCGAGGCAGTAGCGGGCGGAGAGGGCGGCCAGGGCCGTGAGGTCGGGCATGGTCCCGTAGAGGTGGACGGCGACGACGGCTCGGGTCCGCTCGGTGATGGCGGCCTCCACGGCGGCCGGGTCGAGGCACCAGGTGTCGGGGTCCACGTCGACCAGGACGGGTACGGCGTTGGCGTCCAGGACCGCGCCGGCCGCGCCCGGCCGGGTGAGGCCGGGGACGATCACCTCGTCGCCGGGGCCCAGACCCAGTGCCTCGCAGGCGAGTTGGAGGGCGACGGTTCCGTTGCTGACGGTCAGGACGTGGCCGAGGCCCTGGAGTGCGGCGAAGCGGGACTCGAAGCGCGTGCCGTGGGTGCCGCCGTGCAGTGACCACTGGCCGTCGTCGAGGACTTCGCGCAGCATGCGGGCTTCCTGGGGGCCGCGCTGCGGCCAGCGGGGCGGTTCGGCGACGACCGGGTCACCGCCGAAGAGCGCGAGAGGGGTCTCAGGCACGGCTCGCCTCCTGGACGAGGTCGTCGACAGCGGCTGGGGCCGCCCCACGGGGATCCGACCGCTCGAGAACGGTGCCGTGGGCCGAGCGGTGGAGCCGGTCGACGATCTCCTGGACGTGGATGGCTTCGGCGGGGGTGACGGGCACCGGGCCGCGGCCGAGGCAGGCGTCGACGAACGCCGCGATCTGCCGCCGATGGGCGAGTTGCTGGTCCCAGGCCTTGCCGGGCGGGGCCGGCCGGGAGTGGCCCGGCGCGAGCGGGTTCGGGTGGGACGGCGGCAGCGGGGAGATCTCCAGGTCTCCGTTGTCGCCGAGCAGCCGTACTCGGACGGTCTCCTCGTGGGCCGACCGGGCAGCGTACGAGGTGGTGATGCTCAGGGACATGCCGTCGCGGTGGCGGACGAGGCCGGTGGCCGTGTCCTCGGCTCGGGAGGTTCCCCGCGCAGGCCGGAAGGCCCGCTTCACGACTTGGGCGGGGTTCTCCTCGGCTCGGCCGACCTCGCCCTCCGGCCGCTGTCCTCGGCCGAGGGTCCGGTCGTGGGGGACGCGGAGCGTTTCGACGGCCTCGGGAAAGCCGGTGAGCCACATGGCGAGGTCGAGCAGGTGGATGCCGATGTCGGTGAGGGGGCCGTCACCTCGACCGGCCCGGGGCCGGTCGAATGTGTCGCGGCGGGCCGTCGCGGTGAGTTGGACGTCGTGGATCTCGCCGATCTCGCCCGCGTCGACGATGCCGCGCGCGGTGCGTGCCTCGGTGAGGTGGCGAAGGTGGAAGCCGAAGGTCAGGACGCGGCGTTCGGCCGCGGCGACGGCGGCCATACGGGTCACATCGGCGGCGCTGGTGGCGGCGGGCGGCTCGCACAGTACGTGGCAGCCGGCCTGGAGGGCGGTGACCGCGAGCGGGGCGTGCAGGTGGGGCGGGGCGCAGACGCTGACAAGGTCCACGTCCGTGGTGGCGAGCATCTCCTCCAGGGAGGTGAAGACCTCGCGTACGCCGAACCTGCGAGCCATGGCCCGCGCTCTGTCGTGGTCGGGGTCGACCACGACGGCCAGGTTCACGCGGGGGTCGGCGGTATGGGCGGCGGCGTGGTCGGCGGCGGCGATACGTCCGCAGCCGACAATGGCTGCGCGGAGATTCACCACGGAATACCCTTCAGCGATGCGGCGGCCGGGTGCCCATGGGCCCGTCGGCCGGCCGGGAGGCTGGTCTTTTCTCCCGAATGCTCGCAACACCGAACCGACAGCGTCCAATAGATTCGTGCATGCCTGGATGGAATGTTTGACGTCGAGTCGGCGGGGGCTGAGAAGAAACCATTCGGCGCCATTCGCGCCAGGTGATTTCGCGGGTGAATTCGAGAGCCGATTCGACGGACTGACGCATTCCGGGTTCGCCGCCCGAGATCCCGCTCCGCCAGCCGTCAGGCGTCAGCCGTCAGCCGTCAGCCGTCAGGCGTCAGGCCTCAGGCGTCAGGCGTCAGCCGTCAGGCGCCAACCGTCAGCCTTCGGTCCCGGCCCCCGCGACCGTCTCCGTGCAGGCCGTGACGAAGTCGGCGACCACTTCGCGGTTGTCGGCCGCGCGCCAGGCCACGGCGACCTCCGTGGGCGTGATCTTGTCGATCGGGCGGCAGACCACGCCGGGGCGGGGGTAGAAGCGGGCGGTGGAGGCGCCCGTGAGGCAGACCCCGAAGTTGTTGGCGATGGCCTCCATCCACTCGTCTGTGGTGTTCACCTCCGCGCCGATGATCACGGGATGGCCGTCGCGGTGGTCGAGCGCCAGCCAGAAGTCGCGCCAGACGCCGCTCTCCACGGGCACGGCGACGAACGGCTCGTCCAGCAGCTGTTCGAAGCGCACCACGTCCTGCCCGGCCAGCGGGTGCCCAGCCGCCATGAGGACCCAGCGGTCCTCCGTCAGCAGCACCTGCGTACGGATGCTCGACGGCCCCTGCGGCAGCGGCAGTCGCACCAGGGCCACATCCACGTCGCCCCCCGCCAGCCCGGCGGTGGGGTCGATCCACGGCGCCTGGGTCATCACGACGCGCCAGTCCGGCCGGATCATGCCGAAGGTGGCGAGGATCCGGGGGGTGAGTTCGCTGGCGGCGTTGGCGATGAAGCCGACCCGCAGCGTCCGCTCCTCCGTCGCCGCCGCCTCGTGGGCCGCGCCTAGCACGCCCTGCCAGTCCGCCAGGATCCGGCGCACCCCGGGCAGCAGCGCCCGGCCGGCGGCGGTCAGGGTCACGGAACGGCTGGAGCGCTTCAGCAAGGGCAGCCGGAGGCTCCGCTCCAGCTGCTCGATCTGTTTGGAAAGCGCGGGTTGCGTAATGTGCAGGCGCTGCGCGGCGCGGGTGAAGTGAAGTTCTTCCGCGACCGCGACGAATGATCGCAGCAAGCGCAGATCCACATCCATGCCCAGAGGTTATCAACGAATCTATTGGACACGGCGCGCCCCGTACTGCGACATTCGAATGGCCGTCAGGACGGCGAATGAACCGGTCGCCGCGCCGCACGGCGCATGGGCCGGAAATGGCAAATCAGTGCGAGTCCGCGCGATCCGATACCGGGGTTTCTCATGACCGATGACCGGGCGATGAACCGCAAACTGCTCGTCAGTGTCTTCAATCCGCAAGAGGCCCGCGAGGCCGTACTCGGGGGCGGCAGAATCATCGACAGCGAGGATCCGCGCAGCGCCCTCGGCAACATCAAACCGCAGCAGATCATGGCGATCAGCGACGCGGTCCTGGGCTTCCGGCGCGATCTCGAGGTCCAGCTGTCCACCAACATCGGCGAGGACCAGCTGCTCTTCGACCGTTCCGGGACCGGGGCGGCGATCCAGAAGTCCGCGTACGAGATCGCCGGCAAGGCCTCCCAGGCCGCGCTCGGGGTGGCGGTGTCCATGGGGACCCGGGTGCACCCCTGCGGCATCGTGAAGGTGGGCCTCGACGGCATGGAGACCGGCCTGCTCACGGATGTGCTGGGCGAGTGCGTGCAGACCCTGCGGCGCACCGAGGGTTTCTCGCACACCCAGGTGATGTCCGTGCTGTTTGCCCAGGACCTCGATCTGTGGGAGGAGCGCCGCTCGGTGCCCGCGATCCGCCGGGCCCTGGTGAGCCTGCGCGAGTTCCACCCCTGCGAGCCCGAGGCGGAGCACGGATTCGACCTCACCGGGTATGCGGCCGGGACACTGCGGGACGAGAACGGGAACGTCCTGTTCACCGACCGGGGCCAGGTGGACCTGGAGTCGCTGATCGACCACGGGGTCCTCCCCGAGGGCACCCGGCACACCACCGTCGCCCTCAACGAGCTGTTCCCGCACGCCCGTTACGGCATCACCGGGGACCGCACCGCCCGCCGCACCGACCGCGAGGCGATCGCCCGCATGGTCGACGCGACCGTCCGGGCCGGCGCGGGGGCGATGATGCTCGACACCAGCGTCCTGTTGAAGGTCGCCCGGGTCGGACTCGTCGCCACCGAACGCAGCCCCGGCATGACCGACTTCAACTCCCTGGACGTCGACGAGACGACCGGCCTGAAGCGACGGGGCATCCTCGGCCTCGACGACATCCGCTTCTTCGTCGACTACTGCCACCACCGCGGCATCGAGGCCAACCTCGCCGGCTCCGTCACCAGCTGTCAGGCCCAGCAGCTCTGGCGGCTCGTCCCGGAGGTCGACCAGATCTCCACCCGGGGCGCCGCCTCGGCCGTGGCCCAGGACCCCTACCGCTGCGAGGGCGAGGGCGAGGACTCCCGGCGTGACCGGGTGATCGTCCGGAGCCTGGTCCGCGGACTGGTCCCGCCGGAGCAGGGCGGCTACCTGTGGCTGCCGCAGGAGATGAAGCCGCGCGCCGGGGAGGCCGTGCGCGAAGTGCTGGACCGCTTCCCCGGGCTCAGCGGGCACTGGGCGGACCGGTACGGCCGGCTGACGCCGTTCGGCTGACGGACAGCGGACGACCGACAAGAGCTGACAAGGAGCGTGACCCCCATGTCCGATCTGATCCCGCCCACCGCCCCCGGCCCCCGCCTGCCCGTGTTGCCCGCCGGGCGGACCGAGGCCCGGGTTCGGACCGAGTTCGACAGATCGATCCGGGACTGGGGCATCCCCAGCAACCTGTTCCGGACGATGGCGTGGCTGCCCGGCCTCGCACTCACCGAGGTCGAGTACGCCAACTCGTTCATCTTCGACGCCCCGCGGTACGCGCCCGCACCCCGGCCTCCCGGAGACCCGGCCGGGGAGAGCGTCCTGTTCCCGCAGGGCGGCTTCGTGGACCGGGTGACCAAGGAGCTGGTCATCAACCTGGTGAGCCTGCTCAACCGCAGCCGGTACTCCCTCACCCACCACAGCTACATCGGCTTCGGCGTACTGAGCACCCAGCTGCCCCACGAGGACCCGGCGCAGCGGACGGCGCGCGCCGAGGAGATGCTGCTGCGGCTGGTGGACTCGGCGGGGCACCCCGACTGGGAGGACCGGACGTTCACCTGGGAGGGGATCAGCGAGCCCCTGTACACCGTGCCGCAGCAGCACTGTCTGCGGCTGGCGGAGGCGATCCAGCGGGACCCGCACTCGGTCACCGACCGACAGTTCGCCGATCTGCGCGAGGTCCTGCGGGGTGTGGCCGCGGAGAACATCGCGAAGGGGCCGCTGGCCGAGGTGCCGGGCACCGGCACGGAGGCCTATCTGGAGGCCTGGGTCAACGCGATGACCGTCGAACTGACCTGGTGCATCGTGCACTTCGACGGCCTGCTCAACTCCTGGTTCACCGTGCTGCGCGTGATGGACGAGACGGGCGCCGAGGATGAGCTGGGCGTGGACTTCGTCGCCGTGTACAACGCGGAGGTCCCGGACCGGATCAAGGTACGCAACAACAACCTGCTCGGCCCGACGGGCTGGGGAAGTTGAGGACGGACACCATGCCCGAGAACCCGACCCTGACCACCACCGAGGCGCCGCCCATCGCCGGACCGGCCGCCGACGCCCCGCCCACCACCGGACCGGCCGCCGTGGCCGCCTCCGTCGCTGGAGCGCCCGCCGCGAGTCCGACCGCCGCGGCCCGGGCAGCGGCCCGGTCGACCGCCGCGGTCGTACCCACCGAGACCGGTTTCCCGGTCCCCGGCGGCCCGGCCATCCGCTTCGAGTGGCACACGGGCGACTGGTTCGACGTCTTCGAGAAGCATGTCGCCCTCATCCAGTCGGACATCGCCCGCGCCCAGGCCGAGGACCGTGTCGTCGTCTATCTGAGCTGCCCGATCAGCTCGCGGGGCGGCGGTCACTTCCGGACCAACACCGAGATCGCGAACTTCGTGGCCCGCCGGCTGGCGTCCGAGTGGGGCGAGCGGTTCTTCGTCGTCAATCCGGCCGCGTATCAGCTGGAGTCGAAGGAGGGCACCGGCCTGGTCACGCGGCACATCGTCGAACTCGCCCGGGAGACCGGCCGGCCGCTGAGTCTGGAGAGGCTCATGGAGACCGCGCGGCCGACCGGCGGGGACTACATGCGCATGTGGACCCGGGTCCTGGCCGAGGACCACTACCTCACGGACCCGCCCGGCCCGCCCGGTCGGCCTTCGCGCCAGAAGCTCCAGCTCGGCGGGCTCTTCGACGCGTTCTACTTCCTCGGCCCCGACGACGTGCACGGCTTCTTCCGCGCGGACTCGGGCGGCGGCGGTGCGCTGGTGGCGGCGGTGGAGGCGTACTTCGCCCGCAAGTACGCCATCGACCCCGACTTCTGGACCGATTTCGGCACCGTCCCCGGCCCGGAGGGCACCCGCCGTCCGCTGGATCTCACCGACCGGGACGACGCGCAGGTGTGGGAGGCCCGGCGCAAGGAGTTCGTCCGCTTCTACACCGTGCGGGCGGGCGGCTCGTACAGCCTCGGCTGCCACGACGAGTGGAACATCCTCGTCCGGCTCAACAGGGCGCGCGCCGAGCACCCCGCCTACGGCCCCGGTGAACTGATCGCCGCCTACTACGGCGGACGCGCCCGCTCGATGGCCGAGAGCGAGCTGGAGACCTCCCCCGGTTACGAGGTCAAGGAGAAGACCGCGTAGCGCGGGGGACGGACGGGGGGTGTGCGGGGGCACCAAGCGGCCGGTGCCCCCGCACATACCGAAGGCCCGCCCCTCGGCGGAGGGGGCGGGCCTTCGGGACGTCCGGGCGAACCAGCAACTGACCGTCAGACGTCCGGGCGGATCAGCCGGCCGTCAGACGTCCGGGCGAATCAGCAGCCGACCGTCAGACGTCCAGGCGGATCAGCCGACCGTCAGGCCGTCGCCGCCGGGACGTACGGTGCCAGGTCCGCGGCCAGTTCCTCGTGCACCCGGGCCTTGAGCAGGGTGCCCTCCGGGGTGTGCTCCTCGGAGATCACCTCGCCCTCGGTGTGGGCGCGGGCGACGAGCTTGCCGTGGGTGTACGGCACGAGGGCCTCGATCTCGACCGAGGGTCGCGGCAGTTCGTTGTCGATCAGCGCGAGCAGTTCCTCGATGCCCTGGCCGGTGCGGGCCGAGACCGCGATGGAGCGCGTCTCGATCCGCAGCAGCCGCTGGAGCACCAGCGGGTCGGCCGCGTCCGCCTTGTTGATCACCACGATCTCGGGCACGTTGGTCGCGCCCACGTCACGGATGACCTCGCGCACGGCGGCCAGCTGCTCCTCCGGCGCCGGGTGCGAACCGTCCACCACGTGCACGATCAGGTCGGAGTCGCCGACCTCCTCCATCGTGGAACGGAACGCCTCGACGAGGTGGTGCGGCAGATGGCGTACGAAGCCGACGGTGTCCGCCAGCGTGTACAGCCGCCCGCTCGGGGTCTCGGCCCGGCGCACGGTCGGGTCGAGGGTCGCGAACAGCGCGTTCTCGACCAGGACGCCCGCGCCGGTGAGGCGGTTGAGCAGCGAGGACTTGCCGGCGTTGGTGTACCCGGCGATGGCGACCGAAGGCACCTTGTTCCTGCGGCGCTCCTGACGCTTGATCTCGCGGCCGGTCTTCATCTCCGCGATCTCCCGGCGCATCTTCGCCATCTTCTCGCGGATCCGACGACGGTCCGTCTCGATCTTGGTCTCACCGGGACCACGGGTGGCGAGGCCGCCGCCCTTGCCGCCGCCCATCTGCCGGGAGAGCGACTGACCCCAGCCTCGCAGTCGCGGCAGCATGTACTGCATCTGCGCGAGCGCGACCTGGGCCTTGCCCTCTCGGGACTTGGCGTGCTGGGCGAAGATGTCGAGGATCAGGGCCGTACGGTCGATGACCTTGACCTTGACGACGTCTTCGAGGTGGATGAGCTGGCCCGGGCTCAGCTCACCGTCGCAGATGACGGTGTCCGCGCCCGCGTCGAGGACGATGTCCCGCAGCTCGTTGGCCTTGCCGGAGCCGATGTAGGTGGCCGCGTCCGGCTTGTCGCGGCGCTGGAACACCGCGTCGAGCACGAGCGCGCCAGCGGTCTCCGCGAGGGCGGCCAGCTCGGCCAGCGAGTTCTCCGCGTCCCGCGCGGTTCCCGTGGTCCAGACACCGACGAGTACGACGCGCTCCAGGCGGAGCTGGCGGTACTCGACCTCGGTGACGTCCTCGAGCTCGGTGGAGAGGCCCGCGACACGGCGCAGAGCCGCGCGCTCGGAGCGGTCGAACTGGTCGCCGTCCCGCTCTCCGTCGATCTCGAAGCTCCAGGCGACGTCCTCTTCCATCAGGGCATCGGCCCGAAGACCTTCGGGGTTGTTCTGCGCGAAGGCGCTCTGTGCGGCCTGGGAAGGGGAAGAAGAGGAGGTCATTGGGTCCTTACGTCGATGGGGATACCGATGGGGTGACGGATCACGACCCGTCACTGGCGACAACGCCCGGGGCACCCGGGAGATTCCCGCCGCCGACTCGAAGATGGTCGCACGGCACGCCCCGTCTCGTCACCCGGGTTATTCCCGCCCGCACGGGGGCCACGCCCGGGTGGATGGCGCCTACCGCTTCGCCGACGCCCGCACCGGAGCCGACTCCCAGTCCGGGTGCCCCGGCATGGGCGGGGTCTTCACCTCATGCAGCCAGGCGTGGAAGAAGTCGCCCAGGTCGCGTCCGGCGATCCGGGAGGCGAGTTCCTGGAAGTCGGCGGTCGAGGCGACACCGTCCCGGTGGACGGCGACCCAGGTCCGCTGCAGCCGGGCGAAGGCGGGGCCGCCGATCTCCTCGCGCAGGGCGTACAGGAAGAGCGCGGCACCGTCGTAGACGTTCGCCCTGAAGATGCCGATCTTCTGGCCGGCCTCGGGCTTCCTGGGCGCCGCCGGCGGTCCCCCGGCGGCGCGCCAGCGGTCGGAGGCGCCGTAGGCGGCCTTCATGCGCGCCGCCAAGGACCTGCCGGCGGTCTCCTCGGCGTACAGGGCCTCGTACCAGGTGGCGTGTCCCTCGTTCAGCCACAGGTCGGACCAGGTGCGGGGGCTGACGCTGTTGCCGAACCACTGGTGGGCCAGCTCGTGCACCATGATCGACTCGACGTACCACTTGGGGTACTCGGTCCGTGTGAACAGTTCCCTCTCGAAGAGGGAGAGGGTCTGCGTCTCCAGCTCGAACCCGGTCTGCGCCTCGGCGATCAGCACGCCGTACGTCTCGAAGGGGTACCGGCCGACCTTGCCCTCCATCCACTCGATCTGGGCGGGGGTCTTCTTGAGCCACGGTTCGAGCTTCTCGCGGTCCTTGGCCGGGACCACGTCCCGTACGGGCAGGCCGTCGGGGCCGTCCCGGTGCAGCACGGCGGAGCGGCCGATGGAGACCTGGGCCAGCTCGGTGGCCATGGGGTGCTCGGTGCGGTACGTCCAGGTGGTGCCGCCCGGGGCGCGGGCCGTCCCGGCGGCGACGCCGTTGGAGACGGCCGTGTAGCCGTCGGGCACGGTGACCCGGACGGTGAACATCGCCTTGTCGGAGGGGTGGTCGTTGCAGGGGAACACCACGTGCGCCGCGTCGGCCTGGTTGGCCATCGCGAGCCCGTCCGCGGTCCGCAGCCACCCGCCCTCCTCGTCCCCCGTGTACACGGGGCTGCTGGTGTGCCGCACGGTGATGCGTGTCCGGCTGTCCTCGGGGAGCGGTTCCCGGGGTGTGATCACCAGGTCCTCGCCCGCGCTCGTGAAGGCGGCGGGTGCCCCGTCGACCTCGACGGAACGCACTTTCCCGTGCGAGAAGTCAAGGTTGACCAGTTCCAGGCGGGAGGTGGTTCGCGCGTCGATCGTGGTGACGGCCGTGAGCGGCTGACGGTTGCTGCCGGGGTAGGTGAAGTCGAGGTCGTACGACCGCACGTCGTATCCCGGGTTGCCGAGGTGCGGGAAGAGCCGGTCGCCGATGCCGAGGGGCACGGCGGGTGAGGGGGCGCCGGCGGCGATCAGGCAGACGGAGACGGCGGAGGCGAGCAGCGCCGTCTGGACGCGGCGGCTCCTGGGGCGTGGGGTGAGCGGCATGGACCACCGCTACCAGCGCGTCTCCGCTCCCCGGTGACGACGCGCGGCGATCCCACCCGAACGAGCGGCCCGCCGTCGGCCGAGCCGCCCCCACCCGCCGGGGCCGGTCTGCGCCCGCCCGCCGGCGCCGGTGCACGCCCGCCCGCCGGGATCAGTGCGCGGCCGGCGCCTGGTGCTGGGCCCGGCCCACGTCGTAGACGCCCGGCACGTTCCGCATGGCCCGCATCAGGGCCGGGAGGTGGGCGGCGTCCGGGAGTTGCAGCGTGTAGGTGTGCCGGACGCGCTGCTGGGTCGGCGGCTCGACGGTGGCGGAGACGATGGCGACGCCCTCCAGGGCGATGGCCTCGGTGAGATCGGCGAGGAGGTGGGGCCGCTGGAAGGACTCGGCGACGAGGGTGACCCGGAACTCCGTGGTGTCGCCCCAGCGCACATCGATCTCCGCGCGCCCCAGGCCCTTCATGCGCGTCACGGCGGCGCATTCGACGCGGTGCACGGTCACCACTCCCCCGCGGACGGCGAATCCGGTGACCTCGTCGGGCGGTACGGGCGTACAGCAGCCGGCGAGGCGGACGCTCACCTCGGGCCGGCCGACGACGACCACGGCGTTCGCGGCGCCGGAGGTGGCGGCGGCCTCGTCGTGGGCGGGGCGGGGGGCCGGGGTCTCGTCCTTGCGTTCGCCGTCACGCTCCTCGTGCTCCTCGGCGGCGGGCGAGGGGTGGGTGGCGAGCCAGCGCTGGATGGCGATGCGCGCGCCGGGCGTGCGGGCGTGCTCCAGCCACTCTCTGGAGGGCTCGGAGGCGGGGTCCTGGCCCATGAGGAGCTGGACCGTGTCGCCGTCCTTCAGGACCGTGCTCAGCGTCGCCAGGCGGCCGTTGACGCGGGCGCCGATGCAGGCGTGCGCGTCCTCGCCGTACTGTGCGTACGCGGCGTCCACGCAGCTGGCGCCCTCGGGAAGGCCCAACGTGCCCCCGTCGGGCCGGAAGACGGTGATCTCGCGGTCCTGGGCGAGGTCCTCGCGCAGGGTCGACCAGAACATGTCCGCGTCCGGTGCCGCCTCCTGCCAGTCGAGGAGCCGGGAGAGCCAGCCGGGGCGGGTCGGGTCGACGCGCTCGCCCTCGCCGTCGGTCTGCTCCTCCGCGGGAGCGGCGTAGGGATTGCCCAGCGCGACGACGCCGGCCTCGGCGACCTTGTGCATCTGGTGCGTACGGATGAGGACTTCGGCGACCTGGCCGTCGCCGCGGGCGACGGCCGTGTGCAGCGACTGGTAGAGGTTGAACTTCGGTACGGCGATGAAGTCCTTGAACTCCGAGACCACGGGCGTGAGGCAGGTGTGCAGTTCGCCGAGGACCGCGTAGCAGTCGGCGTCCTCGTTGACGAGGACCAGGAGCCGGCCGAAGTCGGAGCCGCGCAGCTGTCCGCGTTTTCGGGAGACCCGGTGCACGGAGACGAAGTGCCGTGGCCTTATGAGGACTTCGGCCTGGATGCCGGCCTCGCGCAGGACGCCGCGCACCTCTTCGGAGATCTCGGCGAGCGGGTCGTTCTCCCGCGCGGCGTTGTCGACGATGAGTGCGCGTGTGTGCTCGTACTCCTCGGGGTGGAGGATCGCGAAGACGAGGTCCTCCAGCTCGGTCTTGAGCGCCTGGACGCCGAGCCGTTCGGCGAGCGGGATCAGCACGTCCCGGGTGACCTTGGCGATGCGTTCCTGCTTCTCGGGGCGCATCACGCCGAGGGTGCGCATGTTGTGCAGCCGGTCGGCGAGTTTGATCGACATCACGCGGACGTCGTTGCCGGTGGCGACGAGCATCTTGCGGAAGGTCTCGGGCTCGGCGGCGGCGCCGTAGTCGACCTTCTCCAACTTGGTGACGCCGTCGACGAGATAGCGCACCTCCTCGCCGAACTCCTCGCGCACCTGATCGAGGGTCACATCCGTGTCCTCGACGGTGTCATGGAGCAGAGAGGCCGTCAGCGTCGTTGTCTCGGCGCCGAGTTCGGCGAGGATCAGTGTCACGGCGAGCGGGTGTGTGATGTACGGCTCACCGCTCTTGCGCATCTGACCGCGGTGCGAGGACTCGGCGAGGACGTACGCCCGGCGCAGCGGGTCCAGGTCGGCGTCGGGATGGTGGGCGCGGTGCGCGTCGGCGAGATGGCTGATCGCGTCGGGCAACCGGTCGCGGGTGGCCGGGCCCAGGAGTGCGGCGCGGCCCAGACGGCGCAGGTCGATACGGGGTCGGCCCTTCCTGCGGTTCGTTGTGGGCGGCGCAGGGGCGGGCGATACGGCGGGGTTCGTGGCCTCCGCGCTCATGGGCACCTCCGGCTGCGTGGACCGGCGGACGGGTGCCCCATGGCGTGCGGCGGCTCAGGGGATCGTGTCGTTCCCCCGTCCGTGCCGGTGCTTGATGCTACCGAGCCCATCACGCCCGTCCGACCGCCTCTCGCCGAGCGTGAAACGGATCACCCATTCGAGCGATGGTTCCGACGTTTACGGTTTTGAGCCACTCCACCCGGGGCGCGCCATGGATTCGTACGTCTGAACGCCACGTTGACTTGGATGCGTTCGGCGCACACGCTCCGGACGCCGCCATGTCAAGCCCTACCACACCTCAACGCGCCGCGTTTTCCAGCCACTTGGCGTCGATCTCGCCCTCGGCGACGATCACCGCGGGACCGGTCATCTCGATCTCGCCGTCCGGCCGTTCGGTGATGACGAGCGTTCCGCCGGGCACGTCGACGGTGTACGTCGCCGGGGTTCCCGTGACGGCCGGGTCGGCGCCGTCGCGGCGGGCGGCGGCCACGGCGACGGCGCACGCGCCGGTGCCGCAGGAGCGGGTCTCGCCGGAGCCGCGCTCGTGGACGCGCATCGCCACGTGGCGCGGGCCGCGGTCGACGACGAACTCGACGTTGACCCCGTCCGGGTAGGCGGAGGCCGGGCTGAAGGGCGGCGGCGCGTACAGATCGCCGGCGTCGGCGAGGTCGTCGACGAAGGCGACCGCGTGCGGGTTGCCCATGTTCACGTTGCGCGCGGGCCAGCTGCGCTCGCCGACGCTCACCGTGACGTCGCCTTCGGGCAGGCGCGCGCCGCCCATGCCGACCGTGATGTCGCCGTTCTTGGCGATGTGGACGCTCTTCACGCCCCCGCGCGTGGCGATGGCGAGATCGCCTTCGGTGACCCGACCGGAGTGCTGGAGGTAGCGGGCGAACACCCGGACGCCGTTTCCGCACATCTCGGCGATCGACCCGTCGCCGTTGCGGTAGTCCATGAACCACTCCGCCTCGGCCGCCAGCTCCTTGGCCTCGGGGTGCGCGGCGGACCGTACGACGTGCAGCACGCCGTCGCCCCCGATGCCCGCGCGGCGGTCGCACAGGGCGGCGACGGTGGCCGGGGAGAGGTCGATGACGTTCTCGGGGTCCGGGACGATCACGAAGTCGTTCTCGGTCCCGTGCCCCTTGAGGAAGGCGATCCGCGTGCTCATTCCTCGATCGTACGGCGTGGGTACGACAGCGCGTCCGAGGACCGGGCCTCAGCGGAGCCGGGCCACCCGCCACACGGCCAGGAAGGCGACCGCGGCGAGCACCAGGGCGTACGCGAGGACGAGCCGCCAGTCCGGACGGCGGCCGGAGCCCCGCTGGGGCAGGCCCGGCCAGGTGTAGCCGACCCGGCGGGCGGCCATCATGCCCCAGCCGGCGGCGGTGGCGCAGATCAGCAGACCGAGCATGGCGACCACGGCGCCGCCGTCACCGAACTCGAAGGCGAGCGGGAAGGCGAACATCAGGGAGCCGACCGCGGCGAGGCCCACGATGGGCGCGAGCTGCCAGAGCCGCAGCCTGCGCTGGGGGCGCAGCTCGACCTCGACCTCCGGCCCGGACATCTCGTCCGGTTCCGGTCCGTCGTCGCTCACGCCACCGGGAGTCTGGTCGTCGGGCCCGTCCGGGCTCAGCGGATCGCCGTCGGGGTCCAGTGCGTACCCCTCGGTAACCAGCTGCTCCGCGTCCTCCGCGGTGCTGTGCTCCGCGCCTTGTGCGGTGTCGCGAGGGCCGGCCTCCATCGCCACGCGCCCTCCCAACTCGGACTCCACTTGGTCGATCGAAGCTCGATGATGGCACGCCCCCGGAGGCCGGGATGACCGCCGGGGCGACCCGATGCCATGACGTGATCAGGCTGTAACCGGTCGTTCGAGCAACGTCAGTGCGAGCTGCGGGAGTTCCGTCAGGTCGGCGAGACCCCCCTTGAGCCAATGCACCCGCGGGTCGCGTCTGAACCATGAATCCTGGCGGCGCGCGAAGCGCTTGGTGGCACGTACCGTCTCGGCGCGCGCCTCGTCCATGGTGCACTGCCCGGCGAGCGCGGCGAGGACCTGCTGGTAGCCGAGCGCACGCGACGCCGTACGCCCCTCGCGCAACCCTTGCGCCTCGAGTGCGCGCACTTCGTCGACGAGTCCGGCGTCCCACATGCGGTCGACGCGGCGGGTGATGCGCTCGTCGAGTTCGGGGCGCGCCACGTCGACGCCGATCTGGACGGTGTCGTAGATCGAGTCATGGCCCGGCAGGTTCGCCGTGAACGGCTTTCCGGTGATCTCGATCACTTCGAGGGCGCGGACGATACGGCGGCCGTTGCTGGGCAGGATCGCGATCCCGGCCTCGGGGTCGGCGGCGGCGAGCCGGGCGTGCAGCGCGCCGGAGCCGCGCAGGATCAGCTCCTCCTCCAGGCGGGCGCGGACGTCGGGGTCGGTGCCGGGGAACTCGAGGTTGTCGACGGCCCCGCGGACGTACAGCCCGGAGCCGCCCACCAGGATCGGCCAGCGGCCCTCGGCGAGCAGGGCGTCGATGCGCGCGCGGGCGAGCCGCTGGTACTCGGCGACGCTGGCGGTGACCGTGACGTCCCAGATGTCCAGCAGGTGGTGCGGGACTCCGTCGCGCTCCCGGGGGGTCAGCTTGGCGGTGCCGATGTCCATCCCCCGGTAGAGCTGCATGGAATCGGCGTTGACGACCTCGCCGCCGAGGCGCTGGGCCAGAAAGACACCCAGATCGGACTTTCCGGCCGCGGTCGGTCCGACGACGGCGATGACCCGCGGAGGGGGAACTGCGCTACTCACCGCCCCAGTCTCGCAAATGTCGGGGCCTCTTCTCGAACGAGCTACGTGACGCGAGGGGGCCGGGGTCGTTGCGTGTTGCGAGTTCGAAGCGCCGGATTCGAGTACCGGCGACCCGGGTGACGCAATGGGACGCTCCGGGAGAGCGCGGGAATTAACCCGCATGATTAGCATTGAGGTTGATATGGGCGTTTTTTCACTGTTCCGTCGCAAGGCGAAGGACGCGGACGAGGCCGCCGTGACGGTGTCCGCGCCGGCCGCCGAGACCGAGGCTGAGGAGTCGGACGAGGCGAAAGGATCGACGGAGGCCGACCGGCCCGAAGCCGCGGCCGACCACGAGGCCGAGTCGCCCGAGCCTGCGGCGGAGGGTGTCGACGAGGCAGACGACGTGGAGATCCCGAAGCAGCAGACCGCCGAGAAGGCGGCCGACAACGAGGCCAGTGAAGGCGCCCGCAAGTAACCGACCGCGCGGGAAGGTGAACCATGGGTCTGCTGGATAACGTGAAATCCAAACTCTCCCCGGCCAAGGACAAGGTCTCGCACCTCGCGCAGAAGCATGAGGGCAAGATCCAGCACGGTCTCGACAAGGCCGCGCAGACGGTCGACAAGACGACCAAGGGCAAGTACAGCGACAAGATCCAGTCGGGCACGGGCAAGGCGAAGCACGCCATGGACCGACTCGCGCACAAGGAGGACGACGGCGGCATCACGCCCCCGCACACGGGTGGCGGCCCCACGCGTCAGCCTCCGGGCGGTGACTCCACGCCGCCGCCTCCCGCTTCCTGAACACCTGCACATCGGCGGACGGCCGCGGAGCCACAACGGCTCCCGGCCGTCCGCCGTGTCCGACCGTCGTGTCCCACCCGCCGAGTTCGGTCTACGACCAGGCGGCCACCAGATAGCCCACTCCGTACGGCGCGTCGTCGTACAGCAAGCCGCCGCCCAGGCCGGCGTCCTCGGCGGCGCCCGCCAGGATCTGCCAGGGGGCGCGGCCGGAGGCCTGCAGCTCGCGTGCGAGCCCGGGGTCCAGCGCCTTCAGGGCGGCGATGTCCGCGGTGGCGAGAGCGCGCGCGATCTCCGCGTCGAAGCCGGCCGCGCGGTCGTCCAGATACCCCGGGGCCTTGAGCGTGCGGCACGCGCTGCCGTCGCCCATCACCAGCAGGGCCACCCGCGCGGCCGACGCGGCGATGTCCCGTCCGATGTGGACACACCGCTCGACGGCGAGCGGTTCCTCCACGCCGAGCCCTTCCACGGGGGCGTCGGCCCAGTCGCTGCGGTCGAGCAGCCAGGCGGCGACGGCGAGGGAGGCGGGCAGCCGGGGTTCCGGGGGCACCGTGCCGCCGCCGCACCCCAAGCGGACGTCGAGGTCCACGCCGAAGCCCCGGAAGGAGCCGCGCGAGCCCTCCGGGTACGGTCCACCGTGTTCGGCGGCGCCCACGACCACCAGCCGGTCGGGCCGAGCGGCGGCGAGCACCCCGAGCGCGTCCGCGCACGCGTCACGAGCCGTGTCCAGCTCGGGCGCCGCGCCCGCGGCGACCTCGGGCACGAGCAACGGCGGGCAAGGGCATACGGCAGCGGCTACGAGCATGAGGCGCAGGGTAACCACTGCGGCTGAGGGGTGACGGCCGCGCCCCGTCAGGGGCGCGGGGAACTACGCGAACAACCGCCACGCACCCGCAGCCCGCGAACCACAGAGCCGACCGAGCTCGACCCGCTAGTGCCCGGCGCCGCAGCCACCCGTCGTCGCCACCGGCAACGGCTCCGGTACCCCGATCTTCGGCAGCCCGAGCAGCACCCCGCTCGACTTCTCCGCAGGCGCGGCGTTCCGCTTCTCCCAGGCGTCACCCGCGCGCGTGCGGCGCACGTCCAGGACGGCGCCCTCGGCGAGGAGGTGGTGCGGGGCGGCGTACGTGATCTCGACGGTCACGACGTCGCCGGGGCGGACTTCCTGGTCGGGCTTGGTGAAGTGGACCAGGCGGTTGTCGGGGGCGCGGCCGGAGAGGCGGTGGGTGGCGCCGTCCTTGCGGCCCTCGCCCTCGGCGACCATCAGCTCCAGGGTGCGGCCGACCTGCTTCTTGTTCTCCTCCCAGGAGATCTCCTCCTGGAGGGCCACGAGGCGCTCGTAGCGGGCCTGGACGACCTGCTTGGGGATCTGGTTCTCCATGGTGGCCGCCGGGGTTCCGGGGCGCTTGGAGTACTGGAAGGTGAAGGCCTGGGTGAAGCGGGCCTCGCGGACCACGTGCATCGTCTGCTCGAAGTCCTCCTCGGTCTCGCCGGGGAAGCCCACGATGATGTCGGTGGTGATGGCCGCGTGCGGGATGGAGGCGCGGACCTTCTCGATGATCCCCAGGTAGCGCTCCTGGCGGTAGGAGCGGCGCATGGCCTTCAGGACGGTGTCCGAGCCGGACTGGAGCGGCATGTGCAGCTGCGGCATCACGTTCGGCGTCTCGGCCATCGCCGCGATCACGTCGTCGGTGAAGTCGCGGGGGTGGGGAGACGTGAAGCGGACGCGCTCCAGCCCCTCGATCCTTCCGCAGGCCCGCAGCAGCTTGCTGAACGCCTCGCGGTCGCCGATGTCGCTGCCGTACGCGTTCACGTTCTGGCCGAGCAGGGTGATCTCGGAGACGCCCTCGCCGACCAGGGCCTCGATCTCGGCGAGGATGTCGCCGGTGCGGCGGTCCTTCTCCTTGCCGCGCAGGGCCGGGACGATGCAGAACGTGCACGTGTTGTTGCAGCCGACGGAGATCGAGACCCAGGCGGCGTAGGCGCTCTCGCGGCGGGTCGGCAGCGTGGAGGGGAAGGCCTCGAGGGATTCGGCGATCTCGACCTGGGCCTCGTCCTGGACGCGGGCGCGCTCCAGCAGGACGGGCAGCTTGCCGATGTTGTGCGTGCCGAAGACGACGTCCACCCACGGCGCCTTCTTGACGATGGTGTCCTGGTCCTTCTGGGCCAGACAGCCGCCGACGGCGATCTGCATGCCGGGGCGGGCGGTCTTCATCGGGGCGAGGCGGCCGAGGTTGCCGTAGAGGCGGTTGTCGGCGTTCTCCCGTACGGCGCAGGTGTTGAAGACGACGACGTCGGCGTTGCCCTCGCCGGCGTCCTCGGGTGCGCGCACGTACCCGGCCTCCTCCAGGAGACCGGACAGGCGTTCGGAGTCGTGGACGTTCATCTGACATCCATAAGTGCGTACTTCGTATGTCTTGACGCCCACTGCCTGACTCCGGTCGCTGCTGTTGGTCACTCCGTAAGCCTAAGGCAGCGCCCGGGAAGTCCTCGTCCCCAGGCGCTGCGGTCTCCCGGCCGGGGTCAGACCGTCGTGTCGATCCCCTCGTCGCCGTCGAGGACGGTCTCCGGGATCTGCACGTTGATCAGTTCTCCCGTACGCGGGTCGACGGTGAGGCCGCGGCCGGGTTTGCGGCCGCCGCGCAGATGGGCGTGGGCCAGGCGGGCGCCGACGAAGTCGCCCTCCAGGATGCTCTGCGGGCCGAGGAGGACGCCCTTGCGGTGCCGTTTCAGGGCGCTGAGCCAGCCCATCGCGCCCGTCATGGTCTCCGCGGTGGCGGCGATGACGATGCCGATGCCGTGGTCCCTCCCGGACTGGGCCAGGGAACGCAGGTTCTGGTCGATGTCCGGCAGGACGAACAGGTCGGCGTCGTCCACCATGACGACCCGGGGTCCGCCGCCGGCCTCCAGGGCCTCCGTGAACTCCTCGACCGTGGGCTCGGTCGCGGTGATCAGCCGTACGCCGGGGTGGTTGCCGAGGGTGCGCAGCGGCGACTCGCGTGGGGCGAGGACGACCAGGCGGGTGCCGGAGGCGAGCAGGGAGACGGCCAGGGCGGCCAGGGCGGTGCTGCGGCCGGAGCCGGGCGGGCCGACGACCGAGAAGGTCGGCGCGGTGTCCGCGAAGTCCACGCCCACCGGGGAGACGTCGTCGCCGCCGAGGCCCAGCAGGCCCCACATCGGCCGGCGGAACTCCTTCCCCACCTTCTCGTACGCGTCCGTGAACGTGACCTTCACCGGCAGGGTGCCGATACGGGCCGGCCTGCGGTCGGCCGGGAGTCCGGCGTCGCGGCGGGTCGCCTCGGCGCCGATCCGGCGGAGCGCCTCGGCCTGTTCCTGGCCGGTGGCGCCGGGGGCGAGCAGCGCCACCTGGATCTCGGTGCCGCCGTCCGAGGTGAAGCCGCGGCCGGGGAGGACGAGGTCGGGGACGTCGCGCGCCCGCTTGCCGACGGCGTGGTAGTCGGTCTTGTCGTTCAGGCGCAGCAGCAGCTTGTTGTCGTTGAGGGCGGTGGCCCGGCCGGAGAGCAGGGCGCGTTCGGAGGTGGCGACGACGTGCAGGCCCGCGGCGGCGCCCTCGCGCAGGAGCCGGTTGAGTTGTTCCACCAGGCGGCCGCCGTTGTGGTCGGCGACAGCCTCGATCAGCGCGTCCCAGCCGTCGATGAACAGCATGATGTGCGGCGGCCGGGTGCCGGAGCGGACGGCCTCGCGGAGCTCGGTGAGGTTGCCGGCGTGGCGCTCGGTGAGGAGTTCCTGGCGGCGTTCCAGTTCGCCGTCGAGCCGGGCGAACAGCCGCTCCAGGCGCTCGATGTCGCCCCGGGGCACGACGGCGCCGCAGTGCGGGAGCACGCCCAGCGCGGTGAGGGCGCCGCCGGCGAAGTCGATGCCGTAGAGGTGGACGTCGGCGCTGGAGTGGCCCTGGGCGAGGGCTCCGGCCATGGTGCGGAGCACCTGGGAGCGGCCGGACCGCGGGATGCCGATGACGTACAGGTGTCCGAATTCGGCGAAGTCCAGTCGGACGGGCAGCTGGGCCTGTGCCTCGGGCAGGTCGGACAGACCCCAGGAGACGGGGGCCAGGCGGGCGCCGCCGGTTTCGTCGGGCTGGGGCAGGTCGTCGATGAGGAGGTGCTGGTCGAGGGCCGGGAGCCAGGGGCTGGGCTGCGGGGCGCATCCGGTGAGTTCGGCGGCCTCGGAGACCGCCGCCACCAGGGCGTTGAGGTCGGTGGCGACATCGTCGCCCGCCGTGTCCTCCTGCGGGTCGCCGCCCTGGTCCGATTCCGCCGTGCCGGGGAGTCCGGCGGCGCGGCCGAGGCGCTGCCAGTGGAGTTCGGTGCCCCAGACGCGGGCCTCCTCCACGGTCTGCTGTTCCCGGGGCTCCGGGGACGCCTTCGCGCCGGGCAGGAGTGTTCCGGCGTAGGCGGTCTGGAAGGGCACGACGGTGCCGTGGCCGAGGCGGGCGAGGGCGCGGCCGGGGGTGGCCGGGGAGATGCTGACGGCGTCCTTGGTGTCGATGACGTCCATGCTCTCCGCGGCGTCGGTGACCCGGAGCGCGATGCGCAGGTTGGTGTTGGCCCGGATGTCGGAGCTGACCACGCCGGCCGGGCGCTGGGTGGCGAGGACGAGGTGGATGCCGAGGGAGCGGCCGCGCTGGGCGATGCTCACCAGGCCGGGGATGAAGTCCGGGATCTCGCGGTAGAGGGTGGCGAACTCGTCGATGACGATCACCAGCCGGGGCACGGGCGGAAGGTCGGGGTTGCGGCGGCGCATGCCCTGGTACTCGGGCAGGTCCTTGGCGCCGGCCTCGGCCAGGATGTGCTCGCGGCGAGTCAGTTCGGCCGACAGCGAGGTGAGCGCGCGCTGCACCAGGTGGCTGTCGAGGTCGGTGACCATGCCGAGGGTGTGCGGCAGGTCCACGCAGTCCTTGAAGGCGCTGCCGCCCTTGTAGTCGACGAGGACGAAGGTGAGTTCGTCGGGCCGGTTGACCGCGGCGAGGGTGGCCACGAAGGTCTGCAGGAGTTCGGACTTGCCGGAGCCGGTGGTGCCGGCCACCAGGCCGTGCGGGCCGTCCTTGACCAGGTCGAAGGCGACCGGGCCGTCGTAGCCGGCGCCCAGCAGGACGCCGGTGGAGGCCGGGCGCCGGTCCCAGCGGGCCGCGATCTGCTCGGCGGTCGGCTCGGGCAGGCCGAGGAGTTCCAGCAGTCCCACCTTCGTGGGCAGGCCCTCGGAGGCGTCGGGGGTGACGTCGCGGATCGGGGCGATGCCCCGGGCCACGCGTTCGCACCACTCGGGTTCGACCAGGTCCGGGCGGATGTCGGTGATGTCGGGCCGGCCGGTGCGGCACAGGGTCAGCCGGTGGTTCTCGTGGCGGACCACGGCGGTGCACTCCTCCGGCAGGAGCCGTTCCTCCTGGTCCAGGCAGAGCGGGAAGATCCGGACGGCCGGGCCCTCCTTGAGGATCGAGACCACTCCGGGTACGTCACGCAGACGGCGGGCGCCGTCCATCACCACGAGGACGTCCGGTTCGCTCAGCAGCGCCTTGCTCATGGTGGACTCGGCGGCCCGCTGGCGGGTGCGCAGGGTGGAGACCAGTTCGGCCACGCGGTTGGCGACCGTCTCCGGGTCGTTGCCGATCAGGGTGACGGCGCCGCCGCGGATGCCGGGCAGGCCGTCGCGGGAGTGGGGCAGCCAGCGCGCCCAGTGCCAGGAGTCCTGCGCGGCCTTGTCGGTGAGGACGACGATCCGCAGGTCGCGCGGGGTGTGCAGGACCGCGGCCTGGGCCGTCATCCAGCGGGCCAGGGCCTGCACGGGGCCGGCCGCTCCGGCCAGGCCCACCACGCCGCTCTCGACGAGGTCCACGCCGACGGGGGCGTCCGGGATCGTCCAGTGGACGGCGGTGTGGTTGTCCTCGCGGGCGGTGTCGTCGATGCCGAGCAGGGACGGCTGCGGGGCGGTGCCGATGCGCAGGGCCATGTGGTCCGGGTCGCCGCGACGCCGTTCCCACAGCCGCCGGCCGGGACCGACCGCCCACAGTCCGGCCACCGCCGGGTCGGGCGCGCTCTCGGTGCGCAGCCGCCGCTCGGTGGCGACCTTCTGCCGGACGTCCTCCTCCAGCGAGGCCCGGCGCTGCCGGTAGACGCTGGACTTCTCCTCGTAGTCCTTGCGGGCCTGCCGTCGTCCGCTGACGTAGTTCGCCGCTATCAGCACCGGCGAAAGGAACATGAAGATCAGATAGAAGTACGAGTTCAGGAAGAACATCATGCTGACGCCGAAGACCATCGGGGCGAGGGCCACGAGCAGCGGGATCGGTCTGCGTCCGGGGGGATCGGGCGGTCCGGGCAGCCGGAACCGCTCGGGCGCCAGATGCGGCAGCATGCGCGGCGGCCGGTTGTAGTCGAGACCGCCGCCGCCCTCGGACGGCACCACCGCGGCATCCCTGGAGGTCGGTTCGGCCAGCCGCAGCAGATACTCACCGACGGACAGCTCAGCGCCGACGGGCCAGAGCACCCAGCCGTCGGGGAGTTCCGCGCTGCCGTCGGCGGCGCCCTCCGGCGCGGCGTCCTCGGCGTCTTCCTCGTCCTGCTCCGCGAGCGGCAGCAACGGGGTGTTGGGCCTGCCCCGGTGCTCCGGCGGCTCCGGCACGGACAGCCGCGCCGGGCCGCCCTCGGGCAGCTCCACGATGGCCGATCCGTCCGGGCGTACGGTCACGCGGATGCCCTCGCCCGGCATGCCCCGGCCTTCGAGCGGTACGGCCGCGTCCTCAAGCGGGCCGATGCCGTGGGTGCCGAGGCCGAGCGGGTGCACCCGTCCGGCGTCCGGGCCGCCCACGACCTGGAGTTCGACCACCGGTGAGTGGTCCGTCCGGTGCGGCTGCGGCATGGCGTCGCGTTCGGGGCCGTAGGCGGTGGCCGGGGACGGCTGCGGGGCGCCGAGGGCGACGACGCTGCCGTCCATCAGACGGGTGGCGGCCAGCGGGGTGCCCGGGGCGAGGGGCTCGTCGCCGAGGTAGCAGGCCGGGGCCGGTCCCGGTGCGGCGAGCGGGGTTCCGGTCTCGTCGGTGTCACCGGCGCGCAGCTGGGCCAGATGTGCGGCGACGTCCTCGACGGGGGTGCTTCCGGACGCGCTCAACAGCACGTCCTGGTGGCCGGTGGCGTCGCCGACGGCGACCGTGGTGATGAGGAGTTTCACGGCGCCCCTTGGGGGTGGCTCGGGGGTGGGCGGTTCGGGTGCGGTGTCGCGGGCCGGGGCCGGTCGCGGGGCTCGGGGCCCCTGCCGACGGGCGTTAGGGCCCTTCTGATGGATCTCCGTGGAGGAAGGAGCGGCGTTCGGTGCGTGCGCGCGGCGCGCGGCGTGGAGGGTCATGTGGCGGAGCCACCTGTCCCTTCACGCCGTGCGGCGAGAGTGCGTGCCGGGCGTCGCGACGCCGCGGAGATCCATCAGAAGGGCCCTAGTCCTCTCGGGTGCCGGAGGAGGCCGCGGTGGTGCGGTCCCGGGCGGCGGCCGGTTCGGCCAGCAGGTCGGGTCCGGTGGTGGTCCGGGCGGGGACCGGGGCCTGGAGGGGGGACCTCGACGGCTCCTCCCGGGGGACCTCGGCTTCCTCGAGCGCCTGGGTTTCCTCTGGAAGCGTCTGGGTCTCCTCGAGTCGCAGGGTTTCCTCGAGTCGCAGGGCTTCCTCGAGTTCCCGCGGCTGGTGTTCCCGGGTGCGGGGCCGCTGCCGCGTGGGTGTGCCCCGGCGCGGGGCCGACTCGCGGCGCAGCCGACGGCGGTCCGCCCGGACGGCGGCGGCGACGGCTCCGCCCAGCGGAGCCGAGTCCGCGTCCAGCCCCAGCTCGGGCGCGACCACCCGGCCGCGTCCGTCGACCCGCAGGGCCCAGCTGTGCCCCGCCACCCGGCCGTCGATCAGGCAGACGACGGCGCCCGAGGCGGCGAGGGCGCTCAGCCGGCGGGCCTGTTCCCGGCCGGGGGCGGCGCAGACGACCACGGTCGTGGCGGCGCGCCCGGACTCGTCGAACTCACCGGCGTCCTCGGTCTCCCTGTGCTCCTCGGCCGCCTCTTCCAGGTCGCGCAGCACGGCGTCGAGCCGCTGCCCCCGGTACTGCGGATGAACCCCGTCCGTGACGGTGACCGAGGCCCCGCTGCCGGGCCGGTCCAGCTGTGCGGCCAGCGCCTGGAGCAGTCGGCCCCGGGCGGCGGCGTCGCCCTCGACGGTGATCAGCCGTGGTCCGGCGGCCAGATCGAGGTGGACACAGGCGTCGTCCGCCATGCCGATGGCGACCGGCAGCGGACGCAGGTGCGCACCCGTGCGAGGCCGGCCCTGCGACAGTCCGTCCGCCTCCTCCAGAGGAAGCTCCCAGCGCTGCGGGCCGGGCTCGGCGGGCGTCTCCCAGGGGGCGGGCGGTTCGGGCAGCGGGCGGGCCGCGATCTGTACGGCCGCGAGCCCGGGTTCCGTCCGCACGGCGTGGGGCACCGCCCCCGGCGCGTCGGCCAGAGCCGCCGCGGCCGCGTCCAGCAGCCGCCGTACGAGCAGGCCACCTCGGGGGTCGGACAGCTGACGGGCCAGGGCACGTACGCCGCGACGGTGACGCCGGTAGGTGCGCAGCGGTTCACCGAACGCCCGCCGGGTCAGGGTCAGCTCACGGCCGACGCCACGCCTGAAGCGCCGCCAGCCGCCCCGTTTGCGAATCACGTGCCGGAGCAGCGGAAAGAGCAGCAGCAGGACGACCACGGCCACGATGACGACCGCGAGCAGGGAGTCGTTGGGCTTCCCCAGGGCGAGGACCGATCCGTACGCCGAGTCGGGGGCGGCCTGGGCGGACGTGGCCGGGCCGGGGCTCGTCACCGCGGGCGTGGTCATGCCGCCGCCTGCGTGTGTTCCGGGTGCCGACGGCGCAGCTCCCGTATCGCGTGATGGGTCCGGGACTTCACCGTGCCCGGCGGTATGCCCAGGGCGTCGGCGGCGTCGGGACCGGTGCAGCCGAGGACGTAGACGTAGAAGAGCACCTCGCGGTGGGGGTGCGAGAGCCGGGAGAGGGCGTGGACCAGGAAGCGGCGCTCCTCTGCCTGGCTCATCGGGTCCACGGTCTCGGCGTGATGCTCCAAGGTGTGTTCGTGCTGGATCTCGGCGTGCGGGCGCTCGCGCCGCGCCCAGTCGATCACCAGGTTGTGCGCCACCCTCATCAGCCAGGCGCGGGACGGTGACCAGCCCGGCGGCTGGTCCGCGGTGCTCAGCCACGCGCGTACCAGGGTCTCCTGGACGAAGTCCTCGGCACGCTGCCGGTCGCCGCGTATCAGACCGGACACATAGCGGAGAAGCGGACCGTGGTGTTCTTCGTAGAGCCCGCGGACGAAGCCGTCACCGGAGAGTGCCGCTTCTCCGGAGGGTGAGGGCGGTGCTTCGCCGGAGGCGGGAGCTCTCCCCGTCCGAACGGGTCTGGGCATGGACGTTCTCATAGATTCCCCCAGGGCCGGCGTGAGTCTTCTGTGCCGGTCCGGTCGTGCGCCGCGACGGCGGCGTGGGCTGGGCAGGGCTGAGCACGGGTACCCGGGGTGACCTCACGGTTCGTGGGTGGAACGTGAGGTTCCGTATGAGGGAGTCTATGAGTCGTTCGGCAGCTTTCAAGGGTTGTTGAGAGGAACCTGAGATTACCGATCAGTTGTCCGAAAAATCGAACAGGGGCGCCGGTCCGGGGGAGATGGACCGGCGCCCCTGCGGAGGGGATGCCGACGGAGGGGGAATCCGGGTCGGCATCCCGGTTTCGGGGGTGGAACGGGCTCAGCTGGGGATGCCGCCGGCGATCTGCGAGTCCAGGTTGTTGACGGCGTTGCAGATGTCCCGGAACTGCTTGGAGAACTGCGTGATGTTGTTCACAGCCTCGGTCAGCGACTTGTTGAAGTTCGCGTAGGACGTCTGCATCTTCGGGCTGGTCGCCGTCAGCAGCAGGCCTCCCTGGAGGAGGTTCTCGACGTCGGCCTGCAGCGAGGACAGCTGGGGGACCAGCGTGTCGCTGACGGCGGAGTCGAGCTTCTTCGCCGTTGCTTCGATTTCCTCATCGTCAATGACGTTCTTGGGCATGGTGCACCTCGTTTTCTGTTGCCTGGGCGCGCACCGGTCGGTTCGGTGCGCGACGGACCCGGCGGCGCCACAGGACGCGCGCAGGGAGCTTCGGGGGCGCGGGGGGAGTCACGCGCGGGTGGGGGTCAGCGCCAGTTCTCGCCGAGTTCCCCCAGAGGAGGAGGCAGGTTGCTGTACCGCTCGTGCTGGGTGGCGGACTCCTTCAGGTACCAGGAACCGTCCTCGCGCCGCTGCCAGATCTCCTGAACCTCGTTGTTCGCGCCGGCCACGTAGCGGATGCCCGTGACCTCGTTCGTGACGACCTTCGTGACGGAACCGTCGGCGCCCGTGTAGTCGGTACGCGTGACGCCGTCCCCCAGCGCGGTCCTCTCCCCGGGGGCGGAGGAGCCGGACGGGCGGCCGTCACCGTCGACGAGCGGCTTCTCCACCGTGAGATAGGCGGGAGGCCTGTCCAGGCGCTGCTGGACGTCCTCCCTGCCGGCGTCGGAGTTGAGGTAGGTCTCCTTGTCCATCGTCAACGACCAGTCCTCACCGGGCCGCTTGGTCCAGATCTGGAGGGTGTCCCGGCCGGTCTCGTCGGTGACGTAGCGCGTCATCGTCCCGTCGGCCGCTCCTTCGGGTGAGGCGTCCGTGTAGACCTTGGTGACGGAACCGTCGGAGCTCCGGGTCGTCGTCACGGAGTCGCCGTCACCCGACGGCAGCTGACGGTAGGTCTCGGAGTAGGTCAGCCCCGTGTTCTTGTTGGTGACGGTGGTCGTCGTCTCGACGGGGTTGCCCTCCTTGTCGACCTTGATCTCACCGTTCTCGTCGAGCTGGTACGACACCGTCGTGGTGCTGTTGCCGTCATCGATCGTGTAGCCCTTGGGGACGAAGGCCTCCTCGGGCAGATCGTCCAGCTGGCCGCGCATTCCCCTGCGCAGACCGACGTCGTCGTCGCGATCCGGATCCCAGTCGCGCAGCTTGTCCTGCTCCTCGCCGAAGCGGTCCTGGAGGTCCTGCTCCCGTTGCTGGACGGGCTTCTCCTCCTCGGTCAGCGCGGTCTGCGCCTTGTCGGTCTCCGACTGGTCGTCCCACAACTCCTTCTGGCGGTCCTGCAGGTCCTTCGACTCCTGGTCCAGGGGGTCCAGCCGCGTCTGGAGGTCGGCGCGGTCGGCGTCCAGGCGGTCCTGCTTCTTCGCCATGGCGTCCTCGACCTCCTTCTGGGTGGACTTCTCCAGGGCCCAGAGGTCCTTCTGCCTGGTCTGGAGTCCGTCCTGCCGCTCGGAGAGGGGCTCCTGGGCGCGGCTCAGCGCGTCACGCTCGTCATCGAGTTCCTTCTGCCGCTCACGGAACGGGGCGAACGCCTTCTCCTGCTCGCGCTGTTCCTGCTCCAGGGCATCCCATCGCGCGGCGAGCCCCTTGCCCTCGGACTCCCACAGGGCGTCCCGCTCCTTGTCGAGAGCGTCCTGCTTCCGCTGCCAGGCGTCGAGCTCGGCCTGGGTGGCACCGCCCTTGCCCAGCAGTGTTTCCCGTTCCTTCCAGAGGGCTTCCTGCTTCTCCTGGAGGGCGTCCTGCCTGCCGTCGTAGGCCTTCTGCTCCTGCTCGAGCGCGGTGACCTTCTTCTCCATGGCCGCGTCCCGCTCCGCACGGAGGGCCTTCTCGTCCGCCCAGAGCTGCTGCTGCTTGAGCCGGAGTTCCTCCTGCTGCTTCAGCAGAGGCTCCTGGTCCTTGCGGAGTGCCTCGTACTCCTTCTGCAGCTTGTCCCGCTCGGCCTGGAGCTTCTCGTCGCGCTGCTTGAGGAGATCCTTCTCCTCCTGCCAGAGCTGCTGCTGTCTGGCCTGGAGTTCGTCCTGCTGCTTCAGCAGGGGTTCCCGCTTCTTGGCGAGCTCCTCCTGCTCCTTGTTCAGCTCTTCCTGTCTCTTCTGCTGGGCCGCGGTCTGTTCGTCGATCTTCCGCCGCTTCTCGACCAGGGCGTCCTGTTCCTTCTTCAGGCGTGCCTGCTGGGTCTTGTAGCGGGCCTCCAGCCTTCTGGCCTGCTCCGCGCGGAGCTTGCCGCTCAGCTTCTGCTTGCGTATCTCGTTGTGCCGGGTGGCCTCGTCGCGGACCTGGGCGGTGACCTGCTGGGCCGCGCCGGCGGCGTGGGAGGCGTCCTGGTCGTAGAAGGCCTTGCCCGCCTTGTCGAGGAGGTCCCCGAGGTCGGTCATGACCTGCCAGCCCTCACGGAACGACTTCTTCCAGGCGCCGTAGAAATCCTCCAGCGCCTCGGCCGTCTCCGGGCGCGGCCCGATGTCGCCCGGGGCGAACGTCTTGTCCGACTGCGAGGCGATGTCCAGTTCGTCCCGGAGGTGCCACAGGTGGCGCGCGAGGACGGTCATCAGGTCGTAGTCGTAGGAAACACGAACCATGTCGTTCCGTCCTCTCATCGGGTCTTCGGGAAGCCGTGCCCTCGGCGAGCCGTGTCCTGGGTGGCCGTGGCGGAGCGGTCCTGCCTCGCCCAGACCGTCGGTGCCGGGACGCCCTGTAGACGAGGACTCGGGTCCGAACGGTTCAAAGAGATTTCGGCCGCAGCCCGCTGACCGGCGAAAACTGTGGCGTGCGCCACTTTCGTGAACTCTCCGCCCATCCCGCTACGTCTGCCTTCCGTACTGCGGCGCCCCCGCCGACGCATCGGCGCGACCCCAAGTCCTGGACACCGTGGAGGACTCCTTGGCCACCTCCGACGAATGGAACAGAGTCGGGTTCTCCGGCAATCCGGTGACGGGCGACCCGGGTGTCGTCGAGGGCATCACCAAGGAGCTTCGTGACCTCAGCGATCTGGCCGGCCGGGTCAGTGGCGGCCTCGACACCCTGCTGACGAAGGCCGAGGACGGCGGCTTCGAGGGGCGGACCGCCGACGCCCTGCGCACCTACGTCAAGCAGGAGCTCAAGACGTTCATGGAGAACGTCAACCGCTCCTTCGACATGGCGGCCGACGCGACGGCCCGGTACGCGCGTGCTCTCGGGGACTCACAGGACCGGGCGGAGAACGCCGCGGACACGGTCGCCGCGCTGGAGCGGGTCGGCGGGCAGCCGCTGGCCGAGAACGATCCGGAACTGACCAGAGCGCGCAATGAGGTGGACGCCGAGCAGGACGCCCTCCAGGCCGAGGCGAAGATCCTCGAGGACACCCTGCACGAGGCGGCCCGGCTGGTGTCACGCCCCGTCAAGAAGCCGAAGAAGAGCTTCTGGAAGAAGTTCGTCTCGACCTTCTTCAAGGTCCTGGAGATCGTGACGCTGGTGCTCACCCTCGTCGCGGCCGTCGTGACGGGCCCGCTGGGTCTCGTGGCCTTCGGGCTGGGCGCGATCCTCTTCGCCAAGGCCCTGGTCGACTACGCCATGGGCAACGGCAACGCCCTCAGCCTGGGCCTCGCCTTCCTGGGGATCCTGTTCCCCTCGACCAAGGGCCTCACCACCATCGGCGGGCTGACCCGGATGCTCTCGTCGGGCGGGAAGGCCCTGGGCGGCGCCCTCAGCGCGAGCGGACGGATGCTGTTCCGCAGCGGCAGAACGCTGCTCTCGCCCCGCGCCCTCCTCACCCTGACCGGCCAGGGCCTGGCGCGGTTCGCCGGCGGGCTCGGCGGGCTCGGCGGCCGGGCCCTCAGCGGACTGTCGGCGCTGCCCCGGGTCCTCTCCAGGACACCCGCCATGCTGGCCTCGACCCTGCGGTACATGGGCGGATTCGCCCGCAGCACCTGGCAGCGGGGCCGGTCCGCGCTGAGCCGCGACTTCCACCAGTCCACCGCGTTCGTCGGCGGCAACATGGCGATGCGGGTGGGCGTCTTCACCGTCATGAGCATGGGCCGGCTCACGATGTCCGCGCTCCTGCCGATGAGGTACTCGGAGATCGCCCGGTTCGGCTACGGGGGCGCCTTCCGCATGGGCTTCTTGGAGCGCGGCCTGCACTGGACGTCGCGGAGCGTCAGCCCGCTCAGCAGGACGGGCTCCCTCGCCGGGAACCTCGCGGAGTTCACCGGCAGGACCCTGAACCCGACCGGCAACCTGCGGCCGGTGGGGGACACGGCCACCGGCAGGTTCGCCGTTCCCGGAACGTCGGAGTTCAACGACACCCTCGACGAACTGGCCGACATCACGGTGTCGTCGATCACGGCACCCCGTACACCGGGTTTCAGCTCCCTGACCGGCCCGGGGTCCCTCCGGACGCCGGGCCGCCTCGACGACATGGGCGTCGGGCTGAACAATCTGGACGTCCTCGACACGGTGGGACTGCCCGTCGGCACCGTCCCCGTCGGGCAGCGACTCGGTCTGGTGAACCCGGTGACCGGCCGACCGTTCGACGACCTGATGTCCCCACGACCGCGCACCACGCTCACGATGTTCGACGAGCTCGGCGCACCGCTCACTCCCGGGTCCCCCGTCCCCCTGCTGCCACCGCGCAACGCGGTCGATCAGCTGCGGGACCTGGACACCCTGACGGGCCTGGAGCGGACCGACGCCGGACTGCTCAAGCCTCTCGACGACCTGACGGACCTGGCGGACCTGAGCCTCGACGGCAAGCTCGGCGGGCTGAGCGAGCCCCAGCTGCGGCAGATCCTCGACGGCGAGATCGACCTGGTGAACGTCACCCCGGACGGCGTGGTGCTGCGCATCGGGAAGACGGACCCGGTGGACGTTCGTGTCCAGCTGAAGGACGGGGTGAGCGTCAGCCTGATGGGCCCCGCCGACACCCGGGTCCCGACCCTGACCTCGACGACGGGCCCCGACCGTCTGGACGACCTGGGGATTCGGCTCGACGACCTCACGCGGCTGCTCCCCGACACCACCGACGGCGCGCGCAGCGCACGCGAGCTGCTCGGCCTGGGTCCGGTCAGGACGGACCTCGTCTCCAACCCGGTCACGACGACGCCCTCGTTCACGCCCCTGACCCTGCGGGACGTCATCACGGGCGGGGCGACCGGCAAGCTCGCCGCCGACCGCTTCCAGACGTGGGCCCGTGCGCAGTCGGCGCAGTTCCAGCTGGACACCGCCGGGCGCAGGCTCACCGAGATCAGCGAGCTGGCCGATGTACCACCGCTGAGCCGTGCCCGGGCCGAGCTGGACGTGAGCGCCGCGAAGCTGGAGTTCAACCAGGCCCGTATCGACTTCGACCGGCTCGGGATGAACCTGGACACGGTCCGCCGGGACATCACGGTGATGACGACCCGTCTGGACGGCCCGGTGGCCACCCTGCCGACCGGTGAACTGCGGCTGCTGGACGACCTGGGGCGGCCCACCGGGCAGTGGATCACCATGGAGCCGGGGCAGACCGTCAGATGGGTCCTGAGGACGGACTCCGGGGTCGTCCCCGACGTGAGGGTGCAGACGGTCGACGGCGGATTCACCGTCACCGCCCCCGACGGCGTCGTCACCGGATTCGGCGCGGACGGCCGGCCCACGGGCCTCGGCGACCTGGGGTCGGTCTCCCTCCCGCCGTCGCCGCGCACGGGTGTCGACGAGGTGGTCCTGTCCTCGCCGGGGGACCTGGACCGGCTGGCCTTCGCCGCCGACCGCTCCGTCGACATCCAGACGATCAGTCCGGCGCCGGTCTGGCGTGAGACCGACGAGACGCTGTGGCGCATCGGCGGCAGGCGCGGGCTGGACCAGATCTTCAGCGAGGGGTTCACCGTCCGCGACCCCCTGGAGACCAGCCTGGACATCATGGTCAGGACCGGCCAGCCGTCGGCGTTCGTGAGCGCCACGACCGACAGGAACCTCCTCTGGGACGGCATCTTCAAGTTCGAGATCGAGGCCTCCGGCGGGATCGACGTCGGCAGGACCTTCGAACGCTCCATGGGACCGGAGGGCTGGAGGGCGTCGGGCTGGGCCTCGGACAACGAGATCGCCTTCCCCGGCGGCATCGCCTCGGACTTCATCCGCGGCGCGTACCGGATGGACGCGCAACACAACCTCCTCGAGTGGATCCCGAACCCCAACTTCAAGGGCAGCAACCCCCTGCCCGAGCTGGCGGCGGACATCAGGGTGTCCGGGGAAGGCACGTCGGGCATCGGCGCGCTGGACTTCCAGGGGCTCTCCGTCGACGACCAGCTGAAGCTGCTGGACCAGCTGGATCTGGGCGGGGCCAGGGGCTGGGACGAGGTCAACTCCCTTGACCGAACCAACTCCTTCGACGGAGCCAGGTCCTTCGACGGGGCCAACTCCTTCGACGGAGCCAGATCCTTCGACGGGGCCAACTCCTTCGACGGAGCCAGATCCTTCGACGACATCGGCTCCCTGGACGGGCGCGGCTTCCTGGACGACGCGGGAGAGGAACTGGACCTCGGCCATCTGTCGGACGACTTCCGGCTGGACCGCTTCGACGCGCCCGCGCCCCACAGCGAGACGGTGCTGCTCGATCCGCAGCAGTTCAGCGGCGTGCCGGGCATACGGGCGGAGTGGCAGCGGACGCCCCTGGACGACGGCGGGTTCGCGCTGACCGACGGGGCCGGGGACATACGCCTGGTCTTCACCGCGGACGAGGTCCTCGAGTTCCGTGACGTACGGCTCCCGGGCGCGGACGGCTTCCTCCGGTTCGAGGCCGCCCCGGGGCCGGGCGCACTCCCCCGGCTGGTCGGCACGGACGGACTGCCGGTGCCCGGCGGCACGGTGATCGAACCGGTCAGGGGCGCACTGAACGTGGTCACCGGTGTGCGGGTGCAGTCGCTGGACGGCGCCTGGGTCGGGCGGTTCGACCTGGACGGTACGCCGCTGTCCGGGCAGCTGACGCTGTCCGGCCCCGCCGGCGGCCCGCTGACCGGGGCCCGGCTCACCACGACGTTCACCCAGCTGCCGGGCGGCGGGACGGCACCGGCCTACCGGCTGACGGTGCCGGGCCTGGGCGACGGCGCCTTCTCCGTCGTACGGCTGGACGGGGATCTGGCGCAGCGGCTGCCGGGTGGGTTCGCGGTGACCGACACGGCGACCGGCGGGCGGTTCCTCTTCGACCGGGGCGGCCGGTTGGTGGACGTTCCGGCGGACGGGGCGACGCCGACCCGGCTTGACGTGTCCGGGTCGGCGGTGCCGGAGACGAGCGTGGGCCCCCTCACGCCCCTCGACAACCTCGGTGAGCTCGGCCAACTGGCCGGGCCGAACCGTCTCCCGCTGGTGGACCTGCCGCGTACGAACCTGATGCCGGAGCCCGTCGGCCTCGACGCCCGGCTCGGGGCGACCCTGCCCGACGGCGGCCCGACGCCGGTGAATCCCTCCCGGTTCGACGGGATCTCCCTGTCCGGGGCGGACGAGCTGACGAACCTGCGGTTGCGGGTCACGGAGATCCCGGCGACCGATCTCACCCCGGCGTCGTTCCGGATCGACGTGGTGGACTTCGGCGCCCCGGGTGGTCCGGTACGGCTGGAGGAGGTGACGGTGACCGTCCGGGAAGGCGGCGGGCTGGGCATCACCGGTCCGCAGGGCGGTGTGCGCTGGCAGTTCGATGCCCTGGGGCAGCTGGAGTACCGGGAACTGCCGCTGTCCGGCACCGACTTCGCGCTGCGGTTCACCGACGACGCGCTCAACCCGATGCCGGTGGTCGGCGGGGACGGGGTGCCCGTGCCGGGTGCCTCCGTCACGCCGGTCCGGGACGCGAGCGGTGCGCTGAGCGAGCTGACCGTGCGGGTGCCCATGCCGGGCACGGACGGTCTCACGGCGGTGTGGCGGTTCGAACCCGGCGGTCTGCTGCGTCAGCAGGAGCTGCCGCTCACGCTGCCGGGCCTCGACGGGCCGGCCGGCCTCGGGATCAAGGTGACGGTCACACCGGGCGCGGGCACGACCACGACCAGGGTGTTCGAACTGACCGGCCCCGCGAACCTCACCGGTTCCTTCCGGCTCGGCTCGATGGACGGCTCGCTCGCCGGGCGACTGCAGAACGGCTTCACCGTGACCGACACGGTCACCGGCAGCCGCTTCCACTTCGACGCCGGCGGCCGCCTGGCCGTCCGGGACCTGCCCGCACGGGACGGCTCCGGCTTCCTGCGCTTCACTGAGGGCGCGGCGCCCGGCACCCCGCCGATCCGCCTCGACGACCTGGGCGACGCGGGCCTCGCGCTGGACGACATGGCGCAGATCTTCAGCCGTACGCTCGACGAGGCGGGCGGCGTGGCGAGACCTCTGGACGAACTCAGCCGCCTCACGGGGCCGGACACGCCGCCCATCAGCTCGCTCCCGGAGTTCGGCGATCTCGGCCTGGAGGAACGGGCGCTCGTCGACGACCTCTGGAACAGGCTGGTCCAGGACGTACGGCCCGTGTCCCCCGACGAGCTGAACCGCGTCCTCGGCACGGACTCGCCGCGCACCGACTCGTTCTCGGAACTCGGCGACCTGCCGGACACCGACATGGCGGCCCTCCAGGCGCGCCTCGACAACCTCCGGCAGCTGGGCGGTGAGCCCGGGCAGGCACTGGACGGACCGCTGTCCCGCATGGCCGGGCCCGGCGACCTCACCAGGCCGGTCCCCGACGGACGCCCGCTGTCCGTCGACGAACTGAGCGTGCCCCTGTCCGGCGTGGACGACCTGGCGGACTTCGACCTGCGGCTGACGCGCCTTCCGGCGACCGACGCGACACCGCCGGGCTCGTACCGGCTGGACCTGGCCGACCGCACCCCCGGCGGACAGGGGCCGGTGCGCGCGTCGGACTTCACCGTCGAACTGCTCGACGACAGCGGCAGGTTCGCCGTCATCGATCCGACGGGCACCACCCGGTTCACGTTCGGTCCGGACGGCCGATTCCTCGGGCGGGACACCGTTCTCGCGTTCGACGGGCTGCCGGAGGGGCTGCGGCTCAGCGTGCGCGTCGATCCCGGAGCGGACGGAACCGGGCGGGTCATGATCGATGTGCTGGTCCCCGCCGGCGCCACCGGCTCCGTCCGGTTCACCCCGACGAGCGGGCCGCTCGCCGCACGCCTGCCCAGCGGCGTCACCCTCACCGACACGGTCACCGGCTCCCGCTTCCACTTCGACCACACCGGCCGCCTCGCCTTCCGCGACCTGCCGGACCCGGAGGGCTCCGGGTTCCTGCGCTTCACCGAGGGAGCCCCCGACACGCCGCCGATCCGGCTCGACGACCTCGGCGACCTCGGTGACGGCATCGGGGGGAGCGAACGCGTCCCGCTCACCTCCGGGAACGACGCCCTGGACGGCATCGATCTGGCGCGGATCTTCGACCGTACGCTCGACGAGGCGTCGGGCCTCCGCAGGCCGCCCGAGGGCGCTCCGGTCGACCTCTCGGACCTCGGACGGGCCATGGATTTCCTGGAGCCCGACTCCCACGTCGTCCAGTCGCTGGACATGCCCGGTGTCCATCGGCTCGCCGACGACACCACCGCATCGCTGAACCGGTTCGGGCTGCCCCCGGAGCTGCTCCACGACCAGCTGCGGAACCTGACCGGACAGACCCGGCTGGCGCTGCGGCAGCAGGCCGTCACCACCCTGGGCACGTACCTCGACCTGCCCCGGGCGACGCGCCTCGACGATCATCTCCAATCCGCGCTCCACGGCGGCGCCGGCCGCGTCATCGGCGACTTCACGGTCACGCCGACACCGCACGGGGGCCCCGGCGGCAGCCGCTACACCGTGCACCACAACCCCTCGGACGTGACACTGGGCTTCGACGCGAACCGCGCACTGGTCCACCAGGAGGTGTTCCTGCGCGGCGGCCCGGGCGAACTGGACGGGCTGAAGCTCGGAATGACCGGCCGCACCGTCGACAGCACATGGACGCCGAGCTCCTTCGACCTCGTGGGGACACGCCCCGCCGACGACCTCTTCACCGTCACCGACCTGGCCCCGGGCACCCCTGGTGACCTGCGCGGCGGCTTCACCGTCAGCGACGCGGCCGGCACCAGGAGCTGGCACTACGGCCCCGAAGGCGTGAACGTCCTCCAGGACGTACGACTGCCCGGCGACCGGGGCGTCCTCCGCTTCGACGCCGGCGCCCCCGACGGCGTACCGCAGGTGCTGGACACGGCAGGCGGCGGCCCGCTGCCCGGCGTGCGCGCCGAGGTCCTGGACAACGGCCGGATCGCCCTGGTCCCCACCGGAAAAGCGGCCCAGCCGATGGAGCGGGCGGTCTTCGACCGGGCCGGCACACTGGTGGAGGAGACCGTCGCCGTACGGATCAAGGGCGGAAAGGTCAACGGCGACTACTGGAAGATCGACCACGCCACCGGCAAGGCCGTACGGCTCGACTCCTCAGGCAACCCGCTCACCAGCCGCTACGACACCGCCAAGGTGGAGAAGTCCGCCACCGGCCAGTTCAAGCTGACCGGCGAGGGCGACGTGACGCTCTTCGAACGCGAGATCCTCGGCAACGGCAATGTCCTCCAGATCGATCTGGACCGGTTCGGCCGGGCCCGCTGGACCGAGTTCGACAAGACCGGGACCAAGACACGGTCGGGTGAGCGGATCTGGGACAGCGACCGCAGGACCGCCCACGACACGCTCCCCTACCGCTGGGCCCCGGTGGACGTCCTCGATGTGCGCACCTACACGAAGGCCCTCGACGGCGGCATGATCCGGGTGGAGAAGAACGCGAAGGGCGAGTGGGCCTGGACACGGTTCGAAAAGGGCGGCACCGAGGTGCTGTCGGGCACCCGCGAGTGGACGTGGACCCGGGTCGGCTACAAGGACACCTTCCTCGACCCGGCCACCGGGCAGCGGACCGTCGCCCAGCGGCGCGGTGACGTATGGCCGCTGGACGGCTACCACGGCTCCCGCCAGTATCTGGAGCACCCGGTGCTGCCGGGGCCCGCCCCGGCGGGGCAGCGGGTGAATCCCGTGGTGCACTCCGCCGTCGGCCCCAACAACAAGCCGATCGACGTCATCGAAGAGATCATCGACGAGGTCGCGCAGCTCGCGGACGGCGGCAGTCTGCATGTCGCCCGGATCTCCGACCAGCGCATGCCGGCGGCCGGCTGGTACCCGCGCGCGGGCCACGGCCGGTTCGACGGCTTCTTCAGGAACTTCGTCACCGGCGACTCGATGTTCCAGGTGTCCAAGTGGACGGAGACCGCCGCCGACGGCACCGAGCTGCGCGGCGTTCGCCTGGCCTCGCACGGCGGCCACAGCTGGCAGGACATCGACCGGTTCGGCCGCGTCGTCCGGGAGACCCGCACGCTGGAGAACGGCGATGTCATCGAGGTGGGCCGCAGCCTCACCGATGCCAAGCAGTGGGCCCCGGCGCCGAAGTGGGACGGTTCCGCGGCCTCGTACGAACTGCCCTGGCTGAACACGAAGACCGGCACCTCCGGCACCCGCCATGTCGCCGCCGACGGCAGCTTCGAGGACGTGTTCAGGGGCGCCGACGGGAACGAGGTGCTGTCGATGCGCTCGCAGGGCACCGGTGTGCGCGAGTACCTCGGCGAGAACCCGGCACGCGGCATCGGCGCGGACGACGTCTCCGGGGTGTGGGTGGACAAGAACACCCAGCTGCAGATCACGGGCCGGCGCGACCATTGGGACGATCTCTATGTCGAGTCCCACGGCGACCCCCGCAAGGACACCTGGACCTGGAAGGCCACCGACCCGGACGGGGCGGTGACGGAGGGCATCCGCAAGCAGAACCGGGGCTCGCTGTACTCCCGGACCTGGGACGACTCGTTCATCGACTTCGAGCGGCTGGAGAACGGCCGACGGGGCGACGCGATCCGGGAGCGCAACGCCACCGGCGACGGCTCCGTCTGGGTCGACGCCACCCGGCAGTCCGACTCCACCTGGACCTGGCAGAAGACCAAAGCCGACGGGACGGTCGACTCGAAGGGGGTGCGCACCTACCAGGACCTGGCCAGGGCCCGTTGGACCGATCACATCGGCACGGACGTCGTGCGGTACCGCGAGGGCGGCCGGGTCCGCGAGTACGCGTACACGGTGAACCGGCCGGTCGTCGCACCGCCCGTGGACACCGGCCGGATCTCCTTGTCCGATCTCCTCTCCCAGTCCACGCGCCACTTCGAACCGGATGTCTCGGCCACCGTCAACCGGGAGGTCTGGCAGGAGTTCGACATGGGCAAGGTCGTCCGCCGCCGTGATCCGGTGGAGGGCGTCGAGGGCCGTTTCCGGGAGTCGGAGTCGCTCTGGAACCAGTGGCGTGAGTACCAGGACGGCAGGCTGGTCGCCCAGCGCACCATCACCGGACGGGTCTGGGCCACCGACGCCTTCGGCCGCTGGTCGAACTTCGACGTCGCCAAGCTGCCGGAGATCAGCAGCCTGCCGAAGGCCGGCGGAGAGGTGGGCCTGGACGGACATCGCAGTTGGCGTCTCATCGGACGCGAGGTGGACTTCCGCGGCTACACCAACGAATTCCGCGGCCTGAACCGTGAGTTCCGCGACCCGTTCCACGAGATCTGGACGGGTGTCCAGGACGGCTCCTCGCACGCCCTGCCGATGTGGCGCCATCAAGTGCGCAAGGCCCTCACCGACTTCACCATGGGCTACCTGATCGAGTTCGGCACCAGCCTCGCCGTGTCGGCCATCACCGCGGACATGGGCAACACCCGGTTCGACCTGACGACGGCCCTCCAGCGGGCGGCGCTCAACGGCGCCATCGGCGGCGGCATCCGCGTCGGCGTCAACGTGCTCTACGACACCACACGCCTCGGCTATCTCAAGTACGGCCTGACCAACCTCGACCAGGGCATGGACTGGAACCGCCACCCCCTGGCCTCCAAGGACGACTGGGCGGGCGAATGGTCGGTGTTCGAGAACCCCACCCGCTGGCGCTCCGGCTCGTACGACTTCTTCAACAGCCTGGGCGTCGGTGTGCTCACCGGTTTCGTCAACAGCACCGTCAACGCGGCGGTGTTCGGCGTGAACGGCCAGAAGCGCACCGGACTCGACGCCCTCGAAGCGGGTGCCTGGGGTGCGGCGGGTTCGGCCTTCACCGGCATCACCAGCGGAATGGTCCGGTACACCTTCCACGCCACCGGGGGCTCACGGATCTTCCACCGCGGTGGCCCTGGCGAGCTGATATGGCAGGCCATCGAGTCGCTGGCCGCGGGAGTCACCAACTACAGGATCAACAACCAGGGCGCCCACATCACCCCGGACCGCGCGTTCCCGCCGTCCTCGGGCAGCATGACGGCCGCGCCGCCCGCAGCGGCGCCTGAGCAACAGCCACCGGCCACCGACCCGGCCGCTCTCACCGAGGGATGGGAACCCCTATGACCCCCACCGTGCACCGGGTCGCCCCCAAGGGCCGCGGCACGCACCGCAGCATCGCCTCGGCCGTGCGCGCCGCCCATGACGGCGACGAGATCCACATCGCTCCGGGCGAGTACGTCGAGGAGTTGCTCCTCGACCGCGCGGTGCGCCTGCTGCCGGAGGACGGCCCGGACCACGCCGTACGGCTGCTGGCCGCGTCCCCCGGCCGGCCGGCGCTGGAGGTCGCCGCCCCGGGCGTGCGCGTCGAGGGCATCACCCTGACCGGCCAGGACCCGTCCCAGCCCGTCGTACTGGTCGGCTCCGGCGACCTCGAACTGGACGCCTGCGGGATCTCCGGCGGCCGGGTCGAGGCGGGCGGCGACGCCTCGCTCACGCTGAGGGACTGCCGCGTCTCGGGGGCCGAGCTGGCCGCCGTGCACCTCAACACCACCGGCTCGGCACGGCTGACCCGGGTCGTCGTCGAGGACATCGAGGGCACGGGAGTCGTCATCGGCTCCCGCGCGACCGCCGAGGCCACGGAGTTGACCGTACGGCGGGTCACCGGCTCCGGTGTCCGTGTACGGGGCGCCGCCCGGGCGGTGCTGCGCGAGTGCCGGATCTCCGGGCCGGGCCGCAGCGGGCTGCTGGTGGAGGACGAGGCGTCCGTCGCCGCGCTGGACTGCCGGGTGACGGAGACGGCCGCCGAGGGGGTGCGGGTGCTGGGCAGCTCACGGCGGCCCGAGGAACCGGCGAGTCCGGGGAGCCGGGAGAACCGGGGAACTCAGGAAAGCCGGGACGTTCGGGAGAGCCGGGGAACTCAGGAAAGCCGCGACGTTCGGGAGAACCGGGACAGTGCGGACGGCGGTGTCCTGCTCGCCCGCTGCGAGATCCTGCGCACCGGCACGGACGGGGTCGCCGTCTTCGGCACCGGCGACGTCCTGCTGCTCGACTGCCGTCTGCGGGACGGCTCGGGCCCCGGTGTGAGCGCGGACGGCGAGAGCCGCGCGGAGCTGGTGGACTGCCAGGTCGACCGGGCGCACGGCTCGGGTCTGGTGGCCCGGGGTGCCGCCCGGCTGACCGCCGAGGGCACGTCGGTGACCGGCAGCCGGGCCAACGGTCTGCTGGCGGGCGACCGTTCGGAGGTCCGCATGACCGCCGGCGACCTGACGGAGTGCTCGTTCAGCGCGGTGCACGCCTGCGACGACTCCCGGGTGACGCTGACGGCGTGCCGTATCGCGTCGACGGCGGAGCACGGGATCCGGGCCACCGACCGCGCCGGGCTCACCGTCGAGGGCGGCCGCATCACGGACTGCGGACTGTCCGGGGTGCGGATCGACAGTGCGGCCGAGGCGCGGATGCGCGGCCTCTCCGTGGTGCGCGGCCGGGCCGGCATCACCACCGAGTCGACCGGGACGGTGGTCCTGGAGGAGTGCGACGTCACGGACGCCGAGCGGGCCGGGATCTCCTGCGGCACGGGGACGGCCCCGGTGCTGCGGGACTGCCGGATCAGCGGGAGCGGCACGGCCGGCCTGGTGATCGGCGAGCGCGCCGCGCCCAGCGTCGAGGGCTGTACGGTGCGGGACGCCGCGGGCTCCGGCCTGGTGGTGGGCCCGCAGGCCGAGCCCCGGGTCAAGTCCGTCACGGTGGCCCGGACCGGCAAGAACAGCCTCTTCGTCGGCGAGAAGGCCCGCGGCACCTTCGAGGACTGTGTCTTCGCCGGGGCCGGCAGCGACGGCACGGCCTTCCCCGCGCTGCATGTGTCGGCCGGCGGCGCCCCCGTGCTGCGCGGCTGCCTGGTCCGGGACACCGAGGAGGACGTGGCGCTGGAGAAGGGCGCCCGGCCCGTGTTCGACGACTGCCTGTCCCGGGACGTGAAGAACCCCTCCCTGCCGACCGGCGCGGACCAGTCCCTGGCGGCCGCCGGCAGCCCGGGCGGGGACCCGCAGACCACCGCGCGCGAGACCGAGGCTCCTCCCGAGGACACCATCGAGGACCTGCTCGCCGAGCTCGACGGACTCGCCGGCCTGGACCGCGTCAAGCAGGACGTCTCGTCCCTGGTGAAGCTGATGCGGATGGTGCGCCGCCGCGAGGAGATGGGCCTGGCCCCGCCCCCGCTCAGCCGCCACCTCGTCTTCACCGGCAACCCGGGCACCGGCAAGACCACCGTCGCCCGGCTCTACGGCCGCATCCTGGCCGCCGTCGGCCTGCTGGAGCGCGGCCACCTGGTCGAGGCCGACCGCTCCGCCCTGGTCGGCGAGTACGTCGGCCACACCGGCCCGAAGACCTCCCGCGTCTTCCAACAGGCCCGGGGCGGCGTGCTGTTCATCGACGAGGCGTACTCCCTCACCCAGTACGCCGGCTCCAACGACTTCGGCCAGGAGGCGATCGCCACCCTGCTGAAGCTGATGGAGGACCACCGCGACGACGTGGTGGTGATCGTCGCCGGATACCTCAAGGAGATGGAGGTGTTCGTCCGCTCCAACCCCGGCCTCGCCTCCCGCTTCAACCGCACCCTGCTCTTCGAGGACTACGGCAGCGCCGAGCTGGTCAGCATCGTCGAGCACCAGGCCGCACAGCACCAGTACGAACTCGCCCCGGACGCCCGCGAGGCACTGGCCGCGCGCTTCGACACGATGCCCAGGAACCGGGGTTTCGGCAACGGCCGTACGGCGCGCCAGCTCTTCCAGGCCATGACGGAACGCCAGGCCTACCGCATCGCCGAACTGCCGGACGCCTCGGAGTCCGAGGTGATGACGCTCAAGCCCGAGGACATCCCGCAGAGCCTTTGAGCCACCTCCACACACGCCCCCGTACCTGCGCCCTCTCGCACGGACGACACGACAACCTGCTAAGGACCGCCCCCATGCCGCACACGCCCACCCACAGCGACGACAGAGACGGCGAGTTCGCCGACCTCTTCGCCCGGAAGACCCGCACTCCGCTCCGGGGCTTCCTGCCCGGCCGCCGGGTGTGGAACGCGGTCGGAGGCTCCGCCGCCGCGGTCCTGGTCATCGCCGGCTCCGCCACGGCCGTGGCCGCCATCGACTGGGACAGCGGTTCCTCCGAGAAGGTGACCACGGCGGCCGACGAGCCCGCCAAGGAGAAGTCCTCCTCCGGCGGCAACGAGAAGGCGGCGGGCGTCCCGTCACCGAAGGAGCAGGAGGACAAGGGCAAGGACGACCCCGACGTCGTCTACGTCCCGGTCAGCGGCGGAGCGGGCTCGGGAACGGGTACGGGAGGGGCGGCACAGTCGCCGCCGGACACCGGCACGGACTCGGACACCACCGGCGGAACCTCCGGCTCGACCGGCACCCAGGAGAAGGAGAGCACGACCACCCGGAACACCGAGTCCCAGTCGACGGCCGACCCCCTGTGGGCCGACGGGAGCGTGGACGCCGACTCCAACGACTACTGGGACCAGAGCACCGTCACCGTCAAGTCCACCAAGCCGCTCACCTCGCTCAAGGTCGTCGTCCGCATCGTCCAGACCGGCGGCGTGTCGAGCAGCGGCACCTGGACCTCGCTGGGCGACAAGGTGGCCGTGGGCCAGAACTCCACCGCCGACCAACTGGGGTACGTCATCACGCTGAAGTCGGGTGTCACCCTCGCCGCCGGGACCTATGTCTTCAAGGTCCAGTACAACCACGACCAGGGCGGGCGCGACGCGGGCCGCGACCTCTACACCGTCACCGCCGTCGCCACCGACTCGGACGACAACTCCGTCTCCGGCCGTTTCTGAGCACCCGCCCCGACAGTCCTGTCCGTCCCGCACGGTCCTGACCCTCAAGTCCCTTTGTGTCACGGGCCTTTGACGTTACGTCATCGCCAGGGGGCGCCGTCGGAAGCAGTGACTCCACTCCGTACGCTCCGTTGTGTCTTCAAGTACCACCCCGAGCGATTGAGGACCCATCGTGAGCGTTCCCCCCACCTCCCCCACCCACCGGGCCAAGTCCCGGGTGACCCGCCGTACCGTGATCGGCGCCGCCGGCGCCGTCGCGGCCGGCGCCGTGATCACCCCGACCGTGATGGCCACGACCGGCGACTCGGGCACCGAGAGCACCGGCACCGGCACCGGCACCGGCACCGACGACACCAAGGCCGGTACGACGACCGAGACCTTCCCGAAGACCCGCAGCGCGGCCGCCACCGGCGAGGCACCCGTCGAGGCGGCCTTCCCCATCGGTTACCTGGGCGTCCGCTGGGGTGGCACCGACGAGACCACCGGCGGCGGCATCCGGCTGCGGGACGCCGACGGCGGCCAGGGCGCCTGGCAGTCGCTCGGCGACGGCGGCTGCTCGATGGCCAACGGCGGCGGTGTGCTGCTGACGGCCGACCAGGCCGCCGGCTACGAGCTGAAGGCCCCCGAGGGGGCCACCGGCCTGCGCTCGCTGGCGCTCGACACCCGGCACGGCCCGGACCGGAAGGTGGCCGTGCCGTCCGACCCCACCCGCGTCCGGGGCGTCGAGTACCTCTCGCGGGCGGCCTGGGGCGCCGACGAGTCGCTGCGGTTCAAGGCGGACGGCACGGAGAACTCGCCGACCGCGTTCTACCCGTTCCAGACCATCACCGTGCACCACACGGCCATGACCAACGACGACCCGGACCCGGCCGCCACGGTCCGCGCGATCTACCAGCTGCACGCCGTCACCAACGACTGGGGCGACATCGGCTACCACTTCCTCATCGACGAGGAGGGCCGCATCTACGAGGGCCGCTACTCCGGCGACGACGGCCTGCCCGCGCACGACGCCGACGGCAAGGTGGTGACCGCCTTCCACGTCGGCGGCTTCAACTCCGGCAACCTCGGCATCGCCCTGCTGGGCACCTTCACCGAGCAGGGCCCGAAGGAGGCCGCCCGCGACTCGCTCACCCGGCTGGTGAAGGTGCTGGTGCGCCAGCACGGCGTCGACCCGCAGGCCCGCGTGACGTATACGAACCCGGTCAACGGCACGCAGAAGGAGGTCGCGGAGATCAGCGGTCACCGCGACTGGATGGAAACGGAGTGCCCGGGCGAGGTCATGTACCAGGAGCTGGACCGCCTCCGCACGGCGGTGGCCACCGGCCGCTGAGCACCTCTCCTGGCGGGCCGATGAAAAACAGGGGGCGCAGCCCCTGCTTTTCAGGGGCGCGGGGAACTGCGCGAGCAACCACACACGACCCGCGCCCGCGGGACGACCGGCTCCCGAGGTCACAGCCTCGCACCGGATGGGTCCGACCCTGGCCGCCCGCCGGGTGACCTGGCAGGATCTCGTCGCATGGTCCAGGTACTCCCCCGCGTCGGCGGGCGTCGCGCGCTGCTGGGATCGGCGGCCTCGCTGGTGGTCCTCGCCCTGCTGGCGTGGTGGCTGTGGCCGAGCGAGGAGCCCCCGAGCGGGACGATCACGCTGACCACGGGAGCCGAGCGGGGCGTCTACCAGGAGTACGGCAGCCGGCTGCGTCAGGCGATCGCCGGGGACATGCCGGGCCTGGGGGTCCAGCTGCTGCCCAGCAACGGCTCCCAGACGAACGTCCGCCGGGTGGCCACCGGACAGGCCGACTTCGCCATCGCCGCGGCCGACGCCGTGCAGACGTACATCGACGAGGACCAGCCCGGCGCCGACAAGCTGCGCGGCGTGGCCCGGCTGTACGACGACTACGTGCAGCTGGTCGTCCCCGCCGACTCGACCGTCTCGAGTGTCGCGGAGCTGAAGGACAAGCGGGTGGCCGTCGGGCCCGAGGGCTCCGGCGTACGGCTGATAGCGGAGCGTCTGCTGGCGGCGGACGGGCTGGACATCGACAAGGACATCGACGCGCGGCGGGACACCATCGGGACGAGTCCCGACGCACTGCGCACCGGGAAGATCGACGCCTTCTTCTGGTCGGGCGGACTGCCCACGAAAGGGCTGACCGACCTCGCGGAGAAGGAGAAGTACGGGTTCCGGTTCGTCCCGATCCGCAGCGACCTGGTGACGAAGCTGCACGACCAGGGCGGTGTCTTCAGCCACTACCGGGCGTCCGTGATGCCCGCCGACGCCTACCCGGCCATCCTCACGGACTCCGTGCCCACCCTCACCGTGGCGAACCTGCTCATCACCCGCGAGGACATGAACCCGCGGCTCACCGAGTGGCTGACCCGCGTCGTCCTCAAGAGCCGCGACAACATCGGCCAGCACGTCCACGCCGCCCAGGTGGTCGACCTGCGCACCGCCATCTACACGGACCCTCTGCGGCTTCACCAGGGCGCCCGGGCGTACTACCGGTCGGTGAAGCCGTAGCCCGCCGACGCGGGAAGCCGTGCCCCCGGCCCGGCGAGGCACCCTGAGCCCTGCAAGGCCCCTCTCAGACCGGCGGACGCGACCTGGGCACCGTCACCGTCACCCGCAGCCCGTGCGGCTTGTGGTGGGCGTACGAGATGGAGCCGCCGCCCGCCGCTATCAGCGCCCGGGAGATGGAGAGCCCGAGGCCCGAGCCCTTGATGTTCTGGTGCGCGGTGCTGCGCCAGAAACGGTCGCCCACCCGTTCCAGCTCCTCGTCGCTGAGGCCGGGGCCACCGTCGGTCACGACGACCGTGGAGACCTCGCCGTCCGCGGCGACCCGCACGTCGACGGTCTCCCCGGCGGGCGTGAACTTCAGCGCGTTGTCGATCACCGCGTCCAGGGCGCTGGACAGGGCGACCGGGTCGGCCCAGGCGGTCGTGGCCGGGCAACTGCCGACCAGTCGTACGCCCTTGTCGTCGGCCAGCGGCGACCAGGACGCGACGCGCTCGGCGGCCAGCTCGCCGACGTCGGTCAGCCGCAGATCGGAATCCGCGTGCTCGGCGAGCGCCAGGTCGAGCAGATCGTCGAGGACCGAGGCGAGGCGCTTGCCCTCGGTCCGGACGGAGGCGATCTCCGCGTTGCCGTCGGGCAGTTCGAGGGCGAGCAGGTCGATGCGCAGCAGCAACGCGGCCAGCGGGTTGCGCAGTTGGTGCGAGGCGTCGGCGACGAAGGCACGCTGCTGCTCCAGGACGTCCTCGACGTTGTCGGCCATCTCGTTGAACGAGCGTGCCAGACGTCTCAGTTCCGGCGGGCCGCTGGCCACCGCGACCCGCGACTTCAGCCGTCCGGAGGCGATGGCGTGGGTCGTGACGTCGAGGACGCGGACGGGCTTGAGGACCCACCCCGTCAGGCGCAGCGCCGCGCCGACGGCGAGGAGCATCGCGGCGGCCTCACCCGCGCCGATGATCAGCCAGCCGCGCAGGATCTTCCAGCGCATCTGATCCGTGGGCGAGTCGGTGACGACGGCGGCGACGACGTCACCGTCGTGGATGACCGGGGACGCGACGACGAGACGGCCGCCGCGCTGCCAGGGCCACACCTGCGCCGGGTCGTGCGGACGGCGCCCCAGCAGCGCTTCATCGAAGGCGGCGAGCCCCTCGCCCTCGACGGGGAACCCCCACTCGTAGGGAGCGTTGGCCATGGGTGCCTGATCGTCCTCGCGGTAGAAGACGCCGGCCTTGATGCCGTACACGCTGTAGTACTGGTCGAGCTCCCGCTGCAGGGTCTCGCGGCGGCCGTCGGTGGTGTCCACCCGCGATCCGCTCGGGCGTTCGGTGACGAACTGGGCGAGGGCCGCGAAGCGTGCCGTGTCGTCGATGCGGTCGACGACCACCTCCTGTTGGCGCGCCGCCGCGAGGCTCACCGCCAGGGGGATGCCGAGTGCCAGCAGCACGGCGGCCATCAGGACGATGAGCAGCGGAAGAAGACGAGTGCGCACGCGGGCACGCTACGGCGTCGGGGCCACCAGCCGGTAGCCGACCCCGCGCACCGTCTCGATCAGGGCGGGCATCCGCAGCTTGGACCGCAGGGACGCGACATGCACTTCGAGGGTGCGCCCGGTCCCTTCCCAGCTGGTCCGCCACACCTCGCTGATGATCTGTTCCCGGCGGAACACCACCCCGGGCCGCTGGGCCAGCAGCGCGAGCAGATCGAACTCCTTGCGGGTCAGCTGGACGACCGAGCCGTCCACGCTGACCTGCCGGGTGGGCAGCTCGATGAGCACGGACCCGAGGCGCAGCCCGCTGTCGCCGGGCGCCGCGGCCTCGTCGGGGGCCCGGCGGCGGGCGACGGCGTGGATCCGGGCCAGCAGCTCCCCGGTGTCGTACGGCTTGACCACGTAGTCGTCGGCGCCGAGGTTCAGGCCGTGGATCCGGGACCGTACGTCGGCGCGGGCCGTCACCATGATCACCGGGGTGTTCGTGCGCTTGCGGATCTTGCCGCAGACCTCGTACCCGTCCTGGTCGGGCAGGCCGAGGTCGAGCAGGACGACCCCGAAGCCGTTCCCCTCCGGGACGAGCGCCTGGAGCGCCTCCTCGCCGCTGCGGGCGTGGGTGACGTCGAAGCCGTGCCGGGCCAGGACCGCGGACAGGGCGGCGGCGACGTGGTTGTCGTCCTCGACGAGGAGCAGCCTCATTCCGGCCCCTTCCGGTGCGGTCGGTCTCGCGTTTCGGTCATGTGTGCGTCCCGGGCGGCACACCTTACGCGGATTCGCCTCTCGGGCACGCGCGCGTGGACCCTTCGCAGTCACGCCGATGAGTAAGGACGCCGTCAAGGCCGTACGGGTTCCGCGCGGGTTCCGTTACGCAGCCGAAACGCCCCGCGAGGCCCCGCTACGGGCAGTGCCCGCCCGGCTACCAGATCGTTATGCTCAAACTTCCCTCAGATGTAATGACGCTGGTCGCCACGGGTCACTACTGTCCTCCGAAACCGAGGAGGACGGAGCCAGAAAGCGATGACCGAAGTTTCGGTGGTCAAGGACGCGGTGCCCGCGGCCGACGACCTGGTCGTCCTGAAGAGCGTCAACAAGCACTTCGGCGCGTTGCACGTACTCCAGGACATCGATCTGACGATCACCAGGGGCGAGGTCGTCGTGGTGATCGGACCTTCCGGGTCCGGAAAGTCCACCCTGTGCCGCACCATCAACCGGCTGGAGTCGATCGACTCCGGCGACATCCTGATCGACGGCAAGCCGCTGCCCGCCGAGGGCAAGGCGCTCGCACGACTGCGGGCCGATGTCGGCATGGTGTTCCAGTCGTTCAATCTCTTCGCGCACAAGACCGTGCTCGAGAACGTGATGCTGGGGCAGCTCAAGGTCCGCAGGGCCGACAAGAAGAAGGCCGAGGAGAAGGCCCGGAGCCTGCTGGACCGGGTCGGCGTGGGCACCCAGGCGGACAAGTACCCCGCGCAGCTCTCGGGCGGTCAGCAGCAGCGTGTCGCGATCGCGCGGGCGCTGGCCATGGACCCCAAGGTCATGCTCTTCGACGAGCCGACCTCGGCCCTGGACCCCGAGATGATCAACGAGGTCCTGGAGGTCATGCAGCAGCTCGCCCGGGACGGCATGACCATGGTCGTGGTCACCCACGAGATGGGCTTCGCCCGTTCGGCCGCCAACCGGGTGGTGTTCATGGCGGACGGCCGCATCGTCGAAGAGGCCGTGCCGGACCAGTTCTTCAGCAACCCCCGCAGCGACCGGGCCAAGGACTTCCTGTCGAAGATCCTGCACCACTGACGGCCCTGCCGAAGCCCCTCACGCCCCACGGCACCCACCACCATGACGGTCCGCATCTCTTCACCAGTCAAAGGATGTTCACGATGAAGCTTCGCAAGGTCTCCGCCGCGGCGGCCACCGCGCTCGTCCTCGCCCTGACGGCCACCGCGTGTGGCGGTGACAACGGCGACGACAACGGGTCGGACACCGGCTCCGGCGGCAGCGGCGGCGACAAGATCAAGATCGGCATCAAGTACGACCAGCCCGGTCTCGGCCTGAAGGAGTCGGACGGCACCTTCTCCGGCTTCGACGTGGACGTGGCGACCTACGTGGCCAAGGAACTCGGTTACGAGCCCAAGCAGATCGAGTTCGTCGAGACCAAGAGCGCCGACCGCGAGAACGCGCTGGCCCGCGGCGACGTCAAGTTCATCGCGGCCACCTACTCGATCAACGACGAGCGCGCGAAGCTGGTCGACTTCGCCGGCCCGTACCTGCTGGCCCACCAGGACCTGCTGGTCAAGGCGGACTCGGACATCGCCGAGGGCACGGACCTCAACGGCAAGATCCTCTGCTCGGTGACCGGTTCCACCTCGGCGGAGAACGTCAAGAAGGACATCGCGCCGAAGGCCCAGTTGAAGGAGTACGGCGGCTACTCCGAGTGCATCGCCGGTCTGCAGAGCGGCGCCGTGGACGCGGTCACCACCGACGACTCGATCCTCGCGGGCTTCGCCTCCCAGGAGAACTACAAGGGTCAGTTCAAGCTCGCGGGCCTGAAGCTCAGCAACGAGAACTACGGCATCGGCGTCAAGAAGGGCGACACCGCGACCCTGGACAAGATCAACGCCGCCCTGGAGAAGATGGTCAGCGACAAGGCCTGGGAGACCGCGGTCAAGGAGAACTTCGGCCCGGCCGAGTACAAGAACGAGCCCGCCCCGAAGATCGGCGACATCGTCAAGTAAGCGGGTATCCGCAACCAGCGCGGTCCTCGCATTCGCGCCGCCGCCCGCCGCAAGGCGCGGTAGAGGCGGCGGCGCGGTGTGCCTGCCACGTACGCCACACACCCGGAAGCGCGGGAGACAGTGTTCGACTTCCTTTCAAACTATGACGACCCAAGCTTTTTGGGTGCGTTCTGGATGACGGTCAAGCTCACCGTCTTCTCAGCCATCGGCTCACTAGTCTGGGGAACCCTGCTGGCCGCCATGCGCGTCAGCCCCGTTCCCCTGATGCGCGGCTTCGGCGCCGTCTATGTGAACGTCGTGCGGAACATTCCGCTGACCGTCATCATCGTCTTCACCTCGCTCGGCCTCGCCGACATCTTCCGGGTGTCGATGGGCGCGGGTGGCGACGTCAAGCTCCAGGCCTTCCGGCTCGCCATTCTCGGTTTCGTGGCCTACACCGCGGCATTCGTCTGCGAGGCACTGCGCTCCGGCATCAACACCGTCCCCGTCGGTCAGGCCGAGGCGGCCCGTGCCATCGGGCTGAGCTTCAGCCAGGTCCTCAGGATCATCGTGCTTCCGCAGGCGTTCCGCGCGGTCATCGGCCCGCTGGCCAACGTACTGATCGCGCTCACGAAGAACACGACCGTGGCCGCCGCGATCGGTGTGGCGGAGGCCGCCTATCTCATGAAGGGCATGATCGAGAAGGAGGCACAGACGCTGCTCATCGGCGGGATCTTCGCCTTCGGGTTCGTGGTTCTGACCCTGCCCACCGGCCTGATCCTCGGTTGGCTGAGCAAGCGACTGGCGGTGAAGCGATGAGTTCCGTTCTCTACGACGCCCCCGGCGCCCGGGCCAAACGGCGCAATGTGATCCTCACGGTGGTCTTCGTCGTTCTGCTGGCCCTCCTTCTGTGGTGGCTCTGGCGGGCGATGGACGGCAAGAACCAGCTGGAGTGGAAGCTCTGGGAGCCGTTCACCACTTCCGAGGCCTGGACGACGTATCTGCTGCCCGGCCTCGCCGACACGCTCATGGCCGCGGCGCTCTCCATGGTGATCGCCCTTCCGCTCGGTGCGCTCTTCGGCATCGCGCGCCTCTCCGACCACCGGTGGGTCCGTATCCCGGCCGGTGCGGTGGTCGAGTTCTTCCGGGCCATCCCCGTCCTGCTGCTGATGCTGTTCGCCAACGAGTTCTACGCCCGCTCGACGGACGTCAGCACCGAGGACCGGCCGCTCTACGCGGTCGTCACCGGCCTCGTGCTCTACAACGCCTCGGTGCTCGCCGAGGTCGTACGCGCCGGCATCCTCGCCCTCCCCAAGGGCCAGACAGAGGCCGCCCAGGCGATCGGCCTGCGCAAGGGCCAGACGATGGGCAGCATCCTGCTGCCGCAGGCCGTCACCGTGATGCTGCCGGCCATCGTCAGCCAGCTCGTGGTCATCGTGAAGGACACCGCACTCGGCGGAGTGATGATCGGGTTCACCGAGCTGCTCAACGGCCGCCAGACGCTGGCCGCGTTCTACGCCAACCCCATCCCGAGCTTCATCGTGGTGGCGATCATCTACATCGTCCTGAACTTCCTCATCACCAGCTTCGCGAGCTGGCTGGAGCAGCGGCTGCGGCGGGGCAAGAAGTCGACCGGGGCGGTGCTCGGCCCTGCGGCGGTCGACGGCACTGCGGCGACCGGCGCGGGTGGCGGCGCCGGCACCTGACAGGTGATCAGGTGACATCCGCCCAGGGTGTCCCCGAATCAGTACCTCGGAGGGCAGTGGCATGATCGCCACTGCCCTCCGTCACTTGACGCAAGCACCGGCAATGGGTTGCATACGTTCTGTGATCGTGCACCCTGCTCCAACTTCCTGTTCACCCACGTCCGCCCGGATGTCACGTCGGGCAGGGAGCGCCGCGCCGTGGACCCGGTGATCATCGTGGGAGCGGGGCCCGTGGGGCTCACGCTCGCCCTGGCTCTGGCGCGCCAGGAGGTGCCGTCCGTGGTCGTGGACGAAGGGCCGGGGAAGGACGAGCAGCGGCTCGCGCGGACGGTCGTCCTGCACGACGACACGGCCGCCCTGCTGGAACGGTTGTCCGGTGTCCCGCTCACGCAGGCCGGCTACCGCTGGGCCGGATGGCGGTCGATGCGGCGCAAGCAGGTGATGCGTCAGGTCAGGTTCGGAAAAACCGACTTCGACGACGAGGCGGTCCCGCCCCGGGAAGGCTCAAGGGGTGCCCGCAACGGCCCCGAGGACATCGTCGAGGGCTCCGCGGACCTCCCCCCGCTCCACATCGCCCAGCACGTCCTGACCGCCGCCCTGCGCGACGCCATCGCCGGTGAACGGCTCGTCAAGGTCGCCGTGGAGAGCCGGCTCGACGCCATCGAGCAGGAGACGTCCGGTGTCACGGCCCACACCCGCGGCCCCAAGAGCACCTGGTGGCGGGGGAGCTACCTGGTGGGCTGCGACGGGCCGCGCTCGACCGTACGCAAGCTCCAGGACATCCGCTTCCCCGGCCGTACGGCGGTGGAGCGGCACGCCGTGGCAGCGCTGCGCGCGGAACTCCCCTGGCCAGGCGAAGCGTTGCTGCACCGGATGCCGCCGTGGCGGACATCGGGCCCGTCCGGCGGCGAGGTCACCGCACGACCGCTCGACGAGGGCGTCTGGCGCCTCGACTGGCTGCTGCCGCCGGGCAAGGACCTGGTCACACCCGAACTCCTCGTGGCCCGCGTCCGCGAGACCCTCGCCGGCTGGACGGGCGGCTCCACACCGCCGTACGACCTGCTGGACACCGGCGTCCACACCGTGCACCACCGGCTCGCCCGACGGTGGCGGGTCGGCCGGGTCTTCCTCGCCGGGGACGCCGCGCATCTGCTCGGCGCGCTCGGCACCCAAGGCCTCGACGAGGGGCTGCGGGACGCCGACAACCTCGCCTGGAAACTGGCCCTGGCCTGGCACCACGGCCCGCACGAGGCACTGCTCGACAGCTACCAGGCGGAGCGGCGCGCGGTCGTCGCCGCCCGGCTGCGCGCCGCCGACCAGGTGCTCCCCCTGCTGCGCAGCGGCAAGGGCCTGCGCTCGTACGTCCCCGGCTCGGCCCGGGGCCATGACGCGCTGCTCGCGGACGGCCACTTGGGGCGTGGGGCCCTGGGTGCGCCGGGGGCGTACGCCGACTCGCCGCTCATGCCTCCGCCCGCCGCCTCCGAGACTCCTGTTGACACACCATGGGGCTCCCAGGTCGTCGATGTGGAGGTGACCGCCGAGGACGGCTCCTTCGTACCCCTGCGGGACCGCCTGGGGCGCGGGGCGCTGCTGGTGGTGCTGGTCGCACCGGGCACCGGCGTGTGGGAGCGCAAGCACTGGATGAGCGCCGGCCTCATGCCCCGCCTCGCCGCCGCCGTCGCCGCCCTTCCGCGCCCTGCCGAACTACTCGTCGCCGAGGCCTACCCAGGTGCGGGCGCCCACACCGTCCTCCTCATCCGCCCCGACGGCCACCTCGTCACCGCCCTGACCGGCGTACGCCCGGCCGAGCTGTACGCGGCGGCGGAGACGACGCTGGGTGGCGCGAAGCAACAGGCCGAGACCACCGGCGCGGCCGCGAGTTCGCACTGAAACGCCGGAATTCTCCGGGCCGACCGTCACTGTGTGTCCACATAGTGACGGTCAGTTGACCGCTCGGCTCTGTCATGGTGTACTCCGGTCCGTGATCGACACCTCTACGCGCCTGTGGCGGAGGGTCCATATGGACCTCGTCCGCTATGCGGGCTGCGTGTGTCGTCCGTCCTACTGAATTCGCCTCCCCCTTCACTTGCGCGCGCCGGCCCTGTTCCACCGCGCGCCCCCACGCGAACGCACCTCAGGACGGTATCCGTGTCTGTGTCTCCCACTGCTCCTTCCATCTCCGCGCCGGCCGTCTCGGGCCCCACTCAGGCGGAACTGCTCGACTTCGCGCGCCGGACGGCCGCCGACGCCGCGCTGATCGCCTCGCTCCCGCTCGACCCCGAGGGCCGCACCTGGGTGCGGCTCGAAGGCCCCGGTGGCAGCGAGGCCTGGCTCATCGGCTGGCCTCCCGGCACCGGGACCGGCTGGCACGACCACGCCGACTCGGTGGGCGCCTTCGTCACCGCCGCGGGCGAACTCAAGGAGTACTCGCTCGCCGCCCGGCTGCCCACCGACGGCTGGAAGACCCTCGAACTCACCGAAGGCGTCGACCGCGAGCGGCAGTTGTCCGCCGGCAAGGGCCGCTCCTTCGGACGCCACCACGTGCACGAGGTGCTCAACGAGTCCGCCGAGGAGCACGCGATCTCCGTCCACGCCTACTACCCGCCCCTGCCCCGCATCCGCCGCTACAGCCGTACGGGACAGGTGCTGCGTCTGGAGCATGTCGAGCGCCCGGAGGACTGGCAGTAAGCGCAGGCCCCGAACAGCCGGAAGGGCTTGGGGCGCAGCAGGGCTCGCGAGTGACGCGCCGCTGAGACAGCGCCGTCCGGCCCGGCCCGACCCTCAGTACCCGGCGTCCTCCAGCCCTTCCGTGTCCTCCCCCTCTTCCTCCAGCGCCTGTCGGACCACCCGAAGTGCCATGCCCTCGGGGTAGCCCTTGCGGGCGAGCATGCCGGCGAGGCGGCGGAGGCGTTTGTCGCGGTCGAGGCCTCGCGTGGAGCGCAGCTTGCGGGCGACGAGCTCTCGTGCGGTGGTCTCCTCCTGCTCGGAGTCGAGCTGGGAGACGGCCTCGTCGATCAGCGCCGAGTCGACGCCCTTGGTGCGCAGCTCCTGGACGAGAGCTCGCCGCGCCAGGCCCCGGCCGTGATGCCGGGACTCCACCCAGGCGTCCGCGAACGCGCCGTCGTTGATCAGCCCGACCTCCTCGAACCGTGACAGCACCTCGTCCGCCACGTCCTCGGGGATCTCGCGTTTGTGCAGGGCGTCCGCGAGTTGCTTGCGGGTGCGCGGGGTCCCGGTGAGCAGGCGCAGGCAGATCGCGCGCGCCCGCTCAGCCGGGTCCCCTGAGGACTCCCCTTTCTCGGCCCTCGACGAGAAAGACGAACCCCCGTCCTGCGGCCCCCCGTCATCAGGGCCGTCCGGGCCGTCGCCCGAGTCTCCGAAGCCACGCCGCCGGCCGCCCCGGCCGCCGCGCCTGCCGCGCGCGTCGCCGCCCGCGCCGCGCGAGACACCGCCGTCGCGCCGACGGGTGCCGACGGCCGAGCCCGCAGCGGAGCGCGAGCCGTCCTCCCGCCGACCGGCAGTGCCGTCACCGTCGTACGGCTCGCCGTCGTGGGACTCACCGTCGCGAGGCCCGTCCGTGCCGTGCGACGGCGGGTCGCCGTACGGTCCGAATCCGTACCCCTCCGCGGCGGCTCCCCCGGTACCCCCGCGCCCCCGGCTCTCGGGGGCACTGGGGTATGCGTACTCGCCCCAGTCCGTTCTGCGTGTCACGGACTAGCTCTTCGCCGCCGCGGCCTTGGTCCTGGGCGCCTTGGCAGCCGCGGCGGGCACCGACTTCGCGGCGTCGTCCGTGGCCGTGGCCGAGACCGCCGCGTCCGTGCCCGGCTCCGCGGTGGGCTCCTCGGGCCGGACGCCGACGCCCAGCTTCTCCTTGATCTTCTTCTCGATCTCGTTGGCGAGGTCGGGGTTGTCCTTCAGGAAGTTGCGGGCGTTCTCCTTGCCCTGGCCGAGTTGGTCGCCCTCGTACGTGTACCAGGCGCCGGCCTTGCGGACGAAGCCGTTCTCCACACCCATGTCGATCAGGCCGCCCTCGCGGCTGATGCCCTGCCCGTAGAGGATGTCGAACTCGGCCTGCTTGAAGGGCGGCGCGACCTTGTTCTTGACGACCTTGACGCGGGTGCGGTTGCCGACCGCGTCGGTGCCGTCCTTCAGTGTCTCGATGCGGCGGATGTCGAGTCGCACCGAGGCGTAGAACTTCAGCGCGCGGCCACCGGTCGTGGTCTCCGGGGAGCCGAACATCACGCCGATCTTCTCGCGGAGCTGGTTGATGAAGATCGCGGTGGTCTTGGACTGGTTGAGCGCGCTGGTGATCTTCCGCAGGGCCTGGCTCATCAGGCGGGCCTGCAGACCCACGTGGCTGTCGCCCATCTCGCCCTCGATCTCCGCGCGCGGGACGAGCGCGGCGACGGAGTCGATGACGATGAGGTCGAGGGCGCCGGAGCGGACCAGCATGTCCACGATCTCGAGAGCCTGCTCGCCGTTGTCCGGCTGGGACAGGATCAGGTTGTCGATGTCGACGCCGAGCTTCTTCGCGTACTCGGGGTCGAGTGCGTGCTCGGCGTCCACGAAAGCCACCTGGCCGCCGGCCTTCTGCGCGTTCGCCACCGCGTGCAGGGTCAGGGTCGTCTTGCCGGAGGACTCCGGGCCGTACACCTCCACCACTCGGCCGCGCGGCAGGCCGCCGACGCCGAGGGCGACGTCGAGTGCGGTCGACCCGGTGGGGATGACCTCGATGGGCTCGTTCGGCCGCTCGCCGAGGCGCATCACGGCGCCCTTGCCGAACTGTCGTTCAATCTGTGCGAGCGCGGCGTCGAGCGCCTTCTCGCGGTCGGTTCCTGCCATGGGTTCCACCCGATTTGCTTGAGTCGATCGCTTCACGTGAAAGACGCTAACGCCTGCCACTGACAATGGGCCCCGATGTCCGCCCGGCCTGTGGATAACTCGGGCACTTCTGTACGAAAACCCTGTCGAACTCCCGCCGAGACCCTCGCCGGAGCCTCCATAAGAATGGATGTTCGATTTTAGTGTCAAGCGCACCACGCGGCCCCGGAGGACTTCCGGAAGGGTGGGTTCACGCGGAGACGGCGGCCGAACCCCGGCGCTCGCCACCGGGTGGAGAGCTACGGCGACAGCGGCCCTACGGAGTGCCGTCCCCAGGCCGTGCGCTGTCGTCGAGGCCGGGCCCGCCCTCGACCTCCGCCTCCCTGGGCGGGGTGTCGTCGCCCCGCCGCGTGTTCGCGGAATCGTCCGTCGACTGCCTCGGGACCCGCTTGTGGTCCAGCTTCTCCTCCAGCCGCTTGCGCACGCGCGTGAGCACGTCGCCGTCGCTCACGTCCTCCTCCCGCGCCTGGTGCGGCCGCTTCCGCAGGCGGGCGAGGAGGTTGCCCGAGCCGCGTCTGCGGTGCCCGTGCACGCGGGGGTCGTCCGTGACGTCGTACCGCTTCACATAGGCCCCGAGGAAGGCCTGCAGGGTGGCGATGGCGGGGATGGCGATGAGCGCGCCGACGGCGCCGAGGATCGCGGTGCCCGCGATGACCGATCCGAACGCGACGGCCGGGTGGATGTCCACGGTCTTGGCGGTCAGCTTGGGCTGCAGCACGTAGTTCTCGAACTGCTGGTAGATGACCACGAAGACGAGGACCCACAGCGCGTACCAGGGGTTGACCGTGAAGGCGATCAGCATCGGCAGGGCACCCGCGAGATAGGTGCCGATGGTGGGGATGAACTGCGAGACCAGACCGACCCAGACCGCGAGCGCGGGCGCGTAGGGCACGTCGAGGTACTCCAGCAGGACGTAGTGCGCCGCGCCGGAGATCAGCGCCATCAGGCCGCGTGAGTACAGATAGCCGCCGGTCTTGTCGACGGCGATCTCCCACGCGCGCAGGACCTCGGCCTGTCTGGCGGGCGGCAGAACGGAGCACAGCGCGCGCCGCAGCCGTGGGCCGTCGGCGGCGAAGTAGAACGAGAACAGCGCGATCGTCAGCAGTTGGAAGAGGCCGCCGAGGACCTGCGCGGAGACGTCGAGGACGCCCGTGGCGCTGTTCTGCACGTACTTCTGCAGCCAGTCGGAGCGGAGCAGCCCCTCCTGGATGTCGACGCGCTTGAGCTCGGTGTGGAAGGTCGTGTTGATCCATCTGATGACGGAGTCGAGGTACGCCGGGAAGTCCTCGACCATCTTGATGATCTGCCCGGCGAGCATCGAGCCGAGCAGGGTGACGAACCCGGCGGCCCCGACCAGCGTGATCACGAAGACCAGGAAGGTGGCGAAGCCCCTGCGCATGCCCTTGGAGGCCATCCAGCTCACTGCGGGCTCGATCGCGAGCGCGAGGAAGAACGCGATGAGGATGTTGATCAGTAGCCCGATGAGCTGGTGGAACGCCCAGCTGCCCAGTTGGAAGACGGCGACGAGGGAGAGCGCCAGCACCATCGCGCGCGGCAGCCAGCGGGGCATGCGGCCGTTCGGCGCGGCACCGGGGCCAGGGCCGGCCGGGGGCCGGGTGGGCGGTGTCGTGCCGAACGGGGATGCCTTGGGCTCGAACTGCGCGGTCTCGTCTGTGGGGGCCACGGAGCAAGTCTCGCCCACGCCACCGACAATCAGTCGCCGCCCCCGGATCTTCCGGTCCAACGACCGGCGGCCGCCTGGTGAAGTCCGTGGCTTTTCAGCGGTTTTCGGCCGGGACACCCATGGTCGCGCACACCACGCGCCACACGTCCTTGGCCTCCCAGCCGGCGTCCAGCGCCTGGTGGACCGTGCGCTCGCCGAGACCGGACATCACGTGATCGCGCGCGAAGGTGTCGGCGTACCCCTCACCGAAGTGATCCGCCATCCGCTGCCAGAAGACCGTCAACCGCATGAGTCCAGTATCCCGCCCCAGGGGGTGGGCCTGGCCGGGACGGCTTGCCGATACCGCTTTCCGCCCTACGGTCGGACCCATGGCCGAAACCGGAGCATCCCCACTCCCCTCGTCGTCCCCGGCGCCCACCCCGCTCGCCCGCGCCGAGCAGTTCGTCTGGCTGACCGCGCGCGTGCTGGAGCAGCGCCGCTTCGCGTACCACTTCCTGGACGGGAGCGCCGACGCGGTGGAGACCGCCCTGTCCGCCTACCGCAACGCCGACGAAGGGTACGGCCACGCGCTCGAACCCGATCTGCGCGGGCCGGTGAGCCAGCCGCTGCACACCGGGCACGCGCTGCGTGTCCTGGACTCGATCGGACGCTGCGGCGGGCAGCGGGTGGAGCGCGTGTGCCGCTATCTGACCTCGGTGTCGACCCCGGACGGCGCCCTTCCGGCCGTGCACCCCAGCCAGCGCGGCTATCCGGCGGCCCCGTTCGTGCCGATCGTCGACGACCCGCCCAGTGATCTGCTGGCCACCGGGCCCGTGGTGGGGCTGCTGCACCGCAACCAGGTGTGGCACGCGTGGCTGTTCCGGGCCACCGACTTCTGCTGGCAGGCGGTCGAGTCGCTGGAGAAAACGCACCCCTACGAGGTCCACGCCGCGGTGGCCTTCCTGGAATCCGTGCCCGACCGTCCGCGCGCCCAGGCGGCCGCCGACCGGCTCGGCCGCCTGGTGCGCGAACACCGGCTCGCCACGCTGGATCCGGAGCGGCCGAACGACTACCCGGTGTCCGCCGGTTACGCACCGGGCGAGCACCACTACCCGCACGACTTCGCCCGCACTCCGGAGTCGCTCGCGCGCGCGTGGTTCACCGACGAGGAGATGTCCCGCTCCCTCGACTTCCTGGCGAACGAGCAGTCGGAGGACGGCGGTTGGCCGATCCGCTGGCGCCAGTGGGCCCCGAGCACCGCCATGGAGAGCCGTCCCATCGTGACGATCGAGGCGCTGCGGACGCTGCGGGCGTACGGGCGGTCGATCGGCTGAGGGCGGTCACGGCTCGGCGAGAACGCCGCCACGCGTGCGTGCCGCCCAGTCCATGCCGCCCAGACCATGCCGCCCAGACCATGCCGCCCAGACCATGCCGCCCAAAGCAGGGTGCCCGCGCCCGTACCGGCAGGAACACCGGCATCAGGGCGGTGAGGCGCTGGACGCACGACCGTTCCAGGGCGCCCTCGGGGACCAGCAGGCCGATCACTAGAGCCCGAGCCCGACGGCACCGCACCGGCACCACAGCCGGAATCGGCGCAGGTCGCCCGTCCTCGCCCCGCCGGGGCGCTGTTTCCGCAGGTCAGAGCCGTTGTCAGTGGGCGGGTGCAGGATGGGGGCATGGTCAGCTCCGCAGATCGAGCCCTCGACGGCTTCTCCCCCGCGACCCGCGGCTGGTTCACGGGGGCCTTCTCCGCGCCCACCGCGGCCCAGGCCGGGGCGTGGCGGGCGATCGGCGAGGGTTCGGACGTGCTGGTGGTCGCCCCGACCGGTTCCGGCAAGACACTGGCCGCCTTCCTCGCCGCGCTGGACCAGCTGACGTCGAGCCCGCCCCCGGCCGACCCGAGGAAGCGCTGCCGGGTGCTGTACGTGTCACCGCTGAAGGCCCTCGCGGTGGACGTGGAGCGGAACCTGCGCAGTCCGCTGACCGGCATCCGCCACGAGTCGGTGCGCCTGGGCCTGCCCGAGCCCGAGGTGAAGGTGGGCATCCGCTCCGGCGACACCCCGCCCGCCGAGCGCCGGGCCCTGTCCACGCGTCCGCCGGACATCCTGATCACCACCCCCGAGTCGCTGTTCCTGATGCTGACGTCGGCCACGCGCGACGCGCTCACGGGCGTGGAGACGGTGATCCTGGACGAGGTGCACGCGGTCGCGGGCACCAAGCGCGGCGCCCACCTGGCGCTCTCCCTGGAGCGGCTGGACGAGCTGCTGCCCAGGCCCGCGCGCCGTATCGGTCTGTCCGCCACGGTGCGTCCCGTCGACGAGGTCGCGCGCTACCTCTCGCCGCGCCGCAGGGTGGAGATCGTCCAGCCGCCGTCCGGCAAGGAGTTCGACCTCTCGGTGGTCGTGCCGGTGGAGGATCTGGGCGAGTTGGGCGGCTCCCCGGTCGCCGACGGCAACGAGGGCGCGGAACGTCCGTCGATCTGGCCGCACGTCGAGGAGCGCATCGCCGACCTCGTCCAGGCCCACCGCTCCACGATCGTGTTCGCCAACTCCCGTCGCCTCGCGGAGCGGCTGTGCAACCGGCTCAACGAGATCGCGTACGAGCGGGCCACCGGTGAGCCCCTGGACGAGCATCACGCCCCGGCCGAGCTGATGGGCGGCTCCGGCGCGGCCCAGGGGGCGCCCCCGGTTCTCGCCCGGGCCCACCACGGGTCGGTCTCCAAGGAGCAGCGCGCCTTGGTCGAGGAGGACCTGAAGGCGGGCCGGCTGCCGGCCGTGGTCGCCACCTCCAGCCTCGAACTGGGCATCGACATGGGCGCGGTGGACCTCGTCGTCCAGGTGGAGTCGCCGCCCTCGGTCGCCTCCGGCCTGCAGCGCGTGGGCCGCGCGGGGCACCAGGTGGGCGCGGTGTCCAGGGGCGTGGTCTTCCCCAAGTACCGCGGCGACCTGGTCCAGTCGGCCGTGGTCACCGAGCGGATGCGCAGCGGCTCCATCGAGTCACTGAGGGTCCCCGGCAACCCCCTGGACGTGCTGGCGCAGCAGGTCGTCGCCATGACCTCGATGGACACCTGGCAGTTCGACGATCTCCTCGCCACCGTCCGCCGCGCCGCCCCGTTCGCCGCACTTCCCGAGTCCGCGTTCACGGCCGTCCTGGACATGCTCGCGGGCCGCTATCCGTCCGACGCGTTCGCGGAGCTGCGCCCGCGCGTGGTGTGGGACCGGGTCGCCGGCACGATCACGGGACGACCGGGCGCCCAGCGCCTCGCGGTCACCTCCGGGGGCACGATCCCCGACCGCGGCCTCTTCGGGGTCTTCCTCGCGGGCGCCGACCCCAAGAAGGGCGGCGGCCGGGTCGGCGAGCTCGACGAGGAGATGGTGTACGAGTCCCGGGTCGGGGACGTCTTCACCCTCGGCACCAGCTCCTGGCGCATCGAGGACATCACGCGCGACCGGGTGCTCGTCTCCCCGGCGCCGGGCGTCCCGGGCCGTCTGCCCTTCTGGAAGGGCGACCAGCTCGGCCGCCCGCTCGAACTGGGCCGTGCGGTCGGCGCGTTCCTGCGCGAGGTGGGCTCCCTGTCCCAGGAGGACGCCCGGCTGCGTCTGGTGACCGCCGGACTCGACGCCTGGGCCGCGGACAATGTGCTCTCCTACCTGGCCGAACAGCGCGAGGCGTGCGGCCACGTCCCCGACGACCGCACGATCGTCGTCGAACGCTTCCGCGACGAGCTGGGCGACTGGCGGGTCGTCGTCCACTCCCCCTTCGGCGCCCAGGTCCACGCCCCCTGGGCCCTCGCCCTCGGCGCGAAGCTCTCCGAGCGCTACGGCATGGACGCTCAGGTCATGCACGCCGACGACGGCATCGTGCTGCGTCTGCCCGACGCCGACCTGATGGGCCTGGACCTGCTCGACATGGAGCCCATGAAGGCGGGCACGGAATACGACGCCGAGCAGGCCCCGCTCGGCGCGGCAGACGTCGCCTTCGACAAGGGCGAGATCGACCAGATCGTCACCGATCAGGTGGGCGGCTCAGCGCTGTTCGCGTCCCGCTTCCGCGAGTGCGCCGCCCGCGCGCTCCTGCTGCCCCGCCGCAACCCCGGCAAGCGCACACCACTGTGGCAGCAGCGCCAGCGCGCGGCCCAACTCCTCCAGGTAGCCAGCGAGTTCGGCTCGTTCCCGATCGTCCTGGAGGCGGTCCGCGAATGCCTCCAGGACGTCTTCGACGTCCCGGGCCTCACCGAGCTGATGGGCGACATCGAGTCCCGCAAGGTCCGCCTCGTCGAGGTCACCACCCCGGAGCCCTCCCCCTTCGCCCGCTCCCTCCTCTTCGGCTACGTCGCCCAGTTCCTGTACGAGGGCGACTCCCCGCTCGCCGAGCGCCGCGCCGCCGCCCTGTCGCTGGACTCCCGGCTGCTCGCGGAGCTGCTGGGCCAGGCGGAGCTGCGGGAGTTGCTCGACGCCGAGGTTCTGGTCGAATTGGAGCGGGAGCTCCAATGGCTCACCGAGGACCGCCGCGTCAAGGACGCCGAAGGCGTCGCCGACCTGCTCCGCCTGCTCGGGCCGCTCACGGACGCCGAGTTGGCCGAGCGTGGCGCCGAGCCGCAGTGGGCGCGGGAGCTGGCCGGGGCCCGCCGCGCCATCCGGGTCCGGGTCGCCGGCACCGACCACTGGGCGGCGATCGAGGACGCGGGCCGCCTGCGCGACGCGCTCGGTACGGCCCTGCCGGTCGGCGTCCCGGAGGCCTTCACCGAGCCGGTCAAGGACCCGCTCGGCGACCTCCTCGCCCGGTACGCCCGCACGCACGGCCCGTTCACCTCGGCCACGGCCGCCGCCCGCTTCGGCCTCGGCGTGGCCGTCACGGACGGGGCACTCCATCGACTGGCGGCGAACGGCCGTGTCGTACAGGGCGAGTTCCACCCGGCGGGCATCGGCCAGGAGTGGTGCGACGCGACCGTGCTGCGCCGTCTGCGCCGCCGTTCCCTGGCAGCCCTGCGGCACGAGCTGGAGCCGGTGCCGCCCGCTGCGCTCGCGCAGTTCCTGCCGCAGTGGCAGCACGTGGGCGGCGGCCACGGGCTGCGCGGCATCGACGGCCTGGTGCGCGCGATCGAGCAGCTGCAGGGCGCTTCGGTCCCCGCCTCCGCCCTGGAGAAGCTGGTCCTGCCCTCCCGGGTCGCCCACTACACCCCCGCGATGCTCGACGAACTCACCGCGGCCGGCGAAGTCGTCTGGGCGGGCGCCGGAGCCCTCCCCGGCAAGGACGGTTGGGTCTCGCTGTACCTGGCGGACACGGCCCCGCTCCTCCTCCCGCCCCCGCACCCCCTGGAACTGACAGCGCTCCACCAGTCGATCCTGGACACCCTCTCCGGGGGCTACGGCCTGTTCTTCCGCCAGATCGCCGACCAGGTCCGCGCGACCACCCACCCGGACGTCACCGATCCCCAACTGGCCGACGCCGTCTGGGACCTGGCCTGGTCGGGCCGACTCACCAACGACACACTCGCCCCCATGCGCTCCCTGCTGGGCTCGGGCCGCACGGCAGGCTCCACCGCCCACCGCGCCAAGCGCACGATCCCGCGCGGCCGGTACGGCTCTCTCACCGCCGCCGCACGCCCCCAGTCCCGTACGGGCCCGCCCACGGTCGCCGGCCGCTGGTCTCTGCTCCCCGCCCACGAGTCAGACCGCACCGTCCGCGCCCACGCCCTGGCCCGCACCCTCCTCGACCGACACGGCGTCGTGACCCGCGGCGCCGTCGCCGCCGAGGGCGTCGAAGGCGGCTTCTCCGCCACCTACCGCGTCCTCTCCGTCTTCGAGGAGAGCGGCCAGGCCCGCCGCGGCTATGTGGTCGAGGGCCTGGGCGCCGCCCAGTTCGCGATGGACGGCGCCGTGGACCGCCTACGAGCAGTGGCCAACGCCCGCGAACGAAACGAGCCCCTGCCAAGCCCCACCCCGAACGGCCACGACTCGACTTCGGCTCCGCCACAGGCTCCCTGGGACGACTTCCCCGACGGCAGCCACGGCGAGCACGACCCGTACGTCGAAGGCGCCCCCTACAGCCAGGGCAGCACATACGACCAGGGCGGTTCCCCCACCCGAACCAGCCCGTACGGCCGAGGCGGCCCTCCGAACCGCGCCCGCCCCACCCCTTCCCCCCGAGCCGTCGTCCTGGCCGCCGCCGACCCCGCGAACGCCTATGGGGCCGCCCTCCCCTGGCCGGATCCGCCCACCGAGGCCGGACACAAACCGGGCCGCAAGGCGGGCTCCCTGGTCGTGCTGGTCGACGGCGAGCTGACGCTCTACATGGAGCGCGGCGGCAAGACCCTGCTGGCCTGGCCCGCCGACCCGGACGGCAGGCCCATGGACGACCCCCGCCTCCGCCCGGCCGCCGAAGCCCTGGCCGCGGCGGCCCGCGCGGGCTCCCTCGGCACGGTCACGGTGGAACGGGTGAACGGCACCTCCGCCCTCACCTCCCCCCACGGCCCCCTCCTGGAAGAAGCGGGCTTCATCGCAACCCCTCGCGGCCTACGCATCCGAGCGTGAGCCATGGGAAACCGGCCCAGCAGAGCCGCGCCGCGTCAGGGGCGCGGTGAACTGCGCGACCAGCCACCCACGACCCGCACCCGCCATCCGACCGAACCCCCCGGCTCTCAGGCGCCCGGCCCCCGACCCATGCCACCCTTGACCCATGCCCGAAGGTGACACCGTCTGGCAAACGGCGAGACGCCTCCACACCGCCCTCGCCGGCAAGGTCCTGTCCCGCTCCGACCTACGCGTACCGAAGTACGCCACGGCAGACCTCACCGGCCGCACCGTCCTGGACGTAACACCCCGCGGCAAGCACCTCCTCACGCGCATCGAAGGCGGCCTGACCCTCCACTCCCACCTGCGCATGGACGGTTCCTGGAAGGTGTACCGCAGCGGCGAGCGCTGGAGCGGCGGCCCCGCGCACCAGATCCGCGCGATCCTCGGCACCGTCGACCGCACGGCCGTCGGCTACCGCCTCCCCGTGCTGGAGCTGCTCCGCACCACCGACGAACACCGAGCCGTCGGCCACCTCGGCCCCGACCTGCTCGGCCCGGACTGGGACCCCGACCAGGCCCTCGCCAACCTCCTGAGCGACCCCGCCCGCCCCCTCGGCGAGGCCCTCCTGGACCAGCGCAACCTCGCCGGTATCGGCAATGTCTACAAGAGCGAGCTCTGCTTCCTGCTCCGGGTCACCCCCTGGCTCCCCGTCGGCGCCCTTCCCGAGGACAGCGCCGCCCGGCTGCCCGCCCTCGCCAAGAAGCTCCTCGAAGCCAACCGCGACCGCCCGATCCGCAGCACGACGGGCCACCGCCACCACGACCTCTTCGTGTACGGCCGAGCCCCCCGCCCCTGCCTGCGCTGCCACACCTCCATCCGCGCGGCCGACCAGGGCGACGGCTCCCGTGAACGCCCCACCTACTGGTGCCCCACCTGCCAGACGGGCCCCACCCCCGCACCGGGCGCACCCCGAGCAGCCCGCCCGAACCCCCGCTCTCCACGCCGCACAGTCAATTGACGGACCGTCAGAAACACTCGTACCGTCGACTCATGCCCATCCCGGCGTACGACCTCACGGGCCGCACCGCGTTCGTCACCGGCGCCGGCAGCGGTATCGGCCGCGCGTCGGCCGTGCTGCTCGCCGAGGCGGGCGCCACCGTCCACTGCGCGGACCGCGACGCACAGGGCCTGCACGAGACGGCGACCCTCATCAAGGCCAGGAGCGGCACCGCACACACCCACCACCTCGACGTCACCGACCGCGCCCAGCTCGCGCAGGCGGTGGCTGCCTGCGAGCAGCTCCATGTGATGGCGGCGATCGCCGGGGTCATGCACAGCAGCCCGGTGCTGGAGACGCGGGACGAGGACCTCGACCGGGTGTGGAACGTCAACTTCAAGGGCGTGCTCCACGCCTGCCGGGAAGCGGCCCACCGGATGATCGCCGCCGGCACGCGGGGCAGCATCGTCACCATGGCCTCCGGCGCCGTCGACACCGGCGGTCCGGGGCTGCTCTGCTACGGCGTGACCAAGGCTGCGGTGGTCCAGCTGACGAAGACCCTGGCGACCGAGGTCGGCCCGCACGGTATCCGCGTCAACGCGGTGGCGCCGGGCTGGATCCGTACACCCATGACCGACCGCCACGACAGCGAGGCACAGGCGCGGACGGAGTCCTTCATGGCCCGGCTGTCACCGCTGGGCCGGGTCGGTGAGCCCGACGACATCGCGCATGCCGTGCTGCACCTCGCCTCCGACGCGTCGGCGTTCACCACGGGCCAGATCCTCCGCCCGAACGGCGGGGTGGCCATGCCTTGGTGACCGCGGCCCCCACCGCGCTCCCCCGCACCGGCCCACCCCCCGCGCCCCCTGACGCGCCCCCCGACCGCCCGAGTGCCCGCCCCTTCGGCACGCAGTGCACAGGCAGGAGACTCAGCCCCCACCCACCGGCCGCGACCGCCCCCTCCACCGCGCCGGCATCCGGCACCAGCGCGAGTCGCAGCACACCCCACCACCACAGCGCACCGAGTCCCAGAGCCGCCCCCCAGCGAACTATTCGCATGGCCGCCACCTCCAGGCCTCCGGGCCCCCAGAACGACGCTAGACGGCTCTCGTCACGGCCGGAGAGGGCGCACCACCGGCACAGGGACGCACGGCCCCCTCACGAGGACCGCGTCCACGGGGCACCCGGTGCGCCCCGCAGCCACACACCGCCCTCCCCACGCCCCCGCCGCACCCACCGGTCAAGGGAGGCCGACAACCGCGCGGGCATCCACACGCGGCCGCCGCGGCCTACCCGTTCTCCGCGCGGCACTACCCGTTCTCCGCTTGGAACATCCAGTGGTGCTTCTCAAGATCCGCCGTGATCCCGATGAAGATGTCCTGGCTCACCGGATCCGCCGCCGCGGTGCTCTCCACCCGCGTCCGCATCCGGGTGATCACCGCGCCGAGCGCGTCCACCAGGGTCCCCACCGCGTCCGCGTCCTTGACCCAGCCGTCGGGGACCTTGCCGATACCGCTGCTCGCGGCCACCGTCCCGGCCCGCCCGTCCGGCGAGACACCGAGGGTGGAAGCGCGTTCGGCGACCGTGTCGGAGTGCAGCCGGGCGGAGTCGACGACCTCGTCCAGTTGAAGGTGCACGGAACGGAAGCGCGGCCCGACCACGTTCCAGTGGATCTGCTTGGCCACGAGGGAGAGGTCGACGAGATCGACCAGGGCACCTTGCAACGCCTCGGAGACGGTCTTGAGATCGGCCTCGGACAGCGGGCTCTTCACCACGTACATCAGCACGCTCCGGTTTCTTGAGACGACCGTACGACCCTGTGCGCCCGTACGACCCCGTGCGCCCGTACAACCCTGCGCGGCCGTACGAACGAATCGCACGCATGCCCCCGGCCCGCCCCTCCACCATGACCGCACACCACCACCCCGGCAAACGGGAGCCCCCCCCCAGCACCCGAGCCGACACACACCTCCGCCCCCGGGCAACACAAAAGCCCCGGCCGGCACCCCCAGGTCTCCCTGGAGGCCCCGCCCGGGGCTCCCGCTTCGCTTCTACTTCATCGGCGCACGCCGAACCTCACGCACATGCGGCCGTCACGCCGCGACGACGTCCACCGCTTCGGCGGGCGCCTTGATCGTGACCCGTTCCGGCGGCACACCGGTCACCGAGACGGAGTTGAGCATGGGTCGACGCACTGGTGCTGGCACCGGCTCGGTGGCCGCTGCGGACTGGGCCAGCTCGGCAAGGGCGAGCTCGTCGCTCACTTCCCGCATGAGCTCGGACATCCGTACGTCCAGCGCGTCGCAAATGGCGGAGAGCAGCTCGGAGGAAGCCTCCTTCTGCCCCCGCTCCACCTCGGAGAGATAGCCGAGTGAGACTCGGGCGGACGAGGAGACTTCGCGCAGAGTACGGCCCTGACGCTGGCGCTGCCGACGCAGCACGTCACCCAGCAGGCGACGGAGCAGAATCATCGGTGGCTCCCTCCTCGGACCGCGTAGCCGCATCCTTCACGCCCCACCGTACCGCCTTGCGCTGCGGCCGTGCGGGGAGCGCTGTTGTGTTCACTCAGGGCTGCAAACATCAAGTCCCCCCGTTCTGTTCCGTATCCTGTGCCCGCTCATTCCCGGTCTGTTCGCCCGCAAGCTCCTGAAGGAGCAGTGCGAGTACGCTCCGTACACTCTCCTTACGGATTTCCGTCCGGCCGCCGTTCAACCGCAACGACGACACTTTCCCGCCACCGAATGCGCCGGAAACCGTCGCGGAGGGCCCGGCGACGGCCACGTGGACCGTGCCGACGGGCTGGCCGTCCTGAGGTTCCGGGCCTGCGACTCCGGTGGTCGAAATTCCCCAGTCGGCGCCGAGCACCCTGCGCACGCCGTCCGCCATCTGGGCCGCGACCTGCGGATCCACCGCTCCGCGCTGGTCCAGGAGGGTGGCGTCGACACCGAGCAACTGGTGCTTGAGCTCGGTGGCGTACGGGGTGACGGAGCCCCGGAAAACTTGGGAGGACCCCGGGATCGCGGTGATCGCGGCGGCGACCAGACCACCGGTCAGCGACTCGGCGACAGCGAGCGTCTCACCCCTCACCGTCAGTAGTCGCAGCACGTCGGCGGCCGTGGAGGTCAACGTTCCGCTCCCTCCGCCGCGGCCTCGCGCTCGGCGATTCCCTGTCGGCGCAGCACAATGGCCTGTCTCACATAGTCGAGTCCGGTGACGACGGTCAGGACGACCGCCCCGGCCATCACCCACCACCTCAGGGTGGCCAGCGGCCCCTCCAGCACCAGGACGTACATGCCGACGGCCACGCCCTGTGTGAGGGTCTTCAGCTTGCCGCCGCGGCTCGCCGGGATGACTCCGTACCGGATGACGATGAAACGCAGGAGCGTGATCCCGAGTTCCCGGCCGAGGATGACTCCCGTCACCCACCAGGGCAGATCACCGAGGGACGACAGACAGATCAGCGCCGCACCCATGATCGCCTTGTCGGCTATGGGATCGGCGATCTTCCCGAAGTCGGTGACGAGGTCGTACGTCCGGGCCAGGTGGCCGTCGAAGACGTCGGTGATCATGGCGACGGCGAAGGCGGCCCAGGCCCACGCCCGCCAGACCGGGTCGTACCCGCCGTCCATGAGCATCAGCACGACGAAGCCCGGTACGAGAACCAGACGGACCATGGTCAGGATGTTCGCGATGTTCCAGAGGCTGGCCTGGTTGACGGCGACAGCGCCCAGCTTCCCGCCACGCACGGACTTCGGGCCGCCGGGAGCGCCCGGGGCGCCGGGAACGCCGGAGGCGCTCGTCGCGCCCTTGGCGCCGGAGGTGCCGCCCGCCGCGGATGCCGGGGCTCCCGTCATCTGGCCGCCTCCTCAGTACACACGAGGGAGCCGAGCGCGCCCGGAAGCACCTCGGCCACCAGGTCGACGCCTTCCGTACCGACCACCTTCGCCTCGACCATAAGGCCGACACTCAAGTCCTCGCCGCTCGTGAACAGCACCTGGCCGTCCGTCTCGGGCGCCTGGTGCGCGGCACGGCCGTAGGCGCCCTCGTCCCCGTCGACCGACTCGACCAGCACGCGCACGGTCTGTCCGACACGCTCCTCGGCGCGCTGCGAGACCAGCTCCTCGGCCAGCCGCGAGATACGCGCGAGCCGCTCGGCGACCACGTCCTCGTCCAGCTTGTTCTCGTACGTCGCCGCCTCGGTGCCCTCCTCGTCGGAGTACCCGAAGACGCCGATGGCGTCCAGTCTCGCGCCGTTCAGGAAGCGTTCCAGCTCCGCGAGGTCGTCCTCGGTCTCGCCGGGGAAGCCCACGATGAAGTTGGACCGCACGCCGGCCTCGGGTGCCTTGCCGCGGATGGTGTCGAGCAGCTCCAGGAAGCGGTCGGTGTCGCCGAAGCGGCGCATCGAGCGCAGCACGGCGGGGGCGGAGTGCTGGAAGGACAGGTCGAAGTAGGGCACGACCTTGGGTGTGGAGGTGAGCACGTCGATGAGACCGGGCCGCATCTCGGCGGGCTGGAGATAGCTCACGCGCACCCGCTCGATGCCGTCGACCTCGGCGAGCTCGGGCAGCAGGGACTCCAGCAGCCGGATGTCGCCCAGGTCCTTGCCGTACGAGGTGTTGTTCTCGGAGACCAGCATGACCTCCTTGACGCCCTGCTCGGCCAGCCACCGCGTCTCGTTCAGCACGTCCGAGGGACGGCGCGAGATGAAGGAGCCGCGGAAGGAGGGAATGGCGCAGAAGGAGCAGCGGCGGTCGCAGCCGGAGGCGAGCTTCACGGAGGCGACAGGGGAGCCGTCCAGGCGGCGGCGCAGCGGTGAGCGAGGCCCGGAAGCCGGAGCGAGGCCTTCCGGAAGATCGACGGGGGCGTGCCCCGGAAGAGCGACCTCGGCCGCGGACTCCTGGCGCTCGGCCGGGCTGATCGGCAGCAGCTTGCGCCGGTCGCGGGGGGTGTGCGAGGCGTGGATGCCGCCGTTCAGGATGGTCTGGAGGCGGTCGGAGATGTCCGCGTAGTCGTCGAAGCCGAGCACGCCGTCGGCCTCGGGCAGCGCCTCGGCGAGCTCCTTGCCGTACCGCTCGGCCATGCAGCCGACCGCGACGACGGCCTGGGTTCTGCCGTGTCCCTTGAGGTCGTTGGCCTCCAGGAGGGCGTCGACGGAGTCCTTCTTGGCGGCTTCGACGAAGCCACAGGTGTTGACGACCGCGACGTCCGCTTCCTCGGCGTCCTCGACGAGCTCCCAGCCGTCCGCCTCCAAGCGGCCTGCGAGCTCCTCCGAGTCCACCTCGTTACGGGCGCAGCCAAGAGTGACGAGTGCGACGGTACGGCGTTCAGGCATGGGCTCAAGAGTACTTCGTCCCACTGACAGCCCACGTCGACGGGGTTGGCCGATCTTGGCCAACCCCGTCGACGTTCGTTTCCCTTTGCGGCGCCTGTGCGTAACCCCGGCGAGGTCCGCCTATCCGACCTCGGGGTCGCCCTTCGTGTACGTCAGGCGTTCGACCTGGCCGGGCTGGAAGTCGTCCTCGATCTTCTTGCCGTTGACGTAGAGCTGGACGGCCCCGGCGTCGCCGAGGACGAGGTCGATCTTGGAGCTGTCCTGGAAGGTCTTGGTCTCGCCCTGCTTGAGGAGCCCGTCCCACAGGAGCCGGCCGCTGTGGTCCTTGGCGGAGATCCAGCTGCGGCCGTCGGCGGCGCTGACCTGGACGGTCACCTTGTCACGGGGCGCGGCCGCGATGGCGCTGTCGGTCGGGTCGGGCTTCGGGTCGGCGTCGGGCTTGTCGGCCTTGGGCGTGGGCGAGGCGGGCTTGCTGGTGGTCGGCGTGGAGCCCTCGGCGACCTGTGTGGTGTCGGCGTCGCCGCCGTCGAATGCGGTGAAGCCGACGAAGCCGATCACCGCGACGATCGCGGCGACCATGGCGGCGGTCCAGTTGGGGCCGCGCCGCTCGGGACGGATGCGCTCCGCCTCGAACAGCGGAGCCGCCGGAGTCGGCGCGGGCCGCCCGCCGTGCGCTTCGTCGAACTGCGCGAGCAGCGGAACGGGATCGATACGCACCGCGCGCGCGAGGGTGCGGATGTGACCGCGCGCGTAGACGTCGCCACCACAGGGGGCGAAGTCGTCCTGCTCGATCGCGTGCACGATGGCGATGCGGACCCGGGTGGCGTTGCTGACGTCGTCGACGGTCAGCCCGGCCGCGATACGTGCCTGCTGGAGGGCACGGCCGATCGAGGGGCGTTCCGCCAAGCGTTCGTCACGGTCGTCTTCGAACGGACGCTCGTCTTCGGGGAAGTTGCCGTCAGGGGAGTTGCCGATGGACACGGGGGCGCCTTTCGAGCGTGTAGCCACCTGTGCTGGAAGTTCAGTCTAGGGGGGGTACGAAAGGGTGGGGCAACCGGGCGGTGCGACTTTGTACGCCATCAGAATGGCCGGTCATCCTGCTAGTGGTGACGGTGGGGCATGAGGCTTTCCCCTCCTCCAACTTGACGTACACCGAAGGGAAACGGTTGCTCGCCATTTCCTTACGGGTAGGTCACGTTCGAATACCCGGATGCCGTAATCCCATCCGCGTTCCGCCCGTCGGACAACCGGTTTTCACCGGTCGTGCGCACCTGTCGCGCCCCTCCGAGATCCTTGCTGCGGCCCTTACGCCTCAGTCTCCCCCCGGATCACTGCCAGCACGCCGTCCAGCTCGTCGGGTTTCACGAGAACGTCACGTGCCTTGGAGCCCTCGCTCGGCCCCACGATGCCCCGGGACTCCATGAGGTCCATCAGCCGCCCGGCCTTGGCGAAGCCGACACGCAGCTTGCGCTGGAGCATGGAGGTCGAGCCGAACTGGGTGGAGACGACGAGTTCGGCCGCCTGGCACAGCAGGTCGAGGTCGTCACCGATCTCCTCGTCGATCTCCTTCTTCTGCTTGGTGCCCACGGTGACGTCGTCCCGGAAGACAGGCGCCATCTGGTCCTTGCAGTGCTGGACGATCGCCGCGACCTCGTCCTCGGTCACGAACGCGCCCTGCATACGGGTCGGCTTGTTCGCCCCCATCGGCAGGAAGAGCCCGTCGCCCTTGCCGATGAGCTTCTCGGCGCCGGGCTGGTCGAGGATGACGCGCGAGTCGGCGAGGGAGGAGGTGGCGAAGGCGAGCCTCGAGGGCACGTTCGCCTTGATCAGACCCGTGACGACGTCCACGGACGGCCGCTGCGTGGCGAGCACCAGATGGATGCCGGCCGCGCGCGCGAGCTGCGTGATACGCACGATCGCGTCCTCGACGTCGCGCGGCGCGACCATCATCAGGTCGGCCAGCTCGTCCACGATCACCAGCAGATACGGGTACGGCTGGAGCTCTCGCTCGCTGCCCTCGGGCAGCTTCACCTTGCCGTTCCTGATGGCCTCGTTGAAGTCGTCGATGTGCCGGTAGCCGAACGCCGCCAGGTCGTCGTAGCGCAGGTCCATCTCACGCACGACCCACTGGAGCGCCTCGGCGGCCCGCTTGGGGTTGGTGATGATCGGCGTGATGAGGTGCGGGATGCCCTCGTACGCGGTCAGTTCTACGCGCTTGGGGTCGACGAGGACCATGCGGACGTCCTCGGGGGTCGCGCGGACCATGACCGAGGTGATCAGACAGTTGATGCACGACGATTTACCCGAGCCGGTCGCACCTGCGACGAGCACATGCGGCATCTTCGCCAGATTGGCCATCACGTAGCCGCCCTCGACGTCCTTGCCGAGCGCCACCAGCATCGGGTGGTCGTCCTCGGCCGCGTCCGCGAGGCGCAGTACGTCACCGAGGTTGACCATCTCGCGGTCGGTGTTGGGGATCTCGATACCGACGGCCGACTTGCCGGGGATCGGGCTGATGATCCGCACGTCCGGGCTGGCGACGGCGTACGCGATGTTCTTGGTGAGCGCGGTGATCCGCTCCACCTTCACCGCCGGACCCAGCTCGACCTCGTAGCGCGTGACCGTCGGTCCGCGGGTGAAGCCGGTGACGGAGGCGTCGACCTTGAACTCGGAGAAGACGTTCGAGAGGGAGGCCACTATGGCGTCGTTGGCGGCGCTGCGCGTCTTGCCGGGGCCGCCCCGCTCCAGGAGGTCGAGCGAGGGCAGGGCGTAGGTGATGTCGCCGGAGAGCTGGAGCTGTTCGGCGCGCGGCGGCAGCTCGCGGGGCGCGGCGGGGGCTTTGGTGAGGTCCGGCACCAGGGCGTCCTGCCTGGCCCCCTTGGGCGGCTTGGCGGCCGGTGCTTCCTGCTGGGGCGGCTTGCTGCGCGCGGCCGGGACAGGGGTCGTCTCCTCGCGGTCCCCCACGCTGACGCCCTGGGTGAGGTCGGCGACCACGGGCGAGGGCGGCATCCCGTGCAGCACGGCCCCGTCGAGCGCGGCAGCGGCGGCCGCGGCGACGTCCACGGCGTCCATCGGCCGGTCCGGATCGGGCTGCCGCACGGCGGAGCGACGGGGGCGGCGCCGGGAGAAGGCCTCCTGCTCGGCGCTGTCGGGGTCGTACGGTTCGGGGGCGGAGCCGCGCCTGCGGCGGCGCGGGGGCGGCGTATCGCGCCACTGCTCGTCATAGCGCGCGTCGTCCTCGCCGTACTCGTCGTCGTCCTCGTCGTCCGCGACGATGCCCAGCTTCCGCCCGAGCAGCCGCAGCCGCTGCGGGATCGCGTTCACCGGCGTCGCGGTGACCACGAGCAGCCCGAAGACCGTGAGCAGCACGAGCATCGCCACGGCGAGGGCCTCGCCCATGATGTACGTCAGCGGGGTGGCCGTGCTCCAGCCGATGAGCCCCCCTGCGTCCCTTATCGCCTGCATGCCGGCGCTGCGGGCGGGCGAACCGCAGGCGAGGTGGACCTGACCGAGCACACCGATGACGAGCGCGGAGAGGCCGATGACGATACGGCCGTTGGCCTCGGGCTTCTCGGGGTGCCGGATGAACCGCACGGCGATGACCGCGAGCAGTATCGGCACGAGCAGGTCGAGCCGGCCGAAGGCGCCGGTCACGAGCATCTCGACGAGATCGCCCACCGGGCCGCGCAGATTGGACCAGGTGCCGGCGGCGACGATCAGGGCGAGGGCGAGCAGCAGCAGCGCGACGCCGTCCTTGCGGTGCGCCGGGTCGAGATTCTTCGCGCCCTGCCCTATGCCACGGAAGACGGCGCCGACGGCGTGCGCGGCACCGAGCCAGACGGCGCGTACGAGCCTGTACACGCCTGAGGTCGGATTGGGCGCCGGCTTCGGAGGGGCCGTCTTCTTCGCCGTCGCCTTCTTGGCGGGTGCCTTCTTGGCGGCGGCTTTCTTCGCGGGGGCCTTCTTCGCCGGAGCCTTCGTCGGAGCGGCCGCCTTCTTCGCGGGCGGCTTCTTCGCTGCGGACTGACGTGAGGCCATGAGTGTGAGGTTACCGGTGGAGGCCACAGCCGACACGTGTGCCTACTGCTTCACCCGTTCGTGTCGCGCGCTCGAAGGCCCGAAGCTGACACGGCCTGACAGGCTCTCAGCCCGGCTGATCTCGCTCACAACTGGGCGCGGGCCCGGACCACTTGCGTGACCCCGGCCCGCGCTCAGGAACGTACTCAGTTCTGCGACGGCACCGAGGGAGGTCCGCCCGTGCCCGGCTCCAACGCGTCCAGCGCCCTGCGCAGGCCCGTGAGTTTGCGTTCGAGATGGGCCGCGGTGGCCACCGCGGCGGCGTCCGCGGAGTCGTCGTCGAGCTGTTTGGAGAGCGCTTCGGCTTGCTCCTCGACGGCCGCGAGCCGCGCGGAGAGTTCGGCGAGGATGCCGCCGGAGGGCTCCTTGGAGCCGCCCGTCGCGCCCTTGCCGCCGCCCTCCAACTGGAGCCGCAGCAGCGCCGCCTGCTCCCTGAGCTGGCAGTTCTTCATATACAGCTCGACGAAGACGGAGACCTTGGCGCGCAGCACCCAGGGGTCGAACGGCTTCGAGATGTAGTCGACCGCACCCGCCGCGTACCCACGGAACGTGTGGTGCGGTCCGTGGTTGATGGCGGTGAGAAAAATGATCGGGATGTCCCGGGTCCGTTCGCGCCGCTTAATGTGCGCGGCCGTTTCGAAACCGTCCATTCCCGGCATCTGGACGTCCAGCAGAATGACCGCGAAGTCATCCGTCAACAGCGCCTTGAGCGCTTCCTCCCCGGACGATGCCCTCACCAGTGTCTGATCGAGCGCGGAGAGGATGGCCTCCAGCGCCAACAGATTCTCCGGCCGGTCATCGACCAGGAGGATCTTGGCCTTCTGCACCATGGCCCGCCCTCCTCGCCCCGGCTTGGGGCCTCCCCTGTCCGCAGGACTCGACGTGACACCACTCGGCGTCACCCCAGGGGACGACTCCCTCGCGCCACCCGTCCTTGTGCCGGTCATCGTAGCCGCACCCCGCCTGTCGCCACACCCTGTCACCATGATGTCACTGTGCTCGTAGCAGAAACGCGGCAGGGGACCAGAAGGTTCCCCGAATCCCGCGTTTCTACACGGCCGTGGCCACACTCAGTCAACAAGTCCGCGCGCGCCCCAGCGGGTTGCGACCGCCTGCCGTACTTCCTGTCACTCACTCCGCATCCACTGCTCCATGACCGACAGCAGATGATCCGGATCGACCGGCTTCGTCACATAGTCGGAGGCTCCCGAGTCGATCGCCTTCTCCCGGTCGCCCTTCATCGCCTTGGCCGTCAGCGCGATGATCGGCAGTCCGGCGAACTGGGGCATCCGGCGGATGGCCGTGGTCGTCGCGTATCCGTCCATCTCGGGCATCATGATGTCCATCAGGACGACCGTCACGTCGTCGTGCTGTTCCAGGACCTCGATGCCCTCACGGCCGTTCTCGGCGTACAGCACGGACAGACCGTGCTGTTCCAGAACGCTGGTGAGCGCGAAGACGTTACGGATGTCGTCGTCGACGATGAGCACCTTCTCGCCTTCGAACCGGGCCGTCCGGCGCGACTGCGACGCCGCCTCCTGAGCCGCCTGCTGCGCCCAGTGCTCCTGTGCCTGCCCGTTGCCCTGACCGGGCAGGGCGGACGGGAAACCCGCCGGCACGCCCCTGCGGCGCCGCCTGAAGAGCGCGGCGGCCCCGTTCTGGGTCTCGCGGTACGACCTCACCTCGGCCGGCGTCTCGGTGCGCTCGGCCAGCTCGTCCTCGGAGGCCAGCAGTTCCCCGGCCTCCAGTGCGGCGGGCGCGTTGTGCGCATAGCCCTGCGGGGGCAGTTCGCTCGGGTGCAGCGGCAAATACAGGGTGAAGGTGGAGCCGCGTCCGGGCTCGCTCTGCGCGTGGATCTCGCCGCCCAGCAGCCGGGCGATCTCCCGCGAGATGGACAACCCCAGACCCGTACCGCCGTACTTGCGGCTCGTGGTGCCGTCCGCCTGCTTGAACGCCTCGAAGATCACCCGCATCTTGCTGGCCGCGATACCGATGCCCGTGTCCGTCACCGAGAAAGCGATCATGCCGGCGTCCGCGTCCCGCAGCGAGCCCGCCTCCAGGAGCTGCTCCCTGATGGCCACCGGCACATCCGCGCCGGCGGGCCGGATGACCAGCTCGACGGCCCCGGAGTCGGTGAACTTCACCGCGTTGGACAGCAGGTTCCGCAGCACCTGCAACAGCCGCTGCTCGTCCGTGTGCAGCGTGGCGGGCAGCTCCGGCGAGACCCGTACGGAGAAGTCGAGGCCCTTCTCCGCGGTCAGCGGCCGGAAGGTGGCCTCCACGTAGTCGACGAGCTGGACGAGCGCGATACGGGTCGGCGAGACGTCCATCTTGCCCGCCTCGACCTTCGACAGGTCCAGGATGTCGTTGATCAGCTGGAGCAGGTCGGAGCCCGCCCCGTGGATCGTCTCGGCGAACTCGACCTGCTTGGGCGTCAGATTCGACTCGGCGTTGTCGGCGAGCAGCTTGGCGAGGATCAGCAGCGAGTTGAGCGGGGTGCGCAACTCGTGCGACATGTTCGCGAGGAACTCGCTCTTGTAGCGCATGGACACCGCGAGCTGCTCGGCGCGCTCCTCCAGGACCTGCCGCGCCTCCTCGATCTCGGTGTTCTTGACCTCGATGTCGCGGTTCTGCCGGGCCAGCAGTTCGGCCTTCTCCTCCAGTTCGGCGTTGGACGCCTGGAGGGCCTTCTGCCGGTTCTCCAACTCGTCGGAGCGCTCACGCAGTTGCTCGGTCAGCTCCTGCGACTGCTTCAGCAGCACCTCGGTCTTGGTGTTGACGGAGATGGTGTTGACGCTCGTCGCGATCATCTCCGCGATCTGGTTCAGGAAGTCCTTCTGGATCTGCGTGAACGGGGTGAACGACGCCAGCTCGATGACACCGAGCACGGTCCCCTCGAAGAGCACCGGGAGCACGATGACCTGCGCAGGGGGCGCCTCGCCGAGCCCGGAGGAGATCTTCAGATAGCCGCTCGGCGCGTTCTCCACGAGGATCGTGCGCTTCTCCTGGGCGGCCGTGCCGACCAGCGCCTCACCCGGCCGGAACGACGTCGGCATCGAGCCCATGGAGTAGCCGTAGGAGCCGAGCATGCGCAGCTCGTACTGCTCCTCGTCGTCCGGGGCCAGGTCCTTTCCGTCGAGGAACGGCAGCGCGAGGAAGAACGCGCCGTGCTGCGCGGACACCACCGGCGTCAGCTCGCTCATGATCAGCGAGGCCACGTCGTCGAGGTCCCGGCGGCCCTGCATGAGGGCGGAGATCCGGGCGAGGTTGCCCTTGAGCCAGTCCTGCTCCTGGTTGGCGATCGTGGTGTCGCGCAGGTTGGCGATCATCTTGTTGATGTAGTCCTGCAGCTCCTTGATCTCGCCGGACGCGTCGACGTCGATCTTGAGGTTCAGGTCGCCACGGGTCACCGCGGTGGCCACGCGCGCGATGGCGCGCACCTGCCGGGTCAGGTTCCCGGCCATCTCGTTCACCGACTCGGTGAGGTCCCGCCAGGTGCCGTCGACGTCCCGCACGCGCGCCAGACCGCCCAGCTGCCCCTCGGTACCCACCTCACGGGCCACCCGGGTGACCTCCTCGGCGAAGGACGACAGCTGGTCGACCATCGTGTTGATGGTGGTCTTGAGCTCCAGGATCTCGCCGCGCGCGTCGATGTCGATCTTCTTGGTCAGATCGCCCTTGGCGATGGCGGTCGTGACCATCGCGATGTTGCGGACCTGTCCGGTGAGGTTGGACGCCATCGAGTTCACGGACTCGGTGAGGTCCTTCCAGGTGCCGGCCACACCCGGTACGTGCGCCTGGCCGCCCAGGATGCCGTCCGTGCCCACCTCACGGGCCACCTTGGTGACCTGGTCGGCGAACGAACTCAGCGTCTTCACCATGCTGTTGAAGGTGTCGGCCAGCTGCGCGACCTCACCGCGCGCCTCGATCGTCACCGTACGGGTCAGATCGCCGTTGGCGACGGCGGCCGCGACCTGGGAGATGTTCCGCACCTGCATGGTCAGGTTCTTGGCCATCAGGTTCACATTGCCGCTGAGGTCCTTCCAGATGCCGGTGACACCCGGCACGTGCGCCTGGCCGCCGAGGATGCCCTCGGTGCCCACCTCACGGGCCACCCGGGTCACCTGCTCGGCGAAGGACGACAGCTGGTCGACCATCGTGTTGACGGTCGTGACGAGTTCGAGGATCTCGCCCTTCGCGTCGACGGTGATCTTCTTCGACAGGTCGCCCTTGGCGACGGCGGTCGTGACCTCGGCGATCTGACGCACCTGGATGGTCAGGTTGTTCGCCATGAAGTTCACGGACTGCGTGAGGTCCTTCCAGGTGCCGGAGACGCCCTGCACCTCGGCTTGACCGCCGAGTTGGCCCTCCGTACCCACCTCGCGGGCGACCCGGGTGACCTCCTCCGCGAACGACGACAGCTGGTCCACCATCGTGTTCAGCGTGTTCTTCAGCTCCAGGATCTCGCCGCGCGCGTCCACGGTGATCTTCTGGGAGAGGTCACCGCGGGCCACCGCCGTGGCGACCTGCGCGATGTTGCGGACCTGGTCGGTCAGATTGCCGGCCATGCCGTTCACGGACTCGGTGAGGTCGTGCCACACACCGGCGACACCGGGCACCCGCGCCTGTCCGCCCAGCCGACCTTCCGTACCCACCTCACGGGCGACCCGGGTCACCTGGTCGGCGAACGACGACAGCTGGTCCACCATCGTGTTGATGGTGTTCTTCAGCTCCAGGATCTCGCCGCGCGCGTCGACGTCGATCTTCTGGGAGAGGTCACCGCGCGCCACAGCCGTCGTGACCTGCGCGATGTTGCGCACCTGAGAGGTGAGGTTGCCCGCCATCGAGTTGACGGAGTCGGTCAGTTCCTTCCACGTACCCGATACGCCGTCCACGCGGGCCTGACCGCCGAGACGGCCCTCCGTGCCCACGTCCCGAGCCATCCGGGTCACCTGGTCGGCGAAGCTCGACAGCTGGTCCACCATCGTGTTCACGGTGTTCTTCAGTTCGAGCATCTCGCCCGCGACATCGACGGTGACCTTCTGCGAGAGATCGCCGTTGGCCACGGCCGTCGTCACCGCCGCGATGTTCCTCACCTGTCCGGTGAGGTTCCGGAACGCGGTGTTGACGGAGTCCGTCAGGTCCTTCCACGTACCGGCCGCGCCCGGCACCTGCGCCTGACCGCCCAGCCGACCCTCGGCACCCACCTCGTTGGCCACCCGCGTGACCTCGGCACCGAAGTAGGAGAGCTGGTCGACCATCCCGTTGACGGTGTTCTTCATCGCGAGCATCTCGCCCGCGACATCGACGGTGACCTTCTGCGACAGGTCGCCGTTGGCCACGGCCGTCGTCACCGCCGCGATGTCCCGCACCTGGATGGTCAGGTTCCGGAAGACGGTGTTCACGGAATCGGTGAGGTCCTTCCATGTCCCCGCCGCACCCGGCACCTGCGCCTGACCACCCAGCCGACCCTCGGCACCGACCTCGTTGGCCACGCGCGTGACCTCGTCGGCGAAGATCCGCAGCGTCTCGGTCATCTGGTTGATCGTCTCGGCCAGCTTGGCGACCTCACCGCGCGCCGGGACGGTCACCTTCTGCGACAGATCACCATTGGCGACCGCGGTGGTGACCTGAGCGATCCCGCGCATCTGGAGGGTGAGGTTGCCGGCCATGGTGTTCACCGAATCGGTGAGTTCCTTCCACACACCGGCCACACCCGGCACTTCGGCCTGACCGCCGAGCTGCCCTTCGGTGCCCACCTCACGGGCGACTCGCGTCACCTCGGAGGAGAACGCGGAGAGCTGGTCGACCATCGTGTTGACGGTCTCCTTCAGCTCCAGCATCTCGCCGGCCACATGAACCGTGACCTTCCGGGACAGGTCACCCTTCGCGACCGCGGTCGTCACCAGCGCGATGTCCCTCACCTGTGCGGTGAGCCGATACGCCATGGTGTTGACGGACTCCGTCAGGTCCTTCCACGAACCGGACATCCCGCGCACCTTGGCCTGCCCGCCCAGCTTGCCCTCGGTGCCCACCTCGCTGGCCACGCGCGTGACCTCATCGGTGAACGTCGACAGTTGGTCGACCAGATTGTTGACCGTGCGCCCGACCTTCAGGAACTCCCCGCGCAGCGGATGCCCCGTCCCGTCCGGCGCCTGCGTCCGCAGTTCCATACGCGGCGACAGATCACCCTCCGCGACGGCCGACAGCACCCGGCTGACCTCGGAAACAGGCCGTACGAGGTCGTCGACCAGCGCGTTCGACGCGTCGATCGCGGCCGCCCAGGACCCCTCGCTCGCCCCCGTCTCCAACCGCTCGGTGAGCTTTCCCTCACGCCCCACCATGCGCCGCACCCGCGACAACTCGCCGGTCAGATGCAGATTCCGGTCCGCCACCTCGTTGAACACGGCGGCGATCTCGGACATGACGCCGTCACCCGAGACGGTGAGCCGCTTGCGGAAGTTGCCGTCCCGCATCGCCTCCAGCGCCGTGAGCAGCCGGTTCAGGGCCGCCGTGTCCACGGTGGTGGTCCCATTCCGCGGTTTGCGCGATGTGCGCTGGTCGTTCAGGGACTGTCCGCCTTTCGCGCGCGCCTTAGTGCCCCGCGCCGCTGCGCCAGACTCCACTGTGTCCCTCCCGCAAGGGTCGACCGTTCCTGCTAGACGTACTTCGCCGTATTCGAACGCTTGGCACTGCTCATACTGCTCGTACCACTCGTACTACTTCGTACTCGGATACTTCTGCTCGGCAAACCCGGTGCCACTCCCCGGCGCACTCGGAAGGTACTCGGCCCTGCCCGACCTTCTCCTGGAAGCCTGCCCAGTGTTTCACCATGGCTGAACCAGGCCATAACAGTTCGGCAGCTTCGCACACGGTCCGCACACCTCCGGACGGAAACACAGACGACCGGCATCCGCATGGACGGCGAAGGTAAGTAACCTTGCATGCGGCTGTCCAGCCATGCCGGTCCCGTCCGGCCTGGGCGGTGGCGCACGAGCACGAGTGGGCAGGCATCGGAGGGGCGGCCGCACCATGACCACCGGACTGCATCCTGGGGAAGCCCCCCGGGACCCCAGGCCGACGGAGAACCAGCCTCTGCCGCGGCAGGAGGCCGGCCGCGGGTCCTCGCACGTCGAGAACCGGACAAGGAGTTCTGTGATCACCGCGCGCGCGGCCGCCAGTTTCGACCCCGTCTCGCGATCCGTCGCGACCGCCCGCTCGTTCGTCCGCGACACCCTGCAGGGCTGGGGATTCGCCGACATCGTCGACGACGCCGTGGTCCTCACCAGCGAACTCGTCACCAACGCGGTCGTCCACGCGGGCACCTCCGCCGACGTCCTGTGCCTGCGGGCGGACGACGGCGTACGCATCGAGGTCGCCGACAGATACCCCGAGCGTGAGATCCCCCTCCAGGGCAGCCGCATCAACATGGGAAGCCCGGACCGCGAGGGCGGCCGCGGCCTCCAGCTGTGCGCGGCGATGGCCACCCGCTGGGGCGTCGAGTACACGTCCACGCACAAGCAGGTCTGGTTCCAACTCGACCTCCCCGACCGCCCGGTGGGCACCCGCACGGCCGGCCCGTCCCTCCCCGCCGACCTGCTCCCGCTCGCCGACGGCCGGGTCCGCGTCGCGGTCGTCCAGATCGACCGCTCGAGCGCGATCAGCGCCTGGAACGAAGACGCCGAGGAACTCTTCGGCTACGCGCCGGACCAGGTCATCGGCAAGCCCCTCACCGACCTCGCCGCCTGGCCGCACACCCCCGGCACCAGCACCGGCGTCGCCGAGGCCCTCCAACTCTCCCGCTGGGAGGGCAGTTACGGCATCCGCGGCGCCAACGGCCGGGTGACGCCGGTCTACGCCTCCCACCTCCGGGTCCGCGACACGGACGGCGACCCCTCCACGGTCTGCCTGCTCGTACGGGACCACGAGCGAGCCGTCCTCCAGACCCCGATCCGCGTACCGACCGGCGACTCCTCCGGCTCCGGCGAGGGCCAGGCCACGGACCCGTTCGAGGTCTTCATCGGCTCCCCCGCCCCGGACGACCTCGACGGCCTCCTCCAGCGCACGGTCGAACGGGCTCGCGACATGCTCGACGGCGACTCCGCCTTCCTGCTCCTGGCCACCGACGACGAGACCGAGCTGGAGGTACGGGCCTCCACGGGCCTCCCGTCGGCCCGCCAGCGCTTCGCCCGCGTCCCGGTGGAGGCCGGCCCCGGCCGCTACGGCTCGGCCCGCATGCCGGCCGTCCACGACGACCTCACGGCCGTCCCCGGCGCCGTGCCGCTCCTCAACGGCACGGGCATGCGCTCGGTCGTCACCGTCCCGCTCAAGGTCGAGGGCCGCCTCACGGGCTCCCTGGGCGTCGCCGCCGAGGCCCAGGGCCGGTACTCCAACGAGGAGGCCCTGCGCCTCCAGTTCGCCGCCGACCGCATCGCCCTGGCCGTCGAGTCGGCCCGTCTGGGCGAGCTGGAACGCCTGCGCCGCGGGTCGTTGAGTTTCCTCGTGGAAGCCTCCGACCTCCTGGCAGGCACCCTGGACCGCGACCAGACCCTCGCTCTCATGGCCCAGATGACGATCCCGACCCTGGCCACCTGGTGCGCGGTCTACACGATCGCCGACCAGGCCTCGGACCCGTACCTCAGTTACGTCCTGCACGAGGACGAGGACCTCATCGACGGCCTCAAGGCCCTCCTCTCCAAGATCCGCCCGCCGGAGCCGATCCCCACGCCGGGCGCCCGCGTCTGGACGGCCCCCGCCGAGGCGGCCCACCAGGCGGCTCTACGGACGTCCATGCGCAGCCTGGGCCTCGGCGAGCCCGCCACGGTCAGCTCGGGCATCGGCACGACACTGGCGACGGCCTCGGCGGTGGGCGGCGAGACCGTCGTACTCCCGTTGGTGGCCCGCAACCGCGTCATCGGCATGCTGACCCTCGGCAAGCCCACGGACGAGCACTTCCGCCAGGAGATCCTGGAGCTGGCGGAGGACCTCTCCCGCCGGGCCGCCCTCGCCCTGGACAACGCCCGTCTGTACTCGGAGCGCGTGGCCATCAGCCAGTCCCTCCAGCGCAGCCTCCTCCCGCCCGAACTCCCCCTGATCGACGGCGTGGAGGTAGAGGTCATCTACCGTGCGGCCGGCGAAGGCAACGAGGTCGGCGGCGACTTCTACGACCTGTTCCCCATCCGCGACGGCGCGTACGGCTTCGCCATCGGCGACGTCTGCGGCACTGGCCCGGAGGCCGCCGCGGTCACCGGCCTGGCCCGCCACGCCCTGCGCCTGCTCGCCCGGGAGGGTTACGGCGGCCCGGCGGTCCTGGAGCGCCTCAACTCCGCGATCATCGACGAGGGCGCCCGCAGCCGCTTCCTGACGCTCCTGTACGGCGAGCTGTGGCCCCAGGAGGACGGCAGCGCCGTCCTGAAGGTCGTCTGCGCCGGCCACCCGCTCCCGCTGCGCCTGCGCCAGGACGGCACGGTCGAGCCGGCCGCCGAACCGCAGGCCCTCCTCGGCGTCATGGAGGACCTGGAGCTGTACGAGCAGACGGTCACCCTCGACCCCGGCGACGTCCTCCTCTGTGTCACGGACGGCGTCACCGAACGCCGCGAAGGCACCCGCATGTTGGGCGACGACGGCCTCACCGAGGTCCTCACCGCCTGCACGGGCCTCACGGCGGGCGCGGTCGCGGCCCGTGTCATGCGCGCGGTCGAACGCTTCGCCTCCGACGCCCCGTCCGACGACATGGCCATCCTGGCGATGCGCGTCCCGGGCCTCCAGACGAACTGACCCCGGATACGACAAAGGCCCCGCCCAATAGGGCGGGGCCTTTTAGCTGAGCCCCCAAACGGAATCGAACCGTTGACCTTCTCCTTACCATGGAGACGCTCTGCCGACTGAGCTATAGGGGCCTGTCACCTGCTTGAGGTTTCCCTCGCGGCAACGAGATAGATCATACCCCGAATCGGCGACTGCTTCGAACCGCCCTGACCTGGAAGGGCAAACAGCGCGCGTACGAAGTCCACGCGCCCCCGAGTTGCCCCGCGCATCAGAACTAGAAAGCCGGCTGCAACAGCCCGCCGAGCGCGTTGCAGGCGGACACGAGGCGCTGCAGCTCCCGCCGCGACATCCGGCCGCCGATGGGCAGCGCCAGCGTCTCGTCGGCGGCCCGCTCGGTCTCCGGCAGACACACGTCCCGCCGGAATCCGGGCATCCGGTGCACCGGCGTCTTCACCGGCACGCTGCACTCGACTCCCTTGGCCCGCACGGCCCGCGCGAAGGCGTCCCGGTCCGGTCGCCCGTTCCCGGGCACCCGCACGACGTACTGCTGGAAGGTATGCCCGTCACACCCCTGGGGCGTCCGTACGCCCTTCAGCTTCGCGCTGAGATACGCGGCCCGCTGCCGACGCTCCGCCAGCTCGCTGTACGGCATCTCCGACTCACCCTGCTCCAGCACCAACAGCCCATGCCGCTGCCCGACTTGGTGCAGCGCCGCGATGTCGGCCGACCGACCGAAGCGGTGGACGACCACCACAGCCACCGTCCGCGATGTCACCGCGGCCTCGACACCCGAGGCATCCAGGCAGTACGTCACCGGGTCTATGTCGGCGAACACCGGCACAGCCCCCGCCAGGCTCACCGCCTGGGCGACCTCCGGGTTTCCGAACGCCGGCACGACGACCTCGTCACCGGCGCCGACACCCGCGGCCCTGAGCATTCCAACGGTACCCATGGCGCGGATCCTGGTCGCGCAATGTGAACTCCAAGTAAAGCCCAACAAAAAAGAGCTGGTCCCTGAACCGAAGTTCAGGGACCAGCTCTCTCAATATTTGTTCGGCGGTGTCCTACTCTCCCACAGGGTCCCCCCTGCAGTACCATCGGCGCTGTAAGGCTTAGCTTCCGGGTTCGGAATGTAACCGGGCGTTTCCCTCACGCTATGACCACCGAAACACTATGAAACTGTCAAACACCCGCACCACCCGCTGTGACCCGGGCGGGGTTGTTCGTGGTTTCAGAACCAACACAGTGGACGCGAGCAACTGAGGACAAGCCCTCGGCCTATTAGTACCAGTCAACTCCAGCGGTTACCCGCCTTCCATATCTGGCCTATCAACCCAGTCGTCTACTGGGAGCCTTAACCCCTCAAAGGGGGTGGGAATACTCATCTCGAAGCAGGCTTCCCGCTTAGATGCTTTCAGCGGTTATCCCTCCCGAACGTAGCCAACCAGCCATGCCCTTGGCAGAACAACTGGCACACCAGAGGTTCGTCCGTCCCGGTCCTCTCGTACTAGGGACAGCCCTTCTCAATATTCCTGCGCGCGCAGCGGATAGGGACCGAACTGTCTCACGACGTTCTAAACCCAGCTCGCGTACCGCTTTAATGGGCGAACAGCCCAACCCTTGGGACCGACTCCAGCCCCAGGATGCGACGAGCCGACATCGAGGTGCCAAACCATCCCGTCGATATGGACTCTTGGGGAAGATCAGCCTGTTATCCCCGGGGTACCTTTTATCCGTTGAGCGACGGCGCTTCCACAAGCCACCGCCGGATCACTAGTCCCGACTTTCGTCCCTGCTCGACCCGTCGGTCTCACAGTCAAGCTCCCTTGTGCACTTACACTCACCACCTGATTGCCAACCAGGCTGAGGGAACCTTTGGGCGCCTCCGTTACTCTTTAGGAGGCAACCGCCCCAGTTAAACTACCCATCAGACACTGTCCCCGATCCGGATCACGGACCCGGGTTAGACATCCAGCACGACCAGACTGGTATTTCAACGACGACTCCACCCGAACTGGCGTCCGAGCTTCACAGTCTCCCAGCTATCCTACACAAGCCGAACCGAACACCAATATCAAACTGTAGTAAAGGTCCCGGGGTCTTTCCGTCCTGCTGCGCGAAACGAGCATCTTTACTCGTAGTGCAATTTCACCGGGCCTATGGTTGAGACAGTCGAGAAGTCGTTACGCCATTCGTGCAGGTCGGAACTTACCCGACAAGGAATTTCGCTACCTTAGGATGGTTATAGTTACCACCGCCGTTTACTGGCGCTTAAGTTCTCAGCTTCGCACGCCCGAAAGCGCACTAACCGGTCCCCTTAACGTTCCAGCACCGGGCAGGCGTCAGTCCGTATACATCGCCTTACGGCTTCGCACGGACCTGTGTTTTTAGTAAACAGTCGCTTCTCGCTGGTCTCTGCGGCCACCCCCAGCTCACCGAGTAAATCGGATCACCGGTGATGGCCCCCCTTCTCCCGAAGTTACGGGGGCATTTTGCCGAGTTCCTTAACCATAGTTCACCCGAACGCCTCGGTATTCTCTACCTGACCACCTGAGTCGGTTTAGGGTACGGGCCGCCATGAAACTCGCTAGAGGCTTTTCTCGACAGCATAGGATCATCCACTTCACCACAATCGGCTCGGCATCAGGTCTCAGACTATTGCCAGGCGGATTTACCTACCTGACGTCCTACACCCTTACCCCGGGACAACCACCGCCCGGGATGGACTACCTTCCTGCGTCACCCCATCACTCACCTACTACAGGTCTGGTCCGTCGGCTCCACCACTTTCCTTTCCCCGAAGGGTCCGGAACGGCTTCACGGACTTAGCATCGCCTGGTTCAATGTTTGACGCTTCACAGCGGGTACCGGAATATCAACCGGTTATCCATCGACTACGCCTGTCGGCCTCGCCTTAGGTCCCGACTTACCCTGGGCAGATCAGCTTGACCCAGGAACCCTTGGTCAATCGGCGCACACGTTTCTCACGTGTGTATCGCTACTCATGCCTGCATTCTCACTCGTCAACCGTCCACAACTCGCTTCCGCGGCTGCTTCACCCGGCAGACGACGCTCCCCTACCCATCCCAGCGGGCGTTGGCCCTCATGCTGAAATGACACGACTTCGGCGGTACGCTTGAGCCCCGCTACATTGTCGGCGCGGAATCACTAGACCAGTGAGCTATTACGCACTCTTTCAAGGGTGGCTGCTTCTAAGCCAACCTCCTGGTTGTCTGTGCGACTCCACATCCTTTCCCACTTAGCGTACGCTTAGGGGCCTTAGTCGATGCTCTGGGCTGTTTCCCTCTCGACCATGGAGCTTATCCCCCACAGTCTCACTGCCGCGCTCTCACTTACCGGCATTCGGAGTTTGGCTAAGGTCAGTAACCCGGTAGGGCCCATCGCCTATCCAGTGCTCTACCTCCGGCAAGAAACACACGACGCTGCACCTAAATGCATTTCGGGGAGAACCAGCTATCACGGAGTTTGATTGGCCTTTCACCCCTAACCACAGGTCATCCCCCAGGTTTTCAACCCTGGTGGGTTCGGTCCTCCACGAAGTCTTACCTCCGCTTCAACCTGCCCATGGCTAGATCACTCCGCTTCGGGTCTTGAGCGTGCTACTCAAACGCCCTATTCGGACTCGCTTTCGCTACGGCTACCCCACAACGGGTTAACCTCGCAACACACCGCAAACTCGCAGGCTCATTCTTCAAAAGGCACGCAGTCACGAGGCAAGCACAAGTGCTCACCCGACGCTCCCACGGCTTGTAGGCACACGGTTTCAGGTACTATTTCACTCCGCTCCCGCGGTACTTTTCACCATTCCCTCACGGTACTATCCGCTATCGGTCACCAGGGAATATTTAGGCTTAGCGGGTGGTCCCGCCAGATTCACACGGGATTTCTCGGGCCCCGTGCTACTTGGGTGTCTCTCAAACGAGCCGTTGACGTTTCAGCTACGGGGGTCTTACCCTCTACGCCGGACCTTTCGCATGTCCTTCGCCTACATCAACGGTTTCTGACTCGTCCTGTCGCCGGCAGACGACAGAAGAGAGATCCCACAACCCCGTATACGCAACCCCTGCCGGGTCTCACACGCATACGGTTTGGCCTCATCCGGTTTCGCTCGCCACTACTCCCGGAATCACGGTTGTTTTCTCTTCCTGCGGGTACTGAGATGTTTCACTTCCCCGCGTTCCCTCCACTTGCCCTATGTGTTCAGGCAAGGGTGACAGCCCATGACGACTGCCGGGTTTCCCCATTCGGACACCCCCGGATCAAAGCCTGGTTGACGACTCCCCGGGGCCTATCGTGGCCTCCCACGTCCTTCATCGGTTCCTGGTGCCAAGGCATCCACCGTGCGCCCTTAAAAACTTGGCCACAGATGCTCGCGTCCACTGTGCAGTTCTCAAACAACGACCAACCACCCATCACCCCCGGCAACAACCGGAGTTCACTGGGGCCGGCACTGAAGGCAGCCACACGGCCATACCCTCAGACACCCAACAGCGTGCCCGACACCCTCGCCTCTCTCATCCGTGTTCCACGCCGAAGCAGTACTAACGAACCCGAGAAGACCGAGTGTGCCGAATAATCAACGTTCCACCCTTGAGCAACCACCGCAGAACATTCGCCTGCGTTGTGGCCCTGGACCACCGAGCAAGCTCGACGGCCTAGATGCTCCTTAGAAAGGAGGTGATCCAGCCGCACCTTCCGGTACGGCTACCTTGTTACGACTTCGTCCCAATCGCCAGTCCCACCTTCGACAGCTCCCTCCCTTACGGGTTGGGCCACCGGCTTCGGGTGTTACCGACTTTCGTGACGTGACGGGCGGTGTGTACAAGGCCCGGGAACGTATTCACCGCAGCACTGCTGATCTGCGATTACTAGCAACTCCGACTTCATGGGGTCGAGTTGCAGACCCCAATCCGAACTGAGACAGGCTTTTTGAGATTCGCTCCGCCTCACGGCTTCGCAGCTCATTGTACCTGCCATTGTAGCACGTGTGCAGCCCAAGACATAAGGGGCATGATGACTTGACGTCGTCCCCACCTTCCTCCGAGTTGACCCCGGCAGTCTCCTGTGAGTCCCCATCACCCCGAAAGGCATGCTGGCAACACAGAACAAGGGTTGCGCTCGTTGCGGGACTTAACCCAACATCTCACGACACGAGCTGACGACAGCCATGCACCACCTGTACACCGACCACAAGGGGGCGACCATCTCTGGCCGTTTCCGGTGTATGTCAAGCCTTGGTAAGGTTCTTCGCGTTGCGTCGAATTAAGCCACATGCTCCGCTGCTTGTGCGGGCCCCCGTCAATTCCTTTGAGTTTTAGCCTTGCGGCCGTACTCCCCAGGCGGGGAACTTAATGCGTTAGCTGCGGCACCGACGACGTGGAATGTCGCCAACACCTAGTTCCCACCGTTTACGGCGTGGACTACCAGGGTATCTAATCCTGTTCGCTCCCCACGCTTTCGCTCCTCAGCGTCAGTAATGGCCCAGAGATCCGCCTTCGCCACCGGTGTTCCTCCTGATATCTGCGCATTTCACCGCTACACCAGGAATTCCGATCTCCCCTACCACACTCTAGTCTGCCCGTATCGAATGCAGACCCGGGGTTAAGCCCCGGGCTTTCACATCCGACGCGACAGACCGCCTACGAGCTCTTTACGCCCAATAATTCCGGACAACGCTCGCGCCCTACGTATTACCGCGGCTGCTGGCACGTAGTTAGCCGGCGCTTCTTCTGCAGGTACCGTCACTTTCGCTTCTTCCCTGCTGAAAGAGGTTTACAACCCGAAGGCCGTCATCCCTCACGCGGCGTCGCTGCATCAGGCTTTCGCCCATTGTGCAATATTCCCCACTGCTGCCTCCCGTAGGAGTCTGGGCCGTGTCTCAGTCCCAGTGTGGCCGGTCGCCCTCTCAGGCCGGCTACCCGTCGTCGCCTTGGTGAGCCGTTACCTCACCAACAAGCTGATAGGCCGCGGGCTCATCCTTCACCGCCGGAGCTTTCCACCACCAGGCCATGCGGCCGGTGGTTGTATCCGGTATTAGACCCCGTTTCCAGGGCTTGTCCCAGAGTGAAGGGCAGATTGCCCACGTGTTACTCACCCGTTCGCCACTAATCCCCACCGAAGTGGTTCATCGTTCGACTTGCATGTGTTAAGCACGCCGCCAGCGTTCGTCCTGAGCCAGGATCAAACTCTCCGTGAATGTTTACCCGTAATCGGGTGCACACATCACGAGAGCGGAACAACCAGGCGGAATAAGCCCGGCCGTTCACAGCGTCCTCGCTGTGTTTTTTCAAAGGAACCTCGCCCCAACCACATGGCCGGGAACGGGGTATCAACATATCTGGCGTTGATTTTTGGCACGCTGTTGAGTTCTCAAGGAACGGACGCTTCCTTTGTACTCACCCGAGCAACTTCTCGAGCTTTCCTCCGGGCGCTTCCCTTCGGTCTTGCGTTTCCGACTCTATCAGATCGTTTTCCGATCCGATTTCCTCGGTGCTTTCCAGGTTTCCGCTTCCGCGTTTCCCTTTCCGGCGCTTCCGACTTTATCAGAGGTTCTGAGTCGGAATTTCCGCCCGGTCCGGGTGGCTCCTGACGCACAGTTGCGTCGGGTTCCCCCCTGGGCGGAGCCGTAAACGTACTGGAGCGGGGCGCCCCGATGCAAATCGAGGAGCCCCGCTCCAGGCGGGCGCTGACGGAGGGTCAGACCTCAACCACCACAGGCAGGATCATCGGCCTGCGCCGGTAGGTGTCGGAGACCCACTTGCCCAGGGTGCGGCGGATGAGCTGTTGCATCTGGTGGGGCTCTACGACCCCGTCCTGTGCCGAACGCTCCAGGACTTCGGTGATCCGCGGGAGGACCACGGTGAAGGCGGAGTCGTCGATACCCGAGCCGCGGGCCTGGATGTGCGGGCCGCCGGTGATCTTGCCGGTGGAGGCGTCCATGACGACGAAGACCGAGATGATGCCCTCGTCGCCCAGGATCTTCCGGTCCTTGAGGGCTGGCTCGCCGACATCGCCGACCGAGAGGCCGTCGACGTACACGTAACCGGCCTGGACCTTGCCGGAGATCTTGGCCTTGCCCTCGATGAGGTCGACCACGACACCGTCCTCGGCGATGACGATGCGGTCGTGCGGTACGCCCGTCAGGGCGCCCAGCTCGGCGTTGGCGCGTAGGTGGCGCCATTCGCCGTGCACCGGCATCAGGTTCTTCGGACGGCAGATGTTGTAGAAGTACAGCAGCTCGCCGGCCGAGGCGTGTCCGGAGACATGGACCTTGGCGTTGCCCTTGTGGATGACGTTGGCGCCCCAGCGGGTCAGACCGTTGATGACGCGGTAGACCGCGTTCTCGTTGCCGGGGATCAGGGACGAGGCCAGGATCACCGTGTCGCCCTGGACGATGCGGATCTGGTGGTCCCGGTTGGCCATGCGGGACAGGGCCGCCATCGGCTCGCCCTGCGATCCGGTGCACACGAGGACGATCTCGTGGTCCGGCAGGTCGTCGAGCGTCTTGACGTCGACCACCAGGCCCGGCGGGACCTTCAGATAGCCCAGGTCACGGGCGATGCCCATGTTCCGGACCATCGACCGGCCGACGAAGGCGACCCGGCGGCCGTACTCGTGGGCCGCGTCGAGGATCTGCTGGATGCGGTGGATGTGGCTGGCGAAGCTGGCCACGATGATCCGCTTCCGGGCACCCGCGAAGACCTGACGCAGGACGTTGGAGATGTCACGCTCGGGCGGGACGAACCCTGGAACCTCGGCGTTCGTGGAGTCGGAGAGAAGGAGGTCGATCCCCTCTTCGCTCAACCGTGCGAACGCGTGCAGATCCGTCAGGCGGTTGTCCAGCGGGAGCTGGTCCATCTTGAAGTCGCCCGTGTGGACCACCATGCCCGCGGGGGTGCGGATGGCCACGGCGAGGGCGTCGGGGATGGAGTGGTTGACCGCGACGAACTCGCAGTCGAAGGGGCCGATGCGTTCGCGGTTCCCCTCGGTCACCTCAAGGGTGTACGGGCGGATGCGGTGCTCCTGGAGCTTCGCCTCGATGAGGGCGAGGGTGAGCTTGGAGCCGATCAGCGGGATGTCGGGCTTCTCGCGCAGCAGATACGGGACCGCGCCGATGTGGTCCTCGTGGCCGTGCGTGAGGACGATGCCCTCGATGTCGTCGAGGCGTTCCCTGACGGACGAGAAGTCCGGCAGGATCAGGTCGATTCCGGGCTGCTCCTCCTCGGGGAAGAGCACCCCGCAGTCGACGATCAGCAGACGGCCGCCGTACTCGAAGACGGTCATGTTCCGGCCGATCTCACCTAGGCCGCCCAGTGGGGTGACCCGTAGGCCACCTTCGGGAAGCGGCGGCGGCGGGCCGAGTTCAGGATGCGGATGACTCAAAAGACTCTCCTCACCACGCGCGCCACGTACCTCTGTGGCACGTGGCGCGCATGACGTTCGTGCAAAAGCAGTTGTGGATGTGGACGCAGGCGCTTTCGTCCTGCCTTATTCAGTTGTGAAGTCTGGTTGTCGCGTTGCGCGAAGTCCGGTGTTAGAGCTGTACCCCGCCCGCACCAAGATCGATCTTGAGCTGGGCCGTCTCCTCGGGCGAAAGCTCCACCATGGGGGCGCGCAGCGGTCCGGCGGGCAGGCCCTGGAGGGCGAGCGCCGCCTTGGTGGTCATCACGCCCTGGGTGCGGAACATGCCGGTGAAGACCGGGAGCAGCTTCTGGTGGATCTCGGTGGCCTTCTGGACGTCGCCGGAGACGTACGCCTCGACGAGAGCGCGCAGCTCGGGGGTGACGACATGGCCGACGACCGAGACGAAGCCGACCGCGCCCACGGAGAGCAGCGGCAGGTTCAGCATGTCGTCGCCGGAGTACCAGGCGAGGCCCGAACGGGCGATGGCCCAGCTGGCGCGGCCGAGGTCGCCCTTGGCGTCCTTGTTGGCGACGATGCGCGGGTGCTCGGCGAGCCGGACGATCGTCTCGGTGTCGATCGGGACGCCGCTGCGGCCGGGGATGTCGTAGAGCATGACCGGCAGCTCGGCGGCGTCGGCGATCGCCTTGAAGTGGCGGTACAGGCCCTCCTGCGGGGGCTTGTTGTAGTACGGCGTGACGACGAGGAGACCGTGGGCGCCGACCTTCTCGGCGGCGCGGGCGAGCTCGGTGCTGTGGTGGGTGTCGTTCGTGCCGACGCCGGCGATGATGTGCGCGCGGTCGCCGACGGCCTCGAGGACGGCTCGTACCAGGTCCGATTTCTCCGCGTCACTGGTGGTGGGGGACTCGCCGGTGGTGCCGTTGATGACCAGGCCGTCGTTGCCTGCGTCCACCAGGTGGGTGGCGAGCCGCTGCGCGCCGTCGAGGTCGAGTGCGCCGTCCGCCGTGAAGGGCGTGACCATGGCGGTGAGGACCCGCCCGAAGGGGGTCTGCGGAGTCGAGGTCGGAGCCATGGGTAACACGCTACTCGCTGCTCAGGGCACGGTCTGCCCTCGGGGGGCGGGAAAAGTCAGGACAAATGCGGAGCCCGGCACTGCCTGCTCGGGGGTTCAAGCAGTGCCGGGTCCGTTTGATCAGGCTAGATGAACTTCTCGAAAGGCCGCAATACGGACACTTCGCTCGGCTGACCCGTACATCTGTGCCTGGCCGGATGTCGGCGGCCCGCTAGGGCGCGACCCGGCCGTTCGCATTGAACGCGGCGTGCGTGAGCGGCATGAGCCGCGCCCACTCCGCCTCCATCTTCTCGCCGACCATCTCGATCTCCCGCTGCGGGAAGGACGGGACCTTGGCGAGCTCGTGCTGGGTGCGCAGGCCGAGGAAGTGCATCAGCGAGCGGGCGTTGCAGGTGGCGTACATCGAGGAGAAGAGGCCGACCGGGAGGACCGCACGGGCGACCTCGCGGGCGACACCGGCGGCGAGCATCTCCTGGTACGCCTCGTACGCGTGGACGTACGAGTCCTCCATGACACGGCCGACCAGCTCCTGCTGGGCCTGGGTGCCCTCGACGAAGACGTACTTGCCGGGACGGCCCTCCTGGACGAGCTTGCGGGCCTCGTCGGGGACGTAGAAGTGGGGCTGGAGTTCCCGGTAGCGACCCGACTCCTCGTTGTACGAGTTGTGTACGACGATCCCGTTGGCAAGGAAGTTGTGCCAGGGCCCCTCCACCGAGAGGTCGTACGTCATCTCCTCGCCGTCCTGCTCGATGGCGACGATCCGGTCGGGAACGGCATTGGCGATCTCGCCGCCGCGCTGGGCCAGGGCCTGCTCGCCGGCGCTCTTGATCGCATGGCAGGACGCGCACGCGGGTGCGAGGTTCTTCTCGTCGAGGGCCCGGGTGAGGTCACCCGCCACCGGAACCACGTGGTCCAGGGCGAGTTCGGCGCGGGGGAAGTCCTGGCCACAGAGGTGGCAGGTGTCGAGCTCCTTGATCAGCCGATCGCGCTGCGTGGAGGTCCACACGCCGATGCCTCGCCGCAGGCTCGGCGGGATCAGTGCCTCCGACGGGCGAGGGGCGGTCCCCGCCGCCATGACGGCATCCCCGACGGCCAGTTCCCCGGCCTTGCACCAACCCTCGGGCGTGAACACCGCGTGATCCACCGTGCAGCGGAGGGTCTTCCCGGATTCCGTGGTGATCCTGATGAGTGATTTCACCCCGGACCGGATGACGTCGACGATCCTGGCCCGCTGGGCGAGCAGTGTCTCTTCGTCGTAGCAGCGCACGTGGTCGCGACGCACCGATTCGAGCTTCCGGAGGCGGGTGCCGGGGTGCCGTTCCCGGAACTCCGCCACGGCCGACTCGGCTGCCTCACGGCTCTCGTACAGGCCGAGGTAGTGGTTCTCCTCATCGCGCCGGACCTGGGCCATCCACTTCCCGGCCCGGCTGTGCCAGGTCACGCCACCGGCGGAATGCGGAAGCCGATCCTCGACGCCGAGGTGCCAGAGCTCGTACAGCTCGGCGATGGTGCGTCGACGGAGATTCCCGGCCTCGCTCTCCAGGGTGATCTCGGTGTCACCGGCGATGCACCAGCCGACGCGGTGGCGCATGAACTCGCGGAAGACGAAGATCGGGGCGCTGATGAAGAAGGTCATCGAGTTGTGCTCGAAGGGGCTGCCGTGCCGGTCCCGCATCAGGTAGTTGATCAGGCCCTTGGAGCGCTCGGGATCCTTCTGCAGCTCGTCCAGGGACTGCTCGCCGGCGGTGGAGACGCGGGCGGCCCACAGCACGTCCGAGTCGGCCGCGCTGTGCTTCACCAACTCGACGCTGACATCGCTGCGGAAACTGGGTTTGAGGTCGTCGGCGGGGGTGTCGGTCACGGCTCGGAGGGTCCTTCCCATTGCTGCTCTCGGGCGGCGCCCACTCTACGGCCCGGCACCGACAGGGGGCCGGATAGCCCGAGTTACACCCCTTTGCGCCCCCGTTGGCCCCCCGAGGCTGGTGAGCGGGCATCCGGCTAGGTAGCCTCACCCGGCGAAACCCGTGCGTGGATTGAGTGAGGATCAGCCGTGCCCCTGCCCTTCCTGACCGCCGACCGCGCCTTCGACCAGGCGGTGGACGAAGCGCTGCCGTTCGACGACCGCGACCGCTGGCGGCGCCCCTACCGGCCCGGCCCGTGGCGCGTCGGCGCGGCCGCGCTCCTGCTGCTGCTCGCCTCGTACGTGCTGGTCGCGGCGGTCGTCATCGCCATGGCCGGGACCCTGCAGGCGGGCGCGATCTGCTTCGGCGCCGCGCTGCTGGTCATCGGCTGCGCCCTGCGGCTGCTGCGGGTCGGCATCTGGGTGAGCGCGCGGGGGGTGCGTCAGGTGGGCTTCTTCAGAACGCGTACGGCGTCCTGGGAGCCGAGCGTCTCGGTGCGTACCGTGCAGCAGCCGGTGCGGTGGCTCGGGCTGCCGCGGTCCGTGCAGGGGCAAGCGCTGCTCCTCGTCCGCGCGGACCGTGTGCAGGAGTACGTGACGCCGCTGATGACCACGCACAACGCCGACTTCCTGGCGCGTACGGAGGCCTTCGACCGGGCGGCGGACACGATCGAGGCGTGGGCGGCGGAGTACGGCCGCGCCGCGTAGTCGAACATACGGGTGAGGGGCCGGTCCGCGATACGGATCGGCCCCTCACCCGTATGCGGGAAAGAAGAGATCAGGCGGTCTGCGCCGGCTTGCCTTCGTGGAGGGCGATCGCGCGCTGCATGGCCTTGCGGGCCCGTGGGGTGTCGCGGGCGTCGTGGTAGGCGATGGCCAGGCGGAACCAGCTGCGCCAGTCGTCGGGAGCATCCTCGGTCTCCGCCTTGCGCCGCGCGAAGACCTCGTCGGCCGAGTCGCGGTCGATGCGGCCGCCCGGGGTGCGCTTCAACTCGTCGACGGGGAGGCCTCCTTCGGCGTCGAGTTCGGCGGCGAGCTGGTTGGCCTTGCGGACGAACTGGGTGTTCTTCCACAGGAACCAGACGCCGATCGCCGGCAGGACGAGCACGGCGACGCCGAAGGCGATCGTGACCGGTGTGCCGGTCTCTATGAGCAGGAGCCCGCGGCTGCCGACCAGGACGAAGTAGACGACCAGGACGGCTGCCGTGACGGCGTAGGTGAGCTTCACGCGCATGACGTTTCCGGCCGATCAGCCCAGGTCGAGGAAGTGTTCGAGGCCGAAGGTGAGGCCTGGGGCCGTCACCACACGGCGGGCGCCGAGCAGGATGCCCGGCATGAAGCTGCTGTGGTGGAGGGAGTCGTGGCGGACGGTCAAGGTCTCGCCCTCGCCGCCGAGCAGGACCTCCTGGTGGGCGAGGAGGCCGCGCAGGCGTACGGCGTGGACGGGCACGCCGTCGACGTCGGCGCCCCGCGCGCCGTCCAGGGCCGTGACCGTGGCGTCCGGCGCCGGGGCGGTACCGGCCGCGCGGCGGGCCTCGGCGATGAGCTGGGCGGTGCGGGTGGCGGTGCCGCTGGGCGCGTCGACCTTGTTCGGGTGGTGCAGCTCGACGACCTCGACGGACTCGAAGTAGGGTGCCGCGATCTGCGCGAACTTCATGGTCAGGACGGCCCCGATGGAGAAGTTGGGCGCGATCAGCACACCGGTCTCCGGGGACCCGTCCAGCCAGCCCTTGAGCTGCGCGAGGCGTTCGTCGGTCCAGCCCGTGGTGCCGACGACCGCGTGGATGCCGTGGCGGACACAGAAGTCGAGGTTGCCCATGACCGAGGCGGGGGTGGTCAGTTCGACGGCGACCTGGGCGCCGGTCTCCGCCAGCGTCTCCAGCTTGTCGCCCCGGCCCAGGGCGGCGACCAGTTCCATGTCCTCGGCGGCCTCGACGGCCCGTACGGCCTCGGAGCCGATGCGGCCCTGGGCACCGAGGACCGCCACGCGCAGCTTGCTCATTGCTTGGTTCCTTAACTGGGGTGTTAGGCGACGGCTTCGTGCAGACGGGACGCCTGTTTGTCCTTGAGCGGGCCGATCACCGACAAGGAGGGGCGCCGGCCCAGGACCTCGCGGGCCACGGCGCGGATCTCGTCCGGGGTCACCATGGCTATCCGGGTCAGCATCTCGTCGACGGACATCTGCTCGCCCCAGCACAGCTCGCTCTTGCCGATGCGGTTCATGATCGCGCCGGTGTCCTCCAGGCCGAGGACCGTGGAGCCGCGGAGCTGGCCGATGGCGCGCTCGATCTCGTCGTCCGGCAGCCCGTGCTCGGCGACCTGGTCGAGTTCGTCACGGCAGATCTTCAGCACGTCGTGCACCTGGGACGGGCGGCAGCCTGCGTAGACGCCGAAGAGACCGCAGTCGGCGAAGCCGGACGTGTACGAGTACACGCTGTACGCCAGGCCCCGCTTCTCCCGGACCTCCTGGAAGAGGCGGGAGGACATGCCGCCGCCGAGCGCGGTGTTGAGGACGCCGAGGGCCCAGCGGCGCTCGTCGGTGCGGGCGAGGCCGGGCATGCCGAGGACGATATGCGCCTGCTCGGTCTTGCGTCCGACGAGCTCGACGCGGCCGGCCGTACGGAGGCTGCGACGGCCCTCGCGCGGGGCGATCGGGGTGGCGTCGGCGCGGGTGAGGGCGTCCGCCTTCTCGAAGGCCGCGCGGACCAGTCGTACGACCTTGTTGTGGTCGATGTTGCCGGCGCAGGCGACCACGAGGTGGGTCGGGTCGTAGTGCTTCTTGTAGAAGCGGCGGATGCGGTCGGCGGTGAGGGCGTTGACCGTGTCGACCGTGCCGAGGACCGGGCGGCCGAGGGGGGTGTCGCCGAACATGGTGTGCGCGAACAGGTCGTGCACACAGTCGCCCGGGTCGTCCTCGGTCATCGCGATCTCTTCGAGGATGGCGCCGCGCTCGACGTCCACGTCCTCCTCGCGGATGAGCGAGTCGGTGAGCATGTCGCAGACCGTGTCGATGGCGAGCGGCAGGTCGGCGTCGAGCACGCGTGCGTAGTAGCACGTGTACTCCTTCGCCGTGAACGCGTTCATCTCGCCGCCGACCGCGTCGATCGCGGAGGAGATGTCCAGCGCGCTACGGCGTGAGGTGCCCTTGAAGAGCAGGTGCTCCAGGTAGTGGGTGGCGCCGTTCAGCGTGGGTGTCTCGTCGCGGGAGCCGACGTGCGCCCAGATGCCGAAGGTGGCGGAGCGCACGGACGGCAGGGTCTCGGTGACGATACGCAGTCCACCCGGGAGGGTGGTCTTGCGGACCGTACCGATGCCGTTCATGCCCTTGATCAGGGTTTGGGTACGGGCGACGGCCCGCGCCTCCGAAGAGGTGCGGGCCGTCGCCTTGGAGCTACGCGACGTCACTTGTCGGCGTCGTCCTTCTTCTCGTCGTCAGTCTCGCCCTCGATCACGGGGATGAGGGAGAGCTTGCCGCGGGAGTCGATCTCGGCGATCTCGACCTGGACCTTGGCGCCCACACCGAGCACGTCCTCGACGTTCTCCACGCGCTTGCCGCCGGCCAGCTTGCGGATCTGCGAGATGTGCAGCAGACCGTCCTTGCCGGGAAGCAGGGAGACGAACGCACCGAAGGTGGTGGTCTTCACGACCGTGCCCAGGTAGCGCTCGCCGACCTCCGGCATCGTCGGGTTGGCGATGCCGTTGATCGTCGTACGGGCGGCCTCGGCGGACGGGCCGTCGACGGCACCGATGTAGATGGTGCCGTCGTCCTCGATGGTGATGTCCGCGCCGGTGTCCTCCTGGATCTGGTTGATCATCTTGCCCTTGGGGCCGATGACCTCGCCGATCTTGTCCACGGGGATCTTGACGGTGATGATCCGCGGGGCGTTGGGGGACATCTCGTCCGGCGTGTCGATCGCTTCCATCATCACGTCGAGGATGTGGAGGCGGGCGTCACGGGCCTGCTTCAGCGCGGCGGCCAGGACGGAGGCCGGGATGCCGTCCAGCTTGGTGTCGAGCTGGAGGGCGGTCACGAACTCCTTGGTGCCGGCGACCTTGAAGTCCATGTCGCCGAAGGCGTCCTCCGCACCGAGGATGTCGGTGAGGGTGACGTAGTGCGTCTCGCCGTCGATCTCCTGGGAGATCAGACCCATGGCGATACCGGCGACCGGGGCCTTCAGCGGCACACCGGCGTTCAGCAGCGACATGGTGGAGGCGCAGACCGAGCCCATGGACGTCGAGCCGTTCGAGCTGAGCGCCTCGGAGACCTGGCGGATCGCGTAGGGGAACTCCTCGCGCGTCGGCAGGACCGGCACGAGGGCGCGCTCGGCGAGGGCGCCGTGGCCGATCTCGCGGCGCTTCGGGGAGCCGACGCGGCCGGTCTCACCGGTGGAGTACGGCGGGAAGTTGTAGTTGTGCATGTAGCGCTTGCGCGTCACCGGCGACAGCGTGTCCAGCTGCTGCTCCATGCGGAGCATGTTGAGGGTGGTGACACCCAGGATCTGGGTCTCGCCACGCTCGAACACGGCGGAACCGTGCACGCGCGGGATGGCCTCGACCTCGGCGGCGAGCGTACGGATGTCCGTCACGCCGCGGCCGTCGATGCGCTTCTTCTCCTTGATCACGCGCTCGCGGACCAGCTGCTTGGTGAGCGAGCGGTACGCGGCGGAGATCTCCTTCTCGCGGCCTTCGAACTGTGGGATCAGCTTCTCGGCGGCGAGCGCCTTGACGCGGTCCAGCTCCGTCTCGCGCTCCTGCTTGCCGGCGATGGTGAGCGCCTGGGCGAGCTCGTCCTTGACGGCGGCCGCGAGGGCCTCCAGGACGTCGTCCTGGTAGTCGAGGAAGATCGGGAACTCGGCGGTCGGCTTGGCGGCCTTCGACGCGAGGTCGGCCTGGGCCTTGCACAGGACCTTGATGAAGGGCTTCGCGGCGTCCAGACCGGCGGCGACGACCTCCTCGGTCGGCGCCTCGGCGCCGCCCTTGACCAGCTGGATGGTCTTCTCGGTGGCCTCGGCCTCGACCATCATGATCGCGACGTCGCCGTCCTCGAGCGTGCGGCCCGCGACGACCATGTCGAAGACGGCGTCCTCGAGCTCGGTGTGCGTCGGGAAGGCCACCCACTGGCCGTTGATCAGCGCGACGCGGACGCCGCCGATCGGGCCGGAGAAGGGCAGACCGGCCAGCTGCGTGGACGCGGAGGCGGCGTTGATCGCCACGACGTCGTACAGGTGGTCGGGGTTGAGCGCCATGATCGTGGCGACGACCTGGATCTCGTTGCGCAGGCCCTTCTTGAAGGACGGGCGCAGCGGGCGGTCGATCAGGCGGCAGGTGAGGATGGCGTCCTCGGAGGGACGGCCCTCACGGCGGAAGAAGCTGCCGGGGATCTTGCCGGCGGCGTACATCCGCTCCTCGACGTCCACCGTGAGGGGGAAGAAGTCGAGCTGGTCCTTGGGGTTCTTGGAGGCGGTGGTGGCCGACAGCACCATGGTGTCGTCGTCCAGGTACGCCACGGCGGAGCCGGCGGCCTGCTTGGCCAGGCGGCCCGTCTCGAAACGGATGGTGCGGGTGCCGAAGGAGCCGTTGTCGATGACGGCCTCGGCGTAGTGGGTCTCGTTCTCCACTAGCAAATTCTCCGATACTTTTCGTCTTTCGTCCCTGGGCCCGCCCGTGTGGCAGGGGGACGGTGGCGGAGAAGCGCGCCGTCTGGTGCGGGCCGGTCTTCGATCGAAGCCCTCGGGGTTCGCAATCCCCCGGGGGCCACTACCGAGGACCGGCGGCGGCGAGGTGCGCTTCTCCTCGTTCGGTGTGCGTGCGGTCGCCCGTGTCCGGGCGCCCTCACACGGTGTCGTACATATTGCGTTGTGCTACCACACTACAAAGGGGTGGTGACACTCCGCACGTTTCCGCACGTACGTCCCGCGTACGGCCGGAGCCGCGCGCCCCCTGCAAGCGGGGCCACGGAGATCCGGCGGGCGCCGCGGAGGTGCGGGCGGCAGGCCGCGGACATGCGTACGACAAGACCGCGGACGTGCGTACAACAAAAGGAGCGGCCCCGATTTCCCGGGAACCGCTCCCCTCACGGCGTCTTACTTGGCGCCCGCCGCACCGCGGCGGATGCCGAGGCGGTCGACCAGCGCACGGAAGCGCTGGATGTCCTTCTTGGCGAGGTACTGCAGCAGACGGCGACGCTGACCGACCAGGATCAGCAGACCACGGCGGGAGTGGTGGTCGTGCTTGTGGGTCTTGAGGTGCTCGGTCAGGTCGGAGATGCGGCGGGAGAGCATCGCGACCTGGACCTCGGGGGAGCCGGTGTCGCCCTCCTTGGTACCGAACTCGCTGATGATCTGCTTCTTCGTAGCGGCGTCGAGCGACACGCGATACTCCTCATGAGTCTCATTGATGCCACCGAGTGCCCCTGGTCTTCGTCTCAGGGGGGCTTCTGTGACTCGGGTGACGGGGGCCGGTGGGGGCTGCCTCCGGGATGGGGGTGCGCACACAAACGGCCGTCAGCCAGGGTACCAGGCTGGGGGGTGCCCCCCAGCCGCTCCCTCAGCCGGTGAGTGACCGGACCGTCGTGAGGACCCCCAGCACCGCCAGGCACAGCGGAATCAGCGTGAGCAGCACCAAGCTCTCGGCGATGTCGAGGAAACGGCCCCAGAACGGGGACAGGCCCTTCTGGGGAACGATCAGGCCGATCGCGGCGAGCAGCGCGGCTCCGACCGCGACGGCCGCCGTCAGCCAGATGGTGCGGAGGTCCAGCGCGCCCCGGTCGTCGTGCAACACGAACTCGGTGAGGGCCTCGGTCGGGGGATTGAGTGCGAGGCCGACGAGAAGGAAGGCGATCGCCCCCAGTCCGGCGACGAGGGCGCAGGCGACCTGGGAGGTGTAGCGGAAGAGGCGGGCGCGGATCAGCATGGCCAGGCCCGTCGCGAGGGCCAGCAGTTGGCCCCAGATGTTGTCCGAGAAGCCGAGGACGGCGGCGGAGGCGACGGCCACGGCGGAGGTGCCGCCGACGAGACCCAGGAGCATCTCGTGACCCCGTCGGGCCTGGGCGGCGATGCGTTCGGCGTCCAGGGGGTCGGTGTCCGGGCCCTGCCCGGGATCCAGGTCGAAGTCCTCGTGCGTGGCGGAACGCGGCGCGGCGTAACCGATGGGCAAGCGGGCGAACCGGGCGGACAGGCCCGGCAGAAAGGCGACAAGGCCGATGGCGACCGGGGCGCACACCGAGGCGGCCTCGGTCGCGGAGGCGTCGGCGACGATCGCCACGAAGGTGGCGATGGTGCCCACCGCCGCGAGGAAGGTGGAGGCCACGAAGGGCGCGTCCCCACTGGGGGTGAGCGCGACGAGGGCGACGGAGGCGACCAGGACGGCCACGCAACCCAGCATGAACTGGAGTTTGCCGGGTCCCTGGCCGTCCGCCGGGCCGACGATTCCGGAGCCGGCGAGGAGGAGCAGGGGCAGCGCGGCCAGCCCGAGGGCGACGGTTGCGACGCGGTCGGCGTACACGCGCGCGCGTACCGCCGCGTAGGCGACGAGGAGTACGCCGAGGCCGCCCCCGATAAGGCCGGGCAAGCCATGCATGTCGTGGTGGACCGGGTCGGCGTACCAGAGCACGAAGGCGACGAGCAGCAGGAGCAGGGCGCCGCCGGTCAGCCCGGCGACACGCAGCAGGTCGTCACTCCAAAGGTGGCGGTCGCGGATGACCGCGGAGGCGACCGCGTCGGACACGTCGTCGTGGACGGCCGGCGGCAGCGACTCCGCGAAGGGCCGCAGGCTGAGCACCTCGCCGTCGAGCACCCGTTCGTCGGCGAGCGTGCGGGCGCCTTCGAGAACGGTGCCGTCGCGGCGCACGAGGTGGTAGCCCGTCGGGGTGCCGACCGGCTGGGTCTGGCCCGTCAGGCGCAGGATCTCCGGGTAGACGTCGGCGATGGCGATGTCCACCGGGAGGGCGACGTCGATGCGGCTGTCGGGTGCCACGACGGTGACCCGGCAGAACCCGGTAGCCGCGGTCGTACTCACCTTCACTGACCCCCTGCTTCGCGGATGCGTACGCTGCGGGCGTCACCCTACCGGTAGGGGCCGTCAGTGGTGACAAGTAGGATCCCCCGCACGCGGAGAGCGACCGTCACCACGGGGGTGCCGGTACGAACTGCTCGTCCGCTTAGGGGGATTGATGCTCCGGTGAGCCAGATCGTCATCAAGCGCCCACCACGTTCCCTGCCGTCCGAAGTGCCCTCCGATGAGCTGCATCTGGAGGCTCCTCCGGAGCTGCCGCGGGGGCAGCAGGAGGGCATGCTGATGCAGATCCTGCCGACGCTCGGCATGGGTTCGTCGGTGGTGTTCTACTTCGCGTCCCCGAACGCCCATCCGTTCATGCGGATCATGGGTGTGGTGATGCTCGTGTCGACGGCCGCGATGGTGATCGCACAGATCGTCCGGCACCGCCGCGGTACGCAGGGGCAAATGGCCGATGTGCGTCGGGACTACCTCAAATATCTCGCGCAGACCCGGCGTACGGTCCGCAGGACGGCGTTGAAGCAGCGCGACGCGCAGCTGTATCTGCACCCGTCCCCCGAGCAGTTGTGGTCGGTGGTCGCCGAGGGCAGCCGGGTGTGGGAGCGCCGCGTCGGGGACGCCGATTTCGGGCAGGTACGGATCGGTCTGGGCGTGCAGCAGCTGGCCTCGCCTCTGGTGGCTCCGAATACGGCACCCGTGGACGAGTTGGAGCCGTTGTGCGCCGGTGCCATGCAGCGGTTCCTCGCCGTGCACGGCCAGTTGGACGGGCTGCCGGTCGCGGTGTCGCTGCGCGCCTTCTATCACCTGACGGTGTCCGGTGAGCAGGAGAGCGCGCAGGCCGCGGCGCGTGCCCTGGTGGCCCAGCTCGCCACGTTGCACTCCCCCGACGACCTGATGGTGGCCGTCGTCGCCGCCCCGAACGCGGTGGGCCGCTGGGACTGGACCAAGTGGCTGCCGCACAGCCAGTTGCCCGGCCAGTTCGACGGCTCGGGTACGCGGCGGCTGTTCGGTGACGACCTCGGTGAGCTGGAGCAGCTCCTGTCGGCCCGGCTCGAAGGCCGCCCGCGTTTCAGCCGGAACGGCCAGCCGGTGCTGGACCAGCCGCACCTCGTGATCGTCCTCGACGGTGGAATCGTGCCCCCCACCTCTGTTTTCGCGGCTGCGGAGGGCCTGCAGGGCGTGACGATCATCGAGGTGGTCCCGGGCGAACTCGACCAGCCCCGGGGCGGCCTCTCCATCGTCGTACGACCGGACCGGCTGTGGCTGGACTCAGGTGCCGGAGTCGCCTACGAGGGCACGCCCGACAGGCTGTCGCTGCCCGCCGCCGAGGCACTCGCCCGCCAGCTCGCGCCGCTGCGCATGGGCGGCGGGGACGACGACGAACCACTGCTCGCCAACCTGGACTTCACCGATCTGCTCGGCCTCGGCGACGCCGCCTCCGTGGACGTCACCCGCACGTGGCGGCCCCGGTCGACGCCGGAGCGCCTGCGGGTGCCGATCGGTGTCGGCGAGGACGGCCGGCCCGTCATGCTCGACCTCAAGGAGGCCGCGCAGGACGGCATGGGCCCGCACGGTCTGTGCGTGGGCGCCACCGGTTCCGGCAAGTCGGAGCTGCTGCGCACGCTGGTCCTCGGCCTGGCGGTCACCCACTCCTCCGAGACCCTGAACTTCGTCCTCGCTGACTTCAAGGGCGGCGCCACCTTCGCCGGCATGTCCCAGATGCCGCACGTCGCCGCCGTCATCACCAATCTCTCCGACGACCTGACCCTCGTCGATCGCATGGGTGACGCGATCCGCGGCGAACTCCAGCGCCGCCAGGAGCTACTGCGCTCGGCGGGCAACTACGCGAACATCCACGACTACGAGAAGGCGCGGGCCGCCGGTGCGCCGCTGGAGCCGCTGGCGTCACTCGTCCTCGTGATCGACGAGTTCAGCGAACTCCTCACGGCGAAGCCGGACTTCATCGACATGTTCATCCAGATCGGCCGCATCGGCCGCTCCCTGGGTGTGCACCTGTTGCTCGCCTCACAGCGCCTGGAGGAGGGCCGTCTGCGCGGCCTGGACACCTACCTCTCGTACCGGATCGGTCTGCGTACGTTCTCGGCCGCCGAGTCGCGCGCGGCGCTGGGCGTGCCGGACGCGTACCACCTGCCGTCGGTGCCCGGCTCCGGCTATCTGAAGTTCGGTACGGACGAGATGACCCGCTTCAAGGCGGCGTACGTGTCGGGCACGTACCGCGCGGGCGGCCCCGAGGTCTCCCGGGACCGGATGCCCATCGAGCGCAGGCCCGCGCTGTTCACGGCGACGCCGGTGCCGGTGGTCTACGCGGCTCCGGACCCGGCGCAGGCGCAGGCCCCGTCCAGGCAGGAGGACGACGCACTGGCCGATACCGTGCTCGACGTCATCGTGCAGCGGCTGGAGGGGCAGGGTGTGCCCGCCCACCAGGTGTGGCTGCCGCCGCTGGATCAGGCGCCGACGCTGGATCAGTTGCTGCCGCCGCTGACGACGACCGCCGAACGCGGACTTCAGGCCGCCGAGTACACGCGGCTGGGCGGCCTGACCGTGCCCCTCGGCCTGATCGACAAACCGTTCGAGCAGAAGCGCGAGGTGCTGTACCGGGACTTCTCCGGCGCGGCGGGCCACATGATGGTGGTGGGCGGCCCGCAGTCCGGCAAGTCCACGCTGCTACGCACGCTGGTCGCGTCCTTCGCGCTGACCCACACCCCGCACGAGGTGCAGTTCTACTGCCTGGACTTCGGCGGTGGCGGCCTGTCGTCCCTGTCGGACCTGCCGCATGTGGGCGGTGTCGCTTCCAGGTTGGACCCCGAGCGGGTCCGCCGTACGGTCGCGGAGGTGGCGGGCATCCTCAACCGCCGCGAGCAGTTCTTCCGCGCGAACGGCATCGACTCCATCGGCACGTACCGCAGACGCCGCGCGGCGGGCGATCTGCCGGGCGAGGCCTGGGGGGACGTCTTCCTCCTGATCGACGGCTGGGGCAACTTCAAGGGCGACTACGAGGGCCTCGAAGGCATCGTCCACGACATCGCCGGCCGCGGCCTCGGCTACGGCATCCACGTCATCCTCTCCGCATCGCGCTACATGGAAGTGCGGTCCGCCCTCAAGGACCAGATCCTGGGCCGGTTGGAGCTGCGCCTCGGCGACGTCATGGACTCCGAGTTCGACCGCAAGGTCGCGGCGAACGTGCCGGCGGGCGTGCCGGGCCGTGGCCAGGTCCCGGAGAAGCTGCACTTCATGACGGCGATGCCACGTATCGACTCCTTGGCGGACGCGGACGGCCTCTCGGATGCCACGGTCCAGTTGGTGCAGGCGGTGAAGGGCAACTGGCAGGGCCCGCCAGCCCCGACGGTCCGGCTTCTGCCCCGCAAGCTGCCGGCCGACCAACTGCCCAAGGGCTTCGAGTTCCCGCAGCACGGCATCGCGATCGGCATCGACGAGGCGAACCTCGAACCGGTCTTCATCGACTTCGAGACGGACCCCTTCTTCCTTGTCTTCGGAGAGAGCGAGTCGGGCAAGACGAACCTGCTGCGTCTGCTCGCCAAGCAGATCACGGAGCGCTATACCCCCGCGGAGGCCCGGATCGTCGTCGGCGACTACCGTCGCACGATGCTGGAGACGGTCCCCGAGGAGCATTTGCTGGAGTACGCGCCCATGGCGTCCGCGATGGACGTCCACATGGACGCCATCCGCCAGTTCATGGAGATGCGCGCGCCGAAGCCCGACATCACCCCGCAGCAGCTGCGTGACCGCAGCTGGTGGAACGGCCCCCAGCTGTTCGTCATCGTCGACGACTACGAGCTGGTCGCCACGAACTCCGGGAACCCGCTGTCGGCCCTCGTCGAGCATCTGCCGTTCGCCCGTGACGTGGGCGTCAAGTTCATCATCGCCCGCAACGCCGCGGGGGCCTCGCGCTCCATGTACGAGTCGTTCATGCAGCGGGTGAAGGAGCTCGGCGCGCAGGGTGTGGTCCTGTCCGGCGACCCGATGGAGGGCGACATCCTCGGCAACGTCCGAGCCCGTCCCATGCCACCCGGGCGTGGCACGTTCGTGTCACGGAAGCGCGGTACCCCTCTTATCCAGGTGGGCTTGCTTCCGCAACGCCATTAGAGTGATGAACATTGATGAATCAAGCCTTGACTGACACAGGCGAACGGGGAGAACGGGGAGGCGGCTGACGTGAGTTCGGACGGGGGCGGCAACGGCGAACAGGGCGCGCCGGACACCGGCAAGTCCTTCGACAGCTTGTACGGCGTGAACCCTCAGATGGCGCTGGACATCCAGCACGACGCCATGAAGGACTTCAAGAAGCGCGTCGACAACCTGCTGATCGAGCTCGGCAAGTCCGAGGCCGCCCCTGACAAGGTCGGCCAGGACCGCCTCGCCCGCGCCCAGCTCGGCTCCGCCGACTTCAAGGAAGCGCAGTTCCTCTACGAGTCGTACGCCATCGTCCACGACGAGTTGGAGAAACTCTCGAAGGCGCTCAGCGCGCAGATCGAGGGAGTGGGGCTGGCTGTGCACGCGTCGCGCGTGGGCTTCGAGAACCTGGACGAGGACATTCGGGCACGGATGCGGCAGGTCAATGCGGAGGTCGACAAGTACTACGACGTCGACCGGGATCCGTATACCCGACGACAGGCCGACCAGCAGCAGGGCGAGCCGGTCGCGGAGGTCACCGACGCGGAGAAGGGCCTGTGATGAGCGAGCAGCCCAAGCGGAACCAACCCACGCCGCAGCACACCGACTTCGAGTCCATGACCCACGCCCAACTCGTGGCCATGCTCGAGTCCGCCAACGCCGAGGGCGCATACGACCTCGCCGCAAAGCTCTCCAAGGCCGCCTCGACGATCACCAAGATCGGCGACGACCTCATGACGTACGTCAAGGGCCTGGAGTGGCAGGGCGAGGCCGGCGACACCTTCCGTGAGTGGGGCGGGCAGACGGCGAGCGCCACGCTCCACCTCGGTGAGTACGCCGAGGTGGCATCCCGGTGGATGGGCATCGTGTCCCAGGCGATCGCGGAGGCGAAGGCGGTCATGCCGGACACCTCCGAGACCACCGCCGCGCAGGCGGACCTTCGGACCGCGCAGAAGTCCCTCTCGGCGGCCAAGGAGCCGGGCGCGCGCAACGACCCCGACGCCCGCAAGCTGGCCCAGACCGCGCAGTCCGACGCGACGGCTGCGCAGGGGCGGATCGATGCGGCTCGTTATGAGGCCGCTCAGCAGATGCGGAAGCTGGCGCAGACTTATCAGCAGTCGGCTGCGCAGGTTAATTCTGTGGAGCCGCCTACGTACTCGCCGCCAGGCAACCACCTGGGCGCAGGCTGGATTGACACCGACCAGCAGTACATCTCTGTCCCGTCACAAGGCACCTCAGCCTCGTTTGGTTCCCCTTCCACCTCTGCGGTGCCCGAACGCAGCCAAATGTCACGGACCGACAGCGGCCAGTCGTCCCTTCCTCCTCAGTCGGGTGAGCGCCGTATCGAACGCTCCGAGCCCATCGGAATGGACCTCGACGGCCTCGTCACACTTCCGGAGGCTTCGGGACCGAGCACTCCGGTTGCACCGGCACCCGGTGGACCTCCGTCACGCTCTGAATCGACGCCTCATATCCAACCGGGCATCGTTCCGCCATCTCTCAACGGTGGTGGGAGCGGGCAGAACGCGGTTACTGGACGTGGTCCATCAGCCACCCGTGTGCCGTTCCAGGCCGGGCAGGGAATCACCAATGGTCCTGCGGCACGTATGCCACGCGAGAGCGGAATCGTCGGGGGGCGTCCTGTCCCACCCTCCACCAGCCGAGCAGGCGGCATCCCGCGCGGAACCGTCATCGGCGGTGACCATGTGCAGGGCCGAACCCCCATGACCCGCGGAATCACACCCGGTGCCCCAGGTGGCGGAAACAGCACTGCGGGTCAGAACGGCATCGTAGGCGGCCGCCGCCTCGCCTCGGAAGCCGGAGGCCTTGTGGGCAACCGTCCGGTTCCGCCAGGTCGCGTTGGCACGCGTCCCTTCACACCGGGCGGGTCGGGCTTGGTGCATCAGCCCAATGCCACTGCTACACCTCGCAATTCGACCCCACGAGGTAACGGAGCAGCGTCACCTTCAGCAGTGCCTTCCGGCTCACAGCGAGATCAACGGTCAGGCCACCGACCGGACTACCTCACTGAGGACGAGGAAACCTGGGCGCGCAACAACCGGCGCTCTCTTCCGCCGGTCGTCGACTGACTTCACCCCATTTCCACACCTCAGGAAGGCATATGCGCACCCGTGGTAAGCGAACGCTGCAAGATGGCTCAGCAATATCAATGGCCCTCGGCCTGCTGTTGGTGGGAATTGCCGCGACGCCTGCCCATGCCGAATCGGTTCGGGATCGGCAGTGGCATCTCGACGCGATGCACGCCGAGGAGATGTGGAAGACCAGCACGGGTCGTGGGATCACGGTCGCCGTCATCGACTCAGGGGTCGACGCCTCGACAGCCGACCTCAAGGGTCAAGTGCTGTCAGGCAAGGACTACTCAGACCTTCCGGGTGATGAATACACGGACCGCGATCGTCACGGAACCGGCGTCGCAGCACTCATCGCGGCTACCGGAGCTCGCGGAGCTGCCAGTGGCTCATACGGCCTCGCGCCAGGAGCCAAGATTCTTCCCATCCGTATGCGCTACGGCACCGAGGACTACGGGAAGGTCGATATAGGAGCCGAGTACTCCAGGAAGCTGACGGAAGCGATCCGGTACGCGGCCGAATCAAAGGCGCAGATCATCAATATCTCCATGGGTCGGGCTGATTCGCCGGGCGCACAGAACGTCGGCACTCCGGCACTCGCCTCCGCCGTCAAGTACGCCCTGACCAAGGGAAAGCTGATCTTCGCTGGGGCTGGTAACAGCGGTGACACATCCAACTTCCTGCAGTATCCGGCAGCGACGCCCGGCGTCGTCGCTGTTGCCGCGATCGACAAAAACGTCGAGCGGAGCACCTTTTCCCAGTGGGGGCCACAGATCGATGTTGCCGCTCCGGGCGAAGAGATGGTCCACGCGTGCACTGGTGGCACACAGATCTGCAAGTCCGACGGAACGAGCGATGCCACCGCCATCGCCTCCGCATCCGCCGCCCTCATCTGGTCGAAGCACCCGACCTGGACGAACAACCAGGTCCTGCGTGTCCTGATCAACACGATGAAGGGCAACGAGAAGAGCTGGACTTGGAACAACGCCATCGGCTACGGCATTGTCCGTCCGCGTGTCGCTCTCATGAACCCCGGAGACCCAGGGCCAGCCGACGAGTACCCGTTGCCCGACCTCGCTGCTGCGGCTTCCGCTTCTCCATCCCCTGAGGCGTCCAAGTCCGTTAGCGGTTCGTCCGGCGATCAGCGGGAAAAGGCAGACGAGTCAGCCTCCGGCGCTTCCGCATCGAACGATGACGACACGCCCCTCTGGATCGCTTTGGGCATCGCAACCGCAGCTCTGCTGGGCACGTCGATCGCCATTCCCGTTGTCCGCGGCCGTCGTCGGCGCAGCGCGATTTCGACCGCTGCGCCGCTGCCACCCACGTACACGAACCCTCTCCATCAGCAGTATCCCCCCTTCGGCCCGCCGCAGGGGCATCCCGCTGGCTCGCCCCCTGAGGGAGGCGCCGGTACAGGACGACCTTCCTAACCAGTGACAGTACGGAGGGACCACCAATGTCGTTCGACGAAGCCTGGGGTCAAGCACGTAGCGCGGCTGCCGCTCGCCAAATCAGCAGAACACAGCTGAATCAGCTCGCCGCCAGCGGCGGCTCGGGCGGGCCAGAAGCTCAGTTGAACGTCGATGCCAGTCTTCTTGAGGACCGAGCCAAAAAAGCGGACACAGTGCGAACGAACTTTAAGGACGCCGACAACAAGGTGATGGGGGCTACCGAAAAGATTGACCTCAGCGGGTTCAAGTCCGATGGGGCCATCAGCACGTTCCAAAAGCGTTGGCGTTCACAGATGCACTACATGGACACCCTCCTAGAGACGGGGGTGGCCGGGAACCTGCGTATCTCCGCAGCCGAATTCAAGGCTGAGGAAGCGAAGCGGCTGGCCGAAACCAAGAAGTTGCAGGATCGCAAGGATAAGAGCTGATATGACTCTCACCTTTGAGCAGCTGCGCTCGGCAAATCTTTCAACCCTGTCTGAGGCCGTGGACAGTTGGCGCAATCTTCCTGGAAAATTCGACACAATCGCCCGCTCCTTTGGCACGACCGTTACGAAAGGCCTCCAGGATTCTGACTGGAAAGGCGAAACGGCAACCGAGGCCCTAGAGAAATTCTCTCACGTCGAGAGGCAAATGAAAGCAGCCGCCGACGAAGCCCACGATGTACACGAACTCCTTAAGAGCGCACTGGAAACCTTCCAAGCAGCTAAAGACGAACTGAAGGCAATAGAACGATACGTCCACGAGGACAAGAACCTCAAAATCACCAGTGAGGGTCACGTTTATTGCGATCCTCCAGAGGAACACAGGGATCAATCTGCGGCACTACAAAAGGCATATCTCGAGACTGTTCATGACTGCAACAACAGAATCAAAGCAGCTCTAACAGATGCGAGCAATGCGGATACTGCCCTCCATTGGGCACTCACCATGGACGCCAATGGCGACAAGAAGGGATTCAATACCACCACGTCCGGCAGCATCAAAGAGGCTCAGAAGGGACGCAAGGAAGCACTCAGAGAAGCTCACGACATGGCGGCACTTGCCCGAAAGGGAAATGATCTCAGTATCACCCAGGTTCAACGCATGACCAAAACATTCGCTAAGTATGAAGGTGACCCTCTCTTCAACGAAGAGTTCGCCACCACTCTCGGGTCGAAGGGAACCCTACAGTTCTGGGCCAATGTCACAGATTCGTACGCCGGAGCCAAGGGCTCCGAGCTTAATCACCTCAAGCAACTGCAAAACAACCTAAGCACAACCCTGGCAAACGCTTCACAATCCCACTCGCCAGAGATGGAGCGCTGGAAGAAGGAAATCATCGAAGCAGGAAACATGCGCATCGAGTCGGATCCCACAGCCCCGATGCAGGTACCTTCGCGCTCGCTCGGATTCCAGGTAATGAGCAGCCTGATGAGTCACGGAAATTATGACACCGATTTCCTTAATGACTACAGGAAAGAGTTGCTTAAGATGGATAAGGCAGGGGGGGCAATGCACACTGACAAGATTTGGGAGGGGAGCTATCTCAATTCAGATCTAGTTTTTGGCGATGGAAACGGACGGGATCCTTTGATTGGCTTCATGGGTGCACTGTCACATAATCCCGAAGCCGCAACGGACGCCTTTTCCTCCAAGTCTGACCTGAATCATTTGCTGGAGAGCAGTAAATATACGGATAGGGGAAACTCTCTGGGACATTCCCTTGAAGTCGCAGTTACCGGGCTAGCTCGCGGGGAAATCGCGGACAGGGAGATTCCCCACTCCAAGACGCAGGTAGAGATCATGAGCAACATTATGCATGCAGTTGCTCAGCCGAACGGCGGTGCCGAACTGGTGGACAGCGCCATCGGCGATAGTTTTGGCCGTATGGCGTCCGCCTATATGCCCGAGATTAGCCGAGCAATGGCCGGACCAGGAGCCGAGTCGGTCTTCGTTACGAACAGCGCGGCCCCGGAGGGGCTCGAACGAACGGACGTGACCCGTTTCCTGTACGAGGTTGCCCAAGACAAGGACGGCAATGCCGCGATCCGCTACGGCGAAGGAATTTATACAAGCAGCCTACTTGAAGCGCATATCGCAAATCCTTCTCTCTACGATGGCAGGTCAGAGAAAGTAATTGAGGACATTGCACAGAATGCCGGCATTATTCAAGGGGTTGTCGGGCGTTCAACTGCCGATTCAGGAATTCTCGATTCCCTCGAAGGAGAGAAGGAGTACAACGAGTCACTCAAGAAGCAGGGCGACTTTGTCAAGACCATCCTATCTACTGGTATAGGAGTCGGCGCAGTAGCTCTCGTTCCTACATCAGCAGTTGTCGGGGCTGCTGCTGGCGGCTTTTTCAGTGGAATCTCCGGCATGGCCGTGGACCGACTGTACGAGGGACGAGAGCTAGACGGTGCGCTGGATGAGGCACTTTATCGCACAGGTCAGGATCTAAATAAGACCCAGGATTCAGTGACTCAGCAGACTCAGTGGTCTGCCTTGGACGCAATCGCCGCCCATGATTCAGACCTGGCGGAGGGTTCCACCAAGAATTCCATCCGTGACGCAGTGAACAGAGGCTGGCTACAAAGCGACACCATTCTGGAAGAATCTCACCAGCGCCCGAGCGCCTGAGTTTATAGGATCGCGGTTATTGACCATGACGAAAAAAGTGAGAGCAGTAGCACTGGGCGGAGGGATCTGCCTTCTCGTTTCCGGATGCTTTTTCGGGTACCAGTATTTTTTCACTAAGGGTCTCGATCGCTTGCCGGCGGAAGTTTGCTCAGGTGCTGTTGAGCGAGCCACAGTGCTCAGCGCTCTCCCGAATGCCCGCGAGGCTCACGAGGGAGAGAGCCAGACCGCTCCCGGTGAGGACTTTCTATTCGCTTGCCGTGTCACAACCAGCAATGACTCCATTATTTCTGGCGAAAGTGAGGTAAGCGATGCCTCTGTCGCCAGTTGGACTCGCCATTTTGAGGGAAAAGGCGATGGCAAGGTGATGAAGGTATCGAGTGGTGACGTCCGAGCCCTCACAGTGTCCGGCCTCGCCAGCGTATACGTACCCTGCACCCCGCCTGACAAGGACCCAGCTGAAGCAGTCCAGTCATACGCACTCGTGACCCAGGCAAGAGTCATCGGAGATAGTCGCGTGAAGGGGGTCGCCTTGCGTCAGGCGTTGACCGACTTCTCCTTTCAGATGACGAAGCACGCATACAAGATTGGAAAATGCCAGGAAAAGGAAAGGCTCCCAGTAGAGATTCCCCCCATAAATCCCGCCTCCTAATATCACGATAATTATACTGATTCTTTTCGGGTACTGGCCCTGCCGTGCTTGAATTCCGTTGCAAGGCTCCGTATCTGAAGGAGAGGGCGCTACCTGTGCAGCAGATCAGCGCAGCATTCGCGCCTCACGTGGTGGCATTCGGCTTTGTCGGCACGTTGGTTTCGCAGAAGACTGTGCGCCGACGCCGAGACGTGAGAGATCGGCGAAGGCTCTCAGCCCTGCGGTCCTCCAAGAAGAGCTGACGAAGTACATCAAAGACAGTCGTTCACATGCCGGGAACGACCTTCACCCTGCCCGCTATGAAAAGGAAGACTGATGAAGTCCACTGCGAGAATCGTGGTGCTCACGGCCGCGCTCGTAGCAGCCATCAGCGCCTGCTCGGAAGAAGTCGATGACACGGCCGACAGCGGCGTCAAAGTTGAGGTTGTTTGCGGCTCTTTCGCCAAGGAATCGACTGTCGCCGCGGCGCTGAAAGAGGTCTCCGGCACCGACACCTTCACTCAGGAAGGATCGGAGCCCGACGACACGCTGACATCACTTCGGGAAGCCGATGGCAAAGTGGAAAGTGGCGAGGCCTTGGGATCGCCCTTCTGCAGGCTGCAGTCGTCAGCCGATGGGGAAGCAATCCTCTCGATCAACTTCCGAGAGGCACTGACCGTCGACAAAGCGGATACGGATGACGAGAAACATTTCACGTTCTACAAGACCGGGGAGTCGGCTCTCGCATCGGACCGTACGGCTTCTCTCTACTTCCGTTGCCAGATGGCAGACTCGGACAAGTCCGTCATCATCAATGGCAGCCTGGAGCGGGAGAACAACGTAGAGGTGCCCGAGAAGAAACTCTCCCAGGACCACATCGTTCTTCTGAACGCGGCGGCGCACAAGGTTTCGGCTGAGCTCGGCTGCAAGGACCCAGGGCTCACCTCTGGATCTCCCACGGCAACTTCGGGGCACTACGCCTGAGAAAGCCATCCACTGCGAAACAAGGGGAGGCGACAGCTTGTGTCGCCTCCCCTTGTTTCATGTTCAGCCCATCAACATGCGGATGCGCTTCGCGCCGTCCAGGTCTGTGCCCTGGTAGCCGACGACCGACCTGTCCAGGAGGTCGGCGATGAAGCGGAGCTTTTCGGTCATCTGCTGCATCTCGGTGGTGTTCTTGCGCTGGATGTCTCCGTACGCGGTCTTCGCCTCTCCCTCCCAGGTCTCGGCGACGCGCTTCACCTCTTGCATGAGGGCCTCGAGTTCCTGGGTGAGGTCCGTGGCGGTTTTGCGGACGTCGCTCGCGGCCTGGGTCACCGTGGCGTAGTTGATCGCTGTGCGGTCGTAGCTGGTGCTCATCGTGGGTACTCCTCCGTGGCTCAGGCGAGGCTGGTGATGCGGTCGGTGGTGTACGTCTGGCCCCTCATGCCGGCGTCGGCCTGGGCCTGGGACTCCGAGGAGTTGTCCACCTTCCGGATCTCCGCGATGCGCTCCTGCTCGTGCTCGTCGAACCCGTTCACGGCCATACGCATGACGTCTTCCAGGTCGACGAGGTTGTCCTGGAGCTTCTTGAGGTGGATGTTCACCTCTCGCTGCACCCTGTCGTACTCCTGGCTCGCCGCGCCCTGCCAGCCGCCCTGGATCATGTCCACCACGGTGTTGAGGGACGTCACGCGACGGCTCACCTCGACGTGGAAGTTCTGGATCTTGTTGGCCAGAGCGATGAGTTGGTCGTTCTCGCGTTTCTGGTCCGCGGTCCCGCTCACAGGTCCTCCACCCTCCTCTTGATGTGACGGCGGGTCGACCGCCGTGACGCGTCCATCCAGGCCGAACGCCCAGATGGTCCAGGCGGGCAGGAATCACCGCGGTCGCCGCGTGCCGCGCGGCCACAGCGTTACGCCGCCCCCGTGCCGTATCACCCACGTGATACCGCATACCACTCTAGTCACTTGACGTGACGCTTCCAACTGCAAAGTTGTAACGGGGCAGTTCAGGGGTTTGGCAAGTATGGGGACAAGTGCGTCATGGCGAGCACGGGTCGGTCGACGGACTGTGAGGTGATGATCGCGCGGCGTGATGATGTGCTGTTCCGTCTGTCGCGCCCCGGTCGCCTTCCTCCCAAGTACTGTGAGCCCGTAGCTCGTTCATACGTCGGGAAGGGACCGCGCCGTCATGGCCGATGGGCTGGACAAGGATGTCGAGAAGGCACTCAAGGAACGCAAAGAGCGTGAGAAGGACGAGTTGTACGCGCTCGACATCTCGGGGGTCGAGTGGCAGAGCGCGCCGGGGACTGAGGAGCATGAGGAGCGGGTCGAGATCGCGTATCTGCCGGAGGGGGCAGTGGCCATGAGGTCGTCGCTCGATCCGGACACCGTGCTGCGGTACACCGAGGCCGAATGGCGGGCCTTCGTGCTCGGAGCGCGGGACGGGGAGTTCGATCTGGAGCCGGCGCCTCACAATGGTGGGCTCGATCGAGGGGCCGACGCCCCGTAGTGAGTGCGGTGCGGTGACCGCGGTGCGGTCATGACCGTATGTCTCGGGGTCCGGCGTCGGTCTCGCCCGGCCCCGAGCGCTCACCTCATGTGCCGGGTCGCACGCTCTCGATGCCCAGCACCAGCCACACCCAGTTCTTCTGCTGGCCGTTGTCCGGGCCCGTCGCCGCCCTGGCGCCGAAGAAGAGGCGGCCGTTCTGGACGCGGAGGTCGACCAGTTTCGGGGTCGACAGGATCGTCGCTTCGATGGGGAGGCCGAAGTAGTAGTAGGGCGTTTCCTTGCCGGTTCGCGGGTCGATGCTGACGAGGCCGTAGGGCCTGATGTTGTCGGTGCTCTCCCGGTAAGCGAGAAGTTGGTCACCGCTCATGCGCAGGGGATGCAGGAGTTGGTTGGGGCCCGACTCGAACTTCTTCGTCGTTCTTCCCGTGCTGACGTCGAAGCCGATGATCCAGTTGGAGTTCGCCTCCGCGGTCTGGTCCGGGTCCTCCCTGCTCTCCAGGAAGACCTGACCGTCTCCGACCACCACTGACGGGCAGTCGTCGATCGTGTTGTAGTTCGTCTGGCTGTCGCAGTCAGCGACATAGGTGCCGTTTCCGAGGCGGATCGTGGCGCGGTACTCACCGTTCTCGTCGAGTGTGATCAGGTCGCTGATGTTGACGTCGCCCGCCGCGGTGGCGAGGACAGCCGGTTCGCTGGACATCAGGTAGACGTCCCGGACGCCCTTGGCGACGTCGTACGTCCATTCCGCCTTGCCGGTGCGCGGGGCGACCTTACGGACCCGGAACGTGTCGTCGAGGGTCTTCTTGACGAAGCAGGTATCGCGGACCAGCAAAGCCTTTCCGCCGGCGCTGCCCGTGTCCCTACAGCCGTCGGTGCGCCGCTTCTTCCAGAGTTCCTTGCCTGAAGCCATGTCGTATGCGCTTGATCCCTTGCCCCACGTCACGGCCACTGTGCCGCGGGTCATGGTGACGCTGGGCAGAGTCTCGGAGGAGCGCCGTACACCACTCGGGGGGAGAGCGGTCTGCCAGAGCTTCCTGCCCGTGTCGAGGTCGACGAACGCCACGTGGTCGCAGAGCGCTTCCTCCCCGGTGTCCGCCCTGTAGAGCACCGCTGTACGGCCGTCGGCGGTCACGTGGTGCGTCGTGCCGCAGATCGGACCGTCCAGCCGGACGCGCCAGGTCTCGTCGCCCGGGGCCACGTCCTTGCCGATCTCGAAGCCCACGAGCGTGCGGTTGATGCCCTTGGCGAGGATCTTGTCCGTGGCCCACAGGCCAGGCATCTCGGTGTTCTCGCCCGGGCCCACGTCGTCGCTGGAGAAACGGAACGCCATCCGTCCGCCAGTGCTCCGAGGGCGTTTTTCGACCGTTTCCCGGACGTCGTCCGGGTGCTGGGCGACAGCGGCCGACGTGGCTCCGGCGGGGGCGGGATCGTCGTCGGTGGCGTACGTCAGGAGCCCGACGCCCGCGCCCAGCGCGGCGACCACGGCCGCCGCCACGGCCCCGAGCAGCCTCGTACGACGGCGTCTGCGTGCTGTGTCCGCCGCCTTGGCGGATGCGGTGAACGGTGAAGGCGGTGGTCCGAAGCTCACGCTCAGGCGTCCTTCCTGCGGCGGCGCAGGTCCCGCAGGACGACGGCCGTGCCGGCGATGACCGTGACCAGGGCCGCGGTGAGGCCGAGGGTGTACGTGGCATAGCGCTCGTCGCGTTCCTGCGGCGTTTCGGCGAGGGAGAAGCGGGCGGTGTCGGGGGCCGGGGCCTTGGACACGCCCGGGTCGGGAGTGGGTGAGGAGGGCGGGTCGGTGAGGTCGGACTCCTGGACCGCGCGGACCGGGTCGACGACGCCCCAGCCGACGAACTTGTCGTGGCCGTTGACGGAGCGTTCGGCGGTCTGCTCGATCTGGGTCACGATCTGGGCGGTCGACCAGTCTTTGTGCTTCTCCCTGAGGAGTGCGGCGACGCCTGCGACGAACGGGGCGGAGAAACTCGTTCCGTTGTCGGTGCACTGGCCGCCGTCCGGGACCGTGGAGACGATGTCGACGCCGGGGGCCGCCACCCCCACGAACTCGCCCGCCTGGGAGAAGGACGCTCGTTCGTTGTTCCGGTCTGAGGAGGCCACGGCGAGGACGCCCTGGAAGGCTGCCGGGTAGGTGTTCTTGGCCTTGCCGTCCAGGCCGTCGTTGCCCGCGGAGGCGACCACGACGACGTCCCTGGCGAGGGCCTCGCGGACCGCCGTGGCGAGCTTGGAGGTGTTCGACAGGGGCTTTGTCGTGTCCTGGGAGATGTTGATGACGTCGGCGCCCTGGGAGACCGCGTATGTGATCGCCTCCGCCATGGAGTCCGAGTCGCCGCTGTTGTCGGCGTCGTTCTGACGGATGGGGATGATCGTGGCGTTGGGCGCGAGGCCCACGAAACCCGTGCCGTCGAGCGGCCGGGCCGCGATGATGCCCGCGACCTTGGTGCCGTGGCCCACCTGGTCATTCGTGGGATCGGCGTCCTTGCCCTTGCTCAGGAAGTCCCGCCCGGCCGCCTTGTCGACCGCCGTTTTCAACTGCGGGTTCTTGTCGTCAACGCCGGTGTCGATGACCGCCACCCGAATGCCCTTGCCCTTGTCGGTCCCCTGCCAGAGCTCGTCGAGGAGTACTCGTTGCAGCGCCCAGGGGGTGCCCTTGATCTGCTTGGCCGGAAAGGTGCACTCGCCACTGCCGTCGAGTCGCACGCGCGCGTGGCCGCGATCGAGCCCCACGCGCGTGTGGCCGTCGGGTGCGGCCACGGCCGGTGGGGCCGTGGCCAGCATCGTCAGGAACGCGGCCGCGGCCGACAGGGTTGTCTTCTTGGGCGACACCTCTACGTCGCTCCCGTCCTTCTCCGTGAGATTCCGTGTGCTGAGGCCGTCGTGTTCGTCCTACGAACCCTGCGGCTGCCGGGCGCTGTTGGTGTCGAGGCGGGGCCCCTTCGCCAGGAACTCCGACCAGACCAGCGGGACCTTCGCCGGCCGGACGTTCTCGTAGCCGAGCTTCACCTGGGCCTCGCTCGGCTCCGGTGTCCCGTCCGACGTCTTCTGCTTGCCGTCCGTGCCGACGCCGGACTGTTCGCTGTCGCTGTCGCCGTTCGCCTGGACGGCGTACCGCAGGCCGGTGTCCGTCACGAGGAAGAGTGATCCCGAGTCAGTGTCGGTGCCCTGGATCTGTGTGTAGAGCAGGCCCGTTCCGGGGGTGACGTACGTGCTCGTGCCGCCTGCGGCGATCTCGGCGGGGTACTCGGTGCCCGCCCAGGTGCTGAGTGTCGTGTCGTTGCCGTCGTCCACGTCACGCAGGACGCTGCACACGGTGTTGCGGCCCGACTCCAGGGAGGCGGAGTTGACCATGGAGGCGCGCTGCGACGGCCAGTTCGCCGGCTGGCCGTCGAAGGGGCTGCTGTCGGCGGTGAAGTCCTGGAGGCCTACTTTGGCGGCCTCACCGTTCATGTTGAGGACAGCGGTCCGGGGCGAGTTGATCAGCAGCCAAGCGGTGAACTCACTGATGGGCTTCACTTCGCCCGGCAGTACGACGTAGTACCTCTCGCCTTCGCCCGTCTCCGTTTCCAGCACCATGCCGACTTTGTTCTCGTCGTCCGAGAGCTGGCCCTGGACTCCGGCCGGAGAGCCGACGTTGGAGGGGAGTTCGGGAAAGGCGACCGGGTCGCCCTTGTGCAGGGTGTCGATCCACTCCTTCGTGACGAGCTGCGGCTGCTTGGAGCCCACCAGCGCGTCCGTCAGTTTCCGGTTGTCCTCGTCCGTCGCCTCACCCGGGACGGGATACGCCTTGCCCGAAGCGTCCACCAGATAGCGATCCCCGGCGCGCGTCTTGACGTACAGCACCTCGCCGCCGGTGAGGCGGCCGGAGCCGTCCGTCTTCTCGGCGTCCCGGTCGGCGAGGACGAACGTCGCCTCCTGGACCGTGCTGCCCTTACCGCCGGGCTGCTCGCACACCGCCCACCGCTTGGCCTTGCCCGCCTCGTCGGACGTCGGCAGCCGGTCCGGTGCGTAGGGGATGCCGAGGATCGGACCGCGGGGCGGCTTGCCCGCGTCGAGGATCTTGTCGCTGATCTGGACGACCTGGTAGTCGGCACCGTTCATGAGCAGACGGGCGGAGGCGAGGTTGAGGACGGGGTGCAGGCGAGTGGTGCCGTCCGTCTTCAGGACGACGTAACGCGTCGTCGACTGCTTGCCCACGATGACCCGGGTGCCCGGCTGGTTCCAGTCCTTGGGCGCGGTGGGCTGGAACATGCCCCAGGCGCCGAAGACACCCAGGACGAGGGCGCCTGCGATCAGGCTCGGCACGACGGCCCGCAGCGGCTTCGGGGCGCCTTCCTCCGAGCCCCAGGGGGACGGCTGGAGAAAGGCCGCGAGGGTGCGTCGCTTCGCGAACGTGTAGGCGTTGAGTTCGTCCCGCCGTGATGCCATGAGTGCCTGTTTCTCCCCGTACCGCGCCCGGGGGCGACGTCCCACGCCCTCCGTTGTCAGATCGGCCCCCTACTATGCCTGTTGAGCCTTGGCGCGTGTGGGGCGGGTAGGGTGCGTTCCGCATCGGGACCGGTGTCGAGTGGGTCGTTTCAGGTGACTACGGGGGGTTTGCAGCAATGGCTTCCGCAAGCCGGACGCGATCACGGTCGCGTACAGAGGCGGTCGACCCGCGTTCCGCTCCCGCGCCCACCCCTGCGTCCACGCTCTCGGTGACGACGCCCGCTCCCGGTTCGGCCACGCTTCACCTCAAAGGGGGCTCCGGGAGCTTCGGGGCGTTCCGGTTGCAGCAGGTACTTCTTGTCGAGGCGGCTGCCGCCGTACTGCTCGCCGGCTGGGCCCTCCACCCTCTCGCCCTCATCCCCACGGCCGTCGTCTCCGTCGTGCTCGTTCTGCTCGCCGTCGTACGCCGTCGCGGGCGTTCCCTCCCCGAATGGCTGGCCACGGCACGGGCGCTGAAGGCACGGCAGCGGAAGGCGGCCGGTGCGGTGATACCGCCCGGGACGGAACCGGGGCTGGCGCCGGCAGTGGAGTGCGACCCGAGTCTGCGGACCTACGCGTACGGCGGGAGGGACCGGCGCGCCGTCGGGGTCATCGGGGACGGGACGTTCGTCACCGCCGTACTGCAGGTCGAGGCGGACGCCACCGCGCTGCGGGCGGAGCGGAGTCGGCGTCCGTTGCCGTTGGGCCTGGTGCGGGACGCGCTGGAGGTGGACGGGATTCGGCTGGAGGGCGCTCAGATCGTGCTGCACACACAGCCGGCGCCAGCCATCCAGCTGCCTCAGCAGTCGGTGGCCGTCAGCAACTACGCGCCCTTGCAGGCCCAGACAGGGGCGCCGGCGGTTCGGATCACCTGGATCGCGTTGAAGCTCGACCCCGAGTTGTGCCCGGAGGCCGTGGCCGCGCGTGGCGGTGGGCTTTTGGGGGCGCAGAAGTGTGTGGTGCGGGTCGCGGACCATCTGGCCAGTCGGCTGACCGGGGCCGGGTTCCGGACGACCGTGCTCAACGAGGAGGAGTTGGTCGCCGCTGTCGCCACCTCCGCCTGCGCCAATCCTTTGGTGACAGCCGAGGCAGGGCGTACGGACACTCCGCAGCGGCGGACCGAGGAGTCCGGGCGCAGTTGGCGGTGCGACAACCGTCGGCACACGACCTACTGGGTGCGGCGGTGGCCGCAGTTGGGCGGCTCGGGGCCGTCGCTGCCGCAGCTCGTCGGGCTGCTCACGGCCGTGCCCGCGCTCGCCACGACGTTCAGTCTGACCTTGGCGCACGGAGAGCGGCAGGAGATCGCGGTCACCGGCCATCTCCGGGTGACGGGGCGCAGCGACGACGAACTCGTCGCGGCCCGACGGGGATTGGAACACGCGGCCCGGCAGGCCGGGACCGGGCTCGCGCGGCTCGACCGTGAGCAGTTGCCGGGTGTCCTCGCCACGCTGCCTCTCGGGGGTGTTCGGTGATGGCCATGACCGGTACGGGTCCGTATGCACCCGGTTCCGGCACCGGCGGCAACCCCGGTCCCGGTGTCGCGGAGCCCTCCGTCGGTGAACGGGTACGTGAGCGGTTGCGCTCCGGGTTCGGGCTCATCGGGCCCCGGCACGGGCGGCACGCATTGCCAGTCGAACAGTTCGACTCGCTCGCGCTGCCCATCGGGGACGACGGCGTCGTCATAGGGGTCGACGCCGAGGGGCAGCCCGCCGTCCTCGGGATCAATCGGCCCACGCCGTACGACGTCGTCCTCATCGGTGGGCTGTGGACCGCCCAGGTCCTCGCCCTGCGCGCGGCGGCCACGGGAGCGCGGGTCGCCGTGGAGACCGGGCGGGCGCAGGCCTGGATGCAGATGGTGCACGCCATGGGCGGCGGGCAGAACGGCATGGCCGTGTACGACGTGGGGCGGGTGCCGCCGCAGGGCGCGTCGGCCGGCGGTCCTGTGGTCGTCGTGCGTGACTGCGGTATGCGGCCGCCGCGCGGGCGGGTCGTCTCCGGTCCCTGGCAGTCCGTGCTGACACTGCTGCCGTACCTCAGTCCGGTGGCTCCCCGGCTCATCCGTCAGGCCCGGCTCGTCGGTGTGCAGCGGGTCTCCCCCGACGAGGCGGCGGAGTTGGGGCGCACGATGGCGCTGCCCCGGGCGGACGTCGACTCGTTGCCCACGCTCGCCGACGGAGTCTCCCTGTGGTGCGCCGATCGCGATCGGCAGTACGTGATGACCCAGCCGACCGATGCCGAGATCGGGTTGCTGGGTACGCCTCGACGGATGGACTGAGGCGGACAGAAGGGCCGTTCAGGAGTACTGCAGGCGTACCGGTGGCCGCTGGAGACTGTGAGGGCCGCTTGGGACTGGTCGGGGATCGCTCAAGAGCGGTTGGGAGCGTTGTCCGGCTGCCACGGGGTCGGCGGACGCGGGCGCGGTTGTCGTTCCGGTCCGGTAACCGTTCGGTCCCGATAACTGTCCGGGGCCGGGGAGCGTCCGGTCTCGGTGAATGGCCGGTCCTGGAGGCCGTTCCGGTGGTTGTCGTGGACGCGTTGCCGGTCATCGTGCCGTGTTGGTTCGGGCTCCCTCCCTTTCGACTTGTTCACCGGTAATGACCGGTTTGATCGGACTCGTTGGGGATATCGGCACCATCTCCGGGCAGGGTGTGACGGAGCGGGCGGGCGCGGAGGGGTGGACGGGCCTGCCGTCGTTGCGCTTGTGGTGATTAGGCTGGGACCGGGGGCGCACATCACGACGTCACGACGACATGGCTCGAACGACCAGAACGGTCGGCCCCGGCACGACTTTGAGGGTGCTCGACCACACCAGGAGGAATTGTGAACAGCGATCGGGACGGGATCCGCGGGGGCTGGGCCACACCCGGCGATGACCAGTCCGACGCGGAGTCCGCCATCGAGACGACGGGCGAGTTCACCATCGACTACGCGCCGCCTGCCTGGTACACGCAGAACGCGTCATCGGGAGGGGCCGGTTCGGAATCGGGTACGGGTGCTGATCCGGGCGCGGGGGGCGTTTCTCCGGGCGTCGGTTCCGTGACGTCTCCGCCCGCGCCGCCGGTCGGTCCTCCCGTCGACATGACCGGCGGGTCCGGTGCCGCCGCTTCGGGTGGCACGTTTCCGTCCCCCTGGCCGCCGGTGGCCGCCGTGCCCGAGGCCGACGGCGACAGTGGGGACATCGAGAGCGGCGCGACCATGCGGATTTCCGCTGTCGCGTTGAAGCGTGAGATCTCGGATGCGGCTGCGGCTGCGGCCGAGGGCGCGTCCGACTCGGGGGCTGATGCGGGCACGGGTGCGGGTGTGGGTCCGGATGCAGGTGTGCCCGCGGGTGTTGCTTCCGGTGGGGAAGTCGGCGCCGGCGATTTCGAGTTGAACGCGCCGCAGGTGGAGGGCGGAGAGCCTACCGCCGCTGCGCCCGATGCCGGGTCCGTAGCCGGTGGCGGCGACAGTGACAGTGCTGGTGACAGCGACGGTCTTCCTGCGGGAGCCGAGGCTCCGGTGCAGGGGCAGGACAACACCGGCGCCGCCGTAACCGATGCCGCTGCCGCTGCCGCCGTCGAGCAGCCCGGTGACCCCGCCTCGTCCGGCGAGGGGCAAGGCGCAGAGGACAGCAACGGTCAGGGCAGTGGGGGCGATGCGGCAGCCGAGGGTTCGGCTGCCGCGGAGGTGTCCGGCGAGGCCCCTGCCGCTGCGGGCGAACAGCCCGGCGGCGGCGCCGCGAACCCGGACGCCGTCTCCGACGAGGGGGAGCCGACGGATGCCGCCTCCCAGGAGGCCGTTCCCCAGGGTTCCGTCCCGCAGGACACCGCGCCCCAGAGTTCCGTCCCGCAGGACACCGCGCCCCAGAGTTCCGTCCCGCAGGACACCCCGTCCCAGGGCTCTGACCCCCAGGACGCCCCATCCCAGGGCGCCGTCCCGCAGGCCGTCACGCCTCCTCAAGCTCAAGGCGTCGCTCCGCAGAGCGCCGACTCTCACAACGCCACCCCTGACGCCGCCAAGCCCGTCGACGCCGCCCCGCAGACCAGCACGCCTCAGCCCGGCCCGCCTCAGGACGCCACGCCCGTCCCGCCCGCCGCACCCACTCCGGGCGCCCCCGGTGGCGTACCGCAGACGCCCCCCGCCTGGACGCCGCCGGCGCCGCAGGGTGGGCTTCCGCCGTTGCCGCCCGCGTACCAGCCCGCCGAGCCCGCAGCCCCCGCCCCGGGGGCGCAGTGGCCCCCGACCGCGCCGGCGTACCCCGAGATGCCCGGTCAGCAGCCGGCGGCCGCGCAGGGCGAGCCGTCCGTGCCGCCGCAGCAGCCGTTCCACCCGCAGGCTCCTCAGGGCGCTCCCGCGGCCTGGGGCAACCCGGTCGACGCCGCCCCCGGCGCCCCCAACGCCTCCGGTACGGCGGCCGGCCCGACGCCCCCGCAGGCCCCCAACGCCCCCTCCCCCGCCGGTTACGGCTTCCCGCACCCCGGTGCACCGGTACCCCCACAGCCACCCATCCCCCAGCAAGGCGGCTACGGCTTCCCCCAGCCCCCTGCCCAGCCCGGACAGCCGGGCCACCCCGGCGCCCCCGCTCCCGCCGCGCCCCCAGCCCAGCCCACCCCCGGTTACGGCTTCCCGCACCCCGGCGCACCCGTACCCCCACAGGCACCCATCCCCCAACAGGGCGGCTACGGCTTCCCCCAACCCCCGGCCCAGCCCGGGCAGCCGGGCACGCCGAACACACCGAGCGCCCCCACGCCCCACCCCAACACCCCGCAGGCCCCTACTCCCCAGGCCGGCTACGGCTTCCCGCACCCCGGCGCCCCCGCCACGCCCGGTACCCCCACCCCCCAGGGCCCGCCCAACTCCCCTACCCCCCAGAGCGGCTACGGCTTCCCCCAGCCCCCCGCCCAGCCCGGCCAACCCGGCCAACCCGGACAGCCCGGCCAGCCGGAGCACCCAGGCCACCCGGGCCAGCCGCAACCCCCCTTCCCCGGTCAGCCCGGTCAGCCCGGACACCCAGGCCAGCCCGCACAGGCCGCCCACCCCGTCCAGCCCGCAAACGCAGCTCACCCAGACCACCCGGGGCACCCGGGACACCCGGGCAACCCCGGCGGTCACCCCCACCCCCCCGCCCCCATCGACCCCCGCACCGGCGCGGCCTGGCCCCAGCCGGTCCAGCACGACCAGCGCCAGCCCACCAACCCCGGTGTGGCGCCGCTCGGTTACACCGCGGCCGTCGAGCTCTCCTCCGACCGGCTGCTGAACAGCAAGAAGCAGAAGCAGAAGAGCAGCCGTCCGGCGTCGGGCGGCGGGCTGTTCAAGCTGGGTGGGAAGAAGGAGGAGGCCGAGCGGCAGCGGAAGCTGGAGCTGATCAGGACGCCGGTGTTGTCCTGCTACCGCATCGCGGTGATCAGCCTCAAGGGCGGCGTCGGCAAGACGACGACCACCACGGCCCTCGGCTCCACGCTCGCCACGGAGCGGCAGGACAAGATCCTCGCGATCGACGCCAACCCGGACGCGGGCACCCTCGGCCGTCGCGTGCGGCGCGAGACCGGGGCGACCATCCGCGACCTCGTCCAGGCGATCCCGTACCTCAACTCGTACATGGACATCCGGCGGTTCACCTCGCAGGCGGCCTCCGGGCTGGAGATCATCGCCAACGATGTCGACCCGGCCGTCTCCACGACGTTCAACGACGAGGACTACCGGCGCGCGATCGACATCCTCGGCAAGCAGTACCCGATCATCCTGACCGACTCGGGTACGGGTCTGCTCTACAGCGCGATGCGCGGCGTGCTCGACCTCGCCGACCAGCTCATCATCATCTCGACGCCGTCCGTGGACGGTGCGAGCAGCGCCAGTACGACGCTGGACTGGCTCTCCGCTCACGGGTACCAGGACCTGGTGGCCCGTTCCATCACGGTCATCTCCGGGGTGCGCGAGACCGGCAAGATGATCAAGGTGGAGGACATCGTCTCCCACTTCGAGACGCGCTGCCGCGGTGTCGTCGTCGTCCCCTTCGACGAACACCTGTCCGCGGGCGCCGAGTTGGATCTCGACATGATGCGGCCGAAGGTGCGGGAGGCGTACTTCACGCTCGCCGCGATGGTCGCCGAGGACATCGCCAGGCACCAGCAGTCGCACGGCCTGTGGACGTCGGACGGCAACCCGCCGCCGGTGGTCGCCCCGCCGATGCCGGGTCAGCAGATGCCGGGTCAGCAGCCGTACCCGCAGCAGCAGGGCCAGCCGTACCCCGGCCAGCCCCAGCCCTACCCGGGCCAGCCGTACCCCGACCAGGCCCCGCAGCCCTACGGCCACCCCGGCCAGCCGGCCCCGGGTCAACCCGCTCCGGGTCAGCCGTACCCGCCGCAGCAACCGCAACCTCCGCAGCAGGGGCAGCAGCCCTACCCGCCGGCACCGCCTCAGCAGTAGCCGCACAGGGCAGTAACCGCACACGGCACAGCGAAAGGGCCCGTACCGTTCACGATCCACGAACGGTACGGGCCCTCAGCACGTCCAGGCCCGTCGGGACACATCCAGACCTCGGGAGCTACTCCCCCTCATACGCCCCGATCAGCTCCCGGCACCTCTTCACGTCCTCCCCCATCGCCACGAGCAGCGCGTCCAGCGAGTCGAACTTCGCCTGTCCGCGCACGAAGGCGAGGAAGTCGACGGCGACATGGAGGCCGTAGAGGTCGAGGCCGACGCGGTCGATGGCGTACGCCTCGACCGTGCGCTCGGTGCCGTCGAACTGTGGGTTCGTGCCGACGGAGATCGCGGCCGGCATGGCCTCGCCGTCGACGTGCAGCCAGCCGGCGTAGACGCCGTCGGCGGGGATCGCGGTGTGCGGGAGGGTCTCGACGTTGGCCGTCGGGAAGCCCAGTTCGCGGCCGCGCTGGGCGCCGCGTACGACGACGCCCTCGACGCGGTGGGGGCGGCCGAGGATCTCGCGCGCGCCCTCGACATCGCCCTCGGCGACCAGCCGCCGGGTCAGGGTCGAGGAGAAGGGCTGCCCGCCGCCGGCCTCACCGGTGACGAACAGGTCGACGACCTCGACCTCGAAGTCGTACGTCTTGCCCTGCTCGGCCAGGAACGCCACGTCTCCGGCGGCCTTGTGGCCGAAGCGGAAGTTGGGGCCCTCGACGACGGCCTTGGCGTGCAGCTTGTCGACGATCACCTTGGCGACGAAGTCGGCCGGGGACAGCCGCGAGAACTCGGTCGTGAAGGGCAGGATCAGGACCGCGTCCACGCCGACCTCGGCCATCAGTTCGGCACGGCGGTGGTGCGGGGCGAGCAGCGGCGGGTGGCTGCCGGGGCGCAGGACCTCGCTGGGGTGCGGGTCGAAGGTGACGGCGACGGAGGGAACGCCCAGCTCACGCGCGCGCTCCACGGCGTGCCGGAGGATCAGCTGGTGCCCGCGGTGCACCCCGTCATAGGAACCGATGGTGACGACGCTGCGTCCCCAGTCCTCGGGGATGTCCTCCAAGCCACGCCAGCGCTGCACTGTGACCGCTCCTCGTCGAACCCGTGTCCGTATTGACGCTTACCTTGCGCAGGTCTAAGGGTGCCATGCCCGATGGCCTCGGCCCGCATCGGCATCCGGGCTGTGACCCTGAGCACGGAAGCGAAGCCCTTCTGGAAACCGTCTCACGCGGGCACCCGCACCCCCGACACGCCCGCCAGGTTCTCGATCATCCGCCGTGTGCTCGGCCCGACGACCGCCGCCCACTCCTGCGGCGTGCCGCTGAGCCACCCAGCCACCAGCCCCGCGAAGCCCGGCACCTGGCGGGCCAGATCGACGAGCGCCCAGTCGAAACGGGTGGCGCCCTCGGGCGTTCGGACGAGCAGCATTCCGACCCGGTGGACCAGCAGCCGGGTGGCCGTGGTGTCCGCCGCGTCGGCTGTCACTCCGCGCGCGGCGGCCGCCCGCAGCAGCGCGTCCAGGACGGACGGGTCCCGCTCGGTCGCCATCAGCAGATCGAGCAGTTCGCGCCGCAGCGGGCCGGAGGCAGCGGTGCCGGGCTCGGCGAACACCGCCGCGAGCGCTGCCCTCACCTGGACCGGTCCGTCGGCGATGAGCCCGCTGACCAGCGGGAACAGTACGGCGCGGGTGCCCGGCCCATGCTCCAGCCGCCGGTCGACGTACGCGGCCACATGACCGGCCACCTCGGGGCGCAGTTCGACGACCTCCCGCACGAGCGTGGTGACGCGGCGCGCGAGGCCGGGCGTGGTGACCTCGGCGAGCGTGCGCAGGGCCTCCCCGACGGAGCCGTCAGAGCCGTCAGAGCCCTCGGAGCCGTCGGAACCGTCGGCGCCCGGTGTCCGCAAGCGCATGCGGAAGGCGTCGAGAACCGGGTCGGGGTGGGTGGCGAGGGCAGTGACCAGGGCGCTCGCGGGCAGCTGCGGGTCCCCGGCCGCGAAGCGTTCCAGCGCCTGCGGCAGATACCGGGACCTGGTTCGCGGATCCCGTACGAGCAGGGCGAGCGCCCCGCTGTGCAGGGTGACGTCGGCGGGGCGGCCCAGCAGGGCGAGGGCCGCGTAGCGGAGCAGCTCGCGGTCTGCCTCCGTGCGCGCATGGGGAGCGGCCCGCAGCCCGTACGCGAGCGCCGCGACCCGCCGCGCCGGGCGCTCGTCGTGCGCCCACCGGTCGACGGCCCGGCACACGGCCGAGGGCTCCTCCTCGGACAGTACGGCGAGCAGTTCGTCGCCCCGCCGGTGCGCGCTGTCGACCAGTACCTCGGTCAGGTCGTCCAGGGCACACCGCCGATGCGTGTGCAGCAGCGCCTGCGCGGCCGTCGCCACCGTGGCGCCCGGGGTCGCGTCCAGCGGACTCTCGTCGTGGAACCAGCGGGTCAGATGCGGTTGTACGGCGGTGGGGTCGGCAGCGAGGAGACGGGAGACCACGTCCAGACAGCGGGGCCCCTCGCCGGTGGCCGGGTCGGCGACGACGAGGCGTCGCAGCAGGTCGAACCGTTCCGCCTCGGGCAGCGGCAGTGCCGCCCAGAAGTCCGGTCCGAACTCCCCCGGCACACCCCGGCCCTGGGCCCGCCAGGCCCCGATCCGCTCGGTGAGGAACCGCAGCACCCGGCTGTACGGCGTCGCGTCGGGCACCCGCGACAGCACGTCGGCCAGGAGGTGCGTGGCCCACCAGGTCGGGTCGTCGGGCGGAGCGCCGCCCGGCGGCAGCAGTGCGTCGAGGGCGTCGAGCAACTCCTCCAGGCGCCCGGCGAGTTCGTTGGGGCCCTGCTGCCGGCCGAGGAGGAGCAGTGCGTGGACGACGGGACCGATGCGGTGGCGCGGCACGGGGAGGTTGCGGGTGGCCCGGCGGGCGTGCCGGCGGACGCGGGCCTCCGACGGCATCGTGCCCCAGCCGCGCCGCGCCTCGGCCTGCGCGACCCAGCCCCGGTGCACCAGCGCGTGCAGGGCCGCGTCGAGGTCCAGATGCGCGCCCTGGATCCAGTCGGCCAGTTCCTCGTGGGCGAAGCGGTAGCCGTCGCCCGCCGGGACGAGCAGTCCCTCGGTGAGCACGGCCGAGGCCCAGCCGGTGGTCCCGCCGAGGCGCCTCCCCGGCACCGGCCCCCACGGGAACACCGCCTCGAACGCCGCCCGGTCCAGCTCCCCCTGCCCGGGCCCGAGACACCGCCGCGCCGCCTCGTGCACCTGCCCGGAGACCTGCGCCGCGAGCCGCCGTACGGCCGTGCCCCGCACCCCGTTCACCGCGGCGAGCCGCACGGCGACGCGCAGGCACATCAGGTCCAGGTAGGCGGCCAGCACGTCCTCCCGGCCGGGTCGGCCCGAAGCCCCGGCGGATGCCGCCGCCGTACCGGACGGGGATGCCGCCGTACCGAAGGCGCCACCGGACGGAGATGCCGCCGCACCGGCGCCCCCTACCGAGGCCCCCTCGGCAGCCCTCCGCGAGGACCCTGGCCCGTCGTACCCCGGCCCGTCGTACCCCGCCCAGCCACCGCCGACCGTGCCACCCCCGGCCGTGCCCCCTCCGTGCGCGCAACCCCCGGCCGCACCGCCCTCATACGCGCCACCCCCATACGCACCCCCGCCGGGCGGCCCGGCGAAGGCGCCATCCTCGCCGGGCCGCCCGTCCGGAGCCTCCGGCAGCGCCGCCCGTACCTCCGACAGGAGCCGCAGGGTGAGCGGATGCCGGGCGTCGGCGGCGGAGAGCGCGCCTTCGGGAATCCCGTACCGCAGGCGGGCCCGACGGGCCTCCCCCTCCGTCAGGTCACCCAGCCGCACGCAGGGAGGCAACACCTGCCCGTCTTCGTCGTGCCCCTCCCCACCGGGCGCGCTGCCGTGCAGCAGCTCCGCCGGGAACTGCGCCCCGGCCCACTCCCAGTACTCGGCGCGACAGGCCATCACGAGCCGCGCCCCGTTCTCCCGCAGCCACTCCACCGTCCCGGCGGTCCATTCGGCCAGCCGGTGCGCGAGCGTGGGCGGCAGTTCCTCGGGCCCGTCGAGAAGCAGCAACAGCGGCCGCCCCTCCTCGCCCGCCAGCCGGGCGAGCCGCTCCGGCCGGATGTCCCCCAACTCCCCGTCGTACCGCCCGGGAAGCGACGACGGCTCCGCACCGACCGGGCTCTCGCCGGAAGCTCCCGAAGCCGCCACGATCCGGCCCGCCCGCTCCAGCGCGCGGCGCGCCGCGTCCGCCACGGACGAGTCGTCGGCCAGCAGGTCGGCGCCGCGCAGCCACAGCGTGGGCGCGGGCTCGGAGCCTTGGCCGCGCCTGGCGGCCAGGGCGGCCAGTTCCGTCGTACGGCCGCTGCCGGGTGGGCCGACGAGGCCGAGCACGGTGGCCGGGCCTTCGGCGAAGGCGGCGAACTCCCTGACGACCCCGACCCGTTCGACGGGGTCGGTACCGGCCGCCGCGACGGCCCCGGTGCTCGCCCCCGGCCCGTCCGACCCCACGGTGGTGGCGGTGAGCTCCAGTACGCCCGCCAGGTTCAGGTCGGTGCCGTACGCGGGCACGGTCGCCGCGTTGCGCGCGAGGAGTTCGGCGAGCGGCTGCTCGGCCCGCCACCCGCGCAGGGGTACGGCGAAGCCGGTGGTCCGGTGCTGTGCCTCCAGGGCCGTGCCGAGGACACCCACCACGGCCCCGGTGGTCATGTCGAGCACGGGTCCCCCGGCCGCTCCCCCGCCCAGCCGCAGCGCCTCGCTCCCGGCCGTGCCGATCGCCAACTCCAGGGCGTCGCGCAGCAGATGGAAGCCGTCGGTCGCGGTGTACGTGACGTCCGCCGTGCCCAGCACCCGTGCCTCGCGCCAGCCGCCGGCCGCGATCCGGACGTACGCCCCCGTCTCGATCCCCTCCCGTAGGGCGAAGGGCAGCGGGTCCACGCACAGCCCCTCGGTGCGGATGAGGGCAAGGTCGAGGGCGGGCAGTGGGGTCACCGCGTCGGAGGTCACCACACAGACGCGGTCGGCGGTGGCGTGCAGCACGATCCTGGCCAGTCCGTCCACCGCCTCGTGGCTGGTGACGACCGTGCCGTGGTGATCGGCCACGAAGCCCGTGCCGCGCGGTCGTCCCGCCAGATCGCCGACCCGCACCAGGACTTCGTCCCGTGCGGCCCGGCGGCCGTCGTCGGTCGCCCGACGGCCCCGTACCGCCATGTCCTGACCTCCCCGTCGTACCTCTGTTCCGACGGTAGGCACGTGAAGATCAGCGGAACAGATCACCCGGCGAAAGCGCCCCCTTCCGCTCCCTCGGTTCACTCCGAGCGCCTGCACGAAGGGGTGAATAGCCCCGGGCAGATGGATACACCTCTGTGTGGGGGAACCGAGGGGGGACCGTGGAGCGGCGGGAACAGCCCCGCCGCTCCGCCGGGCCCGGCCGGTGAGCACCGCGCGCCCCCAAAAAGGCCCGCAGTGCCCCACGCCCGAAAGGCCGTCCTCAGCCGAACACGGCCAGGCTCTTCGCCTTGCCCTTCTCGTTCTCCACCAGGGCCAGGAAGCGGCCGGTGGGGTCGAAGACGGCGACGGCGCCGCGGCCGCTGTACTCCTCGGGCATCTCCAGGCGTACGCCGTTCAGCAGCAGCCGCGCCCGCCGGTCGTCCACGTCCCAGCGGGGGAACGCGGCCGTGGCGGCCTCGGCGACCGGCATCACCGTCAGCTCCTCCTGGAGCTGGTCGAGGGTCCGGGCGGAGTCCAGCTTGTACGGCCCCACGCGCGTCCGGCGCAGTGCGGTGAGGTGGCCGCCGACGCCCAGGTCGGCGCCCAGGTCGCGGGCGAGGGCCCGGATGTACGTCCCGGAGGAGCACACCACCGACACCACCAGGTCGAGGACCGGGGTGCCGTCCTCGGCGACGGCGTCCCGGACGTCGTAGACCGCGAAGGACGAGATGGTGACGGGCCGGGCGGGAATCTCGAAGTCCTCGCCGTCCCGGGCCCGCTTGTACGACCGCACGCCGTCGATCTTGATGGCGCTGACCTTGGACGGCACCTGCATGATCTCGCCGGTCAGCTGGGTGATGCCGGCGTCGACGGCGTCGCGGGTGACCTTCGACGCGTCGACCGACGCCGTGATCTCGCCCTCGGCGTCGTCGGTGACCGTCGTCTGCCCGAGCCGGATGGTCCCCAGGTACTCCTTCTCGGTGAGCGCGAGGTGACCGAGCAGCTTGGTCGCCTTCTCCACGCCCAGGACGAGCACACCGGTGGCCATGGGATCGAGCGTGCCCGCGTGCCCGACCCGCCGGGTGCGGGCGATGCCCCGCATCTTGGCGACGACGTCGTGCGAAGTGAAGCCCGACGGCTTGTCGACGATGACAAGGCCGTCGGGCGTGGTGGTCTTCTGGCGCTGCTGGGTCATTCGGCGGCGTCGTCCTCGTCCTCGTCCGGCTTCCGGTACGGGTCGGCTTCACCGGCGTACTGGGCGCCCGAGGCGCTCTCGCGCACCTTGGCATCCGAGGACCGCGCCTTGTCGAGGAGGTCCTCGATCGTCTTGGCGGTGTCCGGGAGGGCGTCGGCCACGAACGTGAGCGTCGGCGTGAACTTCACCCCTGCCGCCCGGCCGACTTCGGAACGGAGGATGCCCTTGGCGCTCTCCAGCCCCGCGGCGGCGGCCGCCCGCTCCTCGTCGTCCCCGTACACCGTGTAGAAGACGGTCGCCTCCCGCAGGTCCCCGGTCACCCGGGTGTCCGTGATGGTCACCTGTGAGCCGAGCCGCGGGTCCTTGATCCCGCGCAGCAGCTTCTGGGCCACCACCTCTCGGATGAGGTCCGCCAGCCTCTTGGCACGCGCGTTGTCGGCCACTGGTCCGTCTCCTAGCTCGTTCTGCGTTACTGCTGGTTCTTGAATTGTCTCTGCGGCCCGGTCAGTCGTCGTCGCCGTGCAGGCGCCGTCTCACCGAGAGCAGTTCCACCTCGGGCCGCCCGGCGACCAGCCGCTCGCACCGGTCGAGTACGTCCGTCAGATGCCCCGTGTCGCCCGAGACCACGGCCAGTCCGATCACGGCCCGGCGATGCAGATCCATGTGGTCGACCTCCGCCACGCTCACCGCGAACTTGCGCTGCAGCTCGGCCACGATCGGACGGACGACGGAGCGCTTCTCCTTCAGCGACCGTACGTCGCCGAGCAGGAGATCGAAGGACAGAGTCCCCACGTACATGTTGTAACCGGTTCACCCGCCGGTACGGGATAGATGGCCTCCCCCCGTAGCCGGGCGGGGACATCAGAACCGTACATCGGCTTGGTGGCACGGCTCGACGGGATATCGGCGCCTTCGAGCTCGGGAGCCGGGGTCGTGTGGCGGCTGCGGGACGGTGGGGCTGGTCGCGCGGTTCCCCGCGCCCCTAAAAGCCAGGGGTGACCCCAAATGCCTTTAGGGGCGCGGGGAACCGCGCGAAGGGGGTCTGGGGGCGCAGCCCCCAGAAACGGCCACACCGGCCGGGGGTGAACAGGTCACCCCCGGCCGGCATGAACCACCGCTGGTTACGACCGCGGCTTCTCGCGCATCTCGTACGTCGCGATGACGTCGTCGACCTTGATGTCGTTGAAGTTTCCGAGGTTGATACCACCCTCGAAGCCTTCGCGGATCTCGGTGACGTCGTCCTTGAAGCGACGCAGACCGGAGATGGTGAGGTTCTCCGCGATGACCTTGCCGTCGCGGACGAGGCGCGCCTTGGTGTTGCGCTTGACCTCTCCGGAGCGGACCAGGACACCGGCGATGTTGCCCAGCTTGGACGACTTGAAGACCTCGCGGATCTCCGCCGTGCCGAGCTCGACCTCCTCGTACTCCGGCTTGAGCATGCCCTTGAGGGCCGCCTCGATCTCCTCGATGGCCTGGTAGATCACCGAGTAGTACCGGACGTCGACGCCCTCGCGCTCCGCCATCTGCGCCGCGCGGCCCGCAGCGCGGACGTTGAAGCCGATGACGATGGCGTCGGAGCCGGTCGCCAGGTCGATGTCCGACTCGGTGACCGCACCCACACCGCGGTGCAGGACGCGGATGTCGACCTCTTCGCCGACGTCGAGCTGGAGCAGCGAGGACTCGAGAGCCTCCACCGAACCGGACGCGTCGCCCTTGATGATGAGGTTGAGTTCCTGCACCAGACCGGCCTTGAGGGCCTCGTCCAGGTTCTCCAGGGAGAACCGGACTCCGCGCCGGGCGAAGTTGGCGTTGCGCTCACGCGCCGCGCGCTTCTCGGCGATCTGACGGGCCGTACGGTCCTCGTCGACGACGAGGAAGTTGTCGCCGGCGCCCGGGACGTTGGTGAGACCGAGGACGAGGACCGGGGTCGAGGGACCCGCCTCTTCCACGTTCGCGCCCTTGTCGTCGAGCATCGCGCGGACACGGCCGTAGGCGTCGCCGACCACCATGGTGTCGCCGACCCGCAGGGTGCCTCGCTGGACCAGGACGGTCGCGACGGCGCCGCGGCCACGGTCGAGGTGGGACTCGATCGCGATGCCCTGCGCGTCCTGCTCCGGGTTGGCCCGCAGGTCGAGCGAGGCGTCCGCGGTCAGGACCACGGCCTCCAGCAGGGAGTCGATGTTGAGACCCTGCTTGGCGGAGATGTCGACGAACATCGTGTCGCCGCCGTACTCCTCGGCCACCAGACCGAACTCGGTGAGCTGACCGCGCACCTTGGTCGGGTCCGCGCCCTCGACGTCGATCTTGTTGACCGCGACCACGATCGGCACACCGGCCGCCTTGGCGTGGTTCAGCGCCTCGATCGTCTGGGGCATCACACCGTCGTTGGCCGCCACCACGAGGATCGCGATGTCGGTCGACTTGGCACCACGGGCACGCATGGCGGTGAACGCCTCGTGACCCGGGGTGTCGATGAAGGTGATCCTGCGCTCTTCGTCGTTGACCTGGGTCGCGACCTGGTACGCACCGATGTGCTGCGTGATACCGCCGGCCTCGCCCGCGACGACGTTCGTCTTGCGGATGGTGTCGAGGAGGCGGGTCTTACCGTGGTCGACGTGACCCATGACGGTCACGACCGGCGGACGCGGCATGAGGTATTCCTCGCCGCCCTCGTCCTCGCCGAACTCGATGTCGAAGGACTCGAGCAGCTCGCGGTCCTCCTCCTCCGGGCTGACGATCTCGACGACGTAGTTCATCTCGCCGGCGAGCAGCTGGAGGGTCTCGTCGGAGACGGACTGCGTGGCAGTGACCATCTCGCCGAGGTTCATCATCACGGCGACGAGCGACGCCGGGTTGGCGTTGATCTTCTCCGCGAAGTCGGTGAGGGACGCACCGCGCGACAGGCGGACGGACTGTCCGTTGCCGCGAGGCAGCATCACGCCGCCGACCGACGGGGCCTGCATGGCCTCGTACTCCTGGCGCCTCTGCCGCTTCGACTTGCGACCACGACGCGCGGGACCGCCGGGACGGCCGAAGGCGCCCTGCGTGCCACCACGGGCACCCGGACCACCGGGACGACCGCCGAAGCCGGGACGGCCACCGCCGCCACCGGGACCACCCGGACGACCGGCGAAACCGCCACCGCCGCCACCGGGACCACCCGGACGACCGGCGAAACCGCCGCCACCGCCACCGGGACCGGCCGGACGACCGGCGAAACCGCCGCCACCCGGACGACCGCCGCCGCCACCGGGACCACCGGGACGACCGCCACCGCCACCGGGACCGCGGCCACCGGGGCCACCGCCGCCGGGACGCGGGCCGGCAGCCGGACGCTGCGGCATCATGCCCGGGTTCGGACGGTTGCCGCCGGGGCCACCGCCGGGACGGGGAGCCTGCGGACGGGGCATGCCGCCCGGAGTGGGACGGGCACCGCCCGGACCGCCCTGGGGACGCGGAGCGCCACCGGGACCGCCCTGCGGACGGGGAGCCTGGCCGGGGGCCTGCGGACGCGGACCGCCGCCCTGGGCGCCACCGGGGCCGCCGGGCCGGGGAGCGCCACCCGGACGGGGCGCCTGCGGGCGTCCCATGCCGGTGGAGCCGCCGGAGGTGAAGGGGTTGTTACCCGGACGCGGACCGGCCGGACGGGCACCGCCCGGCTTGGGCCCACCGGCGCCACCCGAACGCTCGGGACGCTGACCGCCGGGCCGGGGTGCCTGACCGCGGTCGCCACGGTCGTGGCCACGCTCCTGGCCGGGACCACCGGGACGCTCGGAACGCTGACCACCGGGGCGCGGCGCACCGGGGCCGGGACGGGCGCCCGGACGCGGGGCCGAGGGAGCCGATGAGGCGGCCGGAGCCGACGGGGGTGCCTGGAACTCGGGCACGCTCGGGGCCGGGGAGGCCGGAGCGGGCTTCGGCGCAGGCGGCTTGGGGCCCGGCGTCGGGCGCGGACCCGGGGCCGGAGCGGCGGGCCGCTCGGCGACGGGCGGCTTCGGCGCGGCGGGACCCGGACGCGGGGCGGCCGGACGGGCGGCCTGCGCGGGAGAGGGTGCCGCCGGACGGGCCGGGGCAGCCTTGCGGGGAGCGGCGGGCTTGCCGCCCCCATTGCCCTGCTGGAGGGCGTCAGTCAGTTTGCGTACAACGGGCGCCTCGATCGTCGAGGACGCCGAACGGACGAATTCACCGAGCTCTTGGAGCTTGGCCATGACGACCTTGCTCTCAACCCCGAACTCCTTGGCGAGTTCGTATACCCGGACCTTAGCCACTTCGCTCCTTTTTAGGTCCGGGTGCGTCCGGACCGTCGCTACTTCATGGGCGTACTCATCGCGTGCTCATCGAGTGCTCATCGCAATCTCGACCTACTTCCAACTCGCGGAATACCAGAGCCGTACGGAGGTTCCGTACGACACGTCTTACGGTGTTGCCTGCTCGGCAACTGTTGTCTGCTCCACGTATCGGCGCAACGCCTTTGTGTCGAGCGCTCCCGGGGCACGCAGCGCCCGCGTGAACGCCCGGCGGCGAACGCCCAAGTCGAGACAGACCTGGGCGGGGTGAACGTACGCACCCCGGCCGGGCAGCGTACCGCGAGGATCGGGGACGCATTCGTCCTCGATCGCCACGACCCGCAGCAGTTCGGTCTTGGCCGCTCGCTGCCTGCACCCCACACAGGTGCGTTCAGGGCATGCGCGGGCGCGCGTCCGGCCAGACACTGGTAAGTCTACCTCCCCGCACCGACCTCACCCCTTTGGGGCAAAAATCGAACGGTTGTTGTCGTGATCCAAGCGACCTGCGGCTTGGATCTATTCCCCGGCCGCCGGTAAGTACCCGGACGGCCCAGCTCGTACGTCCGATCGGGTGGTTACTCCGAGGGCTGCTCGGTGTCCGGGCGGATGTCGATCCGCCAGCCGGTGAGGCGGGCGGCGAGGCGGGCGTTCTGGCCCTCCTTGCCGATCGCCAGCGACAGCTGGTAGTCGGGCACCGTCACGCGCGCGGAGCGGGCCGCGAGGTCCACCACCTCCACCTTGGAGACGCGGGCCGGGGAGAGCGCGTTCGCCACCATCTCGGCCGGGTCGTCCGACCAGTCGACGATGTCGATCTTCTCGCCGTTCAGCTCGGCCATGACATTGCGCACCCGGCCGCCCATCGGGCCGATGCAGGCACCCTTGGCGTTCAGGCCGCTGCGGGTGGAGCGAACGGCGATCTTCGTACGGTGACCGGCCTCACGCGCGATGGCGGAGATCTCGACGGACCCGTCGGCGATCTCCGGCACCTCCAGCGCGAACAGCTTCTTCACCAGATTGGGATGCGTGCGCGAGAGGGTGACCGACGGACCGCGGACGCCCTTCGCCACCCGGACGACGTACGACCGCAGCCGCAGGCCGTGCTGGTACGTCTCGCCGGGGACCTGCTCCTGCACGGGCAGGATGGCCTCCAGCTTGCCGATGTCGACGAGCACGTTCTTCGGGTCACGGCCCTGCTGGACCACTCCGGTGACGATGTCGCCCTCGCGGCCGGCATACTCGCCGAGCGTCGCGTCGTCCTCCGCGTCCCGCAGTCGCTGCAGGATCACCTGCTTGGCGGTGGTGGCGGCGATGCGCCCGAAGTCCGACGGGGTGTCGTCGAACGCGCGCGCCTCCTGCCCCTCCTCCAGGTCCTCGGGGTCCTCCTTCGCCCACACGGTCACATGGCCGGTCTCCCGGTTGAGCTCCACGCGCGCGTGGCGGCGGCTTCCCTCGGTGCGGTGGTAGGCGATGAGGAGGGCCGCCTCGATCGCCTCGACGAGCAGGTCGAAGGAGATCTCCTTCTCCCGTACCAAGCCCCGCAGGGCGCTCATGTCGATGTCCACGGCTACGCCTCCTCCTCTTCCGTCATGTCCTTCTTGTCCTTGCGGTTGAACTCGACCTGGACGCGGGCCTTGTCGATCTCCTCGAAGGCGAGCCGGCGGGTGGTGGCCTTACGGCCCTTCACCCCGGGCACTTCGAGGTCGAGGCCGTCGTCGTCCACGGTCAGGATTCTGGCGGTCAGTTCCCCCTCATCACGGAGGGAGAACTTCACCAGGCGGTCCACGGCGCGGCGGTAGTGGCGGTGCTCGGTGAGGGCGCGCTCGGCGCCCGGCGTACCGACTTCCAGGGTGTACTCGGCCTGGCCCATCGCGTCCGTCTCGTCCAGCTTGGCCGAGAGCGCGCGGCTCACGTCGGCGACCGCGTCCAGATCCGCGCCCTCGTCCGAGTCGACGACCACGCGCAGCACTCGCTTGCGTCCGACCGAGTCCACTGCGATCTCTTCGAGATCCAGGCCCTGAGAGCGTACGAGCGGTTCCAGCAGTTCTCGCAGCCTCTCGCTCTGGGTGGTGCTCATCCGGGTGACTCCTCGGCCGCGTGTGCTGTTGTGGGTAGGGCGCGTGTCAGGTCAAAGGGTAGCCGCTCCGCTGGGGTGTCGCCGTCCGCCCTCGAGCTCGGGTGGTGCTCTGAGGATGGCGGCTGCGGGTGGTGTGTGGTTGCTCGCGCCGTTCCCCGCGCCCCTTGAGGGCGCGGTGGTGGCGACCTTGGAGCAGATGCGCGGGTACCGTGATCACACCGCTTCTTTGTTCGTACGATCCCCCCGAGGACGTCTGCCGTGTCGTTCACCGTGCCGTCGCGTACCCCGTTGGGGCCGCGCAGAAGGAGTCTGCTTGTCGGGGCCGCTGGTGCGGGCCTGCTGGTGGGGTGTTCGGCGGGGGGTGAGGGGTCGGACGCCGCCGGGAAGAGTTCCTCGGTGGTGGAGAAGGCTCGGGCCCGGGTGGCGAAGGACAGTGGGGGGCTCGTGGAGCGGTACGACGCGGTGATCGCCGCGCATCCGGATCTGGCCGCGCTGCTGACGCCGCTGCGGGCGGAGGTCGTTCGGCATGCCCGGGCGTTCGGGGGCGGGGAGGGTGCGGGTTCGGCTTCGGCTAGTGCTTCTCCGGCCGCTTCGGCCTCCCACTCCCCCTCCCCCGTTCCGGAGGATCCGAAGGCCGCCCTCGCCGGGCTGGCCGCCGCCGAGCGGGCGCTGGCCGACAAGCGGGGCAAGGCGCTGGTGGCGGTGCCGGGTGAGGTGGCGCGGCTGATGGCTTCGGTGGCGGCGGCGGGGGCCGGGCACGCGTACTTGTTGACGGAGGGTGCGAAGTGAGCGGCGCGGAGCTGAAGGCGGTGCAGGCGGCGCTCGGGGCCGAGCATGCCGCCGTCTACGGGTACGGGGTCGTCGGCGGGAAGATCGGCGAGGCGCGGCAGAGCGAGGCGCGGGAGGCGTACGACGCGCACCGGGCCCGCCGGGACGAGCTGACCCGAGCCGTACGGGACCTGGGCGGCAAGCCCGCCGTGGCGGCCGCCGGGTACGCACTGCCGTTCCCGGTGACCGACTCCGACTCCGCCGTACGGCTCGCCGCGGAGCTGGAGGAGCGGATGGCCGGCGTGTACTCCGATCTCGTACGGGCATCCGAGGGTGACCGGCGGGGTACGGCGGCCGAGGCGCTGCGGGAAGCGGCGGTGCGGGCGGTGCGGTGGCGGGGCGGAAGCGTAGCCTTCCCTGGTCTCGCCGAGCGGGCGGCCGGTGCCTCCCCGTCGGTGACACCGCACACCTGATCACGGTCCGAAGGGAACGACTCGCACATGGCTCGCAAGGCTTTCGAGGACTTCGAACCGCCGCAGCGGCTGGTGCGAGCGCTCGCCGAGACACGGCGGCCGGGCGGCGGCGACGGGATCGGCGAGTGGCTGGAGAAGCTGCCCGAGCTGGTTCAAAAGGCAGTCGATCTACGCGAGTTGACGGTCGAGCGGGTCCAGGCGCCCGGCGGCCGCAGCAGTCTGGTGCTCCTGGTCCGGCTGATCGACAACACGCCCGCCGTGCTCAAGCTGGCGCCCGAGCGGGCACGGCCGGAGAGCGAGCGGGCGGCCCTCGCGCACTGGGACGGGCGGGGTGCGGTGCAGTTGCTCAACCCCGGGGACAGCCATGGCGTGCTGCTGCTGGAGCGGCTGCATCCCGATCTGTCGGTGCGGTCGCTGCCCGAGGCGAAGGCGCTGCTGGAGGCCGCGGCGACGCTGCGGCGGCTGTGGGTCGAGCCGCCCGAGGCGCATGTCTTCGAGACCGTGGCCGAGCGGACGGGGCGCCAGGCCGAGCTGATGCGGTTCGGCTCCGCCGGTGACGGGGAGGCCGAGACCTTGGTCGACGCCGCTCTTGCCGTGCGGGAGGAGTTGCTGGCGGATGTGCCCGAGGAGCGGTTGCTGCACGGGACGTTTCGGCAGAGCAAGGTGCTGGCCGGGGAGCGGTTGCCGTGGCTGGCGGTGGGGCCGGATCCGGTGGTGGGTGAGTGTGCGTTCGATCTGGCGCGGCTGGTGCGGGATCGGGTCGAGGATCTGATCGCGTCGCCGTCGGGGGCGGCGATCACTCGGCGGCGGGTGAAGAAGCTGGCCGAGTCGTTGGATGTGGATCAGGAGCGGTTGCGGGGGTGGGCGTTGTTCCGGGCGGTGGAGTCCGGGGTTCGCGCCAGGAGGGTGGGGCGGCCTCGGGATGCCGAGTTGTTGCTGGAGTTCGCCGGGTGGCTTTGAGCGGTCCGGATGAGGAGCTGATTCGGCTGGGTGCGTTCGGGCAGTGACGGTCGTGCGTGGCTGGTCGCGCCCACGCGGCGGAGCCGCATATCGATACAGGCCCGCGCCCCTGAAAGATGGCGGCGCTGTCGTTACCCGGCGCTCAGTTTCAGAGCCAGGACCGGGCAGTCGGCCGCTGCTCGCTTCGCTCGTTTCAGAGCCGCTCTCGGTATCGGGCCTTTTCGAAGCGCGGATAGCCCCACTCGTCCAGCTCTTTGTGATCCGGCAGGAGTTCCGCCTCTATCTGATCCGGCAGGAGTTCCGCGCAGACTCCGTTGTTGGCGTACCAGAGGATTTCGTCGCTCATGGGGTGGGCTCGGCTTTCGGGGTCCGTGCGGGTCCGGGGTTTTCGCCCCCGCCGCCCCTTCCCGTCCCGACCCTGGGGGCTGCGCCCCCAGACCCCTGCTTGTCGCCCTGCGGGCTCGTCCTCAAGCGCCGGACGGGCTGAGTGCGTTCAGGGGTGGGTGTGTTGTCCGCGGGTGAGTGGGGGGTTTGTCGGCCTTCGGCCTCGTCCTCAAGCGCCGGACGGGCTGGATGTGCCGGGACCGGGCTGGAAAGTGCGGTTGAGGAACGTGCGGGTGAGGAGCATGCAGGTGAGGAAGGTTCGGGTGAGGAACGTGCGGGTGAGGAAGGTTCGGCGGTAGAGACGGACGACGGCCAGCCCGGGGTCGTGACGGCAGTCCCCTCGTGCGTGACCAGCCTCGCCGGCAGGCCCAGGCGGGAGAGCCAGCGGACCGCGGTCTCGCCCTTCACCAAGGCCGCCGTACTGGCCGCATTGGCGTCGGCGCAGGTGGCGGCGGCGACCGAGACGGTGCGCCAAGGGGTGGTGGTGGGCCGGCCCGTGCGGGGGTCGACGATGTGGTGGAGGTCGTGGCCGCCGCGGCGCCAGCGGCGGGCCGTGGTGCCGGAGGTGGCGAGGCCGCCGCTGCGGATGCCGACCGTGGCGTGGGAGCCGTGGGTCGGGAGGTCGTCGACGGGGCCTGTCTCGTCCTGCACGCGGATGCGCCAGCCGCCGGCCGGGGTTTCACCCGCGACGGCCGTGTCGCCGCCGAGGCTGACCATGATGCCGCAGTCGGCGGCCCGGGCCAGCGTGTGCGCCGCCTTGTCGGCCGCCCAGGCCTTGGCCGTGGCGCCCAGGTCCAGGCTGACGCCGGGCGGGAGGGTCACCGTGTTCGTGGCGCGGTCCAGTTCGACCAGGCTCCAGCCCGGCACCCGCTTCACCGAGAGCCGTACCGGGCGGTCGTCCTCCTGGACCAGGGTGAAGTCCCGGTCGTAGCCGAGGGCCTCCATCGCCGAGCCGACCGTGGGGTCGACCGCGCCGTCCGTGACGTGGGCGGCGCGCAGGGCCACCGCCAGGGCCTCGGCCAGCAGCGGGCTGACCTTCACGGGTCGCCCTTCGGCCGCGTTCAGGGCCGACAGCTCCGAGTCCTCGCGGAATCGGCTGCACGCGGCGTCGACCTCGGCCAGATGCCGGGCCAGGAGCAGGTTGCAGGAGTCGAGCAGGGCCGGGTCCGTGGTGACCAGGCGGACGCTCGTACCGAGGGCCCGCCAGTCCGTGGCGGCCGTGGGGCGGGACGTCGTCGACACGGTCGTCACGACGCCCCCGAGGTCGAGTCCGCCGAGTCGTCCGAGGACGAGGTCATGCCGTCGGAGGAGGACTGGAGGTCCGAGGAGGAGCCGGAGGACCCGGAGGACCCGGAGGACCCGGAGGACCCGGAGGACCCGGAGGACCCGGAGGACCCGGAGGAGCCGGAGGACCCGGAGGAGCCGGAGGAGGAGGCCGACGAGGAGTCGGAAGAAGAGTCGGACGTGGAGTTCGCGGTGGAGTCCGACGTGGAGGAGTCGCTGGAGTCGGCCGACGAGGAGCTCGACGAGTCCGAGGACGTGTCCGTGCCGCTCGTGCCGCTGTCGGTGCTCGCACCCGTGTCGCTGTCCGAGCTCGACGACGTCGCACTCGTGCCGCTGCCGCTCGCGGTGGTCTCCGCGTCCGCCTGCATCGTGCCGATCAGCGCGAACATGCCGGCCGCCGCGGCGAGCGTCACCGCCGCCGCCGTGCGCCGGGCGCCTCTGCGGATTCCCGCGACGGCACCTCGTTCCCTGGTCGCCATGACCGTTCCCCTCCGTAGTGACGTTCTGTCACGTCCAACGGTCGGGGAACGGTCTGAGAGAACCCTGTGAGGTGCCTATAGCTCCCCGGAGAAGTTTCTGAGGGTTCCCTTCAGGGATCAGGCGGTGGTCAGGCGGGCGACCGCCTCGTCGACCGTCAGTTCCTCGCGCTCGCCGGTGCGGCGGTCCTTCAGCTCCAGGACGCCCTCGGCGGAGCGGCGGCCGGCGACCAGGATCTTCGGGACGCCGATGAGTTCGGAGTCGGTGAACTTCACGCCCGGGGAGACACCGGCGCGGTCGTCGACCAGGACGCGGAGGCCGGCCGTCCGCAGCTTCTCGGAGACGTCGAGGGCCAGTTCGGTCTGGAGGGCCTTGCCCGCGGCGACGACGTGGACATCGGCCGGGGCGACCTCGGCGGGCCAGCACAGGCCCTTGTCGTCGGCGGACTGCTCGGCGAGGGCCGCGACCGCGCGGGAGACGCCGATGCCGTACGAGCCCATGGTGACGCGGACGGGCTTGCCGTTCTGGCCGAGGACGTCGAGCTTGAGGGCGTCGGCGTACTTGCGGCCGAGCTGGAAGATGTGGCCGATCTCGATGGCGCGGTCGAGCTTGAGGCCGGTGCCGCAGTTGGGGCAGGGATCACCCTCCTGGACGACCACGACGTCGACGTACGCGCCGACCTCGAAGTCACGGCCCGCGACGACGTTCTTGGCGTGCGTGCCGTCCTTGTTGGCACCGGTGATCCAGGAGGTTCCGGGGGCCACGCGCGGGTCGGCGATGTACGTGACCTTCTCGCCCAGGCCCTGCGGGCCGACATAGCCGCGGACCAGGTCGGGGCGGCCCGCGAAGTCCGCCTCGGTGACCATCTCGACGACCGCCGGGGCGAAGTGCGCCTCGACCTTGCCCATGTCGACCTCACGGTCCCCGGGGACGCCGACGGCGACGATCTCGCCGTCGACCTTCACGAGGAGGTTCTTGAGGGTGGCGGAGGCCGGGACGCCGAGGTGTGCGGCGAGGGTCTCGATGGTCGGGGTGTCGGGCGTCGGGATCTCTTCGAGGGCGGGCACGCCCTCGGCGTCCACCGGCTTCAACTCGAACGTGATCGCCTCGGTGTTGGCCGCGAAGTCGCAGGCGGGACAGTCCGCGAAGGTGTCCTCGCCGGCGCCGGCCGGGGCCAGGAACTCCTCCGACTTCGAGCCGCCCATCGCGCCCGCCGTCGCCGCGCAGATGCGGTAGTCGAGGCCCAGACGCTCGAACACCTTCTGGTAGGCCTGGCGGTGCAGGGCGTACGACTGGGCCAGGCCCTCGTCCTCCGTGTCGAAGGAGTACGAGTCCTTCATCAGGAACTCACGGCCGCGCAGGATGCCGGCGCGGGGGCGTGCCTCGTCCCGGAACTTGGTCTGGATCTGGTAGAGGATCACCGGCAGGTCCTTGTACGAGGACGCCTGGTCCTTCACGATCAGCGTGAAGATCTCCTCGTGCGTCGGACCGAGCAGGTAGTCGCCGCCCTTGCGGTCCTTGAGGCGGAACAGCTCCGGGCCGTACTCGTCCCAGCGGCCGGTCGCCTCGTACGGCTCCTTCGGCAGCAGCGCGGGGAGCAGCACCTCCTGGGCGCCGATCGCGTCCATCTCCTCGCGGACGATGCGCTCCACGTTGGCGAGGACCTTCTTGCCGAGCGGCAGCCAGGTCCACACGCCGGCCGCGGTGCGGCGGACGTAACCGGCGCGGACGAGGAGCTTGTGGCTGAGCACCTCGGCGTCCGCCGGGTCGTCGCGCAGCGTCTTCGCCATCAACTGGGACATGCGCTGGACCGGTGCTTTCGCCATGGTTCTCGTACTCCTGCTGCGGATCGGTTGATGGCAGGAGGTTAGCCGGGGGGCGGGGGCCCGTGGAAATCCGGCGCCGGCGGTAGCGGGTGGTTCGGCGGCTACCTGCGGCGCAGGGGCAGGTGGGCGCCCATCACGGCGTACGGCTTGGGGGCGCTGGGGAAGACGACCTGGCGGGCCAGGTCGGTGTAGCCGAGGGAGCCGTAGAGGCCGCGGGCCGGGCTGTCGACGTCGATCGCGGAGAGGATCGAGCGGGGTTCGGCCGCGCTGTCGGTGATGGTGGTGATCAGGGCACGGCCGACGCCGCGGTTCTGGTAGCGGGGGTGGACGTGCAGTTCGGTGATCACGAAGGAGTCGTCCAGCCAGTGGTCGTGGCCGAGGGCGCGGAGGTAGGGCTCGACGACGGTGGACCACCAGTGGGTGCGGTCGTTGGGCATGCCGTAGACGAAGCCGACGAGGTGGCCTGCGGCCGTGGCGCCGAGTGCCCTCGCCCCCGGGTAGGTCATGTGGCGGAGGACGATCTGGCGGCGTACGGCTACCTCGTCGGGGCCCAGACCGAACGCTACCGCTTGGACCGCGAGGGCTTCGTCGACGTGGGCCGAGAGGTCGAGCGGGCCGATCACGAGGTCGTCGGGGCGGGGGCGGTGGCCTTGTCCGTGACCGGGTAGACGCATGGTGGGGAGATTACAGGGGGGTGGTCGTTGTCGGTTGGGTGCGGGCTGGTTGTGGTTGCTCGCGCAGTTCCCCGCGCCCCTTCAGGGCGCGCACCTTGCCCGGCGCTCAGAAGCTGAGCCTTCACAACGGGACACTCAGAACAGGACGCTCATGAACGCGCCGACCTCCTGGAAGCCCACCCTCAGGTAGGTGCGCCTCGCCGCCGTGTTGTAGTCGTTGACGTAGAGGCTGACCAGAGGGGCCACGTCGGCCAGTGCGTAGCGGAGGACCGCTGCCATGCCGGGGGCCGCGAGGCCCTGGCCCCGGTATTCGGGGGCCACCCAGACGCCCTGGATCTGGCAGGCCTGGGGGGTCGCCGCGCCGATCTCGGCCTTGAAGACGACCCGGCCGTCAGGGCCGAGACGGGCGAAGGAGCGGCCGGAGCCCACGAGTTCGGCGACGCGGGCCTGGTAGAGGAGGCCGCCGTCGCCGGCCATCGGGGAGACGCCGACCTCCTCGGTGAACATCGCGACGCACGCCGGCATGATCGCGTCCATCTCGTCCTTGCGGATCCGGCGGACATACGGGTCCGGGGTGACCTCGGCGGGGTCGGGCAGCCGGTCGGTGACCATGAGGGGCTGGTGGGCACGGACTTCGCGGGCCGGGCCCCAGCTGGGTTCGAGCAGCTGCCAGAGCTGGGCGGTGGATTCGGCGGGGCCGACGACCGAGGAGCAGCGGCGGCCGGCCCGGCGGGCGCGGTCGGCGAAGGCGCGGACGGCGCGGGGGGTGGCGCAGATGGGGACGAGGTTGGCGCCGGCGTAGCAGAGGGAGGTCAGGGCGCCGTCCTCGTACCAGCCCCACATCTCGCCGCCGAGCCGCCAGGGGTCCAGGCCTGCGACCTGGACCCGGGACGTCACGAAGGCGTTCGCGACGGGGTCTCGGTCCAGGACGGCGAGTGCGGCGTCCAGGTCACTCGGTTCGAGGACCCTGGTGGTGGTCTGGGTCAACACGTGCGGGGGCCTCACCCTGGGGTCTGCGCTGGTCTCCGCACGATACCCTGCCGGGCTGTGGCGGTCGCCCTGTGGCTGCGCCACGGGCGGGCGCCTAGTAGCTCGGGCGCTACTGTGCTTTGGCGGGTACGGGTGCGTTGTGGGCTTGTCGCGCAGTTCCCCGCGCCCCTGGGGGGAAGGGGCCTGCGGCCCTTCCCCCAGGGGCGCGAACCCGTTCAGCCCGCTACTGCCACCGTCGGCTCGCCCGAAGCGATGCCGTCCGCCTCCATCTGTTCGGCGATCTTCATCGCTTCCTCGATGAGGGTCTCGACGATCTTGGACTCGGGAACGGTCTTGATGACCTCGCCCTTGACGAAGATCTGGCCCTTGCCGTTGCCGGAGGCGACGCCGAGGTCGGCCTCGCGGGCCTCGCCGGGGCCGTTGACGACGCAGCCCATGACGGCGACGCGGAGGGGGACCTCCATGCCGGTCAGGCCTGCCGTGACCTCTTCGGCGAGCTTGTAGACGTCGACCTGGGCGCGGCCGCAGGAGGGGCAGGAGACGATTTCGAGGCCGCGCTGGCGGAGGTTGAGGGATTCGAGGATCTGGTTGCCGACCTTGATCTCCTCGACCGGCGGGGCCGACAAGGACACCCGGATCGTGTCGCCGATGCCCTCGCTCAGCAGCGCGCCGAAGGCCACCGCCGACTTGATGGTGCCCTGGAAGGCCGGGCCGGCCTCCGTGACGCCGAGGTGGAGGGGGTAGTCGCACTGGGCAGCGAGCTGGCGGTAGGCGTTGACCATGACGACCGGGTCGTTGTGCTTGACCGAGATCTTGATGTCCCTGAAGCCGTGCTCCTCGAAGAGGGAGGCCTCCCAGAGGGCGGACTCGACCAGGGCCTCGGGGGTGGCCTTGCCGTACTTCTGGAGGAGGCGGCGGTCGAGGGAGCCGGCGTTCACGCCGATGCGGATCGGGGTGCCGTGGTCGTTCGCCGCCTGGGCGATCTCCTTGACCTTGTCGTCGAACTGCTTGATGTTGCCGGGGTTGACGCGGACCGCGGCACAGCCGGCCTCGATGGCGGCGAAGACGTACTTCGGCTGGAAGTGGATGTCGGCGATGACCGGGATCTGCGACTTGCGGGCGATCACCGGGAGGGCGTCGGCGTCGTCCTGCGTGGGGCAGGCGACGCGGACGATCTGGCAGCCGGAGGCCGTGAGCTCGGCGATCTGCTGCAGTGTGGCGCCGATGTCCGACGTACGCGTGGTGGTCATCGACTGGACCGACACCGGGGCGTCTCCACCGACCGCCACGGACCCGACCTGGATCTGCCGGCTCTTCCGGCGCTCGGCGAGCTTGGTCGGAACGGACGGCATGCCGAGAGAAATCGCAGTCATCTGCTGTGCAACCCCAAGTTGTGGATCAGGATCGGGTCCCGGGACAGGCGGGCTCCAGGCTTCGAGATTACGGCACAGGCATGGGCCCGAGCACATCACCGTCCGCGGACCCACCCGTACAAGGCGACGGCCGGGCACCCAGGGTGCCCGGCCGTCGTGAACTCCGGATGACTATGAGATGCGCACCGGGTTCACCAGGTCCGCGATCAGCACCAGGAGCGTGAAGCAGACGAAGATCCCGGCCACCACGTACGCGACGGGCATCAGCTTCGCCACGTCGAACGGGCCGGGGTCGGGGCGGCGCAGCACCTTGGCCGCGTTCCGGCGCAGCGACTCCCACAGGGCGCCCGCGATGTGTCCGCCGTCGAGCGGGAGGAGCGGGAGCATGTTGAACAGGAAGAGGGAGAGGTTGAAGCCGGCGAGCAGGATGAGGAAGCTCGCGAGCTGCTGGGTGGCGGGGATGTCCATGGTGAAGATCTCGCCGCCGACGCGGGCCGCGCCGACCACGCCCATGGGCGAGTCCGCCTCGCGCTCGCCGTCGCCGAAGGTGGCGTCCCACAGGGCGGGGACCTTGGAGGGCAGGGAGAGCAGCGACTCGACGCCGTTCTCCATCATGTCGCCCATGCGGTTCACGGACTCGCCGAAGGACAGCGGGAGGATGTCGGAGGCAGGGGTGAAGCCGAGCCAGCCCGCGTACACGTACTTGTCCTGGACGTAGCCGCCCTCGCCGTCGGTCTGGCTGACCTGGTTCTTGATGAGGGTGGGGGTCAGATCGACCTGCTGGCCCTTGCGCTCCACGGTGAGGGTGACCTGCTTGCCGGGGTTGTCGCGGATGTCGGCCTGCAGGGAGGACCAGTCCTCGACGGGGGTGCCGTTGAACGCGACGATCTTGTCGCCGGGCTCCAGGCCGGCGGCCTTGGCGGGGGCCTCCTTGTCACTGTCCTTGCACTTGGAGCGGTTCTCGCTGGCGGAGATGACGCAGTCCGAGACCTTGCTGACCGTGGTCGTCTGGGTCTGGGCGCCGAAGGTCATCATCACGCCGAGGAAGATCACGACGGCCAGGACCAGGTTCATGAAGGGTCCGGCGAACATGACGATGACGCGCTTCCAGGGCTTGCGCGTGTAGAAGAGGCGGTTCTCGTCGCCGGGCTGGAGCTCCTCGAAGGAGGCCGCGCGGGCGTCCTCGATCATCCCGCGCCAGGGGGAGGTCGAGCGGGCCTCGAGTCGGCCGTCCGCGCCGGGCGGGATCATGCCGATCATGCGGATGAAGCCGCCGAGGGGGATCGCCTTGATGCCGTACTCGGTCTCACCCTTCTTGCGCGACCAGATCGTCGGGCCGAAGCCGACCATGTACTGGGGCACGCGGATGCCGAACATCTTGGCGGTCGACAGGTGGCCCAGCTCGTGCCAGGCGATCGAGAACGCGAGGCCGATCACGAAGACGACTATGCCGAGGATGAACATCAGGGTCGTCATGCACGGGCCTCCGCGGTCGTCCGCTCGGTGGGTTCGGCTGTCGTAGTGGTGAGTTCACGGGCCCGGGCGCGCGCCCAGGTCTCCGCTTCGAGGACGTCCGCCACGGTCAGGGAAGTTCCCGTTCCGCCAGTGCCGTGCTCCTCGACGACCCGCGTCACGGTCTCCATGATCGCGTTGAACTGGAGGCCGCCGTGCAGGAACGCGTCGACGCACTCCTCGTTGGCCGCATTGAACACCGCCGGGGCGGTGCCGGCGAGCTGTCCCACGTGCCGGGCGAGTCCGACCGACGGGAACGCGTCGTTGTCGAGGGGGAAGAACTCCCAGCTGGACGCCTTGGTCCAGTCGAAAGCGGGTGCGGCGTCCGGGACGCGCTGCGGCCAGCCGAGGCCGATGGCGATGGGGCCGCGCATGTCGGGGGGTGTCGCCTGGGCCATCGTCGATCCGTCCGTGAACTCAACCATCGAGTGGACATACGACTGGGGGTGCACGACGACCTCAATGCGATCGAAGGAAATGTCGTAGAGGAGGTGCGCCTCGATGACTTCCAGGCCCTTGTTGACCAGGGTCGCGGAGTTGACCGTGATGACCGGGCCCATGGCCCAGGTGGGGTGTGCGAGCGCGTCGGCGGGGGTCACGTCCGCCAGTTCGGCCTTCGTACGGCCGCGGAAGGGGCCGCCGGAGGCGGTGACGACGAGCTTGCGCACGTCGGCCCGGGTGCCCGAGGCGAGGGCCTGGAAGAGGGCGGCGTGCTCGGAGTCGACCGGGATGATCTGGCCCGGCTCGGCCACCGCCTTCACGAGCGGGCCGCCGACGATGAGCGACTCCTTGTTGGCGAGCGCGAGGGTGCGGCCCGCCTCCAGGGCGGCGAGGGTCGGGGCGAGGCCGATGGAGCCGGTGATGCCGTTGAGCACGGTGTGACAGTCGGACGTGGCGAGGTGGGTGGCCGCGTCCGGGCCGACGAGGATCTCGGGGAGCGGCTCTCCGGCGCCGTACGCGGTGGCGAGGGCCTCGCGCAGCGCCGGGACGACATCCTCGCGGGCCACCGCTACGGTCCGTACGCGCAGGCGGTGCGCCTGCTCGGCCAGCAGTTCCACCCTCCCTCCGGCGGCGGAGAGCCCGGTGACGCGGAAGCGGTCCGGGTTGCGCAGGACGAGGTCGATGGCCTGGGTGCCGATCGATCCGGTCGATCCGAGGATCACTACGTCCCGTACGCCGTCGACCGGGTCGAAGACGAGATGCGGATCGGCGAGAGGGGCTGGACTGTCGCTCATCCCCCCATTGTGGCCGCATCCGGGGTCCGGCAGGACCGCGCGTCCCCTTGTTGACCCACTTCGTGCGATGTGCCGTTGACGATGCCTTTTCTCCGTTTGTGAAGCACGCGTGAAGACGGGGTGATATGACTTCTCCCCTGACTGATCCGAAAGTCGTATCAGCTGATCGTCGGTGGACGACGACGATCATGAACGAGGATCCTGGGGGGATCTCCATGCACAAGCGCATACGCGCTGCCCTGCCCGCGCTCGCCGGAGCCGTGGCTCTCACCGGCACGCTGCTGAGCAGCCCGGCCGAGGCCGCCGGTGGCGTGATCATCTACCGCGTGTACTTCGACAGCCCCGGCAAGGACACGCGGACGAACGTGAGCCTCAACGGTGAGTGGGTGCAGCTCAAGAACACGAGCTCCAAGGCGATCTCGCTGAAGGGCTGGGTGCTGAAGGACCCCCAGAACCACAAGTACACGTTCCTGAACATCAAGATCGGGGCGAAGAAGACCGTCAAGGTCCACACCGGTGCGGGCAAGGACACGGCCACCGACAAGTTCCAGAACCGCAGGGCCTATGTCTGGAACAACACGAGTGACACGGCGACGCTGCTGAAGTCGAACGGGTCGAAGGCGGACGCCTGCTCCTGGAGCACGCGGGACGGCAGCGACAAGTACTGCTGACGCTCCGCGGGCCCGGATGTCGACCGCGGGTCCTCTGTGGCTGGTCGCACAACTCCCCGCGGCCCCCGAAAGACAGGGCGCGGGGAGTTGTGAAGTCACCGGATGCGGCGGTGGACGTTCTCCTTCTTGCTCTCGCCCGGTGTCGCGTCCGCGATCCACGGGCCCTCACCCGACGGGTCGACCACGCCCTGCTCCAGCCACTCGTACGCGCCCCCGAGTACGCCCTTGACCACCTTGCGGTCGAGGTCGTCGGTGTTGCTCCACAGGCGGCCGAAGAGTTCCTCGACGCGGATGCGGGACTGGCGGCAGAAGACGTCGGCGAGTTGGTAGGCCTCGCGGCCGTGGCCCTCTGTGGTGCGCAGGAGTTCGGCGCGTACGACGGCCGCGCTCATCGCGAAGAGTTCGGCGCCGATGTCGACGATCCGGCCCAGGAAGCCCTGCTTGGTCTCCATGCGGCCCTGCCAGCGGGACATGGCGTAGAAGGTGGAGCGGGCCAGCTTGCGGGCCGAGCGCTCGACGTACCGCAGATGCCCGGACAGGTCCGGGTGTCCGGCGGGGTGGAAATCGGCGTACGCGCGCGGGAGCTGGCCCGGGCCCGCGACCAGCTTCGGCAGCCACTTGGCGTAGAAGACGCCCGCGTTCGCGCCCGCTTTCGCCTTGTCGGAGAGCGACTTCTCGGGGTCGATGAGGTCGCCGGCCACGGACAGGTGGGCGTCGACGGCCTCGCGGGCGATCAGCAGGTGCATGATCTCCGTGGAGCCCTCGAAGATGCGGTTGATGCGCAGGTCGCGCAGGACCTGCTCGGCGGGTACGGCCCGTTCGCCGCGCGCCCGCAGGGAGTCCGCCGTCTCGAAACCGCGGCCGCCGCGGATCTGGACCAGTTCGTCGGCGATGCGCCAGCCCATCTCGGAGGCGAAGAGCTTGGCCAGGGCGCCCTCGATGCGGATGTCGTTACGGTCCTCGTCGGCCATCTGGGAGGAGAGGTCCAGGACCGCTTCCAGGGCGAAGGTCGTGGCCGCGATGAAGGAGATCTTCTGCCCGACCGCCTCGTGGTGGGCGACCGGCTTGCCCCACTGCTCACGGGCCGCCGACCACTCGCGGGCGATCTTCAGACACCACTTGCCGGCGGCCACGCAGGACGCCGGGAGCGACAGCCGGCCGGTGTTGAGGGTGGTGAGGGCGATCTTCAGGCCCGCGCCCTCGGGGCCGATACGGTTCGCGGCGGGGACGCGGACCTGGTGGAAGCGGGTGACGCCGTTCTCGATGCCGCGCAGGCCCATGAAGGCGTTGCGGTTCTCGACGATGACGCCGGGCGAGTCGGTCTCCACGACGAAGGCGGTGATGCCGCCCTTGTGGCCCTCGCTCTTCGGCACCCGGGCCATCACGACGAGGAGGTCGGCGACCACGCCGTTGGTGGTCCACAGCTTCACCCCGTCGAGGACGTAGTCGTCCCCGTCGGGCACGGCCGACGTGGCGAGGCGGGCCGGGTCGGAACCGACGTCGGGCTCGGTGAGGAGGAAGGCGCTGATGTCGGTGCGGGCGCAGCGCGGCAGGAACTTCTCCTTCTGTTCGGGGGTGCCGAACAGCTTCAGCGGCTGTGGTACGCCGATCGACTGGTGCGCGGAGAGCAGCACGCCGATCGCCGGGCTGGCCGAGCCCGCCAGGGCCAGCGCCTTGTTGTAGTACACCTGGGTGAGGCCGAGACCGCCGTACTTGGGGTCGATCTTCATGCCGAGGGCGCCGAGTTCCTTGAGCCCGTTGATCACCTCGTCGGGGATGCGGGCCTCACGTTCGATCAGGGCGCCGTCGACCTTCGTCTCGCAGAAGTCGCGGAGCTTGCCCAGGAACTGCTCGCCGCGCCGGACGGCCTCGTCCGTGGGGAGCGGGTGGGGGTGGATGAGGTCGAGGCGGAACCGGCCCAGGAACAGTTCCTTGGCGAAGCTGGGCTTGCGCCAGGCCTGCTCCCGGGCGGCCTCCGCCACCTGGCGGGCCTCACGTTCTGTGACAACGGGCTTCTTGAGGGGTGGGGCGGACATGAGGCTCACCTCGCCGCGAATCGGGATCTTGTACCTCATGGGTACCTGATTGGTTACCGATGGGTGCTACTCGATCGTTGGTACCCGATCCGGGATGACCCCGCCACCCCTCGCGTGCCGTTCGGCCGACGCGTGCCCGCTCTCAGCCGAGGTCCACGGTGGTGCCGCCGAAGGCCACGAAGGCCGCCGTCCGGTTCTAAGCTGGGGACCGGGCGCCTTGAAACGAAGGCCCCCGCCGCACCCGCACCCGTCACTCAGCCATCCCCCCACTCCTCTGGGCGACGGCGAATTATCGAAGCGCTTCGACAACCTATGGACACCCACCCACCGTCGAGCTACTGTCGAGCCACCCTCACTCGCCCTTGTCCTACAGAAGTGCGCTGTCGAAGCGCTTAAACACGCTTGGAGAGCTGGATGGTCACCCTCGCCGAGGTCGCCCAGCACGCCGGAGTCTCGGCGAGCACGGTGAGCTATGTCCTCAGCGGCAAGCGGTCCATCTCCGCCGGTACCCGGCAGCGGGTCGAGCGGAGCATCCAGGAGCTCGGCTACCACCCGAACGCGGGGGCCCGCGCCCTGGCGAGCAACAGGTCGAACATCGTCGCCCTGATGGTCCCGCTGCGCACCGACATGTACGTCCCGGTGATGATGGAGATCGCCATAGCCGTGGCCACCACGGCCCGCACGTACGGCTACGACGTGCTGCTGCTCACCGGCGAGGAGGGCCCCGACGCGGTGCGCCGTGTCACGGGCAGCGGGCTCGCCGACGCGATGATCCTGATGGACGTCGAGCTGGACGACGAGCGGCTGCCGCTGCTGCGCGGCACCGACCAGCCGTCGGTGCTCATCGGGCTGCCGGCCGACACCAGCGGCCTGACCTGTGTCGACCTCGACTTCGGCGCGACGGGCGCGCTGTGCGTGGAGCATCTGGCGAAGCTCGGCCACCGCGACATCGCTGTCATCGGCGAGGCGCCCGCGGTCTACGAACGGCACACCGGTTTCGCCGAGCGAACCCTCGACGGACTCCGTTCCCGGGCAAGGGAGTTGGGCCTGCGCGTACTGCACCGCCCCTGCGAGGGCGGCTACGACGCGATGGCCGCGACCCTGGCCCGGATATTCGACGAACGGCCGGGCACCACGGGGGTCGTCGTACAGAACGAGTCCGCGGTGGAGCCGCTGCTAGCGCTGCTGCGGCAGCAGGGCCGGGCCGTGCCCGAGGACGTCTCGGTGATCGCGGTCTGCCCGGACCAGGTCGCCGTGCAGGCCTCGGTACGGCTGACCTCCGTCGCCATCCCCGCCCAGGAGATGGGCCGACGGGCCGTGGAGCAGCTGATCGCCAAGCTGGAGGGGCGCGACACCGACGAAGTGGTGCTCCTCGCCCCCGAGTTGACGGTCCGCGCGAGCACGGGACCGCTGTCCGCCACGGGCTGAGCCCGCCGACCGAGCCGGTAGGCGGTGCCGCGCCGCCGCGAACGGATGCCGGGGACTCGCCTCCCCGGCCCCCCTGTCCCCGCCTTCCGCCACCACTCCACCGTCCGGCCCACCGGAGCCGAGCCGGGCGTGCCGCCACTCCTCCCTTCCAGGAGCCGTCCCGTGAATCAGCCTGCCGAGAACCACACCCCGACGGGTGAGGTCAGCCTCGCCCAGTCCTCCCCCACCGTCGGCACGTTCCGTGAGCGGGACGGCGCCCTGGAGTGGAGCGGACGCCAGGAGACCCTGCGGATCGAGCCCTGGGGGCCCGACGCCGTCCGGGTCCGCGCCCGCCTCGGCGGCCCGGTCCTCGACGGGCTGCCGGGCGCCCTCCTCGACGAGCCGGAGAGCACCGAGAGCAGCCTCAAGATCGAGGACGGGACGGGACGGCTGACCGTCGGCGCGCTCACCGTCGAGGTCGACGCCGAGGGCCTGATCCGCTACACGCGCACCGCCGACGGCGGCGAGCTGCTGTCCGAGGCCCGCGCCCACTTCTGGTGGCCGGGCTCGCGCCTCTACACCGCCGTCGGCAACGGCTACCACCGCCTGGAGCAGCGCTTCGCCGCGTACGACGACGAGAAGCTGTACGGCCTCGGGCAGCACCAGCACGGGCGGCTCGACCAGAAGGGCCTGGTCCTCGACCTGGTCCAGCGCAACGCCGAGGTCGGCATCCCGGTGCTCACCTCCAGCCGCGGCTACACCCTGCTGTGGAACAACCCGGCGATCGGCCGCGTCGAGCTGGCCGGCAACGGCACCCGCTGGGTCGCCGACTCGGCCCGGCAGATCGACTACTGGATCACCGCGGGCGACCCGGCCGACGCGCAACGCCGCTACAGCGCGGCGACGGGCCGTACGCCGATGCTGCCGGAGTGGGCGGCCGGCTTCTGGCAGTGCAAGCTGCGCTACCGCACACAGGACGAACTCCTCGCCGTGGCCCGGGAGTACAAGCGGCGCGGCCTGCCCATCGACGTCATCGTCTGCGACTTCTTCCACTGGACGCATCTGGGTGAGTGGAAGTTCGACCTCGCCGAGTGGCCCGACCCGGCGGCCATGGTCCGTGAGCTGGACGAGCTGGGCATCAGGCTGGTGGTGTCCGTGTGGCCGTCGGTCTCGCCGCTGAGCGAGAACCACCACCTGATGGAGCAGCGCGGCTACTTCATCGGCACGCAGTACGGCCCGATGGCGCACGCCGACTGGCCGGACAAGGAGGTAGCGTCGACGGTCCAGGTGGCCTTCTACGACGCGACGAACCCCGAGGCGCGCGAGTTCGTGTGGTCGCGCGTGAAGGAGAACTACCTGGAGCCGTACGGCATCAAGGCGTTCTGGCTGGACGCCTGCGAGCCGGAGATCAAGCCGGGCTTCCAGGAGAACCTGCGCTACTGGGCGGGACCCGGCCTGGAGGTCGGCAACATCTACCCGGCCGAGAGCGCGCGCACCTTCTACGAGGGGCTGAAGGCGACCGGCGAGGACGAGATCGTCTCCCTCAACCGTTCGGCGTGGGCGGGCAGTCAGCGGTGGGGCGCCGCGCTGTGGTCCGGTGACATCGGGACCGACTTCCCCACCCTGCGCCGGCAGATCGCGGCGGGGCTCAACACCGCGTTGTCCGGTATCCCCTGGTGGAACACCGACATCGGCGGCTTCCACGGCGGCGACCCCGACGATCCGGCGTACCGCGAGGTGATGGTGCGCTGGTTCCAGTTCGGGGCGTTCTCCCCGCTGATGCGGCTGCACGGCTTCCGGGAGCCCGGAATGCCGCTGGGACCGGCCATGACCGGTGGGCCCAACGAGGTCTGGTCGTACGGGGAGGAGGCCGGGGCGATCCTGGAGCGGTATCTGCGGCTGCGGGAGCGGTTGAAGCCGTATGTGCTGCGGGTCATGCGGGAGGCCCATGAGGAGGGGCTGCCGGTGATGCGGCCGCTGTTCCTGGAGTTCCCCGAGGACGAGCGGGCCTGGTCGGTCGACGACGCGTATCTGTTCGGGCGGGATGTGCTGGTGGCGCCGGTGCTGGAGGCGGGGGTGACGCGTTGGACGGTTTACCTTCCGGCGGGGGCGCGGTGGGCCGACGCGTGGACCGGGGAGGCGTATGAGGGTGGTCGGTCGGTGACCGTGGATGCTCCGCTGGATCGGATTCCGGTGTTTCTGCGGGACGGGGTGTCCTTGCCGATCGCCGAGTAGGCCCCGGCGTGGGGGTGGGCCGGGTGGGGTTCTGCGGCTCGGCGGTTACGAGGTGCCGCTGCGCCCACCCTCCCCCATCGCCCCAGCGGCACGATTGCCCGCAGTGGGGTGTGACGGCGGTGGGGCGTGACGGCGGTGGTCACCGCGCTGACCTCGACGCCCGTCGAACTCGCCGAAGTCGCCCGGTCGTTGCGGACGCGGACGTTCCTGCGGTTCCGGTTCCCCGGTGCGCTGCCGCAGCTCTTCGTCGGGCTGAAGGTGGCGATGTGGTGGTGGAGCGGCGGACCGGCCCGATCGCCGTTCGTCGGCCGGGTCTACGCTATGGCGCCACGGCCATCCCATGATCTTCAGGGGTGTGCGCGACCTCTGAGTGAGTGGAGATGACCGGGGATGAACAGCCGTACGGGAGACCCTCGCGCGACGCGCGGGGGGCGGCCGGGCCGTCGGGGCGGGGCCGCACGCAGACCCGTCCACCGGACGCGGACGACGATACGCACGACCGGCGCGTACCTCGACGCGCCGAGGCCGGTCGCCCCTCCGGCGGCGGTCGTCCCCCGTGGTTTCCTGCCGGGGCCCGCGCGGCACATCGCCGGGTGGAGCGCGCTCATACTGCTGGTGACCGGTGTCGTGTCCGTGGGCGTGTGGATCTGCGTGACGTTCCAGACCGCGGTCACGCCGGTGCTGATCGCGCTGCTCGGTACGGCGCTGCTCGGCCCGCTGCACCGGCGGCTGGTCGCGATGAAGTTCAACAAGTCCCTTGCCGCCGGGCTCACTTGTGCGGCCGTGATCGTGGTGATGGGCGGGGCCGCGTACATCGTGGTGGCCGCGCTGATCGACACCGGTGATCAGATCATCTCCTCGCTGCGGGACGCGGCGAAGTCGCTCAGCGACGAGTTCGGGCTGGCGGGGACGTCGCTGGACGACCTGGCGAAGAACGCGAAGGAACTGCTGTCGAAGTTCGGCGGCACCGCGGCCTCCGGGGTGCTCAGCGGGGTCAGCGCGGTCAGTGAGTTCGCCACGATGGCGATCCTGGCGATGCTGCTGATGTTCTTCTTCCTGCGGGACTCCGACAAGGCGGTGGCGTCCCTGCACACGCTCGCGCCGCGCGGCACCGGTGACACCCTGGAGGTGATGGCCCGGCGCGCGTTCCGGGCGATCGAGGGCTATATGCGCGGGACGACGCTCATCGCCTTCATCGACGCCGTCTGTATCGCCGTCGGCCTGCTGATCCTCCAGGTGCCGGGCGCCGTCGGCCTCGGCGCGCTGGTGTTCGTCGGCGCGTACATCCCGTATCTGGGCGCGTTCCTGTCGGGCGCGGTGGCGATCCTCGTCGCGTTCGCGGACCGCGGTCTGGTGACGGCTCTGTGGGCGGTCGGCGTCGTCTTCGCGGTGCAGATCCTCGAAGGGAACGTGCTCCAGCCGATGATCCACAGCCGGACCGTGCAGATGCACCCGGCGGCGATCCTGCTGGCCCTGACGGCGGGCGCCTCCATCGCCGGCATCCTCGGCATGCTCCTCGCGGTGCCGCTCACCGCGGCGGCGTCCGGTGTGCTGTCGGAGCTGCGGACGCGGTACGGCGACGGGGCGGGCGGGCCGGCACCCCGGCAGACGCGGGAGGCCGCCGCGGCGGCAGGATGATCAGCGGCGCCCGCACCACCCGGGCAGGCGCCGACCGCACCCGCACCCGCACCCGCACCCGCGCCCGCGCCCGCGCCCGGAAGGAAGCTCGAGCCGTGTCCTCCACTCCTGTCCCCCTCTCCCTGACCCTGGCCAATCTCTTACTCCGGCCGGCACTCGGCTCCCGGCGCGACCCCGACCGGGTCTTCGACCGGATCGTCGCCAAGGCCGGGCAGGCGGAGGGGGACGAGTGGTTCGTCGACGGCTTCCGGTTCCTGCTGCGGGAGTGGGCTCGGGACGACGGCCTGTCTCCGGTCGGCTGGCAGTCCGCGCAGGCCCATGTGCGCCGGCATCTCACCAACCGGGCCCGGATCCGGCGGCTGATCGCCGAGAACCCGGCCATCGAGCGGGAGACCGTCGAGCGGCCGGTGTTCGTGGTGGGTCTGCCGCGCACCGCCACCACCCTCACCCACGGTGTGCTGTCCCTCTCGGACGAGCACCGCTGCCCGCAGCTGTGGGAGTTGCTCGCGCCCGGCCTCGAACCCTCGCCCCAGCAGCGGCAGAAGGCGATCACGTCCGCGCGCCGGATGCTCGGCGGCACCCAGAGGCTCGCCCCGCGTTTCCGCGAGATCCACCCCATGACGGCCGAGGGCCCGGAGGAGTGCACCTTCCTCCTGCCGCACGCCCTGGTGCCGCTGTCCCAGGCCCACATACCGGCGTACCACGCCTGGCACTTCGAGCGGGACTTCGTCCCCGACTACCGCCACCTCAAGCAGGCCTTCCAGGTGCTCCAGTACGGCCGCCCGCGCCGCCGCTGGATCCTGAAGTCGCCCTTCCACACCGGCAACCTCGACGCGCTGTTCTCCGTGTTCCCCGACGCCACGCTCGTGTGGACGCACCGCGACCCGGCGACCGCCGTCGCCTCGTTCTGCAGCCTGGTCGAGGTGGGCATGGTCCTCTCCCGCCGCACGGTCGACCTGAACCACCTCGGCGCCACCTGGCTCGACCTGCTGAGCCGCTCCGTGCGACGCGGTCTCGCGGCCCGTGCCGGCATCCCGCGCGAGGCTGTGGTGGACGTGCCGTACTCCTGGCTCGGCTCCGACCCGGCCTCGGGCGCCCCGAAGCTGTACGACGCCGTCGGCGCCCGCTGGACCGACGCCGACGCCGCCCGGCTCCCCGAGGTCGCCACCGGCCTCAAGGGCTCCCGCCCCCACCGCTACGACCTGGCCCGCTACGGGCTCACCCGCGAGGACGTCGCGTCGGCGTTCACGGAGTACAACGCCCTGCGGGCCGAGGTCGACCCGGCCTGAACCCGTACGGCACGGGCCGGCTCCGCACCCGCGCGGAGCCGGCCCGTGCCGGGCGTCCTAGGTCCTGTCGTTTGGATCACGCCTGGGCCGCGGGGCGTGGCACGCGCATCTGCGGCGTTGTCGTCGGTTGCCAACGCTCCGCGTTGACGCCCTCCTCCGCCTTGCAGCTGCACGCACCACGCCCCGCTCACCGGCAGTCACCAGGCACCGCAACCCGAAGTCGGCATGATCCAAACGACAGGCCCTAGCCGATGACCCGGCCCACCTCGATCCGGTCGATGTTCGGCGCCCACGCGCCCGCGTTCGCGAAGGTCACCTTGTTGGCGCCCTTCTTCAGGTCGACAGGGACGCCGACCGTCCAGTAGTCGTCCCAGCTCCAGGTGTTCTTGAAGGTGACCTTCCGCGGGGCGCCGGTCCCGACCGTGATGTCCGCCGTGCGGGACATGATGTCCGTGTTGTAGGCGTGGCCGTTGTCCCGGCGGTCGTTGTGCGCGTAGTGGACGACCAGCACGTAGCGGCCGGAGGCCGGCGCGTCCACGGTGAACTCGGCGGTGCTGTCGGGGCTGTTGCCGAGCCAGCCGATGTACGAGCCGGCGGAGGCGTACACCGAGTCGACGAGCTTGGCGCCGCCCGCGAGGGTGGCCTCGGCGCCCTCGTAGGACAGGACGCCCGAGGTGGAGCCGTCGCCCGAGACGTCGAGGGAGCGGACGGCGGTGTGCTTGGCGGTCGCCTCGACCCGGTTGTTGCCCGCGACCAGGTACAGCCGCAGCGGCCGGCCGGGCACCGCCGCCACCGACTGGCCGTGCAGGGCGAGCTTCACCGGCGCCGACGCCCGGGGCACCACCCGGTAGTAGCCGTCGCGCGGGGCGTACACGTCGAAGACCGCCTTGTCGCCCGAGCGCAGCACGAGCGCGCCGGTGCCGACACCGGCCGACGAGGAGTAGTCGTAGGACGGCTTGCCGCTGATGTCCGCGAGCGTGGCCTCGTACGAGGCGGCGGGCTCGCCGGTGCGCGCGGTGAGGTCGACGCGGTCGAGGGTGACCTCGGCGTCGCCCTTGGCGAGGGTCAACCGGTGGGTGCCCGCCGGGAGTTGGACGGTGAGGTCCTTCTTGGCGCGGTAGGTCCAGTTCTCGGTGGAGGGGTAGGTGACGGTGACCGGGTCGCCGCCGTCGACCAACAGTTTCTGGGTGGCGGGGGTCCCGGACTGGTTGCCGTAGAGGATCGCCAGGTCGTACGTGCCGTCCTTCGGGACCGACACCGTGAAGTCGACCTTGCTGGTGGCCTGGTTGAGCGAGCCGACGTCCTTGGTGCCGGAGGCCGCGTAGCCGTTGGCGTTGCTGACGGTGCCCTGGGTGTAGACCTTGCCGTCGGTGATCGCGGCGTCCTCGGCCTCGTAGGAGCCGGTCCAGGGGGTGGAGACGGCGGAGGGGGTGCCGGAGCCGCCGGGGGTGAGGACGACGCGGTACGCGGACATCTTGTGCAGGCCCCGCAGCGGGACCGTCACCGTGCCGTCGTCCGCGATCCGCACCTTCGTCCGGGCGAGGACGCGCGGCGTGGCGTGCTGGCCCTCGTAGCCGGACCAGGCGGCCTCGGCGACGGTCGCGGTGACGGTACGGCCGAAGAGGGACCGGGGGACCTTCTGGACGACGACGTCCGTGTCGCCGGCGGAGCCACCGAGCAGGACCTGGGCCTGGCGGCGGGAGGCGTCGAGGGAGGCGAGACCCTGGAGGGTGTCGATGGTGTCGGCCTGCGGCGGGGTCACCTTGACGGTGTCGCCGGTCAGGCCGGCGTACCAGCGGAAGAGCCACCAGCCGCCGTTGGGGATGTTGGAGCGGACGACGTTGCCGTCCATGTTCCCGGCGGCGTCCCAGTACGCCTGGTTGGCGTACACCTTGTTCCGCTCGAACATCGAGACCCACTGGACGAGTTGACCGGGGACGGAGAGGTCACGCCGGTTGGCGTACTCGTCGATGTTGATCGGCAGCGGGTCGATCCCCAACCGCCGCTCAATGGACCGGTAGTCGTCGTAGTGGCCCTGGAAGTCGCGGAGCGAACCCGAGCCCAGTTCGTGCCAGGTCATCACCTGGGGCAGCACGTTCTCCCGCTTGGCGAACGTGAGGAAGTCCGTGAGCAGACGGGTGTGGTAGCCGGCCTCGTTGGGGCCGGCGATCCGCGCGTCCGGGTCGATGGCTCGGATGCGCTCGTACACCGTCTTCCAGTCCCGGAAGAACCGGTCGCGGTTGACCTCGTACTGCGCCTGGTCGGCGACGTCGAGCTTGTACCAGATCTGGTCGGGCTCGTTGAACGGGATGTAGACGAAGCGGTCGCTGTTCGGGTCGGCCGCGACCTCCTTGACGATCTTGTCGACCTTGGGGAGGTAGTCGTCGATGCCGAGGTCCTCGTAGGGCCACTTGGCGTAGATGTCCTGCATCATCACGTTGATCTCGCCGCCGCCGTTGCGGAAGAACGACTTGGAGACGGTCAGCGCGTCGCCGTTGGGGTGCTGGGCGCCGCCCTCCGGCTTCTGCGAGATGCTGGTGATCTTCAGGGGGGCGAGGGCCGCGTCGCTGGGCACCCCGTCGTCGCTGAGCCCGTACAGCGCGCCGTTGGCGCCGAGCATCACCGGGCCCTCGGAGGCGGAGAGGTCGACGGTGAGGCGCTGCGGGTCGATGGGGGTACCTCCCGCTCGAGCGAAGTCGAGAGTGGGGGAGGCCGCCGCGGACGATCCGGTGGCGGGGAGGGTGCCTGCCATGGCGGTGACTCCAAGTAGTGCTGTGACCAGGGCGGTTCTCGATCGGGATCTCGTACCGGTGCGGGGGCTCACTGTGTTGGACCTCCAGTCATTTGACGGCTCCACTGGTGATTCCGGACACGATCTTTCGCTGGCCGACGAGGAAGACGGCGACCATCGGCAGGCTCATCACCACGACGTACGCGAAGACGAGATGCCAGTTGTTGAGGTAGAGCTGGGCGCTCGCGACCTTGTAGAGGTTGAGCGGGAGGGTGGCCCGGTCTCCGCCGCCGAGGACGAAGAAGGCGTAGAAGATGTCGCTCCAGGCGTAGAGCATCACCATGATCGTCGCGGTGGCGATGACCGGCCTGAGGAGCGGAAGGACGATCCGCGCGAAGATCCGGAACGGTTTCGCCCCGTCGATCCGGGCCGCTTCCTCCAGTTCCACGGGGATGGCGCGGATGAAGCCCGTCATGAAGAAGATCGACGTGGAGAGGTACATCCCGGTGTAGACGGCGATCATTCCGGGCCGGGTGCCCGCCAGACCGAGCTGCCGCAGCTCCATCACGATGGTGATGACGGCCGGTGGCAGCAGCAGTCCGCTGATGCACAGCGCGTACGCCGCCGAGACCAGCTTGGACTTGCGGCGCGCGAAGACCCAGGCGGCGCCCGCGCCGAGGATCAGCACGAGGACCACCGAAGGGACCACGACGAGCAGGGAGTTGAGGAGGCCGCGCAGCATCTCGCCCTGGGCGACGGCGTCCTTGTAGTTGGTGCCGGGCTGCCAGTGCTCCGGCAGGTCCAGGTTCGGCTCGATGGCCTCCGCCTGCGGCTTGGCGGAGGTGACGAGGACCAGCCACAGGGGGACGCCGACGGCGAGCCCGGCGATGAGGAGGACGAGGGCCGGGCGGCCGTATCGCCACATCACCGTACTCATAGCAGCTGCTCCCTTCGCCGCAACCCGATGACCAGCGGGATCGCTACGGCGACCACGACCAGGAAGAGGACCAGGCTCATCGCGGAGGCCTGGGCGTACAGGCCCTGTCCGAAGATCCGGAACATGTAGATGTTGAAGACCTCCGTGGAGGCGGCGGGTCCGCCGCCGGTGGTGGCCTGCACGATGTCGAAGGTGTTCATCGAGCCGATGAGCGCCGTGGTGACGTTGAAGGTGAGGGCCGGCGCGAGCATCGGCCAGCGCACCGACCAGAAGGTCCGCCAGGGGCCGGCCCCGTCCATGCGCGCGGCTTCGAGCATGTCGCCCGGGATGCCCTTCAGTCCCGCCAGATAGATCAGCATCGACAGGCCCATCCACTTCCAGCCGTGGATGAGCGTGACGACGACGAGCGTCCAGGTCGTGGAGCCCAGCCAGGGAACGTCCGTGCCCAGCACGGAGTTGACCGCGCCGTCCTGGTCGAGGAGCGCCTGGAAGACGTAGCCCGTGGCGAGGGCCGAGATGAGCACCGGCAGGAAGAAGACGGCACGGAAGATCCGGTTGAAGCGGGTGTCGTCCTCCAGCAGCAGGGCCAGGACCAGCCCGAAGCCGTTCTGGAAGACCGCCGCGAGCAGGGCGTACAGCAGGGTGGTGCGGATCGCGCGGACGAGGGTGCCGTCGTCGGCGATGGTCGTGAAGTTGTCGAGGCCGGTGAAGGCGATGTCCGGGTGGTAGGAGGACCAATTGGTGAACGGGTAGTAGAAGTTGAGCAGGTTGGGCACCAGGAAGAAGCCCGCGAAGACGACGATCGCGGGGAGCGCGAACCACCAGGGGTGGTGCACGGCGGCGCGGGGCAACCGCCCCACGCGCCGGGGTTCGCCTCTCGTGGGTGCCTGTTTGTTCGTACGTATGGCCGTGTCCGCCATCGGAAGCCCTGTCTGTCCCTGGCCCTGCCTCTCCCTCCGGTCAGAAACCGGGCGCGCCCTGGGCCTTCGCCACCTGTGCGAACTGGTCCTGGATGGCCTGGGCGACCTGCTGCGGGCTCTTCTTGTCGAAGAGCATGTCGGCGAGGTAGAGGTGCGTGTCCGGGGCGACGATCGCCTTGGCCTGGAAGACGCCGATGGCGGTGGGCAGCGCCGCGACCTGGGCCTTCGACGTCTGCGGGAGCCCGTCCGGGGTGGGCACGGACGGCTGTACGGACGGGATCTTCATCGCCTTGATGTAGTCGGCGTAGTCGGGGCCGAGCCAGAAGGCGAGGAACTGGCGGGCCGCGTTCTGCCGCTTCTCGTCACCGGTCCTGAAGGCGACGACCCCGTTGGTCTGGTCGGGCGAATACAGGCCGGTGGCGGCGGAGTTGGCGATCGGGAACCAGCCGATCTTCTCGTCGATCTCCGCGGTGGAGTACTTGGCCTGCAACTGGCTCTGGAAGGAGGTGACGTTGAGGACCATGCCCGCCTCGCCCTTCCACAGCGCGTCGGCCTGCCCGGTGAAGGTGCCGGTCCGGTAGTTCTTCTGGGCGAGTCCCGCGTCGAGCAGCTTCTCCTTGTACTTCTTGATCGCGCCCACGACGACCGGGTCGGTCCACTTCTCCTTGTTCTCGTTCAGGTCCGCCCACCACTGCTTGTCGAGGTCGGTGAGCTGCACCTGCATCTGCCACTGGAGGGGCCACTTGTCGCCGCCGGCCTCGTAGAAGGCGGCCGCGTCGGTCTTGTCGGTGACCGTGTGCCCGAGGGCCAGCAGTTCGTCGTACGACTTCGGGAAGTCCTTCTCGGCGAGGCCGGCCTGCTTGAAGACGTCCTTGTTGTAGTAGACGCCGAGCATGGCGGGGCTGGTGACGATCGCCGCGTACCGCTTGCCGTCGATGATGCCGAGCGACTTCTCGGTGTCGCCGAGCTTGGATTCCCACGGCTCCCCGTCGAGGGTGAGGAGGTTCTGCCGCGGCTGGACGAAGGGGAGGGTGGAGATGGACGGCTGCCAGAACATCAGGTCGGGGCGGTCGCCGGAGGCGAGCTTGGTCGGCACGTTCTGCTCGTACAGGTCCGGGACCGCCTGGGTCTCCACCTCGGCGCCGGTGGCCTTCTCGAAGGCGTCGATGACCTGCTGGGGCGCGTTCACCGTGTTCTGCGCGGTCCACATGGTCAGCTTCACGCCGTCGAGGCGGGCGGTGGGGTCGACGGCCGCGTTCTTCGTGTCCGTGTCCGCGCCGGAGGTCCCCGCCGTGGGATCGCTGCACGCGGTGGCGGCCAGGCCGAGGGCGCAGATGAGGGCCAGCGTCGGGAGAGCTCTTGTCTTCATCGCGTGCCTTTCGAGAACAGGTGGTTCAGGGCAGGGCGAGATGCGGAACAGCTGTGCTCGTACGGGGCGTTCAGGTCTTGGCGGGCGGCGGCCCCGCGCTCTCCCGCACCACCAGTTCCGGTACGGAGACGGGGTGCGGAGCGATCTGCGCGGACTCCTCCACCACCCCGTGCAGCAGGGCGAACGCGGCCCGGCCGAGGCCCGTGAAGTCCAGGCGCACGGTCGTCAGGGACGGGGTCAGATAGGCGGAGTGCGGGGCGTCGTCGAACCCGGCGACGCTCACCTCGCCGGGCACGGACCGCCCCGCCTCGTGCAGCGCGCGCAGCACACCGAGGGCGAGGTCGTCGTTGCCGCAGAGGATCGCGGTCACGGACGGGTCCGCGGCCAGCTTCGACCCGGCCGCGTGGCCGCCCGCCGGGCCCCAACTCCCCTGCAGCGGACGGGGTTCGGGCGCTCCGGCCTCGCGCAGCGCCTGCCGCCAGCCGGTGGTACGGGCGGCGCTGGTCCGCCGTGTGCTGGACGGGATCGCGACGTAGTGCACGGTCTCGTGGCCGAGGGAGAGCAGATGGCGGGTCGCCTCGTAGGCGGCCTCGCGGTCGTCGGTCCACACCCAGGGGCGGTCGCCGTCGGGCGTGGTCGCGGGGGTCTCGACGACGCCGACCACCGGTAGTTCGGCGGGGACCGCCCCGAGGGCCGCCACCCCGGCCGGATCGTAGGCGATCACGATCAGCCCGCCGCCCGCGTCCGCCGCCCGCTGCACCTCGGCGGCGACGGCGGCCTCGTCCGCCGATTCGAGGACACCGATCCCGACCGCGTACGACGCCGCGCGCGCCGCCTCCTCGACACCCTGGAGGATCGAGGCGTAGCCGTAGTGCGTGGTGTTGGCGGTCAGCACGGTCACGGCCCGGCTACGGCCGCTGGCCAGCGCGAGCGCGGTGGCGTTCCGCCGGAACCCCAGCTCGTCGATGGCCGCCAGCACCCGCTCCCGCGTCGTGTGCTTGACGCTGGGGTGGCCGTTGATCACCCGGGAGACGGTCTGGTACGAGACCCCGGCGGCGGTCGCGACGTCCCGGATGCTCGCCGGGCGCCTTGTGTGACCGGTCACATTCATGCCAGGATTGTGACCGGTCACACAGAGGGCGTCAAGAGAACGTAACGAGGGATTCACGCGGGCGCCTCCGGCGGTGGAGCGCGCACGGACGGGACGGCTCAGGAGGGGAAGCGACCTTGGACTCGGGCGCAAGCGACTTCGGCGGACGTGACCTGACGGACAGCGGCACTGGCCCCAACTCCGCGAAGGCGGCGTTCACTTGGGGGCATCCGGCGATCGAGACCGCGTTCGCGACGGCCGCCGACGGAACGCTGCGGCTGGTCCGGCTGGGCCCCTCCGGTGATACGGCCGACCCTGAAGCAGCCCTTCCCCTCGTCGAGTTGACCGCGTTCGGGCAGGGCAGCGGGTGGTCGGGGCCCCGCTTCACCGGTACGGCCTTCGGGGCGCGGCTCGCGTACCGGGGTCACCGCTGTGACAGTGGCGCCGACTGGGAACGGCTGACCGTCGAACTCCACGACACGGCAAGCGGGTTGACTGCCCTCGTCGAGCTGTCCTCCCCCACCGGGGTGGCCGTCCTGCGTTCCCGGGTGCGGCTCCGCAACGAAGGCACGGACCCCCTCGTCGTCCAGTCCGTCAGCAGCCTCCTCCTCGGCGGACTCCCCTCCCCGGGCGCCCTCGACGTGCATCGGGCGCGCAACGACTGGCTCGCGGAATGCCGTTGGTATGCCGAGCCGCTGCGCGACACCGTCGCCGACATCAGCGTGGACGTCCATCAGCACGACAGCCGGGCCGCGCTCGCCCTCACCGGGCGGGGCAGTTGGCCGAGCGACGGGCATCTGGCGATGGGGGCGCTCACGGAACGGGGTGGGAGCGGGGGCCGCGCGTGGGTCTGGCAGGTGGAGTCGCCGGCCGGATGGCGCTGGGACCTGGGGGAACGCGCGCACGGCACCTACCTGGCGGTGAACGGCCCGACCGACGCCGAGCACCAGTGGCGGGTACGGCTGGCGCCGGGCGAGGAGTTCACGACTGTGCCGGCCGCGCTGGCTCTCGGGGCCGGGCACGGTTCTGGAGGCGGCTCGGGGCTCGACGAGGCGCTGGGGGCTCTGACCGTGTACCGCCGGGCCGTCCGCCGCCCGCACCCCGACCATGTCACGCTCCCCGTCGTCTTCAACGACTACATGAACACGCTGATGGGCGACCCCACGACCGAGAAGCTGCTGCCGCTGATCGACGCGGCGGCGGACGCGGGCGCGGAGTACTTCTGTGTCGACTCCGGCTGGTACGACGACTCGGTGGACGGCGGCTGGTGGGACGGCGTCGGCGCCTGGCTGCCGTCGCCGCGCCGCTTCCCCGGCGAAGGAGCCGGCGGCGGCATCCGGGCCGTACTGGACCGGATCCGGGAACGTGGCATGGTGCCCGGGCTGTGGCTGGAGCCGGAGGTCGTCGGTGTCCGCAGCCCGGTCGCGGCCGAGCTCCCGCCGGAGGCCTTCTTCCAGCGCGACGGTGTACGTCTGAGCGAACAGGGCCGCCACCAGCTCGACCTGCGCCACCCGGCCGCCCGCGCCCACCTCGACAAGACGGTGGACCGCCTCGTCGGCGACTGGGGCGTGGGCTATCTGAAGCTCGACTACAACATCGTGATCGACCCCGGCACCAGCGGCCCCGGCGACCTCTCCCCCGGCGCCGGCCTCCTCGGCCACGCCCACGCCTACCTGGACTGGCTCTCCGGCGTCCTGGACCGCTACCCGCGGCTGGTGATCGAGAACTGCGCCTCCGGCGGTATGCGCATGGACGGCGCCACCCTGGCCGTCGCCCAGCTCCAGTCCACCAGCGACCAACAGGACCCCCTCCGCTACCCGCCGATCGCCGCCGCCGCGCCCACGGCGGTACCGCCGGAGCAGGGCGCCGTCTGGGCCTACCCCCAGCCGGACCACGACGACGGCCTGATCACCTTCATCCTCGGCGGGGCGCTCCTGGGCCGCATGCACCTCTCCGGCCACCTCGACCGCATGACGGAGGGTCAACTCCGTCTCGTGCGGGACGCGGTGGACACGTACAAGTCGATCCGCGGCGATCTGGCGTGTGCGGTGCCGTTCTGGCCGCTCGGTATGCCGGGGTGGACGGACGAGTGGCCGGCGCTGGGGCTGCGGGTGCCGGGCGGACCGTCGTACCTCTCGGTGTGGCGGCGCGGTGGTGACTCCGAAGTGCGGCTGCCTGTAGCGCACTTGGCGGACCATGGCGGCCCCGTCCGAGCGGAGATCCTGCATCCGTCCGCAGCGCGGGCGGAGTCGGCGGCGGTCTGGGACCCGGACACCGGCGAACTGCGGGTGTCGCTGCCGCGCACCCCCGGCGTGCTGCTGATCCGGCTGACGCCTCAGGCCGGGGCGTAGCGGGACCCGAGCCGGTGCCGCATGGGGGCACGGCACCGGCTCTCTGGCCTCTGTACGGCTCAACCCCCGTCGAACGTCAGCTGCTGCTGACGGTCAGGTTGTTGGTGGCGAAGTCCAGGCCGCCGGACGACGAGGTGACCTCGAAGCCGAACTGCACGTCACCGATGGTCTCGTTGCCCATCCAGCCCTTGGTGTCCTTGATCCACTTCAGGATGGGGAGGATCTGGACGCTGCCGGAGCTGGAGTCGGAGGTCCGCAGGAACGAGAAGACCTCGTTCGCGCCGTTGTTGCCCTTGTAGACGGTCCAGGTGTGGCCGCCGAGCGTCACCGTGCCCTGCGAGGTGCCGAGCGGGCCGACGGCTCCGTTGTAGTTGACCCAGAGCATGATCTCGTAGTCGTAGTCCGTGTCCCAGATGTCGTACGACGTGTTGTACGCGCCGGACGACGGGACCGTGACGTTGTAGTTGCTGTTGAGCGAGCCGAGCGAGGTGATCGTCTTGTTGATCACCTTCTTGGAGTTGGGGTACGACTTGATGCCGCCGGTGTTGGGGTGGTTGGCCCACACCCCCCAGTTGGTGCCGGAGTTGGCCCAGATGCACTGGCTGCCGGCGCCGGAGCCCCAGATGTTGTTGTAGAGCGTGTAGCCGTTGAGGCTCGTGTTGCCCCACTGGTCGCAGGAGTTCCAGACGGCGGCCGAGGCGGGGGCGGAGGCGAGGCCGATGGTGGCGCCGAGCGCGAGGGCGGGGGGCAGCAGGGCCTTGCCGATACGGCCCAGGGTACGGGTGCGGGTGCGTGTTGCCATGGGGTGTCGTGTTCCTTCCATGGGTGGGGGGAATTGCGGGGGTTACCGCGCCTCCACAGTGAGGACGCGGTCTTCTCCGGCGACGAGGTCGAGCGGCTCGGCGCCGGAGAAAGTCCGGAGTTCGACGCGGCGGTTCCGGGTGGGGCGGATCACCGCGGTCACGTCTTGCGGGCTCCAGGTGAGGTCGAGTTCGGCCCCGAACCTCGTGCGGACGCCTCGCAGCCGGCCCGTCGGACAGGCCGCCGGGAGCGCGGGCAGCAGCACCAGGCGGTCCGGTGTCGACTGCACGAGCATCTCGATCAGCACGGCGGGCAGGGTGTGCGCGGCGTCCGCGTTGTAGACGTCGCGCTTCGGGTAGTGCGCGCTCATCAGGGAGGCGTGGAAGAAGTCCCCGTCGAGGACCTGGCCGAGGGCGTGCGCGACCCGTTCGCCGTCGCGCAGCCGGGCCGCGACGAGGGCGTGGTGCAGATGGCCGTGGGCCGAGTCGTTCTCCGCGCCGCGCAGTTCGAGGGCGCGGTGAGCGGCGGCCGCGAGGTCCGGGGTGTCGTACGGGTTGATCTCCTCCAGGGGCCAGACGCCGTAGAGATGGCTCAGATGGCGGTGGTCGTAGGTGTCGTCGAGGCCCGGCCAGGCCCACTCGGCGAGGGCGCCGTCGGCGTTGATGCGATGGGGCGGGAGCCGGTCGGCGAGCGCCCGCCAGCGGTCCGCCCGCTCGGTCTGGTCCGCGTGGTACTCGGCGGCCGTGAGCAGGGCGTGCCGGGCGGCCGACAGGTCCATGGCCGCGTTGATCGCGCCCCAGCTCGCGTTCGCGGGACGGTTCTCGGGCGAGTAGGAGGGGACCACGACGATGTTTCCGTCGGCGTCCGTGCGGGTGAGGAAGTCCTCGTAGAACAGGGCGACTTCGGCGAGGGCGGAGGCCGTGCGCGGGTCGCGTTCGCCGCGGGTCTCGTCGTGGTCGACGAGCGGCTTCAGCAGCCAGTCGGCGCCCGCCGTCCACAGGTGCAGCGGGTACTCGCGGCTGAAGTGGTACGTCAGACCGGTCTCACCGTCGGAGTGCGGCGGGGCGACGACACCCCGGGCACCGAAGATCGCCCGTGCGTTGTCCCGCCAGTCGGCGAGCTGACCATGGATCAGGGAGGCGTGTGCCTCGGTGACTTCGGGAAGGGCGGCGGCCGCGGCGGAGGACGTCTGCAGATTGAGGTTGGCGTCGTTGGTGAACGCCCCCGACCAGGCCGTGTTCCAGTCGCCGGTCCACAGACCGACGAGCCGGGGCGGAAGCAGGCCGCTGGAGGAGAGGAGGTGGTAGCGGCCGGCGGCGAAGAGGCGTTCGAGGAGAGCGGGGCTGTGGGGGCGGCGGATCAGCTGGGAGCCGGGCAGGGAGCGCTCGGTGTCGTCGGCGTCGAGGGTGAGTGAGGCCCGGTCGTAGGCGGTCCGGTGGAGGTGGAGGTGACGCTCCAGGAGGTCGCCGTAGGGGTCGTGCTCCCGCAGCAGTTCCAGCAGCCCCTGCCGTTCTTCCATCGCGTCCAGCTCGCCGGTGTGCCGCCGTACCCGGGTGAGCAGCAGCACGGACTGGGCCCGTTCCACCTGTACGCCGGGCGGGGTGAGGGTCGTACGGCCGCCGGTGACGGCGACGAGCGTGGTGCCGGTGTACGCGCGGTCGCTGCCCGGGTAGCGGGCGCGCAGGCTCAGCGACGCGCCCTCGGGGATGAGGACCGCGCCGTGACCGACCCCCAGGCCGGTGGGCGCGCCCGGCAGCCGGTGGTCGAGGTCGATGTCCAGGGTGAGCCGGTGCCCCGTGACGCACTGGACGATCACGTCGTCCGCACGGGAGACGAAGACGCGGCTGCGCCAGCCGTCGCACTCCGCCTCGACGACACCGGTGGTGAAGTCGACCGAGCGGCGGTAGCCGCGCCTGCCCTCGTCCGCCCGCCTCAGCCGCACCTGGAAGGCGGGGTGGAAGGGCTGCACCCACTGCAACTCCCGTCCGTCCGTGAACCCTTCGGCGGCGGTCAGGTCCCCGGCGAGCAACCGGTCCTGGAGCGAGGCGAGTTCCTCGGCGAGGCGCGGCGGCCGCGCGGTCTCACCACCGTTGGGGCGTACGAGAGTGTGGTGGTTGACGATGACGCGGTCGTCGTTCGGATCGCCGAACACCATGGCGCCGTGTCGGCCGTTGCCGCTCAGGAAGGCGTCCTCCCAGCGGGTGGCGGGGGCCGGTTCCCAAGTGCCGTGCTGCCGCGCGTGCGTGGTCGTGTCGCTCGTGTGCGTGGTCATGATGTCAGCACCGCCACGCCGTACCGGCCGAGCGACAGCGATGCGGTGACGGTCGCGCCCGTCAGCAGGTCACGGTGGGTGCCCGGCACGTCGACGGTGACCTCGTCGCGGCGGTGGTTGAGCACGAACAGCACCTCGCCGCGCCGCACCGCCTCGACCCCGTCGGGCAGTCCGTCGAGCACCGGCCGCACCCCCGCGTCGGCGGCCACCCGCGCCAAGAAGCCGCGCAGCTCGGCCGGTTCGGGGAGCGTGGAGACGTACCAGGCGCGCCCCTTCCTCAACACCGCCGGAAGGCCGTCGAGTTCGCCGCCTTTGTAGGGGATGACCTCGTCCGCGTCCGCCGCCGCCTCGATCTCCTCGGACCACAAAGTCCCCTGGAAACCGTCGCATGCGGCGGTCTCGCCCGCGTCCAGCGGCCACCACTCGTGCAGGGTGCGGATGCCGAAGAGGTCACGGAGCCGTGCGTCCATGCCGCCGGGGCGCACGCGGTCGTCCTCGTCGGCGACGCCGGTCAGGAAGCCGCTGACGAGGGTGCCGCCGCCGCGGACATACGCGAGGAGGTTCTCGATGGCCGTGTCGGTGAGCAGGTAGAGCTGCGGTACGACGACGAGTCTGTACGCGGAGAGGTCGTGCTCCGGGTGGGCGAAGGCGGTGGTGAGCTGTGCCTCCCAGAGGGCGCGATGCCAGGAGCGTACGACCTGGGGCAGGTCGACCTCCGACGACAGCCGGCCGTCCTGGGCACCGGCCCACCAGGAGTTCCAGTCGAAGAGGACGGCCACGTCGGCGTCGATGTGACGGTCTGTCACTTTGTCGCTGATTGCTGCCAGTTCGGCGCCGAGCTGTTTGATCTCCTGGTAGGTGCGGCCTTGTTCGCCCGCGTGGCTGACCATGCCGGAGTGGAACTTCTCCGCGCCCTGCCGGGACTGCCGCCACTGGAAGTAGCAGACGGCGTCCGCTCCCCGGGCGACGGCCTGGAGGGACCACAGGCGGTTGAGGCCGCGCGGCTTGGGATGGTTGACGCCGCGCCAGTTGACGGGTCCGGCGGCCTGCTCCATGAGCATCCACGGACCGCCGCCGGCCTGGGAGCGGGTCATGTCCTGGACGAGGGCGCCGTTCTGGGCGCCGAGCGGGTCGCGCGGATCCGGGTAGATGTCGACCGAGACGACGTCCTCCTCCTCGGCCCAGCGCCACGCGTCCTGGCCCGCCCACATCGGCATGAAGTTGGTGGTGACCGGGATGTGCGGGGTGTGCCGGCGGACGATGTCGCGCTCGATGACGTAGCACTCCAGGAGCATGTCGCTCGTGAAGCGCTTGAAGTCCAGCACATGCGTGGGGTTCTTCATGTAGTGGGCGCGGCGCGGCGGGAGGATCTCGTGCCAGCCGTCGTAGCCCTGGCTCCAGAAGGCCGTGCCCCAGGCCTCGTTGAGCGCGTCGAGCGTGCCGTACTTCCGCCGGAGCCAGTCGCGGAAGGTGGCCGCCGCCTCGTCGCCCCAGTCGTAGGTGCAGTACTCGTTGTTGATGTGCCACATCGTGAGGGCCGGGTGACCGGCGTAGCGGGCGGCCAGATCCTCGGTGATGGCGGCGGCGTAACGGCGGTAGGTGTCACTGGAGTGCGAGAAGTGCTGGCGGGAGCCCCACCACTCGACCTGCCCGTTCTCGTCGCGCGGCAGGGTCTCGGGGTGGAGACGGCCCATCCACGGCGGTGGTGACGAGGTGGGGGTGGCGAGGACGACGCCGATGCCGTTGTCGTGCATCAGGTCCATCAGGCGGTCCAGCCAGCCGAACTCCCTTGCTCCGGGGCGGGGTTCGAGCTTCGCCCAGGAGAAGACGCCGAGGGTGACGGAGTTGACGCCCGCCTCCTTCATGAGGCGTACGTCCTCGTGCCACACCTCTTCCGGCCACTGCTCGGGGTTGTAGTCACCGCCGAACAGGACCCGGCCGCGCGTGGCGTCGTTCAGGCCGGGTCGGGGCCGGGTGGCGTCCCTCGGGTCCGCCTGCGTCGCTTTCGGCATCAGACCGGCTCCCCGTACTGGATGCCGCGCCCGTTCGTCGCCAGGTGGGCCAGAGCAGGGTGGAGGGCGGTGACTGCGGCGGCGGCTGCGGTTCCGGCGAGGAGGGAGCGGTGGCTCGCCTGGGGCGTGTGCATGACATACCTCTTCTGGGAGACGGGCGGGGTTGGGTCGCCCAAGAGCTCGATCAGTGTGGTTCGTCGGCGGATGCGGGTGAGTGGGGGTTGCTCGCGCCCACGCGGCGGAGCCGCATATCGGCACAGCCCCGCGCCCCTTGAGGGCGCCGGGCGCGCCCCATGCCGCTCAGGGGCGCGGGGAACTGCGCGAGCAACCACACACAACCCGCACCCGCCGACCAACCCGGACCCCCGAGCTCATAGGCGCCCCGGTCAGCCCTTGATCGCGCCGGTGAGCATGCCCTTCTTGAAGTGCTTCTGGACGAAGGGGGAGAGGACGGCGACGGGGAGCAGGGCCATGACCATGACCGCCATCTGGATGGCCAGCCCCGACAGCTGACCGGTCCTGATGGCCTGGCTCAGACCGACCGGGGCTTCCTGCTTCTGCACGAGCTGGATCATGACGTTCTGCAACGGCATCATGTCCTGCTCGTTGAGGTAGAGCGACGCGTTGAACCAGGCACTCCAGTACCCGACGGCGTAGAACAGCGTGATCACCGCGAGAACCGCCCGCGACAGCGGCATGACGATCTGCCAGAGGATCCGGAAGTCCCCGGCGCCGTCGATGCGCGCGCTGTCGATGAGTTCCTGCGAGATCCCCATGAAGAAGCCGCGCAGCACCAGGATGTTGAAGATGCTCACCGCGCTCGGCAGGATCAGCGCGAGATAGCTGTCCATCAGACCGAGGGACTGCACCAGCAGGTACGTGGGGATGAGACCGGCGCTGAAGAACATGGTCGCCAGCAGCGTCATCAGGATCCAGCTGTGGCCGAGGGATCCGGAGCGGGACAGGCCGTAGGCGCACAGGACGGACACCGCCATCGAGAACAGTGTGCCGACCAGGGTGATGACGATGCTGATGACCGCGGCGCGCGTGACCTGGCCGCCGCTGAGCAGTTCCTCGTAGGCGATGAAGGTGATGCCCTTCGGCACCATCACCAGGCCGCCCGCCTCGTCGATGGTCTTCCGCGACGAGAGACTGGTGACGATCACGATCCACAACGGGAAGAGGACCGCCAGGCAGGCGAACGACAGGGCGATGCCCTTGCCCGCCAGGCCGGCCTTCGAGGGCTCCTCCTCCCAGGACGGTCGGGGCGGTGCCTGCCACCAACGGGGCTTCCTCTGCTGCCGGGCCGGATCGGTGTCCTGGCGCGGCTCCCACATCACGGCTGTCACTTCTTGTACACCCCCTGCTCGCCCATGAGATGGGCCACCTTGTTCGCGGCGAGAACCAGGCCGATGCTGACCACGCCCTTGACCAGACCGGCGGCGGCCGCATAGCCGAAGTCCTGGTTGCGCACGCCGTTCCACCACACGAAGGTGTCGAGGACCTCGCCCGCGCCCGGTCCGACGCCGTCGCGTTGCAGCAGGATCTGTTCGAACCCGACGGTCAGGGCGTCACCGACGCGCAGCACGAGGAGAAGGGCGATCACCGGACGCAGGGCGGGAAGCGTGACGTGCCACATGCGGCGCCAGCGTCCGGCGCCGTCCATCGCGGCGGCCTCGTAATGGTCCGTGGGCACCGAGGCCAGCGCGGCGAGGAAGACGATGATCCCCCACCCGGCGTCCTTCCACACGCTCTGCGCGGTGATCAGGAAGGCGAAGGTGTCCGGGTTGGTCATGATGTCGAGGCCGTCGTACCCGTTCTCCCTGAGCAGCTGGGAGAGCATCCCCGCGCCGCCGAACATCTGCTGGAAGACGGCGATGACCAGCACCCAGGAGAAGAAGTGCGGCAGGTAGAGCACGGCCTGCGCGACGGCCCGCACCCGGGGCCGGACCACGCTGTTGATGAGCAGCGCGAGCAGGATCGGGATCGGGAAGAACAGCACGAGCTGGATGAAGAACAGCACCAGCGTGTTCTCGACGGCGTTCCAGAAGGCCGAGTCCTCGAAGATCCGCTGGAAGTTCTCCAGGCCCACGAAGGGGCTGTTCAGCATGGACACGATGCCGTTGTCGCTGATGTACGGGTCGTAGTCCTGGAAGGCGACGACGTTGCCGAGGATCGGCAGGTAGTTGAAGACCATGACCAGGACGACGGCCGGCAGCGTCATCAGGAGCAGGACGCGGTCGCGTCGGAACCTGAGCCGCAGGCTCAGCTTCTCCGGGGGGCGTTTCTCCGGGGAGCCGGTGGTGCCGCCGGATGTCACCGGGGTCTCCTCCGGCGTGCTGGCCTCGGCGCTGCTCCGAGGCACCGTGCTGTGGGACACGGCTGTTCTCCTTGCCTCAGAGCCTGGTCAGCTCGCCGCCGAGCCGTTCTCGTCGAGAAGCTTCTTGTACCAGTCGCGCAGCTTGTCGCCGCCCTTGCTCTTCCAGTCGGCGACGGCCTGCTGCATGTCGCTGATCTTCTTGTGCCCGCGGATGATGTCGTCCTCGAGCTGCTCGAAGTCGTTGGAGAGGTTGGTGTAACGGGAGGGCTCGGTGATCTGCAGGCCCCAGAAGGACGACTTCTTGGTGAAGCCCCCCATCCGCTGCTCCCACTCGACCATGGCCTTGGTGTAGTCCGGCAGGTCGGGGTGCGCGGTGGTCGCGGCGGGGCTCGCCACCATGACGTAGGCGTTCATGACCTCGTTGTTGCCCTGGTCGTTCTTGACGGGGACGCCGTCCTTGATGGTGTAGTGCGTGCCCTCGACGCCGTAGTTGGTCATCATCCACTCCTTGGTGCCGTACGGCGCCGCGGTGACGTTGGCGACCGCCAGGACGTCGCGGATGACGGACTCGGAGGCCTTCTTGCTGACGAAGGCGAAGATGCCGGCCGGGTTCGCGGCGTACAGCGTCGGGTCACCGCCGTCGTGGCCCCAGATGTCCATGCCCCAGACCTTGAAGTCGGGGTTCTGGGTGGCCTGGGAGGCCTGCTGGCCGTACCAATGGACGATGTTGTTGTCCCAGATCAGGAACTCGCCGGCGGCGAACTTGGGTGCCGGGTCGGCGATCTGGCTCTTGCCCAGCTTGAAATTGGGGTGGACGACTCCGGCGGCGAACAGCTTGCGCGTCCACTCGATGGCTTCCAGGTACTCCGGCGTCTCGATGCGGTTGATCAGCTTGCCGTCGACCAGGTTCCACCAGAGCGGCTTCTCCCCGCCGCCGAGCACGCCGAACGTGTTGAACGCGGTCCACTTCATGTCACCGCAGGCCCACCGCTTGGCCCTGGGGTTGGTGATCTCCTTGCACAGGGCCATGAACTCCTCGGCGGACCGCGGGACTTCGTAGCCCTCCTTGTCGAAGATGTCCTGGCGGTACAGGGGCACGATGGTCTGGAGGGAGGGGGCGGGCTGGGGCAGGCCCATCAGCTTGCCGCCGAAGATGGAGCGCTGCCAGGCGTCGCTGGGGATCGCCGCGAGGTTCGGGTACTCCTTGACCTTGTCGCCGGACAGGTACGGGCCGAGGTCGGCGAACTTGCTGATGATGGCGCTGGGTATCTTGCCCATCATGTTCCAGCCGGGGATGACGACCACGTCCGGGACGTCGCTGGAGGCGAGGACCGCGCCGAGCTTCTGGTCGTAGGTGTTGCCGTCCTGGTTGCGCCACTGGACGTCGACGCCGATCAGGTCGTTCATGGACCTGTAGTAGGGGTTGTCGCCCTTCGGCGGCGAGCCCCAGAACGGCGACATGATGGTGACCTTGCCGCCCTTGCCGAGCTTCTTCGCGACCGAGGTCTTGAGGGCGCCGCCGTCGAGCTTGGCGGTGAAGCCCATCGACGAACCGTTCTTGGACGGGATGTCCGGCTTCACCACGTTGCTGGCCACGTACGCCGGAAGGATCTTCTTGGCGTCCTTGCCCGACGTGGTGCCCTCACGCGAGCCGCTGTCCGAGCCGCCACAGGCGGACAGCAGCGGCACGCCCCCGGTCACCGCGGCGGCGGCGACCGCCGTGGAGGCGAGGAAGCTTCTCCGGCTGGGCCCGGAGGAGGTGGCGGAGTTCGGCGTCATTGCGTCAACCCTTCATGGCGCACACCAGGACACCCGGCGGGGGAGCCGTCGGCTGCGGTGTCTCGAGTGGATCTGGCTGTGCTGAAGCGGTGGCCATCGGAGGGTGGTGAGCACGCGATGCGCCCCCTCCGTCGTCGAAGCGCTTCGATGTTGCTGCGAGGTTAAGTGAACCTGTGGGGGTGCACAAGAGTCGTTTCCACAATTCCCCGGGCATACAAAGGACCTGAGTGATCAGCACCGACGGCGGACATGACAGTGAGGAAACGAATCCGTTGCGCCTTGGTCTCTTGACACCCACCCCACCGTCGAATGAGCATCGAAGCGCTTCGAAAGCGCCTCGCCGCTCCACCGCAAAGGGATCCCACGTGACCGCACAGACGCCGCCCACGCCGCCTTTCCGCGATCCGCAGCTGCCGCTCGCGAAGCGCATCGACGATCTGCTCCAGCGGCTCACCCTGGACGAGAGGATCGCGTTCCTGCACCAGTTCGCACCCGCCGTCGACCGTCTCGGGGTGGCCGCCTTCCGCACCGGCCAGGAGGCCCTGCACGGGGTGGCCTGGATGGGCCCCGCGACAGTGTTCCCGCAGGCCATCGGCCTCGGCGCGACCTGGAACGAGGACCTCGTACGCCGCGTCGGCGAGGCCGTGTCCATGGAGACCCGCGCCATGCGCGCCCGCGACGACCGCGTCGGGCTCAACGTCTGGTCCCCCACGGTCAACCTGCTGCGCCACCCCCTGTGGGGCCGCAACGAGGAGGGCTACTCCGAGGACCCCAGGCTGACCTCGGCGATCGCGACCGCGTACACCCGCGGCCTGCGCGGCGATCACCCGACGTACTGGCGGACGGCCCCCGTGCTCAAGCACTGGCTGGCCCACAACAACGAGACCGACCGCTCCGTCACGTCCTCCTCGGTCCGCCCCCGCGTCCTGCACGAGTACGACCTGCGGGCCTTCCGCGAGACGGTCGAGGCGGGCGCGGTGGCCGGCGTGATGCCCGCGTACAACCTGGTCAACGGCCGCCCCAACCATGTCTCGCCCTATCTGAGCGAGCATCTGCGTGCCTGGACGGACGAGCATCTGCTCGTCTGCTCGGACGCGGGCGCGCCGTCGAACCTCGTCGACTCCGAGCACTACTACGACACCCACGAGGAGGCGACCGCCGCCTCGCTGCGGGCCGGCGTCGACAGCTTCACCGACCATGGCACGGAGAGTTCGACGATGATCGGACGCATCCGGGGCGCCCTGGACCAGGGTCTGCTGGACTCGGACGACATCGACGAGGCGGTCCGCCGGCAGCTCTCGGTCCGTTTCCGCCTCGGCGAGTTCGACCCCGAGACCGACCCGTACGCCGACGTCAAGGACTTCGACACCCCGGCCCACCGCGCCCTCGCCCAGGAGGCCGCCGAGCAGGCGGTCGTCCTGCTGAAGAACGAGGGCGGCCTGCTGCCGCTCGCAGCCGACGCCCGCATCGCCGTCGTCGGTCTGCTCGCCGACGAGTGCAAGCTCGACTGGTACAGCGGCACCCTCATCCACCGCTCGACCCCGCTCGAAGGCCTGTACGACCGCTTCGGCGCCGAGCGTGTGACGTTCGCGGAGGGCGTGGACCGCGTCCGCCTCAAGGCGCTGTCCACCGGCGCGTATGTGTCCGTGCCCGAGGCGGCCGACGCCACCGACGAGGTGCGCGGCGCGGAGGGCGCCCTCGACCCGGCGCTCCTCGCCGGCCGCACGGACCTGCCACCGCTCACCACGGACGCCGACGGCACCGAGCTGGCCCTCATCGACTGGGGCGAGGGCGTGCTCACCTTCCGCGCGCCGGACGGCCGTTACCTCTCGGTCGCCGACGACGGCCGTCTGCGCGCCTCGGCCGACCGGCCCGGCGGCTGGGTCGTCCAGGAGACCTTCCGCCTGGAGCCCTCCGAATCCCATGGGAACGGTCACCTCCTCAAGCACACAGGGACAGGCCGGTACGTCACTGTCGGCGCCGACGGCGTAAAGGTTGCCGACGAGAACGACGCGCATCCGGAGATCTTCGAGCTCATGGTGACCGAGTCCGGTGAGGAGGCCGTGACCAGGGCGGCCGCCGCGGCCGACGTGGTCGTCGTGGTGGCGGGCAACGACCCGCACATCAACGGCCGCGAGACCGAGGACCGCCCGACCCTCGCCCTCCCCGCCCACCAGGAGCGCCTGCTGCGCGCGGCCCGCGCCGCCAACCCGAACACCGCGCTGGTCCTGGTCTCGGCCTACCCGTACGCGGTCGACCCCGCCGAGCTGCCCGCCGTCGTGTGGACCGCGCACGGCGGCCAGGCCGCGGGCACCGCCCTCGCCCGGGTCCTCGCCGGTGACGTCTCCCCCGCGGGCCGCCTCCCGCAGACCTGGTACGCCGCCGACGCGGACCTCCCCGACCTCCTCGACTACGACGTGATCGGCGCCCGCCAGACGTACCTCTACTTCGAGGGCACCCCGCTGTTCCCGTTCGGCCACGGCCTGTCGTACGCGGAGTTCGCGTACGGAAACCTCCGCACCCATGTGGGTGAGGGCGAGCTGACGGTCGCCTTCACCGTCACCAACACGGGCGCGGTGACCGCCGACGAGGTCGCCCAGCTCTACGTCCGCGCCGAGAACCCCTCGGTCCCCCGCCCGCGCCGCGAGCTGCTCGGCCACCGCCGCGTCACCCTCGCCCCCGGCGCCTCGACGGAGCTGACCTTCCGACTCCCACTCTCCGTCCTTCAGTTCTGGGACGTGGCGCACGGCACCTGGCATCTGGAGCCGGGCGCGTACGAACTGCTGGCCGGCGCGTCGAGCGAGGACATCCGCCTCCGCAGGACCGTCGCCGTCGAGGGCGAGCCGGTCGCCCCGCGCCCGGTCGTCACCCACGGCCTGAACGCGGCGGACTTCAACGAGCAGCGCGGCACGGAGATCGTCGACCGTACGAAGGTGTCGGGCGACGCGGTGACGCCCGTGGGCGGTGAATCGGGTGAACTCCTCTTCCACGACTGCGACTTCGGCGCGGGTGTCACCGAGATGACGGTGGAGGCGGCGGGCGGGGGGAGCGTCGAGTTCTCCCTCATCGGGGGTCCGGTGCTGGCGACGCTGACGCTCGACACCCCCACCACGGACCCGTACACGTACACGACCCTGCGCGCCGCCGTCTCGGCCGCCGGCGTGCACGACGTCCACCTCAAGCTGCGCGGCCCGCTGCGGCTGGCGCACGTCGGCTTCTCCGGCTGAGGGTCCGGAAGCAGGCCGACACACAGAAGGGGCCCGGCACCGGAAGGCATCGGTGCCGGGCCCCTTCATCCCGGGATCTGACCCCAGAGTACATGAAAATGATTGTCAGAAGCTAGGGGTCGTCGGGAACCGGGCCCAGATGTCCGAGATGTGTACGTTCAGAGCTGGAGCCCCGTCAGGACCATCACCCGCTCGTACGTGTAGTCGTCCATGGCGAAGCGCACGCCCTCCCGACCGACGCCGGACTGCTTCACTCCGCCGTACGGCATCTGGTCGGCGCGGTAGGACGGCACGTCGCCGACGACCACGCCGCCGACCTCCAGCGCGCGGTGGGCGCGGAAGGCGGTCTGCAGATCGTGCGTGAAGACGCCCGCCTGGAGGCCGTACTTGGAGTCGTTGACGGCGGCGAAGGCCTCGGCCTCCCCCGCCACCTTCGTCACGGTGAGGACGGGCCCGAAGACCTCCTCGCAGGAGAGCGTCACGTCGGCGGGTACGTCGGCGAGGACGGTCGGCGCGTATGTGGCGCCGTCCCGCTTGCCGCCGGTGAGGAGAGCGGCCCCGGCGTCGACCGCTTCCCGGACCCACGCCTCGACGCGCTTGGCGGCGTCCTCGCTCACCAGCGGCCCCACGTCGGTGGCGCCGTCGGAGGGGTCACCGGTGACCTGTGCCTCGACCGCGGCGACGATGCGCGGCAGCAGCCGCTCGTACACGGAGGCGTCCGCGATCACCCGCTGTACGGAGATGCAGGACTGGCCGCCCTGGTAGTTCGAGAAGGTCGCGATCCGGGTCGCGGCCCAGTCGAGGTCCTCGTCGCTCGCCCAGTCGGCCAGCACGACCGCCGCGCCGTTGCCGCCCAGCTCCAGCGTGCAGTGCTTGCGCGGCGCCGAGTCCATGATCGCGTAGCCGACCTTCTCGGACCCGGTGAAGGAGATCACGGGCAGCCGCTCGTCCTGGACGAGGGCGGGCATGCGGTCGTTGGCGACGGGGAGGATGCTCCAGGCGCCGGTGGGGAGTTCGGTCGCCGCCTCCGAGAGCAGGTCGCCGATGATCAGACCGGAGAGCGGGGTGGCCGGGGCGGGCTTCAGGATGATCGGCACACCGGCCGCGATCGCCGGGGCGATCTTGTGGGCGCAGAGGTTGAGCGGGAAGTTGAAGGGCGCGATTCCGAGGACGACGCCCTTGGGGAAGCGGCGAGTGAAGGCGAGCCGTCCCTGTCCGCCGAGGTCGGTGTCGAGTCGCTGCGCCTCGCCGCCGTTGAACCGGCGGGCCTCTTCCGCCGCGAACCGGAACACGGAGACGGCCCGGCCGACCTCGCCCCGCGCCCATTTGATCGGCTTGCCGTTCTCGGCGGAGATCAGCTGCGCGATCTCCTCGGTCCGCTCGACGAGACGCCGGCTGACGTGGTCCAGGGCGGCGGCCCGCACATGCGCCGGCGTCGCCGCGAACTCGTCCCGTACGGCGTAGGCGGCGGCCACGGCCTCTTCGACCTGCTCGTCCGTCGGCACGCTCACCCTGCCGACCAGGCGGCCGTCCCAGGGCGACGTGACATCGAACGTGGTCTCACCGGTGGCCTGGCGGCCGGCGAGCCAGAAGGCGTGCGTGGCGGTCATATCGATCCCGGCCCTTCGGTGGGTGACACATCGGCTTTCGGCTCCACGGTAGGGCCGGGGCGGCGGGGGGTCGTTTGTCCGGTGCGTATGAGTCGGGGTGGGGGGTGTGCCGGATTGGCGTGGTGAGCCGGGGGTGCGGCGGCGAGTGCGGGTGCGTTGTGGTTGCTCGCGCAGTTCCCCGCGCCCCTGAAAAGCAGGGGCTGCGCCCCGTGCTTTTCGGCCCGCAGGGGCCGTGTCTTTAAGGGGCGCGGGGAACTGCGCGAGCAACCCCCACTCACCCGCACACGAACAACGAACCCAAGGCGCCCCTCGGAGTCGAAGGCGCCGCTACTCCCCCGCCGCAGCCGTCGCCTTCAGCGCCAGCCACAGCTCCATCCGTACATCCGGATCGTCCAGTGAACGCCCCAGGATCTCCTCCACCCGCCGCATCCGGTACCGCAACGTGTGCCGGTGGACGCCGAGGTCCGCCGCGGCCGCGTCCCACTGGCCGTGCCGCGACAGCCACGCCCGCAGCGAGGCGACCAGATCCCCCCGCCCGGTCGCGTCGTGTTCGCGCAGGGGGCGGAGGATGCTGTCGGCGAAGGCACGCACCGCGTCATCGGCGAGGAGCGGCAGCACGGACCCGGCGGCCAGCTCCTCGTGCTCGACGAGGCACCGCCCCCGCCGCCGCGCCACGGACAGCGCCTGCTCGGCCTGCTTGTACGCGGCACCCGCCGCGATGGGCCCGGCGGGCGCGGACAGCCCGACGACGAGTTCCTCCTCCTCGACGGCCATGGAGGCGGCGACGGCGGCGGACACGGAACCGCCCGCCCCCGGCTCCCGCCCGGCCGCCCTCGACGCCTCCAAGGCCGCCGCGAACTCCCCGCACGCGGCGACCGCCGCACCCCCGTCCACGGCGAGCACCACGAGCCGCTCCCCGTCCGGGACGACGAGCACAGCCTCCCCGGCCCGCGCGGCGGCGGCCTCCACGACCTCGACGAGCTGCCCGAGCAGGTCACCGTCCGGGTCGCCGGTGGCCGGCGCGGCAGCCGTCACCCGCCCCCCGCCTTCCGCACCGCCGACGCCGCGCCCGGCCCCGGGCCCGGACCGAGGGCGGGCGCCGGCCCCGATCCCAGTCGCAGCCCCGGAGGGATGCGCGGCTCCAGCCGCACTTTCGACCTCGCCCCCAGCGGCCGCCCCACCCGCAGCAGCCACCCCGGTCGCGGCGGCCACCCCGGTCGCAGCCGCCGCCCCGTCCACCCGCGCCCGCGCCGCCGAAGCCGAGGCCGCCTCCGCGAGGACCAGCCGGAACGGCGCGTCCAGCAGTGCTCCGTACAGATCGCCGGCGACGGCTCGCGCGTGGTCGCACTCCCCGGCCAGCAGCATGCGCAGCACCGCCGCGCCGATCCGCTGCTCGGCGGCGTGCAGCGAGCGCGACCGTTCCGTCGTGAGGGTGAGGAGGGCGATCGCGGAGTGGACGGCGTACCGCTCGGCGGTACCCGGGGCCCCGGCCGTGCCCACGGCGAGGGCGGCGCGGGCCCGGCGCCCGGTGCCGAGGGAGTGCAGCTCGACGCGGTCCTCGCCGCCGACGACCGCGCTGGCCGGCGCGGGCCGGTCCCGCAGCCGTTCGACGTCGGCGGTGAGCCGCCCGGCCCGCCGCTCCGCCCACTCGGGCGCCACCGCGACGACCGCACCGGAGGCGTCGTACAGGGCGGCCCACCCGTCGACCTGCGAGGCGAGCACGGCGAGCAGCCCCTCGGGGCCGTCGGTCAACGCCTGCTTGGTGAGTTCCCGTTGCGCGGCGAACCCCGCCGTCACCGCCCGGTACTGCTCGGCGGCGATGGCGGCCGACACCGCCTTGCTGATGGCGAGGAAGGGCGTGCGCCGGGGCACTTCCAGGAGGGGCAGCCCCTCCCCCCGCGCCGCGTCGACGAGCGCCGTGGGGATGTCCTCGTAGTGCACGCCGACGGCGAAGCCGAGCCCGACGACCCCGGCCCCCACCAGCCGCCGTACATAGCGCCGCATCGCCTCCGGATCCTCCGCGTCCAGCTTCAACGCGGTGATCAGCAGCAGCTCCCCGCCCTCCATGTACGGCACGGGGTCGGCGAGCTCACTGGCGTGCGCCCAGCGCACCGGCACGTCCAGGCGGTCCTCGCCCGCCCGCACGGTCAGCTTGAGCGCGGAGTGGTGGACGAGCGAGGCGAGCGTGGGGGGCATGGGGCCTTCAGTTCGGCGTCAGAACCATCGGGGCGGGGCGGTCTTTTGGCCGCCGCGTATGAACGACCTGCCCCGATTCTGCCTCACCGTACGGACACAGGTTCCACACAGCTCGCACCGAATGGCTCAATCCGAACCCATCCCGAGAACCGCCCCCTCAGCCCCGCAGGTCCACCAGCAACGGCGGCGCGTGCTCGCCCCGCACGTTCGTCAGCGACAGCACGGCGTGGCCGGGCGGCACGCCGTGGGCCAGTTCGGACGCCGACCAGCGTTCGCGTTCGACCTGGCGCACGGTCACGGCCCGGGCGGTGGGCGCATGGCCGGTGATCATCCGGCGCAGGGCGTGCCAGGCCTTGCCCGCCGGGGAGTCGGCGATGATCTGCCGGTCGGTGACGTCCCGCGCCTCGGTCCACTCCTTGCCCCAGACCTCGGCGAAGTCCTGCCCGTCCCACGGGGTGAGCCCGGACAGCGCCATCCGGCAGCCGATCGAACCGAGCAGAGGGCTGCGCAAGGGCCGGGGCACGTCGTCGAGGGTCCGCAGGGTGAGGACCGTACCGGCGTTGGCGGACCGCAGCCGCTGGATGCCGCGTACGGCCTCGGGCGTGACGACCCCCGTGGCGTCGTCCAGCACCAGGCAGGCGAACAGCGACCGGTCCTCCCGTACCGCCACGCTCGCGGTGAACTGGGCGAGCACCAGCCGCGCCAGGATGCGTGAGGCGTCGGCGTGGCCGCGTTCGGGGAGGTCGATGCGGACCCGTACGGGGTGGTCGAGGGCTCGGAGGGAGAAGGGCCGGGACTGGCCGGAGGTGTCGAAGAACTGGGCGAAGGCGGGCCGGTCGAGCAGGGCGACCCGGTCGGCCAGCACGCTCCCGACGTCCCCGGGGTGTCCGAGCTGGCGCTCCCGCGCGTCCAGCTCCCGCAGCAGCGACTCCTGCCCGGCGTCCTGGAGGGCCTTGCGCAGCTCGCCCAGGGGGCCGGGCGCGCCGTCCAGCAGCTGGCGCAGCTGCGGCACCGACGGGAACCGCCCGTGCACCGCCCGGAACGGCCCGAGCAGCTGGGCGAGCACGGTCGTGGAGCGCCGGCTGTCGCCGCCCGGGTGCGGGTCGGTGAGGTCGCCGACGAGCGCCTCCGCGAGGACGGCCGCGGCCTCGTCGGGGTCGGTGGTCCCCCCGTACAGGTCGAGGTCGTACACGGACTCCGGGTTCCCGATCCGTACGACGACGTCGTAGGCGTCGGCCGGACCCAGCCCGGCCCCCGCCGCTCCCACGACCACCACCGCGGCCCGCCCGGCCAGCGCGTGCAGGCACAGCGACTCGGCGACGGGCCACACCACGCCCCCGGTCTTCCCGGATCCGGCGGGCCCGACGGCCAGCAGGGACGTGCCGAGCAGTTCGGGGCCCACGGCGAGGCCCGTGCCCCGGTAGGCGTACGGGTTGCGCGGGTCGTCGACGGTGCCGCCCAGCCGCACCTGCCCGGTGACCATGTCGTGCCTGGCGAGCCGGCCCGGCAGGTCCCGGTCCCCGGAAGGATGCAGACAGGCGGCGGCCCCGTCCTTCATCACCGCACCGGTGAACGTCGCCAGACTGTGCCGCCCGCTCCGCACCCCCTGCCACGCCCGCATGATCCGCGCATGATCCACATCCCGCATGAGCCCGGCCCGCGCCTCGGCGACCAGCCGATCGGCGGCTTCTACGGCACCGGCCTCTCGCAGCTGCGGCCAGGCGGCCGGGTCCTCCTGGGGCGGCGGTACGACCTGCCGCTCCTCCTGCCGGCGGAAACGCGGGGCCCCGTACCGGCGCCAGACCTCGCCCCAGCGGCCGAGCCGTCCGACACCGATCATGATCGCCAGGGCGACGACCGTGTACCAGACATAACTGAGGACCACCGCGGAGTACGAGTGGGCCGGCGCCCAGGAGTCCGGGATCATCGCGTAGAGCGGCACCAGCCACCAGCCGCCGAGGTAGCCGTTCCAGAGCAGGGACCAGATCAGCCAGCCGACGAGGAAGGCGATCACGGCGCCACCCAGCAGCTGCCGGCCGGGGACGGTCTCGGGCTCCTCCTCCGGCCGCGGCCGATGCCCGAACCGCCACACACCGGGCGCCGCGTCGGGCCGTGGCGTCCGCAGCCAGGACAGGAAGGCGTTCCCGTCCGGCCTGGGCGGCGCTCCCGGGACTCCCGAGGGCATGGGGGGCACGGGAGGTGCCGCCGGCATCTCCGGCGACCCCGCCGGACGCGGCACGGGATTCGCATGCGTGCCTCGCGCGTCCCGCGTTCCGTCGCTGTTCATCGCGCCTGCCCCCTGACCAGCCGTTCCGTCCACCATCAGCGAGCCAATCTAACGCTCCCGCAAGGGGAGTTCACCGATTACGCGGCCGGGTGGACCCGTGTGCTCACCGTATTACGCGACCGGGCGCACACCCGTGCCTCCGGTTTCTCCCTGTCCAACACGGACAAGAAGAACCCTCGACAACGCCCACATGGAGCATGCCCACCCTCCGGTCGCCGCCCTAGCCTGCGAGAAAAGAAGGCAAGCGTCCGAAAACACCCTCACCGGTCGGCGCGAGCGCCGACCCGCCCCCGTACGCCTCATGTCGTACACACGCACGATCACCAGGGAGCTCCCATGACCGCCCTTCCGCCGCTTCCCCAGGAGCGCCGCGTAGTCACCGCCATCCCCGGACCGAAGTCGCAGGAGCTGCAGGCTCGTCGTGTCGCCGCGGTCGCGGCGGGGGTGGGGTCGGTGTTGCCGGTGTTCGCCGCGCGCGCGGGCGGCGGCATCATCGAGGACGTCGACGGCAACCGGCTCATCGACTTCGGCTCGGGCATCGCCGTGACGAGCGTCGGCGCGAGCGCCGAGGCCGTCGTCCGCCGTGCCACCGCCCAGCTCCAGGACTTCACGCACACCTGTTTCATGGTCACGCCGTACGAGGGCTACGTGGCGGTCGCCGAGGCCCTCGCCGAGCTGACCCCGGGCGACCACGCCAAGAAGTCCGCGCTGTTCAACAGCGGCGCCGAGGCCGTCGAGAACGCCGTGAAGATCGCCCGCTCGTACACCAGGCGGCAGGCCGTGGTCGTGTTCGACCACGGCTACCACGGCCGCACCAACCTCACGATGGCGCTGACCGCGAAGAACATGCCGTACAAGCACGGCTTCGGCCCGTTCGCGCCCGAGGTGTACCGCGTGCCGGTGGCGTACGGCTACCGCTGGCCGACCGGCCCGGAGAACGCGGGCCCCGAGGCCGCCGCACAGGCCATCGACCAGATCACCAAGCAGGTCGGCCCGGAGAACGTGGCCGCGATCATCATCGAGCCGGTGCTAGGCGAGGGCGGCTTCATCGAGCCGGCCAAGGGCTTCCTGCCGGCCGTCCGGCAGTTCGCCTCCGACCATGGCATCGTCTTCGTCGCCGACGAGATCCAGTCCGGTTTCTGCCGCACCGGCCAGTGGTTCGCCTGCGAGGACGAGGGCATCGTCCCGGACCTGATCACCACGGCCAAGGGCATCGCCGGCGGCCTCCCGCTCGCCGCCGTGACCGGGCGCGCGGAGATGATGGACGCGGCCCACGCGGGTGGCCTGGGCGGCACCTACGGCGGCAACCCCGTCGCCTGCGCGGGCGCCCTCGGCTCCATCGAGACGATGAAGGAGCTCGACCTCAACAGCAAGGCGAAGGCGATCGAGGCGACCATGAAGGCGCGCCTCACCGCCATGGCCGAGAAGTTCGACGTCATCGGCGACATCCGCGGCCGCGGCGCCATGATCGCCATCGAACTGGTCAAGGACCGCACGACGAAGGAGCCGAACCCGGAGGCGACCGCCGCGCTGGCGAAGGCCTGCCACCAGGAAGGCCTGCTGGTCCTGACCTGTGGCACCTATGGCAACGTCCTGCGCTTCCTGCCGCCGCTCGTCATCGGCGAGGACCTCCTCGACGAGGGCCTCGACATCATCGAGCAGGCGTTCACCCGCGTCTGAGTGCCCACTTTCGCGGGTCGCTCGCATACGGAACCTCCCATCAGCCTCCGACGTCCCACGCTTCCCGGAACCGGAATCCGACCCCGGATTCCGGTCCCTGTGGACAAGCGTCAGAGGGCGTGAAGAAGGTGTGCAAGGTGCATGGCGGGTCGCGATTCCACCTGTCGTCACCGCATTCCCTGCCGTAGGTTCTGATGCAGATGAGAGATACACCCCGCCCACAGGGGACTGTGGGTGACACCGGGTCGGGGCCTCCCCAGCTTCGCCCTGGTCGTGCCCTCGCGCACACACCCGGAGCTTCCGGCTCCGGATCTCCTCACCGATCGGATGGCCGCCCGCCCCAAACCCCCCGGGGCGTGCGGCACACCGATCCGGTCGGCCGCCCCCGAACCACCCCCCCTGTTCGGGGGTGGCCGACCACCCCCTCCGGCCGCCGTGCCGCTCTCCTCCTTCTCGGCCTCCCGGCCCTCCTCTTCGCGCTGATCACCTGGCAGATCCTCGCGCGCGGACCGCTGGCCCGCGCGGACGAACGCCTCAGCGACTCCCTCGTGCACCGGGGCGCCCCCACCCAGTTCCTCGCCGACCTCGGCAACATCACGGTCGCCGTCCCGGTCCTCGCCCTCGTACTGCTGTATGTCGCGCGGCGTGCGCGTGCCACCGGTAGGGACCACTGGTGGCGGCCGGCCGCCGCGGCGGCGCTCCTCATGGCCGCCGTACCGCTCTGGGTGATCCCGTTGAAGGAGCTCATCGCCCGGTCGGGCCCGCCGATCATGGGCCCGGGCACGGGTTTCTACCCCTCCGGCCACACCGCGACCGCCTCCATCGCTTACGGCGCCGCCGTCCTGCTTCTGCTGCCCTGGCTGCGCGGCGCCCTCGCGCGCCGCGCGGCCGTCGTCGTCGCGGTCGCCCTGAACATGGGCGTCGCCTTCGGCCTGGTGCGCCAGGGCTACCACTGGCCCCTCGACGTGGCGGCGAGCTGGTGCGTGTGCGCGCTGCTGCTCTCCTCGCTGTGGTTCCGGATGCGTCGCCCTGCCAGGTGACGTCCTCGGACGTTCTGCCGGGTGACATCCTCGGACGTTGTGCCGGATGGCCTGCTCGGACGTTCTGCCGGGTGACTTCCGCGTCGGCCGCACGGGCGGCCGACGAGAGCGCGGCGCGGCCGGGGGACGGCCGCCGTCACGACGTGTGGCTGTCAGCCCCGGCTACCGGTCCTCGTCCCTCGCCAGGCTCGCCGCCGCCTCGTGCATGGCCAGTTCGAGCAGTGCCGGGTCGGTGAGGGTGCCGCTGCCGTCCGGCGGGACCAGCCAGCGGACGCCACCGGTCTGCCGGCCCGGGTACGGCACCACGATCCAGGTGCCGTGACCCGCGCTGCGCACACCCGTGCCGAGCCATCCGGACGCCGTGCCCGGCGGCACGAAGAAACCCATGCGGTCGTCGCCGAAGTCGACGAGCACGGGTCCGGGTTGGTCGATGATGCGGATCAGGATGTCGAGCGTGGGGTAGCCGAGTTCGCCCGGCAGGATCAGCACGTCCCAGGCCCTGCCCGCCGGAAGCAGGGCGACCCCCAAGGGGTTGCGCTCCCACTCCCAGCGGCAGGCCTCGGGATCCGGTGATACGGATGCCAGCCACTCGACCGCCGTCTTGGCCCCAGTCATGACAGGGACCTTCCTCTCTGTAGAGCTCCTTCGGACGCGGTTTGCGTCAGGAGCACAGACAGAGGTTCCGGCCGGGCATTACGCGGGTTCCGGGAACTTGTTGGTGGTGAAGAGAGGCACAGCGGTTGAGCAGGGCGTACGCCGTGCGATCACGAGTGCGCCCGCACGCCCTCACTCCACACGCCCGCACGCCGCACGCCCTCAGCTGTCGAAGCCCAACCCCAGCCGGTCCATCGCCTTCAGCCACAGATTGCGGCGGCCGGCGTGGGAGTCGGCGCGGGCCAGGGACCACTTGGTGAGGGCGATGCCGGTCCACGCGAACGGCTCCGGGGGGAACGGCAGCGGCTTCTTGCGGACCATCTCCAGTTCCGTGCGCTCCGTGCGCTCCCCCGCGAGCAGGTCGAGCATGACGTCCGCGCCGAACCGGGTCGCGCCCACTCCCAGCCCCGTATAGCCGGCCGCGTACGCGACCTTGCCGTGGTGGGCCGTGCCGAAGAACGCCGAGAAGCGGGAGCAGGTGTCGATCGCGCCGCCCCAGGCGTGGGTGAAGCGGACGCCCTCCAACTGCGGGAAGCAGGTGAAGAAGTGCCCGGCGAGCTTGGCGTACGTCTCCGGCCGGTCGTCGTACTCGGCGCGCACCCGGCCGCCGTACGGGTAGACGGCGTCGTAGCCGCCCCAGAGGATCCGGTTGTCGGCGCTGAGCCGGAAGTAGTGGAACTGGTTCGCCGAGTCCCCGAGCCCCTGCCGGTTCTTCCAGCCGATCGAGGCGAGTTGGCCGGCGGTCAGCGGCTCCGTCATCAGCGCGTAGTCATAGACGGGGACGGTGTACGCGCGGACGCGTCTGACCAGGCTGGGGAAGATGTTCGTGCCGAGCGCCACCTGGCGGGTGCGGATGTGGCCGTAGGGGGTGCGGACGGCCATGCCGGCGCCGTACGCCTTCAGGGTCAGCGCGGGGGTGTGCTCGTGGATGCGGACGCCGAGGTTCAGGCAGGCCCGCTTCAGGCCCCAGGCGAGTTTGGCGGGGTGCAGCATGGCGACGCCCCGGCGGTCGTGCAGGCCCGCCTGGAAGGTGGGGGAGGCGACCTGGTCGCGGACGGCGTCGGCGTCCAGGAACTCGATGCCGTCGGCGAGGCCTTTGCGGGTGATCTCGTCGTACCAGTCGCGCAGTTCCCAGGCCTGGTACGTCTCGGTCGCGACGTCGATCTCGCCGGTGCGTTCGAAGTCGCAGTCCAGGCCGTGACGGGCCACCGCCACCTCGATCTCGTCGAGGTTGCGGGCGCCCAGCTCCTGGAGCTTGTGGATCTCGTCGGGCCAGCGGGCGAGGCCGTTGGCCAGGCCGTGGGTGAGCGAGGCGGCGCAGAAGCCGCCGTTGCGGCCGGAGGCGGCCCAGCCCACCTCACGGCCCTCCAGCAGGACGACATCCCGTCGCGGGTCCCGCTCCTTGGCGATGAGCGCGGTCCACAGTCCGCTGTAGCCGCCGCCGACGACCAGCAGATCGCAGGTCTCGGCGCCGGTGAGCGCGGGCTCGGGGCGGGGCTTGCCGTGGTCCTCGAGCCAGTACGGGACCGGCTGTGCGTCGGAAAGAGACTTTGTCCAACGGTTCATGGCGCTCGGGGCCATGATTTCAACTCCCTACAGAGTCAACAGGGGATTATGCCTTTTGCTTCTTCCGGCGGTTTCCGATGACCATTCCGGCCACCACGAACAGTACGGCGACCAGGAACATGGCCGTACCGATGACATTGATCTGGACGGGCGTGCCGCGCTGTGCCGAACCCCAGACGAACATGGGGAAGGTGACGGTCGAGCCCGCGTTGAAATTGGTGATGATGAAATCGTCGAAGGAGAGCGCGAAGGCGAGCAGCGCGCCCGCCGCGATGCCCGGGGCGGCGATGGGCAGGGTGACCCGGGCGAAGGTCTGGACGGGACCGGCGTACAGATCCCGCGCGGCCTCCTCCAGCTTCGGGTCCATCGACATCACGCGCGCCTTGACGGCGACGACGACGAAGCTGAGGCAGAACATGATGTGGGCGATCAGGATCGTCCAGAATCCCAACTGTGCACCCAGATTGAGGAACAGGGTGAGCAGCGAGGCGGCCATCACGACTTCGGGCATCGCCATCGGGAGGAAGATCAGCGAGTTGACCGCGCCCCGCGCGCGGAAGCGGTACCGCACCAGCGCGAAGGCGATCATCGTGCCGAGGACGGTCGCGCCGAGGGTCGCCCAGGCGGCCAGCTGGAGGCTGAGCGCGAGCGAGCCGCACAGGTCGGCGACGCCGCACGGGTCGGTCCACGCGGCCGTGGAGAGTTCCTGCCACTCGTAGTTGAAGCGGCCCTTCGGCTGGTTGAAGGAGAAGACCGTGACGACGACATTCGGCAGCAGCAGATAACCGAGCGTCAGAAGTCCCGCGATGACCACGAGACGGCGCTTGAGCCAGGTGACGCTCGTGCCAGATTTACGACTCCGTCGTGTGTCCATTTAAACCAGTTCCTCCGTCCCGGACCTACGGATGTAGACCGTGACCATGAGGAGGATCGCGGCCATGAGGATGAACGAAAGGGCCGCCGCCGTCGGATAGTCGAGAATCCGCAGGAACTGGCTCTGGATGACGTTTCCGATCATCTGAGTGTTGGTGGAGCCGAGCAGTTCGGCGTTCACGTAGTCGCCGCTCGCCGGGATGAACGTCAGCAGCGTCCCGGAGACGACACCCGGCATGGACAGCGGGAAGGTGACCTTGCGGAAGGTGGTGAACGGCTTCGCGTACAGGTCCCCGGCCGCCTCGTGCAGCCGCCCGTCGATCCGTTCGAGCGAGGTGTAGAGCGGCAGGATCATGAAGGGCAGGAAGTTATACGTGAGGCCGCAGACCACCGCGAGCGGGGTGGCCAGCACGCGGTCCCCGGCCGTGAGGCCGAGCCAGCTGGTGACATCCAGGACGTGCAGGGCGTCGAGAGCGCCGACGACCGGGCCGCTGTCCGACAGGATCGTCTTCCAGGCGAGGGTGCGGATCAGGAAGCTGGTGAAGAACGGGGCGATCACCAGGATCAGGATCAGAGTGCGCCAGCGTCCCGCGCGGAACGCGATCAGGTACGCCAGCGGATAGCCCAGCAACAGGCACAGGACCGTCGCCGAGCCGGCGTAGAGCACCGAGCGCAGGAACTGCGGGTAGTACTCGGACAGCGCGTCCCAGTAGGTAGCGAAGTGCCAGGTGACCTGGTAGCCCTCCTCCAGGGAGCCCGTCTGCACGGACGTGGAGGCCTGGTAGACCATCGGCATCGCGAAGAAGACCAGCAGCCAGACGAGACCGGGCGCGAGCAGCAGATACGGCGTCCAGCGGCCCCGCTTGCGGGGCGGCTTCGCGGTGGTCGGGACGGGAGCGAGGGGCGGTGGCGCCTCGGCTTCGGTGAGGGTCGACATCAGACGGCCGCCGCTTCTTCGACGCCCGCGGAGCCCGCTGTCCCTGCGAGCAGGGACTGGTCGGCATCCAGGCCGAAGGTGTGGGCCGGGCTCCAGTGCAGGACGACGTCGGCGCCGGGGACGAGCCGGGCGTCGCGGTCGATGTTCTGGACGTACACCTCGAACTCGGGGCAGACCGAGCTGCCGATCACGTACTGCGTGGAGACGCCGATGAAACTGGTCGCGGCGATCCTGCCGGTGATGCGGTTGCGGCCGACCGGGATCTCCCCGGCGTCGTCCGCGTGCGTGAGGGTGATCTTCTCCGGGCGGACCCCGACGAGGACCTTGCCGCCGGTCCGGGTGGGCGCGCCGCAGCGCGCCTCGGGCAGGACCAGCTTGCCGTCGCCCGCCGTCAGCACGATCTCGCCGCCGTGCCTGGAGTCGACCTCGGCCTCTATCAGGTTGGAGGTGCCGAGGAAGTTGGCGACGAAGGTGGTCTGCGGGTTCTCGTACAGGTCGGCGGGTGAGCCGAGTTGCTCGACGCGGCCGGCGTTCATCACGGCGACCGTGTCGGCCATGGTCATGGCCTCCTCCTGGTCGTGCGTGACATGGATGAAGGTGATGCCGACCTCGGTCTGGATGCGCTTCAGCTCCAGTTGCATCTGGCGGCGCAGCTTGAGGTCGAGGGCGCCGAGGGGCTCGTCGAGGAGGAGGACCTTGGGATGGTTGATCAGCGCGCGGGCCACGGCGACGCGCTGCTGCTGGCCGCCGGAGAGCTGGTGCGGCTTCTTGCGCGCCTGCTCGCCGAGCTGGACCAGCTCCAGCATCTCCTCGACCTGCTTCTTCACGCCCTTGATGCCGCGTCGGCGCAGACCGAAGGCGACGTTCTCGAAGATGTCGAGGTGCGGGAAGAGGGCGTACGACTGGAAGACCGTGTTCACCGGCCGCTTGTACGGGGGCAGGTTCGTCACGTCCTGGTCGCCGAGCGAGACGCTTCCGCAGGAAGGTTCCTCCAGGCCGGCGATCATGCGCAGGGTGGTGGTCTTGCCGCAGCCGGAGGCGCCCAGAAGGGCGAAGAAGGAACCTTCCGGCACGGTCAGGTCGAGCGGGTGGACGGCCGTGAAGGAGCCGTAGGTCTTGCCTATGCCGGAGAGGCGGACGTCACCGCTGCCGTTGTCTGTGGTCTTCATCGTCCTGCTCACGCCCCTGTCAGCTTCGCGAACTTCTCTTCGTACGCCGTCTCTTCCCGCTGGCTGAGGGAGCGGAAGGCGCGGGACTTGGCTGCCATGGCGGCGTCGGGAATGATCAGCGGGTTGTCCGCCGCGTCCTCGTCGATCTTGGCCAGCTCCGCCTTCACACCGTCGACGGGGCACACGTAGTTGATGTACGCGGCGAGTTCGGCGGCCGGCTTCGGCTCGTAGTAGTAGTCGATGAGCCGTTCGGCGTTGGTCTTGTGCCGGGCCCTGTTCGGGATCAGCAGGTTGTCCGTCGAGGTCATGTAGCCGCTGTCGGGGATGACGAAGTCGACGTCCGGGCTGTCGAGCTTGAGCTGGACCACGTCACCGGCCCAGGCGATACAGGCCGCGAAGTCGCCCTTGCTGAGGTCCGAGATGTACTCGTTGCCGGTGAAGCGGCGGATCTGGCCCTGGTCGACGGCCTTCTGCAGCCGGGCGATCGCCGCGTCGTAGTCGTCGTCGGTGAACTTCGCCGGGTCCTTGCCCATGTCCAGCAGCGTCATCCCGACGCTGTCGCGCATCTCGGAGAGGAAGCCGATCCGGCCCTTGAGCTTGGGGTTGTCGAGCATGTCGGAGACCGACTTCACCTCCTCGCCGTCGAGGGCCTTCTTGTTGTAGGCGATGACGGTGGAGATGCCGGTCCAGGGGTACGAGTGCGCGCGTCCCGGGTCCCAGTCGGGGTCGCGGAACTGCTGGGAGAGGTTCACGAAGGCGTGCGGCAGGTTGGACGCGTCCAGTTTCTGGACCCACCCGAAGCGGATCAGCCGGGCCGCGAGCCAGTCCGTGACGCAGATCAGGTCGCGCCCGGTGTCCTGACCGGCGGCGAGCTGCGGCTTGATCTTGCCGAAGAACTCGACGTTGTCGTTGATGTCCTCGGTGTACTTGACCTTGATGCCGGTGCGCGCGGTGAACCGGTCCAGGCTGGGGTGGTGCTTGCCGCTGTCGTCGACGTCCATGTACTCGGTCCAGTTGGAGAAGTTGATCTCCTTCTCCTTGGCCGAGTGGTCCTCGGACGAGACGCCCGCGGTGTTCTTCGCCGCGGGGATGCCGCAGGCGCTCAGCGCCCCGAGCCCGCCGATCGCGAGTGCGCCGCCGGTTCCGGCGCGCAGCAGCGAACGGCGGCTGAGTGCGGCCCTGCCGTTCCTGAGGCTGCGCCGCACGGCGGCCACCTGGGCCGGGGACAGGCGGTCGGGCTCGTACTGCTCCATGCGCGTGATGCCCTTTCGGAGGGGCCCTTTCGGGAGGGTGGGCGGAGACCGGCCGGGGGTCGGGCGGCGGGTCCCCGGCTGGCTAGCGGTCCCCGAAGATCGTGCGGTGCCAGTCCTTCCTGGCGACCGCCGTATTGTCGAACATGACATGCTTGATCTGGGTGTACTCCTCGAACGAGTACGCGGACATGTCCTTGCCGAAGCCGGACGCCTTGTGTCCGCCGTGCGGCATCTCGCTGATGATCGGGATGTGGTCGTTGATCCACACGCATCCGGCCTTGATCTCCCGCGTGGCACGGCCCGCCCGGTACACGTCCCGGCTCCAGGCGGAGGCGGCGAGCCCGTACGGAGTGTCGTTGGCCAGCCGGATGCCCTCGTCGTCGCTGTCGAAGGGCAGGACCACGAGCACCGGGCCGAAGATCTCCGACTGGACGATCTCGCTGTCCTGGGCGGCGTCCGCGACGAGCGTGGGCCGGTAGTAGGCGCCGTTCCGCAGCTCTCCCCGGGGCGCCTCGCCACCGGTGACCACGCGCGCGTACGCGCGTGCCCGCTCGACGAACCCGGCGACACGGTCACGCTGGACGTGCGAGATCAGCGGCCCGAGATCGGTGCTCGGGGCGAAGGGGTCGCCCAGCCGGACGGTCTCCATGAGGGCGGCCGTCCTCGCGACGAACTCCTCGTAGAGGGGCCGCTGCACGTAGGCGCGCGTGGCGGCCGTGCAGTCCTGGCCGGTGTTGATGAGGGCGCCCGCGACCGCGCCGTTGACGGCGGCCTCCAGGTCGGCGTCGTCGAAGACGACGAAGGGGGCCTTGCCGCCCAGTTCCAGATGGATGCGCTTGACGGTGGCCGTCGCGATCTCGGCCACGCGCTTCCCCACAGCCGTGGACCCGGTGAAGGAGGTCATCGCCACGTCGGGATGCCCGACGAGGTGCTCGCCGGCCTCCTTGCCGGTGCCGGTGACGATGTTGATCACGCCGTCGGGGATGCCCGCGTCGGTGGCGGCCTGTGCGAAGAGCAGCGAGGTGAGCGGGGTCGGCTCGGCGGGCTTCAGGACGATCGTGTTGCCCGCGGCGATCGCCGGGAGGATCTTCCAGGCAGCCATCTGGAGCGGGTAGTTCCAGGGCGCGATGGAACCGACCACGCCGATGGGCTCGCGGCGGACGTACGAGGTGTGGTCGCCGGAGTACTCGCCGGCCGACTGGCCCTGGAGATGGCGGGCGGCGCCCGCGAAGAACGCGGTGTTGTCGATGGTGCCCGGCACGTCGAACTCGCGCGTCAGCTTGAGCGGCTTCCCGCACTGCAGGGACTCGGCCCGCGCGAACTCCTCCGCCCGCTCGGCCAGGACCGCGGCGAAGCGGTGCAGCGCGTCGGAGCGCTCGCCGGGCGTGGTGGCGGCCCAGCCGGGGAACGCCTCGCGGGCGGCGGCGACGGCCGCGTCCACATCGTCCGTACCGGCCAGGTCGTATGTGAAGACCTGGTCGCCGGTCGCGGGGTCGACGACCGTGTGGGTGTGCCCCGATGTGCCCTTGGTCAGGCGGCCGGCGATGTACTGCGCGCCGTCCGCGAAGCGTTCCTGTGCGGGGAATCGGTCCGGGGTGGCGGTGCCCGGGTTCTCCATGTCGCTCTCCTCCGCCGGTGCCCTCTCCGTCCCCGAGGGCAGGTGGCGTAGCTCCAGCTCGATTTGAGTGCCGATCCTGACAGAGCAATGCGGCACCAACAAGTGATTCCGTTGTTGCCTTTTGGTTACGCGACGGAATCTGTCGAGCACGTGTCCAGTGAGGGAGCAGTGGGAGGGGAAAATCGGGGACGGATTGTCAGTGGTGGCTGCCAGACTCGTCGGCATGGAGAAGATCGATTCTTGGGACACGCTCACCGGAGCGGTCCGCGCGGGGGCAAGGGTCAAGTACCTGCACTTCTGGGGCCACCGGCCACAGGCCGACGGCCAGATCGGCGCGAGCTGTCTCAGCCAGTGGTGGCCGTCGCCGTTCACGGTGGACGGAGTGGAGTACGCGACGGCCGAGCACTGGATGATGGCGTCGAAGGCCCGGCTGTTCGGGGACGCGGAGGCGGAGCGCAGGGCCGTCGCGGCGTCGAGCCCCGCGCAGGCCAAGAAGATCGGACGGCTCGTACGCGGCTTCGACGACGCCATATGGGAGCGGGAGCGCTTCGGAATCGTCGTCGAGGGCAGCTTTCACAAGTTCGCCGCCCACCCCGACCTGCGGACGTTCCTCCTGGGCACGGGGAACCGCGTGCTCGTCGAGGCCAGCCCCCTCGACCGCGTGTGGGGCATCGGCCTCGCGGCGGACGACGAGCGCGCCATGGACCCCGCCCACTGGCGGGGCCCCAACCTGCTGGGCTTCGCGCTGATGGCGGCCCGGGAGCGGCTGCTGAGCGGGGTCGACGCCTGAGCGCTCCGCCGGCAGTGCCGCGCTGTGCCGTGGGTCGTCTGCGGCACCGTCGTGGCTGGTCGCGCCCCGCGGCGGAGCCGCAATGTGAGACAGCCCGCGCCCCTTCAGGGCGCTGCCGAACCGCAGTGGACTTCGCCGGACCTGCCTAGCGGACGTGGGGCGAGGACACGTCGGCGGCGGGGGCGGCGTCGGCGTCCCCGGGCGGTAGCACCAGGGACAGGGACGTGGAGTAGCTGTCGTCGAAGGGGTCGGGGTCCGAGTCGTAGTCGCTGCTGCCCGGCGCCACGATGATGAGGACGATGAAGCCGATGCCCAGCAGGATGCCGGCCACTCCGCAGATGATCCCGGCCAGCGCGTGCCCCGGGTTCGTCGCCTCTCCCCGGCGCGCCTTGACCCGGCCTATGCATCCGAAGATCACGGCCATGACCCCGAGCAGAATCGCCAGCGGCCACAGACAGAAGAGCACGGCTGCGCAGATCCCGAGCACCATCGCCGCGATCCCCATGCCGTTGCTCGGCGGCGGCGCCATGGCGGACCAGGCGTAGCCGGGGGCGGGGCCGGGATAGCCGACGCCGGGGTGGGCGTGGGCGCCCGGGTACGCCGGGTACTGGGGATAGCCGTACGGGACCTGCCCGGGGCCTTCGGGGCTGATGGGCGGGGGTGGGACCGCAGCGCCGGGGGCTCCGGGGGCGGGTGCGGCGAAGGGGGCGCCGGCTGCGGGCGGCGGGAAGGACGCGTGGGGCCCGTGGGGCGCGGGCGGCGGGAAGGACGCGTGGGGCGGCGGCGGGGCGAAGGGATTGGGGGCGGGGGTGGAGGACATGGCGGGCTGCGGGCCGCCCGGGGGTGCGAAGCCGCCGGGGCCGGCCCAGGGCTGCGAGGCCGCGGGGGCCTGCGAAGGCGTCGGCACGCCTGTGCCGGGCGGCACCGGGGCGCTCGTGCCCACATCCTGCATGGACACGACCGTCAGCTGGTCGTGCGCCGAGGCCGGGGGCGGAGCGGGGCTCGGCGCCGGGGTGTCGGCGGGCTTGTCCAGCGCGACCTTCGGGGCGGGAACCGCGACCTTCGGGGCGGGAACCGCGTCCTCGGGCTGCGAGCCGGCGTCCGGCGCGGCCGGCAGAGGAACGCCGTCGGCCACGGTCGGTACTACCGCCCCCTCGGTCAGGGTCGGCAGCGCGGCACCATCAGCCACCGTCGGCGGGGTCGGGGTGCGGTCCTGCGGGGGTGCCCACGGGTCCGGCTGCGAGTCGGACGGTGTCTCCGGAGTCGGTGCCTCATCGGACGACATACGTGGATCCCCCTGTACCATTCCGTGCCGTTCTGCGTCGTTTTCTCCGCCGTACGCGTTCAGCCGTACGTTCGGTCATGCTAAGGCCCGGGGTTCAACCTGCGGGCCGCCGCCTACGATGATCCCCGAGTCATCGATCAGCCGATCACCCGCGTCCCCCGACGACGACCACGGTCCGGGGCGGACGCCGTTCCCGGGGAGGAACCTTGACCGACAACCGCACCGCGCAGGGCGTGCCCGTCACCCCCGCCGTTCCCGGCACGACCGCCGCGCCCGGCGCCTCCGGCACCCGCGACCTGCACGCGTTCATCGCGGGCCTGCCCAAGGCCGAACTGCACGTGCACCACGTCGGCTCCGCCTCCCCCCGTATCGTCTCCGAACTGGCCGCCCGGCACCCCGACTCCAAGGTGCCGACGGACCCGGAGGCGCTCGTGGACTACTTCACGTTCACGGACTTCGCCCACTTCATCCAGGTGTATCTGTCCGTCGTCGACCTGATCCGCACCCCGGAGGACGTCCGGCTGCTGACGTTCGAGGTGGCCCGGGACCTGGCCCGGCAGCAGGTGCGGTACGCCGAGCTGACCATCACGCCGTTCTCCTCCACCCGGCGCGGGATCGACGAACTGGCCTTCATGGCGGCGATCGAGGACGCGCGCAAGGCGGCGGAGGCCGAGTTCGGGACCGTACTGCGGTGGTGCTTCGACATCCCCGGCGAGGCGGGGCTCGAGGCCGCCGAGGAGACGACGCGGCTCGCGACGGAGGACCGGGTGCGGCCCGAGGGGCTGGTGTCGTTCGGGCTCGGCGGGCCCGAGGTCGGCGTGCCGAGGCCGCAGTTCAAGCCGTACTTCGACCGGGCGATCGCGGCCGGGCTGCACTCCGTGCCGCACGCCGGTGAGACCACCGGCCCCGAGACGGTCTGGGACGCGCTCACCCACCTGCGCGCGGAGCGCATCGGGCACGGTACGAGCTCGGCCCGCGACCCGAAGCTGCTCGCCCACCTCGCCGAGCACCGCATCGCCCTGGAGGTCTGCCCGACCTCGAACATAGCGACGCGTGCGGTCCGCACCCTCGACGAGCACCCCATCAAGGAGTTCGTGCGGGCCGGGGTCCTGGTGACCGTCAACTCCGACGACCCGCCGATGTTCGGCACCGACCTCAACACCGAGTACGCGGTCGCCGCGCGCCTCCTCGACCTCGACGAGCAGGGCCTGGCCGCCCTCGCGAAGAACGCGGTGGAGGCGTCCTTCCTCGACGAGCCCGGCAAGGCCCGCATCTCCGCCGAGATCGACACCTACACGTCGGCCTGGCTGACCCCCTGACCCGATCGGGACCACAATCAACGCCATGCGCACCGTGACAGCCGTCGCCCATCGCGGCGCCCCCTACCGCCACCGTGAGAACACGCTCGACTCCCTGCGGGCCGGGCTCGAACTGGGCGCGGACGCCGTCGAGTTCGATGTACGGACGACCCGTGACGGTGTGCCCGTCCTGCTCCACGACTCGACGCTGAACCGGCTCTGGGAGCTGGACCGGCCGCTGGCCGCGCTCTCCGCCGCGGAGCTGCGCGGTCTGACGGCCGACGGGGTGCCGACGCTGGCCGACGCGCTGCTCGCCACGAGGGACAGCCGGGTCATGGTGGACCTGCCGGGCGCGGTGAGCCCGCGGGCGGTGCGGCAGATCCTCGACGTCGTACGTGAGTACGAGGCCGAGGACCGCGTCTACTACAGCGCCGACCCGCCCACCATGCTCGCCGTCCGCGCGGCCGCCCCCACCGCAGAGATCGCCCTCACCTGGAAAACCCTCGCCCCACCCCGCCCCGCCCTCCTCGACGCCATACGCCCCCGCTGGCTCAACTACCGCTTCGGCCTGGTCACCCGTGCCCTGGCGGACCGCGTCCACCGCGACGGCTACCTCCTCTCCGTCTGGACCCCCGACACCCGCCGCTCCATGAGCCGCCTGATGGACCTGGGCGTCGACTCGATCACAACGAACCGGGTCGACGCGCTGTGCGCACTACGGAAGAGCTGGACCGGCCCCGGTAAGGGGCGCGAGGAACCGCGCGAGCAACACTCCTCCACCGATCACCCCACCACCGAGCACTACACCTCCGACCGCTGAGCCACCGTCGCCGCGTCCTCCGGCCTCTCCCGCGTGACGTACTGCGGTACCGGTGCCGAGTCCTTGCCGTTGTCGCGGACGAGGCCGTAGCGGCGGGCGCCCTGGTCGGGGCCGTAGGTGACGTCCTCGGTGATGGCGTCCCAGGTGGTGGGGGCGACGGTGATGCCGTAGTCGGCGCCGCGTTCGTTCTGGGTGAGGGTGACCGTGCCGTCGAGGTAGAAGTACTCGTTCTGCCACATCTGCTGGGTGCCGTCGGGGAGGACGGTGTATCCGGTGTCGGGGCCGCCCATGCCGGAGGTCCTGCCGTCGGCGGACGTCGGGTCGTCCATGCGGCGGCCGCCGCCCGAGGCGACATGGAAGAGCTTGCCCTTCAGGCCGGTCCAGGACGGCATGACGAGGGCGCCCGGCCGGTACTGGGGCGAGATCTGCCAGCGGACCAGCACATAGCCCTCGCCCGTCAAGGTCACGTTGTCGCCCCGGTGCTGCATCACGGTCCGCGCGCCGCCGCTGCTGGTGAGCCCGGACTCGGGCCGGCGCGGGAGGGCGGCGGGCGGGGTGTCCGGGTCCGGCGCCGTGTCCACGGCGTCGACGACACTGCCGTACAGGTCGGCCTTCTTCGTCGGCGACGGAGAGGGGGACGGCGAGGACGAAGGGGACGGCGAGGCGGAGGGCGACGGGGAGCGGGGCGCCGAAAGCGCGGGCGAGCGGGCCGTGCTCAGCGCGGTGGGCGCGGCCTGCGGGGTCCGGTCGCCCGGCGGCTGTGTCACGACATACGCGCCGCCGGCGGCGATCGTCGCGCCCGCCGTCACCGCGACGGCGGGCTTGGTGAGGACACCGAGCATCTTGGCGGACCAGCCCACCGTGGTGGTCGCGGCGGTCGCCGCCACGGCGGTCTTCCCGCCGAACACCAGCGACAGGGTGAAGCCGACGGGGACGGGGACCAGGGCGAGCCCGACGAGGAGGCGTTCGGCGGGGACGACGACCTCCCCGGGGCGGCCGTGACCGTCGCAGCGGGCGCAGCCGCGGATGTGCCGGGCGATGCGCTTGCGCCACACCGAGTCGGGCTGCCCGCTCCAGCGGGCGGTGACCCGGCCCAGGTCGGAGCAGGAGGAGTCGAGGGCGCGGACGATGCCGCGCGCGGTTTCGAGGCGGGCCTTCATCCGCTGCACCCGTACGGCGGCGTGCTGCCGGCTGATGCCGGCGGCGGCGGCGAGTTCGCGCCGGGTGAGTTCGCCCGCGACCTCCAGCCACCACAGCGACAGCAGCTGACGGTCCTCGTCGTCGAGCCAGCGGACCGCTTCCGCGACCTCCTTTCGCTGACCCTCCAACTGCAACCGCAACACGGTCAGTTCCGCGAAGTCGGCGGCGCTGTGGGCGTCGCTGTCGTCGAGCGGGTCGGCGGTGCGGCGGCGCGCCCGGTCCCGTATCTGCCGCATCGCGATCGCGACCAGCCAGGAGCGGAAGCTGTCCGGATCGCGCAGCGTGTCGAGGTTGTCGACGGCGCGCAGCATGGTCTCCTGCACGACGTCGTCGACGTCGGCATGGCCGTTGAGGGCCCGCCCGACGATGTTGTAGACGAGGGGCAGCCAGCCCTCGACCAGCTCGTCCAGGGCGCGCCGGTCCCCCGCCTGCGCGGCCGCGATGGTGGAACGCCACTGCCGCCCGTCCACGTACGTTCCTTCCGGTCCTGCGGGGCTCACCCTGTTCACTCGGCTGTGTTCCGTACCTTCTCAGCCATCTCCGTGATGTGGGGAACCTCCGAGGCGGAGATCACACTGCTCATACGGCTCACTCCTGTACGTGGGGAAACAGGGGATGCCTACGGAGACGGTGTGGAGACGGCCGGGATAACAGTTTTTCGGTCCCCTCCGCCCATGAGCGCCTCCAGCCGCTTGATCCGCTGCCGTACGACGTACAGCGGGATCACCCCGAACACCCCGAACGACATGTCGATCACCGTCCACCAGAAGGGGATGCCGCGGATCGGCCCGCAGATCAGGGCCAGTGGGACGATCCCGGCGCAGGCGATCATGCCGAACTCGACGACCCAGATGTTGCGGACCGGGTCACGGTAGGGGCCGTAGAAGGCCACCGCGATCACGAGGTGCGCGAAGGCGAGCCAGTCCGTGCCGTACAGGAGGAACGGGTACTCGGCGTCGGCCTCGTCGAGCCCCGCCCGTACGCGCTCGATCCACTCCACGAGTCCGGGCAGGTACTCGCCGACGGACAGCGAACGCAACAACTCCTCGGTCCACCGCAGCTCATGGACCAGCGGGAAGGCCGTGGCCCCGCTCAGCACCAGACAGACGACGAAGAAGACCAGCCACGCACGGATGCCCTTCAACAGGGCGGCTCTGTCGCTCATGCGGGGAGCGTACGCCCCTGCTTGAACGTGTTCAAAAGTGGGGTCCCCGGGGCCCACCGGCCAGGCCGGGCCCCGGGGAGGTCGACGGGTCGTCAGCCGCCGGGGATCGTGCGGATCGCGGCGATGTCGAATTGCAGGCGCACCTTCTCGCTCACCATGGCACCGCCCTCCGCCAGTCGCTGGTTGTACGTAAGGCCCCATTCGGAACGATTGATGGTGGTCGTCCCGTCGAAGCCGACCCGCTCGTATCCGAACGGGTCCATGACGTGTCCTATGTAGGTGAGTTCCAGGTCGACGGGACGGGTGGAGTTCTTGATGGTGAGTTCGCCGGCCATGCGGTAGACATCGTTGCCAACGAGACGCACCGCCGTGCTGACGAAGCGCATGCGCGGATAGTTCGCGGCGTCCAGGAAGTCGCGGCCCACCAGGTGGGCGTCACGTTGTTCCACGCCGGTGTCCACGGACGCGGTGGACAGGACGATCTCGGCCCGGGAACGGGCCGGATCACGGCCGTCGAAGTAGAGCCGGCTCTGATACTCCGTGAAAGCCCCGCGCACGGTCGTCACCAAGGCATGGCGGACGGAGAAGCCGATACGGCTGTGCGCCGCGTCGATCATCCATTCGCCGGTCAGCATCGCCAGGGCGGGATCGGTCGGGCCGGTGGGAGCGAAGGCCGGGGATTCGTGGGGGAGTTGCGAGACTGTGGGGGTTGCCGAGCGGCGCAGGGACGCAGCACGGTTGAACAGGTTCATGATTCAGGTAACTACGGCACGACGGAATTTGCCGCAACCCTTCGCCGGTTGATCCGTCGGCCCGCCATCGGCATCGAAAGGCTGATAAAGCGCCACCGCGCGGCAGACCAATTGCACTATCTCCACAACGCCGTCACGCATTGCCCGCCGAAATTCACCTCGGGACGACCGGAATACGCCCCCGGAATCAGCGCCGCTCCTTGAGCGCTGCGGGGATGCGGTCCAGCACCGGGAGCGGGGCCAGGCCGTAGTGGTAGAAGTCCACGGCGTCGGCCCCGCCGCGCCCGGTGCCGGCCACGGTCTTCGCCGTCAGGTGCTCGGCGGAGTCGGTGTCCGCAACTCCCGGACGCGGCACGGCCCGCAGCGAGCAACCGTCCCGCAGCGCGGCCCGGTGGGGCGGCGTCGGCCACGCCCCGCTCCGGGGGCCGGGCGCACGTGAGCACGGCGCAGCCGGGGACGACGGCCCTGATCGCCGCCGCGTCGACACCGACCTGCCAGGCCTCGTCGACAGGGAGCGCGCCCATCGGCCGACCGTCCGCGTAGCCCCTTTCACCCCGCCGGGCACATCGAGGAGTATGAGCCGGGAGCCTTCGGCCGCCACCGCGCCGGCCACGGTCGCGGCGGCGGCTGGCGAGGTGGCGGCGTCGGGGCGGGTGCGGGGCGCAGGCGGCGCCCCCCGTCGAAGCTGCGCCCCGCACGCAATGCCCCCCCCAACCCCCTAGGGGCCGAAGGCCCAACAGAGGGCGCGGGGAACTGCGCGACCAGCCACAGACCGACCCGCAGCCGTCGACACCCCTCAGCCCAACGACGTCATCACGTGCTTGATCCGCGTGTAGTCGTCGAACCCATAACCCGAGAGGTCCTTGCCGTACCCGGACTTCTTGAACCCACCGTGCGGCATCTCCGCGACCAGCGGAATATGCGTGTTGATCCACACACACCCGAAGTCCAGCGCCTTGGACATCCGCATCGCCCGAGCGTGATCCTTCGTCCACACGGACGACGCGAGCGCGTACTCGACCCCGTTCGCCCAGCCGACCGCCTGGGCCTCGTCGGCGAACGACTGAACCGTGATGACCGGCCCGAAGACCTCCTTCTGGATGATCTCGTCGTCCTGCTTCAGCCCGGAGACGACGGTCGGCGCGTAGAAGTACCCCTTCTCCCCGACCTGGTGCCCACCCGCCTCGACCTTGGCATGGGCGGGCAGCCGCTCGATGAACCCGGCGACCTGCTTGAGCTGGTTGGGGTTGTTGAGCGGCCCGTACAGCACGTCCTCGTCGTCCGGCTGCCCGGTCTTCGTCCCGGCCGCGGCCTTCGCGAGCGCGGCCACGAACTCGTCGTGGATGCCCTCCTGGACGAGGACGCGGGTCGCGGCCGTACAGTCCTGCCCGGCGTTGAAGAAGCCCGCCACGGAGATGTCCTCGACGGCCTTTGCGATGTCGGTGTCGGCGAAGACGACGACCGGCGCCTTGCCGCCCAGCTCCAGGTGGACCCGCTTGAGGTCCTTGGACGCGGACTCGGCGACGGACATACCGGCGCGCACGGACCCGGTGATGGACGCCATCGCCGGAACCGGGTGCTCGACCATCAGCCGCCCCGTGTCACGGTCACCCGTGATCACGTTGAAGACGCCCTTCGGCAGGATCGCCCCGATGATCTCCGCGATGAGAACGGTCGACGCCGGAGTCGTGTCCGACGGCTTCAGCACGACCGTGTTGCCCGCGGCGATCGCCGGCGCGAACTTCCACACGGCCATCATCATCGGGTAGTTCCAGGGCGCGACCTGGGCGCAGACGCCGACCGGCTCACGGCGGATGATCGAGGTCATCCCCTCCATGTACTCGCCGGCCGACCGGCCCTCCAGCATCCGCGCGGCGCCCGCGAAGAAGCGGATCTGGTCCACCATCGGCGGGATCTCCTCGGAGCGGGTCAGCCCGATCGGCTTGCCCGTGTTCTCCACCTCCGCCGCGATGAGTTCCTCGGCCCGCTCCTCGAACGCGTCGGCGATCTTCAGCAGGGCCTTCTGACGCTCGGCCGGAGTCGTGTCCCGCCAGACCGGGAACGCGGCCTCGGCGGCGGCCATCGCCGCGTCGACGTCGGCCTGGCCGGACAGGGGCGCGGTCGCGTAGGCCTCGCCCGTCGCGGGGTTGACCACCTCGGTGGTCCGTCCGTCGACGGCGTCACGGAATTCCCCGTCGATGTAATTGCGCAGACGACGCAGCTCGGTGCTCACTGCCGGCCCTCCAGATGTGGGTGTCCAGGTTGGGGTGTCCATTCCTTGAGACACCACCCTAATCCGCCGCCCCACGTTTTCAACACCCCCGACCCGCCACGGACTGCGAAATCCGCAAGCTACGAGCCCGTAAACAACGAATTTCATCGATCCCGCCTTGCGGAACTGTCGAGACGTCGTGCACAGTGAGGTCGTGGCCAGTCGAAGCGCAGACCAGAGAGACTCCAGGGAACCCAGGAGGGACACCAGGGAGCCCAGGAACGGCACTCCGCAGTTGGACGCCGTCTCCCTCGCCATCGTCGAGCAGCTCCAGGAGGACGGCCGACGGCCGTACGCGGCGATCGGCAAGGCCGTCGGCCTCTCCGAGGCGGCCGTGCGCCAGCGCGTCCAGAAGCTGCTCGACCAGGGCGTGATGCAGATCGTCGCCGTCACCGACCCGCTCACCGTGGGCTTCCGGCGTCAGGCCATGATCGGCATCAACGTCGACGGCGACCTGGATCCCGTGGCCGACGCGCTGACGGCCATGTCGGAGGTCGAGTACATCGTGATCACCGCCGGCTCCTTCGACCTCATGGTGGAGGTCGTCTGCGAGGACGACGACCACCTCCTGGAAGTGATCAACAAACGCATCCGGACCCTGCCCGGAGTGCGCTCCACCGAGAGCTTCGTCTACCTCAAGCTCAAGAAGCAGACCTACATGTGGGGAACCCGATGACCGTGAGGACGGAAAAGCCGTGAGCCCCAAGGATCTCAGCCAGACCGCGTACGACCACCTGTGGATGCACTTCACCCGCATGTCCTCGTACGAGAACTCCCCGGTCCCCACCATCGTCCGGGGCGAGGGCACCTACATCTACGACGACAAGGGCAAGCGGTACCTCGACGGTCTCGCGGGCCTCTTCGTGGTCCAGGCGGGCCACGGCCGCACCGAACTCGCGGAGACCGCGTTCAAGCAGGCGCAGGAGCTGGCCTTCTTCCCGGTCTGGTCCTACGCCCACCCGAAGGCCGTCGAACTGGCGGAACGTATCGCCTCGTACGCGCCCGGCGATCTGAACAAGGTCTTCTTCACGACCGGCGGCGGCGAGGCGGTCGAGACGGCCTGGAAGCTCGCCAAGCAGTACTTCAAGCTCATGGGCAAGCCGACCAAGTACAAGGTCATCTCCCGCGCGGTCGCCTACCACGGCACTCCGCAGGGCGCCCTGTCCATCACCGGCCTGCCGGCCCTCAAGGCCCCCTTCGAGCCGCTGGTGCCGGGCGCGCACAAGGTCCCGAACACCAACATCTACCGGGCATCGCTCTTCGGCGACGACCCGGAGGCCTTCGGCCGCTGGGCCGCCGACCAGATCGAGCAGCAGATCCTCTTCGAGGGCCCGGACACGGTCGCGGCCGTCTTCCTGGAGCCGGTGCAGAACGCCGGCGGCTGTTTCCCGCCGCCGCCCGGCTACTTCCGACGGGTCCGCGAGATCTGCGACCGGTACGACGTGCTGCTCGTCTCGGACGAGGTCATCTGCGCCTTCGGCCGGCTCGGCACGATGTTCGCCTGCGACAAGTTCGGCTACGTCCCCGACATGATCACCTGCGCCAAGGGCATGACCTCGGGCTACTCCCCGATAGGCGCCTGCGTCGTCTCGGACCGCATAGCCGAGCCCTTCTACAAGGGCGACAACACCTTCCTGCACGGCTACACCTTCGGCGGCCACCCGGTCTCCGCGGCCGTCGGCCTCGCCAACCTCGACCTGTTCGAGCGCGAGGGCCTCAACCAACACGTCCTCGACAACGAGGACGCGTTCCGGTCCACGCTGGAGAAGCTGTACGACCTGCCGATCGTCGGGGACATCCGCGGCAACGGCTACTTCTACGGAATCGAACTGGTCAAGGACAAGGCGACCAAGGAGAGCTTCGACGACGACGAGACCGAGCGGATCCTCTACGGCTTCCTGTCGAAGAAGCTGTTCGAGAACGGCCTGTACTGCCGTGCCGACGACCGCGGTGACCCGGTCGTCCAGCTCGCCCCGCCGCTGATCTCCGACCAGTCGACCTTCGACGAGATCGAGCAGATCCTGCGGGCGACGCTGACGGAGGCGTGGACCCTGCTGTAATTCCGCTCTCCGGCGTTTCAAACGGCCCGGGATGCGCCCGTACGAGTGAGATGGGTGTGCCCCGGGCCGCGTGCCTTCCGGCCCTGCCACCCCTCATGCCTAGCGTGCCTTGTAACCGATCGGCCCTGCCTTCGTTCCCCCGCACGGGGGACTCCCCACGGCAATCCTGATCCGAACCGAGGTGTACGCCCATGGTGGCCCCGCCGGACAACGACGTGCTCTGGGCACGTGGTCTGACCTACGCGCACGACGGCTCGCCCGCGCTGCAAGGAGTGTCGCTGAGCGTCCGGGAGGGCGAGATCCTCGCCGTCACCGGCCCGCGCGGCAGCGGCAAGACCACGCTCCTGCGGTGTCTGTCGGGGCAGTTGGTGCCGGGGCAGGGCGAGGTGTGGTTCAACAGCGTGCCCGTGCACACCATGGGCCCGCTCGCCCGGGAACGGCTGCGCCGTGACCGCTTCGGCTGGATCGACCCCGAGCCGGTCCTCGTCCCCGAGCTGAACGCCTGGGAGAACACCGCGCTGCCGTTGATGCTGCGCGGCACCGGCCGCCGGGCCGCCAAGGCCGCCGCCCTGGAGTGGCTGGAGCGCCTCGACATCCGCGACTCGGCCCGCAAACGGCCGCACGCCCTCCGCCAGTCCGAACGCCAGCGCGTGGTCGTCGCCCGCGCCCTGGTCGCCGCCCCCACCGTGCTCTTCGCGGACGAACCGACCGCCCCGCTGCACCGCGCCGAACACTCCCACGTCCTGCGCACCCTCACCACGGCCGCCCGCTCGCACGACATCACCATCGTCCTCGCCACACACGACCCCGACACCGCGTCCCTCGCCGACCGCACGGTCTCCCTGCTCGACGGCCGCTGCGTGAAAACCGTCCACCTGCCCTCGGCCACCGAAGGCGACCGCCGACCCACCGCGGAAGACAAATCCCGGCTCACCGCCACGGGGGGAGGCCCACTGCCCGCCGAGCAGGGAGGCCACCCCACCGAAGGGGCAGGTCGCCACGCCGCCGAAGCGGGAGGCCGGCGCGCCGCCGAAGCGGGAGGTCGCCACACCGCCGAAACGGGAGGCCGGCCCACCCCCGAAGCGGCAGGTCGCCACACCACCGAAACGGGAGGCCGGCCCACCCCCGAAGCGCGAGGCCCACTGCCCGCCGAGCAGGGAGGCCACCCCACCGAAGGGGCAGGTCGCCACGCCGCCGAAGCGGGAGGTCGGCGCGCCACCGAAGCGGGAGGTCGCCACACCGCCGAAGCGGAACACCCGTCCGCCTCCGACGGAGGAGGTCGCCCCACCCCCGAAGCGGGAGGCCGCCACGCCGCCGAAGGGGAGCACCCGTCCGCCGCCGAGGGAGGAGGCCGGGCCGCGTGCTCGCTCTCCGCCTAGCCCGCCGGGCCCACCCCGTCGTCCAGCTCCGCCGTCTCCTGGTCACCGCGGCCACCGGCGGCACGGGCTTCCTGCTGCTCTGCGCCCTCGGGCATGCCATGGCCCACCCGCACGCCCCGGCCGGCTCGGTGCTCCGCCTGGCCTGGTGCGCCGCGCCCGTGGCCGCCACCGTGTACTTCGCGGTGACGGTGGCCCGCACCGACCCCGGCACCCGGCCCCGCCCCGGCCTGTCCGCGATCGGCCTCGGCCCCGGCCGGCTGATGGTCATCTCGGCGGTCACGACGGCCCTGTCCACCGTCCTCGGCTCGCTCCTCGCCCTGCTCTTCTTCCTCCATCTGCGCGGCGACCTCACGGGCATGCCCTTCGACGGCGCCGCCACCGACGTCCTCGCCGCCGGGCAGCCCCTGCCTCTCCCGGCCGCCCTCACCCTCCTCTCCCTGGTGCCGGCCATCGCCTCGGTGACGACCGCGCTCGTCCTGCGCCCCCAGGACACCGGGGCCCAACCCGCCGGGCTCCGGACGCGCTTCATGGCGTACGACACCTTCCACATCCGTCGACGAGCCGCGACACCGGCGGGCGCGACGAGGTACGACGAGGAGCCGGACGAGGAGGCCGCCGCCCCGACCGACCCCCGGGAACTGCCGGAACCGCCCGCTCCGCGCCCCGCCCCCGGCGGCCTCCCCTGGGGCATCGCCGTGCTCGCCGTCGGCCTCGCCGTCGAGACGTACGCCGGACAGTCCGACTCCGGTACCGGCCTCACCCTCCCCGGCGGCTTCGCGGACAGCCCCGCCGGAGTCCTCGGCGGCTGGCTGCTCACCGCACTCGGGCTGATCCTCACCGGGCCAGGGCTCACGTACCTCACCGGGCGCCTGCTCCAGGCCGTACGCCCCGGCGCACTGCGGCTGCTCGCGGGGCGCGTGCTCCAGGAGGAGTCCCGGCGGATCGGGCGCCCGCTCGGGGTGGTGTGCGCGGTGGCCTCCGGCGCGTACGCCATGGTGACGCTGTCCTCCGGCACACGCCCCACGGTCGGTCCGCTCACCCTGCTGGGCGGGCTCGTGGTGGCCGGCTGTGCCGTGCTCACCCTCGCGACAGCAGCCGTCGAGGCCCGGCGGGCGCACGCGGACACCACGGCCGCGCTGCTGCGGCTGGGGGCGCCCGGCACGCTGCCCCGGCAGGCGGCCCTGCTCCGCGTGAGCGCCCTGCTCGCCGTGTTCGGCCCGCTGACCTGGACGGTCGCCCAGCTGGCGGCGCTCCCGCTGGCCGTCTGAAAACTCGTACGAAAAAAATCCGTACCGAGCGATGAGTCCGGCGCCACGCCCCGGTCTATCCCACTGAACGGACCGACACCGACAAGAAAGGCCTCGCCATGAGCCAGACGTACCAGCAGATGATCTTCGTGAACCTGCCCGTGAACGACCTCGACGCCTCGAAGAAGTTCTTCACGGAGCTCGGGTACTCGATCAACCCACAGTTCAGCGACGAGAACGCGGCCTCGGTCGTGATCAGCGACACCATCGTGGCGATGCTGCTCACCAAGCCGTTCTACGCGTCCTTCACCAACAAGGACATCGCCGACGCCACGAGGACCAGCGAGGTGCTGCTCGCGCTGAGCGCCGAGAGCCGCGAAAAGGTCGACGAGCTGGTCGAGAAGGCGGTCGCCGCCGGCGGCACCGCCTCGGAGAAGGTCCAGGAGATGGACTTCATGTACGGCCGCTCCTTCGACGACCTCGACGGCCACACCTGGGAGGTCGTGTGGATGGACCCGGCCGCGATCCAGGGCTGAACACCCGCCGCACGAGCCCCCGAAGGAACCGCCGTACGAAGAGCCGTACGGGCTCTGCCTAGCATGGGCGGGTGCAGACGATGCCCGCCCATGCGGCCCACCACGACGACCACGAGATCGAGACGATCGAGGAGTTCGACGCGACCGTCTCGGCGCGCGGCACACTGTCCGGATTCCGAGTGCAGGCCGTCGACCTGACGGACCGTACGCGCGAACTGCTCACCACCAGCGCGGCGGGAGCCGTCTTCCTCGGCTGCCCGATGCGCGAGGAGGCGGCGGCGAAGATCCGCGCGGACGGCGCCCTGGTCTTCCCGCCCGTCCCGGGCCTGCCCTTCGACCCGTACCGCGGCCTGGTCTACTCCCCCGACGAACTCTTCGCCTCCCTGCCGGAGGGCGGTTACGAGGCGACGCCCGACGCCCTCTCGTACGTCTGGTTCCAGCGGACCAAGGCCGACCGGGACGTCTACGCGTCCATGCTGCGCGCCGTCCACGACGACTCCGTCTCCGACGCGCTGGACGAACTCCTCGTCGGCGCCCGGGTGGTGGGCGTGATGGGCGGCCACGCGATGGCCCGCGGGACCGAGGCGTACGCGGGTGCGGCCCGCCTCGGCCGCACCCTGGCCCGCTCCGGCCTGACGGTCGCCACCGGCGGTGGTCCGGGCGCGATGGAGGCGGCGAACCTGGGCGCCTACGCGGCCCCGTACGACGACGAGATGCTCGCCGAGTCTCTTCGACTCCTCGCGAAGGCACCGAAGTTCACGCCCTCGATCACCGACTGGGCGGCCGCCGCCTTCGACGTGCGCACCCGCTGGCCCAAGGGCGGCACCTCCGTCGGCATCCCGACCTGGTTCTACGGCCACGAGCCGCCGAACCCGTTCGCCTCGCACATCGCCAAGTACTTCGCCAACGCCACCCGTGAGGACGGCCTCCTCGCCCGCTCCAACACGGGCGTCGTCTTCCTGCCGGGCGCGGCCGGAACCGTCCAGGAGATCTTCGACAACGCGACCCCCAACTACTACGAGTCGCGCGGCGAACCGACCCCCATGGTCCTCGTGGACCGCGCCCACTGGACGGAGAAACTGCCGACCTGGCCACTGCTCCAGTCGCTCGCGCGGGGACGCTCGATGGAGAGCCGGATCGCCCTGGTGGACCGTATCGAGGAGGCCCCGGAGGCCTTGGCACGCCTTGGGGGGTGAGTGCTACGCGCGTTGCTGAACATGCGTCAAACCTGCGGACGGTTAATCGGTGGGCAAAGCCAACTGCCCAAACACTTCTTCGGATTGACAGTACTTATGGCGCGCTTATAAACCTGTGAGGCACATGGGGAAGCCGCCCCTCCGGCGGCGCACTCCGTCACCCCCCGCCCATGTGCCTCCCTTGAAGGGCAAACGTGTCCATTTCCCCTCGTATAGCGCGAGCAGTGCGTTGTCTCGGTGTTGCCTCCGCGTCCGCCGCACTCGTGCTCGGTGTCGCAGGCAACGCCCTGGCCTGCAGCATCAAGGACTTCTCCGCCGTCGCCGAGTGCGACGGCGACAAGGGCGTCATCCGCGTGACCGACGTCGACCCGCTGGGTGTCAAGGCCGAAGTCACCGTCTATCTGGAGAACAACGGGGCCGACCTGCGGAAGGTCGGCACCCAGGTCATCGAGAACTCCACCGCCGAAGGTGTCACCGTCACCTTCGAGGAGGACTGGAAGGCGAACGCCGAGTACCGCATCCACGTCACGGCGGAACAGTACGTCGACGAGGACCTGCCGATCCTGGTCGCGCCCGCTGAGACCTGCAAGAAGGCGGACGCCCCGCCGGCCGCTTCCAAGAGCCCCAAGGAGCCTGCCGAGGACGAGCCCTCCGAGGCCGCCAAGACCCCGAGCACCTCGGAGTCGAAGAACTCCGCTCCCGTGACCACCGGGGACGAGGACAACAACATCCCGTCACCCGAAGGCGACTCCAACCTCGCCGAGACCGGTGGCGACTCCAACACCGGCACCGTAGCCGGCATCGCGGCGGCCCTGGTCGCCCTCGGCGCCGGTGCCGTCTACTACAGCATGCGGCGGCGTGGGGCCTCCACACGCTGATCGCTGTCGCTCAGGGCTGTGGCCCGTACCTTTCGCGGAGGGGTGCGGGCCACAGGCGTGTCCTACGGGGCTACAGGCCTCGCTCGGCGTACGGAGGCCCCGCGTCGTCCGAACGTCGCCCGCTCCAGCCAGAAGTCAGCAGCTCCGGTCCGCCAGCACCTCCAACTGCCCGCCGTCCGGCGGGAATCGACGATAGAACGCGAGCAGCACCTCGGTGAGCGGCCCACGCAGCGCGACCGTCGCGTCGTGCGGCATGGTCCGCTGCAGCCCCACGACCACACCGGCGCCTCGGCCCCGCCTCGCGCAGCGTGGCGACGATCATCTCGCCGGTCTCCGCGAGCCACGCGTCCAGCGCGGCCGGGTCCCCCTGCTTCTCGTGGCCCTCGTACAGCGGCACGTCCGGCTCGGGCACCTCTTTCTTCGACCGGGTTCCGTACGTTCACTTCGACCCGGCGCAGGGCGCCGCCGGTGTGCCGCGGAAGCTGTTCCAGCGACCAGTCGGGGCGGGTCGGCACGGTCGCCGACAGATCGGCGCCGGAGGTCACGATGTCCCTCAACCGCCGTATCCGAAAGTTCGATCTCGGCGCGGTAGCGTTCGATCTCGGCGCGGTAGCGGTCGTGCCGGGCCTGGAGTTCTTGCGTACCCATCGCCATGGTGCCGCACCTCATGCGGCCGGACCGGCCCCCAGCACGACGATTTCGGCCGCGTCGAAGCTCACACCGACCTCGTCCCCGGGCTCCGGCGCGTCCCGCAGCGCGCACGCCGCCTCCAGGCGCGGTGCGCCCTCCGGCTGGAGGTGCACGGCGACATGGGTGCCCCGGAAGGTGCGCGCGGCCACGGTGCAGCGCAGCCCGTCGGCGACATCGATCAGGCGCACTCCGGCGGGCCGTACAAGCAGCGCGCACGCCCCCTGCGATGAGCCCTCCGGCACCGGCACCTTGCCCCACGCCGTGTCCGCGACGGCCCCGGTCACCGTCGCGTCGACCACGTTGTCGAAGCCGAGGAAGCGGGCCACGAACTCGTCCACCGGCCGCTGCCACACCTCAAGAGGCGTGCCGGACTGGGCGATCCGCCCGTCCCGCATCACCACGACCCGGTCGGCCAGCGCGAACGCCTCGCCCTGGTCGTGCGTGACCGCCAGCACGGTCGTCCCCAACTCCCCGAACAGCTCCCGGAGTTCGACGACAAGCCGCTCCCGCAGCGAACGGTCCAGCTGACCGAGAGGCTCGTCGAGCATGAGCAGCCGGGGACGCGGGGCGAGGGCCCGGGCCAGCGCGACCCGCTGCTGCTCACCGCCGGACAGCTCGCCGACCCGGCGGCGCCCGGCCCCGGGCAGCCCGACCAGCTCCAGCAACTGCCTTACCCGTACGGCCCGTTCGTCCTTCGCCGCACCGTGCATACGCGGCCCGAAGGCGACGTTGCCGGCCACGTCCCGCTGTGGGAAGAGCTGGTGGTCCTGGAACATCAGGCCGACACCGCGCTTGTGCGCGGGCACACCTCGCTGGTCCTGCCCGTCGAGCAACACCCGCCCGCCATCGAGGGGTTGCAGCCCGGCGACCACGCGCAGCAGCGTCGACTTGCCGCTGCCGCTGGGCCCCAGCACGCATACGATCTCGCGCTCGGCGACCTCCAGCCCGACCGCGTCCAGCACCGTCCGCCCGTCGAACCGTACGGTCGCGTCCTCAAGCCCGAGCAACATCAGAACTCCCCCGTGCGATCGGTACGGAGGCGCTCCAGCACCAGCAGGGCCACCGCGCACACCACCATCAGAATCGTCGAAAGGGCCATGGCCTGGCCGTAGTTGAGGTCTCCGGGCCGCCCGAGCAGCCGTGCCACGGCGACCGGCAGTGTCGGGTTGTCGGCGCGCGCGATGAACACGGTCGCCCCGAACTCCCCGAGCGACACGGCGAAGGCGAACCCGGCCGCGACCAGCAGCGCCCGCCGCACCATCGGCAGATCGACCTCGCGCCACACCCGCCACGGCGACGCCCCGAGCACGGTCGCCGCCTCCCGCAGCCGCTCGTCCACCGCGCGCAGCACGGGCAGCATGATCCGTACGACGAAGGGGACGCCGACCAGGGCCTGGGCGAGCGGCACCAGGATCCAGGACGACCGCAGGTTCAGCGGCGGCTCGTCCAGCGCGATCAGGAACCCGAAGCCGACGGTCACCGCGGACACCCCGAGCGGCAGCATCAGCAGCGCGTCGAAGCCCCGGACGAGACGGCCGGCCCGCCGGGTGAGCGCGGCTGCGGCGAGCCCGCCGATGAGCAGGGCGATGGCGGTCGCCGCGAGCGCGTACGTGAGCGAGTTGCCGACCGCCTCGATCGGCGCCACCAGGAAGATCCCGCTGTCGTCGCTGGTCAGCGCCTTGTAGTAGCCGAACCCGGGTGCGTCGAGCGACCGTTCCACCAGCACGCCCAGCGGCAGCAGGATCAGTACGACGACGGTGACGAGGACCCCGCCCAGCAGCGCCCACTGCCCCGCCCCGCGCGGCCGCCGGGCCGTGAGCGACGCGTCCACCAGCCGCAGCGCGGTCTCCCGCCGCCGTACGGTCCACGCGTGCACGGCGAGGATCAGTCCGACCGCGACGAACTGCACGAGCGTCAGCACGGCGGCCGTCGCCAGGTCGAAGATCTCCGAGGTCTGCCGGTAGATCTCCACTTCGAGCGTCGAGAAGGTCGGCCCGCCGAGGATCTGCACCACTCCGAACGAGGTGAAGGTGAAGAGGAAGACCATCAGCGCGGCGGCGGCCACAGCGGGTCCGAGCGCCGGCAGGGTCACCTTCCGCCAGGCCGCGAGCGGCGACGCCCCGAGCATCCGCGCGGCCTCCTCCTGCCGCGGGTCGAGCTGCGCCCAGAGCCCGCCGACGGTCCGTACGACGACCGCGTAGTTGAAGAACACATGCGCGAGCAGGATCGCCCACACCGTGGTGTCCAGTCGTACGCCCCACAGCTCGTCGAACAGCCCGCCCCGCCCGACCAGTGCCAGGAACGCCGTACCGACGACCACGGTCGGCAGCACGAACGGCACGGTCACGACCGCCCGCAGAGTCTCCTTGCCCCTGAAATCGAAGCGCGCGAACACATACGCGCCGGGGAGCGCGATCAGCAGCGTGAGCGCGGTCGAGACGAGCGCCTGCCAGGTGGTGAACCACAGCACGTGCCGGATCCCGGAGTCTCCCAGCACCTCCCCGATCCGCCCGAGATCCCAGGTCCCGTCGGCCTTCAGCCCTCGGACGACGATCGCGGCGACGGGATGGGCGAAGAACACCCCGAAGAACACGACGGGCAGCACCATGAGCCCGAGCCGCGCCACGCTCCCCGGCCGACGGGGTGCACGCGGCGCGGCCACGGTCTCCTTGGCCGCTTCTGCTACTTCAGTACGAGCGAGGTCCACGACTTGACCCACTGATCGCGGTTCTCGGCGATCTTCTCCGGCGCCATGGTCTCGGGGTCCTTCGCCGCGGGCCCGTACTCGGTGAACTCGGCGGGCACGGACGCCCCCTCGACCACCGGGTACACGAACATGTTGAGCGGCATGTCCTCCTGGAACTTCTTCGAGATCAGGAAGTCGATCAGCGCCTTGCCGCCCTCGGCGTTCTTCGCGTTGCTCAGCAGCCCCGCGAACTCGATCTGCCGGAAACACGTCCCGGTCGCGACCCCGGTGGGCGCGGTCTTCGGCTTCGGGTCCGCGTAGACGACCTCGGCGGGCGGCGAGGAGGCGTACGACACGACGAGCGGCCGGTCGCCCCCGGCCTTCTTGCCGTCCGTCGACCCGGAGAACTCCTGGTAGTACGCCTGCTCCCAGCCGTCGACGACCTTCACACCATTGGCCTTGAGCTTCTCCCAGTAGCCCTCCCACCCGTCGTCGCCGTACTTCGCGGCCGTACCGAGGACGAATCCGAGCCCCGGCGAGGAGGTGGAGGCGTTCTCGGTGACGAGGAGGTCCTTGTACTCGGGCTTGACGAGATCGTCGAACGACTGCGGCGGCTCGATCTTGTTCTTGCTGAAGTACGCCTTGTCGTAGTTGACGCAGATGTCACCGGAGTCGATGGGCGTGACCCGGTGCTCGTCCTGGTCCAGCTGGTACTCCGCGCCGACCTTGTCGAGCCCTTTCGCCTCGTACGGCTGGAAGAGGCCGTTGTCGAGCGCGCGGGACAGCAGCGTGTTGTCGACGCCGAAGAACACGTCGCCCTGCGGGTTGTCCTTGGTCAGGATCGCCTGGTTGACGGCCTGCCCCGCGTCCCCGCTCTTGAGCACCTTGACCTTGTACCCCGACTCCTTCTCGAACGCCTTCAGCACGTCCTTGGAGTAGGCGAAGGAGCCGTGGCTGACGAGGGTGACGGTCTTGGAGCCGGTGCCGCTGTCGCCCGATCCGGACGACCCGCACGCGGACAGCGTGACCAGGCCCAGTCCGACGACGAGAACCGTTGCCTTCTTGGTGATGTGCACTGAATCGATTCCTCCTGGGGTGACCAGGAAGAGACGCGGCCCTGCCCGGGACCGTCGGAGGTTCCGAAGGCTTCCGGGCAGGGCGCAACAGCTTGAGTGAAGACCGAACTTCCTACCCAGAATGACCTGGGCGAGGTTCAGAGGGTCTGCGGCCTGGATGCCGCACTCTCAGCGCTGTGGCGCTCCCCTGTCGGAATATGAATATGTACGTACGGGTCTCAGACTACCTCTCGGTCGCCGCGAGCTGACCGCACGCCCCGTCGATCTCCTGTCCGCGGGTGTCCCGGACGGTCACCGGCACCCCGTGGGCGGCGATGGCCTCGACGAACGCCTTCTCGTCCTCGGGCCGGGAGGCCGTCCACTTCGAGCCGGGAGTCGGGTTCAGCGGAATCAGATTCACATGCACCGGCCTGCCCTTGAGCAGCCGGCCCAGCCGGTCACCGCGCCACGCCTGGTCGTTGATGTCCCGGATCAGCGCGTACTCGATGGACAGCCTCCGCCCGGACTTGGCCGCGTACTCCCATCCGGCGTCGAGGACCTCCCGCACGTTCCACCGCGTGTTCACCGGCACGAGCGTGTCGCGGAGCTCGTCGTCCGGCGCGTGCAGGGAGATCGCGAGCCGGCACTTGAAGCCCTCGTCCGAGAACCGGTGGATGGCCGGCACGAGCCCGACCGTCGACACGGTGATCCCCCGCTGCGAGAGCCCGAGCCCGTCCGGCTCCGGATCGGTGAGGCGGCGAATGGCGCCCACGACCCGGTTGTAGTTGGCGAGCGGCTCGCCCATCCCCATGAACACGATGTTGGAGAGCCGCGCGGGCCCACCGGGGATCTCGCCGTCCCGGAGCGCCCGCATCCCGTCGACGATCTGATGGACGATCTCGGCGGTGGACAGATTCCGGTCGAGCCCGGCCTGCCCGGTGGCGCAGAAGGGGCAGTTCATCCCGCACCCGGCCTGCGAACTGATGCACATGGTGACCCGGTCCGGGTACCGCATCAGGACCGACTCGACGAGCGTCCCGTCGAACAGCCGCCACAGCGTCTTGCGCGTGGTCTCCTGGTCGGTCGACAGATGCCGTACGACCGTCATCAGCTCCGGAAGCAGCGCCTCCTGAAGCTTGGTGCGCGCACCCGCGGGGATGTCGGTCCACTGCTCCGGGGCGTGCGCGTACCGCGCGAAGTAGTGCTGCGAGAGCTGCTTGGCACGAAACGGCTTCTCACCGATCGCGGCAACGGCTTCCTTACGCTCCGCAGGCGTGAGATCGGCAAGATGCCGCGGCGGCTTCTTGGCTCCACGGGGGGCGACGAATGTGAGTTCTCCGGGCTTAGGCATGGCTCGTCAAGTGTCGCAGATCGTTTGGGGTGACCTGCTGCCACGGCCCTGCCCTCCGGTGGGGCTAGGCGACGGGGTGCTCCAGCCTGTCCTTGAGGTGCTGCTCGTTGCGGGGCAGTTCCTTGCGCATCTGAGGGCGGACGACGAGGGGGACGAGGGCCTTGCCGATGCCCTTGCCCTCGAAGCCGACCTCAAGGGTCACGCGGGAGCGGCGGCCGTCGTCGAGCGGGGTGATCTCGCCGTGCACATGAGGACGGACGGGGCCGTCGATGCCCTGCATACCCCAGACGCGTGGTGGTTCGAACTCGGTGAGCTCCATGGTCATGGGGATGTCCCGGCGGCCGATGTGCCGGGTGATGCGCAGGCGGGAACCGACGCCGACGGGGCCGGGGTCGAGCCGCTCCGTCGCAGTCGCGCTCTCCTGCCATTCCGGAACGTGGGTGAACTCGGTGATGTACGCCCAGACATCCTCCGGGCGGCGATCGATGTCGATCGATTCACGGAAGTCGGACATGAAGCCCGCCCCCTTTCAGGGCGATCCCCCCTACAAGGGCTTCCATGAGACCCCTACAAGGGCCTCCACGAGAATCGTCCCACCGTGCCTCCCGCGGGTCCACGGCAAGAAGCCCCCGCCCGGAACAGGGCGGGGGCTCACTCACATCGCGTACGCGCTCGTCAGCCAGAGCCCACGAACAGCACCAGCAACAGCCAGACCACCGGAGCGGTCGGGAGGAGGGAGTCCAGGCGGTCCATGATCCCGCCGTGGCCCGGCAGGAGCGTGCCCATGTCCTTGATGCCGAGGTCCCTCTTGATCATGGACTCGCCGAGGTCCCCCAGCGTGGCGCTGGCGGCGACGGCGAGACCGAGGAGCAGTCCCTGCCACCAGGCGCCGTCGTCGATGACGAACTGCATGAGCAGGGCGCCCGCGACCATGGCGAAGGCGATCGCGCCGAGCAGGCCCTCGCGGGTCTTGCCGGGGCTGATGCGCGGCGCGAGCTTGTGCGTGCCGAAGCGCCAGCCGACGGCGTACGCGCCCGTGTCGCTGACGACCGTCAGCACCAGGAACACCAGGACCCGCTGCGGCCCGTCGTCGGCGGTGAGCATCAGCGCGACGAATGTGGCCAGGAACGGCACGTAGAAGGCCGCGAAGACCCCCGCCGTGACGTCCTTGAGGTAGTTCTCCGGCGGCTCCGTCATCCGCCAGACCAGCACGGCGAGCGCGGTCAGCGCCATGGCCACCCAGGCGCCCTCCGGCCCGCGCACGTACCCGGCGACGACCATGGCGGCCCCGCCGACCGCGAGCGGCACGAGGGGTGCCTTGATGCCCCGGCGTTCCTGCAGCCGCGAGGTGAGCTCCCACAGCCCGACCACCACGGCGACCGCTATCACGCCGACGAAGACGGCCTTGACGATGAACAGCGACGCGACGATGACCACGCCGAGCCCGACGCCGACCCCTATGGCGGCGCCCAGGTCACGGCCCGCACTCTTCTTCTGCGGGGCGGGCTGCGGGGCGTCGGGCATGGGCTCCGGCTTCTGCGGCGCCCCCCCGTGGGGGTGCGCCGACGGCGTCTCGTCAGGGAACGGGGGGCCGGCCGGTCGAGCGGCCCCCCGGTCGTCGTCCTGGTTCCCGCCCTGCGCGGGTACGTCGGGCACGATGGGCATGGGGCGAGTCTGCTGGGCCTCAGGCGCATCGTACGTGGGACCCGCCGGGGCTTGCCCCTGGACAGGTCCCCGGTCGGTCGGCGCCCAGTACCCGGCTTGTGACGGCGCTCCCCAGGAAGAGTCGTTCATCAGACCTCGAGGAGTTCCGCTTCCTTGTGCTTGAGCAGCTCGTCCACCTGGGCGACGTACTTCGCGGTGGTGTCGTCGAGCTCCTTCTCCGCACGGCGGCCCTCGTCCTCGCCGACCTCGCCGTCCTTGACGAGCTTGTCGATCGCGTCCTTGGCCTTGCGGCGGACCGCGCGGATGGACACCTTGGAGTCCTCCGCCTTGCTCCTGGCGACCTTGATGTAGTCGCGGCGGCGCTCCTCGGTGAGCTCGGGGAACACCACTCGGATGATGTTGCCGTCGTTGCTCGGGTTGACGCCCAGGTCGGAGTCGCGGATCGCCTGCTCGATGTTGCGCAGGGCGGTCTTGTCGAACGGGGTCACCACGGCCATGCGCGGTTCCGGCACCGAGAACGAAGCCAGCTGGTTGATCGGCGTCAGCGCACCGTAGTAGTCGGCCACGATCTTGTTGAACATCGCCGGGTGCGCACGACCGGTGCGGATCGCGGCGAAGTCGTCCTTGGCGACGACGACGGCCTTCTCCATCTTCTCCTCGGCCTCGAGGAGGGTCTCTTCGATCACCACTTGCTCCTGCGTGTCTTGAGTAGGCCCGGCAGCTGTACTTGGTCAGGTCGGCGGCCGGCTGCGTCGCGTCTTATTCCTGCACGGTTCCCGACCGGCAGGACATTGTCCATCCCCCGGTCAGGCTCCGTCCCCCGGGCAGGGGAAGGCCCCGGTCAGGCCCGGCTTCCCTGATCACCCACGAGAGTGCCGATCTTCTCACCCTTGACGGCCCGCGCGATATTGCCCTCCTTGAGAAGCTCGAACACGAGGATCGGAAGCTTGTTGTCGCGGCAGAGCGTGATCGCGGTGGCGTCGGCGACCTTGAGCTCGCGGGTGATGACCTCGCCGTAGCCGAGGGAGTCGAACCTGACCGCGTCCGGGTTGGTCTTGGGGTCGGAGTCGTAGACCCCGTCCACGCCGTTCTTGCCCATCAGCAGCGCCTCGGCGTCGATCTCCAGGGCGCGCTGGGCGGCGGTGGTGTCGGTGGAGAAGTACGGCATGCCCATACCGGCGCCGAAGATGACCACGCGGCCCTTCTCCAGGTGGCGCACGGCGCGCAGCGGGATGTAGGGCTCGGCGACCTGGCCCATGGTGATGGCGGTCTGGACCCGGCTGTCGATGCCCTCCTTCTCCAGGAAGTCCTGGAGGGCGAGGCAGTTCATGACCGTGCCGAGCATGCCCATGTAGTCCGAGCGGGCCCGGTCCATGCCGCGCTGCTGGAGTTCGGCGCCGCGGAAGAAGTTGCCGCCGCCGATGACGACCGCGATCTCTGCTCCATCGCGTACGACGGCCGCGATCTCCCGGGCGATGGCATGCACCACGTCCGGGTCGACGCCGATGGCACCGCCCCCGGAGAACGCCTCTCCGGACAGCTTCAGCAGATACCGGCCGCGTACTTTGCCGTCGTCGCTCTTCTCGGGCTTGGTGGTCATGGAGATTCGCCTCTTTACGTGTCGCACATACGAAGAAGGCCATTGCCGGTGGGGTGGTGTTCGCATCCCATGCGCGGCAATGGCCTCCTCGTCAGATCTGCTGCCGTCCGTCGCGCGTCACGCGCGCGCGTGGCGTGCGTACGCGAACGACTGCACTCGACCCTATCGGGGCCGGGCGCCCGTCGCGTAACGGACTCAGATGCCGACCTTGATGCGCGTGAAGCGCTTCAGGGTGACACCGGCCTCGTCCAGGACCTTCTGCACGGACTTCTTGTTGTCCAGCGCGTACGGCTGGCCGAGCAGCGTGGCGTCCTTGAAGAAGCCGTTGAGGCGACCCTCGACGATCTTCGGCAGGGCGGCCTCGGGCTTGCCCTCGGCGCGGGTGGTCTCCTCGGCGACGCGGCGCTCGGACTCGACGACCTCGGCCGGCACGTCCTCCTTGGAGAGGTACTTCGGCGCGAAGGCGGCGATGTGCTGGGCGATGCCCTTGGCCACGTCGGCGTCGGCCTTGTCCAGCTCGACCAGGACACCGATCTGCGGGGGCAGGTCGGGCATGGTGCGGTGCATGTAGGAGAAGACGAAACCGTCGGCGTACTGCGCGAAGCGGTCGAGGACGATCTTCTCGCCGAGGTTGGCGTTGGCCTCGTCCACGAACGCCTGGACGGTCTTGCCGGCCTCGATCTCGGAGGCGAGCAGGGCCTCGAGGTCGGCCGGGGAGGTCTTGGCGACGTGCTCGGCGATCGCGGCGGCGGCGGCCTGGAACTTCTCGCCCTTGGCGACGAAGTCCGTCTCGCACTTCAGCTCGACCAGGACACCGGAGGTGTTGTCGTCGGCGATGAGGGAGACCACGGCGCCGTTCTCGGCGGAGCGGCCCTCGCGCTTGGCGACGCCCTTCTGGCCCTTGATGCGCAGCGCCTCGACGGCCTTGTCGACGCTGCCCTCGGCCTCGTCCAGGGCCTTCTTGCAGTCCATCATGCCGGCGCCGGTGAGCTCACGGAGCTTCTTGACGTCGGCGGCGGTGTAGTTCGCCATGATCTGTGAATCTCTTCTCGGAGTTCGAAGTCTCGAATCGGCGTCCGCCCCCGCGCACAGGGCGGGCGCCCGCCGAAGATCTACGGGCTGTGAAGATCTACGGCCACGAAGATCTAGTGGCTGTGGATGAACGGCGGGTGGCGTGCTCGGCGCCACCCGCCGTCATCTCGACAGCCTTACGACCGTGAAGGTCAGGCCTGCTCGGTGTCCGCGGCCGGAGCCTCGGCGGCCTCAGCCTCAGCGGCAGGGGCCTCGGCCTCGACGGCGGCCTCAGCCTCAGCCGGGGCCTCGGCCGGGGTCTCGGCAGCAGCCGGAGCCTCAGCGGCGGCCGGGGCCGCGTCCTCGGTGTCAGCCTTCTTCTCGCCCTCGAGCAGGTCGCGCTCCCACTCGGCCAGCGGCTCGGCCGCGGCCTTCTCGCCCTTGCCCTCGGTCGCGACACGCGAGCGGGAGATGAGGCCCTCGGCGACCGCGTCCGCGATCACGCGGGTGAGCAGCGTGACGGAGCGGATCGCGTCGTCGTTGCCCGGGATCTTGTAGTCGACCTCGTCGGGGTCGCAGTTGGTGTCGAGGATGGCGACGACCGGGATGTTGAGCTTCCGGGCCTCGCCGACCGCGATGTGCTCCTTCTTGGTGTCCACGATCCAGACGGCGCTGGGCACCTTCTGCATCTCGCGGATACCGCCGAGGGTCTTCTCCAGCTTGGCCTTCTCACGCGAGAGGACCAGGAGCTCCTTCTTGGTCAGACCGGAGGCCGCGACGTCCTCGAAGTCGATCTGCTCAAGCTCCTTGAGGCGCTGCAGACGCTTGTAGACGGTCGAGAAGTTGGTGAGCATGCCGCCCAGCCAGCGCTGGTTGACGTAGGGCATGCCGACGCGGGTGGCCTGCTCGGCGATGGCCTCCTGCGCCTGCTTCTTCGTGCCGACGAACATGACCGTGCCGCCGTGGGCGACGGTCTCCTTGACGAACTCGTAGGCGCGGTCGATGTACGACAGCGACTGGAGCAGGTCGATGATGTAGATGCCGTTGCGCTCCGTGAAGATGAAGCGCTTCATCTTCGGGTTCCAACGACGGGTCTGGTGACCGAAGTGGACGCCGCTTTCCAGCAGCTCCCGCATCGTGACGACGGCCATGGCCGTTCTCCTTGAATTTCTCGGTTGTGCCGCGGGAACCGGACGGCTCCCGCGCCTGACGCCCGCGATGCGCCGTTGCCACTAAGGACCGAGGGGCGCTGATACGGACCACAGACGGGCCTCGTACCGGGGCGTGCGAAGTCGACCCGGTGACCCGGATCGCCATCAGAAGTGTACGGGACCCACGAGGCCCCGGGTGACGCCGATATCCACAACCGGCGAGTACTCCACAGATCCCGGCCGGATCGGCCCGTTCACGGGACGCTTCCGCCATGTCTCACGAGCGAACGAAGCTGCGAGCACGATCACGAGCACGACTACGTGCCTGGCTGACGCTGCTGTCCTGCCTGACGGCAACCCTCCTGGGCACGGCCTGGACGACAGCGCCACGCGCGGCCCCGGGGGCGCCGACCGCCGAGGAGTCCGTACCCGCCGTGGGCCGCGCCTGGCCGGTGGGCCTCCGCCCCTCGGTGGTCCGCGCCTGGGAGCCCCCGCCCACCACCTACGCCCGGGGCCACCGGGGCGTCGACCTCTCCGCCCCACCCGGCTCCCCGGTACGAGCGGTCGCGCCGGGCCGAGTGTCCTTCGCGGGCCGGGTGGCGGGCCGAGGAGTCATCGCGGTCGAACTCTCCGACACCGGCGACCCACCCCTGCGCACGACCTACGAACCGGTACAGGCGTCGTTGAAGAAGGGCGACGAGGTCACCACAGGCACGATCCTGGGCACCCTGGAAGCCGCCCGCTCCCATTGCCCGACAGCATGCATGCACTGGGGCCTGCGCAGAGGGGAGACCTACCTGGACCCGCTGTCGCTGCTGCCGCCGTGGCTGCTACGAAGGGGACCATCACGCCTGCTGCCGCTGTCTTGACCGCAGGTGGCCGAGCCGCAGGGGCAGCTGCCCACCGCGTCCCTCTGCCCCAGCTGCGGGCAGTCGTGCCGCCGGGGGCGGCACGGGTGGGCGCAGCGGCACCCGGCCGGCGCCGGTGAGCGATACCCCGCCCCGAGCTCAGCCCTGACGCCGGGCACCTGGCGATGAAGGCCCAGGCTCCGGGCGCCCGGAGCCCCGCACGCTCAGCCCCGCACGCCCCGCAGAGCCATCCCCACAGCCGCCTCGGTGATGGCGGACGGATCCTCCGCCGCCCCCAGCTCGATGCGCCGCACAGCCGCGTCCACGACGCCCTGCAACAGCATCGCGGCCAACCGAGGCTCCGCGTGCCCCAACCCCGCGAGCGCCTCCACGATCATCGCGACGAGCCCACCATGCGCGGCCCGGATCTTCTCCCTGGCCCCGGCATCCAGCTCACTCGCGGAGATCGCTACCACAGCCCGGTGCCGCCGGTCCCCGACCAGCTCCAGCTGCTTGCGGACGTACGCCTCGACCTTGCCCTCGGCCGAGTCGACCGCGGCCATCGCCGCCTCGACCTCCGCCGCCCATACGGGAAAGTCGACCTCGCACAGCTCCTCGACCACCGCGGCCCGCGACCGGAAGTACTCGTACACGGACGACCGCGCCAGCCCCGTGCGCTCGGCGAGCGCCGGGAACGTCAACGCCTCCGTCCCACTCTCGGACAGCAGGGATCGAGCCGCGTCCAACAGGGCGGCTCGCTGCATCGACCGGTGCTCGGCCACAGAGGCCGCTCGAATCCTTGGCACCTCAACCACTTTACGGACGGACCGCCACCCACGGGAGTGCCTTCCCTCGACCGGCCCCCGACCGGCCCCGGCCGAAACCCCAGCGAAGCCCCCAGAAGCCCGGACAGGAACCACATCCGGCCAGGTCGGACCGGCTCAGCGGCCGAAACTGGCCAACTTCGCCCGCAACTGCAGCACCGACTTCGTGTGGATCTGGCTCACGCGGCTCTCGGTCACCCCCAGCACGTTCCCGATCTCCGCGAGCGTGAGCCCCTCGTAGTAGTACAGCGTGACGACGGTCTTCTCCCGGTCGGGCAATGTGTTGATGGCCCGCGCCAGGAAGCGGCGCAGTTCCCTGTCCTCGGCGACCTCGACCGGGTTGTCCGCGGCCGTGTCCTCCAGCGTGTCCATCAGGCTCAGCCGGTCGCCGCCCTCGCCCCCGACATGCAGCAGCTCCTCCAGCGCCACCACGTTGGCCAGCGACAACTGACTGAAGACGGCGTGGAGTTCGTCGACCGCGATCCCCATCTCGGCGGCCACCTCGCCCTCGCTCGGGGTGCGTCTGAGCCGCGACTCCAGCGTGGCGTAGGCCCGCTCCACGTTGCGCGCCTTCTGCCGCACCGACCGGGGGATCCAGTCCAGCGCGCGCAGCTCGTCGATCATCGCGCCCCGGATCCGGGTGATCGCGTACGTCTCGAACTTGATTTCCCGGTCGATGTCGAACTTCTCGATCGCGTCGATGAGCCCGAAGACGCCGGAGGAGACGAAGTCGGCCTGCTCGACGTTGGCCGGCAGGCCGACGCTCACCCGGCCGGCGACGTACTTGACCAGGGGTGAGTAGTGGAGGATCAACTGCTCGCGCAGCCGTTCGTCGCCCGTCGTCTTGTAGGTCCGCCACAGCTCGTCGAGTGTCGAGGGGGCGGGCGGGCGCACGGTGCCGCGAGCGGCGGGAGGTACCGCCGCCCGGTCAGACCCGGAGGTGTGCTGGGGCATTCGTCGCCTTGTGCCGTTCTGCCGTGAACTGGGGGTGCCTGGGTGAGCTGTCGGTCTGATGTCGAGTTGCCTGTCCTGAGTCGGAATCCTCGTGAGCGTAGCGTGACTGGGGAGTCGCAGTGCGCGAAGGGCGGCGGATCGCTCGTACGCAGATACGTTCCGCTGGACGCCCCACCGGGTCACGAAGATCGCGCTGTGTGACCGGCCCGGGACGCCAACTACCGGAAACCGCAAGGCTGTCGGCGTTCCCCCGGACGGCCGAACACGCTCGGTCACCTTCGCCTCAGATCGGGCGAGACGGAGATCATCGCCTGGCGTGTCAACTTCCAGCCGTCGCCGTGTCGTTCGACGTAACCAAGTGATCGGAGTTCGTACAGTCTCCCGACCGCGTCGTCCACCGTCGTGCCCGCGCCCCGGGCGACCTCCTCGACAGCCGCGGTCCCCCGCCCGGGCAGGGCGGCGAGCACCTGCCGGGCGCCGGGCTCCAGCAGGTCACGAGGGAGCACCGGCCCATGCCGGTCCGGGGCCAGCTCCCCCATGTCACCCACCAGCTCGACGACTTCCGCGGCGTCGGACACGAGCAGGGCGCCCCCTCGCAGAAGCTCGTGCACGCCGGCCGAGAGGGCCGAGGTCGCCGGCCCCGGCACGCCCATCGTGAACCGACCCAACCGCTGCGCGGCCCGCGCCGTGACCAGCGCCCCACTGCGGTAGGCCGCCTCCACGACCACGGTCCCTCTGGTGAGCGCGGCGATGACCCGGTTCCGCAGGATGAACCGGCTCGGTGTCGGATGCTCCCCCGGCGACAACTCCCCCACCACCAGGCCCTGTTCGGCGATCCTGCCGATCAACTGCGCATGCCCCCTGGGATACGGCCGGTCCACCCCGCAGGCCAGCACGGCGACGGTCGCCCCACCGACCCCGAGCACACCCCGGTGAGCGGCCCCGTCCACCCCGTACGCCCCACCGGACACGACCACCCATCCCCGCTCGGCCAGCCCCGCCCCCAGCGCGGCCGCCATATGGGCCCCGTACTCCGTGCAAGCCCGCGCTCCCACCACGGCCACGGACCGCAACGCCCACATCCGCACATTGGCCTTCCCCCGCACCCACAGCCCCACGGGCCGCCCGTCCCCGAGGTCGTCCAACTGCCCGGGCCACTCTGCATCCCCGGGCACGAGGAACCGGACCCCGGCCTCCCTCGCCTCGGCCAGGTCTCCTTCGGGGTCGGCGCGCCCGGCGCGGGCGCACAGTCCCGCCCACCTCTTCTCCGAGGCGTCCGGCAGCGGTCGCCCGCCCCCGGAAAGCCTCCGCACTACTTCCCGGGCGCCGAGGTCCCGCAGCCACCGCCCGCCCAGTTCGTCTCCGGGTTCGATGACACGGGCGAGGAAGGCGCGGTCGAGCCGCTCGGCATCCGGCGCACCGCCGCCGGTCATGGCTCACCCGCCGACGAGCCACAGGCCGCGGGCGTCATGTCAGCGCCCCGATCGCCATGGGCACCCCGCGAGGGACTCCGGTGCGCAGCTGCAGGGCCAGGTTGACGTCTGTCGCGTCGGGGCGGTCGTGGCCGACGAGGTCGGAGATGGTCCAGGCGACCCGGAGCACCCGGTCCAGGCCGCGCGCGGTGAGGACTCCCCTCTCCAGGCAGCGCTCGGCCTCGTCCATCGCGCCCGGCATCGCGTGCCACCGGCTCCGCAGTTCACGCCCTGGGACCTCGCTGTTCGTCCGCCAGGGTGTGCCGAGCAGCCGCGCGGCCGTCCGCTCCCTGGCCGAGCGCACACGGTCGGCCACCGTGGCCGTGGACTCGCCCCGGGCTCCGCGCCGGGTCAGTTCGGACCGGGTGACCCGGTCGACCTCGACCCGGAGGTCGACCCGGTCCAGCAGCGGCCCGGAGAGCCGGGCCTGATAGCGGCGGATCGAGGCGGGCGGACACTCGCACAGGTCGTCCGTCCGCGAGAAGCGACCACAGGGACATGGATTCGCGGCGAGCACCATCAAGAACTTCGCCGGGAACCGCACGACTCCCGCGCTGCGCGCGATCACGACGTGCCCCGCCTCCAGCGGCTGCCGCAGGGCGTCCAGTGCCTGACCGCTGAACTCGGGGGTCTCGTCGAGGAAGAGCACGCCGCGATGGGCGAGGGAGACCGCGCCGGGACGGGCGACGCCCTGGCCGCCGCCGACGAGGGCCTGCATGGTGGCCGAGTGGTGAGGGGCGCAGTAGGGCGCCAGGTCGACCAGTGGCTTCCCGGCCGGCAGCAGACCGGCGATCGAATGGACCGCCGTGACCTCCAGCGACTCCTCCCTCGCCAGCTTCGGCAGGATGGCCGGCAGCCGCTCGGCGAGCATCGTCTTGCCGGCGCCCGGCGGCCCTTCCAGGAAGAGATGGTGCCCGCCGGCCGCCGCGACCTCCACGGCGGTCCTGGCCGCCGGCTGACCCACGACATCGGCGAGGTCATGGCCCAGGTCGTGCTGCGCGGCCCCCGCGGTGTGCATACCGGTGGCCGCTCCCGTGCCCGGCATACGAAGTCCCGCCATGAGCGGGTCGGGGCGGCCGTCGTCGGGTGCCTCGTCCGGCACGGGTTCGTCCGCGAGCACGGCGATCAGTTGCCGCAGGGTGCGCACCCCCAGAACCGAGACGCCGGACACCAGCGAGGCCTCCGCAGCGGCACACTCCGGTACCACCACCTGCTCGTATCCGGCCTCGGCGGCGGCCAGCACGGCGGGCAGAATGCCCCGCACCGGCCGGACCCGCCCGTCGAGTCCCAGCTCTCCGATCATCACGATGTCGGAGAGCACCCGCGGATCGATCCGCTCGCAGGCGCCCAGGACCGCACAGGCGACCGCCAGGTCGAATCCGCTGCCGGCCTTGGGCACCGATGCGGGACTGAGCCCCACCGTCAGCTTCTTCTGCGGCCACTCGGCACCCGAGTTGACCACCGCCGCCCTGACCCGGTCCTTGCTCTCCGTCAGACTCTTGTCCGGCAGCCCCACCAGCGTGAAGGCCGCGACCCCCGGTTCCAGGTCGGCCTGGACCTCGACGAGGACGCCTTCGACGCCGACGAGGGCCACGGAGCATGTGCGGGCGAATCCCATCAGGCCACCCCCCGCACGTGCTCCACGACGGGGGCGCCGCGGTCGGGGAGGACGACGCCCACGATGTCGATGCGGACACCGCCCGGCGGGCTCCCTCCGTGTTCCTGGAGCCAGCGTTCGGCGAGGCCGCGCAGTCGTTCCGTCTTTGTCGTCGTGACGGCCGCCATGGGGTGTTCGAAGGGGCCGGCCCTGCGTGTCTTCACCTCGCAGACGACCAGTGCGTCCCCGTCGCGGGCCACGATGTCGATCTCGCCGGTCCTGCCGCTGCGCCAGTTGCGCTCCAGGACCGTCATCCCGGCCTCGGCCAGCCGCCGCGCGGCCAGCTCCTCGCCGTACCTGCCGAGTGCACCTCGTGCGTTGCTCATGTCGGCACCACCTCCGGCGCCAACATTGAGGGCAGCTCAGCCCACTATTGGATCTTGGTGGACGAGCGGGCGATTGTGGATAACTTCATCACCCGCACGCATGAAGACCCCTCGGCCTCAGCTGCCCGGCAACTCCAGATCGCTCTTGTTCAGCTCCTCGATGTTCACGTCCTTGAACGTGAGCACCCGGACCTGCTTCACGAACCGAGCCGGCCGGTACATGTCCCACACCCAGGCATCCGCCATGGACACCTCGAAGAACACCTCGCCCTGGACCGAGTGCACCTGCATCTCGTAGTCGTTGGTCAGGTAGAAGCGCCGCTCGGTCTCGATCACGTATTTGAACAGACCGACGACATCGCGGTACTCCCGGTAGAGCTTCAGCTCCATCTCGGTCTCGTACTTCTCGAGGTCCTCGGCGCTCATGGCATGTTCCCCTTCAGCCGTGCGATCCCACCATTGTGCGCCAGTCCCGCGAGCCCCTAGACAATTTCGGTGTCGAGGTCCACGGGTCTGGCCGGGGGACCCTCGTCGAGCAGTGTGCGAAGCAGTTCGGCGAGTCTGGTCGGGTACACCGTCTCATGCGCCCGGGCCAGTTCACCGCACGTCCACCAGCGTGCTCCGGCGACGCTGCGCCGTTCCAGTTCCGTGAGGCCCGCCGCGACGGGCACCACCTGGCGCGTATCGGTGGTCCGGGCGAGGTAGTACCACTCGTCCTGGTCCCAGCGGCGTCCGGCGAAGGGGAAGGAGCACATCCGCCGCCAGAGCACCGGGCCCAGCTCGACATCCGTGATTCCGGTCTCCTCGGCGAGTTCCCGCAGGGCGGCCTCCTCGCGCGTCTCCGCGCCCTCCACACCACCGCCGGGCGTGAACCACCAGTCGTCCGCCGGATCGTCCGGCTCGTGTCCGTGCAGCAGCAGGATGCGCTCCTGCGGATCCAGCAGGATCACCCGGGCCACCTTGCGCAGCCCGCCCTCGTACGTGTCCTCAGCCGACACCGGCCGGCTCCGACTGCGTCGTACGGCCGCGTCCGCCGAATCGCTTGGCCACGGGGCCGTAGGCCGCGCCGCCCAGGACGAGCACCATGCCCACGACCAGCGCGGCGGTGATCAGCCGCAGCGGGCCGGGAGAGGAGAGCGCGCCGAGCTCCTCGAAGCCCGTGGGCCGGGCCAGCATGCCCTCCATGGGCCAGACGACGGCGTCCACGCGCGCGTCCACGCTGGTCCGCGGCACCGTGCCGTTACCGGCCTCCGTGAGGTGCGCGGTGGAGTCCAGGGAGCCGCTGCGCTCGTCGCCGAGGAGGAAGAGCCGGCCCTTGGGGACGGTGATCTCGGGGATGCCGGTCAGCTCGGCGTCCTCGCCCTCGGGCAGATACCCCTCGTCGATCTTCTTGCCGTTGACGGTCAGCTTGCCGTCGGTGCAGCAGGCAACCGTGTCGCCGCCGACCGCCACGACCCGCTTGACCATGGGTGCGTTGCCCCAGGTCTCCTGCCGGAAAACCACGACGTCACCGCGCTCGATCTCGGCGCCGTCGATCCGCTCGGCGAGTATGCGGTCCCCGGAAGTGATGGTGGGGGCCATGGAGTCGGTCGGCACGGTGTAGGGCTGGTAGGCGAGCGCACCCCAGAGGAAGCCGCCCAGGAAGAGCACACAGCCGAGGGCCACGGCCAGTCCCGACAGCTTGCTGCCGAGCCGTCCGTGGCCCTGATCCGTACGACTTGTCGTCCCGCTCATTCCAGTGCTCCCCCAGGTCGGAGAATCGGACCGTCCGGGCCCTGTGCGGGCCACGGAAGATCGGCGATCTGGGACGGCACCCTACCCGGCGGTACCCGTGCCAGAAACCCTCGGGCTTTCGGTGGCGAGAAGGCGTCGCCGACGCCACAGCACCAGCGGCACCGCGCCCGCGAGACCGAGCACGCCGGGGGCGGCGGCGTTCAGGTTCTGGTCGAAGGTGTCGGGAATCGGCAGCGTGGACCAGCGGGTGGGCGGCCAGGCGACCACGATGGCGCGGCCCACGGCCTGGCTGACGGGGACCATGCCCTTGTTGCTGTCGTTCTGGTGGTAGCGGGAGTCCAGCGAGTTCTGCCGGTGGTCACCCATGACCCAGATTTTGCCCTCGGGTACCTTCACCTTGAACTGACCGCCGGTGTCGTCGACGGTGCAGGGGGTGTTGCCCGGGTAGACGTACGGCTCGTTCAGCGCCTTGCCGTTGACCTTGAGCGGGCCGGTGCCCTTGCACTCCACGGTGTCGCCGGCGACACCGATGACCCGCTTGATGAGGTCCTTCTCCTCGGCGGACGGCATCAGGCCGATCCAGCCGAGGACCCGCTGCACGGCGTTGGGCTCCAGGGTGGGCTCACCGTCCAGCCAGCCGTCCGGGTCGTGGAAGACGACGACCTCGCCGCGCTCGGGCTCGGAGCCGAACCACGGGGTGAGCTTGTCGACCAGGACCCGGTCACCCTCTTGCAGGGTGTTCTGCATCGAGTCCGACGGGATGGAGAACGCCTGCACCAGGAAGGTCTTGATCAGCAGCGCGAGCACCAGCGCGATACCGATCAGGATCGGCAGTTCCTTCCAGAAGGAACGCTGCTTCTTCTTGGGCCGATCGTCCTGATCGCCGTCGTCGACCGAGGTGCGGGCCCCGTCCCCGCCGTCCGCTCCGCCCGGGGAGTCACTCCCGGAGTCGGCGGATCCCTCGGACCGCACGACGTTCTCCACGTTCTCCGCGGCCGGGGAAGCCGCCTCGTCGGATCGCTCCGGCCGTTCTTCGGAACCACCGTGTCCGGACCGTGCGCCGACCGCCAAATCCCCCACATCCACTCCTCACTCCGTACCGCCGCCCACGCCACATCCGGTGCAGGCCCACCACTCCCATAACGAGCGGGAGTTCCGCAGGGGTCGGGAGGGGGATCAAACTGTTTCGATCCGCGGAAGCCACCCTATGCGAAGCGCCGAGAGCGGTGGTCGACCCGCTCGGCACGGCCGAGAACGTGTCCGGCTCCTCCAACTGCCCCCAGTGACCGACCGGCCAGGCGATGACGACGGCCCGGCCGACGACGGACGCCTCGGGGACGGTGCCGCCGAACTGGGCGGTCTTGGAGTCGTCGGACTGGTGGGCGCGCGAGTCGGCGGAGTTCTCCCGGTGATCGCCCATGACCCAGAGGCGGCCCTGGGGCACGGTCACCTCGAACTGCTGGGTGGACGGCTGGTTGCCGGGGTGGATGTACGCCGTCTCGTCCAGCGGCATGCCGTTGACGGTGACGCGCCCCTGGGTGTCGCAGCACTTCACGGTGTCGCCGCCGACCGCGACGATCCGCTTGATCAGGTCCTTCTCGTCGTCGGACGGGAGGAGGCCGATGAACTGCAGGCCTTCCTTTATCTGCTTGATGACGATCGGGTCCTCGGCGGTGGTCGTCGTCTGCTCGTCCTCCAGCCAGCCGCCGGGGTCCTTGAACACGACGACGTCCCCGCGGGTGGGCTTGGAGCCGAACCAGGGGGTGAGTTTGTCGACCAGGACGCGGTCGCCGATCTGGATGGTCTGCTCCATGGAGCCCGACGGGATCACGAACGCCTGGACGAGGAAGGTCTTCAGGACGAGGGCTATGAGGACGGCGACACCGACGAGGAGCGGGATCTCCTTGACCGCGGAGCGTCGTCTGCGCCGCTTGATCTTGCGGGCGAGCTTGCGCCGCTCGACGCGGCTCGGCCGGGCGGCACCGCCGGACCGCCGGGTACCGGTGGGCAGCAGATTGTCGGCTGCAGTGCTGGGAGCACCGCGGGGTTTGCCACGGTTACCCATGCGCACCGCCGGCGGCGCCCACGCGCCCGTAGACGTCCGGACGGTCCAGAGGTGTCCAGTGGTCGGCGGGCCAGGCGATCCAGTCGGCCCGGCCGATCACGGCGTCGAGGGGGATCATGCCGCCGCCGGGCGATCCCAGATGGTCCCGGGAATCGCTGGAGTCACCGCGGTGGTCGCCGAGGAGGAACAGGGTGCCCTCGGGGACGACCACGTCGAAGGGCACGGTCGACGGACTGTCTCCCGGGTAAAGAAACGACGACTCGTCGACCCACCGGCCGTTCACCTCAAGCCTCCCCTCCTGGTCGCAGCAGACCACCCGGTCTCCCCCCACGCCGACAACGCGCTTGATGTAGTCGGCGTTCCCGAAGTATCCGGTCCCGTCGAAGACGACGACGTCACCGCGCTGCGGCTCAGATCCGAAACGGTACGCCAACTTATTTACGAGAACGCGGTCCCCGATCCTCAATGAGTTGGCCATGGAGCTGCTGGGAATCTGGAACGGCTGCATCACGAAGTTGCTGAGCAGCGCCAGGAAAATCAGGCAGAACAACGCGGTCAGGGTGTATCGCCCGCCCGGCACCGACGCGGTGATCCGGTCCGCCCATGCGAAACGCGACCGCCCCTCCGGCCCTCCTGTGTCGGAGATCTCCTCGGAGAACTCGTCGCCGGAAGGGCGGGAGGCACGGTCGCGCTCCATGTGCCGCTGTGCTTCGGTGTCCATCGGGGCCAGATGTTATCCGGCCCCGCTGGGTGACACCTGAGCGCGCGCTCAGTTGTCGCGCTTCTCCTTGATCTTCGCCGCCTTGCCGCGCAGCTCGCGCAGGTAGTACAGCTTCGCGCGACGGACGTCACCGCGGGTGACGAGCTCGATCTTCTCGACGATCGGGGTGTGCACCGGGAAGGTGCGCTCGACGCCGACGGAGAACGAGACCTTGCGGACCGTGAAGGTCTCGCGGACACCGGCGCCCTGGCGACGGATGACTACGCCCTTGAACTGCTGCACACGGGAGCGGTTGCCCTCGATGACGCGGACGTGGACGTTGACGGTGTCACCCGGGCGGAAGGCCGGGATGTCGCTGCGCAGCGACGCGGCGTCGACGGTGTCGAGCAGGTGAGACATTTCGTCTGCTTTCTTCGCCCATGCCACAGGTCATAGGCGGGAGCTAGGTGTTTCGAGAAGGATGCTGTCCGTGTCGGGGCGGGCGTCGTGTCCCCCTGCGGCAGGGGCGCGCGCCGGACGACGCACAACAGCACTATTCTTCCACGCCCTCCGGCCGCCGCCAAAATCGGCCGTACCGCTCCCCCTCCGGGTCCGGGGCCCAGCCCAGGATGGAGAGCATTTCGCGGTCCTTCTTGTCGAACGCCTTGGGGTCGCAACGCTCGATGAGATCGGGCCGGTTGGCGGCCGTACGCTTCAGGGCCTCGTCCCGGCGCCAGCGCGCGATCTTGCCGTGGTGGCCGCTGAGCAGCACGTCCGGGATGGCGCGGTCGCGCCACTCGGGGGGCTTGGTGTAGACGGGCCCCTCCAGGAGGCCGGCCATGGCGCCGGGCGCGAAGGAGTCGTCCCGGTGGGACTCGGCGTTGCCGAGGACGCCGGGCAGCAGCCGGGCCACGGCCTCGGTGACGACGAGGACGGCCGCCTCGCCCCCGGCGAGCACGTAGTCGCCGATGGACACCTCGTAGACGGGCATCCGGGTGGCGTACTCGTCGATCACGCGGCGGTCGATGCCCTCGTAGCGCGCCGGTGTGAAGACCAGCCAGGGCCGCTCGGAGAGTTCGACGGCGAGCGCCTGGGTGAAGGGGCGGCCGCTGGGGGTGGGGACGATGAGCACGGGCTCGTGGGCACCCGTCTCGTAACCGTCGGCGAGGACGGAGTCCAGGGCGTCGCCCCAGGGGTCGGTCTTCATGACCATGCCGGGTCCGCCGCCGTACGGGGTGTCGTCGACCGTGTTGTGCCGGTCGTACGTCCATTCCCGCAGGTCGTGCACGTGGACGTTCAACTGCCCACGTGCGCGTGCCTTGCCGACGAGGGAGACGTTCAGGGGTTCGAGGTACTCGGGGAAGATCGTGACGACATCGAGCCGCATCAGGCCTCGTCCCCGGCCGAGTCCGCCGAGTCCCGGGCGGACGCGATCTCCGCCTGGTCGTCGATCAGGCCCGGCGGCGGGTCGATGACCGCCCGCTGTTCGGTCAGGTCGATCTCGGTGACGATCTCCTCGACGAACGGGATCATCACCTCGCTCCCGTCGGGCCGCTCGACGATGAAGAGGTCCTGGGAGGGCAGGTGCGAGATCTCGGTGATCCGGCCGACCTCGGCTCCGTCCTTGGTGACCACGTCGAGGTCCATGAGCTGGTGGTCGTAGTACTCGTCCTCTTCCTCCGGCAGTTCCTCCGGGTCCACCTCCGCGATCAGCAGGGTGTTGCGGAGGGCCTCGGCGGCGTTGCGGTCGCGGACGCCCTCGAAGCGCAGGAGCAGCCGGCCGCTGTGGACGCGGCCGGTCTCGATGGTGAGCGGGCCCGTCGAGGCGGGGTCCGTGAAGAGGACGGCGCCGGGGGCGAGCCGGAGTTCCGGCTCGTCGGTGCGGACCTCGACGGTGACCTCGCCCTTGATGCCGTGGGCGCGGCCGATCCGTGCGACTACGAGCTGCACTGTGCTTGATCTCCTGCTCATACGACGGCGAACGACGGTCATACGACTACGGGCCGGGGACGGCCCAGTGGCCCTCCCCGGCCCGAGCCGGTGCTGCGAATCTTCGTCAGCGGACGTGGTCCACGTCGACGAGGTCGACACGGACACCGCGGCCGCCGATGGCGCCCACGACGGTGCGCAGGGCACGGGCGGTACGGCCGTTACGGCCGATCACCTTGCCGAGGTCATCGGGGTGGACCCGGACCTCGAGGACGCGCCCGCGACGCAGGTCGCGGGAAGCGACCTGCACATCGTCGGGGTAGTCGACGATGCCCTTGACGAGGTGCTCGAGAGCCTCCTCGAGCATGCTCAGGCCTCGGTCGGCTCAGACGAGGAAGACTCAGCGGCAGCCTCGTCCTTCTTGTCGGCCTTCTTCTTCTGGGTGATCGCCTCACCCTTGCCCTCGTCGTCGCCGCCCAGGGCCTCGAACGACGGACGCGCGGACTTCGGCTGAGCCACGAGGAGCGGCGCCGGAGCGGGCTCGCCCTTGAACTTCTGCCAGTCGCCGGTCTTCTTCAGGATGGCGAGCACGGGCTCGGTCGGCTGTGCGCCGACACCCAGCCAGTACGCGACACGGTCCGCGTCGACCTCGATGACCGAGGGGTTGTACGTGGGGTGGTACTTGCCGATCTCCTCGATCGCACGGCCGTCACGGCGGGTGCGGGAGTCGGCGACGACGATGCGGTAGTGAGGCGAACGGATCTTGCCCAGACGCTTCAGCTTGATCTTGACTGCCACGGGAGTGGGTTCTCCTGGATTTGACGTGGTTGGGCACGGCGAGATGGCCGCGTGGGGTTGCGGTACCCGAGTGCCCGATGGACGCGTCAGCCGGAGGAGAGAGGGGTCCTGTGCGGCTGTCGAGTACAGCTAGCCATTCTGCCACACGCTGCGGTTCGCCTCTTACCAGGGCTGTGCGCGGCCATGCCGAAGCGGCACCCGGCGACAGGGTGCCTTTCACTCACCGGCGCACAGGGGTGCCGCCGCGCCCACCCGACGGCACCCCACGGTGCGGCCGAACCCGAGCCCACGAGCTGCGTACGGCTGCCACGAGCAGCCGTCCTCCCAGCTCGTCAGCCGTCACGCCGCGCCCACGACCTCCGGGATCCGGAAGGGCTTGCCGCAGCCGCCGCAGACGATGGGGGCCTGGGCGAGTACGGACGGGACGACCCGGACGTTGCGGCCGCAGTCGCAGACGGCCTTGACGCGGACGCCGCCGCCGGAGGAGCCGTGGCGGGCGGCCGGGCCCCGGAAGCTGCGGGCCGTGTCCGCGGAGGTCGCGGCGGTATGGGCCTTGAGGGCGCGCTGCAGTCTGTCGATCGTCGGGCGGTAGCGACGCTTGGCCTCGGGGTTGAGCGTGACCAGCGAGAAACCGCTGCTGGGATGCGGCTCGTCGGGGTGGTCGAGGCCGAGCTCCTCGGCGATCGCGAGGAATCTGCGGTTGTGGTACCGGCCGGCCCGGGACGTGTCGCGGACTCCGCGCGCGGCTGCGATGCCATGGACTGCCTCATGGAGCAGTCGCTCGAAGGAGAGTTCGTGCCCGCAGGCGGACGACGACTCCCCGATCAGGGACTCGGGAGCGGCAAGATCCGGCAGCTCGGGGTGGTGCCGTTGAATGTCGGCCCACGCCTGTGCCAGTTCTGCGGCGAGAACAGGTGGTGTCTGTGTCGTGCTCACGTAATGACAACGAGCCGGAGTGCCGCTGTGTTCCGATTCCGGGGCATCCCAAATAATTTGCACGTACCCGTCAGTTGCCACTAGTGCGTCCTGACGAGGGCGGGTGCGCTGATCTGCGGAGAAGCCTCACAGCTCCCCCCAAGGCGGTACGTAGTAACACGTACGCCCCGGCGCGTAGACGAGATCCGCGCGCCGGGGCATCTGTCGTCGCCAGATGCGCAAGGGGCGTTTCGGTCGCTCTCCCGGCGGAAGGGATCGCTCTAGTAAGCGCGCGCCACGACAGCGACGTTACCGGGTGCGTCGGAGGAGTCGGGCACCGACCCGTCCTCGGCGACCAGACACCGTACGGTCACCGCGTGCTCCCCGAGCTTGTTCTCGCCGTCCTCGCCCAGCGTCGACCAGGGGATACGCGCCCAACCGCCGGCCGCGGCGGCCTCGATCGCCTCGTCGAGCGTGGACACCTCGGTCGTACGGGACTCGCGGCGCTCGCGCGACTGCTTCAGCAGGAGCGCCTGGTCCTCTTCGAGAAGGGTGGGCAGCAGGCGTACGAGTGAGTCGAGGGCGACCGGTTCCTTGCCGCCCGGGATGCGGCGGGCGAGCATCGCGGTGCCGTTCTCCAGGTCACGGGGGCCGACCTCGATGCGTACGGGGACGCCCTTGAGTTCCCAGTCGACGGCGCGGCGGCCGAACGGGATGTCCGTGCGGTCGTCCACCTGGACGCGGATGCCCGCGGCCTTCAGCCGATCGCCGAGCTCGCGGACCTTGGCCAGAACCGCGTCGTCGCCCTTGATCGCGAGGACGACGGCCTGGACCTGGGCCAGCCGGGGCGGGACCCGGAGGCCGTTGTCGTCGCCGTGCATCATCACCAGGGCGCCGATCATGCGGGTGGTGGAGCCCCAGGAGGTCTGCCAGACGAGTTCCTGCTTGCCCTCCTTGGACAGGTACCGGGTCTGGAAGGCCTTGGCGAAGTTCTGGCCCAGCTCGTGGCTGGTGGCCATCTGGAGGGCTTTGCCGTCGCCCATCATGCCCTCGAGGGTGAGGGTGTTGATGGCGCCCGCGAAGCGCTCCTTGACGGTCTTGCGGCCAGGGACGACGTCCATCGCGAGGACGTTCACCATGAAGTCCTCGTAGACCTCCCGATGGATGTGCGCGGCGAAGTCGCGCGCCTCCTCGTACGTCGCGTGCGCCGTGTGGCCCTCCTGCCAGAGGAACTCGCTCGTGCGGAGGAACAGGCGGGGGCGAAGCTCCCAACGGACCACGTTCGCCCACTGGTTGATCAGCAACGGCAGGTCGCGGTAGCTCTGGACCCACTTCGAGAAGTAGTCGTTGATGATCATCTCGGAGGTGGGGCGGACCACGGCGGGCTCTTCGAGTTCCTTGCCGCCGCCGTGCGTCACCACGGCCAGCTCGGGCGCGAAGCCCTCGACGTGCTCGGCCTCGCGAGTGAGGTACGACTGCGGGATCAGGAGCGGGAAGTACGCGTTCTGCGTGCCCGTCTCCTTGATCCGGGTGTCCATCTCCTGCTGCATCCGCTCCCACAGCCCGTACCCGTACGGTCGGATGACCATGGTGCCGCGCACCGGACCGTTGTCGGCCAGCTCGGCCTTGGTGATCAGATCCTGGTACCAGCGCGGGAAGTCGTCCGCGCGGGGCGTCAGTACGGGTGCCTTTGCCATGGCGCGATGGTACGGGTCCACGTTGCGGGGACGTGAATTCTTTTGTCCGCGCGCAGGCAGTCCGCAAGCCGGTGTCCGAGACCCCTGGACGACTCGCCGAGTGCGGAGTTTCCTGGCATACGGGGGAAGTGCGACCGCGCACTGCCACGGGGGCCAGGAAATCCGGCAACAGCAACTCACGGCGGATTGGGGCGCTTTCGATATGACACCTACGCTCGTGCGGCAGCGACTGCCTCGCGCGGGGGCCACATCCCGCGTGGACCAGTGTGCACGCGCGCGTGACTGGGCCGAGATCCAGGAACGGATGCTGGTACCGCTGTACGAGGCCGTCTACCGGCGGCTCGACGTCGGCACCGGTACGCGACTGCTGGGCCTCGGCTGCGGGTCGGGCCTCGCGCTGCTGATGGCGGCGTCGCGGGGCGCCGCGGTCACCGGCGTCGACGCGTCGTCGCCCGAGAGAATGGCTCTCGCGCGGGAGCGTCTGCTGCCGGAGGCCAGGGGCATGCACGCGCGCGCCGGCACCCGGGTCGTGGACGGCACTCCAAGGGACGCGGTCCGCGCCCCCGGCGACCCGCTGTACAACCTGGTGACGGCCTTCGAGCCGATCGGCTGTCTGGCCGGTGACTCCGAGGGCCTCGGCGAACTGCTCGCCTCGGCGACCCCGCTGGCGGAACGCGGCACCCCCGTGGTCCTCGCCGGCTGGGGCCCGCCGGAGCGCTGCACCACGTCCGCCGTGCTCCGCGTGGCCACGAAACTCGCCGATCCCCTGCGCAGTGCGGGCAGTTGGCGCCCGGCTCTGCGGGACGACCTGGAGGAGGTCGCCCAGCGGGCCGGCCTGAAACCGGACGGTTCCGGACGCGTGGCCTGCCCCTTCGGGTACGCCAACGTGGACAACGCGGTACGGGGGCTGCTGTCCACCGGCCTGTTCGACGCGGCGCTCAGGGCCACCGACCAGGCGCAGGTGGACAAGGAACTGACCGAGGCCCTGCACCCGCACCGCCGCCGGGACGGCACGGTGTGGATGCCGAACGTGTTCCGCTACCTGATCGCGCGGACGCCCTGAGAAGGTCTTCGAGACTTCTTCCGATGCGGGTGTGAATGGTGTGAAGAAAGCCGTCCGGCAGCGCTTTCCCTTGGCGAAGTGCCGTGCGGCAGCCATAGCCTGACGCATCGTCCAGGGGAACAACACACCCGCGTACGGGAGTTGCCACCAGAAGCACTACGAGCGACACCACACTCATGCCGTCCACGCAACGGCACCGGCGCCGCGCGCCCGGCCACACCCCCCGGCCGGTCACGCGGCGTCCGCCATGGGGCCGTCAGTCCATGAACTTCTTGAACTCGTCCGGCAGCTCGAAGTCCTGGGCGCCCTGCTGACCCGGCAGACCGAGGGCACCGCCCTGGGCGCCCGCGGCCCTGCGCTCGGCCTCTTCCTGCTCCTGCAGCTTGCGCTTCATCGGGTTGCCCGAGCGCTGCTTGCCCTTGGCCTTCTTGGGCTGCTTCTTGGACCGGCCGGGGCCGCCACCCATCCCGGGCATGCCCGGCATTCCGGGCATGCCGCCGCCCTGGGCCATGCGGGACATCATCTTGCGGGCCTCGAAGAACCGCTCGACGAGGTTCTTCACCGCGCTGACCTCGACACCGGAACCCTTGGCGATACGAGCGCGGCGCGAGCCGTTGATGATCGTCGGCTCCTGGCGCTCGCCCGGGGTCATCGACTTGATGATCGCGGCCGTGCGGTCGACGTCGCGCTCGTCGATGTTGTTGATCTGGTCCTTGATCTGCCCCATGCCGGGCAGCATGCCGAGCAGCTTGCTGATGCTGCCCATCTTCCTGACCTGCTCCATCTGGGCCAGGAAGTCGTCGAGCGTGAAGTCCTGTCCCTTCTTGGACGCCAGCTTGGAGGCCATCTTCTGGGCCTCTTCCTGGCTGAAGGTCTTCTCCGCCTGCTCGATCAGGGTGAGCAGGTCACCCATGTCGAGGATGCGGGAGGCCATCCGGTCCGGGTGGAACGCGTCGAAGTCGTCGAGCTTCTCGCCGTTCGACGCGAACATGATCGGCTTACCGGTGACCGAGGCGATCGACAGGGCGGCACCACCGCGGGCGTCACCGTCGAGCTTGGAGAGCACCACACCGTCGAAGCCGACGCCGTCCCGGAAGGACTCGGCCGTGTTGACGGCGTCCTGACCGATCATGGCGTCGACGACGAAGAGGATCTCGTCCGGGGAGACCGCGTCCCGGATGTCGGCGGCCTGCCGCATCATCTCCTGGTCGATGCCCAGGCGGCCCGCGGTGTCGACGACCACGATGTCGTGGACCTTCGACTTGGCGAAGTCGATGGAGTCCTTGGCGACCTTGACCGGGTCGCCCACGCCGTTGCCCGGCTCGGGGGCGTAGACCGCCACACCGGCGCGCTCGGCGACGACACTGAGCTGGTTCACGGCGTTGGGGCGCTGGAGGTCACAGGCGACGAGGAGCGGCGAGTGGCCCTGCTCCTTCAGCCACCGGCCGAGCTTGCCCGCGAGGGTCGTCTTACCGGCACCCTGCAGACCGGCGAGCATGATCACGGTCGGCGGGTTCTTGGCGAAGCGGAGGCGGCGGGTCTCGCCGCCGAGGATCCCGACCAGCTCCTCGTTGACGATCTTGAGGACCTGCTGGGCGGGGTTCAGCGCCTTGGAGACCTCGGCGCCGAGCGCGCGCTCCTTGACGTTCTTGATGAAGCCCCGGACGACCGGCAGCGCGACGTCCGCTTCCAGGAGCGCGATGCGGATCTCGCGTGCCGTGGCGTCGATGTCCGCCTCGGAAAGGCGACCCTTGCCCCGCAGGTTCTTGAAAGTCGCTGAGAGGCGATCGGAGAGCGTATCGAACACGGCGGTGTCGGTCCTCGGAGTCGGGGGCAGTCTGGGTTGCCCTCCAGGGTATCTGTCTGGGTGTGGTCGGGTCTCCACCCCTGTGGACAACGGTCGGTCGCGCCCGATTCCACAGGGGGTACGGGGCCCGGCGGCCCCGTACCCGTCGTGTTCAGCCGCGCAGGGTCTCCTCCAGCTTCCGCGCCAGGGACGCCGCCTCGTCGCCCGGAAGCGGTGCGCCCTTCGGCCCGGTCACGTAGAAGGCGTCCACGGCGTTGGCGCCCAGCGTGCTGACGTGCGCGCTGCGCACCCGTACGTTCGCGTCCTCCAGGGCGCGCCCGATCCGGTGCAGCAGGCCCGGGGCGTCCTGGGCGCGCACCTCGATGACCGTGGCGTGCCGGGAGGCGGCCGGGGCCACCGTGACGCGCGGCGGGGGCGCGACGACACCGCGCCGCCGGGGGTAGGCGGCGTCGCGCTCGGCCAGCCGCCCGGCGATGTCCAGCGAGCCGTCCAGCGCTCTGACGAGGTCGGCGCGGAGCCGGGCGGCCTGGGGCAGCGAGCCGTACTCGGCGGCCACCCGCCAGTTCAGGAGCAGTACGGAGCCCTCGACGCCGTCCGGCAGGTCGAGCGCCCGGAGTTCTGCCGTGCGCACGGTGAGCCGGTGCATGGCGAGGACGCCGGCGACCGTGGGCAGGACGCCCGGCTGGTCGGGGACGGCGATGAGGAGTTCCACACCCAGGGGTTCCGGGTCGGCCTTCTCGTCCTTCTCCTCGGCGGCGGCCTCGGTCTGCGCGCGCAGCGACAGCACGGGCCCGCCCGTGCGGAACGCCTCGATGGCGAGCCGCTCCTGCTCGGCGCTGGTCTCGCCGGGCTCCGGCTCCTGCGGGGCGTCCCCGGCGAACAGCGCGTCCACTCGCTGGACCAGCTCGGACACGAGCGAGGCACGCCACGACGACCAGGCGGCGGGCCCGGTGGCCAGCGCGTCCGACTCGGTCAGCGCGTGCAGCAGTTCGAGCGTGCCCGGCGATCCGACGGCCTCGGCCACGGACCGGACGGTGGCCGGGTCCTCCAGATCACGCCGGGTGGCCGTGTCGACCAGCAGCAGATGATGCCGTACCAGGGTGGAGAGGACCGCCACGTCCTCGCGGTCGAAGCCGATCCTGGCGGCCACGTCCTTGGCGATGATCTCGCCGGCGACGGAGTGGTCGCCGGGCCAGCCCTTGCCGATGTCGTGCAGCAGCGCGGCGACGAGCAGGAGGTCGGGCCGGTGGACCCGGCGGGTCAGTTCGGAGGCCCGGACGGCGGTCTCGATGAGATGCCGGTCGACGGTCCAGATGTGCACGGCGTTGCGCTGCGGCCGGCAGCGGACCCGCTCCCAGTCCGGCAGCAACTGCGTGATGAGGCCCTCGGCCTCCAGCGCCTCCCAGACGTCGACGGTCGGGCGCCCGGAACCCAGCAGGGTCACGAGCTGCTCGCGCGCCTCGGCGGGCCAGGGCGTCGGCAGTGGCCGGGCGGCGGCCGCCAGCCGCCGTACGGCGTGCAGGGAGAGCGGCAGTCCGGCCTGGGCGGCAGCGGCGGCGGCGCGCAGCGGCAGCACCGGATCCCGCTCGGGGCGGGCGGCGCGCGCGAGCACGACCTCTCCGTCCTGCTCGACCACGCCCTCCGCCAGCGGGGACCGCTCGGGAGCCGGCTTCCCGCCACCGAGCATGGCGCGCAACCGAGGCCGCACGGCGCGCGAACGCAGCACGCGCCCCACTTCACGCCAGGTCACATCACTGGCGTACGAGATCACGCGCGCCGCTTCGTACACCTGGCGCAGCAGCGTGTCGGCGTCCAGCAGCCCCAGCTCGGCGGCGACCTGGTCCTGTTCCTGGAGCGCGAGCCGGTCGGTCGCGCGCCCGGTGGTGAGATGCAGTGCGTCCCGTACGTCGAGGAGCCGGCGGCGTGCGTCCGCGAGCCCCTCACGCGGGGCGTCGGCCAGCCAGGAGGCGGCGACGGCCCGGAGAGCCGTGCCATCGCGCAGCCCGCCCCGCGCCTCCTTGAGGTCGGGTTCCAGCAGGTACTGCAGCTCCCCCTGCCGCTCGGCCCGCTCGGCGCACAGCTCCTGGAGTTCCGGGAGGCGTTTGGGGGCCTGGTTGCGCCAGTCGGCGAGGACGGCGGTGCGCAGTCCGGCGGTCAGTCCCAGATCACCGGCGATGTGCCGGGCGTCCAGCAGCCCCAGCTGCACCTTGAGGTCCTCGCCGGCGGTCTTGCGGGCCTCGGCGGGGGTGCGGACCGAGTGGTCGAGGGCCAGCCCCAGATCCCAGACCGGGTACCAGATGCGGTCGGCCAGCGCGGCCACCGCCTCCTCGTCGGACCCGTCGTGCAGGAGCAGCAGATCGAGGTCGCTGCGGGGCGAGAGCTCGCCGCGCCCGTATCCCCCGACGGCGACCAGCGAGGCCCCGCGCAGTTCGGAGGCGCCCGCGCCGAAAAGTCCCGCGAGCCAGTCGTCGGTCAGCTCGGCCAGGGCCGAACGGCGCGGCGGCCCGGACTGCGCCCCCTCCTGGAGGAGGCGCAGCCGGGCCGCCGCGTAGCCGCTGGGTCCCGAGTCCTCTGCATCCGTACGTACGTCCGTACTCGTCACCCAGCGACTCCTGTTCTTCTCTTCGGTCAGAGCGCGTCCGGGCCGCGCTCGCCGGTCCGGACCCGAACGGCCGTCTCGACCGGGAGGGACCAGACCTTGCCGTCACCGATCTTGCCGGTGCGAGCGGCCTTGACGATGACGTCGATCAACTGTTCGGCGTCGTCGTCCTCGGCGAGCACCTCGATACGGATCTTGGGAACCAGGTCCACCGTGTACTCGGCACCCCGGTACACCTCCGTGTGGCCCCGCTGCCGACCGTACCCACTGGCCTCGGTCACCGTAAGGCCGTGCACCCCGAAGGCCTGCAGGGCTTCCTTGATCTCGTCGAGCCGGTGCGGCTTGACGACCGCGGTGATCAGCTTCATGCCTCGACCTTCTTGCTCTCAGTGGCAGCGGCGCTGCCCGCCGGGGAGGAGATGTGCGACTGGGTCGCCGAGGTGAAGTCGTAGGCCGTCTCGGCGTGCAGGGCCTGGTCGACACCGGAGACCTCGTCCTCCTCGGACGCCCGGAAGCCGATCGTCTTCTGGATGACGAAGGCGATGATCCAGGTCACCACGAAGGTGTAGCCCATGACGGAGAAGGCACCCGTGGCCTGCTTGCCGAACTGCTCGAGGCCGCCGATCCCGTCGGTGGCCAGGAAGCCGACCAGCAGGGTGCCGATGACACCGCCGACCAGGTGGACGCCGACGACGTCGAGGGAGTCGTCGTAGCCGAGCTTGTACTTGAGGCTGACGGCCCAGGAGCAGAGGACACCGGCGACGATGCCGATCAGGATGGCGCCGAAGGCGTTGACGTGACCGCCCGACGGGGTGATCGCGACGAGGCCGGCGACGGCACCGGAGCAGGCACCGAGGGTGGTGAACGCGCCGTGGCGGATGCGCTCGTAGATCAGCCAGCCGATGACGGCCGCGGCGGTCGCGATCTGCGTGTTGATCGCCATGCGGGCGGTCGTGCCGTCGACACCGAGCCAGGAACCGGCGTTGAAGCCGAACCAGCCGAACCACAGCAGGGCGGTGCCGATCATGACCAGCGGCAGGCTGTGCGGCCGCATCGGGTCCTTCTTGAAGCCGATGCGCTTGCCCACGACGAGGACCGCGGCGAGCGCGCCGATACCCGCGTTGATGTGGACCGCGGTACCACCGGCGAAGTCGATGACGCCCATCTCGAAGAGCCAGCCGCCCGGCGCCCACACCCAGTGCGCGACCGGGAAGTACACCAGGGTGACCCAGAGCCCGACGAAGATCATCCAGGCGCCGAACTTGACGCGGTCGGCGAGCGCACCGCTCATCAGGGCCGGGGTGATGACCGCGAAGAGCATCTGGAAGAGGATGAAGGCGAACGCGGCGATCTTGTGCGGCTCGCCGTTGGCGCCCGCGACGAAGCTGTCGACCGTGCTCGTGACGTCGATGCCCTTGAGGCCGATCGCGTCCAGGTTGCCGATGAAGCCGCCCTGGTCACCGCTGAAGGCGAGCGAGTAGCCGTACAGCACCCACAGGATGCTGACGATGCCCAGCGAGATGAAGGACATCATCAGCATGTTCAGCACGCTCTTCGCCCGGACCATGCCGCCGTAGAAGAGCGCCAGGCCCGGCGTCATCACCATGACGAGCGCCGCGCTGATCAATACGAATCCGGTATCTGTGCCGTTCAATGCCGGTATCTCCTCATGGTCGGAACGGCCCGTGCGGATGCTGAAGCTTGGGGGAGCTCTCGGGGAGGGCCGACTGTGCTCAGGAGACTGACGCAGCACCGTTTCACAGGGAGATTGGAAATGTTTCCTGGACGTGACGAAGGCCCCCATCACGTTACAGACATGTGAAACGTGAATCTCGGAGGATTCATCCCGTGTGGGGCCCGGCCTCTGCGGACCCCTCGGCGGATAACGGTTTCGTATCCGATGGAACTTCCGGTGATGTTCGCTTTTCCCGGGCGGTCCCCGGCTCGGGCGAGGACGTGTGCACCCGCCCTCACCCGAGCCGGATCGTCTACCGACCCGCCGGACGCGTCATCGCTTGACGCAGACCTTCACGGTCTTGGTCCAGGAGTCCGACTTGCCCTTGACGTACGCGGTGATCTCCGGGCGCGCGGAGAGGCACAGCTTCTCCTTCTTGAGGGAGACGCGGACCATACCGTCGAACTTCGCCGGACGGCCGCTGTTGCTCTGCGCGTACTTCCACAGGGTCTCGTTGTAGGTGGTGGCGCGCGTCGCGGCCTTGCGCTTGCCGCACTCCAGGGTCGGTGTGACGGAGATACTCCACACACCCACGGCCACCTTGGCGTTCATCTTGCACTTCGTGCTCTCGTACCAGCGCTGGGTCAGCTCCAGCTTGGTGAGCTTCGCCCGCTTGCCACCGGAACAGCTGGTGTAGGTGGTGGCCGTCATGCTCGGGTCCTTGAGCTTCACGTCCGTGTAGGCGTGATCCTTGGCGCCCTTCATCTTCCAGTAGTAGTGCTTGAACTCGACCCGGCCGGTGAGCTTCACATAGACACAGCGCTTCAGCGGCTTGGACCACATCGTCACGGTCGCGCTGTACGGCTTGCTGTGCGAGGTCTTTGCGACCGCACCCGCATTGGGCGCCATGCCCATGACGAGCGCGAGGGAGGACGCGCCCACCGCGACGGCGGACGCGACTGACTTGCTCTGCATATCCGGTTTTCCCCGTTCCCCGTAGTTTCTCTGGTCGGCGCGCCAACTGCACGCGCACACCGTGGAGTTGGCGCCACCCGCACGGGCGGCGCGGACGCCACTCTAGTCACCGAGGTTGACACGGGCACGCCACGTTACAGAACAAGGATCAAACTCGTTACAGTCCATCAGCTTTGCAAATATCCGGCGAACAGCCGAGGCATGAGCCGACCACGGCGGGCCATCCGTTGACCTGGCATGGGGGAGCCGAGTCGGGCAGTAGGGATGGCCTGCCGCGGCCGGGGTCGAGGGCCCGCAGGATTCCGCGGGTCGGCGTCAGACCGCTGCGGCGGTCTCGGGAAGGTGGACGGCGAGCTGGTCGGTGAGGTCGACGACCTCAGCCAGATCGCCGAAATCGCGTACGGCCGTGTCGACGGTCTTGCGGATCCGGGTGTTGACCCGCTCGGAGCGGACCTTGCCCGCGACATCCATGGCCTGCTTGGCCATGGCCGCCCCCTGCTCCGGCTCACGCTGGAGCAGATGCACCGTGGCCATGCCGATGAGGTTCAGCGCGTACGACCGCTGGTGTTCGGTGTCCGTGGAGAAGAGCTCGACGGCCCGGCGCATCACGGGTTCGGCGAGGGAGGCGTAGGTGGGGCTGCGGCCGGCGACATAGGCGAGGTCGCGGTAGGAGTGGGAGTTCTCGCCGTGCAGCTCGGCCTCGTTGAAGAAGCGGATCCAGTCGGGGTCCGGGTCGTCCCATTCCTCGGCGTCGGCGAAGACGTCCTCGGCCATCCGCACGGCCCGTTTGCACTTTCCGGGCTGGCCCATGTTGGCGTAGGCGCGGGCCTCCATCGCATACAGCATCGACTGGGTGCGCGGGCTCGCGCAGTCACGGCTGCCGTACTGGGCGAGATGGATCAGTTCGAGGGCGTCGTCGGGCCGGCCGAGGTGGATCATCTGACGGCTCATGCTGGACAGGACGTACGAGCCGAGGGGCTTGTCGCCCGCCTCCTTGGCCGCGTGCAGGGCGAGGACGAAGTACTTCTGGGCGGTGGGCTGGAGGCCGATGTCGTAGCTCATCCAGCCGGCCAGCTCTGCCAGCTCGGCGGCGACCTTGAACAACCGCCGGGTGGTGGCCTCGGGCTGGGGCTCCTGGAGCAGGTCGGTCACCTCGTGCAGCTGGCCGACGACCGCCTTGCGGCGCAGACCGCCGCCGCACTGGGCGTCCCACTGCCTGAACATCACCGTGGTGGATTCGAGGAGGTCCAGCTCCGGTTTGGAGAGGCGGCCGGCCCGGCGTGCGGCGGGCGACGGCTCGGGCTCCGGGCGCGGGGCGGGGGGCGAGGGGACGAGCCAGCGCTGCATCGGCTCGATGAGGGCCGGGCCCGCGGACAGGGCGAGCGAGCTCCCGAGGAAGCCGCGCCGCGCCAGCATCAGGTCGCTGCGCGAGAACTCGCTGATCAGCGCCACGGTCTGCGGGCCCGTCCAGGGCAGGTCGACACCGGACACGGACGGGGACTGGTGGGCGGCGCGCAACCCCAGGTCCTCCACGGCGACGACACAGCCGAACCGCTCGGAGAACAGCTCGGACAGGATCCGGGGGATCGGCTCGCGCGGGTTCTCCCCGTCGAGCCAGCGGCGTACGCGCGAGGTGTCGGTGGAGATGTGATTGGCCCCGAGCTGTCGGGCCCGGCGGTTCACCTGCCGGGCGAGCTCGCCCTTGGACCAGCCGCTGCGGACGAACCACGAGCCCAGCAGTTCGTTCGGGCGCTTCTCAGCGTTCGTGCCGCTTCCGCCGTTGCCGCCCACTGGAACGCCCCCATCCCTGAAACCACTTGTGTGCGCTGTGTGCGCCAAGCCCTACCAGAATGCCGGTTACCACGCCGTACGTCCGACCGTTGTCACCCCTCGAACGGAAAGACGACTTGCCTCCGGCATACCCACGAGCGCGTACATCCCCAGGTCGCGTGTACTCAAAGTAATCCCACGATCACGCGTCCGGCCACGGCGATCCCAGAAACGCCACCATTCGCCACCCCTTCGAATGAACTCACGGTTGCCCGTACGCGATTCACTTGACACATGACGGCCGGGACTGGGCGGAGCGATGCATTCGGGGGCGCGTGCCGTCGACCGCACCACCCGGGGTGACATTGTGCGCCGCACATGCGGAAGCAGAGCGTCGCATTCCGACTCCGTCGCGTAACCACCGGCGCGCTGGACCCGTTGGAGGGGGCATGGGCTTCACGATCGGCGGCATTCGGGACATGCGATCCGGCACACGTCGGCGCGGCCGTTCCTCGGAATGCACGGCCGTGGCCGAGTTCACCGGCCTCTGGGGGTGGGACGTCGTCCCCGGCGCGCGGACGGCTTCGGGCGCGTGCTCATGCGGCAGGACCACCTGTACCGCGCCCGGCGCGCACCCCCTCGACTTCGCGCCTCCCGTCCGCGCCGGCGCCACGCTCGACGAGGTGACCGAGGCCTGGTCCGAGTTCCCCGGCGCCTCCGTGATGCTGCCGGTGGGCCGCTCCTTCGACGTCATCGAGGTCGCCGAGTCAGCCGGCCGGCACGCACTCGTCCGCCTGGAGCGCATGGGCCTCCCGGTCGGCCCCGTGATCGCCACCCCCGAGGGCCGCGCCCACTTCCTCGTCGCCCCCGGCGCCGCCGCCGAGCTGCCCGCGCTGCTCTACCGCATGGGCTGGGACGACCCGTCCGCCCTCGACCTGCGCGGCCTCGGCCCCGGCGCCCATGTCACCGCCCCGCCCTCCGACCGCGGCGGCCTCGGCCCGGTCCGCTGGCTCCGCTCCCCCGCCCTCGACTCGGCGACGAGGCCACCCGCCGCGCGTCTGCTGCTGGGAACGCTCGCGTACGTGGCGCACCGCTCGCGGGCATAGCGGCGCAGACCTCAGGTTCGTACACAGCGAAGCGCCCGTCCCCGACTGCACCGTGGGGGCGGGCGCTTCTTCGACCAGCGGTGAACGTCGAGCGATGCCTACTCTCCGATAAGCGCATCCACGAACGCCTCCGGCTCGAAGGGCGCCAGGTCGTCCGCGCCCTCTCCCAGGCCGACGAGCTTGACGGGGACGCCCAGCTCACGCTGTACGGCGATGACGATGCCGCCCTTGGCGGTGCCGTCGAGCTTGGTGAGGACGATGCCGGTGATGTCGACGACCTCGGCGAAGACGCGGGCCTGGACGAGGCCGTTCTGGCCGGTGGTGGCGTCGAGGACGAGCAGGATCTCGTCCAGCGGCGCGTGCTTCTCGACGACGCGCTTGACCTTGCCGAGCTCGTCCATGAGGCCGGTCTTGGTGTGCAGCCGGCCGGCGGTGTCGATAAGGACGGCGTCGGCGCCCTCCTCGATGCCCTCCTTGACGGCGTCGAAGGCGACGGACGCCGGGTCGCCGCCCTCGGGACCGCGCACGGTACGGGCACCGACCCGCTCGCCCCAGGTCTGCAGCTGGTCGGCGGCGGCGGCGCGGAAGGTGTCGGCGGCACCGAGGACGACGTTCTTGCCGTCGGCGACGAGGACGCGGGCGAGCTTGCCGGTGGTGGTGGTCTTACCGGTGCCGTTGACGCCGACGACCATGACGATGCCCGGGGTGTCGAGGGGCGAGTCGGTGTTGACCGCGCGGTCGAACTCGGGGACGAGGATCGCGAGCAGTTCCTCGCGCAACAGGGCGCGCAGCTCGGCCGGGGTCCGGGTGCCGAGCACCCTCACACGCTCGCGCAGGCGTTCGACCAGCTCCTGGGTGGGCTGGACGCCGACGTCGGCGGTGAGGAGGGTGTCCTCGATCTCCTCCCAGGTGTCGTCGTCGAGGTGCTCGCGCGAGAGCAGCGTGAGCAGCCCCTTGCCGAGCGCGTTCTGCGAGCGGGAGAGCCGGGCGCGCAGCCGTACGAGACGGCCGGCGGTCGGCTCGGGGATCTCGATCGCGGGGGCGGCCGGCGGCTCCTCGACGGCGACGGGTGCCGTCGCCGTGGCGTCCGGGAGATCGACCTCCTCGATCGTTCTGCGCGGTTCGTCGCGCGGCGTCTCGGCCTCGTCGCCGACATGCGGCTCGGCCGGGGGCGCGGTGATGTCCGGAGTGGTGGGGGGTGCCGGGGGCAGCGACTTCTTCTTGCGGCTGCCGACGACGAGCCCGCCCAGCACGCCGAGCAAGACCACGGCGATGACAAGAGCAAGGATGAGTTCCATAACTAAGCCAGTATGCGTGACCCCCCGCCCGGCAGTTCGTTGGGCACGTCGGGGTTACACCCCACGGGCCGGGCTGGCCCGCCGTCCGACATCTCGTCGAGCGGAAGCCCCTCAGGGGTGGAGTCACAACGGGACCAGTATGCGAATGTCCCGCCGGGTGCGCAGAGAAGCGTCCCCAGAGTGTGTGACGGCCCATGCAGTGGGTCGTCACACACCCTCCTCTAGAAACCTGACACATCGTCAGCTAACGTCCCCCTCCACAGCCGCCCGAAGGGGGTCCCCATGCCCGTCACGGTCGTCCGTTTCAATCTGGTCGAGCCCGGCGCCACTCCCGCCTCGCTCCGGGCCCGCTACCGGGCCGCCGTCGAGATGGCCGCGTACGCCGATGAGCAGGGCATCAGCACCGTGCAGACGGAGGAGCACCACGGGGTCGAGAACAACTGGCTGCCGTCGCCGTTCGTCTTCGCGGGGGCGGTGTTCGGGGCGACGCGCCGGATCGCGGTCACGGTGTCGGCGGTGATCGGGCCGCTGCACGACCCGCTGCGGCTGGCCGAGGACATCGCCGTACTGGACCTGGTGAGCGGCGGGCGGCTGGTGACCGTCGCCGGGATCGGGTACCGGCCGGAGGAGTACGCGCAGTTCGACGTCGACTGGAAGGGCCGCGGAAAACTCCAGGACGAGGTGGTGGAGACGTTGCTCCTGGCGTGGACCGGTGAGCCGTTCGCGTACCGGGGGCGCACGGTCCGGGTCACCCCGCGTCCGGGTACCGAGCCGCATCCGTTGCTGCTGGTCGGCGGCTCGTCGAAGGCCGCGGCCCGCCGGGCGGCGCGCCTCGGGCTCCCCTTCTTCCCGAGCGCGCATCTGCCGGAGCTTGAGGCGTACTACAAGGAGCGGCTCGTCGAGTACGGCACCGAGGGCTGGACCATGATGCCCGCCGCCGAGACCCCGTTGCTGCATGTCGCGGAGGATCCGGACCGGGCGTGGGCCGAGTACGGCGGGCACTTCCTGCACGAGGCGCGGACGTACGCCTCCTGGCAGTCGGCCGGCATACGGTCGGCCGTGCGGTCGGGGGCGGCGACGGTGGCGGAGCTGCGCGCGGAGGGTGTGTACCGGATCGTCACGCCGGACGAGTGCGTGGCACTGGGCCTGGCCAGCTACGTACTGCATCCGCTGGCCGGGGGAATGCCGGTCGAGGAGGGGTGGCGCGGGCTCCGGCTGTTCGCCGAGCGGGTGCTGCCGCGCCTCGACGGCTGAGCGATCCGCGCACCCCGCCGTGCGACGGACCGCCGTCCCGGCCCGCTCAGTGGTCGGGCCGGGACGGCGGAGGGGTACGAGGAGAGGGGCAGCGGGGACTTGGCCCTTCTCCTCGAACTCGGGGAGGCGCGTGGTCGGCGGGCTGGGCCTGCGGGCTAGCCCATCTCCTCCAGCGCCTTGCCCTTCGTCTCCTTCACGAACCTGAGGACGAAGGGGATGGAGAGCGCGGCGAAGACCGTGTAGATCACGTACGTCACGGAGAGGTTCCAGTCGGCCAGGGACGGGAAGCTCGCGGTGATGGCCCAGTTGGCGATCCACTGCGCGGAGGCGGCCACGCCCAGGGCGGCGGCGCGGATCCTGTTCGGGAACATCTCGCCGAGCATGACCCAGACGACGACACCCCAGGAGAGGGCGAAGAAGAGGACGAAGACGTGGGCGGCGATCAGGGCGACCCAGCCCTGGGTGGCGGGGAGCTTGCCGTCGACGAGGTCGAAGGAGAAGGCCCAGGCCTCCAGGGCGAGGCCGATGACCATGCCGACGGAGCCGATGAGGGCGAGCGGCTTGCGGCCGATGCGGTCCACGAAGATCATCGCGATGACGGTGCCGACGATGTTGATGATCGAGGTCGTGAAGGAGTAGAAGAACGACTCGGTCGGGTCGACACCCACGGACTGCCACAGCGTCGCGGAGTAGTAGAACGCGACGTTGATGCCGACGAACTGCTGGAAGACCGACAGGCCGATGCCGATCCAGACGATCGGCTTGAAGAAGAAGCTGCCGCCGAGCAGGTCCTTGAAGGTCGACTTGTGCTCGCTGCTCATGGCGGACTCGATCTCGGCGACCCGGGCGTCCAGGTCGACGTCCTTGCCCTCGACCTCGGCGAGCACCTCGCGGGCGCGCTCGTCCTTGCCGACGGAGATCAGGAAGCGCGGGGACTCGGGGATCGCGAAGGAGAGCAGGCCGTACAGGACGGCGGGGACGACCATGACACCGAGCATGATCTGCCAGGCCTCCACGCCGAGCAGCTCGCCGCGCTGGTCGCCGCCGGCGGCGTTCAGGATGCCCCAGTTGACCAGCTGGGAGATGGCGATGCCGACGACGATCGCGGCCTGCTGGAACGAGCCGAGCCGTCCCCGGTACGCGGCTGGGGCGACCTCGGCGATGTAGGCGGGGCCGATCACGGACGCCATGCCGATGGCGAAGCCGCCGACGACGCGCCAGAAGGCGAGGTCGTACAGCGCGAAGGGGAGCGCGGAGCCGACGGCGCTGACCGTGAAGAGGACGGCGGCGATCTGCATGCAGCGGATACGGCCGATGCGGTCGGCTATGCGGCCCGCGGTGGCCGCGCCGACGGCACAGCCGATCAGCGCGACGGCGATGACCTGGGCCAGGGCCGTGGAGCCGATGTCGTAGCGGTCCCGGATGGCTTCGACGGCGCCGTTGATCACGGCACTGTCGTAGCCGAAGAGGAAGCCGCCCATCGCGGCCGCCGCCGCGATGAAGATCACGTGCGAGAGATGGTCGGGCTGAGCGTCCCGAGCTCCTGTCTTGGGTGCCTGCCTAGTGCTGGTCACGTGTGTACTCCTCGGACCACCGGCAACGTCGCCGATGTGGGGGGGAACCTTGGACTTGAAGGTAAAAGCAACGCCCCAGAGACTATGCCTTCAAGTTTCGAAGTCAAGAGGGGGGTATGTGACAGCAGGACGGTAGGCGCGGTCACGTTTCCTTCAACTCTTGAAGAGATTGAAACGGCGAACCCGCGGCGCGCTACCGCAGCCGCTGGCTGATCACCTTCGACACGCCATCACCCTGCATGGACACGCCGTACAGCGCGTCGGCGACTTCCATCGTCCGCTTCTGGTGGGTGATCACGATCAGCTGCGACGCCTCCTGCAGCTCCTGCATGATCCGGATCAGCCGCTGCAGGTTGGTGTCGTCGAGCGCCGCCTCGACCTCGTCCATCACATAGAACGGGCTGGGCCGCGCCTTGAAGATCGACACGAGCATGGCGACGGCGGTGAGTGAGCGCTCACCGCCGGAGAGCAGCGACAGCCGCTTGACCTTTTTGCCGGGCGGCCGGGCCTCGACGTCGACACCGGTGGTGAGCATGTTGTCGGGGTCGGTGAGGAGAAGCCGCCCTTCACCACCGGGGAAGAGGCGGCTGAAGACGCCCTCGAACTCCCGTGCGGTGTCCCAGAACGCCTCGGTGAAGACCTGCTCGACGCGCTCGTCGACCTCCTTCACCACTTGGAGGAGATCGGCGCGGGTCTTCTTCAGGTCCTCCAGCTGCTCGCTGAGGAACTTGTGCCGCTCCTCCAGCGCCGCGAACTCCTCCAGCGCCAGCGGGTTGACCTTGCCGAGCTGCTGGTAGGCCCGCTCGGCCGCCTTCAGCCGCTTCTCCTGCTCGGCGCGATGGAACGTCTTCGGCTGGTTCCGGGGATGCTCCGGGTCGTCCGGCAGCTCCTCCCCCTCGGCCGGCAGCGACGGCGGTACGAGCTGGTCGGGCCCGTACTCCGCGATCAGCCCCTCCGGTTCTACGCCCAGCTCCTCCAGCGCCTTGGTCTCCAGCTGCTCGATCCGCATCCGCTTCTCGGCGCCGAGCACCTCGCCCCGGTGTACGGAGTCGGTGAGTTTGTCCAGCTCGGCCTTGAGATCGCGCCCCTCGTTGCGGGCCTGGGCGAGTTCCTGCTCCCGGCGGGCCTTGGCCGCGTCGGCGGCGGTGCGTTCCTCCTCCGCGCGGGCGAGCGAGACCTCGACGTGGAGGAGCAGCTGCCGGGCGCCGGACGCGACGGCCTCGGCCACGGCCGCCTCGTGCCGCAGCCGCGCCCTGCGCTGTTCGGCCCGCGCCCGCGCTTCGCGCTCGGCGCGCGCGGCGCGGTCGAGCGAGTCCGCGCGCCCCGCGAGCCCCTTCACCCGCTCCTCGTGCGTACGCACCTGGAGCCGGGCCTCCATCTCGGTCTGCCGCGCGTTGGCCCCGTCGGCCGCGAGCCGGTCCCGTACGGAGGTGTCGGGCTCCTCCTCGACGGGCATCTCCTCGGCCACCGCAAGCCGTTCGGCCAGCTCCTCGGCTTCCTGTACGGCCCTGTCCAGCGCCTCCTGGGCCCGCGCGGCCGCGGCGGTGGACCGCTCGGCCTCCCCGGATGCCCCTCTCGCCTGCCCGGCGAGCCGCCCGAGCTGCTGGGCGACCGCCGACTTCTCCCGCTCGGCCGCCCGGCGCCGCTCCCCCAGCTCCTCCACGAGCCCGGCCCGTTCCCGGCGCAGCTCGACCGCGCTCTCCTGGGCCTCGGCCAGCTCCTCGCACCGTACGGCGAGTTCCTCCAGCTCGGCCGCCGCCTCGTCGACGGACGCCTGCACCTCCAGCAGACTCGGCGCCCCCGCCGAACCGCCGTGCGCGAAGTGCGCGCCGAGCAGGTCGCCCTCGGCGGTGACGACGGTGAGGTCGGGGCGCGCGTAGACGAGGTCCTCGGCGTCTTCGAGGGTGTCGACGACGACGATGCGGTGGAGCAGGCGGCGTACGGCGGGCATGAGGTCGGCGGGACCACGGACCAGGTCGACTGCGAAGTGCGTGGCGGGGGATGCCGGGAGGGGTCGTGGCTCGGCTGCGGGTTCGTCGTGGCTGGTCGCGCGGTTGCCCGCGCCCCCAAGGGGCGCGTCCTCCGGCGCTCCCGCCAGCAGCAGGGCCGCCCGGCCCGCGTCCTGCTTGCGCAGCAGCCGGATCGCCTCGGCCGCGGCGGACGGTGACGTCACCGCGATCGCGTCCGCCGCCGCGCCGAAGGCGGCGGCCAGCGGTACCTCGTAGCCCGGGGTCACCGTCAGCAGTTCCGCGGCCGGCCCCGACAACCCGGTGAGCCGGTCCTTCGCTCCGAGCAACGCGCCCGTGCCGTCCTTGCGGCGCAGGCCCAGCGCGAGGGCTTCGTGGCGGGCCTGGGTGGCGGCGCGGCGGCGTTCGGCCGCGGTGGCGGCTTCGCGGGCGGCGGTGAGGGCGGACTCGGCCTCGGCCAGGGAACGCTTCGCGGCGTCGTGCTGTTCGGCCAGTTCGGTGTCGTCGGCGTCGAGGCCGTCGACCTCGGCCTTCAGCGCCTCGTACTCCTCCTGGGCGGTGACGGCACGTTCCTTCGCCTCGTCGCGGGCGGCGGCGAGGCGGTCGATCTCGGCCTGGGCCGAGGCCGCGCGGGAGCGGGCGGCGTTGACCTGGCCGCCCAGGCGGGCGAGGCTCTCACGGCGATCGGCGATGGAGCGGGCGACGTCCTTCAGACGGCGCTCCTCGACCATCAGTGCGCGCTCCAGCTCGGCGCGGTGCTCGACCGTGTCCTCCAGGGCGCGCTCGGCCGCCTCCAGGGCCGCTTCGAGTTCGGCCTCCTGCTCACGGATGCGGGCGGCCTCGCGCTCCATGTCCTCGGGGTCGCGTCCGCGCCGCTCATCGGGGGGTGCGGAGGTGGCGCTCTTGACCCGGGCGTCGGCCAGGGAGATCGTTCCGCGCACCCGTTCGGCGAGCTGGGACAGCTCGTACCAGGTCTCCTGGGCCCGCTGGAGGCGCGGAGCGAGGCGTCGCACCTCGCCCTCCAGGTGCGCCTCCCGCTGGAGTGCCTTCTTCAGCTCGGTCTCGGCGGCCTCCTTGCGCTGCTTCAGCGCGGCCTCGTCGGCGACCTCGGTCCGGAGCGCCGCGTGGAGCCGTACGAGATCGTCGGCCAGCAGCCTCAGCCGCGCGTCGCGCAGATCGGCCTGGATGACGGCGGCCCGGCGGGCGACGGCGGCCTGCCGGCCGAGGGGCTTGAGCTGGCGGCGGAGTTCGTCGGTGAGGTCCTGGACACGGGCCAGGTTGGCCTGCATGGCGTCCAGCTTCCGGAGCGCCTTCTCCTTGCGCTTGCGGTGCTTGAGGACGCCGGCGGCCTCTTCGATGAAGGCGCGGCGGCCCATGGGGTCGGCGTGCAGAACGGAGTCGAGCTGGCCCTGGCCGACGATGACGTGCATCTCGCGGCCGATGCCGGAGTCGGAGAGCAGGTCCTGGATGTCGAGGAGACGGCAGGTGTCGCCGTTGATCTGGTACTCGCTGCCGCCGTTGCGGAACATGATCCGCGTGATGGTGACCTCGGAGTACTCGATGGGGAGGGCCCCGTCGGAGTTGTCGATGGTCAGGGACACCTCGGCGCGGCCCAGCGGGGGGCGCCCGGTGGTGCCGGCGAAGATGACGTCCTCCATCTTTCCGCCGCGCAGCGACTTCGCGCCCTGCTCGCCCATGACCCAGCTGAGCGCGTCCACGACATTGGACTTGCCCGAACCGTTCGGTCCGACGACACACGTGATACCCGGTTCGAACCGGAGTGTGGTCGCCGAGGCGAACGATTTGAACCCACGGAGGGTCAGGGCCTTGAGGTGCACGCCGCTGGACTCTACCTTCCGGCCTGTCTCACTGCATGAACGCGCGGTTTCGCACATGAACGTGCAGGGCACATCAGACGTTAAAGAGTGTGAGGAAGCGCAGGAGCGCCGGAGAAGAAAGCGCCGGGGGAAAGAAAGAAGGGACGCCTTGAGAAGGCGTCCCTTGCAGATCTGACAACTTAGCGGTTGATACGGGCAACCCAACCACTGCTGTCTGTCGTGGTGCGGTGCAGCGATCAGGTGAGCGCAGGCTCCGCCTGGCGTGCGTCGAGCTCCATGAGCGAGTCGTGAGAAGCGGCAGCCGTCAGCGCGTCGTTCTCCGCCTGGATTCGTCCGAGCTCGGATTCCAGGTCCTGGACACGCTGCTGGAGCCGTCGCATCTCGGCGAGGAGTCGCGGATCGGAGCCGCCGACGTAACCGAGAAGCGCCTTTGCCATGATGGATGGTCCTCCACACTGAGTGACCGACCGAAGCGGTGTGGGTCGTGAGGGAATCGCACCCGCGATGCTTGGCACTGTTGAGTTTTGCTGCCGTTCTCCATGCCAAACAGCTAAGGTGCGCGGGGTTGCTTTTAGCGTCTCACCAAAAAGTTTGACGGTCAACACGATCACGCCCCGCATTGGCGGGCATCCCGGTGCCGCGCGGCCCCGAGCGGGCGGCGCTGCGGCGTTTCCGGGGCCTCTCCTGGCCGGTGGAGCGAGGGGATCATCCGTTCTTCGGAGCCTGCCACGACACGTCCGTCTTGGCAATCACCTGCACATTTCTGTTTTGTACATGCTCCTGGCATATGCCGGTGGCGGACCTTCCCCCTCTCGCCCGGCTCGCTTCACAGAAGAGGCTCAGCGGATGGCGAAGCCGTCGTAACCCCCTCGCGGTGTGTCCCAGATCTCGGTGACACCGTCCACGCGCCCGGGCGTGTCGTCACTCTGGAGCCACTCGAGGAGCCCTTGGCACGCCTCGCGGGAGCCCTCGGCGACCACCTGCACCCGCCCGTCGGCCAGATTGAGAGCAAAACCACTCAGCCCGCCGATCTCCAGGGCTCTGGCCCGGGTGAACCAGCGGAAACCCACACCTTGCACCCGTCCACGCACCCAGGCGACCAGCCGTACATCCTCGCTCATGCCTGCACGCTAACGGGCAATGTCCCTGGGGTCTCTCCCTGCCCTGGCGCCATGCTGTACCGTCCCGACCCAATGAATCTCATATGAAACTCACTCCTTCGTGTGAGGTTCGTGAAGGCGACGATCACAACGTTGACAAGATCCCCAACGTTGACCGCAGGACACCGCAAGGACGAGGAAGGCCAAGACATGGGACGCCACCGACGCTCCGCCGCCGGCCGCGCCGCCAGGGGGGGCCGGGCCACCGGGGTCACGGACACGGGCTTCGCTGCCGAGGAGCCCCATTACGGCCCGGAGAATCTGTACGGGTTCGCCGCAGTCCTGGAAGCCGACGCTCAGGCCGCGTCGCGCGCCGGTGGTTCGCGCCGCCGTAAGAAGAGGACCGCGACCCCCGTGAAGACCGGTCTGCTCGGTGTCTCCGCCGCCGTCGCCCTCGGCACCGTCGCGGTGGCGACCGGGGTGCTCCCGGGCGGCGACAAGTACACGGTCAGCGGGGGCAACAGCGCCGAGACGGTGCTGCCTGCCGGTTCGCCGACGGGTGCGGCGACCCAGCAGGGCGGTACGGACGGCGCCGCGCAGGAGCGCGAGGACGAGTCCACCAGCCGCGACACCGAGCGCGAGGCCTCGCCGTCGAACAGCCCGTCCCCCTCGAAGACTCCGTCCGAGAAGCCGTCCGAAGAGGCGGGCAAGGACTCCGGCTCGAAGAAGACCAAGACGCCGACCGCCGAGCCCACCAAGGAGAAGGGGAAGGAGAAGAAGACCACTTCCCCGGCGGAGCTCTCCTCGGAGACCCGGGCCGAGGCGGCGGTCCTCCTGCTGGTCAACGAGGAGCGGGCCAAGGCGGGCTGCAGCCCGGTGGCGGCCGACAGCGATCTGGCCAAGCTGGCCGAGGCCTTCAGTGAGGACATGGCCCTCCGCGGCTTCTTCGACCACACCAACCCCGACGGCGAGGATCCGTGGGACCGCGCGGCCGCCTTCGGGATCATCGGCCTCGGCGGCGAGAACATCGCCCGCGGCCAGGCCACCGCCGAGGCGGTCATGGAGGCCTGGATGAACAGCCCCGGCCACAAGGCGAACATCCTGAACTGCGACTTCAAGACCCTCGGCGTCGGTGTCCACATGGGCGACGGCGGACCGTGGTGGACGCAGGACTTCGGTTACTAGGCGGCACCACCCCCGAGCGAACGCTAACCGCAAGTTAGTGCAACCTTTTGGTTAGCGCTGTGTCGGAGTATTCTCGACGTATGGAATCAGCCGCGCAGACCGCCGTGACGCCCGCGCAGGCCTCCGCGGGTGCGGACGGCCTGAACCTCGACGACCTGGCCTTCGACGTGTTCGCCAGGAACTGTCCGTCGCGGGGCACCCTGGAACACGTCACGGGCCGCTGGGGCGTGCTCACGATGGGCGCGCTGCACGAGGGCTCACTCCGCTTCAACGAGCTGCGCCGTCGCGTCGACGGCGTCAGCGAGAAGATGCTCTCCCAGACCCTGCACGCCCTGGAGCGCGACGGCCTGGTCCACCGCGAGGCCCAGCCCACCAATCCGCCCCGCGTCGACTACACGCTCACCCCGCTCGGCCGCGAGGTCTCCGAGCGTCTGCTGTCCCTCATCTCCTGCGTGGAGGACCGCATGGAGGACGTGCTCCGGGCCCGCGAGCGTTACGACGCGGCCCGCGGCGCCCGCTGACACTTCGGGCAGAAGTAGCTGGACCGGTTCATCCACGGCCGCCGCCGCATCGGCGTGGCACAGCGTCGGCAGGGCAGCCCCTCCCGGCCGTACGCGTCCAGCGAGCGGTCGAAGTACCCCGACTCTCCGTTGACATTGACGTACAGGCTGTCGAAGCTCGTGCCGCCCACCTGGAGGGCCGCGTTCATCACATCCCGTATGTGGCCCAGGAGTTCAGTGGTGCGGGGGCGGGTGAAACCGGCGGTCGGGCGCTCGTAGTGGATCCGCGCCCGCCACAGCGCCTCGTCCGCGTAGATGTTGCCCACCCCGCTGATCAACGACTGGTCCAGCAGGGCCCGTTTGACGGTCGTACGCTTCCGCCGCAGCGTCTGGTGGAAGGCCTCCGCGTCGAACAGCGGGTCGAGCGGGTCGCGGGCGATGTGCGCGATGACGTCGGGCAGGCCGTCGGGGGTGGTGTCGTGCAACGACAGTCCGCCGAAGGTGCGTTGGTCCACGAAGCGGAGCTCGGTGGCGAGGTCGTCCGCGAAGCGGACGCGGATCCTGAGGTGCTTCTCATCCGCCGCGTCGTGCGGCTGGACGAGCAGCTGACCGCTCATGCCGAGGTGGGCGAGGACCGCTGTGCCGGTGTCCGCCACGGGCAGCCACAGATACTTCCCCCGCCGGCTCGGCTCGCCGATCCGGTGCCCCTTGAGGCGGTGCGCGAAGTCGTCGGGCCCGGCGAGGTGGCGCCGGATCGCGCGCGGGTGCAGCACCTCGACGTCGGCGACGGTCCGGTGGGCCACCCAGCGCTCCAGGCCCCGTCGCACGACCTCGACCTCGGGAAGTTCGGGCACGGGGTCCTCCGGTAGCGGGGTGGGGTGACGTCGGCAGCGTACCCGGTGGTCAGGGGGTGTCGGCGAGGCGGCCGTCAGGGGTGAGGCCGTGGGTGCGCAGAGCGCGGGCCTCGCTCTCCTTGCCCTGGTCGGTGAGGAGATCGGCGAGGTCGTCGGCCGCGAAGCGGTCGCCCCGGTCGATCAGGACCCTCAGGTCGTCGGCGCGGCCGTGTTCCTTGAGCAGCCGGCGCAGACGCGAGCTGTCGTCGGACCTGTCCATGAGCAGCCGTACGGCCCCGTCCACGTCGCCGTGTGCCACGAGGGCGTCCACGATGTGGGAGTGGCTCCGGTCTCCGGTGGGGCAGCGCCGTATCGCCTCGTCGACCTCGCCCCGTGCGAGGAGGAGCCGGACCAGTTCGCGGGCGGACCATTCGTCTCCGCCCGCCGCCCGCGCCCGGAGCCGGGGCTCGTCCTCGCACTCGCGGAGCATCGCCGCGAGCGTGGAGGCCGCGTAGACCTCGCCCTCGTCGGCGAGACCGGCCAACAGGGCCACCGCTCGGTCGGCTTCACCGTGCGACCGGAGCACCTTGGCGGCCGCCACGGCCGCGTCCGCGTCGCCGTCCTCGGCGCGTTCGAGCAGGCTCTCGAAGTCGCCCCGCGCCACGAGGAGATCGGCCAGCATCGCGTCGATGTCCCGGTAACCCTCGCCGGCGAACTCTTCGAGGACGAGTTCCGCCTCGATCGGTCGCCCCATCTCCTGCAGCGTGTCGGCCAGGCAGTACGCCGCCGCGAAGTACCCCTCGTCGGTCAGCTCTCCGAGCCGGGCCAGGTGCCCGTTCTGCTGGAGGAGTTCCGCCAGGAGGCCGATCGCTTCGTCGTGGTCCTTCTCGACCAGCATCTCCAGGATGGCGATGGCCCGCTCGTCGTCGCCCTCGTCGTGGAAGAGTTCCGCGAGCCGCTTCCAGGACCAGAGGTCGTCGGGTTCGATCCGCTCGATCAGCAGGGCGATGGCCAGTTGCGGATCGCCGTACTCGACGAGATGGCCGATGGCGTACTCGTTCCCGGCGTCGGCCAGATCGAGGAGTTCCTCGAAGTCCCAGCCCGCGAGGACGGTCCGGTAGAGCGGGGCGTCGGTGTGCGCGGAGGCCGCCAGGCGGTGTGCCATCTCCTGGCGCCCCTGCTCGTCGCCCATCGTCCGGTAGAGGCTCCCCAAAGTCTCCATCGCGGACACCGAGCCCGCCTCCACCGCCCTCCGCAGCAGCGGAACGGCCACGCCGAAGCGCTGCCGGGCGACGGCGGAGGCACCGACGCGGTGGGCGTCCGCCGGGTCGCGCAGGTGCTCCGCGCACGCGTCCCAGAAGGACTGCGGCGGGGGCGTGGCGCGTCGCTCCCGGCCGATGTGCTGCACGAGGTAGTCCGCCATGCGGTAGCCGTCAGGGCGGCCCATCTCCTGGCCGTCGCTCGCGGGGCGCAGGGGTGCGGTGGCGCCGAGGAGTTCCCGTGTGACGTACGTCAGGGCCTCCTCGAACCAGTCGGCGGGTGCTGCGGCGCGTTCCGCAGGCGTGCAGTGGCCGGGGACCGCCGACCGCAGCAGGGCCTCGGGGAGGGCGGACTGCGCGCCGAGGACGGTCAGGTCCGCGGCGGTGGTCAGCACCGCTCGCGCGTAGGGGCCGGCGCTCTCCCAGCGGTGGGTCAGCTGCGGGGCGCCCGCGATGACCTGGGTGAGGCCGAAGTCCGTCGACTCCAGGGCCGTGCGCAGCCGTTCGTCCGTGGCCGCGATCCGCTGGGCCCGCTCCCGCTCGGCGGTCGTGAAGCCCGTCGGCACATGGACGACCTCGGCGAGCTTGAGCAGTTCCCGCTCGGTCCGGTGGCGGTCGCCGTCCTTCGGTGAGGTGTGCGGCGCGGTGTACGCGTCGTAGTAGTCCGGCCAGAGTGTCGCCACGACCAGTACCCGGCGGGGCGGTGCCGTCAGGGCGCGCAAGGTGGCCGCGGTGAGGCCGTGCTCGCCGGCCAGATGGTTCTGCAGTTCGTCCAGCCAGAGCACCAGTGGCCCGGACGGGAGCTCGAGAAGCTGTTCGATCTGGCCCGTGTCGGCCGGGTGCACCAACCACCAGTCGGGCAGCCGGTCGCGTACGGCCTCGTACAGCGAGCGGGTCTTGCCCACCGAGGAGCCGCCGACCAGGAGGACGAACCCGCCGTGGTCCGCCGCCCGCCCGATCAGGTCGCGCAGTCCGCCGCCTTCGGGCGTGTCCAGGTCGCGGGGTACATAGCCGGGCAGGGACGGCTTGGCCGCCCCGGTGCGGCGGATGGGGCGGTGCACTCCGAGCCGGAGGGGGTCGGCGTCGCGTACACGGACGGGTTCGGGCCCGCGCCGCGCCCGCAGGGTCCCGTCGGTCCGCGTCACCACGGAGAGGTTGCCGTGGATCTCACCGATCTGCAGGCTGTGCCCGCCGACGACGGCCCCCGTGAGGCGGTTCGCCGTGGCGCCGCCCGGTGCTCTGTCCGCTGCCGCGGTCTCGTCCCGCTCCCCCACACGCTCCCCCTCGTACCGGCGAACCCACTGCTGCCCCACCGGATGCCGAAACCCCCACCGAAAGCGTGCCCGGTGGGGGTTTCGAGCGATCCGGTCCCGGTGTCAGGCCGGGGCGGTGTCCGAAGGTGTGTCGGCGGATTCGTCGGGCTGGGCCGCGGCCTCGGCCGCCGCCTTCGCCCGCTCGTCCGCCGCGGCGCGGATGGCACGCCAGGCGGACTCGGCCGCCTGCTGCTCCGCTTCCTTCTTGCTGCGGCCGGTGCCGGTGCCGTACGAGACGCCTCCGACGCGGGCGGCAGCGGTGAAGGTCTTCTCGTGGTCGGGACCGGTCTCCGTGACCAGGTACTCGGGCACGCCGAGCCCCTCGGTCGCGGTGAGCTCCTGGAGGCTGGTCTTCCAGTCCAGGCCGGCTCCGAGATTCGAGGACTTCTCGATCAGCGGGTCGAACAGGCGGTGCACCAGCTCCGCCGCCGAGTCCAGTCCCTGGTCGAGATAGACCGCACCGATCACCGCTTCAAGGGTGTCGGCGAGGATGGATGCCTTGTCCCGGCCACCTGTGCCCTCTTCACCGCGGCCGAGCCGGATGAAGGAGCCGAGGTCGAGCCCACGGCCCACCTCCGCCAGCGCACGAGAGTTGACCACCGCGGCCCGCAGCTTGGCCAGTTGGCCTTCGGGCAGGTCGGGGTGGGTGCGGTACAGCGTGTCCGTGACCACGAGGCCGAGTACGGAGTCCCCGAGGAACTCCAGACGCTCGTTGGTGGGCAGGCCGCCGTTCTCGTACGCGTACGAACGGTGGGTCAGTGCGCGCACCAGAAGGGCGGACTCGAGCTGATAGCCGAGCCGCCCTTCCAGAAGCGTGTGGGACGAGGCTGTGTTTTCCGCCGGGCCACCTCCGCTTGTGCGGAGAGACTGCTTCTTGGCGTCATCCGCCTTCTTGGGGCTGGACACAGTGCCTCTCACCAGCCGCTCAGACCTCGAGGACCTGGCGCTTGTTGTAGGTGCCGCAAGACGGGCACGCGATGTGCTGCAGCTTGGGCTCGTGGCAGCGCTCGCACGCAACCAGGGTGGGGACCGCAGCCTTCCACTGCGACCGGCGGTGGCGCGTGTTGCTGCGCGACATCTTCCGCTTCGGAACAGCCACGGCTACTTCTCCTGCTTCTCGTCGACACCGGTTTCGGCGCCGCTCATCTCGTCCTTCTCGCCGTCTTCGAGTGAACCGGCGAGTCCCTGCAGTGCCGCCCAACGGATGTCGACGGCGTCATGGTGGTGGTCCGGGTCGTCCGCGAGCCGGGCTCCGCACTCGGAGCACAGGCCGGGGCAGTCGTCCTGGCACACCGGCTGCATCGGCAGTGCGAGCACCACCGCATCACGCAGCACGGGTTCGAGGTCGAACAGGCCGTCCTCGATGAAGAGCCTGTCCTCGTCTTCCTCGGCGTCGTCGGCCGGCTCCGCCTTGGGGCGGCCCCGGTCGTCGGCGTCAGGGTACGAGAACATCTCCTGGAAGTCCGCTGCGAGCTCCAGCTCCAGCGGCTCCAGACACCTTACGCACTCCCCCTTGGCCCGTGCACGGGCGGTGCCTGTGACAAGCACACCCTCCATGACCGACTCCAGGCGGAGTTCGAGCTCCACCGGGGCGCCTTCCGGCACCCCGATCACTCCCTGGATCCCGAGATCCTGGGGAGCGTCGATCTCACGGGTCAGGCGCTGCAGCGCGCCAGGACGCCGCCCCAGCTCGTGTGTGTCGAACACGAGAGGGTTGCGGTGGTCGAGGCGGGCGTTCAGGGCCATTCCTGCTTTCGATCTTGAAGCTCTAGGACGCCACCCTTCGATGCTTCCCGGGCAGCGTTGATCGCGGACGTACGCGCGACCGAAGAGCCAGGATACTGGACCTTTCCCTATCGGCCCAATCCGCTGTCAGCGGCCCTGTTCGTAGCGGCGCAGCTGCTCCGCCGTGATCATGGTGGTGTCGAAGAGGCTGGTCTCGTCCAGGGCGTTCGCCTGGGGTTGCGCATAGCCCTGTTGCTGGTCCTGATGCGCCTGGTTCGGGTCGTACGCCGGCTGCTGCGGGTAGCCGGCCGCGTACGGGTCGGCCTGCTGGTAGCCGTAGGGGTCGGCGGCCTGCTGGGGCTGGGCGTACTGCTGCTGGTAGCCGCCGTAGGCGTCCTGCTGGTACGCCGTCGCCTGGTACGCGTCCTGCTGCTGTCCGTACGACTGCTGCTCCGGCACGGAGCGGGACTGCTGCGCCGGGGTCTCGGAGTCGGAGAGGGCGACGAGCTCGGCCAGGTAGTCGGCGTCGCTGGTGGGCTGCGGGGAGGTGCCGTCGTCGTTCAGGGAGAGGGCGCCGAGGTCGTCCGTGGCGATGCGGCCGTGGAGCTTCTGGCGGCCACGGCCGACGGCGTCCAGGGTCTTGGCGAGGACCGCCTCGAAGGCGCCGAGCTTGGCGTCCACGTAGGCATCGGCGTCGCGGCGCAGGGTCTCCGGGTCGTGGCTGCGCTCGGGGGCGTCCTCGTCCTCGTAGCCCTGCTCGTCGAGGCCGGGGCCCGTACCGAGGAGCTTCTCGTGGCCGCGGCCGACCGAGCCGAGGGTCTTGGTGAGGACGACCTCGAAGTTGGCGAGCTTGGAGTCGACGTAGTCGTCGGCCTCGGCGCGGATCTCCTCGGCCTCCTGGCGGGCCTCGGTGAGGATGCGGTCGGCCTCGTTCTGGGAGCGGCGGGCGACCTCGGTGTCGGAGATCAGGGAGCCGCGCTCGGCGTGCGCGTTCTCGATGATCCGCTCGGCCTCCAGGCGGGCCCGCTCGACCATGTGGTCGCGGTCGCCGATCAACTCCCGCGCCTGGGCGAGGGAGTCGGGCAGGGCGGCGCGGACCTCTTCGAGCAGCGAGAGCAGTTCGGCGCGGTTGACCACGCACGAGGCCGACATGGGCATGGATCGGGCGCCGGAGACCACCGAGACGATCTCGTCGAGCTTCTTCTGCACGTCCACCGTGTGCTCGCCACTCTCTACAGCTGGGTTGGAGACGGTCGGGTCGACTGTACGGCCAGCCGGGGACCTTCGTCCGCTCAGTCCTGCTTCAAACGCTCGCCGAGGGCTTCGAGGACGAGCGGGGGCACCAGGTGGGAGACGTCGCCGCCCCAGGTCGCGACCTCCTTGACCAGGGAGGACGACAGGAAGCTGTAGGTGGGGTTGGTGGGGACGAAGAGGGTCTCCACGCCCGACAGGCCGATGTTCATCTGGGCCATCTGCAGCTCGTAGTCGAAGTCGCTGACCGCGCGCAGGCCCTTGACGATGGCGGGGATGTCGCGCTGCTTGCAGAAGTCGACGAGCAGGCCGTGGAAGGCCTCCACCCGTACGTTGGCGTACTCGCTGGTGACCTGGCGGATCAGCTCGATCCGCTCCTCGACCTCGAAGAGGCCCTTCTTCGACTTGTTGATCATCACCGCGACGTAGACCTCGTCGTACAGCTTGGAGGCGCGGCCAATGATGTCGAGGTGCCCGTTGGTGATGGGGTCGAACGACCCGGGACATACGGCACGGCGCACTTGCGATCCCTCGCTCTCCGGTCCGGTCATCGTGCGTCTTCGCACGTAGAGGCGGCGCGACCGTACCAAAACGTTCCCTCGCCGTAGCGACGGGCCCTGATCGCTTCGAAACCGGTCGGCCAGACGAATGCGCCGCCTCTGGTGCTGCGCTCCACGGTGACGAGGGCTTCCTCGCCTAGCCAGCCCCCGGTACGGAGTGTGAGCAGGATCTCCCGAAGATCGTCGTCCGAGACGGCGTACGGAGGGTCGAGGAAGACGAGGTCGTACGGCGCTTCCGGCGCCGGGCCCTGGATGATCTGCTCCGCTTTGCCCGACCTCACTTCGGCGCCGGGCAGGCCGAGCGATGTGACGTTGGCGCGGACCGTTCGGGCGGCGCGGGCGTCGGCCTCTACGAGGAGGGTGTGGGCGGCGCCGCGGGAGAGGGCCTCCAGGCCCACCGCGCCCGATCCGGCGTACAGGTCGAGGACGCGTTCGCCGGCCAGGGGGCCGCCGAGGAGGGATTCCCAGGTGGAGAAGAGGCCCTCGCGTGCGCGGTCGGAGGTGGGGCGTGTGCGGTTGCCCGGCGGGACGGCGAGGCGGCGTCCGCCGGCTGTGCCGGCGATCACGCGGGTCATCTTGGGTCCTTGTTCGAGGGCGTGGTCACGGGTCCAGTTTGGCAGTCGGACGTAGGGGGTGCTCTGCGTCTTGGACGGCTGCGGGTTCGTCGTGGTTGCTCGCGCAGTTCCCCGCGCCCCTTCAGGGCGCGGTGGTCCTCGGCCCCGTTTCAGACGCACCGCCCTCAGCCTTGGCCAGGAACTGCTTCCTAGCCCTTGTCCAGGTACTGCTCCCTCTCCTCGTCCAGCAAGGCGTCCAGGGCCGTGCGCATGCCCGGTAGGTGCTCCAGGTCCGGGTCGGCCGCCACGACCGCCGCCGCTTCTTCCCTCGCCTCCGCGATGATCTCCTCGTCCTCGATGACGGCCAGCATGCGGAGGCTGGTGCGGGCGCCGGACTGGGCCTGGCCGAGGACGTCGCCCTCGCGGCGTTGTTCGAGGTCGATGCGGGAGAGTTCGAAGCCGTCGAGGGTGGAGGCGACGGCGTTGAGGCGCTGGCGGGCGGCGCTCGCCTCCGGCATCTCGGTGACCAGGAGGCACAGGCCCGCGGCGGAGCCTCGGCCCACCCGGCCGCGGAGCTGGTGGAGCTGGGAGACACCGAAGCGGTCGGCGTCCATGATCACCATGGCGGTGGCGTTCGGGACGTTGACGCCGACCTCGATGACCGTGGTGGCGACCAGGACATGGGTCTCGCCGGCGGCGAAGCGGCGCATGACCGCGTCCTTGTCGTCGGGGTGCATTCGGCCGTGCAGGACCTCGACCTTGAGGCCCTGGAGGGGGCCCTTGGCGAGTTGGTCGGCGACGGTGAGGACGGCGAGGGGCGGGCGCTTCTCGGCGTCGTCCTCGGGACTCTTCTTCGCCTTCTTCGGGTCCTCCTCCTCGTCCCCGATGCGGGGGCAGACGACATACGCCTGGTGGCCGTTCTCCACCTCCTCGCGGACGCGTTCCCAGGTGCGGGCGAGGAAGTGGGGCTTGTCGGCGGCCGGGACGACATGGCTGGCGATGGGTGAGCGGCCGGCGGGGAGTTGGTCGAGGACCGAGGTCTCCAGGTCACCGAAGACGGTCATGGCGACCGTGCGCGGGATGGGGGTGGCCGTCATGACGAGGAGGTGGGGCGGCTGCTTGCCCTTGCCGCGCAGGGCGTCGCGCTGCTCGACGCCGAAGCGGTGCTGCTCGTCCACGACGACCAGGCCCAGGTCGTGGAACTGCACCTTGTCCTCGATCAACGCATGTGTGCCGATGACGATTCCGGCCTCGCCGGTGACCAGGTCCAGCAGCGCCTGCCGGCGTCCCGCGGCGCCCATCGACCCGGTGAGCAGCACCACCTTGGTGGCGTGCTCGGCCCCGCCCAGCATCCCGCCCTCGGCCAGCTCCCCCATCATCTCGGTGACCGACCGGTGATGCTGCTGAGCGAGCACCTCGGTGGGCGCGAGCATCGCGGCCTGACCGCCCGCGTCGACCGTGGCGAGCATCGCGCGCAGCGCCACCATGGTGTTGTGGGTGACCGTGAAGTTGTCGGTGACGTAGGCGTGACTCGGGTGGGCGACGCTGATGCACTGGACCGGCTTGCGCCCCACATGCTCGACGGCCCGGATTCCGCGTCGAAACGTGTCGTATGTCGGCCGGGCCCGTACGCGGTCGGCCTTGTGGGTCAGCCGGAACGGCGCGTGTTCCTCAGGCAGGGCGACCGAGACATCGAAAGCGGCTCGCTCGGACAGCACTCGTGCGCGGCCGCCCAGCGATCGCACGAGCCAGGCGACGTCGTCCGCGAGCCTGCGCGAGGCCGAACGGAGCGAGATGCCGAGGCCGTCCGCCTGGACGGTGCCATCCGTGTCCAGCAGGCCTTGCAGCAGGGCCAGCCGGTTCTTGACCGACGTGTTCTTGAAGTCGTCCGGCACGAACTTCCCCTGTGCCGTGAGGCCCCACAGGTGCAGGTCTCGCAGCGTCTGGATCACGGGATTGCGGGCGCCCTCAGCACATTGCGTCAGCTCGATCGTGTAGTCGCGGCTGGAGCCCTCTATCGGCACCAGCCGGCATTCGGGCGCGACCGCGGCTGACACGGCATCTCGAATCTCCTCGTCGATCGTGGAGAAACGCAGATGGTGGCGGAACGAGCCGTCTCCCAGGAGGAGGCCGAACAGGTAGGGATCCAGCGGCAGCCCTGAATCGGCTCCGAGGTCGACGGGGGTTGCGGCCGGGATGTACCACTTCGAGGATCCGTTCGCCTCCAAGGTGTCGAGACGGATCTCTCGCGTGGTCATGACCTTGGGTTCCTGCCCTCCGTACCGCCCACCGCCCGTGTCGACGATCCAAAGATGCTCGTCGTCGCACTCGACAGAGCTGCCGTCGGACAGCACCAGCCGCCAGACATCGCGCTCTCCTTGCGGGAAGACGCCGTCGATCAGCGCGATCTCCCCGTCGGGCACGACAACCTCGTCCCCCACGCCCAAGTCCCCCATCCTGCGGAAACCGGCAGGAGTGAGCACCAACGAGTCGAGCGGCTGGGCCTTGCCCGAGCCGACCTCACCCTGGAGCAGCCGGTGCATCGGGTGTTCGGTGGCGAGATCGTCGAAGATCTCCTTGGAGACCTTCCGCTGGCCGTCGGTGAGAGTGAAGGGGAGGCGGGCGTCGAAGGCGCTGAGGAGGCCGTCGGGGGTGGGTTTGCGGGCCACGGCGGGGAGTTGGGCGTCGGCATGGCGGCGGCGGGCCAGGGCGACCTGGAGGACGAAGGCCTCGTCCCACTTGAGGCGGTCGCGGGCGGACTCGATGTCCGCCTTGGTGTGCGGGCGGTGGATCTTCAGGAGGGCTTCGGGGAGGGTGGCCAGTCCTCGGCCCTCCCGGAGGGAGTCGGGGAGGGGGTCGACGGCTTCCTGGGCGCTCGGGAGGACCGTCTGGACGGCCTTGGCGATCTTCCAGGACTCCAGCTTGGCGGTGGCCGGGTAGATCGGGATGAGGGCGCCGGCAAAGGTGTCGACGGTCTCCGTGACGTCCTCGCCGCGCAGGAGTTCGTAGGCCGGGTGCGCCAGTTGGAGGCGGCGGTTGAAGACGGAGACCTTGCCGGCGAAGAGGGCGCGGGTGCCGGGGAGGAGCTCCTTGTGGGGTTTGTGCACGCCGTGGCCGAAGAAGACGAGCTGGAGGCGGCCGCTGCCGTCCGTGATGGTCACTTCGAGGCGCTGGCCCTTGCCCCGGGGGGCCTTGGCGGAGGCGAAGGTGTGCAGGCGGGCGTCGGCGACCTGGGCGACCACCGTGACGTGCTCGTCCATGGGCAGGTCGGCGAGGTGGGTGAGCTGCCCCCGCTCCTCGTACCTGCGGGGGTAGTGGTGCAGCAGGTCGCCGACGGTGTGCAGGCCGAGATGCTCGGCCATCACCTTCGCGGTGGCGGCGCCGAGCGTGTTCTTGAGCGGTTCTTCGAGCGCGGGCACGAGATCCATTGCACACCACGGGACTGACAATCCCGTATACGTCCTTGAAATCCGCTGGTCAGACGGGTCGTTCGCGCCTAGGATGACGCACTCCCGGGCCCGTGTCAGGGTCCGTACCGCCTCCCGTCCGCGGTCACCGTCTCCCGGGACCGCCCGACCCCGCCGCCGTCGCCAGAATCCCATCCCACCGGCGCTGCGACGATGGATTCAATGACCTCACAGTCATCCCAGGCACCCCGGACATCTCAGTCACCCCAATCGCCTCATACGTTCCAGGTCGATCTGCGTGGCCTGGTGGATCTGCTCTCGCACCACCTCTACTCCAGTCCGAAGGTCTATCTGCGCGAGCTGCTGCAGAACGCGGTGGACGCGATCACCGCGCGGCGGGCCGAGCAGCCCGACGCGCCCGCCCGGGTGCGGCTGTTCGCCGAGGGCGGCGCGCTGCGGGTGGAGGACTCCGGCATCGGGCTCACCGAGGCCGATGTGCACAACCTGCTCGCCACGATCGGGCGGAGTTCCAAGCGCGACGACGGTGGCATCCAGGAGGTCCGCTCGGACTTTCTGGGGCAGTTCGGCATCGGGCTGCTGGCGTGCTTCGTGGTCGCCGAGCGCATCCGCGTGGTCAGCCGCAGCGCCCGGACGCCGCACGCGCCGCCCGTGGAGTGGACGGCGGCCGACGACGGCTCGTACACCGTGCGGACGCTGCCCGACGAGGCCCGTCCCGAGCCGGGCACGACCGTGCATCTCGTGGCGCGGCCCGGGGCGGCGGAATGGCTCTCCCCCGCGCGCGTGCTGACGCTGGCGCGGGACTTCGGGGCGCTGCTGCCGTACGACGTCCGGGTGGGCGACGAGGCGGTCACCGACCTGCCGGCGCCGTGGGACCGCGCGTACCCCTCCCCCGCCACCCGCAGGGTGGCCCTGGCCCGGCACTGTCACGACCTGTTCGGGTTCACGCCGCTGGACTCGATCGAGCTGGACGTGCCGCTGGCGGGGATCCGGGGCGTGGCGTACGTCCTGCCGTCCGCCGTCAGCCCGGCCCAGAGGGCGAGTCACCGGGTGCATCTGAAGGGCATGCTGCTCACCGAGCGGGCCGAACAGCTGCTGCCGGACTGGGCGTTCTTCGTGCGCTGCGTCCTCGACACGGACAGTCTGCGGCCCACGGCGTCGCGGGAGTCGCTGTACGAGGACGAGACGCTGGCGGCCGTACGGGAGGCGCTGGGCGAAAGGATTCGCGGCTGGCTCACCGGGCTCGCCGCCGGTGATCCGGAGCGGCTGGCGGCCTTCCTGTCGGTGCACTATCTGGGGGTCAAGTCCCTGGCGCGGCACGACAAGGAGATGCTGCGCACGATGCTGCCGTGGCTCCCCTTCGAGACGACCGACGGGCGGCTGTCCCTGGAGGAGTTCGCGCAGCGGCACCCGGTGGTGCATTTCACACGGACCGTCGAGGAGTACCGCCAGGTCGCGCCGATCGCGTCCGCGCAGGGCGTCGGGGTGGTCAACGGCGGCTACACGTACGACAGCGAGCTGGTCGAGGCGCTGCCGTCGGTGCGCCCCGGGACAGTGGTCGCCGAGCTGGACGCCGACACGGTGACCGCACACCTGGACACGCTGGACCCGGACGTGGAGCTGGCGCTGGCGGGCTTCCTGTCGGCCGCGCGGGCCAGACTCGACCCCCTGGGGTGCGATGTCGTGCTGCGGGCCTTCCATCCGCTGTCCGTGCCCGCGCTGCACCTGGACGACCGGTCCTCCCGGCACGAGCAGGCCCGCGCGGAGGCGGAGGAGCAGGCCGACGACCTGTGGGCGGGCATCCTGGGCTCGTTGCGGGGCAGTGCCCCGCGCGCGCGGCTGGTGCTCAACCATCTCAACCCGCTGATCCGGCGGATCAGTTCCCTGACCGACCGGGAGCTGATCGGCACGGCCACGGAGTCCCTGTACGGGCAGGCCCTGCTGATGGCCCAGCGGCCGCTCAGGCCCGCCGACTCGGCGCTCCTGAACCGCGCGTTCATCGGCCTGCTGGAGTGGGCCACGCACACCGAGTCCGGGTCCGGGCCGGGCTCGGGATCCGGTTCCGGTCCTGGTTTCGGGGAGGGCGACCGCGGATGAGCCAGTTCACCGACATCACGGATTTCGACGAGCTGCGCCGCGCCATGGCGGAGAACTACGAGCAGCCGGAGGGCCCGGCGCGCAACGCGCGCGCGGAGCTGCTGCTCGTGGAGGCCGAGAAGCTGAACGTCCCGCTGGCCGTGATCGAGGCACTCGGGCACCAGCTGAAGGTCTACAACTACAGCTCCGAGAAGGACAAGATGTTCGTCCCCTTCGCGCGGCTGCTGCGCATGTGGGACGAGCGCCCGGAGGACTTCGACGAGTACGAGATCCACTCCCTGCACTGGGTGTTCAAGTGGATGTCGGCCGGCATGCTGAACCAGCCGCACATCCCGCTCGCCTCCATAGAGAAGTGGCTCGGTGAGATGGAGCACCGCTACCGGCTCGCCGGGCACTCGGAACGGGCGGTGCGCAGCGCCGAGTTCAGTGTGGCCGCGCACATCGGTGACCTGGCGCGGGCCGAGCGGGCGTACGGGGCGTGGCTGGCCGCCGACCGGGACTCCATGGCCGACTGTCTCGCGTGCGAGCTGCACGGCCAGGGCTGGTGGCAGGCCCGGCGGCGCGAGGACGCGGAGGCGCTTCAGTTGTGGGCGCCCGTCCTGGAGGGCGAGTACACGTGCGCCCACGAGCCGCACACCGTCCTGGCGTCCTCCCTGGTGCCCCTGCTGCGCCTGGGGCGCCCGGAGGAGGCCCGGGCCCACCATCTGCGCGGTTTCCGGCTGGTGCGGGCCATGGAGAGCATGCGGGGCGCGTACGCGGACCACGTGGAGTTCTGTGCCCTGACCGGCAACGAGGCGCGCGGCCTGGAGCTGCTGGCCGAGCGTCCGGCGTACTTCACGGACTCGGGGGACCCGCGCAGCAAGCTGGACTTCATGAGTGTGGTGGCCCTGCTCATGGGCCGTCTCACGGCACGTGGGTTTGGCGATCAAACCGTCCCCGGCCCCGCCGGCCGTACCTGGACCGCCCGCGAACTGGCCACGCACGCGCGCGAGGAGGCCCTTTCCCTCGCCGCGCTCTTCGACGAGCGCAACGGCACGGCGTACGTCAGCACGCATGTCCGGGAGCGGATGGACCGGTCGCCGCTGCTGGACCGGCTGCCGCTGGGAGTGCGCTCCACGCGGTCCGTCGTTGCGGTGCCGGCGCCCCGGCCGCCCGCCGCCGTCGAGCGGTGGGAAGCCGCTGCGGCCCCGGACGACCTGCCCGCGCTCCTCGCCGAGGCGAGGCGGCTCTCCGCGTCCCTGCATCCCGGCTCCGTCGACGCCTGGGCCGCCGTGGCGCGTACCGCCGAGGCCGAGGGCGCGGAGCTCGACGCCTGGGACCGCGCGGAGATCGTCGACCACGAGGCGATCGGCCTCGGCCCTGAGGGCCGTGCCCTCTTCGAACGGGCGGCCGAGCTGTACGAGGAGGCCGGCGACCCGGGCGAGGCCCTGGCGGCACGCGCGCGTGGGGCGAACGTCCATGCCCTGACGGGCCACCCGGATGCGGCCCTGGAGCTGATCTCCGAGCCGTACGAGAAGATCCTCGTCCTCTGGGCGGAGGGCGGGACGGGCGTACGGCAGACGGCGTCCGTGCTGGTGGGGCGGGCGCGGATCCTCGTGCAGCGGACGCACGAGACGGAGGACGCCGGTGCGGCGGCCCTCGCCGAGGCCGCCGTGCGGGAGCTGGCGGAGTTCGTCGAGCCACGCCGGGAGGAAGACATACGGCTGGCCTCGCGGGCCGCGGAGGCGCGGGCGATGCTCGGGGAGCTGGCCGCGCACGGCGGGGACGCGCAGGCCGCCGCCGGGCTGTTCGCGGAGGCCGCGGAGCGGTATGTGGCGGCCGGGCTGCCGTGGTTCGCGGTGCAGTACGAGGCGCGGCTCGCCGGGGTCGCGCAGCATCTCGGAGACCTGGAGACCGCCGAGCGGGCGGCTCGGGCGGCGCTGGAGCACGGCGGGTCGGACCTGGAGCCGCTGGGCCACGCCCAGCTGCACCTTCAGCTGGCCGAACTCCTCGGCGCCGACGAGCGGATCGAGCAGGCCGCGGAGCACGCCCTGGAGGCGGCGCACTGGGCCGACGAGGCGGGCGAGGGCCCGACCCTCGGCGCCTGGGCCCGGCATCTGCTCGGCGGGCTCCTGCTGCGGCTGGGGCGCTGGGCGGAGGCGGCCGAGGTGCTGGAGTCGGCTCTGCCGGATCTCACCGCCGAGACGCACGGCGACGGGGCCGTGGCCCAGACCCTGTGGTGGCTCGGCGACTGCCACACCGAGCTGGGTGAGCACCGTGAGGCCGCCGAACGGTGGCTGCGGGCCGCCGACATCGCCCGGCTGTGGCCCGAGCAGCGCGACCACGCCATGCTCGCGCATCTCGCCGCCGAGGCCCTCGCCCGCGCGGGGCTGCCCGCCGACTCCGACCGGGCGTACGCGCGCGCCGTCGATCTCTGGGGCGAGCTGGGGAACGTCCACGGGTATGTACGGGCGCTGCGGGCGCGGGCCTGGTACGCGGCGCGGGAGGGGCGCGAGGGTGCGAAGCCGTCGGCTCTGGACGAGGCACGGGAGTTGATGGGCGACGCCGTGGTGGGCTGCGAGGCGGCGCTGTCCGATGTGACCGGTGAGGAGAACCGGCGGCGGATAGTCGCCGAACTCGGTGAGACCTGTCGGCAGTTCGGCGACCTGCTCGCCCGCTCCGTGGCCGAGGACGCGGAACTCGCCTCCTTCCGGCCGGTCTTCGAGGAGGCGCTCGGGTTCGTCGAGCGGGCGGTCTCCGCCTACGCCTCCCTCGGGGCGGAGTTCCTCGACGCGCGTACCGCCGCGGAACTCGCCGCGGGATGGCTGGAGGCCGATCTGCGGCGGGGTGCCGCCGCTTCGGGGCGGGCGCGGGGTGTGCTGTCCGCGTTCGCCGGGCGGGACGACGAGACGGCGGGGGCGCGGCGGGCGGAGGCGGAGCGGTTGCTGGAGGTGGCGGAGGCGCTGGGCGAGGGCTGAGGCGAGGTGGGGGCGCGCTTCCGGGTTTCGCCCCCGCCGCCCCTACCCTTCTCATCCCCCAGGGGCTGCGCCCCTTCGACCCCCGGCCGCGGGTTCGTCGTGGTTGCTCGCACAGTTCCCCGCGCCCCTTTCAGGGCGCGGAGCCCCGAGTCACGTCCTACTCCACGCCGATCAGCAGCAACGCCCCCTGCCGCCCGCCCCGGTACACCACCGTGTCCACCGCCAGGTACGACTCCCGCACTCTCGTCTCCACGTGGTCCACGACGCCGGCGGGGGCCTCGTCGCCGAGCACCAGGGTGACCATTTCGCCGCCGGCGGCCAGCATTCGGTCGACCACCGCCGCCGCGGTCAGCGTGACGTCCGAGCCGATGACCGCGACGTCGCCGTCGATGAGGCCGAGGACGTCGCCGGCCTGGCAGATGCCGGCCATGGTCCAGGACTGGCGCTCGGCGATGACGACCTCGGCGTAGCGGGTGGCTCCGGCGGCGGAGGTCATGGAGACGACGTCCTCGTCGAAGCGGCGGTCGGGCTCGTGGACGGCGAGGGCGGCGATGCCCTGGACGGCCGAGCGGGTGGGGATGAGGGCGACCCGGACACCCTCGGCGCGGGCCTGCTCGGCCGCGGCGGCCGCCGTGTGACGGAGGTCCGCGTCGTTGGGCAGCAGCACCACCTCGCGCGCGTGGGCCCGCCGAACGGCCTCCACGAGCTCCCCGCTGGCGGGCGGCTCCCCGGGGCGGGCCAGAACCGTGGTGGCGCCGGCCTCGGTGTACAGCCCGGCCAGCCCCTCCCCCGGCACGACGGCCACGACGGCCCGCTGGGCGCGCTCGCGCGGCTGCCGACCGGCCTCACCGGTCATGTGCGCGTCCTCGGCCCCGAAGTGCGTGACCCGGATCCGGTACGGCCGCCCGGCCTCGACCCCGGCCTCCACGGCGGCCCCGGCGTCGTCGACGTGCACATGGACGTTCCACAGCCCGTCCCCGCCGACCACCACCAGTGAGTCGCCCAGCGCGTCGAGCCGCCGCCGCAGCCGGGCCACGGCCGCGTCCTCCGCCTCCAGGAGGTAGATCACCTCGAAGGCGGGCCCGCCCGCCCCGCACACCTCGGCCACCGGGTCGACGGCGGCTGCGGCATCGCGCACGCGCGCGTGCACACCGGAAACGGCGACCGCCCTGGGCGCCTCCCCCGTGAACGTCTCCACCAGCGCCGCGAGCACCGCCACCAGGCCCCGTCCGCCCGCGTCCACGACGCCGGCGCGGGCCAGGGCGGCCAGTTGGTCGGGGGTCGCCGCGAGGGCCGTACCGGCGCCCTCGTAGGCCGCGCGGGCGACCGTGCCGCAGTCGCCCTCGGCGTCGGTGGCCGCCTCGGCCGCCGCGGAGGCGACCGTGAGGACGGTGCCCTCGACGGGGTGGGCGACGGCGTCGCGGGCGGAGTCGGCGGCGTGCCGGAGCGCGAGCCGGAGGCCCTGGCCGTCGGTGTGGGCCGCCTCGCTGTCGTCGGCGAGCACCTGGGCCATACCGCGCAGGAGCTGGGCGAGGATCGTCCCGGAGTTGCCCCGGGCCCCTATCAGCGCGCCGTGCGCCATGGCCCGCGCGGCCTCGGCGAGCGTGGGCTTCCCCTTACTGGTGGGCGGGCCGCCGGTGGGCGGGCCGCCGGCCTCGTGGCCCGCGAACACGGCCTCGACGGCCGCCACGGCCGACTCCATGGTCAGGTAGAGGTTCGTGCCGGTGTCGCCGTCGGCCACCGGGTACACGTTGATGGCGTCGATCTCCTCGCGCGCGCGTCCCAGCGCCGCCAGCGCGAGTCCGCACCAGGTGCGCACCGCGAGAGCATCGAAGAATGTCTGCGGCACCTGCGGCACCTGCGCCTCCTTGAGCTGCTGGACTGGGACGCAGAGTAGACCTTGGAGGGGTGTCCACCGGAAGAGGACGGGGGCAGGGTCCCTGAGCAGCCATGGTAGTTTCGTTGTACCGGCGCAGCCGTTGTATGCTGCTCCGGTTGCCCGATCCACATCGGGCTCTCCCCCGGCAAAGCCACTCAGGTCTCTGATCCCATGATCGCGATCCCGGCCTGCCGGGATCAACCGTTAGTGCATCTGAAGTCTTTGGAGTGACCCGTGGCTGCCAACTGCGACGTCTGCGGCAAGGGGCCGGGCTTCGGCAACAACATCTCGCACTCGCACCGCCGTACGTCCCGTCGCTGGAACCCGAACATCCAGCGCGTCCGTACCGTGGTCAGCGGGACGCCGAAGCGCGTCAACGCCTGCACCTCGTGCATCAAGGCCGGCAAGGTCTCGCGCTGACGCTCAGCTAAGCGCGCGGCCACTGCTGGTTCGCTGCATCGAGCCGGTCCACCTGGGTGGACCGGCTTTTTGCTGTACCTGACAACCAGGCGACCTGTCAGACTCCGGCCATGCGGTTCGGCATCCTGGGTCCCCTCGACATACGCACCGACGACGGCACCTCGCTGCATCCCGGCGGCCCCCGGCCCCGCGCCCTGCTGACGCTGCTGCTCCTCGACGCGGGCCGCACCGTCTCCGTCGAACGCCTGACCGACGGCCTGTACGGCGCCGAGCCGCCCGCCGGAGCCGCCAACGCGCTCCAGTCGCAGATCTCCCGGCTGCGCAGGCGCCTGGGTCCGCACCCGGAGATCGAGGCCACACCCGCCGGTTACCGCATCGCCGTCCCGCCGGACGCCGTCGACGCCCAGCTCTTCGAGCGGCTGTACCGGGAGGGCCGGTCCGCTCTCGCCGCCGGGGACCATCCGCAGGCGGCGGCCCGGCTGCGGGAGGCGCTCGCCCTGTGGCGCGGGCCCGCGCTGCCCGACCTCCCGGACGCGTACGCCGAGGTCGCGCGCCTCGACGAGCTGCGGCTGGCCGCCGTACAGGACCGGATCGAGGCGGACCTCGCGCTCGGCGGCGGCCCCGAACTCGTCCCCGAGGTACGCTCGCTGCTCGCCGCGCACCCACTGAGCGAGCGGCTGTACGGGCAGCTGATGCGGGCGCTCCACGCGGGCGGGCGTCCCGCCGAGGCGCTCGGCGTCTACGAGGAGGCCCGGCACACCCTCGCCGACGAACTGGGCGCCGACCCGTCGCCCGAGCTGTCCGCGCTCCACCTCGACCTGCTGCGGGGGCAGGGCCCGGCCTCGCGCCGGCCCCGGGTACCGGCCCAACTCACCCGTTTCATCGGCCGGGAGACCGAACTCACGCGCATCGCCGCGCTCCTGGCCGGCTCCGGTCCGTCCGGCTCCCGCCTCGTGACGCTCACCGGGCCCGGCGGGGCGGGCAAGACCCGGCTCGCGATCGAGGCCGCACGGGCCCACGCGGACTCCTCCGCGAGCGTCTGCGTGACCGAGCTGGCGGCCCTGAGCGACGGCGCGCAGATCCCGTACGCCATCCTCTCGGCACTCGGCGTGCGCGAAGGTCTGCGTGGCTCCGCGAACCCCGGCACGGAGGCCACGGAACGGCTGCTGGCCGCCCTGGAGGAGCGCGAACTGCTGCTCGTGCTCGACAACTGCGAGCACCTGGTCGAGGAGGCGGCCCACGTGGTCGGGCTCCTGCTCGGCGGCTGCCCCGGTCTCCGCGTCCTCGCCACCAGCCGGGAGTCGCTCGGCATCACCGGTGAAGTCCTCGTGCCGGTGCCACCGCTGCCGCCGGAGCCCGCCGGCCACTTGTTCCTGGACCGCGCACGGGCCGTACGCCCCGACCTCGGCATCGGCGATTCCGGTTCCGGTTCCGGTTCCGAGGGGCACGCGCGCGTTGCCGGTGCCGACGAGCACGCGCGCGTGGCCCATGTCGAGAAGCACACGCGCGTGGCCGGTCTCGACGAGCACGCGCGCGTGGCCGACATCTGTGCCGCTCTCGACGGGCTGCCCCTGGCCATCGAGCTGGCCGCCGCCCGGCTGCGCACCCTGACCGTGGACGAACTCGCCGACCGCCTGGGCGCGCGGCTGGGCCCCCACGGGCCCGCGCCCGAGACCGCCCGCGCCCACACCACCGACCCCTTCCGGCTGCTCTCGCGCGGCGACCGCACCAAGGCGCCCCGGCACCGCACGCTGCGAGCGGTCGTGGAGTGGAGCTGGGACCTGCTGGACGAGGCCGAACGGGAGCTGGCACGGCGGCTGGCGGTGTTCTCCGGGGGTGCGACGGCAGAGGCGGTCGAGGCCGTTTGCGAGGTGCCCTACGCGGAGGATCTGCTGGCCTCGCTGGTGGAGAAGTCGCTGGTGGAGGTCGCCGACGGGCGGTACCGGATGCTGGAGACGATCCGCGCGTACGCCGCCGAGCGGCTCGCCGGGGAGGACGATCCGGAGCGGCTGCGGGCCGCGCACGCCGGGTACTTCCTGGCCCTGGCCGAGCGCGCGGAGCCGTTCCTGCGGAGCGCCGGGCAGTTGCCCTGGCTGGACCGGCTGACCGTCGAGCACGGCAATCTCGACGCGGCCCTGCGCCATCTGTCGCACACCGACACCGGGAACGCCCTGCGGCTGATGGCCGCCCTGTCGTGGTTCTGGCGGCTGCGCGGCCCCCAGGGCGAGCACATACCGCTCGCCCGCGCGCTGCTGGCGGCCGTCGGCGACACACCGCCCCCGGGGCTGGCCGAGGAGTACGCGCTGTGTGTGATGAACACGGTCGCCGGGCGCGGTGACGACCCCGGCGAACCCGCGCGCCTCGCGCGCGTGGCGGCCGTACTGCGGGCGCTGGAGGAGCCGTTGCGGCTGCCGTCCACCATGGTCATCTGGTCGCTCGTCGGCGGTCCGATCCTCTCCGTGGAGGAGGAGATCCGGGCCGTGCAGATGAGCGACGATCCATGGGGCCGGGCGCTCCTGGACGTCGGCCTCGCCTACCAGGACATGTTCGCGGGGCGCCCCGCCGCGGCGGAGGCGGCCTTCACACGCGCGTTGGGCGGCTTCCGCGCGACCGGCGACCGCTGGGGCATGGCCAACTGCCTGGACCCGCTGGCCTCGTTCGCCGACTGGCGCGGCGACCACGGGCGCGCCCTGGAACTGCTCGACGAGGGCCTGGCGCACGTCCGGGAGCTTCAGGCACCCGAGGAGACCGCCGACCTGCTCCGCACCCGCGCGGCCGTGCTGCTGCACCGGGGCGACGCCGAGGAGGCCGCCGCCCACTACACCCGCTCGGCCGCGCTCGCCCGTACCGCCGGCGCGCACGACAAGGTGGCAAGCGCCCGGCGGGGCCTCGGAGACCTGGCCCGGCTCACCGGAGACACGGCCCACGCGCGCGTGCACTACGAAAACGCCCTGGAGGCCTGTGCGGCGAACTGGTTCAGCGTCGGCGAGACGGTACGCATCCTCATCGGGCTCGGCCGTACGGCGGCCGCCGAGGGGGACGTCGAGGCGGCCCGCGACTGGTTCGCGCAGGCCGGCTCCCACGCCCTGGACTCCACCGACGTCCTCGCGCGGGCGGAACTCTCCGAAGCGCTGGCCTCCGTCGCCCCGTCCACCGAGCGCGCCGCCGAACTCCTGGGCGCGGCCACGGCCCTGCGCGGCGCCCGTGTCGAGGGCGACCCCGATGTCGTACGCACGGAGCGGGACGTACGCGGGCGGCTGTCGCCCGACGCGTACGACCAGGCCTTCGAGCAGGGCCGACGCCTCGGGCCGACGGCGGTCAGCGAACGGTAGGGGGACGGTCAGCGGTCCCGCCGAAGCTGCCGTGCATGACGAACACGACGTACAACCTCGGCCACCTCACCGTCCTGATCTCCGGCGCCAGCGTCGCCGGTCCGGCCCTCGCCCTGAACCTCGTCCGCCACGGCGCCCGGGTCACCGTCGTCGAGAAGGCGCCCGACCTGCGCGCGGGCGGCTTCGCCGTCGACTTCCGGGGACACGTGCACCGGAAGGTACTGACCGAGATGGGGATCTGGGACGAGATCCACGCCCGGCAGACCCACATGGGCCGGCAGATCGTCGTCGACGCGGACGGCTCCCCGAAGGTGGACCTGCCGTCGGAGATGATGAGCGGCGACGTGGAGATCTTCCGCGGCGAGCTGGCCCGCATCATGTACGAACGCACCCGGGACCACGTCGAGTACGTGTTCGGCGACTCGATCGCCACGCTCACCGACACACCGCACGGTGTGGACGTCACCTTCGAGAAGGGCCCGGCCCACCGCTTCGACCTGGTGATCGGCGCGGACGGCCTCCACTCCCACACCCGCTCCCTCGTCTTCGGCGACGCGTCCCGCCATCTGCGCTTCCTCGACCACTACGTGGCCGGCTTCGCCGTCCCCAACGACCTGGGCCTGGACCGCACCGGCCGGCTCTACAGCGAGCCCGGCCGCGCGATCGCCCTCGGCAACTACGACGGCGACCCGGACCGCGCCGGCGCGTTGCTGGTCTTCCGCTCCGGGCGGCTGTCGTACGACCGCCGGGACGTCGCCGCGCAGAAGCGGATCCTCGCCGAGCGGTTCGCGGGCATGGGCTGGGAGGGGCCGAACGTCCTCAAGGCGCTGGAGGCGGCCGACGACCTGTACTTCGACGCGATCGCCCAGATCCACGTCGACCGGCTCACGAAGGGCCGGGTGGCGCTGCTCGGGGACGCGGGGTACGGCGCCACGATGGGTGGCATGGGCACCGGTGTGGCGATCGTCGGCGCCTACGTCCTGGCCGGTGAACTCGCCCTGGCGGGCGGGGATCACCGTACGGCGTTCGCCGCGTACGAGGGCCGGATCCGGGACTTCGCCAAGGGCTGCCAGAAGACCTCGGGCAACGCGGGCCCGTTCTTCGCGCCGCCCACCGAGCGGCGGATCCGCAGCCGGGACCGTATGTACCGCCTGCTCGCCTCCCGCCCGCTGGCAGCCTTCTTCAAGCGACTCACCGAGAAGTCGGCGACCGACATCAGGCTGCCGGAGTACCCCGGGTGAGCTTGATCCTTAACGACCAGCCGACCTGTGAGGCGTCCCAACAAATCTCAGCCGTGCGGATCTGTTGCCTGTTGTCCGGGAACCCGATCGCGGCCACCTCGGAGACAGGCTCGGGCTCTGCGAAACCGTGGTCAGGCAGGGGCAGCTCAACTGTGCTGGACACGGCCCGGCTTTGCGCGCCCACTGCGCACGAGCTTCCAGAGCAGCCCCAGGGTCAGGGACTGAAGGACGGCGCTGACGGCCAGGATGACGACCGAGAGTTCCTGGGACGGCTTCGCGAACCCGCCGATCGCCTCGGCGAACTCCATGAGCAACAGGGCCGTGGGAGAGGTCACCATGAGGACATAGAGCCCTGCGAATTCTTGGGGGCCCTCGATGAGGGCAGCGATTACCTCGAACACCGTGACCGCTCCGACAACTCCCAGGTAGACGGCGGAAAGAGGGTTGGCGAAGGCGATACGAAACAGCTTGCGCGCGATCATGAGGCTCCCCCGGCAGGTGATGTGGTCCCTCATGTTCCTGAAGAGCATGAGGCCGTGGCATGGGTACGCGTACTCACTTCACTGCGTACGAAGCTCAGGCGCCTCTGCGTACGGTCACCACGCTGGCCCGTCATGTCTTTCCGCACGTGCACGCCTCGGTCGTACTGGTTTTGTATGTGGGAGCTGACACCACTTGTCGCTCAGAGCGGGGAACGCCCCGTTTCTCCGGAGGCCGGTGTTGCTGAGTTCTGGCAACACTCGGGGCCTTGCGGTGGGAGCCTGGCGGTGCTCTGCGGGATGAGGGTGCGATGGCCTCTCATCAGGGCCCGGTCAATCGCTTGCGCTGGACGCGGATCTCGCCGTGCACTGCTGACAACTCCTCTCCGCCCCCGGAAAGATCACGGGCATGGCATCCCACGCGAACCAAGCCCGCGCCCTGTCCTTCGACACTGTTGCCACTCAGTACGCTGCCACCCGGCCGGACTATCCGTCGGCCCTCTTCGACGCCGTTGAGGAACTCGCCGGCCGACCGCTGGCCGGCGCCGACGTGCTGGACTGTGGAGCCGGCACCGGCATCGCCACTCGGCTGATGCGCGAACGAGGCGCCCACGTCGTCGCCCTGGAGCCGGGCGCCGGTATGGCGGCCGGGCTGCGCGCGGCCGAGCCGGAGATCCCGCTGGTGCGGGGCGAGGGGAACCGCCTGCCATTCGCCGCCGACAGGTTCGACGTGATCACCTACGCCCAAGCCTGGCACTGGACCGACCCGGCCCGCTCCGTCCCCGAAGCGCTGCGTGTGTTACGCCCGCACGGCGTGCTGGCCCTGTGGTGGAACCAGGCCGACGTCCGCGTCCCGTGGGTCGCGGCGGAGGATGCCCGACTCGCGCCCTTCACCCGCAACTACCCGGCAACCGTGGCCGAGCTGCTCGTCTCGTTCCCGGTCCACGTGGTTACCCGCGAGATCCCGTGGTCGCGCCGGATCACCGTCGAGGAGCACACCAGATACCTCGCCACCCACTCGCACTTCGCGGTCATGGACCCCGTCGAGCGGGCCGAACTCCTCGACATGAACCGCACCGCACTGGCTCGGATCTTCCCCGAAGGCGAGCTCGACGAGCCATATCTGTGCGGCCTGACCGTCGTGCGATCAGCCACCGCCCACACCTGAACGGAACCCAGCGCCCACAGACACCTCAGCGCCACCAAGGTCACCTCAGAACACCCACAGTGCTGCGGAACCGTCAGGCCCTGAGCGTTGTCAGTTCTCATCGACATTGCCGAGCCACTTGATCACTAAGTGCTGCCCGAAACCGTCGACAAACGTTGCTCACTCTCGCTTACGAAACCAGTCGTACGGACGACCCGGCCGCCAGCCACGCCTGTCACCGCGCGCCTCAACTCCGATGTCGTCCCGTGGCCACTCTTTGGAGTGACCACAGGGCATGAGGGGGCATTCCTCGTCATCCTGGACCCTCCGACGAGCGCGGGACAAGGGGTGGGTTCCGCCTGGATCGACCACCACAGCGAACTCCCCGTCGTCGAGGGCACCTTAATCCGGCTGGAGGTCGATCACCTGCCCCGTGACCGCGAGGCGCCACCGGTCTGGCTGTGGTCCTCCGCCACCGGCGCAAGCCCGGCCGACGTCGACTTCGTCTGGTCGAGCTACCTGCGCAGATTCGACCTGGAGCACACGTTTCGCCTGTTCAAGCAGTCCCTCGGCTGGGCCCGTCCCCGCATGCGCGACCCGCAGGCGGCGGACCGCTGGACCTGGATCGTCATCGTCGCGCACACCCAACTCCGCCTCGCCGCACCGCTGACCATCGACGTGCGCAAGCCCTGGGAGAAGACCACCCGCCCCGGCACCGTTCTCACACCGACCCGCGTCCGACGCGGCTTCCGGCACCTCCGGCCCCACTTGCCCTGCCCGGCCCGGGTGCCCAAACCCAGCCGGGCAGGCCCCTGACGCCCACCCGGCTCCAAGAACCGGCACCCCGCCACCTACCAGGACGTGGGCAAAACCATCAAACGACCCAGCACCCTCTACGAACGCGACCGGGCGAGACCTTAAGGATCAAGGTGAGGGTCTGTGGACAAACCCCCGCCTGCGCCCCGCCCTCCGGCACGCACGCCCGCCCTTCGGGCGGACGACGGGGGTTCATCCACGGGCCCTCAGGGCCCAGCCGTGGTCCACGGGCCCGATGCCCCCGCCGAGCGCGAACCCGGCGGCGATCGCCCCGGTGACGTACTCCTTGGCCGCCGCCACCGCCTCCGGCACGGTCTGCCCCTTCGCGAGCTGCGACGCGATCGCGGAGGCGAGGGTGCAGCCCGTGCCGTGCGTGTGCCGGTTGTCGTATCTGGGGGCCCGCAGCCAGTGTTCCTCGGAGCCGTCGGTGAGCAGGTCCACAGCCTGGTCCCCTCCCACCCGCCCCGCGTCACCGGACAGGTGCCCGCCCTTGATCAGCGCCCATCGGGGCCCGTACACCAGCAAGGCCTCGGCCGCCTCACGCATCCCGGCCTCCGACTGGACCTGGATGCCGGTGAGTTGGGCGACCTCGTCCAGGTTGGGGGTCGCCACGGTCGCCACCGGCAGCAGTCGCGTCCGTACGGAGTCCAGCGCGGAGGCGGCGAGCAGCGGGTCGCCGTGCTTGGAGACGCCGACCGGGTCGACGACGACCGGCGTACCGGTGGTGGCGAGCAACTCGGCGACGGCTTCGACGAGTTCGGCCGAGGCGAGCATGCCGGTCTTGACCGCCTGGACGCCGATGTCGTCGACGACACTGCGGTACTGGGCCCGGACGGCCTCCACCGGAAGCTCCCAAGCGCCCTGCACGCCGAGGGAGTTCTGCGCGGTGACGGCCGTGACGACGCTCATGCCGTGCACCCCGAGCGCGAGCATCGTCTTCAGGTCGGCCTGGATGCCGGCCCCGCCGCCGGAGTCGGAGCCCGCCACCGTCAGAACCCTGGGGAGGTTCATGACTCGATGTCCGCGAAGTGGTCCCAGCCGCCCTTGCTGGTCCAGGGCGCCCCGTCCACGGTCACCTGGGGCAGCGCCGACGGGTTGAGGACCTCGCCGATCACCTTCCACCGCGCGGGCAGCTTCACGTCCGGCGGGAAGGTCGCCACGATCGCGTGGTCCTCGCCGCCGGTGAGCACCCACTGGATCGGGTCGACGCCGACGGCCTGCCCGATGTCGTTCATCTGGGACGGGATGTCGATCGCGCCGGAGCGGATGTCGATCCGGCACTTGCTCGCCTCCGCGATGTGCCCCAGATCCGCGATCAGCCCGTCGCTGACGTCGCACATCGCGGTCGCGCCGAGGGAGGCGGCGGCCGGCCCCGCGTGGTACGGCGGCTCGGGGCGCCGGTGGGCCTCCACGAAGGCGCGGGGCGAGCGGAAGCCGCGGGAGAGCACCGCGTGCCCGGCGGCGGACCAGCCGAGCCAGCCGGTGACAGCCACGACATCGCCGGGCTGGGCTCCGCCCCTGGTCACGGGCTCGTGGTTGCGCAGATCACCGAGCGCGGTGATCGAGATCATGATGGTGTCACCGCGGACGACGTCACCGCCCACGACGGCCGCGCCGGCCACCTGGCACTCGTCGCGCAGGCCGTCCATCAGCTCGGTGGCCCAGGTCACCGGGAGTTCGACGGGGGCGACCAGACCGAGGAGCAGCGCGGTGGGTACGGCGCCCATGGCGGCGATGTCCGCGAGGTTCTGCGCCGCCGCCTTGCGGCCCACGTCGTACGCCGTGGACCAGTCGCGGCGGAAGTGCCGCCCCTCGAGGAGGATGTCGGTGCTCGCCACGACCCTGCGGTCCGGCGCGGCCACCACGGCGGCGTCGTCGCCGGGACCGACCCGGACCGCCGGGGTGGTGGTGAGCCGGGAGGTGAGCTCCCTGATGAGCCCGAACTCCCCCAGCTCTCCCACGGTGCCCTTCATCGTCGTATCGCCCCTTCTTGTGCCGCTTCCAGTGTCACAGGCGCCCGGTCGCGGGCCGTTCTCGTCCTCGGTACGGTCGAGTGGACCGTCAACTTCCGTCGTCCCCGCACCCCGGTGCGTGCGGCGCGGCCTCCAGGGGTCTCCCCCTGGCGCGTGACGACGCGATACCGTGGCGTTCCTTTTCCCGACATGATCCACATGATCCTCGTGGCCGCCCTGGAGGTTCCGTGGTACAGGCGTACATCCTGATCCAGACGGAGGTCGGCAAGGCGTCGACCGTCGCCGACACGATCAGCAAGATCCCTGGGGTCATCCAGGCCGAGGACGTGACGGGTCCGTACGACGTCATCGTGCGCGCCCAGGCCGACACCGTCGACGACCTCGGCCGACTGGTGGTCGCGAAGGTCCAGCAAGTGGACGGCATCACCCGTACCCTGACCTGCCCGGTCGTGCACCTGTAGCCCCCGTCTACCCTTGGCCGGTGAACTCGTCGCGTCACCGGCACCCCGCTCGCCTCGGGCTGCCCGTCCTGGCCATGTCGTTGATCGCCGTCGTGGGCTGCTCCTCAGCAGACGACGGCAGCTCGGCGGCGGTTCCCAGCGCTGGGGCCGCCGCCGTGAAACTGTGCCGGAACCTGGACGAGGTGTTGCCGCGCGAGGTGGACGGTCTCAGCCGCCAGGATCCACAGCCGGCCTCCGAGCTGACGGCGGGCTGGGGTGACGCGGTGATCATACTGCGCTGTGGTGTCCCTCAGCCGCCCAAGATGATCGACTCCAAGGTGGCCGAGGGCCGCGACGCCGATGCGGTGGCCGGGGCCGTCGACGGGGTCGACTGGCTGATGGAGAAGCGGGACGGTGGCGGGTACCGCTTCACCACCGCCAACCGCTCCGCGTACGTGGAGGTGTCGGTGTCGGCGGAGAGGGCCGACGAGGACACGTCGCCGATACTTGTGGCGTTCGCGCCGGCGATCAAGAAGGCAGTACCTGTAGGAGTGGCCGACTGAAGCGCGCCTCATAGGGGCGCGGGGAACTGCGCGACAAGCCACAACGGACCCGCAGTCGGCGAACGACCTAACGCAGCCCGGTGGACCGCCACAGCGCCGCCTGCACCAAGCGGTCCACCAACTCCGCGTACTCCACCCCGCTCGCCTTCCACATCGCCGGGTACATCGAGATCGGCGTGAACCCCGGCATCGTGTTGATCTCGTTGATGACGAAGTCACCTCCCTCCGTGAGGAAGAAGTCCGCCCGGACCAGGCCCTCGCAGGACGCCGCGTCGAAGGCGTCGACCGCGAGCTTCTGGACCTCGGCGGTCTCCTCCGGGGTGAGGGGGGCCGGGACGATGCCGGGGGTCGAGTCGATGTACTTGGCCTCGAAGTCGTAGTACGCGTGGGCCTCGGGCGGCGGGATCTCGGCGGGGACGGAGGCGCGGGGGCCGTCCTCGAACTCCAGGACGCCGCACTCGATCTCGCGGCCGCGCAGGGCCGCCTCGACGAGGATCTTCGGGTCGTGGCGCTGGGCCTCGGCGATCGCCTCGTCGAGGCCGGAGAGGTCGTCGACCTTGGTGATGCCGATCGAGGAGCCCGCGCGGGCGGGCTTCACGAAGAGGGGCCAGCCGTGCTCACCGGCGAGGTCGATGATCTTCTTGCGGGCGGCGGACTCGTCGAGCTGCCACTCGCGGGGCCGGATCACCACGTACGGGCCGACCTTGAGCCCGAAGGAGGTGAACACCCGCTTCATGTACTCCTTGTCCTGGCCGACGGCCGAGGCGAGGACGCCCGAACCGACGTACGGGACACCGGAGAGCTCCAGCATGCCCTGGAGGGTGCCGTCCTCGCCGTACGGGCCGTGCAGGACGGGGAAGACGACGTCGACCTCGCCGAGCGCCTTGGGCACCGAACCGGGCTCGCTGTAGAGGACTTCGCGGTTGGCGGGGTCGACGGGGAGCACCACGCCGCCCTCCCGCGACTCGGCGAGTTCCTCGACGCTCGGCGTACGGCGGTCGGTGATCGCCATGCGCTCCGGTTCGTCGGCGGTGAGAAACCAACGGCCTTCCCGGGTGATGCCGATCGGCAGGACGTCGTACTTCGTCCGGTCGATGGCACGCAGTACGGCGCCGGCCGTGACCACGGAGATCCCGTGTTCCGAGCTGCGGCCGCCGAAGACGACGGCCACGCGCGGCTTGCGGGACGGCTGCTCAGGGCTCTGGGGGAGGTTCTCGCTGCTCATATCGCGTTGAGGGTACCCGTTGGTAGGGCGGCAGTCAGCGTCCGAACGGCCGCCATCGCTCAGCGTCGCTCCGGCTTGGCGCTGCGCGACATCAGCTCCTTGAGGGCGACGACGGGCGGCTTGCCCTCGTGGACGATGCCGACGACCGTCTCCGTGATGGGCATGTCGACGCCGTGCCGACGTGCCAAGTCCAGTACGGACTCACAGGACTTGACGCCCTCGGCGGTCTGCCTGGTGACGGCGATGGTCTCCTGCAGGGTCATGCCCTTGCCGAGGTTGGTGCCGAAGGTGTGGTTGCGGGAGAGCGGCGAGGAGCAGGTGGCCACCAGGTCGCCGAGGCCCGCGAGTCCGGAGAAGGTGAGCGGGTCCGCGCCCATCGCGAGGCCGAGGCGGGTCGTCTCGGCGAGACCGCGCGTGATCAGCGACCCCTTGGCGTTGTCGCCGAGGCCCATGCCGTCCACGATGCCGACGGCGAGACCGATGACGTTCTTCACCGCGCCGCCCAGCTCGCAGCCGACGACGTCGGTGTTCGTGTACGGGCGGAAGTACGGCGTGTGGCAGGCGGCCTGGAGCCGCTGGGCCACGGCCTCGTCGGTGCAGGCGACCACGGAGGCGGCCGGCATGCGGGAGGCGATCTCGCGCGCCAGATTGGGCCCGGTGACGACGGCGATCCGGTCCTGGCCGACCTTGGCGACGTCCTCGATCACTTCGCTCATCCGCATGGCGGAACCGAGTTCGACGCCTTTCATGAGGGAGACGAGGACGGTGTCGGGGGCGAGCAGCGGCGTCCACTCGGCGAGGTTGGCGCGCAGGGTCTGCGAGGGGACCGAGAGGACGGTGAAGTCGGCGCCGGCGGCGGCCTCGGCCGGGTCCGTGGTGGCCCGCACGTTCTGCGGGAGTTCCAGGCCCGGCAGATAGTCGGCGTTGGTCCGGGTGGAGTTGATCGCCTCCGCGACCTCCGCGCGGCGCGCCCACAGGGTGACCTCGCACCCGGCGTCGGCGAGCACCGTGCCGAAAGCCGTGCCCCACGAACCGGCGCTGAAGACGGCCGCCTTGACCGGCTTGCTCACTTGCCCTGCCCCTCTTCCTGATGTTGTGCCCGCTGGACCGTGCTGTGCTGTCGGTGGTTCTGGTGGTCGACGACCGCCCGGGCGGTCCTGCGCCGCTGCTCGATCCGCTCCAGCTTCGGGTCGTACGGCGTCTTCGGCGCCCGCTCGCCGCGGATCTCCTCCAGCTGGCGGGTGATGGCGGCCATGATGACCTCCGTCGCGTCCTTCAGCAGGTCGGGAGTCATGTCCTGGCCGTAGAAACGGGAGAGGTCGACGGGCGGGCCCGCGAGTACGTGGTGGGTCTTGCGCGGCAGGAGGTGGGGCTTCTTGGCGTACGGCGGCAGCAGTTCGTTGGCGCCCCACTGGGCGACCGGGATCACCGGGCACTTGGTCTGCAGGGCGACCCGGGCGGCGCCGGTCTTGCCGGTCATGGGCCACTGGTCGGGGTCCCGGGTGATGGTGCCCTCGGGGTAGAACGCGACGCATTCGCCTCGCTCCACGGCGTCGATCGCGGCCCGGAAGGCGCTCAGCGCGTCGGTGCTCTCGCGGTAGACGGGGATCTGTCCGGTGCCGCGCATGATGGCTCCCACGAATCCCTTACCGAAGAGACTGCTCTTCGCGAGAAATCGCGGAACGCGGCCGCTGTTGTATTGATAGTGGCCGTACGCAAAGGGATCGGCGTGCGAATTGTGGTTCACTGCGGCAATAAATCCACCCTCGGCCGGAATGTTCTCCATTCCACGCCAGTCCCGCTTGATCAGCACCACCAGTGGCGGTTTGGCGATCACCGCGGCGAGGCGGTACCAGAAACCGATTCTGCGGCGGGGCACGCGGACACCTTCCTCTAGGACTTCCCAGCGCCTGCTCCGGGGGTCCGGAGCCGCACAAGTGTCGCCCCGGGCCACCGGTCTGTCGAGGACACCGTACGCCCCGCCCTGCGGCCGTCCATTGCGCCCAGGTGACAATGGCCGCGACAAGAGAGGGGAACGCCCGTGCAGTGGACCCTGGTCGTACCCCTGAAGCCCCTGGCGCGGGCCAAGAGCAGGCTCTCGGACACCGCCGGCGACGGCGTACGCCCCGGACTGGCCCTCGCCTTCGCCCAGGACACCGTGGCCGCGGCGCTGGCCGCCAGGGCGGTCCGCGGTGTGCTGGTGGTCACGGACGACGACCTCGCCGCCCGCGAGCTGGCGGCCCTGGGCGCCCGGACGGTCCCGGAGGACTCCCATGACAGCCCCCGAGACGGCCTGAACGCCGCTCTCCGGCACGGAACGGCCGTCGTGCGCGCTGTACGCCCGCAGAGCCCCGTCGCCGCCCTGAACGCCGATCTGCCCGCCCTGCGCCCCGAGGAGCTGACCCGCGTCCTGGACGCGGCCGCCGCGTTCCCCCGCTCGTTCCTCGTGGACGCCGCCGGCATCGGCACCACCCTGCTCGCCGCGGCCCCCGGCCATGACCTCTCCCCCGCCTTCGGCCCCGAATCCCGCCTGCGCCACCGCCACTCCGGCGCCGTGGAACTCGCCCTCGACACCGTCGACTCCGTACGCCAGGACGTCGACACCGGCGACGACCTCCGCGCCGCACTCACCCTCGGCGTCGGTCCCCGTACGGCCGCCGCGGCCGCGCGCCTGCTGATACCCGGCCAGTAGGCTGCGCCCATGCAGGCCACCGCGTACACCTACGACCCCACCACCCGCACCGGCCAGGTCCTCCTCGACGACGGCACCCCCGTCCCCTTCGACGCCCCGGCCTTCGACGCGGGCGCCCTGCGCCTCCTCCGCCCGGGCCAGCGCGTCCGCATCGAGACGGAGGGCGAGGGCGGGTCCCTGCGCATCACCCTGATCACCTTGCAGACGTTCTGAGAAAGAGCTGAAGCCTTGTGGTGCTTTCCAGAGCGCGGGGAACTGCGCGACCAACCAAGAACCAGTCGCACCCGCCGTCCCACAAGTCACCCCGGCGATTAGGCACCCACGGCGATCAGGCACCCGGAAATATCCCCGGAACACGCCGCGGGCCGGGCTCCATCAACAGGAGCCCGGCCCGGCGCGTGTGAGTACTCAGCGCCCTACTGCTGGCGGGCGGCAGTCTTCTTCGCGGTCGTCTTGCGAGCCGTCGACTTCTTGGCCGGCGCCTTCTTGGCCGTGGCCTTCTTGGCCGGCGCCTTCTGCGCCGTGGTCTTCTTCGCGGCCGCCGTGGTCTTGGCGGTCGTCTTCTTGGCCGCCGCCGTCTTGGTGGTGGCCTTCTTCGCGGGCGTCTTCTTCGCCGCGGTCTTCTTCGCGGCCGCCGTCGTCTTCTTCGCGGCGGTCTTACGGGCGGTGGTCTTCGCGGTCGTCTTCTTCGCCGCCGCCTTCTTGACCGTCGCCGAAGCCCCACCGCTCAGGCTGCCCTTGGGCGCCTTCTTGACCGCGACCTCGCCACCACGGGGCAGCTTCTTCGAGCCGCTCACCAGGTCCTTGAAGCCCTGACCGGCACGGAAGCGCGGCACGGAGGTCTTCTTGACCCGAACCCGCTCACCCGTCTGCGGGTTGCGGGCGTAGCGGGCCGGACGGTCGACCTTCTCGAACGAACCGAAGCCGGTGACCGAGACCCGTTCACCCGCGACCGTTGCGCGGACGATGGCGTCCAGAACGGCGTCGACCGCATCGGCGGCCTGCTGACGCCCGCCGACCTTGTCCGCAATCGCTTCTACGAGCTGCGCCTTGTTCACGTCTTCCCCTTCGGAGACATCGCCAGAACGAAAGTGTTCAAGCTTTTTCGCACGTTAGGCAGATATATACCGCAAATCAAACACGAAACGGGCTTATCACCCTTGTGCCGCAACGAACTCGGCGGTCATGGAGTTCCTTCAGCGTTCCCCTGTGGGCATTCGCCCCTCGTCGAGGTCCGTCGTGAAGCTCTCCAGCCGCCTTGCCGCGTCGGCGAGATCGTGCTTGGCCACGGCCGTAATGACCAGCAGCTTCCGGGTCAGCGCCATGCGTACGCCCTCCGGGACTTGCAGTGCGCGCACTCTTGCGTGCGCTTCCTTGAGTTGGCCCGCGACCGCCGTATAGAGCTCGAGTTGGCCGTCGTGTTCCATGCACAGATTGTGCCATCTGGGGCGAGTTGTCGCCTGCGCAGGGGGCAACTGCCGTCTACCGGGGGCCTGGGGAGCATCCCCGTCCGATGCCGCACCATGGTGCGCGTACCCCGGTAATCGCCTTTGTAACTAGGGGAGTTGAAACCTTTCTGCACGCGACTTCGAAGGTCCCCGAACCCGAACATGGCGGTACCCCCAACCGTGCACGATTGGGGGTACCTGGGGGTGTCGCGGTGGCTGGAATCCGCCTTGCGCGGGCCGCCCCGAGGGGGGATCCGCACCCGTGGGTCAGACGTTCAGCGTCCTCGGCTTGTGCGAGGGGCGCTTGGCCTCGTACGCGGAGATGTCGGCCTCGTTCTGGAGGGTGATGGAGATGTCGTCCAGCCCGTTCAGCAGCCGCCAGCGGGAGTTCTCGTCCAGCTCGAAGGAGGCGGTGATGCCCTCGGCGCGCACTTCGCGGGCCTGAAGGTCGACCGTGATCTCGGCCTCGGGGTCCTTCTCGGTGAGCTCCTGCAGCGCGTCCACGATCTTCTGGTCCAGAACGACCGTGAGCAGGCCGTTCTTGAGCGAGTTGCCGCGGAAGATGTCGGCGAAGCGGGAGGAGATGACGGCCTTGAAGCCGTAGTTCTGCAACGCCCACACGGCGTGCTCACGGGAGGAGCCGGTGCCGAAGTCGGGGCCGGCGACCAGGACGGTGGCGCCCCGGCGCTCGGGCTGGTTGAGGATGAAGGACTCGTCCTTGCGCCAGGCCTCGAACAGCCCGTCCTCGAAGCCGTCCCTGGTCACCTTCTTGAGCCAGTGGGCGGGGATGATCTGGTCGGTGTCGACGTTGCTGCGGCGCAGCGGGACGGCCCGGCCGGTGTGCGTGGTGAATGCTTCCATGATTGTTCAGACTCCAGCGGGCGCAGGGGTGTCGGCGTCGATCAGGTCGGCGGGGGACGCCAGGTGGCCCAGGACGGCCGTCGCGGCGGCGACCTGCGGCGAGACGAGGTGCGTACGGCCGCCCTTGCCCTGCCTGCCCTCGAAGTTGCGGTTGGAGGTGGACGCGGAGCGCTCTCCCGGGGCCAGCTGGTCGGGGTTCATGCCCAGACACATGGAACAGCCCGCGTGCCGCCACTCGGCGCCGGCTTCCTTGAAGACGATGTCCAGGCCCTCGGAGACGGCCTGCAGACCGACCCGCGCGGAGCCGGGGACCACCAGCATCCGTACGCCGTCGGCGACTTTGCGGCCCTTGATGAGCTCGGCGGCGGCGCGCAGGTCCTCGATCCGGCCGTTGGTGCACGAGCCTACGAAGACGGTGTCCACGTTGATGGACTTCAGCGGCTGGCCGGCCTCCAACCCCATGTACTCCAGGGCCTTTTCGGCGGCGTGTCGCTCCGAAGCGTCCTCGTACGAAGCCGGGTCGGGGACGGACGCCGAAAGCGGCGCGCCCTGGCCGGGGTTGGTGCCCCAGGTGACGAACGGCGACAGGGCGGCGCCGTCGATGATCACCTCGGCGTCGAACTCGGCGTCCTCGTCGGTCTTCAGCGTCTTCCAGTACGCGACGGCCGCGTCCCAGTCCTCGCCCTCGGGGGCGTGCGGGCGGCCCTTGAGGTATTCGAAGGTGGTCTCGTCGGGGGCGATCATGCCCGCGCGGGCGCCGGCCTCGATCGACATGTTGCAGATGGTCATGCGGGCCTCCATCGAGAGCTTCTCGATGGCGGAGCCTCGGTACTCCAGGACATAGCCCTGGCCGCCGCCCGTACCGATCTTGGCGATGATCGCCAGGATCAGGTCCTTGGCGGTGACGCCCTCGGCCAGCTCACCCTCGACGGTGATGGCCATGGTCTTGGGGCGGACCAGCGGCAGCGTCTGGGTGGCCAGCACATGCTCCACCTGGGAGGTGCCGATACCGAACGCCAGACCGCCGAAGGCGCCGTGCGTGGAGGTGTGGGAGTCACCGCAGACGACCGTCATGCCGGGCTGGGTCAGACCCAGCTGCGGGCCGACGACGTGCACGACACCCTGCTCCACGTCGCCCAGCGGGTGCAGGCGCACCCCGAAATCGGCGGCGTTCTTGCGCAGCGTCTCCAGCTGGACGCGGGAGACCGGGTCCGCGATGGGCTTGTCGATGTCGAGGGTGGGGGTGTTGTGGTCCTCGGTGGCGATGGTCAGGTCGAGCCGGCGCACCTTCCGCCCGCTCTTGCGGAGACCGTCGAAGGCCTGGGGGCTGGTCACCTCGTGCAGCAGGTGCAGATCGATGAAGAGGAGGTCGGGCTCGCCCTCGGCGCGCCGGACGACGTGGTCGTCCCAGACCTTCTCCGCGAGTGTCCTACCCATCGCTTTCCCTCCGGCCGGCTTGTCCGAGCACCGGCCCAACTAGAGATATCGGAGGTGGCGAGCGCCCTTACCCCTCGTATGGGCGCCGGCCGCCGGGCTCGTTGGTCCGCGAGCCGTTTTGTTCTGCTTCCAGAGTGGCAAGGTCCACGCGAAATTGAACTTGCGTTTCACAGAGTGAGACGCGAGTATCGTTGCATGGACAACAGTAGCGGCGTCGGCGTTCTGGACAAGGCGGCCCTGGTCCTGAGCGCTCTGGAGTCCGGTCCGGCCACCCTCGCGGGTCTGGTCGGCGCCACGGGACTCGCACGACCCACGGCCCACCGCCTGGCCGTGGCTCTGGAACACCACCGCATGGTGGCACGCGACATGCAGGGCCGTTTCATCCTCGGCCCCCGGCTGGCCGAGCTGGCCGCGGCCGCCGGCGAGGACCGCCTCCTCGCGACGGCGGGCCCGGTGCTCACACACCTCCGCGACATCACGGGCGAGAGCGCGCAGCTCTATCGCCGCCAGGGCGACATGCGTATCTGCGTCGCCGCCGCGGAGCGGCTCTCGGGCCTCAGGGACACGGTGCCGGTCGGCTCGACCCTCACGATGAAAGCCGGTTCCTCGGCCCAGATCCTCATGGCCTGGGAGGAGCCCGAGCGCCTGCACCGGGGCCTCCAGGGCGCCCGCTTCACGGCCACCGCCCTCTCGGGCGTACGGCGCCGGGGCTGGGCCCAGTCCATCGGCGAGCGCGAGCCGGGAGTCGCCTCGGTCTCCGCCCCCGTACGCGGCCCGTCGAACCGCGTGGTGGCCGCCGTCTCGGTCTCGGGCCCCATCGAGCGCCTGACCCGCCACCCCGGCCGCATGCACGCCCAGGCCGTCATCGACGCCGCGTCCCGCCTCTCCGAGGCCCTGCGCCGCACCGGCTGACCGTCGAAGCCCCGCCCGACCACGCGAAAGGCCTGCCCCAACGCCGCGGCAGGCCTTTTTCCGTGGGTCGGGAGCAGCCGACTCGGGGGCGCGGGGAACCGCGCGAGCAACCACGACCAACCCGCAGCCGCCAGAACCCAGCTCCCCCACGACGCTCAGGCACTCACGCCCCGCCGGTGGGCGAACCGCTCCTTCGCCGACCTCCCCCGCCGCTCCACCGCCACCTGCCCATGCGCGGCCGCCAACCCAAACGCCGGCATGTCCATGTAGATCGCCTCGTACGCCCCCTCCGGCACCACATACGTCTCGTGCCACAGCCCCACATGCCGCCGGGCCTTCCCCTTCCGCTGTTTGCGGTTGAGCGCCGCCCACGCCACGCGGTGGAACGCGTCGGGCGCGTGCGCGTACCCGTACAGCTTCTCCTTGGACTCCCAGTACTGGACGACGTAGTACGTCCGCGGCGAGGCCGTCAGCAGCACGGCGCTCAACAGCCCACGGCTCTTGTCCTTCCGCAGCTCCCGCAGCATGCGCACCATCGCCAGCTGCACCGGCAGCCAGTGGTGCACGGCCCAGAAGTGGTTGACGCGTACGCCGATGAGCAGGACCACGACGTCCCCCTCGGCTCCCGCGGTGGTGCGACCGGCGACGACCGGATTCCCGAACATGACTCCCCCTTGTCCATGACCGCCCAGACACTCATTGGGTAGCGGCACTATCCGAGTGCCCATGTTTAGATAGTGCCGCTAACCAAGGAAAGGCGCAAGGGATATGCGACTGGCCGAGCTGAGCCGGGAGAGCGGCGTGTCCACCGCGACGATCAAGTACTACCTGCGCGAAGGCCTGTTGGCACCGGGCCGCCAGATCAACGCGACGACGGCCGAGTACGACGAGGGACATCTGCGCCGGCTGCGGCTGGTGCGGGCGTTGATCCAGGTCGGCAAGGTCCCGGTGGCGAACGCCAGGGAGGTGCTGAGGCACGTCGACGACGAGTCCCTGGGCCGTACGATCCGGCTCGGCGCGGCCCTGTGGGCGCTGCCCCAGGCTCCCGCCCCGGACGAGGAGGACCCGGTCACGGCCACCGCGACGGCCGAGGTGGACCGGCTGCTACGGACGCTGGGCTGGGACTCGGCGAGGGAGATCGGCTCCCTCTCCCCCGTGCATCGTTCACTGGTGGCGCTGGTGGCCACGCTGCTGCGGCTCGGCTATCCCTGCGACGCCGAACGGATGGCCCCGTACGCCGAGTTGATGCATCAGGCGGCCGTGCGGGACCTGGACCGTCTGGAGACCTGTGAGTCCGACACGGAGAAGGTGGAGCTGGCGGTCTCGTCGGCGGTGCTCTTCGAGCCGGTGCTGCGCGCGCTGCACCGGCTGGCCCAGGAGGAGGAGTCGGCGCGGCGGTACGGCATCGAGTAGACCGGGGCGACGGGCGATCAGTGCGTCCGGCCCGGCACGAAGAAGGCCCCCCACCGAAGTGGAGGGCCTTTCTGTCGCGTACCCCCGACCGGATTCGAACCGGCGCTACCGCCTTGAGAGGGCGGCGTGCTAGGCCGCTACACAACGGGGGCAAGGAGCCTGCGTTTCCGCAGGTCCGAGCTGGTCTACCTGGACTCGAACCAAGACTAACTGAACCAGAATCAGTCGTGCTGCCAATTACACCATAGACCAATGTGGTTTAGACCAGACAGTACCCCCGACCGGATTCGAACCGGCGCTACCGCCTTGAGAGGGCGGCGTGCTAGGCCGCTACACAACGGGGGCCCTGGCGATCTTTCGATCGACGTACCCCCGACCGGATTCGAACCGGCGCTACTGCCTTGAGAGGGCAGCGTGCTAGGCCGCTACACAACGGGGGCTTCGCGGACATGATCTCCGCTTGTGCAGATGAGCTCTGCGAGCTGGCCTACCTGGACTCGAACCAAGACTAACTGAACCAGAATCAGTCGTGCTGCCAATTACACCATAGGCCACTGGAACGCAAGCCCCTCAGGGGATCTTGTTCTAGCTTGCCCCGTCGGTTCCGGCCTTTCGGCCCGCTCCCCGGCGGCGCAGAAAGAACATTACCCGAAGGTGGACGGCGCTCCAAAACGGGTATCGGAGCCGAGGATCGCGGGGAGTTCGGCGAGCGTGGCGATCCGGTGCGGCCCGACGGGCGGGTCGACGGTCGCGTAGACGCCGCCGCGGTCGATCCAGACCGACAGCAGACCGGCGTCCGCGGCGCCCCGCCCGTCGATCTCCGGGTGATCGCCGACGTACACGACCTCGTGCGGTGGCAGCTCCAGGGCCTCGCAGGCGACGTGGAAGGCTTCGGCGGCCGGCTTGTGGACACCCAGTTGTTCGGCGCACAACACCGTCTCGAAGCGGTCCCACACACCGAGGGCGCGCAGCTTGCGTTCCTGGACGGGGAGGCTGGAGTTGGAGAGCACCGCGTGCCGGTGGCTGGCGGCGAGCGCGTCCAGGACGGGCAGGACGTCCGGGAAGAGCGACCAGGCCCGCTCGTAGTGGGCGACGTAGCGCTCGAACCAGGCGTCGGCCTCCGCGTCGCTCAGGGGCCGGCCGTGGAAGTCCCGTACCCGGTCGCGACGGGTGGCCTCCCAGTCGCCCTCGCCCGCCGCGTACCGCCTCCAGTGCAGGCTCGTGAGTTCGCGCCAGCGCGTCAGGGCCTCTTCGACGGAGTCGTATCCGAGCAGCAGGCCCTCGGCGGCGAGGTGATCGCGCATACCGGCCCGGTCGGCCGCGGTGTAGTCGAAGAGAGTGTCGTCCACGTCCCAGAGCACGGCCTTGATGTCCATGATCCGACGGTAGCCCGAGGCCCGCCGTCCTGTCCGGGGGATGGCGAAGGGGCGGCACCCGGATCATCGGGTGCCGCCCCTCACCTGCGGGCGTTACGCGGACAGCCTGGCCAGGGCCGCGTCGATCCTCGCCAGCGTCTTCTCCTTGCCCAGGATCTCCAGGGACTCGAAGAGCGGCAGGCCGACCGTGCGGCCGGTGACGGCGACGCGGACGGGGGCCTGGGCCTTGCCGAGCTTGAGGCCGTGGGCCTCGCCGGCGGCCAGGACGGCCTCCTTCAGCGACTCGGCCGAGGTCCAGTCGGCGGACTCCAGCTTCTCCTTCGCCGTGCGCAGGAGCGCGTCGGAGCCCTCCTTCATGGCCTTCGTCCAGGACGCCTCGTCCTCGGCCGGCTCCGGCAGGAACAGGAAGTCGACGTTCTCCGTGATCTCCGAGAGGACCTTGAGGCGGGTCTGCGCGTGCGGGGCGATGGCCTCCCACTTCGCCGTGTCGAAGTCCTCCGGCGCCCAGGGGGCGAACGGGGCCTTCAGCCACGGGGCGCAGCGCTCGGTGAACTCCTTCACATCCAGCATGCGGATGTGGTCGGCGTTGATCGCCTCGGCCTTCTTCAGGTCGAAGCGGGCCGGGTTGGGGTTCACGTCCGCGACGTCGAAGGCGGCGACCATCTCCTCGATCGTGAAGATGTCCTTGTCCGCGGAGAGCGACCAGCCGAGGAGGGAGAGGTAGTTGAGCAGGCCCTCGGGGAGGAAGCCGCGCTCGCGGTAGAGGTTGAGCGACGACTCCGGGTCACGCTTGGAGAGCTTCTTGTTGCCCTCGCCCATCACGTACGGCAGGTGGCCGAACTGCGGGACGGCCTTCGCGATGCCCAGCTCCATCAGCGCCTTGTACAGGGCGATCTGACGGGGCGTCGAGGAGAGCAGGTCCTCGCCCCGCAGGACGTGGGTGATCTCCATCAGGGCGTCGTCGACCGGGTTGACGAGCGTGTAGAGCGGGGCGCCGTTCGCGCGGACGATGCCGTAGTCCGGCACGTTCTCCGGGGTGAAGGTCAGGTCGCCGCGGACCAGGTCCGTGAAGGTGATCGTCTCGTCGGGCATGCGGAAGCGGACGATCGGCTCGCGGCCCTCGGCCTCGTACTGGGCCTTCTGCTCGGACGTGACCTCGCGGCACTTGCCGTCGTAGCCGGAGGGCCGGCCGGCGGCGCGGGCCGCGTCGCGGCGCTCCTCCAGCTCCGAGGCGGTGCAGTAGCAGTGGTACGCGTGGCCGGCGTCCTGGAGCTTCCGGGCGATCTCCTTGTACGTGTCCATGCGCTCCGACTGGCGGTACGGCGCGTGCGGGCCGCCCACCTCGGGGCCCTCGTCCCAGGTGAAGCCCAGCCAGCGCAGGGAGTCCAGGAGCTGCTCGTAGGACTCCTCGGAGTCGCGGGCCGCGTCGGTGTCCTCGATGCGGAAGACGAACGTGCCGCCGGTGTGGCGGGCGAACGCCCAGTTGAACAGGGCCGTGCGGACCAGACCCACATGGGGGTTGCCGGTCGGGGACGGACAGAAACGTACGCGGACGGATCCGTTAGCCACGCTTGATCACCTTGTTGGTGAGAGTGCCGATGCCTTCGATGGTGACGGCGACCTCGTCGCCGACGTTGAGGGGGCCGACCCCTGCCGGGGTGCCCGTGAGGATGACGTCGCCGGGGAGCAGCGTCATGGCCTCGGTGATGTTGACGATCAGGTCCTCGATGGAGTGGATCATCTCGCTCGTCCGGCCGAGCTGCCGCTGGCCGCCGTTGACGGTGAGCTGGATGGTCAGGTCGCTCGGGTCGAGGTCGGTCTCCACCCAGGGGCCCAGCGGGCAGGAGGTGTCGAAACCCTTGGCCCTGGCCCACTGCTTCTCGCGCTTCTGGACGTCGCGCGCGGTGACGTCGTTGGCGCAGGTGTAGCCGAAGATCACGTCCTTGACGCGTTCGCGCGGGACCTCGCGGCACATACGGCCGATGACGACGGCCAGCTCGGCCTCGTGGTGGAGGTCCTCGGAGAAGGACGGGTACTGGATCGCGTCGCCGGGGCCGATCACCGAGGTGGCCGGCTTGAAGAAGGCGAACGGGGCGTCGGGGACCTCGTTGCCCAGTTCCCTGGCGTGTGCGGCGTAGTTGCGGCCGAAGGCCACGACCTTGTTGGGGAGCACCGGCGGCAGCAGCCTGACCTTGCTGACCGGGACCTTCGTACCGGAGAGCTCGTAGTCCGCGAACGGAATGCCCTTGATGATGTCGAGGACGAGCTCGTCCGGCTTGTCGCCCTCGACCGCGCCGAAGGCTACGTTCCCGTCGATGGAGAACCTGGCGATGCGCACGGGATGCTTGCGCCCCTTAACTGAGCTGGCTGGAGTGTGACGCTCCAGGCTAACGCGGCAAGGGGCGCCCACCTCGCGCATTGATACGGAAGGGCGCCCGGCTCGTGCCGGGCGCCCTTCACGCGGGTGCTCATCGCCCCTCCGCCGTTTCTTCACAGGAACCGACTTGAGCGGTCGGCGGATTCTGCGCGTACTTGAGCGTGCAACTACTCCGCCGTCTCGCCCGGTGCCACCATCAGGACCGTCCGGCGGGGGTTGGCGGTCTGGGAGGGGAGGTCGACGGAGTGCTCCTGCTCCGGCGTGCGCAGGTCCTCGGCGTCGGCGAGGTGGGCCAGCGTCGTGCGCCGGGGGTTGGCTATGGTGCGGAACATCGTCGTCGTCTTCACTGTTGTTCAAGACCTCGTCGTGTGCGGGCGCCGGGTGGGCCGCAAGGGCCGCCCCACAAGCGCGGGTTGTCGGATTCGCCATCCCTGTAAAGCGTCAGGCTAAACATCCGATTCCCGGGTCAAGTCGTGAAGAAGACATGATCGCCGTGTGAGTTTGCTCACTCAGTCATGGGTAAAACGGGCAATTCAGGCCATCGACACGCCCTCACAAAGCGGACATCAGTGACCTGAAGCCCGCATTCCGCTCCTGATCATGGCGACTGGGACACCCTGCTCACACCGGTGGATCGCCTGGGTATGTCCGGTATCAACGGAAACCCCTTCCACGCCCGGTGACTCACCCTTCACAGGCTGTCACAGTGAACAGACCGTTACCCATTGGCCTTGTTGGAGATCCGGCACTGTGCTGGAATTCCACGGACCGCCGCGGGATTGTGCCGGCGCGCAGGGGCGCAGAGCAGCGCCTGGCGGCGGTGGAAGGGGGAGCCAGCGCCGGTCACTCACGACCACCAATTGGGGACGTATTCAGGGCGCCCCCGAAGACGCCGACACCGTCCCGCCGTTCACGCGGTGGGGCGCCTGGTCCAGAGGTTGCGACGCTAGTGCAGGGACGTTTCAAGAGGGATGGCAGCGCTTCGGCGGAGCCGGAGCCACACAAGGGAACCGTCAACGGTTCCTCCCCCCAGCACGCCCAGAACCCGGGTCCGGCGGAGATCGGCGACGGCGGGGAGCGCTCCGGGCGCCCCGGCGCGTCAGTTCCTTCCGCGCCGCCCGGGAAGCCCAAGGGCGGCAGCAAGGCCGGTGCCGGAGGGCCCGGCTCCCGAATAGCCCTGCGCAACTGGCGCATCTCGACGCGTCTCGTCTCGCTGCTCGCCCTCCCCGTGGTGGCGGCGACCTCGCTGGGCGCACTGCGCATCAGCGACAACGTGGACGACATCCAGCAGCTCGACAACATGCGGCTGCTGACCGACATGACCAAGCAGGCGACCGAGCTCGCCTCCGCGCTCCAGCAGGAGCGCGACCTGTCGGCCGGTCCCCTCGCGCACGGTCTGGACGGCACCGACCTGACGGTCAAGGGCACCCGCGACAAGACGGACCAGGCCCGCATCCAGTTCACCGACGCGACCCAGGCCGCCGAGACCGCGAGCACCACGGCGAAGATGCCCGGCGTCCGCGACAGTCTCGTCCGGGTCGTGCGCGAGCTGTACAACCTGAGCAGCATCCGCAAGGACGCCTACGCGGACGCCGAGAACTCCACGCAGACGGTCGAGGCGTACCACCGGCTGATCACCCAGTTGCTGGACCTGTCCACGGACATGGCCGAGGCCACCAGCAACCCGGACATGATCAAGCGCACCCGTGCCCTGGCGGCGTTCTCCTCCGCCAAGGAGTACGCCTCCATCCAGCGCGCGGTCATCGCGGCGGCCCTGCCCGACACCAATGACAAGACCGGCACGCTCTCCGACAACGACCGGCTGTACGCGAACTCGGCGCTGTCGAACGAGGAGTCCGACCGCAGCACCTTCTCCGACATCTACGGTCCCGGCGCCGAGGAGCTGACCAAGCCGATCGACGACGCGAGCCCCACGATCGAGGCCGCCGACCTCTACGCGGACCGGGTGCTCTCCAGCCAGAGCGGTCTGCGCGGGCAGGACAAGCGGTCGTACAAGGACTGGACCGACGACTCCTCGTCCAAGATCGAGCAGATGAAGAAGATCGAGGGTTCGCTCCTGGAGGAGATGGAGCAGACCGCTCGTAACCTGCGTGCCGAGTCCGAGCAGGAAGCGATCATCTCCGGTGCGCTGATCCTGCTCGTCCTCGGTGTCTCGCTGGTCGGCGCGTTCGTCGTGGCCCGGTCCATGATCCGCTCGCTGCGCCGGCTGCAGGACACCGCGACCAAGGTCGCCCAGGAACGGCTGCCCGAGCTGGTCAAGCAGCTGTCGGAGTCGGACCCGCAGGACGTCGACACCTCCGTCGAGTCGGTCGGTGTGCACTCCAAGGACGAGATCGGCCAGGTGGCCGCGGCCTTCGACGACGTGCACCGCGAGGCGGTCCGTCTCGCCGCCGAGCAGGCCCTCCTCCGGGGCAACGTCAACGCGATGTTCACCAACCTCTCGCGCCGCTCGCAGGGCCTCATCCAGCGTCAGCTGTCGCTCATCTCCGAACTGGAGTCCCGCGAGGCCGACCCGGACCAGCTGTCCTCCCTCTTCAAGCTCGACCACCTCGCCACCCGCATGCGCCGTAACGGTGAGAACCTCCTCGTTCTCGCCGGTGAAGAGCCCGGCCGCCGCTGGACCCGTCCGGTCCCGCTGGTCGACGTGCTCCGCGCCGCGGCCTCCGAGGTGGAGCAGTACGAGCGCATCGAGCTGTCGTCCGTGCCGACGACCGAGGTCGCCGGCCGCGTGGTCAACGACCTCGTGCACCTGCTCGCCGAGCTGCTGGAGAACGCGACTTCCTTCTCCTCGCCGCAGACCAAGGTCAAGGTCACCGGTCACGCGCTGCCCGACGGCCGGGTGCTGATCGAGATCCACGACACCGGTATCGGCCTCTCCCCCGAGGACCTCGCCGCGATCAACGAGCGGCTCGCCTCGCCGCCCACCGTGGACGTCTCGGTCTCCCGCCGCATGGGTCTGTTCGTGGTCGGCCGGCTGTCGCAGCGCCACGGCATCAGGATCCAGCTGCGTCCGTCCGACTCGGGCGGTACGACCGCGCTCGTCATGCTTCCCGTCGACGTCGCGCAGGGCAACAAGAAGCCCACCCCGGGCAAGCCCGGCCAGGGTTCCCCCACCACCGGTGGTCCGGCCGCCGCGCAGGCCGCGGCCGGTGCCGCCGCCGCGCGTCGCCAGGCCGGCAACCAGTCGGGCCCGCCGCTCGGCGGCGGCCCCTCCGCCGGCGGACTTCTCGGTGCCCCTCCGCAGCGTGGGCAGGTCGGCGCGGGCCAGGGTCCGCGGGCCGCGCTGCCCGGCAACCCGGGTGGTCCGCGTGGGCCGCAGGGCGGTCCGCCTGCGCAGGGCGGCCGGCCGGCTCCGGCGGGCGCCGGTGCCGGTGGGTTCGGCGGCGGTCAGGCGCCGGGTGCCCCGCAGGGTCTGCAGGCCGCCGGGACCGGTGGCCCCAACAGCTTCGAGAGCTTCGACGACACCTCACGCCAGGGCGGCTTCCCGGGCGGCGGCTCGGGTCTGCGCCCGGCCGGCGGTCCCGGTGACGCCGGTGCGGGCCGGCCGGGCGGGGCCGACAACGGCCTGGGCTCCGTGCCGCCGAAGCAAGGCAAGGAACGTTCCAGCAGGCGCCGTCCGCAGCTGCCGGGCCGCGGTGGTCCGCGTGCCGAGCTGCCCGGCGGCAACTCCTCGTCGCGGACGCCGAGCTGGAGCGACGAGAACGCGCAGCCGCCGGTGCCGCGCGCCTCGCTGGACGCCCCGCGCGGCCACGAGGAGCAGCCGGACGTCACCGCGCCGATGCCGCGCGTCGACCCCCACCAGGGTCCGGGCTCGTCCGCCGACTTCCCCCCTTCCGGCTTCGACAGCCGGCGCCCCGGCGCGGGCACCCAGCAGAACGACTCCGGGTCCTTCGTCCGCTCCGACGTGTTCGGCGGGGCCGGTGCTCCGCCGGCGCCCACCGGTCCCTCCCGCGGCGGCTCACAGGACCCGTCGTCCACCGGCCAGTTCGCCACGCCGGGCTACGACGGCTCCAGCACGGGCCAGTTCCCGGCTCCGGGCCGGCAGAACCCGCAGGACACCGGGCAGTTCAACGTGCCCGGTCGCCAGAACCCGCAGAACCCCCAGGACACGGGACAGTTCGGCGCGCCCGGCCGGCAGAACGGCCAGAGCACCGGACAGTTCCCTGTGCCCGGTCGCCAGAACCCGCAGGACACCGGCCAGTTCGAGCGGCCGCAGGTCAACGGCGAGAACTACGGCGCGCCCCGCCCGCCGGTGCCGCCGCAGCGACCGCCGATGCCCCCGCAGCGCCACACGCGCCCGCAGGAGCCGGAGGCACTGCCGCCGGCCACGGGTCCGATGGACGGCCGTACGCCGCTGTACGACACGCTGGAGACCAACTGGTTCCACGGTCAGGGCGGTCAGAACGGGCAGAACGGCCAGCAGGCGGGCAACGGTCCCGCGCCGCAGCAGCCCGCCGCCCCGGCCCCCCAGACTCCGGCCGCTCCTCAGCGGCCGGCGACCCCCGCCGCGCCTGCCTCCCCCACCTGGCGCAGCACTCCCAATGACGACCTGGTCCGCCAGGCCGAACGAGCCCGTCAGCCTTCGGCAGGCGGGGTCACCACCTCCGGTCTGCCGCGCCGGGTCCCGCGAGCGAACCTCGTGCCGGGCACGGCTCAGCAGCAACAGCACCAAACCGGTCCGCAGGTCTCGCGTTCGCCTGATGACGTACGCGGCCGGCTGACCAATCTCCGTCGGGGCATCGCGCAGGGTCGACAGGCCGGTAACGGCCAGACCGGTAGCTTCCCGAGCCCCACTCACCAGCAGGAGCGTTAGTTGAGCCAGATGAGCCAGGCGGCACAGAACCTCAACTGGTTGATCACCAACTTCGTGGACAACACCCCCGGGGTGTCCCACACCGTCGTCGTCTCCGCCGACGGTCTTCTTCTGGCGATGTCGGAAGGCTTTCCGCGCGACCGTGCCGACCAGCTCGCCGCCGTCGCCTCCGGTCTCACCTCGCTCACGGCCGGGGCATCCCGGATCTTCGAGGGCGGGGACGTGGCCCAGACGGTGGTCGAGATGGAACGCGGTTTCCTCTTCCTGATGTCCGTCTCCGACGGATCGTCCCTGGCCGTCCTCGCCCACCCCGAGTGCGACATCGGCCTGGTCGGTTACGAGATGGCGCTGCTCGTCGATCGCGCGGGCGCTGTGCTCACGCCCGACCTGCGCGCCGAACTCCAAGGCAGTCTCCTCCACTGACGCCTGCGGATCCACAGAACTCACCAAATCACCGTCCGGCCGCCACAGTCCCCCCACCGGCCCCCGTCAGACGGCACGACTGACCGACTTGCTGTCCCGCCCGGAGGATCAATGACCCCGCCCACCGCTCCTCACGATCCGTACGCAGAGCCGTACGGAGACGAGGGCGACCAGCCGCTGGTTCGGCCGTACGCCATGACCGGTGGCCGGACGCGGCCGCGTTACCAGCTCGCCCTCGAGGCGCTGATCAGTACGACGGCAGACCCCGCGCACCTCATGGGGCTGCTTCCCGAGCACCAGCGGATCTGCCACCTGTGCCGCGAGGTGAAGTCGGTGGCCGAGGTGTCGGCCCTGCTGTCCATGCCGCTCGGTGTGGCACGGATCCTTGTCGCGGACCTCGCCGAGGCCGGACTCGTCGCGATCCACCAGCCCGGTGGCGACGAGAGCGCCGGTGGCGCGCCGGACGTGACTCTGCTGGAAAGGGTGCTCAGTGGACTTCGGAAGCTCTGAAGCGGGACGGGCCACCACGTCGGCGAAGATCGTGGTGGCGGGTGGCTTCGGCGTGGGCAAGACCACGTTCGTCGGAGCCGTCTCGGAGATCAACCCGCTGCGTACCGAGGCCGTGATGACGTCCGCTTCCGCGGGCATCGACGACCTCACCCACACCGGGGACAAGACGACCACCACGGTCGCCATGGACTTCGGCCGCATCACCCTCGACCAGGACCTGATCCTGTACCTCTTCGGTACGCCCGGTCAGGACCGTTTCTGGTTCATGTGGGACGACCTGGTCCGCGGTGCCATCGGCGCGGTGGTCCTGGTGGACACCCGCCGCCTCGCCGACTGCTTCCCGGCCGTCGACTACTTCGAGAACAGCGGCCTGCCCTTCGTCATCGCCCTCAACGGCTTCGACGGGCACCAGCCCTACAGCCCCGACGAGGTGCGCGAGGCGCTCCAGATCGGGCCCGACGCCCCCATCATCACCACCGACGCCCGCCACCGCGCGGACGCCAAGAGCGCGCTGATCACCCTGGTCGAGCACGCGCTCATGGCACGGCTGCGGTAGGGCACAGGGAACCGAAGTACCCCACCCGGACCCAAAACAGGACTCAAGTCCACAACGCCATACGGCAGTTGTCGTAGTTACACCGAAGCCGGCTGTGTCCTTTGACACGGTCGGCCTCGGCGTTCATAACGTTTCGACAGAGAAATAGGGTGGTACGACCACGCGTCGCGGTCGATCGGTACCGCTGCGCTCACAAAGGCCCCGCTTTTTGCCGTGGCTCGCTCTTTATGACCGTTTTATCTGGGACTTACATCACGCGGAATCGTTGCCTCCCAGTGTTTGGAAGTCCTCAGCGCGACGTGCTGGAATGCCTGAACTGCCCATTAGTCAAAGACGTACTAGGGCGTGGAGTCACCCGCGGCACGACGTAGGTGCCGGCGCCGAGAGGTTGTTGGTCGAGTGAGGCGAAGCAAGAAAGGTCCCGAGCCGTCGGCGCGGGGCAACTTCACCCCGCCGCCGCGCGGAGCGGCACCCGCACAAGTGACCGGACCGGAGCCGACGGCAGCTCCCGCACCAAGCGGCAGTCGTCTCTCCCCCCGCAACTGGCGCGTACCCACTCGCCTGAACGCGATTCTCCTCATACCCGTGCTCGTCGGCCTGGTCATGGGCGGCTTCCAGGTGAAGGGCTCGATCGACACCTGGCAAGAGGCACGGGACGCCGAGAAGGTGGCCCAGATCGTGGCCGCCGCGGCCGTGTACGCCGAGGCACTGCTCAACGAGCGTGACCTCTCGGCCCAGCCCCTGCTGGACGGCGAGCGGAACAGCGACGTCGTCAAGGACGCCCGCGCCTTCACCGACGAGAAGGCCGACATCTTCCACTCGGAGGTCGTCGGGATGCCTTCCGGGCAGGGCCTGGAGCGCCGACTGCGTCTGGTCGAGGAGGCCGAGCCCAAGCTGGAGGACCTCCGGCAGGCCGCCTTCACCCGGGCCGCCGACCCGGTGCAGACCGAAGAGGGCTACGTCGCCGTCGAGCACCTCCTGATGGAGTTCTCCAACGAGCTCGGCCTCGGTACCGGCAACGTCACCGCGTACGGCCGTACGGTCTACGCCGTCGCCCTCGCCAAGGGCGCCGCCTCACTGCAGCGCGCGATCGGCACCCACCTGCTGGTCCGACCCAGCGAGGACGAGACCGTCTTCCGCCAGCAGCTCACCGCGTTCACCTCGTACGCCTACCTGGAGAACGTCGCCGTACAGGAGTTCGTCTCCGGTGGCACCGAGGCCGACGCCTCGCGCCTGGAGTCGGTCATGGCGCAGAAGACCGAAGAGGGCAAGAAGCTCGCCGCCGAGAACAAGGCCAAGAGCGACAAGTACGTCGCCCCGCCGGAATCCATGACGGACATGATCCGGCTGATCGGCAGCGGCGCCTCCCGCGACGACCTCGCCAAGCAGGGCGTCACCTACGAGAACTGGATGGCCGCCTCCACCCTGAAGTTCCAGGGCTACAGCGAGGTCGAGACCGAGCTGATCAACCGCGCGGTGGACGAGGCCGGCCAGATCGCCTCCGACGCCCAGCGCGACGCCTACATCAACGGCGCCATCGTCATCCTCGCCCTGCTCGCCGCGTTCATCATCGCGTCCCTCATGGCCCGCCAGATGAGCCGCGCGATGCGCCAGCTGCGCAACGCCGCCTTCGGCGTCGCCGAGCAGCGCCTGCCGATGCTGGTCGACCAGCTCTCGCGCACCGACCCCGGTCGCGTCGACACCCGCGTCGCGCCCATCCCGATCAACACCACGGACGAGATCGGCGAGGTCGCCCGCGCCTTCGACCAGGTGCACCGCGAGGCCGTGCGGCTCGCCGCCGAGCAGGCCCTGCTGCGGGGCAACATCAACGCGATCTTCACCAACCTCTCGCGCCGCAACCAGTCGCTGATCGAGGGCCAGCTGACCCTGATCACCGACCTGGAGAACAACGAGGCCGACCCGGACCAGCTGGAGAACCTCTTCAAGCTGGACCATCTGGCGACCCGTATGCGCCGCAACGGCGAGAACCTCCTCGTCCTCGCCGGCGAGGAGCCCGGCCGCCGCTGGGACCAGCCGGTCCCGCTGGTCGACGTGCTGCGCGCCGCCTCCTCCGAGGTGGAGCAGTACGAGCGCATCGAGCTCTCCGGTGTCCCGGAGGCCGAGATCCACGGCCGCGCCGTGACCGACCTCGTGCACCTGCTCGCCGAGCTCCTGGAGAACGCCACCACGTTCTCCTCCCCGCAGACCAAGGTCCGTGTCACCGCGACCCGTCTCCCCGACGGCCGCGTGATGATCGAGATCCACGACAAGGGCATCGGCCTCACCGCCGAGGACTTCGCGGACATCAACCACAAGCTGGCCAACCCGCCGACCGTGGACGCCGCGATCTCGCAGCGCATGGGCCTCTTCGTGGTCGGCCGGCTGTCCGACCGGCACGGCATCCGCGTCCAGCTGCGCCCCTCGGGCGAGCAGGCCGGTACGACCTCGCTGGTCATGCTCCCGGACGTCATCACCCACGGTGGCGGTGGCGAGCAGCAGCCGGCGGCCGACCAGTTCACGGTCTCGCAGATCATCCCGGAGCAGCACTCGTTCCAGCAGCAGGCCGCCGTGCCTCCGATGCGGACCGCCGCCGAGCTCGGCTTCGACGACAGCCGCTACGAGGTCCCGGACGACATCCGCGAGCTGGACCCCGTGGGCCGCTCCCTGATGCGCGAGGAGCGTCGCGCGGCCCTGGAGGCCCAGGCGCACCCGGACCCCCAGCTGCCCCCGGGCCAGACGCCGCGCTACGGCGACGACTTCCAGTCGCCCGAACCGTCCTACGACAACGGCGCGACGGCCTATGTGGACCCGCAGCGGTCGTTCGACCAGCAGACGGCGTACGAGGAGCCGCGGCAGCCGTCGTACGACGAGGCGTACTTCGGGCAGGGCGGCACCACGCAGCCCGGCAACGGACAGCTGCCGGGCGGGAACGACCCGTTCACCGCTACCGGCGGTTACCCCGAGCCCTCCTATCCGGAGTCCCTCCAGGAGGACCACACGGCGTCCGCCGCGACGGCCCCGGAGACGTACTCGGGCTTCGAAGAGCAGTCCTATCAGGACGACTGGCCGCAGCAGCAGGACTACCAGAGCTCCTACCGCTCCGAGTACGCTCCGGAACCGGAATCTGCGCAGGCCGCTGACGTGAAGGAGCCGGACCGCGTAGGCTTCGACCGTCCGGGACCCACCCCTTCCGCCGGCCACGCGCTGACCGACGCCGGCCTGCCCCGCCGCGGCTCCACCGCGAGCGCGGGCGGCACGAGCGCGGGCGCCGTGAACGGACAACAGGGTGCGGCCCAGGACCAGCCGACGACGGCCGGGGGACCGAACGGCGACTGGCGCTCGGCCAACGACGAGCGCTGGCAGCAGGCCTCCCAGCTGAAGAAGCCCAAGGCAGGCGGGGTCACCTCCTCCGGTCTGCCGCGGCGGGTGCCCAAGGCCAACCTGGTCGAGGGTGCCGCGACGACGACCCCGCAGGGAGGTCCACAGATCTCCCGCGCTCCCGAGGACGTCAGGGGCAGGCTGAGCAACCTGCGCCGGGGTGTCCAGCGTGGGCGCAACGCAAGCAGTGAAACGAACGGCCAGGCCACTAGAAATCAGCACAGTGGTCCTGACAGCACCTACAACCAGGAGCGTTAGTGTGAGCCCGATGAGCCAGGCGGCGCAGAACCTGAACTGGTTGATCACCAACTTCGTGGACAACACCCCCGGGGTGTCTCACACGGTGGTGGTCTCCGCCGACGGACTCCTTCTGGCGATGTCCGAAGGGTTTCCCCGTGACCGAGCCGACCAGCTGGCGGCCGTCGCGTCGGGTCTGACCTCTCTGACCGCGGGTGCCTCCCGCATTTTCGAAGGTGGCAGCGTCAATCAGACGGTTGTGGAGATGGAGCGGGGATTCCTCTTCATCATGTCCGTATCCGACGGTTCCTCGCTCGCCGTTCTCGCACATCCGGAGGCCGATATCGGTCTCATCGGGTACGAGATGGCACTTCTGGTGGACCGTGCCGGTACGGTCCTGACGCCCGATCTTCGTGCGGAGCTCCAGGGCAGCCTGCTCAACTAACAGTCAGACGGTGCGTTTTGGCGTCCCGGGGCCGTAAGGTTTCGGGACGCGGCTTCCAAATGAGCCATGGATGCCAGCACAGTCGGAGGAGGAGAGAACGTGGCAACACCCCCAGGCGGTTCATCGTCGGGCAACTGGTCCTACCCTGGCCAGGGGCCGGGCCAGGGTGACCAGAACCGGTACAACTTCCCCTCCGCACCGAGCCGCCAGCAGCCGTACACACCGCAGGGCCCTGGCCCTTCGCCGTACGACCAGCCGCCGGCGCCGCGCATCCAGCCCGTGCAGCCGCAACGCCGCACCCCTGAGCCGTCGCCCGCCGGGGCGGCACACAACCCCCTGGTGCGCCCGTACGCCATGACAGGCGGCCGCACCAGGCCGCGCTACCAGCTCGCCATCGAGGCGCTGGTGCATACCACCGCGCAGCCGCATCAGATGCAGGGCCAGTTGCCCGAGCATCAGCGGATCTGCAACCTCTGCCGGGAAATCAAGTCGGTGGCCGAGATCTCGGCCCTCCTGACGATCCCTCTCGGCGTGGCCAGGATCCTCGTCGCCGACTTGGCGGAGGCGGGCCTGGTCGCCATCCATCAGCCCGGCGGCGACGAGAACGCCGGTGGCCAGCCAGACGTGACACTGCTCGAAAGGGTGCTCAGTGGACTTCGCAAGCTCTAGCGGCGGTCCTTCCCGCTCCACCACCTCAGCGAAGATCGTGGTGGCGGGTGGCTTCGGCGTGGGCAAGACCACGTTCGTCGGGGCCGTCTCGGAGATCAACCCGCTGCGTACCGAGGCCGTGATGACGTCCGCTTCCGCGGGCATCGACGACCTCACCCACACCGGGGACAAGACCACCACGACGGTGGCCATGGACTTCGGTCGTATCACCCTGGACCAGGACCTCATCCTGTACCTGTTCGGCACCCCCGGTCAGGACCGTTTCTGGTTCATGTGGGACGACCTCGTGCGCGGTGCCATCGGCGCGATCGTCCTCGTCGACACGCGTCGTCTGGCCGACTGCTTCCCGGCGGTCGACTACTTCGAGAACAGCGGCCTGCCGTTCGTGATCGCGTTGAACGGCTTCGACGGCCAGCAGCCGTACAACCCTGACGAGGTCCGGGAAGCCCTTCAGATCGGCCCCGACACGCCGATCATCACGACGGACGCGCGGCATCGGGCGGACGCGAAGTCGGCGCTCATCACCCTGGTCGAGCACGCGCTGATGGCGCGCCTGCGGTAGGCCTGCGGCGCTCAGCCGTACGAAGGGGCCCCTCTTTGGCAGAGGGGCCCCTTCGTCGTCCTCGGCTCCGTTCAGCGCCGTTGAGCTGGGGGTTGGCGTTCGGCCGCGGGTCGTGTGTGGTTGCTCGCGCAGTTCCCCGCGCCCCTTAAAAGCAGCCTTTAAGGGGCGCGGGGAACTGTGCGACCAGCCCCCACCAAGCCGCAGCCGACGCACATACGAAAGGGCCCCGTCCATTCGGATGGGGCCCTGTCAGAGGTGAGGCTCAGCGCCAGCTGTGCGGTGCACGGAAACCCGGCTCGCGCTCCAGGCGGCGCCAGCCCGCGCGGGGGCGGCCCCGGTGGGCCGGAGCCTCGGCGGGTCGCGCGGCGGCGCGGGCCAGGAGCAGCGCGGTGATCGCGGCCACTTCTTCCGGCTCGGCGTGGCCCTTCTCGACGCGAATATCAGGCAGCTTCATGGATGTCAGTCTCCGTGAGAGAGGTTTCCGCAGGGGTACCGCGAAGGAACCGGCGGGTTACTGCGGCGGGTTGCCGTGCTTGCGGGACGGCAGGTCCGCGTGCTTGGTGTGGAGCATCGCGAGGGAGCGGATGAGGACCGCGCGGGTGTCCGCGGGGTCGATGACGTCGTCCACGAGGCCGCGCTCGGCCGCGTAGTACGGGTGCATCAGCTCGGCCTTGTACTCCTTGACCATCCGGACCCGCATCGCCTCGGGGTCCTCGGCCTCGGCGATCTGCCGCCGGAAGATGACGTTGGCGGCACCTTCGGCGCCCATGACGGCGATCTCGTTGGTCGGCCACGCGTACGTGAGGTCCGCGCCGATGGACTGGCTGTCCATGACGATGTAGGCACCTCCGTACGCCTTCCGAAGGATCAGCGAGATCCGGGGGACGGTCGCGTTGCAGTAGGCGTAGAGCAGCTTCGCGCCGTGGCGGATGATTCCGCCGTGCTCCTGGTCGACGCCCGGCAGGAAGCCGGGGACATCCAGCAGCGTAATGATCGGGATATTAAAAGCATCACACATCTGGACAAAGCGCGCAGCTTTTTCCGAGGCCTCGATGTCCAGCACACCCGCGAGGGTCTGCGGCTGGTTGGCGACGATGCCGACGACCTGGCCGTCGAGACGGCCGAGGGCGCAGATGATGTTGCGGGCCCAGCGCTCGTGGACCTCCAGGTAGTCGCCGTCGTCGACGAGTTCCTCGATGACCTTGGCCATGTCGTAGGGCCGGTTGCCGTCGGCCGGGACCAGGTCGAGGAGGACGTCACTTCGGCGGTCCGCCGCGTCGGAGGCCTCCACGCGCGGCGGGTTCTCGCGGTTGTTCTGCGGGAGCATCGACAGGAGGTAGCGCACCTCGGCGATGCACGTCTCCTCGTCGTCGTACGCGAAGTGGGCCACGCCGCTCGTCTCGGCGTGCACGTCCGCGCCGCCGAGGCCGTTCTGGGTGATCTCCTCGCCGGTGACCGCCTTGACGACGTCCGGGCCCGTGATGAACATCTGCGACGTCTCGCGGACCATGAAGACGAAGTCCGTGAGGGCGGGGCTGTAGGCCGCGCCGCCCGCGCACGGGCCGAGCATCACGCTGATCTGCGGGATGACACCGGAGGCCCTGGTGTTGCGCTGGAAGATGCCGCCGTACCCGGCGAGCGCGGAGACACCCTCCTGGATACGGGCGCCGGCGCCGTCGTTCAGCGACACCAGCGGGGCCCCGGCCGCGATGGCCATGTCCATGATCTTGTGGATCTTCGTGGCGTGGGCCTCACCGAGGGCGCCGCCGAAGATGCGGAAGTCATGGGCGTAGACGAAGACCGTGCGGCCCTCCACCGTGCCCCAGCCCGTGATCACACCGTCGGTGTACGGCTTCTTGGCCTCCAGACCGAATCCGGTGGCCCGGTGCCGGCGCAACTGCTCGACCTCGCTGAAGGAACCCGGGTCCAGCAGCAGTTCGATGCGCTCCCGGGAGGTCAGCTTGCCCTTGGCATGCTGCGCCTCGGTCGCCTTCTCGCTGGGGCCGGCCAACGCCTGGGCACGAATCTCGTGCAGCTCGGCCACTCGCCCTCGCGCGTCCGTCGGCTCACCCGGTGCCTCATCCAAAACGGTCATGTAGCGACCATACGAAGCCGAGCGCGCAAAGCGGCCCGTCGACTCCGTACAGTCTCCGGCGTGTTTTCCTGGTACCCCTGAACAGAACCATGCCGGTGTGCAGCCGAACCGACTGCTCAGGGGGTGTCGGGCTTGTAGAAGTCGCACAAACGGTCAGCTGAGAATCAGCTCACACAGATGGGTGGCGCAGGCCGTGCCGGCAGCCACCCGGACCCGCAGCCGGTCGCCCGTGCCCTGAAGCACCTCGACCGACTCGTCCGCCCGGACCACCGCGCGGACCGGTCCGCGCCACGTGATCTCGATCGGCTCGCCGGTGCGCGGCGGTTCGCTCACGCAGAGGGTAGCGGTCCGGCCCCGGCGGCGTACCAGCACGCTCGCCCCGGCGGAGGCGGTCAGCGGGCCCGCCGTGCCGGCCTGCCAGAAGTTGGCGGCCGTCAGGCCGAGCGAGGGGACATGGACCGCCTGGCACGTACTGTCGTTGGCGAGGATCGACAACCAGCGCCGGTCGGCGGCACGGACCGCGACGGCGTGGCGGGATGCCCCGGGCATGAGCAGATAGACGTAGGTGGCGTTCACCGGATCGGTGCCGTGGTCCAGCCAGAGGGTCTGCCAGCGCCGGGTGCGGCGTTCGGCCGTGCTGGTGGTGTTGATGTCGGACCAGGCGCCGGTGCGGTCCTCGCGGAGGGTGCGCGGGGTGCCGCCCGGCGGGTCCGGGAAGACCCAGCCGCCATGGCCTTCCAGGTGAGCCCAGCGCCGACCGTGTACGAGGGCCTGGGGTGCCGTGTCGTCGCGCTCCCCCAGATTGCGGTTGTCGACCACCGTCTCCACCGGCACCCCGTCCGAACAGCTGATCCCCGCGCCCAGGCAGACGACGGCGTCCGCGACGCAGAACCACGACTTGTGGGCCTGGAGGGTGGAGCCGAGCCCCTTGAGGTGCTGGCCGATCGCCGCGTACTCGCCGTCCGTGGTCCCGCCGACCCACCGTACGGCGGGCTTCGGCGCACCCCGTTCGCCGCCTTCCCGGTCGGCGAGCCGCTTGGTGGAGACGGTCGTGCCGGGGAGCCGGTACCAGTCGACGGTCGGCCAGAACCAGTTGGTGTACTGGTCGCCGTGCCCGTCGGCCCACCACAGGGTCGTCCCGGCGCCGGTGTGCCAGCCGCGCGGGTTCTCGCCGTTGCCGCACTCGTAGTACGCGATGCGGTCGGAGGCCATGGCGATGTTCACCACGAAGCCCGGGCGGCGGTGGACGGCCCGGTCCATGGCGGCGAAGAGGCGGTGGCCGACGGGTTCCGGCGCGGCGGCGACCGGGGAGGCGGCGACGGCGTGCAGCCGGGCCAGGTCCGCCACGCCGAACTGGGCCGCGGTGAGGATCGGCGTCACCGTGTCGCGTTCGATCCATCCCTTGATCCGGCCGTACCACCGCTCGCGCTCGGCCGCGCCGGCGCCGAGCGCGAGCAGTGCGATCGCGGCGATGATCCCCTGCCCGTGGAAGTGGTCGCCGCGCAGGATGGGCCGGTCGTCGCCCTTCAGGTGACCCCGGCTGATGGCACGGCCGTTGACGCTGTCCATGACCAGCCCGTCGTGGATGAGCGGCGCGTACGCCCGCTCGACGCTGTCCAGGACGATCCGCCGGTTCGGGTCGGTGACCTCCCAACTCGACCCGGCCAGCAGCGCGAAGAGGCGCCCCAGCCCGTCGAGCATGACCTGCCCGTACGTCCCCGAGTACGCGACCCAGGTGTGCTGCACGAACGAGCCGTCGGCGTACAGCCCGTCCCCCTGGGTGACGTACGGGAAGACGGGCGAGAGGGCGTCGCGGGCGAGGGCGATCTTCTCGGGAGCGCGGCCGAGGACGCCGCGCAGGGCGACGGAGCGGCAGAGGTCGACGCGGTTGGCGCCGGTGGAGGTACCGGTGTACTCGCGGAGCGTCGAGTCGGGGACGAAGTGGTCGATCGCCGCGCAGGCGTCGGCCCGCTGAGCGGGCGTCAACGCGTCGTACAGGGCGGCGACGATGTCCGTCAGGAGGCGGGGGCTGCCGATCTGCCACTCCCACCAGTTGCCGTAGCGGGTGGTGGAGGGGTGGTAGACCGTCGCGGAGAGGTGGTCGAGGCCGCGCAGGAGGTCCGCGAGGAGGGCGGCGTCGCCCGTCGAGCCGGTGCCCGGCTGCGTGTACGCCTGGGCCATCGTCCAGAGCCGGCTGTAGCTCTGGGTGATCCCGGCGGGCGGGTCGAAGGGATGGCCCGGCCAGAGGGAGCCGGCGGTGGGCGCCATCGCGGCCCGGAACGCGCGGGCGAGGTCCCCGGTCTCGCGGAGGCGGCTCGCGTAGGGCTCGGCGGCGGGGTCGTAGCCGGCGCCGAGCGCGATGGTCAGCCAGCGCCGGCGGAGGGTGTCGTACTCGTCGTCGGCGGCGTACGCGGTGGGGGCGGTCGCCGCCAGGGTCGCGGCGAGTGTCGCAGTACGGAGCAGGAACGTACGGCGGGTCGAGGTCATGCTCATGCCGTCTACCACCAGGATGCGGGGATATCAACAACGAGTGACGACACCACCACGAAAACGATAAGGTTGAAACTTGAACGGAATAGGTCTACGGTGGGCCGTGTCAGTTCGTTGAAGATTGAACGACATCATCCAAGGAGCACGTCATGGGCATCTTCGGCCGCAGCAACCCCACCACCGAGACCGCCACCGCCTCGGCGGCCGGCTCCGCGGTGAACCCCGAGCTCGCCGCGTTGACCGGCGACTACACGATCGACGCGTCCCACACCACGATCGGCTTCGTCGCCCGCCACGCCATGGTCACCAACGTCAAGGGCGGCTTCCTCGACTTCTCCGGCAGCCTGCACCTGGACGGCTCGGACCCCTCGCGGTCCACCGCTTCCATCGACGTCAAGATGGAGAGCATCGACACCGGCAACGCCGACCGTGACGGCCATCTGAAGAGCGCGGACTTCTTCAAGACGGAGGAGTTCCCGACGATGACCTTCCGCTCGACCAAGGCTGAGGCCCTGGGCGGCGACGACTACCGCATCACCGGTGACCTCTCCATCCTCGGCACGACCAAGCCGCTCACCATCGACCTGGAGTTCAACGGCACCGCCAAGGACCCGTTCGGCAACGAGCGCGTCGGCTTCGAGGGCAAGGCGGAGATCCTGCGCTCCGAGTGGGGCCTGACGTGGAACGCGGCGCTGGAGACCGGTGGCGTCCTGGTCTCGGACAAGATCAAGCTGAGCTTCGACATCTCGGCGATCCGGAACGCGGGTTGATTCCTCCGGTCGGCCACGGCCCGCGCGCGACGCGGGCCGAGCCGCCGGCCGGTACGGCCGGCTGAATCGGTCTGTACGGCTGGTGGGAACGGCCACGGTCGCATGCGATCACGGTGATCGATGGCTCGGCTGGTCGTCCGTCTCCAACTTGGCCAAGGCCGCCTTGAGCCGTGCGGCTCGCGTCTGTGGCGTCCGGGCCTTCAGCAGCCCCAGGATGACGAGGTACCGGTCCGTCTTCCCGAGCCGCTCGATGCTTCGCCGGGCGCGAGGGCTGTGTTCGAGGGCCGTCGCCAAATCCTCCGGCACGGTGGCCTCCCGCTGCGACTCGTACGCCGCAGCCCACCGCCCGTCCGCCTTGGCAGCCGCGACCTCGGCGAGCCCTCCGGCCCGCATCCGCCCGGTGGCGCTCAGCTCCTCCACCCGCCGCACATTCACCATCGACCAGTCGCTGCCCGGCCTGCGCGGGGTGATCCTCTGCAGGAAGTACGTCTCGTCGAGTCGCCTCCGATTGCCGGTGATCCAGCCGTGGCAGAGGGCGACGTCGTTGACGTCACCGGCGCTGACCGAACGCACTCCGGATCCCTTCTTGCCGACCTTCACCCAGAGGCCGGGGTGTGGGCCGGGGCGTGCGGCGAGCCAGGCGTCGAGATGGTCGGCGTCTCGGAAGGCTCGGGTCTCGGTGCCGTCCTCGGGAGTGCTCATGGGGACACCGTAAGCAGGAAGTAGGACAGTCTCAGTCCTATATGACCGGGTCCTCCAACACCTTGACCAGCACCCGGCTCTGGGTACCGTCGGGGTCAGGGCTGGACAGACCCGCCATGCTCACCAGCGCCTTCCAGAGCGCCCATCCGCGCGCTCGCCGCCAGGCGTCCTCGGGCAGACCGACCGCCTCCCGAAACACCTTCCGTTCCTCGCCGACGAAGTGGTTCCAGGCGATGACGAGGTCGCAGGCGGGGTCGCCGACGCCGGACGAGCCGAAGTCGATGACGGCGGAGAGTGCTCCGCCGGTGGCGAGGAGATTGCCGACCGAGACGTCACCGTGGAACCACGTGGGTGGCAGTGGCCAGGCAGACGTCAGCGCGCTCGCCCAGATTTCCCGGCACGCACCGACATCGACGACATCCTTCAGTCTGTCGAGGGCGCCCTCGACCTCATCGCCGTAGACGCTGGGGTGGCAGCCACGAAAGTACGAGTGCCGCCCGGCGGCCGGGCCCTGGTGGGCCGGAGCCTCGCGCAGTTCGGTCAGGAAGTCGCCGAGATCGCGGGCCAGTTGGGTCCGGTCGATGTCCGTCGAGGCCTCGACCGTGTCCCCCGGAAGCCATCTCCGCACCGACCACGGGAACGGATAGCCCGCCGCCGGACGCCCGACAGCGACCGGTTCCGGTACGGGCAACGACAGTTGTTCGGCCAGGTGGGGCAGACACCGGTCCTCCTTCGCCACGGCGGCCACGTAGCCCTCCGCGCTCGGGAGACGCACGGTCAGCTGCTCGCCGAGCCGGAAGGTGCGGTTGTCCCAGCCCTGGCGGTCGACGGGACTGACCGGGAGGTCGCTCCACTCCGGGAACTGGTCGGAGACCAGGGTGCGTACGAGTTCGGCGGTGATGTCGATCACCGGGTCAGTCTGCGGGCTCTGCCTGCGGCTGCGAAAGCGCTTTTCTCCAGGCCGGGTTGAGGGATTACGACGGCAGAATGCGCCCTCGCCCTCCCCTCACTCTCCTTCGTACAACCGCGCGAGATCCACCAGGACCGCATCCCCCTGCTTTTCCACGGCCCGCAGCTCTTCCGTGAATCCTGCTCCGCTGTAACAGGCCAGCCGCGCAGCCGACGTGTCGACCCCTCGGTCCGCGAGCAGGGCCTTGGCGTGGCGCAGCCGTTCCAAATGGCCGATGCCCATGACCTGGTCCCACTTGGCCTCACCCAGGGAGAGTAGAACCCCGTTGTCCTGGCCCACCGCGCCCCGTACGACCACGTCGATCTCATGACTGCTGTGCGCCGCCGGGTCCGGGACCGTGCCGTACGAGACGTCGATCGGCATACCGCCGAACGTGTCCGGCGCAGCGAAATGGGTCACCCACTCGCGGCAGATCTGCTCGAAGTGCGGTCCTACGACGGCGGAGAGGAAGCGAGCACGTGAGGTCTCCCAGACGTGTTCCGCCATGCCTCGGTCCAGGAGGGGGAGTTTGGGCCGGGAGATGGCGTGGTCGAAGGCGATCAGCGGTTCACCCACGCGATACACGCTCCGGTTCCTACGGAAGGCGTCCGTCTCCCGGCGTACGAGTCCGCAGTCCTGGAGGACGGTGAGGGGATGGGTGATGTCGCTGGTCGGACGCTCCAGACACCCGGCGATCCGTCCCGCCGTCGCGTTTCCCGAGGCCAGGGCCGCGAGGACGGAGTGGTACAGGGCCCGGTCCCGCAGATCGGATTCGTCCGCGAGGAGGTAACGGGCCTCGCGGTACAGCGGCGAGCGCGGGGACAGGGCCGTACGGCAGACCCAGGCGTCGAAGTCCGGAAGGTCGGCGGGGACGTCGTCGCGTACGAACTCCCGGCGGTACGCGGGAGTTCCGCCGACCACACTGTGTACGAGCAGGGCGAGCCGTGGGTCGTCGATGCCCCAGAAGGCGGCAGCCTGCCGGAAGTCCAACGGCCGGACGACGAGTTCGAGACCGGCGCGCCCGCGAAGCGGTGACGTTCCGCTGAGCAGCTTGCCCATGAAGGAGAGCGAGCTGCCGCAGAGGAGAAGGCGGGTGCGGGACTGGAGCCGTTCCGGGCGCCTGGGACCGTACGCGACCTGGACGATGGAGGGCAGGGACGGGGTCGCCCTGGCCAGGTACGGGAACTCGTCGATGACGACGGGGAGCGGGCCGTCCTTGCCCAGCGCGAGCAACGCGTCGATGGCCTGCTCCCAGCGATCGAAGCGCATCGGAGCGATGCTTCCGCTGTGCTGGCCCAGCTCCTCGCCGAAGCGACGCAACGACTCGGCTTCCGTCGCCTCGTACGCGCAGAAGTAGAAGCCGCCGGCTGCTCTGGCGAGGGAGTCGAGGAGGAAGGACTTGCCTTGCCGTCGCCGCCCGGAGACGACGGCCATGGTCGCTTCCGGGCCGTCGTCGGTCGCGAATGCGGTCAGCTCGCTCCATTCCCAGTTTCGGTCGAACATGTCGGAGGGTTTCGGCAGGTGAGTGCGGGAACGGATCACGGATATCTCCACCCGATGGTTAGGGAAGTACATTTCCCGGAAGTATGTTTCCCTTAACGACCGGCAGCATGACGGGTCACGGCCGGAGAATGGTCTTTCCCCCCTCTCCGTTCGCTGACGTCAGGTGTGGGTCAAGATGGTTCGAAGGCTTCTCAGGGAGGGGAAGGGGCAGCCTGGTGGGCGGCGGGGACTATTTCGACTTTCGGGGGAGCACCTTCCACGGACCGGTCACCGGCACAGCGGCCCCGCATGGCGCCATGGCCTCGACGGACGGGTTGTCAGCGCTGCCAGCGGCACCAGCCCTCTTCACTGGGAGGGATCCCGAGGCCGACGCGTTGCTGGGCGTACTCGATCCCCAAGTCGACGAGGGCGCACGGCGATTCGAAGAAGCCCTCGAGGCTCACCATCGCGCGCGTGATGTCTACGCCGAACTCGGCACGAGGCGCTTGAGGCCAAGGAGCACAGTCTGCGCGGCTACTTGGAGTTGGGTGACCAGCGACAGATTGCCACCGTCCGGACCACTGTAGGCATCACCTTGGATGAGATGGGGCGGCCCGAAGAAGCCCGTGCCGCCCTCGTGCAAGCGCTCACCGAGCACAGCGTGGCAGGCGACAGAGATGGGGCAGCCACGGCATTGAACAGTCTCGGACTCGCCCTGTTCGACCTCGGCCGTTACGACGAGTCCGCCACGGCTCTGACCCGTGCTCTTGGGCTCTCGGCCGAACTCGGAGACTGGTATCTCAGAGCGAAGGCGTGGAACAACCTGGGCCTGACCCTGCAAGGTCTCGGGCGGTTCGACGAGGCGGCCCGCGCCCACAGACGGGCACGTGACTGGAACAGCTACCTATGCGATAGACACACAGAAGCGACAGCATGGCTCAACCTCGGAGGCGCACTTCTGCGCCTGAGCCGTCCCATGGAAGCCCTTGACGCTTTTCAACAGGCACTTGCCGCGCGAGATCTCGGACGAACTGGCGTGGTTCAAGTCGAGCTACAGCAGCAACGAAGGCGGCAACTGCGTCGAGGTCGCCACCACCCCCTCCACCGTCCACATCCGCGACTCCAAGATCCCCACGGGCAACGTCCTCACCGTCTCCCCCAGCACCTGGAGCGTCTTCCTTGAGCGCGTCACCGGCTGAGTGGATGACCGTCGCTTGACCGCGTGACCGGGGCGGGTGTGGCTGAATCGCACCCCTTGTGTGAAGGGTTGCGGCGTTCCCATAATCCTGCAACAGAAATTGACCTGACCATGCCAGCGGGCAGGCATTTCTTTATTGCATCGTTTGGCATGCGCGCGTCAAATCTGTGTTTCGGCTGCACGAGTCCTCATGTCGACCCCCCACGGAAGGCACCACGTTGAAGAGACTCATCACCGCCCTGAAGAGATGCGCTGCGATCGGCGCCGCCGCTCTCGCGATCGCCAGCCTTCAGCCCGTGTCGGCCGCGCAGGCCGCTCCGGCTCCCGTCGTCGGTGGTACCCGCGCCGCGCAGGGCGAGTTCCCGTTCATGGTCCGGTTGTCGATGGGCTGTGGCGGCGCGCTGTACACGCAGCAGATCGTGCTGACGGCCGCGCACTGTGTCGGCGCGACCGGCAACAACACCAGCTACACGGCCACGGCCGGTGTCGTGGACCTCCAGAACACCAGCGGCCGGGTCCAGGTCCGCTCGACCAAGGTGTACCGGGCCCCCGGCTACAACGGCGACGGCAAGGACTGGGCGCTCATCAAGCTGGCCACGCCCATCAACCTCCCGACGCTGAAGATCGCCACGACCACGGCGTACAACACCGGCACCTTCACGGTCGCCGGCTGGGGCGCGGCCACCGAGGGCGGCTCGCAGCAGCGGTACATGCTCAAGGCCACCGTGCCGTTCGTGAGCGACGCGACCTGCCGTTCGTACAGCGGCTACAGCGGGCTCATCGCGGGCGAGGAGATCTGCGCCGGGCTCGCGGCGGGTGGCGTCGACACCTGCCAGGGCGACTCCGGCGGTCCGATGTTCCGCCGGGACAACGCCAACGAGTGGGTCCAGGTCGGCATCGTCAGCTGGGGCATAGGCTGCGCCCGGCCCAACGCCCCCGGTGTCTACACCGAGGTGTCCACCTTCGCGTCCCAGATCGCGGCGGCCGCGGCCACTCTCTGACCAGCACGCCCGCATCACTTCGTACGACGTCCACGGGCCCGGCGCCGCCCAGCGCCGGGCCCGTGCGCATACCCGCGTCCACGCCGTTCTCAGAAGCCGCCGAAGTCCCCGCCGCCCCCGAAGTCGCCTCCGCCGCCGTAGTCGCCGCCTCCGAAGCCGCCGCTGAAGTCGTCCGTGTTGAAGTCGGCGCCGGAGACGTCGCCGCCCTCGTAGCCGGAGGCCGCGCCGAAGTCGCCGTAGCCGGAGCCGTACATGGCCGCGTAGGAGGGGGTGGCCATCATGCTGCCGAGCATGGTGCCGACGAGGAGGCCGGGGAGGAGGCCGCCGCCGTAGTAGCCGCCTGCCCAGGGGCCGTAGGCCGGGCCGGCGTCCCAGTAGGGGCGACGCCCACCGGACGCTGTCTCCACCTCGCGGATCATGGGGTCCTGGCCGTCGGCGAGGCGGGCCTGGTCCGCCGCGCAGACCGGGACCTCTCGTGCGGCGCCGGCGCCCGGGGTCCAGGGGACGTCCGTGACGGAGGGGCCGTGGCGGGGGTCGAAGAAGCAGGGGGCGCGGCGTTCGGGGAGCGGGCGGCGCTCCCTGCGGGCGGCGAGCTGGGTGAGGGAGAAGCGGCCGTCCTCCAGGGTCTGGGTGACCGCGCGGACCTCCTCGGGGCGGGTGGCCGCCACCATGAGGGACTTGGCCTTCTCGTAGGCGTCCAGGGCCCGCTCGTAGTCGGCGCGCATGGCGTCGTCCGCGCCCGCCTCCGCGGGGTGGAAGTCCAGGCGGTCCAGTTCCTCGCCGAACGCGGTGATGTCCTCGTCCACCACCACCGCGAGCCTGGCCAGCGCCTCGCGGCGTTCCTCCTCCTTCTTGCGCCGGCTGCGGCGGACCATCGTGTACGCGCCCACGCCGCCCGCCACGACGACCGCGCCCGCCGCCGCCAGGGCACCCGCGTCCACGCCCTCGTCGTCGCCGCCGCCGCTCCAGCTCGACGGGGCCGTGCCGCCGGGGTTGCTGCGCAGGGCGTCGTCCACGAAGTCGTTGAGCTGGGCCTTCGGGTCGCCGGCGCCCTGGGCCGCCGAGACCAGGTTCGCCACGGCCTGGTTGCTCAGAACACTGCTGTCGGCCTGGGCGTCGAAGCGGTCACCGAGGCGGATGGCGTAGAGGCCGGTCACACCCGTCTCGGTGCGGAGGTTGCGGAAGAGGTTCTCGGTCGGCTGGTCGGCCGGGAGGACCGCGACGAAGATCGGCTCGTCCGCGTCCTCGATCTTGTCGGCGAGCGCCTCGGCGTCCGACGAGGGGAGCAGGTCGGAGGCGGCCGGGTCGACGTAGACGGGGCTCTCGCGCAGGGCCGCGGCCACCGTCGACAGGTCGGTGGCCGCGTGGGCGCTCGACGCACCGACGGACAGCACCGCCAGAGCCGCCAGTACCATCGCGGCGAGCGGCACTGTCAGGAGGCTCAGCAGACGTCGAAGCGGTGCGCCCTTCATACCTTCGAAGCTACCTCTATCGACACGAAAACGGACGATTCGGACGGCGGGGAACCGAAAAACCGGGGATTCGGCTCCCCACCGACGCTGACCGGACGGCCGTCACGCCGCCCGGTACGCCTCCCCGAGCTTCGCCAGTGCCCGCGTGTAGCGGCCCGTGAGCAGCAGGTGGTCGGCCTCCGCGAAGGGCTTCGCGACCGCCTCCGTCATACGGACGTCCTGGCCGACCTTCCACTGCACCAGCTGCCGCGCCTTGAGCACCGCGGCGTGCGCGCCCCGCTCCGGTGCCGCGCCCTTCGTCGTCAGGCCCCAGCCGTACGGGAACTGCGGGTCGTACGACGCGTCGCCGACGTTGATCGGCAGCTGTGCCTCCGACCTCGGCCAGGTGACCGGGAGCCGGCCGGTGAAGGGCCGCTTGCCGTAGAGGACGTCCGCGACGCCGTCGCCCTCGGAGCCGGGGAGCCAGGAGGCGACGAGCGCGTCCATGTCGCCGAGCCGGTCGCCGATGAGCTGGGGGCGCCCGGAGACGATCAGCACCGCGCACTTCATGGCGCCGCAGACCTTGTCCACGGCGGCCCTGTCGGCGGCGCTCAGCTCCAGGTCGTGGCCGTTGCCCACGTCGCCGAAGCCCTCGGCGTACGGGGTCTCGCCGACGACGACCACGCCCACGTCGTGCCCGGAGGTGGGGGCGGAGGCGTCCTGGGAGTACGTGACGCGGTTCCCGCCGACCTTTCGGATGCCCTCCAGGACGGTCGTGCCCTCGGTGATGTCACCGGACGAGCCCTGCCAGGTGATCGTCCAGCCGCCGGACTGGTTGCCGATGTCGTCGGCGTTCGAACCGGCCACGTACACCTTCTGGGACTTCCTCAGCGGCAGGACCCCGCCCTTGTTCTTCAGCAGCACCTGCGACTTCGCCACCGCCTCGCGGGCCGCCGCGCGGTGCTTCGCCGAGCCGATGCCGGGGATGCCGGCGGTGTCGGCGTACGGCTTCTCGAAGAGGCCCAGCTTGAACTTCTGGGTGAGGATGCGGGAGACGGCGTCGTCCACACGCCGCTCGCTGACGCGGCCCGCCTTCACCTCGGCGACGAGGGTCCGGTGGAAGTCGCCGTACGCGTACGGGACCATGATCATGTCGAGGCCGGCGTTGACGGACGTACGGACGTCGGAGGCGTAGTCGCCGGGGATCTGGTCGATGGCCTGCCAGTCGCTGACGACGAAGCCGTCGAAGCCCATACGGTCCTTGAGGACGCCGTTGATCATGTCGGCGCGGGCGTGCATCTTCACCGCGCCCTTGCCGTCGCCCAGGATGTCGAGGGACGAGAAGGACGGCATGACCGAGCCGACGCCCCGGTCCACGGCCTCCTGGTACGGCGAGAGGTGGACCGCCTCCAGTTCCTGGCGGGTGACCTCGGTGATGCCCTGGTCGATCGTGTACGTGCCGGTCGTGGACGAGCCGTACTCGGTGCCGCCGTCGCCGACGAAGTGCTTGGCGGTGGCGAGGACCTTGTCGCCGCGGTCCAGGTCCCGTCCGTCGCGGGCGCCCTGGAGGCCCTGGATGACCGTCTCCATGGACTTCACGAGCGCCGGGTCCTCGCCGAACGACTCGTACGCGCGGCCCCAGCGGTCGTCGCGCGTCACGCACAGGCAGGGGGCGAAGTCCCACGGGATGCCGGTGGCCCGGGTCTCGGCCGCCGTCAACTCGCCCATTTCGTGGGCGACTTCGGGGTCACGGGTGGCGCCCAGGCCGATGTTGTGCGGGGTGATCGTGGCGCCGGCGAGGTTGTTGTGACCGTGGACCGCGTCCACCCCGTAGATCAGCGGGATCTGCAACCGCGTGGACAGCGCGCGGAGCTGGAAGCCGTCGATCATCTCGGCCCAGGCCTCGGGTGTGTTCCGCGCGGGGGTCGAGCCGCCGCCGGAGAGGACCGAGCCGAGGCCGTACGCCGTGATGTCGTCGGGGGTGGCCAGGGCGCCGCGCTCGGCCTGGGTCATCTGGCCGGCCTTCTCCTCCGGGGTCATCCGGGAGAGGAGGTCCGCGACTCGCTTCCTCACCGGCAGTCCGGGGTTCAGATACGGCAGGCCGTGGGCGTCGATGACGACGGTCGGGGTGTCGGCGGGGGCCTCGGCGCCGGTGACGGTGAGTTCGACGGGGATCGTCTCCGCCGTCTCCGCGACGCCGTCGCGCAGGGTGCGTACGGCGATGGTGCGGGAGGTGCCGGAGGGGGTGCCCGCCGGGAAGGTCAGGGTGCCGTCGGTGGGGGTGTGGTCGGCGTCGGGGGTCGTCCGGTACGCCACGGTGACGGGTCTGTCGACCGTGCCGGTGACGGCGACGCGGACGTGGGCCGTGCCGCCCTCGGCCACGGGGTGTGCGGTGGCGTCCGTCGCCACCTTCGCGGGTGCGGCCGCCGTCGCCGTGGGGGCGAACGACAGCGGGATCAGGCCGGACAGCAGGGCGGCCGAGACGAGCATCGACGTTCTTCGGTTCCGCATCGGGTTCCCTCCACGTGAAACTCCAGGACCAGTCGCCGCGCTGAACTCCCGTTTCACTCTGGTGACTTGAGGGAGTCAACTGTCGACTTGGGTGAGCGTCAAGACGGCTGTACAACCGTTCGGGAGGGGCGCGGGTCACGTGGGGGGACAGAGGGTGGGGGGTGCGTTGTCGGGTGCGGGTGGGTGGGGGCTGGTCGCGCCCACGCGGCGGAGCCGCACATCGACACAGCCCCGCGCCCCTTGACGGCATGGGTCGCGCCCGGAGTTTTCAGGGGCGCGGGGAACTGCGCGAGCAACCACGCCAAAGCCGCAGCCGCCGACGCTCCCCGCCGCCCGATCTCTCCCGCGCCCCCCGAGAACTACTCCGCCGGCTCCACACCCGCCCGCAGCAGCCCATACGTGTACGCGTCCTCCAGCGCCTGCCACGACGCGGCGATCACATTGTCGGCGACACCGACCGTGGACCACTCCCCCGTACCGTCGGACGTGGAGATCAGCACACGGGTCGTGGAATTCGTGCCGTGCTTGCCCTCCAGGATCCGGACCTTGTAGTCGACCAGCTCCAGCTTGGCGAGCTGGGGGTAGATCTTCTCCAGGGCGACGCGCAGGGCGCGGTCGAGCGCGTTGACCGGGCCGTTGCCCTCGGCCGTGGCGACGATGCGCTCGCTCTTGGCCCACAGCTTGACGGTGGCCTCGTTGGCGTGACTGCCGTCGGGGCGGTCCTCGACGATGGCCCGCCAGGACTCCGTGCGGAAGTAGCGCTGGGGCGTGCCCGCGACCTCGTCGCGCAGCAGGATCTCGAAGCTCGCGTCGGCGGCCTCGTAGGTGTAGCCCCTGAGCTCGCGTTCCTTGACCCGCTCGACGACCCGGCCGACCAGTTCGCGGTCGTCGCCGAGATCGACGCCCAGTTCCTTGCCCTTGAGCTCGATGGAGGCGCGGCCCGCCATGTCGGAGACCAGCATCCGCATGGTGTTGCCGACCTGCTCGGGGTCGATGTGCTGGTACAGGTCCGGGTCGACCTTGATCGCGGAGGCGTGCAGGCCGGCCTTGTGCGCGAAGGCGGAGACACCGACGTACGGCTGGTGCGTGGAGGGCGTGAGGTTGACGACCTCGGCGATCGCGTGCGAGATCCTCGTCATTTCCCTCAGCGCGCCCTCGGGGAGGACCTTCTTGCCGTACTTCAGCTCCAGGGCGGCGACGACCGGGAAGAGGTTGGAGTTGCCGACGCGCTCGCCGTATCCGTTGGCGGTGCACTGGACGTGGGTCGCGCCGGCGTCGACGGCGGCCAGGGTGTTGGCGACCGCGCAGCCGGTGTCGTCCTGGGCGTGGATGCCGAGGCGGGCGCCGGTGTCGGCGAGGACGGTGGCGACGACGGCCTGGACCTGGGCGGGGAGCATGCCGCCGTTGGTGTCGCAGAGGATCACGACGTCGGCGCCGGCCTCGGCGGCGGCACGGACGACGGCCTTGGCGTACTCGGGGTTGGCGCGGTAGCCGTCGAAGAAGTGCTCGCAGTCGACGAAGACCCGGCGGCCCTGTGCGCGGAGGTGGGAGACGGTGTCGCGGACCATCTCCAGGTTCTCGTCGAGGGTGGTGCGCAGCGCCAGTTCCACATGGCGGTCGTGGGACTTGGCGACGAGGGTGATGACCGGGGCGCCCGAGTCGAGGAGGGCCTTGACCTGCGGGTCCTCGCTCGCCTTGCCGCCCGCGCGGCGGGTGGCGCCGAAGGCGACCAGCTGGGCGTGCTTGAAGTCGATCTCTTTTCGCGCGCGGGCGAAGAACTCGGTGTCCCTCGGGTTGGCGCCGGGCCAGCCGCCCTCGATGAAGCCGACGCCGAAGTCGTCCAGGTGCCGTGCGATGGCCAGCTTGTCCGCGACCGTGAGGTTGATGCCCTCACGCTGGGCGCCGTCGCGCAGGGTGGTGTCGAAGACGTGGAACGAGTCGTCGAGCTCGCTGGTTTCCGTCATGGTCTCAAGGCTCCTGTGTTGGATCTCGGTCTGTACCGGAATGACCGGCTCCACCGTCCTCCAATGATCCCTCGCGCTGCGCTCCCGGCTGTAGGTGGGCCAGAAATGCGAAAAACCCCTCGCGGGTGCGAGAGGTCTGCGCGCGGGTCGAGAACGACGGTGTCCGCCCGTACCTGGTCGTACGTGGCGGTCACTGCGGACCGGCGCGCCTGCTGCCAATAATCATGGCGAACGAGAGCACGGGGGCAGTCTGGCACAGACCGTCCCCGTGCTCACCGTCCGTCTCAGGATGCGAACAGCGCGCTGATCACCCCACGGTCACCGTAGGTGTCGTACGAAAGCGTCCGATCGACGGGGCGCTGCCGCCCGCGACCCGCTCCAGCTTCCCGGTGCGCAGGTCACGGACGAAGATCCCGCCCGGATCGCCCGGCACCAGGTCGGTGGCGTCCGAGGAGAAGGCCGCGTACCGGCCGTCGCGGCTGATCACCACGTCCCCGGAGGCACCGTTGCCCGCCTTCCCCTCGGGCGTGACGCTGATCGGTTCGGTGCGCGGGGCGGCGGGTGCGGCGTTCGCCGAGAGCCCGGTCAGGGCCACCGTGGCGGCGACCACGGCGGCGGTGAGTGCGGTGCGTGTGGTGACGTACAAGTCCGTTCCCCCTGTAGTGCTGTCTGTCGGTCCGGTCAGTGACCGCGGTGGAGGAACACGTCCGCGACCCCGTTGGTGTCGTCCGGGACCAGGTCGTCAGCCGTGGAGGTGAACACCACGGCGCGGCCGTGACGGGCGACCGCGCCCGGGAGCGCGGTACCGGCCGTGGTCACGGGCCGGTGCGCGCCGGTGCGCAGGTCGAGGAGGGTCAGTGCGCCGTCCTGGCTCAGCAGGGCGTGCCGGCCGGTGGCGTCTCCGGCGACCGCCGTGCTGCCCTCGGGCCCGACCGGCTCGGCGCGCCCGGTGCGCAGGTCGTGGACGTACGGCTGAGGCGTGCCCGGGGTGGGTGACGTGGCCGGGGTCGTGGTGAAGAGGACGCGGCGGCCGTCGTCGGTCAGCTGGGCGAGGACGGACCGGGCCTCGGGGTCGGTGTCCACGCGGTGGGTGGTGCCCGTCCGCCGGTCCTTGACGTGGACGCGGCCGAGGGCGCCCGAGGCCGATCCGGTGAGCACGATGACGTCGTAGGCGACGGCATTGCCGTCGGCGCTCAGCCGGACGTTGTCGATCATGCCCTCGGGCGGCAGCGCCGTGATCTGCTCGTCGGTGCCGGTGGCCAGGTCGCGGACGTACAGGACGCGGGAGTCCTGGTTGCCGTTGCGGTTGCCGATCACATACGCGACATGGCGGCCGTCGGCGCTGATCGCGCGCACGGTGCCCAGTTCGTAGCGTGCGTCGTCCGGCACCTGCGCGGGCCACAGTTGCTGTGTCTCGCCGGTGACGCGGTCGTACACGTACGGGTGCGGGAAGCGGTTGCCGTTGTTGTAGGCGATCCGGCGGCCGTCGCCGCTGATCACCGCGGACCCGGTGTACTGCATGTCCTCCGGCACCTGGCTCAGTGCGCCGGTGCGGAGGTTCTTGACGTAGACGCGGCGGTTGTCGCCGCCGGCGGGATCGGCCGAGGTGAAGACCGCGTACCGGCCGTCGGCGCTGATCCCGGCGCCGGTGGAGGCGGCGGGCAGTTGGCTGCCGTCGGCGGCGGTGCTGACGCGTTCGACACGGGATGCGTGTGGAGCGTTCGGTGCGTGCGGCGATGCCGCGGTGGCGCTCGGGACGGCGGCTGCGGTGAGCGCGAGCAGCAGCGCCGGACCTAAGGAGCCTATCGAGGCAGAGCCCCAGGAGACTCCGAGGTGCTTGGACACATGCGCGGCTCTGGACACGGTTCCCCCCGAAACCTTGTCGTCCCCCGGCCCTTCGCCGAGGGCTCATCGGGATACAAGCGCACCAAGCACCCCGGGTCAATGCGCTCGTTTACGTACAACCCGGGCGGCTTCTCGGGTGTCCGCGAGCGTAGAAGAGGGGTTTTCGCCCCCGCCGCCCCTACCCGTCCCATCCCCAGGGGCTGCCGCCCCTTCGACCCCGCCACCCGGGGCTGCCGCCCCGGACCCCGCCTTCTTCAGCGCCGTAGGGGAATTGGGGAGGCTTTCGGCTGCGCGTTCGTCGTGGCTTGTCGCGCGGTTCCCCGCGCCCCTTGCGGGGCGCGGGGGCGACGGTGGGCTTCAGGCCAGCTCGTGCATCCAGCCGTGCTTGTCCTCCAGCGTGCCGCGCTGGATGTTCAGCAGGGCCTCGCGGAGCTTGAGGGTGACGGGGCCGGGCTCGCCGCCGGACTGCTGCCAGGCGGCGCCGGTGCGCTTGACCGTGCCGACGGGGGTGATGACGGCGGCGGTGCCACAGGCGAAGACCTCGGTGAGGGCGCCGCTCTCGGAGTCGGCCTGCCACTGGTCGATGGAGATTCGGCCCTCCTCGGCGGTGTAGCCGAGGTCGGCGGCGACCGTCAGCAGGGAGTCGCGGGTGACGCCCTCCAGGATCGAGCCGGTGAGGGTGGGGGTGACGATGCGGTCGCCGTACACGAAGTACAGGTTCATGCCGCCGAGTTCCTCGACCCACCTGCGCTCGACCGCGTCGAGGTAGCAGACCTGGGCGCAGCCCTCGGCCGCCGCCTCGGCCTGGGCGAGCAGGGACGCCGCGTAGTTGCCGCCGGTCTTGGCGTCGCCCATGCCGCCGGGGACGGCACGGACGTGCTCCTCGGAGACCCAGATGGAGACGGGCTTCACGCCGCCGGGGAAGTAGGCGCCGGCCGGGGAGGCGATGACCAGGAAGAGGTACTCGTTGGCCGGCTTGACGCCCAGGCCGACCTCGGTGGCGATCATGAACGGGCGCAGGTAGAGGGACTCCTCGCCGCCGTGCGCGGGCACCCACGCCCTGTCCTGCTGGACCAGGACGTCGCACGCCTCGATGAAGGTCTCCACCGGCAGCTCGGGCATGGCCAGACGCCTGGCGGACCGCTGGAAACGCTTGGCGTTCATCTCCGGGCGGAAGGTGGCGACGGAACCGTCGGGCCGCCGGTACGCCTTCAGCCCCTCGAAGATCTCCTGCGCGTAGTGCAGGGTCATGTTCGCGGGGTCGAGGGAGAGCGGGCCGTACGGCACGAGCTGACCGTCGTGCCAGCCGCGGCCCTCGGTCCACTTGATCGTCACCATATGGTCGGTGAAGTGGCGGCCGAAGCCGGGGTTGGCCAGGACCGCCTCGCGCTCCGCGTCGGAGAGCGGGTGGGCGGACGGCTTCAGCTCGATCGTGGGCGTCGTCATGAGTGGTTGTCCTTCACCGGTTGTGTGTGACGGGCCGCGCTCACATCCGTACGGCCAGTGGCCAGTGTTGGGACGTCCGAGCATTCCCTCAATCCCGCGGCACCTCGTTCGATTATCGCCCGCGGTGGGGCGTGGCCGAAACGTGGATGACCGTGGACGAAAACGGAGGTGATGTGCGACCCAGGGGATGATGGTGACACCCGGCGGGGACATGCGGAAGCCGCCGGGTGCTGATGCCCCCGGCGGCTTCGAAAGGTTTCGAGTGGCGGCGGGGTCAGCCGGCTACTCGTACGGCGAGGGCGTCGCCGATCTCGTCCGTCGTACGGGCGGGCTTGCCGACGCGCTCCGCGAGGTCGGCGGAGACGGCCTCCTCGATCGCTGCGGCCTCGGCCTCGAAGCCGCGGTGGCGCAGGAGCAGGGCGACGGACAGGACCGTGGCGGAGGGGTCCGCCTTGCCCTGGCCGGCGATGTCCGGGGCCGAGCCGTGCACGGGCTCGAACATCGAGGGGAACTCGCCGGACGGGTTGATGTTCCCGCTGGCGGCGACGCCGATGCCGCCGGAGACGGCCGCGGCGAGGTCGGTGATGATGTCGCCGAAGAGGTTGTCGGTGACGATCACGTCGAAGCGGGCCGGGTCGGTGACGAGGTAGATCGTCGCCGCGTCGACATGGATGTAGTCGGTGGTGACGTCGGGGAACTCCTCGGCCACCTGGTTGAAGATGTTCGTCCACAGGTGACCGGCGAAGGCCAGCACGTTGTTCTTGTGGACGAGGGTGAGCTTCTTGCGCGGGCGGGCCTGGGCGCGGGCGAACGCGTCACGGACCACGCGCTCGACACCGAAGGCCGTGTTCACGGAGACCTCGGTGGCGACCTCGTGCGGGGTGCCCTTGCGGATCGTGCCGCCGTTGCCCGTGTACGGGCCCTCGGTGCCCTCGCGGACCACGATGAAGTCGATCTCGGGCTGGCCCTTGAGGGGGGTCTCGACGCCCGGCAGCAGCTTGCTCGGCCTCAGGTTGACGTGGTGGTCGAAGAGGAAGCGGAGCTTCAGCAGGAAGCCGCGCTCCAGGACCCCGGAGGGGACGCTCGGGTCGCCGATCGCGCCGAGCAGGATCGCGTCGTGCTGCTTGAGCGCGGCCACGTCGGCGTCGGTGAGGGTCTCACCGGTGGCGTGATAGCGCTTCGCGCCGAAGTCGTACTCCTTGGTCTCCAGCTTCACATCCTGCGGAAGGACGGCGGAGAGGACCTTGAGCCCCTGGGCCACGACTTCCTGACCGATGCCGTCACCGGGGATCACTGCGAGATTGAGGCTGCGAGACATGACGGCACCGTACTCCTTGTCCCACGGGATGACATGGGGTGTCCGCGATACGGACGCGGCAATCGGGTGACAGCGCCCACACGTCGCCATGCGTTCACCCGTATGTAGGGCGGGTGTTGGCATTCGCTGGGAAGTTCAACAGCATGACTGTGCCTTCCAGGGGGACACCCCCCGGCCCCCCCGTACCCGACTTCGGCATTCCGCCGCAGCTCGCACGCCGGATGAGCATGGCCGAGCAGCACGAGTACCTGCGGACGAAGCTGACGCGGCGCCGCACGCTGATCACAGCGGGCTCGGTCGCGGCGGGCGGGCTGCTGACCGGTTGCGGCGGCTCCGGCTCGCCGGGCTCTCCGGGCGCGACGGCTTCGAAGTCCTCGATCCCGTCACCGGCCACCTCCAAGGCGCCCGGCTCGGTCGTCACCCCCTTCGGCCGTCATCTCGCCCTGGGCGCCGACCCCAAGACGCAGATGCGCGTCTCCTGGCAGGTGCCGCTCGCGGTGAAGAAGCCGTACCTGCGGGTGGGCCTGAAGCCCGAGGAGCTGAGCCGGAAGGTCGAGGCGGAGGTCCGCGACCTGCACACGCCGGGCATCGACGGCGTGCGCCTGGAGCTGGAGCAGTACTACCTGCACGCGGCGCTGGACGGTCTGCGCCCCGGCACGACGTACTACTACGGCGTCGGCCACGAGGGCTTCGACCCGACCTCCCCGGCCCACCGCTCGACGATCGGCACGTTCCGTACGGCACCCGCCGCCCCCGAGAAGTTCGTCTTCACGGCGTTCGGCGACCAGGGCGTCGGCAAGGCCGCGGCCGCCAACGACGATGTCATCCTCCGGCAGAAGCCCGCCTTCCATCTCCACGCGGGCGACATCTGCTACGCGAACGGCAATGGCAAGGGCGTGGAGTCGGACGGCTACGACCCCGGGTTCTGGGACCTGTTCCTCAAGCAGAACGAGCAGGTCGCGGCGACCGTGCCCTGGATGGTGACGACCGGCAACCACGACATGGAGGCCTGGTACTCGCCGGACGGCTACGGCGGCCAGCTCGCCCGCTGGTCGCTCCCGGACAGCGGCTTCGACGCGCGCTCCGCGCCGGGGGTGTACTCCTTCACGTACGGCAACGTCGGAGTCGTGGCGCTGGACGCGAACGACGTCTCGTACGAGATCCCCGCCAACTTCGGCTGCACGGACGGCCGGCAGACCAAGTGGCTGGACAAGAAGTTGGGCGAGCTGCGGGCCGCGAAGGACGTCGACTTCATCGTCGTCTTCTTCCACCACTGCGCCTACTCGACGTCCTCGCACGCCTCCGACGGCGGTGTACGCGACAGGTGGGTACCCCTGTTCGCGAAGCACGAGGTGGACCTGGTCGTCAACGGCCACAACCACGTCTACGAGCGCACGGACGCCATCAAGAACGGCGAGGTCGGCAGGGCCGTACCGATCGGCGCGTCGACCGACCCGACCCGGGACGGAATCGTGTATGTCACGGCGGGCGGCGGCGGCCGTGATCTGTACGGTTTCCCGTCCGGCGTGAAGGAGAGCTACGAGGGGCACGTCACGCGCCACGACGCCGTCGACACCTTCGAGTGGACCAGGTCACGCAGCTCCAAGGAGGAGACGGTGGAGTGGTCACGGGTGCGCTACCGGGGCTTCTCCCTGCTCTCGGTGGAGGCGGAGAGCGGTTCCAGGCCGGCCCTGAAGGTCTCGGCGCTCGCCCAGAACGGGGAGCGCGTCGACCATTTCGAGGTACGGCGCGGCGCGTGAGTCGTCCACCCGCGGCCGCACCGCACCCCGTGGGGGTCCCCCCGCTCGAGCGAAGCCGAGAGTGGGGGAGGGTACGGCTCCCGGTTGACGGGGGTGCCGGGCGCCCGCCTGTGCGGGCCGTTCGGCACCCGGGTGTGCGGGCCGCTCAGTGCCCGGTCGAACCGCCGTTGTCCCTGCGGTCGAGGGCGCGCTGGAGGGCGGCGGCGGCGTTCTTGCGGTCGGACTCGCTCGTCCGGGAAATGTGACGGACTCGGCGGCGGACGGTCGTCTCGGCCATGGGGAATCGACTCCTTCGAGGCAATCCGGAGTACGGAAACGGGCGGTGTACGAGACGCCGGAAGGGGCGGGGAGCGGGGCCGCAGGGGTTGCCTGCCTCGGGCTCCGGCTCACGACCGCCATTCGCTTGATCGAGCGAGACGTTCGGCTCCTACAAAGCTAAGCGAGGGCCGCGCATCTGTCTCTACAATTAGTCGGACTTCCTACTATCTGAGACGGTGGATTGGGTCACACTCCACTGACCTGCGGTTTCGCGGAACACAGCGCGCCCGGCCCCTCACGACGGAGGTGCCGGGCGCGCTGTCGGTCCCTGGTGTCAGCCCATGTGCGGGTACGGGTAGTCCGTCGGCGGGACCAGCGTCTCCTTGATGGCGCGGGTCAGGGTCCAGCGCATCAGGTTCTGCGGGGCACCGGCCTTGTCGTTGGTGCCGGAGGCGCGGCCGCCGCCGAAGGGCTGCTGGCCGACGACGGCGCCGGTGGACTTGTCGTTGATGTAGAAGTTGCCGGCCGCGTAGCGGAGCTTGTCCATCGTGTACGCCGCCGCCGCGCGGTCGCCCGCGATCACCGAACCCGTGAGCGCGTAGTCGGACACCGACTCCATCTGGGTCAGCATCTCCTCGTACCGGTCGTCCTCGTAGACGTGCACCGCGAGGAACGGGCCGAAGTACTCGGTGGTGAACACCTCGTTCGTCGGGTCGGTGCACTCGACGACGGTCGGGCGGACGAAGTAGCCGACGGAGTCGTCGTAGGAGCCGCCCGCGACGATCGTGCAGGTGGGGTCGGACTTGGCGCGGTCGATGGCGGCCTTGTTCTTGGCGAAGGAACGCTCGTCGATGACGGCACCGATGAAGTGGGAGAGGTCGGTGACGTCACCCATGGTCAGGTGGTCGACCTCGGCCGCGAACTCCTCCTTGAAGCCGGAGTTCCAGATCGACGCCGGGATGTAGGCCCGGGAGGTCGCGCTGCACTTCTGGCCCTGGTACTCGAAGGCGCCACGGGTGAGCGCCGTCTTCAGCACGGCACGGTCGGCGCTCGGGTGGGCGACCACGAAGTCCTTGCCGCCGGTCTCGCCGACGAGCCGCGGGTAGGAGCGGTACTTCTCGATGTTGGCGCCGACCGTCTTCCACAGGTACTGGAAGGTCTTGGTCGAGCCGGTGAAGTGGATGCCGGCGAGGTCGCGGTGCTCCAACGCCACGTTCGACACCTCGATGCCGTCGCCGGTGACGAGGTTGATGACGCCCTTGGGCAGGCCGGCCTCCTCCAGCAACCGCATGAGGAGCACGGCCGCGTGGGTCTGCGTCGGGCTCGGCTTCCACACCACCACGTTGCCCATGAGTGCGGGCGCGGTCGGCAGATTGCCCGCGATCGCCGTGAAGTTGAACGGCGTGATCGCGTAGACGAAGCCTTCCAGCGGGCGGTGGTCGAGGCGGTTCCAGACGCCCGGGGAGTTGGCCGGGGGCTGCTCGGCGAGCAGGTCGCGGGCGTACTTGACGTTGAACCGCCAGAAGTCGACCAGTTCGCAGGGACAGTCGATCTCGGCCTGCTGGGCGGTCTTCGACTGGCCGAGCATCGTGGAGGCGGCCAGCGTCTCGCGCCAGGGGCCGGCGAGCAGTTCGGCGGCGCGCAGGATGATCGCGGCGCGGTCGTCGAAGGACATCGCGCGCCAGGCGGGCGCGGCGGCGAGGGCCGCGTCGATGGCGTCCTGGGCGTCCTGCCGGGTGGCGTTGCCGTACGTGCCGAGGCGGGCCTTGTGGTTGTGCGGCTGCACCACGTCGAAGCGGTCGCCGCCGCCCATCCGCTTCTCGCCGCCGATCGTCATCGGCAGATCGACGGGGTTCTCGGCCAGCTCCTTCAGCTTGACCTCCAGCCGGGCGCGCTCGGGCGAGCCGGGGGCGTAGCCGTGCACCGGCTCGTTGACGGGGGTGGGGACCTGGGTCACAGCGTCCATGAGCTACCTCTTCCGAGTGAATCCCTGGCTTCAGTCCGGTGGCACCGAAGCCATGTGCGTATGTTGGGCGGCGGTCAGGGCTTGACCGTCACGCGCCCGCTGCGGCGAGCGAGTGAGAAGCCCCTACGGGGGCGGAGTCACGGTTTCCGTAACTCCTTCCGGAAATCGGGTCGGCTCAGCCGACCGATGGGCGGTAGCTGCCGTAACCCAGGATGCACCCGGGTTCCGACAGCTACCGCTCACCCTTTGCTGACCATCGAGCGGACGAAGAAGCGCAGGTTCGCCGGCTTCTCCGCCAGGCGGCGCATGAAGTAGCCGTACCAGTCGGTGCCGTACGCGGTGTAGACGCGCATCCGGTGTCCCTCGGCGGCGAGCCGGAGATGTTCCTCGGTGCGGATGCCGTACAGCATCTGGAACTCGTACTCGTCGAGCTTGCGCCCGGCCCGGCGGGCGAGTTCCTGGGTGACGGAGATGAGGCGCGGGTCGTGGGACCCGATCATCGGGTACCCCTCTCCGGCCATGAGGATCTTCAGAACGCGGACGTACGCCTTGTCGACCTCGGTCTTCTGCTGGAAGGCGATGTCGGCGGGCTCCTTGTAGGCGCCCTTGACCAGCCGTACGCGGCTACCGTTCGCGGCGAGGCGGCGGGCGTCGGCCTCGGTGCGGAAGAGGTAGGCCTGGATGACGCAGCCGGTCTGCGGGAAGTCCCGCCGCAGCTCGTCGTGGATGGCGAACATCGAGTCGAGGGTGGTGTGGTCCTCCGCGTCGAGCGTGACCGTCGTACCGATCGCGGCGGCGGCCTCGACGACCGGGCGGACGCCTGCGAGGGCCAGCTCATGACCGCCGGGGAGCGCCTGTCCGAAGAGGGAGAGCTTGACGGACATCTCGGCGCGCTCGCCGAGTTCCAGTTCCTTCAGCCGGTCGATCAGCTCCAGGTAGGCGTCGCGGGCGGCGGCGGCCTGCTCGGGGCGGGTGATGTCCTCGCCGACGACGTCCAACGTCACTTCGAGGCCCCGGTCGGTGAGGTCCCGGACGACCGGCACGATGTCGTCGACCCGTTCACCGGGGATGAAGCGGTCGACGACCTGCTTGGTCACGGGCGCCGCCGAGATCAGGCGTCGCATCCGGTCGCTGCGCGACGCGGCGAGAATCACGGGACCCAGCACGGGGCACCTCCACAGACCAGCAGACAGAACCACCGTGAAACCTAAGGATCCCTCGGTTCGTCGGCCATCGACAGCTGTCACGCATCCGTGGCACGGATCTCAGACAGATGTATGAAGGCCCGTGGAAAATGCGGCAGAATGCCCGGGTGACGTCGGAATTCAAGGGTGACTACCAGGAACTGGTCGACGAGATCTCGGGGCTCCTCGGCGCCCCGGCGACGCTGGAGAACCGCGACTTCGAGCTGATCGCCTTCGGCGCGTACGACAGCGAGGACGACCTCGATCCGTCGGCCCTGGACCCGGTCCGCACCCGCTCGATCCTGACCCGCCGCTCGACGGCGGCGGTGCGGGAGTGGTTCGAGGGCTTCGGCATCACCCGGGCGACGGCCCCGGTGCGGATCCCGCCCACCCCCGAGGCGGGGGTCCTGCGCGGCCGCGTCTGCCTCCCGGTACGTCATCGGGGTGTCGTCCTCGGCTACGTCTGGCTCCTGGACGGCGACCCGGGCCCGACCGATGTCCAGCTGTCCGCCGCCATGGCGGTCACCTCCCGGATCGGCGCCCTCCTCGCGGACGAGGCCCAGGCCGGCGCCGATCTCACCCGGGAGCTACGCGCGGTCCTCACCGCCGAGCACGGCTGGGAGCGCGACATGGCGGTCGCGGAGCTGCGCACGGCCCTCGGCCCGCGCGGCGACGGCGTCCACACGATGGTGTGCGTGGCCCCTTGGCCGTCCGCCGACCCGGACGACGCCCCGTCCTTCCGTACGGTGCCGGGGGCGACCGCGCTGTGCACGGTGCCGTGGGGCGCGGCCGGCCAGTGCCTGGCCCTGCTGGTGCGGCTCCGCTCGGCGGACGTTCCGGCCCCGGCGCTCGCGGCCGCCGCCCGGCTCCTGGAACGCGCGGGCACCCACGCGGCGGCCGGCGTCGCGGGCGCCCGCACCGGCCTCGCCGAACTGGGCACCGCCTGGCGCGAGGCCTCGGCGGCGGCCCGAGCGGTGCTGGCGGAGCCCCGCCTGGGCCCGGTCGCCGAGTGGCGCTCCATCGGCCCGTACCGCCTCCTGACCGCCCTCCCCCGCGACGTTCCCCAGGACCCGTGCGTCCGCACCCTCCTGGCCCCCGCCCACCATGAACTCGCCCATACCGCCGAGGTGTTCCTCGACTGCGCAGGCCAGGCCGGCCGCACCGCCGCCGAACTGGGCATCCACCGCCAGACCCTCTACTACCGCCTCTCCCGCGTCGAACAGCTCACGGGCCTGGACCTGGACGACGGCGAGGACCGGCTGTTGCTGCACATGGCGCTGAAGGGGGCGCGGCTCTGACCGATGTGTCAGGTCACTTCACAGCGAGGCGCCGACCCGCAGGGCGAGGTCGATGAGACGGTTGGAGTAGCCCCACTCGTTGTCGTACCAGCCGACGACCTTCACCTGCGACCCGGTCACGCGGGTCAGCTCGGCGTCGAAGACGCAGGAGGCGGGGTCGCCGACGATGTCGCTGCTGACGAGGGGCGCCTCGGTGTACGAGAGAAGACCCTTGTACGGCCCGGCCGCGGCGGCCTGGTACGCCTCCTTCACCTCCTGCACGGTGGTGCTCCGGCCGGGGGTGACCGTCAGGTCCGTGACGGAGCCGGTGGGCACGGGCACCCGCAGGGCGAAGGCGTCCAGACGGCCGGCCAGTTCCGGGAGCACCAGGCCGATGGCCTTGGCGGCTCCGCTGGAGGTCGGCACGATGTTGAGGCCCGCCGCGCGAGCGCGGCGCAGGTCCGTGTGGGGGGCGTCCTGGAGGTTCTGGTCCTGGGTGTAGGCGTGGACGGTGGTCATCATGCCGGCGTCGATGCCCACGGCTTCGTGCAGAACCTTGGCCAGCACCGCGAGGCAGTTGGTGGTGCAGGAGGCGTTGGAGATGATGGTGTGGCGCTCCGGGTCGTAGGCGTCATCGTTGACGCCGAGCACGACCGTGATGTCCTCTCCGGCGGACGGGGCGGCGATGATGACCTTCTTCGCGCCACCTTCGACGTGTGCGCGCGCCCTGGCGGCGTCGGTGAAGATGCCCGTGGACTCGATGACGACGTCCACTCCCAGATCGCCCCAGGGCAGGGCGCCGGGGTCGCGCTCGGCGAGGACCTTGACCGTCCGGTCGCCCACATGGATCGCACCCGGCTCAGCGGTGACCTCCGCGGGGAAGCGGCCCAGGATCGAGTCGTAGGCCAGCAGGTGGGCCATCGTGGCGACGTCACCGAGGTCGTTGACGGCGACGATCTCCAGCTCGGAATCCCGCGCGGCCGCCGCACGGAAGACGTTGCGGCCGATCCGCCCGAAACCGTTGATGCCGATACGCACTGTCATAGAGGTGCTCCTCACCTTGCGCCATGAGTTGCCGCGGCAGCCGGGTGCGATCCATTGAGACGTTATATAAGCCTGCGATATATTTCAAGGGTGACCGACTCTCCGCACACCAGCGCACAGGACGACTTGGACGTTGATGTCCTCACCAAGACGATCGAGAACTTCAATCGCTTCTACATCCGGCTCCCCACGTTGCAGAAGCTGTCGTTCACGACGCTGTCGGTGCTGGACACGCTGACCCACAGCGGCCCGACGCGGCTGACCGAACTCGCCAAGAACGAGCAGATCAGCCAGCCGGGGCTCACTCAGTTGGTCACCCGGCTCGAGCGCGACGGACTCGTGGAACGTCGCCCCGACCCGACGGACGGACGCGCCGTCCTCATCCACATCACCGAAGCCGGCCGCCAGATCGGCCAGGCCCGGCACGACGACCGGGCCCGTCATCTGCTCCCGCTGATCGCCCAGCTGACGCCCGAGGAACGACGCGCGATCGCCGGGGCCCTCCCCGTGCTCACCCGCCTCGCGCAACTCGGGACCCGGTCTCGGCGGTAGGGCTGTCCACGCTGCGCATCAGCTCCACCTTCGGACAGGCCCTTCAGCGAGCGTCCGCCCGCTCCTGCCGTGCCTCGGTCGCGTCGCGGAACGCGGCCAACGCGGCCCGGCGGCGGCTCAGTTCCGCGATGTCCGCGTCCATCCGTGCCAGGTGCGCGGTCATCGTGCGCAGCACTTCCGGGCAGGGCTCGATGCCCGGCCCCTCGCCGTCGGCACACGGCAGCATCTCGCGGATGGATTCGGTGGTCAGCCCGGCCGCCAGCATGCCCCGGATGCGGGCGACGACGTACGGGGCGTCAGGTGCGTACACGCGGTATCCGCTGCTGTCGCGGTCGGGGCGGAGCAGGCCCTGCTCGTCGTAGTACCGCAGCAGCCGGGCCGCGACTCCGGTCCGCCGTGACAGCTCGCCTATCAGCACTGATTCTCCTCACCACGCCCGGGACCCGACTCACCAGCCCGGGACTTGACTCACCAGCCCGGGACTTGACCTTCACACCGGTGTGATGGGTCAACGTACGAGGCATGCGCGATTCATTCCCCTCCCTCGCCACCACCGTCACGGGCACCGGCCCGGGGCTGCTGCTGGCCCATGGCGCCACCGGCAGCACCGAAGGCAACTTCGGGCCGGTGCTGCCCGCCCTCGCCGCCGCCCACACCGTCGTCGCCCCGGACTACCCCGGTTCGGGTGCGACGCCGGTCGCCGAAGCCCCGCTGGACCTGGACGAACTCGCGGACTCGGTCGTCGATTCCGCCGTGCGGCGCGGCGTCGGGCGGTTCGCGGTGCTCGGCTTCTCGCTCGGCACGCTGGTGGCGGTGCGCGCCGCCGTACGCCATCCCGAGCGGGTGACCGCGCTCGTGCTGACCGCCGGGTTCGCCCGGCCCGACGACCATCTGCTGGGCCTCCTTCCCGGTTGGCGGGCCGAGGAGCCCCCCGCCCTCCGCCCGCATCTCGATCTGGTCCCTTCCCTCGACATCACCGGTGACCTGGTCGAGGTCGCCGTACCGACGCTGGTCGTCGCGACGACCGCCGACAGCCTGGTCCCGCCCAGCGGCTCCCGCGCGCTGGCCGACGGGATCCGGGGCGCGCGGTACACGGAGATCGACAGCGACCACGTGGTCATGGTCGAGCGTCCGGAGGAGTGGCTGAAGCCGGTCCTCGGTTTTCTCCACTCCCTCGCGCTTTCGGACGGGAAGGGCGGTGGGTGGGAATGAAACCGCGGGTCGTCCCCCTTCACCTGGCCGGCGGTGCCAAGGTCGCCGGGGTCGGGCCGTCGGGGCGGACCGTGAAGCCGTGGACCGCCTTCGTGGGCGTGGACCGGAAGGCCACGGTGTGGGCCGGCAGGAGGTGTTCGAGCAGCACGGTCGATTCGCGGAGCGCGAACTGCAGGCCGAGGCAGGCGCGGGGGCCAATACCGAAGGGGAAGTAGGCGCCCGGGTGGGTGGGGCGGCCGTCCGGCGTGGTGAAGCGCCGGGGGTCGAAGTGCTCCGGGCCCGGCCACAGTTCGGGATCGCGGTGGGTGAGGTACGGGCAAACGAGCAGGTCGGTGCCCGCCTCGACGGTGTAGCCGGCGAGGGTGTCGTCCTCGGCGGCGTGGCGGGGCAGGATCCAGGCGGACGGGTAGAGCCGGAGCGTCTCGTGGACCAGGGCCTGGAGGGCCTGGCGGCGCTCGGCCGAGCCTTCGTCGCCGGCGGCGAGCGCCTGTTCGCGGGCGGCGGGGTACCGGTCGAGGAGCAGGTAGAGCCAGGTCAGGGTGGTGGCGGTGGTCTCGTGCCCGGCCGCGAGCAGGGTGACGAACTCGTCGCGGATCAGCTGGTCGGTGTATTCGGGGCGCTCGGTGGCGGCGTCGGTCAGGATGTGCAGCAGGCCCGGGCCGTCGGGGCCGGCCTCCCCGCTGCGGGCGGCCTCGATGGCGCGCCCGGCGACCGCGTCGATCCGGGCGAGGTCGGCGGCGACGGCGTCCCGGGCGTCGGTGGCATCGGCAGGGAGAGTCGGCAGGGCGGCCCCCACGGCTTCGACGGCTGCCAGTTCGCGCTCGGTCTCGTCGTCGAGGGGGTGCCCGGTGAGAGAGCGCCAGATGGTGTCCAGGGCGAAGCGGCGCATCTCCTGCCCGACATCGAGGGTCTGGCCGGTACGGGCGTACGCGCCCCAACGCCCGGCGGTCGTTCGGGCGGCCTCCGTGATCCGCTGTTCGTAGCGGCGCATCCCGGTACCGGTGAACTGGGCCTGCAACAAGCGGCGTTGCCGTTTCCACGCCTCACCGGTGGCGGCGAGGACGCCGTCGCCGATCAGCAGACGGGCGCGGTGTGAGCGCTTGACGTACCGCTCGGGCTGTCGGGCGAGTACGTGCTGGACCGCCCGCGGGTCGGTGACGAGAACGGTGGGCGCCGGCCCGAGGCGGAACGCCGCGACGCCGCCGAGCTGTTCGCGCACCTGGGACAGCAGCTCGATCAGTTCGCCTCCCCCCGCGTGCCACCGCTTCACCAGTCCGGGCTCGGCCTCCGGTACCGGCCGCCCCGTTCCGGGGACGTGGGGAAGGGCGCCGAGACCGGCTTCGGTGTCCATGTTTCTTCTCCTGGTCGGCCGTTGGGCTTCGCTGCCCTGACGGAGCACGGGCACCACGGACTGTACGGGAGTGGGCACGTCCGGTGACAGCACATGCCCTGACCGGCCAGGAGCGGCCGGAAACCATGCTTCTGAAAATGATTGTCATCGTGCTACGGTCGATGCGCGTTCAACCTTTGACCACGCCTTTACTCGGAGTGTCCCGTGCGCGTCCCGGCCCGTCTCGTCCCTCTCACCGCGGTCACCACCGCGGCCTCCGCCCTGCTCACGGGCTGCTTCGCGTCGACGGAATCCGCGGAGACCGGGAGCGAGGGCAAGCGCATACGTGTGGCGCACATGCTGCCGCCCCGCTCGGGCCTGTCACCGCTCTCCGACGACGCGTTCAAGCTGTCGCGCTGGTCGACCGCCGAGACCCTGGTGAAGCTGAACGCGGAGGGCGACGCACAGCCCGCGCTGGCCACCGAGTGGGAGCGGTCCGGGAAGACCTGGACGTTCACGATCCGGGACGGCGTCACCTTCCACGACGGTACGAAGCTCACCGGCGAGGCCGTCGTCAAGTCGCTCACCGTGGCCGCCACCGCCTCCCCCAAGCCCCGCATCCTCGACGGCGTGGACCTGACGGCGAAGGCCGACGGCAATACCGTCACCGTCACCACGGGCACCGAGGACCCGCTCGTCCCGCAGCGCCTCAGCTCGCCGCAACTGTCGATCCTCGCGGCGAAGGCGTACAAGGGGAAAACGGTGAACCCCGTCGGCGCGGGCACCGGCCCCTTCGAGCTGACCAAGGTCAACGGCACCGCCTCCGCCGCCCTCGACCGCTACGACGACTACTGGGGCGGCAAGGCCAAGGCCCCCGGTATCGACGTGAAGTTCGTGCCGGACGGCACCGCCCGCGCGGCCTCCCTGCGCACCGGCGAGGCCGACATCGTCGAGGCGATCCCGGTGTCGCAGGCGGCCGTGCTCGACCAGGACCTGATCACCGAGGTCCCGATGCCCCGGACCAACACCCTGTACCTGAACACCGAGAAGGGCGTCTTCAAGGACGCCTCGCTGCGCGCCGCCGCCCGTGAGGCCATCGACGCGAAGTCGATCGTCGACGGTGTGTACGAGGGGCGGGCGGATGTCGCCGAGGGGCTGCTGGGCCCCGCGCTCCCCTGGGCCGCCGAGCTGCGCTCGACCGTGAAACACACCGAGGCCGGGGACCCGTCGGGCAAGTCGATCACCATCGGCACCTTCACCGACCGCGCCGAGCTGCCCGAGGTCGCGGCAACGCTCCAGCAGCAGCTGCAGAAGGCCGGGTTCAAGGTGAAGCTCGACGTGCGTGAGTACGCCAACATCGAATCCGACGCGCTGGCGGGCGAGTTCGACGCGTTCATCCTCTCCCGGGCGACCGTCCTCGACTCCGGCGACCCTGCCGCGTACCTGTACAGCGACTTCGCCTCCGACGGCTCCTTCAACCTCTCCCAGCTCGCCGACAAGACCGTCGACACGGCCCTCGACAAGGCCGCCGACACCGCCGCCGGCGACGCCCGCCGCCAGGCCGTCATCGACGCCGAGGCCGCCGTCCTCACCACCGACGCGGCCGTGCCGATGCTCCACGAGCGGGTCATCCAGGGCGACGCGGCCGGAGTCGTGGACGCGGCGCACGACCCGCGCGAGCGGGAGCTGGTCACGGCGGACACGTACATCAAGTGAGGAAAGCCGTGGGGAAGTCGGCAGACGCGGCGCGAGTGGATCGGGGCGCGGAGAGGCCGCCCGACGCGGCGCGGGAGAACCGTGCCGGAGCGGAGTCGGCCGGTTCCCCCCAAGTGGGCCTTGCCGCAGGGGAGTCGGCTGGTTCCGCCCCAGTGGGGCCCGCCGCAGGCGAGTCCGCCGGTACGGCTCAAGTGGGGCCTGACGCAAGGAAGTTCACCGGTCCGGCCCGAGTACGACGTGCCTCGACGAAGTTCGCCGGTCCCACCCGAGTGCGGCGTGCCGCCAGGCACTTGGTCGGTCCCGCCGGGCTCACCCGCTTCGTCTGTCTGGTCGCCGTGCTGGCCGTCGTCGGTCTGCTGCCGTGGCTGTCCGGCCGCGATCCCGCGCTGACCGTGCTGCGCGCCCGGTCCGCAGAGCAGGAGGCCACGCCCGAGGCGCTGGCCGCGATCCGTGACGACCTCGGCCTGGGTGCCGGTCCCCTTTCCCTGCTGGGGGGCTGGGCCTCGGGGCTGCTGCGCGGCGATCTGGGCACCTCGTGGGTGTCGGGCACGGACGTGCTTCCCTCGGTGGTCTCCGGCCTCCAGGTCTCCCTCGGTGTGATGGGCGCCGCCTTCGCCGTCGCGGTGCTGCTGGCCTGCGCGCTGGTCGCCCCGGTGCTCGTACGGGGCCGGGGCTCGGCCGGCGCGTTCGCCGCGATGCTCGCCGCCGTGCCCGAGTTCCTGCTGGCCACGGTGGCGTTGCTGGTGTGCGGGGTGTGGCTGGGCTGGCTGCCGACGGCGGGCTGGGCCGGCCCCGAGTACCTGGTCCTGCCCGCGATCGCCCTCGGTGTCCCGGCCGGCGGTCTGCTGGGCCGCCTGGTCGCGGACGCGCTGCCCGCCGTGCTCGACGAGCGCTGGGTGGAGCTGTGGCGCGGCGCGGGCGTGAGCCGGGCCCGGATCTCGGCGGCCGCGCTGCGCCGTGTACTGCCGCCCCTGGTACCGCAGTTCGGCATGGCCGCCGTGGGCCTGACGGGCGGCGCGGTCGCCGTGGAGACGGTGTTCGCGGTGCCCGGCATCGGCCGTACGGCGCTGGGGGCGGCCAAGTCCCAGGACCTCCCCCTCCTCCAGGGCTCGATCCTCGCCCTCCTCGCCCTCGGCCTGGTCGCCGGCGCCCTGGCTGCCCTCGCCCGGCGCCGGCTCCTCGGCCCGGCCCTGCGCGACGCTGGCCTCACCCTCCCGCCGGCCCGCCCGGTCCGCACCCACCCGGCGATACCCCTGGCCCTGGCCGTCGTCCTCCTGGTCACCATCGGCTGGGGCCTGCTGCGCGACCCGTACGCCGTGGACACCACCGCACGTCTCCTCCCGCCGTCCTGGGGGCACCCGCTCGGCACGGACGGGCTCGGCCGTGACGTGCTGGCCCGCCTCGGCCACGGCGCGGCCTCCACGGTCGGTACCGCGGCGGCGGTCTGCGCGCTGAGCCTGCTGGTCTCTCTCGCGCTCGGCTTCCTGCCGGGCGTGGCCGAGGGCGCGGCGGACATCGCCAACGCGCTGCCCCCGGTGATCGCCGGCATCCTCGTCGCCGCCGCGGCCGGCCCCGGTACGGGCGGCGCGGCCCTCGCCGTGGCCCTGATCTCCTGGCCGGCCCTGTCCGCCCACGCGGCGGCGCTGGTCCAGGAGGTCCGCGCGTCCACGTTCCTGACCGCTCAACGGGCCATCGGCGCGAGCCCGTGGTGGATCCTCACCCGGCACGTCCTCCCGTCCGTCGCCGCCCCGGTCGCCCGTCACGCCGTCCTCCGTCTCCCGGGCATCGCCCTGGCTCTCGCCTCCCTCGGCTTCCTGGGCCTCGGCGCCCAACCGCCCACCCCCGAGTGGGGGTTGCTCCTCGACGAGTCCCGCGCGTACGTGGAACGCGCCCCGTGGGCCGCCCTGGCCCCGGCGGTCGCCCTGGCCCTGCTGGCCGGGCTGGCGGTGTCGGGGGCGGCGTACGCGGAGGGGCAGCGCGGCCGGAAGACCGGCCGGAGTGCGCGGAACTCCAAGGGGCCCACGGGCTCGAAGAGCGGACGGACCATGGCGAAGGAGGCCCCCGTTGACGCCTGACGACGTACTCCTGTCGGTACGCGAGCTGCGGATCGCGTTCAACGGGGTGGAGGCCGTGCGCGGTCTGTCCTTCGACGTCCGCCCGCGCGAAGTGCTCGCCCTGGTCGGCGAGTCGGGCGCGGGCAAGTCCCTCACGGCCCGGGCACTGCTCGGGATGCTGCCGAGGGGCGCGACGACGAGCGGAACCGTACGGCTGCGGGGTGAGACGGACATCGCCGCCCACCGTGGCCGCCGTATCGCCCTCGTCCCCCAGGACGCCCTCTCCGCCCTCTCCCCCGTGCACCCCGTGGGCGACCAACTGGCCGCCGCCGTACGGTCGGTGGCGGGCGTCTCGCGCAAGGAGGCCCGCGCCCGTGCGGTCGCCGCGCTCGACCGGGTCGGGATCCCGGACGCCGTACGCAAGGCGCGGGCTTATCCGCACGAGTACTCCGGCGGTATGCGTCAGCGAGCGGTGATCGCCATGGCGACGATCAACGAACCGGACGTCGTCGTCGCCGACGAACCCACGACCGCGCTCGACGCGGAGCTCCAGGAACAGGTGCTGCGGGTCCTCAGCGAGCAGCGCGAGGCGGTCGGCGCCGCGCTCGTGCTGGTCACCCACGACCTGGGCGTCGTCCGGGAACACGCCGACCGCGTCCTGGTCATGTACGCCGGGCGTCAGGTCGAACAGGGCCCGGCGAAAGGGGTGTTGGGGCGACCCCGAGCGCCGTACACGGCGGGCCTGCTGGCGTCACTGCCACCCGAGGCCGGCAGCGCTGCCGACAGCGTCGGCGGTGACGATCCTCGCGCTGCCGCCGGCCGTCGTCGCCGTCGGCTGCCCTCCATTCCCGGCTCGCCGCCCACCCCCGACGCCCTCCCACCGGGCTGCGCTTTCGCCCCCCGCTGCCCGCTGGTGGAGGACCGCTGCCGTCACGAGGAACCGCGACCGTGGCCGACGGCCGACGACGGTCACGAGGTCTCCTGCCACCGGTGGGACGAAGTCCCCTACCCCGCAGCCGAGTTGTTCCAGGAGCCCGTATGAACCAGGAACCCATATGAACCAGGAGCCCGCATGAACCAGGAGCCCGCATGAACCAGAGCGACCCTCTGCTCGGCGTACGCGACCTGGTCGTCCGCTACGGCACGGTCACCGCGGTCGACCGGGTGTCCTTCACGGTGGACGCGGGCGAGACCCTGGCCCTGAACGGCCCGTCCGGCTGCGGCAAGTCCTCCACGGTCGCCGCCGTGCTCCAGCTGCGGCGCCCGGAGTCGGGCGAAGTCCGTTTCGAGGGGCGGGAGTTGACCGCCCTCACCGAGAGTGAGCTGCGCCCGCTCCGCCCCCGTATGCAGCCCGTCTTCCAGGACCCGTACGGCTCGCTCAGTCCCCGCCACCGCATCCGGGACGCGGTGGCGGAGCCTCTGCGCGTCCAGGGCCGCTGGGACGCCACCGGTCCCGCCCGGGTCGCCGAACTCCTCGACCGGGTCGGCCTGGACCCGGCCTACGGCGACCGCTTCCCGCACGAGCTGTCCGGCGGACAGTGCCAACGTGCCGGGATCGCCCGGGCGTTGGCGTCCGAGCCCCGCCTGCTGGTCCTCGACGAGCCGGTGTCCGCCCTCGACCCGTCGATCCGGGCCGGAGTCCTCAACCTGCTCGCCGACCTCCAGGACGAGCTGGAGCTGGGGTACCTCTTCATCTGCCACGACCGTGCGGTCGTACGCCACTTCGCGGACCGTTCGATCGAGATGCGGGCGGGGAAGCTCGTCCCGGCCTAGGGGGCCGGGGGCCGGGGGATCAGGGGGACGTGAACCGTTGAACAACGCGACTGAGGTGTTCCAGCCGTTGCAGGCGGACGATCCGGCCCAGGTGGCCGGCTACCGCCTCGCGGCCCGGCTCGGCGCGGGTGGCATGGGCCGGGTCCATCTGTCGCACACGCAGGGCGGCCGGCCGGTGGCGATCAAGGTGGTGCGCCCGGAGCTGGCCGACGACCAGGCCTTCCGGCGGCGCTTCGGCCGGGAGATCAAGGCGGCCCGGCGGGTCCGGGGCGCGTACACCGCCGAGGTGATCGACGCCGACGCGGACGGCGTACCGCCCTGGCTGGCCACGCTGTACTTACCCGGCCCCTCCCTCGCGGAGGCCGTCGGCCGCCGCGGGCCGCTGCCGGTGCCGACGGTGCTGTGGCTGATGGCGGGGGTGGCCGAGGCCCTGCAGGCCATCCACGACGAGGGCATCGTGCACCGCGACCTGAAGCCGTCGAACGTGCTGCTGGCCGCCGACGGGCCCCGCGTGATCGACTTCGGTATCTCGCTGGCCTCCGGCATCACCTCGAACACCGCCACCGGCACGGCGGTCGGCACACCGCAGTTCATGGCTCCCGAGCAGGCGACCGGGGGTGACGTCACGCCGGCGACCGATGTCTTCGCGCTGGGCCAGACGGCGGCGTTCGCGGCACTGGGCGAGCCGCTCTACGGGGACGGCCCCTCGTGATCACGATGATGTACGCCGATCCGGGCGCCACCCTCGCAACATGCCGTATCGCCCTCACCGGCGCCGAGAACCGCAGTTTCACCCTTGCCGGGGCGGCGGCCGGCAGCGAGTTCTGCGTCAAGCACCCCTCCGGAGACATCGCCCTGCTGGTGGTCCAGGTGAAGTCGACGGCGCTCGGGGACAGCGAGGCCGGCTTCGTCACCGCGGACATGACGGTCTGGCCGGCGGGCTAGGGGGTTCGCCTCGTCCGAGGCGGTTGTCCGGGCCTAGACCCCGTAGCCCCCCGCACCCCCGGCCTTCGCCGCGGCCGCCATCACCCGGCGAAGCCCCTCGGCGAGTTGGTCGGCCTCGGGGGCGCTCGGCGGGTCGAAGGTCCACTGGGCGATCAGCCCGGTCATCAGGGTCACGAAGAACTTGCCGAGGGTGTCGACGTCCTGTTCCGTGACGTCCTCGCCCCGGCCGCCCATGAACATCGAGATCAGGCCCCGCCCGGCCTCGCGCTGCGCCAGCGCCAAGTGGTCCCGGACTTCGGGCAGTTGGTCGCCCATGACGATGATCTCCATGCTGAGCCGCCACATCGAACCGGGCTCGCGCATGGTGTCGATGACGTTGCCCCACACCTCCTCGAACCGTTCGACCGACCCGGGCTCGGCCCCGCCCGTCACCGGCTCCTCCGCGTCGAAGGCCTGGGACAGGTCTCCGACCAGGGCCACGTACGCCTGCGCCAGCAACGCGCCTTTCGAGCCGTAGTGGTAGCCGATCGACGCCAGGTTCGTCCCCGACTCCTTGACGATGTCGCGCGCCGTCGTCCGCGCGAACCCCTTCTCCAGCAGGCAGCGCTTGGCGCCTTCGAGCAGATCCTCACGGTGTCCCATGCCGGTCAGCGTAGCTTCGCCGCCATACGACCGTCCTAGACGCATGTTTTATACGCTCGTACTAGACGAGCGTATAAGACGCCCGTACAGTCGCCGTCATGACGTCGAAACCCAAGAACCCGTCCGCCCCCGACGCCCCTCGGGGACGGGCCGGTCGCCGTGAATGGACCGCCCTGTGCGTCCTGATGCTTCCGCTGCTGCTGGTCTCGATGGACGTGTCGGTGCTGTACTTCGCGGTGCCCGCGATCAGCGCGGATCTGGAGCCGAGCGGCACGCAGCAGCTGTGGATCTTCGACATCTACGCGTTCGTGCTGGCCGGGCTGCTGATGACGATGGGCTCGCTCGGTGACCGCGTCGGCCGCCGCCGGCTGCTGCTGATCGGCGCGGCGGCGTTCGGCGCGGCGTCACTGGTGGCCGCGTACGCGAACAGTGCCGAGACGCTGATCGCGGCGCGTGCGGTGCTCGGCATCGGCGGCGCGACGCTCATGCCGTCGACGATGGCGCTGGTCCGCACGATGTTCACGGACCCGGGCCAGCGGGCGACGGCGATCGGCATCTGGTCGGGGGTCATGACGGCGGGCATCGCGCTCGGCTCCGTGCTGAGCGGTGTGCTGGTGGAGTTCTTCTGGTGGGGCTCGGTCTTCCTGGTGAACCTCCCCGCGATGGCGCTGCTCCTGGTCCTCGGCCCGGTCCTGCTCCCCGAGTCGAGGGACCCGGCACCCGGCCGCTTCGACCTGCTGAGCATCCCGCTGTCGATGGCCGCCGTCCTGCCCGTCGTCTACGGCCTCAAGGAGATCCCGTCGGAGGGCTGGAGCGTGCGCTACGTGATGTCGGTGACGGTCGGTCTGCTCTTCGCGGCTCTCTTCGTCCACCGGCAGCGCACCGCGGCCTCACCGATGCTCTCCCCCGCGCTGTTCCGCGGCCCCGGCTTCACCCCGGCCCTCGTCCTCAACCTCGTCGCGGCCTTCGGGATGATGGGCTCGGCCTACTTCACCACCCAGTACCTCCAGTCCGTCCTCGGCAAGAGCGCACTGGAGGCCGCGCTGTGGGGGCTGCTCCCCTCCGTACTCATCGGCGTCGCCGCGCCGGTCACGACGCAGCTCGTGCAGCGGGGTGTGAACCGGGCGTACGTGGTGTCCGCGGGCTTCGTGACCGCCGCGGCCGGTTACGCGCTGCTGGCCGGCGCCGGTCCGGACTCCCTCTGGCTCGTCCTCGCCGGCTGCGGTGTCCTCGCCGCCGGCATCGTCACCGTCCTGTCCCAGATGACCGACCTCGCCCTCGGCACCGCGCCCGTCGAACGTGCCGGCTCCGCCTCCTCCCTCCTCGAAACCAGCCAGGAGTTCGGCGGCGCCCTCGGCATGGCCCTCCTCGGCTCCATCGGCACCGCCGTCTACCACCACGAGATCCCGGCCTCCGCGCCCGCTCCGGCCCGCGAGACGCTCGGCGGCGCCCTGGCCGTCGCCGACCAACTCCCCGGCGCCGCGGGCGAGGCGCTGGCGACCGCCGCCCGGGCCGCCTTCACCAGCGGAATGCAGGGCGCGGCGGTCGCGGGGGCCGTGGTCCTGCTCGGAGCGGCGGTGCCGGCGGTGCTGACGCTGCGGGGCGCAGGGGCTCGGGATCGCGACGGGGAGTGCTGCGCCCCGGCGGAGGCGCAGGAAGTCAGCGCGGCGGGCCGGCCGTGATCAGTCCCTCCCGGTACGCGATGGCCACCGCCTCCGTACGGCTCGCCGCGCCCAGCTTGGCCAGGATGTTCGACACATGCACGCTGGCCGTCTTCCCGGTGATGAACAGTTCCTCACCGATCTGCCGATTGGTGCGCCCGAGCGCGAGCAGCCGCAGCACATCGCTCTCCCGCGCGGTGAGGGCGGGGATGCCCTCGCCCTCCGAAGCCTCCGCCAACCGCCCCCGCCGGACGAGCGCGTCCAGGGCCGCACGCAGCACGACGGCGCCCAGCCGGTCGGCGGTCTCGCCCGCCAGCCGGGCCTGAGCCGTGGCCTCCTCCCGCGCCCCCTCCCCCAACAACGCCTCGGCGAGCCGCAGTCGACACCGGGCCCGCTCGTACGGGTCGCCGAACGCGAACGCGTCCACCGCTCTCCGCCACGCCCCCGCATCGGGCCCGGTGCACACCCGCACCCACTCCGCCTCGGCCCGGGCCAGCCAGGCAAGCCCCTCCGGCCCCTGCTCGATCCCCTCCTCCCCCAGAGCGGCGGTGGCCCGCGCCAGTTCCACCAGCTCACCCCCGAGGGCGGCCCAGCCGCGAGCGCCCGCCTCGTCCCCCACCGACCGCCGCTCCACCGCCGCGTCCGCGAGCGCGGAGAGCGCGAGGGCGGCGAGCCGTACGGTGACGTCGGGCCGGGAGCCCGAGGCGTCGGAGAGCGCGGCGACGGTCGTGCGGAACTGCCCGACCGCGGCCTGCGGATCGCGCCGCCCCACGGCCGCCTCGGTGAGGACGATGCCCGCGACCTGCGCGGCCATCCAGTCGAACGGCCCGTCGAGCAGCGCGCGGGCCCGGTCCACGGCGCTCTCGTCGCCGCGCGCGAAGGCGACGCACAGGGCGGGCCCGATCGCGTAGCCGCCCGCGGCGGGCAGCCGGTCCGCTTCGGCGGCCGAGCGGACGCACTCGTCCCAGCGGCCCAGGGTGTAGAGGCAGAGGGAGTGGAGGTAGCGCATCTCCACCGGGTACGGGGAGGAGAGAAGACCGGCGCGGCCCGCGCGGTCGAGGCCCTCGGAGAGCCAGTCGAGGCAGGCGTCGAGGTCACCGGATTCGAAGCAGCCGACCGCGAGATTGAACAGGGCGCGCATCTCGACGGGGACGTTGCCCGCCCCGCGGGCCAGCTCGCGGGCGTGGCGCAGGCGTGCACGGCCCTCCTCGGAGCGCCGGTTGTTCCGGGCGTCGAGACCGACCACGGAAATGATCAAGTCGGCCTGGGCATCGACCAGTTCGAGCCGCCCCGCGACACGCAGCGCATCACTCGCGACCCGACCGGCCTCCCCGACCTTCCCCAAGTACCGCGCCGCCATGACATGCGTGGCCGCCGCCCACACCCAGGTCCGGGACGGCGGTTCGGCGGGGATCATCGCCAGCGCCTCGCTGCTGTACCGGAACGCGGCCTCCATGTGGTCCACGCGTATCAGGTCCCCGGCGAGGGTGTAGCGCACCCGGGCGGCCAGCTCCGAGTCCGCGTCCGGACCGGCTCCGGCCAGCGCCGAGCGGGTGAGCGAGACCGCGCGGTGGTTCTCCCCGGCGCGCGCGGCGGCGGCCGAGGCGCGCAGGGTGAGGGTGACCGTGTCGAGGTCCCGGGGCCGGGCACCGGCGTCCACGGACGACCACAGATCGAGGGCACCCTCCAGATGCCGCAGCTCCTCGGCGGGCGCCCCGATCCGGTGCGCGTGGTCGGCGGCCTCGACGGACGCGGTCAGCGCGTCGGCGAGGTCATGGCTCTCACGCGAGTGGTGGGCCCGCTCGGCGCTCTCCCCCGCGCGCCCCCGGCGGGCCAGCAGCTTGGCGAACATCCCGTGCAGCCGCACCCGTTCGCCCGGCAGCAGATCCGCGTAGACCGCCTCCCGGGTGAGAGCGTGCCGGAACTCGTACGTCGCCCCCGCACCCGGCAGCAGCAACTGCCGCCCCACCACCTCCCGCAGCGCCGACTCCAGCTCCTCGTCCGGGAGTTGTACGGCGTCCCGCAGCAGGTCGTGCTCCACCTTGCGGCCCGCCACCGCCGCCGTGCGCAGCACCTGCTGGGCGGCGCCGGGCAGTTGCTCGATACGGATCAGCAGGACGTCGGCCAGACCGCTCGGCAGCACCGTCCCCGGCTCGTCCGCCGTCGCGGCCAGCAGCTCCTCCGCGTAGAACGCGTTGCCCTCCGCCCGCTCCACGATCCGGCCGACCGTGGCGTCGTCCGGCGGCTCGGCCCGCAGCGAACGCACCAGCCGAGTGACCTCCGCGTCCGGCATCGGCCGCAGCTCCAGCCGCTCCACGGCGGGCAGCCGCACCAGCTCGGCGAGGAGGGGGCGCAGCGGGTGGCGGCGGTGCAGGTCGTCCGCGCGGTACGAGGCGAAGACGGCGAGGCGGTGGGCGGGGGTGCCGGGGGTGGGGCGCTGGAGCACGCCCCGGCTGAGCAGGAAGCGGAGGAGGTCGCGGGAGGACTGGTCGGCCCAGTGCAGGTCCTCCAGCACGAGCAGGACGGGGGTCGTCTCGGCGAGGTCCGCCAGCAGCGCGGCAATGCCCTCGAAGAGCTGCAGCCGGTCACCGCCGTACGCGCCGCCACCGAGGAGGCGGCCGGTCGCCGGGTGCGTCCGGAGGAGCGGCGCGAATCGTTCGTCCGCGGCGAGGGCGCCGAGGATCTCCGTGAACGGGAGGTACGGCAGACCGACATCACCCAGGTCCACACAGTGCCCGGTGAGCACGGTCGTTCCCTTGCCCACCGCGTACGCCGCCGCCTCCGCCAGCGTCCGGCTCTTCCCCACCCCCGCGTCCCCCGCGACCAGCACCGCCCGGGGCTCACCCGCCCCGGCCCGGTCCAGCACATCCGTCAACCGGGCCAGCTCGGCGTCCCGCCCGACGAACGGCGCGTGAAATATGTTCTGCGGCACCCCGTCATCCTGGCACGCACCACCACCCCGCACCGCCGCCTTTCCTCGCCCCCGCCGCCCCTACCCGTTCCCATCCCCAGGGGCTGCGCCCCTTCGCCCCCCAACCGCGGGTCCGTCGTGGTTGCTCGCGCAGTTCCCCGCGCCCCTTCAGGGGCGCGGGGAACTGCGCGACAAGCCCCCACCCACCCGCACCCGACAACGAACCCCTCGGGGTCGAAGGGGCAGCGCCCCTGGGGATGGGACGGGTAGGGGCGGCGGGGGCGAAAAAGGCGGGACCCGGCCACCCCAGGTGACCAGGCCCCGCCTCCTTGAAGAACGAACCTCAGACCAGGTTCACCGACCGCGCCGACGTCGCGCCGATCTCCTCCGCGACCTCCGCGAGGACCAGCGGGGGAACCGTGTCGTCGACGGTGAGAACCGCGAGGGCCTCGCCACCGGCCGTGGAGCGGGCGACCTGCATACCGGCGATGTTGATGCCGGCCTCGCCGAAGATACGGCCGACGGTGCCGACGACCCCGGGACGGTCGACGTAGCTGAAGACGACCATGTGGTCGGCGAGGGCGAGGTCGACGTCGTATTCACCGACCGCGACGATCTTCTGGTGGTGCTTCGGACCGGCGAGCGTGCCGGAGACCGATACTTCCTCGCCACTGCCGAGCGTGCCGCGCACGGTGACGACGTTGCGGTGGTCCGGCGACTCCGAGCTGGTCGTCAGACGGACCTCGACACCGCGCTCCTGAGCGAACAGCGGAGCGTTGACGTAGGAGACCGTCTCGTCGACGACATCCTCGAAGACACCCTTGAGCGCGGACAGTTCCAGCACCTTCACATCGTGCTGGGTGATCTCGCCGTACACCTCGACGTCGAGACGGACCGCGACCTCACCGGCCAGCGCGGTGAAGATACGGCCGAGGCGCTCGGCGAGCGGCAGGCCCGGCTTGACGTCCTCGGCGATGACACCGCCCTGGACGTTCACCGCGTCCGGGACCAGTTCACCCGCGAGGGCGAGGCGCACGGACCGCGCCACCGCGATACCCGCCTTCTCCTGGGCCTCGTCGGTCGAGGCGCCCAGGTGCGGGGTACAGACGACCTCGTCCAGCTCGAACAGCGGCGAGTCGGTGCAGGGCTCCTTGGCGTACACGTCGAGGCCCGCGCCCGCGACCCGGCCCTCCTTGAGCGCCGAGTACAGCGCGGCCTCGTCGACGATCCCACCGCGCGCGGCGTTGACGATGCGCACCGACGGCTTGACCTTGTGCAGCGCCTCGGCGCCGATCAGGCCGACCGTCTCGGGGGTCTTCGGCAGGTGGACGGTGATGAAGTCGGAGACCTCGAGCAGCTCGTCCAGCGACAGGACCTTGACGCCCATCTGCGCGGCCCGCGCGGGCTGCACATAGGGGTCGTAGGCGACGACCTTCATGCCGAAGGCGGACATGCGCTGGGCCACCAGGGCACCGATGCGGCCGAGGCCGACGACACCGAGGGTCTTCTCGGCCAGCTCCACGCCCGTGTACTTGCTGCGCTTCCACTCGCCGTTCTTCAGCGCCGTGTTCGCCTGCGGGATGTGGCGGGCGGAGGCGAGGAGCAGACCGCAGGCCAGCTCGGCGGCGGTCACGATGTTCGAGGTGGGGGCGTTGACGACCATCACGCCGGCCTTGGTGGCGGCGGAGACGTCCACGTTGTCCAGGCCGACGCCGGCTCGCGCGACGACCTTCAGCTTCTTCGCGGCGGCGATCGCCTCGGCGTCGACCTTGGTGGCCGAGCGGATCAGGATCGCGTCGACGTCGGCGATGGCCGGGAGCAGTTCGGCTCGGTCCGCTCCGTTGACGTGCCGGATCTCGAAGTCCGGTCCTAGCGCGTCGACGGTGGCGGGCGACAGCTCTTCAGCGATGAGTACGACTGGTTTCGAGCTCACGTGAGTCCTCACAAGTCCAATGCTGCGGACGGCCGTCCCGACGGCCGCAGGCGGTGGAGGGTGGTGGCCGCGTGGAAGACGCACGACGCTGTGGGCCTGACGCGTATGTAGTCCAGCAGTGTAGTGGCGACGAGACGGTCGTCTCACGCGACTGCGGAAGGATCACCCGGACGGGAACCGTGCCCCGAAAAAGCCCCTCCGGCACTTGAGGGGCGGGGTCCGGGGCAGAGCCCCGCGACGGCGCCCCCGCAAGAGGGGAACCGCCGCGGAATCCGGCTCAGCACAGCGCAGCGATCACGCCTCTTCGTCGTTGACCCACGACATCAGCTTGCGCAGCTCCTTGCCCGTGGTCTCCAGCAGGTGCTCGGAGTCCTGGGTCTTGTACTCGTTGTACTTCTTCAGACCGCCGTGGTACTCGTCCATCCACGCCTGGGCGAAGGTGCCGTCCTGGATCTCGGCGAGGACCTTCTTCATCTCGGCCTTGGTGGCGTCCGTGATGATCCGCGGGCCGGTGACGTAGTCGCCCCACTCGGCGGTCTCGGAGATCGACCAGCGCATCTTCTCCAGGCCGCCCTCGTACATGAGGTCGACGATGAGCTTCAGCTCGTGCAGGCACTCGAAGTACGCGATCTCCGGCTGGTAGCCCGCCTCGGTCAGCGTCTCGAAACCGGCCTTGACCAGCGCGGCCGTACCACCGCAGAGAACGGCCTGCTCACCGAACAGGTCGGTCTCGGTCTCCTCGGTGAAGGTCGTCTTGATGACGCCGGCGCGGGTACCGCCGATGCCCTTGGCGTACGACAGGGCCAGCGCGAAGGCGTTGCCCGTGGCGTCCTGCTCGACGGCGGCGATACACGGAACGCCGCGGCCCTCCTCGTACTGGCGGCGGACCAGGTGGCCCGGGCCCTTGGGGGCGACCATGCAGACGTCGACGCCGGCCGGGGGCTTGATGAAGCCGAAGCGGATGTTCAGGCCGTGGCCGAAGAACAGCGCGTCGCCGTCCTTCAGGTTGTCCTTGATGTGCTCCTCGTAGACCTGGGCCTGGATCGGGTCCGGGACGAGGATCATGATGACGTCGGCCTCGGCGGCGGCCTCCGCCGGGGTCACCACGCGCAGGCCCTGCTCCTCGGCCTTCGCCTTGGACTTGGAGCCCTCGTGCAGACCCACGCGGACGTCGACACCCGAGTCGCGCAGGGACAGCGCGTGGGCGTGGCCCTGGCTGCCGTAGCCGATGACCGCGACCTTGCGGCCCTGGATGATGGACAGGTCGGCGTCAGCGTCGTAGAACAGCTCGGCCACTTTGGGTTCTCTCCTTGAGTGCAGGTGTTGCGTCCCACCGTATGACGGCGGGGGGAATGAAAGTCCTCGGGTCTCGGCATACGGGCGGCCGACTGTCGACGGCCGCCCGTTTCGAGTGTCAGGCCGACCGGTCCAGGGCGCGCAGCGAGCGGTCCGTGATCGAACGGGCACCGCGGCCGATCGCGATCGTGCCGGACTGGACCAGCTCCTTGATGCCGAACGGCTCCAGCATCTTGAGCATCGCGGACAGTTTGTCGCTGGAGCCGGTGGCCTCGATGGTGACGGCCTCCGGGGAGACGTCGACCGTCTTGGCGCGGAACAGCTGGACGATCTCGACGATCTGGGAGCGCGTCTCGTTGTCGGCGCGCACCTTCACCAGAACGAGTTCCCGCTGAACAGCGGAGCCCGGCTCCAGCTCGACGATCTTCAGGACGTTGACGAGCTTGTTGAGCTGCTTCGTCACCTGCTCCAGCGGCAGTTCCTCGATCACGTTCACCACGATGGTGATGCGGGAGATCTCGGGGTGCTCGGTGACACCGACCGCGAGGGAGTCGATGTTGAAGCCGCGACGGGAGAACAGGGCGGCGATCCGGGCCAGGATGCCCGGGGTGTTCTCCACCAGGACGGAGAGCGTGTGCTTGGACATGTCTGAAGGGTCTCTCTCGCTCAGTCGTCTTCGTTGTCGCCGAAGTCGGGGCGGACGTCCCGGGCGGCCATGATCGTGTCGTTCGAGGTGCCGGCGGCGACCATCGGCCACACCATCGCGTCCTCGTGGACGACGAAGTCGACGACGACCGGGCGGTCGTTGATCGAGTTCGCCTCCTCGATGACCTTGTCGAGGTCGTCCGGGGACTCGCAGCGGATCGCGTGGCAGCCCATGGCCTCCGACAGCTTCACGAAGTCGGGGACGCGGGTGCCGCGGGCGTTCGGATTGACGTCGTCCGGGCCGCTGTGCAGGACGGTGTTGGAGTAGCGCTGGTTGTAGAACAGGGTCTGCCACTGGCGGACCATCCCGAGGGCGCCGTTGTTGATGATGGCGACCTTGATCGGGATGTTGTTCAGGGCGCAGGTGGTGAGCTCCTGGTTGGTCATCTGGAAGCAGCCGTCGCCGTCGATCGCCCAGACGGTCTGCGCCGGAGCTCCGGCCTTGGCGCCCATGGCGGCCGGGACCGCGTAGCCCATCGTTCCGGCGCCGCCGGAGTTCAGCCAGGTGGCGGGCTTCTCGTACTGGATGAAGTGGGCGGCCCACATCTGGTGCTGGCCGACGCCCGCCGTGAAGATCGTGCCCTCGGGGGCGAGTTGTCCGATGCGCTCGATGACCTGCTGCGGGGAGAGCGAGCCGTCGGCCGGCTGGTCGTAGCCGAGCGGGTAGGTCTCGCGCCAGCGGTTGAGGTCCTTCCACCAGGCGGTGTAGTCCCCCTGTCCGCCCTCGCTGTGCTCCTTCTGGACGGCCTGGATCAGGTCGGCGATGACCTCGCGGGCGTCACCGACGATCGGCACGTCGGCGGCGCGGTTCTTGCCGATCTCCGCCGGGTCGATGTCCGCGTGGACGATCTTGGCGTGCGGGGCGAAGCTGTCCAGCTTGCCGGTGACGCGGTCGTCGAAGCGGGCGCCGAGGGCGACGATCAGGTCGGCCTTCTGCAGTCCGGTGACGGCGGCCACGGAGCCGTGCATGCCGGGCATGCCCAGGTGCTGCGGGTGGCTGTCGGGGAACGCGCCGAGCGCCATCAGGGTGGTGGTGACGGGCGCGCCGGTCAGCTCGGCGAGCACCTTCAGCTCAGCCGTGGCGTGGGCCTTCAGGACGCCGCCACCGACGTAGAGGACGGGCCGCTTGGCGGCGGTGATCAGCTTGGCGGCCTCGCGGATCTGCTTGGCGTGCGGCTTGGTGACGGGCCGGTAGCCGGGCAGGTCCATCGTCGGCGGCCAGCTGAAGGTGGTCTTCGCCTGCAGGATGTCCTTGGGGATGTCGACCAGGACCGGTCCCGGGCGGCCGGTGGAGGCGATGTGGAACGCCTGCGCGATCGCCCGGGGGATGTCCTCCGCCTTGGTGACCAGGAAGCTGTGCTTGGTGATCGGCATGGTGATGCCGACGATGTCCGCCTCCTGGAAGGCGTCCGTACCGATGGCCTTGGACACGACCTGCCCGGTGATCGCGACCAGCGGCACGGAGTCCATGTGCGCGTCCGCGATCGGGGTGACCAGGTTGGTGGCGCCCGGCCCGGACGTCGCCATGCACACCCCGACCTTGCCGGTGGCCTGCGCGTAACCGGTGGCCGCGTGGCCGGCGCCCTGCTCGTGGCGGACCAGCACATGACGCACCCGCTTGGAGTCCATCATCGGGTCGTACGCCGGCAGGATGGTGCCGCCGGGGATGCCGAATACCGTGTCGGCCCCGACCTCCTCAAGAGAGCGGATGAGGGACTGCGCACCCGTGACGTGCTCGACGGGGGTGGACTGTCCTCCGGATCGGGGCCGCGGCTGCGGATGGTGGGCCCCGGTGGCCTGCTCGGTCATCGGCATTCTCTTCTCGATGCTGAGGGTGTTTTGCGAGGTTCGTGCGGTGTTCGGCTGGCGTTCGACTGGTGCCCGTGCAACAAAAAACCCCTCGTGCCATGAGGCAAGCGAGGGGAGCGCGCCGGATACGGTCGCTGGGGATTCCGGATCGTCGTTCCGGTGGGTCCCAGCTTCAGCCGACGCGCTGTCCAAGTACGAGGATTCGGGTGCGCATGGCACAGACCCTCCCCCCGGCGCGCACCGCATGTCAAGCGGGTGGGACGGGAGTCTCATTATGTGAGCGAAGGGCACTTCCGCCTCCGTAGACAGCGGGCACACCACTTGTGTACACCCCTGCCCCACCGCCCGCGAACGCGGGTTCCGCGGGCCCGCTGGGCACCGGGTAGTGCCCGAAGGACAGGGCCCGGCGCAGCCGGTACTCGTCCAGCGGTCCGGAGAAGGCGGCGCCCTGACCATGGGTGCAGCCCATCGCGCGCAGGGCGACGACCTGCTCGGGCAGGTCCACCCCGTCGGCCACGGACTGGAGCCCCAGGTCGTTGGCGATGCGCAGCAGCCCGCTGGTGATCTTGTTCAGCCGCGAGGATTCCACGACCCCCTCGACCAGGCCCCGGTCCAGTTTCAGGACGTCGACGGGAAGCCGGCGCAGCGCCGTGATGGCCGCGTGGCCGCTGCCGAAGCCGTCCAGGGCGATCTGGACACCGAGGCGCCTCAGGTGGTTCAGCCGGCGCTCCAGGTCGTCCATAGGACCCTTCAACTGGGTGTCGGACAGCTCGACGATCAGCGAGCCGGAGGGAAGTCCGTGGCGGGTCAGGAGCGTCTCCACGGAGTTGGGGGGCAGCGAGCGGTCCAGCAGGCGCCGGGCGCTCATCCGCACGGACACCGGTACGTTCATGCCGTTGGTGAGCCGGTCGGCAGCCTGCTCGACGGCCTGCTCCAGCATCCAGCGGCCCAGTTCGGCGGTCTTGTCGCTGTCCTCGGAGACCCGCAGGAACTCGGCAGGTGTGAACAGCACCCCCTGGGACGAGCGCCATCGGGCAGCCGTCGCGACCGATGAGATCCGGCCGGTCTCCAGCTCCACCACGGGCTGGTTCAGCAGCATGAACTCGCCGTCGTGCAGCGCGGCCCGCAGCCGGGTGGCCAGCTCGGCCTTGCGTACGACGTCCTGCTGCATCTGTGGCTTGTACAGCTCGACGCGGCCCTTGCCGGACGCCTTGGCCCGGTACATGGCGAGGTCGGCGTTGCGCAGCAGCTCGCCCGCGCCGAGACCGGGCTCGGCGAAGGAGACCCCGATGGAGGCGGCCACCCGGACATCGTTGCCGTCGATGGTGTACGGCTGCGAGAGGGTGATCCTGAGCCGGTCGGCGAGCTCGAAGATGTGCTGCTCGCGGGCGGCGCGGTCGCGGGAGCCGTCCCCGACGATGAGGGCCGCGAACTCGTCGCCGCCGAGGCGGGAGGCGGTGTCCCCCTGCCGGACGGCGTCCTGGAGCCTGCGGGCGGCCTGGACGAGCAGCTCGTCCCCGGCCTGGTGCCCGATGGTGTCGTTGACGGCCTTGAAGCCGTCGAGGTCGATGAAGAGGACCGCCGTGTTGCGCAGGGCGATGCCGCGGTCGGAGGAGCGGCGGCCGGAGAGCGCCTGCTGGACGCGCTTGGTGAACAGGGCGCGGTTGGGCAGGTCGGTGAGCGGGTCGTGCTCGGCGTTGTGCTGCAGCTGGGCCTGCAGGCGCACTCTTTCGGTCACGTCCCGGCTGTTGAAGATGAGGCCGCCGTGGTGACGGTTGACCGTGGACTCCACGTTCAGCCAGCCTCCCCCACTCCCGGCTTCGCTCGAGCGGGAGGTGCCCCCACCGCCGGCCTTGAAGCGGCACTCGATGCGGGTGGTGGGCTCCTCGGCGGGGTCGGCGGCGAGGAAGCGGCGCACCTCGTGGACGACGCAGCCGAGGTCCTCGGGGTGGATGATCGAGGCCAGCTCCTTGCCGACGAGATCCTCCGCGGGACGTCCGTAGACCCCGGCGGCGGCCGGGCTGACGTAGCGGAGGATGCCGTTCGGGGCGGCGATCATGATGACGTCGCTCGAGCCCTGCACCAGGGAGCGGAAGTGGTTCTCCTTCTGGGCCAGTTCCTGGGTGAGGGTGATGTTGTCGAGGAGCATGATGCCCTGGCGCACGACGAGGGCGAGCACGACGGTGCAGGCGGTGATGAGCACCACGCGGTCGACGCTGCTGCCGTTGAGGACGTTGTAGAGGATGCCCAGGGTGCAGACGGCGGCGGCCAGATACGGAGTGAGCGCGGCCAGGGATCCGGCGATGGGGCGGTTGGCCGGATACCGACTGTGACCTCCGCCCTGGAGGAGCACGTGCACATGTCCTCCCTGTGGACCGTCGTGCCGGTGGCCCGGATGGACGTCGTGGCGGTGTCCCGACTGCGCGTCGTGGCGCTGGCCCGGGATGTGTTCGTGCACCACGCGCGCGTGCCCGCCCTCGTCCGTCTGTCCGTGCCGCTGGCCTGCCCAGGGGGCGTAGGCGAGGAGCAGGGAGCCCGCGAACCAGCCGGCGTCGAGGAGCTGGCCCGAGCGGTAGCTGGCGTGCAGCAGGGGCGAGGTGAACAGGGCGTCGCACATCACCGTGAGCGCGAGGGCGCCGATCGCGGTGTTGACCGCGGAGCGGTGCATCGAGGAGCGCCGGAAGTGCAGCGCGAGCACCATGCTGACCAGGGCGATGTCGAGCAGCGGATAGGCCAGCGAGAGCGCGGTGTGCGCGGTGTTGGAGTCTTCGAGCTGGGCGTTCTGCGCGAGCGCGAGGCTCCAGGAGAGGGTGACCAGGGAGCCGCCGATGAGCCAGGAGTCCAGCGCCAGGCAGACCCAGCCGGCCTTGGTCACGGGCCTCTTGGCGAGCACCAGCAGGCCGACGATGGCGGGGGGCGCGAAGCAGAGGAAGAACAGGTCCGCGTAGCTCGGCTCGGGCACGGGCCGCTCCAGGACGACCTCGTACCACCCCCAGACGCCGTTGCCCAGCGCCGCCATGGCGGACGACAGGGCGAACAGCAGCCAGGCGGGCCGAAAGCGGCTGCGGCGGCTGCGCGCGTAGCGGAAGCAGGAGACGGCGGCCGCGCCGGCGGCGGCGCTGAGCCCGAAGTCACCCATGACGAGGGCGACTTGCTCATTGCCCCAGCTGAACGCGGCACCGACGGCGTAGGCCGCGCAGAGCAGGGCGAGGACGAGCTGGGCCCGCAGGGTCGCGCCACCGCGCTCGGGTGAGGGCCCGCCGTGGGGCAGCGGCCCGGGCAGTGGCTCGGCCGACCGGAGCATGGGGCTCAGCGTGGAGGAGGACTGGCGGGGGCTCACCGGGTCTCCCCGGTGAACGCCGCTCCCGTGTCCCGCTGGTCCCGGTGCGTGGGGTGGGTGTGCTTTCTGTGGCTGCTGTGCCTGCGGTGCTGGCCGTGACCGCCGCGGTCGCCCTGACTCCCCTGCGGGTGCCTCCGCGTCGCAGCTCGCCAGGGCCGCCGTCGGCGACTCCGCCGCGTCGGATCGTTCGTCCATAGGCCGTGCATCGCCCGTCGCCCCCCTCGCTGTCTCAAGTCCCGTCCCCGGCGCCGACGGTGCGCGGCGCAGCCCCTGTCGGGACGATACACCAGTCTCGTCACTCAGGGACATAGCTTCTCTACGCTAAGTGACCACCTGCGGCAACACGAGCACGGTCCGCTTCCGAAGGAATGCGGAGGGTGCCCGAAGTGGATTACGCGTCGTCCGTCTCGCCTGTCGTAAGGACCACGTTGCGCAGTGGCTCCCGGTTCACGAATCGCCCCAACTGGTCCACCAACAGCCTTTTGGCACGCGGCAGGAAGGCCGACGTGGGGCCGCCGACATGGGGGCTGATGAGCACCCCGGGCGCGCGCCAGAGCGGGTGCCCCGGCGGCAGCGGCTCGGGGTCGGTGACATCGAGCGCCGCGGTGATGCGCCCGCTGTCGAGTTCCGCGAGCAGTGCCTTGGTGTCGACGACGCCTCCGCGGGCAACATTCACCAGGAGGGCACCGTCCTTCATACGGGCCAGGAAATCGGCGTTGACCAGGCCTTTCGTCTGTTCCGTGAGGGGAGTGGAGAGGATCACGACATCGGCCTGCGGCAGCAGGGCGGACAGTTCGGTGAGCGGGTGCACCGGGCCGCGCGCCGTGGTGCGCTCGGAGCGCGCGACGCGCGCCACCCGCGCCACCTCGAAGGGCACGAGCCTGTCCTCGATGGCGGCGCCGATCGCGCCGTAGCCGACGATCAGGACGGTCCGGTCGGCGAGCGCGGGACGGAACGCGCCCTGCCAGCGCTCCTGTTGCTGGGCCCGTACGAAGTCGGGGATGCCGCGCAGCGAGGCGAGGGTCAGGGTGAGCGCGAGTTCGGCCGTACTCGCCTCGTGCACGCCACGCGCGTTGCACAGCTGGACACCGGGGGCGACCGCGGACAGCCGGGCGAGGACGTCGTCCACGCCTGCCGTGAGCGTCTGGATCACCCGCAGGTTCCGCATGTGCTCCAGCGGGTTCACCTTCACCGGCCAGCGCTTCATATAGGGCACCACGTACAGGACGCAGTCCTCGGGGTCGCCCGGATACGGCTGCGTGCCGTCCTCACCCCCGTCCCAGAAGAGGTAGTTGGGGCCCTGCGGGAGCCCCTCGATCTCGTCCGGCGGGATGGGGAGCCACACATCGGCGGTCACATCCGCGGTCGGGTCGGCAGTCACGTCAGCAGTCATGCTCCGGAGGCTATGTCAGGTACCTGGTACGGCAGAGGTTAGGTTGGGGGGCCAGGAGAGGGAGGGTCACGACCAGGTGGACCGCAGGACGATCGGCGCGGCGACGCTCGAGGTGGGGGCCGTCGGACTCGGGTGCATGCCGATGAGCTGGGCGTACACCGGGTCGCGGCAACGGGGCGACGAGTCGATGCGGACGGTGCACCGGGCGCTCGACCTCGGCACGACACTGCTGGACACGGCCGACATGTACGGCCCGTTCACCAACGAACTGCTGGTGGGCCGGGTGCTGAAGGAGCGACGCTCGGAGGCCTTCGTCTCCACCAAGGTGGGTCTGCTGGTGGGCGAGCAGCACATCGTGGCCAACGGCCGCCCCGGCTATGTGAAACGTGCCTGCGACGCCTCGCTGCGTCGGCTCCAGACCGACGTCATCGACCTCTACCAGCTCCACCGGGCGGACCCCGAGGTCCCCGTCGAGGAGACGTGGGGCGCGATGGCGGAACTCGTACAGGCCGGAAAGGTACGGGCGTTGGGTCTGTGCGCGGTGGGCGCGCGGGCGGGCCGCCGGCCGGGCGCGGGCATGTACGACACCACGATCCGCCAGCTCCAGCGGGTCCAGCAGGTGTTCCCGGTGAGCGCGGTCCAGGCGGAGCTGTCGGTCTGGTCGCGGGACGCCCTGGACTCCCTCCTCCCCTGGTGCGTGGCCCGCGGCATCGGCTTCCTCGCCGCCATGCCCCTGGGGAATGGTTTCCTCACCGGCACCCTGACGCCCGGCGGGGGCTTCGAGCCCGACGACCTCCGCGCCCGTCACCCTCGCTTCACCGCCGACATGATGGCCGCCAACCAGCCCCTCGTCGTCGGCCTCCGCCGCGTCGCGGCCCGTCACGGGGCCGACGTGACCCCGGCGCAGGTCGCCCTCGCCTGGGTGCTGTCCCTGGGTTCCCACGTGGTGCCGGTGCCGGGCACGAAGCAGGCACGGTGGGTGACGGAGAACGCGGCGGCCCACGCGCTGCGTCTGACGGCCGCGGATCTGGCGGAGGTGGCGGCCCTTCCTCCCGCCCGGGGATCCTGGGACTGAGGCGTCGCCCGCCAGCCGGAAAATCCTCTTGATCGGGCGGAGGTGGAACCTGTGGGGCACTCGCGGTGTAAGACAAGTAGAAGCTCCACGTCGAAGGGATCGTGATGGTGCAACGTCGAGTGGTGACGGCCGCGTTGGCCGCAGCCGTGCTCCTGGTGACGACCGGCTGTTCCTCGGACGACGGAGAGCAACCGGACGCGGCCGGTGGCTCACCCCCGAGCAGCAGCAGCGCGGCGGCGTCCCCGTCGGAGCGGGCGGCGGACGCGGCGCCCCCCGACAAGGGCTCGGTGAAGGTGGTCCGCACCGTCGCCGAGGACCTCGACACGCCCTGGGGGCTCGCCGCCCTTCCCGAGGGCGGCCTCCTCGTGTCCTCCCGTGACGAGGCCACGATCAGCAGAATCGACGAGGAGAGCGGCAAGAAGACCGAGCTCGGCGAGGTCCCCGGCGTCGCCCCGGCCGGCGAGGGCGGCCTCATGGGCATCGCCGTCTCCCCGGATTACGCCTCCGACCACATGATCTACGCGTACTTCACCTCGGAGTCCGACAACAGGATCGTGCGGATGCTGTACGACCCCGAGAAGCCCGCCGGCCAGCAGCTCGGCGCCCCCGACATCATCCTCCGCGCCATCCCCAAGGGCACGAACCACAACGGCGGGCGGCTCGCCTTCGGCCCCGACCAGATGCTCTACGCGAGCACCGGCGAGCGGTACGAGGGCCCTCTGGCCCAGGACAAGAACTCCCTCGGCGGCAAGATCCTCCGCATGACCCCGGACGGCCGGCCCGCCCCGGGCAACCCCTTCGACAACTCCGTCGTGTACTCGTACGGCCACCGCAACGTCCAGGGCCTCGCCTGGGACAGCAAGCAGCGCCTGTGGGCCTCGGAGTTCGGCCAGAACACCTGGGACGAGCTGAACCACATCCAGCCCGGCGGGAACTACGGCTGGCCGGACGTCGAAGGCAAGGGCGACAAGTCCGGCTACATCGACCCGGTGGCCGTGTGGGGTACGGACGAGGCCTCCCCCAGCGGTATCGCCATAGCGGAGGGCTCCGTCTGGATGGCAGGCCTCCGGGGCCAGCGCCTCTGGCGCATCCCCCTGGACGGCACCAAGGCCTCCGCCGACCCGCAAGCCTTCCTGGAGGGCGACTACGGCCGCCTCCGTACGGTCCTCTCCGCCGGCGGCGACAAGCTCTGGCTGGTGACCAGCGAGACGGACGGCCGCGGCTCCCCGGAGGGCGGCGACGACAAGATCCTGGAGCTGGAGGTGAAGTAGACCGCCAGCTGCTCCTCGGCGCTCCGCCCTGCCGTCAGCCCGCTGCCAGCCGCTCCCCGGCCCCCGTCGGAAACAGCCCCAGCCGATGGGCCACCGCCGCCGCCTCGCCGCGGCCCGAGACACCGAGCTTGGCGAGGATGTTGGAGACATGGACGCTGGCCGTCTTGGGGGAGATGAAGAGTTCCTCGGCTATCTGGCGGTTGGTGCGGCCGGCGGCCACCAGACGGAGGACGTCGTGTTCGCGGCCGGTGAGGCCGAGCGCGGCGACGGGGTCGGCGGGGGTGAGGGCGGGCTCGGGGCCGCGCCTCAAGGTCAGGCGGGCACGGCGGGCCAGGAGGGCGACCTCGTCGGCGAGCGGACGGGCGCCCAGGTGGTCGGCGACGGCGGCGGCCAGCCGCAGCAGTTCCGTCGCGCGGTCCCGGGCCTCGTCGTCGGCGCCGTCGGCCAGCAGCGCCTCGGCGAGGCGGTGCCGGACGCGGGCGAGGTCGTAGGGCCGTTCCAGGGGCTCGAAGGCGGTGACGACGTCGGACCAGGTGTCCGGGTCGGATACGCCTTCGGCGCGCTGGAGTTCGGCGCGCACCCACTGTTCGTGGGCGAGCCAGATCGGTGCGCCGGTGGTGAGTTTCCTGACCGCGGTGAAGATCCGGTCGAGGACCTCGGCGCGGCCGGGCCCGGTGGCCGGCAGGACGCGGGCGTCGGCCTCGGCGGTCGCGGCGGTGAGCAGCAGGGGCCAGGCGTAGCGCTGGGTGCCGACGGGGAAGCCGGTGTCGAGGACGCGGGCGAGTTCGGTGCGGGCGTCGGGGAGGCGGCCCTCGGTGGCGGCGACGCCGATGGCGAGGGCCGACAGCGGCAGGTTGTTCTGGGGCATGGGGTTGTGGCTGCCGTAGTGGCCGTGGGCGATGGCGACTTGTCGGCGAGCCTCGGGGGTGTCGCCGCGGGCGACGGCGACGGCGGAGCAGATGAGACTGCTGAGGCCACGCGGCTTGTGGCTGGAGCCGACGATCTGGGCCTTCTCCACGGCCTCCAGGGCCTCGTCCCAGCGGCCCAGGGAGAGCAGGGACTCGGCGAGGTTGCCCCAGACCCAGGCCTCGGACTCCAACAGGCCCATGCGTCCGGTGACTTCGATGCCTTCCCTCAGCAGGCGCACAGCGTCCTGGGAGCGTCCGATGCCCTCCAGGCAGGACGGGACGTTCACATAGGCGCGGCCCAGGACGGCGGCGGGGTGGCCGCGTTCGAGGGTGCGGCGGCGGACCTCCTCCATCTCCGCGATGCCCGTCTCGACGTCACCGGCGTCGACCATCAGTCCGCCGAGAGTGAGGCGCGCGTTCAGTTCGATGTCCTCGGCGCCCACCATGTGCGCGTACTCGACGGCGCGCTGGGCGTCGGAGAGCGCGTCGGGGCCGGGGGCGTGGAGCATGGACCAGCAGGCGACGCGGGACAGTACCTCGGCGTGCACCTCCGAGGGCGGCAGACCGCGCACCAGGTCCTGGGCGGTGGCGAGTTCCTTCCAGCCGTCGCCCCGGGCCAGCCCCTCGGTCAGCATCGACCGCTGCACCCAGAACCAGGCGGCGCGCAGCGGGTCGTCCCCGTCCGCGAGCAGGTCCAGCGCCCGCCGGGTGATCCGCATGGCCCGCTCCCGCTCCCCGCACAGTCGTCCGGCGACGGCGGCCTCGGCCATGAGGTCGAGGTAGCGCAGGGGGGTGGTGGCGGGGTCGCAGCCGCAGGGAGGGTAGACCTCGGTGTAGTCGATGGGGCGCAGTGCGGCGCGTACGGCGTCGGGGGCGGCCTCCCACAGCTCCATCGCCCGCTCCAGGAGCCGTAGTTGCTCGGCGTGGGCGTGCCGGGCGCGGGCCTCGGCGGAGGCGTCGAGGACGGCGGGCAGGGCCTTGGCGGCGTCGTGGGCGTGATACCAGTAGCTGGCCAGGCGGGTGGCGCGGCCGTCGGCCGGGACGAGCGTGGGGTCGGCCTCCAGGACCTCGGCGTAGCGGCGGTTGAGGCGGGAGCGTTCGCCGGGCAGCAGGTCGTCGCTGACGGCCTCGCGGACCAGGGAGTGGCGGAAGCGGTAGCCGTCGCCGCCGGGTGCGGCGAGCAGGATGTTGGCGCCGACGGCGGCGCGCAGGGCTTCGATGAGGTCGTCCTCGGGCAGCCGGGCCACGGCCGCGAGCAGGGCGTACTCCACGGTGGAGCCGCCCTCGGCGACGATGCGGGCGACCCGCTGGGCGTCCTCGGGGAGACGTTCGACGCGGACGAGGAGCAGGTCGCGCAGGGAGTCGGTGAGGCCGACGCAGCCGCCGTCGTGGGCGGCGACGGCGAGTTCCTCGACGAAGAAGGCGTTGCCGTCGGAGCGTTCGAAGATCTCGTCGGCGTGCTCCGGTTCGGGTTCGGCGGCGAGGATGCCGGCGAGTTGGTGGCCGACCTCGGCGCGGTTGAAGCGGGGCAGTTCGATGCGGCGGACCGTGCGGAGGCGGTCGAGTTCGGCGAGGAGGGGGCGCAGCGGGTGGCGGCGATGGATGTCGTCGGAGCGGTAGGTGGCGAGGACGACGAGGCGGCCGGTGCGCAGGGTGCGCAGGAGGTAGGAGAGGAGGTGGCGGGTGGAGGCGTCGGCCCAGTGCAGATCCTCCAGGGCGAGGACGATGGTGCGGTCGGCGGCGAGGCGTTCCAGGAGGCGGGCGGTGAGTTCGAAGAGGCGGGCCGTGCCCTCCTCGTCGTGCCGTGCGCGGGGGGTCTCGCCGAACTCGGGCAGCAGCCGGGCCAGTTCCTGTTCCTGACCGGCGGCAGCGGCGGTCAGCTCGTCCGGCAGCCGGCGGTGCAGGGCGCGCAGCGCGGTGGAGAAGGGCGCGAAGGGCAGTCCGTCGGCGCCGATCTCGACGCAGCCGCCGAGCGCGACGACCGCGCCCGCGCGCACGGCCTCCGCGGCGAACTCCTCGACCAGGCGGGTCTTCCCCACCCCGGCCTCACCGCCGAGCAGCAGCGCCTGTGGCCCGCCCCCGTCTCCCCCGCTTCCCGCCGCCCGTGCGGCGCCCCCACCGGCCGCGCGGGCCAACGCCTCGCGCAACACCTCCAGTTCGCCGGCACGACCGACGAACACCGGACTGACGGACCTGGTCTCCACGTCGCCGAGCATCGCACGAGGCGCGGACACTCCGGCACCGATTATCGGCGGCTGCCCGGCCGCCGAGCTGTCGTTCACCAGGCCTCCACGTCTCCATGCCGGGCTTCCGCGTCAGAGCTCGGGGGTTCGGTTGTCGGGCGAGTGCGGGTGCGTGGGGGCTGATCGCGCAGTTCCCCGCGCCCCTAAAGGCGAAAAGCACGGGGCGCAGCCTCTGCTTTTCAGGGGCGCGGGGAACTGCGTGGGCAACCACACTCCTCCCGCACTCGCCCAAGAACGCCCACACCCCACAGTCATGCGGCGCGTAGGAACCGGAGCCGACGTGGGCGTTCGCGGGGCACCCTGCCCTCCTCGTCGCGCTCTTCGCGGCGGGCGCGGCGTACCTCGCGTACCTGGCGGTACTGCTCCGCCTCGCGGATCAGCTCTGCGGAACGGATCTGCTGGAGCTCGTACTCGAACATCTCGTACCCCTCGTGAAGAGTCGGTCTCGGCTCGCTTGTTGCGATGCCTCAACCTTCGTCTCCAAGGCGGGGCCGCCACATCGGGAGAGTTCCGCATCTTGAACGGATGAGGGGCCTTAGTTCCGTCGTAGGTATCCCTACGACGGAACTAAGGCCCCTCAGATGCCATCCTGGCTGGGCGGACGTCAGGTACTGGGCAGTACCAGCAGGATGTCGGTGTACTTCAGGACGGCCAGCACCAGCCCGATGAAGCCGACCGAGACACCGGCCCAGGCGACGGACTTGATCCACGGCGTCTGCACCTGGTCGGGGTCACCGAACGCGGGTCGCACCAGCACGGCGACGCCTACGAGCAGTGCGAGCAGCGCGAAGACGCCGCCCCACAGCGCGCTGGCCTGCCAGGCGTCACCGTAGACGGCCTGGAGCTGCGTGGCGACGGTCGCGTTGGTCGCGGCCTGCATCTCCAGCTGGCCGGTGATCTCCTCGCGTGCGGAGGCCACCGTGCCGACCCAGCCGCCGGTCAGCGAGACGAGGCCCAGCACGACGGACACGATGCCGGCGGCACCCTGTCCGACTCCGGGCGACGCCTTCGCGGCGGTGGGCGGGAACTCGTCGTCGAACTCTCCGGCTTCCTCGGAGTCGTCGGCGGAGGTCTGCCCCTCGGCTTCCGTCGCGGCTTCCTCCTTCGCCACGTCCTCCTTGGTGACGTTCACCGCCTCGTCGTCGTTCTTGGCCTCGGCGCCCGTGTCGGCCCCGGTCTCGTCAGCTGTCTTGGTTCCCATACCTCGCACCGTACGAATGTTGTCTGAGAGGTTTCTTAATGATCGCTGTGAGCGCTGCGGGCGCGTGCCGCTCGCCATTCGGGCGCCAGGACGGACCATATCTCCAAGTCGTGCCGGACACCTCGGTGGGGATATCTCTCCCGCTGCACACCGTCCCTGACCATGCCGAGCCGTCGGGCCACGTCCAGGCTCGGCGTGTTGCCGGAGGCGGCGATCCACTCGACCCGGTGGATGGCGCGGACGTCGACGGCCCAGTCGATCAGGATCCGCATCGCGCGCGTGACCAGGCCCCGTCCGGTGCCGGCGGGTTCCAGCCAGCAGCCGACCTCGCAGTTGGCGTGCTCCGCGTCGAAGTTGAGGAAGAGGACCCCGCCGACGAGCTTGCCGTCGAGCCAGATGCCATGCAGGGAGCCGGTGTCGGCGGCGCGCATGTCGGCGTACCGCTGGAGGACGGCACGCGCGGACACGACGTCCGTGGCGGTCTGGCCGAAGGGGACGTACTGGTTGATGAAGTCCCGCCCCCGCTCCAGGTGTGCGAGGAACTCCTCGGCGTGCCAGGGCTCCAGGGGCCGCAGTTCGGCTCCGTCGTCACCCAGGGATATCGCGTACATCCGGCTGTCGCTCCTTCGCCCGTACGTCCGTCGCGTCGGCGTCCCGCGCCGGTATGCCCTCGGCGTCCCCCGCCAGTACGTCCGCCGCCTCGGCGTCCGTCGCGGCGGCCAGCCTCTCATGGGCGGCGCGGGCCTCGGGCGGTTCGATGCTGATGCGGGGCAGCCGGCGGTCGAGCCAGCGGGGCAGCCACCAGTTGGCGCCGCCGAGCAGGTGCATCAGGGCGGGGACGAGGAGCGTGCGGAGGACGAAGGCGTCGAGGGCGACGGCGGCGGCGAGGGCGATGCCGAACATGGCGATCACGCGGTCGCCGCTGAGCACGAAGGCGAGGAAGACGGAGATCATGATGACCGCGGCGGAGTTGATCACCCGGCTGGTCTCGGCCAGGCCGACGCGGACCGCGCGCCGGTTGTCGCCGGTCTCCAGCCACTCCTCGTACATCCGGCTGACCAGGAAGACCTGGTAGTCCATGGAGAGCCCGAAGAGGACCGAGACCATGATCACGGGGAGGAAGGGCTCGATCGGCCCGGCCCGGCCGAGGCCCAGCAGTTCGCTCCCCCAGCCCCACTGGAAGATCGCGACGACCACGCCGAACGCGGCGGCCACGGCGGCCACGTTCATCGCGGCGGCCTTGAGCGGGATCCCGATCGACCGGAAGGCGAGCAGGAGCAGCAGACAGCCGAGGCCGATGACGACACCCACGAACAGCGGCAGCTTGCCGACGATCACGTCCGCGAAATCGTCGTAACCGGCGGTCACCCCACCGACGTGCAGATCGAGCGAGGTACCGGTCTCGGTGCGCGGCAGCACCTCGTCGCGCAGCCGTTCGACCAGGTCGCTGGTCTTCGCGGACTGCGGGGAGGAGTCCGGTACGACGGTGAGGTACGCGGCGTCGCGGTCGGTGTCGTACGTCACCGGGGTCACCGCCGAGACGCCCTCGGTGGCCCTCAGCGCGGTGTCGAGGTTGTCGAGCGCGAGCTGGTCGGCGGCGCCGTCCACCTTGGTGACGAGGGTGAGCGGGCCGTTGACGCCGGGCCCGAAACCGTCGGCGAGGAGGTCGTACGCCTGGCGGGTGGTCGTCGTCTCGGGGTCGTTGCCCTGGTCGGAGGTGCCCAGGCGCAGTCCGAGCATGGGCAGGGCGAGCAGGGTCATGACGACGAGGGCGATCGCGCCGAGCTTCTTGGGGTGCCGTTCGACGAACGCGGACCAGCGGGCGGCGAACCCCGTGGGCAGTTCGGGCTCGGGGCCGTGCTCGGCCAGATGGCGGCGCTCGCGGCGGCTCAGCGCCCGCATGCCGATCAACGACAGCAGGGCCGGCAGCAGCGTGACGGAGGCGGCGACGGTGAGGACCACGGTGAGCGAGGCGGCGATCGCGACCCCGTTGAGGAAACCGAGCCGCAGGATCAGCATCCCGAGCAGGGCTATGCAGACCGTGGCACCCGCGAAGACGACGGCCCGCCCGGTGGTCGCGACCGCGTTCCGCGCCGCCTCCTCGACGGACAGCCCCCGCTTCAGCCCCTTGCGGTGCCGGGTCACGATGAACAGCGCGTAGTCGATGCCGACGCCGAGGCCGATCAGGGTGCCGAGCATGGGCGCGAAGTCGGCGACCGTCATGGCGTGCCCGAGCAGGGTGATCCCCGCGTAGGCGGTGCCGACACTGACCAGGGCGGTCGCGATCGGCAGCAGGCTGGCGGCGAGCGAGCCGAACGCCAGGAAGAGCACGACGGCGGCGACGAGCACGCCGACGATCTCGGCGAGGTGCCCGCCGGAGGTCTCGGTGAGTCCGATCGAGGTGCCGCCCAGCTCCACCTGGAGCCCGTCGCCCTCGGCGTCCTTCGCGGTGTCGACGACGGCCTCGGCCTGCGCCTTGTCCACGTCCTCGGCCGGCTCGTCGAAGGTGACGGTGGCGTACGCCGTACGGCCGTCCTCGCTGATCCGGCCGCCGTCGGCGCCGTCGTACGGGTCGGTCACGGCGGCGACGCCCGGCAGCTCGGCGATCTCGTCGAGGGTCCGGGTCATCGTCTGCTCGACGGCGGCGGCCCGTACGGACCCGTCGCCCGTATGCCAGACGACGGTGGCGTTGTCACCGCCGATGCCGGGGAAGCCGTCGTTCAGGAGGTCGGTGGCGCGGCTGGACTCTGTTCCGGGGGTCTTGTAGTCGTTCGAGTACGCGGCTCCCGCGACGGCGGCCCCGGCGGCCGTGCCGGCGAAGGCGAGGAGCCACAGAAGTACGGCGACGAGACGGTGCCGGACGCACCAGCGCGCGAGGGCTGCCACGGAATCGCACTCCTGGGGGGGATGTTTTGTGGATCTTTGACCGTGTACAGCCGCATATGGAACTGAACAGCATGCAAAGAACGCATGAGCAATGCTTGGTAACTGTTGCACCCTGAAGTGATCGTTTGGCTCCTTTGAGGGTCTCCTCACACGGGATGGGAGCCAACTCACAGGACAGTTCGCGGCACTCTGTCGCCCTGCGTCCCCCTCATGGACACGCCTGAGGGCGGCCCGTCGCCGTGCTGGGCCGCCCTCAGGGATACGCAGTCGATCAGCCGGTCGTTCAGCCCTCGCCGACGCCCAGCTTCTCCAGGATCAGCTCCTTGACGCGGGCCGCGTCCGCCTGACCGCGCGTGGCCTTCATGACCGCGCCGACCAGGGCACCGGCCGCGGCCACCTTGCCGCCGCGGATCTTGTCCGCGATGGCCGGGTTGCCGGCGATCGCCTCCTCGACGGCCGTCGTCAGGGCGCCCTCGTCGGAGACGACCTTCAGACCGCGCTTGTCGACGACCTCGTCCGGGGTGCCTTCGCCCGCGAGGACGCCTTCGATGACCTGACGCGCCAGCTTGTCGTTCAGGTCACCCTTCGCCACCAGCTCGGTGACCCGGGCGACCTGCTCCGGCGTGATCGCCAGCTCGTCAAGCGACGTGCCGGACTCGTTGGCGCTGCGGGCCAGCTCGCCCATCCACCACTTGCGGGCGGAGGCGGCGTCCGCCCCGGCCTCGATCGTGGCGACGATCGGCTCCAGCGCACCGGCGTTCAGGATGGCCTGCATGTCGGTGCCGCTGATGCCCCACTCCTCGCGGAGCCGGTTGCGGCGGACCAGCGGCAGCTCGGGCAGCCCGGCACGGATCTCCTCGACCCACTCGCGCGAGGGGGCCACCGGCACCAGGTCCGGCTCGGGGAAGTACCGGTAGTCCTCGGCCTCCTCCTTCACACGGCCCGAGGTCGTGGACCCCGTGTCCTCATGGAAGTGCCGGGTCTCCTGGATGATCGTCCCGCCACTGTCGAGGACGGCCGCGTGCCGCTGGATCTCGAAGCGGGCCGCGCGCTCCACGGAGCGCAGCGAGTTCACGTTCTTCGTCTCCGAACGCGTGCCGAACTTCTCGCGGCCGTGCGGGCGCAGCGACAGGTTGACGTCGCAGCGCATCTGGCCCATCTCCATACGGGCTTCCGAGACGCCGAGCGCCTTGATGAGCTCGCGCAGCTCACGGACGTACGCCTTGGCGACCTCGGGAGCGCGCTCGCCCGCACCCTCGATCGGCTTGGTGACGATCTCGATGAGCGGGATGCCCGCGCGGTTGTAGTCGAGCAGGGAGTGCGAGGCGCCGTGGATACGGCCCGTCGCGCCACCGACGTGCGTCGACTTGCCGGTGTCCTCCTCCATGTGGGCGCGCTCGATCTCCACGCGGAAGGTCTCGCCGTCCTCCAGCTGTACGTCGAGGTAGCCGTTGAAGGCGATCGGCTCGTCGTACTGGGAGGTCTGGAAGTTCTTCGGCATGTCCGGATAGAAGTAGTTCTTCCGGGCGAAACGGCACCACTCGGCGATCTCGCAGTTCAGCGCGAGACCGATCTTGATCGCGGACTCGACGCCGATCGCGTTGACGACCGGGAGGGCGCCGGGCAGGCCGAGGCAGGTGGGGCAGGTCTGCGTGTTGGCGCCCTGCCCGAGCTCGGTCGAACAGCCGCAGAACATCTTGGTCTTGGTGCCGAGTTCGACATGGACCTCAAGGCCCATGACGGGGTCGTACGACGCCAGCGCGTCCTCGTACGACACCAGGTCGGTCGTGGTGGTCACGGTGGAAACTTCCCTCTCAGCCCAGCAGGACGTCGTCGTCGCCCAGCCGCTTCAGTTCGCGGTACAGGATGGCGAGACCGGTGACGATGCCGACGGCGGCCACGGACGCGTCGATCAGTCGCAGCGTGTCCTGCTCCGCGCGGGCCTTCTTGATCCGCTTGGCGATGCCCCACGCGCCGAACGCGGTGGTGGCGATGGACACGTACGTACCGGACTTGGACTTCTGGAAGTCCTTGGCCTTGGACAGTGCGTTGCTCACAGCGACGGAGCCTCCTCGAGAAGCGGGTGCCCCCACTTTTCCACGAAGGCGGCCTCGACGGCGGCGCCGACCTTGTAAAGACGGTCGTCCTTCAGTGCCGGGGCGATGATCTGGAGCCCGACCGGCAGCCCGTCCTCCGGCGCGAGGCCGCAGGGCAGGGACATCGCGGCGTTGCCCGCGAGGTTGGTCGGGATGGTGCAGAGGTCCGCCAGGTACATCGCCATCGGGTCGTCGGCGCGCTCGCCGATCGGGAAGGCGGTGGTCGGCGTCGTCGGCGAGACGATGACGTCGACCTTCTCGAACGACTTCTCGAAGTCGCGCGTGATGAGCGTACGGACCTTCTGGGCGCTGCCGTAGTACGCGTCGTAGTAGCCGGAGCTGAGCGCGTACGTGCCGAGCATGATGCGGCGCTTCACCTCGGGACCGAAGCCCGCCTCACGGGTGAGGGAGGTGACGTCCTCGGCGGAGCGGGTGCCGTCGTCGCCGGTGCGCAGGCCGTAGCGCAGCCCGTCGAAGCGGGCGAGGTTCGACGAACACTCGCTCGGTGCGATCAGGTAGTACGCGGCCAGCGCCAGGTCGAACGACGGGCAGTCCAGCTCGACGATCTCGGCGCCCAGCTCCTTCAGGAGCGCGACCGACTCGTCGAACCGCTGGAGCACACCGGCCTGGTAGCCCTCACCGCGGAACTGCTTGACGACACCGACGCGCATCCCGGCGACACTGCCGTTGCGGGCGGCCTCGACGACCGGCGGGACCGGGGCGTCGATGGACGTGGAGTCGAGCGGGTCGTGCCCGGCGATGACCTCGTGGAGGAGCGCCGCGTCCAGGACCGTACGGGCGCAGGGGCCGCCCTGGTCGAGGCTGCTGCTGAACGCCACCATGCCGTAGCGGGAGACCGCGCCGTACGTCGGCTTGACGCCCACCGTGCCGGTGACGGCGGCCGGCTGGCGGATGGAACCGCCGGTGTCGGTGCCGATGGCGAGGGGCGCCTGGTAGGAGGCGAGCGAGGCGGAGGAACCGCCGCCGGAGCCGCCCGGGATCCGGGTGAGGTCCCACGGGTTGCCGGTCGGGCCGTACGCGCTGTTCTCGGTGGAGGACCCCATGGCGAACTCGTCCATGTTGGTCTTGCCGAGGATGACGACGTCGGCGTCCTTCAGCTTCTTGGTGACGGTGGCGTCGTACGGCGGGATCCAGCCCTCCAGGATCTTCGACCCCACGGTGGTCGGAACCCCGACCGTGGTGAAGATGTCCTTGAGCGCGAGCGGGACACCGGCGAGCGGCCCGAGCTTCTCGCCCTTGGCCTTCTTCTCGTCGACGGCACGGGCCTGGGCGAGGGCGCCCTCGCGGTCGACGTGGAGGAAGGCGTGCACCTTCTCGTCGACGGCCTCGATCCGGGCCAGGTGGGCCTCGGTGACCTCTACGGCGGTGAGTTCACCGGACGCGATCTTCGCGGCGATCTCCGCCGCGGTGAGCTTGATGATGCTGTCGGTCATGACGTGATCAGTCCTCCCCCAGGATCTGCGGCACCTTGAAACGCTGCTGCTCCTGGGCCGGGGCGGCGGAAAGCGCCTGCTCGGGGGTGAGCGACGGACGGACCTCGTCCGCGCGCATGACGTTCGTCAGCGGCAGCGGGTGCGAGGTCGGAGGTACGTCTTGGTCGGCGACCTCGCTGACGCGGGCGACCGCGCCGATGATGTCGTCCAGCTGGCCTGCGAAGTGTTCGAGCTCTTCGGGCTTCAGCTCCAGACGCGCCAGCCGGGCGAGGTGGGCGACCTCCTCGCGCGTAATGCCAGGCATGCAGCGATCCTCTGGGGTGAGTGTGTGTGGTTTGGCGCCAATCCTATGGGGCGCGCGCCGCTCGCTGCGCCGCCGGGCCGGGCGCCTCATGGCTCGGGACGCCTGTGATCGGGCGACTGCGGGTGATTCGTGGTTGCTCGCGCACTTCCCCGCGCCCCTGAAAAGCCGTGGCTGCGCCCCGTGCTTCTTCTTTCAGGGGCGCGGGGAACTGCGCGACCAGCCCCCACCCACCCGCAGCCGAAAAACGCACGCGACGGGGGTCGAAGGGGCGCAGCCCCTGGGGATGGGACGGGTAGGGGCGGCGGGGGCGAGGAAACTACTCGTCGGCCGTCGCCGCAGGCAACGCCGCAGCCGGCCGCTGCCACCCCCGTGACCCCCGCGCCCGCAGCCACGCCGTGGTCTCCTCCGGCGGCATAGCGGCAGCGACCAGCCACCCCTGCACCGCATCACACCCCAGATCCCGCAACCGCTCCCACGTCTCGTCGTCCTCGACCCCCTCCGCGACGACGAGCAGCCCGAGCGAATGCGCGAGATCGACCGTGCAGCGCACGATCTCCGCGTCCTCGTTGTCGATCGCCAGCCGAGCCACGAACGACCGGTCGATCTTCAGCTCGCTCACCGGCAGCCGCCGCAGATGCACGAGCGACGAATATCCCGTCCCGAAGTCGTCGAGCGACATCTTCACCCCGTGCCCGGTCAGCCCGGCAAGGGTGTCCGCGGCCCGCTGGGGGTCTTCGAGCAGCACATGCTCGGTTATCTCCAACTGCAACGCCCCGGCGGGCACCCCATGGCGGGCGAGCCGCGCGGCCACCGCCCCGGCGAAGCCGGGCGTATGCACATCGCGCGGGGACACGTTCACGGCGACCGGGACGTGCAGTCCCTGCGCCCGCCACCGCGCCACCTGACCGAGCGCCGTCTCCAGCACGTACTCCGTCAGATGCGGCATCAGCCCGGACGACTCGGCGATCGCTATGAACTCGTCCGGCGGCACCTTCCCCCGCTCGGGATGCACCCACCGCACCAGCGCCTCGAGGCCCGCGACCTGCCCGTCGAAGCGGACCTTCGGCTGGTAGTGCAGCTCGACCTCCTGCGCGTCCAGCGCACGCCGCAGATCGCCGAGGAGACCGAGCCGGTCCGGTGTGTTCGAGTCCCGCTTGGACTCGTAGACCTCGACGCCCGTCCGGTCCACCTTCGCCTGGTACATCGCCACGTCCGCGCGCCGCAGCAGCCCCTCCGCGTCGAGCGCGTGGTCGGGGAAGACGGCGAGCCCGGCGCTGGCCTCCAGGACGAGGGTGAGCCCGTCGAGGTCGAGCGGTGAGCCGAGCGCGGCGACGAGATTGCGGGCGACGCGCGAAGCGGACGTCGTGGAGTCGGCGACGGGCAGCAGTACGGCGAACTCGTCACCGCCGAGCCGTGCGGCCTCCGCTCCGCGCGGCAGGGCGACCCGCAGCCGATCCGCTATCTGCAACAGCAGTCGGTCGCCCGCGAGATGCCCGAGCGTGTCATTGACAGACCTGAAGCGGTCGAGGTCGATCAGCATCAGTGCCGACCTCGCCCCGATGCGTTCGGCGTCGTCCAGGGCGGTCCAGGTCCGTTCCAGCAGCCACTGCCGGTTCGGCAGTCCGGTGAGCGGGTCGCGCAGCTGCTCCTCGGCCCGGGCGCGGGCTATCCACAGGGTGGAGTCCAGCGCGATGAGGGGGATCGCGAAGAGCGGCAGCAGCAGGGGCTGGGCGGTGGCGACGACACAGACGAGCGGCGCGATGCCGAGCAGCGCGACGGCGACGAGCCCCTGTCTGACCAGGGCCGTACGCGCGACGGTGGGGAGACCGCCGCGCGGCGCGGCCAGATACCAGAGCAGGGCGCGGCTGACCACGAGATAGGCGATGGCGACCAGCGCCACCTGGGGCGCCGAATAGAGGTTCCAGTACTCCGGGTCCCAGGGCCGCTCCACCGAGGGGACCCGGCCGAAGACCCTCAGAACGAGCGCGGCGGCGCCGATGCCGAGGATGTCGACCGCGCCGTGCAGCACGCCCTGCCGCCAGCGGCCCCGGCGGGCGATGCCGACGAGGACGACGACGGTGAGGCTGACCATCCCGGCGGCCACCCAGCCGTACAGCAGCAGGACGGCGAGGGTGAGGGCGGCGCCGGAGCCGGTGCCGCCCCACCAGCGGGCGCGGCCCATGGCGACGAGATGGCCGACGATGATGCCGGTCAGCAGGGCGAGGGACCAGCCGACGGCTCCGGACGGGAAGAGCGCGTGCTGCCCGGCGAACGCCCGGTAGAAGCCGGCGCCCAGGATGGCGCCCGCGAGGCCCACGATCACGGCGGGCAGCGCGGGCCAGGACATGTGCCGCTCGGCGTCGTGCTCCGGCAGTTCGTGTCCGCGGCCCTCACTGAGCGCGCCCGTGAGGGAAGGGGCGCCGCCCGTGCCGACCGCCGTGCCGGCGGTGAGCTGTGCCGGGCCCGGTACGAGGGGTCCGCGTGCGCTCGCGCCCGCACGGCCCGTCGGCCGGCCTGTCCCGACCCTGGAGTCCGCCGTCGTCTCCTGCCCGGGACCCCGCTCTCGGCTTCCCTCGAACGGGCGTCCCCCCATGAGCAGGGAGCGCCCCCGTCGCCAGGCCCCGGACACCCGGCGCAGGCGCAGCCGTGAGTCCGGGGCGACGCTCTCGGTCGGTTCCATTCCCGTCCCTCTCACAGCCGGCGGTGCCCGCGCCACGCGGCCCGTCGCTCCCGACAACCCTCAACGGCGCCGCGTCCGAAAACCCACCACGCGTCCGGGCACGGCAGGCGCACACCTCAACAGTAGGCCGCACAAGGCTTCCACGGGCAGCGGTCGACGTCGGTTGCCCGAATGCGACCGGCCACCCGTATGCATCTGGTATGCGCCGAACGGGTGGCCTTCAACCCCTACTCCTCGGTCGGAAGGGCGACTTCCGCAGCCGCGTCCGGTCCCTGTTCGAGCAGCACGGCGAAGCCGTCCTCGTTCAGGACGGGCACCTTGAGCTGCATCGCCTTGTCGAACTTGGAGCCCGGATTCTCACCGACTACGACGAATGAGGTCTTCTTCGACACCGACCCGGTCACCTTGGCGCCCCGGCTCTGCAGCGCCTCCTTGGCCCCGTCGCGCGTGTGGTGTTCGAGCGTGCCGGTCACGACGACCGTCAGCCCTTCGAGGGGCCTGGGCCCCTCGTCCTCGCCGGAGCCTTCTTCCTCCATGCGGACGCCGGCGGCCTTCCACTTGCGGATGATCTCGCGGTGCCATTCCTCGGCGAACCACTGTTTGACCGCCGCGGCGACGATCGGGCCGACGCCGTCGGTGTCCTTGAGCTCTTCCTCGGTGGCCTGCTCGATGCGGTCGATCGAACGGAACGCGCGCGCGAGCGCCTCCGCCGCAACCGGTCCGACGTGACGGATCGACAGGCCGGTCAGGATCCTGGCGAGCGGCCGCTCCTTGGCCGCCTGGATGTTCTCCAGCATCGCGACCGCGTTCTTCTTGGGCGCGCCCTCCTGGTTGGCGAAGACCGTGGCGATCTTCTCCTCGCCGGTCCTGGGGTCGCGCTTGGGCAGGCCGCTGTCCTGGTCGAGGACGTACGCCTTGATGGGCAGCAGGTGCTCGATGGTCAGGTCGAAGAGGTCGCCCTCGTCGACGAGCGGTGGCTCGGACGGCTCCAGCGGCTTGGTGAGGGCGGCGGCGGCGACGTATCCGAAGTTCTCGATGTCGAGGCACTTGCGCCCGGCGAGATAGAAGAGCCGCTCGCGCAACTGGGCCGGGCAGGTACGGGAGTTGGGGCAGCGCAGGTCGACGTCGCCCTCCTTGGCGGGCGCGAGCGGCGTACCGCACTCCGGGCACTCGGCCGGCATCACGAACTCGCGCTCGGTGCCGTCGCGCAGGTCGACCACGGGGCCGAGGATCTCCGGGATGACGTCTCCGGCCTTGCGCAGCACGACCGTGTCGCCGATGAGGACGCCCTTGGCCTTGACCACGTCCTGGTTGTGCAGGGTGGCGAACTCGACCTCCGAGCCCGCGACCGTGACCGGCTCGACCTGGGCGTACGGCGTCACCCTGCCGGTACGGCCCACACCCACACGGATGTTGACGAGCTTGGTGTTGACCTCCTCCGGCGCGTACTTGTACGCGATGGCCCAGCGCGGGGCGCGGGAGGTGGAGCCGAGGCGGCCCTGGAGGGGGATCTCGTCGAGCTTGACGACCGCGCCGTCGATCTCGTGTTCCACGGAGTGGCGGTTCTCGCCGTAGTGGGCGATGAACTCCCGTACGCCGTCGAGGTCGTCGACCACCGTGTTGTGCCGGGCAGTGGGCAGGCCCCAGGACTTGAGCAGGTCGTAGGCCTCGGAGAGGCGGGTGAGGCCGTCGAAACCGGACAGGGCGCCGATACCGTGCACGACCATGTGGAGGGGACGGGTGGCGGTGACGCGCGGGTCCTTCTGCCGCAGTGAACCGGCCGCCGCGTTGCGCGGGTTGGCGAAGGGCTTGTCACCGGCCTCCACCAGGCGGGCGTTGAGCTCCTCGAACTTCTCCATCGGGAAGTAGACCTCGCCGCGGATCTCCACGAGGTCCGGGACCTTCTCGCCCGTCAGGTGGTTCGGGATCTCCGCGATCGTCCGGACGTTCGGTGTGATGTCCTCGCCGGTGCGGCCGTCGCCGCGGGTGGCCGCGCGGGTGAGGCGGCCGTGCTCGTAGGTGAGGTTGACGGCGAGGCCGTCGACCTTGAGCTCGCACAGCAGGTGGTAGTCGGTGGTGCCGACGTCCTTCGCGACGCGCTCGGCCCAGGCGGCCAACTCCTCGTCGGTGAAGGCATTGTCGAGCGACAGCATGCGCTCGCGGTGCTGGACCGCCGAGAACTCCGTCTGGTACGCGCCCGCGACCTTCTGGGTCGGTGAGTCGGGCGTACGCAGCTCGGGATACTCCTCCTCCAGGCCTTCGAGGGTGCGCAGGAGGCGGTCGAACTCCGCGTCGTCGATGACGGGAGCGTCCTTCACGTAGTACCGGAAGCGGTGCTCCTCGATCTGCTCGGCGAGCCGCGCGTGCTTCTCGCGTGCCTCGGCGGGCACCGCTGCCTCGGCGGGTACCAATGTGGGCTGTGCGTCCTTGTCGCCGGCCACCGTGTTGTCCTCCCGTTACTCTGGGTTGTCCGCGAGAGATCTCGCCGCCTTGACGCAGTGGGCGAGCGCCCGGCGCGCGTACGCCGGGGAGACCCCCGCGAGCCCGCACGTCGGAGTGACCGTGACCGCCTCCGCGAGAAGCCCCGGATGCAGCCCCAGCCTGCGCCACAGCGTCCTGACACCCATGACGCTACCGGCAGGGTCTGACAACGGGTCCTCCGTGGTCGGCACGACACCGGCCAACAGCTTCGTGCCCCCTTCCACCGCTTCCCCGATCGTGTCGTCGTCACGCTCGGTGAGCAACGAGAAGTCGAAGGAGATGCCGGTGGCACCGGCGCGGCGGAGGAGCGCGAAGGGGACGTCGGGGGCGCAGGAGTGCACGACGACCGCGCTCTGTGGGGTGTCGCCCTCTGTGGTCTCCCCCTTCGGGGCGTGCACCCCGATGACGTCCCGGAGCGTGGACTCGACGAGCTGACGGTCGACGGCGCGGTGGGTCCGGTAGCCGCTCGCGCTCTTCACCTGCCCGCGCAGGACGTCCATGAGGGACGGCTCGTCGAGCTGGAGCACGATCCGGGCGCCGGGTACGCGTCGCTGCACCTCGGCGAGGTGCTGGCGCAGCCCCTCGGCGAGCGAGCCGGCGAGGTCCCGGCAGGCACCGGGGTCGGAGAGGACCGCCTCACCGTTCCTCAGCTCCAGCGCGGTGGCGAGGGTCCACGGTCCGACGGCCTGCACCTTCAGCGGGCCCTCGTACCCCTGGGTGAACTCCTCCAGCGCGTCCAGGTCCTCGCCCAGCCACGACCTGGACCGCTTGGTGTCCCGCCCCGGCCGGTCCCCGAGCCGCCATCCGCTGGGCTCCACGCGCGCGTACAGCTCGACCAGCATCCCTGCGGTTCTGCCGATCATGTCGGCGCCGGGGCCCCTGGCGGGGAGTTCGGGCAGATACGGCATCCCCGTCTCCGGCCCCTCGAACGTCCCGGTGACGGTCTTGGCGGCCTCTCGGGCGTCGCCGCCGGGCAGGGAACCGATGCCGGTGGCGGGGCCGAAGCTGAAGTTTTCGTTCACGTTCCGAAGCCTACGTTTTCCGCCCCCGCCGCCCCTACCCGTCCCATCCCAGGGGCTCCGCCCCTTCGACCCCGGGGCCGTGTGTTGTCTGCGGGTGGGTGGGGGCTGGTCGCGCAGTTCCCCGCGCCCCTAAAGGACACGGCCCTGCGGGCCGAAAAGCACGGGGCGCAGTCCCTGCTTTTCAGGAGCGCGGGGAACTGCGCGACCAGCCCCCACCCACCCGCACCCGCCGACCCACAGGCGCACCCGAGCTCCTAGGCGCTCCCGGGCCGGACCGTCAGGTCGTTCACTTCCGCGTCCCTGGGCAGATCCAGCGCCATGAGAATCGTCGTCGCGACGGACTCGGGGGCGATCCATCGAGACGCGTCGTACTCCTTGCCCTCCTGCTGGTGCACCTTGGCCTGCATGGGGCTGGCGGTGCGGCCGGGGTACACCGTGGTGACCCGCACCCCGTTCCCGTGCTCCTCCCACCGCAGCGAGTCCGCCAACGCCTTGAGGCCGTGCTTGGAGGCGGCGTAGGCGGACCAGTCGGCGTGGGCGTTGAGGCCGGCGCCGGAGTTGACGAACACCACGTGCCCCCGCGTGGCCCGGAGTTGGGGCAGGAAGTGGCGGGTCAGCTCGGCGGGGGCGACGAGGTTGACATTGAGCTGGTGGCGCCAGGTCTTGGGCGTCAGCTCGCCGACCGGGCCGAGGTCGACCACCCCCGCGATGTGCAGCAAGGAGTCCACCCGGTCGGGCAGGGTCTGGTGGGAGAAGGCCCAGGAGAGCTTGTCCGGGTCGGCCAGGTCGCCGACCAGCGTCTTCGCCCCCGGGAACGCCGCCGCCAGTTCCTTCGCCCGCCCCGCGTCGCGCGCGTGCAGCACGAGGTCGTCCCCGCGCTCGTGCAGCCGTCGGGCGACGGCCGCGCCGATGCCGGAACCCGCCCCGGTGATCACATGAGTAGCCATACCGTCATGCTCGCATCACCGTGGCGGGACGAAAAACAGCTCACGCCACGCCGCGACTCTCCTCCAGATATGCCATCGCCCCCACCGGCTCCTCCGCGAAGAAGACCAGGTCGGTGAGGGGGCGGGGCAGGAAACCCTCGTCCTCCATGCGCCGGAACTGCTCCTTCAGGCCGTCGTAGAAGCCGGCGGTGTTGAGGAGCACGACCGGCTTGTCGGTGTGGCCGTGCTTCTTCAGTTCCAGGATCTCGGTCGCCTCGTCGAGCGTGCCGGTCCCGCCGACCATGACGACGACCGCGTCGGCCTTCTCCAGGAGCAGCCTCTTGCGCTCGGCGAGGTCCCGGGCAATCACCATCTCGTCCGTACCCGGTCGCGCCTTGGCCGCCAGGAACTCGACCGAGACACCCAGCAGCCGGCCGCCCGCCTCCTGCACACCATCGGCGACCACCTTCATCAGCCCGACGTCCGAACCGCCCCACACCAGGGTGTGCCCGCCCTTGCCGATCAGCTTGGCGAAATCCCGCGCGGGGCGTGTGTAACGGTCGGCGAGATCGGCGGCGGAGAGGAAGACGCAGATGTTCATGGGTCCACGTTAGGGGGCGCCACCGACATCGGGGCCCTCTTGCCCACCGGCTTCCCGCCCCGCGGCCACCGTCACCCGGATCTTCGACTGGAGGTGCGGCAGTTCCTCCCAGTCGTCCATGAAGCGGGCGGACAGGCCGTGTCTCCGGGCGAGTTCGAACAGGGTCTCGGTCCGGTAGTAGAAGTCCTCATGGAGCACCTGGTGTTCCGGACCCTCGGTGCGGCCGAACGTGAAGTCGAAGAAGCCGCCGGGGGCCAGGACACGGCCCACATGTGCGAGGCACTGCTCGATGACGTGCGGCGGGGAGTGGGAGAACACGCTGTGCGCGTGGACGACGTCGAAGTGGCCGGCGGGCAGGAAGGCGAACGTGAGGTCGGCGACGAGCGCCAGATGAGGGAGCTTGAATTGCAAACCCTCTCGCGCGAGGGTGCGCTGGGCCTCCATGAGGATGGCCGGCGAGATGTCGATCCCGTAGTAGTTACCGACGTCCAGGTGGTCGATGAACAGCCGCCCGGCCCGCAGGTTCCCGCAGCCGATCTCCAGCATCCGGTGCCGGGGCTCCAGACCGTGCCGCAGGAGGTAGTCGAACTGCATCCGTCCGATGCGTTCCCACTTCTCCACGGAGGGGTTGTGCCCGACCGCGGCCTCGGGGCTGCGTGCGGTGTCGGCGGCCATGACGGCCCGGTAGTACGCGATGTGGTCGCGGTGCTTCAGCTGCAGCCACGTGTCCCGCACCACCCGCTGGGCGTGCGCGGGCACGCGCTTGGGATGGCGCAGGGCGTAACGCATCCGGTGCGTGAGACTCCGACGGTTTCGGGACGGGTCTCGGGACGGGTCTCGGGACGGGTTTCCGGCCTGTCCGGACGGATCCGTGGCTGTCATGACAACCTCCTACGTCCCCCTGCGGCCGCTACGGCCTCCTGGAAGAGCTCGAGAGCTCACCAGCAGCCTGCGCCGCGCACGCGAAGACGGCTACCCGGGGAGGGACGATCGGGGCCATGGCCCTACGCGACTCCCATCCGCGCGCGCGTGGTCGACGCGATCGTCGCCGAGCCCACGACGCGTGTGTCGTCGTACAGGACGATCGCCTGGCCGGGAGCGACGCCGCGGACCGGCTCGGTGAAGCGGACCTGGAGTTCGCCGTCGACCAGCTCCGCACGGACCTCCGTCTCGCCGCCGTGGGCGCGGAGCTGGGCGGTGTAGGTGCCGGGGCCGGTGGGGGCCGCGCCGCACCAGCGGGGCTTGATCGCGGTCAGGGCGTCGACGTCGAGGGCGGCGGCCGGGCCGACCGTCACCGTGTTGTTGACCGGGGAGATGTCGAGGACGTAGCGCGGCTTGCCGTCGGGGGCGGGCGTGCCGATGCGGAGGCCCTTGCGCTGGCCGATGGTGTAGCCGTAGGCGCCCTCGTGGGTGCCGAGCTTCGCCCCCGACTCGTCGACGATGTCGCCCTCCGCCTTGCCGAGGCGGCCGGCGAGGAAGCCCTGGGTGTCGCCGTCGGCGATGAAGCAGATGTCGTGGGAGTCGGGCTTCTTGGCGACCGCGAGGCCCCGGCGCTCGGCCTCGGCGCGGATCTCGTCCTTGGTGGTGACGGTGTCGCCGAGGGGGAACATGGCGTGGGCGAGCTGCCTGTCGTCGAGCACGCCGAGGACGTACGACTGGTCCTTGGCCATGTCGGAGGCGCGGTGCAGCTCGCGCGTGCCGTCGTCCTTGACGATCACCTGGGCGTAGTGGCCCGTGCAGACGGCGTCGAAGCCGAGGGCGAGGGCCTTGTCGAGCAGGGCCGCGAACTTGATCTTCTCGTTGCAGCGCAGGCAGGGGTTCGGGGTGCGTCCGGCCTCGTACTCGGCGATGAAGTCCTCGACGACGTCCTCGCGGAAGCGCTCGGCGAGGTCCCACACGTAGAAGGGGATGCCGATGACGTCGGCGGCGCGGCGGGCGTCCCGGGAGTCCTCGATCGTGCAGCAGCCGCGCGCCCCGGTCCGGAAGGACTGCGGGTTCGCGGACAGGGCCAGATGGACGCCCGTCACGTCGTGCCCGGCTTCCGCCGCGCGGGCGGCGGCCACGGCGGAGTCGACCCCGCCGGACATGGCGGCGAGGACACGGAGGGGGCGGGGGCGCTGCGAGATCTCAGTCATAACCCCTCCAGGGTACGGGGCGCCGGGAACCGGAGCCCGCGAGTATCCGTTGACGATCTCGTGGGAACAAGACGGGCTTCGAAGAACAGTTCCGGGGATGTCGGCGGGGGTCCGTCCGGCGGCAAGGACGCGGGGCGGCGCATCGGTCGCCGGGCCCTGCTCATCGGCACGGCCGTGGCCGCCGCCGGCACCGCCGTGGTGGCCCGGGACGAGTTGACGCGCGCGTGGTGGCGGGTGCCCGGCGTCGAGAAGCCGCGCAAGGACGGCGAGGTCGACTACACCGGGGCCCGGTGGGTGGCCGCGTCGGACGCGAACTGGCGGATGGCGGACCGGCCGGACGACTTCGGCATAGAGATGGTGATCATCCATGTCACCCAGGGCAGCTTCGACAGCGCCGTGAAGGTCTTCCAGGACCCGGCGCACGGAGCGGCCGCGCACTACATCGTCCGCAAGGACGGCCACGTCACGCAGATGATCCGCGAGCTGGACGTGGCGTACCACGCGGGCAACCGCGACTACAACGAACGCAGTGTCGGCATCGAGCACGAGGGCTTCGTCGAGCGCCCCGAGGACTTCACCGACGAGATGTACGAGGCCTCCGCGCGGCTCACGGCCCGGATCTGCGCGCGGTACGAGATACCCCTCGACCGCGAGCACATCCTCGGCCATGTCGAGGTCCCGGGCACGGACCACACGGACCCCGGCGAGGGCTGGGACTGGGACCGCTACATGAAGCTCGTGCGCGCGGCCGCCACCGCGCAGACCTCGACGACCGCCTGACGTTCGACCGACGACACCTCGACACCCACCGACGACGACGGGCTCGCCGGTCCGCCGGTGCGGGTGCGGACAGCCAGGTCACAGCGCCGGGACGGGGCCGGGACAGCAGTGCCACAAACCCGGGCTGATGTGACGCGCATCAGCCAGTCGGGGGCCCGGTGGCCGGCATCTCCCGGCTAGCCGGTGCCGCCGAAGAAACCGCCGTCCGCACTGGTTCCGCCGCCGTCCGTGCCGGTTCCGCCGTCCGTCACTTCGCCGGTTCCGCCGATGTCCGTGCCGCCCACGTCCTCGCCGGCCGACGGATCCGTGCCGACCACCAGGGTTACGGCGGACTGGGGCCCGGCCTCGCTGAGGCCGACCGGTGTCTGCCGGATGACCACGCCCACCTGGTCCGGGGACGACACGGCCTCTGGCTCCACCACGGGGACCAGTCCGACGGCGGTGATCTCCGCTTCCGCCTCGGCCTGAGGCCGACCCACCACGTCGGGCACCGTCACCTGTTCCGGCGTCGTCTCCTCCGCGACCAGCAGAGTCACCGAGTCGCCCACAGCCACCGTGGTACCGCCCTCCGGCCTTGTGCCGGCGACCGTGCCGGGGGACACATCAGGGTCGTCCACGGTCTCGGTCGTCACGACGAGACCGGCGCCCTCCAGTTCCTGTGTCACCTCCTCCACGGACCTGCCCCTGGTCTCGGGGATCGTGACCTCGGCCGGGCTCTCCGACTCACCGTTCCCGGAGTCGGCGTTCCCGGAGTCGTCACCACTCGTCAGCTCGGGCTCCTCAGGCAACGGGACCCGCACCTCCTCGGTGGGGTCCTCCACATCGGCGACGGTCAGTTCCCGCTGCGGAGCGTCGGCCTGCTCGACCCGTACGACCTGGTCCTTCTTGACCTTCCACGGCTTGTTGCCCTTGCCCTTGTTGTCGAACTCGACCTTGATCTCGTCGGGGTCGTACGCGCTGATGCCCAGCGGATTGCCGCAGTTGCACTTCACACGCGGCACCCCGAACACGTCGACGAGCACGGCGGTGCCCGCTTCGAGAACCGCGTCGTAGCGGTTGGCCTCGCCCTTCTTGTAACCGTGGTTGGCGACCAGGGTGTCGTTGGCGAGGACGAAGGGGGTGAGGGACTTGACGTACTCGCGCACGTTCTTGTTCTTCGCGCCGATGCCGAGCGCCTTCGCCCAGGCGGTCTTCTTCCTGCCGTTGCCGGCCTCCAGCAGAAACTGGAGCAGCAGCTCTGGATCGCATACGTCGATCTCGGTGCTGCCTCCGTAGAGTCCCCGCTCATCGCCCTTGCGGGAGCCGCCCTGGTCGCTGAGGTTCCCGTCCAGGTCCCGGCCGTCGCCGAGTTCTCCTGTGAAGAAGGCGTTCTCGGCGAGGTAGCCGACCGCCTCCGCGGCCGCCGTACGGGCCACACAGGCCAGGCCCGTCATCGATCCGAGGAGGACGGCGAAGGCGACGAACGCGCCGGCGGTCCTCAGAGTGAACGTACGTGTTCCCCGCCGCCGGGACTTGACCGCCCCCCGCCGTCCGGACATGCGGAATCCCCGCTCGGCACGTGCCATGGCCCGCTCCCCCGTTGGTGCTCCCCCGAGTGCGCCGGGGCTCTACGGTCCCGGCGCGCGCTCTCAACGGTCCCAGTGGGGGCGGGTATTGGCCATGCTCTTCACTCTTTCGGGCGAGCGTATTTCAGGTCAGCCCGGCGTTGCGGGCGCGCTCCACCACCGGGCCGATCGCCTTCGCGACCGCCTCGACGTCCGCCTCCGTGGAGGTGTGACCGAAGGAGAAACGGAGGGTGCCGCGGGCGAGGTCCGGGTCGGTGCCGGTGGCGAGGAGGACATGGCTGGGCTGGGCCACGCCCGCGGTGCAGGCGGAGCCCGTGGAGCACTCGATGCCCTGGGCGTCGAGGAGCAGGAGCAGCGAATCGCCCTCGCAGCCGGGGAAGGTGAAGTGCGCGTTGGCCGGGAGGCGTCCTTCCGAGGAGGGGTCACCGCCCAGGATCGCGTCCGGGACCGCCGTACGGACCGCCTCGACCAGGGAGTCGCGCAGGGCGCCGATCTCCCGGGCGAACCACTCGTGCTGCTCGGCGGCGAGCCGGCCGGCGACCGCGAAGGAGGCGACGGCCGGGACGTCGAGGGTGCCGGAGCGGACATGGCGCTCCTGGCCGCCGCCGTGCAGGACGGGTACGGGGCTGTACTCACGGCCCAGCAGCAGCGCGCCGATGCCGTACGGCCCGCCGATCTTGTGGCCGGAGACGGTCATCGCGGCGAGGCCGGAGGATTCGAAGTCGACCGGAACCTGACCGAAGGCCTGGACCGCGTCGGCGTGCAGCGGGACGCCGAACTCCTTTGCCACGTCGGCCAGTTCACGGACCGGCAGGATCGTGCCGATCTCGTTGTTGGCCCACATCACGGTGGCCAGGGCGATGTCGTCGGGGTTGCGGGCGATGGCCTCGCGGAGGGTTTCCGGGTGGACTCGGCCGTACGCGTCGACCGGGAGGTACTCGACGGTGGCGCCCTCGTGTTCGCCGAGCCAGTGGACGGCGTCGAGGACCGCGTGGTGTTCGACGGGGCTGGCGAGGATCCGGGTGCGGGCGGGGTCCGCGTCGCGGCGGGACCAGTACAGGCCCTTCACGGCGAGGTTGTCGGCCTCGGTGCCGCCGGAGGTGAAGACGACCTCGCTGGGGCGGGCTCCGAGGGCCTCGGCGAGGGTTTCGCGGGCCTCCTCGACGGTGCGCCGCGCTCGGCGGCCGGATGCGTGCAGCGAGGAGGCGTTGCCGGTGACGCTCAGCTGGGCGGTCAGGGCCTCTGCCGCCTCGGGGAGCATCGGGGTGGTCGCCGCGTGGTCGAGGTAAGCCATGGTGAGCCCGATTCTACGGGCCCGGTGTCCTTGGTCTGGGGCCCGGCTGGGCTTGAGGGTCTTGTGGGGCGGCGGTCGGCGGCGGGTTTGCGCCTTGCCGGGGTTGCACCGGGGCTTGGCGGCGAGGCACCCGGCGCTGTCGACTGTGCCCACCCTCCCCCACTCTCGGCTTCGCTCGAGCGGGAGGTGCCCCCATCGCCCTGCGGAACGACTGCCCACAGCGGAGCCAGCAGGGGGCGGCTGCGGCAGCAGCGGCGCCAGCGGCCGAGGCGGCAGGGGCAGGGGCAGCGGCAGCGGCAGCGGCAGCGGCAGCGGCAGCGGCAGCGGCGGGATGTGACCGCGGTGGCAAGTGCGGCTCGGCCAAGTAAGTCGCTGCCTCTGTCTGGCTCAGAAGCTCCAGGACACCGTGTTCGTCGTCTGCATCAGGATGGCGAGGATGGCGAGGTCGGCGATGCCGAGGCCGAGGCCCAGGTAGGCGCGGCCTCGCCTGGTGGTGCCGCGCTTCAGGGCGAGGGTGGACAGGACGATGGCGATGGGGCCCAGGAAGAGGTTCAGGACCAGGAGGCCCAGGAGGCCGAGGACGAAGGAGGCGACGGCCATGCCGTCGGCGTCGCGGCCTCGGGTGCGGGTGGTGGTGGCGGTGGTTTCGGTCCGGCGTGCGGCGGTGAGCTGCATGGCGGGTCTGCTCCCAACGGGCTGAGGCGCGGCGGTCAGTCGGTGGTGCGGCTGCGGCGGGCGTGGCGCTCCCGGTACGCGAAGACCGCCAGCCAGAGGGCGATGCCGACCGCGAGGGCCGACGAGACCGCCGGCGGCACATGGGCCACGGTGCCCATGACGACACCCAGCAGCAGAAGTGCGGCGACGAGGAACAACATCGGGGGAACGCCTCTCTCGTTACAGTTGGGTGAACGGTTGTAGTTACAGTTGTTCACTGACTGCCAAGTCTAGCGGGTCGCCCGGCTTTGCAATTACGGAGAACAGTTGTTAACTGCATGGCATGAGTCACACTCTCGGCATCCGGCAGGTGCAGAAGCAGAAGACCCGGCAGGCGCTCATGGACGCCGCGCTCGGCCTGCTGGAGGAGCAGAGCCTCAGCAGCCTGGGTCTTCGCGAGGTCACCCGGGCCGTCGGCGTCGCCCCGACCGCGTTCTACCGGCACTTCCGGTCGACCGCGGACCTGGGCGTGGCGCTGGTCGAGGAGGCCCTGGGCAGTCTGCATCCGGTGCTCGGGGATCTGATGTCGGCGATCGGCGACAGCGACGAACTCATCGAGCGCGCCGTCGATCTGATCGCCCGCCATGTGGACGCGTACCCCGCACACGTCCGTTTCATCGCGCGCGAGCGCCACGGCGGTGTCCAGCCGGTGCGGGACGCCATCCAGGGACAACTGGCCCGGTTCGCCGATGAGGTACGCAGTGAGCTGGACAAGCGGCCGGAGACCGGGGGGTGGACCGACGACGACCGGCTGATGCTCGCGGGCCTGTACGTCGATCAGATGCTGGTGACCGCCTCGCTGTTCCTGGAGGCACTGGACGAGCCGGAGCAGGAGCGCGACCGGGTGACCCGGCTGGCGAGCCGGCGTATGCGGCTGATCACCATCGGCTGTCGCCACTGGCTCGACTGACACCGGCCGTCTCCCGCAACGCGCGGAGGGCGCGCCCGGTGAACGGGCGCGCCCTCCGCGCGTACGTACTCGCTTCCGTACGGACCCGGGGTCAGCCGTCCTTGGACGCCGAGGCCGAGGCCTCCTGGCTCGGCGCCCCGCTCGGGGCCTGGCCGCCCTGGCCCTGCTGACCACCGCCGGGGCCGCCACAGCCGCCCCCGCCGCCGGGCCCGCCCTGGCCGCCGGCGCCGGGGGCACCGCTCGGCGCACCGGACGGCTGGCCCGACGGCGCGCCGGATGGAGCACCGGACGGCGCCTGGCCGTTGGCTGACGGGGCGTCGGACGGGGCTCCCGAGGGAGCTCCGGACGGAGCGCCCGAGGGGCCCTGGCAGCTCTGCCGGCCGGAGTCGCCGTTGTTCGAGGTGGTCGAGGTGGTCGACGACGAGTCACTGGAGCCGCACGCCACGAGGAAGAGGGGTGCGGCCGCCAGCAGGGCGACGGCGGGGACGAGACGTGCACGCTTCATGAGAGACCACTCCGAGAACGATGAGGGAGTTCTTGGGTGGCATCGAATCAACGCAGCTTGGGGCTCTGTTGGGTTCGCGCTGTGCCAAGGCTGTGCGAACGGCAAAGCGATGAGTGCCTGTCGAGACGTACCCCGCCCCCCGGGCGAGTCAGTCCGACAGCCTGGCCCGTGCCAGCTGTCGGGACTGCGCGACCAGGCGGTCGGCACTGTCCCAGACCTCGGCGTCCTCCTCCAGGAAGCCGCCGGCGAGGTTGCGGGTGGTGATGGAGACCCGGAGCGGTCCCGGCGCCGGGCGGCACCGGACATGGACGGTCAGCTCGACCGTCGGGACCCAGCCCTTGAGGCCCAGCTCGAAGGCGGTCGGCGGCAGCGCGTCCACGGCGAGGAGCAGGGAGAACGGGTCGGCGTCGCGACCGTCGGCGAGTCCGAACCAGGACCGCATCTCGCCCTTGCCGGACGGCGCGCCGAGCGCCCAGCCGAGCGTCGCGGGGTCGAGCTTCAGGAACAGCCGGTCGGCGATCGCGGAGCCGCCGGGGACGGGGCCGGGGGCGTCCTGCGGGCCGAAGCACTGGTCGATCGGCGGGATCGCGGGCGGCTTCGCCGTCGTACGGACGTCGTCGGGGAGGGAGTCCAGGTCGCCATAGGAGGCGAGGACGCGTATCCGCTCGACCTCGCGGCCCTCGTCGTCGTACTGGAAGAGGGAGGCCTGGCCGGTCGACAGGGTCCGTCCGGGGCGTACGACGTCCGTGCGGACGACCGCGGGGCCCGGCCGGGAGGCGGTCAGGTAGTGCGCGGAGATCGTGAACGGGTCGTCGTGCGGGAGCGCGTCGGCGAGGGCTCGGCCGAGGACGGCCAGGAGGTAGCCGCCGTTGACGGCGCCGGTGATCGTCCAGCCGGCGGAGAGGTCGATGTCGTAGACGCCCTCTTCGCGCCGCGTGACGGCCGTGTCGCGGTCGAACTCGCTGCTGCCGATGGTCGCCTGGGATGCCTGAGCCATGGCGGTACCGTACAACAGGTGATTACTAAGCGGTAGCTTTATGTGTTGCGGTGACGTTTCACCTCGGTCGGCGAACCCCGCACGTCACCCCTCCTCGACCGCCGCCGACCTCCTGTTCCACGCCCGTGGCGCCCGCCAGTGGTACCGCATCGCCAGCAGCCGCAGCGCGAAGGCCGTGGCCGCGGCGAGGGCCGAGGTGAAGGGGTTCAGGGCGTCGCGGCTGATGCACAGGACGACCAGCCCGGCGCCGACCATCGCGGGCACGGCGTACAGGTCACGGTCCCAGCGCAGCAGCGAGGCACCTCGTTGGCGAGGACGTCCCGGAACACGCCACCACCCGAAGTTCACTCGATCGCGTGATTGTCTACCTGTGGGCTTGCTATGTACTGGGCCATTCGGAGTAGCGTCGCCGTGCGATCTGGGACGCCGGGTGCGGTGCCAGCGTGCGGGACCCCTGCTCCACCAGCGAGATGGTTCAGGGCCTCCCCGTCGCCTCTGGCCGCACCCAACTGGCCAGGTCGTGAGGAAATCCGCCCGCCCGGCTCGGACCACGGACAGGATCCGTGTCGCCGCCCGGGACGCGAAAGCGGATGCCCAGTGCGCCCAACACCGTTCGGGGCGTGCCAGTGGGCGAAATCGCCCCCGCTCGCTGCGCAGGGACGGTCAGGAAGTAGCCGAGGATGCGGCCACCACCCGCAAGCAACCCCAGCTACAGAGGCACGGGCCTGCCCCTCCCAAGGGCGGGCCCGTGCCCCCGTGCAGCAGAGGATCAAGGCACCGAGGCGCTACTTGTCCTTGCCCGGTGCATCAGCAGAAGCCGTGGTCTTCGAAGGTGACTCGGCCTTCTGGACCGTTTCGGGCACCAGCTCGCCCGCCTCCTTCGCGGCCGTCAGCAGGACCACGTCCTGGGGCTGCTGGTCCTCGAAGTTCTCCGGGTGGTGGCAGGCGACCCGCTGCCCGGGCTTCAGCTCGGCGAGGGGCGGCTCGGTGGTCTTGCAGACCTGCGTGGCCTTCCAGCACCGGGTGTGGAAGCGGCAGCCGCTCGGCGGCGCTATCGGCGAGGGGACGTCGCCCTTGAGCAGGATGCGCTCACTCTTGGCGTTCCGGCGCTTGGGGTCCGGGATCGGCACGGCCGAGAGCAGCGCCTTGGTGTACGGGTGCATCGGCGCCGCGTACAGGGAGTCCCGGTCGGCCAGCTCCACAATCTTGCCGAGGTACATCACCGCGATGCGGTCGGAGACGTGGCGGACCACCGACAGGTCGTGCGCGATGATCACGTACGTCAGGCCGAGCTCGTCCTGGAGGTCGTCCATCAGGTTGACGACCTGGGCCTGGATGGACACGTCGAGCGCGGAGACCGGCTCGTCCGCGACGACCATCCGGGGCTTCAGGGCGAGCGCGCGGGCGATGCCGATGCGCTGGCGCTGGCCGCCGGAGAACTCGTGCGGGTAGCGGTTGTAGTGCTCGGGGCTCAGGCCCACCAGCTCCAGGAGGCGCTGGACCTCCTTCTTCACCCCGCCCTCGGGCTCGACACCCTGGAGCTTGAACGGCGCCGAGACGATGGTGCCGATGGTGTGCCGGGGGTTCAGGGAGCCGTACGGGTCCTGGAAGATCATCTGCACGTCGCGGCGCAGCGGGCGCATGCCGGCGGTGCCCAGGTGCGTGATGTCCTTGCCGTCGAACTCGATCTTCCCGCCGGAGGGTTCCAGGAGACGGGTGATGAGCCGGCCCATGGTCGACTTGCCGCAGCCGGACTCGCCGACGACACCGAGGGTCTCGCCCCGGCGTACCTCGAAGTCGATGCCGTCGACGGCCTTGACCGCCCCGACCTGCCGCTGGAGCAGGCCCTTCTTGATGGGGAAGTGCTTGACCAGGCCCTCGACCCTGAGCAGCGGTTTCTCTTCGTCGTCGCGCGGGGCCGGCACAGGGGCCCGGGTGTCAGTCTCGCTCACAGCTTCGGCGCAATCTCTTCGGTCCAGATCCGCGTGCGGTCCTCCGGCGACAGGTGGCAGGCGGTGAAGTGCCTGCCACCCACCTCGCGCAGTTCGGGGCGCTCGGTGCGGGTGATGTTGTCCTTGGGGATGTCCGCGTAGGGGCAGCGCGGGTTGAAGGCGCAGCCCGAGGGGACGTTGATGAGGCTCGGCGGCTGACCCTTGACCGGGATGAGCCGGTCGGTCTGCGCGCGGTCGATGCGCGGCATCGAGCCGAGCAGGCCCCAGGTGTAGGGGTGCTGGGGCTGGTAGAAGATGTCGTCGACCGGTCCGCGCTCCACGCAGCGGCCGCCGTACATCACGAGGATGTCGTCGGCGATCTCGGCGACCACGCCGAGGTCGTGCGTGATGATGACGACCGCGGAGCCGAACTCCTTCTGCAGGTCCCGGATGAGGTCCAGGATCTGCGCCTGGACGGTGACGTCCAGGGCGGTCGTGGGCTCGTCGGCGATCAGCAGTTCGGGGTTGTTGACCAGGGCCATGGCGATCATGGCGCGCTGGCGCATACCGCCGGAGAACTCGTGCGGGTAGCTGTCGACCCGCTTGTCGGGCTCCGGGATGCCGACGCGGTCGAGGAGTTCGACGGCGCGCTTGCGGGCCACCTTCTTGCTGACGTCGTGGTGGACGCGGTACGCCTCGACGATCTGGTTGCCGACCTTGTAGTACGGGTGCATCGCGGACAGCGGATCCTGGAAGATCATCGCCATCTCGCGGCCGCGCAGCCGGCGCACCTCTTCGGGGTCGGCGCCGACCAGTTCCTTGCCGTCCAGCCAGATCTCGCCGGACACCTGGACGTTCTTGCCGCGCGCGCCCAGCCGGTGCAGGCCCATGATCGCCAGCGAGGTCACCGACTTGCCGGAGCCGGACTCGCCCACGATGCCGAGGGTCTTGCCCTTCTCCAGCTGGAAGGAGAGGCCGTCGACGGACTTGACCAGACCGTCGTCGGTGGGGAAGTGCACCTTGAGGTCACGCACTTCGAGGAACGCCTCGGGGGCGTCCCCGGCGCGTGCGGGCTCGCCGACGGCGGCCCCGGTCTTGGACAGTTCGGTCACGAGAGCCTCACCCGCGGGTCGATCGTGGCGTACAGCAGGTCCACCACAAGGTTCATGAAGACGACGAAGAACGCCGCGAGCAGGGTCACCCCGAGGATCGGGGGCAGGTCGTTGGCGCTGATCGACTGGACCGCGTACTCGCCGATGCCGTGCAGGGAGAACACGGTCTCGGTGATGAGGGCACCGCCGAGGAGCAGACCGACATCCATGCCGAAGACCGTCACCAACGGGGTCAGCGCGGCGCGCAGACCGTGCTTCACGACCACGTTGCGCTCGCGCAGACCCTTGGCCCGCGCGGTGCGGATGTAGTCCTCGTTCATCGTCTCCAGCATGCCCGAGCGGGTGAGCCGGGCGTAGATGGCCGAGTAGAGGAGCGCCAGCGAACACCAGGGCAGGAAGAGGGTGTTGGCCCACTGCGAGGGGTTCTCGGTGAAGGGGACGTACGTCCTGCCGAAGATCTCCAGCTGGTAGCTGAACAGCAGCAGGGCCAGCTGTCCGGTGAAGAACATGGGCAGGGAGACGCCCGCGAGCGCCACGCCCATCGCGGCCCGGTCGAAGAACGAGCCGGGCTTCAGGGCGGAGATGACGCCGGCCGTGATACCGCCCAGCAGCCACAGCACGGCGGCGCCGGAGGCGAGCGAGATGGTCACCGGCAGCCGGCTGGTGAGCTGCGGCCAGACCTCCAGGTGGTCCTTGAAGGAGTAGCCGAAGCAGGGGGCGTCGCAGCGGACCGTGGTGGGACCGAGGTCGTACGTGGCACCGGAGACGATCCCCTTGAGGAAGTTCCAGTACTGCTCGTAGACCGGCTGGTCCAGGCCGAGGTTGCGCTTGACCGCCGCGATGTCCTCGGGCGTGGGGTTCTTGCCGATGTACTGCTGTGCCAGCTGGTCGACGGTCTGTCCGGCGAGCTTCGGCAGGATGAAGAAGATGCCGAAGGTGACCGCGGTGACGACGAGCAGCAGGATCACCGCCGCGATCGTCCGGCGGATGATGTACGAGATCACGAGGACCGGCGCCGGCGCCCGCGGGTGGTGTCTCCCGCGGGCGCCAATGCCTTCACCTGCCTTCCGGGGCTACTTCTTTTCCTTGGTACCGACGTTGAGGTAGTCGTACTGACCGCTGAAGGCCGAGGACGACACCAGGTTGGTGGCGTACGGCGAGCGGTACAGCAGGACCTTGAAGTAGGTCAGCGGCACGATGGCGGCCTGCTCCATGACCTTCTTGTCGACCTCGGTGTACGCCGCGGTGCGGGCGGCCTCGTCGGTGTTGCCGATCGCCTCGTCGAGCAGCTTGTTGATCGCGGGGTCGTCCAGCTCGGACAGGTTGGTGTTGCCGGACTGGCCGATGGCCTTGCCGTGCACGATCTGCTGCAGGAAGCCGTAGCCGGTGGGCCAGTCGGCACCCCACTGCATCATGATGAGGCCGATGTTGTTCTTCTTGTTGAACGCCGGCACACCCGCGTAGTCGGAGAAGTACTTGCCCGACGGGTACTGCTTGATGTCGGCCTCGATGCCGACCTTCTTCAGCGCCTCGACGATCGCGGTGGCCGCGTCGACCTCGCCCTGACGGTCGGTGCGGGCGGAGATGGAGGTCTTGAAGCCGCCCTCCTTGCCGCATGCCTTCAGGTGTTCCTTGGCCTTGGTGGCGTCACCCTTGCTGTCCGGGGTGGCGTACGTGTCGGCCTTCTCGTAGCCCGTGACGTCGGTGGGCAGGACGGTGGAGGCGATGTCACCGCGGATCGGGCCGCCCATGGCGGTCTGCACGGCGACCTTGTCGATCGCGTACTGCACGGCCTTGCGGCAGTCGACGTTGTCGAACGGCGCGACCTTGGTGTTGATCGCCGTGTAGACGAGACGGCCGCCGAGCGCGTTGTCCGTGTTGGCCATCTGGTCCTTGTCCTTGAGGACCTGGGCCTGCGTCTGGGCGTCGACACCGGTGCCCTGGATGTCGATCATGGTGTCGCCGGACATGACGTCCTTGTCGATGGTGGCCTTGTTGACCTTGAGGTTCACCACGATCTTGTCCGGGTACTGCTTGCGCAGCGGGTCCGTCTTGGCGTCCCACTCCGTGTTGCGGACGAGGACGATCTGCTTGCCCTCCTCGTACTTCTCGAACTTGTACGAGCCGGTGGAGACGACCTTCTTGGTGTAGTCGACGCCGGTGTCCTTGGCCTTCGGCACCGGAGCCGTCTGCGGCATGCTCGCCAGGTAGTCGAACTCCGAGAACGCCTTGTTCAGCTTGAAGACGACGGTGTGGTCGTCCGGGGTCTCGATGGACGCGATGCCCTTGTCGCTCTTGTCCGCGTAGGGGCCCTTGTACTTGTCCGGGTCGTCCAGCATCTGCTGGAAGTAGTTGGGGCCGAGGGAGAGCACGTCACGCGCGAAGTTCGAGCGCTCCACGGCGTACTTGACGTCCTTCGAGGTGACGGCGGTGCCGTCCTCGTACTTGACGCCCTGCCGGATCTTGTACGTCCAGGTCTTGCCGCCGTCGCTGGGGGTGCCCGCGCTCTCCGCCAGGTCCGGGACGAGCTCGTTGCCCGCCTCGCCCGCGCCGGGCTTGAACGTCATGAGCGGACGCGCGTAGAGGCGGCTGAAGTTGAAGCCGTACGCGTAGTACATGTTGCCCGGGTCGAGGGACTCGGGGGCGTCGGAGCTGGCGTAGGTGACCGTGCCGCCCTTCTCCGTCGACTCGTTGACGACACCCTTGGTCGCGGCGTTGGCGCCGGCGCCCTTGGGGGTGTCCGTGCCGTCTTCCGCCTTGCTGCAGGCGGACAGCAGCAGACCGGCGCTGCTGACAACCGCGACAGCGGCCATTGCTGACCTTCGCATGATGGTCGGTTTCCCCTTCGTAGTTGGACAGTTGAGTGGGACTTCGGGCCACAACCGGGCCGCGGTCGCAGACGTCAGCGGCTGCGGGGGTCGAGGGCGTCCCGGAGGCCGTCACCGAGGAGGTTGAAGGCCAGCACCGTGATGAAGATCGCGAGGCCGGGAACGATCATGTACTGCGGGTCGACCTCGAAGAAGTCGACCGCCTGGTTGAGCATTCCGCCCCAGGAGGCCTGCGGCGGCTGGATCCCGACGCCGAGGAAGCTGAGCGACGCCTCGAAGATGATGTTCGTCGGGATGAGCAGGGTCGAGTAGACGATGATCGGCGCGACGAGGTTGGGCAGTAGCTCCTTGAAGAGGACGTACGGGCCGCCGGCCCCCATCCCCCGCGAGGCGTCGATGAACTCCCGCTCGCGCAGCGCCAGGGTCTGACCGCGCACGATGCGTCCCATGTACGGCCAGTTGAAGAAACCGATGACGAAGATGAGCACCGAGATGTGCAGCGGCAGTCCTTCGAGACCGAAGGCACCGCCCTGCAGCGTCGCGGAGATGGCGATGGCGAAGAGCAGCAGCGGGAACGCCAGGAAGGTGTCCATCAGCCGGCTCACGATCGTGTCGACCCGGCCGCCGTAGTAGCCGGCGACGAGGCCGAGCACCACTCCGATGGCGTTGGACAGGATCGTCGCGCCGAAGGCCACGACCAGGGAGACCCAGGAGCCCTCCAGGATGCGGGCGAGGATGTCGCGGCCGAACTTCGGCTCGACACCGAGCGGGTGGTCCCAGCTCATCCCGCCGAAGTCGCCCTTGGGGAGGGAGGTGTTGGGGTCGATCAGATCCTGGTTGAAGGCGTTGGGGTCGAGCCCCAGCATCGACTGCAGCGGCCGGGAGAGGGCCGCGATCAGGATCAGCAGGACGACCACGACGCCGCCGGCGACCGCCACCTTGTCGCGCTTGAAGCGGGTCCAGGCGATCTGGCCGAGCGAACGGCCCTCGATCTTCTTGGCCTCGACCCCTGCCAGCACGGCTTCGGGCTGCGCCTCTGCCTGTGATCCGGTCGTCTCTATGGGTGCGGTCATCGTCCCTCGTGCTTGCCCGTGCCGGTGGTTGCCGACTGTGCCTGGCGGCCGCCCGGGTCTGCGGTACGGTCCGTCACCAGTGCTGCTCTCTTGCTCTGTTGCTACTGCTTGGTATCCACGGCCCGTGCCAACGCCGGTGTCGGAACGAGCCGTTCGGGAGGGGAGGAGGTACGGCACCGAACTTCACCGTATGAACAGCGTGTTCGCCCGATCCCCCCATCGCTCTGGGGGAGTCTTCAACGGTCGCGCGATCAGGCACCAGACCCGACGGCGAATGTATGCGCAACCGTGATGTGGCCAGCGAGGTTCCGTTATCCGGACGTGACGCTCTGTTGAGCGGTGGCAACGGCCGCCGCATACGACTCAGGCCCCGGACGGACCGGGGCCTGGACTTCTGCCGTGCCGCGCGGCCGGCGAGGTCTTCCGGCGACTTGCGGGGAGTACGGCGGCTCAGTAGCCGCCCGGATACCCGTACCCGCCCGCCGCCGGGGCCTGGGCCGGGGCCGCGTGGGCCTCGCGGTCGTAGAAGGGGCGGGCGGCGGCGCGGAGCCACATGGCGACGGGGTCGTACTCGTCGGACATGGCGACGGTGGAGACGGGCAGGCCGTCCGGGACCGCGCCGATGGACTGCTGCATCATCGCGCGCACCGAGTCGACGGCGGGTGGCGAGGTGTCGTACACGTCGAGGCCGATGGCCAGGTACGGCGCGCCGAGGGCGGGCTGCACCCAGGCGCGGCGCAGCGAGCGCACGGCCGTGGTGCGGTGGGCGTTCTGTGTCAGCAGGGCGTAGAACTGCGGGATCTCGATGGCCGGCTCGGACAGCCGGAGCGGGCCGGCGGGCTGCCGCTCCAGGCCCGTGGCGATCCGGCGCAGATCGAGCCAGGGGATGCCGACGCCGCCGCCCGGCGCGTGCGGGTTGAGCCACAGGCCGTAGTGGTCGGAGTAGAGGGTGCGGGCCACGTCGAGGCCGTCGACCACCTCGTAACTGCGGTTCCAGCCGCTGGCGGAGAGCTCCTGGGCGGAGGTCACACACGGGGCGTAGTTGAACCCGTCGACCTCCATGTTCCCGTACTGGGCGTCCGGGGAGCCTGCCTGGCCGTGCCAGAGCAGCATCCAGATCTGGCCGGAGGACGGGTTGGCGAGGGCACGCAGCAGCGCCTCGTAGGCGTCGTAGCGCCCGGGCGTCACCTGGCGCAGCATGTGCTCGACCTGGCCGGTGGCGATGCCGCTCGCGCTCACGTTGGCCGCCCTTCCCTGTTGGACCCTGGTTATAGAAACAGCTTAGGTGGTGTGCGGGTTGAGCCGGTCAGGGCTCGGGGGTTGTCGTGCGTTGCGGGGTGCGGCGCCATCGTGGCTGATCGCGCAGTTCCCCGCGCCCCTGAAAGAAGCTGGTCAGTAGCCCTGTTGATAAAAAGGGCGGACCTTTTCGCGGAGCCAGTCGGCCACCGGGTCCTGGGCGACGTCCAGGAAGACCATGTTGACCGGCCAGGGGACGGGGGTCTTGGTCAGGGCCCGGCCGAGGGCGGCGAGGGGGAGGGTGCGGTCGGCTTCCCAGGAGCCCAGTTCGACGCCGATGAACATCACGGGGTCGGCGGTCTCGACGGCGGCGAGGCAGCGGCGGGCGGAGAGGACCACTCCGGTTTCGGCGAACTCGGCGGAGGCCGCGGCGAGGAAGTCCACCGGGTCGTCCTGCCAGTCCGGCTCGTACAGCCGGACCCGGGCGCCGTTCGCCGATCCGTCCAGCGGGGTCCGTCCGGCCCGGCACAGCTCGGCCACGGCGGGTGGCGGCAGCGGGATGCCCACGACACCGTCCGGGTTCAGGGCGAGGCCGATCTGCGGGGGCAGGCCGCGAGCGAACTCGACGGCCGGCGCGATCGTGTACGACATGTGGTTGCCGACGACCTGGCGGAACTGCTCCTCGGAGCTGAAGACCGGCACGTACGCCTGGCCGTCGAACTCCATCGTGGGCAGATCCAGCTGACCGCTCTGCGGACCGCCGCCCTCCGGCAGCGGCACCCATACGAAGCTGCGGGCCAGCACCTCCACGATCCGCGCCCCCGCCTGGGGCACCCCGAGGGACGCGGACAGCACCTCCTCCAGCTCATTGCCGGGCCACCCGCCGTGCCCATGGGGGTGCGCCTGTGCCGGAAAGTCCGCCGGGAAGTCCATCTGCTGCCTACCGCTTTGCTCCGTGATGCTGTTGTAGCTGCACCTTAATTGCTCCGGGCCAGGGGCGCGCCCCTTCAGGAGCGCGGGGCTGTATGAATATGCGGCTCCGCCGCGTGGGCGCGAGCAACCCGACACGGCCCGCAGCCCGCAACGCGCAGCGCCCCCGAGCCCTCCCGGAATCTCACCCCACGAAGTCGATCCGCTTCAAGACATCCGCCGCGGCCCGGTCGATGAGCACCGCCGCCCCGCACCCCTGCGGAAGCCTCCCCGTCTCCACCGCCCGCAGCAGCCGAGCCATGGCACTGCGATGCCGGGCGAAGGCGTACCGGGACACTCCGCGCCCCCGCTCCCGCTGCCCGTCCCTGGCCTCACCAGGGGTGACGTCGAGCAGCAGCAGATGCAGCGTGCCGCCCCGCCGGCGCGCCTCCCGCGCCAGCCATCCCCGGACCCACGCCTGCGTCCCGCAGTCGTGCACGACGATGCCCTCGCCGGTGCGCAGCGCCCGCCGCAGCCCCGCGTAGTGGGCGATGCGCACGAACGGCCGGTAGACCGCGTACGGCAGATGGCGGGCGAAGCGCGCGTCGAAGCGGTCGCGGGTGTCCTGGGAGTCGATGCGGACGCCGGGCACCGCCCGCCGCATCAGCGTCGATTTTCCGCTGCCCGGGAGCCCGGTGACCACCACCAGGTCGGCCGGTCCGAAGGACAGCCCGTGGGGACTCCGTCCGGCACGCTGCCTGAGGTCGCGGACTACCGCCCTCGGGAACGGGCCGCACGCCTCCCCGGCCGGTGCGACGGGCTGCTTGGGCACCGCGATGCCCGAGGTCGTCGCGTACGCCGTGGTCCTGTTCACGTGATCGTCCTCCCCAGGGGGTATGGAGGTCCCATCCCCACAGACCGTAAAGAAAAGGTAATGCCCGATCCCTCCTGGTTCAGTCCTCGTCCTGCCACAAGAGTGCTACGGACCGCTGTGTCCGTCTGTGTTTCCTTGTCCCCCACGTGTGAAAGGTCCCCCTGCCGCGCCCGGTCGATGCGTGCGATGATGTGCGCGCCAACTGCATACCGGCCGCTTGAATCCGCGCGGGAGAGCTCCCAGCAGTCTCGCTGGGGCGCCGAAGGAGCAAGTCCCTCCCTTGAATCTCTCAGGCCCACATACCGCGCGGGCGAGGCACATCTGAAAAGCGGGCCGTACCTCTTCCGCGGAGGGCGGCTCCACCCACGGTGCAAACCACGACCACCAGTACGTACGGTCGTGGTGAACCTCTCAGGTTCCGATGACAGATGGGGAGGAACGACCTCGCCCGTCATGCCCTGGGAGCAGAACCGATGAGCACTAGCCCGACCGCCGGACCGCGCCGAACCGCGCTCGATGCCCTGCATCGCTCGCTCGGTGCGACGATGACCGATTTCGCAGGCTGGGACATGCCCCTGCGCTACGGCTCCGAACGCGACGAGCACAACGCCGTACGCACCGGGGCCGGCCTCTTCGACCTCTCCCACATGGGGGAGATCACCGTCGGGGGCCCGCAGGCGGCCGCGCTGCTGGATTACGCGCTGGTCGGCGACATCGGCGGTGTGAAGACGGGCCGCGCCCGCTACACCATGATCTGCCGCGAGGACGGCGGCATCCTCGACGACCTGATCGTCTACCGGCTGGCGGAGACCTCGTACCTGGTCGTCGCGAACGCCTCCAACGCCCAGGTGGTGCTGGACGCGCTCGTCGAGCGTTCCGCCGGGTTCGACGCCGAGGTGCGGGACGACCGGGACGCGTACGCGCTGATCGCCGTGCAGGGCCCCGAGTCGCCGGGGATCGTCGAAGCGCTGACCGACGCCGATCTCGACGGTCTGAGGTACTACGCGGGGCTGCCCGGCACGGTCGCCGGGGTCCCCGCGCTGATCGCGCGCACCGGGTACACCGGCGAGGACGGCTTCGAGCTGTTCGTGAAGCCGGAGCACGCCGTCGACCTGTGGCAGGCGCTGACGAAGGCGGGCGAGGGCGTCGGTCTGGTGCCCTGTGGGCTGTCCTGCCGGGACACGCTGCGCCTGGAGGCGGGGATGCCGCTGTACGGGCACGAGCTGTCCACCGCGCTGACGCCCTTCGACGCCGGGCTCGGGCGGGTCGTGAAGTTCGAGAAGGAGGGCGACTTCGTCGGGCGTACGGCGCTGGCGGCGGCCGCCGAGCGCGCCGCGTCGGCTCCTCCGCGCGTCCTCGTCGGGCTGGTCGCCGAGGGCCGCCGGGTGCCGCGCGCCGGGTACCCGGTCGTCGCGGACGGCAAGGTGATCGGCGAGGTCACCTCCGGCGCGCCCTCCCCCACCCTGGGCAGGCCGATCGCCATGGCGTACGTCGACGCCGCGCACGCGGCGCCGGGCACCGCCGGTGTGGGCGTGGACATCCGGGGCAGCCACGAGCCGTACGAGGTCGTGGCGCTGCCGTTCTACAAGCGGCGGAAGTGACACCTTCATAGGTGTTTGCCCGCATAGGCGTTCGATGTCGTTCGACAGAGGTGACGCTGGGCACATACGTGCTGCTCAACAGCGGTTTCAGCAGTCCCCCATTCATCCTCACTCCCCCGCGTACAGGAGAATTCAGGCCATGAGCAACCCCCAGCAGCTGCGCTACAGCAAGGAGCACGAGTGGCTGTCGGTCGCCGAGGACGGCGTCTCGACGGTCGGCATCACGGAGTTCGCGGCGAACGCGCTCGGCGATGTCGTCTACGCCCAGCTCCCCGAGGTGGGCTCCACGGTGACCGCGGGTGAGACCTGCGGCGAGCTGGAGTCCACGAAGTCGGTCAGCGACCTGTACTCGCCGGTCTCCGGTGAGGTCACCGAGATCAACGAGGACGTCGTCAACGACCCGTCGCTGGTGAACACCGCCCCGTTCGAGGGTGGCTGGCTGTTCAAGGTACGTGTCGCGGAGGAGCCGGACGATCTGCTCTCCGCCGACGAGTACGTCGCCCACACCGCCGGCTGAGAACACGAGGTCGTACGCATGTCGCTTCTGAACACGCCCCTGCACGAGCTGGACCCGGATGTCGCCGCCGCCGTCGACGCCGAGCTGGACCGCCAGCAGTCGACCCTGGAGATGATCGCCTCGGAGAACTTCGCTCCGCTCGCGGTCATGGAGGCCCAGGGCTCGGTGCTGACCAACAAGTACGCCGAGGGCTACCCCGGCCGCCGCTACTACGGCGGCTGCGAACACGTCGACGTCGCCGAGCAGATCGCCATCGACCGGCTGAAGGACCTGTTCGGCGCCGAATACGCCAACGTCCAGCCCCACTCCGGCGCCTCCGCCAACCAGGCCGCCCTCTTCGCCCTCGCCCAGCCCGGCGACACCATCCTCGGCCTGGACCTCGCCCACGGCGGCCACCTCACCCACGGCATGCGCCTGAACTTCTCCGGCAAGCAGTTCAACGTCATCGCCTACCACGTCGACACCGCCACCGGACTCGTCGACATGGCCGAACTGGAGAAGCTCGCCAAGGAGCACCGGCCCAAGGTGATCATCGCGGGCTGGTCGGCGTACCCCCGCCAGCTGGACTTCGCCGAGTTCCGCCGGATCGCCGACGAGGTCGGGGCCTACCTGTGGGTCGACATGGCGCACTTCGCGGGCCTGGTCGCCGCAGGGATCCACCCCAATCCCGTCGAGCACGCCGACGTCGTCACCTCCACCACCCACAAGACGCTCGGCGGACCGCGCGGCGGCATCATCCTCGCCAAGAAGGACTTCGCGAAGAAGCTCAACTCGTCGGTGTTCCCCGGCTTCCAGGGCGGCCCCCTGGAGCATGTGATCGCCGCCAAGGCCGTGTCCTTCAAGGTGGCGGCCTCCGAGGAGTTCAAGGAGCGTCAGCGCCGTACGGTCGAGGGCGCGAAGATCCTCGCCGAACGCCTGATGGCCGACGACGCCCGCGAAGCCGGCGTCAACGTCCTGTCCGGCGGCACCGACGTCCACCTCATCCTCGTCGACCTGCGCGAGTCCGAACTGGACGGGCAGCAGGCGGAGGACCGCCTCCACCAGGTCGGCATCACCGTCAACCGCAACGCCGTCCCCAACGACCCGCGCCCCCCGATGGTGACGTCCGGTCTGCGGATCGGTACCCCCGCCCTCGCCACCCGCGGCTTCACCGCCGAGGACTTCACCGAGGTCGCGGACGTCATCGCCGAGGCGCTCAAGCCGTCCTACGACGCGGAAGCGCTGAAGACCCGGGTGAAGGCCCTGGCGGACAAGCACCCGCTGTACCCGGGGCTGGGGAAGTAACCCCGACTTCATCGGTACGTAGTCCCGCTTTTCCGGGGCACCGCGCACACTGGGCAGTGAGCGCGGTGCCCCAACCCCCCGCACAACCTCCCCCGTTCTGAGGAGTCACCGTGGCCGTCTCGGTCTTCGACCTGTTCTCGATCGGCATCGGCCCGTCCAGCTCCCACACCGTCGGTCCGATGCGCGCCGCCCGGATGTTCGCCCGCCGGCTGCGGAACGAGGAACTGCTCACGGGCGTGGCCTCGGTGCGCGTCGAGCTGTACGGCTCCCTGGGCGCGACCGGCCACGGACACGGCACCCCCAAGGCCGTACTCCTGGGTCTGGAGGGCGCCTCACCGCGCACGGTGGACGTCGGGTCGGCCGACGACCGGGTGGAGTCGATCAGGGAGTCGGGCCGTATCCGTCTCCTCGACGACCACGAGATCCCCTTCGACTTCGACCGGGACCTGGTCCTGCACCGCCGCGAGACGCTGCCGTACCACGCCAACGGCATGACGGTCTGGGCGTACGACGCCGAGGGCGCGGAGCTGTTGTCGAAGACGTACTACTCGGTCGGCGGCGGCTTCGTCGTCGACGAGGACGCGGTCGGCGCGGACCGCATCAAACTCGACGACACGGCCCTCAAGTACCCCTTCCGCACGGGCGACGAGCTGCTGCGCCTGACGAAGGAGACGGGCCTGTCGATCTCCGCGCTGATGCTGGAGAACGAACTGTCCTGGCGCACGGAGGACGAGATCCGCTCCGGGCTCCTCGACATCTGGCGTGTCATGCAGGCGTGCGTCTCACGCGGCATGTCCCGCGAGGGCATCCTGCCGGGCGGCCTGCGCGTACGCCGCCGCGCGGCCATGTCGGCCCGTCAACTCCGGGCGGAGGGCGACCCGTTGGCCCGCTCCATGGAGTGGATCACGCTCTACGCGATGGCCGTGAACGAGGAGAACGCCGCCGGCGGCCGGGTCGTCACGGCCCCGACGAACGGCGCGGCCGGCATCATCCCCGCCGTCCTGCACTACTACATCAACTTCGTCCCCGGCGCGGACGAGGACGGCGTCGTCCGCTTCCTCCTCGCCGCCGGCGCCATCGGCATGCTCTTCAAGGAGAACGCCTCCATCTCCGGCGCCGAGGTCGGCTGCCAGGGCGAGGTCGGCTCCGCCTGCTCCATGGCTGCCGGCGCACTCGCCGAGGTCCTCGGCGGCAGCCCCGAACAGGTCGAGAACGCCGCCGAGATCGGCATGGAACACAACCTCGGCCTCACCTGCGACCCCGTCGGCGGCCTCGTCCAGATCCCCTGCATCGAACGCAACGGCATGGCCGCCGTCAAGGCCGTCACCGCCGCCCGCATGGCCATGCGCGGCGACGGCACCCACAAGGTGTCCCTCGACAAGGTCATCAAGACCATGAAGGACACCGGCGCCGACATGAGCGTGAAGTACAAGGAGACCGCCCGGGGCGGGCTCGCGGTGAACATCATCGAGTGCTGAGGGAACAGGCCGGTGGGCGCCGTCGTCCGCGACTCCTGGCAGGAGCTGACCGCCGCCGGCACCGGCACGGAGCGCGTGGCGGAACTGCTGGGCGTGGCGATACCGGAGACCGGTCCTGGTCGGCTCGATGAATGCAGGTGGATTCAGGAAGACTGCTCGCCGACGCGATGGGCGCCGGGCCGTGTGTCGCTTTCGCGGGTGGTCGAGCCTGTCAAGGACAGGGCGCCCGGGCCGGTGAATACCAGGAGCAGGAAGGCCCAGCAGAAGAGGACCGGGGCGAGGCCGCCGTTCTGGAGCGGAAAGAGGCCGTCCTTCTGGTGTTCCGTGAAATAGGCGAACGCCATGATGCCCGAGCTGATGAATGCCGTGCCTCGGGTCGCGACGCCGAGGAGCAGGAGAATGCCGCAGACCAGTTCGATCACTCCGGCGTACCAGAACGGCCAGTCGCCCACCGGGCTCGCCTTTCGGTCCAGCACACCGAAGACCGTGGCGGCGCCCTCGCTGGCGAAGAGCAGGCCCAGGACGATACGGAACAGGCCCAGGACGAGGGGTTGTCGTGTCGTGAGCCAGTCGTTCAGGCGCGGGCTGCCGCTCATGGGTACTCCTCGGATGGGTCGCATGGGTGGGATGGGTCGACTGTGTCGGATGGGTCGGATGGGTCGGCTCGGCACGGGCGTGGGTATGGGCGATGCGGGCCGTACGGGCCCGTACGCGTGGGTGCTCCCGGTTTTCTACGCACGTGCGCGGCTTCGGGTTCAAGGAACCCGCCTGCGAATTCGGGTCGGACTGTGCGGTCATGGAGTGCGTCGGCCGCCTCCGGCGCGCGGGTGTGAGGACATGGCCCGGGCACCAACGGCCTCGGCGCCCCCTCCCCTCACCCTCGCCCGGTGGCTGTCATCCGGCCTCTTCGCCGGTGTTCGCGAGGGCCGCGCCGAGTTCTGATCGGCGGCGGATGCCGAGCTTGCGGTAGGTGCTGGTCAGGTGGGTCTCGACGGTGCGGCGGGCGAGGTGGAGGAGTTGGGCTATCTCGGTGTTCGTACGGCTCTGTGCGGCGAGTTCGGCGATGCGGCGCTCGCCGGCGGTGAGTGCGCCCGGGCCGGTCAGGGCGGTCGCCGTGCGGCGGGCGCCGCCCTCGCGCAGGGCCGCCTCCGCGACCGCGCGGAGGCGGAGCGCGCCCAGCCGTTCGGCGCGTTCGGCCGCCTCGCGGAAGGCGTCACGGGCCCGCGCCCGATCCCCTGCCGCGGCGAGCCCCCGCCCGTGCGCGACGAGCGCCGGGATCAACTCCGTCTCGACCGGCTTCCCGCCCACGGCCACGATCCGGGCTTCGTCCGGCGCCTCAGCCACCGCCCGGCCACCGATCCCCGGCGCGGAACCGCCGCCGGCCGCCCAGCCACCGACAGTCCTCACAGGGCCTCCGCCCAGCGCCCAGCCCTGCAAGGCCGTCAACCTCGCGGGTGTTCGCCCCTGCGCCCGGCCGCCGTCGATGGCCGTCGCAGGCTCTCCGCCCGACACGGGCTCACCCTCGGCCGCCACTGGCCCTCCGCCCGGCACCCGGGCGTCCTCCGCCGCCATCGATCCCCCGCCGGGCATCGGGGCGCCCGCCCCCGTCACAGACTCCCCTTCCGACACCCGGCCACCCATCCCCGGCACAGACTCCCCACCCGACACCCGGCCGCTCTCCGCCGGCACAGACTCCCCACCCGACACCCGGTCGCCCTCCACCGCCGCAGATCCCCCACCTGACATCCGGCCGCCCGTCCCCGTCACAGGCTCACCGCCCGGCCCTCGGCCACCCTCCACCGCCACAGACCCTCCGCCCGACACCCGACCACCCATCCCCGGCACAGACTCCCCACCCGGCACCCGGCCACCCTCCGCCGCCACAGGTCCCAGGCCCGGCATCCGGCGACCCGCCCCCGTGACAGGTTCTCCGCCCGGCACCCTCTGCCCCCTTCCCCTCTCAGCCCCTGCGCCCGATGCCCGGTGGCCCGCTTGTGCCGCCGCCGTCTCCTCCGGCACCGCGCCCTCCGCTGCCGCCAATGCCCCGTCCGGCACCGCATCCTCCGCCGTCGATCCCCCGCGCGGCGCTCCGCCCTCCGCGGCGGCCTCCTCCGGTTCGCCGTCGACTCCCTGGCGTAGGACCCGTACTGCCCGGTGCCCCAGTTCCAGGCCTCGGCGGCCGCCTGTCGCTGTGCCGAGGACGCTGAGGGCGCGGCCGAGGACGCGGGGGGTGTTCCAGACGGTGGCGAGGGAGAGTTCCTGTTCGGCCAGGGCGAGGGCCTCGTGGGGGCGGCCGAGGGCGAGGTGGCATCGGGCGGCGGCGGTGCGCCAGGGGGTGACGACGGGGCTGGCGACGTCGCGGGCCGACTGGCGGCGGCCGCATTCCAGGAAGTCGTCGAGGGCGGCCGCCGGGTCGCCGGTGGCGGCGCGGAGGAGGCCACGGGCGTAGAGGAAGCGGTTCAACTCCCAGGAGTCGTGGGCGTGTTGGATGTCGAAGGCATCGGCCAGCCGGGTCGCTTCCGCCGCCCGGTCGGTTTCCACGAGGGCGATGACCGCGTGGGCCAGGGCGTTGGCCGACTCGGGTCGGCCGCCGGCCGCGCGCGACACCTCGGCCTCGGCGAGGACCTCCTCGTGGTCGCCGCGGGCGGCCGCGATGTCGATGCGCACGTTGAGCAGGGCCAGATGCATGGGGTGGAGGAGGGAGGTGCGCTGGCCGGTCAGACCGCGCCGGACCAGGCGTTCGGCCTCGTCCAGTTGGTCGGCCCACTGGGCCACGGCCGCGGCGGTGCCCAGCAGGAAGACCTCGGAGAGCGGGTCGGCGGGCTGGGCGAGGAGGGCGCGGATGCGGTGCATCGCCGAGGCCGCCGAGGTGAGGCCGGCGGTCGCCTCGTAGCGGACGAGGAGGGCCTGTCCGGCGGTGCCGACCAGCTGGGGCGAGCGCTCGGCGTTCTCGCGGAGCCAGCGGTACACCTCCTGCCGTACGGCCTGGTCGTGGTCGGCGAGCAGCGCGGAGGCGGTCTGGACCGTGCGGATGAGGTCCGGGTGGCCCGTCAGGTGTTCGTCGCGCAGCCCGCGCAGGACGTCGACGGCGGCGCGGGCCTCGCCGCGGCGGGCCAGGGCCGTGCCCAGGGCCACCGCCGCGTGGACGCGTTCCCGGGGCGGGGCGGGCAGGCGCAGCGCCTCGGCGAGCCGGGGTATGCCGGCCGAGGACCGTACGGTGGCGTACTCCAGGGAGCCCAGCTCGGTGAGGACCACGGTGCGGCGGGCGGCCGGCATCGGTTCGTCGAGCGCGCGGCGGAGGTAGGCGAGGGCGTCGTCGTCGCGGTCGGCGCGGACGGCGAGGTCGGCGGCGTCGAGCAGGGCGCCGGTCGCCCAGGCCTCGCCGACCGGGCCGCAGCGCAGCAGTTGTCCGGCGACGGCCTCGGCGTGGTCGCCTCGGTGCAACATCGCCTCGGCGGCCCGGCGGTGGGCGGCCTGCCGGCCGGCGCTCGCCCAGCCGCCGAGCACCGCGTCGCGCAGCAGCGGGTGGGCGTAGCGGGGCCGTCCGTCGGGGCCGGGGCGGAGCAGGCCGAGGCCGGTCATCGCGGTGAGCCAGCCGGGTACGCGGGCGGGATCGGCGCCCGCCGTCCGGGCGAGCAGTTCGGCGTCGGCCGGCACGGGGGCGTCCTCGTCGTCCAGCGCGGCGAGCGCGCGGGCGACCTCCGTGGTCGCGGGCCCGGCGCTGTCCAGCCACCAGGACACCGCGGCGGAGTAGGTACCGGGGTAGAGCGCGGCGCAGGTGTCCGGAAGGGCAGCCGGGAAGGCACCGGATTCGGCGTTCCGGAGGTCGTCCAGCAGGGCGCGCAGCAACAGCGGGTTGCCCGCACCCGCCCGTAAGCAGGCGTCGACCCACTCCGGCGGGGCGGCGCCGTGGACGGAACGGACCATCTCCGCCGCCGAATCGGGGCTCAGCGGGGCCAGGGTGCGGGTGTGGACGAGGGCGGGCGAGAGGGCGTGCGCGAGGCCGACCGCCGGGGGGTCGATGTCGTACTGGCTGCGTTCGGTGACCACGAGGAGCACCGGCAGGCGGTCGATCCGGCGGGCGGCCTCGGCGAGCCAGCGGCGTGAGGGGCCGTCGGCGAAGTGCACGTCGTCCACGGCGACGAGGAGCGGCGACTCGGCCGCGCAGGAGCGCAGCAGACGACCCAGCCGGGCGGACCTGCCCCGGTCCGGCGGGGTGTCCGGCGGGTCCGGCGCCTCGTCCGCGACCTGGTCGAACTCCGGTCCCAGAGCGAAGAGTTGGAGGACCGTGTCGAACGGTACCGAGGTGCGCTCGGGCGAGCAGCGGGCCCGCAGGACGCGCATGCCGTTCGCCGCCGCGTGGCCGGCGGCGGCCTCCAGGAGCGCGGTGCGGCCGGTGCCGGTGGCACCCCGGAGCAGCACGAGGCGGCCGGAGCCGTTCCGGGCGCGGGCGGCCTCTTCGGCCAGCAGCCCCAGGGGCTCACCGCGTTCGAGAAGCGGTTCCGGTGCGCACATCACTGCCTCCTGTCGTGGACTGTCGTTTTCCGCTTCGGTAGACGGGGCAGCGCCCCTCGGGGTGCACTGGTCGCGGAGGGTCGGCGTGGCAGTGCCGTGGTCCGCCTCGCGGGGAATCTCGTGGTGCATCTCGTGGTCCTCCACGATTGCGCGGTGCACACGACACACAGAAGGGTGAATCGAGCCCATCGGCCACTCCCTTCACAGGAGTGGCGATTTCGTGTATACGGGAGAAACGGTTGCGCAGCACATTCCGCACGACGGACACGGCCACGGCCACCGGCACGGCGGAGCCCCAGGAGTCCCAGCGCCGTATCCCGGTCGTGGTCCACACCCCCGACCCGCTCTCCCGCGCCGGAGTGCTCAGCCAGCTGCGCGGGCACCCGGTGATCGACCTGGTGGACGACGCCGAGGTACGGCCGGGCACGGTGGCCGTGCTGGTCGGTGAGACACCGGACGAGTCGCTGCTCTCCACGCTGCGCCGGCTGGTGCGCAGCGAGGGGGCGAGGGCCGTCCTGGTGGTGAGCCTGATCCGCGAGACCGAGCTGCTCGATGTCATCGAGTGCGGGGTCGGGGCCATCGTGTGGCGCCACGAGGCCACCGCGCACCGTCTGTCGCAGGCCGTGTTCGCGGCCTCCCGCGGGGACGGCGACCTGCCGGCCGATCTGCTCGGCCGACTGATCAACCAGGTGGGTACGTTGCAGCGTTCCGTGGCCGGCCGGCCCGGGGCTCCGCTGTCCGGCCTGGTGGCGCGTGAGATCGACGTCCTCCGGCTCGTCGCCGAGGGGATGGACACCGGTGAGATCGCGAGCAAGCTCTCCTACTCCGAACGCACCGTCAAGAACGTGATGCACGGGCTCACCACCCGGCTGCATCTGCGCAACCGGGCGCACGCGGTGGCCTATGCCCTCCGGGAAGGCTACATCTGATCGAACGGGCAGACGCACCGGGCCGGTTGGGCACCACATCGTGCCCCCTCGACGTCCCCGGTGTGCCTTCAAGGGCGGCCCCGCACAGGGCACGATCGGCGGACAGGCACACGACACAGCAGGAGCACGACCGTGATCCACGAGGTGGACGACGTCCTCAAGGGACTGATCGGCGGTGGTGCCCTGGCCGGCTCCGGCATCGACGTCTCCTTCGAGGCCCCGACCCGCGACTGGGCGGCCCGGCGCAACGCGCCCACCATCAACACGTATCTGTACGACATCCGCGAGGACGTCTCCCGCCGCCAGCGCGGCCACATGCCGGTCCGTAACGAGCGCGACATCGTCGTGCGCCGCCGTCAGCCGCCCCGCTGGTTCCGGCTGTCGTACCTGGTCACCGCCTGGACCAAACAGCCCCAGGACGAACACCGGCTGCTCTCCGCGGTGCTGGCCACCCTGCTGCCCCACGAGCTGCTGCACCCCGACGAACTCCCGGGCGCACTCGGCGCGTTGGGCCTGTCCGTGCCGCTCACGGTGGCGGGGCTGCACACCGAGTCCCGGTCCCTGGCCGAGATCTGGTCCGCACTCGGCGGTGAACTCAAGCCGTCCCTCGACCTCGTGGTCACCGCCCCCTTCCCGGCCTTCCCCGAGTACGACGCCGGTCCCCCGGTCACCGAGGGCGCGGCCATCCGCGTACGCGGCATGGACGGCTCCGTCGCGGGTTCGGAGGAACGCGCGCATCTGCCACGGCATCTGGCGTCCGCGCCGAACCCGGGAGAGCCGAAGCCGTGACCACGCACGCCTCCCACGACTCCCCGGCGGCCCCCGCCTCCCCCACCACCGACGCGCTCCTCCTCCGGCTCGCCCGACTGCGTGACCGCGTCGCCGAGCTGGTGTCCGAGCGCGGTGCCGGTGACCCGACGGCGGGTGACCCGCTGCGCGGGCTGTACGTGTCCGAGGAGGCCGTACGGCATCTGCTGGGGCCCTCGGCGGGGTCGTACGCCCCCGTGTTCGAGGACGGCGACGGATTCGCGGAGGCGGCCCCGGACGGTCCGCTGGAGCGGCTCGCGGGGCGGCTCGGGCTCACCGAGCTGGACGTGCGGATCCTGCTCATCGCCCTCGCGCCCGACCTGGACCGCTCCTACGAGCCGCTGTACGGGTATCTGAACGACGACGTGAGCAGGCGCCGGGCCACCGTCGGGCTGGCGCTGGATCTGTGCGGGCTGCCCGTGCATCTCGCTCAGGCGCGGGCCCGGTTCCGTCCCTCGGCGCCGCTGAGCGCGCTCGGGCTGCTGACGGTCGAGGATCCCGAGCGGCCCTTCCTCAGCCGGGCGTTGCGGGTGCCGGACCGGCTGGTCGCGCATCTGCTCGGCGACGACACGCTGGACGCGGCGCTCGTCGGCCATGTCCGTCCGCTCGCGTCGCCGTCGTCACCGGCGTCACCGGCCTCCCCGGCGTCGTCCTCGTCGGCGGAGGACGGCGGGTTCACCGCCAGGCTGGCCGCCCGGCTGGCCGCCGCCCCGGTCACCGTCCATCTGCGGGAGCACCGCGAGGGCGACGGGCTGATGCGTGCCGCGGCCGCCCTGCGTACGGCGGGTGTGGCGGCCCTGCACTTCACGCCCCCGGCGGGCGAGGCGGAGCTCACGGTGCTCCTCCCCGGGCTGCTGCGCGAGGCCCGGCTGCGTGGCTGCGCGATCGTGGTGTCGCCGTTGCCGGAGCGGCCGGGGCCGCTCTTCCGGGCGTTGACGACGGCCGACGTGTCCGTGCTGTGCGTGGGGGCGCAGCCGTACGACCCGCTGTGGTGCGACCGTGATCCGCTGGTCCTGGACGTGCCCCGGCCGCCGACGGGCGCGGTGGACGCCTGGTCGGCCGCGCTCGGCGCGGGGGCGGACGGGCCGGGGTTCGACCTGGCGGCCACGGTCGCCCCGTACCGGCTCGGCGGTGACCGGATCGAGCGGGCGGCCCGGGCGGCCGTGGACCTCGCGGCGTTCGACGGCACCGAGGTGACCGCCGCCCATCTGCGGCTCGCGGCGCGGCTGCAGTCCGCGTCGGGGCTGGAGCGGCACGCCCGCCGGATCCGCCCCGACGTCGGCTGGAACGACCTGGTCCTGCCGGACAAGCCCCTCGCCCAGCTGCGGGAACTCGCCCTGCGCGCCCGTCATCGCGACCGGGTGCTCGGCGACTGGCGGCTGAGCGCCGGGGGCGGCCGGGGCCGCGGTGTCCTCGGGCTCTTCGCGGGCGAGTCGGGCACGGGCAAGACGCTGTCGGCGGAGGTCGTGGCCGCCGAACTCGGCCTGGACCTCTATGTCGTGCAGCTCTCCTCGATCGTCGACAAGTACGTCGGCGAGACGGAGAAGAACCTGGAGCGGATCTTCACCGAGGCCGACCGCACCGACGCCGTGCTGCTCTTCGACGAGGCGGACGCCGTCTTCGGCAAGCGCTCGGAGGTGAAGGACTCCCACGACAAGTACGCCAACATGGAGAGCGCCTATCTGCTCCAGCGGCTCGAGTCCTTCGACGGTATCGCCCTGCTGACCACCAATCTGCGGGCCAACATCGACGAGGCGTTCACCCGGCGGCTCGACCTGGTGGTCGACTTCCCGTTCCCGGACACCGCCCAGCGGCTGGCCCTGTGGCGGCACAGCCTCGCCGCGGTGCCCCGCGCCGACGACATCGACCCGGCAGAGGTCGCCCGCGACTTCGAGCTGGCCGGCGGTTCGATCCGCAGCGCGGTCGTCACCGCCGCCTACGCGGCGGCGGGGCGCGCCGGGCCGGTCACCACGGCCGACCTGCGGGAGGGCGCGGAGCGCGAGTACCGCAAGGCCGGCCGGCTGGTGCCGGGCGAGGGCAACTGGTAGCGGGGGCCTCCGTGGTGGCGGCCCCCACCGGTGTCACTCCACGCGCCACTTCTGGTTGGGTGTGCCCGCGCACGTCCACAGCTGGAGCCTGGCGCCGTTCCCGGTGCCGTTGTCCTTGACGTCGACGCACTTGTCGGCCTGCGGATTGACCAGGTCGCCCTCGACGGTGAACACGAACTGCTGGGCGGGGTTGCCGCTGCACCTGGCCAGCTGGATGACGGCGCCGTCGTCCCGGGAGCCCCAGGCGACGTCCATGCAATGGCCGAGGGAGCGCACGGTGCCGTCGCCCCGGAAGTCCCACTTCTGGTTGGCGCCGCCGAGGCAGTCCCAGATCCACAGCGGGGTGCCGTCCTTGCCCTCGCCGTCCGCCCCGGCCTTGACGTCGATACAGCGGTTCGAGCCCCGACCGATGATCAGGGATCCCTTGGCGGCCGCCGGTTTCCTGGTCGTGGCCTCCGTGTCCGGTTCCTTCTCCGACCCGGAGTCCGACCCCGAGTCCGCATCCGAGTCCGCACCCGAATCCGAACCGGAGTCCTCGGGCTGCTCCTCCTGCTTCGGTGCCTCGGGCGTCTCCGAGGGCAGCGGCGCCGCGGAGACGCTGGGCGCCGGGGCCATCGCGGACGGGCTGGCGCTCGGCTCGACCTTCGTACCGGCTTCCCTCAGCTCTGTGGCGGCGCTGGTGACCCGGGGCTGGTACGCGAACCACAGCGTCAGGAACGTGATCGCCAGCGCCAGGAAGATCCCGAGACAGGTGGCGAGCCAGCCGGGCAGGAAGCTCCGCTGCACATAGGTGCCGTCCACGGACTGCGGTGCGACGCCCGCCCGTTGGACGGCGAGCGCGTACGGTCTCTCCTCCTTGGACCCGAACCAGATGATCTGCCGCGGCTTCAGCGTGGCCTTCACGAACGCCGCGCGCCCCGGCTCGATCTGCACGTTGCTCGGATGGATGTCGTACGACAGCTGGTCGCCGTTGTCGCTGCCGCTGACGGCGGCGGTGAGCCGGGTGTTGCCGAGGTTGTCGACGGCCAGTTTCGGCCGCCCCCGGAAGCGGCCCTTCACGGTCGGCGGGACGAGTTCCGCCCGTACCTCCGTGAACGGCGTGATCGTCAGGTTCCCCTCGGGAACGGTGGTCGCCTCCGGGTGCTCGGTCGGCGTGATGCGTATCGCGTACGGGTTCGGGCCGGCCGTCGCGTCCGGGGTGCGGGGCGGCGCGAACGTCAGCTCCACCGTCCCCGTCGTGCCCGGGTACAGCCGCAGGGTCTGCGGCTCCACGGTGGTCCAGGGCGCGATGTCACCGACCGGCTCGAAGCGGTACTCGTCGACGACGTCACCGGTGTTGCGCAGCCGCAGCCGTACGGTCGTACTGCTCCCCGGGTCCACGGTCGCGGAGGCGGGTTCGAGAGAGGTCCACAGGCTCACGATCAGTCCTTTGAGGGGTGGACGATCTTCCACTCCTGGTCATCGGTGTTGGAGCAGGTGAAGAGCGTGAGGTTGGTCCCCTGGCCGCCGGTGCTGTAACCGGCGACGTCCAGGCACTCGTTGTTGCTGGCGTAGTTACGGATCCAGTAGTTTCCGCTGTCCTGCTTGTCGAGCCACCACAGTTGGTTGTCGGCGGTGGTTCCGTCGCAGGTGAACTCCAGGATCGGCGACGTGATGGGTTTGGAGCCGTAGTCCCCCAGGTCGACGCAGCGCTGGGTCTCGACGTTGCGGATCTGGAAGAGAGCGGAGCCGCCGGGGCCCTGCTTCTGGTACTTCACCTCCAGGTTCCACCGCTGTCTGCCGCTGCCCTCGTCGCAGGTGAGCTGCCCCACCGTGCCTTCCTTCTGGCTGTCGTCGCTCCCCGGGGGGACGACGCACCGCTTGGTGGTCGGGTTCAGCAGCATGATGTCGTAGGCGGGCAGCACACTCGGTTTCTTCTTTTTCTGCTGCTCCCCGGACCCACCGCCGGACCCGCCGCCACCGTCGCCGCCGCCACCGTCGCTCTCCGGCTCCGTCGTCGGTGAGGCCGTCGGCTGGGCCGACTCGGCGGGCGGATCCGAGGGCGGCACCTCCAGTGACGGCGAGGGGCTGGGCGGCAGCGTGCTGACGACCGTCTCCTGGAGTTCCGTGGCGGCGCTGGTGACCCGGGGCTGGTACGCGAACCACAACGTCAGGAACGTGATCGCCAGCGCCAGCAAGACGCCGAGGCAGGTGGCGAGCCAGCCCGGCAGGAAGCTCCGCTGCACATAGGTGCCCTCGACATCCAGCGGCGTGACCCCCGACCGCTTCACCGCGAAGGTGTACGGCCGCTCCTCCTTGGACCCGAACCAGATGATCTGCCGCGGCTTCAGCGTGCCCTTCACGAACGCGGCACGACCGGGCTCGATCTGCACGTTGCTCGGATGGATGTCGTACGACAGTTGATCGCCGTTGTCACTGCCGCTGACCGACGCGGTCACCTTCGTGTTGCCGAGGTTGTCCACGGCGAGCTTGGGCCGTCCCCGGAACCGCCCCTTCACGGTCGGCGGGACGAGTTCCGCCCGCACCTCCGTGAACGGCGTGATCGTCAGGTTCCCCTCGGGAACGGTCGTCGCCTCCGGATGCTCGGTCGGCGTGATCCGCACCGCGTAGGCGTTCGGACCCGCCGTCGCGTCCGGGGTGCGCGGCGGCGCGAACGTCAGGTCCACCGACCCGGTCGTCCCCGGGTACAACCGGAGCGTCTGCGGCTCCACGATCGTCCAGGGCGCGATGTCACCGACCGGCTCGAAGCGGTACTCGTCGACCACGTCACCCGTGTTGCGCAAACGCAGCCGCACCGTCGTACTGCCACCGGGATCGACCGTGGCCGACGCGGGTTCCAGAGAAGTCCAAAGGCTCACAGAGGGACGCTACGGGGCGGACGGCGTCCGGTCAGGAGCCGTCGGGGCAGGCACGGCTGCCCCGACGGTCATCGGGGCCGTCCACGAAGTCCCTTGTCACACAGTGAACTTGACGGCTTCGAGCCAGACTCCGTTGTCGAGGGTGCCGCCGAAGATGAAGTGGTCTCCCTCGTTGGGCTTGTCGCAGGCCAGGTTCTGCCAGCCCCGGTCCTTCTGGTGGACCGACTGGCAGACCCCTTTGCCGCCCTCGTCGACGTTGATGGTGAAGCCCAGCATGGCCGGGGCGTCCTTCTTGCTGTCCCCGACGTAGTTGTCGAAGCCGTCGAGCGCGGCCGCCCAGGGCTCCACGTAGTGGCCCTGTCCGTTGGTCGAGTCGAGGTTGTGGACGAAGGCGGCGCTGGCCGTGCCGTTGACCCCGGACACCGCGATGTTGAGGGCCGTGAGCGGCCTGCTCTGGCCCACCGTGCCGGCGGTGTCGCCGTCGCACTCCGGGGCCGTCCAGCCCTTGCCCCTCACAAAGGCGCGGTAGCAGATGTGCCTGCCGCCCGGGTCGGCCGCAGCCAGCTGGCGCACGGCGGTCGCGGCCGTGGGCGCGGGCTTCTTCTTCTCCTCGGAGCCTCCGCCGGACCCGCCGCCACCGCCGCTTCCGCCGTCGCTCTCCGTCTCCGTCACCTGTGGGGGTGCCGAGCTGGCGGGAGGAGCGGAGGGAGCGGGCGGCGGAGGTGGAGCCGACGCCGGCGCCGAGGGGCTGGGCGGCAGCGTGCTGACGGCCGTCTCCTGGAGTTCCGTGGCGGCGCTGGTGACCCGGGGCTGGTACGCGAACCACAGCGTCAGGAAGGTGATCGCCAGCGCCAGGAAGATCCCGAGACAGGTGGCGAGCCAGCCCGGCAGGAAGCTCCGCTGCACATACGTGCCCTCGACATCCAGCGGCGTGACCCCCGACCGCTTCACCGCGAAGGTGTACGGCCGCTCCTCCTTGGACCCGAACCAGATGATCTGCCGCGGCTTCAACGTGCCCTTCACGAACGCGGCACGACCGGGCTCGATCTGCACGTTGCTCGGATGGATGTCGTACGACAGCTGATCGCCGTTGTCACTGCCGCTGACCGACGCGGTCACCTTCGTGTTGCCGAGGTTGTCCACGGCGAGCTTGGGCCGCCCCCGGAACCGCCCCTTCACGGTCGGCGGCACCAGCTCCGCCCGCACCTCCGTGAACGGCGTGATCGTCAGGTTCCCCTCGGGAACGGTCGTCGCCTCCGGATGCTCGGTCGGCGTGATCCGCACCGCGTACGCGTTCGGACCCGCCGTCGCGTCCGGGGTGCGCGGCGGCGCGAACGTCAGGTCCACCGACCCCGTCGTCCCCGGGTACAACCGCAGCGTCTGCGGCTCCACGATCGTCCACGGCGCGATGTCACCGACCGGCTCGAAGCGGTACTCGTCGACCACGTCACCCGTGTTGCGCAAACGCAGCCGCACGGTCGTACTGCTCCCCGGGTCCACAGTCGCGGAGGCGGGTTCGAGGGAAGTCCACAGGCTCACACGGCCACGCTAGGCGGGCGGCCGACGGGAGTCAGGAGTCGCGGGGGCACCACCGGGTGCCCTGACGGCCCCCCGCCCGACCCGCTTGGGCGTGCTCGCTCTCCGGAAGAACCGCCATTCGGCTCGCGGCACCAGAACCGCTATTCGGCCCGCGGCACCAGAACCGGCATTCGGCTCGCGGCGCCGGGACCGCCGCGCCCATCACCCGTGGGCGTTGGACGGAGGCGCTGTCGGCGGCGGCCGCGTGCCCGCAGTTCGCGTCGTGCTCGTGACGCCCCTCCTCCACGGCGCGGCTCACGGCCGCGTTGCCCGCCAGACGCTGGAGTTGCCGGCAGCTGGTGCGTGGAGGCATTGCGATAGCGCCGCCCCGGCGGAAGGTTCGCGGCGGCAGCGTCGAGGGCAACCCGGCGGTTTGCCCCTGCGGGCAACGGGACTGCCCCCGACCAGGCCCCCGAGGACGTTTCAGGGAACGCGCTTCGCGCGTGAGGGTGAGAGGCGACCTGTCTCGTACCCCAAGGAGAGCAGAGCATGCCGTCCTACCTGTCGCCCGGCGTCTACGTCGAGGAGGTGGCCAGCGGCTCGCGTCCCATCGAGGGTGTGGGCACCTCGGTGGCCGCCTTCGTCGGCCTGGCCCCGACCGGTCCGCTGAACGAGCCGACCCTGGTGACCAACTGGTCCCAGTACGTCGCGGCCTTCGGCGAGTTCACCGACGGCTACTACCTCGCGCACTCGGTGTACGGGTTCTTCAACAACGGCGGCAGCGCCGCGTACGTCGTCCGGGTCGGCGGCTCCGACCAGGGCTCGTCCGCCGGCGGACCGGCCGCCGTGACGGGTTCGGCCGCGCCGGCCGCGCTCCCGCCGGGCGAGCCGAAGCAGCTGGGCACCTTCAACGTGACCGCCATCGCGGGCGGTTCGCTCAGCGTCGAGGTCGCCGACCCCGAGGGCGAGGGCCCGGCCGAGCGGTTCAAGCTGATCGTCAAGGACGGCGACAAGGCCGTCGAGACGTTCGACGTGACCGCCAAGAAGGGCGGCCGCAACTACGTCGTCACCCAGGTCAAGGAGCGCTCCAAGCTCATCACCGTCCAGGAGGCGGCGCCGGCCGCGCAGCTCGCGCGCCCCGACAACCAGACCGTGGCACTGGCGGCCCCCGCTGCTCCCGCCCCGGTCGCCCCCGCCGCGACGGACGACGGCCACCCCGGCCCGGCCCAGTACCTCGGCGACTCCGCCGACCGCACCGGCTTCGGCGGCCTGGAGGCCGTGGACGAGATCTCGATGGTCGCCGTGCCCGACCTGATGGCCGCCTACCAGCGCGGCGCGATCGACCTGGAGGCGGTCAAGGCCGTCCAGCTCGGTCTGATCGCGCACTGCGAGCTGATGGGCGACCGGGTCGCCGTCATCGACCCGCCGCCCGGCCTCAACGCCCGTCAGATCCGGGTCTGGCGCCAGGAGACCGCCGGGTACGACTCCAAGTACGCGGCCCTCTACTACCCCTGGGTCAAGGTCTTCGACCCGGCCACCGGCCAGTCCCGCGTGGTCCCGCCGAGCGGCCACGTCGCCGGCGTCTGGGCCCGTAACGACTTCGAGCGCGGTGTCCACAAGGCGCCCGCCAACGAGGTCGTACGCGGTGCGGTGGATCTCGAACTCCAGATCACCCGGGGCGAGCAGGACCTGCTCAACCCCATCGGCGTCAACTGCATCCGCGCCTTCCCGGGCCGCGGCATCCGCGTCTGGGGCGCCCGCACCATGTCCTCCGACCCGGCCTGGCGCTACCTCAACATCCGCCGGTACTTCAACTACCTGGAGGAGTCGATCCTGATCGGCACCCAGTGGGTGGTGTTCGAGCCGAACGACCACGCGCTGTGGGCCCGGATCCGGCGCAACGTCTCCGCGTTCCTGGTCAACGAGTGGCGTCAGGGTGCCCTCTTCGGCCAGCGTCCCGAGGAGGCGTACTACGTCAAGTGCGACGAGGAGACCAACCCGCCGGAGTCGGTCGACCTCGGCCGGGTCATCTGCGAGATCGGTATCGCCCCGGTCAAGCCCGCCGAGTTCGTGATCTTCCGGCTGGCGCAGTTCTCCAGCGGCAACGGGGAGCTGGAGGAGTAGGCCGTCCCTCCCCTTTCTCCCAGCTCTCGTATGCCCTCGTACGCCGTCGTACGCCACATCCTCAAGAACCCTAGAAGGACAGAGAACAGATGAGTCTCGCGCCGGGTGACGCTCTTACTTCACATAATTTCGGCCTGCAGATCGACGGGGTGATGGTCGAGTACCTCGCGGAGGTCAGCGGCCTCAGCCTCGAGCAGGACGTCATCACGTACCAGCAGAACTCCGCCCAGGGGCGGCCCGAGGTCAACCTTCTGCCCGGTGTGCAGAAGAACGGGCAGTGCACCGTGGTCCGCGGTATGACCCAGTCGGCCGCGTTCAACACGTGGATCAACGACTCGATCAACGGTCAGATGAGCTCGGCCCGTAAGAACGCGTCGATCATCATGATGGATTACCAGAACAATCCGGTGAAGCGGTACAACATGCGCAACGCCTGGTGCAGCAAGATCGACGCGAGCACCCTCAAGGCGGGCGAGGCGTCTGCGCTCACCGAGACCGTGACCATCGTCTTCGAAGAACTGGTCATCGAGTAATGCGACGCACGGCTGCCAGGGCGGGCGCGGGCTCGATCGTGGACGTACCGGGCCCGAATCCGGGGGCAGCGGGTCCGGAGCCGGTGGCGGGCATGGGCGCGGGTGCGGGTACGGGCGCGGGGGACGGATCGGCTGCGGCCGCTTCCGCCTTCGGCCCCGCCCACGCCTCCGCGCCTTCTCCCGCTCCGGCTCCGGCCGTGGCGCCGGTGGCGCAGCGGCTGCGGACGGAGTTCCCGTTCGAACTGCCGCGCGGCTATGTCGACGAGGCGGGGAACGTCCACCGGGAGGGCGTGATGCGTCTCGCCACCGCCCGGGACGAGTTGATCCCGCTCCGCGACGTCCGCGTCCAGGAGAACCCGGCGTATCTGTCGGTCGTGCTGCTCGGCCGGGTCATCACCCGCCTCGGCAACCTGCCGATGGTCCACGACGGGATCGTGGAGAACATGTTCGCGTCCGACCTCGCGTTCCTGCAGGACTTCTACCGGCAGGTCAACGCGGAGGGTCACACCCGTGCCGCCGTGGAGTGCCCCCACTGCTCCGAGCCCTTCGAGGTCGAACTCGGCGGGAGCCGCCTGGGGGAATCGTGACGTACGCGACCGACCGGCTGCACGAGGAGATCGCGTACGTCGCCTACCACTTCCACTGGAGCTTCGAGGAGATCCTCGACCTCGAACACCACGACCGCCGCCGCTACACCGAACAGATCGCGTCCCTCGTGACACGGGGCGGGGCGGAGGGCTGACACGTGGGGTTCTTGGATCGCCTACGAGGTGCCACCGGGGCGGCGGGGCGCCGGGGTGGGGTTGAGGGGGGTGGCTCGGGTGCCGGGGGTAGCTCCGGTACTGGGGCTGGCTCGGGTACCGGGGGTGGCTCGGGTACCGCGGGTGGCTCGGGTACTGCGGCCGGCTCGGCTTCGGGAACCGGAGCGCCTTCGGTGAGTGGGGCCGCTTCGGCGGACGGGGCTGCTGCGGTGAGTGCCGCTGCTCCGGTCGGCGGGGCCGCTTCGGTCGGTGGCTGGGAGGGGCTTGCTCCGATTCAACGGGCCACCGCCGGGCGGGCCGTTGTCGCGGACGCCGGGTTCAGCGGGCGGTTGAGCACCTGGCAGAACCCGTCCTTCACCGGGACCTTGTCCCACGCCGTCCTGCCCGGAGCGCCGGGCGGGCTGGTCAAGGACGTCCTCACGACGTCGGCGACACCCGTCTCCGGCCTCGAAATGCCCTCGCGCACCCTGCCGGTGGCGAACACCGACGAGCCCTCGGCCCCGGCCGACGCGCGCGGTGACGCCCCGCCGGTGCAGCGCGCGCCGTACCGGGTCACGCCGTCCCGCCCGACCGGCCCCCGGGTGACTCCCGTACCGCCCCGCACCGCCCGTCCGACCCCGCTGACAAAGGTGCCCGCCGCGCCTGCCGTCCAGCGCCGGACACTGCCGACGGCACGGCCGCAGGCGTCCGGGGTCGCCGGGGCGTCGGGCGGTGCCCCGGCAGCGCGTACGGGTTCGGGAGGTGCCTCGTCGGGGCAAGCGGAACCGGGCGGTGCCTCGTCAGCGCATGCTGCATCGGGCGGTACCGCGTCTGCGCCTGCGGCGTCCGGATCTGCTGCAGCGGGCCCGGCTGATTCCGGTGCGGGTCCGGTCGGCGCGCCCGTCGGCCCGCGTGGGGCGACGGCGCCCACCGCAGCGAGTGGTCGCGTCGACGCCTCGGGGAGCGGCTTCACCGACACGGCCACCGGTCCGAGCGAGACGGTGGCCAACCCCAGGCCCGCGGGGCTCGACATCCAGCGGGCGACGACCACCTCCGGCCGTACGGCAGCCGACCCCGCCGGGACGGCAACTGGCCCTGCGAGGACGTCCACTGGCCCCGTAGGCATGTCAACTGGTTCCGCAGGGACGGCAACTCGTTCCGCAGGGACGGCAGCTGGCCCGGCCAGCACGGCCACCGCTCCTGGCGGCACACCTGTGTCCCCCGGCCGAGCAGAGGCCGGTGTCCAACGGGCGGCGGCCGGACCCGGTCGTACGACAACCAACCCCAGCGCAGCGGACACCCGCTCCGCCGGAGCGCCGGGCGGCCCTCGCGGGACTGCGAGCGGCCCCGGCGCCACGCCGGCCGGCCCGGGCAACGCGGCGGTCACCACCCAGCGGTCGATGGCCGGACAGGGCGACACAGCGGGCGAGGCAGCGCGTACGACGAGCGGTCCCGGCGCGGCGTCGAGCGGCCCTGGCCCGAGGGCGACCAGCCCCGGTAACCCGGCGGCCGACATCCAGCGTGCGGCGATCAACCCCGGCAGCACGTCGCACAACCCCACAAGCACCACCGCCGACGCAGCCACAAGCTCCGGCTCTGGCACCACCACCGGCTACGGCTCCGGCACCAGCGGCACCAGCGGCACCAGCGGCACCAGCGGCACCAGCGGCACCAGCAGCACCAGCAGCACCAGCAGCACCAGCAGCACCAGCAGCACCAGCAGCACCAGCGACACCAGCGGCACCAGCGGCACCAGCGGCACCAGCGGCACCAGCGGCACCAGCAGGATGGTGGGCGGCCCCGGACGTACGGCAACCGGTGGCCCTTCCGGCGGAGCTGTCAACGTCCAGCGGGCGGCAACCGGTCCCAGCCGTACGGCAGCCGCGTCCGCCGGTACTCCGACCAGCCCGTCCGCAACGCCGACCGGCCCCAGCACAGCGGCGCACGGTCGCGACGCGGCGACCAGCGGCAACGGCAACGGCACGGCGACAGCTGGCGCCGCCAGGTCGGCTGATGGCCCGAGCGGCACGTCAACCAGCAGCGGTGACGCTGTGATCGGCGTCCAGAGAGCGACCACCGACCGCAGCGGCGCGCCAACCATCTCCACGGGTACTGTCTCCACCCCGGGCGGCACGGCGGCCGACTCCAGCGGCACGGCCACCGGCAGCGCAGCGGCCAACGTCCAACGGGCATCGGCCACCCCCGACAGCACAGCCGTCAACGTCCCACGCGCGACGGTCAACCCCGACAGCACCGCAGCCACGACCTTCGGCCCCACCACCCACTCCCCCAACGCGCCGACCAGTCCCAGCAGCCCGGCGCCCGTGCGCCCGGCGGCGGACCACGGGACCCCTGCGGCTCGCCCCACCGGATCCGTGGCCAACCCGGCCGACGGGGCAGCTCGTTCCGCCCCCACAAAGGCCACGGCCGACAGCCGGCCACCCGGCACCGACACCGACACCCGAGGCACGCCCTCCGCCGGCCCATCAGGCAGCAACCCTCTCGGCGCCCCGGCCACCCTCCAAAGGGCGTCAGCCACCCCCAGCGGCGCTACGGCGGCACCAACCGGCCCCAGCAACCCCACAGTCCCAGGCACCCCGACCACGAGGCCCACCGCCGCGCACTCGCCTGCACCCGGGCCGAACCAGCCTGCCCCCGTCACCCGTGTCACCACGCCGCCCCCGCCGAGCACACCCACCGTCGCTGCCACACACCCCGTACAGCGGCGCACCACCGGCGGAGCAAGGCGCGTAGGCCTCGGCGCACCGACCTCCGGGAACGCACCGACCTCCAGCAACGTGCCGACCCCCACCGCCACACCCGCGCCCCCAAGCCCGGCCCCTTCACCCACCGTCACCGCCACCCCTCCGCCGTCGACCCCCTCCACTCAGCCGACCGGACCGACCACACGCCCGGGCCCGGCCGACCGCACCCACGCCGAGGCCACCAGCCCGACCACCCCCTCGGGCCCCCCGGTTCCCCCGATCCAGCGCACCGCCACGCCCCGTCAGCGCCCCCTGCTCGGCGCCCCCCTCTCCACCCCGCCCCAAGACGCGAAGCCCCTCTCCGGGCACACCGCACCCGGCGGTGCACGCCCCGCCGGCCCCCCTCCCGTACAGCGGGCCACAACACCACACCAGGGAACGGCGAAGCGCACCCCGGCCCCGCTCCCTCAGACCCCCACATCTCCCGCACCGGCGTCGGCGTCGGCGTCGGCGTCGGCGTCGGCGTCGGCCCAGCCATTCCACCGCCCCCCGGCCGTGCCCCTGACCCGCCCGACCACCAGCACCCCCGCCGTACAGCGAGCCACGGCCTACCCCTCAACCACCGGCGCCCCAGGCGAAGGCAATGGCCCCAAGCCCGCCGTGCAACGCGCCCCCGCAACCAAGGCCACGCCGCCGACGACGACGACCACCACCACCGGCGCCCTCACCCCACCCGCATTCGCGCCCATCTCCACCCCCGCGCGCCCCCTGACTCCCACACGCGCCCTCACCTCGTCCCTTCCCCCCACCACCACACCCCCCGCCGTCCAGCGTCAGGCCCCGCAGCCCGCCGTACCCCTGCGCCGCCCCACACGCACGGCAGGTCGGCCCACCTCCCCGGGCACCGGCCCCGCCGTACAACGCCTCACGGCCGACAAGCCCCCCTCCCGTACCGCCATCCCCCTCACCGTCGCCCCCACCACGCCCCCGCAGACACCACAGGCACCGCGGCGACCGAGCGCGCTCCCCGCCAGGACAGCCCTCCAGCGCCAAGCCACCAACACCGCCCCCAGCCCCGCCCCCGTCACCCCCCACGCACCGACACCCCCACTCCCCACGCCCACCCCCACCCCCGCCCCGATCCAGCGAGCCCCAGAGATCCCCCTCCGCCCCACCGCCGCCACCACAACCACAGCCGTCTCACCGGTAACGGCGACCGCGGCCACCACACCTCACCGCACCGCGTCGGCCGACCCTCCGCCTCCCTACTCCGCAACCGCGTCGGCCGACCCCCCACCCCCTTACTCCGCAGTGGACAACCACCCCTCCTCCGGGGCCCCGTTCGACCCCCGCGCCCTCACCGACTTCCAGCTCGACGAACTGACGCACAAGCTCATCGGCCGGATCACCCGCCTCGTCCGCACCGAACTCCGTCTCGACCGCGAACGCATCGGCAAGCTCCGCGACCCCCGCCACTGACCCTCCGACACCAGCCCTCCGCCCCCGGCGAAGCCGGCCCGCACCACCCGACCCCCGTCCGTAGAAAGGCCCTCCCCGATGCCCCGCGATCTCGACCCGGGCTCCACCATCTTCTTCACGCTGACGATCGACGGCGAGAGCCTCGGCTACTTCAACGGCTGTGAAGGACTGTCGTCGACGGTGGAGATCGAGCACCGCCAGGAGGGCGGGAACAACGGGTTCGTCTGGCAGCTCCCGTCGCGTGTGACGTTCTCGAACATCCGGCTGACGAGGCCGCTGACGCCGGACACGGCGAAGGTCGCGGCGTGGATCTCGTCCGTGGCGACGGGCGTGAAGCGTCCGACGGCCCAGATCGCGGCGCTGCGCGCGGACGGCTCGGAGGTGGCGCACTGGGGGCTGATCGACGTCCTCCCGGTGAGCTGGCAGGGGCCGTCCCTGGACCCGGCGAACCCGAGTGTGGCGACCGAGGTCCTGGAGATCACGCACCACGGGTTCACGGACTGAGGGGCGGGGACAGAACATGGCGAAGGGAAGCAGGGGCGGCGCGGGCAAGAGTCTCGTGCGGGCCACGCTGGCCATTCACGAGCCGCCGGTCGGGACGAGCACGACGCCGGGCGGGCTGATGAAGACGTTCAACTTCGAGTTCAACCCGTCCGAGTTGACGCTGAGCCGGCGCGCCCAGTGGAAGACGACGGTCAGCGCGGCCGTGCGCGACGGCGCGCTGCCGGAGTTCATGGGGCCCGAGCCCCGGGAGATGAACGTCGAGATCTTCCTGGACTCCTCCGACAAGCCGAGCGGCAACACGGTGTTGAAGAAGGTGGAGTCCCTGTTGTCCTGCTGCGAGGTGACGGCCAAGAGCCTCGCCGCGAAGCAGCCGTCGCCGCCCTGGGTGGTGTTCCAGTGGGGGTCGTTCTCGACGGCTCGCTTCACGGCGTACGTCAGTTCCGTGGACGTCACGTACTCCCTGTTCGGGACGACCGGTGTGCCGATCCGGGCCACCTGCCGGATGTCGCTGCACGAGATCCCCAGTACGACGAAGGGACAGAACCCGACGTCGGGCGCGCTGACCGCGCAGAGCGTGCACCGGGTCGTCGCGGGCGACTCGCTGCAGTCGCTGGCGTGGCGCGAGTACGGCAACGCGTCCGCGTGGCGGGCGATCGCGGAGGCCAACGGCATCGACGACCCGACGCACCTGCCCACCGGCATCGAACTCGTCCTCCCGGCGGCCGAGGAGGTGGGTTTCTGATGGTGAAGCCGTCCTTCTCCAACGTCATCCACGTCACCCTCGACGGCAAGAAACTGCCCACCGAGTACGCCGACCTGCTGGTCGGCGGCTGGGTCGATCTCGGCGCCGGGGTGCCCGGCGCGTTCCGGCTCACCTTCCGGGACCCGCACGGGCTGCTGCTGGGCAAACTGAACGTCAGGTTCGGCTCCAAGGTGGTCATCGCCCCGGTCGCCGACGGACAGGGCGCGGCGTCGCCGCTGCTCACGGGCGAGGTCACCGGCATGGAGACCGACTACGACGGCACCGGCACCTTCACCGTCGTACGCGGCTACGACCCGGGCCACCGGCTGATGCGGGTGCGCAGGGTGGCGGCGTACCGCAACCAGACGGCCGCCGACATCGCCCGCAAGCTGGCCGGGATGAACGGCATCCCGGTCGGGCAGGTGCAGGCCACCAAGACGGTCTACGACTTCATCTCCCAGTCCAATGTGACGGACTGGGACTTCCTCGCGCGGCTCGCCGACGAGAACGAGATGGTGATGTCGCTGGACGCCAAGGGGAAGTTCCAGTTCGTCAAGCCGAAGCCGGCGTCCGGCGCGCCCCCGACGAGCACGCCCGGCGAGAAGAGCCCCTTCGTCCTCCAGGCCGGTGTGGACATCCTGCGCTGCCGGGCCGCCGTCACCGCCGCCGACCAGGTCGACAAGGTCGAGGCGCGCGGCTGGAACGTGACGACGAAGAAGAAGCTCACCGCGATCACCCCGGCGAAGGCCAACCCCGGTATCGCCATCGGCACCAGCCCGCAGAAGGCGGCGGCCGCGTTCAAGGCGGCCAAGCTGGTCGAGACCGACACGCCGTACGACCTCCAGACCGAGGTCACGCACGCCGCCGCCTCCCTCGCCGACGACATCACCTCCGCCTTCGCCGAGCTGGAGGTCACCGTGCGCGGCAACCCCAAGCTGCGCCCCGGCGTGCCGGTCACGCTCACCGAGGTGGGCGCCCCGTTCGAGGGCAAGTACACCTGCACGTCCGTACGGCACTCCTTCGGCGACGGCAGCCACTACGAGACGTGGGTGACCGTCAGCGGCCGTCAGTGGCGCTCGCTGTTCGGCCTGACCTCCGGCGGCGGTACGGCGGCGCCCCGGCTGCCCAGTGTGGCCAACGCGCTGGTCACCGACGTACAGGATCCGCTGAAGCAGGGACGGGTGAAGCTCCAGTTCCCGTGGCTCGACGACACGTACGTCAGCGACTGGACGCGGACCGTGCAGATGGGCGGCAAGGGCGGCGGCGGGATCTTCCCACTGGACGTCGGCGACGAGGTGCTGGTCGCCTTCGACCGGGGCGCACTCGACCACCCGTTCGTCATCGGTGGCCTCTACAACGGCATCGACAAGCCCACCCCCGTGAAGGACGTGTGGCTGCACGACCCGGTCAAGAAGAAGGCGATCCGGCACACCCTGTCCGACCGCGAGGGCAACCGGGTGGACCTGCTCAGCCAGCAGACCGGCCTTCGCAAGCAGGGCGTACGCATCGCCAGCGGCAACGACCGGCTGATCATCAACCTCGACCGGACGAAGACCGAGATCACGGTGGACAGCAAGGGGGCCGTCAGCATCACGGGCGGTACGTCGGTGTCCGTGAAGGCCGGGACCGATCTGACGCTGAGCGCGCTGAGGTCCGTGACCATCCGCAGCGGCGGACCCCTCAACCTCCAGGGGCAGGGCATGGTCGGCCTGAGGTCGCTCGGCGGCGCGGTCAACATCAACGCGGTGGGCGCCCTCTCCATGAACGCGGCCGGTGCCGCGACGATCAACGCGGCCGGGACCGTGCAGATCAGCGCGGTCGGCCAGGCGGCGCTCCGGGCGGCCAACGTGGACATCATGGGCCTCGTGACGGTCAACAAGAAGCCGTATCCGATCCCGTGACGCCCCGGAAGTCCTTCCGGAAAACACGCAGTTCAAGCACTTCCAGTACGTCACGCACGTCAGGAACTCCAGAAAGGGGGGTGGCCCGCTGATGGCCGAGCAGTTCGTCGGATCCGGCTGGGCGTTCCCGCTGCGCATCGGGCCCACCGGGGGCATCGCCCTGGTCAGCGGGGAACGCGAGGTCGAGGAGGCCATCCGGCTGGTCCTGGCCACGGCGCCGGGTGAGCGGCCGATGCGCCCCGAGTTCGGCTGCGCCATCCACGACCTGGTGTTCGCGCCGGTCAACGAGGCCACCGCCGGCCGTATCCAGCACGAGGTGTACGCGAGCCTCGACCGCTGGGAGCCGCGGATCGAGGTGACCGACGTCGAGGTGACGGCGGGCGCCGACCAGGGCGTCCTCTTCATCGACGTCCGCTACGCGATCCGCGGCACCAACAACCCGCGCAGCCTGGTCTTCCCGTTCTACGTCATTCCCTCCCACGACGAGCCGGACCTGGCTTCCGAAGGCTCCGACCGTCCCGAAAGCGACCGCTGATGGCCCTGCCCTCCCCGAACCTCGACGACCGCCGCTTCCAGCAGTTCGTCGACGACGCCAAGCGCTACATCCAGCAGCGGGCCCCGGAGTGGACCGACCACAACGTCTCCGACCCCGGCGTCACCCTGGTGGAGACGGTCGCCCACATGGCCGACCAGATCGTCTACCGGCTCAACCGGGTGCCGGAGAAGAACCATCTGGCGTTCCTGGACCTGGTCGGCATCACCCTGTTCCCGCCGTCGGCCGCCCGGACGGATGTGACCTTCTGGCTGTCGGCACCGCAGGAGGAGCCGGTCCTGCTGCCCGTGGGTACGGAGGTCGCCACCGTGCGCACCGAGAGCGAGGAGGCGGTCGTCTTCGCCACCGAGCGCGAACTGACCGTCGTGCCCTGCGAGTTGAGGCATCTGGTGACCCAGCGGGGCGGTGAGCCGGTCGCCGACCGGACGACCGACCTCGTCGAGGGCAAGGACCTGATGTGCTTCGCCGAGTCCCCGCGGCCCGGCGACTGCATGCTGTTCGGGCTGACCGCCGCCGTGCCGACCTGCGCGGTCGTGCTGGAGCTGGACAGCCGGGTCGACGGCGTCGGCGTGGACCCGCGGCAGCCCCCGCTGGTCTGGGAGGCGTGGACCGAGGACGGCTGGACGGAGTGCGAGGTCGACCGGGACGGCACGGGTGGCCTGAACCGCCCGGGTGAGGTGGTCCTCCACATGCCCGGCGGGCACACCCTGTCCCGCACGGGCGGGCAGGAGGCCGGCTGGCTGCGCTGCCGGGTCACCGAACCCCTCCCCGGCCAGCCCTTCTACACCACCTCGCCGACCGTCCGCGCCGCCGAGGCCTTCACCATCGGCGGCACCACCACCGTCGTCCACGCCGAGACCGTGTACGACGAGGCACTCGGCGAGTCCACCGGCCTGCCCGGGCAGCGGCTGCGCCTCGCCCACTTCCCGGTGGTGGGCGACACCCCGCCCGTACTGCTCCAGACCGCCGAGCACGACGGCTGGAACGACTGGGAGGTCGTCCCCTCCTTCGCCGGGTCCGCCCCGTACGACCGCCACATCACCCTCGACGCCGCCACCGGCGAGATCGCCTTCGGCCCGGCGGTACGGGAGCCCGACGGCACCCTGCGCCAGTACGGGGCCGTCGCCCCCAAGGGCGCCGTCATCCGCGCCGTGCGCTACCGCACGGGAGGCGGCCGGGCCGGAAACGTGGCCCGCGGTGCCGTACGCGTCCTGCGCACCTCCGTCCCGTACGTCTCCGAGGTCGTCAACCGCGAGGCCGCGCGCGGCGGGGTCGACGCCGAGACCGTGGAGGAGGCGAAGCTCCGGGCGCCGATCACACTGCGCGCCCAGGAACGCGCGGTGACGCTGCGCGACTACGAGGAACTCGCCCGCCGGGCCGCCCCCGAGACCGCCCGCATCACCTGCCTGGAGGGCGAGGAGGGCGAGCACGGGGCGTACGCGGTACGGGTGTTGGTGGTCCCGCAGGCCGTCCCGGACCCCGGCGGCCGCCTCCGCTTCGAACAACTCGTCCCCGGTGACGCCCTGTTGCGCCGCATCACCCGCCACCTCGACGAACGCCGCCTGATAGGCACCCGGCTGGCCGTGGGCCCGCCCTTCTACCAGGGCATCACCGTCGTCGCCACGCTGCACGCCTTCCGGGGCACGGACACCGACCGGGTCCGCCGCCAGGCCCACGACGCCCTCTACCGCCACCTCGACCCCCTGACCGGCGGCGCCGACGGCCGCGGCTGGCCCTTCGGCCGCCCCGTCCAGTCCGGCGAGGTCTTCGCCGTCCTCCAACGCGTCCCCGGCGTCGAACTCGTCGACGACGTCCAGCTCCACCCCGCCGACCCCCTCACCGGCAAACGAGGCGACCCCACCGACCGCATCGACCTCTCACCCCCCTCCCTGGTCTTCTCCTTCGACCACCGGGTCCGAGTGATCGGGGACAAGCCGTGATCGGGGCGCAGCCCCGCAAGGGGCGCGGGGAACTGCGCGACCAGCCACGACGGCGCCGCACCCGCCACACGCCCCATCCCCCCGAGCTCATAGGCGCGAGAGGCATCCACACATGAGGGGCTCCATAGACGGCCTCGGCTCCTCCACCCCCATCGGCACGATGCTGCCCGCGGTGTTCGCCGACGACGACCTCGCCCAACGCTTCGTGGGCGGCCTGGACGACGTACTCGCCCCGATCCTCTCCGTCCTCGACTGCCTGGACTCCTACTTCACCCCGTCACTGGCCCCCCTGGACTTCACCCAGTGGCTGGCCGGCTGGGTCGGCGCCGAGACCGACGGCACGGAACCGGAGGACCGCCTGCGCGCCGCGGTCGCCGCCGCCGCGTATCTGCACCGGGTACGCGGCACCCGACGCGGCCTGTCCGAGGCCGTACGCCTGGTGTTCGGCGTGACACCGGAGATCACCGAGAGCGGCGCCGCCACCTGGGACGCCCGCCCCCTCGGCCCCGTCCCCGGCGAACACCGCCCCCGCCTCCACGTGACCCTGCGCCTGCCCGACCCGACCCCCGCGGACGAACACCGCCTGGACAGCCTCGTGGCCGCCGCCCGCCCCGCCCACATGCCCTACACGGTCCAGGTGACCGCCACCGAAAGGATCCCCGAGAGATGACCAGCCAGACCCCCGGCACCGGCCAGGCCCAGAGCTGCGCCGAATGCGGAACCCGCGGGGAGCCCGGCCAGTCCTTCTGCGACGCCTGCGGCGCGGTACTCGGCTGGTCCGACGCGCCGGACCGGGCGACCACGGACCGGGCCACCACGGGCCGCGCGACGAACGGCGCCGCCGACCGCCCGGACACCGGACGTACGACGGACACGGCACCGGACCGCGCGGACGCCGGACGCACAGGAGGCGCGCCCCCCGCCCCCGTACCGGCGCCCGCCGGACGCACGACGGCCGGTGACGAGCCGGGCTGGGACGCCTTCGCCCTCCCGGGCGCCGGCACGGGTACGGCCCGCACGGCCCACGACACGGGCCAGCCGGGGGCGACCGCGGCCGACGCCGCCCACAGCCGGACCCCGGAGGCGGCCACGGCGGTCCGAACGGACGCGCCCGCCACCGACACCCGGCACCCCGGGAGCACCACACCGGCACCCGGCACCGTAACGCCGACCGTCACCCCGCCCCCGGCGTCCATGACAGCGGCGACAGCGGCGACGGCGGCGACAGCCGCGTCCACAGCGGCCCCCGTCTCCCCCGCCACCCCCGAACCGACCCCGCCCCGCCCCCGCCACGAGGACGAGGCCGACACCGACCGCCTGCCGGCGGCCGCCCCCACCACCCCCCTCCCCACCCACGGGAACCCCCCTCCCGCGCCCTCGGCCGCCGACCGGGCGAGGTCCCTCCTGGTCCCCGTCGCCGACCCCGAACCCCGCGCCCCGGCGGAGCCGGCCGTCGCACCCGTGCTGCCCGGCCGCCCCGACGCACAGCGCCCCCAAGTCCGCACTCCCGGCCCGGAGTTCGGCACGGAGGGCGGTGTGCCCTGCCCGTGGTGTGCGACTCCCACCCGGCCGGACCGGCACTTCTGCGCGCGCTGTGCGATGCCGATGGCCGGCCGCGCGGAGACACCGGGACGGCTGCCGTGGTGGCGCCGGATGCTGAACGGCCGCAACACGGAGACCCCGTGGGCGGGCGACCGCCCCCGCCTGCGCCGCGGCTTCGGCCACATCCTGAACTGGGTGGTCGGAGCCCTCGTCCTCACCCTGATCGTCACCCTCGCCTTCCAGGCCGACGACGGCTACCAGGCGGCCCGCGACCACTTCGCCAAGCGCGCCTCGGTCGTCCCGGACTCCTTCAAGGCGTCCCGCTCGTTCCCCGGTCACAAGCCCCAACTGGCCTTCGACACCTACAGCAACACGTGGTGGGGCCCGGGTGTCACGGAGTCCGGCGAGGGGGAGTGGCTGGAGGTCCGCTTCGAGCAGCCGACCCGGCTGCTGGACGTGGTCATCATTCCGGGCGTCTCGAAGAACGCGGACAAGCGCTCGGAGTCGGCCCGCCCCCACCGCATCGAGGCGAAGATCACCGCTGTCGACGGCTCCGTCTCCACCAAGATCCTCACCCTCGACCAGACCGCCGGCGCCCAACGCCGCAAGTTCCGCGTCGGCGACGCCCAGACCGTCCGCTTCACCATCCGCTCCGCCTACGGCGCGGACCCCAAGAAGCAGGTGGCGATAGCCGAGATCGAGTTCTTCGGCCGCTCCAGCGGCACCAGCTGAGCCGAGTACGGGGAGGCGGCCGCCCGAGTTCCACCCAGAACGCCGGCTCCGCGCCCGCGGCGACATCGGGCGGCCGAGCGCACGGCATCACCGCCCTGACGCTGCTCGCACCCGCCGCCGTCACATCGCGGCCGCCGCACTGTGACGGCGGCCGCGATGACAGCACCCCCTACCCGTGCGGGCGCCCGTCGTGGTGGAGGAGGAGCACCCGGCCGGGCACTTCTTGTGACGGGCTCCTTCGGCATCAGCGGCCGTCGCTGTCAGTGGGCCACCGTCAGCCGAGGACCCGCAGGAGGTGTTCCACCGCCTCGGCCATGCGGGTGCGGGCAGTCGCCAGGTACGCCCGCGGGTCGACGCTGTGCGTGTCCCCGGCGACGAAGTCGCGAATCGCCCCGGTGAAGGCGATGTTCAGCGCCGTACCGATGTTGATCTTCGTCATGCCTCCCGTGACCGCTCGGCGGAGTTCGTCGTCGGGTACACCGGTCGAACCGTGCAGGACCAGCGGGACCGGGACGGCGCGCGCGAGCCGGGCGATGAGCTCGTGGTCGAGTTTCGCGGTTCGGGTCGTCATCGCGTGGGAGTTGCCGACCGCGACGGCGAGCGCGTCGACGCCGGTGGCGGCCACGAAAGCGCGCGCTTCGTCGGGATCGGTACGGACTCCGGGAGCGTGTACGCCGTCCTTGCCGCCGATCTCGCCGAGTTCGGCCTCCAGCCACAGGCCCTGACTGTGGGCCCAGTCGGCCGCGGCGCGGGTGGCGGCGACATTCTCGTCGTGCGGCAGTGCCGAGCCGTCGTACATCGCCGAGCCGAAGCCGAAGTCACCGGCACGGCGCAGCAGCGCCTCGTCGGTGACGTGGTCCAGATGCAGGCCGACCGGAACGCCGGCGGCCTCCGCCACGGCGGCCGTGGCGGAGGCGAGGGGGCCGAGGGAGCCCCCGTGGAAGCGGACCGCGTTTTCGCTGATCTGGCAGATGACCGGTGCCCCGGCAGCCTCGGCGCCCGCGACGATCGCCTCGGCGTGCTCGAGTGTGATCACATTGAACGCGCCGACGCCGCGGCCGTCGGCGCGGGCGGAGCGGACCAGTTGGGCGGTGGGGATCAAGGGCATGGGGTACTTAATAGCCTTTCCTCAGCCGAGACAGCCGTGCACGAATTCGCTCGTTTTGGCACGATAAAATGCTCAAGCAGGCATCAGCCTTCACATCCGGGCTCAACAGATCCGGGCGTCCGTGCTCCGGACTTCGGAGTCCGAGCAGCGGAGATCCGAGCAGCGGAGATCCGAGCAGCGGCAATTCGGTCTTCGGCCTGTGATGTTCATGGGCCCGCACACCACGAACAGGGGACGACGCATGGCGGCACCGCAGGCCAGATGGAGCGCGTTGCTGGAGATGCTGACGCGCGACGGGCGGATCGAGGTCGACGCCGCCGCGGACGAACTGCGGGTCTCCGCCGCCACGATCCGGCGTGATCTGGACGAGCTGGCGCGCCAGCAGATGGTCACCCGCACGCACGGCGGCGCCGTGATCAACGCGATCGCGTACGACCTGCCGCTCCGCTACAAGGCCGCGCGCAACGCTCCGGAGAAGGAGCGGATCGCCGATGCGGCGGCGGGCCTGGTGAAGGCGGGCGCCGTGGTGGGTCTGAACGGCGGCACCACGACCACCGCGGTCGCCCGGGCGCTGGCCATCAGGCCCGAGCTGAGCACGGAGGGCGCCGGTCCCTCGCTGACGGTGGTCACCAACGCGCTGAACATCGCCAACGAGCTGGTCGTTCGCCGCCATGTGAAGCTCGTCGTCACGGGGGGTGTGGCCCGCCCGGCCTCGTACGAACTCACCGGGCCGCTGGCCACCGAAGTGCTCGCCCAGATCACGCTCGATCACGTCTTCATCGGCGTCGACGCGATCGACGTCAGGCACGGGGCCACTGCCCAGGACGAGGGCGAGGCCGGCATCAACCGGGCGTTGGCCCTCCGCGCCGAACAGGTGGTCGTGGTCGCGGACTCGTCCAAGCTCGGCCGGCGGGCCTTCGCCCGGATCTGCCCGGTGGAGGATGTCCATGTGCTGGTGACCGACAAGGCGGCGGGTCCCGAGCTGACCGAGCCGTTCGCCGCGGCGGGCGTGGAGATCGTCCGGGCCTGAGGGTCTTCGCATGTTCCGGGCCGGGGCCGAGGCCGGCCGGCGTGGACGAGCGCGGTGACCACTCCTGGCAGCGCCAGCGGCAGGGTGACCCGCACCAGCGCGCCCAGCCGTCCCGCCCCGTCCATGTACGCCGCCTCCTCCAACTCCTTGGGGATGGACGCGAAGTACGCGTTCAGGATCCAGCTGCAGAACGGCAGGTTGCTCGGTGTAGTTGGCGACGCCCGCGAAGCCCTGGGTCAGTCCGGTGGAGCTGATGTCCATCAGGGAGGTGCGGACCATCTCGACGACGGGCCAGACGACCACGGCCAGAATCAGAACGAGTGCGGGGCCGAGCCACAGCAGCGGTTCCAGCGCCCGCTGACGGCGTGCGGGCCGGCGGCGGCCGGAGCCGCTTTCCGGTGCCGCCCGGGTCCGGTCCTCCTTCGCCCCGCCGGTGCGTGCGGTGACGTCCTGGACGGCCACCCGTCAGTCGTCCTTCTCGGCGGTCTTCTGGATCTCGCCGAGGACCTCTTCGGGCTCGGCACTCGACACGGCGGTACCGATGCGCTGCTTCACCGCGCCCTCGACGGTCGCCCAGTTCGGGTTGTCGGTGGGTGCGAACCGCGCGCCCGACAGCGCGTCGACGAACGGCTTGTAGTAGGCGGCGTCCGAACTCAGCGCGTCACCGGCCGACTCGGCGACCGAGAGGACCCCCTCGGTGGACAGGAACTTCGAGGCGTTCTTCCTCTGGTAGAAGAAGTCGAGGAACTTCTTGACGGCCTCGGGGTTCTTGTCCTCGTCCTTCTTGAAGGCCACCAGGTAGTCCTGGACACCGAGCGTGTGGTGCGTCGTACCGTCCTTGCTCGGCAGCGGCGCGACGCCGTAGTTCAGGTTCTTGTCGACCGTGTCGATGAAGCCCTTGCGCATGAAGACGGCACCGTTGATCATGCCGATCCTGCCCTGGGCGAACTGGTTGAAGACGTCCTTGCGGTTGGTGGCCTCGGGGTTGGGCTGGGTCAGACCGGCCTTGGTGAGCTTTCGCAGGAACTCCAGCGTCTCCACGTTGGCCCGCTGGTCGACGGCCCACTGTCCCGACCTGTCGGTCCAGCCGCCGCCGTTGTTCATCGCCCAGATGGAGAACTCGGCCTGGGCCTCCTCCGCGCCGAGCGGCAGGCCCAGCGGGATGTCCCCGGCCTTCTTCATCTTCTCGGCGGCGTCCTCGACCTCGGCCCAGCTGGACGGCGGCCGGGAGATCCCGGCCTTGTCGAAGATGTCCTTGTAGGGCTGGGTGTCGTCGTCGTACCTCGCGGCCACGAATCTGATCGTCTTTCCGTCGGCGTCGCCACCGCCGGACGAACCTCCCTTGCCGCATCCGGTGAGGACCAGGGCGAGGGCCACACCTGCTGCGATATCGACGAGGTGCCGTTTCACGGGGTACCCACCTTCACTGCAACCGAGTGATTTTTTCTGCTTGAAAATAGCCAAGATCAAGCATCAGCATCCATCATGCCCAACAGTTCGCGCATGATGTCAAGGGCCGACGGTTACCACTCGGTTGTGCCGCGGCCCATGAGCACGGAGACGGGAGCCCTTCATGAGTCGGACCGAGATCGAGATCGCCACCCAGCCCGAATGCTGGCGCCGCGCCACCGAACTGGCACGGCGGCCGGACGACCCCGCGTGCGCGGCCATGCCCAGGCCCGGTGAGCGGGTCGCCGTCGTGGGCTGCGGCACCTCCTGGTTCATGGCCCACGCCTACGCGGCGCTCCGGGAATCCGGGGGCCACGGGGAGACGGACGCCTTCCCGGCCTCCGAGATGCCGACCGGCCGGGCCTACGACCGGGTGGTCGCGCTGACCCGGTCGGGCACCACCTCGGAGGTGCTGGAACTGCTCGGCCGGTTCCGCGGGCGGACCCCCACCGTCGCGGTCACCGCGGACCCGGCGACCCCGGTCATGGACGTCGCCGACGCGGCCGTCGTGCTCGACTTCGCCGACGAGACGTCGGTGGTGCAGACCAGGTTCGCCACCACCGAGCTGGTGCTGCTGCGCGCCCTGCTCGGTGAGGATCTCGGCCATCTGGAGGCGCAGGCCGCATCGGCGCTGGTGGAGCCACTGCCCGAAGAGCTCCTGAGTGCCGAGCAGTTCACCTTCCTCGGGCGGGGCTGGGCGTACGGGATCGCCCAGGAAGCCGCCCTGAAGATGCGCGAGGCGGCGGGCGCGTGGACGGAGGCGTACCCGGTGATGGAGTACCGGCACGGGCCGATCAGCATCACCGGACCGGGCCGGGTGGCCTGGTGGTTCGGCGATCCGGCGGCCGTTCCCGGCGGCCTGCCGGAGGAGATCGCGCGCACCGGCGGCCGGCTGGTCGCCCTCGGGCGCGACCCGCTGGCCGACCTGATCGTGGTGCAGCGGCTGGCCGCGGCCCTCGGCGGGATGCGCGGGCTCGACCCGGACAACCCCCGCCATCTGACCCGCTCGGTGATTCTGACCTGAGCCCGGCCGGGCCCCGGCAGCCTTGGCCGCCACCGTCGGCCACCAGACCCGCCCCAGGCATCGAAAACCGCCCGGATCGGGCGCCGTTCACACGGAATTCACAGCCGATCTCCCCGGGTCCGCGGCCTCCCGAGGCAGAGCGCGGACCCGGAAAAACAGCCGTCACCAGGGCCGGGAGTGGCCAGTGTTGCTGCCGATAAATCATGGAGGCGAGTGTTGACAGCTGACGTTTATCGCCAGAACATGAACAGAAATACGCATGATCTTGCTGTGCTGCTCCATCACTCCATGCCCCCGCCCCGCAGGACGGCGGGAGCCGGGCGGCTCGACCCGGCGGCATCGAGGGCCACGCGTAAGGGGCGCCCCCACGGCGTATCGCTGTGGGGACGCCCCTTACACATGCCGCTCACTTGCTCAGGTGGCCCCAGAACTCGTCGAACGACAGAAGCTTGTCGCCGTTGAGGTCGCGGGTGCGGATGATGACCTCCGCCACGGACTCGGTGACGTTCCAGTCGCCCTCCTGGGCCAGGGCGGTCTTGAACTCGGCGGCGGTGATGAACCCGTCCCCGTCCGAGTCGATCCGCTGGAACTCCTTGCGCGCTGCCTCGATGTCCGCCACCGATCCGCCCCTTCTTGGTGCCCTGCCGTCTCTCCGGCAGTCCTGCCGACAGTCCTACTGACGCAGGTCAGATTATCCGGCCACGCGAGCACGGAGTGCGGCGACCACCCACGCGAACTCCTCGGTGTGCGTCGACAGCGGCTCCACACCCCGCACCAGCGCGGCCAGTTCCCGGAACCGGGCCATCTCGGCGTGGGCCGCCGAGGTGACGCGGTCCAGCAGGACGGCCCGGTCGGCGTCACCGAGCAGCCCGGCCAGCACCTCCTCGGCGGCGGGCGAGGCCGGGTCGACGCCCTCCCCCAGCGCCTCCCCCGCGAGCTGCACCAGACGGCTCATGAACCACAGGGAGGTGCCCGCCGGCACCTCCGGCCCCCGGTCCGCCGCGTTGAACTCGACCGTCTGCCGCATCCGCGCCCGGAACCCCGGGTCCTGGAGCATCTCGGCCAGCTCCACCCAGGCGTCCACCTGCTCCGGCGTGGGGTCCTCCGGCAGATCCGCGAGGCCGAACCTCAGCCGCGTACGGATGTCGGGGTCCGCGGTGTCCAGGTCCCCGAAGGTCTCCTCCATGAAGTCGTCGATGATCCGCCCGCGTTCGGCGGCGGACAGCCTGGCCAGTCTGTTCATCAGTGTCATCTCCTCCGCGGTCGAGCCGCGTCGCGCCACGGTCGACAGCACCGCCCGGGTCACCTTCAGAGCACGGATCTGCGCGTCCAGCGCGGCCACATGGGCGGCCGCCACCTCCGCGACGGTCGTCTCGCCCGCGAGCACCCGCCGTACGTGGTCCAGGCCGAGCCCCAGCTCCCGCAGGGTGCGGACGAGTTCGAGCCGGGCCACGGACTCGGCGTCGTACAGCCGGTAGCCGCCCGCGCTGCGGGTGACCGGGTGCAGGACGCCCTCGTCGGACCAGTAGCGGATCGTGCGGACGGACAGACCGGAGCCGCGGGCGAGCTGCCCGATGGTGAAAAGGCCGGTGCCTGTCTCGATCATGTCTGCGAGTGTGGGCCTTCCAGTGGGTGGAGACTCAAGGAGCACGGCGTTGGAGAGCTTGCGGGACATTCTGGATGCGGCGGCCCTGGGTGTCTTCCCGCCGCCGGACGGCGGCACGACCGTCGTCCCCCAGCCCTCGCCCCGCGACGCGGGCGTCCTCGCCTTCACGGCACACTCCGTCGTCTTCACGGACGAGGATCCGGACTGGGTGTACGAGACGCTGGCGGCCGCGGAGTGCGACCCGCTGGCCGCGAGCATGAACCCACGGTTCCTGGCGGCCTTCATGGAACGGACGGGTCGCACGTCCGAGACCATCGACGCGATGCTGGTCGCCTCACCCCTGCCGGGCGAACCGCCGCTCCCGCTGAAGGAGATAGAGGACGCCGGGCATCCCCGCGTCGGGTACGCGCGGCGGCGCCGTGACGACGTACGGGTCTGGACGACGGACGGCGGTGTACTGACGACGGGCCGTGGAATCGCCGGGCGGCTGGAGGTCTCGGTCGAGGTGTACGAGCGCTCCGCGCGGGGGCCTGTCGTACGGCACCGGGGGCTGGGCCGGGCGCTGGTGACCGCCGCACGGCATCTCGTCGCCGAGCCGCTGTGGGCGCAGATCGCGCCGGGGAACGCCCGCAGCATGCGGGCGTTCCAGTCGGCCGGCTACCTCATCGTCGGCTCGGAGGCGCTGCTTCAGTGCCAGGGCTCGTAGGACGGGTTGCTCTCGCAGTCGCTCATCTTCTCCGTCTTGGTCTTCTTGTCGACCGGGCAGACACCGATGATGTACTGCGGCTTGATGCCGCCGGGGAAGGCCACCTCCACCTGGTCGGCCCACTTGTGCTGGTCGCCGATGGTCCTGTTGACGTCGACGCCGCCGGGAGCGTCGATGTAGTAGTTGTAGCCGGACTTGTACCAGGTCTTGTACAGGTCGTGGTCGTACGTCGTGGAGACGTACGGCGAGGGCTGGTTGACCAGGACGTACTGCTCGATGTCGTACTGCCCGTCGATGACGTCCTTGGGATGGAAGCCCTGCTCGAAGACGATCGCCGGGCCCCGGCTGTCGCTGCGGTAGAGCGTGCCGCAGGTCTCGCGCCAGACCGGGTCGGGGGTGATGCGGTCGACGTCCACGCGGCGGTCGACGGCGGCGTGGACCGGGTCCTCGAACTGGGGACAGGTGGGGGCGGCAGCCCCCACAACGGCAGGGGCGGCGGCCCTCGCGAAGGCGGGAGCGGCCGCGGCCTTGGCCGAAGGGGAGGCATGGGTCTGCGCCGGAGCGGTCGCGGCGGAGGTCGCGAGGACGGCGGAGACGGACAGGGCGACGGCGGCGGCCCGGCGCCGCAGGCGAGTTGTGATCATGGAGAGCACGATCTCGGCTGGACGGCGCCGGGCCGGGGACCCTCACTCGTATGGAGGCGTGTCAGCCCGCCCGGTTGTCATGTGTCATCGGAAGATGCCGGTGTGGCCGAGGGAGTAGCGGCCGGGCTGCGGGTACACCGCGAGGCCGTGCGGGCCGCTGCCGACGGGGATGCGGGCGAGCTGCTCCCCGCTGCGGGTGTCGATGGCGTACACCTCGGAGTCGTAGCGGCCGGAGAGCCACAGGACCTTGCCGTCGGCGGAGACGCCGCCCATGTCGGGGCTGCCGCCGTCGGGGAGGTGCCACTTCTTGGTGAGCTTGTTCTTGGTGAAGTCGAAGACGGAGACGGTGCCCTCGCCGCGGTTGGAGACGTACATCTCGCGGGAGTCGCGGCCGACGTACAGCCCGTGGGTGCCCTTGCCGGTGGGCAGCAGTGTCGGCTGGTCGAACGTGTCGCCGTCGAGGACCCACATGCCGTCGGCCATCATGTCGGCGATGTAGAAGCGTTTGCCGTCGGGTGAGATCTTCACGTCCTGCGGCATGGCCCCCTCGAACGGAAGTTTCTGCTGCCCGATCACCTTCATCTTCTCGGTGTCGACCTTCAGCAACTCACCGCTGAACTCGCACGACACGATGAAGTACGTGCCGTCGATCGAGAAGTCGGCGTGGTTGACGCCGTAGCAGGTGACCGGCTCGGTCTTGACCCGCTTCATGGTGTGCGGGTCACGGAAGACGAGTTCGCGGTCGAGGGAGGCCATCACGACGGCGTACTTGCCGTTCGGGGTGAAGTACAGGTTGTACGGGTCGTGCACCTCGACCGGCTTGCCCGCCTTCCCCGTCCTGGGGTCGATGGGGGTGAGGGTGTGGCCGCGGTTGTTGTTGACCCACAGGGTCTTCAGGTCCCAGGACGGCACGACGTGCTGGGGCTGGCGGCCCACCGGGATCGTCTCGATGATCTCGTACGTGTTCGGGTCGATGACGGAGACGGTGTCCGACTCGCTGTTGGGGACGTAGACCCGGGACGGGAAGTCCTTGACCACCGGGGAGAGCTGATTCGGTCGGTCGGCGGCGTAGACGTCCTTGGGGTCCAGCACGGGCGGCATGCCGTGCAGTCCCCGGACCGCCGTCCGTTGCTTCTTCTTCCGCTCGGCCGCTTCGGCTTCGGCGGCGGCCCGGTCGGCCCGGATCCGCTGCTCCTGCTGATCGGTCCCGGTCTCGGAGCCGCACGCGGCCACGGCGGCGAGGACGGCGGCCGCGAGAAGGGCGCGCTGCACGAGGTTGCGCTGCATGAGGGGGGTGCGGGGCGTGGTCACGCGCACCATTTATAGGGAGCCGCTCCCGGAAACATGATGATTGACCCGATTGACGGAGATGCGCGTTGCGCGCCTCACCGGTCCGCGACCCTCATCTCGAACCACGTCGTCTTCCCGCGCGGCAGCAGATCGACGCCCCACCGGTCCGAGAGCTTGTCGACGAGGAACAGCCCCCGCCCGCTGATGTCCATCTCCTGCACCGGCATCAGACACGGCAGCCCTCGTGAGGGATCACGTACCTCGACCCGGATCCAGCCGGGCCGGCGGCGCATGCGGAGGCCGAAGACGCGGGCCCCGGTGTGCCGTACGGCGTTGCCGACGAGTTCGGAGACGAGGAGGACCGCGTCCTCGGTCATCTTCGGCGAGAGCCGCCACTGGCGCAGGACGACGACCTGGGCGAGCCGCCGGGCGGTGGCCGCGGACTCGGGACGGGACGGCAGCGGGACCTCTGCTTCGGTCGGATCGCCGAACAACTCCAGTGCCTTCTGCGCCCGTTCGTCCTCGATCGCAGGTGACCAACGCGCCGCGGTCGCACTCCCGTGCCGCCGCGGCTGTTCGATACCCTCCAGCCCCGCCATGCCCCCATCATGGCCGCCCCGGGCCCTGCTCGGGGCCGTTCCGGAGGAATACAACCCCCGGAACCAACCATTCCGGGGGTTTCGGATGACATATGCCAGCGGCAACAAAAGTCGCGCAACAGCCCACGTGACCAGCGCGAACCACCCGGACTCCGGTCGACGCCAAGACCCTTGGGCAAGGATCTCTTAAGGCTGCCTTAAGGCTCGGACAAACCGCCCCTTCGGGGGACGCGGGTAATACATCGCGTCAACTGCAAGGCGATCAGCGGAACTTGTGGAGCGGATTCCGGCGCCGTCAGACGAACTTCGCCTTGCCCGGCCCCTCCTCCACGAAGCTCCGCATCCCGCGCTCCCGGTCCTCCGTGGCGAACAGCCCCGCGAACCAGTTCCGCTCGATCGCGAGCCCGGTCTCCAGGTCGGTCTCCAGCCCCGCGTCGATCGACTCCTTGGCGGCCCGCAGCGCGATCGCCGGCCCCTGGGCGAGCCGCGCGGCCCACGTGCGCGCGGCGGTGTACACCTCGTCGGCCGGGACGACCCGGTCCACCAGACCGAGCGTCAGGGCCTCGTCCGCCTTGACCATGCGGCCGGTGAAGATGAGGTCCTTGGCCTTGGAGGGGCCGACGAGACGGGCCAGCCGCTGGGTGCCGCCCGCGCCCGGGATCACCCCGAGCAGGATCTCCGGCTGGCCGAGCTTCGCGTTCTCCCCGGCGATCCGGTAGTCCGCGCACAGGGCCAGCTCGCAACCGCCGCCCAGCGCATAGCCCGTGACGGCCGCGACGACCGGCTTGGGGATACGGGCCACGGCGCTGAAGGAGTCCTGCAGGGCCCGGGACCGCGCGACCATCGCCGCGTGGTCCATCGCCTGCATCTCCTTGATGTCCGCGCCCGCCGCGAACACCTTCTCTCCTCCGTAGAGGATCACGGCGCGTACGTCGTCCCGGACCGCCGCCTCCTCGGCGAGTTCCCTGAGGCGGTCCTGGGTGGCGATGTCCAGGGCGTTCATGGGCGGCCGGTCGAGGCGGATCGTGCCGACACCTTCGGCGACTTCGAGATGCACAGTCATGAGGGCAGGTTAACGGGGACTAACGACAACGGCCCCGGTGCGGTACGTCACACCGGGGCCGTATCTCAGGAGCTCAAGCGGGCTCAAGCGGCGGCGCTCACGCCTTCCACTTGTCCCACGCCATGTTCCAGCCGTTGTACCCGTTGTCCGGGTCCACGGTCCGGTCGTTGGAGTTCTTGACGACCACCACGTCACCAATCATCGAGTTGTCGAAGAACCACGCGCCCGGCGCGCCGCGGTCGTAACCACCGCGGGTGTCACGCAGGCCGATGCAGCCGTGGCTGGCGTTGTAGTTGCCGAAGGCGTCGCCGCCCCAGTAGTTGCCGTGGATGAAGGTGCCGGAGTTGGTCAGACGCATGGCGTCCGGCACGTCCTTGATGTCGTACTCGCCGCCGTAGCCGACCGTCTCGCCGTTCATACGGGTCACGCTCAGGCGCTCGCTGATGACCATCTGGCCGTTCCAGGTCTCCATGCCGGGCTTGCCGGTGGTGACCGGGAGGGTCTTGATGACCTTGCCGTCCCGCTCGACCTTCATGGTGAGCTTCTTGACGTCGACCGTGGAGACCTGGCTGCGGCCGATGGTGAAGGAGACCTTCTTGTTCTGCTCGCCGTAGACGCCGTCGCGGCCCTCGACGCCGTCGAGGTTGAGGTCGACGGTGACCTTCGTGCCGGCCTTCCAGTACTTCTCCGGGCGGAAGTCGATGCGGTCGTTGCCGAACCAGTGGCCCGCGACCTCGACGGCCGGCTCGGTCTTGATGGTGATGGCCTTCTCGACGTCCTTCGGGGCGGTGATGCCCCGCGTGAAGCGGATCGAGAACGGCATGCCGACGCCGACCTTCGAGCCGTCCTCGGGAGTGAAGATGCCGACGAAGGTGTTCTTCGGGGTCAGCGTGGTGAAGGACGAGTCCTCGGCCGCCGCACGCCCCTCGGAGTCCTTCGCGACGGCGTGCACCTTGTACTCGGTGGCCGAGTTGAGATGGATCGACGGCGTCCAACTGGCGCCGTCGCCGGATATCTCCCCGGCTATCTTCTCGCCCTTGTCGTTCTCGACCGTGACCTCGGACAGCTTGCCCTTGGCGGCGGTCACCTTGAGGGCGCCGCTGGTCGCCACGTCGGCGGCGCCGTTCTTCGGAGCGATGGAGACCACCGCTTCCGAGGCCTTGGTGGCCGCCTTGTCGGAAGCGCTCTTGTCGGAGCCCTTCCCCTTGTCGCCGTCGGAGCCGGAGTCCGAACCCCCGCCCCCGCCGCACGCGGTGACGGCGAGCAGCATCAGGACCGGCAGCATGGCCAGGACCCCCTTGCGCCGCCGAGTCCGCGCGCCAACCGACGCCCCCGATATCGGTCGCCCGTTCAACTCTTGTTCTCCCCTCGCACGGCCTGATCAGGCCCGCACCCCTACGCGCAGCGTGCGCGTACGCACGTACATTAACCAGATGATCGGGATGGTTTGGCCTCGGTGCATGTCACCGTTCAGTCCCAACTTGAACAATCCCCAGCCCGCTGGTCCCCCCGGCGCGGGTGCGCCTATGTCGGTCTACTTCACCGAGGCACCCGCTTTCCATTCCTTCCAGCCCATGTTCCACCCTCCGAGCCCGTTGTCGGGAGCGACCTTTTTGTCGTTGCTGTTGACCACCTCGACGACGTCCCCGATGAGGCTGCGGTCGAAGAACCAGCCCGCGGGGGTGCTCGAACTGCCGCCCTTCACATCGCGCAGGCCCACGCAGCCGTGGCTGACATTGGCCCTGCCGAAGGCGTCCGGGGCCCAGTAGTTGCCGTGCAGGAAGGTGCCGGAGGTGGTGAGGCGCATGGCGTGCGGGACGTCCGGGATGTCGTACTCGCCCTTGCCGTTCGCCTTCTTGAAGCCGACGGTGGCACCGTTCATCCGGGTCACCTCCAGCATCTCGGTGACGACCATCTTCCCGTTGTACGTGGTGGTCCTGGGCGCCCCGGCCGTGATGGGGAGGGTGGCGAGGACCCCGTCGCCGCGCTCGACGCGCATGGTGTGCCTGGCGGCGTCGACGAGGCTGACCTGGTGGCGGCCGACGGTGAACGAGAAGGTCTTGTACTGCTGGCCGTAGACGCCGGGCCTGCCCTCGACGTCGCGCAGCCGCAGGCCGACGGTGACCTTCGTGCCGGGCTTCCAGTAGTGCTCGGGCCGGAAGTCCAGACGGTTCCTGCCGAACCAGTGCGGGCGGACCTCGACGGCCGGTTCCGCGGTCACGTCGACGGCGCGTTCGACGGCCGCGCGGTTCTCGATCTCCCGGTTGAACTCCAGGGAGACGATCATCCCGGTGCCGACGGTGGACCGGTTCTCCGGGGTGACGTACGCGATGAAGCGCTCGTCGGGGACGTACGTCGTGAACGTGACGTGCCGTGCCGAGCGGCGGCCGTGGCCGTCGAGGGCGACCGCGTCGACGGTGTACCTGGCGGCCAGCGCGAGCTTCTGTGAGCCGGTGGGGCGCCAGGTCAGTCCGTCGGCGGACATCCGCCCCGGTACGGGTGACTCCTGCGCGTCCTGGGACTTCACCACCTTGACGGACTCCAGGCGCCCGCTGGGCACCCGTACTTCGAAGCGCTGCTCCGGGCGCACGCCCTTGCTGCCGTCCTCCGGTGAGACCCGGATCGTGTCGTCGGGCGCCTTTTCGCTGGTCAGGGGCGATCCGGCGGTGCATCCGGCGGCCCCGGCCAGCAGGCCGGCCCAGATGAGTGCGGCGGCCAGGGCGGCCCCGGCCCGGCGCGCGTGCGTCTGTGCGTGGTTCACGTGCGGCCCAACGACGGCGCACGCCCCCGGGAAACGTGAGTGCGAGGCGTGCTCTGGGCAGAACCCTTGGGAGGACGACGCGACGGGGAGCAAGGGCCTGTCCGTCGGATCGGGCCGGCTCCGGGCGACAGCGCCTGGCCGCCGGGCCCGATCCGACGAGCAGGCCCTGGGCTGGGACACCTGGCTCCCTTTCCTGTCGCCCCACCGAGCCGCGGGAGGCCTGAGGTGTCGAGCGCAGCCGAGCAGGAGGCAGTACAGGGGACGCGTGGGGTGCCGGCCGCGCGTCCGGCCACCGTGCTGAACGGCAGCCGGCAGGGCGAGGCGGCGCCGGAGCCGAAACCCGTGTGGCCGGGGGCGTCGACGCCGCTCGGCGCGCGGTTCCGGGTGGGCCCCGACGGTGTCGCGGGCACCAACTTCGCGCTGTGGGCGGGCGGGGCGGAGGCCGTGGAGCTGTGCCTCTTCTCCGAGACGGGGGAGGAGACCCGGCTCCGGCTCGGCGAGCTGACCCATGAGATCTGGCACGGCTTCGTGCCCGGCGTACTGCCGGGCCAGCGGTACGGCTTCCGTGTGCACGGCCGCTGGGACCCCTGGACCGGCGCCCGCTGGAACCCGGCGAAGCTCCTCCTCGACCCGTACGCCCGTGCAGTGGACGGCGAGTTCAGTCTGCCGCCGGAGGTGTACGCGCACGTCCGCGACTGGCCCGAGCAGCAGGTCGCCGACACCGTACGGGACGAGCGGGACTCCGCGCCGCACGTCCCGAAGGGCGTCGTCGTCCACGATGACGCCCCCGACGACGAATGGATCGACGACCGCCGCCCGAAGACGCCGTGGGCCGACTCGGTGATCTATGAGCTGCACGTACGCGGCTTCACCAAGACGCACCCCGGTGTCCCGGAGGAACTGCGCGGCACCTACGCCGGTCTCGCGCACCCCGCCGCGATCGAGCACCTGGTGAAGCTGGGCGTGACGGCGGTGGAGCTGCTGCCCGTGCACCAGTTCGCCCACGAGGACCATCTGCTGCGCCGGGGCATGCGGAACTACTGGGGCTACAACTCGATCGGCTACTTCGCCCCGCACGCGGCGTACGCGGCGTCGGGCACGGCCGGGCAGCAGGTCGGGGAGTTCAAGCGGATGGTGCGGGCGCTGCACGCCGCCGGCATCGAGGTCGTCCTCGACGTGGTCTACAACCACACGGCCGAGGCCGACGAACGCGGCCCGAGCCTGTCACTGCGCGGCATCGACAACCGGGGCTACTACCGCCTCCAGAACGACGCCCGCCGTTACGCCGACTACACGGGCTGCGGAAACACCCTCCACGTGGTCCAGCCCCACGTCCTGCGCCTGATCACCGACTCACTGCGGTACTGGGTGACGGAGATGGGCGTGGACGGTTTCCGCTTCGACCTCGCCGCCGCACTGGCCCGCTCGATGCACGACGTCGACATGCTCTCCCCGTTCCTCGCCGTCATCGCCCAGGACCCCGTCCTGCGGCGGGTGAAGCTGATCGCCGAGCCGTGGGACGTGGGCTCGGGCGGCTACCAGGTGGGCGCCTTCCCGCCCCTGTGGACGGAGTGGAACGACCGCTACCGGGGCGCCGTCCGGGACTTCTGGCGGGGCGCGCTGCCGGACGTACGCGACCTGGGATACCGCCTGTCCGGGTCGAGTGACCTGTACGCCTGGGGCGGCCGCAGGCCCTACGCCTCGGTCAACTTCATCACCGCGCACGACGGTTTCACCCTGCGGGACCTCGTGTCGTACGAGCGCAAGCACAACGAGGCCAACGGGGAGGGGAACCGGGACGGCTCGGACGACAACCGGTCCTGGAACTGCGGCGCCGAGGGCGAGAGCGACGACGAGCGCGTACGGGCGCTGCGGCGGCGCCAGTTGCGGAACCTGCTGACGACGCTGCTGCTGTCCACCGGGGTGCCGATGCTGGTCGCCGGTGACGAACTGGGCCGCACCCAAGGGGGCAACAACAACGCGTACTGCCAGGACAACGAGATCAGCTGGGTGGACTGGGGCCTGCTGGAGGAGCCCGGCTGGAAAGCGCTCTTCGACCTCACGGCCCGCCTGATCGCGCTGCGGCATGAGCATCCGGTGCTGCGGCGGCGGGCCTTCTTCTCCGGGCGGGCCCATTCGGCGGACGGGCTCCGGGACCTGGCCTGGTTCACGGCCCGCGGCACGGAGATGACCGAGCGGGACTGGTACGCGCCGGCCGCGACGCTGGGCATGTACCTCTCCGGCCGCGACATCCCCGGCCGGGATGCGCGGGGCGCGCAGATCATCGACGACAGCTTCCTCACGGTCCTCCACGCCGGGGACCGTGACGTGGACTTCGTGCTGCCGGGCACGCCGTGGGCGGAACGGTACGAGGTGGTCGTCGACACGTCGCGGGAGGAGCAGGGGGAGGGGCCGGGGGTGGTGCATCGGGCGGGGGAGGCCATCTCGGTTCCGGCTCGCACTGTGTTGTTGCTGCGGGTCGTGGGGTGACGTCATACCGGGCCAGCTCTCCTACCAGTCGCGGGAGTTCGCGCCGTCGGACGGGTCGAAGGACTGGTGGAGGCCCACCACGGCGGTGATTGGCGTCACTGACCAGGAGTTGGCGGGCGGAGATGTGCGTGCGGGCGAAGAGGGTGAGCACGGCGTTTGCGATCTCGTCGGTGCCCGGAGAGGGAGATACGGCCGTCCCTGTACCCGATCGCCGTGAGCGCAGGCAGCGCGTTCAGGCCATGGTCGTCCAGCGGGGGCGGAGGGCGTGAAGCTGACGACGGTGGCGCCTCATATCTCCTTCGAGGAGACCGCCGACTCAGGCCGGTGGGGGAACCGCAGGCCCCTTGGGGGCGGCGGGGAGCAGCCGGGGCGGCCACCTCACACGTACGGGTGAGGTTCAGGATCCAGAGGGTTCATCTACAGGTGGCGTTTGTATATTCGTCGTGTGGCTGTGACCAGGAAGGTTCGCCGGTTCTCCGGCGGCGTGCATGACCTCGGGCTACACGTGGTGTGGTGCTCGAAGTACCGCCGTCCGGTCCTCGGCGGCCGAGTGGCGGCACGCCTTGAGGAACTGATCCGGCAGAAGGCTGATGAACGGGGGTGGGAGATCGTGGCGCTCGACGTGATGCCCGACCACGTCCACCTGTTCGTCAAGCATGACGCGAAGTCACCGGCCTCGTACATCGCGAACCAGTTCAAAGGCTTCACGTCCCGCGTGCTGCGTGAGGAGTTCCCGCATCTGAGGTCGAAGCTTCCGACGCTGTGGTCGTCGTCGTACTTCGCGGCCTCCGTCGGCGCGGTGAGCGCCGGGACGGTGCAGAAGTACATCGACACCCAGTGGGAACGCCCCTGGAAGAAGGAGGGGCAGGCGTGATCCGCGCGTACAAGTTCCTCCTGCGCCCCACCGCCCGTCAGACGGCCGCGCTGGGCGACATGCTGCGGGACCACTGCTCGCTGTACAACGGCGCGCTTCAGGAACGCCGGGACGCCTACCGGCACAGCTCGAAGTCGCCCGTCCGCTACGGCGACCAGTCCGCCCAGCTCAAGGACATCCGGGCGTTCGACGCGGAGCGCCAGGGGCGTTGGTCGTTCTCCTCCCAGCAGGCCACGCTGCGCCGCTTGGACAAGGCCTTCCAAGCGTTCTTCCGCCGCGTGAAGAACGGCGAGACTCCGGGCTACCCCAGGTTCAAGGGCGTCGGGCACTTCGACACCGTCGTCTTCCCCAAGGACGGTGACGGCTGCCGCTGGGACTCGACCCCACACGACCCACACACCCGCGTCCGCCTCCAGGGCGTCGGGCACCTCCGCGTGCACCAGCACCGGCCCATCAAGGGCCGGGTGAAGACGATCGCGGTCAAGCGCGAGGGGAACCGCTGGTACGTGGTCCTCTCCTGCGACGACGTCCCCGCCGAGCCCCTCCCTCCGACGGGGGCGGTGGTCGGCATCGACCTGGGCGTCACGCACTTTTTGACCACCTCGGACGGCCAACACGTCGCCAACCCTCGCTTCCTCGACGCGATGGCCGCTGAGCTGGCCGAAGCACAGCGGCACCTCGCCACGTTTCCCAAGCGGACCCGGCAGCGCAGCAAACGCCACCGCGCCGCGGCCCGGAAAGTCGCCAAGCTGCACACGAAGATCCGCCGTCAGCGCGCCGACTTCCATCACAAGACCGCCCGCGCCCTGGTACGCGACCACGACGCGGTCGCGCACGAGCGTCTGAACACGGCGGGCATGACCCGCACACCCAAGCCCAAGCCCGACCACGCAGACAGGGGCGCCTTCCTTCCGAACGGCGCCGCCGCCAAGGCCGGCCTCAACCGCAGCATTCTCGACGCGGGTTGGACGCAGTTCCTCCAGATCCTGGCGAACAAGGCTGAGAGCGCCGGTCGCCTCGTGGTTCCGGTGGACGCGCGCAACACCTCCCGCACGTGCCTCGCATGCGGGCACGCCGCGAAGGAGAACCGCGCCACCCAAGCGAAGTTCGCATGTGTCAGATGCGGGTTCACCGCGAACGCGGATCACGTCGGCGCAACGAACGTCCTCAACAGGGCCGGGCTGGTCCTCTGCGACGTGGCCTAACCACCGACACAGGAAGCCCGCGCGGTGACGCGCGGGCGGAGTCACGAAGTGGGTGACGAGGAGGACGGTCACACCGCCCCGCGCGGATGTCCTCGATCAGCGCCCAGGTGTCCCGGCGGGCGCGCGGGTCCAGGCCGGTGGTCAGCTCGTCCAGGACGACGATCCGGGGGTTGCCGATGAGCGCGAGCGCGATGAACAGGCGCTGCTTCTGGCCGCCGGACAGCTTGGCGAACCGGGTGGTGAGTTTGGCGGTCAGGCCGAGGCGTTCGGCGAGGGGCCGCCAGTCGAGCGGGCTCGGGTAGAAGGCGGCGTACAGCTCCAGCGCCTCGCGGACGGTGAGCTTGGCCTGCAGCTCGCTCTCCTGGAGCTGCGCGCCGAGCACCCGGCGGGTGGCCTCGTGCTCGGCGACGGGGTCGAGACCGGCGACCCTGACCCGGCCGGCGTCGGGCACCCGCAGGCCCTCGACGCATTCGACGGTGGTGGTCTTGCCGGCGCCGTTCGGGCCGAGGATCCCGAAGATCTCGCCCTCCTCGACGGTGAAGGAGACCCCGCCGACGACGTTCCGGCCGCCGTAGGACTTGCGCAGGTCGGTGACCTCGATGACGGGTGTGGACGACATGGGTGGCATACGTCGAGAATCCCGGCGGAGCGCGTGTGAACACATCGGCCGTCGCGCTCGAACGGACATCAACCGATCGGCTGATGCCCTGATACGACACCACGCCCGCGCAGGTCGTAGGATCGACGACGCCGAGCAGGTCGTAGGACCGACGACCGAGCACGGTCCGGCCAAAACTCGGTGGGCGTTGTCAGTGGCGATCCGTAGGCTCGCAGCTGATGCCCACGACACGTGCAACCGCCGAGGAACCCGACCAGAACCAGGCACCGGAGCAGGCCCAGGCACCCGAGCAGGCCGCGGAGCGGGAGCCGGCCCCGGCACCGGAGCAGGCCGAGGGGCGGTCCGCCGTACGCACGCTGCTGCGGCTGTGGCCGTATGTCCGGCCCGTGCGGGCGCGGCTGACCGTCGCCGCGTTCGTCGCGATAATCGCCTCCTGCGTGGGCCTTTTCATCCCCCTCGTCCTGAAGTGGATGGTGGACGGGCCGATCGCCGACCGGGACCCGGCGGGTGTGTGGCTCGGTGCGCTCTACCTGCTGCTGCTCGGCCTCGCCGAGGCACTGCTGTTCGGGTTGCGGCGGTGGCTCGTGGCCCGGCCCCTCGCCGGGGTCGAGGCGACGATGCGTGCGGACCTGTACCGGCATCTGCAACGCCTGCCGGTCGCCTTCCACGACCGCTGGGCCTCCGGGCAGCTGCTCTCGCGCGGCACGACCGACCTGATGCTGCTGCGGATGTTCCTGGCCTTCCCGCTGACATTCTTGCTGGTCAACGCGGTGACCATCGTTGTCGGCGTCATCATCATGCTGATCCAGGACTGGACCCTCGGCCTCGTCATCCTGGGCCCCGTGGTTCCCGTGATCGTCACCTGCGTCGTCTTCGAGAAGAAGTACGCCGCCGTCGCGCGCCGCGCGCAGGACCAGGTCGGCGACCTGACGACGGTCGTCGAGGAGAGCGTCCTCGGGATCCGCATCATCAAGGGGTTCGGGCGGCACCGGAGCCAGGCGCGGGCGTTCCGTGAGCTGTCACGGACGCTGCGGGGGACGGAGCTGCGCAAGGCACGTCTGCTGTCGACGATCTGGGGCATCATCATCACCCTCCCCGAACTGGCCATCGGGGCGGCCCTCGTCCTCGGTGTGATCCAGGTCGCCGACGGGGCGCTGTCGGCGGGCACGCTGGTCGCCTTCCTGTCCACGGCACTCGCCCTGCGGTGGCCCGTGGACTCGATCGGCTTCCTGCTGGCGATGAGCCAGGAGGCGGCGACGGCGACGGAGCGGTATTTCGAGGTGATGGACGAGAAGCCGGAGTCCAGTGCCGCCGAGGGTTCCAGTGGCCCGGCGCTCGCGTCGGCCGGGGGTGGGATCCGCCGCTCGGCGGTTCGAGGTGCCGCTGCGCCCACCCGTGCCGCCCCAGCGGCACGACTGCCCGCAGCTGGAGCAGCGGCGGAGGGCGGCCTGCGGTTCCACGACGTCACGTTCCGCTACCCCGACGCCGCTCCCGACACGCCCCCCACCCTCGACCACATCGACCTCCACATCCGCCCCGGCGAGTCCATGGCCCTGGTCGGCTCCACCGGCTCCGGCAAGACGACCCTCACCGCCCTCGTCCCCCGCCTCCACGAGGTGACGAGCGGCCGTATCACGCTGGACGGCGAGGACATCACCGAGATGTCGCGGGAGGAGCTGCGCGCGAAGGTGTCCGTGGCCTTCGAGGAACCCACCCTCTTCTCCGCGACCGTCGGCGAGAACGTCCTCATGGGCGCCCACCCCGACGCGGGCGAGCCCGAACTGAACCGCGCCCTGGCCATCGCACAGGCGGAGTTCACCCACGCACTCCCCCAGGGCACCGCCACCCAGGTGGGCGAACAGGGCCTCAGCCTCTCCGGCGGCCAGCGGCAGCGCCTCGCGCTGGCGCGGGCGGTGGTCGGCCGCCCCCGCTTCCTGGTGCTGGACGACCCGCTGTCCGCGCTGGACGTGCACACGGAGGCCGCGGTGGAGGCCGCGCTGCGCCGCGTGCTCGCGGAGACGACCGGGCTGATCGTGGCGCACCGCCCGTCGACGGTCCTGCTCGCCGACCGCGTGGCGCTGCTCTCCGGCGGCCGTATCGCCGCGGTGGGCACCCACCACGAACTGCTGCGCACCAACGCGGAGTACGCCCATCTGATGTCGGGAACCGAGGAGGACGAGCGATGACGGCGCCCACGACCACCGCGCCGGACAAGGAACCGAACGAGGAACCGGACAAGGGACTGGACAAGGGACTGGACAAGGGGCCGGGCGGCGGACAGTCCGGCGCGGGACAACCTTCCGCCGACGACGCGTTCGACCACGACGACCTCCCCACTCCCCCGGGCGCCACCCTCGCGCTGCTGCGCTCCCTACTCGCGCCGATGAGGGCCCGGGTGGTCATGGCGAGCGTGCTGCTCCTGCTCCAGCAGGCGGCGGTGCAGGCGGGCCCGCTGCTGGTGGCGTACGCCATCGACCGTGCCGTACCGGCGTTCCGGGACGGCCGGAACGGGCCGCTGATCGCGGTGGCGGTCGGATATCTGGTGTGCGCGCTGGCGGCAGGCGGGCTGCAGTACGCGTTCATCGGGGCGTCCGCGCGCGTGAACCAGGACGTGCTGCTGGATCTGCGCGGCCGGATCTTCCGGCACGCGCAGGCGCTGAGCATCGACTTCCACGAGCGGTACACCTCGGGCCGGCTCATCTCCCGTTCCACCACGGACGTCGAGTCGCTGCGCGAGCTGCTCAACGAGGGCTTGCAGGAACTCATCGGCGTGATCCTCGCCTTCGTCTACATCTCGGCGATGCTGCTCTGGCTGGACCTGGGTCTCGGCGCGGCGGCACTGGCGTCGTTCGTGCCGCTGTACGGGTTCGTGCGGATGTACCGGCGGCGCGCGGCGAGTGTGTACACGGCCCGGTCCAGCGCGATCGCCGCGGTGATCGTGAAGTTCGCGGAGACGATGAACGGCATCCGCCCGGTGCGGGCGTTCCGCCGGGAGGCCGCGAACGACGCGGAGTTCAGTGCCCTGAACCGGCACCACGAGCGCACCAACGGCGACGCGATCCTGGAGATGGCCCGCTATGTGGTCTGCTCCCGGGTGACCGCCAACGTCACGGTGGCGGCGATCGTGCTGTGGGGCGCGTACCGGGTGGCGTCCCAGACGCTCGCGCTGGGTGTGCTGGCGGCGGCGGTGCTGTATCTGCGGCGGCTGTACGACCCGATCGACCGGCTCGGCATGTTCCTCAACTCGTACCAGTCGGCGGCGGCCTCGCTGGAGAAGATCGCGGGCCTGCTGGCCCAGACCCCGTCGGTCCCGGAGCCCGCCGAGCCGAAGGAGCTGCCGGCCGCGGCCTCCGACCTCCCGGGCCGCGAGGTCGTGTTCGAGGACGTACGGTTCGCGTACCGCACCGGCGGTGAGGTCCTGCCCCGCTTCGACCTCACCCTCGCGGCGGGCAGCACGGTGGCGGTGGTCGGCTCCACCGGCGCCGGCAAGTCGACCCTCGCCAAGCTGGTGGCCCGCTTCTACGACCCCTCCTCCGGCCGTGTCCTCCTCGACGGCGTCGACCTGCGCGACCTCGCGGTGCCCGAGCTGCGGCGCGGGGTGGTCATGGTGACCCAGGAGTCGTTCCTGTTCTCCGGCACGGTCGCCGAGAACATCGCGCTGGGCCGCCCGGACGCCACCCGCGAGGACATCGAGCGGGCCGCCAAGGCCCTCGGCGCCCACGACTTCATCAGCGCCCTGCCCGACGGCTACGACACCGACGTACGCAAGCGCGGCGGCCGTATCTCCGCCGGTCAGCGCCAACTGGTGGCGTTCGCCCGGGCGTTGCTGGCCGACCCGGCCGTCCTCATCCTCGACGAGGCGACCAGCTCCCTCGACATCCCCGGCGAACGGGCCGTCCAGCGCGCGATGTCCACGGTCCTGCGCGGCCGCACGGCCGTCGTCATCGCCCACCGCCTCTCCACGGTCGAGATCGCCGACCGGGTCCTGGTGATGGAACACGGCCGCATCGTGGAGGACGGCACCCCGGCGGACCTGATCAAGGAAACGGGCCGCTTCGCGAACCTGCACCGGGCATGGCGGGACAGCCTGGCGTAGAGCGCCCCGCGAAGGGCAAAGCCCTTACAGCCCCCACCCACCCGCAGCCGAAACACGACGCATCCCACACAAGAATCGGGGGCCGATGATCAACGCGTACGAGGACCCCGGCACACCCGACTGCCGCAGCGGCGCACGCTACCTCTGGTGGCTGGTCCGGCGGCAAGCCGCCCGCTCCGCACTCGGCTCCCTGCTCTCCTGCGTATGGATGGTCCTGCTCGCGGCCACCCCCTACCTGCTCTCCCGGGCGATCGACGAGGGACTCGAACCCGGCGACTACCCGGCCCTGGCCGGCTGGACCGCCGCGCTCTTCGGTGTCGGCACCTTCAACGCCTGGCTGAGCATCATGCGCCACCGCACGATGACCCGCGTACGGATGGACGCCAACTTCCGCACGGTGAAGGTCGTGATCGGCCACGCCGTCCGACTGGGTGCCGCTCTGCCGCGCAGCGTCGGCGCCGGGGAGGTCGTCACGATCGGCGTGGGCGACGTCAACACGATCTCCTCCTCCCTGACGGTCATCGGACCCGGCGTCGGCGCGATCGCCGCGTACCTGGTGGTCGCCGGGTTGCTTCTGTCGGTCTCCCTCCCCATCGCAGTGGTCGTGCTGCTCGGGATGCCGCTGATGGCCGTCGTCATCGGGCCGTTGCTGCGGCGACTGCAGGGCACGGAGACGGAGTACCGCGAGCGGCAGGGCGTGCTGACGGCCCGGATCGCGGATCTCGCGGGCGGGCTGCGCGTCCTCAACGGGCTCGGCGGCAAGGGGCTGGTCGCCGACGCGTTCCACCGGGACTCGCAGCGGCTGCGGGCGCAGGGGTACCGGGTCGGGGCGGTGACCAGCTGGATGCAGGCGCTCGGGCTGGGGCTGCCGACGCTGTTCCTCGCGGTGGTGACCTGGCTGGCGGCCCGCCTCGCCGCCCAAGGGGCCATCACCGTGGGCGAGTTGGTGTCGGTGTACGGGTACGTCACCGTGCTGGTGCGGCCGGTGTCGTACTTCGTCAGCTGGGGCTACGAGGTCAGCCGCGGGGTGGTGGCGGCGCGGCGCGTCATCCGGTTCCTGACCCTGGAGCCGCTGCCGGACCACGGCACCCGGGACGCGCCCGCCGAGCCCTCGACGCTGCACGATCCCGAGTCGGGCGTACGGGTTCCGCCGGGGCGGCTGATCGCGCTGGCCGCCGAACGGCCGGCCGAGGCCACGGCCGTGGTGGACCGGCTCGGCCGGTACGCGCCGACGGCGGCGACCTGGGGCGGAACACCGCTCGACGCGATCCCGTTGGCGCAGGTCCGCGCGCGGATCCTGGTCGCCGACCATGAGGCCGACCTGTTCGCGGGACGGCTGCGCGACCTGCTCGGCGGACACGGCGACATCGACGACGCCACGGCCGCGCGGGCGCTGCGCGCGGCCGTGGCCGAGGACATCGTCCAGGGTCTGCCGGACGGCCTCGACTCGGCGATCGACGCCCAGGGCCGCAACCTCTCCGGCGGCCAGCGGCAACGCCTGCGGCTGGCCCGGGCCCTGGTGGCCGACCCCGAGATCCTGCTCGCCGTCGAGCCCACCTCGGCGCTCGACGCGCACACCGAGGCACGGGTCGCCCAGCGGCTGCGGGCCGCCCGCGAGGGCCGTACGACCGTCGTCACCACCACCTCGCCCCTCGTCCTCGACCACGCGGACACGGTTGTCCACCTGGTCGACGGCAAGGTCGCGGCCACGGGCAGCCACCGCGAACTGCTGGCCACCGAGCCGGGATACCGGTCGCTGGTGGCACGGGACGCGGGCGAGGAAGAGGATCCGAACAAGCCCAAGACCGGGACTGGGGCCGAGACCGGGGCCGAGACCGGGACCGGGACCAAGGAGGTCGTACGGTGACCACGGAACCCCTCACCTCTTCCTCGGGCCGGCTGCCCATCGCCGAGGCGGCCGCCGTGCGGCGGGCCACCGTACGGCTGGTGCGGGCCGACGGGCGGGCGTTCCTCGCCGTGCTGGGACTGAACGCGGCGGCGGCCGCGACGGGGCTGGCCGGGCCGTGGCTGCTGGGCCGGATCATCGACGAGGTGCGCGGCGGGGGCGGCGTCGGGGCGGTGGACCGGCTGGCGGCGACGCTCCTGCTGTGCGCGGTGGCGCAACTGCTGCTGGCGCGCTGGGCCCGGTATGTGGGGCACCGGTTCGGGGAGCGGACGCTGGCGCGGGTGCGCGAGGAGTTCGTGGACCGGACGCTGGCGCTGCCCGCGTCGGTCGTGGAGCGTGCCGGGACCGGTGATCTGACGGCGCGCGGCACGGCCGACGTGGACGCCGTCGGCAAGACGCTGCGCGATGTCGGCCCCGAACTGCTCATCAGCTCGGTGCAGGCGCTGTTCCTGATCGGCGCGGTGTTCGCGCTGGACCCGCTGCTCGGTGTGTGCGTGGTGGTGGGCCTGTCCGGCATCTGGGTCGTGCTGCGGTGGTATCTGCGCCGGGCGCGGACCGGGTATCTCGCGGAGGGCGCGGCCAATTCCGAGGTCGCGGAGATCGTCGCGGCGACCGCGTCCGGTGCACGTACGGTCGAGGCGCTGCGGCTGGAGCGGCGACGGACCATCGCGAGCCGGGACGCGCTGGAGACGTCCCGGCAGCGGCGGTTCCACACGCTGTTCCTGCGCACGGTGTTCTTCCCGGGCGTGGAGGTCTCGTACTTCCTGCCCCAGGTACTGATCCTGCTGCTCGGCGGGATGCTGCTCGCGCGCGGCTCGGTCAGCCTGGGCGCGGTGGTGTCGGCGGCCCTGTATCTGCAACAACTCAGCGGCCCGCTCGACGAGATCCTGATGCGGGTCGAACTGCTGCAGAGCAGCGGCGCCTCGTTCGCCCGGGTCGAGGGCCTGGCCGGGGCCCCGCGCGCGGACTCCGCCGACACCCCGGAACCGGCGGGCGACCGTATCGACGTGACCGGTGTCCGTTACGCCTACGAGCGGGGCGGCGAGGTGCTGCGCGGCGTCGACCTGACGGTCCGCCCCGGCGAACGGCTGGCCGTGGTCGGCCCGTCCGGCGCCGGCAAGACCACCCTCAGCCGCCTCCTGGCCGGCATCGACGCGCCGACGGCGGGCACGGTGACGGTCGGCGGCGTCCCCGTCGTCGGCCTCGGCCCCGAACGCCTGCGCCGCCAGGTCGTCCTCGTCACCCAGGAGCACCACGTCTTCCTGGGCACGGTCCGCGACAACCTCCTGATCGCGGAACCGGCCGCGAGCGACGAGGAGTTGTGGGCCGCGTTGGCGGCCGTGGGCGCGGACACCTGGGTACGCGACCTGCCGGACGGCCTCGACACCCGACTGGGCGAGGGCGGTCGCCGTACGGACGGCGCCCAGGCCCAGCAACTCGCCCTCGCCCGCGTCGTCCTGGCCGACCCCCACACCCTCATCCTCGACGAGGCCACCGCCCTCCTCGACCCCACCACCGCCCGCCACACCGAACGCGCCCTCGCCGCCGTCCTCCAGGGCCGCACCGTCATCGCCATCGCCCACCGCCTCCACACGGCCCACGACGCGGACCGCGTCGCCGTCATGGAGGACGGCCGCCTCACCGAACTGGGCACGCACGAGGAACTGGTGGCAGCGGAGGGGGCGTACGCGGCGCTGTGGCGGAGGTGGCACGGGGAGGGGGTGGCCTGACGGGCGTGCACGGCACCGTACAAGATTGCCGAACAGCCCTACCACGATGAGGAGAACGCGTCCCCGTGATGCCGCCGATGTGTGTCGTCTGCCCTCGCTCCCCGCGCCGCGACAGGCCGCTCGCGGAGTTCACCCTGGTGTACTTCCGCGAGACCCGCACCTACCCCGAGGACTGGGTCGGTCACCCGGAGAACGCCGTGTGGTTCTGCGACGACCACGCGCACCTCGTCGAGGGGCTGACCGACCTGACGGCCGACGAGGCGCTGGAACGGATCAAGTAGCGCGCGGTGAACAGTCCGCATACCGAACATGACCAACCGGGCAACGGACCATTTCCGGCCAATCCTTGACGCGCTCCTGACAGGACACCCGGTCTCCTGCCACTCTGCCCACAACCGCGTCACAGCAAGCTCACAGTGGCCCGCCGTGCCGCGAAGCACCCCTCACGCATGTGGTTTTCGCGTTCACCAGTTCACACCTTGTTCTGCCCGGGCGGTCACCAGCCGTCCGGTCTCCCCTGGCCGTGTGCACCACGGCCATGCAGAAGGAGTCAGTGTTGAGACGCCAGTCCCACAGACGCACCTCCCACACCGGTACCACCTTCGGCCACAGCACCCGGCGGCGCGCGGCCGCCGGCGCGCTCGTCGCCGTCACCGCCCTGCTCGCCGCGGCCGTCCAGTCGGGCGCCGCCACCGCCGCCCCGGAGAAGGCACCGTCGGCCGCGGACAAGGCGACCCCGGGCGCGGTCTCCGTGAAGCTCACCCCCGCCCAGCGGGCCGAGCTGATACGCGAGGCCAACGCCACGAAGGCGGAGACGGCCGAGGAGCTGAACCTCGGCGCGAAGGAGAAGCTCGTCGTCCGTGACGTGGTCAAGGACCGCGACGGCACCGTGCACACCCGGTACGAGCGGACGTACGACGGCCTCCCGGTCCTCGGCGGCGACCTGGTCGTCGAGACGTCGAAGGCGGGCGACACCGAGGGCATCGTGAAGGCCACCAAGGCGACGATCAAGGTCCCGTCACTGACGCCGGCCGTCACCGCCGCCAAGGCCGAGAAGCAGGCGCTCGGCGCCGCGAAGGCGGAGGACGCCAAGAGCCCCGAGGTCAACCGCGCGCCGCGCAAGGTCGTCTGGGCCGCGAGCGGCAAGCCGGTCCTCGCCTACGAGACGGTCGTCGGCGGCTTCCAGCACGACGGCACCCCGCAGGAACTGCACGTCATCACCGATGCCACCACGGGCGCGAAGCTGTTCGAGTGGGAGGCGATCGAGACCGGCACCGGCAACACGGTGTACAGCGGCCAGGTGACCCTCGGCACCACGCAGTCCGGTTCGACGTACAACCTCACCGACGGCGCGCGCGGCGGCCACAAGACGTACAACCTGAACCGCGGCACGTCCGGCACCGGCACGCTCTTCTCCGGCCCCGACGACGTGTGGGGCAACGGCACCCCGTCGAACCTGGAGTCGGCCGCCGCGGACGCCCACTACGGCGCGGCGCTGACCTGGGACTACTACAAGAACGTGCACGGCCGCAGCGGCATCCGCGGTGACGGCGTCGGCGCCTACTCGCGTGTGCACTACGGCAACAACTACGTCAACGCGTTCTGGCAGGACTCCTGCTTCTGCATGACGTACGGCGACGGCTCGGGCAACGCCAACCCGCTGACGTCGATCGACGTGGCCGCGCACGAGATGACCCACGGGCTCACCTCCAACACGGCCGGCCTCAACTACAGCGGCGAGTCCGGCGGTCTGAACGAGGCCACCTCGGACATCTTCGGCGCGACGGTCGAGTTCTACGCGGCGAACTCCTCCGACGTCGGTGACTACCTCATCGGCGAGGAGATCAACATCAACGGCGACGGCACGCCGCTGCGGTACATGGACCAGCCGAGCAGGGACGGCTCGTCGAGGGACGCGTGGTACTCGGGCATCGGCTCGATCGACGTGCACTACTCGTCGGGCCCCGCGAACCACTTCTTCTACCTCCTCTCCGAGGGCAGCGGCGCCAAGACCATCAACGGCGTCAGCTACAACTCGCCCACCTCGGACGGCCTGGCGGTGACCGGCATCGGCCGCGCCAAGGCGGAGCAGATCTGGTTCAGGGCGCTGACCACGAAGTTCACGTCCACGACCAACTACGCGGCCGCCCGCACCGGCACCCTCGCGGCCGCCGGTGAGCTGTACGGCACGACGTCCGCCGAGTACACGGCGGTGCAGCACGCGTGGGCGGGCGTGAACGTGGGCGCGCGGCCCGGCGGCGGCGGGGGCGGCGGCACGTCGTTCGAGAACACGGCCGACGTATCGATTCCGGACAACGGCGCGGCGGTCACCTCGTCGATCACCGTCTCCGGCCGGACCGGCAACGCGCCCTCGAACCTCGCGGTCGCCGTGGACGTCGTCCACACCTACATCGGTGACCTCCAGGTCCAGCTGGTCGCCCCCGACGGCACGGCGTACACGCTGAAGGCGTACGGCACCGGCGGGAGCACGGACAACATCAACACCACCTACACGGTGAACGCCTCCTCCGAAGTCGCCAACGGGGTCTGGCAGTTGAGGGTCCAGGACAACGCGGCGCAGGACACGGGCCGCATCAACAGCTGGAAGCTGACGTTCCCGTAGGTCACCGCGTGACGTTCCCGTAGGTACCGCCTGACGTTCCCGTAGGCCACCGCTCACGCGGACACTTCTCAGCCAGGCACCGCCCCGGTGGGTCGATTCCCGCCGGGGCGGAGCCCGTTCACGTTCCCGAAACATTCACCGGACAGTTGACTTTCGGCCAACATCATCACCCCCTCCTGACATGAACACGCCTCAGGTGTCACTCTTCCTCCACCCGCCGCACCAGCACCAGAGCACTTCCCCCACATAAGGAGCTTGTGTGACTCCCCTCTACGCGCGTCACAAGCGCACTACCCTGGCCATCGCGACCGCCGTCGCCGCCGGCGCGCTGCTGACCACCGGGCTGACCTCCGGCGCCACCGCCCAGCCCGCGCCCGTCACGGACAAGGCCCAGCCGGCCGGTGCCCAGGTCCCGCTGACCCCCGCCACGCGCACCGCCCTGATCAAGAAGGCGGACGCCGCCACGACCGCGACCGCCGACGAGATAGGCCTGGGCGCCAAGGAGGAGCTGGTCGTCCGCGACGTCCTCAAGGACGCCGACGGCACGGTCCACACGCGCTACGAGCGCACCTACGGCGGCCTCCCGGTCCTCGGCGGCGACCTGGTCGTCCACGAGTCCAAGGCCGGTGACATCAAGAGCATCACCAAGGCCACGCAGGCCTCCGTCAAGGTCGCCGACCTCACCGCGGACGTCACCAAGGCGACCGCCGAGAAGCAGGCACTGAAGGCCGCCAAGGCCGAGGGCTCCACCAAGACCGAGGCCGACAAGGCCCCGCGCAAGGTCGTCTGGGCCGCGAACGGCAAGCCCGCCCTCGCCTACGAGACGGTCGTCGGCGGCTTCCAGCACGACGGCACCCCGCAGGAGCTCCACGTCATCACCGACGCGGAGACCGGCAAGAAGCTGTACGAGTTCGAGGCCATCCAGACCGGTTCGGGCAACAGCCAGTACAACGGCCAGGTCACCATCGGCACGTCCCTGTCGGGCTCGACGTACCAGCTGAACGACCCCTCCCGCGGCGCCCACAAGACGTACAACAAGGCCCGCGCCACGTCCTCCTCCGCAGGCACGCTCTTCACCGACGCGGACGACATCTGGGGCACCGGGACCGCCACCAGCTCCTCCACCGACCAGAACGCCGCCGTGGACGCCCACTACGGCGCCCAGGTCACCTGGGACTTCTACAAGAACGTCCTCGGCCGCAACGGCATCAAGAACAACGGCGTCGCCGCGTACTCCCGCGTCCACTACGGCAACGCGTACGTCAACGCCTTCTGGTCCGACACCTGCTTCTGCATGACGTACGGCGACGGCGAGGGCAACGTCAAGCCGCTGACGTCCCTGGACGTGGCGGGCCACGAGATGACCCACGGCCTGACGTCGAACACGGCCGGCCTGAACTACAGCGGCGAGTCCGGCGGCCTGAACGAGGCCACCTCGGACATCCTCGGCACGGCGGTCGAGTTCTACGCGGCCAACTCCAAGGACCCGGGCGACTACCTCATCGGCGAGAAGGTCGACATCCGCGGCAACGGCACCCCGCTGCGCTACATGGACCAGCCGAGCAAGGACGGCAACTCGGCCAACGCCTGGTCGTCGTCGCTGGGCAGCCTGGACGTCCACTACTCCTCGGGCCCGGCGAACCACTTCTTCTACCTGCTGAGCGAGGGCAGCGGCAGCAAGACGATCAACGGGGTGTCGTACAACTCCCCCACCTCGAACGGCGCCACGATCACGGGCATCGGCCGCGACAAGGCCGTCCAGATCTGGTACAAGGCGCTGACCACGTACATGACGTCCACGACCAACTACAAGGGCGCCCGCACGGCGACCCTGAACGCGGCGTCCTCCCTCTACGGCTCCAGCAGCACGGAGTACGCGGCGGTGAACGCGGCGTGGGCGGCGGTCAACGTGACGGCGTGACGCACATCTGAGCCAGGGCGGTACCCGGAGAGAAGGCGACTCCGGGTACCGCCCTAGGCTTTGGCCCATGCCCCACACCGACGGCCCCCTCCCCGAGGGCCCCTTCACGTACGACGCGGTCGGCGCGACCCGCGAGGGCCACTGCCCACCCGACTTCAAGCCCCTCCACGTCCGCACCCGCATCGGCGAGGGCGTCGACGTGTTCGAGCGAGCCGCGCACGCGGTCCTCACCTGGGAAATGCACCGCGCACTGGGCGTCGGCATCCACGCCGACGCACCCGAGGCAGCCCCGGGCGTCGACGTGACGGTCACCCTGGGCGGCGTCATCAAGGCCCCCTGCCGCGTGGTGTGGACCCTCGACGAACCCCGCCGCAAGGGCTGGGCCTACGGCACGCTGCCGGGCCACCCCGAATGCGGCGAGGAGGCCTTCGTCGTCGACCGCACGGGGGACGGCACGGTCTGGCTGACGGTCACGGCCTTCAGCCGGGGCGCCAAGTGGTACGCGCGGGCGGGCGGGGCGGCGACGAGGGGGTTGCAGCATGCGTATGCGCGGCGGTGCGGGGTGGTGTTGCGGAGGTTGGCTGGGGACCCGAAGGAGTGAGCGGGGGCCATGGCCGCTCCCGGGCGACCTCGTGGGTGCATGCCGCACCGTCACCTGCTCTGGGCGTCGCGCAGCCGCTCGGTCTGCTTGGTGATGGGAGCGGTGGGGAAGTTCGAGGTGCGGCCGACCTCCAGGGACTGGTAGGTCGCGATGACGTTGCCGGTCCTGACGACGATGAACAGTTCGTCACGCTTGCCGAATTCGAGGGTGCTGTACTCCCTGTACTGCAGGGCCTCGTCGCCGACTTCGGGCGCCTTCTGTGTCTTCACGGTCGAGGTGTAGGCGCCGGTCCACCCGTCGCCCTGGTAGGTGGCGCACGAGCCCAGGGCTTGCTCGAGTTCCGTGAAGAGCTGCTCGGCCTTGCCGTCGTCGTAGGCGGCGAGGGTGGCACCACCGGGGTAGATGCCGCCCTTCCAGTTGATGATCTGCCCCACCACCGCTGACGCGGTGGACCCGCCGCGGATGTCGTGCACCTTCTGGCAGTCCGGATCCGAGGCGGGCTTGAACGAGGGACGGTCGGCGGGGTCAGTGCGCTCCTGGACGGGGATACCGTCTGGGCGGGCCTGAGGCAGATCATCCGCCTGAAGGACCAGCGCCTCCAACTCAGCCTCGCTCAGCGCCTCAGCCGGCGCGGTGGCGGTGGTGGAGGAGGACGGTTCAGCTCCGGAAGTCTTGGCTGTGCCGTCTGCGGTCGAGCAGCCGACCAACACCGCCGCGGTGGAGGGCATCAGGAAAGTCCGTGCCAGCAGTGGTATGCGCGCGTGCATGAGAAGTCCCCCCGAGACCAGATCAAGAAAGGCGACCGTAACCGACGAAAAACCCGCCCGTCGAGCGATGGCAAACGGACGTCGTGGACCTCGATCCCTCTCCCCGTGTGTGACCCTGGACTCTGTTGAGCAGCGCAAAGACGATACGGGGGGTGTCGTGAGTCAGGTGCTGTATGGCGAGCGGTCCAGGAATCCGCTGGCGCGGACCGTGGAGTTGACCGAGGACCGGCTGCGCAGGGGCGGCAGGATCACGCCGTTGAGTGAGCTGAACCTCGGTGCCATGGCCGAGGCGTTCCAGCGCGGGTACTGGCTAGGGGGCGGCGGGTCGGAACGCCCGCTGACGCGGCTGACGGCCGGCCCCGGGATCGTCCCGGTGACCCGCGTGACCGGCAGCTCCAAACCCATGAAGGTACGGCAGGCCGCCGAGTTCGCCCACAGGCTGGGCGAGTTGGCGGTATGGCACTGCGGTGGTCCGGCCCAGGTGGCCGCTCTGGCGGCCCAAGCCCAGGCCGAAGGCGTACCCCTGTGGATCGCACGCCGGTACGCACCCGGCCCCACCGGCCCGGTGACGGTCGCGGTGGACCGGCGCCTGATCCGCGTGGACGTATGGGGACCGCACGCTCCCGTCGTACGGATCCGCGCTCCCCGCGGCTTCCATCACGACGCCCCGGAACCGTCCCGGGGCCTGCGACTGACCGTCGGCGACGTAACGGCGCGACTCGTCCTCACGAAGCGGCTACGCAAGTCCAAGAGTTCCGTGGAGGTACGCCTGCCCAACGGCCACTGGGAACTGCGCCGGGAGACCTCGAAGAGTTCGTGGCTGCTGCGCGACGAGCGCCGTGTCGCCCTGCTGACGCGTCCACCACGCCACCAGGTACCCCCGCCGGGCACGGTCCTGCTGCCCTTGGCACCCATACGCCACGAGAGCCCCGACCCACTGGACGCCGTCATGGCGTATGTCTTCTCCGTCACCTTCGGGCTCGGGGACACGACGGGCCTGGCCCGCTTCCCATCGAACCGCAAGCGCCCGTCCCGCGAGAGCGAGCCGATCGACCTCGCCGAATGGTGGGACCGCACCTGGTTCAGCAACCTCGGCAACAGCAGCGACGACAACGAGCCCGGCGGCAACGACGGCTGGGGTTCGGACGGCGGCGACGGCGGGGACTCCGGCGGCAGCGGGGACAGCGGGGGTGGGGACGGCGGGGGTGGCGGTGGCGGTGGCGACTAGGCCACCCGCCACCGCACCCCGTTGATCAACCGTCGCTGGTTGCGAGCCGGACGCCCCACCCCCGCTGTCGGCAGCAACGGCTCCAGCACTAACCACTGATCGTCCGAAAGGTCCCCACGCCCCACACCGAGATCATCACGGCCTGAGGCATGTTCAGGAGCTCAGTTCAAAAACACGGCCTAGCTGACCCAGCACAGCGGCTTGGCCGACGGACCTTGCCGAAAGGCGTGATGTTCTCGGCCGACTGTGTACAAGTACATCTGACCGAGCTGCGCGCCCCCGGCTCGACTGGGTACGCCCGGCAGCCTGGACAGCATGCCGGGTCTCCGGCCTGGAAGCATCCCGCGGATGCCGACTGACCTGGGCGGGCGGCGAGCCGTCTTCGCTCGTATTCGGCCGACTACGCTGAACTTCATGATTCGTGCGGTGGTTTTCGACGTTGGTGAGTGCCTGGTGGACGAGACCCGGGAGTACGGCACTTGGGCGGACTGGCTCGGAGTTCCCCGCCACACCTTCCATGCCGTGTTCGGTGCCGTCATCGCGCAGGGACGTGACTACCGCGAGACGTTTCAGGAGTTCCGGCCCGGCTTCGACCTGCACGAGGAGCGGGAGCGGCGGGCGGCTGCGGGGCAGTCTGAGACGTTCGGTGAGGGGGACCTGTACGACGATGTCCGGCCGACGCTGGCCCGGCTGCGGGCGGACGGGTTGTGGCTCGGAATCGCGGGCAACCAGACGATCCGGGCCGGGAAGATCCTCCGTGAGCTCCTCACCGACGACGTCGATCTGATCGGCACCAGCGACGACTGGGGCGCGAGCAAACCAGACCCGAAGTTCTTCGAGCGTGTCGCAGACGTCACCCCCTTCACCCACGACGAAATCCTCTACGTGGGCGACCGCGTCGACAACGACGTGCGTCCAGCCGTGATCGCCGGGATGCGTACCGCACTGGTGCGCCGTGGCCCCTGGGCGACCATTCAGTGGCAGAGCGAGGAAGCGAGGGAACTCCCCACATTCCGAGTCGAGAGCCTTGATGAACTGCCCCCTCTCATCCGGGATTTCAACGGGTGAGAGCGTTGACGGTCATCGGCCAGCTGTAGAGACGGTCGTCCAGTTCGCGTACGCACCGCTCGTGCTGGTGCGGTACGAGAGAGCGCCGTACGTCGCGGACCCGGTCCATTCCCGTCGCGTACCAGGTCCGTGCCAGTTGGTCGAGCGCCCGTAGCGCGTATGCACATGCTTCCTGGGGCCGGTTGGCCGCGGCTTCCACGGCGGCCAGGTCGCCGAGTACGACGGTGGCCTGCTTCTCCTCGCCGGAGTCGAGTGTGTTGAGGACGCCGAGGAGTGTTTCCCGAGCCTGAGGCAGATGGCCGGCTTTCAACTGTGTGTTCCCCTTGAACGCGGCCAGCCGTACCGGCGAGAACCAGTCGAGCCACTCGGGAGATCGGTGTTCGCCGCCCCGGGCAAGGACATCCTCCGCGTGCCCGATCAAGTTCAGTGCGGTCCGCGCGTCTCCGCACCGCGTCTCGCACTCTGCCTCTACCGCGTCGAGCCAGGCCAGCAGTTCCGCTGATGCCGGACCTCGTCGGGCATGGGCACGCGCCGCGATCAGCCGTTCCACGGCCGCGTCGCGGTCACCCGCCCATCCGGGGATGAACGCGCTGTGGGCGAGAACAGCCGCGCCGAGCAGCGGATCGTCCGCCTCCCCCGCCGCTTGCAGCGCCCTCAGAAACGTCTGTTGCGCTCTGTCCGGCTCGCGGAGATCGAAGAACTCGATGCGCCCGACAAGCAGCCACGTCTCGGCCAGTGCGGCTGCGGCCGTGCGCCGCGTCTGCCCGACCGTCTCCGGCAGCAGTGCGCACCCCAGCGTGGCGTGCGCCAACGCGGCGGGGTGGAGGACGGCCGGTGCGACGGACCAGTACAGGCGGCGGTGCGCGCGCGTCACCGTCAGGAAGTCTTGTCCCACAGAGGCAGGTTGCAGCGCGATCGCCTGCGTGGGGACAGCGGCGAGCCCTGCTACCGGAGCCGTAGTCGTCACGGTGGCTCGCCGCCCCCGGTCCGCCACGGCATTGTCAGAGGGTGCGAAACCGAGCGATCGCAGGTCCTGCCCGAGGAGAGCTTCGATGGCCTGAGCTTGTGCGGGCTGCGGCCAGGGTGGATTCTCCGATTCCCAACGCCGGACTTGTCGGACGCCTACACCGAGGGCATCTGCGAGTGCCTGTTGTGAGGCATATCCAGCAGCCAGGCGGGCCGACTTCAGGCGGATGTTTCCTACGGTCCGGGGCACGGCTCCACCTCCTGTGCGGTGCCTCGAATTGTGCCATGAAAGACCCTTCCACTAGCGATCTTCACCCGAAGGAGGCATAGAAGGCCCTGTAATGCACAAGGAAAAGTCCTTCAGAAGCCCTCGATGAAAGGACTTTTGATGGTCACGCTTGAGGCAGTACCCAGCGGAGCGCCTCCGACGGGCGCGCCAGAATTCCGAAGCCTCAGGTGACCGCCGCCGATGCGGTACCGGAGCGCGACCGACCTGATCGGAGCTGACCGACCGATGCCCCTTGTCTCACAGGCCCTCGCGTGGCTGAGAACCCTCCTGCTCGGGCCGCACGAAGCCAGCACCGCAACTCCTGCCACGGCCCTGGACAACAGCCGGAACCTGCCCGCGGGTCACCCATCCCCCGCCTCCTGGGCGCGGGTGCTACGGCAAGCACGGCGGCGCAGGGCCCCTCACCTGTGGCCTTCCGCCGAATCAGTCGCGTATACGGACATCACGGACACCTGGGGACCGGTACGCGCGTATGTCCTGTTGCCCGAGGAAGGCCACCACGCCCTCCTCCCCGATCACGAGCGGCAGCAGGAAGCACCACGGGCGACGACGCGCGGAGCGAAGGTGAACGCATGACCGCCCTGCGCCTGCTGCCGTGGCCCTCTCCCGATGGCAACCCCTGCTTCCTTTCCACAGGCAGTGGGAGAGGCGTCGTGTCGCGCTTGGCCGACGACATGGAAGCCGTTCAACTCACCACGGGCACCGACGTGCTCGAACTCGGGCGTGGAGTGCTGAACGACCCGAAAGCCACAGCCGCCGAGTTGCGGTACACCGGAGTCCGCCTCGCCGAGTGCCTGCGCGATGCCCTGCGGGTCGCCGAGTCACGCGGCATGCGCCTGCCCGGCAGCGCCACCGAAGACCAGGACCACGGGGAAGGCGAGGAGGGCCTCGGATGAGCCGAACCGTTCTGCGCTACGTCCGCCACACCATCCGACACACCCCGGACGCCGAAGTCACCTTCGAAGCGTTCTGCACGACGTCCGGCTGCGGCGCGGAGTCCGGCCCTCAGAAAGCCCAGCAGGCAGCCCAGGACTGGTGCCTACGCCACACGGGCCGCACCGGCCACGACCTCTTCCGTCGCATCGTCACCGACCATGCCCGCGTGACACGCGAAGAGTAGAGCCGTCGACGCACGCACACCCACGGGGTACGGGTGCTCGCGGTGGCCCCGGGCACGGCGGCGAGGCCGCGCTCGAGGGGACAGCAGGCCAACCAAGACGAACCCCGCCGCAAGGGCTGGGCCTACGGCACGCCGCCGGGCCACCCGGAATGCGGCGAGGAGGCCTTCGTCGTCGACCGCACGGGGGACGGCACGGTCTGGCTGACGGTCACGGCCTCCAGCCGCGGCGCGAAGTGGTACGCGCGGGCGGGCGGGGCCGCGACGAGGGGTTGCAGCACGCGTATGCGCGGCGGTGCGGGGTGGTGTTGCGGACGTTGGCGGGGGACCCGAAGGAGTGATCCGGGTCGGACTCCTCACCGCGCCGCAGGTCACCTGGATAGACATGGGGCGATCCCTGTCCCCCGCCCACGCGGAGTGCCTTATGTCCACACGTCACCGGCGAGGGCACCTGCCCGGCGCCCCCATGGGCCGAGAATACGAGTGGACAGCACTCACCGGCTTCCTCACCGATCCCGCTCCCGCTCCCGCAATGCGGCTGGCCACCATCTCCGGACCGCGCCGCATCGGGAAGTCCTATCTGCTCCACGCGCTGTGCGAGGCTGTGGACGGGTTGTACTTCACGGCGATCAGCGACGAGGGCCGCCAACGTGCCCTGTACCGGTTCACCGAAATGATCGCGGCGCACGCGAGGGTGGCCCCCGACACCCTGCGCCCACGAGACTGGCGCGAAGCGCTCACCAACGCCCTCGACGTCACCTCCCGCTGCTCGCCGCATCCCTTTCTCGTCCTCGACGACTTCCCCCATCTGCTCTCACACTCACCTGAACTCCCCCAGCTGATCGAGGAGTTACACAACCAACCTCGGCACAGCGAGGACCAGGGCGCCCGGCTCATCCTGAGTGGCACGGCGAGAGGCGGCCTGCACGAGTCGCTCTCTGATGGGAGGCCTCTGCGCGGACGCGCGGTCATCGATCTACGCCTGGGCGCCTTCGACTACCGAACGAGCCGCGACTTCTGGCAACTGGACGACCCTCACACGGCGCTCCATGTCCACTCGGTCCTCGGAGGCGCCCCCGGCTACCGGCTCAGCACCGGCCGCACCAGCCCACTCGACGGCTTCGACACCTGGGTCACGGAGACGCTCCTGAACCCGGGCAGGGCGATCTACTCCCGTACGGAAGCCGAGTTCCTGCTGCGCGAGGATCCCCGAATCACCCAACACACCCTCTACTACGACATCCTCACGGCGATCGCCCGAGGCGCGACCACGCCCACGAAGATCGGTGCCGCCCTAGGCCGGCAACGCAACACGGTCACACACCCCCTCGATGTTCTGGAGTCCACCGGCTACATCCACCGTGAACAGGATCTCCTTCGCCGCCGCCAACCGGTGATCACCCTCGCCGACCCCGTGATCCGCTTCAACCAGCTCATCACGCTCCCCCAGGCCGCAGCGGTGGAACAGGGCTTCGCCGATGAGGTCTGGAAGGCTTCCGCTTCTACGTTCAACTCCAAGATCTTGGGGCCCCACTACGAGTCCCTGGCCCGCTCCTGGACCCTTCAGCACGCCCACGCGGTCCTCCCGGACGGCCTCCCTGGCCCGGTCGGCACAACAGAAGTCCCCGACCCGGCAGCCCGCACCAGGCACGAGGTCGACGTCATCGCCCTGTCCCTCGGCGAACGCCCCCAGTCCCCGCGCGCCCGCATCGCACTACTGGGCGAGGTGAAGGCGACAGCGGCCCGACGGGGCGTGAGCGACCTCCAACGCCTGGAACACATCCGCGACTTGCTGTCCGTGCAGGGGTACGACACAAGCGAGGTCACTCTGGCGCTCTTCTCCCTGTACGGCTTCCACGCCGACGTGACGGAACTGGCGAAGCGGCGCCCCGACGTGCTGCTGGTGGATCTGGAGACGCTGTACGGCCTGTGAGTCCGAGTAGTGACGCACCCCAATCACTGGACGTTTCCCATTCAGGTTCAGGTCACTCGGCACGAAGTGAGGGCGGGCACATGACGGACGAGCGGGACCGGAAGCCGGAGACGCCGGCGGAGGCCGACGGGACGACGGGACTGTTCACCGCGATCGGCAAAATGCTCAAGCTCCTACGGGAGCGAGCAGGACTCACCCAGAAGGAACTCGGCGAGGCCGTCGGCTACGGCCCCGACGCCATCTCGGCCATGGAGCGCGGCGTACGAGTGGCCCGCCCCGAGGTCCTGGAGAAGGCGGATGAACTCCTCGATGCCGGAGGCTTGTTGAAAGCGATGATCCCCGAGATCAAGGAGGGCATGAAGAAGGCGCGGACGAGGCATCCGGAGTGGTATCGGGGCTACGCCACCCTGGAGGCGCAGGCCGTCTCGCTGTACGACTACAGCACGATGGGTGTGCTCGGACTCCTCCAGACCGAGGACTACGCGCGAGCCGTGTTCACCCAGCGCTTCCCACCGCTGAGCGAGGACACCATCGAGAAGCGGGTCGCGGACCGCCTCTCCCGCCAGCAGATCTTCGAGCAGTGGCCTCCGCCGGAGTGCAGCTTCGTCGTCGAGCAGTCGGTGCTGGAGCGGCCGATTGGTGGGCCAGAAGTGCACGCTGGGCAGCTGCGGCAGTTGTTGCGGATCGGGAGCATGCGCAATGTGCAACTTCAGGTGATGCCGACAGGGCGGCAGGAACATCCCAGCCTCGGTGGCTCCTTCACCTTGCTAACCCCCAAGGGGCAGGAGCAGGTTGCGTACATGGAGACCCAGGGGTACCCCCGCCTGATCACCGACCGAGAAGAGGTGCGTATCCTCGCCGCCCGCTATGGGATCATCCGGGCGCAGGCGCTCAACCCGTACGAGTCCCTGGACCTGATCGAGAAGATGCTGGAAGGGCGATGAACATGGAGCAGCTGAGCTGGTTCAAGTCGAGCTACAGCGACGGTGAGGGCGGCCAGTGTCTTGAAGCCGCATACACCTGGCGAAAGTCCACCTACAGCAGCGGCGAGGGTGGCCAATGCGTAGAGATAGCCGCCTGCCCCCACACCATCCACATCCGCGACTCCAAGGCTCCCACCGGCCCCCACCTCACCCTCTCCCCAATCACGTGGTCGGTGTTCCTTACACGCCAACTCCTGGGTTGATGACCCACGGCCGTACCTACTCCGTCACCTTCAGCAAGGAGAGATGGACACGAAGATCATACTGTCGGCCTCCTTTCAGGCCGGGACCACGATCACGAGGGCAAGGTCACCAACCAACCGCCCGCATGATCCACGGTTTCAAGCCGAGCGAAAGAAGCGCAGCAACAGCCTTTCGGCCATCACATGCTGATAGTCGTCCGCCAACTCCAGCGGAGATTTCCCCTGACTCCCCTCGATTTGAGGGTCCGCACCATAGGCAAGAAGTATCGCTACCAGAGTTACACCCATCTCGCGGCCAGCCTGAATTGCCGTGTCAGCCTCATAATCAACCGCATGAGCCAACAGGGTCATTCCACAGCAGATCTCGTCGGGGTCCACCCCCGAGTCCAGCAGTCGAGCCAACTCGTCCGACTCGCCATTCTCAACAGCTTGGTGAGCCGGAGTCCACAGGTTCTCCACCTCTTCAAACATGCCGCCGATTACACCATTTGATTAGCAATGCCGGATGGCAGCCTTCCGACTGGGCGCGCGTCACGCTGCATCAGCGTCGCAAGACCGTCATGGCCTGCGACACCCGCCATGACCGAAGCCATTCAAACGTCCCGCCAAACCACTCACGCAGTAGTCACTGGAGAGCCGGATGACCGGGAACCTGTCATGCTCGGTTCGGCAGGAGGCCACACGGAACAGGACCTGTGCACGGTGAGCACCTCACACCGCGCGGCCGACCCAGCGGCCTGGCTTGAGACGATGCCGCCGCCTGCCAAAAGAACGACCTGCGCGTCCGCTCGGAGAACGCCACCTACTGCGCCGTGGCCATGCTTCTGGCACGTCGCCTCGCAATACCATCCCGCCGACAGGCCCCCAAGACGCTCTCTAGCGAAATTTAGCGATCAAGCTTCAGTCTGAATTTTAGATCAGAGAAATTGACACCGCCTGGACCGCTGCTACAGGAAAATATGAATTCGTCACGATGAAGCACCTCGCAGACCATTCCGGAATTCACCAGCCATGCCGCTCGTTCGCCAAAACGGCCACGCCAGCAATTCCAAATCTGAAGATTTGCCCCATTTTCGGCGTCAACTGCCACTTGAACCACAGGAGGAGCCGAATCCGCCCACAAGACTAGCCCAGGATTCACGCTTCCTTCAACCACAAGATTACCTTTGTCGAGCTGAACGCATACGCCCTGAACAGGGGAACCCATCGACTCCAGAAATTCCACTTGGAAGCCAGATAGTGTCGTATCGACAGGAACTCTATACGCCATGTAAACCAGTACATCATTGTACCTAATAGGCTGCCCACGCGATTCCTTAAATTGCTCAGCCAGCGCAGGCGAGGTGTCGGGCTCACTCATGGGGTGTCCTTGGGCAAGTGTCTATACGGATCGATTAGAGCATGCTCATCTGGCCATCGCGGCGTCAAGAGCATACCGCCCTCCCGGTCAGGGACAGGCTCATGACTCAACTCCATAGACTCTCGGGTCCCATCAGGCCTCATTCTCTGGGGGGCCGACCCCCTCTTCATCCGCTCGATGTTGTCTTTCCCCCACTGGTCCTCGGCCGCCGGTTCGGCAGCTTCGTTCTTCCAGAATCGCTTACGCATTGTCGACATGGTGGGAGATTTGCCCTTCTTATTGGGCTTGGTGTAATCATCTCCCACCTTCCAGCGGGCATACGAGGACTTATTCGAGCTACCGGGCTTGCCAGGCCTATGTCCGAAGATGGCCGCAAGAGCACTGGGGACTTGGTAGGCGTCACTCGATGTGTCGTAGCCGTGGCCGGCTATCCAATTATCGAACTGAGCACCGTAGTCACATCCTGGCTCACCAGGACCACCACCGTTGCGACAGTCCCCGTCAAAGATCCATCCGCCGTACTCCGCCATGTGGGGAACGTTGCTGACAACCCCGTAGAACGTCTCTCCAACACCGGAGCAAACTCCCGACAGGAAACCCCACGAGCCGCACCCATCCTCGGAGTCCCCGGGTCCATTCGTGGTTCCGGTGCTGTCGGTGGTGGCCGTTCCGCAATTGCTGTTGCATGGATGCACGGAGGCCGGCTTGGTGTAGTCCACTGCCTCGTTGGGACGCCCGTTTCCTTCTGTCCCGTCAGGGCGCTTCGGACATGCCGGATCGTTCGGGCCGCCGCATTTCAGGCCGAGGCCCGACGGGTCGGAGAAGGTGACGGGGTTGTTGATGCTGTAGGTGTAGCCGTTGAGGGTCTGGTGCTTGTCGAGTTCCAGCAACGGGTCGACGCTGATGAACTGGCCCGTCTTCGGGTCGTACTCACGTGCCCCGATGTGCGTCAGCCCCGTGCCGACGTCGGCCGGCTTACCCAGGAACGCCTTGTCGTCCGGCCAGCCCGTGACCGCCTTCGGGTCTCGTGAGGCACCGAACGGCGACGTGTACCTCTTCGTGACCGCGTACGTCGTAGCGTCGAGCGCGATGCTGGACGTGCCGTGGTGGTCCGAGGCCAGGAAGCTGAGCTTCGAGCCCGACGTGCCCGAAACCGCCGTACGCACCGCGATGCTCTGACCGCCGGCCGTGTAGTAGCGAGTGCCGGACAGGGTCTTCGTCGCGCCCTTGACCGTCAGGCGGACCTCCGTGCCGCCCAGGTACAGGACCGTGTCGCCGTTGCCCTTGGCCCGACGGATCAACAGCTCCCCGTTGGCGTCGTACAGGTAGCCGGTCTCTGCACTGCCCTCGGTCGTCTTGGCCAGCTTGCCTTCGGCGTTCCAGGCCAAGGTCTGCTGCGCGGTCGGGCCAGGGCGGGACTCGGTGTTGCCGTTGGCGTCGTAGTCGTACGTCGCGGCCCTGGCGCCCGTGGTGTTGTCCAGGGTGTGGGGCTTGTTGTCGCCCTGGGCACTGGTGTCGTCGTACGTGTACGTCGTGGTGCTGTTGCCCGACGTCGCGTGTTGCGTCTCCGTCTTGCGCTGGCCCGCCGCGGTGTACGTGTACGACGTCCAGTACGGGGCCTGGCCGTCGATGTTCGCCGTGGTGCGGCCCGCGGTCGCGCAGTCGGCCGTCTTCGGGGTCCAGGACTCGGTCAGGCGGCGGTGGCCGTCATAGGAGAAGCACTGGTAGTCCGGCTTGGTCGTGCCGCCCTGGGTCGTGCCGTCGAAGATGGACGTGACATTGCCGGCGTCGTCCTGGGTGAAGTTCAGGTCCTGCGGCATGTAGGCGTGGACGTCGTCCGTGACGTAGGCGCGGGTCAGGCGGCGGAAGCCGGGCTCATAAGTGAAGTTGACGTACGCCTTCTTCGCCGAGCTGGTCGGGTCCCTGCCCAGGCGCAGCTGGGTCAGGTCGCCTTGCGGTGAGTAGCCCGCGTCCTGGAGGTAGTTGGTCGAGCCGGCCGCACTCAGCACCTGCCCTGTCACGGTGTAGGTGTAGCTGACCTTCTCGGCGGCCAGACCGCCGGCTGCCGGTTCGGTGACAGTGCCGAGGGAGCTGTCCAAGTTGTAGGAGCTGCTGAAGGGCAGCGTCTTGGCGAGCCCCGCCGCCACCAGTGGTTCGCTGGCAGGGAGTTGCAGCTCGCTGGCGGTGGCGTTGTAGAGGTTGTCGAAGGTGGTGACCTTCTGCGTGTACGCGTTGGTGATGCTGCCGTCGTAGCGGACGGCGGTGTCCTGCTGGCCCTTGGCGACCGCGTCATAGCCCCACGACGCCAGCTTGTTGGCGTCCGTCTTCTGAGACTGCCACAGCCCGGTCTTGCGGTTCAGCTCGTCGTAGCCGTAGAGGAGCTTCTTGCTCTCCTCCGCGACGTTGAAGGTGGAGTCGACCCGGTCGAGACCGTCGTACGTCGTCTTGCTCGTGCCCTTGTCCGGGTCGGTCGCGGTGATCTGACGGCCGAAGAGGTCGTAGGTGTACGACCACTTGGCCTCGTCCGGGCCGATGATGGTTTCCTGCTGGCCCGCCGGTGTGTAGGCGTACCTCGTCGTGGTGTAGTCGCTGCCCGTCGGCTGTGGGCCGCCGTACTCACGGCGCTCCGTCGTCCGGCCCAGCGCGTCCGTCACCACGGCTACGGCCTGGCCGCCGGCAGGGGCCGAAGTGGCCACCGTGTCACCGGTGTACGTCGTGTCGACCGTCAGCCGCCGGATGACCGGCTTCTCCTTGAGCGAGACGTCCCTGCCGCTGGTGACCGCCTTGATCGCGCGGCCCGCGCCGTCATACGTGGTGTTGGTTTCGATCGGGGCCTGGCCACCGTCCGGCTGTGCCGGCTCGGTGGACGGTTCGGTCGCCGCCTCCCAGATGTCGCTGCGGGTGCCGGCGACGAGCCCCCGGGAGTCGTAGAGCGACAGGGAGATCAGACGGCCGCCGCTCGGGGTCGGGGTCTGGACCTGGCGCGTGCGCAGCATCGAGTCGAAGAACTCGTAGGTGGTCTTGTAGCGGTCCGCGCTGTTGCCGACGAGCGTCGCCGTGGAGACCCACGACATTTCCGATGCCTTGCTCGTGACGTGGTAGCCGAAAACATAGTTCGGCTTGAAGTTGAGAACGCGCAGCCGGTTCGGCAGCCACACCTGGGTGGTGCGGCCGAGGCTGTCGTACGTCGTCTCGGTGATCTTGTTGTTCGGGTCGGTGATCTTCGTCGGAGAGCCCGTTGCGAAGTCCACGACGCTCGTCGTCTTGTGTCCCTTGACGTTGCTGACGCTGGTGGAGGTCAGCGGCCCGGTCGCGGTCGGAACATAGGCGGTGTCGGTGACGAGCTGGTCGTTGGTGTCCTTGACCACCCGAGGGCGGCCCAGACTGTCGTACGTGCTCGTCGACGCTTTCTGCCAGGTGGGAGCGTCGTCGCTGCCGTAGCCCTTGGCCCTGCCCACCCAGACCGCTTCACCCTTGGTCGGCTTCTGTACGGCGGACCACGCCGTGGCCGTCGCGTCGTCGTACACGGTGGCCGTGTCGGCGATCACGTCACCAGGGCGGTTGGAGTCGCTCGGGAGGTCGAGCGTGGAGTCGGCGATGGCGCAGCTCTTGGCGACCTTGCGTACCCGTGAGGTGAGGGAGTTGATGCCGTTGTCGGCGTTGCGGGCGTACCACGTGCGGGTGCAGGTCTCGTCGCCCTCGACGGCGTTGTCGCCCCGATCCTCGACGGTCTCCGGCATGCCGTAGTCGTCGAAGGTGGTCTTCACCGTGCGCACCCGGTCGTACGGGGTGAGCTTGCTGGTGATGTTGGTGCGGGTGTGGGTGGCTTCCGTACGGACGTAGTACGCCTCGGTGTCCGCGTACGACTTGTGCTGGGTGGCCGTCTTCTTCGACCACGGGTCGTTGACCGTGCCGGAGACCTCGTCGGCGCCGTTGTAGGTGACGGTCTCACGGACGAGGCCCGCGTACTGGTCGGAGTCCGTCAGTGCCGGGGCCTTCACCCCGGTGACCTTCACACTCTTGCGGTCGTCCTTGTGCGGGGTCTTGCCGTCGGCGCCCAGGACGCGGTCGCCGTTCATGCCGCGCAGATAGACCGTGACCGTCTTCGACTGGGTTCCGTTGGGCGCGCCGGTGATATGGGTGACCTTGCCGAATCCGCGCCAGACGGACCAGGTCCGCTCCTTCTCCTTCGTGAAGGGGTCCTCGTTGTAGTGCCAGGCTCCGCCGCCCGAGTACTGGTAGGCGTGCTGCACCGACTCCGAGCCGCCCTGCGGGTCCGACGTGTACACGGACGTGACCGGGTACTTCTGGAACCAGTCGAGGATCGGTTCCTTCTCGCCGTTCGGCGACCAGTAGACCGGGTAGCAGTTCCTGGTGTTCTCGTCCACCTTGGGCTTGGCCTGGCCCGCGACGCAGTCGGCGTCGGCGTAGGTGACGACGGTCTTTGCTCCGGTCTCGGAGGTGACCGTCGCCAGGCGCGGCCGGTAGAGCGGCAGGATGTTGTCGCCGGCCCCGTCGACACGGTTCTTCCGGAAGTCGTGGCCGAACTTCACCGGGTCCAGGGAGAGTTCGGTTCCGCGCTTGCCGGTGTGCCGGATCTCGTCGAGCCACAGTGACTGGTCGCTCGAATCGCCGGTGTCGCCCGGGTCGAGGTAGATCTGCTTGAGGGACCAGGCGTCCACGGCGTCGTACGCGGGGGTGGATGCGGCGGCGTTCCAGGCGTAGGTGGTGATGCCCGTCATCCGCTTGCGGGTGAAGAAGGACGGGCCGACGTTTCCGGTGCACTTGTCGTCGTCCTTGCACACGGCGTCGAACGGGACGTCCGGCCAGTTGTCGCGTGCGTCCTCGGTGAGTTCGTCGCAGCCGGTTCCCGAGGCGACGCAGCGTTCGGCGTACGAGAAGACGACCTTGTTCGACGCGGCCGGCGTCGCGGAGAACAGGGCGTCCGCCCGCTGCCCGTAGCGGATCTCCTTGAGGTGTCCGCCACGGGTGTACCTGGTTCCCGTGGTGTCGTCGCCGAGCATGTCGTAGTTGTTGGTCTCGGCCGTGTACCAGTAGGTCATGGCGTTGCCATGGGTGTCCTCGACGTAGTCGAGGTTCCAGCGCCAGGCCTGCTTCTTGTCCCGGCCGGAGAAGTTGGTGCCGTCGCTGTAGCCGGGCTCCCCGGAGTCATCGCCGAAGACCGGTACGGTCCATACGGAGTTGGTCCGTTCGTCGGCACCGGCGCCTTCGAGTTTGTTCCGACCAAAGACGTACTTGGTGCCGTCCCCGGTCGTGACAGTCCAGTGCTCCCCGTTGTCGTCGCCGTTGTCCGCCGCCGTGGAGTGCGTGACCGTGGAGGCGTCGTCGTTCTTCAGCCGCCACTTGCCGCTCGTGTCGTCCTTGACGAGTTCCGTGGCCTTGCCGTTCAGGACGAGAGAGGCGTTGTCGAACTTCCAGCACAAGTCGAACTTGTCCGTCTGACCGTCGTCGTCGCACGAGCCGTACTTGCGCTCGATGTACGAGGAGGTCAGGTCGAAGCCTGTGCCTATGGCCGTGCCCTGGTTGTTGGTCGTGGACGTCTGCCCGTCAACACTGCCGGAGTCGTAGGAGATCGACATGTCGGGCTTGGGGCCTGCCGCCGAAGGCGGTACCCGCAGCGGGTACGACCAGGTGAATGTGCCTGCGGACCCGCCGGCCTCCCATGTGGAGGAGGCCGACAGCGGGGTCGCCTTGTAGTCACCGCCGCCCGAACTGGTGCCGGCGGCCACTGCCAGCATGGTGGGGGCTCCGTCGGCGGACAGGGTGACGGGCGCCGAAAGCCGTTGCGTGGAGCGGTCGTTGGTGAAGTCGAGGGTTTCGCGGGTTCGGCACTTCGCCGCAGAGCGGTCTGTGAGGGCGCAGGCCGGGAGGGACTGCAGCCGCAGGCGTCCCGCCCAGTCACCACCGTAGGCAGAAGCGAATGCGTCGTAGTTCAAGGCGAGTTGGGCGGCCCCACCGTCACCCTTCGCCGCCTTGACCTCCAGTACGACCCCGCGCACCCCCAGCCCGGCCGCGGTCTTCTGGTCCAGGACCTTGACCGTGACGCTGTTCGGGGCCTTGCCCTTGCGTGGCTTGGAGAGCGTGACGGGCAGCGATCCGGGCGTCGCCCTGGTCGAGCCCTTCGCGGGCAGCGTCACCGTCGCCTGGCCGGCCTTCGGCCAAGTGACGGTCCGTTGCCGCTCCTCGCGCGCACGGGCGGCTGCCGATCGGTCCGCTGCTTCCGCTTGTTCCACCGCGGCGGCGGCCTTCTTGTCCACCTTGGGCTTGAAGGGGCTCACCTTCTGCCCCCGTGGCGCAGGGACGTCCGGAGCGCCCAGTGGGTCGGCCTCGGCCGCGAACGCCACCGGGGTGAGCAGCCCGGACAGCACGGCGAGACTCGTGACGGCTGCTGCCCGGTGGACCCATCGACCTGAGTGGATCCACCGACCTGAGCGGCTCATGACATCGCGACGCGCGGATCTCGCGGTCTCGAACAAATTCATCGCGTTCTCTCCCTGCGCACAGCGGATGCCAGTTGCGCTACGGCACGAGCCGAAGAGCCCGTACAGGTTGGTGAGTTCGAAGATCGGAGTGTGGGGTGGCGGGTCAGCTGGTCAGGTGGCGTCCGGGTCAGCCATCACCTGTGAGCGAATCTGTTCGGAGTTCATCGCTCCGGTCCAGATCCTTAGGTCACCGAGGTTCGCGAGCAGGTAGTGGCCAGTGGATCCGCCTGTCGTGCCACGCCCCATGGCAAGTTCACCGCTGCCCTGCTGCGGCTCGGTGAAGACGTCCGTTTCCGTCTCGAGCTGGCTGTCCTGCCCCACGTAGAGGTGGAGCCGCCCCGGACCTGTCTCCGCCTGTGCGTCGAAGACGCCGGTGACCTGCACCCAGGTGTCGGTCTCGGCGATGTCGCCGCCCGGAACCTCGGCGCTCTGCGTGACCTTGCCGTCGGATCCGACGGCGGTCCGGGTGAACTTCCACTGGTAGACGCCGTCCGCGGGCTTGACCACCCAGAGAGCCCACGACGACTCACCTCCGGCCCGCTGCCCTGCCACCTGCGCCTGGTAGCCGACCGGTTTGTCCGCGAGCTTGCCGGACTCCAGTTGCACACTCGCCGAGACCGTGAACGATCCGCTCTCGTCGACCATGGGGCCCGTCGCAGACGCGTAGCCGGACGTGCCGTCAAGGGTGAGGCCGTTGTCCTCCTCGTTGATGACGGCACCCGTACCCGACAACTTCATCGCGGGTCGGGGGTACGAGGTCCGCTCGACGATCTCGGTACCGGTCGCGGACGTGGCGTCCCACTGGGCCACCAGTTCGTTGGTCGGCATCCCGTCCACGTTGAGGGAGCGTGCCTCCTGGACGATGTCCTCCTGCGTCAGGGCATACTGCCAAACGGCGACCTCGTCGACACGGCCGTGGAAGTACTGGCCTCCCGGCGAACGCCCGAAGGTGAGGCCGCCGCTGGCCGTCCACGGCTGGTAGGTGGACGACTTCGCGTACAGGTTGATCGGTTCGCCCTGGGGGCGCCCGTTCACGAACAGCTGCACAGTGTCGTTCTTCGGGTCCGTGTCCGGGAGCCCGTCGTCTCCCTCGGTCTTGAACACGCCGACCAGATGGGTCCATACGTTCAACGTGGCGGGCTGGTCGGAAGGCGAGCGGATCCACGCCGGGCTGTTGCTGTCGGTGCCGGACCGGCTGAATCCCCACCTTCGGTCACCGGGCGAGTAGGACAGCGAGAGGGCCTGCCCCAGCGTGCCCGACGACTGCGACAGCACGACGCGGGTGTCGTCGGCATCCGTGAGATACGCCCAGGCCGACACGGTGTAGGAGTCCTTCGTGATGATCGCGGGGGACGAGGTCACTGCGTGCCCGGTCTGCTGCTCCGCGTTCGTGGTGTCGTTGAGCCACAGGGACTGATCGGCATCGCCCTGGCGGGCCATGGTCGACCATCCGACACCCGCGTTGGTGAGCGCGGCGGGGTGACGGGATCCGACTGTGGCCGTGTCCTGGGCCGAGCGGGCGCCGGCGTCGCGAGTGGCGTCGTCGAAGTGCCAGCGGCCCGACTCACCCGGTGGCGGGGCCACCTTGAAGATGAACTCCGCCGGGGGACCCGTACGGTTGCGTACGTCGATCGCCGTCACCGACAGCACCTGGGTGCCACCCAGTTGCGGTGTCACCGACACGGTGGGGCTGGTGCCGGAGACGCGGGTCGCCTTGCCCGTCGAGCCGGCGATGAGCTGCCACTCGTAGCTGGTGATGTCCTTGTCCGCCGCATTGGGTTTGAAGGTGAAGGATCCCCGTGTGCCGGGGCCGCCCAGCCCCGGGCAGTCGTTGGTCAGGCACGGCTCGTACGGGCCGTTGCTGATGATCTGCGGGACCTTGGGTGCGGTGGAGTCCACATTGAAGTAACACCAGGAGGAGTACGGGGAGTACAGGTCGCCGCTCTTGCCGTCGTAGGACCAGTGGGACTGAGTGCGCGCCCGGTAGCGGTAAACGCCCCCGTCCGCCCGGTCGTTGGTGCGCATTCGCTGCAACTCACCATCCGGAGCCCAGCCCGAGTCACGCGGGCGGAAGTCGGTCCATGCCGTGGCCCATGTGCCGTCCGCGTGCTTGTTCTGCACAACGAACTCGGCCTGCAGGGCCGGCTTGTTCTCTCCGCTGACCGGTTGGACCTTGGTCTGCACTCTTGCCTGCACCATGGGGTCCAGGCGGGTGACGGTCAACGGCTTCGTGGACGACTTCTCGCAGTACGCGACATTGCCGTCACCCGGTATCAGGCCCACGTTCGTCGGCACTCCCGGCTTGTGGGCGTACGTGACCTGCAACTCGGCATTGTCGTCGAACCGCTTCCAGGCCCGTGGGTCGTCCTCGTCCTTCGCCCACAGCATGAGGGTCAGACGCTGGAACTTGCCGTCCGCGAAGGCGCGCACCGTCGACGTCAGGTTCTCCTCCGGCTGCGCCGGATCGTCGTTGAACTCGACCCATCGGTCCGGCTGATCGGGGCTGCACAGGTCGCCCCGGCCGGCCGAGACGAGCCTGTCGCCCATGTGGTCGATCGTCTTCGGGCCCGGCCAGCGCGTGCCTTCGGAGATGTTGTTGGTCCGCACCAGGTTGAGCCACTTGGCGTCGCAGTTGAACGACCATGTCTCGTACGCGCGGAACGTCGCGTCCAGGACGTGCTTACCGCTCAGCTTGCCGGGACCGAATTCGAAGAGCATCCGGTCGATGTAGTTGTCGCCGCAGTAGTAGCCGTCCGCGCTGCCGCAACGGCCGACGCCCAGGTCTCCGTTGAACTGCCAGAATCTGTCACCGTCCGAGGAGATCTTCGTACGCTCGGATCGGCCCAGTCCGACGGGCGGGTCGATGTAGACGGGATAGACCGTGTCCGTGCCCCGCAGCAGGCCGAGGTCCGGCTTCACTGTGACGGACCCGTTCTCGACCTGGACGGGCAGTACGGCACTGGCATCCCCCGCGCCGGGTTGCGCCGAATCCTCCTGACCCGCGGCCGTCGGACCTTCCTCCGCACTGGCAGAGCGCATCAACTGCGGCTCCACACCGCTGCTCGTATCACCGGCGGAGTCCCACATCTGACCGGCCGGGCCGTTGAACACCGCGTTGCCGTCCTCGTCGACGGCGCGCAGACCACCGCCGGAGCCGGGGGACGACCTCAAGTCCCTGACCAGCGGCGCTGAAACGCAACTGCTCCAGCGCATCGCTGTCGGCGGCCTCGGCCGACTTCACCACAAGGACCTGCCTGTACCCCTCGGCCGTGGCCGTCAGTTGCAGGTCCACGCCGGGAAGGACCTCCGCATACGTGGCGGTCGCGCCGTCCAGTGTCGGAGCGGGCAGGTGGCCCGGCCAGCCAAGCGTGAACGACCGTCCGTCACGGCCGAGACGAAGCATGTCTCCGCCGTCTCCGCCCCCGGAGAACTCCAGGTCCACAGCAGCGGCCTTGGGGACCACGCTGCCGTCGGCTTTCTTCGTCAGGGCCGCATCGATGTCCTGCCAGCCGCCGTCTGTGGTTCGGGCCCGCTGTGGCGTCGTCGACTGCGTCAGCGTGAAGGTTCCGTCCGGATTCGCGAACGTCTGTGAGTACTCGGTGCGTTGCCCGATGTCCTCCACCGGCTCGCCCGAATCAGCCGCCTCCTCGGACGCCGTCAATGCCGCCTTGGGCACCGCCGCAGCTGGCGAAGCCCCGGCCAGGGCCACGGGCAGTGAGCCCAGAACACACCACGCTGCTACCGCCGACACACCACGACGCATGCCTCTGCGCCGAGTCCATGCACGCCGGGCCCCCGACTCCGTGCCCACAATCCCCACCCCGTTGTCACAAGAATCACAAAGATCCGGGAGGGAACATAAGTTCACAGCAACTCACACCGTCAAGAGTGATCCATGCCACTTCGAGGGACCGTTGCGCTACTAAGCGTAGAAATAGCCGGACACTCTGTGGGCTTTAAGCCAAAGATGGCCGGAAGGACCTCGCGCAACAGGTAAACGCCAAGGGGATTCCACTCAAACATCAAAGGTCTCCGTGGGAATCGCGACCCCCTCCGTGACGACCACTGAGCCGCCGCGCCCCTCTCCGGCAATCGCGTCCAGGACGAGGCGACGACATACGGCCACGACAGCCGGAACGGCCCCGCGTGTCCTTGGGCCGCACAGCTGACTCCGCTACCTTGACGGTCAGAATCAGGCTCGTCGACGCGTTGGTGGCTGGGAGGCGCGTCTCCTCGACGTGCCCGACGGAGACATCAGTGTCGTACCGATCCCTGCTGTGCGTTGCCGGCGTGGGCTTCTTCCCCTTGGGATTCCTCGCCCGCCTGCCCTACGCGACCTCAGCCCTCTCCACCCTCATCCTGCTCCAGGCATCGACCCGCAGCTACGCCTTCGCCGGTCTCGCCTGCGCGGCCCAGAGCATCGCCATCGCCGTGGGCGGCCCCCTGGTCGGGGCCCTGGCGGATCGCCACGGTCACCGGCCCGTCGGGGTCGCCGCCGCGCTCGCCAACTTCGGTGCCTGGGCCGCCCTGCTGGCCGCGAGCCACGGCACTCGGGAGGGCATGCTCGCCGCGGCCGCCCTCGTGGGCATCACCCAGCCCCAGGTCGGCCCACTCGTACGGGTGCACTGGTCCCGTCTGGTGCGCTCCCACGACAAGCCTCACCTGCTGGCCACGGCCCTGGCCTATGGGGCATCCGCCGACGAGATGAGCTTCGTCGCCGGACCCGCGCTCGTCGGGCTGCTCGCGTCGGTCGGTCCTCTCGCCCCCGCTGCGGTGACCATGTCCCTGATCGTGGCGAGCACCCTCCCCTTCGCCCTGCGCCACGCCCACCGCACCACGCGGCGGCACTCCTCGGGGAAGCAGGAGAAGCCGCGTCTGCCGCGTCGCCCCCTGGCTGTGATGTTCCTGGCGATGGTCGCGATGGGGGCGGTCTTCGGCGCGGTCCAGACGGCCGTCACCGTGTACGCCGACACGATCGGCGAGCCCGAAGCCTCGGGGCTCCTGTACGAACTCGGCATCGGCAGTGCCCTGGCCGGCCTCGCCTGTGCCTGGCTCCCGCGGCGGTTCTCCCCGCGCGCCCGCTATGTCTCATTCGCCACGGCGCTCTTCGCCGGCATGCTGGTCCTCTTCGTCGGAGCCCGACTGGCCTCCCTCCCCGTGGCCGTCGCGTCGGCGAGCTTCACCATCGCGCCCTACATGATCAGCCTGTACGCGTTGACCGAACGGCTCGCCCCCGCTGAACGGGCCACGATCGCCATGACCATCCTGTGCGCCGGAGGCCCCCTCGGAACAGCCGCCGGACAGGCCGCCTCCGGCAGCCTCGCGGAGAGCCACGGCGTCGACGGCGCCCTCCTGGTGGCGCTCGCCGCGGCGACCGGCGCGCTCCTGCTCGCGCTCTCGGCATTCCTGGCCGACCGGCGTCGTAAAGTCTGGATCGCGTGAGACTCCCGTAGGGGCGGTGGCTCCCAAGCCCCGCGCCCTTCGCCCATCGCCCATCGCCCATCGCCCATCGCCCAAGCCTCTCGCCCATCGCCCCTCGCACGGTGGCTCGCCGTCGCGATCGGACGGGACTCTTCCGGCGACGGACCGGGAAGCATGGCGAGGTGTCCGACTCCACGGTTCCGCCGCTCGCAGTCGACGATCGCGGCAACTCCTTGGTCACGTTCACCCGGGAGCCGGAGGAAGCACCACCGCGTGACGCGCCGCTGCCGGCGGCATTGGTCGCCCTCTGGCACACGGACCGTGTCCTCATGGTCTTCGACCGCTACCGCCGGCAATGGGAACTGCCCGGTGGACGTGTGGAGGAAGGTGAATCTCCTCGCCGGGCGGCCGCACGCGAGTTGCTGGAGGAGAGCGGCCAGCAGCCCGACGGGCCGCTGCGGTTCATCGGCTACGCGGGCTTCGTACTCGCGCCCGACCGGCGAGCCGAGTACGCCGCACTGTTCGTCGGCCACACCACCGATGTCCGGGACTTCCGGGCCAACGAGGAGATCGCGGCCATCCGGTGGTGGGACCTCTCAGAAGCCCTCCCGGGACGCACAGCACCTCTGGATGCCTACCTCGCCCGCAACCAATGCCGGCTCGCCCCGCCCCCCGGCTCAGCCCTCTCGCATGGACGGCCCTGACCGCCGATCCTGGACGGCCCTGACCGCCGATCCTGGTCAGGCCGCGCACGCCATACCAGGATCGGCGGGAACTCCTCCTCGAAGCAGCGGAAACAGGCGGTGCCGGTACGGGGGGCGCGGCGGCCTGCCGGCGCGGGTTACCGCATCAACACCCCCGCCCCCTCCCCCATCCCCTCCGACGGCACCACCACCAGCCCCAGCTCCGCCCCCGAGGCCAGCAGTCGGTGGGCCGGCAGGATCCGTACCGTGTAGCCGAAGGAGCCCGTGCGGTCCAGGGACAGGGGGCCCTCGTAGGACCAGCGGCCCTCCTCGTCGGGCCCGCTGGTCGGTTTCAGCGGGACGTACGTCGCATCAGTGATGCGGTCGTCGGCGTCCACACGCCCCGATACCGCCTGGACCTCGACGTCGTCCGGGACGAGGTCGCCGAGCGCGACGCGTACCCGGAGGACGAGCGTCGCGCCCAGCTCAGCGGCTGTACTGAGAGGAGCCGCCGAGGTCTCCACATGGTCCACCGTCACCCGGTGCCACGTGCCCCGCACCCGTCCCTTCCACTCGGACAGTTCCCGGGCCACGTCCGGCGTCAGCGACCGGTGGGCCCGTGCGGCCGGGGCGTACAGGCGCTCCACGTATTCGCGGACCATCCGCCCCGCCAGCACTTTCGGGCCCAAATGCGTCAACGTCTGGCGGACCATCTCGATCCAGCGGTCGGGCAGGCCGTCCTGGCCGCGTTCGTAGAAACGGGGGGCGACCCGCTGTTCCAGGAGGTCGTACAGGGCCGCCGCCTCCACGTCGTCCCGGCGGTCCTGGTCCTCGTCCATCGCCGTGCCGTCGGCCGTGGGGATCGCCCAGCCGAAGTCCGGCCGGAACCACTCGTCCCACCAGCCGTCCAGGACGGACAGATTCAGACAGCCGTTCAGGGCCGCCTTCATCCCCGACGTCCCGCACGCCTCCAGCGGACGCAGCGGATTGTTCAGCCAGACATCGCACCCCGGATACAGCTTCTGAGCCATCGCCATGCCGTAGTCCGGAAGGAACACGATCCGGTGGCGTACACGCGGATCGTCCGCGAACCGCACCAGCTCCTGGATCAGGCGCTTCCCGCCGTCGTCCGCCGGGTGCGCCTTGCCCGCGATCACGATCTGGATCGGGCGCTCCGGGTGGAGCAGCAGCTCCATCAGGCGGTCGGGGTCGCGCAGCATCAGGGTCAGGCGCTTGTAGGACGGGACTCGGCGCGCGAACCCGATGGTCAGCACATCCGGATCCAGCACTCCTTCGATCCAGCCCAGTTCGGCCGTGCCGGCACCGCGCTGCCGCCAGGAGGCGGACAGGCGTTCCCGTACTTCCGTCACCAACTGCTCGCGGAGGACCCTGCGCAGGTCCCAGATGTCCTGGTCGGGGATGTCCCCGACCGCGTCCCACCGCTCCGAACCGCCCACCGACATCGCGTCCTCGGTCCGTTCGGCGCCGATCTGGCGGGCGCCGAGGCGGAAGACCTCCGGGGCCACCCACGTCGGGGCGTGCACCCCGTTCGTCACCGAGGTGATCGGGACCTCGTCCGCGTCGAAGCCCGGCCACAGGCCGGAGAACATGTCCCGGCTGACCTGGCCGTGCAGCAACGACACACCGTTCGCCCGCTGCGCCAGCCGTAGCCCCATCACCGCCATGTTGAAGACGTTCGGGTCGCCGCCCGCGTAGGTCTCCATGCCGAGGCCCAGGATGCGTCCCACGTCGATGCGCGGGAGTTCGGCGTCGGGGCCGAAGTGGCGGGCGACCAGCTCGCGGTCGAAGCGGTCGATGCCGGCGGGGACGGGGGTGTGGGTGGTGAAGACCGTGCCGGAGCGGACCGCCTCCAGGCCGGCGTCGAAGTCGAGGCCCTCGTCGCAGAGTTCGGCGATGCGTTCCAGGCCGAGGAAGCCGGCGTGGCCCTCGTTGGTGTGGAAGACCTCGGGCCCGGCATGGCCGGTGAGCCGGCAGTACAGGCGGACGGCCCGCACTCCTCCTATGCCGAGCAGCATCTCCTGGAGGAGGCGGTGCTCGCTGCCGCCGCCGTACAGCCGGTCGGTCACGCCGCGTTCGCCGAGGTCGTTCTCCTCGACGTCCGAGTCCAGGAGCAGCAACGGCACCCGGCCGACCTGGGCCTGCCAGACGCGGGCGTGCAGCCGGCGGCCGCCGGGGAGCGCCAGGTCGACCTGCGCCTGGGAGCCGTCGGCCTCGTGGAGCGGCACCAACGGCAGCTCGTTCGGGTCGAGCACCGGATAGCGCTCCTGCTGCCAGCCGTCGCGGGACAGGGACTGCCGGAAGTAACCGTGCCGGTAGAGCAGGCCGACACCGATCAGCGGTACGCCTAGGTCGCTGGCCGCCTTCAGATGGTCGCCGGCGAGGATACCGAGGCCGCCGGAGTACTGCGGCAGCGCGGCCGTGATGCCGAACTCGGGCGAGAAGTAGGCGACGGCGGCCGGGAGTTCGGAATTCTGTGCCTGTGCCTGGTACCAGCGGTCCCCGGTGACGTAGTCCCGCAGATCGTCGGCGACGACGGTCAGCCGGCGCAGAAAGCGCCGGTCCTCGGCGAGTTCGGCCAGACGGCGGGTGGAGACGGAGCCGAGGAGGCGTACGGGATCGCCGCCGGAGGCGGCCCAGCGCTCGGGGTCGACCGACTGGAAGAGGTCACGGGTCTCCGCGTGCCAGGACCAGCGCAGATTGCGCGCCAGCTCGCTGAGCGGGTGCAGGGCTTCGGGGAGGACGGGTCGGACGGTGAATCTGCGGATGGCCTTCACAGAGGATTCCACCTTCACGCCAGGACGTACGGGCCGGGGGACGCACTCCGCTGTGCGCCGTTCGTCACCCCCGACCGTAGCGGCGCGAGGCGCCCGGCAACTACGGCGCGTCCCTCGGTATGCAATTACGGCGCATCCGTACCCCGGCCGCCCGGCCGGACAGTCCACCCCCGCACGTTCAGTCCTGAATTCGCCGCAACCCAGCCGCAACCTTCACATGTACCCCACGGGCGATATGGCCGATTCCGCCCCTCTGTGCGACCTTGTGGCACTTCACACCGCACGAGAGGCTGCCGAGTGGCGTACCCACCGGCCGACCTCGGCCGAACCCGGCGAACTCCGGCAGCCCCCGCGCGACCCGTACCACCTGCACGACCGGCTCCCGGCGAACTCCGGTGTCGGTGCGCCGAGTCGAGGAGGGGGTTCTCACACATGCGTCACCTGGCAGAGGCGAGAAACAGGCGTACGCGCTGGGCTGGAGGTCTCACGGCGGTCATGACGGCCGCGGTGCTTTCGGCCATCACCCTGCCCGCGCAGGCCGCTCCGGAGGGGCGTGTTCTCGGAGCCGGCGATCCCGGTTCCGTCAGCGGCAGTTACATAGTCACCCTCAAGACGGGCACGAAGGCCCCGTCGAAGGCCGGAAAGGACGTGGCGACGAAGTACGGGGCGAAAATACGCCACACGTACAGCACCGCTCTGAACGGATATTCCGTGAAGGCCGGTGAGAAACAGGCCAGACGTCTCGCGGCGGACTCCCGCGTGGCCTCGGTCGTCCAGGACACGGAGGTCACCCACGACCACCGGCAGCCCAATCCCCCCTCATGGGGCCTCGACCGCGTCGACCAGTCGGACCTGCCGCTCGACAAGGGCTACACCTGGCCCGAGTCGGCGGGCAAGGGCGCCACCGTGTACGTGATCGACACCGGCATACGGATCACGCACAAGGACTTCGGCGGCCGGGCGAGCCACGGCTGGGACTTCGTCCAGAACGACAGGACGGCGCAGGACGGCAACGGGCACGGCACCCATGTCGCGGGCACCGTCGCCGGCACCACGTACGGCGTCGCCAAGAAGGCCGAGGTCGTCGCCGTACGTGTCCTCGACGACGAGGGCGCGGGGACGACCGCCCAGGTCATAGCGGGCATCGACTGGGTCACCAAGCATGCGAGGAAGCCCGCCGTGGCCAACATGAGTCTGGGCGGCTTCGGCAACGCCCAGCTCGACGCGGCCGTACGCAACTCCATAGCGTCCGGGGTCACCTACACGGTCGCCGCGGGCAATGACGGACTCGCCGCCGGCCTCTACTCGCCCGCCCGCGTCAAGCAGGCGATCACTGTCGGCGCCACCGACAAGAAGGACGTTCGCGCCAACTTCTCGAACTGGGGCCCGAGTCTGGACCTGTTCGCACCCGGCATGTCCATCACCTCCGCGTCCCACCGGAGCAACACCGCGAAGGCGACCCACTCCGGTACGTCCATGGCCTCCCCGCACGCCGCGGGCGCGGCCGCCCTGTATCTGGCCGACCATCCGTCGGCCACACCCGCCCAGGTGAGCAAGGCCCTGGTGGAGCATGCGGTTTCGGGCAAGGTCAAGGACAAATTTCCGGGCTCTCCGAACAAGCTTCTACAAGTCCACAACCCGTAGGACTCTGTAACACCACAGGTGAACGACCCTTTACCCAGAGCGACTACAGTGACCGGCCTCGCCCTCTTCGGACGAGGCCGGTCTTGTGTGTAGACATACGCGTGAGTAGTTAACAAAGTGCCGGAATGCCCACCCGCACTGTGTGGGAAGGCTCCACCGGTACGTCCCGATGGCCCCACCTCCCCACACCCTCATCCGCCCACCCACGTTGACGCGGACAGGAGCGGTCATGCCCGCCACGCACCACTCGTCAGCACCCCCGACGACCAGTACCACCACCGCCACACCCGACAGCACCACCGCACGCCCCGCACGCCCGGCGCGCACCGGCCTGCCCGCGCCGGCCGCGCCACCCCCGAAGGCCCCGGAGCTTCCGGGCGCCCCCACCATCGGGCGGATACCGGTTCTCGACGTACGGCCGACCGTCCACCACGGCCGCCGACCGGCGAAGGCCGTCGTGGGCGAGGCCTTCGAGATCTCGGCCGTCGTCATCCGTGAGGGCCACGACGCGGTCGCCGCCAATGTCGTGCTCAAGGACCCGGAGGGCCGCCCGGCCGACTGGATCCCGATGCGCGAACTCGCCCCCGGCACCGACCGCTGGGGCGCCACGGTCTCCGTACCGAGCGAGGGCATCTGGTCCTACGCCGTCGAGGGCTGGGGCGACCCGATCGCCACCTGGCGCCACCACGCCCACATCAAGATCCCGGCCGGCATCGACACCGAACTGGTCCTCGAGGAGGGCGCCCGCCTGTACGAACGCGCCGCCGACGGGGTCCCCGAAGGCCGGAGCGGGCGAGGCATCCTGCTCGCCGCCGTGGACGCCCTACGGGACACCGCTCGGCCCGCGTCCTCCCGTCTGGCGGCGGCGTCGGCGCCGGAGGTGGAGGAGGTCCTCACCCGCCATCCCCTGCGCGAACTGGTCACCTCCAGCGAACCGTTGCCCCTGCTGGTCGAGCGGGAACGGGCGCTGTTCGGGTCCTGGTACGAGTTCTTCCCGCGTTCCGAGGGCACCCCCGAGCAGCCCCACGGAACCTTCCGTACCGCCGCCCGCCGCCTGCCCGCGATCGCCGCCATGGGCTTCGACGTCGTCTACCTGCCACCGATCCACCCGATCGGCACCACCTTCCGCAAGGGCCGCAACAACACCCTCTCCCCCACCCCCGACGACGTCGGCGTCCCCTGGGCCATCGGCTCCCCCGAAGGCGGCCACGACGCCATCCACCCCGACCTGGGCACCCTCGAGGACTTCGACCACTTCGTCGCCCGCGCACAGGAACTGGGCCTGGAAGTCGCCCTGGACTTCGCCCTGCAGTGCTCCCCGGACCATCCCTGGGTGCAGAAACACCCCGAGTGGTTCCACCACCGCCCCGACGGCACGATCGCCTACGCGGAGAACCCGCCGAAGAAGTACCAGGACATCTACCCCATCGCCTTCGACGCCGACATGCCCGGCCTCATCGCCGAGACCACCCGGATCCTGCGGCACTGGATGGACCACGGGGTCCGCGTCTTCCGCGTCGACAACCCCCACACCAAACCGGTCGTCTTCTGGGAACAGGTGATCGCCGACATCAACGCCACCGACCCGGACGTCATCTTCCTGGCCGAGGCCTTCACCCGCCCCGCGATGATGCATACCCTGGCCGCGACCGGCTTCCAGCAGTCCTACACCTACTTCACCTGGCGCAACAGCAAACAGGAGCTGACGGAGTACGCCACGGAGCTGGCGGGTGAGGCGGCCGCCTATATGCGGCCGAACTTCTTCGTCAACACCCCCGACATCCTCCACGCCTTCCTCCAGAACGGCGGACGGCCGGCCTTCGAGCTGCGCGCGGTGCTGGCCGCGACGCTCTCGCCGGCCTGGGGCGTCTACTCCGGCTACGAACTGTGCGAGAACACCCCGCTCAAACCCGGCAGCGAGGAGTACCTCGACTCGGAGAAGTACCAACTCCGCCCACGCGACTGGGACGCAGCCGAACAAGACGGACGTACGATCGCCCCACTGCTCGGCAAGCTCAACGAGATCAGGCGTCGGAGCCCGGCGCTGCGACAGTTGCGGGATCTGCACTTCCATCATGCCGACCAGGAAGCGGTGATCGTCTACTCGAAGCGCGCGGGCTCGAACACGGTTCTGGTGGTGGTCAACCTCGACCCCCACCACACCCAGGAGGCCACGGTCTCGTTGGACATGCCGCAACTCGGCCTGGACTGGCATGAGTCCGTGCTGGTGCGCGACGAGCTCACCGGCGAGGTCTACACCTGGGGCAGGAACAACTATGTACGTCTCGAACCGGGCCGCACGCCCGCGCACGTACTGACCGTCCTGCGACCGTCCAACCCGCAGATCGGGGGGTCACCCACACAATGATCGTCAACGAGCCCGTTCCGGACACCTTCGAGGACACTCCGCAGAAGGACCGGGACCCGGACTGGTTCAAACGCGCCGTCTTCTACGAAGTCCTCGTCCGCTCCTTCCAGGACAGCAACGGCGACGGCATCGGCGACCTCAAGGGCCTGACCGCCAAACTCGACTATCTCCAGTGGCTGGGCATCGACTGCATCTGGCTCCCGCCCTTCTTCAAATCGCCACTCAGGGACGGCGGCTACGACGTCTCCGACTACACCGCCGTCCTCCCCGAATTCGGTGATCTCGCCGACTTCGTGGAATTCGTCGACGCCGCCCACCAACGCGGCATGCGCGTCATCATCGACTTCGTCATGAACCACACCAGCGACCAGCACCCGTGGTTCCAGGAATCGAGGAAAGACCCCGACGGCCCCTACGGCGACTACTACGTCTGGGCCGACGACGACAAGCAGTTCCAGGACGCCCGCATCATCTTCGTCGACACCGAAGCCTCCAACTGGACCTTCGACCCCGTCCGCAAGCAGTACTTCTGGCACCGGTTCTTCTCCCACCAACCGGACCTCAACTACGAGAACCCGGCAGTACAGGAGGAGATGGTCTCGGCGCTGCGGTTCTGGCTGGACCTGGGCATCGACGGCTTCCGCCTGGACGCGGTGCCGTACCTGTACCAGCAGGAAGGCACCAACTGCGAAAACCTTCCCGCAACCCACGACTTCCTGAAGCGGGTGCGGAAGGAGATCGACGCGCACTACCCCGACACCGTGCTGCTGGCCGAGGCGAATCAGTGGCCGGAGGACGTCGTCGACTACTTCGGCGACTTCCCGAGCGGCGGCGACGAATGCCATATGGCGTTCCACTTCCCGGTGATGCCGAGGATCTTCATGGCGGTGCGCAGGGAATCGCGCTATCCGGTCTCGGAAATCCTCGCCAAGACCCCGGCCATTCCGTCGAACTGCCAGTGGGGCATCTTCCTGCGCAACCACGACGAGCTGACCCTCGAAATGGTCACCGACGAAGAACGCGACTACATGTACGCGGAGTACGCGAAAGACCCGCGTATGCGCGCCAACATCGGCATCAGGCGCCGGCTCGCCCCACTCCTCGACAACGACCGCAACCAGATCGAGCTGTTCACCGCCCTGCTCCTGTCCCTCCCCGGCTCGCCGATCCTCTACTACGGCGACGAGATCGGCATGGGCGACAACATCTGGCTCGGCGACCGCGACGCCGTACGCACCCCCATGCAGTGGACGCCCGACCGCAACGCGGGCTTCTCCTCCTGCGATCCGGGACGGCTGTCACTGCCGACGATCATGGACCCGGTCTACGGCTACCAGGTGACGAACGTCGAGGCGTCGATGTCCTCGCCGGCCTCGCTGCTGCACTGGACCCGCCGCATGATCGAGATCCGCAAGCAGAACCCGGCGTTCGGCCTGGGGTCGTACACCGAACTCCAGTCGTCGAACCCGGCCGTGCTGGCGTATCTGCGGGAGGCCCCTCCGACCGAGGAGGGCAGCGACGACCTGGTGCTGTGCGTGAACAACTTCTCGCGTTTCGCCCAGCCCACCGAACTCGACCTGCGCGCCTACGAAGGACGCCACCCCGTCGAACTCATCGGCGGAGTGCGCTTCCCGGCCATCGGCGAGCTGCCTTATCTCCTCACCCTCGCGGGCCACGGCTTCTACTGGTTCCGCCTGCGGAAGGACACCGTGTAAACCCGACCGGAACCCCCGGGCGGGCCGGTTTCTCCCGGCCCGCCCGGGGCACGCAGACAGGAACACCCCGCCCCCCGGGGAAAGGACGCGACGCCATGTCGGAAGCCGCCACGCACTCCACTGCGACAAGTCCTGGCCCACCGCATGTCGCGGAGCCGGTGCCCGGGCTGCTCACCTCGCTGGAGCCGCTCCTGCGGGAGTGGCTGCCACGGCAGCGCTGGTTCGCGGGGAAGGGGCGGCCGGTCACCGGGTTCAGCCTGGTGGCGGGGACCGAGCTGCTGCCGGTGGGCACCTCCGAGGCAGGGGGTTCCCAAGCGGCCGGCTCCCCGTCAGGTGGCTCCAAGTCGGCCGGCTCCAAGGCCGGGCTGCTGCATCTCCTCGTCCGCGCCCATCAGCCGCTGGTGCCGTCCCAGGGCGCTCCGGCCCACCCCGGCGACTGCTACCAGCTGCTGCTCGGCGTACGCGAGGCGCTGCCACCACGGCTGGCGCCCGCGCTGATCGGACATGTGGCCGACGGGCCGCTGGCCGGGCGGACGGTGTACGAGGCGCTGTACGACCCGCGCCTCGCCGATGTCCTCCTGGAGGCGCTGCGGACCGAGGCGCACGTCGGTGAGCTGCGCTGCGAGCGGGACATGCGGCACGACATTCCCGAGGGCCTGGTACCGCGCATGGTGACCTCGGAGCAGTCCAACTCATCGATCGTCTACGGCGATACGTTCATCCTGAAGCTGTTCAGGCGGGTCGTGCCCGGAGACAACCCCGACCTCGAACTGCCCCTGACCCTGTCCCGCGAGCAGTGCCCCCGCGTACCGGCCCCGGCGGCGTGGATGATGGCGGACCTGGGCCGGACCGGCGACCCCGAAGGCCACCACGTCCTGGGCGTCCTCCAGCCGTTCCTGCACGGCGCGGCGGACGGCTGGGAGCTGGCGCTGAGCATGCTGGCCAAGGGCGAGGACTTCGCCGCCGAGGCGCGCGCGCTGGGGCGGGCGACCGCCGAGGTGCACACGGCGCTGACGCGGGCCCTGCCCACGGTCACCCTGGGACGGCCCCAACTGGAGCTGCTGCTCGACGGGATGACCGAACGCCTGGAGGCCGCCGCACAGGCCGTACCCACGCTGCGGCCGTACGCGCCCGGGCTGCACACGGCCTTCGAGGCGCTGGCCGACCTCGCCGCCGAGGGGCGCACCTGGACCGCCCAGCGCATCCACGGCGACCTCCACCTCGGCCAGTGTCTCCGCTCTCCCTCCGGGGAGTGGTCCCTCATAGATTTCGAGGGCGAGCCGTCGAAGCCGCTGGCCGAACGCCGGATGCCGCAGCCCGTCGCCCGCGACATCGCCGGCATGCTCCGCTCCTTCGACTACGCCGCCCACTCCCTCCAGCCCCCGGCCGCCGACTGGGCGACCGCCTGCCGGGCCGCGTACTGCTCCGGCTACGCGGACGTCGCCGGGGCCGACCCGCGCACCGATCCCGTACTGCTGCGCGCCTACGAGACCGACAAGGCGGTGTACGAGGTCCTCTACGAGGCCCGCCACCGCCCCGACTGGCTTCCGGTGCCCCTGGCGGCCGTCCACCGCCTGGCCACGGACACCGGCGCCGACACACCCTGACCCCACCCCCACCACTTCCTGTTCCCGCCGAGGAGGCCGTCCCTGTGACTCCCCGCCCGCCGTCCGACGACAGCACACAGCACACCGGCGCCGCCGCCGAGGGGTCCGCCCCGGTGAAGAAGACGGCCACGAAGAAAACGGCCGCGAAGAAAACCGTGGCGAAGAAGGCGACGACAGCGAAGAAGACGGCGACGAAAAAGGCGGCTGAGAAAACGGCGGAGAAGAGCACCGCGGCGAAGAGCACGGCGAAGGCGGTCGCCAAGAAGGCGGCCGAGGGGGCGCCGGTGGTCAAGAAGGCCGTCGCCAAGAAGGCGGCCGAGGGGGCGCCGGTGGTCAAGAAGGCCGTCGCCAAGAAGGCGGTCACCAAGAAGGCGGTCGCCAAGAAGGCCGGCGAAGGTACGGCGGCGGTCAAGAAGACCGCCGGGGCCGGCGGCACGGCCGCGCCCAGAAAGGTGGCCGAGGACAAGGGCGTGGCCAAGAAGGCTCCGGCCAAGAAGACCGCCACGAAGAAGACCGTGGCGAAGAAGGCGGTCGCCAAGAAGGCGGTCACGAAGACGGCTGTCGCCAAGACGGCTGTCGCCAAGACGGCTGTGGCGAAGAAGTCGGCGGCCAAGAAGACCGTGGCAAAGAAAGCCGTCACCGCCAAGGCCGTCACCAAGAAAGCCGCCGCGAAGAAGACCGTGAGGCCCCCGCAGGAGACCGTGGCCGAGCCGGCCGCTCCCGTATCGGTGCTGACTGAATCGGCGCACCCGGAACCGGTGCTGCCTCAGCAGGCCACCGCCGAGCGCGCGGTCACCGGCCGCTCGCCGGGCGAACCGGTCGGCACCCCCGACGCCGGACCCGGCCTCGCCCAGCCCGCCTTCTCCCCCGCCATGGACGGCGCCGATCGCGAGCGGCTGATCGCCGGTACCCACCACGCGCCGCACTCGGTGCTCGGGGCTCACCCCGCGCCCGGCGGTGTGGTGTTCCGGGCGTTCCGGCCGTACGCGCTCGCAGTGAGTGTGGTGGTGGAGTCGCTGCGGGCGGAGTTGCACGACGACGGAGGCGGGTTCTTCTCGGCGCTGCTGCCGTTGCGGGAGGTGCCGGCGGCGTACCGGCTGCTGATCTCGTACGAGGGAACGGAACAGGAGACCGAGGACGCGTACGGTTTCCTGCCCGCGATCGGCGAGCTGGACCTGCATCTGATCAACGAGGGCCGGCACGAGGAGCTGTGGCGGGTGCTCGGCGCCGAGCCGATGACCCACCAGGGCGTGACCGGCACCCGCTTCACGGTGTGGGCGCCGAACGCGCGCGGCGTACGGCTGGCCGGGACGTTCAACTTCTGGGACGGCACCGGATATCCGCTGCGTGCGCTCGGCTCCTCGGGCGTGTGGGAGCTGTTCGTGCCCGGGATCGGCGAGGGCGAACTGTACAAGTTCGAGATCACCCGGCCGGACGGCACCAAGACGCTCCGCGCCGACCCGCTGGCCCGCCGCACGGAGGTCCCGCCCAATACGTCCTCCGTCGTGCACGCCTCGCACTACGAGTGGGGCGACGAGGAGTGGCTGACCAGGCGGGCGGAGACCCCCGCGCACGAGGCGCCGTTCTCCGTCTACGAGATCCATCTGCCGTCCTGGCGACCCGGACTGACGTACCGTCAACTGGCCGAACAGCTACCGGTGTACGTCTCCGACCTCGGCTTCACCCATGTCGAGCTGCTGCCGGTCGCCGAGCACCCGTTCGGCGGCTCATGGGGCTACCAGGTGACCGGGTTCTACGCGCCGACGGCCAGGCTCGGCACCCCGGACGACTTCAAGTTCCTGGTCGACGCGCTGCACCAGGCCGGGATCGGTGTGCTGATGGACTGGGTGCCGGCTCACTTCCCGCGTGACGACTGGGCGTTGGCCGAGTTCGACGGGCGACCGCTGTACGAGCACGAGGACCCGGCGCGGGCGGCGCACCCCGACTGGGGGACGCTGGAGTTCGACTACGGGCGCCGCGAGGTGCGCAACTTCCTTGTCGCCAACGCCCTTTACTGGTGCGAGGAGTACCACATCGACGGGCTGCGGGTGGATGCCGTCGCGTCGATGCTCTACCTCGACTACTCGCGCGAGCCGGGCCAGTGGACGCCGAACGAGCACGGCGGCCGGGAGAACCTGGACGCGGTCGCCTTCCTCCAGGAGATGAACGCGACCGTGTACCGGCGGGTGCCGGGTGTCGTGACCATCGCCGAGGAGTCGACGGCCTGGGACGGCGTCACCCGCGCCACCCACCACGTCGGTCCGGGCGGCTTCGGCGGTCTCGGCTTCGGCCTGAAGTGGAACATGGGCTGGATGCACGACTCGCTGGGCTACATGTCCAAGGAGCCGGTGCACCGCAAGCACCACCACCACGAGATGACGTTCTCGATGGTGTACGCGTACAGCGAGAACTACGTCCTGCCGATCTCCCACGACGAGGTCGTCCACGGCAAGGGCTCCCTGGTGTCGAAGATGCCGGGCGACTGGTGGCAGCGGCGGGCCGACCACCGCGCGTATCTCGGCTTCATGTGGGCCCACCCCGGCAAGCAACTCCTCTTCATGGGCCAGGAGTTCGCCCAGGGCGCAGAGTGGTCGGAGGCGCACGGGCCGGACTGGTGGCTGCTGGATCCGGCGTACGGCGCCGAAGCCGACCACCGGGGGGTGCGCGATCTCGTCCGCGACCTCAACACGACCTATCGCCGCACCCCCGCCCTCTGGCAGCTCGACACCCACCCGTCCGGGTTCTCCTGGATCACGGGCGACGCCGCGGACGACAACGTCCTGGCGTTCCTCCGCTTCGACGCCGACGGGGCGCCTCTGCTGGCCGTCTCCCACTTCAGCCCGGTCGTCCGCGAGGACTACCGGCTGGGGGTTCCCGAGGACGTGCCGGCGTGGCGCGAGGTGCTCAACACGGATGCCGACGCTTACGGAGGGAGCGGCGTCACCAACCCCCACCCCGTGAAGACGGAACCCCACCCCTGGCACGGCCGCCCGGCCGGCATCCGCATCACCTTGCCCCCCCTGTCCACGATCTGGCTCCGCCCGGCCTAGTTTTTCGCCCCCGCCGCCCCTACCCGTCCCATCCCCAGGGGCGCTGCCCCTTCGACCCCGAGGGGTTCGTTGTCGGGTGCGGGTGGGTGGGGGCTTGTCGCGCAGTTCCCCGCGCCCCTTTCAGGGGCGCGGGGAACTGCGCGAACGGGGTCCGGGGCGGAGCCCCGAGGCGGGTCGAAGGGGCGCAGCCCCTGGGGATGGGACGGGTAGGGGCGGCGGGGGCGAGAAGAACTCCCGCGGCCCCTCAGCCGCCGCTCTTCCGCCCCCCGAACATCATCCGTCGCAACGCCCCCAGCAACCCACTCGCCGACCGCTCCCCGACAGCCGACGGAACGGCACCCGGCGCCACGGGAGGCGCGACCTCGTCCCCCCGCCGCGCACCCGGCACCCGCACCGCGCTGTGATCGCTGAGTTCATAGCGAACCGGCAGCAACCGCAACCCCCGCACCACCGGCCCCGACCGCCACGGCAACTGATCCGGCGGCAAGGTGAGTTCCGCACGGGCGAAGTGCTCGAAGACCCGCCCCACCGCCGTGGTGACGATCGTCCCCGCGAGCTCACGCGCGGCGCTGGGGCACTGGTGGGGCCCGGCCCCCCACGCCAGATGCGCCCGCGTACTGATCGTGGAGTCGACGATGTGCGAGGACCCGATCGCGAGCAGATCCCGGTGCGCGGCCGCGACGGACGGGGACACGATGTCACCGGCCCGGATCCAGAAGTTCCCGAGCCGCACATCACGCGCCGCGAACCGGAAGCACAGGTTGGCCGTCGGCGGATTCACCAGCGCCGCCCGGTTCACGGTCTCCCCGAGCTGCCCGTCGGACAGGCTCCGCCGGACGGTCGCGTTGCCACGCAGCACTTCGAGGAGGGTGTTGCAGACCATGTTCCCGGCGATGTCGTTCAGATAGACCGCGTTCATGAACAGCTCGCGGCCCAACTGCTCGTCGCTCAACGACGGGTCGGACAGCAGCATGTAGGACGTCAGGTCCTCTCCGGGACGGGAGCGCCGGTGCGCCGCGAGCCGGGTCATCGCCCCCAGCGCCCGCCCGGTGGCCGGCCCCGCGTCCGGCCCGCCGTCGAGCATCCGCCACAGGTCCATGACCATCTCGTCGCCGAGTTCGACGGGGCAGCCGAACAGCTTGGTCGTGACCATGAGGAGCAGCGGCCGGGTGTACTGCGCCGCGAGATCGGCGAACCCGGTGGTTCCGGACTCGGCCGCGAGCATCGCGATCAGCTCGTCGGCGTACCGCGCGACGGCCGCCCGCAGCTCCCAGCCCTCGGGGGTGTGCCCGTCCTGGAACGGGCGCATCGCCGAGTGGTAGCTCAGCCGGGCGTGCCGGTGTTCCTCGTCGTCGAAGAACATGGTCTGCCGGACCTCGTACCCGGCGAGCAGCGGCCAGTCCCGCGGCAGTCGCCCCTCCGCCCGGGCCCGCCAGTGCCGTACGTCGCGCCGCCACACGCTCTCGCTGCGCAGGACCTCCAGCACCTCGCGGTAGTCGAGAACCAGCCACGCCGGCACCCCCATCAGCCCCACCGGTGCCACGGGGCCGTACGTACTCCGCAGTCGCTCGTAGACGCTGCCCGGGTCCACGTCGAACTCCGCGGTCAGCAACGGCTCCACGGGCAGCGATTCCAGGGTGGGGCTGCCGGCCGGGGCGGCCGCGAAGGGATGTGTTTCCATGACCGACACGCATACCGCATGAAGCGTGTACGAGCAGTGACGATGACGGGAACTGTTACGGGTTGGTGATCCCTGGTGCACCTGTGGTGACGGTGACGAGGGCCATGGCCCGCCGGGCACTCGCCCGGCGGGGCCCGCCCGGCTACTTCAGGCCAGCCGTCGACAACTCCCGCAGTGCTTCCGGCAGTTCGTCCGCGTGCACGACGCCCAGCGCCTGCGTCGCCCGCGTCAGGGCCACGTACAGGTCGCTCGTGCCGAAGCGTCCGGGCTCGACGACGAGGACGGAGTCGAACTCCAGCCCCTTGGCCTGCCGGGGGTCGAGGAGGACGACGGCATGGGTCAGGTCCGGCTCCGCGCCGGCCGTCACCCCGTCGAGGCGGGCCGCCAGCGCCCGGTGCAGCTCGCGGGGCGCGATCACCGCGAGCCGTCCCTCGGCCGGGGTCAGCTCGACGACCGCCTTGGCCACCTCCGCGGGCAGTTCCTTCGGCGCCGCGCGGCGCGCCCAGGGCCGTACGCCCGTCGACCGTACGGAGCTCGGCGGCTCGAAGTCCGGCCGCTCGGCGCGGACGACCCCGGCCGCGACGGCCATGATCTCGGCGGGGGTGCGGTAGTTGACGCCGAGCCGGGTGTGCTCCCAGCGGTCCTCGACGTACGGCGCGAGGATGTCGGCCCAGGAGCCGACGCCCGCGGCCTCCGCCGTCTGGGCGGGGTCGCCGACCAGGGTCATCGAGCGGGTGGGCGAGCGGCGCATCAGCAGCCGCCAGGCCATCGGCGACAGCTCCTGCGCCTCGTCGACGATGATGTGCCCGAACGCCCAGGTCCGGTCGGCCGCCGCCCGCTCGGCGGCGCTGCGGTGGTCGTCCTCCTCGTGCCGCTCCGCGAACCGCTCGGCGTCGATGATGTCGTGCGCGGACAGCACCTCCGAGCCGTCGGGGTCGTTGTCCTCCTTGTCCTCGAACTCGTAGGTCCGGGACGCGTACGACACCTCCAGCACGCCCTGCGCGTACGCGATCTGGGTCTCCCGCTCGCGTTCGGCGCGGGCCCGCGCCACCCGGTCGTCCTCGCCCAGCAACTCCGCCGCCTCGTCGAGAAGCGGTACGTCGGCGACGGTCCACGCACGGGTGACGGGACGGCGTACGGCGTCGGCGTCCTCCGGGGACAGATACGCGTCCGGCTCGGCGAGGAGGTCGGCGATCAGGCGGCGCGGGGTGATCCGGGGCCACAGCCGGCCGATGGCGGACCAGACCTCGGGGTTCTCCGCCAGCTCGTCGCGGATCTGGGTGATGTCGCTGGCGTCGAGGAGGTTGGAGCCGTCGTACGGGTCGGTGCCGATGCGCTCGGTGACCATCTCCGTGAGGGTGTTGAGGATGTAGCCCTCGAAGTGCTCGCGGGCCACGTTGTGCGGGAGCTTCGCCTCGCGGGTGCGCTCGCGGGCGACCCGTACGAGGTCGTCGTCGAGCATCAGGATCTCCCGGTCGTGCTCGATGGCGATCACCGGGTCGGGCAGCGTCTGCCGGTCCCGTACGGCGGCCGCGAGCACCTCGGCCATGTCGGCACGTCCCTTGACGCGGGCGGCCGCCGGGGTGTCGGTCGCGGTGGCCCGTACGCCGGGGAACAGTTCGCCGACGGTCGAGAGCAGCACGCCGGTCTCGCCGAGGGAGGGCAGCACCTCGCCGATGTAGCCGAGGAAGGCGGGGTTGGGGCCGACGATGAGGACGGCGCGCTTGGCGAGCAGCTCGCGCTGCTCGTAGAGGAGGTACGCGGCCCGGTGCAGGGCGACGGCCGTCTTGCCCGTTCCGGGGCCGCCCTCGACGACCATCACGCCCTGGTGGGGCGCGCGGATGATGCGGTCCTGCTCGGCCTGGATGGTCTGCACGATGTCGCCCATGCGGCCGGTGCGGGCCGAGTTGAGGGCGGCCAGCAGGACGGCGTCGCCGGTGGGGTCCTCGTACCCGGTGCGGGTCTCGTCGCCGAGGTCGAGGATCTCGTCGTGCAGGGCGGTGACCCGGCGGGCCTCGGTGGTGATGTGCCGGCGGCGGCGCAGGCCCATCGGGGTGTGGCCGGTGGCGAGGTAGAAGGGGCGGGCGACGTCGGCCCGCCAGTCGATCAGGATCGGGGTGCGCTCGGTGTCGTCCTCCCGCAGCCCGATCCGGCCGATGTGGTGGCTGAGCCCGTTCGCGAGGTCGAGTCGGCCGAAGCAGAGCGAACCGTCGACGGCGTTCAGCGCGGCCAGCAGCCCCGAGCGCTCGGCGACGAGGATGTCCCGCTCCAGACGGGCCTGCATGGGCGTGTTGCCCTGGGCGAGCGCGTCCGTGACCGAGCCCTCGGTCGCACCGCGCAGGGCGTCCACGCGGGCATACAGCCCGTCGATGAATTCCTGTTCGCGCCGCAATTCATCTTGTTCATCACGCGAAAAGCCGGTGTTTGACAATTCCACTCCCGCCCGGATATACTCTGCTCACTGAACTTTTTGCGACCCGATCCCCTTCAAGTCGCGAACCATCAAATATACGCAAGAAAGGCCCCCGAGCACAATTGCTCGGGGGCCTTTCTCGTCCAGGCGTCAGAGCACGTCGGCGAGTTCTTCGAGCAGCCGCCGCTTCGGCCGGGCGCCGACCATGGCCTTCACCGGCTCACCGCCGCTGAACACCATGAACGTCGGCATGGACAGCACCTTGTACGCGAGGGTGGTGTCCGGGTTGGTGTCCACGTCCAGCTGCACCACCTTCAACCGCTCCCCCTCCTCCGCGGCGAGGGCGCTGAGCACCGGCCCCATCTGCCGGCACGGCGGGCACCAGTCGGCCGTGAACTCCACGAGCACCGGCAGCTCCGCCCCGATCACCTCCGCCTCGAAGTCCGCGTCTGTCACCTCGGCCACACCCGCCGCCCTGATCACAGTTCCCCGCCTCCCAGTTCACACCCCGGCTCCGGACCCCCCGGAACCTCCGCCTCGGCCGCCAGCCGCTCCCGCGCCCGCTCGGCCCGCGCCAGCTGCTCGCCGACCGACGCCCGCACGGCCGCCAGCTCACCGATCAGCGCGTCGAGTTCGTCCAGCTTCCGCCGGTACACCGCCAGCGACGCCGGACACGAGTCGCCCTCCGGGTGCCCGGCCCGCAGACACTCCACGAAGGGCCGCGTCTCCTCCAGGTCGAACCCGAAGTCCTGCAACGTCCGGATCTGCCGCAGCAGCCTCAGATCCCCCTCGTCGTACGTCCGGTACCCTCCCCCACTCTCGGCTTCGCTCGAGCGGGAGGTGCCCCCATCGCTCCGCCGCGCGGGCAACAACCCGCGCGCCTCGTAGTACCGCAACGTCCGTGTCGTCGTCCCGGCCCGTGCCGCCAGCTCGCCGATGCGCATGCGATGACGGTATTCCTTGACGCCGACGTGAAGGAAAGAACGTGGGAACAGACAAAAGCCGAGCGGCCAGGTCCATAGGGGGAGGACCTGGCCGCTCGGTGTTCTGGTGCTCTTCAGTTGTGGGCCGTACGGCCGGGTCTACGGGGGGAGGACCCGGCCGTACGGCGTTCTTGGGGGCCGGAACCCGCTACGCCTTGGCGAGTTCCTTCTCACCGTCCGACTCGGCGGCCGCGGCCTCCGGCGCAGGTCCATGCCCGTCGTCCAGCAGCGTCTTCTCGTCGAAGGGCAGCTGCCCGGCGAGGACCTGGTCGACGCGCTCCTTGTCGATCTCCTTGGTCCAGGTGCCGATGAGGACCGTGGCGACCGCGTTGCCCGCGAAGTTGGTGAGGGCGCGGGCCTCGCTCATGAAGCGGTCGATGCCGACGATGAGGCCGATGCCGTCCACCAGGGCCGGCTTGTGGGACTGGAGGCCACCCGCGAGGGTCGCGAGGCCGGCGCCGGTGACACCGGCCGCGCCCTTGGAGGCGACCAGCAGGAAGAGCAGCAGCGGGATCTGCTCACCGATCGACATCGGCGTACCCATGGCGTCGGCGATGAAGAGGGACGCCATGGTCATGTAGATCATGGTGCCGTCGAGGTTGAAGGAGTAGCCGGTCGGGACGGTGATGCCGACGACGGGCTTGCTGACGCCCAGGTGCTCCATCTTCGCGATGAGGCGCGGCAGCGCCGACTCGGAGGAGGAGGTGGACAGGATCAGCAGGAACTCACGGCCCAGGTACTTGAAGAACGTGAAGATGTTGAGGCCGGAGACGATCCGCAGCAGCGCCGCGAGCACGATGAAGACGAAGAGGAAGCAGGTGACGTAGAAGCCGAGCATCAGCACGGCGAGGCTCTTGAGGGCGTCGAGGCCCGCGGAACCGGTCACGGCCGCGATGGCACCGAAGGCGCCGATCGGGGCGGCCCACATCACCATCGCGAGGATGCGGAAGACGAGGCGCTGGATGTGCTCGACACCGCGCAGGATCGGCTGGCCGGCGTCACCCATGGCCTGGAGCGCGAAGCCTGCGAGCACGGCGACGAGCAGCGTCTGGAGGACCTCGCCGCCGGTGAAGGCGGAGACGAGTGTCGTCGGGATGATGCCGAGCAGGAACTCGGTGGTGTCCTTGGCCTCGGCCGACACCTGCGCCTGACCGGTCTCCTTGATCGCGTCGGTCACCGCGAGGCCGGTGCCCGGCTCCAGGATGTTGCCGACGACCAGGCCGATACCGAGGGCGACCAGCGACATCACCGTGAAGTAGGCGAGGGCGATACCGCCGACCGCGCCGACCTTCGCGGCCTTCCGTACGGAGCCGATGCCCAGCACGATCGTGCAGAAGATGATCGGCGAGATCATCATCTTGATCAGGTTCACGAAGCCGGTGCCGATGGGCTTCAGCTCAACGGCGAAGTCAGGGGCGATGAGGCCCACGGCGATGCCGATGGCCACAGCCACGATCACGGCGATGTACAGGTAGTGGGTGCGGTCCCGCTTGGCGGGTGCGGTAGGTGCCGTATGAGTGGTGCTGGCCACGGCTGCCCTCCTCGTCGACGTCGTCGTCGGCTCGCTCTTCCGGCGTGCGGCTCACGTCCGGGGGAAATTCGGGAGACGGTCTCCCAGGGGTGGGAACCGGCGGGTTCCCGGGTGGGAGACCGGCTCCCACGTGGGAGACCGGCTCCCGGGGGTGGGAGCCGGCGGGCTCCCGGGGCTGGGAGTGGGGGCTCCCGGGCGGGAGCCTGGGGAGGCTCCCTGCGGTGGGAGCCGGAGCTCCCGGTGGGAGCGGGGCTCCCGGGGGGTGTGGGAGCCGGGGCTCCCGGCGGTGGAAGCCGACAGGCTTCCGGGCCGGAGGCTTGGGGGCTTCCGGCGGTGGGAGCTGGGGGGCTCCCGGTGAAGGGAGACAGGCTCCCGGTGGTGGGGAGAGGTGCCTCCCGAGGTGGGAGACGGGCTCCCGGCGGCTCGGGGTGTGGGGTCCCGGGGCGGGAGTCGTACTCCCTCTCGTTGTCCATGTGCTGGACGAGTCGATGGGGTGACTATCCCCCGCCCTGTGAGGGCGGTCACCCTTCCGTTCATTTAGTTCACGCCGACACGTCGAGCAGACTGTTGGCATGCGCGTCCCGCCCCGCCTCCGTCCCCGCAGCCTGGCCGGCCAGCTCTTCGCCGTACAGGCGGTGCTGATCGCGGCCGTCGTGGCCGGGTACGCGCTGTTCACGTACGTCAGCGACCGCAGCCAGGCGGAGGAGGCGGCGACCCGCCAGGCCCTGGCCGTCGCCGTCACGGTCGCCGACTCCCCCTCCGTGCGCGAGGCGATCCACACCCCCAAGCCCACCAAGCGGCTCCAGCCGTACGCCACCGAGGTGCGGCAGCACGCCGGCGTCGACTTCGTGACGATCATGACCCGTGACGGCATCCGCTGGACGCACCCCGACCCCCGGCAGATCGGCCAGCCCTTCCTCGGCCACATAGAGAAGGCGCAGAACGGCGAGTCCTTCACCGAGACCTACACGGGCACCCTCGGCCCGTCCGTCCGCGCGGTCACCCCGGTCATGGAGAACGGCGAGGTCATCGGCCTGGTCAGCGCCGGGATCAGGGTCCAGGCGATCAGCGACCGCGTCCAGGACCAGCTGACCGCCCTCGTCGGCGTGGCCGCCGGCGCCCTCAGCCTCGGCGGCATCGGCACCTACATCGTCAACGCCCGGCTGCGCCGCCACACCCACAACATGAACGCCGCCGAGCTCAGCAACATGCACGACTACCACCAGGCCGCCCTGCACGCCGTGCGGGAGGGCCTCGTCATGCTCGACGGCCAGTACCGCGTGGCCCTCATCAACGACGGGGCGCGCGAGCTGCTGGGTGTGACGGAGAAGGTCGTGGGCCGCTCGGTCGCGGAGCTGGGCCTGCCGGCGCCCCTGACGGGGGCGCTCCTGTCCTCGGAACCGAGGGTGGACGAGGTTCTCCTGACCGCCGAACGGGTGCTGGTCGTGAACACGTCCCCGGTGTCGGGCGGCCAGCGCCGCGGCACGGTGGTCACGCTTCGGGACGTGACCGAACTCCAGTCCCTCACGGGCGAGCTGAACTCCGAACGCGGCTTCACCCAGGCGCTCCGCTCGCAGGCCCACGAGGCCGCGAACCGCCTCCACACGGTCGTCTCGCTGATCGAGCTGGGCCGCTCGGACGAGGCGGTGGAGTTCGCGACGGCGGAACTGGAACTGGCGCAGGCCCTGACGGACCAGGTGGTGGCCGCGGTGAGCGAGCCGGTGTTGGCGGCCTTGTTGCTGGGCAAGACCGCCCAGGCGAACGAGCGGGGCGTGGAGCTGGTGGTGTCGGAGGACAGCCGCATCGACGACGGCCTCCTCCCGGAGTCCCTCCCCGCGCGGGACCTGGTCACCGTCCTGGGCAATCTGATCGACAACGCGGTGGACGCGGCGCAGGGGTCGGTGGGGGCGCGGGTGACGGTCACGGCGTACACGGACGGGGCAGAGGAGTCGACGGACGATTCCGTCCTTGTGCTGCGCGTGACGGACACGGGTACCGGTGTGGACCCGGCTCACGCGGAGGCCGTCTTCGAACGCGGCTTCTCGACGAAACCGGCGGGCCCGGGAGGTCGAGGGCTGGGCCTGGCCCTCGTACGGCAGACCGCGCGCCGCCATGAGGGCACGCTGACGGTGTCGGAGGCGGCCGGGGGCGGAGCGGAGTTCGAAGTCCGCTTGCCGCTGCGTACGACCGATCCCGGGGCCGGTGCCGGGGCTGGGGCTGGGGCTGGGGCCGTTCCTGTTCCCGTTCCCACCAAGGCTGTCCAGGCCCCTCGGGCCACTGTGGCTGGAGGCGACGACGTATGACCAAGGCCGAGGCCGATCCCATCAGAGTCCTGGTGGTCGAGGACGATCCCGTCGCCGCCGACGCCCACATGATGTACGTCGGCCGTGTCCCCGGCTTCACGGCTGTGGGCAAGGCCCACACGGGCGCGGAGGCACGCCGCGCGCTGGACCGCACGCCGGTGGACCTGCTGCTGCTGGACCTGCACCTGCCGGACGTACACGGCTTGCAGCTGGCCCGCTCGCTGCGTGCGGCCGGTTACCACGCGGACGTGATAGCGGTGACATCGGCGCGGGACCTGACGGTGGTGCGGGAGGGCGTGTCGCTGGGGGTGGTGCAGTACGTACTGAAGCCGTTCACGTTCGCGACGTTGCGGGACCGGCTGGTGAGGTACGCCGAGTTCCACGCGGCGGCGGGCGAGGCGAGCGGCCAGGACGAGGTGGACCGGGCGCTCGCGACCCTGCGGGCACCGGGGCCGGCCGCCCTGCCGAAAGGGCTGAGCGCGCCGACGCTGGAGCGGGTGACGGTGACCCTGCGGGATGCGGGTGAGGGCCTGACGGCGGCCGGGGTCGCGGAAGCGGTGGGCATCTCCCGGATCACGGCTCGGCGGTACCTGGAGCACTTGGTGGACGCGGGGCGGGCGGCGCGGAGTCCGCAGTACGGGCAGGTGGGGCGGCCGGAGCTGCAGTATCGGTGGGTGAAGGGGTAGGCAGCCCCCGTCAGGTGAAGGGTTTGGCGTAGAGGACGACCTGGGCCCCGAGCCCGGCGATCGTGAGGGCCTCGACGACGGAGAGCACGACAAGCCCGGAACCGGTCTTCCCACTCGCCCAATACACAAGAAGCCCGGCGAGCGGAACGACACAGAAGGCCAGCAGATCGATCCCGCACTGTATGGCCTTACGGGAGCGGCGCCGGGCATCGGAACGGTGGGCCACTTCCCAGTCGAAAACCTTCTCCGCACCGGCGAGCTGCGCGAGCCGCGGCCCCAGATCCCCCCGCACGTACGCCCCGATCGCGGAGATCTTCTCGTCGTTGACGAGGTAGGTCCACCCGAGCACGACACACACCGGCGGCAGCGCGAGCAGCATGGCGGGCTGCTCGGCCTGCGCGGTCGCGGCGATGACGGCGGCGAGGATGGTGAGCGTGACGTAGAGGAGATTGTCCCGAAAGCCGATACGGGTCTTCTGCTCGTCCTTGACGGTCTGGTACTCGGCGAGCAGCAACTGCCCGGCGGTGACGTCACGGTCGGCACGGTCGGCTCGGTCGGCACGGTCGGCTCGGTCGGCGGGTTCCGGCACGGGTGTCCCTTCGGGTGGAGGCGGAAGCGGAGGCGGAAGCGGGCGTGGCGGGGGCGGAAGCGGGCGTGGCGGGGGTGCCGACGCACCCTACCGGTGCAGACACATTGACCTGACTAGACCACTCCTCGTACCGTCACCGGGCACCCACCCAGGCCACAACGACGTAGCCAGCAGGAGGTCGTGCCCGTGCGCCCCACCGCACCCAGCCCCCGCCGATCCCCCCTTCGCCTCCTTCTCACCGCAGCCCTGGCGATCACCGCCCCCGGCGCGCTCACCGCCTGCGGCACCGGCTCCGGCAGCGACCCGGACACGGTCGAGGTCTCCTACAAACAGTCCACGGACAACCAGATCCGCGTCCTGGACACCTTCCTCGCCGACGTCAAGAAGCAGTTCGAGAAGGCGAATCCGGGCAAGAAGGTGAAACTCGTCCCGATCAAGGCCCCGGACTCGGAGTACTACACCAAGGTCCAGCAAATGCTCCGCTCCCCGAAGACGGCCCCGGACCTGGTCTACGAGGACACGTTCCTCATCAACTCGGACATCACGAGCGGTTATCTGAAACCCCTCGACGACTACTTGGCCGACTGGAAGGACTGGGACCAGTTCATCGACACGGCCAAGACCGCGGCGAAGGCCGAGGACGGCAAGACGTACGGCGTTCCGGACGGCACGGACACCCGAGGTCTGTGGTTCGACAAGGCGATCTTCGAGAAGGCGGGCCTGCCGGCCGACTGGCAGCCGAAGACCTGGGCCGACATCCTCACCGCCGCCCGCACGATCAAGGACAAGGTCCCCGACGTCATTCCCCTGAACGTCTACACGGGCAAACCGGCGGGCGAGGCCGCCACGATGCAGGGCTTCGAAATGCTCCTCTACGGCACGGAAGACGCCACGGCCGCCGACGCGAGCGACCCCCTGTACGACGAGAAGTCGAAGAAATGGAAGGCCGGCACGCAGGGTTTCAAAGACGCTCTCACCTTCGTGGAGACGGTCTACAAGGAGAAACTCGGCCCGGAAGTCTCCGACGCCCTGGACCCCAACATCTCCACCCGAGTACGCGGTGAACTCCTCCCCGAGGGCAGACTCGGCATCAACCTCGACGGCTCCTGGCTCCCCCAGGACTGGCTGCCCGGCAGCGGCCACGCATGGCCGGACTGGTCGGAGAAACTCGGCCTCGCCCACATGCCCACCCAGAACGGCCAGTCCCCCGGCAAGGTGAGCATGTCCGGCGGCTGGACCTGGGCCATCCCCGACAAGGCGGGCAACCCCGACCTCGCCTTCGAGTTCATCGAGACGATGCAGACGAAGGCGAACGCCCAGAAGTGGTACATCGCCAACTCCGGAATCGCGGTCCGCAAGGACGTGGCTGAGGACCCGGCTTACGCGGAAGCCCAACCCGGCATCAAGTTCTTCACCGACCTGGTGCCGAGCACGCACTACCGCCCCGCGTACCCGGCGTATCCCAAGGTCTCCACCGCCATTCAGGAAGCGATGGAATCCGTGACGACGGGCGATGCCTCGGTGTCCGAAGCGGCCGAGAACTACGACGAGGAGCTGAAAGCGGCCACGGACAACCAGGTGATCGAAGAATGAGCCCGCGTGATCGAAGCATGAGCCCGCGCGCATGAAGAGCCCCGCGAGGCCGGCAGCCGGGCCGCCACCGCACCCCACACTCCGCTCCCTGACCCGAGTCCTCCCCCTCACCCCCGCCACCGTCCTCCTGCTCCTCTTCCTCGCCGGCCCGATCGCCTACTGCGCCTACATCGCCTTCACCGACCTCCAACTCACCGGCCAGGCCGAGGATTCGTTCATCGGGTTCGACAATTTCCGTACGGCATTCGGGGACGAGGCGTTCCTCAACGCGGTATGGCTGACCCTGGTCTTCACGGTGATATCGGCCCTGATCGGCCAGAACACACTGGGCCTGGCTTTGGCAGCCCTGATGCAACGCGCCTCGAAACCCGTCCGCACGCTGGTGGGCGGAATCGTCGTGACGGCGTGGGTCCTGCCGGAGGTGGTGGCGGGATTCCTCCTCTACGCCTTCTTCCGCCGAGAGGGAACGTTGAACGCCATCCTGGACTGGCTCCATCTCCCCACCCAGAACTGGCTGTACACGCTTCCCATCCTGGCGGTCTCGTTCGCGAACGTCTGGCGAGGCACAGCCTTCTCGATGCTGGTCTATTCAGCAGCCCTGAACGAAATACCGAAGGAGATCACGGAAGCGGCGGAGGTGGACGGCGCGGGCGGCTGGCGCCGTATGTGGCACATCACGCTCCCAATGATCCGCCGCTCGATCGGCACGAACCTGATGCTCATCACGTTGCAGACGCTGTCGGTCTTCGGCCTGATCTGGGTGATGACGCGGGGCGGCCCCAGCGGCAAAAGCCAAACGCTCCCCTTGTTCATGTACGAGGAGGCGTTCCAGAAGAGCATGATCGGTTACGGCACGGCGGTGGCGCTGTTGCTGCTGGTGGTGGGTTCGCTGTTCTCGACGATCTATCTGCGGCTGCTGCGAACGGAGGTGTGAGTTTTCGTGGCCCTGAATACCCGAAACACCCGAACGCCCGCCTCCCGCCGCACAGTCCGCCACCGCCTGGCCGCAGACATCGGCCTCCTGGTCGTCGCCGCGACCTTCGTACTCCCGCTTGCCTGGGTGATCCTCTCGTCGGTCGACCCACAGGCGAACCTGACGGTGAAACTCCCGGACGGCGTGACCCTCGACAACTTCGACGCTGTCCTGACCCCGGAAATCACCTTTACGCCACTGCTGAACAGCCTGCTCCTGTGCGGCGGAGGAACGGCGTTGACGGTGGTGTGCGCGGCCTTGGCGGCCTACCCCCTGTCCCGATTCCGTTCCCGCCTGAACCGCCCCTTCCTCCTCACGATCCTCTTCGCGACAAGCCTGCCGATCACAGCGATCATGGTGCCGGTGTACGCGCTGTTCGTCCAGGTGAACCTGATCGACACCATGCAGGGCACGATCTTCTTCTTCGCCGCGTCCCAATTGCCGTTCGCCATCTGGCTGATGAAAAACTTCATGGACGGCGTTCCGAAGGAACTGGAGGAGGCGGCGTGGACCGACGGCGCGTCGTCGCTTCAGTCGCTGCTGCGGGTTGTACTGCCGCTGATGGGCCCGGGCGTCGCCGTGGTGACCGTCTTCTCGTTCGTGATGATGTGGGGGAACTTCTTCGTCCCGTTCATGCTGCTCCTCACACCGGAACAGATGCCGGCGGCGGTGAGCATCAATGAGTTCTTCGGGAATCGGGGGACGGTGATTTATGGGCAGTTGGCGGCGTTCTCGGTTATTTACTCGACGCCGGTGATTTTGTTGTATGTGGGGGTGGCCAGGCGGTTGGGTGGGGGGTTTGCTTTGGGTGGGGCGGTCAAGGGGTGACAGGGATGGTGGAGGTATACGGCTGTCCCATTCACCGGACGCGCGGCAACTGGAGTGCAATCGAGGGAAACGTCGTCCGGAACGCCAGAGTCGCCAGAGTGCCGCTGGACCACGTCAGTCGGGGCGGACACCGGTCGCTGAGAGCGGCTGAGGGGCGTAGCAGTCGCAGGCAAGGACTGTGGCGGCGGCCGACTTGCCCGGGGGCACCTCGATCAGCGCGGTCATGCTGTACACCACGTCAACCTTGCGCCAGCTCTCGCCTCCACCGCCGAGTAGCACGTCGATGTCCGAGCCTTCGTCGAACTGCACCGTGTCCGATGGCGTCTTGCCCTCCGCGTGGTACTCCTGGACGAACTGGCACGCGACGAGGGAACTTCCCGTGGCGAGGCGGAAGACGGGGAGTGGTGTGCCGGTTGTCTCGGTGGAGAAGCGCCGGGTGAGGCTGTCGCTCGCCCATCCGTTGTAGTGCCGGACGACATCGCTCGTGAACCCGCCTGACGTGAAGCGGTCATCGACTGGGCGTCCGTGCGGCAGTGTGAAGCTGAGGTAGTCGGCGAAATCGTCGCATGCCGAGCGGTCTGACGCCGCGGCCGGTGAGAGCTGCACTGCTCCCGAGGCGTCGCGGTGTACGTCGGGGAGTTGCTTCGGTTCCACAGACACGAAGTCCTCTTCGCTCTCCGCTGGTGCAGGAGTCGGTGATGCTTCCGAGGCTGCGGACTCTTTGACGGGTTCGGTCACTGCGAATGTGTCCGCCGTGGCCTTCCACGGCGCGTCCGCCTCCGGCTGGACGAAGTAGAAGATCACCGAGCTGCGGTCGTCCTCTTCCCCTTCCTCTTTGCTGGTCACGGCGAAGAACCGCGGATACCTCTTCGGGTCCTCTACCGCCGGGATGAGATAGCGCGGCTTCGTGAAGTGAGTGGCACTGCCCCCAATGTTCGCTTCGCGGTAGAGCCGGTATACGGCAAGCGACTCCTTGAGCAGGACTCCGGTCTGCACCTTGCGGACGGCCGAGTCGTCCAACGCTGCGTCGGCGGCGGCGCTTCCACGGTCGAACTGCTCGAAGATCTGCTTGGCCTGTGCCGTCGTGATGACCGGCACTCGTGCAGAAGCGGACGGCGGTGCTGCATCGTCCTTCGAGGAAATGTCCGCGGACGACGTGCAGCCGACCGACAGCGCCAGCAAGGTCACCAGACTGGCCGCTCCGAGCCGAGTAGTTGAGCGTGTCACAGTTCGCTGCCTCCCCGCGCATGCGTGATTCCTGTCAGAACGAAGGCCTTTCGGTCGTGCTGCAAGCAGAGCGGAGCACCGCTCAACTTCGAAGACCCGTCATGCCCAGCTCCACTACGGCCATGCGCGCAAGGTACTCAGCATCAGTGGGGACCGGTCCCGTCACGACGGGACCTCCGGGCCGACGTAGCGGAGCTTGCCCAGGTCCTTGTGCCTCTTGGCAGGCGGCCAGGTTCTGGAGAGTTCGGCCTGATCGGTACCCAGTCCTGGAAGTCCCGGTAGACACCCAGGGTGTGACCGTACGCCTCGACCGCCTCCTCCACACCCGGCCCACCTCCCACAAGGCGGCGCCGAGGTTGCCCCACGCCATGCCCTCACCGTGTTGGTCGCCGACGGCCTGGTACAGGGAGCGGGCACGGGTGTGGGCGTCGATCGCCTCCCCCGCCCGGCCCGTCTCCGCAGGATGACGCCGAGGTCGGGTGGCGAACCGCTCCGGCGCAGGCCAACACCCCCGCCACATCGCCCACTTGGCAGTACCGTGGACAGGTGCCCAAACCTGACACACGCCCCGTATCAGCCGTCGTGCTCACCGCACTCCCGGTGGAGTACAACGCCGTACGCGCCCTCCTGACGGACCTGGACCCCGAGGAACTCGTCCACGAAGACGGAGCCCGCGTCGAGCGCGGCCGGATCGAGGGCACCTCCTGGACCGTGGCGATCTCCGAGCTGGGTGAGGGCGCGGTGCACGCCGCCGCGATGACCACGCGGATCGTCGGGTGGCTCCGCCCGGAGGTGCTGCTCTTCGTGGGGGTCGCGGGCGGGCTCAAGGACGACATCGAGATCGGCGACGTGGTGGTCGGCACGAAGGTGTACGGCATCCACGGCGGCAAACAGACCCCCAAGGGCTTCCACGCCCGGCCCGAGGTCTGGCACGGCTCGGGCCGGCTGGTACCGGCGGCCCGTTCCGCGCTGCGGGACATGGCGGACGTACGGGGACATCTCAAGCCGATCGCGTGCGGCGACGTCGTCCTCGCCGACGACAAGTCCGCGCTCGCCGAACACATCCGCCTGCACTACAACGACGCCTGCGCCATCGAGATGGAGGGCTCCGGCGCGGCCCACGCGGCCCACCTCAACGGCCAGTTGGACGCCCTCGTCATCCGGGGCATCAGCGACCGCGCCAACCGCCACAAGCACAAGGCCGACGCCTCCGGCTCCCAGGAACTGGCCGCCAAACAGGCCGCCTCGGTGGCCATGGCCGTCCTCCGTAAACACCGGCCGCGCGGCGGCGGCTCCTCCGACTCCCAGGAGGGTCCCTTTCGCGGCCACGAAGACGGAGCCTCCTACGGCGGCGATCACATCGACTTCCGAGGCGGCACCTTTTATGGACCCGTCACCGGCAAGTCGGACGGGCGATAGGCCCCATGGCCGGAGTCAGGGTCGGGAACACGGTCCGGTCCCGGTCGCGACGGCGATACTCCCGCCCCGTCCCCCGGGCTTCACCGGCCGCTCAGCGGAGATGGACCGCCTCCTCTCCCGCCTGGCACCCGCCCCGGACGAGGACACTGCCCCGCTCCCCCTCCTCATCTCCGCCGTCACCGGCATGGGCGGCATCGGCAAGACCGCGCTCGCGGTGGAGGCGGCGCACCGGGCGTGTACGCGAGGCTGGTTCCCTGGCGGAACCCTTTTCGTCGACCTGCGCGGCTACGACGACAACCCGGTCACCGCCGACCAGGCGGTACTGGCCCTGCTCGATGCGCTGGGAGTACTCAACGGGGACCTACCGGAGAGGACCGCACGGCAGTACGACGCCTACCGCACGCTCCTCGCCGAGCGGCAGGACCGGATGCTGCTGATCCTGGACAACGCCTCGGACCCGTCCCAGTACCTCCGCCTGCTGCCCGGCACGGACGACCACCGGGTCCTGATCACCTCCCGGGACCGCCCGAACGCGCTTCCCATACGCGTCATCGACCTCGACACCCTCCTCCCGGACGAGTCCGCCGCCCTGGTGACCCGCGCCCTGCACGACGCTGATGAAAGGGACAACCGCTGCTCCTGCGAACCAGACGCTTTGCGTGAACTCACCGCCCTCTGCGGCCACTTGCCCTTGGCCCTCCAGATCGCCGCCGCGATGCTCCGCCAACGTCGGCACCGGAGCATCGCCTCACTAGTGGCCGACATCAAGAAGGCCGAGGACCCGACCGCCGTATTCGACAACGGCAGTCCGGGCACGGACCTGTACGGCCGCTCACTCGTCCTCCGACCCGTGCTGGAGACCTCATACCGCCGACTGTCACCCGACCAGGCCCGGTTGCTGCGTCTGCTGTCCCTCGCCCCCGGCGCGGAGACGACCACAGAGGCGGTGGCTGCCCTGGCCGACCTGTCCACGGAGGCTGCGCTGTCTCTGCTCGAAGACCTGGCAGCCGCCTATCTGGTCGCGCCGGTCCAGGATGGCGAGGGGTCGCCTTCCATACTGCGGTGGCGGCTGCATGACTTGGTGCGGGCGTTCGGGGTGGGTGTGGTAGCGGGGGAGATGGGGTTGCAGGAGGAGGGGGAGGCGGCGCGGGAGCGGGTGCTGGCGTTCTACTTCCGAAACGCGGCTGCGGCTGATGACCGGTTGCGGTGGTTGCCCGGTATGGAGCAGCCGGAGCGGTTTTCGAATCGTGGGGAAGCGTTGGAATGGTTTGACGGGGAACGGGCGGGGCTGGTGGCGGCGGTGTCATGGGGGCGAGAAGCGCTGTTCGCGGAGACAGCAGTGCTGCTGTCCGAGTGCCTGGGCGAGTATCTCGGTTGGCGGCGGTACTTCGACGACTGGATCACCGTCGCCCATGCCGCGCGGGAAGCCGCGCATCGTGCCGGGAACAACCGCAGCGAGGGCAACGCGTTCAACAACCTCGGCATCGCCCTGCGGGAGGCAGGCAGGGTGGAGGAGGCGATCGACGCCCACACCCGCGACCGCGAGCTGTGCCAGGCCGCCGGGGATACCGATGGGGAAGCCATGGCGTGGAACAGCCTCGGCATCGCCCTGCATGAGGTCGGTCGGGTGGAGGAGGCGATCGACGCCCACACCCGCGCCCGTGACCTGCATCAAACCACCGGGAACCGCCACGGCGAGGCCATGGCGTGGAACAACCTCGGCACTACCCTCCTGGTGGCGGACCGGGGGGAGGAGGCGATGGACGCCGTCACCCGCGCCCGTGACCTGCACCGAACCACCGGGAACCGCTACGGCGAGGCCGGGGCGTGGAACAACCTCGGCACCGCCTTACGGAGAGCGGGCCGGAGGGAGGAGGCGATCGAAGCACACGGCAGAGCGCTGGAGATCTTCGAGGAGTTCGTAGACTCCTACGAGACAGGCCAGACCCTCCAGAACCTGGCCCTCGATCACTGGGACGCCCACTGCCTCGCCAAAGCCCGTGCCCACTGGCTGCAGGCCGCCGAGGCCTACGCCCGCGCCAACGCCCCCGCCGAAGCCGCCCAAGCCCGCGCAGCAGCCGAGGCCCTGGGATAGCCCGCCTCATTCCACCTCCGCATACCCCCTGGCCATCCTCGTCCCACCCCCAGGCTCCCTCGCCTCCCCAAACCCCCACTCCCAGGACGCGCCCGCACCACGCACCACGCACCCCAACACCCGCAACGCACCCCGCCGCCGCGCGTCACAGGCTCTCATCCGGGACATCAAGGCGGGCAAGGCCGACCACCTCCTCTGACCACACGATCACCCCTCCGGCAACACCCCGGGACGGAAGGGCTCCACCCCCACAACCCGCCGCACCCGCACCGGCTCGATCAGGATCATCAGGCGCCGTTCCCCGGGCAGCAGCCACGGATACCGTTCCTCCCCGATGTACTTCTGCGTCAGCCGATCCATGGCCCGCTCGGCCATCTCCCCCTCCACGAACCGCGCCACCCGCCCCCGGATCTCTGCCCGGTCGTAGGGGTTCTCGGGATCGATGTGGGACAGGGAGACATACGGGTTGCGCCGGAGGTTCTCCTCCTTCACCCGACCGACCGACGTGTTGACCATGACGTACTCACGCTCGCCGTCACCGTCTCCGTCACCGCCCTCGTCCGCCTCGATGTCCACCCACATGGGTGACACCTGAGGCGCCCCGTCCGCCCCCACCGTCGCCAAGTGCCAGAAGTTCGGGGCCAGTAGGCGCTCACGTATGTGCCCGTCCAGTTTCGTCATGCGGTCATCCCTACCCACGGATCCGCACTCAGGTCACTCGGACCACACCGCCCTCACAAACCGTAGCTTCCTACAATCCGTGATTGTGGCCGAACAGCCCGTAGTCACCGCAGCCCCGCACCCCTACGTTGTGCGCGTGCACCGACGCTCAGCCAACGAACGGCAGCCCCAGCACCCGCTCCGGCAACCGGACTCACCCACACTCGCCCTCCCCTTCAACGCCCCCGCCGCCCGGAAACTCCGCATCGCCCTCGGCATGGGACCCGAGCACGTCGCCTACGGCATGCGCTCCTCGTACGGACTCCCGTACGTCACCCCGGACCTGGTCGCCGCCTGGGAATACGGCACGATCGCGCCGACGAGCCCCGAACTCACCGCGCTGGCAGGCGTGTTGTGGTGCTCAGCCGGTGAACTCATCGGCGTGCCCAGGACATTGCGCGAGCACCGCATGGCCCGGGGCCTCGCCGCAGAGGACGTCGCGCGGGCGATCGGCCTCGAACTCTCCGCGTATCTCCACATGGAGGAGACCGACGAATGGCGCGGCACGGACCGTCAGTCCGCCGCCCTCGCCGACGTGCTCGACCTCTCGCTGCCCGACCTGATCGCCGTCACGGGGCGCGAGGCGAAGCTGACCGCGCTGCTCCACAGCGCGGTGACCACGCGCTGGCAGGCCCATGTGCGGCCGACCGCCAAGCTGCTGTCCCTCGACCGGCGCCTCCTGGAAGACGTCCTCCAGGAGATGCACACCGACTACCAGGGCCGTACGACCGCCGGCCTCACCTGGACGAACGGCACCGCGGCGACCGACTCGGGCGACTCCGGCCGCGCCTACCTGGACCGGATCGTCGACCATTTCTGGTCACTGGTCCAGAGAACGACCACGTACTAGCGAACCCTCCCAGAGTCCCTAGAACTCCCAGAGTCCCTAGAACTAACTCCCAGAACCCCTAGAACTCCCAGAGCCCCTAGAACACCGACTCCGCCTCATCCATCCGATCCTTCGGCACCGTCTTCAGCTCGGTCACCGCCTCCGCCAGCGGCACCATCACCACCTCGGTGCCGCGCAGCGCGGTCATCCGGCCGAAGTCGGCCCGGTGCGCGGCCTCGACCGCGTGCCAGCCGAAGCGCGTGGCGAGCACCCTGTCGTACGCGGTCGGGGTGCCGCCCCTCTGGACGTGGCCGAGGATGACCGGCTTGGCCTCCTTGCCGAGGCGGCGCTCCAGCTCGTACGCCAGCGCCGTGCCGATGCCCTGGAAGCGCTCGTGGCCGAACTGGTCGATCTCGCCGTGGCCGTAGTCCATGGAACCCTCGGCGGGGTGGGCGCCCTCCGCGACACAGATCACCGCGAACTTCTTGCCGCGCGCGAAGCGCTCCTCGACCATCTTCACGATGCCGGCCGGGTCGAACGCGCGCTCGGGCAGGCAGATGCCGTGCGCGCCCGCCGCCATCCCGGACTCCAGCGCGATCCAGCCCGCGTGCCGGCCCATGACCTCGACGACCATCACCCGCTGGTGGGACTCGGCGGTCGTCTTCAGGCGGTCCATCGCCTCCGTGGCGACCCCGACCGCCGTGTCGAAGCCGAACGTCCGGTCCGTCGACGAGATGTCGTTGTCGATGGTCTTCGGGACGCCGACGACGGGCAGGCCCGCGTCCGACAGCATCCGCGCCGCCGTCAGCGTGCCCTCGCCGCCGATCGGGATCAGTACGTCGATACCGAACTGGTGGGCCATGTCCTGCGCGTTCTCGCAGGCCTCGCGGAGGCGGTCGCGCTGGAGGCGGGAGGAGCCGAGGATGGTGCCGCCGCGGGCGAGGATGCCGCTGACGGACTCCAGGTCGAGGCTGCGGTAGCGGCCGTCGAGCAGACCGGCGTAGCCGTCCTCGAAGCCGATGACCTCGTCGCCGTACTGGGCGACCGCTCGGTGCACGACCGACCGGATCACTGCGTTCAGGCCCGGACAGTCGCCGCCTGCGGTGAGAACTCCGATACGCATCGTGCTGTGTCTCCTGCTCGTCCTGATCATCCTGATCGGTGCCGGTACTTGTGAGCCAGTCCGATTGTTTCACGGCTCGCTGGGGGCCGCCGCGTCCCTACAGGCTCTCCGGCGGGACCGCGACCTGACGGGCGCCTTAGCCACCCGCAAGGGTATTGTCAAGAGGGTTTCCGTCCGCCGCGACGGTGATTTTCGATCACGCACAGCCACACCCACCGAACCACACGTCCTACACGTCCCACATGAAACGGAGAGCACACGTGACGCGCAGCGTGTACGTGACCGGGATCGACCGCGGCGACGGCCGCCAGGTCGTCGAGCTGGGGGTCATGGAGCTCCTGACCCGCCACGTCGACCGGGTGGGGGTGTTCCGGCCACTGCTGCACCACGGCCCGGACCGGCTCTTCGAACTGTTGCGCGCCCGCTATCGGCTCACCCAGGACCCGGCGACCGTGTACGGCATGGACTACCACGAGGCGTCCACCCTCCAGGCCGAGCACGGCACGGACGAGCTCGTCTCGACGCTCGTCGACCGCTTCCACGCCGTCGCCCGTGACTACGACGTCGTCCTCGTCCTGGGTACGGATTTCGCCGACACCCAGTTCCCGGACGAGCTGGCCCTCAACGCACGGCTCGCGAACGAGTTCGGCGCCTCCGTCATCTCCGTCGTCGGCGGGCGGAAGCAGACCGCCGAGTCCGTCGCCGCCGAGACGCACAACGCGTACCGCGCGTACGAGGGCCTCGGCTGTGACGTCCTCGCCATGGTCGTCAACCGGGTCGCGCCCGCCGACCGCGCCGGGATAGCGGAGCGCCTCGGCGACTCCCGGCTCCCGCTGCCCGTGCCCTGTTACGTGGTTCCCGACGAGCCCGCCCTCTCCGCGCCCACCGTCGCCCAGATCACCCACGCGCTCGGCGGCAAGGTACTGCTCGGCGACGACTCGGGCCTCGCCCGCGACGCGCTGAACTTCGTCTTCGGCGGCGCCATGCTCCCGAACTTCCTCAACGCGCTGACCCCGGGCTGTCTCGTCGTCACCCCCGGCGACCGCGCGGACCTCGTCGTGGGGGCGCTGGCCGCCCACAGTGCCGGGACCCCGCCCATCGCCGGCGTCCTCCTCACCCTCAACGAGCGGCCCAGCGACGAGGTCCTCACCCTCGCCGCCCGCCTCGCCCCCGGCACCCCCGTGGTCGCCGTCGAGACCGGCTCCTTCCTCACCGCCTCCGAACTCTTCTCCATGGAGGGCAAGCTGAGCGCGGTGACGCCACGCAAGGCGGAGACCGCGCTCGGGCTGTTCGAGCGGTACGTCGACACCACCGAGCTGCGCAACCGGGTCTCGGCGCCGAGCAGCGACCGCGTCACGCCGATGATGTTCGAGCACACGCTGCTGGAGCAGGCCCGGTCCGAACGGCGCCGGGTGGTCCTGCCCGAGGGGACCGAGGAGCGCGTGCTGCACGCGGCCGAGGTGCTGCTGCGGCGCGGGGTCTGCGATCTCACCCTCCTCGGCCCCGTCGAGCTGATCCGCAAGAAGGCCGCCGACCTGGGCATCGACCTCGGCGAAAGTCAGCTGGTGGACCCGGCGACCTCCGAGTGGCGGGACATGTTCGCCGAGAAGTACGCCCAGTTCCGTGCCCACAAGAACGTCAGTATCGAGCTGGCGTACGACGTCGTGTCCGATGTGAACTACTTCGGCACGCTCATGGTCCAGGAGGGGCTCGCCGACGGCATGGTGTCGGGGTCGGTGCACTCCACCGCCGCCACCATCCGGCCCGCCTTCGAGATCATCAAGACCAAGCCGGACGCCGGCATCGTCTCGTCCGTCTTCTTCATGTGCCTCGCCGACAAGGTGCTGGTCTACGGCGACTGCGCGGTCAATCCGGATCCGAACGCCGAGCAGCTCGCCGACATCGCCATCCAGTCCGCCGCGACGGCCCTGCGGTTCGGGGTCGAGCCGAGGATCGCGATGCTGTCGTACTCCACGGGTACGTCCGGCTCGGGCGCCGACGTCGACAAGGTGCGGGAGGCCACCGAGATCGTGCGCTCCCGGCGGCCCGATCTGAAGATCGAGGGGCCGATCCAGTACGACGCCGCCGTCGAGCCCAGTGTCGCGGCGACCAAGCTGCCGGGCTCCGAAGTCGCCGGCCAGGCAACGGTGTTGATCTTCCCGGACCTCAACACCGGCAACAACACCTACAAGGCCGTGCAGCGCTCGGCCGGCGCGCTCGCGGTCGGACCGGTGCTGCAGGGGCTGCGCAAGCCGGTCAACGACCTGTCCCGGGGCGCGCTCGTCCAGGACATCGTCACCACCGTCGCCATCACGGCGATCCAGGCCCAGACCCCCGCCAAGTGAACCCCCACAGGAAGCCCATCGTGACCGCGACCCGCGTCCTCGTCCTCAACTCCGGCTCCTCGTCGGTGAAGTACCAGCTGCTCGACATGCGCGACAGCAGCCGTCTGGCCGTGGGCCTGGTCGAGCGCATCGGTGAGGGGAACTCCCGGCTGAAGCACACCCCGCTGAGCGACGGTGGCGACTCCCGCGAGCGCACCGGCCCGATCGCCGACCACGAGGCCGCCCTGAAGGCCGTCGCCGAGGAGCTGGCCGCGGACGGGCTCGGCCTCGACTCCCCGGAGCTGGCCGCCATCGGGCACCGTGTGGTGCACGGCGGGCAGAGCTTCACGCACCCGACCGTCGTCGACGACGCCGTGCTCGCCGAGATCGAGCGGCTGATCCCGGTGGCGCCGCTGCACAACCCGGCCAATCTGACCGGGATCCGGACCGCCCAGGCCCTGCGGCCCGACCTCCCGCAGGTCGCCGTGTTCGACACGGCCTTCCACACGACGATGCCGGAGTCCGCCGCCCGCTACGCGATCGACGTCGAGACGGCCGACGCGCACCGCATCCGGCGCTACGGCTTCCACGGCACCTCGCACGCGTATGTGTCCCGGGCGACCGCCGAGCTGCTGGGGAAGGCGCCGGAGGACGTCAACGTCATCGTGCTGCACCTCGGCAACGGAGCGTCCGCGTCGGCGGTCGAGGGCGGCCGGTGCGTGGACACCTCCATGGGGCTGACGCCTTTGGAGGGGTTGGTGATGGGTACGCGGTCCGGAGACATGGACCCGGCCGTCATCTTTCATTTGATGCGCGTTGGCGGAATGTCCACGGACGAGATCGACACTCTCCTCAACAAGAAGAGCGGTCTGATCGGGCTGTGCGGCGACAACGACATGCGGGAAATACGCCGGCGTATCGACGAGGGCGACGAACAGGCGAAGCTGGCCTTCGACATCTACATTCATCGGTTGAAGAAGTACATCGGTGCCTACTACGCGGTGCTCGGCCGGGTGGACGCGGTCGCGTTCACCGCGGGTGTCGGCGAGAACGCGGCGCCCGTGCGGGAGGCCGCCGTGGCGGGTATGGAAGGCCTGGGCCTCGCGGTCGACGGCGAGCTGAACGCCGTACGGGGCGACGGGCCGCGGCTGATCTCGCCGGCCGGCGCACGGGTCGCGGTCGCGGTGGTGCCGACGGACGAGGAACTGGAGATCGCAGCACAGACGTACGCCCTGGTCGACAAATGAGCAAAAGAGCAGTCGAGCACAGTCGAGTAATACACCCCGGTAACACGGCTGAGCGCATAGCCGCCCATTTGCATATTCCACCAGACGGAATATTCCGTAGCGAAACAAACCGATAGGATCGCCCCATGCGCCGTTCGAAAATCGTCTGTACTCTCGGCCCCGCGGTCGACTCCCACGAGCAACTGGTCGCCCTCATCGAGGCCGGCATGAACGTGGCCCGTTTCAATTTCAGCCACGGCAGCCACGCCGAGCACCAGGGCCGCTACGACCGGGTCCGGGCCGCGTCCGTGGAGACCGGCAAGGCCATCGGTGTCCTCGCCGACCTGCAGGGCCCGAAGATCCGTCTGGAGACCTTCGCCGAGGGTCCGGTGGAGCTGGTGCGCGGTGACGAGTTCACCATCACCGCCGAGGACGTGCCGGGCGACAAGCAGATCTGCGGTACGACGTACAAGGGTCTGCCCGGTGACGTGGGCCCCGGCGACCAGGTCCTGATCAACGACGGCAACGTCGAGCTGAAGGTCCTCGAGGTCGACGGTCCGCGGGTGCGGACGGAGGTCATCGAGGGCGGTGTCATCTCCGACCACAAGGGCATCAACCTGCCCGGCGCGGCCGTGAACGTGCCGGCGCTGTCCGAGAAGGACGTCGAGGACCTGCGGTTCGCGCTGCGGATGGGCTGCGACCTGGTGGCGCTGTCCTTCGTCCGGAACGCCGATGACGTGCGGGACGTCCACAAGGTGATGGACGAGGTGGGCCGCCGGGTCCCCGTCATCGCCAAGGTGGAGAAGCCGCAGGCGGTCGAGAACATGGAGGACGTCGTGATGGCGTTCGACGGTGTGATGGTCGCCCGCGGCGACCTGGCCGTCGAGTACCCGCTCGAGCAGGTCCCCATGGTGCAGAAGCGCCTCATCGAGCTGTGCCGCCGCAACGCCAAGCCGGTGATCGTGGCGACCCAGATGATGGAGTCGATGATCACCAACTCGCGCCCCACGCGCGCCGAGGCCTCCGACGTGGCCAACGCGATCCTGGACGGCGCGGACGCGGTCATGCTGTCGGCGGAGTCCAGCGTGGGCGCGTACCCGCTGGAGACGGTCCGTACGATGTCGAAGATCGTCACGGCGGCCGAGCAGGAGCTCCTCTCCAAGGGTCTGCAGCCGCTCGTCCCGGGCAAGAAGCCGCGGACGCAGGGCGGTTCGATCGCCCGTGCCGCCTGCGAGATCGCCGACTTCCTCGGCGGCCGGGCCCTGGTGGCCTTCACGCAGTCCGGTGACACCGCCCGCCGGCTGTCCCGCTACCGCGCGTCCCAGCCGATCATCGCGTACACGACCGACGAGTCCACCCGTAACCAGCTGTCGCTCAGCTGGGGTGTCGAGTCGCACGTCGTGCCGTTCGTGAACAGCACCGACGAGATGGTCGACCTGGTCGACCAGGAGATGGTCAGGCTCAACCGCTTCCAGGAGGGCGACATCGCGGTCATCACCGCCGGCTCACCCCCCGGCGTCCCGGGCACCACGAACATGGTCCGGGTGCACCACCTGGGCAGCGGCGCCCGCGACTGACGCCGCCGTCACACCCGTACGACAGCACCGAGGGCGCCCCTGGAAATCCAGGTGCGCCCTCGGTATGTGCGGCTCCCGAACGGGTTCTGGGGGGTGACCGGCTGCTCAGTCGGTCATGGACCGGGCTCAGTCGGTCATGTACTGCCGCATGCCCGGCACGGTGAGCGTTCCGCCGAACTGGCCCGCCTGGACGACCTTCACATTGGTGAAGTAGATCAGCGGGATGTTCAGCGGCGGCGGGTGCTTCGGGTCGAAGGTCACCGGGATCAGCCCGAGCAGGTTGCCGGAGATGCTCTCGGTGTACATGACCGTCCGGCCGTCGCGGATCGTGGACGTCGTGCCCTTGCCTGCCTGCACGTGATAGGTCACGCCGGCCTGCTTGTCCTTGACCGTCTGGTGCAGGTCACCGATGTCCGAGCCGTCGGAGACGACGTACTTCAGGACCTCCTTGACCGTGCCGTTGGCGGTCTTGACCTTGACGATGCCCTGGTAGTCGGCGCCCTTCAGCAGCAGCGAGCTGGCGTCCAGGTACCACGGGTCGTCGGGCAGCGCCGGGATGCCCTTCTCGACACCGCTCTCGTCGTCGGTGGCGACCGGGCAGCCGTCCGTGTCCGTGCTCTCGCTCGCGGACGGGCTCGGCGTCGAGGTGGCGTCGGTGGTGTCCTTCGCCTCGTCCTCGGTGTCCTCGGCGGTGTCGGTGATGTCCTTCGCCGCGTCCTCGACCTTGTCGGTGGCGTCGCCCGCGGTGTCCTGCGCGTCCTTGCCGGAGTCCGAGCCCGAGTCCGTTTTCTCGCCCGAGCCGGAGGCGTCCTGAGACGCGGAGGGCGACGGGGACGGGCTGGTGGACCCGGACGGCGTGGGGCCGGCCGTCTCCTGGTCCTCCGGCGTGAACAGGTCCTCGATCGCGTTGCCGATGTCGTCCAGGACGTTGCTGCCGCTCCCGGAGGCGGTGGCCGACGGCGTGGCCGTGGCGTCGGTGGCGTTCTTGTCGGTGGTGTCCGTCGACGTGGAGTCGTCGGCCGTGTCCTTGTCGTCGGAACCTGAATCCGACGAAGAGGAGTCGTCCGAGGACGTGTCGTCGGAGGCCGAGTCGCCGGTGGAGCTGTCGTCGGACGACGTCTCCTCGTCCGTGGGCTGCTCGTCCGTGGGCTCGTCGTCCGGGGTGTCGTCGCTCTCCGGGGTGGAGGCGGTCGGCGTCGGGGTCGGCGAGGCGGAGGTGTCCGTGCCCTCCTCGGCGGCCTCCAGGGCCTCCACGCAGTCCTTGTACTCGTCCGCCGTCAGGCTCAGCTTCGCCGGGTCCTCGGCGCGGGCGAGGGTGGGCGTGAAGCCCATGCCCATGAGGACCGCCGTCGGCATGGCCGCCAGGGCTATCGCCTTGCCCGCCGGCATGTTCAGCCGGGTGAGAAGGGGCTTCTTGGGCGCCGCGTGCCGCGGTCCGGATCTCGCACGGGACTCTCCCACCGAAGTCCCGTGGGTCACCTCGTCAGCCGGCACTGTGCCTCCCGTTCGTCCCGTTCGTGGGGGTGGTACCTGACAGGTCGTCGCCCTCGCCGTTCGTCGCCCCGTTCGCCGAGCCCGCGGTCGCGGGTTCCGGGGCGTCGCCCTTGTGCAGGGGGACCGCACCTTGCTGTGCCGTGTCCTGAGGGGCCGTGTCCTGGGGAGCCGGAGTCCGCGACGGGGTCTTGTAGGTGGACGGCACCGCCGCCTCCTGGTAACCGGGCGCCCAGGCGATGGCCAGCGCACCTCCGACCAGGGAGAGCAGGAAACCGACACCGAAGCCGCCCAGGTTGGAGACCGGGATGGACACGAGCGCCAGGAGGATCGCCGCCGTACCGGCGAAGGTGCGTACATGCCGCTGGAACCACAGACTGATCCCGAGCACCACCAACAGCACGCCGATGATGAGGGATCCGGCGCCGCCCGTCGTCGACATGGCGAGCGTCAGATGGCCGATCTGCAGCTCCGCGTACGGCAGGTACATGATCGGGAAACCGCCGAGCAGTACCAACAGGCCCGCCCAGAAGGGACGAGAGCCCCTCCAGTCGCGGAAGCGCCGCCGGAAGGCGCGCAGATAGTCCTCGTTCTGCCCCGTTGACTCGGCGCTCATGGACAACAGCTCCCTGGAACGGTGTTGCTATGAGAAGTTCACGTACGACACGTACGAAGCGCGCGTACGGAATTCACGTACGGATGCGCGTGCGCGACGGAGCGCACGGCGAGAAAGACGGGCGGGCGAAGAAGCGCAGGCCCCCTCACCCGCCCAGGGAGTGCCTAGTAGCACTCCACCTTGCCCTTGTGAAGCGACATCTTCAGATTGCTCAGCTTGAAGGTTCCGGCAGTGGTCGCCCACGCCGTCTGCTTCACGTCGGTCAGCGTGGCCACCTCGGCCTGCTGGCCGAACCCGTAGGGGTTGGCCTGCTCCGAGCCGCCCTTCATGCCCGGACCCTTGTTGGCGTCCTTGGCCGCCACACCGATGTCGATGTTCGTGAAGACGGCGTCGCCCTCAAGCTCCTCGACGTCGATGTAGAGCTTCTCGGCCTCGACCTTCTTGCCACCGGTACCGGCGGTCAGTTGGAGGCTGACGCTACCGAGAATCGGGACGTTCGGGGTGACGACCGACTGGCACATGTTGGTGATCTTCGCGTTCTCGAACGCGGAGACGGCGACGGGGTGAACCGTCTTCTCGCCCTTGAGGGTGTAGCCCTCGTCGAGCGCCCCGTACTGCGAGAAGCCCGTACCCTCGATCAGGTCAGCCGTCACCTTGAACGACTGGCCCGACACGCTGAACGACGCCGCGAGAGCACCCTGCGCGAGGGCGACACCTATCGCTGCTGTGGCGGCGACGCTGGGCACCATGACCACAGCGAACCGCTTCCATCTGGTCCCGCCACGCACCTGGGACTCCATATTTCCTCCTTCTCGGACGTACATCTCCTGACACCGGTTCGCCCCTTGGAACGGCGGCTCAGCCGGGCAGGGATGGGAGAAGTGCTACGTCCTCGGTAAGGAGAGCGCCCGCGCCCGGTCGCGCGAAAAGCGCCCGAATCACCGGCGATCACCCCCGAGCGACAACCACTGGTCGCGCCTGACACGCATCACGCACAACCTGCTGGACAGGCTCCGCCGTTGAGCGGAGACCCCCCTGCCCAAGAGCCGGCGCCACTGTCGCCCGCTCTACTCGGTGGGGACCCAGAAAACCCGTTGACCCGACTGGCTGGCGGGGTGCGGGAACGGACCGAGCGTCGCCGATCGTGGTGCATTCTCGCCGCCCCCGCAAGGGGGGTCGTTACTGGCTAGTAACGGACGGATAACCGAACAACGACCCATCGGCATCGGCCAGCGACCCTGGGTGGCGTCGAGTGAGCCGACACATCGGTTGACAGTTGGACAGAGTCCGACAGAAGGACGACTTTCTCTTACTGCCAGTAACAGCGGCCGCGTTTACCAAGATTTGGTAAAGCGCGGCCGCGGTGTCGCTGTGTCGCCAATTCCCTCACTCAGGCCACACATGTCCCAGCACTCCGGGACCGGTCGGCCCCGGAGCCCCGGGCCCCCGCCCGCCACAGCCAACACTCAGCCGGGGCAAGGGTTCAAAGGGCGCGTCAGAACAACGCCCGCGCCAACGCACGCCGCGCCGCGGCCACCCGCGGATCGTCGCCGCCGACCACCTCGAAGAGCTCGAGCAACCGCAGCCGTACGGCGTCCCGTTCGTCCCCTGCCGTGCGCCGCACCGTGTCGATGAGTCGACCGAACGCGTCCTCCACATGTCCGCCGACGAGATCGAGGTCCGCCGCAGCGATCTGGGCCTGAGCGTCGGCCGGGTTCTCCGCGGCCGCCTTGCGTACGTCCTGCGGGTCCGCGCCCTGCACGCGCTGTAGCAACTCGGCCTGCGCGAGGCCCAGTTTGGCCTCGCTGTTGCCCGGGTCGTCACTCAGCACGTTCTTGTACGCCTGCACCGCGCCGCCGAAGTCGCCCGCGTCCAGGGCCTGCACGGCGGCTTCGAGCAGATGGTCGTAGGGGCCGGCCGGTACCTGCGGGGCCGCTTCGACCGGGGCGTCGGACTGGGCGTCCGGGTCCACCACCAGGCCGGTGAGACCGAAGCGCTGCTCGGCGACCTGGACGAGCTGGTCGAGGGTGGCGCGGATCTGCTGCTCGGGGGCGGCCCCTTGGAAGAGGGGAAGGGCCTGCCCCGCGACCACAGCGAAAACAGCCGGAATCCCCTGGATCCCGAACTGCTGCATCAACATCTGGTTGGCGTCGACATCGATCTTGGCGAGGACGAACTTGCCGTTGTATTCGACGGCGAGCCGCTCCAGCACCGGGCTGAGCTGCTTGCAGGGCTGACACCACTCGGCCCAGAAGTCGATGACGACGGGCACTTCGGTGGACCGCTGCAGGACCTCGCTCTCGAACCCGGCCTCATCGACATCGATGACCAGGTCGGCCGGGGAGACCGCCCCTCCCCCGCCCTGTCGGGCCGATTCGGCGCGCGCCTGCTCCGCCTTCGCCTTGGCCCCCTGGGCCGCCTTCACCGCGGCGAGGTCGACGACTCCGCTCATGGACATGTTCCGTGGCTGCATGAGTACATCCTCCCCCTTCCGAGCACGCACGTGAAAAGCGTCCAGAAAGCCGACCCGGTCCGTTTCCCGGGTGGCGCCGGGTCCCCTCTCGGCACCTACCACCGGACCAGCTTTCGCTACGAGCCGTAGCGTAACTGTCGCGGGTGACTTCGCTGTACCCCCCTCCGTACCCACTCCCCAGTGATCTGCCTCACGACTCCCCGGAGAACTTCGGGAACGGCCGGATATGGTCGGCGGATGCAGAGCCGCACCCCCGCCTCCCGCGCCCCGGGGGGCCGCCCGCGCAGCGCCGCAGCGGACGCCGCGATCCTGGCGGCGACGCGGGAGGCGCTGGTCGACCTGGGCTGGTCCAAGCTGACCCTGGGGGAGGTGGCCGCGCGGGCCGGCGTCGCGAAGACGACCCTCTACCGCCGCTGGGCCGGCAAGAACGAACTGGTCGTGGACGCGGTGGCCGCCCTCTTCGACGAACTCCGCCTCCCCGACCGGGGCAGCCTGGCCGCCGACATCGAGGGCGTGGTGCTGGAGTTCGCGGCGATCCTGGCCCGCCCGGAGGCCAAGAGCGGGCTCATGGCCGTCATCGCCGAGTCCACCCGCGACGACGCCCTCCGCGAACGCATCCGCGCCTCCATCGTCGACCGCCAGAAACGCCTCGTCCTGGAGGGCCGCGCCCGCGCCCAGACCCGCGGCGAACTCCCCCCGGAACCCAACCCCTCCACCGCCACCCACACCACCGACCTCATCTTCGACGTCGTAGCCGGCGCGGTGGTCCACCGCACCCTCGTCAGCGCCCAACCAGCGGACGAGCAATGGGTACGCGACTTCACAAGACTGCTGCTGCTGGGCCTGAGGGGCTCGGCAGAACCGCCCCCGTAAGGGGCGCGGGGAACTGCGCGACAAGCCCCGACGGCGCGACACCAGACGACGGCGAACTGAGCGGAGTTGAGGCAGGGGCCTGGGGGCGGCAGCCCCCAGAGGGGGTCGAAGGGGCACAGCCCCTGGGGATGGGAACGGGTAAGGGCGGCGGGGGCGAAAAAATCCCGACGCCGCCCCGGGCCAACGGAGCGCCTAGAACCCCGCCGGCTCCGTATACACCCCCCACTCGTCCCGCAGCACCCCACAGATCTCCCCCAACGTCGCCTCGGCCCGCACCGCATCCAGCATCGGCCCCACCATGTTGGCCCCCTCCCGCGCGGCGACGAGCATGGCGTCCAGAGCCCGACTCACCGAGGAGTCGTCCCGCGCGGCCTTCCGCCCCGCCAGCACCCGCACCTGCTCCCGCTCCACCTCATGACTGACCCGCAGAATCTCCAGATCCCCGGTCACGGACCCCTGGTGGACGTTGACCCCGACGACCCGCTTCTCCCCCTTCTCCAGCGCCTGCTGGTACCGGAACGCCGACTCCGCGATCTCCCCGGTGAACCACCCGTCCTCGATCCCCCGCAGAATCCCGGACGTGACGGGCCCGATGGGATGCCGCCCATCCGGGTGCGCCCGCAGCCCCCGCTCCTTGATCTGGTCGAAGATCTTCTCCGCGTCCGCCTCGATACGGTCCGTCAGCTGCTCGACGTACCAGGAACCACCCAGCGGATCGGCCACGTTGGCGACCCCGGTCTCCTCCATGAGCACCTGCTGGGTCCTGAGCGCGATCTCCGCGGCCTGCTCACTCGGGAGCGCCAGCGTCTCGTCCAACGCGTTGGTGTGCAGGGAGTTGGTCCCGCCGAGCACCGCCGACAGCGCCTCCACGGCCGTACGCACCACGTTGTTGTACGGCTGCTGCGCGGTCAGCGAGACCCCGGCGGTCTGCGTGTGGAACCGCAGCCACTGCGCCTTGTCCGTCCGCGCCCCGTACACGTCCCGCATCCACCGCGCCCAGATCCGGCGCGCCGCACGGAACTTGGCGATCTCCTCGAAGAAGTCGAGATGCGCGTCGAAGAAGAAGGACAGCCCGGGCGCGAACACATCGACGTCCAGCCCCCGGCTGAGCCCCAGCTCCACGTACCCGAACCCGTCCGCGAGCGTGTACGCCAGTTCCTGCGCGGCCGTGGCCCCGGCCTCGCGGATGTGATAGCCGGAGACGGACAACGGCTTGTACGCGGGGATCTCGGCCGCGCAGTGCTCCATGAGGTCGCCGATGAGCCGGAGATGCGGCTCGGGCTGGAAGAGCCACTCCTTCTGTGCGATGTACTCCTTGAAGATGTCGGTCTGGAGCGTGCCGTTGAGCACTCCGGGATCGACACCTTGCCGCTCGGCGGCGACGAGATACATACAGAAGACAGGAACAGCGGGCCCACTGATCGTCATGGAGGTGGTGACGTCCCCCAGCGGAATGCCCTGGAACAGCACCTCCATGTCGGCGGCGGAGTCGATCGCGACGCCGCAGTGCCCGACCTCACCGAGCGACCGCGGATCGTCGGAGTCCCGCCCCATCAGCGTCGGCATGTCGAACGCGACGGACAGCCCCCCGCCCCCATGGGCGAGGATCATCTTGTACCGCTCGTTCGTCTGCTCCGCGTTCCCGAACCCCGCGAACTGCCGGATCGTCCACGTCCGCCCCCGGTACCCCGTCGGATACAGCCCCCGCGTGAACGGGTACTCCCCCGGCCACCCGATCCGCTCGAACCCCTCATACACGTCCCCCGGCCGGGGCCCGTACACAGGCTCCACCGGATCCCCGGAAAGCGTCGTGAAGTCCGCCTCCCGCTTCTGAGCGGCATCAAAACGATCCTGCCAGCGTCGGCGTCCCTCTTCGATGGCGTCAGCGTCCATGACAGCCAATTTACTAGGACGTCCTAGTAAGGGATAGCGATGCAGGTCAGGACGCGCGCGCAGGGCGCCAGGAAGCACCCGTTACGCTCAACGTCATGAAGAAGAGCGTCTTGACCCGCTACCGGGTGATGGCCTATGTCACCGCCGTACTGCTGATCCTGCTGACGGCAGGCGTGATCGGGAAGCGTCTGCTGGGGCTGGACGGCTTCGACAGCTTCGTCACCGTGGTCGGCTTCGCGCACGGCTGGCTGTACGTCCTGTACCTGGTCTTCGCCTTCGACCTCGGCAACAAGGCGAAGATGCCGCTGGGGCGCCTCGCCTGGGTGCTGCTCGCCGGCACCGTCCCCACGGCCGCCTTCTTCGTCGAACGCAAGGTGAGCCGCGAGGTCGAGCCGCTGATCATCAAGGAATCGGCCCCGGAGACCGCCGCGGCCTGACCTCGGGCGTGGTGGCACTGAACGGCACGCGACCTGCCGCTGACATGGCATGCGCGGGTCGGGGCGCCGCCCCCGGAGTCACCGCGGCGGCGAAAACGGCCGCACCACCGGCGACAAGCATGCGGTTTCGATCATCCCGTTGATGGTCGACCGACAGGATGGCAGCGAAAAACGCGAGGTCAAGCATCTACGCGGGTCGCCGGCGACAAACCCACCGGCAAGCGGCAGCCGACCGGCCGCCGATCATTGACGGACGTCGGTCAGCTCTCCTCGAAATCCCCCGCGGCCACCCGCAGCGGGCGGAGCATCGCGAAGATTTCGGCGCATTCCTCGGCGTCGTAGACGCTGAGGCCGAAGTCCATGGCCATGAGGTCGCGGGTGGCGGCGTCGCAGACCTCGCGGCCCTTGTCGGTGATGGAGGCGAGGGTGCCGCGGCCGTCGTTGGGGTTGGGGCGCTTGTCGACGAGGCCCGACTTCACCAGGCGGTCGACCGTGTTCGTCACGGACGTGGGGTGCACCATGAGTCGCTCGCCGATCTTGGACATCGGCAGCTCGCCCTTCTGGGAGAAGGTGAGGAGCACGAGCGCCTCGTAGCGCGCGAAGGTCAGACCGTACGGCTTGACGACCGCGTCCACCTCCGCCAGCAGGATCTGCTGGGCGCGCATGATCGAGGTGATCGCGGCCATGGACGGCACGTTTCCCCAGCGCTGCTTCCAGTGCTCGTCGGCGCGCGAGATGGGATCGAAGGAGAGGCTGAGCGGCTTCGGCACGGAAACGACCTTACCGGCCGGTCATATGCCGGTCAGCCCCGTCTCGCCCATCGGTCGGCTCGGGACGGATCGCCGGGGAAAGCAGGGGAAAGGCACGGGGCGCAGCCCCTGCTTGCCAGGGGCGCGGGGAACTGCGCGAACAACCACGAACCACCCGCGGTCACCCGACAACCGCACCCCCCGAGCTCTCAGGCGCCCCCGAGAAACCTCTCCACCGTCTCCACCTTCGACGTGAGGCCGTCCGTCACACCCGGGCGGATGTCCGCTTTCAGGACGAGGGAGACCCGGGGTGCCCGTTCCTCGACCACGGCGATGGCCCGCCGTACGACGTCCATCACCTCGTCCCACTCCCCCTCGATGGAGGTGAACATGGCGTCGGTGCGATGGGGGAGGCCGGACTCGCGGACGACCCGTACGGCGTCGGCGACGTACTCCCCCACGTCTTCACCGACGCCCAGCGGGGTCACGGAGAAGGCGACGATCACGCGTTCACGATCCCTTGCTTGCGGCCGCGGGACGCGATCACCGCGGCCTCGGCCTCGCGGCGGAGCTTGCGGTCGGCGAAGAAGCCGCCGGTGGGCAGGACGGAGAGGGCGAAGTACAACGCGGCTGTCTTCAGCGACCACTTGGTGCGGTTCCAGGCATCGGCCCAGAAGACGACGTACAGGATGAAGAGGATGGCGTGGACCCAGCCCATCACGGGCACCGCGTTGAACTCCGTGGTGCGCTTCAGCACCGAGCACACGAGCAGCAGCAGGAAGGAGACGGCCTCGGGGGCCGAGACGAGGCGCAGGCGGCGGAGGGCGGAGACGGTCTTTATGTCCACGGGTCACCTTCGGTGGGGTTGGTGGGGAGGCGAGTCGTCGCATCGCTTGCCGGTGCTTCACCCGTCCGTCTTTGTGAACGGAAGCACAAGCGCTGTCCATTCTGGCATCCGTCAACCTCCCGAACGTCCTAGGGGTCCCTTCAGGGTCGAGATCCCCCTCTGGGACCTGTTCCGTCCACCCATCGGACGGTTACCGTCACCCCGTGGCAATGTTCCGACTTCAAGGCAGCAAAGTGCTGGCCGTCGACATGACCGGGGACGCCGTGAAGGCGAAGAACGGCTCGATGGTCGCCTACGACGGCCAGATGACGTTCAAGAAGCTGAGCGGCGGCGGTGAGGGCCTGCGCGGGATGGTGACGCGGCGCCTCACCGGCGAACAGATGACGTTGATGGAGGTGACGGGGCAAGGGACCTGCTGGTTCGCGGACCGGGCCTCCGAGATCAACCTCGTGAATCTTCAGGGGGACAAGCTGTACGTGGAGTCGAGCAATCTGCTCGCGACGGACTCCGGGCTGCGGACGGGCACGAGCTTCACGGGGCTGCGCGGCGCCTCGCAGGGCAACGGCCTGTTCACCACGACCATCGAGGGCCACGGCCAGGCGGCGATCATGTCCGACGGCCCGGCGGCGGTGCTGCGGGTGAGCCGCCAGTACCCGCTGACGGTGGACCCGGGGGCGTACATCGCGCACCAGGGCGATCTCCAGCAGTCCTTCCAGTCCGGTGTGACGTTCCGCACGTTCATGGGCGAGGGCGGCGGCGAGGCCTTCCAGATCCGCTTCGAGGGCGACGGACTCGTCTATGTCCAGCCCAGCGAGCGCAACACGGTGGCGGGAGACGTGTGAGATGGCCTTCCGTGAGATCAACTCGAAGATGATCGAGGCGACCGTGATGCCGGGCCAGCGGCTGTTCAGCCAGCGCGGCGCGATGCTCGCCTACAAGGGCGAGGTGTCCTTCACGCCCAACATGCAGGGCGGCCAGGGCGGCATCGCGTCGATGATCGGCCGCCGGGTGGCGGGCGAGGCGACCCCGCTGATGACCGTCGAGGGCAGCGGCACGGTCCTGTTCGGGCACGGCGGTCACCACATCCAGGTGATCAACCTGACCGGCGAGACGCTCTACGTCGAGGCCGACCGCCTGCTGGCCTTCGACGGCACCCTCCAGCAGGGCACGATGTTCATGGGCTCGCAGGGCGGCGTCATGGGCATGGTCCGGGGCCAGGTGACGGGCCAGGGCCTGTTCACCACCACCCTGAAGGGACACGGAGCGGTCGCGGTCATGGCGCACGGCGGGGTCATCGAGGTCCCCATCACCCCCCAGCGCCCGGTCCACGTCGACCCGCAGGCGTACGTGGCGCACCACGGCGACGTACGCAACAAGCTGTCCACCGCGCTCGGCTGGCGCGACATGGTGGGCCGGGGCTCCGGCGAGGCGTTCCAGCTGGAGCTGAGCGGCAGTGGTGCGGTGTACGTCCAGGCCTCGGAGGAGAAGCTGTGAGCATGTACGGGGCTCCGGGCGCCAGCCCGACCGTCTTCGACCCGATGACGCTGCCGTCCGACGACAACGTCAACAACTACACCTTCTGCGTGGAGCTCAAGGGGAGCCAGTGGTTCCTGCAGAAGGGCAAGATGATCGCCTACTACGGCCAGATGGACTTCAACGGCATCGGACACGGCCGTCTCGACCGTCTCGTCCGTACGTCGTTCCATTCGCCTCTGCACGCGAGCGACTGGGTCGTCGCCGAGGGCTCCGGCAAGATGCTCCTCGCCGACCGGGCCTTCGACGTCAATTCGTACGACCTCGAAGAGGGCAACCTGACCATTCGCTCGGGCAACCTCCTCGCGTTTCAGCCAAGTCTCGCGCTGAAGCAGTCGATCGTTCCGGGCTTCCTGACCCTGATCGGAACGGGCAAGTTCGTGGCGGCCTCCAACGGCCCGGTGGTGTTCATGGAACCCCCCATCCGGGTCGACCCGCAGGCCCTGGTCGGGTGGGCCGACTGCCCCTCGCCGTGCCACCACTACGACCACGGGTACATGACGGGGCTGATGGGCGGCCTACGTGCGATGACGGGGGTCGGCGGCGCCTCCGGCGAGGAGCACCAGTTCGAGTTCGTCGGGGCGGGCACGGTCCTGCTCCAGTCGTCCGAGACCCTCATGGCCGAGCAGGCCACGGGCATGGTCCCGCACGAGCCGGGCGTACCCGGCGGCGGTGGGGTACCCGGTCACCACGGACAGCCGGCGGGCGCACCGCGCCTTCCCGGACAGCTGGGGGACCTCCAGCGTCGCTTCGGGCTGTGAGCGGTAGTCTGCGGAGTGTGACATCGAACGTGTGCACGTTGTCATGCTCCAACCCGTAAGACGCCCTACGTGCACGACCCGTCCTGTCCGTACGACCGCACCATCACAACCCTCACTAGTTCACCTTTCAACATTTTAGGTAGACTTCATTCATGGAGACCGAAACGGCCACGCGCTGGCTGACCGATGCGGAGCAGTGCGCCTGGCGCACCCATCTGGACGTCAACAGGCTGCTGACGCATCAGCTCGAAAGGGATCTGCAGCCGTTCGGCCTGACAATGAACGACTACGAGATCCTGGTGAACCTCTCCGAGTCGGAGGGCCGGCGGATGCGGATGAGCGACCTCGCCGCTGCCACCCTCCAGTCCAAGAGCCGCCTCTCGCACCAGATCACCCGCATGGAGAACGCGGACCTGGTGCGCCGGGAGAACTGCGAGTCCGACCGGCGCGGACTGTTCGCCGTGCTGACGGAGCACGGCATGGAGACGATGCAGCGGGTCGCGCCGCACCATGTGGCGTCCGTGCGGCGGCACTTCATCGATCTGCTGCCGGAGGAGGCGCTGGAGGAGCTGCACAAGTCGCTGGCGCCGATCGCGGAGCACCTCCGGAGCCACCGCGGTAAACCGTAGCGCTCCGCTGGGTTGGCCGGAGTAGCGCCGGGGGACTGCGGATCGGTTTTCGGCTGCGGGTCGACCGTGGCTGGTCACGCAGTTCCCCGCGCCCCTCAAGTGCTCGGGGGGTGCAGAGGCAACCTCAGCTCGAACAGGGCTCCTCCGCCGGGGGCGTCCCCGACCGTCAGGGTGCCTCCGTGACGGGTGGCGATGTCTCTGGCGATGGCCAGGCCCAGGCCCGCGCCGCCGTCGTCCCTCGCCCGGGACTCGTCGAGGCGGACGAAGCGTTCGAAGATGCGGTCGCGGTCGGCCTGGGGGACGCCCGAGCCGTCGTCGGCGACCTGGAGGACGGCCCCCTCGGCGTCGGTGCGCAGGGTGACGGCGACCCGGTCGCGGGCGTGGCGGCCGGCGTTGTCCAGGAGGTTGCCGAGGACGCGGCAGATCTGGTTGCGCGAGCCGCGCAGTTCCACGGACTCGACGCTGTCCAGGGTCACTCCGCCGCGGGACGACACCTCTTCCCGTACGACCTTCGCCAGGTCGAAGCGCGCGTTGGGCGGTGGCCGCTCCCCCGCGTCCAGGCGGGCGAGCAGCAGCAGGTCGGCGGCGAGGCTCTGCAGTCGCACGGTGTCCTCGACCGCGCCCTCCAGATCCAGCAACTCCGGGTGCGCCGCGCCCACTTCGAGCTGGGTCCGCAGGGACGCGATCGGGCTGCGCAGCTCGTGCGAGGCGTCCGCGACGAACGCGCGCTGCCGCTCCACCGAGGTCTCCAGCGCCGCCAGCGTCTCGTTGGTCGTCCGCGCCAGCCGGGCGATCTCGTCGTGCGTGTCCGGCTCGGGGACGCGGCGCGAGAGATCCTCGGAGGCGGTGATCGCACCCATCTCGGAACGGATGCCCTCGACGGGGCGCAGAGCACGGCCCGTGACGACGTAGGTGGCTCCGCCGACGGTGAGCAGGAGCAGGGGGAAGCCGATCAGCATGGTCGTGAGTGCGGTGCTGACGGCGTCCTTCTCGGCGGACAGGGGCGAACCCGCGTAGATGGTCAGGGTGACGTCGGCGCGGGTGGTCGCCTTCACCGCGGCGAACCGGTACTCCTCGGTCTCCCCGTCGGTGGTCGCGGTGCCCTCGCCGAGCAGCACGGGCTCGGAGAGCAGGCCGACGGCGGGAATGCCGCCTCCGGACGACTCCTCGTCGTCCTCGTCGTCGTCCGTGGTGGACAGGGCGCCCGCCCGGGCCTCCGCGCTGTCCGGAAGGACGATGTTCTCCAGTTCCTCGCCCGCCGCGACCACCTTCCCCCGCTGGTCCACGATCTTGACGGGGGTCTCGTCGCCGTCGTCCAGGTCCAGATCGGCGTACGCGATGCTGCCCGCCACCTGCCGCCCGACCTCAAGGGCATCGGACTTCGCATGGGTGTTCGCCTGGCCGATCAGGTTGGACCGCAGCGACAGCAGCACGGCCGCGCCCGCCGCGACCAGGGCGATGGCGACGACCAGCGTCGCGGCGAAGGTCGCGCGGGCCCGGACCGAGCCGAAGAAGCGCTTCATGGCCGGGCCTCCAGGCGGTAACCGGCGCCGCGTACGGTCTTGATGAGTCCGGCGCCGAGTTTGCGGCGCAGGGTGCTGATGTAGACCTCGACGATGTTGGGGTCGCCGTCGTAGGCGAAGTCCCAGACGTGTTCGAGGATGTCGGCCTTGGACACGACCTCACCGGCGCGCACGACGAGGTGTTCCAGGACCGAGAACTCCTTGGTGGTGAGGGCGACTTCGTCCTCGGTGAGGAAGACGCGGCGGGCGGCGGTGTCGAGCTTCAGGTCGCCGACGACATGCACGGGCGAGGCGCCGCCGGCCGGGCCCCGGCGCCGGAGCAGGGCCTTCACACGGGCGACGAGGACGACGTACGAGAACGGCTTGGTCAGGTAGTCGTCGGCGCCCGTGTCGAGGCCCTCGGCCTCGTCGTACTCGCCGTCCTTGGCGGTGAGCATCAGGATCGGCACGTCGTGCCCGGCGGCACGCAGGGCGGCGCACACGCGGTAGCCGTTCATGCCGGGCAGCATGATGTCGAGGATCACGAGGTCGTACGACCCCTCGCTCGCCCGATGCAGGCCCTCGATCCCGTCGTGGACGACGTCCACGGCGTACCCCTCGGCCGTCAGCCCCTTGGCCAGCGACACCGCGAGCCGCTTCTCATCTTCCACGATCAACAGGCGCATGCGCACAGCTTGGCAAACCCAACCTGAAGACGGCTTCAGGGGCCTTCAGGCCGGCTTCAGAGTCGGTCGGGCAGATTGGTTCCCGTCGAAAGCACCCGGCAGCTGACAAGCCGGTCTCTATCAGTCGTCATCTGGAGGAAACCCATGAAGCGCAACATCGTCATCGCCACCGTCGCGGTCGCGGCCCTGATCGGCGGCGGCACCGCGACCGCCCTCGCGGTCACGGGCGACGACGAGGCGCCGGTGAAGCGGGCCGGCGTGCAGGTGTCGGACGATGAGAGGAACGAGGCCGCGGACGACACCGACGGCGAGACCGGCGGCAAGAACGAGGACAAGAACGACGCGGACGACGACGACACCGGCACGGACGCCCGGGACTCCGCGGACGACACAGACGACGCGGACGACGCGGACGACAAGGCCGAGGACTCCGCCGAGGCGAAGGCCGCGGACGTCACGGCCGCCGACGCCATAAACGCCGCGCTCAAGCACCGGGCCGGTACGGCGGTCTCCGCCGACCTCGACGACGAGGGCACGAACCTGGTGTGGGACGTCGACATCCTGACCAACGGCGGCAAGTGGTACAGCGTCCAGATCGACCCCGGCACCGGCAAGGTCCTCGGCTCGCACGCGGACCGGGACGACGACGGTGACGACGCCGCAGAGACCGAGCAGATCCGGGCCGCCCTGAAGGGCAGCTCCGTGACCGCCGCGGAGGCCGCCGAGGCCGCAGCCGCCCAGGGCACGGTGACCTCCGTGGACCTCGACGAGGAGAGCGAGGACAAGGCCTGGGAGGTCGACACCACCGCCGCCGACGGCACCGGCAGCGACTGGAGGGTGAACCCGGACTCCGCCAAGGTCACCGCCGACCGCTCGAACGACTGACCCCCTCGCAGGCCGCAGACCCGCCGAACCACCAGCCTTCCCCACCCCCACAGGTAGGGGCACCCGACACCGGGTGCCCCTACCGGCGTTCCACGATTCCGACTGCCGCTTCATGGCCGCCTGTACGAGTCGGTCGGGACCCGCTCATCGCAGTTCGCGAGCTCCCTCCACCGTGCTCTCCTCCGGCCCCACCGCGCGGCTCCGCCGCCTCCCCAGCCCCACGGCGGTCGCCGCGAGCAGGGCGGTCGCGCCCGCGAGGGCGAAGCCGAGGGGCGGCGAGAAGTGGGCGACCAGGAGGCCCGAGGTGGCCGCACCCGCCGATATTCCGGCGTTCACGGCCGTGTTGACCCAGGCACCGGCCTGGGTGCGGGCGCCGGAGGGGGCGGATGCGTCGGCGACGAGGTACGCGGTGGTCAGGGCCGGGGCGACGAAGAGGCCGGCGCAGACGATGGCGCCGGTGAGAGTGGCGAGGTCGGGGGCGAGTCCGGCGCCGACGAGGGCCAGGCCGAGGCCCGCCGTCAGCAGCGACAGCCGTACGCGGGCGCCGGAGCGCCACTCGACCACGCCGTACAGCAGGCCGCCCACGGCGCTCCCGGCGGACAGCGCGGCGAAGATCCAGGCCACCACGTCGTCACCGTGCCCCCGCTGTTCGGCGAAGGCCAGCACCAGCAGGTCGAGCGCCCCGAGCGACAGCCCGACCCCGCCGGCCGCGACGACGGGTGACACGATCCCGGCCACCACGCGCGGCTTCCGTACGCCGGTCGCCTCCTTCGGCGCGGGGACGCGGCCCGGCATACGCGCCACGGCCGGGGAGGTCACGAACCCGAAGGTCCCCGCCACCACCAGCACGGCGCCCATGAGCACGGCGGCGGCCGGAGCGGCGAACTGCACCACCCCGCCCACCACCAACGGCCCCGACACGAACAGCAGTTCCTCCGCGACCCCGTCGAGGCTGTACGCGCGCCGCAACAGCCCCCGGTCCACGGCGATCTCGCTCCACACCGTTCGCATCGTCGGCCCGAGCGGAGGCGTGCAGGCGCCCGCCGCCACCGCGACCGCCCCCAGCACCGGGCCCGACGCCCCCGGCCGCCAGCTCGCCACCGCCAGGGTGCCGAGCAGCACGGCGTAGAGCGAGGCCATCGGCGGCAGTGCCCGGCGTGGGCCGTACCGGTCGACGAGCGCCGCCCTCGCCGGCGACAGGAAGACACTGGTGGCCCCGAACAGGGCCATGACGGTGCCGGCGACGGCGTACGAGCCCGTCGTACGGGTCACGGCGAGCAGTACGGCGATCGGCACCATGCCGTAGGAGAGCCGGCCGACGAGTACGGCGGCGAAGGTGCGGCGGGCGTACGGGATGCGGAGCACCGCGGCGTACGAGGGCCGCGGGGAGGTCGCGGACATGCGAAAGGTTCCTCACGTGGAGGGGATAAGGGGACACCGAAGTCCCGCGTGCCGACCGGCCGCGGGAGCGTTCGCCCTCTACGCAAAGTGATGGAACACGCCGCCAAATTAGCAGCCCGCGATAGAGCCAGGGGGGTGAAGTTCGTGGACGGGTGCGGGTGGGTGGGGGCTGGTCGCGCTCACCCCTCCGTCAGACCCGCCACCAGCTCGTCCGCCGCCCGATACGGATCCAGCTCCCCCGCCACGATCCGCTCGGCCAAAGAGCTGAGGCGGCGGTCGCCATGGAGGTCCCCGATGCGTTCACGGAGCGCGGTGACCGCGATGGTCTCCACCTCATGCGCGGCCCGGGAACGGCGGCGCTCCGCGAGGACCCCACGCTCCTCCATCCACGCCCGGTGCTTCTCCAGCGCCTCGACGACCTCGTCGATCCCCTCCGCCCGCGCGGCCACCGTCTTGACGATCGGCGGCCGCCAGTCACCGGGACCACGGGACTCACCCAGCCCCAGCATGTGGTTCAGCTCCCGCGCGGTCGCGTCGGCCCCGTCCCGGTCGGCCTTGTTGACCACATACACGTCACCGATCTCCAGGATCCCGGCCTTGGCCGCCTGGATGCCGTCACCCATGCCCGGCGCCAGCAGCACCACGGACGTGTCCGCCTGGGAGGCGATCTCCACCTCCGACTGGCCGACACCGACCGTCTCGACCAGCACGACGTCACACCCGGCGGCATCCAGCACCCGGATCGCCTGCGGGGCGGCCCACGCCAGCCCACCCAAATGGCCGCGCGTCGCCATCGAACGGATGTACACACCGGGATCGGAGGCATGCTCCGACATCCGGACCCGGTCGCCGAGCAGGGCACCACCGCTGAAGGGCGACGACGGATCCACCGCCAGCACCCCCACCCTCTTCCCGGCCCGCCGGTACGCGGTCACCAGCGCCGACGTGGACGTGGACTTGCCCACGCCGGGCGAACCGGTGAGGCCGACGACGTACGCCCCGCCCGTGAGCGGAGCCAGCGCCGCCATGACCTCGCGGAGCTGCGGGGACGCCCCCTCCACCAGCGAGATCAGCCGGGCGACGGCCCGGGGCCGCCCTTCCCTGGCCTGTGCCACCAGCGTGGGGACGTCCTGCATCACAGCTCCGTTCCGAGTAGCCACGTACACCTGAGAACTGAAGGCCTCAGGCCTTGGGTACCCGCACGATCAGCGCGTCACCCTGCCCGCCGCCACCGCACAGCGCGGCCGCGCCGACACCTCCGCCGCGCCGCTTCAGCTCCAGGGCGAGGTGGAGGACGAGACGGGCGCCGGACATACCGATGGGGTGCCCGAGGGCGATCGCCCCACCATTGACATTCACCTTTTCGGAGGACACGCCGAGGTCCTTCATTGACTGTACGGCGACCGCGGCGAAGGCCTCGTTGATCTCGATGAGGTCGAGGTCCGCCACGTCCAGGCCGTCCTTCTTCAGGGCGTGCTGGATCGCGTTCGACGGCTGCGACTGCAAAGAGTTGTCCGGTCCGGCCACGTTGCCGTGGGAGCCGATCTCGGCCAGCCACGCAAGGCCGAGCTCCTCCGCCTTCTCCTTGCTCATGACGACCACGGCCGCCGCGCCGTCGGAGATCTGCGAGGCGGAACCGGCCGTGATCGTGCCGTCCTTGGTGAAGGCCGGCCGCAGCTTGCCCAGCGACTCGGCGGTCGTCTCACCGCGGATGCCTTCGTCCTGGCTGAAAACGACCGGCTCACCCTTGCGCTGCGGGATCTCGACCGGCGTGATCTCGGCGTCGAAGAGGCCGTTCTTCTGGGCGGCGGCGGCCCGCTGGTGGGACAGGGCCGCGATCTCGTCCTGCTCGGGGCGCAGGATGCCGAGACGCGTGTTGTGCTTCTCGGTGGACTCGCCCATGGCGATGTTCTCGAAGGCGTCCGTGAGCCCGTCGTACGCCATGGCGTCGAGCATCTGGATCGCCCCGTACTTGTAGCCCTCACGGGACTTCGGGAGCAGGTGGGGGGCGTTGGTCATGGACTCCTGACCGCCGGCCACCACGATGTCGAACTCGCCGGCACGGATCAGCTGGTCGGCGAGGGCGATGGCGTCGAGGCCCGAGAGACAGACCTTGTTGATCGTGAGCGCGGGCACGCTCATCGGGATGCCCGCCTTGACCGCGGCCTGGCGCGCCGGGATCTGCCCCGCCCCGGCCTGGAGCACCTGGCCCATGATCACGTACTGCACCTGGTCGCCACCGATCCCCGCACGGTCGAGGGCGGCCTTGATCGCGAAGCCACCGAGGTCGGCTCCGGAGAAGGACTTCAGCGAACCGAGCAGCCGTCCCATGGGCGTACGGGCACCGGCGACGATCACCGAGGTCCTGCCGTTGGATCCAGTCATGAGGTGCGATCCCCTTCCAGCTTGCACAGCCGAGGAGTGAACGAGGGTTTACTTCGAATGTACTGAGTGGCACTCCGTGCCGTCACCGGGCTGTCAGTGTGATCGCTGGCACGTTGCGTAACCATGCGCGGAGCGGTGCACTGACACCATGCTGACGCGAATCGACCACATCGGGATCGCCTGCTTCGACCTCGACAGGACTGTCGAGTTCTACCGGGCCACCTACGGCTTCGAGGTGTACCACTCCGAGGTCAACGAGGAGCAGGGCGTGCGCGAGGCCATGCTCAAGATCAACAGCACGGACGACGGCGGCGCCTCCTACCTGCAACTCCTGGAGCCGACCCGCGAGGACTCCACCGTCGCGAAGTGGCTGGCCAAGAACGGCGAGGGGGTCCACCACATCGCCTTCGGTACGGCAGACGTCGACGGCGAGGCGGCCGCGATCAAGGACAAGGGCGTACGTGTCCTGTACGAGGAGCCGCGAGTCGGTTCCATGGGGTCACGGATCACGTTTCTGCATCCCAAGGATTGCCATGGCGTACTGACAGAACTGGTCACTTCGGCGCCAGTTGAGTCACCTGAGCACTGACCCCCGTACATATGGGCCGGTAGGGTTGGGGTCGGCCGTCGCCTTCGAGGGGGACGGCCCGGGTCCTGCCGCCTTCCGAGGAGCGGGATCCAAGGGCGTCGCGGAGATCCATCAGCGGTCGCCCTAGGGCCGGGGTCCAGGTTTCGGGGGACGAGGGTGAGGGCGGCAGCCCGTGCTCCGCCGTTGATCTGACACCATTCCCCGGGAGCCCCGTTCGCCGGTTGGACGGAGCTCATTTGCCAGAGGTTGCGACCAGGGGACGGATGGGACCGCGCAGTGCGGGGCTACGAACGCCAGGAGCGAGAGCCGGCGGCTGACGTCGACCACCTCTCTCGGTTCGAGGCCGAGATGGAGCGGCTGAAGACCGAGCGGGAAAAGGCGATTCAGCACGCCGAGGACCTCGGCTACCAGGTCGAGGTGCTGCGCGCCAAGCTGCACGAGGCGCGCCGCACCCTCATGTCCCGGCCCGCCTACGACGGGGGCGACCTCGGGTACCAGGCCGAGCAGATGCTCCGCCAGGCCCAGATGCAGGCCGACCAGCTGCGCGCGGACGCCGAGCGTGAGCTGAGCCAGGCCCGGGCGCAGACCCAGCGGATCCTCCAGGAACACGCCGAGCAGGCCGCGCGGCTCCAGGCGGAGCTGCACCAGGAGGCGGTCACCCGCCGCCAGCAGCTCGACCAGGAGCTGTCCGAGCGCCGGCAGACCGTCGAGTCGCACGTCAACGAGAACGTGGCGTGGGCCGAGCAGCTGCGGGCCCGCTCCGAGCAGCAGGCCCGCCGCCTGGTCGACGAGTCGCGCGCGGAGGCCGAGCAGGCGCTGGCCGCCGCCCGCGCCGAGGCCGAGCGGCTGGCCAATGAGGCCCGGCAGCGGCTGCAGAGCGACTCCGAGGCCGCCCGCTCCGAGGCCGACCAGATCCTGCGCCGTGCCCGCGCCGAGGCCGAGCGGCTGCTGAACGCGGCGTCGACGCAGGCCCAGGAGGCCACCGAGCACGCCGAGCAGCTGCGCTCCTCCACGGCCACCGAGTCGGACTCCGCCCGCCGCCAGGCCTCCGAGCTGAGCCGGGCCGCCGAGCAGCGCATGACGGAGGCCGAGGCGGCGCTCCGGGAGGCGCGCGCCGAGGCCGAGAAGCTGGTCACGGAGGCGAAGGAGAACGCGGCCAAGGCCCTCTCCAGCGCCGAGTCGACCAACGAGCAGCGCACGCGTACGGCGAAGGAGCAGGTCGCCCGGCTGGTCGAGGAGGCCACGAAGGAGGCCGAGGCCACCAAGTCGGCCGCCGAGGAAGTCGTCGCGGACGCCCGGGCCGAGGCGGAGAAGCTGCTGGCCGAGGCGGCCGAGAAGGCCCGCTCGATCACCGCGGAGGAGTCCGCCTCCCAGCTCGCCAAGACGGCCAAGACCGCCGAGGACGTGCTGAACAAGGCGTCCGAGGAGGCCAAGAACACCACCAAGGCCGCCGCCGAGGAGGCCGAGCGCATCCGCGCCGAGGCCGAGGCCGAGGCGGACCGGCTGCGGGCCGAGGCCCACGACATCGCCGAACAGCTCAAGGGCACGGCGAAGGACGACACCAAGGAGTACCGCGCCAAGACGGTCGAGCTGCAGGAGGAGGCCCGCCGGCTGCGCGGCGAGGCCGAGCAGCTGCGCTCCGACGCGGTGGCCGAGGGCGAGCGGATCCGGGCCGAGGCCCGGCGCGAGGCCGTCCAGCAGATCGAGGAGGGCGCCAAGACCGCCGAGGAGCTGCTCGCCAAGGCGCGGACGGACGCCGACGAGCTGCGGCAGTCGGCCACCACGGACAGCGAGAAGGTCCGCACGGAGGCCATCGAACGCGCTTCGACGCTGCGTCGGCAGGCCGAGGAGACCCTGGAGCGCACCCGCAAGGAGGCCGAGCGGTACCGCGCCGAGGCCGCCGAGCAGTCCGAGGAGCTGAAGGCCGAGGCCGAGCGTGCCGTCCGCGAGGTGCGGGAGGAGACCGAGCGCGCCATAGAGGCCCGCAAGGCGGAGGCCGCCGAGGAGCTGGCCCGGCTGCACACCGAGGCGGAGACCCGCCTCGCCTCGGCCGAGGAGGCGCTCGCCGACGCCCGCGCCGAGGCCGAGCGGATCCGCCGCGAGGCCGCCGAGGAGACCGACCGGCTGCGTTCCGAGGCCGCCGAGCGCATCCGGACGCTCCAGGCGCAGGCCGAGGCCGAGGCCGAGCGGCTGCGCGACGAGGCCGCGTCCGACGCGTCGGCGTCCCGCGCCGAGGGCGAGGCCATCGCCGTACGTCTGCGGTCGGAGGCCGCGGCCGAGGCGGAGCGGCTGAAGTCCGAGGCGCAGGACACCGCCGACCGGGTCCGGGCGGAGGCACAGGCCGCGGCCGAGCGCCTCGCCACGGAGGCCTCGGAGACGCTGGCCGCCGCGCAGGAGGAGGCCCTCCGGCGCCGCCGCGAGGCCGAGGAACTGCTCGGCGCGGCCCGGCAGGAGGCCGACCAGGAGCGCCGGCAGGCCCGCGAGCAGAGCGAGGAGCTGCTGGCCTCGGCGCGCAAGCGCGTGGAGGAGGCCCAGACCGAGGCCGTACGGCTGGTCGAGGAGGCCGAGCGGCGCGCCATGGAGATGGTGTCGGCCGCCGAACAGCACGCCCAGCAGGTGCGGGAGTCCGTCGCCGGGCTGCACGAGCAGGCCCAGGAGGAGATCGCCGGGCTGCGCAACACGGCCGAGCACGTGGCGGACCGTATGCGCAGGGAGGCGGAGGAGGAGTCCGACCGGGTCCGCGCCGACGCCTACGCGGAGCGGGAGCGGGCCACGGAGGACGCCAACCGTGTCCGCCGCGAGGCCCGGGACGAGACGGACGCCGCCAAGGCGCTCGCCGAGCGCACGGTCGCGGAGGCCATCGCCGAGGCGGAGCGGGTGCGCTCGGACGCCTCCGAGCACGCCCAGCGGGTCCGTACGGAGGCCTCGGACACCGTCGCGCGGGCCGACCAGGACGCCTCGCGCACCCGGGCGGAGGCCCGGGACGACGCCAACCGCATCCGTTCGGACGCGGCCACCCAGGCCGACACCCTCATCACCGAGGTGACGGCCGAGGCGGAGCGGCTGACGCGGGAGACCAACGAGGAGGCGGAGCGCGTACGGGCCGAGTCCGTCGCCAAGGCCGATCAGTTGGTCGGCGAGGCCACCGACGAGGCCGAGCGGCTGCGGGCCGAGGCCGCCGAGACGGTGGGCTCCGCGCGGCAGCACGCCGAGCGGGTACGGGCCGACGCCGAGCGCGCGCGGGCCGAGGCGGAGGCGGAGGCCGACCGGCTGATGGCACACGCCCGCGAGGAGGCCGACCGCACCCTCGACGAGGCCCGTACGGCCGCCAACAAGCGGCGCTCCGAGGCCGCCGAGCAGGTCGACAAGCTCATCACGGAGACGGCGGCCGAAGCCGACAAGCTGCTCACCGAGGCGCAGGCCCAGGCGCAGAAGATGACGGCGGACGCCGAAGGTCAGGCCGACTCCATGGTCGGCGCGGCCCGCCAGGAGGCCGACCGGCTGGTCTCCGAGGCGACCGTCGAGGGCAACTCCACGGTGGAGAAGGCCCGTACGGACGCCGACGAGCTGCTGGTCGGGGCGCGCCGGGACGCGACCGCGATCAGGGAGCGGGCGGAGGAACTGCGCGACCGCATCACGGCCGAGATCGAGGCGCTGCACACGCGGGCCCGCCGCGAGGCCGCCGAGACGATGAAATCCACCGGCGACCGCTGCGACGCGCTCATCAAGGCCGCCGAGGAGCAGTTGGAGAAGGCGACGGCTAAGGCCAAGGAGATCGTTTCCGAGGCGAACTCCGAGGCCGGCAAGGTCCGTATCGCCGCGGTGAAGAAGGCCGAAGGACTCCTGAAAGAGGCCGAGCAGAAGAAGTCCACGCTCGTCCGCGAGGCCGAGGAACTCAAGGCCGAGGCGATCCGTGAGGCCCGCCGTACGGTCGAGGAGGGCAAGCGCGAGCTGGAGGTGCTGGTCCGCCGCCGCGAGGACATCAATGCGGAGATTTCCCGTGTCCAGGACGTCCTGGAGGCGTTGGAGTCTTTTGAGGCCCCGTCGGGCGGCAAGGACGGTGGAGTCAAGGCGGGTGCCGCGGCGGGTGCGACCCGATCGGGTGGCAAGTCGTCAGACGGCTAGCGGTGCCGGATCGTTACGGGTATCTTCCCGCACCGCCTGCGGCGCTACAGACACCAATTTGTGCTCGTTCTGTGCTTGTCAGGGCCCTTATGCAAAGTTTCTGGCAAGTATTCCGATGGTCGGCTACTCAAAAGGGGTGTCATTCTCCAGATCAAACGTGCATCTGCTCGATGACACGCCGCTTCGCCCCCTAGGATTCCACCTATCACCTCACCGGTCTCATTCGACAGGAACCCCATGAGCGACACTTCCCCCTACGGCTTCGAGCTTGTGCGGCGTGGATACGACCGCGCTCAGGTGGACGAACGTATCTCCAAGCTCGTCTCCGACCGTGACTCCGCTCTCGCCCGCATCACCGCTCTGGAAAAGCGCATCGAGGAGCTTCACCTCGAGACGCAGAACGCCCAGGCCCAGGTCACCGACGCAGAGCCGTCGTACGCGGGTCTCGGCGCACGCGTCGAGAAGATCCTCCGCCTCGCCGAGGAGGAGGCGAAGGACCTGCGCGAGGAGGCCCGTCGCGCTTCCGAGCAGCACCGCGAGCTCGCCGAGTCGGCGGCCCAGCAGGTGCGCAACGACGCCGAGTCGTTCGCTGCGGACCGCAAGGCCAAGGCGGAGGACGAGGGCGTCCGGATCGTCGAGAAGGCCAAGAGCGACGCCTCGCAGCTGCGCCAGGAGGCGCAGAAGGACGCGCAGTCCAAGCGCGAGGAGGCGGACGCCCTCTTCGAGGAGACCCGCGCGAAGGCCGCGCAGGCCGCCGCCGACTTCGAGACGAACCTCGCCAAGCGCCGCGAGCAGTCCGAGCGCGACCTGGCGTCGCGTCAGCAGAAGGCCGAGAAGCGTCTCGCCGAGATCGAGCACCGCGCGGAGCAGCTCCGCCTGGAGGCCGAGAAGCTGCGCACCGACGCCGAGCGCCGCGCCCGCCAGACGGTGGAGACCGCGCAGCGTCAGGCCGAGGACATCGTCGCGGACGCGAACGCCAAGGCGGACCGGATCCGTTCGGAATCCGAGCGCGAGCTGGCGGCTCTCACGAACCGCCGCGACTCGATCAACGCCCAGCTCACGAACGTGCGCGAGATGCTGGCGACGCTCACGGGCGCGGCTGTGGCCGCCGCCGGCACGCCCGCGACCGACGACGAGCCCATCTCGCGTGGGGTCCCGGCGCAGCAGTCCCGGTAACACCCTCGCCTGACGGCAGCGTCCGGAGAGGCAACTGAGGCCCGCATCCCTTCGGGGGTGCGGGCCTTCGCCGTTCCCACGGCCCTACCCAGCTGCGGGGCCGCCGTGCCGCCCCGCCCGCCCCGCACAGCTGCGGGCAGTCGTGCCGCTGGGGCGGCACGGGTGGGCGCAGGCGGCACCTCGTAGCGCCGGGCTTCCGTCGTATCGCGGCTGCCAGTGCTACGTGGCTGGTCGCGCAGTTCCCGCGCCCCTGAAGGGGCTTCGCCCTTCCGGTGGCAGGCGCTCGGGGGGCGTTTTAGCGTGGCCGCATGATCGAGCTCGAGGGACTGACCAAGCGGTACGGCGAGAAGGTCGCGGTCAATAACCTCACGTTCGCTGTCCGGCCCGGGATCGTGACCGGGTTCCTCGGGCCGAACGGGGCCGGGAAGTCGACGACGATGCGGATGATTCTGGGGCTCGATCGGCCGACGGCCGGGGACGTGCGGATCGACGGGAAGCATTACGACGCCCTCAGGGACCCCCTGAAGTACATCGGCGCCCTGCTGGACGCCAAGGCCGTGCACGGCGGCCGTAGCGCCTTCCATCACCTTCTCTGTCTCGCGCAGAGCAATGGCATCCCCAAGGCGCGGGTGCACGAGGTGCTGGACACGGTCGGGCTGACGTCGGTGGCGCGGAAGAAGGCGAAGGGGTTCTCGCTCGGGATGGGGCAGCGGCTCGGGATCGCCGGCGCGCTGCTCGGGGACCCGCGGATCCTGATGTTCGACGAGCCGGTCAACGGGCTGGACCCGGAGGGCATTCACTGGATCCGGAATGTGATGAAGTCCCTCGCGGAGCAGGGGCGGACCGTCTTCGTGTCGTCGCATCTGATGAGCGAGATGGCACTGACCGCCGAACACCTCGTGGTGATCGGGCAGGGGCGGCTGCTCGCCGACACCTCGATGGCGGACTTCATCCAGCGCAACTCACGGTCGTACGTACGGATTCGCACGCCGCAGCGGGAACGGCTGCTGGACGTGCTGTACGCCGCCGGCGTCACGGTCGTGGAGACGGGCAACGGGTCGCTGGAGGTGGACGGCGGGAAGCCCGAGCAGATCGGCGAGCTGGCCGCGCAGCATCAGCTCGTCCTGCACGAGCTGAGTCCTCAACAAGCTTCGCTGGAGGAGGCGTTCATGCAGCTGACGGCCGAGTCGGTGGAGTACCACGCGCACAGCGACACGCCCGCCGAGGCGTGGGGCGGCGGATGGAAGAGGGAGGGCTGACGCATGGCCGCCACCCAGGTCGTCCGCTCGGAGTGGACCAAGATCCGGTCGGTGGCGTCCACGGTGTGGACGCTGTCGCTGGCCGTGGTCGTCACGATCGCGCTCGGCGTGCTGATCTCGCTGCTGTCGAAGCAGGAGTTCGACAGTCTGAGCCGCGCGGACCGGCTCTCGTTCGACCCGACGTTCATCAGCTTCGCGGGGATGAGCCTCGGACAGCTGGCGATGATCGTGTTCGGGGTGCTGGTGGTGTCGAACGAGTACAGCAGCGGCATGATCCGGACGTCGCTGGCCGCCGTGCCGCAGCGGGGCACCTTCCTCTTCAGCAAGATCGCGGTGGCCACCGGGCTCGCCTTCGTGGTGGGGCTCGCGACCAGCTTCGTGGCGTTCTTCCTGGGGCAGGCGATGCTCGGCGAGCACCGGGCCGAGATCGGCGATCCGGGCGTCCTGCGTGCGGTCCTCGGCGGCGGGCTCTACATGACCCTCATCGCCGTGTTCTCGATGGGCGTCGCGGCGATGCTGCGCAGCCCGATGCTGTCGCTCGGCATCCTGATGCCGTTCTTCTTCCTGATCTCCAACATCCTGGGGAACGTCGACGCCACCGAGAAGATCGGCCGGTACCTGCCCGACCAGGCCGGCAGCAGAATCATGCAGGTGGTCACCCCGGTGGACGACGACACGCCGTACGGTCCCTGGGGCGGCCTCGCCATCATGGTGCTGTGGGTGGTCGCGGCCCTGCTCGGCGGGTACCTGGTGATGAAGAAGCGTGACGCGTGATCAGGCAGCTGACCAGCGGGTACGTACATGCCAAGCCGGGGCGCCCATGACCTGCGTGGTTTTACTTCCTCTTGGGCGGAACCGTCAACGCCCCGATAAGCTCCTAATCCTTACGGGGGCGGGTGCCCCGACGTCCTGAGACGTCCTGAACCGTTCGATGGGTGCGGAGCATGATCGAGGCAGTCGGCCTGACGAAGCGCTATGGCGCCAAGACGGCCGTGTACAACCTTTCCTTCCAGGTGCGGCCGGGGGCCGTCACCGGCTTCCTGGGCCCCAACGGCTCGGGCAAGTCGACGACGATGCGGATGATCCTCGGCCTGGACAACCCCACGTCAGGGCAGGTGACGATCGGCGGCTACCCGTACCGCAAGCTGCCGAACGCCGCCCGGCAGGTCGGTGCCCTCCTCGACGCCAAGGCGGTGCACGGCGGCCGGCACGCCCGCAACCACCTGCTGTCCCTGGCTCAGCTGTCGGGCATCCCGGCCCGCCGGGTGGACGAGGTGCTGGGCGTGGTCGGCCTCCAGGATGTGGCCAAAAAGCGCTCCAAGGGCTTCTCCCTCGGCATGGGCCAGCGGCTCGGCATCGCCGCCGCCCTGCTCGGCGACCCCCAGGTGCTGCTCTTCGACGAGCCGGTCAACGGCCTCGACCCCGAGGGCATCCTCTGGGTCCGCAACCTGATGAAGGCGCTCGCCGCCGAGGGCCGTACGGTCTTCGTCTCCTCGCACCTGATGAGCGAGATGGCGGTCACCGCCGACCATCTCATCGTGATCGGGCGCGGGCAGCTGCTCTCCGACATGAGCATCAAGGACTTCATCTCGGCGAACTCCGCCGACTTCGCGCGCGTACGGACCCCGGACACCGAGCCGCAGCAGCGCGAGAAGCTGTCGACCGCGCTGACCGAGGCGGGCGGCCAGGTGCTGCCCGAGCAGGACGGCGCGCTGCGCGTCATGGGGCTGCCGCTCCCCCGCATCAGCGACCTCGCGCACGACGCCGACGTACGTCTGTGGGAGCTGTCGCCGCACCAGGCCTCGCTGGAGGAGGCGTACATGCGGATGACGCAGGGTGCCGTCGACTACCGCTCGACGACCGACCAGAAGGCCGGTCTCCAGCAGCCCCTGCCGCCCGGCGTGCAGCCGCCGATGCCGGTGCCCGGGCAGGGCCAGCCGGGCTGGTACGCCCCGCCGGGGCCGCAGCAGGCCGGCCAGCCGTACGCCCCGCAGGGTCAGCCGATGCCGCAGGGCCAGCCGCCGGCCGGTCCGTACGGGGCTCCGGCGCCCGCCGCCCCGGCTCCGGCTCCCGGTCAGCCGCAGCCGAACCCGTACGCCCAGGCCGCGTCCCAGGCCCCCGCACAGCCCGCCCCCGCGGCCGCGCCCGCCGCCGACCTGACGAAGTCCGAGGACGCCCGATGAGCACGCCCCAGCCGCCCCTCACCCAACAGCCGCCCGCCCCCAACTGGCAGGGCGCGCCGGGCACTTCGTACACCTCGCCGATCCCGGTGGTGCGCACCCACCTCGGGCACGCGATCTCCTCCGAGTGGACGAAGATCAAGTCGGTCCGTTCGACGATGTGGACGCTGGGCGTCTTCGTCCTCCTGGTGATCGGCCTCGGTCTGCTCTTCGCCCTGATCGCCGCCTCCACGGACATGAACCTGGAGGGCGAGTCCCCGCTGGGCCTCGGTCTGTTCGGGCTGATGATCGGCAGCGTCTGCATCATCACGCTCGGGGTGCTGACCACGGCCTCCGAGTACGGCACGGGGATGATCCGGACCACGATGACCGCGTGCCCGAGCCGTGGCCGGGTGCTGGTCGCGAAGGCGATCGTCTTCTTCGCGCTCACGTTCACCGTCACCCTGGTCCTCACCGCGTTCGTCGGCTTCGCCCAGGTGGCGATCCTGGAGGGCAACGGCGTGGTGAACCCCGACACCGATGAGTGGCTCAAGGCCACGGTCGGCGTGAGCCTCTTCCTCGCCCTCTTCGGGCTGCTGGCGCTGCTGATGGGCTCGCTGATCCGGCACTCGGCGGGCGCGATCACCATCATGCTCGGCGTCTTCCTCGCCCCGCTGGTCATCGCGATCTTCATGTTCTCGGAGTCGCTGCGGGAGGTGCAGGAGTTCCTGCTGGAGTACTCGATCCCGAGCCAGCTGAGCGTCTTCTACGGCGCGGAGCTCAGCCAGGCGGGCCCGTCCGGCTGGGACCCGCTGTGGATCATGCTCGGCCTGACAGCGGCCGCGTTCGTCGGCGCCTACGCCCTGCTGGAGCAGCGCGACGTGTGACCGACAGACCGCGAGGTTCAGAACCTCGGCGCGTTACGGGACCGCTGCACCCTCGTGGTGCGGCGGTCCTTCGCGTTCCAGCACGCCTTGTGCCAGTGCCGGCGCTCGTCGACGCCCGAGTGCTCGGGCCAGGCGACGACATGCGGGACCCCGGAGGAGATCATCTGGTCGCAGCCGGGGCAGCGGTAGGTCTTGCCGACCGCGCTCGCGCCCGCCACATGCCGCACGCTCCACTCCTCGCCCCGCCAGGGCTCGCTGGTCTGCCAGCCGCCGTACCGGTCCGACCGGTCTTCCTCTGCGCTGCGGCCTGACGGACCCGACGAACCATCACCCTTGGGGCGGTTGCGACGCGGGGACACGGGACACCTCACGGGGCTATACAGGGAGCAGGGTTGGCGTCCAGCCTACGCGGGCCCGGTGGGGGTATGCGTACGTCACCAAACACCTCAGATCACCCTCCGCCCGGCACATTCTGCAGACAATCCGCAAATCTCGCCGCGAGCCGTGTCTTCGGCACGTGTCACGCGGTTATGCCGGTGGGGGAGCTCCCGAGTCGGAGCCGAGGAAACAGGAAGAGCCATGCACGTAGGAACATTTGTACTGGGAGCCCAGTTCCCCGGCCAGGGCCAGGGGGAAGCGCTCCACCGGGCGGTGCGGACGGCGGAAGTGGCCGAAGAGGCCGGGCTGGACGCGGTCTGGCTGGCCGAGCACCATTTCGTGCCGTACGGCACCTGCCCCTCGGCGATCACCCTCGCCGCGTTACTGCTGGGGCGCACCCGGCGCATCCGCGTCGGCACGGCGGTCAGCGTGCTGCCCACCGTCCACCCCGTCGCCCTGGGCGAACAGGCCGCGCTGCTGCATGTCACGTCCGGCGGACGCTTCTCGTTGGGCGTCGGGCGCGGCGGTCCGTGGGTCGACCTCGAAGTGTTCGGCGCCGGACTCGAGGCGTACGAGAAGGGGTTCCCGGAATCACTCGATCTGCTGGTGCGCTGGCTGCGGGAGCCCTCGGTGGCGGCGTCGGGGGAACGATTCAGCTTCCGTGAAGTCCCCGTCGTACCGCGCCCGTCGGAGAACCTCGACGAGACGCCCGGGCCCGAGGTCGTCGTCGCCTGCACCTCGCCGGCGAGCGTACGGCTGGCCGCCGAGCGCGGGCTCTCGATGCTCCTCGGGATGCACGTCGGAGACGAGGAGAAGGCCGAGATGGTCACGCTGTGGCGCACGTACGCCCGGGCGGCGGGCCGTTCGCCGGAGGAGATCTCCGGCGCGGCCCATGTCTCGGCCGGCGTGTGCCAGATCGCGGACCGCCGCACCGACGCCGTCGAGGCGCTCACCAAGGCGATGCCCGGCTGGCTCAAGCACGGCCTCGACGCCCATGTGACCGTCGACGGCCGCGCCCGCGCCATGCGGGACCCGCTGGCCTACACAGAACTGCTCTGTGGGCTCCACCCGGTGGGCACCCCGCGGCTGTGCGCCGACCGGCTCGCGGCGACCAGCGAGCGGACGGGCATCTCCCGCTTCGCCCTGCTCGTCGAGGGCTCCGGCGATCTGGCGGCGACGGAGGAGAACGTACGGCGACTCGGTGCCGAGGTGCTGCCCCACCTCGGCTGAGCCACTGCGGGGAGCTTGCCGCCCCGGTTACTGATGCACCTCCCGCGGTTGGAGCGGCAAGCCGTGGTGCGTCACGTCCTCAGCAGTCCCGGAGTTCCGGGGACTGGTTGAGAAGTTGGCCGCGGATCGAGGTGAAGCGGGCCAGCCTGTCGTCCACGGACGGGTCCAGCGGGAACACCGCCACACGGTGGCAGTTCTGGAAGGCCAGCCGGACACCGAAGTGCCGCTGCAGCGCGCCACGAATCGCGTCACTGGCGAGCGCGCGCAGCAATTGTCCGCGTGCCTGCTCGTCCGGCGGGGGCGTCTGGTTGTCGGCGAACTCTCCGCCGTCGACCTTCAGCTGGGCCACCAGGGAGCTGATCATCTCCCACGCAAAGGGCAGGGAGGTCCGGACGCAGTCGACGAAGGCGGCTTCGTCGACCTCGCCTCGCTCGGCCTGTTCGAGTAGGGCCGGTGAGACGTCGAGCGACATGGGTTCTCCTCTCGCACCCCCACAACAACAGGGGTTGACGGACAAGGGCGGAGACCGGGTCGGCGAACACGCAGAGTGCACGCTTCGCGACCTCCAGTTTCTACGGTAAGCAACCGAACGTGACCGCACCAGGAGATTGCGCGCACCGACGAGGCGCGGGACGCACACAATCAGCCAATGCCGAACAGGAGTTGACAGTGGCACATGCCGGAGGACGACGAAGGCCCACGAGAGGGCGCGGGGGAACGTGACGGAGGGCGACAGTCACCGACCGGGGACGCCGGGGCGTCGAACGGTTCCCGGCGGGTGTGCCGACGATCGCCAGGTTCCGTCGCGGAGGGATTCCGGTGGTCGAATCGCGCGCACCGGTCGGCGTCGAGTAGCGTTGCCGACCATGCGTCTCGTCATTGCCCGCTGCTCCGTCGACTACGCGGGCCGGCTCACCGCCCATCTCCCCTCGGCTCCCCGCCTGATCCTGGTGAAGGCGGACGGCAGCGTCTCGATCCACGCGGACGACCGGGCCTACAAGCCCCTCAACTGGATGTCGCCGCCCTGCACGCTGAAGGAGGACACGGGAGACTCCGAGGGCACGGCGGCCGTCTGGACCGTCATCAACAAGGCGGGCGAGAAGCTCATCATCACGATGGAGGAAGTCCTCCACGACTCCTCGCACGAACTGGGCGTCGACCCCGGCCTGATCAAGGACGGCGTCGAGGCGCACCTCCAGGAACTCCTCGCCGACCGCATCGAGACCCTCGGCGAGGGCTACACCCTCATCCGCCGCGAGTACATGACGGCCATCGGGCCCGTCGACATCCTGTGCCGGGACGCCGACGGCGCGACCGTCGCGGTCGAGATCAAGCGGCGCGGTGAGATCGACGGGGTCGAGCAACTCACCCGCTACCTGGAGCTGTTGAACCGCGACCCGCACCTCGCGCCGGTCCGCGGCATCTTCGCGGCCCAGGAGATCAAGCCCCAGGCCCGCGTCCTCGCCACCGACCGCGGCATCGGCTGCGCCGTCCTCGACTACGACGCGCTGCGCGGCATCGAGGACGACAAGCTGCGGCTGTTCTGACGACGGCCCGTCCGATACGCGTGCCCGCCTTTTCTGTCCGCCGCTACGGTGAGCCGTAGCGGCGGACACGTGCTGCCGAGCGGGCCGGCGTCGTCAGGCCGCCGTGCCGGACGTCTCGCCGCCGCTCTCCGAGGCGCTCGCCGAGATGCTGTTGGACGGCGACGTGCCGCCCGCGGTTCCCTCGGTCGTCCCGCCGTCGTCGCCGCCTGTCGTTCCCTCGCTGGTCGTCCCACCGTCCGTGGTTCCCTCGGTGGTCCCCCCGTCGGTATCACCACCCGTGGTGCCGTCCGTGGTCCCGCCGTCCGTTCCGCCGGTGGTTCCCTCGGTGGTGCCGCCGGTGGTGCCGCCGTCGGTCCCGCCGGTGGTCCCCTCGGTGGTCCCGCCGGTCGTGCCGCCGTCGGTCCCGCCCGTGGTGCCGCCCGTGGACCCACCCGTCGTTCCGCCGGTCGTCCCGCCGTCCGTACCGCCCGTGGACCCACCACCCGTGGAGCCCCCGGTCGTCCCGCCGTCCGACGAGCTGGACGAGCCCGAGGGAGACGGCTCGACGTCGTCCGACGGCGCCGCCGTGTCGGACGGCGTCGGGTCGTCCGCCGTGCCGTACGTCCCGTCGGGTCCGGGATCGCTCGGCTCGGGGACCACCCCGGGCGCGTTGTCGTCGTCGCCGGCCTTGGGACGGTCCGCGCTGAGCCCGCCGTCGTCGACGCCCTCGCTGGCGGACGGGTTGACGCCGACCTTCTCGGCCGGGGTGTCGCCGTTGCCGTCGGAGGTCGCGCCGAGGGTCACGACGGTGCCGAGGACGGCGGCGAGGAGCGCGCCGGCGCCCGCGGCGACGAGGTTGCGCCGTGCGCCGCCGACGAGGCTCCTGAGGCCGCTGAGCTTGTGCGCGGGGGAGCCGCCGGGCCGTTGCGTGACGAGCGTCGTGTCGTTGGTCGGCGCGGGGACGCCGGACCCGGTCGTCCCGAAGCCGACCGCGCCGAAGCCCGTCGGTGTGTACCCGGAGGGCACGCCCCCGGGCGGTGAGGCCGACTCCTCGTGCCGGGCGTCCGGCACCTCCTCCCCCGCCGCCGTACGCCCGCCGGGCGGGGTCGCCCCGGAGCGGTCGGCGACCAGGGCGAGGGCCCTGCGGCCGGCGACCGTGCCGCGCTTGTCGGCGAGGGCGCCCCGCAGCCCGATGGACGCCTCCAGCTCGGCCCGGGCCCGGTCCAACTGCCCGGTGCACAGCGCCAGGACGCCCAGCTCATGGTGGAAGTAGGCCTGCTCGCCGACCTCCTCCGCCAGCCGGGCCGCCTCCGCGCCGTACCTGAGCGCCCGCTCCCAGGCGCTCCAGCGCAGCCCCGCGGCGAACGCGGGCGCCGCCTGCCGGGCCAGCTGAACCGAGACGCTCTCCTCGTCCTCGCCGGGCGGTGTCGTCCCCGCTACGAGCGCGCTCAGGGTGGCCAGTACGGCGTCCGCCTCGGCGGAGACCCGCTCGGGGGTGACCGAGGGGTGCCCGGCCCACCAGGCGTAGTGCTGGGCGGCGGTCCCGGCCCGTGCCTCGACGTCGTCGGCGTACCCGGCGGCCTCCAGCTGGGTCCGCACCCCGGCCGCGAGACGGTAGCGGGCGCCGACAGGTGTCACCAGGGCGCAGCCGACCAGTTCGCCGAGGGCCGCGTCGGCGTGGGTGTCGCCCACCAGGGCGGGCAGATGCGCCTGGTGCGGGACCTCCCCGCCGAGCGCGACCGCGAACCGCAGGGTCTCGCGGGCCGAGGCGCTCAGCCGGGACGCGAGCAGCGCGGCGGGCGCGGCTCCCTCGGCGAGCGACGGCAGGGGCAGGTCGTGCGCGTCCGCGGGCGACTCGAAGGTGGGGTCGACGGGCGGCGACTCCTGGAAGACCCCGAACTCGTCGACGGCGTCCGCGCCGGCCCGCTGCCGGTCCAGCTGCCTGAGCAGCGCCCCGGCCTGGGTGAACCGCAGCGGCAGCCCCTCGGACTCGAACCAGAGGTCACCGGCCCAGTTCGACTCCTCCTCGGTGAGCGCCCGCCCGACGGCGCGCTCCAGCAGCTGCTCGCTGCCGGCCCGGTCGAAGCCGCCGAGCACGATCTCTTCCAGGGGTGCGTCGGCGGACGGCAGAGGGGTGTCGTGGGTGGCGCCGATCAGGAAGGCGCACTCGGGGGTCGCGTCGAGCAGTTCGTCGAGCGCGGCCCCGCCGAACTCCAGGTCGTCGAGGACGACGACCGCGCCGATGTCCCGCACGACGTCGAGGATCTGCTGCCGGGCGGGCCGGAACAGCGGTGTGCTGTACACGGCTGCGAACAACTCATGCAGCAGATCGTCGACCGTACGCCCAAAGCCGCTCAGTCGTACGACGCCGTCGGGCGCCAGGTCCGCGCAGTCCTCGGCGACCGCGTCGAGGAGTGTGGTGCGGCCGGAGCCGGGTGCGCCGGTGAGGCGGACGGAGCGGCCGCGCGCGAGGAGCCGTACGAGCCGCTCCCTCTCGTCGTCGCGCTGGAGCAGGGGCAGCCGGGGCAGCGAGGGGCCCGGGGGCACCGGCGGCCGGGCGGCGCGGTCGATCTCGGCGCGCTCGACGGGCGTGTGCTTGACGGGCGGACCAGGCAGTTCGCCCGGTGGGCAGTTCTCTATCTCGCTGCCGTCGACGGGGTTGACGGTGAGCAGGAAGTCACCCGAGACGAGCTGGACGGTGCGGGCGAGTGACGGGGCGTGCCGGTCGAAATCCTGGGTGAGGGCGTCACGTGGTGGACGCTTGCTCTGCGCCTGTTCGTCGTCGTGGCCGTACTCTGCGGGTCCCCGGTTGTTCGGGTCCATCGGTTCTAGCCCCCCAAAAGCGTCTCGTGTGCTGGAGCCCCTCCCGGCCTTGCCGCACACCGCGCTGTCGCTTCTGGTCCGGAACCCGCTCGAGGGTAGCTGGCAGCGGGCAGCCGAACCCTAAACCTTCGCACAGTATCTCCGACAGTCCGGGGTACCGCGCCGTCCGAGACGTCACAGTCTCGTGAGGATTGGGCGTGTGGTGCGTTTCGCCCCCATGGTCCCCATGGTCCCCTTGGCCTCATGACGACCGGAAGCGGCCATGCCGACCGGGTGTCCCGCACACACCGAGCCATACGTACGGCTCCGCACACGCGTTCACACTCTGGGCAATGACTCCAGTCCGATGCCGCCCTCGATCGCCAGGATGCGGTGCAGCCGGGTGGCCACGAGCAGCCGCTGCATCTGCGGTGGTACATCGCGCAGCACCAGCCGCCGTCCGCACCGTCCCGCCCGCCGGTGGGCTCCCATGATCACCCCGAGTCCGGTGGCGTCCCAGGAGTCCAGCTCTGACAGGTCGAGCACCAGGTCGCCGGCTCCGTCGTCGACGGCCGAGTGCAGGACCGTACGGGCGTCCGCCGCGCTGCGTACGTCGAGGCGGCCCCCGACGACCAGCTCGGCGTGGTCGCCCCTGATGTACATAAGCGCTCCCCGTGAGTGCGTCTCGTACTCCGTGATGTGGGTGATGCAACGTCTGACGGCTTTTGACACCGTCAGGTTGCCGTCTGTGAGCGAACCGATACCGAATTCACCTCAAGGGGTGAGGCCCGAGAGGCTCATGCGTTCACATGCGTGGGAAGTGCCGCCCGTGACGCGCGCCGCCGTCAGTAGGTGTAGAAGCCCTGCCCGCTCTTGCGTCCGATGTCACCGGCGTCCACCATCCGGCGCATCAGCTCCGGAGGGGCGAACTTCTCGTCCTGGGACTCGGTGTAGATGTTGCTGGTGGCGTGCAGCAGGATGTCGACGCCCGTCAGGTCGGCCGTGGCCAGCGGTCCCATCGCATGGCCGAAGCCCAGCTTGCAGGCGAGGTCGATGTCCTCGGCGGTGGCGACGCCCGACTCGTAGAGCTTCGCGGCCTCGACGACGAGGGCGGAGATGAGACGGGTCGTCACGAAGCCGGCGACGTCACGGTTGACGACGATGCAGGTCTTGCCGACCGACTCGGCGAACTCCCGTGCGGTGGCGAGTGTCTCGTCACTCGTCTTGTAGCCACGCACCAGTTCGCACAGCTGCATCATCGGCACCGGCGAGAAGAAGTGCACCCCGACGACCCGCTCGGGCCGCTCGGTGGCGGCCGCGATCTTGGTGATCGGGATGGCGGAGGTGTTCGAGGCGAGGACGGTGTCCTCGCGGACGACCTTGTCGAGCGCCCTGAAGATCTCGTGCTTCACTTCGAGCTTCTCGAAGACGGCCTCGACGACGATGTCCGCGTCGGCCGCCGCGTCGAGGTCGGTGGTGGCGGTGATCCGCCCCAGCGCGGCCTCGGCGTCCTCGGCCGCCAACTTCCCCTTGCTCACGAACTTGTCGTACGACGCCGTGATGCCGCCGATGCCACGGTTCAGCGCCTCGTCGGTGACGTCACGCAGGACGACGTCCCAGCCCGCCTGCGCGGACACCTGGGCGATACCGGACCCCATGAGCCCGGCTCCGATCACGGCGAGCTTCCGTGCCACTGTGCGACTCCCCTGGTACGCGCTGTCGATGGGTTACCTCTCGGCCGGACACTAGCGCTCGTGAGGGGCTGTGTGACCGCTTAGTAACGCGAGTCACGTCTCAAGGGACGGACATCACACCGGCAGCGCTCACTCGGAGGGTCGTACGGCGCAGTTGAGGACCTTCTCGGTCAACAGGCCCTCCGTCCCGTCCAGAAGCCGAAGCACCTCTCGGGGCACTTCGTCCGGATTGCGCCGGGCGAGCGTCTCGCGCCCGGTGACGGCCGTCACCGTCCGGTGCACCCCGTCGATCTGACCGGCGATCAGGGCGGGCAGGGAGTCGTCGGCGGGACCATCGGGGGGATCCGGTCGCCGTCGGCCGCACGGCGCTCGCCGTGACGGTGGGCACACGTGTCGTCCGGACGGCCGGAGCGTAACTACGCTGGTCACATGGTCAATCTGACGCGCATCTACACCAGGACCGGCGACAAGGGCACCACCAACCTCGGCGACATGAGCCGGGTGCCCAAGACCGATCCGCGGATCTCGGCGTACGCGGACGCCAACGAGGCCAACGCGGCGATCGGGGTGGCGATCGCCCTGGGCGGGCTGGCCGAGGAGGTCGTCAAGGTCCTCACCCGCGTCCAGAACGACCTGTTCGACGTCGGGGCCGACCTCTCCACCCCGGTCGTCGAGAACCCCGAGTTCCCGCCCCTCCGCGTCGAGCAGTTCTACATCGACAAGCTGGAGGCGGACTGCGACCACTTCAACGAGCGGCTGGAGAAGCTCCGCTCCTTCATCCTGCCCGGCGGCACGCCCGGCGCGGCCCTCCTCCACCAGGCCTGCACGGTCGTACGCCGGGCCGAACGCTCCACGTGGGCGGCCCTGGAGGTCCACGGCGACGACATGAACCCCCTCACCGCGACCTACCTCAACCGCCTCTCCGACCTCCTGTTCATCCTGGCGCGGACGGCGAACAAGGAGGTCGGGGATGTGCTGTGGGTGCCGGGAGGGGAACGCTGACGCGTTCGGGTCAGCGGGAGCCCTTCTCCGGTGCCGGGGCCTTCTCCGGCACCGGGGTCGTCTCCGGCACCGGCTCCTTCTTCGGCCAGATCGTGTACGCGAGGGCGACCAGCCCATGGATACCGGCGGCCCTGAGCGCCGCCCACTGGAACGACCGCAGCGACTCGACGTTCCCGTCGCCGCCCACGTACCAGACGGCGCCCTGGAGCAGCACGAGCGCGACGCCCGCCGCCACCAGCGTCCGCACCCAGAGTTTGCCCTCATGGCGGGCCCTGGCCAGGCCGTACTTCGGCGGGCCCACCGGCTTGGGCCCGCCGCCCAGGCGATGCGCCGCGTGGCCGTCGAGCCAGCTGATCATGTAGTGGCCGTAGCCCACGGTGAAGCCGATGTAGAGCGCCGCCAGGCCGTGCTCCCAGCTCGGCTCGGCGCCGTTCTTCAGGTCGATCGCGGTCACGACGAACAGCACCAGCTCCAGCACGGGCTCGCAGAGCAGCAGCACGACACTGGCCCGGCGCTTCTTCAGTAGGTACCGGACGGCCAGGGCCAGTGCCAGCAGCACCCAGAAGCCGACCTCACAGGCGATGATCAACGCGACGATCACGACTCGCTCCTCTCGGTCACCCTTCCAGGCTCCCGGCGGCGGGCCCCCGACGCGTCGTCGGCGGTGACGAAGTCGCGGTACATCGAAAGATGCAGTCCAGGACCGTTCGTGGGCATCAGGCGCGGAGCCCACGGCCCGTGTTGGATGTGAGGCATGGCCGTACGACTGCCCCGCCCGCACCGCATGGACGTGTACATCGCCGTCGCCGGACTCCTCGGCGGTCTGCTGCTGTGGGGCCTGGACCTCGGCACGCGCACGGCCCGCGACGGGATCGTGGTGCTCGACGGCCGCTGGTGGATCCTGCTGCCACTCGTCGTGACCGCCGGCTGCGAGGCGCTGCGCCGCACCACGCCGCGCACGGCCCTGCTGGTCGGGTGGGCCGCCCTGACTCTGGACACCATCACCCAGGGCAACCTGCTCACGGTGCTGATGTTCACCGACCTGGTGTACGCGGCCGTGCTGTACGGTCCGCCCGCCACGGCCCGCCGGGTCCCCTGGATCGCCGGACTGGCCACCGTGGCCTTCACGGTGGTGCCCCTCGGGGCCTTCCGGAAGCCGGACGCCCTGCTGATCGGTCTGGTCGTCGGACTGGTCGCCCTCATGCCCGCCATGACCGGCTGGATCGTCCGCAACCACCGCGACGCCGCCGAAGCCGCCCGGCTGCGTGCCGAACAGACCGCGCTGCTCGCGGAGATGGACCGGGCCCAGGCCGTCGTGTCCGAACGGGCGCGCATGGCCCGGGAGTTGCACGACATGGTGGCCAACCACCTGTCCGCGATCGCGATCCACTCCACGGCCGCGCTCTCCCTCGACGACCCGGACACCTCCCGGCAGGCCCTCGGGGTCATCCGCGAGAACAGCGTCGAGGGGCTGGCCGAGATGCGCCGGCTGATCGGCATCCTGCGGGATGCGAGCGACGACACCGAGCCGTCCGCCGCGCCCACGCTCGACGGCCTGGGCCCGCTCGTCGAGGGCGCCCGCACCAACGGTCTCGACGTCTCGCTGGACGCCGACCACGGTGACTCCCTGCCCGTCCCCGTCGAACTGGCGGCCTACCGCATCGTCCAGGAGTCGTTGACGAACGCCCTCAAACACGCCTCCCCCGGCCGGGTCACCGTGGCGGTACGGCAGTCGGACGGCTCCCTCGACATCGCCGTGACCAGCCCGTACGGCGATCGCGACGGCCCCAGCGCGCCCGGTTCAGGCGCCGGTCTGGTCGGGATGCGGGAGCGGGTCGCCCTGTTGGGCGGCACCTTCGAGGCGGGCCCCGAGAGCTCGGGAGACGGCAAGATCTGGAGCGTCCGCGCCACCCTCCCCGTCACCGAAGGAGAACCCGCATGATCCGTGTGGTCATCGCCGAGGACCAGGCCGCCGTACGGGCCGGGCTGGTGCTCATCCTGGGCAGCGCGCCGGACATCGAGGTGGTCGGGGAGGCGGCGGACGGGGAGCGGGCGGTGGCGCTCGCACGGGAGCTACGACCCGACCTGGTGCTGATGGACGTGCAGATGCCGCGGCTGGACGGGGTGTCGGCGACCCGGCAGGTCGTCGCCGAGGGGCTGGCCGACGTGCTCGTGCTCACCACCTTCGACCTCGATGAGTATGTCTTCGGGGCGCTGCGGGCCGGTGCCGCCGGTTTCCTGCTCAAGAACACGGAGGCGAAGGACCTCATCGAGGCCGTACGGGCGGTGGGGCGCGGCGAGGGTCTGATCGCCCCGGCCGTCACCCGGCGGCTGATCGCCGAGTTCGCCGGCAGGCCCGTACGGGAGTCCACCGCCGATCCGTCCGTCCTCGACGCGCTCACCCGGCGCGAGCGGGAGGTGCTCTCCTGTCTCGGGGAGGGGCTGTCGAACGCGGAGATCGCCCGGCGGCTGGACATGGCCGAGGCGACGGTGAAGACGCACGTCAGCCGCCTGCTGGGGAAGCTCGATCTACGCAGTCGGGTCCAAGCGGCCGTGCTGGCCCAGGAGTTGGGGGTCTGACCCATCGGGGTTGCCCCGCGTGAGCGCACTGGTCCAGACCCATTGACCTATGGTCCAGACCTTTCTATTCTCGGCGCACTGCGCCACGTCATGCTCATGCTCACGACACCCCACAAGGAGGCGCACATGCGCTTCAGGCACAGAGCCATAGCGGGTCTCGCCACCCTTCTCCTCCCCCTCGCCGGTCTGGTCGGTCTCGCCACCCCCGCGCAAGCGGCCACGGAGGCGACCGCCACCTACGCCAAGACCCAGGACTGGAGCACCGGCTTCGAAGGCAAGTGGACGGTGAAGAACACCGGCACCACGACCCTCAGTTCCTGGACCGTCGAGTGGGACTTCCCCTCCGGCACGTCCATCACCTCGGCCTGGGACGCGGACGTCACGTCCTCCGGCACCCACTGGACCGCCAAGAACAAGTCCTGGAACGGCACCCTCGCCCCGGGCGCCTCCGTCTCCTTCGGTTTCAACGGGAGCGGCTCAGGCTCCCCGGCCAACTGCAAGCTGAACGGCGGAAGCTGCGACGGCGGCCCGTCCGTCCCCGGTGACGCGGCGCCCTCCGCCCCCGGCACCCCGACCACCTCCGACGTCACCAACACCTCGGTGAAGCTCGGCTGGAGCGCGGCCACCGACGACAAGGGGATCAAGAACTACGACGTCCTGCGCGGCGGCACCAAGGTCGCCACCGTCACCGGCACGACCTACACGGACACCGGCCTCACCGCCGGCACCGACTACTCGTACACCGTCCAGGCCCGTGACACCGCCGACCAGACCGGACCGGTGAGCGGCGCGGCGGCCGTACGCACCACGGGCGGCACGAACCCGAACCCCGCCTCGAAGATCAACCTCGGCTACTTCACCGAGTGGGGCGTCTACGGCCGCAACTACCACGTGAAGAACCTGGTGACCTCGGGCTCCGCCGCGAAGATCACCCATATCAACTACGCCTTCGGCAACGTCAAGAACGGCCAGTGCGTGCTGGACGACGCCTACGCGGCCACCGACAAGGCGTACACCGCCGACCAGTCCGTGAGCGGCACCGCCGACACCTGGGACCAGCCGCTGCGCGGCAACTTCAACCAGCTCCGCCAGCTGAAGGCGAAGTACCCGCACATCAAGGTGCTGTACTCGTTCGGCGGCTGGACCTACTCCGGCGGCTTCGGCCAGGCCGCGCAGAACCCGGCCGCCTTCGCCAAGTCCTGCAAGGCCGTCGTGGAGGACCCGCGCTGGGCCGACGTCTTCGACGGCATCGACATCGACTGGGAGTACCCGAACGCCTGCGGCCTGACCTGCGACACCTCGGGTGCGGCGGCCTTCAAGAACCTGATGTCGGCGCTGCGCACCGAGTTCGGCTCGAACTACCTGGTCACCGCGGCCATCACCGCCGACGGCTCCTCCGGCGGCAAGATCGACGCGGCCGACTACGGCGGCGCCGCGGCCTCGCTGAACTGGTACAACGTGATGACGTACGACTACTTCGGCGCCTGGGCGAACACCGGCCCGACCGCCCCGCACTCCCCGCTAACGTCGTACTCCGGCATCCCGACCGCCGGCTTCAACTCCGCCGACGCGATCGCCAAGCTGAGGTCGAAGGGCGTCCCGGCCTCGAAGCTGCTGCTCGGCATCGGCTTCTACGGGCGCGGCTGGACCGGCGTCACCCAGTCCGCCCCCGGCGGCACGGCGACCGGCGCCGCCACCGGCACCTACGAGGCCGGCATCGAGGACTACAAGGTGCTCAAGAACTCCTGCCCGGCCACCGGCACCATCGCCGGCACGGCCTACGCGCACTGCGGCACCAACTGGTGGAGCTACGACACCCCCGCCACCATCGGCACGAAGATGACCTGGGCCAAGAACCAGGGCCTGGGCGGCGCGTTCTTCTGGGAGTTCAGCGGCGACACCAGCGGCGGAGAGCTGGTGAGCGCGATCAGCAACGGGCTCAAGTAGCGGCTGCGCCACGTTGACGCTCCCCCAGACTTCGTCCGGGGGGACCCCCACCCAGCGAGTGAATGTGGCTACGCCACATTCACTCGCTGTCCGGGCGGGGCTGCCTCCAGCCACGCGAGGAAACCGGTCAGCGCGTCATCGCTCATCGCCAGCTCAAGACGGGTCCCGCGGTGCAGACACGCGAGGATCACGGCGTCGGAGAGCAGCGCCAGCTCCTCCTCGCCGTCGGGGGTGCGGCGCCCGGCCACCTCGATCGACGAGCGCTCCAGGACGCGGCGGGGGCGGGGGGAGTACGAGAAGACGCGGTACCACTCGATGCGGTCGCCGTTGTAGCGGGCGACGCCGTAGCCCCAGCCCTTGCCGTTCTCGTCGCCGGGTTTCTCGGGGGCCTCCCAGCGGAGGCTGCAGTCGAAGGTGCCGCCGGAACGCTGGATGAGACGGCGGCGCAGCCCGAAGACGAAGAGCCCCACCACCACGAGCGCGATCACCGACCCGCACACAGTCAGAGCGAGGACCATCGACACCGACCTCCTCGTCTCCTAGGTAATGGAACTGCTAGGTAATGAAACGTAAAAAACACCCACATTTGCCTCAGCCGCGGCCGGATCAGGATGAAGACATCCAGACCCAGCCGCGGCTGAGGTACAGCATCACACGGCGTCCGCGCTCAGCGCGCACCCGCCGTACGCAGTCGTACATCCGCGCGGCGCTCGGCGGCGGCATCGCCCTCCGCCTTCGCGCGCTCCAGCTCGCGCTCCGCACTCTGGACGTCGATCTCGTCGGCCAGCTCGGCGACCTCGGCCAGCAGGGACAGCTTGTTGTCCGCGAACGAGATGAAACCGCCGTGCACAGCGACGACGACAGTGCCGCCCTCACTCGTACGGATGGTCACCGGGCCCGATTCCAGCACACCGAGCAGCGGCTGGTGACCGGGCATGACGCCGATGTCGCCGGACGTGGTGCGCGCGACGACCAGGGTGGCCTGGCCCGACCAGACCTCTCGGTCGGCCGCGACCAGTGCGACGTGCAGCTCAGCAGCCAAGGTGGCTCCTCGGGTCACCACCCGGCGCTTCCGCCGGGTGTTGGGTCAATTCTAGTGGGCGTACAGAGGGGGGCGGGACGCACCCCATGCGGTGTGGTCTCGCCCCCCACTGTTCACGAGTCGCCGGGCGTCAGGAGACGCCGAGCTCCTTCGCGTTCTTCTTCAGGTCCTCGATACCACCGCACAGGAAGAACGCCTGCTCAGGGAAGTGGTCGTACTCGCCGTCGATGATCGCGTTGAACGCGGTGATCGACTCCTCCAGCGGGACGTCCGACCCGTCGACGCCGGTGAACTGCTTGGCGACGTGGGTGTTCTGGGACAGGAAGCGCTCCACGCGACGGGCACGGTGGACGGTGAGCTTGTCCTCCTCGCCCAGCTCGTCGATACCGAGGATCGCGATGATGTCCTGGAGGTCCTTGTACTTCTGCAGCACCGTCTTGACGCGCATGGCGGTGTTGTAGTGGTCCGCCGCGATGTAGCGCGGGTCCAGGATGCGGGACGTGGAGTCCAGCGGGTCCACGGCCGGGTAGATGCCCTTCTCGGAGATCGGACGGGAGAGAACCGTCGTCGCGTCGAGGTGGGCGAAGGTGGTGGCCGGGGCCGGGTCGGTCAGGTCGTCCGCGGGGACGTAGATCGCCTGCATCGAGGTGATCGAGTGACCACGGGTCGAGGTGATGCGCTCCTGGAGGAGACCCATCTCGTCGGCCAGGTTCGGCTGGTAACCCACCGCGGAGGGCATACGGCCGAGCAGGGTCGACACCTCGGAACCGGCCTGGGTGAAGCGGAAGATGTTGTCGATGAAGAACAGCACGTCCTGCTTCTGCACATCGCGGAAGTACTCCGCCATGGTCAGACCGGCCAGGGCCACACGCAGACGGGTGCCCGGGGGCTCGTCCATCTGACCGAAGACCAGGGCGGTCTTGTCGATGACGCCCGACTCCGCCATCTCCTCGATGAGGTCGTTGCCCTCACGGGTGCGCTCACCGACACCGGCGAACACGGAGACACCGTCGTGGTTGTTGGCGACGCGGTAGATCATCTCCTGGATGAGCACCGTCTTGCCGACGCCGGCACCGCCGAACAGGCCGATCTTTCCACCCTTGACGTACGGGGTGAGAAGGTCGATGACCTTGACGCCGGTCTCGAACATCTCGGTCTTCGACTCGAGCTCGTCGAAGTTGGGGGCCTTGCGGTGGATGGTCCAGCGCTCGCCCTCGTACTGCTCGTCGGTGTTCAGCACCTCACCGAGGGTGTTGAACACCTTGCCCTTGGTGAAGTCGCCGACCGGGACGCTGATGCCCGTGCCGGTGTCGGTGACCGGGGCCTGGCGGACCAGACCGTCGGTGGGCTGCATCGAGATCGTGCGGACCAGGCCGTCACCCAGGTGCTGGGCGACCTCCAGGGTCAGCGTCTTCTTCGCGCCGTCCTGGGCCGGGTCGGCCACCTCGACGTGAAGGGCGTTGTAGATCTCCGGCATGGCGTCGACGGGGAATTCCACGTCGACGACCGGGCCGATGACCCGGGCGACGCGGCCCGTGGCAACGGCCGTCTCAACTGTCGTCGTCATTACCTGTCACTCCCCGCGGTCGCGTCGGCCAAGGCTGCGGAGCCACCGACGATCTCGCTGATTTCCTGGGTGATTTCGGCCTGGCGGGCCGCGTTGGCAAGGCGGGAGAGCGTGTTGATCAAATCTCCCGCGTTGTCGGTCGCCGACTTCATCGCACGGCGCGTTGCGGCGTGCTTGGAGGCAGCCGACTGGAGCAGCGCGTTGTAGATACGGCTCTCGACGTAGCGCGGCAGCAGGGCGTCGAGGACGTCCTCCGCCGACGGCTCGAAGTCGTACAGCGGAAGGATCTCGCCCTTCGGCGCCGACTCCTGCGCCACCTCGTCGAGACGGAGCGGCAACAGACGGGCGTCGAGCGCCGTCTGCGTCATCATCGAGACGAACTCGGTGAAGACGATGTGGAGTTCGTCCACGCCGCCGTCAGCCGTCTCCTTCTCGATGGCCTCGATCAGCGGAGCCGCCACCTTCTTCGCGTCCGCGTAGCTGGGCTCGTCGGTGAAGCCCGACCACGACTCCACGACCTTGCGCTCGCGGAAGTTGTAGTGGGCCAGACCGCGGCGGCCGACGATGTACGTGTCGACCTCCTTGCCCTCCGCCTCAAGACGCGCCGTGAGCTGCTCGGCGGCCTTGATGGCGTTGGAGTTGAAGGCGCCGGCCAGTCCGCGGTCGCTCGTGAGGAGCAGCACCGCGGAACGGGTCGCCGTCTCCGCCTCCGTGGTCAGCGGGTGCTTGGTGTTCGAACCGGTTCCGACCGCCGTGACCGCGCGGGTGAGCTCGGTCGCGTACGGCGCGGAGGCCGCCACCTTGCGCTGTGCCTTGACGACACGCGAAGCGGCGATCATCTCCATCGCCTTGGTGATCTTCTTGGTCGCGGTGACGGATCGGATGCGACGCTTGTAGACCCGGAGCTGGGCTCCCATGAGTCAGGTCCCTTCCTTACGTCACTTGGAGACGTTGACGGCCGCCGGAGCGTCCTCGCCGAGCAGCTTGCCGTCGGCGGTCTCGAACTGCTTCTTGAAGTCGGCGATCGCGTCGGCGACAGCGGTCAGCGTGTCGTCCGACATCTTGCCGCCCTCCTTGATGGAGGTCATGAGGCCCTGCTCCTTGCGGTGCAGGTACTCAAGCAGCTCCTTCTCGAAGCGGCGGACGTCGGCGACCGGTACGTCGTCCATCTTGCCGGTGGTACCGGCCCACACGGAGACGACCTGGTCCTCGGTCGGCATCGGCTGGTACTGAGGCTGCTTGAGCAGCTCGACCAGCCGCTGACCGCGCTCCAGCTGCGACTTCGACGCGGCGTCCAGGTCGGAACCGAAGGCGGCGAACGCCTCCAGCTCACGGTACTGGGCGAGGTCGAGGCGCAGACGGCCGGAGACCTGCTTCATCGCCTTGTGCTGGGCGGAACCACCGACTCGGGAGACGGAGATACCGACGTTCAGCGCGGGGCGCTGACCGGCGTTGAAGAGGTCCGACTCCAGGAAGCACTGGCCGTCGGTGATGGAGATGACGTTGGTCGGGATGAACGCCGAGACGTCGTTGGCCTTCGTCTCGACGATCGGCAGACCGGTCATCGAGCCGGCACCCAGGTCGTCGGAGAGCTTCGCGCAGCGCTCCAGCAGACGGGAGTGCAGGTAGAAGACGTCACCCGGGTAGGCCTCACGGCCCGGCGGGCGGCGCAGCAGCAGCGACACGGCGCGGTAGGCGTCGGCCTGCTTCGACAGGTCGTCGAAGATGATCAGGACGTGCTTGCCCTCGTACATCCACTGCTGGCCGATGGCCGAGCCGGTGTACGGCGCCAGGTACTTGAAGCCGGCCGGGTCGGACGCCGGGGCGGCGACGATGGTCGTGTACTCCAGCGCGCCGGCCTCTTCGAGGGCGCCACGCACGGAGGCGATGGTCGAGCCCTTCTGGCCGATGGCGACGTAGACGCAGCGGACCTGCTTGTTCACGTCGCCCGAGCGCCAGTTGTCGCGCTGGTTGATGATCGTGTCGACGGCCAGGGCGGTCTTGCCGGTCTGGCGGTCACCGATGATCAGCTGACGCTGACCGCGGCCGATCGGGGTCATCGCGTCGACGGCCTTGTAGCCGGTCTCCATCGGCTCGTGCACCGACTTACGGGCCATGACGCCCGGGGCCTGCAGCTCGAGGGCGCGGCGGCCGGACGTCTCGATCTCGCCGAGGCCGTCGATCGGGTTGCCGAGCGGGTCGACGACGCGGCCGAGGTAGCCCTCGCCCACGGCGACCGACAGGACCTCGCCGGTACGGGTGACCGGCTGACCCTCCTCGATGCCGCTGAACTCACCGAGGACGATGGCGCCGATCTCGCGCTCTTCCAGGTTGAGCGCGAGGCCGAGGGTGCCGTCCTCGAACTTCAGCAGTTCGTTGGCCATGGCCGAGGGAAGTCCCTCGACCTTCGCGATGCCGTCGCCGGCAAGGGTGACCGTACCGACCTCCTCGCGCGAGGCCGCGTCCGGCTTGTACGACTGGACGAAGTTCTCCAGCGCGTCCCGGATCTCCTCCGGCCGGATCGTGAGCTCCGCCATCTGGGTTCCCTGCTCTCCTTGTTGGGCCCGAAGTTTCACTTGGGGGGATGGGGACTCCCCCCTGAACGAGGTGAATCCTCTGCACGGCCCAACCGGGCCGTAGGTACACGTACGTACTGCTATGAAGTTTGTGCTAGCTCGCCAGGCGGCGGCCGGCGTCCTCGAGTCGGTCCGCGATCGAGCCGTTGATGATCTCGTCACCGACCTGGACCCTGATCCCGCCGAGGACGCCTGGGTCCACGTCGAGGTTGAGGTGCATGGCACGGCCGTAGAGCTTCGCCAGGGCGGCGCCGAGGCGTCGCTTCTGCGGGTCGCTCAGCGGGACCGCCGAGGTGACGACGGCGACCATGCGGTCCCGGCGCTCGGCGGCGAGCTTGGACAGGGACTCGAGTCCCGCTTCCAGGCTACGTCCACGCGGCGCGGTCACCAGGCGCGTCACCAGACGCTCGGTGGTGGCCTTGGCGCGGCCGCCGAGCAGGCTGCGCAGCAGCTCACCCTTGGCCGAGGCGCCTGCGGCACGGTCGGTCAGGGCGGACCGCAGCTCGGTGTTCGAGGCGACGATCCGGCCGAACCGGAACAGTTCGTCCTCGACGTCGTCGAGCGTGCCCGACTGCTGCGCGGCGGTGAGGTCGGCGACGGCGGCCAGCTGCTCCAGCGCGTCCACCAGGTCGCGGGACTGCGACCAGCGGGAGCGCACCAGACCGGACACCAGGTCGGCGGTGGTCGCGCCGACCTGGCCCCCGAGGATGCGGCCGGCCAGTTCGGCCTTGGCCTCGCCGGCCTGCGCCGGGTCGGTCAGGACCCGACGCAGCGACACCTCGCGGTCGAGCAGCGCGGTGACGGCGGCCAGCTCGTCGGCGAGCTGCGCCGCGTCCACGGACGTGGAGTCCGTCAGCGCGTCGAGACGCTCACGTGCGGCTGCCAGGGCCTCGCGGCTCGCTCCGTTCATCGTGCGGCCTCGGCCTTCTCCTCGAGATCATCGAGGAAGCGGTCGATGACGCGGCTCTGCCGGGCGTGGTCCTCCAGGGACTCACCGACGAGCTTGCCGGCCAGGTCGGTGGCGAGCTTGCCGACGTCCTGACGCAGCGCCGAAGAGGCGGCCTTGCGGTCGGCCTCGAGCTGCGAGTGACCGGCGGCGATGATTTCCTCACGCTGCCGCTGGCCCTCGGCGCGCATCTCGGCGATGAGCGTCGCGCCCTGCTCCTGCGCCTCCTGGCGCAGTCGCGCGGCCTCGTGCCGGGCCTCGGCGAGCTGAGCCTTGTACTGCTCGAGCACGCTCTGGGCCTCGGTCTGAGCGGCCTCAGCCTTCTCGATACCGCCCTCGATCTGCTCGCGGCGCTCTTCCAGAACCTTGTTGATGTTCGGGAGGAGCTTCTTGGCGAGGAAGCCGAAGACGATGACGAAGGCGAGGAGGCCGATGACGAGCTCAGGGATCGGCGGGATGAGGGGGTTTTCGAGATGCTCCCCCTCGGTCTGCGCCAGAATGAGCAGCTGGCTCATGTCGTTGCCTTTCGTCTGGGTCGGTCGTCAGCCTGAAGGAGTCAGGAGCCGTAGACGAACGGCATAACCAGACCGATCAGGGCGAGCGCCTCACAGAAGGCGAAGCCGAGGATCTGGTTGGCACGGATCAGGCCGGCGGCCTCGGGCTGGCGGGCCAGGGCCTGGGTGCCGTTACCGAAGATGATGCCGACGCCGACGCCGGGGCCGATGGCGGCGAGACCGTAGCCGATGGAGCCGAGGGCCTTGAGGTCACCGGTGACAGCGGCAAGAGTAGACATGCCAGTTCTTCCTTCTCTTTCAAGGACCGGTGGGGGTTGGCCACCGGACGTCTTCAGGGTGGGTGAGAGCGCGGGTACTCAGTGGTGCTCGGCGAGCGCGCCCTGGATGAAGGTGCAGGTCAGAAGTACGAAGACGTACGCCTGAAGGGCCTGCACAAAGAGCTCGAAGGCCGTCATCACGATGACCATGATGAAAGAGACACCCGCGTAGGCGATGCCCATGCCGTTGAGCAGGTACCAGCTGGCGATCGTGAAGAGCAGCAGCAGGGTGTGGCCGGCGAACATGTTCGCGAACAGTCGCACCGCGTGCGTGAAGGGGCGGACCACCAGGTTCGAGATGAACTCGATGAACATCGCCAGCGGCAGAACCGGGCCCAGTTCCTTGCTGTAGCCGGTGATGTTCTTGAACGCACCGACGAAGCCGTGCCGCTTGAAGGTCAGGCTGACCCACAGGATGTAGACGATCGCCGCGAGCACTGCCGGGTAGGCGATGATCGAGGTGACCGGGAACTGGGCGATCGGGACGATCGACCAAAGGTTCATCATCCAGATGAAGAAGAAGAGGGAGACGACGAGTGGGACGTACTTCTCGCCTTCCTTCTTGCCGATGGTCTCGTAGACGACACCGCGCCGGATGAAGTCGTAGCCCGCCTCGGCGACCATCTGGAGCTTGCCCGGGACGACCTGCGGCTTGCGGAAGGCGGCCCAGAAGAACCCGATGACGATGATCGAGCCGAGCAGCGCCAGCAGCATCGTCTTGTTGAAGTAGATGGCGTCGTCATGGTGGCCCAGCAGGGGCTCGAACATGAACGAATGCAGGCCGGGGGAAACCTCGGCGAAACCACAGCCGTCGAAGATGTGGCAGTCGGTGTCGAAGGCGAGCACCTGCGTCGGGTCAGCACTCACCGCGGGCTCCTTCAGCGTGGCGCATGGGTACGGCAACCTCGTTGTGTCGGCGCGGCGCACAGCCGCGGGTCGGCACTGGACTGGTGTTACGGATGTGAGGGCGGCTGTGGGGCATCGAGCCTCGCACTAGGGCAGGCGTCAGCTCGATTGCCCGCGCCCGCGATGCCGCAGTTGGCACCGGACGATAGCAGGGTCTCCCGCGAACGCTTATCCCGGCCCTACTCCTCACGACGAGTGCCCCGATTTTTCGGGCTTGTTGCCCGTCGAGGAATCGGGTTCGACGTAGAGGATCTTGGACTTCATGTGTGCGCGGGTCTGTGCGCCGATCCACACGAGGGTGGTGGCGACCAGCGTGAACGCGAAGGCCCGTGGGTGGAACAGCGTGGTGTTCTTGAACGCGGCCAGGAAGATGAACAGCAGCAGAATTTGTGCCGCGTAGAGCATCAGGCCCATCGCCTGGAACAGATGAGGAAGCGATTTGGCAGTGCGCTGCAGAACGTAGAGCCCGATCCCCATGAAGAGAACGGTGATCACCGCCGCGACCATGGCGCCGACAGCCCCCTTGCCTCCGACGACCACACCGCTGATGACAGCGGCGATGGCGCCGGCGGCTGCCGTGGGTACGGCTGCCTGAAGGAGGATCCGGGCGTCATTGGACGGCATGGCGGCAACTCCGCTTGCTTAAGGGGGCAGGGTGTCGTCATGGACGAGCGTAGTCCCCGGGGGCGAGCGGAAATCTCACGCCGACGGACCGCCGATGGACCGTCTCATTGCGGCCCTTCGGCTCCATCCCGGGTTCTCGTGAACCGTATCACAAACTATTTGATGAGGTCTTTACCTGAATGGTGTGCCCGGTGTCACACATGAGAGTGAACCCGCCCGTCTGTGCAGAAACCACGCCGACTTGTCTGGTATAAGCCCGCTTTGCTCCCCCAGGCCCTTGCATGCCATCGGCAAAGTGTTAGTCAGATTCTTACCTTGCTGTCAGCGCTGGGCCCCGGCGGTGCGCCCGCACGACGGAACGGCCGGGGGCCGTGTGCAGCGTGTGCACACGGCCCCCGGCCGCCTGGATCGACCCGGCAGGGTGTCGACCTTGCGTGAGGTACCCGAAAGGGAGGGGTATCAGGCGCCGCTCAGCGCCGGGCGCCCGCCGGGCTGGGCTGCTCGTCCTTGGTCCGGCCGCCGATGGCGGTGGCGCCGTTGAGGGAGGGGGTCCAGTCCCGGGTGGGGTCGAGGGCCGCCTCGGGGACCGCCACCCGACGGCGGCGGTAGCGGGGCGGGACGAAGGCCTCGGCCCAGCGCGGGGCGCGCGGGGTGAAGCGGGGCAGCAGGAGCAGGAAGAGGCCGACACCGCTGAGCATGGCGATCGCCAGGACGATCCACATGGACGCCGCGTTCACGGTGTAGGCGAGGGTGCCGAAGGCGATGACCGCCGACCAGAAGTACATGATCAGCACGGCCCGGCTGTGCGAGTGCCCGACCTCCAGGAGCCGGTGGTGCAGATGGCCCCGGTCGGCGGCGAACGGCGACTGGCCGCGCCAGGTGCGGCGCACGATCGCGAGGATCAGGTCGGCCGCCGGGATCGCGATGATGGTGAGCGGCATCAGCAGCGGGATGTAGACCGGCACCATCGAGTAGACCGTGTTGCGCTCCGAGCCGTACAGGCCCATCACGTCCGGGTCGACCTGGCCCGTGACCGAGATCGCGCCGGCCGCCAGCACCAGGCCGATCAGCATCGAGCCGGAGTCGCCCATGAAGATCCGCGCGGGGTGCATGTTGTGCGGCATGAAGCCCAGGCACATGCCCATCAGGACCGCCGCGAAGAGGGTGGCGGGGGCCGCGGCCTCGATGCCGTAGCTGTACCAGAGGCGGTAGGCGTACATGAAGAACGCGGCGGAGGCGATGCAGACCATGCCGGCCGCGAGACCGTCGAGGCCGTCGACGAAGTTGACCGCGTTGATGGTGATCACGACCAGGGCGACCGTGAGCAGCGTGCCCTGCCACTGGGTCAGCGCGACGATGCCGACGGTCGGGATGGGCAGCCACAGGATCGTCAGACCCTGCATGACCATCACGCCGGCGGCGATCATCTGGCCGCCCAGCTTGATCAGGGCGTCGATCTCGAACTTGTCGTCCAGGACGCCGATGAGCCAGATCAGCGCGGCCCCGGAGAGCAGCGCGCGCGGTTCGTTGGACTCGGCGAAGACCTCGCTGAGGTTGGTCAGGTGGTCGGCGACCAGCAGACCGGCGCAGAGGCCGAAGAACATCGCGATGCCGCCGAGCCGGGGCGTGGGTTCTCGGTGGACGTCGCGCGCACGGATCTCCGGCATGGCTCCGGCCACGATCGCGAATTTCCGTACCGGCCCTGTCAGCAGGTACGTCACCGCGGCCGTGATGCAGAGCGTCAGGAGGTATTCACGCACGGGCTTCCCCACAGGTCTCGCTGGCCATCACAGCCCCACACCCTAGCGATGCGCGCATATGGTTGGGGACTTCCGGGTAGCGACGATGGTTGCACGTGATGCTGTGTGCAGGGGTGCGTCTACCCCACCTCAGCGCGGATACGGCGGAAATCTTCCGGCCAGATCCCGCACTTCTTCACGCGTCCGCCTGCCGTCGCCGCCGTCCCGCAGCACCCCCGCGAACAGGACGGCGAGCCGTGCCATCTCCGCCTCGCCCATGCCCTGCGTGGTCAGCGCGGCCGTGCCGAGCCGCAGGCCACGGGCGTCACCGTGGGGCAGGGCACAGCAGTCGAGGACGATCCCGGCGGCCGCGAGCCGTCCGCGCGCGCTGCGGCCGTCGACGCCGAGTGGCGCGGTATCGACGGTGAGGAGGTGGGTGTCGGTGCCGCCGGTGACGACGGCGAGGCCCTCCTCGGCCAGCCCCTGGGCCAGCACGCGCGCGTTCGCGACCACCTGATGGGCGTACGCGGCGTACGCCGGTGTTGCCGCCTCCCCGAACGCGACGGCCTTGGCGGCGATGGTGTGCATCTGCGCGCCGCCCTGTGTGAACGGGAACACCGCCCGGTCCACCCGCTCGGCCAGCTCGCTCCCGCACAGCAGCATCCCGCCGCGCGGCCCGCGCAGCACCTTGTGTGTGGTGGCGCACACGATGTCGGCGTACGGCACGGGGTTGGGCGCCGCTCCCCCGGCGACCAACCCGATCGGATGGGCCGCGTCGGCGATCAGATACGCGCCCACCTCGTCGGCGACCTCGCGGAAGAACGCGTAGTCGATGTGCCGGGGATACGAGATCGACCCGCACACGATGGCCTTGGGGCGATGCGTACGGGCCAGTGTGCGCACCTGCTCGCGGTCGACGAGCCCCGACTCCGCCTCGACGCCGTAGCCGACGAAGTCGAACCAGCGGCCGGAGAAGTTCGCGGGCGACCCGTGGGTGAGGTGGCCGCCGAAGTGCAGCCCCATCGCCAGCACCGTGTCGCCGGGGCGCAGCAGGGCGGCGTACGCGGCCAGGACGGCCGAAGAGCCGGAGTGGGACTGGACGTTGGCGTGCTCGGCCCCGAACAGCGCCTTGGCCCGCTCCACGGCCAGCCGCTCGGCGACGTCCACGATCTCGCAGCCGCCGTGGTGGCGTGCCCCCGGATAGCCCTCCGCGTACTTGTTCGCGAGGGGGGACCCCAGCGCGGCCAGCACGGCGGGCGACGTGAAGTTCTCGGCGGCGACGAGCTGGAGCGTCGTCGACTGCCGATCGAGCTCGCCGAGCAGGATGTCGGCCAGCTCGGGGTCCTGCCGTCGCAGGACATCGGCCTCTAGGACAGGGGTGACCGACATGGTGGGCTCCGGGGCGTCGACGGTGACGTAGGACCAATGTAGGCCCGCACCACCGAGCCCGCCCGGTGTTACACCCGAGCGGGCGCCCCCGGCCCGATCCCCGACTCGTCTCCGCCGCCCGGCGTCACGCCCGAGCGGGCACCCCCGTCAGCGCCGTCACGACCGGGTCCAGCGCCTGGTGTATCTCGTCCCCCACGGAGCGGAAGAACGGCAGCGGGGCCCCGTACGGGTCGTAGACCTCGTCCGCCTCGGCCGTCGGGGCCAGGAGCCACCCGCGTAGAGCGGCCGCGGCGCGGACCAGCGCACGCGCGCGTACGACCATGCCCTCCTCCAGGGGAGGGAGGGTGGTCGGGTCGATGGCCCGGACGAGACGGGTGAACTCCTTCAGGGTGAAGGTGCGCAGGCCGGCGGAGTGGCCCATGGAGATGACCTGCTGCCGGTGGTCGCGCGTGGCGGTCAGGACCAGGTCGGCGCGGATGACGTGCTCGTCCAGCAGTTCACGGCCCGTGAAGCCGGAGGCGTCCGCGCCGAAGTCCGCGAGGACCGCCTCCGCGTTGGCCTCCATGGGCGCGCCCTCGTGTCCCCAGGTCCCGGCACTCTCGACGACCAGACCGCCCCACAGCGGGTCCCCGAGCCGGTCCGCCAGGGCATGCCGGGTCAGCCGCTCGGTGATCGGCGAGCGGCACACGTTGCCGGTGCTGACGTGGAGGATGCGGAAGGTGTCTCGCGGCAGCCCCGTGAAGGTTCGCGTCTCTTCCCCGTCCCATATGCCACGCCCCGCGTCAGGGGCCGTCAATTCGCCACCTCGAGGTCGGGTACGACCTTGCGCAGCTCCTCCGCCGACAGGGCGCCCGCACGCAGCAGGACCGGGACCTTGCCCGTGACGTCGACGATCGAGGACGGCTCGTTGCCGGGGGTCGGGCCGCCGTCGAGGTAGACGGAGACGGAGTCGCCGAGCATCGCCTCCGCGGCGTCACAGTTCTCCGGCGCCGGGTGGCCGGTCAGGTTGGCCGAGGAGACCGCCATGGGGCCGACCTCGGTCAGCAGCTCGATGGCGACCGGGTGCAGCGGCATGCGCACGGCGACCGTGCCGCGGGTGTCGCCCAGGTCCCACTGGAGGGACGGCTGGTGCTTGGCGACGAGCGTGAGCGCCCCCGGCCAGAACGCGTCGACGAGCTCCCAGGCCATCTCGGAGAAGTCGGTGACGAGGCCGTGCAGCGTGTTCGGGGAGCCGATGAGCACGGGGGTGGGCATGTTGCGGCCCCGGCCCTTGGCCTCCAGGAGGTCGGCCACGGCCTCGGAGGTGAACGCGTCCGCGCCGATGCCGTACACGGTGTCCGTCGGCAGCACCACGAGCTCGCCCCGGCGGACGGCGGACGCGGCCTCGCGCAGACCGGTGGCGCGGTCGGTCGCGTCATTGGTGTCGTATCGCCGTGCCATCTAGCGGGCCTCCTCGTACACGTACTGCTCGGCTTCCGGAAAAACTGTCGTCGGGCGCGTGCTCATCAGGGCAGCGCCTTGCGGGCGGTCGCGAACCGCGGCCGGTTGTTGAGGTCCGGGTGGTCGGCCGCGTCGGCCCAGCCCCGCTCCTCGGTGAAGATCCAGGGCACCTGGCCGCCCTGGGTGTCGGCGTGCTCGATGACGACGACACCGCCGGGACGGAGGAGCCGATGCGCTGTGCGTTCGAGGCCTCGGATCAGATCCAGGCCGTCCTCCCCTGAGAACAGGGCGAGTTCGGGATCGTAGTCGCGGGCCTCGGGTGCCACGTACTCCCACTCCGTGAGCGGGATGTACGGCGGGTTGGAGACGACCAGGTCGACGTGGCCGTCGAGGTCGCGGAAGGCGTCCAGGGCGTTGCCCTGGCGCAGGTCGACCCTGGAGCCCGCCATGTTCTTACGGGTCCACGTCAGGGCGTCCTCGGACAGCTCCACGGCGTGCACGCGCGAACGCGGCACCTCCTGGGCGAGGGCGAGGGCGATGGCGCCGGAGCCGGTGCACAGATCGACGATCAGCGGCTCGACGACGTCCATCGCGCGGACGGCGTCTATGGCCCATCCGACCACGGACTCGGTCTCCGGCCGGGGCACGAACACCCCTGGCCCGACCTGCAGTTCGAGGTAGCGGAAGTACGCGCGTCCGGTGATGTGCTGGAGCGGCTCGCGGGCCTCGCGGCGGGCGATGACCTCCCAGTACCGGGCGTCGAAGTCGGAGTCCTTGACGGTGTGCAGCTCGCCCCGCTTGACGCCGTGCACGAACGCGGCGAGCTCCTCCGCGTCGTTGCGCGGCGAGGGCACACCGGCGTCGGCCAGGCGCTGGGTGGCCTGGGCCACCTCCGCGAGCAGCAAGCCGCGGGGGTTTGGGGGTCGCCCCCCAAGATGATGCTGCACGCAAGTCCTCCGTCGTACTCTTCGTGCTCGTACGTGCCTTACGCGGCTGCCAGCTTCGCGGCCGAGTCCGCGTCGACGCAGGCCTGGATCACCGCGTCGAGTTCACCGTCCAGGACCTGGTCCAGGTTGTACGCCTTGAAGCCGACGCGGTGGTCCGAGATGCGGTTCTCCGGGAAGTTGTACGTGCGGATCTTCTCGGAGCGGTCGACGGTACGGACCTGGCTGCGGCGGGCGTCGGCGGCTTCCTTCTCCGCCTCCTCCTGCGCCGCGGCGAGCAGCCTGGAGCGCAGGATACGCATCGCCTGCTCCTTGTTCTGCAGCTGGCTCTTCTCGTTCTGGCAGGAGGCGACGACTCCGGTGGGAATGTGCGTGATGCGCACGGCGGAGTCGGTGGTGTTGACGGACTGCCCGCCGGGCCCGGAGGACCGGTAGACGTCGATCCGCAGGTCGTTCGCGTGGATCTCGACGTCGACCTCCTCGGCCTCGGGCGTGACAAGGACACCGGCGGCCGAGGTGTGGATCCGGCCCTGCGACTCGGTCGACGGCACGCGCTGTACGCGGTGCACGCCGCCCTCGTACTTCAGCCGGGCCCAGACGCCCTGGCCGGGCTCGGTGGCACCCTGGCCGCCCTTGGTCTTCACCGCGACCTGGACGTCCTTGTAGCCGCCGAGCTCCGACTCGGTGGAGTCGATGATCTCGGTCTTCCAGCCGACCCGCTCGGCGTACCGGAGGTACATGCGCAGGAGGTCACCGGCGAAGAGGGCGGACTCGTCGCCGCCGGCGCCCGCCTTGATCTCCAGGATGACGTCCTTGTCGTCGCTGGGGTCGCGCGGGACGAGGAGCAGCCGAAGCTTCTCCGTCAACTCCTCGCGCTGCTTCTCCAGCTCCTTGACCTCGGCGGCGAAGTCCGGGTCGTCCGCGATGAATCCACGAGCCGTGTCGATGTCCTCGCCGGTCTGCTTCCAGGAGCGGTACGTGCCGACGATCGGGGTCAGCTCCGCGTAGCGCTTGTTGAGCTTGCGCGCGTTGGCCTGGTCCGCGTGGACCGACGGGTCGGCGAGCTTCTTCTCCAGGTCGGCGTGTTCCCCGACCAGTTCCTCGACCGCCTCGAACATCTCTCCGGCTCCCTGTACGACGTTGTGAGTGGGCTGCGCCCGTGGGTCGCACCCATGGGCCGCGCCTGTGCGCTGCACCGCAAAGCGCCGGTCCCGACGCCCCCGAGGGGGGCACCGCGGACCGGCGCTGGGGGCTCGCTACTTCTTAGCGGCAGCCTTGCCGAAGCGGGCCTCGAAGCGGGCCACGCGGCCACCGGTGTCGAGGATCTTCTGCTTGCCCGTGTAGAACGGGTGGCACTCGGAGCAGACCTCGGCACGGATGGTGCCGCTCTCGATCGTGCTACGGGTGGTGAACGACGCGCCACAGGTGCAGCTGACCTGCGTCTCGACGTACTCGGGGTGGATGTCGCGCTTCAAGGTGTCTCCTAGTTTCGGGAGGGCGCCGGGTCGCATCCGCGGGATGCGGGAGCGTGAACCGGAGCCGACGTACCAGTCTGCCAGGACTGGCCGTATCTCCCAAAACCGGGGGGTGCGCTCAGGTATTCCCGCGCCACGGCGGCTGCCGCCACAAACACGCCCAGCTGCCTCCGCAGCGGCCCAGCCGCGGGGCGCATGCCAATTCCGCCTCCCCCAGCCGCCGGGTGCATGCCTCTCCCGCCGCCCACCCGGCTGCGGGTGCGTACCTCTCGCCCGCCCACCCAACCGCCAGGCGCGTACCTCTCGCCCGCCCACCCAACCGCCGGGCGCGTACCTCTCGCCCGCCCACCCAGCTGCGGGCAGTCGTGCCGCTGGGGCGGCACGGGTGGGCGCGGCGACCCCGTGAGCGCCGGGCCGCGTGACCTGGCCCCGCTCAGCACGCGCTATGGGGTGCCTTTTCAGCGGGGTGGGCGGCTGCGGGTCCGTCGTAACTTGTCGCGCAGTTCCCTGCGCCCCTGAAAGCAAAAAGCCCCCAGTCACCCTCAGGAGGCAGCCACGACCCCGTCCGCCGTCCCCGTGGCCGTACCCTTCGTCGCCGACTTCGGGATGGTCCTGTCAGCCTTGAGGGCTGCCCAGACCTGGTCGGCCTTCTTCTCGGCCACGAGCACCCGGTTGGGGTCGGCGGGGTCGTACCGGACCGGCATCGTGACCATGGTCATGTTCTTGGAGCTGATGCCCTTGAGGCCGCCCGCGAAGGAGGCGAGGTCCTTGACGGAGTCGAGGTCGGAGTCGGTGGTGACGGCGTCCGTGGCGGTCTCGGCGAGGTCGTAGAGCTTCTTGGGGCTGGAGAGGATGCCGACCTCCTTCACCTGCTCGATGAGGGCCTTGATGAAGGCCTGCTGAAGCTGGATACGGCCGAGGTCCGAGCCGTCCCCCACCCCGTGCCGCGTACGGACGAGGCCCAGCGCCTGCCTGCCCGTGAGGGTGTGCTCCCCGGCCTTCAGGTCCAGGTGGCTGTCGGGGTCCTCGATGTCCTTCGTCGTCGTGATGTCGACCCCGCCGAGGACATCGATGAGCTTCTCGAAGCCCGCGAAGTCGACCTCGATGTAGTGGTCCATGCGGATGCCGCTCATGGACTCCACGGTCTTGACCGCACACGCGGCACCACCGGTGGTGTACGCCGAGTTGAACATCGCCATGTCCGCCGCCGGGTACGTCTTGCCCTTCGCGTCCGTGCACTCGGGACGCTCGACCAGGGTGTCCCGGGGTATGGAGACCACGCTGGCCCGCTTGTGGCCCTCGTAGACGTGCACGACCATCGCCGTGTCGGAGCGGGCGCTGCCGTCGTCCGTGCCGCCGCCGAGCTTCTTGTTGCTGCCCGAGCGGGTGTCGGAGCCGAGGACGAGGATGTCCTGCGAGCCGTTGTCGACGTCGAGGGGCCGGTCGGTGCCGAGGGCCTGGTTGATGTCGACGCTCTTGATGTTGCCGTTGAGCTTGAAGTACAGGTAGCCGATGCCGGTGCCACCCAGCACCAGGACGCCCGCGGCGGTCCAGACGACGGCGAGCGCCGCCCTACTGTGCCCCTCGCGTGACGTGCGACGGCGGCCCTTGGCCGCGCGGTGGCGCGGGCCGGTGGTGCCGGTCTTCCCCGGGGTGTCGGATTCCGGCGTGCTCTCGGCGGACATCTGCTCCTCGTTCTCTTTCCGGTCGGTTACCCCCTGCGCTCAGGCCCAGGCCTGTCGGGTCGGATGTGGCCATAACGCCCCATGGCCACTCCGTCCGGTCAGACGGGATAACCCGGGAAAGGGTTGCACAACGAACGGTGCCCATCGCGCAAAGAGCGATGGGCACCGTGTGTGACGGATGAGACCGGCGGGACCGGTCTCACCTGGTGTTTCAGCCGAGCAGGTCGTACTGGGCGTAACTCGTGCCGACCGAGACCCGTGTGCTGAAGATCTCGCTCGTGGCCTTGCCGGTGCCCTTGTAGAGGTACAGCGTGCCGCCGGTCGTGCGGGCCAGGAGGTCCGCCCTGCCGTCGCCGCTGACGTCACCGGGAGTGATGAGCGCGTTGAAGCCGGCCCAGTCGGACCGGACCTTGACGCGGGAGGCGAAGGCGCCCGTGCCGGACTTGCCGGTGCCCTTGTAGAGGTAGACGTTCGAGCCGGTCTTGGTGCGCGCGATCAGGTCGGCCTTGCCGTCGCCGGTGAAGTCGCCGTGACCGAGCACCGCGTTGTACGTGTTCCAGCCCGTGCCGACCTTGACGCGGGTACCGAAGGTGCCGTTGCCCTTGCCGGGGTAGATCCACAGGGCGCCCGCCGAGTCGACCGAGAGCAGGTCGGGCAGGGCGTCGCCGGTGACGTCACCGGGGGTGAGGATCCGGGTGCGGGTCTTCCAGTTGTCGAAGATCTGCGTGGTCGTCCAGGTCTTGGACGAGGGCACGTACCGCCGCCAGAAGACGTCACCGTCGGAGGAACGGCGCAGCACGAAGTCCTGGTGGCCGTCCCGGTTCAGGTCGGTCTGCTGGACCAGGTTGTAGCCCTTCCAGCTCCCGTAGGAGTTCAGCGACTGGCGGTCGCCGAGCGAGGAGCCGTTGGAGGCGCGGACGTAACCGGTGCCGGTCTCCTTGTTGCGCAGGAAGACGTCGGCCTTGCCGTCCCGCGTGATGGCGGTGTCGTCGACGCGCGGGTAGGTCACACCGGCGTACTTGCTGACCTTGGCGAAGACCGGGTAGGCACCCTCGTACACGCAGTCCGTGACGCCCCACGAGACGACGCCGATGACCTTGTTGTTGACGACGAGCGGGCCGCCGGAGTCACCGTTGCAGGTGGCGGTGGTCGTGGCGTCGCTGCCGCCGGCGGGCGGACCCGCGCAGACCATGTGCCCCTTGACGAAGTAGCTGCCCCAGGTGTTCCCGCAGGTCGTGTCGCTGACGATCGGCAGCGTGGCCGTCTTCAGCGTCTGCGAGATGTCCTGGCTGGTGGAGCTGGTACGGCCCCAGCCGTAGACCTTGGCCTTGGTGCCGGCCGTGTACGACGTGGTGTCGTCCGACGTCGTCATCTTGATCGGCGTGGCCTTGACCGGTGACGCCAGCGTCAGGACGGCGACGTCGTTGTCGATCGTGTCCTCGTTCCACGAGGAGTGGTTCCACTGGCGCGAGACCGCGGTGACGGTACCGCCGTGGTAGTCCGTGCTCACGTAGTTGCCCTCGTCGTCGAGGACGGCCGTGGGCAGCTGGTCGGTGCCGGTGACGATGGCGCCGTTGGCGGCCCAGTCGTAGTAGTCCTTGTCGACGCAGTGCGCGGCGGTGAGGATCTTCGTCGGCGAGACGACCGTGCCGCCGCAGAAGAAGCCGAGGTCCAGGCTCGCGTCGTAGTACCAGAGCTGCGCCATCCACGGCGCCGAGCCGATCGTGGTCTCCGAGCCGCCGATGATCTGGGCGGACTGCTCCAGGCCACTGTCGGAACTCGTGCTCGACGACGGCTCACGCGTCGCCACACCGGCGGTGTCGTCCGCCGCCATCGCCTTGGCGACCCGCACATCCAGTACGTCGGCTGTCGACGAGGTCTCGGCGGTGGCCCCGCTCGCGGACGACATCAACAGCGTCCCGGCTATCGCGGCGGCAATGGCTCCGGACAAGGGTCTAGCCACTCAAGTCCCCCCTGGGAATCAAACGTTGATCAAACGTGAAGACCGTGATCGTACACGTGTCTCACACAAAAACTGGGGCCACCCTCACAAAGAGGGTGGCCCCGGCGCTTTCGCGTAGGTCGGGCTAGTCGCCGTTACCCGGCGTCGGCGTCGTCTTCTGGATCTGCATCAGGAACTCGGCGTTCGACTTCGTCTGCTTCATCTTGTCGAGAAGCAGCTCGACCGCCTGCTGCTGGTCGAGCGCGTGCAGCACCCGGCGCAGCTTCCAGACGATGGCGAGCTCGTCGGGGGCGAGCAGGATCTCTTCCTTACGCGTACCGGACGCGTCGACGTCCACCGCGGGGAAGATCCGCTTGTCCGCGAGCTTCCGGTCGAGCTTCAGCTCGGCGTTGCCCGTGCCCTTGAACTCCTCGAAGATCACCTCGTCCATGCGGGACCCGGTGTCCACCAGCGCGGTGGCGAGGATGGTCAGCGAGCCACCGTCCTCGATGTTCCGGGCCGCACCGAAGAAGCGCTTCGGCGGGTACAGCGCCGTCGAGTCGACACCACCGGACAGGATGCGGCCGGAGGCCGGGGCGGCGAGGTTGTACGCACGGCCCAGACGCGTGATCGAGTCGAGCAGCACGACGACGTCGTGGCCCAGCTCGACGAGCCGCTTCGCCCTCTCGATGGCGAGTTCGGCGACCGTCGTGTGGTCCTCGGCCGGGCGGTCGAAGGTCGAGGAGATGACCTCGCCCTTCACCGACCGCTGCATGTCGGTGACCTCTTCCGGACGCTCGTCGACGAGGACGACCATCAGGTGGCACTCGGGGTTGTTGTGCGTGATCGCGTTGGCGATCGCCTGCATGATCATGGTCTTGCCGGTCTTCGGCGGGGCCACGATCAGACCGCGCTGGCCCTTACCGATCGGCGCGACGAGGTCGATGATGCGGGTGGTCAGCACGCCCGGGTCCGTCTCCAGGCGGAGGCGGTCCTGCGGGTACAGCGGCGTCAGCTTGTTGAACTCCGGGCGCCCGCGCCCGGATTCGGGCGCCATGCCGTTGACGGAGTCGAGGCGGACCAGCGCGTTGAACTTCTCGCGGCGCTCGCCGTCCTTGGGCTGACGCACGGCACCGGTGACGTGGTCACCCTTGCGCAGGCCGTTCTTGCGGACCTGGGCGAGGGAGACGTACACGTCGTTCGGGCCCGGCAGGTAGCCGGAGGTGCGGATGAACGCGTAGTTGTCGAGGATGTCCAGGATGCCCGCGACGGGGATCAGGACGTCGTCGTCGGCGAGCGTCGGCTCGGGGCCGCCCATCTCGTCGCGGCCGCGACGGCCACGACGGTCCCGGTAGCGGCCGCGACGGCCACGACGGCCGCCCTCGAAATCGTCGTCGTCCTGCGGACCGCTGTCACGCTGACGGTCCTGCCGGTCCTGACGGCCGCCGCTCTGCTGCTGGCCCTGCTGGCCGCGGTCACGCTGCGGACCGCCGCCCTGCTGCTCGTCGCCCTTGCCACGGCGGCCACGGTCACCGCGCTCGCCGCGGTCGCCACGCTCACCGCGGTCACGGCCGCGCTCGCGACGGCCCTGGCGGCCCTCGGCGCCCTGGTCACCGGCGTCGGCCTTGGCCTCGGCGGCGGGGGCCGGCGTCTCGGCCTTGGGCTCGCTCTTCGCCTCGGCGGTGACCGTCTCCGGGCTGCCCGCGTCGGCGGTGGCACGGCGACGACGGCGCTCGGTGGGCGCCTCGTCACCACCGGCCGGCTGGCCGGGGATCTCGATCTGCTGCTGGGCCACGGCCTTCTCGGCCTTGTCGGCGGGCGCCTCGGCCTTCTTGGCGGCGGCCTTTTCGGCCGGGGCGGCGTCCTCGCCGGTACGCGCCTTCGAGGTGGTGCGGCGCTTCGGCTTGGTCTCGGTGGCTGCCTCGGCCTTCGCCGGGGCACCCCCTCCCGCCTGCGCCTCCTTGATGACCTCGATCAGCTGGCTCTTGCGCATACGCGCGGTGCCCCTGATGCCGAGGCCGGATGCGACCTGCTGCAGCTCGGCCAGCACCATGCCCTCGAGGCCGGTGCCACGGCGCCGCCGGGAGCCGGCACCGCTGGCAGGCGCGGCGTCCGTGGCGGGCGCGGCAGCGGTGTCCTCGACACGTGCGCCCATCAGATCGGTGGTGTCGCTCACGAAGGGTCCTTCCCTGGAGCGGACGTCGGCCTTCTGGCTCGGCGACCGTTTGTGCTGTCCGGCTTCGGCCCTGTTCGGGTGGACCGTGCCGGGGCGGTGGTCCGCCAAAGGCGGCGGAGGAAAATTTCTGATGATTCGGCGCTTTCCGGGCCGTGGCACTGAAGTGTCTGTGTCACGCGGCTCGGCCACGCCGGTTCCGGGGCCTGCTCGGCAGACCGCTCAGTGCCTGCGTACGGCGTACAGCTTGACGTACGAAGCACAGTGCGGCTTGGGAGACTCCCGGAAGAATGGTTGTCCCGGACGGGGACGATAAGCACCTCGCCATGGCTGGGGCAGGTGCAGACTTGAGGTTAACACTACCGGATCCAACAAACATTCCCCCTCTCGAAATCCGGCGACCGTGCGCCCCTACGCGTCGCCGTGGACGGCGCCGGTTTCGGCGACGGTGGTGGTGAGCGGCAGGACGCACGCCCCTCGGGCGTCGAGGTCCAGCCGGTTGGCGGCCCAGCCCTCGCCCGCGAGGTGGGCCACCTTGTCGGCACTGGCCTCGTCGGCCAGGGCCAGAACCGTGGGTCCGGCGCCGGAGATGACCGCCGGGACGCCGTCGGCCCGCAGTCGCTCGACCAGGGCCGCGCTCTCCGGCATGGCGGGCGCCCGGTACTCCTGGTGCAGCCGGTCCTCGGTGGCGGGCAGCAGCAGCTCGGGGCGCCTGGTCAGGGCTTCCACGAGGAGGGCCGCCCGGCCCGCGTTGGTGGCTGCGTCGACGTGCGGGACGGTGCGCGGGAGCAGTCCGCGCGCCGTCTCCGTCAGAAGCGGCTTTCCGGGAACGAAAACCACCGGAACGATGGAATCGTCGGGATCCATCCTGATCGCCCGCGCGGCACCGCCCTCCATCCAGGAGAGCGTGAAGCCGCCGAGCAGACAGGCCGCGACGTTGTCGGGGTGGCCCTCGATCTCCGTGGCCAGTTCGAGCAGCGCGGCGTCGTCGAGCCGGTTGTCGCCGCCTATGGTCACGGCGCGGGCGGCGACGATGCCGGCGCAGATGGCGGCGGAGGAGGAGCCGAGGCCGCGGCCGTGCGGAATGCGGTTGGCGCACACGATCTCGAGACCGCGGGGCTGCCCGCCCAGCAGATCGAAGGCGGTGCGCAGGGACCGTACGAGGAGGTGCTTCTCGTCACGCGGGAGGTTCTCGCTGCCCTCCCCCGCGATGTCGACGTGCAGGCCGGAGTCGGCCACCCGGACGACCACGTCGTCGTAGAGCCCCAGCGACAGGCCCAGGGCGTCGAAGCCCGGGCCGAGATTGGCGCTGGTGGCGGGGACGCGCACCCGTACGGCGGCGGCGCGGAACGCTGGACCGGCCATCGCTCGATGACTCTCCTTGAGCTGCGAGATTGACGATTGTCGAATGACATTCGATACATGCGAGGAACCCTGGGCCGCTCGAGACGGCGCGGCGCCGCACCCTTGCGGGGCATATGCGGCGGGCGGGTTCACTACAGCCTATCGAAGGTAGGTTCTGTGGCGACATAGGGCGCACAGGCGGCGCACGATGCGTGTCGTAAGCCCCCCGTGCACCCCCTGTCGGGTCCTGTCAGGGTTATCCCCCGAGAATCGGCGTCTACGCGCGACTCCCAGGCCTTTCCGAACGGCTGGACGAGAGAATACGCGAGCGCTACGCGAGACCGAGGCGCTCGGCCGCCGTCGCCGAGTCCACCGGGACCGTGACGGGCTGCGGGGCGCCCGCGACGGCCCAGTCGGGGTCCTTCAGGCCGTTGCCGGTGACCGTGCAGACGATGGTCTGGCCCGGGTCGACCTTGCCGTTCTCGGCGGCCTTCAGCAGACCGGCCACGGAGGCGGCGGAGGCGGGCTCCACGAAGACACCCTCCTGCGCGGCCAACAGCCGGTAGGCGCGCAGGATCTCACGGTCCGTCACCTCGTCGATGAAGCCGCCCGACTCGTCCCGCGCGGCCAGGGCGTACTGCCAGGACGCGGGGTTGCCGATACGGATCGCGGTGGCGATCGTCGACGGGTCCTTGACGACCTCGCCGCGCACGATCGGCGCCGAGCCGGAGGCCTGGAAGCCCCACATGCGGGGCGTCCTGGCGGCGATGCCGTCGGCGGCGTACTCCTTGTAGCCCTTCCAGTACGCCGTGATGTTGCCCGCGTTGCCCACCGGCAGGACGTGGATGTCGGGGGCGTCACCGAGCATGTCCACGATCTCGAAGGCGGCGGTCTTCTGGCCCTCGATACGCACCGGGTTGACCGAATTGACCAGCGCCACCGGGTAGTTGTCGCTCAATTCACGCGCGAGGGTGAGGCAGTCGTCGAAGTTGCCGTCGACCTGGAGGATCTTCGCACCGTGCACCAGGGCCTGGCCCATCTTGCCCAGCGCGATCTTGCCCCGCGGGACGAGCACGGCCGAGACCATGCCCGCGCGGACGGCGTAGGCGGCCGCCGAGGCAGAGGTGTTGCCCGTGGAGGCACAGATGACGGCCTTCGCGCCCTCTTCCTTCGCCCGGGTGATGGCCATGGTCATACCGCGGTCCTTGAAGGACCCGGTCGGGTTGGCGCCCTCCACCTTGAGGTGGACCTCGCAGCCCGTGCGCTCGGAGAGCACCTGCGCGGGCACGAGGGGCGTGCCGCCCTCGCGGAGCGTCACGACCGGCGTGCTGTCGGAGACGGGCAGCCGGTCCCGGTACTCCTCGATGATTCCGCGCCACTGGTGGGTCATTGCTGGTTACTCTCCTTCAACCCGCATGATGCTGGCGACACCCCGCACGGTGTCGAGGTTGCGCAGCGCCTCGACGGTCCCGCTGAGGGAGGCGTCGGAGGCACGGTGAGTGACGACGACGAGAGAGGCCTCGCCGTCCTTGCCCTGCTGCCGAACGGTATCGATCGACACCCCGTGCTCAGCGAACACGGTCGCCACCTGGGCGAGAACTCCCGGTTTGTCGGCGACGTCGAGGCTGATGTGGTAGCGCGTGACGACCTCGCCCATGGGCGAGACCGGCAGGGCGGCGTAGGCGGACTCGCCGGGTCCGGTGGCGCCCGCGAGCCGGTTGCGGCACACGGCCACGAGGTCGCCGAGCACGGCGGAGGCGGTGGGGGCACCGCCCGCGCCCGGCCCGTAGAACATCAGCTGACCGGCGGCGTCCGACTCCACGAACACGGCGTTGTACGCGCCGCGCACGGAGGCGAGGGGGTGGGTCAGCGGAATCATCGCGGGGTGCACGCGCGCGGTGACGGAACCGCCGTCCGCGGCCCGCTCGCAGATGGCGAGCAGCTTGATGGTGCAGCCCATGTTCCTGGCGGAGGCGAAGTCGGCCGCCGTCACCTCGGTCATGCCCTCGCGGTACACGTCGTCGAGGCGGACACGCGAGTGGAAGGCGATACCGGCGAGGATCGCGGCCTTGGCGGCGGCGTCGAACCCTTCGACATCGGCGGTCGGGTCGGCCTCCGCATATCCCAGGGCGGTGGCCTCGTCGAGAGCCTCCTGATATCCCGCGCCCGTGCTGTCCATCTTGTCGAGGATGAAATTGGTCGTCCCGTTGACGATGCCCATCACCCGGTTGATCTTGTCGCCGGCGAGGGACTCGCGCAGCGGCCGGATCAGCGGGATGGCACCGGCGACGGCGGCCTCGTAGTAGAGGTCCGCGTCGTGGTCGCCGGCGGCGGCGTGCAGCGCGGCGCCCTCCTGGGCGAGGAGGGCCTTGTTGGCGGAGACGACGGAGGCGCCGTACTCGAACGCGGTGGTGATGAGGGAGCGGGCGGGCTCGATACCCCCGATGACCTCGACGACGACGTCGATGTCGCCCCGTTTGACGAGCGCGGTGGCGTCGGTGGTGACGAGGGCGGGGTCGATGCCCTCACGGACCCTGGAGGGCCGCCGGACGGCCACTCCGGCGAGTTCGACGGGGGCACCGATCCGGGCCGCGAGGTCATCGGCGTGCGTCGTCATGATGCGCGCCACCTCTGAGCCGACAACCCCACAGCCCAGCAGCGCCACCTTCAGCGGACGCGTACGCATCATCCGACCTCGTTTCCTCACATACCGAATACGGTGGGACCAGTCTCACTCACCGGACGGGAGTTTCTATCCCTCGTCCGGATCGTGAGACATCTATTTCATTTTCTCAGGGCCCGAAGACGGAGATCTTTCGGCCTGGAGTTCCTTTTGTGCGTGTACGCGGGTCATCCGACGTCGAGACGGAGAAGATCCTCCTCCGTCTCCCGCCGGACGATGACCCGGGCCTCTCCCTCATTGACGGCGACGACCGGCGGGCGCAGCACGTGGTTGTAGTTGCTCGCCATCGAACGGCAGTACGCGCCGGTGGCCGGTACGGCGATCAGGTCACCCGGTGCCAGGTCCGCCGGCAGGAACGCGTCCTTGACCACGATGTCCCCGCTCTCGCAGTGCTTGCCGACCACGCGGGCGAGCATCGGCTCGGCGTCGGACGTACGGGAGACGAGCGCGACGCTGTACTCGGCGTCGTACAACGCGGTCCGGATGTTGTCGGACATGCCGCCGTCCACGGAGACATAGGTCCGCAGCCCGTCCAGCGGCTTGGTGGTGCCGACCTCGTAGAGCGTGAAGGCGGTCGGCCCGACGATGGCGCGGCCGGGCTCGACGGAGATCCTGGGCGTGCGCAGCTTGGCGCTCTCGCACTCCCGGTTGACGATCTCGGTGAGCGCCTTGGCGATCTCGTGCGGCTCGCGGGGGTCGTCGTCGCTGGTGTAGGCGATGCCGAGGCCGCCCCCGAGGTCGATCTCGGGCAGCTCGACGCCGTGCTCGTCACGGATCTCCTTGAGCAACCCGACGACGCGGTGGGCGGCGACCTCGAAGCCGGAGGTGTCGAAGATCTGCGACCCGATATGGCTGTGCACACCGATGAGTTCGAGCCCGTCGAGCTTGAGGGCCCGCCGCACGGCCTCCGCGGCCTGCCCACCCGCGAGCGGAATCCCGAACTTCTGGTCCTCGTGCGCGGTGGCGATGAACTCGTGCGTGTGTGCCTCGACGCCGACGGTGACGCGGATCTGCACCTTCTGCCGCTTGCCGAGCGACTGGGCGATGTGCGCGACCCGCACGATCTCCTGGAAGGAGTCGAGCACGATACGGCCGACGCCGGCCTCGATGGCACGGTGGATCTCGTCGGTGGACTTGTTGTTGCCGTGGAAGGCGATGCGGTCGGCGGGCATCCCGGCGGAGAGGGCGGTGGCGAGCTCGCCGCCCGAGCAGACGTCGAGGTTGAGCCCCTCCTCGTGCAGCCAGCGGACGATCGCGCGGGAGAGGAACGCCTTGCCCGCGTAGAAGACGTCGGCGTCCTGCCCGAACGCCGTGCGCCAGGCACGCGCCCGGGCCCGGAAGTCGGCCTCGTCGACGAAGTACGCCGGCGTACCGAACTCCTCCGCGAGCGCCTTCACATCGATCCCGCCCACGCTGACGACTCCGTCGGCCGTACGGGTGACGGTCTGCGCCCACACCTTCGGGTCGAGCGTGTTCAGGTCGGCGGGCGGGGCGGCGTAGTGCCCCTCGGGAAGGACGTCGGCGTGACGGGGCCCGGCGGGATGTGCGGAACGGCTCATGTCTGTACGGCTTTCTCGTGTCTCTCTGGGCTCTGCGGGCGGGGCTTCGCGCTATGGCTTCGGCTTCGCGCTTGGGCCTTGGGCCTTGGGCCTTGGGCTTTGGGCTTTGGGCTGTGAGCTTTGGGCTTTGGGCTCCGCCGGCTCGTTCAGAGGTATTCGGGTGCGTCGATGCCGAGCAGGGACAGGCCGCCGGCCAGCACCGTCCCGGCGGCTTCGGCGAGCGCCAGCCGGGCCCGGTGGGCGGCCGAGGGTTTCTCGTCGCCGCGCGGCAGCACCGTGTGCTGGAAGGCGAGCAGGGCGTCGGCGATGACGACCAGGTGCCGGGCGAGACGATCGGGAGCGCGGTGCGTGGCCGCTCGGGCGAGGGTGGAGGGGTATTCGGTGAGGGCGGTGATGAGGGGGGTGGGGATGTCGGGGGTGGCGATGGGGGTCGTGGTGGTGATGGGGGTGGTTGCGGCGTTCCGGATCCCCGGGGTGCGGGCGGTCTGCTGGATGCCCGGGGTGTCGGCGGTGTGCTGAATGCCCGGGGCGTCAGGGGTGTCCAGGTTGCCCGGGGTGCCGGTGAAGCCGAGGGCCGCCGCGTTGCGGGTGAGTGCGCGGGCTCGGGCGTGGGCGTAACGGACCCGGAAGAGGGGGTTGCCGGCGCGCTGCACGAGGAGGTCCGCGGTGATCCGGGGGCGGTCGTGTGCGGCCGGGTGCAGGAGGGCCCAGCGGAGGGCGTCGGGACCGAGGGGGGCGGGGTCTTCCGGGGCGGGGACGGGGCGGAGGTCGACGGGTTCGTCGGACTCACCGGGCCGGCTGGGTCCGCCGGAGCGGCCGGTTCGGCCGATCCGCCCGGCCTTGTTGGGCTCGTCGCGCCAGTCGGGGTCGTCGGACCGGGCGTGGTGGACCTCGACGCGACCGCCCTGGCTGGCGACGATCCGTACGAGCGCGTCGGCGACGACCTCGGCGCGGATGTCGTACGGGATCCGCAGCCGGACGACCTGCCCGGCGAGGGTGTCGCTGTGGCCGTACGGGAGGGGGTGCGTGCCTTGCCCGTCCCCGGCGCCCTGGGCCCCTTGGACTTCTTGGGCTCCTTCGCCGCCTTCGCCGTGTTCGGCTCCTCGGATCCGGCGTACGAGGGCGGTGACGGCGGCCCGGTCGAGGTGAATGTTGAGGAACCCGGGCCCGGTGATCTCGACGGAGGCGACGCCTTCGGTCCTGCTGAGGTGGGGCCGCAGTATCTCGGCGATCTGCAACGGCGGCCGCCCCGCGGGCCGGGCCAGCTGCAACGCGATGTTCGTCGCGTAGTCCCCGCTCCCACCGGGCCCCGGCGGAGTGACCACGGCCCGTGCGGGCACCGCCACGCTCAGCTCCCCCTCGTCCACAGCACGACGCACCGCGCGCAGCACGGTGCGGGAGAGCTCGACGGGGGTCACGGGGACAAGCGTAGGGGAGGAGGGGGGTGGGTATGCGAGCCGGTTTACCGCGGGGTCCGGGATGTGGACGGCGCCGGTGGCGGCGACGGGACACCGAGACGGACGGCGGGTACGCCGGGAGCCGTGCCGCCAGGGGGGGGAGGGCTGGATCCACGCGCGGCGAGGGCGGGGCGGAGGGGAGGGGAGGGGAGGGGAGGGTGCGCAGGCGGAGGCTCGGTGAAGGGGAGTCGGACCACGCGGGGCATGCCGCCAGGCGGAGCCAGACTGCGAAGCCTTGTCCTGGATCCAACCCCCGCGTCCTGAGAGCTCAGTGCTGAGCTCTCGGCGCTGAGTGTCGGATGCTCGGGTCCGGGGTCTCCCCGGAGGACTCCCGGCATTGGGGATGGCGGTCAGCCACCAGTACGGCCGACGCGCTGGGCACGATCCGTGTGCTCGCTCCCGCTTCCCGCCCCGCCGACTGGGGCACTGGCGGGGGAGGGGACGGGTGCAGGCCCACCGGCGCCGACGCCGAACGGCGCGGCATCGTCACTCCCGGTCTCCCGCCGTTCCACCAACTGCCTTACCAGCGCGATGAGTTCGGTCGGTTCGAAGGGCTTGGCAAGGAAGGCGTCGACGCCGACGTCGAGCGCGGCCTCGACCTCGTACTGACTGCAGGCGCTGACGATGGCGAGCGGAAGGCGCCGGGTCCGGGGGTCACCGCGGAGCCGGGCGGCGGTGCGGAGGCCGTCCAGCCGAGGCATCACCACGTCGAGAGTGATGAGGTCGGGCCGCACCTGATGAACGACGTCCAGACACTCGGCACCATCGGCCGCGGTCACCACCTCGAAGCCCTCCAGCTCGAGGTTGACCCTGATCAGCTGCCGGATGACCTTGTTGTCGTCCACAACAAGCACCCGACCGGACGCGCCTGGCACAACTCGAGAGTAGGTCCGCACCCACCGCCGCGTCCGGGTTTTCCCCACTTCCGCCCCCTGCGGGCGGTCTCCCCCAGCTCAGCCCCGTCCTCCGCCCACAAAACCCGTTCATGATCTCCCTCGGAGAGCTGGTAGGGTTCTACCCGTCGCCGCCGAACAAGGCGCCCGACACGCCCCCGTAGCTCAGGGGATAGAGCAACGGCCTCCGGAGCCGTGTGCGCAGGTTCGAATCCTGCCGGGGGCACTCCGGATTAAGGCGCTGAACTGCAGAAATGCAGATCAGCGCCTTTCTTGTGCATGCCAAAACTGCAACGGCCAACTTGGCCGTGATCGCCCGACGCCCTGGGACGCTGATCTGGGGCTTCACAGCACCGAACCGGCGAATTCCCATTTGTCCGATCCCATGGAATCGCTCCGAGCGGGACATGCGTGGGGCGAACGTGAATAAGCGAAGCTCCTGTAAGAGAAGCCCCTCTCCTCACCTGCCTGTTTGCAGCCAAGACGGCGAGAAGCGCACCCGGCGCAGCAGGCCGTTTCGCTTTCCTGGGTCGGAGTTCGCATCGGTCGCGCTCAGGGGGTCATTACTGCAGCCCGCCTGGACCGGCCAATGTTCCGGCTGGAGCTGATCGCGCAGGTTAACCCCTGGATCAGCTGGGGCAGTTCATGGCAGAGGATGCCTTCGGCAAGTACCTGCTGACGTCGCCGACCCGGTGAGAGATACTGCGGAAGGTTCCGACTGACGATCATGCACTGAGCTGGGGGAAACAGTGGCGGGCGGGAACGATCCTTACGCACGGGAGCTCGCGCGGCAGGCCAGAGAACGGGAGCGAGTTCGGAAGGCCGCCGAGGCCGAGGCCAAGCGGAAGGCCCGTGAGGAGAAGCTCGCCCATGAAGCGGCCCGCGCCCAGGAAGCCGTCGACCGGACCAGCGTTGCCGAGAACGATGCCGAGCAACTCTCCAAGCTGTTACGGACAGCCGTACTGGAGGGACAACCGCTGACGTTCGATCGGCTGAAGCAGGAGTTTGTTCCCTCCTTGTTCGTGCCACCCAAGGGACGTACGAAAGCCGCACCCGTGCCGCGCTGGGAGGAGTACGAGCCGGAGGCACCGCGGGGGCTGCTCAGCGCTCTCGGTTTCGTGCGGGCGGCTACGACGCCGAGGTCGAAGCCGCCCGCAAGCGGTTCGACAGAGCACTGCGAGACCATGCGCGCGACGAAAAGAAGCGCGTCGAGAAGCTGGAAAAGGCTCGCGCCCAACACGAGGAGCGCAACCAGGAAGAAGCCACCCGGGTCGAGGCATGGAATACCGACCTCGAACAGCGACGAAGCGCGTACCGGGACAGAGACGTGGAGGCCGTCGAGTGGTTCGCCGACCAGGTCTTGGCCGCCTCCGTGTACCCGCACGGCTTCCCCAAGGCCCACCAGGTCTCGTACCAGGCGGATACGGGTGACCTTCTGGTTGAGATCGACCTGCCACTGGAGGGCGTGGTCCCAGCGGCACGCTCATACCGGTACGTGAAGACGCGTGACGAGATCACGCCTGTTCCGCGTCCGGAGAAAGAGCGCAAGGAGTTGTACGCGTCAGTCCTGGCTCAAACAGCTCTGCGCACCGTGCACGAACTCTTTGCCGCCGACACCGACGGCGTGATCCAGTCCATCGCTTTGAACGGGCATGTGGCCACCATCGACCGCGCCACCGGGCGGGACGTCCACCCGTGCTTGATCACACTCCAGACAGACCGGGACGAGTTCAGTCAGCTGGTCCTGACCCAAGTGGATCCACGGGCCTGCCTGAAACGACTGCGGTCACTGATCTCGCCGAACCCGTACGAATTGGAGCCGGTGCGGCCGCTCGTCACGTTCGACCTGTCCAAGTTCCGCATCATGGACAGCCTGGACGTCGTGGCGGGCCTGGACAGCCGCCCCGTACTGATCGACCTGACACCCACGGAGTTCGAGCACCTCATTAGGCAACTGTTCGAAGCCATCGGTCTGGACAGCGTGAACACCCAGCCCTCGAAGGACGAGGGTGTGGATGCGGTCGCCATGAACACTGACCCCGTGATGAAGGGCCTGTGCATCATCCAGGCCAAACGCACCAAGAACGTGGTCCCGTTCGAGACCGTCTCCGCACTCGCCGGCGTCGTGGAACACAAGCGGGCTGCCAAAGGCATCCTGGTGACAACCTCTTGGTTCGGCCGAGCCAGCGAGGCATTCGCCAACGAACACGGGCGCCTCGAACTCCTCGACGGAGCCAACCTGGTGCACCTGTTCAAGGAGCACATGAACCTCGATGTCATCCCGGGGCCGGTGCCTCCGAAACGACGCCCCAAGTAGGGGTCGAGCACCAGCCACGGTGTGGGACATCTCTACACCTCGCTACTGACGTACGCCCCGTACCCGGAAAAGTTGCTCCGGCTCCGGGGCAAGCCGCCCGCACCGGGCCCCTTCCCGCGCTCCTCCGTACCTGGTGAGCGTCACCGGATCGGAAACTCGGACTGTTGACCGCGACGAGTCAGCGAATGCACGCGTTCTTTGGGCTCTATCGGTACTCGTTGAGCAGCGCCTCGATGCGCTGGTTAGCGACCGCTTGTCGTCCATACAGACACTTGGCGTATCGGGTCATGAGGACCTCGACGCTGTTGCCAGCGCGTTCGGCGACCTCGGTGGGATCTACTCCGGCATTCAGCCAGGTAGACAGGGCCGAGTGGCGGAGGTCGTACGGGCGGGCCGCGAGCGGTGAGTCCGCCACATCCGGCGGGAGGGCAAGGTCACGGGCTTCATGCCAGACGCCGTAGTAGGTGCTGGAGCCTACGATGCCGCCGTGCTCGTTGAAGAACAGCCGTCCGTCCTCCGCAGTGCCGAAGGTCTGGATGCTCTCTCGCCACAGCATCACCAGCTCGGGCGGCAGCGGCACCGGTCGGGTGTCGCCCGGCGGGCGGCTCTTCAGACCGCGCTCGTCATGGAGACGTCCGGTGTCGGTCCACTTCTTGCCTGCCTGGGGTCGAGTGACGTGCAGGATCGCCCTGCCCCAACCCTCCGTAGGCAGAACGCAGTCCGGCAGGCACACTGCAACCGCCTCCGCAGGCCGCAATCCGGCGTAGTACATGCCAGCGAACAAGCCGACCAACCGCCGTCCGCGGGCACGCCGGTAGCCACCGACGTACGAGAGAGCGCACAGCAGGGAGCGCGCCTGGGTAGGGTTGGCGACTACCCGTGGGTCGACCTGCTTTACGGTCTTGGTGATCCGCCAGTTGATGGGGGCCATCGGGTCGGTGCGGAGTCCGCCTTGCTCGATCGCGTACCGCACTGCGTTCACGAGGGTCATGCGCTTGTGTCTCTGGGTCTCGGCGGCTGCGATCATGCCGTCCTGTTTCAGCTGCAGGGCTTGCATCACCGCCCGCATGACGACCGGGTCCATCAAGTCGACCAAGGGGCGTGACGCCCTCTCCACCCAGCGCAGAGCAAGCCGCACGTCGGCGGGCGCCGTACGCGGGTCCGGCCGGGGCACGACGAACGCCCAGTCCCGCAGCGCCTGCCGCAGCAACTCGTCATTGGGGCGGCCTCGCACGTTCCGGAGCATCGCCTGGGTGATCGCGCACAGTGCATCGTTGGTCTCGTTGCGGGTTTTCGCCGCGACCTGCGGCCAGCGCATCTCCAGATAGCCGAGCGCAAAGTCATACCAGCTGGTGGAGACCGAGCCGTGGCTTGTCCCCGCAGAGACCGACTCGTCAGCGGCGCCCAGTCGGACCGCTCGGACCAGCGCGGCGCCGAGCTCGTCCGCTAGCGCCCTGACTTCCGTCGCACTTCCCGCGGAAGTGCCTCTGCCGGCCCGCGCCGCGATCACGGTCTTGCCACCACTTCTCCGTCTGGGAACGCCGTGTGTCTGCGATCCCGAACTCCTCATGACGTCCACCACCTCTCTGGCCAGGGGACACTTTGGGCTCAGGTTGAGTGGGGCCCTCGGCTTCCTCGCTGTGCATGCCAGGTAACGCACAAGTCAACAAAGCGAGCCATCCGGGATCTCTCTGCAAGGTGGGACTCCGACGCCCACAGAGAGGATGAGGGGTAGGATGAGTAGCATGAGTGAGCCTACCGGCAAGTATTCCATCACTATGCCGCGCGACATCGCCGAGGCCGCCAAGGCCCGTAGCGGCCCCTCCGGACTGTCCGCCTACGTGGCCGCCGCCGTGGCCCGTCAGATCGAACGCGACAATCTGAACGAGCTCATCCAGGTCGCCGAGGCCGAACACGGGCCCGTCACGGACGAGGAGATCCAGACTCTCCGCGACCAGCTCCACCAGGCCCGACAGGAGCAGACACAGGACGGGGCGAACGCCGCGTGACCCGCTCTCCCGCCGTCCCCGGTGGCACCCTCGTCCTGGACAGCGAAGGGCTGGCCAAGGCCGTGCTACGCGATCGCACAGTCACCGGCTGGCTCGCCCTCGCACGCACCGACGACCTGCGCGTGATCACCTCTGCGGCAACCCTCGTCGAGGTGGTCCACCCCCGAATCAACCGGCCGGCCCTGGAGTGGACGTTGTCCCGCCTTGTCGTCGAACCGGTCACCGAGCCGATCGCCCGCCACGCCGCCGCTCTCCTCGCCGACGCCGGCCTGCACGGCCACAAATACGCTATCGACGCCATGCTCAGCGCCACTGCCCTCGCCGCCCCCGACCCAGTCACGATCCTGACCTCCGACCCGGAGGACCTCACCGCCCTCTGCAGCGGACACGCCACCGTCATCAAGATTTGACCAGCACCCAAAAGTAGGTTGCGAACAAGGATTCGATAATGCAGGGCGCTCGTTGAACGGCTACGCAGACCACAAGAAGAAACGGGTGCCAATCCGCAAAACAGATGACTCCTCGGTCTCGCATGTACCAGAATCCTTCTCAACTACGACCGCGAGCTGAAGAGTTCGCGGCACCCGGTTGAGAGTGGTGATTACGGCGTCTCGGTGGTACAAGTGCGACCTTCAGGTCGCGACGCCCGCACACGAGTTTCGGTTGCCGGCTGGAAGTAGCTTTGACTTCTCCTCGCCGGAAGATCGTGCCGACTTCGCGGATCGTTATATGACCCGCCTGCGTGAACAGGGCATCGAAGTGATCGCCCTCGCCGACCACAACACCGGCGACTGGCTACCGGACATGCAGGCCGCGGGAGACCGCCACGGTGTCGTGGTCTTCCCCGGTGTCGAAGTTACGACCGCTTCTGGCGCCGATGGAGCACACCTCATCCTCATCGGTGATCTCGATCGAACGGCGCGGGACATCGACACGCTACTCGCCCAAACGTGCGGGTTCAATGACGACCACCCCCGCTTCAACCCTGCAACCAATCAGCCCGCATCAGCAGGGCACACCCTCTGCCAGATCCTTGATGATCTACCGGACCAGTGGCTTGCGATCGCTCCCCATGCCCTCACGGACAACGGCATCGCGTCTGAGAAGACACTCAAAGGCGACCTCCGCTGGAAAGCTCTGCACCACGACAGGCTCGGCGCAATCGACCCCGGCAACGTCCAGCCCGAACGCTTGCGGTCCGGATCTTGGAATGCACGGTTCCTCAGCCGCGCTCTCGACCATCTACCGTGCCTGAGTCGCCTGCCCTTCGTCGCCACATCCGACGCTTACTGCCTGGAGCATTTGGGACGTAGGTTCACCTGGATCAGGATGGACCAGCCCTCGAAAGAGGCCCTGCGTCAAGCCTTCCTCGACCACGAAGCGCGCATCATCCCCAGCTGGGATGCACGTCTTACGGCAAACCCGGATCCCAACGTCGTCGACCATGCGTGGGTCGAACGGGTCAACCTGGGTGGCATTCTCGGCAACTCGGCGACACCCCTCGATGTGTCATTCGACCCTCGGCTGAACGTCGTGATCGGAGGGCGCGGATCGGGCAAGTCGACACTCGTGGCGGCACTGCGTCAGCTGTACGGGCGTCTGGACGGACTGCCTCCCGGTATCGAGCAGGAGGCACGCGCCTTCGTTGAAGGCGTCTTCAGCGCAGCCGAGTTGTCCGCCGACCATCGCATTGCGATCTCTCGGGAGCAGCACACGGCGAGATGGACATTCTCCAGCGGCTCCCAGACACCACTCGCCGACCGACCGCTTCCCACGCGTTTTCCCATGCGTATCTTCAGTCAGAAGGAGCTCTTTGAACGTACGGCGCACGACCGTCATGATCGATTCGCGGCTTCGCGGCACCTGTTCAGCCTGGTCGATGATGCCCTGAAGGCAAACGCCGACTCTCCCGACGCGTACGAGACAGAGTTGGAGTCAGCACTGACCAACTGTCTGACCAGCGTGGCCGAGCGACTCAATGCCGAATCCCGCCTATCTCAGCGCCCCGCTCTCGAGGCACGGCACACAGAGCTGTCGAAGCAGGTTGCCGCCTTCGGTGACACCGAAAGCCAAGGCAAGCGCCATGCGAGTGAAGCAGTCGTAAGGGAGCACGCGCAGCTCGCGGCGACAACGTCACGGTTCAACCAGGCTCTCGACGAGTTGCTGGCCGCTGCCGCAAAGCGTTTGAGATCCGCACTCCCGACCTCCTCGTCACCGCCGACCGAGGCAGTCGCTCCCTTCTACGCCGAACTTGAGCAGATTCGTACTCAGCTGGAGAACCGCCTGCAGGCGATCGTCACCGAGGCGATCCACGTTCTCGACGCTGCCCGCGCGAATCAGCAAAGAGGAGAGTGGGCATCAACCGTCGCCGCAGCAGAGCAGGAGATCCTTGATTTCCAGGAGCGAATGAACCACCTGGGGATCGATCCAACGGGGTATCTCACCCTCACTGAGGCATTGAACGGGGTCTCTGAGAACCTACGTTCTCTCGAAGACACCGCCCGCGTACTCAACGGACTCCGAGAGGCCGAAGAATCAGCCTGGGCCGAATTGCAGAACGTTCACGAGCGTCGTCGCCGCCGCCGCGAAAGGCTCTTGCTCGAGGTGGAACACCGCAGCGGCTCCCTGCGCTTCGAGATCATTCCCTATGGGAATGCCAGCGGCTGGTGCAGAGAGGTCCGTGAACTCCTTGGCATCCGTTCTGACGGCTACGTCGAGGATGTTCCCGCTCTCGCCACATGGCTTTGGGAGGGTCCATCAGAGTCCCAATCAGATCGCCTGGCCCTCTGGCGGTGCAGCGTCCTCAATGGAGCGTTTGGAGAGATAAAACAACTGGTCAGCTGCAAGGCCGGCTGGTGGAACAAGCTCACGAAACTCGAACCGACGCAACGTATCCGCCTCGCCATGATCTGCCCCGACGATGTGGTGATCATGTACTTCCTGCGCGACGGCGGGAAACGAGAGAGCTCACGCGACTGGCAACCCGTCACCACCGGCTCTCCTGGACAGCGGAGCGCCGCGATGTTGAGCTTCGTACTCCACCACGGCACCGAACCGCTCGTACTCGATCAACCAGAGGACGACCTCGACACGGCATGGATCTCTCAGCTCATCGTCCCGGAGATCCGCAAGAGTCGCTGGAAGCGCCAGGTCATCGTCATCACACACAACGCCAACATCCCTGTCAATGCCGACGCCGAGCGCGTTATCGTACTTGATAACGACGGGACCTCCATCCGCGTAAAGACCAGCACAGAGCAGAAAACCGTTGGCGCTCTGCAAGAGGTCGAGCACTCAGGCCCTATCGAAGTAACCCGCGTGCGACGAGATATCCAAGACATCCTCGAAGGCGGGACTGAAGCCTTCATGTCACGCGAACGGCGCTACAACAATGAACTGAACACCTATCGGGCAGCGCTTCGGGGCTGAACCGAAGAGAAGCAGTCACGCTCACGTGAACACCTGGCAAGCGTGGCCGCATCGGTTCGTCGCCTCATCGGCGTCCCGCTCCTCGAGAAAACCGTACGGGTGCCTCCCACGCTGTGTGTCCCTTCCGCCCCGAGCACGCCCGGTTGAAGCACCGCCAGTACCAGGCTCCATTACCTCGGCGACGCAAGTCCACGTCATCCCCCTTGCACGCGCCGCACCGGGGCGGTCTCGCAAAGTCCTCAGCATGCTCGTGAGCGAGGATCTTGCGGGCGAAGTGGCCGCCCTTGATCGTCAGCATGACCTCGCGCGAGCGACTCTGCGACAGGGAGTTGAGGCTGCCGAGCAGGACTGTGTGTTCGTCGATGACGACGATCTTCTGATGCATGACGTTGACTGAGACGACGGTCGGCACGACTTTCCGCAACTCCCTGACCAGATCGGTCTGCTTCTTCTGACCAGTGTCGTAGGGGTCGCGGACGAAGACCGTCACCCGGACTCCCCTGCGTACGGCGTCTTCCAGTACCGGCAGCAGGCCGATCAGTCGCTTCGCAGTCCAGGGGGACCAGATCCACAGCGATGTTCGGGCCTCGGCGAGGCAGTCAGCGAAGGTGTCGTAGAAGGAGATCTCGTCGTCAATATCGGAGACCTCGACGTGGCGGGAGAGTACATCCGCGAGGCGGGAGCTGAACTGGCCCAGGTCTGGTGGAACTTGGGCGTTGGGGGCGATGAGCCTGGTTGCAGGGACGGAACGGGCACGCTGTGTACGGATAAGCTCCGCCAACACTCCCATGGGGGTGTCTTCACCTGCGGCCAGGATGCGGCTTCGACTTCCGATGACGTACAGCCTGGTCTGTACGCGAGTGACCGCAACGTTGAAGAGTCGCACGCCGTTACGCGCCCAAGTCGTCGCCTCTGGAGAACGGGAGGCGTGGGCCATCCAAAAACCGTCACCGTAGTCGTCCTCCACCATGTCGAAGACCACCACAGGGAACTCGCGGCCCTGGAAGCGGTGAGCAGTGCCCACTTCGGCCAGCCGGCCCCCGTCGCTGCCTTCGATATCGCGGAGGGCCTCCAAGGTGGCCTCCGCCTGCACGGGGTATGGCGTGACCACCCCGGCCGTCTCGCCCTCTTCATCATGCAAATCGATCAACGCCCGCGCGAGCAGGGAACCGGCTGGCCACCACCCTTTGCGGCGGCCGGTTCGGCGCGCTTGGGCCAGGCTTTGCAATCCGTCGGTGTCGATGATCACGATTTCGGGGTCGTCCGGCTTCCGCAGCGCGGCGCGCCGCTCGACGCCAGGGCCGGGTTTCAGGACACCGTCGTACGCCAGGGCATTGGCGAGGCCCATCACGTCGTGGCCGAAGCGGTGCTGGACGTCGAGGACAACACAGCCCTGGTGGTTCACGGCGGCTGCCGGAGAGTCGATGCCGAAGTGTTCGAAGACGTCGCGCAGGATCCAGCGCGCGACATCGGGGCGTTTCTCCGCGTCCAGTTTCGGGAGGACGGGTCCAAGCTGCATGAAGTCGCCGAGCAGTACGGCGGTGGTCTTGGCCTTGCCCACCGCGAGGAGAACTTCGGGTAGCGTCGCCGCGCCGGCCTCGTCGATCAGGACGACGTCGTACTCGCCCTCGAAGACCGCCTTGGTGGTGCGGAACCTGGCAAGTGTGGTCGCCACGACCTTCGCGCCACGGATGATCTCCCCTTGGGCGTCCCGAGCGAGCTTGTCGTACTGTTCCTGCAACTCGCGATGGCGGCGTTCCAGGGAAGGTCGGTTCTTCTCGTCCGCAGCGACCTGGGGCCTCAACCCCGATGCCACTGAGTTGCGTTGCGGGTGGCCGAGACGAACCGCCTCCGCTACGCGTGCTTCCGCCGCCTTCGACAGGCCTAGCTCCTTGTCGAGGGGGAGGAGCCGTGCGCTGAGTGCGTCCGCGGTGCGCCGAGTGTCCTGGAGATCTGTCTCCAGGACACGCAAGGACTGCTGTCTGCGCGCGATCTCCTCCTTGCTGAAGGGAATCGTCGCCCGGAGATCGGCGATCTGCTGCCTCAACTGCTCGTGGGCGCGTGCGAGCACATCACGGGCATTTGCTGCCTTCTGCTTCGCGTCCTCGGCTGCTTGATGCGTCTTCTCCACGTCAGACCGGGCCGTCGCGAGATCCTGCTTAGCCCGGCGCTTCGCGAAGCCCTTGAGCTGTTCCAGGTCATTGAGTCGCTGCTCCGCAGCATCACGCCTGCCCTCGGCGAGCAGAGCCTTCCCCTCCAAGCCGGTCACGGCCTCCCGCATCTCGGCGAACTGCGCCTGTACATCGTCATGCGCCGTCCAATCGGCCTGCGCCTGCTCCGTCGCGCGCACCTCGTCGACTGCCGTCGCTCTTGCCTGTTCGAGTTGCGCGATGCGCTCTCCTGCGGAATGCACCTCGTGGCGAACCTGGTCGCGTACTCGCGTCAGGGCCTCGCAGGTGCGGGCGGGATCATCGAGACGGGCGCGATCTGCCTCATACGCCACGGCGTCGAAACCCGTAAGACTCCGATCCAGATCCTTCAGGCGACGTGCCCGCTCCCGTGCGTCAACGAGCTGCGCAGCCACAGCCCGGCGCTGTTCGTCGGCGTCTGCGAGCCGCTCGCGGACCATCAGCGTCAGACAGACACTCGCGTCCTCGGCGACTTCACGCAGGTGCGGCGGCCCCACCCGGACGATCTCGCCGTCGGCGTGCCGCCGCTCCTTCACCACGCCCCATAGAGCGTTGTCCACGGCGATGTTGGTCGCCGAGACCAGCAGAATTCGCTTGCCCCGCGCAGTGAGATCGCCGATGGACCGCTTGAGAACCGTTGTCTTTCCCGTGCCGGGCGGCCCCCAGACCAGCCACAGTCCCTCGCCCGTGCAGGCACGGTAGGCGCGATCCTGCGCCGGCAAGAGCACGCCCAGCGGCGCTCCGGTCGGCGCGAGCTTTCCCGCCCCCGCTTCCCCCCGTGCCATGAGGTGTGCCAGCGGGGCGTTGGTCAACGCAGCCATGCCCTCCCGAAGGGCCTTCACCAGGAACCCGGTGGGCTGCGGTTTCATCCATAGATGAGGGTCGCGGGGATCCGCGAACTCAGCGACACGCACGCGCAGCGCCGTACCGTCCTTGAACACGTCGAGCACAGCGTGGCCCGCGTCGATCCCGCTCTCATCCGGCCCTGCCAGCCTCAAACTGTCGCCTTGAAGCTGGTCCGTCGCTATGTCGGAACCTCGCACGTCGACGACATATTCTCCAGACTTTTGGCCCTTGACTGCCCGTCCCAGGGCTCGCCAACGCGGCTCTCGCGCTGGCACACCCTCGTGCGCCACCCAGGCGTCCAGCGCCGTGACGACTTCTTCCTGCCAGCCCACATTCCCCCGATACCTCAGCGCCACCCAGATCTTGATCTGTACTACCAAAAGAGCCAAGGTGATGACCACGAGAGATCCCGCCAAGGTCGACCTGATCGCCTACACCGACATCACGGCCGGGCAGGAGCAACCCCGCCCGTCCACCACACACCACAGGCCACCATCTCGGCTAAGCAATCCCGACAGAGCGCAGATTTAGGGCATTTCCAATCCGTGGGCTATTTGTGGGACGGCGGGCCTGACGACTTGTCAGCCATGGTGCTGAACTGGGAAAACGCTTGGGAAGCCCACGTCCTCCGGAGCCGTGTGCGCAGGTTCGAATCCTGCCGGGGGCACTCGCCAGACCACCTACGAAAAGTGTTAGGTGACCTGCGCGGATGCCGACAGAAGAGGGCGGGAGTCAGTCTCACTGACTCCCGCCCTCTCTCGTTGTCTCTCAGCGTTCGCGACACACCTCCGACACACTTCGAGACCCGGTGACGTACGACTGCCCGTGGTTTCGGCACATTCGGGGGGACCGAGCTCCATGGACACTCGCCTCGCTGCGGGACGGTCCACGTGGCCTCCGAGCAGGCCAGGACAATATCCCGCAGCCTACGTAGGCTGAACACATGGACCTCCGGTCATCCCCATACACCCCGGGTGCCGGCGTTGAGCCAGCCGTCCTTGCGGGCTGCGAAGAAATTCTTGATCGATTCGACGTGGCTCTGGACCGATTGGAGGCGGGGAAGTCGGCGCATACTCCCCTAATCACAGGGTCGCGAGGCTCAGGGAAAACTGTTCTGTTCAACACTCTGCTGCGTAGGGCCAGGGATCGCGGGTGGTTTGTGGGAGCAGAGGAAGCTCTCCCAGGCACCCCACTCTCCGCGTTGATTGCGATCCTGTCCCAGGATGTCCTGATGCAGATGAGTTCGCGACACCGATTTGCCGAGCGCGTAAAGAGAGCGCTCGGGATACTCAAAGCATTCTCAGCAGTCTCCGTCGCAGGCGTGAGCCTCGAAATTAACACTGAAGCGGTCACCGGAACCGCGGATACAGGAATCCTTGAACTCGATCTGCGTCGTCTCTTCGTAGAGATTGGAGAGATAGCAAAGCTGCAATCGATAGGGGTTATATTCGCCTTGGACGAGGCCCATACTCTTGACAGAGACGACTTCTCTATTATCGATTCAGCACTTCATGGGACAGCACAGCGTCAATTGCCGGTTGCTTTCTTGGGAGCGGGACTTTTCCCATCGTGGCAGCCGTCAGGGAATGAAGAACTTGATCCGTCAATCACTTCTTCTTATGCAGCTCGAAGCGACACTCTGAGTTATGTGCGCCTTGATCCACTTAGCTTCCGCGAAGCTCGTGCTGCACTTCTAGCACCCGCGGAGAGTGAAGGAGTCTCGTTCACCGAGGAGGCCCTTAACGAGACAATTCAGTTCTGCCAAGGAAACCCATGGCTTATCCAGTTCACGGGAGAGGCAGCTTGGGAAGTCGCGAAGGAGTCTCCGGTAACTGCAAATGTCATGCGTGAGGCCCTGAGGCAGGTCCAAGACCGGCTAGACCAGTCCTTCTTCCCCCGACTACTTCGAAATTGCAACGCGGATGAGATAAAAATTCTTGCTGGTATAGCCGAGGCTGGCGGTCGAGACGTGCAGGCTCCCTGCATCCCTCGACCCGAAGAGTGTTCCGAGAAAGAATTCAACCGAACGATCGCCAATCTTGCCAGACAAGATCTCCTAGTGATCAAATACCGGCGCAGGCCTTTGCGCGATAATTTCAGCCTGACCTTGTCAGTTCCACGGCTGACTGAATACCTAAAGGGACCCTAGAGGGGCCCAGAGTGGCCCCTCTAGGACGGGTTGCTATGTCGAGTCACCCTCCTCTCTCAAGGCTTTCGCGATCTTAGAATTGGCGGCTTCTTCATGACCGTCAATACAGCCGTGGTAACGGCGGTGGATTACCTCTGGAGAATTTCCGACGCGGCGGGCCACCTCAGCGATGGGTACACCGGCGTTCAGCCAACGCGTGATGCATGCTCCCTTACCTCCCTACTTACAGGGATGCGCCATGTCTTCGACCCTCAAGGAGACTGGATCTCTTTCGCCCAGGCGAATCTGCAGATCGAAACCGAGGTGGTTCGCTACAAGCAAGCCTTGGATGAGTACGGCGACGAAGCCGCCGCCCCAGGAATTCTTGCCGTACGCGTGGAGAACATCGCCGCAGTGGAGACAGGCACCTGGGCCCAGCGCCTCCCCCGCCCTGCCGCCCCAAGCACGAGCAGCGGCAGCAGCGGGTGAGTGTCTAACTGCGTGACAACGCCAACGAACACCGGCGGACGATCGCGCACACCAGCGGACGATCAGCGCAGCTCAGAGCCGCTCCGGACCAAGGCAGCGCCCCTACCTAAGTTGCTTCGGGACAAAGCAGTCCCTGCCCCATGGCGCTCAACGCATCCAGCCCGCACGGGAAGAGCGGCCGGCGCAGTGCCCGGCCGCGGCCAACTGAGGGCCCCTGCGACACAGCTCCGACACACTTTGTGTCCCCGTGTCGCGACGGACTGGCTCCCGCGCAGGTCAGAGGGGGTGCAGGGCTCGATCGACGCAATCACTCCGGAGCCGTGTGCGCAGGTTCGAATCCTGCCGGGGGCACTCGCCTGCGCGGCATAAGTGCAGGTCAGTGTGCTTTTGAAGCAACTCGACAGCTGAGGTTCAGTCAGGTTTTCCTGACTGACCCTCAGCTGTTCCGCTTTTGCGCAGGTCGGGGCCGGTCCGGGTTTCCGCGCAGGTGGGTACCCCGGGGGTGCCCAGGACATGGGAACGCTGCTTTCGCGCGTCTTGACGCGCTGATTTATGCGCTCGGACCCGAGGGGCGGGGCGGTGACTCTGTGTTGCCGTCTGGTTCCTTGTTGCGTTCCGCGGAGCCGTGGTGCGTGTGCAGCCATGCGAGGACCTGGCGGATGGCTTCACCCTGCCTCTTCGCCAGCTGCTCACCTTCGGGCCCATCCACAACGACGTACTCGATGACGACCTTGGGCGGTTCTCTCCGACTCACTCTCCATACCCTGCACCGTGGCGATGCCCGCTCGCGGGAGGTGGAAGAGTCGCGGCGCTTCGGGACCGCATTGATGCCGACAGGATGGTCTGCGACCGCAGGGGTTTCGTTGTACGACGGTGGCCAATCTGGCGGGAGGGATGCGAGACGCCGTCTGGATCACAGACCGTGTTCGTCCATCAGGCGCATCAGGTTTCGCTTACGTTTCTGGGCGGTGCGCAGGGCGGTGACGTAAACGGCGAACTCCTCCTCGGCGCCCAGGCGGCGGTGGCAGTCGCGGATGCTCAGCAGCAGGCCGACGAGCTGCTCGTAGACCGTGTTGCCGGTCTGCTTGGCCAGCGGCTCGGCCAGGCGCAGGTAGACGCTGAGCGCGTCGGCGGGGCGGGTGGCCCGCGCCTGGTCGGCAAGGGTGAGCCACTGCCCGTCATCGGCGCCGGTTCGGGTGGCGGCCTGCCAGGCTGCGTCGACGTCCTCGTCGTCAATCAGGGCGTCGACCAGGACGGGGCCGCCATAACAGCTCTGTTGCGGGCGCTCCGCGTCGGCACGCAGCAGGGCGAGGGCTCCCTCGCGCTCAGCCGGCCAGCTGTCCGCGGCCCGCGCGGCGGCGCGCAGCTGCTGGTATGCGAGAAGAGAGCGGCGGGCACCGAAATGGTCGCGGCGCAGGGCGAGGGCGTCGGCGAGCCGGCCCGCCTGCGCGTAGCGGTCGCAGAGATGGTCGACGAGGGCGGTGTCGACGGCGGAGAGTTCCCGGGCGTCGCGGATGCCGCGTTCCGCCCAGTCCAGGGCCTCGTCGGGGCGCCGGGCGGCATCCAGCTCTCGGGCGATGACCAGGTGCGTGTGGCCGTTGGGTGCGAGGTCGGCCGCGTGCACGGCGATCACCGTGTCGACGTCACCTCCGGCCTTGGCCAGACGCTCCATCAGGTACTTCTCCGCCCAGCCGCGGCGGTTGTTCCGCCACGCCTCGACTGCCGACTTCCGCAGGACGGTCATGCCTTCTTCTCCGAGGACATCGTCGTAGTCGAGCGGATCGACATCGGACAGGCCATCGTCGAGATCGCCGAGCGCATGGCCGACCAGCCAGCACGCGAGCTCCGCAGGGTCGGGGCGTGCCGCGCGGCACGCGTCGAGGTGGGCGGCTGCGAGGTCGGTACCGATCTGCCCGAGCCAGCCGTCGGAGTCGTCGACGCTCTCCACCGCCTCGGCCAGCAGCCGCATCGCCTCCCGCGCCAGGATGATCGCGTCGGCGGCCCGGCCCGAGCCGGTCAGCGCGCCGATCGCGGACACCGCCTGCCCGGCCTGGTCGGCGTAGGAGCGGGCATCGGCGTACTCGACGTACCCGTATTGCGCGAAGGGGCCGATGTCGAGCAGATCGCGGATACGGCCCCGGACCACGGCAAGGTCACCGCGGGCGCTCGCGGCCCGCAACTCCAGGCGCCGCCGCAACTGTCGGTCCTCGTCGATCTGTTCCTGCAGCAGAGCGAGCAGCTCGGCCTTGGACAGGGCGGACAGCCACCCGTCGAGGTCCTGCGCGCGCTCGCGGGCCGCCTTCCGCTGCCGCGGCAGGCTCTCCCGCTGGGCGAGCACCGTCAGGCCGAGGGCGACCAGGTGCTTGCAGAAGTTGCCTTCCAGGCCGTATGGGCAGTCGCACTCGCCGGACAGCCCGCCGGGCCCGTCCAGGGTCAGCTCCACCTCGTACCGTTCTGTGCCGTGGACGCTCGCGGTGACCCAGCCGTCACCGACCTCGACCCCGGACACCGCGTCGAGATACCCGAGGCCGCGCTCGAAGGAACGGGCACCGGCCAGCGTCTTGAGGTTCGCCTCGGTGAGGCCGCGCATGATTCTTGTCCGCCCTGCTGTGGTCGTGGAGTTGATACTCCGCCAGCCTAGGGAGCCCGAGAGCGCGAGCCGACAACTTCGGTGGGTTTGACCTCCAACTCGGCCGGTGCCAGGGGTCGTCGGCGGGTCACACTCCCCTCCCCCGGTCTCATGGAGTTCACGATCCTCGGCTGCCGCCCGAGAACGGTGACTCACCCGAGATTCCGGCTCTTGCCGTCCGCCAACTCCGTCAGGCGCCCGGCCTGCCGGTGCGGTGGGACTGCCGCCGCCACCGCACCTCGTCCCCCGGTCTGTGACCTGCTCCGGCCGGAGCCCATGCGGAGCGGCGACACCGTCAGCGAGACGAATCCGCAGGAGTGACCCACCCCCAGCGTTACGCTCACGGCCGCACATAGGTTAGGTTCAGGTATACGGAATTAGTTAGGGCTGAGCTGAACGGATTCGGAGAAGGCATGGGTGGACGGCTAGGCAAACCGGAGCGGCTACTGGACCGTGACCATGAATGGGCACTGCTCAACGACTTCCTCGCCGATCCAGCCCCCGAGCTGCGACTGGCCATCGTCTCGGGGCGCCGGAGGAACGGGAAGTCGTTCCTGCTGGAGGCACTCACCGAGGCGGTGGGCGGGCTGTACCTGACCGCCGTGCAGGAGGAAGGCCGGGTGCCCGCGCTGCACCGGTTCACCGAGGCGATCGCCGCGCATGCGGGAGTGCGGCCCGGGGCGATGCGGCTGGATGACTGGCGGGATGTGCTCACCGCCGCGCTGGAGGTGGTGAACCGGGCACCGGGGGCGCCGCTGATCGTCATCGACGAACTGCCGTACCTGCTCCAGCACTCCCCGGAGATCCCTGGATTCCTGCAACTGCTGTACGACCAGTCGCAGTCGGGCAAGGCGCCCGGCGGTCGCATCGTGCTGTGCGGCTCGGCCATGAGCGTGATGTCCGAGCTGCTGTCCGGCACCAAGCCGCTGCGCGGCCGCGCCGTGCTGGACCTGCGCCTGCCGGCCTTCGACTACCGCACCGCCCGCACCCACTGGGGGATCGAGAACCCGGCGATGGCGCTGCAGGTCGATGCTGTGCTGGGCGGCGCCCCCGGCTACCGGCCGCTGACTGTGGGGCCGGCGCCGCAGAGCGAGGCGGAGTTCGCTCCCTGGGTCGAACGCACCCTGCTGGACCCGGGACGGGCCCTCTACTCCCGGGTGGAGGCGGAGTACCTGCTGCGCGAGGACCCGCGGATCACCCACCGCACCCTGTACTACGACGTACTGTCCGCGGTCGCACGGGGCGCCTCGACCCCGGCGAAGGTCGGCTCGATGCTGGAGCGCTCCCGCTCCGCCATGGTCGCTCCGCTGGAGGTGCTCGAGTCCACCGGCTACGTCCGCAAGGAACAGGACCTGCTGAAGGCACGGCACCCCGTCATCAGCGTCGCGGACCCGGTGATCCGCTTCAACCAGCTGATCACCCTGCCCACGGTGGACCTGGTGGAGCGGCGGCGCGGATCCCAGGTGTGGCAGTCGTCCCTGCCGACATACCACTCGAAGATCCTCGGCCCGCACTTCGAGGAGACCACGCGCGAATGGGCCCGCTCCTTCGCCATCGACGAGACGGGACTGTCGCTCGGTGCGATGGGCACGGCGGAGATCGCCGACCCGGCCGCCCGGACCAAGCACGAGGTCAAGCTCGCCCTAACCCCCGGCGAGCGCCCGCAAAGCCCGCGGGCCGCCATCGCCCTGATCGGGGAGGCCAAGGCCACCGTCCAGCCCCGCGGGCTCAAGGACCTCGAGCGCCTCGAACACATCCGGGTCCTCCTCACCGACCAGGGGCACCGGCCCGATGACGCGGTTCTGGCCCTGTTCTCCCTGCACGGCTTCCACTCCGACGTCATCGACGCCGCCGGGCGCCGCCGCGATGTTCTCCTGGTCGACATCGCTGCGCTGTACGGCGACGGACCCGTCCGCGGCCTGACATGACATGGGTCAGTGTTGCGTGACTCACGGACGGCGATCGCCGCAAGGTCTGCTGCCAGGATGAGCCCGGCCATCAAGGCCATCGCTACAGGGCACCGACTCCCGGGCGGGTAGCGGGGCGGCCATTCCACAGAGCCTTTGGGGCCTCGGGGAGGGGGCGAGCCGCCATCAGGTAGCTCGCCCCCTCAAGGGTGTTCGGTCAGGCCATGACAGGCTCGGGTTCAGCAGCGTTGGGTGTCAGCCGACCGGCCCGGTGAAGCCCGTACAGGGACCCGGCGCAGGCCACGCCGAGGACGAGCAGCGTCAGCCACGGCAGCGCGGACATGCCGGCCGCCCGGGCGGCGTCAAGGGCGGCTCCGGTGAGCAGGTTGCCCAGGGTGATGCCGACACCGCAGATGGTGTTGTAGAGCCCGTAATGGGTGGCGACGAGACGGTCACCGGAGAGCCGGACGATCGTGTCCATCTCGAAGGGGTACGCGATCATCGTGCCCAGGGCCAGCAGCAGTGCGGCCAGCGTCGGCGGGACGGCGGCGAGCAGCCGGCGTCCGATCCCCTCGTCGGGCACGGGCAGAGCCGTCGCCGCGAGGAGCGGCACGAACGCCAGCCCCATGCTCAGCAGCCCCCAGGCGAGGGCCTGTCCGGGCTCCCACCGCGCCTTGCACCACGCCGTCACCCGGGTCTGGCCGAAGATGGTGGCGAGACCGGACGCGGCGAAGAGCAGCGCGACGGCAGCCGTCCCGAATTCCCCCTCGCCTCCGAGGCGTCGTACCTCCAGTGGCAGCGCCAGGTAGACCTGGAAGGACAGAACGTACGAGCCGATCATGGCCGTGGAGAAGAGCAGGAAGGCGCGGTTGCGCAGGATCCCGCCCCACTGGGACAGCACCCGCACCCGCTCACCGCGGTTCGCGCTCGTCGCGTCGTCCGCTCGGCGAGCTGGCAGAGCCCGGATCTGCACAACGCTCAGCAGGGCGAAGATCACCGCCGAGACGAGGCAGGTGATCCGGAAGTCGACGCCGGTCAACAGCATCCCCACCAGCGGGCCGAGCAGAATGCCCGCCTGGTAGAAGACGTTGAACAGCGCGAACGCCTCGACCCGGCGCTCACCCGCGTCGGCCGCGAGGTAGGCGCGGACGGCCGGGTTGAACAACGCCCCCGCGAAACCGGTCGCCGCGGAGGCGGCGAGCAGCGCCGGAACCGAGTCGACCAACCCGAGCGTGGCGAAGCCGACGGTCCGCAGCACGCAACCGGCGACGATCAGGGGCTTGTAGCCGAGCCGGTCGGCGAGGGTGCCGCCGATGAGGAACATGCCCTGCTGGCTGAAGTTCCGTACGCCCAGGACAAGCCCGACCAGCCAGCCGGCCAGGCCGAGGGTTCCGGACAGGTGGGCGGCCAGGTACGGCATCAGCATGTAGAAGCCGAGGTTGATGGTGAACTGGTTGACCATCAGCAGCTGGACGCTTCGGTCGTAGGAGCGGACCTGCGTGAGTGTCGCCTTCACAGCGCCTCGCCTTCGGCACCGGACGTCTCGGCCGGCAGGGAGAGCGGGTCGCCGACCGTCGCGCAGCGGGTCCAGCGGATGACTTCCTTTTCGTCGGGGCGTCCGATGACTTCCGGTTCGGGGGCGGGGGGCGCCTCCAACAGCCCGTGCTGGGCGCAGTATTGGTCGTCGTAGATGGTCTCCAGGTATCGCTGGGGTCCGTCGGGGAAGATCGCCGCGATGCGGGTGCTCGGAGGGGCCGTACGGGCGAGCCAGCCGGCCACGAGCGCGACCGCTCCGACGCTCCAGCCGCCGGTGGCGTAGTGCGATGCGGCCAACTGTCGGCACGCCCAGACGGATTCGGCGGGTGCCACCCAGTGCACCTCGCTGAAGTTCTCGTACGCGACGTTGCGCGGGTAGATGCTGGAGCCGAGTCCGCGCATGAGGCGGGGCCGGGCGGGCTGGCCGAAGATGGTCGAGCCGACGGTGTCCACGCCCACCAGCCGCATCCCGGGGTACAGCTGGCGCAGGACGCGCGATATGCCCGCGGAGTGCCCGCCGGTGCCGACGCTGCAGACCAGTATGTCGATGTGGCCCATCTGGGAGGCGAGTTCGAGGGCGAGCGGGGTGTAGGCGGTGACGTTGTCGGGGTTGTTGTACTGGTCGGGGCACCAGGCGTCGGGCTGCTGCGCCAGCAGTTCGGCGACGCGGTCGCGGCGGGCCTGCTGCCAGCCACCGGTGGGGTGTGGTTCGCAGACCATGTCGACGGTGGCGCCGTAGGCGGTGAGCAGCCGGGTCATCGACGGTTCCAGGCCCGGGTCGGTGACGAGGGTGACGGGATGTGCGTAGACCATCCCCGCCAGGGCGAGGCCGAGGCCGAGGGTGCCGCTGGTCGACTCGATGATCGGGCGTCCCGGCCGCAAGTCCCCCCGGCTACGGGCCCGTTCGACCATGTGCAGTCCGGGGCGGTCCTTGATGCCGCCGGGGTTGAAGCCCTCCAGCTTGGCCCAGAAGCCGCGGTCGGCCGGTGTGAAGGGCTGGGAGACCTGCAGAAGTGGGGTGTTGCCGACCAGCCCTTGGAGGGTGGAGCCGGCGGGGGTGGAATCACTCGTGGTCAAGGAGTGCATCTCTGTTCGCTCTCATTCGGTGTGGACGCGTGCGGATGCTCATCTCGCGCACCGTCGGAATGGCGCGGTGCGCGGCGGATCGGACGGGGCCGACCGCCGGGGCGGCGTCTATACGCGCCACCGGCAGATGGCGATGAGAGCGGACCGGCCGCCGATCAGCGGCAGTCTTCGCGTCGCCTGGGAGGGCGCGCGTGTGACGTTGTCCGCCATGTCCGGCGACGACACGGCGGTGAGGGCAGCGGGCGGCAGAACGCGAGCGGCCGACGGCGCGACCGCGGCAGCTCCAGGACCGGAACCATGGCAGCGGTCCGCGGATTCGGCGGCTTCGAGGACGTCCTCCTCGAAGCTCGCCGCCGATAACGGGACGTCACTCGACACGGCGGCCGAGTGACCGTACGACCGCTCCGAGGCATGGTGCTGGTCGCCGACGCACACCGACACCAGAAACAACAAGAAGCAGAGCGTGGTGCGGACGAGTCCGTTCTTTCGAAACGAACCCGCCCCTGGGGCAGGAACACGAGATGTGGCAGGGCAAGGCGGCACAGATCCTCCGCGCGGCAGCCGCCCTCGCCGGAAGACTCACGGCACGGGGCAGCGATCAGTGGGGGGGTGGTGGAGGGCCGTCGACCACCCCGCGCCGCGCTGTGGGGGCCATGCGCAGGAGGTCAGACGCCGATGAACCGACCAACCGGAGAGTGGGCACGACTGTGGCTTCGGGCCGAGTCGGTGCGTCCCCGGGCAGTATCGACCGGTTCGTGAGGGCGCTGACCTAGATGCGAAGAACCGCGGTTTCCGCCGCATGATGCGCTAGCGGCACCGCGAAGTCCCATGCCGCGCAGGGACGGGCGTGCATGGGGACGACCATGCTGTCGTCCGTGGTGGCACTCAGGGGCCAGAGGGTGGGCATCCCCACACCAGGGCCCTGTGAAGGCTGCCCCAGTGCGCATTCCCCTGAGGTCAGGTGCTCCCCGTGGCCATGGTGATGGTCTTCCGAAGAGTCACTCGGCGACAGGGCCTGCGTGGCACTTGCAACCTTCTCGGGCTCAGCAGCGGACTCGATCAGAACGTCCGACACGGCGGCAGCTTTCCCGGAAGTGACGTGACTCACCGTCGCATCAGGGCTGACCGCATGCGTATACAGCAGGCCGAAGAGGAACAGGCCCAGTCCCAGCACACGCCACAGAGCCGCTGATGAGCGGCTCCGCTGAACGCCAGAGGGAGACCAGGCCGTAATCACGCCGTGATCCTAACCTGATCCACAAGGCCCTGCACTCAGGGCTCCGGGAACACCACGTGAACAAGCCATGTGCGCACAGGCCCGCCACCAGGTAGGGCCAACCGCCAGGAATCGCTGGGCACTTCGCTGATTGCAAACAGCTCACCCACCCCTGAACAGCATCGGAACGGTAGGCCGACGGGGTCTTGTCCAGTCGGGCCTACCGTCCTGGGCGAAACGTCAGTTCTTGCCGAGCATCTCGTTCATCTGCTCGATCTCGGCGGTCTGGGCGGTGATGACGTCGTCCGCGAGCTTGGTGGCGGGACCGTACTTGCCGTCCGCCTTCTCGGTCTTGGCCATCTCGATGGCGCCCTCGTGGTGCTCGACCATCATCTCGAGGAACATCTTGTCGAACTCGGTGCCGGAGGCTTTCTCCAGTTTGTCCATGCTGGGGTATACGGACCCCGCCGGGAGGAATCACACCCCACGCCACTGACCACCGTCCATCGCGTGTCCGGCATGCCATGCAGCCACTGCGAGAACGCCGTGAAGGACGCTCACGTGGCGTCCCCCGCCCGCTTGACGAATGCTCTGGTGCACGAGGCGATCGACAAGGCGGGCCGCGAACTCACGGGGCAAGTGCGGCGTTTCCCTTCCGTCCCGAAATCCTGAGCGACGAGCCGCCTACTATGGCCTTGCGTATTCGGTGGCGAAAGGAAGTCGGGGGCATGCGGCGGCTGGGGGATCTCGAGGCGGAGATCATGGATCGTCTCTGGACGTGGAACCGGCCGGCGACGGTGCGTGAGGTCGTCGACGACATAAACAAGACCCGCCCCATCGCGTACACCACGGTGATGACCGTCACCAACATCCTGTACACGAAGGGCTGGCTGCTGCGCGGCAAACAGGGCCGCGCCTGGCTCTACACCCCGGTCCGCAGCCGTGAGGCGTACGCCGCCGCCCTCATGGAGGACGGCCTGGGGGAAAGCAAGGACCGTCCGGCCGCGCTGGTCCACTTCGTGGAGAACATGTCCGAGGAAGAGGTCGCCGCCCTGCGCAAGGCCCTGCGGAACGTAGGACGACAGGCGAAGTCGTGAACGCGGCCCCCGTCCTCATCGGCTACACGGCAGCGGTGGGATTCGTCGCGCCCCAGGTCATGCTGCGCAGCAGCTGGCCGCACCGGGCCCCCGCCCTCGCGGCAGCCGTGTGGCACGCCCTGGCAGTGTCGTTCTCGATCGGGGCCGCGCTCGCCGCGTACAACCTGGCCATGCCGGCCGAGCACCTGCACGCGGGCCTCGTGGGTCTGCTGCACTCCTGCGGACTGGGTACGGGCGCGGGTCACCCCGACCCGGACACGGCGGACCGGCTCGCTCTCGGTGTGCCCGCCGTCATCGGAATCGCCCTCCTCGCCAGCTTCTCCTTCCATGTTGTACGAGCCCGGCGGGCCCGGGAGCGGCACCGGGAGGCCGTGGATCTGGTGGGCCGCCATTCGGCGCGGCTGTGCGCCACTGTCATGCCGTACGACGTACCGGCTGTGTACTGTCTGCCCGGCCGCCACCCCCGGATCGTGATCAGTGACGCGGCCGTGGACCACCTGACGCCGGAGCAGCTCGACGCCGTACTGGAGCACGAGCAGGCGCATATCGCGGGGCGCCACCACCTGGTTCTGGCTGCCGTGGAGGCGTTCCACTCGGTGTTCCGGTGGCTGCCGCTGGCCCGGCATGTCCGGGAGCAGACGGCGCTGCTGCTGGAGATGATCGCGGACGATCGCGCTCTGCGTAGCCAGTCCCGCGAGGTGCTGGCCACGGCCATGTACGAGATGGCGGCGGCCCGCACGCCCAGGGGTGCGCTCGCGGCGGGCGGGCACACGGTCGTGATCCGCGTGAAGCGGGTTCTCGGCCCGCGCAAGGCTCCTCATCCCGCTCTCCGGGGCGTTGTCGCCGCTGTGGCCGCGGCCGTACCGCTGCTGCCGCTGCTGGTCGCCTGCCCGCCCGCGCTCGGCTGACCCGATCACTTGTGAGACCGGTGTGACGCGGACTTGCTTGCGATACGAACTACGAAGCTACTAAGTTCTAACGCGTTTGGACCGCTGACACCTGACACGCCGCGGCGTCGGCTCGACGGCCGGAGCCCGTCGCTGGTCCACAGACGCGCAGAGGAGCTACTCCACGATGGGAACGCACCGACGGCCGAAGCCGCCCAGCCGTGCCCGGATAGCCACCCTCGGCATGGCCGCCGGCGCCGTCAGCCTCCTGCCGACGCAGAGCCAGGCCGCTCCCGAGCCCACGGTGGACGAGGTGCGCAAGCAGGTGGAGAAGCTCTACGAGGAGGCCGAGGCTCCCACCGAGGAGTACAACGAAGTCCGCGAGAAGGAGAAGAAGCTCCAGGGCGAGGTGGACAGCGCACAGGACCGGCTGGCCGGCAAGCAGCAGGAGATCAACGAACTGCGCGAGAAGATAGGCCCGTTGGCGGCAGCGCAGTACCGCGACGGCGGCATCGACCCGAGCGTGCAGCTCTTCCTGTCCGGTGACCCGGACGACTACCTCGACAAGGCCGAGATGCTCGGCCGTACGAGCGACCGACAGGCCGACGCCCTGCGGGCGCTGGAGAGCAAGCAGCGCGAGCTCGCTCAGGAGCGTGCGACCGCCACCCAGCGGCTGAAGGCCCTTGAGGAGGCGCGCACCAAGGCCGGTAAGAAGAAGGACGAGGTCCAGGGCAAGCTCACAGAGGCCCGCAAGCTCCTCAACAGCCTCACCGCCGAGCAGCGCGCCAAGATGGAGGCCGACCAGGAGCGCGCGGATACCGCCTCGGGCAGCAGCGACGCGCCGGCCAGCTACAACGGTCCGGCCAGTGGTCGTGCCAGGACCGCCGTCGAGTTCGCGTACGCCCAGCTCGGCAAGCCCTACGAGTGGGGTTCCACCGGCCCCAACTCCTACGACTGCTCAGGGCTGGTGGGCGCGGCCTGGCGCTCGGCGGGCGTCTCTCTCCCCCGCACCGTCAAGCAGATGTACGACGCCGGCCGCCAGGTGGCCAGGTCGGACCTGCAGCCAGGCGACATCATCTACTGGTACAACGACAACCAGCACAACGGCATGTACGTCGGAAACGGCAAGGCCATCCACGCACCCCGCACCGGCAAGAACATCGAGATCGTCCCCCTCGACAGCATGCCGTTCTTCGCCGCGAGCAGGCCCTGAGCGCCAACACCCGTACCACCCGAGGACTTTCCGTGACCGCACGCCCGGCCACCCGCACCCTGTTCGCCGCGACGGGCACCGCGCTCGCTGCCCTCGCCCTCGCCGCCTGCGGAAGCGGGTCCTCCGACACGGGGGCCGCCGCCTCGGAGGAGTCGACGTCGCTGTCCCATGTGCACGGCCTGGGCGTCGACCCGGCCGACGAGCGCGTGTACGTCGCGACCCACAACGGCCTCCACACGGTCGCCAAAGGGCAGAAGCCGAAGCTCGTCGGCGACCGCAAGGACGACTTCATGGGCTTCACCGTGACCGGCGACAGCGCCTTCGTCGCCAGCGGACATGGGGCCCCGGGCAGCGACCGTCCCGGCAACGTCGGCCTCATCGAAACCAAGGACGCGGGCACCACCTGGACATCCCGGTCGCTGTCGGGAGAAGCCGACTTCCATTCCCTGGACTCGGCCAAGGGCGTCGTCTACGGATACGAGGGCGGTCGCATCCGGGTCAGCAGCGACCTCAAGAGCTGGGACGACCGGGCGACGCTGGAAGCTTTCGACCTCGCGGTGAGCCCCAATGGCGACACGCTGCTGGCCACCACCGCGGAGGGCGTCGTCACCAGCACCGACGGCGGGCGCAGCTTCGCCAAGGGCGCCGGGCCGGTGCAGGCGTTTCTGTCCTGGCCCACCGAGAAGTCCCTGTTCGGCATCGGCCCGTCCGGGAAGCTGAGCCGCAGCGAGGACGGCGGAAAAACCTGGAAGCAGCTCACGGCCGTGCCCGGTGGGCAGCCCCAGGCCCTGACCGCCGTCAACGCCGACCACGTCCTCGCCGCGACACAGACGGGTGTGTACGAGTCCCGCGACGGCGGCAAGACCTTCACGGAACTCGCGCCGCTCGCGTCGTGACACCCCTGACGGGCGAGGGATCAACGCATCCTGCCCGAAGGACAGTCGCCGGACAGCCGGACACTCAGCCGAAAACACAGCCCCAGCACCGGCCGGAGCAGTACCCCGCTCACCGGTACCGCTTCCGCAGACCTTCGCACGGCAGGGGACAACTGCCTGTTCAGGCCAGCATGTAGGAATCGAGGAAGGCTCTGAGGGCCGGAGCGAGTGCCAGTCCGAGGCCCTCGGCAGTCTCCACCGTGTCGAACGGGGCCGCGGGCGCGAGTTCGCCGTGGGGCAGGATCTGGACGGCGGCCGCGGCGAGTTCGCCGGGATGTCGCGCGTCGGCGCCCGGCACGACCAAGGTCGGGACGGTGATGGCCCTCAGGTCGTCGACACTGCGGAACGCGCGGTCACGGCCGATGGCGCAGGCGGCCACGATGCTCGCGGGATCGGCGCGGGGAATGGCCTCGCGTACGAGGTTCCCGATGCCGGGGGCCAGGGACGGCAGTAGATCACTCCACGCGGCGCTGAGCCCACTGGACCGCACACGGGCGGCGAACCGCTCCAGCATCTCGGCCTCGGCCTGCTTGGCCTCGTCGTCCTCGATGTCCTCCAGGCTGATCACCAGTGCCGCCCGTATCCGCTCGGGGTGGGCCGCGGCGGCGCGCAATGCGATGGTGCCGCCCAGACCCGTACCGCCGACCGCGGCCCGTTGCAGTCCGAGATGGTCCATCAGCGCAAGGACGTCGTCGGCGTATCGGGACCACGTGTGGAGGGCCGGATCAGCACAGACCGACCGGCCATACCCGCGCACGTCCGGCAGTACGACCCGGTAGCGTTCGGCCAGAAGACTCGCCAGCTCGGGGGTGTGGCGGTGGCGGTCAGGCACACGCGCGAGGGCGGGTGGAAGCGCCGCCGTCACTGGGTCCACCTCATCGTCGGCAGCGCGGGCATGGTGATCATGACGCTCGCCATGACGAGCACGTCATCCGGACCGGTCCTCGCGCTGGGCGGCGGGCATTCCATGGCGCACATGCCGGGCATGGAGAACACGGCGAGCACGGCGGACACGCACCACACCGGCGGCATGGACATGCACGGGACGGGTGCCCTGCACGGGATGGACATGCAGGGCGTGACGCATACCGCGGCCGGCACCGCTTCCTCTGCCGGGTCCGGCGCTGTGTGGCGGTTCGTGATCGCGGCGCTCGCCGTCTACTTCCTGCTGTCCATCGGGGCGTCCGTGTGGGCGAGGGCACGGGGTACCGGCAGGGGCGGCCGCAGCGCCGGCTCCGGGTTCAGCCTGGGGCGCTGGCTGCTGGCCATGCCGGACACCGTGTTCGTCTTCCTGGCGTCTTTGACGGTCTCGGTGTGGGACAGGACCAGGACGTCGGAGCGGCGCGGCCACGGCCGACGCCGCAAGCTGGGGGCGGCACCGGACGCGGCGCTCGCGGCGCACATCGGCATGGGCGGGACCATGTCCGCGATGCTGCTGATGATGGCCGCGTGACCGCCGGGCCCGGCTGAACAGCACGGCGGCTGCCGAGCACACCCGGCGGGGCGCAGTTACTTCGCGTTCGGCGTCCGAAACGGAGACAATGGGCGCGCCGGTAAGCCCTGCCGGACCCCTACTTCCGCTGACGGCATCCTTCTGCGGCGCGGGTACCCGGACGCATGGAATGCCAGTGACGTCATTTCTCCCTCTCCGGCGTTTCCCGCCGGACGCCTCCCGAACGGCGAGGCCTTACTCGTGCGTCCCGGCTGCGGAAAGCCTGTCCGAGCGCAACTACCAAGACCGGCTCCTGGGTTACCTCCAGTCAGCGTGCACGGGATGCGCGCGTGCGGGAGCGGTTGGCCTTACGGATCGCGTCGAGCAGTTCGGACTTCGACATCCGTGATCGTCCGCCGATGTCCATGCGCCGCGCGAGATCGTAGAGATGCTCCTTCGTGGCGTGCTCGTCGACGCCCTCGCCGCTGCGCCCTCCTTGCTGCCGGGGCCTGGCCGACCGCGGGTCGGACGGGCCCTTACGCCCGCCTTCCTTGCGCTCCCAGTGGTCGCCGACCTTCTCGTGCGTGTGCTTGAGCGCGCCGAAGGCGACTCGGTGTGCCCGCTCGCCCTCGCCGTACTGTTCGACGGCGGAGTCGTGCGCCTTGATCCACGTACGCTGGGCCTCCTCGGAGGACCGTTCGAGAGTCGACGGGAGTTCCTGTCGTCCGGGCATGTGACTCACCTCTTCGGTGTAACTGCCCCGGGGAGCGAGTTCCCGTCGCACGGCCGTGGTAACGGCGACGCCTGGACCCGTCAACAGCGGGCGGACATGGCCCGCGGTCGGCGTTGCACAGTGCACCGGAAAGCCGTAGCCGGCGGGTCATAGCTGGACGTAGCTGTACGGCTCAGGCGACGCTGCGGTCAAGCAGGTCCCTGACCTGCTGAGCCGTCAGTGCCAGTTCCTCCGGTGTGCCGGCGTCCATGACCGGTGCCGCTACGTCGGACGGCCAGCCATGGGCCGAGCGTACCGAGTGGCATCCTCTGATGCTCTGTGCTCTGTGCTCTGTGCTCTGCGGGAACGCCTGCCGCATGCGCGCGTGCGAGGTGAACACCGGCGCCAGTTCGGTGCCGTCCCGCTGCTCGTAGACTTGGAGTTGTACGGTCTGGCTGGCGGTGTCACCGCCCCGTCGGCGGTGTTGTGAAAGCTGGTCATAGGGAGCCACCGAGGGCAGCGGCCGGGTGTCGGGCGGCAGATGGGACATCCGCCAGTCAGCCAGGAAAGTGACCGTCGCCCGCCGTCCAAGCGGCTCGGACAAAGGAACGCGGGCGGGAACGTGGGCCAACGGCTCGTCGCGCACCCGCGTTAGGCGGCGTCCGCGTCGCAGAAGGACGCGACGTGCAAGGGCAACGCGAGCCGCATCCGCCAGACTTGCGAGAGGCCCTCGCCTGAAGGCGGGGGCGCTCGCGATTTCACTTCATTTCGTTGTGCACTCGGCCACGTCGGCCACTCGGGCTCGGGCCGGTTATGCGTGGACGTGCCCCCGTCGGTGTCCGCGCCCGTGTCCGCGGCTGGTGAACAGCCGGTACAGCGCGAGGAGGATGACGGACCCGACGATGGCAGCGATCCAGGTGGACAGATCGAAGAAACCGTCGATCGATTCCACTCCGAAGATCACCTTACCGAGGAAGCCTCCGAGCAGACCTCCGGCGATACCGATGAGCATGGTGACAATGATTCCGCCCGGGTCCTTGCCCGGCATGAGCGCCTTGGCAATAGCCCCCGCGAGCAGACCGATGACTATCCACGCGATGATGCCCATAGCAGAGTTTCTCCTTGTCTCCGATCGCCTAGCGGGTTTCCCATGAACTCGTCACCAAACAGCAGTTGGCCCGAAGCCCTTGGACGCACGGCCTGACATGGGGCCGCCAGAGCGTGCACTGTGACGGTAGAGAGATGAAGACCCCCCAGCGGTCGATGCGGATTCGCTGACGGGCCGTTGCACGTCGTCGATGTCCGCCCACTCGACGGTCTCGTGGCACTCAGGGTCTCCGGCGCAGAGCACCCTGCGCGTCCAGCGCGGCACCGGCCGCGCGACAGTCGGTGAAGGCCGCAGGGGCCAAATGCACCGTCGGCGGCGGCTCGGTGACGGGCTACGTCCCGGTCGAGGCGCTGGCAAGGAGCATCCAGCCCTTCGAGGTGAACCTGGCGGGTCCCCCCGCGCCCGCGTCAGCTCGGGCGCGGGGAGCTACGCCTCTAACTGCTCATCAGGCTCAGGCGGCTGGTCGTAGGCGCTCAGGAGCCTTCGATGCGCTGGTTGTTGATGGACTGCCGGTCGTACAGGCACTTCGCGTACCGCGACAGCAGGGACCTCGACGCTGTTACCGGCGCGCTGGGCGACCTCAACCGGGTCGGCGCCCGCACACAGCCAGGTGGACGGCGCCGAGTGCCGCACGTCGTACGGGCGCTCCCGACACGGTGCCGGCGCTGAGCCGGGCGGGCGTTCGGGACGACTGAGGGGGGCGACGGGGTCACGGCCGGGGCAGGGGTTGCTCCGTCCAGATGGTCTTGCCGTGGGGGGTGTAGCGGGTGCCCCAGCGTTCGGTGAGCTGGGCCACGAGGAAGAGGCCGCGGCCGCCCTCGTCCTCGGTGCGGGCGCGGCGCAGGCGGGGTGAGGTGCCGCTGCCGTCGTAGACCTCGCAGATCAGGGCGCGGTCGCGGAGGAGGCGGAGCTGGACCGGGCCGGTGGCGTGGCGGATGGCGTTGGTGACGAGTTCGCTGGCCACCAGCTCGGTGGTGAAGGCCAGTTCGTCCAGTCCCCAGGCGGCCAGTTGCCCGGTGACGGCCACCCGGGCACGGGAGACGACCGCCGGGTCGCTGGGCAGCTCGAACTGGGCGACCCGTTCCGGACCCAGGGCGTGTGTACGGGCGACGAGGAGCGCCACGTCGTCGCTCGGCCGGGCCGGGAGCAGGGCGTCGAGGACCGCCTCGCAGGTGTCCTCGGGGGCGCGGTCGGCTCGGGCCAGGACCGTACGGAGCTGGTCCAGGCCGGTGTCGATGTCGCGGTGCCGGTCCTCGACCAGGCCGTCGGTGTAGAGGACCAGCTGGCTGCCCTCGGCCAGTTCGAGTTCGGCGGTCTCGAAGGGCATGCCGCCGAGGCCCAGCGGCGGCCCTGAGGGCAGATCGACGAAGTCCACCTTTCCGTCCGGGCCGACGACGGCGGGCATGGGGTGGCCGGCTCGGCTGAGGGTGCAGCGGCGGGACACGGGGTCGTAGACGGCGTACAGGCAGGTCGCGCCGATGATGCCGGAGTCCTGGTGGGTGTTCTCAACGGCCCAGCCCTCGCCCCGGTCGAGGCGCCCGACCAGGTCGTCGAGCTGGGTGAGCAGTTCGTCCGGGGGCAGGTCGAGGGCGCAGAAGTTGTGCACGGCGGTGCGCAGCCGCCCCATGGTCGCGGCGGCGTGCAGACCATGGCCCACGACATCGCCGACGACCAGCGCGACCCGGGCGCCGGAGAGCGGGATGACGTCGAACCAGTCGCCGCCGACGCCCGCCTGTGCGGGGAGGTAGCGGTACGCGACCTCGACCGCGCTCTGCTCGGACCGGCCGCGTGGCAGCAGGCTGCGCTGCAGGGCGAGGGCGGTGTTGTGCTCGCGGGTGTAGCGGCGGGCGTTGTCGATGCAGATCGCCGCGCGGCCGACCAGTTCCTGGGCCAGCGAGAGGTCGTCGTCCTCGAACGGGGTGGGCTGCTCGGAGCGGTAGAAGCTGACGACGCCGAGGGTCGCGCCGCGCGCCCGCAGCGGCACCGTGATCAGGGAGTGGATGCCCGCCGCGAGGGCCTGTTCGAGCCTGGCCGGGTCCTGGGCGAGCCAGCCGCCCGCCTCGGCCAGCACGGGTTCGAGCACCGACCGGCCGGTCTCCCAGCTGCGGGCCTGCGGTGTGGAGGGGACGTACCGCACCGGGTCCCCGACCTCGTACAGATGCGACTCCTGGTGTACGGCGCCCAGCGCGACCCGGCGCAGTGACATACCCGCGCCGAGCGGTTCCGGTTCGTCGCCCAGCAGGACCGAGTCCGGCAGGTCCACGGCCGCGAAGTCGGCGAACCTCGGGACGGTCACCTCCGTGAGCTCCTCGGCGGTACGGGTGACGTCCAGGGTCGTGCCGATGCGGACTCCGGCGTCGTGCAGCAGTTCCAGGCGGCGGCGGGCGAGTACGGCGAGGCGGCCGACTCCCGGTTCGCCGATGAGGAGGAGCCAGGCGTCGGCGGCGGAGTCGGGGGGTGGGGTGGGAGGGATGGGAGGGGTGGCACGGGTGGCGCTGCGGGTTCTGCCGGTGCCGTCGGTTCTGCCGGTGCCGTCGGTTCTGCCCGTTCCGTCTGTTCCGTCTGTTCCGTCTGTTCCTTCTGTTCCTTCTGTTCCTTCTGGCGTGGGCCGGGGCGGTGGGGGATGTGTCGGTGGGTGCGGGGAGGGGGGTACGAGGGTGCGGAGGACGACGGTCGCGGTTGAGGTGGTGGGGAGGGGGGTGGGGGCGTTGACCGCCGTCGCGGCCTCGACTGTCGGAGCTGCGACCGACACGGAAGGCACGGGCCTCGGCGGCGCTGTCGGCAGCGGCTGCCCGGCCGGTGTCGTGGGTGGTGGTGGAGTCGGTGGTGTGGGCAGCGTCGTCAGTGCCGTGTGGCGCAGGTGGGGGCCGCCCAGGACGCGGGCCTCGACGACGACGCCCGTCTCGCCCGCAGCGCCCATGATCGGGCGGCGCAGGAGGGTGGCGACGCGGCCGCCGGAGAGGGAGACCTCGTCGAGGGTGCGGTGGTGTGAGGCGATGAGTTCCTCGGCCTTCTCCCGGAGGACGGCCAGGTCGACGCGGCCCAGGGTCTCGCCGTACCGGCCGTCATGGCCCTGCGCCCAGGGCGGGTGCTCGGGCTGGCTGGGCCAGGTGTCGGCGCCGGCCGCGGCCCGGCGGTACGCGGCGAGGAGCGCCCGTTCCCGTTCCGTGGCCTGTTCCAGGAGCCCGGCCTCGATGTCGTGGGCGGCCTCGCGGACCAGTCGCAGCATGGTGGGGTCACCGTCGTCGCGCAGACAGGTGAGGTCGAGGACGGCCTCGACACGGCCGCTCAGCGGGTTGCGGACGGGAGCGCCGGCGCAGGCGAAGGGGGAGAGGCAGTCGGCGAAGTGTTCGCGACCGAGGACGTAGACGGGCTGGCGCTCGGCGAGGGCGGTGCCGACGCCGTTGGTGCCCGCGGCCGCCTCGGAGGCGCAGAAGCCGGGGGCGAAGTTCACCTCGTCGAGACGGGCCAGGAGCCGCCGGTCGCCGCCGTGCCGCTGGACCATGCGGGCCTGGCTGTCGCAGAGCACGATGGTCATGCTCACGTTCGCCAGCGAGGCGGCGAGCCGTGTGAGCACCGGGTCGGCGGCGCGCAGGAAGGGGTCCTCCATGGCCAGGTCGGGCGCGTAGGGAATCAGCAGCCGGTGCGGTTCGAGGCCGGCGGAACGGCACCGCTTCCAGGAGTCGAGCACCGGGTCCCGGACATCCGAGTCGACCCGCGCACCCGCGAGGAAGCGCTCATGGGCATCGACGAGACCGCCGATGTTGTCCCAGGCGACGGACAACGGGATCACTTCCCTCACCTGGAGGCGGCCCTGTGGCACACCGCCACCCGACGCGCCCCCGGGGTCGCCTGCCAGGCGCTACAACCCTAGACCTTGCGTGACGCACATCACAACAGAGGGCTGGAGGGGCCTCGGGCGGCATGAGAGGCCTCGGGCGCAAGAGAGGGGAGGTGCGCGTGGGGGGGGAGGTGCGCGTGGGGGGGGGGGGAGGTGGGCGTGGGGGGGAGGTGGGCGTGGGGGGGAGGTGGGCGTGGGGGGGGTGGGCGTGGGGGGGGAGGTGGGCGTGGGGGGGGAGGTGGGCGTGGGGGGCGTCGGCCGGACCGGGGCCGGGCGCGGGTGGAGTGTCGACGGGCCCGCGTGCGGCGCGGTCGGGAGTGAGTTGTGTCTCATGTGGGGTGGTATGGGGCAGTAGGGGCAGGGCGGCCGTCGGCGGTGGAGCCGCTGTTCGGGAGCGATGTCGTCGTTCTCGCGGTGGCAGGAGTTCGGTTGGCGCATACCGGGGAGTCATTTGGGATGGGAACGGTCCTGGGGTTCCCTTCGTTCTTGACTTGCCCTGCCTCCGTCGGTGCGGTCCCCCGCCGTACCGACGCGACGCGGAAGGACGACGTGCCCTTTGTTCCCGCTCCCGCTCGACGCGCCGCCCCCCTCGCGGCCCACCCCGTCCCCGGTCCCCGACCCCACCACCCTGATACCCAGCCCGGCCGCCGCCCCGGACCTCACCCAAGTCCCGGGCCAGGCCTCGGTCCCCGACCTCGGCGCGGCTATCCCCGATTCGGCCCGCGCCCTCACGCTCACCCCTGTCCCGGGCTCGACACCGTTCCCCGACCTCGGCGCGGTCCGCGACCCGGACCTCGACCTCATCCCCGTTCAGGGTCCGGCCCCGGCCCTCGACCTCACCGCGGTTCCGTGTCCGGCCCCGGACCCGGGCCTCACCGCGGTACCGGCCACAGACCTCGGCCTTGCCGCGGTCTCCGAGCCGGCTCCCGACCTCACACCGGCCACCCCGGCTCCCACTTCCACCGCCGTCTGTGATCCGGTGCCGGGCCCCGTGCCGGGCCCCCGCCCGACCCGCTTCCCGGCCTTCCTCCCCGCCAGGCTCCACGCGTTCCTCCCCGCCCGCTCCCCCGGCAACGCCCGCCGGCTCCGGCTCGCTCTCACCCTCCTGCCGTTGGTGCTGCTCGCCGTCTGGGCGGCGGTCGACTGGCGGACGGTCCACGGCGGCGCCGTGCGCCTCGCGTCGGCCGACCCCCGGTGGCTGCTGGCCGGGGCCTTCTTCACGGCCCTGTGCTCGGTGGCCTCCGCCTGCGTACGGCAGGGGGCGACGCCGGAGCGGCTGCCGCCGGGGCAGTTGCTGGCGACACAGTTCGCCGCCGGGGCCGCGGGGCACGCGCTGCCGGGCAACATCGGGGCGCACGCGGTCGTCCTGCGCTTTCTGCGCGGCCGTGGCATACCCCTCGCCCGGGCCACCTCCTCGCTCGCCCTGTACTCGGCGGTCAAACCGGTGGCCAAGACGCTGGTGATCCTCGCCTTCGTCGTCGCCTTCCCGGGCACGCTCCGCCTGGCCGAACTGCTCCCCGAGGGCGACACGCTCGCCCTGGTCGGCGGGATCACCGCCGTCAGCCTCGCCGCCGTGGTCACCCTGATCACGACCGTACGACCGTTGCGGCGGCCTCTCATCGGAGGGTTGCGCACCGCCCTCAACGACACGCGGCTCGTGCACAGCCGTCCCGTACGCGCGCTCGCACTGTGGGGCGGGGCCGCCGCCTTCCCGCTGTGCCAGGGGGCCGTCCTCGCCTCGGTCGGGTCGTCGCTCGGGCTGCCGGTGTCCTGGCCGCAGATGCTGTTCGCCTACCTCGTCGCCAGTACGGCGGCCGGTGCGGTGCCCGCGCCGGGCGGCCTCGGCCCCATGGACGCGGCACTCGTCTTCACCCTCGTCGCCTTCGGCGCGCCGGCGACCCTCGCGACCACGACCGTCATCGGCTACCGCGTCCTCACCGTCTGGCTTCCCCTGCTCCCGGGCACGCTCGTCCTCTCGGCTCTGGTGCGCGCGAAGGTGCTTTGAGGGGGCCGGTGGGTGGGGGCCTTGGCGGGCGGCTGGGCCTCGGCGCCGTAGGGCTCAGGGCTCAGCGCTCACGGGGCAGGGCTCAGCGAAGGGCGCGGCAGCGTGGAGCGAAGGGCGCGGCAGCGTGGAGCGAAGGGCGCGGCAGCGTGGGGCGACGGGCTCGGCGGCGTGATGCCGTTTCCGTAGCGCCGCATGCCGCAGCGCCGTGATGCCGCAGGGCCGTGATGCCGCAGCGCCGCGTTTCCGTGCCTCGGTTCCGGCTTTCGGAGGCGTCATGCGTGGCTGGGGTGCAGCGGGCTGTTGAAACGGGAACCATCTCGGGGTCAGGAGGCGTCGGACGGGGCTGGACGGACTGGGGGCTGGTTCATGTCGTACTCGGCGGGGCGGCGGGTGGTGGTGACGGGGCTCGGGGCTGTTACTCCGCTCGGTGTGGGGGTGGGCGAGCTGTGGCAGGGGCTGCTGGAAGGGCGTTGCGGGATACGGGAGCTGGAAGGGGAGGAGTTCGCGGAGTTACCCGTGCGGGTCGCGGGGACCGTGCCCGTGGATCCCGCCGGCCTGCTGCCCCGGCCCCGGGCCCGGCGTATGAACCGGGCCGCGCGCTTCGCCGTGCTGGCCGCGCGGGAGGCGTGGCGGGACGGGGGTTTCAATGCCGCCGGTACGGCGGAGAGCGGGCTCGATCCGGAGCGGGTCGGGGTGTCCGCCGGCGCGATCCTCGGTGACGCGTCGGTCCTCGTGGCGGGCGACCGGCAGCTACGGGACCGGGGGCCGCGGAGTGTCTCCCCGCTCACCACGCCGATGTGCGTGCCCTCGCAGGCGGCGTCGCAGATCTCCCTCGACCTCGGTATCACCGGGGAGGCGCGGACCGTGACCAGTGCGTGCGCCTCCGGCACCGAGGCGATCGGGCAGGCCGTCGACCGTATCCGGTACGGGCGGGTGGATGTGGCCGTCGCGGGCGGGGCGGAGGCGGTGGTGACACCGGCGATCATGGCGTCGTTCGCGGCGATGCGGGCGTTGTCGCGGCACGGGCTGAACGGCGGTGGGCAGAGCCCGTCGCGACCGTTCGCCAAGGACCGGGACGGGTTCGTGAACGGTGAGGGGGCTGGGTTTCTGCTGCTGGAGGCGGAGGACCATGCCAGGGCTCGGGGCGCGCGGATCTACTGCGAGGCCGCGGGCTGGGGGCTGTCCGCCGACGCGCACCACATGGCGGCGCCGGACCCGTCGGGGGCGGGGGTGGCGCTCGCGCTGCGCCGGGCGTTGCGGGACGCGGCGGCGTCCCCCGCCGATGTCGTCCACGTCAACGCGCATGCCACCGCCACGGTCGACGGCGATCTCGCCGAGGCGAACGCGCTCGCCGCCGTGCTGTCGGGGCGCCGGGTTCCCGTCACGGCGCTGAAGGGCAGCCTCGGGCACCTTCAGGGGGCCGCCGGTGCCGTGGAGGCGCTCGTCACCGCCCTCACCCTGCACCACGGGCTCATCCCCCCGACCATCGGCTGCGCCGACCAGGACGACGCCATCACCCTCGACCTCGTCACCACCGCCCCTCGCCCCCTCCCCGCCGACGGCAACCTCGCCCTCACCAACTCCTTCGGCTTCGGCGGCCACAACGCGGTCCTCGCGCTCCGCCGCGCGGCATAGGCCGACCCACCACCGCGCCCGCTCCGACGAGGACGAGGACGAACGCAGTCCGGCGGTCAGGCGGAGTGTTTGCGGGAGGTCGCCTTCTTTGCCGGGGTCTTCTTCGCGGTGGTTTTTGGCGCCGCTGTTTTTGTCGCCGCCGATTTTGTCGGCTCTGTCTTTGTCGGCTCTGTCTTTGTCGGCTCTGATTTTGTTGCCGCTGTTTTTGTTGTGCTGGTCTTCTTGGCTGTTGATTTCTTCTCGGTGGATTTCTTCGCGGGCTGGGTTGATCTGGCTGTCGACTTCTTCGGGGAGGCGGCTGCCTTTTTCGTCGTGGTGGTGGACTTCTTGCCCGTGGGTTGTTTGGGGGTGGGGCGGGACGGGAGGTGGGTGATGTCGGCGACGTCCTCGCCCCGGGACTCCTTGGCTTCGCGGACGCTCTTCTCCAGGGCGGCCATGAGGTCGAGGACCTTGCCGCCCGCGGCCGGAGCGGGCGCGGTGGGAGGCTCCTCGCCGGAGGCCTTCGCGGCGATCAGGTCCTCCACGGCCTCGCGGTAGTCGTCGTGGAGGGATTCGAGGTCGACCTCGCCGAGCGTGTCCATGAGGGCGTCCGCGAGGTCGAGTTCCTTGTCGCGGACGCTGACGCTCGCGTCGGGGGCGACCCCCTCGGTCGTACGGATCTCGTCGGGCCAGAGCAGCCCGTGCATGGCGAGGACATCGTCCACGACCCGGAGCATGCCGAGGCGTTCGCGTCCCCGGAGGGCGAACTTGCAGATGGCGACCTTGCCGCTGCGCTTGAGCGCCTCGCGGAGGAGGGTGTACGGCTTGGCCGCGGGGACACCGTTCGCCGCGAGGTAGTACGCGGCGTCCACCTGGAGCGGGTCGACGCTCTCGGCCGGTACGAAGCCCTCGATCTCGATCGTCTTGGCGGTCGGGATCGGCAGCGACGAGAGGTCCTCGTCCGTGATCGGGATCATCGTGCCGTCCGCGTCCTCGTACGCCTTGCCGATCTCCCCCTGCGTCACCTCACGGTCCTCCAGCTCGCAGACCTTGCGGTAACGGATGCGGCCGCCGTCCTCCAGATGGATCTGGCGGAAGGAGACGGAGTGGCTCTCGGTCGCGTTCACCAGCTTGATCGGGATGCTGACCAGGCCGAACGAGATGGCGCCGTTCCAGATGGATCGCACGAGCAGCACGCACCTTTCGGGTCGGTGCCCCCGGCGCGGTGACCTCGGCCGCCGCGCAGCTCGTGGGGCTCCTTGGGCTTGTCCTCCCCGCCCCGATCGCCCGTTCGGTCCGGGTTGTCCACACCGTAACCCGGTCCGATCACGCGTGCGCGTCGGCACTGTGACTGACCGGGCCGGTCAGTCACAGCCACAGCCACAGCCACAGCCACAGCCCAGGATCGCGACCGGACCGGTCAGGATTCGAGAAGCGTCGGTGCCCGGGCCGCACCTAGCGTGAACGGCATGGCCGACGCCGACGCCGACGGGAGGGCACGGGAGGGAAGGGACGGGACGGAAACCGCAGGACGTATCACTCGGACGCTGGTTGGATCGGGACCGGGCGTCGGACCGGGATCGAGTGCGTCGCCGACGAAGGCCGCCAGGGCGGCAACGCCCGACGAGGGAGACACGATGAGCAGGGCCACGAGAACGGACACGCGGTCTTCGGCGCCGCATGCCGCCGACAGTCATGATCTGATCCGTGTGCACGGGGCGCGGGAGAACAATCTCAAGGACGTCAGCATCGAGATCCCGAAGCGCCGGCTGACGGTGTTCACCGGGGTCTCCGGCTCGGGCAAGAGCTCACTCGTGTTCGACACGATCGCCGCCGAGTCGCAGCGGCTGATCAACGAGACGTACAGCGCCTTCGTACAGGGCTTCATGCCGACCCTGGCCCGGCCCGAGGTCGACGTACTCGACGGGCTGACCACCGCGATCACCGTCGACCAGCAGCGGATGGGCGGCGATCCACGCTCCACGGTCGGCACCGCCACCGACGCCAACGCGATGCTGCGCATCCTCTTCAGCCGGCTGGGGAAGCCGCACATCGGCCCGCCGAGCGCGTACTCGTTCAACACCGCCTCGGTGCGGGCGAGCGGGGCGATCACCGTCGAGCGGGGCGCGAAGACGAAGGCCGAGAAAGCGACCTTCGAGCGCACCGGCGGTATGTGCGTCCGCTGTGAGGGCCGGGGCAGCGTCTCCGACATCGATCTCACCCAGCTCTACGACGACTCCAAGTCGCTGTCGGAGGGCGCGTTCACCATCCCCGGCTGGAAGTCGGACAGCCAGTGGACCGTGCAGCTCTACGCCCAGTCCGGCTTCGTCGACCCGGACAAGCCGATCCGCCAGTACACCAAGAAGGAGATGCAGGCCTTCCTCTACGGGGAGCCGGTCAAGATCAAGGTCAACGGCATCAACCTCACCTACGAGGGGCTGATCCCCAAGATCCAGAAGTCGTTCCTGTCCAAGGACAAGGAGTCGATGCAGCCCCACATCCGGGCGTTCGTGGAACGGGCGGTCACCTTCACCACCTGTCCCGAGTGCGACGGCACCCGGCTCAGCGAGGGGGCCCGGTCCTCGAAGATCGGCAAGCTCAGCATCGCCGACGCCTGTGCGATGGAGATCCGCGACCTGGCCGCATGGGTGCGCGGCATCGAGGAGCCGTCGGTGGCGCCGCTGCTGACCGCGCTGAGGCACACCCTCGACTCGTTCACGGAGATCGGCCTCGGCTATCTGTCCCTCGACCGGCCCGCGGGCACCCTGTCCGGCGGTGAGGCGCAGCGCGTCAAGATGATCCGCCACCTCGGCTCCTCGCTCACCGACGTCACCTACGTCTTCGACGAGCCCACCATCGGTCTGCACCCCCATGACATCCAGCGGATGAACGACCTGCTGCTGCGGCTGCGCGACAAGGGCAACACCGTGCTCGTCGTGGAGCACAAGCCGGAGGTCATCGCGATCGCCGACCATGTCGTGGACCTCGGCCCCGGCGCCGGTACGGCGGGCGGCACCGTCTGCTACGAGGGCACCGTCGAGGGCCTGCGCTCCGGCGGCACCATCACCGGCCGCCATCTCGACGACCGGGCCGCCCTCAAGAAGTCGGTGCGCGAGTCCACCGGCACGCTGGAGATCCGCGGCGCGACCCGGCACAACCTGCGCAACGTCGACGTCGACATCCCCCTCGGCGTGCTCTGCGTCGTCACCGGTGTCGCCGGCTCCGGCAAGAGCTCCCTCATCCACGGCTCGGTGCCGGCACCGGCGGGCGTGGTCTCGGTGGACCAGACGCCGATCCGCGGCTCACGGCGCAGCAACCCGGCGACGTACACCGGGCTGCTCGACCCGATCCGCAAGGCGTTCGCCAAGGTCAACGGGGTGAAGCCGGCGCTGTTCAGCGCCAACTCCGAGGGCGCCTGCCCCACCTGCAACGGCGCCGGCGTCATCTACACGGACCTGGCGATGATGGCCGGCGTGGCCACCACCTGCGAGGACTGCGAGGGGAAGCGGTTCCAGCCGTCGGTCCTGGAGTACCACCTCGGCGGCCGTGACATCAGCGAGGTACTGGCGATGTCGGTGACGGAGGCCGAGGAGTTCTTCGCCTCGGGCGAGGCGGCCACGCCGGCCGCGCACCGTGTCCTGGACCGGCTCGCCGACGTCGGGCTCGGCTACCTCAGCCTCGGCCAGCCGCTCACCACGCTCTCCGGCGGCGAGCGGCAGCGGCTCAAGCTGGCGACCCACATGGGCGACAAGGGCGGGGACCGCCTTGTCTACGTTCTTGACGAGCCGACCACCGGCCTCCACCTCGCCGACGTCGAGCAACTGCTCGGCCTGCTCGACCGGCTCGTCGACGCCGGCAAGTCGGTGATCGTCATCGAGCACCACCAGGCGGTCATGGCGCACGCCGACTGGATCGTCGACCTCGGCCCCGGCGCCGGCCACGACGGCGGCCGCGTCGTCTTCGAGGGCACCCCGGCCGACCTCGTCGCGGCCCGCTCCACCATCACCGGCGAACACCTGGCCGCCTACGTGGGTGCCTGACCCGGCGGGAGTTCCGCACGCTTTCGCACGAAATCATGGGATTCCATGGGATTCTGAGTCCCATGACACCGATCACCGAGGTGGAGGGCCGCAGGGTCGCCCTGTCCAATCTGGAGAAGGTCCTCCACCCGGCGACGGGCTTCACCAAGGGTGAGCTGCTGCACTACTACGCCACGACCGCGGATGCCCTGCTGCCGCATCTGCGCGACCGCCCGGTCTCCTTCCTCCGCTACCCGGACGGGCCGGGCGGCCAGGTCTTCTTCACCAAGAACGTGCCGCCGGGCACACCCGACTGGGTCACGACCGCCGAGGTACGGCGGATGGAGGGCCCGGCGCGGATGGTGCTGGTCCAGGACCTGGCGAGCCTGATGTGGGCCTCGAACCTGGTCGCCGAGTTCCACACGCCGCAGTGGACCGTCAGCATCCCCGACGAGGCCGACCGGCTGGTCTTCGACCTGGACCCGGGAGCGCCCGCGACGGTCGTCGAGTGCTGCGAGGTCGCCTGCTGGCTGCGGGAGCGGCTCGCGGCGGACGGGATCGAGGCGTACGCGAAGACGTCCGGGTCGAAGGGGCTGCATCTGCTGGCGGCGGTGCGCGGGTCGTCTTCCGAGCGGGTGACGGAGTACGCCAAGGAACTCGCCGTCGAGGCCGAGAAGGCCCTGCCCCGCCAGGTCGTCCACCGGATGACCCGCAGCCTGCGCCCCGGCAAGGTCTTCGTCGACTGGAGCCAGAACGCCGCCCGCAAGACCACGGCCACGCCCTACACCCTCCGCGCCCGCCCCGAGCCCACCGTCTCCACGCCGGTCACCTGGACCGAGGTCGAGGAGTGCGCCTCCGCCGGACGACTGGCCTTCCACGCCGAGGACATCGCGGCCCGCCTCCAGGACCACGGGGATCTGCTGGCGCCCCTCCTCGACGTGGACGCGGCGCACCCGCTGCCGTAAGACATCGTCAGTCAGCCCGGCCAGGCAACAAATCAGCCGTCCGGCGTTTGAGGACGAGGCCGCAGGCCGACGGGGCGTCCGGGGGCGCAGCCCCCAGGGCCGGTCACCACGACCGACCCGCGCCCGAAAGCCGGCCTACACCCGAGCCCACGTCCGCCGGTCCCGTGCCACGGAATGCATCCCCTCCACGTCCGCCGGCTTCAGCACGCCACCCGCGCGGGCGAGTTCCGACAGGTCCGTGTCCCGCAGGACACGGACCTCCCGCAGGGGCGTGGTGACGGCGAGGCCGGACGGTTCGGCGAGGGCGAGGACGGGGCGGACCTCGGCGGTGAGGGCGTAGGAGGCGCGGTCGGCGTCGGCGCGGAGCCTGCGCAGCAGCGCGCGGGGCTCGTGGCGGCCGACGGCGACCATGGGGTCGGTGACGACGACGCGCTGCCTGCGGGCGTAGAGGGACCGGACGCAGAACAGGCCCCCGGGGCCGATGACGAGGTGGTGGATACGGTCGCCGCCGGGCAGGGGCACGGAGTGCAGGGTGCGCCAGCCGGCGCCCTCCAGCCGGTCCAGCGCGTCGCCGACCGTCTGCTCGGCGGCCAGGGCGCGGCGGCGCGGGTCGGGACGCAGCCGGCGCGGTGGTCCGGGAGCGCGGTCGAGGGCGATGAGGAGGGCCTCGCCGGGGCGGTTGGGGGCCAGGTCGTCGTCCGGATGGAGGCTCAGCCGGGCCAGCTCGGCGGGGGTCGGCACGGGTGGCGGGCCCACCGTGACCGGGCCGGAGATGAACGGGCCGAGGACGGCGAGCACGTCCTCTCTCCGCTCCTCGCTGAGGAGATTCACCCGGCCCGCCTCACGGTCGTACCAGGCGATGTTCCTCCCGTCGGTCCGGCACACGTACAGGCGTTCCTGTCCGTGGCGCCAGGTCGGTATGACGCGCAGTCCGTTCATGCACCATCACCCCACGACCATGGGACCAGGCGGGGTGCTCCATCGGCAAGAACCCGGCTACCTTTGGGGTGACTTGGGGAGGCGCCGTTGCGGACGCGCAGGAACCAGCACGATGTTCCGGCTCCGGACGAACCGTGGAGCGAGATCGTGCCCGGTCTGTGGATGGGCGGGCACGAGTTCGCGGGGCGGACCGGTACCGGCGACATCGAATTCGCGGTCGTACGCGCTGAGTTCGATCTGGTGCTCACGCTGCTGCGACTGCCGGGGTACGGGCCGGACGACGGCGTCGAGCACCATGTGTGGCCGATCCCGGACGGGCCGTTGGACGGTACGCAGCTGGCGGGTGTGATGCGGCTGGCACAGGCGGCGTGCGACGCGCTGGAGGACGGCAAACGGGTCCTCGTCCGCTGCTACAGCGGCTACAACCGGTCCGGTCTGGTCGTGGCGCACGCGCTGATCCGCGACGGGCACTCCGCGGAGGAGGCGATCCGGCTGATCCGCACCCGCCGTTCGCCGTGGGCGCTGCACAACGAGCTGTTCGTGGAGTACCTGCACACGGGGCTGCCGACGGTCCGGTTCCTTGAGGAGCTGGCCGATTGACTTGCTCCTCGGGCTGAAGCCCGGGGATTGTGGCCTTCCCTCTCGTTGCTGTGCCGCTACGCGGCACGGGCTTCGGGAGGGAATCCGTGGCTTCCTGCTTCGTCGCGCTGGGCCAGAACGGGTTCTGGTCTTACCGGCGCTCCACAGGCTGATACCGCCAGTCCGGCGGCCTTTTTCACGTTGCGTGCGGAGTTGATGTCCCGGTCGAGGAGGGCTCCGCAGGCGGGGCAGGTCCATTCGCGGATGTGGAGGGGTTTGGGTCCGTCCACGTGGTCGCAGTACGAGCAGGTCCGGCTGGTCGGCACGAACCGGCCGATCTTGATCAGGGTGCGCCCGTACCGTTCGGCCTTGTAGACGAGCATGGCCACGAACTGCGACCAGCCCGCATCGTGCACGCTCTTGGCCAGTCCGGTGCGTGCCAGTCCGTTCACCGCCAGGTCCTCCACGCCGATCGCTTGGTTCTCGCGGATCAGCTTCGTGGAGAGCTGGTGGTGAAATTCACGGCGCGCGTCGGCGACCTGGGCATGCGCGCGGGCGACCTTCAGGCGGGCCTTCTGCCGGTTCTTGGATCCCTTCTGTTTGCGGGACAGCTCCCGCTGGGCCTTCTTCAGTTTCTTCTCCGCACGGCGCAGGAACCGCGGGGAGTCGATCTTCGTGCCGTCGTCGAGGATCGCGAAGTGCGTCAGGCCCAGGTCAATGCCGACGGTGTGGCCGGTGTCGGGCATGCGGGCCGCGTCGGTGTCCGGGTTGGTGTCGATGACGAACGAGGCGAAGTACCTCCCGGCCGCGTCCTGGATCACGGTGACGGAGGTGGGGGTGGTGGGCAGGGTCCGCGACCACTTCACCTTGACCGCCCCGATCTTCGGCAGGTTCAGCCGTCCGCTGCCGGTGATCGACCAGCGGGCGTTGGCGGTGAACCGGATCGACTGCCGGGCGTCCTTGCGGGACTTCAACCTCGGTGCCCCCAGCTTGGGCCCCTTGCGCTCACCCTTGAGGGAGGCGAAGAAGTTCCTGTACGCCGTCTCGGCATCGCGCAGGGACTGCTGGAGCACGACCGCGGAGACCTCGCCCAGCCAGGAGCGGGCCTCGGTCTGCTTGGCCTCGGTGATCAGACGCTTGGACAGCTCGCTGGCCTTCGGGAACGGCGCGCCCGCCGCACGTGCGTCCTCGCGGGCGCGCACGGCGTCGTTGAACACGACACGGACGCACCCGAACGCCCGAGTCAACGCACCGCGTTGGGCATGGTTCGGGTACAGGCGAAAGCTGTACCGAAGCTGCATGAGAGCCACAGTAAATACTTGGGCTATGGGAGATATTCGGGAGATCAGAACTGGTCGATACTGTGTTTTTGCCATGCATGTGCACTTGGTCTTCGTGATCAAGTTCAGGCACAACGTGTTCACGGAAGAGCACCTGGCGCGGATGGAGGAGATCATGCGGTCGGCGTGTGCGGACTTCAAGTGCGAGCGGGTGGAGTTCAACGGCGAGACCGGCCATGTCCAACCTGTTGGTGAACTTCCCGCCCAAGGTCGCGTCACCAAGCTGGTCAACTGCCTCAAGGGCGTCTCCTCACGCCGCCTGCGCCTGGGGCACCTCCCGGCCGAAGACTGGGGGCGAATTCCTCGACCTGGCACGCCACTACTGGCGGGCCAACAAACTGTGGTCGGGCTCCTACTTCGCCGGAACCGTCGGCGGCGCCCCGCTCTCGGCGGTCAGGCAGTGCATCGAGCAGCAGAACCGGCCGGTGTAAGCCCTGCCCGGCTCCGCCCGACCAGATGCGGCGACGCTCCGCCTCGCCACCCTCAGATGCGCTTCACCGCCGGGCTGAAGCCCGATGCGCTGCGAATGAATCCCGGTAGCGTGGCCTGCGGGACCGAGCCGTCATGGGAGTAATACTTCCGCACACATAGGCACGGATAGGCACGGATAGGCATGGGCAGCCATGAGTAGGGCGGACGGAACCACACTCGCCCGCCCGGGACCCCCGCCCGTCCCCTACCCACGCACCCAGCAGTCTTGTGTTCCCCAGCCACCCCGCGCGGGCTGCCGCCGGCGCGTCGGTCGCCGTGGCCGCCGCCCCGCCTCGCGCCTCTTTCGGGGCTCGATCCCTGATGGCCCATCGCAGAAGGCACCCTCTCTCCCCTCCCCCTAATGTGGCGAACAGTCAGGTTCGCCCCCTTCTGGAGGAGCATCAATGTCCCTGCGGATTCTGCTCATGCGGTTCGGCATAGCCGCTGCCGGTGGCGCTCTCGTGGCCTTCGCGGCCACGACTCCCGCGATCGGCGTCGACCGGGAGGACCCCGGGAAGAAGTACATCGTCAACGGCGAGGTCACCGCCCGTGCCGGTCTGGTCCTGCGCAGCGCGCCGACGCGCGGCGGCGCGGCCGTCCGGGTCGCGAAGTACGGCGAGATCGTCCAGATCTACTGCAGGACCCTGAGCCAGAACATCGACGGCAACCGGCAGTGGTACCTGCTCACCGACGGCACCTGGGCGTGGGGTTCGGCCCGCTACATCGCCGCCTGGAAGACGCCACGCTGGTGCTGAGCTGAGCGACAAGGCACACAAGGCATCCCATTTAGGTAAGTTCCGGGCATGACCACCAAGGCCGGACCGACCCTGGCGGCGGATCCCTCGGACCCGCCCCCGCCCGCCGTACGCCTGCTCCGGCGCCGAGGCGTCGAGTTCACCCTCACCGTCGTCGCCGTTCTGCTCTCGGTGTACGGCTACTGCGCTGTCGGTCTGGCGAAGAACGGCTCCGTCCCGCCCGGCGCCGCCGACTACGGTGCCGGGCTCGGGGTGCTCGCGCTGCTGGCCCATCTGGTGGTGCGGCTGCGGGCGCCGTACGCCGATCCGCTGCTGCTGCCCATCGCGGTGCTCCTCAACGGCCTGGGCCTGGTGCTGATCCACCGGCTCGACCTGGAGACCCCGGCCGACCGGGCGGCGCCCGCGCAGCTGAACTGGTCGACGCTCGGGGTGGCGCTGTTCATCACGGTCGTGGCCCTGCTGCGTGACCACCGGGTGCTCCAGCGGTACGCGTACCTCTCGGTCGTGGCCGCGCTGGGCCTGCTGGCGCTGCCGATCCTCTTCCCTCCGGTCAACGGGGCCCGTATCTGGGTGCGGATCGCCGGATTCTCCCTCCAGCCGGGCGAGTTCGCGAAGGTGCTGCTCGCGCTCTTCTTCGCCAGCTATCTCGCGGCGAACCGCAACGCGCTGGCGTACGCCGGGCGCCAGATCTGGCGGTTCAAGCGCCTGCAACTGCCCACCGGGCGCGTCCTCGGCCCGATCGTCACCATCTGGCTGCTGAGCGTCGGGGTCCTGGTCCTGGAACGGGACCTGGGGACCTCGCTGCTGTTCTTCGGCCTGTTCGTGATCATGCTGTACGTCGCCACGGGCCGCACCGGCTGGATCGCGGTGGGGCTGCTGCTTGCGTGCGTGGGCGCGGTGGCCGTCGGCTGGCTCGAACCGCATGTGCACAGCCGCGTCGAGGACTGGCTGCACCCGTTCGCGTCGATCGAGGCGGGCCAGGGCCCGGGCCAACTCGCCCAGTCCCTCTTCGCGTTCGCCGCCGGCGGGCTGCTGGGCACCGGCCTCGGCCTCGGCCACTCCATCCTGATCGGCTTCGCCGCCAAGTCGGACTTCATCCTGGCCACGGCGGGCGAGGAGCTGGGCCTCGCCGGTCTCGCCGCGATCTTCCTGCTCTACGCCCTGCTGGTGGAGCGCGGCTACCGCACCGGCCTCGCCCTGCGCGACCCCTTCGGCCGCCTGCTGGCCACCGGCCTCGCCTCGATCATCGCCCTCCAGGTCTTCGTCATCGCCGGCGGCGTCACCGGTCTCATCCCCCTCACCGGCATGGCGATGCCCTTCCTCGCCCAGGGCGGCTCCTCCGTCGTCACCAACTGGATCATCGTGGCCCTGCTGATCCGGCTGAGCGACTCCGCCCGCAGCCAGTACGACCGTCACGACGGCCCGGAGGACAGGAGCGTATGACCATGTACGTCCGGAGGGGCGCATGACCAAGTACATCCGCCGCGCCGCCGCCCTCTGCGCCCTGCTCCTGCTCGCCCTCCTCGTCAACGCCACCCGCGTCCAGGTCTTCCAGTCCCGGTCGTACGACGACAACCCCGCCAACCGCCGCCCGGCGATCGCCCGTTGGGGCCAGCCGCGCGGGAACATCATGGTCGAGGGGCGCCCGGTCACCGGCTCCAAGGACACGGGGGAGCAGCTCCGCTTCGAACGGACGTACAGGGACGGCCCGTTGTACGCGCCGGTCACGGGCTTCGCCTCACAGGTGTACGGGACGTCGTTCCTGGAGCACGCGGAGGACTCCGTCCTCGACGGCAGTAGCCCCATGCTGTCGTTCCTCCCCCTGTGGAACGACATCACCCGCGACCAGAACGCCGGCGGCGAGGTCGTCACGACCCTCCAGGCCGCGGCCCAGCGCGCGGCCTACCTGGGACTCGGCGCCCGCCGGGGCGCGGTCGCCGCGCTCGAACCGGCCACCGGGCGCGTCCTGGCGCTGGTCTCCAGGCCGTCGTACGACCCCGGAGTGCTCTCCGGCAACGGCCCCTCGGTGGCCGAGGCGTGGGCGCGGCTGAACGGGGACGCGGCCAAGCCGATGCTCAACCGGGCGGTGCGGCAGACGTATCCGCCGGGTTCGACCTTCAAGGTGGTGACGGCCGCGGCGGCGCTGGACGCCGGGGTGGTCAGGGACCTCGACGCCCGCACCCGCTCCCCCGCCCCGTACACCCTGCCGGGCACCACGACGTCCCTCTCCAACGAGGTCGAGGGCTGCGAGAACGCCTCCCTGCGCTACGCCTTCGAGTGGTCCTGCAACACGGTCTTCGCGAAGCTGGGCGTGGACGTCGGGCTGGGCGCCATGACGGACACGACCCGCGCCTTCGGCTTCAACGACTCGGACCTCCGGATCCCCTTCTCCGTCGCCCCCAGCAGCTTCAACACCGACATGGACCGGGCCCAGCTCGCCCTCTCCTCCATCGGCCAGTACGACACCCGCGCCACCCCCCTCCAGATGGCCCTCGTCACGGCCGCCGTCGCCAACGGGGGCTCGGTCCGCTCGCCGTACCTCGTCGAACGCACCACCACGGCCGACGGCCGCACCGTCTCCGCCTCCGGCGCACACACCCTCCGCCAGGCCATGACCTCCTCGACCGCGAGGCGCCTGCGCGAGCTGATGCGCGCCGTGGTCGAGGACGGCACCGGCGCCAACGCCGCCATCCGCCACGCCACCGTCGGCGGCAAGACCGGCACCGCCCAACACGGCATCGGCAACTCCGGCACCCCCTACGCCTGGTTCATCGGCTGGGCCCAGTCCGACGACGCGGTCGAACCCCAGGTGGCCGTAGCGGTGGTCGTCGAGGACGCGGAGGCGGTACGCGGGGACATCAGCGGGGGCGGGGACGCGGCCCCGATCGCGAGGGAGGTGATGAGAGCGGTACTTAAGGCCGCCGACTAGGGCCCTTCTGATGGATCTCCGTGGGAGAAGGAGCGGCGTTCGGTGCGTGCTCTCGGCGTGCCGGGCGTCGCGACGCCGCGGAGATCCATCAGAAGGGCCCTAGGTGCAGCGCCCCGTAAGGGGCGCGGGGCTGTGTCGATATGCGGCTCCGCCGCGTGGGCGCGACCAGCCCCCACCGGCGCGAGGCATGACCACAAACTGAGATAAGGGATACAGCCGACACCTCCTCCCGACCTATCGTTCGGTCCATGAATCCCGCCACGTACGAACTCGCCCAGGTCAACATCGCCCGCCTCAAAGCCCCCCTGGACTCCCCCCAGTTGAAGGACTTCGTCGACGCCCTGGACCCGGTGAACGCGGTGGCGGACACCTCGGACGGCTTCGTGTGGCGCCTGAAGAGCGACTCCGGCAACGCCACGGACATCCCCGTCCTCGGCGACGAGTGGCTGATCATCAACATGTCGGTATGGCGCGACGCCAACGCTCTGACGGCGTTCATGTACCAGGGACAGCACCGGGAACTGCTGTCCCGCAGGCGGGAGTGGTTCGAGCGCCTGGCCGAGGCGGTCACCACCCTGTGGTGGGTACCGGCCGGCCACCACCCCACCGTCGCCGAGGCGGAGGAACGCCTCCTCCACCTCCGGGCCCACGGCCCGACCCCCTACGCCTTCACCCTGCGCACGTCGTTCCCGGCGGGACCGGCGGAGCCAATCGCGGAGCCGGTCGCGGAGCCGATGGCCGACGCGGTCAGCCGATCGGCTTCCTGAGTTCGGACCGGATCCGGAGGGTGCGCTCGGCAAAGGCCGCCAGGTCCAGGTCCTCAGGGCTGTCGGCGGCATTGCCGGGAGTGATCTCCCCGATGATCGCCGCGGTGTTGCCGTCGTTCCAGCCACACATCGGCGCGAAGACCTCCGCGCCCCCGTTGTCCATGGTGATCACCTGACAGGTGACGGTCGTGTCCGCCCCGGCCGGCTCGAAGTCCTTGGGGGGTACGGCGAGGGTGAGCCCGTCGGTGCCGGCGGCGCCCTTCATCATCGTGTCCCGCGCCTCGTCGCTGTCCGTGAAGCGGCCGTAGACGCCCGAGACATTGAGTTGCCCCCCGCGGTCCGCGGGAGCGTACGTCGCGACGGCGGCGCGGACGTCACGGGCGCCCCACCCGCTCTCGGCCTCCTCCTTCAGCCCGCTTCCGGAGGAGTCGGAGAAGTCCCGCGTCAGCTCGTACCCGCCGTCGAGCAGGGTCTCGGGCAGCGTCAGCCGGTACTCGGCCTCGGGGAAGCCGCTGTCGGAGTCCGCCCCGACGACCACCCACGCGGTCGCGGCCACGACCAGCAGCCCGACGACCCCGCCCACGACCCCGAGAACGATCCCGACGCGGCTCCTCTTCGGCGGAGGCGGAGCCGGAGACGGAGGCGCAGGCGCAGGCAGAAGCGGGGGCTGCGGGGTGAGCGGCTCAGGAGGCTGAGGCAGGGACACGCCAGAACGCTACTGCACGGGCCCGCCGCCCGGTATCGACGTAGGCCCGCCGCCGGGGTGGACGGGTCGTCAACAAGTGCCGCGCAAGGGATTGACGGCCTTGCTGACAAGTAGTCTCATAACCGGTGACCGCCGGTAACTCCCTGAACTCCCGTACGAGGAGCTGCGACAGCCATGACTACGGTGCCCTCGGTGAACCCCGTGACCTCGTCGGACTCCCGGTCCGAAGCGGAGGTGCTGCGCGACGCGCTCGGGCTCCTCAAGGACCGGGAGCAGGTGGCCGAGCGGCTGCTCGTCTCCTCCGCGAAGCACTCCTTCGACCCGGACGAGGAGCTGGACTGGGACGCGCCCTTCGAGGCGGGCAAGTGGTTCTGGCCGCCGGAGCTGGTGTCCCTGTACGGAACGCCGCTGTGGCGGCGGATGCCGGAGGAACAGCGGATCGCGCTGTCCCAGCACGAGGCGGCGGCCCTGGCCTCCCTCGGCATCTGGTTCGAGATCATCCTGATGCAACTGCTCGTACGGCACATCTACGACAAGGCCGCGACCAGCGCGCACGTCCGCTACGCGCTGACCGAGATCGAGGACGAGTGCCGGCACTCGAAGATGTTCGCCCGGCTGATCAGCAAGGGCGACACCCCGTACTACCCGGTGAGCCGGCCGCACCACAACCTGGGCCGCCTCTTCAAGACGATCTCGACGACGCCCGGCTCCTTCACCGCGACCCTCCTCGGCGAGGAGATCCTCGACTGGATGCAGCGGCTGACCTTCCCCGACGAGCGGGTGCAGCCGCTCATCCGGGGCGTCACCCGCATCCATGTCGTCGAGGAGGCCCGGCACGTCCGCTACGCCCGTGAAGAGCTGCGCCGCCAGATGGTGACGGCCCCCCGCTGGTCCCGGAGCTTCACCCGCGTCACCTCCGGCGAGTTCGCCCGCGTCTTCGCCGTCGCCTTCATCAACCCGGAGGTCTACGCGAACGTCGGCCTCGACCAGCGGGTGGCTGTCGCCCAGGTACGGGCCAGCGGCCACCGCCGCGACATCATGCAGACCGGCGCGAAGCGGCTGACGGACTTCCTGGACGACATCGGGGTCCTCCAGGGTGTCGGACGGCGTATGTGGAGGTCGTCGGGGTTGCTGGCGTAGCCCTTCCCGGCCCGGCGCGTCAGGGGGTGGGGGTGCCTGTGTGTCGGCGGGTGCGGGTGGTGTGTGGTTGCTCGCGCAGTTTCCCGCGCCCCTGAAAAGACACGGCCCCTGCGGGCCGAAAAGCACGGGGCGCAGCCCCTGCTTTTCAGGGGCGCGGGGAACTGCGCGAGAAGCCCCACCGGACCCGCACCCGCCGACACACAGGCACCCCCACCCCCTGACGCGATCTCAACCCGACAACCCCCACGCCCCCCGACTACCCTCCGAGGTATGACGTCCGAGGCCCCCACCCGCGCGTACCGCCGACTGAGTGTGGAAGAGCGGCGCAGCCAGCTGCTGAACGCGGCGCTGGAACTGTTCGCGCACAACGCGCCGGAGGACGTCTCCCTCGACGACGTGGCGGAGGCGGCCGGGGTCTCCCGCCCCCTCGTCTACCGCTACTTCCCCGGCGGCAAGCAGCAGCTCTACGAGGCGGCCCTGCGCTCGGCCGCCGAGGAGCTGGAGCAGTGCTTCGACGAGCCGGCCGAGGGCCCCCTCACCAGACGCCTGTCCCGCGCCCTCGACCGCTATCTGACCTTCGTGGACGAGCACGACACCGGCTTCAGCGCCCTCCTCCAGGGCGGCAGCGTCGTGGAGACCTCCCGGGCGACCGCCATCGTGGACGGGGTCCGGCGGGCCGCCGCGGACCACATCATCCGGCATCTGGACGTGACCGAGCCCGGCCTCCGGCTGCGGATGACCGTCCGTATGTGGATCACCTCCGTCGAGGCGGCCTCCCTCATCTGGCTCGACGAGGGCAAGCGGCCGGACGTCGGCGAACTCCGCGACTGGCTCGTCGAACAGTTCGTCGCCTGCCTCCTCGCCACCGCCGGCCGCGACCCCCAGACCGCCGCCGTCATACGGCACGCCCTCGCCGTCGAGACCTCCGCCGGCGCCGTCGGCTCCCTGGCCCGCCGCGTCCTCCCCGTGGTCGGCGACGCCGCCCACCTGCTGTGACACTGGTCGGGTGAAGAGCCAAGACACCCCCTTCGTGGGCGGCCCCCTCGACGGGCGCGTCCTGCCCGTGCTGCTCGGCATCACCGGGCACCCCCCGAAGACGTACCGGATCCCCGTGCCCGACGCGGCCGGCGGCCCCCCGACCGTCCTCGTCTACCGCCGGGTCGACGCCGGCCGGGGCGGCTTCCTGCACCAGCTGTGGAAGTACGAGTACGCCCCCGACGCGGACCCCGGCCGACGCCTGAAGTGGCCCTGGTCCAAGCCGAACGGCGCGACCGGTCCCGACACCCGGGACACCCCGGACGGGCAATCCGCCACGCCGCCCGCGCAGCCGCGCCCCACCGACGAGTGACCCCCGGGCGCCGAACGGTCCACCCGGCGCGCGCCCGCCCCCCGCTCCCCCCATCCTGCCGATGCGAGGTGGACGGCCCACCCCCGCACCGGAGGTGATGACGTGTCAGGAAGGCTTCTGCGCCTGGTCAGTACGGCAACGGTCACGGCGCTCACAGCCGGCGCCCTCCTCACCACGACCCCCACACCGGTCATGGCCGCACCGGAACCCCCCGCCGGCACCGACACCGGCACCGAGACCGCCGCCCCCGACAACCGCTCGATCGCCGACCTCCTCACCGATCTCCAGCGGCTCTACCGCGAGACCGAGGAGGCCACCGAGGCGTACAACGCCACCGACGAGGACCTGGCCGAGCAGCGCGCCGAGGTGGCGAGGCTGGACCGGCGGCTCGTGGCGGCCCGCCTCTCCCTGCACGACAGCCGGGGCGCGGCAGGCCGGCTGGCCCGGCAGCAGTACCAGAACAGCAGCACCGCGCTCTCCCCGTACGTACGGCTCCTCCTCGCCCGCGACCCGCACCGGGCACTGGAGCAGGGCCATGTGATCGGCCAGGTCGCCCGGGAACGGGCCGACACGGTGGAGCGGCTGGTCGGCAGCGAGCAGGACTCCGACGCCCTCGCCCGCACGGCCCGCGCGGCCCTCGACCGGCAGCTCACCCTCACCGAGCGCCGCGAGAAGGAACGCGACGACGTACGCGAGCGCCTCGACGAGGTGGAGAAGCTTCTCGCCTCCCTCACCGCCGAACAACTCGCCGACATCGAGAAGTTGGAGCAGGACCGCACGGCCGAGGCCCAACGGGACCTCGTCACCTCCGGCGCGCTCAGCACCGTACGCCCCCCGACCCGCGCCGGCGCCAAGGCCCTGCGCCACGCCGTCGCCCAGCTCGGCAAGCCCTACGAATGGGGCGCCGAGGGCCCGAAGACGTACGACTGCTCAGGCCTCACCTCTCAGGCCTGGTCCCGAGCGGGCCACCCCATCCCCCGCACCAGCCAGGAACAGTGGGCCCAACTCCCCCGAGTCCCCCTGGCCGAGCTCCGCCCCGGCGACCTGGTCCTCTACTTCAAGAAGGCCACCCACGTAGCCCTGTACCTGGGAGAGGGAAAGGTCGTCCAGGCCGCCCGCCCCGACACCAGGATCAAGGTCTCCCCCATCGCCGCCAACCCGATCCTGGGAGCGGTACGCCCAGACCCGAAGGAAAAGCCCCTGAAGAAGTTCAACCCCCCGAAGCTCCCGAGCACTACAGGCCTTTAGGGGCGCGGGGCTGTATCGATGTGCGGCTCCGCCGCGTGGGCGCGAACAACCACACACAACCCGCACCCGACAGCCAAGAGAAGGCACCCCCACGCCCCCCTACCCCCCGGCAACCTCCGAAAGATACGCCGCCGTCTTCTCCCCCTCGTAGAAATACCCCTCAAAATCCCCCGGATCATCAAACCCATTGGCAAAACGATCCGCCACCACCGGCAGCCCCTCAGCCGCCCCGATCAACCCCAGCACATGCTCAGCCGGCGGAGCCAACATCGTGTTGGTCCACTTCGTGACGGGCCCGGCGATCCGCCAGAACCGCTCGAACGTCCGCCGCATCCACGCCTCGTCGAACTCCCCGTCCCCGTGATCGAGGATCGCGGCGAGGTAGACGGCCGCGCACTTGGTCGCCGAGTTCGCCCCCTGCCCGGTGAGCGGGTCGTTGGCCACGACGACGTCCCCGGCGCCCAGCACCAGCCCGCCACCGGGAAGCCGTGCGACGGGGTGCCGGACGACCGGCGTGTAGCGGCCGGTCAACGCCGCGCCCGGGTCGGTCACCTCCACCCCGGTGGCTCGCGCGTACTCCCAGGGGACGTGGCGCCGCATGAGTTCCAGGGTCAGGGCGAGCTGCCCCTCGGCGTCCCGGACGCCGTGGAACGCGTCGAGCGGGCCGCCGGGCAGGCCCAGCCAGAACAGGGCGTCGGCCCGGCCGGAGGTGGTGAGGACCGGCTGGACGATGAGTTCGCCGAGGCCGGGCACCAGGTTGCAGCGGGCCGCGTCGAACTCCGGGTGCTCGGGGCGCGGGCCGAGTCCGTGCACGTACACGGCGGCGAGGGCGCGTTGCGGCTCGGTGTAGGGCGAGCGGGAGGCGTCGCGGCGGAACATCCGTACCAGTTCGCCCTTGCCCGCGGTGACGAGCACGAGGTCGTACACGCGGGAGAAGTAGTCGAGGTCGGAGACCGCGGCGCCGTGGATGACCAGCTGGCCGCCCCGCCGGGCGAACGTCTCCAACCAGCCGGCCATCTTCACCCGCTGGTCCACGGCCTGCGCGTATCCGCGCAGCCTTCCGACCCAGTCGACGGCGCGCTCCCCGTCCGGGCCGGCGACGGACACCCCGACGCCCTCGATCCTCGGGGCCTGGGACTCCCAGAAGTTCAGTTCGAGGTCGCGCTCGTGGCGCAGGGCCGAGTCGAACATGCACTGGGTGGACATGATCCGGCCGGCGCGTATCTCGTCCGGGGTGCGATTGGACATCAGTGTGACCTCGTACCCGTGCGACTGGAGTCCGAGGGCCAGGTGCAGCCCGGACTGGCCGGCTCCGACGACGAGAATCTTCCGCATCCGGACAGGTCTCCTGGTTCGTCCGTGTCGTCCCGCTGGGAGGGACTACTCGGGGGTGACGGATATCGCGTGCGCGCACAGCGCCAGCAGGGTCTCCATCGCCGAGACCCGCTTGCGTGCGTCCATGATCATGACAGGTACATGCTCGGGCACGGACAACGCGTCCCGAACGTCCTCCGGCTCGTAGCGCACGCTGCCGACGAACTCGTTCACCGCGACGACGTACGGCAGTCCGCAGCTCTCGAAGTAGTCGAGCGCGGGGAAGCAGTCGCCGAGGCGGCGGGTGTCGGCGAGGACGACCGCGCCGATCGCGCCGCGCACCATGTCGTCCCACATGAACCAGAACCGCTCCTGGCCGGGCGTGCCGAACAGGTACAGGACGAGGTCGTCGTCGAGGGTGATGCGGCCGTAGTCCATGGCCACGGTGGTGGTCAGCTTGTCCGGCGTCGCGGAGAGGTCGTCCGTGGCGGCGCCGGCCTCGGTCATCAGCGCCTCGGTCCTGAGGGGGGTGATCTCGGAGACCGCGCCGACGAAGGTGGTCTTGCCGACGCCGAAGCCGCCCGCCACCACGATCTTCGTGGCGATGGGGGCCCGGGACAGGTCGGACTGCCAGGGTTTCAGCTCCTCCTCGGGCTCCGCCCCGGGCGGGCCGGCGTCCACGTCGACGTGGACGCCGGCCCGGGGAGAGGGCACGTCCAGACGAGGAGCGTCCGCGTCGACATCGACGCGGGGGGCGTCGTCGTCGACGCCCGGGGTGACGCCGGGCGAGGCGTCGGGGGTGACGCCAGGCGAGGCGGCGTCAGAGACGGCGGAGTCCACTCAGCACCCTTTCCAGCAGAGCGCGGTCCGGCTGTCCCGGTCCGTGACCTGTTCCGTACACACGGATCTTTCCCTGGTCCGCGAGATCGCTGAGGAGGACGCGGACCACGCCGAGCGGCATTCTCAGCAGCGCGGCGATCTCCGCCACCGTCCGCATACGGCGGCAGAGTTCGACGATGGCCCGCATCTCGGGCATCACCTTGGTGTTGAGTGAACCATTCACCAACTGAGCCCGCTCGGCCGGGGCTTCGAGTACGGCGACGAACGTCTCCACCAGCAGGACGTGACCGAAGCGGGTACGGCCCCCGGTGAGCGAGTAGGGGCGTACGCGGGCGGGCTTGCGGTCGCCGCCGCGCACGGGGAGCCCCCTCGTGCCCCTGGCGCCCTTCGCGCCGCCCTCGGCCTTCTTCGGGCCGCTCATCGCCTGCTCCCGGCGGCCTCGGTCTCCTTCTGGGACTCGGCCTCCAGGGACTTGCGCAGTTCGCTGCGGAGTTCCGGGGTGAGGACGTGGCCGGCGCGGCCGACGAAGAGCGCCATGTGGTACGCCACCACGCTCATGTCGCAGTCGGGGGCGCCGTGGACGCCGAGCAGCGAGCCGTCGCTGATCGACATCACGAAGAGGCTGCCCTCGTCCATCGCGACCATCGTCTGCTTGACCCCGCCGAACTCCATCAGCTTGGCGGCGCCGATGGTCAGGCTGCCGATGCCGGAGACGATGGTGGCCAGGTCGGCGGCGGAGCCCCGGGGGCCCTGGGGCCGCTCTTCCGGGGCCTGGCGGACCTCGGCGTTTCTGCCGGGGTCGGAGGAGAGCAGCAGCAGGCCGTCGGAGGAGACCACCGCGACCGACAGCAGCCCCGGCACCTCCTCGACGAGGTTGGTCAGCAGCCAGTGCAGATTGCGGGCTTCACTGCTCAGTCCGAAGGTAATGGGCGCGGTCAACTGCTTTCCTCCTCGGAAGTGCCCCCCGTGGTGTCAACTGCCTCTGTCCGGTACTCATGTGTCACGGGCATCCGCGTCTCGCCCGACTGCTCGGCGATCTCCGCCTCGACGTCGCGGCGCCCTTCCTTGGCCCCCCGGTGGAACCCGCCGAGCCGTCGGCGGAGCTGCTCGGCGTTGACGCCCCCGGCCCGTGGCCTGGGGGCCGTGGGCGTGGGCGCGGTGATCCTGGGCGTGCGCTTGGGCAGGCCCTTGTCGGTGAGACGCGGGGGCTCCTCCGCCCGCGGCCCCTCGGCGTCGGCCCGTGACACCTCCGCCGGACGCGCCGCGTCGCCTTCGTCGGCGGCGCGCTCGTGGGTGTCGGGTTCCCTCGTGTACGGGTCGTCGGCGGCCTCCGCGGCGATGTCCTCGTCGGCGGCCGTCCCCGGGGCCACCGGAGCGAAGAGCTCCATCGTCGTCTCGGACACGGACTCGGCCCGGCCCCGGGGTGCGTCGTCTTCCGGTGCGACGGTCCCGGCGGCCTCCGCCGCGTCGGCGGCCGTCCCCATGGCCTCCCTCGCCAGCAGTGCCCGCTCGGCCGCCTCGATGAGCGGGTCGCCGTCGCCCTCCGGCTCGCGTACGGCGATGGAACGGCCGGACAGGACGTTCGAGTTGGCCTCGGCGTCGGCACCCGGCAGGGTCAGCGCGGGCGTGATCGAGACCGGCGTGCCCACGGGTACGGCGGGCGTGGGGGCCAGCAGCCCCTTGGGTACGACGACGACCGCGGCGGTGCCGCCGGCGCCGTGCTCCTGGAGCCGTACGGGGGTGCCGAGCCGGTGGGCGAGGCGGGCGACGACGTACAGGCCGAGGCCGAGTCCCTCGCCGTTCTCCTGGTCGTAGGGGGCCTCGGGGTCGAAGTCGGTGAGGCGGGCGTTGAGCTTCGCGAGGCGTTCGGGGACGACGCCGATGCCGCCGTCCTGGACGGAGAGGGTGATCTCGCCGTTCTCCATCAGCCAGCCGGAGACCTCGACGGACATCTCCGGCGGGGAGAACGAGGTGCCGTTCTCCAGGAGTTCGGCGAGGAGATGGCTGAGGTCGTCGGCGGCGAACCCGGCGACGTGCGCGCCCGGCGGCAGCGCGGCGATGCGGACGCGCTCGTAGCGCTCGATCTCGCTGACCGCGGCGCGGACGACGTCGACGAGCGGGACGGCTCCGGCGTGGTGCTGGACGTGCTCGTGGCCGGCCAGGACGAGGAGGTTCTCGCTGTGGCGGCGCATGACGGTCGCGAAGTGGTCGAGCTTGAAGAGGGTGGCGAGCCGGTCGGGGTCCTGCTCGCGCTCCTCCAGGGACTCGATGACGGCGAGCTGGCGCTCGACGAGGCCGAGGGTGCGCAGCGCCAGGTTGACGAAGGTGGCGTGGACGCTGTGCTGGACCTTCTTCAGGTGCGCGGTGGCCTCGGCGAGTTCGGCGCGCAGCCGGTCGCGGTCGTCGGCCATGGTCTGGCGCTGGCCGATGAGGTGCTTGCGGTCGCCCTCCAGGGGCGCGAGCCGCTCGTGCAGCGCGAGGGCGTGCGCGTGGAGCGCGTTGACGGAGCGCACGACCTGCGCGAACTCGTCGTTGCGCCCGGTGAACTTGACCGGTTCCTCGGCCGCCGGATCACCCGCGACCCGGGCGGAGCCGATGCGCAGCACCGCGAGCGGGCGGGTGAGGGAACGGGCCATGCCGGTGGCGACGCCGACGGCGAGGAGCATCAGGGCGCCGAGGACGGCGATCCGGATCTCCAGCGCGGTGACGTCCTCGTCGCGCAGCTGGGCGAGGTCCTTGGTGCGCCGGTCGTAGAGGGAGGACTCGGCGCCGCGCATCAGGTCCACGCGGGCGGAGAGCGCCGCGTCGACCTTCTTCGCGCTGGTGCCCGCCTCCCTGTCGGAGAGCGTGGGCTGGTCGGTGAGGTTCGTCAGGTACGTGTCGGCGGTGTCGGCCTCGGGGCCGGTGACCGTGGCGTCGTACGAGGAGCGGGTGGCGGCGGGCGCGGTCTCGCGGAAGTGGGCGAGGGCGGCGTCGGAGCGGACACGGGCCTGTTGCGCGGCGGCCGTGAGCGCGTCGCGCTGCTTCTCGTCCGCGGCCGAGGCGCCGGTCGTGGTGGCGGGCAGCCCGGTGACCGGGTCGATGACCGTCTGGGTGGTCGTCGGGACGCTGAGCGCGGCGACGAGCAGACCGCGGGCTGCGGCGGCCTGCTGGACGGCGGTGTCGAGCTCGGCGAGGGCGTACGCGCCGCCGCCCGCGCGGGGCGGCAGTTGCTCGGCCAGTTCCTCGGCGAGGGCGTGGAGTTCGGTGACGACGGCGGTGTACGCCCGGTGCGCTTCGAGAGCGGTGCTCTTCCCGGAGAGCGCCGCTTCCCGTACGCCGGCGATGGACTGGGCGCTCTCGATGGTCTCCCGCCGCGCGGCGGAGGTGTCGGTGTCCGCGCTCAGCTCCTCGACCTGGCGGTCGACGCGGTCACCGCGCTGCTCGCTGGGCGCGGCCGATTCGGGCCGCCCGGCGGCGATGTACGCGACGACCTCGTCGCGCTCGTCGGCCAGCGCGTGCGCGAGGGTGAGCGTCTCCTGGGTCCGCCCGGCGAGCGTGACCAGGCTCTGGGTGTCGTGCAGTTGCTCCGAGGCGGCGAGGATCGAGGGGGCTCCCGCGCCCGCTATGGCGGCGGCGACGACGGCCACGGCGACGATGAGCCGGTTGCGTACGTGCGCCTTCCGTCCGGTGCCGACGGTGGGGGCCTCTGCCTGTGCCGTCCCCTGCTGGTTCGGGGAGGCCGCGGAGGCCTTCGAAGCTGCCTGCTTGCCTGTGCGCCGAGGCCGCGTCTTCTGCACCGGTGCTCGCATTCCTGACTCGTGTACCCATGGGCCCGGGTGACGTTCCGTCAACTTGTGAGCGTCCCCCCGGTACGGCTCCCGACCCTCCCAGTGCCGGTGGGCGGTGGTCCCGCATCATCGGTCCCGCCACCCGAAGGAGTGAACATCCCCCAGGAGTTGGCGGGCAAGTTCCTCCGGCTCGCGCCGATGTCCCGCGCGGTGGGCCGGTTGGACGTCGGCGACGCGCTTTGACAGTATTCGCCGCCGCGCTTCACCGCTCACGATCATTCCATGCCAAACCCGGCACCTCGCCTGGAGGGTCCGGGTCGTACGGCAACCATGGTCGGCCTTTCGTCGATCTCGGGAAGGGCTCGTGCAGACTGGCCGAATGCGCACCGAACTCGTCTCGGAGCCCGGCGACCCCCTCCGCCCCAACGAGGACTTCGCGCGGCTCGCCCTTACCGCCAAAGGACAGGGCGGCACCCTCGTCCTCCTCGACGGCGTGACGCCGCCGCCCACCGACTACGGCTGTCGACATTCGGTCGCGTGGTTCTCTTCCCGCCTCGGTCACGACCTGGCCGAACTGTCCGTTTCGGAAGGGGATTCACCGCTGGTCACCGTCCTCTCACAGGCCATTTCTCGTACCGCCCAGACCCACGCCCAAACCTGTGACCTTTCTCACCCGCGAACACCACAGGCCACAGTGGTCCTCGCCCGCTGGTCGACGGAGGCGGTGGAGTACCTGGTCCTCTCCGACTCGGCGCTGCTGTTCGAGGGGCCGGACGGAGTGGTGACGGCGGTGCTGGACGACCGTCTGTCGAGGCTGCCGCGCGCCTCCCTCGCCACGGCCGCGATCGCCGACTCGACGGTCCGGAACAAGGAGGGCGGCTTCTGGACGGCGGCCGCGGATCCCGCTGTGGCCGAGCGGGCGGTGACGGGGATCGTCCCGCGCGAGAAGGTCCGGGCACTGGCCGCGTTGACGGACGGCGCCACCCGGTGGGTGGACACGTTCCGGCAGGGCGACTGGGAGGACTGCTTCACCTTCGTACGAAGGAAGGGGGCCGGGGCGCTGGTGGACCGGGTGCGGGAACTCGAACGCGCCGATGCGGAGCGGGAGTTCCTGGGCCGGAGCAAGACGCACGACGACGCGAGCGTGGTGTTCGCGGAGTTGTGAGGGCTCCCCTTCCTCCTCCTCAGCCCTCCACACCCCGGTTCAACTGGTGCAGCAGCCGCGCCAGTTCGGCCACCTCGTCGCGGTCCCATCCCGCCAGCTGCCGTACGTACGCCCCCCGCCGGGCGTCCCGGACCGCCCGGAAGCGGGCCCGGCCCTCCTCCGTGAGGTGGACGAGCCAGGCGCGGCCGTCGGCGGGGTCGGGTTCGCGGGCGATGAGGCCGAGGTGTTCGAGGGCGCGGAGCTGACGGGACATGGTGGCCTTGCCGACGCCGATGTAGGCGGCGAGTTCGGTGGCGCGGAGTCGGCCGGTCTCGTCGAGGCGGGCGAGGAGGCCGTAGGCGGCGGACTCCAGGTCGGGGTGGACGGCCCGGGCCATCTCGCCGGACTTGGCGCGGGCCCGCCGCAGCAGGACCGTCAGCTCCCGTTCCAGCGCCAGGAACGCCTGGTCCATACCACTCGCCGGCATGTCGGCCCCGGCACCGCCGCGGTCGCCGTTTCCGCCCTCGTCGTGCACGTCAGCGCTCCTGATTTTCGATTCCGGGTTCCTGAAGGTTTCCGCCAAAGGCTGCCATTGCGGGCAGCGCCGCTCAGTATTTCGCAGGCGCGGGTCGGCGCCGACCGCCCGCCCGGTCCGGCCCGTACTCGGCGGGCGCGTCCGTGCGCGGGGAAGGCCCGGGTCTCCCTCACGGGAGCCGGGCCTTCCGTCCGGTGGTGTCCGTCACGCCACCACCGGAGCCTTGGGGAACCGCCGCCCGGGGTCAGGCGGCCACGGGCACCTCCACCGCCGCCGGGGCCAGCGCCAGCTCCAGGACCTGGCGGACATCGGTGACCGCGTGGACGTCGAGCTTGTCGAGGACCTCGGCGGGGACGTCGTCGAGGTCGGCCTCGTTGCGCTTGGGAATGATGACGGTGGTGACGCCCGCCCGGTGCGCGGCGAGCAGCTTCTGCTTCACACCGCCGATGGGCAGGACGCGCCCCGTCAGCGAGACCTCACCGGTCATCGCCACATCCGTACGGACGAGCCGGCCGGACAACAGCGAGGCGAGGGCCGTCGTCATGGTGACTCCGGCGCTCGGGCCGTCCTTGGGGACTGCGCCCGCCGGGAAGTGGATGTGCACGCCCCGGTCCTTGAGGTCGGCGACGGGCAGCTCCAGTTCGGCGCCGTGCGAGCGCAGGAAGGAGAGCGCGATCTGCGCGGACTCCTTCATCACGTCGCCCAGCTGGCCGGTGAGGGTCAGCCCCGCCGCGCCCGTCTCCGGGTCGGCCAGCGACGCCTCGACGTAGAGGACGTCGCCGCCCGCACCGGTGACCGCGAGTCCGGTCGCGACACCCGGTACGGCCGTACGCCGCTCCGCCGGGTCCTGGGCCGCCTCGGGCACATGGTGCGGGCGCCCGATGAGACCCCGCAGATCGCCGTCCGTGACGGTGAACGGCAGGTCCCGCTGCCCCAGTTCGTGCTGGGCCGCGACCTTGCGCAGCAGCCGCGCGACGGACCGCTCCAGGTTCCGTACACCCGCCTCGCGCGTGTACTCACCGGCGAGCTTGCGCAGCGCGCTCTCGTCGAGGGTGACCTCGTCGGCGCCGAGCCCGGCCCGCTCCAGCTGACGGGGCAGCAGGTGGTCCCGGGCGATGACGACCTTCTCGTCCTCGGTGTACCCGTCCAGCCGGACGAGCTCCATCCGGTCGAGCAGCGCCTCCGGGATCGCCTCCAGCACATTGGCGGTGGCGAGGAAGACGACGTCGCTCAGGTCCAGCTCCACCTCCAGGTAGTGGTCCCGGAAGGTGTGGTTCTGGGCGGGGTCGAGGACTTCGAGCAGCGCGGCGGCCGGGTCGCCCCGGAAGTCGGAGCCCACCTTGTCGATCTCGTCGAGCAGGACGACGGGGTTCATGGATCCCGCCTCCTTGATGGCGCGGACGATACGGCCGGGCAGGGCGCCCACATACGTACGCCGGTGGCCGCGGATCTCCGCCTCGTCCCGTACGCCGCCGAGCGCGACCCGGACGAACTTGCGCCCCATGGCGTGCGCCACGGACTCGCCGAGGCTGGTCTTGCCGACACCGGGCGGCCCGACGAGGGCGAGCACGGCACCGCCGCGCCGCCCGCCGACGACACCCAGCCCCCGCTCCGCGCGCCGCTTGCGCACGGCGAGGTACTCGGTGATGCGCTCCTTCACGTCCTCGAGACCCGCGTGCTCGGCGTCGAGCACCCGCTGGGCGCCCTGGATGTCGTACGCGTCCACGGTCCGCTCGTTCCAGGGCAGTTCGAGGACGGTGTCGAGCCACGTCCGGATCCACCCGCCCTCGGGCGACTGGTCGCTCGACCGCTCCAGCTTGTCGACCTCCTTGAGCGCGGCCTCCCGTACGGTCTCCGGCAGATCGGCGGCCTCGACGCGCGCCCGGTAGTCGTCGGACTCCTCGCCGTCCTTCTCGCCGTTCAGCTCGCGCAGTTCCTTGCGGACGGCTTCGAGCTGCCGCCGCAGCAGGAACTCGCGCTGCTGCTTCTCGACGCCCTCCTGGACGTCCTTGGCGATGGTCTCGGCGACGTCCTGCTCGGCGAGGTGGTCGCGCAGCAACTGGGTGGCGAGCTTCAGCCGGGCGACGGGGTCGCCGGTCTCCAGGAGCTGGATCTTCTGCTCGGTGGTGAGGAAGGGTGAGTAGCCGGAGTTGTCGGCGAGCGCGGACACGTCGTCGATGGCCTGCACGCGGTCCACGACCTGCCAGGCGCCGCGCTTGCGCAGCCAGCTGGTGGCAAGGGCCTTGTACTCCTTGACGAGTTCGGTGACCTGGCCGGGCAGTGGGTCCGGAACACTCTCGTCGAGCCGTGTCCCCTCGACCCACAGGGCGGCACCGGGCCCGGTGGTCCCGGCCCCGATCCGCACGCGTCCGAGTGCGCGGATGAGCGCGCCGGGGTCTCCGTCCGCCAGCCTTCCGACCTGCTCGACGGTCCCGAGCACACCCGTGCTCGCGTACGCCCCGTCGATCCTCGGCACCAGCAGCACCTTCGGCTTCCCGGGCTCCGCCCGCGCCGCCGCCTGCGCGGCCTCCACCGCGGCCCGTACATCCGTGTCATTGAGGTCCAGCGGCACCACCATTCCGGGCAGCACGACCTCTTCGTCGAGCGGCAGTACGGGCAGGGTGAGCGGTGCGGACGTCGAAGCCATGATCTCTCCCTCGGCAGTCAAGTTGAGCTATGCCGACTCAATGCACATGAGCCGCTGAATGTTCCCCGAGGGGCGGGGCGTTCGCTGTGGGCGATCACCGGAGTGGGCGGAGGGCATCCGCAGGGCACGAGGGAGGGGTTTGGCGATCGGCGAGAAGGGGGCACGGCTCATCACGGTCGACGGTGTGGGCTACCGCCGGCGGGTGCGTCGGAGGCCGACGTACAGCCAGGCACTGTGCTGGTCGCCGTGCACGTACGCGGTGACGCTCGCCGAGAACGCCGGCGCCACCCTGGTGGTCACGACGGACCAGCCGCACGCCGGGAACTGGTTCGGGCGGCCCGCGCGGCCCGTGCTCCCGTCGGCTGTCGCGGACGCGATCCGGCGGGCCCTCGCCGGCGGCTGGGACCCGCACGCGCCGGGTGCCCCCTTCCCACTGGACCTGTCCGAGGGTTTCACGGCGCCGCCGCAGGACCCGCGCCCGCCCCGCGAAGCGTCGACGGCGCCCGCCGAAGTACCGACCGGGGGTCGCCCCCACCCCGACATCCGTAATAGTCTTATCGCAATCTCACCTATTACAAACACGGGGGTTGCGGTGGACGCGGTCGTGCGGGCCTGGGTCGACGGATGGGTCGTGTCGCGAGGTGCGGCGCCGCCGGTGGAGGAGCCCTGGGGGTGCACGATCGACATGGGGATGGCCCAGCACGTCACCCGCCATGTCTTCGGCACGACGAACGACGAGGTGGAGGAGGCGGCGGTCCGCAAGGTCGCGGGCGCCGTCACCGGTGCCGGAACCTGGCTCAAGGTCTTCGCGGCGCCGTCGACGGTGACCCCCTGGCTGGGCGAGGGCTGGTGGGTCGACCCCGAGCCGGGCTACCTGATGTCCGTGCGGCTGAGGTCCCACGAGGCCCCGGCCGCCGTGCCCGACGGCTACCGCCTGCGCACCTGGTCACGCGGTGGCGTCACCCGGGTGATGGTCGCCGCGCCGGACGGCTCCCTGGCCGCGCGCGGCCAGATCGCCCCGACCGGGGCGACGGCGGTCGTCGACCAGATAGAGACGTCCCCGGACCACCGCCGCCGCGGCCTCGGCACCCTCGTCATGCGGACCCTCACCCACACCGCCCTCGACCAGGGCGCGGAGGTGGGGGTGCTGGGCGGAACGCCGGACGGGCGGGCGCTGTACGAGTCGCTGGGGTGGGGGGTGGTGGCGCCGTTGACGAGCGCGCGGTTCACGGGCGTCCGTGAGCCGTGAGTTCCGCCCGCTGCCGTTGACACGTAGGCCGCAGCCCCCGCCGCGGACAACGCCGATCGTCCACACGGCAGCCGACGCCGATGTCCGCTGCCCGGAGACGTCCCGGAGCGCCCGAGCAGCCCGCGGAGCGCGGGCCGGCTCGACGACCAGTCCGGGCATGAGATCGACTCGTTGAACGAGCGTGTGGCGGAGGCAGAGGAGCGTTTGGCCGCCTGGAGATCACGCGGTACGGCGCGCAGGGTTCCGTCCGCGTACAGCGAGTCGCCCGCGCCTCGCTCCACCCGCCCAGCGCGCCGGGGTCACCCCTCCGTGAGCGCGGCGCGGTTGAGCGGCACCCGCTGCAGGAACGTGGTGCGCAGCCCCGGGTCAGCGATGCTGTCCGCCTTGGCGAGGATGCACCGCCGGGCCTTTCGGAGAGCGTCGGCCGCGTCGACCTCCCGGCCGACGCCGCTGAGCGCCACGTAGTGGCGGTGGTAGACCTCCTCGGTACGGAGCGCGGGCATCGTGCCGCCCGCCGCCTCCAGCAGCTCCACGGCCCCGGCGCTGTGGCGCACCGCCGCCGCGCTGTCGCCGAGTTCCTGCCGGACGAGGGAGAGCAGGCACAGGGCTGCGACCTCGCTGCGCTGGAAGTCGGTGCGGCGGCACTCCCAGATCGATTCGCGCAGCAGGTTTTCGGCAGTGCCGAGGTCGCGGCCCGTGTAGCGGGGCTGAAGCAACAGCTCCGCCAGGTAGTTGCGGACCAGGGTGAGGATGCCGTGGTGCGGACGCTTCTCCAAAAGGCCCCAGGCGATCTCGATCTCGGGGCCGGCGTCGTCGGGCCGGGCGTCCTCGATCCGCGTCTTGCCGAGCAGGGCGCGGTTGTACGCCTGGTGGGGGCTGTCAGCCGCGTAGCCGCCGAGGAGGTCGATCTCCCGGGTGAGGGTGGCTTCCGCCTCGCCGAAGCGGCCGGCAGCGATGAGGAGCTGGCACAGGTAGTTGGTGGACGTGGCGCGCTGGTCGTGCAGGTCCGCCGCAGTGGCCACGACAAGGGCCTGGCGCAGCAGCCGCTCGCCGGTGTCGAAGTGGCCGAGGTCGAACTCGGCCACGCCACGTACGCAGTCGAGTTTGGCGATCCGCAGCGTCCAGTGTGCGAAGGCCGGGCCCGCCGCATCGGGGCCACGGCGGTCGGCAATCCGTTCCGCGATTCGCTGGGCCTCCGCCAACAGGGCGGCGCCCTTGGTGATGGACCGGCCGACCGTGTGGTGCCCCTGGAGTGTCAGGGCGTCCAGGAGCAGCAGATCATCGCCGGCGTCCTCGGCCAGCCGGGCGGCCTCGGCGAAGGCGGCGACGGCCCGTCCAAGGCCGTTGGATCCGATCAGATGGCGGCCCCTGAGCAGGGCGGCGACAGCCCGGGACCGCTGGTTGCCCAGGATCACTGCGACCTGGCGGGCTTCGTCGACCAGGTCGTCGTGGGCCGGTTCCGGCTCGGTTCCACTGCTGCTGCCGGTGGACCACCACAGCTCGGAAGCGTCCAGCAGCAGGCGGATGGTCTCCAGCCTGACTTCAACGACGGCGGGGTCCCGCGCCGTGCGCAGGCTGGGCAGCAGATTCCGGGCGCCGCGCACGGCGTCCCGGTAGTTTCCTTCGGTGAAGGCACGCAACGCCTGGGTGTACTGGTGGAACGCCTCGTCGGCGGTGCGCATGGTCGGTTCCTTCCGCTCGGGGACCGCCCCTTCAGGGGCTGTTGGTCGAAGGGCTCCCCGCAGTGCGTATCCGGTCGGCTGCGGAACGGAACCACTCCGGGGGACACAGGTCGGAATTGCCGACGACCAGCGCCGCGCAGCTGTCGAGATGCTGGGCGACAAGCGCCTGGTCGCCGGCCCGGTCGGCCGCGAGGGCGTCGCACAGGGCGGCGGCGGCGAGTTCGTCCTTGGCGCCGCAGCGCCGGTAGGCGGAGAGCGCTTGGCGGGCGGCGGTCTCCGCCTCCGCCGACCTGCCGGTACGCCACAGCGTCCAGGCCCGGTTGAAGGAGCACAGCGCCTCCGGGCGGGGCATGTCGCCCTGGATGCTGACGGCCACGCCCGTGTCGAAGGCGTCCAGGGCCGAAGCCAGGTCACCGGTACCGACCCGAGCGATTCCGAGGCCGTTCCAGGCGAAACCCAGAGCCTCGCTCTCGCCGGACTCCTCATAGGCGATGATCGCGTCCCGGATGGTGTCCGTCGCTCGCGGCCAGTCCCGCATGGTGACATAGGCGCAGGCCAGAGCGTCGCCCTCGCGGGCACGGACGATGGGCAGGCCGGTATCGCGGGACAGCCGGGTCAGTTCGGCTGCCACGTCGAGGCCGAGCTCGGGCCGGTTGGCATAGCTGTGGGACAGGCTGAGGCCGAGAAGAGCGTGGGCCTGCTCCTCGATCATGCCGAGTCCGGCGGCGATGTCGGCGGACCTTCTGTACCGCCCGACAGCGTCCTCGACGCGTCCTTCGGTGCGGTCCATGTCGCCGAGCAGGAAGAGGATCCGTTGCAGACATGCGTCGTCCTGCGGGCCGGTGGCCAGCGTCTCGGCTTCCCGAAGCAGTTCGGCCGCCCTGCTCAGCGGCCCGATGAGGACGTAGGCGTGTCCGTGGGCGACCAGATTCGCCAGGCGGGCCTCACGCTGCGTCAACCGCCCGGTGAGGCTCGTGCAGATCGACAGCACCGCGCCGGCCGAGCCCTGCCACACCAGGAAGGCCGCGAAGCGGTCGAGGAGCAGGGCGGCTTCGTCGTAGTCCTCAGCCCGCATGCGGTGCTCCAACTCGTGTCGCTGCGGGGCGACGTCCGGCGGACTGCGCCACTCCTCCCGGGGCTTCGCGGAACGGGCGTACCAGTCGGCGGCGCGGCGGTGCAGCCGTCTCGCAAGGCGTGGATTACGCCGTGCGAGGTCCGCGCAGGCGATGTCGGTGTCCATCGGCAGCAGGGCGTACGTACGGGTCCGGCGATCCGCCCTGGCCAGAAAGCCCCGAGCCAGGCCCACCAGAACGGAGCGCACCTGAAGGTTCGGGGCCAGGGGGCTGAGCACCCATTCGACGGCCTCGGGAACGACCGGGGTGCCGAAAACCGCCAGGCTGTCCATCACCAGCCGCTGGTCCTCGTCAAGCTGCTGGTAGCGACGCTGGGCCAGTTCGTCGACAATGCCCGTAACGGCGGCGGTGTCGCGCAGCCACTCGCGCAGTGAGCGCATGTTGGCGTCGTCCTGGAGCGCACCGGCGATGAGTTCCAGACCCCTGGGAACGCCATAGACCCGTTCGGCCGTCTCCGCCAGCAGCGCGCCGTCGGCGTCTCGTATCCCGCCCCGGCCGTCGGGGTCCAGTTCCCGCAGCAGGGCGACCGAGTCCTGCTCGGGCAGCCCGTCGTACAGGACGATCCGGCGCTCGGCACGGACGAACTCGGCGGGCAGAGCCAGCGGTACCTGACTGGTGATCAGCAGGCGGGGCCCGCCCTCGTGGGTGAGCAGGGCCCGCACCATGGCCATCACCTCCGGTTCCCGGAAGTTGTCCTCCTCATCCAGCAGATCCTCCAGGTTGTCCAGCAGCAACAGCACCTGGAGCGGGGCCAGTGCGTCGAACAATTCACTCGCCTTGTCTGCGGCCCGGCGTCCGCTCGCCCAGATCCGGTGCAGCCGCTCCGACTCCTGGTCGTCGAGCAGGCGCAGACAGTCGAAGTAGATCCGTTCGAAGGTGATCCCGGTCGTGCGCTGTCCGAAGTACACAACCGCGTCCACCGGTTCGCTGCGGGCACCGTCGGGCCATACGCCCTCAGCCATGCTGTTGGCGGCACGGACCGCCAACAGGCTCTTGCCGATTCCGCGCCGCCCCAGCAGGGTGATGATCCGCACCGCCGGATCAGCGAGCAGGGCTCGGATGCGCAGCAGTTCCTCCATGCGGTCCTTGAAGGAGTGGATCCCGAACGCGGGACGCTCGTTGAGCGTCCGTGCCCTTCTGCGCCGCGCGAAGCCGTCCGGCCCAGACATCCCGCCTCCCCCGCCCCCGGGAGGTCTACTGCGGCATGGACCCCCGGTGCCAGGATAGGAGCACAGCGGGTAGCAGGACAGGTACGGGGGGCACAGGATGCGGCGGCAATGGGTGGTCTGGGCGGCCAGCGGAGTCGGCGCCGGCCTGATCACGGGCGGCTGGCTCATGGACGGAGCGGCTTACACTCCCGGCTTTCTGCTGGAGGTCGGCGTGACGCTGCTCCTGGTGATCCCAATCGCCGTGCTGGAGCGACGTCTGCAGCGCGCCGAAGAGAATACCCAGGCCCTGAACCAGGGCCTGGCCCGCATGAACGAGCAGATGCGGCGCACCGCCGAGCAGGTGCGGCACCTGAGCCGAATGACGGTCGACGACGGCTACAACGAGCGCGAGGCCGCGCTGCGGGCAGCCGAAAGCCGACGCGACCAGCAGTCCATCCGGCAGGCCCTGCGCGATGCCCACGCGATCGGCGCGGTCTCCGCCGGCGGGGTGCGGGTGCGGGCGGAGGGCCCGACCGCTGCCCGGCTGCGCTTCCGAGTCGCGGACGACGCGCCGGCGGTGGTCGCCGTTCGCATCGAGGCCGAAGCGGACGACACGGTGACGGCATCGCCGTGGCAACTATGGAAGGCGGGCGACAACGAACGGCGTATATGCCGACGGCTCAACACCGTGGCCCAGGGGCTCGGTGCGGACGGCGTCGGCATACAGCGCCTTCCCCTCGATCAACTCGCGGCCCTTCTCCGGCTCGCCGTCGAGGCCCACACCGGCGACGGCCGCGACCTCGGCACCGTCATAGAACTGGCCGACACGGAATGGGTCGTCAGCGACGACGGCCTGTACGGACGGTCCCGGCCGTACCGCATACCGCGCGACCTCATCACACGCGACCCCGCCGCCGATGCCATCGGCCCCTACCGCGCCCGCAACGCACCCCTCGCCGACCCCGCCCAACTCGCCGCCGCAGTCACCGTGGCCCGCACTGCCTACCGCATGGAGCCGACCACCTGAGCTCCACCCTGGGACAGCGGTCGCAAGGTGCGGGCGGTGACGAACGCCGCGGCCCCAGCACCGGCCCGACCCCGCCGATCTGCTGGATCACCCAGTAGCCCGCATCGTCGGCGAGCCGGGCGGCGATCTCCTGGTCGAGCCGTGCAGTCCGCCGATCGAGCTCATCGGTCAATGGCCGAGCCGTGGACTCACCGGGCGGCCGTGAACGCGTCACTCCCGACGCCCGCCAACTCGAACCACACCACCTTGCCGCAGGCCTGCCCGAGCGCGAAGCTCCCCCACGCGTCGGCGCACAGCTCCACCAGGGTGAGCCCCCGGCCACCGAGCGCATCAGGCGACACCGGGCACCCCGCCGGGCGCGGGAGCAGTGGACCCGTGTCCCACACACTTCCCCTGAGCCGCTTGTCCGCCCACTTCAGCCGCACGAAGGCAGGGCCGGGGGCGTAGCGCAGGAGTTGGTGAGCAGCTCAGAGGTCAACAGGACTGCGTTTTCGGTGAGTTCGTGTAGTCCGTGGCCATCGAGGACGAGTTTGACGGTGGCTCGTGCGATGGCGGGAGCGAGGGGATCGTGGGGCACGTGGAGGGTGTACTCCCACTCGAAGGGGGGCTGGGGCAGGGATTCATGCATGGCAACGCCCGGACGACGTACAGGCGTTGAGGGCCGCGTGACCGACCTGTCGCCAACCGTAGAGCAGAGGCCTAACATCTACTACCGATTCACCTAATTCCAGGTACAGATGGACCCGTTCGTGTGTAACGGAAGAGACTGCCGCCCATGCCACCGAGGACTTCGCCAACCGCGCGGCAGCTGCGCCTGGGAACCGAACTGCGACGTATGCGCGAGCAGTCAGGGCTCAGCATCAGCGACGCGGCCGCCGCCCTCGGCGTGAACCGCACACACATCACCAACGTGGAGCTGGCCCGCTTCGGGGTGAGCGAGCAGCGCGTCCGCACCCTCGCGTCGATCTACGGCACGCCTGACCAGTCATACGTCAACGCGCTGGCGGACATGACCCGCGACCGCAAGGCCGGCTGGTGGGAGGAATACCGGGGGCTCATCGCCACCGGGGGCCTGGACCTCGCCGAGCTGGAGTACCACGCGTCGCGCCTGAGCGTCGTGGAACTCATCTTCCTTCCTGGCCTGTTGCAGACCGAGGCGTACGCACGCGCCGTACTGGGCGAAGCGGTACCGCCCTGGTCGCCCCCCGAACTGCGCCGACGTCTCTCCCACCGGATGAAACGCCGGGACATCCTCGACCGGGACGAGCCACCGGAGTGCCACTTCACCCTCCACGAGGCCGCGCTGCGCACGCAGGTCGGGGGACCCTCGGTCATGCGGGAGCAGCTCGCCGCCCTCGCGGAAGCGTCCGAGCGGAAGAACGTAACCGTCCAAGTCATCCCCGTCGGCAGCGGCAGCTTCCCCGTCGCCGGGGTCTCCGTCACCTATGCCTGCGGGGCCGTACCCCAGCTCGACACGGTGCAACTCGACACCGCCCATGGCTCTCTGTTCCTCGACGCGGAAGCCCAACTGGCCAACCACCGGGGCGTCCTGGAGCGCACCGCCCAAGTGGCGCTTTCCCCAGAGGAGTCACGTAACGTCATCGACAACGTGGCCCAGCGTCTGTGAAGGCAGCCGAATGTCCGAAATAGCTTGGCTGAAGTCGTCCTTCTCCGGTCAGGGAGACGGCGCCTCCTGCCTCGAACTCGCCTGGCGGAAGTCGTCCCACTCCGGCTCAGGGGGCAACAACTGCGTCGAACTTGGTACCGCCTACGCCACCCTCGCCCTCCGCGAAAGCGACACCCCAACCGTCGTACTCCACACCCACCGTCCCCAACTCACAGCCCTCCTGGACCACATAAAGGCGCACACGCCCACCACGCACCCCTGACCGGCGCGCGGGCGCCGCTCGCGCCACCGGCACGCCTCCTTGCCCCACGCGACAACCGCCACCCACGCAACCTCACGCAATGCATCAACCGATGAACTGAACGTGATGACACTGGTGGCCGCTCCTGGGGACCTCGCGGCCCGTTCGACCGACGAGGCCGCATGACCACGTTTCCCGGGTGCCGGTCCTGCACCGACCCGCCGTCCGCGCCCTCCCCCGAGGACGACGCCCCCTGTGACAGCCACCTCGTGCACGCCATGGCGGAAGGCAGCCGGGAAGCCCTCTCGGAACTCTTCAGCCGCCACGCGGGCAGCGTCTTCGCGTACCTCCTGAACCGCGGCTTCTCCCCCGACACCGCCGAGGAAGCGGTACAGGAGGCGTTCCTGTCCGCGTGGAAGGGCGCGTCGTCGTTCCACGAGGGCAACGCCATCGGGTGGCTGATGCGGATCGCCCACCGGCGGGCCCTCGACCTGGTGCGCGAACAGGGCCGCCGCGCCGCCCTCGACGAGCGCGTCCAGTCCGCGCCACCTGCCGACACCATCGCCCCCTCCGCCGAGGACTGCCTCCTCGCCTCCTCCCCGCGTTACACCGCCGTCGCGGTCGCCCTCGCGGAGCTGCCGCCGGCGCAGCGGGACGTCATCGAGCTGCGGTACGTCCACCGCTACAGCGTCCGCGAGACCGCCGAGCGGCTGGGCGTGGCGGAGGGGACGGTCAAGGCACGGGCTTCGCGGGGGTGTGCGCAGTTGCGGCAGTGGTTGCTGGCGCAGCCGGACGGCGGGGAGGAGGGTGACGGTGGTGGCGGCACGAAGGGCCGGGTTCCGAGCCCTCGCGCGTGAGGTGCACGAGGGGTCGCCACCCGGGCGCCCGCTCCGGAAACGGGGCCATCTGATGGTGCTGCGGGCACGGTTGCGTCAGGGCTCAGGGCCCCTGGGAGCCTTGGTGTTCGTGGTGGCCTCACTCGTACTGGTCGCGTACGGCATCACACCCGGCCTGACCGACTTCCGCGTCTCCGACGCGGGCCTGGAGGTACTCACCGATGTCGGCACGGCCGTGGCCATGGGATTCTCGTGCTGGTCCGGCAGCACGGAATCGCGCTCGGGTACACGGTGGCTCGCGGACACGTCCGTACGCCGACGGCCCGCGGTGATCCTGCTCGCCATGTCGCCCGGGGCTCTCTGGGCCCTGGCAGGCAATGCCGTACTGCTCCTCGCCGTGTGGTCGGTGACCTCCTCGGGGCACCCCGAAGACCTGGTCACGTATCAGCTGCTCTTCTGGTCCGCTGCCCAGCTGGTCCCCTGCTGTGCCCTGGGGTTCAGTGTGGGGCGGGTGCTCCCCCTGCGCGCCGTACCTCCCCTGCTGACGTTCGCGATGTGGTCCCTCTCCCCCTGGCTGTTGCCCCCCGTCGGCCTCCGCGGCGGATGGGAGCTGTACGCCGGCCCTGTCCGAGGATCCTCGAACGGCACGTGGTGGTCCGTGGTGCTGGAGCGGCTGCTGGACTGCCTGGTCGCCGCCCACTACCTCCTCGCCGCCTCCGTGTTCCTGCTGCTCTGCGCCCGGCGATGGCGAAGTGCCGTGCTCCTCACCGCCGCCCTGACCGTCTCCTGGTTCGTGCCGTACGGCCTCCACTCCGCCTCCGCATGGGACAGCTCCCGGTGAAAGACGCTTCCCCCTCGCAAACCCCCAGAAGGCAGCCGATGACCGACCGCTCCTCCCTGGCCCGCACCCTCCCCCGCACCGACGACCGCCACCTGCCTCCCTCCTGGGTCACCGACTACGCCCACGGCACTCTCTCCTCCACTCTCCTCACCCACACGGAGGCTCATCTCCTCGCATGCCGCCGATGCGCCTCCGCCGTCAACTCCTCTGTACAGAACGGAACTCACGGAATGCGCCTCGACGCCATGCGCGGAGCCCTGTTCAACCGGTTGGGCGGGTCCCCACCCGATGACCCACCGCGACCTGTGCCCCCAGGCGACAGCCGACCGTGGCGACAGCCCCCTTGGCTGGCCGCCGTGCACGGGCTGCGCCTGCCGTGGCTGCTCGCCGTGCTCGGCGTGTGTGCGGCCGGTGTCGGGCTCGCCCACCTCAACAGCGACGACGACACCCTCCCCGTACTGCTCCTCCTCGCCCCCTTGCTGCCGCTGCTCTGCGTGGCCGCGAGCTACGGCGGAAGGGCGGATCCGTTCGTGGAGGTGACCCGGACGACGCCGGGGGGAGGGCTGCGCCTGTTGCTGATCCGCACCGGGCAGGTACTGGCGCTGTGCGTGCCCCTGCTGGCGGCCGCCACGTTCACGCTGTCCCGGGCCGAGGAAACCACGCACGACGACCTCGAGGTGGCTCCCGCCGGCTGGCTCCTCCCCTGTCTGTTCCTCACCCTGACGACGCTGCTGCTCAGCTCTTACGTCGACAGCCGGCCCGCGGCTCTGGCCACCAGCTGTGGATGGCTGCTCGTCGTCGCGGCGGTCGCCCGTCTGCACAACCAGAAGCACCCCGTGACAGGCCTGCACCCGAAGGAACTGATCGGCGCGCTGAACCACCTTCTCGGCGAGACCGCCCAAACGGTCTGGGCCATCGGCGCCGCCGTCCTCGTAGAACTCCTCTTCCTCCGCCGCTACGCCTTCAGCACCCCCACCCCCGGCGACCGACGCCCTCCCCGAGGCCCCCGATGATCCACACCACCCGTCTCTCCGTACGCCACCGTCGCGCCCTCGTCCTCGACGACGTCACCCTCACCCTCGGCCCGGGCGTCCACGCCGTACTCGGCCCCAACGGCGCGGGCAAGTCGACCCTCCTCCGGGTGCTCGCCACCGCGACCGCCCCGACCGAAGGCGCGGTGACGCTCCTCGACCGCGACCCCCGCGTCCCGGCCCAGCGCCTGGAGATCAGGCGCCGCCTGGGCTACCTCCCCCAGGAATTCGGTGTGTTCCGGAGCTACACGGTCCGGGAGTTCCTGTCCTACGCCGCCTGGCTGCGCGAGATGCCGGGCCGCCGTATCCCGGAAGCGGTGGAGAAGGCCGCCGAGGCCGTCGACCTCCACGACCGCCTCGGCCACAAGCTCCGCACCCTCTCCGGCGGCATGAAACAACGTGTCGGCATCGCGCAGGCCATCGTCAACTCACCGACGCTGCTCCTGCTCGACGAGCCGACGACCGGGCTGGATCCGCGGCAGCGATCCGACTTCCACGCGCTGGTACGGCGGTTGGGCCGCAACGCCTGCGCGGTCGTGTGCACGCATCTCATGGAGGACGTCGAGGGCGCCTGCGACGACGTCACCGTCCTGTCGGCCGGCCGCGTCGCCTTCCACGGCCCGCTCGACGCACTCGACGCAGCCGGCGGCTACGCGGCGGTCGTGGCGACCTGAGCCGCCTTCCACCACCCGCGCACCACCGGCCACGTCGCCACCCCGATCGCCAAGGCCATCAGATGCCCCCAGTTCGTCATCGGGTCTGTGAACGCGATCAGGTCGTCGACCAGCATGCCCCCGAACCCCACCAGAACAGGCCACCGCAGCCACGGCGGCAGCAGCCCCGCCAGCGCCCCCACGCTCGCCGCCACCCCGAAGCTGATGCCGTAGTCGAGGCGGTGGAGAGAGCTGTCGGGAAGGTGGCCGGCCAGGACGGCCAGGCCCACCGGGACCTCCGTCGCGAGCGTGGCGAGCACATGCCCCAGCAGGAAGACCCCGGCCGTGCGCCACCCGCCGATACGGCGTTCCAGCGCGGTCAGCACCAGCAGAAACCCGAGGGCGTACGGCGAACCGACCCCGCCCGCGACCCACAGCGCGCTCGCGAACAGCACGAGCACCGGGGTCCGGACGAGGTGCGCCACGTCCGTGCTGGAGCCCTGGTGCAGGGCGTGCACCAGGGCGGGATCGGCGTACTCGGCGACGACCGAGGTGAGCACCAGGACGGCGGCGTAGAAGAAGGTGAAGGGCGTGCCCTGGGGGGTGGGGAGCAGCCGCCGGAGGCGGGAGTGGGTGATCCGGGCAGGGCTGTGGTGGCCGAGCCGCCCCGCGGGCGCCCGCTCCTCCGTCCGCACGGGCGCCGCACCCGGCTGCCGTGGGATTCCGTCGAGGACGGGGCCGGCCACCGACGGTGTCACGTCGGCCCCGGCGCCCCCCTCCGGGGCCTCCACACGCTCGGCGGCATCCACGGTGAAGTGCTCCCTCCGTTTCACCCCACCCTCGACGCCCCCGTACGCCCTGTCTGTGACCCCCGCCACCCTCTGCGCGATTCACAGCAACCTGACAGCCCTAGGGAAGATCCCGCACGTTCCTCGCGATCCCCCGCGACACCCGCTCCGCATACGCCCGGAACCGCCCCGCCATGTCGAACCCCTTCGGATCCAGCACCCACTGGATCTGCAGCCCGTCCATCACGGCGGCCAGCTCCTGCGCGACGGCCACGACATCCGTGTCGGCCCGCAGCTCACCGGTGTCCACGCCCCGCCGCAGCACCCCGGCGACGGTGTCCACGACCTCGGCGTACCGCTTGACGAAGTACGCGTGGGCGGGGTGCCCGGGGTCGCCCGCCTCGGCGGCCAGGACGTTGAACATACGGGTGCGGCCGAGCCGCGTGCTGTTGAACTCGGCGAGTTTCACGAGCGCCGCGAACATCTGGGCCGCCGACTCGAACTCCCGTGAGAAGAACCGTTCCCGGTCGGTCTCGTCCATGCGCCCCAGCACTTGGACGAGAAGGTCCTCCTTGCCGCGGAAATGATGCAGCAGCCCGCCCTGGGTGATGCCGACGTCCTTGGCGATACGGGCGAGCGAGGAGGCGTGGAAGCCCCATTGGGCGAAGTGCTCGACGGCCGCGTCGAGAATGCGCAGTCGCCGCTCGTCACCGACGGCGTACGAGCCACGCGCACCGACCCCGTCCGGTCTCCGCGTGCCGCCCCCATCCGGCTCGGGCCCGCCGGACCCCTCCGACCTCCGGTTCCGCACCATGTCCGCCACCCTAACGGCCCTGCGCCCCCCTGCGGCGTGCCCTCGCAGGTCCGTGCGGAACCGGCGGTTACACGAGTCAACCCCACCCTTCTTTCAAGCCATCTGCCGCGTGATTGTGGCAACTTGCCCAATACCTAGTAGCCACTCGGTTTTGCTGCTTCCCTGAACTCGCCTGCTCGGCAAGGCGACCGCTCCGTCCCCCGACCCCCAGTCCCTCGTCCCGATCATCGCCCCGGGCCTGCTGGCCATCGGCGGCAGCGGCTCCAACTACAGCGCCCTCTTCCTCTTCGGCGCCGCCGCCGCGATCGTGGGCGCTGTCGCCGTCCAGTTCGTCCGCTCCGTCAAGTAGCCCCGCCCCGGCCCCCACGGCCCCACGGCCCCACGTACAAGGAACCCCGATGCTCCCGTACCGCGACCCGAACCGCCCCGTCGACGAACGGGTGGAAGACCTCCTGGCCCGGATGACCCTCGCGGAGAAGGCGGGCCAGCTCTTCCACGCGGTGCTGACGATGAACGGCGACGGAACGCTCGCCGAGGCGGCCGGCGGCCCGTTCCCTCGGCGCGGCACCACCGATCTGGTCACGGACGGGCACCTGACCCACTTCAACCTCCTCGGCCAGTACGGGGTCCGGGAGACGGCCGAGTGGGTCAACCGGCTCCAGGCGCTCGCGGCGGACACCCGGCTGGGCATCCCGGTCACCCTCTCCACCGACCCGCGCCACGCGTTCACCGACAACCCGGGCGCGTCCTTCGGCTCCGGGGCCTTCTCGGCCTGGCCCGAACCCCTGGGCCTGGCCGCGATCGGCGAGACGGAGCTGGTGGAGAAGTTCGGCGACACCGTCCGCCGCGAGTATCTCTCCGTCGGCTTCCGCGTCGCCCTCCACCCGCAGATCGACCTCGCCACTGAGCCCCGCTGGTCCCGCCAGTCCGGCACCTTCGGCTCGTCCGCCGAGGTCACGAGCGCGCTCGTACGGGCGTACGTACGCGGCCTGCAGGGACGCCGGCTCGGCCATCGCTCCGTCGCCGCCATGGTCAAGCACTTCCCCGGCGGTGGCCCGCAGAAGGACGGCGAGGACCCGCACTTCCCGCACGGCAAGGAACAGATCTATCCGGGCGGCATGCGCGAGCACCACCTCGCGCCCTTCAAGGCGGCGATCGAGGCCGGCTGCTCGCAGATGATGCCGTCCTACGGCCAGCCGATCGGCGTGGACGACTGGGAGGAGGTCGGCTTCGGCTTCAACCGGGACGTCCTCACCAGGCTGTTGCGCGAACGCCTCGGCTTCGACGGCATCGTCTGCACCGACTGGGGCCTGCTCACCGACTCCCCCATCGGCGACGAGATGCACCAGGCCCGCGCCTGGGGCGTCGAACATCTCACTGTCACCGAACGCGCGGCCAAGGCCCTGGACGCGGGCGCCGACCAGTTCGGCGGCGAACAGTGCCCCGAGGTGATCGTGGAGCTCGTCCGCTCCGGCCGGATCTCCGAGGAGCGCGTCGACGCCTCCGTACGCCGGCTCCTGCGCGAGAAGTTCGTCCTCGGCCTCTTCGAGCACCGGTACGTCGACCCGAACCGCGCCGAGGAGACCGTCGGCGCGAGCGAGTTCACCGCCCTCGGCGAAGCCGCCCAGCGCCGCTCGCTCACCGTCCTGACCAACCACTCCCTGCTCCCCCTCACCGACCGCCCGAACCTGTACGTCGAGGGCGTGGGCGCGCAGACGGCGTCCCTCTACGGCAATGTCGTGGCCGATCCGGCCCACGCGGACGTGGCCGTACTGCGGCTGCGCACGCCCTACGAGCAACGGCCGGGGTTCTTCGAGTCGTTCTTCCACTCCGGGTCGCTGGCGTTCGGCGAGGAACGGCTGAAGGAGATCCTGGCGCTGCTGGAGGCCGTGCCCACGCTGGTCTGCGTCAATCTGGAACGGCCCGCCGTACTCCCGGAGATCGCCGCGAAGGCCGCGGCGCTCGTCGCCGACTACGGGGCCTCCGACACGGCCCTGCTCGACGTCGCCTTCGGGCGGGCGCGGGCCGAGGGCCGGCTGCCCTTCGAACTGCCGCGTTCCATGGCGGCGGTGGAGGCGTCCCGCCCGGACGTGCCGGGCGACACCGAGGACCCGGTCTTCCCGTACGGCCACGGCCTGGCGCTCTGATCACGCCAAGTCGTCGCCGGGCGGTCGTCATTCGGCCTCCCTCACGTCACGGACACGTGAAAATGGGCGTATGCCCATCACCGACGAACCCGAAGTCATCGACCGGCGCGAGGGCCCCTACGGCGAGGTCGTGCTGCGGCGGCACGGAGAGCTGTTGCAGATCATCGCCAACGGGTGCTTCCTGATGGACACTTCGGACGGACGCTCCGAGCGCCTGCTGGTCGACGCCGCCCTCGACGCACTGACCGGCCGTTCTCAGCCAAGTGTGCTGATCGGCGGTCTGGGCGTCGGTTTCTCGCTCGCGCACGCGGCAGCGGATCCACGCTGGGGCCGGATCACGGTTGTCGAACGCGAACCCTCCGTCATCGAGTGGCACCGCACGGGACCGCTGGCCGCCGTGTCCGCCGAAGCACTCGCGGACCCTCGCACGGACATCGTGGAAGCGGACCTCGTCGCCTACGTCAATGAGACATCCGCCACGTTCGACGCGCTCTGCCTGGACATCGACAACGGGCCCGGCTGGACGGTCTCCGAGGGCAACGAGAACCTGTACTCACCGGCCGGACTGGCAAGCTGCGCAAGGGTGTTGAGCCCTGGTGGGGTACTGGCCGTGTGGTCCGCGCAGCCATCTGCGGAATTCGAGGAAACCTTGGGGAATGCCGGGTTCCAACAGGTGCGTACCGAAGAGATCCCGGTTGCCCGGGGAGTTCCGGACGTCGTGCACCTCGCGGTCCGACCTGGATAGCCCTGGCGTGGTGACTGCCCGTACCCTGCTTGCCTGGCGCCGATCATTCAAGCGTCAATCGCAGTCATGCGCAGCCACGCGCAGTCAAGGGATCACCCCACGGATTCCGGAAAGCAACTCAGGGGCGGGCGATGGAGCAGACACACACCTCCCACAGCAGCACGACGGCCACGCCTGGCGCACAGCGCCGGGTGCTCGTGGTCGAGGACGACCCGACGATCGTCGACGCCATCGCGGCCCGCCTGCGCGCCGAGGGTTTCGTCGTACAGACCGCGTCCGACGGGCCGGCCGCGGTCGACACCGCGGAGGCCTGGCAGCCCGACCTGCTGATCCTCGACATCATGCTGCCCGGCTTCGACGGCCTGGAGGTGTGCAGGCGCGTCCAGGCCCAGCGGCCCGTCCCCGTGCTGATGCTCACCGCCCGGGACGACGAGACGGACATGCTGGTCGGGCTCGGCGTCGGCGCCGACGACTACATGACCAAGCCGTTCTCCATGCGTGAGCTGGCCGCGCGCGTGCATGTCCTGCTGCGCCGGGTGGAGCGGGCCGCGCTGGCCGCCACCACGCCGCGCTCGGGCATCCTGCGCCTCGGCGAGCTGGAGATCGACCACGCGCAGCGCCGCGTCCGGGTGCGCAGCGAGGACGTACACCTCACTCCCACCGAGTTCGACCTCCTCGTATGCCTCGCGAACACCCCGCGTGCCGTACTCTCGCGCGAGCAGCTGCTCGCCGAGGTGTGGGACTGGGCGGACGCGTCCGGGACGCGGACCGTGGACAGCCACATCAAGGCGCTGCGGCGGAAGATCGGCGCGGAGCGGATCCGCACGGTGCACGGTGTCGGGTACGCCCTGGAGACCCCGACCCCCTGACACCGGCACTCGCTTCGCGTGCGGAGGGCATACGCAGGCACGTAGACACAGGGGACTGGTGGCGTGATGAGCGGAGTCGGTGACCCACGGTCGCGGAACCTCGGTGACGCGCAGTCACGGGAGGGGGCGGAACCGCTCGGCGGTCTGCGTCCCTTCTCGATCAAGACGAAGCTCGGCGCGCTCGTCGTCATCTCGGTCCTGATCACGACCGGTCTGTCGATGATCGCGGTGCACACCAAGACCGAGCTGCGCTTCATCACGGTCTTCTCGATGATCGCCACACTCCTGATTACGCAGTTCGTGGCGCATTCGCTCACCGCCCCCCTGGACGAGATGAACGCCGTCGCCCGGTCCATCTCGCGCGGCGACTACACCCGGCGGGTCCGCGAGAACCGCCGGGACGAGCTGGGCGACCTCGCCCACACGATCAATCTCATGGCCGACGAGCTGGAGGCCCAGGACCGCCAGCGCAAGGAGCTCGTGGCGAACGTCTCCCACGAGCTCCGCACCCCCATCGCCGGCCTCCGTGCCGTCCTGGAGAACATCGTCGACGGCGTCACCCAGGCCGACCCCGAGACGATGCGCACGGCCCTGAAGCAGACGGAACGCCTGGGCCGCCTGGTCGAGACCCTCCTGGACCTCTCACGCCTGGACAACGGCGTGGTCCCGCTCCGCCGCCGCCGCTTCGAGGTCTGGCCGTACCTCTCGGGCGTCCTGAAGGAGGCCCAGATGGTCGCCTCCGCGCGCGGCGGCTTCGCCTCGGACTCCGGCAAGCACACGCGTACGGACGTGCACCTGCATCTGGACGTCCACCCGCCGGAGCTGACGGCCAACGCGGACCCGGAACGCATCCACCAGGTCGTCGCCAACCTCATCGACAACGCGGTCAAGCACAGCCCGGCCCACGGCCGCGTCACGGTGAAGGCCCGGCGGGGCCCCACCCCCGAGTCCCTGGACCTCGAAGTCCTTGACGAGGGCCCCGGCATCCCCGAGTCCGAATGGCACCGCGTCTTCGAGCGCTTCAACCGAGGCGCGGTCAGCTCCCCCCACGGCCCCGGCAGCGACGGCGGCACCGGCCTCGGCCTGGCGATCGCCCGCTGGGCGGTGGACCTCCACGGCGGCCGCATCGGCGTGGCCGAGTCCCCGAAGGGCTGCCGCATCCAGGTGGTTCTGCCGGGCATCCCGCCCCAGGGTGCCCTCCGCGCCCCTTGAGGGGCGCGGGGAACTGTGCGAGCAACCACACACAGCCCGCAGCCGAACGCCCATCCGCACAGCCGGGGGCGAAAAATCACGGGATACCCACATCGTGCCTGGCTGAATCCCCCCGCCGTTGCTGAATATCGCTCATCCTCTCGGGGCTTACTTCTCTGCCAAGTTGACGTAAAGTTCGAAGCGGAGCCACAAGATCCATGGCAGATCCGCACAGTCGGACACGTGTGATCAGGTGCGTTCGCCCACTGGGCCGCGTGTGCATCACCGCAGGCCCCGCCGGACGCATGCCCGATACATGCTCACCACACCCATTCCGGCCCGGAACCTCGCTTGTTTCCCGCCATTTCCACCCCCGAAACCCGCTTTCCGATGTGACTTACACGACGAAGAGCGGGCCCGGCCTGACCTTCCCGGCCACGGAGGCGTAGCCTTTATTCCCGCTGTCCATCACCTTGTGAAGCGGAAGAGGGCGGTTGCCGCCGTGTCGCCACAGTCCCCCAGTAACTCGAGCATCTCGACCGACTCAGACCAAGCGGGTAAGAACCCCGCCGCGGCCTTCGGTCCGAACGAGTGGCTCGTCGACGAGATCTATCAGCAGTACCTCCAGGACCCGAATTCGGTAGACCGAGCCTGGTGGGACTTCTTCGCCGACTACAAGCCGGGCGCAGCTGCCGCCCCGGCTCCGGCGGGTGCTGCGGCCACGGGGGCCGCAGCGACCACCACACCCGCGGCTCCGGCCGCCCCGGCCCAGGCTGCTCCGGCCGCCCCGGCCGCACCCGCTCCGGCGGCCCCGAAGCCCGCCGCCGCGCCGGCCCCGGCTCCCGCGAAGCCCGCGGCCGCCGCGCCCGCCAAGCCGACGGCTGCCGCCCCGGCGAAGCAGGCCGCGCCCGCCGAGGGCCCGGAGCTGATCACGCTGCGCGGCCCCGCCGCCGCGGTCGCGAAGAACATGAACGCCTCCCTGGAGCTGCCCACGGCCACGTCCGTGCGCGCCGTCCCGGTGAAGCTGCTGTTCGACAACCGCATCGTCATCAACAACCACCTGAAGCGCGCCCGGGGCGGGAAGATCTCCTTCACGCACCTGATCGGCTACGCGATGGTGCAGGCCATCAAGACGATGCCGTCGATGAACTGGCACTACGCGGAGAAGGACGGGAAGCCCACCCTCGTCAAGCCGCCGCACGTCAACTTCGGCCTCGCCATCGACCTGGTGAAGCCCAACGGCGACCGCCAGCTGGTCGTCGCGGGCATCAAGAAGGCCGAGACGCTGAACTTCTTCGAGTTCTGGCAGGCCTACGAGGACATCGTCCGCCGCGCCCGTGACGGCAAGCTGACGATGGACGACTTCACCGGCGTGACGGTCTCCCTGACCAACCCCGGCGGCCTCGGCACCGTCCACTCCGTGCCCCGCCTGATGCCCGGCCAGTCGGTCATCATGGGCGTCGGCTCCATGGACTACCCGGCCGAGTTCCAGGGCACGTCCCAGGACACCCTCAACAAGCTCGGTATCTCGAAGGTCATGACCCTGACCTCGACGTACGACCACCGAGTGATCCAGGGTGCCGCCTCCGGCGAGTTCCTGCGGATGGTCGCGAACCGCCTCCTCGGCGAGGACGGCTTCTACGACGACATCTTCGAGGCCCTGCGCATCCCCTACGAGCCGGTCCGCTGGCTCAAGGACATCGACGCCAGCCACGACGACGACGTCACGAAGGCCGCCCGCGTCTTCGAGCTGATCCACTCCTACCGGGTCCGCGGCCACGTCATGGCCGACACCGACCCGCTGGAGTACCGCCAGCGCAAGCACCCCGACCTGGACATCACCGAGCACGGGCTCACCCTGTGGGACCTGGAGCGCGAGTTCGCGGTCGGCGGCTTCGCCGGCAAGTCCCTGATGAAGCTCCGCGACATCCTCGGCGTCCTGCGTGACTCGTACTGCCGTACGACCGGCATCGAGTTCATGCACATCCAGGACCCGAAGCAGCGCAAGTGGATCCAGGACCGCATCGAGCGCCCGCACACCAAGCCGGAGCGCGAGGAGCAGCTGCGCATCCTGCGCCGGCTGAACGCGGCGGAGGCCTTCGAAACCTTCCTGCAGACGAAGTACGTCGGCCAGAAGCGCTTCTCGCTCGAAGGCGGCGAGTCGGTCATCCCGCTGCTCGACGCGGTCATCGACAGCGCGGCGGAGTCCCGTCTCGACGAGGTCGTCATCGGCATGGCCCACCGCGGCCGCCTGAACGTCCTGGCGAACATCGTCGGCAAGTCGTACGCGCAGATCTTCCGGGAGTTCGAGGGCAACCTCGACCCGAAGTCGATGCACGGCTCCGGCGACGTGAAGTACCACCTGGGCGCCGAGGGCACCTTCACCGGCCTCGACGGCGAGCAGATCAAGGTCAGCCTGGTCGCGAACCCCTCGCACCTGGAGGCCGTGGACCCGGTCCTGGAAGGCGTCGCGCGCGCCAAGCAGGACATCATCAACAAGGGCGGCACGGACTTCACCGTCCTGCCGGTGGCCCTCCACGGCGACGCGGCCTTCGCGGGCCAGGGCGTGGTGGCCGAGACCCTGAACATGTCGCAGCTGCGCGGCTACCGCACCGGCGGCACGGTCCACATCGTCATCAACAACCAGGTCGGCTTCACGGCGGCTCCCGAGTCGTCGCGCTCCTCGATGTACGCCACCGACGTGGCGCGCATGATCGAGGCCCCGATCTTCCACGTGAACGGCGACGACCCCGAGGCCGTCGTCCGCGTCGCCCGTCTGGCCTTCGAGTTCCGCCAGGCGTTCAACAAGGACGTGGTGATCGACCTCATCTGCTACCGCCGCCGCGGTCACAACGAGTCGGACAACCCGGCCTTCACCCAGCCGCTGATGTACGACCTGATCGACAAGAAGCGCTCGGTGCGCAAGCTCTACACCGAGTCCCTCATCGGTCGCGGCGACATCACCCTGGAAGAGGCCGAGCAGGCGCTCCAGGACTACCAGGGCCAGCTGGAGAAGGTCTTCACGGAGGTCCGCGAGGCCACCTCGCAGCCGGCGTCCGGCGAGGTCCACGACCCGCAGGACGGCTTCCCGGTCGCGGTGAACACCGCGATCACGGCGGAGACCGTCAAGCGCATCGCCGAGTCCCAGGTCAACGTTCCGGACCACATCACCGCCCACCCGCGTCTGCTGCCGCAGCTGCAGCGCCGGGCGGCCATGGTCGAGGACGGCACGATCGACTGGGGCATGGGTGAGACCCTCGCGGTCGGCTCCCTCCTCCTGGAGGGCACCCCGGTCCGCCTGGCCGGCCAGGACTCGCAGCGCGGCACCTTCGGCCAGCGTCACGCGGTGATCATCGACCGTGAGACGGGCGAGGAGTTCACGCCGCTGATGTACCTCTCCGAGGACCAGGCGCGGCTGAACGTCTACAACTCCCTTCTCTCCGAGTACGCGGCGATGGGCTTCGAGTACGGCTACTCGCTCGCCCGCCCCGAGTCCCTGGTGATGTGGGAGGCCCAGTTCGGCGACTTCGTCAACGGCGCCCAGACGGTCGTGGACGAGTTCATCTCGTCGGCGGAGCAGAAGTGGGGCCAGACGTCCGGCGTCACCCTGCTGCTGCCGCACGGCTACGAGGGCCAGGGCCCGGACCACTCGTCCGCCCGCCCGGAGCGCTTCCTCCAGATGTGCGCGCAGAACAACATGACGGTCGCCATGCCGACCAGCCCGTCGAACTACTTCCACCTCCTGCGGTGGCAGGTGCACAACCCGCACCACAAGCCGCTGGTGGTCTTCACCCCGAAGTCGATGCTGCGCCTCAAGGCCGCCGCGTCGAAGGCGGACGAGTTCACGAGCGGCCAGTTCCGCCCGGTCATCGGCGACGCGTCGGTCGACCCGGCCGCGGTCAAGAAGGTCGTCTTCTGCGCCGGCAAGGTCTACTACGACCTGGAGGCCGAGCGCCAGAAGCGCGGCGTCACGGACACGGCGATCATCCGCATCGAGCGGCTGTACCCGCTGCCGGGCGCCGAGGTCCAGGCGGAGGTCAACAAGTACCCCAACGCCGAGAAGTACCTCTGGACCCAGGAGGAGCCGGCGAACCAGGGTGCGTGGCCGTTCATCGCCCTCAACCTGATCGACCACCTCGACCTCGCGGTCGGCGCGGAGGTCCCCCACGGCGAGCGCCTGCGTCGCATCTCGCGTCCGCACGGCTCGTCGCCGGCGGTGGGCTCGGCGAAGCGGCACCAGGCCGAGCAGGAGCAGTTGGTGCGTGAGGTGTTCGAGGCGTAACAGCGCCCGAAGACCGTACGCAACCGGGCCGCACCCCCTCCAGGGGGTGCGGCCCGGCCGTTTCCCCGCACTTATCCTTGACCCATGTACTTCACGGACCGTGGCATCGAGGAACTGGAGAAGCGGCGCGGCGAGGAGGAGGTCACCTTTGAGTGGCTGGCCGAGCAGCTGCGGACGTTCGTGGATCTGAATCCGGACTTCGAGGTACCGGTGGAGCGGCTGGCGACGTGGCTGGCGCGGCTGGACGACGAGGACGAGGACGAGTAGCCGCCGCGGGCGGGGCTGGTCAGTCGCGAGGGGGGCCAGGTCGTACAGCAGGCCGACGGCGCCGTGGGCGATCAGGAGACCGCCGGCCACGAGCCAGCCGCCGCTGCGGCGGTACAGGCCCCAGGCGGTGAGCGGTAGGCCCGTGAGGAGTTGGGCGGTAGCCAGGGCGCGGGCACTGGGGGTGCCGGCCCAGGGGAGCCAGGGGCCGAGGTGGCACCGTTCGACGGCTTCCCGCTCTGCGCGGACGGCTCCGCGCCGGCCGGTCCGTTCGATGCGCTGGACGCCGGGCTGGACGCGAGCGACCTCGCGGAGCCGGTCGACGGGTTCGCCCGGGGTGAGGCCGGCGGGGAGCGTTCACTCCCGCGCGGGTGAGGACGGCGAGGAGGCCCAGCAGGCGGGCGCGGCCGTCCGCCGCCGGGTCGGGCTTCGTGAGGGCGTCCAGCGGCTGCGCGTCGAGGACCGGATCCAGGCCGAAGGACCGGATCCAGGCCGAGGCGGGCGGCGAAGTTGCGCATCGCCTCGTCCTCACCCGTTCACCAGAACGGGTGTCTTGACTTTCCGTGACCGCGACATATCGTGAATCGTGAAAAACGCGATAGTGCGTGGTCCACGGACTCCTCGGTTCCGCAACGCGGCGCCCGCTGGGCCCGCCGACACCTCTCCGGAGGGTTCGGGCGCCGGTTCGGACGACGGCGGCTCCGGCGGTACGACCGCTCGCACGACCGACAAGAAGGTGCTCTGACATGCCTCCCGTCTTCGCCCACGGACGCCTGCGGCTCTATCTGCTGAAGCTGCTGGACGAGGCGCCGCGCCACGGCTATGAGGTGATCCGCCTGCTGGAGGAGCGCTTCCAGGGGCTGTACGCCCCCTCGGCCGGCACTGTCTACCCCCGCCTGGCCAAGCTGGAGGCCGAGGGCCTGGTCACCCACACCACCGAGGGCGGCCGCAAGGTGTACGCGATCACGGACGCGGGCCGCGCCGAACTGGCCGACCGCAGCGGCGAGCTGGCCGACCTGGAGCTGGAGATCCGCGAGTCGGTGGCCGAGCTGGCCGCCGAGATCCGGGCCGATGTACGGGGCGCGGCGGGCGACCTGCGCCGCGAGATGCAGGCGGCGGCCTCCGACGCCCGCAAGGGCAACGGGACGGGTGACGGCGAACAGGGGCCGCTCGGGGAGTACGGCGACAAGGAGTCCTGGCGCGCCGCGAAGGAGGAGATGCGACGCGTCAAGCAGGAGTGGAAGGAACAGGCCCGGCGCGCGAAGGACGAGAGCCGACGGGCCCGCGAGGAGGCCCAGCGCGCCCGCCGCCAGGCCAAGGAGGCTCAGGAGCGGGCCCGCACCCAGGCCCAGGACGAGCTGCAGCGCATCGCCAAGCGGGTTCAGGACCACGTCCAGGACCACTTCACCCGGGGCGACTGGCCGACCGGGGTGCGTGAGGGACTGACCGAACTGGCCAAGGAGTTCGGCGAGTTCGGGAAGGACTTCGGAAAGGAGTTCGGCAAGGACTTCGGCTTCGGCCGCACGGGGGCGGAGTCCGGCTCGGGAGCCACCGCCGCGAAGGATGGTGCGGGGGCAGGAGCGGGCGTCGGGGAGCCCGAGTACACGACCACTCCCGAGGACTTCCCGGCCGACTACGAGCCCGCCTGGGTGCATGAGACCCCCACGGGTGACCCGGCCCGCGATCTCGACCGCCTTCTGGACCGCTTCCGCGACGACATCCGCGACGCGGCCCGCGACCACGGCGTCACAGAGGACCAGCTCCGCGACGCCCGCCGCCATCTGTCGACGGCGGCGGCCCACATCGGAGCGGTGCTGCGGGTACCCAAGGCCTAGCCGAGGTCAGGCGCGGCCATTCCAAGGCCCAGGCCCAGGCCCACGCCTGACGCCTGACGCCTGGCTCCTGACGCACGACGCACCCTGGAGCCCCTCACCCCGCCTTGGCCTCCCCGGCGCCGTAAAGGACCCGCTCCAGCGCCTCATACGTCACCCCATGGTCCGCGAGGACCTCGGCCAGGACGCCGGGGCGGGTGGTGAGGGCGAGGAGGAGGTGTTCGTCGCCGATGTGCCGGTCGCGGTGGGCGTGGGCGGTGCGGAGGGAGCGGGTGAGGACGTCCTTGGCGTCGCGGGTGAAAGGGCGATGGCCCAGGCGGAGCCCCCAGCCATTGCGGTTGCCCTTCCCGCCCGACTCCAACGCACCCACCCCGTGGGCCTCTTCGACCCGGGAGACGATCTGCGAGAGGTCGATACCGAGGCCGGAGAGGGCGTCCATGTCGGCGCGGGAGAGACCACCCCGGCGGCGCGCCTCGGCGAGGGCCCGCAGCACGGAGTCCCGGCGGTCGGCCAGCCCCAGCGCGGCCAGGGCGAACGAGGCGCGGCTGGCCTTGCGGTCCAGCAGCGAGAGAAGAAGGTGCTCTTCGTTCACCTCGTTCGCGTGGGAGCGTTCGGCGTGGTCGACCGCTCCCAGGACCACGGCGCGGGCGTCTTTCGTAAACCGTTCGAACATCAATGCCTCCCGTACTTCTTGTGCACGGCCTGCCTGCTCACTCCGAGTTCGGTGGCGATCTCCTGCCACGACCAGCCCTGGTTGCGCGCGCTGCGCACCTGCACCGACTCCAGCTGCTCCAGCAGCCTCCGCAGCGCGGCGACGGCCCGCAGCCCGATCCGGGGGTCACGGTCGCCCGCGCGCTCGGCGAGATCCGTTGCTTCGGTCATGACGTCAACTTACGTTGACATCGCCAGCACGTCAACCCCGGTTGACATAACGGTGGCCGACCCCGAGACATGACGACGGCCGACCCGGAGAACCGGGCCGGCCGTCAGGTCGTATCGACAGAATCTGTCAGGGAAGAATCTGTCAGGGGTTGGTGAGCACGATCTTGCCGAACTGGGAGCCGGACTCCATGCGCTCGAAGCCCTCGCGGGCACGGTCCAGGGGCAGTACCTCGTCGATGACGGGGCGGACACCGGTCGCGGCGCAGAAGGAGAGGAGGTCCTCCAGTTCGTCCTTGGTGCCCATGGTGGAGCCGACAACCTTGAGTTCGAGGAAGAAGATGCGGGTCAGTTCGGCGTGGGAGGGGCGGTCTCCGCTGGTGGCGCCCGAGATGACGAGGCTGCCGCCGGGGCGCAGCGACTTCACCGAGTGGGACCAGGTGGCGGCGCCGACCGTCTCGATGACCGCGTCGACGCGGTGCGGCAGCCGCGCCCCCGACTCCAGCGCCTCCACCGCGCCCAGTTCCAGGGCCCGCTTCCGCTTGGCCTCGTCCCGGCTGGTGGCGTAGACCCGCAGACCGGCCGCCTTGCCGAGCACGATCGCGGCGGTGGCGACACCGCCTCCGGCGCCCTGGACGAGGACGGAGTCGCCGGGGCGTACGCCCGCGTTGGTGAAGAGCATGCGGTACGCCGTCAGCCAGGCGGTGGGCAGGCAGGCGGCCTCTTCGAAGGAGAGTTCGGCAGGCTTGGGGAGCACGTTCCAGGTGGGGACGGAGACGAGTTCGGCGAAGGTGCCCTGGTAGCGCTCGGTGAGGATCGAGCGGGGTTCCTCGGGGCCGACGCCGTGGCCGGTCTGGCCGATCACCGAGTGCAGGACGACCTCGTTGCCGTCCTCGTCGACACCGGCGGCGTCACAGCCGAGGATCATGGGCAGCTTGTCCTCCGCGAGGCCGACGCCCCGCAGGGACCACAGGTCGTGGTGGTTCAGCGAGGCGGCCTTCACCTTGACGGTCGTCCAGCCGGGCCTCGGTTCCGGTGCCGGGCGGTCGCCCAACTCCAGTCCGTTGAGCGGTTGGTCACGGTCGATGCGGGCGGCATAGGCAGCGAACATGCGCCTGACCATAGGGGGACGCCGGGGGCGATGGAACGGGGGAGCGCTGTGACACGCGTCCCGTCCTCTCCAGCTCCGCCTTCGAGCTCGGGTGCGAGGGGCTGTCCGGCGGGTGCGGGTCGGATGTGGTCGCTCGCGCAGTTCCCCGCGCCCCTTGAAGCGGGGCGCAGCCCATGCTTTTAAGGGGCGCGGGGAACTGCGCGACCAGCCCCCACCCACCCGCAGACAACCAACCCACCTGGGGGCCTGGGGGCGTAGCCCCCAGCTTGCGGATGGGACGGGTAGGGGCGGCGGGGGCGAAGAAACCACCCCGCACCGCCCCCGGAGTCAGCGTCGAGCAACACCCTCCGCCCGAGCAGCCGCGGCCACCGCCGCCGTCACCGCCGGAGCGACCCGCTCATCGAACGGCGAGGGGATGACGTAGTCGGCCGCGAGGTCGTCCCCGACGACCGACGCCAGCGCCTCGGCCGCCGCAAGCTTCATGCCCTCGGTGATCCGGGAGGCCCGCACCTGGAGGGCGCCCGCGAAGATGCCCGGGAAGGCGAGGACGTTGTTGATCTGGTTCGGGTAGTCGGAGCGCCCGGTCGCGACGACGGCCGCGTACTTGTGGGCCACGTCCGGGTGCACCTCGGGGTTCGGGTTGGCCATGGCGAAGACGAACGCGCCCTCGGCCATCGAGGCCACCGCCGCCTCCGGGACCGTACCGCCGGAGACGCCGATGAAGACGTCCGCGCCCGCGAGGGCGTCCTCCAGGGAGCCCGAGAGCCCGGCCTTGTTGGTGAGCTCGGCGAGGTCCCGCTTGACCGGCGTGAGGTCCTCGCGGTCCACGGAGACGATGCCCTTGCGGTCGGCGACCGCGACGTCACCGAGACCGGCCTCCAGCAGCATCTTGGCGATGGCGACGCCCGCCGCGCCCGCGCCGGAGATCACGGCCCGCAGATCGCCGAGCCCACGGCCGGTCAGCCGAGCGGCGTTCCGGAGAGCCGCCAGCGTCACGACCGCCGTACCGTGCTGGTCGTCGTGGAAGACCGGGATGTCCAGGGCTTCCTGGAGCCGCTTCTCGATCTCGAAGCAGCGGGGCGCCGAGATGTCCTCCAGGTTCACGCCACCGAAGGAGGGCGCGAGGCGGACCACGGTCTCGATGATCTCGTCGACGTCCGTGCAGGCGAGCGCGATCGGCACCGCGTCGACGCCGCCGAACTGCTTGAAGAGGATCGCCTTGCCCTCCATCACCGGGAGGGAGGCCTCGGGGCCGATGTCGCCGAGACCGAGGACCGCCGTACCGTCCGTCACGACGGCGACGACCGACGACTTCCACGTGTAGTCGTTGACCAGGTCCGGCTGCTCGGCGATGGCGGTGCACACGCGCGCGACGCCGGGCGTGTAGGCCAGGGACAGGTCGTCCTTGTCACGGATCGGCACGGTGGCCTGCACGGCCATCTTGCCGCCGCGGTGCAGCGCGAAAGCGGGGTCGAAGGGGTCGAAGGAGTCGACGGAATTGAGCGGCTCCCCGCCGCCTTCCTGACCCGTACTGCCGTCGCTGCTCTCGGTGCGAGGATTGACAATCTCCGCTGCCACTTGTTGTACCCCTTAGGTCTTCATGGTTTGAGGGTGACCGCTCCCGGTTCGGGGGCGGGCGGGCACCGCGTAAGGCCCAGGTCACCGATACGTACGGCGACGCCTGCGGGCTCAGACGCGACGGGCGCGCCGCACACGCGCCCTGGGCCCCGGATGAGGGGTGTAAGGAACCTTCTTACCGGACGGACGGCATCGACGACGAGTGCACACGTCTTCATACCTCGAAGGTCACAACTCGAAGGTCAATTGAAGACGATCACGGGTGGTTCGACTCATCGAAGGATGACGGGACAAGTCGGATCACGTCATGACAAATCCGGTACAGGCGCGAGTGCGGAGTTCGCGGCCGACCGCATCCTGAGATGCGCCGAAGATCTTCCGGCCGGAAGGGGGGATTCCCGCACAAGATCCGGCGTGATCACCTCGTCCGCAGCGGTTCATGGGGCCATTCGGGGGTCACCCGTTATCCGATTTTGACATGGGGGGCCATCTGAATGCACATGCACGAATGGCAAGATGCCGTAATCACACGAGGTCGCCACACTCGAAGACGCGTGTTAATCGTCGACCTGTCGGCAACTCCACACCACCCCGCCGGAGGAACCCACCATGACCGCAAGCACCACCTGTCGTACGACCGGCCTGCGCTCCCGGACAGCCGCGGTCGGAGCGATCGCGGTCGCGGGCGCCCTGCTGCTCACCGGCTGCGGTGACCAGACCAAGAAGGACAACGGTTCCGACACCGCCTCCACCAGCGCGGCCCCGCTGGCCGACAAGCTGCCGGCGGCGCTCCGGGACAAGGGCGTGATCAACGTCGGGTCGGACATCGCGTACGCCCCGGTCGAGTACAAGGACAGCTCCGGCAAGGTCGTCGGCATCGACATCGACATAGCCGAGGCGATGGGCAAGCAGCTCGGTGTGGAGTTCAAGTTCCAGAACGCCACCTTCGACACCCTCATCGGTGGTCTGGCGGCCAAGCGGTACGACATCGCGATGTCGGCCATGACCGACACCAAGGACCGCCAGGAGGGCGTCGACGCCGACACCGGCAAGAAGGTCGGCGCCGGCGTGGACTTCGTCGACTACTTCACCGCGGGTGTCTCGCTGTACACCAACGCGGGTGACGACCAGTCCATCAAGAGCTGGGACGACCTGTGCGGCAAGACGATCGCCGTGCAGCGCAACACGTTCTCGCACGACCTCGCCAAGGAGCAGGCGACGAAGTGCAAGGACGACAAGAAGAAGGAACTCAAGATCGAGGACTTCGCCACCAACCCCGAGGCCGAGACCCGGATGCGTTCCAAGGGCGCGGACGTCGTCTCCGCCGACTACCCGGTCGCCGCGTACTCGGTGAAGACCTCCGGTGGCGGCAAGTACTTCGAGATCGTCGGCGACCAGGTCGAGGCGGGCCCGTACGGCATCGCCGTGGCGAAGGACAACACCGAGCTGCGTGACGCGCTCCAGGCCGCCGTCCAGGCGATCATCGACAACGGCGAGTACGAGAAGATCATCAAGAAGTGGGGCGTCGAGGACGGCTCCGTCACCGAGGCCAAGATCAACGGCGGTTCCTGATTCTCGGCTCGGTTCTGAAAGGCACCACCTGTGACTGTTGACGTCAGCAAGACGGACGGTCCCTCGGACACTCCCCCCGCCGGACCGGAGGCCATCAAGGCCATCCCGGTCCGGCACCCGGGGCGCTATGTGTCCGCGGCCATCGCGCTCGCTCTCCTCGGCGCGATCGTCTACGCGTTCGCGCAGGCGAAGAAGATCAACTGGGGTGCGGTCCCCGACTACTTCTTCGACGACCGCATCATCGAGGGCGTCCTGAACACCCTCCTGCTCACCGTGCTCTCCATGGTGATCGGCATCGTCGGCGGCATCCTGCTCGCCGTGATGCGGCTGTCCAAGAACCCGGTGACCTCGTCGATCGCCTGGTTCTACATCTGGTTCTTCCGCGGCACACCGGTCCTGGTCCAGCTCTTCGTCTGGTTCAACCTGGGCCTGGTCTTCGAGTACATCAACCTCGGCCCGATCTACAAGGACTACTGGTCCTCGTTCATGACGCCGCTGCTGACGGCGCTGCTCGGCCTCGGTCTCAACGAGGCCGCGTACATGGCGGAGATCTGCCGCGCCGGTCTGCTCTCGGTCGACGAGGGCCAGACCGAGGCGTCGCACGCGCTCGGCATGAGCCACACCAAGACGCTGCGCCGGATCGTGATCCCGCAGGCGATGCGCGTGATCGTGCCGCCGACGGGCAACGAGGTCATCAACATGCTGAAGACCACGTCGCTCGTCTCGACGGTGCAGTACGTGGACCTGCTGAAAGCGGCCCAGGACATCGGCCAGGGCTCCGGCGCCATCGTGGAGATGCTGTTCCTCGCCGCCGCCTGGTACCTGATCCTGACCAGCGTCTTCAGCGTCGGGCAGTACTACCTGGAGAGGCACTACGCGAAGGGCTCCTCCCGGACCCTCCCGCCGACGCCGGTCCAGCGTTTCAAGGCGGCCGTGCTGCCCGTGCGCCGCCCGAAGGGAGTCTCGGCATGACCGCCATGGTGAAGGCCGAGGGCATCCACAAGTCCTTCGGTCCCGTCGAGGTCCTGAAGGGCATCGACCTGGAGGTGCAGACAGGTGAGGTGTTCTGCCTCATCGGCCCGTCCGGCTCCGGCAAGTCGACCTTCCTGAGGTGCATCAACCACCTCGAGAAGATCAACGCCGGGCGGCTGTACGTCGACGGCGAGCTGGTCGGCTACCGCCAGAAGGGCGACAAGCTGTACGAGCTCAAGGACAACGAGGTCGCGCTCAAGCGCCGTGACATCGGCATGGTGTTCCAGCGCTTCAATCTGTTCCCGCACATGACGGCCACCGAGAACGTCATGGAGGCGCCGGTCCAGGTGAAGGGCGTCAGCAGGGCCCAGGCCCGCGAGCGCGCCCGTGAGCTGCTCGAACGCGTCGGCCTCGGCGACAAGGCGGGCAACTACCCGTCCCAGCTCTCCGGCGGCCAGCAGCAGCGTGTGGCGATCGCCCGGGCGCTGGCCATGGAGCCGAAGCTGATGCTCTTCGACGAGCCGACCTCGGCGCTCGACCCGGAACTGGTCGGCGACGTCCTCGACGTCATGCGCGACCTGGCCGAGTCCGGTATGACCATGGTCGTCGTCACCCACGAGATGGGCTTCGCCCGCGAGGTCGGCGACAGCCTGGTCTTCATGGACGGCGGTGTGGTGGTCGAGTCCGGCAACCCCCGTGACGTGCTGACGAACCCGCAGGAAGAGCGGACGCAGTCGTTCCTCTCCAAGGTCCTCTGACGCTCTCCAAGGTCCCCTGACGGAACGTTTCATGGGTGAGGGGCGGTACGGATTCCCGTACCGCCCCTCACTCGCGCCCGGCCGGCCTACGTCACCGCTCCCGCGCCCGGCGGTCTACTTGACCGCCAGCACCATCGCGTCGGAGGGCGAGCGCCACACCGCGCGGGCCTCGGCGAAGCCCTTCTCGCGCAGGACGCGGGCATGCCAGTCGACGCTCTGGAATTCGCCGTCGGCGTGGTCGCCGTAGATCTCGAACCGCCGGGCCGTCGGCGCGCCGAGGACGGGGTCCTGGGCGGCGAGCTGCCACCATTCGGCCCAGTCGACGACACCGCTCGCCTTGGCTTGTTCCATGCCGGCGTGGCGGTGCGCGCGCTCCGCCGCGTTGATCCGGGGCGTCGACTCGTCGATCATGTGGTCCGCGTTCATGAAGACACCGCCGTCGCGGACGAGCTCCGCGACCTGACCGTAGAGGGCGGCGAGGGGTTCGCTGTGCAGCCAGTGCAGGGCTGTGGCCGTCAGGACGGCGTCGTACGAGTCGTACGGCAGCCGCGTGGTCCAGTCGGGGTCGGTGAGGTCGGCGGTGACGAAGGTGACCCGCCGGTCGCCCTCGAACGTGCCCTCGGCGATGGTGAGGAGCGCGGGGTCGAGGTCGACGCCGGTGCTGACGGCCTTCGGGAACCGTTCGAACAGCCTGGACGTGATGGAACCCGTACCGCAGGCGAGGTCGAGGACGCGGGGCTCGGGGCCGGCGAAGGCCTCGACCATGTCCAGCATCACGCGGAACCGTTCCTCGCGGTCCGGCAGATACCACTCCTGCTGCCGGTCCCAGCTCTCCTGCCAGGCGTGCCAGTCGGTTCCGGTCGTGGTGGTCATACAGGCCCCTTCCTCCGCGTACTGCTTCTTCCCCATACCGCGTAATACCCTGTAAGCACGAGCAGCTGTTACCTGACCCGCACCACGACGATAGAGCGCCACGGTAAGGACTACAAGTGGAACTGGCCTATTACTCGGACTACGCCGTACGCCTCGTCAACACCGAGGAGCCGGCGCGGGGCAAGGACGCGCTCACCTCGGTCGACGCCGTCCGCGATCTCTTCGGGGGAAACCAGTCGGCGGCCCGGCGCGCGACGGACGCCGACGTCACCCGGTTCCGTTCGGTGCGGGCCCGGCTGCGCTCGGTCTTCGAGGCGGCGGACGACGGCGACGAGACACTCGCCGTGGACCTGTTGAACTCGCTCCTGCTGGAGTTCCCGGTGAGCCCGCAGATCTCCGGGCACGACTTCCGGGACGACGACGGCCGCCCGCTGTGGCACATGCACCTGGCGGACCATCCCTCGAACGCGACCGCGGGCTATGCGGCGATCGCGGCCATGGGCCTGGCCTTCCACCTCACCGAGTACGGCGTGGACCGGCTCGGTCTGTGCGAGGCCGCGCCGTGCCGCAACGCCTACCTCGACACCTCCACCAACCGCTCCCGGCGCTACTGCTCGGACCGCTGCGCGACCCGGGCCAACGTGGCGGCCTACCGCGCCCGCAAACGCCTGGAGGCGGACCGGTCGCCGAGCACGGGACGGGCGGCCGAGAGCGCCCAGCGGGCGAGCGCGAACGGCGAGCGCTGACCGCCGGCGGCCCGGGGCCGGTAACGGAACCGCACCTTCCCCAGGACCAGTTCGTCGGGCACGACCCCGTAGTCGGTGCTGTCCCCACCCGCGTACGCGTTGTCCCCGAGCACCCACCAGCCGCCGTCGCGCCGCTCGGCGGCCCGTTTGACGACGAGCAGGTCCTGCTGGAAGGGGTGCCGCAGCACGACCACGTCACCGACCCCGAGGCGTGCCCCGTAGTGGACGAGCAGCTGGTCCCCGTGGCGCAGCGTCGGGACCATGGAGGGTCCCGTGACCTCGGCCACCCCGAAGGGCAGGAGGACCTTCCCCCGCTCGCTCTCCTGCGACAGCTCCGGCATCACCCGGCACCTCCCCGGTACGTTCCTCCACCAGTCCAGTCTGACCCCGGACTTTTGTCCTAAGCCCATGGGGGCACTCGCGAAAACCACTCTCGCAGGGAGTAATGTCCCACCTGAGAAGACGATCACGAGGAAGGAATGCTCCATGCTTTCCCGCCTGTTTGCCCCCAAGGTCAAGGTCAGCGCACACTGCGACCTGCCCTGCGGTGTGTACGACCCGGCCCAGGCCCGCATCGAGGCGGAGTCGGTGAAGGCCGTGCAGGAGAAGATGGCCGCCAACGACGACCCGCACTTCCAGGCTCGCGCGACCGTCATCAAGGAGCAGCGCGCCGAGCTCGCCAAGCACCACGTCTCGGTGCTGTGGAGCGACTACTTCAAGCCCCCGCACTTCGAGAAGTACCCGGAGCTGCACCAGCTGGTCAACGACACCCTGAAGGCCCTCTCGGCCGCCAAGGCGTCCACCGACCCGGCGACGGGCCAGAAGGCGCTCGACTACATCGCCCAGATCGACAAGATCTTCTGGGAGACCAAGAAGGCCTGACCCGGCCCCTCTCGACCGCACCCGGTCCGTTTGCCGCCGTCTTGTACGGGGGTGTGACGGGTCGGGTGCGGTTGTGTTTCGGCGGCCGTACCACGGAGGAACAAGGCCCGTGCCCGCGGCCGCCACCGCTGTTCAACGACGGCAGACCAGGATGCCGCCCATGCAATGGATCTCGAACGCCCCGTTTCGCACGAGGTGGCCGCCGAGGATGGCACGGGCCCGCTCGATCGTCGCGTCGAACGGCACATCGTGCTGATCCGCCCACGCCCGATAGGAAGCCATGTGGGCGATGACCGGCTCGGGATCGTGCACCGTGATGGTGCCGGGCAGTTCGATCGTCTCCACGCGGCCGAACTCCTCCCCCAGGAAGGCCACGGCCTTCTCCAGAGAGAAACGGGCGCTGAGCGAGATGCGTGCCGGGCCTCGTCCGGTGCCGAGGACATCACCCGCCGCCCGCTGCCACAGGTCGTCGAGTTCTGCCTTGTCCCGGTCGCTGTTGGTGGAGGCGATCACCAGCCCGTCACGGGCGACGACGCGGGACAGCTCCCTGACTGTCTGGGAGATGTCGGGGACGTGGTAGAGCATGTGCAGCGCCAGGGCAGCGTCGACGCTCGCCGTCGCCAACGGCAGGCGAGTGGCGTCCGCCACGGCGACGGGACCGGGCACCCCGGCGAGGATGCCGGGAGCGATGTCCAGACCCAGCAGGGCCAGATCGGGCCGGTCCTCGTGGAGCCGCTGGATGAACTTGCCGTTGCCGCAGCCGACATCGACCACGCGCCCGCGCACGCCGCGCAGCTGCTCGGCAACGATGCCAGGCAGGTCGTAGCGCGGCCTCTGCCACTGGTAGAGCGACTGGCGGGCGGCCAGGTCCCGGTCGCTGTTGTAGGCGCTCCCGGCGAGGCGGCCCCGGTCGGTGACGGCGGCGTCGTGTGCGGCAGACAGTTCGGTCATGTCGGCAGCTCCGGAGGGTGGGCGGCGGGTGAGGCCGCGAGGACGGCCGTGTGCTGGAGGCGTTCGCGTAGGTGTACGGCCTGCGCGGCTCCACCGTACTGCGACCCGCTCAGCTCCTGGCTGAGAGCGATAAGCCGACGCACGATGCTGGCCGACATGCGCTCAGGAGCGGAGCCGAGGACGAAGCCGAGCATCGCCTCGGTGCCGTCCAGGTCACCCAGGAGCAGATGGCCGCGGGCGAGATCGACATGGGCGGCGAACAGGTCACCGACGGACTGATCGTCGTCCTCGGCGCTGCGGTAGAGCCGGATCGCCGTGTCCGCGCTGGCGATGGCCTGCTGGACATGTTCCCGCCCGCCCACGGCCAAGTGGCTCGTCCCGGCATACGCGAACTGCTTGGCAGCCGGGAAGGCGAAGATGCCCGGCACCTCGTCGTAGCCGGTCAGCGCCTCGCGGAAACGCTCGGCGTCCGCAAGAGCGGCCACCGCTCCCACCCGGTCTCCGACTATGGCCAGCGCCCGCGCCTCCAGGCTCGCCAGTCGGGCTCCGATGCTGCCGCGAGCCCGGTAGTGGCGGCCGGCCTGCGCCAGCCGCGCCGCCTGCTCGTACCGCCCGGTCCAGTAGGCGATCAGGGACTCCACGGCCCGCACCCAGGCCAACATCCCTTCGTGCCCGGCCGCCTCCGCGCACGCCCGGGCCGTGCGGGCGTGCGTGGCCGCTGAGTCGTAGTCGCCCAGGTCCAAGCACACATGCGCGGACAATCCACACAGCCGGGAGGCCGCGACGTACAGATCGACGGTCTGCCGAGGACGCTGACGCCCGCGCAGCAACTCGAACGCACCGTCCCGCAACCGCTTGATCTCGACGTACAGCTCCAGCAGCGGATGGCTCACGTAGGCGCGGGCGAGCCGACCCACATCTGCTTCCAGCTGCTCGACGACGAACTCGTCGGCGTTGCGCAGCGCGATGAACCGAGCGAAGTCGGCCGACATCACCGCGTCCGCCGAGACGGCACCCGCACCAGAGCTCGAAGGCACCGCAGACCGCGTCGGCGAGGACCCTGTGGTGCCGTCCCCACCCTGGCGGCTCTTGGTAACCGCCACGGCGCGGTCGAGGACGGTGACATCGACGCCGAACACCTGCGCCAGGTGTTTCCGGGTGTACGGGACCGGGATACGCGCCTCGCGCTCGTAACGCCCAATCTCCTTGCCGGTCTTGGCTGCACGCCCCTCCAGGGCGTTGTACTCGTCAGCTACTCGCTGCTGTGTCCAGCCGCGCGTGGTGCGCAGCCGAACGAGCAACGCGCCGATCCCCGTGTCGCCCATCCCTCTCCCCGGAGCGCGCTGAACCCTGGCCCCCATAGTGGCCCCCGATATGGCCCCCACGCTGGCTCCCGACCCGAACGAGCGACGGAGGTTGGCTATTGGCCATGCCCAGCACACTGCCCGACGAGCCGGACACCCTCGCACCGGGCCAAGCCCTCGACGGCGCCGTCAAGCACGAAACGATGCTCTTCGACCGGCGCCGGACCGCTCCAAGCGCCGCCCGCTCCTTCGTTGCCGAGGCCCTTACCCAGTGGGGCCGAACGGAACGCCTCGACGACATCCGGCTGTGCACCTCCGAACTGGCCACCAACGCCGTCCTGCACGGAGCCTCTGCAGGCAGTCAGGTCCTCGTACGCGTCGAACTGCACGCCACCGTGCTGCGCATCGAAGTGCACGACGGCGGCAATGCCAGACCTGAAAAGCGGGCGGCACGGGAGACAGCGGCCGACGGCTGCGGCCTGCTGCTCGTATCCACCATCGCCGATCACTGGGGCGTGGAGGAACGCCAGGGCCCCGGCAAATGCGTCTGGGCCGCCTTCCATCACGGGGTAGTGCCCGCATGCTGACGCCTGCCCGCACCGAGTCGTTCATGCCGTCCGCCGGTCTGATCGCCTCCCTGGCCACCACCACATGGCTGGACGCCACCCCAACCGGCGCTGCGCTGTGCTTCCTCCTTCTGGTGCCCCAACCTCCCCGCAGCGTCTACGAGACGCCGACCGTCATCGAGCAGCGCATGCGTGCAGTCGGTGAAACTCTGCGCCTGGGCCAGGGCACCGTCCCCCCGCCGGACATCGGGCCACGCCTGCGCCTACTCAGCCCGACCGAGGTGGCCCTGCGCTTCGACGGCACCCCGTATCGCAAGCGCATCCCCGCAGGCCGCGCATGGGCCCTGCTGCTCGACCAAGGAACCCCGGTGGCCCTTGTCCTGGGCCTCGACCCGCTCTCCCGCAGCGCCACACCAGCAGAGATCGACGCCTACCTGGACCGCGCCACGCTCCGCCAACGCCTCCTCTTCGGCCACACCCGATCTGAGTGAGCCCCAACCAACCCCAGGGGGACATCCCGTGACGCCCCACCCTGTCTCACCGAACACCGTCCTGGCCAACGCCCTCCACCACGCCGAGGACATCCTGACCCCGCGCATCCTGGCCACCCCACCCGAACGGATCGTGCTGGCCGTCGGCACCCAGATCAACGGCGCCCCACACATCGGCACCTCGCTCGTGCAGTCCCTCGCCTTCGCCATGGCCGACCGCCTGCGCGACCGCTTCGGCATCCCCACCGAGGTCCTCTTCAGCGCCCTCGACAACGCCCCCTACGAGCTGACCACCGACCCGGTCAGCGGCCACCGCTACCAGCGCGCCTACGCTCAAGCCCTCGGTCACAAGGCCCTGACCGACCTCGTCACCGCCCTCTACCAACCCCTGTTCACCGCGCTCTCTCGACGCCTGGGCATCCCTCACCGGATTGAGACCTACAGCCAGCAGCAGGCCGGCGAACACTTCCGCCGCACCTGGCTCCGCCTCCTGCCCCGCCTAGACGCCGCCCGCTGGTGGCTCGCCCCCTCCACCGGCACACCACACCTGCGCATCCCTTGCTCGCACCCCGACTGTGGCTGGGCCGAGAAACACGCCGAACGCACCCGAGTCCACCTCACCGACCGCGAGACCGTGCAAGTCGCTGCCGTCTGCCTCCACCACGGCCCCTACCGGGCGACGATCACGCCATCCGGAGGCGCCTACCTAGACCTGGCCACCCTGTACCGCAATGCGGTCAAGGAACTCTCCGTGTCCGACCCCCACGGCACGCTGCACATCATGGTCAAGGGCGGTGACTGGGTCTTCGGCTCCCACCTGGTCGACGAAGCCCTCCAAGCCGTCGGTCTCACCCGCGCCCAGCTCCCCGCCCGCCTGTTCTGCCCGCAGGTCGTCACCGACACCGGCGCCAAGCTGTCCAAGTCGCTGATCCGCGAGGGGCGCGCTTCCTTGCCCGAGGGTGCCGCCGAGTGGATGCTCGATACCCGGGAGTGGCCCGGCACCGTCCCGGAGTACGCCGAACAACTGCTGGCCGTGACCGATACCTTGCTGTCCGACCCCCGGCACTTCTTCCGCTCGTACTCGGCCTCCGAGATCGGCCGCATGATGCCCACACCAGTCACCAGGAGCGTTCCCGCCCCATGACCGACACCACCGCCCGCGTCTACGAACTCAACCTCTACCGCCAGTACTTCGACCTCGTGGCCGCGGGCACCAAGACCATCGAGGTACGGGTGAAATACCCGCGCCTCGCCGACCTCGCCGCCGGCGACACCATCCGTTTCCGCATCAAGGCCACCGATGAGACCTGCGACGTGCAGGTCCTCCGCGTCACCGAGTACCCCGACTTCGAAGCCCTCCTCGACGGCGAGGGCCCGCCCAACGTCAACCCCACCGCCACCCGCGACCAACAACTTGCCAACATCCGCACGATCTACGGCCCCGAGAAGGAAGCCCTAGGCGCTCTGGCCATCGAGATCGAGCGACTCGGCCGAGACATTGGTGTGAGCTGACCGCCCCCGCGGAAGTAGCCGAGCGGCAACAACTAACTCTGGCGCAAGCGAGATAGGGTTTCTATGCTCGCCGCCGTCCCCACAACAGCACACGCCGAGGAGTCCCATGCAATTCGTGGTCGTGGATCACGGAAGAACTCCCTCAACCGTGGGTCCACGTGTCGTGACTCTCGTTCCAGACGCATGGGACGACTTCGGCTACCGCACTACCTTCGACCTCTGGTTCACCAGCGGCGACGGGAGTGTTCCTCTCTACATCGGCAAGGTCAAGATCGCATGCGTCGGACAGCCGACCGGCCCAAGTCCCCTTCAGGGCGTGGCATTCAGATCCCTCAATTCACATGACGAGCCACCCCAGTGGTTTTCAGTCGGCGATCTCGATTACTACGAAAGGCTGCAGCATCTCGGCCCCGCTGTCAGGGAGGACATCCTAGGGAGTCTAGGGGATATTGCATTCAGTCACGACGCTTTCTTGGCCGCCTCAACTCAGCAAGTAACTGAGACGTCACTCCTGAGAGGAATCGAGACCCAAACCGTCCTAACTCAATTTAGGCGAGCCGCAAGAGGGGGGCGGGTACTTACTGGCTACAGATTTCGGTACACCTCGCATCAGAATTCAGCCTCACGAGCGCCCTCTTTCTTCGACTTTGAAGTAGTTCCACACTCTAACCCACCTAGCAACATCCACGTCGTAATAGGCAGAAACGGCGTCGGCAAGACGACGCTCCTGAAAAACATTGCACAGGCATCCGTCAAGCCTCCGACTATCCATCTGCCAGTCTTTGGAAATATCGACCATCTGCCCATCAACGGCGGGATCGCCAGCGAACGATTCGTCAACGTGGTATCTGTCACATTCAGCGCCTTCGACCCCTTCATGAACATCCCAAGCGGCGGAAGCTCCGGCGTCAACCACGTCTACATCGGCCTCGGAAACAGTAGCCACTCGGGCGGTAGGAAGACACCATTCGACCTTGGGCACGAATTCGCTCGATCAGCCGTCGAGATTCGCGCATCTGGGCTCATGAAGCACTGGCTTTCCGCCCTTCACCGACTCCGCAGCGACCCTCAGTTCTCGGATTCCGCAGTCCTCGAACTTGCCAGTCAACTCACCGACGCAAATGCCGATTCCGAGTACCTAAAGAACTTCGCCCGACAGCTTTTTTCGGAGCTCAGTTCCGGGCACGCGATCGTCCTGCTCACCATCACGCGACTCGTTGAGACCGTGGCCGAGCAGTCCCTCGTCCTGTTGGATGAACCGGAAGCCCACTTGCATCCACCACTGCTTTCGGCATTCATTAGGTCCCTGTCAGACCTAATGAACCTCCGGAATGGCGTCGCCATCGTCGCCACCCACTCCCCCGTGGTCCTCCAGGAAGTACCGAGCTCTTGCGTCTGGAAGATAATTCGCCCCTACGCGCAACCCCAAAGGCCGCGCATCGAAACATTTGGCGAGAATGTAGGTGTGCTTACGCACGAGATATTCGGACTCGAAGTCCGCGAGTCCGGATTTCATGCCGAGATTGAACAAGCTGTAGACGAGCTGAACACATACGAAGAGGTCCTGGCTCATTTCGGGGGGCACCTTGGCGGGGAAGCAAAGGGGCTGGTGCGAATCCTGCTTGCCGAGAAGGCCAGCAACCCGGGACGCCGTTGATGTGGCCCCTAGATCCACCTTCACGGACTGGAGAAGAGAGCTACAGAATCTGCATATCCCTGGTCCGTCAATTCGGTGAGGAAAGACGCAAAACTAGGCTAATCGAAGCCGCCGAAACAGTCAAAGAATCTTCAAGGACGTTTCGCGACTTCACATTCTCCGGAAGGCTTCATGATCTCCAGTCGTCCGACTTCCAGATCCCTGAAGTGGACGCAAGGGATGCCGTGAAGTGGCTATACGTCAACGGGATGGTACGCAAGGGCGGCCCTTGTCGCGTGATTTACGACGAGCTCATGGCTGCACCCACCAACGAGCGCTGCCCAATGTGCGGGCACGGAATTGTCCGACAGCTTGATCACGTCATGCCAAAGAGCAAGTTCCCCACGCTCTGCATCGACCCTCTCAACCTCGTGCCAGCTTGCAGCGACTGCAATACCCTCAAAGGCGACTACGAGGCCACATGCGCCGAAAACACCCTGCTACACCCATATGTGGACAGGATTGATAGCGAGAGATGGCTCCACGCGCGGGTGATTCACGATGAAATAGTGCGGCTGGAATTCTTCGCGCTTCCCCCCACCGGATGGGACGACTTGCTGTCGTCGCGGGTCGACCATCACTTCGCGCTCCTCAGACTGGGAAGTCTGTACGCCGTACAAGCCAACAGGACCTTGGCCAACATCCGACAAATTCTCACTGCTCAATTCCGAGCTGGCGGCGAAACCATGGTCCGCGACTATCTTGCTTCCGAGGCGCACACCCGCCTTGCGGTACACCGGAACGGGTGGGAAGGCGTGGCTTACGATGCCCTGGCATCAGACGAACGCTTCGTCCGGGGAGCCTTCCTTGACTGACTCCCCTCACAGTGGGGATGCGGCAGTCCGTACACAGTCCGCAAGACACCCGCTCAAGACCGTCGCACCCCATCGCCACCAATCGCCAAGAAACCAGGTCAGCGACCCACAGGAAAGATCCCCGCAGGTCACCGACCCGGCCCATTACTAGGAGACCAAGAAGGCCTGACCCGGCCCCTCTCGACCGCACCCGGTCCGTTTGCCGCCGTCCCGTACGGCGGTGTGGCGGGCCGGGTGCGGTTGTCTTCGGGCACCGCATGCCCGTTCAGCACGACCAACTCGTCCTGGCGGCCATGTGGAGTGAAGGGCGACCGGTTCGGCGGGGCTCAGGTCGGCGACGGGCCCGGCCAGATCGCCGACGCGTCGTCGCGGGCGGGGTCCGGGAGGCGGAGGGGGCGGACGGGGACGGTCCGGGGGTGGCCCTCGGTGACCGCCGTCCAGGGGGTGGGGTGGCCGGAGTAGGAGAGGGTGGTCAGGGCGAAGATACCGTCGGCGTAGATCTCGATGTACTCGCCGATGGTCAGGATGCGCAGGGCCGTGGGGGATTCGGGGAGGACGGTCTCGGCGAGAGGGGTGCCGGCCGGGCCCGTGACCCGGAGGTTCTTGCCGTCGCAGGCGACCGTGAGGGCGGGGCGGTCGGAGCCCGGCGCTGCGGCGCGCAGGGTGATGTCGACGGGGTGGTCGGGGACCTCCAGGTCGCCGACCGCGTGGAGGGTGGGGGCGATCGTCTCCTCGCCCAGCCAGGCCTCCAGTCCCGGCCACCAGGCCAGGTGTGGGGCGGAATCCTCCGGTACGACAAGGGACTTGGGCTGGGCGAGCATGCCGCGGCAGCGGTCGCCCGTGTCGGTGAGGCCGACACGGCGGGGGGTGGTGTGGAGGACGACCCGGGAGCCATCGGGCGCGGGGATCACGCGGGGGGCGTACGCCCCCGTGGGGCCGAGTTGGCCACGGCGGGTCCAGGGGCCGCGCAGGCGCGGGGCCGTCCACGCCTCGAAGCCGCGCGTCGCGCCGATGGAGCCGAGGAGGAGCCAGGTGCCGTCGTCGAGGCGTTCCAGGACGGGGCATTCCAACTCGTCCACGTCGCCGGGTGAGATCAGCGGCGGGTGGACCGTCCAGTGCTCCAGGTCGGGGGAGGTGGCGAGGGCGACGCAGCCGCTGACTTCGACGGGGAGGGAGGCGTCGGCGGCGCAGATCACCATCACCCAGCCGTCCGACTCGTCGTCAGGTACGACGAACGGGTCGCGCCAGCCCATCCGTTCACCGGTGCGGTACCAGCGCGCGTCCGCCTCGACGACGGGTCCGGTGCCGTGGCGCCGCCACCCCGTGCCGTCGGTGCGGTCCGCGTACGCCAGGCCGACGGACTGGAGCGGCCAGCCCTCCGGCGTCAGTCCGCTCACGCCCGTGTAGAACATCGCCATTCCCGTGCCGTGGCGGAAGGGGTGCATCGTCCAGACCGCCTGCTGGTCGAAGCGGCCGGGCAGGCCGTTGCCGAAGGCGGTGCCCTCGGGCCGCCAGTGGACCAGGTCGGCGGAGGTGGCCCGGCCGTAGGAGGTCTCCATCCGCAGATGGTCGAACTCGGCGGTCCAGGGGCCCTGGAGATGCAGCACGGTGTAGGTGCCGTCGTCGTCGCGGAGCAGGGCGAAGTCGTTCACGCAGAGGCCGGGCGGGGCGTATCGCATGCGCAGCAGTCCTGTCGGCTCGCAGCGCCCAAACGCGTGCGCTGACCATGAATCTGGAAGGTCTCACTTGAGAATCAGCGCCAGTAAAACTGAACGCAAACGCTTGCGCAACAAGGAGGCCGGGTTTACGGTCACGTCACCCCACAGACCACACCGACGTGAAACCGATGGGAGAAATCCGCCGTGACGGCTCGCATCACCGATGTCGCCCGCGCCGCCGGTGTCTCGGCGTCCACCGTGTCCCGCGCCCTGCGCGGCCGGCCGGGCGTCTCGGACGAGGTGCGCACCCAGATCGCGGCCGTCGCCGCCCAACTCGGTTACACGGCGTCCCGCTCGGCGTCCAGCCTCGCCAGTGGGCGCACGTACACGATCGGGGTCGTCGCCCCGTACATCGGCCGCTGGTTCTTCGGCACCGTGCTGGACGCCGCCGAGCAGGTGTTCAGCGCCGCCGGGTACGACGTGCTGCTCTACAACCTGGGCTCGGCCGAGGCGCGCAAGCGTTTCTTCACCAAGCTGCCGGTGCGCAAGCGGGTCGACGCGGTGCTGTCGCTGCTGATCCCGGACGAGGACGAGTCCGCCGCCCTGCGCTCGCTCGGGGTGCCGCTGGCCTCCACGGTCGGGGGCCCTCGGCCCGGCTTCACCGTGGTCGGCATCGACGACCGGGCGGGCGCGGAGAGCGCCGTACGGCATCTGGTGAACCTCGGCCACCGCCGGATCGGCATGATCTCCGGGGCCAGCGGTCCGCTGCACTGGACCACGCCCGTCGACCGCCGCGCCGCCTATCTGCACGTCCTCGCCGAGGCCGGGATCGAGCACGACCCGGCGCTGGTGGCGGACGGCGACTACACCGTCGACGGCGGCGAGCGGGCGATGACCGAGTTGCTGGCCGCGTCCCGGCCGCCGACCGCCGTGTTCGCCCAGTCCGACGAGATGGCGATGGGCGCGTTGCGCGCGCTCAGGCGGCACCGTCTCCGGGTGCCGGACGACGTGTCCGTGGTGGGCTTCGACGACCACGAGCTCGCCGATGTGGTCGGGCTGACCACCGTCGCCCAGCCGGTCGCGGGTCAGGGCGCGGAGGCCGCCCGGCTGCTGCTGAGCCGCCTGGACGAGCCGGACGTCGAACAGCCGGGCCATGTGCAGATGCCCATCCGACTCGTCCTGCGCGAGACGACGGCGCCGCCGCGCCCGCGCGGGCCCCAGTAAGTCCCCTAAGTCCCCGTTCTCTCACTTCTCTTGAGCTCCACTCCCCCACGCCGGAAAGCACCCCGCACCCTCGTCCGCACGGAGGCACAGACCATGAGCCCGACCATCAGCTCGACCGGCAGCTCGACCGGCAGCTCGACCGGCAATTCGACCGGCAATTCGACCGGCAGCTCGACCGGCAATTCGACCGGCAATTCGGTCGACAGCTCGGCCCGCGGAAGGTTCCGCCGTACGGCCCGTACGAGCCTGGCCCTGGTCCTTCCCCTGGCGGCACTGGCCGCCTGCGGCGGGGGCGGGAACGGTGACACCTCCGCGGAGGCCGGCAGCGGCGAGGGCACGATCAGCGTCTGGGCCCACCAGGGCCAGAAGAGCGAGTCGGAGGCGTTGCAGAGCGCGGTGGAGTCGTTCAACTCCTCGCAGGACAAGGTCAAGGTCGAGCTGAAGCTGATACCGGAGACCGACTACACCAAGACGATCACCGCCACGGACGCCGACAAGCTGCCTGACGTACTGGAGTTCGACGGCCCGACCATGGCGAACTTCGTCTACAACAAGAAGCTCGCCGCCATCGACGACTACGTCTCCGCCAAGACCCTCGACAACGCCACCGACGCGAGCAAGGCGCAGGGCGAGATCGACGGCAAGCACTACGGCCTGGGCATGTTCGACTCCGGGCTCGGCATGTACGGCAGCAAGAAGCTGCTGGACGCGGCCGGGGTGACGTACCCGAAGGGCGTGGACGACGCCTGGACGGCGGACGAGTTCGACGCCGCGCTCAAGGCGCTGAAGGCGAAGGATTCCGACGGCAAGGTCATCGACCTCCAGGAAGGCACCGGCTACGCCAACGAGTGGGGCACCTACGGCTTCGCCCCCATCGTCTGGTCGGCCGGCGGCTCCCTGCTGAAGGACGGCAAGGCGGAAGGCGCCCTCGACACCCCGGCCGTGGTGTCGGCCATGAAGACCTTCCAGTCCTGGAAGACGTACACGGACGCCAACACCGACGGCAACGCCTTCGCCAAGGGCCGGGTCGCCCTGAGCTGGGTCGGGCACTGGATGTACCCCGCCTACAGCGAGGCGCTCGGCGACGACCTGGTCGTACTGCCGCTGCCCGACTTCGGCGACGGGCCGAAGACCGGCCAGGGTTCGTGGGCCTGGGGTGTGGGCGCGGCCAGCAAGAACGCCAAGGCGGCGGGCACCTTTCTGGACTTCCTCCTGAACGACGCCAGCGTCGGCGCGATGACGAAGGCCAACGGCGCCCCGCCCGCCACCAAGTCCGCGCTCGCCGCGAGCGAGCTGTACAAGCAGGGCGGCCCGCTCCAGCTCTTCGCCGACCAGCTCGCCAAGCCCTGCGGTGACAGCGACATCAGCGAGTCGTGTGTCGCTGTCACCCGCCCGGTGACTGCCGGATACCCCGTGGTGACCGCGAAGTTCAGCGAGGCCGTGAACTCGATCTACGGCGGCACCGACCCGAAGGACGCCCTGTCCGAGGCCGCCCGCGCCATCGACCGGGACTTCTCGGACAACGCCGGTTACGAGATCCCGTAGGAACGCGCCCCATCGGGCCCATCGAGCCTGTCGGATCTGTCGGACCTGTCGGGTTCAGTCGGACCTATCGGACCCATCGGACCCATCGGACCCATCGGGTTCAGTCGAACCCATCGGCCGGGGCGGGCGCGCACTCCGCGGCCGCCCGCCCCGCCGGGAAGAGGACCCCCCGTGAAAACCGTGGAACCCGCGCCCGCAGCGGCCCCTGGCCGGAAGCAGGCCTCACCCGTCGGCGCACCGGCCCGGCGGCCGTCCCGCCGGAACCGCGAGTGGCTGCACGGACTGCTGATGTCCGCGCCCGCCGTCGCCGGGCTCATCGCCTTCGTCGGCATCCCCTTCTGCTACGCCGTGGTGCTCTCCTTCTACAACGTGCGCCTCGGCTCCCCGCTGGAGCCCACCTTCTTCGGCGTGGAGCAGTACCGGCGGCTGTTCACCGACCCCGACCTGTCCGGCCCGTTCCTGCGGGCGCTGCTGAACAACCTGACCTTCGCCGTGGTCGTCGTCCCCCTCCAGACGGGCCTCGCCCTCGGCCTGGCGATCCTCCTGAACCGAAAACTGAAGGCGATCGGTCTTTTCCGGTCACTCTTCTTCATGCCGGTCGTCTTCCCGATGGCCCTGGTCGCCGTGATCTGGCGGCTGATCCTCGCCCGCAGCGACCAGGGCATGCTCAACTCGGCGCTGGACGCGGTGAGTTTCGGCAACTGGGGCGCGTTCGACTGGCTCGGCGACGGGCTGACCGCGATGGCCTCGATCATCGTGCTCTCCGTCTGGCAGGGCGTCGGCTTCCAGATGGTGATCCTGCTCGCCGGACTCCAGCAGATCCCGGGCGAGCTCTACGAGGCCGCCGAGCTCGACCGGGCGTCCCCCTGGCAGCAGTTCCGGCATGTAACGCTGCCCGGCATCCGCGGCACGCTCGTCTTCGTCGCGCTGCTCACCTCGGTGCTGTCCTTCCGGGTCTTCGACCAGGTCTACGTCCTGGTCAAGGGCGGCGGGCTCGACGAGGACGCCGCCCGCACGGTGATGTACCAGGCCGTCACCACCGCCTTCGACCAGAACAACATCGGCCAGGCGTCCGCGATCACCGTCGTCTTCTTCCTGATCGTCGTCGTCCTGACCCTGATCCAGCGCCGCCTCGTACGGCCCGACAACGAGGACTGACTCAGACATGAGTACGAGCACGAGCACCGGTCTCTCCCGCGGGTCCCTGCGCCGCTTCCTCGACTACGCCGTCCTCTCCGTCCTGGCGTTCGTCTTCGCGCTGCCCGTCCTCTACCTCCTCCTCGGCAGCCTCAAGCCGTCCGACGAGGTCCTGGACGGCCTGTCCGGCTTCCTGCCGACCCATCTGTCCTTCGACAACTACTCCGCCGTCCTGGACAGCCTGAACTCCGACAGCACGGGCTACTTCTGGCAGTTCATGGGCGTCTCGCTGCTGCTGGCGTTCGTGGTCGTGACGGGCGGCCTCTTCATCAACTCGATGGCGGCATACGGGCTTTCCCGCCTGAAGTGGCGGGGCCGGGAGGCCGTCTTCACCCTCGTCCTGCTGCTGATGCTGGTGCCGTTCGAGTCGGTGGCCGTGCCGCTGTTCTACATGTTCAACGACCAGCGGAACACGCTCTTCATACAGGCGCTCCCCTTCGTCGCCAACGCCTTCTCGGTCTACCAGTTCCACACGTTCTTCCGTTCGATCCCGCCGAGCATCGAGGAGGCGGCCCGGCTGGACGGAGCGGGCCCCTGGCGCACGTTCTTCGCGATCATCGTCCCGATGTCGAAGCCGGCGTTCGCCTCCGTGGCGATCCTGACCTTCCTCACCCAGTGGGGTTCGTTCCTGTGGCCGGTGCTGATGGTCTCCGACCCGTCCGTACGTCCGCTGCCGCTGGAGATGAGTGTCTTCCAGGGACAGCAGCCCCCGGACTGGGGCCAGATCCTCGCCTTCGGCGTCCTCCTCGTCCTGCCGGTCCTGATCGTCTTCGCCTTCTTCCAGCGGTGGTTCGTGCAGGGGGTGGCCAGCTCGGCGGTGAAGGGCTGACCGCGCACGGGGGCGGGGGCGGTAGTGAGGCCGGCGACGGGGGCGGATCGTCCGCGAGGGGCACGAGCAGGGCCCGCATCCGGGGCCCGGTGGCTCCCGGTGGCTCCCGGTCGCGAGAGGTGCCCCGGGGAACAGGAAGGTCGGCTCGACGCTCGATGCTCATCGGGCCAGGTCAGCGAGCCGACCCTCCCTCGGCGGACCCCATCGGCCACCCATTGTCAGTGGCCGGTGCGATGCTGTGGGCATGAACCGGGACGATCTGGTGCGGCTGCGGCGGGCGCGCGACCGCATGGACCGCGAGTACGCCGAGCCGCTGGACGTGACCGCCCTCGCCCGGACCGCGCTGATGTCCCCCGGCCACTTCCAGCGCAGCTTCCGCGCGGCCTTCGGCGAGACCCCGTACGGCTATCTCATGACCCGCCGCATAGAGCGCGCCAAGGCGCTGCTGCGCCGCGGCGACCTGACGGTGACGGAGGTGTGCCTGGCCGTGGGCTGTACGTCACTGGGCTCCTTCAGCTCCCGCTTCACGGAGCTGGTCGGCGAGACGCCGAGCGCGTACCGAGCGCGCTCGCACGACGAGAGCGCGGTGATCCCCGCGTGCGTGGCGAAGCGTCTGACCCGGCCCGCCCGGCACCGCATACGCACGGCGGAACCCGGCGAAGCGTCCTAGCGTGAGCACATGGCTACGAACGATCCCCACGCTATGACCAGACTCCCGGCGCCGGATGTGAAGCTCGCCCAGTGCTTCCTGGCCGTCGACGACCACGACAAGGCGCTCGCCTTCTACCGCGACGTGCTGGGCATGGAGGTCCGCGGTGACGTCGGCTTCGAGGGGATGCGCTGGGTGACCGTGGGCTCCCCGCTCCAACCGGACGTCGAGATCGTCCTGGAGCCACCCGCCGCCGACCCCGACATCTCCCCCGCCGACCGCGAGACCATCGCCACCCTCCTCGCCAAGGGCGTCCTCCGCGGCGTCAACTTCACCACCACCGACTGCGACGCCCTCTACGCCCGCGTCGAGTCCTCCGGCGCCGACGTCCTCCAGGAGCCCACGGACCAGCCCTACGGCGTCCGCGACTGCGCCTTCCGCGACCCGGCGGGCAACATGCTCCGCTTCATGGAACGCCGGCCCTGAGCCGACACCGGCCGGGGTGACCGGCGGGCCGACGGAAACGTCGTTGCGTGGGGCGGGGCGGCGGGAGACCGTACGAGTCGTTCAGTCGGAGGGGCTGGACCGTGCGAGAGGGAGCGGCGCTGTGGGTGGAGTGAGCGGGAGCGGTCACGGGGACGCGCGCGAGGGTGGAAGCCCGGCGGACGGGGCGGGCGGGGCGATCCGGTGGACGTACGCCTTCGTCGACCGGCCGGCGGCCGGGTTCGAGCGGGCCTGTGCCTTCTGGACGGCCGTCACGGCGGCCAAGCTGTCCGAACCGCGAGGCGAGCGGGGTGAGTTCGTGACCCTGCTGCCCGAGACGGGCGACGCGTGCGTGAAGGCGCAAGGGGTCGCGTCCGGTGACGGCGGCGCTCATCTGGACTTCGCCGCCGAGGACGTACCCGCGCTCGTGGACCGGGCGGTCCGGCTCGGCGCCGAGGTGGTCACCCCGAACGACGGCTGGGCGGTGCTGCGCTCGCCCGCCGGACATCTCTTCTGCGTGGTGCCGTGGCACGGGGAGTCGGTACGGACGCCGGTGGTCGAGGGGAGCCGGCTGGATCAGGTGTGCCTGGACGTGTCACCGGCCGAGTTCGACGGCGAGGTCGCGTTCTGGGCGGCCCTGTCGGGCTGGGACTCCCGCGCGGGCTCCCTCCCGGAGTTCCACGTCCTGCGCCCACCGACGGGTCTCCCCATCCGCATCCTCCTCCAACGCCTCGACACCCCCCGCCCCGCCTCCGCCCACCTCGACCTCGCCTGCGCCGACATCGACGCCACCCGCACCCGCCACGAACACCTCGGCGCCACGTTCGTGGCCGGCCACCCGCACTGGACGGTGATGCGAGACCCGGCGGGCGGCACATACTGCCTGACGGGCCGCGACCCGGAAACGGGCGGATTGCCACCCAGGGCCGAGTGACGCGGACGGGTAGGGCGCCGCCAGCGGGGGCAACCCCGCCCCGGCGGATCCCGTCAGGCCTTCTTTTCGGTGCTCGCCTCAGCGGTCTCAGCGGTCTCAGCGGTCACCTCGACCTGCTTATCTGCCTCCCCCACGTGCACGTCATGACCACCATGCGCGTCATGACCACCATGCGCGCCATGGCTTCCGTGCGTCCGCCGGGCCACGGCCCGGGGCTTCTCCGCGGCGGCCGTCTGGGCCTCGACGGCCTCGTCGACGTACGCCTCACATTTGGGGTTTCTGCACGGCCCCGGACTCCACACGGGTACCCACGCGCCCAGCGTCTTGTGCCGCCGTACGACCGTGGCCACCGGCTGTCCGCAGACCGGGCAGACCTGTTCGTCGATGCCCATGCGTCCAGGGTATTGCCGATGGCGCCAGGGCGCTCCCCGCCGCACACGGACCATCGGCGACCGGCCAGGCGACCATCGCCCGCCCGGCCGCTGGGCCGCCCAGGCCGCCGGCCGACGCGACCCCGCCCCGTCAGCGCTTCCTGCTGTACGTCCGCACCAGCACCCCGTTGTCGAAGCTCCGCACCTCGTCGAGCGTGAACTCGGAGACGGCGAACCCGGAGCCGAACATCGGCATACCGGTGCCCAGCACGATCGGATACGTCTTGATGATCAGCTCGTCGATCTCGTCGACCAGCGCGCCGGCGACGGCCGAGCCGCCGCACAGGTAGATGCCGAGTCCCCCGTCCTCCGCCTTGAGCTCGCGGACCTTGCCGACCAGGTCGTCCGAGATGATCTCGACGTTCGGGTCGGGCGACTCCTTCAGCGTGCGCGAGGCGACGTACTCGCGCAGATGGGCGAACGGGCTGGTGATGCCCTCCTTCAGCGCCACGTCGTAGCTGGCGCGGCCCTGGATGATCGTGTCGTAGTCCTTGTTCGCCAGACCGTCGGTGCCGATGAGCCGGCGCACCTGGGTCGGGTTGGTGTCCGGGTGCTCCGCCTTGAGGTACTCGGCGAAGTCGCCCACCACGAAGGGGTACATGAACGACGCGTCGCCGTCCGCGTCCCCGATGAAGCCGTCGATCGAACAGGCGATGAGGTACGTCAACTTGCGCAAACCGGTCTCTTTCCCTCGTCCGACAGGTGAGTGCTCCTGAGCCACTCACTCAACCACGTCAGTTATAGTACTTCAACTGTAGTGGTTGCAAGGGATTCAGATACTCCAGGAACTGAGGAGCGCGGATGGTCAGGAACCCGGAACGCAGGGCCGCTCTGCTGGACGCGGCGGTGGCGGTGCTGGCGCGGGAAGGAGCGCGCGGGCTGACGTTCCGCGCGGTGGACGCCGAGGCCGGCGTGCCGGTGGGCACCGCGTCCAACTACTTCGCCGACCGCGACGCCCTGCTCCACCAGATCGACACCCGGCTGCAGGAGCGGCTGACCCCCGACCCGGCCGTGGTCGAGGAACTGCTCAAGGCGCCGAAGGACCGCTCCCTGGTCATGGCTTTCATGCGCGACCTACTGGCCCGTGTGACCGGGGACCGCACCGGCTATCTCGCGCATCTGGAACTGCGCCTCGAAGCCACCCGCCGCCCCGCCCTGCACGCCTCGTACACCGAGTCGGTGCGCGGAGAGCTGGATTTTGGGATGAGCTTCCACCGCGAGGCGGGCCTCCCCGGAGGCGACGAGACCGTCATGGTCCTCTACCTGGCCATGCAGGGCCTCCTCCTCGAACACCTCACCCTGCCCGACGTCCTCGACAACGCCCTCCCCGGCGTCCCCGCCCCCGAAGGCCTGATGGAACGCATCGTGGAATCGATCGTCCCCGAGCACTGACGCCCCGAAAGGGGCGCGGGGAACTGCGCGAGCAACCACAACGCACCCGCACCCGCACCCGCACCCGCCGAACAACCCACATCCCCCGAGCTCTGAGGCGTAAGGGGAAGGGGGTCGCAGGGGCGCAGCCCCTGGGGATGGGACGGGTAGGGGCGGCGGGGGCGAACCCGAAAACCGGCGGGCCCCGCACACCGTGGGGATGTGCGGGACCCGCCGGCCATCCGAAGGCACCGGCACGGCACCGGGTCAGGTCAGCACCGCGCCAGCGCCTCCGGAGCCTCAAGCGGGCGGGTGTTCGCACCCGCGCCACCGGCGGTCGTGGAGGCCACTCGGCCCCACCTCAGCTGCTGCGACGCGTCACGAACTCGGCCAGCGCGAGAAGCCCGCCGGCCGACTCCGGGTCCGGTACCGCACGGGACAGTTCGTGCATGGCCCGGGCCATACGATCGGCCGCCTGGATCTGCGCCCAGTCACGACCACCGGCCCGCTCCACGACCAGCGCCGTACGCTCCAGGTCCCCCTCCTCGTACGGCAGCCCGTACAACTCGGCGAGTTCGGCGGCCTCCGGGGTGCCGGAGGCGAGCGCGGCGACCACCGGGAGGGACTTCTTGCGGACCATGAGGTCCGCCCCGGCCGGCTTGCCGGTGCGGCTCGGGTCCCCCCAGATGCCGATCACGTCGTCGATGAGCTGGAAGGCCAGCCCGGCCTCCCGCCCGAACGCGTCGAGGGCCTGGACGTCCTCCTCACCGGCCCCCGCGTACAACGCCCCCAGCGCGCAGGCGCAGCCGAGCAGCGCGCCCGTCTTCGCCTCGGCCATGGCGAGCACCTCGTCGAGGGTGACGTCCTGCGGACGGCGTCCTTCCATCTCGGTGTCCGTGTGCTGTCCCGCGCACAGTTCGACGACACAGGACGCGAGCCGCGCGGCGGCCGCCGCCGACGCCGGATGCGGGTCCTCAGCGAGCAGCTGCTGGGCCAGGGCCTGCAGCGCGTCCCCGGCGAGGATCGCGTCGGGGATCCCGAACACGGTCCACGCGGTGGCCCGGTGCCTGCGGGTGGTGTCCCGGTCCATCACGTCGTCGTGGAGCAGCGTGAAGTTGTGCACCAGCTCCACCGCCGCGGCGGCCCGTACGGCGGCGGACTCGCGGCCGCCGAGCGCGGCGACCGCGGCCAGGACCAGCGCGGGCCGTATCGCCTTGCCCGCGTTCCCCGCGGCCGGTGTGCCGTCCGCGTGCTCCCAGCCGAAGTGGTAGCGCGCGACCCGGCGCATCGAGCCGGGCAACGACCCGACGGCCCGGCGCAGTTCGGGGTCGACGGACACCCGCGCCTGCTCCAGGATCTCCGCCGCCTCCTGCCCGTCGAACGCACTCACCGCCCCCGACCGACCGACCGGCCCCCGAACACCGGCAGCAGCCCCTGGCATCACCGGCCCCACCGCATCGGCCGACTCCCCACCCTCCGCCGATTCACCGACTCCAGCCGAATCCCCGCCGCTCTCCGGATCCACGGCCCTCGCCGGCTCACCGACTCCCGCCGATCGCGCCGCTCCCGCCGAGCCCACCGCTCCCGTCGGGTCTGCGGGACTCGTGATGGGGCTCCGCCTTTCCGGGATCTCGCCTTGCAGAGTCCCGCCGTGTCCCCGCCCTGACGGGCGGGGACACGGCGTCCGGTCGGACAAGGTCACCGCCAGCGGCCGATCTCGACGTTCTCCAGAACGCCGAGCGCGTCGGGGACCAGGACCGCGGCCGAGTAGTAGGCCGTCACGAGGTACTTGATGATCGCCTGTTCGTTGATGCCCATGAAGCGCACGGACAGGCTGGGCTCGATCTCGTCCGGGATGTTCGCGGCCCGCAGACCGATGACGCCCTGGTCCTCCTCCCCGGTACGCATGGCGATGATCGACGTGGTCCTGGCCTCGGTCACCGGGATCTTGTTGCACGGGTAGATCGGCACGCCGCGCCAGGTCGGGATGCGGTTCCCGGCGATGTCGATGGTCTCGGGGACGAGTCCGCGCTTGTTGAGCTCGCGGCCGAACGCGGAGATCGCGCGCGGGTGGGCGAGCAGCAGCTTGGTGCCCCGGCGGCGGCTGAGCAGTTCGTCCAGGTCGTCGGGGCTGGGCACGCCGTCGTGCGGCTGGAGCCGCTGGTCGTACTCGCAGTTGTGGAGGAGGCCGAACTCGCGGTTGTTGATGAGCTCGTGCTCCTGGCGCTCCTTCAACGCCTCGACGGTCAGCCGGACCTGCTGCTCGGTCTGGTTCATCGGCTGGTTGTAGAGGTCGGCCACGCGCGTGTGGATGCGCAGCACGGTCTGGGCGACGCTCAGTTCGTACTCGCGCGGCGCGGCCTCGTAGTCGACGAAGGTGTGCGGGATGTCCGGCTCACCGCTGTGGCCGGCGGCGAGGTCGATCTCCTTCTCGCCGTACTTGTTGGTGCGCTGCGACGGGATGGAACGCTGCTCCTGAAGGTGCTCGCTCAGGGTCTCGGCGCGCTCCGAGATCTGCTCGACGGCCGCACGCGGCAGGACCAGTACCGTGCACGCGGTGACCGCGCGGGCCGTGTACTCCCAGATCGCGTCGGGGTCGAGCAGCGACTGGTCGCCGAAGTAGGCCCCGTCTGCCAGCACACCGAGGACCGCGTCGTCGCCGTAGGGTCCGGTGCCGATCTTCTCGACCTTGCCGTGCGCGAGCAGGAACACCTCCTCGGCATGGCTGCCGAACTCGGCCAGCACATCACCGGGCGAGAACTCCCGCTGCTCGCACCGCTGGGCCAGCTCGCCCAGCACGTCGATGTCCTCGTAAGTCCGCAGGGCCGGCAGTTCGCCCAGTTCGGCGGGGATGACGGCGACCCGGTCGCCGGTCTTCACAAAAGTGACGCGGCCGTCGCCGACCGCGTAGGTGAGCCGCCTGTTCACCCGGTATGTGCCACCCTGCACGTTCACCCAGGGCAGGGTGCGCAGCAGCCAGCGGGAGCTGATCTCCTGCATCTGTGGTGTGGACTTCGTGGTGGTGGCCAGGTTGCGGGCAGCGGCCGTGCCGAGACTCTGCTGCGGCCTGTCCTGCTGCGAGCGAACCTCTTCGCCTACCGACATACGGATTCCCCTCCGGGTGCACTGATATCGCGGTCACCGATCTCGCGACCCAGCCTCCCACCGCGGAATGTGCCGGTGCTATTACCCGAAAGAGCGGGAATGGATCTTAGAAGTCTGGGCATATCAGGGGACTTTGTCGACGATCCGCGCGCCGGGCGGGCTCCTCGCCGAATCTGACCGGATCGACTCGCACGTCCCACCGTCAACTGGCTCCCACCGGGCGTTGGGAGTACAAGCCTGCGTACGAGGCGGCCACGACCAGCGGCCGTCGCACCGTACGAAGGAGTCGGCCATGGCCCCACCCATGTCCGCGGGAAGATTTCTCACCGTCCTCAAGAACGAGGGCGTCCGGGTCGTCGAGGTCGGCGACTGGGAACATCACAACCGCAACCACAAGGGCCCCTGGGGACCCGTCCACGGCGTGATGATCCACCACACCGTCACCTCCGGCAGCGAACGCACCGTCCGCATCTGCCGCGACGGCTACTCGGGCCTGCCGGGCCCGTTGTGCCACGGCGTCATCACCAAGGACGGCCGGGTCCACCTCGTCGGTTACGGCCGCGCCAATCACGCCGGTTTCGGCGACGACGACGTCCTGCGGGCCGTGATCGCCGAGAAGGCCCTCCCGCTGGACAACGAGGCCAACACCGACGGCAACCGGCACTTCTACGGTTTCGAGTGCGAGAACCTCGGCGACGGCAAGGATCCCTGGCCCAAGGCCCAACTCGACGCCATCGAGAGGGTCTCCGCAGCCATCTGCCGTCACCACGGCTGGAACCAGCGGTCCGTCATCGGCCATCTCGAATGGCAGCCCGGCAAGGTCGACCCCCGGGGCTTCACCATGGCCTCCATGAGAGAGCGAATACGGGCCCGCCTGAAGTAGGGACCCGATCGTGGGCGGCCCCCGGCGCCGGCCGGTCATGTGTCCGACAATGGGCGGATGACCGGCCATCCCCGCGCCCCCGACCCCGACCCCGCCACCGCCCTGCGCCCCCGGCTGCCGTCCCCCCTCCAGGAGGTCGCGGACGACCGCTTCGCCCGCCACGGCGTCCGGCTGCTCCTCAAGCGCGACGACCTGATCCATCCGCAGCTCATCGGCAACAAGTGGCGCAAGCTCGTCCCCAGTCTGCGCGCGGCGGCCGGCCGTCCGCTGCTCACCTTCGGCGGCGCCTACTCGAACCATCTGCGCGCCACCGCCGCCGCGGGCCGCCTCCTGGGCGTGCCCACCATCGGCGTGGTCCGCGGCCAGGAGCTGGCCGACCGCCCCCTCAACCCGTCCCTGGCCCGCTGCACGGCCGACGGCATGCGGCTCCACTTCGTCGACAGATCGACGTATCGCCACAAGACCGACCCGGCCACCCTGGCCGCCGTGCTCCGCGCCGCCGGCGCCGAGGACGCCTATGTCGTCCCCGAGGGCGGCAGCAACGCCCTCGCCGTACGCGGCTGCCAGGATCTCGGCACGGAACTGCGCGGCCGGGCCGACGTCGTGGCCATCGCCTGCGGCACCGGCGGCACCCTCGCCGGTCTGGCCGCCGGTCTGGCCCCCGACCAGCGCGCCCTCGGCATCCCCGTCCTCAAGGGCGGCTTCCTCGAAGAGGAGATACGAAGACTCCAGGACCAGGCCTTCGGCGGCCCGCGCGGCGACTGGCGGCTCGACGAGCGCTTCCACTTCGGCGGCTACGCCCGCACCACGCCCGAGCTGGACGCCTTCGCCGCCGACTTCGAGACCCGCCACGGCCTCCCCGTGGAACGTCTCTATGTCGCCAAGTTGCTCCACGGACTTGTCACCCTCACATCGGAAGGCGTCTTCCCGCGCGGGACGACGATCACCGCGGTGATCACAGGGCGCCCGTTCTAGGACGCCTCGCGGTAGACCGCGGCCTCCTCCAGGTCCAGTCTCCGCAGCAGCGTGCGCAGCATCTCGTCGTCGATGTAGCGGCCGTCCCGCAGCCTCACGAACATCTCGCGCTCGGCGCCGATCATCTCCCGGGAGAGGCGGCTGTAGACGTCGTCGACGCTCTCCCCGGTCACCGGGTTCACCGCGCCGAGCCGCTCCCAGACCGCGTTGCGGCGCCGTTCCAGGACCGTACGGAGACGGTCGACGAGCGGCGGCGGCAGCTCGTTGCTCTCGTTCGCGAGGAGTTCGTCGAGGCGGGCCTCGGCGGCCCGGGACGCCTGGGCCTGGGCGTTGGCCTCGGCGAGCGTCTCGGCCTGCTGGTCGCGTCCCGGCAGCTTCAGCACCCGGATCAGCGGCGGCAGGGTCAACCCCTGGATGACCAGCGTCCCGATGACCGTCGTGAAGGTCAGGAAGAGGATCAGGTTCCGCTCGGGGAAGTCCTCCCCGCCGTGCACCGTGAGCGGGATCGAGAAGGCGATGGCCAGCGAGACGACGCCCCGCATGCCGGCCCAGGCCACGACGAACGGCCCCTTCCAGGTGGGATTGCCCTCCCGTTCCCGGATCCGCCGGGACAGCATCCGGGGCAGGAAGGTCGCTGGATACACCCATATGAACCGGGACGCGACGACGACGAGGAAGACGGCCACGGCGTACCAGCCGGCGCGCACCCCCTCGTACTCGCCCAGTCCTTCGAGGACGACCTGGAGCTGCAGTCCGATGAGGGCGAACACGGCGGACTCCAGCAGGAAGGCGACCATCTTCCAGACGGCCTCCTCCTGGAGGCGGGTGGCGAAGTCGACCTGCCAGTTGCGGTGGCCGAGATACAGGCCGACGACGACCACGGCGAGCACGCCGGAGGCGTGCACCCACTCGGCGAGCCCGTAGGCGACGAAGGGGATCAGCAGGGAGAGTGTGTTCTGCAGCAGCGCTTCCTTCAGGTGCGTGCGCAGCCAGTGGATCGGCATCATCAGCAGCAGGCCCACCGCGACGCCGCCGACCGCCGCCACCAGGAACTCGACGATCCCGCCGGTCCAGCTCGCGCCCTCGCCGACGGCGGCCGCGAGGGCCACCCGGTAGGCGGTGATCGCGGTCGCGTCGTTCACCAGGGACTCGCCCTGCAGGATCGTGGTGATCCGCGACGGCAGCCCCACCCGCCGGGCGACCGCCGTCGCCGCGACCGCGTCCGGCGGCGCCACGATCGCGCCCAGCACCAGCGCGGCGGTCAGCGGCAGCCCCGGCACGATCATGTACGCGGCCCAGCCCACGGAGAGGGTGGCGAAGAGCACGTAGCCGACCGACAGCAGCGCCACGGGCCTCAGTTGGGCCCGCAGATCGAGGTAGGAGCTGTCGCCGGCGGCCGTGTACAGCAGTGGCGGCAGGATCAGCGGCAGGACGATCTCGGGGTCGAGCTCGTAGTGCGGCACGCCGGGCAGGTACGACACCACGAGCCCCACCGCGACCAGCAGCAGCGGGGCGGGCACCGGCGTACGCCGGGCGGCTCCGGCAACCGTCGCGCTCCCCGCGACCAGCAACAGCAAGGGCAAAAAGTGCATCGCTTCCCGCCGTCTTCGTTTCCGCGCGAGGTTTCGCGCACCCGTCGTAACCTGGCAATCATGAAACAGTGCACGCACGCGGACGCGCTGCCGCACCCCGAGCCCGAACCCCTGAGCGAGACGTGCCCGGAGTGCCTGGCCGCCGGGAGCCACCCGGTGCAGTTGCGGATGTGCCTGGAGTGCGGGCACGTGGGCTGCTGCGACTCCTCGCCGATGCGGCACGCGACCGAGCACCACAAGGAGAGCGGCCATCCCATCATGCGCACCTTCGAAGCGGGCGAGTCCTGGCGCTGGTGCTTCGTCGACCATGTACTCGTATGACCCGAAGGAGCCGATCGGACCCGAACAGGACCCCTCCGAACACGTCCGCGACGTCGTACGACGGAACCATGTCACCCCGTGACACGTCGACGTACTCGTGTGACAAGGTTCGGCAGTCCGACGCCTGGGTACGTCAATCCGGCGCGCGCTCTTCCTATTTGAGGCCCGCAGACCTCTAGCCACCGAGCGTATTCATAGGCTTACTATGAGTGACAGCATGGGGTGGGGTCTCCAGGACCCTGAGGACACGGCACTCGGGAGCGCGATAGCGTCACCGCTGAACCACGTAGCGCATTACCCGGGGGGCGACCCTCGGCCCCCGAAGAAGCTTGTACCACCTTGGAGGTGAGGGTGTCCCAGATCGCAGGCGAGCCCGGGACCCAGGACTTCGTGGAAGTCCGGCTGCCGGCCGCGGGTGCCTACCTGTCGGTGCTGCGTACGGCGACGGCCGGCCTCGCGGCCCGTTTGGACTTCACCCTCGACGAGATCGAGGACCTTCGCATCGCGGTCGACGAGGCCTGCGCGATCCTGCTCCAGCAGGCCGTGCCCGGCTCGGTGCTGAGCTGTACCTTCCGCCTCATCGACGATTCGCTGGAGGTCACGGTGTCGGCCCCCACCACGGACGGCCACGCCCCCGCACGAGACACCTTCGCCTGGACCGTGCTGTCGGCCCTGGCGGGCAAGGTCTCCTCCGCGGTCGCCGACGACAAAACCGTTTCGATCAGCCTCTACAAACAGCGCGGCGCGGGACCCGGGCCGGCGTGAGGAACGGGGACGGTCCGGTGCGGGACGAAGAACGCGGCACACGGGAACTTCCCGCGGAGGATGACGGCGGTCCGAGTGGACCGGCGCATCTGGCGGACGGCGTCGACGGCATCCCCGAGCAGGCCCGGCCGCACCCGGAGGACGACTCCTCGGCGGCGGCCGGAGCGTCTCGGTGGGCGGAGCCGGCCGACGGCGAGGAGCGCGAGGCGCTCTCCGACGGGCAACGGGATCCGGAGAGTGCCCTACGGAGCACCACGTCCTCACGAGGGCGGACTGGGGCCTCCCCCGCTCGAGCACAGTCGAGAGCTGGGGGAACGGTGACGGCGGGCGGGACTATGAGCGAGCACGAGCGACACGACGAGGCGGGCGCGCAGAGCGTGCGAAGCACGCAGCACGACCCTCAGGACCGCAGCGGGGCGCGAGCCCTGTTCGTACAGCTGCGTGCCCTGCCGGACGGCAGTGCCGAGTACGCGGAGCTGCGCAACCGGCTGGTCCGGATGCATCTGCCGCTCGTGGAGCACCTCGCACGCCGCTTCCGCAACCGCGGCGAGCCGCTGGACGACCTGACGCAGGTCGCCACCATCGGCCTGATCAAGTCGGTGGACCGCTTCGACCCGGACCGCGGCGTGGAGTTCTCCACGTACGCGACCCCCACGGTCGTCGGCGAGATCAAGCGGCACTTCCGCGACAAGGGCTGGGCGGTGCGGGTGCCGCGCCGGCTGCAGGAGCTGCGCCTCGCGCTGACCACGGCCACGGCCGAGCTGTCCCAGCAGCACGGCCGGTCCCCGACGGTGCACGAGCTGGCCGAGAAGCTGGCCATCTCGGAGGAGGAGGTCCTGGAGGGCCTGGAGTCGGCCAACGCGTACTCCACGCTGTCCCTGGACGTCCCCGACACCGACGACGAGTCACCGGCCGTCGCGGACACGCTCGGCGCCGAGGACGAGGCACTGGAGGGCGTCGAGTACCGCGAGTCCCTCAAGCCGCTGCTGGAGGACCTCCCGCCCCGGGAGAAGCGCATCCTGCTCCTGCGCTTCTTCGGCAACATGACCCAGTCGCAGATCGCGCAGGAGGTCGGCATCTCCCAGATGCACGTCTCCCGCCTGCTGGCGAGGACGCTGGCACAGCTGCGCGAGAAGCTGCTGGTGGAGGAGTAGCGGCCCCGCCCCGTCAGGGGCGTGGGGCTGTATCGGCGCGCGGCTCCACCGTGCGGGCGCGCGCAGCCACCGACGGTCGCCGCTTCCCTGCCGCGCTCCGGCGGAGCGCTATCGCTTCGTCTCCTCCGCCCGGCCCGGCCCCTGGATTCCGAGGGCCTGGGTCGTCGCGGGATTGATCAGCAGGACCAGTGCGGCGACGGCGACGGCGGCCAGCACGATGCCCGCCGGGATCGACAGGCTGTCGGCGCGCAGCAGGTTGTAGGCCACCGGCAGCGCCATGATCTGGGTGATCACGGCGGGCCCCCGGCTCCAGCCGCGCCGCAGCAGCAGCCCGCGGGCGGCGATCAGCGGCAGCAGGGCCAGCGCGATGAGCGTGATGCCCCCGGTGACACCGGTGCTCAGGTCGCCGGAGTCGCCGGTGAAGCCCAGGACGAGCATCGCTCCGCCGCCCACCAGCAGGGCCACCCCCTCCAGCGCGGCCAGCGCGGCCGCGGCGGTCAGCCGCCCGGGGCGGGGCTCGGCGTCGGAGGTGTCCGGTGTGGGGTTCTGCTCAGGGCTCACCCCTGAAGGGTAGCCGTCGCCCGAGGGCCCGCCCCGGCCCCGGTACCCGCTCCGGCGCCCGGCACACACGGTGCCGCCGCGCGCCCTCACGTGCTCATCGTCACTACCCGATCTCCCGCTTGATCCGCACCTCGGTATGGGGCGAGTACCACCCAGTAGGTACCCTGCAATCCATGCGTGCACTTCTCGTGGTCAATCCGGCGGCAACCACCACAAGCGCACGTACGCGCGATGTGCTGATCCACGCTCTCGCGAGTGAGATGAAGCTCGAGGCGGTCACCACGGAGTACCGGGGTCACGCCCGGGACCTCGCCCGCCGGGCGGCGGAGGGCAAGGACGACATCGAGCTCGTCGTGGCGCTCGGCGGCGACGGCACGGTCAACGAGGTCGTCAACGGCCTGCTGCACCACGGACCCGACCCCGACCGCCTCCCCCGTCTCGCCGTGGTCCCCGGCGGTTCCACCAACGTCTTCGCCCGCGCCCTCGGCCTGCCGAACGACGCGGTGGAGGCCACGGGCGTCCTGTTGGACGCGCTGCGCGAGAGCCGGGAGCGCACGGTCGGCCTGGGTATGGCCTCGGGCACCCCGGGCACGGAGGACGAGGCGGTGCCGTCCCGCTGGTTCACCTTCTGCGCCGGCCTCGGATTCGACGCGGGTGTGATCGGCCGGGTCGAGCAACAGCGGGAACGCGGACGGAAATCCACACACGCTCTTTACCTGCGTCAGGTATTCCGGCAGTTCCTGGAGGAGCCCCACCGCAGGCTCGGCACGATCACTTTGGAGCGGGCCGGCGAAGAACCGATTTCCGATCTTGTGCTGTCCATAGTCTGCAACACGTCCCCGTGGACGTTTCTGGGCAATCGCCCGGTGTACGCGTCGCCTAAGGCCTCGTTCGATAAAGGCCTCGACGTGCTCGGTCTCAGCCGCATGTCGACGCCCGCGGTCGCCCGATATGGCACACAGTTGCTCACTTCGTCCCCCGAGCGCGGACCTCGCGGCAAGCACGCCACCACTCTGCATGACCTGACCGACTTCACCTTGCATTCGAAGGCCCCCCTCCCCCTCCAGATGGACGGCGACCACCTCGGACTGCGTACGAGCGTGACGTTCACAGGCGTACGCCGTGCACTGCGTGTGATTGTGTGAGCGGAACGGGCAAAAGTCCTTCCACTCGAACGTTTAGGCCAGGGTCCACCCCATGGAAGTACGGCTGTGACACAGTCGACACCGAGGAATCAAAAAAAACTTTCCGGAAGGGGTTGTATCCGCCGCTGAGGTTTGCGAGTCTCTACGTGGCGCTCGGGACAGCCCGCAACATCGGCTCCGCAAAGAGCGCCGGAACCCCTCCTCAAATCACAGGACCACACCAGTCCGTCTGGTGATCGGCCCTTCACTTGTTGAGGGATTCGTGAAAGCGTTCACATTCACAAGCAACGTGCATGTAATACCAAGGAGAGGTAGCAGCCATGGACTGGCGTCACAACGCCGTTTGCCGCGAGGAAGACCCCGAGCTCTTCTTCCCCATCGGCAACACCGGTCCTGCGCTGCTGCAGATCGAGGAAGCCAAGGCTGTCTGCCGTCGCTGCCCGGTTATCGAGCAGTGTCTGCAGTGGGCGCTTGAGTCCGGCCAGGACTCCGGCGTCTGGGGTGGTCTCAGCGAGGACGAGCGCCGCGCCATGAAGCGCCGCGCCGCCCGCAACCGGGCACGTCAGGCATCCGCCTGACATCCCACCCAGCAATAGCCTGAGCTTGGCGGCGCGCACAGCGAGTGCGCTTCTCCCGCCCCCGAGCCGCAGCGCGCAGTGCCCCCGGTGCGCTTAATCAGCCACGAGCCCGAGCCCCGGACCACACCATGGTCCGGGGCTCGGTGCTGTTTGCGATGCCGAATTCCCTACGCCGGTCGCGGTGACCGCGAAGCATGCGTCCGACGTATTCCGGTGGCCGGTGTCTCCCCCACCGCTACTTCTGGGCGCGCACCGGGATGTCGAGGATCACCTGGGTGCCGCGCTCGGGGGCGGGGACCATGTCGAAGGTGCCGCCCAACTCGCCCTCCACCAGCGTCCGTACGATCTGCAGGCCGAGATTGCCCGAGCGATGCGGGTCGAACCCCTCGGGCAGGCCGATGCCGTCGTCCTGGACGGTGACGAGGAGGCGGGTCTCCTTGGTGGTGGTGCCGCCACGTACGGCCGAGACCTCGACGCTGCCGGTGTCGCCCTCACGGAAGCCGTGCTCGAGGGCGTTCTGCAGGATCTCGGTGAGGACCATGGAGAGCGGGGTCGCGACCTCCGCGTCCAGGATGCCGAAGCGTCCGGTGCGCCGGCCGATGACCTTGCCGGGTGAGATCTCGGCGACCATGGCGAGCACCCGGTCGGCGATCTCGTCGAACTCCACGCGTTCGTCCAGATTCTGGGACAGCGTCTCATGCACGATGGCGATCGATCCGACCCGTCGTACGGCCTCTTCGAGGGCCTCCCGGCCGCGCTCGGACTCGATGCGCCGGGCCTGGAGACGCAGCAGCGCGGCGACGGTCTGGAGGTTGTTCTTCACCCGGTGGTGGATCTCCCGGATGGTCGCGTCCTTGGTGATCAACTCACGCTCGCGGCGCCGCAGTTCCGTCACGTCCCGCAGCAGCACCAGCGAACCGATGCGCGGGCCCTTGGGCTTGAGGGGGATCGCGCGGAACTGGATCACCCCGTCGACGGACTCGATCTCGAACTCGCGCGGCGCCCACCCGCTCGCCACCTTGGCCAGTGCCTCGTCCACCGGACCCCGGGACGGGGCCAGTTCGGCGGTCGTACGGCCGAGGTGGCAGCCCACGAGGTCGGCGGCGAGGCCGAGGCGGTGGTACGCGGAGAGGGCGTTCGGCGAGGCGTACTGGACGATGCCGTCGGCGTCGAGCCTGATCAGGCCGTCGCCGACGCGCGGTGAGGCGTCCATGTCGACCTGCTGGTCGGGGAACGGGAACGCGCCGGCGGCGATCATCTGGGCCAGGTCGGACGCGCTCTGGAGGTAGGTCAGCTCCAGGCGGCTCGGGGTGCGCACGGTGAGCAGATTGGTGTTGCGCGCGATGACACCGAGGACGCGGCCCTCCCTGCGCACGGGGATGGACTCGACCCGTACGGGCACCTCCTCGCGCCACTCGGGGTCGCCCTCGCGGACGATGCGGCCCTCGTCGTGGGCGGCGTCGAGAAGGGGGCGGCGGCCGCGGGGGACCAGGTGGCCGACCATGTCGTCCTGGTACGAGGTGGGGCCCGTGTTGGGGCGCATCTGGGCCACGGAGACATAGCGGGTGCCGTCGCGTGTGGGGACCCACAGGACGAGGTCGGCGAAGGAGAGGTCGGAGAGAAGCTGCCACTCCGACACCAGCAGATGCAGCCACTCGAGGTCGGAGTCGCTGAGAGCGGTGTGCTGGCGGACGAGTTCGTTCATGGAGGGCACGTGTGCGAGCGTACCTGGCGGTACGGACACGGCCAGGAACAGCCGCCCGTGCCTCGGCACGGCCCCGGGGACACCCGCGGGCCGCGGCGCCTGAGAGGGACCCTCAGCCCTCCCGGCACCGCAGCCCGGAGCAACATCGGCCGTGGGGTGTGCGGTCCCGGTCGGCCGAAGGATGAGGATCCGGAGCAGTCAGGGCAGAGAGCGCCGGGTCCTCGGTCCGCCTTCCTGTGCGGGGAAAGCGGAGGCTTGGTTTCTCGTTCGTATGTGATCGGCCGCGGCCGGGCCGCTGATCGATCACATGCCCCACTACGCATTGTTGACTAGACCACTGCGTGTGTCCATGCGTTGGCGGATGTTTGTTGTTGTTCCCTCGTCCGACATCTGCCGACGGCTTACCCGCAGAGTAGCCCGCTACGGTCCGGGGGTGGGCCTGAATGCCGGCCGGGCCGGCGACATCCCCTGGTAGATTGGTCTACACCACATGGGAGGTGCTTGAGCCCGGTAGATTCCGGTTGAGCCCTCTTGAGTCCTTCTTCCCAGATCGGCGGGGTCAGCGTGGAAGTTGTCATCGTTCCGGATGCCAAGGCGGGTGGCGAGCTCATAGCCGAGGCGATGGCGGAGTTGCTCCGGCGGAAGCCCGACGCGCTGCTCGGGGTGGCCACGGGGTCGACGCCGCTGCCCATCTATCAGGCGCTGACGGCGAAGGTGCGGTCCGGTGCCGTGGACGCCTCGCGGGCGCGGGTCGCGCAGCTCGACGAGTACGTGGGGCTGCCGGCCGAGCATCCCGAGTCGTACCGCTCGGTGCTGCGGCGGGAGGTGCTGGAGCCGTTGGGGCTCGGCATGGACGCGTTCATGGGGCCCGACGGGACCGCCGAGGACGTGGCGGGCGCGAGCGCGGCGTACGACAGGGCGCTGACGGAGGCGGGGGGTGTGGATCTGCAGGTGCTCGGCATCGGGACCGACGGGCACATCGGATTCAACGAGCCGTGCTCGTCGCTGGCCTCCCGGACACGGATCAAGACGCTGACCCGGCAGACCCGGATCGACAACGCCCGGTTCTTCGACGGCGACATCGAGCAGGTGCCGCACCACGTCATCACCCAGGGCATAGGCACGATCCTGGAGGCCCGGCACCTGATCCTGCTGGCCACGGGCGAGGGGAAGGCGGACGCCGTGGCGGCGACCGTGGAGGGACCGGTGGCCGCGGTGTGCCCGGCCTCGGCGCTGCAGCTCCATCCGCACGCGACCGTGGTCGTGGACGAGGCAGCCGCGTCGAAGCTGAAGCTGGCGGACTACTTCCGGCACACGTACGACAACAAGCCGGCCTGGCAGGGGATCTAGGGCTACTGAGTACGTCGTAGGCGCCACGGCCCTGGGGAGGGCCGTGGCGTCTACGTGTACTTCGGGGAATCCTCTAGCGCACTCCCGCGACGACCTCCGCCGCCGCCCTTCCGCACACCCTCGCCGCGCCGTGCGTCGCGATGTGGAGGGGGCCGCGGGGTGGGGACTGGGGGATGCCCATCTCCACCACGATGGTGTCGGGGCGGGTGCTGAGGAGGGTGTCGAGGGCGGTGGTCATCCAGGGGTGGCGGTGTTCGTCGCGGACGACGGCGACGATACGGCGGGTGCCGGCGACCGCCAGCGCGGAGGCGCCGGCGCTGTCGCCCGCGAAGGTGCCCGTCTCGGTGCCCGGGAGGAGGCGGGCCAGTTCCGCGCCGACGCCCCAGGGGGTCTCGTCGCCCACCGCGATGTTCGCCACGGGGGTGAAGGCGGCGACGTACAAGGGCTGGGTGGGCGGCTCGTAGGGCTCCGCGAAGGTCGACGTGAGCGCGCGCCGGGCGGCCACGAGGCCGACTCCCCCGAGGTTCGCGGCCTCCTCGGTGTCGCCGATGACCTCGTGGTCTGTCCCGGCGCCGCGCCGCGCTCCCCCGGCGGCCGACCGGGTCCACTTCGCCAGGGCCCGGACCCGGCCGGCCGCGTCCGCGAGGCGTTCTTCCTGGAGATCGCCGGTGCGGACGGCGGTGATGAGGGCGTCACGGAGGCGGCGGACGGTCTCGTCGTCGGCGAGGCCGCCGCCGACGCAGATGGCGTCGGCTCCGGCGGCGAGGGCGAGGACGCTGCCGTGTTCGATGCCGTAGGTGCCGGCGATGGCGCGCATCTCCATGCCGTCGGTGACGATGAGGCCGTCGTAGCCGAGTTCGCCGCGGAGGAGGTCCGTCAGGATGCCGCGGGACAACGTTGCCGGGAGGTCGGGGTCCAGGGCGGGGACCAGGATGTGGGCGCTCATCATCGCGCGCGATCCGGCGCCGATGGCGGCCCGGAAGGGGGCCAGGTCGCGGGAGTCCACGAGCGCGCGGTCCGCGTCGATGCGGGGCAGGGAGAGGTGGGAGTCGACGGCGGTGTCGCCGTGGCCCGGGAAGTGCTTGGTGCAGGCGGCGACACCCGCGGCCTGGAGGCCGGTGACATAGGCGGCCGTGTGACGGGCGACCAGCTCGGGGTCGGCGCCGAAGGAGCGGACGCCGATGACGGGGTTGGCGGGGTTGGCGTTCACGTCGGCCGACGGGGCCCAGTTGAAGTTGACGCCGCACTCCGCCAGGCGGTGGCCCAGCGCGAAGGCGACCTTGCTGGTCAGGTCCACGTCGTCGACCGCGCCCAGGGCGTGGTTGCCGGGGAAGGAGGAGCCGGTGCGGACCTCCAGGCGGGTGACGTCGCCGCCCTCCTCGTCGATGGCGACCAGGACGTCCTCGTGCTCGGCGCGCAACCGGTCAGTGAGGGCGGCCAGTTGCTCGGGCGAGGTGATGTTCCGGCCGAAGAGGCCGACGGAGGCGAGGCCCTCGCCGAGGCGGCGCAGCAGCCAGTCGGGGGCGGTGGTGCCCGTGAATCCGGGCTGGAGGACCGTCAGCGCGTCGCGCGTGAGAGCGTCCTGTCCCGAATGTGAACCGGTCGGGCCAGTGGCGAATGTCGTCATCGGGTGGGGTTATCCCTTCACGGCGCCCGCGGTGAGGCCCGCGGCCATCTTGCGCTGGACGAGGAGGAAGAGGACGACGATCGGCACGGCCATCAGGGTGGAGCCGGCCATCATCGGGGCGTATTCGGTGCCGTGTTTGGTGGTGAAGTTGCCGAGCCAGACGGTCGCGGTCTGCTTCTCCTGGCTCATCAGCATCAGGGCGTACAGATACTCGTTCCACGCCTGGATGAAGCCGTAGACCGAGGTCGCCACCATGCCGGGCGCGAGCAGCGGGAAGACCACACGGAGGAAGGCGGTGGTGCGGGAGCAGCCGTCGACCATGGCCGCCTCCTCCAGTTCGCGCGGGATGTTGACGATGAAGCCGCGCAGGGTCCACACGGTGAACGGGAGGATGAAGGTCAGATAGGTGAGGACGAGGCCGCTGAGGCGGTCGTACTGGCCGAGGTCGTTCAGGAGCAGGAAGACCGGGATGATCATCGCGACCAGCGGGACCATCTGCACCGCCAGGATGCCGACGATCACCACCTTGCGGCCGCGGAAGGCGAAGCGGGAGATGGCGAGGGCCGCCAGCATGCCGACGACGATGCCGACCACGACGACCGTGAGGGAGACGACGAGGCTGCGGCCGACCGGGCCCCAGAAGTCGGCGATGTCCAGTGCCCGGCCGAAGTTGGCGAAGGTGATCGACGTCGGCAGCAGGCTGGGGTCGGGGTCGATCGCGTCCTTGGCGGGCTTGAATGCCGTGTTCAGCATCCAGTAGACGGGGAAGCCCGCGGTGACGAAGACGAACAGACCGAGGAGGTTCCAGCCGAGCTTGGACCTCCGGGGGCCGGAGACAGTGGCGGTACTCATTCGACCTCTCCGATCTTCAGCATCTGACGCATGTAGACCCCGATCACGCCGAGCAGCAACAGCACGGTCAGCAGGGCGATCGCCGAGCCCTGCGCGTAGTCGTTGACCACGAACGCCTTGTCGTACGAGTAGGTGGTGAGCAGTTGGAACTCGGCCTCCGGGTGCCCGCCCCGCATCACGAAGACCTGTGGGAAGACGCCCATGTCCCAGATGACCGACAGGGTCGTGAGCATCACGATGATCGGCTTGAGGATGGGAAGGGTGACGTAGCGGAACACGCCCCACGCGCCGGCACCGTCGAGGCGGGCGGCCTCCTCCAACTCCTTCGGCACCTGGGTGAGTCCGGCGCTGAGGGTGATGACGACGAACGGCACCGCGCCCCACACCACGAGGAGCGTGATGACGGCCAGGCCCTCGGCGCCGCTGGCGAACCAGTTGTGGCCGATCATGTCGACGCCGGGGAGCTTGCTGAGGAGCGCGTTGAGGACGCCGTAGTCGGAGTCGAAGAGCCACTTGAAGACGGTGGTGGCCACGATGATCGGCATGCCCCAACTCGCCACCAGGGCGATGTTGATGAGCGTCTTCACCCAGCCGGAGACCCGCTGGAGCAGCAGGGCGATCGCCATGCCGATGACCATCGTGAAGGTGACGCAGGCGGCGGCGAAGACGATGGTCCGGACGACGACCGTCCAGAACTCGCTGTCACCCAGCACCTTGGAGAAGTTGTCGAAGCCGACCGACTCCGCGGGCTTGAATCCCCACAGCTGGGACTGGCCGAACTCCTGGAAGGACAGGGTGACGAGCCGGACCAGCGGATAGCCGAGGACGAGGGCGAGGATCAGCAGGCAGGGGGCCAGGAGGGCCCAGGGGACGGCGGCGCCGCCGGGAGTCCGCTTTCTGCCCGGCCGTTCCGGGGCCGCCGACGGTGGCGGGGGTGCGGGCCGCGCGGGCGGCATCTTCGCAGGGGCAGTCGTGTCTGCGGCACTCATCGCGCTCCTAAGCAACTAAAGGAGGGGCCGGCAGCAGGCGCCCCCCAGAGGGGCGCGGGGAACTGCGCGACCAGCCACGACGCACCGGCACCGACCCGACACCCCATCGCGGCACTTTCGTAAATCACCACCGGCCGAACCGATGTCACCCACCGGCCGGCCACCGCGGCACCTCCCGGTCGGGCCCGGCCACCACGGCCAGGCCCGACCGGCAGGTCACCGTCACTTGGTGTTGATGACCTTGTCGATCTCGGCGTCCGCTTCCTTCGCGGCCTCCTCGACCGACTGCTTGCCGGTGCCGATGGACTGCAGCATGGTCTGCAGGATCTGCGCCTTCTCGACCTGGCCCCAGCCGGGCGCCATCGGGACGAACCAGTTGGACTCGGCCGCGGTGGCCGGGACCGCCGTCGCCGGGTCGTCCTTGAGGGTGGCGAGGTCGGTCTTGTTGTTGGGCAGGTTGCCCTTCTCGATCAGGCCCTTCTGGCCGGAGGAGCCGGTGAAGGCGTTGATCCACTCGGCGGCGACGGTCTGCGCGTCGGACTTCACCGGGACGGCGAGGTCCGATCCGCCGAGGAAGACGGGCAGGTTCTTGCCGGACGGGCCGGGCATCACGAAGTTCTCGACGTTGCCTTCGAGCTTGCCGGTCTTGTCGTTCTCCTTGGCCGCGGCGGTCGCGCCCTCCCAGGCGGGGGCGAAGATCATGCCGGACTTGCCCTGGCCGTAGACGATGTAACGGTCGGACTCGTCCTTGGTCTTGTCGCCGTGCATGTACGTGTCGACGACGTTCTTGAACTCGTTCAGGCCCTTGATGGACTCCGGGGAGGAGAGGTTGGCCTTCCACTCGCTGCCGGACTCGACCGCTATGGAGCCGCCGGCGTCGTAGACGAAGGACATGGCCGCGTACCAGTCGCGGGTGGGCTGGTACCAGGCGCTGAACTTGTCGCCCTGCTTCTTCTGGACCTTGTCGAGGGCGGCCGTGAGCTCCTCGTACGTCTTCGGGGCGGACTTGACGCCCGCCGCGGCGAAGAGGTCCTTGCGCCAGTTGGCGACACGTCCGCCGGCGTAGTACGGGACGCCGTAGGTCTTGCCCTCATAGGTGACGGAGGCCTTCAGGCCGTCCAGCCAGGCGTCGGAGCCGTCGAACTTCGCCGGGTCGACAGGGGCGAAGGCGCCCTTGACCATGTAGGCGAGCATCTCCGTGTTGCCCATCTCGACCACGTCGGGGGCCTTGTCGGTGGCGAGGACGGCGTCGAGCTTGGCGTTCTTGTCGGGCCAGCCGTAGTACTCGTGCTTGATCGTGATCCCGGGGTGCTTCTTCTCGATCGCCGCGTCGGCGGCCTTGACCAGCTCCGGCCAGTTGTTCTGCGCGTCCACGGTGAGCCAGACGGTCAGCTCCTTGGTGTCCGCACCCGTGTCCGAGCTCTCACGTCCGCTCTCGCCGCCCCCGCACGCCGCGATGGAGACCATCATGCCCGCGACACAGATCGCGGTCGTCAGCTTCCTCTTCACGCCACCCTCCTCAGGGATGCCATTGCTCAGGGATGCCACAAACCCCCCTGCTCCCCGCGGTGACAGACGTACCGCCCATGGGGCCAGGACCTGGACCAATGGTGTAGACCAGTACGCCGGAGCTTGGCTGAGACCATTCACTCTGTCAAGGGTGCTCGAACCCCCTCCCACCAGCCGTTATGCGACCTACATATGCAAGAACCTTTATGTAATAAGCCAGCGAAAACCGCGCGGTTGAGCCACACTCTCCGGGTAGACCACTGCACCTTCGCGGAGTAGACCAACGGGGATCGCACCGTGGACTAGACCAGCGGGGCCTGCGAAGGTATACAGAGGGATCACGCCACGAGGAGCCGGGAAGGCGGAGCATGAGCACCGACGTCAGCAGTGCGGAGAACGAGAACGGGGCGACCGTCCGTACCGCACGCGTGCCCAAGTACTACCGCCTGAAGAAGCACCTGCTCGACATGACCGAGACGCTGCCGCCCGGCACGCCGGTGCCGCCCGAGCGCACGCTCGCCGCCGAGTTCGACACCTCGCGCACGACCGTGCGGCAGGCGTTGCAGGAGCTGGTCGTCGAGGGGCGCCTTGAGCGCATCCAGGGCAAGGGCACGTTCGTCGCCAAGCCGAAGGTCTCCCAGGCGCTGCAACTGACCTCGTACACCGAGGACATGCGGGCCCAGGGCCTCGAACCCACCTCGCAGCTGCTGGACATCGGCTACATCACCGCCGACGACACCCTCGCCGGGCTGCTCGACATCACCGCCGGCGGCCGGGTCCTGCGCATCGAGCGCCTCCGCATGGCCAACGGCGAACCGATGGCGATCGAGACGACCCACCTGTCCGCCAAGCGCTTCCCCGCGCTGCGCAGGTCACTGGTCAAGTACACCTCCCTCTACACCGCACTCGCCGAGGTCTACGACGTCCATCTCGCCGAGGCCGAGGAGACCATCGAGACCTCGCTGGCCACCCCGCGTGAGGCCGGCCTGCTGGGCACGGACGTGGGCCTGCCGATGCTGATGCTCTCCCGCCACTCGCTGGACAAGGACGGGCAGCCGGTGGAGTGGGTGCGGTCCGTGTACCGAGGCGACCGGTACAAGTTCGTGGCGAGGCTCAAGCGGCCGCAGGACTGAGCCACTTGTGATCTGGCTGGTGGCGTACGGGTTCATCGCCTCGATCCTGCCGGTGTGGATGCTGCTCGCGCCCCGCGACTACCTCTCCACCTTCATGAAGATCGGCACGATCGTGCTGCTCGCGCTGGGGGTCGTCTTCGCCCTGCCGACGCTGAAGATGGACGCGGTGACGGACTTCGCCTCGCGCGGCGACGGGCCGGTCTTCGCGGGCTCGCTCTTCCCGTTCGTCTTCATCACGATCGCCTGCGGGGCGCTGTCCGGCTTCCACGCCCTCATCTCCTCCGGTACGACGCCGAAGATGATCCAGAAGGAGACACAGGTCCGGATGATCGGCTACGGCTCCATGCTGATGGAGTCGTCCGTGGCCGTGATGGCACTGATCGCGGCCTCGATCATCGACCCGGGGCTGTACTTCGCGATGAACGCGCCCGCCGGGGTCATCGGGGACACCGTGCAGAACGCCTCCCAGGTGGTGAGCGGTTGGGGCTACTCGATCTCGCCGGAGGAGCTGGCGGCCGCCGCGAAGAACGTCGAGGAGGCGTCGCTGCTGTCCAGGACCGGCGGCGCGCCCACGCTCGCCGTCGGGGTCTCGGAGATCTTCTCGCAGGTCACGGGCGACGGGCTGCGCGCCTTCTGGTACCACTTCGCGATCATGTTCGAGGCGCTGTTCATCCTGACCGCCCTCGACGCCGGCACCCGCGTGGGCCGGTTCATGCTCCAGGACACCCTCGGCAACCTCTACCGGCCGTTCAAGGACATCAGCTGGAAGCCCGGCCTGGTCATCACCAGCGCGATCGTGTGCGGGCTGTGGGGCTACTTCCTGTGGGTGGGCGTCCACGAACCCCTCGGCGGGATCAACCAGCTGTTCCCCGTCTTCGGCATCTCGAACCAGCTGCTGGCGGCGGTCGCGCTGACGGTCTGTACGACGCTGCTGGTGAAGTCGGGGCGGCTGAAGTGGGCCTGGATCACGGGCGTTCCGCTGGCCTGGGACGCGACGGTCACCCTGACCGCGAGCTACCAGAAGGTGTTCTCCAGCGACCCGCGCGTCGGCTTCTTCAAGCAGCGCGACGTCTACCAGGACGGGATCGACCGGGGCGAGGTCATCGCCCCCGCCAAGAGCATGGACGACATGCACACCATCGTCACCAACTCCACGGTCGACGGTGTGCTGTCGGCGCTCCTCGCCCTGCTGATCATCGTGGTGATCGCGGACGCCGCCCGGGTCTGCGTACGGCATGTCCGCCGTCCCGCGCTGTCCACGCTCAGCGAGGCCACGTACGTCGAGTCGAAGATCGTCGCCCCGGCCGGGCTGATCCCGACCAAGGAGGAGAAGGAGGAGGCGGCGCGCGATGCGGTCGGTGCTGGGCAGGGCGGCGCTCGGGGTCGTTAGTGCGGCCAGGGGCGTGCGCTGGTACGTACGTGAGCTGACCGGCGAGTCGGCGTACGACCGTTATGTGGAGCATCTGCGCGACCACGACCCCGACGCGCCCGTGCCGTCACGACGCGAGTTCGAGCGCATGCGGACGGACCGGCAGGAAACGGATCCGCGGCAGGGGTTCCGCTGCTGCTGAGCGGGGAAGGGATCCCGTTCGGCGGCCCGGCTCCTCCCCGGAACCAGCACACATCCGTTATGCGGACAGGGGTTCCATAAGACGGAACCGTCCCTTAGATTTCCTGCGCATTACACGCGTGATCACAGGTCATCAGTGAGGGGACGGAGCCGTGGTATGTCAGACGCGCCTGAAGTGAAGCCGCCGGCGAGACCGGTGGTGACACCGGTCCGGGTGGTCATCGCCCTGTGCCTGCTCGCCCCGTTCGCGGCGATGCTCTGGGTCGGCTCGTACGCCAAGACGGACCCGGCGTTCATCGGCATCCCGTTCTTCTACTGGTACCAGATGGCCTGGGTGCTCATCTCCACCGCGCTCACCGCCACCGCGTACGTCCTGTGGCAGCGTGACCAGCGCGCCCGCACGTCCGAGGCCCGGAGTGGGGGTGCCGCGCAGTGAAGGACGGCGTGAACGGCGTGGCACTCGCCGTCTTCATCTTCTTCTTCCTGGCCGTCACGGTCATGGGCTTCCTGGCCGCGCGCTGGCGCAAGGCCGAGAACGAGCACAGCCTCGACGAATGGGGTCTGGGCGGCCGGTCGTTCGGCACCTGGGTCACCTGGTTCCTGCTCGGCGGAGACCTCTACACCGCGTACACCTTCGTCGCCGTACCGGCGGCGATCTACGCGGCGGGCGCGGCCGGGTTCTTCGCGGTGCCCTACACGATCCTGGTCTACCCGCTGATCTTCACCTTCCTGCCCCGCCTGTGGTCGGTCTCCCACAAGCACGGCTATGTGACGACCTCGGACTTCGTACGCGGCCGCTTCGGCTCGAAGGGCCTGTCCCTGGCGGTCGCCGTGACCGGCATCCTCGCGACCATGCCGTACATCGCGCTCCAACTCGTCGGCATCCAGGCCGTGCTGGACGTGATGGGTGTCGGCGGCGGCGAGGACACCAACTGGTTCATCAAGGACCTGCCGCTGCTGATCGCCTTCGGCGTGCTGGCGGCCTACACCTACTCCTCGGGTCTGCGTGCCCCCGCGCTGATCGCGTTCGTGAAGGACACCCTGATCTACATCGTCATCGCGGTGGCGATCATCTACATCCCGATCAAGCTCGGCGGCTTCGACGACATCTTCGCCAAGGCGGGCGAGGCGTACAGCCAGACCAACCCGGCGACGGACAAGCCGCGCGGCGCGCTCGTCCCGGGCGACGCCAACCAGTGGACCTACGCGACGCTGGCCCTCGGCTCGGCGCTGGCGCTCTTCATGTACCCGCACTCGATCACGGCGACGCTGTCGTCCAGGAGCCGCGAGGTCATCCGCCGCAACACCACGATCCTGCCGCTGTACTCGCTGATGCTGGGCCTGCTCGCCCTGCTGGGCTTCATGGCGATCGCGGCCGGGATCCAGGTGCAGAACGGCCAGCTCGCCATCCCGCAGCTGTTCGAGACGATGTTCCCCGACTGGTTCGCGGGCGTCGCCTTCGCCGCCATCGGTATCGGAGCGCTGGTCCCCGCGGCGATCATGTCCATCGCGGCGGCGAACCTCTTCACCCGCAACATCTACAAGGACTTCATCAATCCGGACGCCACGCCCGCGCAGGAGACCAAGGTCTCCAAGCTGGTGTCCCTGCTGGTGAAGGTGGGCGCGCTGGCCTTCGTCCTCACCATGGACAAGACGGTCGCCATCAACTTCCAGCTCCTGGGCGGCATCTGGATCCTCCAGACCTTCCCGGCCCTCGTCGGCGGCCTGTTCACCCGCTGGTTCCACCGCTGGGCCCTCATCGCCGGCTGGGCGGTCGGCATGCTCTACGGCACGATCGCCGCGTACGGCGTGGCCTCCCCCACCCAGAAGCACTTCGGCGGCTCCTCGGCGGAGATCCCCGGGATCGGCGAGATCGGCTACATCGGCCTGACGGCCTTCGTCCTCAACCTCGTGGTCACGGTGGTCCTCACCTTCGTCCTGCGGGCTGCCAAGGCCCCCGACGGCATCGACGAGACCAAGCCGGAGGACTACACGGCGGACGCGGGCGACGCGGGCGTCCAGGTGGAACTGCCGCCGGCGACGGCGGGGGCGAGCCACTAGGTCGTCGCCGGGTTCCGGGGCGGCGCGGGGCCTTTCCTCGCCCCCGCCGCCCCTACCCGTCCCATCCCCAGGGGCGCTGCCCCTTCGACCCCGAGGGGGTGCGATGTCGGGTGCGGGTGGGTGGGGGCTGGTCGCGCAGTTCCCCGCGCCCCTGAAAAGACACGGCCCCTGCGGGCCGAAAAGCACGGGGCGCAGCCCCTGCTTTTCAGGGGCGCGGGGAACTGCGCGAGAAGCCCCACCGGACCCGCGGATGGGGGTCGAAGGGGCGCAGCCCCTGGGATGGGACGGGTAGGGGCGGCGGGGGCGAAAGACATCCGGTTACGCTGGCCATGTGACCGCCCGCACACCGATCGTCCTGGACAGCGACCCCGGTATCGACGACGCCGTAGCCCTGCAGTACCTGCTCGGCACCGGCCTCTGGGACCTCAAGGCCTACACATCGGTCGGCGGCAACCTCCCCGCCGAGGCGACCTACACCAACGCCCGCGCCCTGGCCCGAGCCCTACGCATCGACGCCGACGTCCCGGTACACCGAGGCGCGGGCCGCCCCCTGTCCCGCCTCCCCTACCGAGAGGCCTCCGCCTTCCACGGCCCGGCAGGCCTCGGCCACGAAACCCTCCCCGACTCGTCGGCCCCGCACCCCACGGAATCGTCCGCGCAGGCCCTGCTGCGGCTCTCCCGGGAGTACGAGGGCGAGCTGACGGTATGCGCCACCGGCCCGCTCACGAACGTGGCCATCGCACTGCTGGAGGACCCGGACCTCGCCCGCCGCGTCGGCAAGTTCGTGTTCATGGGCGGCGCCGCCCAGGTGCCGGGAAACTTCACCCCGGTCGCCGAGTTCAACATCTGGGCCGACCCCGTCGCCGCCGAGATCGTCCTCTCCTCCGGCATCCCGTTCACCATGGTCGACCTGGACGCCTCGCACCGCTGGCTGTTCCGCCCCGCGGACCTCGCCGCGCTGGAGGCCGCGGGCCCGGGCACGGCCCTCGCCGCCCGGCTCATGCGCACCTACATGGACGCCTACACCCGCCACGGCGGAGACGGCACCTGCCCGCTGCACGATCCGCTGGCCGTGGGGGTCTGCGGGGACGAGGCGTTCGTCGAGGCCGCCGAGGGCGCCGTCGTCGTGGAGTGCGCGAGCGAACTCACGCGCGGCCAGACCGTGTTCGTCCCGGCCGCCGCCCGCCGCGTCTACTACTCCGAGTCCCCCGCCCTGACCGCCCGCCTGCGCGCCACCGGCCGCGTCGCCCTGGGCCCGGGCACCCGCGACTTCAGCGAGGACTTCGTGGCGACGCTGCCGCGGTGGCCTGCGGTGGGCTGAGCGGGTTCGCTGCCGAGCGGCGGCACCTGGCTGATCATCGGACAAGTCGTCGCCCCTGTGGAAAACCTCGGACCCGCTTTCCCACCGCTGCGGCAGACTGCGAGCCATGGACATCACCATCAGGCAGATCTCCCCCGACGAGTACGCCACGCTCGGCGAGATCACCGCACAGGCCTACCTCGGCGACGGACTGCTGGACTTCGGAGAGAGCGACGAGTATCTGTGCGAGTTGCGTGACGTGGCGAAGCGGGCCGCCGCGGCCGAGGTGCTCGTGGCGGTGGCGGACGGCCGGGTGCTCGGCGGGGTGACCTTCGTCCCGGCGGGCGGCCCCATGGCCGACATCGCCCGTGCGGGAGAGGCCGAGATACGGATGCTGGCAGTCGCTCCGGAAGCGCGTGGGCGGGGTGCCGGCGAGGCGCTCGTACGGGCCTGTCTGGAGCGCGCCCGGGCCGTGGAGGGCTGTGCACGCGTCGTCCTGTCGACCCAGCGGACCATGCACGCCGCCCATCGCATCTACGAACGCCTGGGCTTCGCTCGCACACCCGAGCGCGACTGGAAGCCCCTCCCCGACCTCTTCGACCTCACGCTGATCACCTACGAGTTGACGCTCTGACACCCTGGGAAACCGAATGCGACACAACATGTGGGGGTGGCGCCGCGCCTCGGCACTAGATGTATGCTCATGCTCGCTGTCGTCGCAGGGGAATCCGGTGCGAATCCGGAACTGTCCCGCAACGGTGTACTTGCGTGCGTTCATCTCCATCGCGCACGCCTGTTCAGTCCGAACACCTGCCGACAGTGCGCCCGGCCGTCCGGTCCGGGTGCCCTGACGTCCGGGCCTCGTGGAATGGGCCGGTGGACGCGACGCCCCGGTGCGCTCGTGTGCTGCTGCCTGCCTTCCGCAAGGCCCCTTGCTTCAGCGAGGGAGAGCCCCCACGTGACCATCGCGCCAGCCGACCCGGTTTCAGCCGAACTGGCTTCAGCCGCCCCGGCGACGGAGACCGACGGTCCCGGTACCGCGTTGCTGCGGACCCTGACCGAGCTGACCGCCGACCTCCCCGACGCCGACCCCGGCAGGGTCGCCGCCGCCGCGCTGCGCGGCCGGTCCTCGCGTGCGGCCTCCGCCGAAATGGCCGTGGAACTGCGCGAGCTGGCCACGGAGGCGGCCGCGGGCCTCATCTCCGAGGACCCCGCCTATGCGAAGCTGGCCGCCCGGCTGCTGGCCATCGGCATCCGCGCCGAGGCCGCCTCGCAGGGCGTCACGACGTTCACAGAGTCCATCGCGGTGGGCCACCGTGAAGGCCTCGTCGCCGACCGCACGGCGGAGTTCACGCGTGTCCACGCCGGGCGTCTCGACGCCCTGATCGACCCGGCCGGCGACGACCGCTTCGGCTACTTCGGCCTGCGCACCCTGCACAGCCGCTATCTGCTCCGGCACCCGATCACCCGCAAGGTCATCGAGACGCCCCAGCACTTCATGCTGCGCGTCGCCGCCGGCCTCGCCGAGGACGACACCGTCCGTGCCGTCGACGAAGTCGCCGCGCTCTACAGGCTCATGAGCCGCCTCGACTACCTCCCCTCCTCCCCCACCCTCTTCAACTCCGGCACGCGCCACCCCCAGATGTCGTCCTGCTACCTCCTCGACTCCCCGCTGGACGAGCTGGACTCCATCTACGACCGCTACCACCAGGTGGCCCGCCTCTCGAAGCACGCCGGCGGCATCGGTCTGTCGTACTCCCGCATCCGCTCGCGCGGTTCGCTGATCCGGGGCACCAACGGGCACTCCAACGGCATCGTGCCATTCCTGAAGACCCTGGACGCCTCGGTGGCCGCCGTGAACCAGGGCGGCCGGCGCAAGGGCGCGGCCGCGGTCTACCTGGAGACCTGGCACTCCGACATCGAGGAGTTCCTGGAGCTGCGCGACAACACCGGTGAGGACGCCCGGCGTACGCACAACCTGAACCTGGCGCACTGGATCCCGGACGAGTTCATGCGCCGGGTGAACGCCGACGAGCAGTGGTCCCTGTTCTCCCCGGCCGATGTGCCCGAGCTGGTCGACCTGTGGGGCGAGGAGTTCGACACCGCGTACCGCGAGGCGGAGGCGAACGGCCTGGCGAAGAAGACCATCCCGGCCCGTGATCTGTACGGCCGTATGATGCGCACCCTCGCGCAGACCGGCAACGGCTGGATGACCTTCAAGGACGCGGCCAACCGCACGGCCAACCAGACGGCCGAGCCGGGCCATGTCGTCCACTCCTCCAACCTCTGCACGGAGATCCTGGAGGTCACGGACGACGGGGAGACGGCGGTCTGCAACCTGGGTTCGGTGAACCTGGGCGCGTTCGTCGACCGGGCGACGGGCGACATGGACTGGGAGCGGCTGGACGAGACCGTCCGCACCGCCGTCACCTTCCTCGACCGTGTCGTCGACATCAACTTCTACCCGACCGAGCAGGCGGGCCGCTCCAACGCCAGGTGGCGCCCGGTCGGCCTCGGCGCGATGGGCCTGCAGGACGTCTTCTTCCAGCTGCGCCTGCCCTTCGACTCCCCCCAGGCGAAGGCCCTCTCCACGCGGATCGCCGAGCGCGTCATGCTCGCCGCGTACGAGGCCTCCGCCGACCTCGCCGAGCGGGGCGGCCCGCTGCCGGCCTGGGAGAAGACCCGTACGGCCCGCGGTGTGCTGCACCCCGACCACTACGGCGTCGAGTTCACCTGGCCGGAGCGCTGGGCGGCCCTGCGCGAGCGCATCGCGTCGACCGGCCTGCGCAACTCCCTGCTCCTGGCGATCGCGCCCACGGCCACCATCGCGTCCATCGCGGGGGTGTACGAGTGCATCGAGCCGCAGGTGTCCAACCTGTTCAAGCGCGAGACCCTGTCCGGTGAGTTCCTCCAGGTCAACTCGTACCTGGTGAAAGACCTGAAGAAGCTGGGCGTCTGGGACGCCCGCACCCGCGAGGCGCTGCGCGACTCGGGCGGCTCGGTGCAGGAGTTCACGTGGATCCCGGCCGATGTACGGGCGCTGTACCGCACGGCCTGGGAGATCCCGCAGCGCGGCCTGATCGACATGGCCGCCGCCCGCACGCCGTATCTGGACCAGGCCCAGTCGCTGAACCTGTTCCTGGAGACGCCGACCATCGGCAAGCTCTCCTCGATGTACGCGTACGCCTGGAAGTCGGGCCTGAAGACGACGTACTACCTGCGCTCCCGCCCGGCGACCCGCATCGCCCGCGCGGCACAGGCCCAGACCCAGACCCAGCCTGAGAAGACCATCCCCGTCCAGCAGGTGACCTCCGAAGAGGCCCTCGCCTGCTCCCTGGAAAACCCCGAGTCCTGCGAGGCCTGCCAGTAATGCCCAGCAACCAGAATCTCCTCGATCCCGGCTTCGAGCTGACTCTCCGCCCCATGCGCTACCCGGACTTCTACGAGCGCTACCGGGACGCGATCAAGAACACCTGGACCGTCGAGGAGGTCGACCTCCACTCGGACGTCACCGACCTCGCGAAGCTCTCCCCAGCCGAGCAGCACCTGATCGGCCGCCTGGTCGCGTTCTTCGCGACGGGCGACTCGATCGTGGCGAACAACCTGGTGCTGACGCTGTACAAGCACATCAACTCCCCCGAGGCGCGGCTGTACCTGAGCCGTCAGCTCTTCGAGGAGGCCGTGCACGTCCAGTTCTACTTGACGCTCCTGGACACCTACCTCCCCGACCCGGAGGACCGGACGGCGGCCTTCGCGGCGGTGGAGAACATCCCCTCCATCCGCGAGAAGGCGGAGTTCTGCTTCACCTGGATGGACTCGGTGGACAAGCTGGACCGCCTGGAGTCCAAGGCGGACCGCCGCCGCTTCCTGCTCAACCTCATCTGCTTCGCCGCGTGCATCGAGGGCCTGTTCTTCTACGGCGCCTTCGCGTACGTCTACTGGTTCCGCAGCCGGGGCCTGCTGCACGGTCTGGCGACGGGCACCAACTGGGTGTTCCGCGACGAGACGATGCACATGTCCTTCGCCTTCGAGGTGGTGGACACCGTGCGCAAGGAGGAGCCGGAGCTCTTCGACGACCGGCTCCAGCAGCAGGTCACGGACATGCTGAAGGAGGCCGTGGAGGCCGAGCTGCAGTTCGGGCGCGACCTGTGCGGTGACGGCCTGCCGGGCATGAACACCGAGTCGATGCGGCAGTACCTGGAGTGCGTCGCCGATCAGCGGCTGACGCGCCTCGGCTTCGCGCCGGTCTACGGCTCCGAGAACCCGTTCTCCTTCATGGAGTTGCAGGGCGTCCAGGAGCTGACCAACTTCTTCGAGCGGCGTCCGTCCGCGTACCAGGTCGCGGTGGAGGGCACCGTCGACCTGGACGAGGACTTCTAGACCGCCGAGGTCACTTGAGCGTGACGGCTTCCCCGCGCTGCCCGTCGATCAGGCGGCGCGGGCGATGCGGTGCGCGTGCGCGGAGGTGCCGCGGACGTGGCGCTCCGGGCCGGGCCCGTCGAGGGTGGCGGCACGTTCCTCCGCCTGCCTGAGCTGCCGGTCGATGCGCCGGTCGTGCACGATGCCGATGATCGAGGGCAGCACGACCAGGGCGAGCAACCCGAGAACGGCCAGTGTTCCGATGAGTCCTTGCAGCTGTGTCGTATCCATGGACACCACTGTCGCGCCGAACACTCCTGACAAACAGTGGCAGGACTGCCGCCCCCCCTCGAATTACTGCCACTTCCCATGCACACTGGCAGCATGCTCAAGAATGTGGCCGCCATCCTCATGGACGGTGTGCATCCCTTCGAACTGGGCGTCGTCTGTGAGGTCTTCGGCCTCGACCGCAGCGACGAGGGCCTGCCGGTGTACGACTTCGCGGTCGCGTCGGCGGAGGGCCCGACCCTGCGGACGCACGCCGGGTTCACGATCTCCACGCCGTACGGCCTGGACCGCCTCGACGAGGCCGACCTCGTCGTCGTACCGGCGGGCGAGAGCTATGTGCGCCGGATCTACCCGGCCGAGCTGCTGGACGCGCTGCGCCGGGCAGCCGACCGGGGCGCCCGGGTGCTGAGCGTGTGCTCGGGGGTGTTCGTGCTCGGCGCGGCCGGCCTGCTGGACGGGCGGCCCTGCGCGGTGCACTGGCGGCACGCCGAGGAGCTGGCCCGGCAGTATCCACGGGCGGTGGTCGAGCCGGACGTGCTGTACGTGGACGCGGACCCGGTGATCACCTCGGCGGGCACGGCGGCCGGGATCGACGCCTGTCTGCACATCGTCCGCAAGGAGCAGGGGCCGGACGTCGCCAACAGGATCGCCCGGCGGATGGTCGTACCGCCGCACCGCGACGGCGGCCAGGCCCAGTACATCGAGCGGCCGCTGCCGCGCTCGCAGTGCGACACGGTGGGCGAGGTGCTCGTGTGGATGGAGGAGCACCTCGACGAGGAGGTCACCGTCGAGCAGCTCGCCGCCCGCGCGCACATGTCCCCGCGCACGTTCGCCCGCCGCTTCCAGCAGGAGACCGGGACCACCCCGTACCGCTGGATCCTGCGCCAGCGGGTACTGCTGGCCCAGCGGTTGCTGGAGGCGACGGACGAGACGGTGGACACGATCGCCTGGCGCACCGGCTTCGGCACCGCCGCCGCCCTGCGCCATCAGTTCGTACGGTCCCTGGGCACGACTCCGCAGGCCTACCGCAGGACGTTCCGCGGCCCGGAGGCCGCCTGAGGGCGGACCCGGCGCGGACGAGGCTCGCGCCTCAGCTGCCGTCCGCTGTCTCAGTCGTTCGCGACCACGGGGTAGCGGGGCTCGTTCTCGGCCATCTGCCGCAGGGCGTCCTTGCGGTCGCGCTTGGAGAGCCGGTCGATGTACAGGTAGCCGTACAGGTGGTCGGTCTCGTGCTGCAGACACCGCGCGAAGTAACCGGTGCCGCGCACCTTGATCGGGTTGCCCTTCTCGTCCTGTCCCGTGACCTCGGCGTAGTCGGGGCGGGCGAGCGGCATGTACGCGGTCGGCACCGACAGACAGCCCTCGTTGCTGTCGTCCAACCGGCGCGTCTCGGCCGGCAGTTCGACCAGCTTGGGGTTGCAGACCACACCTACGTGCCGGTTGCCCTCGTCGTCCGGGCAGTCGTACACGAACACCTTCAGATCCACGCCGACCTGGTTCGCGGCCAGGCCCACGCCCTCCGCCGTGCGCTGGCTGGCGAACATGTCGTCCACCAGTTTCGCCAGCTCGTCGCCGAACTCCGTGACGTCCTTGCACTCCTTGTGCAGCACCGGGTTGCCGACCACGGTGATCGGCAGCGACGTGCCACGCTCCCGATACGCCTGCTCGCGCTCCTCGCAGTCCTCCGTGTCGACGACGAACCCCTCGTCATCGACGGGGAGCACGCCCACGTGCTGCTGATCGGTGTCCTGCTGGGCCATGACAGACGTACGCCTTCCTCAAAACAACAACGGGGTGAAGTTGCTGATACAGGGTACGGGGAGCGCGCCGCCCAAGGGGCGCCCCGTAAGGGGTGCGGGGAACCGCGCGACCAGCCCCCACCCACCCGCAGTCGACCCACGACGGCAAGGCCCCTAACAAACCTCTTCCAGATCCCGCCAGTCACGAGAATCCGGGCTGTCCGCGACCCACCCGTCCAGCAACCCCCGCACCAGCGAAGCCGGCGCGGCGATCCCGCACTCCCGCTCCGGCGCCCACAACTGCCCGTCCGTGACATGCCCCAACGGCCCGGGATGCCCCGGCTCACTGTGATCGTGCGGATCGAGATGGTCCCCGTCGCCCTCATCGGAAGGCATCCGCGACTCCGAACACAGCCGGCACAGCAACCGCACCGACGACGACCAGTCCTCCGCGGCGAACCCGGCGTCCGCCGCGAGCCGCTCCAGCGCGTCCCGGTCCGCCTCGGTCGCGGCCTCCAGCAGCACCACCCACGTCGGCACCGGCGACGGCGCCCACAACTCGATCTCGTCGAACACCGGATACGCGTGCCCCGCGGCCGTGGTCCGCTCCCCGTGCGGCACCCCGTCGTGCAGGACGACCTCGCCCCAGCGCCGCCCGGACGACGGCAGCGGAATGGAGAGCACCTCGATCCGGGCGGGGTCGAGCCGCCGCCCCCACACGACCTCGGCCTCGCCCTCCGGCGAGAGCCGTACGGCCGCGCTGCCGAGATCCATGCCCACCGGCTCCCCGGAGTCGCCGGGGCCGCCGGGCCTCGGCCGGGCCGCGCCTCCCGGCACCCGCAGCCCGTACGCCTGCCAGGCCCGGCGGGCCAGCGGCCAGTCCTGCAGGGCGGTCGCGGCGATGCCGACGTTCCACCAGTCGGGCGCCCCCGCTTCCCGGTCCAGGAGCGCGACGGCCCGGAGACCGGCCGCCCTCGCCTGCTCCCAGTCGTGCCGGAACTTGTGCAGCAGGGCAAGGTTGAACCAGGACTCGGACAGCCACGGCTCCAGGTCCGCGGCACGTGTCAGCAGCGCGCCCGCGTCCTCGTACCGACCGTCGCCGATCAGCGTGAACGCACGATCGGTGGCCTGCCGCCAAGAGGCGGAGGGCCGATGCCGTCCCTTGCCGAAGATCCTCACGATTCCCGCCTGCCAGTTACGGTTCCCGCCTGCCAGTTCCATCGGAGTGGGCTGGCCGTCGCCCCCGGTACACCCTCTCTCTCGCATCCAACCATGGACGGATGGAGGGCCGCTCATTACCCATGGGTTACCCCACTGAGGGCAAGGTCAGACCGGCTCTTGAGAGCACCTTCGCGAGCGATTCCACCACCTCCGGGTGATAGTCCCGTGCCGTCCCCCGCCGCAGTTCCTCCAGCGCCCTGAGCGGTCCTCCGGGCCCTGCTGCCCGCGCCTTCTCGTCGTATGCGTTCACGGCCCGCACGATCCGCGCGCCGACCGGCTGCTCACGGTACGGATCCGCCTGCCGCTCCACCACCACGGCGACCTCGGCGTCCACCCCGGTCTGCCGTACGACCGCGCCGCCCAGCAGCGCGATCCGGCGCTGCTCGGCCGCCGGGAGTCCGGCGGTGGCCCCGGCCGGCACGGGGTCGACCAGGCTGAGCTGGCCGATGTCGTGCATCAGCGCCGCGTACTCCAGCACGGTCAGCTCCGGCTCACCGATCCCCAGCTCCCGCCCCACCTCGCGGCTGAGCGCGGCCACGCGCCGGGCGTGCCCGGCCGGGGTGTACCCGGCGATCTCCGTGGCCCGGGCGAGCGAGGCGATGGTCTGCCGGTAGGTGGTCCGCACGGCCGCGTACCGCCGGAACGACAGCTGGGTGAGCAGCAGGGGCAGTGAGAAGACCGGCAGTGCCCACAGCCCGACGACACCGGCCGCGAGCGCCATGACGACCCCGGTCGCGCACACCGCCGACCCGATCCCCAGCATCGCCCACAGCTCCTCCCTCAGCAACGGACCGAACGGCCACCGTGTCCGGGCGTGCGCCATGGCCGCCGCCAGCACGGCGTCGCACAGCGCGGTCAGCACGAGCAGCGCGACGAGCAGCAGTACGTACGAGGGGCCGCTCCACTCCAGCAGCCTGCCCCGGTCGTACAGCGGCTGGAAGCAGACGGCGGCGAAGGCGACGATGAGCACGCGCCGGGTGAGGTGATCGACGGTGGACTCGCACCGCTTGGCCACATGCGGCACGCACCCGAGGAGCGCGGCCGCGACGACCACGGCGACCACCTGGAGCACCCCGTGATCCGTCGGCCGCCCGCCGTTCTCCCCCAGCAGCGCGTACGCCAGCGCCCCGGCCGCCCCGAGCGGCGCCGACTCCCGCCCCTCGGCCCCGCTCCACCGCGACAGCTCCCCCACGACCACGAGGACCCCGAACGCGAGAGCGACACCGGGTTCGTCGAGGCCGTACCAGAGGGTGTGGGCGAGGGCGAGGAGGCTGAGGAGGACGGCGACGGAGCGGAGAAGGATCAGAAGGCCCACGGGGCCCGCTTCCCGGCGACATCCGCCCGCCCGACGTCCGCCCGCCCGGCGTCCGCCCGCCCGACGTCCGCCCGCCCGGCGTCCGCCCGCCCGGCATTCGCCCTGCTCGCGCTCGACTGGGCCTCGCTCGCCTGCCCCGCGTCCGCCCGCTCCGAGACAGCCCGCCCCACCGTCGTCCGTCCCGCGTCCGCCTGCCCCGCAAGCGCTCGTCTCTCGCCTGCCTGCCCCGCAAGCGCTCGTCCCCCGTCCACCTGCCCCGCAAGCGCTCGTCCCCCGTCCACCTGCCCCGCAAGCGCTCGTCCCCCGTCCACCTGCCCCGCAAGCTCATGTCCGGCCTTCGCGTGCCCCGCAGGTATCTGTGCCGCGTCCGCCCGTGCCGGCCCCGTCTGTCCTACGACCGGGCCGGCCCCGGACGCCCCAGGTGGCGGTACGTTTCCGCAGGGGTCGGCGGTCACCGTCGGATGCCAGCCGTTCCGGTCCAAGGCCCGGGTCAGCGCCCCCACCATCACCGGGTCGAACTGCGCCCCCGCGCACCGCTCCAGTTCGGCCAGTGCGGCGGCGACCGGGCGGGCCCGCCGATAGGAGCGGGTGGACGTCATGGCGTCGAAGGCGTCCGCGACCGCCACGACCCGGGCGAACTCCGGGATCTGGCTGCCTCTCAGCCCGTAGGGATACCCGCTCCCGTCCAGCCGCTCATGGTGGTGCAGGACCGCCGCCCGGGCCTCCCCCAGGAAGGAGATCCCGCGCACCATCTCGTGGCCGTACTCGGGATGCAGTTCGACGACCCGCCGCTCCTCCGGCGTCAGCGGCCCGTCCTTGCGCAGCAGCCGGGTGGGGACGCCGAGTTTCCCCACGTCGTGCAGGATCCCGGCGAAGCGGAGGACCTCGGCCCGCTCGTCGTCCATGCCCAGCTCCCGGGCGATCAGCAGGGACGCCTGCCCGACCCGCTCGCTGTGCCCGCGCGTGTACCCGTCCTTGATGTCGACGGCCTGGACGAGCGCGCGGATGGTCGCCTGGTGCGCGACCCGTTCCCGGTGGTACTGCGCGAACACCCAGCAGGACACGTACATCGGCAACAGCACGAGCAGCGCGGCGACGGGCCCGTACGGACTGCGCCACAGCACCGCCATCATCAGCCCGGCGAGCCCGTGCACGGCGACGGGCGCCAGCGACCGCGCGAAGTGCCCCTGCCGAACGCCCCGCACGGGCACCCTCCCCCACTGCCTGAAGGGCGTCGGAGGTGCCCCCACGGCGAGTGCCAGGACGCCGCCGTCGAGCAGGGTGGACACCGCGCAGAACACCAGCACCGCGGCCCCGGCGGGCAGCAGCGCGTACGGGAAGTCGGGGCCGGTGACCGCGTCCCGGCCGCCGAGCGCCCCGTGCGTGTACGAGGCGGCCCCCACCGCGAGGGCGAGGCGCCCCGCACGCCAGACCCGCCGCAGCCCTCGTGGCCGCTGCTCGACCCGGGCGGCCAACGCCCCCGGTACGGCCACGAGCGCGGCGGCGGCCGGCGGCAGCAGGAAGGCCCCGGCGAGCAGGACCGGGAAGAAGGTGCCCATGTCCTTGGGTGCGCGGTGGCCCAGGAAGGGGCACCGGGTGATCTGCTCGCACCCGGCGTACAGCGCCGCGAGCAGGGCCACCGCCGGCCACGGCACGCGGACGTACGGCAGCGTCGCGAGACAGGCCAGGGCGCCGAGGACGACACAGGCGACGTACACACGTGCCCATGTCGGCACCGACCCCATGGCACCCCTCCCGAGTTCAGGCTCCGGAGCCTAGGACGGGTCGGAGCGGGCGGGGGCGGCTACGGGTGAATCAAAGGGGCCACGATGGCCGGATTAACTCCTTCGAGTGAAGTGACGTTCCTGTGACGACCGTTCTGAAAGCGGTCACGGGAGCCGGTGCCGGCAGAGATCCGTGGCCGGGAACCCGGCGTCGGGCCCGTCGTTCAGTGCGCCACATCCGCGGCGAGCACCTTGTTGAGTTGCTCCACGGTCGCCGGGGACTCGCGCTGGAAGGCGGCGATGTCGAGGCCGTCGTCGCCCATGACGGTCAGAAGGGTGCGTTCGCCGACAGCCACGACGATGACGTGCCCGGCTCCGCACCGGACGACGACCTCGCGGAGCGCGCCGGCACCGGACTGGTCGGCCATGCGGCGGCCGACGCCGAGGGTGGCGGCGGCGAGCGCGGCGACGGACTCGGGGTGGACCTTGTCGACGTCGGCGACGACGAGGAGCCCGTCCACGGTGGACAGGACACTCTCGGCCACGCCCATCACCCGGTCACGCAGCGAAGTCAGGATGCCGGTCAGCGATTCGGTCGATGCGTGTGCGGTCATGGGAACGTGCTCCTTGGTCCAGACGTCTGCGGTGGGTGTGCGGTCCGGGCGGCTCAGTCGGACAGGCGCCGGTCGGACTCGGGGAGCGCCCGCAGCCCGCGACGGACGCGCCGCAGCATGTCGACGGAGGGTTGGTCGGCGAGCATCTCCTCGGCCGACAGCAGAGTGAGGGGCGGGATGGGGGGCGGCACGGCCGGGTTCTCCGACGCGTCGTCCCGGGCGCTTGCGGGAGTCGGTGCCGCGCCCCGCACGGGTAACGGCGGCAACGCTGCGGCCGCGCCACCGGGCTCGGCGTACGACGGCCGTTCCGCGGCCGCGCCACCGGGCTCGGCGGACGGTGGAGGTGCGGCCGCCGTGCTGCCGGACGCGGTGGACGGTGGTGGTGCGGCCGCCGTGCTGCCGGACGCGGTGGACGGTGGTGGTGCGGCCGCCGTGCTGCCGGACGCGGTGGACGGTGGTGGTGCGGCCGCCGTGCCCTCGGGCTCGGCGGCCGGCGGCTGTGCCGCGGTCGTGGGGACGGGTGCGGCGGGCGGTGGGGCTTCGGAGGGCGGGACCGGGCGGTCGTCCGCGACTGCGGGCGGGACCGGGCGGTCGTCCGCGACTGCGGGCGGGACCGAACGCCGTCGGAGGCGGGCGGCCTTGCTGCGTATGCGGCGCTTGCGGGCCGGGTCTTTGTGGGGGCTCACTACCCGCCCTTCGCTCCGAGGTCTCCGTGGGGAGAACCTCCACCGGGTCTGCGTCTGGGCAGGGGACCGGCTCTCGGTAACGGTTCGGACGCCGACTGCCCCTGCGGGAAGCGGGGCGCGGTGCTGGGCCGACCGGCGGGTGGGGTCCCGGTCTCCCATCGGACGGCCTGCAGCGCCTCCAGACGGATGAGGTCCAGCATCACCGCGTAGAGTCCGCGCCCCCGGGAGAAGGCGATGTCACGCGGCGTACGACGTCCGTTGGCGCTCTCGACCAGGTCGCGGTGACGTCGGGTCAGTCTGCCGTCGAATTCCGGGGTGCCGGGGCCACCGGTGACCGGTTCGGGCCGCACGCGGGCCAGTTCGCCCGCGGGCCCCCACAGCCGGGACAGCAGCGCCATACGGCGGGTGGTCTCCTCGGCCAGCGGCCGGGGCTCGACGCCGGGGCGGGCGAGGAGGGTGGGTTGCCTTTCGGTCAGCTCCCATGCGCCGGGTGGGCTGAGGGCCATCGCGAAGGCCCCGTCGAACACGGCCGCCGTGCAGACGATCTCCAGTTCGACGGCACCGATCAGATCGGCGGCCGCCAGGTGTAAGCCGAGCCGGTCGGCGTCGGGTTCCGCCGCGCAGGCCGCCAGCCAGGCGTCGTCGTCGATCCGGCCCGAGGCGAGCAGCGCGGACGTCGCGGTCGGCGCGCCCGGTGTCTCGATCGCGCCGACCAGACCGTCGCGCAGGTGAATCGTGCCCCCCGGGGAGCCGGAGACCCGGACCGTACCGGTGTAGCCCTCCTGGTGCAGCGCCTGCAGAAGCGCGGGTACGTTGCGCGCCGAGGGAGTCTTCACGCCAGCACCTCTCGGGCCCGGTCGCCGAGGCTGCGCAGGGCCAGGGCCACATTCGCCCGGTCCCGGTCGAGACCGGCAGCCAGCAGCAGCGGGTCGCCGGCCGACCGGTCCACGGAGAGCAGGACCTGATGGCGTCTCCTGCTGGTCATGACCACGCTTTCCAGCTCCCCCTCGGCTCCCGCCGCGCCGAGCCGCTCGGAGATGAGGGTGACGAGATCGGAGCACTCGGTCCCGGTCCCCGCCTGGGTGGCGTCGCCCGCCGCGGCGTAGGTCAGACCCGTGACCGCGTCGATCAGGGCGACTCCGGTGACGCCGGGAGAGTCGAGAAGCCGGTCCAGGGAGGCCTGGAGTGCCGACTCCCTTTCCCCAAGTCCCCCCATTCGCCCTCCACGTCCACGCGCCGCACAGTACTTTGAACGCCAACTTCCATAACACACGACAAAGTTGATGTTTGTGACCGGTGAGTCACACGCGTTCGATCGTAGTTGGCCGGACAGTGACCGGTCAGCAGCACTGAGGAATTGGGGCAGCAATATGAACATCGAGACCGCGCTCAAGGAAGCCATGACGATCGACGGCGCGATCGGCGTCGCGCTGGTCGACTACGAGAGCGGCATGTCGCTGGGCACTCTCGGCGGCGGCCAGCACCTCGACCTCGAACTCGCGGCGGCCGGCAACACCGAGGTGGTGCGCTCCAAGATGCGCACCCTGGCCTCGCTCGACATGCACGACGTGATCGAGGACATCCTGATCACCCTCGGCCGGCAGTACCACCTGATCCGCCCGCTGACCAGCAGCAAGGGTTCGCTCTTCCTCTACCTGGCGCTGGACCGCTCCCGCAGCAACCTGGCGCTGGCCCGGCACTCCCTGAAGCGCGTCGAGAACGGTCTCGAGGTCTGAGCCCGTTTCCCTCACCGGCTCAGGACCAGAGCCCGTCGCTCTCAAGACCTGAGCCCGTTCCGGGAGCGGCCGTGCGGCCGATCGTGGAACGGGCTCAGGGATCAGGAATTCCGCATGAAGGGGTGAATCCGCACGAAACGGGTGAATCCCTAGGAACGGGTGAAGGGGTTCCGGTTCAGGTCTCCTGCGGCGTGACCGGCGAGGCCGTCACGTCATGCTCGGGCACGGCCTGTCCCGACCGGATCAGATCGATCCGGCCCATCACCTTGGCCCGCAGATCGGTGGGCACGTCGTCCGACCCGCAGCACCGCTTGACCAGCTTCTTGACGGCCTGTTCGAGCCCGTACTTCTCCAGACAGGGCGAGCACTCCTCGAAGTGGTGCTCGAACTTGGTGCAGTCGGCGTCGGGCATCTCCCGGTCGAGGAACTCGTAGAGATGATCCAGGATCTCGCCGCAGTCCGTCTCGTGCGGCTCTCCGCAGCTCATGAGCCCGAGCCTTTCGCTTCGTTCGACTCTCCGGCACCGGCCGGGACCAGCCCGCGGTCACGTGCGTAGTCCTCGAGCATGCCGCGCAGTTGACGGCGGCCCCGGTGCAGCCGGGACATGACCGTACCGATGGGTGTCCCCATGATGTCGGCGATCTCCTTGTACGCAAAGCCCTCGACATCGGCGAGATAGACGGCGATGCGGAATTCCTCGGGGATCGCCTGCAGCGCCTGCTTCACGTCCGAATCGGGCAGGTGATCGAGCGCCTGCGACTCGGCGGAGCGCAGCCCGGTCGACATGTGCGACTCGGCGCGCGCCAGCTGCCAGTCCTCGATCTCCTCGGCCGCGGAGCGCTGGGGTTCGCGCTGCTTCTTGCGGTACGAGTTGATGAAGGTGTTCGTGAGGATGCGGTACAGCCAGGCCTTCAGGTTGGTGCCCTCACGGAACTGGTGGAACGACGCGTACGCCTTCGCGTATGTCTCCTGCACCAGGTCCTCGGCGTCGGCCGGGTTGCGCGTCATGCGCAGCGCGGCCGAGTACATCTGGTCGAGGAATTCCAGGGCATCCCGCTCGAACCGGGCGTTGCGCTCCGCGGCGGTCTCGGTGCCCTCGGGCTGCTCCGCCTGGCCCCGTTCGGTCCCTGCGTCGGTCCCAGTGACCGGACCCACCTCCTCCAGCGTCTGGGCGATACCGAAACCGGTACCACCAGAATCGGAGGATAGACGACGATCCACGCCCGCCGCCGCCCGAATGGAGCCGCTCTTGGCCGCGTGCAGCACCGTCCAGTCCAGGTCAGCGCGGCTGCTGCGGCTCGGGCAGAAGGTCGAACCCATGCGGCGGACTTCCTCTCGTACGAACGGTCAGCGGCGTTTTCGCGCTGTCTGATGGGCACAACAGAGGTCCGCCGCACGACATTCCCACCCGCGCCCCGATCCGTCATCAGAGTGACGCGATCCACTCCATGACACCGTCGGTGATCACCTTCAGCGCCTCCTCCTGCCCGAGGGGCGCACGCTTCGGCACGGCGAACCCGTGATCGCCGTACGGCACCTCCACGAGCCCGTACGACCCCTCCGGGAACTCCTCCGGCTTCCCGAACGGGTCGTTCCCGCCCTGGACGACGAGCGTGGGCACCCCGGCCCCGAGCAGCTCGCCGGCCCGTGACTTCTCCGGCTTGCCCGGCGGATGCAGCGGGAAGCTCAGCGCGACTGCGGCCGCCGCGCCCAGCTCCGTCGCCGTACGGCAGGCCACGCGGGCCCCGGCGCTCCGCCCGCCCGCGATCACCGGCAGCCCCGGCTTCACCAGCGCGGGCCACAGCCCCCGCCAGCCGGTGTCCAGCGTCTTCGGCGCGGGCGCGAGCTTCTTCCCGGCCACCCGCCACGGCTGCTCCACCAGGGCGACGGTCACGCCGTGCGCCGGAAGGACGGCGGCGAGGGCCCGCAGATCACGCGCCTCGATCCCGCCACCGGCGCCATGGCCGACGGCGAGCACCCACGCGGCCGCCTTCCGGGCCTCGTACCAGGTGATGCGCGCCGTACCGGCCTCGGTGTCGACCTCTTCCGCCGCCGCCCCGCTCTCTTCGCTTTCCTTCGCTGCGTTGATCTCGGTCACATCAGAAGAGTGTGCCCTCCTCGGGCCCCTCCAGCTCCTTCAGCAGCTCCGGGCTGTTGTTGCGGACATTGCTGACGGCCGTGGAGACGGGGTAGGCGCGCATCAGCCCGGCGGGCGGCGGTTCGAGCAGCCCGCGCAGATCGTCCGGGTCCGTGCGGGCCGGGTCGAGCCAGCTGTCCCAGCGGTCGGGTGTGAGCATCAGCGGCATCCGGGGGTGGATCTCGGCCAAGGTGTGCGGGCCGTCCCCCGGGGCCACGGCCAGCGGCGACGACTCGGCCTCCGTGGTGATCACCGAGCAGGTGGCCCACCAGGCCTGCGGGTGGTCGTCCGGCAGCGTCCGGTCCCTCCAGAACTCGTACAGCCCGGCCATCGCGAAGACGGACCCGTCGGCCGGGAGCACGAAGTACGGCTGCTTGCGCGGCCGCTTCTTCTTCCCCTCGACCTCCAGATCGCGCTCCCCCTTGCCGGTGACCCACTCGAAGTAGCCGTCGGCGGGCAGGATGCAGCGCCGGGTGGCGAAGGCCCGGCGGTACGACGGCTTCTCGTGCACGGTCTCCGCGCGCGCGTTGATCATCCGGGCGGCGCCCTCGGGCGTCTTGGACCAGGACGGGACGAGACCCCACTTCAGCTTCCGCAGCTGGCGAACCGGCCTCTTGTCGTCGGCGTCCTTGAGGGGGCGGTCGAGAACCGCGTAGACCTCCTTGGTGGGAGCCACGTTGTAGTCGGGCTCCAGGGTCTCCTCCGGCTCCCACTTCTCGATCTCAAAGATTCCTGCGAGATCCTCTGGCCTACGACTCGACGCATACCGTCCGCACATAAGTGCCACACTGCCAGATCCGAAGCGACCCCGAGGAGCCACAGCAGAACATGGAAAGCACCGCAGCCACCTCGCTGGCCAGCCTGTGGGACGAGGTCTTCGGCACCCAGCCCGACCCCGACACCTGGGTCGTCATAGCCACCGCGGTCGCCGCGCTCGCGGCGATCGTCCCGCACGGCGTCTGGCGGCTCTCGCGCAACGCCATCACCATCGCGCACGAGGGCGGCCACGGTCTGATCGCCCTGCTCACCGGCCGCACCCTGACCGGCATCCGTCTGCACTCCGACACGAGCGGCCTCACGGTCAGCCGCGGCAAGCCCACCGGCCTCGGCATGATCCTCACCGCCGCCGCCGGCTACACCGCTCCCCCGCTCCTCGGCCTCGGCGGCGCCGCCCTCCTGGGCACCGGCCGCATCACCCTGCTGCTCTGGCTGGCCACGATCCTGCTGATCGCCATGCTCGTGATGATCCGCAACGCCTACGGTGCCCTGACGGTCGTCCTGACCGGCGCCACGTTCGTGGTCGTCTCCTGGCTCGCCGGCCCCCAGGTCCAGGCCGCCTTCGCCTACGCGGTCGTCTGGTTCCTCCTCCTGGGCGGCGTACGCCCGGCCTTCGAGCTCCAGGCCAAGCGCCGCCGAGGCGGAGCCGGCGACTCCGACGCCGACCAGCTCTCCCGCCTGACCCACGTACCACCGACGGTGTGGTTGTTGATGTTCCACGTGGTGTCGCTGTGCGCACTAATGGGGGGCGGCCGCTGGCTGCTGGACCTCTGAGATCTTTCAAAGCCGGGGTCAAGGTGCGCGCCCCTCAAGGGGCGCGGAGCTGTATCGACTTTGCGGCTCCGCCGCGTGGGCGCGACCAGCCGAAACGGACGCGCAGACAAAAGCGGACCCGAGTTCCCCGGCTCAACCCAGCGGAGCGAACCCCCACTAAAGTGGCCCCATGGCCCTGAACGCACAGCCCGCCCTCTGGCCCGCCCCCCACGCGAGCGGAGCCGTCGACGCGACGGTCCACGTCCCGGGGTCCAAGTCGGTCACCAACCGCGCCCTGGTGCTCGCCGCCCTCGCGAGCGAGCCCGGCTGGCTGCGCCGCCCCCTCCGCTCCCGCGACACCCTCCTGATGGCGGCGGCGCTGCGCGCGATGGGCGTCGGTATCGAGGAGACCGTGTCGTCGAGCTCCTCCGTCGCGGGCGGCTCCGGCGAGGCCTGGCGCGTCCTGCCCACCGGCCTGCACGGCCCGGCCACCGTCGACGTCGGCAACGCCGGCACGGTCATGCGCTTCCTCCCCCCGGTCGCCGCCCTCGCCGACGGCCCCATCCGCTTCGACGGCGACCCTCGGTCGTACGAGCGTCCCCTGAACGGCGTCATCGACGCCCTGCGCGTTCTCGGCGCCCGGATCGACGACGACGGCAGGGGCGCGCTCCCGCTGACCGTGCACGGCGGCGGCGCCCTGGACGGCGGCCCGGTGGCGATCGACGCGTCGTCGTCCTCGCAGTTCGTGTCGGCGCTGCTGCTGTCCGCCCCGCGCTTCAACCAGGGCGTCGAGGTCCGCCACACCGGCTCGACGCTCCCCTCCATGCCGCACATCCGGATGACCGTCGACATGCTGCGCTCGGTCGGCGCGCAGGTGGACACCCCCGAGTCGGGCGGCGAGCCGAACGTCTGGCGGGTCACGCCGGGTGCCCTGCTCGGCCGCGACCTGACGATCGAGCCGGATCTGTCGAACGCCCAGCCCTTCCTGGCCGCGGCCCTGGTGACCGGCGGCAAGGTCGTCATCCCCGACTGGCCCGCGCGCACCACCCAGCCCGGTGACCAGCTCCGCGAGATCTTCACGGAGATGGGCGGCATCTGCGAACTGACCGAGTACGGACTGGTCTTCACCGGTTCGGGCTCGATCCACGGCATCGACGTGGACCTGAGCGAGGTCGGCGAGCTGACCCCGGGCATCGCGGCCGTCGCCGCCCTCGCCGACTCCCCCTCGACCCTGCGCGGCGTCGCCCACCTCCGCCTCCACGAGACGGACCGCCTGGCCGCGCTCACCAAGGAGATCAACGAACTCGGCGGCGACATCACCGAGACCGCCGACGGCCTCCACATCCGCCCACGCCCGCTGCACGGCGGTGTCTTCCACACCTACGACGACCACCGCATGGCCACGGCCGGTGCGATCATCGGCCTGGCGGTGGAAGGCGTGCGGATCGAGAACGTGGCGACGACGGCCAAGACCCTGCCGGACTTCCCCGACCTGTGGACCGGGATGCTCGGGAAGAACTGACGGGCGGACCGGGATCATGCGCCGTTACGGCAAGCACACCGACGAGGACGACATCCGCAGCCGCCCGAACCGCAAGGGCAACCGTCCCCGGACGAACATCCGCCCGAAGCACGAGGACGCCGCCGAGGGCATGGTCCTCACCGTCGACCGGGGCCGGCTGACCTGCCTCGTCGAGGACCGGGTCATCCTGGCGATGAAGGCCCGCGAACTGGGCCGCAAGGCGGCCGTCGTCGGCGACCAGGTCGCCCTCGTCGGTGACCTCTCCGGCAACAAGGACACCCTCGCCCGGATCGTCCGCATCGCCGACCGTACGTCGGTACTGCGCCGCACGGCCGACGACGACGACCCGTACGAGCGCGTCGTCGTCGCCAACGCCGACCAGCTCGCCATCGTCACCGCCCTCGCCGACCCCGAGCCCCGTCCCCGCCTCATCGACCGCTGCCTGGTCGCGGCCTACGACGCTGGCCTCACCCCCCTGCTGGTCATGACGAAGTCGGATCTGGCCTCCCCCGACAAACTCCTGGAGCTGTACGGCCACCTGGACATCCCCCACGTGGTGACGAGCCGCCAGGAACTGGAGTCGGGCGACGCCGTCGGCCGCGTACGCGAACACCTCGACGGCAAGGTCACGGCGTTCGTCGGCCACTCGGGTGTCGGCAAGACCACCCTGGTCAACGCGCTGGTCCCGGAGGACCTCCGCCGTTCGACCGGCCATGTGAACGCGGTGACGGGCCGCGGCCGGCACACCACGACCTCGGCGCTCGCGCTTCCCCTGGCGGACTCGGACGGCGGCTGGGTGGTGGACACCCCGGGCGTACGGTCGTTCGGGCTGGCCCACATCGATCCCTCCCGGGTCATCAACGCCTTCCCGGACCTGGTGCCGGGCACGGAGGGCTGTCCGCGTGCGTGCAGTCACGACGAGAAGGACTGCGCGCTGGACCAGTGGGTGGCGGACGGGCACGCGGACCCGGCCCGCCTTTACTCTCTGCGCAGGCTGCTCGCGACGCGCGAACGGCGGGAAGGCGACTGACCTCCGCGTTGTTTGCGCCCCTCTCCACCCGGTAAGTGCATAATCGCACCAAGTCGGATCCAGACCAGATGAGATCACCCGAAGCGGTCACGGAACGTGGGGACACGGGAGGACGGGACATGGCGTGGCTGCTGGTTGTCGTGGCGGGGCTTCTGGAGACCGGGTTCGCCGTATGTCTGAAGCTCTCGCACGGCTTCACCAGACTCTGGCCGACGGTCGCGTTCTGCGTCTTCGCGCTCGGCAGCTTCGGCCTGCTGACCCTGTCCCTGAAGAAACTCGACGTCGGCCCCGCCTACGCCGTCTGGACGGGCATCGGCGCGGCCGGCACCGCGATCTACGGGATGATCTTCCTCGGGGACGTCGTGTCGACCCTGAAGATCGTCTCGATCACCCTGGTGATCGTGGGGGTAGTGGGGCTGCAACTGTCGGGCTCGGCACACTAGTTCGCACCCCCGGCTACTGGTTGAGGGGCCGGCTGAGCTGACGGGGCAGTGCGGCCCGCACGAGATCCGTGACCCCGCCCTCGCCCGGGGGCGCGGCCACGCAGGACAGGGCGAGCCGGACGGCGAGTTCACAGGAACGGGCCAGCTCCCCGGTGTCCGACTTGGGGGTGCCGGGCGCGGACAGCACGGCGACGGCCCGCTCGCGCACCAGGGCCACGAAGTCCGTGGGCGCGGGCAGCGGCCCGTCCGCGCGGCGCTGCGCGGGCACCACGGAGGACGAGGGCACCGCCGAGAGCGTCGGGGAGGGCAGGCGCTCGCTCCAGCAGCCGGTGAGCATGGCTCGAACGAGTGCGTTGTTCCGGGAGGCCGCCACGGTCCACTCGGCGGTCGCGGCCAGCCGGTCCCGGGTGTCCGCCGGGGTGGCCAGCGCCCGTTCGACGCCCGCCAGATAGCCGTCCGCTTCCCTCCGCACCAGGGCCCTGGCGAGCCCGTCCTTGCTGCCGAACTCGTTGTACAGCGTCTGACGTGACACTCCGGCCACCGCCGCCACATCCACCATGCGCACGGCGGACCACGGCCGGCGCACCAGCGCCGTGTAAGCGGCGTCCAACAAGGATTCCCGCGCTGCAGGCATCATCGCCTCCCTAAGAGCGAGCGGGCGGCTCTGGCCCTCAGATTTGACGCGCATCAAGTCACTGTCAAGGGTTCGCGGCGGCCCCAAGGGGCGCACACAAGCCAACGTGCGCGGCCCCCTCCAACTCCACGTGGCACAGGGCAGCCACCCCACCAGGAACGGCACCCGCCCACCAGCACACACGTTCCCCCTACGGGCATCCGTGCCGCAGGCTCGATGTTCACCCACGCCGCCGAACGACGCTCGCACGCCCGTACCGCCCGCGACCATGCCGCCGAGCGGCGCTCGTCTGTTCGTGCTGCGGGCAGTCGTGCCGCTGGGGCGGCACGGGTGGGCGCAGGCGGCACCCCGTAAGCGCCGGGCTGCGCACCTGCCCCCGCCCAGCCTCAACCGCCGGGCACCCCCACCGACCCCAGGCCCCCTGTAGCCCCGTACCGACCTCGGCAGATACCGTTCACAACATGGCCGACTACCTCGACGACCTCCGCTTCGCCCACGTCCTCGCGGACGCCGCCGACGCGACCACCATGGCCCGCTTCAAGGCCCTCGACCTGAAGGTCGAGACGAAGCCGGACATGACCCCGGTGAGCGAGGCCGACAAGGCCGCCGAAGAACTGATCCGCGGCCAACTCCAGCGCGCCCGCCCCCGAGACGCGATCCTCGGCGAGGAGTACGGCATCGAGGGCACAGGCCCCCGCCGCTGGGTCATCGACCCGATCGACGGCACCAAGAACTACGTCCGCGGCGTCCCCGTCTGGGCCACCCTGATCTCCCTGATGGAGGCGGCCGAGGGCGGCTACCAGCCCGTCGTCGGCGTGGTCTCCGCCCCCGCCCTGGGCCGCCGCTGGTGGGCCGCGAAGGGCCACGGCGCCTTCACCGGCCGCAGCCTCAGCTCGGCCTCCCGCCTGCGCGTCTCCCACGTCGCCGAGCTCTCGGACGCCTCCTTCGCGTACTCCTCCCTCGGCGGCTGGGAGGAACGCGGCAGCCTGGACGGCTTCCTGGACCTGACCCGCGAGGTATGGCGCACCCGCGCGTACGGCGACTTCTGGCCATACATGATGGTCGCCGAGGGCTCGGTGGACATCTGCGCCGAACCCGAGCTCTCCCTCTGGGACATGGCCGCCAACGCGATCATCGTCACCGAGGCGGGCGGCAGTTTCACCGGGCTCGACGGCCGCCCCGGCCCGCACAGCGGCAACGCGGCGGCCTCGAACGGCCTGCTCCACGACGAACTGCTGGGATACCTGAACGAGCGTTACTGAACCGCTCCCGCCGATGCGTACGGGACCCCCGAGTGATCCCGGGGCGCCCCGAACTGACCACGCACGCCCCCTTGTTGACCTCCGCTTTACCTGCCACATTGAGAGTCCCTCACTTGTGAACTTGTGCAGTGCTCAAGAGGCGCCCCGGCGCCGGGCCTGAACCAACTGTCACCGGGATTCCCCAGGAGGTGGCTAACTCCATGCTCGTCCGCGACGCCATGAGCACAGTGGTCCTCACCATCGGCCCCGATCACACCCTCCGCCAGGCCGCCGCCCTGATGTCGGCACGCCGGATCGGCGCGGCCGTGGTCCTCGACCCGGACGCCGGCGGACTCGGCATCCTGACCGAACGCGACGTCCTCAACTCCGTAGGCCTGGGCCAGAGCCCCGACGCCGAGCGGGCCCACGCCCACACCACCACCGACGTGGTGTTCGCCGCACCGTCCTGGACCCTGGAGGAGGCGGCCCGCGCCATGGCCCACGGCGGTTTCCGCCACCTGATCGTCCTCGACCAAGGCGCCCCCATCGGCATCGTCTCGGTCCGCGACATCATCCGCTGCTGGGCCCCGGCCCGACAGCACGTGCCGGCATAGCGCGAACGGGCCGGGAACCTCGTACGAGATCCCGGCCCGCTTCATCGACCAAGCTGGAGCCATTCCCACCTTGGATAAAATCCAAGTCGAGCCAGGCTCTAAAATCACACCTGATCGGGATCTGTTCCGCTCGGCTGTTAGGCTGGCCGGTATGAGTGACCTTCTGGAGCGGCTGCGCGGACGCGGATGGCGTATGACCGCGCAGCGGCGCGTCGTGGCCGAGGTCCTCGACGGCGAACACGTCCATCTGACGGCCGACGAGGTGCACGCGCGCGCTGTCGCCAAGCTGCCCGAGATCTCCCGGGCGACCGTCTACAACACCCTGGGCGAGCTGGTCTCCCTCGGCGAGGTGCTCGAGGTCGCCACGGACAAGCGCGCCAAGCGGTACGACCCCAACGCGCACCGCCCGCACCACCACCTGGTCTGCGCCCAGTGCGGCACCATCCGCGACGTCCACCCCACGGGCAACCCCCTCGCCGACCTCCCCACCTCGGAGCGCTTCGGCTTCACCGTCTCGAACGTAGAGGTCACCTACCGAGGCGTCTGCCCGAACTGCACGACGGCATAGCCCAGCCCCACCAACACGACGAAGCCCCCGGCGACCAACCGCCGGGGGCTTTCCGCCGACCACCCTCACCACCGCACTGCAGCGAAACACCGAGGGCCCGGAACCTTGTCGGTCCCGGGCCCTCGGCCTTCAGTAGCGGGGACAGGATTTGAACCTGCGACCTCTGGGTTATGAGCCCAGCGAGCTACCGAGCTGCTCCACCCCGCGTCGATGAACTGAACACTACGTCACCGCCACCGACCAGCGCAAATCCGTTCCCCCAGCACCGGCCGCCGGGCGCCAAGGAACCCCGGCCCGCACAGCAAACCCCCGTCACGAACGCCTACGCCGACAGCTCGTCCCGCAACGCATCCCGCAACCGCGCCGCCCGCTCCGCAACCTCCGCCGGCCCGAGCGCGACGGCCCGATCGGCCCACCGCTTCCCCTCCACCAGCTCCCCCCGACGCGCGTAGACGAGGGCAAGCCGCAACGCCGCCCGCCCATGCCCCGCATCAGCGGCCCGGGCCCACCACAACGCGGCCTCCGGCTCACTCCCCTCCCGAGCGAGCAGCAGCCCCAGATTGAACGCCCCGTTCCGCGACCCGGACTCGGCCGCGACCCGGTACCACCGCGCGGCCTCGACCACGTCACCCCGCCCCGCGGCCAGCATCCCGACCCGCACCTGCGCCCGCCGATGCCCCTGGGACGCGGCCCTCTCGTACCACTCCTCGCACTCGTTCTTCTCCCGCACCGGTTCCCCCAGCTCGTGCGCGGGCGCGGGCGGCCGGCGCGCGTCGAGCACGGCGGCCAACCGGTACGCGGCCTCCGCGCTGCCCCCGCCGGCGGCACACCGCAGATGCCGCTCGGCGGCCCGCTCGTCCCCGTCCCGCAGCCGCGCGATGGCGACCTGGAGCGCCGCCTCGGTGTGCCCGGCGGCGGCCGCCCGCTCGTACCAGACGAGCGCCTTCACGTCGTCGCCCCGCCCGGCGAACAGGATGCCCAGGTTGAACGCGGCGTCCACGCTCCCGGCCTCCGCGGCCTTGGAGAACCACGGCTCGGCCCCGGACGCGTCGCCGACCTGGAGCAACAGGATGGCCAGCGCGTTCGCCGCCTCCCGGTGCCCGGCGTACGCGGCCCGCCGGTACCACTGCTCGGCCTGCGCGGTCCGCCCCTGCTCGGCGCAGAGCAGCCCGAGGTTGTACGCGCCGTTGACGTCACCGGCGTCCATCGCGGCCCGGTACCACCGCTCGGCGGTCTGCGTCTCGCCGCGCTCGGCGTGCAGCGCGCCCAGCGCGTTCGCCGCGTTGCCGTCGCCGTCCTGGGCGGCCCTTAGCCACCACACAGCCGCGCTCTCGGTGTCGCCCGCGTCCCGCAGCAGGAACCCGAGCGCGCACGCGGCACGCGGCTCGCCGTCCTTGGCGGAGGTCAGGTACCAACGCCCGGCCTCCTTGAGCTCCCCGCGCCGCTCCAGGATCGCCCCGAGGTGCAGCGCGGCCCGCCGGTGCCCACGCGCGGCGGACTGGCGGTACCACTGCTCCGCCTCCGCGGCGGTGGCCCCGACACCGTTGTCAGCTCCGGGCTCCCCCGCCCGTACGGCGGCGGCGCGGCCGTCACGTACGACGGGACGGCCCTCACGGGCGGCCTCACGGCTCGCGCTCCCGATCTCGAACGCCGCGCGTGCGATTCTGCGGCCCTCGCGCGCGGCCGCGCGCTCCTCCTGCTCCGCGCGCTGGTCGAGTGTCCGCGCGAGCCGGTACGCGGCCTCGCGGTGCCCGCGCTCGGCGGCGACCCGCATCCACTGCTCGGCGGCGGCGTCACTACGGTGCTCCAGCAGGTCGGCGAGGGCGTACGCACCGAGGGCGTGCCCCTGCTCGGCGGACTGGCGCAGCCAGTACTCGGCGGCCGGTTCGTCGCCGCGCTCGCGGTGGTGCCGTCCGAGCGCGTGAGCGGCCGCGGCGGAACCGGCGACAGCCGCGATCCGCCACCAGTTGGCGGCCTCGTCGGCGTACCCACGCTGGTGCAGCAGGACACCCAGGTTGTTGGCGGCCGCGCGGTCCCCGGCGGCGGTGGCACCCCGCAGATAGGGCTCGGCTCCGTCGAGGTCGCCGCGGCGCAGCAGCATGGCTCCGAGGACACTCATCGCCTCGGCGTCACCGGCCTCGGCGGCGAGCCGCTGACGCGCCTCCTCGGCGGCGTCACCCGTCTCGTCCTCGTCCGCGGCCTGCGCGGATTCGGCCGGCGACAGCGCACGGCCGACGGCCGCCCCGGACTCGACGGTCAGCACGGAATCGGCCGACGACCCGGCCTCGGCGGGCACCACAAAGTCGGCAGGCAGCGCAATGTCGGCAGGCTGCGCAAACCGCCCGGTCTCCAACAGAGTTGCCTTGTCCCCCATAACGTCCATCGTCGCACCACCTGCAACCTGGGTACACCTGGTATACCGCAGCCATTGAGGTCACTACAGCGTTTTGTCGACATGCCCACAGAGCGACAAGTCAAACACAGATTTCTTCAGCTGCGCCCGCAACACGTCGAAGGCCCGGATCCTTTGGAGGATCCGGGCCTTCAACTTCAGTAGCGGGGACAGGATTTGAACCTGCGACCTCTGGGTTATGAGCCCAGCGAGCTACCGAGCTGCTCCACCCCGCGCCGTTGTGTTGCAACCGTACCACGGTGCGGAGTGGAGCTTTGCATCAGCCGCTTCCGGAGCCCTCGTCGGCGCTCGGGTCGGTGCTCGGTGCGGTGCTCGGGTCGGCGCTCTGGTCGCCTTCCTCCTCGCTGCCGCCGCTGCCGGCGCCGTCGGCCTTGGACTGTGCCTCCTCGGCCCGCTTCAGCGCGTCCTCCAGGTCCTGTTGAGCCCGGCCGTACGCCTCCCAGTCGCCGTCCTTGAGGGCCTGCTGACCCTCGTCGAACGCCTTCTGGGCTTCCTCCAGGGCCTGTTGGACCGTGGGATCACCGGACGTCGGCGGCTCGTCCGTGCCCTCGTCACCGTCGTCCGGCGGTGGCTCGGTGGTCGGACCCTCGGTTTCGAACACCTTGTTGAGCGCTTCGTCGAGGGTGTCCTCGAAGGCCGTGTTGCCGCCGTAGGTGACCAGGACCTTGCGCAGCAGCGGGTACTTGAGGCCGCCGCCTCGCACATAGACGGGCTCCACATAGAGCAGTCCGCCGTCGAGCGGGACCGTCAGGAGGTTGCCGTACTCGACTTGCGAGTCACCTCTCTTGAGGAGGCTGATGGTCTCGGCGATGTCCTGCTCGGAGTTGAACTGGCTCTGGACCTGTTTGGGTCCGTCGATCGGTTCGCTGGTCGGCAGTTTCAGGACTCTGATCTTGCCGTAGTCCTTGGTGCCCGCCTCGGCGTTGACCGACACGAAGGCGCTGAGGTTGTCCCGGCCGTTCGGCGTGAGCGTCGTGGTCAGCGAGAACGCCTGTGCCGACTGGCCCGGCAGCTTCATGCTCAGGTAGTACGGCGGGACCGCGTTGCCCGAGGTGTTGGTCGGGTCGTCCGGGACCTGCCACACCTCGCTGCCGCTCAGGAACGTCTCGGCGTCCTTCACGTGGTAGCGGGTCAGCAGCTCGCGCTGGACCTTGAACAGGTCCTGCGGGTACCGCAGATGGGCCAGCAGCGAGTCGGAGATGTCCGCCTTCGGCTCCACCGTGCCCGGGAACGCCTTCATCCAGGTCTTGAGGACCGGGTCCTGGGTGTCCCACTGGAAGAGCTTGACCTCGCCCGTGTACGCGTCGACGGTCGCCTTCACCGAGTTGCGGATGTAGTTGACCTGGTTCTGCTGGGCCACCACCGCGCGCTGGCTGTTGTCCGCGGTCAGCGAGTCGGCCGTCGTGTCGCCCAGGGTGGTGCGGGAGGCGTACGGATAGCCGTTGGTGGTGGTGTACGCGTCGACGATCCACTGGATCTTCCCGTCGACGACGGCCGGGTAGGCGTCGCCGTCGATGGTCAGCCAGGGGGCGACCGCCTCGACGCGCTCCTTGGGGGTGCGGTTGTACAGGATCCGCGAACCCTCGCCGATGGCACCGGAGTAGAGGATCTGCGGCTCGTTGAACGCCACCGCGTACGCGGCCCGGTTGACCGGGTTGGAGAGGTTGATCCCGCTCTTGCCCGTGTAGCTGGTGGTCTTCTCACCGCTGTCGTCGGAGTAGTCGATCTCCTTCTGGGGACCGCCGACGATCGAGTACTGGGTGGTCTTCTCACCGTAGTAGACCCGCTGCTGGTACTGGCCAAGGTCGCCCTTGGACGGCAGGTCGGACTCGGTGAACACCGGGCGGCCGCCGGAGGTGGCCTCGGTGCCCTTGGCGGCGACCACGCCGTAACCATGGGTGTAACGGAAGTGGTCGTTGATCCAGTTGTTCTTCGGGATGCCGGCGAGGTTCAGCTCACGCAGACCGATGACGGTGTCCTGCTCCGCGCCGTCCTCGCCGCTGTACCGGTCGACGTCCAGGTTGGTGGGGAACGCGTAGTAGTTCCTCATCTGCTGGAGCTGCTGGAACGTCGGCGAGACGATGTTCGGGTCGAGCATGCGGATGCTGGCCGTGGTGTCGGCGTCCTGGCGGAGCTTGGCCTTGTCCGTCGTCTCGCTCACACCCGAGTACTCCTCGACCTCGGTCCCGTCGATGCCGTAGGCCTGCCGGGTCGCCGACAGGTTCTTCTCGACGTACGGCGCTTCCTTGGCCTGCTCGTTCGGCTGGACCTGGAACTTCTGGACGATCGCCGGATACAGCCCGCCGATGAGGATCGCCGAGAGCACCATCAGGCCGAAGCCGATGACCGGCAGCTGCCAGGTGCGCCGCCAGATGGTGGCGAAGAACAGCAGCGCGCAGATGACGGCGATACAGAACAGGATCGTCTTGGCCGGCAGATACGCGTTCGCGTCGACATACCGCAGGCCCGTCCAGTTGCCCGTCGCCTTGAAGTCACTGGACTTCACCGCGAGTCCGTACCGGTCGAGCCAGTACGCGACCGCCTTCAGGGCGACGAAGATACCGATGAGCACCGACAGGTGCCCGGTGGCCGCGGCCGTGGCACGCGCGCCCGGGGAGGTGACCCTGAGGCCGCCGTACAGATAGTGCGTGAGCGCGGCGGCGATCACCGAGAGCACGGCGGCGGCGAAGCCGAAGCCGAGCAGGAAGCGGTACCAGGGCAGGTCGAAGGCGTAGAAGGCGACGTCCAGACCAAATTCGGGGTCCTTCTGCCCGAACTGCACTCCGTTGACCCACATCAGCCAGGTGCGCCACTGCCCGGACGCGGAGGCGCCGGCGATGAGGCCCACCAGGGAGGTGATCCCGAGGAGCAGCCACTTCTTGTAGGGCGCGATGCCCATGCGGTACCTGTCGAGGCTCTGCTGCTCCATCGACATGGCGCTCAGCGGCGGCCGCAGCCGGTGCGCCAGCCAGATGTTGAAGCCGACCGAGACCGACATCAGCAGCCCGAAGACGAAGAAGAGCCCGATCTTCGTCCACAGTGTGGTGGTGAAGACGGACGAGTACTTCACCGACCGGTACCAGAGCCAGTCCGTCCAGAACCCCGCGAACATGACGAACGCCATGCCGAGGACGGCAAGGACGCCCAGCGTCATGAGCAGTGTCCGGACGCGTCGGGACGGTCGGCCCACTCTGATCCGCGGCCCCGTCGGGCCTCCGCCGCGGTCCGGCATCTGGAAAGCCAAGGTGCGCACCTCGAAGTTCGCTGTCGAAACGTCAGGCCCGCGTCTACGGACCCTCCAGCGGGCCCCGTGATCGTAGGGGCCTCACCTATGCAACTTACTCACGCTTTACTCGGTTCCCGCTTCCGGGAACGAACGAGGCAGGATTGTGACCATGTCCAACACTCCCATGGCAGCGAACCCCCTCACCCGGGCCGTGCTCGAGATCGACGAGTACACCTCGGGCCTCGGCTGGGACCAGCCCGCTCGCCTCTTCGCCCTCGTGGATACCGCGCGTCTGCGGGCCCAGGAACCCGCCCTCGCCACCCAACTCGGTCTTCAGGACGAGTCCGCGACCACCGGTCTCACCCCGATCGAGCAGGACGAGATCCCCGCCGGCAAGGCGCTGGACGAGTTCCTCGGCACCATCGCCTGGCCCGACGCCGTGGTCGGCTGCGCGCTGACCGTGGAGCGGCTGATGCTGCCGCCGTCCGCCGAGGCGTCCGTCCCGGAGAACCTCGACGGGGCCCGCCTCGCCCAGTGGGTCGCCTCCCACCCCGACCGCCAGGAGGTCCGTATGACGGTCGCCGTCCTGCGCGACGGCTCCCGCGACTCGGCCCTGCGCCTGCGCGAGAAGGACACCCCGACGGAGGTCCTCACCGGCCCGGAACTGGTGCCGGGGCTGGCGGAGGCCCTGTCCGCGACCTTCGTGGACTGACCTCCGGATCCACGACGACCGGATCTACGACGATGGGGGCGCCCTCCGCTTTCGAGGGCGCCCCCACGCACGCCTGTACGCCGCTCTCGCCGGTCAGCCCTTGGTGGTGCACTTCGGCAGGTCGGCGGTGTCGCCGGAGCGGATGTCCTCCAGGGCTCCCAGGGCGTCCTCGATGGTGTCCACCTTGACGAGGGTGAGTCCGTCGGGGGTGTCCTTGGCGGCCGCGGCGCAGTTGTCCTTGGGCGTCAGGAAGTACTCGGCGCCCTTGTCGCGCGCGCCGACCGTCTTCATCTCGATGCCGCCGATGGGGCCGACCTTGCCCTCGTCGTCGATCGTGCCGGTGCCGGCCACGAACTCGCCGCCCGTCAGATTGCCCGGCGTCAGCTTGTCGTAGATACCGAGAGCGAACATCAGTCCGGCGCTCGGGCCGCCGACGTCGGCGAGCTTGATGTCGATGGTGAACGGGAAGGTGTGGTCGGTCCCGGCGGAGATCCCGACGATCGCCCGCTCCTCGCCCGAGTCGTCGGACCTGGCCGTGGTGATCGTGACCTTCTCGGTCTCGGTCGCCGTCCTGTTCGCCTTCTCGGCGGCGGCCTGCGCCTTGGCGGGCACGATGACGAAGTCGACGTCCTCGCCCGGCTTGTGCTCGGTGACCAGCTTCGCGACGTCCTCGGGTGCCTTGACCGCCGTGCCGTCGACGGACTTGATCACGTCACCGGCGTGCAGCTTGCCCTCGGCCGGGGAGTCCTTGAGGACGGTGGAGACGATCACCCAGGACTTCACCGGGATGTCCAGCTCCTTCAGGGCGGCGACCTTGGCGCTCTCCTGGGACTGGCTGAACTCCTCGGCGTTCTCCTGGGTCGACTGCTCCTCGGTCTTGCCGTCCGGGTACAGCGTGTCGTGCGGCACGACCTTGTTGTCGTGTGCCAGCCAGCCGTACACGGCCTCGACGAGGTTCATCCTGTAGTCGGCACTGGTGACCCGGACCGTGGTCATGTTGAGGTGGCCGGTCGTCGCGTACGTCTTGCGCCCGGAGATCTGCAGCACCGGCTCGCCGTCGTGCTTCCCGAGCGTGTTCACCGTCGGCCCAGGTGACATCTCCGCGTAGGGCACGGGAATGAACACTCCCGCGCACAGGAGCGCGATCAGCATCAGGGTGGAGGCGAGCATCGTCGCGGTGCGGCGTGGCATGGAACGACAGTACGGGACAGCCCTGTCAGTGCACTGTCGGGGCCGCCCGTCCGGGGGCGACGGCGAAGGGGCCGCTAGCCGCCGGAGTGGGACCTCTCCATGGCCTCACGGAAGCGTGAGTAACCCGCGAGCTCGCTGCCGTCCTCTCTGGTCTTGCGGTTCCGGCCGGCCCAGCCACCCCACAGTCCGGCACCGATCGCAGCCACCAGTGGAATCAGCAACCAGGCGAGCGCCGCCATGCCGACCTCCCAACCCCTCTCAAGCGACCACAACTGACTGATCAGCAGATTATCCGTCCACACCGTCAACGCTCGCGTCGGGGGGCGGGTTACGCAACCGGAACGCACACGGGCGCGTCCCGGTCACGGCTCAGCAAGCTCCCACCCATTCCTCCGTACCGTCGGAGAACTTCTGGTGCTTCCAGATGGGCACTTCGTGCTTCAGGTCGTCGATGAGTTTGCGGCACGCCTCGAAGGCCTCGCCCCGGTGCGGACACGACACGGCGACGACCACGGCGAGATCCCCGACCTTCAGCTTCCCCACCCGGTGCACGGCCGCGAGCGCCCGCACCGGGTAGTCGGCAACCACCTTCTCCGCGATCCGCCGCATCTCCGCTTCGGCCGTCGGGTGACACGAATAGCCGAGTTCATCGACATCGGCTCCCCCGTCGTGATTCCGCACGGTCCCCACGAACAGCGCCGTGCCCCCGGCCGCATCGTCCCCGACCGCCCGGAACACCTCGTCGAGGGAAAGCGCCGTCTCTCGCACGCCGATCAGCTTGATGGGCTCCTCAGCCCCCTGCTCACCGGGGTGATCGTCATTCACTGCCATACCTCCATCGTGCCCCACCCGGCAGCGGGACGCTGAAATCCGCCTGTCATAGCTGCGGGCAGACGTGCCGCTGGGGCGATGGGGGCACCTCCCGCTCGAGCGAAGCCGAGAGTGGGGGGAGGCACCCGGCAAGCGCCGGTGAGCGAAACCCATCCCCGCCCAGCCCCAGCAAGGGGCGCACCCCTCAGCGCCGGCCCCGAGCCTTCCGGGCCCGCCGTACCAACGCCGCCGTACCCAGCAGCGCGACCGTCGCACCCGCGGCACCCGCGGCCGTCGCATCCTTGCGCCCCAGCCGCCGCCCGGCCACGGTGTGCCGCCCGGCGACCTCCTCCAGCAGCTCCGCGAGCACTTCCTCGTTCGTCCACAGCGGCCGCCACCCCGCGTCGTGCAACCGGCTCCCGCTCACGACCCACGGATACATCGTGTACGCCAGATCCCCGGCCGGCGACGGCGTCAGCCCGATCCGGTGCAGCCGAGCGGCGGCCCCGAGGGCGACCGCGGACGGCAGCTCCATCCGCCGGATCCCGCTGAGCTCCTCGACCTCCTCCTGCTCCAGCCACCCCTCGCACCCGACGGCCAGCTCCCCGTCGACCTTCTCCAGCACGGCGTACTCCAGCGCCCCGCACAGATCCTCGACATGGCAGAACTGCCAGGCGGGCCGCGATCCGGCCACCACCAGCAGCCGAGGCGACTCGAAGTACCTGGTCAGAGCCGTGTCGGTGCCCCCGATGAGGGTCGCCGGGCGCACGACGGTGACATTGAGGCCCGGATGGGCGCGCGGCGCCCGGCGCGCGAGCCGCTCGATCTCCAGCAGGTCGCCGACCCCGGTGGCCTCGGCGGTCGCCCGCAACTCTGCGTCCTCCGAGAGGGGCAGCTCGTTGTCCGGCAGCGCCCCGTAGACCATCGCCGAGGTGCAGAGCACGACCCGGTGCACCCCGGCCGCGGCGGCCGCCGTGAGCACGGTCTGCGTGCCGCGCACGTTGTACGCGCTGCGTGCCGCCGAGTCCGTTCCCAGGTCGAGGTCGACGGCGAGATGCACCACGACGTCCGCCCCGCGCAGCTTCTCGGCGATCGCCGGGTCCCGCACGTCCAGGATGTGCCACTGGGCGGCCGCGCACTCGCCGCGCCGCTCGTCGATGGCGATGACCTGCCGGATCTCGTCGGACTCGGCGAGCCGCTCGGTGAGCAGCGCACCGACACCGGACGCTGCACCGGTGACCGCGACGACGGGCCCGCGTACGGCGGGACTGGTTGAGTGGTTTCGCGCTGCGCGAACCTGTGGATCTGGGGAACTCACCGGGCGTCTCCAGCGGTTGTCTTCAGTACGAACGCGGGTGACGCGTGCGTACCAGGTGGCATCCATCCTGCCGCAGGCCTTCGGTCGGCGGAGCACCGAGGCCTTAACCCGCCGTGGTGTCTACGCTGGGTGGTGTTCGGGCAGCCGTGCCGTCGGAGAAATCCGATGGCCCTATCAGCCGAGGAATCCCGTGAGTGACACCCCATTCGGATTCGGCCTTCCGCCGGAGGAGCCGGACGACGGCGACGAGGGCAAGAAGAAGGACCAGCAGAGCGGTGGTGGTCAGGGACCGGCCAACCCGTTCGGCTTCGCGTTCCCCGGGGCCGGCGGCTCCGGCGCCGACAATCCGTTCGCAGCGATGTTCGGTTCCATGAACCCCACCGACCTGGGCGCCGCCTTCCAGCAGCTGGGCCAGATGCTCTCGTACGAGGGCGGCCCGGTGAACTGGGACATGGCCAAGCAGATCGCCCGCCAGACGGTCTCCCAGGGGACCGCCGACGGCACGAAGGACGCGAGTGTCGGCCCCGCCGAGCGCACCGCCGTCGAGGAGGCCGTCCGCCTGGCCGACCTGTGGCTGGACGACGCGACGTCCCTGCCGTCCGGCGCGGGCTCCGCCGTGGCGTGGAGCCGTGCGGAGTGGGTGGAGGCGACGTTGCCCGCCTGGAAGGAGCTCGTCGACCCGGTGGCCGAGCGGGTCGGCGGCGCCATGGGCGACATCCTGCCGGAGGAGATGCAGGCCATGGCCGGCCCGCTGATCGGCATGATGAAGTCGATGGGCGGCGCCATGTTCGGCCAGCAGATCGGGCAGGCCGTGGGCGTGCTCGCGGGCGAGGTCGTCGGCTCCACCGACGTCGGCCTGCCGCTCGGCCCGGCCGGCAAGGCCGCGCTGCTGCCGATCAATGTGGATGCGTTCGGCAAGGACCTGGGCGTCGGCAAGGACGAGGTGCGGCTCTACCTGGCCCTGCGCGAGGCCGCCCACCAGCGGCTCTTCGCTCATGTCCCGTGGCTGCGCTCGCACCTGTTCGGCGCCGTGGAGGGCTACGCGCGCGGGATCAAGGTCGACACGGCCAAGCTGGAGGACGTGGTCGGCCAGTTCGATCCGCAGAACCCCGAGGAGCTGCAGCAGGCGCTTCAGCAGGGCATGTTCCAGCCGGAGGACACCCCGGAGCAGAAGGCCGCTCTGGCCCGTTTGGAGACGGCTCTTGCGCTGGTGGAGGGCTGGGTGGACGCGGTGGTGCACGCCGCCGCGAAGCCGCGCCTGTCGTCCGCGGACGCACTGCGTGAGACCCTGCGCCGCCGTCGCGCGACGGGCGGTCCGGCCGAGCAGACCTTCGCCACGCTGATCGGCCTGGAGCTGCGCCCGCGCCGTCTGCGCGACGCCTCCCGCCTGTGGGCCTCCCTCACGGACGCGCGCGGCGTCGACGGCCGCGACGCCCTGTGGGCCCACCCGGACATGCTGCCCACCGCCTCCGACCTGGACGACCCGGACGGGTTCGTGCACCGCGAGCAGTTGGACTTCTCCGAGCTGGACAAGATGCTCGGCGAGGCCGCGGGCGGCTCCACCGAGAAGCCGGACCTGAAGAAGGGCGGCTCCACCGAGAAGCCCGACCTGAAGAAGAAGGACGACGACACCGAGTGAGCCTGCACGACGACACGGTCCTCGTACTGAAGAGCTACGAGGACCAGGCCGAGCTGCGCCAGGCGTATCTCGACCATCTGGCGGCTCACCCGGACGGCGTGTGGAAGGCGTGCGGCGCCGGGCACATCACGGCGAGCGGGCTGGTGATCGACCCCGAGCGCGGACAGGTGCTGCTCACCCTCCACAAGAAGCTGCGCATGTGGCTCCAGATGGGCGGCCACTGCGAGCGCGACGACACCACCCTGGCGGGCTCCGCTCTCCGGGAGGCGACGGAGGAGTCCGGCATCACGGGCCTGACGCTCCTGCCGGGGGGCCCGGTCCGCCTCGACCGCCACCACACCCCGTGCGCCTGGCATCTGGACGTCCAGTACGCGGCGCTCGCGCCCGCCGGAGCCGTGGAGGCGATCAGCGACGAGTCCCTCGACCTGCGCTGGTTCCCGTACGACGAGGTGGCGACCGTGGCCGACGAGTCGGTCGTACGGCTGGTGGAAGCCACTCGGGCGCGGCTCTGATCTCGCTCTTTCGCGTGGACTCGGCGGTCTGCCGGTGTGGCACCGACAGGCCGTGGGAAGGCCCCGTTGGGGGAACAGACGCGGTAAGGGGCGTCCGCAATGGCGGCACGCCCCTTACACATGTCCCCGCTGATCAGTTGCGGCTGCCCCCGAGGGAGTTTCCGCTCAGTCCGCCGGAGCCCATGCCGAACTGTCCGAGCACCCCGGACGTACGCAGGTGCTGCGGCGGCAGCAGCTCGCTCGGCTGCACCAGGACATGCCCGGTGCCGCCGAAGTGCATCTCCCAGCCCTCACCCGTGGAGCCCCTGCGCCGCCACACGGCGGAGGTGGAGGTCGGCGCCTGGAGCTGTGTGCGCAGCGAGGTGGACCAGGCGATGACGGCGTCCGAGTCGACGCAGATGTTCTTCTCGGGGGTCACCTCGAGGGCCAGTGGCTCACCCGACGTCATCAGGACGATCTTGCCGCCACCGGACAGCTCCAGGTTGTACGCCCCGGCCGAGGCGACCTCTACGGCGCTGTCCACGGCGACGATGCCGACGTTCAGGGAGCCGTCGAAGGCGAGGACGGCGGAGGAGTCGACGGTGATGCCGCGGCCGACCTCCATGATGTGCAGGTACTGCGCGAAGTTGGCGAGATAGACGATCCCGTTGCCCTTGCAGCGCATGAGTTCGAGCCGCTCACCGGTCATCCGCTCGGCGTTGCGCCAGCTGCGGTTGCGGTACTGGCTGTCGAACTCGACCTGCCCCTCGAAGGCCACCATGGCGCCCTGACGGGCCAGGACGGGACTGCTCCCGATGGTGACGTCCGCCTTGAGCAGCTGCGGATTCTGCAGCGTGTAGCGCTCGGTGTGGTTCACCGGGATGTGCGCGAAGAGTGTGCTGTGCATGGTGTGCTGTTCTCCTCTCAGCCCCGGTCAGCCACGGATCTTGAAACGGTCGCCGGTGTCCTCGCTGGGCTGGACGACCACGAAGCCCTGCCCCTTGAACCCGATCTGGAAGGCCTCTCCGCTGCCCCGGCCGATGAGCGCGCCGGCCTTGATGGTGCGGCGGGCCTTCATGTCGAGGCCGTCGGTCCAGGCGATCAGCGCGTCCGGGTCGACGTAGGTCTCCCGTTCGGCGCAGTCCAGGGAGATCGGCACGCCCCGGCTGACCAGGGCGACCCATCCGGTGCCGCGGATCACGAGGTTGGTGAGGCCGGAGCCGGAGAGCTTGGCGAGGCCCTTGACCGGCTCGATGGTGAGCTGGAGGGAGGCGTCGCAGGCCAGCAGGGTGGGGCCGTTGACGGACAGCGCCTCGTTGTTCAGATGGAGGATGAGGACGTCACCGCCGTAGTCGGCGAGGTACAGCTCCCCGTCGCCCCGGCAGAGCATCAGCTTGCCGCCCTCGCCCGTGACCATCTCCTCGGCGCTGCGGCGCAACGTGGCGGGCGGACCGTCGAACTGCACATAGCCGTCGTACGCGATCATCGAGCCGGCCTTGGCCAGGAGGTCCTGACCGGTGACCATGGTGACCTTGAGCGTCTTGGAGCTGTGCACGCTCATACGGACGCCGGTGGATGTGGAGCGGTGCGCGTTGAGTGTCTGGAGGTCCATGCTCTGCCTCACACCTCGAAGGGCTGGACGACGACGAAGTTGCCGGGGGCACCGCGGAACTGGAGGTTCACGGCCTCTTGGGTCTGCCGGGCGTACCCGGAACGGCGCAGCCTGAGCGAGGTCGTGGTGACGGCCTGCGCACCGGCGGACCAGGCGATGACGGCGTTGCCGTCGACGTAGGTGGCCGGGCCGACGGGCAGGACCACGGGAACGCCGCGCGTTTTTACGACGACCGCTCCCGTGCCGGAGAAGAGCATGCTGAACAGACCGCCGCCGGGCAGGCCGGCGCCCTCGATACGGCGGATCTCGGTGTCGAGCGCCTCGTCGAAGGCGAGGACTCCGCGCGCGCTGGTGTAGAGCTGCTCGTTCTCCAGGCGGATGACGAAGAGGCGGCTGCCCTCGTCGGCGAGGAACACCTCACCGTCTCCGGAACAGCGCATCAGGGCCATGCCCTGGCCGGTGAGCTGACCCGTCAGCTTGCCGAGCAGGCCGGAACCCTTGTGGGCGAAGTCGATGTCGCCCTGGTAGGCGACCATGCTGCCCTGCTTGGCGAGGATGTTGGCGCCCTTGGTGAGCGTCGTGCGCACCATCTGCGGGTTCTGCTCGGTCCAACGGTCCCCGACAGGCGCCTCGGAGTACTTCGTCAGGACCACGCGCAGTCCCGCCTCCGGAGGCACGGGCGCGAGCTGTGTTCCGCCGCCGAAGGGCTGCGCCTGCCCCGGGAAGGCCGCGGGGGCACCGGGAGGCGTGAACGGGCCGCCTTGCGGAGCCGCGCCAGGAGGCGTGAAGGGGCCGCCCTGGGGCGGGACGCCGGGCGGGGTGAAAGGCCCACCCTGTGGTGCGGGTGGGACCGTGCCGCCGGGCGGCGTGTTCAGGGGCGCGGCGATCGTGGGCGCGGCGTGCACGGAGGGTGAGGGCGCCGGGGGCGCGAACCCCTGCGGGGGTTCCGGGGCCGGGGCGGCCGGAGCGGCAGGGGCACCGAACGCGGGCGGGGCGAAGCCGGGCGCGGCGTCGGACTGCGGCTGCTGCGGTGCGGCGGGGGGCTCCTCCTCGGCGACCTCGCCACCGAAGTTCTTCAGCAGCGCGTCGAGGCCGCCGTCGAAGCCCTGTCCGACGGCCGCGAACCGCCAGACGTCCTTCAGGTAGAAGTCGCCCAGCATCACGGCGCGCTCGGTGGAGAACTCGGAGCCGTCGAACGGGTACCGGGCCACTTCCTCGCCGCCCGCGACGATACGGACGTAGCCGGGGGAGATCTGCGACATCTGCCCGTCGCCGTCGATCGTCGCCGTGAAGGACAGCTTCTGGATCTGCGGCGGGATCTTGTCGAGGGTGACGCGGAAGGACTCCGTGTCACCCGACTGGGCCCCCAGGAGCTGGATCGACTCCTCGGGGGTCTTCGGCTGATTGAAGAAGACGAAGTAGCGATCGTCCGAGAGCCGTTCGTCGGCGTCCAGACCGAAGCAGCTGATGTCGAAGGTCAGTCCGGGGGCGGAGATCTGTACACCCACGTACAGATCCGTACCCGCGGTGAGGTCACTGATCTTGGCCTTGTGGCCGCGTTGGAATTCCCTGGCCATGCGTAACGACCGTCCCCCATCCCGAAAGTGAGTGCGCCTGCGAGTGCGTCGCGCCAGGCTAACCGCAAAGTCCTGAGGCGTACGAGGCTGGTACAGAGACGGTACAAAAGCGCGACTTCGGTCACCCGTTCCACAAACGCACACACGCGCGCGAGGTGTCCGTTTCACCTCACTCGTCCTCAGGCCGCGGGGCGCGACTCACCCTCTGCTGGACGGCCGCGCGGTGCTGTCACTCGTCGCGCGCGGCCGGCAGATGCGGCAGCCGGTCGGCGGCCACCACCCCTTCGAGGTAGCCGCGAGCGCGCTCGGTGCGCGGATAGGCCTCCAGCAGCTGCCAGAAGCGGGGCCCATGACCCGGTACGAGCAGATGGGCGAGTTCATGGAGGAGGACGTAGTCGATGACGTACTCGGGCATGCCCTGCAGCCGGTGCGAGAGGCGGATGCTGCCCTCGGCGGGGGTGCACGAGCCCCAGCGCGTGTTCTGGTTGGTGACCCAGCGGACCGTGGTGGGCCGGGCGCGACCGCCGAAGTACTGGTCCGAGAGCCGGGCGGCGCGCTCCACCAGTTCGGTGTCGCCGAGGAGCCGTTTGCTTTCCTGCGCCGCCAGCTTGTCGAGCATGACGGTCACCCAGCGCTGCTCCTCCGCCTCGGACATTCGAGCGGGGATGAGCACGACGGTGCGATCGCCCTCGCGGTACGCCGAGACCGTTCTGCGCCGTCTCGCGCTCCTGCGGACCTCGATCGCGCTCGCCCCCGAGCCGCTTGGCGGCTGGCTCGTCGTGCTGCGCTGTGGCTTTCCGGCGCGGTGCAGTGGGTCGGCGGGCACGCCCCGACGTTACCCGCTGCACACGGGGGAAGTCCCGCCTCCGGGACGGTTCGATATCGATCCGCACTCCGAGCGCCTGATTTGTACGAGGAATGCCGTCGCCTGTGGACAACTCTCGACACGCTTCGTCGCGGTCCGTGCATGCTGGCACTCGTCGGCGGACCAGACACTCGCACCGTCGGCACACGGGGACCTTACTTCTGGCTACGGGGGCCGATCATGCATCCGATGGTGAAGCCCGCGCTCCGGCGCGGCTGGCGGGATCTCAACACCGTGCAGTTCGGTCTGGCGCCGGCGCACGCCATGGTGCTGGGCCCGATGGACACGGCGACAGGCAGCTTCCTCGCCTTGCTCGACGGCACACGCGGGCTGCCGCTCCTGCGCGACGAGGGACGGCGCATGGGCCTGCCGGACGGTCATGTGGACGGGCTGGTGGACCGGCTGGCCCGGTCCGGGCTGCTGGACGACGCGACGGGCGGCGGCCCGGCCGCGGACGACCTGCGCGGCAAACCCGAGGTTCTGGACCGGTTGCGCCCCGACGCCGCCACGCTCTCCCTGGTCGTGCCCGAGCCGGGCGAGGCAATGAAGCGTCTGGCCGCCCGCCGGTCACTGAGGGTGCAGGTGCGCGGCGCCGGGCGGGTAGGGGCGGTGCTCGCCTCCCTGCTGTCGGGAGCCGGCGTCGGCGAAGTCGATGTGCGCGATGTCGGCAAGGTCGAGCCGTGGGACGTGACGCCGGGTGGTCTGCCGGCCGAGTCGATCGGCGAGCGCAGGGATGCGGCAGCGCGCCGAGCGGCTCGGCACGCGGCACCCGATCGCCCGCCCCGGCGCCGCCGCGGACCGCAGCCGCCGGACCCGTCCGAGGACGTGTCGACGAACCGCCTCCGTGAGGAGCCCGGCTTCTCGCTGGTGGTCCTCGCCCCACGCGACGGTGTCGACGTCCACGCCCCCAAGCCTGCGGCCGCCGAGCCGCTCATGGCCTCGGGCACACCCCATCTCTATGCGGGTGTGGTGGAGGGGACAGGAGTGGTCGGCCCCCTGGTCCTGCCCGGTGAGACGGGCTGTGCGGGCTGCCTCGACCAGAGCCGTACCGACCGCGACGAAGCGTGGCCGCGGCTGGTCGCGCAGTGGCGGTCCGGTCGCCCGCGCCAGGTCGAGGCCTGCGATCTGGCCCTGGCCACGACCGTCGCCGGACTGGCCGCCGGGCATGCGCTCGCCTTCCTCGACGGCGGGATGCCGTCCAGTGCCGGCGCACGCTGGGAGGTCTCCGTGCCGGGGTTCGACTGGCACCCGCGCCCGGTGTGGCCGCACCCCGAATGTCCCTGCTCAGCCACTGAGCAGAGTGCCGTCGGGAAACGTAACGGGGAACACACCGCAAAGGACGGGGAGGCGCGGGAGACAATGGCGGTGCATCAGCGGTCAACGAGGTTGTCCCGCAAGGCACACGCGGCACGGCCTGCTGGGACTTGGAGGGCGCATGTCTGATCTTCCCCGGAAGGCGGTCACCCGGACCGCCAAGCTCGCCGCGCTTCCGCTCGGCATCGCAGGCCGGGCCACCTGGGGACTCGGCAAGCGAATCGTCGGTGAGTCGGCGGATCTCGTGGGCCGCGAACTCCAGCAGCGCACGGCGGAGCAGTTGTTCAAGGTCCTGGGCGAGCTGAAGGGCGGCGCGATGAAGTTCGGGCAGGCCCTGTCCGTCTTCGAGTCAGCGCTCCCCGAGGAGGTCGCGGGTCCCTACCGCGCGGCGCTGACGAAGCTCCAGGACGCGGCGCCCCCGATGCCGACCCGCACGGTGCACTCCGTGTTGGAGGAGCGCATCGGACAGGACTGGCAGGAGCTGTTCCTGGAGTTCGACGACAAGCCGGCCGCCGCGGCCTCGATCGGCCAGGTGCACCGTGCCGTGTGGCACGACGGCCGTGCGGTCGCCGTCAAGGTGCAGTACCCGGGCGCGGGCGAGGCCCTCCTCTCCGATCTCGGCCAACTCAGCCGGTTCGCCCGTCTCCTGGGCCCCCTGATCCCGGGGATGGACATCAAGCCGCTCATCGCGGAGCTGCGGGACCGCGTCTCCGAAGAGCTCGACTACGGCTTGGAGGCCCAGGCCCAGCAGGCGCACGCGGAGGAGTTCGCGGACGACCCGGACGTCGTGGTCCCGGCCGTGGTGCACCAGTGCGAGCAGGTGCTGGTGACCGAGTGGATGGATGGCACCCCCCTCTCGGAGGTGATCACCGACGGCTCTCAGGAGCAGCGCGACCGGGCCGGCCAGCTGCTGACCCGCTTCCTCTTCTCGGGTCCGGCCCGCACCGGCCTCCTGCACGCAGACCCGCATCCGGGCAACTTCCGCCTCCTGCCGGACGAGAAGCGCGGCTGGCGACTCGGCGTCCTCGACTTCGGCACGGTGGACCGTCTGCCGGGCGGCCTGCCGGCCCCGATCGGTGAGGCCCTGCGGCTGACCATCGAGGGTGAGGCCGAGGCGGTCTACGAGATGCTCTGCGCGGAAGGCTTTGTGAAGGAGTCGATAGACCTGGACCCTGACGCGGTGCTCGACTATCTGCTGCCCATCATCGAACCGGCCCGGGCGGACGAGTTCGCCTTCGCCCGCGGCTGGATGCGCAGCCAGGCCGCCCGCATAGCCGATCCCCGTTCCCCCGCCCACCAGTTGGGCAAGCAGCTGAACCTGCCCCCGTCCTACTTCCTCATCCACCGGGTGACCCTGAGCACCATCGGCGTCCTGTGCCAACTCGGCGCGACGGTCCGCATGCGCGACGAACTGGAGGAGTGGCTGCCGGGGTTCATAGTGGAAGAGGAGGAGGGCGAGACAGCCGCGGAGGCTTGAGCGCCCGGACGGCCGCGGCCGTGCGCTGGCCATCAGCAGCGCGGCAGCGGTATCCGTTCAGGGCTCACCACCGGGCCGAGTCCAGTCGGCTCTCGATCGCTCGCAGGTTCTCCCTGGCGCAGTTCCCGCAGAAGTAGCGCCGTCCGCCGTTCTCCACGGAACAGCTCCACAGGGGCTGAGGAGCTGCGGCGGCGGTCCCGCAGTGGGCGCACATGAGGGTCTGGGGTTCCGCGGCGGGGCCGCTGTTGTCGCTGTCCCCGGGAAGACTCGTCACTCGGCGACGATATCGCCGCGGCCGACGGATCCATGGTCACAACGCACCGCGGGGGCCGATCCGTTCGGACCGGCCCCCGCGGGGAGCCACTGCTACGGGTGGTTCTGATGTGCCTGTCCAGGCTGGTTCATGTCGGATGCCGCGTGGCGGCTACTGCATGACCGCCATGGCGAGCGCACGGCGGGCGCGCAGGGAGGCGCGCTCGGCCCGGCGCTGCATCCGGCGGGCGACCGCCAGGCGCATGGCCCGGCGTTCCTGCTCGGCCTGGTGCAGGCGCTCGTGCATATGCGCACGGGCCAGGGCTTCTGGCATGAGATGCATTTCTCGGGTCCTGTTCTGACGCGAGGCGTTCGCGCCTGTGGTGGTGAAGTCTGGAGTCACGGAGCCGGCGGGCTCGCTCGTGGACGGCTTCATCGGGGCCTGCTTCTTGGGATCGTGCGTGAGGGGGCGGTCGATCGTTCCGGTGATGTTCATGCCGTGACCGGGTTCTTGCGCGGGCGACCACGAGGCCGCTTGCGGGCAACGACGACACCCTGGACGAACAGCTCGCCACCCCAGACGCCCCAGGGCTCACGCCGCTCCTTGGCGCCGGCGAGGCAGGCCTCGACCAGCGGGCAGGTACGGCAGAGGGACTTGGCGTACTCGACATCGGCCGGCGACTCGGCGAAGAAGACCTCCGGGTCGTAGGAGCGGCAGGGGACGGGTACGCCGAGGTTCTCGATGGCGTCGTCGAGCGCGGTGAGCGCGGTGAGCGGGGTCAAGGTGGAGTCCTCCGTGAGGCCGGGCGGGGGGATCGTTTCGGAAGGCGGTACGGACGGGGCGTGCGCTTCGAGTTGCACGGTTCGTCTTCCTCGTCTGGTCGTTCCGGCCTGTTGGCCGGTGGCGGCTGGTACCGGGTTCTTTTCTTGTCCCGAGGCCCCTTCGCTCCGCAGTCCCCGGTCGGGGACAAACAGAAGGGCCGCGGATCCCGGATGGGGTTCCGCGGCCCTGAAGGCGCCGGCCTGATCGGATCAGGCTGGATCACTCCAGGGTTCAGGCCCACGGAAGGCCCACATCAGGTGGTGCTGCGTCGTCTGCTTCCGGAATCCGGCACCGGCCGCCGCAAAGGCATAGGCATGCGCCTGTGCCGCTACTGCTGCTTCCAGTGCCTTGGTCGGTCGCTCATTGCGCTCGCGGACGGGAAGACCCGCCAGAGACACGGAGGACGCCGGACGGCCGCCACTGATGGCGGACAGACCGGTACCCAAGTTCGAGACGCCGAGCATGCACGTGGAGACGGCCGAGCGATCGGTCATTTTGACCGTGCTGATGAAGCTGGTGTTGATGCTGATCACTGGACTCGCCTCCTCTCGGCGTCTACGGGGACCGGCGCGAACCAATCCGACGGATATGAAGTACACCACGAAACCAGGGCCTTCGAGAAGGCCGCTGCTCTCGTGCCTAAGAACCTATGGGGATTGCTGGGGCATGCGCAAACTATTTTTTCGACGAGTTCGTATCAGCCGCTCTCGTCGCCATCCCCAGGCTCCCGACCTGCGCAGATGTCGAGAACATCAGCGCCGTAGCGCTGCAGCTTACGGGCGCGGACACCGGGGATGCGACCGAGTTCAACCGGAGTACTCGGCCCCGCTTCCGCGATGGCCATCAGCGTCCGATCGGTGAAGATGCAGAAGTCCGGCTGGCCGCTGCGCCGCGCCTGGATCGCGCGCCACTCGCGCAATCGCTCGTAGAGGCCCTCGTCCATGTCGGAGGGGCAGTCCTCGCAGCGCATCAGCTTCATGTCACCGGCGTCCCGCAGGGTGCGGCCGCAGACCCGACAGCGGGCCGGGGTACGGCTGGTGCGGCGCGGGACGGTCTCGGTGCCGCCTGCGACGCCGCGCGGTCGGCCGCCCGCCGAGCCCAGTTCGACGCCTCCGGGGCCGCCCGCTCCGGTCCGGCCGGCCGTGGCGGTGGATCCGGGGCGCAGGCCGTTCAGGAAGCGGCTGGGGCGACGGTTGGGGCGGCTGCCGGGTGATCGGGACAGGGCCCAGGAGACGGAGAGTTGTTCCCGCGCGCGGGTGACGCCCACGTACAGGAGACGCCGCTCCTCCTCGATCTGCTCGTCCGTTCTCGCGTAGGTGATCGGCATCATGCCCTCGGCGACACCGACCAGGAAGACGACGTCCCACTCCAGGCCCTTCGCGGAGTGCAGGGAGGCGAGGGTGACGCCCTGGACGGTCGGGGCGTGCTGGGCGTTCGCCCGTTCATCGAGTTCCGCCACCAGGTCGCCGAGTGTGGCGTCCTGCTTGGCGGCGGTGAAGTCCTGCGCGAGGTTCACCAGGGCCGCCAGTGACTCCCAGCGCTCCCTGACCGCGCCGGAGCCCGCCGGCGGTGCACCGGTCCAGCCCTCGCCGGACAGCACGGCCCGTACCTGTGAGGGAAGGTCGACGGCGTCTTCGAGGAGGGTGTCGTTGCCGCCGAAGCGGGCGGCGGCTCGCAGTGAGGCCCCCGCCTTGCGTACCTCGGGACGGTCGAAGAATCGTTCCGCGCCGCGCAGTTGGTAGGGCACTCCGGCGTCCGCGAGGGCCTGCTCGTAGGTCTCGGACTGGGAGTTCGTACGGAACAGGATGGCGATCTCGCTCGCGGGGACTCCGGAGGCGATGAGGTCGCGGATGCGGCGGGCGGCGCCCTCGGCCTCGGCCGGCTCGTCCGTGTACTCCGTGTAGCGGGGCTCGGGGCCCGGCGGGCGCTGGGAGATCAGTTCGAGGCGATGGTCGGCGGCACGGCCGCGGGCCTGGGAGAGCAGGCCATTGGCGAGGTGGACGACCTGCGGGGTGGAACGGTAGTCGCGGACGAGCTTGACGACGGTGGCCCCGGGATGGCGGTGACGGAAGTCGAGCAGATGGTCGGGAGTTGCGCCGGTGAACGAATAGATCGTCTGGCTGGCGTCGCCCACGACGCACAGGTCGTCCCGGTCGCCGAGCCACAGTTCCAGGAGGCGCTGCTGGAGGGGGCTGACGTCCTGGTACTCGTCGACCACGAAGTGCTGGTACTGCGAGCGGACCTGCTCGGCGATGTCGTGCCGGTCCTGGAGGATGCCGACCGTGAGCAGGAGGACATCCTCGAAGTCGATGACGGCGCGCTCGCGTTTGAGGTCCTCGTACATGGAGTAGATCTGGGCGATCTCGGCCGGGTCACGGGGGGCCTCGCGGCCGTGCTTGGCGGTTGCGGCGGCGTAGTCCGCGGGGACCGTCCGGGTGACCTTGGACCACTCGATCTCGGCGGTGGCGTCCCGTAGTTCGTTGCGATCGAGACGGATGCGGCAGGCGGCGGCCGCGTCCGCGACGAGTTGGATCTTGCGGTCGACGATGCGTGGCATGCCGCCGCCGACGGCCTTCGGCCAGAAGTACTGGAGTTGGCGCAGCGCTGCCGAGTGGAACGTCCGGGCCTGGACTCCGGCGGCGCCGAGCTGGCGGAGGCGTCCGCGCATCTCGCCGGCGGCGCGGTTGGTGAAGGTGACGGCCAGCACACTGGCGGGCTGAAGGATCCCGGCGCGCACTCCATAGGCGATGCGGTGGGTGATCGCCCGGGTCTTGCCCGTGCCGGCGCCCGCCAGCACGCACACCGGACCGTGCAGGGCGGTCGCCACCGCGCGCTGCTCGGGGTCGAGCCCTTCGAGCACCGCGTCGGCCGAGTCGGGGACGTGCGGGAAGAGGGTGGAGTGCGTTGCTGGTGTCACATGGCCATGCTGCCAGGTCGCCGGAGACGGCTGAGCCGGTTGTCCACAGGCAGGCACTCGCAGTCGTACTAATGCGGCAGGCGCGCCCGCATTCCGGTGCGGCGGGCGCCCCGGCCGCGGTGGTGGACCCCACCCGCCCACGGGAATGGCGGGCCTGTCGCGTACGTTCCCCTCACTGCGACCACGCATCCCCCGGACCGTGAAGGAGCGCCAGGAACATGGCGGGCACTGTGACGATGTACAGCACCACGTGGTGCGGCTACTGCCGTCGGCTGAAGAGCCAGATGGACCGCGAGGGCATCACGTACAACGAGATCAACATCGAGCATGACCCGGAGTCCGCCGCGTTCGTGGAGAAGGCGAACGGCGGGAACCAGACGGTTCCCACCGTCCTCTTCCCGGACGGTTCGACGCTCACGAACCCCTCGCTGGCGCAGGTCAAGCAGAAGATCGGCGCGTAACGGCGGAGGAGTGCTAGCCGGTGTGACCTCGCGTCGGCAGGGGCTTTCCGTACCAGAGTTCGATCAGTCGGGCCGCGATCGAGATGCCGTAGGGAGGCAGGACCTCCCCGGACTCGAACGCGGCCCGCAGCTCTTCCCGGGAGAACCAGCGGGCCTCGTGTATCTCGTCGCCGTCGACGTCCACGGCGGTCGAGGTCGCACGGGCCATGAAGCCCAGCATGAGGCTGGAGGGGAAGGGCCACGGCTGGCTGGCGATGTACTCGACCTGGCCGACGGTGACACCGACTTCCTCGTGGACCTCGCGCCGCACTGACTGTTCGATGGACTCGCCGGGCTCCACGAAGCCCGCCAGGGTGGAGAAACGGCCCTCGGGCCAGTGGACCTGGCGGCCGAGCAGGATGCGGTCCTCGTCGTCCGTGACGGCCATGATCACCGCAGGGTCCGTGCGCGGGTAGTGCTCGGCGCCGCAGGCCTGGCAGCGGCGGATGTGCCCGGCCGCCGCGATGACCGTGCGCTCGCCGCAACGGGAGCAGAAGCGGTGGGTGCGCTGCCAGTTCTCCAGGCCGACCGCGTGCACCATGAGGCCGGTGTCGCGCGGTGACAGCAGCATGCCCGCCTCGCGCAGTCCGGCCGGGCGCGCGGACTGGTCCATGCGGCCGGGAAGCGTGTCCTTCTGGAGTGCGAAGTAGCTCACACCCTCGGCGTCGGTGCCCAGGAAGTAGCGGTGCGCCTCGGTGAGGGGCGCCTCGAAGGAGGGGATCATGACGAGTTCGGTGGTGCCGTCCGGGGTCTCGTCGATGAGGACCTGGCCGCCGGAGACCACGAAGCAGCGGGTCGTGGGGTGGCTCCACGCCGCCGCGAGCCAGGCCTCGTCGAGCCGGTGGTGGGCGGCCCGGTCGATGCCGCTCGGGGCGGTGAGCGCGATGGGTCGGTCGGCGGTGTGGTCGGTCCAGGTGGTCACGGGTGCTTCCAACTCCCCCGGTGAAACGGTTGATTGGGCGGGCGGTTCGGCGGGGCGTGCGGCGGGCGGATGCGCTGGGGCGTGCGAGGCCTTCTTCAGTGTGCCTCGCGGGAGCTTTGGGCCAGTTCGCCCCAGAGGTACGCACTGGTCTCGACGCCCTTGAGGAGCAGGTCGATCTCGACCTTCTCGTTGGGGCCGTGCCAGCCGTCGGAGGGGACGGAGATGCCCAGGAAGAGCACGGGCGCGTCGAGGACTTCCTGGAGGTCGGCGGCGGGGCCGGAGCCGCCCTCGCGCGTGTAGCGGATCGGCTGCTGGAAGGCGCGGCCCATGGCCCGTACGACCGACCGCAGGGCCGGGTGGTCCAGGGGGGTCAGGCAGGGGCGGGTCGACCCACTGAACGTGATCTCGTAGCGGATCCCGGCGGGGATCCGCTCGGCGGCCCAGGCGGTGACGGCCTTCTGGATGTGGTCCGGGTCCTGACCGGCGACCAGGCGGAAGGAGAGCTTCACCATGGCCGAGGACGGGATGATCGTCTTGCTGCCCGCACCCTGGTAGCCGCTGCCGATGCCGTTGACCTCGGCGGTCGGGCGGGCCCAGAGGCGCTCAAGGGTGGTGTGTCCGGCTTCTCCGTACGTCGCCGTCGACTTGGCCGTGGACAGCCACCGCTGCTCGTCGAAGGGCAGTTCGGCGAAGAGTGCGCGCTCGTGGTCGGTGAGTTCGACGATGCCGTCGTAGAAGCCGGGGATCGCCACGCGCGCGTGCTCGTCGTGCAGGGCGGCGACGAGGCGGGCGACCTCGGTGGCCGGGTTCGGTACGGCGCCGCCGAAGGAGCCGGAGTGGATGTCCTGGTCGGGCCCGTGCAAGTGGATCTCGCACTCGGCGAGGCCGCGCATGCCGGTGCACACGGTGGGGGTGTCCTCGGCCCACATACCGGTGTCGGAGACGACCACCACGTCGGCGGCGAGCCGCTCGGCGTGCTCCTCGACGAGGGCGCGGAAGTGCGGGGAGCCGGACTCCTCCTCGCCCTCGATCAGCATCTTCAGGTGGACGGCGGGGGCGGTGCGGCCGGTGGTGGCGAGGTGGGCGCGGACGCCGAGTGTGTGGAAGAACACCTGGCCCTTGTCGTCGGCCGCCCCGCGCGCGTGGAGGCGGTTGCCGCGGATCACCGGCTCGAACGGCTCGGTGTCCCAGCCGTCGGCCCGCGCCGCGGGCTGCACGTCGTGGTGCCCGTAGACCAGGACCGTGGGGGCGTCGGGGTCCGCGGAGGGCCATTCCGCGAAGACCGCGGGGGCACCGGGCGTCTCCCATATCTCCGCGGTGGGGAAGCCGGTCTCCTTGAGTTTGGCGGCCAGCCAGTCGGCGCCGCGTCGTACGTCCGTCGCGTGCTCGGGCTGGGCCGACACCGATGGGATGCGCAGCCATTCCACGAGGTCGTCCAGGAAGGCGGCGCGGTGGTTCTCGATGTACGTACGGACGACGCTGACGTCGCTGTCAACGGGCTGGCTCATGCTCACGAGCCTATCGGCCCGCACCGACATGCTCGTCCGGCGGTTCGTCCGTGAACACCCCCGGCCCGTCCGCCGACGACTCCGGGCCCTCTGTGTTCGCATCCGATCGGGCGTCGGCGCCGGGCTCCTCCAGGAGGAGCCGCTCCAGCGCTTCTCGGTCGGGGAGATCCCCGGGGCGTACGAGGTCCCCGGTACGGACGTACAGGAAGGCCGCCCCGACGGACTCCAGGGGCACGCCCTGCTGCTCGGCCCAGGCGAGCCGGTAGAGCGCGAGCTGGAGCGGGTCGGCGGTGCGGGTGCGGGTGGTCTTCCAGTCGATGATCTCGTACGTCGTCGTCCCGTCGCCGTCGCTCTCGCGGTAGACGGCGTCGATACGGCCGCGTACGACACGTCCGGCGATGCCGAGCTGGAAGGGTGCCTCGACGCGGTACGGCGTGCGGTGGGCGTACGGCGTGCGTTCGAAGGCGTCCTTGAGGGCCTCCAGGTCCAGCTCGTCGGCGATCTCGGCCTCGCTGCCGGGCAGTTCCTCGGGTTCCAGCATGGGCAGCCGCAGCTCTTCGAAGCGGGCTTCGACCCAGGCGTGGAACCGGGTGCCGCGACGCGCCGCGGGCTGGGGCGGGCGTGGCATGGGGCGCGCGAGTTCCTGTGCGAAGCCGTCCGGATCGGCGGCCAGGCGCATCAGCTGCGAGGCGGTCAGCGACGCCGGCAGGGGTACGTCGGTGACCTTCGCGCGGGCACGCAGGAGCTCTCCGGTGAGGGCGTCCAGGTCGCGGTCCCAGGAGGCGATGGTGCGGGCGTCCTCCGGGGTGAGTCCGGACGATGCGGCGGGGGGCCTGCGGGCGTGCGGCACGACCGGCGTCCGCTCGTCCTGTCCGGGGTGGGGCACGCGCGCGTGGGGGGCCTGTGCGGGGCGGTCCGGCGACCAGGAGTCCCAGTCGTGCCCCTCGTCGAAGTCCTCGGCGACATCCGCAGGGAAGCCGTCCTCCTCGTAGAAGGCCTCGTCAGGGAAATCGTCGTCCTCGTAGAGGTCTTCTTCGTCGTCCGGCGGGGGTGGCCAGTCCGGGTCGTCGTAGGAGTGGGGGTCCGGGGCGTGGGCGGCGCCCGGGTGCGTGTCCTCGTGGGAGGTGGCCCTCTCCAGGTGGGCCAGTACGGTCTCGGCGGCCGCGCGGCGCCGTGTCAGGGCCATGTCGTCGAGCGGCAGGGGCCAGGCGCGGTCGGCGGCTGCTTCGTGGAGGGCGGGGTTCTCGGCGTCCTCCTCGGGTTCGTCGGCCCACGCCTCGATCTCGCCGTATCCGGCGGCACAGTGCGCGTACAGATCGAGCAGGAAGTCGGACGGTCCGCGTGGGCGCTTCTGGGAGGGGCCCCACCAGTGGCCGGAGCCGAGGAGCAGCGAGCGGGGGCGGGTGAACGTGACGTAGCCGAGGCGGAGTTCCTCGGTGTGCTGGTGGTCCTTCATGGCCTCGTGGAAGGCCTTCAGGCCCCGTGAGTCCCAGGCATCGACGTCGGGGAGGGTGTCGGCGTCGCCGCGCAGTCGGTGCGGCAGGACCTTGCCCTGGGCGGTCCACTTCTCTCGGCCCTGGGTGCTCGGAAAGGTACCGGTGACCAGGCCGGGGACGGCGACGACGTCCCACTCCAGGCCCTTGGACTTGTGGGCGGTGAGCACCTTGACGGTGTTCTCACCGCCCGGCAGGGCGTTGTCGAGGCCCTTCTCGTACTGGGCGGCCGTACGCAGGAATCCGAGGAAGGCGAGCAGGCCGGCCTCGCCGGCGCTGTTGGCGGCGAAGGAGGCCGCGATGTCCAGGAAGTTGGACAGGGTCTCGCGGCGGCGGGCGGCGAGCGCGTGCGGGGACGCGGAGAGTTCCACCTCCAGGCCGGTGACGGCGAGCACCCGGTGGAGGACGTCCATGAGCGGGTCGGCGAGCGAGCGGCGCAGGTCGCGCAGTTCGGCGGCGAGTCGGGCGAACCGTACGCGCGCGTCCGGTGAGAACGGCAGCCCGTCGTCCACGCCCTCGGCTTCGAGCGGCAGCTCCAGGAACGTGTCCAGCGCGTCCGCCAGCGAGATCACCTCGGACGGGTCGACGCCCTCGACGGCTGCGGCGAGCCGGCGGTCCGGGTCGTCGTCGCCGTCCACGCGCGCGTGGGACACGAGCAGCCTGGCGCGGCGGCCCAGGAGGGCGAGGTCGCGGGGGCCGATCCGCCAGCGCGGGCCGGTGAGGAGGCGGACGAGGGAGGCATTGGCGCCGGGGTCCTGGAGGACCTCGCAGACGGCGACGAGATCGGCGACCTCGGGCAGGTGGAGGAGTCCGGAGAGGCCGACGACCTCGACGGGGATGTCGCGGGCGACGAGCGCGCCCTGGATCTCGGCGAAGTCGGTGGCCGTGCGGCACAGGACCGCGATCTCGCCGGGTTCCTTGCCGGTGCGCACGAGGTGGGCGATCGAGTCGGCGATCCAGCCGAGTTCCTCGGCGTGGGTGGGCAGCAGGGCGCAACGGACCATGCCGTCGCGTTCGGCGCCGGGGGCGGGCCGAAGGGCCTCCACGCCCGCGTGCATGGCCCGCAGGGGCTCCGCGAGGCCGTTGGCGAGGTCGAGGAGGCGTCCGCCGCTGCGGCGGTTCTCACTGAGCGCCTGGCGGGTCGCGGGGCGGCCGTCGGGGTGGGCGAAGTGCTCGGGGAAGTCGTCGAGGTTGGCGACGGAGGCTCCGCGCCAGCCGTAGATGGCCTGGCAGGGATCTCCGACCGCGGTCACGGGGTGGCCGGTGCCGCCGCCGAACAGGCCCGCCAGCAGGACGCGTTGGGCGACCGAGGTGTCCTGGTACTCGTCGAGCAGGACCACCCGGAACTCGTCCCGCAGGATGCGCCCCACCTCGGGGAGCTGGGCGAGGCCGGCGGACAGGGCGATCTGGTCGCCGAAGTCGAGAAGGTCTCGCTCGCGCTTGGCCGCCCGGTAGCGCCCCACCAGTTCGGTGAGTTCCCGTCGGGCGGCGGCCGCCTCGGGGATCTTGCGAAGGTCCGCGTTGGTGAGCTTCGCACTCTCCAGTTCGCGCAGCAGTTCGGCGTCGTACGCGCGCAGGTCCTCGGGGCGGACGAGGTGCTCGGCGAGTTCGGAGTCGAGGGAGAGCAGATCGCTGACCAGGTCGGGGAAGGAGCGGGTGAGCGCCGGATACGGGCCCGTGGACTCGCTCAGGACGCGCGCGGCGAGTTGGTAGCGGGTGGCGTCGGCGAGGAGCCGGGAGGTGGGTTCCAGGCCGATGCGCAGGCCGTGGTCGGTCAGGAGGCGGCCCGCGAAGGCGTGGTACGTGGAGATGACCGGCTCACCCGGCGGGTTGTCCGGGTCGATCACGTCCGGGTCGGTGATCCCCGCTCTGACCAGGGCTTTGCGTACGCGCTCGGCGAGTTCGCCCGCCGCCTTGTTGGTGAACGTCAGTCCGAGCACCTGTTCGGGGGCGACCTGTCCGGTGCCGACCAGCCACACCACGCGCGCGGCCATCACCGTGGTCTTGCCCGACCCGGCTCCGGCCACGATCACCTGCGGGGCGGGCGGCGCGATGATGCACGCCGTCTGCTCCGGGGTGAACGGGATGCCGAGGAGCTCCTTGAGCTGCTCGGGATCACTGATACGGGCGGACACCCCAAAGAGGCTAGCGCCGGCCACTGACAGCGGATGCCGGATCGCCCTCCGTGCAGGGAGAAGCGCTGGTCAGCACGTGCGGTGCTGTCGGTCACTCCTGACGGGGACCAGGTCCGCCCCCGGCGTCACTCGACCACGTGACGGCCTTCCGGGCGGGCACTGCACGACGCCCGGAATGAGCAGTGTGTGCAGTGCTGTCCCGTGGTCGGGGAGAAACGTTCGTCCAGGACCTTGCCCGCGGCCGTGGCCAGGAGGTCGCCGACCCACTCGCCTGCCGCACCATCAAGGGGGTCCTGCGCCTGCACCTTGGGAAGGGCCTCGCCGCCGTTCTTCTTGGGGGCGCCCTGCCGCAGTTGAACCAGTTCGGCGCCGCCCGCTTCTGGGCGTGTGCCGCCGAACGACTCGTCGACGGCCCCCTCGCGGACCGCGAGCTGGTACACGGCGAGCTGGGGGTGGCGGGTCACCTCGGCGGAACTCACGGGCTGCTTGCCCGTCTTGAAGTCGACGACGTATGCGCGGCCCTCGGTGTCGGCCTCGACGCGGTCCATGGAACCGCGGATGCGCACCTCGTAGTCGCCCGCTTCGAGGGTGACGTCGAAGTCGTGCTCGCTGGCCACCGGGGTGCGCCCCGTGCGGTCCATGACATGCCACTTCAGGAAGCGTTCGAGCGCCACGCGCGCGTGCTGCTTCTCCTGCTCCGACTTCCAGGGCGCGTCGAAGGCGAGCGCGTTCCACACGGAGTCGAGGCGCTCCATGAGGACGTCGAGGTCGGCGGGGGTGCGTCCGGAGGCGACCTCGTCGGCGAGGACGTGCACGACGTTGCCGAAGCCCTGGGCGGCGGTCGCGGGCGCGTCGGCCTTCACCTCGCGGCCCAGGAACCACTGCAGGGCGCAGGTGTTGGCGAGCTGGTCGAGGGCGCTGCCGGACAGCACGACGGGCTGGTCACGGTTCCTGAGCGGGACCTTGCTCTCGGTGGGCTCGAACATGCCCCACCAGCGGTACGGGTGCGCCGACGGCACGAGGGGGCGGCCGTCCTCGTCGCTCAGCGCGGCCAGTCGCGCCAGGCGCAGGGCGGCGGCCTCGCGGAGGGCGTCCGACACGCGCGGGTCCACCGTCGTGGCCCGCAGTTCGGCGACGAGAGCGGCCACGGACAACGGGCGGCGGGGGCGGCCGGTGACGTCCTTGGGTTCGACCCCGAGTTCGGCCAGGAAGCGGGAGGGCTGGTCGCCGTCGTCCGCGGGGGCCTTCACCGCGGTGACGACGAGGCGCTCACGCGCGCGCGTGGTGCCCACGTAGAACAGTCGTCGTTCCTCCGCCAGCAGCGCGCCCGGGGTGAGCGGTTCGGCGAGACCGTCGCGGCCGATGCGGTCGGCCTCCAGAAGCGAGCCGCGGCGGCGCAGGTCCGGCCACAGGCCCTCCTGGACGCCGGCGACGACGACCAGGCGCCACTGGAGGCCCTTGGAGCGGTGCGCGGTCATCAGGCGCACGGCGTCGGGGCGTACGGACCGTCCGGTGAGCGTGTCGGCGGCGATGTCCTCGGCCTCGATCTCCGCCAGGAAGTTGAGGGCGCCCAGGCCACCGGTGCGTTCCTCCGCGCGGGCTGCCGTGGCGAACAGCGCGCACACGGCGTCGAGGTCACGGTCCGCGTTGCGTCCGGCCGCGCCACCTCGCCGCGCGGCCCGCTCCAGGCGGCGTGGCCACGGAGTGCCGTCCCACAGCTCCCACAGCGCCTCCTCGGCCGTACCGCCGCCCGCGAGGCGCTCACGGGCCTTCCTCAGCAGCGCGCCGAGGCGTTGCGCGCCCCGCGCGTACGCCGGATCGTGCGCCACCAGCCGCTCCGGCTCCGCCAGCGCGCGGGCCAGCAGCTCGTCCGAGGGCGGCGGTACGGGGTTGCCGCCGGCCCGCTCCTCCTCGCGCAGCGCGCGGCCGAGGCGCCGCAAATCGGCGGTGTCCATGCCGGCGAGGGGGGAGGCGAGGAGAGTGAGCGCGGTCTCGGTGTCGAGCCAGGAGGGCTGCGGATCCGCTGCGTCAGTAGGCCCTTCGGGTCCCCCGGCTTCCACGGAACCCGCTGCTTCCGCCGAGGTCACGGGTGTCGCGTCCCCCAGCTCCGCCCGCGCCACCGCCCGCAGCGCCGTCAGCAGTGGCTGTACGGCCGGTTCGTGGCGCAGGGGCAGGTCGTCGCCGTCGATCTCCAGGGGTACGCCCGCGGCGGTGAGGGCGCGCCGCATCGAGGGGATCGTGCGGGCGCCGGCGCGCACCAGGACGGCCATCTCGCTCCAGGGGACGCCGTCCTCCAGGTGGGCCCGGCGCAGGACGTCCGCGATGTTGTCCAGTTCGGTGCCGGACGTCGGGTACGTGTAGACCTCGACGCGGCCCCCGTCCCGTACGGGCCTGAGCTCGCGGTGGGCCCGTACCTTCTCCGCCGGGAGACGGGTGAGCGGCATGCGCTGGGTGAGCAGACGGGTGGCGGTGAGCAGGCCCGCTCCCGAGCGGCGGGAGGTCCTGAGGACGGCGACCGGGGCCTGGCGGCCGTCCGCGCGCGGGAAGGCGGCCGGGAACTCCAGGATGCCGTTCACGTCGGCGCCCCGGAAGGTGTAGATCGACTGGTCGGGGTCGCCGAAGGCGACCAGAGTGCGGCCACCGCCGGCGAGGGCTCTCAGCAGCCGCACCTGCGCCGGGTCGGTGTCCTGGTACTCGTCGACGTAGACCGCGTCGTACTGCGCGGCCAGGCGCTCTGCGACGCCGGGGCGGCCGGCGAGGAGCACCGCGCGGTGGACGAGTTCGGCGTAGTCGAGCACTCCTTGCAGGTCGAGGACGTCGAGGTACTCGGCGAGGAAGGCGGAGGCCGCGAGCCAGTCCGGGCGGCCGATGCGCGCGGCGAAGGCCCGCAGGTCCTCGGGGGCCAGGCCCAGTTCGCGGCTGCGGGCGAGGACCGCGCGGACCTCGTCGGCGAACCCGCGCGTGGTGAGGCAGGCGCGCAGTTCGTCCGGCCAGCGCACATGCGCGAGGCCCAGGTGCTCCAGATCGGGCTGGCCCGCGAGCAGTTCACGGACCGCCACGTCCTGTTCGGGGCCGGACAGCAGGCGCAGGGGTTCGACGAACAGGTCGCTGTCCTGATGGGCGCGGACCAGGGCGTAGCAGAACGAGTGGAAGGTGGTGGCCTGCGGGGCGCGCGCGGCGCCCATGCGCAGGGCCATCCGGTCACGCAGTTCCACCGCCGCCTTGCGGCTGAAGGTCAGGACCAGGACGCGCGAGGGGTCCGCTCCGCGGGCTACGCGGGCCGCCACGGACTCGACGAGTGTGGTCGTCTTACCGGTACCGGGACCTGCGAGAACGAGCAGAGGACCGGTCTCGTGGTCAACCACGCCGCGCTGCTCGGCGTCCAGACGAGGGGGGTCCGTCCGGGCCGGCGGGGTACGCACCAGTCGGTAAGCGCCACGGCTCCCCTGTCGCACCTGGGTGTGCGACAGGTGCCTGGTGGAGGAAGAGGAGCTCACGTGGTTCGCCGGTCCTGGTGGGTGTGCGAGATGTCACTGCCGACGCGGTGCGCCGCCGTCGAAGGGTGGTGGTCGGGAAACGGGTGGGAAGCCCGCCGCTCGTCGAGGGCGGTGGCGGCGGGGTGAGAGGGACGCGTGCAGCCGACGCTACGCCGACGGATGGTGCGGAAGCAGGGCTTCCCCTTCTTCCCTCCCGACTCGCATGGCACCTGCGTCCCTCGCCCCACGAACGTACGGCATACCGCCGACGTGCCCCGCTTCCCCCGTACGGACCAGGGGTCGCACCGAGGTCCGCCGGATGCCGGAAGCTGTCAGGTGTGACCTTCCGCGCGTACGCCGCCGTCCCAGCGCGCCCGTCTCATGTCGACGCGCGGCGCATGGCCCCCGGTGGCACGGCTCGCCTCGCGCAGAGGCGTGCCCTCCGCGCGGTAGTGGTCCAGGGCTCTCAGTTCATGGCCGGGCAGCAGGACACCGTCGGAGCGGACCACCCGCCACCACGGAACCGCGCCTCCGTAGAGGGCCATCACCCGGCCCACCTGGCGTGGGCCGCCCTCCCCCAGCCATTCGGCGACGTCCCCGTATGTCATGACCCGACCGGGCGGGATCAGGTCGGTGACATCGAGGACCCGCTCCGCGTACTCCGGCAGGGCGTCCGCCGGAAAGCTCTCCTCGCTCATCCGCCCCATCCTGCCCCACCCCACCGACAATGGGACGTGGTGGCCGACGCGTGCGTCCCTCGCTCCGGGGGCGGTCTTCGGGCAGACTGTGCGCCCCCGCATTGCACCCTGATGCCCCTGTGTGCCCACCGGGCATGCCACCATCGTGCGGGCGGTGACTGGTGATACGAGACCAAGAAGAGACGATGAAGCAGCAGAGCGTGCACCCCGATGACGCGGCGGGCACCTCTGACGCTTCGTCGCGCCCGAACGCCGCCGACGGGGACGACAAAGGCGCCGTAGACGTCTCGAAGAAGGACTCCGGCGCCGCCCCGCCTCCGGCCGAAAAGGCCTCCCCCAAGACGTACGAAAACGAGAAACCGCAGGTCGAGCGGGACGAGGACGACTTGGAGGACGCCCACGCCGAGGAGGTGGAGGGCGACGAACCGCTGCTCCCCGCGCGCGTGCACCGTCCCTCGGACCTCATGCGGCTGTCGGTCGGCATCCTCGGGATCATCGTCCTGCTGGCGATCGCCGCGTTCGCCCACGGCACCACCTCCGGGCTCGAACAGGACATCAGCAAGGGCACGGGGCAGGCGCCCGATCTCCTGATCAAGCTCGCGGGCCTCGGGTCGAGCATCGCGATCCTGCTGGTGCCTGTCGCCTTCGCGATCGAGCGGCTGATCAAGCGGGACGGGCTGCGCATCGCCGACGGCGTGCTCGCGGCGGTCCTGGCCCACGGGGTGACGCTGGCGACCGACCTGTGGGTCGCCCGGGCCGCCCCGGACTCGATCCAGGAGGCGCTCACCCAGCCCTCCCCCGGCGACATCCATGCCCTTACCGACCCCGTGCACGGCTATCTCGCGCCGGTCATCGCGTACATGACCGCCGTCGGCATGTCACGCAGACCGCGCTGGCGGGCCGTGCTGTGGATCGTGCTGCTGCTGGACGCCTTCTCGATGCTGGTCACCGGCTACACGACACCGTTCTCGATCATCCTGACGGTGCTGATCGGCTGGACCGTCGCCTACGGGACGCTGTACGCGGTCGGCTCGCCGAACGTGCGTCCGACCGGCCGGACCCTGATGGCGGGCCTCAGGCGGGTCGGCTTCAAGCCGGTGAGTGCGGCCCGTGAGGAGATCCCCGAGACGACGGAGGGCGGTGACCGGGGCCGCCGGTACTACGTGACGCTGGAGGACGGTCCACCCCTGGACGTCACCGTGGTCGACCGGGAGCAACAGGCGCAGGGCTTCTTCTACCGGGTCTGGCGTCGGTTGACGCTACGTGGAATCACCACGCGCCGCAGCCTCCAGTCGCTGCGCCAGGCGCTGGAGCAGGAGGCCCTCCTCGCGTACGCGGCCATCGCGGCCGGCGCCAACGCGCCCAAGTTGATCGCGACCTCCGAACTCGGGCCGGATGCCGTGATGCTCGTCTACGAGCACACCGGCGGGCGGACGCTGGACTCCCTGGCGGACGACGAGGTCACCGACGCGCTGATGTCCGACACCTGGCACCAGGTGAAGGCACTCCAGTCACGGCGCATCGCACACCGCAGGCTCGTGGGCGACGCGATTCTGGTGGATCGTTCCGGCACAGTGATCCTGACCGATCTACGGGTCGGCGAGATCGCGGCCGGCGACCTGGTGCTGCGCATGGACGTCTCCCAGTTGCTGACGACGCTGGGTCTGCGGGTGGGCGCCGAGCGCGCGGTGGCGTCGGCGGTCAGCGTGCTCGGCCCCGACGCGGTGGCCGACTGTCTGCCGCTGCTGCAGCCCATCGCGCTGTCGCGCTCGACGCGCGCGACCCTGCGCCGACTGGCCCGTGACCGTGCGGAACGCGAGCGCGAGGCGGTCCTGGAGGCGTCCCAGCTGGCGAAGCAGGCCCGCGCGGAGGCGCACGAGGAGGCCACCGAGCCCGGCAGGGCCGACAAGAAGGCCGTACGGGCCGAGCAGCGGGCCGAGAAGCGGGCGATCGACGAGGCCCTGGAGGAGGCCCGCGAGGAGGACCTGCTCACCCAGATCCGCCACCAGGTGCTGCTGATCAGGCCCCAGGCACCGGTCGAACCGGCCCGCCTGGAGCGGGTCAAGCCGCGCACGCTGATCAGCCTCATCGCCGGCGCCATCGGCGCGTACTTCCTCCTGACCCAGCTCACGCACATCGAGTTCGGGCCGCTCATCGAGAACGCCGAGTGGGGCTGGGTCGCAGCGGCCGTGTTCTTCTCCGCGCTGAGCTATGTCGCGGCGGCGATGAGCCTGCTGGGCTTCGTGCCGGAGCGGGTGCCGTTCCTGCGGACGATCGCGGCGCAGGTCGCCGGCTCGTTCGTGAAGATCGTGGCGCCGGCCGCGGTGGGCGGTGTGGCACTCAACACACGCTTCCTGCAGCGTGCGGGGGTGCGGCCGGGGCTCGCGGTGGCGAGTGTCGGTGCCTCGCAGTTGTTCGGGCTCGGCTGCCACATCCTGATGCTGCTTGCGTTCGGCTATCTGACCGGCACCGAGAAGACGCCGTCCCTGTCGCCGTCCCGCACCGTCATCGCGGGCCTGTTGACGGTCGCGGTGCTCGTCCTGGTGATGACGTCGATCCCGTTCCTGCGCAAGTTCGTCGTCACGCGCGTGCGGTCGCTCTTCGCCGGAGTCGTGCCGCGCATGCTCGACGTGCTGCAGCGGCCGCAGAAACTGGTCACCGGCATCGGCGGCATGCTGCTCCTCACCGGCTGCTTCGTGATGTGCCTGGACGCCTCGATCCGCGCCTTCGGCAACGAGGACGTCTCGATCAGCATCGCCAGCGTCGCCGTCGTCTTCCTCGCGGGCAACGCGCTGGGGTCCGCGGCGCCGACCCCGGGCGGCGTGGGCGCCGTCGAGGCCACTCTGACGGTCGGTCTGATCGCCGTCGGCCTCCCCAAGGAGGTCGCCGCGCCCGCGGTGCTGCTGTTCCGACTGCTGACCCTGTGGCTGCCCGTGCTGCCGGGATGGCTGGCCTTCAATCAGTTGTCACGAAAGGGAGCCCTCTAGAGGAGCCCACGCGCGCGTGGGCTCCCGTTCCGATCACACGCGGGTGCACGCGTGCGTGAAGCAACGTCCCCCTGCAACGGGTACACGCGCGCGCGAAGGCATGCCTTCCTTTCACCCGCACGGCTCGCGCCCCGAGCGGGCCGATGCGGCCCGTTCCAGGATGGGTGCATGCCCACCTCGCCCTGGACGCGCGCCGTCGCCGTGACCGCCATCGCCGTCCTGCTGTCCCTGTCGGCGGCGGGCTGCGGCGACGAGGCCAAGGGCGACGACGAGGACCTGACGGCCCAGAAGCTGAGCTGGGAGACCTGCGAGGCACCGTCCGAGTCCCAGGGCGGCGGCGTCGCGCCTTCTCCGCTGGCGGACGGCGAGGTCTGGCAGTGCGCGACCATGAAGGTCCCCCTCGACTGGGATGAGCCAGACGGCGACACGATCCCCCTCGCGCTGATCCGGGCCGAGTCCAGCGGCGCCAAGAGCCGACGCATCGGCTCGCTCGTCTTCAACTTCGGCGGCCCCGGCCTCTCGGGCGTCAAGACGCTCCCCTCGTTCGGCGAGGACTACGCGAATCTGCGCACCCGCTACGACCTGGTGAGTTTCGACCCGCGTGGCGTCGGCCGGAGCGCGGGTGTCGAGTGCGAGGACGACGAGGAACTCGACGAGTACTTCCAGCAGGACGCGACCCCGGACGACGCGTCCGAGCGGACGGAGTACCTCGACAACACGAAGACGTTCAACTCCGCCTGCGAGAAGAACTCCGGCAAGGCCCTCCCGCACGTCCGCACCACGGATGCGGCCCGTGACATGGACCTCATGCGCCAGGTCCTCGGCGACGACAGGCTCCACTACTTCGGCTTCTCCTACGGCACCGAACTCGGCGGCGTCTACGCCCACCTGTTCCCCGAGAACGTCGGACGGGCCGTGTTCGACGCGGTCGTCGACCCGACGCAGACAGCGGAGCAGGGCTCGCTCGGACAGGCCAAGGGCTTCCAGCTGGCGCTCGACAACTACGCCCGGGACTGTGTGTCGAAGACGGAGGACTGCCCGGTAGGCGACACCGAGCAGGACGTCGAGGACCGGATCACCAAGCTGCTCGGCGACCTCGACAGCAAGCCGATCACCGGAGCCTTCCCCCGCGACCTGACCGAGTCGGAGGCGAGGACCGGTATCGCCCAGGCCCTGTACTCCCAGGACCTCTGGCCGTATCTGACGACGGGCCTCGAGCAGGCGTTCGACGGGGACGGCCGTCTGTTGATGCTGCTGTCCGACTCGCTGAACGGGCGCAACGAGAACGGCGAGTACAGCAACCTCACGGCGGCGAACATCTCCATCAACTGCGCGGACGACAAACCCCGCTACACCAGCGAGGACGTGGAGGCGAAGCTGGCCGACTTCCGGGCGGCCTCACCCGTCTTCGGCGAATGGCTGGCCTGGTCCATGCTCAGCTGCACCGGCTGGGCCGTCGACGGCGCAGCCGACCATCCCGACGTACGCGCCCCGGGATCGGCGCCGATCCTCGTGATCGGCAACACGGGCGACCCGGCCACGCCGTACGCGGGCGCACGGAAGATGGTGGAGGCGCTCGGGGCGGCAGTCGGTGTCGAGCTGACGTACAAGGGCCAGGGACACGGTGCGTACGCCAGCGGAAATGCGTGCGTGCGGACGGCCGTGGACGGCTACCTGCTGACGGGGAAGGTACCCAAAGCCGGTACGGTCTGCTCGTAAACACACAGGTCAGCGCGTTATCCACAGGCGATCTCGACGTTCACGGCAGTCCGCATACCATGGCATGACTGCCATTCGGGACATCCGGTGGACGGTATCGCGAGAGGGGGGAAGTGCGCATGACGCGATTTCCACGGGGGGCGGCACTGGCCGCGGCCGTGCTGCTGATCGCCGGCTGTAGTGGCGGCGACGACGAGGCGGGCGATGGGAAGGCCTCGGCGTCTTCACTGGCGTCCCAGAAGCTCGACTGGGGGCGCTGCAAAGCGACATCGGAGGGACCGGCGCCGGGCGGCGACTGGCAGTGCGCGACGCTGAAGGTGCCGCTGGACTACACGAACCCTGACGACGGGACGATCGGGCTCGCGCTGATCCGCAGCAAGGCGACCGGCGACGACGAACGTCTCGGCTCACTCCTGTTCAACTTCGGCGGGCCCGGCGGCTCCGGCGTGTCCATGCTGCCTTCGTACGCGGGGCTCACCAGCGAACTGCACGAGCGGTACGACCTGGTGAGCTGGGACCCGCGCGGGGTCGCAGAGAGCGAGGGCGTGCGCTGTCGCAGCGACAAGGAGATCCAGGCGGGCGAGTCGGTGGACGCCACCCCCGACGACACGGCCGAGGAGACCGCCTTCTTCAAGGACGCGGCCGACTTCGGGGCGGGCTGCGAGAAGGAAGCGGGCAAGCTGCTGTCACACGTCTCGACCGCCGAGACCGCCCGCGACATGGATCTCATGCGCCAGGTCCTCGGCGACCAGAAGATGCACTACTTCGGCATCTCGTACGGCACCGAACTGGGTGGTGTCTACGCCCATCTGTTCCCGAAGAACGTGGGACGCCTGGTCCTCGATGCCGTGGTCGACCCGACCGCCGACACGGTGGGCCACGCGAAAAACCAGACTGTGGGCTTCCAGCGCGCTCTCGACAACTACCTCAAGTCCACGGGCCAGGACCCGGAAGAGGGCACGCGGAAGATCGAGGACCTGCTGGAGCGGATCGACGCCGAGCCGCTGGCGACGACGTCCGGCCGCGAGCTCACCCAGACTCTGGCGACCACCGGTATCGTCCTGCCGCTCTACAGCGAACAGAGCTGGCCCACTCTCACCAGCGCGCTCGAAGCGGCCGAGGACGGCGACGGCACCGAACTGCTGGCGCTCGCCGACGGCTACAACGAGCGCGACCCCTCGGGGCGCTACGGCACGACGACCCACTCCCAACGGGTCATATCGTGCCTGGACCAGAAACAGCGGCCGACGCGGGAGGAGACGAAGAAGCTGCTGCCCGAATTCCGGGAGATCTCGCCCGTCTTCGGCGAGTTCCTGGGCTGGGACACGGCGGGCTGGTGCCACGACTGGCCGGTGGCCGGCCTGACGGACTCACCGGAGGTCAGCGCACCGGGTGCGGAGCCCGTCCTCGTGGTGGGCAACACCGGGGACCCGGCGACGCCTTACGAAGGCGCGCAGAAGATGGCCGAGGAGCTGGGCGAGGGCGTCGGTGTGGTGCTCACCTGGGAGGGCGAGGGCCATGGGGCGTACGGCAGCGGCAGCGACTGTGTCGACTCGACGGTGAACTCGTATCTACTGGACGGGACGGTGCCGAAGGACGACAAGGTCTGCACCTAGGCGGCCCGGCAGCCGAGAGGGGCTCGGCACCCGCGGTGCCGAGCCCCTTCCGGGAAGGTCTGTGTCCAGTGGACGAAGGCCTGTCTCTAGTAGACCGGCTTGTCCGGCTCGATCTGGTTGACCCAGCCGATGACGCCGCCTCCGACGTGGACCGCGTCGGCGAAGCCCGCCGACTTCAGCACCGCGAGGACTTCCGCACTGCGGACACCCGTCTTGCAGTGCAAGACGATCTTCTTGTCCTGCGGGAGGGCCTCCAGGGCGGTGCCCATGAGGAACTCGTTCTTCGGGATCAGCTTGGCGCCCGGGATGGAGACGATCTCGTACTCATTGATCTCTCGGACGTCGATGATCTCGATGTTCTCGCCGTCGTCGATCCACTCCTTGAGCTGCTTGGGAGTGATCGTCGAGCCGGCGGCCGCCTCCTGGGCCTCTTCGGAGACGACGCCGCAGAAGGCCTCGTAGTCGATGAGCTCGGTGACGGTCGGGTTCTCGCCGCAGACCGCGCAGTTCGGGTCCTTGCGGACCTTGACCTGGCGGTACTGCATCTCCAGGGCGTCGTAGATCATCAGGCGGCCGACCAGGGGCTCTCCCGTACCGGTGAGGAGCTTGATGGCTTCGGTGACCTGGATGGAACCGATGGACGCGCACAGCACACCGAGGACACCGCCCTCGGCGCAGGAGGGGACCATGCCCGGGGGCGGGGGCTCCGGGTAGAGGCAGCGGTAGCAGGGGCCGTGCTCGGACCAGAAGACGGAGGCCTGGCCGTCGAAGCGGTAGATCGAGCCCCAGACGTACGGCTTGTTCAGCAGCACGGCCGCGTCGTTGACCAGGTAGCGGGTCGCGAAGTTGTCCGTGCCGTCGACGATCAGGTCGTACTGGCGGAAGATGTCCATCACGTTCTCGGCCTCGAGCCGCTCTTCGTGGAGGATCACGTTCACGTACGGGTTGATGCCGAGGACGGAGTCGCGGGCGGACTCGGCCTTGGAGCGGCCGATGTCGGCCTGGCTGTGGATGATCTGGCGCTGCAGGTTCGACTCGTCGACCTCGTCGAACTCCACGATGCCGAGCGTCCCGACGCCCGCCGCGGCCAGGTACATCAGCGCCGGCGAGCCCAGGCCGCCGGCGCCCACACAGAGCACCTTGGCGTTCTTCAGCCGCTTCTGCCCGTCCATCCCCACGTCGGGAATGATCAGGTGGCGGGAGTACCTGCGGACCTCGTCTACGGTGAGCTCGGAAGCGGGCTCGACCAGGGGTGGCAGCGACACGGGGACTCCGTTGGTCGGTCAATCACTACAGTTGTTCTCCCCGTAACACTGCCACGCCCTTTTTCATTCCGAGACACCCGTTCCAACCAGCGAGACGATGTCGTCCCAGTAGCCGGGCAGCGTCTCCCAGGGGTCGCTCCAGCCGGCGCGGTCCGTACGGTCGGTGAAGTAGAACGTGGCGGCGCCCTGCCAGCGGGCGATGCGCAGCGCCTCGTCGAGGTGGCCGCGCGGCACACCGTGGACGAAGTGGCAGAAGCGCTCGGGCGGATGGTCGGCGGTCCACTCGGCCACCTGCGACCAGCGGTAGTCGCTCCAGGGCCCGGAGAAGGTCACCAACTGGTCGGCGCTCTCGGCATATCCGGGATACGGGTGGGCGCCGTGGCCGAGGACGATATGGCCGCCCCCGAGAAGCGCGCGGAGCACGGTGACCGTGCGCTGGATCTCGGGAAGGGCGCTGCGCTCGGTGGGGCAGCGGTCCAGGAGGAAGCCGTCGACCTGGTACCAGTCGAGATAGCGGCGTGCGTCGGAGGCGGTTTCGGCGAGGGTGCGCGCCCCGTATGTCACGTCCAGGTGGCCGAGGACCCGGACGCCCGCGTTCCGCAGCCGCCCGGCGGCGCCCAGGCAGTGGGGGTCGGGGCGGGCGCCGGGGCCGTCGGAGACATTCAGGACGACCCAGTGCAGCGGGGTGCCGGGGCGGGTGAGTTCGCTCCATTCCAAGGGAGCGACGAGGGGGTGGGCATAGCCGGGGATGCCGAAGCCGTGGCTTAAGCCGGTGCTCGCGATGCCGGACGGGGCGGGGGTCAGATACGGCATGCCGCCTCCATCCAGATGTCGGCGAGGGACTCCTCGAGGTTGATCCGTGGCCGCCAGCCGAGCCGGTCACGGGCGGTGCGTACATCAGCCTGCTGCCAGCTGCCGCAGCCGTCCGGGTAGGGATAGGAGACGGGGGCGACGTGGTCCGGTTCGGGGCGGGGGTGACCGATGGTGGGCCTGAGGGGGCCGGGCGGGGCGTCGAGTTCGTGGAGGGCGCCGCCGTAGCCGGCCACGCGGGCGAGGACGGCCGCCGCGTCGCGGAGGCGCACGGCACGGCCCGAGCCGATGTTGATCACGCCCTGGGCGGCGGAGAGCGAGGCGGCGTGGACGGCGCGGGCGACATCGCGTACGTCGACGAAGTCGCGCTGGACGCCGAGGCCGGCGAGTTTGAGCTCGCCGTCGCCGGACTGCATGGCGCGGCGCATGGCCTCGGCGAGGCGGCCGAGCGGGGAGCCGGCGGGGGTGCCTGGTCCGGCGGGCGAGAAGACGCGCAGGACCACCGCGTCCAGTCCGGAGCCGAGGACGAGTTCGGTGGCGGCGAGCTTGCTCACCCCGTACGGGCCGCCGGGGCGGGGCACGGCGTCCTCGGCGGTCGAGGAGCCCGGCTGGCTGGGACCGTACTCGGCGCCGCAACCGATCTGCACCAGGCGCGCCCCGCAGCCGCTGCGGCGCAGGGCCTCGCAGACGGTGGCGACGGCGACGGTGTTGTGCCGGGTGAGTTCGCGGGCTCCGCCGCGAGTCGCTCCGGCGCAGTTGACGACGACTCCGGGGTGGACGGCGTCCAGGAAGCGGGTGAGCGCGCCGGGGCTGCCGGTGGCGAGGTCGAACCGTACGTCGGCGTCGTCGCCTCGGCCGAGTGCGGTGAGCTGTACGGCCGGGTCGGCGAGCAGGCGTTCGGCGACGAAGCGGCCGAGATATCCGTTGGCTCCGATCAGCAGGACCCTCATCGGGCGACTCCCGGGGCGGGCTCTCCGGTTCGGGAGGTGATCATCTGGCGTTCTCCTTATGGGGTGGTGCCGTGGGTGATGAGGTGGGCCCGCGGTGTCGGCCCCGCGGGGGAGATGCGCGGGAGCGAGGTCCCACGTATCGGTCGGGCTCGGGTTTCCCACAGCGGTGTGCGGCCGCTGTGGCGAAGGCCGAGACGGGTCAGGTCTCCCCGGAGGGCAGGGCGTGGGCCGAGGCCCGGGTCAGCGTGCGGATGACATGGACAAGCAGGACGAGCGCGGCTGCGCCACACACGAGGGCCGGGACGGCGCCGGGTCCCCAGGCGTACGCGACGGTCTCGACGGGGGTGGCCAGGAAGGTGCAGCCGGGCAGACGGCTCGCGAAGACCGTGGCCAACGCGATGGCCTCGATCAGGGCGGCCGTGCGGAGGGCGACAACCGGGGTGTGGGTGAAGCCGTGCGCGGTGAGTAGGCGGGCGAGCAGCAGGAGTGCGCCGAGGGCGCCGGCTCCGGCGTAGCCGGCGGGCTCGTCCAGGATCGCGCCGCACAGCGCGAGCAGGGCGACCAGGGCGCCGAGGTGGAGCGCGAACACGCCGAGGAGCAGGGGCTTCACGGAGTCGGCGAACTCCGCGAGGCCTCGGCTGGCGGCGAGTTTGCGGCGGGCGTGTACGGAGAGGAGGTGGGCGCACCAGGTGGCGGGGGCGCACGCCAGGGCGAGCGCGAGTACGGGCGCGGTGGCCAGGGGCCAGAGCCCGTGGGGTCCGCCGTCGAGGCCGGCGGCGAGGAGGCCGTCGCCGAGGAGGGCGTACGCGATCAGCCAGCAGGTCCAGACGCGGGTACGGCTCGTGGTGCCCGATGGGGTGCGCAGCGGGCCCCGACCGAGGGCCACGCACAGGCCGAGCGCCACCGCGACGGCGCCGAGGACGGTTGCCATGAGGCGGGGTTGGCCGTCGGTGAGCCGTACTCCCGTCACAGCTGCCGCGCACAGGGCGCCCGGCAGCAGGGCGAGCACGGCCCATCCGCCGCGTGCGCCGGACGTACTCGGCACCGGCTCGCGCTCCGTGGATTCCTCCCCGTCACGCGACACGCGTGCGTACATTTCCTCGGCCAGCGAGAACACGTCCCGGTGCCGGAAGCGGGCCGCCGTGCGGTCGGTCACGCCGTGCGCCTCCAGCCCGGCGGCGATCGCCAACGGGTCGACCGCCCGCTCGCAGAGTTCCCGGTGCCGGTGCATCAGGGCCTTGACCGGGTCGACGGCACCGCGTCGGGGGGCGGGTGTGGGGGTGGCCGCGACGTGACCGTCGTCGACCGGCCAGGGGATGGCCATGGGGTCGGGCGGGGCGGTGACGCTCCCTGGCACCAGCGGGTCCGGCGACACCAGTCCGTCCCGAGGGCCGGGAAGGCCCGGCGACTCTGTGGCCCCCGGTGGCGACATGGGCGAGGTCTGGGCGTCGATGCCACCCGACAGCTCCCGCTGCCCCGGCTCACTCAGCCCACGCAGCCTGTCCGACGCACCCGGCCTGCTCAGCCCATCCGGCCTGCTCGGTGCACCCGGCTCGCGCGACGCACCGGGCTCGCTCAGCACAACCGGCCCGCTCAGCCCACCCGACCCGCTCAATTCACCCGGCTCGCGCGACGCACCCGCCCCGTTCGCCCCGCCCAGCCTGTCCGAACGGTCCAGGTCCATCCCGTCCAGCCTGTCCGAGCGGTACCCATCCACACCGCCCAACCCATCCACACCGCCCAGCCCGTCCGAACGGCCCGGCCCGGCCAAACGGCCCAACCCGTCCGAACGGTCCAACCCCTCCACTTTCAACTCGCTCATCGCGCCCCCTCCCTCGCAGTGACCGGCTCCCCGGCCGCCCCGCCCGGAGACGTCCCCGCAGGCCGGACCGGCGCCGAAGCCGAAGCCGACACCGGAGCCTCGACCGACGTCGAAGGCGGTCCTGACGTCGTGACCGGCACCGATGCCGTGGCCCGGGCAGGCGTCGTCGCCCGCACAGGCGTGCCGGCAGCCCAACGCGGCCGACCGGCGACAAGCCCGCCGATACCCGCGCCCCCTGCCACGCCGGCAACCCCAGCCACTCCCAGGCCCCCCGCCACCAGCCGGGGCTCGGTCCAGCGGCCGGGCACATGGGCCTCGGCCGGGGCTCCGAAGGGCAGTGGTTCGCCGGTGTCGTCGAGGACGACCTTGCGTACCGGGGCGTGGGAGACGACCTCCAGGTAGATGCCACGAAATGCCGCGACGTTCTGCTCGACGGTGAAGAGTTCGAGGGCGCGGGCGCGGGCGGCCGCGCCCAGGCGCGCACGGCGCTCGGGTTCGCGCAGCAACGCCACGCACGCTTCGGCGAGCGCTCGCGGATTGCGCGGTGGGACGACGAGCCCGGTGCCGCCGATGACCTCGACGACCGCGCCCACATCGGTGGAGACCGTCGGCCGGGCACAGAACATGGCCTCGACCAGGCTGATGGGGAACCCTTCGACGACGCTCGACAAGACGACCACGGCACCCGCCGCATACGCCTCGGCCAGGTCGGGGACGGCCGGATCGCCGATCTCCTCGAAGGAGACGGGGTTGTCGCCGACCGCGTGGACGCCCTCCGCCTCGTCGGGGAAGAGCTGTGCGGCCAGGGCCTTGCAGTGGCCCAGATAGGCGGCCGCCTCGGTACCCGTGGCCGCTCCGACGATCCTGAGCCGGGCCTTGGGCTCGGCCCGACGGACGTCGGCGAAGGCGTGCAGCAGGGAGATCAGGTCCTTGGCGGGTTCGATGCGGCCGACCCACACCAGCGTGTGTGGATCCGCGCACTCCGGCGACTCGCCCACGTCCGCGAAGCGGGCGGCGTCCATGCCGGGGTAGACCGTCCGGATCCTGGCGCGGTCGGCGCCGCAGCGCTCCTGCCAGCGCCGGGCGTGGGTGTTGCCGGGGGTGAGGCAGGCGGCCTGCCGGTAGACCTCGGCGGTCAGCCGGCGGTGGAAGGCCGCGAGCAGGGCGCGCACCGGCGCCTCTCCCGAGGCCCCGAGGTAGTGCGCCCGCAGCGGCACGCCGTACTCGGTGACCAGCAGCGGCACCCCATGGAAGTGACGGGCCAGCAGCCCGGGCAGGGCGGCCGAGCCACCCGCCGCCGCGTGGCACAGGTCGACCGAGCCGAGCCCGTCGTCCTCGTACCAGTCGAGTGACAGAGGGCGCAGGGCGCGTTCGAGGTGCGAGGCGACCGTCAGCAGATCCGGTACGCGAGCCTCGCGCGCCCCTCGCAGTGCGCCCGGCGCCCGACAAGCGCGCTCAAGCGTGCGCACGGCGGCCTCCGAGCGCAGCGCGCCCACCAGTCCGCCCTCGTCACGGGCGAGTTCGGCAAGCCCGTACAGCGCGTTGCCGAAACGGTCCGCCTCAGCGTCGGAACCACCCTCGGAAGCCTCCCCGGCACCGTCGTCCCCGTTCGCCCCTCCGGTCCCACCGGCCCCGGATGCCCCCGCCCCGCCGAGCAACCCGGCGACACCGGCCACCCCCCCGACTCCCCCAGAACACACGGCCGCCGCCAGTTCGCCGTATGCCTCCGCGAAGCGCCGTCGGGCCCGGCGGCCATGGACGACCCCGTCGTCCTCGGCCGTCCACAGCGGTGCCGTACGGACCCGGCTGACCTGCGGCGGCAGCGGGATCCAACCCTCGTCCTCCTGCCGCTCGGTCCGGCTGAGCGCGTAGATGTCGAACTCGTGTCGCTCCAGCCCACGTACGAGTCGGTCGCACCAGAGCCTGGCGTCACCGCTCACATACGGATAGCCACCCTCCGTAAGCAGTCCGATGCGCACGTGTGCACCCCCGATCTCCCGTTTGGGGAGCCGCCGTTCACCCGGCGGCCCGCAGCGGGACGAACGTATGCGGACAAGGCGGTGGTGCGACGGACGGTTGTCCATCGCACCACCAAAAGGGGTGAACGGTCGTAACTTTCCCTAGCGGAACACGTTTTCTCGCGCTAAGGGATCAATCGACTACGCCCCGTCAGATCGCTGGGCAGAGTCCCGTCAACTCCCGGGGAACGGCCAGGGATTGGCCTTGCACGTGATCCCGTCGTAGGTGAGGAACTTGCTCTGCTGCTGCATGACGGGCGCGAGTTCGCCGTCCTTGTCGCAGGTCACATGGCGGTTGCCGAGGCGGTGGCCGATCTCGTGGTTGATCAGCATCTGCCGGTACGCGTGGATCTGATCGCCGTATGTCTTCGAGCCCTGGGCCCAGCGGTACGCGTTGATCATCACGCGCTCCGTGGCGGCCGAATCACAGGACACGTTGTCCACAGTGGTGTCGAGTCCCGACTTGGCACACCAGATCGCGGTGGTGCCCGGACTGGCCAGCGTGATCACGAAGTCGGGTGTCCCGGAGGAGATCCGCTCGAACGTACGGCCACCGCTGTGGGCCCAGCTCCGGTCGTCGTTCAGGGTCTTCTGCACGGCCTCGGCGAACAGCCCCGCGTCCAGCCCGAGTCCCTTCTCGACATCGACCCGGTAGCGGTATTTCCGACCCGTCCCCGGCGCCTTGTCGAAGCCCCTGACCGCCTCGAACTTCCCGTTCCCCGCGAGGTCCGCGGCGAGCGTGTACTTCGTGCCCATCTTCTCGTCGTACGACAGCGGGGTCGCGCTCGGACTGGGGCTCGGCCGACCGGACTGGGTGGGCCGGCTGTCGCTGCGCGAGGCGTCGCGCACATCACGCTCACCGGCGTCGGCGGCCTGCGGCTGTGTGGCGGTGCCGTCCTGCCCGCCGGCCACCTGGCCGCCCACGACGACCGCCAGCACGGTGGTGACCGCGGCGGCGGCGATCCCGGCGAACGCCCGCCCCTTGCCGCCCTTCGCCGTCTCCGCGAGCTCGGGCTCGTCACGCAGCGGCTTCTCCTGCGGCGCCGTCTCTCGCGGTACCTGCCCCCGCAACGGCTTCTCTTCGAGGGCCACCTCGACCTGGCCGTCGGCATCGGCATCCGGCGCGAGACGGTGTGTCCGACCGGGTGCCAAGACGTCGTCGACCTCGTCGAAGGCGTCCAGATAGGCCTGGCGGGGGCCACCGGGAGGCATGGTCTCCTGCCGCTGCCGGGGAATGGGGATACGGCGGCCGGACCGCTCGGGAGGCACGCCGTGCGGGGCGCCGGGGGATGCCGCCTCGCCCGGCCCACGATACGGGGCCCCCATAGGAGCCCCGTGCGCCACGCCGTGTCCGGCACCCGTCTGCCGCCCACCACCACCCAATTGCCCCCAGCCCCCGCCCCCTTCACGCTGCTCCGGGTGACCACCACGACTCGGGGGGAAACCACGGGCCGGGGTGCCGTCGGGAAGCCCGGGGAAGCCGTGCGCGGGCGTGCCGTCGGGAAGACGCGGCATCCCGTGAGCCGGCGTACCGTCAGGAAGGCCAGGGAAACCGTGCGCCGGCGTGCCGTCGGCGAAACGGGGCACGCCGTGCGCCGGGGTGCCATCAGGAAGACGCGGAAAACCGCGCGCCGGCGTGCCGTCAGGAGAACGCGGGCCCCCTTGCCCAGGCGCACCGCCGGTGACCCGCGGCACCCCCCGGCCCGGAGTCCCGTCGTACCTGCGGGGCAGCGGAGGTCCTCCCGGCGACTGCGCTCCTGCCGCCGTCGCCGGAGCCGGTGCGCCCCTGGCGTCCCAAGGCGCCGACCCACCCCCGCCCGGACCCTCCGGAGTCCCCTGGGCCCCCGAAGCTCGCGGCGCCGCCGAGCCGCGGTCGTCCGACCCGGCGGACGTCGCCGTCCGGGTTTCCCTTATGTCGCTTGTGTCGCCTTTCGGCGCCCGCCCCTTGCGGCTGTGCCGTCCCACGCCGCGCCTCAGCTCCCCCCGCCGGGCGAGCCCGTCGGAGGCCCGTCCGCGGCCGATTCGTCACCGTCGGCGGCAGCCGAACCGCGTCCGCGCACCGGGCCGCCCTCACGCGACACACGGACGGAAGCCGAAGCCGAACCCACCGAGGCCGAGACGGAACCCACGGAAGCCGAAGCCGAACGCACCGAAGCCGAATGCGCATCCGCACCCGACTCCCAATCCGCCGACCCCGAACCGGGCGGCGCCGAACCCGCCCCGCCGCTCGACCTGCCCGTGTCCGCGAGCAGTTCACGGAACGCCGAGGCGACCGCCTCCGGGTACTCCATCATCGCCACATGCCCCGCGTCCGGCAGGGAGACGAGGCGGGAGTCACGGAAGGTACGGACGGCGCGCTGGGCCATGCGGTAGCCGACGAGCTGGTCGCGGCGGCCGTAGACGAGGAGCGTCGGGGCGAGGACGCGCTCGGCCTGACGCCAGAGCGAGTGCTGCCCGCCCAGGGTGTACGCGTCCACGAGCCCGCGGGCGGACCGCGTCAACGCGTCCCACATGTACGGCAGTCGGAGGCGCCGCTCCATCTCCTCCACGGCGTTGCGGAAGCCTTCCTCCGTGACGCGGCCGGGGTCGCCGTAGCAGAGCGCGGTGACGCCCCGTACGCGCTGCTCGGCGCTCCAGCCCTTGGTGAAGCGGGTGAAGAGCGCCGACATGCCCGGCAGCGCGAGCATCGCGGTGGGCACGGCGGTCCGCTGCACCAGGAGCTCCGGCAGGGCGGGCGACACGAGGGTCAGGGTGCGGACGAGGTCGGGGCGCAGGGCGGCGACGCGGGTGGTGATCGCGCCGCCGAGCGAGTTGCCGAAGAGGTGCACGGGGCCGCGCCCGGTGGAGTCGAGGTAACGGATGACCGCGCGCGCGTGTCCCGTGACGGAGTAGTTGCCGTCGTCCGGCGGTGGCGAGTCGCCGAAACCGGGGAGATCGAGTGCCTCGCCGGCCACGAGTCCGTCGAGCAGCGGCATCAGCGCGGACCAGTTCTGCGAGGAACCGCCCAGGCCGTGCACGAACAGGGCGGGCGGCAGTCCCTCGCGCGCCGGCGGTCTCGACCGCACCGACAGGGTGATCCCCGGCAGCCGGACCGACCTCAGCCGTTCGCCGGGCGCCACACGCACGGCACTCGCCTTCGGCGACGCGGTGGCGGTCAGGAGGGACGGCAGCTCGGTCGAAGACATGCGGCAATGTTACGAGACGATCACGCAGTGGCTCATGTGTTCGCCGTCACAGATCGCGCCATATATCGGCCACTTGTCACGGGGTACCGGAATGCGGACCGGCCACCGCCGGATCACGCCGGACCGCATAGCGCCACGATCGGCTGTCTCCTAGGCTCGTAGACAGGGCACCCGTATGTGGCCCCTGCCGCCCTCAGGGACGTTCCGGCGGCACCAAGGGCCACCACCAGGAAGGGGAACCCACGATGGCCGTTGACCCGAGCGATCCCGACACCTTCGTCGAGGAGGAATCCGTGGAGATCGACGACGTCGAGGCCCCCGAGGCCGATGCCGCCGAGCAACGCACGGACGTCGCCCCGGACCGGGACGAGCCGCTGACCGACGCCAACCGGGACGCCGCCAACGAGGCCGACCTGGCGGAACAGGCCCGCGTCGTCTCGATCGACGAGGACGACTACCGGTAACCCGACTTTCACCAGGGACGACGACCGGTGAGGCAAAAGGCGACGATCGGTCATGAGAAAGGGCTTCCTTCTGCCCGCCCTGCCCCCGTTTGACGTGGTCCGCGGCACTTTCCCCGGCGTCCGGTCCGTGAAATTCTGCGCTCGCACCGCGCACACCCGGGTTACCGAAAAGTACGATGGCGGCGCGGCTCTCACCGCATGTGGACGATTTTGGGAGGCGGCGTGACAGCCATCGAGCAGACAGAGGCGGCGCGCCCGCGGGGCACGCGCCTGCCGCGCCGAGCCCGACGTAACCAGTTGCTGGGCGCCGCCCAGGAAGTCTTCGTGGCCCAGGGGTACCACTCGGCCGCGATGGACGACATCGCCGAACGCGCCGGAGTCAGCAAGCCGGTGCTCTACCAGCACTTCCCCGGCAAGCTCGACCTCTACCTGGCCCTGCTGGACCAGCACTGCGAGTCCCTGATCCAGGCCGTACGCGGCGCACTCGCGTCGACGACCGACAACAAGCAGCGCGTCCGGGCCACCATCGACGCCTACTTCGCGTACGTCGAGGACGAGGGCGGCGCCTTCCGGCTGGTCTTCGAGTCCGACCTGACGAACGAGCCCGCCGTGCGCGAGCGCGTCGACAAGGTCACCAACGAGTGCGCCGAAGCCATCCGCGACGTCATCGCCGAGGACACCGGCCTGTCGCGCGCGGAATCGATGCTCCTCGCCTCGGGCCTGGGCGGCCTCGCCCAGGTGGTGGCGCGCTCCTGGCTGCACAGCGACCGCAGCGTCCCGCGCGAGGAGGCGGTCCAGCTGCTGGCCTCGCTGGCCTGGCGCGGCATCGCCGGCTTCCCCCTGCACGGCATCGACCACCACTGAGCGCGCACAACCCCGGACCGATGACCGCGATGCGGCCCTGGTCCGGGGTTTTGTTCCCGCGCTCTGTTCGCTCCTGGCGTTCTCGCGCGGAACATGTACGTCCCCTCACCGGGCTAATGTGTGCTGCGTACGGCGCGGAAGCCCGCGCATTTCACTGACCGTCGGAGGGACATAGCCGTGGAGGTCAAGATCGGCGTGCAGCACGCGCCCCGCGAGATCGTTCTGGAGAGCGGTCAGAGTGCCGAGGAGGTCGAGCGTGCCGTTGCCGAGGCGCTGACCGGCAAGTCGGCGCTGCTGAGCCTCACGGACGAGCACGGCCGCAAGGTCCTGATCCCGGCCGACCGTCTCGCCTACGTCGACATCGGCGAGTCGGCCGTCCGCAAGGTGGGCTTCAGCGCGCTGTAGTCAAGAGGCACAAGAGGTGTACGGAGGGGCCCGGTGGCGTGAAACCACCGGGCCCCTCCGTACGCCCGCCTCTCATGGTCCCCATGACCCGAACCGCACAGAGTCATCACATCTGGTCCGCTGAGAATGATTGCGTTCCACGGCTCGCGGGTAGTACCGGCTACGACCGATTTGCCCAGGCCAGGCCGTGCGGGAGGGAACCCGATCATGTTCTTGGAAGCGCTCGGATCCGCGATCCTGGGGCTCGCCCTCGCCAGCACCGCCGCCTACCGGCTCCCGCACCGCCTGCCGCCCCGCACCCTGGTCCTCCCGACCGGCACGGCCGGCGCCCTCTTCGGCGCCTTCCTCACCCACACGGCACTGGGCGCCGCGAACTACCTGGTGATCCTCACCGGCGCCCTGATCGTCGCCGCCGCCTCCCTGTCCCTGCTCCTGCGCCCGACGGAACGCTTTCGACGCAGCAGCTCAGCGACGGCGTAGGAAAGGCCGCGCCCCTTGATCAGGGGCGAAGCCCCATCAAGGGGCGCGGGGAACTGCGCGACCAGCCACGACGAAACCCGCACCCGCCAGACGACAGGTCACCCCACGGCGACTAGGCGCCCCCGCTCAGGCCGCGAGGCCCAGCGCAGCCATCCGCTTCGTGTGCGCCTCGGTGATCCGCGAGAACATCCGCCCCACCTCGGCCAGATCGAAGCCGTCGGCGACACCCCCCACCAACATGGTGGACAGGGCATCCCGGTCGGCGACGACCCGCTGCGACTGCGACAGCGCCTCCCCCATCAACCGCCGTGCCCACAGCGCCAGTCGCCCGCCCACGCGCGGGTCCGCGTCGATCGCCGCCCGCACCTTCTCCACGGCGAACCCGGCGTGCCCGGTGTCGTCGAGCACGGCGAGCACCAGCCCGCGCGTGTCCGAGTCGAGGTGCGCCGCGACCTCCCGGTAGAAGTCACTGGCGATCGAGTCGCCGACGTACGCCTTGACGAGCCCCTCCAGCCAGTCCGACGGGGCGGTCTGCTTGTGGAAGCCGTCGAGCGCGTCGACGAAGGGCTCCATGGCGCGTGTCGGCTCCTCACCGACCTCGGTGAGCCGGTCCCGGAGCCTCTCGAAGTGGTGGAACTCGGCCGCCGCCATCTTCGCCAGCTCCGCCTTGTCGGCGAGGGTCGGCGCCAGTTTCGCGTCCTCCGCGAGCCGCTCGAACGCCGCCATCTCTCCGTACGCCAGCGCTCCGAGCAGGTCCACGACCGCGGCGCGGTACTGCGGGTCGGCGGAGGCCCGGGCCCAGTCCTGGGCGGCGATCCCGGTGACCCCGGCGGTGTCGGCGGTGTCGGCGGACTCGGTGCCGCCGGCGTTCTCAGGCTTGTCAGACGTGGTCATGAAGCGCACAATAGCCCGCTCCCCGCAAGGCGGAAGGGCATGGTCATTCAGTGTGACGACGACTACGTGACCAAATCGGCCATCGCATATGCGCGATTCCGGGGTATGGTGGTAATGCGCCTGCTGGTACGTCGACGTAGCTCGACGGTATCTCGACAGGCCGCACGCATGAGGATGCCCGGTCGGTGGCCCGATCGGCTCCGACCCGACAGCCCTCCTTGTTCCGTACGGCACTCTGCGTACGGCGTCCGGAGGGAACCCCTCAGCGGTATGAGCGCTAGAGCGTCGGCAGTGGTCCCGTGCCACACGGCCCGCCCGTGAGGCGGCCGACGTCCCCCGCACGGTCCGACACGACCCCCGCGCTCGCCTCACACCGCGTACACAGAAGAGGCAGCACCCTGACTACGACTTTTCGAGATCTCGGAATCTTTCCCGAGACGGCCGAGGCCCTGGAGGCCGTCGGCATCATCAACCCCTTCCCCATCCAGGAGATGACGCTCCCGGTCGCCCTCACCGGCACCGACGTCATCGGCCAGGCCAAGACCGGCACCGGCAAGACGCTCGGCTTCGGCCTCCCGCTCCTCGAGCGCGTCGTCGTCCCCGCCGACGTCGAGGCCGGCCGCGCCGAGCCCGAGGCCCTCACCGACGCTCCGCAGGCGCTCGTCGTCGTCCCCACGCGCGAGCTGTGCACACAGGTCACCAACGACCTGCTGACCGCGGGCAAGGTCCGTAACGTACGCGTTCTCGCCATCTACGGCGGCCGGGCCTACGAGCCTCAGGTCGAGGCCCTCAAGAAGGGCGTCGACGTGATCGTCGGCACCCCGGGCCGTCTTCTGGACCTCGCGGGCCAGAAGAAGCTCAACCTCAAGCACATCAAGGCGCTCGTCCTGGACGAGGCCGACGAGATGCTCGACCTGGGCTTCCTGCCCGACGTCGAGAAGATCATCAACATGCTGCCGGCCCGCCGCCAGACGATGCTGTTCTCGGCCACCATGCCGGGCGCGGTCATCGGCCTCGCGCGCCGCTACATGTCGCAGCCCACGCACATCAGCGCCACGGCGCCGGACGACGCGGGCAAGACGGTCGCGAACACGAAGCAGCACATCTACCGCGCGCACAACATGGACAAGCCCGAGCTGGTCGCGCGCATACTGCAGGCCGAGGGCCGCGGTCTCGTGATGGTCTTCTGCCGTACGAAGCGGACGGCGGCCGATCTGGCCGACCAGCTCCAGCAGCGCGGCTTCGCCTCCGGCGCGGTCCACGGCGACCTCGGCCAGGGAGCGCGCGAGCAAGCTCTGCGCGCCTTCCGCAACGGCAAGGTGGACGTCCTCGTCTGCACCGACGTCGCCGCGCGCGGTATCGACGTCGAGGGTGTCACCCACGTCATCAACTACCAGTCCCCCGAGGACGAGAAGACGTACCTGCACCGCATCGGCCGTACGGGCCGCGCGGGTGCCAAGGGCATCGCGATCACTCTCGTCGACTGGGACGACATCCCGCGCTGGCAGCTCATCAACAAGGCGCTGGACCTGGGGTTCAACGACCCGCCGGAGACGTACTCCACCTCCCCGCACCTCTTCGAGGAACTGAGCATCCCCGCGGGCACCAAGGGTGTCCTGCCGCGCTCGGAGCGCACGCGCGCCGGGCTCGGGGCGGAGGAACTGGAAGACCTCGGTGAGACGGGCGGGCGCGGTCCGCGCGGTCGTGGCGGCCGTTCCGCCGCCCCGGCGCCCGCCGAGCGCGAGCGTGAGCGCCCGGCGCGTGCGCCGCGTCGCCGCCGCCGTATGCGCGGTGGCGAAACCGTCGACGGGGTCTCCCCGGAGGCCACCGCGCCCACCTCGGTCACAGAGCCCTCGGAGGCCGCGCAGCCGCCGGTCACCGACTCCGCCGAGTCCGAGCCCCGTACGCCACGCCGTCGCCGCCGGACCCGCGCCGGGGTGACCCCCGCTGCGGAAGCCGCGGTCGAGACGGCCGAGAGCACGCCCGCCGAGCGGGCCGAGGCCGTGGTCGAGACCGTCGCGGCCACGCCCACCGAGTCGGCCGAGGCCGTCGAGGAGGCCGCCGAGCCGCGCCGCCGCCGCACGCGCAAGGCCGCGGAGGCCGTGGTCGAGGCCGCGCCCACCGCCGAAGCCGCGCTCGACACGGCCGAGGGCACGACCGACACGGAGCCGGCCGCCGAGGCCCCTGCCAAGCCGCGCCGCCGCACCCGCAAGGCTGCCGCACCCGCCGAGGCCGTGGTCGAGGAGACCGCCGCCGAGGAGACCGCGTCGAAGCCGCGCCGTCGGACTCGCAAGGCCGCGGAGGCGGTCGAGAGCGTGCTCGAGGACGCTGTCGCCGAGGATGCCGCGCCGAAGCCGCGCCGCCGGACCCGCAAGGCGGCGGAGGCCGTGGTCGAGGCCGCGCCCACCGCCGAAGCCGCGCTCGACACGGCCGAGGGCACGACCGAAGCCGAGTCGGCGGACGAGGCTCCGGCCAAGCCGCGCCGCCGCACCCGCAAGGCCGCGGTCGCCGTGGTGGAGGCTCCGGAAGCCGTGACCGCCGAGTCGGCGGACGAGGCTCCGGCCAAGCCCCGTCGCCGTACGCGCAAGGCCGCGGAGGCCGTCGTCGAGGCGACGGACGCCGCCGAGGCCGCCGTCGACACGGTCGAGGCCACGAAGCCGCGCCGCCGCACGCGCAAGACGGCTGCGACGGTCGAGGCCGCGGTTCCGGCCCAGCCGACGGAGGAGCAGGCCACGAAGCCGCGTCGGACGCGGAAGGCCGCGGTTCCGGCTGCCGCCGCGGAGACGGGCGAGGCTCCGGCGCCGCGTCGTCGGACGCGGAAGGCTGTGGCCGCCGTGGAGCCCACGGAGGGCTGAGCCGATTCAGGCGAGTGAAGGCCCGGTCCCCTTTCGGGGGTCGGGCCTTCGGCGTTCCCAGGGGTTTCTTCGCCCCCTCCGCCCCTACCCGTCCCATCCCAGGGGCTGTGCCCCTTCGACCCCCTTGAGCGCCTCCTAACTCGGGGGGCTCTGTGCGTTGGCGGGTGCGGGCTTGTTGTGGTTGATCGCGCAGTTCCCCGCGCCCCTTAAAAGCCCGGGCCGTCCGCCGGAACCGTCCTCCCGATACCCTCGCCCCATGAGCCGTCCCTCGACCTTCACCCCTCCCCCCGGCGCCCGTGCACACCTTCTGCGCACCCCTCGTGGGGAGTTCGCGGTGATCGAGGCGGGGACGGCGGTCAAGGGGACCGTGCTGCTGGTGCCGGGGTTCACCGGGAGCAAAGAGGACTTCATCGGACTTCATGAGCCGTTGGCGGAGGCGGGGTACCGGACGGTCGCGGTGGACGGACGCGGGCAGTACGAGAGCCCGGGTGACGTGGACGACGAAGCGCCGTACGCGCAGGTGGAGTTGGCGCGGGACCTCCTCGCTCAGGCGGAGACCGTGAGCGACGGCAGCCCCGTGCACCTCGTGGGCCACTCCCTCGGCGGCCAGATCTCCCGCGCCGCCCTCCTGCTGGACGCCTCCCCCTTCGCCTCACTCACGCTGATGTCCTCGGGCCCCGCCCAGATCTCGGTCGGCCAGCAGCAGCGCGTGAAGCTGTTGCGGGACGCCCTGGCCGTGATGGACATGCAGCAGGTGTGGGACGCCATCCAGGCGATGGAGGCGCCGGAGCCGGAGGAGACCCAGACAGGCGCCCTCGACGAGGGGCTGGACGACCGCGCCGAACTGCGCCGCCGCTGGCTCGCCACGAGCCCCGCCCAACTCATCGCCACGGGCCGCCAGCTCTGCGCGGAGCCCGACCGCGTCGCCGAACTCGCCGCCGTGACCCTGCCCAAGCACGTCCTGTCCGGCGAACGCGACGACACCTGGCCGATCCCGATCCTCGACGACATGGCCGTACGCCTGCACGCGCACCGCACGATCATCCGCGACGCCGAGCACTCCCCCAACACGGACCAGCCGAAGGCGACGGCGGACGCCCTGATCGGCTTCTGGGACCGGATCGCCCGCTGAACCGCGGTGTGGCCAAACCCCTAGTACTGCGCCCGCAAATGTTCCCAGAACCCGTCCCGCAGTGCCCGTCTCAGGTCCGCCTGCCCCCGCAGCGAGTACTGGAGCAGCCCCTCCGCCTCGACGAGCAGGTCCTGGTCGACGGAGCCGGGGAGGTACGGGTGGCCGTGGAGAAGCTCCTGGAGGCTCTCCCGGCCACGGGAGCCGAGCCACTTCGCGGCGATCTGGGCGCCGACGAAGCGGACGTCCTCGCGGGTGGGCCGGGCGCCGGTGGCGGCTTCGTAGGAGGGAGCGGCCCGCCGTGACACATACGGCTTGAAGAAGTCGAGGTCGAAGGTCCGCTGACTGTCGACCTCCCAGAGCAGCGGATCGGCCTGGTTGCGGCCCTCGGGTGCCTCGATGCCCCAGAGGTGGACCCGGGCCCCGTATCCCTGCGCAGCCTCGACCGCCGACACCAGGTCCTCGTCACCGCCGATGAGGGCCGCGTCACTGATCGCGCGATGCCGGGCCAGTGACTCCAGGTCGGTGCGGATGAGGGAGTCGACGCCCTTCTGCTGGTTGTTGGCGTTGAGGTTGCCCAGCCGCACCTTGACGTCCGGCAGTTCGGCGATCGACTGCTGTTCCGCCGTATGGATGCGGCGGCGCGCCCCGTCGTACCAGTAGACCCGCAGCAGCCGGCTGTCCGCGAAGATCGTGCGCGCCTTGTCGATCAGCGCGTCGATGAGGCCTTCGGCGTCGAGGTCGAAGGAGCGGCGGTCCTCGGTGCCCGCGACGAGCCGTCCCACGGCCGCGTACAGATACCCGGCATCGACGAAGATCGCGTGCGTCGAGGGCGTCTTCGCCACCTCGGCGAGCATGCGGTGCAGCAGCTCGTTCGTACGGTCGATGCGGCCGCCGAGCGCCGTGAGGTCGTCGTTCATATACTTCCATTGTCCCGGTGGTCACGCTACGAACACAACCGGTCCCAATCAGTCTTCCCGCCTCCAGGTAGACATACTCCCCTACCGCTTACCAGTCAGTAATTAGGTTCTCGAAAATTTTCCTTAGCGTAGGGAATGTTTGTAGCGTGCATGCCGTTGACTCCTCATGGAACACGGGCACCGACGACCCGCGAACCACCATCAGTAGTTCTCCTCAGGAGGATGACCAGACGAAGGGAGAAGCCCATGCGCTTCGAAATTCTGCGACTCGACGACGTCAACGGCACGCCCGTGGACAGCACCGTCGTGGACGCCGCCTCCGTCAACCGGATCGTGCAGCAGGCCGCCGCCATCGGGCAGCGCCTCTGGATCCGCCCGGCCGACGCGACCGCCTCGTAATACGCGGGTCGTTCACACTTCAGAGCCCCGTACGGCACCGATGCCGTCCGGGGCTCTGCTGACTCTGCGGCGCGGACCGACCGGCGATACGCCTCAACCGCCCCGCACGACCTGAGTGACGCCGTTGATGATCTGCTGCACGGCGATCGCGGAGAGCATCATGCCCGCGAGCCGGGTCACCAGCACCACGCCACCGTCCTTGATGACCCGGATGATCAGCAGCGAGTACCGCATCGTCAGCCACAGCACCACATGGATCGCCAGGATCGCGGCCCACACGGACACGTGACCGGCCACACCGTCCGCCTTCTGCACGGCCAGGATCACCGACACGATCGCACCGGGGCCGGCCAGCAACGGCATCCCCAGCGGCACGAGCGCGACGTTCACGTCCTTGGTCTGCTTCGGCTCGTCCGTCTTGCCGGTCAGCAGATCCAGCGCGATCAACAGAAGCAGCAGCCCACCCGCGATCATCAGCGCCGGCACGGACACATGCAGATAGTCCAGGATCTGGTGCCCCAGCAGCCCGAAGACGGTGATGACGCCCCCGGCCACGCAAACGGCCTGGAACGCCATCCGCTTCTGCGTCCGGGCGGGCCGCCCGGCGGTGAGCCCGAGGAAGATCGGGGTGATCCCAGGGGGATCCATGATCACAAAGAGAGTGAGGAAAAGGGAGCCGAAGACGGCGAGATCGAACACAGGGGTGCCTTGCGAGAGTGAAAAGCGAAAGAAAGAGGGCAGCCCACTGACAACTCGTGTGGGCAAGCGTTCCGCGAGGCGGAACGGTGGGGCACAGCCGGCAGCCGCCGGGTGCCGTACGACGAGAGGGCGAGCTAGCGGGCTCCGCCGGCCCCCGGGACGGGAAACGCTCCGGTGGCCCGTCGTGTGATCTCCCCGTACACCTCGGGGTCGGTCGTGTACTCGCCGAGTACGCAGGTCTTGCGGCTGCCGTGGTAGTCCGAGGACCCGGTGGTGAGGAGCCCCAGCTCCTTCGCCAGGCCGCGCAGCCGCGCCCTGGTCGCCGGGTCGTGCTCCATGTGGTCGACCTCGATACCGTCGAGCCCGGCGGCGGCCAGCTCGGCGATGGCGGACTCCGGTACGGTCCGGCCGCGCTTGACGGCGGCGGGGTGGGCGAAGACGGCGACGCCGCCGGCCCCCTTGATCAGCCGGATCGCCTCGAAGGGGTCGGTCTCGTGCTTCTCCACGTAGGCGCGGCCGCCGTCGGCGAGCCACTGCTCGGTGAAGGCGTCGCTCACGGTCGGTACGACGCCGAGTTCGACGAGGGCGGTGGCCACGTGCGGCCGCCCCACGGAACCGTCCCCGGCGATCCGTGCGACCTGCTCCCAGGTCACGGGCACGCCCAGTTCGTTGAGCTTGGCCATCATCCCGCGGGCCCGCGGCACCCGGTCGTCCCGGACCAGCTCGCGCTCGGCGAGCAGATCGGGCTCCTCGGGGTCGAACAGATAGGCCAGCATGTGCATGCTGACACCGTCCAGCCGGCAGGACAGCTCGGCACCGGTGACCAGCGTGAGCCCCTCCGGCAGCGCGGCGATCGCCTCGGCGTGCCCGCGCGTGGTGTCGTGGTCGGTCAGCGCGACGACGTCCAGCCCGGTCGCCCGCGCCTTGCGCACCAGCTCGGCCGGGGTGTCCGTACCGTCGGAGGCCGTGGAGTGACTGTGCAGATCGATACGCACGACTCGGACTCCAGGCGCAGACGAAACGGAAGCGGACGCTCAAGGATAACGCCCTTCCGGCCGGCTCCTGTCACACCCGAAACCCGGAAGCACCCCCTACAGGGTTCATGAAGGGGGTGCGGACATCCTCCGGCCACGGGCAGCCGAGCCAGGGGCGCGGGGAACTGCGCGACCAGCCACACACCCCGCAGCGGCCCAAGCACCCGAACCCCCAACCCACCAGGCGCCCTACGGCTCAAGGATCCGCGGCGAGAGCGCCCCGCACGGCAGCAGCTCCACCTCCGCCCCCGCATCCCGCAGATCCGTCAGCACCAGCTCGTCGTACATCAACAACCCGGTCTGCTCGGGCCACACGATCGCCCACAGCCACAACCCGAGCGCCTCCCCGGCGAAGACCGCACGGTCGTCCGGCGTACCGGTGACATGCCACAGCGGCGTCGGCCGCCCCGCGGCGAGCACCTTCGCCTGCGGCGGTTTCTCGACGCTCAGATACGGCCCGGGGTCAGGCCCGTCGATGCCCGCGTACCGCGAGCCGAGGCCGACGCCGAGTTCCTCCGCGATGAGGACGAGTTCTCCTACGCCGCCGAGCGGGCCAGGGCCGGAGCAGGCCACGGCCGTGGCCCGGCCGCCGCTGCGGTCGTCCCCGGCGAAGGCGGCACCCGTGAACAGCCAGCCCACGGGCAGGGGCCACGGCATCCAGACCGGCACCTTGGCACGGTGCACCACGACACTGAGCGCCTCGACGCTGGGCGGGATCACGGGCTGCAGCGGGTGCACCGTCCCATGCACAGCGCACTGCCAGGAGTCGGCAAAGAGGCCGGGAGCCCTGACCCGGCCACCACACTTCGGGCAACTGGGTTCGCCCCTCATAGGGCCCAACGGTCCTCCCCGTGCTTCCTCGCGTCAAGGACGATCACCCGTCCGGCGTGTGCGCGTCACATTTCGCGCACGAACGCCGGACTACGGACTCCGGTCGGCCCACCGGACCGACCAACGGAATCAACTACCCACACGACCAAGGGAAGCGGCGGTTTTCGGCCATGTGCCGAGCGCCCTCCGGTCACGTATGGCGTGCCGTCCGTCACAAGGGGAAGTCGTGTGGGGGTGGTCCGGTCAGTCGAGGGCGACCGACTTGCGGACCGGGTCCCGGAGGTCCGTCCCATGGGTGAGCCAGCGCTCCTGGAGGGCCTGGGCGCCGTGCACCCGCTTCCAGGCGGCCTCGTTCGCGGTCATCGGGAGAAGTGGCAGGAAACGTACGGGATCGGCGGGCGCGTCGAGTTCGAGGTCCTCGACCAGGCCGCCCGACTCGGCGACGAGGACGGAGGTGAAGGGGGCGCCGCGCCACAGCGGACCGCCCACGTCGAGGGAGGCGCCGGGGGCCACGATCACCCCCTCGACCTGCGGGGACGCGGCGAGCACGGCGAGCGGGCGGAGCACCTTGTCGGTGTCGGCGATGCCGTGCCGTACGGACAGGACGAGCTCGGCGCGGGGACCCTTGACGGGGTCGGCGAGCACCGCGGTGGGGTCGGCCATCGGCTGGGCGGACATGCCGAGCGTGACGTAGCGGACGACGTCGCCGTCGGTGAAACGGAGCACCTCGATGCGGTCCGTGCCGAGAAAGGTGACCGCGGCGCGCGCGTCCGGTTCGCCCAGCGCGGTGCGCAAACGGGCCTCCACCAACGGAAGAACATCAGCCATGAGCCGAGCATAGAACTCGTCAGGAACCGGCAAACGGGCGCCTTGACACTTCAGCCGACTGTTAGTCTTGGGCGCCGGTCGAGACAGCACATGGGCAGCGCGCAGAAGCGTCGCTCTCAAGCCTTCGCGTCTCGCACCGAAAAGACTGACTCCCCTACGGGGAACCCCGGATGGGGTATGGAACGTCCCTTACGAGGGACCGGCCGGAGGAGGTGGGGCTGCGATGGACCGAAGTCGACCGTGCAGTACCACCCGCTCTTCCGACCACTGAGTTCCGTAGCTCTTGCTGTAGCTGTTAGCTCTCGCTTCCGCTGGCTGCCACCCTCACTCGCGTCGTGCCGCTCGCCGGTCGTCGCGCATCGGAAGAGCACTTCTTTCCCGTCTTGATCCGATTGATCCGAATCGCCGATCAGAAGTCGCTGATCTCTCACCGGTCAGCCGTCGCCTGATCTGAATCAAGCGAAGCTGTCACCGCGACGGTGCGGTGCTCCCCGCTTTGTGGACGTGCCAAACATCCGCAGTCAAAACGTCCCCATTCCGGGTAGTTCCAACCGTCGTCGGCGGCCTTTCGTTGCGAAGGAGCCTGCTCATGTCGATGATCCACAACCTGCGTGCCGCAGTTCGTCCGGCCCGTCCCTCGCGTCTGTCGCTGCGCAAGGACGGCGGCGTGTACGACGCCACGCGTCCGGCGGAGGCGGCGACGGCCGTCGTGGACTGCGCCGTCTACCGCGACGGAGCGCGCGTCGCGTTCGAGCGGAACCTGACGCCGCATGAGGCGATCCGTCAGGTGCGCCGCGACGGCGGCTTCGTCTGGATCGGCCTGCACGAGCCGTCGGAGGCCGAATTCGCCGGTATCGCCGCTGAGTTCGGGCTGCACCCGCTGGCCGTGGAGGACGCGGTGCACGCGCACCAGCGACCGAAGCTGGAGCGCTACGACGACACCCTCTTCACGGTCTTCAAGACCATCCACTACGTCGAGCACGACGAACTCACCGCCACCAGCGAGGTGGTGGAGTCCGGCGAGGTCATGTGCTTCACCGGGCGGGACTTCTTCATCACCGTCCGGCACGGCGGGCAGGGTTCGCTGCGGGCGCTGCGTCACCGGCTGCAGGACGACCCGGAGTTGCTCGCCAAGGGCCCCTCGGCCGTGCTGCACGCCATCGCCGACCACGTCGTCGACGGATACGTGGCGGTCGCGGACGCCGTGCAGGACGACATCGACGAGGTGGAGACGGAGGTGTTCTCTCCCGGGCGCAAGGGCACGCCCCGGGGTACCGACGCGGGCCGGATCTACCAACTCAAGCGCGAGGTCATGGAGTTCAAGCGTGCGGTGCTGCCGCTGGTGCGGCCCATGCAGCTGCTGAGCGAGCGGCCGATGCGGCTGATCGACCCGGACATCCAGAAGTACTTCCGTGACGTGGCCGACCACCTCGCCCGGGTGCAGGAGCAGGTCGTCGGCTTCGACGAACTCCTCAACTCGATCCTCCAGGCGAACCTGGCGCAGGCCTCCGTCGCCCAGAACGAGGACATGCGCAAGATCACGTCCTGGGCGGCCATCATCGCCGTACCGACGATGGTGTGTGGCGTCTACGGCATGAACTTCGACTACATGCCGGAGACGCACTGGAAGTACGGCTACCCGGTCGTCCTCGGCGTCACGGTCGCGCTGTGTCTGGGCATCCACCGGACGCTCAAGCGCAACGGGTGGCTGTAGCTCGGCGGGGCCGGTGATCGGGGGGCCTGGTAACCAGGGGGGCCGGTGATCGGGGGCCTTCGAGGGGGCCCGGTTAGGCTGCCTCCATGACCGCCGACTCGCTGTCCGCCGACGCGCTGCTCGATCAGGCCCTCGTGGAAGAGGCCACCAAGAAGTCCGGGCTCATCTGGGTGCGGAGTGAAGGGGCGACGTCGACGCTCCAGGGACGAGGGCAGGTCGTGCCCTCGCGCGCGTTGTGGCACGTCTGGCACGAGGGCGCGGTGTGTGTGGTCGGTGACGGGCCGGGCGAGCAGCCGTTGCCGGGGCTGGCCGACGGGGGCTCGGCGGTCGTCACCGTCCGTAGCAAGGACAAGGGCGGCCGACTGGTCAGCTGGGCCGCGCACGTCGTCGAGCTGGCCCCGGACTCCCCCGAGTGGGAGGCGGCGGTGGCCGAACTCAAGGGCAAACGCCTCAACGCCCCCGACGGCGAGGCGATGCCGGCCCGCTGGGCCCGCGAGTGCCGGGTGCTCCGCCTGGAGCCGACGGGTTCCACCCTGCCGCTGCCCGACGACGACCTGGCCGAGGCGCCGGTCGCTTCTCCCGCGACGACCCGACAGCCGATCCCGGCGGGCGTGCCCCGGCTCCTCTTCGGGCGCCGCAAGCGGAAGTAGCGAGGACCGGGTTCCTGGCCGTGTGGGCCCAGCCCTGTCCGGCACCGCCTGAATCCTCCGTCGTGGCTGATCACCGTCGCCACGGAAAATGGGGAGCCGACGGAGAGGAGCGGCGAGCGGAGAACAGGCGGGCCGGCCGAGAGGGTGGCCGGCGGAGAACAGGCGGGCCGGCGGCCAAGAGCGCGGTGGTGGGAGCGGGTGACCGGGCTGCGTGAGCGGTGAGGCGGCGGAAAAGGTGAGCCGGCGGTGAAACGTCGGCCGTGCGTTACGACGTCGGTAGTTGCTTGCCGTAGTCCACGACCGACTTCTCGTCCGGCTCCTCCAGGGTGAAGTTCTTGCCCCAGTCGGTGAGGAGGATGGTGCCGGCGTCGCCGGCGCGGACCAGGCGGAGGGGGTAGGGGGTGCCTTCGAGGGAGACGTCGAGCGTGCCGCCGGAGCCCTTGTCGCCGGTGATGCGGATGGTGCGGGTGCCGGACTGCTCGTGGTGGCCGTCGGTGGACAGCGTGCCGTGCAGGGTGAGGAGGCTGTTGAGGAGGACGTCCTTGTCGGTGAAGCCGCTGAAGCGCTTGTAGGCGGGGTCTCCGGTCGGCACCTTCACATACATGCCGTCCAGCTTGTCCGCCGCGGCCGTCTCCGACTCCTCGTGGTCCTCGCCGTCCTTCCCGGAGTCCTGGTGGTCCCAGAAGTCCTTGTCGGCCTTCAGAAAGAGGTGCTCGCCGACCTTCAGCAGCCGGAAGGTGGACCCCTCGGACGTCACCGAACCCGTGCCGCCGTCCTCCTTCAGGCGCATGTCCAGCTTGTAGGTCTTGCCGTTGCTCACCACGGCCCCGGACAGCCGGACCGTGTCCGCCGCCGTGGCGGCCGCCTTGGTCCTGCTCTGGATCTTCGCCGGCTCCAGCTTGCCGACCCCGTTCGTGCCCTCGTTGGGGTCCTCGCTGCACCCTGTGAGCCCCGGCCCGCACGCCACGAGGGTGCAGACGGCGCTCACCAGTGCGGCCCTTCGGGTACGGGGAATCACAGACACAGGCGATGCACCTCTTCGTGGGGAGTCCAGGCGTACCGCAGAGTACCGGGGCTCCCGGCACACCACGGAGCCAGTCCGTACGCACCGCTCACCAGGGCATATCCGATCGGGACGGGCTAGCCTGAAGCCCTCCACGGCGGACAATCCCCCTGCGACAGGAAGGAAAGGGGCGGCTCATGGCGGCGTCGGCGCCCCGGATCTTCGTCTCCCATCTCTCCGGCGTCGCCGTCTTCGACCCGAACGGCGACCAGGTGGGCCGGGTCCGCGATCTCGTCGTCATCCTGCGGGTGGGCCGGAAGCCGCCGCGGCTGCTCGGGCTGGTCGTCGAACTGTCCACGCGCCGCCGGATCTTCCTGCCCATGACCCGGATCACCGGCGTGGAGTCGGGCCAGGTCATCACCACCGGCGTCGTGAACGTGCGCCGCTTCGAACAGCGGCCCACCGAGCGGCTCGTCATCGGGGAACTGCTCGACCGCCGGGTGCAGCTGGTGGAGACGGGCGAGGAGGTGACCGTCCGCGACATCTCGGTGCAGCAGCTGCCGGCCCGCCGGGACTGGGAGATCGACCGGGTGTTCGTCCGCAAGGGCAAGGGCGGGGCGTTCCGGCGGCACAAGGGCGAGACGCTGACCGTGGAGTGGTCGGCGGTCACCGGGTTCTCGCTGGAGGAGCAGGGGCAGGGCGCCGAGAGCCTCCTCGCCACCTTCGAACAGCTCCGCCCGGCCGACCTCGCCAACGTGCTGCACCACCTCTCTCCCAAGCGCCGGGCCGAGGTCGCCAACGCACTCGACGACGATCGTCTCGCCGATGTCCTGGAGGAGCTGCCCGAGGACGACCAGATCGAGATCCTCGGCAAGCTGAAGGAGGAGCGGGCCGCCGATGTCCTGGAGGCCATGGACCCGGACGACGCGGCCGACCTGCTCGCCGAGCTGCCGGAGGAGGAACAGGAGCGGCTGCTGACGCTGATGCAGCCGGAGGAGGCGGCGGACGTACGGCGGCTCCTGGCGTACGAGGAGAAGACCGCCGGCGGCCTGATGACCACCGAGCCGATCGTGCTGCGCCCGGACGCGACCGTCGCCGACGCCCTCGCCCGGGTCCGCAACCCCGATCTGTCCCCCGCGCTCGCCGCCCAGGTGTACGTGTGCCGGCCGCCGGACGAGACGCCGACCGGCAAGTACCTCGGCACGGTCCACTTCCAGCGGCTGCTGCGGGACCCCCCGTACACGTTGGTCAGCGCGATCCTCGACGACGATCTCCAGCCGCTGGACCCGAAGGCCGCGCTGCGGGCCGTCGCCGGGTTCTTCGCGACGTACGACATGGTCGCGGCGCCCGTGGTCGACGAGAGCGGCTCGCTGCTGGGCGCGGTGACCGTGGACGACGTACTGGACCACATGCTGCCCGAGGACTGGCGGGAGACGGAGTTCCATCTGTACGAGGACAACGGCGACGCCGACGACGAGAGGGCCGGCGATGGTTCCTGAGCGCGAGGGGCGTGACGGGAGGAAAGGGGGGCGCGAGCGGGCGCACTCCGACGCAGTCGTACGCGAGCGCACGCCGTTGCCCTCCGGGGCGCCCATGCGGGAGCGCACGCCCTCAGGCGCCACCGCGCGCCCGCGTACGCGTCTCGATCAGCCGCTGCCGCGCCGGACCCGGTTCCTGCCCGAGTGGGACCCGGAGGCCTTCGGACGGCTCTCGGAGCGGGTCGCGCGGTTCATCGGCACCGGACGGTTCCTCGTCTGGATGACCGTCGTCGTCATCGTGTGGGTGGTGTGGAACGTGTTCGCCCCGCGCGACCTGCGTTTCGACAACTACCCCTTCATCTTCCTGACCCTGATGCTCTCCCTCCAGGCCTCGTACGCCGCCCCGCTGATCCTCCTCGCGCAGAACCGCCAGGACGACCGCGCCCGGGTCGACCTGGAACAGGACCGCAAGCAGAACGAGCGCTCGATCGCCGACACCGAGTATCTGACCAGGGAGATCGCCGCGCTGCGGATCGGCCTCGGCGAGGTGGCCACCCGCGACTGGCTGCGCTCCGAGCTCCAGGACCTGGTCAGGGAACTGAACGAGCACGGCGGCGACGGCCATCGCGAGACGCGGACCGTATTCCCGCCGGAACATCCGCGCGGACGTGACATGGGCGACCGCTGACGGGGCTCCCGGGGGCCCCGCGAGTCGCCGTACCATCGTCCTTATGGCTACGGAAGACGCGGTGCGTGAAGCACTGTCGACGGTGAACGACCCCGAGATCAACCGACCCATCACCGAGCTCGGGATGGTCAAGTCGGTGGACATCGGTGCGGACGGAACGGTCGCGGTCGCCGTGTACCTGACGGTCTCCGGCTGCCCCATGCGCGACACGATCACCCAGCGGGTGACCGACGCGGTCTCGCGGGTCGAGGGCGTCACCCGCGTCGACGTCGAGCTCGACGTCATGAGCGACGAGCAGCGCAAGGAGCTGGCGACCGCGCTGCGCGGCGGCCAGGCCGAGCGCGAGGTCCCGTTCGCGAAGCCGGGTTCGCTCACGCGCGTGTACGCCGTGGCCTCCGGCAAGGGCGGCGTCGGCAAGTCCTCGGTGACGGTGAACCTGGCGGCGGCCATGGCGGCCGACGGCCTCAAGGTCGGTGTCGTCGACGCCGACATCTACGGCCACTCCGTGCCCCGCATGCTGGGTGCCGAGGGCCTTCCCACCCAGGTCGAGAACATGATCATGCCGCCGTCCGCGCACGGTGTGAAGGTCATCTCGATCGGCATGTTCACCCCCGGCAACACCCCCGTCGTCTGGCGCGGCCCGATGCTCCACCGCGCCCTCCAGCAGTTCCTCTCGGACGTCTACTGGGGCGACCTGGACGTCCTGCTCCTCGACCTCCCGCCGGGCACGGGCGACATCGCCATCTCGGTGGCCCAGCTGGTCCCGAACGCCGAGATCCTCGTCGTCACGACCCCGCAGCAGGCGGCGGCCGAGGTCGCCGAGCGCGCCGGCTCCATCGCCGTGCAGACCCACCAGAAGATCGTCGGCGTCGTCGAGAACATGTCGGGCCTCCCGTGCCCGCACTGCGACGAGATGGTCGACGTCTTCGGCACGGGCGGCGGCCAGTCCGTCGCCGACGGCCTCACCCGCACCACCGGCGCCACCGTCCCGGTCCTCGGCAACATCCCCATCGACGTCCGGCTCCGCGAGGGCGGCGACGAGGGCCGCCCCGTCGTCCTCTCCGACCCCGACTCCCCCGCCGGCGCGGCCCTGCGAGCCATCGCGGGCAAGCTGGGCGGCCGTCAGAGGGGCCTGTCGGGCATGAGCCTGGGAATCACCCCGAGGAACAAGTTCTAGGGGCACCTACGAAGCCAGGGGCGCGCTCTTGAAGGGCGCGGGGAACTGCGCGACAAGCCCACAACGAACCCGCAGCCCTGAACGAACCCTGAACCCCTAAGGCGATGAAGGGCACCGCAGCACAACGATGCGGTGCCCTTCGGGCCATGCGTACGCCGCTCGGGCTAGGCGTACGCCGCGATGTCCTTGATCACGGCGAAGCCCAACCCGTACGCGCTCATCCCTCTCCCGTACGCCCCCACGTGCACCCCCTCCGAGGTCGACCCCGCGAGTACCCACCCGAACTCGGACTCGCGGTAGTGGAACGGCGTGGGCACCCCGTCCACGGGCAAGGACAACGTCGACCAGTCCGACCCGGCCAGGTCGTCCGCGAGAACCCACGCCGTCTCGGTCTGCTGGTCCAGCCAGTCGTCCCGCAGGGAGTGGTCCAACTGCCCCGGCCAGGTGAAGGACAGCAGCCCCACGCCCGCCAGCCAGGCCGCCGAGGAGACCGACGTGGCCTCCAGCACACCCGTGCCGTCCGCGCTGCGCCGTACGTCGTTCGCGGCGACGGTCACCACGACCGCGAACCGCTCCTTGACCTCGTCGTCCGCCCCGGCGGTGAACTCGTTGCGCACCGAGGGCTCGTCACCGTGACCGATCGAACCGTGCTCGACCGCACCTTCCGCCGACGTACCCACCTGCATCAGCCAACGCTGTCCCGTGAAGGCCTCGTCGAGGCCGTACCACGGGAAGGGCGCCAGCAGGTAGCCGTCGACCGTGCGTCGGGCGGAGGGGACCTGTTGTCCACCCTCCGCGGCCGACGCCTGCGCGCCTACCCGACTCGTCGTCTCCATGTGCCCGGACGCCTCCTCGCTCTCGGCGGACCGGAGCGGCCCGCCCCCCACTCGGGCGTCGTCGCTCACTGTCCTTACGGTCCGCACAACAACTGGGCAGCATAGCCACAGCTCTCCGAGCAGCAGGGAAAGCGCCCGGCGCGTAGGACGGCGTACGGGCGGGTTCGGGCCGTACGAGGGTGCGTGACGGTATGAAACGCATCACGTACGGGGGCGCGGCGGCACACGGGCGTACGGCACGGAAGCGCAGGTCGGAGGTGGTGCGGACGGCGACCGGGCGTACGGCAGCCGGGCGTACGACTCAGGTGGCGTCCATGTCGTACGGCGGACGCTCCTCCAGCTCCAGCTTCTTCTTGGTCATGTCGATGGTTCCGCCGGAGGAACCACCGGACTCGGCGCCGGCGGTGGAAGAGGACGACGACGAGGACTCGGAGCCGTGGACCGCGTCCGTGAGCTCGGCCATCTCCTTCTTCAGGTCGAAGCCGCTGCGGATCTCCTTCAGCCCCAGCTCTTCGTTGTCCAGCTGCTTGCGGATGAACGTCTTGGGGTTGAGGTCCTCGAAGTCGAAGTCCTTGAACTCCGGGCCCAGTTCGCTGCGGATGTCCGCCTTGGCGCTGTCCGAGAACTCGCGGATCTTGCGGATGGTCCGCGTGATGTCCTGGATCACCTTCGGGAGCTTGTCCGGACCGAAGACGAGCACGGCGAGGACGACGAGCGTCACCACCTCGAGCGCACCTATGTCATTGAACACCTGAAGCTCCTTGCGATGTCCTCGGTCCCGTTCCTCGGGCCTCGGCAGGTCTTCCGTGGTACGGGCCCGCTCCAAGGTACCCGGCCATCCTGTCGATCCGGTACCGTCAGGCGGCTTCCGACCACCTCCGGGCGGCGGGTTTTCTCAGCTGTTTGCCTGGCAGGAGGGGGTACGGGACCCCCTCCTGTGAAGTTGCTGTCACTACGCCGGGCCGTCTCGAATCGCGGTCGGGCGGTCAGCCGCCGCCGGACGAGCCGAGGGTCAGGGTGACCGTCTGCTCCTTGCCGTTCCGCTGGAGGGTGAGCTCCAGGCGGTCGCCGGGCCGGTGGGCGCGGACCTTGACGATCAGCTCGTCGCCGGAGTGGACGCGCTGCCCGTCGACCTCGGTGATGACGTCACCCGAGCGGATGCCCGCCCGGTCGGCCGGGCCGCCGGCGGTCACCGCGGAACCGCCGCCGCTGCCCTCGTCGCCGATGCGGGCGCCGTCGCCCGCGTAGTCCATGTCGAGGGTGACACCGATCACCGGGTGGGTCGCCTTGCCCGTGTTGATCAGCTCCTCGGCGACGCGCTTCCCCTGGTTGATGGGTATCGCGAAGCCGAGCCCGATCGAACCCGCCTGTCCGCCGTCCGACTCCGAGCCGCTGCCGGCGGACCGGATGGCGCTGTTGATGCCGATCACCCGGCCCTTGCCGTCGAGAAGCGGGCCGCCGGAGTTGCCCGGGTTTATCGGCGCGTCGGTCTGCAACGCGTCCACGTACGACACGTCGCTGACGTCACCGCTCTCACCGCCGGCCGTGATGGGGCGTTCCTTGGCGCTGATGATGCCGGATGTGACGGTGTTGGCCAGGTCGAAGGGGGCGCCGATGGCGACGACCGGGTCGCCGACCCGGACCTCGTCCGAGTTGCCGAGGGGCAACGGCTCGAGTCCGCTGACGTCGGACACCTTGACGACGGCCAGGTCGTAGCCGGTGTCCCGGCCGACGATGGTGGCCTTGGCGGTCTCGCCGCCGCTGAACGTCACCGATATGTCGCCGCTCGTGCCGGCGGGGTCGACGACGTGGTTGTTCGTGAGGATGTGCCCCCGCTCGTCGAGCACGAACCCGGTGCCGGTGCCCTGCGCGCTCGCGCCGCTCACATGCAGCGTCACGACGCCGGGCAGCGCGCTGGCGGCGATCTCGGCGACGCTGTCGGGCGCCCGCCCCGTCACCCCGTCGCCGGCCTGCGGCAGCTCGACCTCGCCGACCCCGCCGTTCCGCTCCAGATAAGCGCCCACGGCTCCGCCGATGCCTCCGGCCACGACGGCGATCAACAAGGCCCCGACCAGCAGCGCCTTCACCCGCCGCCGACGCCGCCGCGCCACATCGGCCACCCCGGCCCCGTTCTGCTGCAACGACCCCGATCCGGCCCACGGATCGTAGTTCTGCCAGGGCCCCTGCGGGGCAGCGTGAGGGGCGTCCGCGAAGACCGGTTGCGACGGATCCGCATAGGCGGCCGGCGCGGGCTGCCTCCCGTCCCCATACGGAGCCGGCGCACCCGAGTCCCGGAAGGGCGCAGGCCCCGGCTGAGACGGATACGCGTAGGAGGCCCCTGAGGGCTGAGCCGCCTCCGGGTACGGGACTGCGGCGGGCTGGGGCGCGCCGGGGAAGGGAACTGCGGCGGGCTGGGAGGACTCCGGGTACGAAGCCGCCACGGGCTGCGGCGCCTCCGGGAAGGGGGCTGCCTCGGGGTGGGAGGCCCCGGGGTACGAAGCCGCCGCAGGCTGCCGCGCCTCCGGGAAGGGAGCCGCCGCAGGCTGGGGCGCCTCCGGGTACGGCGCCGTCGCCGACTGAGCCGTAGTCGGATGCGGGCCCGCGTCCGGTTGAGGTGCGTCCGGGTACAGGCCGGCCGTCGTCGGCGGAGGCGCAGTCGGCGGTACGACGGTGTCGTTGGCCGGGGTCACCAGCGCGGGCTGGGGGGCAGCCGAGGTCGCTTGCGCGTGGGTCGGGGCGGCGGCCGACGTTGCCCCGGTGGGCGTCAGGGCGCCAGGCGAAGTAGCCCCGGTGGGCGTCAGGGCGCCAGGCGAAGTAGCCCCGGCGGGCGTTGGAGCCCCCTCAGAGGTCGCCGCACCGTTCGTCGGCGCCCCCGCCGACGTGGGCATGCCGTGTGCCGGTGTCGCCGCCTGGACGTTCGTGCCGTGCGCGGGAGTCGTCGCCGGGTGCTGGACCGGTGGAGCGGGCGCCCAGGGGCCGGGCTCGCCGTACGGCGGGGTGCTGTAGGGATCGGGGTCATGCAGCGGCTTGGGGCGCTCGGAGGGCCCTCCAGGGGCGCTCAGGGCACCCGTCTCGCCCAACGGCTGGGCGTCGGTGACAGCGGTGGCGGCCACGGCGGTGGCTGCGGCACCGGCAGAACCCGGCACCCCGGGCTCACCTATACGCTGGGCCGCCGCCTCGGAAACCCCCGCCCCCGGGGCCCCTGCCTCGGCATCCGGCACCTCACGCACCGCAGGCCGAGTCGTTTCACCAGCCTTGGCCGCCGGCGGCACCGTGCCGTTCTTCTCCAGCGCCAGCCCCGCGGTCGCCTCATCGGAAATCGGCGAACTCACCTCACCGGCTGTTCCGTTGCTGTGCTCCAGCCCATGGCGAGTGGTCGCGTCACCAGAATCCGGCGAACTCACCCCACCAGCCGCTCCGTTGCCCTGCCCCGGCACAAGCCGCGTGGTCGCCTCACCCGAAGTCGACGAACTCGCCCCGGCCACTTGTGCGTCGCCCACGTCGGCAGCCTGGACCTCGTCCGCACCACTACGCCCCGCATCCACCGACGCCGGTCGCTCCAGCTCGAAGTCGCCGTCCAGATCTGCCGTGGAGCCCGATCGGAGTGGGGCCTCAGCGGCGGGCCGGGCCAGTTCGAAGTCGGTGTCAGTGTCGGTGTCGGTGTCAGCCGCGGCCCCGCCCGGGGCAGGCGCCGTCGTCGGTCGCTCCAACTCGAAATCGCCCTCGGCATTTCCCCCGCGGACCACGTCCGCGGGCACCCCGGTGTGGTCCCCCGTCGCCCCGGCCCCCGCGCCGTGCGCTCGGGGTCGGCTCCACCATTTCGCCTTCGTGGGCTTCCCCTCGTTCATGTTCTCCCCACACCTAGGGCCTGCCCCAAGGACCGGCCCGCCGCCCACCGTTCGCCGAGTGCCGCAGGCCGGAACCGGCCCGAGCGGACACGGCCCACTCTGGATTCAACCAGGTTCGCGGGCCGGCGCGCAGAACTCGGGGTCAGCGGAGGACGGGCGAGGTGGGTGTGGGGGACGAGGCGGCGTCGGGAGCCGTCAGCAGGCCCGGTCCCGTGAGCTCGGGTGCCTGCGACCAGCCGGTCAGCTGGAGCGGCGGTGCGGCGGTGAGCGGACGTATGAGCGGGGACATGACGGCGGCACCGGCCAACACGGGTGTGGTCAGCGGGTGTACGGCCTGACGGTCCTGGCCGGCCGGAGCGGGGACTCCGGGCAGCAGGGGTGCGGAGATCTCCGTCGGGGCGACGGGCACCTCCCCGGTGGACTGCTGGCCCAGTCCGAGCAGCGGCCCGACGGCTCCCCGGCGGCGCTGCGACTCGGGGGACGGAACCGTCCCCGAAGCCTGTGTCCGCAGCGGTGTGACATTGCTGCCTGATCCGGAGCCGCCCCGGGCGTCCGCCGTCTCGACGGGCACCCCGCTGGTCACGCCACCGAGGGCGATCGCGGCCAGCGACACCGCGCCGGCCGCCACGAAGGCGAAGCGCATGCCGCGTGAGGCCGAGCGCTCGGCCTCCTGCCGGCTCACATCATGGATCCGAAAGCCACGGTCGCCCGTGACTCCTCTGTCGTGGGCGGCTCTCTCCTCCCGGTCCGCGCCGGTGTCCGCGCCCCCGGAGAGGTCGCGTCCGCCGCTCAGGAAGCCCCGGTCGCCCAGCGCTCCGCGGTCACCGAGGAAACCGCGCCCGCTCAGAAAGCCTCGATCACCGAGGAACCCACGGCCGCCGAGCAGTCCACGGCCCTCCGACGGCGTCAGCGCGCCGCCATGTGGTCCCGACGGGAGGTATCCGAAGGAGTCGCTGCCGGGTCCGAAGACACCGAAGTCGGCGAAGTCCCGGGAGTCGGAGGGGTCGACGGGCAGGCCCGGCCCACCGGCCGCACCACCGAGTCTTCCTCCGAAGCCACCGGACAGCGGCGAGCCGCCGCCGGTGTCGCCGCCCGCCGGGAGCATCTGGAGACGGGCCAGAAAGCTCTCGGACGGAGGCGGCGGGGCGGCCTCCGCGAAGACGTTCTTCAGACGGCGCTGCTCGTCCGCCTCCACCTTGCACTTCGCACAGGTGGCGAGATGTGCCAGGACGCGGTCGCGCGCCTCATGACCGAGCTCTCCGTCGACGAGGGCGGAAAGACGGTCTCCCAGATGCTGCTCAGCGGGCGTAGGCCGGGATCCACTCACGCGGTCGCGCCCCCTCCTCCCAGCACGGGCACCCGCGGCACCGTGAACCCGCGGCGCTGCTCGGCCCGGGCCTCCGGGGAGCGGTGCGCGAGGGCCTTGCGGAGCTGGGAGCGGCCGCGGTGGATCCGGGAGCGGACCGTGCCGAGCTTGACGCCCAGGGTCGCGGCGATCTCCTCGTACGACAGTCCTTCGATGTCGCAGAGGACGACGGCGGCGCGGAACTCGGGCGCGAGGGTGTCCAGCGCCTGCTGGACGTCGGCGTCGAAGTGCGCGTCGTTGAAGATCTGCTGCGGGGTGGGCTCGCGGCTGGGCAGGCGCTCGGCCGCGTCGTCCCCGAGGGCGTCGAAGCGGATGCGCTGCTTGCGCCGGACCATGTCCAGGAAGAGGTTCGTGGTGATGCGGTGCAGCCAGCCCTCGAAGGTGCCGGGCGTGTACGTCGACAGGGAGCGGAAGACGCGGACGAAGACCTCCTGGGTGAGGTCCTCGGCGTCGTGCTGATTGCCGGTCAGACGGTAGGCGAGCCGGTAGACACGGCCGCTGTGGGTGCTGACGATCTCCTCCCAGGTGGGCGGAGTCCACGCCTGCGCGTGCGCGTCCGTGGTGAAGGTCGCGGTCTGTGCGACGTCGGCGTGGCTGTGGTCAGCGGTGTCGTTCACGGATTTGGGCCTGCCCGCCGATCCGAGGAAGCGCCGCAGCACTCCTCCACGATCCACAGGCGCAGCCGCACCTCCCCTGTCGGCTCTGGTGGTGTCCGGTGGAGCCCCTACCATAGCCACCTCGCCCGTTAGCTCCGGATAAGCGGTTTTACGAGAAATTGTTGTGCGCTGATGTGGCTCATATGACTGATGCGGCTCATATGGCTTTGTCAGCACCTGCACCTGCGCCTGCTCGTCGTACTGAACCATCCTGTGCCCCCGTCGCGGCCCCCGTCACTCACTCATCCCTTTAAACGACCGGTCCCATCAGCAGGTTCCCGACGGCAACGGATACAGTCACGCCCAGGCAACCACGGGGACATAAGGAGAGGGTCATTACCGGCAACCGGCTGACGAGCTGGGCGTTCGCCGACGCCTTTGTCGCCGAGGACGACGCGCTGCGCTGGGCCCGCGACCGGGCCCGAGAGGCAGGGCTGCGCTCGGTGTCGCCCGGCACGGGCGCCGCGCTGCGGGTGCTCGCCGCCACCGTGGACGCGAAAGCGGTGGCGGAGATCGGAACCGGGACCGGTGTCTCCGGGATCCATCTGCTGCACGGTATGCGGGCGGACGGGGTGCTGACCACCGTGGATCCGGAGCCGGATCACCAGCAGTTCGCCCGGCAGGCGTTCCGCGCCGCCGGCTTCGCCAGCAACCGCGCGCGCTTCATCCCGGGCCACGCCCTGGACGTACTGCCCCGGCTCGCGGACGCCGGGTACGACCTGGTCTTCTGTGACGGTGACCGGCTGGAGAGCCTCGACTACCTCGCTGAATCGTTGCGTCTGCTGAGACCCGGCGGGCTGGTCGCCTTCGAGGGCGTCTTCGCCAGCGGGCGCACGGTGGACTCGAACCCCCAGCCGACCGAGGTCATACGCCTGCGGGAGCTGCTGCGAACGGTCCGCGAGAGCCCGGAACTCGTACCGTCCCTGCTCCCGGTGGGCGACGGCCTGCTGTGCGCCGTCAAGCGCTGACGGACACCCCCGGATCCCCCCTGCACGCCCCCCGTACAACAGCGCCCCGGCACCACCGAGTGCGGCGGTGCCGGGGCAGCTGAAAGGGTATGGTCGCTACGCGCGTCAGCCGACGACCTTCTTGAGGGCGTCGCCCAGTGCGTCGGCCTCGTCCGGGGTCAGCTCGACGACGAGCCGACCGCCGCCTTCGAGCGGAACGCGCATGACGATGCCCCGCCCCTCCTTGGTCACCTCGAGCGGGCCATCGCCCGTCCGCGGCTTCATGGCCGCCATGCTCGTACCCCTTCCTGAAACCAGCTCATCGCCAAAGCCGACGGCCCTGGAGGGCAGGCGCGGTCCCACTGGGGCACGCGACACCGGCATCGAACACATTGCTTCCAGGCCATTATCCCGCATCTCACGACCCGATGACCAACATCAGTCGGCATCGCTTGGGCAACGCGCGCGAGCAAAACCACCCAATTCGGCGATGTGACTGCGATACTGCGCCACCGCATGGTCCCGGCTCGGCGCTCGGCCATTGGTGATTCTTTGACGCAGGTCACATGTCCGGCCGCCGCCGTCACCCGTGAACTCCGCCATGCTGTGCTGTGACGAGGACGTACTGACCAGTACGCTCAGCCGCGACACCGGAGGGGAACCGCCATGGCCGACACCGTGCTCTACGAGGTGCACGACGGACTCGCGACGATCACGCTGAACCGCCCGGAGGCGATGAACGCGTTGAACATCGCGACGAAGGTCGCGCTGCGGGAGGCTGTGGAGAGCGCGGCCGGGGACGACGCCGTACGGGCCGTGCTGCTGACGGCGGCCGGGGACCGGGCGTTCTGTGTGGGCCAGGACCTGAAGGAGCACATCGGGCTGCTGGCCGAGGGCTCGGGGCAGGTCATGAGCACGGTCAAGGAGCACTACAACCCCGTGGTGAAGGCCCTCACCGGGATGGCGAAGCCCGTGGTGGCCGGGGTGAACGGTGTAGCCGCCGGCGCGGGCATGGGGTTCGCGCTCGCGGCGGACTACCGGGTGGTCGCCGACACGGCCTCCTTCAACACCTCCTTCGCCGGCGTCGCGCTCACCGCCGACTCCGGGATCTCCTGGACCCTTCCGCGCGTGATCGGGCCCGGGCGCGCCGCCGACCTGCTGCTGTTCCCGCGCAGCATCAAGGCCCAGGAGGCGTACGAGCTGGGAATCGCGAACCGGGTCGTTCCGGCGGACTCTCTGCACACCACCGCCGAGCAGGTGGCGCGAACGCTGGCCGAGGGGCCCACGGTGGCGTACGCGGCGATCAAGGAGGCGGTGGCGTACGGGTTCTCCCACTCGCTGGCCGAGACGCTGGAGAAAGAGGACGAACTGCAGACGCGGGCGGGGGCTTCGGAAGACCACGGGATCGCCGTGCAGGCGTTCATGAACAAGGAGAAGCCGAAGTATTTGGGTCGGTGACGGTTCGTGCGGAAGTGCCGGTTCGTCGTGGCTGGTCGCGCAGCTCCCCGCGCCCCTAATGGGGCGCGTTCCTCGCCACGCATGACTCCAAGTGATCGTCCACCAATCCGCACGCCTGCATCAGCGCGTACGCCGTCGTCGGACCCACGAAGCGGATGCCGCGCTTCTTGAGGGCCTTGGAGAGGGCCGTGGACTCGGGGGTGACCGCCGGGACGTCGGCGAGGGTCCTCGGCACCGGGCGGGTTGTCGGATCCGGGGCGTACGACCAGATCAGCTCGTCCAGCTCGCCCGGGGTCCAGTCGGCGAGCACGCGGGCGTTGGCGATCGTCGCCTCGATCTTGGCCCGGTTGCGGATGATGCCCGGGTCGGCGAGGAGGCGCTCCTGGTCGGCTTCGGTGAACATGGCGACCGAGGCGATCTTGAAGTCGGCGAAGGCGGAACGGAAGCCCTCACGGCGGCGCAGAATGGTGATCCAGGAGAGGCCGGACTGGAAGGCCTCCAGGCAGAGCCGCTCGTACAGGGCGTCGTCGCCGTGGACCGAGCGGCCCCACTCCTCGTCGTGGTACGCGACGTAGTCCTCGGTGGACAGGGCCCAGGGGCAGCGGAGTGCGCCGTCGGGGCCGGCGAGGGCGGTGCCGTCGCTCACTGGTGGTCGCCCTCCTCCGGCTTGTGCGGCGAGGTCACGGTCGCCGCGCGGGCGCCTGCGAGCGCGGACTCCAGGTCGGCGATACGGGCGTCCCGCTCGGCGATCTCGGCGCTGAGGCGGCCGAGGGCGTCGTCCACGTCCACCATGCGGTAGCCGCGCAGGGCGACCGGGAAGCGGAGCGCCTCGACGTCCGCGCGGTTGACCGGGCGGTCCGCCGGCAGCGGGTCCTGGAGCCGCTCGCCCGCCGCCTCCGGCAGTGCCGCGCTGTCGCCGCCGCCCGCCACGGCGAGCGTCACCGCGGCGACCACGACGGCGAGCGCGACGACCAGGAACAAGAACATGAACATCGCTGGGTCCCCTCGAGTGTGTTCGGCTCCGATCGTGCCATGCGAGTCTGACAGTTAAGGTCGCAGGCGGTTCGGCAAGGCGGTCGATCAGCGGGACGTACTGGGAGAGGTCACAGCGGATGCTCAGGCTGGGCAAGCGGGAATTCGGCCCGCACGAGCCGGTGATCATGGCGATCGTGAACCGGACCCCCGACTCCTTCTACGACCAGGGGGCCACCTTCCGGGACGAGCCGGCGCTCGCGCGCGTGGAGCAGGCGATCGCCGACGGCGCGGCCGTCATCGACATCGGCGGGGTGAAGGCCGGGCCCGGGGAGGAAGTGACCGCGGCGGAGGAGGCGCGGCGGACCGTCGGATTCGTCGCGGAGGTGCGGCGGCGGTTTCCCGACGTGATCATCAGTGTCGACACCTGGCGGCACGAGGTCGGCGAGGCCGTCTGCGAGGCCGGGGCGGATCTGCTCAATGACGCGTGGGGCGGGGTCGATCCCCGGCTCGCGGAGGTGGCGGCGCGGTACCGGGTGGGGCTGGTGTGTACGCATGCCGGGGAGTCCGAGCCTCGTACGCGGCCGCATCGGGTCGAGTACGGCGATGTCATGGCCGACATTCTCCGGGTGACCGTCGGGCTGGCGGAGCGGGCGGTGGCTCTCGGGGTGCCTCGGGAGTCCGTCATGATCGATCCCGGGCACGACTTCGGGAAGAACACGCGGCACAGTCTTGAGGCGACGCGGCGGTTGGGGGAGATGGTCGCGACCGGGTGGCCGGTGTTGGTGTCGTTGTCCAACAAGGACTTCGTGGGGGAGACGTTGGACAGGGCGGTGAAGGAGCGGGTGGTGGGGACGCTGGCGACGACTGCGGTGTCGGCCTGGCTGGGGGCTCAGGTGTACCGGGTGCATGAGGTCGCGGAGACTCGGCAGGTGTTGGAGATGGTGGGGGCCATCGCGGGCTATCGGGGGCCGGCTGTGGCCCGGCGGGGGCTCGCCTAGGGGTTCTTTCTCGCCCCCGCCGCCCCTACCCGTCCCGTCCCAAGGGGCTGCGCCCCTTTGACCCCGCCCGTTTCCGTTCGTCGGGGTTGCTCGCGCAGTTCCCCGCGCCCCTTTCGGGGCGCGGGGGTGAGCCGGGAGTTAGCGGCCCGCCTCCTTCGAGACCAGGGCCACTGCCTCGTCCACGTCGTCCGTGACGTGGAACAGGGTCAGGTCCTTTGCCGAGGCCTTGCCCTGGGCGATCAGGGTGTTGGTGAGCCAGTCGACCAGGCCGCCCCAGTAGGACTCGCCGAAGAGGACGATGGGGAAGCGGGTGACCTTCTGGGTCTGGACGAGGGTGAGGGCCTCGAAGAGTTCGTCGAGGGTGCCGAGGCCGCCGGGGAGGACCACGAAGCCCTGGGCGTACTTGACGAACATCATCTTCCGGACGAAGAAGTAGCGGAAGTTGAGGCCGATGTCGACGTAGGGGTTGAGGCCCTGTTCGAAGGGCAGCTCGATGCCGAGGCCGACGGAGATGCCGCCCGCTTCGAGGGCGCCCTTGTTGGCCGCCTCCATCGCGCCCGGGCCGCCGCCGGTGATCACGGCGAAGCCGGCGTCCACCAGGCCGCGGCCGAGCCGGACGCCCGCCTCGTACTCCGGCGAGTCGGCGGGCGTGCGGGCGGAACCGAACACGCTGATGGCGGGCGGGAGTTCGGCGAGTGTGCCGAAACCCTCGATGAACTCGGACTGGATGCGCAGGACGCGCCAGGGGTCCGTGTGGACCCAGTCCGAGGGGCCGCCCGCGTCCAGCAGCCGCTGGTCCGTCGTGCTTCCCTGCACCTGGGCGCGTCTGCGCAGCACCGGCCCCAGCCGCTGCTCATCCGGTGGCTGCTTCTTGCCCTCGGGGTTGCCGGTCGCCATGTCCGCTCCCTCCGCCGTGCTGGTGGTTCACCTCAGCGTAGATCCATGCGGGTTACGGACGGGGGACGTGAGCGTGTCCGCCGTGGACCGTGGCCCCGGACACTTCACGCCGTCAGCCAGGACCTCAGGCGCTCCTCGCCCACCAGGATCTTCTTCGTGTCCACCCGTTCGTCGCGCCTGTGTGCCAGGTGCGGGTTGCCCGGGCCGTAGTTGACGGCCGGGACGCCTAGGGCGCTGAAGCGGGAGACGTCCGTCCAGCCGTACTTGGGCTGGGCGGTGCCGCCGACCGCCTCGATGAAGGCCGCGGCCGCCGGGTGGGACAGGCCGGGCAGTGCGCCGGGGCTGTGGTCGTCGACGACGAACTCCTCGACCCCGCAGTCGGCGAAGACCTCGCGGACGTGGGCGATGGCCTCCTCCTCCGAACGGTCGGGCGCGTAGCGGAAGTTGACCGTCACCACGCAGGCGTCGGGGATGACGTTGCCGGCCACGCCGCCCGAGATGCCGACCGCGTTCAGGCCCTCCCGGTACTCCAGGCCGTCGATCACCGGGTAGCGCGGCTCGTACGACGCCAGCTTGGCCAGGATCGGGGCCGCCGTGTGGATGGCGTTGGAGCCCATCCAGCCGCGGGCCGAGTGGGCGCGCTCGCCCTTGGTCGTGAGCAGGACCCGCAGGGTGCCCTGGCAGCCGCCCTCGACCTCGCCGTTCGTGGGCTCCAGCAGGACCGCGAAGTCGCCCGACAGCCACTCGGGGTGGGCCTCGGAGACGTGCTTCAGGCCGTTCAGGTCCGCGGCGACCTCTTCGTTGTCGTAGAAGACGAAGGTCAGGTCTCGGTTGGGGGCCGGGACCGTGGCCGCGATCCGCAACTGGACCGCGACGCCGGACTTCATGTCGCAGGTGCCGCAGCCCCACAGGACGCCGTCCCCGTCGAGGCGGGAGGGGACGTTGTCCGCGATGGGGACGGTGTCGATGTGGCCGGCCAGGATCACGCGCTCCGCGCGGCCCAGGTTCGTACGGGCGACGATGTTGTTGCCGTACCGGTCGACCGTGAGGTGCGGCAGGGCGCGCAGGGCGGTCTCGATCGCGTCCGCGAGGGGCTTCTCGGTGCCGCTCTCGGAGGGGAGGTCGACGAGCTGCGCCGTCAGCCGCGCGGCGTCCAGCGTGAGGTCAATGGGGGTCTCGGCCATGTCCCCGACCCTAACGCGCCTGCGGGGCGGGGCCGCCCGGCAGGCGGATCCGGTCGCCTCCGGACCACTGTTCACAACTCCTGCACGGCGGCCGTTACTCTCCAGTACCTTGGACCGCGTGTCCGAGCCGTACCCCTTTTCCTCAGGTCCTCGCCCCCGCCGCCGCGGCCATCGTGTGCTGCGTGTCATGGCGGCGTTCGTCGTTCTGGTCGCGATCGCGGCGTATCTCACCGTGCAGTATCTGACCGGGGGAAACGGCACACCGCGGTGCGTGGTGGTGTCGGGGGCGGACGACGGGACGTCGTACGAGTTCACACCCGAGCAGGCGGCGAACGCGGCGACGATCTCGGCGGTCGGCACCTCGCGCGAGCTGCCCGAGCGGGCCGTGACGATCGCGCTGGCGACCGCGCTCCAGGAGTCCGGTCTGCGCAACATCGCGCACGGCGACCGGGACTCGCTCGGACTCTTCCAGCAGCGGCCGTCGCAGGGCTGGGGCACCGAGCAGCAGATCCAGGACCCGGTGTACGCGGCGGGCGAGTTCTACGAGCACCTCGTCAAGGTCGACGACTACGAGGCGCTGCCGCTGACCGTCGCCGCCCAGCGCGTGCAGCGCAGCGGGTACCCCGAGGCGTACGCCAAGCACGAGCCGGACGCCACGCTGCTCGCCGCCGCGCTGACCGGGCGGTCGGCGGCCACGCTGACCTGTGAGGGGCGCCGGGAGACGACCGGCGCTGGCACCGCCTACGCGGGCGGCCCGGACGCCGTGCGCAGCGCTCTCGTGCGGGACTTCGAGGACGACGCGTTCGAGGCGGCCGGGGCCGTGGTGAACTCCGCGGGCGGCGCCTCCGCCCAGGCGAGCCCGTCGCCGATCCCGGCCGCCTCCCCCGTCGCCGGGACCGTCACCATCCCCCTCACGGACGCCGGGGACGCGAACCGGGTCCGGCAGCGCGGCTGGGAGCTGGCGCACTGGGCCGTGGCCAACTCCTCCCGCCTGGGCGTCGAGCGGGTCTCGTTCGCGGGCCGGGAGTGGGTCGCCGAGGGCCGGGCCGGCGCGTGGCGGGCGGTCGAGGGCACTGCGGGCGCCGCGGCGGGCTCCACCACCGAGGTCCGAATCGTCACTGGACAGTAGGCCTCGCGGCTCACCCGTGCGGGGTACGTGCGGCGCGTCGCGTGGACGGGGTGCGCAGGTTTTCGCCCCGTCACCCTCGTCTCGCGGAATTCCTTGAGGACAAAGGGCCGTAAGGATTCAGCAGACTTTCGGACCGGGCGGCGTTTGCCCGCTTTCATCAGCATTTGATAATGCGACGCATTACCAACTCTTTACGTCGGGCCGCCGCAACCTTCGCGGACTTCGAGCGGTAGTCACTGCGTCCGAGCCCGGAACGATCGATTCGACATCCACTCGACGGTCAACTCCCGGGCACGGTCGGACACTTCAACGTTCCCTTCCGTCAAAGGAGCACCATGTCCCTCCCCCTGACCCGCCGGATCGCCCGTGCCGCGCTGCTGACCGCAGCGGGAGCGGCCTCCGTGGTCGGTGCGGCCGGCTCCGCGAGTGCGGCGCCCGAACTCCCGGCCACCCCGAACCTCGGCGGTCTGTCCGCCGTCGACGGGGCGAACGCCGGTAACACCGTGGACGGCGCGACGCAGAGCGTCACCGGGGTCGCGAGCGACGCCGGTACCAAGGCGGCCAAGCAGACCCTGCCGACCGTGAGCAAGACCGGCGGGAAGGCCGTCAAGACGACGACGCCCGTCGCGCAGAAGGCCGCCGGGGAGGCCGCCGGCTCCGCCGGCACCGTTCTGGGTGACACGACCAAGACGGCCACGAAGGGTGGGCTTCCCACCGGGCAGCTCCCGGCGCAGAGCCCGCTCGGCTGACCTTCCGTACGTCGAAGGGGCCCGGGGAGACTCCCCGGGCCCCTTCGGGTTTTGTACAGGGGGCCCACTGGCGAGCGAGCCCAGCGGTTACGCCTTCCGCAGGCGGTCCACTGCCGCTGCCACCCTCTCGTCCGTCGCCGTGAAGGCCACGCGCACGTGGTGGTCGCCGGCGGGGCCGTAGAAGTCGCCGGGGGCTACGAGGATGCCGAGGCCCGCGAGGTGGGCGACGGTGGCCCAGCAGGATTCGTCTCGGGTGGCCCAGAGGTAGAGGCTGGCTTCGCTGTGTTCGATGCGGAAGCCGTGGGAGACGAGAGCCTCACGGAGGGCCGTGCGGCGGGCCGCGTAACGGGCGCGTTGTTCGTGGACGTGGACGTCGTCCCCGAGGGCGGCGACGACGGCGGCCTGGGTGGGGGCGGAGGTCATCATTCCGCCGTGCTTGCGGATCTGGAGGAGGGGGCCGAGGACGGCCGGGTCGCCGGCGAGGAAGGCCGCGCGGTAGCCCGCCAGGTTGGAGCGCTTGGAGAGGGAGTGGACGGCGACGATGCCCTCGTACGAGCCGCCGTTCACGTCCGGGTGGAGGACCGAGACCGGGTCGGCGTCCCAGCCGAGCTCCAGATAGCACTCGTCGGAGAAGAGCAGGATGCCGTGCTCGCGGGCCCAGGCGACGATCCGGGTCAGCTCGGTCTTGGAGAGGACCTTGCCGGTGGGGTTGGACGGCGAGTTCAGCCAGAGGAGCTTGAGGCCGGCCGGGTCCAGGGTCGTCGGATCGTCGTAGTCCTCGTGGTCGGCGCGGGCGAGGCGGGCGCCGACCTCGTACGTCGGGTAGGCGAGGCGCGGGTAGGCGACCCGGTCTCCGGGGCCGAGGCCCAGCTGGGTGGGGAGCCAGGCGACCAGTTCCTTGGAGCCGACGATCGGCAGGACGTGGCGGTGGGTGACGTCGCGGGCGCCGAGGCGGCGCTCCAACCAGCCCGTGATCGCGTCGCGCAGTTCGACGGTGCCCCAGACGGTCGGATAGCCCGGCGAGTCCGCCGCGGCCACCAGCGCTTTCTGGATCAGCTCGGGCACCGGGTCGACCGGGGTGCCGACGGAGAGGTCGACGATGCCACCGGGATGAGCGGCTGCCGTCGCCTTGTACGGCTCCAGCTTGTCCCAGGGAAACGTGGGGAGGCGGTCGCTGACTGCGGACACGGGATCTGGCTCACTTTCTCGTACGTACGTTCCCGAGCGGCGGGTCGGACGCGTACGTACCGCTCGTACGGCGAACGCCTCGGTCCCGTACGGCGATCATGGTGATCGGGCCGTACGGGACCGAGGCGGCGCGGATGCGGGCCGCAGGGGCCGTGCCCCGAGCCCGCGGCGTCGCTCTCAGGCCTGCGGCGGCAGTGCGGCGACGAAGGGGTGGTCACGCTCGATCAGACCGAGCTTGCTGGCACCACCGGGCGAGCCCAGCTCGTCGAAGAACTCGACGTTCGCCTTGTAGTAGTCCTTCCACTCCTCCGGGGTGTCGTCCTCGTAGAAGATCGCCTCGACCGGGCACACCGGCTCGCAGGCACCGCAGTCGACGCATTCATCCGGGTGGATGTAGAGGGACCGCTGGCCCTCGTAGATGCAGTCGACCGGGCACTCCTCGATGCACGCCTTGTCCTTGACGTCGACACAAGGCTGCGCGATGACGTAGGTCACGCTGTCGTTCCTCCTCGATAGGGCGCTGGCGGGCCTCCTCAGGCTCCGCCGCCTGGCGCGCGGGAGCGCGGCGTCGTCGATGCCCGCACCTAGTATCTCCGTTCCTGGGCACGATCCGAACAGGAGGGGTGAACTGACCTGTGGAAATCTCTGCCGGTGGACGGCTCGAGATCCGTATCTCCGCTGCTGACGTGGGCAAACGCGTGTCCGTGCGGCGCGTCGACGACGCTGCCGCCGGGAGTGGGAAATTCACTGACACGGTTGGTGTTCTCACATCATGGGACGACGGCGTCCTGCTGATCACCCGCCGCGACGGGGAGCGGGTGCGGATCGAGGAGTCGTCGCTGGTCGCGGGGAAGGTGGTGCCCGCCGCGCCCGCCCGACGGCGTGGTCCCGCCGCCTCGTACGAGGAGCTGGCGCACGTCTCCGCGCGGGCCTGGCAGCCGGTCGAGCGGGAGCGGCTCGGTGAGTGGGTGCTGCGGGCCGCCGCAGGCTTCACCCGGCGTGCCAACTCGGTGCTGCCCCTGGGCGACCCCGGTATGCCCCTCGACGAGGCTCTGACGGCCGTACGCGCCTGGTACGCGGCCCGGAAGCTGCCCGCCTACATACAGCTGGCCACGGGCGCCGAGGGCACCCAGGAGCTGCTGTGCGCCGAGGTGGCGGAGCGCGGGTGGGTCCGGGAGGTCACCGCCGAGCTGTGGATCGGGGCGCTCGCGCCGGTCGCGGACCGGGAGGCGGCCGGGGTCGAGCTGTCCCGCACGGCGGACGAGGCGTGGCTCGGCCGCTACCAGCGCAAGGGCGTCGGCGAGGTCGCGCTGAAGGTGCTCGGGAGCGGGCCCTCGGTGTGGTTCGCGACGGTGCCGGGCGCCGGGGGCACGGGGCCGGCCGCCATCGGGCGGTGTGTGGTGGACGGGCGCTGGGCCGGTTTCGCGGCCGTGGAGGTCGATCCCGCCCAGCGGCGGCGGGGGCTCGCTACGACGGTGATGGCCGCGCTGGCTCAGCGGGCGTTGGACGAAGGGGCCTCGGCGGGCTGGTTGCAGGTGGAGACGGACAACGTGGCGGCGCGGGCGTTGTACGGAGGGATGGGGTTCGCGGTGCATCACTCGTACCACCACTATCGGGGGCCCGGGAGTGGTGGAGACGGTGGCGGTTCCGGCTCCGGTGGCGGCTTCGGCTCTGGCTCCGGTGGCGGTTCGGGATCGGGGGGCGGCTTCGGTTCCGAGCCGTGTCGATCGTCATGAGCGGGCACCACCCTGCCGTGCCGGCCCCACAACCCCCCGAGCCTGAGCGGGCCGCTGAGGTGCGGCGGCTTTTCGCCGAGGAGGCGCGGGCCGAGCGGCCCGACCTGGCCATGTTGTGTCTGCTCGTGGGGGCCGCGGGCGACGGGGAACTGGACGAGGCGGGTATCGACGCCGCCGAGATCGAACTCGACCGGCTGGCCGGGCTGATGCCGTACCGGCCCGGTGGGCCCCGTGCGTGGGCGGTCGCGACGGCCGAGCTGCTCGGGGATCGGTACGGGTTCCGCGGTTCCGCCGGCGACTATCAGCGGCTGGAGTCGTCGCTGCTGCACCAGGTGCTCGTACGGCGGCGGGGGCTGCCGATCCTGTTGTCGGTGGTGTGGATGGAGGTGGCCCGGCGGGCGGGGGCGCCCGTGTACGGGGTCGCGCTGCCGGGGCACTTCGTGGTGGGCTTCGGGCCGCGTGAGCAGCAGGTGCTCGTCGATCCGTTCGACGGGGGGCGGGTGCTGAGCGGGAGCGATGCGGAGTTGTTGGTGGCGGGGGCGACGGGGGCTCCGCTGGATCCCGGGATGCTGAGTCCCGCGGATCCGTTGGACGTGGTGCTGCGGATCCTCAACAACGTGCGGGCGTGGGCCGCCGCGCGGCCCGAGCGGTCGGATGTCGCGTTGTGGGCGCTGGAGCTGTCGTTGGCGCTGCCTTCGCATCCGGCGCGGTTGCGGTACGAGTGGGCGCGACTGCTGGTGCGGCGGGGGGAGTTCCTGCGGGGTGCTGCCGCGTTGGACGAGTATGCGGATGTGGTGGCCGGGGTGGACTCGGAGGCGGCCGAGCGGGTGCGTAGGCAGGCGGATGCGGCTCGGGCGCGGATGAACTGAGGGGTCGCCCATGCGCGGCTGGTCGCGCCCACGCGGCGGAGCCGCACATCGAACGCGGCCCCGCGCCCCTTCCGGGCGCGCAAGTCATGGCCGGAACCGTGACGAGGGGCACCCGGTGTGTGCCGGGTGCCCCCTCGTACGGCTACGGGACTAGCTCGGGTTCGTCTCGATGACCGCCACGCGGTCCGTCTTGCTCTTCAGGGCCTGGCGGAGGGCGCCATAGACGTCCTGGACCGTGACCGGGGTCTTCTCGCCGTTTCCGCGGGTGATGAGGACTCCGTCGAAGGTTCCGCCGTAGAGCTCCTTGAGGGCCTTCTCGTCGTAGGAGTCGACGAGCTTGCCGTCGACGGTCTTGACCGTGAGGAACTTCCAGAGGGTGTTCTCCGGGCTCATCGGGATGCTGTGCGCGGCGTCCGTCTGCACGGTGACGATGTCGGACATCGCCGGCTGCGCGAACTCCTTCATGAACCGGTCGACCTCGGCCTTGTCGACCGACGGCTCCTTGGTCGTGGTGGGGAGGTTCACGGCGGTGGGGGTGCCGGTCTCGACCTGGGTGCGGTAGGCCTCCTCGACGGCGTCGGTGGACTCGTCGACGGCGATGCCCTTACCCGCCTTGCCGTAGACGGCGACGGCCTTGCCCGCCTCGTACCTGACCGTGCCGTCGCTCGCCGAGCCGGAGCTGCCCGCGGCGCGCCGCAGGGCGGCCTCCAGCTTCTCCTCGTCGACGGGCATGACGGGCTCGACGACGCGCTTCTGGCCGAAGAGCGCGCCGATCACCGAGACGGGGTTGTAGTCGCTGACGGCGGCGTCGCTGACCGTGGCCTGCTTGTCGAACTGGAGTCCGGCCTGGTCGGGCCGGAGGGAGACGGTGTCGCCGTCGACCGTGAGCTTCAGCGCCTTGTTCGTGCGGTCGCCGAAGGCCTTGTCGAGCTTGTTGACGGCCTCGTCACGGGTGCCGCCGCCGATGTCGACGCCGAGGACGGTGGTGCCCTTGGGGACGTCGGAGTGGTTCATCAGCAGACCGGCGCCGTAGACACCGCCGCCGAGGACGACCACACCGCCGACGAGGAGCCCGAGTTTGCTGCGGCCCTTCTTCTTGGCCGGCTTCGACGCCTTCGCGTTCTTCCCGGAGCCGGGCTTCTGCTGCGGGCCGGGGTCGGGCAGCTTCGGCGGGGTGTGCTGCACCGCGCCGTCGGCACCGCCCGCGCCGAACGGCGTGCCCTGGGTGCCCGGGGGCACGACCGGAATGCCGCTGGTCAGGGTGTGCCCGGAGGGGTTGTCCACGACAGGGCCGGGGCCGCCGTAGCCGGGGGTGCCCGGGTCGGGGGCGGGCCGCTGCGGGGTGAGCACCGCGGTGTCGTCGCTGAGGCCGCCGCCGGGGCGGGCGTAGGCGCCGGGCGCGGAGAAGTCGGCTCCGGCGCCTCCGAAGGGGTCCCCGGGGCCGCCCTGGCCGAGAGGCGGGCCGAGCGGGCTGTCGCCGGTGACGGGGCCGCTGGTGGGGCCCGCCGGGCCGGAGCCGCCGTTCTGGCCGCCGGGGCCGAAGCCGCCGCCGTTGTCCGAGAAGTACGGCAGGTCGTCGCGCTCGGGCATGGCACCGGCCAGCGCGGCCGACACGTCGAAGGAGCCGGTGCCGCCGCCGTGGCCGGGAGCGACCGGTCCGGCGCCGGTGGCACCGGGGAGGCCGGCGCCGTTCGTACCGCCGGGCCGGGGGCCGGCGCTCGCGCCGGGGCGCGGGCCACCGGGCTGCGCGTTACCGGGGCCGCCGGCCAGCGGGCCTGTGCCGCCCGCGCCGCCGGGGCCGCCCGGCGCGCCGGAGCCCGCAGCGCCGCCGATCGAACCGGTGGAGAACCCGGCTCCGTTACTGGCGCCGCCACCCGAGCCCTTCGGCGGCGGGACCGAGCCCCTGCGCGGCGCGAACCAGTCGCTGGTGGGCTTGTCGTCGGCCGGCGCGGACGGCTCCGGCGCGGGCGCCGGGGTGTCCGTGAACACGGGCATGGCCGTGGTGCCGGTGGTCTCCGACGGGGACCCGCTGTCGTCCGCGGCGCCCTCGCCGTCGCCGACCGGCTTGCGGACGACGACCGGCGGGATGGGGCGCGACCCGGGGATGTTGATCCGGACCCGCGTCGTCAGTGTGGTCTCGGTCTTGGGTCCGTCCGGTCGCTCGCCGGCGGCCGACCGGCCCGCGGCGGCCCCGGCCTCGGTGGCCATGGGCGTGCCGTACGGCGGTGTCCCCGACGGGTACGCGGTGCTGCCGCGCCCATTGGCCCCGGAGGACGAAGTGTCAGTTTCACGACTCAAGGCAGGTTCTCCCGGTTTGCTCCGCCGCCCGTCACGACCTCAACTCAGCGGGCAGCTCGGCGGCGCGCACCACCATACTGGCCACTTCCGGCGCGTATCCCACGACCGCGAGGGAAACCATCACGGGACCCGCACCTGCGTACTGCGGCGAAGTGGTACGTCACTTGCCAAGTCGGGCGTCGGGCCCGGTCGGTTGCCGCCCCCACCCAAGGGTGGCGCACATCACAGCCACAGCCATGCCTCCGAGCAGGAAGAGATACGAGCCGACTTCGGCGCCGAACAGGAAGTCTCCCTCCGGCCGGGTGGACGTGAGCAGGATGACGGAGATCATCCAGCCGGCGGCCGGCGCAACGGCCCCCGCCCTGCCACCCGTCGTCCGGGCGCCGCCCAGGAAGAGCCCCGCCGCGCCGAGCAGCGCGAGCAGCAAACCGCCGGGGAACCAGGCGGCTTGGAGCAGCCCGCCGGCCAGGCCGACCACGGCTCCCAGCACGAAGAGCCCCAGGTGGGCGGCGGTCCGCCCCAGCGGGGGCAGCGTCAACGGCTGCGCCAGCGCGCTGCCTTGCCCGGCCGAGGGCCGGTCCGTCGGTTTCATCGCCGGCCCGCCTCTCGGCAGTCTCCCGAGCACACCACTCGTCTGTCATACCTATGCGTACGCATCACAGGGCCGTTCCGTTCTGCGGTTCCTCGAAAGAAATGCCGGGAATCCCCTCGAACAAGTCGCTCTCCCGGCTCCCCCCTTCACGTCTGCCGCGCACCAACTCGTAGTACTCGGTGGTCAGGAGAGGCTGCGCCAGCTGGTTGGAGAGGGCGAAGTACGGCTCGGCGACCTCGATCTGGGTGGCGTGCGCGCGCATCGCGGCGATCTTCGCTGCCGCGAAGTCGGTGCCGTCGATCTCGGTGGTGACGATGTGGTCGTCCACCACTCCGGGCACATCCGTGACGGATGCCGCCTGCCGGAAGGGAAGCCGGCCGGGTTCGGCGAGATCGCGGCGGAGCCGGCCGAAGCCCTCCAGGAGCACACCGCGCGGCACCCGGTTCCAGTAGACCTTGTCGATCTCCCAGGGCTCGCCCAGATCGGGGCGGAAGTCCGGGTCGGGGGTCAGGTCGGCGGCGCGCATGGCGACGCGGTGGGCCTGGATGTGGTCGGGGTGGCCGTAGCCGCCGTGGGGATCGTAGGTGACGAGGACCTGGGGGCGTACCTCGCGGATCACCTTGACCAGGTGGGCGGCGGCCTCGTCGAGGTCGGCGGACCAGAAGGCGCCGGGCCGCTCGTTCTGCTCGAGGCCCGTCATCCCGGAGTCGCGGTAGCGTCCGGGGCCGCCGAGGAAGCGGTGGTCGGTGACGCCGAGCTCCTTCATGGCCTCGGCCAGCTCGTCCACCCGGTGCGGGCCCAGCGCGTCGTCACGGTCGGGCGTGAGGTGGGCGAGATGGGGCGGGATGACCTCGCCCTCCTCGCCGAGGGTGCAGGTCACCAGCGTCACCCGCGCTCCCTCGGCCGCGTACCTGGCCATGGTCGCGCCATTGTTGATCGACTCGTCGTCCGGGTGCGCGTGCACCAGGAGCAGTCGGCGGGTGGACAGATCCGTCATGGGCCCACCCTACGAGGCCCCGGCCCGCACCTGTGCCGGGCGCGGGCATTCACGGGAACGGTCGGGCCGCGGGGGTCGGGACCTGCTGCGACAGGCCCTGGCGGACCCCGGCGGCCGGACGTGTCAGAACTTGATGCTGCCGATCATGCCCGCGATGTTGGTCGTCAGCTCGCTGATCGTCGGCGCGATGGTCGAGGAGGCGAGGTAGAAGCCGAGCAGGATGCAGATGATCGCGTGTGGTGCCTTCAGCCCTGACTTCTTGATCAGGATGAAGACGATGATCGCCAGCAGCACCACCGCCGAAATCGAGAGTGCCACGGCGGCTCACCTCCAAAAAGTTCCCTGGGACCTGGGGAGCGAAGCAGTTGTCAGGACGACGACGGCGGAGCCGTCGTCAACCGGTGACGCGAGTGACGCATTTGTAAATCCATACAGCGGCCAGCAGGTTCATACCCACCCAGCGGTAGTGATCATAACTATCCATACGCGCGCATCGATCGGCGCACGGCCGCACAAGGGGGCGCATGGCCAATATGGTCGGACCATGACGACCCAGCCCGAGTCCTTCCCCCGTCGACACGCCCGGACGCAACGTTTCACCCTCGGCGCCCCACGGGCCTTCTCCGTCGCTCCGGACGGTTCGCGCGTCGTGTTCCTGCGGTCCGCTTCCGGCACCGAGCGGGCCGGCGAACTGTGGGTGCTGGACGTCCCGGACGGCGACGAGCGGATCGCGGCCGACCCGGCCGCCCTGCTGCGCGGTTCCTCCGAGAAGTTGTCGGCCGAGGAGCGCGCACGCCGGGAGCGCAGCCGCGAGGGCGGCGCCGGGATCGTCGGCTACGCGACCGACGCGGCCGTGGAGTTGGCCTCTTTCGCCTTGTCAGGGCGGCTTTTCGTGGCCGAGCTGCGGGCCGGGACAGCACGTGAACTGGACGTTCCCGGACCGGTGATCGACCCGCGCCCCTCCCCCGACGGCCGGTACGTCGCCTACGTCGCCCGGGGCGCGCTGCGGGTCGTCGAGGCGGAGGGCGGCGACGATCTGGCGCTCACCGAGGAGGGCCCGGAGAACGTCACCCACGGTCTGGCGGAGTTCATCGCGGCCGAGGAGATGGGCCGTTCACGTGGTTTCTGGTGGTCGCCCGACTCGGATCGCCTCCTCGTGTCACGCGTGGACGACACGCCGGTGCGCCGCTGGTGGATCTCGGACCCCGCGCAGCCGGAAAGGGCCCCGCAGCAGGTGGCGTATCCGGCGGCCGGCACCGCCAACGCGGACGTACGGCTCTTCCTGGTCGACCTCTCCGGGTCCCGCACGGAGGTCGTGTGGGACCGGGCGCGCTACCCGTATCTGGCGCATGTGCACTGGTCAGCGGCGGGTGCCCCGCTGATCCTGGTGCAGGCGCGGGACCAGCTCAGCCAGCTGTTCCTGGCCGTGGACCCGGACTCCGGGGCGACCCGGATGGTGCATGCCGACGAAGATCCACATTGGCTTGATCTTTTCCCTGGGGTGCCCTCCTGGAGTCCGTCGGGGCAGCTCGTGCGTGTCGCGGACGAGGGCGGCGCGCGGGTGCTGGCGGTCGGTGAACGTCCGCTGACGGGACCGCAGTTGCACGTCCGCGCGGTGCTCGACGTCGCCGACGACGACGTGCTGGTCTCGGCGTCGGCCGGCGAGGCGGCCGCCGACCCGGAGACGGGCGAGATCCACGTCTACCGTGTGAACGAGCTGGGCGTGGAGCGCCTGTCGCAGGAGCCCGGCGTGCACTCGGCGGTGCGCGCCGGGCGGGTGACCGTCCTCGTCTCGGCCGTTCCGGAGAGGGACGGCGCCCAGGTGCAGGTACTGCGGGACGGCAAGCGCGTGGCAACCGTGGCGTCCTACGCGGAAGATCCCGGCCTGTCCCCGCGCGTGCGGTTCACACAGGGGGGCGCACGCCGCGTACCGTGCGCCCTGCTTATGCCGAGGGACTACGACGGGGACACACCCCTACCGGTTCTCATGGATCCCTACGGCGGTCCGCACGGCCCCCGGGTGCTCGCCGCGCACAACGCGCACCTCACCTCGCAGTGGTTCGCCGACCAGGGTTTCGCGGTGGTCGTCGCCGACGGGCGCGGTACCCCCGGCCGCTCCCCCGCCTGGGAGAAGGAGATCGACGGCGACTTCACGCTCTCCCTGGACGACCAGGTGGACGCGCTGCTCGGCCTCGCGGCGTCGCATCCGCTGGACCTGTCCCGGGTGGCGATCCGCGGCTGGTCGTACGGCGGCTGGCTGGCGGCCCTCGCGGTGCTGCGCCGCCCGGACGTCTTCCACGCCGGCATCGCGGGCGCCCCGGTCACCGACTGGCGGCTGTACGACACGCACTACACGGAGCGGTACCTGGGCGATCCGACGGCGACTCCGCAGACGTACGCGAAGAGTTCCCTGGTGACCGACGAGGGTCTGTCCGCCCCCGCCGAACCGCACCGGCCGCTGATGATCGTGCACGGCACCGCCGACGACAACGTGGTCTTCGCCCACGCCCTGCGCCTGTCCTCGGCCCTTCTGGCAGCCGGCCGCCCGCATGAGGTCCTGCCGCTCTCCGGGGTCACCCACATCACCCCCCAGGAACAGGTTGCGGAGAACCTGCTGCTGCTCCAGGTGGACTTCCTGAAGCGTTCACTGGGGCTGGGGTAATACGCGCGGGCACGGCAACGGGCCGGGGCTACATGGCGAGCCCCGGCCCGTTTACGGCACCCGCACGGCCGTACGTGTTTTAGATTCGCGTGTCCGTATATCGGAACGGGGTCAGTCAAGTTGCCTGCGTGTTAACGCATTTGGTGCGCATTTGTACGCCTATTCCGCCCCATCCGCGTGATCGTCCGTAGGTTCGTCGGGCGGCTCCTCCGGCGGCACCACCTGCTTCTCCTCCGCGAAATGGCAGGCCGAGTCATGGGCCGCCGGGCCGGTCGTGAGCCGGAACTCCGCGGGGACCGCGAGCAGGGGCACCTCCAGCGCGCAGCGCTCCTGGGCCTTCCAGCAGCGCGTGCGGAAGCGGCACCCGGACGGGATGTTCGTCGGGGAGGGCACATCGCCGAAGAGGATGATCCGCTCCCGGTGCTCGCGGGCCTCGGGGTCCGGGACGGGCACGGCGGAGAGCAGCGCCTGGGTGTAGGGATGCGTGGGGTGATCGTAGATCTCGGCGTCGCGGCCGATCTCCACGATCCGCCCGAGGTACATGACGCCGACCCGGTCGGAGATGTGCCGGACGATCGACAGGTCGTGCGCGATGAAGACGTACGACAGTCCGAACTCGCCCTGGAGCCGGTCCAGCAGGTTGATGACCTGGGCCTGGACGGAGACGTCGAGCGCGGAGACGGGCTCGTCGGCGACGATGATCTCGGGGCGGAGCGCCAACCCCCGGGCGATGCCGATGCGTTGGCGCTGGCCGCCGGAGAACTGGTGCGGATAGCGGTTGATGTACTCGGGGTTGAGGCCGACCACGTCGAGGAGTTCCCGCACCTTGCGCCGCCGGTCGCCCTTGGGCGCGACCTCGGGGTGGATGTCGTACGGCTCCCCGATGATGTCGCCCACGGTCATGCGGGGGTTGAGGGAGGTGTACGGGTCCTGGAAGACCATCTGGATGTTGCGGCGGACGGCCTTGAGGGCCTTGCCGGAGAGCTTGGTGATGTCCTCGCCCTTGTAGCGGATGGAGCCGGCGGTCGGCCGTTCCAGGTTGACCAGCATCTTGGCGACCGTGGACTTGCCGCAGCCGGACTCGCCGACGATGCCGAGGGTCTCGCCCGTGTGGAGCGTGAAGTCGACGCCGTCGACGGCCTTCACCGCGCCGACCTGCTTCTTGAACAGAATGCCCTGAGTCAATGGGAAGTGCTTGATCAGTCCACTGACCTCCAGGATCGGCTCGGGGTCAGCGGTTCTGGTCATCGAGGCACTCCCTCCAGAAGTGGCAGGCGCTCATCCGGATGCCGTCCGACGGCTCCACGTCGTACAGCGGGGGTACGTCGGTCCGGCACAGGTCGCGGGCCATCGGGCAGCGGGGGTTGAAGGCGCAGCCGGGCGGGATGTTCATGAGGTTGGGCGGCAGGCCCTTGATGGCGTACAGCTCCCGGCCCTTCTGGTCGAGCCGGGGGATCGAGTCGAGGAGACCGCGGGTGTACGGGTGGGCCGGGGCCTTGTAGAGGTCGTGCACGGGGGCGGACTCGACGATGCGGCCCGCGTACATCACGGCGATGCGGTCGGCGACGTCGGCGACCACGCCGAGGTCGTGGGTGATGAGGATGAGGCCCATGTCGAGCTCGCGCCGGAGTTCGGCGAGGAGGTCCATGACCTGGGCCTGGACGGTGACGTCCAACGCCGTCGTGGGCTCGTCGGCGATGATCAGCGCGGGTTCGAGGGCCAGCGCCATGGCGATCATGATGCGTTGGCGCATGCCGCCGGAGAACTGGTGGGGATAGTCCCGCACACGCTCCTTGGCGGCCGGGATGCGGACGCGGTCCATCAGCTCGACGGCCTTGGCGCGGGCGTCCTTCTTCGACAGGCCCCGGTGGACGACGAACATCTCGCCGAGCTGGTCGCCGACGCTGAGCACCGGGTTCAGGGACGACAGCGCGTCCTGGAAGATCATCGCCATCTCGGCGCCACGGATCTTCCGCCGCTCCTCCTCCTTGAGCTTCAGCAGGTCCTGGCCCTTGAAGAGGATCTCGCCACCGGTGATCCGCCCGGGCGGCATGTCGAGGATGCCCATGATCGCCTGTGCGGTGACCGACTTGCCGGAGCCGGACTCGCCGAGCACGGCCAGCGTCTGGCCCTCGTCCACGCCGTACTCGACACCGTTGACGGCCTTGGCGACGCCGTCCCGGGTCCGGAACTCCACGTGCAGATCGCGCACTTCGAGCAGCATGACGGCGGCTCACCTCAGCTTCGGGTCGAGGGCGTCGCGTACCGCGTCGCCGAGCATGATGAACGCGAGGACGGTGATCGCCAGGGCTCCGGAGGGCCACAGCAGGGCGTGGGGGGCGTTGCGGATGTAGGGGGAGGCGGCGGAGATGTCGATGCCCCAGGAGACGCTGGGCGGTTTCAGGCCGACGCCGAGGTACGACAGGGTCGCCTCCAGGGCGATGTACGTGCCGAGGGCGATGGTGGCCACGACGATGACCGGGGCGACCGCGTTCGGGGTGATGTGGCGCAGCAGCATGCGGGAGTTGGAGGCGCCGAGGGCGCGGGCGGCCTGGACGTAGTCGTTCTGTTTGGCGGTGATGACCGCGCCGCGGGCGATGCGGGAGATCTGCGGCCAGCCCAGCAGCACCATGAAGCCGATCACCGGCCAGATGCTGTTGTTGGTCACCACGGACAGCAGCACCAGACCGCCGAGCACCACCGGGATCGCGAAGAAGACGTCGGTGATCCGGGACAGGATCGAGTCCCAGAGCCCGCCGAAGAACCCGGCGAGCCCGCCGAGCACCGACCCGAGGAGCGCGACGCCGAGCGTGGCGCAGACGCCGACGGCGATGGAGATCCGTGCCCCGTAGACGGTACGGGTGTACACGTCGCAGCCCTGGCCGTCGTAGCCGAAGGGGTGGCCGGATTCCGAGCCCTGCTGGGCCTTGGACAGATCGCACTTGAGCGGGTTGCCGGAGGCGATCAGCGACGGCCAGAGGGAGATGACGACCAGGAAGAGGATCACCAGGCCCGAGATGATGAAGACGGGGTTGCGGCGCAGGTCGCGCCAGGCGTCCGACCAGAGGCTGCGGGCCTTCTCGGACGGGCCGCCGTCGCCCGTGTCGCCCAGTCGCTTCTCCAGGGTCTCCCCCTCGGTCGTCGCCAGATCCATCGCGCCGCCCATCCCCGTCGCGGCGATGGCCCCGCCCTCGGCGGCGCGCCCGCCGCCCGAGACGTGCGGCTGAGGGGGCTGCGACTCAGGCATAGCGGATCCTCGGGTCGAGTACGGCGTAGAGGAGGTCGACGAGCAGGTTGGCGATCAGGAACACCAGGACGAGGACGGTCACGAAGCCGACGACGGTCTGGGTGTTCTGGCGGAGGATGCCCTGGTAGAGCTGGTAGCCGACGCCGTGGATGTTGAAGATCCGCTCCGTGACGATGGCGCCGCCCATGAGGGCGCCGATGTCGGTGCCGATGAAGGTGACCACGGGGATCAGGGAGTTCCGCAGCAGGTGTTTGCGGATCACCCGGTGCCGGGGCAGGCCCTTGGCGACGGCGGTGCGGACGTAGTCGGCGCGGGCGTTCTCCGCGATGGACGTCCGGGTCAGGCGGGTGACGTACGCGAGGGAGACGGAGGCGAGGACGAGCCCGGGGACGATCAGCTCGTCGAAGGCGGCGTCGGAGGAGACCGACGGGCGGATCCACCCCCACTCCACACCGAGCAGCAGTTGGAGCAGCAGACCGGTGACGAAGGTGGGGACCGAGATGACGACCAGGGTGACCAGCAGCACCCCGGTGTCGACGGGCCGCCCGCGGCGCAGGCCGGTGACGACGCCGAGGGTGATGCCGATGACGATCTCGAAGAGGATCGCGACGATCGTCAGCCGGACGGTGACCGGGAAGGCGGAGCCCATCAGCTCGGTGACCTCCTGCCCGTTGAACGCGGTGCCGAAGTCGCCGGTGAAGACGTTGCCCATGTAGGTCAGGTATTGCTGCCCGACGGGCTTGTCGAGGCCGAACTCGCGGCGCAGCTGGGCGGCCGTCGCAGGATCGCACTCCCGGTCGCCGCAGAGGCCCGCGATGGGGTCGCCCATCACGTTCACCATCAGGAAGATCAGGAGGGTGGCGCCGACGAAGACCGGGATCATCTGCAGCAGGCGCCGGACGACGTACCGTCCCATGGGAGGTCAGCTGACCTTGATCTGGTCGTACACCGGCACGCTGAACGGGTTCAGGGAGACATCGGAGAGGCGATCCGAGTAGCCGGCGCTGCCGTTCTGGTACCAGAGCGGGATGGCGGCCATGTTGTCCCGGACGACCTCCTCGGCCTGCTGGAACTTCTCCACCGCCGTCGCCGTGTCCGACTCGGCGTTGGCCTCGTCGACGAGTTTGTCGAACTCAGCGTTGGACCACTTGCCGTCGTTGGAGGAGGCGTTGGTGTAGTACAGCGGCTGCAGGAAGTTCTGGACGAGCGGGTAGTCCATCTGCCAGCCGGCGCGGAACGGGCCGCTCAACTTCCGCTGGGTGATCTGGTTGCGGAAGTCGGCGAAGGTGCCGACCGGGTTGCCGACGCACGCCTTGTCGTTGTCGAGGGCGTTGTTGATGGAGTTGCAGACGGCGTCGACCCACTGCTTGTGGGAGCCGGTGTCCGCGTTGTACGTGATCTTGACCTGGCCGCCGGGGAGTCCGCCGCCCTCCTCGATCAGCTTCTTGGCCGCGTCCGGGTCGTACGCGCAGGCGTCACCGCACAGCCCGTCCTTGTAGCCGCCCTCCTCGCCGAGGACGGGTGAGGTCCAGTCGGTGGCGGGGGTGCGGGTCTTCTGGAAGATGGTCTCGGTGATCTGCTCGCGGTCGATCGCGCGGGACAGCCCCTCGCGGACCTTCTCCATCCCGTCCTTGCCCCAGTTCTCGTCGTAGTACGGGAAGGCGAGGGTCTGGATGATGCCGGCCGGGGTGTTGATGTACCGGTCACCGAGGTCGGTCTCGACGTTCTTCAGCTGGGCGGCGGGGACGTCGTCGACGAGGTCGAGGTTGCCCGCCATCAGGTCGGTGTAGGCGGTGTTGTTGTCGGTGTAGACCTTCAGGTCCACGCCGCCGTTCTGCGCCTTGTCCTCACCCGGGTAGTCGTCCCACTTCCTCACGGAGAGCTGGGAGCCCTTGGTGTACGAGTCGACGGCGTACGGGCCGTTGCCGACGGGCTTGCTCAGCCAGGCGTCGTGGTCGGTGAAGAACGACTGGGGCAGCGGGACGTAGGCGTTGTAGCCGAGGGTGTCGGGGAAGGTCGAGAACTTCTGCGTCAGCTTGACGGTGAAGGTGTTCTCGTCGACGACCTTCAGCCCGCTGAGCGTGTCCGCGGTCTGCTTGCCGCCGTCGGCGGGATGGGTCTTGTCGTATCCCTCGATGTACTCGAAGAAGTACGCGTTCCTCTGGTTGTTCTTCAGACTCGCCCCGTAGTTCCAGGCGTCCACGAAGGACTTGGCGGTGACCTTCTCGCCGTTGCTGAAGGTCCAGCCGTCCTTGATGGTGATGGTGAAGTTCTGCGAGTCGGTCGTCTCGATCTCCTCGGCGAGCATGTCCTTCGCCTCACCGGTCTCGGGGTCGTACCGCTTCAGCCCCCGGAAGATCATGTCGAGCACCTTGCCGCCCTGCACCTCGTTGGTGTTGGCCGGCTCCAGCGGGTTCTGCGGGTCGCCCCAGGAGGAGCTGAGCACGGCGCCGGTGTCACCGCTGCCGCCGCCGTCCCCGCCCCCGCAGGCGGTCGCGGCGAGCGCTGCCGCCGCCGCACATGCGGCCCATCGGGCGTGCGTGGCTCCACGCATGGGGTGCCTCCTCGTGAGTGCGCAGTGGTCCGCGGTACTGCGCTGTGCTCCAGCCGGGTGCGCTGTTCCGTTACCGGTCAATATCGACCGGTTGCACACATAGCGCACATCACTCGGCCCGTCTGGGGGACTGCCTCCATCCGGATGTACGCACTCACTGGCCTGACGCGGCACCGCGGTCGGGGGCGGGGGCGGGGGCGCGGTCGGGGTCGGCCACACGCCCACCCGCCGGACCTTGCCCTGTCCGGGGCCGGGTCCGGGTCTGGCCCAAGTGTCCGCAGAGTCCCACCCGGACCGGCCGCCATCTGGGTCTTCATGCTTGCGCTGTGGGACTGGGCGCCCACTGGCCGACGGCTGGGGCCGAGCGCCCCGCGAGCCGCCGTCGCGGCGGGGGTCGGGCCGGCCGCTTCAGCCTGTGCGACGCGAGGCCAGGCCGAGAGTCTCGCCCTTGATTCCGCCGATAAGGGCGTGCAGGGCCGCGGACGTGGCGGCTATGACGGTCTCGGGGGTTGCGCTCTCGCGGAGGTAGGCGCGACTGGCGTTGAGGGCGGCGGCTATCTCGACGCAGGTATCGGCGCCACCCTCGCTGTAGCTGGACTTCTGCCACCTGAGCTGGACCATGCACGCCTTCCTGAAGCCGGATACTCCCTAGAGCAGGGGATACAGGAGCCGCTGGATCAACCCCAGCGAGTCCTTCGCCGCGTGCCCCTCAGGTGGTACGCCCGCGTCCACCGGAGGGAGCGCCGCTTCCCGCAGCCTAGCGAAGAGGTCCGTGTACCGGGCAATAGCCTCGGCATCGCCCAGGTACAGCGACTTCTCGATGTGCGCGACGATCACCGTACCGAGCGGACGGACAACGGGCTCTATGAGAGTGACCGAAGAGCCGAAGGGCACCGGACCGTCGAACGGGAGGATCTGGACTGTCACATGCGGCAGACGCGAGACCTCGATCAGCCGCTGCAGCTGCTCCCGCATGATGCGAGGGTCTCCCAACGAGGCATGCAGTGCCGCCTCGTGCACGACGGCATGCAGCCGCGGTGGACGCGCGCCCGCGAGTACAGCCTGGCGTCGCATCCTGAACTCGACAGCCAGATCGTGCTTTTGGGGCGTCGCGTCCGCGTAGCCCCTGTGGTGGATCGCGCGAGCGTAGGCCTCGGTCTGCAACAGGCCCGGCACGAACATCGGCTCGTAGCAGACGATGCCCACAGCGGCGTCCTCCAGCTCCGCCAAGTCCAGCAGGGACGGGCGCAACCGGTCCCGGTACTCGGTCCACCAGCCCTTGCCCGATGCCTGCCCCAGGCATACGAGGGCCTCCACATAGGTTGAGTCTTCGCTACCAGACGCTGCCGCAAGACGGCGCAGCCTCTCGGCGGACAAGCTCGTCCTACCCGCCTCGACCGTACTGATATGGGAGGCGTTCATTCCCATCGCTTCGGCCGCACGCGCGGCCGTAAAACCGGCGCGTTCGCGGATTCCGCGAACCTCCGATCCGAACCTCCGCTGTCGATACGTGGGGTTGACCCTGAGCCCCATTCACCCTCCTCGTCTCCGCCCCGAAGTAACCAGCAACCACTCTTTCGTGGAGTTGGTTGAGAGATGGCAACCGTGATCGCTACCTTACGTGTGGCTTCAGTCACAACAAGCACACAACTGGAGGCTGCCACATGCGCACGCCCGAAACCGCTGAACTCTCCGATTCCCACTGGTCGTACGGCTTCCTCATCCCCCACGACCCGCGTGCCGCCTCCGTCGTCAGAGCCGCCCTCCGCGCGCTGCTGCGCGCGACCCGCCTCGGGTGCGTGGCACACAGTCGAACTCCTCGCCTCCGAGCTGGTCACCAACGCGTACCGCCACTCCCCCACCGACGCCTACGTGAACGTGGAGCGGACCCCCGAGACCCTCACCGTCTCGGTCTGGGACCACGGACCCACAGGCCCCGCCCCCAGCGAGGCCCGGCATCGGAGCGACGCCGAGTCCGGGCGTGGGCTCGGGATCGTCGGGGCGTGCGCGGATGAGTGGGGTGTACAGGAGTACCCGCACGGCAAGGCGGTGTGGTTCAGCGTGGTGGCGAAGGAGGAGGCGTGAGACGGCCCGAGGAATGGATCAGGCAAGAGGCGCTGCATACACCCACTCGCTATTCTCGGGACATGGAGTACGCGAAGATGCGCGCGATCGCCGAGCAGCTCACGGTCTACGCCGAGCATCTCGAAGGGTCATGGAAGGTGGAGATCGGCCCCTCCGGCCCCTTCCTCGCCATGATGAGCCCCTCGAAGCGCCACGAGGGCGCCGTGCGGCGCATCCGCGATCAGCTCAACGCGCAGCTTTCCGCCACCCATCCGGGATACATCTGCGAGAACGGCCCGGAGATCGAGCACCCGTCGATCGGCCGCATGCGACGCCCTGACGCCGTCGTCATCCCGGAGGAGGTGCTCGACGAGGAAGGCCTGACCGTCGACGCCACTCAGGTGCTGGCCGTCATCGAAATCGTCTCACCGTCCAACCCTGACAACGACTACGGAGAAAAGCTCACCGAGTACCCCGCCATGGAGATCGCCCACTACATGATCGTCGACCCTCGCACGGGCACGATCGAGGTGCATTCCGAACCGTGCAAGGGACGCTACTCGCGCAAGGATCCGTACATCTTCGGCGACAAGGTGCCGTTCGGCGCCTGGACGGTGGAGACCGCCGCGTTCCGCCGCTACGGCAAGGCGGGAAACAGCTCAACCTGACGCGCTGACCGGGTCGCTACTGCGGCCATTCAGCCCAACTCGCCCCGCTCCACGCAGAATTCGTTGCCCTCGGGGTCGGTCATAAGGACCCAGCCGCCGCCGTCGGGGCGGGTGTGGTCCGCGATCACCCGGGCGCCCAGCGCGAGCGCCCGCTCGACCTCCTCGGCGCGGGTGCGGCCGTGCGGCTTCAGGTCGAAGTGGAGCCGGTTCTTCGCCGCCTTGCCTTCGGGCACCCGGACGAACAGCAGCCTCGGGCCACCGGCCGGGTCCGCGATCAGTGCCTCCGGGTCACCGGGCTTGTCGTCGTCGGCGAGCGGACGGCCGAGCAGTTCGCTCCAGAAGAGGCCGAGGTCGTACGGGTCACCGGTGCAGTCGAAGGTGAGGCTGTGGATGGTGGGGTGTGTGGAGCTCAACTGGCTTCTCCGTTGTGAGTCGGTGAATCGGTGAGTGGGGGAGTCAGTGATTCGACAGTCCGGGTCCGATCGGGTTTGTCGCGGTTCGGGGCGGGGTCGTGGGACGGCGGTCGGGGCCTCGTTCCGGTGCCCTCCCCGTCACCGCCCCTCCTCCACGGACCGCCGGGCCACCGGCCCCAGCTGCTCGACGACACGCCGCAGTTCCTCGGGGGTCATCTTCCGTACCCCCCGCAGCAGTTCGGCGTACCGCTCGCTCTCCGCCACCCAGTGCGCTACCGACTCGGCGTCCGGCTCGGACTCCTCCCGGGCCAGCCGCAGGCGTTCGGCCGCCCGGCCGGTCAGCAGGCCGAGGATGCCCTCGGCAGAGTCCAGGTCCTGGGCGGACTGCTCGGAGAGTACGGAGAGGCGGCGGCTGCGCAGGTCATCGGGCTCGGGCATGGACGGATCACTCCTCCGTGACGCGTGTACGGCAAATCGGGCCGACGCTCCGTCTGCCACCACGCCCGCGCCCCAGCCAGGGTCCCGCCATGGACCACGGTTCCGCCACCGAATTCATCGCCGGTTCCGCCCTCCGACCCCGACCCCGGCTCCTCCTCCGCCCACCGCTCGCAGAACCGCCCCCGCCGCCTCCCTCAACGACCCGAAACACGCGTGTGCGTCCCGGAGTTCCTCGGGCCGGTGCGTGGAGGCCACCGCGTACACCGTGCAGCCGGCCGCGAGCCCCGCAGCGATGCCCGCCGGCGCGTCCTCCACGACCAGGCAGCGGGCCGGGTCGGCGCCCAGGCGGGCGGCGGCGGTCCGATAGCCCTCGGGCGACGGCTTGCCCTCGGAGACGTCCTCGGCGCAGACCCGTACCTCGGGCACCACCAGCCTCGTACGGGCGAGCCGCGCGGCGGTGGGCTCGGCGCGGCTGGAGGTGACGACGGCCCAGCGGCCCGGCGGCAGGGCACGCAGCAGCCCGGCGGCCCCGTCGAAGGCGCGGAAGCCGGGTTCCTCGGCCGCCATCAGCCGGTCCAGAGCCCGGTGCTCCTCAGCCGGATCGCGCTCCGGCGCCACCAGCCGCAGAATGTCCGCCCGCCGCCGCCCCTGCGTGGCCACCCACACGGCCTCGGGGTCCAGCCCCCGCGCCCGCGCCCAGGCCCGCCAGACACGGCCGTGCGCGTCGGCGGTGTCGATCAGCACGCCGTCCACGTCGAACAGCACTGCGGCGGCCAACGCCCCGTCCCCTGCCACCCGTTGCCCCCATCACCCGATCACCGACCCTCAAAACGCTACAGGGCCTGCCGCACGGCAGGCCCTGTAGCGAGCGAAAAAAGGCCGGTCAGCCCTTCGTGACCGTCGCGCCCGAGTCCTTCGCGGCGCTGTCCTCCAGCGCCTTGAGCGCCGGGTCCAGGACGACGTCCTCGGCGCGGGCCTCGGTCGTCGGGTCCTCCGGGAAGTGGCAGGCCGTCAGGTGGCCGTCCACGTTGCCGGAGAGCTGGACGAGCGGCGGCTCCTCGCTCGCGCACTTGTCCTGCGCCTTCCAGCAGCGGGTGCGGAAGCGGCAGCCGGACGGCGGCGCAATGGGCGAGGGCACGTCGCCGGCGAGCCGGATCCGCTCCTTCACCTCGGCCTCGTCGTCGATCGCGACCTCGGGCACCGCCGAGAGGAGCGCGTGGGTGTACGGGTGGCGGGGCCGGTTGTAGAGCGAGTCCCGGTCGGCGACCTCGACGATCTTGCCGAGGTACATGACCGCGACACGCTTGGAGAAGTGCCGCACGATGGCGAGGTCGTGGGCGATGAACAGGAACGCGATGCCCAGCTCGTCCTGGACCTTCTGGAGCAGGTTGACGACCTGCGCCTGGATCGACACGTCCAGCGCCGAGACCGGCTCGTCCGCGACGATCAGCTTCGGGTTCAGGGCGAGCGCGCGGGCGACACCGATGCGCTGGCGCTGGCCGCCGGAGAACTCGTGCGGGAAGCGGTTGTAGTGCTCGGGGTTGAGGCCGACCAGTTCGAGGAGTTCGCGGACCTTCTTCTCCCGGCCGCCCTCGGGATTGATCCCGTTGACCTCCATCGGCGACTTGATGATCGTGCCGACCGTCTGCCGCGGGTTCAGCGAGGAGTACGGGTCCTGGAAGATCATCTGGATCTCGGACCGCACGGGCGCCAGCTGCCTGCGCGAGGCGTGCGTGATGTCCTGGTCCTTGTAGGTGATCTTCCCGCTGGTGGGCTCCATCAGCCGGGTGATCAGCCGCCCGGTGGTCGACTTGCCGCAGCCGGACTCCCCGACGAGACCGACGCTCTCGCCGACCCCGACGGTCAGGTCGATGCCGTCGACCGCCTGGACGGCACCGACCTTGCGTTTGATCGGGAAGCCGCCGTAGATGGGGAAGTGTTTCGTCAGGCCCTCGACCCTGAGCAGCGTTTCGGCCGCGGTGTCCGTGGAGCCCTGCTGTGCGGGGAGGGTGAGGTTGTCGCTCATGATCTCGGTTCTCCCTAGCGCAGCCGGGGCTGGATCTTGTCGATGAAGATGGTCTGCTTCTGCTCCGCCGTCAGGTGGCAGGCAGAGGCACGCCCCTCGCCGAGCGGCGGCCGCTCCCCGCTGCATCGGTTGCCGCTCACCTCGTCGGTGAAGGCGCAGCGCGGGTGGAACGGGCAGCCGGTGGGCGGGTTGAGCAGGCTGGGCGGGGAGCCGGGGATCGGGTTGAGCGCCTGGCTGGTGTCGCCGCCGAGGCGGGGCATCGAGCTGAGCAGCCCCCAGGTGTAGGGGTGCTTGGGCTCGCGCAGCACCTCGCGGACGCTGCCGCGCTCCACGGCCCGGCCCGAGTACATCACCAGCAGGTCGTCGGCCATGTCGGAGATGACGCCGAGGTCGTGGGTGATGAAGATGATCGCGGAGCCGAACTCCTGCTGGAGGTCCTTGAGCAGGTCGAGGATCTGCGCCTGGACGGTCACGTCGAGGGCGGTGGTCGGCTCGTCCGCGATCAGCAGGTCGGGGTCGCAGACCAGGGCCATGGCGATCATGGCGCGCTGGCGCATACCGCCGGAGAACTGGTGCGGGTAGTCGTCCACCCGCGTCTGCGGGTGCGGGATGCCGACCTTGGCCAGCATCTCGATCGCCCGCCGCCGAGCCTCCTTCTTGGAGGCGCCGGTGTGCTTCATGAACGGCTCGGCGATCTGCCGGCCCACCGTGTAGTACGGCGAGAGTGCCGTCAGCGGGTCCTGGAAGATCATCGCCACCTTGTTGCCGCGGAGCTGCTCCAGCTCCTTCTCCTTGGCGGTGACGAGTTCCTTCCCGTCGAGGATGATCTCGCCCTCGACGGTGGTGGTCTTGGGGTTGTGCAGGCCGAGGACGGTCAGGTTGGTCACGGACTTGCCGGAGCCCGACTCGCCCACGATGCCCAGCGTCTTGCCGCGCTCGACGTCGAAGGAGAGCCCGTCGACGGCCTTGACAATGCCGTCCTCGGTGGAGAACCGCACCCGCAGGTCGCGGACCGAGAGGAAGGCCTCCGGCCCGGTCGGGGCCTTCTCACCTTCGGTCTTGGTCAGAGTGGTCACGGTATTTCTCCTAGCTGAGGCGCACGCGCGGGTCGATGTAGGCGTAGGCGATGTCCACGATGATGTTCAGGATCAGGATGAAGAAAGCCCCGACCAGCATGACGCCCATCGTGAGCGGCAGGTCCTTGTCCATCGACGAGTTGACCGCGAGACGGCCGACGCCCGCCAGGTCGAAGGTGATCTCCGTGACCACCGCGCCCGACAGCAGCGCGCTCAGGTCCATGCCGATGATGGTGACGATCGGGATGAGCGAACCACGCCAGGCGTAACGGAAGAATACGTACCGCTGCTTCATGCCCTTGGCCCGGGCCGTGCGGACGTGCTCCTCCGACAGCTGCTCGATCATGGTCGAGCGGGCCATACGCGTGTACTGGGCGGTGAAGATCGTGGCCATGACGGCCCAGGGGATCAGCATGCCCACGAACCAGCCGACCGGATCCTGGGTGATCGGGACGTACTTGGGGTTCTCCATCCAGCCGGTGCTGTAGACGAAGATGCCGAGGACGATCGGACCGAGGAAGTAGATCTGGAACGAGCTGAGCAGCATGGAGGCACCGCTGACGGCCTTGTCCACCACGGTGCCGCGCTTCCAGGCCGCGATCAGACCCGCACCAAGACCGAACACGAGGAAGATCACCAGGCCACCGAGCGTCAGCGACAGCGTCAGCGGGAACCGGTCGACGATGGAGTCCCAGACGAACTCGCCGCTGTCGAAGGACATGCCCAGGCATGGCGCGGAGCAATGCCCGACCGGGAAGTCCCGGCCGGCGACGATGCCGACCATGAAGTCCCAGAACTGCGTGGTGATGGGTTTGTCGAGACCGAGGTTCTCTCTGATGACCGCGATGTTCTCGGGGGAGCAGTTCTTGCCGCAGGACAGCTGCGCGAAGTCTTGGGGGATCGTATAGAACAGGAAGAACGTGAAGGCGCCGATCAGGAACATGATGACGACGGCGCCGATCAGCCTGCGGATGAGGAACTGAAGCATGGCGGGTGGATGCTCTCTTCGAAAACGCGGCGGTCGGAGGGGGTGGTACCGACCGCGGGGGTGCGCTCCGCCTGGCGCACACCCCCGCGGATCAGCCGGGCTGACGGATTACGGCTGCTTCAGGAACAGGTCGTTGATGTCGATGTAGCTCGACTCCGTGCTGTACCGGGCACCACCGATGTTCGATCCGAAGAGCTGGATCTGCTTCGAGTAGTAGACCGGGGCGGCCGGGTTGATCTCCTCCACGATGCGGTGGTGAGCCTCTTCCCACGTCTTGGCCGCGGCCTCGGGCTCCTCGGTCAGAGCCTTCTTGATCAGCTCGTCGACCTTGGCGTCCTTGATGTGCGAGTAGTTCGAGCCACCATCGGCGACGAGGGTGCCGTCGTAGACCGGGGTGATGACCGTGGACGGGGAGGACCAGTCCTGGCCCCAGCCGGTCATGTAGATGTCGTACGGGTTGTCCAGCTTGCCGACCTGCTCGTAGAAGCTGGCCCGGTCGATCTCCTTGGCCTGGACGTCGAAGCCGAGCTTGCCCAGCGCGTCCTTGATGATCACTTGCTGGGCCTGGCCGCGCGGGGTGTTGGAGTAGGCGTAGGTGAGCTTGGTGCCCTCCTTGACCCCCGCCTCCTTCAGCAGCTCCTTGGCCTTGTCCAGGTCACCGTTGGGCTTCTTCGTCTTTCCGAACGGGTCGTACGACGCGTCATAGCCCGGCAGGGTCGGCGCCATCAGACCACCGGCGACCTCACCGCCGTAGCGGCCACCGTCGGCCTGGACCATGGCCTGGGACGGGATCGCGTAGGTGATCGCGTCGCGGACCTTCTTGTCCTTCACGGCGGCGGCGTCGAGGTTGAAGGTCAGCTGCCACACGTAGGGCTGGTAGCCCTGGATCGTGCGCTTCTTCGTCTCCGGGTTGGAGATGACCGTCGACATCTGCGCCGGGTCCACGGAGTCCGTGAACTGGATGGCGTTCTTGGCCTCGCCCTGGTCGGCGATCAGACGCTTGGTCTGGCTGGGCTGGTCGACGGTGTTGGTGAAGTTGTAACCGTCGACGTACTGGTGGCGCACCGAGTCCGTCTTCGGGTCCCACTGGTCGTTCTTGACCAGGGTCAGCGACTTGCCCGGCTGGAGCTCGGAGATCTTGTACGGGCCGAGGGAGGCCGGGGCCTTGTCGTACTTCTCCTTCGTGTCCTGCTTCTCGGGCACGACGGCGTAACCGGCCATGGCGAGGGCCTGCGGGAGGTCCGGGCGCGGCTGGTCGAAGTGGAAGACGACCGTCTTGTCGTCCGGGGTCTCCAGGACGGAGTCCGGCAGGTGCTTGCCCTTGTACGGGCCGTCCGGCAGTGCCTTGCGGTAGTCGGAGCCCGACAGCCAGCTCTGGACGTAGGTCGGGCCGTCGAAGATGACCTTGGAGTACTGACGCTCGATGGTGTGGCGGACGTCGGCCGAGGTGATGGCGTTGCCGTCCTCGTCCTTGATGCCGTCCTTGAGCGTGTACGTCCAGGTCTTGCCGCCGTCGGAGGACTTGCCGGAGTCGGTGGCGATGTCACCGACGACCGTCAGGTTGCCCTTCTCGTCCTCCTGGTAGTTCGTCAGACCACGGTGGATCAGGTTGGCGAGCTGACCGGCGTCGGAGACGTAGATCTGCCCCGGGTCCAGGTGGGTGATGTCCGACTGCTGGTAGACGTTGATGACACCGCCGGGCTTGGCGCCCTTGATCTCCTCGGCCGGGCCGGTGGAGGCGGCGGCGTCACCGTAGGCGACAGGCTGCGACTGCTCGGCGGCGTCGTCCTTGGACTTGGACGTGTCCTTCGTGTTGCTCTTGCCGTTGTCCGCGCAGCCGGCGAGCGCCAGCGAGCCGGCCACGAGGGCGACGGCCACGGCGCGCGTGGTGCGGTTTCTGATGGGCTTCATGATGCCTATGCACCTACCTGTCGATAGTTGTCCACGAGTACTGCCTGACGGTCCGAGGGAACCCGGACCGGGGGCGGCAGTCCCCCCACCCACCAATGGACGGTTACCGTCCGGTCTTGGGGTCGAAAGCGTCCCGGACGGAGTCGCCGAGAAGGTTGAAGCAGAGCACGAAGACCACCATCGCCACGCCCGGGAAGAACATGAACATCGGGTCCTGCTCGTAGACGTCGGCACCGACGGCGAACATGCGGCCCCAGTCAGGAGTGGGCTCGGGGAAGCCGACGCCGACGAACGAGAGGAAGGCGATGGAGAGGATCGTGCTGGGCAGGATGTACGTACCCTGCACCAGGATCGGGGTGACGATGTTCGGCAGGATCTCCTTGCGCACGATGCGCCAGGGCGAGGCCCCCGAGACCTTCGCCGCCTCCACGAACTCGCGCTCCCGCAGCGAGAGCACCGAGCTGCGCACCAGACGGGCCAGGCCCATCCAGCCGAGGAACCACATCACCAGGATGATGGCCACGGCGCGAAGAAACGTCGGCGTCTCGTCCCTCGGGTCGACGAACAGCGCGGTGACCACCGGCATGAAGGCGATGAAGAACAGCTGCTGCGGGAAGCCGAGGAAGAAGTCGGTGATCCGGCCCACCCAGTAGTCGACCCGGCCCCCGAAGTAGCCGCCGACCATACCGATGAGGACACCGGTGATCACGCTGAACAGGGTGACGATGACCGCCATGTAGAGCGAGGTCCGCATGCCGTACAGCAGCATCGTGAACACGTCGCGGCCCAGCTTCGGCTCGACACCGAACCAGAAGTCACCCGACATGCCGCCGAACGAACCGGTGGGCATCGCGAAGTCGTCGAGCAGGAACGGGTAGTCGGGCTCCTGCGCGTAGAGCGTGTAGGGGTCCTTGCCGTACAGGCTCGAGATCACCGGCGCGAGCGCGGCGATCGCGAAGAAGAAAATCACTACGCACGCGGAGACGACTCCCGTACGGTCCCGCTTGAAGCGTTGCCACATCAACTGGCCGGGGGAACGACCCTCAAGCTTCTTCTCACCCTTGGCGACCTCGGTGGCCGTCTCGAGCTCGGGGTCCAAGGCGACCGCGGAGCCGGAGCCCTCGGCCTTGGTTGGACTGGTCATGTCTGTTCTTCCCCCGGGGGGTTGGAGAGTTGAGCGCAGCACAGATACCGGCAGGTTCTGTGGTTTGGGGGAACTTTCGCCAAGGCGGTCAACGCGCGTCAAGGGCGGAAGGCATAGGGATCTCCCTACCGTCCATATTTTGAGCAAAAATTGCAAAGATTGACACCTACGCGCGCTTGACAGACGGTAAGGGAAACCGGCGAAACGGGCATACGGGGAACGATTTTTGTTTACATGTCCGAAACTTGATCGCTGGATCACCGATATCCGAACAGTGCTTCACAGCCCACAGACAGTGAACCGAAGGATCCCGGCCGGAAGTCCAGCCTCCCTCGCACACCCTTCGCACCCTTCCCGGAATACCCAGTATCCCCACAGGACCTCCCCTGTATACGGATACGCCTGAAGCCCGACCCTCCAAGAGGCGGAGAACCGGGACTTCTTGACGCTTCGCCAGAAGCGTCGACTGGCACTCCGGTACGTGCTGCGGCTCCCCAGTCTACACGCGTAGCGACGTACGGACGAGGAGGCCCGGATCCCGATCGATGCCGAGCAGGCACACGCTCATGTGCCGCCACACCGGTGGCAGCTGGTGCTTCTCCGCGTGCGGCGTGCCGCGACCGCCCCCGGCCCCCCGGACATGACCTGGCCCGGCCACCCGCAGCCGCGGACGACCGGACCAAGTCCCCTGTCCGTCAGCCGTGCTTCGCCCGGCTGGCCGCGCGGGCGCGCTCGCGGGCGTCCAGGTTGACCTTGCGAATGCGTACGGCCTCCGGGGTCACCTCGACGCACTCGTCGTCGCGGCAGAACTCCAGGGACTGCTCCAGGGAGAGCTTGCGCGGCGGGACGATCGCCTCGAACGAGTCGGCCGAGGACGACCGCATGTTCGTGAGCTTCTTCTCCTTGGTGATGTTCACGTCCATGTCGTCGGAGCGCGAGTTCTCACCGACGATCATGCCCTCGTACACCTCGGTGCCGGGGTCGGTGAACAGCACGCCGCGCTCCTGGAGGTTCGTCATCGCGAACGCGGTGACGGCGCCGGAGCGGTCGGCGACGAGCGAGCCGTTGTTACGGGTCGTCAGCGTGCCGAACCACGGCTCGTGGCCCTCGTGGATGGAGTGGGCGATGCCCGTGCCACGCGTACCCGTCAGGAACTCCGTACGGAAGCCGATGAGGCCGCGGGACGGGACGACGAACTCCATGCGGACCCAGCCGGAGCCGTGGTTCGACATGTTGTCCATGCGGCCCTTGCGGACGCCCATGAGCTGCGTGACCGCGCCCATGTGCTCCTCGGGGACGTCGATCGTCATGCGCTCGACCGGCTCGTAGACCTTGCCGTCGACGATCTTGGTGACGACCTGCGGCTTGCCGATGGTCAGCTCGAAGCCCTCACGGCGCATCTGCTCGACCAGGATGGCCAGCGCCAGCTCACCACGCCCCTGGACCTCCCAGGCGTCGGGACGCTCGGTGTCGAGGACGCGGAGGCTGACGTTACCGACCAGCTCGCGGTCCAGACGGTCCTTGACCTGACGGGCGGTGACCTTGCGGTCCTTGACCGCGGCCTTGTTGTCGGCGCCCTTGCCGGTGCCGCCACGGCCGACCAGCGGCGAGGTGTTCGTACCGATGGTCATCGAGATCGCCGGCTCGTCGACCGTGATCAGCGGCAGCGCGATCGGGTTCTCGGGGTCCGCGAGGGTCTCGCCGATCATGATGTCCGTGATACCGGCGACGGCGCAGATGTCACCGGGGCCGGCCACCTCGGCGGGCTTGCGGGTGAGTGCCTCGGTCATCATCAGCTCGGTGATGCGGACGTTGGACATCGTGCCGTCACGCTTGATCCACGTGACGGTCTGCCCCTTGCGCAGCTCCCCCTGCTCGACGCGGAGCAGCGCGATACGGCCGAGGAAGTTGTCGGCGTCCAGGTTCGTGACGTGCGCCTGGAGCGGAGCGGCCTCGTCGTACTCCGGGGCCGGGACGTGCGAGAGGATCGTGGAGAAGAACGGCTCCAGGCTGTCGCTGTCGGCCGGGACCGTGCCGTCCTCCGGCTTGGTCAGCGAGGCCACCCCGTCCCGCGCACACGCGTAGACGATCGGGAACTCGATCTGCTCCTCGTCCGCGTCCAGGTCCAGGAACAGGTCGTACGTCTCGTTGACGACCTCGTCGATCCGGGAGTCGGGGCGGTCGGTCTTGTTGATGCAGAGGATCACGGGCATCCGTGCCTGCAGCGCCTTGCGGAGCACGAAGCGCGTCTGCGGCAGCGGGCCCTCGGAGGCGTCGACGAGCAGGACGACGGCGTCCACCATCGACAGACCGCGCTCGACCTCGCCGCCGAAGTCGGCGTGGCCGGGGGTGTCGATGATGTTGATGGTGATGACGTCGCCGCCATCCTTCGGGTGGTACTTCACCGCCGTGTTCTTGGCGAGGATCGTGATGCCCTTCTCACGCTCCAGGTCGTTCGAGTCCATCATGCGGTCGTCGAGCGACTCGGCGGCGTGCGCGGCGAAGGCACCGGCCTGCTTGAGCATGGCGTCGACCAGAGTGGTCTTGCCATGGTCGACGTGGGCGACGATGGCAACGTTGCGGATGTCGTGGCGCGTGGCCATATTGAGGCGCTTCTCCCGGAGTGTGAGGACGGCCTGCGCTGACATCTTTTGTCGCGCGGACCCTGCCGGGCTGGACACGCCACGGCCTCACCCCATGGTACGGGGCCGCGGCAGCCGGGGCTCCCCGGGCTGTTCCGGTCCTGCTCAGACCGGTCCATGCCCAGCTCAGGCACACTCTCCGCCCGGCTCAGACCGACCCGGACCCAGCTCGGCACGGCTCAGACCGACCCAGACCCAGTTCGGCACGGCTCAGACCGCCTCGGCCACCCGCGAGGGGTGATCCCCTATTCGTCTGTGGAGTTCGCCGGCGCCCGCGCGCCCTTCTTCAGGAAGCCCATGTCCTCGTAGAGGGGGGTCTGGAAGCCGAAGGCGCCCGCGTTCGCCAGGTCGGTGCGGGCGGCGACGAGCTGGGGCCGCTGGTAGAGGGGGATGGAGCCGGCGGCGGCCCAGATGCGGGCGTCCGCCTTGCGGATCAGGGAGCGGGTCTCGGACTCGTTCAGGCTGGCCACCGCCTGGTCGAAGAGCTGGTCGACCTGGTCCGTGCCGACCCGCGTGTAGTTCTGCTCCACGCTCAGCGAGCCGTCGGCCGCGGGGACCGGCTTGGCGTAGATGGGCCGGGCGTCGGTGGCGGGGTAGGCGGAGGTCGGCCAGGAGTACAGCGCGAGGTCGTACTGCCCGTTCGCGATGTGATCCTTGAAGTAGCTCTCGTCGGCGACCTTGGAGATCTCCGTCCGGATCCCGATGCGGTCCAGCATCACCGCGATCCGCTCACCGACGGTCCGCAGCGCCTCCGTACCCGGCCCCGACGGCAGCACGAACCGCAGCGTCAGCGGCTTGCCGTCCTTGGCGAGCGGCCCCCGCGCGGCGTCGGCGGGCGCCCGCGTCCCCTTCGGCGCGTACGCGCCCGGCGCGCCGCCCGGCTTGAACTGCTTGCCGTCCTGAGCGAGGTGCGCGCCCTCCTCGCCCTTCTTCCCGTCGGCGTCGGAAGGCTTGTCGTCGTCGCCGACGATGGGGGTGCCGTCGCCCCCGTCCTCGTCCTCGGACGAGTCGGTATCCGCCTCGGCGCCGGGGGCGCCCTTCTCCCCCTCCGCACCGGCCGCCTTCTTGTCCTTCTCGAGCGGGCCGCCCCGTTCCCATCCGGCGTCGGCGAGCAGGGCCCGCGCCTCCTCGGTGTCCTGGCCGCCGAGGGCGCCGCTGTTGTCGGCGTAGGCGGCCTGGCCTTCGAGGGCGAGGTGGCTGCCGACGGGGACGGCGGGCAGGCCGAGGGGTTTCAGGACGAGCGCGGCGAGCTCCTTACGGTCGAGGGCGCGGGCCACGGCGCGGCGGACGCGCTCGTCGGCGAGGGGGCCCTCGGAGCCGTTGAGGGCGAGCTGGGTGAAGGCGGGTTCGAGGGACCGGCGGACGGCGAAGCCGCGCAGGGCGGACTGCTGGGCGGTGTACTCGGCGATCGCCTGGCGCCGCTCCTGCCGGGCGCCGGCCTCCGCGTCCGCGGCCTTCTCGTCCGAGCCGTGCGCGACGGCCCAGGACCGCAGCGACTTCGCGGGCGTCAGGTCGGAGCCGGGGCCGTGGGCGGGGCCGCCGCTCCGCGAGAGAGGACCGGCGGCCTGCGACTTCTTCTTGTCGCGCGAGGCCTGCGTGATCCGCTCGGCCTGCGCCGAGTCGATCTCGGCGAGGTCGACTTTTTCCTCGGCCAGCGCCTTGACCCGCTCGTCGCGCGGTACGGCCCGCAGGACCAGCTCGGAGAGCTTGGGCGAGCGGCCCCACCAGCGGAGGTTGCGGGTGAGGGTGACCTCGCCGTCCTTGCGGTCGACCTCCTTCAGCGCGAAGGGCCCGGCGGTGACCTTGAGCCTGTTGCGGGCGCCGTCGTTGAAGGAGTCGGGGGTGCCCATCACCTGCTTGGGGTACAGCGGCGAGAACAGCGACTTCCAGTCGGCGTACGGACGGGCGAAGGTGACCCGGACCTCCAGGTCGTTCTCGCCCCGCTCGACCTTCTGGATGCGTTCGTAGCCGGCGTTCCTGGCCGTCCAGTACGCGGAGTCCTTGCCGGACAGGGCACGCCACTGCGCGGCGAAGTCGGCGGCGCCGACCTCCCGGCCGTCGCTCCACACCGCCTCCTGGTGGAGCTTGTAGAGCACGACCTGCCGGGGCTCGCGTTCGACGACCTCCGCGGACTCCAGGTAGTCCGAGTTGAGCCGGGGGCGCCCGGCGGCGTCGATGCGGTACATCGACGGCAGTACGGCACCGGCGATCCGTGCCGTGGCCGGGTCGGCGTCCGCCTGGAACGTGTTCAGCGTCTCCGGTACGGCGTCCACCGCCCAGCGCAGGGTGCCGCCGTCCTTGAGCAGGTCCCGGTCCGCCGGGGCGATGTCCTGTCCCGCGACGGGCTTGCCCGCGGGGTCCTCCTCTCCGCACCCGGTGAGCAGGGGCACCGCGAGCGCACCCGCGGTGAGGAAGGCGACCGAGCGCATGACCGCGCGCAGTCCGACGCCGTCGTGGGACATCTCTGCTACCTCCGGTGGGCCGCACCGCCGGCGAACGGGGTTTATGATCACTTTTGGGTGCATATGGAGCTGATCAGATCTATGGCCACACACTGAAGAGGAAAGGACCGACGGACCGACGGCGACACGGCGACGGGGAGCGAAAATCCACCCGTGCGGCGCAACGCGCCGCATCTGGACCCCGGTGCACACCCAGCGTGTACGGGCGTGCACGGGAGGCCTGCAATCCGCCAATCGATGCACATCCCTTCCCAGCGCAACGTGTGACGCGCAACACTCGCAGGCGCATGAACGTTGCCGCCTCGGTCCTCCACGATCCGCGGAAGTGAGGGCAAGTCATGTCCGTGCAAGATGAACTGACATCGGTCCAGCGGTGCCTCGACGACCTCTACCGGTCGGTGGGACGGCTGGAACAGCAGATCGGCGGTGGCGGGCCCGACATGCGCCGCGTCCGCGCCGACATCGCCCATCTGCGCGAGAGCGTCGCGCTGCTGCGCGAGACGACCTCCGGCGCCTCGTCCCCCAAACGGCCCGAACTCGTCACGATCCCCGACACGCCGTACGACGACTCGCTGTGGACGGACTCGGACGACGAGGGCCTCGGGGCCCGCGACCGGCATGCGCCCTGAACCGACGTAAGCCACACCGACCACGCATCCGAGAACCCGACCGGGAGTCCCCCGTTGGCCACTGGTACGGAACCGCCGGCAACAGAACCCCATCCGCAAGGCGGCGGCGTGCGGACCCCTGCGCGCGCCGCGATCACCGCCCCGCATCTGCGGACCGACCGCTGGTGGCTGGCCCCGGCCGCCACGGCGGCCGGTCTGCTGGCCTTCATCGTGTACTCGACGTGGCGGGCCTTCGCGGACGCGCACTACTACGCGGCCCCGTATGTCTCGCCGTTCTACTCGCCCTGTCTGGCGGAACGCTGCGAGCCCATGCACGCGGGCCCCAACTGGGAGATCTTCGGTGCCTGGTGGGGCATCTCACCGGCGATCATCATCCTGATCTTCCCGCTCGGCTTCCGCCTGACCTGCTACTACTACCGCAAGGCGTACTACCGGGGCTTCTGGGCGTCCCCGCCCGCCTGCGCGGTGGCCGAGCCGCACCAGAAGTACACCGGCGAGACCCGCTTCCCGCTGATCCTGCAGAACCTCCACCGGTACTTCTTCTACGCGGCCCTGGTCGTCGCCGGCATCCTCACCTACGACACCGTCCTGGCCTTCCGCGACGAGAACTACGAGTGGGGCCACATGGGCCTCGGCACCCTCGTCTTCCTCGTCAACATCGTGCTGATCTGGGCGTACACCCTCTCCTGCCACTCGTGCCGGCACATCGTCGGCGGCAAGCTCAAGCACTTCTCCAAGCATCCCGTGCGCTACCGGATGTGGCAGTGGGTGGGCAGGCTCAACGCCCAGCACATGCTGCTCGCCTGGGCGTCGTTGGTGAGCGTGGCGCTCGCCGACTTCTATGTGTACCTGGTCGCGTCCGGCGCCTTCGACGATCCGAGGTTGTTCTGATGTCCGTGGTCGCACGACAGGAGTGGGACGTCGTCGTGATCGGCGCCGGAGGCGCCGGACTGCGCGCCGCGATCGAGGCCCGCGAGCGGGGCGCCCGTACGGCCGTGATCTGCAAGTCCCTGTTCGGCAAGGCCCACACGGTGATGGCCGAGGGCGGCATCGCGGCCGCCATGGGCAACGTCAACGCCGGTGACAACTGGCAGGTCCACTTCCGCGACACCATGCGCGGCGGCAAGTTCCTCAACCAGTGGCGGATGGCGGAGCTGCACGCCCAGGAGGCCCCCGACCGGGTGTGGGAGCTGGAGACCTGGGGCGCCCTCTTCGACCGTACGAAGGACGGCCGCATCTCGCAGCGCAACTTCGGCGGTCACGAGTATCCGCGCCTCGCCCACGTCGGCGACCGTACGGGCCTCGAACTCATCCGCACGCTCCAACAGAAGATCGTCGCCCTCCAGCAGGAGGACCACAAGGAGACCGGTGACTACGAGTCCCGGCTGAAGGTCTTCCAGGAGTGCACGGTCACGAGGGTCCTCAAAGACGGCTCGCGGGTGAGTGGCGTCTTCGGCTACGAACGCGAGTCGGGCCGTTTCTTCGTCCTCGAAGCGCCCGCCGTCGTCATCGCCACCGGTGGCATCGGCAAGTCCTTCAAGGTGACGTCGAACTCGTGGGAGTACACGGGCGACGGGCACGCCCTGGCGCTGCTGGCCGGCGCACCCCTGCTGAACATGGAGTTCGTGCAGTTCCATCCGACGGGCATGGTCTGGCCGCCGTCGGTGAAGGGCATCCTCGTCACGGAGTCGGTGCGCGGGGACGGCGGGGTGCTCAGGAACTCCGAGGGCAAGCGGTTCATGTTCGACTACATCCCGGACGTCTTCAAGGAGAAGTACGCGCAGTCCGAGGAGGAGGGCGACCGCTGGTACGAGGACCCGGACCACAACCGGCGCCCGCCCGAGCTGCTGCCGCGTGACGAGGTGGCGCGGGCCATCAACGCCGAGGTGAAGGCGGGCCGGGGCTCCCCGCACGGCGGTGTCTTCCTGGACGTGTCCACGCGGATGCCGGCCGAGGTCATCCGCCGCCGCCTCCCCTCCATGTATCACCAGTTCAAGGAGCTGGCGGACGTCGACATCACGGCGGAGGCGATGGAGGTCGGGCCGACCTGTCACTACGTGATGGGCGGTATCGCGGTCGAGTCGGACACGGCGGCGGCGCGCGGCGTGCCGGGTCTGTTCGCGGCCGGTGAGGTGGCCGGCGGTATGCACGGCTCCAACCGGCTGGGCGGCAACTCCCTCTCCGACCTGCTGGTCTTCGGCCGCCGGGCGGGGCTGCACGCGGCCGAGCACGCGGCGGGACTCATCGGGGCACGTCCCCCGGTGGACGACGTCGAGGTCGACACGGCCGCCGCCGAGGCCCTGCGTCCCTTCTCCGCCGAGGGCCCGGCGCCGGGACAGCCCGAGAAGGCGGCGGGAAAGCCGCCGGAGAACCCGTACACCCTCCACCAGGAACTCCAGCAGGCCATGAACGACCTGGTCGGCATCATCCGCCGCGAGGGCGAGATGGAACAGGCGCTGGAGAAGCTGGCCGATCTGCGGGTGCGGGCCCGCCGGGCGGGTGTCGAGGGGCACCGGCAGTTCAACCCGGGCTGGCATCTCGCCCTGGATCTGCGGAACATGCTGCTGGTGAGTGAGTGTGTGGCGCGGGCCGCGCTGGAGCGTACGGAGTCGCGGGGCGGCCACACCCGCGAGGACCACCCGGCGATGGAGCGCGAGTGGCGTCGTATCAATCTGCTGTGCCGACTCACCGACTCCACGGGCGGGCCGGCGGCCATGGACCCCGTCGTCGGCCAGATCGCCCTGACCCGTGAGACCACCGAGCCCATCCGCCCGGACCTGCTCGCTCTCTTCGACAAGGAGGAGCTGGTCAAGTACCTCGCCGAAGAGGAGCTGTACGAGTGAGCGGCTACGAGGAGACGCGGTCATGAGCGGCTACGAGGCCCGCTTCAAGGTGTGGCGGGGCGATGTGCGGGGCGGCGGCCTGGAGGACTTCAAGGTCGAGGTGAACGAGGGCGAGGTGGTCCTCGACATCATCCACCGGCTCCAGGCGACCCAGGCCCCCGATCTCGCCGTCCGCTGGAACTGCAAGGCGGGCAAGTGCGGTTCGTGCTCCGCCGAGATCAACGGGCGGCCCCGGCTGTTGTGCATGACCCGGATGTCGGTGTTCGAGCAGGAGGAGACGATCACCGTCACCCCCCTGCGGGCCTTCCCGGTGATCCGTGACCTGGTCACGGACGTGGGGTTCAACTACGCCAAGGCGCGTGAGGTCCCTTCCTTCGTGCCGCCGGAGGATGTCGGCCCGGGCGAGTACCGGATGATGCAGGAGGACGTGGACCGCCCGCAGGAGTTCCGCAAGTGCATCGAGTGCTTCCTGTGCCAGGACACCTGCCATGTCGTCCGCGACCACGAGGAGAACAAGCCGGCCTTCGCCGGCCCCCGCTTCCTCATGAGGGTCGCCGAGCTGGACATGCACCCGCTGGACGCGGCCGAGGAGACCGGCCTGGACCGCAAGAAGACGGCCCAGGACGAACACGGTCTCGGCTACTGCAACATCACCAAGTGCTGCACGGAGGTGTGCCCCGAGGGCATCAAGATCACGGACAACGCGCTGATCCCCCTCAAGGAACGTGCCGTCGACCGCAAGTACGACCCGCTGGTGTGGCTGGGCTCGAAGATCAGGAGGCGTTCCTCAGCAGGGTGAGGGCCTGCCGGACGTTGTGCTCGGCGATGGTCCGCATGAACTCCCGGTCCGGGAAGTCGCCGTCGAGGAGGCGGAGGGGGTCGGCGACCAGGCTCAGGCGTATCGCCAGGCGGTAGACACGGAGCCGGTCTTCGTCGAGGCCCGGGGCGCGCAGGACGCGTAGTGGGGGCCGAAGCGGAGCTCCAGGAACACGTGCTCCCACTCCGGGCCGAAGTACAACAGCCCCTCGATGTCGACCGGGACCGGCTCACCGCCGGCCCCGACGAGGACGTGGTCCGGGCCCAGCTCGCCATGGATCAGGGTGTGCCGCGCACGGGGCCGGACGGCGGAGGCGAGAGCGTGCATCCGCTCGTCGAGCGCCTCCCGCGCCTCAGCGATACGGGCGTCCCGGCCCGCCGCCTCCGCGATGTCCCGCAGAGCCGGTCCCGTACGACGTCCACGCAGGAGGTGCCGTGCGAGGTGCCGCCCTGGTCGACGACGCCGACCTTGCCGAACCCCCGTGCGGATTCGGAGCCCCGCATCGTCGCCAGCGCCCCGGCCAGCCGCTCCAGGGTGCCCGCCGCCTCATGCGGGTCGCGCTCCAGCGCCTCCTCCGGGGTCCCGCCGCGTACGTCCTCCACGACGGCCGCGTCCGCCGGGAGGTGACGGCCGGTGCGGTCGGCGAGGAGCAGGCGCGGGGTGCGGACCCCGATGGCGGCGAGGCGGTCGTGGGCGGCGGTGAACAGGTCGATACCGGAGGCGTGCGAGAAGGGGTCGCGTGGGTCGGGGGCGGCGGTTCCCTCGGTGCCGGTCCAGTAGTCCTCGTCCGGGGACCAGACGTACGCGACCGCCGTGCCGCCGTCGTCGAAGGTGAGCCGGTACACACCCTTCTTGCTGCCGCCGCGCAGCCGCGAGACCGCGCCGAGGCGGCGGGCCGGGCCGGCGGCGGCGCGGGCCAGGGGCTCCAGTTCGCTACGGGTGAGGGGGCGGCACGCGGCGGTCACGGGGTGGTGACGCGGCCGGGGCGGGTCGCGAGGAACGACAGCACGGCGTTCGTGATGAGCAGAGCCAGGCCCGCCAAGCCGTACGCATCCGCGCGATACGTGGTCATGCCGTAGGACCACAGGCCGAGCCCCGCGCCGCCGGCGAGCGACGCATAGCCCCACAGAGCCGGTCGCAGCGTGCTGCGGCGCAGCCACGGCACCATCCACCCCGTACGGATCGCGGCGACCCCCAACACGGCGGTGACCACCATGGTCGCCGCGAGGCAGCCGATCCCGATGTTCGTCAGCATGTCCAGCCTCCCCCTCGCGAACGAGGCGATCATGACATGCCCTCGCCACCGGTACCAGTCTCCGCCTCCCCCACTCCGGCCCACCCCACTCGCGACCGCGCCACACCGGCCATACGCTCCCAAATGTGACGTCGCGTCTGAGGAAGAGCCGAGCGCGAGGCGCCACGTCGCACATAGCCGTGCGCCTGGCCCACACCGCGTTCGGGGGCCTGGCAGCCCTGGGCTGGCTCCTGCTGCCCACGGCGACGGGGGCGACGATCAGCGACCCGCCTCTGCCACTGCCACTGGCTGCCGGCACGCAGTCCCTGAGCCCCGCCGCGGGCACGCGGTTCGTCGGTCCGGTCGCCGCGGGCCGACCCGGGGTCCCGGGCACCGGCGGGCAGCAGCCCGTGGTTCCGCCCGGGGACGACGAGGCCTCCGGTGTGGATCTGATCGTGCCGGTGGCCGCCGCCGGCACGGCAGCCGCCGTCGCCGCGTACTCACTCGTCCGACGCAGGCGCCGCGCCCGGCTGCGCACGCCCCCGACCGGCACCTTCGAACCGCCGGTCACCCCACTGCCCGACCTCCACCGCCGGGCCCAACGCCTGCTCGTCGAAACCGACGACAGCGTCCGCACAAGCACCGAGGAACTCCGCTTCGCAGCAGCCCTGCCGGGTCGTACGGCTCCCGAGCGGTTCCCGGAAGGGCCGCCGCCGGGCCGCGAGGACACCGAGCCGCACACGGAAAGGCCGCTGGGCCACGAAGACACCGAACCCCACACGGAGAAGCCACCGGGCCACGAAGACACCGAACCCCACACGGAAAGGCCACCGGGCCACGAAGACACCGAACCCCACACGGAGAAGCCACCGGGCCACGAAGACACCGAGCCACACGCCGGGAGCCCGGCGAGCCATGACGACACCGAGCCATCCAATGCGAGCCCGGCAGGCCATGGCGACGCCGGGCCACGCGCGGAGCGGCCGGCGCGTCGCGACGACGCTGAGCCCTCCCCAGGGAGGCGCCCGACGAGTCACGGCGGCGCCGCGCCGCACGCGGGGCGGCCGCGGGACGCTGACCCAGCCAGGCCATACCCGGAGCGGCCGTACCCGGAGCAGCCGTACCCGGATCGGCCGATCCCGGAGCGGCCATACCTGGAGCGGCCGATCCCGGAGCGGCCGATTCCGCTCGACCCGTCCAAGGCCTACGCGGAGACGCCTGCGGCTCAGGACGCGGTCAAGCCGTTCGCGGAGGCGTTGGCGGACGCGCGGGGTGCGCTGACGGGGGCCTTTCGGGCGAGGCAGCGGTTGGACGAGGAGGCGGGGGCGCTGGCGCCCGGCGAGGAGCGCGCGCTGTTGGAGGAGATCCTCACCCGGTGCACGACGGCCCAGCGGCGGCTCGACACGGCGACGCCCGCCTTCGATCAACTCCGCGCCCTTGAACAGGACATCACACCGGCCCTGGAGTGCGCGGAGGCCCGCTTCCGCGCACTGACCGGCCGTACGGCGACCGCGGCCACCACCCTCACCGTCCTCCGCGACGGCTACGCCCCGGCGGCCTCCCTCCCTGTCGCCGGCCACGTCGAACAGGCCAAGGACCGCCTGGTCTTCGCCACGACCGAGCTGAACCGCGCCCGCCAGGCCGCCGATCCGGGCGACTTGGCCGTCGCGGCCGTACACCTACGGGCCGCCGAGGGCGCGATCGACCAGGCAGACGTGTTCGTGACCGGGGTGGAGCGACTCGCCGTCGAGCTGGCGCGAGCCGCCGACGCCGCGAAACAGGGCGCCCCCTTCACCGGCCCGTACGACGATCCCCTCGACGTCCTCCGCCGCCAGGGCCGCTGGCTCCTCCCGGCCCGCAGCACCGTCGCCGCCACGACGGACTTCGTCACCACGCATCGCGGCGCGGTGGGGGCAACGGCCAGAACCCGACTGTCGGAAGCGGAACGACACTTGACACAGGCCGAAGCGGACTCCCCCGGGACGGCGACCGATGAGACCGCCGACGCCGGGAGCGTCGACGCCCCGCATGCCCGGCGTGCCCACGCCCTCGCCGAGGAAGCCCGGCAGCTGGCCGAGCAGGACGTGCGGGCGTACGGGAACCCGTACGGCGGTCCCGTGGGCGACGGACTGGCCGGGGCCCTGCTGGGCGGAATCATCCTCCGCGAGGCCTCCGGTGGCGGCGGACGGGGCGACCTGCGGGGCCCCGCCTGCTACGGCGGAACGGCGACCCGCGCCCGCAGGGCAGTGGGCGGCCAGTTCTAGACCCGGCCCACACCAGCGCGCCCCTCAGGGGCGCGGGGAACTGCGCGACCAGCCACACACCACCCGCAGACCGAGAACAACTGAAACCGCCCACCCTCTGACGCCTCATCACCAGCCCACCCGAGAGCCGCAGCCGAGCAGAGAAGATGAAGAGAAGAGGCAGCGCACCATACAAAAGCCCGCCCCTAGAACAGGCTCAGCAACGCCTCCGCCGGATCCGTCAGCCCGTGCTCACCACCCGGCAACGGCAGTTCGAACCACACCGTCTTACCGCGCGGCGTACGACGGGACCCCCACGCCGCGGAGAGCAGCCCGACGAGCTGCAGCCCGCGTCCCCCCTCGTCGGTGTCGCGGGCCCGGCGACGCCGGGGCTGCACAAGACCCGCGTCCCAGACCTCGCAGACGAGCGTTCTGTCGAGCAGCAGCCGAAGCCGTATCTCGCCCTCGCCGTACCGCAGGGCGTTGGTGACCAGCTCGCTGACCAGCAGTTCCGCCGTGTCGACGAGGGGCTCCAGATCCCAGGCCATCAGCCGCCCGCGCGCGTACTCGCGGGCGCGGCCGACGCTGCGCGGCTCGCGCGGCAGCGTCCAGTCGCCGACGGAGTCCTCGGGCAGCCCCTGGACACGTGCCATGAGCAGCGCGATGTCGTCCTCGCCGTGGTGGGTGTCGAGGGTGTTGAGGACGTGGTCGCAGACGTCCTCCAGCGACCGGGGCGTCTCGGCGCGCAGCGCGGTCGGCGGCTGGGCGGGGTCCGTCAGCGCGCCGACGAACGCCTGGAGGCCTTCGTCGAGGGGGTGATCGCGGGATTCGACCAGTCCATCCGTGTAGAGCGCCAACAGTGCGCCTTCGGGTAGTTCGACCTCCACCTCCTCGAACGGCTCACCGCCGACACCGAGCGGCATGCCCGGCGGCACGTCGAGCATCAGCGCGCTCTCGCCCGGCTCGACCAACACCGGCGGCAGATGGCCCGCGTTGGCGAAGGTGCAGCGGCGGGTCACCGAGTCGTAGACGGCGTACACGCAGGTCGCGAGGTAGACCTCGGCGAGGTCCTTGTCACGTGGCCGGCTGGAGGAGGTGCGGGAGGCGGACTGGACACCTCCGGAGGTGCCGAGGCCGCGGGCGATCTCGTCGAGCGCCGAGAGGACCTCGGCGGGTTCGAGGTCCAGCAGGGCCAACGTACGGACGGCCGTACGGAGTTCGCCCATGGCCACCGCTGCCCGCAGTCCGCGGCCCATCACGTCGCCGACGACGAGTGCCGTGCGGTGGCCGGGGAGTTCGATGACGTCGAACCAGTCGCCGCCGACCTCGGTGGCCGCGTTGCCCGGCAGATAGCGGCAGGCGATGTCGAGCCCGGAGGCCTCGGGGTCGCCCGGGGGCAGCAGGGAGCGCTGCAGGATGAGGGCGCGCTCGTGCTCGCGGCGGTACAGGCGCGCGTTGTCGATACAGACGGCGGCGCGCGCGGCCAGCTCCACGGCGAGCGCCCGGTCCCGTTCGCCGAACGGCTCACTGCCCTTCGTACGGGAGAACTGGACCAGTCCTACGACGGTGTCGTGGGCGACCATCGGCACCGCCAGCGTGGACTGGATCAGGTTGCCCTCCTCGGGCACCTGCTGGGTGCGGGCGGTGCGCAGGGCGTCCGCGCAGGGCGAGTTGAACGGGTAGTGGTGGACCGCGCCGACACGCACCGGGGCGGGTCCGCCGACGAAGGGCGCGTCGGAGACGGCGCTGGCGAAGGCGACCCGGCGCAGCTCGGCGCTGCCGTCGGCGAGCCCGGGCGGGGTCTCGTCGCCCACCAGGAGGCCCTGGTAGAGGTCGACGGTGGCGAGGTCGCAGAAGCCGGGGACGACGACGTCGAGGAGTTCGCGGGCGGTGGTCTCCAGGTCGAGGGAGTTGCCGATGCGCGAACCGGCCTCGTTGAGGAGGGCGAGGTTCCGCCGGGCGGCGGCGGCTTCGCGGGCGGCGGCGCGGCGGGCCGTGATGTCGGTGCCGAGCCAGGCGATGCCGATGGGGCGGCCGGTGCCGCTGTGCACGCGGTAGAGGTTGACGGACCAGTGGCGGCGCTCTTCGGAGCCGGGCAGGAAGCCCGTGACGTGCATGTCCGTGATCGAGTCGCCGGTCTCCATGACCCGCCGCAGGGTCGCCTCGACCCGCTCGGCCTCCGGGGACTGCAGGTAGTCGCGGACGCCCCGGCCGCGGTGGTCGTCGACGTTGCCGCCGTAGAGGGCGGCGATGCGATGGTTGGCGCGCCTTACCCGAAGATCGGTGTCAATCAGAAGGAAACCGAACGGGGATTGGCCGAAAATCGACTGCGAAGCGGCAAGGTCGGTCTCTATCCGGCGCAGTGTCCGGACGTCCACCACGATGCACACGGCGGCCCGTTCGCCGCCCTCCACCGTGGTGGGCATCACATAGACCTCGGCGAGTCCCTCGGCCCCCTCGGGACCCGGCACCCGGAAGGGGACCACTCCGGTCCACTCCCGGCCGTCGAGGACCTCGGCCATCTTCCGCTGGCCCTCTTCACGCCGGTCGGGGTCGATGAAGGCCTCGATCGGGTCCATCCCCACGGCCCGCTCGGCCGATATGCCGAACAACTGCTCGGCCCGCAGGCTCCACTGGTCGACGAGTCCGTCGGCGCCGATGGAGAACGAAGCGACCTTGATGTAGTCGTACATGGATCCCGGCGGGCTGGTCTGCCACATCGAGTCGCCGGCCCCGTGACCGGCCATGACACCCGCGGCCACCGCGGCGTCGACAGCGGCACCTTCCACCCCGGCCGCCGCACGGCTCCCGGCCGCGGGACCGCCCGACGTCCGACTGTCGGACGCTCGACTCCCGGGCGCACGGCGCGTCAGCCCATCGCCCGTCCTGTCGCGTGCGGCCCCGCTGTCGCGAGTGGCTCCGCCCAGGCCGGAACCGTCTGCGGCGTCGGGCCGCGCGCGGTCCGACGGGTTCTTGGCCCCCGTGGACTCCGTGGCCTTCGCTGGTATCTCGCTCACGCGAACCGTCCCCTCCAGCTCACCGCGTCCGGCTTCGGTCACCAGGGGCGGCTGCCCGCAGTATCCAGCACTACGGCGCCGCACAACACGGTGTTCACGATCACAGCACGGTCCCGATCGTTTTTGGACCGGCCGCGACATACTCCCAAGTCTTCTAACCAGGCGGTGCCCACTCGAACCAAAGACTCCAGCCAGCGCCACTGGCTGGAACAAGTCGGTCGCACGCACGCCCCGGGGAGCCGCCCCTCCCCCGGGCCGTACGCCGTGGACTCCGGTCGTGCACCAGGTCCTTCGTCCCGTACCTCGGCAGGGCCGCTCAGCCGGGAACCGCGAGTTCGAACCAGACCGTCTTGCCCGCTCCTCCGGGGCGGGTACCCCAGGCCCGCGAGGAACAGGCAACCAACTGCAGACCCCGGCCACTCTCGTCGTCGACATCGGCCGCGCGCTCGCGGGGCGGATCGGGCAACGGGTCGGACACCTCGACCAGGAGAGTCCCCGAGGGGTCGGCGGGACGCACGAGCCGCACACCGATGGGCCCCGTCGCATGCCGCAGCGCGTTCGTCACCAGCTCGCTCACCAACAGCGCGGTGACGTCCCCGAGCGCATCGAGCCCCCACTCACGCAGTTGCCCGCGCACCACCGTCCGAGCATCGCGCACCGCGCCCGGCTCCGCCGGAAAGGTCCACTCGGCGCAGTCGGCTCCGCTGTCGGTCACGCCGATCACTTCCCAGTCCAGAAGCAGGTCCTGTCCGGTTTCATGGGGTTAATGGGCACATACCCGATATCCGACCCGCAGTACCGCGCACGAGGGCGCACTGTGGCACGAACGGCGTAGGGGGCGCACCGCCAAGGACAGGAGCGGCCCCGACTCTATAGCGAGCCACTCACCCCCGCCCCCCAAAGGGGCGCGGGGAACTGCGCGACAAGCCACACTCGACCCGCACCCGACCATCCCACTCCTCGGCGGGGTCCGGGGGCGGCAGCCCTGGGGCGGTCCGGGGTCGAAGGGCGCTGCGTCCCTGAAATGCGGACGGGACGGGGCCGAAGAGCGCAACCCCTGGAATGGGACGGGGACGGGGCCGAAGGGCGCAACCCCTGGAATGGGACGGGGACGGGACGGGGTCGAAGGGGCAGCGCCCCCTGGGATGGGACGGGTAAGGGCGGCGGGGGCGAGAAACCACCCCGAGGCACACTCAGCCTCTCCCGTCACCCCAAGCCAGCCGCGCCGTCTCCATCACGGCCGGCACATCCTGGTCCAGCCAGTCGACGTCCCACACCTCATCGACAGTCAGCCAGCGCAGCTCGTCATGATCTTCCAACGGCCGAGGCTCACCGGACAGCAGATGCGCGATCCAGACCCGCAGCACATACCCGGGCCGCACGACCCACTCCCCGGGCACCCGCTCCGCGGACTTCGCCTCGACACCAAGCTCTTCGCGCAGCTCCCGCACGAGCGCCTGTTCGGGAGGCTCACCGGGCTCCACCTTGCCCCCGGGCAGTTCCCAGCGTCCGGCCAGCTCAGGCGGTGCACTGCGGCGCGCGGCGAGCAGTCGCCCCTCGCTCAACAGAGCGGCTCCCACCACCACGATCGGTTCGGTCATGCGCGGGAGCCTACGGGAGCGGACACGGGCGCCGGGCGGGGTGCATCACTTGCTCCCACTCTGCCCGTTCTGCCCGTTCTGCCCGATGCGCTCGACCCAGTAGAGCTGCTTGTGGCCCCGACTGTCGAGGCTGTCCGCGATCTTCTGCGCCTCGGCGCGCGTCGCATACCTGCCCACCCGATAGCGATTGCCGTTGTCGTCCTGCCTTATGACGAGCCAGGGAAGAGTGATCGTGCCGTCGTTCATCGACCCCCACCGCTCCTTCCCGCCCCGGCTCCTCCAGGTCCCGTCCCCGGATGCCGCCGCGCCCCGCCACCTAAGGAAACCGCAATCCGCATATGCCCGAGCGTACGCCTAACCTTCACGCAGCGAATCCGGCTTTTCACAAAGAGGTACGCAACCAGCCAAGATGAGGGGGGCGCACCCCGTCGAACGCGCCGCCAATCGCTACCCGCGCGCCCCCCAGCGCTCCAACGAGCAGCGATCCAGCACCATTCATACGAAACGAGCTGCTGCCGGACTCCATGGCGACCCGGCGGCAAGAACGACCGAATTCGAACTACGTTCGGACAAGCCTCCCGGGCTCCGACGGTTGCAACTCCCCTCCGGCAAGGGCCACTTGACCCATGCCCGCGCCCTCGTCCCGTACACACGCAATCAGCCGGTTTCCCGAACGGGTGGGCAGCCGGGCCGACTTCACCGGAACGAGCAGGGCCCGCCCCGTCGCCCGTCGGCACTTGACCGCGCCCGCCGCCTCGACCAACGACACACGGACGCCGACCCCGTCGGCCAACGGCACACGCCCGCCGTACTCACTTCACCGGCAGGTGGTACGCGACTTGGTAGCGGTCCGCCGGGACCACCACGTCCGCCGTCTCCACCGGGCGGCCGGAGGCGAAGTACGTGCGGTGGACGACCAGGACGACATGCCCGGGGACACCGCCGAGGGAGAGCAACTCCTCGGCGAGGCCGGGGCGGGCGCCGACCTCCTCGGTGACGTTGTCCACGACGACATCGATGGCGGCCATGCGCTCGACGACGCCCATGCCGCCGAGGGGGCCCTCCTCGGGGAGCATGACGGGGGTGCGGCCGGTGAGGGCGAGAGGCTCCCAGGAGGTGGAGAGCATCATCACCTCCCCCGCGTCCCGGAAGGTGTACCTGGTGCACATCACGCGGTCGCCGGGCTGGATCGCGAGCCGCTCGGCGATCGTCCGGCCCGCCTCGACCTGCTCGCTGCGCGAGTCCCAGGTCCCGCGCGCGGCGGCGTCGGCCTGCTCCTGACGGAAGGGTGTGGCCCCGCCGGCGGGCCGGAACCCGGAGCGGGCGACCCGACGCGGCACCGGCCGCTCTCGTACATAGGTGCCTGAACCGGAGCGACCTTCCACCAGCCCCTCGGCCATGAGCACCTTGCGGGCCTCCAGCGCGACCGTGTCCGAGACGCCGTACTCCTCGCGGATACGGGCCTGGGACGGGAGACGGGTGTGCGGCGGCAGCGAACCGTTCACGATCTTCCTGCGGAGATCACCCGCGACACGCAGGTACGCCGGCTGCTCACCGAAAGTCACTGGCCGCTCCCCTCTGGATGTACAGACAGCAACAGCGTGGCAACCGTGGGTTGGGCCAGGCAAGTAAAGGCCAGACAATCACTCGATGTGATGACTTGGGCCCGGTGAGGGCTTTACGCAGGCACTTTCTCCCCGCTATGGCCGCCGTCATACCTCCGTGCCGAACTCCTCCCCTCCGCTGTCCTCGCCGCCGTCCTCCGCGTCGTACGTCGGCGGCTCGGTGGCCAGCCCCAGAGCCTCGCGGGCGGTGACGACCTTCGGGCCGTCGGTCAACCGGTGCGCCTTGTCCCAGTGGTCGCTGAAAGCGTCGGCGTCCTTCGCCTCACTCGCCGCCGCCCACTGCTTGCGCGCCTGGTCCAGGGCCTTGGCGTAGTCGGTGACCGCCTGCTCGGTGGAGGACTCCCAGTCGTGCGCGCGCAACGCCCGCGTCTGCCGCTCCAGGGCCTGGACCACGTCCGCCGCCCACGCCTTGTGCCCGGCCAAGTCGTCCTCGACGTACTCCGCGTCGGGCATCCCCTCGAAGGCGTCGTTCAGGATCGCCTCGGCCTCCAGGAAGGCGAACTGGTCGTCGTCGAGGGTCGTCTGGTCCTGCCGCAGCGAGCCCGTCAGACTGCCCTCGGGGTCCACGTTGCCGAACATGCAGGTGATCTCACGATCCCCGTAGCGCCAGCTCTGCCGCGTGGGTGTGAAGTAGTAGACGTCGGCCTCGGCCGGCAACGCCCAGGTGTCCATCGCGTACGACTCGGAGCGTGCGTAGCACTCCTCGTCGGCCACGCCGGTGACCGCGTCGTCGCCCGGGAACTCGCCGTCCGGCATGGGGACGTTGGCGAACACCTCGGCGTCGTGCTCGCCGTCGCACGGCACGATGTCGACGTCGTACGCGTAGTCCTCCAGGGAACCGCTGAGTGTGTCGAAGCACTCGCCCTTGTTCACCGAGAAGGGGCTGCCCGCGCTGGTCGCCGCGTCGCGGAAGCCGTCCCACGCGTCGCGCGCGCCGCCCGTAGTGAACGCGAGCGTCATCAGCAGCGCGCCGATCGTCGAGAGCACGATTCCGGCCACCGCCATGCCCTTGCCGCGCTGCCCCTTCCTCCTGATCTGCACCAGCGCGACGATCCCCAGCACCAGCCCGATCCCGGGCAGGAAGCACAGCACCCCGAGCACGAGCGCGGCGATCGCGAGCCCGTTGACGGGCGAGGGCGGCTGCAGCGCCGGATACGGCTGTCCCCAGGCCTGACCCCAGGGCTGGGGGCCCGCCTGCTGCGGATACGGCTGCTGCCCGGGCACGGCATACGGCTGCGGCTGCCCCGGGGGCGAGAACGGGCCACCGCCGTGAGGTGGCTGGGGCCCGGAGGGCGGGGGTGTGGCCACGGGTACAGGTGCTCCTTGCGCCGAGCGGAGTGGGACGAACGAAGTGGGACGAACCGAGCGGAACGAGCCGAGCGGAACGAGCCAGGGGGAACTGACGTACGACTGGGCGCATGGTAAGCGTGCGACGTCGCCAGGGCGAGACGCGGGGAGGGGGGCGGAACACAGAGCCCTGCCCCCCGCGTGATCAGGTCGAGGCCGGAACCATGATCAGGTCGAGACCGGAAGCGCGGGCCACGAGGCGACGCGCTGTGTCCGCTGCCGTACGGCCTTCAGCGCGTACGCCGTGCCGTCGGGAGCGACGATCCGCGCCCGGAGATCACTACCCTTCGCTCATGACCCCTCTGCCGGATCGCTTCTGCCCGACGGACGGTACGCGCGTCCCCGCCGCCTCCCTCGCCTGGTGCTGCCCGGCCTGCCGCGGCCCCCTGGACCTGGACTTCGCGCCCACTCCGGCACCGCTGAAGTCCCTGTCCGGCCGCGTCAACTCCCTCTGGCGCTACGCGGAATGCCTCCCCCTGGCGTCGCCCACGGTGTCACTGGGCGAGGGCCGGACCCCGCTGGTCGATCTCAAGGACGGCATTCAGGCCAAGCTCGACTTCCTGATGCCCACGCTCTCCTTCAAGGACCGTGGTGCGGTGCTCCTCGCCGAGCTGGCCCTGCGGCTGGACCCCCGGCGGGTCGTCGCCGACAGCAGCGGCAACGCGGGCACGGCGGTCGCCGCGTACTGCGCCCGGGCCGCGCTGCCCTGCACGGTGTACGTCCCGGCCGGTACGTCGGCCAAGAAGCTGGAGCAGATCGACGCGCACGGCGCGCGGCTCCACCTCGTCGACGGCGATCGTGAGGCCACGGCCCGGGCGGCCCGCGAGGCGGCGGACACGGACGGCGTCTTCTACGCCTCGCACGTCTACAACCCGTACTTCCTGCACGGGACGAAGACCTACGTCCACGAACTGTGGGAGGACCTCGGCGGCCGCCTCCCCGAGGTGATCGTCGTCCCCGTCGGCAACGGCACGCTGCTGCTCGGCGCGGCCCTCGCCGTCGCCGAACTCCACGCGGCGGGCCTCATCGACCGCCGCCCCGCCCTCTACGCCGTCCAGTCCGCCGCCGTCGCTCCCCTGGCCCATGCCTGGGCCGAGGGCGCCGACGACGTCGTCGGAGCCACCCCCACGTCCCCCACCCTCGCGGAGGGCATCGCCATCCCCCACCCGCCTCGCGCCCGCCAGATCCTGCGCGCCGTCCGCGCCTCCGGCGGCACGTTCCTCACCGTGACGGAGGACCAGCTCCGCCATGCCCAACGCGACCTGGCCTCACGCGGGTTGTACGTCGAGTCGACGGGCGTGGCGTGCTGGGCGGCCGTACGGGAGGGGGCGGTCGAGGGACGCACGGCGGTGGTGCCGTTGTGCGGGGCGGGGCTGAAGACGGGGGTGGCGGGAAACCACGGGTGAGGGCGGCGGGGGCGGTTCTCACCATGCTGCTCCGCTGGTGGGTGAACCGGTAAAGCCCGCCACCCCATCACGACCCCAAAGGGCATGTGGCAGGGGCCTATACCGGTTTATTTACACCGCTCGTCCTGGCGGCTACGTTGGCGTGCGCCGTACCCAGAGACGACTGGGCCTCACGTGAGGGGAGCCGCACATGAAGGACGTCACCCTGCTCAGCGACGGGTGGGGGCTGCGCCATGGGGACGCGGTGCTGCCCGCCCGGGTACCGGGCTGCGTGCACACCGATCTGCTGGCCGCGGGGCTCATCCCGGACCCCTTCATCGGCACCGCCGAGCACGAGGTGGCCTGGGTCGGCGACCGGACCTGGACGTACACCACCCGGCTCACGGCCGAGACCGCTCACGAGCGCACGGACCTGGTCTTCGACGGCCTCGACACCGCGGCCGAGATCCTCCTGGACGGGGAGGAGCTCGGGCGGACCCGCAACATGCACCGCGCTCACCGCTTCGACGTCACCGGCCGCGCCGGAGAGCTCCACGTGCGCTTCACGCCGGCTCGCGAGGAGGCGGAGGCGGTACGGAAGACGGTCGGCGACCGGCCCAACGTCTATCCCGAACCGTCCCAGTACATCCGCAAGATGGCGTGCGGCTTCGGCTGGGACTGGGGCCCCACCGTCGTCACCGCCGGCATCTGGCGGCCCGCCCGCCTGGAGCACTGGTCGACCGCCCGGATCGCCCGGGTCCGCCCCGCGGTCACGGTCCCCGGGACGCATGGACGGGTGGAGGTCCACCTCACGCTGGAGCGCACCGCCGGCGGCGCCGGACACCCGCTGACCGCGCGCGCCTCGGTGGCCGGCGTCGAAACCGAGACCACCTTCGAGGGCGACGAGGCGACCCTCGCCCTGGACGTTCCCGAGCCGGAGCTGTGGTGGCCGCGCGGTCACGGCGAACAGCCGCTGTACGACCTGACGGTCGCCCTCACCGACGGCGACACCACGCTGGACTCCTGGCGGCGCCGCATCGGCTTCCGCACGATCGAACTGGACCGCTCCGCCGACGAGCACGGCACCGGCTTCACCCTCGTCGTCAACGGCGTACGCCTCTTCGTACGCGGCGTGAACTGGATCCCCGACGACGTCCTGCCCTCCCGCGTCACCCCGGAGCGCTACCGGCACCGCCTCACCCAGGCCACGGACGCCAACATCGACCTCGTCCGCGTCTGGGGCGGCGGCATCTACGAGGACGACGCCTTCTACGACGTGTGCGACGAACTCGGGCTGATGGTCTGGCAGGACTTCCTGTTCGCCTGCTCCGCCTACCCCGAGGAGCAGCCGCTGCGCGGCGAGGTGGAGGCCGAGGCGCGGGACAACGTCGTACGCCTCATGCCGCACCCGTCGCTGGTGCTGTGGAACGGCAACAACGAGAACCTCTGGGGCTTCCGCGACTGGGGCTGGGAGCCCGAACTCGCCGGTGACTCCTGGGGCGAGGGGTACTACCTGGGTCTGCTGCCGCGGGTCGTCGCCGAGTTGGACCCGACCCGGCCGTACACGGCGGGCAGCCCCTGGTCCGGTTCCTGGGACCACCACCCCAACGATCCGGCGCACGGCACGCACCACTCCTGGGAGGTGTGGAACCGCCGGGACTTCGCCGAGTACCGCGACAGCGTGCCCCGGTTCGTCGCCGAGTTCGGCTGGCAGGCGCCGCCGGCCCTGGCCACGCTGCGCCGCGCCCTCCCGGGGGAGGACCTCGCCCCGGACTCACCCGGCATGCTGCACCACCAGAAGGCCGAGGACGGCAACGGCAAACTCAACCGTGGGGTGGCCCGCCATTTCGCGCTCCCCGAGGGCGACTTCGACCGCTGGCACTATCTGACCCAGCTGCTCCAGGCCCGGGCCGTCGCCGCGGGCATCGAGCACTGGCGCTCCCACTGGCCGCGGTGCGCGGGCACCGTCGTCTGGCAGTTGAACGACTGCTGGCCGGTCAGCTCCTGGGCGGCCGTCGACGGCGACGGCCGGCTCAAGCCGCTCCACCACGAGCTGCGGCGCCTGTACGCCGACCGGTTGCTCACCCTGCAGCCCGCCCCGGAGGGCGTCGTACTGGGCCTCGTCAACCAGTCGGCCGCCCCCTGGCGTGCCGAGGTCACCGTACGCCGGACGACCGCCGGCGGGACGGTGACGGCTCAGGTGCCGCTCACCGTGGAGGTGGCGGCGCGGGACGCGGTACGGACACCGCTGCCCGTGGACGCGCTCGGCGTCACCGGGGACGGGGAGTTCCTGGTCGCGGACGTGGACGGGGAGTTCCTGGTCGCGGACGTGGACGGGCTGCGCGCCGTGCACTTCCCCGTGCCGGACCGTGAGTTCCCCTATCCGCGCCCCGAGTTCGACGTACGGGTGGAACCGGTCGCAGGCGCCGCCGATACAGTCGACGTCGTGGTCACAGCGCACACCCTCGTACGAGACCTTCTTCTGCAACCCGACCGCCTCGACCCCGACGCGGTGGCCGACACGGGTCTCGTCACCCTGCTCCCCGGCGAGGAGAGCAGAATCCGGGTCGGCGGCTGGCCCGAGCCCGACGCCGGACGGGCCCGCGCGGCGATCTTCTGCGTGGAACCGGCGTGAGCGCCTCCACCCAACGCGTCACCATCAAGGACGTCGCGGCCCGGGCCGGCGTGTCGAAGGGGGCGGTGTCGCTCGCCTTCAACGACAGACCCGGGGTGTCCGAGACCACCCGGGACCGCATCTTCCGGGCGGCCCGGGAGCTGGGCTGGGCTCCCAACGCCCGGGCGCGCGGCCTGTCGTCCGGCACCAAGGTGGACACCATCGGCCTCGCGATCTGCCGGCCGGCGCGGCTGCTCGGCCTCGAACCCTTCTACATGGAGTTCATCTCCGGGGTCGAGAGTGTGCTGGCCGAGCGGTCGTGTTCGCTCCTCCTGCATCTGGTGCGGGACGTGGACGAGGAGATCGCGCTCCAGCAGCGGTGGTGGCAGGGCGGGCAGATCGGCGGAGCGATCCTGGTCGACTTCCGCGAGGACGACCCGCGCGTGCCCGCTCTGCGGGCCATCGGACTCCCGGCGGTGGCGGTCGGCCACCCGTCGCTGACGGGCGGCTTCACCTCGGTGTGGACGGACGACGCCACCGCCGCCACGGAGGCCGTACGGTATCTGGCGGCCCTCGGTCACCGCCGTATCGCCCGTGTCGGCGGGCCCGCCGGGCTCGGCCACAGCACCATCCGCGCGAAGGCGTTCACCGAGACCGCACGGGAACTGGGCATCGCCGACGACCTCCAGGTCGCCACGGGCTACGAGGGCGAGGAGGGGGCCCGCGCCACCCGTTCGCTGCTGCTCATGGCGGAGCGGCCCACGGCCATCCTCTACGACAACGACATCATGGCCGTCGCCGGGACCGCCGTCGCCGCCGAACTGGGCCTCTCGGTTCCGCGTGACCTCTCCCTCCTCGCCTGGGACGACTCCCAGCTGTGCCGGCTGACCCACCCGCCGCTGTCCGCGATGAGCCACGACGTGCACGGGTTCGGCGCCGACGTGGCCCGGACGCTGCTCGCGGTCATCGACGACGAGAACCCCCCGTCCCACCAGGTCGCCACCCCCTCGCTCACCCCGCGCGGGTCGACGGCGCCGCCGCCGAGGTAGGACCGGGTCCGGGGCGGCCCGGGGCGGACGGCGGGCCCGGACCTTTGCGGGTGCCGGCTGCCTCGTGGCGTCCGTCGGACCCGGTCAGGGCGAGTCGGCTTTTGACACGGCCGATGTCGTTGGCGACCAGACGGCCGGGGGTCGGGTGCCGGGTGCCGCGTGCCGGGTGCCGGGTGCCGGGTGAGGGTGTCGAGGGTGAGCCGCGACGGGATCTCCTCGGTGATCGCCTTGACCGTGCGGGTCCTCTGGGGGCCTCAGCCGTCCTCGGAGATCAACTGGGTGAAGACCTCGCCCTGCGCCGCGAGGGAGACGTCCGATCATGCGCACATCACCGTCGGCCTACCGCAGAGGCTTCCGCACCGTCCAGGTGGCCAGGGATGCGGCGCGGAGCATCAGCCAGGCGACGTGACCCGGCGTTCACACGTGAACGCGTTCATGCACAGCCATGGACGGTCCGGCCGGCGCTCCCGGCCCGCGCCGGCGGCCGGTGATGGTAACCGGTGACGCGGCCGCCACGGTCCAGGTCATCCGGATTCGTCGCACTTCTACCCACTTGGCCCATGGCTCCGTCCCCCATTTGAGGCAAAGGGGGCGAGGTGACCCGTAGGACCGTGCCGACCGGAGCAGACACCCAGTCGTCCGGCAACGCACGAAGGAGTACTGCCATGACCACAGCACCGATCGAGCGGAAGTACGACCTCATCTTCGACCGGCTCGACACCGACGGAAACGGCGTCCTGGAATACGCCGACTGCGAGCGCATGGCCAAGGACGTCATCCGCGCGGGGTGCATGACCGAGGGATCCGCCAAGGCCGACGCCCTGTTCACCGCCTACCAGGAGGCTTGGGAGCGACTCGCGTCGGCGGCCGACGCCGACGGAGACGGCGTCATCACACGCGAGGAGTTCAAATCCGCCATGTCCGACACCCTGGGCCGGCGGGAGCAGGTCGTCGAGGGCTGCCGGGCGGTACTGGACGCGGAGTTCTCCGCCATCGACGGGGACGACGACGGCCTCGTACCGACGGCCGACTTCCAGGGCTACCTGGAGGCCCTGGGGTCCAGCGCCGAGGAGGCCCAGGCGACATGCGACAGCCTCGACACCAATGGCGACGGCCAGATCTCCCGGGAGGAGTTCCACGAAGGCTGGCTCCAGTACCTGCTCAGCGACGACCTGACCGAGGCGGGAAGCCACTTCCTCGGCAGCCTGACCTGATCTGACCTGACCGGTGGGTGTTCTCACTCCGTCCGTACACAGAGCACCCACCGGCACCCAAAAAACAGCGCATCGGGCGATCATTTCTTATGACGCAATCACCGATCCTCTTTATCTGCGGATATTCTCGGAACCCCATGTTTGGCACGCGGATTAACTCGGGAATGCATGGCCGCGAACAGGGGGAAGAAATTCCCACGGCCCATCAATTTTCTGCCCGAATTCCACCTGCCCAAATTATCCCTCACCCCTTTTTTATGCGGCGCGCAATTTTCTGCTTCCCGGAGGAAATGTGACGGACATGATCGATGTGTGCCAGGGCAGCACGGTGCGCGCGGACGCTCCGGCCGGTGCCACCTTGTGGGACCTCCTGTGCGCTCGGGCGGCGCAGCGCCCGGGGGCAACGGCGGTGTCCGACCCTGCGGAGAGCCTGGATTACGGGCAGCTGGTCGACGAAGCCCGCAGGTGGGCCCGGTATCTGCGCGCGTGCGGTGTCGAGCCGGGCGATCCGGTGGTGTGTGCGGCCCCGCGAGGGGTGAGGGCGGTGGTGGCGCAACTGGCGGTGTTCGCGGCGGGAGCCGTGCACGTGCCCGTCTGCGCCGATGATCCGCCGGGCAGGCTCCGGGACCTCATCGGCGCTGTGGGCGCACGGTGGGTGCTCGGGCTGTCCGGGCAGCATCTGCCCGAAGGCATCAGCAGGATCGACATGGACGACCGGGAGGTCCGGCGGAAAGTCGACGGGTGTTCGGAGGGCCGCCCGGAGGTGTCCGGTCCTCCTCCGGAGGCGGTGGCCTACATCATCCACACGTCCGGCACGTCGGGACGGCCCAAGCCGGTCGCGGTCGGCCATCGCGCGATCGCGCACACCATGCGGGCCTACGCGGACGTGTTCCCCGAACCGGTCCGGTGCATGGCGGCCGTCTCACCGATGACGACCGACGCGTCCCTGCCGGGGATCTGGTGGACGCTGCTGGCGGGCGGGCACGTTCTGCTGACCTCACCCGACCCGCGGCGCGCCCTCCACGAACTCGCCACGCACCTGTCGCGGGGACCGGCCAGCCACACCGTACTCACCCCCTCCCTGTACAGCGCACTGCTGCCGTCCCTGGAGGGGCCCTCACCGGATCTGCGGCAGGTCCTGGTCGCGGGAGAACCCTGCCCCAGCGAGCTGGCCGCCGAGCACCACCGGAGGATGCCGGGCGTGGAGCTCGTCAACGCCTACGGGCCCACCGAGGCGGCCGTGTGGTGCACCGCGGCCGTACTGCGTCCCGGGGACCCGGTCACGGTCGGCACGGCGCTGCCGGGCACGCCCGTCCTCGTCGTCGGTGCGGACGGACAGCCCGTCCCGGACGGCGGGACCGGCGAGGTGTGCGTCACCGGCGCCGGTCTGGCGGAGGGGTATCACGGGGACGCCGAGCTGACCGCGACCCGGTTCGTCACGCACCCACGGGACCCGCGGCAGCGGATGTACCGCACCGGTGACCTCGGCCGCCTCGACGAGCACGGCAGGCTGGAGCTGCTGGGCCGGACCGACGCCCAGGTGAAGGTGCGCGGCTTCCGGGTGGAGCCGGCCGGCGTCGCCCGTGTGCTGGGGGAGGTGCCGGGAGTCCGGGATGTGGTGGTGAGCGCCCGTCAGGGCCGCCTGGTCGCCCACGTGGTCCCGCGATGGGACGAGCGCAGCGCTGCCCAGCGGCTCCACGACGACTGGGACCGGCTCTTCGGCGCACTGGACTTCCGCGACGAGCGCAGCGGCTGGACCAGCAGCTACACCGGCAAGCCGCTGCCGGACGCGGAGATGGACGAGTGGATCGCGGCCACGGTGCGCCTGGCCACCGAGCGGGGTCTCCCCGACGCCGTGCTGGACCTGGGCTGCGGTTCGGGCATGATCCTGACGCGGCTCGCCGGGACCGCGTCCCGCGCCGTGGCCGTGGACACCTCCGCCGAGTCCCTGGCCGCGCTGCGCGAGCGGCTGGCCGACAGCGCGCTCCACCACGTCGAACTCCGGCAGGGGGACGCGGCCGGCGCCGCCGAGTACACCGGGATGGACCTCGTCCTGTGCAACTCCGTCGTGCCCTACCTGCACAGCGCCGATCATCTGGCCCGGACCGTGACCGCCGCGCTGGCCGCCTCCGCGACCGGCGGCCGGGCCGTCTTCGGTGATGTGAAGGACCGCACCCTCCAGGACGCCTTCCACGCCTCCGTGGTCCTTCGGACCGCCACCGACGACCTGGGCATCGACGTCCTGCGCGCACAGTGGCGCCGCCGCGTCGCCCTCGACCCCTACCTGCTGGTCGACCCCCGCTGGTTCACCCGCTGCGGGGCGGCTCATGCCGAGATCCGGCCGCGCACGGGCCGCGCCCGCAACGAGATGAACGACTTCCGGTTCGACGCTGTGCTCACCTCCGAGGCGCCCGCCTCCCCCGTCGAGGTGGACGTGTGGCGCCCCTGGCCCGGCACCATGGACGCGCTCCGCGACCTGCTGGCGGCCGAAGCGGGCCCGGTGGGCCTGCTGCGTGTGCCCAACCGCCGCACCGCCGGCGCCTGCGCGGTACGCGACGCCCTGGCCGCCGACGACCACGGCACGCTCACCGCCGCCGACCTGCGCCGGCTGTCCGACCGCGCGGAGGCCGACGCCGTCCACCCCGGCGACCTGGAGGACCTGGCCGCCGAGCTGGGTCGGCCGGTACGCCTGTCCCGCGCGGCCGGCCACCGCGACGGCGCCTACGACGCGGTGTTCCTCCCCACCGGCCCTCCTTCCTCGAACACTGGCACGCACACCCACACCCACACCCACACCCACACCCACACCGGCACCGGCACCCGTGCACCTGCCGCCATCCGGTGGCCCCAGCCCCCCGGCGACGGGGAACTCCTCTCCGCCCCTCTGCACCGCCACGTCCTAGCCCAGGCGTCCGACAGCCTTCTCCCGGCGCTGCGCCGTCAGGCCGACGCCCACCTGTCCGAGCCCGAACGACCCAGCCGGTACGTGTTCTTGACCGCGCTGCCCACGGGCGGCAACGGAAAGCTCGACCGGGCCGCCCTTCCCACGCCCTCCACCCACCGCCCTCGTCTGGCCACCCCCTACCGGGCACCGGTGCTGCCCGTGGAGGAGACCGTCGCCGGGGTCCTGGCCTCCGTCCTGGAACTCGACCAGGTGGGCCTGGACGACGACTTCGTGGAACTGGGCGGCGACTCGCTGACGGCGGTACGGGCCGCCGCACAGATCGGCGACGCACTGGGCCTGCGACTGCCCTCCCGTACCGTCCTGGAGCACCCCACCCCAGCCCGCCTGGCCGCCCACCTCGCAGCCGCCACCACATCCGGCCCACCGGTACTGCCCGGCCCCCGGGCCGGGTCGGAAGACGGCCTCCTGGACCCCGGCCCGGCCGGGGTACGGCTGGCCGCGGGCCCCACCCACCAGTTCCTGCGGGTCAACGACGACCGTGCGGGCGGGCGCCTGCCCAGCCACGGACCGCGCTTCGCCCTGGAATGCCACTACCGCGTCCGGGGCCCCCTCGACACCCGCGCCCTGTCGGCAGCCGTCGACCACCTGGTGCACCGTCAGCCCGCACTGCGCACCGAAGTGCACCTGACCGGCGACCCCGGCCGAATCCACCAGCTCGTCCGCCCCGCCCGCACCGGCGTCCTGCGCCACCACGCCATCGACCCGGCCGCGCCCGGCAGCCCCGAGGAACGCCTGGCCGCTCTGCACGCCGCCGATCCCCTCGACCCGGCCACCGGCCATGTCTTCACCGCCACCCTCGTCGCCGCGGGACCGCACGACCACGTGCTCGGTCTGCGCCTGCACCACCTGACCTCCGACGGCTGCTCCCTCAACATCGTCGAACAGCAGCTGTCCACCCTGTACGACAGCGCCCGCGCAGGGCGCGCTCCCCTGCTGCCCGACGTCGACTACCGTGCGCTCAACGCACCGGAACAGCCTCGTCCCGAGGACCTCGCCTTCTGGTCGAAGCGGCTCACCGGCGCCCGCCCCACCGTCCTCGTCCCGCCCGCCCAGCCGGCCGCGAGCACCGTTCCGCACGACTCGCTGCTGCGTACCCGCCGTGTCCCGCCCGCCGCCACCACGGCCTTCCGCGCCCTGGCCCGCGCCGAGCGCCTCACCCTCGCCAGCGTTCTGTACGCGGTCTTCACCGCTGCCGTGGCCGCCGACACCGCGCAGGACGAAACCCTGCTGCTCGCCGTCAGCGCCGCCCGGCCCGAGGGCACCGCCCACACCGCCGGTCTGTACGCCCAGGCCGTTCCCGTACGCCACCGCGTCCCCGACTCCCCCGGCCTGACGGCGCGCCAGGCACTGCACGCCGCCGACCACGACCTGCACCAGGCCCTGCGCCACGACAGCGCCTCCCTGCTCACCCTGGCAGCGGCCCACCCCCACATCGGGGAGCTCTTCGCCGCCTCCCAGTTCGTGTTCTACGACTTCCTGCCCCCCGTCCAGGGGCTGCGCCTGTCCGGCTGTGCCGTCGACCGCACCGACCAGCTCGACGCCGCCTTCACCGGGCAGCTCTTCCAACTGCCCTGTGACCTCGGTCTGCTGGCCCGGGAGAACGGCGACGCCCTGGACCTGGCCGTCATCTTCGACCCGGCCTACGCCCCGCCCGGCTACGCCGAGAACCTGCTGCGGCGTGTGGACGACGCGATCACGGCCCTGGGCACGTCGGGTGATCTCCCCTGGCAGGGCCTCGTACCCGCCGATCCCTGGGTGACCGGTCCGCGCTGACCCGGCCCCCGCACCCACTTTTCACTCCCTGCCGCGCCCCACCCGGGCACGGCCCACGCTTCCACGGAAAGGCACACCCATGCTCACCCCTGACGACGAACGGCGCGAGGCACGGACGGCCGGCTGGATCGGCATCGCCATGGTGGCGCTCTTCCTCGTCCCCCTCCCCTTCGTCCGCAACCCTCTGAGCCGCCCTTTCCCCTACTGGAGCGACTCCTCGGACGCCATCGGCACCTGGTTCGCCGAGAACCCCTCCGTCTCCGGCTACACGATCGACATCGCCTTCGGCCTGCTCTTCATCTGGTTCGCCGCCGGACTCAAGCGCTGGCTCACCGGTCCCGACCGCGCACCGCTGCAGGCCGAACTCCTCATCCCCTCCGCCCTGTCCGTCGGCATCTGCTGGATGATGTCCAACGCCGCCTTTCTCCTCGGCCCCGTCGCGGCGGAGCGCCCGGCAGCGGTGAACAGCGCCTACCTGCACCTCAGTTACGACCTGTGCGTCACCTTCGGCTACGCCGGGTCCCTGCCCCTGGCCCTGTTCTCCTACGCCGCGGGCAGCCTGATCCTGAAGAACACCACGCTGCCCCGCTGGACGGGCTGGACTTCCCACGTCCTGGCCGTGGCGCACTTCGCGTACTTCTTCAACGTCCTGACCACGGACGACACCCCGTTCACCCCGTGGGGCTGGGGCAGCTTCGGGTCCTACGTCGGATTCGCCCTGTGGGCGCTGGCCCTCTGCGTGAGGATGATCCGCTCCCCGCGTCCCACCCCGACAGGCGCCCACGTCCCCGGTCCCGCCTCCGTACAGACCGTCACCACGCACTGAACGAACCGAACGGGGCGGGCGTGTACGGGCCCGCCCCGCCGTATGCCTGCCCGCCGTCAAGGAGTGCCGATGACCACCGCCCTCCACATCCCGCTTCCGGTCCCCCCTCTGTACTGCCCTTTCCCGCCTCGCCGTTCCCCGCACGCCGACGCCGTCGACGCCGAGAGCCTCGCCTGGATGCAGCGGTTCGACCTCTTCAAGGACGCGCCGCACCGGGAGTACACCCGCCGGGCCCGCGTCGGGGAGTTCGTCGGCTTCGGCATCCCCGACGGCCGCGCCGACACCCTCCAGGCCGCCACCAACTACTGCAACTGGCTCTTCGCCTTCGACGACGCCCTGTGCGACGAAACACTCGGCGGCGCCGCGCCCGACACCCTCGCCCCCTACCTCGCCCGCATGAGCCGCATGCTCCACACCCCCCAGGCCCCGCTGATGCGCGAGGACAAGTGGGCGATGTCCCTGCTGGACATCCGGCACGACCTGGCCCGGCAGGGCACCCCCGCCCAGGTGTACCGGTGGACCGACCAGGTCGACGCGTACTTCTCCGGCCTGGTCTGGGAAGCCGCCATCCGGCAGGAGCCCCGGTCGGCGAGCCTGGACGACTACCTCATGATGTGGCAGAGCAGCAGCGCCGCCCTGTCCGCGCTGGCCTTCATCGAAATCGCCCAGGACTACGTCCTGACGGCCGAGGAGTACCACGACCCGCGTGTCCATGCCCTGCACGATCTGAGCGTCGCTCTCATCGCCTGGCACAACGACATCACCTCCTACAACAAGGAGGCTTTCCGCGAGCAGCACTTCGGCTTCCCCGAGGCGATGAACCTGGTGCCCGTTCTCGCCCGGCACCATGCCTGCGCCCCGCGGCAGGCACTGCACGCCGCCGCGTCGATGCACGACCGGGCCATGCGCCGCATGCAGCACCTGGCCGAGCGCACCGTCGCCGGCAGTGGCCCCCGGCTCGCCCGGTATGTGCGCGCCCTGACGGACTGGGTGGCAGGGAGCCTGCACTGGCACCTCACCAGCGGCCGGTACAACGACCCCAACGACCCCGGCCAGACCATCGCCCCACGGGTCGACATGCCCACCGTCGTCACCCGGCCCGCCGGTCTCGCCCGCCTCGACGAGCCTCTCACCACCCCGGTGGCCGCCTGGTGGTGGAAGACCTGAACCTCGGGCGCGCCTCTCGCCGTTCCCCCGCTACAGCCCACCCTGGAGAACCGTGTCCCACGCCCGCACGTCTGTCGCCGCCCAGTCCCACCGCGCCCACTGCGCCCCGCCCCTGCTGCCCGGCGCACTGCCCCTGGTCGGGCACGCCCTGCGGCTCCTGAACGACCCGGCGGACTTCCTCACCCGCGCACCCGCCCACGGCCCGCTGGCCCGCGTCCGCCTCGGCACCCTGACCGCGACCCTCGTCAGTGACCCGGCCCTCACCCGGCAGGTCCTCCTCGACGACGCCCTCTTCGACAAGGGCGGTCCGCTGTACGACCGCATTCGCGACGTCATGGGCAACGGCCTGCTCAGCTGCCCCCACACCGACCACCGACGGCAGCGCCGGCTGCTCCAGCCCGCCTTCCACAAGGACCGGCTGCCCGCCCACCTCGACCTCATGGCCCACGAGATCACCGACAGCGTCGCGCGATGGCGGGACGACCAGGTCGTCGACATGGCCGCCCAGGCCCAGGCCCTCACCGCCCGCGCCATCGTCGCCACCCTCTTCGACGGCACCCTCGGCCCCGCCACCGTCGACGCCATGGTGGAGGACATGGCCGCGATCACCGCCGGTATCTACACCCACGCCCTGCTGCCCACCGCGTACACCCGTCTTCCCCTGCCCGCCCACCGTCGCTACTCCCACGCCCAGAAGCACCTACGGGTCATCCTGGGCCGGATCATCGCCGAACACCGCTCCCGAACCACGGACCACGGCGACTTCCTGACCCTGCTCACGTCGGCGGGTACGGAGGGTCCGGCCCTGTCCGACAGGGAGATCAGCGACCAGGTCATCACCTTCTTCATCGCCGGAATGGAGACCACCGGCAACGCCCTCGCCTGGGCCGCACACCACCTTGCCCAGGACCCCGAACTCCAACGCGGCGTCCACGCCGAAGCAGCCGCCCTGCCCTCCGGCCCCCTGTCGCACACCAGCCTGCCCCACCTGGAACTCACCGGTCGCGTCGTCACCGAGGCGCTGCGCCACTACCCGCCCGTCTGGTTCCTGACCCGTAACGTCACCCGCGACACCGAACTGGGCGGGCACCCCCTGCGCTCCGGGGACACCGTCGTCATCAGCGCACACCTCGTCCAGCACCTGGCCTCCGCGCACCCCCGCCCCGAGACGTTCGACCCCGGCCGCTGGGTGTCCCCGCACAGCGGCCAACCCGTCCCCGGCTCCTTCATCCCCTTCGGCCTGGGCTCCCGCAAATGCATCGGTGACGCCCTCGGCGTGGGCGAACTCACTCTGGCGCTCGCCGCCCTCGCCCGCCGTTGGCACCTGGAACCCGTCACCACCGCCCCGGTCCGTTTCGCGAAGGACATCGTCATCCGCCCCCGCGACCTGCGCCTACGCGTCCACGCCCACCACACCACCTGACCGCCCGGCCGGGGGGAGGCCCCTTCGCGTCCATCACTCCGTCGTCGAAGCGGTCGGCACCCAGGAGTCCATGCAGCAGGCCATCCGCTCCTACCCGGTCGGGCGGCCACGTCGGCTTCACAACCAGGGGCCCGACCCCCAAGAGTCGGACCCCTTCCGACCTGCGCGTTTGCCAGATCGGCAACGTGGTCGTATTACACCCGCTAAACGTTGAAGCGGAACTCCACCATAAGGCTTTGACCTGCGGAAATGCCCGCGCATCCAGCACCGATCCAGCACGGGCGCTACGGCGAAGTGCGAGAAGAGTCAAGATCACCAAACGTACCCGACAGCGCCCGCACATGTATGAAGTCTGCGAGCCTTCCGCGCAGGCCGCATCAGGCTCACGGGCCAGCGACAGCATGTCACTCCTGCCTTGGGCCATCACACAAAAGGGTGGAATCCGGGAGCGAGAGGGGCCCGGATCGTTCAGCGGCTCAGGCGGATGCCAGCTTCTGGATGAGCGGATGGTTCTCCAGGGCACAGCGGACGGTCTTCGGGGGGCGTCCGAGGAGGGTTTCGAGCTGGTCGGTGGTGCCGCGGTAGCCTCCGCCGCCCATCAGCCGGGTCAGGGTCTTCAGATGCTCGATGGTGTGCGGGACCGCGGCCAGGGCGTCGGCGGTGTCGATGTAGGTCTCGTTCCAGGTCTCGACCTCTACGGGGACGTAGGTGACCGGGCGTCCCAGCACGGCCGAGAAGTCCTCCGCGAAGCCGTGCATGTCCTTCAGTTCCGGGCCGTTGAGCTCGTAGGACTTCGAGATGTGCGGTTCCGGGTCGGCCAGGATCTTCACGCACAGCTCCGCCACGCCGTAGCCGGCGATGGGCGCGAGCCGGTGGGGGCCGAAGGGCAGGCGCAGTTCACCCTCGGCCAGCGGGCCCAGGGCCAGCCAGGTCATCAGGGGGTTCTCGACGAACATGGCCGCGCGGATGTTCACGGTCGGCAGGCCGGACCACTCCAGCATCCGCTCGGCGACCCAGTGCGCCCGCTGCTGCGGCGACCACTGTGTGATCAGTCCGCCGAGCCAGGCACGCCGTTCCTCCTCCGACGCGGTCATCCTCTCGAACGTCATGAAGGACTGCTCGTACTCGGAGATGTTGACGAAGACCTCGATGTCGCCCTGGGCGCGCGCCGCCGCTGCCATCAGGCCGACGGCGTCGGTGTAGTACGGCGACAGGCTCATGCTGAAGTAGATGCGACGGCAGCCCTTCAACGCGGCGGTCACGTCGGCGATGTCGAGCAGGTCGCCGACGAAGACCTCGGCTCCTGCCTGGCGGAGCGCATCGGCGCGTTCGTCGTCCTGGCGCACGAACGCGCGCACCGGGTGCCCTTGTTCGAGCAGCATGTCGACCATCGTGCGGCTCACACCACCGACCGCGCCGGCGGCACCGGTGATCAGGATGGGGTTGCGCTGTGGCATCAGTGTGTCCTCTGTCTGTCTGATTGAGGTGAGTCAGCGGTGTGGAAGTCCAGGAGGCGGTTGGTGACCGTCATGGGCTGCTTGGGGTGCAAGCAGTACCTGCGTGGGTACGGCGGTCCGCTGGAAGCCGTTCTTGAACATGGCGAACCGGTCGGTGAAAGCGAAGCGGTCGAGGTTGGTGGCCACGTGCGCGTGGGCCGCGGCCCCGTGCTCTGTCCGGACGGTGCCCGCCGGGCGGATTCTGCGGAGCGTCATTGTGGTGCCGGGCCGTCGATGCGAGCGAGGAAGTCGAGGAGTGCGGCGTTGATCTCGGCGGGACGTTCCTGTTGTGTCCAGTCGCCGCAGCCCGGCAGTACGGCGCTCAGCAGGTTGCTCCCGCCCGGGCTACGCAGGGCGGTGACCATGTCGCGGTCCCCCACCCCACCACGTACAGCGCAGGGACGTCGATCCCGCGCCCTCGAAAGCCGGCTCGCCGTGCAGGGCGAAGTCCTCGACGTACGCCGGATTGTCGTCCTCCGTCAGCCAGGCCGGGAGGATGGGCGACTCCGGCATGGTGCCCAGGAGCCCCATACCGTCGGGTAACCGGGCGGAGCTCCCAGCCGAGCGGGTTGTCGCCGGAGGCCCCGGCCAGGAGGCGGCGGAAGGCCACGCGGATCTCGTTGAAGTGCCCAAGCGCGCAAATGCGTAGGCGCGTGCTACTACTTCGCCAGCTGGGCGTACATGGCTTCCAGGTCGGCGGACAGCTGCGACTTGACCCAGCGGGTGGTGTCGTCGGCCAGCACCTCGTGCGCTCCCGCCTCGATGCCGTCGAGTGCGGCCACGGCGATGTCGCGGGGGTCGGCCTTGGGCGCGTCGACGCCCGAGGTCATGTCGGTGTCCACGTATGCCATGTGGAGCCCTGTCACCGCGATGCCGCGCGGCCGCAGCTCCAGGCGCAGGGAGTTGGTCTGCGACCACAGGGCGGCCTTGGAGGCGCCGTAGGGCGTGCCGTCAGCCAGCCATGACAGAGCGGAGTGGGCGTTGAGGATGTGGCCTCCGCCGTTGCGCTCGATGATCGGCACGAAGGCCCGGGTGACCAGCAGCGGCCCGTAGAAGTTCGTCTCCAGATCCCGGCGCACGTCCTCCATCAAGGAGTTGAGGTACGAAGCGCGCACGGAGGCGCCGGCGTTGTTGATCAGGATGGTGACGTCCTGGGCCTGCTCGGCGGCGGCCGCCACGGATGCCGGGTCGGTGGCCTCGAGTGCCAGCGGAACGGCATCGGGGTGCGTCACCGTGCGCGGGTCACGGGCCGTGGCGTAGACCTTGCCGGCCCCGCGTGCGTAGAGCTCCTCGACCAGCATCTTGCCGATGCCGCGGCTGCCTCCGGTGACGAAGACGGTGGCGCCCTTGATTGCTGTCATGACTGCCTCCACGAAGATGAAAACGGATCGGTTTTTTTACCAGCGGGGTGTGTGAGTGCGGGCAGGCGTCAGCCGGCCAGTTGGTTCATCTTGCGGATCTGCCGGTCGAAGGCCCAGGCGGGAACGAAGCGGAGCAGGCGTGCGCGTCCGGCCGTGGGGCCGGCGGCGTAGCGCAGCTTCGGCTTGGCGTCGGTGGCTGCCGCGACGATCGCCTTGGCGACGACGGCGGGGTCGTCGCCGTCCCTGATCGCCTCTGCCATCACGCGGTCGACGGTCTGCCGCTGCTTCTCGTAGGCATGCAGGGGTGTGTCGGGCCGCGCGCTGTTGGTCTCGAATCCGGTGCTGGTGTAGGCGGGTTCGACAAGAAGCGCCCGGATGCCGTGGTCACGGACCTCGTGGTCCAGAGACTCGGTGTAGCCCTCGACCGCATGTTTGGAGGCGGCGTAGACGGCCATGTAGGGCTGGGGCACGAATCCGACCACGGACGAGAGGTTGATGATGCGCCCGCGCCCCTGGCCGCGCATGTACGGCAGGACCTCGTTCACCATGCGCATGACCCCGAAGACGTTGGTGTCGAAGACACCCTGGGCCTGCGCGAGGGAGGTTTCCTCGGCCGCGCCCATCGAGCCGATGCCGGCGTTGTTGACCAGGACGTCGATCCGCCCGAACCGCTCGATCACTTCCTGGACCGCGGCGGTGGCCGAGGCGTCGCTGGCCACGTCGAGGTCGATGAACGTCACACCGCCGAGCGGGCTGACGCGCGAGGCGTCACGGCTGGTGCCGACCACGTCGAACCCCGCTGCGACCAGCGCGAGCGCGGTCTCCTTCCCGATTCCGGATGACGCACCCGTCACGAGTGCCAGCGGCCGGTTCGTCGTCATCATGGATGCCTCACTCGTTAGAAACTGATCAGTTTCCGTTCACAGTAAACCGATCGGTTTTTATGCGCAAGCTCAAGCGCCAACCCGATCCGGGCCGTGCCACCGTGTACACGCTGAGGCCGATCGGGCTGCGCGCCTGCTGCGGCGCCTCGCCCAAGGTGGGGCGGAGCGCTGTTCGTGACGCGCGGCAGACAGGAGCCCGGTTCATGGCGGTCGACATTCCGCGGTGTCGCCACAAGGGCCCTGCGGACCAGCGCCCGGTCAGGCGCCTTACCGGGCAGACGCAAACCGACCGGCGCCTGCCACAATGACGGCATGGCCAGGATCAGTGCGCAGGAGAGACGCGAAAGCGTCGTCCGCGCAGCGATCGCCGAGTTCGCGCTCAAGGGCTACTACGGCACCTCCACCGAGGCGATCGCCAAACGCGTCGGCGTCACGCAGCCGTACCTCTTCCGGCTCTTCCCGGGCAAAAAGGCGATCTTCGTCGCCGCCTTGGTACGGAGCATGGAAGACACCCGCCTGGCTATCGAGCGGGCGACCGAGGGGATGGAGGGCATCGAGCAGGCCCTGGACGCCATGGCGGGCGCGTACGCGCGGCTGATCTCGGCGCGCCCCGAAACGCTCCTGATGAGATGCAGGGATACGCCGTCGTCGCGGCCGCTGAGGCAGAGGGCGATGAACAGACGGGCGAGCTCGCCCGGGCCGGCTGGATGAGACTGATGGGAAACCGTGCACCTGTCGCTGGGTGCCGATGTCCACGCGACCACAAGGTTCTTCGCTTGCGGCATGCTCGGCAACACTCTTACGGCCATCGGACTTCCCTCCGATCACAGGGAAGCAGGGGCGTGAGGCCATGCGCGCTGCTTCTGCTGCCGTAGTCGGGCATCAACCCGAAAGAGCGCTTCGGTCGCCGATCCTGCTCGAAGACGCGGCGGATCAGTGCATGTCTGCCGCATCGAGCATGGTGGTCACCGTGGGCGCGATGAGCCCGGTCAGATTGTCGGCGCCGATTCCCGCGCGGGCGCTTGCGCCGTCGAAGACCAGGATGAGCTGCCGGGCCAGCAGGTCGGGGTCACTCGCCCCACCCCGTTCGGCCTCGGAACGGAAAAAGGCCGTCAGGTCGGCTTTGATCTGGTGGGCCACCCGGCTCGCGGGGTGGCTCTGATCCTTGAGCTCGATCTGCACAGCCAGGTACCGGCAGCCTTGGAAGTCGGGCGCGCCCGCCTGCGACTCCACCCGCTCGAAGACGTACAGGATCCGCTCGCGGGGGGAACGGCCGTCATCCGCCGGGGGCAGGGCCCTCGCCACGAAGGCAGCGGCACGCTCCTTCAGGCTCGCCGCCAGCAGTTCGTCCTTGCTCTCGAACAGCTGGTACATGGAGCGCTTGGACACCCCCGCCGCCTTGCACAGCGCCTCGACGCCGATGCCGACACCGTCTCGGTAGGTGAGCGTGGCTGCCGCCTCCAGCAGCCGCTCCCGGGGACTTGGCTTCACTTCGGTAGTCATACCGCGAGGTTAACTCGAATCGGACGAAATAGAAACCGATCGGTTTCCATGGGGTGTCGGGGAGACGCCCGCCACAGGGCGGACGCTTTAAGGCCGCTCAGAGGCTCGGCGACGGTCTTGGGGGAGAGACCGCCGCCGAGCCCATATGGTGCACGCGCCTCTCGTCCCCACGGGGGCGACGCACACCGGGGCGACTCCGAGTAATGGCCCCGTCTTGGGTGAGCCGCCTTCCGCTACGCCGGGGCAGCGGTCTTCTCGGGCTTCGTCTCGGCGGGGATGCGGTGGAGTCCCTTGCGGTCGTACCACCCCAGCACGCCGAGGCCGAAGAGGGCGGCTGCCGCGAGGCCGACGGCCATCATGACCCAGCCCCGGGTCAGGCCGGCGTCGGCCTGGGCGTCGTAGTAGAGGATCGAGCGGATGCCGCCGGTGATCTGCCGCAGCGGTTCGAACTCCGCGAGGAAGCGGTAGAAGCCGGGCAGTGCCTGAAGCGGCGTGGTGGCGTTGGCCGTCGGCACCGCCATCCCGATGAAGACCAGCGTGACCACCAGCATGCCGGGCGTGCCGAAGACGGCGAGGAGGGCGAGCGCGCCGATCCCGGAGACCGCGATGGCACACACCGAGTACAGCCACAGCAGCGGCAGATGGGCGGCATGCATCCCCATGATGCCGACCGCGCCCACCATGACCAGGCTCCCCATCAGCAGGGACAGCCCGGCCATGAGAGTGCTGCTGATGGCGAGGGTCTGCACCCGGGTCGCCCGGATCAGCGGGCGGTGCAGGCGTATCGGGCCCATGTCGTTGTGGGTGTAGCCGAGGGCGTGGTCGACCTGGCCGCTGATGACGTTGGCGGAGAGCATGCCGACGACCACGAGGACGAGCGCGTAGTAGAACGCCGTCATGCCCAGGCCGCTGTGCGAGTCGAGGGGATGGCCGTCCTCGACCGTGACGGCGACCGGGTCGGCCAGCAGGACACGTGCCGCGGCGGGCAGCTTCGCCCGCCCCGTCCCACCCTGGGATGTGAGTTCCTTGCCCACCTGGAGCGAGGCGCTTTCGGCCGCCTGTGTCGTCGTAGCCCGGGCCAGACTGGAGCCCACACTGCCGGCGGACTGGTTGGTCAGCACCGTCAGCGTCGGACGGGCCGGGGTCTCGGCGGTGGTGGTGCCGGTCAGTGCGGTGGCGGAGGAGGTGAAGTCGGCGGGGACGAAGAGCGCGCCGTACAGCTTGCCCTTGCCGAGCTCCTCCTTCATCTCCTTCTCGCCCATCACCTTCCAGCCGATCTTGTCCCCACTCACGGCGGACTTCTTGATCGACTCGGAGATCTGAGCCCCCAGGTTGACCTGCTTGCCACCGACATCAGCCCCCTTGTCGGCGTTGACCAGACCGACGGGCAGATTCTTCATGTGATCGACCGGGTCGACGTTGGCGCCGACGTAGAACACGGTGAACAGCAGCGCGAGGACGCCCGTGATGACGCCGTTGGCGATCCACAGGGGTTTGGCACGCAGGACGCGGAACGGGTGAATCCCACTCATGACTTACTCCGGTCTCGGACAACACACTCATATCCGGAGAAGGACGGACAGCTCCATTGCGGTCCGGCGCCCCCGGAACGTTCAATCTCGGCACACACGGCCGTCGAGGCGAAACCGGGGATGCAGCACCCCCGCTGGGACTCCGACTGATGAAACCGGTCAGTTTCAAGCCCATCGTAAACCGATCAGTTTACGAACTCCAAGTCGAGGCGGCGGCCCATATCCCAGCAGCGCCAGGAAGCCCCGTGCCGACGCCACCCCTGTCATCGGGTCGCTTCGAGCCGCGAGTGGAGCGGCTCGCTCCAGGTCGCGCAAGCGGCCCAGGTCCGTCGCGCCGAACACTGCCATCGGGGCCGCCCCGCCCAGCAGTCGCCGTTACCGGCTCCCGGTGACCTGCCGGCTCCAACTGGTGGCCTCGAAACTGAGCGGCGGCCACCGCGCAAGCGCCTGCCCCGACTCAGGAGGGTGTGCGCGTTGGCGCCAAATCGGCTGTTACGGCGTCGGCTACAGCATCCCTCACCTGCGCCTCCGTGGGCGTGGGCCGGCCGAGTTCGGCAGCGAGTTCAGCCAACGAGGTCATCCGGACACCGGGCAGGGCGCAGGCCGTGAACGTGGTGTAGACGTCGAGGTCCGGGTCGACGTTGAGCGCGAATCCGTGGCTGGTGACGCCGCCGCTGATGCGCATGCCGATGGAGGCGATTTTGCGGTGGTCGGGGGTCCACACGCCGACCAGGCTCTCCGCGCCTCGGGGTGTGTCCCGGCGTATCGCGTCGAATCCGAGTGATCCCAGCGCACGGATCAGGGCGTGTTCGATCCGTCGTATCAAGCCGCGCGGTCCTAGCTCGCGTACGTTCAGCACGAGATACCCGATCAGCTGCCCTGGCCCGTGATAGGTGGCGTGACCTCCCCGGTCGACTTCGACCAGGCTGATCGGTGAAGCCGGTTCTGGCAGTTGGTCGGCCGGTGTCCGCGCCGTGTAGGTGATCACGGGAGGGTGGGTGAGCAGAAACAGACGATCCCCAGTACGCCCCTGCTTCCGCTCGGCCACCCAACCGGCCATGTCGGCCTGCGCCACCTCATACGGCACCTCACCCAGATCGACCCGCTCCATCTCCCCTGGCGGCATTGCCTCTCCCGTGTCTTCGAGGCGACGTCGCCTCGAGCCGCGCCTGCGAAAACCCGCCCCCGACGAACAGACCACGACCGCGGCTCTCGTCGCTGCACCAGCAGACCACCGTGCACGCGACACAGCCCCGCGGTCAGGTGTCGTCACCCATGACCACGACCAACCGCAGCCGCTTGGGGCTGGCTTCAGCGTGGCGTTCCGTACCCGTGGATCCCCGGGATGGCGAGTTTTCCACCTGTCTGTCCGGCTTGGTCAATGTCGGCGTCGTCCAGGCCGAGTTGGAGCTTGAGGTCGAGCTTCCCGACCGTGTCGTAGAGCCACTCCGGAATGGTGTCCGGCGTGAGGTGCAGGCGGAGGACGGGTGGTGCGGGAAGGTTTTCGATGCGGGAGAGGGTGCCTGTCAGGCTTTCGACGTACATGGTGATGTCGTCGCCCCGGAGCGTGGAGGTGGAACCTGGCGCTCCGTCGATGTGCTGGATCTGCGGGCCGACGGGTACCGCCATCTTCAGGTCGCGGATCGTGACCGCCGCCGCGGTGAACTTGAGCACCCGTTTGGGCCCGGCGGCTGTCTCCACGGTCACCACGCCTCCGAAGACGAGGTCGTGCAGTTCGAGGCGGCTCCCCTTCATGTTCCATGCCTCGGCGGAGAATCGGCCGGCCTCATGTTCCTCGGGGGCCTTGAGGTCGCTGATGTCGCAGGTGCGGGCAGTTCCTTGGGACGACTCCGGTCGGGGCGACGGCTCGACGGCCCGGTGGCTGGGAGCAGGTGATACGGGCGTGGTGGACAGCCGGGGCCCGGGCGGTGCTCCGGACTCCGGCCTCGAAGTTGCCGAGCTTGGTGTAGGGCTCGCGTGGAGTGAGGGGCTCGCGTCGGGTGACGGGCTTTGCTGCTCGGCGTCGTCGTGGAAGAGAAGACCGAGGATGTCCGCAAGGCTCGTTGTCGCGGAGGTCGCGCTGGGCGAGGGGGTGGGAGTGGCGGTCGGTGCCGGGGTCGGGCCCGCTCCCTCGTCGTCCGTGTGCGACGGCGGCGTGACGGGCTCCCCGCTCGGGTGAGCGCCGGCCGTGTGGGGATCAGCGGACGGGGTGGGGTTTGCGGGAGCGTTCGTCGCAGAGGCTGAGGTGTCGTCGGGACGGGCGCAGTCGACACCTCTGGCACCAGGCGCGCCTGCCCCCTCTTCGGAAACGGAGAGCGCCGCGGTGGCGCTCGTGTCCGCGGACTCGGGCAGGCGTTGGCCTCCCAGGATGAGGGCCGTCGGCAGCGCGGTCAGCGCGAGTGCCCTCCCGACAGGCAGACGCAGGCGTGTCAGCGCGGACGTACGGGGGATGGCGTGCCGGCCCTTGGGTGGTCGAGCGAATCGGGGGTCTGCGGCCTCGCCGCGGGTGTCGGGCGACTGGTCACTCACTCCCCTGTCCTCCCGCCCGGCTGACGGCGACCGACGGCCCCTCGGCGGCGTCGGGTACGGCCTCCGGGTGCCCGTCCACCGGGCCCCACGCCAGAGCCAGGAGTCCGCCCCCCGCCGCGAGCAGTGTGCCGACGAAGAAACCGCCGAAGTTGGAGATGGGAAGCGACAACACGCCGAGGAACACCGCGACACAGCCGGCGAAGAACCTGATGATCGGCTGGAACCAGAGGAGTCCACCGAGGACGATCAGCGTCAGGCCGATGACCAGGGACCCGGCCCCCGCAGTGGTGGACATCGCCACGGACAGGACGCCCAGGGAAAGGTTGAAATACGGGAAGTAGATGATGGGCGCAGCGGCAAGGAGCACCAGCAGGCCCGCCCAGAAGGGGCGGGTGCGCCGCCAGGCCCGGAAGTCCCGGCGAGCACGGGCGAAGCCGCTGTCGCTGTGGGGGTGCGCGGGTGCACCTGCACTCGTCATGTGGCAGCTCCCAAGTCGTGAGTGGGTGAGGGTGTCCGCGAGGACGGTGGAGCACTGCCGCCCCCTGGGCAGTCGCCGGCCGCTTGCGCGCACGGGAGACCAGAGGGCGGGAGCGAGGTCAGAAGCAGTCGTGGCGGCCGGCCGCGATGTTCATGTGCAGGCCCGACAGTTCGAACGTGCCCGCAGAACTGGCCCAGACCCGCTGGTGGGCATCGATGATCTCGACCGCGTCCGCCTCCTGCGCATAGCCGTTGGGATCGACGTCGTCCTTCGGGTTGACCTGACCCTTGGTCATGGCACCGGTGGCGACGCCGATGTCGACGTTGGTGAAGGTGCCCTTCTTGGCCTGGAGGTCGGTCATGTCGATGTACAGGTCCTTGGCCTTGACCGGCGTGCCCGACCCGCCCGCCTTCAGCGTCATCGTGTAGGTCCCGAGCACGGGTAGGTCAACCGGCACGGACTGGCACATGTCGACGATCGTCGCGTTCTTGATGGACGACACGGAGACGGGCACGTGCTTGCCGTTCTTGGCGACGTCCACCGTGGCGTAGTTGCCGAATCCGGTGCCGCTCAACTTGCCGGCCGAGACCTGGAAGTCGGAACCGGAGATGCTGAACGAAGCGGCCAGCGCGCCCTGGGCCATGGAGACGGCGACCGCCGCCGTGGCGGCCACCGTCGGCACCGCACCGACGGCGAAGCGCTTCCAGTGGGTCTTGCCGATTCGCTGGGACATGGTGTGGTTCTCCGTTGTCTAGGCGTACGAGACGACCGACCGGACCCAGAACTGACTGGCCCGGGCCCGGGGCGGGGGAAGAACTGCGGCTGGGTGTGGGCCGTGGCGGTGCAGGCGGCTTCCGCGGGCGCATGTCGTCCACGCGCACGGAGAAGTGGGCACAGAGAAGAAGCGCTCGATAGTGTTACTACCGAGTACCCGATAGTGGCACTATCGAGCTCAGTGGGGCAACCCTCGGTAACGCGATACTGGTGGGACAGTTGAGCGTGAGGGAGCGCATGAGGATTTCAGAGCTCAGCCGACGGTCCGGGGTGGCGGTGGCGACCATCAAGTACTACCGACGGGAAGGGCTGCTCCCCGAGGGACGCGCGCTGAACCCGACCACGGTCGAGTACGGCGAGGAGCACATCCAGCGGCTCCGTCTGATCCGTTCTCTCATCCAGCTCGGGGGGCTCTCCGTCGCCCGCACCCGTGAAGTGCTCGAAGCCGTCGACCGTCCACTGGATGCGTTCGAGACTCTGGGCGTCGTCCACCACGCACTGCCCGTGCCCTCCGCAGAAACGAACGGGAAGGGCGTCGCGGACGGCGCGGACGGTCCCGGAGCGGAGAGCGCCGCCGACGAGGCTGTTGCGGGCGCAGCCGCCGCGAGGGTCGAGGCTCTCATCGAGAACATGGGCTGGCGGATCTCCGACGCGTCACCGCACCGCCCCGCACTCGCCGAAAGTCTCGCCGCGTTGAGCCGCCTCGGCACCGACTACACGGCCGACGACCTCATCCCCTACGCACAGCTCGCCACCTCCACCGCCGATTTGGACTTCGCGCAGTTCGAGGGGATCGAGGACCGCATCGCCCTCGCCGAGCGGGCGGTGGTCCTCACCGTGCTGTTCGAGCCGGTCGTCCGGCTGCTACGGCGCCTGGCCCAGGAGGACGCGAACCACCGTCGCCATGATCGCCGTGCGTGCGGGCGGGGTGAGCAGCCGACGGAGTGACCCCTCGGCGGGGTGCCCGGACACGGCAGGGCCCCGCAGGCACCCCGCTCGCGCGGCGAAGACGCGACAGGGGCCGAAGTGCCTCGAGGGGAAGGCACTTCGGCCCCTCGCCGGGTTCACACCCCTGACCGGGTTCACACCCCTGACCGGGTTCAGACCCCTGGCCAGGTTCACACCCCGACGAGCACCGGCTTGTCGGCTTCCGCCGGCATGTCGCCCTCCTTGATGCCGAACCGGTCGTAGAAGCGGGCCAGCGGGCCCGGAGCCCACCAGGCCGCCCTGCCCAGCAGTCTCATGACGGCCGTTCCCAGCAGGACGCGCACCACCAGCACGTCGGCCAGGACCGCGAACACCATGCCGACGCCGAAGAGCTTGATGGTCAGCACCTCGCTCATCCCGATCGCCGCGAGCGGCACGCACATCAGCACCGCGGCGCTCACGACCAGGCGCCCGATGGACTGCAGCCCGGTCGCCACGGCCTCCGTGCTGTCACCCGACTTGTCGTACTGCTCCCGCATCCGGGACACCAGGAACACCTCGTAGTCCATGGAGAGCCCGAAGATCAGCGCGAACAGCATGATCGGCATGTTGGGCTCGATGTTGCCCGTCGGGTCGAAGCCGAGCAGGCCGTTCAGATGGCCGTCCTGGAAGATCCAGACCAGCACCCCGAAGGTCGCGGTCAGTGACAGCATGTTCATCACGATCGCCTTCAACGGCAGCAGCACCGAACCGAAGGCGAGGAACAGCAGGATGTACGTCATCACCGCGATGTAGAGCAGCATCCACGGCAGGGTCTCGCCGAGCGCGTCCAGAGTGTCGTCGTAGATCGCCGACTCTCCGCCGATGTAGGCCTGGGCGCCCGGTGGCGCCGGTACTTCCTTGATCCGGTTCACCAGGTCCCGCGCGTGGGTCGAGATGGGGTTGCCGTCGTAGGTGACCGACACCCGGGCCGTGGTGCCCTCCACGCCGCTGATCCGGGCGCTCGTGGCGCCCTCGGTGGCGCCGAGCCGCTCGGCGTATGCCTGGAGCGCCGCGCCCTGCTCCTTCGAGGTCCCGTCGGACTTCAGCACGAGCAGCGAGTCGATGGACTTCACCGCGTCGCCGTCGAAGTCGTTTTCCATGGCGTCGAAGACCTGGCGGCCCTCGGAAGTGCTCCGCAGCTGCTGCGCGTTGATGGAGCCGAACTCGATCTTGGAGAACGGCAGGGCGAGCGTCAGCAGCAGGCCCACCGCGCCCACCACCACGACCCACCGCCGCCGCATCAGGCCGTGCCCGAACCGGTACCAGGCACCCTCACCCGCCGCCGCGGGGCGCGCGGCCTTCTTGCGGCGTAGCGGGAAGGCGTTGACCTTCGGTCCCATCACGGCGAGCAGCGCGGGCAGCGCGACGAGCGAGAAGAGCACCGCCAGCACGACCGCGGCCACACCGCCGTACGACATCGACTTCAGGAACGTCGACGGGAAGAGGGTCAGGCCGGCCAGCGCCGCCGCGACCGTGGTGCCGGAGATCACCACGGTGCGCCCGGCCGTCGCGATGGTGCGCCCGATCGCCTCTTCGCCGGTGTAGCCGGCCTCCAGCTCCTCGCGGTAGCGGCTCACGATCAGCAGGCCGTAGTCGATGGCGACCGCGAGACCCAGGATCGTGACCAGGCTCATGGAGAACACGGACACGTCGGTGATGTTCGCGATGGTCCGCAGGACGGCCATCGACCCGATGATGGAGAGCACGCCGACGATCAGAGGAAGGAAGGACGCGGCCAGACTGCCGAACACGACCAGCAGGAGCAGGAAGAGCACGGGAGCCGAGATGATCTCCGCGGTTCTCAGGTCATGTTCGATCTTCTCACTGGCCTGATGGCCGGTGGGCACCGTTCCGCCCTGCAGGGTCTGAAGGCCGGGCGCCGGGATCTTGTCCATGACCGCCTTGTACGAGTCCTCCTTGGCCTTCTCGCTGCTGCCGTGGAGGTTCAGCGCGACGTAGGTGGCGTGCCGGTCGTGGCTGACCTGCGCCGGCATCTTGGTCTGCCAGTAGTGCAGGTAGCCGGTCACGTCCGCCTTCGGCAGGGACTCCACCTGCTTGACCACCGCCTGCTGGAACGACGGGTCGTCGACGGTGCGGTCCTCGTCGCGGTAGACGATCACCGCGTCCGGTGTCCGCTGTGGGAACGCCTTCTCGGCGATCTTGGCCGCGCGAGCACTGTCGGATCCGGGGTCCTGGAAACCGAGCGGCGTCAGCGAGCCGAAGACACCGGCACCGTAGGCCCCTGACAGGACGGCGAACAGCAAAGTCAGGATCAGCAGAGGCTTTCGCCTCCGGTGAATCAGACGCCCAAACCCCTCAAACATGACTTCTCCTAGATCGTTAGCCAGCGCCGGGCAGGAGGTCGGCGCCGAACGAACCGTAACAGCGTTTTTATTGCTCGATGCAACACTGTCGCGCACCTCTCATTCGGAGAGAGGTCGAGATACCATGCTCTGACCTGCCCATATGCAAGAGCAGCCCACCCGGAAGCGGCAGGTCCTGACCGGGGGGAGGGCGGCCGACAACCAGCCAAGGCGATACGGGGAAGCATTCGTAACGGTGTTGTCATACGATGGCTCCATGGCCAGGCTCAAGACACATGACGAAGCACTCCGGCTCCGGCTCCTGCACCGCGCGGCCGCCACGGTCTTCGACCGCGGCACTGCCGCGCTGAGCCTGCGACAGCTCGCTGCGGACGTGAAGACCTCGACCACGGCGGTCTACTCGCTGTTCGGCAACAAGGCGGGTCTGCTCAGCAGCCTGTACGAGGAGGCCGCGCGGCTCTTCGTCGCACGCCTGGCAGCCAACCGTCCCACGGACGACCCGGTCGGCGACGTGATCCGACTTGGGCTCGTCTATCGCGAATACGCCATCGCCAACCCGCATCTCTACGCGATCCTCTTCTCCGACCGCAGCGTCCAGTGCCCGTCCGAGTCGGAGTCGGAGTCGGAGAGGCCGCCTGAGGCCATCGAGACCTACCGGCCCCTCGTCGACGCCGTGCGGCGCGGACAGCAGGCAGGGCAGTTCAGTTCGGAGTCCGACCCGGAGCTCATCGCGCTGTCCGTCTGGGGAATGGCCCATGGCCTGGTGTCCCTGGTGCTGTCGGGGAACGAACCGCCCGGGCTCGCGGTCGCCGACTGCTATGAGCGGGCCCTGGGGGTATTGGTAGCGGGGTGGCGAGTGAACGAGGGGAAGGTTCAGGGGTTCGCGGACGTGCCGTAAGTCCGGAGCCGGTACCGCTCCGGGCCTGAACGTACGGTTCAGTGGGACTCTTTCGGGTCGCATCCCGCGAAGTGGTACATGAGTCCCCGCTGCCCTGGCCGGTCTATCCGGCCGGGGCCCGTTCTGAAATGATCAGTTCTGAAATGATCAGTTGAAGGACAGCAGCGGGTGAACCCAGGCCGGTCGGATCCCCGGGGGACACCTGACGGACTCGGCGGGCTGCGGGCGGTCACGTACCGCTGTGCCGCAGACTGACGCCGATCGCTTGACCGACCAGGGGATGGATTTCATGGCTGACCGGGCGTTGACGCTGATGGCAGTGCACGCCCACCCGGACGACGAGGCCACGGGAACAGGGGGTGTTCTGGCGCGTTATGCGGCGGAGGGCATCCGCACGGTGCTCGTCACGTGCACCGACGGTGGCTGCGGTGACGGTCCGGGGGGTGCCAAGCCGGGCGACCCAGGGCATGATCCAGCTGCCGTTGCCGCGATGCGTCGAGGCGAGCTCGAAGCGAGCTGTGACGTCCTGGGGGTCGGTCATCTTGAGCTGCTCGGGTACGCCGACTCCGGGATGATGGGCTGGCCGGCCAACACCGCGCCCGGATCGTTCTGGAGTACGCCCGTGGATGAGGCGACCGCCCGGCTGGCCGAACTGATGCTGCGTTACCAGCCTGATGTCGTCGTGACCTACGACGAGAACGGGTTCTACGGCCACCCCGATCACATCCAGGCGAACCGGATCACGATGGCAGCGCTGTCGCTGACCGGGGTGGCGTCGAAGGTGTACTGGACGACGGCGCCGCGCTCGATGATGAAGGAGTTCGGGCAGATCATGCGCGAGTTCGGCGCGGACTGGGAGGAGCCGGATCCGTCCGAGGCCGCGGAGGGGCCCGAAATCGGCCTGCCCGACGAGGAGATCAGCACGTGGGTGGACACCACCGAGTTCGGCGGCCAGAAGTTCGACGCGCTGGCCGCGCATGCCAGCCAGGGTGAGAACATCTTCTTCCTGCGGATGGGCAAGGAGAGGTTCACGCAGCTCATGGGCGTGGAGACGTTCGTCCGGGTCCACGACACCACGGGCGCGCCCCTGCCCGAGAACGACCTCTTCGCCGGCCTGCGCTGAGCTCCGGCCGGCGGCCGTCCCTGCTCGGCCAGCACAACACCACTGCGACCCGCACCGCGGCCAAGGCCGGATCCCCCTGGAGCCGATACACCCCCGGAGATCACAGCCGGTGACAACTGGCACCTCATCAGACCATCAGCCCGAGGGAACACCGATCACCCGATCACGGGCCTACCAGTCCGGGACCCCAGCCTGCCGTGCACACAATGACCAAAACGGTGACGCCGGTCACAGGCTCCGCAAAGCTTCGGTCTGCGTTGAGGCCGCACGAAGGACACCCCTCCGGTGAACCGGCCGGCGCGTACGCCGTAACGGCTCGGCGAAGTCGGTCCGATCGGGACGGATCGTCGACGTGCGAGGCAGGCGCGGGCTGACCGCCTTCGTCGGTACTGCCGACACAGCGCAACCCTGCGAGTTGTAGGCCCACGGCTGGACACTTCCGCCCTGGGATCCTGCACCCACGGCTTGCAGGCTTCATGGCTATTCGCGAAGCAGAAACATCGAGGAGCCGCACATGCCTGTCTCTCTTCGTGGGCGCATTTCTGCCCTTGTGACTGTCGCTGGCGTGGCCTTCGGATTGATGGCCACGCCGGCCTCGGCTGCAGCACGCCCCTTACCTGTCGTGAAGACGGAGACCGGTGCCATCCGGGGGGTGTCCAAACAGATCCCTGCAACGTCGCTCGACGCCGACGCCTTCCTGGGCATCCCCTATGCGGCGCCTCCGGGGGGCGCCTTGCGGTGGGAGCCTCCGAAGCGGGCGGCCTCGTGGCGGGGAGTGCGCGATGGCACCGTCGCGCCTCCCATCTGCCCTCAGGGCACCACTGGCACCGAAGACTGCCTGTACCTGAATCTGTATCGGCCCGCCCACACCGCACACGCCGCATCGCTGCCGGTCATGGTGTACGCCCATGGAGGCAGCAACACGGGCGGGAGTGCCAACGGCTTTGATGGTGGGCGGATGGCCGCCGTCAACGGCGTCATCGTCGTCGCCTTCAACTATCGGCTCGGCGCCCTGGGCTTTTTGGATCATCCGGCCATTGCCGAGGAATCGTCCACGGGGCAGGCAGGCAACTACGGCCTCATGGACTCCAAGGCGGCGCTTGAGTGGGTCCAGCGCAACATCACCGCGTTCGGAGGCGACCCGACCAGGGTGACGTTGGCCTCCCAGTCGGCGGGGGCGACGAACACCTGCCAACTGCTCACCGACCACACGACCAAGGGGCTGTACAGTGCCGCCATCCTGAGCAGCGACGACTGCCTCCACGACGTCGACACCCCGAGTCAGGCCGTTGCCCGTGCGGAGGATTTGGCCAAGAAGGTGGGGTGCACCGAGTCGGCGAAGGTGGCGGAGTGCCTCCGGTCGAAGACGCCGGCCGAACTCACCGCGGCGGGAGGCAACTGGAACCCCGTCGCCACACGGCCGGCCAACGAGAAGATCGCAGTGGGTGACTGGAACCGTGTTCCGATCCTGCTCGGCAGCACCCGGAACGAGGGCCGCTCCGCGGGGACGGCCTTCACCAAATTCACCGCTGCCGACTACAGGGCCTGGGTCACACGGCTCGTTGGCCCCGACCACACCGATGCCGTGTTGAAGGCGTACCCGGCCGACAAGTACAGCGGAGCGTATGCGATCCCCTACGTGATCGGCGACCTCATCACCGACAGCGGAATGCGAGGCCTGGGCGGCTGCACGAACGTCGCTCTGGCAAAGAGCTTCGCGTCGCAGACACGGACCTACTACTACCAGTTCGACGATCCGAACGTGCCGGCACCGAGCACTCCCGCAGGCTACGAGTACCTCGCATCGCACGGATACGACGTGGCCTACTGGTTCCCGGACAGCCGCGAAGATGTCTCTTCCCGCTTCACACCGGCGCAGCGGCAACTGTCCGCCGAGGTGATCAGGTACTGGGGCGAATTCACCAAGTCCCACCGCCCCTCTGGCCAGGGTCAGGCATCCTGGCCTCGGCTGACGGACACCATGATGACGCTCCAGCCGGGCGGCAGCCGTCTCAGTCCGGTAAGCGACTTCATGGCGGAGCACGCATGTTCGTTCTGGTCGACCATGCCACTCATTCTCGATCGCGGTGAAATCTGAACCGCACAGCCTGCGAGCACGGGCCCACCCCATGAACGAGTCCCGACGTCATGGGATGAGCCCGGCCCGCCGACGGCAACGGCGCAATCACCAAGGCCGGTGCCCCGACCCTCGGCAGCCGCATCGCTGCCCTGCGGCAGCTCGCCCTCCAAGCCCCCGGCGCCCGTGGTCGCAGGCATGCTCGGCCACCAGGACACCACTGCGACCCGCACCGCGGCCGAGGCCGGATCCCCCTGGAGCCGATACGCCCCCGGAGATCACAGCCGGTGACAACTGGCACCTCATCAGACCATCAGCCCGAGGGAACACCGATCACCCGATCACGGGCCTACCAGTCCTCGGTGAGGACCCCGAACTCGCCCAAGACCGGTGAGGTGCCCGCCAGGGAGCGTATCGAGTTGTGATCAATGAGCACCGCGGCTTCCGGGGCGGGTGCCCCGTCGGGGTACGGGGCCTGGTGGTCTGCGGCTGTGCCGTGCGGGCGCGAGTGACCGGAAGCAGTGCGGGAGGCAGGCAGCGGGGTCCGGGGACCCCGGCTGCGTGCCCGCTGGGGCGGTGTGTCAGACCATGGCGAGCCGGTCCACCAGCAGGTCATGTCGGTGGCGATGGAGCCGGGCGCGACGGCCGCGGTCCGTCAGCCCTTCACCGAACGGGCCGAGCCCCACAGAGCGCCCGGATCGACACGGTCGGGACTGGCCGCCGCCATCGCAACCGAGGATCCCGACGCAGCTGCGGAATTCGTCGACGCCTATACCGGCGCCGGAGCCTTCTGGAACTCCATCACGCGCCTGCTCGACGGCTTCAAACCACTGCGGCTCCCGAAGACGGGAATCGACATCGACCGCGTTCCCGGCCCCCGCGGGCCGGTGACGTTCCGCGGCCTGTACCTGCGGCAGTACCTGGTCACGCCCAGTGCGGGCCCATCGCCGGCGCGTGATGCGGAGCGGGACGAACCAGGCTGGAAGCTGAGACGTCGGTGGTCAGATGCCTGAACCACACAGAGAGCGCCTCCACGCGCCAGTGAGCGCGGTCTTCGTCTGCCGGGTCATGGTGTCGCCACGTCCCCACTGGTGGAGGCCCTGGGCCGGCAGATGGTCACCCTTCTCCGCCGGCTCAAGGCAGCAGCCCAAGGCACCGACGACCTCTCACAGGGCGGGTCAGCGAAACCCAACGTCGGCCTCCGCTTCGCCAAAAAGGATCGGGCCCTCAGCCCCGCCCTCTCACGGGTGCCCGCCACACCGTTTGCTCGTACATTTGAGGTGTGGGACCCGACACTCGTGCCTTCCTTGACGGTCTCGCGCAAGAGCTCGAGCCCCGAGCGGACCAGTTCGTCGACGCGGTGCTGCAGCGTCTGCGCCGTGAGCTTCCCGAGCTGTGGCAGTACGAGGACATCGCCGCTCTCGCGCCAGTGGCCGTGTCCGAACACGTCACCGCCGTTCTGGATGTTCTCGAGCACCGCATTGACATGGCCGACGTGACGACGCCACCTGCCGGCATCGAGTTCGCTTGCCGACTCGCTGAGCACGGGGTGCAAATCAGTGTCCTCCTACGCGTCTATCGGCTCGTCCACGCCGGTCTGCTTCGTCTGTTCCTTGAGGAGACAGCCCCTCTCACCGCAGCCCCGGAACTGATCAACGCGGCGACGATCACATTCAGCATGATGGGTTTCGAGTACGTCGATCGCACCGCGGAAGGGGCTGTTGCGGCGTACCAGAGGGAACGCGACCGTTGGCTGCAGCGGCGGCTGATCATGATCAATGAGGCCAGCACGCGGATCGGTACCACTCTGGACACCGTCCGCACCGCCCAGGAACTGGCGGATGTGGGTACCGACCATTTCGCTGATCTCGTCACCGTCGACCTACTCGACTCCGCGTTCCAGGAAGACGGCATGGAACCGGCAGCCGCTCCTTCGGTAGTCCGTCGGGTCGCCCAGCAGTCCGTGTCGGACGGCTGCCCGGACTCGGCAGTCGGCACAGGGCAGACGCAGGTCTACCCCGAGGAGTCGGAGCCGGCTCGCGCACTGGCCACCGGACAGCCCCTGCGGCACCGCGTCACGGCCTCGGACCTTCCCACATGGCTGGCGGCGTCTGCGGACCACAGACGTGCCCTTCAGACCCTCGGCGTCCACTCCGTGCTCCTGGTTCCGCTGTGGGCCCGCGGAATCCCCTTGGGCCTCGCGCAGTTCCTCCGCCACCAGGCCGCGGACCCCTTCGACGACGAAGATCTGCTCCTGGCCCAGGAGATCGCATCCAGAGCGGCCGTCTACATCGACAACGCCCGTCGCTACACCCACGAGCGTTCCACCGCGCTCACCCTCCAGCGCAGCTTGCTCCAGCATCAGATACCCGAACAGACGGCCGTCGAGACGGCCTGCCGCTATCTGCCCTGCGGATCCCGCGCGGGCGTGGGCGGCGACTGGTACGACGTGATACCGCTCTCCGGAGCCCGCGTCGCCCTCGTCGTGGGCGACGTGGTCGGCCGCGGCCTGCACGCCTCCGCCACCATGGGCCGACTACGGACGGCTGTCCGGGCTTTCGCGGACATCGACCTGATGCCCGACGACCTACTCACCCACCTCAATGACGTGGTCATCCGCCTACAGCGTGAGGAGGAACGGAATGCGGACGAGATCAGCGCCACCTGCCTCTACGCGGTGTACGACCCGGTCTCCCGCCTGTGTTCCCTCGCCAGCGCCGGGCACGTTCCGCCGGCCGTCGTCACTCCCCTGACCTCCGGCAGCCGAGTCGGCTCGGCCTCCCCTGCGGTCTACTTCCCGGAACTGCCGATCGGCCCGCCGCTGGGCCTGGGAGGCCTCCCCTTCGAAACAGCCCAGTTCGAACTGCCACAGGGCAGTCTCCTGGCCCTGTACACCGACGGCCTCATCGAAAGCCGCACTCGCGACGTGGACGCCGCCCTCGCGGTGTTGGCTGACATCCTCGCCCAGGCACCGGCCTCGCTGGAGGACACCTGCGACGAACTGCTCCACGCACTGCTGCCCACCCGACCCGCCGATGACGTCGCACTTCTCCTGGCGCGCACCCGAGCACTGGACGCCGACCACGTCGCCACCCTGGACCTCCCCTCCGATCCGGCCGTCGTCGCCGACGCGCGCAAATTCATATCCGACCTGCTGGCCGCCTGGAGGCTGGAAGACATGGCCTTCACCACGGAACTCATGGTCAGCGAACTGGTGACGAACGCCATCCGCTACGGCAAAGCCCCCATCAAGCTGCGGATGATCCTCCAGTCCACACTGACGTGCGAGGTCTCCGATGCCAGCAGCACCGCCCCGCACCTGCGCCGTGCCCAGGTCTTCGACGAGGGCGGTCGCGGCCTGCTCCTCGTCGCGGCGCTCGCCCACCACTGGGGCACGCGGCACAACCGCGAAGGAAAGGTCATCTGGGCCGAACAACTGCTCCCAGCCGGCGGGAACCTCGAACTGGGCCTGTGATGAGCACGCTTGAGCCCCTGAGCGAGGCCTGGCGCGTCCGGGAGGGCCTGGAGGCGGAAGACGTCCGGGCGGCGCTGCCCGAGCGAATCCCCGCCACGGCCGAGGAGGCCAGGCGCGAGGTCGAGCGGGCCAGTGAAGCTGGGAACGTCACGGTCATGGCCGCGACGAACCGCCCCCTTCTACTCCTGCTCATCGAGGCCTCCGCGATGCCCGGCTCTTCGGACCGGCACATGCGCGCACACCGCGCGGCCGGCCTGACGGCACGCCGCCTCGAAGCCGGTCTCCGGCGAGCCCTTCAAGAAGGAAGCCGCACTCGCCAAGCTCTACAGCTCCGAGATCGCCGTCGACAACGCCCGCGACGCCACTCAGGTCCACGGCGGCTACGGCTTCATGAACGAGTACCCCGTCGCCGCTTCTGGCGCGACGCCAAGATCCTCGAGACAAGCGAGGGCACCAGCGAGATCCCACGCCTGCTCATCGCCCGGCAACTGGGCCTCGCCGACCTGGAGGGGGCACGCTGATGGACAAGGTCATCACATCGGCAGCCGAAGCGGGCGCACCGATTCCCGACGGATCGTCACTGGCCGTCGGAGGCTTCGGGCTCTGCGGCATCCCCTCGGCACTGATCCAGGCGATGCTCGGTCGCGGCACGACGGATCTGAAGGTCGTGTCGAACAACGGCGGTGTCGACGACCGGGGCCTGGGCGTGCTCCTCGAAGCCAGACGCATCGTCCGCGCCACCTCCTCCTACGTCGGAGAGAACAAGGAGTTCGCCCGCCAGTACCTCTCCGGCGACATCGAGCTGGAGCTGGTTCCCCAGGGCACCCTCGCCGAACGCCTGCGCGCCGGTGGCTGCGGCATTCCCGCCTGCTTACTCCCGCCGGCGTCGGCACCCAGGTCGCCGAGGGCGGGCTGCCCTGGCGCTACGACGCCGAGGGCGCCGTGACCGTGGCCTCCCCGAAGAAGGAGGTACGCGAGTTCCGCGGTACCGAATACGTGCTGGAGGAAGCGATCACCACCGTCACCGACCTTGACCACCTTGAGCAGGCTCTACGTCGTGGCCTGCGCCAGACCCAGTACCGCAGCGTCGTGCTCGACGCCTGTCTGGCCGTCACCGGACCGCCCCTCACGCACACGACACCACGCCTATTAGCTCAGCAGCGGTCGGCGAGGACGGGCCACAAGGCCGCGACGACCCGGTCCGCGAGTCCTGGGTCCCGGTCTCCGGTGCGCAGGTAGGACGAGTAGATGCTGCCGGTCATCATGTCCGCGACGACGAGCACGTCCATGTCCGAACGCAGGGCGCCCTCCTCGCGCAGCCGCCGCAGTGTGTCGATCAGGGGCTGCATCCGGGGGCCGATCGCGTGGCGCCGTACCAGTTCCAGGAGACCGGGATTGTGCTCGGTCTCGGTCAGGACATGCCCTATCACCGTCATTCCCCGGCCCGGGGGCGCATACGGAACCGCGTACCGCAGGGCCCTCCCCAGCGCATCGGCGGGCGGGAGTTCCTCCAGCGGACCGAGCGGGTCGCGCTCGCGCTCCTCCTGGAAGTTGAAGTCCAGAGCGTCCACGACGAGATCGTGCTTGTTCGCCCAACGCCGGTAGACGGTGGGCCTGGTGACGCCCGCGTCTGCGGCGATGTCACCGATCGTCATACGGGAGTAGCCGTCCGACACGAACCGATTGACGGCTGCTCGTAGGATCGCCTTCTCCACGGACGGGTCACGCGGTCTGCCGGGGCCCTTGGCCCCCGGGGCTCTCTTCTTTTCGTTTCCGGGCATGTCCTGCACCAGCTCACAGTAGCTTGCCATTACTTTACTTGACAGTCATGTAACTTTATTACGATCGTTGCTGTGCACACGGAGATCCGAGCCAAGGAGAAACGGTGCCAACTCCCCCCACAGCCACAGTTGTCGAACACGCCGCCCGGCGTGGCGCCGATCCGGTCCGCCCGGCGCGACGGCCGTTGCCGTCCTACGTGGCCTCGGGCGCGGTCGCCGCCGAGCACTCCGGGAGACCTGTGCGCTCCAGGGAGCCGTTCTCTGCCCGTAAGGGAGCTGTTCTCCGCCCGTAGAGGGGGCGGCCCTTCGGTCTCCCGTCCCACGCTCGGCGCGCGTCACGATCGTGGTGGACCTGGAGGGCACCAGCCGGGACACCCGCCGACCGGCTGACGAAACGGCATACGGGGTGTTCCCGCATCCCTTGTCGCCGGACACCCTGGCCCTCGCGTCGGCACCGAGGCAAGGGTGTGCCGCCCGCCCCCTGACACGAGACTCCCCGGCGCGTCGGCATGTGCGCGCGCCCCGACGGGCTGCATCCGCGAGGCGGCCCGGCCGGCGGAACCCCCTGGCACCCGGTATGCCGTCCGGCAATGCCCGCTGCCCCAATCCCCACACCCCCTCCCCCCGCACCCCCCTGACGGAAAGTCGGTGAGAACCGGTGTCTTCGGCATCTGAGGTTGGTTCGATATCTGAGGTTGGTTCGATCGCCAACGACAAGCAGCTGTACGACATGCTCCCGCTGGAGTCGGTCAGCGCGGCCGTACGCGGATGCACGGACGGTCTGGCGCGAGCCGTGGCCCTGATCATGGAGGGGTACGCCGAACGCCCGGCTCTCGGTGAGAGGGCCCGGGAAGCGGTGACCGACCCGGTGACCGGCCGGACCTCCCTGCGGCTGCTGCCGCGGTTCACGAAGATCACCTACGCCGAACTGTGGGAACGGGCAGGCGCGATCGCGGCCGAGTGGCGCGGGGACGCCGGTCACCCGGTCCGGCCGGGGGACTTCGTCGCGGTCTGCGGCTTCACGAGCGTCGACTACGCGACGCTGGACCTGGCCTGCCTGCGGCTGGGCGCGGTGACCGTGCCGTTGCCGGTGAACGCACCGGTCGCCCGGCTGGAGCCGATCGTCTGGGAGACCGGGCCGCGTGTCCTGGCGGCCAGTATGGAAGCCCTGGACACCGCGGTCGAGTTGGTGCTCTCCAGTCCCTCGAAGCCGCGGCTCGTGGTGTTCGACCACCACCCGGAGGTCGACGAGGAGCGGGAGAGGTTCGAAGCGGCGCGGCGGCGACTGGCCGAGGCGGGCCTCACTGCCGTCGACTCGCTGGCCGCGGTGACCGGCCGTGGCCGCGGCCTGCCGAAGGTGCCGCTGTGCCGGCCGGATACGGACGAGGACCCGATGCGGCTGCTGCTCTACACCTCCGGCAGCACCGGCACGCCGAAAAGCGCCATCTACACCGAGAGGATGCTCCACCGGTTCTGGGCGGGCCTGATGCCGACGCCCGCCGACACTCCCTCCGTCGGCATCAACTACATGCCGATGAACCATGTGGTCGGCCGGGTGAACCTGTACTCCGCGCTCAGCCGGGGCGGGGTCTCGTACTTCACCGCCCAGAGCGACATGTCCAGCCTGTTCGAGGACATGGGACTCGTCCGGCCGACCGAGCTTCTGCTGGTGCCGCGGATCTGCGACATGCTGTACCAGGAGTACCAAAGCGAACTGGTCCGCCGCGCCCCGGAGTTCACCGTACGCGTAGCTCTCGACGCGGCGGTGAAGGCGGACCTGCGGGAGCGGTTCGTGGGCGGCCGGGTGCGCACTGTCGTGAGCGCCAGCGCGCCCGTCTCCCGGGAGCTGAAGCGATTCATGGAGTCGTGTCTGGAGCTGACCCTGCACGACGGCTACGGGTCCACCGAGAGCGGCATCGTGGTGATCGACTCACGTGTGCAGCGGCCTCCCGTGATCGACTACAAGCTCGTCGACGTACCGGAACTCGGCTACTTCACCACCGACTCCCCGCACCCCCGGGGCGAGCTGCTGATCAAGACGGAGTCCGTCACGCCCGGGTACTACAAGCGGCCCGAGACGACAGCCGAGGTCTTCGACACGGACGGCTTCTACCGGACGGGCGACATCATGGCCGAGACCGGCCCGGACCAGCTCGTCTACGTCGACCGCCGCAACAACGTACTGAAGCTGTCCCAGGGCGAGTTCGTCGCTCTCTCCCGCCTGGAGAGCGTCTTCGTCAGCGGCCCGGTGCGGCAGATCTACGTCTACGGCAACAGCGAGCGCGCCTACCTGCTGGCCGTGGTCGTCCCCAGCGAGGAGGCGCTCGCCCGGTCCGCGAGCCCCGACGAGCTGAAGCGGTCGCTGAGCGAGTCACTCCAGCACATCGCCCGCCAGGCCGAACTGGAACCGTACGAGATCCCCCGTGACTTCCTGGTCGAGCCCGAACCGTTCACCGCGGAGAACGGCCTGCTGTCGGAGATCCGCAAGAACCTGCGGCCACAGCTCAAGGACCGTTACGGGGACCGCCTCGAAGACCTCTACGAGGAGTTGGCCGGCGGCCGTGAGGAGACGCTGCGCTCGCTGCGCGAGGCGGGACCCGGCCAGCCGGTGTTCGCGGCCGTCCGCCGCGGGCTCGTCGCGCTGCTGGGCTGCTCGGAGGCGGAACTGCACGAGGGCGCGCGCTTCACGGACCTGGGAATCGACTCGCTGTCAGCCCTGTCCTTCTCCCGGCTGCTGCGGGACGTCTTCGAGGTGGAGGTGCCGGTCGGGCTGCTGCTCAGCTCGGGCAACGACCTGAGGGCCGTCGCGGACCACATCGAGGCCGAGCGGGACTCGGGTGCGCGACGGCCGACCTTCGCCGCGGTGCACGGCGCCGACAGCACCGAGGCACGTGCCGCCGACGTCACGCTGGAGCGGTTCATCGACGCCGAGACGCTTCAAGAGGCCGGCCTGCTTCGGCGTCCGACCGGGCGGGAGACCCCGCGTACCGTGCTGCTGACCGGGGCCAACGGCTATCTGGGCCGGTTCATGTGCCTGGACTGGCTGGAACGGCTGGCCGGCACCGGCGGCAAGCTGGTCTGCATCGTACGGGGCCGTGACGCCGAAGACGCCGGGCGCCGCCTGGGGAACGCCTTCACCAGCGGCGACACGGACTTGTTGAGCCGCTACCGCGAACTGGCGGCGAGTCATCTGGAGGTGCTCGCGGGCGACATCGGCGAGGAACGGCTCGGCCTGGACCTGGACGCCTGGGAGCGGCTGGCGGAGGACGTCGACCTCATCCTCCACCCGGCAGCGCTGGTCAACCACGTCCTGCCGTACGACCAGCTGTTCGGCCCCAACGTCGTCGGCACCGCCGAGCTGATCCGCCTGGCCCTCACCGGGAGGATGAAGCCGTTCACCTACCTGTCGACCACCGCGGTGTCCACCGAGTCCGACGCGTCACTGTTCGACGAGACCACCGACATCCGCACCCTGAGCCCGGTGCGCGCGCTCGGCGACGGTTACGCCACCGGCTACTCGACCAGCAAGTGGGCGGGCGAGGTCCTGCTGCGCGAGGCCCATGACACCTACGGCCTGCCGGTGACGGTGTTCCGCTCGGACATGATCCTCGCCCACACCCACCACACGGGGCAGCTGAACGTGCCCGACATGTTCACCCGCCTGCTCTTCAGCATCCTGGCCACCGGCATCGCCCCGGCGTCCTTCTACCGCACCGACGACCAGGGCGGCCCGCGGCGAGCACACTACGACGGGCTGCCCGTCGACTTCGTCGCTCAGGCCGTCGACACCCTCGGCGCGCGCAACACGGACGGCCATCGCACGTACAACGTCGTCAACCCCCATGACGACGGGATCTCACTGGACACCTTCGTCGACTGGCTGGCGCAGGACGGCCACACGATCCGGCGCGTCGCGGACTACGACGAGTGGTTCACCACGTTCGAAACCGCCCTGCGGGCGCTACCGGAGCAGCGACGCCAGCAGTCCGTGCTGCCACTGCTGCACGCCTTCGCGAAGCCGGGCGAACCGGCGCACGGCTCGGCCGTCCCCGCCGACAGCTTCACGCACGCCGTCCGGGAGGCCGGGATCGGCGAGAAGGGGGCCATCCCGCACCTGTCCCCCGGCCTCATCACCAAGTACGCGAGCGACCTGCGCGCACTGGGCCTGCTCTGACACAGCCCTCGCCGCCGGGACGGACCGCCACGAAGCCGTACGCTCCCCGGCAGCAACTCCCGGCGGCGGTCATCGCTCCGACCAGGGACACCGACTTCCTGTGGGACGTCACGGTTGATCAGTCGGCAGGCGAAGGTGGGTCGCCACTGGTGGAGTGTCAAGCGGACGGGTTAGCCGTGCTCATCGCGGATGTCGCAGGTCGCCAGCCAGCGGCGGAGCATCTGGCCGTAGCTGCTGTCGGACATCCGCAGCCTGCCCAAGGCCTTCGCGTGCGGTCGAGGGAACAGGACACCGGTACCCTGGGCCAGCGTTCAAGAACACGCTGCTGGTGGTCGCGGATGGCCTGCTCGAGTTCCTCGTCGATCGGGACGGCCGCTTCGCGCTTCATCTGGGTGTTGAAATACCGCAAGTAGAGGGCTCCTTGGCCGTCGTGGAGGAGGCAGTCGAAGTCCAGGCAGATAACGCTGGAGATCCGCAGCCCGCCGCGGACGAGGATGAGCGTGATCGAGCGGCCGGAGGCGTTGTCCCAGTGGTCCAGGTTCTTTTTCGGATTCGACCTGGGCCGTGACGTGCCCGGCCAGTCGGCGTGAGGCCGTGGCGGCTGGCTCCGGTGGGATGTCGCCGGGGTAGAACGCGGCGGTGCCCGACAGGGAGTCGTGCCAGCGGTACTGCCGGATGGCCTGGAAGAACAGGTTCAGGCTGCTGATCCTGCCCTTCTTCAGGCCGTGTCCGCCGGGTTGGGAAGCGACGTGGGCGAGGTGACGCTCCAACAGCGGACGGTCGATGTCGGCGAGACGCGGCCGTCGAGGTAGTACCACCAGTTCCTTCAGGTCGTGGGCATACTCCTTGACGGTGTTCGCGCCGCCAAGTAGGCCAGGAACGACTCCACCGGATCGACCGGCCGCGGATCATCCCCCAGCAGCGTCCACGACTCCGTCGTCGGCCCGGATGTCAGCACCCTCTGTACACGCATCGCGCATCCACCCCTTCCGTGTACTCGGCGAGCTGCCAGCTGTTCTTTCGGCCGACCGGGCCGAGCAGTCCGCGGACGTAGTCCCGCATCCGCCGCCGGGCCTTCACCCGGAAAAAGCGGGCTCCGGTCCGCAGGAAGAGTTCTTCGAGTTCCAGGTCCCAGGCGTTCGTCGGTACATCGTGGATCACGACGACGGACTGCTCACCGCGCTGTCATTACATGCGGCGTGGGCACACGGTGCGGGACAGCCGGCCCAAGACCGTCCCACCCAAGCCAAACCCCCGCTACACTCCCCACCGCCAGGCCGCTGACCAGGAGAAATACAGAAGTCCGGCGGGAGTGCTAACTGGACCGCCGAACCTCCGATGGAATCCGCGCTTGCCGGAGGCGTCTTTCGCCAGCCGACGACTCGTCAGCCGGCTCATCCGGCTCTGTAGCGATGCGGGTTTTAAGGCTTGAGCACCGCCAGCACGTCGTCGAGCGAAACGTCGGCGGGGTCACTCATATCGAGACCATCGAACGTCTGCCAGATATAGGACGCCGTCCCGTTCTCCCGCAGTGGATGAAAGTCGACCAAGTCCGGATCGTCCCGGAAGGTGTTGAACGCCTCTTCGGACTCCCATTCAACGAGAAACAGAACCTGCCGTGGCGCAAGGTCACCGGCTACGTTGTCGCGGAAACGGCCAAACGCCACCATTCGACCGCCATATTGCGGAGCCACTTCGGGCAAACGACTGAAATACGCAAGGTACTTCTCCACGTCGGTCACGTCAAACATATTCAGGGCGTAAAACTTCTTCTGCGAATTCGCACTCATTGCAAATAACCTCTCCGGTATCAGGAAACTGGTGTTCGCTGCCCTAGGCGGGCGCGGGACACCGGCAGCAGTACGCTGGCATCGTTGTTGATGATGATGTTGACGTCGGTCGCGATTTGCGCCATCTCGGAGACCGACTGCGAAGAACGCACTTTCAGCGCTCGGGTGAAGACTGAGGTCGCGGGAATCTGAGTACGCTTCCCGTGCCGTTGGGTACACCTTTTTCACGAAACGCACTGGAGTACTAGGCGGTTGCCCTACGGCGTCGCGCGGGAAGCCATCCGTACCCCTAAGCAATGAGGGCTCGGAACTCGCCCGCCGCCGTGACGAGAAACCGATCGGTTCCCTCATCGTAAACTGATCGGTTTTTGCGCGCAAGCCGATCGGAGGGGCGGCGTTCGGTGCGCACCGCGACAGCGCCCAGGCGGCTGCCTGGCGCGGGCCGGAGAGGTCACGCGAGCCTGACGGGTCCGGCGTCGATCGGCAGGCGGACCAGGAGGTAGGGCTTGCGGCGCAGGTCCTTGCCCTCGTGGAAGGGTGACAGGCGGTTGAGCTGGTTGGCGATGGCGTACAGGTGCCGGTCCGAGGCGACGGACAGGGTGTCGACCCAGAGCAGGTCGGTCCCCTGGGCGAGGGTCCGGTAGGTGCCGTTCGGGCTTCTGCGCCAGATCGTGTTGTGTTCCAGGTCGCCGCCGTAGAGCCGCCCCTTGTCGTCGCTCTCCAGGCCGTCGGCCATCGGCTTGAACCCGAGGTCTTCGACCGTCGCCGCCACCTCGGCGTCCGTGGCGTCCGGGTCGGCGAGGGCGTCGGTGGACACGCTGTGCAGTCGGCGGCTGGAGAGCGGGCAGTAGTAGAGGCGCGTGCCGTCGGCGCTGAGGGCGATGCCGTCGGAGCCGGTCTCGTAGTGCGTGGGCTCGCCGCCCGCGGGGCGGACCATGAAGGGCTCGCCCTCGATGACGGGAAGGAACTGCTCGTCCGGGAGTGCCGAGGGGTGGCCGGTCAGTCGCCGCCAGGAGCGGCCGGTGGCGAGGTCGACCACGATGATGCCGTTGGAGCCGCCGGAGTCGGTGATGAACGCCGTGCCTTCGGCGCCGCGCCGCAGGTCGAAGCGCACGTCGTTGGGGTAGCTGTTCGCGGGCACCACCTCGGGCGGGAAGAGGATCTTCTGTACGATCCGGTCGGTGCGCAGGTCGACCGCCACGAGCTTGGGACCGCCGTAGGAGGAGCCGGCGAACAGGGGGCTTCCGGTGTCGAGGATCCACAGTCGGTCGGCCGCATCGACGACGACGCTCTGCACCGACTGGAAGTGCCCGGCCAGGTCCAAGGCGTCCTCGCGGTTCACCTCGGCGTCGGGGTAGGCCACCGGCTTGCCGCCCCGCAGTTCGGCGACGGTGAACGGGACGTCGTCGCCCCAGCGGGGAAAGTTGACGAAGACCCGGCCGCGGCGCGAGAGGGTGACACCCGTCGGCATCGCGCCCCAGAAGCGGGCAACGACCTCGTAGTTTCTGGCTGTTGAACCGGAGGCGGAGGCGTAGGCGGGTCCGGCGAGTTGGGTGGCGGCCAGCGACGCGGTGGTTGCCGTGAGGAACGTACGTCGTTTCATGCGAGCGTCTCCTGTTGGGTCAAGTCGCTGGAGGGCGCGGCGAGTTGCCGCGTCACCTCGGCGCGTGTGGGGGATCGGCGGGACGTTGCCGTGGCCGGTGGAGGACGCCGCCTCCAGCGGCCGCTCTCGGGGAGTCGGCTTCGCCCGTGTGGTCAGGGCGAGCCGAAGCCCACCTGGACGGCAGGTACCTCCTGCGTTCCTTCTACCCGAAGCTGTCCGCCGGGGACATCGCCCGCGGCTGCGGCCCACTCGTGGAAGGGGAACGGGGTCAAACGCCCCGTGGACCTGGTGCTCTCAGGCCTGCCGGGCTGCCGGGCGGGTCTTTGCGACCATGCTGCGGTCCCCCGAGGAGACCATCGCGTGAATGGGCATGGTGCTGACGCTCATGAGCGTCGCAAGGCCCCGGCGGCCCTGCTGGCGAGCGAGCGCGGGACCCATGAGGTGCATCAGGGCGGTGAGGGCCGGCATCGGACGCCCGAAGAGCGTGATCTCCGTGATGCGTGCTTGGTCGTCGAGCCGCAGCATCTGCACCTCCTCGAACGACTGGGACCCCACCCGTGCCCGGTAGACCAGGGCGTACGTGTCGCCCTCGCCGGTCTGGGTGTGGTACCGGACGTCCTTGACCGCCGTGAACGCCACGGTCAGGAAGTCGCGCAGCTGGTCAGTTCCCTCGAAGCGGAACTGGTCGGTGAGCGGCGAGCTGAGCACGACGTCCGGGCTCAGGCACGCGACCGCGGCGTCGACGTCACCGCGTTCCTCGGCGGAGCGCCAGCGCGCGACGGTAGCGGCGGCGGAGTGCAGGGTCTCGGACATGGGTCTCTCCCGGTATCGGCGGCGCGATGGGGTTTGCGGGTGGCGGGGTGCGCGGGGCGGGGGATGTCAGCCGGTGAGCTTGTTCATCGTGCGGATCTGCTTGTCCAGGACCCAGGCGGGAACGAAGCGGAGCATGCGTGCGCGTCCGGCCATGGGACCGGCGGCGTAGCGCAGTTTCGGCTTCGCGTCGGTCGCGGCCGTGACGATCGTCTTGGCGACCACGGCGGGGTCGTCGCCGCCCTTGATCGCCTCCTCCATCAGGCGGTCGAAGACGTGCCGCTGGCCGGCGTAGGTCTGCAGGGGGGTGTCGGGCTTGGCGCTGTTGGCCTCGAATCCGGTGTTGGTGTAGGCGGGTTCGACGAGGAGCGAGCGGACGCCGTACTGCCGGACCTCGTGGTCCAGGGACTGGGAGTAGCCCTCGATGGCGTGCTTGGACGCGCCGTAGACGGCCATGTAGGGGGCGGGGATGAAGCCCTGCACGGACGAGAGGTTGATGATGCGCCCACGTCCCTGGGCGCGCATGTGCGGCAGGACCTCCTTGATCATGCGCATGACCCCGAAGACGTTGATGTCGAACACGCCCTGGGCCTGCGCGACGGAGGTCTCCTCGGCCGCACCGATGGAGCCGATGCCGGCGTTGTTGACCAGGACGTCGATCCGCCCGAACCGCCCGATCACCTGCTGGACCACCGTGGTGACCGACTTGTCACTGACCACGTCGAGGTCGAAGAACGTCACACCGCCGAGCGGGGCGACCCGCGAGGTGTCCCGGCCCGTGCCGGCCACGTCGAAACCCGCTGCGACCAGCGCGAGCGCGGTCTGCTTGCCGATGCCGGAGGACGCGCCCGTCACGAGGGCCACCGGTCGATTGGTCGTCATCATGCACTCCCGAACTCATTGAGGAAACCGATCGGTTTCCCCTTGGCCTCACTGTAAACCGATCGGTTTCCGATGCGCAAGCTCAAGCACGGAACTGATGCCGGCCGCGTCACCGACCGGCTTCGTGTTGAGCTGACCGGCGCCCGCCGGCAGGGCGGCACGCGCCGGATGAGCAGGCAGGAGAGACGCGACAGCGCCATCCCCGCGCCGCGATCGCGAGTTGGCGCTCAAGGGCTACTACGACACCCCTGTCGAGGCGATCGCCAAGCGTGCCGGTGTCACGCAGCTGCACCTCTTCCGACTCTTCCCGGGCGAGAAGGCGATCGCCGCCGCCTTGACGCGGAGCACGGAAGACGCCCGCCTGGCGTTCGAGAGCGTGGGCAAAAGGATGAGGGGCACGAGCGGCCTCCCGCGCCATGGGCAGCCCAATGAGTGGTGTGCATCGTGAAGTTGCTGGTCACGGATCTGGTGTGAGGGTCGGGAGAGCTACTCGCGCTGGTCGTCGGCCGGTGTCCACGGCGAAGATCGTCTGACATGTCGTTCGGAGCGGTCTTCGGTTTGTGCTGCGCCGACCGCTGTGCCGCTCTTACGATCCGCGGCCGGGCCGGTACGCCGGGAGAGCGTGGGAGGGTGGGGATGCGGGAGCTGGAGTGGATCACGGCTCGCCGCAGTGAACTGGACACGCTTGCTGCGCAGTTGGCCAAGCAGCTGCAGGAGGTCCGGGCCGAGAGGGAGGAGCTCGTGATCGCCGGGTCCTGAACCGGCCGGCCGAGCAGGACCGGGCCGCGGCGGAGGCCGTCGCGGCCGTCGCCCCGACGCCCGCCCGGGAGGCTGACCCGGACGAAGCTCGCCCGCGGCTGAAGAAGCCGAGTTCCATCGGCCGAGTTGGCCTACGAGGTGGACTCGGGGCCGTCGTCGCCGTACTGCCGGTGTCGGGTCATCGAGCGGTGAGGACGTGCGCCCACGGCTCGTCGATGTCGGCCAGACCCAGCACGGCGACCACGTTGTCCAGCATTCCGGCGCCGAACCAGCGTCGCACGGCGTCGTCGTCGCCCAGCAGTTGCCGAACGGTGTCAACCTGCTTGGCGTAGCACCGGCGCACGGCCTGCTCCACCAGCGGCTCGCCGACGGCACAGTTCGCGTGCATGAGGAAACGCAGGATGTTCCGGTCCGCGACGAGCGCGGCGTAGGCGCCGCGTGCGGCATCCAATGCCGCCTCGGGCGCCGGTCCGGCCCCACCCGAGGCCGGCGAGTGCGCGACCAGTGTTTCGGTCATGACGACGGACACGTGGTCGACCGCCGCCGCGAACAGTGCTTCCTTGTTCGGGTACAGGCGGTAGAGATACGGCTGAGAGACGCCGACCCAGTCTGCGATCTCGTGCGTCGTCGTACCGTAGAAACCCTTTTGCGCGAAGCAGTCGACCGCGGCGGCCATGATGGCCCGACGTCGTTCGTCGCTCTTCGTGCTGGTACCGGCGGCAGGCATGGGCGTCAGTCAAACACGGCTCCCCTCAGCCTCCAAACGTCACGCTGAGGTCAGAGTCGGACGGCACGTCGTGGGGCGTGAGCGCCTCGATCGCCACCAGCGGGTTCCAGTAGTCCAGGTAGTGGGTGATGCGCGCGTCGTCATCGGTCCGGACGACGGAGATGCACGTCTGCTCGTACGGCTTGCCGGTCGGCAGCGCCGTGCCCTTCGAGCGGAATTCGGCGATCACCAGACTCGGATCGACCGTCTCGTGGAACACCAGGTCGACGAACTCCACGTCGAAGGTGTCGGGAAAGTTGCTCATGTGCGCGCACAGTGCGTCTCGCCCCGTTACCCGCTGGGGCACGCCGGCCGGCGCGTACGGGAACTCGAGCACCGCGTCCGGGGCGAACAGCTTCACCCACTCCTCGGTGTGTCCGGCTGCTGTGAGGCGCAGGTGCTCGGCCACGGCGTGCTGGGCAGCGGCGCGGCGGGCGGCGTCGTCTTCCTGGACTGTCATCTTCCCTCCTGCATTAGTGGTCGACCTATAACCTACCGCACCGTGTGCCGTTGTGCGGGTAGTCGAGCAGGAGGTGACGCCAGGGGATCCCGGTCCGGTTCACGCAGAGGATGGCGTTCAGAAAACGCCCCCTCGACGGCGGGCGGCGACCCGGCACCATCGGCGCCCGTCACGCTTCGGCGAAGATCGTCGGTCACCGGGAGACTTCGCGGTTCGTCAGGACCAGCAGAGCCCTCACCAGGGCGGTCGCCCACTTCGGGTCGGTGCGTACCTTGCCGAGGACGCGCCAGTTCTTCAGGTGGGCGAAGCCGTGCTCGACCGGCGCCCGTACTGCGGCAAGGGCCTTGTTGGACAGCTTCTGCCCGCGCGTCAGCGGCCGGTTCCGGGCGGCCTTGTAGCCGGTGATCACCGCCGGATCGGCGTCGGGGCCGCTGTCGTCGAGCCCGACGAATCCCAGGTCGGCGATGGCTCCGAGGCCGGCCGCCCGCAGCCTGACGGTGAGCCGTTCGTGACGGCAGGCGGTGATCTCCGAGGCACATCCGGGCCGGGCCGCCGAGACCCAACCACGACCTGGTGCTGCAACCCCGGGACGTCACCTTCGACTGGAGCACCACCCCGCTGCACTGGCTGCCGGGTGAGCCCTTCGCGACCCACACCTTCGATGTGCTCCACCTCATGCTCCCCGAACTCGAACGCTGGTTCGTGCGCACCTTCGAGCAGGCACTGCCACTGATCACCGATGACCGGCTGCGCGAGGACGTACGCGGCTTCATCGGCCAGGAAGCGATGCACGCCGAGGCGCACCAGGAGGTCCTGGAGCACCTGCTCACCAAGGGGCTGGACCCGGCTCCGTACACCCGGCAGTCCGAATGGATCTTCCGGAGGGTGCTCGGAGACCGGCCGGAGCTGACGCCGGCCGCCACGCACGCGCACCTGCTCCAACGGCTCGCCCTCATAGCGGCCTTCGAGCACTTCACCGCGTACATGGGGCACTGGATTCTCAGCAACGGGCACCTGGACCAGGCCGGCGCGGATCCCGCGATGCTCGATCTGTTCCGCTGGCACGGCGCGGAGGAGGTCGAACACCGTTCGGTCGCGTTCGACCTGCTGGTGCACCTCGATCCCCGGTACCGGCGCCGAGCGGTCGGCATGCTCGTCACCACTCCGGTGCTGACCCGGCTATGGATCCGCGGAGTCCGCTTCCTGATGAGCGCCGACCCCGAACTCGACGACCGGGTCAAGGTCCGCTTCCGCGACTACCTGGCCGCGGCCCGCAAGGACCTGTTGCCCCCGCCGGGCGCGTTCGCCCGCTCGGTGCTGCGCTACTTCCGCCCCGGATACCACCCGACCCAGGAGGGCTCGACCCAGCAGGCGGTTGCCTGCCGACGCGCGGCTGCCACCTGCGCCGGCCGGTGGTGACGCGCTGGACGGCCACGCGCAAGTCCGAGCGGACGGGCGTCGCTCGGTGTGCCCCGATGTCCGCGCGGACTGGCTGCTCGCGGCTGGCGTAGGGAGGTCGTTCGCCCATGCAGTTCCCGCCACCGCCACACCCTGGACAGTGCACACCCCAGCATGGGCGCGCTCATCCTCCCCAGCACGGATCCAGCACGGTAGGCATGAGCAGGGGTGATGACAGGTGACGAGAGGTCAGAAAATCCAGCACCTATCCAGCACGGTAAAAATCAAGGGGCCTGACCCCGAAGAGTCAGACCCAACTTGACCTGCATGTTTGCCAGATCAGCGAAGTGGTGCTAAGTCACCGGCTAGACATTGAAGCGGAACTCGACGACATCCCCGTCCTGCATCACATAGTCCTTGCCCTCCATGCGAGCCTTGCCCTTGGCGCGGGCCTCGGCGACCGAGCCGGTCTCCACCAGGTCGGCGAAGGAGATGACCTCGGCCTTGATGAAGCCCTTCTGGAAGTCGGTGTGGATGACACCGGCGGCCTCGGGGGCCGTGGCGCCCTTCTTGATGGTCCAGGCGCGGGATTCCTTGGGGCCGGCCGTGAGGTACGTCTGCAGGCCGAGGGTGTTGAAGCCGACGCGGGCGAGGGTCGCGAGGCCCGGCTCCTCGGCGCCGACCGACTCCAGCAGCTCCATCGCGTCCGCGTCGTCCAGCTCGGCGAGGTCCTGCTCCAGCTTGGCGTTGAGGAAGATCGCCTCGGCGGGGGCAACGAGGGCGCGCTGCTCGTTCTTGAAGTCCTCGTCGGTCAGCTCGTCCTCGTCGACGTTGAAGACGTACAGGAACGGCTTGGTGGTGAGCAGGTGCAGGTCGTGGAGGAGCTCCTCGTTGCCGGAGCCCTGCACGATGCCCTGCGAGAAGAGGGTGTCGCCCTTCTCCAGGATCTCCTTGGCGGCCTCGACTGCGGCGACCTTCGGGGCGATGTCCTTCTTGATGCGCGACTCCTTCGTCAGGCGCGGCAGGACCTTCTCGATGGTCTGGAGGTCGGCGAGGATCAGCTCGGTGTTGATCGTCTCGATGTCGTCCTTGGGCGAGACCTTGCCGTCGACGTGGACGACGTTCTCGTCCTGGAAGGCGCGGATGACCTGGCAGATCGCGTCCGACTCGCGGATGTTCGCGAGGAACTTGTTGCCGAGGCCCTCGCCCTCGCTGGCGCCGCGCACGATGCCCGCGATGTCGACGAAGTCGACGGTGGCGGGGAGCACGCGCTGCGAGCCGAAGATCTCGGCCAGCTTGGCCAGGCGCTCGTCCGGGACACCCACGACGCCGACGTTCGGCTCGATCGTGGCGAACGGGTAGTTGGCCGCCAGCACGTCGTTCTTGGTCAGGGCGTTGAACAGGGTCGACTTGCCGACGTTGGGCAGACCGACGATTCCGATCGTGAGCGACACGTTTGCGACTTCCCGTACGTAGGAGGGCCAGGCGGCCGGAGGGCTGGAGCGGCAGGGCCTGGGGCCTGAGGCCTGTCCGGCGGATCGTGCCCCAGCGGCCAGAGGGCTGGCCGATCCCCCAGTTTACGGCGTGCCGACGCCCGCCCCGGCGAGGTATCGAACGCTTGGCCAACGTCCGCCCAACGGCGTGTCTGTGAACCCATTCGGCACATTAACCGACCTAAGTTGGTCGAGTGGAGCAGCACAGGACGCACCCCCCTCGGACCGGGCCGCTGAGCGGCACACCCCTTCCTCCGCAGGCGAGCAGAGGGGGCCGGGGTCCCGGCGTGGGCGTGCCGCGCCGTGCTCCGGTCGCGCGCGGGCCCGTACCGCCACCGGTCCGAGCCGTGCGGCGCGTCTCACGGGCCGTGCGCCGGATGCCGAACCCACGTCTCACCGGGCTGGGCTGCGGATTGTTCTGCGGGGTGACGATGTTCGCGCTCGCCGGCCTCGACCGGCTGCTCTTCGGCGCGTCCCCCATCCTGTACGGGGTGCTGTTCCTGCTGGTCAGCGCGTTGAGCGCGGTGTGGGTGCGAGGCGGCGACCTGGCGAGCGCCCCGGTCGTCGTACCGATCGCCTTCGCGGCCGGTCTCCCGCTGATCGCCGGTGGCGAGGACGGCCTCGGCGGGCACCTGATGGCCTTGATCACCGCCCTCGCCATGCAGGCGGGCTGGCTGTACGGCGGCACCCTCGTCGCCGGGCTCATCGTGACCGTGCGCAAGGTCCGGCTGATGGCGCAGCGAGCGGCCGAGCGGGAGAGGGAACGGGTACGGGAGCGAATCGGCGGGCAGGGTCAAGTCCGGACACCTGGCGTCGCCCAAGTCCGCACCCCTGGCGCGCAAACCCGGCCACCCGGCGCCCAGGCCCGGCCCCCCTACGAGGGCCGGCCGGTCGGGCCCCGGGCCCCGAGGCCTCCGGCCCAGCCCCGCCGTACGGTCCCCCGGAGTTCCTAGCCGGCCGCTCCCGACCCGCTCTCCACTGAGGCCGCCCTTCCAGCCCCGAAGCGAACCTGCTGGAGCCGGGGCGCGGTCCCGCGCCCCGCAAGGGGGCGCGGGGAACTGCGCGACCAGCCCCCACCGGCCCGCGCGTTCAACACCCGGCCTCCAGCGGAGCGCTCAGGCCTTCGTCGCCCGCATCGCCGCGCCCACGATGCCCGCGTTGTTCTGCAGCTGGGCCGGGACGATCTCCGCCTTGATGTCCTCGATGAGGTGGAGGAACTTCTGGGACTTGCGACTGACGCCCCCGCCGATGATGAAGAGCTCGGGCGAGAAGAGCATCTCGACATGGGCCAGGTACTTGGTGACGCGCTTGGCCCAGTGCTCCCAGGTCAGCTCCTCGTCGTCCTTGGCCTTGGTGGAGGCGCGGGTCTCGGCGTCATGGCCGTGCAGCTCCAGGTGGCCCAGCTCCGTGTTGGGCACGAGGACGCCGTCGCAGAAGAGGGCGCTGCCGATGCCCGTGCCGAAGGTGAGCATGATGACCGTGCCCTGGCGGTCGCGCCCCGCGCCGAACCGCATCTCGGCGACGCCCGCCGCGTCCGCGTCGTTCACCACGGTCACCGGCAGGCCGCCGAGCCGGTCGCCGAGGAAGGTGCGTGCGTCGACGTCGATCCAGCTCTTGTCGACGTTGGCCGCCGTACGGATCGTGGCACCGCCGGTGACCACGCCGGGGAAGGTGATGCCGACCGGGCCGGTCCAGCCGAAGTGGTCGACGACCTCCTTGACCCCGTCGGCCACCGAGTCGGGCGTCGACGGGTGCGGGGTCAGCACCTTGTACCGCTCGTCCGCCAGGTCGCCCAGGTCCAGGTCCACGGGAGCGCCCTTGATCCCGGAACCACCGATGTCCACGCCGAAGATGTGCATGGCCCTACGTTACGTCGTACGACTGACAGTCACGCTCGCGAGGTACCCGGCCGGCGCCGGGTGCCGGAATCCTCACGTCCTCGAACGTGCACGGCCCCGGAACCTTCACGTTCCGGGGCCGTACCGCGTGATTGGGGCCATCAGGCTCCGGCGGGGCCCTGCCCGGTGCGCTCGGCGACCAGGGTGGCTGCCTCCGCGCGCAGGTCGCGGCGCAGCTCCTTGGGCAGGGAGAAGGTGATCGACTCCTCGGCGGCCTTGACCAGTTCGACGTCCTCGTAGCCGTGCTGGGCGAGCCACTCCAGGACTTCCTCGACGAGGACCTCCGGGACGGAGGCGCCCGAGGTGACGCCGACGGTCTCCACGCCTTCCAGCCAGGCCTCCTCGATCTCGCTCGCGAAGTCCACGAGGTACGCCTCGCGGGAGCCGGCGAGCTTGGCGACCTCGACGAGGCGGACCGAGTTGGAGGAGTTGCGGGAGCCGACCACGATGACCAGCTCCGCCTCGGCGCCCATCTGCTTCACGGCGAGCTGGCGGTTCTGGGTGGCGTAGCAGATGTCGTCGCTGGGCGGCGAGACGAGCAGCGGGAACTTCTCCTTGAGCGCGCCGACCGTCTCCATGGTCTCGTCGACGGAGAGCGTGGTCTGGGAGAGCCAGACGATCTTGGACGGGTCGCGGACCTCGACCTTGGCGACGTCCTCGGGGCCGTCGACGAGCTGGATGTGGTCCGGCGCCTCGCCGGACGTGCCGATGACCTCTTCGTGGCCCTCGTGCCCGATCAGGAGGATGTCGAAGTCCTCGCCCGCGTACCGGATCGCTTCCTTGTGGACCTTGGTGACCAGCGGACAGGTGGCGTCGATGGTGGCGAGCTTGCCGCGCTGGGCCTCGTCGTGGACGGTCGGGGCCACGCCGTGCGCCGAGAACATGACGATGTTCCCCTCGGGAACCTCCTCCGTCTGCTCGACGAAGATGGCGCCCTTCTTCTCCAGCGTCTGCACGACGTATTTGTTGTGGACGATCTCGTGGCGGACGTAGATCGGGGCCCCGTACTGCTCCAGGGCCTTCTCGACGGCGATCACGGCGCGGTCGACGCCCGCGCAGTAGCCGCGCGGGGCGGCGAGGAGGACACGGCGGCGGCCAGGCGAAGCGGTCATGTCTCCCATCGTAGGGGTTCCCCTGCGAGGGGCTCCGCCGGTGGGAGCGCGTCAGGGGGTGGGGGGTGCCTGTGTGTGGGCGGGTGCGGGTAGGTGGGGGCTGGTCGCGCAGTTCCCCGCGTCCCTAAAAAGACACGGCCCGTGCGGGCCGAAAAGCACGGGCGCAGCCCCTGCTTTTCAGGGGCGCGGGGAACTGCGCGAGCAACCACAACGCACCCGCACCCGCCAACGCACCCCGTCCCCACGAGCTCTTGGGCGGCCCTGTCCGTGCCCCCCGTTACGCTCCCCACATGGCTCTCAACACGTCCGCCGAATCCCCCCTCCCCGTCGGCGAGGTCTCCCGGCTCATCGGCGGCTGGATCGACCGGCTCGGCGCGGTGTGGGTCGAGGGGCAGATCACGCAGTTGTCGCGGCGCCCTGGCGCGGGCGTCGTGTTCCTTACGCTGCGGGACCCGTCGCACGACATCTCCGTGGGTGTGACCTGCTACCGGCAGGTGTTCGACGCCATCGCGGACGTCGTGAGCGAGGGTGCGCGGGTCGTCGTCCACGCGAAGCCGGAGTGGTACGCGCCGCGTGGGCAGCTGTCGCTGCGGGCCACCGAGATAAAGCCGGTCGGTGTCGGTGAACTGCTGGCGCGCCTCGAGCAGTTGAAGAAGTCACTGGCGAGCGAGGGGCTGTTCGCGCCCGAGCGGAAGAAGGCGCTGCCGTTTCTGCCGCAGCTGATCGGGCTCGTGTGCGGCCGGGCCTCCGCGGCCGAGCGGGACGTGCTGGAGAACGCACGGCACCGCTGGCCGGCCGTCCGCTTCGAGGTGCGCAATGTCGCCGTGCAGGGCGTGCACGCGGTGCCGCAGGTCGTGCAGGCCGTGAAGGAACTGGACGTGCTGGAGGGCGTGGACGTCATCATCGTGGCGCGCGGCGGCGGCAGCGTGGAGGACCTGCTGCCGTTCTCCGACGAGCAGCTCGTACGGGCGGTCGCGTCCTGTCGTACGCCGGTCGTGTCGGCGATCGGCCACGAGCCGGACACGCCGCTGCTGGACTATGTGGCGGACCTGCGCGCGTCCACGCCGACCGACGCGGCCAAGAAGGTCGTGCCGGACGTGGGCGAGGAGTACGAGCGGGTGCAGTGGCTGCGGGACCGCGCGCGGCGGTGCGTGGAGGCGTTCGTGGACCGGGAGGAGCGGGGGCTCGCGCATGCCCTCGCGCGCCCCTCGATAGAGGATCCACATCGCATGATCGACGAGCGTGCCGACCAGGTGGCCTCGCTCCTGGACCGGGGCCGCCGCTGCCTCGGTCACCATCTGGACCGTGCCGTCTCGGAGTTGACGCACACGCACGCGCGCGTGGTGGCCCTCTCCCCCGCGGCGACGCTCCAGCGGGGGTACGCGGTACTGCAGCGGGCCGACGGGCATGTGGTCCGCGCGCCCGGCGAGGTCACGCCGGAGGAGCCGTTGCGGGCGCGGGTGGCCGAGGGCGAGTTCGTCGTCCGGGTCGACGGAGCAGGGACTGTCGGAGGGGACGCATAAGGTGGGCCGCATGACCAGCAACGTGAGCGAGGCCGGCGGGACGACCGAGGCGGCGGGGGCCTTGGAGGCCGACCGCGCCCTCGGGTACGAGCAGGCGCGGGACGAGCTGATCGAGGTCGTCCGCCGTCTGGAGGCGGGCGGTACGACGCTGGAGGAGTCCCTCGCCCTCTGGGAGCGCGGCGAGGAGCTGGCCAAGGTCTGCCGCCGCTGGCTGGACGGGGCCCGGGCGCGGCTGGACGCGGCGCTGGCGGAGGACGAGGAGCGGGGCGGCGAGGACAAGAGGGGTTGAGTTCCGGCCGCTCGATCGACGGCGCCCTGTGAGGCGGATCACTAGCCCCCGCCTTGGTTGAAACTTGAACATCCTTCGCGTAGCGTCGAGGACGTAAACCGCATGCCTCACGAAGGTTGTCCCATGTCCCTCGTTCTCGACCCCGCCGCCCAGGACCTGCTGTTCCGCGAGGCTCACACCGCCAACACGTTCACCGACGAGCCGGTGACCGAGGAGCAGGTACAGGCGATCTACGACCTGGTCAAGTACGGCCCGACCGCCTTCAACCAGACCCCGCTGCGCATCGTCCTGGTCCGCTCCGCAGAGGCCCGCGAGCGTCTGGTGCCCCACATGGCCGAGGGCAACCAGGCCAAGACGGCCACCGCCCCGCTGGTCGCGATCCTCGCCGCGGACAACGAGTTCCACGAGGAGCTGCCGACCCTGTTCCCGGCGTTCCCGCAGGCCAAGGACCTCTTCTTCGCCGAGCGCGCGGCCCGTGAGTCCGCCGCCGGTATGAACGCCGCCCTCCAGGCCGCGTACTTCATCATCGGCGTGCGCGCCGCGGGCCTGGCCGCCGGCCCGATGACCGGCTTCGACTTCGCCGGTGTCCAGAAGGAGTTCCTGGACGACGACCACACCCCGCTGATGGTCGTCAACATCGGCAGGCCCGGCGAGGACGCGTCCTACCCGCGCTCCCCGCGCCTGGCCTTCGACGAGGTCATCACCACGGTCTGAGTCTCACCCCGGCCATGGTGTCTCATCCCGGCCATGGTGAAGGGCCCCCGGCGCACGCCGGGGGCCCTTCACACGTTCACGCCACGCGCCGTCACTCCGTCTTGAGCGCCTCGGCCATCTTCGTCAGCCGGTCGAACGACGCCGTGCCGGCGATCACGGTCGTGGATCCCTCGCGCCGCACCACCAGGGCGTCGTAGCGCTCGCCCTCGTACCGCGTCCAGGTCTCGTCGCCGATCCGCTGCGTGGCCTCGGTCCTCTTCGCGTCCTGGGTGGCGTCCTGGATGAACCGCGACGGCTTCTCGGCGGACTGCTCGATCGCCACGTACTGCCCGTCGGGGTCGTGGAACCCGAGGTGCCAGTGGTCGGACTCGTCACCCCGGAAGCGGACGGACGTCGCCTTCCAGGTGTCGGGCAGGCCTTCGGGCGCGGCCACCGGATAGGAAGCAGCGCGGCGCGCCGTCAGCAGTTCGACGCGGTAGTCGACACGCTTGAGTTCCGGCTCCGTCTCGTCATGCGGGATGAAGAGATAGATGACCCATGCCGCCAGCACGACGACCCCGAGGGAGAGGACCATGTCGCGAACGGTCTGCTTGCCTTTCATGCCTGCCACGCCCTCATCGTCGCAGGTGCACTGGTCTGCTCATCCGTGGGGTCCCCTGCTCATTCTGTCGAACTGACGATAGAGTCGGGCGGAACCCTCATCCGGCCGTCGTCGTATCAGAAAGGTGCGTTCCGATGACCGAGAATCATCAGCTGCCGTCCGAACTCGAAGTCCCCTCCGAGGCCCCCGACCGGAACCTCGCCCTGGAGCTCGTACGGGTGACCGAGGCGGCCGCCATGGCCGCGGGCCGCTGGGTCGGCCGCGGGGACAAGAACGGGGCGGACGGAGCCGCCGTGCGCGCCATGCGGACCCTTGTCTCCACCGTGTCGATGAACGGCGTCGTCGTGATCGGGGAGGGCGAGAAGGACGAGGCCCCGATGCTCTTCAACGGCGAGCGCGTCGGTGACGGCACCGGCCCGGAGTGCGACATCGCCGTGGACCCGATCGACGGTACGACGCTGACGGCCAAGGGCATGACCAACGCGATCGCCGTGCTCGCGGCGGCCGACCGGGGCACGATGTTCGACCCGTCGGCCGTCTTCTACATGGACAAGCTGGTCACCGGGCCCGAGGCGGCCGACTTCGTCGACATCGACGCGCCGATCTCGGTGAACATCCGCCGGGTCGCCAAGGCGAAGCGGTCCGCGCCCGACGATGTGACCGTGGTCATCCTGGACCGGCCCCGGCACGAGGGCATCATCAAGGAGATCCGGGAGGCCGGGGCGCGCATCAAGCTCATCTCCGACGGGGATGTCGCGGGCTCGATCCTGGCGCTGCGGGAGGGCACGGGGGTCGATCTGCTGCTCGGCGTGGGCGGTACGCCCGAGGGCATCATCTCGGCCTGTGCGGTGAAGTGCCTCGGCGGCACGATTCAGGGCAAGTTGTGGCCGAAGGACGACGCGGAACGGCAGCGGGCCATCGATGCGGGGCATGACCTCGACCGGGTGCTGATGACCGATGACCTGGTCTCCGGGGAGAACGTGTTCTTCGTCGCCACGGGGATCACCGACGGTGAGCTGCTTCGTGGGGTGCGGTATCGGTCGGAGACCGCGACCACCGACTCGATCGTGATGCGGTCGAAGTCGGGGACGGTGCGGCGGATCGACTCGGTGCACCGGCTGAGCAAGCTGCGGGCGTACAGCTCCATCGATTTCGAGAAGGCCAAGTAGCTCCGCCGGTTGCGCCTTGGGGAAGGTGACTGCGGCCGTCTTCACACCGCAGGTCGTTCGTGGCTTGTCGCGCAGTTCCCCGCGCCCCTGAAAAGCAGAAGCCCCCGGTCGGCACGGGGAAAGGCGCCCTCTTGTGCGGAGAGGGCGCCTTTGCTGTACGGATCGGCGTCAGCCTGCGGCCGCTATCGTCCCGCTCGTCCTGGCCGCCTTCTTCATCTCGACGTCTCGGCGGCGCCTTCGGGCGAGCACCACGCGGCGTTCCGCTGCTGTCAGGCCGCCCCAGACTCCGTAGGGCTCGGGTTGCAGGAGTGCGTGTTCTCGGCACTCGACCATGACGGGGCAGCGGCCGCAGACGCGCTTGGCGGCTTCCTCCCGGGAGAGCCTGGCCGCGGTGGGCTCTTTGGAGGGGGCGAAGAACAACCCGGCCTCGTCGCGCCGGCACACGGCCTCCGTGTGCCACGGGGCGTCCTGGTCCCTGTCGCGCACTGGCACCCGCTGGGGCGGCACGGCAGCGACCTGCAGGGACGAATGCGGCGGATGCAGCACGGTCTACTCCTGACGACGGCTTCGCGAGCGAGAGACGATGCAGCAAGGCCTACCCGCTGTGCGCGTGCCTATGCACTGAGTCCCGATCCGCTGGAATTCGGCGTCAGCACGCTGTCGTCACAACCGGACCGGATCCTTTCGGGTGGCGTCCGGGCGTGGTCGAATTCACAACCGTCAACGATCCAGGTGTTTGCGCAAATGATCGTCCACCTTGCGGGAGACATGGTCGGTCACCCGGTCGAGGAGGTCGGCGATCACCTTGCCCCGCTTGGGCTTCGCCTCGATGCTCCCGAGTACGGCCAGTCCGTCCACATAGACGACGGGGGCGTCGGTCTCACCCGAATCCAGGGCGTCCACCTCGAAGTTGCCGAGGATGCCGCCCCCGCTGCCGCGCAGCGAGACGTTCTCCGGGACGCGGATCTCGACGCTGCCGAAGATCGAGATCGCCTTGATCATCACCTGGCGGTGCTCGAAGAGCGCCTCGCTGAGGTCTATCTCGACGCTGCCGAATATCGCGTACGCGTGGATACGGCGGCCGGCCCGCCAACGCCCCTTGCGCATCGAGGCGCTGAAGACGGCCACCAGGCGGTCGTCGGGGTCGATCGGGATGGCACCCGGCGTCGGGCGGTTGGGCACGGAGGAGACGGGCGGCGCATACGCCCGCCCCGCCGTCCGGGCCTGACCGGCCGGCAGGTCCCGTACGAAGACGTCCAGTTCGCCCACCGTCTTGGCGGCGAGCACGCCCTCGACGCGCTCGGAGTGCTCCTCCGCGGTGAGGCGGCCCTCGGCGAGGGCGTCGCGCAGGAGGTCGGTGATGCGGTCACGGTCGGCGTCGGAGGCGCGCAGTTCGGCAGACGACAACGGCGGTTCCTGGGTGGGGCGCTTCTGAAGGTCCACGACAGCAGAGTACCCACTCGCGATAGATCGCGACTAGGGGTGTGGACAACTCGTGGACGACGAACTGAGCCTTACCTCACAAGCCCGCCTTCGGAGGCAGGTTCTACGCTGGTGCCGCTGCCAACGGAGGTCAGCCGTCGGCGAGTGAGCCGCAGGGGCGCGCGAGCCCGACAACAGCCTTGTCGAGTGAGGAATGGGCGACATGCCTGAGTTCGAGTACACCGATCTGCTCCCCATGGGAGAGGACACCACCCCGTACCGGCTGGTGACCTCCGAGGGTGTCTCCACGTTCGAGGCCGACGGGCGCACGTTCCTCAAGGTGGAGCCCGAGGCGCTGCGCAAGCTGGCCGCCGAGGCCATCCACGACATCCAGCACTATCTGCGCCCGGCCCACCTGGCCCAGCTGCGCCGGATCATCGACGACCCCGAGGCGTCGGGCAACGACAAGTTCGTCGCCCTGGACCTGCTGAAGAACGCGAACATCGCGGCCGCCGGTGTGCTGCCCATGTGCCAGGACACGGGTACGGCGATCGTGATGGGCAAGCGCGGGCAGAACGTGCTCACGGAGGGCGGCGACGAGGCGGCCCTCTCGCGCGGCATCTACGACGCCTACCTGAACCTCAACCTGCGGTACTCGCAGATGGCTCCGCTCACCATGTGGGAGGAGAAGAACACCGGCTCCAACCTCCCGGCGCAGATCGAGCTGTACGCGACGGACGGCGGCGCGTACAAGTTCCTGTTCATGGCCAAGGGCGGCGGCTCGGCCAACAAGTCGTTCCTCTACCAGGAGACGAAGGCCGTCCTGAACGAGGCCTCCATGATGAAGTTCCTGGAGGCGAAGATCCGTTCGCTGGGTACGGCCGCCTGTCCGCCGTACCACCTCGCGATCGTGGTGGGTGGCACGAGCGCCGAGTACGCGCTGAAGACCGCGAAGTACGCCTCCGCGCACTACCTGGACGAGATCCCGGCGGAGGGGTCGCCGCTCGGGCACGGATTCCGGGACAAGGAGCTGGAGGAGAAGGTCTTCGAGCTGACGCAGAAGATCGGGATCGGCGCGCAGTTCGGCGGCAAGTACTTCTGCCACGACGTACGGGTCGTCCGGCTGCCCCGGCACGGCGCGTCCTGCCCCGTCGCGATCGCCGTGTCCTGCTCCGCCGACCGCCAGGCCGTCGCGAAGATCACCGCCGAGGGTGTGTTCCTGGAGCAGCTGGAGACCGACCCGGCGCGGTTCCTGCCGGAGACGACGGACGAGCACCTGGACGAGTCGTCCGACGTCGTGAAGATCGACCTCAACCAGCCGATGGACGACATCCTCGCCGAGCTGACCAAGTACCCGGTGAAGACACGGCTTTCGCTCTCCGGGCCGCTGGTCGTGGCCCGTGACATCGCGCACGCCAAGATCAAGGAGCGGCTGGACGCGGGCGAGGAGATGCCGCAGTACCTGAAGGACCACCCGGTGTACTACGCGGGTCCGGCGAAGACTCCCGAGGGCTACGCGTCCGGTTCCTTCGGCCCGACGACGGCCGGGCGCATGGACTCCTACGTCGAGCAGTTCCAGGCGGCGGGCGGTTCCAAGGTGATGCTGGCGAAGGGCAACCGCTCGCAGCAGGTCACGGACGCGTGCGGGTCGCACGGCGGCTTCTACCTGGGCTCGATCGGCGGGCCCGCGGCCCGGCTCGCCCAGGACTGCATCAAGAAGGTCGAGGTCGTCGAGTACGAGGAGCTCGGCATGGAGGCCGTCTGGAAGATCGAGGTCGAGGACTTCCCGGCGTTCATCGTCGTCGACGACAAGGGCAACGACTTCTTCAAGGACCCGGCACCGGCACCGACGTTCACGAGCATTCCGGTGCGGGGGCCGGGGCTGGCGTAAGCGACCGGGGTAACCGGGTACATCACGTAGTCCGGACGGGTACGACGCTGCCGCGGACGGGAACACTCCCGTCCGCGGCAGCGCTGTACCGGGCATGACTGACTACCGCGTCGAACACGACTCCATGGGCGAGGTCCGAGTGCCGGCGGACGCCAGGTGGCGGGCCCAGACACAGCGGGCCGTGGAGAACTTCCCGATCTCGGGGCAGCGGATCGAGCGCGCCCATATCGAGGCCCTGGCCCGGATCAAGGGCGCCGCAGCGAAGGTGAACGCCGAACTGGGCGTGCTCGACAAGGACGTCGCCGAGGCGATCCAGGACGCGGCCGCGGAGGTCGCGGAGGGGCGCTGGGACGAGCACTTCCCCGTGGACGTGTTCCAGACCGGGTCCGGGACCTCGTCGAACATGAACACCAACGAGGTCATCGCCACGCTGGCGAGCGAGGGCCTCGGCCGGGACGTGCATCCGAACGACCACGTCAACGCCTCGCAGTCGTCCAACGACGTCTTCCCCTCGTCCATCCACATCGCCGCCACCGCCGCCGTCACCCGCGACCTGATCCCCGCGCTGCAGCATCTGGCGACCGCCCTGGAGCGCAAGGCCGAGGAGTTCGTCGATGTGGTGAAGTCCGGTCGTACGCATCTCATGGACGCCACACCGGTCACTCTCGGCCAGGAGTTCGGCGGGTACGCGGCCCAGGTGCGGTACGGCATCGAGCGGCTGGAGGCCTCGCTCCCCCGGCTCGCCGAACTCCCCCTGGGCGGTACGGCCGTCGGGACCGGCATCAACACGCCGCCCGGGTTCTCCGCCGCCGTCATCGCGGAGGTCGCGCGGGTCACCGGGCTGCCGCTGACCGAGGCGCGCAACCACTTCGAGGCACAGGGGGCGCGGGACGGGATCGTCGAGACGTCCGGGCAGCTCCGTACGATCGCGGTGTCCCTCACCAAGATCGCCAACGATCTGCGGTGGATGGCGTCGGGGCCGAGGACCGGTCTCGCGGAGATCTCCCTCCCGGACCTCCAGCCCGGGTCGTCGATCATGCCCGGCAAGGTCAACCCGGTGATCCCGGAGGCCGTGCTCATGGTCGCCGCGCAGGTCACGGGGAACGACGTCACGGTCACCACGGCGGGCGCCTCCGGCAACTTCGAGCTCAACGTCATGCTGCCGGTCATCGCCAAGAACGTCCTGGAGTCGGTCCGGCTGCTCGCCAACGTCTCGCGGCTGCTCGCCGACCGGACCGTGGACGGGATCGTCGCCCACCGGGAACGGGCCCGCGAGTACGCCGAGTCCTCGCCGTCGGTGGTCACCCCGCTCAACAAGTACATCGGCTACGAGGAGGCCGCGAAGGTCGCCAAGAAGGCGCTGGCCGAGCGGAAGACCATTCGGGAGGTCGTCCTGGAGAGCGGGTACGTGGAGCGCGGCGATCTCACCCTGGAGCAGCTCGACGAGGCGCTGGATGTCCTGCGGATGACGCGACCATGACCCTACGGCGAGTTTCGGCCTCACCAGATGACACTCGGGTAACCGATTCCCGCCAAGGCGTGAACCGTGACCGGTACCGCAGCGTCATATGCGCATGACACCTAATATCTGCGCATGGGAGACGACCGAGTGGTGAGACGAGTGGAAGCGGACGGATCGACGGCGTTCTGGGAGCCCGGAGTTCAGATCCTGTGGCGCTACCGGGAGAACGGCGGCGAACGCTTCCATATCGCGCGCCCCGTCACGGTCGTACGCGACGACGAGGATCTGCTGGCCGTGTGGATGGCGCCCGGCACCGAATGTGTACGGCCCGTGCTGGCGGACGGCACCTCGCTCAACTCCGAACCGCTCACGTCCCGGTACAAGAAGCCGCGGAGCGTACGGCTCGGCCGCTGGTCCGGCACCGGGGTGCTGAAGCTGGCACGGCCGGGCGAGCCGTGGTCGGTGTGGCTGTTCTGGGAGCAGGGTTGGCGTTTCAAGAACTGGTACGTCAATCTGGAGACGCCGCTGGCCCGTTGGGACGGCGGTGTGGACTCCGAGGACCACTTCCTGGACATCTGCGTATATCCGGACCGGTCCTGGAACTGGCTCGACGAGGACGAGTTCGCACAGGCTCAGCAGGACGGCCTGATGGACGCTTCCGCGGCCGAGCGGGTGCGGGAGGCGGGGCGGTCGGCGGTGGAGGTGATCCGCGCGTGGGGCCCGCCGTTCTCGGACGGCTGGCAGCGCTGGCGCCCGAATCCGGCCTGGGGAGTACCGTCTCTCCCGGACGACTGGGACCGTACGCCCGCGCACTTGTCCTCATGAGACCCTTGATGCGCCCCCGGTCCGCAACCGTAGGATCGTCCTCCGCAAGAGTTCACTGGGGCAACTCCCGCAGTTCGGGCAGGGCTTGACCGTACGTCACCGAGGGGCGGCAAGACGTGATCAAGGGGTACGAGGGTTACACCGGGATGAGCCGGAGACGGCCTGACGGACGGGCAGTACTGCCGTTCGGCGAGTCCGCCGGTACCGTGTGTGGCACAGGAACTGCCTCTGACCACGCGGGAATTCCGTTCCCAGGACACGTAATCCGGGTATCGGCCTTTCTGCGGGACGAAGTATCGGGTTTGCGGGACGCACTGCGCGCACAACGCGCAGTCCCGGACGGATGGATTCGACACGCGTGACGGAGCACCCCACCTCACACGAGCGCCCTCAGAGCGGCGCCGGCCCCACGGATCCCCGTGGGGCGCTCCTGCGTACCCAGGAGCCGCTGCGCGGAGCCGCGCCCGCCGCTGCCTTACCCGCACAGGCACGCACGGGTGACGCCCCGGCCGAGCCGGGCACCGCGGCCCCGTGCGCCAAGAGCGGACAGGCCCCCTCGGAGCACGCCCAGCCGGCGCTCTCCGAGCACTCCCAGCCCGCGGCCACCGAGCCCGACCCGCACCGCCCTCGGCCCACGCCGGAGACCATCCCGGCGCAGCCCGGCGGCGAGCCGGAACGGCCTGGCGGTACCGGCGGCGGTCTGGAGCGGCGCAGCGGGCAAGGAGTGCCGCCGGGCGCCCCCATGCCCATGCGGCGCGACGGCGACCGGCTGCGCTTCGTGGGCGCCGCGACCCGGCGGATCGCCCGGGGCATCGACCTGGACGAGATCGTGATGGGTCTGTGCCGGGCCACCGTGCCGACGTTCTCGGACGCGATCCTCGTGTATCTGCGCGAGCCGCTGCCGGTCGGCGACGAGCGGCCCACCGGGCCCATGGTGCTGCGCCTGCGCCGCACCGACCGGATCCCCGAGGAGCGGGACACCGACAACGGCTTCATGCCCGTGCTCCAGCCCGAGCCCGTCGACCTGGCGGTCGTCACCGCCGAGCAGTGTGAGGTACGGCCCGGCGGGGCGCTCGCCGAGGTGCTGCGGGGCGTACGGCCGGTCTTCGCGGACGCGCCCGCCGCGCACGACGCGCTGCCCGAACTGCTCGGGCCGGACGCCGAACTGACCGTGCCGACGGGCCAGCGGGCAATCCTCGCGCCGCTGCGCGGCCGGCGCCGGGTGATCGGGGCGGCGGTCTTCCTGCGCCGCCCGGAGCGGATGGCGTTCGAGCAGGACGATCTGCTGGTCGCCGCCCAACTGGCCACGCACAGCGCGCTCGGCATCGACAAGGCGGTGCTGTACGGCCGCGAGGCGTACATCGCCGACGAGTTGCAGCGCACGATGCTGCCGGAGGCGCTGCCGCGCTGCACCGGCGTACGGCTCGCGCACCGGTATCTGCCGGCCGCCGAGACGGCGCGGGTCGGCGGTGACTGGTACGACGCGATTCCCCTGCCGGGCAGCCGGGTGGCGTTGGTCGTGGGTGATGTCATGGGGCACTCGATGACATCGGCCGCGATCATGGGGCAGCTGCGGACCACCGCGCAGACGTTGGCGGGCTTGGACCTTCCGCCGCAGGAAGTGCTGCACCATCTCGACGAGCAGGCGCAGCGGCTGGGTACGGATCGTATGGCGACCTGCCTGTACGCCGTGTACGACCCGGTATCGCATCGGATCACCATCGCCAACGCCGGGCATCCGCCGCCGGTGCTGCTGCACCTGGGCGGGCGTGCCGAGGTGCTGCGGGTGCCGCCGGGTGCGCCGATCGGTGTGGGTGGCGTGGACTTCGAGGCGGTGGAGCTGGACGCGCCGGCCGGGGGCACGCTGCTGCTGTACACCGACGGGCTCGTGGAGTCCCGGCTCAGGGATGTGTGGACCGGGATAGAGCAGTTGCGGGAGAAGCTGGCCGCTACCGCGCAGTTGACCGGGCCGGACCATCCCCCGCCGCTGGAAGCGCTGTGCGACGAGGTGCTCGACATGCTCGGCCCGGGCGACCGGGACGACGACATCGCGCTGCTCGCCGCGCGGTTCGATGGGATCGCTCCCAGCGATGTCGCGTACTGGTTCCTGGAGCCGGAGGAGATGGCTCCGGGGCGGGCGCGGCGGCTGGCCCGGCATGCGCTGTCCCGCTGGGGGCTGGAGGAGTTGACCGACTCCGTCGAGCTGCTCATCAGTGAGGTCGTCACCAATGCGGTGCGGTATGCGACTCGGCCGGTCACTTTGAGGTTGCTGCGGACCGATGTGCTGCGGTGTGAGGTGACCGATGACGTGCCTCAGCTGCCTCGGTTGCGGCAGGCTCGGGCGACGGATGAGGGGGGCCGGGGGCTCTACCTGGTCAATCGGCTGGCGAAGCGGTGGGGGGCTACTCGGTTGAGTGCGGGGAAGGTTGTGTGGTTCGAGCTCAATCAGGCGTGAGCGCTCCGCTGGGTTGAGCGTTCAGAGCTCGAGGCTGACTGTGCTCTGCGGCTGCGGGTTCGTCGTGGCTGATCGCGCAGTTCCCCGCGCCCCTTAACGGCGCGAAGGGCGCCCGGTGAACACCGGGCGCCCTTCCTTGTGCGCTGGAGGCGCTAGTCGTCCGCCTGTGGATCGTTCGGATCCGTCGGTAGTTCGATGTCGCCGTCGTTGGACGGGGTGGCTTCCGGTGTCGTCTCCGGGGTCGTCTCGGGGGTCGTCTCCGGTGTCGTCTCCGGGGTGGTTTCCGGTGTCGTCTCCGGGGTCGTCTCGGGGGTCGTTTCCGGTGTCGTCTCCGGGCTCAGGCTCGGGGTCGGGCTCGGGGTCGGGGACTCGGAGGGCTCCACGGCGGCGCCCTGGGTGGTCTCCAGGTCGAACTTGGTGGTCTTGCCCATGACGCCGAAGGTGTAGGTGGCCCAGATCTGGGCGGGGAAGCCACCGCCGTTGACACGTTCGACGCCGGCCGCGCCGTACATCGGGACGTGCTTGCCGTTCTTGCTCATGTCCTCGCCGAAGAGGCCGACTGAGGTCACGAGGTTCGGGGTGAAGGCGGTGAACCACGCGGAGCGGTTCTCGTCGGAGGTACCCGTCTTGCCGGCGACCTGCTGGCCGTCGCGGGCGGGGTTGTCGCGGACGGACGTCTTGGCCGTACCGTCGTCGACCACGCCGGTGAGGACCGAGGTGACCGTGTCGGCGGCCTCGCGGCTGATGACCTGCTCGCCGATCGCCTCGGGGAACTCGACCTCACCGTCCCGATGCTCGGCCGAGGCGACGAGGGTCGGGGTGACCTTCTTGCCGTGGTTGTCGAGGGTGGCGTAGATACCGGCCATCTCCAGCGGGCTGGCGCCCATGGAGCCCAGGGTCTGGGCGGGCACGGCCTCCATGCCCTCGGTGTCCATGCCGAGCTTCTCGGCGACCTCCATGACCTTCTCCATGCCCACGTCGACGCCCATCTGCGCGAAGACGGAGTTGATGGACTTGTTCATGGCGGTCTGCACGGTGACGTCGCCGTAGTCGACGTCGTCCTCGTTCGGCGGGTTGAAGCCGACCGCGGTGCCGTTGTCCATGACCTTGTGCCCGCTGTCACCGTCATAGATCGCGTTGGCGGTGATCGGGTCGCCGTCCTGCGTCTCGGCGCCCTCGTCGACGGCGGCGGCGAGGATCACCGGCTTGAAGGTCGAGGCGGGCTGGTAGTCCCGGCGGGTGGCGTTGTTCGTGAAGTGCTTCACGTAGTCGGCGCCGCCGTACATGGCGAGGACCTTGCCGGTCTTCGGGTCGACCGATACGGCGCCGGCCTGGATGTAGGCGTCGACCTTGCGCTTCTTGGGGTCGAGCTTGCTGGTGAGCCGTTCCTTGACGGCCTTCTCCAGCTTGGTCTGCTTCTTCGGGTCGATGTTCAGCGTGACGGTCCAGCCGCCCGCCTCGATCTTCGTCTTGGCGTCCTCGTAGTCGGCGGCGTCGCCGTCGGCTACGAGTTGCTTGGCCAGCTGGTTGTTGGCGGCCTCGACCAGATAGCCGTTCTGGCCCTGCATGTCGGGAGCGGCCTGGGGCTCCTTCGGCTTGGGGAGCTTCATGCCCTCCCGCTCCGAGGCGTCCAGCCACTTCATCTCGACCATGTTGTCCAGCACGTAGTTCCAGCGGTTCGTGACCAGCTTCTTGCCGGTCTCGGTGGCCGTGGACAGGTCGTACTGGCTGGGGGCCTGGAGCAGCGCGGCGAGGTAGGCGCCCTGCTCGACGCTGAGCTTGTTGGCGTCGACGCCGTAGTACGCCTGGGCGGCGGCCTGGATGCCCCAGGCGCCGCGGCCGTAGTAGCTGGTGTTGATGTAGCCCGCGAGGATGTAGTCCTTGGACTCGTTGCGTTCCAGCTTCAGGGAGATGACCAGCTCGTTGAGCTTGCGGGTCACCGTCTGGTCGGACGTCAGGTAGTAGTTCTTGACGTACTGCTGGGTGATCGTCGAGCCACCCTGCTTGCCCTTGCCGGAGAGGGTGTTGACCAGACCGCGGGTCATGCCCTTGAAGTCGACGCCGGGGTCCGAGTAGAAGGTCTTGTTCTCGGCGGCGACGAAGGCCAGCTGGACTTTCTTGGGGACTTTGTCGAGTTCGACGATCTCGCGGTTGGTCGTGCCCGAGCGGGCGAGGATCTTGCCGTTGGAGTACTTGTAGACGTTGCTTTCCTGCGTCGCCTCGGGGTTTCCCTTGGGGATGTCGATCATCAGGTAGAGCACGACGAAGGCGCCCATGACGAGCAGGCAGAGACCGAGGAACGTGCCCAGGATCTTCTTCCAGGTGAAGAAGCGGCGTATGCCGCTCTTCTTCTTGCCCGCGCCACCCTTGCCGCCGCCCTTGGCCGCGGCCCTGGCCGCCGCCCGGCCGCCGCCCTCGGGCGGCGCTATGACCGCCGTCGTCCCGGCTTCCGCCCCGCCCCCGGACGAGCGCTTGGGCGCCGCGCGGCGACCGCCGCGCTGCCGCGCTCGTCTTTCTTCCGCTCGTCCCATGGCTCCGGTCCGCTCCGCATTCTGCTCGGTCTCATACGTCACTCGGGTCTTTGTCGGCTCAGCAAGCTAACACCGAGCACTGTGACAAAGGGGAGCCGGTCCGCTCCCTCGCGGCGTGACAATGCGCACGCGAGACGCCTGCCCATAGAGCTCATCCCACCGGAACGGACGTTCCAACAGGGCCGATGGTTGCCCCACCAGACCCACGAGTTGTCGCCGGGTTGTCGCCGGTCTCAGTGACAGAACCGTGACAATCACCTCTGACCTGCGGCCTCTCCACGCCCGGTGGCCACCTATACACGGCATGTATACGTGCGGTGTATACCCCCTGTGTACAGTCGTGCTCATGTCCATCGGTCACACCCTCCTGGGACTCCTGGAGTCCGGGCCCCGACACGGTTACGACCTCAAACGGGCCTTCGACGAGAAGTTCGGTCACGACCGGCCGCTGCACTACGGCCAGGTCTACTCGACGATGTCGCGCCTGCTGAAGAACGGCCTCGTCGAGGTCGACGGCATGGAGCCCGGCGGCGGCCCCGAGCGGAAGCGGTACGCGATCACCGAGGCGGGCATCACCGATGTCCAGCGGTGGCTCGCGACGCCCGAGAAGCCGGAGCCGTATCTGCAGTCGACCCTCTATACGAAGGTCGTCCTCGCCCTGCTCACCGACCGGAACGCGGCCGAGATCCTCGACACCCAGCGTTCCGAGCACCTGCGGATGATGCGCATCCTCACCGACCGCAAACGCAAGGGCGACCTGGCCGATCAGCTGATCTGCGACCACGCCCTGTTCCATCTGGAGGCCGATCTGCGATGGCTGGAGCTGACCGCCGCCCGACTGGGCAAACTGGCCGAGGCGGTGGTCCGGTGACGCCCCCCGCCGGCTCCCTGCTCGTCGCGACCGATCTGCGCAAGGCGTACGGTCCGACCAACGCGCTGGACGGTGCCGAATTCTCCATCCACCCCGGCGAGGTCGTCGCGGTGATGGGCCCCTCCGGCTCCGGCAAGTCGACCTTGCTGCACTGCCTCGCCGGGATCGTGCCGCCCGACTCGGGCTCGATCACGTACAACGGCCGTGAGATGGCCACCATGAACGACGCCCAGCGCAGTGCGCTGAGGCGCAGCGAGTTCGGGTTCGTCTTCCAGTTCGGGCAGCTCGTGCCGGAGCTCACCTGTGTGGAGAACGTGGCGCTGCCGCTCAGGCTGAACGGCGCCTCCCGCAAGGAGTCCGAGAAGACCGCGCTCGGCTGGATGCGGCGCCTGGAGGTCGACGACCTCGCCCGCAAGCGTCCCGGGGAGGTCTCCGGCGGTCAGGGCCAGCGGGTCGCCGTCGCCCGGGCGCTGGTCACGGGCCCCCGGGTGCTGTTCGCGGACGAGCCCACCGGCGCGCTCGACTCGCTCAACGGCGAGCGGGTGATGGAACTGCTCACCGAGGCCGCCCGGTCCACCAACGCGGCCGTCGTCCTCGTCACGCACGAGGCGCGGGTCGCGGCGTACTCCGACCGGGAGATCGTCGTACGGGACGGCAAGTCACGGGACATGGAGCGCGTCGTATGAGCGCTGTCGTCCGCCAGTGGTACCGGGACCTGGCGATGGGGGTCCGGTTCACCCTCACCGGGGGCCGTGAGGGCTGGGTGCGCGCCCTGCTCACCGCGGTCGGCGTCGGCCTCGGGGTGGCGCTGCTGCTGCTCACCGCGGCGATACCGAACGCGATCGCCACGCGGGACGCCCGGGAGGAGGCCCGGCAGGACCAGGGGATCGGCTACTTCGAGGACCAGACCGGCTCCAGGCCGACCGACAAGAGCCTGGTCGTCGCGGACACGGACACCGAGTACCAGCACCGGGAGATCCGGGGACGGCTGCTCGAACCCGAGGGCGTGGACGCGCCACTGCCGCCGGGGCTCGCGAAGTTCCCCGCGCCGGGCGAGATGGTCGTCTCCCCCGGCCTCGCCGAACTGCTGAAGTCGGACGCCGGAAGCCTGCTGCGCGACCGGCTGCCGTACGAGACCGTGGGCACCATCGGCGAGGCCGGGCTGATCGGCTCGGGCGAACTCGCCTACTACGCCGGCGCCGACGGACTCGCCGAGCGGATCGACGGCTCGGTCGTGGCCCGGATCGACCGGTTCGGGATGTCCGACATCGAGCAGCCCGAGGAGGAGACGGACCCGGTCCTGCTGCTGCTCACCCTGGTCGTCTTCGTGGTGCTGCTGATGCCGGTCGCCGTCTTCATCGCCACGGCCGTACGGTTCGGCGGCGAGCGGCGCGACCGCAGGCTGGCGGCGCTGCGGCTGGTCGGCTCCGACGGGCGGATGACGCGCCGGATCGCGGCGGGCGAGGCGCTCGCGGGTGCCGTGCTGGGGCTGCTCTTCGGCACCGTGTTCTTCCTGCTCGGCAGGGAGATCGCCGGTTCGGTCGAGGTGTTCGACACCAGCGTCTTCCCGAGCTACCTCAACCCCTCCCCCGGACTCGCCCTGCTGGTGGCGCTCGCCGTCCCGGCGGCCTCCGTCCTCGTCACCCTGTTCGCGCTGCGCGGCGTCGTCATCGAACCGCTCGGCGTGGTCCGCACGGCCAGGCCCGCGCGGCGCAGGCTCTGGTGGCGGCTGCTGCCGCCGCTCGGCGGTCTCGCGATGCTCTACCCGATGCTCGGCCAGGGGTCGGACAACGGGGGGTTCAACGAGTACATGGTGATCGGCGGTGTCGTGCTGCTGCTCGTCGGCATCACGGCGCTGCTGCCCTGGGTCGTCGAGGCGTTCGTCGCCCGGCTGGGCTCCGGTGCGGTCTCCTGGCAACTGGCCGTGCGCAGGCTCCAGTTGAGCAGCGGCTCGGCGGCTCGCATGGTCAACGGCATCGCGGTGGCGGTGGCCGGCGCGATCGCCCTGCAGATGCTGTTTGCCGGAGTCGAGGGCCGGTTCACCGAGTCGACGGGGAAGGACACCACCCGTGCGCAGATGGAGCTCGTCCTGCCGCATGACCTCTCGGTGAGCGCCGCCGGCGAGAGGCTGAAGCGGGCCAAGGGCGCGGAGGCCACCGCGGCGCTGTCCGCCGCGACGGTCTCCGCCAGTGCCAAGGACCCCGAAGAGATGACGGAGTTGACAGTCGGCGACTGCGCCGCGCTGCGCGAACTTGCCAAGATCTCCTCGTGCCGCGACGGCGACGTCTTCATGATGGGCGCCCCGGAGGACCCCACCGTGACGAAGCTCGCCACCGCCGGGAACACGCTGTACTTCGACGCGTCCTCCAGCGGGGACGAGCCGGGCGCCGAGATCGCCTGGAAGCTGCCGGCCGAGGTGAAGAAGGTGTCCGAACGCGCCGACGCGCTGCGGACCGGGATGGCGGGGCTGATGGCCACGCCGGGCGCCCTGCCCGCGAAGGCGGAGACCGATTTCTACAGCACCGTCTACGTACGGACGGATCCCACCGTTCCGAACGCGCTCGACGAGGTGCGCAACGCGGCCGTGGCGATCGATCCGCTCATCAGGACCTGGGAGTGGCAGTCGACCATGCGGGTGGACCAGTTCGCGGACATCCGCACCGGTCTGCTGGTCGGCGCGAGCGCCGTACTCGTCCTCATCGGCGCGAGCCTCCTCGTCTCCCAGCTGGAACAGCTCCGCGAACGCAGGAAGCTGCTGTCGGCGCTGGTCGCCTTCGGCACCCGACGCCGCACGCTCGGCCTGTCCGTGCTGTGGCAGACGGCGATCCCGATCACGCTGGGCCTCACCCTCGCCTTGGCGGTCGGCCTCACCCTGGGCGCGGTCCTGCTGAGGATGACGAACGTCGAGGTGGTCGTGGACTGGCCGAGCGTGCTGTCGATGACCGGCATCGGCGCGGGCATCGTCGTCCTGGTCACGGCACTGAGCATGCCGCCGCTGCTGCGGATGATGCGCCCGGAGGGGCTCCGCACGGAGTAGGCCCTGGCCACGGGGCTCAACGGCCGCGGCGCTTCCCGAAGCGCCGCGGCCGTTCCTCGTGGACACTGGACCCCGTCATCCGCTCGCCCGGGAGTGAACCGCCATGTCGCTCGACGCACTCAAGTCCGCGATTCCGGACTACGCCAGGGACCTCCGCCTCAACCTGGATTCCGTCCTCGGCGACTCCGGCCTGTCGGGGCAGCAGCTGTGGGGCACCGTGCTGGCCACGGCGATCGCCTCGCGCTCCGCGGTGGTGCTGCGCGAGCTGGCGCCGGAGGCCGGGGCGCGCCTGTCGCCCGAGGCGTACACCGCGGCGAAGACCGCGGCCGCGGTCATGGCGATGAGCAACGTCTTCCACCGCACGCGGCATCTGCTGTCGGACCACGCGTACGGGAATCTGCGGGCCGGGCTGCGGATGAACGTCCTCGGGGATCCCGGGGTCGACAAGGTCGACTTCGAGGTGTGGTCGTTGGCCGTGTCCGCGATCAACGCGTGCGGGGTCTGTCTGGACTCCCATGAGCAGGCGCTCCGCAAGGCGGGGGTGGATCGGGAGATCGTGCAGGAGGTGTTCAGGGTGGCGGCGGTGATCCAGGCGGTGGGGGTCACGCTGGACGCGGAAGCGGTTCTCCGCGGAACCGGGTGAGAGCTCGGGAGGTTGGGGTCGTGGGGCGGCTGCGGGTCGGTTGTGGCTGGTCGCGCAGTTCCCCGCGCCCCTGAAAGGCAGGGGCTGCGCCCTGCCTTTCAGGGCCCGGAGGATTAGGGGCCGGGAGATTAGGGGCCGGGAGATTAGGGGCTGGAAAATCAGTCGCGGGCCTCTTCCCTCCCTCGGGAGAATCCGTCTCCATGACCTCCCCCCGCTCCCGTGCCTTCGAAGAGCTCGTCGCCGAAGGTGACGTCGTGTCCACCGAGGGGTGGGACTTCTCGTGGTTCGAGGGGCGGGCCACGGAGGCTCGGCCGTCGTGGGGATATGCGCGGTCGATGGGTGAGCGGCTGGGGCGGGCCTCGGCGGCGTTGGACATTCAGACCGGGGGCGGGGAGGTGCTCGGCTCCGCTCCAAGGTTTCCGCCGGTCACCGTGGCCACGGAGGGGTGGCCGCCGAACATCGCGAAGGCGACCGCTCTGCTGCATCCGCGGGGCGTGGTGGTCGTGGCCAGTCCGGGGGAGGCGCCGCTGCCGTTCGCGGACGGGGCGTTCGACCTGGTCACCAGCAGGCACCCGGTCCAGGCCCACTGGACGGAGATCGCCCGGGTGCTCGAGCCCGGGGGCACGTACTTCGCCCAGCACGTCGGTCCGAGCAGCGTCTTCGAGCTGGTCGAGCACTTCACCGGCCCGCTGCCGGAGGAGACCCGCGACGGCCGCCATCCGGACCACGAGCGGGCCGGCGCCGAGGCCGCCGGGCTGGAGATCGTGGATCTGCGGGCCGAGCGGCTGCGGATGGAGTTCCACGACATCGGCGCGGTCGTGCACTTCCTGAAGAAGGTCGTCTGGATGGTGCCCGGCTTCACCGTCGACGCGTACCTCCCGCAGCTCCGCTCCCTGCACGAGCGGATCGAGAACGAGGGCCGCTTCGTCGCCCACAGCTCCCGCCACCTCTTCGAGGCCCGTAAGCCGACAGCCAGGTGACGCACTCACGCGTGCGGGCCGACCGTAACCTTCCCGATCGCCAACTCGGCCTCCGCTTCGAGCACTTCTCCCACCCGTTCGGCCCACTCCCCCAGCTCCCGCTCCTGCCCGGCGGTCAGCCGGACCAGCGGTTCCACCGTGACCGTCGTACGCCGCCCCCGGCGCCGCTGGTGCCAGACGCCCGCGACGACTCCGTCGACGAGGAGCAGGGGGTAGTTGCCGGCCTGGCCGCGCGCGAGGGCCCGTTCGTACGCCGCCCCGGGGAACAGCCGCTCGCGAGGCTGCGCGGCGATGCCGTACGCGTCGAAGTAGGGCAGCAGCCGTACGCCCCGCAGGACACGCGCGGGGTCCTCGGGGAAGTCGGTGTCGCCCGCCGCCAACCAGGTCGGCTCGCCCTCGAAATCGGCCTCCTCGATCTCGCCGGAGGCGGCCAGCGAGGCGAACAGCCGGTCGGACCAGGCCCCGGGCGCCGCCGCCCACTTGGCGAAGTGGCGCGGTGAGGCCGGACCGTAGGCGCGCAGATAGTGCCGTACGAGAGTCGTCAGACCCGCGTCCGCCGAGGGCAGGGGCTCGAATTGCGGCGGCCTGGTGTACGTCACCTTGCGGCCCCGGTCGGGGCCGAAGCAGAGGGCGCCGGACTGGCCCGCGCGGTGCATGACCTGGCGCCAGCGGGGCCACATGTCCTGGAAGGCGGGCATGACGAGGTCCCCGGCCCAGGGCCCGGTGCGCGCCACGACCTCCTCACTCAGCTCGTCGAGGGTCAGCGCCGTCCCCTCCAGCGCGGCGGCGACGGCGGCCACGACCTGCTCCGCCTGCCCGTCGGTGAGCCGTACGTCCGGGGCGAACTGGCTCCCGCCGGACGGGATCGCGGTCAGCGCGGCCGTCCAGAAGGGCAGCTCGGCGGTGGGCAGCAGATGCACGGTGCCGCGCGGCCCGAACGTCTTCACCAGCGTCCGGTCCTCCCACAGCGCGGCCCGTACGTCCGCCCGCGCGACCCCCTCGACCCGCAGCCCCACCGACAGCTCGGCCGCCGACAGCACCTGGGCGTGGGCGCCGAGCATGGCGCCGACCACCTCGGCGACCGGCGTACCGGCCGGTGCGGGCGCCCCCAGGAACTGCCGCTCCGCCCGCCGCGCACTCGCCTGCTCCCAGGTGACCTTCATGGCCTCGGCACCCCTCACGCTCTTCGCGGTCATGGGACGAAGCTAGGAGGGATCGAGGTCAGATCCTGTCCTCCATGCCGGTTTCCACATCGTTATCGCCCGCGGCTTGGCTTCCGCCGCCCCTCTCGCATAGGTTCAGACCAAGGCAATTCGCGCGAGCAAAGCTGCGCGGAACGGTATCGCGCAGTGGAGGGGGCTGCGCGACGCCGTGCGCCCCGCCGACACCTACGTCAAGCGCGCGTTCCGCCGCCGCTTCACCCGAACGGGGGCACCGGACCCCTTCGTCGCGGCAGTCGCACAAGATTGCGCGAACCCCACAATCCCACCAGGATCCTCCCCTTCCCCTTGGAATCCGTCGCGATCCGGCCATGATCACCCCCCGATCACACCCTGAATGAACGGTTCCGCAGCTACTGCCGCGCTGTCGCGCGACTCCGGAGAGTAGTTGTGGCACGCCGATGTACGCAGCATCACTCACAAAGGGTTATGGTGGAACTCCCCCCCTCGGGCCGGTCCGTCTCCCCCCCACGGACCGGCCCGTTTTTTCTGCGCGGATACGGTGCCTCTGCCGCGTTCAAGAGGCCACCCCCCACTCCCTCAGGGGCGCGGGGAACTGCGCGACCAGCCCCCACAGACCCGCAGCGGCCCACGAACGGCCGGGCCCCAGGCCCACCCCGACCCCGCACACCCCTTGGCGGAGTTGGCCTCCAGCCCCGGTAGGCTCTGCGAACCAAGGGGACCGTCACCGCACCGGAGGGGCTGGAACACGTGAACCTGCGCGACACACTGCGCGGCCTGCTGGTCAGGGTCTACGCACGCAGGGTCGAGGGCCACCTCGACCACGCCCAGGTGCCCCAGCACATCGGCGTCATCATGGACGGCAACCGGCGCTGGGCGAAGGCCGCGGGCTCCACGACCGCGCAGGGCCACCGGGCCGGGGCGCACAAGATCGAGGAATTCCTCGGCTGGTGCACCGAGACGGACGTGAAGGTCGTCACCCTCTGGCTGTTCTCCACGGACAACTTCGGCCGCCCCCAGGAAGAACTGGTCCCCCTCTTCGGGATCATCGAGGACGTCGTCCGCACCCTCGCCGCCGACGGCCGCTGGCGGGTGCACCACGTGGGCACCCTCGACCAGCTGCCCGGGCAGCTGCAGACCGCGCTGAAGGAGTCCGAGGAGTCCACCGCGGACGTCGACGGAATACTGGTCAACGTCGCCATCGGCTACGGCGGCCGCCAGGAGATCGCCGACGCCGTACGGTCGATGGTCCAGGACGCGCACGACAAGGGCACCTCCATGGAGGAGCTCGCCGAGAAGGTCTCCGTCGACCTGATCGGCAGCCACCTCTACACCGGCGACCAGCCCGACCCGGACCTGGTGATCCGTACGAGCGGCGAGCAGCGGCTGTCCGGATTCATGCTCTGGCAGACCGCGCACTCCGAGTACTACTTCTGCGACGTCTTCTGGCCGGCCTTCCGGAAGGTCGACTTCCTGCGCGCCCTGCGTGACTACGCGGCGCGACACCGGCGTTACGGAGGCTGAAACTCCGTAACCCACCGGTATCCCACCGGCACGGACGTAACGAGGAGTTCACCGGGGCGCCGTCGTACCGCTTGGCATGGTGGCGCATGTTCGAGGGCATAAGCCAGTCAGGTCGACGCCCGAACCACGGGTGTCGGATCTCAGCGGGCGGCTCGGGGCCGTCCGCCCGGGAGGCCCTTTGCACCAGCCCGATCGTGCGGTCACAGCAGCACGGACGAAGCAGCGGAGGGCCGGTCACCGGCCCGTGCAACGGCGCCGACGACCGGTCCAGATCGTTCTCGTCGCTCCCCGACCTCATCCGAGGGGGTACGTCCTTCCGTGGTGACCAGCACAAAGCGCCGTATGCCAGACCGGCGCACCTACGTCCTCGACACCAGCGTCCTGCTGGCCGACCCGAATGCTTTGAGCCGCTTCGACGAGCACGAAGTCGTGCTTCCGATCGTGGTGGTCACGGAGCTGGAGGCGAAGAGGCACCATCCCGAACTCGGCTACTTCGCCCGGCAGGCCCTGCGCCTGCTGGACGAGTTCCGGGTCCGGCACGGCCGCCTCGACGCCCCCATCCCGATCGGGGAGCTCGGCGGGACCGTGAGGGTCGAGCTCAACCACTCGGATCCCAGCGTGCTGCCAAGCGGCTACCGCCTGGGGGACAACGACTCCCGCATCCTCGCGGTCGCCCGCAATCTGCAGGCCGAGGGCTTCGACGTCACGGTGGTGTCGAAGGACCTGCCCCTGAGGATCAAGGCGTCGTCCGTGGGCCTCCTCGCCGAGGAGTACCGCGCGGAGTTGGCCATCACGGACGCCTCCGGGTGGACCGGGATGTCCGAGCTGACGCTGCCGGGCGAACAGGTGGACATCCTGTTCGAGGAGGGGACCCTCTATGTCCCCGAGGCGAGCGAGCTCCCCGTGCACACGGGTCTGACGATCCAGTCGGAGCGCGGCAACGCGCTCGGCCGGGTGACGCCCGACGGCAACATCCGTCTCGTACGGGGCGACCGGGAGGCCTTCGGCATCAAGGGCCGCAGCGCGGAGCAGCGCATCGCGCTGGACCTGCTGCTCGACCCGGACGTGGGCATCCTGTCGATGGGCGGCCGGGCCGGCACCGGAAAGTCGGCGCTGGCACTGTGCGCGGGACTGGAGGCGGTGCTCGAACGCCGTCAGCACCAGAAGGTGATGGTCTTCCGGCCGCTGTACGCGGTGGGCGGGCAGGAGCTCGGCTATCTGCCCGGTTCCGAGTCCGAGAAGATGAGCCCCTGGGCGCAGGCGGTCTTCGACACGCTCTCCGCGGTCACCAGCCGCGAGGTCATCGAGGAGGTCACCGCACGCGGGATGCTGGAGGTGCTGCCGCTCACGCACATCCGCGGCCGTTCCCTGCACGACGCGTTCGTGATCGTGGACGAGGCACAGTCGCTGGAGCGGAACGTCCTGCTGACCGTGCTGTCCCGGATCGGCGCGAACTCGCGTGTGGTCCTGACACACGACGTGGCCCAGCGCGACAACCTGCGCGTCGGCCGCTACGACGGTGTCGTCGCCGTGGTCGAGAAGCTGAAGGGCCATCCGCTCTTCGCCCACGTCACGCTGACGAGGTCCGAACGGTCCCAGATCGCGGCCCTGGTGACCGAAATGCTGGAGGACGGGCAGATCTGACACTCCTGGGCCGACCTTGACCGATTTGGTCAAATTCGGCCGACCGGCAGCTCCTTCAGTTCCTTGGCGCCGTCCGGCAAAGGCGATGAGCCTAGCCGGGCGGCGCCTCGGCGTGTGCGGCTTTCCTTGAATCCCCTGTGTCAAACGAGGTGTGAGCTTTCACACGTGGCACTGAATTGCCTCGCGGCGTCGGGTTACGGCAGAGTCTCATTCCTGTCAGGCCCCGCATACGACACACCTGTATCCCCAGCGGTACGGAACCACAGCAACACCATGGTCAACTCCATAGCGTTGTCGTATGCCGCCCGAGCACCTCGCGGCGCTCCTCGCAAGGGAGTTGCCCACCGGGCCCGCGCCTCCGTGACCCCGCAGTTGGGAGGCCAGCGTCAGGGGCACGATTGCGTCCGCCAGGGTCACCGAGGCGGGCGATGCTGGAAGGAAACCGTGTGAGCCGGATTTCGGTCCGGGGATTCGCAGTGGCCTCGGCCACCGCGGTCACCGCAGTCGGCAGTGTCGTCGGAGTCGCCTCGGGCAGCACCGCGCAGACGACCACTGACGACGCCGAGGCGGTCGCGAACGACACCACGTTGCTCGCCGACATACCCGTGGGCCAGCAGGCCCAGGTTCAGACCGCATCCCTGACTGCACAGGCCGACGCCCAGGCCATCGCCGCCGACGCGAGCGCCCGCAAGGACGCCGAGGAGACCGCCCGTAAGAAGGCGGCCCAGGACGCGATCGACAAGCAGAAGGCGGCGGAGAAGGCCGAGCAGGAGCGCAAGGCGAAGGAGGAGGCCGAGGCGAAGTCCGAGGCCGCCGGTTCGCTCGGTGACGTCCCGGTCAAGAGCTCGTACACCGTCGCCGAGATCCAGGCGATGGCGAAGGCTGTCGTGGCGAGCGACCAGTGGACGTGCTTCAGCAACATCGTGAACCACGAGTCCACCTGGAACTACCAGGCCGTCAACCCGTCCTCGGGTGCCTACGGTCTCTTCCAGGCGCTGCCCGCCGGCAAGTACGCGTCCGCCGGCGCCGACTGGCGGACCAACCCGGCCACGCAGATCAAGTGGGGCCTCAACTACATGGAAGTGCGCTACGGCAGCCCCTGTGAGGCCTGGTCGTTCTGGCAGGCCAACAACTGGTACTAGGCCCGCCGGTCGTCGGGTGCCCACCGCCCGGCCGCTCAACCTTCCGAAGCCCTCCACCGTCCTTTGGTGGGGGGCTTCGGCCATGTACGGTCGAAGCGCCGAGAGGAATCGCGGCCTCCGGGAGGAGCGGTGACCAGCAGGGAAGACGGGGGAAGAGGACGGATGATGGCGCGGGTTCCCGGGTGGCTCGGCCGGCTCGGCGCCGGACTCAGCGGGTGGGGCGAGCGGTTGGAGCGCCGCCGGGCGGAGATCGAGTCGGAGTCCGAGCGCTCCGCCGACGACCGGGACGCCGCCGGGAGCGGCCGTGACGCCGACAACGGCGCCGCCGGCTCAGGGGACTCCGGTGGCGCAGGTGGCTCAGGTGGCTCCGAGGGTGCCACTGGGCCCGAAGCCGGGACCGGGACCGGGACCGGGGGCGAAAGCGGGCGCGAGGCTGGGGGCGGCTCTCCGGGCTCCCCCGTAGGCGGCCGGCGCCAGACGTCCGCCCCTGTGCTCTACTCCCGCCCCGACCCCGCGTCCGCGGTGCCCTGGGGCATGCGGGTCGCGGCCGAGGCCGGGTGGCGGCTGCTCGTCCTCGCGGGCACCGTCTGGGTGTTGATGCGGATCATCAGCTCCGTACAGCTGCTGGTGCTGTCGTTCACCACCGCGCTGCTCGTCACCGCGCTGCTCCAGCCGACCGTGGCACGGCTGACCCGGATCGGCGTACCGCGCGGCCTCGCCACGGCTCTGACCGCCGTCCTCGGCTTCGTCGTCATGGGGCTGATCGGCTGGTTCGTCACCTGGCAGGTCATGGAGAACATCGACGACCTCTCCGGCCAGGTCCAGGACGGTATCGACGAGTTGCGGCGCTGGCTGCTCGACAGCCCGTTCCACGTCACCGAGAACCAGATCAACGACATCGCCCAGAACCTCCGCGAGGCGATCAGCGACAACACGGACACGATCACCACGGCGGGCCTGGAGGGCGTGACCGTCATCGTCGAGGCGCTCACCGGCATCCTGCTGACGATGTTCTCCACGCTCTTCCTGTTGTACGACGGCAAGCGGATCTGGCAGTGGACCCTGAAGCTGGTGCCGGCGGCGGCCCGGCCGGGTGTGGCGGGCGCCGGGCCGCGGGCCTGGCAGACATTGACGGCGTATGTGCGCGGCACGGTGATAGTGGCGCTGATCGACGCGATCTTCATCGGCCTGGGAATCTATTTCCTGGACGTGCCGATGGCCGTCCCGCTCGCCGTCTTCATCTTCCTCTTCGCCTTCATCCCCCTGGTGGGTGCGGTCGTCTCGGGTGCGCTGGCCGTGGTCGTGGCGCTGGTGACGCAGGGCGTCTTCGCGGCCGTCATGACGCTGGTCGTCGTGCTCGCGGTCCAGCAGATCGAGGGGCACATCCTCCAGCCGTTCATCCTCGGGCGCGCCGTACGGGTGCATCCCCTGGCCGTCGTCCTGTCGGTCGCCGCGGGCGGCATGGTCGCGGGGATCGGGGGCGCGGTGGTGGCGGTGCCGCTGGTCGCGGTCACGAACACGGTGGTGGGGTCGTTGCGGGCGTACGCGGACGAGGTCCAGCGGGCACGGATGAAGGCCGGCGGCGGCTGAGAAGGGCGCTGGTGCCGCCCCGCGGAAGGTGGCTGCGGCCACCACGGCGACCCGCGGCTGTGGCCGTAGACACGAGGCCGACCAGACCGCTTCGCATCGGGCAGAGCTGCCGGGCCACCGGCGGCGAACCGGCCCCGCCACTTGCGCACGGTGTTGACGCTGACCTTCAACTCGCATGCGAGGGCGACGTTGGCCGGCCCGTCGGCCGCCGCGAGACGATCTCCGCCCGCAGAACCTGCCGGACCTGCCGGACCTGCCCGGTCACGGACGCGGCCGGCCGCCCAAGGCGCGCTCGCCCCGGCTCGGCAAGTTCCACCACAACCGCCGTCGGAATCGCCTTGGTTGCGCAGGACATAGGACTTTCCTGGCTGCGCGAGGCCTGTGTTCCGGGGGCTATGCGAGGACTGCCGTGAGCGGGGATCTGGGTTCGCGGCCCAGGAGTTGACGCAGGTCACCACCGGTGCGGGACATGAATCCGGCAGCGATGGCGGAGTAGGTACCCACCAGCATCGGCACCTGGAACAGTTCGGCGCCGGAGGCGGCAATGCGCGCGCGGGCCTGGCCGAGTGTCTCCGGCTCATAGGTGACGTGCGGTCCGTGTGCGCGGGCCAGGTCGGCGCCGCCGATGGCCTGCTCGCCGACGAGTTCATAGACGCGTCCCGCATGAACGGGTGCCTCCACCGACACCCGTACCGCGGCGTCGGCCAGATCCGCCCGCGCAACGGCTGCCAGACGGCCCTCGCCGAGCGGGGCGGTAATCCGCCCGTCCTCCGACGGCGCCGCGAGCCCGGCCAGCAACTCCGCGTAGAGACCGTTGCGCAGGATCGTCCAGCCCATGGTGCTCTCCCGGAGCCGCCTCTCGGTCCAGCGGTGCGGCAGCGCGTAAGGGAGGTGATCGCCGTCGGCGGTCAGGCTCGTATAGACGACATGCCCCACACCGGCCTTCTCCGCGGCGTCGATGGCGGCGCCGTGCCGGGCTATGACGGTGTCGTCCTCGCCGTAGCCCGCGGAGATCAGGACCAGCACATCCACACCGTCGAAGCCCCTGATGAGGGTGCTGTGATCGTCGAAGTCGATGCGGCGGACAGGCAGCACAGCCGGGAGCTGCTGAGGATCGCGCGTTCCAAGGACCGTGTCGTCACGGTCCGCCAGCCGCTCGGCAATCAGCGCGCCCAAGGCGCCGGCAGCTCCCGTAGCCAGGATCATCAGGGTCTTCCCATTCCGGTAGGTTCTCTTCGGTAACCGGGATCATCCTGCGGGTTTGCTTCACGAAGCGTAAGGAGGCACTTCCATGTCAGTAGGGCACACAGGGGTAACCACCGAACCCGTAGTCACTTGCGGCGACGAGCACGAGGACTGCGGGATCCGCGAGGTGCTCGACCGGATCGGGGACAAATGGTCGGTCCTGGTCGTGGTCGAACTGGCCCAGGGCGTACGTCGTTTCCGACAACTGCAACGCGCCATACCCGGGATCTCGCAGCGGATGCTGACGCTCACTGTGCGTCGGCTGGAACGCGACGGGCTGGTCACCCGGACCGTGCACCCGACAGTGCCTCCGCAAGTCGAGTACGAGCTCACGACGATGGGCCACAGCCTCACACATCTGGTGAAAGCCCTCGCGGATTGGTCAGCCGACCACCGCGATGTCATCGCGCGAGCACGCCAAGAATGGGATGCCGTACATCCCGACTCCGGAATCCGCTGACCGAATGTGACCGAATGGGCTCCAGCACCTTCCGAACGGCCTGATCAACCCCCGCCACGAACCTCTGCGGAGCAGCACTAGGGGGCGGGGCGCTCATGGTGGAGAAGGACCACGCCGTTGCCGAAGGTGCGGGTCTCGATCAGGCGTAGGCCGGTCGGGGTCTCGACGTCGGCCGCCGGGAAGAGCCGCTTGCCCGCTCTCAGCAGTACGGGGTGGACGTAGAGCCGGTACTCGTCGACCAGGTCGTGGCGCATGAACTCGGCCGCCAGTTCGGCGCCGCCCAGGGCGAGGTCGCCGCCTTCCTGTGCCTTGAGGGCCTTGATGTCCTCCACGACGACGTCCCGGACGATCGTCGTGTGCCACTCGGCGCGCTGGAGGGTCCGGGAGAAGACGAGCTTCGGCATGGTCCGCCAGATCGCGGCGAAGTCGGCGACGGGGCGGGGGGTGGCGGGGTCCCGGTCGGCCGTGGGCCAATAGGCGGCCATCATCTCGTGCACGACGCGGCCTTCGAGGAAGGCGCCCATGTCCCTGAGCACGTCGTTGAAGTGCGTGTGCAGTTCGTCGTCGACCAGCTGCCAGTCGAGCTCGTGGTCGGGGCCCTCCATGTAGCCGTCGAGGGACACGGACATCATCAGGACGATCTTTCGCATGGCGGGGCTCCCGGTGCTTCCGGTGTCGGTACTCGGGCGGTGTCGGTTCTCGGGCGATGTGTTCTCGGGCAGTGTGTTCTCGGGCGGCATTTCGGTTGTCAGGGAGAGGATCGCGCGCGTGCGCCTCGACTGCACGGATATGGCCTTCCGACGCGAGTGCAGATGGCCGACCACATCGCCGAACCCGTTGCCGGTGCCAAGCTCCTGCCCGGCGCCAGACTGCTGGGAGCCCGATCCAGCCGCAGAGTACGGAGCCACGCACCTGACCGCCCGCCACGCCACCCGCGAACTACGTGAGCGCGGTCTCGCGGTCACGCTCCCCCCAGCTTTAGCTACCAATTGGGTGCCCAGTCCCACCCTCCCTCACCTCTCGTCGCAAACATCGAGGTCAGAGCCTTCACGCCCGCGAGCCCTTGAGACTCACAAGACACTTCCCTTCTTCCAGCCGCGCCCCGTGTTGGGTTGTCCACAGGTTTCGGCGTGAGGGGGGTTCGGTGCGGGAGGGTTGGGGGGTGCGGGAATTGCGGGAAGTTGCCCTCGGGGGGCTGTTGTTGACGTCGTGGGCCGTGGCGGAGGGGTGGCCTCGGTCCTCTCTCTTCCGGCGTCTGCGGGAAGAGGGGTGGACGGCGCTCGGCGAATGTGCCTGGGCTGCGCCGGGGTCACGGCCGGATCTACGGATACGCCTTCGCGCGACGCAGCTCGCGGCGCCCGAGTTGGTGGTGAGTCACCGGGCGGCGGCCTGGCTGTGGGGTGTCGAACTCCTTCGCGTGGAGGCGGAGTTCACCGATCCGGAAAGGGTGCGGAAGCGGAAGAGCGTGCGAGTTCACCGCAGTGCGGTGCGTACCGAAGACGTGGTCCTACGCGACGGACTGCGGGTCACCGGCGTCGACCGCACTCTGGCCGACCTACTCCTGTCCTGTCCCCGCGACGAGGCGCTCGTGGCCGTCGACTCCGCGCTCACCCACCGCACGATCACCGTGGGCGACCGGCGGATCCGACGAGCACCGCTCACCCACCTCGACAGGGTCACCGCCGCTCTGGGAGAGCGGTCACGCGGCGCCGTCCGAGCCCTGCGGTGGCTGGCGCTCGCCGATCCGGCGTCCGGCTCACCGGCGGAGACGGTGGCGCGGCTGCGCATGTACGACGCCGGTCTGCGCCCAGAGACACAGGCCAGGGTGGTCACCGCCGCCGGACGCGTCCTGCGCCTCGACTTCCTGTTTCGGGCACGGGGCGTCGCCGTCGAGATCGAGGGGTATGCGTACCACGGTCGTCGCGAGGACCACCGGCGGGACGTCACCCGCTTCAACGACCTCCAGCAGTCCGCCGAGGTGCGGACGGTCCTGCGGTTCACGGCGGAGGAGGTGTTCCACTCGCCCGAGACAATGATCGCGACGATCCGGCGGGCTCTTGAGTGACATGGCGTCTACAACGCCACCGGGGGCGCCGCCCACTCTCCGAACATCCCCATCGACCTCGTCCGCCGACACCCCGGACGCGTCCTCGCGGGCCGGGCCGTGCCGCGCCGGGCTCGGCCTCGGCCTTCCTCAGCCCCTGAGACCCGGTGCCGTCGGATCGCCGGACGGCACCGGGCCCATGGGGTGGTAAGGGCTACCCGGCCGCTCGGCACTTCCAGCATGTGCGGGGCGGAAGGGCCGCCGTGTGCGGGGCGGCGTCGACGTGGCTGCCGGTCCAGGTGTGGACCTCGGCTTGGTCCTGCGTCGTCGAGCCGTCTGCCGTGACCTTGTACACGCGGATCGTCATCCGGGACGGTTTCGGGACCGGGGCGAGGAGTTCCAGGGCATCGGCCGGCGGTGGGTAGTGCGCGGCGCACTGCGGGCCGGCGTAGACGGTGAAGCCGGGGCCGGTGGCCGCGTGCTCCTCGTGGACCACGACTGGGGTGCTGGTTGTCTGCTGACAGTGCACGCACATGCGGACCGGGCGGCGGCGGGTGCGGTGGTCGTGCTCGTGGCCGTGGCCGTGGTCGTGGACGGTCATCGGGCGGCTCCCACGCGGATGGCGGGGATGGCGGGGATGCCGGGGATGCCGGGGATGCCGGGGATGTGGTCCTGGCCGGTGTCGATGCCGAGGGTGGCCAGGTAGAGGGCGCGGCGGCGTTCGCGTTGGAGGTGGCGTTCGTCCGGGGTGAGGAGATAGGGACGTACGAGGGGGGAGGCGCTGCCGTCGATCAGGTCGGTGAGGAGGGTCGGGGTGACACCTGAGATGGGATGGGATACGGACGGGCCTTCGGCGCGGTGACGGCCGCGTGGGTTCGGCATGCAAATGCTCAGCACCCACGCCAGGGCTCGGACTGTAAAGTCCAGCATGTTGACGCTCCTTCTCAGCGTTGACCACGCCCCGGGACGTTGCCTCGTCGCCGGGGTTTTGGCGCTTCCAGGTACATTGCTGCGCGTGTCAGTGCATAGCAGTACGTAGCTCCATGTCCATCAGTGCAGCTCAGGGCTGTTTTACGGTGGTTGCTATGGCAGTGGACCCAGGAGACTCGCCCATCGACCCGAACAAGATCGCGTACGTCTATATGCAGGTGGCCGACCACATCGCCCCCCGGATCGCCTCGGGAGATCCGAGGCCGGGAGCGCGGCTGCCCGGCGAGCGGGATCTCGGGGCGGAGTACGGAGTCGCGTATCTGACCGCCCGTCGCGCCATCCGCGAGCTCCGCGAGCGCGGTCTCGTGGTAACGCTCCCCGCCAAGGGCACCTTCGTCGCCTACCCGGAGGACGAAGGGACCGGCGACGACGGCCCGGATGCGGGGGCGGAGGCCTGAACGATCGCGGGCTCCCTGGGGTGTTCCTCTTACTCTGACGGCATCGACGTCACCGAGGAGCGCGGCGGAGACGGGAGCCAGCCCGCCGCGGACGGGTAACGCGGCCATGCCCGCCGGGCTCGTCGCGGCGGAGCGACAACTGCGGCGCGACCCGTACGAACTCCCCGATCCCGCCGTGGTGAGGAAACTGCTGCTCGCGGCTACGCCGCCCGCTCTCCGAACGCCACCGCGTGCGGAACGCGAATCTGCACGGGCACAAGTACGCGATCGACTCCGTCGTGGCCGCCACGGCTCTGGGCTATTCCGGGCCCCGCATCATCGTCACCTCTGATGCGGACGACTTGAACAAGCTCTGCGGGGACAGAGTTCGCGTTGTGGGAGTGTGACGGGCAGGGGCAGTCGTCCGTCGGCAGGTTGACAACGCGTCAGCTCTGCTCGCTCTCCGTTCCGCCGTCGCTCGACGTCCCACCGGTCCTCGGGAACGAGACCTCCACTCGGCGGTTCTTCTTGCGGCCCTCCTCCGAGGAGTTGTCGGCGATGGGGTAGTCCTCGCTGTAGCCGCGTACCTCGAAGGTGACGTTGCCGCCCAGGTCGGCGGCGAGGAGGTCGTGGACGGCCTCGGCGCGCTTCTTGGAGAGGGTCAGGCCGTGGGCGTACGAGCCGAGGTTGTCCGTGAAGCCGAAGACGCGGACCGTGCCCGCGCTCTGCTTCTTGATCTCCTCCGCGATGGCCTGGATCCGGGACTGGGCCTGGGGGTTGAGTTTCGCGCTGTCCTTCGGGAAGAGGACCTCCGCCTGGAGCGCGAACGTCACGTTCTCGTTCGTGTCCTCCCGGCGCTCCTCGCCGCCGAGGTCCTCCACGACCGACTTGATGTCCAGGACCTTGGCGGGGGCGAGCGTGGATCCCTGGGCGAGCTTCAGGCCCGGGCTGTTCGCGTCGACCTCCGGGGGTGGGGACGTGGTGACCGTGCCGGGGGGTTCGCTGGGGTCGTCCGCGGCGTGTGCGGGCGTCGCGAGGGTGAGGGCGGCGAGGACGGCGACGGTCACGGTCAGCGCCGCGGTGGCCGTCGTGGCGGCTCGTGGGGTGGGGGCGGTCATCGTCGCGTCACTCGCCGTCGGAGAGTTCGATCGTGGCGGGGGGCATGGAGCCGACTTGGAAGTCTACGGAGGTGGTGCCTTCGGGTGGGGCGGGGAATTGGGCGAACCACTGCGCGGTGTCGCCCTCGTTGACACCGCCGGTGAACTGTGTGCAGAGGCATCGGCCCGAGGTGTCACGCAGGACGAGGTACCTCTTCTTACCCACTTGATCGACGAGGTTGGCGCCAGCGATGGACGCACCGTTCTTGACCAGTTCCTTCTCGTCACCACGCCAGTTCGCCGCGACCCAAGCGGCACCCGTGTTGTTCGTGACCGTCCCCTCGACCGTGACGAACCCGCCCGCGTCCCTCTGGGCGGACGTGACCACGAGTGTGAGACCGTTCTCGCCCTTCACCTCCGCCAGAGCCGAGGCGGCGGAGGGCGCCTGGGACTCCTGCTTGTCGCCGCCTCCGTCGTCCTTGGCGGACGGTGTCGATGACGATCCAGTGTCGGAGGACTTGTCGTCGTCCCCTCCCCCGCCGCAGCCGGCCACCGTGAGGACCAGCCCGGTGGCGATCGTCACCGTGGTCAGAGCCGCTCGGCCCCTTGTGGTGTACCGGAGTTTCATGGACACAGCTTCCTCTCACTCGGCCAGACGCACAGAGAACATCACGGACGCGTCGGGAAGGTCGTTCGGATTGAAATTTCCGGGGTCGATGTCCACGGGTTGGCCGTCGCAGACCAGTGCCACAGGCTTCGTGGGATCCGCGGTCACGTCAAAATCGCAGCGCGGTTGGATGACGGCGACCGCCTGCGCCGTGGCCGTCAGATCCTCGGTGCCGGGAATGACCGAGTCGCCGACGGTGTATTCCGTCTCGATGCCGACCCGGAATCCTGGATTACCGTTCACCTCGGTCGGCTCGGCACCGCCCAGCAGAGCCGAGTTGTTCTGGGCAGCCAGCTCCTGAGCCGCGGCGGTGGCCCCATCAGCGGGGAGCGCTCCATCGGGCAAGTCCAGCCAGTCCAGCCAGTCGTCGCCTGCCTCGATGGCGTCCCCGAGATCCAACAACAGCTCTTCCCGCGCCTCCTGCGCCGCCGCCAACGCCGCAGCGTCCGCCGCGGATTGCGCACCATTGCGGGCGGACGCTGCCTGGGCGAAAGCGAAGAAGGCCAACGCTGCGAAAAGCAGAATCGTCGTCAGCCAGATGTAGATGGGGAGGGTCGATCCCCGGTCGCCCCTCAACCGTTGGTGGATCAACCGCCGATGACGTTGTTCACAGCGGTCAGAATCGCCTGCGAGATCAGGCCGTCGAGCCCCAGGCTGTCGATCATCACGAAGATTCCCGCAACGATGATCATGATGCCGGCATACTCGATGAACCCCGCTCCCTGATCCCGCTCCTTCCCCCGCATCCGGGAGACGACGGTCCTCTTCCACGCCCCGAACCGACTCTTCACCTTCATGGCGCTTGCCCTCCCGCGTGATACCGACACCGACTGGATCACCGTACGTGAGAATCCACGTACTGCGGGTGGGTCCAGGGGCCCAACTTCCCCCCGTGAGCGGGGTCATCGGGGCCACCCCCCGTGGGTCGTGCCGAGCCAGTGGGCTATGGCTTCGCTGCGGGTTGAGGTGTGCAGTTTCGCGAAGATGCTGTTGATGTGGTTCTTGACGGTCTTCTCGCTGATGAAGCAGGTGGCGGCGATCTGGCGGTTGTTCATGCCGGATGCGATGAGGTCCATCACCTCCACCTCCCTTGAACTCAGGCCGTAGGACGGTCGGTTGGAACGGTCGAGGATGCGGCGGTGGAGCGGCGCCGCATAGGCCGGTCGAGCCTTTGACGACTGTGCCACAACTGGTTGCAGCTGCGAAGGGTGGTCGTGACTTTCGTGTGAAGGTTTGTAGGAAACGCCGAGCGAACTTGAGACAGTCGCAGAGATCGTCGGGCGGCCTTCCCTCATGTCGCGTACCGCCGTGATCAGTTCGGGGGCCGTGAACTCGCCGTGGACCAGGTAGCCGACCGCGCCCCGGCGCAGCGCCTCGGCCACGACCTCGGGTTCCGTGCTGTACGTCAGCATCATCACAGGGCAGAGAGCGGACAGTTCGGGGAGCGCGGTGAGGCCGTCCGTGCCGGGCATGCGGACGTCGAGGAGAGCGACGTCCGGGTGGTGTCGGCTCGCTTCGCGTACCGCCTCGTCGCCGTTCGTGGCCTGGGCCACCACCTCTATGTCGGGGTGCGCGGAGAGGAGGGCGGTGAGGCCGGCGCGGACCACCGGGTTGTCGTCCGCGACGAGTACGCGCAGGGGTGGGCCGGGGAGTGCCTGGTGCTGGTCAGGCATGAGCGGCCTCCTGTTGGGGGGCTTCGGGGGTGGTGGGGGCGGAGAGGGGGAGGGTCAGGGTCACCCGTGTGCCGGTGGTGTCCGATTCCAGGTGCAGGGCCGCGTCCATCCGGGCGGCGCGTTCCGCCATGCCCAGGATGCCGAAGTGGCCGGATTTCTGCGCCGCTTCGAGGGTGAGGGTGGGTGGGAGGCCTACGCCGTTGTCCTTGATCGTGAGGTGGAGGGTGTTCCGGGTGACCTCCACGGACACCTCCGCTGTCGTCGCCCGCGCGTGGCGGTGGATGTTCTCCAGGGCCTCCGCCGTGATCGCCAGGAGGTGGTGGGTCGTTTCGGGCGGGAGCGGTGGGGGTGTCTCGCCCGTGTGGGTCAGGTGGGTGGGGAGGGTGGTGCGGGTCGCGAAGTCCCTCGTCCGCGTGGTCAGTTCGGTTTTCAGGTCCGTGGGTGGGGGTGTCGTCGTCAGGTCGGTGTGGCGGCGTAGGTCCGTGAGGAGGTCGCGGGATTCGGTGGCGGCTCGGCGGGCCGCCGATGCGACGAGGGCCGCCTGTTGTTTCACCAGGGTGGGGTCGGGGTCGGGGCGGTCCGCCGAGGTTGCCAGGGCGTCTGCGGCCAGGGCGAGGCCGTGGAGCGTCTTGGCCACCGAGTCGTGCAGTTCGCGGGCGAGACGGGCGCGTTCCGACTCCACGGCCTCGGCGACGGCCAGGCGGGACGTGGCTTCGGAGAGCGCCTGGGTGGCCGTACCGAAGCGGAACATCAGATTGCGGAGGGTTACGCCGATGATGCCGGCCGCGACGCAGAAGCCGGCGATGAGGAGGGTGTTGGCACCCGCGCCGGGGCGGTGTTCCCAGGCGCGGTGGATCGTGAGGAGGACGGCCAGTTGCAGGCCGGTGAGGACGCCGGCGCCGCGCCAGCCGTAGAGGAGGCCGGAGAGGAGGGGCGTGCAGACCGTGGCGTAGGCGAGGGGGGAGGCCGGGGAGGCGGTGAGGAGGAGGACCGCGCCGAAGAGGAGGTCCAGGGCCATGAGGGTGGGGTGGGCGAGGAGGCGGGGGGCGAAGCGGTGCCAGTCCCTGAGCATGCCGTAGGAGATGGTGATGCCGAGGACCGCGGCGATGAGTACGGCGTGGGTCGGGGGGCCGTCCGTGGTGTTGGCCATGGCGAAGGGGGTGCCGATGGTGAGGGTGGTGAGGCGGACGGCGAAGGTTTGGCGGGCGAGGGCCTGGAGGGCGTTGAGCTGGAGGCGGAGGGTGGCGGGGGGCTGCGCGTCGTCCTGGAGGTAGCCGGTGGTGGGGCTGGGCGGGGGTCGGAGGCGTTCCCCTTCGCTGGGGCCGGGCGGGGGTTGGAGGCGCTCACCGGCGCTTGCCGGGTGCCGCCTGCGCCCACCCTCCCCCACTCTCGACTTCGCTCGAGCGGGGGGACCCCCATCGCCCCAGCGGCACGATTGCCCGCAGGCTGGGGCGGAGGCCGCCAAGGCCCTCGCCGACATGACTGCCCGCAGCTGGGACACCTGGGGAAGGAGGCGGGAACGCAGGCGGGGGCTCATCAGCGGCCCAGGATCTCGCCGAAGTTGGTGCCTGAGCCGAGGAACATGCCTGTGGCGATGAGGATCATCGTCGCCGGGAGCATGAAGACGAGGGTGACGAGGGTGGCCTTGGGGATGGTGCGGGCGGCTCGGCGGCGGGCGTTCTGGGCGTCTGTGCGGCGCATGTCGGCGGCCAGTTGGATCAGGGTTTCGGCGATGGGGGAACCCAGTTCCTCGCCCTGTTGGAGGGCCGAGACGAACTGGGCGACCTGTTCGGAGGAGTTGCGTTTGCGGAGTTCGTCGAAGGCCTGGCGGCGGCTCACGCCCATGTCCATCTGGCGGAGGGTGATGCTCAGTTCGTCGGCCCACGGGCCCTCGTACTTCTCCGCCACGCGGTCCAGGGCCTGGCGGAAGCCCAGGCCGGCCGAGACCACGACCGCCAGCACGTCCAGGAAGTCCGGCAGGGTGCGGTCGATGACGTCCTTGCGGTCGCGGATGGCCTGCCAGATCGCGGCGTCGGCGGCGAGGAGGCCGAAGGCGAAGGTGAAGGCGGCGAAGAGGGGCCGGTCGCTGGTGAGGAAGACCAGGCCCATGAAGGCGCCGAAGAAGCCGTAGACGGCTCGGCGGGCGGCGTAACGGTTGAGGGTGAGGCCGCCGGGGTTGCCCGCCATGTCGATGCGGCGGCGTTTGGCCTCGACCCGGCGGGGGCCCATGAGGCGGAGGACCAGGGGGGCGAAGCGCATGCCCAGGCGGTCGACGGCCGAGCCGGTCTTCGAGACGCGGGTGGCGCCCACCTCCAGGGCGAGGACCAGGTCGCTGGGGAGTTTCGCGTCGGCCCGGATCATGCGGATGCCCAGGAAGACGCCCGCGACGGCGATGGCCGTCAGGAGGGCGAGGAGGAAGGGCAACATCGTCGTCATCGTCATCGCCGTCGTCATCGCCGTCGTCTTCGCCGTCGTCATCGCCGTCGTCATCGCCATCGTCATCGCCATCGCCATCGTCGCCTCGGGTCCGTGCGCTTCCGCCTCGGATGCCGGTTCAGGTCCCGACTCGGATGCCGGTTCAGGTCCCGACTCGGATGCCGGTTCAGGTCCCGCCGCAGATTCCGGTTCATGTCCCGCCTCACACTTCGATCTTGCCGAGGCGGCGGATGACGAAGAAGCCGACCGTGTAGAGGCCGATGGAGATCAGGACCAAAGCCTGGCCCAGGGGGGAGCCGGTCACTCGGGCCAGGGCGCCGTCGTTCGAGGAGTTGATCAGGAGGAGGGAGCCGAGGCCCAGGAGGGGGACGGTGAAGGCCGTCGCGTTGACCTCGGAGAGCATCGTGCGGACCTCTCGGCGGGTCTCCTTCCTGTCCTCCAGGGTCTGGGTGAGGTTGCGGAGGGAACTCACCACCGTGCCGCCCGCCTTGTTGGACAGGACGAGGGTGGTGACGAGGACGATCAGTTCGCGGGAGGGGAGGCGTTCGGCGAGTTCGCCGAGGGCGTCGTCGACCGAGCGGCCGAGCGCCAACTGGTCGGCGACCCGGGCCAGTTCCTCGCCAGCCGGGGCCTCCAGCTCCTCCGCCGCCATCGCCAGGGCCGTGCGGAGGGCGAGGCCGGCGGCGGTGGCGTTGGCGAGGAGGCGGGCCACGTCGGGGAGTTGGTTGATGAAGGCCTCGATGCGTTTCTGGCGCTGCCAGTTGAGGAAGATGGCCGCGCTCCAGATGCCCACGGCGCCGGCGATCGGGCCGAAGAACGGGGCGAGGGTGCCGGCGGCGATCAGCCACAGGGCGACGACGACCATGGCGACGTACGTGGCGAACTCGCCCGCCGTCAGGTCGAGTCCCGTCGTCGTCAGGCGCAGGTGGATCGCGCGGCCGAGGCGGGTGCGGCGCAGGCGGCGGTCGACGGCCGTGAAGCGTCGTACGCGTCCCGCCGCTGTGCGCAGGGGGCCGCCCGGGCTGCCCGCGAGGCGGTCGACCAGGGCCTGGCGCTGGGCGCGGCCGGAGGCGTACGAGTGCGCGCCCGCGACGGCGAGGGTGCCGCCGAGGACGGTGGCGCCGAGGGCCAGCAGGGTGGAGTTGTCCATGGTCGTCATGGTTGCCATGTCGGGTCCTACCTCCTCGGGGCTATCCGATGGCCTGGCGGGTGTTGAGTACGTCGATGGCCTCGGCCACGCCGTACGCGGGGGGCAGCGGCTCGTTGGCCACGTACAGCTTCTCCGCGACGGAGCGGGGTATCGGCAGGTGTTCGAAGCGGCCGTGGGCGACGCGGTCGGCGCCGAGGGGGTCGGGGACGAAGCGGGAGACCGTGGCGATACGGAACTGTTCGCGGCCGTGCGAGACGAGCAGGGCGATCTCGGTGATCTTGCGGGAGCCGTCGGCGAAGCGGGTGAGCTGGGCGACCACGTCCACCGCCGAGTTGATCTGGTCCTTGAGGGCCTCGAAGGGGATGAGGACCTCGGACATCGAGCCGAGGGTCTGGAGGCGCATCAGGGCGTCCTCGGCGGAGTTGGCGTGGACCGTGGCGAGGGAGCCGTCGTGGCCCGTCGACATGGCCTGGAGCATGTCGAGGGTCTCGCCGCCTCGGACCTCACCGACGATGATGCGGTCGGGGCGCATACGGAGGGAGTTGCGGACCAGGTCGCGGATGGTGATCTGGCCCTTGCCCTCGATGTTCGCGGGGCGGGACTCCAGGCGGATCACGTGCTCCTGCTGGAGCTGGAGTTCGGCGGAGTCCTCGATCGTGATGATGCGCTCGCGGGGCGGGATCAGGCCGGAGAGGGCGTTGAGGAGGGTCGTCTTTCCGGTGCCGGTACCGCCGCTGACGATCACGTTGAAGCGGGCCCGTACGAACGCGGCGAGGAGCATCAGCATCTGCTCGTCGAGGGAGCCGAGGCCGATGAGCTCCGGGAGGGTGTACGCGCGGGGGAAGCGGCGGATCGTGAGGGTCGGGCCGGTGAGGGCGAGCGGAGGGATGATGACGTTGACTCGCTCGCCGGTGGGGAGGCGGGCGTCGACCATGGGGTTCGACTCGTCCACGCGGCGGTTGACCGTGGAGACGATGCGTTCGATGGTCTGCATGAGCTGGTCGGTGGAGGCGAAGCGGAGCGGGAGCTGTTCTACGCGGCCGCCTCGCTCCACGAAGATCGAGTCCGGGCCGTTGACCATGATCTCCGTGACCGACGCGTCGGCGAGGAGGGGTTCGAGGACGCCCAGGCCCAGGGCCTCGTCGACGACCCTGCGGATGAGTTGGGAGCGTTCGGCGGAGGAGAGGACCGGGCCCTCTCGGCTGATGATGTGGCCCAGTACGCGTTCCAGGCGGGCCCTGCGGTCGGCTGCCGTCAGGGCCGACATCTCGGCCAGGTCGATCTCTTCGAGGAGCTTGGCGCGGTAGACGGCCACGAGGTGTCCGTCCTCGCGTCCGGTGCCCCCTTCGTCGGGGGTGGCGATACGGGATCGCAGGCTCATCTTCTCGTCAACTCCTCTCGGGGTGGGGGTGGGGGTGGGGTGTTGGGGGGGTTGATCAGTTGTCGTTGTCGTTGTCGTTGTCGTTGGGCATGGTGGCGCTGCGTTCCACGGTGACCGGGTCGAAGAGGGGGATCACCGAGGGGACGGTGACGGTGACCGTGGCTGTGGTGGTGTCGGTGCCGGGGCCCACTGCGGGGTCGGGGTTCAGCCAGGCGCTTGCTGCGGCTACGCCGGCCGCTGCGCCGGCCCCGGGTTCCAGCGACTCGGCCCTCGCTGCCGCCCTCGCCGCCGAGCCGGCCTGGCTGATGCCGTAGCCGACGAGGCCCAGCTGAATCGCCGCCATGGCTATGAGGAGGAGGATGGGAAGGAAGCCGGCGAACTCCAGGATCGAGGCGCCTCGGTCGTTCCAGCGGTGGCGGGGTGGCTTTCCCGCCGTGGTGGGTGGGGCGCCTTCGGTTCGGGGGTGGGTCGGGGGCGCGCCGGGGGGTATCCGTCCTCGGTCTGGCGCGGAATCGGTCGGCCGGAGAAGTGGAACCTGTTGACGCGCCAGCCGCTGCGGGCGGACACCCCCCGACACGCCCCCTTCTCGCCGTACGCGAGTGCCGCGCCGCTGGTGTGCGCGCCACCGCTCGTACGCGGCTGCCCCGCCGTCGGCGTGCGCGTCGTCGGTGTTCTCGCCCTCCGTGTGTACGCGGCCGGGCCGCCGTACGGGGGGCGCGTCGTCGGTGTTCTCGTCCTTCGTGCGTACACGGCCAAGCCGCCGTACGAGGGGCGCGTCGTCGGTGTTCTCGCCCTCCGTGCGTACACGGCCGAGCCGCCGTACGAGGGGCGCGTCGTCGGTGTTCTCGTCCTTCGTGCGTACGCGGCCGAGCCGCCGTACGGGTCTCGTGAGTGCCGGGGTGGGTGGCCTGGCTCCGTCCGGGAGCGGCCACGGGGGGCGCGCGAGTACGGGGGTGTTGAGGGCTGCCTCGGTGTGGGGTGGGCGGGAAAGGCTGGTCGGGGTCATTGTGGGTCACCCTCCAGGGCCGCGCCCGCCTCGCCGTTGACGGTCCAGCCGGCGTCGAAGCCGGGGAAGAAGAGGGGGACGTTGGCCTCGACCTCGGCCTGCATGATCGAGCCGTTCGGGGCGCAGTCGATGGAGGTGTCGTTCCAGGCGCCCGGGAGGTTCTGGGCGCCGGCGGCCTGGCAGGCGCCCGCGACGTCGCCGTCCACCGCGTAGGCGGCGGTGGCGGCGCGGGCGGCCTCGTCGGCGGCGTTGCCGGCGAGGGAGTAGGTGTAGCCGTAGAGGGCGGCCTGCCAGAGGATCGCCATGGTGACCAGGATCAGGGGGAACATGCCGGCGAATTCGAGGGTCACCGAGCCCCGGTCGCCGCCCTTGCGGCGGAGGACGAGGGCGCCCCGGTCCGCCGAGGACCTACGGCGGCGGCCGCCCCCGCCGTGCTCCGGCGCCGCGACCAGTTCCAGTTCCCCCGCCAGCGCCCACAGCGCCTGCTTGACCACCGAGCGGGCGTCGAGGTCCTGGAGGCGGCCCGCGTCGACGACGGACTGGAGTTCCTTGAAGGCGGCGGGGACGGCGGCGCGGGCCACCTTCGTGCCGGTGACCTTCTCGACCAGGGACGGCTGGATCTCCGTACCGCGTGAGTGGCGGTTGACGACCGTCAGCGTCTCCTCGGCCTTGCGGATCTGGAGGCGGTCCCAGAGGCGGACCATGCGTTTGGCGGCGCGGACCGCGACCACGTCCGGGGTGACCAGGAGGAGGGCCTGGTCGGCCATCTCGACGGCTGCCGCCGTGGCCGCGTTCATCTGGGAGCCGCAGTCGACCACCACCACGTCGTGGCGGGAGCGCAGGGCGGCCAGGACCTGGCGGGCCACGCGGTCCGTCACCTCCTCACCGCGTTCGCCCTCGGCGGGGGCGAGGAGGAGGGCGATGCCGGTGTCGTGGGCGAAGACCGCCTCCTGGAGGACGCGGGGGTTGATGTCCGCGATGCCGGCCAGGTCGGCGACCGAGCGGCGGAACTGCACGTCCAGGTAGGAGGCCACGTCCCCGGACTGCAGGTCGAGGTCGAGCAGCGCCACCGTACGGCCGGACGCGCGGGCCGCCAGGGCGAGTTGGACGGCGGTGACGGTCGCGCCGACACCGCCCTTGGCTCCGCTGACCGTGACGACGGTGCCGCCGGGGCCCGTGTACAGCTCCGGCGTACTGCTGCCGAGGTGGCGTCGCATGCCGGCCGACCAGGCGGCGGCGGCCTGGACGCGTTCGGCGAGGGCGTCGTAGGAGAGGGGGAGGTTGACGATGCCGCGGGCGCCGGAGTCCATGGCGGCGGTGAGGACGCCGGTGCTCGGGTCGGAGGTGATGAGGACGACGCCGACCGCCGGGAAGCGCAGGACGAGGTCGCGGACCAGGTCCAGCGCGGGGACGGGGCCGATCCGTTCATGGATCAGCACCACCTCCGGCAGCTCGTCCAGTGACTCGGCGGCCAGGCGCGCGAGGGTGTCGAGCAGGGCGGTGGAGTCGGAGACGTGCGGCGCCGGTTCGGCGTCCGACAGCTGGCCGAGCAGGGTGGTGAGGGCGCGGGCCGAGTCGACGTCCCCGACGGCGGGGAGGATGCGGATGGTCATCGGCGGATCCCCGTTCCGTTCGCGGACGTGTGGGGCTCGGCCGCCTCACACCAGCAGGGTTCGCTCGGCACCCGAGGCCCACTCGCCGCCCACGGCACCCGCGTTCGCCGTACCCCCCTCAGCATGCCCACCCGGGGCACGCCCACCCGCAGCGGCATTCGACGCACCCCCGTTCGGGGAATCCTCGTTGGGACGTTCCGGACCGACCTCATCGCGCGGCCTCCTACTTGTCCTCGTCGAGGGTGTACGAACGGTCGTCCGGTACGACGACCGTGGCCTCCCCGCCCCCGACGAGGGCGAGACGGACGTGCTCGGCGAACGACTCGGCGAACGCGACGCGCTGGGCGTCGGCGGTGTCGAGCGCGAAGGTGATCGGAACGGCCTCCGTCGCCGTGCGCCGGCGGTCGCTGCTGGACTGTCCGGCTTCGAGGGCGGTCAGCTTGCCGACGTCGATGACACGGGCGTCGGCGACCATCAGCTTGGACGTGTCCTTGCCCGAGTCGCTGTCCTTCTCCTCGAACGTGGCGTAGATGTTGACCCGCGACCCCGGGTTGATCTTCCCCGCCACGCCGGTGGACGCGTCGATCATGATCGCGATCTCCTGCTGCCCGGGGTCGAGTTCGGGCCGGTCGACAATCATGTCGGACTGGAGCAGCGAGCCCTTCTCCAGCTGGGTGACGGCGATCTTCCCGCGGATCTGCGCCAGATCGGTGACCGCCGTGGTGGACAGCCACCGCTCCGGCATCGTGATCTTCTCGAACTGGCCCGCCGACAGCTCCTTGTAGGGCGCGATGTCGCTCTTCAGCCGGTACGCCGTCACCTCGGGCCCGACCTTCGAGTTCACGTCACGGATCACCGAGAGCACCCCGGCGAAGGCGGCCAGGGCACACAGGGCCGAGAGGACCAGCAGGACGACGCCGCGGCGCTGGCGTGAGTTCATGATCCGGACAACCTCGATCGGGGCGGGGGAACGGACGGGGTCGGGCGGTCGGGCCGGTGGTGGCTGCCCTCGAGGCCTTACGGTCGTGCGGCCTCGGGAGGGCTGTGGAGTTGTCGTACGGCTGTCATGTGATCCCCCGTGGCAGCGCGCGGACGGGTGGTGGTTCCGGTTCCCGTAACGGGGCCGCGCAGAACCCGCAGCGGTCGCCGATCAGTTCGAGGCCGCACCAGTGGCACGTCTCGCGGCGTACGGACGACACGAGCTGGTAGAGCACGGAGACGTCGGACAGGCCGGCGGCGAACTCGACGAGTTTCCCGGTCCCCCACCAACGCGCGGACCCCTCCGGCAGCGGCACCGGCAGGGACCCCTGCACCTGCCAGGCCGGGGCGAGCGTCGCGGTGACCCAGTCGGACGGCGGCTGCGGCCCCTGCGCGACCAGCAGCCGCGTGCCGAACTCGGGACCCGCGAGGGGCTCCGGCTCGGCGGTGTTGAGGCGGACGAGCTGCGGCCGGGGGTTGGCCAGTACGGCGAACTGCGCGCCCGGCACCCACGACTTGGCGTGCGACTTCAGCGTGACGGGCACCCGGTCGAGCTTGGCGACGGAGCCGAGGAGGGCGCCGGCGTAGATGTAGTGCGCGAGGAGGCGTACGGAGGAGGCGAGCACTCCGGGGCTGAAGTCGCACATGGACAGCTGGCGCAACTGCTGGGCGAGCAGGGCGAGTCCGAGCGGCGGCAGATCGACGCCGAGCAGGGCGATACGGTCGCTCTCCAGCACGGAGCGGACGGTGTGCAGCCGCCGGGTGACGGCGGACTCGTCGGAGGCCGAGTGGAGGGCGATGACGTAGCCGTGCTGCTCGATGAGCGCGTGCATGCCGAGCAGGGAGCCTTCGAGCGTCTCCTGCGGCTGTACGACTGCGGGCGGGGTCTGCCGGTCATGCGGTGGGAGCACCAGGTCGGAACTGGTGACGGCTATCGCGGTCGGCACGCTGCACACCACCCCGTTCACTGCGGCGGGGTGGTCGACCACCGCCCCAGATGGCCCCTGTGAGGATCGACGTCGCCCTCGACGCCCCTCCTGCATCGTCTTGCATCAGCACCATATCCACGGCATGCCCCGATCAACACCGAATCTCCTTGATCAACTCACGGAAGGTGCGGCCGTATCCACGCAGAGTGAGACGCATATGCCTCAACTCGGCAGGTGGGAGCGGGCGTTGGGATACCCGGACGGGTGAACAGGTCCCGTGCGGGGAGTATTGACAAACTCGATTGGTCTGGACCACCTTGTACGTCCAGCGGTGGCCACCGTCCTCATGCCCCACTCCACTCCCCCACCGGAGGCCCCAGTGCACCGCGAACGAGGCATGCCCGGACTCAGCCGACGAATACGGATACCGATGCGGATGCGGAGTCGGATGCGGCTCTGGTCGGGGGCCGTCGCCACCGCACTCGCCCTCACGCTCGCGGGCGCCGGCCCGGCGTCCGCCGCGGACATCAACAACGCCAAGAACGCCGGCTTCGAGTCGGGGCTCGCGAACTGGACCTGCTCGGCGGGCAGCGGTACGGCTGTCGCCTCGCCCGTGCACGCCGGCGCGGGCGCACTGCGGGCGACCCCCGCCGGGCAGGACAACGCCCGCTGCACCCAGGCCGTGGCCGTGAAGCCGAACTCGACGTACACGCTGAGCGCCTGGGTGCGGGGCGGGTACGCGTACCTGGGTGCGACCGGTACCGGCACGACGGACGTGTCGACGTGGACCCCGGACTCGACGGCCTGGAAGCAGCTGTCGACGACCTTCACCACGGGCACCTCGACGACCTCGGTGACGGTGTACACGCACGGCTGGTACGGGCAGGCCGCGTACTACGCGGACGACGTGTCCGTCTTCGGCCCCGACGGCGGCGGTGGCGGCGACCAGCCGTCCACGATCCCCTCCGCCCCGGCCGGGGTGACGGTGTCGGGCTCGACGTCCTCGTCGGTGTCGCTGGCCTGGAACCCGGTGTCGGGCGCCACGGGCTACCACGTCTACCGGGGCGGCACGAAGGTCCAGTCGGTCACCGGCACTTCGGCGACGGTGACGGGGCTCGCCGCCTCCACCTCGTACACCTTCCAGATCACGGCGGCCAACGCCGCGGGTGAGTCGGCGAAGTCGGCCGCGGTGACGGGGACGACCACGACGACTCCGGGCGGCGGCACGGGCATCCCCAAGCACGCCGTGACCGGCTATTGGCAGAACTTCAACAACGGGGCGGCGGTCCAGAAGCTCTCCGACGTCCAGGCGCAGTACGACATCATCGCGGTCGCCTTCGCGGACGCCACCTCCACCCCGGGCGCGGTGACCTTCACCCTCGACTCGGCGGGCCTCGGCGGCTACACCGTCGACCAGTTCAAGGCGGACGTCCGGGCCAAGCAGGCGGCCGGCAAGAAGGTCATCGTGTCGGTGGGCGGTGAGCGCGGCACGGTGGCGGTGAACGATGCCGTGTCCGCGACGAACTTCGCGAACTCGGTGTACTCCCTGATGCGGACCTACGGCTTCGACGGCGTCGACATCGACCTGGAGAACGGCCTCAACGCCACGTACATGACACAGGCGCTGCGGTCCCTGTCGTCGCAGGCGGGCCCCTCGCTCGTCCTCACGATGGCCCCGCAGACCATCGACATGCAGTCCACGTCCAACGGGTACTTCCAGACGGCCCTGAACGTGAAGGACATCCTGACCGTCGTCAACATGCAGTACTACAACAGCGGTTCCATGCTGGGCTGCGACGGCAAGGTCTACAGCCAGGGCTCCGTGGACTTCCTCACCGCCCTCGCCTGCATCCAGCTGGAGGGCGGACTCGCCCCGTCCCAGGTGGGGCTGGGCCTGCCGGCCTCGACGCGGGGCGCGGGCAGCGGGTACGTGTCGCCGACCGTCGTGAACAACGCCCTCGACTGCCTGACCCGCGGCACGAACTGCGGCTCCTTCAAGCCGCCGCGGACCTATCCCGGCCTGCGGGGCGCGATGACCTGGTCGACCAACTGGGACGCCACGGCGGGGAACGCCTGGTCGAACGCGGTGGGGCCGCACGTGCACGGGTTGCCGTAGGCCTTACGAAGGGCCCTACGTAAGGGCCTACGAAGGACCTCCGAAGGGCCTACGAAGCACCTACGAATTGCACGCTGATGGCCGGCTCAGGGGCGGCGGGTCGGCACCTCCTCCCCCGTCGGCACCACCTCCCCGCCGCCCGGCTGTGGCGCAGGTCACCGGAACCGCCCCCACCTCGCGGAGAGACATGGGTGTGAGGTGTAAGAGGTGCATGCGAGATGAGTGACCCTGTGCGGGCGCGGATACGGGCCGGGGACCGGGAGGCCTTCGCGGAGGTCTACGACGCGTACGCGCGCGCCGTCTACAACCATGCCTATCGGCTCACCGGCGACTGGTCGACGGCCGAGGAGGTGATGGCCGACACCTTCCTCGACGCCTGGCGCACACGGGAGCAACTGGAGCCGGACGGCGGCACTTTGAAGCCGTGGCTGCTGGGCATGGCGACCAACAAGGCCCGCAACGCCAACCGCGGCCTCGGCCGCCGCCTGGCCTTCCTGGCCCGCCGCCCCGCCCCGGACCCGGTGGCCGACTTCGCCGACGAGACCGCCGGGCGCCTCGACGACGCGCGCCGGCTCGCCGCCGTACGACAGGTGTACGGCCGGCTGCGGCGCGGGGAGCGGGAGGTGCTGGCGCTGTGCGTGTGGTCCGGCCTCGACTACGCGCAGGCGGCCGAGGCGCTGGGCGTCCCGGTGGGGACCGTACGGTCGCGGCTGTCGCGGGCGAGGGCGAGGCTCAGCCGGCTCACGGACGAGCGGCTGAGCGAGGAGCGGGCGGAGAGACGCACCCATGGTGGAGCGGAAACGCGCACAAATCATAGGGAACCGGGACGTCGCCGCGGAGAGGTAGAGGGTGAGGCCGCGTTCGCGGCCCTTCCGTTCAAGGAGATTCAGGAGGGTTCCCGATGAACGAGGAGCTGGCCCGACTGCTGCCGCCCCCGCCCGAAAGGGACGTTCCGCCTGGTCCCCTCGCCCACCACAAGGACCGTTTGATGCAGCTCATCGACGACGACCGAGCCACCACCCCCGCCGTTTCCACCCCCGCGGCCGCCCGGCGGACGCGCCCCAGGCTGCCGCGCCCGGCACTGTGGCTGCCCGCCGCGGCGCTGACGCTGGCCGGGGCGATCACCGTCGGCCTCGTCACGGCCACGGACTCCGGCTACGGCCTGCGGCAGTCCGACGGCGAGAGTGCCGTCGTCCTGCTCGACCGGATCGCCGACGTCGCCGCGGAGACGGAGGTCGAGCCGGTGCGCGACGACCAGTTGGTCTACGTGAAGCTCCTGACGGCCGGGGCGGAGGCCAAGGACCAGAACAGTGTGTACGTGCCGGGGAAGCTGCACACGTTGGAGGCGTGGGTGTCGCAGGAGCCGGGCCCGGTGGAGCAGTTGGCCCTGCACTACGAGAACGGTGACTACTTCCCGCTGCGGGAGCTGTTGCCGCCGGGGTCGCCGGGTGTCCCGGCCGGCATCGACCGTCCCACATACAAGTGGCTGGCCGCCCTGCCCACCGACCCCGACGAGCTGCTCGCCGAACTCCACCGCCTCATCAAGCCGTTCGAGGACCAGGAGCGGTCACAGGCCGTCTTCGACAAGATCGGCGAACTGCTCAACGCGTCGGTCATGCCACCGAAGACCGCCGCCGCGCTTTATGGGGCCGCCGCGAAAATCCCGGGGGTGACCCGTATCGAGGACGCGGTCGACCCGGCCGGGCGGCACGGCGTCGGCATCCGCCGCGTCGACGGGCGGTCGGGATGGGCCACCGAGTGGATCTTCGACCGGGAGGCCCTGACCTACCTCGGCGAACGCACCTATCTGACGACGGACGGCGTGAGCGGGAAGAAGGGGACGGTACTGGGCGAGACGGCGGTGCTGGAGCGGGCGGTCGTGGACGAGTACCGGGAGCGGCCGGGCTCGTCCTCGTCCTCGTCCTCGTAATCTGCTTCTGCCTCTGCTTCTGCTTCTGCGAGGTGATCAGCAAGGCGTGCTACGCGGCGGCAAAGGCAACGGCGTTGCAGCCCGCAGCACGCCGATGCGATGATCGCACGTCTGGCACTTCACCGACCGACGCGACGACCTGGCCGTCATCGAACAGATCGACGACCGCAACGGCAATTGGCTCACCTTCGAATACGACACCGAGGGCACCCCGCTCGGCATCGTCTCCAGCGCCGGCTACGACGTACGCATCACCGCGGAAGCAGGCCGCGTCACAGCGCTCCACCTGGCCGCCACCGCCCAGGAGCTGAAGCGCTACGCCTACACGGACGGCAACCTGACCGAGATCGTGAACTCCTCCGGCCTGCCGCTCCGCTTCACCTACGACGAGGCGGGCCGCGTCACCTCGTGGACGGACACGAACGGCCGCGGCTACACGTACGCGTACGACGACCAGGACCGCTGCATCGCTGAAGGCGGCTCGGCGGGCCACATGTCCCTGCGTGTGGCGTACGACGGCACGGACCCGGACACCGGCCTACGCGTCACCAGGACGACGACCGGCGAAGGGCACACCCGCCGCTTCCTGGTCAACGACGACTGGCAGGTGGTCGCCGACATCGACCCGCTCGGCGCGGTCACCCGCTACGAACGAGATCGCTACAACCGCCTCCTCTCCCGCACGGACCCCCTCGGCCACACGACCACGTTCCGCTACGACGAGGCCGGCAACCCGACCGTCGTCACCCGCCCGGACGGCCGCGAGGCGAGGGCCGAGTACAACGAACTCGGTCTGCCGGTACGGGTGGTGAACCCGGACGGCACGGTCGTCCGCCAGAGGTACGACGAGCGGGGCAACCGCACATCGGTGACCGGACCGACCGGCCACACCACCCACTTCACGTACACCGATTCGGGCCACCTGACCGCCGTAACGGACCCCCTCGGCCACACGACGACCATCCGCTGCGACCTGGCCGGTCTCCCTGTGGAGATCACGGACCCCCTCGGCGCGGTCACCCGCTACGAACGTGACCCCTTCGGCAGACCCGTCACCCTCACGGACCCAACCGGTGCGGTGACCCGGCTGGAGTGGACGACCGAGGGCCACCTCGCCCGCCGCACGGCCGCCGACGGCACCACGGAGTCGTGGACGTACGACGGCGAGGGCAACTGCGTCACCCACACCGACCCGATGGGCGGCATCTCCCACTTCGAGTACACCCACTTCGACCTCCTCACAGCCCGCACGGGCCCGGACGGCGTGCGCTACGCGTTCGACCACGACAAGGAGCTGCGCCTGACGCGGGTGACCAACCCGCAGGGCTTGACGTGGGGCTACGAGTACGACGCAGCGGGCAACCTGGTCACCGAGACGGACTTCGACGACCGCACCCTCACCTACACCCACGACGGTGCGGGCCGACTGACCTCCCGCACGAACGCGCTCGGCCACGTCGTGTCATTCGAGCGCAACGAGTTGGGACAGGTGACCCGCAAGGACGCGGCGGGCGAAGTCACGACGTACGCGTACGACATGACGGACCAGCTCGCCCACGCGGCCGGGGCAGAAGCGACGTTGTCGATCCTGCGCGACCGCTTTGGCCGCGTGCGCTCGGAGACTGTCAACGGCCGTGAGCTGAAGTACAGATACGACGAGTTCGGCCGACAGACCTCCCGGACGACGCCGACAGGCGCCACGACGACGTGGTCCTACGACACGTCCGGCCGCCGCACGGGAATGGTGGCCTCGGGCCGCACCATCGACTTCACCTACGACTCGACCGGCCGTGAACTCACCCGGCGCATCGGCGAGTCGGTGACCCTGGAACACACCTTCGACGCCCTCGGCCGCCTGGCGACCCAGTCGGTACGGGGTGCGGACGACCACTCGGTCCAGCACCGCACCTACACCTACCGCGCCGACGGCAACCTCATCGGCATCGACGACCAACTCTCCGGTTCACGCCGCTTCGATGTGGACCGGGCGGGCCGAGTGACAGCGGTGCACGCGGGGAACTGGACGGAGTCGTACGCCTACGACGAGGCGGGGAACCAGACTTCGGCATCGTGGCCGTCTGACCACCCCGGCCAGGAGGCCACCGGCCCCCGCACCTACACAGGCACCCGCATCACCCGTGCGGGAGGCGTCCGCTACGAACACGACGCCTTGGGCCGTATCACCCTCCGCCAGAAGACCCGCCTGTCCCGCAAACCAGACACCTGGCGCTACGAGTGGAACGCCGACGACCGCCTGACATCGGTGACGACACCGGACGGCACACGCTGGCGGTACACGTATGACCCGCTGGGCCGCCGCACAGCCAAACTGCGCCTCGCCAAGGACAGCGAAACCGTCGTCGAGCAGGTGGAGTTCGCCTGGGACGGCGCAACCCTCTGCGAGCAAACCACCACGTCTTCGAGCCTGCCCAACCCAGTCACTCTCACCTGGGACCACCAGGGTCTACGTCCCATCACCCAGACAGAACGCATCACCGCTACTGATGCTCCGCAGCAGGAAATCGACTCCCGTTTCTTCGCCATAGTCACGGACTTGGTAGGCACACCCAGCGAACTCGTCGACGAGCAAGGCTGGATCGCCTGGCGGGCGCGGAGCACGCTGTGGGGCACGACGGCTTGGGCCTCCAACAGTGCCACCTACACACCTCTCCGCTTTCCCGGCCAGTACTACGACCCGGAAACGGGCCTGCACTACAACTACTTCCGCCACTACGACCCCGAAACGGCCCGCTACCTCACCAGCGACCCGCTCGGCCTCGCCCCAGCGCCAAACCCCGCAGCCTACGTCCACAACCCATTGGAAGCGATAGACCCCGACGGACTCACCCCTTGTCGCCAGCGAGTCGCGGATGACTTCGGCGTCCCAAGCAAAGCGGTAGTTGAGCCTAAAGTAGTATATAGAGGAGATTCAAGGATCCCCGAAGAAGTATTTCAGAATGGCTTCTCACCGAAGGGAGCCAACGAAGACATCGGTAAATATGCCCTCGAGGACACGCCCTCCAACTGGGTTGGCACAAGCACGAAGGAATCAGAGGCAGGTAATTTCCCGCAGTCGGCCCGAGGGCGCGGCACCTGGGTGTACGAGATCCGTGGCGCAGGATACGGCGTGGATGTGAATCGGGCACTTGGTGGGGCCATTCGATCCTGGATCAATGGCACAGGCTTCCCGTCAGAACGAGAGATAATATTCAGGAACATCGACCCAAGCGACATTGTGCGCGCACGGCGATGGCGATACGCAATGCCCACAGACGAGGTCATCGAAAACCCGGGATACACAGGATGAACGAAGAAATTCCAATCCTTGTCCAAGTTGACGCGCAGGAAGCCCGGTGGAAGGTTCTGGTCGAAGGAGACGGACCCTGGCGCCTTCGTCTGGAATCCCCCAACGGCATTGAGTCAGTGGCCAGCGGAGATAATATCTTCCAGGCATTGCGATCCATGCGCTCAGAACTTTCACCAAGAGGAATCGAGCTCTGCTGCAATGGGGCGCGAGTTAACGTCAGACCATCAGGACTTTCCGCTTCACACGGCGCTTGGATGGTCTACGTTCTTCACATGTGGCGCCCATCGACAGTTCGAGACCTCGTCCCAATTCTCGACTATGCGCCGCCCAATAAAATTGGCTCCGTAGAGGATCAGGACGATTATTGGGAGCGCCATCTCAAAAACAGGAAGAATTGGCTCAACTTCATCAACCCGGTCTGGTGGATTTATTTCCTCACGGCCTCCTGGGGAAAGCCTCGACGGCGAAGGCCCTCCACATAACGCTCCAGCCTCTCCCATCCGAGGCGCGACAGAGCACAACGGCAGACAAATAGGTAACTCGCCCATCGCAGTCCGGGGTTACGCGTCATCACTCGCGGGCAGTCGACAGTTCGAACCACACCACCTTCCAGCCACGCTTTCGAAAGTCGCCGGTGACCGGGTAGCGGCCCCAGACGTCCGCCAGCGCGTCGACAAGGAAGAGGCCTCGGCCGAATTCCCGGTCAGGGGTGGAGGGGAGGGGTTGGGGAGTTCGGGGTGGTTGTCCAGGACGGCGACGTGGACGTGGTCGGGGCGGGTGCGGAGAGGTGACGGTGATGAGGCCGTCGGAGTGCTTCACGGAGTTGGAGAGCAGTTCCGACTGCTGAACCCTGGAAAGAAGCTACTCGTCCAAGACGGCGGGTACTCAGGCCCTCTCTGGTGATGTTCGAATGGATTCCTATATGTCGACCCGCAGTACGCGCGCAATGCAAGTACTCAGCAGGTTTGGAGAACTCGCCTGGTTTTCACTACCTACAGAGAAGCACCCTGTATACGGATACCCGCAGGTGCCGTACTTGGGGTGGCGCTACAGGTCTGCCCAAGAAGACGTCGCGCGCCTCATGGAAGATGCAGTAAGAGCACTGCCAACCCAAGTCGATTGGACACTCGACAGGACAAGAAAAAATTGGGTCCTAGTGCCAACACGGATTCTGCGCGAAGCACAAGGGCTCGACAACCCAGCATTCGCGAACGTCGTTCACTCTGTAAATACGCAGGATCAGGAATTCTGCTTCAGGGCACTGTCGGATCTCGACCTCATCCTCCAACGCCTGCAGCAGATCCCCATCCCGAAGGGATGATCAACCCGGCCAAGGGCATGACGGCCACTTGTGAGTTCGAAAAGAGTTGATTCCACGTCGGGTGACATGGAGTGTTCTGGAGTTCGCAGGTGGCTCCGGCAACCCGGCTTTGGAGCCCCAAGCTCTTCATTGCGGAGGCCTACAGGAATGGATGACATGCAAACAGGAAAGCTGCAGATCTACTCCGTAGAAGAGCGCGAAGCTACGACCGCCGTATGCATTGTCCGATGCGTAGGAGGTGTCGTACGAACAGGTCAGACATTCACCATCGGAACAACATCAGATGCTACCCATTCCTCATCATCCATGACCCTTGACTGGATTAACCGATACGAACAGCTAGTGGATTTCGTCAGTCCGCCCCACAGCGCCAAGGTCCGACTGTCCGGACACGGAATCGCCGCACTGGAAAGGGGGGTCATCATTTCCTCCACCACAACTCAAGCGTGACGATGAAGACATAGGGTGCAAGCATCCGGAAAACGAACAGCATGCAGCCCTCTCCGCCTGCCTTGGAGGCCTATGCGGTCGACCCAGCCCTCCGGGAGCCGGCGACATGACGGACTCGGAACTCCAGACTGCTGCCCAGGAGATCCGAAACCCATCTCACCAGCCCAATGCCGATTGACTCACTAGTCATTTTCCAGCGCCCGCAGCAGACCCCGAGCTCAGAAGGGGACAGGCTGGAAGTCATTACCGCGTCGCCCCCGCCGACCACGACCTGGGGGCGAACACAGTCACTCGCGGGCGGTCGACAGCTCGAACCACACCACCTTCCAGCCACGCCTTCGAAAGTCGCCGGTGACGGGGTAGCGGCCCCAGACGTCCGCCAATGCGTCGACCAGGAACAGGCCTCGGCCGAATTCCTGGTCGGTGGTGGAGGGGAGGGGGTTGGGGAGTTCGGGGTGGTTGTCCATGACGGCGACGTGGATGTGGTCGTGGCGGGTGCGGAGGGTGATGACGATGAGGCCGTCGGAGTGCTTCACGGAGTTGGAGAGCAGTTCCGAGGTCAGTAGTTCCGCTGTGTCGGTGAGGTCCTGGGAGCAGGCGTGGCCGAGGAGGGCCGCGCGGATCGTGTGGCGGGCGATGTGCGGGGTTCGGGGGTCGTTGGGCAGGTCCAGGCGGCATTCCCAGGGGCGGGGAGCCGTCGAGGAGGAGCGTGCGGGCGGGACAGGGCAGGCCGAGGTCGCTTCGGGCATGGGGGTTCCCTTCGGGGCAGCAACTGCCGTGTGTAGCTTGTTCATTACCGACTGTAGGGCATGCAGGGTTATGTTGCCCCATGCTTGAGGAAACACAAGCACCACCCAGGCTGTCTTCGAGGAAGGAACGGCATGGCCGGGAGGACATCTCCGACGGAGCGACAGAAGAGGCTCGGCGCGGAGGTACGGAGGATGCGCACCGCCGCCGGCATGACCGGGGAGTACGCCGCCGGACTGCTCGGCGTGGACCGGGGCAAGATCTCCAACATCGAGTCCGGCACACGCGCCATCAGCGCCGAGCGGCTACGTACGCTGGCCTGCAACTGCGACTGCGACGACGAGGCGTACGTCAGCGCCCTGGTCGCGATGGCCCAGCCCACCGCGCGGGGCTGGTGGGAGAGGTACCGGGGCAGTCTTCCTGCCGGACTCCTCGACATCGCCGAGTTGGAACACCACGCCGTGCGGATGCGCAGCGTTCACCTGATCCACATGCCTGGGCTCCTCCAGTCCAGCGACCACGCCCAGGCCGTCTTCAAGGCCGCGCTGCCGCCGCTGCCCGACCATGAGATCGCCCTGCGGCTCGCGCACCGCCTGGAGCGGCAGCGGGTGCTGCGGAACGACCACCCCACGGAGTACGTCGGAATACTCCACGAGGCGGCGCTGCGCATGCAGTTCGGCGGACGCAAGGTCGCACGCGGCCAGCTTGAGCATCTGCTCACCGTGTCGGAGTGGGCCAACGTGTCCCTACGGGTCTTCCCTTTCGACGCAGGCTCGTTCCCCGGGGCGGGGCAGACCGTGATCTACATGGAAGGCCCCGTCCCGCAGCTCGACACCGTGCAGGTCGACAGCACCCACGGGCCGGAATTTCTTTACCAGGAGGCCCAGTTGTCCAAGTACCGCGCCCAACTGGACTGGATGGAGGAGCGCGCACTGTCTCCCGAGGAGTCGCGCGCCTTCATCCAGGACATCGCCAGCCAACTCTGAGGAGACGACCATGGCCGACATCACGTGGGAAGACCCCTTCTGCGCCGAAGGATCGGCTTGCTTCCGCCTCGGCACCGACCCCACCGGCAACGCCTACATCGCCATAGCCGGCGCCGAGGACACCTACCTCACCGACACTCGCGAAGCGCTCCGCACGCTCATCCTCGACATCAAGGCGGGCAAGGTGGATCACCTGCTCTGAGTCCGCTGGGGCATGTGCAGTAGCGTTCTGGCGTGTCCATGCCCCCGCAGCCCCAGCCCCCGTACGGCCCACCGCAGGGTGGCCCGTACGGTCAGCCGTACCAAGCCCCGTACAGCCAACCGTCCCAAGCCCAGTACGGCCAGCCGTACCCGCCGCAGCAGCCCTACGGTCAGCCGCCCGCTCCTCCCTATGGGGCCCCGTACCCGCATCCCCATCCTCCGGTGTGGGCTCCTCCGCCGAAGAAGAAGGGTGGTGTCGGGCTGGCCCTCGGGATCGTGGGCGGGGTCGTCGGCCTGGCTGTGATCGGCGGTCTGGGTATCGGGCTCAACAGCGTGCGGGAGCCGGTGAGTGGGTTCCCCGTTGCCGAGTACGAGTTGACGCTGCCGACGACGCTCCTCGACGGCGAGTACGAACTGACGCAGGACCTCTCGGATTCCAAGGGCGACGAAGCGGCGGAGCAGATGAAGGACGCCTCGTACGCGCGTGATGTCGAGGGAGTCGTCGGGATGTACGGCGCCGACGGCGACGAGACCGTGGGTCAGTTGTCGATTTCGGGGATGTACGGGCGGTTCAAGGACGGCACATCACCTGATGCGATGCTCCGAGGCGCTGCCACGGCCGCCGGCGTCACCGTCGTCCAGGAGCCGACGGACTTCGAACCGGCCGGCTCGGACGTGACCATCACCTGCCAGGTACTCGCCCTGGACGAGACCGGGGCCACGCTCGCGATGTGCGCGTGGGCCGATGGCAACACCATCGCCAGTGTCGGCGAGGTCACGACCGAGATCTCGGCCCAGGAACCCGAGGAAGTGGACATGGCCGCCTTCGCCGACCGGACCGCCCGCGTCCGCTCCGAGATCAGGCAGGCGATCGGCTGACCGCGTCGCCCGCCCACGGCTCCGCCGTCGTCGTCAGATGGCGCATGGCCCAGACGGGCGAGCCGCAGGGCCCGTCGGGAATGACGCGGCTATCCCATCGGGCGGTAGTAGCCCAACACATGGGCCAGCTGGCCGAACCACTGGTGAAGGCGTTCCCTCGGCTTCGCCTCGACCGTGCACTCGTAGAAGCTGCCGTCGAGGTGGATGGCGGCGACCATGAGGGACTTGCCGTTGCCGCTCGCCTTGTAGTGGATGCTGCGGATCTCGGGCCAGGGGAAGTCGATGGATATGCCGTGGTCCTCGAAGGCCACGCCGGAGGCGTCGATGACGACGGAGTTGTGGCGGTCGACGGCCAGGAACTCCGGGCCCTGGGCCGGGGCGCCCGGCGCTCCGGGGGCCCCCGGGGCTGCCTGCGGCTGGGCGTACGCGTGCGGCGGCTGCCCGGCGGGAGACGCCGCCGGCTGCGCGTAAGGCTGGGGCTGCTGCGCCGGCTGGCCGTACGGCTGGGGCTGCTGCGCCGGCTGGCCATACGGCTGGGGCTGCTGCGGCGGCTGCGCGTACGGCTGAGGTGGCTGCCCGTACGGCGGAGACGGCTGACCCTGCGGCTGGGGCGGCGGGCCGGGAGGCGTGCTCGGGGGCGCGTACGGCGGGGGCGGGGGGCCGAAGCCCTGTTGGCCGCCCGGCGGTGTCCACGGCTGCGGCGGTGGTGGTGGCTGGTGGCCCTGCTCAGGGTGGCCCATGGCTGTACGTTCCTCTGCCCCGTTGGTGCGACTCGTAGCGCACCGTATCCCTCCCCCGCCCATGAAACATTCCCCGGGGGTCACCGCATCAATGAAGTGAGAAGCAAAGAAGTGTGATGTAGCGGAGACGACGGCCTTCGCGAGCTCACCCAGGGGGAGCCAGAGATGAGACAAGTCCGCGCGGACGGATATCAGGAGTTCGCGGCGGCGCGCGCGAGGCATCTGTACCGGTCCGCGTGTCTGCTCACCGGCGGGGACACGCATCTCGCCGAGGACCTCGTGCAGGAGACGCTCGGGCGGTTGTACGTGAAGTGGGGGCGGGTACGGCGGGCGGAGAACCCGGCCGGGTACGCGCAGACCGTGCTGACCCGAACCTTCCTCGCTCATCAGCGGCGGCGCAGCAGCAAGGAACGGGCCACGGACGTGATTCCGGACGCGCCCGCCGCGCCCGGCTCTGACGCCTCCCTGCGGCTCACCCTCATCGAGGCGCTGGGCCAACTGCCGCCCAAGGACCGGGCCGTGGTCGTCCTGCGCTACTGGGAGGACCGGTCCATCGAGGAGACCGCCGCGGCGATGAACGCCAGTTCGTCGGCGGTGCGCACGCGCTGCGTCCGCGCCCTCGCCCGACTGCGCGTCCTCCTCGGGGACGGCATCGGTGAGTACGTCACCCCCTGAGCGCCTTCAAGACGCCGGCCAAGACTCCACCACACACGCACACCCACTCGCAGAAACGGCGGTTCGTCATGCCCCTTGACCAGCACGAAGACCCCTTCGAGGGCAGGCTCGGCGCCGCCCTGCGCCGGGCCGGTGACACCTTCGAGACCGATGGACACGCGATGGTCAGCGGCGGAGCCGTACGCGGCCGGCGGCTGCTGTTCCGCCGGCGGGCGGCGATGCTGGGCGGGGTCGCCGGGATCGCGCTCGTCGGGGTGGGCGGGGCGATGCTGCTGCCCGGGGCCGGTGACGGGGGCGAGAAGCAGTCCGTGGCGGCGCGGTCCACCGAGCCGGGGCCCAGGGACGACGACGGCGAGGTGTCCGGCGCCCAACTCCTGCGGCAGCTCAAGGATCTGCTGCCGAGGGGGAAGTTCAGCGGGGAGTCGGCTCGCGGCACGGGCGCGGCGCTGGGGCCGTACGCGCAGGTCGTCTACGACGACGGCGCGGGCGGCGCGGCCGTACAGGTCGGGCTCGGGCGGATCGAGGCCGACAGCGAGAACGCACAGCAGCTGACCGACTGCCCGGACAAGACGTTCGTCGAGTTCGATTCCTGCACGGAGAGCACGCTGCCGGACGGTTCGCGGCTGATGCTCTTCCAGGGGTACGAGTACCCGGACCGCCGTGTGGACACCAAGCACTGGTACGCGCAGCTGGTCACCCCGGACGGGTACGACGTCAGCGTCATGGAGTGGAACGCCGAGGCCCAGAAGGACGCCCCGATCACCCGGGACGAACCGCCGCTGTCCACCGCGCAGTTGAAGGAAATCGTCACCGCGCCGGGCTGGCGCACGGCCATCGACGCCATTCCGGAGGAGTCGGGGAAGGAGAACCAGGAGGAGAAGGAGAGGTCGTCGACGGAGAGGCCCGACTCCGGTTCCTCCGACCCCGGTTCCTCCGACCCCGGTTCCTCGGACTCCGGTTCCTCCGACCCCGGTTCCTCGGACTCCGGTTCCTCCGACCCCGGTTCCTCGGACTCCGGCGGCTCCACCTCCGTCGCCCCCCCGATGGTCGCCGGCGACACCGTCCAGAAGACCCTCACCGGTCTCCTCCCCGACGGCGTCGACATCGTCGGCAAGGGGGGTCAGGAATCGGAGTTCGCGTACGTGGTCCTCGACGACGGCAAGGGGCAGAGCCTGGTGCAGATCAATGTGCAGCCGGGGATGGCGGACGTCGCGGACGCGCTGTTCGGCGCCGACGCCGAGACCCTGCCCGACGGCACGAAGGTCGCCACCCGGCAGGAGCCCGGTGAGAAGGGCGGCGAGGGGGTCGTCATGTGGACCGTGGACACGCTCCGCACCGACGGGCTGCGGGTCGTGATCAGCGCCTTCAACTCCGGCGCCCAGCACACGGCCGCGACCCGCGACACCCCCGCGCTCACCATGGCGCAGCTCAAGGAGATCGCCACCAGCGAGAAGTGGAAGACGCTCGGCTAGCGACCTCCCAGGCCCCACTCCCCGGCCCGGCGTCAGAAGAAGTCCGCCCACGGCTGGTCCCAGATCTGCTTCACCGCCAGGACCAGGAACAGCAGGCCCGCGATCGCCAGCATCCCGTTGCTGACGATCCCGTTGCGCCATTCCCGGGGCGTACGGGAGGAGTTGAGGAGCCAGATGAGGGTGCCCGCGAGGAAGGGGAGGAAGGCCGCGCCGAGGACGCCGTAGAGGATGATCAGGCGGAACGGCTGGCCCTGGAAGAGCAGGACGATGGGCGGGAAGGTCAGCCAGAGCAGGTACGCGCGGAACGGCCAGGACTTCTCGCGTCGGCCGGAGGCGACCTCCTCGCCCGTCACCGCTCCCTTCCGGCGGAAACGCTCCACGAAGTCCGCGAACATCAGGCTCACGCCGTGCCAGACGCCGATGAGGGAGGTGTACGAGGTGGCGAAGAAGCCGATCAGGAAGAACTTCGCGGTGGCCGTGCCGTACTCGTCCGCCAGGATGTCGCCGAGCTGGATCAGGCCCTTGTCGCCGCTCGCGATGGCGATGTTGGCGGAGTGCAGCAGTTCGGCGCCGACGAAGAGCATGGCGATGACGAAGATGCCGGTGGTGGCGTACGCGACCCGGTTGTCGAGGCGCATGACCTTCATCCAGCCGGTGTTGGTCCAGCCCTTGGCGTTGACCCAGTAGCCGTACGCGGCCAGTGTGATCGTGCCGCCGACGCCGCCGATCAGACCGAGGGTGTTGAGGATCGAGTCCGGCTCGTCGGGGAGGACCGGCAACAACCCCGCCAGCGCGTCCGGGAGGTTCGGGGTGACCCTGATCGCCAGGTAGACCGTCACCACGAACATGACGCCCACGAGGACCGTCATGACCTTCTCGAAGACCTCGTACTTGTTGAACCAGACGAAGACCAGACCGCTCAGACCGCACAGGACGGCCCACCACTTGAGGTCCATGACGTCGGGGAACAGCGCCTGCAGGGGCAGGGCGCTGGAGGACATCGCGGCCGCGCCGTACACGAAGCCCCAGATCACGACGTACACGACGAAGAACCACGTCGTCCAGCGGCCGAGGCTCGCCCAGCCGTCGAAGAGGGTACGGCCGGTGGACAGGTGCCAGCGGCCGGCCGCCTCGGCGAGGGAGATCTTGACGAGACAGCCGAGGACGGCCGCCCAGAGCAGGGTGTAGCCGAAGTTGCTGCCCGCGATCAGGGTCGCGACCAGGTCGCCGGCGCCGACGCCGGTCGCGGCGACGACGATGCCGGGGCCGATGTACTTCCAACTGGACTTACGAGGGGCCGAAGTCGCTTCCCCGGCAGCTGTGTTGTCCGTGGTGTCAGCCATGCCGATCAAGAAAGCGCAAAGCGGGGGCGGGCACAAGGGGGCGTGCGGTGAAGGAAGCGCGAAGTGATCTTGAGGGTCCACGGTTCCCGGTCCCCCGGCCCCCCGGTTCCCCGGTTCCCCGGTTCCTCGCCGTCCGGCGGGACGGGCCCCGGCGGCTGGGCGTGCCGCCGGGGCCCGGGCTGTGGTTCCGGGGGCGGTGGAGTGGCGCCGCTCTCCGGAACTCCGCGGGCTACTCCGGCTGTCGCCGACCACAGCCGGCGGCCCCGCACGTGCCGAGCTCGAACCACACGGTCTTGCCCGGCCCGTCCTGGTGGCAGCCCCAGCGCCCGGCGAGCGCGTCCACCAGGAACATCCCTCTGCCACTCTCCGATATCTCCGTCACGCGGCGCACCCGGGGCGGGCGGCCGTCCGTGTCCGACACCTCACAGCGCAGTACGCCGTGCGCGGCCGACAGGGTCAGCTTCAGACGGCTCTCCGCGTGCACCAGTGCGTTGGTGACCAGCTCGCTCACCAGCAGCTCCGCCGTGTCGCTCTGGTCGAGCAGTCCCCATCCCTCCAACTGCCTGCGCACCTGCTCGCGGGCCTGCGCGGCGGCGGTGGGACGGGGGTCGTACTCGACACTCAGGTGGCCCGCACCCATGGGCGGTTGGGGGTACGAGGCGAAATGGGGGCCGGATTCCGGTAGGAGTCCCCCGGAGAGTTGCAGCATGCTTCCAGGGTTGCCGCCGCACGTACCCGGCACACGGGGAGGAATACCCGTTTCCTGCCCTGCATATACCTGTTTTCCGCCCGGGTACGTCCGTAATTGCTGCTGTACGGTGCCGATGGTCCTGTACGCGAGTGTGTGCGGCTTACGACCGGTGGCCCCGGCGTTCATGGTGTCGCGCGCGTGCCTCGTTCCGGGTGCGTACACTGCGCGCCCCCAACTCCGGGCATTTCCCACCCCGTTACGACTTGCTCCAGCCCGGTTCCGGCCACGCGGACCCCGCACCCACCACCCCCACTCTTGACCTGGTCATGCCAGACCCGCACCATGAGCGCCACACCCGCACCAGGGCCTGCCGGGCACCTCACGGTCACCGGCCGGCCCGAGGCACGTCGCAAGGATCCACCCCCCGCTCCACTCCCCACTTCCGGAGACCCCGGAATTCCTGGAGAAAATAGGAGACTTCATGCGACTCCGCATACGCGGCAGGTCGGCGACGCCCGGCGGCACGGGCAGGAGATCAGGCCGCCGCACCGCCGCCCTCGCCACCCTGCTGGCGCTGGCCCTCGCGGCACCGGTCGCCGCGACCTCCAAGGACGCGACGGCGACCAGCGCCGAGCGGCCCAAGGCCTCGGCGGACGACATCCGCCAGTACGAGGTCCATATGCACTCGGACAGCAAGTCCCGCACGGCGCTGCAGCAGGCCGGCGTGACCGTGGACGACGCCGACGACCACTCGGTGTTCATCTCCGGCCGCGCGGACCAGGTCAAGAAGCTGAAGCAGCAGGGCTACGAGGTCACACCGCTCGGCGCGGTGCCGGACCGGTCGAACGGCGAGGACGACGTACGGCTCTTCGACTTCCCGTCCGCCGACTCCCGCTATCACAACTACGCGGAGATGACGAGCGAGATCAACTCCGTGGTCTCGGCCAACAGTTCGATCGTCAGCCAGCGGGTCATCGGCACCTCGTACCAGGGCCGGAACATCGTCGCCATCAAGATCAGCGACAACGTCGGCACGGACGAGGCCGAGCCCGAGGTGCTGTTCACCCACCACCAGCACGCCCGTGAGCACCTCACCGTCGAGATGGCGCTCTACCTGCTCAACGAGCTGACCTCCGACTACGGCACCGACTCCCGGGTCACCAACATGGTGAACAACCGCGAGATCTGGATCATCCCGGACCTCAACCCGGACGGCGGCGAGTACGACGTCGCCACCGGCTCCTACCGCTCGTGGCGCAAGAACCGGCAGCCCAACAGCGGTTCGACGGCCGTCGGCACGGACATGAACCGCAACTGGAACTACCGGTGGGGCTGCTGCGGCGGTTCGTCGGGCACACCGTCCTCCGACACGTACCGGGGTACGGCCGCCGAGTCCGCGCCCGAGGTGAAGGTCGTCGCCAACTTCGTGCGCAGCCGGGTCGTCGGCGGGGTCCAGCAGATCAGGACCGGCATCGACTTCCACACGTACAGCGAGCTGGTGCTGTGGCCGTTCGGCTACACGACCGCCGACACGACGACGGGGATGACGGCGGACGACCGCAACGCGTTCGCGACGGTCGGCGGGAAGATGGCCGCGAGCAACGGGTACACGCCCGAGCAGGCCAGTGATCTGTACATCACGGACGGGTCGATCGACGACTGGCTGTGGGGCAACCAGAAGATCTTCGCCTACACGTTCGAGATGTATCCGTCGTCGGCCGGGGGCGGTGGCTTCTACCCGCCCGACGAGGTCATCGCCCGGGAGACCGCGCGGAACCGGGACGCGGTGTTGCAGTTGCTGGAGAACTCCGACTGCATGTACCGGTCGATCGGCAAGGAAGCGCAGTACTGCGCCTAGGCTGCGCCGCTTGAGCCGATGAGAGCTCGGGGACTTCCGTGAGGGGGGAACTGCGGGGCCGTATGTGGCTGGTCGCGCAGTTCCCCGCACCCCTTAGGGGGCGCTTTCCTCAGCCTCTTTCTCGTCCTCGCCGTCCTCGAAGTACGCGTCCAGGACCTCGTCGATCCCCGTTTCCCACGCGGCGTGCTCGGACTTGGCCTTGGCCTCGATCTCGATGGGGTACCAGCGGCGGTCGGGGGTGTGGATCGTGACGGTGAAACGCTTGCCGAAGCGGGGGGACTCCGTCTCGATCGCGCCGATCTCGTCCCAGCGGAACTCGCACTCCTGGTCGTCCAGGCGCAGCCGTACGCCACGGCTGTCGGCGACGATCTTCGCGCGGCGGTCGGAGGCCTCGAAGACGGGGCCGTCGGCCGGGGCCTCGGCTTCGGTCTCAGCCTCGGTCTCGGTCTCGGCCTCATTCTCGCCGTCGGCCTCGGGGTCCGCCTCGGCCTCGGGGTCCGCCTCGTCGTCGTCCGAGGTCTTCTCCGCTGCGGTCTTCTCGACGGACGTCTTCTTTACGGACGTCTTCTCTGCGGGCGCCTTCCTGGCGGACGGCTTCTCAGCGGTCGGCTTCTCGCCGGACGCCTTCTCGGCAGTTGCCGGCTCGTCCTTGTCCGGGGCAGCCTCGTCCGGCTCGACGGGCTCCGTCGGCTTGATGTCCTCCGGCTCCTCCTGCTTCTCCTTCTTCACGGACACCGGTGCCGTGAGTCCGGGGATGTGCGACGGGTCGACCGCCGCGGCGGCCAGGGGCTGGTTGTTCGAACCGATGCGCTGCTCCACAGCGGGCAGTATGGTCGACGACCCTGTGCCGGGAACAGTCGGGCCAGGCATATGTCCGTATCTGGATTCCACAACCCTCACCCCTGGCGCCCGGTTCTATACGAACACGCTCAGTACGGCCGCCACCGCGAAGCCGGCCACCGACAGCACCGTCTCCAGGACGGTCCAGGTCTTGAGGGTGTCCCGTTCGCTGATGCCGAAGTACTTGGCGACGATCCAGAAGCCGCCGTCATTGACGTGTGAGGCGAAGATCGAGCCCGCGGAGATGGCCATGATGACGAGGGCGATGAAGGCCTGGGAGTGGTCGCCGCCCGCGAGGAGCGGGGCCACGATGCCGGCCGTGGTGACGATCGCGACCGTCGCCGAGCCCTGGGCGACCCGCAGGACGACCGAGAGCAGGTAGGAGAGCACGATCACGGGCAGGCCCACGTCGTTGAACGTGTCCGACAGGGCCTGGGCCACCCCGCTCGCCTTCAGTACGGCGCCGAAGACACCGCCCGCGCCGACCACCAGCAGGATGTTGCCGACCGGCTTGAGCGACGACGTCGAGACGGTCTCCAGCGACTTGCGGGACCAGCCGCGGCGGATGCCGAGCAGGTAGTAGGCGAGGAGCAGGGCGATCGTCAGCGCGACGAAGGGGTGGCCGAAGAACTCGATCACCGAGCGGAGGGTGGAGGGGTCCAGGGCGATCGAGGAGAAGGTCGCGGCGAGGATCAGGAGGAGAGGGGTGCCGATGATGAGGAAGACCGTGGTGAGCGGGACCGGCTTCTCCTGCGGCGCCACACCGGCCGCGCGCTGTTCGTCGATCACCGCCTGACGGGACTCCTCGGCCGCCTCCATCATGTCCTGCGGCACGGGGACGAAGATGCGGCGGCCGATCCAGGCGGAGAACGCCCAGGCGGCCAGGACGGCCGGGATGCCGCAGACGACGCCCATCAGGATCACCCAGCCGAGGTCCACGTGGAGGAGGGCCGCGGCGGCCACCGGGCCCGGGTGCGGGGGCAGGAACGCGTGGGTCATCGACAGACCGGCGAGGAGCGGGAGGCAGTAGAGGAGGATCGACTTGCCCGAGCGCTTGGCGGCCGCGTAGACGAGCGGGGCGAGGACGAAGATGCCGACGTCGAAGAAGACCGGGATGCCGAAGATCAGGCCCGTCAGGCCCATCGCGAGCGGGGCCCGCTTCTCGCCGAAGAGGTTCAGGAGGCGGGACGCCAACACCTCGGCGCCGCCGCTGACTTCGAGGATCGCGCCGAGCATCGTGCCGAGACCGATGATGATCGCGACGTGGCCGAGGATGCCGCCCATGCCGGACTCGATGGTCGAGACGGCGTCGCTTCGCTGGACTGTGCCGAAGAGTTCGGTGACCGAGAGGCCTGCGAGGAGGCCGACGGCTATGGAGACGGCGAGGAGGGCTACGAAGGGCTGGAGTCTCGTCTTGATGATCAGGAAGAGGAGGAGGGCTATGCCGAGGGCGGCGACGGTGAGGAGGCCTGCGGTGCCGTCCAGGAGGAGGAGCAGGCCGCCGGTGTGGGGTGGGGTTTCGGCGGGCGCGGTGGCCGCGAGGGGGAGGGACATTGGGGGTCCTCTGGGTGGGGGCATGGTGTTTTTGGGCAGGGGGGATCGCCGTACGGGGTGCGGGTTTGTGGGGGGTGGTGCGGGAGGGCGGCCGGGTGCGGGTTGTCTGTGGCTGGTCGCGCAGTTCCCCGCGCCCCTGAAGGGCGCGGGTGTCGGACTCAGCTGTCCAGTACCGCCAGCGCGTCGATCTCGATCAGCAGGCCCGCCGGGAGGCCCACGTACACCGTGGTGCGGGCTGCCGGGGCTGCCGTCAGGTGGTTCTCGAAGTAGTCGTTGTAGATCTCGTTGAGCTCGGCGAAGTGGGCCGTGTCCGTCAGGTAGACGCGGATCATCATCACGTCGTCCCAGGTGGCGCCGCCCTCCTCCAGGATCGCCTTGACGTTGGCGAGGGTCTGGAGGGTCTGGTCGCGCAGGGTCGGGCCCGCCGGGGTGGGCGGCCGGCCCTCGACGGCCGGGAGGAAGCCGACCTGGCCGGCGACCTGGAGGATGTTGCCCTTCTTCACGCCGTGGGAGAACTTCGCGGGCGGGGCGGTGTGGGTCTTGGGGGTGAGAGCGATCTTGTCCGTCATAGGGGGTCCTTGTCGGTTACTCGGTCATACGGGGTCTGTCGTCGGGGTTCTGCCCGAGTACTCCCCGCTGATCGCGTCCGCGGTGCGGCGTACCAGGGGAAGCAGGGTGAGGAGTTCGTCGGCGGTGACGACGACGTTGGGCGCGGAGACCGACATCGCGGCGACGACCCGGCCGTCGGCGCCGCGAATGGGCGCGGCCACGCAGTTGATGGACTCCTCGTGGCCGCCGAGGTCGGTGGCCCAGCCCTGTTCGCGTACCCGCGCCAGCTCCTTGAGGAAGGCGGGGGCGTTGGGCGTCGAACGGGCCGTGTACATGGGGTAGTCGAGCCTCTCCGCGAGGGCGCGGCGCTCGGGTTCGGGGAGGTCGGCGAGGCAGAGCTTGGCGACGGCGGCGACCGTGATGGCGACCGGTTTGCCGATCCGGGAGTACATGCGGACCGGGTAGCGGCTCTCCACCTTGTCGATGTAGAGGACCTCGTTCTCCTCGTAGACGGCGAGGTGGACGGTGTGACCGCACTGTTCGTTGAGGCGTACGAGGTGGGGGTGGGCGATCTCGCGGATGTCGAGGTTCTCCACGGCCTCCTGGGCGAGGGCGAAGAGGCGGGCGCCGAGGCGGTAGCGCTGGTCGGACTGGCGGTAGACGAGGCCGTGTTCGTGGAGGGTGCGCAGGAGGCGCAGGGCCGTGGACTTGTGGACGCCCAGGCGGTCGGCCACCTGGCCGAGGTCGGCGGGGCCCTCGGCGAGCAGCGGCAGGATGCTCAGCGCTCGGTCGACGGTCTGGCTCATGGGGTGCGTACCTCCTCGTGGGCCTGATCGGCTTGCGTCCAGCCGGGGCCGAGTCGAAGTCTCCCCCACGCGTCGTCGTCCAGGGCCGCCAGGCGGTCGGCGTGGTCGCGGGGCGGAGGGGTGGCGAGGTCGCCGGGGACGGTGAGGGTGGCGGCGGCCATGAGGTGGCCGTGGCGGAGGCGGTCGCGGGCGGGGAGGGCGCGGAGGGTGGCGGAGAGGAAGCCGGCGGCGAAGGCGTCGCCGGCGCCGACCGCTGCCGCGACGTGGACCGTGGGGGCGGGCACGAAGGTGGTCGTGTCTGTGGGCGGCCGGGTGCGCGCCGTCGTGGGGTCGCCTGCGGTGGCGGTGGGGTCGGGGGCGCGCCGGGGGGTCTCCGTCCTCGGTCCGGCGGGCGCCGTCGCGTCGGGATGTGCCCGGTGGTGGACGCCGGCCGCTGCGGGCGGACACCCCCCGGCACGCCCCCTTCCGTCCGTGCGCGGCTGATCCACCGGTGGGGGCGTGCGTTCGAACAGGGTGGCTCCGTGCGCTCCCTGTTTCACCACCAGGGTTCCCGGCTCCGGCAGCAGCGTCCGGATCGCTGTCGGGCCGCCTGTGACGCCCCAGGCCTCGACCGCCTCGTTCTCGCCCACGAACACGATGTCGGCCCCGCGCGCCAGGTCCAGCAGGACGTGCGGGCCGTCGGCGTCGCGCCACAGGCCCGGCCGGTGGTTCACGTCGAAGGAGACCAGGGGGCGGTTCGGCCGGGGGGCCGTCAGCTCGCGCAGCAGGCCCAGGCAGTCGGCGGACAGGGCGGCCGTGATGCCGGACAGGTGCAGCACGCGCGCCGCGTGCACCGCTTCCAGGTCCACCGTCCGGACTCCCATCGCCGACGCCGCCGACCCCGTCCGGTAGTACGCGACCTCGTGCGCGTCGGTGTCCCGGTCCCCCGCCGTACGGAAGTACACGCCCGTAGGACGTCCCGGATCGCGCCGTACGAACGCCACGTCGACGCCGTAGGAGCCGATCTCCTCCACCAGGTGATCGCCGAACCCGTCGGCCCCCAGCCGGCTCACCCAGCGGACCGCGTGCCCGGCCGACGCGAGCGCGCACGCGACGTTGGACTCCGCGCCACCGATGGCCCGGTCGAAGGAGGGGACGTCGGCGAGGCGGCCGGGGCGGGTGGGGAGGAAGGTGACCATGGACTCGCCGAGCGCGACGACGTCCACGACGTCGACGACGTCGGGGGCATTCACGATGGTCATGACTCCTTGTCGTCTCAGGTCGCGGCGGTTCCATTGACCCGGCGTTGGCCTGGATGTTAGACAGCAGTAAGCGGTATACGCAATGGATGTTGCAGAGACTGCAACGGACCTGATCAGGGAGGCCCCGTGTCCCTCGGCACCGGCACCGAAGCGCTCGCCCGTCTCGCGGAGGAACGTGTCGACCACCGCTTCAAGGGCCTCCCGCCGGACGCCGCCGGGCTCACGGTGGCCGAGTTGGCCGCGCAGGGCCGGAACCTGTTCACGGGCGGTTTCACCACCCCCGTGCTCGCCCTGTCCGCCGAGCGCCTGGAGCACAACCTGGCGCTGATGGAGACCTACTCCGCCCGCCACGGCCTCGCCTTCGCCCCGCACGGCAAGACATCCATGGCGCCGCAGCTGTTCCGGCGGCAGATCGAGCGCGGGGCATGGGGTATCACCCTCGCCGTGCCCCATCAGGTGCGCGTGGCAAGGGAGTTCGGGATCGAGCGGATCTTCCTCGCCAACGAGGTCGTCGACCCGGCCGCCCTGCGCTGGATCGCCGCCGAACTGGCGGCCGATCCGTCCTTCCGGCTCGTCTGTTACGTCGACTCCGTGCGCGGTGTGGAGCTGATGGACGCGGTGCTACGCGGCTGCGCGCGTCCCGTGGACGTCGTCGTGGAGCTGGGCGCGGGCGAGGGCGCGCGGACCGGGGTCCGTACGGAGGCGGAGTGCGCGGCGGTCGCTGACGCGGTGGCCGGGGTCGAGACGCTGCGGCTGGTGGGGGTCGCCGGGTACGAGGGCGAGGTGCCGCAGGCCGACCCGGAGCGGGTGGGGGCGTGGCTGCGCCGGCTCACCGCGCTGGCCGTCGAGTTCGACAAGGCGGGGCGGTTCGCGGGGCTGGAGGAGGTGATCGTGAGCGCGGGCGGCAGCGCGTGGTTCGACGCGGTGGCCGAGGTGTTCGCCGGGATTCCCGAGCTGTCCGTGCCCGTACTGAAGTTGCTGCGGTCGGGCGCGTACGTCTCGCACGACGTCGGGCACTACCGGCGGGTGACCCCGTTCAACCGTGTCCCCGAGGAAGGCGCCCTGGAGCCCGCCTTCCGGCTCTGGGCCCAGATCGTCTCCCGCCCCTCCCCCGACCAGGCCTTCGCCAACGCGGGCAAGCGCGACGCCGCGTACGACCTGGATCTGCCGTCGGTGGAGGTCGTGCGGGACGCGGGCACGGGTGCGGTCCGCGACGACGCCGGGGTGACGGTGACCGGCCTGTCCGACCAGCACGCGTGGCTGCGGACGGAGGCGGGTGCGGCGCTGGAGGTCGGCGACTGGGTGGGGCTGGGGCTGTCGCATCCGTGCACGTCGTTCGACAAGTGGCAGCTGATTCCGGTGGTGGAGGCGGACGGGACGGTCGTGGACTTCGTACGGACGTTCTTCTGAGAGCGCTCCGGCGAAGCCGGCACCACCGTGGCGGGACGGGTGGAGCGGGTGGATGAGGGCCGCGCGGAGCGCGGGAAACGAGACGGCTCGGGCGGAGCCCGGAAAGGTGGCACACATGGACCTGGTCATCCGTGACGTCGACGTCGTGGACGGTTCCGGCGACCCCTCCTACCGCGCCGACGTGGTCGTGGCGGGCGGCAGGATCACCTCGATCGTCAAGGAGGCCGCCGCGGCCGGGTGCCAGCGCCCCCGGGGCCGGCGGGAGCTGGACGCCGAGGGACTGGTCCTGGCCCCCGGTTTCATCGACATGCACGCCCACAGCGACCTCGCGCTGCTGCGGGACCCCGAGCACACGGCCAAGGCGGCGCAGGGGGTGACCCTGGAGGTCCTCGGCCAGGACGGCCTGTCGTACGCGCCCGTCGACGACCGCACCCTCGACGAGGTCCGCCGCGCGATCACCGGCTGGAACGGCTACGGCGAGGACATCGACTTCACCTGGCGCTCGGTCGGCGAGTACCTGGACCGCCTCGACCACGGCTTCGGCGGCGCGGGCATCGCCGTGAACGCCGCGTACCTGGTCCCGCAGGGCACCGTACGGATGCTCGCGATGGGCTGGGAGGACCGCGAGGCCACGCCCCAAGAGCTGGACCGTATGCGGGAGTCGGTGGCGGCGGGTCTGCGGGAGGGAGCGGTCGGCATGTCGTCGGGGCTCACCTACACCCCCGGCATGTACGCCAAGGACGCCGAACTCACCGAGCTGTGCCGGGTGGTCGCGTCGTACGGCGGCTACTACTGCCCGCACCACCGCTCGTACGGGGCGGGCGCTCTCCAGGCGTACGAGGAGATGGTCGCCCTGACCCGCGAGGCCGGCTGCGCCCTCCACCTGGCCCACGCCACCATGAACTTCGGCGTGAACAAGGGCCGCGCCCCGGAGTTGCTCGCCCTCCTGGACAACGCGCTCGCCACCGGCGCGGACATCACCCTGGACACGTATCCCTACACCCCCGGCTGTACGACTCTCGTGGCGCTGCTGCCCAGTTGGGCGAGCGAGGGCGGCCCGGAGGCGATTCTCGCGCGGCTGAAGGACGAGGAGACGGCCGAGCGCGTCCGGCACCACATGGAGGTCGTGGGCGCCGACGGCTGCCACGGCGTGCCCATCGAGTGGGACACGATCGAGATCTCGGGCGTCGCCGACCCGGCGCTGTCGTCGTACGTGGGCAGAACGATCGCGCGGTCGGCCGAGGCGCACGGCGAAGACCCCTGGGTCACGGCCCGTCGGCTCCTCCTCGCGGACCGGCTCGGCTCCACGATCCTCCAGCACGTCGGCCACGAGGAGAACGTGCGGACGATCATGCGTCACCGCGTGCACACGGGCGGCTCCGACGGCATCCTGCGCGGCGACAAGCCGCACCCGCGCGCGTACGGGACGTTCCCCCACTATCTGGGCCGGTACGTGAGGGAGTTGGGCGTGCTCTCCCTGGAGGAGTGCGTCGCCCACCTCACCTCACGTCCCGCCGCGCGGCTCCGCCTCACGGACCGGGGACTCGTCCGCGAGGGGTACCGCGCCGACCTCGTCCTCTTCGACCCGGCGACCGTGGCCGCCGGGTCGACGTACGAGGCACCGCGCACCCTGCCCACCGGGATCCCGTACGTCCTGGTCGACGGCCGTTTCGTCATCGAGGACGGACGGCGGACGGACGTACTGGCGGGCCGGGCGATCCGCAGGAGCGGATGAGGGTGTTCGCTACGGCTTGGGCAGTATGCAGCCGTCGGCGCTGAGGTCCAGCTTGTTGTCCACGCCGAAGCAGGCCGGGACGTGCCAGGTCTGCTGGGCGTAGTTGGTGCCCTGACGGACGGTCACGGTGCCGTTCGCGTCGACCTCGCAGGGGTTGTTGACGGTGCAGCGCGCGCCGTCCTCGTTGCCCGTGTTGTTGACGCCGACGACCTTGTTGGTGGCGTCGTCGACGACCGGGGAGCCCGATGTGCCGCCGATGGTGTTGCAGGTGGAGGTGTAACGGATCGAGTCCTTCCAGGTCCAGTCACCCTCCCGCAGGCGGTACGCGTACCCGTCGACGTCGCAGCTGTAGGTCCGCTTCCAGTACCCGGAGACGACGGTGATGGCGGTGCCGGCGGCCGGGCGGGTGGTGTCGTAGACGAGCGCGTCGATGCCGTATGTGCTCTTGATCTGCGCGTACGTGGTGGTGAGCTGGTACACCGCCATGTCCGTGTCGGTCATCGTGCCGTACGCGATCTTGCTGGCGCGGAGTGTGCCGACGCGGGTGCCGGCGGAGTTGAGCAGGCCGAAGGTGCGGGTGGAGGCCTGGTCGACGACGACCTCGCCGGGTTCCGGGAAGCCGCTCTCCAGACAGTGGCCGTTGGTCATCACCAGCGCCGGGTCGTTGTCCTCGGAGTCGGGCATCCGGACGACCGAGCCGGAGCAGTTGCTGAGCGAGACGGTGCCGGCGAAGGTGACGGCCTGTGCCGCCGGGGCCGTGCCGGTGAGGTCGGCCACGGTCTTGTTCGCCGTCTCGACGAGCGAGCCGACCACCGTCTTCTCCGCTGCGACCGCTGTCGTCGCGGGCGCGTCCGCGGACTCGGGCGCCGCGACCGCGGGTGCCGCGCCCGCCCCGGTGATCACCAGGGCGAACAGCGAGGCAACGAGAGGCTTTCTCATGTGGGGGTCCCCTCTTGCTACATGGGTGACGGAAGATCTTTCGGCCACCGCAGTTTGTCATGCGCATTGTGAAGGCCATGTGCAGGAGGAGCAAGGAGTTGGTTCCGGCCGCGCGATCTTCGGCCAGAGAGCCAGGGGGCCGGGGGGTGGGGGTCGGTGCCGAGGGACGGGAGGCGGGTGAGGGCGGGGCGCGGCACGGACGAGGCGTCAGCTCGCCTGCCCGACCGGTCACTTCATATGGCTGACCCAACGGGCCGCTGCGCATGCTTCACCATCGACGGACTTCGACGGGACTACAACGGAATACGACGGAATACGACGTATGCCGGAAGCTCGCGCCGCTTCCGTGCCACCGGCGCGCGACGTCCCCTCGCGGGCCGCCTCCCGAGCGACCTCGTGGGCTACTTGGGCTCCTTCGTGGCTCCTTGGCCGCGGCCTTGGTTGCCGTTGGAGTTGCCCCGGGGCGAGGAGGTGGCGGTGGCGGAGGGCGAGGTGGACGGGGCGGCGGTCGGGGACGTGGAGCCGGAGGACTCGGGGGTCGTGGCGGCCGGGGACGGGTTCGTGGAGGTGCCGGGGGACGAGTCACCCGGGGACGAGGATGCCGTGGCCGACGTATCGGCAGATCCGCCGGCCGGTGGGGAGGCCGCATCCGCGTCACCGGACCGGGCGTCGGCCGGGGCGGACTCGACGGACGCCGGGGTGCCCGGGCTCTCCTGATCCGAGGAGCCGAGACCGGCCACCCCCGCCACCGCGGCGCCGCCGAGCACCGCCGCGCCGATACCGCCCGCGATCAACGCGCCGCGCCGCCGGGCCCGACGCCGTCCGAGCGTGACCCGCCGCCCGCCGACGGGCCGCGCGCGACGCCCGACCGCGTCCAGAGCCTCGAGGGTGCCGGGCCCGCCCTTCGCACCGGGACCGCTCGCCTCGGGACCGCCCGCCCCGTCCGACGTATACGCCACCGCGGAGCCGCCCCCGCCCGAGCCGTCCCGACCCAGGCCGTCTCCACCCGAGACGTCTCCGCCGAAGCCGTCTCCACCCGAGACGTCTCCGCCGAAGCCGTCCCCGCCCGAGATATGTCCGCCGAAGCCGCCCCCACCCGGACCCCCCGTGGCCGAATCCGAACCCTCCCACACGACCTCGTCCAGTTGGACGGTGTCGTCGTAGGCGTTCTGCCAGCCGTGGGCGGCGGCGGGGTCCCTGAAGGCCTCGTAGGCGGGGGTTGCGTGGGGGTCGCCGAAGGGGTGGTACACGTTCGGCGGATTCGGGACGTCGGCGTTGTCGCTCCGGTCCGGCCCGTGCGCCCTGTCCACGCCGCCCACCCCATTCATCTCGTTGCGCTGCCTTCGTATCGCGTGCCGTATGGCGATGTCTGCCGTGTGGCCGGTGGCAATGTGGGGGAGCGCCCGGACCTTGGCTGATTGTAGAGAGGAGGTACGAGGGGAGATAGGGGGGACGGTGGAGGGAGCATTTCGGGGTATAGCGACTGTCTCACGTGGTGGAAAACACGGTCCGGAACGCGTTACCGGGCCGTAAGCTCACGGACATGCAGGTGATCCAGTCGACCAAGCTCGCCAACGTCTGTTACGAGATCCGGGGCCCGGTGCTCGAGGAGGCGATGCGGCTTGAGGCGGCGGGGCATCGGATCCTCAAGCTGAACACCGGGAATCCGGCCGCGTTCGGCTTCGAGTGTCCGCCCGAGATCCTGGAGGACATCCTCCGGAACGTGTCGTCGGCCCATGGCTACGGCGACGCGAAGGGGCTGCTGGCCGCGCGCCGCGCGGTCGTCATGCACAACCAGACCCTCGGCATCGAGACGGACGTCGAGCACGTCTTCATCGGCAACGGCGTCTCCGAGCTGATCGTGATGGCGATGCAGGGCCTGCTCGACGACGGCGACGAGGTCCTCGTACCGTCCCCGGACTACCCGCTGTGGACGGCGGCGGTCTCCCTGTCCGGCGGTACGGCCGTGCACTACCGCTGCGACGAGCAGTCCGACTGGATGCCGGACCTCGCGGACGTGGAGCGGAAGGTCACCGACCGCACCAAGGCGATCGTCATCATCAACCCGAACAACCCGACGGGCGCGGTGTACGACGAGGCGATGCTGCGCGGCCTGACGGACATCGCGCGCCGCCACAACCTCCTCGTCTGCTCGGACGAGATCTACGACAAGATCCTCTACGACGGTGCCACGCACACCCCGACCGCCAAGGTCGCCCCCGACCTGCTGACCCTCACCTTCAACGGCATGTCGAAGGCGTACCGGGTGGCCGGCTACCGGGTGGGCTGGATGGCGATCTCCGGGCCGCGCGCGCACGCCGACTCCTACATCGAGGGTCTGACGATCCTCGCGAACATGCGGCTGTGCGCGAACATGCCGGGGCAGCACGGGGTGGTCGCCGCGCTCAGCGGACGGCAGACGATCAACGACCTGGTGCTGCCGGGCGGGCGACTGAAGGAGCAGCGGGACGTCGCGTACGAGCTGCTCACCCAGATCCCGGGTGTCTCGTGCGTGAAGCCGAAGGGGGCGCTGTATCTCTTCCCGCGCCTCGACCCCAATGTCTTCAAGATCAAGGACGACAGGCGGATGGTCCTCGATCTGCTCCGGCAGGAGAAGATCATGGTCGTCCAGGGCACCGGCTTCAACTGGGCCGAACCCGATCACTTCCGGGTCGTGACCCTGCCGACGGTGGCGGACCTGCGGTCCGCGATCACCCGGATCGGGACCTTCCTGGACGGATACGGACAGGCGTAGCGCCACGCGTTCAGGCGTAGCGCCACGCCCTTCGGACCTTGCTCAACTTTAGACCGATTCCAAGGTAGGCTGGTCTTCCGAAGAGCTTGGAGGCCATCCCATGTACGAGCCGATCCGCACAAAGTCGGTCCACACGATGGCCGGCACGACCTCCTCCGACTTCCCTCACCGTTCGCGTGAGGAAGAGCTGGACATCCAGCTCGCGGGTCATCTGGCGGCACTGCTGGCAGCGACCGACGAGCTCCGCGCGCTGACCCCCTCCGACGACCTCGACGAGGCCGCGCAGGCGCTGGCCGCGCAGGTCACCCGGCTGCGGGGCGGGCGTCCGCCGGTGCGCTCCGCTTCGGATGCCGCCGGAGATCGCGAGGTCTGCGAGCTGCACCGGCGCGCCCACGCCCTCGCCGGGCGGGCCCTCGTCGTCGCGGCGTCCCGTGCGGATACGGCGGCGGCGATTCTGGCGGCGGAGCGGATGGATGCGCATGCCGGTGTTCCGTTGAGCGCCTAATAGCTCGGGGGGTCGACTGTGGGGCGACTGCGGGTGGTTCGTGGTTGCTCGCGCAGTTCCCCGCGCCCCTGAAAGACCCCGGGCGCGACCCATGCCGTCAAGGGGCGCGGGGAACTGCGCGACCAGCCCCCACCCACCCGCACCCGCGAAACAACCGAACCCCCCGAGCTCCCCCCGGCCCGGCGAAGCCACCCGTTGCGTTCCGGGACCACCGCTTCACCCCCCGTTCACCCGCATCGAGCAGGAACGTTGGGTTCCGGGAGCACTCTCCCGGTGTGAGACGCATTGCGGGAATCGTCCTCGCGGTACTGCTGATCGGCGGCGTGGTGGCAGCCGTCGTGGCGGGCCGGACAGAGGACACGGGCACGGCAACGAAGACCGTGCGAGGAGTGATCGGGTCGGAGAAGGCGGAGTTCTTCGCCGACCCGGAGGTGGTGAAGGCCCTGGCCGCCAAGGGCTACACCGTGAAGACGGAGACGTCGGGATCCTGGGCCATGGACGGCCTGGATCTGAACGGGTACGACTTCGCCTTCCCGTCCAGCAAGGCACCCGCCGACGAACTGGCCCAGAAGTACGACGTTCGCGAGCCGCTGCCGCGCCCCTTCTACTCGCCACTCGTCGTGGTCGCCCACCGGGGCGCCGCCGACGTGCTGCGACAGAACGGGCTCGCCACGCTCGAAGGGGGCCGGGGCGTCCTCGACATGGGCGCCTATCTGAAGGCCGCCGAGAGCGGCCGCACCTGGCAGGACCTCAAGGGGGCAGACAAGTACGGGGAGTTGATGGGGCTCCTCTATATCGCCACCACCGATCCCACCACCTCCAACTCGGGGGCGCTCTATCTCGCCGCCGCCTCCAACGTCGCCAACGGCGGACGGGTGGTCGCGAACAAGGCGGACCTCGACAGGACCGCGCCGCTCATGCACGAACTGATCAGCGTCCAGGGCGCCCAGCAGCCGAGCACCGACGCGGCGTTCCGTGACTTCGTCAGCGGTGTCGGCAATCCGCTCGTGCTCGTCTACGAGTCGCAGGTCGCCGCCCTGCTCACGGAGGGCCAGAACGTCGACGACCTGGTCGTCCTCTACCCGGACACCACCGTCTTCAGCGACCACACCGTCGTACCGGTCACGGACGAGGGCCGGGCACTCGGCGAACTCCTCAGCGCTGACCCGGAGTTGCGCGAGCTGGCGGCCCGGCACGGGTTCCGGCCGCAGGGTGCGGCCACCGAGTTCACGGCGGCGACCGCCGACCACACCACCTATCTGATGCGGAAGCTGACCGTCCGGCAGGCGCCCGTGCCCACCTCCGAGGTGCTGCACGAGATGGCGCGCCGGGCCAGGGGTCAGTAGGACTACGGGGGAACACACGACATGAACGACGAAGACAGCACCTTCACCCTCACTCCCCCCGAGCCGGTCGCGGCCGTGCCCCGGGAGAAGGCCGGCGGGCTCGTGCCGGTCGAGGAGTCCGTGCGGACGGACATGGCCCGCAAGGCCGAGGAGTACGTACGGGGGCTCGCGGCCCTCGACGCCCGCTCGCCGGAGTTCGCCGGCCGGGTCGGGGAGATCACCGCGCTCGGCGCGGGCGAGATGCGGACGGCCGCCGCGCAGTCCAACCGGATGCTGGAGCGGACCGTGCGCAGCCTGCCGAGCAAGGGCGGGGACGCGCAGTCGCAGGTCGCGGGCTCGCTCGTCGAACTGCGGCGTGTCGTCGAGGACCTGGACCCGCGTGACCTTCCCGCGAGCAAGGGACGCAAGTTCCTGTCCCGGCTGCCGGGCGGCAACAAGCTGCGCGACCACGTCGCCAAGTACGCCTCCGCGCAGGGGACCTTGAACAAGATCGTGGGGTCGCTTCGCGGCGGCCAGGACGAACTGCGGCGTGACAACGCGGCGTTGCAGACCGAGCGGGTCCGGCTGTGGGAGACCATGGGCAAGCTCCAGGAGTACGTCGTCCTGACGGAGGCCCTGGACACGGCCGTCGAGGAGCACATCCAGACGCACTTCGACGGGGTCGACCCGCAGCAGGGTGACACCCTGCGCGCCGATGTGCTCTTCCCCGTCCGGCAGAAGCACCAGGACCTGCTCACGCAGCTGGCCGTCTGCGCCCAGGGCTACCTGGCCATGGACGTCGTACGGCGCAACAACGAGGAGCTGATCAAGGGCGTCGACCGGGCCGCCACCACCACGGTCTCGGCGCTGCGCATCTCGGTGATGCTCGCCTCCGCCCTCGACAACCAGAAGAAGGTCGTCGACCAGGTCAACGCCCTGCGCGGCACCACGGAGGATCTGATCCGCGGCAACGCCGAGATGCTCGCCACCCAGAGCGGCGAGATCCAGCGCATCGCCGCCGACCCGGCCGTCGGCGCGGAGACACTCCGCTCGGCCTTCCAGCAGATCTACCGCACCCTCGACGCCATCGACACCTACAAGGTGCAGGCCACCGAGACCATGGCCGCCACCGTCGAGTCCCTGACCTCCGAACTCCAGCACGCGACGCAGTACCTGGAGAGGAGCAGGTCTCAGGGGGCACTGGAAGGGGGTGGGCTCGTATGAGAAGGGGAACCCTCTCCGCCCACCGCGCGGCGGCCGCCCTCGCGCTCGCGCTGGTGACGGCCGGATGCACCTCGTCCACCGAGTCCCCGGCGGCCGAGGCGACCAAGTACGTCCCCGGCACCCTCCGCGTCCTCGCCTCCAGCGAACTCGCCGATATGAAGCCGGTGTTGGAGCAGGTCGAGAAGGACACCGGGATCAAGGTCCGGCCCACCTACATGGGCACGCTCGACGCGGTCGACCTGCTCACGGAGGGGCGGGCGAAGGACGCGTACGACGCCGTCTGGCTGTCCTCCAACGACTATCTGCGGCTGCGCCCGGACGCGGCGAAGCAGGTGGTGTCTCAGACGCCGGTGATGTCCAGCCCGGTCGCGATCGGCGTGAAGAACGAGACCGTACGGAAGCTGGGCTGGAAGCCGGAGAGCGTCACCTGGTCGGACATCGAGGAGGCGGTGGCGGACGGGAACCTGACGTACGGCATGACGGACCCCTCCCGCTCCAACTCCGGTTTCTCCACGCTCGTCTCCGTGGCGTCAGGGCTCTCCGACGCCCAGTCCGCGCTCACGGACGCCGATGTCGCGCAGGCGACGCCCCGGCTGAAGGAGTTCTTCGCGGGGCAGAAACTGACGTCGGGATCGTCGGGCTGGCTGGCCCAGGCGTACGACCGGCGCGGTGACGTCGACGCGATGCTCAACTACGAGTCGGTGCTGAAGTCCCGCAAGGACCTGACGGTGATCCGGCCGCGCGACGGGGTCGTCACCGCCGACTATCCGCTCTCCTCGCTCGCGTCCACCAGCAAGGACGTCCGGGACGACGTACGCCGGCTCACCGACGCCCTGCGCACCCCGGACATCCAGCGGCTGATCACGGCAGAGACCCTGCGCCGCCCGGTCGTCGCCTCCGTCAGCCCCGCGGCCGGCCTCGACACCACCCGGCGGCGCGAACTCCCCTTCCCCGGCACCCGGTCGGTCGCCGACGGGCTCCTCGACGCGTACGAGAACGAGCTGCGCCGCCCCTCCAGGACCGTGTACGTCCTCGACACCTCGGGCTCGATGAAGGGCGACCGCCTCGACCGGCTGAAGACCGCCCTCACCGAGCTGACCGGCGACTTCCGTGACCGGGAGGAGGTCACCCTGATGCCCTTCGGGTCCGATGTGAAGAGCGTGCGGACACATGTCGTACGGCCCGAGGATCCGAAGGCCGGGCTCGACGGCATCCGCGCGGACACCCGGGAGCTGTCCGCCTACGGCGACACCGCCATCTACACCTCGCTGCAAAAGGCGTACGAGCATCTCGGCACCGCCGACCGGGACACGTTCACCTCGATCGTGCTGATGACGGACGGCGAGAACACCGAGGGCGCGAGCCCCGCCGACTTCGACGACTTCTACGGTCGGCTGCCCGCCGCCCAGCGGCAGATCCCCGTCTTCCCCATCCTCTTCGGCGACTCCGACAAGAGCGAACTGGAGCACATCGCCGACCTGACCGGCGGCCGTCTCTTCGACGCCCAGCAGGGCTCGCTGGACGGCGCCTTCGAGGAGATCCGTGGCTACCAATAAGGTGCTGGCGTACATCGAGTCCCGCAAGAACCTCACCGGCAGCGCCCTCGGGATCGCCGGGCTCGGCCTGACCTTCGCGGGGATCGCGGGCCCGTACTGGCCGGTCGTGGTCGTCGGCCTGTACGGCGCGGGCGCCCTGATCGCCCCGCCGGAACGCCCGCCGCTGCCGGACTTCCCGGACCCGTCCGCCCAGCTCGACGAGTTGCGCGCCGACTTCGGCACCCTCCGCGCGTACCTGGCCGGCATCGAGCTGCCGCCCGCCGCCTCCGGCCGCCTCACCGAGCTGACCGAACTCCTCACCGCGCTCCTCGACCCCGGCTGGGTCGCCGAGGTCCTCGCCCGCGACCCCGAGGGCATCCACGCCCTCTCCCGGGCCGTACGGCAGGACGTCCCCGAGGCCGTCGACACCTTCGTACGCACCCGCTGGTGGACCCGCCTGACCCCGGGCACGGAACCGCCGGAGCGCCACCTCGAACGCCAACTCACCTTGTTGCATGACGAGTTGGGGCGACTCGCGGCGGCCCTGCGGGACGCCGAGGCCCGGCGGCAGGAGTCCCACACGCGGTATCTGGAGGACCGGTCGGGCTGACCGCCCGTCTCAGAGGTTGGTCACGATCACGATGAACAGCACCACCCCGATCACCACGGCCAGCAGCTTCAGCGCGGCGTACGGGGACGGGGGCTGGTCGGGCTGGGGCGGCGGGACCGGGACCGACGTGGGCCGGGGCCCGTTGAACACGTCGTGGCCGGTGACCGCCGCGCGGGTGCACCAGGGGCAGGTCGGCAGGTGGGAGCCGTAGGTGTGCAGCGGCCGTACCGTGCAGGCCCGCACCTGGCCGCGTTCCTTGTCGAGGGCGCGGAGCCAGGCCTCGGCCGGAGGCCGGGCGGCGGGGTCCTGGACGCCGGGGCCGAAGGCCGCCTTGGCGAGCGTGAGGAGTTCGGTCGGCAGGACGGACGGGTCGATCGTGCCGCGCGGGATGGTGACCCGCTCGGGGCGGACGACATAGCTGCAGCTCGCGGCGATGTTGTCCTTGACGGTCGACTCGGAGGCGCTCTCGTGCGGGACCCCGCCGAAGGGGTGGTTGCCGGCGGTGAGCAGCTGGTAGACGAGGACGGCGAGGGCGAAGTCGTCGCTCTGCCGGGTCGCGGGACCGCCGGCCTGGCGCTCGGGGGACGAGTAGTCGGTGGTGTGCATCAGGCACGGGAAGAGTTCGCCGGTGACCGGGTCGGTGAAAGCGATGGAGTCACAGTCGAGGAAGGTGACGAAGCCGTTGCCGTCGACGACGACGTTGCTGCTGGAGAAGTCGCCGATGACGAGGTTGTCGTAGTGCATGCGGGCCGTCATGAAGGCGAGGTTCCAGGCGACGCCCAGCAGGAACCGCCAGTCGGCCCGGTCCGGGAAGAGCTTGAGCCGCTGTACACGGGTGAACAGGCCGACCAGCTGGACGTGTTGGGGTTCGCCGAAGCGGCGCATGGCGTAGCCGAGGAACTCGCCGTTCGTGCCCCGGGCGATCGCGGTGGGCCAGGCCAGCTCCGGCGGCTGGCTGGCGTCCGTCGGGCGGGCGGCGAGCGGGGACATGGTGAGCATGCGGGCCAGCCGCCGCTCCTGGTCCGGCCCGGGCGTGTCCCGGTAGATCTTGACGACGATCCCCGTGTCGCCCACCACGGGGAACACGGCCGCCTGCCCGCCGCCCTTCAGGGGCAGCTCGGCCAGGGTGACCCGCTTACCGTCGAGAAAGACCGTGCGGCCGCTCATGGCCGTACCTCCGAGTGTTCGTTGGGCCGGCCGTCACGCGTCGCCGCCGGGTGTCCGGGCCGGTTGTCACGGGGCGTCGCCGGTGTCCGGGCAAGTCGTCACGGGTTGTCGCCGGTGTCCGGGCCGGTCGTCGCCTGTCGCAGCTCATCGCCCGGTCGTGCGGACGGCTCGTAGCAGGGTCTTGTCGTCGGCGTTCAGCGCGGTCAGGCGGTCGGAGCGGAGGAGGGCGGCCAGGTTGTTGTCCCGGTCGTCCTCGGCGGCGGCGTCGAGGGAGCGGAAGACGGCGTCGGCGAAGGACGGGTTCGGGGACTGGGCGCCCTGGGCCGGCCGGTTGAGCATGGCCTGCGCGAGACCGTCCGTGGACAGCAGCACCCCGTCGACCCCGTCGTCCGACACGCACTCCGTGTGCGTCCAGCGCGCCACGTCCGGCGAGGTCAGGAACACCGTCTCGTTGCTGTACTCACTGACCGCCGCGGCCTGCGGCAGCAGATGGAACTGCCGCTCCCCGTCCTCCGTCCCGGCCCGTACGACGACGAAGCCGTCCCCCACGGTGAGGTGCCCGATCCAGCCCGGAGCGAGCACCACCACCGTGAGCGTCGTGGCGAAGTCCTGCGCGTCGGCGCCGGTCCGGTCGAGGAAGTCCTTGCTGACATCGTGCAGGGCGTCCCGCAGCAACTCGTGCACGGCCTCCCCCGGCTGTACCTCCACGGCCGCCCCGGCCCGCCGCGCGAAGTGCTCCGCCGCGAGCTTCACCGCGAGCCGGGCGCCCTCTTCCGACCGGGGCCGGCTCCCCGCCCCGTCGGCGACGGCGAGCACGGCGACGGAGGAGGTGGTGGCGTAGGCGCAGGCGTCCTGGCAGGGCAGGCCCTGACGCCGGTGCCGGTAGCCCTCGACGCTCAGGCCGTGGATGCGCCAGGGCGGGGCGGCGGTCAACTCACGCCTCCCAGGCCGGGCGTTGCGTCTTGAACTGGCTGAAGATCTTCTCGAACACCTCGTCCCCCGCCCCCTTCTGCTCGGCGCCCGCGCTGGCGGACATCATCTGGAGCAGCTCCCGGAACGGGAACCCCTGCAACCGGGCGTTGAACTTCGGCGCGAACGCTCGCAGCACCTGCTCCCCCGTGTCCGTGATCCCGCCGACCCCGATGGCGTACAGCCGGAACCGGCGGGCCCGCTGCTCCTCGGCGAGGACGGGGACCAGCCGGTGCCAGGAGTCGGTGAGATGGCCGGTCGGGTCGGTGGGCAGACCGTCCGTGACGAGGCAGATCTGCGGCCGGTAGTACTGCAGCCCGGACGCCCGCAGCTCGCTCTTGCGGGCCGCGACGATGTGCATCGCCAGCTCCAGCGCCTCGGTCATCAGGGTGACGCCGGCGGCCATGAGCTGGGGGGCCTGGAAGGCGTGCGCGGGTATGAAGGGGCTCGTCCGGGTGCGCGGGTCGAGGAGGTGGGGCCCGCGCCAGGCGCCGACGCCCTGCCCGCCGAAGGTGACGACGGCGACCTCCACGCTGTAGCTGAGGCTCACGTCGTCGTGGAGTTCCCGGGTCCACTCGGCGAGCGCGTTGTTGAGCGTCTGGATCGGCTGGCCGGCCATGGAGCTGGACGTGTCGAGGCAGAGCACGAGCGGCATGCGCTGGGCGTTGTTCTCGAACTCGATGTCGGCGTACTCCGCCGGCAGGGTGGGCGGGTATTCGCTGTGCATCGTTCATCCCCCTGGTTTTTCTGACGTTCGCTGTCGCTGCGGTTCGGTGTTTCCGGCCTTACCTCGGCGTGCCCTTCGCGTGCCGGGCGGCGGTGGGCGGGAAGGCGTACAGGACGTCGGAGTCGCGTTCCCGCGCGTCGGCGACGTCGACGAGCCCGCCGGGCGCGGGCGGCGGCCGCCCGGGCTCGGCCCACACGGCCCGGCGCAGCACCCGGTCGAGCTCGACATAGCCCTGCGGATGCAGTTCGGTGCGGACGACCGCGGTCCGCGCGTGTGTCGGGCGGGCCCCCACCTGCCGCCCGTGCCGTGGCACGGGCGCGACCCGCAGCCGGGCGGTGCGTTCGTCACCGCTCACGCCCCCGCCGCGCGCCGCGTGGGCCGGCGCCGCCCGCGCGGGACCGCCGAGCGCACGCCCGGGCGACATCGCCGGCCGGTGCCCCACGGCCACCGGGCCCCTGGAGCGCCGGATCACGATGACGAAGGCGAGGAGCAGCAGGGCGAGGAGGAGACCCATCCAGAGGGCGGTCCAGGTGGCGTCGCTGTAGCCGGAGTTCTTCCGGCCGATGGCCTCGGCGGACGTCTTGCCGGCCGTGGGGGACTTCGGCTCGGCCGTGGAGGGCTCGGGCCTGGACGGATTCTGGGCGCCCGGTACGGGGTTGATGGCGTCGACGTGGGTGGAGAGGTCGGCGGCGAAGCCCGCGTCGATCAGCGCCTTGCCGTCCAGTGGCTCGGGCTGATCGCCCTCGCCCTCGACCAGCCCGCACAGCGGTTCCTGGCCGGCGCAGAGCCCCGCCGCCCTCAGTTTGTTCAGCGGGCCGGGCCGCAGCCGGTCGATCGTGGCCTCGGGGTGGACGAGCCGGCCCTCGGCCAGCACCAACAGGGCTGTACCGCCCTCACCGGTGCGCTTGCCGTTCCGCACCTGGACCACGAGCGGGTGGCGGTCCTCGCGCAGCGTCTCGATGGCGTGGCGCTGCCGCTCGCCGATGTCCTCGTACTTCAGTGGCGCGTTCAGCGTGATCACGACGGGGCCGTCCTTGATCACCTCGGCCCAGCACTCCAGTTGCTCGGTGAGCCGGTCGTCGCACGAGGCGGCCGCCGCGCCGGCCGAGGTCATCCCCGGCACCAGCGCGACCGCCATCCCCACCAGCACTCCGAGAAACGACAAACGCCCGATCGCACCCATCGCACCAACCGTTCCTGTGGACTGAGCATGAGTGAGCCCGCCTCAGCCGCACGCCCCGAACGGTCTTGGGCGTACTGGTCCCCGGCGTACTCGACCCCGGGGCGGCGACACGCATCCCGTGCGTGGTCCGTTCCCGGGAGGCCAGTTCCCTGCGCGACCTGGCCAATTGGGTACGGCCAGAGGCGACGGGGAGGCCCTGAACCATCACTCCGGTGGAGCAGGGGCCCCGCACGCTGACGCCGTACCCGGCGTCCCAGATCGCACGACCACGTTAGCCCGATCAGCCCAGGGCGCCGCAAGCCCGCAAGCGGACGATCACACGATCGAGCTAATTCGACCTCGTGCACACTCCTTGGCAAGCAGCTACCACCCCCCGTGGCCTGAAAGGCACGCCCCCGCGGCCCTGAAAAGCCTCTCCCATAGTGGAGCAGGCAGCCGCGCGGCCGGAAGGGTTTGGTGAATTCCGCCGGGGTACTTACGGCGACTTCCGCCGACGTCCGATCGGTATGCTTTTCACTTCTACAACTTGAACACCTGATGGCAACGACTGAACATCTGCCGCGCCCGATCCACCCAGTCATTGGCCAGAGCATCGAAGTCCGCCTGGGTGATACGGCATGTCAATGGCAGATCGCAGACTCCCGCGAGACAGGGGCGCGGCCCGCGTACATCCCACACGGAAAGCATGGGGTTCAGTTGTTCGGTATTCCATGCGTTCGACGCGGCGGCGGCGAGGGCGAGTTGGTCGTGCCGCAGGAAATTCCCGTCCGTGGCGAAGGCGACGAGGAGTTTCTTGGTGGTCATGAATCTCAGCGTGACCGTCCGCCCCGCCTCATGGAGATCGAATTGCAGGGACACCGAGACGGTGTCGTGGACCGTGTGGTAATTCCGCCGGGCGACCCAGTTCTGCACCAACTGCCGCCAGTGCGTGCCGAGGTCGTGGATCTCGGTGTTGCGCCCCGGATACGAGTCCCGCCCGGGGGCGGAGTCACGGCCGGAGGCGGAGTCACGGCCCCCGTACGAGTCACGGCCGGGGTAGGGGCCACGGCCCGGGTAGGAGTCAGGCACCGTCACGGACCACCGCCCCGGCGACCATGGCATCGGTCAGCCCGGCGTCGAGCAGCGCCTGCGCGTGCAGCATCAGACAGGAGGGCACGGACTCGCTCGTCGCACGCCGCCGGTGCCGCTCCTTCAGCTCCTCGTACCGCACCTCGATGGTCCGGGCCACCTGCGGCGGCGGCCACACCTCGGCCCCGCTGGCCTCCCCCACCAACTCGGCCAGGAGTTCGGCGAGTCGCGGCCGCTCCTCGGGCCGCTTCGCCAGACAGCGGGCGATGAGGGGCCGCAGTCCCGACGGTACGCCGTCGAGGCGGGGCTCACCTCGTACGACCTCGACGCTCACGCCTTCCCCGCTGCCGTGCGGCGGGCGGCCGGTGAGCGCGTACACCAGGACCCCGCCCAGCGAGAAAATGTCGCTCGGCGGGCCGACCCGGTCGCCGCGGATCTGTTCGGGCGACATGAACGGCGGGGTGCCGACGACGACGCCGACGCGGGTGAGGCCCGGGGCGCCGTCCACGCGGGAGATGCCGAAGTCGATGACACGGGGGCCGTCCTGGGCGAGCAGGACGTTCGCCGGCTTGAGGTCGCGGTGGACGACGCGGGCGGCGTGGATGGCCTGCAACGCCTCGACGAGGCCGGCGCCGAGGGGGCGGACCTGGGCCTCGGGGAGGGGGCCGTCGGCGCGGACCGCTTCCGCGAGGGAGGGGCCGGGGACGTACAGCGTGGCCAGCCAGGGGAGTTCGGCCGTCGGGTCCGCGTCGACCACGGCGGCGGTGTACGCGCCGCTGACCACGCGGGCGGCGGCCACCTCACGGGCGAAACGTTCGCGGAACTCGGGTTCGGCGGCGAGTTCGGGACGGGCGACTTTTACGGCGACCTCGCGGCCGGCCGGGGAGCGGCCCAGATAGACCCAGCCCATGCCGCCCGAGCCCAGGCGGCCGACTATCTTGTACGGGCCGATCTTCATGGGGTCACTTACGGGTGTACGCACCCCGGTCACCTCATTTCGGGGTTCGGTGCGGATGCCCCGAGTGTCCCAGGGGCTGCGCCCCTTCGACCCCCTTTACGCGGAAGAGCTCGGGTGGATGAGGTGGTGAGGCGGGTGCGGGTTGTTCGCGGTTGCTCGCGCGGTTCCCCGCGCCCCTGAAATCGAAAGCAGGGGCTGCGCCCCGCTTTTTTCGGCCCGCGGGGCCGGGTCTTGTCTTTTAGGGGCGCGGGGAACTGCGCGAACAACCCCCACTCACCCGCAGTCGCCAACCAACCCCGAACTCCCGAGCTCCCCGGCGAAACAAAGAATCCGCAGCCGGCCGAGAAGATGTCGCTGGTCAGGGCAACCCATATCCGGCCGGCCGCGGAGATTCAGAGGGACACTCAGCCCAGCCGGCTCACCAGCGCCCGGTACTCGTCCCACAGCTCCTTCGGCGTATGGTCACCGAAGGTATTGAGGTGTTCGGGAACGAGCGCCGCCTCCTCCCGCCACACCTCCTTGTCGACGGTCAGCAGGAAGTCCAGGTCGGACGAGGACAGGTCCAACCCCTCCGTGTCCAGGGCATCGACCGTCGGCAGGATGCCGATCGGCGTCTCCACACCCTCCGCCTTACCGTCCAGCCGGTCCACGATCCACTTCAGGACGCGGCTGTTCTCGCCGAACCCGGGCCAGACGAACTTGCCCTCGTCGTTCTTGCGGAACCAGTTGACGTAGTAGATCTTCGGCAGCTTGGCCGGGTCCTTGTCCTTGGCGACGTCGACCCAGTGGCCCATGTAGTCGCCCATGTTGTAGCCGCAGAAGGGAAGCATCGCGAACGGGTCGCGGCGCAGTTCGCCGACCTTGCCCTCGGCCGCGGCGGTCTTCTCGGACGCCACGTTCGCGCCGAGGAACACACCGTGGTTCCAGTCGAAGGACTCCGTCACCAGCGGCACCGCCGTGGCGCGGCGGCCGCCGAAGAGGATCGCCGAGATCGGGACGCCCTTGGGGTCCTCCCACTCCGGCGCGATGATCGGGCACTGCGAGGCGGGGACCGTGAAGCGGGCGTTGGGGTGGGCGGCCGGCGCGTCGGCGTCCGGCGTCCAGTCGTTGCCCTTCCAGTCGGTGAGGTGGGCCGGAGTCTCCTCCGTCATCCCCTCCCACCACACGTCGCCGTCGTCCGTCAGCGCCACGTTCGTGAAGACGGAGTTGCCCCACAGCGTTTTCATGGCGTTGGCGTTGGTGTGCTCGCCGGTGCCGGGCGCGACACCGAAGAACCCGGCCTCGGGGTTGATGGCGTAGAGCCGCCCGTCCTCACCGAACCGCATCCACGCGATGTCGTCGCCGATCGTCTCGACGGTCCAGCCGCGGACGGTCGGCTCCAGCATCGCCAGGTTCGTCTTGCCGCAGGCCGACGGGAACGCGGCGGCCACGTACTTCGACTCACCCTGCGGTGGCGTCAACTTCAGGATCAGCATGTGCTCGGCCAGCCAGCCCTCGTCACGCGCCATCACCGACGCGATGCGCAGGGCGTAGCACTTCTTGCCGAGCAGCGCGTTGCCGCCGTATCCGGAGCCGTACGACCAGATCTCGCGGCTCTCGGGGAAGTGGGAGATGTACTTGGTGCTGTTGCAGGGCCAGGGGACGTCCTCCTGACCCTCCTCCAGCGGGGCACCCAGCGTGTGCACGGCCCGCACGAAGAAGCCCTCGGTGCCCAGTTCGTCCAGCACCGGCTGTCCCATGCGGGTCATCGTGCGCATGGAGACGGCGACGTACGCGGAGTCCGTGATCTCGACGCCTATGGCGGAGAGCGGCGAGCCCAGCGGGCCCATGCAGAACGGCACGACGTACATCGTCCGGCCGCGCATCGAGCCCCGGAACAGGCCCTTCTCACCCTGGAAGATCTCCCGCATCTCGGCGGGGTCCTTCCAGTGGTTGGTCGGGCCTGCGTCCTCCTCCTTCTCCGAACAGATGAACGTGCGATCTTCGACCCGGGCGACATCGGTCGGGTCGGACGCCGCGTAGTAGGAGTTCGGGCGCTTGATCGGGTCGAGTTTCCGGAAGGTGCCCTTCTCGACGAGCTCCCCGCACAGGCGCTCGTACTCGGCCTCGGATCCGTCACACCAGACCACGTTGTCCGGCTCGGTCAGTTCGGCGATCTCGTTCACCCACGCCACGAGTTCTCGGTGGGTGGTGGGGACGGTTGAAGGGGGAGCCGCGATGTCGGTCGCCACGATTGCTCCTAGATGAGGGATTTTTGTTGGAGGCCCCGTGGGGGCTGCGACCCGGATGCTTCACGAGGGGATGCCTGGGCGCTCATCCGGTGTCGACCGCACTCATTTGATCATCCGACGGGAGTGCCCATATGTCCAGAGGGCCGCCCACGTGAGCATCGTGACCATCACCACTCAACAACGTCCACCTGGGAGGTTTCCGTATGTCACCGCCGCTTCACCGCGGGTATCCGCAATTCACGCGGACATCCCGATCCCCGCTCCCACGTGAGACGATGGCCACTTCCGGCGACACGAACAGTCCGCACGGTCCCGTAAGTTACGGCCCCGTAGGTACGATGCAGAACATGACAGCGCCCGTCCCCGACGCGCACACGGAGACGGCGGCCGACGGCCGCGACCCCGACGCGCGATCCCTGCCGCATCAGATCGCCCACCAGATCACTGACGAGATCAACCAGATCACCGAGGAGATCAAGCCCAAGCTCCGGGGCTGGTTGCATCTCGGCATGTTCCCGGCCGTGCTCGTCGCCGGCCTGGTGCTCACCGCCCTCGCGGACTCCACACGCGGACGCATCGCCTGCGGGATCTTCGCCCTCACGGCCTGCCTGCTGTTCGGCGTGAGCGCGCTGTACCACCGGGGCAACTGGAACCCGCGCATGGACGGCATCCTGCGCCGACTGGATCACGCCAACATCTTCCTGATCATCGCGGGCTCCTACACCCCGCTGACGATGCTGCTCCTGCCGGGCGCCAAGGGCCAGTGGCTCCTGTGGGGCATCTGGGCGGCCGCACTCGCCGGGATCATCTTCCGGGTGTTCTGGGTCGGCGCCCCGCGCTGGCTCTACACCCCCTGCTACATCGCGATGGGCTGGGCGGCCGTCTTCTTCCTGCCCGACTTCATGCGCACGGGCGGCATCGCCGTCCTCGTCCTGGTGATCGTCGGCGGCCTCCTCTACAGCGCCGGCGGAGTCATCTACGGCCTCAAACGCCCGGACCCGTCACCGCGCTGGTTCGGCTTCCACGAGGTCTTCCACTCCTTCACCCTCGCCGCGTTCGTCGTGCACTACGTGGGGATCTCGATGGTGGCGTACCAGCACGGATAGCACCCCCCGCTCCTCTTCCTGGCCACGGCTCCCGAGCCGTGGCCATTTTCGTATGCCTGGGCACTTTGCGAGCGCTGCCACTGGTTGACAGTAAGCATCTTTTGACAGCTACTCTCATTTCATGGCTACTGTCACTCAGTCTTCCCCCGTACCTCCCGATCCCCGCCGCTGGTGGGCCCTCGGGGCCCTCGTCGCGAGCGTGCTGGTGCTCGGCTTCGACATGACGATCCTGAACGTGGCGCTGCCCACCATGGCCGAGCAGCTCGGCGCCACCACAGGTGAGCAGCAGTGGATGGCGGACGCGTACATCGTCGTCTTCGCGGCGCTGATGCTCCCGGCCGGACTCCTCGGCGACCGCTTCGGCCGACGGCGGATGCTGATCGTCGGGCTCGGGATCTTCCTCGTCGGCTCGGTCGTGGGCGCGCTGGCCCAGGACGTGAACGCGGTCGTCGTCGCCCGTGCCGTGATGGGTGTCGGGGCCGCACTGGTCACCCCGCTCGCCCTCTCGGTACTGCCCTCGCTCTTCGCCCCCGACGAACGCACCAAGGCCATCGGCATCGTCTCGGCGGGCTCCACGCTCGGCCTGCCCTTGGGCCCGATCATCGGCGGCTGGCTCCTCAACCACTTCTGGTGGGGCTCGGTGTTCCTCATCAACATCCCGATGGCAGCGATCGGCATCGCCGCCTGCGTCTTCCTGCTGCCCGAGACCCGTGACCCCGCGTCCCCCAGGGTCGACACCGTCTCCACCGCCCTCACCGCGGCGGGCCTCGGCTCGCTCATCTACGCGATCATCGAGGCACCCACCAGGGGCTGGGGCGACCCGTTGGTGCTCGGCATGTTCACCGCGGCGTTCGTGCTGATCACCGCACTGGTGCTGCGCGAGCGGCGGGCCGTGCGACCGATGCTGGACATGGGCCTGCTCGCCCACCGCGGGTTCCTCTTCAACGCACTCGCCGCGACCCTCGTCATGTTCGTCCTGTCCGGCCTGATGTTCGTCCTGCCCCCGTACCTCCAGGCCGTCCTCGGCCATGACGCCCTGGGCACAGGTGTACGACTGCTGCCGCTGATGGGCGGCGTGCTGGTCGGCGCGCGGGCCGCGCAACCCGTGGTCGTTCGCTTCGGATCCCGGTCCGTGGTCAGCGCGGGCCTGGTGGTGCTGTCCTTCGCCGCGTTCCTCGGCAGCCGTACGACGGTCGACTCCGGCTACGGCTTCACGGCGCTGTGGCTGTCGTTCGCCGGGGCCGGGTTCGGCCTCTCGATCGTGCCCGCGATGTCCGGCGCCCTCGGCACCCTGCCCACCGACCGGGCCGGCAGCGGCTCGGGCCTGCTGATGACGCTCCGCCAGGTCGGTGGCGCGATCGGTATCGCCCTGCTCGGCAGCCTGCTCGCGGGCGTCTACCGGGACCGCCTCGACATCACCGGCCTGCCCGCGCCGGCGGCCGACACCGCCGGGGACTCGGTGGTCGCGGCGCATCTCGTGGCCGAACAGACGGGCTCAGCCGATCTCCTGACATCGGCGAACGGCTCGTACGTCCATGGCATGGGCCTCGTCCTGCTGGTCTGCGGCGGCGCGGCCCTGGTCGCGGCGCTGCTGGCCGCCGCCTTCCTGCCGAGCGCACCGACGGCCCGGAGCGGGCAAGGTGGGCGAAGCACCGGCCCTGACCTGGTCACGCCGAAGGCCGATGCCCGACAATGACGGCATGACGGCCGCACGCCCCACCACCCCCACCCCCTCCACCGACCGCCCCCCGCTCGGACTGCGGGAACGGAAGAAGATCAAGACCCGCGAGGCGATCCGCGCCGCGACGTACGCGCTGGTCCAGGAGCAGGGCTACGACGCCACGACGATCGAGCAGATCGCCGACCGGGCGGAGGTGTCACCGTCGACCGTCTTCCGCTACTTCCCCACCAAAGAGGACATCGTCCTCACCGACGAGTACGACCCGCTCCTCCTGGAGGAACTACGGGCCCGCCCCGCGGACGAACCGTGGCCGGACACCATCCGGTACGTGATGCGGGAGGCCGTCCGCACGGGCATCGAGGAGGACATGGAGGTCGCACGGCTACGCACCCACCTGATGGTCCAGGTCCCGGCGGTGCGCTCCCGCATGATGGAGAGCATGTCGGTCACCGGCCGCATGCTCTGCACCGCCATCGGCGAGCGGACGGGCCGGGACCCGGACAGCCTGGAGGTGAGGGTCTGGGCGATGTCCCTCATCGGCGGCCTGATGGAGACGTCCTTGTACTGGGCCGAGAACGACCACCGCGACGACTTCGCCGAACTGGTGGACCGCACCCTGACCACCCTCCAGCACGGCCTCGGGACGGAAAATCCCTGAGGCCCCACCCCTCCCCCATGCCATCCTGACCAGGTGAAAGCACCCGAGATCCACGTCGAAGTCGCCCCCGAGCTGGCCCTGTTCGTCCCGCCCGGCCGGCGCGGTGCCGCGACTTTGCTGGCCACCGATGGCGTCTCGACGCTGGGCCACGTGATCGAGTCCCTCGGCGTCCCCCTCACCGAGGTCGGCGCGCTGGTCGTCGACGGCCGTGAGGTGCGGGTGTCACACATCCCGGCGGACGGCGAGTCGGTGCTCGTACGTCCGGTCTCCCGTCCCCAACGTGTGCCGGGCGCCCCCCTCCGCTTCCTCCTCGACGTCCACCTCGGCACGCTCGCACGGAGGCTGCGCCTGCTGGGGGTGGACGCGGCATACGAGTCCACGGACATCGGCGACGCCGCGCTGTCCGCGCTGTCGGCCGCCGAGCAGCGCGTGATGCTGAGCCGCGATCGGGGGTTGCTGCGGCGGCGTGAGTTGTGGGCGGGGGCGTTCATCTACAGCACGCGGCCGGAGGACCAACTCCGGGATGTGCTCGACCGGTTCGCGCCCGAGCTGCGGCCGTGGACTCGGTGCACCGCCTGCAACGGGCTGCTGAAGCCGGCGACGAAGGAGGAGGTCGCCGATCGGTTGGAGGGCGGGACGCAGCGGTCGTACGACGTGTTCGCGCAGTGTGATGAGTGCGGGCGGGCTTATTGGAAGGGCGCGCATCATGAGCAGTTGGAGGCGATCGTGCGGGAGGCGTTGAGGATGCGTACGGGGTGAGTTGGGCGCCGATCGCCTGGGCGTCGTTGGCGGTTGGCGTTACTCGGGGTTGCGGCGAGGAACTGGTCGGCCAGATCTACTGCTGTCCATTCAAACAGCGGCAACACATCGATCTCCCGGGAGACCCTGATTGTGTGTCTGGAGTATTCGACCGCAGCCGCACGCCTTGAACATCAGCCTGGGAAGCTGCGATCTTTCACGGCGCTTGCGCACGTTGAGCACCCAGATCAGGACCTCATCGGCCCTGGTCGTTCGCACTGTGATTCCCCGGTGTTCCCCGCCCCACCTGGTGCGCTTGTAGTGCGGGGGTGACATCCTCGGGCGATGCCGACGGCGCCTCGGTCTCGCCGTCCACGTCAGCAGAGTCGGTCTGTCAAGCAAGACTATGCCAACTACCAAGTTAGATCTCTGCGAAATTCAGAGTAGCTCTTCCTTGTAGCATCTGCCGCAGCAGCGAACGAGAAAATTGCGCTTCTGGGTAATCCCGATCCACCGTGACATCGAATATTGCCACAGCCTCTCGCATGGACTTAAGGGCCTCGGCTACCGCACCAAGAGCGTACTTGCAGATCGCCATCTTTTGCAGACACATGGCGACTCTCAAATTTTTTTCACCGAAAGCAACACGTGCACACTTATAAGCTTTAGTAAACCATTTGAGTGCGGCACCATGGCTGCCCGCCAACATCAAAGCACCACCCAGATTATTATAGTCAGGAACTAGCTCAGGATGCCCCTCTCCATACACTGCTACATCAATCTTGACTGCTCGATGAGCCGCCTTGACCGCATCACCGAATAGTCGGAGCGCCGAATATGCAACAGAAAGGTTTACCAGCGTCGAGGCTACCTCTCGATGATTTTCTCCCAGTACCTTCTCTTGATCCTTGAGAGTCTCTTCGAAGGTCTTCCGAGCCGTTACATAATCTTCTTGCGCCAACTGTGCTCGGCCAAGGTTCATTCGGACGATAAGGTACCGGGTAGACGCCTTATCGCTAAGCTTCTCATGAATGCGCAAGGAAACACTAAAAGCCGCTGCGGCATCACTTGGTTTGTTCAGTTCGAGTAGGGCGAGTCCAGCGTTATTCCAATCACGAGCCCCATCCGCATGAACACCATCAGAATCTTCGAGATCAAGGTCCAGAGCCTTCTTCGAAGCATGCAGAGAACGGGTAAAGTCAGTCGTATCTAGATAGGCGAGTGACAGGTTGCTGTACAGTGCGGCGAGCCCATTACGTGACGCATCATCAGGATACTCAGCAATCAGATCCTCAAGCTCCGAGATTGCACCGAGAGCGTCGCCAGCTTCGCGCCGCAGATTTGCCATGCTGGCCTTAATCACCCGTCGAGGCATCGACGTTTCCTCGGAGTTCTCACTCGTGCCCACGTGAAACTCTGCTTTATCGAGCTCCGCGATCGCCTCGGTCAAGTCACCTTGCAAGTGACAAACACTCGCCTTTTTCATATGCAGGTTAGACATCACAAACCAGTTCGCTGGCTCGTTCTCCGCAAGCAGCAGACTTTCATCAACGATGCGAAGTGCATCGTCCCACAGATCCATCCCAATTAGCGCCTCAACAAGAATAGTGCGCGCAAAGGCGACGGTTTCCACCCCCATACCATTCAAGCGCCCAGTTGCTCTCACTGCCTTCTCGGCACAGGAATAACTTGCTTCATTGTTTCCTTGTGTACCTAGATGTACGGCGATCGTCAGATAGAATTTGAGAGTGTTGACCTTACACGTCTGACGTGCTTCTAGATAGCCGAGCAAGGCTTCGAAGTGCGGCATCATGTGCCGGTAGTGGGGCCAAAACCGAGCGTCAAAAGGACTAAGAGCGGTAACTTTGTTAAGCAAGGCCGTGCCGACTTCAATGGCTGATGTTGTCTGCGCGTCGGAGAGTGACTGGCGCACTACAGCTTGAGTAAGAGCATGGCTGCTCAACCCACTGGGTTGGGAATCAATTATCGAGAATCGTTGAAGATCTGCCACAGCATCGAACAGAGTCAAGTGATCCTCAAGGTCCCTGATCAGTGTTAATCCATCTTGAGAGAACCCTCTGACCTCCTCAGCAGCGAGCCACTCCACTTCCATCATCTCACGCTGCTCTATCTCACCTTCAGAACCTGTCCGTTCTCCTGACGGAATCTCCAGCGTGAAGATCTCCGTTGGGAATTCTTGCGGAGCAAGGAAAGCAAGTACGCTCAAGAGCTTAAAAGCACTTGTGTGAGACTCGTGCAAACGCTCAATCGTGATGGATAGGGCAGCCGCTAGACCGAGATGTTCCGGGGGAGCTGCCCTGCTTAGCAGGTCCCTTGCGCGATCACGGATCATAGTCGAATACATCTCGACAGGCATACCCGAAGCGTTGATGTATCCGGCAGCTTGCTTGAGAGCCAGTGGCAATCCACCCAAAGCCCTGTTGAGGACTTCCAGGTTTGCATCAGATGAATTAGAGAGGATGGAAGACAGTAGATGACCGGAGTCCTCGTCAGTCAAAGGAGCCAGCTGGATAACCTGCGCATGAGTGGCCCAATTTTGATCAAGACTCGAAAGAAGGAAACGTGTCTCCGCAACTTTAGGAATGAAACTCACGACGTCGTTGCCCGCTGAAACCCCGTCAAGCAAGACGAGACCACGGTGTTGCATGAAGTACTGCCTGATTCGTTGTAGTCCATCATCTGAATCCGGAGCTGGCAGACCAACTTCCTCCGCTAGCGAGGTGAGGTCGGACACTATGGAGTGCCAAGACTCGCCGCGCACCCACCAAACGAACTCGTACCTCTCAGAGTTCTTCCAGGCGTATTGCGCCAAGAGCTCACTTTTCCCGACTCCACTCATACCGACTACAGCCAAGGCAGGACCTTTTGGTACGTCGGATTCAAGATACTCGTCTATTTCCCCAACGTGCTCTTCTCGCCCCACGAAAACAACGCTTGGTTCCCGCCTCCACAGATTTGAGGCAAGGGGGCGACTAACCTGAGCTGCCGGCTTCGCAGAGAACGCCGCCTTCACGTCGTCACGCTTGATTGTCCTCCTAGCGATCTTAGACAAAGTCAATGCTTCAGCATCCAACGCGTTTGGCGCTGCTAGATCAATCGAGGAAAAATCGCGGTTATTGAAGTCTCGTGACTTTACGGCGACGAGATCGACGACGTTATCCCATGCTTGTGCTGCATCAATGTACTCAAAACCTGTTGCAACTAGAGTTGGCTGAACCAGGTTAACTATTTGATATGCCCGCAAAGCAACTCGGTCTTGCACTCCGTGCTCAATCCGCAGGCTGAGCAAAAACTGACGCGCGTCCTGAGGGCTACACTTCAAAGCGACAGCAGACTCGTCTATAAACTCTTCAACGACCTGGTTACTCAAAGCCTTTGAAAAGTTTCGCGCCCTGTCTTTCGCTGCCTTCATTGGCGCGTTAGTGACGAGTCTGCACTTCGCCTGCCTTACGCACTTCCAGCGCTCGTAGAGGGTTACTAGGCCCCCTCCTTTCCAGAGCTCAGAGAAGGACCATGGCCCTAGGTGAGACTCTCGGTGCTTGACTGATACCAATTCATTCTGCCCATCGCTGTAAACAAGCACATAGTCTACATGCCACTCGCAGACGATGGCTTCAAGGGCAGAGTCTTGAAGCAACGCAAAGCAGTGCCGAGCCGCGCACTGATGCTGGAAGTTATACCTGGAAGCGGTATCAGATCCCGCGTCTTCTGTTGGCTCCGAGATGAGTGCTCGGGCCAAGTTAGCAACGTCTCGGATAGTCACTGGTTTCCCCCTGAACAGGCAGTTTCTGTGACATCATTCCAGCAGCCAGTAATGTAAGGCAAGAGGTGCCCACACCAGATGAGGGCGCGATACCTCAATAGGTCACCTCAGCTCTCCAGGGCAACGAAGAGGGATTGTGACCTGTGCCGACGAAAGTCAGCCACGACGGCGGGTGCGCCGAGCGATCACCCGTCACGTGTGTCTCCAGCAACCACCCACGCACATCAGCCACGCCACCCTTTCCGTCACGGTCCTCGCCACTCTCCGGCGAGGCCGTGATCGATGCGGTCACTGAAGATCACGGCTGTTCCTGCGGCCGAGACGTCTCCCGTCCGTCGCGCGGCGGCCGATCGGACGGCCCAGCGTCGCGTGGCCGGCGTCGGCCTGGTCCTGGTCCTGGTCCTGGTCCTCGAACTAGTCGAGGCACTTTCTGATCCGGCTGCTCGGCTTGGTGGTACTGCGCGCTGAGCGGGCGGGGCCGCCGGAGCCGTGGCGGAGACAAGGAGCGGCGGCCTCGGGCCGCCAGCGCGCGCGGACCGCCGTAGGCGGGCCGCCTTGAACCAGTAGAGAAAGTCGTAACTCAGTCGGTCTGCTGGGGGGTGTCCAGTCCCGGGAGATGCTTGACACTTCGATCCCAGCTGATGGTTGACGGTGGCCGTGATCGGCTCTTCTGTGCGCGTCGTTGCGGTGCGTGTGGGGAGGCCGGGATTGGCCTGGTGGAGTTGTCGGTTGTCGAGCAGAGATACCGGGCTGTTCTGGCAGTGCTGGCGGGGGCGACGGTGACGGAGATCGCTTCCCCTCCCGCGCTCAACCGAGATAGGGCCGTTCACGATGCTCAAGAAAGTGTTGAAGCCGGAGCTGTTGGGTGTGGTGCATGGGGAATTGGTCCAGCTCGGCGGGCGGTACGAAGCGTAGTTCCGTGGACTCGTCGGAGATTTCGAGGTGGCCGCCGATGATGCGGGCGGTGAAGCAGACGTTGAACTGTCTGCGGACTTCGCCGTCCGTGTAGGCGATGATGTGTTTGGGGTCGGTGTAGGTACCGACCAGGCCGGTGATCTCCACGTCCAGGCCGGTCTCTTCCTTGACCTCTCGTACCGCCGTGCCGGGTAGCGAGTCCGTGAGGTCCATGCCGCCGCCGGGCAGAGCCCACAGGTCGTTGTCCCGTCGACGCTGGAGCAGGATGCGGCCCTGCTCGTCCGTGACGACGGCTGAGGCCGCGACCACCATGCGGTTCGGCTCGGGCGCGTTCGGGTCGTCGTAGTACTCGGTGCGTGTCACGGTCACCCGTCCTGGTGTGCCGGTGCGGCCGTCTCTCGGCCACGCACTTGGACATACTCGCTCTCGGCGTTGCCCAGCGCGACGCGGACGGCGCAGCCTTCGGCCGCTCGCTCGCGGCAGTGGGTCGTTCATCCGCGGATATGCCTCGTGGAAAAAGACCGCGCGTACCCGCTGGGGGAGGCGTGTCCGGTCCGCTGGGACAACCGACGCTTCAAGTGGCGTGCGCACGCCGGGAGTTCGGCGCCTGGCCGTGTGCGAGCAGCAGGAAGATCACGGGGCGGATCGACCCGGTGATGCGGTTGGTGGTGAAGGCAACCGGTCATGTCGGCCGGTTGCCGACTGCCAGTAGATGGGAGCTCGCTGACAGCAGCTCCGGGTAGGGCTCTGCCATGCGCGCTGCGGTCAGGGCCGACTCGAAGAGTGGGGAGTCGGTGAGGGGCTTGCCGGTGTGGCGTTCGGTGGCGGCCAGGAGGGACCAGGCGGGGCCTTCGATGCCGTAGACGTGGGTGTGGGTGAAGTCGGCGGTGGTTACCTCGTCGAGGAGTTGGGCGGCGCTGTGGAAGTACGCCTTCGTGAACGCCTTCTTTCCGTCGTGGATCTGGGTGGCGAGGATGCCGGAGATGCTCTCGCGCAGGGGCTCCTTGTGGAGGTGGGCGAAGGCGGTGTGTTCGAAGAGGGAGGCGTAGCGGTTGATGCCGGCCGCCGCGAGGAGGCCGCCCGGCTTGAGGACGCGGTGGGCCTCGGCGAGGGCGCGGTCGCGGTCGGGGCGGTCGGGGAGGTGGTAGAGGGGGCCGAGGAGGAGGACTACGTCGTACGAGGCGTCCTCGGCCGTGAGGTGGCGGGCGTCGCCCAACTCGACTGTGGCGCCGATCCGTTCCGCCTGGGTGAGGTGGCGGGGGATCGGGTCGACGAGGTGGACGTGGTAGCCGTCCGCCACGAGCCAGCGGGCGTGGGTGCCTGGGCCGCCGCCCACGTCGAGAATCCGGGCGGGTGGGGGCGGCAGGTGACGGCGCAGCAACTCCTGTGTGCGGATCAGTTCCAGGCGGCCGTCCGCCGTCGTCGACAGCCGGTCCGCCTCGTCGATGGTCTCGGTGTAGAACCTCACGATCTCCGGCGCTACCTCAGGGCTCGTCATGCGGGCATTCTGGACGCGCACCGGTGGACCAGTCCAGTGATCGGAAACGAGACCCAACCCATGCCGCAGCTGAAGTACGAGCAGATCGCCGAGGACCTACGCACTCGGATCGCGAACGGCGAGTTCGGTCCCGGTGACTTGCTGCCCTCCGGCCGCGATCTGGCCGAGCAGTGGGACGTGTCCAGAGCCACCGTCGTGAAGGCGTACGACGTCCTGCGCAATGACGGCCTGGTGGCCGCTCGGCAGGGCGCCGGATTCACCGTCGCCGAGACTCCGGTCGCTCGGCCCGCGGGCGCCCGCAGAGCCGACTCCACCCGTGTGACAGGCGGCGCTCCCTATCGACGTCTCGGCATCCCGGACCGTGCGGTGCCGCCCCCTCGTGTGGTGGACGCCCTGGGGCTGAAGCCGGGCGAGGAAGCGCTGCGGAGAATCCGGCTCGTGTTGCTCGACGACGGCTCCCCGCACACGCTGGTGACGGCCTGGTTCCCTCCGGCCGTCGCTGACGCGGCCCCGCGCCTGGCTCTGAAGGGGCCCATCGCGGAGGGGACCACGCACTACGTGCGACGTGAGACGGGCCGTATCCCGGTGGAGGGGACGGACACGACGACGGTACGGCTGGCCGACGACGAAGAGGCCCGCCTGTTGGAGGTGGAACAGCCGGCGGCGGTGGCTGTCGTGCTGCACGTGGCCTTTGACGAGAGTCACCGACCGCTCGTCTGCGAAGAGGGAGTGACGGCCTCGCATGTGTTCGAGCAGGTCGACAACTACCCCATGAGGTAGGGAAACTGACGTTTCGCTTGACTGGACCGGTCCACCGGTCCAGTCTCTTTTTTGTGCCGCACAGGATCGCTTTCGCGACGCAGTCACTCCACCCCCGGCAACGGGCAAGGCAGACCCCGGCGACCGCCGTCACGGTCCCGGGGCATGGCCGATCTGACAAGGAGACCGACATTGCACCTTGTATCACGGGCACTCGTAAGGGTGAGGGCGGTGCTCTTCGGGCCGCCGCCAGAATCCGACCGCGCGGCCCAGGAACCGGACACGGCACCGGCTACCGCCCCAGGCCCGTCCGTCAACCAGCCCTCCCCCGAGATGTGGGCCGCCTTCCTTGCGAGCGCCCGGCGGCGCAGAGCCCGAGCCCGATGTCCGTGGCCTCGCACCGAACTGCCCGAAATCACCGCCGCCGACATCGCCAGCACCCTCGTCGGCGCGTACGTCCTGACCTCCGAGGTACGCCAGCAGATCAGGCAGGCACGGCAGTTCGCGGAGGCGAGCTGATGACCGAGGGACGAGTACGGGCCACCGTCCAGCAGGCCGAGATCCCCATGCTCCGCGCCTACCGGCTGTGGTTCGAGCACACCCGCAAGTGCGCCGACGGCTGCAAGGGCAGCCCCAGAGCCCAGGACGGGTGCGAGGACGGACGGCAGCTGTGGGGCACGTACCGCCTGGCGCGCATCGGGAAAGGCGGGACCACATCATGAGCTGGACCATCGAGCGCACACCCGGGCGGCCGGTACGCCGCACCGACGACGATCGTCTCGCCGTACCGCTACGGCTGACGCGTACCGGTCCCCGCGGACACTCGACGGACACCGAGCTGACCCTCAGCCTCGCCGAAGCCGAACACCTCCACGCTGCTCTGTGCCGTGCCCTCGACGGCCAACCGGTGCCCCCGGCCGCGCCGGACTGTCGTCAACCCGTTCAAGCCTCGCCCGGGGCCGCGCGCATCGTCGGTCGCGCGTAACCGACACAGATCAGGCCACGACCCCGTACCGAGCAGTTGAAACGGGCGAGCCCTCTGCTCAACTTCCGTGATATGCCGAGGAGATCACCGTGACATGTGCAGAGAGGACATCGCCCATGGGCCGACCGACAACCGTGACTCCGCTGCCTGGCAACACGAAGGTACTGTCCATCGGTCTGCATCCGAGTGCGCTCGACTACAGCCGGATGCCCGACGGTGTCGACGAGGCGGTGCTCACTGCCCGGATCGAGGCGGCGAACGCGGCGCTGCGCGAAGCGGGGTTCGATGCTGTTCCGTGTCTGATCGACGTCTCTCCGGATCGGGCCGAGGCGGCCGTGCGGGAGCAGCTCCGGGAGCACGCGTTCGGCTTGGCGATGATCGGCGGTGGCGTACGGATGCTGCCGGAGAACACCCTGCTGTTCGAGCGGCTGGTCAACGTGCTCACCGAGGCGGCGCCCGGGATCCGGCTGTGCTTCAACACGACGCCGGAGGACACGGTCGAGGCACTGAGGCGGTGGATCCAGGCGTAGATGTAAATGAAATGAGGTGTGTACCGACACAGGTCAGGCCACGGCCCCGTGCCCGATGGACAATCGTCGGGTACGGGGCCGTGGCCCTGAAGTGGGGTGCCCTGTTGAGGAGTTCGGGTTAGCGGGGCGCTGCGGGCCGTATGGGGCTGGTCGCGCAGTGCCCCGCGCCCGCCCCTACGTTCTCTTCAGATCCGCCTTCCCACACGCCAGACCATCCCTGTTGCGGTCCAGCTTCAGCGGGTCGTCCTTGCCGTTGACCTTCAGGCGGCCGTAGTTGTTCTCCTTCAGCCACTCGCAGCGGGACGCCGTCGTCTTCTTGACCTCGTCCGGGAAGGTCGTCGGGACGCAGACGTTCGCCGTGCCGTAGTGGCGGTCGCAGCCGGAGATGGTCGGGCTGACCTTCTTGGACTTGGTCTTCTTGCCCGGGCCGGTGGTCTTGCCCTTCGGGGCGTCCGCGAAGTCGTGGACGTGGGCCGAGGGGGCTTCGCCGGAAGCGGCGGCCAGGGCGGACGGGCCCTGGAGGTGGACCCATTCCGCCACCGACGGGACGCCGTTGGCGTCGACCGCGAAGAGCATGTACCAACCGGGCGGGGCCAGGTTCGGGTTGCTCGTCACGTTCAGGTCGACGTTGTTGCCGTCGACGGACAGCGGCAGGTCCACGAAGCGCTGGTTCGGGTCGGAGGAGTGGGTGACCGCTGCGGGACGGATCAGTTCCGCCTTCGCGATCGGGCGGTCCACCGTGATGCGCTGCGTGTCGCCGTACACCCACTCCTTGTCGATCAACGACGTGATCTTCGGGCGGGGGCCCTTCAGCAGGTACGGCGGGGTGTAGATCGACACGTCGTGGTTCCACGTGCCGTTGCCCGGGTTGTCGCCGGTGGTCATGACGCGGCCGTCCGGCAGCAAGAACGCCGAGGAGTGGTAGCCGCGCTCCTCCGGGTCCGTGGCCACCGGGTCGAAGGTGTTGGTGGCCGGGTCGTAGATCGACGTCTCGTAGACCGGGTTGGCGCGGTTGTGCAGGGCGCCGCCCGTCTCCAGGACCTTGCCGTCGGGCAGCAGGACCGCCGAGACGTACATCTTGCCCTGGTTGCCGGTCTGGGCGATCTTGCCGTTGCCCAGGTCCACCGTGCCCTGCGGGATCGGCGGGCCCGCGACGTACGACGGGTTCGCGGCCTTCAGGTCGATGACGTCCGTCAGGCGGTTCGCCTCCGGGTTGGATTCGATGTTGCCGCCACCGATCGTCAGGACTTTCTGGTCCTGGGCGGGGGGCAGGAGAACGCTCGCGGACTGGTCGCGTTCGTCCTTGTTCTGGAGGCCGGGGACCTGCGTGATCGTGTTGGCGCCGTAGTCGTAGATCGCCGAACCCGTACCCGGGATGTTGTTGCCGAAGACATGGCTGCCGGAGTAGAAGAGGCGGCCGTCCTGCATGAGGATCATCGACGGGTACAGGCCCCAGTACGACCAGGTCTGGTTGACCTTCCAGAGTTCGAGCCACTTCTGCTCGGCGTCCGACCACAGCTCGGCCGCCACCGAACCGGTGGAGTCCTCGCGGAGGCCGCCGAACGAGATGACGTCACCGTTACCGAGGATCGTCGCCGACGGGTACCAGTGGCCGTCGTTCATGTCGTTCGTCTTGGTGTAGGTCTCCGTCACCGGGTCGAAGACGTACGAGTCCTTGTAGCCCTCGTAGCCGTGCGAGCCGTCGGCCGCCGGGTACGCCTTGTTGCCGCTCATGACCAGGACCCGGCCGTCGTCGAGCTGCACATGACCCGCGCAGAACATGTCGTCCGGTGTCGGGATCTGCTTGTACGTGCCGTTCTTCGGGTCGTACACCGCGCTGGTGAACGTGCCTGCCTCGAACATCTGCTCGCTGTTGCCGGAGCCGGCGATCAGCAGGACCTTGCCGTTGTTGAGGACGACGGAGTGCATGGAGCGGACGGGGTTCTGGGTGGGCAGGACGTCCCAGCGGCCGTTCTGGCATTCTTCCGGCGTGCCCGTGCAGGCCGGCTCGGGGACGGGGTCGGCGACCTGGTCCATCGTGTAGTCGTCGGTGGTGACGGAGCCGGTGCCGTAGACGGAGACACCCCAGCTGATCCGGTCGGTGCCCGCCGGGACCTCGGGGGTGCGGACCGTCGCCTCGGTCCAACTCCCCGCCATCTCCAGCGTCTTGAGGTCGGTCCAGTACTGCCAGCCGGCCGTGGTGTCGTGCCGGAAGAGGGTGAGGGACGTGTCGGGGGTCGTCGACTTGTACCAGAGGCCCAGGTCGTACTGCTTGCCCACCGAGACCGTCGGCGCGCAGGCCGCCGACTCGGTGATCAGGGCCTTGCGGTCGCCGGAGACCCGGCGGGTCAGCTCTACCTTCATGGCCTTGGAGCCAGAGTGGGCGTCCGCCACCGTGGTGAAGGTGAAGTCGTTGTCGCCCCAGCCCGACTTCTCCCAGCAGTACGGCATGTCGCCCGTACCGGCGGTCTCGAAGCCGGGGTTCTGGATGAGGTTGGCGGCGGACGCGGGTTGGGGTGAGATCAGAAGAAGGCCGGAGGCCAGGGCGCCCACGGCCAGCAGGGCCGTTCTGCGTCTGGGTCTGGGTCTGACCCGGAACTTCGAACGGTTCGGCAAACGCAACGTCCAGTGTTTCTTCACGCGGCTCTCCTTGCGGGCTCGGCCTGCTTCTTCTCGCCGCGCTCCCCGCGGCGAGAGTTCTTGCGCGGCAGATAGACCAGCGCTTCGGTCCCGACGAAGCGCAGGACGAACGTCATCACCAGCGCGAGCGCGGTGGCGGTCAGGGCATGCATCTCGAACCTGCCGACGAACAGGGCGATCAGCGGGATGCGCAGCACCAGGTCGGCGTTGGCCAGCAACGCGAACCGGCCGACGCGGTCCCATCGCTTGCGGTACTTGCGTCGCTCGCGGAAGCACAGGTGCTCGATGAGGTAGAAGTTCCAGAGCACGCCGAGCTGGTTGGCGAGGATCTCGGCGGGGACGTAGTGCATACCGGCCGAGGTCAGGGCGTACAGGCCCGCGAGGTTCGGCAGGAAGCCGGTGACGCCGATCAGTCCGAAGACCAACATGCGGGCCAGCGGTGAGGCGGTGCGCAGTCCGACGAGGTGGCGCAGGAATCTCAGGCCCTCCTGCGCGGTCGACTTGGACTCGCCGGCGAACCGGTCCTGGAAGACGAACGGCACCTCCGTGACCTGGCGCGGGCGGCTGCGCACGGCGAGTTCGAGGAGGATCTTGTAGCCGAGCGGCTGGAGGATGTCGGCGGTGACCGCGCTGCGGCGGATCGCGAAGAAGCCGCTCATCGGGTCGCTGATGCCGTGCAGCCGGCGTGGGAAGAGGGACTTGGTGAGCCAGGTCGCGCCGCGTGAGACGGCGACGCGGTAGCTGCCCGCGAGTCCGGCCCGGCTGCCGCCCTTGATGTAGCGGGAGGCGACCACCAGACTCGCTGACGACCGCTCCCCGGTCGCCACCAGGTCCGGTACCAGGGACGGCGGATGCTGGAGGTCGCCGTCCATGACGACGATCCAGTCGGAGCCGGCCGCCTTGATGCCTTCCACGACCGCGCCGCCGAGTCCGCCGACCGGTTCGTCGCGGTGCAGCACGGTCACCGGGAACGGGCAGTCCTGCGCGGCCACGTTGATGACGTCGGGGGTGTCGTCGGTGGAGTCGTCCACGAAGACGACCTCGCAGGGCAGCCGCCCGGGCACCGTCTCGGTGATCTGGTGCAGCAGCTCCCGTACGTTGGCGGACTCGTTGAAGGTCGGTACGACGATGGTGACGGCCGCGGGCTCGGGGACTTCGGCCCCTCGCACGGCCGGGTCGCCGAGTTCATCGGGGACGGTGGACTCATAACTTCCGCTGGTCATCGGTCGCCTCCAGCGGCCTCGGTCTCGCGGATGCGGTCGTCGTCGCCGGCCGCCTCGGTCTCGCGCGCCCGGTCGTCTCCGCCGGCGGCCTCGATCTTGCGGATCTCGATGCGGTCCTCGCCGGTGCCGAAGGTGGCGACCGGTGTGGAGTTCTCCATCGCGGCCTTCACGTTGGGCAGGTCGACCGCGTCGCGCCGTACCGTCGGGGAGGCGACCACGTAGTCGAGGTCGCGCCAGCCACGCGGCATCGTCTTCGTCACCGCGGGGTCGAGGTCCGCCTTGTAGAACCAGATGACGCCGAGCCCCGGCTTGTAGCCCTCGTGGACGAGGTCGAGCCAGAGCGCGTCGTCGACGAGGACCCGGGTGTCACCGGGGTTGTCGATCTCGGAGCCGAGCCACTTGGAGGCCTGCTCGTAGGGCGCGTTGGCGTTGAACGTCATCGCGGTGTGGTTGCCGTCGTACCAGCGCGGGACGACGTACACGGCGGCGGCGGCCGCGAGGACGAGGGCGACCCCGTGGCGCGCCCACGTCAGGGAACGTTTCTCCGTCGTACTCCGCCACCTGCGCAGTACGCCGTGCGTGACGCTCGCAGTGCCGCCCGCGAGGACGAGGGCGAGGAAGGGCAGGGCCTGGAGGACGTACATCGCGGGCAGATAGCCGGGGCGCAGAGCCATTCCGGCGAGGATCGCGACGGCGAGCGCGGGGCCGGCGAGGGCTCTCGCGGTCACCGACCAGCGCCAGGTGACCAGGAGGAGCAGTGCGCCGGCGAGTCCGCCGAGGGGCAGGACGCGGTCGTAGTAGAGCCAGGACTGCAGGACGCCGTAGGAGCCCGTGCCCTCGGTGAGGATGAAGCCGGAGCCGGGGCGGCTCATCTGGTAGACGATGCCGTCCCACAGCGACACATGGCCGTCGCCGGGCATCAACTCGCCCTTGAGCAGGGCGAACAGCGGGTACGAGACGCCGATCAGGGTGCAGGCGGTGACGGCGCCGGTGATGGCGAACTTCCGGGTGTCGCGGTGGCTGTGCCGCCACATGGTGAGCAGCACGGCGGGCAGGACGAGGAGCATCGTCTCCTTGGTGAGCACGGCCGCGGCGGCGGCCAGCCCCGCGCCGAAGTGGTGCCAGAGGTGACGGTTCGGTGAGGCGGCGAGGCAGAACGCGAGCAGCGTCCACATCACCGCGATGTTGTCGAGGAAGATCTCCCGCTGGAGCACCACCGACAGCGGGGAGAGCCCGAAGAGGGCCATGCCGAGGCCGGCGGCCCAGCGGGGCAGCGAGAGGCGGCGGCCGAGGACGTAGACGAGGACGGCGCTGATCGCGCTGATCACCAGCATCACCGCGCGCATCGAGCCGACGGTCATCGACTCGGGGGCGAGCTGGGCGGGGATCCAGGTCAGTACGGCGATCTGGATCCAGCCGAAGGGCGGGTGGTCGTACCAGTAGGTGTAGTGGGCGAGCCCTCGGCCCTCCTGCACGGCCCAGGCCTGCGCGAGGTAGGTGCCCTCGTCGTCGCTGAGGGTCGGGTAGTCGGCGATGTTCCAGCCCTGCACGATCAGGATCGCGACGAGGAGGACACCGCAGAGGATGAGGTCGGGGCGCGAGTCGCGCAGGCGCTTCGGCGGGGCGGAAGCGGAACCGGAAGCGGTTGTTCGACTGGTCGAACCGGCTGTGGGCGCAGCTGTCCGCTGCGCGGGGACCTTGACTTGTGTCTTGGTCGCCGCGGGAAGTGTGGAGGTCACGCAGGAACGTCCTCTCGGTTCACGTTCGCGTTCACGAGATGCGCGCCGACGTGACTGGTCAACTCCCAGTCGTTGCGGCCGCGTTGCTCGCGCCACACCGCGCGTACGGCGGCGAAGGCGAGGAGCACCTGGTAGAAGGGGCCGCCCACGACGAGCTTGGCGTAGTGGACGAACCGGACGCGGAGGCCGTACTGCTTGCCGAAGTCGTGCAGTCCGACGATCTCGAACACGAAGGTGACGAGGGCGGTGACGGCCGGCAGGAAGGTGATGAAGGCGACGCCGACGGGCACGTCGAGGAAGAGCGCGATGGCCACGTTGAGCGGGATGATCACGCCGGAGATGGCCTGGAGATACGGCGTCATCAGCGTGTAGCGGGCGAGCAACCGCTGCCGGAAGCTGGGCAGTTGCTTCCAGTCCTTCTTCCGGTAGACCTGGAGGAAGCCCTGGTTCCAGCGGGTGCGCTGCTTCATCAGCGACATCAGGCTGCCGGGGGTCTCCTCCCGGGTCACCATGTCGGAGTCGTAGGCGACGACGACCTTCTTGCCGACGCTCGACAGCCTCACGCCCAGGTCGCAGTCCTCGGCGAGGCAGTCGGGGTCCCAGCCGTCGGCCTCGCGCAGCACATCGGTGCGGACGAAGACGGTGTTGCCCCCGAGCGGGATGAACCCTTTCTGCGCGTGCAGGTGCAGCCGGGAGCGGAACCAGAAGAAGTACTCCAGGCAGTTGCGCAGGCTGTACCAGCTGGAGTTGAAGTTGATGAGCTGCACCCCGCCCTGCACGACGTCCGCGCCCGTGGTGAGGAAGGCGTGGTCGACGTGCGTCAGCAGCTCCGGATGGACCTGGTCCTCCGCGTCGAAGACCCCGACGACGTCACCGCGGCAGTGCGGCAACGCCGTGTTCATGGCCTTCGGCTTGTTCTTCTTCTCGTGGTGGTCGACCACCACGCGGACGCGCGGGTCGCGCGCCTCGGCGGCCCGGGCCACCTCGGTGGTCTCCGGGTCGTCGTGCCCGACGATCACGATGATCTCGAAGTCGTCGTGGCTCGATTCGAGCAGTCGTTGGATGGTGTGGTCCAGCACGGCCTGTTCATGGCGTGCCGGCAGGAGCAGCGAGAACGACACATGCTCGTCGCCGTCCGGTCTGCTGAAACGGGTGGAAGCGAGCACTTCGGGCGTACGCCACGCGTGCATCTGCCACCACAGGGTGAACGCCGCCATCCAGAACAAGGACAGCGAGACGACGACGATGAAGACAGACGTCAGCAAGATAGATCCCCCCGGATCCCCAATACCCCCTGTCGCGACGGGCGGTTACGCCCGTCGCGTCACTGTGAGGAGAGTAGGGGGAAACTGTGAACCTCGGGGACCCTTCCGATAAAAACCGTGTTTCCGTTCGGGGGAACATGTAAGCGGACGTGTCCGAACACAAGCCCAATTCATGACAGTTGTTCAGCTTCTCCCGGCCCTGATCCGACGTGTTTCAGCCGCTTGACGCCGTTTCGAGAACCGTACGCAACCGGTCGACATCGGTCGTGGGAGCGTCACAGGTGAAGTTACGGCAGACGTACGCGGTCGGTTCACCGCCCACGAGCGGACGGTCGGCCAGCAACGGCAGTTCGTCACTGTCCGTGGTCCCCACGGCCACCACGGCACCCGGCGCGGTCCCCAGCAACGCCGTCCGGTGCAGTTCCTTCGTCCCCGGATGTCCCTCCGGCCCGACGACCGCCACCTCACGCGGCCCGTCGAGCAACGCCTCCGCCGTGGCGAGCCCCCATCCGATGAACCGGGGCGCCCGCGGCCCCAACGCCTTCACCACGCCCAACGCCCGCTCGGCGGCGGCCCGATGGGGCTCGGAACCGGTGTGCGCGGCATAGCTGAGCAGCGCTCCCGCGGCCGCGCTCCACCCGGACGGCACGGCGTTGTCGGTCGGATCCTGGGGCCGCCGGATCAGCTTCTCCGCGTCGACCGCGGTGTCGTACAGCGCCCCCGACTCCTCATCGACGAACCGTACGAGCACATGGTCGAGCAGGAACCCCGCGAACTCCAGCCACACCCCCTCCCCCGTGACCGACGCCAGCGCGAGGAACCCCTCCGCGACATCCGCGTAGTCCTCCAGCACCCCCGCGTTGGCGCCGACCTGCCCGTCCTTGCTGGTCCGCGCGAGCCGCGCCTTCTCGTCCAGGTGCAGTCGTACGAGGAGGTCGGCGGCGGCGATCGCGGCCTCCACCAGGTCGGGGCGGTCGAAGTAGGCGCCGGTCTCGGCGAGCGCGGCGATCGCGAGCCCGTTCCAGGCGGCGACCACCTTGTCGTCGCGACCGGGCGCGGGGCGCCGCGAACGGGCCTCATTCAGCCGGTCCTTGACCGACTCGATCCTTTCGGCATCGAAGACGCCCTCCTGCTGCGGGAGTTGCAGTACGGACGCCCCCTCCTCGAAGGTGCCCTCCTCCGTGACCCCGAAGTACTGCATGGCGAGCCGGGCGTCCTCCTCCCCAAGGACCTCGGTCAGCTGCTCCGGAGTCCAGACGTAGTACGCCCCCTCCACGTGCTTCCCGGTCCCGTCGTCGCTGTCGGCGTCCAGCGCGGAGGCGAACCCGCCCTCGGTGGTACGGAGTTCGCGGACCATGAAGTCGGCCGTCTCCAGCGCCACCCGCCGGGCATGGTCGGAGCCGGTGGCCCGCCACAGGTGGGCGTAGACCCGGCAGAGCAGGGCGTTGTCGTACAGCATCTTCTCGAAGTGCGGCACGACCCACTCACGGTCGACGGAGTACCGGGCGAAGCCGCCGCCGAGCTGGTCGTAGATGCCCCCGCGGGCCATGCGTTCACAGGTGTCCCGCGCCATCTGCAGCGCGCCCTCGGAGCCCGTGCGCGCCGCGTGCCGCAGCAGGAACTCGATCACCATCGACGGCGGGAACTTCGGCGCCCTGCCGAACCCGCCCCGCGCCGCGTCGTACTCCCGGGTGAGCCCCAGCAGCGCCTGCGCGAGCTCCTCCTCGCTGGGCACGTCCATGGCCGCGAACTTCAGCTCCCGCCCGGCCAGATCCCGCACGATCTTCTCGGCCACCTCGGCGACCTCGTCCCGCCGGTCCACCCAGGCCGCCCGTACGCCCTCCAGCACCTGCCGGAAGGAGGGCATCCCGTGGCGCGGCGCCGGCGGGAAGTACGTACCGAAGTAGAACGGCTCCCCCTCCGGCGTCAGAAACACGGTCATGGGCCAGCCGCCCTGCCCGGTGGCCGCCTGCACGGCCTCCATATAGACGGCGTCGACGTCGGGCCGCTCCTCCCTATCGACCTTCACGCTGACGAAGTGGGCGTTGAGGTACTCGGCGGTCTCCCGGTCCTCGAACGACTCGTGCGCCATCACATGACACCAGTGACACGAGCTGTACCCCACGCTGAGCAGCACGGGCACCCCCCGCCGCCGCGCCTCCTCGAACGCCTCGGCCGACCAGGGCCACCAGTCCACCGGGTTGTCGGCGTGCTGGAGGAGATAGGGGGAGGTCTCGTGGGCCAGTCGATTCGCCATGGGCACCATCATTCCCCAGTACCCGGGAATCGCAGTTCAGCACGGGGGCGCGTCCCGTTCTCGGCACCGGGTCACCGGGCGCTCCCCGAAAGGGACGCGGGGAACTGCGCGAGCAACCACGGCAAACCTGCGGTCGGCGAACAACCCCACCACCCACGGCGAAACCCCGAACCTCGTCCCCGGCAGAGGATCACGCCCTATCGCCTAGTCCGACTATTCGCCGCACACTGGCCGGAGGCAACCGTTTCGGCGAAGGGGGACGTTGTGATGCGGGACAGCCACCGGGGGGAGGCCGAACGGATCTTGGTCCGGGCGGTCGAGGAGGAGGTCCGCAGGTCCGGCGGCCGTACCGACGGCGTGGTCCTCCTGGGCCGCGCCCGCGCCGCCCTGGACACGATGGCCCAGAACGCGGCCGAGGAGTACGAGGCGTACACCCGCGCACTGGACGAGTCGGAGGCCGGCCGCCTCACCTTCGGCCAGCGCTACGCCAAGGAAGGCTCCGGAACTCCCCTGCTGGTCGCGGCCGTGGCCGCCGGCACGGCGGTCGTGGCCGACCTCTCCTTCGGCGTCGACGCCGGCACCGCCGTCAGCACCGGCGTGATCGTCGGCATCGCGAGCGCCGTGGCCACGGTCCTGAAGGTCACCGCCTCCCACCTCCCCGCGAACCACCACCACGCGGGCGCCCTCGGCCAGCCCGGCGGCCCCGAACAGCTGCGGCTGCAGTGGCTGACGGCGCTGGAGGTGCGCGGGATACGGCCGTTCCTGGACCAGCAGCGCGTACTCGCCGCGTCGACGGCGACCGCGACAGCGAAGAAGAAGGCGGTCCAGCTGCGCGGCGCCGACAAGAGCGCGGCGGCGCGGCGCCGCAATGTGCTGGAGCAGTCGTTCGCCCAACTCCCGGAGACGGACGACCGGTTCGCGGGGCGGCGGGCGGAGATGGGGAAGATCCGCCAGTGGGTGCAGGCGGCCCGCGCCGAGACCGAGACCCGGCCGACGGTCGTCGTGCTGCACGGCGTGCCCGGCTCCGGCCGTACCGCCCTCGCCGTCCGCGCGACGCACGAGCTTCGGGACTACTTCCGTGGCGCCTGCGTGGTCGACCTGCGCGCCGACAGCCCGGAGGAGACCCCGCTGTCCACGCGGGACGCGCTGATGCATCTGCTGAATCGTCTCGGCGCACCTCGCGACCAGCTCCTCTTCCGTGAGCGCACCTCCCAGGACCAGCAGGTCAAACGGCTGAGCGAGCTGTACCACCAGCATCTGACCGCCCTGCCGGTGACGATCGTCCTCGACGACGCCTCCGACCCCGAGCAGGTCCGCGTCCTCGTCCCCGAACGCTCCGACAGCCTCGTCCTGGTCACCGCCCGCACCCCGCTCGCCCTCCCCGCCGACCTGCCCGCCTGGGTCCACCAGCTCCCCGTCGAGTCCCTCGACGGCGACGGCGCGCACGAACTGCTGAGCACGGCGGCGCAGGACGGCGCGGTGCTCTCGGCGGGGGCGTCGGCCGGCCGGGCGCCCGCCGGGGCAGCGGCGGGCGCATCCGCGGGGGCAGCGGCCGTCACGCCCCCGGGGGCGTCGTCGCCCCCCTCGTACGACGCCGAATCCGTCGCTCGGATCCAGCAGTTGTGCGGCGGTCTGCCCCTCGCCTTACGCATCGCGGGCTCGTCCCTGGGGCCGCGTACGCCGGGCCAACTCGCCGCCGACCTCGGCGCGTACGGCCCGGTCGAGCCGATCGAACGCGCCCTCTGGCTGCGCTACACCGACCAGTCGGACCCGTCCCGCCGTCTGCTGCGCCGCCTGGCGCTGGCGGGCCGCGCGTCCCTGGGCGCGGCGGCCGCCGCCTCCCTCCTCGCCACGGACGAGACGGAGGCGACCCGCCACCTCACCGCGCTGGCCCGCGCCGGCCTGATCGACCATGTCCACGGCAACCGCTACCGCCTGCACGACCTGGTCCGCGCCTTCGCCCAGGCCCGCCTGCTCGACGAGGAGGAGCCGAGCGAGCGCACGGCCGCGCAGGAACGCCTGATCGTCACCTACGCGGACCTCGCCGACTCCGTCCTCCGCCTGGTCGACGGCAACATGTCGACCCGCTCGGACCGCTTCGGCCAGCACGGCTTCGTCTCCCTGGACGAGGCACTGCGCTGGCTGGACGACGAGACGAGCTTCATCACCTCCACGCTCCGGCACGCGGAGGGCGTGAACGAGGCGGCGGTCCTCAGCCTCCTCGGCGCCCTGTGCGACTACTGCCTCCTGCGCGGCGACCTCTACCGTCTCGGTGAGCTGAACGAGCTGGCCCAGTCGGTGGGCCAGGGCATGCTGACCCGCTCGGTCCAGTGGCGTACGGGTATCGCGGCCCGCCAGCTGGGCGAGCTGGACAAGGCCCGTACGACGCTGACGTCGGTGGTCGGCCTCTACAGGGAGACGAACCACGACGCGGGTGCCGCCCGTGCCCTGTGCTCCCTGGGCATCACCCTCCACCACCAGGGCAACCTGACCGAGGCGGCGGCGAAGCTCCTGGAGGCCCTCCAGCTCCAGTCGGTCCCCGAACTGGCGGCGGACCGCGCCTGGACGATGCACGCCCTGGCGGCGGTGGAACGCGACCGCGCCCACCTGGCCGACGCGCTGGACCTGCTGACCCGCGCCCTGGTCATCCACCGCCAGCAGGAGTCCCTGCACGGCGAGGGCTGGGCGTACTTCCAGCTCGGCCAGCTGCTGCTGCGCATGGGCGAGATCCCGCGCGCCGAGAGTGAGCTGCGGACCGCCCTGGACCTGTTCGGCCGCACCCGCGACGCCCGCGGCCAGGCCTGGTCCATGACCCAGCTCGCCCGTGCCCGCCTCGTCGCCGGCGATCCCTCCGCCGCCGTCGACGGCCTCCGCCAGGCCCTCTCCCACCACCGCGACAACGAGGACGCCCGCGGCGAGGCCTGGACCGGCTACTACCTGGGCCAGGCCCTGGAGGAGACGGGCAACCTCGACCAGGCGGTACGCGAGCTGGAACGCTCCCGCACGGCGTTCTCCCGCATGCGCGACGTCTACGGCCTGGCCTGCGCCCGCCACCACTCGGCCCGGGTCACCCGTGACCAACGTGCCGTCCAGACCGGCTCGCTCCGGAACTCCGGCTTCGCCCGCCAGCTCCTCGTCGACGCCCGCGCCGACTTCCAGCGCATCGGCGTGGCCCACGGCGAGGCCTGGACCTGCCTGGAGCTGGCCGTGGTGGACGCGGGCAACACCCGCACCCCACAGGCGCTGGCCCTGTGCGACGAGGCGGCGAGGCTGTTCACGTCGTACGGCGACCGCCGGGGCGAGGACTGGGCCCGCTTCCTGAGGTGCACGCTGCTGCCGTACGCGGCGCCCGGCGGAGTCGAGATCGGCACAGCCGTCGCCGAGGAGGAACTGGCCCACCTCTCCCGCACCGACCACCCCCTGCGCGACGAGAAACTCGCCGAATACGTCGAGGCGTATCAGCTGCTGCTGGAGCGGGGCGTGAACCTGGAGGGCGGCTGGCGCGCCTGGACCCTCGGAATGGTGCCGAACCGGCATGCGCGGGAGGTGATGGGGGTGCCGGTGACGGGCGGGCAGGGGTGAGCGGAGGTCTCGGTGGTCGACCTCCACCGTGGTCGACCTCCACCGTGACCGGTCTTCACCGTGACCGGTCTTCACCGTGACCGGTCTTCACCATGACCGGTCTTCACCATGACCGGTCTTCACCATGACCGGTCTTCACCATGACCGGTCTTCACCATGACCGGTCTTCACCATGACCGGTCTTCACCATGACCGATCCTCTACGGCGACCGCCGCTCACGGCGGCGCGGTATGACTCCGTGACACCTGACCGGTGTCACGGAGTCATACCGTCGAGCCATCGCGTCGGCGCTCAGCCCTTCGCCGGCGTCGTCTTCCCGCCCGCGTCCGTCGTCGTCTCCTCGACGGAGGCGTCCGGTGTCTCCGTGAAGTCGACCTTGCCCATGTGCTTGTTCATCGACTTCATCAGACCCCAGACGGCCAGGGCCATCACCGCGAAGACGATGAAGCCGAGGACGCCGGGGGTGACCTTGTCCTTGTCCAGCTCCTTGGCGAGAGGGACGAGGGGTCCGAGGTGCGTGCTGACTGCCAGGCTTACGCTCATGCCTGGCATTGTCCCCCAGGGCTAGCGGATGCCCGCAAAGAGGTCGTCCTCGGGGAGGGAGGTGTCCACGAGGGACTTCGCGAGCTCGTACTCCTCGGTGGGCCAGACCTCCTTCTGGATCTCCATCGGAACGCGGAACCAGCCGCCGTCGGGGTCGATCTGCGTGGCGTGGGCGATGAGAGCCTTGTCACGGATCTCGTAGAACTCGGCGCAGGGCACATGCGTGGTGAGGGTGCGGTCCCTTCCCATGCCGGACTCGTCCCAGCGCTTGAGCCAGTCGCCGTACGGGGACTCCAGGCCGCGCGCCAGCAGCGCGTTGTGCAGCGCCTCGGTGCGGGGGCGGTTGAAGCCCTGGTTGTAGTACAGCTTCTGCGGCTGGTACGCCGGGCCGTACTCGCCCTCGGGGTACTTCTCGGTGTCCGCCGCGCCCTCGAACGCCACCATGGAGATCTTGTGGGTCATGATGTGGTCGGGGTGCGGGTACCCGCCGTTCTCGTCGTAGGTGGTGATCACCTGGGGACGGAACGCGCGGATCTTCCTGACCAGCTCACCGGCCGCCTTGTCGATGTCCTCCAGGGCGAAGCAGCCGTCGGGAAGAGGCGGGAGGGGGTCGCCCTCCGGGAGGCCGGAGTCGACGAAGCCGAGCCACTCCTGCTCGACCCCGAGGATCTCTCGGGCCTCGTCCATCTCCTTCTTGCGTACCTCGTGAATGTGCTCCTCGATGTACTTGTCGCCTTGCAGCTTGGGATTGAGGATGGAGCCGCGCTCGCCGCCCGTGCAGGTCACAACCAGCACGTCCACCCCCTCGGACACATACTTCGCCATGGTGGCCGCACCCTTGCTCGACTCGTCGTCGGGGTGCGCGTGCACGGCCATCAGTCGCAGCTGGTCAGTCAAGACTCATTCCCTCGTAAGTCGGCGCCCGGCCTGTACTTCGGTGACTCGGTCCGGCGCGATCCGGAGAGTCCATACTGCCGTCCCGCCAGGACACCCGTGTGGGGCGGCCGTCAGGGGCTGGGCGGAGGCTTCTATAGTGACGGAATCGGGGGGCGGGATATTCCCGGTCCAGAGCCTGGACGCCCCTTCCGGGAGCAAGCTCCCGGTCCCTTTCCGAGAGGACGACCATGAGCACGGCGAGCACTCAGCTGCCCGAGGGCCGTTACGGCCGCTCCGCGGACGAGCGCGCCGACCGCAAGCTCAAGGTCATCGGCACCGTCCTGGGCGCCGCCCTCCTCGTCCTCATCGGCTGGTTCGCCTACCACTACGTCGCCGGAAACAAGATCAGCGTCGAGATCTACACCTTCGATACCTCGGCCTCCTCGGTGAAGGTGCACCTCAGGGGCGACAAGGACGCCGGTGTGGAGGGCTACTGCACCGTGCGCTCCCAGTCCGAGGACGGCGCCGAGGTCGGCCGCGCCGACTTCCGCTTCGACGCCGGCACCACGGACATCGACGAGGTCGTCACCCTCAGGACGACCGCGCGCGGCACCACGGCCGAACTGCTCGGCTGTCACGCCGGCTGAACCCCGGCCCCGAGGCGCCCGGGGGACCCCCGGCTCTCCGCATCACTGCGCTGACCTGCGGCGACGTAACGCTTATGCTTTATGTCCTCCCCCTTCCGCCGCTGAATTGTTAGGCTCGTGGTTTCGCCCACTCGTGAAGGAACATTCTTCTGGGTAGGGCGATGCTTTGTATTCCCAGTACCTACGAGGAGCACCTGTGACCCAGACCAGCGAGAACGTCACCTGGCTGACCCAGGAGGCGTACAACCAGCTCAAGGCCGAGCTGGAGTACCTGTCTGGTCCTGCGCGCACGGAGATCGCCGCCAAGATCGCGGCCGCGCGCGAGGAGGGCGACCTGCGCGAGAACGGCGGGTACCACGCGGCCAAGGAGGAGCAGGGCAAGCAGGAGCTCCGTGTGCGCCAGCTGACCCAGCTCCTGGAGAACGCCAAGGTCGGCGAGGCGCCGGCGTCGGCGGACGGCGCGGTGGCGCCGGGCATGGTCGTGACGATCGCCTTCGACGGTGACGAGGACGACACCCTGACGTTCCTGCTCGCTTCCCGCGAGTATGCGAGCTCCGATATCGAGACCTACTCCCCCCAGTCCCCCCTGGGCTCGGGCGTGACCGGCAAGAAGGTCGGTGAGGACGCCCAGTACGAGCTGCCGAACGGCAAGTTCGCCTCGGTGAAGATCCTCAAGGCCGTGCCCTATCAGAGCTGAGCCGCACGGCCGCACCCTTGTCTCGGCCCAGCCCCCGGCGCCCCTCGGCGCCGGGGGCTTCGTCATACCGCCGCCGAGCGGTACTTCCGCACGGACAGGGTCCGGAATATGACGATGATCAGGACCGAGTAGATCAGTGAGGCCCAGACCGGGTGCTGCATGGGCCAGGCGTCCGACGGCGACACCCCCGGGTTGCCGAACAGCACGCGGCAGGCCTGGACGGTGGCGCTGAACGGGTTCCAGTCGGCGACATGCCGCAGCCAGGGCGTCATACGGCTGGAGTCCACGAACGCGTTCGAGATGAACGTGACCGGGAAGAGCCAGATCAGCCCGCCTGAGGTGGCCGCCTCGGGGGTGCGCACGGAGAGGCCGATGAGGGCGCCGACCCAGGTGAACGCATAGCCGAGCAGGAGCAGCAGGCCGAAGGCGCCGAGGACCTCGCCGATGCTGGTGTGGGTGCGCCAGCCGACCAGAAGGGCGACCACGGCCAGCACGGCCAGGGTGAGCGCCGTCTGGACCAGGTCGGCGAGTGTTCGTCCGGTCAGCACGGCCCCGCGCGCCATGGGCAGCGAGCGGAAGCGGTCGATGAGCCCCTTGTGCATGTCGTCGGCGATGCCCGCTCCGGCGCCGGCGGTGGCGAAGGTGACGGTCTGCGCGAAGATGCCGGCCATCAGGAACTCGCGGTAGACGGCGGGGTCCGTGGTACCGCCGACGTTCATGGAGCCGCCGAACACGTAGCTGAACAGCACCACGAACATGACGGGTTGGATGAGCCCGAAGATCACCATTTCCGGGATCCGGGACATGCGGATCAGATTCCGCTTGGCGACGACCAGGGAGTCCCTGATGGACCGGATGATCGGATTGCCGGGCGGTGCGACCCGCACGGTGCCGCTGACGATGCTCACCTCGCGGTCTCCTTTCCGCGGCCCCGCCCCTTGGCGTCGGCAGCCTCGCCGTTCCCCTCGGCCTCGTCCTTCGCCTCGGCGATGTGTCCCGTCAGGGAGAGGAACACGTCGTCCAGGGTGGGGCGGCGCAGGCCGATGTCGTCGATCTCGATGCCGCGGGTGTCCAGCTCGCGGATGACCTCGGCGAGGAGCTTGGCGCCGCCGGCCACGGGCACGGTGAGCCGGCGGGTGTGCTCCTCGACGGTGGTCTCGCCCTTGCCGAAGCCGGTCAGCACCTCGACGGCGGTCGGAATGTGCGCGCGCTCGTGCACGACGACCTCGACGCGCTCGCCGCCTGTGCGGGCCTTGAGCTGGTCGGAGGTGCCGCGGGCGATGACGCGGCCGTGGTCGACCACGGCGATGTCGTGGGCGAGGTGGTCGGCCTCTTCGAGGTACTGGGTGGTGAGCAGCAGGGTCGTACCGCCGGAGACCAGCTGTTTGATGACCTCCCACAGCTGCTGGCGGTTGCGCGGATCGAGGCCGGTGGTCGGCTCGTCCATGAACATCACCGGCGGCGAGACCACCAGCGCGGCAGCGAGGTCGAGGCGGCGGCGCATACCGCCGGAGTAGGTCTTGGCGGGCCGGTCGGCGGCGTCGGCGAGATGGAACTGCTCCAGCAGCTCGCCCGCACGCACCTTCGCGTCCTTGGCCCGCATCTGGTAGAGCTGGCCGACCATCTGCAGGTTCTCACGGCCCGTCAGGTACTCGTCGACCGCGGCGAACTGGCCGGAGAGGCCGACCGAGCGGCGTACCGCGTCGGGGTCTTTCAGGACGTCGATGCCCGCGACGACGGCCTTGCCGGAGTCGGGCCGCAGCAGGGTGGTGAGGCATCGGACGGTGGTCGTCTTACCCGCGCCGTTCGGCCCGAGCAGACCCAGGACGGTGCCCTCGGGGACATCGAGGTCGACGCCGTCCAGGGCTTTTACGTCACCGAAGGTCTTCACCAGGCCTTCGGCATGGATGGCGCCTGGCATGTGATTTCTCCACGTCGTTGGGGTTCCTTCACAAAGCTTGGGTTTGTACTTTTCGCTCTGCCTGACGAGTGGCGTGGGCCACACCGCCGAGCGGATACGAGACACACCATAACGCGATGTATCGCGTCTCTCAATGGACTTACCCGAACGGGTGACAAGAGCCGCGCCGACCTCAGTCGATGACGGTGTAGCCCGCCTCGCGGAGGGCGTGGTTGACCTCGGCGCAGTGCTTCGGTCCCCTTGTCTCCAGGTGCAGTTCGACCTCCACCTCCGTGAGCCCGAGCCGGGGGTCCGTCCGCACATGGCTCACGTCGAGGACATTAGCGTCGACCACTGACAACACCCCGAGAAGCGTCGCGAGGGCGCCCGGGCGGTCGGTCAGGCGGAGACGAACCTGCAGGTAGCGGCCACCGGCGGCCATGCCGTGCCGCAGGATGCGCTGCATCAGCAGCGGGTCGACGTTGCCGCCGGAGAGCACCGCGACGACCGGGCCCTCGAAGGACTCCGGGTCGCGCAACAGGGCTGCGACGGGGCTGGCGCCGGCCGGCTCCACGACCAGCTTGGCCCGCTCCAGGCAGAGCAGCAGGGCGCTGGAGAGGTTGTACTCCGAGACCGTACGGACCTCGTCCACCAGGTCCGCGACGATCGCGAACGGCACGTCCCCGGGCCGGCCGACCTTGATGCCGTCGGCCATCGTCGCCGGGTTCGCCACGGCCACGGGCAGCCCGGCGGCGAGCGACGGCGGATACGCGGCCGCGCCCTCCGCCTGGACACCGATGACGCGCACATCGGGCCGCAGCGACTTCACCGCGACCGCGATGCCCGCCGCGAGCCCGCCCCCGCCGATGCCGACGACGATCGTGCGCACCTCGGGGCACTGCTCCAGGATCTCCAGGCCGACCGTGCCCTGACCTGCGATGATGTCGTGGTGGTCGAACGGGTGGATGAACACCGCGCCCGTCTCGTCCGCGTACTCCTGGGCGGCGGCCAGCGTCTCGTCGACCACCGTGCCGTGCAGGCGCACCTCGGCGCCGTACTCCTCGGTCGCGCTGATCTTCGGCAGGGGGGCGCCCTTCGGCATGAAGACCGTGGAGCGCACGCCGAGCAGCGAGGAGGCGAGGGCGACTCCCTGGGCGTGGTTGCCCGCGCTCGCGGCGACGACGCCGGCGGCACGCTCCTCGGGCAGCAGACCCGCTATACGGACATACGCGCCGCGCAGTTTGAACGAGCCCGTCCGCTGGAGGTTCTCGCACTTGAAGTGCACGGGCGCGCCGACGAGCTGCGTCAAATGCCTGCTGCCCTCCATGGCGGTGACACGTGAAATGCCCGTAAGCATCTTCTGCGCGCCTCGCACGTCGTCGAGCGTCACCCGCGGAAAGGAGTCAGCCGTGCTGTAGCTCATGACCACAGTCTCGCAGTTCACAGGGGCCGAACGCGGGTGTGACCAAGGGGCGGGACCTGGTTTCAGCGGGGCCCGCACACCTCACGCCCGGTCCGCGTACTCTGTCCCCCAACCCAGCGCCTCACGCATGAATTGAGCCTTTGGCCATGCCCACAACACCTGAAATGTCGATGGACATGACGACCGTCGGTGACCACGGTCTTCTCGACACGCTGCAGCACGAGGTCGCGGTGTTCGCACGCCGCGCCGAGCAGACCCGGCTCGGCGGCGTCGGGCAGGTGCGCAACTCCATGGACCGTGCCGCGTATCTGCTGCTCAACCGCCTCGACAAGGAAGGCCCGATGGGCGTCAAGGCGCTCGCGGCGAGCATGGGGATCGACTCCTCGACGGTCACCCGTCAGGTGGCGCCGCTCGTGGACACCGGTCTCGTCAAGCGCACCTCGCACCCGGAGGACGGCCGCGCGGTCGTGCTCCAGTTGTCGCCGCGCGGGCTCTCCCGGCTCGAGGAGGTACGTTCCTCCAGGCGCCAGTTGATGGCCGAGCTGACCCAGGACTGGGCCCCCGAGGAGCGCGAGGCCTTCTGCACCCTCCTCACCCGTTTCAACACCGAGCTCTCCGCCCGCATGGCGGCAGCCCCGGAGGCACCGTCGGCGTCCTGACCCTTGACCGGGCGCCCGCTCCTGGCCTCATATGAGACCGGGCCCTCGTCGTACATAGCGGACGAAGACGCGTCCGTACGCGACCGGGTCCCGTTTCCTCAGGGTCGGCCTCAGGCGGGAGGCGCGGTGCGAGAACGGCGTGTGGCCCAAGGAGCCCGCCGGGCCCGGGAGTTCGAGGCGTTCGTCGCGGGTGCGGCGGGGCGGCTGTCGCAGACCGCCACCCTGCTCACGGCGGAACCGCCGAACGACAACCCGCGCGCGCGGCGGCTGCTGACCCATGCCCTCGCCCACACGTACGCGACCTGGGACCGGCTGCGCGGCGAGGACCCCTACGACCGGGCCCGTCAGCAGCTGGCCCTCCGTTTCGCGCGCGGGGCCTGGCACCACCACGGCCTCTTCCGCCCCGCGCCCGGCGGCGTCCTGGGCATGCTCAGCCCCCAGGAGCGGCTGATCCTCGTCCTCAGGCTCTACGAGGGCGTCGCCGAGGAACAGACGGCGGCGCTCCTCGGGCTGCCCGTCGAACGTGTACGGGCGATCTGTCTGCGCGCGATGGCGACCGTCCTGCATCCCCCGCGCGAGGCCGCCCGCAGGGTGGCGGAGGTGGCGCCGTCATGAGTCTGCGGGAGCGCGAGGCGGCCGTACGGCGGATCCTGGACCGGACGCCGCCCCAGGTGCCGCCCGACCTGTGCGCGGCCGCGGTGCGGCGCGGCGGGCGCATGCTGCGGCGCCGGACGGCGGCCCGGCATCTGATGTGGCTGGTGCTGCTGGCCGCCGTGGTCGCGTTCTTCGTGTGGGCCCTGACGGCCCGCCCCTGGGTGGAGCCGCCGTCGCAGACGACCCCACCGCTGACGGTTTGGTGAGCGCCCGGGCAAGGGCCTAGCGGCGCCGGGGAAGTGGAGGTGCGTTCCCGCGTCGTTCGGTGCGTGCTCTCGGCGTGCCGGACGAAGGGCCTCGATGGGGGCACCTCCCACTCGAGCGAAGCCGAGAGTGGGGGAGGAGCTACTTGGGCCTTTGGCCGGTGCGGCGAGAGTGCGTGCCGGGCGGCGTGGGGGCGTGTCTCCACTTCCCCGGCGCCGCTTTAGCCCAGGGCCTGCTGGAGGTCCTCCAGGAGGTCGTCCACGTTCTCGATGCCCACGGAGAGGCGTACGAGGTCGGCGGGGACCTCCAGGGCGGAGCCGGCCGCGGAGGCGTGCGTCATACGTCCCGGGTGCTCGATCAGGGACTCGACGCCGCCCAGCGACTCGCCGAGGGTGAACACCTTGGCGCGGTCGCAGACCCCGACCGCCGCTTCTTCGCCGCCGGTGACCTGGAACGACACCATCCCGCCGAACGCCTTCATCTGCTTGGCGGCGACCTCGTGCCCGGGGTGCTCGGGCAGGCCCGGGTAGAGGACGCGGGACACGCGCGCGTGCCGGGTGAGCATGTCGGCGACCTTGGTGGCGTTCTCGCTGTGCCGGTCCATGCGGACGGCGAGCGTCTTGGTGCCGCGCAGCACCAGCCAGGCGTCGAACGGCCCGGCGACCGCGCCCATCGCGTTCTGGTGGTACGCCAGCTCCTCGCCCAGGTCCTGGTCGCCGACGATCAGGGCGCCGCCGACGACGTCCGAGTGACCGCCCATGTACTTGGTGAGCGAGTGCACGACGACGTCCGCGCCGAGCGCGAGCGGCTGCTGGAGGTAGGGGGTGGCGAAGGTGTTGTCGACGACCAGCTTCGCGCCGGCCTCACGGGCGACCTGGGCGACGGCCGCGATGTCGGTGATGCCGAGCAGTGGATTGGAGGGGGTCTCCACCCAGACGACCTTCGTCTTGGGGGTGATGGCGGCCCGGACGGCCGTGGGGTCGCTGGTGTCGGCGACGGACCAGTCCACGCCCCACCGGGAGACGACCTTCGCGAAGAGGCGGAACGTGCCGCCGTACGCGTCGTTGGGGATGACCACGTGGTCGCCGGGGCTGAGCAGCGTACGCAGCAGGCAGTCCTCGGCGGCCAGCCCGGACGCGAACGCGAGGCCTCGGCGGCCGCCCTCCAGGGCGGCGAGGTTCTCCTCCAGCGCGGTGCGGGTGGGGTTGGCGCTGCGGCTGTACTCGTAGCCGCCGCGCAGGCCTCCTACGCCGTCCTGCTTGTAGGTCGAGACCTGGTAGATCGGCGGGACGACAGCCCCGGTGAGGGGATCCGCGGTGTTGCCCGCGTGGATGGCGAGGGTCTCGAAGTGTTGGCTGGTGTGCGTGTCGCTCATGGTTGTCGAGCGTAAGCGGTTCGGGGCGTGCCGGGCGCCTTGTGGCTCCACCGAGTGCCGGGGCGCCTTACGGCTCGGGGGGATCTGTGAGGGGGCGGCTGCGGGTTGGCTGTGGCTGGTCGCGCCCACGCGGCGGAGCCTCATATCGATACAGCCCCGCGCCCCTTTCGGCGCTGCAGTCCCCGGAGTTGTCCACAGGGCCTCCACCGGGTTGGGCAATTGTCGGCGGCGTCTGGAACCCTTGTGGCATGGAGATTCTCTGGGTCCTGATGGCGATGCTCATGGTCGGGTTCGTGGTGTGGCCGATCGTGGCGCGTCGGCGGGCCGGTATTCAGCAGGTGGAGGCAGGGCATCCGGACGCGGCGGACCCGGCGAACTACGGGTTCGTGCGGCAGGAGCTGCTGGACGTACGGATGCCGGGGCCGGACCAGGATCTGCTGGACGTGCTGGACGTGGTGCAGCGCTCGCAGGACTACCGGGCGGCGAAGCAGCTGCTGGCCGGTACGGACGCGGACGGCGAGGTCCGGTGGCAGCGGGTGCAGGCGTTCGCGGGCGCGGCGGCGCTGGAGCTGGCGCAGCGGCCCGGCGGGGTGGGCGAGACGCCGGGCGGGCAGTGGCTGCGGGTGTGGCGCGCGGAGGCGCCCAAGGACCCGGGCGGCGCGGCGGTGCACGCCGAGTTCCTGGTGCAGCAGGCGTGGCGGACGTCGACGCCGGGCACGGACGACTTCCGGATCATCATGGAGGAGGCCAGGTCGGCGTGCGGCGACGCGGCGCTGCTGGCCCCCGGTGACCCGATCCCGTACGTCATCGAGCTGTCGGTGGCACGCGGGCTGGCGTACTCCCGCGAGGAGTTCGAGCAGCTCTGGCTGAAGATCCTGGACCGGGCCCCGGCGCACATGGGCGCGCATCTCGCGGCCCTGCACTACTGGTGCGAGAAGTGGCACGGCTCGCGGGACCTGGCGTCGTCCTTCGCCGAGGCGGCCGCGGCCCGCGCCCCGCAGGGCTCGCTCCTCGCGGCCATGCCGCTCTTCGCGGTGTTCGAGCACCTGCCCGAGGTGAACCTGGTGCAGGGCTTCTACGAGAGCGAGGTCGTCACCAAGGCGATCCACGGCGCCCTCTTCGCGGTGCACGCGGCACGTCCCGACGACCCGATGCTGGCCCATGTCCGCCACCTGCTGATCTTCTTCCTGGTCCGTGCCGAGCGCTGGTCCGAGGCCATGAACCAGCTCGTCCACGTCGACGGCCACGTAGGCGCCCTCCCCTGGACCCTCACCTCCGACCCGGCCGCGGACTACGCGATATACCGGGCGTTGGCGGTGGCGGGTTATGAGGCGAACGGGGGAAACCCGGCGACGCTGCTGCACTGAAGCGCCCGGTAAGGGGCGCGGGGCCGTGACATATGCGGCTCCGCCGCGGGGCGCGACAAGCCACCACGGACCGGCAGCCACCACGGACCGGCAGCCGCCACACCCACCCATGCCCCCACCCCATTGGGCGACCCAGTCCCCCGGTAAGCCCTTGCAACCCCCCACACCCGTGAGAAATACTCCGCCTCTCACACCTTTTGGTCATGGACACGTCCCAGACCGCCCAATTTCACCGCTTAAATGATCGTTCGCGATCTTTCCCGTGGGGGGAACTCTGCCCAATGGGCGCGACCCTGCGCGCACTGCGCGCCCTCGTGCTGCTCGCCGGCTTCTATCTGCTCGGCGTGATCCTGCTCGCGGCGCTCGCCGGCGCCGACTACCTGCTCCACCTGCACGCCCCGACCAGCCTGGCGGCCAAGCTGTACGTGGTCTCCGTACTGCTGGCGATCCCGCTGGTCCGCGGTCTGTTCATGCTGCGGACGCCGAAGGGCGAGGAACTGCCGGGCCTGCCGGTGACGGAGGCCGACGAGCCCGAACTGTGGCGGACCGTACGGGAGCTGGCCGACGAGGTCGGCACCCGGGCGCCGTCCCGGATCGTCCTGACGGCCGACGTCAACGCCGCCGTCAGCGAGGACGCCCGGCTGCTCGGCCTGCTGGCCGGCCCGCGCCGCCTCTACCTCGGCGTACCGCTGCTGCAGGGCCTGACCGAGGCGCAGTTGCGCGCGGTTCTCGCCCATGAGCTGGGCCACTACTCGAACGCCGACACCCGGCTCGCCGCGATCACCGTGCGCGGCCGGGCGCAGGTGCTGCGCACCATCCGGCACTTCGAGGAGCGGGCCGACAGGACCGCCGGGCGCGAGCGGGCGCGGCAGGAGAAGAAGAACGCCAAGGCCGCGGCCAAGGGCAAGGAGACCAAGGAGATCGACACCGGGCACGCGGGCATCACGTACCGCGTGATGGCGAAGATCTACATCGGCTACGCCAAGCTGTACATCCGCGCCACGCTCTCCGGATCGCGCCGCCAGGAGTACGCCGCCGACGCGGCGGCCGCCCGGATCGCCGGGCGGGAGGCGACCTCGTCCGCGCTGCGCGAGATACCGGCGCTGGACGCCGCGTTCGGCTTCTACATGAACAGCTACGCCACGCTCGGCGCCGAGGCGCGGCTGTTGCCGCCGCGCGGTGAGTTCTTCGGCGGCTACGGTCGGATGCTCTCCGCCCGCCAGCTCGAACTGATCGGCCTGCGCACCGAGTTGCCCACCGTGCCCTCGTCGCCGTACGACTCGCATCCGCCCATCGCCGACCGGGTCCGGCGCATCGAGGAGCTGCCCGCCGACGGCCGGGCGGACGAGGCCAAGGGCGCGGCGATCGGACTGCTGGCCGACCCGGACCGGACCCTGGAGGCGTTGGAGGACGCGGTCCTCAACGAGGACGTGCTGCGGTTCCGGCGCACCGGCGACTGGCAGGAGCTGCTCGACGGTGCGATGGCCGCGAACTTCGCCGGCCTCGACACCGCGCTGCACCGGGCGCTGGCGATGTACACCAAGGACCACCCGTCCCTGCCCGCGCTGCTCAAGGTGATCGACGACGGTCAGCTGTGGCAGCTGGCGCGGCGGCTGCCGCTGTCGGACCGGGCGGCCGAGGCGCAGGGCCGGGCCTTCCGCGAGTTCGTCCGGCCCGCGCTGGCGGACGCGCTGCAGGGCATGGTGCTGGCCGAGCTGAGCGCCCGCTCCCGGCTGCGCTGGGAGTTCTCCTGGTCGGAGCCGGCCTCGGTGCGGCTGCCGCCCGCGCCGGACGGCTCGGAGACCGACCTCGGCGCCGCGATCGACGCGGCGGTCGCCGACCACCCCGACACCGGGCCGCTGCGCGCGCTGCTGCCCGCTCCCCAAGGACCCGCCGCCCGAGAAACGGACGCACCGCGATGACCGTACTGCTGTGGATACTGGCCGTCCTGGCGGTGCCGACGCTGCTCTTCGGCCTCTGGATGGCCTGGGTCTTCCTCAAGGAGTTCTTCTCCCCCAGCGCCGATGAAGGCACGGACATCGCCGAGGCGATGGGGCTGCTGCCCGCGGAACGGCAGAACACCCAGCTCGCGGGCCCGCTCCCGGCCGGCCTGGAGTCGGCGCTCGCCGCCGTGCGCGGCGGCGACTGGAAGGCGGCCGCCAAGCTGATGCAGGACACCGGCCGGGACTGGGAGCGTCGCTCCTCGGCCGCGTATCTGCTGGCCGAGATCGCGGCCAAGGAGGACGACTGGCTGCTCGCCTGGGAGTCGGACCGGCCCGACGACCCGGACGCGGCCGTCGTCCGGGCCCGCAGCACGGTGATCCTGGCCTGGGACCTGCGCGGGGCGAAGCTGGCGAAGCACACGACCGGTGAGCAGTTCGGGGGCTTCCACCGCATGCTGGAACGTTCCCGCGAGGAGATCGGCCGGGCGGCGGCACTCAACCCCGACGACCCCACGCCGTACATCACCGAGATCTGGGTCGCGCTCGGGCTCGGCTATCCGCACTCCGAGATGGACCGGCTGTGGGCGGAGATCACCGCCCGGGACCCGCACCACTACGAGGCCCACTTCTCGGCGTTGCAGTACTGGTGTGCGAAATGGCGGGGCTCGGAGAAGCTGGCGACGGAGTTCGCCGAGCGCGCGGCGGCGCAGGCACCGCTGGGCAGCCTGCTCACGGTCCTGCCGCTCATCGCGCACTTCGAGCACGACACGTCGGACGACAACAGCGTCGACCGTACGCCGAGGATGATCGGCCGCGTGGACGCCGGTCTCGCCGACGCCGCCGCGGCCGATCCGACCCACCCGCGCCTCCCCGAGCTGCGGCACCTCCTCGCGTACTACCTCTCCCTCCAGGACCGCGACGACGCCGCGCTGGAACAGTTCAAGCTGGTCGACGGGTACGTCGACGCCCTGCCGTGGCGCTATCAGGGCGACGGCGAAGCGATGGCGGCGTTCTACTGCCGTATCCGGAACTCGTCGGCACAGGCGGTGGCGGCGGCGTCCCCGACAGACTGAGCCGGCGGGGTCGCCCTACGGAATGTTGGGCGGTACCTGGAACGTTCTCCAGGTACCGCCCACTCGTTTCGGGCGCCCCAAGCACCCACAGCAGTAGGAGTCCCCATGCTCTTCGGCCGCACGCCCCAGCTGCCCACCCCCGAGCAGGCTCTGCGTGGCCGCGCCGAGCTGCCCTTCACCGTGCCCGACCGCCACACCGTGCTCGGCACCCCGCTCCTCGGCCCCTACCCCGAGCACCTGGAGACCGCCGACTTCGGCCTGGGCTGCTTCTGGGGCGCCGAGCGGAAGTTCTGGCAGCTCCCGGCGGGTGTGTGGACCACCCTCGTCGGCTACCAGGGCGGCTTCACGGAGAACCCCACCTACGAAGAGGTCTGCTCCGGCCTGACCGGCCACACCGAGGCCGTCCGCGTCGTGTACGACCCCGCCCTCATCTCCTACGAGCGACTCCTCCAGGTCTTCTGGGAGTCCCACAACCCCACGCAGGGCTTCCGCCAGGGCAACGACGTCGGCACCCAGTACCGCTCCGCCGTCTACACCCACACCCCGGCCCAGGCCGCGACCGCCGAAGGCTCCCGCGAGGCCTACCAGAAGGTGCTCACCGACGCCGGCCACGGCGAGATCACCACGGAGATCCTCCCGGCGGAGGGCCGCACCTTCTACCCCGCCGAGGGCTACCACCAGCAGTACCTGGACAAGAACCCGGCGGGTTACTGCGGCATCGGCGGCACGGGGGTGTCCTGCCCGATCGGCGTGGCCAAGGCCGAAGGCTGACATCACCGGGCGGGCCTCGGAACGGCACTCCTGCCCGCTCGGCTGCGCCGCGACCCACATGTGTCGTGCACATCCCCGCTTCGCCCACATGTGTCGTGCACATCCCCGCTTCGTCGGAGGGCGAACCGGCTTCAGCGCCCGCCTCCCTCCGGCTCGAACCCCGCCAGCAGCTGTTCCAGCGCCTCCTGGTCCGGCCCCATGAAAGGTGGGGCGTCCGGGGCGAAGGTGAGGGTGTCCAGGAGGGAGCCGCTGATGCCGGCGGCCGGGGGGAGGTGGGTGGAGAGGACCAGGTCGGGCTTGCGGTCCTTCAGGGGCTGGAAGGTCGCCAGGTACTTCTCCATGTCGACCGTCTTCACCCAGGGGCTGTCCACCGTGGCCCAGAGGAGCTGGGCGGTGCGCAGGTCCTCGATGGCGACGTCGCGGACGTCGTCGGCCTGGGCGAGTTCGGCCGTGGGAAGGGGTGCGCCGAAGCAGTCGGAGCTGAAGCAGACGCCGGAGTGGTCGTCGAAGAAACCGACGGTGGCGGGGTTGTCGAACAGGGGCGGGCGGAAGCCGGTGAGGGTGCGGTCGCCTATGTCCATCGTCTCGCCGGGGTTGAGGAGATAGCAGCGGTCGAGGGGCAGTGGGCGTTCGCAGGACAGGATCCCCGCGCCGATGAAGGTCGTCACGACGCGCGCGTCGGGTGCCGCCGCCAGCAGGTCGAAGATGCCGCCCGTGTGGTCGCGGTCGGGGTGGGTGAGCCAGATCCAGCGCACGTCCGCCGGGTCCAGCACCGTGCCGAGCGTCTCGAGGAAGTTCCGGTCGGGCAGGCCCAGGCCGCTGTCGACCACGACCGGCTGGTCGGCCAGCAGGACGAAGGCGTTGACCGGGATGTGTCCGATCCCGGGGACCTCCAGGCTGTCGGCCAGCACGCTGATGTCCGGGCGAAGCCTGTGGACCGTGCCCGGTCGGACCTTTTGAAGGGGCATGTCGATCACATCTCTGAAGCCCCCCGGGTGGTGATCGTGCCGCGGCCGCCTGTCTCTCCCTCCTCCATCGTCCGGCCGTACCGGCGGCCCCGCATCCGGGCAGCCCATGGCCCGAGCGCGTGCCCCGAGCCCCCTGCCCCGGGCCCACGACCCGAGGGATAACGTCTCGGCATGTGCGTTTCCCTCGCTCCCGCCGAGTTCTCCGGCACGACCCTGTACTGCGGGCGGCTGCACCACGCCGACCACGGGCTGATCCATGTCCTCGGCTACCAGAACACCGCAACGAACCTCGCCGACGGCCCGAACGCCATGCTGCTGCACCTGCCGGCACAGCGCATGAGCCGTCGCCACTTCCTTTCCGTGGGGCGGAGTTCCGATCTGCTGAAGCGGATGGTGGACGCCGTACGACCGGTGTCCGCGGGGGTGGTCCAGGACTCGATGGACTGGATGGGAGGGGACCCCCCGCCGGCCGTCGAGGTGTTCGAGCACGATGTGTACACCGTCGTCCTCGCCCGGGATCCGCGCGCCGTACCGGCGGCGCTCACCGAGGTGCCGGAGCGCCAACGGCCCGCGCTCGACCCGGAGTTGTTCACGTTCTACGCCGAGCGCTACCCCGGCCACGCCATCGCCGTCTGCTGCTTCGACAACGCGCAGGCGGCGCAGGCGAAACCGCTGCTCATGTGGTACCCGCCGCTCGACCCCGAACTGCTCACCCTGCCCGCGCTCGACTGCCACACCGGGGGCGTGCCCGACCTCGACTCCCCCGTCCCCGTGGATCATTGGGTGATCCTCGGCAGCGACGAGGCCCCGGCCGACTGGGGCGCGCCGGTCGCGTACGACCCCGCCATGCGTCACGGTCTGCGCGACTACCTCCCCGGCACGGTCATCGGGTGGCACTTCGACGGCACCCTCCCCAACGGCGACTTCGCGATCAGCCACGACGACCTGCTGAGCGGGGACCCGGAGCGTGTGACCAGGGTCCGGCCCCAGCTGTAGCGCGCGCTCAGGCCCCGCTCCCGTACGGCCTGGTGATGATCTCCAGGTTGTGGCCGTTCGGGTCGTCGAAGTACGTGCCGCGGCCGCCGTCGTTGGTGTTGATCTCCATGGTCCGACGGTGGAAGGGGTCGGCCCAGTAGGTGAGGCCGGCCTGCTTGATGCGGGCGAAGATCTCGTCGAACTCGTCCTCCGTGACCAGGAAGGCGTAGTGCTGGGGCGTGATGGGGTCGGGCGAGTCCATGTAGTCGAGGGTCACCCCGTTGGGGATCTCGACGGGGATGAACGGGCCGAACGGCGGGCTCACCTCCAGCCCCAGGATGTCGGCCAGGAACCGGGCCGAGCTCTGCTTGTCGTGAGCGGCGACGATCGTGTGGTTCAGCGCGACGGACATCGCGATCTCCTCCCCGTACGTCCGTGTCGTTTCCCCGTACGTCCGTGTGTTTTTCCACGCTACTCGGGCCCCGAACGTCCCCCCACCGAAACGAAGGTTAAGGTAAGCCTTACCTAAGCAAATGATCGGAGTAGCGGTGCGTACGTGGGGTTCGAAGGCCGTGCTGGCCGTGGTCGTGGTCGGTGGGCTCGTCGCCGGGTGTTCCTCCGGCGGCGGTACGGCGGAGAGCGGCGGCTCCTCCGACGGGTCGCGCAGCCCGGTCCTGGGCGCCTCGGCGGGGCCGTCCGCCGCGCCGAGCGAGCTTGCGGAGGGGATGGGCTCGGACGAGGACACGGACGGGGCGTTCCCGCGGAGCGTCACGCACTTCCAGGGCACGACCGAGATCAAGAGCGAGCCGCAGCGGATCGCGGTGCTCAGCACCGGGCAGCTGGACGACCTGCTGTCGCTGGGCCTCGTCCCCACGGCCGCCACGCGCGGCGACAACGCGGGGCTCGTGCCGGACTACCTCGCGGACGCCTTCCCCAAGGAGAAGTCGAAGCTCGCGGACCTGACGGACGCCGGTACGCGGCAGGCGCCCAACCTGGAGTCGCTGGCCACGGCAGAGCCCGACCTGATCCTCGCCAACGACTCGCTCGGTGACCTCTACCCCAAGCTGTCGAAGATCGCACCCACCGTCATCACCGCCGGCAACGGTGTCAACTGGAAGCGCGACCTGCTGCTCGTCGGCGACGCCGTCGGCAAGGGGCAGCAGGCGCGGCAGCTCCTCGACGACATCGTCGGCGAGGCGGAGGAGAAGGGCGCGGGCCTCGGCGAGGGCACCGAGGTCTCGATGGTGCGGTTCACCCCGGACCGTACGCGGATGTTCGGCGTCTCCTCCTTCACCGGCTCCCTCGCCGTCGACATGGGGCTCGGCCGGCCGAAGTCGCAGCGGTTCAACGCCATCTCGGAGGACATCGGCGCGGAGAGCGTCGACACCGCCGACGGCGACTGGATCTTCTACTCCGTGCAGGGCGACCCCGCCGAGACCGACGCCGCGAGCGTGCTCGCCGGGCCCCTGTGGAAGTCGATGAAGGCCGTCGAGGCAGGACACGCCGTCGAGGTCGACGACGACCCCTGGTACCTCAACGCCGGCCCGACCGCCGCCCGCCTCGTCATCGAGCAGCTCGCCGAGAACATCGGCAGGTGAGCGGTACGAGCGCGGGGGCGGCGGCCGAGGCTTCGAAGGGCGCCCGGGCAGAGGCGGTGAAAGCGGCCGAGGCCGATGTGAAGTCCGTCGGCCGGCGGGGTGGCGGGGTCCGTATCGGCCTGCTGATCCTCGCTCTGCTCCTCACCGGGACCGCAGTCGCCCTCAGCCTCGCCGTGGGGACGCGTCCGGTGCCGTTGGCGACCGTCGTCGATGCCCTCCTGCACGGCGGGGATGCGCCGGACGCCCTGGTCGTACGGTCGCTCCGGGTCCCTCGTACCGCCGTCGGACTGGCGGCGGGGGCCGCGCTCGGGCTGTCGGGCGCGGCGTTGCAGGCGGTCACCCGCAACCCGCTCGCCGACCCGGGCATCCTCGGCCTGAGCCAGGGCGCGGCGGCGGGTGTCGTCCTCGCCATCGCCCTCGGGCTCGGACACGGCTTCGCGGGGTACGTCTGGTACGCGTTCGGCGGTGCCGTCGTCGCCGCGTGCGTGGTGTACGCGATCGCGGCGCGTGGGCGGGGCGGGGCCTCGCCGGTGAAGCTGGCGCTGGCGGGGACGGCGTTCGGGGCGATGACGGCGGGGGCCAACACCGTGGTGCTGACGTCGAGTTCGGCGACGCTGGACCAGTTCCGGTTCTGGCAGGTGGGGGCGCTCAGCGGGCGGGACGCGGGGACGGTCGGGCGGATGCTGCCGTTCCTGGCGGTGGGCGCGGTGCTGGTGTTCCTGTGCGCCCGAGGGCTGGACGCGCTCGCCCTCGGCGACGACACGGCCCGCGCGCTGGGGCACCGGGTGCCTCTCGTACGGGCCGCCGCGGCGCTCGGCGCGACCCTGCTGACCGCGGCCGCCGTCGCCGCCGCGGGTCCCATCGCCTTCGTCGGCCTCGCCGTTCCTCACCTCGCCCGCCGCCTCGTCTCCGGCGGCCACCGCTGGACCCTCCCCCTCTCGGCCCTCCTCGGCGCCGCGCTCCTCCTCGCCGCCGACGTCGCGGGCCGGGTGGTGCGGGCCCCGGCGGAGATACCGGCCGGCGTGATGACCGCGCTGGTCGGGGTGCCGGTGCTGGTGGTGCTCGTACGGCGGAGGAGGGTGAGCGGGTGATGAGGGCAGGGACACGGACACCGTCGGGGGTGGGTGCGGGGCGGGGTTCTGAGGCCGGGCCTGTCCCCCACTCCGCCCGCCGCCCCACCATGTCCTATCCGCACTCCGCCGGCCTCTCCGCCCTCCGTGGCCGGAACCACTCGGTTCTCCTCCATCGCCGCTCAGCCGTGGTCGCCGCGCTTCTGCTTCCCCTCCTCGCCGCGCTGATGCTGCTGTCGGCGTGTGTCGGGCAGACGTTCGTGTCGCCCGGGGAGGTGTGGGAGGTGGTGTCGGGGGGCCGGTCGGGGCCGTACGCGCTCATCGTCGGGGAGTTGCGGGTGCCACGGATCGCTCTCGGGGCGTTGGTGGGGGCGGCGCTCGGGGTGTCGGGGGCGCTCGTGCAGACCGTGACGCGGAATCCGCTGGCGAGCCCGGATGTGATCGGCGTCGGGCACGGGGCCGCGGCGGCGACGGTGCTGGCGCTGTCCATGGGGATGGCGGCCTCGCCCGCCGCGCTGCCGGCGGTCTCCGTGGCGGGCGGGCTGGTGGCCGCCGCGCTCGTGTATGTGCTGGCCTGGCGGCACGGGATGCAGCCGAGCCGGTTCGTGCTGACCGGGGTGGGCATCGGGGTCGCGCTGTCAGCGGTCGTGCAGCTCTATCTGACCGAGAGCGAGCTGGCCGCCGCCGAGCAGGTCAAGCTGTGGCTGACCGGGAGTCTGAACGGGCGGGGGTGGGAGCAGGCGGGTCCGCTCGGTGTGGTGCTTCTGCTCGCCCTGCCCGCGCTCGTCTGGGCGGGCCGGGTGCAGAAGCCGCTGGGGCTGGACCCCGACACGGCTGCGGCGCTCGGTGTACGGGTGCATCGGGTGCAGTTGGTGCTCACGGCGCTGGGGGTGGTGCTCGCCGCCGTCGCCACGGGGGCGGGCGGGCCGATCGGGTTCGTGGCGCTGACCAGCCCGCAGTTGGCGCGGCGCCTCACCCGTACGACCCAACTGCCGCTGATCTCCTCGGCCTTGACCGGGGCGGTCGTCATCGTCACCGCCGACCTCGTGGCCCGCACGCTGGTGCCCCCACTGGAGATCCCGGTGGGGGCACTGACGTCGCTGGTCGGGGGGCCGTACTTGCTGTGGCTGCTGGGCCGGGCGCGGGGCGGGCGCACCGGCTGACTCCTCGCCCCCGCCGCCCCTTCCCATTCCCATCCCCAGGGGCTGCGCCCCTTCGCCCCCCAACCGCGGGTCCGTCGTGGTTGCTCGCGCAGTTCCCCGCGCCCCTTCAGGGGCGCGGGGAACTGCGCGACAAGCCCCCACCCACCCGCACCCGACAACGAACCCCTCGGGGTCGAAGGGGCAGCGCCCCTGGGGGATGGGACGGGTAGGGGCGGCGGGGGCGAAGAAAGCCCCCGGTCGTCAGATCGTGGCCGTGTCGATCACGAACCGGTAGCGGACGTCGCTCGCCAGCACCCGCTCGTACGCCTCGTTGATCTGGTCCGCGCGGATCAGCTCGATCTCGGCGCCGAGGCCGTGCTCGGCGCAGAAGTCGAGCATTTCCTGGGTCTCCTGGATGCCGCCGATACCGGAACCCGCGAGGGTCTTGCGGCCCATGATGACCGAGAAGAGGTTGAGGGCGACGGGCTCCTCGGGCGCGCCGACGTTCACGAAGGCGCCGTCGGTCTTCAGCAGGGACAGGTACGCGTCGAGGCTCAGCGGAGCCGAGACCGTCGACACGATGAGGTCGAACGTGCCGGCGAGCTCCTTGAAGGTGGCCTCGTCGCTGGTCGCGTAGTAGTGGTCGGCGCCCAGCTTCAGCCCGTCGTCCCTCTTGCGGAGGGACTGCGACAGCACGGTCACCTCGGCACCGAGCGCGTGCGCGATCTTGACGCCCATGTGGCCGAGGCCGCCGAGACCGACGACGGCGACCTTCTTGCCGGGGCCGGCGTTCCAGTGCTTGAGCGGGGAGTACAGGGTGATGCCGGCGCACAGCAGGGGCGCGGCCTCGTCGAGGGAGATGCCGTCGGGGATGCGCACGGTGAAGGCCTCGTCGACGACGATCTTCTCCGAGTAGCCGCCGTAGGTCGGCTCGCCGTCCTTGCCGACGGCGTTGTACGTGCCGACGTTGCCCTTGAGGCAGTACTGCTCCAGGCCCGCCTGGCAGTTCTCGCACTCGCGGCAGGAGTCGACCATGCAGCCGACACCGACCTTGTCGCCGACGGCGAACTTGGTGACGCCGGAGCCGACGGCCTCGACGACACCGGCGATCTCGTGGCCCGGGACCATCGGGAAGATCGCCTCGCCCCAGCCCTCGCGGGCCTGGTGGATGTCCGAGTGACAGATACCGGCGTACTTGATGTCGATCAGAACGTCGAACTCACCGACTTCGCGGCGCTCGATGGTGGTGCGCTCCAGCGGAGCCTTGGCGGCGGGTGCCGCGTAGGCGGCAACAGAGGTGGTCATGCCGGGATTCTCCTGATCGTCGTCCCGCACCCGGCCTGCCTTCCGGCCGGCTGCGGATACCAGCCTGCCCCAGATCCCTCACGTCACCCAGGTCACGGCTTTGCGTACGTCCGCTGGTCCTACCACTGGCGGGGTCAGGCTCGCAGACGTACGACCGTGAATACTTACCCGTATGGACGAACAGCCCGAAGCAGTACAGGAACCGCGAGCCGACGGGGCCACGGGAGCCGCCGGTGGCGTCGGCGCCCTGGACCGGCGTGCCGAGCTCAGCGAGTTCCTGCGCTCCCGGCGGGCCCGGCTGAAGCCGGAGGACGTGGGGCTGCCGGCCTTCGGGCGGCACCGGCGGGTGCCCGGGCTGCGCCGGGAGGAGCTGGCCCAGCTCGCGGGTGTGTCGGTGGCGTACTACACGCGGCTGGAGCAGGGCAACGGGCGCAATGTGTCGGCGGAGGTGCTCGACGCCATCGCGCGCGCCCTTCAGCTGAACGACGCCGAGCACGCGCACCTCACGCACCTCGCCAAGCCGAAGGCGCACAAGAAGAAGCGGTCGGCCCGTCCGCAGCAGGTACGCGGTGCGCTGCGGCAGCTGGTCGACACGCTGGACGGCATTCCCGCGTACGTCACGGGCCGGCGTTCGGACATCCTCGTCTGGAACCGGATGGCGGCGGCGGTCTTCGGCGACTGGTCGGCGCTGCCCGCGCAGGAGCGGAACTGGGCGCGGATGGTGTTCCTGCGGCCCGACTACCGTGATCTGTACGTCGACTGGGATCAGAAGGCGGCCGACATGGTCAGCTATCTGCGGATGGACGCGGGCTGCCATCCGGACGATCCGCTGCTGTCGGCGCTGGTGGGCGAGTTGTCGGTGAAGAGCGAGGAGTTCCGGCGGCTGTGGGCGACGCACGACGTGAAGGAGAAGAGCCACGGGGTGAAGCGCATGCGCCACCCCCTGGTCGGTGATCTCACTCTCTCCTTCGAGACGTTCCACCTCCCCGACGACCACGAGCAGACCCTGATCACCTACCACGCCGAACCGGGCTCCCCCTCGGCCGACGCCCTCCGCCTGCTGGCCAGCTGGGGCACGGACGCGACCCGGGCCCCGGCGACGACGCCGTAGCCGAGGACCGGTGGGCGCCGCCATGACCGAGCACCGGTGGGCGGCGCCGTAGCCGGATGCCACGGCACCGCCCACCGGAACGAGACGCGTGTCTCACCTGCCGGTATACGCGTCGTGGATCGTCACCCTCGACTCGTTCCCCTTCTTGTCGGTCACCTCGGCGCGCAGCGACACGCTCTTCCCCGCCGCCGGAGTCCTGTGGGTGAACTCGCCGTTCTTGACGGCGACCTTGGTCCACTTCTTGCCGTCGTCCGATACGTACACCGCGAGCGACTTGAGGTTCTTGCCGGCGGCCGCACCCTGCACGGTGACAGAGACGCCGGCCTTCTTTCCGGCCGGAGCCGTGCTGTCGAGGCCCAGGAACGGGGCGCCGAAGCGGACCGTGGAGACCGGCAATTTCGTGTCGCTCGTGGTCTTCCGCGACGTGAAGGTCCAGCTCGCGTCGATCCGGGAGGAGGCCGTGGCCAGGTCGGCGGACCGCGAGACGGAGGTCGTCAGCCGGTACGTGGCGAGGCCCGCCGGGACCTTGAACTGGCCCGATCCGTCCAGCGCGTCCTCGCCCGAGGCGAACTTCTTGCCGTTGCGGTACAGGGTGGTCGTGACCTTCTCGTAGAAGGACGACCCGGCGTGCCCCTGCCCGTCGGCGAACAACGGCAGCAGGCCGTAGAGGTGGTTTCCGTCACGCCGGATGCCGTGGAACCCGGCGATCTTCGGGCCGAAGACACCGACGTTGAAGGTCTGTTCGTACGTCTTGCCCGCCTTGAAGGTCCGGCTGTCGCCGATGGTGTAGTACGCGTCCAGGACCGGGAACCCCTGTGCGTCCTCCCCGCCGTACTGCTCGAAGTCGAGGGTCCACTTCACCCCGTCCGTGGCGGACAGGTACAGCGTGCGGGTGCCGGGCAGCGGCAGCGGGACGCCGACGGCGGGTGAGCCGGAGCTGCCGGGGAGCCAGGCCCAGGGGACGACAGCCCCCTTCTTGCCGGCGGCGGAGGCGCCGAGACCGGTCTTCACGGCGGCCAGTTCGCCCTTCTTCCAGCGCTTGGTGTAGCCCGTGGCGAGCTTCTCGACCTTGCTTCCGGTGGCGACGGCGTACTGCGCGGTGTCGCCCTTGGTCCACTGGCCCGCCCAGCTCTGGCTGAGCCTGCCGCCGGTGATCCGGGGGCCGAGGTGGGCGGTACGGAACCCTTCGTAGGTGTCGAGCAGCCAGCCGAAGGTGTAGCTGTTCCCGCCTGTCCGGAGAGTGAAGTCCGGTGCGGCGAAAGCCGATTGGACGCCGGGGAGGCCGGAGTCGGGCACGGTGATGTCCACGGGTTTCGTCTTGCGGGCGTCCAGCGTGAGGGAGATCTTCCGGTCGACGGTGAGCGTCGGCCGGGCCAGCCAGGCCGCACCCTTGCCGTAGTCCTTCGGGTCCACGACGATCCCGGCGTTGAAGATGTAGTTCCCCTCCGGCACCCGCAGCTCGACCGTGCCGTCCTTGTCGTACGGCGTGAACCATTCACCCTCGGCGAGCCCGGAGACACCGGTCAGGTCGAGCATGTGGTTCACGGCCGGCTTGCCGTCCCCGTCGACCATCCTGAGCGTGACGTCGTACGACTCCACCTCGCGCTGCACGGCCGCCGCCGTGCGTACGCTCTGGCCGCCGCCGGTGGCGGTCACGTACGCGGTGTAGGCGCCATGGAGGCCGCCGCCGAGCCGGGTGTCGACGATCACCTTCACCGTGGCCTCGCCGCCCGCCGGGACGGTGACCTTCTTGGCGGCGAGCTTGAAGAAGCCGGCCGGGGCGGGCTTGCCGTTCGGGGCGGTGGCGGTCACCGCGAGGTCGAGGGTGACGGCCTTGGTGCCGAGGTTCCGGTAGGTGAGTTTCCTGGACACCGGCTTGTCGTCGGTGTGCGGCCACGCCTGGACCCCGAAGTCGACCGAGACCGGGTCGGCGACGACGGTCTGCTCGACGGCCTTGTCGACCCGGATACGGCCCGCACCCTGCTCGAACGGCGTGTACGTGCCGCCCTTGGCGGACGCGACGAGGGCGGCCTTCAGTTCGGCGTACGTCCAGTCCGGGTGCTGTTGCTTGAGGAGGGCGGCGGCGCCCGCGACATGCGGGGTCGCCATCGACGTACCGGAGATGGTCAGGTAGCCCTCGGGCTTCTGGCCGACCTCCTGCTCGATGACGCTGCCCGGGGCCGCGGCGGCGGTGATGGCGACACCGGGCGCGGTCACGTCGGGCTTGATCCGGCCGTCGAGGCCGGGGCCCCGGCTGGAGAACGAGGCGAGCTTGTCCTTGTCGTCGACCGCGCCGACGGTGAGCGCGGCGGCCGCGCTGCCCGGTGAGCCGACCGTCCGCTCGCCCCCTTCGCCCTCGTTGCCGGCGGCGACCGCGAAGAGGATGCCCTTCTCGGCGGAGAGCTTGTCGATCTCCGCCTCCATCGGGTCGGTCTCGGGGGTGTCGGGGCCGCCGAGGCTGAGGTTGACCACGTCGGCGCCCTGCTCGGCGGCCCACTCCATGCCGGCGATGATCCCGGAGTCGTCGCCGTAGCCCTCGTCGCTCAGCACCTTGGCGTTGAGCAGCTCGGCGCCGGGCGCGACGCCCTTGTACTTGCCCTTGGACCGCGCCCCGGTGCCCGCCGCGATGGAGGCGACGTGCGTGCCGTGGCCGAACTTGTCCGTGGTGTCGGGCGAGGTGGAGAAGTTCTTGTCGGCCGTCACCTGGCCCTTGAGATCCGGGTGGGTGGCGTCGATCCCCGTGTCCAGTACGGCGATGGTGACGCCCTTGCCGTCGTAGCCGGCCTTCCATGCCTTCGGGGCGCCGATCCGCCGGACGGACCGGTCGAGGCTGACCTTGCGGACGCCGTCCAGCCAGAGGTGCGCGACCCCGGTGGCGGTGGTGCCGTCGGCGTCGGTCACCGCCTTCCACAGCTCGGCGGCGTCGTCCCTGGGGGTGAGGACCGCGTCGGCGTTCAGCGTCCGAAGGGTGCGGCGGACCTTGGTGTCGCCCGCGTCCCGTACGTCGGCCTTGGCGTCGGCGGCGGTGCCCGAGTAGCCGACGATCAGCTTCAGGCCCTGCTTCTGGGAGGTGCGGGTCACCGACCGGTTCAGCACGGTGACGTCGAAGAGCCGCTTGTCGACCCTTCCGGTGGAGAGGAGCCGGGCCGCGTCGGCGGGTATGACATACGTGTGGCCGTCGGCCTCGCGGAGCTGGACCGGGACGCCCTCCCGGCCCTTCGCCCGCTCCAGGCCGAGGACCCGGCCTTCGGCGTCGACGAGGACCCGGTCGCCGGTGACGAGGGTGATGCGATGGCTCGCCCTGGTGCCGGCGGCGCCACCGGCCTTGAGGTCCGCCACGGCGTTGAAATCCGCCACGGTCATGCCGGTCGCGCCGGTCGCGCCGGTCATGCCGGTCGCGCGGTCGGATATCGCGGACGCCGGGCTGGTCGGTCCGGCCGTCAGTGCCAGGGCGGACACCATGGCGATGGTGGCCGTGCACGCACTTCTCACGTGTCTGCGCAAGTTCCCCCCTTGATCCGGCCGGGGGACCTTCCGCACACATACGCGTCAATTCCCCCGGTCTACGCAGTATGACCGGGGGTCAACTCAGGCCACATACCTCGCGACTGGCGCAAAGCGGCGAACCCGGGGCGACGCGCGACCCACACGCGCCCCGGATTCCACTCCCACACGCCCCATGCCATGGGCGCCCCACGCCGGCCCCCACCATGGGCCGCCTCACGCCCCGGCGTTCTCCTTCACCGTGATGCGCCCCTTGCGGATCGTCGCGACCCGAGGGGCCTTCTTCGCCAGCGTCGAGTCATGGGTGACCATGATGAAAGTGAGCCCGTGCTCCTTCCACAGCGTCTCCAGGACCTCCATGATCTCGTCGCGCATCGACTCGTCGAGGTTGCCGGTCGGCTCGTCCGCGAGCAGCACCTTCGGCCGCTTCACCAGGGCCCGGGCGATGGCGACACGCTGCTGCTGACCACCCGACAGCTCGGCCGGCAGATGCCCCAGCCGCTCCCCCAGCCCGACCGACTCCAACGCCTCCGCGGCCCGTTCCCGCCGCTCCTTCGCCTTCACCCCGAGGGGTACGAGAGCCGTCTCGACGTTCTCCTGAGCGGTGAGCGTCGGGATCAGATTGAAGCTCTGGAACACGAACCCGATGTTCTCGCTCCGCACCGTCGTGAGCTTCGCCTCCGACAACTTCGCCAGATCCGTACCGTCGAGCTCGATGCTCCCGTCCGACGGCTTGTCCAGCCCCCCGAGCATCTGAAGCAACGTCGACTTCCCCCCACCGGTCGGCCCCTGAATGACCAGCCGGTCACCATCGGCGATGGTGAGATCGACCCCGTCGAGCGCGGTGACGGTGTCCTTGCCACGCGAGTAGCGCTTGGTCACGCCGGCGAGTACGTACATGTGCAACTCCTGGGAGATGTAAGGACGTTGATGAAGGACTCAGCTGCGGGCAGCGGCCATGACAGGCCTGCCCTGGTTGCGGGCAGTCGTGCCGCTGGGGCGATGGAGGAGGGTGGGCGCAGGCGGCACCCTGCCGGCGCCGGTAAGCGCGACCCACCCCCGCCCAGCCCCAGCCCCGGGTGCCTGACACGGCAGGGCTACTCCACGCGCCGCAACGCATCAGCCGGCCGCAGCCGGGACGCCCGCCACCCACCGAACGCCCCCGCGATCAGCCCACCCGCGACAGCAAGCCCCACCGCGACGGCGATCGTGCTGACACTGACAGGCGCCGTGAGAGCCACTTCCAGCGCATCCGAGGCCACCTGCTGCCCGCCACCGGCCCCGCCCCCACCGGGGAAGCCACCGGGACCACCACCACCCGGCCCACCACCGAACCCACCCCCGGCCGCACCGATCTCCGCCTGCAGCGAAGGACTGATCGCCGTCACGAGGTACGCCCCACCGAGCCCCAGCGCGATACCGAGCGCACCCCCCACAAGCCCGTTGACGACGGCCTCACCGACGACCTGCCGGGTCACCCGCCCGGACTTCCAGCCGAGCGCCTTGAGCGTGCCGAACTCCCGTACCCGGCGGGACACGGCCGAAGAGGTGAGCAGCCCGGCCACCAGGAACGCGGCGACGAGCACCGCGATCGACAGCCACTTGCCGACGTTGGAGGCGAGGTCGGAGGCCGTGGAGAGAGACCCGGAGACCGTCTCGGCGAGGTCGGCGGAGGTCGTGACGGTCGTCCCGTCGATGTTCTTCTGGATGGCCGCCTTGACGCTGTCGATCCGCTGCGAGTCGCTCGCCTTGACGTAGATCGTGGTGACCTTGTCCTTGGAGTCGCTGAGCGTCTGCGCCTGCTTCAGCGGCATGTAGAGGTTGGCCGCCGCATCCCCGCTGTCGGGCGTCGCGATCCCGATGACCTTGTACTTGACGCTGTTGACGGTGACGCTGTCACCGACCTTCAGCTCCTTCTCCTTGGCGTACGACGCGTCCGCGACGACCACCTCGGCGTCCGTCTCGGACGTCTTGAAGGTACGACCGCTGGTGATCTTCGAGGAGGTCAGCGGGCCGAGGGCGGGCTGGGTGACATCCGTGCCGTAGACGGAGTAGTTGTCGACGTCGAACTCGGCGCCGCCGCCCTCGACACGGCCCTCGGGCTGCCCGGTCCCGCCGTTCTGACCGCCGGGCGCGCCCTGCTGCCGGCCGTCGGCCCCTTCCTCCTGCTGGAACTGCCCCTGCCGGAACTGCCCGTTCACTTTGATGACTTGGAGGCTGAGACCGCCGACGGCCTGTGAAACGCCGTCCTGCTCACCGACCTTGGCGACGGTCGAGCTCGCGAGAGTCTGGAAGCCCTGGACCCGGACGAGGTCGCTGCTCTGCTCCTCGTCGGAGTCGTTGTCCTGGGCGTCGAACTCGAACCGCGGGCGGTCGCCGCCGTTCTCGCCGGGCGCGGCGGCGGCCTTGGTGACGGTCATGTCCGTGCCCAGGCCGTACAGGGATTCGAGCACCTTTCCCTGTGCCTTCTCCATGCCCGACGACACGGAACTGACCACGATCACCAGCGCGATGCCCAGGGCGAGACCGGAGGCGACGACGAGCGCCGCCTTTCTGCGGCGGCGCAGTTCGCGCCTCAGGTAGGTGAAGAACATGGCCGAAAGCTAGGTACGCCGTGTGATGAAGGGATAAGCCCTTGATAAGAGGCGGATGAGAACCCTGTGCGGAGCCCCGGAAACACCGATGCCGTCCCCAAGAGCCTTGGGGACGGCATCGGCGTCACATCGGTGTTCTCCAACTGACGGCGGATCAGACCACGGCGGATCAGACCACGGCGGATCAGGCCTCCGAGCCGGCCGTCCAGTCGGCCCAGCTCAGGTTCCAGCCGTTGAGGCCGTTGTCAGGGGCGACCGTCTTGTCGCCGGTGTTCCTGATGTCCACGACGTCACCGATGATCGAGTTGTTGTAGAACCAGGCGGCCTCGGTGTTGGGGTCGTTCGCACCCTTGGTGTCGTTCAGACCGACACAGCCGTGGCTGGTGTTGACGTTGCCGAAGATCGAGTCGGCACCCCAGTAGTTGCCGTGGAGGAACGTCCCGGAGGTGGTGAGACGGATGGCGTGCGGCACGTCCTTGATGTCGTACTCACCCTTGCCGTCGTCGTCGGTGAAGCCCACGGTCGCGCCGTTCATGCGCGTCTCCTTGAACTTCTCCGACATCACCATGACGCCCTGGTACGTCTTGTTCTCGGGCGAACCGGCGGAGATCGGGATGGTCTTGACGACCTTGCCGTCCTGCGTGACCTTCATCGTCTTGGTCTTGGCGTCGACGATCGAGACCTGGTTGCGGCCGATCTTGAAGGTCACCGTCTTCTGCTGCACACCGTAGACACCCTCGGCGCCCTCGACCCCGTCGAGCGCGAGCTTCAGGGTGACGGTGGAGCCCTCCTGCCAGTAGTCCTCGGGGCGGAAGTCGATGCGGTTGGCGTTGAACCAGTGCCCGACGACCTCCTGGCCGGAGGTGCTGGAGACGGTGATCCCCTTCTGGACGGCGGCCTTGTTGGTGATCGCCTTGTCGAAGTTGATCGAGACCGGCATGCCGACGCCGACGGTGGAGCCGTCCTCCGGCGTGAAGTTGCCGATGAAGCTGTTGGCGGGCGAGACCGTGGTGAACGCCGCGTTCTCGTGGGCCTCGCGCCCCTCGGAGTCCTGAGCGGCGGCGGTGATCTTGTAGCTGGTGGACCGCTCCAGCTGCACGCTGGGCGCCCAGCTCTTCTTGTCGGCGGATATCTCGCCCTCGACGGCGGTGCCCTCCGCGGTGGTCATCGTCACCTCCGTGAGCGTGCCCTTGCTCACGGTGACCTTGGCCGAGTTGTTGATGGAGGCGTTGTCGGAGCCGTCCTTCGGCGTGATCTCGATGTCGGCCTCCGAGGTCTTCTCGGCTGCCGCCTCGTCGACCTTGGCCTGCGAGGAGTCCCCGCCGTTCCCGGACCCGCTGTCACTGTCGCCTCCGCTGCACGCAGAGAGCACCAGCACCCCGCCGAGCAGTGCGGACGCGACCGACAGGCCCTTGCGCCGCTTACTGTTCGTCATCACACGCTTCTCCATCGTTGCCGAATCCCCAAACCCCGAAGATCCCCGTAAGCACTTAAACACCACTACGACACTGGGCCGTTCCACTGATCGCGGATATGTGGGATACGCCACTCCACCCGCATCGGATCGACGGCGACCCGGCGGCGGTGCACAAGTGACTCGTGCGAACCAATGAGACGAGAAAACCCCGGGCGGCGGTTGCCGCCCGGGGCCATCAATCTCCCCGGCCGCTCAGCCGACCCTGTCTTCCCCGTCTTCCTCTTCGTCCTCGCGGTCATCATCCTCGTCGAGACCCCATTCCGGCGAATCGGGGTCGTAGTCGATACCTTCACTGCTCCAGGAGGCCTGGGCGAGTTCGACCCCCGGCACCTCTCCGACCAGGTCGAACGGGTCGATCAGATAGGCGAGGGCCTCCGCCGTGTCCTCGGCCACGGCGCTCTCGGCGTGTACCCGCTCATCGGCAGGCATATCGGCGTCGGCGGCGATCCGTCCCAAAGCGGCCCCGGTGATGGCCTCTACGTTCTCGACCTCCACCACCAATTCGACGCGAAGCCGGACAAACTGCGATGTCTCAGTTGTACTCATGCTCCGGAGCGTACGGCTCACAGGTCACGCGACTTTCCCACGACCCGCGCCTTTCATTAGCATCGCTCCCTACGGCCAATTCGCCAGCGCCACAAGGGGATCGATATTCCGTGTCCGTCGCACGTCGCGCGTCGTCCACCGCCCGCCGGTCGCTGCTGACCGCCACCGCCGCGGGCACCCTCCTGGGTGTCCTCTGGTTCGTGCCGTCCGCCAACGCGACCCAGGACGAGGCGGCCATACGACAGCAGACGCCCACGAGCGCCTCCGGCGTGGAGACCGGCAAGGACACCGAACTGGCCGACACCGGCAGCCCCAACACCACGCCCTACGTCATCGGCGGCACGGCCATGCTGGGCCTGGGCGCGGGTTTCCTCGCCTACTCGATCCGCCGCGAACGCGAGGACTACGGCCCACTGGGCGGCGCGTAGTCGCAGTTCCCCGCACCCCTGCTTTTTGATCAGGCAAGCGCCCCGGTAACAGACTCCGCGGCCGCCACCAACCGCCCATCCCGAACGAACGCATCGGCCAACGCCAGATCGGGCGCGAGAAACCGATCGGGCCCAGCCCCCTCCACCCCGGCCTCACGCACGGCATCGACAACCGCCCGGGTCGCCGGCGCGGGCGCCAACCCCTCACGCAACTCGACGGCACGCGTCCCGGCGTACAACTCGACGGCCAGCACCCGCGTGAGATTGTCCACCGCCGTCCGCAGCTTCCGCGCCGCCGCCCACCCCATCGACACATGATCCTCCTGCATCGCGGAGGACGGAATCGAGTCCGCGGAAGCCGGCACGGCAAGCCGCTTCAACTCGCTCACCAGAGCCGCCTGCGTGTACTGCGCGATCATCAGCCCGGAGTCCACCCCCGCGTCGTCCGCGAGGAACGGCGGCAACCCGTGCGACCGGTTCTTGTCGAGCAACCGATCCGTACGCCGCTCCGCGATCGACGCGAGATCCGCCACCGCGATCGCCAGGAAGTCGAGGACGTACGCGACCGGCGCGCCATGGAAGTTGCCGTTGGACTCGACCCGCCCTCCCCCACTCTCGGCTTCGCTCGAGCGGGAGGTGCCCCCAGGCAGGACGACGGGGTTGTCGACCGCCGCCGCCAGCTCCCGCTCGGCGACGAGCCGCGCGTGCGCGACCGTGTCGCGCCCGGCCCCGGCCACCTGCGGAGCGCACCGCACGGAGTACGCGTCCTGCACACGCGGCGCGTCGTCCTGATGGTGCCCGGTGAGCCCCGAACCCTTCAGCACGGCGAGCATGTTGGCCGCGGAGGCCGCCTGCCCGGGGTGCGGGCGGATGGCGTGCAGCTCGGGCGCGAGGACCTTGTCGCTGCCGAGCAGCGCCTCCAGGGAGATCGCGGCGGTGATGTCGGCCGACGTGTACAGCTTCTCCAGGTCGGCCAGCGCCATGACCAGCATGCCGAGCATGCCGTCGGTGCCGTTGAGGAGGGCCAGCCCCTCCTTCTCGCGCAGCTCGACCGGCGCGAGGCCGTGCTCGGCGAGCAGCTCACCGGCCGGCCGTACGACACCGTCAGGACCTTCGGCGTCACCCTCGCCCATGAGCGTGAGCGCGCAGTGGGACAGCGGCGCCAGATCGCCGGAGCAGCCGAGGGAGCCGTATTCGTGCACGACGGGGGTGATCTTGGCGTTGAGGATGTCGGCCATGGCCTGCGCGACCTCGGGCCGTACACCGGTGCGGCCGGAGCAGACGGTCTTCAGCCGCAGGAACATCAGCGCCCGTACGACCTCGCGCTCCACCCGCGGTCCCATGCCGGCGGCGTGCGAGCGGACGATGTTGCGCTGGAGCCGGGCGCGCAGTTCCTGGCTGATGTGCCGGGTCGCGAGGGCGCCGAAGCCGGTGGAGACCCCGTAGACGGGGTCCGGCTTGGCCGCCAGCGCGTCCACGATCTCGCGGGCCGCGGCGAGGGCCGCCACCGCCTCGTCGGAGAGCTCGACCCGGGCGCCGGCGCGCGCCACGGCGAGGACGTCGTCCGCGGTGACCCCGGACGTCCCGAGCACCACCGTGCCCACAGAGTGCATATCCATATTCAGGATCGTAGGGACTGAATCGCCGAATGTCACGACCGCACGGCAGAAGAGGCCCTTACCTCGGGCCGCGGGCCGCTTCCGGTGGCCACGGACAGCCACCAACAGCCACGGACACCCGACGGCGAGGCTATCCGCGTAGATCAGAAACGCATCGGAGAACAATCAGAGAACCCTCCGAGGTTGATCAGAATCCGGCAGGTCAGAGCCCTTTTGGCGCCCCTTCCCCATAAGGTCGAAGCACGCGATGACGCGCGGCCGGAGCCCCCTCCGCCGCACTTTCCCTCACCCCCGGACCGGCCCACGGCCCACTCCCCCCTTGGCCGTGGGCGGCCAGGACCGTGCGCCGACTCGACCCGTCGCGCGGACCGCCCTAGGACCGGCGCCCTCGAATGCGGCGCCGGTCCCCCGGGTGAGCGGGATCGACCGGAGCGGGCGGACGGTCGGCGAGGCTGACCACCGGGTCCTCTCCCCCGTCACCCTCACGGCCCGCCACGACCGGCTCCACGGAACCGGCGGCCTTGGCCCGGTACTGCGCGGCGTCGGCGAGCCGGAAGAGCCGCCGGGCCGAGCGCAGCGGCCCGATCGGGTCCCCGGTGGAGGCCACTCCGCAGGCGACCCCCTCGCCCGGCTCCAGCTCCCGCGCCCGTACGCAGAGGTCACCGGCGACCCGTACCACCTCGTCCGCCGACGGCCCCACCGCGAGCAGACAGAACTCGTCACCCCCGAGCCGTGCGGCCAGCACCTCGGGCAGGGCGGCCGCGCAACGCGAGAGCACGGAGCCGAAGCGCTCCAGCAGTTGGTCCCCCACCGCGTGCCCGAAGGAGTCGTTGACCTTCTTCAGACCGTTGAGGTCGCAGACGACGAGGCTGATCACCGTGCCGTCGCGCCGGTGCGCCTCCATCGCCTCGTCGAGCCGGAGGTCGACCGCGCGCCGGTTGCCGAGCCCGGTGAGGGGGTCGGTGAAGGCGAGCCGCCGGGCCTCCTCCAGCCGCTCGGACTGCGCGATCCCGGCCGCCACGACCGAGGCGAGCACGGTGGCGAACGCGGCGTCGTCGCCGTGGAAGACGGGCTCCCCGGCGGGTCGGGCCACATACAGCTCGCCCCACGCCCTGCCGTTCAGCACGATGGGCGCCACCACGCAGCAGCCGCGCCCGCGTCGGCGCAGCGCCGCGACCCGCTGATGGCAGTAGCCGCCGGGGCGCCGCCCGGCGACCGGCCCGGCCGCCGTCTCCACCCAGGCGTTGGGCTCGCCGCCCTCCAGCCACCGCTCGTGCAGAAACTCCGCGATCTCCGGGAACTCGTGCACCGGGTACGTCTCGTCCTCGGGGAACTCCTCCTCGTCCGCCGCCCGCTTCCCCACATTGACGAGCACCCGCAGCAGCCCACGCTCCCGCTCCCACACGGACAGCGCGGCGAAACTGCCCGACAAGGCCCGGCACGAGCCGTCAGCGGCCGCCCACCACGTCTCACGCGGCGTGTGCGCCCCGGCCATCCCACGCGCCAGCGCCACCACAGCCCTCAGCCGTCTGTCCTCTCCCATCACCCCAGGCTAGGGAGCTTTGAGGCGATTTGGGACGTTGGTGGGGCGAACAGGGGTACGGGTTGAGAGCAGCGGCGAGTGCGGCCCCTGCCCGCGCGCCGACCCACCGCGCTCCGGGCGGGCGCATGGATCACCCCCGGCCGGTCGGACTCCCGGGCGGGTCCCCCGGGGCACCCCTCGGCCAGCCGGGTCCGGGCGGGCCCCCGCGTCACGTCCGGCCGGCCTGGCTCCAGGCGCTGCGGGTCGTCGGACTCCGGGTAGGTCCACGGATCGTCGGGCTCCGGGTGCCGCAAGCCGTCGGCCTCCGGGGGCGCATGGATCACCCCCGGCCGGTCGGACTCCCGGGCGGGCCCCCTGGGGCACCCCCCGGCCAGCCGGGCTCCGAGCGGGCCCCCGCGTCACGTCCGGCCGGCCTGGCTCCGGGTGCCGCAGGTCGTCGGACTCCGGGTAGGCCCGCAGGGCGCCCCTGGCCAGGCGTGCTCCGAGGCGACCCGCGTGTCGCGCCTGACCAGCCGGGGCAGTGGGCGAGCTCGCGGGTCACCCCCCGGGGTCAGTCGGACACCCAGTCGGCCCTCGGGGGCCGGCGGGTCACACCCGACCGGTCAAGTCTTGGTGCCCCACAGGTCACTACTCCGGCCAGTTGCGGCACGGGAGCCCGCTGGGTCGCTCCCGGCCGAACAAACCGGTGTCCCCGCGCATCCCTCCCCCGGCCAGTCACGCCGCAGGCGAGCCCGTGGGCCACTCCCCCGCCAGATCGGGCACGGGGCCCGGCGGGTCACTCCCGGCCGAACAGGCCGATGTCCCCGCGCGTCACTCCCCCGGCCGGCCACGCCGCACACGAGCCGCGTGGGTCACTCCCCCGGCCAGTCTGGCTTCCGCTTCTCGTTGAAGGCGGCGACGCCCTCCGCCCGGTCCCCCGAGAACGCCACCGAACGCCATGCCGCGTCCTCGATCTCCAGCCCGGCCCGCAGGTCGAGCCCATGGCCGAGCCGCAGCGCCCGCTTGGCCGCGCGCAGCCCGACGGGCGAGTTCGCGGCGATCCGCGCGGCCAGCGCCAACGCCTCGTCCCGGTCCCGCCCCTCCTCCACCAACTGGTCCACGAGCCCCGACTCCAGCGCCTCCACGGCCTCCAGCCGCCGCGCCGTGAAGATCAGCTCGGCCGCACGCGCGGCCCCCACCCGACGCGGCAGCAACTGCGTACCCCCGCCGCCCGGAATCACCCCCACCGACACCTCGGGCAGCCCCACCACCGCCGTACGGTCGGCCACGATCAGGTCGCAGGACAGAGCGAGTTCGAAGCCGCCGCCCAGCGCGAAGCCGTGCACGGCGGCGACGGTGGGCATCGGCAACGCCAGTACACCGGTGTACGCCGCCCGAGCGACGGGCCGCTGCCGCACCAGATCGGCGTCGCTGAACGAGTTCCGCTCCTTCAGATCCGCCCCCACGCAGAACGCCCGCTCATGCGTCGACGTCACCACGACCACGCGTACGTCCCGGTCGGCGGCCAGCGCCTCGCACGCCGCCGCGATGGAACGGGCCATCTCGGTCGACACCGCGTTCATGGCCTTGGGCCGGTCGAGGACGAGCTCGGCGACATACGCGTGCCGCCGTACGACGACGAACTCGCCGTAGCGCCGCTCGTCCCCCTGCCCCGCCCCAGCCGCCCGCTCCACTGCCGCGCCGTCGCCCATGACACCCTCCCGGTTAACGCGGGTTAACTACCGTCGTCCCGATCATCGCAGCCGGGCCCCTCCGGGGAAAGCCCGGGCGGGGACGTGCCCGGTGATCTCACGGGCAGCAACTCGCCGGTGACATCGCGGGCACGGCCCCACGGCAACCCCGGCGGCCGTTTTCTCGTTCGAGTGACATCCACCCCTTGTCCGGCCACGCCGCCCATCACGCCGCATAACCTGCGCTCCGCCACAGGCGCACCGGGGGACACGGGCGCGCAGGGGAGGGACGGACCATGACGACGAACACGGCGACCATGCCGACACCGAGCACGACAGTGCCACGCCGGGCGCCACAAGGGGCTCCGGGCATAGGGGCGAGGCCTGCGACACCCACACCCTCCGGGACCTCAGGGCCGTCGATGTCGGCGGCGACGTCGGCGGCATCGGCGCCCTGGATGCCGTCCGCCACGTCCATGAAGGCCCCGACGGCCGTCTCGCCCGGCGCGCTCGGGTCATCGGCGGAGCACTCGGACCAAACCGGGATCCATCCCGGCCACCCCGCTCCCCGTCCGCGCGGGCGGCACCGTCGGCCCCGGCCCCGGAAGTTGCTGTTCGCGGTGGGTGGGATGGCGTTGGCGGCGGGGGCGCTGAGTCTCCTACGGCTGGCGTCGGATCCGGCCGGTGGTGGTGCCGGGGCGGCGGGCGCGGCACCGAGGGCGGCGGACGAGGTCACGGACGATGCGGCCAACGCCGGGGCGACCGTGGGGAACGAGCCCTCGGCGGGCCCGGGGACCCCGACCGCCGACACCCCGATGGGCGGCGGAAACCCCGCATCGACGCAGCCACAGTCGCCGGGAGCGACCACCCCCACACCGACCCCCTCGACTTTCTCGCCCGCCCCCTCGATCGGCGTCGCGATCCCCTCCGGACCAGGCTCCCGGAACCTCCCCAGGAACCCGGCCGCCGAAGACACGACGCCGGCGGCCCGCACCCCCGAAACACCCCGCCCCACCCCACCGGCCCCCACCCAGCCACCAGCGGCAGCACCCGAGCAGCCGACCGCCCCCGACTCCCCGACCACCCCCGGCGACACCGCAACCCCCGCCAAGCCCACAAAGCCGGGCCTGTGCGTCCCGATCGTCGGACTGTGCGTCAACGACACCCTGAGCCGGTGACGGGAGCACCCCGCTGCGGGCAGGGCAATGGCCCCAGGTGAAGCCCACAGCGGGGCCCGGCGGCGACAACGGCAGGAAGCCCGCCGGCAGCGGCAGGCACTCCTCGGGCAGCGAGACCTCCGCGGCCGCAGCGTCAGGGCGCCGACAGCGGGGTCGGACAGCATCAGCGGCAGGAAGCTCCCGGCCCGCGAGGCCCACGGCGGCAGGGCCAGACGCCCGCCGCTACCCCTGTCCCCGGCGACACGAACAGGGCTGCATCGCCGGCACGGCCCCGCAGCCACCGCACGGCTCACTGGACACGACGAACCGTCAGCGCCTCAGACCCACACGGCTCCGCCGCCCGCACTCAGCCCCCAGGCCACCCAGCTCCAGGCACCCAGCCCGAGCCACGTGGCCCCAGACCACGCAGCTCACGCCCCACAAGCCCACCGACACACCCACACCCCCACACCCCCACAACCGCACCCCTCACACGGCCGCACCCCTCACACGGCCGCGACCCTCACACGGCCGCGACCCTCACGCGGCCGACACCCTCACGGCTTCCCCGGCCTCCGCGTCAGCAGCCACGGCTGGACCACGCCCAGACCACGCACCGGCCGCTGCCACATCGGCTGGAGGGCGAAGCGGTACGTCGGCGGTTCCTCGCCCTCCTTCTCCGCGGCGGCCGCGGCTTCGGCGGCCTCGGCCTCGGAGGCGGGGGCCTCGCCGGTGCGGGTCAGCTCCTCGGCGAAGGCGCCGTCGACGAGGACCGCGTCCTTCGGCGCTATCGAGGTGAGCCGGCTCGCGAGGTTCACGGTCGAACCGAAGACGTCGCCCATCCGGGTCGTCACCGTCCCGAAGGCCATGCCGACGCGCAGCTCGGGCATCGTCTCGTCGTTGGCCATGGTCTCGATGAGGCGGAGGGCGATCTCGGCGGCGACGCCCGCGTCGTCGGTGGCGTACAGGACCTCGTCGCCCAGGGTCTTGATCAGCCGGCCACCGTTCGCGGCCACCAGATCCGCCGCCGTGGTCTCGAAGGCCTCGACCAGCTCGCCGAGCTCCTCCTCCTCCATACGACGGGTCAGGCGCGTGAATCCGACGAGGTCGGCGAAGCAGACCGCCAGCCGCCGGTCGACCATCTCCTCGTCGTCCGCGGCCTGCACGACCCGCCCGGTGGCGGCGGCGAGCTGACGCCGCCAGACATAGACGAGGAACTCCTCCAGCTCCGGCAGCAACAGCTCGATCAGCGGATACGTCACCTCGGTCCGGGTCATCCCCGGCTCCGGCGGCTCGGTCAGCCCCTCCAGGAAGGAGTCGATCTGCCACTCGGCGAGCCGCGCCGTGGTCTGCCCGGTGGAACGGGCCACCTGCACCGCCATGGCCTCACTCAGCAGCCCCGCCTCGACGAGACCGGCGAGCCGCCGCAGCGCGAGTACGTCCGCCTCGGTCAGCGCCTTGGCCTGGCCGATGTCCGCGAAGCCCATGGCACGCCAGAAGCGGGACGCCAGCTCCATGGACACGCCCGCGCTGCGCGCCGCCTGAAAGGGGGTGTAGCGGCGCTCGGCCCCGAGAATGAGCCCTTCGAGCCGCAGCGCCAGCGGGTCCTCCTCACCGACGTCCGCGCCGTGGGAATCCCCTCGCTCGACAGACGCCGAGAGCGGGGGAGGCTCCACGCGGCCATGCGCGTCCGTGCCGGACCCCGTGTCCTCGACGCTCACGCCTGCTGCCCTTCCGATCTCCCGCGGTCACGTACTCGACCGGCCTCAACTCTACGGCAGGTGTGCGCCAGCTCACTCCGTCAGGTGGGACCGATGGTGGCTGCCCTGCGCCTTTACGGCACCCGGCACTGATGCGAGGCCCCTGGGGGGCCGCGCCCCCGGACCCCCGCCGTCGCCGAAACCCGCCCCCGCCCAGCACAACCCCCGGGTGCCCAAGCACCAACGCCCCCACACGTCACACAGCCCGCAGATGCACGATGTCCCCCGCCCCCACCGGCTCCTGCACCCCGTCCTCCGTCGCGAGGACCAGCCGCCCGTCCCCGTCCACCGCCACGGCCTCTCCCACGACCGACCGGTCCCCGGGCAGCTCGGCGCGCACCTTGCGCCCCAGGGTCGCGCACCCGGCGGCGTAGGTCTCCTGCAGGCCGCTCGCCGAAGCGTCGCCCCCGGCGGCACGCCAGCGGCCGTACCAGTCCTCCAGGGACCGGAGCACGGCCCGCAGCAGTGGATCACGGTCGGTGTTCGCCGCACCGGCGAGCAGCAGGGACCCGGCCGTGGGCACCGGCAGCTCGTCCTCCCGCAGGCTGACGTTGATACCGATACCGACCACGACACCCTCCGCCCCCGCACGCTCCGCGAGGATGCCACCGGCCTTCCGCTCCTCACCGGCCACGGTCACCAGCAGGTCGTTGGGCCATTTGAGTGCCGTATCGACGCCGGCGGCCCGGGACAGCCCGGTCGCCACGGCGACACCGGTGAGGAGTGGCAGCCAGCCCCAGTGCTGGAGGGGCACGTCGCCCGGCTTGAGGAGGACGGAGAAGAAGAGCCCGGAGCGCGCGGGCGCGGTCCAGGTCCGGTCGAGGCGCCCGCGCGCCGCGTTCTGCTCCTCGGCGACGAGGACGGCCCCCTCGGGAAGCCGGTCGGCCCGCCCCGCGAGGTCGGTGTTGGTGGAGCCGATGAGCGACACCACGTCCAGGGAACTCCACAGCCCTCCCTCCCGGATCAGCGCCCGGCGCAGGGAGGCGGAGTTGAGGGGCGGCCGGTCCAGGTCGGACCACGGGCCACGGCCTGGCCGGTCCGGCTCGTCGAACCTGTCGTTCGCGTCGTCTGAGGCATCTCGCGGCGTCATGCAACCCAGCCTAGGTGTGGTAAACGCCGCACTGCTGAACGGTAGGCACAGCACTACTCTACGGATGAGTAACCGCTGTCACGTCTGAGCACGTACTGATACAACGCAGGTCACCCTCTTCACCCTCACCACCCTCACGTCCCCATTGAGCAGGCAGGGAGCCACATCCCGATGTCCGAGCCGGAAGAGATCGACATTCATACGACCGCGGGAAAGCTCGCGGACTTGCAGCGCCGTATCGATGAGGCGACGCACGCCGGCTCCGAGCGCGCGGTGGAAAAACAGCACGCCAAGGGCAAGTTGACGGCCCGCGAGCGGATCGAACTGCTCCTCGACGAGGACTCCTTCGTGGAGTTCGACGAGTTCGCCCGGCACCGCTCCACGGACTTCGGCATGGAGAACAACCGCCCGTACGGCGACGGAGTCGTGACCGGCTACGGATCGGTCGACGGCCGCCCCGTCGCCGTCTTCTCCCAGGACTTCACGGTCCTCGGCGGCTCCCTCGGCGAGGTCTTCGGCCAGAAGATCATGAAGGCGATGGACTTCGCCCTCAAGACGGGCTGCCCCGTCATCGGCATCAACGACTCCGGCGGCGCCCGTATCCAGGAGGGCGTCATGGCCCTCGGCATGTACGGCGAGATCTTCCGCCGCAACACCCACGCGAGCGGTGTCATCCCGCAGATCAGCCTGGTCGTGGGGCCCTGCGCCGGCGGTGCCGTGTACTCCCCCGCGATCACCGACTTCACGGTCATGGTCGACCAGACCTCGCACATGTTCATCACGGGCCCGGACGTCATCAAGACGGTCACCGGCGAGGATGTCGGCTTCGAGGAGCTGGGCGGCGCCCGCACGCACAACGCGACCTCTGGCGTGGCCCATCACATGGCGGGCGACGAGAAGGACGCGATCGAGTACGTCAAGCAGCTCCTCTCCTACCTGCCGTCGAACAACCTCAGCGAACCCCCGGCGTTCCCGGAGCAGGCCGACCTCGCCGTCACGGACGAGGACCGCGAGCTGGACACACTCGTCCCCGACAGCGCGAACCAGCCGTACGACATGCACACGGTGATCGAACACGTCCTGGACGACTCCGAGTTCTTCGAGACCCAGGCCCTCTTCGCCCCGAACATCCTCACCGGCTTCGGCCGCGTCGAGGGGCACCCGGTCGGCATCGTCGCCAACCAGCCGATGCAGTTCGCGGGCTGCCTGGACATCGACGCCTCCGAGAAGGCAGCCCGCTTCGTCCGCACCTGTGACGCGTTCAACGTCCCGGTCCTGACCTTCGTCGACGTCCCCGGCTTCCTCCCGGGCGTCGGCCAGGAGCACGAGGGCATCATCCGCCGAGGCGCCAAGCTGATCTACGCCTACGCCGAAGCGACCGTCCCCCTCATCACGGTCATCACCCGCAAGGCCTTCGGTGGCGCCTACGACGTCATGGGCTCCAAGCACCTCGGCGCCGACCTCAACCTCGCCTGGCCCACCGCACAGATCGCCGTCATGGGCGCCCAGGGCGCGGTCAACATCCTCCACCGCCGCACCATCGCCGCGGCCTCCGAGGAGGAGCGCGAGGAGGTCCGCGCCCGCCTGATCCAGGAGTACGAGGACACCCTCCTCAACCCCTACACGGCGGCCGAGCGCGGTTACGTCGACGCGGTGATCATGCCGTCCGAGACCCGCCGCCACCTCATCCGCGGCCTGCGTCAACTGCGCACCAAGCGGGAATCCCTCCCCCCGAAGAAGCACGGCAACATCCCCCTCTAGGTCTGCTGGGAGCCGACATGACCATCAAGGTCGTACGGGGCAATCCGACCCCGGAGGAGCTGGCCGCCGCACTGGCGGTCGTCCGGGCGCGCGCCGCGGCGGCAGCCACCGAGCCGCCCGGCGCGCCCTCCCCCCGCGACTCCTGGTCCGACCCGTCCCGCATCGCGGCCCACCGCCTGCCGGCGCCGGGCCCCACGACGTGGAGCCGCACCTACTGGCCCGGCTGAGCGGAACCGCCCCTACCGAATTGAGTACGCGTACTCAGGCGCCCGGCCCCCCGGCCGACGCACGATCGACGCATGCTCTGGTCCGACCCTGAGAACGAGCCGCCGAAGGAACTGCGCGACACGCAGGCCATGCTTCGGCGGCTCGGCATCCTCATGGCCCTGGCCATGCTCCTGGCGATGTTCGTCCTTGGCATCCTCTGAGCGGGACGGGCAGCCGCCCGACGTCGAGGCAGCCGCGTACGGCGCGAAGGGGGCGCGCTGGGGGGTGTCCGCCCGCAGCGGTTGGCGCGTCAACAGGTCGAACTTCCCAGGCGACCGATTCCGCGCCGTTCCGAGGACGGATACCCCCCGGCGCGCCCCCGACCCACCCACCGGACCCAAGGCGCCCCAACCCCCACGGCGGGAAAGCCGCACCATCCCGTCGATACCCTGACCGCATGACCTCTCAGCAGCCCAGCCCCAGCCGCCGCCTCGTGCTCGCCTCCCAGTCCCCCGCCCGCCTCAACCTTCTCCGCCAGGCCGGCCTGTCCCCCGAGGTGATCGTCAGCGGCGTGGACGAGGACGCCGTGTCCGCCCCGACCCCCGCCGACCTGGCCCTCGCCCTGGCCGAGGCGAAGGCCTCCGTCGTGGCGGCGAAACCCGAGGTCAAGGGCGCTCTCGTCATCGGCTGCGACTCGGTCCTCGACCTCGACGGCGAAGCCCTCGGCAAGCCCGCCGACGCCGAGGAGGCCACCGCCCGCTGGAAGTCCATGCGCGGCCGCGCCGGCACCCTCCAGACCGGCCACTGCGTCTACGACACCGCCACCGGCCGCTACGCCTCCGCGACCGCCTCCACGGTCGTCCACTTCGGCGACCCCACCGACGAGGAGATCGCCGCGTACGTCGCCTCCGGCGAGCCCCTCCATGTGGCGGGGGCGTTCACCCTCGACGGCCGCTCGGCCCCGTTCATCGACGGCATCGACGGCGACCACGGCAACGTCATCGGCATCAGCCTGCCCCTGGTCCGCCGCCTGCTGGCCCAACTGGGCGTGGGAATCACGGAGTTGTGGACGCCTCGCGAGAGGTGACAACCCCGTCCGGCCGGTCGTACGTCATCAGCGTCAGCAGCACCAGCCCCAGCCCCACCATCATGAACGCGAACGCGCCCCACCCCACCAGCCCCACCGTGAGCGCCCCGAGCAGCCCGTGCACGACGGCCACGCTGATGAGCAGGATCCGCCCGAGCCCGGCGGCGGGCCGGTTGCGCAGCGCGACGAGCAGGGCGACCACGCCGCAGAAGACGAAGTAGAGGCCGAAGAGAACGCCCCCGGCCTTCGTCGACACGGACATCGCGTCCGGATCGAGCCCGGCGAGCGACATCTTCTGCCGGTCGACGACGGTGCCGAGGAGCCACTGCAGCCCGGCGATCCCGAGCCCCTCCACGAACAGCACGATCGCCGTGACCACCGCCACCGGTCTGCGGATCACCGGCCCCCACCCACTTCCACTGTCGTCCTGCCGCTCTCGCCGTGCGTGCACGCGGCTCTCTCCGCGCCTCGCACAACCACCCGTTACCCCAAGTAGGTGTTCGAGACATCGTGAACGCTACTAACGGGTAAACCCCGGGACAAGGGTTCTCACGGGAGCAAAGAATCGTTGGGCCATTAGTAGGGACTCCACAAAGAAACCCAACCGGCCGCAGCGCTGCCGCACAGAGACCTTGACCACATCGGAGGGCTAGGGTTTCCGAGTGGAGTCCTGCGCAATGCTGTGCGACAAGGGATTTCGCCGGTCGAGCGAGCCCCGGTTCACGCTCCGTGTGGGCAAGCTCACCATTGTGGACGGGTCGAAACGCCGTGTCGGCAGTCCCTAAACTCGGCTTGTTTCAAGGAGAGGGAGCCATCGTGCGCAAGGTGTTGATCGCCAACCGAGGCGAAATCGCTGTCCGCGTCGCCCGGGCGTGCCGGGACGCCGGGATCGCGAGCGTGGCCGTGTACGCCGATCCGGACCGGGACGCGCTGCATGTGCGGGCCGCGGACGAGGCGTTCGCGCTGGGCGGTGACACGCCGGCGACCAGCTACCTGGACATCGCCAAGGTGTTGCAGGCCGCGAAGGACTCCGGTGCGGACGCGATCCACCCGGGTTACGGCTTCCTCTCGGAGAACGCGGAGTTCGCGCAGGCCGTCCTGGACGCGGATCTGATCTGGATCGGCCCGCCCCCGCAGGCGATCCGCGACCTGGGTGACAAGGTGGCGGCCCGTCATATCGCCCAGCGTGCGGGCGCCCCGCTCGTGGCGGGCACCCCGGACCCGGTCTCGGGCGCCGACGAGGTCGTCGCGTTCGCCGAGGAGCACGGTCTGCCGATCGCCATCAAGGCGGCCTTCGGCGGCGGCGGCCGCGGCCTGAAGGTCGCCCGCACCCTGGAGGAGGTCCCGGAGCTGTACGACTCCGCGGTCCGCGAGGCCGTGGCGGCCTTCGGCCGGGGCGAGTGCTTCGTGGAGCGCTACCTGGACAAGCCGCGTCACGTGGAGACCCAGTGCCTGGCCGACAGCCACGGCAACGTGGTCGTCGTCTCCACCCGTGACTGCTCCCTGCAGCGCCGCCACCAGAAGCTGGTGGAGGAGGCCCCGGCGCCGTTCCTCTCCACGGCGCAGAACGCCGAGCTGTACGCGGCGTCGAAGGCCATCCTCAAGGAGGCCGGCTACGTCGGCGCCGGCACGGTGGAGTTCCTGGTCGGCACCGACGGCACGATCTCCTTCCTGGAGGTCAACACCCGCCTCCAGGTGGAGCACCCGGTCACCGAGGAGGTCACCGGCATCGACCTGGTCCGCGAGATGTTCCGCATCGCCGACGGCGAGGAGCTGGGCTACGACGACCCGCCGCTGCGCGGCCACTCCCTGGAGTTCCGCATCAACGGCGAGGACCCGGGCCGGGGCTTCCTCCCTGCCCCCGGCACGGTCACCACGTTCACCCCGCCCGCCGGCCCCGGTGTCCGCCTGGACGCGGGCGTGGAGCCCGGCAGTGTGATCGGCCCGGCCTGGGACTCCCTCCTGGCCAAGCTGATCGTCACCGGCGCCACCCGGCAGCAGGCGCTGCAGCGCGCGGCCCGCGCCCTGGAGGAGTTCCAGGTCGAGGGCATGGCCACGGCGATCCCCTTCCACCGCGCGGTGGTCACCGACCCGGCGTTCGCCCCCGAACTCACCGGATCCACGGAGCCCTTCACGGTCCACACCCGCTGGATCGAGACGGAGTTCGTCAACGAGATCAAGCCCTTCGTGGCCCCCACGGACACCGCCGAGGCCGAGGACGAGTCGGACCGCGAGACGATCGTCGTCGAGGTCGGCGGCAAGCGCCTGGAGGTCTCCCTCCCCTCCGCCCTCGGCATGACCCTGGCCCGCACCGGCCTCGCGGCGGGCGCCAAGCCCAAGCGCCGCGCGGCCAAGAAGTCCGGCCCGGTCGCCTCCGGCGACACCCTCGCCTCCCCCATGCAGGGCACCATCGTCAAGGTCGCCGTCGAAGAGGGCCAGGAGGTCAACGAGGGCGACCTCGTCGTCGTCCTCGAAGCCATGAAGATGGAACAGCCCCTCAACGCCCACCGCTCCGGCACCATCAAGGGCCTCAGCGCGGAGGTCGGCGCCTCCATCACCTCCGGCGCGGCCATCTGCGAAATCAAGGACTGACCCGCACGTGACACCCCCGCGCCCCTTTGCTTTTAGGGGCGCGGGGAACTGCGCGACCAGCCACATCCGACCGGCACCCGCGCAACAACCCCTATCACCCGAGCTCTTAGGCTGAAGACGCCACGCAGCGAAGAGAGCAGGTGAACGCCAAGGTGAGCACCACCCCGGCCCGGCCCCCCGCAGAGGCACCCGCGGGGACGACCCGGCCCATGCGAGCCGACGCCCGCCGCAACCACGAGCGCCTCCTCACAGAGGCCCGCCTCGCCTTCGCGGCCCATGGCACCACCGCCTCGCTCGAGGACATCGCCCGCCGGGCAGACGTGGGCATCGGCACCCTCTACCGCCACTTCCCCAACCGCCAGGCCCTGCTGAGCGCGGTCTTCGAGGAAGCCGTGGCCGACCTGCTGGCCAGAGCCCGAGAACAACTCGACGCGGCCCAGCCATGCGCGGCCCTGGTCACCTGGCTGCGCGACATCATCACCCACGCGGGCGAATACCGAGGTCTCGCCCAGGCCCTGATGGCGGTCTCATACACCGACTCCCGCGCCGAGGACGGGAACGCCTCGGAGCTGGCCCGGTGCTGCGCCCCCATCCGGGAGGCGGGCACCGCTCTCCTGCGGCGGGCACAGCAGGCGCACGCCGTACGCGACGACGTGTCCATCGGCGACCTGCTCCAGCTCACCCACGCGATCGCGCTGGCGGCCGAGGAAACCCCGGACGATCCGGAGTTGGCCGACCGCCTGCTGACGCTGACCTTGCGCGGCCTGAAGCCGTGACCGGCGCGGCGGCGCGGCCTACCGGCGCCGAAGGTCCGCGACCCGAGCCGCGCGTTCCCGCTCCCGCTCACCGGCCGGCGGCTGGTCCCCCAGGACCGTGGCGCTGCGCAACTGCGGCGCCGAGCCGTGGACCTGGTTGCGGCGGGGACCGGGAAGAGGCACGTCCCGGCGCGACTGGCGGGCCGGGACGGGATCACCTCCCGTACCACCGCCGCCCGACGCGCCGGCCACGGAGATCTGCACGCCCTGATCGGCCAGGGCCTGCAACTCGGTGACCGCGCGGTCGTCGTGGCCCGGCGGGTCGTCGGTGACCAGCCGGGTGATCACATCGGTCGGCACCGTCTGGAACATCGTGTCGGTACCGAGCTTGGTGTGATCGGCGAGGACGACGACCTCGGCGGCGGCCTGGACCAGCGCGCGGTCGACGGACGCCGACAGCATGTTGGACGTGGACAGGCCGCGCTCGGCGGTCAGTCCGCTCCCGGAGAGGAAGGCCTTGGAGACGCGCAGCCCCTGGAGGGACTGCTCGGCGCCGGAGCCGACCAGGGCGTAGTTGGAACCGCGCAGGGTGCCGCCGGTCATCACGACCTCCACACGGTTGGCATGGGCCAGCGCCTGAGCCACCAACAGGGAGTTGGTGACGACGGTCAGCCCGGGGACCCGCGCGAGCCGGCGTGCCAGCTCCTGCGTGGTGGTCCCCGCCCCGACCACGATGGCCTCGCCCTCTTCGACGAGGCTCGCGGCGAGGTCGGCGATGGCCGTCTTCTCGGCGGTCGCGAGATGAGACTTCTGCGGAAAGCCGGACTCTCGCGTGAACCCACCCGGCAATACCGCACCGCCGTGTCGGCGGTCGAGGAGTCCTTCTGCCTCCAGAGCGCGCACGTCCCGCCGTACGGTCACTTCGGAGGTCTGGACGACGCGGGCGAGCTCACGGAGCGACACGGCTCCATTGGCCCGCACCATTTCGAGGATCAATTGGCGACGTTCTGCAGCGAACACGAAACTGACAGTAACGCCAACGACCATCTGCTTTCAGCAGTTTGCGCCGAATAGCAGAAGTTGTTCGCATGGTGGGGCGAGAAGTGATATAGGGCCCAACCGGGACAGGAACGGTCCCGGACCCGCCCAGGTCCGGTCAGACCCCGCCACCGGACTTGCGCGTGTGCAGCTGGCGCGCGACCTCGGCGATCGAGCCCGACAGGGACGGGTACACGGTGAAGGCGTTCGCGATCTGTTCCACGGTCAGGTTGTTGTCGACCGCGATCGAGATGGGGTGGATCAGTTCCGAGGCGCGCGGGGAGACGACCACACCGCCCACCACGATGCCGGTGCCCGGCCGGCAGAAGATCTTGACAAAGCCGTCCCGGATGCCCTGCATCTTGGCGCGCGGGTTGCGCAGGAGCGGCAGTTTCACCCCGACGGCGTCGATGATCCCGGCGTCCAGGTCGGCCTGGGTGTAGCCGACGGTGGCGATCTCGGGATCGGTGAAGACGTTGGACGACACGGTCTTCAGGTTCAGCGGGGCCACGGCGTCGCCGAGGAAGTGGTACATGGCGATACGGCCCTGCATGGCGGCCACGGAGGCGAGTGCGAAGACACCCGTGACGTCACCGGCGGCGTACACGCCGGGGGCGCTGGTCCGCGACACCTTGTCGGTCCAGATGTGCCCGGACTCCTTGACCTTGACCCCGGCCTCCTCCAGCCCCATCCCCGCGCTGTTGGGGATGGCGCCGACGGCCATCAGACAGTGCGAGCCGGTGATGACCCGCCCGTCCGCGAGCGTCACCTCGACCCGGTCCCCCGCCCGCTTGGCGGACTGGGCCCGGGACCGCGCCATGACGTTCATGCCGCGCCGCCGGAACACGTCCTCGAGGACGGCGGCGGCGTCCGGGTCCTCGCCCGGCAGCACGCGATCACGGCTGGATACGAGCGTGACGCGCGAGCCGAGCGCCTGATAGGCGCCGGCGAACTCGGCACCGGTCACACCGGACCCGACCACGATCAGCTCTTCGGGCAGCTCGTCCAGGTCGTAGACCTGCGTCCAGTTGAGGATCCGCTCCCCGTCCGGCTGCGCGTCGGGCAGCTCACGCGGATGCCCACCGGTGGCGATGAGCACGGCGTCGGCGGTCAGCGTCTCCTCGGACCCGTCGGCGGCCCGTACGACGACCTTGCGCGACCCGTCCAGATCCTGCTGGCCGTCCAGTCGGGCGCGCCCGCGCATGACCCGCGCGCCCGCGCGCGTCACCGACGCCGTGATGTCGTGCGACTGCGCCAGCGCGAGCCGCTTCACACGCCGGTTGACCTTGCCCAGGTCCACCCCGACGACACGCGCGGGCGTGTCGATGTGCGGGGTGTCGTCGGCGACGATGATCCCCAGCTCCTCGTACGAGGAGTCGAAGGTCGTCATCACCTCGGCCGTCGCGATGAGGGTCTTCGACGGCACGCAGTCGGTCAGCACCGACGCCCCGCCCAGACCGTCGCAGTCCACGACGGTCACCTCCGCGCCGAGCTGCGCGGCCACCAGCGCCGCTTCATATCCGCCGGGTCCGCCACCGATGATCACGATCCGAGTCACGTACTCCATTGTCCCGTACGACGGCCGATGCCACTTCGTCGGGGTGCGGGCGCTCCTGATTCCGGGCGCGCTCTTGCTTTTGAGGGGCGCGGGGCTGTGACATATGCGGCTCCGCCGCGCGGGCGCGACCAGCCACAACGCACCCGCGGCCGCCACACCACAGCCCCCGCCACCCCCTTGGGCACCCGGCCCGAAGCGGAGCGCTCCCGTACTCTCTCCCCCATGTCGCTCTACGCCGCCTACGCCGGCAACATGGACGCGCGGCTGATGTCCCGCCGCGCCCCCCACTCCCCGCTGCGCGCAACCGGCTGGCTGAACGACTGGCGGCTGACCTTCGGCGGCGAGCACATGGGCTGGGAGGGCGCGCTCGCCACGGTCGTCGAGGCGCCGCGCTCCCAGGTCTTCGTGGCGCTGTACGACATCGCCCCCATGGACGAGGAGGCGATGGACCGCTGGGTCGGCGTCGGCCTCGACATATACCGCCGGATGCGGATCCGCGTACACACGCTGGAGGGCCAGGAGGCGGCCTGGGTCTACGTCCTCAACGGTTACGAGGGCGGCCTGCCCTCGGCCCGCTATCTGGGCGAGGTCGCGGACGCGGCGGAGTCGGCGGGCGCGCCCCACGACTACGTGATGGAACTGCGCAAGCGCCCCTGTTGAGGGCCGGCCGAAGGGGGCGAGGCACACCCTCGGCCCGAACCCGCTGTTGGAAACGACAAGACAACGATCCCCATCCCGTGCGGCCCATCATCTACGCGCGTAGGCCGGGACCGGATACCCTCATCGCGTGAACGCATCTCTTCTTCCGGACGACATCCAGGGCGACCCCCATGCCGCCGCCGACACAGCAGCCGCGCGCCTGCGCGAGCTGACGGGTGCCGAGACCCACGACGTCGCCCTCGTGATGGGCTCCGGCTGGGCCCCGGCCGTGGACGCGCTCGGCGCCCCCGAGGCCGAGTTCCAGGTCACCGAGCTGCCCGGTTTCCCGCCGCCGGCGGTCGAGGGCCACGGCGGCAAGATCCGCTCGTACCGGATCGGTGACAAGCGCACGCTCGTCTTCCTGGGCCGCACCCACTACTACGAGGGCCGCGGCGTCGCCGCCGTGGCGCACGGCGTCCGTACCGCCGTCGCCGCCGGCGTCAAGACGATCGTCCTCACCAACGGCTGCGGCGGTCTCCGCGAGGGCATGCGGCCCGGCCAGCCGGTCCTGATCAGCGACCATCTGAACCTGACGGCCACGTCGCCGATCATCGGCGCGAACTTCGTGGACCTCACGGACCTCTACTCCCCGCGCCTGCGCGCCCTCTGCAAGGAGATCGACCCCTCTCTCGAGGAGGGCGTCTACGCGCAGTTCACCGGCCCCCACTACGAGACCCCGGCCGAGATCCGCATGGCCCGCGTCATCGGCGCGGACCTGGTCGGCATGTCCACGGTCCTGGAGGCCATCGCCGCGCGTGAGGCGGGCGCGGAGGTGCTGGGCATCTCCCTGGTCACCAACCTCGCCGCCGGCATGACCGGGGAGCCCCTCAACCACGAGGAGGTCCTCCAGGCGGGCCGCGACTCGGCGACGCGCATGGGTGAGCTGCTGACCCAGGTACTGAACCGGCTGTAGGCGAGGGCTCCGCGGCGCCCTCGCGGGAGATTGCGGGAGAACGCGGGAGAGCTCGGGGGGATGCGGCTTGTACGGCGGGTGCGGGTGGGTTGTGGTTGCTCGCGCAGTTCCCCGCGCCCCTGAAAGACGCCGGGCGCGACCCATGCCGTCAAGGGGCGCGGGGAACTGCGCGACCAGCCCCCACCCACCCGCACCCGAACAGCCCACCGCGGCGGGGGCGAGGACAATCGGCCCCACACACAGGCACAGAACGAGAGGTTGACCCCCCGTGCACGACGACCTGATCGCCCGCGCCAAGGCGTGGCTGGCCGAGGATCCCGACCCGGAAACCCGTGCCGAACTCGCCAAGCTGATCGACGGGGCGGACACGGCGGAACTCACCGCCCGCTTCTCCGGCACCCTCCAGTTCGGCACGGCAGGCCTCCGCGGCGAACTCGGCGCCGGCCCGATGCGTATGAACCGTTCGGTCGTCATCCGCGCCGCCGCGGGCCTCGCCGCGTACCTGCGCGAGAAGGGCGCCACCGGTGGCCTCGTCGTGATCGGCTACGACGCCCGCCACAAGTCCGCCGACTTCGCCCGCGACACGGCCGCCGTGATGACCGGCGCCGGCCTCCGCGCGGCCGTCCTGCCCCGCCCCCTGCCCACGCCCGTCCTGGCCTTCGCCATAAGGCATCTGGGCGCGGTCGCGGGCGTGGAGGTCACGGCCAGCCACAACCCGCCGCGCGACAACGGCTACAAGGTCTACCTGGGCGACGGCTCGCAGATCGTGCCCCCGGCCGACGCGGAGATCGCCGCCGAGATCGCCGCCGTACCGTCCCTGAACGACGTCCCCCGCCCCGAGGCCGGCTGGGACACCCTCGACGACACCGTCCTGGACGCCTATCTGGCCCGTACGGACGCGGTCCTCGCCCCCGGCTCCCCGCGCACCGCCCGGACGGTCTACACGGCCATGCACGGCGTCGGCAAGGACACGCTCGTCGCCGCGTTCGCCCGGGCCGGCTTCCCCGAGCCGGTGCTCGTCGCCGAGCAGGCCGACCCGGATCCGGACTTCCCGACGGTCGCCTTCCCCAACCCGGAGGAGCCGGGCGCGATGGACCTCGCCTTCGCGAAGGCCCGTGAGACGGACCCCGACCTGATCGTCGCGAACGACCCGGACGCGGACCGCTGCGCGGTGGCGGTGAAGGACGGCGCGGACTGGCGGATGCTGCGCGGCGACGAGGTGGGCGCGCTCCTCGCCACGCACCTGGTCCGGCGCGGCGCACGCGGCACCTTCGCCGAGTCGATCGTCTCCTCCTCCCTCCTCGGCCGGATCGCCGAGAAGGCGGGCCTCGCCTACGAGGAGACCCTCACCGGCTTCAAGTGGATCGCCCGCGTCGAGGACCTGCGCTACGGCTACGAGGAGGCCCTCGGCTACTGCGTCGACCCCGAGGGGGTACGCGACAAGGACGGCATCACCGCGGCCCTTCTCATCACCGAACTGGCTTCCGAGCTCAAGGAAGCGGACCGTACGCTCCTCGACCTCCTGGACGACATCGCCGTCGAGCACGGTCTGCACGCCACCGACCAGCTCTCGGTCCGCGTCCAGGATCTCTCGCTCATCGCCCGTGCGATGGAGCGGCTCCGCGAGCACCCCCCGACCGCCCTCGCGGGTCTGGCCGTCACCAAGGCCGAGGACCTCACCCGGGGCACGGACAGGCTCCCGCCCACGGACGGCCTGCGCTACACCCTCGACGGCGCCCGCGTGATCGTCCGACCCAGCGGCACCGAGCCCAAGCTGAAGTGCTACCTGGAGGTCGTGGTGCCGGTCGCCGCCCACGCCGATCTCCCGGCGGCCCGCGCGAAGGCGGCCGGCCTGCTGACCGGGATCAAGCAGGACCTGTCGGCGGCGGCGGGTATCTGACCCGGCCCCGGACACACGGAGGCCCCAGCCGGTGATCCGGCTGGGGCCTCCGTGTGTCCGGGGCCGGGGAACGGCTGGGGAGCGTCCGGGGAACGGCCAGGGAGCGGCCTGGGAGCGGCCTGGGAGCGAGTTACGGCGCCAGCACCAGCGCCGCCACCCACGCCACGGCCAGCACCACGCTCAACGGCCACAGCGGCAGGCCTCGGCCCGCGTACTCCCCGCCGGGCCGCAGCGCGGGCTCCCGCCACATGGCGGTGATCTCGGCGGCGGTCCTCTCGTACGGGTGGACGAGGCGCAGCTTCCGCTCCAGCCAGTGCCAGCGCTCCGCACGGACCGTCCAGGTCGGGAACGACGCCCGGAGGCTGTCCACCGTCAGCACGGCACCGGAGCACTGGACGGTCATGAGGTGGTCCCACTCGATGTGCCGTGTCCCCCGCCAGTCGTTCAGCCACAGGCCCGCGCGGTCGGCCGTGATGCGCCAGGCCAGCATCTGGGGCAGCACCAGGACTCCGAAGACGCCGAGGACGCCACCGAGGACGTACTGCTTCAGCCCGTTCGGGTAGAGCCCGATGACGACGATCGCCACGATCATGAAGAGGGCGGCGGTCCAGTCGGGCCACCCCGCGCGCCAGCGCCGCAGGGGTACCGGCTCGTCGCCCAGCCGCGCCCTGCTCTCCGTGGCGGCCGTGGCACGCAGCTCCTCGTGGACCGCGCTCCGCCTCGCCCCGGCCTGCTGCGCGGCGGTCCGGCGCCGTACGGCCCGGTCGGAGAGCGGCCGCACCGGCCCGGTCGACGACTCGACGACCAGCTCCGCGGGCGAATCGCCGGGCCCCTCGGAGCCGTTCGCGTCCGCTCGCTCTCCCGGCTTCTCCAGGTCCACCGGCCCCTGCGGATCCCCCGGCCGCTCCGACTCGCCCGGTCCGTCCGGCCCCTGAGGTCCCTCCGGCGTCTCCGGTCCCTCCGGCGTCTCCGGTCCCTCCGGCGTCTCCGGTCCCGCCGGCTTCTCCGCCGCGCTGACGATCACGACCTCGGCGCCCTCGTGCGGCGGCCCGTACAGCACGGCCTCGCGGAGGGGGCCGGGCTGCTCGTCGTCATCGTCATCGTCGTCGTTCTCGCTGGTGCCGAGGAGTTCGTCCAGCTCCTCCTCGCTGACGCGCTCCTCGTCCTCCTCGTACCACTCCTCGGCCGCGACGGTGAACAGCGGCCGCAGTGCCGCCACGTCGTGGGCGGCGAAGACCTCGGCGTCGCCGTCGGCGCCGTCGCGTACGAGCACCCGGAGCACCGGCACGGGAGCGCCCCGCAGCGCGGCGGCCCGGCGGCGGCCCAGCCACCCGGAGAGCAGCGAGGTGAGCCCCCAGCCGGCCACGAACCAGCCGACGAGCGTGACCTCGTGCCGGTCGGTGGCGACGTCCCAGCCGGAGACGAGGGAGAGCAGCCCCGCGCCGAGTACGGTCAGCACGCAGCCGAGCCCGCTGAGGAACCGGCCACGCCGCAAGGGCCCCGCCTCGTCCGGCACCGTGGCCGTCGCGCCCTCGGCGGCCGACAGGGCCCACTGCCGCTGGAGCCTGCGCTTGCTCAGCCGGATCTCGGCCATGGCCCAGGTGAAGGTCACGGCGAGGGAGCCCAGCAGGGTCGCCACGTCGCGGCTGCCCCCGTGCCAGGCCAGCAGGAGCAGGAGAACGGGCGCCGAGAACCGTACGACCTCGGGCCTGACCAGGGTCCAGACCAGTTGCAGCGGGACCAGCGCGGCGAGGGCGGCGGGCACGCCCGCGAAGTTCGCCAGCCAGAAGCCGACGATCAGGCCGCCGGGGACCACGGCGAGGAGGTGCAGGGGTCGCGTACGGGCCGGCACCCACACGGGCGGCCGGGTCCGCGCCCAGACCTCCATCTTCTCCCCGCTCCAGGCGACGCAGCCCTCGGGCACGGCGGACGCGGGCAGCCGTAGCGGCGGTGGGGGCCCGGGCTGGGGGTGGGGCTCAAGGTTCGTACTCATCGTTCTGTGGACACTCCGGCCGCCGTGGCCCAACGCATCCCGGTTCATGGGGTGTTGGGCTGTCGCATGCTTCCCGGACGTCTCGTCCGGCACGTTTCACGCCACCATAGAACAGATGTCCGGAGCCATTCCCCCCAGAAGCGCCCGGCATCAGGTGTCCTGTCGCCCCCTTCACTGTCGGGACACCGCCGGGGCCGGGCGCGGGTTCGTCAGACGCGCACGAGGTAGCTGAAACCCGTGTCCGGCCCCACGCACGACTGCAGAGTGAGATCGCCCCAGTAGAGGCCGGCGGCGGGCACGCCCCGGCCGGGGGTGATGTGGTGGGCGTAGACCTCGTACGTCCAGGTGCCCCGGACGGTCGTCAGCGTGACACGGCTGCCGACGGGCAGGCCGGCGAACCGGTCGAAGCCGCGGCAGTGGTCATGGCCGACGATCACCAGGGTCAGCATCTCGTAGCCGTCCTCGCGCCCGATCTCGGGCCCGGCCCACTGCACGGCGTCCCGGCACGCGTCGACCTCGTCCTGCCCACCGCGCACGACATACGAGGACCAGGCCCCGATCCGCAGCACGGCCCGCCCGGCCACCGGGGAAGGACCGGAGGACGAGGGCGCCCGACGCCGGGCGGAGGGGGTCCGGCTGGGCTTACGGGAGAGGTCGGGCCCCTTGATGCCGGTGGCGGCGGCTGCCGGGGTTCCGGGGGCGGGGGGCGCGGTGGTCCGGCCGGGCCGCGGGGAGGCGGAGCCGGACGGGCGAGTGGGCTCCGGGCGTGGGACACCGTCGGGGGAGGCGGCCTGGGGCGCGGCGGCACCGGACGGCTTCGCGGCGCTCGGCACCGCGTGGCCGCCGGACGCCCCACGGGACACCTGGCCGCCGTCCGGGGCGCAGGAGACGGCGAGGGCGGCCGCAGCGAGCACGGCGAGGCTCCTGGCGGCCGCTCGCCCCCGGCCCGTCACCCGAACCGGCCGTTCACGTAGTCCGACGTCCGCTCGTCTCGCGGGGCGTTGAACATCGCGTCCGTGTCTCCGTGTTCGACGATCACGCCGGGGGTGCCGTGCGAGGCGAGGAAGAAGGCGCAGTTGTCGGAGACGCGGGCGGCCTGCTGCATGTTGTGGGTGACGATGACGATCGTGACCTCGTCCTTGAGTTCCGCGATCGTCTCCTCGATACGGCGCGTGGACGTCGGGTCGAGGGCCGAGCACGGTTCGTCCATCAGCAGCACCCGGGGCCGGACGGCGAGCGACCGGGCGATGCACAGGCGTTGCTGCTGGCCGCCGGAGAGCGCGCCGCCGGGCTGGCGGAGGCGGTCCTTGACCTCCTTCCACAGTCCGGCCTTGGTCAGGCACTCCTCCACCAGGTCGTCCTTGCCGTCGCGGGAGGACTTGATGGCGTTGAGCTTCAGCCCGGCGAGGACGTTGTCGTAGATGGACATGGCGGGGAACGGGTTGGGCTTCTGGAAGACCATGCCGATCTGGCGGCGGGCGTGGGTGATGCGGCGGCCTCGGTCGTAGATGTCCGCCTCGTCCAGGAGGACGTGCCCGGCGAGCGAGGCCGAGGCGATCAGCTCGTGCATGCGGTTGAGGATGCGCAGGAAGGTCGACTTGCCGCAGCCGGAGGGGCCGATGAGCGCGGTGACCTCACGCGCGGGCATGGTGAGGGAGACCCGGTCGAGGACCTTGTGGTCGCCGAACCACGCGGACACGGAGTCGGCGCGCAGGGTCGCGGGCCCCCGCCCGGAAACGGCGGCGACGCGCGGCTGGACAAGGGTGTCCGTGAGGTCGTCGGCCGTGGGGCCCGGGGCGGAGCCGGGGGTGGTGGCGGTGGTGGCGCTGCTGTCGGTGGACATGGGTGGGGTCAGCTCCCGTACGGGGTCGGATGGTCGGGCGATTCGGCGACGCGCCGCTTCACAGCAGGTTCGGCAGGAGTGCCGTGATGGCGCGGGAGTCCGCGAGGCCCAGGGCCGCGAGGAGGGGGCCCGCGCAGATCCAGGTCTGCCAGCGGCCCCAGACGCGGTACGCGACGACCGTGACCAGTGCGACGACGAGCAGGCCCTGGGTCCACAGGAAGACGGCGAGCCAGGCGCCGGCGTCGCCGGCCAGTGCCTGTTCGGACGCGGCGATCCAGCCGGAGCGCAGATCGCGCGGCGGGTGGGGCTGCGCGGGGGTGATCAGCCTGGCGTCGACACGCAGCACACCGCTCGGTGTGTACGGGCCGCCGGTGGCGGTGATCAGCGTGAGCCGGCCCTGTCCCCGGCCGGGCGGGGCGGGGAGTTCGTCGCCGGCCCGCCGGATGCCGGTGACCTCGTAGACGGACTTGCCCTGAGCTGTCGTCAGCTCGAACCGGGTGCCGTTCGGCAGGTCGTGCAGATGGTTGAAGGGGCTGCCGTACGCCCACTGGCGGCCCATGATGACGACGGTGCCGGCCTGGCCGGGCAGCGGGGTGTCGCGGCGGTGGCCGGGTCCCGACATCAGCACCTGGGAGGTCGTGCCCTCGGCTACGACCTCCCTGAGATCGAGGGCGGGGATACGGAGCAGCGCCACGGGCGCGCCGGTCCGCAACAGCTTGCCCTCGAAGTCGCGCTGGCCCACGGGGGCGGTGCCGAGGGCGAGTTGGCGGCGCAGTTCGTCGTACGCGGTCTGCTGGTCGCGGGCGTGTTGCAGATGGCCGACGACGGTGAGGTTGGCGGCGAACCCGAGGAGGACCGCGGCCAGGACGCACAGGGCCGCCCCGGCGAGTGCGAGCCCGGGGCGGGCGGGGGGTCTCGGCGTCCCGGACCGCTTCGGGGGCGGCGGGGCGGCGGGGGGCGGTGCGGTGAGCTGTGCGTTGGCCGGTGGGGTGGGCGGATCGGCCGTGGGTGGCGCGAGCACGGTCACGGGGTGCGCTCCTCGAAGCGGGGTGGGTGGTACGGCGGGCGGGGGCCGGGGGCGCGTCGGCGGGCGCCCCCGGAGCCCGGCCGGTCAGGGGTGCTGTGGGCTGTCGTCGCCGAAGACCAGCAGGCCCTTGCGGCGCATGTGGATCACGAGGGCGGCGCCCGCGCTGACGAGGGCGAGGGCGGTCAGGCCGATGGCGCCGGCCTGGGCGCCGGTGGACGCCATGGAGCCGCCACCGCCACCGCTGCCGCCCGTGCTGCCGCTGCCGCCGGTGTCACCGCCGCCGGTGCCGCCGCCCGAGTCCGTGCCGCCGCTGTCGGTGCCGCCGCTGTCGGTGCCCTCGGTGGCGGACGGGTCGGGGGCGGGGCTCTGGTCCCCGTCGTCACCGGTCGTGAACGCGAACGCGACGCTCTTGCCGTCGGTCCTGTCCTCGGCGAGCGTCAGGGTGTGGTCGCCGTCCTCGATGTCCTCGGGGACGGTGAACCCGTACTTCTCGACGGTGCCTTCGGCGTTCGCGGTGGCGTCCTTGAAGGTGGCCTCGTTGTCGGCGAGCGTGACCTTCACCTTGGCGTCCTTGGTGTAGCCGCGGGCGGTGATCTTCACCTTCTGGCCGGGGGCGAGGTCGGGGTTGTCCTCCAGGGCGGTGCCGTTCTCGTCGGTCACTTCGAGGTCGGCCTCGGGGTCGGGGACCTCGTCGCTGCTCGTGAAGGTGAAGGAGGCCACCTTGGTGGCGTCGCCGTCCTCCTTGAGCGAGAGGGTCTGTTCACCGTTGGGCAGCTTGTCGGGCACGGTGAACACGTAACCGTCCACGGCACCGCTCGCGTTGACGGTCGCGTCGGTGAACTTCTCGGTGCTGTTGGTGAGCGAGACGGCCGCCTTGGCGGCCGGGGTGAGTCCCTGGACCGTGATGTTCACCTTCTGGCCGATCAGGAGGGTCGGCTTGGTCCCGAGGGTCTTGCCGTCCGTGTCCTTGACGGTGACGACGTACTGGACGCTCACCGGCTTGCCGGCCTGCGCGGCGCTGTGGGCGTCGGGGTCGGTGGGGGTGAAGTCGGCGGTGTAGTGGGTGACGCCGCCGACCGCGGGCGCCTTGAGGGAGAGTTCCGCCTTGCCGCCGGTCACCGGGGCCGTGCCGAGCGAGGTGCCGCCCTGCTTGAACTCCACCGTGCCGGCCGCCCCCGCGGGGGTCACCGCCGCGCTGAGCTTGAAGTCCTCGTTGACGGCCGGGCGCTCGGGGGCCGTGGTGAGGGCGAGGGTCGCGGGCACCTGGTCGATCTGGGTCCAGTCCTCGCCGGTCACGCGGACCTTCCTGATGAAGACCGCTTTGCTGCCCGTGAAGGAGCAGTGCAGCACCAGCGTGTAGTCGCCGTCCAGGGAGCCCGTGGGGATCCACGCGCGCAGCGCCGTCTGCAGCGAGGTCGCCTTGACGAGGGGCGGGTTGGCCGTCGAGATGAGCGGCAGGTCGATGGGCCCGGTGGTGAGGTCGCGGGTCTCCTTGACGCCCTTGGCGAGCGGCTTGCTGTAGGCGTTGAGGTCGGTGCCCGGGTTGCCCGGCTGGAGGACCTTCACCGCGGTCAGGTTGGCGTTGGTCGAGGTGCCGGCCGGGCACGGGGCGTCCGTGGTGGCCGAGGCCGCGATGACGTCGGCCGCGATCTTCCCGGTGGCCGGCCGCAGGCTGAAGGAGCCGAGCCGCTGGTAGTCGATCGCCTGCGCCTGGCCGGAGAACGCCAGGACGGTGGCCAGCGCCGCGAACAGCACCGCGCAGCTGGTCAACAGCGCCACGGGTGATCTGAGGTGTGCCGGTCGACGGTTCATGTCGTGTTCCCCCCGCGGGGTTTCGGTCGGGATGGGATACGCCGCCGGGCCGGGCACCCGTGGGGTGCCCGGCCGTTGTGCGACGGGTGGCGGGCGCTGGTCAGCGCTCGCCCTTGAGGGCCGGGTCGGTGGTGTCGCCGCAGTGGTCGATGCGGCCGAAGCCGTACTTCTCGATCACGCTCTGGCCGGCGGAGACCGCGGTGCAGACCTTGGAGTCGGTGCCGGTGAACACGGCGTCGATGACCGGGTCGGTCAGCTTGGCGGTCGGGACGACGTTGTAGACATCGCGGTTGTAGACGAAGCCGGTGTTGAGCGTGCCCTCCGCGGTGAAGGGCTCGCTGCCGTCGATCCTGCCGAGGGCGGTGGCGCCGTGGCGGTCCTCGACGACATTGGTGACCTGGGAGATGTACTGGGCGATGGAGTAGGGCGCGATGTCGCCCGCGGTGTCCAGGGCCAGGCCGTTGTGCTCCTGCATGGTGGCGACGCAGGAGCCGACCTGGGCCTCCGTCACGCCGATCCTGCCGAGGAAGAAGGTCCGGGTGCCGGAGTTGAGCTGGGGCAGCAGCGGGGTGAGGGTCACGCCGTTGAGCACCCGGGCGCCGGCGTCGCAGCGGAAGATCGCCGCGAGCTGGGCCGTGGTCAGGTCCAGGTCGTTGTTGAGGGCGCTGTCGTCGCGGACGGCGACGGAGACCGCGTCCTTGGCGAACGGGATGAAGGTCAGGTCCTGGCTGGTGCTGGTGTCCGCCGGACCGCGCGAGGAGCGGGCGAAGTCCAGGCAGCCCGAGTTGGTGTCGACGGCGGTGTTCAGCGCGGTGACACCCGCCGACGAGCCGTTGGGGCGCGCGATCTCGCAGTTGACCTCACGCGTCTTGACGGTGCCGGTCGGCGTCGCGTTGTACGAGGCGATCGTCCGGCCGCCGTCCACGGCGTCACCGATGCCGTTCAGGACGTCCTGGGTGGTGTCCGAACCGGCTCCGGCGAGCACCCGGTAGTCACCGGCCGGCGGGTCCGCGAGGGCCGGGGCGGCGAAGACGCCGACGCCGAGAACAGCGGCACCGAGGACGGCGCCGAGACGTGCACGGGAAATGACGTTCACTGTATTTCTCCTCCGTGGTAACGGATACCGGCAAAAACAATTCCGCACACCGACACACATCGACCACCAACCCCGTCCACCCATTTAGTTAAGAGCAGATTTCCTAGGCGGTACCTACGGAATTCAGTGACGGCTACGCCTTTTCCCCGGGGTACCGGCCGAAGAGATCCGGAGCCCCGGGGAAAAGGCCGTACACCGGCCTTTCAGGTCATTCGGGGGGACCGCCCGGCGTCGCCCCGCGCGCGGACAGCCGCAGCATCACCGGTCCGGCGAGCCCGGCCACACCGCCCGCGATCAGGACGCCCAGCAGGACCCAGCGGACGAGCCCGAGCACGTCCGAGGGGGTGAGCCCGCCCGACGAGGCGATGTTCTGCTTGGTCAGGTCCGACGGGGCGGCGGAGGGCCGGCTGGTGTCCGAGGCGTCCGGGTCGGCCGCCGGATCGGTCGAACCGCCGGCCGCGGCGCCGGACGTGTCCCCGCCCGTCCCGCCGGCCGTCGCCCCGGCGTCGCCGCCGCCCGACGTGCCGCCGCTGCCCGGCGTGTCCTGCGGGGAGGTCGGGCCGGTGGACTCCGGCGCGCCCTTCTCCAGCTGGTCGGCGGCCCGCACCGCCTGCTCGCGCATCGCCGTGGGCAGGGGGGCGTACCCGTGGGGCAGCTGCCCCTTGTCGGTGCCCTGGGTCTGGCCCGCGCCGGCCGCGTAGCGGATCGCCCGCGCGTAGTCCTTGCGGGCGTCGTCGGCCAGCTCCACCGAGGCGGCCGCGTACACCACCGTGGTCAGCGGGTAGGCGCCGTCCTTCGCCCTTCCGGGGTCCGGCGCCTTCACGCCGGCGACCGGCGAGTCGGGCATCTGCGCGACCGCCTCGAGCAGGGAGGCGTTGGTCGGCTCGACGAAGTCGCCGTCGGCGTCGGCCAGGGCGGCGGCCTTGAGCTGGTAGCGCACGGCCGAGGGGGCGTCGACGATGCCGTACTGCCGCTGCTGGGTGACGGTCGGGCGGGACCCGCCGCCCAGCTTCCAGATGTTGTTGTCGCCCTGGACGCACATGAAGGCGCTGCCGATGTCACCGCGGCGGATGTTCACCGCGGCGGCGTGCATGTCGTTGGCGTACGGCACCATGTCCTGCCCGGTGCGGGACAGCTCCACCGTCTCGGTGCAGGCCAGTTCGGTGGGCGTGAGGTCGGCCTTGGGGTAGTAGTCCAGGGAGTCGGAGATGACCCCCTCCTTCTTGTATTCCGGGTTGACCTTCATTCCCCAGGGGTCGGTTTTCCCCTGGATGAATTCCCGGGCGTCACGGTTCGCCAGAATATATTTCCACACCAGCCGGGTCGCGTCGGAATTGGCCGAGGAGACGGCGAGGCCGATGGGCGAGTTCGATTCCGCGTCCAGGCCGTCCAGGCCCGGATTGAGTTTCTGGAACTCGGGGTCCTGGCCGATGGCCCGCGGGTTACCGGCGATGCGGTCGGGAACGCTCTCCCGGGTCGGCACCAGGGAGTCGGCGTAGGACTGGGTGAGCACCTTGGCCAGCAGGCGCTGGTTGAGCCTGAGTTCCCTCACGGGCACGTCGGCCCGCTCGGCGCCCTGCCCCGTCGGCTTCGGGTACATCCAGACGAAGCCGATCGTCAGGCCGCTCACCGCCACCGGGGCGTGCACCACCGGCGGCGAGCCCTCGGGGGCCTGGGCGGGTTCCAGGGTGAGGCCGAGTCCCGACGACGAGTCCGCGGGGGAGGTCGCCGCCTCCCGGGCCGCCTGCTCGCTGTTCTGGCTGAAGGTGAACCGGTGGGTGCCGGTCCTGCACAGCTCGCTCTGCCAGGACGTGACCGCGTCGGTGGCGAGTTCGGAGCCGACGATCTCCCGCTCCGGCTTGTCCGCGTCGCAGCCGTCCTCGACCGGCTGGAAGTCGAGCCGGAAGGCGATCCGCTGCTCCCAGTTCGACCGGCTCAGCGAGGACGAGGTGAGGTTTCCGCTGTTGCCACCGGACCCGTTGGGTTCATGGGCGCCGCGCGGCACGACCACCAGCCAGCACGGCTGTACCGCGCCCGACGGGGTGAGGCGGGCGCCGCAGCCCAGAGCGGGCTGTTCCAGGGACGACTTGACCTCGAAGGCCACATCGCCGCCACCGTTTCCGTCATGGGGCAGGAACGGGATGCCGTTGGTGTCGCCGGCGGTGAAGTACGTCGCGTCGCTCGGGCTCGTGGTGGCGTCGCCCTGCCCCGCCACCGGCCGGAACGGCACATAGTGGGTGCCGTTCCGATCGGTCGGGGTCCCGGTCTCCTCCTCCAGCGGGTCGGCGCTGCCTGCGGGCTTCACGGCCACCGTGCGGTTGCCTCCCGCCTGCGCGCCCGGGGTGAACCCGTACTCGCACTGCGTCCGGTCCGGCCCGGCGGCGTCGTCCCCCCAGCACTGCATGAGCGACAGGAAGTTGCGCCCCTCGGTGCCGGTGCGCGGCGTACCGCCCTTCCAGGTCACCCGTACCGCCTGCCCGGTCAGGCCCTTCGTCTGATGGACGGTGACCTCCAGTGCGGAGAAGTCGTCGTGGACGCCCTTCGTCCCCTTCTTGGTCACCGCCGAGCCCGTCACCGCCGAGCCCGTCACCGCCGAGTCGGCGGCGGCCGCGCGTGCCGCGTCGGCGCCCTGCGACAGCGGCAACAGGGCCACGACGAGGGCGGCGAGCAGGGCTCCCACGCCCGCGGACACCCGCCGCCGGCCCAGGGACGCCCCCGCCACAGGTATGCGTGCCTTCGGCCGTCTCATGACATCTCTCCCTTACGGCGGGTGCGTGCCGCGAGGACCCGCGCGGTGAGCGGTGGCCCGATGACCACCGCGACGAGGAGCACGGCCGACAGCGACATCAGGGCGCCGCGCATGCCGAAGGCGTCGCCCGAGGCGAGGCTGACCGGGTTCGCGGCCACCGAGGTGTCGCCGGTGCCCGTGTCGCCGGCGCTGATCACCTCACCGGTGTCGGGGTCGACGGTGCCGCCCGTCGTCCCGGCGGCCGTCGATCCGCCGGTGGCGGTGTCGGCCTGACCGTCGCCGTCCGTGTCGGTGCCGCCGGTACCGCCCGTGGCGCCCGACCCGCCCGTGGCGGCGCCGCCCCCTGAGCCGGAGCCGCCGGAGTTCCCGTCGCCGCCGTTCGCGCCCGGCTTCACCGGGGTCTTCTCCTCCGAGGCACCGGCCGTGCCGTCACTGCACTGCGTGGTGCCCTTCTTGTCGCAGGCCTTGGGGTACGGGGCGTTCTTGGCCAGCGTGTTGGTGCCGTCCGACGAGAAGGTGGGGTTGCGGCAGTTGTTGATGTTGATCGACGCCTTGGGCGCGCCCGGCACCTTGCGGAGCTGCTCGAAGCCCGCCTCGACGAGGTTCTTGGGCAGCGGCGAGTAGCCGAGCCGCTCCGCGTGCTGCTGACCGTCGCACAGGAAGTACCGGCCGAACGTGCCGAGGGAGTTGCCCTTGGCCTCGGTGAAGTTGGCCTCCGCCTTGGTCGGCAGGATCATGTAGCTGTAGCTGGACAGCGGGTAGGTGCGGGGGTCGTTGTTGCGGTAGACGTTGTCGAGGATCTGCGTCAGATAGTTGACCGACTTCTTGTTCCGGTTGATCTCGGCCCTGGTCAGCGCGACCGCCACGCTCGACGCCGTCGGCTCGACGTAGTAGTTGTTCCGGTTGAGCACCTTGGCCACGGGGAAGCCGGTCTTCTCGGCGTAGGAGTACTCGACGTAGGTGATGGCGCCCTCGCCCGACGGCTGGCGCACATGGCCGGACACGCCGAGGGAGCCGGCCTTGGAGACCATCCCGGAGCCGCTCAGCAGCGGGTAGTTGGAGGTCATGCCGCAGCCCGCGCCGCGCCCCGTGCGCTTGCAGTAGTCGTTCCAGAGGGCCGCCTGCTCCTTGGCCATCCACATGGTGAACTGGGCGCTCGTACCCGACCCGTCGGACCGTACGACCGGGACGATCTGGCGGGCCGGCATGGTCAGGCCCGGGTTGTCGGCCCGGATGGCGGCGTCGTTCCAGCGGGTGATCCGCCCGGTGAAGATCTTGGCGATGACGTCACCGGAGAGCCGGAGGTTGGTGACCTTCTTGCCGTTGATCTTGAGGTTGTACATGAAGGACGTGCCGCCGGCCACGATCGGCATATAGGCGTAGCCGCGCTGGGGCGGCGCGTCCGTGACGCCCTGTTCCTTGAGGCCGTAGGGGATCTCGGAGACCGCGAAGTCGACGACGTTGTTCTTGAACTGCTCGCGGCCCTGCGAGGAGCCGTTGTCCGTGAAGTTGACCGTCATGTCGAAGTTGGCCTTGACGTTGCGGACCCACTGGGTGACGGCGTTGGCGCTCCACGTCGAGCCGGAGCCGGTGATCTTCGCGTAGGAGGCCGCGTGGGCGGGTGACGTCTGGGCGGCGACAAGCGCGCAGAGCAGTGACAGCACGGTGGCCGCCAGACGGAAGCGAGTGGCGGGTTTCACGGCGAACTCCTGTGTCCTGTACGGGAGGTGGCGGGCGGAGTGGCGGACTCCGAGGGCTCGAAGGGCGCGGCCGGAGCGGTGGCCGGTGCCGCCTTCGCCGAGCGCTCGGCGAACCGGCGGGCGTCGCGCCGGGAGGCGACCACACGCCGGTGCTCCTGGCGGCGGGTCAGCTGCCCCGGGCCTCGGCCGCCGATGACGCGGGCGACCACGAAGAGCAGCAGGACGAGCGCCATGAGCAGGGCGGCCGTGCCGAAGCCGCGGGAGATCATGTGGGGCTCGGGCGACTTGACGAAGTTGAAGGTCGCGAGCGGCAGGGAGACCATGCCGCCGTTCAGCGGATTGAGGTTGAGCTCCTGCGTGGTGATCGTGGTCAGCAGGACCGGGGAGGTCTCGCCGATACCGCGGGCGGTGCCGAGGATCACCGAGGTGGTCAGGCCCGAGCGGCAGGTGGGCAGCACCACGTGCCAGACCGTGCGCCAGCGCGAGGTGCCCATGGCGTACGCGGCTTCGCGCAGGGTGCCGGGCACCAGGCGGATGACGACGTCGGCGGCGCGGATGGTGATCGGCAGCATCATCACCGAGAGCGCCAGCCCGGCGGCGAAGCCGGAGAGTTCCATCCCCAGGCCGATGATCACGGTCGCGTAGATGAACAGCCCGGCGACGATCGAGGGCAGCGCGGTCATCGCCTCGACGATGGTGCGCACGAAGCGCGCGAAGGGGCCCGGCACCTCGTTGAGGAACACCGCGCAGACCAGACCGACCGGCACGGTGATCACCAGCGCGATGGTGATCATGATCAGGGTGCCGACGGCCGCGTGCAGGGCACCGCCCACGCTGAGCGGCTCCAGTGGCCCCGCGAACCGCATGTCCTCGGTGAAGAAGTTCAGATGGACCAACGCCTCGCGGCCCTCGACGAGCGCGTACGCCACGACGAAGACGAGGATCGCCACCAGCAGGAAGCCCATCGAGCGCACCACGGCCGCCGCGATCCGGTCGACGATGGCGGGCCCGTCCTCGTCGAAGGACACGACCAGCGCGTACACCAGGAGGAAGAGGCCGTACGCCATCGCGACGAAGCCGACGACGCCGTTGAACGGCAGCAGCCAGGAGAAGAGCAGCCAGGTCAGCGCGAGCGCGGACGCGGCCGAGCCGACGGTGGCGTACACATCGGTGCCGCGCAGCGAGGTGAGCGTGCGGCGGCGCTCGCCGCCGGGTTCCGCGCCGCGCGGCGGTCCCGGCAGCGTCGTACGCGGACGCGCCGCACGCGTCTTTCGCGCGCCGGGCGCTTCGGGGGCAACGGTCATGATCGCTCTTTCGTCGGTCGGTACGGACGGCCGGGCGTCGGAAGCGGGGACAGGAGCGGGATCGGGGAAGGAGGCGGGATCGGGGACGGAGGCCGGATCGGGATGGGGAGCCTCACGCGTCACTCGTCGCGCCGGAGCGGGAACGGGCCACGATGGAGGAGGCGGCGAAGTTGACGATCAGGGTCATCGTGAACAGCACGAAGCCCGCGGCCATCAGCGCGGACATGCCGAACTCACTGGCCTCGCCGTAGTTCAGGGCGATCAGGGAGGAGACCGAGCTGGCGCCGGACTGCAGGACGTGCCACTGGATCTCGAAGGTCATCGAGATGATCATGAAGACGGCGATGGTCTCGCCGAGGGCGCGGCCGAGACCGAGCATCGTGCCGCCGATCATGCCGCCCCTGCCGAAGGGCAGCACCACGCTGCGGATCATGCCCCAGCGGGTCGCGCCGAGCGCGTACGCGCCCTCCCGTTCACCGGCCGGGGCCTGGGAGAAGACCTCGCGCATGATCGAGCAGATGATCGGCGAGATCATCATGCCGACGACCAGTCCGGCGATGAAGGTGGAGGAGGTGTAGATGCTCTCGGGTGCGAGCGGGTCGTTCGGGTCGGCGCCCTGGACGTCGAGCACCGGGATCCAGCCGAGGTAGGTGGAGATCCAGCGGGCGGTCGGCAGGATCTTGTCCTGGAGGAAGAACACGCCCCACAGGCCGTAGACGACGGACGGCACCGCGGCCATCAGGTCGACGACGCTGATCAGCGTCCGGCGCAGCCGGGGCGGGGCGTACTCGGAGATGTACAGGGCGGCGCCCGTCGCGAGCGGCACGGCCACACAGACCGCGACGCACGCGATCAGGACGGTGCCGACCAGGACGCCCGCGATGCCGACCTGTCCCGTGTTGGGCGCCCATGCGGCGTCGGTCAGGAAGGACCAGCCGACCCGGTCGATCGCCAGCCCCGCCCGGTACAGCAGGAAGCCGCCGACCAGCAGCATGATGGCGAGGACCGCACCGCCGCCGCCGCGCAGCACCCCCCGGAAGATCCGGTCCGGCAGGCCGGAGTCGGCGTGCAGCCGCCGGGGGAAGTCGGCGGCCACGGCCGGCGGGAGCCCGGTGCCGGACCCGGGCTCCCCGGCGACGGCGAGTCGCGGCTGTCTCTGCTCGACGAGCGGCGGCTGTCCCTGTCCGGGAAGCCGCGGCCGTCTTTTCGTGAACCACACACCCTCGACGCTCAGGTCACATCATTGACATGTCCATCACAAGAGGTGAACGAGGGGTTGCCCGGGGACAACTTCGACTACCCGTCAGTAGCCATCAGGACTCACCCCACAACTCGGGGTCCCCGGGATCGAGCGTGGCGAGCAGCGCGCGGAACCGCTCGTACGAAGCCCGGCAGGTCGCATGCCGCTCATACGTCCGCGCGGACGTCGCCACGGACCGCCCACCGCCGTCCCACACGAACCACACCCAGCCACTGCCCTCAGCCGTGTGCTGGATGCCACCCCCCAACGTCGCGTGCAGCCCGCAGACCCGCATGAACGCGGCACGACACCGCGCATGCGACTCATGCACCGCCGGCGATACGGCCACGGAGCGCCCGTTCGACGCCACGAGCCGCCATCCGAATCTCCCCCGGGCGTCGATGTCGATCTGACAGCGCATACCCACGGTAACGGCTGGTCTCGCCGCTCCTCCTGACTGTGCCATGTCACGCCCCACCCCCACGCCCCGACGACAGAGCCGCAGGCCCGTCCCTCCGGGAGCGGGCCACAGGCGCAGACCCCGCGGGCGGCCCAGTACGGCGCCCTCAATCTACTGAGGCAGCGATGACCGTCCCCGGACAAACCGATCACGCCAGGTCACCCTTCACGCCGAAGTGGTCCCTTGGACACCCCTAGGACAAGAAGACGCACTACCCGACCGAGGGCGGCCCGCACCGGCGTACTGACCGACAGTTCAGCCGCACGGGCCGCCGGAGAGCGCGACAAACATCCACGTCCAGGCCGCGCCCCACCCAAAGGCCCCCGGACCGGTCACCCCACCGCGACAAGGATCACCAGCAGCACGGCCCCGGCCACCGCCGGCCCCACGATCTCCCAGGCCCACCGCACACTCGGCTCCCCCTGCGACCCGGCCGCCTTGGCCCGCGCCTCGCACAGCTCCCGCAGATCGACCATGACCTGATCGGTCTCCGCCCGCACGGGCCGCGCGTCCACGGACGTACGGCCGCCGCCGTCCCCCTTGGCCGCCCGCTGAGCCTCCCGGGCCTGATGCCGAGCCGCCTTCTTCCGAGCCCGCAGCGAAACGGGAATCGCCCAGAGCTGGTACTTGACGCCGCCCGAGTCGATGACCTCATTGCTGTAACCCGACCGCAGCGACACGACACTCGCCCACGGCAGCTCGATCACCCGAAACGGATTCCGCACCCGCAACCGATCATCATTGGCGAACACAGCCGGCCGCACGGAAAAGGCGACGACAACCGGCACCGCCACCAACAGCGAGGCCAACGCCAGCCAAGGCGTAAGCCCGTCCCCCGACACCACCGCGTCCCCACCGAGCCACCCGAACAGCCCCAGCAACAACACGCCACCCACCACCCCGGCGGGCGACCGGTACACCCGGTCCTTGTACACGGGCTTGGCAGGCGCCGGGGCCGCGGGCGCGGACGCGCGCTCCGACTCGGACGACGATCGATCCGGGTTGCTCATACGTCCGATTCTGCCCGACACCCGGCACCTGTTCGCAGCCGAGGTCGCGCCCCGAAGGGGCGCGGGGAACTGTGCGAGCAGCCACACACCACCCGCACCCGCCCGATCACCGCACTCCCCGAGCTCATGGGCGCCCCACATTCATACCGAGGGCTGTACACCTGCTACGCGCGTAGATATGCTCGTCTGGTGACCATGTCCACAGCTGCACCCCACGCTCTCGCCGACGTCACCGCGTCCGACAGCACGCTGCGCCGCTTCCTGCACGGCCTGCCCGGCGTCGACCCGGTCGGCCTGGAGGCGCGCGCCGCCTCCCTCGGCACCCGCTCCATCAAGACGACCGCCAAGGCGTACGCCATCGACCTGGCCATCTCCATGGTCGATCTGACGACCCTGGAAGGCGCGGACACCCCGGGCAAGGTCCGGTCCCTCGGCGCCAAGGCGGTCCTCCCCGACCCGACCGACCGGACGACCCCCGCCACGGCCGCGGTCTGTGTCTATCCCGACATGGTGCCCGCCGCGAAGGCCGCCGTCGCCGGCTCCACGGTCAAGGTCGCCTCCGTCGCCACCGCCTTCCCGGCCGGCCGCGCCCCCCTCACCGTCAAGCTGGCCGACGTCCGCGAGGCCGTCACCGCCGGCGCCGACGAGATCGACATGGTCATCGACCGGGGCGCGTTCCTCGCGGGCGACTACCTGAAGGTGCACGACGAGATCGTCGCCGTGAAGGAAGCCTGCGGGACCACGGCACGCCTGAAGGTCATCTTCGAAACGGGCGAACTGTCGACCTACGACAACATCCGCCGCGCCAGCTGGCTCGGCATGCTCGCCGGCGCCGACTTCATCAAGACGTCCACCGGCAAGGTCGCGGTGAACGCCACCCCCGCCAACACCCTCCTCATGCTGGAAGCCGTACGGGACTTCCGTGCCCAGACCGGCGTCCAGGTCGGCGTGAAGCCCGCCGGCGGCATCCGCACCACCAAGGACGCGATCAAGTTCCTCGTCCTGGTCAACGAGACCGTCGGCGAGGACTGGCTGGACAACCACTGGTTCCGCTTCGGCGCGTCCTCGCTCCTCAACGACCTGCTGATGCAGCGCCAGAAGCTGGCCACCGGCCGCTACTCCGGCCCCGACTACGTTACGGTGGACTGACCCATGGCATTCGAGTACGCTCCCGCGCCCGAGTCGCGCGCGATCGTCGACATCGCCCCGTCGTACGGCCTCTTCATCGACGGAGAGTTCGTCGAAAGCTCGGGTGGGGATCTCAACAAGACGGTCAGTCCGGCCACCGAGGAAGTGCTCTCCGAGTACGCCCAGGGCAACGCGGAGGATGTCGACCGGGCGGTCAGGGCCGCCCGGAAGGCCTTCGAGAAGTGGTCGGCGCTGCCCGGCTCCGAGCGCGCCAAGTACCTCTTCCGCATTGCCCGCATCATCCAGGAGCGCAGCCGCGAGCTTGCCGTCCTGGAGACGCTGGACAACGGCAAGCCCATCAAGGAGACGCGGGACGTCGACCTACCCCTGGTCGCCGCGCACTTCTTCTACTACGCCGGCTGGGCCGACAAGCTCGCCCACGCCGGATTCGGCGCCGATCCCAAGCCTCTCGGCGTCGCCGGCCAGGTCGTCCCCTGGAACTTCCCGCTCTTGATGCTGGCGTGGAAGATCGCCCCCGCGCTCGCCACGGGCAACACGGTCGTCCTGAAGCCCGCGGAGACCACTCCCCTCTCGGCGTTGTTCTTCGCGGACATCTGCCGCCAGGCCGGCCTCCCCAAGGGCGTCGTCAACATCGTGACCGGCGACGGCCGGACCGGCGCCGCCCTCGTCGCACACCCCGACATCAACAAGGTCGCCTTCACCGGCTCCACGGCCGTCGGCAAGGAGATCGCGAAGACGGTCGCGGGCACCCGCAAGAAGCTCACCCTCGAACTCGGCGGCAAGGGCGCGAACATCGTCTTCGACGACGCCCCGATCGACCAGGCCGTCGAGGGCATCGTGAACGGCATCTTCTTCAACCAGGGCCAGGTCTGCTGCGCCGGCAGCCGCCTCCTGGTCCAGGAGTCGATCCAGGACGAACTCCTCGCCTCCCTGAAGCGCCGCCTGTCCACCCTCCGCCTCGGCGACCCGCTGGACAAGAACACGGACATCGGCGCGATCAACTCCGAGGAGCAGCTCACCCGCATCACCTCGCTCGTCGAGCGCGGCGAGTCGGAGGGCGCCGAACGCTGGTCCCCCGCCTGCGAACTCCCGTCCTCCGGCTACTGGTTCGCCCCGACGCTCTTCACGAACGTCACCCAGGCGCACACCATCGCGAGGGACGAGATCTTCGGCCCGGTCCTCTCCGTCCTCACCTTCCGCACCCCGGACGAGGCCGTCGCCAAGGCCAACAACACCCAGTACGGCCTCTCGGCGGGCATCTGGACCGAGAAGGGCTCCCGGATCCTGGCCGTCGCGAACAAGCTCCGCGCCGGCGTCGTCTGGTCCAACACGTTCAACAAGTTCGACCCGACCTCGCCGTTCGGCGGCTACAAGGAGTCGGGCTTCGGCCGCGAGGGCGGCCGCCACGGCCTGGAGGCGTACCTCGATGTCTGACCGCCTGTCTGTTTTCAAGACCTACAAGCTGTACGTCGGCGGGAAGTTCCCGCGTTCCGAGAGCGGCCGGGTGTACGAGGTGACGGACTCAAAGGGCAAGTGGCTGGCGAACGCCCCGCTCTCCTCCCGCAAGGACGCCCGTGACGCGGTCGTCGCCGCCCGCAAGGCGTTCGGCGGCTGGTCCGGCGCGACGGCGTACAACCGCGGCCAGGTCCTCTACCGCGTCGCGGAGATGCTGGAGGGCCGCAAGGGGCAGTTCGTCCACGAGGTCGCCGACGCCGAGGGCCTGTCGAAGTCGAAGGCCGCTGCCCAGGTGGAGGCGACGATCGACCGCTGGGTCTGGTACGCGGGCTGGACCGACAAGATCGCCCAGGTGGTCGGCGGCGGAAACCCGGTCGCGGGCCCGTACTTCAACCTCTCCTCCCCCGAACCGACGGGCGTGGTAGCGGTCCTGGCCCCCCAGGAGTCGTCCTTCCTGGGCCTGGTCTCGGTCCTCGCCCCGGTGATCGCCACGGGCAACACGGCGGTCGTGGTGGCGAGCGAGAAGTCCCCGCTCCCCGCACTGTCGCTGGGCGAGGTCCTGGCCACCTCCGATGTCCCCGGCGGTGTCGTCAACATCCTCTCCGGCCGTACGGCGGAGATCGCGGCCCCCCTCGCCGCCCACCAGGACGTCAACGCGATCGACCTGGCCGGCGCGGACGACGTCCTGGCGAAGGAACTGGAGATCGCCGCGGCCGACAACCTCAAGCGCGTCCTGCGTCCACAGCCTGTGGACGACTGGACGGCCACGCCCGGCACCGACCGTATGACGGCGTTCCTCGAGATGAAGACGGTGTGGCACCCGACGGGGTCGCTGGGGGCGTCCGGGTCGGCGTACTGAACCAGAGCGTCGTGGAACTGCGGGCCGCCGGGACGGTGCAGACCGTCCGCGGCTGGTCGCGCAGTTCCCCGCCCCCTTACGGGGCGCTCAGCGCAAGCCCCCCACCACCTGACCCACCACCGGAATGCTCCCGACCGACGGCGCCTGCGCCACCGGTCGCGTCAGCGCCGTCGACGTCAGCGGCCTGAAGTCGGCCAGCTGCGTCCCCACCCCGTTGTCGAGGGGGTCGACGCCCGTGCCCGCGAGCGGGTTGGGCTTGAGGCCGGCGACCGGGCCGGTGACGTAGCCGACGGTGGCGGTCAGCGCCTGGAGGCCCGCCTGCGGGTCGATCTTGCCGAGCGAGGCGGGCCGGGTGCGCACCACGTCGACGAGCGGGGCGGCCCCGTCCGACGCCGCAGCCGTACCGGCGCCCGCGCCGAGCGCGACCCCCACGGTCGTGACGGCCAGCAACGCGCGCCGGGCGGTGGAGTCCTGGGGAGCCGAAAGTCGAGCCATCAGCGGTGCCACCTTCTCCTGTGCGTTTCCACTGCGGAAAGTAATCATGGAGATACGTACGGTAGTTGAGGTGTGATGTGCGCTCCAAGGGCGACCCGCCGACTCGGCGAGAGCCGCGTGATGCCTCACACTGGACTCTCGTGAGTTCGCATCCCCCGATACCGACCCGGGTCGTCCTGCTGTCCGGTCCGTCCGGCTCAGGCAAGTCCCTCCTCGCCGCCCGCTCCGGCCTGCCCGTGCTGCGGCTCGACGACTTCTACAAGGAGGGCGACGACCCGACGCTGCCGCAGGTGGAGGGCAGTGCGGACATCGACTGGGACCACCCGCTGTCGTGGGACGCGGACGTCGCCGTCGCGGCGATCGAGGAACTGTGCCGCACGGGCCGTACGACGGTCCCGACGTACGACATCTCGCTCAGCGCGCGCACCGGCGCGGAGGCCCTGCGTATCGAGCGGACCCCGGTGTTCATCGCCGAAGGCATCTTCGCCGCCGAGATCGTCGGCCGCTGCCGTGAACTCGGTGTCCTCGCGGACGCCCTGTGCCTGACGCGCGGGCCGGTGAAGACCTTCCGCCGCCGCTTCCTGCGTGACTTGAAGGAGGGCCGCAAGTCGGTGCCGTTCCTGCTGCGGCGCGGCTGGCGGCTGATGCGTCTGGAGCGCTCGATCGTGGCCCGCCAGACGGAGTTGGGCGCCCACCCCTGCGACAGGGACGAGGCGCTGGGGCGTCTCGCGGCGGCGGCCGCGGGCCACTGCGCGAAGGCGACGGCCTGAACACACACGTAGAGCGGGACTGGACGGACCCCCCGGCCCTCCAGTCCCGCTTCCCCCGTGTTCCCCCGACGTGATCCCCCGTGACCCCCGCCGGTTTCCCCCGTGTTCCCCCCGGTTGTCACGGCGGCGCTCCCCCGCGCCACCGCGATCTCCCCGTTTCCCCCGTGCTCCCCCCGCTTACCTGCTCCCCCCACAGACCTTCAGGCGACAAGCTCCCCGAAGGACTCCTCCTCGTCACGGCCGAAGCTGAGGACCTCGTCCTCGCGCAGCCGGCGGAGCGACCGCCAGATGCTGGACTTCACCGTGCCGACACTGATGTCGAGGATGTCCGCGATCTCCGGGTCGGTGCGGCCCTCGTAGTAACGGAGGACCAGCATCGTGCGCTGGAGTTCGGGGAGCCGGGCGAGCGCCTGCCACAGGACGGCGCGCAGTTCGGTGCCGCGCATCGCGTCCGTGTCACCGGCGGTCTCCGGCAGTTCCTCGGTCGGGTACTCGTTCAGCTTGCGGCGACGCCACGCGCTGATGTGCAGGTTGGTCATGGTGCGGCGGAGGTAGCCCCCGACCGCGGCCTTGTCACTGATCCGGTCCCACGCCCGGTAGGTCGAGAACAGCGCGCTCTGCAGCAGGTCCTCGGCCTCGAAGCGGTCTCCGGTCAGGTGGTAGGCGGTTGCGTACAGGGAGGCACGACGCTCCTGGACGTAGGCGGTGAACTCCGCCTCCGACACAGACCGGCGTTCCCCCGTGCCCTCCCCGTACGCGGTCCCCGTTCCCCCGTGGGTGACCCCCGTGACCCCCGTGTTGCTTCCCCCCACATGCGCGTCAACCACCGACATGTACGTGGTGTGCTGACGCCCGGTGCCGCGAGCGCACCCCCGCCCGCTCACGGCACCGGACTTCTCCGTGTTCCGGATGACGTCGTGGAGCCGCGTGACAACTGCGCTAGTGCTGGTGCTGTGCAGCGTGTTCATCTCGCGCCCCCCGTCGTGGAGTTCCGGTTGTGGTGCTGTGCCGTGGTGCTCGTCCGTGCTTCTCCGGCTCCGCCCCTTCGTGCTGTCGGGCGGTGTTTCCTTGCCTGTGCCGAAAAGATTGCCCGCCCACCTTCATGGCCGTGTCCGCCGACTGTCACAGACCTGTCACAGGGGTCCGGCCCAGTCCGGGCACAGGTTGATCACAGAGAAGAGTCGTACGGCTACGCGAACGGCACGATCTTGTGGGAGAGATGGGTGGGAGGCCCCCAACAGTCGATTCGGCGCCATGCCATGGGCCAGAATGAGCCCGTGCCTTCCCTGTTGCTGATCGAGGACGACGACGCCATCCGCACGGCCCTGGAGCTCTCACTGACGCGCCAGGGGCACCGTGTCGCCACCGCCGCCACCGGCGAGGATGGTCTCAAGCTGCTGCGCGAACAGCGGCCGGATCTGATCGTTTTGGACGTGATGCTGCCTGGCATCGACGGCTTCGAGGTGTGCCGGCGCATCCGGCGCACCGACCAGCTGCCGATCATCCTGCTCACCGCGCGCAGCGACGACATCGACGTCGTGGTGGGCCTGGAGTCCGGTGCGGACGACTACGTGGTCAAGCCCGTGCAGGGGCGCGTCCTGGACGCCCGTATCCGCGCCGTGCTGCGGCGCGGTGAGCGTGAGGCCAACGACGCGGCGACCTTCGGCAGCCTGGTGATCGACCGCGCGGCGATGACCGTGACGAAGAACGGCGAGGACCTCCAGCTGACGCCCACCGAGCTGCGGCTGCTCCTGGAGCTGAGCCGCCGCCCCGGACAGGCCCTGTCCCGGCAGCAGTTGCTGCGTCTGGTGTGGGAGCACGACTACCTGGGCGACTCCCGCCTGGTGGACGCGTGTGTGCAGCGGCTGCGCGCCAAGGTCGAGGACGTACCGTCGTCGCCGACCCTGATCCGTACGGTGCGTGGTGTCGGCTACCGGCTGGACACTCCTCAGTGACCAACGCTCGAGGGGGGAACCGCGGCTGGTCCGCGGCTCGCAGGAAAGTGCAGTCCCGGATCCGTTTCACCAGCCTGCGGCTGCGTCTGGTGGTCGTCTTCGGCCTGGTGGCGCTCACCGCGGCCGTGTCGGCGTCCGGTATCGCGTACTGGCTCAACCGCGAGGCCGTGCAGACGCGCGCGCAGGACGCGGCGCTCAACGACTTCGAGCGGGAGATGCAGAGCCATGTGAGCACGCTGCGCCCGAACCCGACGCAGGATCAACTGCGCATAGCCGCGCGGAAGATGGCGGAGGGCGGCGAGCGTTCCAGCGTGCTGCTCGTCGCCGAGGGCGCCGACGGCGAGGCGGTGTCCGGTGCCTCGACCGACAACGCGCTGGACGGCTTCTCGCTGGAGGACGTGCCCGCTTCCCTGCAGAAGGCCGTGAACAAGCGGCAGAAGCTCACCTCGGGCAACCGGCACGCGTACCACGTGTACTGGCAGCGGGTCATCGACGGCGACACCCCGTATCTGGTGGGCGGCGCCAAGATGATCGGCGGCGGGCCGACCGGCTACATCCGCAAGTCCCTCGCGGAGGAGGCGAAGGACCTCAACTCGCTGGCCTGGTCGCTCGGTATCGCGACGGGTCTGTCGCTCATCGGCTCGGCCCTGCTCGCGCAGGCCGCCGCGACGACCGTGCTGAAGCCGGTGCAGCGCCTCGGTGTCGCCGCCCGGCGCCTCGGCGAGGGCAAGCTCGACACCCGGCTGCGGGTCTCCGGCACGGACGAACTGGCCGATCTCTCCCGGACGTTCAACCTCGCGGCGGAGTCCCTGGAGAAGAGGGTCGACGACATGAGCGCCCGCGAGGAGGCGTCCCGCCGCTTCGTCGCCGACATGTCCCATGAACTCCGTACGCCGCTGACGGCGATCACCGCTGTCACGGAGGTGCTGGAGGAGGAGCTGGACGCCGACACGGGCAGCCTCGATCCCATGATCGAACCGGCCGTACGGCTCGTCGTCAGCGAGACCCGGCGCCTCAACGACCTGGTCGAGAACCTGATGGAGGTCACCCGCTTCGACGCGGGCACGGCCCGCCTCGTCCTCGACGACGTGGACATAGCCGACCAGATCACCGCCTGCATCGACGCCCGCGCCTGGCTGGACGCGGTGGAGCTGGAAGCCGAGCGCGGCATGATGGCCAACCTCGACCCGCGCCGCCTGGACGTGATCATGGCGAACCTGATCGGCAACGCGCTCAAGCACGGCGGTTCGCCGGTGCGTGTCTCGGTGCGGGAGGAGAGCAACGACCTGCTGATCGAGGTGCGGGACCACGGCCCCGGCATCCCCGAGGACGTCCTCCCACACGTCTTCGACCGCTTCTACAAGGCGAGCGCCTCCCGCCCGCGCTCCGAGGGCAGCGGCCTCGGCCTGTCCATCGCCCTGGAGAACGCCCACATCCACGGCGGCGAGATCACCGCCGCCAACTCCCCGAAGGGCGGCGCGGTCTTCACCCTCCGTCTGCCCCGTGACGCCGCCTCACTGATCGCGGAGGAACGGGACGACGACCAGGGCGACGACGGCCCGGCGGGCATCGAAGGGGACGGGCAGTGACGATACGAGACGCGCGAGGGCGAGACGCGGGAAGACAGGGCGTGCGAGTGCCGGCCGTACGCGTACGGGGCTCACGCGTGCGAGGCGTACGGGTGCTGGCCGCGACCGGGGTGCTCGCCGGACTGCTCGCCGGCTGCGGCATCCGGGCCACGCAGGTGCCGACGGACTTCGGCCCGGCGCCCTCGATGGTGCCGTGCGAGCTGTCGGTGACGGACATCGCGACGCAGGCGACCCCGTCCATGCCGGTCGAGGTGTTCCTGCTCTGCTCCGGGGCGCTCGTGCGGGTCAACCGCTCGGTGGAGGTGGCCGAGGGCACCGACGAGGCCACGCGGCGCGTCGTCGTCGCACAGGGCCTCCTGGACGCCCTGGCCGAAGACCTCTCCGATGTCGAGGACGAGGCCGGCTACGACACCGCCGTACCGTCCGGCCTCACGGTGACCGGCCCCCGCCCCGGCGACCCCGAGGACGCCCTCCGCCTGTCCATCGCCCCCGACTCCCTCCCCAAGTACGCCCTCGCCCAGATCGTCTGCACCTTCGCCGACTCGGCGGCCGCCGGCGACAACGGCTCGGTGGTCCTGGGCAGCAGCACCAGCGCCGAGTCCCTGAGGCGCTACGAGTGCGCCCCGGAGACCCAGTCGGACCCGGGGGCGGGAAACCCGCCGTCCACGGAGGTCGGGCGTACCTGACGGCGCCGGGCGACGCCCGCTGCGGGGCACACCGGGACGCCCGCTGCAGGGCTCACTGGGACGCCCACTGCGGGGCTCGGTGCAGAAGAGCCGGCGAGTGAGCCGAAGGGGCGCGCCTGTGTCGAGAGTGCGAGCGCGCGGCGGCCCCGACGAAGGAGGGGTCGAGCACGGTCGCGCTCTCGACACAGGCTTCTGCGCCCCGGAGGCGAACCGAGCCACAAAAAAGACAGCGGAACCGATCGTGCCGGGGGCCGCGTCTTGGGGGGCGTGCAGCCTCAAGGTACGAACGGCGGTAGCGCCGGGATCCGTGTCCGTGCGGCGGGGGGTGTCCTCCTCGCCGCACATCTCGCGGTCGTTGCCTGGATCACGCTGCGTCCACTGGACGTCACCTGGATGAGTCCCGCGAATCTGCGGCCCTTCGCGGGCATCAGAGCCGATGTGGCCCTCGGCTGGCCGGAGGCGGCCCGCCGGATCGGCGAGGGCCTCGCGCTGCTCGCCCCGCTGGGCGTCCTGCTGCCGATGACGCACGGCAGACTCGCCGTGTCGCCACTCGCCTCGCTGGCCCGGTCGGTCGCGGCCGGGGCGCTGCTGTCGCTGGCCATCGAACTGTTGCAGACCGGCGTGCCCGGTCAGGTCGTCGACATCGACTCGATCCTGCTGAACACGGTCGGCGTGGGCCTCGCCCATCTCGCGGTCGTACCGGTGGTCAGGTCGGCGCTCCGGCGCCGGGCCGAGACCCGGGTCCGGGCGGCCAGCCTGCGCCGTGAGGAGACGTCTCAGGGTCGGACCCCGACGATTCCCAGGGTCGGAATGGCTCCATAGAGGGACGCTTCGTCCGCTTCGTCACCGTAGCGTCGAAGGTGTGGAAAAGAGAGCGGCGGCCACAAGGAGGCCCCGCCCCCACCGTCGGCCCGCGGCCGACGTCCTACGCTGACGAAGGAGCCCTCATGAGCCGCCTTGCCCGCCCCACCGAAGGCCGGATGATCGGCGGAGTGTGCGCTGCGCTGGCACGGCGCTTCGGCACCTCCGCGACCACGATGCGCGTGATCTTCCTGGTGTCGTGTCTGCTTCCGGGCCCGCAGTTCCTGCTCTACATAGCCCTGTGGATCCTGTTCCCCTCGGAGGAGAAGGCTCGCACGGCCTGGTGACGCGCACACCTGACGTGCGTACCTGACGCACGCCGCTGACGCACACACCGATGGGGCGCACCCTTCAAGGGTGCGCCCCATACGGGCGGAGCTGGTGCGGTGCGGCTCAGGCGCCGCCACCGAGGGGCAGGCCGTTCACGCCGAGGCCTTTGCCAGGGAGGGTCTTGCCCACGGGGAGGCCGCCGAGCAGTCCGGCGACGGGGGCGGTCGGTCCCTCGGCGAGGGCACCCGCGGCGGCGGGCTGCGCGGCCTCCAGACCGGTGCCGAGCGCGCTCTGCCCCTGGGTGAGGGCGCCGGTGGCGGTCGGCAGCGCCTTCGTGACCTTCTCCACGGGCAGCGCTTGGGTGACGGTGCCGAGGGCCTGGGAGGCTTCGGGGACACTCGGCGCGCTCGGGGCGGCGTTCGCGGCGCCCGCGCCCGCAGCGGCGATGGCGGCGCCGACGACGGCGACACCGAGGGTCTTGGCAGCAGACTGCTTCATGTTGAATGCGTCCTTGGAATGCGTTTGACGGGTGGTGAGCGGTGCCGAAACGTAAACACCAAAGTCCCGCCGGAGGCAAACATCGAAAAGCGGCCGCGTCACCGCCGGCGTGACCGCTTCCCGAAGTCGCCGTTCAGCTCTGTTCGTTGACAGAACCGCTGGTGGAGGGCGTTTGCCGGAACAGCCATTCGGATTTCAACTCGGCATATCCCGGCTTGATCACGTCATTGATCATGGCCAGTCGTTCATCGAAAGGAATGAATGCTGACTTCATAGCATTGACCGAGAACCACTGCATGTCGTCGAGCGTGTAGCCGAAAGCCTCGACAAGGTGCTCGAATTCGCGGCTCATGCTCGTGTGGGACATCAGCCGGTTGTCGGTGTTCACGGTGGCCCGGAAGTGCAGTCGCCGCAGCAGCCCGATGGGGTGCTCGGCGTACGAACGGGCGGCGCCGGTCTGGAGGTTGGAGCTGGGGCACAGTTCCAGCGGGATGCGCTTGTCGCGGACGTAGGAGGCGAGGCGGCCGAGTTTCACGGAGCCGTCCTCGTGGACCTGGATGTCGTCGATGATGCGGACACCGTGGCCGAGCCGGTCGGCGCCGCACCACTGCAACGCCTGCCAGATGGAGGGGAGCCCGAAGGCCTCTCCGGCGTGGATGGTGAAGTGGTTGTTCTCGCGCTTGAGGAACTCGAAGGCGTCGAGGTGCCGGGTGGGCGGATAGCCGGCCTCGGCGCCGGCGATGTCGAAGCCGACCACGCCCAGGTCGCGGTAGCGGTTGGCGAGTTCGGCGATCTCCAGGGCGCGGGCCGCGTGCCGCATGGCGGTGAGCAGGGCGCCGACGCGGATACGGCGGCCGTCGGCCCTGGCCCGCCGTTCGCCCTCCCGGAAGCCCTCGTTGACGGCCTCGACGACCTTTTCGAGGCTGAGGCCGCCCTCGAGGTGCTGTTCGGGGGCGTAGCGGACCTCGGCGTAGACGACGCCGTCCGCGGCGAGGTCCTCGGCGCACTCGGCGGCGACCCGGAAGAGCGCGTCCCGGGTCTGCATGACACCGACGGTGTGGGAGAAGGTCTCCAGATACCGCTCCAGCGAACCGGAGTCGGCGGCCTCCCGGAACCAGCCGCCGAGCCGGTCGGGGTCGGCCTCCGGGAGCTGGGAGTACCCGCTGTCGCGGGCGAGTTCGACGATGGTTGCGGGGCGCAGCCCGCCGTCGAGATGGTCGTGCAGCAGAACCTTGGGCGCCCGGCGGATCTGGTCCGGAGCCGGGGTGCTACCGGTCGGGTCGGTCTGGTTCGTCATTTTGGCACGATAATGCCTACGCGCGTAGATCGCCTGTCGGGTGATCCCGTCGATACCCAACGGTGACCCACAGGACGAGTGGCGTACACCATCTCTTCTGACACTGTTCTGTCATGGCGCAGCAAGCAATGACGGTCCGCACGCCCCGCCTTGGGCGGACGATCGGCCCGGAGCCGAGCACGGTCAGCGGTGTCGTCCTGCTGCTCCCGGCCGGCGACGAGGCATCCACCCGCAGACCCTCCCCCATGATGGCCACTGCCTCCGTGCTCGCCCTCGGCCGCCGGCTCGCCCGCGCGGGCCGTGCGGAGGGGCTGGCCACGCATGTCGTGCACTACCGCTACCGGGGGTGGAACGGTACGGAGGCGCGGCTCGCGCGTGATGCCGAGTGGGCCTCGGACGAGGTGGTCCGGCGTTATGGGGACGTTCCGGTGTGTCTGGCCGGGCTTCACATGGGGGCGCGGGCCGCGCTCCACGCGGGTGGGCACGATGCCGTCAACTCCGTGCTGGCCCTCGCTCCCTGGCTGCCCGAGGAGGATGTGGCCGCGCCGCCCGAGCCGGTGAAACAGCTGTCGGGGCGGCGGGTGCTGATCGTGCACGGCACGAATGACGAACGGGTCGATCCCGAGTTGTCGTTCCGGTTCGCGGCGCGGGCGAAGAAGACGAACCCCGATATCTGCCGGTTCGAGGTGCATGCGGACCGGCATGGGTTGACGCAGTACCGGGAGGAGGTGCATGCGTTGGCTTCGGATTTCGTGATGGGGGCGTTGTTCGGCCGGGCGTTCTCCCGGCCTGTCGAGGACGCGCTTGCCGCGCCGCCGCCGTTGGGGTTGCGTATGCCGCTTGCCTCCGGCTTCGGTGTGGCTCGCCCGCAGAGGGGGGTCTGAGGTCGCGGCGCGGCCTCGGGTGGTGGAGGCTGGTCGCGCCCACGCGGCGGAGCCGCATATCGACACAGCCCCGCGCCCCCGGGGTCGACTGCCGCTCAACTCGGTAGCAAGTTGCCCCTTCTCGACAGCAGGAACTTCTTGAAGGCCGCCACCGGGGGTGTGTCCGGGTGGCCGTCCAGCCAGGCCACGCCGATTTCTCTGGCCGCTCTGGGGGCCGTGACCGTCAGTTCCACCACTCCTGGTCTCGGGACGGCCGGGGGCGGGAGGAGGGCCACGCCCAGGCCTGCCGCCACCAGGCCCCGTAGGGTCTCCGCCTCCTCGCCCTCGAAGGCGATACGGGGCTTGAAGCCGGCCTCCTTGCAGAGGTCGTCGGTGATGCGGCGCATGCCGTAGCCGGGTTCGAGGGTGACGAAGTTCTCGTCGGCGGCCTCGGCGAGGCGGACGCGTTTGCGGGCGGCCAGGCGGTGGTCGGCGGGGACGACCAGGCGGAGTTTCTGCTCGTCCAGACGGCGGGCCACCAGGTCGGGGGCGTCGGGGACCGGGGAGGTGAGGCAGAGGTCGAGCTCGCCCGCGCGTAGGCGTTCGAGCATGGCCTCGCCGTAGTTCTGGACGAGGCTGAAGCGGACACGGGGGTGCTCGGCGCGGAAGGCCTGGAGGAGGCCGGGGACGGTTTCGGCGCCCATGGTGTGCAGGAAGCCGAAGGCGACCTTGCCGGTGGCGGGGTCGGCGTCGGCACGGACCTCGTCGGCGGCGCGCTCGATCTCGGCGAGGGCGCGTTCGACGGAGGCGTGGAAGGTGCGTCCGGCGTGGGTGAGGGAGACCGTGCGGCCCCGGCGGGCGAACAGGTCGACGCCCAGATCCTGTTCGAGCCGGACCATCGCCCGCGACAGGGTCGACTGTGGGACCTGCATCTCGTGCGCGGCCCGGGTGACGTGCTCGGTGCGGGCGACGCCGGCGAAGTAGGCGAGGCGCGGGGCCAGGCGCAGGACGATGTCCTCGATCGCCTCCGGCTCATCGGTGGCATGGCCATCGATTTGTTTTGTGTCACTGGACGGTGACAGCTGCCGCCCTGACCTCTGCTCATGCGTCACAGGAACGATTATGGGGGTTCCATGCATTGGACGGATGAACGGCGGCGTACGTAGGTTCGAGGCATGCCTTCCGCCAGTACCGAGGCGTCCACCACCGTGGGCGCCGTAGCAGCCACGTCCGACCGATCGCACACCGCCGACTCCCGCGTGACCCCCGGTGGGCCCGGCTACCGCCGGATGAGTCTGGCGCTGTTCCTCGCGGGTGTCGCGACCTTCGCCCTCCTCTACTCCACGCAGGCTCTGCTGCCGCTGATCTCGGACGGCTTCGGGACCACGGCGAGCGCGGCGAGCTGGACGGTGTCGGCGGCGACCGGTGCGCTGGCGCTGTTCGTGCTGCCGATGAGCGCGCTGTCGGAGCGGTTCGGGCGGCGTACGTTGATGACGGCGTCGCTGGCGGTCGCGGTCACGGTCGGGCTGCTGATCCCCTTCGCGCCCTCGCTGGGGGCGCTGGTGGTGCTGCGGGCCGTACAGGGCGCGGCGCTGGCCGGTGTGCCGGCGTCGGCGACCGCCTACCTCGCCGAGGAGGTGCGGCCCAAGGCCCTCATCACCGCGATCGGTCTCTTCGTCGCCGGCAACAGCGTCGGCGGCATGAGCGGGCGGGTCGTCACCGGGTGGGTCGCGCAGGAGTGGGGCTGGCGGGTCGCGCTGGGTGTGCTCGGGCTGATCGCGGTGGGATGCGCGGTGGCCTTCCGGCTGCTGCTGCCCGCGCCCAGGCACTTCGTGGCGGGGTCGCTGCGGCCTCGGGTACTGGGCCGTACGGTGCGGGCGCACCTCGCGAACCCGTTGCTGCGCCGGCTGTACGCGATCGGTGCGCTGTTCATGACGGTCTTCGGTGCCGTCTACACGGTGATCGGCTACCGGCTGGCCGACGCTCCCTTCTCCCTTCCGCAGGGCGTCATCGGGTCGATCTTCCTCGTGTACCTGGTGGGTACGGTGTCGGCGTCCACCGCAGGAAAGCTGGTCGGACGGCTCGGGCGTCGTGGCGCGCTGTATCTCGCGGGCGGCACGACGACCGCCGGGCTGCTGGTGTCGCTGTCCGACTCGCTGGTGCTGGTGCTGCTGGGGCTCGTCCTCATCACCGCGGGGTTCTTCGCGGGGCATGCGGCGGCGTCCTCGGCGGTCAGTCACACGGCGAAGAAGGGGCGGGCGCAGGCGTCCGCGCTGTATCAGTCGGCGTATTACGTGGGGTCCAGTGCGGGGAGCACGCTGGGGGCGGTGGCGTTTCATGCCGGGGGTTGGGGCGGGACCGTTTCGCTGGGGCTGCTGGCTGTGGTGGGGGTTGTGGCGATCACTGTGGTGGGGTCGCGTGCGGCTCGGCGTGGGCCGGTGCCGGTTCACTGAGCGGGCTTTTTCTCGCCCCCGCCGCCCCTACCCGTCCCCTCCCCAGGGGCTGCGCCCCTTCGACCCCCAGCCTCGGATCCGTCGTGGCTGATCGCGCAGTTCCCCGCGCCCCTGCAAGGCGCGCGGGGAACTGACCTGCACGTTCCCTCACTCGCCGGGCCATTGTCAGTGCCCTGCGGTAGCTTCCGAGGTGTTGGTGCGTGATGGTGCGTGCGACTGAATGAGCCACAGGGGTGGGTTGGCCATGAGTGAGGGTACGGCGACGGTGGAGCTCGACGTCCGGCTGGAGAAGCACCGGGTCGAGTTGACGGGGTACTGCTATCGGATGCTCGGTTCGTCGTTCGAGGCGGAGGACGCCGTGCAGGACACGATGATCCGGGCCTGGCGGAGTTATGAGAAGTTCGAGGGGCGGTCGTCGCTGCGGTCGTGGCTGTATCGGATCGCCACGAATGTGTGCCTGGACATGCTGACCGCGGGGAACAAGCGGGCTCGGCCGATGGATCTGACAGAGTCCACGCCTCTCGCTCAGGCCGCCCTCGCCCCCCGCCCCGACAACACCTGGCTCGAGCCGGTGCCGGACGCCCGGGTGCTGCCGACGACCGACGATCCGGCGGAGGCCGCGGTGGCGAAGGAGTCCGTGCGGCTGGCGTTCGTGGCGGCGCTGCAGAAACTGCCCTCGAAGCAGCGGGCGGTGCTCATTCTGCGCGAGGTGCTGGCGTGGAGGGCGAGCGAGGTCGCCGAGCTGCTCGACACCTCCGTCGCCTCGGTGAACAGCGCCTTGCAGCGGGCCCGCGCGACTCTCGCCGAGAGCGACGGGCAGATCGCGGCGGCCGATGTCTCCGACCCCCTGGACGAGGATCAGCAGAAGCTGCTGGAGCGCTATGTGGCCGCCTTCGAGGGGTACGACATGACGGCGCTGACGGCCCTGCTGCACGAGGACGCGGTCATGACGATGCCGCCGTTCGACCTGTGGCTGACCGGGACGAGCGACATCACCGGGTTCATGACCACGCTCGGCGCGCCCTGCGCCGGGTCGCACCTCGTGCCCGTCGAGGTGAACGGTCTGCCGGGCTTCGCGCAGTACAAGCCTGACCCGGAGAAGGGCGGCTTCAGCGCTTGGGCCGTGCAGGCGCTGGAGATCTCAGAGGGCCGGATCGCCGGGTTCCACTGCTTCCTCGACACCGCCCGCTGGTTCCCCCTCTTCGACCTCCCCCTCCACATCGAAGGCAAGCCCGACGAGGCCCAGTAGCGCGCGCAGCGCCGGATCGGGGCCCCGGAGGCGTATCCGGCCCCCGGCCCTTTTGGCCGCCAGCTGCAACCTGGCCAGCACGTCGATGACGCCCAGCCCGGGCGGCCCGATCCCGCCGACGTCGCACACCACGACCCCGCCCCCGGTCCCCTCCAGTTGCGCGCGCACCTCGTCACAGAGCCGAGGCACCTCGTCCCGGGTGACGGGGCCTGGCAGTACGAGTACGGCGGGTGTCGTCGCGTCCACGATCTGTAGACCGGACGAGGTCACGCAATTCATCGGTGCCTGAGGACACCCTCGTACTGGCGAACCTACGTGGTGGGGAACACGCTTGTGTCCAGTGTGAACGCGAAGGGCTCGGGAAGTTCGATCGCGTCGCCGAATTTGCCCGCGCGCAGCACGCGGTAGACGTCGCCCTTCGGCTCGCCGTAGAGCGTCACCGTCGGACCGCCCGGCGCCCAGCTGTCGATGAGCAGGTACAGCGGTACTCCCGCCTGCGCATAGCCCGCCGCCTTCTTGATCCGGTCGTTGCTCGCGTTGGATTTCGAGGTGATCTCGACGACCAGTTCGGCGGCGGCTGCGGGGATGTAGTTGTCGCTCCCCTCGGCGTACAGCGCCGCCCTCGGCGCCACAGCAAGGTCTGGAATGTAGAGCCCGGCCCGAGACGGCACGGCCGTGCCCAGCGTCTGGTAAATGCCCCAGTCCTCTGGAATCTCCCGGTACAAGCGGCGCTGCACGAGGTCGGCAATGTCGTTGTGGGCGTTGGACGGCGGTGGTGCCACGGTGACGATCCCCTCGATGATCTCCACCTTGCAGCCCTCGGGGGCGTCCGTCTCCTGCCAGATTCGGACGAGGTCGTCCCACTCGTGGCCACTGGCCGTCGTGTGGTCGACAGTGAGTGCGCTCATGGCGGTTCTCTCCAATCGGTGCGTCACCGACTACAGCATGCCGAACGGGACCGGTGCGGGTCCACCGATCCCGTTCATCCGGATGGGGAATGACCAGGTCAGGCGATACGTTCCAGCACCACCGGTGACGCCGTGAACTTCGTACCCGGGGCCGCGATGTCGTACGAGCCCTCCACTGCCTCCAAGGCGTACTCGAAGCGCTCCGGGGTGTCCGTGTGGAGGGTGAGGAGGGGCTGGCCCTCGGTGACCGTGTCGCCGGGCTTGGCGTGCATCTCCACGCCCGCGGCGGCCTGGACCAGGTCCTCCTTGCGGGCGCGGCCGGCGCCCAGGCGCCAGGCGGCGATGCCGATGTCGTACGCGTCGAGGCGGGTCAGGACGCCCGAGGCGGTCGCCTTCACCACGTGCTGCTCGCGCGAGGTGGGCAGCTCCGCGTCCGGGTCGCCGCCCTGGGCCGCGATCATGCGGCGCCATGCGTCCATCGCCGAGCCGTCGGCCAGCGCCTTCGCCGGGTCGGCGTCCTTCACCCCGGCCGCGTCGAGCATCTCGCGAGCCAGCGCGATCGTCAGCTCCACGACGTCCGCCGGGCCGCCGCCCGCCAGGACCTCGACCGACTCGCGGACCTCGAGGGCGTTGCCCGCCGTCAGGCCCAGCGGGGTCGACATGTCCGTCAGGAGGGCGACCGTCCTCACGCCGTGGTCCGTGCCCAGACCCACCATCGTCGACGCCAGCTCACGGGCGTCCTCGATGGTCTTCATGAAGGCTCCCGTGCCCACCTTCACATCCAGGACCAGGGAGCCGGTGCCTTCGGCGATCTTCTTCGACATGATCGAGGAGGCGATCAGGGGGATCGCCTCGACCGTGCCCGTGACGTCGCGCAGCGCGTAGAGCTTCTTGTCCGCCGGGGCCAGGCCGTCGCCCGCCGCGCAGATCACCGCGCCGACCTCGTTCAGGACGTTCAGCATCTCCTCGTTCGAGAGGAGGGCGCGCCAGCCGGGGATGGACTCCAGCTTGTCCAGGGTGCCGCCCGTGTGGCCGAGGCCCCGGCCCGAGAGCTGGGGGACGGCCGCGCCGCAGGCCGCGACCAGGGGGGCCAGCGGGAGGGTGATCTTGTCGCCGACGCCGCCCGTGGAGTGCTTGTCGGCGGTGGGGCGGGACAGGGACGAGAAGTCCATGCGCTCGCCGGAGGCGATCATCGCGGCCGTCCAGCGGGCGATCTCACGGCGGTCCATGCCGTTGAGGAGGATCGCCATGTTGAGGGCGGCCATCTGGTAGTCGGCGACCTCGCCGCGGGTGTACGCGTCGATGACCCAGTCGATCTGCTCGTCGCTGAGCTCGCCGCGGTCCCGCTTGGTGCGGATGACGGAGATGGCGTCCATCGACTTAGACGTCATGGCTTTCCTTACGTTGCAGGTTCGAGGGTTCCGCGAGCGATCCGGTGAGGATCGGAAAGTGTGCGGCCCCTCCGACCGTTCGTCAGAGGGGCCGCACAGTTACTTGGTGAGATGGTCCGGGCCGAAGGCCTGGGGCAGCATCTGGGAGAGCGGGAGGATCCCCGCCGGGGTTTCCAGCAGCAGATCCGGGCCGCCGAACTCGTACAGCAGTTGCCGGCAGCGGCCGCACGGGACGAGGATCTCGCCCCGGCCGTCCACGCAGGTGAAGTGCGTGAGGCGGCCGCCGCCCGTGCGGTGCAGCTCCGAGACCAGTCCGCACTCGGCGCACAGGCCGAGGCCGTACGAGGCGTTCTCGACGTTGCAGCCGGAGATCGTGCGGCCGTCGTCGACGAGGGCGGCGACGCCGACCGGGTAGCCCGAGTAGGGGGCGTACGCGTGGGTCATGGCGTCCCGCGCGACCGAGCGCAGCTTGTCCCAGTCGGCCCCGGCCAGGGCGGTCACTTGCCTTGTCCCTTCCGGTACGGCAGGCCGTCCGCCTTCGGCATCCGCAGCCGCTGGGCGGAGAGCGCGAGGACGATCAGCGTGATGACGTACGGCGTGGCGGCGACGACCTGGTTGGGGACCTCGTTGGTGACGGAGTACCAGGTGAAGACGAGGGCGCCGACGACGAAGGTGATCGCGGCGGTGACGTACTTCTTGCGGACGGCCTGCCAGACGGCGCCGAGGAACAGCAGGAGGGCGCCGAGGAGCAGCAGGGCGTGGACGTTCTCGGAGCCGCCGCGCAGGTTGAGGCTGTCGGTGTAGCCGAAGAGGCCGGCGCCGAGGGCGAGACCGCCCGGCATCCAGTTGCCGAAGATCATCGCGGCGAGGCCGATGAAGCCTCGGCCCCCGGTCTGGCCCTCCAGGTAGAAGGGGTTGGCGACGATGGAGAGGAAGGCGCCGCCGAGGCCGGCCAGGCCGCCGGAGATGATCACTGCGAGGTACTTGTACTTGTAGACGTTGACGCCGAGGGACTCGGCGGCGATCGGGTTCTCGCCGCAGGAGCGCAGGCGCAGGCCGAAGGCTGTGCGCCACAGGATCCACCAGGTGGCGGGGACCAGCGCGACGGCGAGGAGGGTCAGCCAGGAGACGTTGGTGACCAGACCGCCGAGCAGGCCGGCGATGTCCGAGATGAAGAACCAGCCCTTGGCGTTGAGGTCCCGCAGCGCGTCGGAGAGTCCTGGCACCGTGAAGTTCCCGAGGGAGTCCACCGCCGGGGACTGCTTGGCCGAGCCGCCCTGGTGGCCCACGAAGGCGAGGGGGGCGAGGTAGCGGGTGGCGCCGAGGGCGAGGATGTTGATGGCCACACCGGAGACGATGTGGTTGACGTTGAAGGTGACGGTGACGAAGGCGTGCAGCAGGCCGCCGATCGCGCCGCCGGCGATGCCGACGAGGACGCCGGTCCACGGGCCCCACTGGAAGCCGGCCCAGGCGCCGAACCAGGTGCCGAGGATCATCATGCCTTCGAGGCCGATGTTGACGACGCCCGCGCGCTCGGCCCACAGACCGCCGAGACCGGCGAGGCCGATGGGAACGGCGAGTTGGAGCGCGGTGGACATCTGGCTGACGTTGGTGATGCCGTCGGCGCCGGTGATGATGCGGACGATCGAGGTGAGTGCCAGGACGCCGGCGATGACCAGCAGCAGCACGGGCAGCGACAGCTTGCGGCCCGTCGGGGCGGCCGGCTGCAGCGAGGGCTGGTTGACGTCGGTCGCGGTGGTGCTCGTGGTCATCGGCCCGCCACCTCCTTCTTGACGTTGTTGTTGTCGGAGGCGTCCGCGCCGAGACCGCCGAGAACACGGCCCGCGGCGAGCTCGGCGCCGACGCGGCGCTGCTGGCGGCGCAGGCCCCACTCGCGCACGGTCTCGTAGGAGACGACGACCGAGAGGACGATGAGGCCCTGCATGATGACCGCGATCTCCTTGTCGTAGCCGTGGAAGTCCAGCTCCGGGGAGGCCTTGTCGAGCCAGGCCCACAGCAGGGCGGCGAAGGCGATGCCGACGGGGCCGTTACGGCCGAGGAGGGCGATGCCGATACCGAGGAAGCCGATGCCGGTGGGGAAGTTGAGGCTGTAGGTGTGGGTGTCGCCGAGCAGGATCGGCAGGCCCGCGAGGCCCGCGACACCGCCGGAGATCAGCATGGCGGTGAGCACCATGCGCTTGGGGTCGACACCGCTGGCCGCGGCGGCCGACTCCGAGGCGCCCGAGGCGCGCAGGTCGAAGCCGAAGCGGGTGCGGTTGATGACGACCCAGTAGCCGATGCCGAGCAGCACGGCGAGGACGACGAGGCCGTAGATCTCGCCTGCCTTGCCCATGTCGATGCCGGGCACCCAGCCGGACTCGGCCATCTCGCCGGTGGTGTTGTTGTTGCCGACCTTGACGCCGAAGACGTTCGGCAGCCAGAGGTAGCCGATGACGGAGGTCGCGATCGCGTTCAGCATGATCGAGGCGACGACCTCACTGACGCCCCGGGTGACCTTGAGGACACCGACGATGCCGGCCCAGAAGGCGCCGGTGAAGATCGCGGTGAGCATCAGCAGCGGGATCTGGAGGACCGCGGGCAGGTCGACATGGGCGCCGACGATCGCGGTGATCATGGCGCCGAGCAGGTACTGGCCGTCGACACCGATGTTGAACAGGTTCATCCGGAAGCCGATGGCCACCGCGAGGGCCGCGATGTAGTACAGCGAGGCCTGGTTGATGATCCGGACCTGGATGTCGGAGAACGAGGCCTGCTCGAACATGATCGTGAACGGCTCGACCGGGTTCTTGCCCGAGGCGAGCAGCACGATCGCGGTCAGCGCGAAGGCCACGGCGAGCGCGAGGACCGGGCCGGCCACCGCGAGGAGCACGCGCTCCCTGTCGAACTTCTTCATCAGCGGGCCTCGTCTTCCGGAGACTCGGGAGCCTTGCTCGGGGTCTCGGGGGTCTCTTCGTGTTCGAGGTGGCCGGTGGCGGCGCCGGTCATGGCCGAACCCAGCTCCTCGGGGGTGATGGTGGCCGGGTCGGCGTCGGCGACGAGCCTGCCGTTGTAGATCACCCGGAGGGTGTCGGACAGGCCGATCAGCTCGTCCAGGTCGGCGGAGATCAGCAGCACGGCGAGACCCTCGTGGCGGGCCTCGCGGATCTGGTCCCAGATCTGTGCCTGCGCGCCGACGTCCACACCACGGGTGGGGTGGGCGGCGATCAGGAAGCGCGGCTTGTGGCTCATCTCCCGGCCGACGATCAGCTTCTGCTGGTTGCCGCCGGAGAGGGAGGCGGCGGTGACGTCGATGCCGGGCGTGCGGACGTCGTACGCCTCGACGATCCGTCGGGTGTCCTCCTGCGCGGCCTTCGGGTCGAGCCAGACGCCCTTGGCGTTGGGCCGCTCGGTCACATGGCCGAGGATACGGTTCTCCCAGAGGGGGGCCTCCAGGAGCAGACCGTGCCGGTGGCGGTCCTCGGGGATGTAGCCGACGCCCTGCTCGCGGCGCTTGCGGGTGGCCCAGGTGGTGATCTCCTCGTCGGCGAGCGAGATCGTGCCGGAGTCGGCGTGCTTGAGGCCGATCAGCGCGTCGACCAGCTCGGTCTGGCCGTTGCCCTCCACGCCGGCGAGGCCGAGGACCTCGCCCGCGTGGATGGTGAAGGTGATGTCGTCGAGGAGCGCCTTGCCGCCGGCGGTCTCCAGGCGGAGCTTCTCGACGGTGAGTACGGGGCGGTCGGTGACCGTCGACTCGGCCGTCTCCGGCGTGGGCAGCTCGCTGCCGACCATCAGCTCGGCGAGCTGACGCGGGGTGGTCTCGGCGGGGACGGCCGTGCCGACCGTCGTACCGCGCCGGATGACGGTGATCTCGTCGGCCACCGACAGCACCTCGCCCAGCTTGTGCGAGATGAAGATGACCGCCAGGCCCTGCGTCTTGAGCTCGCGCAGGTTGGCGAAGAGCGCGTCGACCTCCTGCGGCACCAGGACAGCGGTGGGCTCGTCCAGGATCAGGGTGCGGGCGCCGCGGTAGAGGACCTTGAGGATCTCCACGCGCTGGCGCTCGGCGACACCCAGCTCCTCGACCAGGACGTCGGGGCGCACCCCGAAGCCGTACCGCTCGGAGATCTCCTTGATCTTGCGGCGCGCCTTGCCGCCGATGCCGTACAGCTTCTCGCTGCCGAGGACCACGTTCTCCAGGACCGTGAGGTTGTCGGCGAGCATGAAGTGCTGGTGCACCATGCCGATGCCGCGCGCGATGGCGTCGGCCGGGGACGAGAAGGAGACCTGCTCGCCGTCGACCGCGATGGTGCCCTCGTCCGGCTTCTGCATGCCGTAGAGGATCTTCATCAGGGTCGACTTGCCGGCGCCGTTCTCCCCGACGAGGGCGTGGACGGTGCCCTTGCGGACGGTGAGGTGGATGTCGTGGTTGGCCACCACACCGGGGAATCGCTTGGTGATCCCGGCGAGTTCGACGGCGGTCACCGATTCGTTGACCGCCACGTCGGCCGGAGGGCTGCTGGACGCGTTGATGGCGCACTCTCCTGGGAAAGGGGGTCGTCTACGCGCGTAGCGCCCCTACGGCATCGAAAGCGGGCGACGCACCGTGACAACGGGGTACAGGGAGCGATACTCCCCGTACCCCGTTGAGCGGACGTAACCCCGCGGTTACTGGCGGCTTCGGGGGTGCCTGAGCTCCCCCGAAGCCGCCCGGCTGCTCGTGGTGTAGCTGGGTCAGCTGGTCTTGACCTTGATCTCGCCGCTGATGATCTTCTCCTTGGCCGTCTTGATGGCTTCCTGGAGTTCGGTGTTGCTCTTGAACTTCGGGTTCGAGTCCGCGAGTCCGACCTCGCCGGTCTTCAGATCGCCCCTGACGATACCGGTCTCGGGTTTGCCGTCCTCGACCGACTTAGCCAGGTTGTACACCGCCTTGGCGACGTCCTTCGTCGCCGAGGTCAGGATGTAGTTCTTGTACTTCGCGAGGGCTTCCTGCTTGTACTGGTCGGAGTCGACGCCGATCGCCCAGATCTGGTCGACCTCGGCGGCCTCGATCACGCCCTGACCGGACAGACCGGCGGCCGCGTAGAGGACGTCGGCCTTCTTCTCGATCTGGGCCTCGGCGGCCGTCTTGCCCTTGTCGGGGCTGGAGAAGCCACCCTCCTCGGCCGTCTGGGTCAGGTACTGGGTGAGGACCGTGGCCTTCGGGTTGGTGTCCTTGACGCCCTGCTCGAAGCCCGCCTGGAACTTGTGGATCAGCGGGATGTCCACGCCGCCGACGAAACCGACGACGTTCGTCCTGGTGGACTTGGCCGCGGCGACTCCGGCGAGGTACGAGGCCTGCTCCTCGGAGAAGACCAGGTCCGCGACGTTCTCCAGCTGGACCGTGGAGTCGTCGACGATGCCGAAGGTGGTGTCCGGGTACTGCTCGGCGGCTGCCTTCACGGCCGTCGCGTACGCGTAGCCGACGCCGACGACCGGGTTGTAGCCCTGCTTCGCCAGGGAGACCAGGCGCTGCTCCTTGTCGGCGTCCGTCTCGCCCTCGGTGGGCTCGATGTCCTGGGTCTCGTACCCGAACTCCTTCTCCGCCTGCTCCAGACCCGCGTACGCGGCGTCGTTGAAGGACTGGTCGCCCTTGCCGCCGACGTCGTAGGCGATCGCGAGGCCCTTGTCGCCCTTGGAGTCGGCGGAGGACGAGGCCTCGGTGGAAGTGCCGCCACAGGCGGAGAGGACGAGGGCGAGGGAGGCGGTCGCTGCGCCTGCGACCGCGAGGCGGGGAACCCGGCGCATGTGTGGTGCTCCTGTCGTACAAGCGCCGGGGGGTACTGCTCAGGTTTGCTGCACAGCGTCGGCGCCGTGTATGGCTTTCGCCGCAGAGTAACGCGCGTAGACCCTGCGGGAAACCCCGGGCTACCACGTTGTTATGGGGCCGTGTCGCAACGTTGGCCGGGGGTGTCGGGGCGCGAGGTCGGGGGTGGTTCGGTCAGGTCGCGACCGCGGGTGCGTCGTGGCTGGTCGCACAGTTCCCCGCGCCCCGGAGAAGCAGCGGCGTGGCCCTGAACCGGCGTGCAACGGCGAAGCGGGCGGGTGTACGCGTACACCCGCCCGCCTGTCAGCACACTCGGAGATTCGCGACCGCTACTCGGTCTTCACCTTGATCGTGCCGTCGATGATCTCCGCCTTGGCCTTGGCGACCGCGTCGGTGAGGCCGTCGATCTTGGCCATCGCCGGGTTGGTGTCGGCGAGGCCCACGCCGTCGACCTTCAGGTCGAAGGTCTGGACACCGGTGAGGGGCTTGCCGTCCTCGACGGACTTGGCGAGGGCGTAGACCGAGCCGCCGACGTCCTTGAGGGCCGAGGTGAGGATGGACTCCTTGTAGGAGGCGAGGGCCTCCTGGTTGTACTGGTCGGAGTCGACGCCGATCGCCCAGACCTTGGCCTTGGCGGCGGCCTCGATGACACCCTGGCCGGAGAGGCCGGCCGCCTGGTAGACGACGTCGGCCTTCTTCTCGATCTGGCCCTCGGCGGCGGCCTTGCCCTTGTCGGGGCTGGAGAAGCCACCCTCCTCGGCCGTCTGGGTCAGGTACTGCGAGATGACCTTGACCTTGCCGCCGCTGGTGTCCTCGACGCCCTGCTTGTAGCCGGCCTCGAACTTGTGGATGAGCGGGATGTCCACACCGCCCACGAAGCCCACGGTGTTCGTCTTGGTGGCCTTGGCGGCCGCGACACCGGCGAGGTACGAGGCCTCCTGCTCGGCGAAGACGAGGGACGCCACGTTGTCGCCCTCGACGACCGAGTCGACGATGCCGAAGGTGGTGTCCGGGTAGTCCGCGGCCACGGCCTCCATCGCGGGGCCGTAGGCGAAGCCGACGCCGATGACGGGGTTGTAGCCCTGCTTGGCCAGCGAGGCCAGGCGCTGCTCCTTGTCCGCGTCGGTCTCGCCCTCGGTGGGCTCGATGTCCTGGGTCTCGTACCCGAACTCCTTCTTCGCCTTCTCCAGGCCCGCGTACGCGGCGTCGTTGAAGGACTGGTCGCCCTTGCCGCCGATGTCGTACGCGATCGCGAGGCCCTTGTCGCCCTTGGCGGTCTCGCCGTCACTGGCGCTCTCGCCGCTGGTACCACCACAGGCGGTGGCGGCGAGCGCCAGCGAGGCGACCCCCACCGCGACGCGGGTCAGTTTGGAAATCCGACGCATCTTGAAGTTCCCCATCTTCTCCACAGCCCCGCAGCCGGGTGCTCAGTTCGGCGCACATTAACGCGCGTAGACCCTCCTGGGAACGGGGTTTCGACTGGCCGTTATCCATTCGTGCCGATGGCCGGTTACGTCCTCGTGAACCATGGGGTCAAAAGGGATGGAACGGGGCATAACCTCGTTCGCACCCCTCGCGTTCCGTGTACGTGGGGTGACTTCAGCGTGAAGGTGCGCGCGCCGTACGGGGGCCGGACGGACACGCGCACCAGGCTGCCGCGCGAGGTGGACGGGGCGCAACCGGAACGGATCTCGAACAGGTGGCGATCCCGTACCGAGACCGTGGAGTCCGTGTGCGGTCGGTCTACCGGGCGGCCGTGTCCAGGACGCGCATCCGGGCGTCGAGGAGGGCGGCGGCCGTGAAGAGCTCGACGCCCACCGTGATGGCGTGTTCGTCGGCGTCGAAGTCGCCCTGGTGGAGGTCGCGGACGGTGAGGTCGCCCGGGCGGCGGACGCCCAGGCGGGCCATGGCGCCCGGGACGTGCTCCAGGTACCAGGAGAAGTCCTCGCCGCCGAGGCTCTGCTCGGTGTCCTCGATGGACCTGACCCCGCGGCGGGCGGTCATGGCGTCGTGGAGCAGTTCGGTGACGACGGGGTCGTTGACGACCGGCGGGACGCCCCGGATGTAGTTGATCTCGGTCTTGGCACGGTGCATGACCGCGACCTCCTGGACCGCCTCGTGGATCAGGTCGGGGGCCTGCCGCCAGGCGTTGATGTCCAGGCAGCGGACGGTGCCGGAGAGCTCGGCGTGCTGCGGGATGACGTTCGGCGCGTGGCCCGACTCGATGCGGCCCCAGGTGACGACGAGCCCGGCGCGGGCGTCGAAGCGGCGGCCGACCAGCGCGGGCACGTCGGTGACGACCCGGGCGGCGGCGGTGACGAGGTCGGTGGTGAGGTGGGGGCGCGCGGTGTGGCCGCCCGGCCCGTCCAGGGAGAGCTCCAGCCGGTCGCAGGCCGAGGTGATGGGGCCGTGGCGCAGTCCGATGAGGCCGGCGTCGACCCTCGGGTCGCAGTGCACGGCGATGATCCGGCCGACGCCGTCGAGCGCGCCGGTCTTGATCACGTCGGCGGCGCCGCCCGGCAGCACCTCCTCGGCGGGCTGGAAGATCAGCCGCACGGGGCGGGGCAGCTCTCCCTTGCGGTGCAGGTCGGCGAGGACGAGGCCGGCGCCCAGGACGACGGTGGTGTGCACGTCGTGGCCGCAGGCGTGGGCGCGGTCCGGGACGGTGGAGCGGTAGTCGCAGTCCACCTTGGTGTCGGGGATGGGCAGCGCGTCGATGTCGGCGCGCAGGGCGAGCGCGGCCTGGTCGGAGCCGTCCCAGTCGCCGATGTCACAGATGAGTCCGGTGCCGGTGTCGAGCACGCGCGGCCGCAGGCCTGCCTTCTCCAGGCGGGCCTTGATCGCGGCGGTCGTACGGAACTCCTGGTTGCCGAGCTCCGGGTGCATGTGCAAGTCGCGGCGGAACGCGACGAGTTCGGCACGCAGGACTTCCGGCAGGGTGCCGGGGAGCGACGCTTCGGCTTCCCCTGGCAGATCGGCCTCGGACTCTCGGGACATCAGTTGGTTCACCCTCTGAAGGGTAGGGCGATCGGGCGACCTTCTAACCTGGATCAACAAAAAATCAGCCCCTAAGGGGAAGTTTTCCGGCCGCACAACGCATACGTATTTGCAGGGGTGGGTATACCCGTCCGCCTTTCGGGACGGATGACCTCGGAGACGGGACGCGCGCCACGCCTCGCTCGGCGACGCGGTACACCGGGGTGACCGGGGCGTCCCTCAGGGAACGCCGGGGTTGCCCGCGAATCCCATCGTCCAAACGTCCGGGGGTGCCCGAACGATTCCCACACTCCACGGATACCACGTCCGCGCCATCTCACCGTCCCGGAACCATCACCGGCTCGCGACCGTTCCGCTACGCATCGTGTCCGACATGGCGGCCGGGGAGGCACCGCGATGAGTGGTCAGGGCGGCGGTGACCTGCGGTTGCGGGGGCGATCGGGGGTGTGGGGGACAGGGCGCGCGGTCGGGTGGCGTGGGGGCTCGTTGGGGTGACAGGGATCACGGCGCCTGCCGGGGAAGCGTCCGCCCCGGATGTCCCCGGAGCGGACGCTCGGGTCGGCGGCTCAGATGGACGCCACCGACGACAGGCGGTGCACGTCGCGTGCCGTCCCCGTGACTCCGGACAGGAAGCCCTGGGCGCGGGGGGAGGCGTTCTCGGTGAGCCAGGTGGGGTCGATGTCGCAGACCGCCACGCGTACGTCCGTTCCCGCGAGCGCCAGCGGCAGGGTGTGGACGACCGTCGACGGGAAGCTGAGGATCGTACGGCCGATGGGGCCACGCCGGGCGATGAGTTCGAGGGGGAGGTCCGGGCGGACGATCTCCAGGCCGGTCTCCGCCGCCAGGGTGTGGAGTTTCTCGGTGCTCTCGCGGCGGTGGGCGAAGTAGCGGGTGGCGCCGTGGACGGTCGCGAGGGAGCGGACGGCTTCGAGGTAGCGCTCGCCGTCGACGACTCCGGTCTCCACCAGGGACGTGCCGACGAGGTCCGCGCCCTTGGTGATGCGGGGCGGGCCGAAGCGGGCCCGGGTCCAGGCGAAGGAGTTGGCGGTGACGGTGACGCCGTCGGGGGTCTCGTCGATCGGCATCGAGGAGAAGACCTCGACGCGTCTGCCCGCGGTCGGGGTCAGGCGCTTGCGGGCCTTGGAGGAGACCGGGGCGAAGATCAGGTCGCGGGGGCCGGGGCGGCCGCCCTTGCGGTGCCAGCGGACGAGGCGTTCGCCGCGGGCGAGCTGGGAGACGAACTCCATGGTCGCGGTGCCGTCGTCGACGACGACCACGTCCGGTGCCCTGGTGATCGTCAGCAGCAGTTGGACATAGCGGGAGAAGGGGTCGCCCAGGACGATGCGGCGCGCGGCGCGCAGCAGCGGGGCGAGGCCGCCGATGGTGCGGAAGGGCGCGGCCGTTCCGCCGCGCGCCTCCTCCCAGCGCACCTCGTGCCCCTCGTCCCGGGCCAGTTCCGCCATACGGCGCAACTGGCCCCGGGTCATGGGGTCGTTCGGCGACAGGACCACGAGGGTGAGGCGCGCGCCGGTGGTGCCGGGGGGCCCCGCGTCGGTCGCCGCGAAGGGCGGCCCCGCGCCGGGGTCCTGGAGTGCGTGGGCGTGCGCCCACTCCAGCACGTTCAGGAGCTGTACCGGGCTCTCGACGAAGGCGAGAGTGTGGGGGCCGGCGGTTCCGGCGCGGGGGCTCATCGACGTACGACCGTCCCGTAGTGGGGGATTCCCGTGGTCAGGGATTCCGGAGGATCAGACCGAGACCGGCTCGCCCGCGGCGGCCGCGATCTCCGCCTCGGCGACGACGCCGGTGACGCGGCGCAGCTTCTTCATGGGGCCGAGCTCGGAGTCGTAGACCTTCTTGACGCCGTCACCGAGGGAGGCCTCGATGGTGCGGATGTCACGGACGAGGCGCACGAGGCCCTGCGGCTCGACGGAGGCGGCCTGGTCGGAGCCCCACATCGCGCGGTCGAGGGTGATGTGACGCTCGACGAAGGTGGCGCCGAGGGCGACCGCCGCGAGGGTGGTCTGCAGGCCCGTCTCGTGGCCGGAGTAGCCGATCGGGACGTTCGGGTACTCGGCCTGGAGGGTGTTGATGACGCGGAGGTTCAGCTCCTCGGCCTTCGCCGGGTACGTCGACGTGGCGTGGCAGAGCAGGATGCTGTCCGAGCCGAGGACCTCGACCGCGTGGCGGATCTGCTTCGGGGTCGACATGCCGGTGGAGAGGATGACCGTGCGGCCGGTGGCGCGCAGGGCGCGCAGCAGCTCGTCGTCGGTCAGGGAGGCGGAGGCCACCTTGTGGGCGGGGACGTCGAACTTCTCCAGGAAGGCGACGGCCTCGGTGTCCCACGGGGAGGCGAACCAGTCGATGTTCTTGCTCTTGGCGTACTCGTCGATCTGGCGGTACTCGTCCTCACCGAACTCCACACGGTGGCGGTAGTCGATGTAGGTCATGCGGCCCCAGGGGGTGTCGCGCTCGATGTCCCACTGGTCGCGGGGGGTGCAGATCTCGGGGGTGCGCTTCTGGAACTTGACGGCGTCGCAGCCGGCCTCGGCGGCGGCGTCGATCAGCTTGAAGGCGTTCTCCAGCTCACCGTTGTGGTTGATGCCGATCTCGCCGACGACGTAGACGGGGTGACCCGGGCCGGCGGTCTTCGAACCGAACGTGCGCAGACGGGAGTTGGTGCTCATGGTGGGACGTTTCCTTAACTGTCGAGGGGGTCGAGAGAGTCGAGAGAGGGACCGAGGATCCAGCCGGCGATCTCCCGGATCGCGCCTTCACCACCGGGGACGGTGGTGACCGCGCGTGCGGCGCCGCGCACGACGTCGTGGGCGCTGCCGACCGCCACGGGCCAGCCCACGAGGGCGAAGCACGGGAGGTCGTTGACGTCGTTGCCGACGTAGAGCACGCGCTCCGGCGCGATGCCCTGCTCCTCGCACCACTGCTTCAGTGCGAGGTCTTTCCGGTCGATGCCGTGGAGCACCGGGATCTGCAGCTTCCGGGCTCTGGCGGCGACGACCGGGTTCTTCTCCGAGGACAGGATGAGCATCGTCAGGCCGCTCTTGCGGAGGGCCGCGATGCCGAGTCCGTCGCCGCGGTGCACGGAGACGAACTCCCGTCCGTCGGAGTCGATCAGCACCCTGTCGTCGGTCTGGGTGCCGTCGAAGTCGAGGACGACCGCGTCGATGTCGGCGGCGGTCGGGAGGGCGCCGGGGCGGTCCGCGTCGAAGAGCGGCGCGAGTGCCTGGGCGCGGGCGAGGTCGTGCGGGTCGTCGATCTCCAGGACCCGGGCGGGGTCGGTGCGGACGAGTTCCGTACGGCCGAAGAAGCGGTGCTGGTGCTTGCGCAGGCCGGCCGCGTCCATGGCGTAGGCGGCGCCGGTCTCCAGCAGGTCCTGCGGGCGGTCCTGGCGGCGGGGGCGGAACGACTTGTCGTGGTTGACGCCGTAGCCGCCCTCGGTGTCCACGACATCGATCGTCTCGCCGTCCACGGCTCCCGTGCGGACGGCTTCGGCGACGGTGGGCTCGTCGGCGCTGTCCCGCCAGATGAACCCGTGGAACGGGGCGACGGTGAGGGCGGTGTCGGCGCCGTGCTCCACGATGGCGCGGGCGACGCCGTCGATGTCCTCGCGGAGGATGAACGGGCTGGTGCACTGGACGAGCAGGACGACGTCGACCGGCGAGCCGTGCAGCGCCTCGTGGGCGTCCAGGGCGTGCAGGACCGCGGCCTCGGAGGTGGCGGTGTCTCCGGCGATGGCGGCGGGGCGCAGGACGACCTCGGCTCCGGACACACGGGCGGCGGCCGCGATGGCGTGGTCGTCGGTGGAGACGACGACGTCGGTCACCAGCCGGGCGCCCAGGCACTCGCGCACCGCGCGGGCCACCAGCGGAACGCCGCCGACGGGGGCGAGGTTCTTCGCGGGGACACCCTTGGAGCCGCCGCGCGCGGGGATGACGGCGAGCACACGGCGTACGGAAGGCGCTTGACCCGCTTCCGGGTTGGACATGAGTGGAACTCCTTGCGGTGCGTGCGAAGAGGTCGGGCGGCTCACAGCTCCCCCATCCGGCGGATGACGGGCGCCACGCGCTGCACTCCGTGGCGGTAGGCGCCGCGCGCCGCCCGGCGCACGATCTGCCGTACGGGCCCGGCCTGTTTGTCGGCGGCGGGCGCCCCGGGCAGCGGGTCGCCGTCGGGGCCGAGGTGGTGGCGGGCGAGGATGCCGGGCAGATAGCCGGGCGCGGTGACGGGTGTGTAGTACGGCGCGAGGGGCGGCAGGCCGTCGGCCGCGACCAGCTTGGCGATGCGGTCGCGGGCGGCGTCGAAGGCGGTGGCGTACGAGCCGTCCGCGACGACGCCCTGCCGGGCCACCCACTCCGGGTCCGGCGTCGGCTCGTACCCGGCGTCCAACTGGTCCCAGGAGGCCAGGCAGCCGGAGCCCACGAAGTGGTGGTTGCCGAGGGTCTCGCGGATGCCGAGGTCGGTGAGGACCACGGTGGGGATGCGGCGGTGCAGCGACTCCAGGGCGGCCGTGGAGCTGATGGTGACCAGCAGGTCGGTGGTGTCGAGGACCTCGCCCATGTTCCCGTACACCAGACGGAAGTTGGCGGGCGGGCCCTCGGGGAGCCGCTGCAGCAGCTTCTGGTACGGCAGTTCCTCGATGTGCGTGGTGTGCTCGCCCGGCTTGGAGCGCAGCTTCAGCAGGACCTCGCGGTCCGGGTGCAGCTTCGCGTGCTGGATGAGCCGGTTCAGCAGGTATGTACGGTCCCTGCGGTTGTCCGGGACGGACGGCTGTACGGCGAAGGCGACCGTGTAGGGGTCGTTCCTGCCCGCGTACGGCTTGCCGCCCAGGAAGGGCAGCGCGACCTCGGTGACCGCCGAGGCGTCGGCGCCCACGCCCTCGTACACGGCCCGGAAACGGTCCGCGTCCTGGCGGGAGTTGGCGAGGACGAGGTCCGCGCCGTGCCGCAGCAGCAGACCGTCGGCGAGCTTCTCGTAGACGACACCGACGTAACCGGTGACGATCACGGGCCGCTTGGCACGGGCGCCCCAGGCGGCCCTCAGGCCGTGCAGCATCGCCTGGACGCCCCCGCCGACGAGGGCGAGCACGATCACGTCGTACGAGTCCCGCGTCATGGCTCTGAGGAACTCGACGCCGGTCACCTCGCGCAGGGAGTCGGGTCGGACGCCGACCTCGTCGAGCTGACGGGCGGTGGGGGTGGCTCGGCCCCGCAGGAGGAAGCCGTCCAGGCGGATGTCCGAATGCTCCGGAGTGAGACGGTTCGCGGTGAGCGCGCCCCATTTCCACCGGGTATCGGAATCCGCGAGTACGGCGACTCGCAGGCCGTTCGTAGCACTTGCTGGCACACCGAAGACGCTAGGAAGCGATTCCGTTGAACGGCCCAACCCAACTACAACAAAGGGTTAACAGCACATCGCCGAAAGGCGAATCAGGGCACGAAAGGCACAGGAACGCGTCTGGTTCACGGTACCGCCACGTGTCGTTCACCTGACATCAAGCAGGTGGTCAAGACGAATGCCGGAGGGCCCCCTAACGTCACGGGGGTGGTCAAGCTCTCCGTCATCGTGCCGTTCTACAACGTGCAGCAATACGCGCCCGACACCCTGAAGAGCCTCAGAGCCAACGCTCGCGAGGACTTTGAATTCATTCTCGTCGACGACTGCTCTCGCGACGAGACACCGGACATTCTCGCGCGCGCGGAGCGCGAGCTGCCGGGGGCGGTGTATGTCAGACACGAGAAGAACGGAGGACTGGCGACCGCGCGCAACACGGGCATCGACAAGGCCCGCGGCGAGTACCTGACGTTCCTCGACGGGGACGACTGGCTCGCCCCCGGCTACTACCCTCAACTACTCGGTGCCATAGAGGAGTTGGGCTGCGACTTCGTGCGCACGGACCATGTCCAGTGCACCGCGCGGGCCCGCTCGATCCACCGGGTGCCCAACGGGCGGCGGGGCGTGGTGATGAACCCGCGGGACGCGATCCTGCCCGCCGACCGGTCCACCTCCGTCGACTACGCGTACGCCTGGGCGGGCATCTACCACCGCCGCCTGGTCGACAAGGGTGTGTTGCACTTCACCCACGGGCTGCGCACGGCCGAGGACCGGCCGTGGATCTGGAAGCTCCACCGGGAGGCCGAATCCTTCGCCACGGTGGGGCTGCTGGGCGTTTTCTACCGGCGCGGGGTGGCGTCCTCCCTGACCCAGATCGGCGACGTACGGCAGCTCGACTTCATTCGGGCGTTCGACCAGGTCATCGCGGAAACGGCTAAGGACCGGGACGCGGACAAGCTTCTCCCCAAGGCCGTGCGCACCTATTGCGCGATCATCTCCCACCATTTGGGATCCATCGAAAGGTTCGAGCCGGCGGTGGCACGGAAACTGAAGTCGATGAGCGCGGTGGCGCTGCGCCGGATGCCGCAGGACGTGCTCGACGAGGCCCTGGACTCGATGGACGTACAGCGCGCCACCCGGCTGCGCCGGCTGCGCCGCCGTCCCGCCTCCACGGGGGTCGCCGCGTGACCACGCAGATCTTCATGGCGTCCACGCTGTACGGCACGGCCACGCTGGCCGCCGCCCTGGACACCGAGTGCTTCCGCCCCGCCTCCCGGCGCGTCCTGCTGATCTCCAACAACGCGGCGACGCCCGAGACGGCCCCCTCCCTCGACGAGATGCCCGGCTTCGAGCGGCTGCGCGGCCGCTTCGACGACGTGATCTCGTGGAACGAGACCATCTCCCCCTTCCACCCGGGCGGTTGGTCCCCGCGCCAGGACGACGTCCCCCTGTGGGAGCGCCATCTGCGGCTGCTGTGGAACCTGGGCGACGACGACGTCGAGCTGGCCGTGGAGTCCATCCAGGTCCACCCGGCGCTCGGCTTCACCCAGATCTTCACCGGCGCCCCCGTGACCGTGTACGCGGACGGCCTGATGAGCTATGGCCCCACCCGCAACAAGATCGACCCGCTGGTCGGCACCCGTATCGACCGGCTCCTCCACCTGGACCTGGTCCCGGACCTGAAGCCCCTGCTGCTCACCGAGTTCGGCGTCGAGGCGGAGATCGTGCCGACGGACGCCTTCGTGAAGGTGCTGGCGGAACTCGTCGACACCGGTGACGAGTTGCCCGCGATCGAGGAGCCGGCGCTGCTGCTCGGCCAGTACCTCTCGGCGCTCAACATCCTCACCGCCGAGGAGGAGGAAGACCTCCACGTACGGATGCTGAAGGGCGCGGTGGCGCTCGGGCACACCAAGGTCGTGTTCAAGCCGCACCCCAGCGCCCCGGCCCGCTGGTCGCGCGGCCTGGAGAAGGAGGCGGAGCGGCTCGGCGCCGACCTGACGGTCCTGGACACGCCCGTCCTCGCCGAGGTGCTCTACCAGCGGATGCGTCCGGCCCTCGTCGTCGGCTGCTTCTCCACGGCCCTGCTCACCGCGTCCGCGCTGTACGGCCTCCCCGTCGCCCGCGTCGGCACCAGCACCCTGCTGGACCGGCTCGCCCCGTACGAGAACAGCAACCGCGTGCCCGTCACCATCGTGGACGCGCTGCTGCCGGAGCTCGGCGACCGGGCGGCGGTCACCTCGCAGCAGCCCGGCACGAAGGTGGCGGACCTCAACGCCCTGGTCCGGGCGGTGGGCTTCGCGATGCAGTCGAAGATCTACCCGTCGCTGCGCGCGGAGGCCGAGGCGTATCTGTCGAAGCATCTGAGCGCGCACACCCTGCGGTACTTCAAGCGGCGCCGGTTGACCTCGCTGGGGTTGCCCGGTGGTATCCCCGTCCAGCTGGCCTTCATTCCGCGCAACGCGACCGTGCGAAGAGTCGCGCGGCGGGCCAGGTCCCTCAAGCGAGCCACTTTGGGGTGAGCCCCAGGTGACTGCGAAAAGCACCACGTTTCCGACGCTCTCACCGGAAGCGAGCACCACCCGTACGACCACCGCCGCGGCCGCGGCGGATCCCGCGGAGCGCGGCGCCGGTCGACCCGGCCGGCCCGCACCGCGGCTGCGCGCCCTCGACGGTCTGCGGCTGCTCGCCGCGCTCTCGGTCGCGGCCTACCACTACGGAGGCCGCGACGGGGAGATCGGCAGGGCCTGGGGCGCTTCGCCCGCCGTGCAGTTCCCGACCGCCCACACCTGGTTCGCGTACGGCTGGGCCGGCGTCCAGGCCTTCTTCGTGATCAGCGGCTTCGTCATCTGCGCCAGCGGCTGGGGGCGTTCGGTCCAGTCGTTCTTCGCCTCCCGCGCGGCCCGGCTGTTCCCCGCGTACTGGGCGGCCGTGATCCTGGTCGCGGCGGTCTTCGCCCTGCCGGGCATCGCCTTCGCCCGGGTGTCCGCCAGTGAGTTCCTGGTCAACCTGACCATGCTCCAGATGCCGCTCGGCGCGGACCGTGTCCTCGGCGTGTGCTGGACCCTGTGGGCGGAGGTCCGCTTCTACGTCCTGTTCGCGCTGTGCGTGGTCCTGCCCGGGGTCACCCGCCGCCGGGTGATCTGGTTCTGCGGCGGCTGGACCCTGGCCGCGGTCCTGGCGCAGGGCGCGAAGCAACCACTCCTGGACATGGTCCTGATGCCGGAGTACGCGTCCCTGTTCATCGGCGGCATGGGCCTCTACCTGGTCCACCGCGACCGCCGCGACACCATGGCCTGGCTGATCGTGGTCTTCAGCCTCCTGCTGAGCCAGTACCAGACGGTCGAGGAGATCTGGCACGCGCCGAACGCCGACTTCTTCTCCTACCGGCCCCAGTTGGGCATCATCCTCGCCGTCACCGTCGGCTTCGTGGCCGTGGGGGCGGTCGCCCTGGGCCTCCTGGACCGGGTCAACTGGCCCTGGCTGACCACCGCGGGTGCCCTGACGTACCCCTTCTACCTCGTGCACGAGCACCTGGGCTGGCCGGTGGTCCAGGCACTGCACCAGGGCCTGGGCATCCCGTCCTCCCTCACCCTCGCGCTCACCGTGGCGCTGATGCTGACGCTCGCCTGGCTGCTGCACCACTGGGTCGAACGCCCGTTGCAACCACTACTGCGCAAGTCACTTGAGGGACGCCGAGGCTGAACCGGAAGTTGGTCCAGTGTTCATCCGTTTCCCGGATTCGAACACGCCTCACCGGACAGACTCGGCAACATCCTTGACCGGGCCATAGCCATCTCATAGTTTCCTGGCCCGTTCGCCTGTTCGCCTCGTCGACGCAAGAGAGTCTTCTGTCCTCATGACCTCTGAACAAGGCACGATCCGGCTCCCCCGTGAACTCGATGACGTCCCCGGGTGGTTCCCGGTGCTCGACCAACTCCTCTTCGACTGGTTCCTGAACCGCCAGGAAGCCGCAGGCGACAGAGGCGATCTCCTGGAGGTCGGCGTCTACATGGGCAAGAGCGCCATCTTCCTGGGCCGGCATCTCCAGGAGGGCGAGTCCTACACGGTCTGCGACCTCTTCGAGAGCGACGCACCGGACGACGCCAACGCGGCGGAGGCCACCAAGTCGTACCGCAGCACGCTCACCCGCCAGGCCTTCGAGGCGAACTACCTCTCCTTCCACGACGAGCTGCCCCGCGTCCTGCAGGGCCCCAGCTCGATCGTCCCCGGCGAGGTCAAGCCGCGCTCCTGCCGCTTCGTGCACATCGACGCCTCCCACCTGTACGAGCACGTCCAGGGCGACATCACCGCCGCCCGCGACATCCTGCTCCCCGGCGGCCTCGTCGTCCTCGACGACTTCCGCTCCGAGCACACCCCCGGCGTCTCGATCGCCGCCTGGGAGGCCGTCCTCAACCGCGGCCTCAACCCGATCTGCCTCAGCACCCAGAAGCTCTACGCCACCTGGGACGACCCGGAACCCATCCAGGAGGCCCTGCTGGAGATGATCGAGGAGCGGGACGACTGCCACCTCAGCAACCAGCAGGCCGCCGGCCACCGCATCATCCGCCTCAAGTCCAAGGGCATGAAGGCCCCGGCCTTCCCGAAGTCCCGCCACTGGACGCCGCCTCCGCCGCCCGAGCCGACCCCCGCCCCGGCTCCCGCGGCGCCGAAGCCCCAGCCCCGCCCGGCCCGCCCCCCGCGCAGCCTCGCCCGCCGCCTGGCGGTCGACCTGCTGCCCCCGGTGGTCACCCGGGCCATCGTGCGGGCGAAGGCGAACAGGCGCGTGGCCGCGAGGTAACCGCCGACCGAGCCCCGCGCCCCTCAAGGGGCGCGGGGAACTGCGCGACCAGCCCCACACAACCCGCACCGGCCCACCCACCTGCCCCGCCGGGCTCTTAGCTCGCCCCACTCCCCCGCAACGTCACCGCGATCCCCGCCAGGACCGCCTCAAGCCCCACCTCGAATCCCCGCTCCTGGTCCTGGAACATCTCCCACCCGGCCTCCACGGCCAACGGATACGCCGCCAACCGCTCAGCCCGCGCGGCGAGGTCGTACCCCTCGACACCCCCGGCCCCCTGGGCCCCGCCTGCCCCGTCTGCTCCGCCGGGACGGCCCCCCATCGCCTGCTCCTCGATCACGTACCCGATCGTGTAGGTGTACGCCGTGAACCAGGCCCGCGCGGCCCTGGCCGGCGTGAATCCCGCGGCCGTGAGCATCCGCAGGTTCCCCTCCATGGGCTCCGCGAACGACAGATCCGTGAAGTGCGTACCGCTGTACACCTTCGCGCCGTCGCGGTACCGCAGCAGATGCCCCCGCAGCCCTCGCAGCCGTGCCCGAAGGGCCTCCTGCCAGTCGGCACCCTCGTCACCCCCTGACGACATCCCGGCCCAGTCCGCCGCCATGCGGCGCATCATCTCGGTCGCCATCTCGTCCAGCAGGTCCTGCTTGTTCTTGAAGTGCCAGTACAGCGCGGGTGCCTGGACGTCGAGCTCCTTGGCGATCGCACGGAGGCTCAGCCCCTCCAGACCCACGTCGTTCAGCAACCGCAGGGCCGTCTCGGCAACCTGCTTCTTGTCCAGCTTCGGGGATTTCCTGGGAACCACATTGACAGCTTAACGCTGTTAAGCGAATGCTGCCGTACGGAAGCTACTTAACAGCGTTAAGGAGAGGGCTCATCTCATGAGCGAAGCCACGCACACCACGGAGATCCTGATCGTCGGGGCCGGCCCCAGCGGTCTCGCCCTGGCCGTCGACCTGGCCCGGCGCGGCGCCCGCACGCTCGTCGTGGACCGGGCCGCCGCGCTGTTCCCCGGCTCACGCGGCAAGGGCATGCAGCCCCGCACCCTGGAGGTCCTCGACGACCTGGGCGTACTCGACGCGGTCCGCGCCGCCGGTGGCCCCGCCCCCGTCGGCATGGTCTGGAGCGAGGGGAGCCGGCAGGGCGAGCTCCGGATGTTCGACGTGTCGGAACCGACCGAGGCCGAGCCGTACCAGGGCCTCTGGCTGATCCCCCAGTGGCGGACGCAGCAGATCCTGCTGGCCCGCCTGCGGGAGCTGGGCGGCGACGTGACCTTCGACCGCGAGCTGACGGGGCTGGCCCAGGACGCCGACGGCGTGACGGCGTCCTTCGCCACCGGCCCCGAGGTCCGCGCCCGCTACGCCGTCGCCGCCGACGGGGGCCGCTCCACCGTGCGGCGCCTCCTCGGTATCGGTATGACCGGCGAGACCGTCGACCCGAGCCCGACCCTGGTGGCCGACGTACGCGTCCCGGCCCTCGACCGAGACAACTGGCACCTGTTCCCGCCGGCCGGCGAGACCGGCTTCATGGCGATCTGCCCCCTCCCCGGCACCGAGGACTTCCAGCTCACCGCCAACTTCCCGGACCCGGACACGGTCGTCGACCTCTCGCCGGACGGCATCCGCAAGGCCGTCACCGCCCGCTCCCATCTCGCCCCCGAGGACGTGACGGAGGTGCGCTGGGCGTCGGACTTCCGGCCCCGGGCCGCGCTCGCGGACCGCTTCCGCGAGGGCCGCGTGTTCCTCGCCGGGGACGCGGCGCACGTCCACTCGCCCGCCGGGGGCCAGGGTCTCAACACCAGCGTCCAGGACGCGTACAACCTGGGCTGGAAGCTGGGCGCGGTGCTGCGCGGCGACGCGGACGAGGCGCTGTTGGACACGTACGAGGAGGAGCGGCGCCCGGTGGCCGCGGCCATGCTGGGCCTGTCCACCCGGGTGCACCGCGGTGAGGAACGCCGCGGCCGCGCCACCCAGCAACTCGGCCTCGGCTACCGGGACAGCGCCCTCTGCGTCGACACCCGCGACAGCATCCCCCCGGACGCCCTCCACGCCGGCGACCGCGCGCCCGACGGCCACCGCGGCGGCGTACGCCTCTTCGACACCTTCCGCGGCCCGCACTGGACACTGCTCACGGTCGGCACGGCCCCGGCGACGGACCTGCCCCCGCTGAAGAACGTACGCCCGGCCCACATCCCGCCCTACGAGGCCTACGGCACCGGAGTCTTCCTCGTACGCCCCGACGGCTACGTCGGCTGGGCGGGCGAAACCCCGACGGGCTTGACCGACTACGCGGCGGCAGCGGGCCTCGCCTAGGGCCCTTCTGATGGATCTCCGTGGGAGAAGGAGCGGCGGTCGGTGCGTGCGCTCGGCGTGCGGTGTGGAGGGTCATGTGGCGGAGCCACCTGTCCCTTCGCGCCGTGCGGCGAGCGTGCGTGCCGGGCGTCGCGACGCCGCGGAGATCCATCAGAAGGGCCCTAGTCGTCGCCGTCGAGGAGGGTGTCGACGGAGAGGTCGAGGGTGACGCCCACGGATTCGGGGACGGGGACGGTCTGGCCGCGCTTGTAGCGGACGGGGGCGGGATATTTACCGCCGACCGGGTCGGTGTAGAGCAGGATCTCGTCGTGCCTGCGGTCGGCGATGAGATAGACGGGGATGCCTGCCTCGGCGTAGATCTCGGCCTTGAAGGCTGTGTCGTCGGCCCAGTTCGAGGAAGTCACCTCCAACACCATGCGGAAAACGTGCGGGGCGTAGCAGTTCTTCTGGACAAGTGCGTCACTGATATCGGCCTCGACGACAGACAAATCCGGAATCGCATAATCCGCCGGGCCAGTCGGCAGCCATAGCCCGATACCGGGGCGCACTTTGAGACCAGCTTCCTTGGCCCCTGCCCGCCGGATCTCGTAACCGACTTCGAACACGGTTCCCTGATGCGGCTCGTCCGGCGGCGGTGACGCGATAAGGCTCCCTCGAAGGATCTCCACACGATGTCCGGGCAGCCAGCTGGAGACACGGTCCGCGGCCTCAGCGATCGTCATCTCGCGCTCTATCACAGTCATGGCACCCTCCTCTCGGAAGCACTCTTCATGAGCGTAACCGGGGCCGGGCCGTTTCCGCCCCCGATCACTCGTACGAGGTAATCCCCAGCTCAGAACGCGTCGCTGGGGACGTACGTCCCCCAGACCCCCCGCAGCGCGTTGCACACCTCGCCCACCGTCGCGCGGCCCCGCAGCGCGTCCTTCATCGGGTACAGCACGTTGTCCTCCCCCTCGGCCGCCTTCTTCAGCGCGGCCAGGGCGGAATCCACCGCCGACTGGTCGCGCTCCGCCCGCAGCTTCGCCAGCCGTTCCGCCTGTTGGGCCTCGATCGCGGGGTCCACCCGCAAGGGCTCGTACGGCTCTTCCTCGTCGAGCTGGAAGCGGTTGACGCCGACCACGACGCGCTCGCCGGAGTCCGTCTCCTGGGCGATGCGGTAGGCGGAGCGTTCGATCTCGTTCTTCTGGAAGCCGTGCTCGATGGCGGCGACGGCGCCGCCGAGGTCTTCGACCTTCCGCATCAGCTCGACGGCCGCCGCCTCGACGTCGTCGGTCATCTTCTCGATGACATACGAACCTGCGAAGGGATCGACCGTCGCCGTCACATCCGTCTCGTACGCCAGCACCTGCTGGGTGCGCAACGCCAACCGCGCGCTCTTGTCCGTCGGCAGCGCGATCGCCTCGTCGAAGGAGTTCGTGTGCAGCGACTGCGTGCCGCCCAGCACCGCGGCCAGGCCCTGGACGGCGACGCGGACGAGGTTCACCTCGGGCTGCTGGGCCGTCAGCTGCACGCCGGCCGTCTGCGTGTGGAAGCGGAGCATCAGGGACTTGGGGTTCTGCGCGCCGAACTCCTCCCGCATCACCCGGGCCCAGATCCTGCGCGCCGCACGGAACTTGGCGACCTCTTCCAGGATCGTCGTACGGGCGACGAAGAAGAAGGACAGCCGGGGGGCGAAGTCGTCGACGTCCATGCCCGCCGCGACCGCCGTACGGACGTACTCGATGCCGTCGGCCAGGGTGAACGCGATCTCCTGCGCGGGGGAGGCGCCCGCCTCGGCCATGTGGTAGCCGGAGATCGAGATCGTGTTCCACTTCGGGATCTCGGCCCTGCAGTACTTGAAGATGTCGGCGATCAACCGGAGGGAGGGCTTCGGCGGGAAGATGTACGTCCCGCGCGCGATGTACTCCTTCAGCACGTCGTTCTGGATCGTGCCCGTGAGCTGCGCGGCCGGTACGCCCTGCTCCTCGCCGACCAGCTGGTACATCAGCAGCAACAGGGCCGCCGGCGCGTTGATCGTCATCGACGTCGAGACCTTGTCCAGCGGGATCCCGCCGAACAGCACCCGCATGTCGTCGACGGAGTCGATCGCCACGCCCACCTTGCCGACCTCACCGTGGGCGATCGGCGCGTCGGAGTCGTAGCCCATCTGGGTGGGCAGGTCGAAGGCGACCGACAGCCCCGTCGTGCCGTGGGCGATGAGCTGCCGGTAGCGGGCGTTGGACTCGACCGCCGTACCGAAGCCGGCGTACTGGCGCATGGTCCACGGACGGCCGGTGTACATCGACGGGTAGACACCGCGGGTGAAGGGGTACGCGCCGGGCTCGCCGAGCTTCTCCGCCGGGTCCCAGTCCCGCAGCGCCTGGGGCCCGTACACCGGCTCGATGGGCAGTCCGGACTCCGACTCGCGCGCCATGGTGTGTGCCTCCCTGCTGCTCGGGGACCTTGCTCACCACCATGCCTCTTTGTTCGCGACGGGTCACGCCCGGGAAGCCTCTCGGGGAGATCGACCGGACGCGGCGGATCATGAGACGACGGGGACCTGATGCGTACCAAGGACATGCGGAGATCGGCGGCCGCGCTCGCGGCACTCGTGCTGGCCGGCGGCTGCACGGCCGAGGTGGTGGACGTGCGCGGCGGCCAGCGGCAGCCGGTGCGCATCGACGTGACCGCCACCCCGAGCGGCGAGCCCGGGCAGGACGACAGCGGCACGGTCGAGGGCGGCACGGCCGACGGTGGCGGCGACAAGGCCGACGGCGAGGGCAAGGGCGACGGCGACGGCAAGGGGGACCGCGAGCAGTCCCCGACCACCGCGCCGCCCAGCGTCTCCCCCACTCCCACCCCCACAGTCGCCCCCAAGGTCCTGTGGGCCGAGGGCGACGAAGGGCTCGACGTACGGGAGTTGCAGGCGCGGCTGCGGCAGGTCGCCTGGCTCTTCGCCGGGCCCACGGGGACGTACGACGATCTGACGGTCCGGGCGGTGAGGGGCTTCCAGGGCAAGCGGGGGCTGCCGCGGACCGGGAAGACGGACAGCGTCACCTGGGCGCGGCTGCTGAACATGACGCACGAGCCCGGCCAGTGGGACCTCTACGCGTACGGCGGACAGCCGGCCGCGTCACCGGACCCGCGCTGTCTCACGGGCCGGGTGCTGTGCATCAGCAAGACGAGCCGCACACTGCGCTGGATGGTGGACGGCAGGACGCTGACGACGGTCGAGGTGCGCTTCGGGTCGGAGGGCACACCCACCCGGGAGGGGGTGTTCAGCGTCTACTTCAAGTCCCGCGACCACTGGTCGACCCTGTACGACACCCCCATGCCGTACGCGATGTTCTTCAGCGGCGGCCAGGCCGTCCACTACTCGTCCGACTTCGCGGCCCGTGGCTACTACGGGGCCTCGCACGGCTGCGTCAACGTCCGGGACGAGGCGAAGATCGCCCAGCTGTTCGGGCAGGTGAGGAACGGCGACAAGGTCGTCGTGTACTGGTGACCGTGAACCGGTGCCAGGGATATGGGGCGCGGGCGGGACCGGGGGAACGTGTCCCGCCCGCGCCGAGGTGCACGAGCCGTAGGTACGGGGGGAACCCCGGCTCTGTGCGTCGGCCGATGACCAGTCGGCTCACTCATTACTGCGCGGGGACGGCCGAAAGTGTTACCCGTTCCGCGAAAGAATTCGTAGCGGATACGAAGTAGCAGGTCAGGAGGGGTGGATGAGCCCGGGTCAGAGGGCGCGGGACAGCGGTGACAGGGGGACGGGGGAGGCGTCCGGGCCGACGGCGACGGCGCCGACCGGGGTCACGGCTTCGACCTGACCCCGGTGGCTGTTGCCACCGTTGCCCTTGCCGCCCTTGTTCTTGTCGCCCTTGCCCTTGCCGTTCCCGTTCCAGCGGCCGTTTCCGTCGCCCTTGCCGTTCCCGCCTCCGCCGCGGCCTTTGCCGCTGTCGGAGTCGTCGTCCTCGTCGCCGAAGTCGTTGCCGGACCGCGTGTTGTCGCCGTCGCCGCCGGCGGGGCCGGTGGAGTCCCCGGAGTCCGATGTACCGGTCCCGCTGCCCGTGCCGGTGCCCGTTCCCGGCCGCTTCGCCGTGCCGGGGTTGTCGCCGCCGGCCAGGACGCCTGCGCAGTACTGCTTCAGATGTCCCTTGCCCTTGCCGCCCGCCGCGTCCTCCAGGCCACGCCGGCGGTCGGCGTCCAGCTCCTTGCCGTCGCGGACGTCACGGCAGGCGGAGAACACGCTGTTCCACCACTCCTGGGTGGAGCCCTCGTCCTGCCCGGTGTCACCGGGCTGCCCGTCCTCGCCGGTGCCGCCGGTGCCCTCACCGGAGGGGGCGTCGCCCTTCGACGAGGCGTCCGGGGAGTCCTCGGGCGTGGGGCCGCCCAGGATCCCGCGCTCGCCGTCCCCCGCCTCGGCGCTCGGCGACGGCGACAGCAGCGGCCGGTCCGGCGACTGCCCGGCGGAGAGGGTGGCGGAGGGTTCCGGTTCGTCGTCGCGGAACGCGCTCAGCGCGCCGCTGCCGGCCGCCACCGCGACCCCGCCGAGCATCCCGGCGGCCAGCGCCGCGACCAGCCCGAACCGCACCGGCCGGGCCCAGCGGGCCCGCCGGCCGTCCGCCCCGGAACGCCCGGGCCGCCCGAGGCGTACGAGCCCGGCGTCGGCGGCTGGGGCAGTGGCGGTGTGCGTGCGAGGGCCGCGGCCGGGCTCAGTGGCCTCGGCGTTCTCTGCGTTCTCGGCGGAGCGAGCCGTACGGGCTGAGCGGAACGCGGCCAACGCGGCTTCCTCGCCCGGGAGTTCGGCACTCAGCGGAGACACCGGCGGGACCTCGGCGGTCAGCGCGCCGAGCACCTCGGCGAGCCGGTCGGCATGGGCACGGGTGTCGGCGTCGACGGCTTCGAGCGGCTCCCCACGCAGCAGCCGCTCCGCGGCATCGCGGTTCAGCCACCTGTACTGCTCGTCGGCCATCACACATCCTTCTGCGTCCGCGAACGCGTATGCGTCACACAGGCGGACGAAGCCGCGCGTGCACGCGGTTCTCTCGGTGGGGGTACGGCGCCCAGCGGGCCGCCGGATTCCGGGTCGGCCTCCGAAGCCGCCTCCGGATTCTCCCCGATCAGCTCCGCGAGCCGCTTCAGGCCCCGGTGCGCGGCCGTCCGAACGGCGCCCGCGCGCTTGCCCAGCGTCTCGGCGGCGGTCTTCGCGTCGAGGCCGACCACGACCCGCAGGACCACCGCCTCCGCCTGGTCCTGCGGCAACTGGGCGATCAGCGACAGCGTCCGGCCGGTCGCCAGGGCCTCCATCGCCTCGCCCGCCGTGTCGGACTCGGCCGCCTTGCCGGTCAGCTCGGTCTCGTCGCCGCCTATCGCGGGACGGCGCCCCCGCATACGTATGTGGTCGAGGGCCCGGTTGCGGGCGATCCGGGCGGCCCAGCCGCGGAACCGGTCCGCGTCTCCGCTGAACCGCTCCAGGTCACGGGCTATCTGCAGCCAGGACTCGGAGGTGACGTCCTCCGCGTCCGGATCGCCGACCAGCGTCCGCACGTACCCGAGCAGCCGTGGGTGCACCGCGCGGTACACAGTCCGGAACGCGGTCTCGTCCCCGTCCTGTGCCGCAAGCACCGCGGCGGTCAGCTCCGCGTCGTCCCCCAGCACCTACGCGCGCCCCTCTTTGCGCCTAAACCGGCGCCGCTCTCGCGGACCGGGTTCTCGCCGTCGTGGTTGCTCAATCAATGGTTGCGGTCTCAGGACCGCTGGATGGTTGCAGTGGTCTTCCGCCATCCGCGATCCGGCGCGAATGGCACGTTACGGCCTGAAACCGCTGGCCGTCCATGTCCGTAGAACATGCAACTAACTCGTGATGCGGAGAGGTGTGACAGAAAACGCGGGCGCGGCGCTGTAGGTAATACGGGTCGCCGCGCGGCCCGTGCCGCGCGACGGTCGGGGCCTCTCCTGTGGGGGGTGGCGGCCCCGACCGTTGCCATCGGCGGAGTCGGCCGGGTGTCTTGCGAGTACGGGGGTCTTGCGAGCACGCCGGCCCTACTTCGTTTTCCGGGCCTCGTCCGCCTGCCCCTGCCGACCGCCGGACGCACTCGGCCGATTCGGCTCATTCGAGGTGCTTGACTCCCTGGCCGTGCCCGGCTCACCCGGCTCACTCGGCTTGTTCGACGCGCTCGGTTCGCTCGACCTGCCCTGCCCGCCACCTTCGCCTTCGCCGTTGTCGGTCGGCCGCTCGGCCTTGTCCGGCGGGGACGTGCGCTCCTCGTCCCGCCGCCCGTCAGCCGCCGTCGGGCAGCTGAGCCCAGAACCCTTGCCGCTGCTGCCGGTCTTCTTCTCGTACGCGCGGCAGTCCGCCTCGGTCTCCCCGGCCGTGTCGGGCCGGTCGGACGTCGAGGGGAGCGAGGGAGTCGTGCGCGGGTCGTTCGTGGAGCCTGGCCAGGAGGGGGCGCCGTCCGTCGTGCGGGGACGCCGGTCCCGGCCGCCGTGGTCCCCGCCGGTGCCGTTGTCGTCGCGCGCGGCCGAGCCGATCGCCGCGAAGGCGACTCCGCCGAGGGTGAGGCTGGCCAGCAGCACGGCCAGGGTGGTGCGTACGGAGAGCTGGAGGCGGCGCCGCGCGTTCGGCCGCCAGTCGTCGCGGCGGCGGGTGCGGGCGGTGCCCGGCCCCCTCTCCCGGGCCTCCCGGAACGCGGCCACCGCCCGCGCCTCGCCCGCGCTGTCGGCCACGGCACCACCGCGTACGGCGGCGGCGAGGAGGGCATCGAGGGACGGGGTGTCACTCATGTCCCGGCGGTCGGCCGGGCATCCGCTGTCGCGCCGTTCACCCATGTCCGACTCCGCCTCTGCCCGACGGCATCTCGCGCGCCCTTCCTTGTCGCCGTGCTTCCCGTTGGTGTCACGCCCGCGGTGACCTTGGTGGCCGCGGTGACCGTGGCCGGCCTCGCTGCCGCTGTCGTCGCGACCGCCACAGCCGCCGTCGCCGTCATGCCCGCGGCCGCGGCCGCCGCTGTCGGTCATCTCGACTCCCCCAGCGTCCGGGGGCCGTCATCCGTCACACCCTCGCTCCGCAGGAGCTGGGCGAGCCGCTTCAGTCCCCGGTGGGTGGCGGTGCGGACCGCGCCCGGGCGTTTGCCCAGGACGCGGGCGGCGGCGGGGCCGTCGAGGCCGACGACCACGCGCAGCAGGACGGCCTCGGCCTGGTCGCGTGGCAGCCGGGCGATCAGCGCGAGGGCCTGCTCGGTGGAGAGCGACTCCAGGGCCTGGTCGTGCGTGCTGTGCGTGCCGGGCAGTTCCAGCAGGTCGTTCTCCAGGGCGGTCGCCCGGGGTCTGACCTTCTGGCGCCGCAGATGGTCCAGGGCCCGGTGCCGGGCGATGGTCGCGCTCCAGCCCCGGAAGCCGGCCCCGTCGCCCTTGAACCGCCCGAGATCTCGCGCGATCTCCAGCCAGGCGTCCGAGGCGACGTCCTCCGCGTCGTCCCCGACGATGCCGCGCAGATACCCCAGCAGCCCGGGCTGCACGAGCCGGTACGCCACCGCGAACGCGGCCTCGTCTCCGGCCTGGGCCCGCGCTATGGCCGCGCCCAGTTCCCCGTCGTACGCCTGCACGCGCCGAGGTTCCCCTCCCTGGCCCAAGCTGTCCGAGACAGTGCCACGTCAGTGCCGGGATCGCGTTTCCGGGGGCGTCCCGGCCGCCGCCAACCCCCCACGGTCATCTGCGTCGCATCTCGCGGAAGTGTCACAGCCCGTCGAGCGAACCCCCGAAGATCACCCGGAAGGGGGAACACCGTCCTCTTTCACGACATAGGCCACACGAGCACCCCCGGATGACGATGTGCACGCGGGAGAGCTCGAAGGTGCCGGTTGTGTGGCGAGTGCGGGTGGTGTGTGGTTGCTCGCGCAGTTCCCCGCGCCCCTTAAAAACCCCGGGCGCGCCCCATGCCGTCAAGGGGCGCGGGGGAACTGCGCGACCAGCCCCCACCCACCCGCACCCGAAGAACCACCCACGACCGGACTCAGCCGGAGGCCATCGCGTCGTGGCACAGCAACCGCAGCGAGCCGTCCCCCACGAAGCACCGCCGGGCCTCGTCGAAGGGATCCCAGAAGCGGCCGTCCCAGGTACGCACCCAGTACCCGCCGCCCGACTCGACCCACTCACCCCCGGCCCACCGCACCACGACCTCCCCGCCATACGCCCCGAACCCCCGAAGCACGCTCTCCACCGCGGCGTACGGCGCCCCCTCCCGCCGTATCTCCTCGATCATCCGGTCCACCCGCCACAGACTCTGTGCCGAGTAGTCGAGGCGCACCCGCGCCCCCTCCCGCATCATCGCCACCGCGTCGGCCGCCCACCGGGCAGGCTTCGCCGCACTCCCGGACCGGTTCCCGAGGCTCCCCGACGTGGCGGGCGTACTGACCGAATTGATTGTCTGCTGTGCGCTCACACTGGAGTCAGCGCCCGCCCCACGGCCCGCGTCACACGATTTCGCCGCCATGCGCGACACCGGTGCAGGACCACCACACCGGCCCCCAGGACACCCACAGGACCCGCTCAGAGAACGGGGTTTACCCGCCTGCGCCCAGCCACCCCCGCCACCCTCAGCGCCGCGCCCCCCGCGCCCGCCGCGACACGACCGCCCGCAGCACCCGCCGCCCCTCCGTGGACACCCCGAGCGCCTGCCGAACCCCCGCCGCGCCGTGCTGCGCGAGCAGTTCCAGCACCACGACCTGGCGGCGCAGTTCGGCGGCGACGAGATGGGAGACGCCCTCGGTACGGCCCTCACGACAGGCCGCCACCAAGTCGTCACCCCCGCTGTCCAGCGGGTCGAGCAACTGATGGATGCGCAGGGCGGCGAGAGAACACACGTCGGCCCACTCCCGCAGCCCGTCACCGGACCGCTCCTCGGGAACCGCGTCGAGCATCCGACGGGCGAGCACGACGACCTCCTCGTCCCCGCCGGCGGAGGCGGAGGACGACACCGCGGCCTCCAGCTCACCCCGCACCTTCGCCGCCCGCTCCCCCCAGCCCTCCCCGTCGTCCACCAGCCCCGCCCACAGCGGACGCAGCACCTCGTCGTCGCCTCCGAGAAGCGGTACGCAACGGTCCAAACAAGCCAACCCGCTTGCCGCCAGACCGCGTTCGTCGGCCTGGGCGATCAGCTTCACCAGGCTCATCACGCCTCCCCAAGATCCCGCTCGACCACACCCCGGTTATACGGAGCCCACACTTCCCCTTACTGCGTGCAACGACGCGTGAGTGTCACAGCGGTACGACCCCGAGCCGGTCGAGCAATCGGAAGAGAATGTTTTCAGCCAACGGGTCCGCCGGTCCAGGTTCTGAGGTGAACACATCGGCCAATGACCGCTCGACGACGACCCGCCCGGCCTCCGCGGCCCAGGCGACGGCGCGTTCGGCGGCGTCGCGCGGTTCGAGGAAGTAGTCCTCCACGCCGAGCCCCTCACCGTCACCGAGATACGCGGCCATGGCGCGCCGCGCGAGGCAGGTGGTCCACGCCCCGCTCTCCGGCCCGGCGGCCTCGACGACCACACAGTCGCTGCCCATGACGTACCCGAACAGCGCGGGCGCGCCCGTCTCCCGGGCGAGCGTGTTCATGTTCCCGATGTCCCCGACGTCCGCGGCGCCTTCGTCATCGGCCGCGCCGCTCGGGCACTCCCACACCTGCCAGCCGCCGGCCGCCGTCGCACGCAGCGTCATGCCCTCGGCCCCGGCCAGCGCGTCCAGCTCCGCGAGCGGCCGCCCGCTGCGGCCCACGACGTAGTACCCCCAGTAGCCCATGCCGGGAATACACCACATCCGTACGGCAGTTCGCCCCCGGAATCGGGCAATCCGCACGGTCGCGCCGAGACGGGGTCAAACAGAGACGGGCTCCGGCGCGCGCGGTCCGCTCCGCGCCCTGTCGTCCTGCATCCGCGTGAGCGCGAGGACGAAGAGGATGGCGAGCACGGCGCCGGGTATCTCGATGGCGTCCGCGAACAGCACCTGCTCGGTCGCCGATTCCAGCTCCTCGGCCGTCTCGGCCCTGCGGTAGACCCTCGCGCTCGCCTGGCTCGCGACACCGCCGATGATCCACAGCGTCCACCAGACGTTGACGAGGGCGTGCGACCGGGGCTTGTCCCACGGGCTGCTGGCGTCCCAGCAGTCGAGGGCGATCCGGCGCGGGAACCAGAGGTTCACGATCGGCACGAACCAGCCGCCGATCGCCCAGCCCCGCTTCTTCCGGTGTCCGAACGGTTCGAACACCTCAGCGTTGACCCGCACCCGGTGGAACCAGATCAGGAACACGACAACGGTGGCGAGATAGGCGAGCACCTGAGCGCTGCCGGTCAGACCGTAGAACCGGTCGGCCCGGTCGGCGTCCGCCTCGACGGCGGCCCCGTACTCGCCGTCCGCCATCCTGCCCAGCACATCGAGCATCGTGAGGTCCGCCCACACCGCGACCAGGTCGGTCACGATGACCGCCCCGAGCAGGATCGCCACCGCCCGCCCGAGCCCCACCGGCGACCGCAGCCAGGCGGGGCCGTGAGGCGACTGGATGGGCAACGCCGTGTGCGCGGGGAGCTGCGGGGCCGCCGGATGCAGGTCCTCCGCCTCGCACTGTCGGCACACCTGACCGCCGGGTGCCGCCGCGTAGTTCCCGCAGCGCGCACAGTTCATCGTGAAGCCCCCATGTGATCGAAACACACCAAGCGCGGCCCTCCCCAGGCCCTCACGCTCAGCAACAAGAACACGCGGAAGATACGGGTCGCCCGCCTCGCCCGTCCACTCCCTTTCCCTCCCCCGGGGAGCTCAGCTCACCTTCCCCGCCAGCTCCCGGAACTCCGCCCAGCTCAGCCCCGGCTTCGCCGGATCCCAGAGCTTCTGCGACAGCGCCCGCAGCGGCATCCGTACGCCCGCCGCGACCTGCGCCTCGGTCTGCCGGTTCGCGAGGTCGCACCAGACGGCGAAGGAGCCGCCGAGGATCTGGTCGTCGTACTGCGCGGAGACGGCCGTCGTACCGCGCAGCACCCGTGGCGTCCAGGACTCGTAGATGCGCTGCCCGGTCGGGTAGACGAACTGGTTGGGCTCGCCGAGGACGTAGTACAGGTACTCGTCGTTGTAGTTGATCACTTGCCGCCCGGCGCTCAGATACTCGACCGGCGGGCGCGCCCCGATCTCCTTGCCCGTCCAGTACGCGACCTGGACGGCCTTGTCCGCCTGGACCGATCCGCCCCGGAAGAACCCGTCGTTCCAGGCCCGTACGGTCCGGTCGTGCCCGAGCATCACCTTCGCGCGGTCGTTCAGCCACCCGGTCGCCAGATCGGCGACGGTCGCGCCGGAGCCGTACTTCGCCCGCGCGGCGGCGGCCAGCTGCGGATACGAGGCCTCGGGGTTCGACACCATCAGCGCCCGGTACTCGTCGGCACCGAGATGCCAGTACGCGCCGTCGAAAAGACCGGCGTACTCGTCGAGCAGCTCGTCGACGACCTCGGCGGCGGCCGGCTTGGAGATGTCCACGGCCCCGCGGGCGGCGACACCCTGCGCGTCGACCAGCTGAAGCTCCGGATTCCCGGCGATCACCGCCCCCAGATGCCCGGGCGAGTCGATCTCCGGGACGACCTCGATGTGCCGGCTCCTCGCGAGGTCCAGGATCTCCTTCACCTGGGCCTTGGTGAGGTGCTGCTCCGACACCACCTCGGGGTGGGACGTGGACTCGATCCGGAACCCCTGGTCGTCGGAGAAGTGCAGCCCGAGCTGGTTGTACTTGAGGTCGCCCAGCTCCCGGATGCGGTCCTCGATCCAGCCCGCCGTGAAGTGCTTGCGCGCGATGTCGAGCATGAATCCGCGCTGCGGCTTGGCCGGCTCGTCCCGTACGACACCCTCCGGCGCCGTACCGCCGCCGCGCACCTCCTGCTTCAGCGTGCGGGTCCCGTAGAACACACCCGCCTCGGCGGGCGCGGCGATCCGCACCCGTCGGTCCTTGACGGTCAGCGTGTACGCCTCCGAGCTCGACTTTCCCGTCCCGTCGATCGCCAGCTCGACATCCCCGTCCCGGGGCTCCGTCTCCCCGACGTACGCCAGCCCCAGCTCCCCGGCGGTCAACCGCCCCTCGTCCGCCAGCGCCGCGTTCCGTACGACGACCCGGCCCCCGGCGGCGGGCTTCCAGCCGGGACCACGGGCGGCCTCGTGCTGCCGTACGGCGGGGATGGTCCGAGGCTTCTGGGACAGCGGATACGTACGCGACGGCGACGGAGACACGGACGGCGAGCCCTCGGCGGCGCTCACGGACGACGGCTCCCGCGACGGCTCCGACCCGCCCGGCCACACGGTCACGGCCACCGCGACCGCCCCACCGGCCAGAACAACTCCCGCGCCGAGGAGCAACCCCTTGGACGTGATCGCCGTCTTCCTGCTCGGAGCTCTCCGCCGACCACGGTTCACGACGCGTCCCCGGCCCCGGTCCCGGTCCCGGTCACCATCCACGACATCTCACGCACCTCTCGCCCGTACCTGCCCCCGCTCTCACTCCCGGCTCTCTCCCGAGCCCCTTCTCGAACCTACGGCCTCCCACCACCCCACCCGTCCACCACAGCTTCCGAAACTCTCCCGTTCGGGTGAAATTCGGTCATCGAACGGACAGCCCATGACCCGCCTCGATAACGTGGTGGCACATCTCGCACACCCTGCCCTGCCGGCCCCTACGCATCGCCGAGGATCCACGCTGCCCCCGCACCGTCTTCCCCACCTCCCCGGCCAGGTCGCCATACCGGAGCAGGACCGCACCCCCGGCCCGTCGGCACTGGAGCGGTTCAACGACGCGCCCGCCGACACCGCCCGCCAAGCCCTCCTCACCTGCCTGCGCAGCCTCCGCTGGGCCCACCGCCTCACCGACCACCGCGCCTACCCCGACCTCGACGCCCTACTCGCCGCGTCGGACGAGGCCGCGTACGACCTCACAGCCGCCGACCTCGCCGAGGCCCTGGCCGGCGAAACCCTCCCCACCCTCCCCCCGGACACCTACGGCGTGGCCCACACCGCCCTCAACGCCGCCCACGCCGCCTACGAGGCCCGCTTCGGCCACGTATTCGTGATCTCCCTGGACGGCAGGCCCCCGGCCGAGCTCCTCGACCGCACCCTGGAGGGCATCCGCTCCCGCCTGGCGAACGACCCGGAGGAAGAACGAACAGTGGTGGCGGAAGAACTCCGCCGCCTGGCGAGACACCGCCTCACACAGCTGCTGGGGAACTTTTCAGCCCCCGCCAGGCATTAGCAGGGGCACGGGGAACCGCGCGACCAGCCACAACGAACCCGCATCCGGCGACGCACAGGACCCCCACCCCGGAAGCCGCCCGGTACTCACCCTTACGTGCACCTTTGTATGCCAGTTTGATCACACCAACCATCCCGGCTTAAGCCAAGTGCAACGACGTCGCTACCATGGCCGGGGCCGGTGGACCGTACCCGGCCGGGTCAGACCGACAAGCAAGCCGGCCGGCCCCAATCCCCGCTCCCGGAGGGTTCTTCCGTGCCGGCTGGAACGCTGTACCGCGGCCGGGAAGGAATGTGGTCCTGGGTGGCTCATCGAGTCACCGGCGTCCTCATCTTCTTCTTCCTGTTCGTACACGTGCTGGACACCGCTCTCGTACGTGTCTCCCCCGACGCCTACGACAAGGTCGTGGCCACGTACAAGACGCCGATCGTCGCGCTGCTGGAGTACGGCCTCGTCGCCGCCATCCTCTTCCACGCGCTCAACGGTCTTCGGGTCATCGCCGTCGACTTCTGGTCGAACGGCCCCCGTCACCAGAAGACGATGCTCTGGACCGTCGTCGGCATCTGGCTCGTGCTGATGATCGGGGCCCTGTACCCCGTCCTCGGCCACGCCGTCCGTGAAGTCTTCGGGAGCTGAGGCAGATGTCCGCCACTGAAACCACCGCATCCGGCATCGGCCCCGTCGAGGGCGCCGGCGCGCTGTCGGGCTACAGCCCCGACAACCCGGCCCCCGTCATCGAGCCGCCCCGCAAGCGCACCAAGAAGACCCCCAGGTCGACCCGCGGCAACTTCGAGATGGTCGCATGGCTCTTCATGCGCCTGTCCGGCATCGTCCTGGTCGTCCTGGTCATCGGCCACCTGCTGATCCAGCTCGTCCTCGACGGCGGCGTCTCCAAGATCGGCTTCGCGTTCGTCGCGGGCCGCTGGGCGTCCCCGTTCTGGCAGACCTGGGACCTGCTGATGCTGTGGCTCGCGATGCTGCACGGCGCCAACGGCCTGCGCACGGTCATCAACGACTACGCGGAGCGCCCGAACACCCGCCTGTGGCTCAAGGGTCTGCTCTACACCGCCACGGTGTTCACCATCCTGCTGGGCACGCTGGTGATCTTCACCTTCGACCCGAACATCCGATAGGCACGGGGCTGAGGTAACCGATCATGAAGATCCACAAGTACGACACCGTCATCGTGGGCGCCGGCGGCGCCGGTATGCGCGCGGCCATCGAGTCCACGCAGCGCAGCCGTACCGCCGTGCTGACCAAGCTGTACCCCACCCGCTCCCACACGGGCGCCGCGCAGGGCGGCATGGCCGCCGCGCTCGCCAACGTGGAGGAGGACAACTGGGAGTGGCACACCTTCGACACGGTCAAGGGCGGTGACTACCTGGTCGACCAGGACGCCGCCGAGATCCTGGCGAAGGAGGCCATCGACTCCGTCCTCGACCTGGAGAAGATGGGCCTGCCGTTCAACCGCACGCCCAACGGCACGATCGACCAGCGCCGCTTCGGCGGTCACAGCCGGAACCACGGCGAGGCCCCGGTCCGCCGCTCCTGCTACGCGGCCGACCGCACCGGCCACATGATCCTCCAGACGCTGTACCAGAACTGCGTCAAGCACGGCGTGGAGTTCTTCAACGAGTTCTACGTCCTGGACCAGCTGATCACCGAGGTCGACGGCGTCAAGAAGTCCGCCGGTGTCGTGGCGTACGAGCTGGCGACCGGCGAGATCCACGTCTTCCAGGCGAAGGCCGTGATCTACGCGTCCGGCGGCTGCGGCAAGTTCTTCAAGGTGACGTCGAACGCGCACACGCTGACCGGTGACGGCCAGGCGGCCGTGTACCGCCGGGGTCTGCCGCTGGAGGACATGGAGTTCTTCCAGTTCCACCCGACCGGCATCTGGCGCATGGGCATCCTGCTGACGGAGGGCGCCCGCGGTGAGGGCGGCATCCTCCGCAACAAGGACGGCGAGCGCTTCATGGAGAAGTACGCGCCGGTGATGAAGGACCTCGCGTCGCGAGACGTGGTGTCGAGGTCCATCTACACGGAGATCCGTGAGGGCCGCGGCTGCGGTCCCGAGGGCGACCACGTCTACCTGGACCTCACTCACCTCCCGCCGGAGCAGCTGGACGCCAAGCTCCCGGACATCACCGAGTTCGCGCGGACGTACCTCGGTATCGAGCCCTACACGGACCCGATCCCGATCCAGCCGACCGCGCACTACGCCATGGGCGGCATCCCGACGAACGTCGAGGGTGAGGTCCTGCTCGACAACACCACCGTCGTCCCGGGCCTGTACGCCGCCGGTGAGGTCGCCTGTGTCTCCGTGCACGGCGCCAACCGTCTCGGCACCAACTCGCTGCTCGACATCAACGTGTTCGGCAAGCGGGCCGGCATCGCCGCCGCCGACTACTCCCAGAAGGCCGACTTCGTCGAGCTGCCGGAGAACCCGGAGTCACTGGTCGTCGAGCAGATCGAGCGGCTGCGCTCGGCCACGGGCAACGAGCGCGTGGCGGAGCTGCGGCGCGAGCTGCAGGAGACCATGGACGCCAACGTCATGGTGTTCCGCACCGAGCAGACGATCAAGACGGCCGTCGAGAAGATCGCCGAGCTGCGCGAGCGCTACAAGAACGTGTCGATCCAGGACAAGGGCAAGCGGTTCAACACCGACCTCCTGGAGGCCGTCGAGCTGGGCAACCTGCTCGACCTGGCCGAGGTCATGGCCGTGTCGGCCCTCGCCCGCAAGGAGTCCCGCGGCGGTCACTACCGCGAGGACTACCCGAACCGCGACGACGTCAACTTCATGCGCCACACCATGGCGTACCGCGAGGTGGGCGACGACGGCGCCGAGTCCATCCGTCTCGACTACAAGCCGGTCGTCCAGACCCGCTACCAGCCGATGGAGCGTAAGTACTGATGGCTACACCCACCCTGGACAAGGCGGACAGCGCCGGCAAGCCGGAAGCCGGCTTCGCCGACTCCCCGTACATCACCGCCACGTTCCGCATCCGCCGTTTCAACCCCGAGGTCTCGGCGGAGGCGGTCTGGGAAGACTTCCAGCTGGAGATCGACCCCAAGGAGCGTGTCCTCGACGCGCTGCACAAGATCAAGTGGGATCAGGACGGTTCGCTGACCTTCCGTCGCTCCTGCGCGCACGGCATCTGCGGCTCGGACGCCATGCGGATCAACGGCAAGAACCGCCTCGCGTGCAAGACGCTGATCAAGGACATCAACCCGGAGAAGCCCATCACGGTCGAGGCCATAAAGGGCCTCACGGTCCTCAAGGACCTGGTCGTGGACATGGAGCCGTTCTTCCAGGCGTACCGGGACGTGATGCCCTTCCTGATCACGAAGGACACCAACGAGCCGACGCGCGAGCGTTTCCAGACCGCCGAGGACCGCGAGCGCTTCGACGACACGACGAAGTGCATCCTCTGCGCCGCCTGCACGTCCTCGTGCCCGGTGTTCTGGAACGACGGCCAGTACTTCGGTCCGGCCGCGATCGTCAACGCCCACCGCTTCATCTTCGACTCGCGTGACGAGGCCGGTGAGCAGCGTCTGGAGATCCTCAACGACCGGGACGGTGTGTGGCGTTGCCGTACGACCTTCAACTGCACGGACGCCTGTCCGCGCGGTATCGAGGTCACGAAGGCGATCCAGGAGGTGAAGCGGGCGCTCATCACGCGCCGCTTCTGATCCGCCGCCGGTGTTCGTGACGGAAGGCCCGCAGGTCCGCCTGCGGGCCTTCCGTCGTTTCCGGTTGCGTGCGCGCAGGTCCGCCTGCGGGCCTTCCGTCGTTCCCGGTTGCGTGCGGGCCCACGCACGAGGGCCTCGTCCTCACGCGAAGCTCCTGGGAAGCTCCGCGGCGGACGAGGCCCTTCGGTCGATCACCTCGGCGGTGATCCTCAGCGCGATCAGCCGCGCAGGACACGGCCCTGCGAGTCGGTGCGGTCGTTGCTCGTGAGGAACAGGATGCCGTCGATCAGGGCCCAGAAGCCCAGACCACCGCAGGTGAGGAGCTGGGCGACGCCCACGCCGACGGAACCGACGTAGAAACGACCGATGCCGAGCGTGCCGAGGAAGAGCTGCAGGATGCCCGCGACGATCTTCGACTTGTCGGAGTACGGGCGACCCTGCGGGTCGTGGCCGAAGGGAGCGTCAGGGGTGGGGACGGTCATGGAAGTAACTCCTGGATGTACTGACTGAATAACCGAAGCGGATTGCTTCGGGGGGATCGCAGGAGAGAAGGCGCGGCGATGACCGGCAGCGATCGGGCACGGCGAACACCGGCCAACGATCGAGCACGACGTAATCCCCCGTCATCCCCCCTGTCGCCGTTGCAGCGTAGTGAGACACCTGGGACGGATGGGAGTGGATTCAGGCGATCGTTCCGATTCCGTGATCCGATTCCAGCCAACTTGCGACAACTGACCGACGTAAAGCGGGCGTAAGGGATTTACGGGGGTCCGCAGGGGGAAGGAGACAGGGCTCGGCCGTGCCCGCTCAGTGAAGGTTGCGGACGATCGTCCACGTCACCGCGATGCCGAGGATCAACGCCTGGGTGCGGGGCTTCGGTTCGGGGCGCCAGCGGCGGCCGCGCAGGCCCTCGACGAACCAGCGGCCCAGCAGCGCGAGCGCGAAGGGCGCGGCGAGGAGCAGTACCCGGTTGTCGTGCCAGGCGGCGGCGAACTGGCCGTGCATCAGGTCGTACACCATGCGGCTGCCGCCGCAGGCGGGGCAGAGCAGCCCCGTGACATAGCGGAACGGGCACTGGGGCAGCAGATGGCCGGGCTCGTGCGGGTTGGTGCCGTACAGATACGCGGCGCCCGCCAGCCCGGCGGCGGCCACCGCGAGGGGGGCCGCCGCCGGATGCCGGAGGACGGTGAGGCCGCGCTCAGCCACGCAGGACACGTCCGTTGGAGTCCGTGGTGTTGCTGCTCGTCAGCAGGATGATGCCGTCGACCAGCGCCCAGATGCCGAAGCCGCCGCAGGTGAAGAGCTGCCCGAGGCCGAGGCCGACGTGACCGATGTAGAAGCGGCCTACGCCGAAGGAGCCGAGGAACAGCGAGAGGATGCCCGCGACGATCTTCGACTTGTCGGAGTACGGGCGGCCGTAGGGGTCGTAGCCGTACGGGGCGTTGGGGTCACCCGTGTAGCTGCCGGCGCCGGGGGGTGCCTGGTAGCCGCCGCCCTGCGGATAGCCGCTCTGCTGCGGGTAGCCGCCCTGCTGCGGGTAGCCGTAGGCGGCCTGGTCCGCTCCCGGCTGGTAGCCGGGCTGCGGGGCGCCGTACGGGTTGGCGCCCGGCTGGCCGGGGGCGGCGGGGTACCCGTATCCGGGCTGCTGCGGCGGCTGCGGGGGCTGAGCGGGCTGCTGGGGCTGCTCGGTCACGGTACTGACTCCTGCGTTGTTGAGTGCTTGAGCGGCTGAATAGCTGAATATGGGCTGTCCGTCATATTGCAGGAGGGAAGGGCCCGGAGAGAAGTTGTTACTTCGACCGGTCCCCACCCGGCACCCGCATGTGGGCGGAGTCACAGCCCTTGATCACAGGTGGCTGAGGACCGTCGGTCCGTGATCTCCGTGTCCTTGGCGAGCAGCATCGCCTTGCTGAGGATGACAGTGAGCATACGGTCGCCCTCATAAGGGAGACAGCCGGTCCGCGTGGTTCGGTTCCCGTCGCTGGTGGCCGACTTGGGGACGATGCCCCGTCGGACGCTGCTGGAGCGGCTCGTTCCGGGCTCGCGATCGCCGACCGGTGCACCCTTGAGGGGCGCTTCCTTCAGGTCACGGGCGAACCGCACACGTACCGGATCCATATCCTGCTCGGCTCGGGCGACATGTCGCCGACGACCGATACCTGTTGCCAGGTCGGGTCATTGCCCACGCCGGCCACCCTCACGAACAGGTCGACGTCGCACAACACTTGGGAGAGGACGAGCGGCGGTATCTCAGTGAGGGGGACCGGGTCGACCAGATCGCGACGGTCGGGGCAGGCCACATGGTGTACTCACCGCTCCAGCAGGGGGCGTGGTTCTGCGGGGCGTTGAGCGGATAGGGGCCGGCAGGAACCGGCCGGCGGTCAGCTCGCCCTCGGCGAGGACGCAGAAGGAGCCGGACTGCCAGAAGTTGACCCACCCACCGAGCCGGTCCACAGCGTGGTGCCGCCGCGCGATCCCCCTGCCGAGAAACGCTGTACCGAGTGGCTGGACCACCTGGCCCAGCGCCGGCAGAAGGAGACAGAGCGATGACCAGCTTCCACCCATGGGACGAGGTCAAGGAAGAGGTCTTCGACACCGAGGACCTGGACGCGATCGTGGCGGGTGCCCGGCGGATGGTCTCGGAGGCGCGGGCGCACCGGCTCGCCGAGATGCGCAGGCAGCTCGGGCTCACCCAGCGGGAGGTCGCCGACCGTATGCACGTACGGCAGGAACGGGTGTCCGCCATCGAGCGCGGCAGGACCGAGTCCGCCGAGGTGGGGACGGTGGCGGCCTACGTCGAGGCGCTGGGCGGGGAGCTGGAGATCGTCGCGAACTTCAACGGGACCCGGGTGGTGGTGGCATAGCTCTCCACGTTCTCCACTGGCCGGATACCGTTCAACTCATGCGACGCATGGGGCAGTTGCTACAGACTGCCACTCATGAACGCCCTGAGGAAGGCCGCCGCCGCACTGTCGGCCGCGGCCGCGATCCTGATCGCGATACCCCCCACCGCCTCGGCAACGCCCGCCCCGCATCAGACGTACGGCGGCACGCTCGTCCGGGAGAACTTCAATCACCTCCCCCTCGGCCCGGTGACCAAGGGCCGGGGCTGGACCACCGACACATCCAACGGCACCCTGACCGTCGAGCCCAGCGCCGACGGCCGGGGCCGCGAACTCCGCATCCGCACCGAGGGCAACGGCCGCGCCTTCGTCGTCCTGTCCGATCTCGCCCCGCCCGGCAACAGCTTCTGGGCCCGGATGCGGCTGCGCGTGGCCGAGTTCCCGACCGCCCCCGACTGGGCCCACTGGACCCTCGCGGAGGCCTCCGGCGCCGATTCCCCCACCCTCGTCCGCCCGCTCGGTGGCCAGTACGCGCCCACCGACAAGGGCAACTTCTATGGCGTGGGCTCCGACCTGGGTCCGACGGGCGACTGGACCAACTGGAAGACCTCGGCTCCGGCCGTCGCCGGGAAGTGGCAGTGCGTCGAGTTCCACCTGGACGCCACCGACAACCGGGTCACCGTCTACTTCGACGGAGTCGAACAGCCCGACCTCACCGTCTCCACGAAGCAGCACGGCGGCACGGCCGACGACTTCGTCTTTCCTCGCTTCGACGAGCTCAAGTTGGGGTGGCAGCTGTATCAGGCGGACCCTGACCCGTCGTCGTACGACGTCCGTCTGGACGACATCGCGCTGAGCGCGCGGCGAGTGGGCGGCTGCGGCGGCTGACGGTCGGGCGCCGGTCAGTCGTCGAGGACGACCATGTTCGTCGGCGGCTGACCGGGCACCGGCGAAGGGCCGCGGAAGTCACCCTGGACCAGCACATCACGGACCACACCGTGGACGGCCCGCACCGCCTCACTGTCGTATTGCTGGAAGGTGGGGGTGGCCTGGAGGAGGAGTGAGCCGTTCGGGAGGGACGACACCGCCGAAAAGGCGCCCGTGGCCCCCAAGGCCTCCTTTCCGCCCAGGAGTTCGGCGACTCCGGCGGGCACGACCATGAGCCATGAGTAGCCCCTGAGCAGGGTGCGCCACTGCGGTGCGTTGCTCACCGGGTCACTCGGCCGGCCCCGCAGTCGGCTCTCCAGTTCGGTGGCGCCGCCGCTGCGGCGGTACGAGACATGGCCGAACACCACGTCGTACCGGTCGCAGGCCCAGCGGACGGCGGCGAGCAGGCGCTCGTGCTCGGCGGCCGTCGTCCCCGGAGCCACCAGGGCCGCGGTGTCCACGTGGAGGCCGAGCTTCACGAATTCCGGCAACTCCTCCTCGAAGACGACCGTGAAGGAGAGGTCAGAATTGCCGACTTCCCCCTTCTCCGAGAAACGGCCGATCTTCACGCCTGCCGATTCGGGCTGCTCGGAAAGGTGTCGGTCCAGCCAGGGGAGCGTATCGGCGGTGTAGGGGTTGTACAGCACGTCGAAAGTCCCCTGGGGAGAGACCTGGACATATCCCCAGAGGCCTTTCCGGTTCTTCCTGGGAACACTGTCGGCGACCCGCGAGAATCCTTTCGGGGAGAACTTCACGTTCTCCGGCAGCGCGTCGACCGCTCCTTGCCGGTCGTATTCCCGGACACCGCCGGTGAGCCAGCCGAGGGCCGCTTCCCGAAGTTTCTCCGGTTGTTCCGCGTGGACCGTGAGTTCCACGAAGAGACCGTGACTGACGTCGAAATCGACCGAGTTGAGTGCGCCCACTGTGAACCGCCCAAGGATCTCACTGGCTTTTGGGCGCACTCTACCCGTCCGCTACTCCAGCCCGAAGGGGCTGGTGAACATCTTGCCGATCACGTAGATGGCCATCGACGCGGCGGCTCCCAGGGCAATGTCCCGTTGCTGGTCCGGGGTGGGCTGCCAGGCCTGGATCTTCTCCAGGACCGGCACCGATTCACGCTGGTAGCCGTCGGGTCCCTTGCCGCGCGGTGGCATCTTCCGTGTCCACCAGCCGATCACACCCTTGTATTCCTCTCCGGTGCGGGTGGAGCCCTTGCGCTGCTGTGTGGACTCCGCCACCAGTTGCTTCTTCGGGTCCAGCGGGTCCAGGGTCGTGATCTGGGGAAGGTTGTTGCCCCGTTCGACGGTCCGGAATGTGCCTTCCTTCCGCTCGATCTTCCGCAGCGCGTTGATGTAGCGGTCGAGAGTCGCGGGACCGTCCAGTTCCGCTGTCTTCGCCGACTTCACCTCCCACACGAAGATGGTGTCCGGGAAGATCACGACGACGTCGGCGAAACCGCCCTTTCCGTTTTTGCGCTGTGCTCCCGGAATGTAGTACTCGGTCTTCACCTGTACGTCCGGGTTGTGCCGCCAGAGGAACCTCAGATAGATGGCCACCGCCGCGACCGCGGCATTGTGGCGGAGCCGGTCCGCGGCCATTTCCTTGCCGTCACGACCCTTGCTGGTGTTTCCGGAGCCGTTGTTGGTGGATCCGCCACCGCCGCCCTCGTAGTAGAGGATGAGGCCGGTCGGGTCGCTCTTGCTGATCGGGCTGCCGTTGCTGTACGTGTACCCGTTCATCTGCAGCGGGTCCGCGATGTCGATGACCGGGTCGGCCGACAGGAAGCGGCCGGACGCCTGGTCGTACTCGCGGGCGCCGATGTGGGTCAGGCCGGTGGCCGCGTCGTCGATGCCGACGCCGAGGTAGCCGCGCCGGTTGGGCCAGGTCGACGGCTTGGGGCCACGGACCTCGCCGTACGGCTTGAAGGCGCGGCGGGTGACCGTCTGGCCGCTCGCCAGATCGACGGTCGTGTTCGCCGTGCCGAGGTGGTCGGCGAGCAGGACGGTGAGCTTGTGTCCGGTGGTCGCGCCGTTGGTGGTGGTGCGGACCGCCGTGGGGGCGCCTGCCTGGGCATAGGCACGTGCGGCGCGGGTGATGGTGCCCGAGGAGTTCGTGGTCAGCTCGGTCTCGCCCAGGTGGAGGGTCGAGCCCGAGGGGGAGTTCTCCAGGACGCGGTTGCCGTCGGCGTCGTAGACGTACGTCGTCTTGGTGCCGTCGTCGGTGATCGTGTCGAGCTTGTTCTCGGACGTCCAGGTCAGGTCCTGGGTCGTGGTGGCCAGATCACGGACCTCGGTGTTGCCCGCCGCGTCGTAGGTGTAACTGCTGCCCTTGCCGGACGGGGTGGAGCCGATCCACTTCACGGTGTGCGGCTGCGCGCTCTCGTAGCCGTACGTGTAGCCGACGTTCTTCGTCGCGTCCGCCGGGTCGTGCTCCGTCATCGTGGCCCGGTTGCCGAGCCAGTCGAAGGTGAAGGACTGGCGGTAGGCGGTGGCGCCGGTGGAGACCGTGGCCGTGTCGGGAGCGGCGGCCGCCAGGGTGGAGCTGAGGGAGGCGTCGGGGCCCGACACGTCGGTCGACGCGTCCGGGGCGTCGGCCACCGGGCCGGACGAGGTCTCGTAGTCGGTGCGCGGGCCCCATGTGGTGCCGTTGGACGACTTGCAGCCGGTGCCGTTGCCGGTGGGGGCCGCGTTCGAGGTCCAGGCGTTCACCAGCTCGCCCATGGCGTCGTACGTGAAGCACTGGGTGTCCCACGTCTCGCCGGAGGCCTCCGCCAGCTTGCGGGCGTGGGAGGTGATGATGCCGGAGGCGTCGTACGAGTAGTAACTGTCGCTGATGCGGTGCGGGCCCGAGGTCTCACGGTCCGCGACCGTGCGCTGGAGCTTGCCGGTGCGCGGGTCGACGAAGTTGGTCGTCCACACCCGGTACGGCTGGGAGCCGGAGACCGTGCGCATGACCTCGCCGAACGGCGAGTACGTGACGTCGGAGGTGTACCAGGCGAGACCGGACGTGGACTCGGCCAGACCGTCGCCGTTGTAGCGGGTGACGACCTTCTCCCTCGCCAGCCCGCCCACGGCGGGCATGGTGACGGACTCCGGCCGTCCGGTGACCTTGGTGTACGTGTACGCGTAGGCGTAGGTGCCGGCGACGCCCGTCGTCATCGTGTTGGCGGGGATGACCGTCTCACGGCCGGTGGGCCGGTATCCGGCGTCGTAGCCCGTGACGCGGTTGATGTAGTCGCCGTTCGCGGTGTGCCGGATCGAGGAGACCAGCCGGCCGAGCCCGCCGGGCAGCGAGTCGTAGGTGAACTCCTTGGCCGGGGTGGCGGTTTCGGAGCCCTCCCGGACCTTGGTGACCCGGCCGAGGACGTCGTATTCGGTGTACGTCGTCTGTGACCGGGAGGTGGTCACCTTGTTGGGCCGGTCGGCGTCGTCGTACCAGGTGTCCGTCTTGCCGGTGTCCGGGTCCGTGGCGGAGGTGACCCGGCCGCGGGCGTCGTAGATGTACGACCAGATGTTGCCGGCCGGGTCGGTGACCCTGCTGCGGTTGCCGCGGGAGTCGTACTCGTAGGTGGTCGCGCGCCCGGTGGTGCTGGAGGAGTCGTCCTGGCTGTAGTGGTGGACCGAGGTGACCCGGCCGAGGGCGTCGGTGTAGGTCCGGGTCCTCGGGGTGGTCGAACCGGCCGGGTTCACATAGGTGCTGGTGTCGGAGTGGGTCGTGTACGTCGCGTACCTGTAGTCGCCGTCCAGGTAGGTCGACAGGCGGACCTGGCGTTCCATGCCGTCGTAGCGAGTCTTGGTCCAGCTGGGGATCTGAGCCTTGGACCGGGGGGCGAACAGCTCGGCGGCCGGCTCGCCCTTGGCCAGGTACTTGCCGGTCTGCTCGTCGACGAGGCCGTGGTCGTTGTACGTCGTGTCGCTGACGACGCGGCCGGGGCCGTGGGCGTCGGTCTGGACCTGGACCTCGCGCATCAGGCCGTCGTAGACGGTGACCTTGCTGCTGTAGGTGCCGTCGTCCTTGAGCGACTTGACGGTGACGGCGGCGGGGCGGGTCTGGGCGCTGGTGGCGATCGCGCTCTGGTAGGCGATCACGACGTCGGGGGCCGTCGCGGTCGACCGCGCCGCCGTCCAGCCCTTCACCAGCCGGCCGAGGGCGTCGTACTCGGTGCGCGTCGTCCGTCCGTTGGCGTCGGAGACCGTCAACGGGAGGCTGCGTCCCGGATCGAAGGTCGTCGCGGTGGCGTGGCCCTTGGCGTTGATCAGCTTGCTCGCGGTGAGCGGGCCGCCGCCCTCGGGCGTGTACTGGGTCTCGGTGGTGCCCTGGCCGGGCTTGGTGACGGTACGCACTCGGCCGAGGTCGTCGTAGGTGGTGTCGGTGACGAGCGAATACGCCGATCCGGTGCCGTTGGTCTCGGCCACCGAGGTGATCTGCCCCTTGGTCGGGGTGGCGCCGTGGGCCAGCTTGTCGTAGGTGGTGCGGACCGCCTTCTTCAGCTGGGTGGCGGGGTCGGCGGCGTCGTGGCCCGCGCAGGAGGTGCCGGTGGTCCTTTCCTCCTTGGGCAGCCCGATCAGCCAGACAGAGGTGTTGTGAACGTAGGTGGTTCGGGTGCAGGTCCGGTCGGAGAGGGTCTCGCCGGAGCCGTTCGGCTTGACCATGGCCGTCTCGACCTGGACGGGCAGACCGTAGGTGTCGTCGACCTCGGTGAGGGTGCGGACGGACCGCCAGCTCGTGTCCCCGACCCGCTGGATCTCGTCGGCGCGCTTGACGCCGCTGCGATGCGCGAGCATCGGGTCCATGTCCGCGCCGTTCTCCGCCTCCCGGGCGCGGGACGCGGTCTGCTTGGACCAGGGGAAGGTCAGTGTCCGCTTCTGCCAGCGCTTGTCGGAGTTGAGGTGGACGATGCTCTCCGCCGTCATGCCGGCGTACTGCGGGGCGTCGTCGGCGATGAGCGTGTACGCGCCCGTGGAGTCCTTGATCTCGCCGCCGACGCCCTGGAAGTAGCGCGTCTCCACATACGACTGGGCCTGCGGGTCGCCCTGCTGGGAGCTGGTCTTGCTGCCCTTGGTGACGGCGACCTGGCGGTAGCCGCGCCAGTCGCTGTGGGTGCGCAGGGACGGGCGGGTGAACTCGTCGTCGTTCTTCGCCCAGGCGGGGCCCGTGTAGGCGTACTGGGTGACGACGGGCTTGCCGCGGGAGGTGACCTTGTCGGTCTCGGTCACGGTGTGGACGACGTACTTGTTGAACCAGGACTTGGCGGGTGTCTTCTCGTCGCCGTCCGGGGACCAGCGGACCGGGTAGCAGGTGCCGTTGTTCCTGCCCTTGTCCTCGGACGGTTCGCTCGTGCAGCCGCCCTTGTACTCGACCTCGATGTCACCGCCGTACTCGGTGGCGACGGTGCCGATGCGGGGCCGGGTGAAACCGGGGCGCTGGTCGTTCGCTCCGGTGAGCACGAGGTTCGGGAGCTGGCGGTCCCGCAGCCGGGTGCGCAGCGGTGAGCCCGAGCCGACGGAGTACTCGGCGAAGCTGACGCCGTCCGTGTGCTGGAGGGTGCCGGTGCTGTCCCCGGGGGCGTAGCCGCGGCGGGTGATCGAGTTCAGCCAGAGGCCCGGGGAGGTGTCGTACCAGTCCTCGGGGAACGACTGGTGGAGCTGGTAGGTGTCCACCTTGCCCAGGCCGGTCTGGCCGGCGCGGGCCGCCTTCGTCGTCACCGTGTCGAGGCGCATCTGGGTCCAGAAGGACGGGAAGGCCGGGCACAGCTTCGACGTCGACTTGCAGTTGAGGTTGCCGGGGGTGTCCCACCAGGGGCGGTAGGCGCCGGGGTCTGCGGTCTTGGCGAAGTTCGCCGCGTCGCAGGCCGTCTCGGACTTCAGGCAGCGCTGCCGGACACCGAACTCGACGGTCGCGGACGGCTTGGTGAGGTCCGCGCGCATGCCGTACTCGATGGTCGTCGGGTAGGCGTAACGGTCGTACTGCTCGGGGGACTTGAACTTCTTCTTGACGGAGTAGTAGTTCGTCTCCTGCTTCCAGTTGACGACCAGGGTGTTGCCGTACACGTCGACGATCTTGTCGAGACCCCAGCGCCAGGCCTGCTTCTTGCCCGCGCCGCAGCGGGAGTCCGCGAAGGCGGTGGCGTGGCAGGGTTCGCCCGGGTGGTTGCCGAAGACGGGGACGGTGGACACCGAGTCCGTGTCGGCGTGACCGCCGCCGACCTGGTTGAGACCGAAGTAGTGCTTGGTGCCGTCCGGGGTCGTGACGATCCAGTACTCGCCGTTGTTGTCGCCGTTGCTGCCGCCGGTGCGGCGCTCGACGCGGGTGCCGTCGTCCTGCTGCGGACGGTAGACCTCGGTGTCCGTCTCCGGATCGCTGCCGGAGGGAGCGTCCCGCACCAGCTCCGTGGTCTTGCCCGCCAACGACATCACCGCGTTGTACGACGCCCAGCACAGGTCGGCCGTCTTGTCCTTCTTGGCCGTGTTGTTGGGCGTGCCGGACTTCATCGCCTTGCGGTCGTCCTGGCAGGAGCGGTAGCGGCGCTCGATGTGGCCGGCGTCGTAGTCCCAGCCCTCACCGATCCAGGAGACCTGGGGGGAGGAGACCGCGGTACGGCCGTCCACCGTCTGGGAGTTGTAGTTGAAGGCGACGCTCGGGGCCGGGCCCGCCGGGGCAGCCGGGATCGTCAGCGGGTACGACCAGGTGAAGGCGCCCGACGAACCGCCGGCCTCCCACTTGCCGTTGGCGACCAGGGGCGTGGCCTTGAAGGTGCCGCCCGCGCCGCCGCCGGAGTCGACCGCGCCGACGACGGCGGAGTCGCCGGTCGCGGCGACCGGGGTGGCGGAGGTGCTCGACGTGCGGAACGCCGCCTGGGCGACGGTCGGCCCGTCGGACTCGGCCACCTCGGCCGCCGCGGCGGGAGTCACCGTCCCGTCCGCCGCCGTGTCCACCGTCGCCGTGATCGACTGGGTCTTGGTGTCGTTGGTGGTCTCCAACTCCTCGTACTCCTGGCACGCCTCGACGTCCGGCGTGGTCAGGTAGCACTCGGGGAACTGGACGAAGCGCAGCCGGGAGGCCCAGTCGGCGCCGTAGAGGTTCCTGAACTTGGCGTAGTCGAGCTTGACCGAGATCGGCACCGAGCCGGTCGCGGGGGCCTGGACCTTGACGACGGCGCCGTCGACACCCTGGGAGACGGCGGCGGCGCGGTCGTAGACCTGGACGCTCCAGGTGCCGGTCGGGGCGGCCTGGTCGGGGGCCTGGCCGAGGCTGACAGGGAGGTCTTCGACGGGGGTGACAGCGACCTGCTGGGCGGTCGCGGCCGTGCGGGCCGAGGCGGGGCTGGTGGTGGCCGCGCCGCCGAAGCTCACCGAGCCGGCGTCGGGGGCCGGTGCCGTGGCCGTGCCTGAGGGGGCCTGCTCCAGATCTTCGGGGACCTCGACCTTCAGGGTCTCCAGGTCCCGCTCGAAGGCCTCACCTGTGATCGGCTCGTCCTGGTCGAGCGCCTCCAGGTCCAGGGTCTCGCGGCCCTTCTCGGCGACCGCCGGATCGGGCGGCAGCGCCACCGACTGCGCGGGCAGCAGCCCCACGAGCAGGGCCGCGCCGAGAGTGGGTACAACGGCCGCGCGCAGCAGACGCGTGCGACGGCGGACATGCGAAAAGCGACCGAACACGGCGAGGTCCCCCCGGACCACTCAAGGCGGGCCAGGAACGGACCACGCGTGATGGCGTATCAGATGCCGGAGATTCTGTGGCGCTCTTGTGAAGTTCCGCTAGATCGGCCGTGTGTATGTGATGACCGTCACGGTTCGTAAGCATGGATAACGGCCAGTGAAGGCCAGATCCGAGCTATTGCGGGGTAAGGGAAGGAGTCTCCGCTACGTGATCAACCACGCCATTCACCAGTTCCCCTGGCAAACGAGCTCCGAATCACGGCAGTTGACGCAGTGTTTGCGGTGATTTGCCCTCAGGAGGCTTGTCCTGGACGGCAGTTGTCGGCCGATCGCCCCGGCTTCATGTACGGATGAACGGCTTGATCCACTCAATCGCCGCTCCGGCTGCGAAGCGTGACGACGGCCCGCTCATAGGTCATCATCGGCTCGCCCGGCGAGGCCTGTCCCGCCGGTTCCAAGGGGGGAAGGGGAACTCGCCCGATGACGCGCAAGGAGCGCAACTGGCGTCGTGTGCCCGGCAGACGGACCACGGCCGCCGTACTCACCGCGGCGCTCGCCGCCACCGGCATCACCTTCATCGGCCTCGGCCTGGACGAGCCCGGCTCGCGGGGCGGGACGAGCGGGGACGGGAAGGCGAAGCCGGTCACCGAGGCCGCCGCGCTCACGCGGGCGGCGAAGACCGGGAAGTCCGTCGAGGTCACGGCGGCGCGTACGGCACGGTCCACGACGTGGGCGCGGCCGGACGGCCGGATGGCGAAGAAGCTGTACTCCTCGCCGATCCGGGCCAAGGTGGGCGGCGAGTGGAAGCCCATCGACTACGACCTCCACCGCACGGCCAAGGGCTGGGAGCCCAAGGCCACGAACGCGCGGATGGTGTTCTCAGCGGGGTCGAAGGCGGGCGGTTCAGGGGCGGGCGGTTCGAAGGCGGCGCGCGACGGCGAGGAGCGCGCCTCCCGAGCCGGCTCCGGCGTACGCCGCGTCTCCCTCGTCAAGGGTGTACGGGCCGCCGCGGACGCGGACGCGAGCCCCCTGGTCACCCTCAGCGTCGACGGCTACACCATCCAGCTGACCTGGCCGGGCGCCGTCCCCGCCCCCGTCATCGACGGCTCCCGCGCGCTGTACCCGGAGATCTTCCCGGGCGCCGACCTCGTGCTGACGGCCGACGACGAGGGCTTCGCCCAGCTGCTGGTCCTCAAGAACCGGCAGGCGGCGGCCGATCCACGCGCGCAGCAGCTGTCGTACGGCATCACCTCGCCGGACCTGACCTTCCGTCTGGACCCGGTGACGAGCGTGCTGAGCGCGGAGAACGCGTACGGCAACGAGGTGGCGGTCTCGCCGACGCCGCTGATGTGGGACAGCACCGGTTCCCCGGCGGTGACCGACGGCGGGGTCGGCGCCACCGCGCAGCCGACGACCGAGGAGAGCCCGGAGCCCAGCACACCGGCGTCCGACGAGCCGAGCGACAGTGCGAGCCCGACCGAGGAGCTGATCGAGACGGACGAGCAGGGCGACACCACACCCGAGACGCTTCCGGCGGCCACCGACGGCCCCGAGCCGACGGTGTCGGAGTCGCCGCTTCCGTCCGCGCCGGCCGAGCCGACGCCCGCGCCCACGCAGACCGGCTCGGCGGCGACGCTCGGCCTGTCCGGGCTCGACGGCCCCTCGCCGGACTCGCGCGGTGAGCTGGTCGAGGTCGACCTGTCCGGCGCGAACTGGGTGCTCACCCCGAACCTGGAGTTCCTGAACGACCCGGCCACCAAGTACCCGGTGTTCGTGGACCCGTCGGTGAAGAAGCACACCCAGAACTGGACCACCGCGTACAGCCGGCACCCCACCGCCACCTTCTACAACGGCAAGGGCTTCAACAAGGGCGGTACGCACGAGGCCCGGGTCGGCTTCGAGTCGGACACCTGGGGCACGTCGCGCTCGTACTTCAACATCGCCTTCGACAAGGACCTCAAGGGCACGAAGATCACGAGTGCGAAGCTGCGCATGCTGGAGACGTACTCCTGGTCGTGCAGCTCGCGGGCGATGAGCGTGCACCTCACGGGCGCGGTCAACGGGAAGACCAACTGGAAGAACGCGCCCAAGCTGACCGACGGCAACAAGTTCGCGACCAAGAGCTTCGCGCACGGCTACAAGTCCGGCTGCCGGGACGCGTACGAGACCTTCGACGTGAAGAAGGCAGCGCAGAAGCGGGCCGACGAAGGCAAGGACAGCATCACGTTCGGCCTGCGGGCGCGGGACGAGAACTCGCAGTACTCGTGGAAGAAGTTCCAGGCGAACGGCGACAACGCGCCCGTGCTGGAGCTGGTCTACAACCGCAAGCCGGCCATCGACTCCAAGTCGCTCGACCTCGGCCCGGACGCCAAGTGCACCACCACCGAGCCGTACGTGCGCATGGGCTCGGGGAACCTGACGTTCACCGCGCGGGGCTCCGACAAGGACAAGAACCTCGACTTCCTCGACTTCGACTTGTGGGCGACCGGCAAGTGGGACACCACAGGCGACCTGCTGGGCTCCACCGGCAAGGTCTCGGTCGGCGGCGACAAGGAGGTGGCGCTGCGCACCACGAGCGGCTTCGCCACCAGCAAGCTCACCAACGGCACCCTCTACTCCTGGCGGGTGCGGGCCCTGGACGACGCGAACGCCAGCTCCGGGTACGCGCCGGCCAAGACGCCATGCCGCTTCGTCCTCGACACCACCGCGCCCAAACCGCCCAAGGTCAGCTCCACCGACTTCCCGAACGCCGACGGCGCCGAGAACGGCTTCGGCAACGACGCCGAGGACGCCAACTGGTCCACCAAGAAGTTCGGCACGCCGGGCTCCTTCACCGTCCGCGCGCTCAACACGGACGTCGTCCGCTACGAGTACGGCTTCAACTCGGCGAGCTACCCGTTCAGCCTGAGCCGCACCTCCGGCACGGCCACGACCGTCAGCGCGACCCTCGCGAACGCGAAGCCGCCGACGGCAGGGCCGAACGTGCTGTACGTCCGTGCCGTGGACGCCGCGGGCAACCCCTCGCATCCGACGAAGTACTTCTTCTACGTCACCCCGCGCGACCAGGCCGACTCCCCCGGCGACTTCACCGGGGACAAACTGCCCGACCTGATGGTGGTCACCGACGCCGGCAACCTGGCCCTGTACCCCTCCCAGGCCACCAACGACCTGGCCAAGGGCTCCGGTGACCTCGACTACTCGATGCCGGGCGCCTACCGGGCCAACCCGGCCAAGGACCCGAACGGTGACGACCTGCCGCCCTTCGTCGCCGCACCCTCCGGCCATTTCAAGGGTGCGCTGATCACCCACAACGGCGACATCTACGGCGGTGACGGCCTCCAGGACCTGGTCGTCCGGCTGGGCGACAAGCTCTGGGTGTACCCCGGCGACGGCTACGGCGCGGTCAACATCGACCGCCGGGTGGAGATCCTCCTCCCTGCGGGCGCCCCCAGCCCCGCCTCCCTCACCCAGATCGTCTCGGCCGGCGACGCCACCGGGGACGGCCGCACGGACTTCTTCGCCACCATGGGCGACGAGCTCTGGGCCTTCACCGGCTACCACGGCGCCAGCATCGACCAGGCGATCCGGCTGTCCGGCTCCGCCTGGACCGAGCGGGACATCGTCAACGTGGCGGACCTCTCCGGCGACGGAGTGACGGACCTGGTGTACCGCACGGACGTCTCCAGCCGGCTCCTGCTCCGTAAGGGCATCAAGGCGAGCGCCGGCGGTACCGAGCTGACCTCGCTGGGCTCCGCCGCGGCCTCGGCCGACGGCGAGGACGGTGTCTACGCCACCGCCGGCTGGGGCAGCTCCAGCATCTACCTCATCGCCGGCACACCGGACGCCAACGGTGACTCCGTCCCCGACATCTGGGCCGTCCGCACCGACGGTACCGTGCGCTTCCACACCGGCAGCCGAACGGCCCTGTCCGGCCCGGGCACGGAGGTCATCGGCGCGGCGAGCTACTGGAAGAACCGGATCGCCATCGGCTGAGGCAGTGAGGCAGTCGCAGCGAGGGGCCGACCGCGGGAACACCGCGGTCGGCCCCTCGTCGTTCCCACAGATGCGCAAGCCGACCCTCTAATCTGACGACATGTCAGACAACGAGTCGTACGAACTGCTCGGCTTCGACAACATCCTCTTCCCCGTCGGCGACCTCGGTGAGGCCGTCTCCTTCTACGAGCGGGCCGGATTCGCCGTGACCTTCCGGCTGGACGAGGCCGGGATCGCCGGGTTGAAGGTCGGCAAGGAGACGCCGGGACTGCTCCTGAGGGTGGAGGAGGAACTGCGGCACCGGCCACCCCTGTGGGGGTCGGCACGGGTGTGGCTGGAGGTGCGTGACGCGCGGGCCGCCGCGCGGGCGCTCGCGGCGGCGGGGGTGCCGCCGCTCGACGCGCCGTTCTCCGTCGCCACCGGGTGGACCGTCGAGTTCGCCGATCCCTGGGGGAACGTCGTCGGGTTCACGGACTACAGCAAGCGGCCGGAGCTGGCCCGCGTCGGATGACCGCTCGGAGGTGACCGCTCGAAGATGGCCGCTCGAAGATGGCCGCTTGAACGTGTTCAAAAACAGGTCTACAGTCTCTCCCAGAACGTTTTGAACGCGTTCAAGCAAGCTGGGAAGGGGTGGGGACATGGACCTCACGGTCGTCGCGTATGTCATCTATCTGCTGGTCAGCGTGGGGCTGACGGTGTGGGTGGCGCGGACGTTGAGCAGGAACGGGCGGATCTTCCTCGCGGATGTACTGCGGGGGAACGAGACGCTCGCGGACGCGGTGAACCACCTGCTGGTGGTCGGGTTCTACCTCGTGAACCTGGGGTTCGTGGCGCTCTACCTGAACGCGGACGGCGCCATCGACAGCCCGCGTGAGGTGTTCGAGGCGGTGTCGGCGAAGCTCGGGGTGGTGCTGCTCGTGCTCGGGGCGCTGCACCTGGGGAACGTGTTCGTGCTGAACAAGTTCCGGCGGCGGGGCGTCATGGAGCGGGAGCAGATGCCGCCGGTCGCGCCGCAGGGCTGGGTCGCTCCCACGGGGCGGGCATGAGCACCACGGCCGAGGCGGCCACCGAGGACCGGGGCGCCGAGCGCGTCCCGGTTCGCGGGCTCACCGTGCTGTTCGACGCCGGGTGCGGGCTGTGCGCCTTCCTGCGGGAGTGGCTGGGCCGGCAGCGGCAGCTGGTACCGCTGAGGTTCGTGGCGGCGGGATCGGAGGAGGCTCGGCGGCTGTTTCCGTCGCTCGACCATGGGGCGACGCTGGAGGAGATCACGATCGTGGGGGACGGCGGGCAGGTGTACCAGGGGTCCGCCGCCTGGATCGTCTGTCTGTGGGCGCTGCGCGAGCACCGGCCGCTCGCGCACCGGCTGAGCACCCCGGCGGGGGCCCGGCTCGCGCGCACCGCCGTACTCACCACCGCGAAGTGGCGGGGCGCCCACCGGCAGCCCGGCTCGGGCTGCGGGAGCGGCGGAGCCGAGCTGAAGGGATGGGCGTACGACCGGCGGTACGGGTGGGTGTACCGCCCTCCCGGTGACTGCGACACCGGTACCTGCCCGACTCGTTAGGCTCTGACCGTGCCCGCAGTGAACGACAACCCCAGCCCAGAGCCCCCCGCCGACCGGCTCGACGCGGAGGCCGGTGGCCCCAGGGACGGCGCGGAGCAGCCCGGTCCCAAGGGTTCCGCCAAGTCCGAGCAGACCCGCGCGCTGATCCTGGAGACCGCGCTGCGGCTCTTCCAGGAGCGCGGATACGACAAGACGACGATGCGGGCGATCGCGAAGGAGGCCGGGGTCTCCGTCGGGAACGCGTACTACTACTTCGCCGGCAAGGAGCACCTGATCCAGGGCTTCTACGACCGGATCGGCGCCGAGCACCAGGCGGCGATCCGGCCGGTGCTGGAGCGGGAGAAGGACCTGGAGGCGCGGATAGCCGGGGTGCTGAAGGCGTGGCTGGATGTCGCCGAGCCGTACCACGAGTTCGCGGCGCAGTTCTTCAAGAACGCGGCCGATCCGGACAGCCCCCTCAGCCCCTTCTCCCCTGAGTCGGAGGGGCCGCGCGAGGAGTCCATCGCCATCCACCGCGAGGTGCTCGCCGGGTCCAAGGCCAAGGTCCCGGACGAACTTCGCGAAATCCTCCCCGAGTTGATGTGGCTCTCGCTGATGGGCCTCGTCCTGTACTGGGTCTTCGACCGGACGGAGGGGCGCGAGCGCAGCTACCGGCTGGCCGAGCGGGGGGCCCGGCTGACGACCCGGGGTGTCTCGCTGGCGCGGTTCCGGGTGATGCGGCCGCTGGTCCGTGAGGTGCATGAGCTGTTCACGGACTTTCTGCCGGGGATGACGAAGGTGCTGCCGGATCCGGGGGGCAAGGGACGGGCGGCCGAGTGATCACTTTCGGGTGAACGGGATCGAACGGGGCGCCTGGTCTCGTTCCTGCCTACGATGATGGCCTCGACACCAGCCCACAGGAGGCACGTGATGTCCGCAGCATCCGTCGAGCGGCCCCACGGCGACCGTCCGCTGATCGCGGAGGCGAACCAGATCATGGACCGCCTTCCGGGGTATCGCGTCGAGATCATCGGAGGCACGATCGTCGTGACGCCGCCCGCCAACTTCGCCCATGCCCGTGCTCTGTCCAGGCTGCGGAGCCCGTTCGTCGCCGCAGGTCTGGAGGGCGGGGATTCGGAGGTGGCCGAGGGTGTCGGGCTCTGGCTTCCGGGCGGTGCCGAGGACTACGCGATCCCCGACCTCGTGGTTGTCGACGCCGACATCGAAGATCACCTCGTCGAGAACAACTGCTACGCCCCGATCGCCTTCCGCCTCGTTCTGGAGGTCACCTCCAGCAACTACCAGAACGACCTCCGCGCCAAGGTCACTGCGTATGCCCAGGCGAAGATCCCGGTCTATGTCATCGTCAACCGCCAGCACCAGCGCCTCCACGTTCTCACCGACCCCGCCGGGGACACATACGCCAACCACCGCGTCCATGCTCCCGGCGAGATCGTCACCCTGCCCGAGTCCATCGGTGCCAAGGTCGCCCTGGACGTCGAGGCGATCCTCAAAGCCGGCCAGCCAAAAGCTAGTTGACCGCGTCCACCTCCCCCTCAGCCACCCCCGCCAGCTCCACGTCGTACACCAGCGGCCCCTCCCCCACGACCACCTGACGCGCGTCCGAGGCGTACGACGGTGAGGTCGTCCCCAGCAGATACGCCCCCGGGCCCGGCACCGCGACGATGTACGAGCCGTCCGCCAGGGACGTCACCCGGTCCAGCTGACGCCCGCCCCTCGACAACAGGGTCACCTCGACGCCCTCCACCGGCTCCCCGTCCGCCGTGCGGATCAAGCCGTGGATCACCGAGGCGGGGCCGCCCTCCGCCGGCGGCGGCTGAACCACCGCAGGCTCGGCCTCCCTCGGCTCGACCGCCAGATGCGGCAACCGCTTCTCCAGCCCCGCCGGCAGCCACCAGTTCGCCTTGCCCAGCAGATGCATCGCGGCCGGCACCAGCGCCGTACGGAGGATGAAGGCGTCGAGGGCGACGGCGGCGGCCAGGCCGATGCCGGCCATCGCGGCCTCCAGCTCACCGCTCAGGACGAACGCGCTGAAGACGCACATCATGATCAGGGCCGCGCAGTTGATGACCCGGCTGGTCTCCGCGAGGCCGACACGGACGGCGCGGGCGTTGTCCTTGGTGTGGACCCACTCCTCGTGCATCCGGCTGACCAGGAAGACCTGGTAGTCCATGGAGAGGCCGAAGAGCAGGGAGAGCATGATGACCGGCAGGAAGGCCGCGATCGGGCCCTCCTTGCCGATGCCGAGCAGTTCGGTGCCCCAGCCCCACTGGAAGATCGCCACCAGGACGCCGAAGGACGCGGCCGCCGCGACGAGGTTCATCAGCGCGGCCGTCAGCGGCACGACCAGGGAGCGGAAGGCGACCAGCAACAGCAGGAAGCCGAGCGCGATGATCGCCGCGACGAAGTAGGGCAGGCGGTCGCCGGTCACCGAGGCGAAGTCCTTGGACACCGCCGTCACGCCGCCGACGTGGGCCTGCGCGCCCGACGCCGGGATGACGTCCTCGCGCAGGCGGTCGATGAGCTGGTCGGTCTGCTCCGCCTGGGGTGACGTCGTCGGGACCACCTGGATGACGGTGACGCCGTTCGCGGGCGGTACGGCGGCCACCTGGGCCACACCCTCCGTGGACTCGATACGGGAGACCAGGCCCTCGGCGTCCGAACCGTCCACGACCACCTGGAGGGGGCCGTTGAAGCCGGGGCCGAAGCCCTCCGCCAGGAGGTCGTACGCCTGGCGGGTGGTCGTGGTGTCGCGGTGGTTGCCCTGGTCGGAAGTGCCGAGGCGGATCGACAGGACGGGGATCGCCAGGACCAGCATGACGACGAGGGCCAGGACGGCGGTCGAGCGCGGGCGCCGCTCGACGTACGCCGACCAGCGGGCCGCGAGGCCGCTCGTCAGCTCCGGCTCGGGGCCGGCCACGGCGAGGCGGCGGCGCTGGCGGCGGCTGAGGACACGCGGGCCGAGCAGTCCGAGGAGGGCCGGCAGCAGGGTGACGGCGGCGAGCACGCTCAGCACGACGGTCAGCGAGGTCGCGATGACGACGCCGTCCAGGAAGCGGAGGTTCATCACCAGCATCCCGGCGAGGGCGATACAGACCGTGCCGCCCGCGAACAGCACCGCGCGTCCCGAGGTGTTGAGGGCCGCCACCGCCGCCTCCTCCGGCTTCATACCGCGCAGGATGCCGCGCCGGTGCCGGGTGACGATGAACAGGGCGTAGTCGATGCCGACGCCCAGGCCGATCAGCGAGCCGAGCAGCGGGGCCACCTCGGGGATGTTCGTGGTGTGGCTGAGCAGGGCCGTGCCCATCATGCCGGTGCCGACGCCGGCGACCGCCACGACGATGGGCAGCAGCATCGCGAAGAGCGAGCCGAACGCGAGGAAGAGGACGACCGCCGCCGCCAGGATGCCGACCGCCTCGGACGTGCCCTGCGGGGTCTCCTGCGCCCGGTAGATCGCCTGGCCGCCCAACTCGACCTGGAGACCGGATTGTTCAGCGTCCTGGGCCGTCTCGATGACGTCGTCGATCAGCTCCTTGGGTACGGAGTTCGCCTGCTCGGTGAAGGTCACCTGGGCGTAGGCGATCGTCCCGTCCCGGCTGACGCCCGCGCCGCCGCCCGTCAGGTCCCCGTCGTCGTACGGGCTGGTGACCTCCCCGACGCCCGTCATCCGCCCGATCTCCTGGAGCGCGGGCTCGATCCGGGACCGTACGGACTCCTCCCGTACGGAGCCCTCGTCCACCTTCCACACCACCGTGTCGGTGTCGCCCGCGCGCTCCGGGAAGGCCTTGTCCATCAGGTCGTACGCACGCTTGGAGTCCGTGTCCGGGAGGGAGAAGACATTCGCGTAGTCCGTGCCCGCGGTCGAGCCGGCGAAGCCGACGCCGAACACGGTCCCCACCCACAGCAACAGGACCACCAGCCGGTGCGTATAGCACCACCGTGCCAAGGTCGCCACGATCAACTCTCCTTGTTCGACGGTCGATTGGTCCCCCAGGTCCTGGCAACACCTTCGACGGCCGGGCGCGTACGGCGACATGGGCGGCCCATGACTCTCAAGGAACTCCAATGCGGGAGCGGTCCCGCACCGGGACCCCGGTGCGGATACTGAGGGCATGACCGGAACCGAGCGAGCGGCCCTCGGCTGCGAGGGGGCCACCGTGCTCGTCGTCGAGGACGAGCCGAGCATCGTGGACGTCCTCTCCATCGCCCTGCGCTACCACCGCTTCGAGGTGATGACGGCCGGTACGGTCCGCGAGGCGCTCGTGCTCGCCGAGCGCACCCGGCCCGACGCGGCCCTGCTGGACGTGATGCTCCCGGACGGCGACGGCCGGGCCCTCGGCCGTGAACTGCGCTCCAAGCGGCCGGAGTTGGCGGTGGTCTTCCTGACCGCGCGGGACGCGCCCGCCGAGATCGTGGGCGCCCTCGGCTTCGGCGACGACTACATCACCAAGCCGTTCAACATCGACGAGGTCGTCGCCCGTATCACCGCCGTGCTGCGCCGCACCCGGCGCGCCGATGTCCTCCCCCAGCGCCCGCCGCTGCGCTACGGCGATCTGGAGCTGGACGAGACGACGTACTCGGTGCACCGGGCCGGCCGCACGGTCGAGCTGACGCCCACCGAGTACGCGCTGCTGCGGTTCCTGGTGCGCAACGGCGGACGGATCGTGCCGAAGGAGCAACTCCTGCGGCACGTGTGGCAGTACGACCACGCGCCGGCCGAGTCGACCGTCGTCGAGACGTACATCAGCTATCTGCGCCGCAAGCTGGACACCCTCGGCCCGCCCGTGATCACCACGCGGCGGGGCGTCGGATACGGGCTGGCATGACCCTTCCCCGAAAGTTCAAGGGGCCGTTCCGCCGGCGAGGCCTCTACTCCCTGCGCGCCAAGCTCACCCTCGCGAACGTCGTCCTGCTCGCCGTGGGCGTCGTCACGGCGACCGCGTTCAGCGCGATGGGCATGCGGCTGTATCTGCTGGAGAGCGTCGACAGGGAGCTGATGACGACCCGCGACTCGATCGGGAACGCGGGGATCAGCATGGAGCAGATCGACGCGCTGAGCGCGCTGGTCGCCCTCGGCAACCGGGCTTCCGGTACCTCCTCCGCCGGGGACGCCGACTCCCTCGTGCAGGGCGCCGTCTTCACCGCGCTGGACGACAGGGGCGAGCCACTGGCCATCGCCGGTTTCGCGCCGACCGACAACCAGCGGGCCCTCGCCGCCGCCGTGGGCGATCCGGCCGCCCTCGTCACGGCCGACGAACCGCACGACATCGAAGTGAAGGGCGCCCCCCATCGCGTCACCGCGGCCCGGATGGACGACGGCACGACCGTCCTCCTCGGCACCTCCACCGAGCAGCTCCACAACGTCATCGGCCGGGCCCTCAAGCTGGACTTCGCCGTCGGCACCCTGCTCCTCGCGGCGCTCGCCTGTCTGACCCTGTTCAGCGTGCGCCGCCGGATGCGGCCCCTGGAGGACATGGTCGAGACCTCGTCGGCGATCGCCGAGGGCGACCTGACCCGCCGCGTCCCCTCCAGCAGCGAGGCCACCCTGGAGGTCGAACAGCTGCGCCTCGCCCTCAACTCCATGCTCCAGCAGGTCGAGACGGCCCACCGCACCCGCGAACGCAGCGCCGCCCAGCTGCGCCGCTTCGTCGGCGACGCCTCCCACGAGCTGCGCACGCCCCTGTCCGCGATCCGCGGCTATCTCCAGCTCTACGAGAAGGGCATGCTCACCGATCCCGACGAGCGCCGGCGCGCCTGGGACCGCATGAACAACGAGGTCGACCGCATGGGCCACCTCGTCGACGAACTCCTCACCCTCGCCCGCCTCGACCAACGCCCCGAACTCCGGCTCAGGAACATCGACCTGACCCGCCTGGTCCGCGACGCCGCCGCCGACCTCCGCGCCCAGCAGCCCGACCGCCCGGTGACCGTCGGGGCGGAGGGCACGCTCCTCGTCCGGGCCGACGAGTCGGGCCTGCGGCAGGTGCTGGGCAACCTGGTGAGCAACGTCCGCACGCACACGCCGGCGGATGTCCCGGTGCGGCTGGGGGTGGAGCGCGTGGCCGGTGTCGTACGCCTGTACGTGGCGGACGAGGGCCCCGGGCTGGCCGAGGAGGACGCGACCCGGATCTTCGACCGCTTCTTCAGGGCGGGAGGAGGCGCGGGCAGCGGTCTGGGGATGGCGATCGTGCAGGGGGTGGTGGAGGCCCACGGCGGCGAGGTCACGGTGAGCACGGCGCCGGGCGATGGCCTGAAAGTGACGGTCATGCTGCCATCAGCGCCCAGACCGTCTTCCCGTGCCGCCCCCGGCTCCACACCCCCCAGGCCGCCGCGACGTGCTCGACAAGACGCAGCCCCCGCCCTGTCTCCTCCCACTCCCCCGCCTCCCTGAGCCTGGGCGCCGCCGTCCCCTCGTCCGACACCTCGATGAGACAGGACCCGTCCGCCAGCGCCGTCACCGCGACTTCGAACTCCCGCTCCAGCAGAGGTCCATGGCGTACGACATTGGTCGCGAGCTCGGAGACGACGAGCACCGCGTCCTCCAGCGCCGCGGTCCCCTCGACATGCCCCCAGTCGACCAGATGCTCCCGTACGCGTCGTCGGGCGAGCCCCACGGACGCCGGATGGCGGGGCAGCCGGAAGGAGTTGCGTCTCAACACGTTTGCTCCTCACCCCGAACACATCCCCGACACAAGAAGATGCGCTGAGTGAGTGCGTCCTGTCACACCCGCGAACATCCACCCCGCGAGTTCGCGTCAGCTGTCACGCGGCGTCTGTCACGGGGCGTCTGTCATATCCATTCCAGCTGCCACAGCCGGAAGACACCGGTCCCGTCGGACAGATACTGCGCCCCGCCGACCTCCTCACCGCTGAGTACGTACTCCTTGCGCTGCCACAGGGGAATCAGCGGAACGTCCCGGGCCACGACCTCCTGCAGCTCCTTGAAGTCCGCCGCGGCCCGGCTGCGGTCCGCGTAGCGCCGGCTGTCCTGGATGAGCCGGTCGGCCTGCTCGCTGCCGTAGCCGTTGTCCAGGGAGCCGCCGGTGCCGACGAGGGGCCCGCCGAAGGTGTCGGGGTCGGGATAGTCGGCGACCCAGCCGACGCCGTACGCGTCCAGCTTGCCGTCGGCGTAACGCCGTTGGAAGTCGGTCCACTCATGCGCCGTGGTCGTCACATAGAACAGCCCGCTCGCCTCCATCTGCTGCTTCAGCTCGGCGGCCTCGGCGGCGGACGAGGCACGGCCCTCGGCGTAGCCGAAGGTGAAGCGCACGGGCATGCTCACCCCGGCCTCGTCGAGGAGTTCACGGGCGCGCTGCGGGTCGGGCTTGGGGTACGCGTCGAAGAACGAGGTGGTGTGGCCGGTGATGCCGGTCGGGATCAGCGAGTACAGCGGGTCGGCGGTGCCCTGGTAGACCTCGGCGACCAGCTTCTCCCGGTTGATCAGCGCGGCCAGCGCCTGTCTGACCCGGCGGTCCTGGAAGGGCGAGCCCGCCCGCACGTTGAGGACCAGGTTGCGGGTCTCGGTGCTGTCGGCCTCCGTGACCCGCTGGTCCGGGTCGCTGGGCGAGAGCCCGGCGAGCGTCTCGGGTGGCAGCGAGCGGGTGGCGACGTCGACCTGCCGCGCCGTCCACGCCCGCTGCAGCGCCGCCGAGTCCTTGTAGTAGCGGATGAGGACGGGGCTGCCGGGGTCCTGGGCGACGCCCTGGTAGCCCTCGTTGGGCGTGAGGCGGGCCTGCTGGTCCGTGTACGAGGTCAGGACGTACGGCCCGGTGCCGTCGGCGCCGCCGTCGGTGCGCAGCCGGTTCGTCGGGTACGTCGTGCGGTCGACGATCGCCCCGGCGCCGGTGGCCACCTTGAACGGGAAGGTGGCGTCCGGCGAGGAGAGCCGGAAGGTGACGGACAGCCCGCTCGCGCTCACCGACTGAAGAGTGTCGAGCAGCGCGGCGGGGCCGACGTCCGCGTTGATGCGCTTGACCCGGTCGAACGAGTACTTCACGTCCCTCCCGGTGACCTCGCGCCCGCTGGGGAACGTCAGGCCCCGGCGCAGGGTGCAGCGGTAGACGGTCAGCGCGTTGCCGGCGAACCCGCAGCTCCGCGCCGCGTCCGGGACGGGTGCGGCGCCGCCCGGCTCGAAGGTCAGCAGCGACTGGAACACATTGCTGAACAGGGCCCAGGAGCCGGCGTCGTACGCCCCGGCCGGGTCGAGCGAGGTCACCGTGTCGGTCGTCCCGACGGTGATCGTCCTGTTCTCGTCCCGCTGAGCCGGCATCACCTGCCAGCCGCCGACCGCGGTGACCGCCAGCACCAACAACGACGCGACTATCCGCAAGCGAACCGAACGCACGGCGCCCCTCCCAAGACCCCCACCCGGTCCACGACGCACAGTAGTTGCGCGGTGGCGCGGATCACCTAACCACAGTGTTTTGTGTGGGGGGAAGAGGGATTTTGTTTAGTTAATAAAGAACTCACCGAGGGAGCTACTCGACGTCTCCCAGGGACTCTTGACGGACCGTCACACGAAATCCAGGCGACCTCTCACGCCTGCTTCGACGCCAGCTCCACCACGGTGATGTCCGACGGCGCCCCCACCCGCACCGGCGGCCCCCACGCGCCCGCGCCCCGGCTGACGTACAGCTGGGTGTCGCCGTAGCGCTCCAGGCCCGCGAGGGTGGGGTTGGCGGCATCGGCGACGTAGGTCATCGGCCACATCTGGCCGCCATGGGTGTGGCCGGAGAGCTGGAGGTCGACGCCGTGGTCGACGGCGTCGTGGATCTGGACGGGCTGGTGGGCCATGAGCACCACGGCCCGCGAGGTGTCCCGGTCGCCGAGCGCCCTGGCGAAGTCGGGGCCCTGGCCCTCGTCCTCACCCGCGATGTCGTTCACCCCGGCGAGATCGAGATACGGCAGCTCGCGGCGGTCGTTCTCCAGCGGGGTCAGGCCCAGTCGCCGCACCTCCTCGACCCACTGCTCGGCTCCGGAGATGTACTCGTGGTTGCCGGTGACGAAGAAGCTGCCGTGCCGCGCCTTCAGCCCGGCGAGCGGCGCCGCCGCCGGGCCGAGGTCCGCCACGTCGCCGTCGACGAGGTCCCCGACCACCGCGATCAGGTCGGGCTGCGTCGAGTTGATCGTGTCCACGACCTTCTGCGCGAAGCCCCGGCCCAGCATCGGCGAGAGGTGGATGTCGCTGACCACCGCGATCCGGAAACCGTGGGCCGCGCGCGGCAGCTTCGCCAGCGGCACGGTGACCCGCTTGAGCTTGGGGCCGCGTACGACGCCGTAGGTGCCGTAGCCGACGGTCCCGACGGCCGCGGCGGCGACGGCGCCACCGACGACGCGGGAGACGAACAGGCGGCGGGAGAAGTCGGTCGGCGCGGGCGAGGAGGGGGGTTCCGTCGCCGTGGGCGGCGCCGGCTGCCCGGGCTCGGCGGGAGCCGACTCGGTGGTCGCGGGCGGAGTGGTGGCCGGTGCGGTCGCGGACTCGGCGGCCTCCGCGGGCTGAGCGCCCGCCGGGACCGGCTCCGGTCGGGCCTCACGCACCACCGGCTCGGACCGCTCCGCAGGGACCGGGGCGCGCCGCGCCACCAGACGGCGTACGAGGGGTCGTACGAGCTCCCCCGCCAGCAGGGCCAGCAGCAGGTACAGCGAGAGGGCGAGCCACATGAAGCCCGGCCAGGTCAGCGTCTGCTGCAGCCAGAAGGGGGCGCCGCCTCGCTCGGCGGCGAAGCCGGCGACCATCAGCACCGGCCCGGCGATGAACACCGCCGTGCCCACGCGTCTGACGAGGCCCGGCCCGCGTGTCGTGTCGCGCACCAGGCGGCGCCAGGCGTACCAGTGCAGGGCCCCGAAGGCGCCCAGCACCAGCAGGACGGCAAGGACGAAGACGATGATCATCACGTCGTACTCCCGGTCACGCCGGTCCGGCGAAGGGCGCGCACTCCACGCAACCCGATGACTCCGATGGCCGTCCCCAGAGCAAAGGAGACGACCGCGAGCGTCAGATGCACCCAGAAGTACGCCGTCGGATCGCCCGCGTCGTCGAACGCGAGGCCGCTGCCGTCCTTCCATAGATTTTTGATGAAAGTGACCCAAATGACCCAGCTCCACACCCCGAAGGCGAGCAGGAACCAGGAAAGGGGGCGGCTGAGCTTCATGCGTTCAGTATCGCCGCCGACGGGACTGCTCTCGCGCCGGGGTGCGAGCGGGGGCGTGAGCAGGTCGGAGGGCGCCGTCGGGGGCCTTGGTGGGATTTACCGGTCGGCGCCATGTACTTTCTCGATCGTGTCCGCCTCCAAGAAGACCGCCAGGCGCCCCCTGCTGGTCACCTCAGCCACCCTGCTGTCCCTCTCGCTGACGTCACTGACGACGCTGACGGCCGCCCCCGCCTTCGCGGCGAAGCCGTCACCCAGTTCGAGCGCCTCGCCGTCCGCGACTCCCCCGGCGAGCATGTCGACCGTCGGGGGCGAACTGCTGGGCGAGCCGGGCACGCAGGCCGTCCTGGGCAGCAACGCGCCCGTACTGCCCAAGGACATCAGCGCCCGTTCGTGGATCGTCGCGGACGCCCAGTCGGGCGATGTGCTGGCCGCGCACAACGCCCACTGGCGGCTGGCCCCGGCGAGCACGCTGAAGATGCTGTTCGCGGACACGCTGCTGCCGAAGTTCAACAAGAACGAGGAACACAAGGTCGTCGCCTCCGACCTGGCGGGCGTCGGCGCGGGCTCCAGCATGGTCGGCATAAAGGAGAACGAGACGTACACCGTCCACGACCTCTGGCTCGGTGTCTTCCTTCGCTCCGGCAACGACGCGGTCCATGTCCTGTCCGCCATGAACGACGGCGTGAAGCAGACCGTGGCGGACATGAACGCGCACGCCGAGGAGCTCCAGGCCCTCGACACACACGTGGTCAGCCCGGACGGCTACGACGCCAGGAGGCAGGTGTCGTCGGCGTACGACCTGACCCTGATCGCCCGGTCGGGGCTGCAGAAGAAGGACTTCCGGGAGTACTGCTCCACCGTCCGCGCGAAGTTCCCGGGCGAGACCAAGAAGGGCAAGAACGGCAAGAAGAGCCGGTCGTCCTTCGAGATCCAGAACACCAACCGACTGCTCACGGGTGGCAGCGGCCTCGACTCCTACCAAGGCATCGCGGGTGTGAAGAACGGCAACACCACGAACGCGGGCGCGACGTTCACCGGGGTCGCCGAGCGGGACGGCCGGGTGCTCCTCGTCACCGTCATGCATCCGGAGAAGGACGAGCCCAACCAGGTCTACAAGGAGACGGCGAGCCTCCTGGACTGGGGGTTCAAGGCGGCGGGCAAGGTCGATCCCGTGGGGGAGTTGGTGCCGCCCAAGGGTGCGGACACCTCCGGTGAGGAAGCGGACTCCAGTGCTCAGCCGGGAGCCACGGCCTCTGCGTCCGCCTCTGGCGGGACGGGGGGCAAGTCTGTTGCCGCGGGCGCCTCCGGCGGGTCCAGCGGGATCGGGGTCGCGCTGGGGATCATGGGTGGGGTGCTGGTGTTGCTGGCGGGTGGGGTGTTCCTGGTGAACTGGAAGTGGCCTCTGCGGCGACGGAAGTAGGGCGGTCGGGGAGCGTCTGCCTGGTTGCTGCCGGATGCGGGGTGCGGGTTCCTCGTGGTTGATCGCGCCCGCGCGGCGGAGCCGCCTATCGATACAGCCCCGCGCCCCTTACGAGGCGCTGTCCTCATCCGGTGTTTCCATAGCGCTCTCCTCCTTGCCGCCCTCCGCTGTCCATGCCGCGCAGTACAGCAGGAGCTTCGCCGTGAAGTTGATCCACAACAGCAGGGCGATGGGGACTCCGAAGGCGCCGTACATGCTCTTGGAGGCGACGCCCTGCATGTAGCCGCTGAGGAGGAGCTTGAGGAGTTCGAAGCCCACGGCTCCTATGAGGGCGGCCACGACCAAGCGGCGGCGGGGTGGCTGCACGCCCGGGAGCAGGGTGAGGGCGTAGAGGAGGAGCAGGAAGCCGGCGAGGACGGCCACGGCGAACGCGGCGACGCGGAGGAGGATGCCGCCCCAGCCGTCGCGGTCGATGCCGAGTTGGTCGGCGATCCAGCCGACGGCCCAGGAGGCCACGGTGGAGGCGGCGAGGGAGAGCACGACCGCGCCGCCGAGGCCGACGAGGACGCCCGTGTCCTTGGCCTTGGCGAGGACGGGGTTCTCGTCGGGGTCCGGCTTCTCCCAGACCGCGCGCAGACAGCCGCGCATCTCGCCGACCCAGCCGATACCAGTGAAGAGCAGCAGCGCGCCGGCGATGATCCCGACGGTGCCGGCGTTGTCGACGAGGCCGGCGATGTCCAACTGGTCGGAGATACCGGGCACCTGTTCGGCGAGCCTGTCCTCCAGGTCCTGCTGCCTGTCCTCGCTCAGGGTCGCCGCGCCGATGGCGGCGGCCACGGTCAGCAGCGGGAACAGCGCCAGGAAGCTGATGAAGGTCATCGCCGCGGCCAGCCGCGTCCACTTCACCCGCTCCAGCCGTTCGTACGACCGCCACGCGTGCGTCGTCATCAGGCGCTCGACCAGGGGACCGACCCCGGGAAGCTTTTTCAGCCAGTCCATGATCCGAACTCTGCCCCAGTTGCGACCGGCCGATGCCGACCACTCGCGCCCCGGCCCGGAGATCCCCGTCCAGGAATTACGGCCTTCTTGAACGACATCCCATGAATCACCCGTTTCGGTGAGGCGGCAGAGCGCCCGCACCGACGCGCCCACTTCATCCCCATACGCGGCGATACGGTCGCGAGCATGCCAGCCGACGCCGCCGCAGCCAACCCGGCCCCCTCACGCCTCTCCCCCGGCCGCACCACCCCCGTCACCGGCTGGGGCCGCACCGCCCCGACAGCCGCCCGGCTGATCCGCCCGCGTACGTACGAGGAGGCCGCGGCCGCCGTACAGGCGTGCGGGGCACGGGGCGGGATCGCCCGGGGGCTGGGGCGGGCGTACGGGGACGCGGCGCAGAACGCGGGCGGGGCCGTCCTCGACATGACAGGCCTCGACCGTGTCCACGCCATCGACGCGGACGGCGGCACCGTCGTCTGCGACGCGGGCGTCTCCCTGCACCGGCTGATGGAGGTCCTGCTCCCCCTCGGCTGGTTCGTGCCGGTGACCCCGGGGACCCGCCAGGTGACCGTCGGCGGTGCCATCGCGGCCGACATCCACGGCAAGAACCACCACGTCTCCGGGTCGTTCGCCCGCCACGTCCTGTCCCTCGAACTACTGACGGCGGACGGTGAGATCCGCACGGTCGTCCCCGGCACCCCGCTCTTCGACGCCACGGCCGGCGGCATGGGCCTGACCGGCGTCATCCTCACCGCGACCGTCCGGCTCCTCCCGGTCGAGACATCCTGGATGTCCGTCGACACCGAACGCGCCCGCGACCTCGACGACCTCCTCGCCCGCCTCACGGTCACGGACCGCTACTACCGCTACTCCGTCGCCTGGATCGACCTGCTCGCGAGAGGTGCGTCGACGGGCCGCGCCGTCCTGACGCGCGGCGAACACACTCCCCTGGACGCGCTGGAGCCGTCGAAACCACCCTCCACGCGCGCGCGTGGAGGGTGGTTTTCACGCAGGGACGCACTCATGTCACGCCGGGACGCACGCACGAGTCCGTTGGAATTCCGAACTTACCGCCTCCCGGCCGCCCCCGCCTTCGTCCCGGAAGGCCTCCTCGGCCGTACGACCGTGGGCCTCTTCAACAAGCTCCGGTACCGCCGGGCACCCCACGCCCGCTCCGACGAGCTGCGGCGGATCTCCACCTTCTTCCACCCCCGCGACGGGGTCCCGCACTGGAACCGGATCTACGGCCGCTCCGGCTTCGTGCGGTACCAGTTCGTCGTCGGGTACGGCCAGGAAGAGGCCCTGCGCCGGATCGTGGGCCGGATCTCGGCGCGCCGCTGCCCCTCCTTCCTCGCCGTCCTGAAGCGGTTCGGCGAGGGCGACCCCGGCTGGCTGTCCTTCCCGATGCCCGGCTGGACCCTCGCCCTGGACATCCCGGCGAGCCTGCCCGGCCTGGGCGCCTTCCTGGACGGGCTCGACGAGGAGGTCGCGGCGGCCGCCGGGCGCGTCTCCCTGGCGAAGGACGCCCGCCTGCGCCCCGAACTGCTGGCCGCGATGTACCCCCGACTGCCCGAATTCCGCGCGCTGCGGCGGGAGTTGGACCCCCGCGGGATCTTCGTGTCGGACCTGGCCCGCCGCCTGGGCCTGTGAGGACCCGCGCCTCGGCCTCCACAGCCCGCGGAAAACCGGCGGCAGCACGGCGGAAGCCCCTCGGAAAACCCCTGTCCCCCACCCAGGAGCTGTCATGAAGGACGCCTTCGGCACCCCCCAGTCCCTGCTGATCCTCGGCGGTACGTCGGACATCGCGCTCGCCACCGCGCGCCGTCTGATCGCCCGCCGCACCCGTACGGTGTGGCTGGCGGGACGCCCGTCTCCCGCCCTGGAGAGCGCTGCCGTCCATCTGCGCGGCCTCGGCGCCGAGACCCACACCGTCTCCTTCGACGCGATCGACTCCGAGTCCCACGAGGCGATCCTCGGCAAGGTCTTCGCGGAGGGCGACATCGACATGGTCCTCCTCGCCTTCGGCGTACTCGGCGACCAGGCGAACGACGAACGCGACCCGGTGGCCGCCGCCCGCGTCGCCCAGACCAACTACACGGGCGCCGTCTCGTCCGCCCTGGTCTGCGCGCGAGCCCTCCAGGCCCAGGGCCACGGTTCGCTCGTCGTCCTGTCCTCCGTCGCCGCCGAGCGCGCCCGCCGCTCCGACTTCATCTACGGCTCCAGCAAGGCCGGCCTCGACACGTTCACCCAGGGCCTCGGCGACGCCCTCCACGGCACCGGCGCCCACGTCATGCTCGTACGTCCCGGCTTCGTCCGCACCAGCATGACCGCGGGCCTGCCGGCGTCCCCCCTCGCGACGACCCCGGAGGCGGTGGCGGCCGCCATCGAACTGGGGCTGCGACGACGCTCGGAGACGGTGTGGGTGCCGGGGTCGCTGCGCCTGGTGATGGCGGCACTGCGGCACGTGCCGAGGGCGGTGTTCCGCCGCCTGCCGTTGTAGGGCTGTGATCTCACGCCGGATCAGGCGGCGCCCCGAAAGGGGCGCGGGGAACCGCGCGAGCTGCCCCACGAACCGGCAGCCGCGACACGACCCCGATCACCCTTCCCGGAGCGAAACGACAACCGCCTTGCTCATCGGACTCCCACTCTGGCTCATCTGAACGTGCCCGACCCCGATCACCCGGTCGCTCCCCGGCAGCCGCGCCAGCTCGTCCACCCAGAGCGACTGCCGGGAGTCCTCGCGAACCCCACCCTCGTCCGGCAGCCGAGACCACGTGATCCTGCCGCACGTACCGTCCGCGGCGAGATACCGATTCCTGTCCAGGAACAGCCCCTTGGACCCGTCCCCCAACACCGGCACCCGCTCGGCACAGTCCTCCGGGGCCGCCGCCTGATCCACCCAACGCTTCCCGTCCCAGCGGATACGTACCGCCTCGTCGTCGGGCTCGTCCTCGACCTCACCGTGGTTGAAGGAGTGCGACCCGTACGCGCGTACGTCGTCCACAGCGAGGGCGACGACGAGGTCGAGCGACGCGCCGGGCTCGGGCGGCACCAGCTCCGGGAAGCGGTACGCGGGCCTCTCGGTCCGCTCCCACGAACGCCCGTCCCAGTGCACGGCGACGGGCTGGGTCAGCTCGGTCTCGCCGACGCCGGCCGCCGCGTCGGTGTCCCGATACCCCACGGCCCACAGGTCGTCCGCCGCCACGCCGTCGAGGGAGGCGACACCGCCGACGGGCAGGGTCATGACGGTCCACCGGGTGCCGTCCCAGTGCTGGGCCCGGTCCTCGCCGACGACGGCCCAGACGTCGTCCGGACCGAAGGCCTTGAGATCGACGAGCCGCCCGCTCGGCAGCGACTCCAGCGCGGACCAGGACGTGCCGTCCCAGCGAACGATCCGCGTCTGAGCCTGGCTGCAGTAACCGACGGACGCGGTCACCCAGACCCCACCGGACCCGACCGCGTCCAGCCGGGCCTCCATCACGTCCGTGCCCATGCCGTCCGGAAAGGGCTGCTCCCGCCAGTCCGAGCCGTCGTGGCGCAGGAGGAACTGCTCCCGCTCCCCGCCCGAACCCTCCCGGCTCCCGTACGCCCAGATGTCGTCCTCGGCGACCACGGCCAGGTCCCCCAGGGTCGCGGCCCCGTCGAGAATCCGGTCGTACGACCAGGACTTGTCCTTCTTCGCGGAGCCGCCGGACGATCCTCCGGACGCCTTCCCGGACTCCTCCGCGCGCTCCGGCGAACCGCCCAGCGCCCCGCACCCGGCCACGGCGAAGGTGAGCGAGGCGACCAGCGCCACCACGGTCCCGCGCGTACGCACGCGCCTCCCTCGTACCCCGCCCCGCGCAGCGGTTGGCGTCAGTGTGCCGGAAGCGTCGTGTCCCCCACCGGCGCCCCCGCCTGCGGCGGAACGACGGTCCCGCCGAACACGAACTCGCGCAGCTTGCGCCAGACTCCGTCGGCGCCCTGCTCGTAGAGCGCGAAGCCGGTGCAGGGCCACTGGGCCTCGTAGTCGGCGAGCGCCTCGAACGCCCGGTCCATCGCCTCCTCGGCGATGCCGTGCGCCACCGTGACATGCGGGTGGTACGGGAAGTTCAGCTCGCGCGCCACCGGCCCCGAGGCGTCCCGGACCTGCTTCTGCAACCAGGTGCAGGCCTCGGCCCCCTCGACGACCTGCACGAACACGACAGGCGACAGCGGGCGGAACGTTCCCGTGCCGGACAGCCGCATCGGGAAGGGCCGGCCGGCCGCCGCGACCTCGACGAGGTGCGCCTCGATCGCCGGCAGTTCGGCGTCCTCGACCTCGGTCGGCGGCAGCAGCGTGACATGCGTGGGGATGCCGTGAGCCGCGGCGTCGCCGAAGCCCGCGCGCCGCTCCTGGAGCTGGCTGCCGTGGGGCTCCGGGACCGCGATCGACACACCGATCGTTACGGTCCCCACGTCGTCTCCTGTCGTCGTGTCATGCGAGTTGTCGTATGTCCTTGTTGGTCGCGGTCCGTCGCGCCGGCTATCGACTGTACGGCCACGGCGGTGTTCCGGGCAGGCGCAGCGGGAGTGATGTGCGGCGCTGTCGGTGGTGCGAACGGTGGTGCGAGCGGCGCTCGGGGCCGAGGTGGTGCGGGTTCAGTGCTTGGCGGGCAGGAAGCCCACCCTGTCGTACGCCTGCGAGAGCGTCTCCGCGGCGACGGCGCGCGCCTTCTCGGCGCCCTTGGCCAGGATCGAGTCCAGCGTCTCCGGGTCGTCCAGATACTGCTGGGTGCGCTCCCGGAAAGGTGTCACGAACTCGACCATGACCTCGGCGAGGTCCGTCTTGAGCGCACCGTAGCCCTTGCCGACGTACTTCTCCTCCAGTTCCGCGATACCCGCCCCGGTGAGGGTCGAGTAGATGCCCAGCAGATTGCTGACGCCCGGCTTCTCCGCGGTGTCGAAGCGGATCACCGTGTCGGTGTCGGTGACCGCGCTCTTGACCTTCTTGGCGGTGACCTTGGGATCGTCGAGCAGGTTGATCAACCCCTTCGGGGTCGACGCCGACTTGCTCATCTTGATCGCCGGGTCCTGGAGGTCGTAGATCTTCCCCGTCTCCTTCAGGATGTACGGCTTCGGGATCGTGAAGGTCTCGCCGAAGCGGCCGTTGAAGCGCTCGGCGAGGTCACGGGTGAGCTCGATGTGCTGGCGCTGGTCCTCGCCGACCGGGACCTCGTCCGCCTGGTACAGCAGGATGTCGGCGACCTGGAGGATCGGATACGTGAAGAGGCCGACGCTCGCGCGGTCGGCGCCCTGCTTGGCGGACTTGTCCTTGAACTGGGTCATGCGGGAGGCCTCGCCGAAGCCGGTCAGGCAGTTCATGACCCAGCCGAGCTGCGCGTGCTCCGGGACGTGGCTCTGGACGAAGAGCGTGCAGCGCTCCGGGTCGAGACCGGCGGCGAGCAGCTGCGCCACGGCGAGCCGGGTGTTGCCGCGCAGGTCCGCGGGGTCCTGCGCGACGGTGATCGCATGCAGGTCGACGACCATGTAGAACGCGTCGTGGGACTCCTGCAGAGCCACCCACTGGCGCACGGCGCCGAGGTAGTTGCCGAGGTGGAACGAGCCGGCGGTGGGCTGGATACCGGAGAGCACGCGGGGTCGATCAAGGGCCATGCTCACCATTCTCTCAGGTGTCGGGGCCCGTTCCGGAACCGACCGGAAACAGACGGGACACGGGTGGGAACCGATCGGGCTCGGGCGGTGTACCAATTCTGTGAGAACGCGGGAGGGGGGGCCGCATCGTCGATGAGGCCGCGGTGATCGCACGCGTACGCGCCGGAGAGCCGGAGGCGTATGCGGAGCTGGTGCGCGCCCATACGGGCATCGCGCTGCGGGCGGCCCGGGCGCTCGGCGCCGGTGCGGACGCGGAGGACGTGGTGCAGCAGGCCTTCTTCAAGGCGTACTGCTCACTGGGCCGCTTCCGGGACGGCGCGGCGTTCCGGCCGTGGCTTTTGTCGATCGTGGCCAATGAGACGAGGAACACAGTGCGGACAGCGGGGCGCCAGCGGACCCTGGCCGACCGCGAGGCGGCCTTCGTCGAGGCCGAGCCACTGATACCGCCGTCGGCGGACCCGGCGGCCGCCGCGCTGGAGATAGAGCGCCGCGTCGCGCTCCTGGGTGCCCTGGAGAAGCTGAGCGAGGAGCATCGGCTCGTCGTCACCTACCGCTACCTACTGGAGATGGACGAGCCCGAGACGGCCGCCGCCCTGGGCTGGCCCCGGGGCACGGTGAAGTCCCGCCTGAGCCGGGCGTTGCGCAAGCTGGGCCGACTGCTGCCGGAGTTCGAGCCGGGCGAGGCGCTTGGGGTGAGGGGAGGAGGTGATGGGAGTGAGTGAGCCGGACGAGGAAGGCAGGGACCGGCATCGCGAGAGGGGCCGGGACCGGAACCCGGACCGGGCCGACGGGGTCACGGAGAGTGATGAGCGTGCCGTCCGGCTGCCCGAGGAGCTACGGGCGCTCGGGCGGTCGCTGGACCGGCCTGGGACCGACGGGGACGAGACCATGGTCGAGCGGGTCCTGCAACAGATACTCGCCGAGGGAGTACCGGCCCCGGTGGCCGAGCCACCCGGGCCGGGCGAGCGGCTGCGGGCGGTGCGCCGGTGGGCCCGGCTCCGCCTGCGCGTGCTCACCGCCGCGCTGTGCGGGCTGCTCACGGCCCTCGTCCTCACCCCTCCGGTGCGGGCGGCGGTGGCGGACTGGTTCCACTTCGGCGGGGTCGAGGTGCGGTACGACCCGTCGGCGACCCCTTCGCCAGGAGCGGCGGTGCCGGGCTGCCCGGACCCGGTCTCGCTCGCCGAGGCCGGGCGCCGGGCGGGGTTCGCTCCGCTCGTGCCGGGCGCGCTGGGCACTCCGGACGCCGTGTCCGTGACCCGTGCGCCGAAGGACCGCTTCGTGATCACCCTCTGCTGGGACGAGCGGGGCCGGACCGTCCGGATCGACGAGTACGCGGCTCTGCTGGCGCCCGGGTACGCCAAGAGCGTGGCGGGCCGGCAGGAGCTGGAGTGGATCGAGCTGAGCGGGGGCACGTACGACTACGCGTTGTGGTTCCCCGAGCCGCATCTCCTGCGCTTCTGGATGACGCCCGAGGACGGCTCCCTTTTCACCCGCTCCGAGCGTACCGCGGGGCCCACGCTGCTGTGGGTCCACAACGACGAGTTCACGCTGCGGCTGGAGGGCGTGGAGTCGAAGACTCGGGCGCGGGAGATCGCGGAGTCGTTGGAGTAGGGGCGGCCCGCATTCCCTCGACATCGGTCCCGCCGGGGTGGGAACCCCGGCGGTTCGAGCGGTGTACCAGAAGTGACACCGCGAGTGCGGGAGGGCCGCACCGAGATCGATCGGGGGGTGTCGGATGCGTGGACTGCGACAACTGACGGCGATGGTGGGCGCGTTGATCACGGCTTTCGCCCTGCTCCTGCTGGGGGCACCGCCTTCGGCGGCCGGCGGACCGACCAGCGTGCTGCTGGCCTCACCGACCAGCCACCGGACGGCTTCGCTGCACGGCACACAGGAGGAGTACGGCCGCCTGGAGAAGCTTCTCGCTCCAGCGGGCTCCGAGCTCGACCGGAGCCGGGAGGAGGCTCCGGAGTGGGGAAGGGAGGGCATATGGGGAGAGCAGATCAGCGACATGGTCAATGTGACATGGATGGCCCATGACGTGACGCCCTGGCGGGTGGACCGGGTGTACACGGCCGCGCCGGACCCACAGAACGTCTGGATCCACACGACGCTGGGCATGGGGGACGGCACCGACACCCGGGGCAATGGCGTCTGGCACAGGGCGAAGCAGCCGGAGGAGCTGAGGAAGCTGCTCGTGGACCTCGGCGTCTTGGGCAACGCCCCGGGCGACCCGGCGCAGGGCAGGCTTCCGTCGACGCAGGCACCCGCCGAGGCCCGGGCCGACACCGATGAGAAGACCGTCGGCGACAAGGCCGCAGCGAGCGCACCCGACCTGGCCGACAGCGCCCGGTGGGCTATACCCGCCTTGGGTCTGGGCCTGCTCCTTGGTTCCGGCGCCACGCTGCTGCTACGCCGAGCGGCGGCCCGACACAAGCCAGGACCGCCGCATGGGCCTCGTCAGGAGCTGATCGACGCGTGAGCGAAGGGTGAGCGGGGAGGGCGGAGGGCGGAGCCGGCGGTCGACCGGCGGCTGAGGGCCAGTCGCTGATATGGCCAGTCGCCGGTGGCCGGTGGCCGACGCCTGAGGAGGGGCGTCGGCCGGGCGGCGGGGTCAGCCGAGGTCGATCTCCGGGTACAGCGGGAAGCCGGCGACGAGGTCGGTGGCTCGGCGGGAGATCTCGTCGGCGACCTTCGGGTCGAGGACGTGCTGGGCCTTGGAGGGGGCGCCCGACTTGGTGGTGCCGGACTCGGTGGTGGTGAGGACGCGGTCGATGAGGCCGGCGACCTCGTCCATCTCCGCGGTGCCCAGACCACGCGTGGTCAGCGCGGGCGTACCGATGCGGATGCCGGAGGTGTACCAGGCGCCGTTCGGGTCGGCCGGGATGGCGTTGCGGTTGGTGACGATGCCGGAGTCGAGCAGCGCGGCCTCGGCCTGACGGCCGGTGAGGCCGTAGGAGGTGGCGACATCGATCAGGTTGAGGTGGTTGTCGGTGCCGCCGGTCACCAGGGTCGCGCCCCGGCGCATCAGGCCTTCCGCCAGCGCGCGGGAGTTGTCGACGATGCGCTGGGCGTAGTCCTGGAAGGCGGGCCGGCGGGCCTCAGCGAGGGCGACGGCCTTGGCTGCCATGACGTGCGGAAGAGGGCCGCCGAGGACCATCGGGCAGCCGCGGTCGACCTGGTCCTTGAGGGAGTCGTCGCACAGGACCATGCCGCCGCGCGGGCCGCGCAGCGACTTGTGGGTGGTCGTGGTGACGATCTGGGCGTGCGGTACCGGGTCGAAGTCGCCGGTGAGGACCTTGCCGGCGACAAGGCCCGCGAAGTGCGCCATGTCCACCATGAGCGTGGCGCCGACCTCGTCGGCGATCTCGCGCATGATCCGGAAGTTCACGAGACGGGGGTAGGCGGAGTACCCGGCGACGATGATCAGCGGCTTGAAGTCACGGGCGGAGGTGCGCAGGGCCTCGTAGTCGATGAGGCCGGTGGCGGGGTCGGTGCCGTAGGAGCGCTGGTCGAACATCTTGCCGGAGATGTTCGGGCGGAAGCCGTGGGTGAGGTGGCCGCCGGCGTCCAGGGACATGCCGAGCATGCGCTGGTTGCCGAAAGCCTGGCGGAGCTCGGCCCAGTCGGCCTCGGAGAGGTCGTTGACCTGGCGGGCGCCGGCCTTCTCCAGGGCGGGGACCTCGACGCGCTGGGCGAGGACCGACCAGAAGGCGACGAGGTTGGCGTCGATACCGGAGTGCGGCTGGACATAGGCGTGGCGGGCGCCGAAGAGTTCCTTGGCGTGCTCGGCGGCGAGGGACTCGACGGTGTCGACATTGCGACAGCCGGCGTAGAAGCGGCGGCCGATGGTGCCCTCGGCGTACTTGTCGCTGAACCAGTTGCCCATGGCCAGCAGGGTGGCCGGGGAGGCGTAGTTCTCGGAGGCGATCAGTTTGAGCATCTCGCGCTGGTCGGCGACCTCCTGGCCGATGGCGTCGGCCACACGCGGCTCGACGGCGCGGATCACATCGAGGGCGGCACGGAAGGCGGTGGACTCGTTGGAGAGGGGCTCAGCTGACATGGGGACCTCCGGACGTTGCGTTCAGCGTTCACGGTACGGCCCAGGCGCACGGCACTCATCTTTCCCGGGCCGCTCCCCGATGGTCCGTCCCATCCCAGCGCGCCAGTCACGACCCACCGGTCACCCTATCGGGCGGCCGCGAGCTCCGGGCCGGGACGTCCACCATGCGAACCACGAGAAGAGACAGGGCGGGAGACAGAGCGGGCGACAGCGCGCGTCAGAGGATCACGTGCGGGAGGAAGCGGGCGTACTCGTCCGTGATCAGGCCCGAGGACTCGCGGATGCCGAGGCCGGCGGACTCGTCCTCGACGACCCAGGCGCCGAGGACGACGTGGTTGCCGTCAAAGGTCGGGAGGGGGGACAACTCCTGGTAGCAGCAGGGTTCTCCGCGCAGGACGGGGGCGGTGCCCGGGTCGTGGAGGGTGACGCCGGCGCCCTCGCGGCCGAGGAGGGGCTTGGCGACATAACCGGCGGTGGTGGCCAGTTCGCGGGGGCCGTCGAGATAGGCGGGGAGGAGGTTGGGGTGGCCGGGGTACAGCTCCCAGAGGATCGCGAGGAGGGCCTTGTTGCTGAGGAGCATCTTCCAGGCGGGCTCGATCCACATCGTGGTCCCGGTGCCACCGCCGTTGTCGAGGGTGGCGAGGACGTGCGGGGCGAAGCGGTCGGTGGTGAGCCACTCCCAGGGATAGAGCTTGAAGATGCTGCGGATGAAGCGGAGCTTCTTGTCGACGAAGCGCTCGGAGAGGCGGTCCCAGCCGATGTCCTCCATGGAGATCCAGTCGGTGTCGAGGCCGGCCTGTTCGGCGGTTTCCTTCAGGTAGGCGACCGTCATCAGATCCTCGCCGAGCTCGTCGCCGGCGGAGTGCGCGAAGTAGAGGGGGTTGCCCGGCGGGAGGAGGGGGGACTGCTTCTTCCAGGTGTCGACGAGGCGTTCGTGGAGGGAGTTCCACTGGTCGGCGCCCGGGAAGCGTTCCTCCATCCAGAACCACTGGGGGCCGGCCGCCTCGACGAGCGAGGTCGGGGTGTCGGCGTTGTACTCCAGCAGTTTGGCGGGGCCGGTTCCGTCGTAGCGGAGGTCGAAGCGGCCATAGACAGAGGGCAGTTCGGCCCGCCTGCGCCACGCCTCGGCGACGAGGTCGGCGAGGCGCGGGTCGGTGATGCCGAGGTCGGCGAAGCGGTCCTGCTCGACGATGTGCGCGGCGGCGGCCAGGCACATGCCGTGCAGTTCCTCGACGACCTCTTCCAGCGCCTCGACCTCGGGGAGGGAGAAGACGTAGTACGCGCTCTCGTCCCAGTACGGGCGCAGGGAACCGTCCGGGTGGCGGGTCAGGGGGTAGATGAGCCCCTGTTCCTCGACGGTCTCCTGCCAGCCCGGCCGGGGTTCGATGGTGCGGCGTTCCATGGCTCTGACTCGTCCGCCGGGTCAGCCGCCGCTGGAGCCGGAGCCCGAGCAGCCGAAGCCGTCCCGGTCGACGGCCTCGCTGCGGCTGAAGGTGCCGTAGTCGGCCCGGCCGCCGCTGACGTCCGAGTCGTAGTACCAGGCGGCGTCGACCGAACCGGTCCGGCTCCTGTTGCCGCTGCTGTTGCTCTTGCGGTTCTTGCCGTACGACGAAGAGGTGGAACCCGAATTGCAGTTCTTGTCGGCGATGATCTTGTAGCCGTTGGCGTAGTCGTAGCTGTCGCGGTCCACGCAACGGCGGTCCGGATCGGAACCGCAGGAGGTCAGGGCCGCCGCGACGACGCCCATCCCACCGAGTACGACCGTGCTGGACCGCAGCCGCCTGCGCTGTTCTCCCATGTGTGCTCCCCCGTCGGGCTCAGACGGCCCGTTGTCCCCGGGCCGGTTCGCGATGCGGTACGCGATGGCCGACCGCGACGTGTCCATGCGTTATCGGCGCTCAGACTAGTGATCGATTCCTTGGAGGGGCCAATCGGGTGGGGCGGGTGCGTCGAGGGGGAAGCCGGCGTCCACGGAGGTGATCATCCGGTCGGGGTCCCGGGGAGTTCCGGTGGTCAGGGCAGAGCAGGGCCGTGCACGGGGCGTCGAGGGTGCCTGTCCAGGTGTGTTCCGGCGGGGTAGCGGTGGTCGTCAGGCCGTGGACCCCGCAGGACCGGTCGGTACCGCCCTTCGCCGCGACGGTCTCCGCGATGAGCGGGGGTGGCAGCACCAGCAACCCGAGCCGTAGCCGCGGCGCGAGCGACTTGCCGGTTGTGCCGATGTACATCACGTGGTCAGGGTCCAGGCCCTGCAACGCCCCGACCAACGACCCAGACGGGTGGTTGGCGAAGGGAGTGGCAAACCACCCGAAGGGATGAAAATGCGGGGGAAGGGGGCCGACCGTACGCTGAAATGTGGTGCGCCGGAGCACCGGGTCGCTGGAGCGCACCGCGGAGGTGACGCGATGCCCAGTCATGCCGGAAGAGCCGCCGTCGGAGCGGTGGCGGTCTGCACCGCGGCGGCAGCGGCCCTCTTCCTCTCCCCCACACCGGCGTACGCGGACCACGTGGATGACCCGTCCGCGCAGGAACTCTCCGACCGGGCGCAGGAAGCGCTGCAGGACGCGAAGTCGGTCCGCCTCGCACTCACCGACAAGAGCGCGGGCACGGAGACCAGTTCCACACAGCCGACCTCGATGGATCTCGCGCTCGACCAGGACGGCAACTGCGCCGGTTCCCTGGACATGGGCAGGGACGGCGGCAGCGTCGAGATCGTCAAACAGGACGACGAGGTCTGGATGAAGCCGGACGCCGACTTCTGGAAGGCCCAGATCCCCGGCGCCGAGGGCGAGGCGGCCGCCGAGCTCTTCAAGAACCGCTACATCCACGGCTCCACGTCCGACGCCCTCCTCAAGGGCATGGCCGACACCTGCGACCTCAATGCCTTCCAGGAGGGGCTCACCGATGACGACTCCGACGAGGCCGCGCCCCTGAAGAAGGGCGACGAAACCACCGTCGACGGCGACGAGGTCGTCCCCGTCTCCCAGACGGAGGACGGTGAGACCACCACCCTCCACATCACCACCGACTCCGACCACCACCTGGTCAAGGCCACCACGAAGGGCGACGGCTCCGACATCACCATGACCTTCACCGACTACGACGAGCCGGTCCCCTCCGAGACCCCTTCGGCAGACGACTCGATCGACGTCTCGAAGCTCCAGAGCGAACTGGAGAAGATCTGAGCCACGGTCCACGCCCGCCGGGCGAGGCCTCGGCGACATCCGGCATTGCGTCGACATCCGGTTTTCCCTTGACTAAAGTCAAAGGAATATGGAGGCCAAGCAGCAGTCCGAGCCGGTGGCCGTGCGGGATGTGCGGAGCCTGCGGCGGTTCAACCGTTACTTCACCCGTCGTATCGGGGCGTTGGACGATCACTACCTCGGGCAGGACCGGCCGCTCGGTGAAGCGCGGCTGCTCTTCGAGATCGGGGAGGTCGGCGCGGGCGGCGCGGGCGCTTCCCTGCGGGAGTTGCGGGCGCGGCTCGGGCTGGACGCCGGATATCTGAGCCGGATGGTCAAGGCCCTGGAGGGTCAGGGGCTGGTCCGGGTGGGGGTGCATGGCGGGGACAGCCGGGTGCGGGTCGCCGAGTTGACGCCGGCGGGCCGCTCCGAGGTCGATGAGCAGAACCGGCGGGCCGACGCGCTGGCCGAGGGACTGTTGCGGGGGCTGAGTCCGGCGCAGCGGGGCGAGTTGACCGATGCGCTGGCGTCGGCGCGACGGCTGCTGCGGCTCGCCGCGATCCGGATCGAGGCCGTGGACGGCGGCTCGGACGACGCCCGCGCCTGCCTCGACGCCTACGCCGCCGACATCGACGAGCGGTTTCCCGAGGGATACGACCCGGCCACCCTCGTGCCGCCCCATGAGGTCTCGGGGGACGCGGGGGTCTTCCTCGTCGCCTACGAGGAGGACCGGGCCGTGGGGTGCGGGGCGCTGCGGACGCTCGACCCCCGGGGCCGGGTCGGGGAGATCAAGCATGTGTGGGTGCATCCCGGAGCCCGACGGCTCGGGCTCGCCCGGCGGCTGCTCGGGGAGCTGGAACGGGCGGCCACCGAGCGCGGTTTCGGCGTCGTACGGCTCGATACGCATGCCTCGTTGACGGAGGCCCAGGTGATGTACCGGACGTGCGGGTACACCGAGATTCCCCGCTACAACGACGACGTGTACGGGGCCCACTTCTTCGAGAAGAGGCTCGCGACGCCACGGCGCCGGTGACGCGTGTACGCCGCTACACGCCGAACAGGCCCTGTCCGGTCGGAACCGGGACAGGGCCTGTGTGCGCAGGCTATGGAGCTTGGAGCTGCTGTCAGAGAAGGCCGAGCGCGCGGACCGCGTCGCGCTCCTCCGCCAGCTCCTGCACCGAGGCGTCGATACGGGCGCGGGAGAACTCGTTGATCTCCAGGCCCTGGACGATCTCGTACGTGCCGTCCTTGACGGTGACGGGGAAGGAGGAGATGAGGCCCTCGGCCACGCCGTAGGAACCGTCGGACGGGATGCCCATGGAAGCCCAGTCGCCCTCGGCGGTGCCGTTGACCCAGGTGTAGATGTGGTCGATCGCGGCGTTGGCGGCGGAGGCGGCCGACGAGGCGCCACGGGCCTCGATGATGGCGGCACCGCGCTTGGCGACGGTCGGGATGAACTCCTCGGCCAGCCACTTCTCGTCGTTCACGACCTCGGCCGCGTTCTTGCCGCCGACCGTGGCGTGGAAGATGTCCGGGTACTGGGTCGCGGAGTGGTTGCCCCAGATCGTGAGCTTCTTGATCTCGGAGACCGGGACGCCCGTCTTCTTCGACAGCTGGGTCAGCGCGCGGTTGTGGTCCAGACGGGTCATCGCGGTGAAGCGCTCGGCCGGGACGTCCGGCGCGGCGGCCTGGGCGATGAGGGCGTTGGTGTTGGCCGGGTTGCCGACGACCAGGACCTTGATGTCGTCCGCGGCGTGGTCGTTGATGGCCTTGCCCTGCGGCTTGAAGATGCCACCGTTGGCCTCGAGCAGGTCGCCGCGCTCCATGCCCTTGGTACGGGGGCGGGCGCCGACGAGCAGGCCCACGTTGGCGCCGTCGAAGGCTACGTTCGGGTCGTCCGTGATGTCGATGCCCTGAAGGAGCGGGAAGGCGCAGTCGTCGAGCTCCATGGCGGTGCCCTCGGCGGCCTTCAGCGCCGGCGTGATCTCCAGCAGGCGGAGCTTGACCGGCACGTCCGCGCCGAGCAGCTGGCCGGAGGCGATGCGGAAGAGCAGGGCGTAACCGATCTGGCCGGCCGCGCCGGTGACGGTGACGTTCACGGGAGTGCGGGTCATGGCGTTCTCCGTATGACAGCTGGCGGTGGGGCGTCCCTGCCCCTGGTGGGACGTACAAATGATCGATCTCTTGGCGTCAAGAGAGATCGGTGGTCAGGCTATCGCGCATCCGGGATCCCGGACGTCCGGGTCCGTGTGGCCCAGCCCACAAGTCGCGCCGCGCGTTACCGCTCCGCGGGTCGGGCCATAGGAAGAGGCGGCCGCCGGTCCGGGAGAGGGGACCAAGGCGGCCGCCTTGTGGGGGTGCCGGGCCGGGAGGGGGTGCGATCTCCCGGGTGGGCCGGACTCCCGTGGGGGTACTGTCCGCATGCCCCGGAGTGCGGCGGGCATTCCCCTTACACCGTGATTACTTTTTCGGCAGGGGCAATTACGGTGAGTTGTTCGACTGGCGGCCCGGTGGGAGCTCGTCGCGCCCACGCGGCGGAGCCGCACATGTCACCGCCCCGCGCCCCTACGGGGCGCGGGCGCGCCCCCTACTCCGTGCAGCCCTTCTGCCCCGACGCCAGCGTCACGCAGGCCGTGGCTTCGCCCGCGTCCTTCACCACGATCATCTGGGTGTAGGCGATGTTGTCGCCGGCCGCCTCGATCGCGGCGGTCTGCTTGGTCCTGCCGACCGTGACCTGGACCTCGTCGCCCTGGGCGGCGCCGGTGATGCGGGCCCAGGCGGCCTGGCAGGTCTTGCTGTACCGGACCTCGACCTTGGTCGTGCCCACGACGGCCTCGTCGGTGGTCCGCACGAGGTTGCCGATGCACCCCATGGTCTCCGGGTCCTTGCCGTCGCAGTCCTCGCCGCTGCACTTCACGCCGGCCGGGAGGTCGGCGTTCGTGCCGGTCGAGGTCGTCGGCGACGCCGACGGCCTGTCCCCGGCCCGGTCCTTGCCGTCACCGTTGGTGAACAGGAAGGCCGTCGCGATCACGACGAGCGCTCCGACGGCTCCCGCGAGGAACATCAACACCCGCCGCCTGGGCGGGGAATCGCCGTCGTCGGAACGGCCGCCACCGCCCGGCGGCGGCCCGAACACACCGGACGGCACCGAGGTACCACCGGAAACCTGGGCATCAGCGGGAACCGACGCGCCGGCCGGGACGCGGACCGAGGACGCCGACGACGCCGACGACGAAGAGGCCGACGACGGGGCTCCCCCGGCCGGGCCCGACGGCGATGCGGAGGACGGAGAGGAAGACGACGGCGATGCCGATGGCGATGCCCCCCAGCTGACGCGAGGCGCGCCGCCGGCCACGGCTCCCGCGCCGCCACTGCCGCCGTACGGCGAGGCCGAGGAAGAGGAGGACGCGGAGGAAGAGGACGGTGCCGGGGTGGACGGCGTGGCCGAACCCCCGTACGGCGGGCGCGCGGTGCGCTCCTCGCCCGGGGAGCGCGGCTGCGGCGGGACCGTCGGGGAGACACCCGCCGGGCCCGCCACGCCCGGAGTCGCGGTCGCGCTCCGGCTCGCTCTGCCGTTCTTGCCGCCCCTGACGGTCGACTGGCCCCCCGTCTCGCCCAGCGCGGCCCGCGCCTGGGAGATACGGATCGCTTCCATGGTCATGTCGTGGCGCATCTCCGAGCGGCTCCAGGCGCGCTCGGCCAGCTCCCACATGGTGGTGAGATGGACGGGATTGGTACCGGTCACCTCGGCCAACGCGACGATCGCGCCTTTCGGCGCGAGCAGTCTGCCGTTGAGATACCGCTCCCAGGACGTCTTGCTGTAGCCCGTGCGGTCGGCCACCGCTGCGATGCTCAGTCCACTGCGGTCGACGAGCCGGCGCAGCTGGCCGGCGAACTCCCTGACCTGTGAATCGAGTTCATCGGGCAAGGCCCTCCAACGAGGCATTGCTTCCCCCCTCTTTCCCCCGGATGTCTCTGCACTTTCCCCCGTGCCGACTATCCCTGTGCCGCGCATGATGCCCTCGCTGAATCCTGGTCCGGGACCGAGCCGAGGCCCTCGCCGGAGCCCCGTTCTGGACTACCCACTGGGATGCGCCCGGCCGGGATGTCAGTTCCCTGGAAAGGGGCGTGCGGGAGCATTTCGGGCCGGAGCATGCGCCGTTGCACGCCCCCTCAACGGCCTGTGGTCCAGTGTCCCACCGGCTTCCCGGATTTCCGGGCGGAATGGCAGGTCCACGCGTGGGACATCCCGGACCGTCCCAAATGCTCACGTTAGACCTGGTGTTGAGCGGGTCGACGCGAAATCCTCGAACTTGTCAACACATCGACACAGCGAGCACACATGCACAGTCACGTGAGTCGAACAGGGGCTTGTACGCCTCGTACACCTCATACGCCTCGACGGGACCGTGTGCGTCAGACCGTGTGCGTCAGTGAATGTCGAAAGGTCAACGGGGACCAGGGGGATCACATGCAACACAAGGCCAGGCTGCTGCTCGCGGCCGTCGCCGTGACGGCCTCGGCCGGGCTCGCGCTCGGCGCCGCCGCTCCGCTCGCCACGGCCTCCGGGCCGCACGTCGTCGACGGCTCCGGAGCCGCGTACAACGACTGGGGCGACGAGGGCACGCTGTCCGTCAACAAGCACTCCAAGAGCAACGCGACGCGGCTGTGGCAGAGCGTGCTGTACGCCGACGGCGCCAGGTGGAAGGACTCCAGCGGGGATCTGCACACCTTCACCGCGTCGGACATCGACGGGATCTTCGGCTGGAAGACCCGCTCGGCGACCAAGTACTGGCAGGCGCAGGAGGAGTTGGAGGACGTCGACGGGATCGTCGGCAAGGAGACCTTCGGGCAGGCCGACGGTTTCCTGGACGGGCCGTCCAGCGACGGTCTCGTCACCTACTCGGGTCTGGTGAACAAGGTGGACTTCAAGCGGCTCGACGGGGAGTACTACGTCAGGATCGGCTCGAAGTGGAAGGTCGCCGCGTACAACTGGCGGAGCTGAGCGACCTGTGACACCGGGGCTGTGCCGCCAGCCCCGTAGCACCGGGCCTGTAATCACGGGCCTGTAACCACGGGCCTGTAACCGCGGGCAAGGGGCCGTCACGGCAACGTGACGGCCCCTATCAGCGCGACGCCGACGAGGGCCAGGGCGACGAGGACGGCGAGCGCGGCGTAGAGGGCGATGCGGCCGGGCGGGCGGGGCTCCGGCTCCTCGGCGGGGGTGTCCCACCAGGGGAGCGTGGGGTCGTCCTCGTACGCCTCCGAGCCGGCTTCCGCGCCCGCCCCCTCTGCCGTGGTGCTGGGCGGCTGGGCCGGGGGCACGGTCTGCGTCGCCGGGCGCGGCCAGACCCGTACGGCCAGTTCCCAGCGCACTCCGAAGCGTTCGGCGTCCTCCCCCGCGACCCGGCACAGGGCGACGACCGCCTGGCGGGGCGGGGGCTGCGTCGCGTTGAGGTACCGCTGCCAGGAGGACTTGCTGTACGCGGTGCGCGCGGCGAGCGCGACGAGACTGAGTCCCGTGCGGTCCTTCAGCAGGCGCAGCTGCTCAACGAAGTGCTGTACCTCCGGGGGGAGTTCGTCCGGCAGCGGCTGCCAGGCGCTCATCGGCTGCCTCCTCGGCTCGGGGGGTCTGAGCAGGTGACGACGGTGGTGGGCGGACCGGTTCCCACCCTCCCGAGGGCGCGAAGGGGCTCTCGAGGTGGTGTGGGTGAGCGCATCGAGCGACGTGGAGACCGGCGTGAAGTGAACGTCCGGGGGCCGTCGTCGTGGCCCGGTGCGGACACCTCGGCGGAATGGTCACTTCCGTGCCACAGCGGGCTGACAGGTGTTGAACAGGGCGTTCACCGCGGGGGAATGTGGAGCGCGACGGCGGTCCGTCCTTACTCGGGGGAGGGGACGGGCCGCCGTCGTGTGTGCTCGGGACGGGGGCCTTCATGACACTCCCCGAGCGCCGTCAGCCCGCCTCGTCGCCCACCGTGAAGTGCAGCGCGTCCTTCAGGACGGGGATCTGCAGCAACGGGTCCGGCTGGGCCATCAGCGCGAGGAGCACGATGGCGCTGCCCAGGACGATGTACGTGACCATGTCGGTGAAGCGGGAGCGGACGGCGAGCATGCCGACGTCCGGTACGGTCCAGCGCAGCACCGCGCCGCCGAGCAGCGCGGCCCCGATCAGGATCGTGCCGAGCCGGAACGCGTCCAGCGCGGTGATCAGCAGCCCGAGTCCCACGGTGCACAGCACGACGAGGATCGGCCACTGGCGGACGGGCGCGGGCGCCTCACGCGACGCAGCCCGGCCACCGCCCTCGGGCCGCGCCGTGTCCTTGGTGAACATCGGAAACCGCCGAGTGGTCCGAACGGGTTTGCCGTCGGCATCCGGCACGCTGATCGGATCCCGCACCTCGATCTCACCGCCGGCCTCGCCGGCCCCGACCCCGGCGGCCCCGGCCGCCTCGGTCCCGGCCGCGCCGGTCCCGGCCGCGCCGGTCGCCTCTGCGGACCCGGTCGCGCCGGCGGCCCTGGCGGTAGCGGTCGCCCCTGTGGTCCCGGTCCGCGCCCCGGCGGCCCCGGTGGCCTCTGGAGCCCCGGTCGCGCCGACCCTGGCGGTGCCGGTGGCCCCGGCTGGCCCGGTCGCCTCTGCAGTCCCGGTCGCCCGGGTCGCCTCTGCGGACCCGGCAGCCCCTGCGGTCCCGCTAGCCCCGGCAGCCCCGGTGGCCTCTTCGGTCCCGGCAGGCCCGGCAGCCTCTTCCATCCCGGCAGCCCCGCGAGCCCTGGCAGCCTCTGCGGCCCCGATAACCCCGGCAGACCCGCCAGCCCCGGCAGCCCCGGTGCCCTCTGCCATCCCGGCCGTTTCGGTAGTCCCCGCCGCCCCTGACATGTCCGCCCTCTCCGACGCCGCCGACTCGTCCGTCTTTCCCGGTCGCTCGGACGACCCCGGCCGACCCGTCCTCTCCAGCCGCTCGGACGACCCCGGCCGACCCGTGGTCTCCCCCGGCCCGCCCGTCGCCTTCCCGGACCTGCCGCCGTCAGACGTCACGGCATGCTCGGCCCGCTCCGAGGTCCTCGACGTCGCCGAAGCCTCCGAAGCCCCCGGCTTCACCGATTCCCCCGGCCTCACCGAACCCACCGGCCTCACCGAATCCCCCGGCTTTCCCGGCCCGCCGGCCTTCTCCGACGCTTTCGACGCCCTCGGCAACCCCGACGCCCCCTTCGCGTCGCCGTCAGCCGACACTGCGCTCCGCCGCCTCGACCACGTTGACGAGCAGCTGGGCCCGGGTCATGGGGCCGACGCCGCCGGGGTTGGGGGAGATCCAGCCGGCGACCTCGGCGACTCCGGGGTGGACGTCGCCGACGATCTTGCCCTCGGCGGAGCGGGAGACACCGACGTCGAGGACGGCGGCGCCCGGCTTCACGTCCTCGGGCCGGACGAGGTGGGCGGAGCCGGCGGCGGCGACGATGATGTCGGCGCGCTTCAGGTGCGAGGCCAGGTCACGCGTGCCGGTGTGGCACTGGGTCACCGTCGCGTTCTCGCTGCGCCGGGTGAGGAGCAGCGGCATCGGGCGGCCGATGGTGACACCGCGGCCGACGACCACGACCTCGGCGCCCTTGATCTCGACGCCGTACTGGCGGAGGAGGGTGAGGACGCCGTTCGGGGTGCAGGGCAGCGGGGCGGGCTCGTTCAGGACCAGTCGCCCGAGGTTCATCGGGTGGAGGCCGTCCGCGTCCTTGTCGGGGTCCATCAGTTCGAGGATGCGGTTCTCGTCGATGCCCCTGGGAAGCGGCAGCTGGACGATGTAGCCGGTGCAGGCGGGGTCCTCGTTCAGCTCCCGCACCACCGCCTCGATCTCCTCCTGGGTGGCGGTCGCGGGCAGTTCACGCTGGATGGAGGCGATGCCGACCTGCGCGCAGTCGCGGTGCTTGCCCGCGACGTACTTCTGGCTGCCGGGGTCTTCCCCGACCAGGATCGTGCCGAGTCCGGGCGTGACGCCCTTCTCCTTCAGCACCGCCACGCGGGCGGTCAGATCGGACTTGATCGCGGCTGCGGTGGCCTTGCCATCGAGAATCTGGGCGCTCATGGGCCCAATCTTCGCGGATGACCGGCGCCGGGTTCCAATCGGTCACCTGCCGGACGCCCTCGTACCGCTTCCGGACGCGCGGCGGCGACCGTCTCCGACAAGATCGCATGTGTTGCACTTGCACAACACCCCAGGAATGTCGCTGGACATCCGGCCGGGCATATAAAACGATTGAGGGCACAGTGCCGCGGGCACTGCCGGGGGGCGTGACCACATCAACAGATCAGGGCATTCCTCCGAACCGTGCCGCGCGTCCCCGCACCAGGCAACGGAGGAAATCCCGCCATGAGCTACGGCGACCCGAACAACCCGTACGGCCAGCCCCAGCAGCAGCCGCCCGCCCAGAACTACGGCTACCCGCAGCAGACCCCGCCCCAGCAGCCGGGGTACGGCTACCCGGCCGCCCCTCCGGTCTCCCAGGGGTACGGCGGCTACCCGACCGCGCCCGAGACCATGCCCAGCACGGTCAACGCGGCCCGCATCATGCTCTGGGTCATCGTCGGCCTGCAGGTGATCGGCGTGCTCCTGTACGGCATCGGCGCGATCGGCGTGGCCGCGGCCAGCGACAGCACCGAGGACCCCGCCCTCGCGGAGGCGCTCGGCGACATCCCCATCGGCCAGATGGTGGCGATCGCCATCTTCGCGACGGCCTGGCTCGTCTACGCGATCATGCTGGCCGTGAAGTTCAAGTCCGGCGGCAACGGCGTACGCGTCGCCGCGCTGGTCTTCGGCATCATCACCGCGGTCCTGGGCGTCTTCCCGTTCTTCCTGATCGGCCTGGTCCACCTGGTGCTGGGCGTCCTGATCGCCGTCTTCGTCGGCAACGCCAACGGCAAGGCGTGGTTCAACCGCCCGCGGTACTGAGCCGCCGAGCACACGAAGGGCCGTGCCTCCCGTACGAGGGGGGCACGGCCCTCGGTCTGTCACAGCGCCATGTTCGCCCGTGCCACGCGCGCGACGGGGCTGACCGGCGGCCCTGGAACATTTCAGGTTCCGCTCGTTCTTCCCGGTCCTGAGGATGGGGGCATCGTCACGACAACGGGGAAGGACCACCCATGACCATCCGGAAGCAGTTCGTCGCCGCCGCCATGACCGGGGTACTCGCGGGCGGCGGTCTGGTCGCCGCCACCGCGACCACCGCCGGCGCGGCCACCACCGGCAAGGCGGCTGCCTGCTACGACATCACCAAGACCTACTCCAAGCCGTCGGGCACGTACGTCACGCCGAAGGGCTCCGCGTTCTTCAAGACCACCAAGCGCTGCGCCGACATCAACGTCAAGAGCAGCGGACCGCAAGATGAAGGTCTGCTTCTACAAGTCCAACGGCAAGCTGAACTACTGCCAGTCGACCTTCAAGCTCGCCAAGAAGGGCAAGTGGACGGTCATCGCCACCGACGTCAAGGACGGCGTGAAGTTCAAGCTGAGCTTCACGACCTCGGCCAGGGCAGTCGGCAAGGTCGCCGCCTGACGACCCGGCCCGCGCACCACGGCACGGAATGCCCCGGTGGCCCCGCTCCTCTCAGGAGTCGGGGCCACCCCCACTGACACCGACGCCTTCCCGCTGAACCCGCGCAACGCGGAGAACGCGGAGGTCACGTCCATGCCGTCGTTCGGCCGCCACGACATCGTCGCCCTGCTCACCTGGGTCTTCATCCACCTCTTCCGGGTGTCCTGCCCGGCCGTCGGGCGGTAGCCGAGCGGCCGAGCCGACCGGGCCAGGTCACTCCCCGCCCCCGGGCCCCGCCCCGGGCCCGGCACGGTAGCCTCGCGTCAACCCGCTTGACACGAGGGCGGGTTGAGGAAGCAGAGCACTCGGGGGACAAGCACATGTCAGACCAGCGGCCCGAGCCGCCCCACGCTCCACCACCCGACGACACCGCACGGCAGCAGTTGAAGCAGGCCGGGGCGACCCCGCTGCAACCCGCCGACCCCGGGCGCATCGGACCGTATCTGCCGCTCGGACGACTCGGCAGCGGAGGCATGGGCCGGGTGTACCTGGCGCGCCCGGCGGACGACCGCGCGGGGCTCGCGGCGGTGAAGGTGATCCGGCCCGAGTACGCCGAGGACCCGGAGTTCCGGCGGCGGTTCGAGCGGGAGGCCGCCGTGCACGGCCGGGTCCGTACGCCGCGCACGCCGGATCTGCTGGGCGCCGGCTTCGAGGACGAGCTGCTGTGGATGTCCACGCAGTACCTGCCCGGCCTCAACCTCGCCGACGCCGTACGGGAGTGCGGTGCGCTGGAGGCGGCCGGGGCGTGGCGGCTGGTGGCCGAGCTCGGGCACGCCCTGTCGGCGCTGGCCACGGCCTCGGTCGTCCACCGCGACCTCAAGCCGTCCAACGTGATCCTGACCCTCCAGGGCGCGCACGTCATCGACTTCGGTATCTCCCGGGCCGTGGACAGCAGCGCGATCACCGTCACCGGAAGCCGGGTCGGCACCCCTGCCTTCATGTCGCCCGAGTACCTGCGGGACGGCCGCTGCGACACCACCTCCGACATGTTCTCGCTGGCCGGCACGATCGTCTACGCCGCCACCGGGCACGCCCCGTTCGGCGACGGGACCGGTGTGGACGTGATGCACCGCGTCGCGTTCGAGGAGCCCAAACCGGAGGTCATGGCCGAACTCGCGGCCCTGGACCCGGCGTTGGCCGAACTGCTGTCCGCCTGCCTCTCCAAGGATCCCTCCGGTCGGCCCACCCCGCAGCGGCTGATCGACGCGGCCACGACCGCCGGCCACAGCCACGCGCCCTTATGGCAGGAACCGCTGGCCACCCGGCTGCTCGCCCGGCAGCGGGCCTGCCAGGACCTGGAGCACGCCACCGCGCGACAGACGGGCCACTTCCGCACGCCCACGGAACGCGTGACCTCGCCGCCCCTCGGCCCCGCCTACGGCCCGGCGACACCACCGGGCCAGTACGGCCGAACGCCGACGCCGGGGGTGTACGGCACCCCGCCCCCACCCGGCACGTTCGGGCCGCCCACACCCCCGAGCTCCAGGCGCGGGAAGCCGTATCTCGCCGTCGCCGCGGGTGTCGCCGTGTGCGTCGTGGCGGTGAGTGCCTTTCTGTTCACCCGTCCGCCCTCCGGCGACACCACCTCGTCGGGCACGGCCGCCGAGACATCCGCCCCGGCCGGCGAGGTGGCTTCGTCCCCGCCCGCTTCCTCCGCGTCGCCCTCGCCCTCCCCCAGCAAGGAGGACAAGGAGAAGGACGAGGAGAAAGAGGGCGGGAAGGGTGAGGAGAAAGGCAACGCGGCGGGCGGGTCCGGTGAAGGTGCGCGGCCCACGGCCACCGTCACCGCCACGGCCGACGGCAGCGGCGGAGGCACGGGCACCGCCCCGAGCGCCACCCCGACCAAGACCGCGACGAAGCCCGCCGATCCGCCGTGGCTCACCCAGTGCACGTACTACTCCGGCACCGAACTGACGCAGTTCGGCGACAAGAACCAGCGCGTCACGCAGGTGCAGTGCGTGCTCGTCAAGCGCGGCTACAGCGTCGGCGGCTCCGGGGTCGACGGCCAGTTCGGTGACGACACCCTGGCCGCGGTCAGGCTGTTCCAGAGCGACAAGGGACTGAACGTCGACGGAGACGTCGGCCCCGACACCTGGGCCGCGCTGCGCAGTCGGACGTGACGTCGGCCCCTACACCCTGAGGCCGACCAATTCGCGTAGGACACGCCTCTTTTGCGTACCCATGGGCCGCTTGTGCACCCATCCTTACCCTGACGTCTGTTTCCGTCGGGGGAGGTCCACCACGATGCACAGCATCATCGTCGTACCCGCGCACAGCACCGGACCGGACGACCATCTGCGTCTCGGGCCCTGCGAGTCCCTGTCCTTCGGCCGTACGCCACGACCGTACGGCCCTCACCTCACCATCGCCCACGAAGGCGTGTCCCGCGAGGCCGGCGAGATCACGGCGGCGGGGGCCTACTGGAAGCTCAGCAACCTCAGTCGTGGGCAGACGTATGTCATCGAGAACCCGGAAGGCGCGGGTGAGCACGTCAAGGTCCCGCCGGGACGGCTCGACGCCCCGATCCCGTTCGAGTTCTCGCGCGTGGTCCTGCCCGCGGGGAGCGAGCTGCTGAGCTTCGAGGTGTGGGCGCCACGCCACGACTACGTCGACCACGCGGGCCCTCGGCAGGGCGCGCCCACCGAGTGCGCCTTCCCGCTCGACCGCGGCAAACGGTACTTCCAGGTCCTGGTCGCCCTGTGCGCGCCGCGCCTGCGCGACGAACCGCACGCCTCGCTGCCCACCGCCGACGAACTGGTGGAGTCGCTGCGGCCGACCTGGCCGACGGTCTCGCGGACTTCGGTGCAGTGGAACATCGACTACCTCGCAGTCAAGCTGCGCCTGAAACCGATGCCCGACGCGACACCGGGCGGCGGCCCGCGCCTCAACGGCAAGAAGGACCGCCTGGTCTCCCTGGCGCTGCGGTTCGACCTCGTCCGGGAGGCCGACCTGGCTCTGCTGAAGGAGAGGGCCGCGCGGTGAATGAGAGAACGACACACGCCGTACCGGTTCCGAAGGGGTACCGCCTCGGTGCCTGGGAGATCCGCGAGCCCATCGCCTCCGGGGGCTTCGGCACGGTGTACACCGCCCGGCGCGTGGAGCCCGCCGAGGGCCTGCCGTCCGAGGCCGCCCTGAAGTTCCTGCCCACCGGCACCCGCACCCCCCGCCAGCTGCGCCATCTCCAGGAACTCGCCGAGCGGGAGACGGAGTTGCTGCGCCGGCTCCAGCGCCCGCGGCTCATCCGCATGTACGAGGCCCTGACCGTGGACGACCCGTCCCAACCGCTGCTCGACGGCGCCACCGCCCTCGTGCTGGAGCGCGCCGAGGGCTCCCTCGACCAGCTGCTCGAACGGCTCGGGGAACGGCGCCCGAGGCGGCCCGACCGCGCGGTGGCCGTCCCCGGCGGGCCCTCGCTGCTCGCCCAGATCTGTGAGGGGATGGCCCATCTCCACCACGCGGGCTGGGTCCACGGCGACCTCAAACCGGCCAACGTCCTGCTGATGGCGGACGGTTCGGTCCGACTCGCGGATTTCAACCTGGCCGCCGAACTGCAGGGCACCCACGCCTACTCCCCCGCGTTCACCACCGTCGACTACACCCCGCCCGAGCTCCTCTGGGCAGAGATCGGAGAACACGGCCACCTCACCCGCCCCACCGCCGACATCTGGGCCTTCGGCGTCCTCGCCCACCTGGTCCTGACCGGCAGTCCGCCGTTCCCCGGGGCGACCCAGGCCGCCCGCCGCGACGCGGTCCTGCGCTACGCCAAGGGCCATGAGGAGCTGCGTCTCTCGCCCGAACTCCCGGACAGTTGGCGGCAGATCGTCACCGACTGCCTCGCTCCCACGCACGAGGCCCGCGCCGCCCACACCGCGCAGTCCCTGCTCCGCCGGGTCGAGCCCGCCGCCGGAGCCGCCCGCTCCCCACGCCTGCCCCGGCTCCAACCACGCCGCGGCCCCCGTCCGGCCCTGCTGGTCGGGCTCGCCGCGGTGACGGTGGCCTCCCTCGTCACGACCGGCTGGCTGGCGCTGCGCGAACCCGCTCCACAGGGGTGGGCGCGCTGCGCCCGGGGCGACATCTGCTTCTTCTCGAAGCCCGACGGGCAGGGCGAGATGTGCAACTGGTACGACTACGACCTCGACTGGCACGACGACTTCATCCCCTGCGCATGGGTGCGGACCAGCCCGCCGAAGTCGGCCTTCAACAATGGTTACGACGACCCCAAGTTCATCGTCGTCCAGCTTTTCAGCGAGCCGGACTACAAGAGCCCGAGCGGCTGTGTCCTGGACAACACCAAGGTCAACTTCCCGGGCGACGGCCCACTGGTCCGCTCCCACAAGTGGGCGCGCGAGTGTCCGCCGGGCGCCTCACCCTAGGACCTCTGAGGTACCGCGGCCTCACCGGCCGACCCATGCTTGACGCGTCCACAGCGACACACGGGAAGCGGGCACCGGATCCGCTCCCGCACAACGGGGAAGAAACGGGGAGCACTTCATGCGCACAAGCACGCCCCTGAGCCGCAAGGCGACCGTGGCCCTCGGCGCCACCGCACTGGCACTGACACTGGGCGCGGGGCTCAGCGCCGGGACGTCGTACGCCGGCCAGCCCTCAGGCGCCGAGTCCGCCGGTGTGGCGGCGGCAGCGGCCAAGCCCAAGTTCCAGATGCCGCTCAAGTGCAACACCAAGTGGCAGCTCAACACCTGGGGCCACAACCCGGCCATCGACATCGTGGTGAACGGCAACCCCGGGTCCGACGGCCGACCGGTCTACACCGGCTACAAGGGCACGGTCGTCAAGGCGTACTACGACAAGGGCGCCGGCAACATGATCATCATCAACCACGGCGGCGGCTGGTACACGGCGTACTACCACCTGCAGGACAAGCCCACCAAGTACGTCAAGGTGGGCCAGAAGGTCGGTGCGAAGACGCAGATCGGCCGCATCGGCTCCACCGGCAGCAACGGTGGCAGCTGGGCGCACCTGCACTACGAGCAGCGCTACAAGAAGAGCGGCATCCCGGGCCAGAAGGACCGCAAGCCGGTGCACTTCAACGGCAAGTCGTACACGGGCAACAACAAGCAGTGGAAGGGCGTCGTCAGCAAGAACTGCTGACGACCGGTAAGAGCTGCTGACGACCGGTCCGCGACCGGAAACGGCAGGGGGCGCGCCGCTCGAAGCGGTGCGCCCCCTTTGCCGTACCGAGCCGATGGCCGGCCGGCAGGTGTCGGCTCAGTGGAAGAAGTGCCGCGTCCCCGTGAAGTACATCGTCACGCCCGCCTTCTCCGCGGCCTCGACGACCAGCTCGTCGCGGACCGAACCACCGGGCTGGACGACGGCCTTGACGCCGGCCTCGGTGAGGATCTCCAGCCCGTCCGGGAAGGGGAAGAAGGCGTCCGACGCGGCGTACGAGCCCTGCGCGCGCTCGGCGCCCGCGCGCTCGACGGCGAGCTTCGCGGAGTCGACGCGGTTGACCTGCCCCATGCCGACGCCGACCGAGGCACCGTCCTTGGCCAGCAGGATCGCGTTGGACTTGACCGCGCGGCAGGCCTTCCAGGCGAACGCCAGCTCGGCCAGCTCGTCGGCGGAGAGGGCCTCGCCGGTCGCGAGCGTCCAGTTGGCGGGGTCGTCGCCGTCGGCCTGGAGGCGGTCGGTGATCTGGAGCAGGGCACCGCCGTCGATCGGCTTGACGTCGATGGGGTGGGCCGGGCCGTCGGGGCAGCGCAGCACGCGGATGTTCTTCTTCTTGGCCAGCGCCTCCAGCGCGCCGTCCTCGTAGTCGGGCGCGACGATGACCTCGGTGAAGATCTCGGCGACCTGCTCGGCCATCTCCTTCGACACCGGGCGGTTGACGGCGATCACCCCGCCGAACGCCGACAGCGGGTCGCAGGCGTGTGCCTTGCGGTGCGCCTCGGCGACATCCGCGCCGATCGCGATGCCGCACGGGTTGGCGTGCTTGATGATCGCGACGGCCGGCTCGGCGTGGTCGTACGCGGCACGGCGGGCGGCGTCCGTGTCCGTGTAGTTGTTGAACGACATCTCCTTGCCGTGCAGCTGCTCGGCCTCCGCGAGACCGCCCGTGCCCGCGGTGTAGAGGGCGGCGGGCTGGTGCGGGTTCTCGCCGTAGCGCAGGGTGTTCGCGCGCTCCAGGCTGGTGGCGAGGAAGGACGGGAACGGCGAGTCGTCGGCGGGCGCGTAGGCGGAGGCGAACCAGGAGGAGACCGCGATGTCGTACTCGGCCGTGTGCCGGAAGGCCTCCGCCGCGAGCCGCTTGCGGGCGGCGAGGTCGAAGCCGCCGTCCTTCACGGCGGTCAGGACATCGGCGTACCGCGCCGGGCTGGTGACCACGGCGACCGAGGGGTGGTTCTTGGCGGCGGCGCGGACCATCGACGGGCCGCCGATGTCGATCTGCTCGACGCACTCGTCGGGGGTCGCGCCGGAGGCGACGGTCTCCCGGAACGGGTAGAGGTTCACGACGACGAGGTCGAACGGCTCGACGCCCAGCTCGGCGAGCTGGCTCCGGTGGTCCTCCAGGCGCAGGTCGGCGAGGATGCCCGCGTGCACCTTGGGGTGCAGGGTCTTGACCCGGCCGTCCAGGCACTCGGGGAAGCCGGTCAGCTCCTCGACCTTGGTGACGGGAACGCCGGCAGCGGCGATGCGCCCGGCGGTGGACCCGGTGGAGACGAGTTCGACACCCGCCTCGTGCAGGCCGCGCGCGAGGTCCTCGAGGCCGGTCTTGTCGTAGACGCTGACGAGCGCGCGACGAATGACCCGCTTGGTGCCCTCGTTGCTCTCGGCCGTGACAGTGCTGTCGGCGGTCACTGGATAACTACCTTTCGTCCCTCAATGCGATAGCCGTTGCGGGCGAGCCGCCCCACGACATCGACGAGCAGCCTTCGCTCGACTTCCTTGATGCGCTCGTGCAGAGCGCTCTCGTCGTCCTCGTCCCGGACCTCCACCACGCCCTGCGCGATGATCGGCCCCGTGTCGACGCCGTCGTCGACGAAGTGGACGGTGCAGCCGGTGACCCTGGCGCCGTACGCGAGCGCGTCCCGCACCCCGTGGGCCCCCGGGAAACTGGGGAGGAGCGCCGGGTGGGTGTTGACGAACCGCCCACCGAACCGCGCCAGGAACTCCTTCCCCACGATCTTCATGAACCCGGCGGAGACGACGAGATCCGGCTCGTACGCGGCGACGGCCTCGGCGAGCGCCGCGTCCCACTCCTCGCGGGTGCCGTAGTCCTTGACCCGGCAGACGAACGTCGGCAGCCCGGCGCGCTCGGCCCGGGCGAGCCCCTCGATGCCGCCGCGGTCGGCACCGACGGCCACGATCTCGGCGCCGTAGGCCTCGACACCGGTCGTCGCGATGGCGTCCAGCAGCGCCTGGAGGTTGGTGCCGGATCCGGAGACCAGCACGACGAGGCGCTTGGCCACGGGCTTGGCGGCCACGGTGGGGCCCTTTCTACGGGTTCTGCGGGGAATGTCGGGTCTGCCGACTGTGCACTTGTATCTTCATACGAATGCTTCACGTCTCCCTATACGGGGAAGTCTACGAAGCGGCCGACCGTCAGCAACGATACCGGCACACCGGACGGCCCCCGTGGGACGGGGGCGTGGCCGGAAGGTAGCGTCTGCGAGGAGCGGGCTCGGGAACGCGGTCGATGTGTGGGGCGTTCACGAAGTGACAGCTCACGCCGTACCAGTAGCCGTACCAGTAGATTTCACCGCCGGGTTCACTGCCACATCACCGCCCGGTGCACCGCCCAGTTCACTGCCGAGTTCACCGCCGAGTTCACCGCTGTATTCACCAAGGGGAAGACGCACTCCTGATGCCGGACCGCAGCCTCCGCCTTCCTTCGCTCCTGCTGCGCGAGCGGAGTTCCTCTCCCACGCCTCCGCGCGAGAGCGAGGACACCCCCGAGCAGTCCGGGCAGCCCGGGCGGGGCCAGGGCTCAGGTCCTTCGGACGACAATCCGTTCGCACCGCCGCCCGAGGGCGCGCCCGACCGCCCGTGGCAGCCGCGCCCGTCCGCGGGCGGCCAGGGTTCCGAGGACGGAGCGGGTCGCGGTGGTGGTCATTCGCCGTGGGGCAGCCAGTGGAGCGACCGGCAGCCCGGCCGCTCCGGCGGACCCTTCGGTGAGCGCCCCGGCGGCCAGGGCGGACCGGGCGACCCCGGCAAGGGCCCCGAGGGCGGTCCGGGAAGCGGGCTGCGCTGGGACCCGGCGGACCCCGCCCAGCGTCGCGCGCGGTACTCATTGCTCTGCGGCATGTGGGCCTTCTTCTTCGCCCTCTTCGCCTGGCCGTACGTCGCCCTGCTGCTCGGCTCACTCGCTGTGTACTGGGCCGTCAGCGCCCTGCGCGCCAAGCCCAGCACCCCGGACCCGGCCCAGCCGGCGCCCCTGGAGCCGAGCGGCAAGCCCCAGCGGACCGCGGCCATCAGCGGCCTGGTGACCTCCACGATCGCCCTCGCCATCGTCGCCATCACCTTCACGGCCCAGTTCGTCTACCGGGACTACTACACCTGCGTCAACGACTCCCTCACCACCGCCTCGGAGAAGTCCTGCAAGGAGCTCCTGCCGGACGGACCGGTACGGGAGATGCTGGGCACGCGCTAGCCGTCAGACGGCTCCCTCCGGGCTCGCGTCGGGGCCGGGGGTGGCGTTGGGGCCAGGGCCAGGATCGGTCTGAGGGGCGGGGTCAGGGGCGCGCTCGTGCGCGGTCCGTCCCGTCGAGGACAGTCCCGTCGAGGACAACAGTCCCGTCGAGGACACCTCGCGCAGCGCCGCCCGGCGGGCCGCGCGGGAGTCCAGGTCCCAGACGTTCGGCGGTACGGGTGCGGACTCGAAGGCGTACGGGTCGAGGGCGTCGTACGATGCGAGGCCGTCTGTGAAGCTTGCGCTCGGGTTGGCTCCGAGGCTCGGGGTGAGCGTGGAGCCGGCCGGGGGCGCGGGTTCCGCCGGCGGCCGTTTCGTTCTGGAGAGCCATGCGGGGAGTCGGCGTGATCTCTTCGCGAGAGGCTGAGGGGGCGGCTGCGCCGGCTGCTGCTCGCTGGTCCGAGGCCCGCCCGGCGCTCCGTCCGCCGTCAGGTGCTGCCCACCGGCTGGACGCGGGACGGCCTCGGCTCCTGTCACCCGCAGGTCGCCCGGGAGCCGCCCACCCACGGTCGCCGCCGGCGCGCGCCGGACCACCGCGGTCGCCCCCGACCGCTTCCCCTGTCCGGTCGCGGCCTTCCGCTCCCGCACCCACACCCGACACCACCGCGCCACCAGGGCCACCGGCATCCCCACCACCCCCACCCAGGCCCCGGCCGCGCCGCCCGCCTGCCACCACACGGGGCCGAAGTCGGCCAGGGTGGCGACGCCGAGGGAGCCGCCGGCGAGGGCCGCGAGGAGAGCGAAGGCGGCGGCGGACATGAGGGCCGCGAGGAGGGTCGCGGCGGCGGTCCGGGAGGCGGACCACGGGGCCTTTCGGTCGGCGGTGGCCCGGGCCGCGGTGAACCAGCCCACCGTCATGCCCGCGGCGACCGGCACCGCGCCCACCGCCCAGTACACCGGCGTGCCCCCGCCCGCCGGGACGGCCGCGAGCAGGGGGAACGGGGGCAGGAGAGCGGCCGGGGCGGTCGCGTGCAGCGGTCCGGTGAGGTGTCCGGCACCCAGGACGAAGCCGGGGCCGAGGGCGTAGGCCGCCGCCCACAGCGCCGCGTTCGGGACGAGGGCGAGGCAGAGCAGCAGTACGGCGAAACGGCCGGACCACCCCTCGGTGAGCTGGAGGAAGGAGTCGCGGGCCGTGCCGCCGTGCCAGGCCAGGGACACGGCCACCAGCAGGGCGCCACCGCCGGCCAGCACGAGCACGCCCGCCCCGGCGGCCCGTCCGGCGGCGGCCGCGAGGTGCCGTCGGCTCTCCGTCTCCGGAGCGCCCCCGAGAAGCGCGGGCAGCGGCAGCGGGGGGCGCCCGCGTGCCGCCCACACCCCCGTGCCCGCCGCGAGCGCCGCGAGCAGCGGTACGCACAGCGCGGACCACAGCCACGACGGCCGCAGCACGCCCCCTGAGGCGTACAGCGTGACCGCCGCGCCGACGACCACGTATCCGGTGACGAGACCGGCCCATGTCGTACGGGCGCTCGCACCGAAGCCGTCGTCCGCGTGGTCGCGGGCCGAACGGTGCAGCAGGACCACCGGCAGGGCGAGCAGGAGGAGGGGGACGAGGCCCACCGGGGCGGGGACACCGGTGAGCGTGTCGGTGCGGACGAGCTCCACTCCGTGGGAGAGCAGCCACAGCGCCGCCGCCACCTGCAGGGCACCGCCGGGCCCGCTGTCCGGGTACGGCGAACTGATCCACAGCACGGTCACGAGCGCGGCGAACGCCCCGAGTCCGAGCCCCGCCGCGAGGAATCCGCCCAGCACCCCGGCGACCAGCTTGGACGACCGGCCGCGCGACCGCCCGTACAGCGACGCCAGCGGCGACGAGGAAAAGGTCGGGGACAGGGATGACATCGGCGCCATGGGCCTCAGGGGTGCCGAAGGTGCCGTCGGGGAGGCCGACCGGCTGTGGTCGGTGGGGTGGTCCGGCCCCGCGGTCGGGTCGTTCGAGTCGGTCGCGTGCGTCACGTCGGCCATGCTCCCAACGACACGCGCTTTACCGGCGTAACGAGGGATTCACGCACGTGTCGCCCAATATGTGCTTATGTGCTTTTTCGTGCGAGGGCCGATCCGGAGAGGGCGGGTACGGCGGGAGGCGATCCGGTGACCAGGGCCGCCGGCAAGCCGCTCGTCTCCTCCGACCCGTCCGTCCAGAGCGGGGCCGAGTGGTACGAGCAGCCTCACTGCGCGGACGACGCCGACGATCCCGACCTTGCCCCACCGCCCCTGACGCCCGGCCAGGCCTTCGACGCGCTCTACGCGTACTGCGCGCCCACCCTCGTACAGCAGACCTATCTGCTCACCGGACAGCACCGGCTGGCCCGCGAGGCGGTGGAGCAGGCCTTCCAGCTCGCCTGGCAGCGCTGGCCCGAGGTGGCCGTCGACCGCGACCCGGCGGGCTGGGTGCGGGCGGCGGCCCACGAGTACGCCCTCTCCCCCTGGCACTGCCTGCGCCCCCGGCCCCGGCGTCGCGGGCCGCAGCCGGCCGACCCCACCGGCCGCGCCCTGCTGGACGCGCTCCTCGAACTACCGCCCCCGTACCGCCGCACCCTGCTCCTCTACGACGGCGTCGGCCTCGATCTGCCCGACACGGCCGCCGAGACGGAGGCGAGCACGCCGGCCGCGGCGGGCCGACTGCTCTACGCCCGCGCGACCGTCACCGCGCGCCTCCCGGAACCGGTCGCGCCCGACGACCTCCACCGCCTCCTGGCCGAACTGCCCGCCGGCATCGACCCCGGCCCCGTCAAGCCCATCGTCCTCCGCGCCCGAGCCGACCTTCGCGCCCGCCGCTGGACCCACACCGCCCTCGTCTTCACCATCGTCCTCCTCACCACCACCGCCCTCTCCCTCCGCACCGCCCCCGACCACTACGAACCCCCCGTCCCCCAAGGCACCCCCATCCGAGACCTCCCCCCAAGAGCAGCCCCCGGCCCCCTCTCCAAAACCGAACAGAAACTCCGAGCCAAACTCAGATCAGAGGCAGCGGCGGGCCCGGAACGCGTCCACCCGGAAGCCCGCTGAGCCACCCGCCCGCCATGCGTAGCTGCGCGCAATCGTCCCGCCGGAACAGCTGCCCACCCTGACCGTCCCAACTGCGCGCAGCCGTACCGCCGGAACAACTGCCCCCCTGGCCGTCCCAGCTGCGCGCAGCCGTACCGCCGGAACGGCTGCCCACCCTGGCCGTCCCAGCTGCGGGCAGTCGTGCCGCTACGGCCCTTCTGATGGATCTCCGCGACGCCGCGGAGATCCATCAGAAGGGCCCTAGGGGCGGCACGGGTGGGCGCAGCGGCACCCGGCCAGCGCCGGTGAGCGAAACCCACCCCCGCCCAGCGGCGGCGCCGGTGCCGCACAGCCGAGTCCCGCCCGGAAACGCCAGCGGGCCCGTACCCCCGAACAAGGGGGTGCGGGCCCGCGAAAGGCTCAGCAGAGCGGAAGGTCAGCCGCCAAGGATCTCGCGCGCGAGCTTCGCCGTCTCGGTCGGCGTCTTGCCGACCTTGACGCCGGCGGCCTCAAGGGCCTCCTTCTTCGCCGCGGCCGTACCGGAGGACCCGGAGACGATGGCACCGGCGTGGCCCATCGTCTTGCCCTCGGGCGCGGTGAAGCCGGCGACGTACCCGACGACCGGCTTCTTCACGTTCGCCTTGATGAAGTCGGCGGCCCGCTCCTCCGCGTCGCCACCGATCTCACCGATCATGACGATGAGGTCGGTGTCGGGGTCGGCCTCGAACGCGGCGAGCGCGTCGATGTGCGTGGTGCCGATGACGGGGTCGCCACCGATACCGACCGCCGACGAGAAGCCGATGTCACGCAGCTCGTACATCATCTGGTACGTCAGCGTGCCGGACTTCGAGACGAGACCGATGCGGCCCGGCTTGGTGATGTCACCGGGGATGATGCCGGCGTTCGACTGGCCGGGGGTGATCAGACCCGGGCAGTTCGGGCCGATGATCCGGGTCTTGTTGCCCTGCGACACGGCGTACGCGTAGAACGCGGCGGAGTCGTGGACCGCGATGCCCTCGGTGATGACGACCGCGAGCGGGATCTCGGCGTCGATGGCCTCGACGACGGCGGCCTTGGCGAAGGCCGGCGGTACGAAGAGGACGGACACGTTGGCGCCCGTCTTCTCGATCGCCTCGGCGACCGTGCCGAAGACCGGGATCTCGGTGCCGTCGATGTCGACGGACGTGCCCGCCTTGCGGGGGTTCACACCACCGACGATGTTCGTGCCGTCGGCCAGCATGAGCTTGGTGTGCTTCATGCCCGTGGCACCGGTCATGCCCTGGACGATGACCTTGCTGTCCTTGTTGAGGAAGATAGCCATGGCTGTGTCTGTCCCTCTTCCTTACTTCGCAGCCGCGAGCTCGGCGGCCTTGTCGGCCGCGCCGTCCATGGTGTCCACGCGCTGGACCAGCGGGTGGTTGGCGTCGGAGAGGATCTTGCGACCCAGCTCGGCGTTGTTGCCGTCGAGGCGGACGACGAGGGGCTTGGTGACTTCCTCGCCCTTGTCCTTGAGCAGCTGCAGCGCCTGCACGATGCCGTTGGCGACCTCGTCACAGGCGGTGATGCCACCGAAGACGTTGACGAACACGGACTTGACGTCCGGGTCGCCGAGGATGATCTCCAGGCCGTTCGCCATGACGGCGGCGGAGGCGCCACCGCCGATGTCGAGGAAGTTGGCGGGCTTGACCCCACCGTGCGCCTCACCGGCGTACGCGACGACGTCCAGGGTGCTCATGACGAGACCCGCGCCGTTGCCGATGATGCCGACCTCACCGTCGAGCTTGACGTAGTTGAGGTTCTTCTCCTTGGCGGCGGCCTCGAGGGGGTTGGCGGCCGCGTGGTCGACGAGCTCCTCGTGGTCGGGGTGGCGGAAGTCCGCGTTCTCGTCCAGGGAGACCTTGCCGTCGAGGGCGATGACCTCGCCGGAGGCGACCTTCGCCAGCGGGTTGACCTCGACGAGGAGGGCGTCCTCCTCGATGAAGGTCTTCCACAGCGTGACGAGGACATTGACGATCTTGTCGGCGACCTCGGCCGGGAACTTCGCGGCCTCGACGATCTCGCGGGCCTTCTCGGGGGTCACACCCTCGTTGGCGTCGATCGGCGTCTTGGCGACGGCCTCGGGGCGGGTGGCCGCCACCTCCTCGATCTCCATGCCGCCCTCGACGGACGCGATGGAGAGGAAGGTGCGGTTGGTGCGGTCGAGGAGGTACGAGACGTAGTACTCCTCGATGATCTCCGGGGCGGTCTCGGCGATCATCACCTTGTGGACCGTGTGGCCCTTGATGTCCATCCCGAGGATGTCCGTCGCGCGGGCGACGGCCTCGTCCGGGGTCGCCGCCAGCTTCACGCCGCCGGCCTTGCCGCGGCCACCGACCTTCACCTGGGCCTTGACGACGGACTTGCCACCGAGACGCTCAGTGGCTGCGCGGGCCGCCTCAGGCGTGTCGATGACTTCACCGGCCAGCACCGGTACATCGTGCTTGGCGAAGAGGTCCCTCGCCTGGTACTCGAACAGGTCCACGCGCTTCCGTCCCTATCAGTGATCTCGCGGTTCGTTGTCTGCGTGGGCGTGCCGCGAGGGCAACGTGACGTCCACCGTCTGTCAGTCACAAGGGAGGCGCACACGGTGTCCGAGCGCGCGGCATGTCCGTCTCGCAGGTTATCGCTGCTTGCGGGGGGCCTCTAAATCGTGGGTCACACCTGAGCGGTGATGCCTGTCACATGATGCCGGGTTCACTGGCACCGCGTGCCGCATGTGCGGGGCCTCACCGAACGGGGGTACGTCCGGTGAGGCCCCTCCGAGGCCCTTCCATCACTCCGAAAGGCCCCTCGACGGGTGATCTCCTCCCCAATGGAGACCGCCCGTCACCACCCCCCGGCCTCCGCCCGGACGACCGACGGCTTTCGATCGTCCGGGTCTCAGCCGACGGAGGGTTGGTTGACCGCGTCCGCCCTACGGGGTCAGAGACCCCGCGGGACGTAGCCGGGGGTGACCGAGTCGGCGACACCCTCGACACCGGTGACCGCGTCGCCGGCCGGCGGACCGGCGGTCCCGCCGACGGTGCCGGTGAGGTCCTGCGCGAACGGACCGACCCGCTCCGCCAGCGGGGCGGCCTCGCCGACGACGCCGTACGCGAAGGGCGCCACGTCCGCGGTGGCGCCGGTGCCGGGGCCGGTGCCGGTGCCGGTGCCGGTGAAGTCGGAGACGGTCTCGTCGACCGTGCCCGCGGCGTCCGTGACCGTGTCGGTGATGTCGGCCGTGTCGACGCTCACGTCGCGCACGGTGACCCCCGACGCGGGCAGTTCGTAGGCGCCGGCGACGGTGGAGCCGAGCGCCCACGCGCCGGTGGCACCGGCGGCTATCACGATGGAGCCGAGGTGGCGGCGGATGTTCTTGTTCATGCGTGCGTCAGTTCCTTCGGGAATCCGAGTCGTGGGGAGCCGAGGGGACCGCGACCGGTGACGCCGCTTCCGTTGGCGGTCCGGGAGTTGGGGACCAGCGGCTGTGCACCCGGCGCTACCGCATCGTCATTCCGACGAGGTCGCGGTTCCGGCTCCGAGGGGCTGTCGTCCGGGCCTCCGGCGAGAGGGGGGGCGCCCGGACGGCGGACAGACCTGTTCCACCCCCGCGCGACAGGTCCGGCGGGGGAAGAGGACCGGTGCTAGCCGGGGAACTCGGGGATGTCCCGGTGCCGGTCCCGGGTCCCGTCCGCGGCGTCTGCCGCGGTTGCGCCGGGCACGAGGCTCAGCGGCGCCCGGTCCAGAGAAGCGACGGCATGCGGCTCGGCGTGCCGCGGCCCACCGTTGTCGACTGCGGCATGGTGGCCGAGGGCGCCCGTCGGAGGACCGCCGGGGTTCTGCTGCGCGGGCACCCGCACGACGGGCGAGTCCGCGACACCGGCGGCCCGGTGAGGTGCCGATACGACCACCGCGACGCCTTCCGCGGCGTGCGGCCCGTACCCGACGGAGGCCGGACCGGCAGCCCGCTCGCCGCTGTTCTCGCTGTCACCATCCACGGTCGAGCCCGGCGTCTCCGCCTCCGCCCGACCCTGCTCCCGCGGCGTCACGTCGACGGGCAGCGCCTCCACCGGCAACGTGTTCCACCCGGGCAGCCCCGGTGGTTCCGGCAACTCCGGCATCCCGGGCAGCGACGGCATCCCGCTCACCGGCGGAAGCTGCGACGGCGCCTCCGCCAGCCCCTCGGCCACCGACTCCACGAGATCACCGACCGGCCCCACGACATGCTCGGTAACCGGCCGCAACACAGGCTCGATGACCGGCCGCACGACGCCTTCGGTGACGGGCCGCACGACCTGCTCGGTGACCGGCTGCACGACCTGCTCGGTCACCGGCTGCACGACCTGCTCGGTCACCGGCTCCAATACATCGTCGGTAACCGGCCGCACTACATCCTCAGTGACCGGCCGCACTACGTCGTCGGTGACCGGCCGAACAATCTGCTCGGTCACCGGCTCTACGACATCCTTGGTGACCGGCCGCGACACAGGCTCAGTGGTCGGCTGTACGACATCCTCGGTGACCGGCCGTACGAGCTGCTCGGTCAGCGGATCGACCACATCCTCCGCAACCGGCGCGACGACACGCTCGCCGACCGACGGCACCGCGTGGCCGACCGTCCCGGTGACATCGGTGACGGCAGCCGGGAAGGGCCGCGAAGTCGGTGCCCCCTCCGCCGCGTTCGCCCGCTCCCCGCAGAGCACCCCCAGCAGGAACAGCCCACCCACCAACAGCGCCACCTGCACCAGACGGCGCCCGGCGGCTCCGCGCACCATGCGCAGGGCTGCACCGGCACCGGGCAGTGCGGCTGCTGAAGTCACAACGGGGAGGCCCTCCCGTGCGGCGGAACGACGGAGTTCGGGGCGAAGATGCGCGAGATGGGAACACGCGTGTGAAGGGTGTGAAGCGTTGCCGATCCTCGCACGGGACTCCTGTCGTCGCGCAAGCCCCGTGTCACCGATGCGTTGTCATGTCCATTTTTCAACCTGCCTTGTCCGGTTACCGACTCCGGCCACACGCCCAGGTCCACCGCCCGACCCCACGTCAGACACCGCCGACCCCATCCTCAGCCGCCCCGATGTCCCCAACCGCCCCGACGTCCTCAGCCGCCCCAACCTCCTCACGCATTGTCCGGTATGGGCAACGGCCGCTTCTCGATCGCCGCCGCCATCACCTCCGGGAAGAGGTCGGGCGTGCAGGCGAACGCCGGTGCGCCGAGGGCCGCGAGGGCCGCCGCGTGGTCGCGGTCGTACGCCGGCGCCCCTTCGTCGGAGAGCGCGAGCAGCGTCACGAACTGCACCCCCGACGCCTTCATCGCCGCCACGCGCTTCAGCATCTCGTCGCGTATGCCGCCCTCGTAGAGGTCGCTGATCAGCACGACCACGGTCTCCGCGGGCCGGGTGATCTGCGACTGGCAGTACGCGAGCGCCCTGTTGATGTCCGTGCCGCCGCCGAGCTGGGTGCCGAAGAGGACGTCGACCGGGTCGTCGAGCTGGTCGGTGAGGTCGACGACGGCTGTGTCGAAGACGACGAGCCGGGTGCTGATGGACCGCATGGACGCGAGCACTGCCCCGAAGACGGAGGCGTAGACGACGGACGCCGCCATCGATCCTGACTGGTCGATGCAGAGGACGACCTCCTTCTTCACCGACTGGGAGGCCCGCCCGTACCCGATGAGCCGCTCGGGCACGACCGTCCGGTACTCCGGCAGGTAGTTCTTGAGGTTGGCCGCGATCGTGCGGTTCCAGTCGATGTCGTGGTGGCGGGGCCTGTTGACGCGGGCGCTGCGGTCGAGCGCACCGGTGAGGGTGGCCCGGGTGCGGGTCGCGAGCCGCTTCTCCAGATCCTCGACGACCTTGCGTACGACGGCCCGCGCGGTCTCCTTCGTCGTCTCCGGCATGGCCTTGTTGAGCGAGAGCAGGGTGCCGACGAGGTGGACGTCCGCCTCCACCGCCTCCAGCATCTCCGGCTCCAGCAGCAGCGCGGACAGCCCGAGCCGGTCGATGGCGTCCCGCTGCATCACCTGTACGACGGAGGAGGGGAAGTACGTCCGGATGTCCCCGAGCCACCGCGCCACGGACGGCGCCGACGCCCCGAGCCCCGCCGAACGGTCCCGCCCCGCCTGCGGCTTGTCCCCCTTCCCGTACAGCGCGGTCAACGCCTGGTCCATCGCCGCGTCCCGCCCGCCCAGCGCGCAACCCGTGCCGTCCGCCGACTCCCCGCCGAGCACGAGCCGCCAGCGCCGCAACCGCTCGTCGGCCGCGTCGGGATCCAGCCCCGCGGTTCCGGTCGCCGTCTGTGCCGCCCCGGTCGTCATCCGCGCACCCCCGTACGAGGCCGGGCCCAGAGCGGGATCACCGACACGGTCGTGGTCGGGCCGCCGCCGGACCGCAAACCATGCCCGCCCTCGCTCCCGTGCCCGCCCCTGGCATCCACCGCTTCGGTGGCCTGCCTCGGCTCGCTCAGTCCTTCGGTCGTCATCGCGCCACCCCCACAAGGTCGTTGTCGTCGGAGTTCTCCCGGACGCCGTTCTCCCGGTCGGCGTTCTCCCGGTCGGCGTTCTCCCGGTCGGCGTTCTCCCGGTCGCCGTCCAGGCCGAGCAGCAGCCGCACCACCGGCAGCACCGCGTCCGCACGGTCGTGGTCGAGGTCGGCCGCGAAGCCCGGTATGCCGGTCCCGCCGGCCGCCGCGCTCCCCCGCTGCCCCGGCCCGCGCCGCACCAGCTCGCCGAGCGTCCGGCGCACCCCCGGCTCGTACGCCGAGAACGTCCGCCGCAGCAACGGCAGTACGTCCGTGAACGCGTCCCCCGGCACCCCGGTCAGCCAGGCGTCCACCAGCCCGAGCAGCCGCTCGTCGTGCACCAGGAGCATCCCGCCGCCGGAGCCACCGCCGACGAACCCCTCGATCCACGCCGCCGCGTCGGCCGGCGCCGTACCGGGCGACAGCACGAGCCCCATCAGCCGCGCCGCCTCGTCCTGTGCCAACTCCCCGTCGTCCAGCAGGAGTCGTACGGCCCGCCCCCGAATGATGCCCGGGACGGTGTCCCGCCCGGAGAGGACACGCAGCACCGCATGCCAACGGGCGCGTATGTCACCGCCCCGCTCCGTGCGCTCCCCCGTGACGACGTCACCCAGCAGCCCCACCGCTCCGTGCACCGCGTCCACATGGCGGCGCATCTCCTGTGCCGCCTCCGCGTCGAGCGCGGCGCACGCGGGCGGGAGCCCGACGAAGACGCGCTCGGCGAGCCCGGCGGCGACCTCGGCCAGCGCCCGGGTGTCGGTGGCGCGGACGTCGCCGTAGCGGAGGGAGCGGACGAGGGCGGGGAGGGCCTGGGCGAGGTGGCCCACGTCGGCGTCGAGGGCGGCGCGGTCGGCGAGGACCCGCATCACCACGGGCAGGGCGTCGGGGAGTTCGGCGAGCAGGCAGTGCTCCGCGAGCCCCGTGATATCGGCGAGCGACCGGGCCGTGACGGCGTCCGCCTCGGCCTTCGCGGTCGTCGCGGAGAGCACGGTGGTCCCCCACACCCCGGCCTCGGCGACCCGCACCGACAGCTCCGGCTCCCAGCGCAGCCGCCAGGTCTCCCGGAACGTGCCCGTGCTGCCGCGCGAGGTCGTCGGCTCGCCCCACTCGACGCCGAGCAGCCGCAGCCGGTGCAGCAGACGGCTGCGCTCCGCGTCGTTCTCCTTCCGCAGGTCGAGCTCCAACTCCCGCTCCAGCGCCTCCGGCTTGAGCCGCAGCCGCCGCTGGAGCCGCGCGAGGTCCCGCTGCAACGGCACCGCCGGCGCCGACTCGGGCACCTCCCCCAGTACGTCACCGACCACCAGCCGGTCGTGCACCAGCGACAGCGGTACGTCCGAGCCGTCGCACATCACCGCCCGTACGGCGTCGGTGGTCTCCGTGAGCCCCGGCAGAGGGCGCCCGCGCATCGCGGCGAGCGTCTCGGCCAGCCGTACCGCCTCGATGACATGCGCGGAGGAGACGATCCGGTCCTCCTCCCGCAGCAGCCCCGCGACCTTGGTCAGCCACCGCTCCACGGGACGGTCGGGTGCGCTGAACAGGTGGCCGTACCAGCCCGGCGAGTCGATGCCCGCGCCGTAGCCGCTGGCCCGGGCCAGCCTTCGGTGCGTCCACGGCACCCAGGTCATGTCGGCCTTGACCTTGGGCAGCCCCTTCAGCAGCGCCCGATCGGCGGCCACGGTCCGTTTCTCCCACAGCGCGGGCACATGCCAGGCCCCGCACACGACGGCCACGCCGTCGTCCCCGAACTCCTTCTGCGCGGCCCGCAGCTGCAACCGCATGTACGCCTCACGCACCGGGTCCCGATCGCGCCCCCCGGTCCCGAACACCTCCCGCAGCGCCCCCATGGCCTCCTCCAGCACGGCGAACGGCGCGAAGACGTCCCCACCGGCCCCCCGATGCTCGACCACGTCCTCCCACCACCGCTCGGCATCGTCATACCCGGCCGCTTCGGCAAGCGCGGCCAGAGGGTCGACGCGAACCGCCTCGTCCGCCGACGCCTCAGCCGAGGCCGGCCCTTCGCCCGGCGCCAATCCCTCAGTCGCCCCCTGCGGCCGCGAGGTCCGTCCGTTCGGCTCGGCGGCGGCAGCCTCCTCTCTCCCCCACACCAGCGAATGCGTGGCCGGCAGGTCGATGAAACGGGCCGGGACACCGTGGGCCAGGGCCCAGCGGATGGCCACCCACTCCGGGGAGAACTCGGCGAGGGGCCAGAAGGAGGAGCGGCCGGGTTCGTCGACCGCGTGGGCGAGGAGGGCGACCGGGGGCCGCATGTCCTCGTCGGCGGCGAGCGGGATGAGCGCGTCCGCCTCCGGTGGCCCCTCGATCAGCACGACCCGGGGCCGGGCCGCCTCCAGCGCGGCCCGCACCGCCCGCGCCGACCCCGGCCCGTGATGCCGCACCCCGAGCAGCAACGGCCCACCACCAGGCGGCCGCACCCCGGCGAGCCTCTGCATGTCCGCGTGTTCCACGCCCGCGTACGCCTCCACGCCGCCGTGAGTCTCCACGCCGGCATGCGCCTCCGCCCCGGCAACCTTCTCCACGTCGGTGCATGCCTCCGCCCCAGCACACCCCTCCACCTCAACCGCCGTGTCCGGCCGCCCGGCCGGACCCGGGCCGCCGGTCCCCGCCGCTCCCTCTCCCCGCCCCGTCACGCGCTCACCTCGCGGCAGGCGCGGTAGAAGTCCGTCCAGCCGTCGCGCTCGCGGACGACCGCCTCCAGGTACTCCTGCCAGATGACGCGGTCGGCGGCCGGGTCGCGGACGACGGCGCCGAGGATGCCGGCGGCGACGTCGGACGGGCGCAGGACGCCGTCGCCGAAGTGGGCGGCGAGGGCGAGCCCGTTGGTGACGACGGAGATCGCCTCGGCGGTCGACAGGGTGCCGCTGGGCGACTTCAGTTTCGTACGGCCGTCCGTGGTGACGCCGTCGCGGAGCTCCCGGAAGACGGTGACGACGCGGCGGATCTCGTCGATGCCGTCCGGCGCGGCCGGCAGGTCGAGTGAGCGGCCGATCTGGTCGACGCGGCGCGAGACGATGTCGACCTCGGCGTCGGCACTCTCCGGCAGCGGCAGCACGACCGTGTTGAAACGGCGGCGCAGGGCGCTCGACAGGTCGTTGACCCCGCGGTCGCGGTCATTGGCCGTGGCGATGAGGTTGAAGCCGCGGACGGCCTGCACTTCCTGCCCCAACTCCGGGATCGGCAGGGTCTTCTCGGACAGGATCGTGATCAGCGTGTCCTGGACGTCGGCCGGGATACGGGTCAGCTCCTCCACGCGGGCCGTCATGCCCTCCGCCATGGCCCGCATGACGGGGCTGGGCACGAGGGCGTCACGGCTCGGGCCGTGGGCGAGCAGCCGCGCGTAGTTCCAGCCGTAGCGGATCGCTTCTTCCGGGGTGCCCGCCGTGCCCTGCACGAGCAGTGTGGAGTCGCCGCTGACGGCCGCGGCCAGGTGCTCGGAGACCCAGGTCTTGGCGGTGCCGGGCACGCCGAGCAGGAGCAGGGCGCGGTCGGTGGCGAGGGTGGTGACGGCGACCTCGACGATGCGGCGCGGCCCGACGTACTTCGGTGTGATCACCGTGCCGTCCGGGAGCGTCCCGCCGAGCAGATAGGTGGCGACGGCCCACGGCGAGAGCTTCCAGCGGGCCGGCCGGGGCCGGTCGTCCTGGGCGGCCAGCGCGGTCAGTTCATCGGCGAAGGCGTGCTCGGCGTGGGCCCGCAGAACCTCGCCGCCCGCACGCGGGTCCACCCCCGCGTCCGTGTGTACACGCGTGTGCGTGTTCGCGGGCGCGGACTGGTTGCGGCTCGGGTCGACAGTGGTCGTTCCAGTAGACGCAGGCATGGCTGAGTCCCCCTCCAGCTCGGCCGGTTCGGATCTGGTGACCACACTGCACCACACCACTGACAATCCAGTCTGACCTGCGGAAATTGGATCGCGCAAACCAATTGTCAGTGGTGGGATCTACCTTCGAAGCATGACTCAGCAGGGGGTGCGCTGGACGGCTGAGCAGGTGCTGGCATTGGCACCTGACGCCACGTCGCGCAAAGCCGGAAGCAAACTCGGCGCGGCCGGGCCGTGGTCGGAGGCAGGCACTTCGGACGAGGGGACGGTGTGGGGACTATGCAGAGGCAGTGGCAGCAAGCCGTATCAGACAGTGATCGACGTCGCGGACTCCACCGGGCCCGCGTACAAGTGCAGTTGTCCGAGCAGGAAGTTCCCGTGCAAGCATGCGCTGGGGCTGCTGCTTCTCTGGGCGGGCGGCGACGCCGCGGTGCCGCCTGGGCAGGCGCCGGACTGGGCGGAGCAGTGGCTTGCGGGCCGCCGCTCGCGCGCAGCGGAGAGGACGACGAGGACGGACGCGGCATCTGGGGCCACGTCCGCTGACCCCGAGGCGGCGCGTCGCCGAGCTGAGCGGCGCGCCGACCGGATCACCGCGGGCGCGACGGAGCTCGAACAGCGCCTGACCGACCTGCTCCGCGGCGGCCTGGCCGCCGCGGAGCAGGCGGGGTACGGCCTGTGGGAGGAGACGGCGGCCCGTATGGTCGACGCCCAGGCCCCCGGACTGGCCGCGCGGGTGAGGGAGTTGGGTGCGATACCGGGCTCGGGCCCCGGCTGGCCGGTCCGCCTCCTTGAGGAGTGCGCCCTTCTTCATCTCCTGGACCGGGGCTGGCTGCGCCGCGAGCAGCTCCCTGACGGCCTGGCGGCCACGGTCCGCTCCCGGGTCGGCCTGCCCGGCTCCCCGGACGGCCCACCGGTCCGCGACCGCTGGCTGGCCCTCGCCCAGTACGACACGTCCGACTCCCGTCTCACCACCCGCCGCATCTGGCTCCACGGCGCCGAGTCGGGCCGTACGGCACTGCTCCTCTCCTACGGAGCCGCCGGCCGAGCCCCCGAGCTGTCGCTCCCGGTCGGCCTGGCCTTCGAGGCGGAGGTGTCGGCGTACCCGGGCGCGGGACAGCTACGAGCGGCCCTGGGCGAGCGATTCACCGCGCCCGAGCCCACCGCCCTACGACCGCCGGGCCTGACTTCGGCCGAAGCGGCGGCCCGTTACGGCGAGGCCCTCCGGGACGACCCCTGGCTGGACGCCTACCCGGTCACCCTCGCCCGTGTCCTACCGATCCCGGACGGCGACTCCTGGCAACTGGCCGACGCCGACAGCGATCTGGCCCTCCCCATCACCCCGGCCGCCCGCTCCCGCCCGGGTCTGTGGCGCCTCGTCGCCCTCTCCGGCGGCACGCCCGTCACGGTCTTCGGTGAGTGCGGCCACCGTGGCTTCACACCGCTGACGGCTTGGGCGGAGGGGACGGAGGAGACATCGGTGGCGGCCGGTCAGGCGGCGGCCCTGTGCTGAGGGAAGGCGGAGGCAGCGGCGGGAGCAGCGGTTCACGGCCTACGGAAGGAACCTCATGACCAGTACCTCAGAAGCTTCGACGGGGTCCTCCTGGGAGGAGCTCGTCACCACGGCGCTGCTCGGGACGGATCGTCGTACGCCGCCGGGGTCGGTGCCCGGCCGGGACGCGCCCGTGGCGCTGTTGGACGCGGCGGCCGTGGAGACCGTGCGGCGCAGGGCCGGGATACGGCCGGTGCGGGCGGCGGCGCGGCCGGAGCCGGTGGCACCGGACCGGCGGCCGCCGTTGCCGCCCGCCGCCACACGCAGACTGGCGACCATGCTGGCCGACCGGCCCGGCACGGGTGGCGGCCGCCGGGGTGCGGCGCCCGATCTGATGGAACTGCTGCCCCAGTGGCTGGCGTTGGCCAACGCTTACGGTTACGCGGCGCCTCCGCAGGCCCTGCCCGCGCTGCTGGACGCGGCGCGCGGCCGTACGGATCTGCGCCCCGCCGCCCTGACCTTCGCGGGCACACGGGCGCTGTGGCTGGCCCGGCTGAACACGGACTGGCGGTTCGCGCTGCGTGCGGTGCCCGGCGGTGGCGCGGCCCTGCCCGGCCCCGACGAGCCGGAGCGGGTCCAACGGCTCTGGCAGGAGGGCCTGTTCGCGGAGCGCGTCGCGCTGCTCACGGCGATACGGGCCCGGGATGCCGCGTCGGCACGCGAGTTGCTGGCGTCCACCTGGCCGACGGAGCGGGCCGAGGACCGGCTCATGTTCCTCGACACGCTCCGTACGGGGCTGGGTGCGCGGGACGAGCCGTTCCTGGAGACCGCGTTGGCGGACCGCAGCCGGAATGTACGGGCGACGGCGGCGGAGTTGCTGTCCGCGCTGCCCGACTCGGCGCTCGCGGGGCGAATGGCGAAGCGGGCGACCACGTGTGTGGCCGTCGACCACACCGCAGGCGCGCCCACACTCGTGGTCGAGGCTCCGCACGAGTGCGACCCCGGCATGGAGCGCGACGGTGTGCTGCCCAAGGCTCCGTCCGGGCGGGGTGAACGGTCGTGGTGGCTGGGCCAGTTGGTGGAGGCGGCGCCGCTCGGGGCGTGGTCGCGGCGGTTCGGGGGGCGTACACCGGAGGAGATCGTGGCGCTGCCGGTCGCGGACGACTGGCGCGGGGAGCTGCACGGGGCGTGGTGCCGGGCGGCGGTGCGGCAGCGGAATCCCGGGTGGTCGCGGGCGTTGTTGGGGGCGCCGTCCACTCCGGAGGCCGGGGGGCCGGGGGCCGTGTCGCTGGCCGAGCGGGCGAAGTTGCTGGCGATGCTGGAGGACGGGGAGCGGGCCGGGTGGGTGGCGGGGTTCATCGCCACGCATGGGTTGTCGGAGGCGTTTCAGCTGCTGGGGGTGTGCGCGGTGCCGTGGGCTCCGCCGTTGGGGAGGGCCGTGGTGGACGCGCTCAACATCGCGCGGGACGCGGGGAGTTATCCGTGGAGTTTCAGCGGGGTGATGGGGCTGGCCGAGCGGTGCCTGGATCCTGTGGAGGTGGTGCGGCTCGAACCGCTCACGGCTACGCCGGAGGATGCGGAGGATTCGGCGCCGGGGGCCGGGGGGTACTGGGCCGAGGCGTTTCAGCGGCTGACGACTACGTTGCGGTTGCGGGCGACGATGCAGGGGGAGCTGGCGCCGCCGCCGTGAACTTGGCGGGTTTCCTCGCCCCCGCCGCCCCTACCCGTCCCGTCCCCAGGGGTGCCGCCCCTTCGACCCCGCACGCGTCAGAGCTCGGGAGTTGGGGGTTGTCGGGCCGGGTGCAGGTGCGTTGTGGTTGATCGCGCAGTTCCCCGCGCCCCTGAAAGACCCCGGGCGCGACCGAATGCTTTGAAGGGGCGCGGGGAACTGCGCGGGAAGCCCCCATTCGCCCGGAGACGAAGAACCCAGCGGTCTACGCGCCGGCCGGCTGTCGTACGTTCGCCCGCACCCAGTCCACGATCGACGCCGTCGTCGCCCCTGGGGTGAAGATCTCGGCGACACCCTTCTCCTTCAGCGGGGCGATGTCCGCCTCGGGGATGATGCCGCCGCCGAAGACGAGGATGTCCTCGGCGTCGCGGTCCTTGAGGAGGTCGATGACGGCGGCGAAGAGGGTGTTGTGGGCGCCGGAGAGGATGGAGAGGCCGATCGCGTCGGCGTCCTCCTGGATCGCCGTGTCGACGATCTGCTCGGGCGTCTGGTGGAGGCCGGTGTAGATGACCTCCATACCGGCGTCGCGCAGCGCTCGCGCGATCACCTTGGCCCCGCGATCGTGGCCGTCGAGTCCCGGCTTGGCGACGACCACGCGGATCGGACCGGCTGCCACACCCATCACTGCCTCCATGAAACGAGTACACCAATCCGTAACAGAATACGGCCACATATGGCATGCAAGCCATGCAAACCGTACATATCGCAGCCCGCCGCATCGGGTGCGCCGGCACGGTGTCAGGCCCACGGAACTTCTACCCGCCCCGAGCCGCGGCGAAGTGAACGAACGTTATCTCCAGCATCCCTCAACCGGCAGTTTCGCGCTGGGGGGCAAGGGGGAAATCACACGGTGGGACACGTTCGCCGCGCACTGCTCCCGGATTCCGCGGCTCACGCGTCGCGCGGGGATCAAGGTGTTCGCTGAGGCGATCGCGGCATCCGGGCTTTTCCGGGCCGATGATCCAGAGACTCCCGGCGGCGTACGCGCCACGGGGTAGCGTGCGCAAAGAGAGTCGTCAGAGCGGCGCCGCACCGAACCGCCACCTGCGGGAGGCCACAGGGATGGGGCGGATCGGCGTCGGCAGACGGCGGATGGCAGGGCAGCGGGGAGTTTCAGGAGGTAGGGCCCCCCGTCGCGTGATCGGCGCCTCATGCGCCGCACACGCAGCGCAGGTCACGCAGACGACACATGTCGCGCGACATCGCACCCGCCGTCCACCGCCCGCACGCCGCTTTGCACTAGGGCACGGGGGACAGAGGCGTCCGCCCGTCTGCCGACGGGAGGTCGGGCATGAAGGTCACCAGGGCGATAGGGCCCTTTTTTCCGCTCTGCGAGCGGTTCCTGCCCGCCAGGCTGACGGGCCTTTCGGTGACCCTCCTCAAGGCGACCGCCCTGGAATTGGCGATCCTCGCCGGGCATCTGCTGCTCTACCCGTCCGGGATGACGCAGGAGCGCCGGGTCGCACCCAGGCTCCCCCCGCCCGACGCGCCTCGGCTCCCGACGGAGGAGAAGCCTCCGGTCGTCCTGCTGCACGGCTTCATCGACAACCGCTCGGTCTTCGTCCTGCTGCGCCGCGCCCTCGCCCAGCACGGCGGCCGGCACATCGAGTCGCTCAACTACTCGCCCCTCACCTGCGACATCCGTGCCGCCGCCGAGTTGCTCGGCCGGCACATCGAGGACATCTGCGAGCGCACGGGACAGGCACAGGTGGACGTCGTCGGACACAGCCTCGGCGGACTGATAGCGCGGTACTACGTGCAGCGGCTCGGCGGCGACCACCGCGTCCGCACGCTCGTCACGCTCGGCACCCCGCACGGCGGCACCAGCGTCGTGCCGCTGGCGAACGCCCACCCGATCGTCCGCCAGATGCGGCCGGGTTCGGAGGTGCTGGAGGAACTGCGCGCGCCGGCACCGGGCTGCCGTACGCACTTCGTGGCGTTCTGGAGCGACCTCGACCACCTGATGGATCCGCTGGAGACCGCCTGCGTCGACCACCCGGACCTGATGGCGCAGAACATCCGGGTCACCGGCATCGGCCATCTCGCCCTGCCCGTGCACCCGGCCGTCGCCGCCGGAATACGGCAGGCCCTCGACACCTCCCAGGCAGGGGCCCGCACGACCGCCCGGCCCGGCGGTCTGACCGTGGCGTGAGCCCGGCGGACACCGGCAAGAGCACAGTGACCCTCGCCACAGCCGGACGGAAAAGGGACGTAAGGCGCTAAACGCGGCGCACACCCACGCGCCCCCTTCACGCGCGCGACCCGCGACACCCTCCCTACGACACCAACGCGCCCCACTTCCGGCACGCCACGACCCGGCGAAACGCGTCACCCCGGCCGGCGCGGCCGTCCCACCGCCCCCACACAGCCGCCTGCTATCGAACAACCTTCGAACGCAAAGCCAAAGTCGTACCCACAGACCGCCGAAAGACGCTCGAATGCCCGTTTCCTGCGCGCGCGAAACCCGTTGAAGATTGTCGCGCCCGCATACCGCCGGGTACAGTCACCGCACTGCTCTGCCAGCCCCTGTCGTCGAGGCGAAAGAGAAGTTGGTGAACGATCGTCACCCGTCGGGGACCGCAACACCCCCGGCTCCGGCTTCCGAAGCCGACCCGGCGCACTACGCGTCGTACGGCCACCAGGAAGCCACCTACGGCGACTTCACCACGTACGGCGACTACACCGCCACAGGTTTCGACGCCGGCACCGGCGCGCACGCGAACGGCACGTTCGCGGCCGACCCCCTCTTCGGCGACATGCCGGGCAATGACAACGGCACCGGCTCCTACGACGCCTCGCAGTGGTCGACGGGCAGCCACCAGACGCTGAACTACGACCCGTACGCCGCGCAGCACCAGGCCGCGTACGACACGGGCAGTTACGACACGACGTCCTGGTCGGCCGGTTACGAGCACCTCGTCCAGATCCCGGCGCAGTCGACGGGCCCCGATGCCAGCGGCCAGTGGGACGCGAGCGGCTGGCTGCAGCCCGAACAGTCCGAGGAGCCGGGCCAGTCGGGCCCGTCCGACCAGACCCAGCAGTGGGTCGGCACCCAGCACTTCGACACGGGCGCGTTCGACGCCACGCAGTGGAACACCGACGGCACGCCCGCCGGTGACGAACACGGCGGCTCCGCCCCCGAGTCGTACGACGCCCACGAGCACCCGCGGACCGAAGTGGTGGACTTCTCCGCCGAGGCCGTGGACTTCGCGCAGCAGGCGACCGCCACCTTCGAGCAGCTCGCGCCGTACGACGACCAGGACCAACCCCTCCCCCCGAACGGCGAGTTGGAGACCGACGGCGCCGACCGCGCCGCGCTCCTCGACGACCAGGAGGAGGTCACCCCGGCGGCGACCAAGAGCGCGAGCCCCGGCCGGGCGGCCACCCGCGCGGCCTCGCGGTCGCGCCGGAAGGCTCCGGCCAAACGTTCCGCCCTGCTGACCGTGGCCGTTCCGTCTGCCTGTGTCATGGGTGTCGCGGGGATCGCGGCGGCCTCGGTCGGTGTCACGTCGGACGACACGGAGACAACCGCGTCCGTCAAGTCGGACGACGCCACCGCGGTGAAGCCGTCCACCGCCAACAACCAGCTCGACACCCAGCTGGAGAGCCTCTCCGCCGAGGCGGACGACTTCGCCGACCGGGCGAGCCGGACGCAGGAGCGCATCGATCTCAAGGCCCAGCAGGAGCTGGAGCAGAAGAAGGCGGCGGCCGAGGCGGCCCGCAAGGAGCGTCTGCGCCCGAAGTTCGCGCTGCCGGTCTCCCAGCAGGGCCTCAGCGCGTACTACGGGCAGTCCGGCGTCAACTGGATGTCCCTGCACACCGGTATCGACTTCCCCGTCTCGTACGGCACGCCGGTGATGGCCGCGACCGACGGCACCGTACGCACGGAGTGGAACAGCGCCTACGGCAACATGGTCATCGTGACCGCCAAGGACGGCACGGAGACCTGGTACTGCCACCTCTCCACGTACAAGGTCGCCTCCGGTACGACCGTCAAGGCCGGCGACACCATCGCCTACTCCGGCAACTCGGGCAACTCGACCGGCCCGCACCTGCATTTCGAGGTCCACCCGGCGGGCGGCTCGGCCATCGACCCGCTGCCGTGGCTGCGCAGCCACGGTTTGGATCCGACGTAGGCCTCAGGACCCCTGCCGGGGTGGGCCGCCCAGGGGCTGCGGGGTGGGCTGCCCAGGGGCTGCGCCCCCGGACCCCCATCGGCCTTCGGCCTCGTCCTCAATCGCCGGACAGGCTTTTCGACTACAGCTTCTCCACCGGCGCGTAGCGCAGCAGCAACCGCTTCGGCTTGGAGTCGCCGAAGTCGATCGTCGCCTCCGCCTTCGCGCCCGTGCCCCCGACGCCGACGACCGTGCCGAGGCCGAACTGGTCGTGGGTGACGCGGTCGCCGACGGCCAGGGACACGACCGGCTTCTCAGCGGCGCCGCGACGGGTCGCGAAGCCGGACGCGCCCGAGGCGGAGGACCGGGAGCGCGAGGACGACAGCGAGGACGCGATGCCGGCGGCCGGGCCCGAGGACACCGGCGCGGAGGCTCCCTTGCGCTTCCACTGCAGGTGGGTGGCCGGGATCTCTTCCAGGAAGCGGGACGGCGGGTTGTAGGAGGGCTGGCCCCAGGCGCTGCGCAGCGACGACCGGGTGAGGTAGAGCCGTTCGCGCGCGCGGGTGATGCCGACGTACGCGAGGCGGCGCTCCTCCTCCAGCTCCTTGGTCTGGCCGAGGGCGCGCATGTGCGGGAAGACGCCGTCCTCCATGCCGGTCAGGAAGACGACCGGGAACTCCAGGCCCTTGGCGGTGTGGAGGGTCATGAGCGTGATGACGCCCGAGCCGTCCTCCTCCTCGTCCGGGATCTGGTCGGAGTCGGCGACCAGGGCCACCCGCTCCAGGAAGGCGGGTAGCCCGACGGGCGTCGCAGCCGCCGCCTCGCCCTCGCCTTCCGCAGCCCCGGACTCCTGCTCGAACTCCAGGGCGACGGCGGCGAGTTCCTGAAGGTTCTCGATGCGGGTCTCGTCCTGCGGATCCGTGGACGCCTGCAACTCGGCCAGATAGCCGGTGCGTTCGAGGACCGCCTCCAGGATGGTCGCCGGCCCGGCGCCGGACTCGACGACGGTCCGCAGGTCCTCCATCAGCGTGTTGAACCGCTTGACGGCGTTCGTCGACCGGGCCGCCATGCCGTACGCCTCGTCGACGCGCTTGAGCGCCTGTGGGAAGCTGATCTTCTCGCGCTGCGAAAGGGCGTCGATCATCGCTTCGGCGCGGTCGCCGATGCCGCGCTTCGGCACGTTGAGGATGCGGCGCAGCGGGACGGAGTCCTCCGGGTTGGCCAGGACGCGCAGATACGCGAGGACGTCCCGGACCTCCTTGCGCTCGTAGAAGCGGACGCCGCCGACGACCTTGTAGGGCAGGCCGACGCGGATGAAGATCTCCTCGAAGACACGGGACTGGGCGTTCGTACGGTAGAAGACGGCGACGTCTCCGGCCTTCGCCTCGCCCGCGTCCGTCAGTCGGTCTATCTCGTCGGCGACGAACTGGGCCTCGTCGTGCTCGGTGTCGGCGACATACCCGGTGATCTGCGCGCCCGCGCCCGCGTTGGTCCACAGGTTCTTGGGGCGGCGGGACTCGTTGCGCTCGATGACGGCGTTGGCGGCGCTCAGGATGGTCTGGGTGGAGCGGTAGTTCTGCTCCAGCAGGATCGTCGTCGCGTCCGCGTAGTCCTCCTCGAACTGGAGGATGTTGCGGATGGTCGCGCCGCGGAAGGCGTAGATCGACTGGTCGGCGTCACCCACGACGCACAGCTCGGCGGGTGGTAGGTCGTACTCGCTGGGCGGTACGTCCACGGGGTGCTCGGAGCTGCCGACCAGCTCTCTGACCAGGGAATACTGCGCGTGGTTGGTGTCCTGGTACTCGTCGACGAGGACATGGCGGAAGCGGCGGCGGTAGTGCTCGGCGACATCCGGGAAGGCGCGCAGCAGATTGACCGTCGTCATGATCAGGTCGTCGAAGTCGAGCGCGTTCGCCTCGCGGAGGCGGGACTGGTAGAGCGCGTAGGCCTGGGCGAGGGTCTTCTCGAAGCCGTCGGTGGCCTGGGCGGCGAAGTCCTCCTCGTCGATCAGCTCGTTCTTCAGGTTCGAGATCTTGGCGCTGAAGGACTTGGGCGGGAAGCGCTTGGGGTCGAGGTCCAGATCCCGGCAGACAAGCGCCATCAGCCGCTTGCTGTCGGCGGCGTCGTAGATGGAAAAACTCGACGTGAAGCCGAGCTTCTTGGACTCCCGGCGCAGGATCCGTACGCAGGCGCTGTGGAAGGTCATCACCCACATCGCGTTCGCGCGCGGGCCGACGAGCTGCTCGACGCGCTCCTTCATCTCGCCTGCGGCCTTGTTGGTGAAGGTGATCGCGAGGATCTGGCCCGGATGGACATGCCGCTCGCCCAGCAGATAGGCGATGCGGTGGGTGAGCACACGGGTCTTGCCGGAGCCGGCACCGGCCACGATGAGCAGGGGCGAGCCGGCGTGCACCACGGCCGCGCGCTGGTTCTCGTTCAGCCCGTCCAGGAGCGCCGCCGCGTCGAGGGCGGGGCGGGGGGCGCCGCCGCGGTAGTACTCGTCCCGGTCCGGGGGCGCGTCGAACTTCCCGCCGAACAGATCGTCCGGAAGCGGCTCCGGTACGTGATCGTCCTCGGGCGGCGGCGGGGGTTCCTCCGCATGGCCGCGGGGGGCCTGGAGGTCCGCCAGGAAGCTGTCGTCAAAGAGGCTGCTCATCGCTCTCCGAGTCTAGGCGCCCCCACTGACAGCGGTGGGCCACCCCGGAAAGTCCACATCCGCCACTCGCCGTACCCACCTCACGACGGTGAGCGATCGAACGTACCACCTATCGCGTCCGAGAGGCTAAGGTCACGAAAACGTATCGGGCATATCGAACATCAACCTTCACAGGGGCCACACGAGTTGGCTAGCGTTTTCTCAGGCCGTACGACCCAACCGGCGAACGTCGCCGGGCCGCACGGCCTCCGCCGAGTCCGGTACGCCTCCCGAGGCAGCCGGAGCCGGGGACCCACCGACCTCTGGGGTGAATCGATCCGGCCGCCGTACGCGGCGAGGGTCGTAGGGCAAACCTTCCGAAGCTTGCGCCCGAACCCGACAGCTAACTCGGTAGGCGGACAACGGAAGGAGACGCCGAACCATGGCGCCGCACCGCAAGCCGCGTCCGGCCGTCCGAACGCGCGCGGGCATACGCACCCCCGCACTCGCCACGGCCGCCCTCACCTCCGTGGCCCTGCTCTCCCAGACGGCCAACGCCGCCCCGTCGACCGACGACAAGCCGAGCCTGGAGGAAGTCGAGAAGAAGGTCGACGACCTCTACCGTCAGGCCGGGACGGCGACCGAGAACTACAACTCGGCCAAGGAGAAGGCGACCAAGCAGAAGAAGAGGGTCGACACCCTTCTCGACGACGTCGCCCAGCGCACGGACAAACTCAACGAGGCGCGGGAGCAACTGGGTTCGTTCGCGGCCGCCCAGTACCGCACGGGCGCGGCGGCCCCCGACGGAGCGTCACTGCTCCTGGCGGACAGCCCGCAGGACTACTTCGACCAGAACCAGCTGATGGACCGGTTGACGGGCCGTCAGAAGGAAGCCGTCGACGGGTACATCACCCAGCAGGCCGAGGCGACGGAGCAGCGCCGGGCGGCGAGCGACAGCCTCGAACAGCTCACCGAGTCGCAGAACGCCCTCAAGACCAGCAAGGCCAAGGTCCAGGCGAAGCTGGCCGAGGCCCGCGAACTGCTCTCCACCCTCACCGCCGAGGAGCGGGTCCGGCTCGCCGCGATCGAACAGCGCGAGCAGGAGGAGGCCGAGCGCAAGGCGGAGGAGCTGGCGCGTCGGCAGGCCGCGGCGCAGGAGACCCAGGGGGCCCAGAGCACCCAGGAGGAGGCCTCCACCGGAACGGAGACGTCCACCGGTACCACCGAGACGTCCGCCCCGGCCGAGGACTCCACCTACGCCTCGAAGGCCGCCAAGGCCCTCACCTTCGCCCGCGCGCAGATCGGCAAGCCGTACGTCTGGGGCGCCACCGGCCCCGGCTCCTACGACTGCTCCGGCCTCACCCAGGCCGCCTGGAAGGCCGCCGGCGTCGACCTCCCCCGCACCACCTACGACCAGGTCAACGCCGGCACCACCGTCCCCCTCACCAACGCCAGGCCCGGCGACCTGATCTTCTTCTACGACAACATCGGCCACGTCGGCCTCTACATCGGCAACGGCATGATGATCCACGCCCCGAAGCCGGGGGCGTACGTCCGCGAGGAGTCGGTGTTCTACGACGGCGAGTCGTCGATCCACAGCGTGGTGCGACCGGCGTAGGCGACGGGTCGCCCGGGTCCTGCCAGAGCGCGGAGAACTCAGGTCCAGAGCACCGCGATGAAGACGTTCGCGGTGGTCAGTGCGCCCACCAGCCCGAACAGCGGCTTCTCCACCGTCTCCTCGTCCCGCTTCACATACACCAGCCCCAGGATCACGATCAGCAGCGCCAGCTTGATGCCGATCTTGATGTTGTTGACGGGCTGGTCGTCGGCCTGGTTGAGGCCGACGAGGATCACGCCGGTGATGAGCATGGTGAGGGCGCCGTGGAGCATGGCCGGGACGAAGCGGGCCGCGCCCTGGCCCATGGCCTTCAGCTGGGTGAGGAAGCCGCCGAGGAGGGAGGCGATGCCGATGATGTGGAGGGCGACGAAGAGGTGGATGAGTACGTCCATGCGCGGAGCCTAATGAGAGGACCGTTTTCCGTCGGGCACCGGGGCGGGCACCGGGGCGGCCACCGGGGGCGCTGAAAGTGGCCTTCGGGGCGTCCGGCGACGCCTTAACGATCTTGCATATATGCGCTCCATAGCACCGCCACACCTCCACCCGGTCCGAAATCGCCGCATCGGTCATCGCACAGCGTGAAGTCGGCGGCGCCAGGACGGGATCACGGTCACATACGGTCACCTCGCGGTCGGTGCACGCCACTTCCGCACAACCCGGTACGGGGCCGACACGGCCAGGTTTACCGTCCTCCAGCAGGTGACCGGCTCCCCACCGCCGCCCGGGCCAGGGGCGGCAGTCGGACACCACCGCCGAGAAAGGTCCGGCGGCGTCCCGCTCCCCCTGTGCGGGCCGCCGCCGGACGCGTAACCGCTCCCCCAGGCGGTCCTGTACGGACAGACGATGTTCGTACTGCGGACGGCGGTCGTACGGAGAGGACGTGGAGTCCACGTGGCAGCGCACCGCAAGCCCAGACAGCGCTCACTCGGCGGCCATACGGTCCGCACCGCCGCGACGTTCGCCCTCGCGGGCGCGGCGACCGCGACCGGTTTCGACGGCACCGGGCACGCCGATCCACAGCTCACGCCTGAACAGGTCAAGGCGAAGGTGGACAAGCTGTACCAAGAGGCCGAGGTCGCCACCGAGAAGTACAACGGCGCGAAGGAGAAGGCCGACCAGGCCCAGGAGAACCTCGAAGAGCTGCGCGACCAGGCCGCCCGCCGCACCGACCGGCTCAACTCCGCGCGGGACGAACTCGGTTCGCTGGCCGCGGCACAGTACCGCCGCGGGGGCATGGACCCCTCCTGGCAGCTCGCCCTCTCCGCCGATCCGGACGAATACCTGGACGGCGCCGCCCTCGCCGAGCGGGTCGGCAGCCGCCAGGCGGCCGACGTGTCGAGCGTACGGAAGCAACTGCTGGACATCGAACGGCTGCGCGGAGCCGCCCGCGTCGAACTGGGCACCCTCAAGTCCCGGCAGACGGAGCTGAAGCGGCACAAGAAGACCGTCACCTCGAAGCTGACCGGCGCGCGGCAGCTGCTCGGCCGGCTCACCGCCGAGGACCGGGCACGGTTCGACACCGCGGGCGGAGCCACGGGACACGCCTCGCGCTCCTCGGCCTCGTCCCGGCGCAACCTCACCGGCCCGGTGTCACCTGCCTCCGCCACCGCCGATGCCCCCAACTCCCGCGCCGCGGCGGCCGTCTCCTACGCCTACTCCAAGCTCGGCAGCCCCTACGTCTGGGGCGCCACCGGCCCCAACGCCTTCGACTGTTCCGGCCTCACCCAGGCCGCCTACCGCGCCGCCGGCATCTCGCTCCCCCGCACCACCTACTCCCAGATCAACTCCGGCCGCCGCGTCGCCCGCTCCGAACTCCGCCCCGGCGACCTCGTCTTCTTCTACTCCGGCATCAGCCACGTGGGCATCTATGTCGGCAACGGCCAGATGGTCCACGCCCCGAACCCGTCGGCCCCGGTCCGCGTGGCACCGCTCGACGAGATGCCGTACGCGGGGGCCACACGGGTGGCCTGAGCGGGGCTGCTTGAGCCGGTCGAGATGGGTCACCCTTGCTTCCGGGCAGGGGCGCCCGGCCCCCGGTGGTGTTTGCGTGTCTCAGTCGTTGCGTCGGCCTTTCGGGAGAACCGGCGTTCTTGTGTCGGGTGGGCAGTCGCCGCCCTCACACCAGGCGCCGTGCCGTCGCCCATCTCGTCAGCTCGTGGCGGTTGGAGAGCTGCAACTTCCTCAGTACGGCGGAGACATGGGACTCCACCGTCTTCACCGAGATGTAGAGCTGTTTGGCGATCTCCTTGTACGCATAGCCGCGGGCGATGAGGCGCAGCACCTCGCGCTCGCGCTGGGTGAGCCGGTCGAGGTCCTCGTCGACGGGCGGAGCGTCGGTGGAGGCGAACGCGTCGAGGACGAAGCCGGCCAGGCGTGGGGAGAAGACCGCGTCGCCGTCCTGGACCCGGAAGATGGAGTCGACGAGGTCGGTGCCGGTGATCGTCTTGGTGACATAGCCGCGCGCACCGCCCCGGATCACACCGATCACGTCCTCCGCCGCGTCCGACACGGACAGGGCGAGGAAGCGGACGGGCTGTTCGGCGTCCGCCATCAACGCCGAACAGCGGCGAAGAACTTCGACGCCACCGCCACCGGGCAGATGGACGTCGAGGAGCACCACCTCGGGCCGTGTGCTCGTGATCACCGAAACCGCCTGGTCGACGTCGGGCGCCTCTCCGACGACCTCCACGCCCGTACGGTCCGTCTGCCCGATCTCTGCCCTCACTCCCGTACGGAACATCCGGTGATCGTCCACCAGCACGACCCGGACATGCCGCCCGGGCCCGGAGACACCCGCCCCGGTGGCACCGGTCGCGGAGGTCCCGGTACCGGCGGGATCCCCAGTGGCAGCGGTCGCACCGGAATTCCCGGTCGCAGCGGCCTGGTTGGGCTCATGGGGGTGGTCGGACCGGTCGGACTCGTTGGGCCCGCCTTCGGCCGCCCCGGTGCCCCGCGCGACCGGGCCTCCCTGGTCCTCGCCCGGATCAGTGCCCGAACCGCCCTGTGCGGCAAGGTCGTTCGCCCCGTTCGCGTCACTCATGACGTCGTCTCCGCCCTCTCCATCTCCAGCTCGACCTCCGTGCCGCCGTCCGGTACGGCGCGAAGCCGTGCCGTACCCCCGTTGCGCTCCATGCGGCCGATGATCGATTCTCTGACGCCCATGCGGTCGGCGGGTATCGCGTCGAGGTCGAAGCCGGGACCGCGGTCGCGGACGGACACGAAGACCGTCCTTCCCTCGACCTCGGCGAAGACCTGTACGGCGCCGCCCTCGCCACCGTACTTGGCGGCGTTCACCATCGCCTCGCGTGCGGCCTGCATCTGCGCGGTCAGTCCCTCGTCGAGGGGGCAGTCGCCGACGACGACCACCTCTAGGGGAACGCCGTGCTTGTCCTCGACCTCGGCCGCGTTGCGTCGCACGGCCTCGGCGAGCGTGTGGGGCTCGTCCTCCTCGTCCTTTCCGGTGCCCTCGGGTTTGTACAGCCAGTTACGCAGGTCTCGCTCCTGGGCGCGGGCGAGGCGGCGGACCTCGTTCGGGTTGTCCGCGTTGCGCTGTATCAGCGTCAGCGTGTGCAGCACCGAGTCGTGGACGTGGGCCGCGACCTCCGCCCGCTCCTGGGCGCGGATGCGCATCAGGCGCTCCTCGGAGAGGTCCTGGGTCATACGGACGAGATACGGGCCGGCCAGCAGCGTTATACCGACGAGGACCGCGAGCGCGGCCTGCAGCACCGAGCCGAGGTGGGCGGCGGAGCCCTGCAGGACGAATATCCCGGAGACGCCCGCGGTGACCAGCAGGACACCCGCGACGGAGCGGAGCAGTGTGATCGTGCGCCGACGGCGGCCGACCTCGGCCCAGCGGGCCCGCCGCGCGTTGTCCGCCTGGCGCCAGACCAGGGCGACGCCGGCCGCGACGAGCACGGTCGGCCAGAGATACGCCCGGGTGGCCTCTCCGAGGTCCACATTGCCGACGAAGACCATGGCCACGACGACCATGAGGAGGAGGGCGACTATCTGGCCGCGGTCGGGCTTGCGGGCCACTAGCCTGCGGCGGCCGTCGGGGGAGGTCTCGGTGGCGATGGCCGGGGGCCGCTGGTTGTCGACGCCGCCCACACCGAGCGGCACGAAGAACCAGAACGCCGCGTACACCAGCGCGCCGAGGCCGTCCGCCAGGAAGAGACCGGCGAACACGAGCCGCACCCAGGTCACGGGCAGCCCGAGATGTCCGGCGAGCCCTCGCGCCACGCCTCCGAGCCAGCGTCCGTCGCTGCTGCGGTAGAGCTTGCGCGGGGGCCGCGGAGTGTCGACTGGCAGTGCTGCGGCTTCCGGCATGCCATCGATGTTCACACGCACGGCGGAACGAGGCATCAGGGTCGACCCCCGAGACGCCCCTGATCTTCGGCCAAGCCATGATCGAACACATCCCTCGGGCGGATATCAGGGTTCGACCAGGGTCATCCCGACTGCCATCGGACCGGCTCGGCGGTCACGATGGACGCATGACGGATCACCAGCACGCGGCAGCGGAGCAGGGCCCCGGCTCGGGTCCGCACTCCCGGCGGCCCCCCGCCGAGCCGCAGGACGCCGCGCCCCCACCGGGCACGGTCAAGGAGCCGCGCGCACACGAGGACGCGGGCGCGGGAACGGATCAAGCGGCCACCGCCGACCCGGCCGGGGCTGCGGGCCCGCCCGCCCCCGGCGATCCGGCGGGCGCCCCCGCCGCTCCGCACAGGTTCCGCCGTGACCGGCGGTACAAAATGCTGGGCGGTGTCTGTGCGGGGCTCGGGCGGCAGTGCGACATGGACCCGGTGATCTTCCGGGTGGTGCTCGCGGTGCTCTCCGCGACCGGCGGCTTCGGCCTCATCTTCTACGGCTTCGCCTGGCTCTTCGTCCCGTACGACGACGAGGAGGAGAACGAGGTACGCAAGCTGCTGACCGGCCGGGTCGACGGCCATGCCCTGGCCGCCGTGCTCTTCGCGCTGGTCGGCTGCGGCGTCTTCCTCACCCTGCTGAGCAACACCACCGTGCTGACCTTCTCCGTGGTCGTCTCCCTGCTCCTGGCCGGCGCGGGGTACTGGTCGCAGCACCGTGGCGCCCCCGACCCCGATCCGCTCGCCGCGCACGCCGTGGCCGACGCCCCGCCGGAGGCCCAGGCGCCGCCCGTGGCCACCGCCTACCCCTCCTGGTGGCGCGACCCGATAGTCAAGGACGGGACGTATGTGGGCGGCACGGGCTATCTGTGGGGGCCGGGGGAGCCCCGCGACCGGGACATGGCGGCGGCCGTCAACATCGCCCGGGGGGTACCGACCTCCCGCCAGGACATACGCACCGCGCGCCCGCCGAAGCCACGTGGGCCGCGCTGGACAGGTGGCTGGGTCTTCCTGCTGGCGCTGCTCGCCGGCGCCGTCGGTACCGGCGCGACCTGGGAGGACCGCACACTCGCCGCCAGCATGCAGACCGGTCTGGCCTGCGCGCTGACCGTGTTCGGCCTGGGCATAGCCCTGAGCGCCTTCCTCGGCCGTACGGGAGCGGGGTCGATCTTCCTGGCGGTGGTCACGGCGGGACTCCTGGCGTGCACGGCGGCGCTCCCGGCGAACATCACCACCGACTGGGTCCGTACGGAGTGGACCCCGCGGAGCACGGAGAGTGTGGCGGCCCGGTACGAGCTGGGGACCGGTGTGGGCACGCTGGACCTGTCCAAGGTGGACGTCGCGAAGGGGGAGACGCTGGCCACAAGCGTGGAGGTGGGCGCGGGCAAGGTGAAGGTGGTGGTTCCGCCGGACGTCACCGTGCGGCTCGACATCGAAGTGGGCCTGGGTGACATCCAGTTGCCGGGTGACGACAAGGAGGACGTGGACGTGGCACCGGACAGGAGCGATCGGCTGACACTGCCCCCGGCGAAGGGCTCGGACAGCGGCGGCGCGATCACCATCGACCTCGAAGTCGGTCTCGGACAGGCGGAGGTGGCCCGTGCTGCGGCATGAGTTCCGGCCGGGGAAGCTCGTCGCCGGCCTCTTCCTCACCGCCGCCGGTGTCGTGTATCTCGGCGACGCGGGTGATGCCTGGGAGACACCGTGGTTCGTGGTGATACCGCTCGTCGTCGGCGGGCTGGGTCTCGCGGGGGCGGTGGCGTTCCTGAACCACGCGATACGCGGGCGCCGGGGAGCCGGACGGACCGGGTCGGCAGGGTCAACGGGGCCGACCGGGGCGGCTGGACCAGCGGGGTCGGCGGGATCGGCGGGATCGGCGGGATCGGCGGGATCGGCAGGGTGAGCTTGAGCAGCCGAACGGGCGGGGCGGGCGCCAGGGGCAGTCGGCTACTGCCCCTGGTAAGTGGGGGCTGAGCTGCTGGAACGTCACACGAAGATCACATAACTGAACAGGGAACCGTTAAGGCGATGAAGCTCCACGCAAGTGGACTGTGCGGTGGGTGGGTCGGGACTGGACGCTCAGCGGTAGGCACCCGCGCGGTGTCGGCTGCCGCCGGTGCGGCGGGAGCGGATGGCCGCGTCCACTGAGAGGACCGGGGCGCCGGCGAGGATCAAGGGGATCCAGGCCATGAAGTAGGGGAGGTCGTTGCCGTAGTAGTACGGGGACGCCGACCAGCTGACCGTCAGCCAGAGGCTGAGGGAGATCAGGGCGCCGCCGAGGGCGGCGAGGCGGGAGAAGAGGCCGAGGAGGGTGCCGATGCCGACGGCTAGTTCGCCGATGGCGATGGCGTAGCCGAAGCCGACAGGGTTCTCCAGGGCGAGGTCGATCATGGCGGGGATGGCGGAGGAGTCCCGGGAGGCGCTCATCATGTCGCCGATCGAGCCGGAACCGGAGTCGGCCATGAACGCGCTGTCGGTGAGTTTGTCCAGGCCGGCGTAGATGAAGGTGATGGCGAGGAAGACGCGTAGGGGCAGCAGGGCGTAGCGGGTGGCTGTGTCCCGCCAGTCGTGGCCGCCGTCGAGGTAGGGAGGGTGGGAGTCCGAGCGAATGTCGTGAGTCATGGTCTGCGCCGCCTCTTGTTCGCCGTGCCGTTGACCCCTCAACAGACGATACGTTCGCAGGGGTGGGGGTGCTCAATACCGCGGGTGCGTTTTTCCGGGTCGGCGGTGCCTTTCCCGGGAGGCGGGGTGCGTCCCGGACGCCATTTCGCCCCCGCCGCCCTTACCCATCCCATCCCAGGGGCTGCACCCCTTCGACCCCGCCCCCGCGCCGCGCGTCCACGCACACGCGCGTCCACGCACACGCGCCCTCACGGGGCTCCGCCCCGGACCCCGCCAGGGGCGCTGTGCCCCCTGGACCCCCGCTGAGTATCTGGACGCCGGCCAAGTACTCGAAGTCTCGCCAGCTACTCGAAGTCCCACTGAGGATTCGGAATCCGGCCAGGTTCTCAGGCGCTATGCCCTGGCCCCACCAAGCCCCCATGCCTACGCCCCCGGCCCCGCCAGGTCCTCGGGCTCCTTACAGCTCCCGCCCCGCCAGCCCCTCAGGGCTTGCACCACAGCCCCTCCGACTTCCTGGGGGCGCCACGCCTCCTGGGCCCGGACTTTCCAGGCGTCACGCCCCTGGGCCTTCGCCGGGTTCCTCCGGTCGTGGGGGTCAGTCCGCCGAGACCTCGATCGTGTAGCGGTTGGTTTCGACGCCTGCTGCTGTTACTACCTGGACCTCGACCTTGCCGGGTTCGACGTCGGCGGGGACGGGGGCGGTGAGGACGGCGTCGGTGGGGTTGCTGAAGCCACCGGCTACGGGGACCAGGGGGACGTGGACGTGGACGGGGCCGATGCGGACGACCATGCGGGAGAGGCGGTCGGCGGTCTGGGCGCCGGGTGGGACGAAGCCGGCGCCGCGGATCTCGATGTCGTCGCCGTTGCGGATGGGGGCGTCGAGGTCGCCGGCCTCGCGGGCGCGGACGACGGAGAGGATGACGGGGCGACCGCCCTCGGCGTACTTGCCGGCCACGTAGGTGGCCGCGGAGACCAGGACGAGGAGGGCGAGGCCCCAGGGGAGGTCGGGGAGTTGGTCGGGGCGGCGGGCGAGGCGGACCGCCGCGAAGGCGAGGGCGACGGTGCAGATGATCACGTACTGGAGGTCCGTGAAGCTGCCTCGGCCGGAGTCGTCGGTGAGGAGGTCGGCGGCGCGGGGGCGGTGGGCGCGGACCTTCTGGAGACGTTGGGAGAGGACGCGGAGGCCGACGACGCGGCGGACCAGGACGGCGATGCCGCAGACGACGGCGAGGACGGTCACGATGCCGGCGCCGCGGGCGAGGTCGAGGCCGGCGATGAGGGCGTCGCGTTCGCGGTGGTCGGAGGCGGCGGCCAGGCGGCCGACCAGCACGAGGACCGCGAAGACGACGAAGAGCACCCAACCGGCCGCGACCGCACGGGAGGTGGAGAGACGGTTGTCCTCGCCGATGACCGGGGCGAGGGCGCCGCCGCGCGCCCGGTGCAGATATGCGGCGCCCGTCAGCGCCGCGCCCACCAGCAGGGCGGCGAGCAGACCGGCCGTGCGGGCGACCGTCCAGCCCGCGCCGATCGCGGTGAGGGACTGGACGAGGAGGAGGGTCACGACGGCGGCCCAGACGACGATCGCCGTGCGCAGCCAGAGGCGGCCGAGCCAGGCCTCGCCCTCGACGCGGCCGCGTTCGGCGACGAGGGCCGCGGACTGGGTGAGTTCGTCGGAGACCCACTGCCGGGAGGCGGACGCGGAGTGCGCGACGGCCGCGGGCAGACCCTGCCCGGACGCGAACTCCTCCCGCTGCAGCAGGAATGCGGCGACCGCGCGCCGGTGTCCCGCGCGCGCTCCGTGCGGGCAGTCCCCGCATGTGCATCCACCGTCATGGGAGCCCGCGCCCATGCCCCCTCTGGCCTCCTGAACCGCCACGTCCGAGCCCGCCTTCCCGCGCCGCGGCCGCCTCTGCGTCCGCGTCCCTCGGCATTCGCCGTCACCGTCATCGACGCCTTCACCGTCGTCGCCGGGCGTCGTATGTACGTCCGCTCACTACCACAGCCGTGCGGCCGTACAAATGCCCTGCGACGACAGCGAATTGTGCCGTACGGAACACGGCCCGCGTCCGGCAGGGGCGCTCCGTGCAAGAGAAGCGCGGGGTGAAGTACGAGTGCCCGTGTTGACCCGGCTGCGAGAATCTCCCTATGGCCGAGATCATCCAGCGCGACGGGACCTGGGCCTTCGACGGCAGCACGGTCCGGATCACGCCGGGCCTGCACCGTTCCGTGGCGCTGTTCCGGCAGACGTACGGGGAGGTCGCGGTGCCCCTGGAGGCGGTGGCCGGTGTCGTCTACGAGCCCGAACGCAAGCGCGGGCGGCTCCGGTTGCGGCTCCGCGAGGGCAGTGATCCGCTGCTTCAGGCCACCGGCGGGCGGCTGCCGGACGCGGCGGACCCGTACCGGCTGACGGTCGACCTGGACCGTTCGGGGGTCGCCGAGTACGTGGCCGAGGAGATACGGCAGTCCATGCTGCTGGAACAGACGCCGAAGGAGCCCGCCAAGACCTATCTCCTGCCCGGGCCGCCCGTGCCGGTGTCCGTGCGGTCCAGCGACGGCACGGTCTCGTTCGACGGTACGCGGGTACGGATCGACTGGAACGACACCTCCGACCGCGTCAAGCGCGCGACCGGCCCGCGGATCATCGACATCGGCGATCTGGTCCAGGTCGAATGGCTGCCCAACTCCGGTTACGAGGACGGTTTCCTGCGGTTCGTGACCCGGGAGACCGTGTTCTCCAAGCTGCCGCCGGAGCGGGACCCGTTCGCCCTCGACCTGTGGGGCAGCACGCGCCGCGACCTCCTCACGGCCCTGGTCGCCACGGCCGTCACCGCCCGACTCCCCCATCCGTCGACTCGCGCGACCGACCATGGGGAGCGACAGCGGCCGACCGAGACGGCCACCGCCGCCTCGCCGCCGGCCGCCGACCATCATGACGTCCTCCTGCGCCGCCTCCGCGAGTTGGGCGAACTGCACCGTGACGGCGTTCTCACGGACGAGGAATTCGCGGCCACGAAGGCGGCGGTGCTCCGTGACTTCTGAGGGCGTCAGCGCCCCAAAGGGGCGCGGGGAACCGCGCGACCAGCCATGACGGATTCGCAGCCGGCCAACGACAGAACGCACCCTGAGAAGGCGGCCCCAGGAAAAGCGCTCAGCTCAGCAGATCCGGCTCGCTTCGGCTGATGTCCTGCCACAGCGGCTGATAGTTGATCCACGCGACCAGATCGCCGCCCGCCTGCTCCCGCGTCGCCGCGGCCAGCCGGTGTTCGATGAGGAGCGGCCGCCCCGCCGCCTTCGCGGTCAGCTGCACCTGCGCCGAGCGTTCCATCGACAGGAACCACCACGCCGCCGCGTCGACCGAGTCGCCGACCGTCAGCAGACCGTGGTTGCGGAGCACCAGCGCCTTGCGGCTGCCGAGCACGGCGGCTATCCGGCGGCCCTCGTCCGCGTCCACGGCGACACCCGTGTAGTGGTCGTAGAGCGCGTGGTCCTCGTAGAAGGCGCAGGACTCCTGGGTGATCGGGTCGAGCAGGTCGCCGAGCGCGGCCAGCGCGCGGCCGTGCACGGAGTGGCAGTGGGCGACCGCGACGACGTCGGGGCGGGCGGCATGCACCTGGGCGTGGACGGTGAAGGCCGCCTGGTTCACGTGGTAGCGGCCCTCGATCACCTGCCCGTCCTGGTTGGCGAGGACCAGGTCACTCACCGTGACGTGCTTGAACGGCATCCCGAACGGGTTGACCCAGAAACAGTCGCTGAATTCCGGGTCGCGCGCGGTGATGTGACCCGAGACCCCCTCCTCGAACCCCAGTCGCCCGAAGATCCTCAGGGCCCCGGCCAGCCGCTCCTTGCGGTGCCGCCGCTCGTCCTGCGTCGACTCGTGCATCGGCGGCATGGCGAACCGGAGCTGGTCGGTGGGTAGGGGCAGGGGCGGTGTGGGCCCGTGCATGTGTCCTCCAGACTGACTTCCTTTACGAAGCGGAAGTTACCGTCGGTTCCCTGCGCGGAACAGGGCCGTTCCGGGAAGAGAGTGCGCAACCGTTACGCAAGTCACAGAAACGCGCGAGACCACGCGAGACCTGCACCCGCTCGGATCAAGCCGTATGTCGCTCGGGGTAACCGGACAGTGGGTGTCGGGTATCCGCGCGAGACTCGACGTATGCCAGAGAATTCTTCGAACTGGGCCGCTTTCGCCGCCGCCGAACCCGGGCTCGCGCAGACCGTCGAAGCGCGCTTCGGGGCCTTCACGCATCACGTTCTCGCCACTCTCCGCAGGGACGGCTCCCCGCGGACGACCGGGTTGGAGGTCACGTTCCGCACCGGTGAGCTGTGGCTGGGGATGATGCCGGATTCGTTGAAGGCGCTCGATCTGCGCCGCGATCCCCGGTTCGCGCTGCAGGCCAACCCCGGTCCGGGTACGGAGATGGGCGGTGGTGACGTGCGGGTGAGCGGGCGGGCGGTCGAGGTCGAGGATCCCGCGGTCAAGGCGGCGTACGGCGAAGAGGTGGAACCGCCGGAGCCGTTCCACCTCTTCCGCACCGAGCTGACGGAGGTCGTACGGACCTACGTCGAGGACGACAAGTATCTGGTCGTCCAGGTCTGGAAGCCCGGAGAGCCGGTGCGCACGCTCAAACGGACCTGACCGTCCACAGCGGGAGGCTCACTCCCACTCGATGGTCCCCGGGGGCTTGCTCGTCACGTCGAGGACCACGCGGTTGACGTCCGCGACCTCGTTGGTGATGCGGGTCGAGATCTTCGCGAGGACGTCGTACGGCAGCCGCGACCAGTCGGCGGTCATGGCGTCCTCGGAGGAGACCGGGCGCAGGACGATCGGGTGGCCGTAGGTACGGCCGTCGCCCTGGACTCCGACGCTGCGGACGTCCGCGAGGAGGACCACCGGGCACTGCCAGATGTCGCGGTCGAGGCCGGCCGCCGTCAGCTCCTCACGGGCGATGGCGTCGGCGTCGCGGAGCAGGTCGAGACGGTCCTTGGTGACCTCGCCGACGATACGGATGCCGAGGCCGGGGCCCGGGAAGGGCTGGCGCTGGACGATCTCCTCCGGGAGCCCGAGCTCCTGGCCGACCATCCGGACCTCGTCCTTGAAGAGCTTGCGGAGCGGCTCGATGAGCTTGAACTCCAGGTCCTCCGGCAGGCCGCCCACGTTGTGGTGGGACTTGATGTTGGCCGTGCCGGTGCCGCCGCCGGACTCGACGACGTCCGGGTAGAGGGTGCCCTGGACGAGGAAGGCCACCTCGGGGCCCTCGTCGGCGATGATCTCCGCCTGGGCCTGCTCGAAGACGCGGATGAACTCGCGGCCGATGATCTTCCGCTTCTGCTCGGGGTCGGAGACCCCGGCGAGCGCCTTGAGGAACCGCTCCTCCGCGTCGACGACCTTCAGCTGTACGCCGGTCGCGGCGACGAAGTCCTTCTCGACCTGCTCGGTCTCGTTCTTGCGCATCAGACCGTGGTCGACGTACACGCAGGTCAGCTGGGAGCCGATGGCCTTCTGTACGAGGGCCGCGGCGACCGCGGAGTCCACGCCGCCGGAGAGGCCGCAGATCGCGCGCTTGTCGCCGACCAGCTCGCGGATGGCCTCGACCTGCTCCTCGATGACGTTGCCGGTGGTCCAGTTCGGGGTGATGCCCGCGCCCCGGTAGAGGAAGTGCTCCAGGACCTGCTGGCCGTGCGTGGAGTGCATGACCTCCGGGTGGTACTGGACGCCGTACAGCTTCTTCTCGTCGTTCTCGAAGGCGGCGACCGGTACGACGTCGGTGGAGGCCGTGACGGCGAAGCCCTCGGGGGCGGCGGAGCAGGCGTCGCCGTGGGACATCCACACGGACTGCTCGTCCGGGGTGCCCTCGAAGAGGGTCGAGCCGGCCTTGGAGACATGGAGGGGCGTACGGCCGTACTCGCGCGCTCCCGTGTTGTCGACCGTTCCGCCGAGGGTGGTGGCCATCAGCTGGAAGCCGTAGCACATGCCGAAGACGGGGACGCCGGCCTCGAAGAGCTCGCGGTCGAGGCGGGGGGCGCCCTCGGCGTAGACCGAGGAGGGGCCGCCGGAGAGGATGATCGCCGCCGGGTTCTTGGCGAGCATCTCGGCGACCGGCATGGTGCTCGGCACGATCTCGCTGTAGACCCGGGCCTCGCGGACCCGTCGGGCGATGAGCTGGGCGTACTGGGCGCCGAAGTCGACGACCAGGACGGTGTCGGGGGCGGCGGCAGCGGGGTTCGCTGATGACACGGGGTGCCTTCCGGCGGTTGGGCGGGGGTCTGTATGACCGAGTCTACCGGGGGTGCGCTCTCGTGGGGCCGATCACTGGGGGCTCCGCCCCAGACCCCCGAGAACCTTCGCCCACCCACCGACCGGGTTGGCTGGAGGAGCAGGCGGTCGAAAGGTGTCGTCGTGTGGTCGTGGCATACTGGCCCCCATGCTCACGCACCCGACCTTCCTCTTTACCTATGGCAACCGGCCCGCCGGCTGCCATGGTCGTGCTGCTTGAGCTACTGACAAGCGACTTCCCAGGCGCCCCGGGCCGACAAGGTCCGGGGCGCCTGGCGTTTTCCGGATCTTGTCGCTCCGGGAGCCCCTTCCGACGTACGACGTACGACACGACGTACGACTTCCGACGAGGAGCCCCCTATGACCGCCATCGACGTGACCGGCGCCCGTACCTCCGAGGCCGCCGATGTGATCACCGGTGCCCGTGACCGGATCGACGCGCTGGACGACCGGATCATCGGCCTGATCCAGGAACGGGTGGCGGTCTCCGCCGTGATCCAGGAGGCGCGGATCGAGTCCGGCGGGCGCCGGGTGAACCTCTCTCGCGAGATGGAGATCCTGGCCCACTACAGGGACGCCCTCGGCAAGCCCGGTACCGCGCTCGCCATGACCCTGCTGGAGCTGTGCCGGGGGCGCATCTGACCGGCGCACGCACGTACGCCTGCCCTCTCACCCGTCCGGCGCGTGACCGTCGTACGACACGCTTCGTTGGTGTGGATGTCCGTGCCAGCCAGGCCCGGGCCCGAAAGAACCACGCGTGGCTCCGTATGGAGCGATGAGGCGTACGGATCGTGTCGTGCGCCGTGGGACCTCGCTCCAGGGTGGTGACCGGACGGCAGGGGACAGCAGCCCGGTCACTCAAGAGAACGGCCGGCTCCGGGGACGCCCGGGGCCGACCGCGGAATCTGTTCAAGGGTGGCCGGAGCGGTTGCGGAGGCCGTTGCCCATCCCTCACGATGCAGGAACAGACCGCGACCAAAGGTCCACATCCGATCAAAGGTTCCGCGGCGCACTCCCCCGGCGCCGCTTCGAGGCACCGGCGCTGCCCTGACGTCGGTGCTGACGCAGAAGGGCCCCGCGACTTCCGTCCCGCGGGGCCCTTCGTCACGCCGGGTGGCTCAGCCGGCGACCTTCCGTCGGGTCGCTCAGCCGGCGGCCTTCTCCAGCTTCGCGACCTGTGCCTCCAGCAGCTCGGTCGGCACCTGTGCCTTGTCCGCGTCGAGCATGTTCATCGAGTAGAACCCGATGAGCGTCGAACCGCTGCGCACCACCGTGAAGGACATCGGTATCTCGGCCCCCTCGATGTCGCCCTTCATCTTGTACGAGACGGCCTCGTCGCCCTGTTCGGGGGCGGGGAGGGCCTCGACGCCGGAGTACTTGTTGCCGACGTCCTCGTACTTGGTGCACTTCTCCGTCGCCTCGCGCAGGTCGGCGATCACCTTCTCGGCGTCGCTCTGCTCGTGTGCGGCGAGGGCGAGGGAGGTGACGCTGGCGGAGAGCGCGTCCTCCGGGGTGGCGGTGCGTCCGACGCGGGCCTTCGCCTTCGGGTCCGAGGTGAAGTAGAACATGTTCGCGATGGGCTGGCAGGCGGCCGGCTCCGCCGGAACGGTCTCGGCGGGCATCTCGTCCGCGGGCATGTCGGCGATCTTGTAGCCCTTGACGTCCCCCTTCGCGAGGGCGGCCTCCTTCAGCTGGGCCTCGGTCAGCGCCGCCTGCCCCGCCGAGTCCTTCTCGTCCCCGGCGGCCGTGGCGCCGGCCGACGGCTTCGTCTCCGCGCCCTTGTCCTCGTCGCCGCCCCCACCGCACGCCGCGGTGAACCCCAGCGTGGCCACCACCGAGACGGCCACCGCCGCCCGCGACATCTTCGAGTTCATGTCCCCCACCTTCGCCACTTTCGTCACATGCCTCACAGAGGCCTCACCGGCCCCATCAGATCATGTACGTGACATCGAGCAGCAACCGCATTCATCTGTGACTCAGGTCACATGAAAAAAGTGTGATTGCAGGGGCAACCCTTCACACCACTCGCCGGTCACACCTGGCACACGAGAGAAGGACCCGCGCTCGGAGGGGGGTGCGGGTCCTTCTCCGCTGCTTCCGTTCCGCTACTTCCGTCCGCACATTCCGTCCGCTGCTTCCGCCGCTTACTTCTTTGGCGGCACCGTCGGCACCGGTACCAGCGGCAGCCGCAGCGCGCCGAAGGCGTCCGCCGGGACCGCCGGGTGCAGGGGCTCCACCGGACGGAGGCGTTCGTAGGTCGCGCCGGGGGCCGGGCGGTGGTCGGGCTCGCCGTTGTTGGGCCAGTACGACATCGCGCGCTCGGCCTGGGCGGTGATCGTGAGGGACGGGTTCACGCCCAGGTTCGCGGAGACGGCGGCGCCGTCGACGACCGAGATCCCGGGGTGGCCGTAGAGGCGGTGGTACGGGTCGATGACGCCGTCGTCCGCGGTGGCGCCGATGGGGCAGCCGCCGAGGAAGTGCGCGGTGAGCGGGGTGCCCATCAGTTCGCCCACATTGCTGCCGGCGAAGCCGTTGATCTCGGCGGCGATCGTGGTGGCGGCCGTCGAAGCGGCCTCGATCTGCTTGGGGTTGGGGGCGCCGTGGCCCTGCCGCGCCGTCAACAGGCCCTTGCCCAGGCCCTTGGGCTTCAGATGGGTGCTGAGGGAGTTGTCCAGCGACTGCATCACCAGGCCGATGATGGTCCGCTCCGACCAGCGGCGGTTGGAGAGGGAACGGGCCACCAGCAGCGGGTGCTTGGCCGCGTACGCCAGCCATCCGAGGACGCGGGAGGCGCCCGACGCGGTGCCGCCCGCGTACGGGACCTGGAGGATCGACAGGCCGCCCATCGCGTTGGAGCCCTTGCCGTAGCGGACCGGCTCGATATGGGTGTTCTCGTCGGGGTGGATGGAGGAGGTGATCGCCACGCCCCGGGTGAAGTCGACCTCGGGGACGCCGTGGGCCTTGCGGTAGCGGCGGTTGTCCGTCTGGGCGCCGACCAGGGCCTCGGAGTTGGTGCGGGTCAGCATGCCCAACCGGTCCGAGATGTGCGGGAGTTGGCCGCCCGCCTTCATCCGGTGCAGCAGGGTCTGGGTGCCGTAGGTGCCGGCCGCGAGAACGACCCGGCGGGCCTTCAGCACACGGGACGCACCCTTGCGGCGCTCGTCCGTCGGGAGGGTCGTGACGGCGTAGCCGCCCTGCGAGTCCTCGGTGACGGCGACGACCGTGGTCATCGGGTGGACGACCGCGCCCGCCTTCTCGGCGAGGTGGAGGTAGTTCTCGTTGAGGGTGTTCTTCGCGCCGTGGCGGCAGCCGGTCATGCACTCGCCGCACTCGGTGCAGGCGTTGCGGGCCGGGCCCGCGCCGCCGAAGTAGGGGTCCGCCACCTGGTCGCCGGGGGCGGCCTTCGCCTTGCCGTCGGCGTCCTCGCCGTCGCCGAAGAAGACGCCGACCGGGGCGAGGTGGAAGCTGTCGCCGACGCCCATCCGCTCCGCGGCGGCCTTCAGATGGATGTCCGACGGGGTCATCGTCGGGTTGAGCCGTACGCCGAGCATGCGGCGGGCCTGGTCGTAGTACGGCTTCAACTCCTCCTGCCAGTCGGTGATGTCCTTCCACTGCGGGTCTTCGAAGAACGGTTTCGGCGGTACGTAGAGGGTGTTGGCGTAGTTGAGGGAGCCGCCGCCCACTCCGGCGCCCGCCAGCACCATGACGTTGCCCAGCAGGTGGATGCGCTGGATGCCGTACATGCCGAGGGCGGGGGCCCAGAGGTAGTTCTTGAGGTCCCAGGAGTTCTTGGGGAGGGATTCCCGGGTGAAGCGACGGCCCGCCTCCAGGACGCCTACCGTGTAACCCTTCTCGGTCAGGCGCAGGGCGGTCACGCTGCCGCCGAAGCCGGAACCTACGACGATCACGTCATAGTCGTACGACACGTTTCTCCTCGTTGAGAACGGTCCTCGTCTGCGGGCCGTATGTGGTTGCTCGCGCTCACGCGGCGGAGCCGCATATCGATACGGCCCCGCGCCCCTCACGGGGCGCCTACCTGAGCCGGAGTGCCTTCATCACCCTCAGGCTGCGGCTCATGAACTGCGCGTACTTCTCGTCGTCCATGCCGAGGGACGGGGCCATCGGCAGCAGGCGCTGGTGGGCGACCGTCTGGGCCTCCGTGTACTTGAGGATGCCCTCGGAGCCGTGGCGGCGGCCGAGGCCGGAGTCCTTCATGCCGCCCATGGGGGACTGGACGCTGCCGTAGGCGGAGGCGTAGCCCTCGTTGACGTTGACGGTGCCGGCGCGCACGCGGGAGGCGACCTCGCGGCCGCGGCGGCCGTCCTTGGTCCAGACGGAGGCGTTGAGGCCGTACGCGGTGGAGTTGGCCTCCGCGACGGCGGCGTCCTCGTCCTTGAAGCGGTAGATGGAGACGACGGGGCCGAAGGTCTCCTCCGTGCACACGGACATGGGTTCCGTGACGCCGTCGAGGATCGTGGGCTCGTAGAAGTAGGGGCCGATGTCGGGGCGGGCCACGCCGCCCGCGACGACCTTCGCGCCCTTCTCCACGGCCTCGTCGACGTGGCGGGTGACGGTCTCCAGTTGGCGGTCGCCCACGAGGGAGCCCATCTCGGCGCCGTACGCGAGGGACTTGCCGAGGCGCATGGCCTTGGTGCGGGCGGCGAAGCGCTCCAGGAAGGCGTCGGCGATGGACTCGTGGACGTACAGCCGCTCGATGGAGATGCAGAGTTGGCCGGCGGAGGAGAAACAGGCACGGACGGCGCCCGCCGCCGCCTTCTCTATGTCGGCGTCCTCCAGGACCAGCATCGCGTTCTTGCCGCCGAGTTCGAGGGAGACGCCGACCAGGCGGGCGGCGGCGCCCTGGGCGACCTCGCGGCCGGTACGGGTGGAGCCGGTGAAGGAGACGTAGTCGGCGCGCTTGACGACCTCGGGGCCGATGACCGGGCCCTCGCCGAGGACGACCTGGAAGACCTCGGCGGGCAGCCCGGCCTCGATGAGCAGGTCGCGGGCCCAGAGCGCGGTCAGGCAGGTCTCCGTGTCCGGCTTCATCACGACCGCGTTGCCCGCGACGAAGGCGGGGATGGCGTCGCCGACGGAGAGCTCGAGCGGGTAGTTCCAGGGGGCGATCTGGCCGATCACACCGCGCGGGTGGCGGAGTTCGGTGACCTTCGTGAGGGTCGGTACGGCGCCTGCGTGCCGCTTCGGCTTCAGATAGAAGGGGGCCTTGCGGCCGTAGTGACGGGCGGCGACCGCGACGGCCTGGACCTCCTCGTGGGCGTGCAGACGGGCCTTGCCGGTCTCCAGCTGGATGAGGTCGAGCACCTCGGCCTGACGTTCGAGGATCAGGTCGTGGAAGCGGAGGAGTACGGCGGCGCGCCGGCGCACGGGCACCTGGGCCCAGACGGCCTGGGCGGCGCGGGCCAGCTCGTAGGCCTTCTCCACATCCTCGGGGGTGGACTCCGGCAGGTCGGCCAGCTTCTCGCCGGTGAACGGCGTGTGGTTGGCGGTCCGGCCGGAGCCGACCACGCCCTTGGTGAGCTGGGCGACCAGTTCGGGGGTGACCACATCGGCGGCGGTACGGGCGCCCTGCGGGGCTGCCGCGAGGGGGTTGGTGCCGGTCGTCCGTGCCGTGCCGGTCTTTTCGGGGGCCTGCGAGTCCGTCATGACGCGCAGGGTATTCCGGACCGGACGACTTTGGGTACCCGTCGGTAACAGGGTTTCACCTGGCGCACACACCATGCCAGTGATCGCTGGCAACGAAGTGGCTGATCAGCGCGTCGGGGGAAACCGTGCGTCCGCGAATGCGGCGTCGATCACTGCGCTCCGACCCTGCGTTCGGGCCCTTGCGTTCGGACCCTTGCGTTCCGATCCGTCGACCACGGCTGTCCGGCTTTCAGCCGCTTCCGTACCCGCCGATCCTCAGCCGGTCCCGCGCTCCCTTGAACACCGCCGTGCCCTTCTTCTCGTCCGCCGTTCCCTTCGGCATGTCCACGCGCAGTTCGTACATCCGGCGGTCGTCGGTGCGGACGATCAGCTCCATGACGCGGGTGGGCGTGCCGTCCTGGTAGTGGGTGGTGTCGGCGAGGACGGCCTCCTGGTCGTGGAAGCTCGTGGTGGTGTAGTTCGCCGTCGCCTTCACGTCGCGCGCCACGATGTCCGTGGCGTTCTTGGCCTGTTCCATGGGCGAGGCGGGCGCCTCGTCCCACTGCGTCAGCCGTACCCGGATGACCTCCTCGCCCTCGTAGGCGACCGTGCGCGGCCGGTCGTCCTCGCCGTCCTGGGCGCGGAGCCGTTCGTACACGGCGGGGAGGGAGAGGACGGCGTCCATGGCCTTCTCCTCATGGGGGATCCAGCGGACGCTCGCCGTGGGGCCGGGGCCGGAGCCGGTGGCGACGGGGTCGGAGACCGGCTCGGTGTCCTCGCGGGCGAGCGAGGTGCCGAGCCAGACTCCGCCGCCGGCGAGCAGGGCGCCGGTGAGGGCGGCGGTCAGGATGAGCCGGCCGGTACGGCGGCCTGGGCTGGGGCGGCCTGTACTGGGGTGGCCTGGGCTGGGGCGGCCTGTACTGGGGTGGCCTGGGCTGGGGCGGCCTGCGCTGGGCTGGCCTGGGCTGGGGTGGCCTGCGCTGGGCTGGCCTTTGGCGTGGGCCGTGCCATGAGCTGTGCCGAGCCGTACCGTCCGGGAGTCGTCGCGCGGCTGCGGTAATTCGGCGGGTGCCGGGTCCTCCGCGACCCGCACCTCCACCGCTTGGTCCTCTGTCACCTGGGCCGGCGCGCCCGGTGGGGGCGCGGGCCGACCCGCCACCGCCTCCAGCACCGCCCTCACCTCGTCGGCCTCGGGGCGGGCCGCCGGGTCCTTGGCGAGGAGGCGGAGGATCAGGGGCCCGAGTGGGCCCGCCCGTTCGGGTTGCGGGGGCTCGGTGGAGAGGATCGCGGCGAGGGTGGACTCCAGGGTCGTACGGCGGAAGGGGGACCAGCCCTCGACGGCGGCGTAGAGGAGGACGCCGAGGGACCACAGGTCGGAGGGCGGGCCCGCCGTGCGGTCCGACATGCGCTCGGGGGCGACGAACTCGATCGAGCCGACGAACTCACCGCTCACGGTGAGGGATTCCTCGCCCTGGACGTGGGCGATACCGAAGTCGGTGAGGACGACGCGGCCGTGCGGGCCGAGGAGGACGTTGGCCGGTTTGACGTCGCGGTGGACGATCCCGACGCCGTGCGCGGCGTGCAGCGCGCCGACGACGGCGAGGCCGATCCGGGCGGACTCGGCGGGGGTGAGGGCGCCGCGTCGGAGCAGTTCGTGGAGGGACTCGCCGCGGACCCACTCCATGACGATCCAGGGGTGGCCGTCCTCGATGACGACGTCGTGGATGGTGACGGCGGACGGGTGGTCGACGCGGGCGGCGGCGCGCGCCTCGCGGTAGAGGCGGTTGGCGGCGCGTTGCCGGTGCTCGTTCTCCGGGCCGCCGTCCGGGTGCGCCGGGTCCACGGGGTCGCCCGGGTCGCCCGGCAACCTGGGCTGTTTGACGGCGACTTCGCGCTCCACGAGTTCGTCGACGGCCTTCCATACAGTGCCCATGCCGCCGGAGCCGATGCGCTCGGTGAGGCGGTAGCGGCCGCCGACCAAGCGACTGCCGTACGGGGGTGCGTCGTGCGGATGTTCGCCGTCGTCGCTCATGCCACATCACTACCGTGCGGGAGCGGAGCTTGTCGATGTACCGCCCAGTAGGCCGAACGGCCGTCGTCAGCGGCCGGGCCGGGCCGGACTGAGATCGGGCCGGACCTGGATCGGATCGGGGTCGGGGTCGGGGTCGGGCCAGGCCGGGCCGATCGGGGCCGGATCTGGGCCAGACCAGGCCGGACCCGGATCGGGTCGGGCCGATCCGGGCCAGACGGGACCGGACCAGGCCAGACCGGGCCGGGCCGAGCGGGGTGCCGGGCCAGACCAGACCGGGCCAGCCCGGGCGGGGTGCCGGGCCAGGCCAGACCAGACCGGCTAACGCCTCCGGCTCCACCACTCCTGTACCCACCCGTACCGTTCGCGGTGCTTGGGCAGGGCCGTGCGGCCGACGGCGGCGGCGAGTTTGCGCAACCGGCGCCAGTCCAGGGGCGGTTTGGGCTCGGGGACGCCGGGGCGGTCGCGGGGGACGCGGACGCGCAGGGCCTTCCGCGAGAGCCGGCAGTGGACGGGGGTGGGCAGGACGAGGGCCTCGCCGTCGACGCCGACCTCGATCTCCGGCCGGTCGGCCTCGACGACGATCTCGTCGGCGATGAGCAGGCTGAGCCCGGGGGCGTTCGGGCCGAGGACCAGTCCGGCGGCCTCGGCGGCGCTGTCGACGCGGATGCCGACGACGCCCAGCACCCCGGCGTCGAGCCGCTCGCGGCGGCCGAGGCCGACGAGGTCGTCGCTGCGGTAGACGTTGTTGCTGACGAGGACGGCCTGGGGCGCGTCGATGACGGCGTCCCCGATGCGGGCGGTGAGGCGCGGGCCCCGCTGGTGCGTGAGCAGTTCGGGCAGCAGTTCCAGGGTGGTGCGGACCTTGTCCCCGCGGTACGCGGGGCTCTGCACGACGGCGGCGTACGCGCCGAAGCTGGCGTTGTTGACGAAGGGGTGGCCGCTCGCGTAGCCGAGGTCGACATGGAGTTCGACGCCCTTGTCGGTGAGGGCGTCGAGGCAGGCGGCGGGGTTGTCACGGTCGAGCCCGAGGTCCATGGCGAAGTGGTTGCGGGTGCCGGCGGAGATGACGAGGAGGGGCACGTCGTACGCCGCCGCGATGGCGGCGACCTGGGCCTGGGTGCCGTCGCCGCCGGCGACGCCGAGCAGGTCGGCGCCGCTGCGGACGGCGTCCCGGGCCAGTACGGCGACGTCCTCGTGGTGCGCGGGGTCGAGCAGATGGACCGTGGCGCCGAGGCGTTCGGCCTTCTCCTTCAGCCGGAAACGCTCGACCTTTCCGCCCCCGGACCTGGGGTTCATGATGAGGAAGGGGCGCGTGGGGGCGGGGGCGCGGTGTTCCGGGACATGCACCTGGTGGGACTTGGTGCTGCTGAGGGCGAACTTCCCGGACCAGACGGCGGTGCCCCACAGGGCGGCGGACACGACCACCACCCAGAGCAGGTTGACGGCGGCGAACCACCAGATGACGCCGACCGGCGCCGCCACGGCCAGCGCGCCCGCCGCGATCCGGGCGGCGCCCCGGCGGGTCAGCACCCACCACAGCGAGGCGACGGTGAGGCCGACGCCCAGGACGACCCCGGCGACGAGCAGGAGGCTCGCCTCGCGTGCGAAGCCGAGCGGCAGCAGTATGGCGAGTGCCGCACAGCCGAGTGCGGCCCTGGCCGCCCAGCGCTGTCTGGCGTGAGCCCGCACGTCCAGGTGTTCGATGCCCACGCTCGCTCGCCCTTCGCGCCGATCATGCACTTGACACGGCATGTTAGGTCCAGGGGGCCGGACAAAGCGATGGTCATCGGGGAGCCGGACTCCCGGGGGGCGTCGCCCGGCTGATGGCGACGTTCGCACAAGTCATCCACGACCCCACCAAGGTGTCCGAGCCGGAAATTGCAGACCAACTCCGGGGACCCGGTTTACGGTCGTTCGAGCGGGCCGCCTATAGTCCGGTTGCTCACGCAAGCAGGCCTTGTGAGCGCTCCCCACGCTGTGGACGTCTCGGTCGGATCCCGTGCCCGGGGACGACGTCGCCTGCCGTCACGTCACTCGAAGGGCAGGTAGCCGTGCGTCGGCTCTGGGGTTGTCTCATTCTCTGCGCCGCGATCGTCGCGGCCCTCCTCGTCACCGACTCGCGCGACAGCGAGGCGGCCGACCGTCACGAGACCACGTACTCCTACGGCTCCCACACCCGGCAGACCCTCGACGCCTACTGGAACGCCGCAGGTGAGGAGCGGGACAGGGGACAGCCGGGGATCGTCATCCTGCACGGCGGCCACTGGCACGAGGACACCGGCTGGGCCACCTGGTCGCGCACCTTCGCGGACGCCGGGTACGCCGTCTTCGACGTCGACTACCGGCTGAATGTCGACGCTCCCTGGCCGGCCCAGCGAACCGACGCGCTGTCCGCGCTGGACTGGATACGCGACCACGCCGCCGACTTCGACCTCGACACCAACCGGCTGGTGCTCCTGGGCTCCTCCTCCGGCGGCCAGATAGCCACCACCGTCGCGACCTACCGCTCCGGCGCCTACCGCGTCGACGGCGTGGTGGCGCTGTCGCCCGTGAACTCCCCCTACCGCGCCTGGCAGGACGGCAACGCCGCCACCGCGACCGACAGGCAGCGCAAACTCCGCGACAACGCCGTCATCCTGGCGCGCTGTTCCCCGGACGCGGCGGACACCGACACCTCCGCGCACCCGGGCTGCCGGGACACCTGGAACGACATGTCCGCCAAGAGCCGTGCCTCCGGCGGCGACGACGCCCCCATGTATCTGCTCCACTCCGCGGGCGACCTCGTGCCCGTCCAGCACTCGCTCGACCTCGAAGCGGCCGAGGAGACCGACCACAACATGCCCGCCAATGGGATAACGGTGGAGACGGTGCCCGGTTCCTCGCACGGCGGAGCACTGTTGGACGAGCCGGAGGTGGCCGATCGGGTCATGGCCTGGATCGCCGAGAGGACGTACTGACACCACTGAGACCGATGGACTGGTCTGGGTCCTCTTCCCGCACCCCTCCCCCGACGCCGAACCCCTCCGCCTCGGACGGCTCTTCGACGACGTCGTGGACGGCAAGGACACCGCCAAGTACCCGGCGATCACCATGACTGCTCCTGAGACGCGCCCCTGAGACGCGCCCCTCTGAGACCGGCCTACATCACGTCGATCTTCAGGTTCGCGATGGCCGTACGCGCGATCTCGCGCCCCTGCTCGGTGAAGTGCCCCTTGCCCGGATAGTCGATCCAGACCCGGTACATGTCGCCGTTGCTCGCCCGGTAGTACAGCAGCCGTGCCTCACGCAGACGCGGGGCCTGGGTGTCCGTGGTCGTGTAGACGATGGTGTTCTCGGCGGCCTCGCGGTCCTGGAACTTCGCCTCCTGCGGCCGCCCCTCGGGCCCGGGGTCGTCGGCGATGTCCAGGGTGTACTCGCCGTCCTTGACCAGTTCCCAGTCGGCGTACGCCTTGTCCAGCGCGACGCCCGGTATCTCGTTCTCCTTGTCGTCCTTCTTGATGTCCCGGTCGACGTTGATCCGGACCAGCCCGCTCGGGTCGCTGTACTGCGCGAACGTCCCGTCGGTGTCGTCCGGCTCGAACTCGTCCTTGACGAAGTCCCGGGGCACGCCGATGCTCGCGGCGACCTTCGTGCCGAGGTCCCGTTCCTTCCAGCCCTCCGGCAGGGGCCCCGCGAAGGGGTCGGCGATCACCAGGTACGCCGTCACGGCCGCCGCGACGACCACCGCGCCGAGCCCGGCGAACGTCTTGGCACCGACACGGATGCCCTTGCCGGTCTCGGCCGGGGGCCCGGCGACCTGGTGGACGACCTGGGTGGGGACGGGGGCCGGCGGGTTCGCGGCCGTCTCCAGCAGTTCGCGGACGCGGGCGGCGGTCGGGCGGCGCGCGGGGTCCTTCTGCAACAGGCCGTTGATGGCCTCGGCCAGCGGGCCCGTGGCGGAGGCGGGCGCCGCGGGCGTGGCGTTGAGCACGGACTGCAGGGTCGCGGGCGTGTTGCTGCGGCGGAAGGGCGACACGCCCTCCGTGGCGGCATAGAGGACGACGCCGAGGGACCAGAGGTCCGAGGCGGGGCCGGGCCGCTGGCCCAGCACGCGCTCGGGGGCGATGTACTCGGGCGAGCCGACGAAACCGCCGGTGTCCGTCAGATTGGTCTCGCCCTCGATCTGGGCGATGCCGAAGTCGGTGAGGACGACCCTGTCGTGGCTGCCGAGGAGGACGTTGTCCGGCTTGACGTCACGGTGCAGGATGCCGGCGGCGTGCGCGGCCTCCAGCGCGCCGAGCACATCGAGTCCGATTCTCGCCGCGTCACGCACCCCGAGGGTGCCCTCCTGGAGCGCGTCGCCCAGCGAACGCCCCCGTACCAGCTCCATCACGATCCACGGCTGGCCGTCCACGACCGCCACATCGTGCACGTTCACGACCGACGGATGATCGAGTCTGGCTGCCGCACGGGCCTCACGGCGCATCCGCTCGAAGGCGTTGGCCCGTTCACGTTCGGGAAGATGGTCCGGTATGCGGGGCTCCTTGACGGCGACCTCACGATCCACCGTCTCGTCCTTGGCCCGCCATACCGTGCCCATACCGCCATGCCCGAGCTTGGCCAGCAGCCGGTAACGGCCCGCGATGAGCCGCCCGGCACCGGGATCCTGCGGGGGCTGCGGCGACGGCGCCGCCGGTTGCGCGACCACTTGCGTCGGCTGCGCGTACGGATTCCCCGGGTACGGCCCACCCGGCTGCGGAGGTTGCAGTCCGAAACTCGTCGGCTCATCCGGTCCGTAGCCGGATCCGTAAGGGGCGCCCCCGTTGCTGCTCATGCGTTCATCTGTATCGCGACAAGCGCTCGGACATCCACCCCCGTCGCTTTCCGGTCACAGACCCGTGACGCGGAACGCCACTTATCTCCGCTTTAGTTACGTACGAAGGTGTCCACTGCCACGTCGAAGTACTCCTTCGCCTCGCTCACCTTCCCGACCGGCGCCGACACCCACACGTCGTACAGCCGCCCGTCCTGCTCCCAGCACAGGTCGTACGTGTGCCGGGGCCCCTCCGCCGCGCTGAAGCCGTCCCAGGTGAACTCCCAGAACGCGGCGGGCCGCCCGTCGTGCGTGATCTCGGAGACCCGGCCGTCGCGGTAACCCGGGTTCGTGGAGGGCCCCTTCTCGTGGGCGCGCCGCATCACCCCGGCCGGCCCGCCCTCCGCCGGGTCGTCGAACTTGATGCCGATCCGGATCTCCTGCCCCGGTGACATGTAGAAGACCCGCTCCCCCTGCGGCTCCCGTGTGAAGTCCTCCGGCACGGCGAGGCTGAAGCCGCGCTCGTCCGAGGCGAGCCGGTACCCCGAGGGCACGGTCGGCGCGGTGGCCGCCCGCGAACGCGTGACGGTGGGCGTGGCGTTCGCCGACGTACCGGACGTGGTCCCGGAGGAGCCGGAGTCGTCCGGGGCGCTGGGTGTGCCCGGGTCGCCCGAGTCCCCGGTCGTGCTTGCCGTGCCCGGCGTATGCGGTGCCGAACTGCTCGGCGTGCCGCCCCCGTCGGCGCCGTCCCGCATCAGCAGTGCCGCCGCCGAGACGCCCGCCCCGGCCATCGCCGCCACCAGCGCGGCCGCGACCAGCACGCTCCGCGTGGACTGCGGCTGCCGTTGCCGCGCGGGCTGCTCCCGCAGGGCGGCCGCCGGGCCGGGTGCGGGCTGCTGCCCCTCCTGCCCGGCCTCCGGTCCGTCGTGGTCGGCGCGGGGTGCGGCCGGGTACGGCACCTCCCGGTGCGAGCGCGGCGCGGCGCGGTGCAGATGCGGCAGGTCCCGCCGGGTCGGTGTGTAACCGGTCGACGTCCTCGGGGGCTTCGTCGCCCTCGGCGTACGCCCCGTCTCCCGGAAGGCCCGCAGCAGCCGCTCCGCCTCCGCCGCGTCGAGCCGTCGGTCCGGGTCGCGCTCGAGGAGCCCGCGTACGACGGGGAGCAGCGGCTCGGCCTGCGCGGGCGGCCGGATCTCGTCGAAGACGACCGCGTGCAGGATCCCACCCAACGAGTCCCGCCGGAACGGCGATTCCCCGCTCAGCACGGCGCACAGCAGCGCGCCCAGCGACCACAGGTCGGACTCCGGCCCGGTGCGGACCCCGGACATCCGTTCGGGCGCGGTGTACTCGGGCGAGCCGACGAAGGACCCGCTCTCGGTGAGCGTGGTCGCGCCGGCGACCTGGGCGATGCCGAAGTCGGTGAGGACGATCCGGTCGGTGCCGGCCTCCATCAGGACGTTCGCGGGCTTGAGATCGCGGTGCAGCACCCCGGCGTCGTGCGCCCGCCGCAGCGCGCCCAGCAGAGCGATCCCGATCCGCGCGGCCTCCCGCGCATCGACCGGCCCCTCGGCCGCGATCCGCTCCGCGAGCGAGCCGCCGTCGATCAACTCCATGACGATGTACGGACGTTCGTCCTGCTCGACGACGTCGTGCACGACGATGATGTGCGGATGACCGAGCCGGGCGACCGCCCGCGCCTCCCGCAGGGTGCGCTCACGCCGCTGCCGGGACCGCTCCTCCGGGAGCGATTCGTCGAGGGCCAGCTCCTTGACCGCCACCCGCCGACCGAGGAGTTCATCGGTGGCGCGCCACACGATCCCCATACCGCCGCGGCCGATCCTGGCCTCCAGCCGGTAACGACCCGCTATGACACGGACGTTCTCCCCCTCGGTCCCCATACGCCCCATCATGCCGCACCGGATCGGAACCCTCCGGTGCCGTGTGACAGGCCTGGCCGACAAGCGACGTACGCGCGTCCCGTGAGCGCTGCGCGAGCGCCGCGCGGGCGCTCGGCGTTCACACTTCGGGCGCTCCCACTTTCACTGCGTCGGCGGCCGCCAGCTGCGCAGCACCGCGTAGAACTGTTCCTTCGCCGTGTCCCAGTCCGCCGCCGGCGCGGACATGTAGATCGTGTACTCGACGCCGTCCCGGGAGAGATACATCTGCTCGATCGCCCGGCGCGGCCCGGGGAACTTGTCCTTCTCCACCGCGGTCCAGGTGAAGTCCCACAGCGCGCCCGGCCGGTCGCGGTAGATGTTCTCCTCCAGGGTCACCCGCTGGTAGTCGGCCCGCGTCCTCACCTGCTCCTCCAGATCGAGCTGGTGGTGGTACGCGCTGTCGAAGTCCGGCGAGTCGTCCACGGCGATCCGCAGGAAGTGGTCACCGCCGTCGGGCGTGTAGTCGATCTGCACCCCGTCCAGCTGCCGCTTCCACCCCTTGGGCAGAGCAAGGCTGAAACCCTCCGGGTCCTCGACCCGCTCCCACCCCTCGGGCACACCGCCGCCCGCCGACTCGGCCCCCTGGTCCCCGCCGTCGGTGCCGTCCGTCCCGGCCGTGGCGGAGCTGTTCCCCGTACGCCACTCGTCCGCATAGTGCATCGCGACGGCACCCCCGCCGCCGACGAGCGCGGCCAGCAGGACGACGAGCGCGACCGTACGACCCCGGCCGCGCCGCTTGGCGGTGGCTGCGGGGACGGGTGCGGCCTGATGAGCGGTGGCCCTCGGAGTGACGGGTGTGCCGGAGGCGGCGGTGGCCGCGGACATGGTGGGGTTGCCCGACGCATGCGTGCCGCCGCCATGCGTACCGTGTGCGCCCTCCGCGCCGTGCGCATCAGGCCCGTCGTGCGCACCCGGCGCCCCCTGGCCGCCCTGCGCGCCCCCACCGGGCCCCGCACCCCCCGGCTGCTGGGCAGGCACCTGCGCCTGCGCCGGCCGTGGCCGTCGCCCCTCCGCCGCCTCGGCGAGCATCCGCTCGGCCTCGTCCGCGCCGGGCCGTACGGCGGGGTCCTTGCACAGCAGCGCGGTGATGACGGGTCCCAGCGCCCCCGCGTCCGCGGGTTCGGCGGCCTCCTCGCTGACCACGGCCTGCATGGTGGTGAGCGGTGTGGTGCGCCGGAACGGCGACTTGCCCTGCACCGCCGTGTACAGCGTCGCGCCCAGCGACCACAGGTCGGAGGCGGGCCCGGGCTCGTGCCCGCGCACCCGCTCGGGGGCTATGTAGTCGACCGAGCCGACTATCTCCCCGGTCCGGGTGATGGTCGTGTCGCCCTCGACCTGCGCGATGCCGAAGTCGGTGAGCATGACCCGGCCGTCCTCGGCGAGCAGCACGTTCCCCGGCTTCACATCGCGGTGCAGTACGCCCGCCCGGTGGGCGGCCCGCAGCGCGCGCAGCACCCACATCCCGATCCGCGCCGCCTCACGCGCCTCGACGCGCCCCCGCTCCTTGACGGCGTCGGCCAGCGAGACGCCCTCGACCAACTCCATGACGATCCACGGCCGGTTGTCGTGCTCCAGCACGTCGTGCACGGTGACGACGGCCGAGTGGTTGATCCGCGCCGCCGCACGCGCCTCCGCCCGGGTCCGCGCCAGCAGTATCGTCTGCTCGTTCTCCGAGACGTAGAGCGCGGCCGTCAACTCCTTGACCGCGACGGCCCGGTGCAGCACCTCGTCGTGCGCACGCCAGACCCGGCCCATGCCGCCGCTGCCGATCGTGTCGACAAGCCGGTAGCGCTCCGCCAGGAGCAGACCCTGCATCTGATTCACGTTGCCCCGCAATGTTCTTGACAGGGTCACATTAAGGAGCGGCCCGCGGCACGGGGAACCGGCTCGGCCGCACAGAGACCGCACTGTGACGGTTCTCGCTTCCGCGAACGGAGCGCAACCTTCCGCCGCCGGACCGACAACGCGCCCCTCCCGCCCTCCGCCCCACTCAGCCGGTCACCCGATACGTGTCCGCCGCCTGCTCGTACAGCCGTGTGACCTCGTCCCGCTCCGCCTCCGGCCCGCGCAACTGCACCACGTGGTAACGCCCGTCGAGAAGGATCGCGAGATTCCGTACGAAGACGCCGCGCCCGTCGGAGTCCTGCCAGGTGAACTGCCCCTCGGCCGAGGTCACCCCACCCACCTCGATCAACCGCATCCCGGTGGACGTCGCCCAGGACGAGTCGCGGAACGGCTGCAGCTCGCGCTCGTCCTCCCGCTGGTACTTCAGCGGATCACTGCCGTACGTGTCCGCGCCGTCCCGCCCGGGGACGAGGATCAGCTCGAAGTCGCCCTGGGAGTACACGATCTGACCGCGCCCGTTCTTGGCGCTGCGGTCCCATCCACGGGCGACGGCGACCTGGAACCCCTCGGGGTCCTTCCGCAGGGTGAATCCCTGAGCGACATCGGGGTCGCCGGTCTGCGTCTGCGTCGAACCGGACGACTCCGACGGGCTCGCCCCGCTCTGGCCCTCCTCGCCGCCGTCGGGCGAGTTCGAGTTCTGGTCGGGCCGGGGCTCACTGCTCGCCTCCGGCTCCGGACTCGGCTGCCCGACACTGTCCGTACGGCTGCCCGTGTCGCTTCCCTCGCTGCTCGGCGTGGTCTTCGGCATGAACACCATGGCGTACGTGACGGCCGCGACCAGCGCGAGCAGGATCAGCAGGAGCAGGTTCCGGCCCAGCTTACGGGGTTGCGGGGGCTTCTGCCGGGCGCGCTTGTGGCGGGCGTGCGCGCTGGTCGCGGGCAGCCCGGCCCGGCGCCTGCGGACGAGTTCGCCGCGCCGCCGTACGATCGGCAGCCGGCTCGCGTCCACGGGCGGTGCCGGGACGACGTGCGTACCGGCCTCGGGCTCGGGCGCCGACCGCACCAGCGAACGCAGCCAGCCGCGCAGCTCCTCGAAGTCCAGCCGCTCGGTGGGGTCCTGACGCAGCAGCGACTCCACGACCGGCCGCAGCGGCCCGCACTCCTCGGCGAACGCGGGCGGCTCCGCGCACACCATCTGCACCAGCTCGGCGGTGTTCTCCTCCGGGTACGGCGCATGCCCCTGCACGGCCCGGAACAGCAACGCGCCCAGTGCCCACAGATCCGTGGCCGGCCCGATCGGCGCCGCCAACTGCCAGTTCTCGTGCACCGGCCCGGCCTGCTCCGGCGCCCACCGCTCGGTGACCGGCCCGACCACGGCCATCCGCGCCTGCCGCGCCCGCTCGGCCGCGAGCGCGGTGGCGGGCCCCCGGCGAGGAGCGGCGGCCGCACCGCGGTCCCAGGGGGGCGCGTCCGCGACCGGGGCGCCGGCATCCCGCACGGGATCGGCGTGCGCGCCGACGCCGTACGCGGGGTCGTCCTGGCCCCTGTTGCCGTACGCGGAGTCGCCGTACCCGGGGTCGAGACGCGCACCATGCCCCGGTGCCGGGTGCGTGCCGGTGTCATCGCCGTCGAAGGTGAAGGTGCCGTCGCCCCGGCCGCCGGTCCCGGACGGGCCGCCGTACGGTGAGGAGTTGCCGGATACCGGGGTCCCCCGGCCGTTGCCGCCCGGCGCGGGCGCCCCGCTGCGCGGCTGGGCGCCGTGCCAGGCGCTCGTGGGGCCGCCGTTCGCGAGGACGCCGTAAGGGTCGGCTATCTGGCCGAGAGGCACCGGGCGCGTCCCCGTACCGGGTGTCCAGTCGCCGTCCCGCCCGGACCCCGGCGCCGCCGTGCCGTCCTGCGGTGCCGGTCGCTGCGCGGGCAATTCCGTGCCCGGGCCGCCCCGTTGGTCGTCCTGCACCCGGGCCGCGGCCCGCGCCCCCGCCCGATACGCCGCGATCGCGCCCGCCCGCGCCGCCCGGGCGTCCCCGCCGGCCTCCAGCGCGCGCTGTCCTCCGGAGGGGTCCGTGACCGGCGCCGCCGCACTGCCCGCCCGCGCCTCTATCGCGGCCCGCCGAGCGGCTTCGGGATCCTCGACCCCGCCACCGGGCCCACCACCACGGGAGCCGCCGAACGTGCCGCCGCCCGCGCCACTGGGCAGAGCCCCGCGCGCCCCGGGAACACCACCGACGGGCGCCACCGGGCCACGCCCCGAACCCTCACGCCCGCCAGGCCCTGCGGCGGGAACTCCGGCCCCGCCCCCAGGCGCCCCCGGGCGGCCGTCCTCGAAGTCCCGCGCCGGCACCGGGTCGTACCCGCACAACGCCTCTTCCGCCGCCCCGGCCGCCAGCCCCGTGAGCATGACCCGGCCGTCGTCACAGACCAGCACCGTACGGGCGGTGATGTTCCGGTGCACCCAGCCATGGGCGTGCAACGCCCGCAGCGCGGTGAGCACGTCGGAGGCGACCTCGGCCGCCCGGTACGGGGTCAGAGGCTGCTCCGCGAGCAGGGCGGCGAGGGGCCGGGCGGACACCAGTTCGCTCACTATCCACAACGAGCCGCCCTCGGCGAACACGTCGAAGACCTGGTCGAGCCGGGGATGGTCGGGGACCTGCGCGGCGGCCTGCGCGGCCTCGATGGCCCGCCGTACGGCCGGTTCCGCGGGCCGGCGCGTGGGCCGCGCCGCACCCCGGCGCGGTCCGCCGTCCCGCGCGACATATCCCTCGGGCAACCCGTCCGCGTCGAGTACCTCCGCCTCGACGACCTCGGGCAACGGCACCTGCCGTACCAGGACTTCCTGCCCGCTGTAGGTGTCGAAGGCCCGGGTCTCGGCGAGTTCGTACTCGTCGGAGGGCGGCAGCGGCAGGCGATAGCGGTCGGCGAGCACTCGCCCCGCGTATTCGTCCACGATGCCCTCCCCCGACCGCCCGGTTGGTCAATTCCGCTCGCCCTGCGTCGCGTTCCGTTCTGGATGCGTAAGGTCCGCAGCCCTTCACGATACGTGCCGGAGGCAACTCACATTGAGTCGATGCGATATCTCGTTCGTCTCGAATGCGCTCGAACGCCCTCGATCTTCCCCGGAACAGCCGTCCCCGAACTCACCCGGCGGGCAGAACTCCCGAAGCCGAACTCACATCACCGGAGCTCACCCCGCCCCACACCCCCGCACGCCCCCGGACGGCACCCCGAACCGAGGCACGGAGCCGCACGTCGCCCCCGCCTTCAACGCACCGGCGCACAACAGCCGCACCGCGCGCGCTCCCCCGCGCAGGGGCGCGGCCCGTCAGCTCACGACTTGGGCTCGAAGGTCTTCGTGAACGTCCGCCAGGTGTCCTTGCGCAGCTCACCGCTCCACTCCGACGCCTTCGCGGTGTACATCAACGCGTAACCCTGCTGGGAGTCGACGACGAATCCGCGGTCGATCGACCGGTACTTCGTTCCGCTCTCCACATAGGTGAACTCCCAGTCGGCCGTGTTCCAGCCCCGGTAGTCCACCCCCTCTATTCGGATCCGCTTGTACTGGGAGCGCGTCATGTACCGCTCCTGGTTCTTCCAGTCCGCGACCGGGTCGTTCTTCGGGGTGGTCGTCCACCCGACGAGCAGCCGCTGCCCGGCGGGACCGGAGAACCGGGCCCCCGCGTCGTCCGTGGACTGGTACTTCCACCCGTCGGGCAGTCCGATCGAGAACCCCTGACCGCTCTTGTACGTCTCGGTCGCGATGTCTCCCGCGTCCCCGGAGCCGTCACCGTTCACCGACCCGTTCGACCCGCCCGAAGGACTCGGCGAGCTGCTGCCCGCCGACCCGGTCGCCCCGTCGGCCTCGTCCGTCGTGTCACCGTCCGGACTGGCGTCGGACGCCTTGCCCTTGTCGGTGTCCTCGTCCTTGTCCGCGGCGTCGCTCCCCGACGCCGCCCCGCTGGACGCGGCCGCCTTGGTGTCGGCGCCCTTGCTGTTGTTCGACGTGTCGCCGTCGTCGCCGAGGGTGAACGCCAGGACGGTCCCGAGAACGGCCAGCACCACGGCCACCGCGATGACCGCCAGCGTCCGCCGCGACACCACATCCGTGATCGGTGCCCTGGGCACCGGCCGCGGCGGCAGATCCGGCGGCGGCATCTCGGGCCACCCGGAAGTCCGCCCCGGCGAAACGGAGTGGCCCACTCCCGCGCCCGTCCCTGCGGCGTCGGCGCCACGAGCCCCGGCCGCCCCGGCCACGGGCTTGCCCGCGGCCGCGCCCGAGCCGCCACTGGCCCGGCCGGCCTTCTCGGCAGCCGCCCCCGACGAGACCCCGACGGACGCGGACCGCGCCGTGACAGCCGCCGAAGCCGCAGCCGCGGCCGGAGTGGCCTTCGAGGCCCTCGTCCCGCCACCGGCCCCACCGGAACTGCCGGAGGAGCCACCGGAACCGCCGCCGGCCGTACCGCTCGTGGCCCCGCCGACAGCTCCCGCCGCGCCACCGGCAGCCGCAGCCGCGGCCCCTCCCCCGGACGGGCCCTTCCGCATGGACCACCGAGGCGCACGCGCCCGCTCGCCGGCCGCCTTGGCCCCGGCCCCGCCGGAACCACCCTTCTTGGGACGCTCCTCCGGCACCGGCGGCAGCGGCACGACCCGCGTCGCGTCCACCGGCTCGACGTCCTTCGGGTCGGGCGCGTGGATCACGGTGTTGAGCATCGCCCGCGCACCGGCGTCGTCGAGCCGCCGCTCGGGGTCCTTGGTGAGCAGCCCGAAGATGACGTCCTTCAGCGCCCCGGCGCGCTTCGGCTCCGGCACCGGCTCGGTCATCACCGCGGTCAGCGTCGCTATGGCCGACCCCTTGTCGTAGGGCGGCACCCCCTCGACCGCCGCGTAGAGCAGACCGCCGAGCGACCAGAGGTCGGCCGCGGGGCCCGGCTTGTGCCCGCGCGCCCGCTCCGGCGAGATGTACGAGGGCGCGCCCACGAGCATGCCGGTCGAGGTGATGGAGGGGTCGCCCTCGACCTGCGCGATACCGAAGTCGGTGAGGACGACCCGCCCGTCGTGCTTGTCGATGAGCACGTTCGACGGCTTCACGTCCCGGTGCAGGATGCCCTGACGGTGCGCGGCCCGCAGCACGTCGAGGATCGCGAGCCCCACCTCGGCGGCCCGCCTCGGTTCGAGCACCCCGTCCTCACGGATGACCTCGGCGAGCGACTTGCCCTCGACGAGCTCCATCACGATCCACGGCCGGTCGTCCTCGTGGACGACGTCGAAGACCGTCACCGCGGCGTTGTTACGGATCCGCGCGATCGCCTTGGCCTCGCGCAACGTGCGCGTGATCAGCCGCCGCTTCTCGTCCTCGTCGATGCTCGACGGGAACCTCAGCTCCTTGACGGCGACCGTACGGCCGAGCGTCTCGTCCTTCGCACGCCACACCGTGCCCATGCCGCCCCGACCGAGCACCCCTCCCAGCCGGTACCGCCCGGCGAGGAGACGTGCGTCCTTGTCCTGACGGGATTCCCCAGCCCGCTCCGCCTCCGACATGCGTCCCCTCATACAACCCGCCCTGACAGAGCCTCCATTGTCACCCACCCGCCAACCGCCCCACGCCCAGGGCCCCCCTCAACCAGCCACCCCGCCTCCAGGCCCCTCACGACACCCACCCACACTTCACAACCGGCGCCCGGCTTCAGCCCGTCCGGCGTTCGAGGACAAGCCCGTTCAGGGCGACAGCGGGGGTCTGGGGACGCAGCCCCAGGGGACAGGAATGGGTAGGGGCGGCGGGGGCGAGAACAACACCCGCCGCACCCGGCGCCTACGCACGCACCCCGACTACAACGGCACGATGTCCGGCGCCCCCAACCGAGCCGCATCCGCCGTCAGGTCGTCCGGCTGCCGCTGCGACTCCCGCTCCGCCTCCACCCTCTTCCGATAATGCTCGACCTCCCGCTCGATCTGCCCCTCGTCCCACCCGAGCACAGGCGCCATCAACTCCGCCGCCTCCCGCGCACTTCGCGTCCCCCGGTCGAACGTCTCGATCGAGATCCGCGTCCGCCGAGTCAGCACATCGTCGAGATGCCGCGCCCCCTCGTGCGAGGCCGCATACACCACCTCGGCCCGCAGATAGTCGTCGGCGGCCTGCAACGGCTCCCCCATCGACGAATCCGCGGCGATCAGATCGAGCACCTCCTCGGCCGCGGACCCGTACCGGTTCAACAGATGCTCCACCCGCACCACATGAAGCCCCGTACTCGCCGCGATCCGCGCCCGCGCGTTCCACAGCGCCCGATACCCCTCGGCCCCCAGCAACGGCACATCCTCGGTGACACACTCGGCGACCCGCTGGTCAAGCCCGTGCACAGCGGCATCGACCGCGTCCTTGGCCATCACCCGATAGGTCGTGTACTTCCCGCCGGCCACCACCACCAGCCCCGGCACCGGATGCGCCACGATGTGCTCGCGCGAGAGCTTGCTGGTGGCATCCGACTCCCCGGCGAGCAACGGCCGCAGCCCCGCGTACACACCCTGTACGTCGTCCCTGGTCAGCGGCACGGCCAGCACCGAGTTCACATGCTCCAGCAGATAGTCGATGTCCGCGCTGGACGCCGCCGGATGCGCCTTGTCGAGGTCCCAGTCGGTGTCCGTCGTGCCCACGATCCAGTGCCGCCCCCAGGGGATCACGAACAGCACGGACTTCTCGGTCCGCAGGATCAGCCCGGTCGTGGAGTGGATCCGGTCCTTGGGTACGACCAGATGGATGCCCTTGGAGGCCCGCACGTGGAACTGCCCACGCTCCCCCACCATCGCCTGGGTGTCGTCGGTCCACACCCCGGTGGCGTTCACGACCTGCCGGGCGCGGATCTCGTACTCCCCACCGCCCTCGACGTCCTGCACCTTGGCCCCGACCACACGCTCGCCCTCGCGCAGGAACCCGGTCACCCGCGCCCGGTTGGCGACCTTCGCCCCGTACGACGCGGCCGTGCGCACCAGCGTCGCCACATAGCGGGCGTCGTCCATCTGGGCGTCGTAGTACTGCAACGCCCCGACCAGCGCGTCCTTCTTCAGACAGGGCGCGATACGCAGGGCGTGGTGGCGCGTCAGATGACGATGCAGCGGCAGCCCGCGCCCATGCCCGCGCGCCATCGACATCCCGTCGTACAACGCGACGCCCGAGCCCGCGTACCACCGCTCCCAGCCCTTGTGCTGCAAGGGGTAGAGGAACGGCACGGGCTTCACCAGATGGGGGGCCAGGCGCTCCAGCAGCAGTCCGCGCTCCTTCAACGCCTCCCGCACGAGGGCGAAGTCGAGCATCTCCAGATAGCGCAGACCGCCGTGGATCAGTTTGCTGGACCGGCTGGAGGTGCCGGACGCCCAGTCACGTGCCTCGACCAGGCCCGTGGACAGACCGCGTGTCACGGCGTCCAGGGCTGTGCCCGCGCCGACCACGCCGGCACCCACGACCAGCACATCCAGCTCGCGCTCGGCCATACCCGCCAGTGACTCGGCTCGCTGCGCCGGTCCCAGTGCCGCTGTCCTCACCGCTGCCTCCCGCTGGTTGTCGCGCTGGCCTCACCTGTCCCTGCCTGTCAGGCAAGACCCGGCTCACATCCCCCTGCCCAGAATTCTGACCGTGCTGCCCGAGTTCGGCCACCACCCGCCGTCAGCCTGTGGATAACTCCACGTGACGCGCGCACAAAAACAACTTCCCCAATCCCGCATATCGGTCATATTTACGCCTAGTGTGACATTGCGCTCGCTCATCCAGTCCACAGGGCTTGCGCGCCTGTCCCGCTTCGGTTACTGGGAAGGACGGCCCACGCCATGCCCGCAGATCTCGCCGTCATCGGACTCGGCCAGTTGGGCCTGCCGCTGGCCCAGGCCGCCGTCGCCGCCGGCATCCCCACGCTCGGTTACCGCACCGGCCACGAGTCCGGCTCCCTCACCCCCGGCGAACTGCGCCGCATGCTCGCCCGCGGCTTCAAGCCCACCACCAGCCCCGCCGAACTCGGCCGCGTCCGTACGGCCGTCATCTGCGCCCCGGCCTCACTGGGCGCCGACGGCTCGCTCGACCTCACCCAGGTCGAGGAGGCCGCCCGCACCCTGGCCGCCCGACTGCGCCCGCACACCACGGTCATCCTGGAGTCCCCGGTCCACCCGGGCACGACCGGGGAATTCCTCCGCCCGCTCCTCGAAGAGGGCTCCGGACTGCGCGCGGGCCGCGACTTCCACCTCGCCTACTCCCCCGCCCGCGTCGACCCGGGCAACCGCGACTTCGGCCCCGCCAACACCCCCAAGGTGATCGGCGGCCTCACCTCCGCCTGCACCGAGTCGGCCGCCGCCTTCTACGGCCGCCTCACCGACAAGGTGGTACGCGCGCGTGGACTGCGCGAGGCGGAGACGGTCCACCTCCTGGAGACCAACTATCGCCACGTCAACATCGCCCTGGTCAACGAGATGGCCGTCCTCTGCAACGACCTGGGCGTGGACCTGTGGGACGTCATCCGCTGCGCCGAGACGAAACCCTTCGGCTTCCAGGCCTTCCGCCCCGGCCCCGGCGTGGGCGGCCACGCCCTCCCCCAGGACCTGTCGGGCCACGCTCCCCACTCTCTCCGCATGGTCGAACTGGCCCAGCGCGTCAACAACCGCATGCCCCAGTACGTCATCCAGCGCGCCGCCACTCTCCTCAACGAGCACGGCAAGTCGGCCCGAGGCGCCCGCGTCCTCCTCCTCGGCATCACCTACAAGCCCGACATCCCCGACCAACAGGGCACCCCCGCCGACGAGATCGCCCGCCGCCTCATCCAACTCGGCGCCCACGTCAGCTACCACGACCCCCACATCCCCACCTGGAGCGTCCTCGACCGCCCCATCCCACGAGCCGACTCCCTCTACGAGGCCACCGCCGACGCCGACCTGACGATCCTCCTCCAGCACCACCGCACGTACGACCTCCAGGGCCTGTCGGTGAAGGCCCAGCTCCTGCTGGACACGCGGGGGGCTACGCCCACTGGGGCGGCGCACAGGTTGTGAAAGGGGCGCACGAGACAACCCTGGCCTCCGGGGCTGGTGGCAGAGGACGCCCCACGCCGGTACCGTACGGAAACAGGTGGAGCCCGCCGCAGCAGGCACTGCGACGAGCTCCAGGATGGTTCACGGAGTGTCCGCCCCTAGTCCTTATGGGGGCGGCCGCTCACCATCCGAAAAGCCGCAAGATCCACCTCCTCCGGCACTGCACCATCCGAAGACGGAGTCGGTCCCAGCGGGTGGGCTTGCGGTGACGTCCCATGGGCGCCCCCTTCCACGACGCCGCCGATAGCCCGGTAGGCGGTCCGTTGGAATTCGGGCCGGGCCCCGAGGGCGGGGTCCGGACCGTGTCCTTGGAAGGGGGCTCCCAGAAGAACCTGGGGCGCCGGACACGAACGCTATCGCCCAGCTACGCCCATTCGGCCCACATTCGTCCCAAACGCAACCACGCGCCCCCACCCACAACGCACGCCCCCACCAGCCCAGCTGGGCACACAAAAGGGCCCGGTCACCCTCAGGCAACCGAGCCCCAACCCACGCTCAAGCCGAGCGCGGCGTCACCTCACCGCTTGTGCTGCGAGTCCGCCACCGTCACCTCGACGCGCTGGAACTCCTTCAGCTCGCTGTACCCGGTCGTGGCCATCGCCCGCCGCAGCGCACCGAACAGATTCATGGAGCCGTCGGGCGTGTGCGAGGGCCCGGTGAGGACCTCCTCGATCGTGCCCACGGTGCCGAGGTCGACCTTCTTGCCGCGCGGCAGCTCCTCGTTCACCGCCTCCATGCCCCAGTGGTTGCCCTTGCCGGGCGCGTCCGTGGCGCGGGCCAGCGGGGAGCCCATCATGACCGCGTCCGCACCACAGGCGATCGCCTTGGGGATGTCGCCGGACCAGCCGACACCGCCGTCGGCGATGACATGCACATACCGGCCGCCGGACTCGTCCATGTAGTCGCGGCGGGCCGCGGCCACGTCGGCCACCGCCGTCGCCATCGGGACCTGGATGCCGAGCACGTTGCGCGTGGTGTGGGCCGCGCCGCCGCCGAAGCCGACGAGGACGCCGGCCGCGCCGGTGCGCATCAGGTGCAGGGCGGCCGTGTACGTGGCGCAGCCGCCCACGATCACCGGGACGTCCAGCTCGTAGATGAACTGCTTCAGGTTCAGCGGCTCGTGGGCCCCGGAGACGTGCTCCGCCGACACGGTCGTACCGCGGATGACGAAGATGTCGACGCCCGCGTCCACGACGACCTTGGAGAACTGGGCGGTGCGCTGCGGGGAGAGCGCGGCGGCGGTGACCACACCGGAGTCGCGCACCTCCTTGAGGCGCTGCCCGATCAGCTCCTCCTTGATGGGAGCCGCGTAGATCTCCTGGAGCCGGCGGGTCGCGGCCTCGTCGGGCATCCCGGTGATCTCGTCGAGCAGCGGCTGCGGGTCCTCGTACCGCGTCCACAGGCCCTCGAGGTTCAGTACGCCGAGGCCGCCCAGCTCCCCGATACGGATCGCGGTGGCCGGGGAGACGACCGAGTCCATGGGGGCGGCCAGGAAGGGCAGCTCGAAGCGGTAGGCGTCGATCTGCCAGGTGATCGAGACCTCCTTCGGGTCCCGCGTACGGCGGCTGGGGACGACGGCGATGTCGTCGAAGGCGTACGCCCGGCGGCCGCGCTTGCCGCGCCCGATCTCGATCTCAGTCACGTCTGTGGCCTTTCCCTGATGCGTTCAGCGTCTTCCAGTATCGCCGACGGGCACGACAAGGGCGGCCCCGGTTGCTCCGGGGCCGCCCTCGACAGGCCTGCTGCCTACTTACGGCTGTAGTTCGGCGCCTCGACCGTCATCTGGATGTCGTGCGGGTGGCTCTCCTTGAGGCCCGCGGAGGTGATCCGTACGAAGCGGCCGTTGGCCTGAAGGTCCGGGACGGTCCGGCCGCCGACGTAGAACATCGACTGGCGCAGGCCGCCGACCAGCTGGTGGACGACCGAGGAGAGCGGGCCGCGGTAGGGCACCTGGCCCTCGATGCCCTCGGGGACGAGCTGCTCGTCGGAGGCGACGCCCTCCTGGAAGTAGCGGTCCTTGGAGAACGACTTGCGGTCGCCGCGCGACTGCATGGCCCCGAGGGAGCCCATACCGCGGTACGACTTGAACTGCTTGCCGTTGATGAACATCAGCTCGCCCGGCGACTCGGCGCACCCGGCGAGCAGCGAGCCCAGCATCACCGTGTCGGCGCCCGCGACCAGAGCCTTGGCGATGTCGCCGGAGTACTGCAGGCCACCGTCGCCGATGACCGGGATCCCGGCCTCCTTGGCGGCGAGCGAGGCCTCGTAGATGGCGGTGACCTGCGGGACGCCGATGCCGGCGACGACACGGGTCGTACAGATGGAGCCGGGGCCGACGCCGACCTTGATGCCGTCCACGCCGGAGTCGATCAGCGCCTGGGCGCCGTCGCGCGTGGCGATGTTGCCGCCGATGACGTCGACGCCCGAGGAGTTCGACTTGATCTTGGCGACCATGTCGCCGACCAGGCGGGAGTGGCCGTGCGCGGTGTCGACGACGATGAAGTCGACGCCGTTCTCGATGAGGGCCTGGGCGCGCTCGAAGGCGTCACCGGCGACACCGACCGCCGCGCCGACGAGGAGACGGCCCTCGTCGTCCTTCGCCGCGTTCGGGTACTTCTCGGCCTTCACGAAGTCCTTGACCGTGATCAGGCCCTTGAGGATGCCCGCGTCGTCGACCAGCGGCAGCTTCTCGATCTTGTGCTTGCGCAGCAGCTCCATGGCCTCGACGCCGGAGATGCCGACCTTGCCGGTGACCAGCGGCATCGGCGTCATGACCTCGCGGACCTGGCGGGAGCGGTCGCTCTCGAAGGCCATGTCGCGGTTGGTGACGATGCCGAGCAGCTTCTTGTTGCCGTCGGTGACCGGGACGCCGCTGATGCGGAACTTGGCGCAGAGCGCGTCGGCCTCGGCGAGCGTGGCGTCCGGGTGCACGGTGATCGGGTCGGCGACCATGCCGGACTCGGAGCGCTTCACCAGGTCGACCTGGTTGGCCTGGTCCTCGATGGACAGGTTGCGGTGCAGCACGCCGACGCCGCCCTGACGGGCCATGGCGATGGCCATCCGGGACTCGGTGACCTTGTCCATGGCGGCCGAGAGGAGCGGGATGTTCACCCGCACGTTCTTGGAGACGTACGAGGCGGTGTCGATCTCGTCGGGCGCCATGTCCGACGCGCCCGGCAGCAGCAGCACGTCGTCGTAGGTCAGCCCGAGCGTCGCGAATTTGGCGGGCACTCCGTCGACGTTGGCAGTCATGACACCTTCCCCAAATGGCCTTGATCGGTGCGGATGTCCATGCTAACGGGAAGCGTGGGTCACACATTCCACGGTACGAAGTGATGCCGGGCTTCGTATGTTCGTACGGAAAAGGCACCCCGCCTGTTCATCCGGGGCGCCCTCCGAACCGTCACCGAACGCCGGTACTACTGCTCCGCCAGCGCCCGGAGCCTGCTCAGCGCCCGGTGCTGCGCCACTCGGACCGCGCCCGGCGACATCCCGAGCATCTGTCCCGTCTCCTCGGCCGTGAGCCCCACCGCGATCCTCAGGAGCAGCAGCTCCCGCTGGTTCTCGGGGAGGTTGGCCAGGAGCTTCTTGGCCCACTCGGCGTCGCTGCTGAGCAGCGCGCGCTCCTCGGGGCCCAGCGAGTCGTCGGGGCGCTCCGGCATCTCGTCCGAGGGGACGGCCGTCGAGCCGGGGTGACGCATGGCGGCGCGCTGGAGGTCGGCGACCTTGTGGCCGGCGATGGCGAAGACAAACGCCTCGAACGGCCGTCCGGTGTCCTTGTAGCGCGGCAGCGCGAGGAGGACGGCGACGCAGACCTCCTGCGCCAGGTCCTCCACGAAGTGCCGCGCGTCACCCGGCAGCCGGGACAGACGGGTGCGGCAATAGCGCAGCGCCAAGGGGTGGACATGGGCGAGCAGATCGTGTGTGGCCTGCTCGTCCCCGTCGACCGCGCGATGCACGAGCGCACCGATCACTGTCGTCTCGTCGTCGCGCATCGGTCCATGGTGCCTTGCGGCCGTCCGGTCCGTGGCGCCACGTCCATGGTTGTGCACCGAAGCGTTATGAGCAGGTGCGCCGGAACTCATCTCCTGCGCCCTCCCCTCCCGCTCGTTCGACTGCTCCCCGAGGAACTCCACACCTCAAGGATGCGGCATCCGCGGCGAAACGAGCAGCGGGCACCCGGCGGGCCGTCTCACCACCCCCGCCCGCCCTGCGGCAGGCGGGGATTCTCGTACCCCCGTTACGGCCCACTCAACGAACCAGACCCCAGCGGAAGCCGAGCGCCACCGCGTGCGCGCGGTCCGAGGCGCCGAGCTTCTTGAAGAGCCGCCGGGCGTGGGTCTTGACGGTGTCCTCGGAGAGGAACAGCTCGCGACCGATCTCGGCGTTCGAGCGACCGTGGCTCATGCCCTCAAGGACCTGGATCTCCCGGGCGGTGAGCGTCGGCGCGGCGCCCATCTCGGCGGAACGCAGCCGGCGCGGGGCGAGCCGCCAGGTCGGGTCGGCGAGGGCCTGCGTGACCGTGGCACGCAGCTCCGCGCGGGAGGCGTCCTTGTGCAGATAGCCCCGCGCGCCGGCGGCGACCGCGAGGGCCACGCCGTCCAGGTCCTCGGCGACGGTGAGCATGATGATGCGCGCCCCGGGGTCGGCGGACAGCAGCCGCCGTACGGTCTCGACGCCGCCCAGGCCGGGCATGCGTACGTCCATCAGAATCAGGTCCGAGCGGTCGGCCCCCCAGCGGCGGAGGACTTCCTCGCCGTTGGCCGCCGTGGTCACGCGCTCGACGCCGGGCACGGTCGCCACCGCGCGGCGCAGCGCCTCTCGGGCAAGCGGGGAGTCGTCGCAGACGAGGACGGATGTCATGGCCGCCCTCCGCAGCTGATGCGCGTCACCTTGAGCCTCCAGGCTGGTACGAAATCGTCACCTGTGCGGTCGACACTCACGAGCTGACACGAACGCCTGCCCGAGCGCTTGTTCTCTCAACCGCCTCCGCCCGTCTCAACGACGGTCACTCGAAAGAGTTACGGGATGGCTGGCCACCTTCGGCACTCTACGTGAGGGCGCGGACACGGGGCAGAGATGCGCAACGGACCCTCAACGTTTCCCCACAACCTATGCCCCATTCAGCCGTTTTTCTTCCCATTTATTGGCGTCTGAGGCTAGATTCGCAATGAGTCATATTTTCATCTCCTTTGATGGTCGATGTACGGTCATGGGCAACATCTCCTACAAGAACGGCAACAAGGGGACACGCAATGGCAGATTTCTCCCGCCTTCCCGGACCGAACGCTGATCTGTGGGACTGGCAGCTCCTCGCGGCCTGCCGTGGGGTCGACAGTTCACTCTTCTTCCACCCCGAAGGAGAACGCGGTGCGGCACGGAGCGCTCGTGAGAACTCGGCCAAAGAGGTCTGCATGAGATGCCCGGTACGCGCGCAGTGCGCGGCCCACGCCCTCGCGGTGCGCGAGCCGTACGGCGTGTGGGGCGGGCTGACCGAGGACGAGCGCGAGGAGCTCATGGGCAGGGCGCGCCATCGCCTGGTGTCGGCGTCCACTTCCGGGGGCGACACAGGTTCGAACACCTGAAGGAACGTTTCTTCAAGGGCCCTTGCCCGGCCCGTTCGGCGCTAGCGCGCGGCCGCTCCGGCCAGCCGGTCCAGCGTCGCCGCGACCGTGGACACCTGAGCCAGGTCCGGCAGAGTGAGCGCCACGATCTCCCGGCGCACCACCGGCTCGACGGTGACCATCCGCACTCCCTTGGCGCGTACGGACTCGATGGCCAGCTCCGGCAGGACGGCGACCCCGAGGCCCGCGCCCACCAGGCCGACCACCGCCGGATAGTCGTCGGTCGCGAAGTCGATGCGCGGCGTGAAGCCCGCGCTCTCACAGACCCGCACCAGTTGCCCCCGGCAGCGCGGGCAGCCGGCGATCCAGGGTTCCCCGGCGAGTTCTCCGATACCGATGGACCGCGTACGGGCCAGTCGGTGCCCCTGAGGGACGAGCCCGACGAGCCGGTCGGTGAGCAGGGGCCGTACGACCAGGTCGTCCCACTCCCCCTCCTCCGCGCCCGCCGCACCCTCGTAGCGGAAGGCGAGCGCGATGTCGCAGTCGCCCTCGCGGAGCATCTCGACCGAGCGCGGCGGTTCGGCCTCCTCCAGCGAGACCCGGGTGCCGGGGTGCGCGGCGCGCAGGGCGGCCAGGGCGGTGGGGACCAGCGTGGAACTGCCGCTGGGGAACGAGACCAGACGGACCCGGCCGGCGCGCAGACCGGCGATGGCGGCGACCTCCTCCTCGGCCGCGGTGAGCCCGGCGAGGATCCCGGCCGCGTGCCGCACCAGCGCCTCACCCGCCTGCGTCAGCCGCATCTCGCGGCCGCTGCGGACCAGCAGCGGGGTGCCGACGGAGGATTCGAGCGCCTTCATCTGCTGGCTGACGGCGGGCTGGGTGCAGCCGAGTTCGCGCCCCGCCGCCGAGAAGGAGCCGGTGGCGGCGACGGCGCGCAGAACGCGGAGATGGCGGGCCTCGATCACGCATCTGAGCATAAGCGTGGCTTGGGTGGGGTGCCGAATATCGCGTCGACGCTTTGCCCCTCACCGGCCTAGCGTGGCGCTATGAAGCTTCTGTCACTGAATCTGGGACGCCCCGAGGCCGTCGACGTCGCGGAGGAGTCGAAGAGCGTCACGGGCATCGACAAGCGGCCGGTGGACGGACCCGTGCGGGTGTTCGCGCCGGGACCCAAGGGCGTCGGCGCAAGCGGGGTGGCCGGGGACGCGGTGTGCAACACGGCGCACCACGGCGGCGACGACCAGGCGGTCTACGCGTTCGCCCGCGAGGACCTGGACGGCTGGGAGCGCGAACTGGGCCGCACCCTGCCCAGCGGGTCCTTCGGCGAGAACCTCACCACCGAGGGCCTCGACGTCTCCGGTGCCCTCATCGGCGAACGCTGGCGGATCGGCTCCGAGGTGGTCCTGGAGGTCACCTCAGGCCGTGTCCCCTGTCTGAACTTCCAGCGCCACATGGGTGAGCGCGGCTGGGTCAAGCGCTTCACACGCCAGGGCGAGCCGGGTGCGTATCTGCGGGTGATCCAGCCGGGCGAGATCCGCGCGGGCGACCCCATCGAGATCGTCCACCGCCCCGCCCACGACATCACCGTCGCCCTCACCTTCCGCGCCACGATGACCGAACACGAGCTGCTGCCACGTCTGCTGGCCGCGGGCGAGGCGCTGCATTCGGAGCTGTTGGAGACGGCGCGGAAGTATGTGGAGAAGAGCGGAAGTATGTAGAGAGGAAGGAGAACGCGGAGAAGACGCGGCGGGCTGGGGAGAACGAAGCCGCAGCCGGCGGTTCGCCGGATGCGCCGGGTTCCTGACAGGGCGTTACGGCCGGTACAGCAGGCGGATCCGCACAGTCCAGGCGCCTAGTCTTACGCCATGACTACCGCTCTGATTACGGGATCGACCGCGGGTATCGGTGCCGCCTTCGCACGGCGGCTGGCGGCGGACGGGCACAACCTGGTCCTGGTGGCGCGTGACACCAAGCGGCTGCGGGAGCAGGCCACGGAGTTGCACGACCGGCACGGCATCGAAGCGGAGGTGCTGTCGGCCGACCTGGCGACGGACGACGGCATCGAGTCGGTGGCGAGGCGGCTGGCCGACCGCAAGAGCCCGGTCGACCTGCTGATCAACAACGCCGGTTTCGGCAACAAGGGCCGCTACCTCGACGTCTCCATGGCCGACGAGCTGAAGATGCTCAAGGTGCACTGCGAGGCGGTCCTGCGGCTGACCTCGGCGGCCACCGAGGCCATGCGTGAGCGCGGCCGGGGCGGCGTCGTCAACGTCGCGTCGGTCGCCGCTTTCGTCCCGCGGGGCACGTACGGGGCGTCCAAGGCCTGGGTCGTGCAGTTCACCCAGGGTGCCGCCCGCGACCTGGCCGGCAGCGGCGTACGGCTCATGGCGTTGTGCCCCGGCTTCGTCCGCACCGAGTTCCACGACCGGGCCGGCATGGGCACGGACAACATCCCGTCCTGGATGTGGCTCGACGCCGACAAGCTCGTCACCGCGGCCCTCGCCGACCTCTCCCGCGGCAAGACCGTCTCCATCCCCGACCCGCGCTACAAGACCCTGATGGGCGTGGTGAAGGTGGTGCCGCGGGGGCTGCTGGGCGGGATCAGCTCGAAGACGGGGCGGAAGTACGGGCCGCGGTAGGGGGTTGCCACGGAGTGAAGCGCACGCGCGTATTCCGTTTCCGTCGGCCCGCCAGGGCATGGGGTCGTGATGCCAAAGGGTGAGAGGGCGGCGCCGCCGGGAGACAATGGAGGTGTTCAACCGGGACCCAGGGGGGCCGGGAGGCGACGCATCATGACATTCGTGCAGCTCATCGACTGTAAGACCAGCCGGCTCGACGAGATGAACCGGCTGATGGACAGGTGGGTCGAGCAGACCAAGGGGAAGCGGACGGCGACGCACAGTGTGGTCGGCAAGGACCGGTCCGACTCGTCGCACATCATCGAGATCGTGGAGTTCCCGTCGTACGAGGAGGCGATGCGGAATTCCGGGCTGCCGGAGACCGATCGGATCTTCCAGGAGATGGTGGCGCTGTGCGACGAGACGCCCACGTTCACGGATCTGGACGTGGTGCGGGACGAGCAGCTGTACGCGGACACGGCGCGGAGGTTCTTCGAGGCGCTGGCCACCGAGGGGGAGCTGCCGCCGCTCAACGATCTGCTGGTGGAGGACTTCCACGACCACGATCCCTCCAACCCGCAGGACGTCATCGGCATGGACGCGGTCAGGCGCGAGGTCGGGATGTGGCGGACGGGGTTCGACTTCTCGTTCACGGTCGAGGACCAGATCGCGCAGGGTGACCGGGTGTGCACCCGGTGGACCTGGAACGGCACGCACAAGGGCGACTTCCTCGGCGTCGCGGCCACCGGGAGGAAGGTCTCCATGGCCGGGACGACCATCCATCGGTGCACGTCCGACGGGAAGCTCGCCGAGGGCTGGTGGCAGTACGACCGGCTGGGGCTGATGGGACAGCTGGGCGCGCTCGAAGGCCTGGAGCAGTAGGACGACGCGAAGGCCCGGCACCCCAGGGGTGCCGGGCCTTCGTACTGAGTGGCCTTCGTGCTGACTGAAGGTCAGTGGGAGTGGCCGTGACCGTGGCCGTGGCCCGCGTCGGCCGGCTCCTCTTCCTTCTTCTCGACGACCAGGGTCTCGGTCGTGAGGAGGAGGGAGGCGATGGAGGCGGCGTTCTCCAGGGCGGAGCGGGTGACCTTGACCGGGTCGATGACGCCCTGCTTCACCAGGTCGCCGTACTCGCCGGTCGCGGCGTTGAAGCCCTGGCCCTTGTCGAGCTCGGCGACCTTGGAGGTGATGACGTAGCCCTCCAGGCCGGCGTTCTCGGCGATCCAGCGCAGCGGCTCGACGGCGGCCTTGCGGACGACCGCGACACCCGTGGCCTCGTCGCCGGTCTTGCCGAGGTTGCCCTCGAGGACCTTGACGGCGTGGACGAGCGCGGAGCCACCACCGGAGACGATGCCCTCCTCGACCGCGGCGCGGGTCGCGGAGATGGCGTCCTCCAGACGGTGCTTCTTCTCCTTCAGCTCCACCTCGGTGGCGGCGCCGACCTTGATCACGCACACGCCGCCGGCCAGCTTCGCGAGGCGCTCCTGGAGCTTCTCGCGGTCCCAGTCGGAGTCCGTGTTCTCGATCTCGGCCTTGATCTGGGCGATGCGGCCCTGGACGGCCCCGGAGTCTCCGGCGCCGTCGACGATCGTGGTGTCGTCCTTGGTGACGGTGACGCGGCGGGCGGAGCCGAGCACGTCGAGGCCGACCTGGTCGAGCTTGAGGCCGACCTCCTCGGAGATGACCTCGGCGCCGGTCAGCGTCGCCATGTCCTGCAGCATCGCCTTGCGACGGTCGCCGAAGCCGGGGGCCTTGACGGCGACCGCGTTGAAGGTGCCGCGGATCTTGTTGACGACCAGGGTCGACAGGGCCTCGCCCTCGACGTCCTCGGCGATGATCAGCAGCGGCTTCGAGGCGTTGGACTGGATGACCTTCTCCAGCAGCGGCAGCAGGTCGGCGATGGAGCCGATCTTGCCCTGGTGGATGAGGATGTACGGGTCGTCGAGGACGGCCTCCATGCGCTCCTGGTCCGTCACGAAGTACGGCGACAGGTAGCCCTTGTCGAAGGCCATGCCCTCGGTGAAGTCCAGCTCCAGACCGAAGGTGTTGGACTCCTCGACGGTGATGACACCATCCTTGCCGACCTTGTCCATCGCCTCGGCGATGAGCTCGCCGACCTGCGTGTCCTGGGCGGACAGACCGGCGACGGCGGCGATGTCGGACTTCTCGTCGATCGGACGGGCGGTCGCGAGGAGTTCCTCGGACACGGCCTTGACCGCGGCGTCGATGCCCTTCTTCAGGGCGGCCGGGGAGGCACCGGCGGCGACGTTCCGCAGGCCCTCGCGCACCAGCGCCTGGGCCAGCACGGTGGCGGTGGTCGTACCGTCACCCGCTACGTCGTTGGTCTTGGTCGCCACCTCCTTCACCAGCTGGACGCCGAGGTTCTCGTACGGGTCGTCGACCTCGACCTCGCGGGCGATGGTCACACCGTCGTTGGTGATGGTGGGGGCGCCGAACTTCTTGTCGATGACGACGTTGCGGCCCTTGGGGCCGATCGTCACCTTCACCGTGTCGGCAAGCTTGTTGACGCCGCGCTCAAGGGCGCGACGGGCGTCCTCGTCGAACTTCAGGATCTTCGCCATGGGAGCGGTTCAGCCCTCTCGGAAATTTTGGGAGAACGAACTACGCCCCCGGCGCCCGGCTTCCTGACGGTCGCGGGGGCCGGGGGCGCAGCTCACTGCAAAACTGGGTGAATTACTTCTCGATGATCGCGAGCACGTCGCGAGCCGAGAGGACGAGGTACTCCTCGCCGTTGTACTTCACCTCGGTGCCGCCGTACTTGCTGTACAGCACGATGTCGCCGGTCTTCACGTCGAGCGGAAGACGCTCGCCGTTCTCGAAGCGGCCCGGGCCCACGGCCAGGACGACGCCCTCCTGGGGCTTCTCCTTGGCCGTGTCCGGGATGACCAGGCCAGAGGCCGTGGTCTGCTCGGCGTCGAGCGGCTGGACCACAATGCGGTCCTCAAGCGGCTTGATGGCAACCTTGGAGCTGGTGGTCGTCACGATCCGACCTCCCCCTTCGGAGATCTCACGGGGTTAACTGTCTGAGGTGGCGACCAGGTGGATCCGTCGTCGCGGGTGCCGGACCTGCCCGTCGCGTAGTTGGCACTCTCCAGGGGGGAGTGCCAGACCTGAGACTATGACCGCGATTAGCACTCGGTCAAGCGGACTGCTAATCGCGTCCGCCGGAGGCAGCCCCCTGGTGAGCGTCAGAGGTGGTCCTTCGAGCGTCAGAGGTAGTCCTCCAGGCGGCCCACCGTCAGGCCCTGCTCCTGGATCCGGCGCAGCAGTCTCGTCGTCATCCGGGTGAGTGTCGCGCCGTTCAGCTGAGCCGGGCCCCGGAATTGGGCCAGGACGATGTCGCCGGGGCGGAGGTGGTCGCCGACGGCGTAGCGGAGGTCGGTGATCTGCATGGACGCGCGCCACAGGACGACCGCCCAGATGCCGCAGTCAGCGGCGGCGCGGAGCGTGGTGGTGTCGTAGACGCCGTAGGGCGGGCGGAAGAGGGTCGGCCGGATGCCGAAGCGCTGCTTGAGCTTGTTCTGCTGGCCGCAGATCTCGGCGCGCTGTCCGGCGTACGGCAGGCCGCGCAGGGCGGTGTGGTCGAGGGTGTGGTTCTGCACGGTCGCGCCGACCGCGCGCAGCCGGGCGAAGTGGCCGTAGCCCGGCCCGACGACGCTGTCCGTCAGGAACATGCTCACCGGGAGCCGTAGTTCACGGACCATCTCGACGAACCGCGGGTCCCTCTCGGCCCCGTCGTCGTACGTCAGGAAGACGACCTTGTCGCGGGTCGCAACCCGATCGACGACCGGAGCCAGCCCGGGGTCGGCCGCGCGGGGCGCGGGCGGCCGGTCGGGGGGCTGGGGTGCGGGGGCGAGCGGCTCGGAGAGGCCCCAGCGGCGGTAGGGGGGTGAGTGGGGGTGGGGGGAGGCGCCTGCGCCGGGGGCGCGGGCGCCTGCGCCGGAGTTGGGGGCGGGGGCGGGGCTGGGGGCTCCCGCGCCCGGGTTGGGGGCGGGGGCGTCCGCGCCGGGAGTGGGGGCGGGAGCGCCTGTGCCGTGGCCTGGGGCGGGGGCGGGGGCATCTGCGCCGGGAGTGAGGACGGGGGCGCCCACGCCGAGGCTGGGGGCGGGGGCGCCCGCGCCTGGGCGGGTGGCGCTCGTGCCGGGCCTGGCGCCGGGGGCGCCTACGCCGGGCCCAGGGACGGGAGCGCCCGCGCGGGGGCCAGAGGCGCCCGCGCGGGGGCCAGGGCCGGCCACCCCCGTCCCGCTCGGCTGCGAGCCCGGCGGCGCCGATGTCGCTGTCGGCCGTGTCGCCGGCGACGACGTCGATGACGGCGACGGCGACGGCGACGGTCCGTGTGTCGGCAGCCGTCCCTCCGCCGCCACCTCGCTTCCCGGCCCCTCGGCGGGGTCGGCGTGATCGGTGGCGCACCCGGCGAGGAGCAGGGCGGCGAGGGCCGTGAGGGCGGGCCCACGTCCTCCGCGCACCCCATAACCGCCGGGCCCCCTCACAGGTAGTCCTCCAGCCGCGCCACCGCGTACCCCTCGGCGGTCACCCGGTTCAGGAAGCGGCGGATCATGTCGGGCATGGTGCCCTTCCACTCGCCCCGGCCCCGGAAGTGGCTGAGGACGATGTCGCCGTGGCGGAGCTCGCCGTCCGACTCGCGGTGCTCCCAGCGGTCGACGAAGACCTCCTCGTTCCAGAGCGGAACGGCCTTGACGCCGCAGACCTTGGCGGCGCGGAGGGTGTCCTGGTCGTAGCTGCCGTACGGCGGCCGGAAGAGCGTGGGCCGTTTGCCGTACCGCTTCTCGATCACGTCCTGCATGCCGCAGATCTCGCGCTTCTGGTCGGCGTACGAGAGGGCGGGCAGGTAGCGGTGGTTGAGGGTGTGGTTGTCGAGTACGACGCCACGGTCGCGCATCCGCTCGAAGTAGCCGTAGTCCTCCTTGACCAGGTAGTCGCTGAGGAAGGCGGTGTACGGGACCTTCAGCTCGCTCATCATGCGCAGGAACGCGGGGTCCTTCTCGGCGCCGTCGTCGATGGTGAGGAAGACGACCTTGTGGCGGGTGGGGACGGTGGTGAAGACCGGCGGCAGGCCGTCCTCCACCTGCCCGTCGACCTCGAATCCCTTACGGGTCCTGAGCTCCGGCTTCTTCGCCGGGGGCGGGGGCGGGATCAGCGGCACCCCGGCCAGCCCCCAGCGCTTCGCGGCGGCGGCCCGCGCGGCGTGCGCCCGGCGCAACTGCGTGGCGTACGCGTCCAGGGCACGGGCGGCGGGTGCGTCGAGCGGCCGCCGCGGCTGGCCGTGCACGGGTCGCCCGGTCCCCCGCTGTTCGGCGGTGCCCGTCTCCGCAGCCTCCTCGGTACCGCCGCCGGCGCACCCGGACGCGATGACCGCTGCGGCGAGCACGGCGACACCACCCCGGGCACCGCCGCTCCCCCTCCAGAGACGCGCCCACTTCGCACCCTTTAGATCATTTTGTCGTACGAATCGCATGGCGCCGCATCCTCGCAGGACAGCCCGTCCCCACCGCCCCGACACCGCCACCGGACCGCGACCATCCACCGAGTGGCCCACACCTCCTCCGCCTGACCGACAATGGCCCGGTGAACGACCTCGACCCCGCCGTCTTCCTCGCCCCCCTCCTCACCCCCGAGGGCCGCGCCCTCCTCGACGAGGTGCGCGGCACCGAACCGGCGCGGGAGCTGGCCGTGGCGACCCGGCTGCGCCGCGACCACCCGGCGGCACTCGTGTCGGCGGCGATGGCGCAGGCGCTGCTGCGGCAGCGGGCTGCGGTGAAGTTCGGGGCGGCGGACGCGGAGCGGATGTTCTTCACGCCGAACGGGGTCGAACAGTCGACGCGGGCGAGCGTGGCGACGTACCGGGCGGAGCGGATGCGCGCGCTGGGCGTGACCTCGGTCGCCGACCTGTGCTGCGGTATCGGCGGCGACGCGCTCGCGCTCGCCCGGGCCGGCATCCGGGTCCTGGCCGTCGACCACGACCCCCTGACGGTGGCGGTGGCCCGCGCGAACGCCGACGCGCTCGGCCTCGCCGACCTGATCGAGGTGCGGGAGGCGGACGTCACGGAGGTGGACGTCTCCCCGTACGACGCGGTCTTCGTGGACCCGGCGAGGCGCGGCGGCCGCGGCCGGATCTTCGACCCGGAGGCCTACTCGCCCCCGCTCTCCTGGGCCGTCGCCACCGCCCTCAAGTCCCCGCGCGCAGCTCTGAAGATCGCCCCGGGCATCCCCCACGAGGCGATCCCCGGCGAGGCCGAGGCTGAGTGGATCTCTGACGCGGGGGACGTGAAGGAGGCGGTGCTCTGGTTCGGCACGGGGACGGCGGGCGCCGTGCGGGCGACCCTGCTGCCCGGGCCCCGGGCCCTGCTCGGCCGCGGCCTGCCCGATCCCCAAGTCCGGTCCGTGGGGCGGTACTTGTACGAGCCCGACGGCGCCGTCATCCGGGCCCACCTCGTCGCCGAGGTCGCCGAGGACCTGGGAGGCGGGCTGATCGACCCCACGATCGCCTACATCACCGCCGACGAACACCACGTCACCCCGTACGCCACGGCCTACGAGATCACCGACCAACTGCCCTTCAACGTCAAGAAGTTGAAGGCCCTGCTGCGGGAGCGCGAGGTCGGCATCCTGACCGTGAAGAAGCGGGGGTCGGCCGTCGAGCCGGAGGAACTACGGAAGAAGGTCAAGCCGCAGGGACGCAACTCGGCGACGGTCTTCCTGACCCGGGTGGCGGGAGCGCCGACGATGCTGATCGGACGCCCGGCCTAGGGCGGACGCCCGGCCTAGGGCGGACGCCCGGCCTAGGGCGGACATCCGCCTCCAGCCGGTCCCGGTGCTGGTCCCGGTCCCGGTGCTGGTCCCGGTCCCGGTGCTGGTCCCAGCCCCGAACCCGGCCTGGGCCCCGGTATCGGACCGGACCCTGCCCCGGACCTGGTCGGGGCCCCGGACCGGACCCTGCCCCTGGCCCCAGGCCCAGGGCCTGGGGCCAGGGGCCTGGGGCAGGGGCCTGGGGCCTGGGGCAGGGGCCTGGGGCCTGGGGCAGGGGCCTGGGGCAGGGCCTGGGGCAGGGCCTGGGGCAGGGCCTGGGCCCAGGGCCCCCGCCACAGTCTCGGCCCCGGTCTCAGCCCGGACCTTGGCCCGGTCTCGGCCCCTGGACCCGGTCCAGGCCGGTGCCGGCCACCTCAGCCGACTCCCCCGTCACCCGCCTTCAGCCGGTCCCGCTCTGGGCCTTGGTCTCGGCCCCGGCCGGTGACCGGTGACCGGTGACGGCGGTCACCTCAGCCGAGTCCCCCCGTCACCGACCCCCGCCGGTCCGGTCTCGCCCCGGCCGACGGCCACCTGAGCCGACTCCCCCGTCGCCCACCCCAACCGGTCCCACTCCCTCCCCCGGCCGACGGCCACCTCAGCCGACTCCCCCGTCGCCCACCCCCCGTCCTCCCTCAGCCGCCCTCGCCGGCCCCCTCAGTCCCCCTCCTCCGCCCGCGCCAGCAGCAGGGCCCGCTCCCGCTCGTTCCGCGCCAGGTCGGCCGCCCGTAGGAACTCGGCGCGGGCCTCGGCCCTGCGCCCGAGCCGCCGTAGCAGGTCCCCGCGCACACTCGGCAGCAAGTGGTAGTCGCGGAGGGCGGGTTCGGCGGCCAGGTGGTCCACGATCTCCAGGGCGGGGCCCGGGCCGTCCGCCATCGAGACGGCGACCGCACGGTTCAGCTCCACCACGGGGGACGGGGAGCGGGCGACGAGCAGGGCGTACAGGGTGGCGATCCGGCTCCAGTCCGTCTCCTCGTACGTGTGGGCTTGGGCGTGGCACGCTGCGATCGCGGCCTGGAGGGCGTACGGGCCCGGCGCGCCCGTGGCGGTGGCGGTGGCGCGGCCGAGGGCGGTGAAGCCGCGGGCGATGAGGAGGCGGTTCCAGCGGCGGCGGTCCTGGTCCTTCAACAGGACCGGCTCCCCGGAGGGTCCCGTGCGGGTGGCGGCCCGCGACTCCTGGAGCTCCAAGAGGGCCACCAAGCCGTGTACTTCGGGTTCCTTGGGCATCAACTGGGCGAGGACACGGGCGAGTCGGAGGGCGTCCTCGCAGAGGGCGGGGCGCAGCAGGTCGTCGCCGGCGGTGGCCGCGTACCCCTCGTTGAAGATCAGGTAGATGACCTCCAGCACGGAGGCGAGGCGGGCATCGCGGTCGGGGCCGTAGGGGACCTCGAAGGCGACGGCCTTGGCGGCGAGGGTGCGTTTGGCGCGCACGATGCGCTGGGCGATCGTCGCCTCGGGGGCCAGGAAGGCGCGGGCGATCTCGGTGGTGGTCAGGCCGCCGAGGAGGCGGAGGGTGAGCGCGATGCGGGCCTCGGCGGAGAGCACCGGGTGGCAGGCCGTGAAGACGAGGCGGAGCAGGTCGTCGTCGATGTCGTCCGGGTCGGACGGCTGATCGAGATACGGCCCCGCCGCCTCCAGGTCCCGGCCCACCTCCGCCAGCTTCCGCGCATACCGCTCCCGGCGGCGCACGAGGTCGATCGCCCGGTGCTTGGCCGTGGTCATCAGCCAGGCGCCCGGGTTGTCCGGCACCCCGTCCCGAGGCCACTGCTCCAGCGCCACGACCAGCGCGTCCTGCGCCAGCTCCTCCGCGATACCGACGTCCCGCACGATCCGCGCGACCCCGGCGATGAGCCGGGGCGACTCCATCCGGAAGACGGTTTCGATGGCCGTGCCGGGTTCCGAATCCGAGGTGAGGGTGGGGGTGGAGTCGGAATCCGGGGTGGGGGCGGGATCGGAATCCGGGGTGGGGCCGGTGGTGGGCTGTGGGGTCACAGCCCACCATCAGACACCCGGAGGGCACCCCTGCCAAGCAGGCTCAGCCCTCCGTGATCTCCCGCACCTCACAGGTGACCGTCCAGTGCTCCTCGTGCACCTTCAGGAACCGCTTGGCCCACTCGACGGCTTCGGCCATGTCCTTGCACTGCATCAGCGCATAGCCCCCGACGACCTCCTTGGTCTCGGTGAACGGCCCGTCGGTCACCGACAGTTCCCCGCCCTCCCAACGCACCCTCTTCCCCTGCGCGGTCGGCAGCAGCCCGGCCGTGTCGAGCATGACCCCCGCCTTGGTGATCTCCTCCAGCAGATCCCCCATCCGCTGCATCAGCTCGGGGCTGGGGCCCTCGGCGGGGGCGGTCTTCTCGTCGATCCGGACCATCGACAGATAGCGCGGCATGGTGACTCCTTCGATTCGCTACGGGTCAGCGGGGTCGCTCCCCGCCTCTCACCATGGCGTCGAACGAGCCCCGCCCGGATCGACACGGCCGACGTACTTCTTCGGAGTGCTTCGAAGATTTCTTCCAGCGGGGCACCCGACCAGCCGGACGGCCCGGCTCACTTCAACGACTCCCACAGCTCGCCCGCCTCCGGCTCGTCCGCCACCACCCGGTTGGAGTCGTAGGGGGCCATGACGACCGGCATCATCACGGTCCTCGTGTCGTCCGACGACAGGCCCTTCAGGCTTTCGCCGAGACTCATCAGTTCCGTCAGGGAGTCCAGGCCGGTGTCGGTCGTGAGGCTGCCCGTGATGGCGTCGGCGACCTCGTAGAGCTGGGTGGGGTCGGACAACAGGTCCTTGGACGCGATCTGGTCCAGCAGGGCCTTGACCAGCTTCTGCTGGAGGCCTATGCGGCCGAGGTCGCTGCCGTCGCCGATGCCGTGGCGGGTGCGGGCGAGGGCCAGGGCCTGTTCGCCGTCCAAGTGGTGGGTGCCGGCCTTCAGTTCCAGGTGGCTGTCGTCGTCGGCGATGTCCTCGTCCGTCGTGACCGTGACGCCACCGAGGGCGTCGACGAGCTTCGCGAAGCCGGAGAAGTCGATCTCGACGTAGTGGTCCATGCGGACGTTCGTCATCGACTCGACGGTCTTGACCGCGCAGACCGGGCCGCCGACCGCGAACGCGCTGTTGAACATCGCGTTGTACGCCACCGACGTCGAACCGCCCGACTCCAGCGGGCAGGACGGCCTGGTGACCAGGGTGTCGCGGGGGATGCTGACGACCGTCGCCTCGGTGCGGCCCTCGTCGATGTGGACCACCATCGCCGTGTCCGAGCGGGCGCCCGAACCCTCGTCGCCGCCGCCGAGTTCGGCGTTCTCCTCGCCGCTGCGGGAGTCGGAGCCTAGGACGAGGATGTTCAGCGCGCCGCTCGGCAGCGGCGAGGCCGTGGCCGACGTGGAGGGCTCCGAAGAAGACCGGAGCTTCGCGGGGCGGTTGTCGCCGAGGGCGCTGTTGATGTCGACGCTCTTGATGTTGTCGTTGAGCCGCCAGAAGGCCCAGCCCGCCCCGCCCACGCCGACCACGAGGGCGCCGGCGAGCGTGAACCCGGCGAACTTCAGCCAGCGCCGCCGTCGGCCCCCGCCCCCGTCGTCGCCCCCGAACGCGCTTTCTTCACCATCCACGCACAGGAACTTACGTCCGAATTGTTACGGACAGAACCTCCCGGCGGTATTCCTTCGGGAATTCTCAGACTTCTCAGCCGCCGTGAAGAGCCCTCACGCGCCCTCAGCCCAGCGTCACCGTCGGCACCGGATTGCTGCCGCTCCAGGTGGCGTTGAAGCCGAAGCTCACCGAACCGCCGCTCGGCACGCTTCCGTTCCAGGAGACGTTCGTGCAGCTGACCGTCGTGCCGCTCTGGGCGCAGCTCGCGTTCCAGGCCTGACTGATCTGCTGGCCGGCCCCGAACGTCCAGTTGACGCGCCAGGAGGAGAGCGAGGATCCGGCGGCGCAGCTGATGGTGACGTTGCCCGTGAAGCCGGTGTTCCACTGGTTCGCCACGCTGTACGCCGCCGAGCAGCCGTCCGGGACCGGCGGCTCGGTCACCGTGCCGCCGAGCGCCGTCACGATGCCCTGGTACGCGGGTTTCGGCACGTAGTTCTCGTCGTACGGCGTCGCCGCGCCCTGGCCCGGGAAGGTGTCCGGGATCCAGGAGTCGGAGTCGGTGAAGCCCCAGACCGTGACGCCGGTGCAACGGGCCACCGCCACGCACGCCTTCACGACCGCCTCGTACTCGGTCCGCTGCTGCGCCAACTTGGCTGCCGTGGACGGCAGTTGCATCCGGATGTCGAGTTCCGTGATGGCCACGTCCACGCCCAGGTCGGCGAAGCGCTGGATGTTCTGTTGCAGGGTCGACGGCACCTGGCCCAGGATGAGGTGGGCCTGCAGCCCGACGCCGTCGATCGGGACGCCGCGTGCCTTCAGGTCCCTGACCAGGTTGTACAGGGCCGTGCTCTTCGCGTTGACGCCCTCGACGTTGTAGTCGTTGATGTAGAGCTTGGCGGCCGGGTCGGCGGCGCGGGCGGCGGTCAGGGCCTGGGCGATGTAGTCGGCGCCGAGGCCGTTGTACCAGAGGGTCTGGCGGTAGGTGCCGTCCTCGTTGAACGGTTCGTTCACCACGTCCCAGGCGGCCAACCGGCCCTTGTAGCGGCCGACTTCGAGCGCGATGTGGTCGTTCATCAACTGGCTGAGCTGCGCGGACGTCCAGGTGCCGTTGTCGAGCCAGCTGGGGTTCTGGCTGTGCCAGACGAGGGTGTGGCCGCGTACGTCCTGGTCGTGGGCCTCGGCGAAGTCGACGATTCTGTCGGCCTCGGTCCAGTTGAAGGTGCCCCGGGTGGGTTCGACGGAGCCCCACTTCATGGCGTTGCCGGGGGTGAGCCAGTTGAACTCGCGGCCCGCGATCTCACCGTACGTGCCGGTGAGCTTGGAGCCGGTCACCGCGGTGCCGATCGCCTTGCCCTTGGCCGCCGCGAGGTCGCGCAGGGGCGGGTCGGCGGCGTGGGCGGCGGGGGCGGCGAGGAGCAGGGCGGCCGCGGCCGCTGTGGCCGTCAGCGCGGTGAGGAAGGTACTCAAGGAGGTGCTGAGAGCGGATCTCATTGCGGGTGCCTCCGAAAGTTTCGGTTGTGCAACCGATTGACTTCGGAGGAGTGTGGAGGGCCGCGCCGCACTCGTCAATGCATCAGCACCACTCTCGAAAACATCAGCACCACTCCCGCATGCATCAGCACCACACTCGTCAAACCGCCGGAGGCACCCCCGTACTGCTCCGCACCACCAGGCTCGTCGCCAGCTCCACCCGCGTCGCCGCCGAGGACCCCTCCTGCCGCCCGAGGTCGAGCACCAGCCGGGCCGCCGCCTCGGCCATCTCCATCAGCGGCTGCCGTACGGTCGTCAGCGGCGGCCCCACCCAGCGGGCCACCGGAAGGTCGTCGAAGCCGACCACGCTCAGGTCCTCCGGGATGCGCAGCCCCAGCTCGCGGGCGGCCTCGTACAGGCCGAGCGCCTGGAGGTCGTTGCCGGCGAAGACGGCGGTGGGGCGGTCGGGACGGCGCAGGAGGTCCAGGCCCAGCCGGTAGCCGGTCTCGTGATGGAAGTCGCCGGCCTTGAGCAGGCCTGAGTCGACCGGCAGTCCGGCGGTCTCCAGCGCGGCCCGGTAGCCGTCCACCCGGGCGCGGCTGCACATCATCCGCGAGGGCCCGCTGATGGCGCCGATGCGCCGGTGGCCGAGTTCGATCAGATGGCGGGTGGCGGCCAGGCCGCCCTGCCAGTTGGTGGCGCCGATCGAGGGGACGTCGTCGCCGGGGTCGCCCGCCGGGTCCATCACCACGAACGGGATGGACCTGCTGGTCAGCAGCGCGCGCTGGGACTCGTCGAGCCCGGACAGGACGAGGACGACCCCGTGCGGGCGGCGGGCGGCGACCTGGTCGGCCCAGGTGCGGCCGGGCGTGAGCCGGCCCGCGCTCTCGGAGAGGACGACGCTCAGGCCCTCCTCCCGCGCGATGTTCTCGACACCCCGGATGACCTCCATCGCCCAGGCGCTCTCCAGCTCGTGGAAGACCAGGTCGATGAGGGGGGACCGGGTCGCCTCGGCGCGCCGGCGGCGGTAGCCGTACGCGCGCAGCAGGTCCTCGACCCGGGTGCGGGTCGCGGGCGCCACGTCCGCACGGCCGTTGAGCACCTTCGAAACAGTCGGAGCGGAGACGCCGGCCTGGCGGGCGATCTCGGCGAGCGTCGCGGTCTGCGTCGACTGCGACACACGCGCTCTTGTCTGGGTTTCCTCAGGCTTCGCGGGCTTCATGAGCGGGATCGTATCCCTGCGCGACCTCTTGACGAACCCTTTCGACGGCCATACGTTCCCGGAACATTCGAAGTCCCATCCGAAACATTCGCACGTTCGAACATTCGCGAAGGGTGCTCTCATGGAGTCGAGTAGAGGTCAGGTCACCGGTGGCGGCACGGGCGGCCGGCCGTTCAGCAGGCGCTGGTTCCTCGGCGCCGGTTCCGCCTCGTTGTTCACCGCGGGCCTCGGCACCGGCCTCACCGCCTGCGGCTCCGGCGGTGGCGCGGGCGGCGACGGCAAGACGATCACCGCGTTCGTGTACGGCGACGACGCGGTGAAGGTCCAGCAGGCGGGCGTCGACCGGTTCAACAAGTCGGCCGCCGCGAAGAAGGCCGGCGGCACGGTCAAGCTTCAGGAGGTCCCCGGCTCCGACTACTCCCCCAAGCTCCGTACGGCCATGGGCTCACCCAGCGCCCCGGACGTCTTCTTCAACTGGGGCGGTGGCTCCATCAAGCCGTACGAGGAGGCCGGCAAGCTCGTCGACCTCACCGACATCATCGAGGGCGACCCGGTCCTCAAGAGCGGCTTCCTGCCCTCGGTCCTCGCCTCCGGCGACCTGGGGGGCCGCCACTACGGCATCCCCATGCGCGGTATGCAACCGGTGATCCTCTTCTACAACAAGGCCGTCTTCGCCGAGCACAAGCTCCAACCCCCCACCACCTGGGACCAGTTGCTCGACAACAACGCCAAGCTGAAGAAGGCGAGGATCACCCCCTTCGCCCTCGGTGGCACCGACATCTGGCCCGACCTGATGTGGCTGGAATACCTCGTCGACCGCATCGGCGGCCCCGAGGTCTTCAAGCGCATCCAGGACGGTGACGCCGAAGGCTGGGGCGACCCCGCCGTCCTCAAGGCCGCCGAACTGGTGAAGGAACTCATCGACGACGGCGCCTTCGGCTCCAAGTTCACCTCGGTGTCGTACGTCAACGGCGGCGCCCCCGCGGTCTTCGCGCGCGGCAAGGCGGCCATGCACCTGATGGGCTCCTGGGAGTACTCCACGCAGCTCGGCAAGTTCCCGGACTTCGCCAAGAAGAACCTGGGCTGGGCCGCCTTCCCGACCGTCGAGGGCGGCACGGGCGACGTCCGCAACGTCGTCGGCAACCCCACCAACTACTGGTCCATCAACGCCCGTACGAAGAACCAGGACCTGGCGATCGGCTTCCTCAAGGACTGCGCCTCGGAGGCGTACGCGCAGGCCCTCATCGACAACGGCGACGTCCCGACCACCTCGAACGCGGCCGCCCTCCTCTCCTCCGCGCCCAACCCCGAGTACGCGAAGTTCCAGTACGACATGGTGGAGAAGGCCCCGGCCTTCACGCTCTCCTGGGACCAGGCGCTCGGCGACGGACTCGGCACCAAGATGCACACGGAGATAGGCAAGCTGTTCGCGGGGCAGTCGTCGCCGAGCGAGTTCGTGACGGCGTGCAAGGGGCTGAAGTGACGCTCACGGTCGACAAACGGCCGACCGCCTCCGCGAGGGGATCGCGCGCGGGCCGTCCGCACGCCGCCTGGGCCCTCCCCGGCGTTCTCTTCTTCACCTTCTTCGCGGTCGTCCCGATGGCCCTGGCCCTGTATCTCTCCTTCACCAGCTGGGACGGCCTGGGCGACCCGCGACCGGTCGGCCTCGACAACTGGAAGAAGCTCCTCGACGACCCCCGGATGACGCAGTCCCTCTGGCTGACCGTCGTCCTGACCGTCGCCAGCTGGGCCTTCCAGACGGTCGTCGCCCTGCTGCTCGGTGTCTGGGCGGCGGGCCGCCAGCGCCACCGCGCGGTCCTCTCCGCGATCTTCTTCGTGCCGTTCCTGCTCTCCTCCACCGCCATCGCGATCCTCTTCTACTCCCTCCTGGACCCGAATTTCGGCATCATCCAGAAGGACACCCTGGGCTCGCAGAGCGGCGCGTTCCTCGCGATCGTCTTCGTCGGCGGCTGGCAGTTCATCCCCTTCCACACGCTGATCTACCAGGGCGGGGCCCGCCAGATCCCCGAGGTCCTCTACCAGGCGGCCGCCATCGACGGCGCCGGCCGCTACCGCCAGTTCTTCTCGATCACGCTCCCGCAGCTGCGCCACACCATCACCACGTCCACGGTCCTGATGGTCGTCGGCTCACTGACGTACTTCGAGACGGTCCTGATCCTCACCAAGGGCGGCCCCGGCACGGACACCGCGATCCTGCCGTACCTGATGTACGAGGCGGGCTTCAAGACGTACGACTTCGGCTACGCCAGCGCCATCGCGTCGTTCCTGGTCATCGCGGCCACCGGCCTCTCGCTGGTCCTGGTCCGGCTGACGGGCTTCGGCACCATGCGCAGTACGCGCGAAGGGATGTGACGGAGTGTCACACGATACGTTGCCGCGTCCCGCGAAGACCGACGAGCCCCCGCACGAGCGGATGACCGCCCCGCGCCGCCGACGCCACTGGACGACGCGCGCCAACCCGGTCGCGGGCCTCGGCGCGTTCCTCTGGCTGGTCATCGTCCTGATCCCCATCTACGCGATGCTGTCGGCGTCCCTCACGGGCGCGGACAAGGCCCTGACGGGCAACCCGCTGAAGCCCCCCACGGACCCGACCCTCGACAACTACAACACCGTCCTCACCAACGGCTTCGGCCATCTGCTCAGCAACACGGCGATCGTGGCGGTGGCGGTCGTCGGCATCGTCCTGGCCCTCTCCATCCCCCTCGCGTACGTGGCCGTCCGCACCCGGGACCGCTGGTCGAACGCCGCCTTCCGCCTGTTCCTCCTGGGCGTGGCGATCCCGGCCCAAGCGGTCGTCGTCCCCCTGTACCTCCTGATCGCGAAACTCGACCTCTACGACACCCTCCTCGCCGTCATCCTCCCGACGGCGGCCTTCGCGATGCCGGTCTCGGTCCTGGTCCTGGTAGGCACGCTGCGAGACGTCTCGGAGGACCTGTACGAGGCGATGGCCCTGGACGGCGCCTCGCCCCTGCGGATGCTGTTCCAGCTGACGATCCCGCTGGCCAAGGGCGGTATCAGCACGGTGGTCATCTACTCGGCGCTCCAGGCCTGGAACGGCTTCCTCTTCCCGCTGATCTTCACCCAGTCCGACGAACCGCGCGTCCTCACCCTCGGACTCTTCAACTACGTCAGCCAGTTCGGCGTCAACATCCCCGCCCTGCTCGCCTCGGTCGTCCTCTCCGGCATCCCGATCTTCGCCGTGTATCTGGTGGCGCGGCGGGCGTTGGTGGGTGGGCTGATGGGGGTGGGCGGCAAGTGAGCCCTTCGCGTCGAAGCCACGGACCGCACCGACTCGTTGCCACTGAAACTCGCCGACCCCGAACAGGAGTTTCATGACCATCCCCTGGCGTGACCGCGCCCTGGCCGCCGCCGACCGGGTCGAGGACCTGCTCTCCCGGATGACCCTGGAGGAGAAGACCGCCCAGTTGTACGGCGTGTGGGTGAAGAACGACACGAGCGGCGGGGACATCGCCCCCGACGAGCAGGGCATGTCGGAGTCGTTCGACTTCGACGAGTTGATCACCCGGGGCCTCGGCCAGCTCACCCGCGCCTTCGGCACGGCCCCCGTGGACCCGGCGCTGGGCGCGGCGGCACTGGCCCGCGCCCAGCGCCGCATCATGACCGCGAACCGTTTCGGTATCCCCGCGGTCGCCCACGAGGAGTGCCTGGCCGGCTTCACTGCTTGGCGCGCGACGGCGTACCCCGTCCCGCTCGCCTGGGGCGCGACCTTCGACCCACCCCTGGTGGAGGAAATGGCCCGGCACATCGGCCAGGACCTGACGTCACTCGGCGTGCACCAGGGCCTGTCCCCCGTCCTGGACGTGGTCCGCGACCCGCGCTGGGGGCGGGTCGAGGAGACGATCGGCGAGGACCCGTACCTGGTGGGCACGGTGGGCGCGGCGTACGTCCGTGGCCTGGAGTCGACCGGGATCGTGGCCACGCTGAAGCACTTCGCCGGGTACGCCGCGTCCGTCGGCGCCCGCAACCACGCGCCCGTACGGGCGGGTGTCAGGGAGTTCGCGGACGTGACGCTCCCCCCGTTCGAGATGGCGTTGCGCGAGGGCGGCGCGCGTTCGGTCATGGCGGCGTACACGGAGACGGACGGCGTCCCTGTCTCGGCGGACCCGGGGTTGCTGACCGAACTCCTCCGGAACGACTGGGGCTTCACCGGCACGGTCGTCTCCGACTACTTCGGCGTCGGCTTCCTGGAGACGAACCACCGCGTGGCGGGAAGCCGCGCGGAGGCGGCCGGGGCCGCGCTGTCGGCGGGCATCGACGTGGAACTGCCGACCCTGCGCTGCTACGGCGAGCCCCTGGTGACGGCCGTTCGTGCGGGGGAGATCCCCGAGTCCCTGGTGGACCGGGCCGCCCGCCGGGTCCTGCTCCAGAAGTGCGAGCTGGGCATGCTGGACGAGGACTGGACCCCGGAGCCGACCGCCGAACGCATCGACCTGGACTCGCCGGCGAACCGCACCCTGGCCCGCCGCCTGGCGGAGGAGTCGGTGGTCCTGCTGGACAACCCGGACGACGTACTCCCGCTGGCCCCCGACATCCGTATCGCCGTCGTGGGCCCTCGCGCGGACGACCCCCTCGCCATGCTCGGCTGCTACTCCTTCCCCTCCCACGTCCTCCCGGCCCACCCCGGCACCCCCCTGGGCATCGAGATCCCCACGATCCTCGACTCCCTGCGCACCGAACTCCCCGACGCGAAGATCACATACGCGGCGGGGAGCGACGTGGACGGCGAGGACACGGGAGGGTTCGCGGAGGCGGTCTCGCGGGCGTCCGAGGCGGACGTCTGCGTGGCGGTCCTGGGCGACCGGGCGGGCCTCTTCGGCCGCGGCACCTCCGGTGAGGGCTGCGACGCGGAGGACCTCCGCCTCCCGGGGGTCCAGGCGGAGCTGCTGGACGCGCTGGCGGCGACGGGCACGCCGGTGGTGCTGGTCCTGCTCACCGGCCGCCCGTACGCGCTGGGCCGCTGGCAGGGCCGACTCGCGGGCGTGGTCCAGGCGTTCTTCCCCGGGGAGGAGGGCGGCCCGGCGGTGGCGGGAGTACTGTCGGGCCGCGTCTCCCCCTCGGGCCGCCTCCCGGTGAGCGTCCCGCACCGGCCCGGGGGCCAGCCGTGGACGTACCTCCAGCCACCCCTGGGCCTGGTCGGCGCCGCGAGCAACCTGGACCCGACGCCGCTGTATCCCTTCGGGCACGGCCGCTCGTACACGACGTTCGAGTGGACGGACTTCGAGGGCGGGGACTTCGAGGGTGAGGACTGCGATGTCTCGGTGACCGTTCGCAACACGGGTGACCGGCCGGGGGCGGAGGTCGTGCAGCTCTACCTGCACGACCCGGTGGCCTCGGTGACCCGCCCGGACATGCGGCTGATCGCCTACCAGCGGCTGGAGTTGGAGCCGAGGGAGGCCTCTCGCGTGACGTTCCGCTTCCACCCCGACGTGTCATCCTTCACGGACCGTTCGGGAAGGCGGGTGGTCGAACCGGGCACCCTGGAACTGCGGTTGGGCGCGTCGAGCACGGACGTACGCCATACGGCGCGGGTGACGCTGACGGGGCCGGTACGCGAGGTGGGCCCGGACCGCCGGTTGCATTGCGAGACGGAGGTGCGGGCCCTGAAGAGCTGACGGCTCAGTCCGCCTGGGCCGCCGCGTACGACACGAACGCGGCCCAGGCGGAGGGCCCGAGGCCGAGGTGGGGGCGGGTGGTGTCTTTGGAGTCGCGGACGTGGATGGTGGCGGGGGTGGCGGCGACTTCGACGCAGCTGTCACCTTGATCCGTGCTGTGGCTGGACTTGAACCAAGCGAGTTGGGCGGTACTCATAAGGCTCCTCGCAGTCGCTCCAGCAAGCTCACGGAGTCCTCCGGGGTAAGAGCCTGCGACCGCAGTTTCGCATAACGCTGGTTGAGGAGGGCCACGTCTTTCGGGTCAGCGATCAGCCGACCGTTCATATGCCCTTCGGCGTAGGCGAGCCGCCGCCCGTCCGGTGTCTCCACAAGCTGGAGCGGCCCCGACAGGCTGGCGTGCTGCCCGCGTTTCAGCGGCATGATCTGCAGGCTCGTGTTGCGCAACTCCGCGCACTCCAGCAAGTAGTCCAACAGGCAGCGCGTCACTTCCGGACCGCCCAACTCCCGGAGAAGCACGCTCTCCTCGATGATGAAGCTGAACGACGTGTTGGGACGCTCCCGCAACAGCTGCTGTCGCTCCATCCGGACGGCCACCTGCATGTCCAACTCACCGTCGGTGAGCGGCGGAACGGCATTCTCGAAGACCGCCCGGACGTACGACTCCGGCTGCAATAGCCCCGGCACCAGCCTGCACTCATACGTATCCAGAACAGCCGCTTCCCGCTCCAAGCGCGCCCACATCCTGAACCACGCCGCCAACCCCGGCTGTCGAGCCATATGCCTGAACGCACCCCGCACAGCCCCCGTGCTCCCCGTCGCCTCCTCCGCCAGCTCCACGAACCGCTGGTCCGCGAGCCGCCGCCCCAACTCAATGGACGCGACGGAGTGTTTGGACAGATGAACGAGCGCCCCGAACTCCTCCCGGCTCAACCCCGCATGCTCCCGCAACGCCTGCACGACCGCCCCGAAGGCCTTCATGCTGTCCGACGACTCGGGCTCACCACCCGGCCCCTGCGCCGCCCACTCCACACCGTGCACCATCAACCCAGAGTGACGGCCCGATCACCGTACTGTCCACCGAGCGCCGCGTACTCCACCCCCAGTACGCGCCGATCGCCAGTCGTCTCCTCTTCACCGCTCCCGGTGGGTGCACACCCCTTATACGCCAACTCCATGAACTACCTGCTCTTGCGGGTCATAGGTGATCAGCCCGTGGCCGGACGCCAGGTCAAGTAGGAGCGTGGAAACTTCCTTGGCCTGCGACCAGGAGATAGCGGCGATTACACACTCGCTGGTGACATAAAGAGGAGAGGCCCAGGGAGAATCGGCCATATTCTCCTCCGTGAGATCTGGAATCACGGAGATCACAGACTGATAGAAGTCACCAACAGCCGAACTCTCTTCAACCACACCCGTAAGGCCGTCCACTAGTTGATCATAAACATGAGCAGCCTCCTCTGAGGTTGGAATCGACTTCTGATGCCAGAAGATCAGATCAAAACTCACACTCATTCCCTTCGAGATTGCCAGCTACTCCAGTAGGCCATGCTTGTTTCTGCGAACACCATACCCTCAGGGGGAGGGAAGGGCCGTGGAATCGCCTCCTCACAACGGGGCAGCAGCCACTACCTATCTATCCACACATCAAACACTCCGACCAGTGTGCGCCCGTCCGAAGTGGTGACCGTGTTTCCAGGCTTGTTCAGCCAATCATCAAATTTCCGCTGTTGTGGATTTTTCCTGGCTGTTCCGCCCTTCACTTCGATTCCATACCACTGGCCGTTCACCTCAACGGTGCCGTCATATTTTCTGGGCCGGAACCCTGGCGCAGACACCGGGGTCTCTTTACGCATGACGACTGCGCCATCCACTTCCAACTGCTCCCAGGCATTCGCTTCATCCGCAGCGCCATCCCGACCAGGCTCACCGTCACGCTTTGAATATTTTCCATCCGAGGTGCGCGGGGCTTCCCCCTTTTCGGCGCCCTTGATCGCATCGGCAATGTTGTCGGCCTGTCGGGGTGCCTTGAGGATGTCTCCCCAGGGGATGAATCCGGCAACTCCCGCAGCGATGCCGTAGGTGTCGCCTTCGCCCCATGCCCGCGTGAGATCGTAGGCGTCGCAGCCCCAGCCGAGGATGGGAACCCAGCTACACCCGGCGAGCGCTGTCTCCCTGACTGCCGGGGAGTAGTCCGGCGCCGGGGTCAATACCACGGGGCCCTCGATCACGGGCGGGGCGAAGAGGCTCCCGCACGGGGGTTGGCCTGCGAGGCCGCAACCGCGTGGCAGGACAGTGTCGTCGCTGGAAGCCGTTCCACTGTTGGTCTTGGTACCGCCGCTGCCGCTTGGCGCGTGGTTGCCGTTGGCATCGTACGGTCCGTCGTCCGTGCCCCAGACCGAGTCGTCGTTGTCGATGCTGCAGCCATCGCAGAAGAGGCCGGTCGGGTCGGAGAAAGTGACCGGGTTCTGGTTGGCGTACGCGTAGCCGTTGAGGGACTGGTGCTGATCCAGGGCCAGGACCGGGTCGACGCTGATGAAACGGCCGATCGACGGGTCGTACTCGCGGGCGCCGACGTGCGTGAGGCCGGTGCTCGTGTCGGCGGTCATGCCGAGGAAGGACTTGTCGTCGATCCAGGGACCGGTCCCGCCCTCGCGCTTTTCGCCGAACGGGGTCAGGCGGCGCTTGGTGACGGTCTGGTCGGTGGCCGTGAGGGACAGAGTCGACGTCCCGTGGTGGTCGCCGGCCTGGTAGGACAGGACCTCGGTGCCGGACTGGTTGGTGCGCATCGCGATGGTCGAGCCACCGACGGAGTAATAGCGCTGGGCCCAGTACTTGGCCGTGCTGGTGCTCGTGTCGAGGTGGACCTCGGTTGCGCCGAGGTAGAGGACGGTCTCGCCGGAGGCGTTGCGGCGGATGAGGAGGGTGCCGCCCGCGTCGTAGACGTATCCGGTGCTGGTGCTGCCCTCGACCGTCTTGGCGAGTTTGCCTTCCTCGTTCCAGGTCAGTGACTGGGTCGCCGTCCCGTCGGGGCGGGTGGTCGTGTTGCCCGTGTCGTCGTAGACGTGGGACGGGGTGACGCCCGTGCAGGAGGACCCGGTGGTCACGGCCGTCAGGGTGTGGGGCTGGTCGCCGGTGTAGCAGTACGTGTTCTTGGTGTCGCCGGCGGCCGTGTGCGTGGTCTCGGTGGCGCGGAGGCCGGAGTCCTTGTACGTGTACGAGGACCAGTACGGGTCGGGGCCGCCGAGGTTGGCGGTGGTGCGGCCCGAGGTCGCGCAGTCGGCCGTGGCCGGGGTCCAGGCCTCAGTCAGGCGGCGGTAACCGTCGTACGCGAAGCACTGGTTGTCCGCCGCCGAGGTCCCGCCGAGAGTGGTGGGATCGGTGATCGAGGTGACGTTGCCCGCGTCGTCGTAGGTGTAGTTGAGCTCCTGGAGCTCGTAGCCGTGGGTCTGGTCGGTGACCACGGACTGGGTGAGGCGGCCCGTGCCGTCCTCGTAGGTGTTGGTGATGTACGCCTTCTTCGTGCCCGTGGCGTACGAAGTCCCCAGCGTCAGCTGCTCGGTCTCACCCAGGGCGGAGTAGGACGTCTCCAGCACGTACCCCTGTGCGCCGGAGACCGACGTGGGCAGCCCGAGGTCGTTGTACTTCGTCTGGATCTGCTCGGCCGCAAGACCACCAGCGGCGGGTTCCTTGATGTGGTCCTGGGTGCCGTCGATCTTGTAGTACGTCGAGAAGTCCAGCGTCGCGGACGGCACCGCGCCGGAGGTCACGAAGGCGTCGCTCGACGGCAGGACGAGCTGCGTCCCGGTGGCCCGGTACAGCGCGTCGTAGGCCGTGACCTTCTGGGTGTACGCCGTGCCCGAGGTACCGCTGCCGCCCACATAGCGGACCGAGGTGTCGAGCTGGCCCTTGGCCAGCGTGTCGTAGGTGTACCCGGTGAGCTGGTTGGCGGCGACCTGTTCCTCGGTGGTGGAGGTCAGGTCGGCCGTGGACGCCGCTCTCCAGGTGCCGGCGACCCGGCCGAGGACGTCGTACGCGGAGATCACGACGCGGTCTTCGGCGTCCTTGGTCCAGGAGACCTGGTCGAGGGCCGTGTAGCCGGTGGTGGTCTCGCCGGTGTCCGGGTCTGTGCTGCCGGTCGTGCGGCCGAACAGGTCGTAGTCGTAGGACCAGACGGAAGCGTCGGGGCCGGTGATCGTGTCCTGCTTGCCGTCACGGGTGTAGGTGAAGGCGGTGGAGGTGTAGGCGGCTCCGGTGCCGGCACCTGCTCCGTAGGCGGTGTCGGCCGGGGAGGTGCCCGAGTACTCGCGCCGCTCGGTGACGCGGCCCAGCGCGTCGGTGATCACGCGGGTCGCGGAGCCGCCGGCCGGGGCGGTGGTGGCGGTGGAGTCACCGGTGTAGCTGGTCGTGGTGGTCCAGCGCTTGACGCCACCGACGTAGAACGTGTTGTGGATGGGCCGCTCGGCCCCGTCGTACGTGGTGGCCGTCTGCTTCGGCGCCTCCCCGTACTCGGCGCGGACGTAGGCGCCGCTCGGGGTCGCGTCCTGGTCAAAGATGTCGGCGTACGTCTCGTAGGCCAGGCCCCGGCTGTCGTAGCGGGTGTCGGTCAGGAGCCGGCCGCCGAGCGGGGTCGGGGACTGGGTCTGCAGGGTGCGCAGCAGCGAGTCGTAGACGGTGTACGCGGTGTTGTAGGTGTCGCCGTCCGCCTTGAGGGCCGACTTGGAGGTCCACGACGTGTCGGCGTTGGTGACGGAGTAGCCGAACGTGTAGTTGGCGGACTGTTCTCCTGAGCGGAGGCGGTTGGGCAGCCATACGGCGGTGACCCGGCCCAGGGCGTCGTACGTCGTCTCGGTCAGCTTGGTGTTGACGTCGTAGACCTTGGTGGGGAAGCCGCTTGCCGGGTCGAAGTAGTTGTAGCTCTTCTGACTCTTGGGGTTGGTGATGACGGTCCGGGTCAGCGGGCCCGTGTCGGTCGGGGTGTAGGCGGTGCTGGTGGTGTTGCCCGCCGCGTCGGTCACGGACAGGGGACGTCCGAGCTTTGCCGTCGCCGTGTCGTACGTCGTCTTGACGACCGTCTGCCAGGCGGTGGGATGACGTTCGCCCCCGGTCGCCGACGCCGGGTACGCGGAGGCGCGGCCGACCCAGGTGGGAAGACCCAGAGTCGGAGTCTGGGAGGCGCTCCACGCGGTGGCCGAGGTGCTGTCGAACACGGTGGCCGTGTCGGCGAGCACGTCGCCGCGGGTGGCGGACGACGTCGGCAGGGACAGGTCCGACTCGCCGACCGAGCAGGTCCGGCCGACCGAACGGGTCCGGGAAACCAGGGAGTTGATGCCGAGGCCTGTGTTGCGGGCGTACCACGTGCGGGTGCAGGTCTGGTCGGTGGACTTGGCCGTGTCACCTTCGTCGTCGACGATGACGGCCATGCCGTAGTCGTCGTACGTTGTGGAGGAGGCACGGGTGCGCCAGCTCGACGAGGCCGTCAGATAGGTGTGGGCGGCGGTGCGCTTGGTCCGGACGTAGTACGCCTCGGTGTCCGCGTACGACTTGTGCTGGGTGGCGGTCTTGCGCGACCAGGGGTCATTGACCGCGACGGCGACCGGGGTCGAGCCGTCGTAGGTGATCTTCTCGCGCAGGAAGCCGGCGTAGGGATCGCTGTCCGTCTGGTCGGCCACGTCGAGTCCGCCGACGTCCACCCCGGCGACGGTGGCCGAGCGGCGGGCGTCGGGGTCCAGCGTGCCGTCCGCCTTGAGCAGGCGGTCGCCGTTCATGCCCTGGAGGTAGACCGAGACGGTCTTGGTCTGGTTGCTCCCCGTGCCCTTCGTGGCGGTCACCTTTCCGTAGCCGCGCCAGATGGACCAGGTGCGCTCGTCGGACGGCACAAGGGGGTTGTCGTTGTAGTGCCAGGCGGGGTCGGCGTAGGAGTAGGCGTTCGTCACGCCATCGTTGTGGCCGGTGGGGTCGGAGGTGCCGACCGCGAGGACGCGGTATTTGTGGAACCAGTCGATCGAGGCTTCTTCGGCGCCGTTGATGTTCCAGTACTGCGGATAGCAGGACCTGGTGTTCTCGTCGGGGGCGCTCGGCATGACGGAGCCCCGGACGCATTCCGGCTCGGAGAGGGTGACGCGGGTGATCGCTCCCGTCTCCGAGGTGACGCTCAGGATGCGGGGGCGGGTCAGCGGCAGGATGTTGTCGGTGGCGTCGACCCGGTTCTCCCGCATCTGGTACGTGAAGGTCACCGGCGGGAGCGTGATCGCGGTGCCGTTCTTGCCGGTGTGCCGGATGCTCTTCAGCGTGAGTGTCTGGTCACTGGTGTCCCCGATGTCACCGCCGTCCAGGTACTCGTGCGTGAACGCCCACGAGTCCACGGCGGTGAAGGCGCCGGCGGCCGCCGACCAGGCGAACGTGTCGACCTGGGTGAGCCGCTTACGAGTGAAGAAGGACGGCCCCGTCGCGTCGCAGTCGGCGTCCTTCTTGCAGATCGTGTCGAAGGGGACGTCCGGCCAGTTGTCGGAGGTGGCGTCCGTCAGCTCCGAGCAGTCGTCGGCGGTGCAGCGCTCCTCGTAGGTGAAGGTGACCTTGTTGGAGGTGACACCGGAGAACAGAGCGCTCGCTCGCTGCCCGTAGAGGATCTTGGTGAGGTAGCCGCCCCGGGTGTACTCGGTGGTGCCGGTCGAGGCGCCGTTCTTCGCGTAGTGGTTGGTCTCCGCCGTGTACCAGTACGACATGGCGTTGCCGCGCAGGTCTTCGACGTAGTCGAGATTCCAGCGCCAGGCCTGGGTCGCGGACCGGTCGGCGAGGGCACTGCCCTGGTCGTAGCCGGGTTCGCCCGCGTCGTCGCCGTAGACCGGCACGCTCCACACGGAGTTGGTGCGCTCGGTGCCGGCACCGCTGAGCTTGTTGAGACCGAAGACGTACTTGGTGCCGTCGCCGGTGACCACGGTCCAGTACTCGCCGTTGCCGTCACCGTTGTCGGCGCCGGTGGAGTGGGTGACGGTGGACGCGTCGTCGTTCTTCAGTCGCCACGCCCCGGTCGTATCGTCCTTGACCAGTTCGCTGGACTTGCCGTTCAGGACGAGAGAGGCATTGGTGTACTTCCAGCACAGGTCGAACTTGTCGTCCTGGCCGTCCTTGTCACAGGAACCGTAGGAGCGCTCGATGTAGGACGAGGAGGAGATCTCGAATCCCTCGCCGACCTGGGTGGACTGGTTGTTGGTGGAGGCGGTGCGGCCGTCGATACCGCCGGAGTCGTACGACAAGTTCAGCGACGGGGCGGGACCGGCCGCCGCGGGCGGTGTGTCCAGGCCGTACGACCAGGTGAAGGCTCCGGACGAGCCACCCGCCTCCCAGGTGGACGACGAGGACAGCTGGGTCGCCGAGTAGTCGCCGGAGCCTGAGGAGGACGTGGTCGATGTCGCGGCGAGAGCGAGCACGGTCGCCGTGCTGGAAGAGGCGGAGGCGGACGAAGAGGACGGGGTCTCGGCCAGCGGCACCGCGGCGGAGACCGTCTGGTCGGCGATGTCGTTGTGCGAGTCCAGCGATGTCTGTGTGCGACAGACCGCCTTCTTCGGTGTGGTCAGTACGCAGGCGGGCAGCCGCACCAGTCCGAGCCGTCCCGACCAGCCGCCGCCGTACGCGGAGGCGAACGCCGAGTAGTCCACGGAGACCTCGGCCCGGCCGGGGTCGGCGGCCGTCGCGGTGAGCAGGACGCCCTTCACACCGGCGGCCTTGGTGGCCTTCCGGTCCAACACCCGGATCACCGTCTCGCCTGCGGCGGCCTTGGCACCGCCCGCCGGGGCGACGGTGACCGGCAGACCGCCCACCTTCGCGGTGGCACTGCCCTTGCGGGATGCGGGAACGGTCGTCGTCACCCGGCCCGGCTTGGGCCAGGTGGCATGCTGCTCTGCGGCGGCACGCCGGGCCTGGGCGGTGTTCTGCTTCTTCGCCTCCGCAACCGCCGCACGAGCCTTCTTGGCACCCAGGCCGGTGACCTCGCGCACGTCGCTGTCCCGCTGCTCGGGCAGATCGGGCTTGCCCAGACCGTCCCCTGCCGTAAGGCCGGCGGCCTGCGCATTGGGCAGCGCACCCACCGGCGCCATCAGCGCGAGCGCCAGCGTCACCACAACGGCGCCGCGTCTGCCGCTTGTCCAACGGGCCACTCTCGTACCGGAATTCACGACAACCCCCGCCAGGAACGGCCGCCGCGACGGCCAAGGAATGAAGGAGAACGACAAGAATTGAGGGAACAGCGAAGGTCGACTGTCCATGGGGTGGCACGGCCACGGCTCGCGATGCGGGCCATGGCCGTCAGCCGCTGGTCATGGTGTCCACCTGCGCCTCGTCCGCCGGCGCGCCCGCCCAGATCCGGATGTCCGAGATCTTGCCGGGCAGATGGTGGCCCCAGGAATTGCCCACATAGCCCTTGCCGACGGCGAGTTCACCCGACCCGATCACAGCCGTGTAGGCGAGGTCCGTGTCGTTCTGTGTCGCGTCGAGGTAGAGGGCGATGGTGCCGGCCTGCGCGTCGTACACCCCGGTCAACCGGACCCGGCTACCGATGACCGCCGCGCTGTCGGAGTCCACGGCCGTGAACGTGCCGCCGGCGGCGAGGCGGCCGAAGCGCCAGAACCCGACGGGTACTTCGTAGGGATTGTCCTCGTCGTCGAACCTGGTCTCGGTGCCGGTCTGCTCGTACCAGAGTCCCCAGGCCGAGCCATCAGCAGAGCGCTGGCCGAGAACCTGGGCGGTGAAGCCGGTGCTCTTGGTGTTCAGCACCGCCTGGTCCAAGTCCACCTCGGTGGTCACGGTGAACGAGCCGGACTCGTCGACGACCGGCCCGGTGACGGTGGCGGCGTCGTCGGTGCCGTCCAGGACGATCGCCTCACCGTCCAGCGAGGCACCGCCGGACAGGGTCAGCGTGCGGCCGTAGCCGCTGACGGTGTCGGCCAGCGTGGTACCACTCGCGCCGTCCGGGTTCCAGGCGGCCACGAGTTCGGTGGCCGTCGCTGTCTCGGTGGTGTCCAGCAGCCTGGTCTCCTTGGCGACATCGCCGGGCTGGAGCGCCTGCTGGAACACCGCGACCTCGTCCACCCGGCCCCGCCAGTAGTCCTGGGGGCTGCCCGCCGTGTACTCGGCACGGCCGAACTGCATCCGCCCGTCGGGCGTCTGTGTCGCCGCGCCGGACGGCAGAGCCACCGGACTGCCCTGGGCGCGGCCGTTGACAAACAACTGGATGGTCTTGTTCTCGGCGTTGTACACGCCCGCCACCTGGGTCCACGCCTTCAGCGGCACACCCGCCGCGTCCGCGTTCGCACCCACGTAGCGTCGGGTACCGCCGTCGGACCAACTCCACAGGAACACCCATTTGTCCTGGCCGGCCGAGTAGTAGAGGGAGAAGCCCGAGCGGTCGCTGCCGGTCTGCGAGAGCACGGTCCGGTACGCGCTCTTCTCGGTCAGGTACGCCCACGCCGAAACGGTGAACGACGACTGGGTGTTGACCACCGGCCCAGAGGTCGCGGCATAGCCCGACTGCATGGTGGTGTCGGAGGTGTCGTTCAGCCACAACGAGCGGTCGTCCGTACCCCGCCGTGCCAGCGAGGACCAGCCGGCGCCCGCCGCGTACAGGGTCGCCGGATGCCGCGTGCCCTCGGCCATAGCGGTGTCCGCCGCCGTCGTCCCACCAGAACCGGGCGCGCTGTCGTCGAAACGCCAGCGCCCCGTCGCGCCCTCGCTCTCCTTGACGTTGAACCGCACGCTCGCGGTCGCACCCCAGCGCCCGGTGCCGACGTTGTCCAGCGCCCGCACCTGGAGCACCTGTGTGCCCGACAACTCGGGGGCGATCTGCCGGGTGACCGTCGTTCCCGAGATCGTCGGCGACCACGTCGAGGACGACGACAGCTTGTAGCGATAGGCGACGACAGTGCTCGCGTCGCCCGACGCCGGAGCGAAGGTGAACGCGCCCTTCACACCAGGGCCACCGGCCGCGGTGCACGCGTTGGCCGTGCACACCGAGTACGGGTCGCCGAGGGTGATCACCGGCGCCTTGGGGCGGGTCGTGTCCACCATGAAGTAGCAGTAGCCCTTGGACGCGGCGGTGCTGGCGGACTCAAGGAAGCTGTTCCCACCGTTGTAGTACGAGCGGGTGAAGACGCCCATCCGGTACGCCGTCCCTTCGGACAGTGTCACCGGCGAACTCACGTCCACCGTCTTGCCGTCACCGACGGAGTCAGGGGAGAGGGGCCGCACCGGCTCGGTGACCGTGCTCCACGTCCCGTCGCTGTTCTTCTTCTGCACGTAGAAGTGGGTACGCAACTGCGCCCCGCTCTCCCCGCCCGGCTGGGTCTGCGCCACCGCGGTGAGCGTGGGCGTGGGGTCCGAGAGCACGTCGGGGTCGCTCGCGTCCGTCTCGCAGAAGGAGCTCTCCCCGGAGCGCACACCGGGACTGGTCGGCGTGGCCGGGACGGCCACGAAGGTCACATCCAGCACGGCATCGTCGTCGAACCGCTTCCACCCATTGGGGTCCGACTCGTCGTGCGCCTTCAGCATCAGCGTCAGACGGGAGAAGCTTCCGGCCGCGAATGCCTTCACCGTGTCGGTGAGGTTTTCATAACTCTGGCTCGGGTTGTCGTTGAACTCGAGCGGCGCATCCGGCTGACTCGGATCACACATCGTGCCACGCCCAGCCGCAAAGCTCTGGTCACCCAGCTTGTCCCAGTTGCTGGTCGGGCCGGGCCACTTCGTCGAGGACGAGATGTTCGGCGTACGGATGAGATCGATGGTCGTCTTCTCGCAGGACATCGACCAGCGTTCGGTCACGCGGAACGTGGCGTCCAGCACCCGCTTGCCGCGCAGCTTGCTCGGCGAGAACTCGAAGTACATCCGCTGCTTGTAACCCGAACCGCAGTAGTACGCGTACCCGCCGGTCACATACGTACTGCAGTAACCGACACCCTCACCGTCGTCACCACCGGAGAAGTTGTAGAAGGTGTCACCGTCCGAGGACAGCACCGTGCGCTCGGACTCGCCCCAGGAGACGTCGGGGTCGATATACAGCGGGTACACCGTGTCGGCACCGGTCAGCAGATCGGCATCGGGAACGACCGTGATCGAGTCGTCGTCGGCTGTGACGGGTAGTACGGCGGAAGCGTCGCCGTCGCTGGGTCCCTTGGCGGGGTCAGGTGTGAACTCACCGTCGTGAGCGGAGGAGTCGTCCGCCGCGCTGTCCGTGTCCGACGACGCGAGCGACATAGCCGACGTCTCCGAGCTCGCCGCGTCCCCGGCGGAGTCCCATTGACGCGCGGTGGGCGTACGGAACACGGCGTTGCCGTTCTCGTCGACCGCGTCCAGACCGCCACCGGCGCCACCCCGCAGTGTCAGTCCCTGCGCCTCGACGGGAAAGTCCAGCCTCTGCAGCTCGTCACTCGCCGCCGCTTCGGCCGACTTGACCACCAGCACCTCGCGGTAGCCCTCGGTCGTCGCGGTCAGCCGCAGATCGACGCCCGGCAGTACGTCCACATACACCGCCGACGCACCATCGAGCGTCGGTTCGGGAAGCTCACCCGGCCACCCGACGGTCAGCGACTGCCCGCCCTCCGCCACGGTGACGAGGCCGCCCCCGTCACCTCCGCCGGAGAACGACAGATCGGTCACGGCAGCCTTCGGACCGATCGTGCCATCGGCCCGCTGCTCCAGCGTCGCGTCCGGCTCGGCCCACGCCCCATCGGTCTGCCGCACTCGGACCGGAACCGTGGACATGCTCAGGGAGAAAGTCTCCCCGTCCGGATTCGCGTACGTCGTCGCGTATTCGGTGCGCTCCCCCACGATCTCCACGCGCTCGCCGGTCTCCACCGCCTTCTCGGCAGCTTCATCAGCCTCCGAAAGGCTCCTCCCGGAAGAGCCGGAACTCGCATCCGCGTACGCCGCAGGGGCAGTGGCGGAGACGCTCACCGCCGGAATGCCCGCAAGCACACCCATTGACGTCACGAAGACCGCTATGTCCCTCAAGTGTCTTGCAGGCGCACCGACTTGACGTCCCGTTGCAACCGACGACACAACAGCCCCCGAACCACACGATCTTCACAGTGGCTGCCACTTCTACCCGCATTGATCGAACACGGTCAATGCTTCACAAAGAAAGATCCATTCCGCTCGGAATAAGGGCCACATAAACCCACCCCCTGATGAATTCTGGGAGAATGGGCGAGTCCCACCGGAATACGTTCCGCTTCCATACGGATCTTTCAACCGTGACCTGGCGTTTCGGCTCAAGGGTGGCCGAACCAGCCACCTGAAACTACGCATGGCCATGGCGTCGGCGGCCGTCCTGGTGGTCACCCTTGCGGTCCTGTTCGCCGCCCGCAGACTTTCGGCGCTGCCCGACTACTGGTGGAAAGTTGTCGCCACCATGCTCGGGGTCACGGCGATCTTTACGCGCCGTTCAATCCGCCCCCACCGACTCGAACCGCCACCGATGCACCGCCCGGCTGACCAACTCCCCGGTCGGCTCCGGCAGTTCGGGCAGTTCCGCGTCGTACTCCGCGTCCCACCACGTGATGACCAGCACCCGGTCCTGCGGCGCCCGGAACGTCTCGCGCCGCAGCGGCCGTACGGGGAGCTCCTGGGCCCGCGCCCAGGCGAGGAGTTCCTCTCCCCGCCCGGCCACCGCCCGGGCCTCCCACATCAGCGCGACGGTCACGAGTACAGGTTCTCTTTGCCGACCTCGTGAACGTGGTCATGCGCACGCCCCGGCACATGGGGATCCGTCACCGGCAACGACGAGTCCGCCGACAGATCCCAGTCCGAAGCGGCCCGCCCCCGCGCGACCATCTCCGCGCCCAGCGCCGCCACCATCGCCCCGTTGTCGGTGCACAACTTCGGCCGAGGCACCCGGAGTCGGATCCCGGCCGCCTCGCACCGCTCCTGCGCCAGCACCCGCAGCCGGGAGTTGGCGGCGACACCCCCGCCGATCATCAGATGATCCACCCCCTGATCACGGCACGCCCGCACGGCCTTGCGCGTCAGCACATCCACCACGGCCTCCTGGAAGGAAGCCGCGACATCCCGCACCGGAACGTCCTCCCCCGCCGCGCGCTTGGCCTCGATCCAGCGGGCCACGGCGGTCTTCAGACCCGAGAAGGAGAAGTCGTAGGCCGGGTCGCGGGGCCCGGTCAGCCCGCGCGGGAACGCGATCGCGCCCGGGTCACCCTCCCGCGCGTACCGGTCGATGACCGGACCACCCGGGAACCCGAGGTTGAGCACCCGCGCGATCTTGTCGAAGGCCTCCCCCGCCGCGTCGTCGATCGTCGCGCCCATCGGCCGTACGTCCGACGTGATGTCCGTCGAAAGGAGCAACGACGAATGGCCCCCGGACACGAGCAGTGCCATCGTCGGCTCGGGCAGCGCCCCGTGCTCCAGCTGGTCGACGCAGATGTGGGAGGCGAGGTGATTGACGCCGTACAGCGGCTTGCCCAGCGCGTACGCGTACGCCTTCGCCGCCGAGACGCCGACCAGCAGCGCACCCGCGAGCCCCGGCCCGGCGGTGACCGCGATGCCGTCGAGGTCCTTCGCGCTCACCCCCGCTTCCTTCAGCGCGCGGTCGATCGTCGGGACCATCGCCTCCAGATGCGCGCGCGAGGCGACCTCCGGCACCACCCCGCCGAAACGGGCGTGCTCGTCGACGCTCGACGCGATCGCGTCGGCCAGCAGTGTCGTACCGCGCACGACGCCGACGCCGGTCTCGTCGCAGGAGGTCTCGATCCCCAGGACCAGGGGTTCGTCAGCCATTGACCCAGCGATTGACCTAGCCATTGATCTCGGTCCCTTGTACGGATACGGATGTGGAGGGGTCGTTGAGGCGCATGACCAGCGCGTCCACGTTCCCCGGCTGGTAGTAGCCGCGGCGGAAGCCGATCGCCTCGAAGCCGAAGCGCTCGTAGAGCTTCTGGGCGCGGACGTTGTCGACGCGGCATTCGAGCATCACCTGAGCGCACTCGAAGGCGGTGGCGGCCCGCAGCAGTTCGGTGAGGATCAGCGCGCCGAGGCCGGTGCCCCAGTGTTCGCGGGCGACGGCGATGGTCTGGACGTCGGCGACGTCCCCTGCGGAGGCGAGGCCCCCGTAGCCGACGATCCGCCCGTCCTCGTCCGGGGACTCCGCCACGACATACCGCCGGGTCGCGTGCGGGCCCCGCGCGTGGGCGAGGTCCGACCAGAACATGCCCCGGGACCAGGCGTCCTCGGGGAAGAGGTCCTTCTCCAGCTCCAGTACGGGCTCGATGTCCCACCAGCGCATCTCGCGCAGCACCGCGGTCGTCACTTGGGGGTGACCACCTTGTAGTTCTTGGGCACCTGGGCGTCCGGCCGGCGCAGATACAGCGGCCGGGGCGCCTCCAGTTCCTCGCCCGCCGCGAGTCTTCTCGCGGCCAGCGCCGCGAGGGCGGCCGCGGAGACGTGCTCGGGCGCGCGGGCGTCGGTGAAGGTGTCCGGGTAGAGCAGCGCCCCGGCGCCCACCGCGGGCAGCCCGGCCACCAGCTCCGCGATCTCGGCGGGCCGGTCGACCGCCGGCTCGGTCACTCTCGTCCGCGCGTCCTCGTACCGCGCCCAGTACACCTCCTTGCGCCGGGCGTCGGTCGCCACCACGAACGGTCCCTCGACCGTTCCCTCGGCCCCGGCCGCGTACGCGAGCCCGTCGAGGGTGCACAGTCCGTGGACGGGGACCCCGAGGGCGAGGCCGAAGGTGTCGGCGGTCATGAGGCCGACGCGCAGCCCGGTGTACGGGCCGGGACCGATGCCCACGACGATGCCGGTGACGGCGTCGAGGCGGGTGCCCGCCTCGACGAGGACCCGGTCGACGGCGGGCAGCAGCAGTTCCCCGTGGCGACGCGCGTCCACCTGGCTCGACGCGGCGACGACATCCGTCCCGTCGTGCAGCGCGACGGTGACGGCGGGGGTGGCGGTATCCAGAGCGAGCAAGAGCACGCAAACAGCCTACGGCGCTTCGGGCCGGGACACGGCCGACCCGGTCCACGCCGCCTCTGCTGCTACCGTCACAGCACAGACGTACTTCAAGGGCGTACGTGGGTACGAGAGGTGGGCACAGAAGGTGGCCAGTAGCAGCTCGGGATTCGTGGCCGGGCTCACCGCGGCGGCCATCGCCGCAGTCGGTTTCCTCACCTACCAGGCGTCGGCGAACGTGCCTGACGACCTGGGGAAACCGTCCCCCTCGAAGTCCTCGGCGCTCCCGAAGTCCAAGACCCCCGCCGAGGAGAAGGACACCGCCGAGCTCCTCCCCGACGACTCGGGCACGGGCGAGCGTGTCGTCTACTCCCTCGACGAGGACCGCGTCTGGCTGGTCGGCGGCAACGACAAGGTCGCCCGCACCTTCGAGGTCACCCCCAGCACGGTCGACCCCACCCCCGCCGACTACATCGTCACGTCCCGCTCCGCCGCCGTCACCGGCTCCGACGGCACCCCCATCGAACACGTCGTCCGCTTCGCGACGGTCGACGGCGTGTCCATCGGCTTCAGCGCGGCGGTCGACGGCTCCACCCCCCAGCCCGACCCCACCACCAAAACGGGCGGCATCCGCGAGTCCCGCAAGGACGGCAAGGCGATGTGGGAGTTCGCGGGCATCGGTATGAAGGTGGTCGTGGTCGAATAGGGGGGCGCCTTGTAAGCGCCGAGGGCCTGATCTTTCAGGGGCCCGGGGAACTGCGCGAACAACCCCCACTCACCCGCAGTCGCGAAACGAACGGATCCACCCCACCCAGAGCGCTATGCGGCCTTGGGGCACCGTTCAGCCGCAGGCCGCCGTTCCTCCACCTTCACCGGCGGAGCCACCGGCGGCGTGGACACGGCCTTCGCCGCCACGCCCGCCGCCAACAGGTCCCGCATCGACACCCCAGCCACCCCGGACGGCTGCCGCTCACGTCGCTTCGATGCTGGCATGGACGCCTCCTGGTGCCACCGGCGAACCAAGTTAGGTAGACCTAACCAAGGACTGGTTACCATGTGACCACGCCGAAGACGCCCCACGCAACATTTTGCCGACACCTTGTCGGAACAGACGATCGGGGCGCCGCGCGTCAGGCCGACAACACACCCAGCTCGACGGAGTCCCACCGCTCCCCCAGCCCGGTGACCGTCACGTGCCGCACCTCGTCGGTCGTGTCCCCGACCGCCCGGTGGATGACGACGTTCAGCCGGTCGTCGGTCAGTTCCTCGACCTTCCCCTCGCCCCACTCCACCACGATCACCGATTCGGGCAGCGAGACATCGAGGTCCAGGTCCTCCATCTCGTCCAGCCCGCCGCCCAGGCGATACGCGTCGACGTGGACGAGCGGCGGCCCCGCCGCGAGGGACGGATGCACACGGGCGATGACGAAGGTCGGCGAGGTGACCGCACCCCGCACCCCCAGCCCCTCCCCGAGCCCCCGGGTGAGGGTCGTCTTCCCGGCCCCCAGCTCCCCGTTGAGCATCACGAGATCCCCCGCACAAAGCAGCTCGGCCAGCCGACGGCCCAGCTCCAGCATCTGCTCGGGAGACTTGACGGTGATCTGAAGAGACGACATGGGCTCACCCTGGACGTGCGGTGCTGCTGGCGCTTCCATAACCGCTTACGGTAGCCCCCGCCGGCACGGCCCCCGCGCGCGTGAGCAGGTCGGCGAGCCGGTCCGTCACGACCTCGGGATGCTCCAGCATCACCAGATGCCCCGCGTCCGGGACGAGCACCAGCTCCGCTTCCGGCAGCAGATCGGCGATCGCCTCGCTGTGCTCACTCGGCGTGACGAGGTCCTTGACCCCGGCCAGCACGAGAACTGGCAGCTCGATGAACGTCGCCAGCGCCTCGGTCTTGTCGTGCTCGGTGAACGCCGGATAGAACTCGGCGACCACATCGATCGGCGTGCCCTCGATCATCCGCTCGGCGAACCGCGCGACCGCCGGATCGACGTCCCGGGACGCGAACGAGTACCGCTTGATGATCCCGGTGAACAGATCGGCGGTCGCCCGCCGCCCCCGCTCCACCAGCGAGGCCTGCTGCCCCAGCGCCCTCAGCACACCCGGCAGCACCCGCCGCACCGCGTTGACGCCCGCGACCGGCAGCCCGAAGTTGACCTCGCCGAGCCGCCCCGACGACGTACCGACCAGAGCGACGGCGACGACTCTCTCCCGGATCAGCTCGGGGTAGTGCGCGGCCAGCGCCATGACGGTCATACCGCCCATGGAGTGCCCGACGAGCACGATCGGCCCCCGGGGCGCCGCCGCGTCGATCACGGCCTTCAGGTCGCGCCCGAGCTGGTCGATGGTGAGCGGCAGCTCGTCCTGCACCTGGCCCACCCCGCGCCCGGAGCGGCCGTGGCTGCGCTGGTCCCAGTGCACGGTCCGGACGACACCGCGCAGCGCCGCCCGCTGGAAGTGCCAGGAGTCCTGGTTGAGGCAGTAGCCGTGGCTGAAGACGACGGTGACGGGGGCCGGGGCCTTGCGGCCGAAGAGCCGACGCCTGCGGGGCGAGAGGCCGACCTCGGGCTCGACGTCGTCGACCTCGTAGTACAGCTCGGTGCCGTCGTCGGCGTACGCCTTGCCGGGGGTGCCGCGAAGCGCCCCGTACGGGCCGGTGGAGTCGAGCGCGAGGCGGGCCCTCCTGCGCATGCCGCGCCCGACGGTGAGCCGCTCTATGGCGACGCCGGCGGCCGCGCCCGCCGCGACCACGCCTATCGCCGCCCCCGCGACCCCGGCCCTGCGCCAGGCCCCGTCGCCGGACGCGGCCGTGGCGGCGGCCGCGCTCGCGACGGCCTCCACGGCCTCCGCGCTGCTCTCGCTCACATCCCGCTCCTCTTCGCCGACGTAGGGCCTGCTGCCGATTCCGCTACCCTCCGCACACCAGTACGGAGTTACCAGTCTTGTTTGTCTTTCACTTACTCGTGTTCAGGCACTGCCCGTTCATGCGCTCGTGCTCACGTATCCCGGATCACACACCCGGAATCGCGTACCCGGCATCACACCCCCGGGATCACGCACCGGTGGTCACATACTCATGGGCCGCATGCGCCGTCGCACCCGCCCGCTCACTCACCCGTGTGGACGTAGACGCGCGGAACGCGGGTTCCGATGCGCGTCACGATCTCGTACGCGATGGTTCCGGCCGCCTTCGCCCAGTCCTCCGCGGTCGGCTCGCCCCCGTCACCCGCGCCGAACAGCACGACCTCGTCCCCGGCGGCGGGTTCGTCCCCGCCGAGGTCGACGACGAACTGGTCCATGGCGACCCGGCCCGCGACCGTCCGCCACTTGCCGCCGACCAGGACGGGCCCGGTGCCGGAGGCGTGCCGGGGAATGCCGTCCGCGTAGCCGACGGGCACCAGGCCGAGGGTCGTGTCGCCGGGCGTGACGTAGTGATGGCCGTAGCTGACGCCGTGGCCCCCGGAGACATGCTTGACCAGCGCGAGCGAGGCGCTGAGCCGCATCACCGGGCGCAGCCCGAGGTCGGCGGAGCTGCCGAGTTCCGGGCTGGGCGAGATGCCGTAGACCGCGATTCCGGTGCGTACGAGGTCGAAGTGCGTGTCCGGGCGGGTGAGGGTGGCGGGCGAGTTGGCGATGTGCCGCACCTCGGGGCGGACGCCCTGTGCCTCGGCGTACGCGACCATCTCGCGGAAGCGGGTGAGCTGGGCCTCGATGGACGGGTGCCCCGGCTCGTCGGCGCACGCGAAGTGCGACCAGAGTCCGGTGACGGTGAGGAGCCCCTCGGCCTCCACGCGCAGCGCCTCGGCGACGAGTTCCGGCCAGTCGTCCGGCTGGCAGCCGTTCCGCCCGAGCCCGGTGTCGGCCTTGAGCTGCACGCGCGCGCGTACGCCCACGTCACGGGCGGCGTCGGCGACCTCGCGCAGCGCCCACATCCCGCTGACCGCGACATCCACTTCGGCCTCGACGGCTTCGCGCCAGGGCCCGCCCGGCGCCCACAACCAGCACATGAGCCGCCCCGACAGCCCCGCCGCCCGCAGCGCCAGCGCCTCCTCGGGCGTGGCCGTCCCCAGCCAGGTCGCCCCCGCCTCGACCGCCGCCCGGGCACACCGCACCGCCCCATGGCCGTACGCGTCCGACTTGACCACGGCCATCAGGTCAGCACCCGGCGCCAACGCGCGCAACGTCCGCACATTGGCCCGCAGGGCATCCAGATCGATCTCGGCACGGGCCCGCAGGGGCGCGCTCCGCAGAGGTGCTGTCTCACTCATGTCAGCCCCAGTGTCTCAGAGCCCACGAAGCCCCCTTCCGCGCCCCTTTCGAACGGGCGCAGCCCGACTCAAAAGGGGCGCGGGGAACTGCGCGACAAGCCACGACGAACCCGCAGCCCGCATCGCACAGAACCCCACCGGGATCGGCCGCGGCTCCGGCCATGGGAAGGACGGCCACGAGGGCCGGGACCACGGCGAGAGCCCGGGATGTGGTGCGTCCGCTCGCCCGGAACGTCATTCGTCTGCTCGTCATGTGATCAGCGATACGTGCCGCCCCCGCGCGCACGGGGGTGCCGCGCGTGCGGTCACCCGATATACGCGGGGGAAGTCACCCGATATGAGGGCTCACCGGGCGCCTCACTGTCACGTACAGTCACATACGGCACACGACAGGTCGCGAACGGTACGACACAGGGCATGACACAGGGGTTGGTATGTGCGGAATCGTGGGATACGTCGGCTCGCAGTCCGCGCTCGACGTGGTGCTGGCCGGGCTGAAGCGGCTGGAGTACCGGGGGTACGACTCCGCGGGCGTGGCGGTCCTGGCCGACGGGGGCCTGGCCGCCGCCAAGAAGGCCGGGAAGCTGGTCAACCTGGAGAAGGAGTTGGTCGGCCGCCCGTTGCCGACCGGCTCGACCGGCATCGGCCACACCCGCTGGGCCACCCACGGCGGCCCCACGGACACCAACGCCCACCCCCACCTGGACAACGCGGGCCGGGTGGCCGTCGTCCACAACGGCATCATCGAGAACTTCGCCGCGCTGCGCACCGAACTGGCCGAGCGGGGCCACGCCCTGGCCTCCGAGACGGACACCGAGGTCGTCGCCCATCTCCTCGCCGAGGAGTTCTCCTCGTGCGACGACCTCGCGGAGGCGATGCGGCTGGTGTGCCGCCGGCTGGAGGGCGCGTTCACGCTGGTCGCGGTGCACGCGGACGCGCCGGACGTGGTCGTGGGCGCGCGCCGGAACTCGCCCCTCGTGGTCGGCGTCGGGGAGGGCGAGGCCTTCCTCGCCTCGGACGTGGCCGCGTTCATCGCCCACACGCGCTCGGCGATCGAGCTGGGCCAGGACCAGGTCGTCGAACTGCGCCGCGACGGGGTGACAGTGACGACCTTCGACGGCCGCCCCGCCGACGTCCGCTCCTACCACGTCGACTGGGACGCGTCGGCCGCGGAGAAGGGCGGCTACGACTACTTCATGCTCAAGGAGATCGCCGAGCAGCCCAAGGCGGTCGCGGACACGCTCCTCGGCCGTATCGACGCGGCGGGTTCACTCACCCTGGACGAGGTCCGGATCTCCGCGTCGACGCTGCGCGAGCTGAACAAGGTGGTCATCGTCGCGTGCGGTACGGCGTTCCACGCGGGCCTCATCGCCAAGTACGCCATCGAGCACTGGACCCGTATCCCGTGCGAGGTCGAGCTGGCGAGCGAGTTCCGCTACCGGGACCCGATCCTCGACCCGCACACGCTGGTCATCGCCATCTCCCAGTCCGGCGAGACCATGGACACCCTGATGGCCCTGCGCCACGCCCGCGAACAGGGCGCCCGCGTCCTCGCCATCTGCAACACCAACGGCTCGACGATCCCCCGTGAGTCCGACGCGGTCCTGTACACCCACGCGGGCCCGGAGGTGGCGGTCGCCTCGACGAAGGCGTTCCTGACGCAGCTGGTGGCCTGCTACCTGGTGGCCCTCTATCTCGGCCAGGTGCGCGGCACCAAGTGGGGCGACGAGATCCGGGCCGTGATCCGCGACCTCTCCCGGATCTCCTGCGAGGTGGAGCGGGTCCTCGAAACGATGGAGCCGGTACGGGAGTTGGCACGCACCCTCGCCACCAAGAACACGGTGCTGTTCCTCGGCCGCCACGTGGGCTACCCGGTGGCGCTGGAAGGCGCCCTGAAGCTCAAGGAGTTGGCGTACATGCACGCCGAGGGCTTCGCGGCGGGCGAGCTGAAGCACGGCCCGATCGCCCTGATCGAGGAGGACCTCCCCGTCGTCGTCGTGGTCCCCTCCCCCGCGGGCCGCTCCCTCCTCCACGACAAGATCGTCTCCAACATCCAGGAGATCCGCGCGCGGGGCGCCCGCACGATCGTCATCGCGGAGGAGGGCGACGAGGCGGTGGTCCCCTACGCCGACCATCTGATCCGCATCCCGGCGACCCCGACGCTGCTGCAGCCGCTGGTCGCCACGGTCCCCCTCCAGGTCTTCGCCTGCGAACTGGCCACGGCCCGGGGGAACGAGGTGGACCAGCCGCGGAACCTGGCGAAGTCGGTGACGGTGGAGTGAGTCGGTGGCTTGCCGGGCCGGGGGCGGGACTCCGCTCGGCGAGGTCACCGTAGGCTGCGGATCATGCCCATCATCGGAGTCGGCATCGACGTCGCCGAGATCGACCGTTTCCGCGCCTCCCTGGACCGTACGCCCAGCATGGCCGATCGCCTCTTCCTCCCCAGCGAACTCCTCCTCCCCAGCGGCGAACGCCGGGGCATCGCCTCCCTCGCGGCCCGCTTCGCCGCGAAGGAGGCTCTCGCGAAGGCCCTCGGCGCCCCCAGCGGCCTCCGCTGGACCGACGCCGAGGTCTACGTCGAACCCTCCGGCCAACCCCGCCTCCGAGTAACCGGCACGGTCGCGTCCCGCGCCGCCGAACTGGGCGTCAAGTCCTGGCACATCTCTTTGAGCCACGACGCGGGGGTGGCTTCGGCGGTGGTGGTGGCGGAGGGCTGAGGGCGGGCGCCCATCAGCTCGGGGGTGCCGGTCGTCGCGCGACTGCGGGCACGCTGTGGCTGGTCGCGCAGTTCCCCTGTCCTAGGGCCCTCGTGCCGCTGGGGCGGCGCCCATCCCAAAGAGAGCGGCACCCGGCGAGCGCCGGTGAGCGAAACCGACCCCCGCCCAGCGACAGCCGAGGGCGCCCAACACCCCAGGCCCAACTGCACCCCACCCCCTCCGCAAGGCAGACTCATCCCCATGCGCTCAGCCCACCGTGTAGAAACCGTCCGCACAGCCGAACGCACCCTCATGGCGCGACTCCCCGACGGCGCCCTGATGCAACGCGCCGCCGCCGGCCTCGCCGCCACCTGCGCGGACGCGCTGGCCCGGGTCTACGGCAGCCGCATCGTCCTCCTCACCGGCAGCGGCGACAACGGCGGCGACACCCTCTACGCCGGCGCCCGCCTGGCCAAACGCGGCGCGGGAGTGACCGCCGTCCTCCTCACCCCCGACCGCACCCACCCGGAAGCCCTCAAGGCCCTCCTCCACGCAGGCGGCACCACAGCGACCCCCCAGACCGCCGCCGACCTCATCCACCACGCCGACCTCGTCCTCGACGGCATCGTCGGCATCGGCGGCAAGGGCGGCCTCCGCCCCGAAGCCGCCCACCTCGCCGACCTCGTGGCCGCCTCCCCCGCCACGGTCATCGCCGTGGACCTCCCGAGCGGCATCGAAGCGGACACCGGCGAGGTGCACGGCGCAGCCGTCCGCGCCGACCTCACCGTCACCTTCGGCACCCACAAACCGGGCCTGCTCATCGACCCGGCCCGCGAGTACGCCGGCCCGGTCCGCCTCATCGACATCGGCCTGGCCGACACCCTCCCGGCCACCCCCGTCCTGGAGTCGCTCCAGCACGCGGACGTGGCGGCCCTGCTCCCGCACCCGTCCCAGGAGAGCGACAAGTACCGCCGGGGAGTCGTAGGGATCGCGGCGGGCTCGACCCGCTACCCGGGCGCGGCGGTCCTGGCGGTCGCGGGCGCCCTGCGCGCCGGCGCGGGCGCCGTCCGCTACGTGGGCCCGGCCGCCGACGCGGTCCTCGCCCGCTTCCCGGAGACCCTGATCTCGGACAGCGGCCCGAAGAAGGCGGGACGGGTCCAGGCCTGGGTCACGGGCCCCGGCGCGGGCGACGACGCGGCCCCGGTCGCCGAGGCCCTCGCCACGGACGTCCCCGTCCTGCTCGACGCCGACGGCCTCCGCCTCGCCGACCGCGAAACGGTCCGCACCCGCACGGCCCCCACCCTGATGACCCCTCACGCCGGAGAAGCGGCGGCCCTCCTGGGCGTCTCCCGCGAGGAGGTCGAATCCGCCCGCCTCACCGCCGTACGCGACCTGGCCCGCGCCTACAACGCCACGGTCCTCCTCAAGGGCTCCACGACCCTCGTCGCCGCGCCGACACCGGACACCCCGGTCCGCGTCAACCCCACCGGCACCCCCTGGCTCGCCACCGCCGGCAGCGGCGACGTCCTCTCCGGCCTCACCGGCTCCCTCCTGGCCGCCGGCCTCTCCCCCCTGGACGCGGCGAGCGTGGCGGCGTACGTCCACGGCCTGGCGGGGCGGTTCGCGGCCGAAGGAGCCCCGGCGGGGGCTCACGACGTCGCGGAGGCGATTCCGAGGGCCTGGCGGGACATCACGGCCTGACGGGGCGCCTCACACCATCACCGCGGTGATCAGGCAGGCCAGGAACCCGCCGAGGCAGAGGATCTCGGCGTCCTCGGACTGGCCGAGGAATCCTCGGTCCGTCGTGGACAAATCCCCAGGCCGTACGCCTGTGCAGCGGCTTCGGCTCGGTGACGTCCGACACCGACGACCGCAAGAAGGCCAGCGTCTACTACAAGGACCTGCTGATCTGAGGGCGCCCCCTCACTCCCCCTCCTCGATCCGGTCGATCGCCTCCCGCACCATCCCCAGGTACTCGACCTCCTCACACCGCGGCTTGCTCCCCATCCGGTACATGTCCATCGCGTCGTCGAGGCACTCGCCCAGATCCTCGTCCGGCATATCCGCCGACAGCTCACTGCACACCCGCCCGGCGAACTCCGCGTCACCGCGCGTAGACCCCCGTCGTAGCGCGTCCCGTAAGCGCGCACCCACGCCAAAAGCCACCCCGACCCCCATTTCCCCCTGGTCAGCCGGAAGGCGGCTCCCTCCCGACTGCCGGGACGCTAGCCCTTCCCCCACCCGAGGTCCATACCTTCGCCACAGTTCACGCACAGCGAAGGAAAAACCTCTACCGTGCCCCCGAGCGTGACGGACCCCACCCCGCCACCCGTTCGAACTCCGTTAACAATGGACTGTGATCTCACCGGTCTCCTCGTTGCCGCGGAGCGCCCACCGGCCCAGGCCGGAGGCGACTCCCTACGTCGACCTCACCCGTACCGAGTGGAGCGCGCTGCGCGAAAAGACGCCGCTGCCACTGAACGCCGAGGAGGTCGAGAAGCTGCGCGGTCTGGGCGATGTCATCGACCTCGACGAGGTACGGGACATCTATCTGCCGCTGTCCCGGCTCCTCAACCTCTACATCGGCGCCACCGACGGCCTGCGCGGCGCCCTGAACACCTTCCTGGGCGAACAGGGCTCCCAGTCCGGCACCCCGTTCGTCATCGGCGTCGCCGGCTCCGTCGCCGTCGGCAAGTCCACCGTCGCCCGTCTCCTCCAGGCCCTCCTCGCCCGCTGGCCCGAGCACCCGCGCGTGGAACTGGTCACCACCGACGGCTTCCTGCTCCCCATGAAGGACCTCCGGGAACGCGGCCTGGTCTCCCGCAAGGGCTTCCCCGAGTCCTACGACCGCCGGGCCCTGACCCGTTTCGTCGCCGACATCAAGGCCGGCAAGGACGAGGTGACGGCCCCCGTCTACTCCCACCTCATCTACGACATCGTCCCCGACCAACGGCTCACGGTCCGCCGCCCCGACATCCTCATCGTCGAGGGCCTCAACGTCCTCCAGCCCGCCCTCCCCGGCAGCGACGGCCGCACCCGCGTGGGTCTCGCCGACTACTTCGACTTCAGCGTGTACGTCGACGCCGGCGCCGACGACATCGAGCGCTGGTACCTGAACCGCTTCAAGAAGCTCCGCCAGACCGCCTTCCAGAAGCCCGACTCGTACTTCCGCAAGTACACCCAGGTCTCCGAGGACGAGGCCCTCGACTACGCCCGCACCCTCTGGCACACCATCAACAAGCCCAACCTCGTGGAGAACATCGCCCCCACCCGCGGCCGCGCCACCCTCATCATCCGCAAGGGCGCGGACCACAAGGTACGCCGCCTCAGCCTGCGCAAGCTGTAAGCCCGTGGAAGCCGTAGGCCAGCGCAGGCTGTAAGCCCGTAACAGAGCCCGGCTACCCTGCGAGCATGCTGCATCTGCGTCTGATCACCCCGGCCGACAAGACGGACGAGGTCGCGCTCCTGATCGAGAAAACGGTCGGCACCACGCATCTCGTCGTCGTACCGGGCGCCGCCCGCAACCCCGCCGGGGACGTCGTGATGTGCGACGTCGCACGCGAAGCGGGCGACGAACTGATCGCCGCGCTCAGGGAGTTGGACCTCGACAGGACCGGCTCCATCGCCGTCGAGAACATCGACCTGTCGCTCTCCGAGCGCGCCGACAAGGCCGAGAAGGACGCGCCGGGCGAGGGCGCGGACGCCGTCCTGTGGGAGCACCTCACGGACGCGACCCACGAGGAGTCGACGCTCTCCATCACCTACGTCGCCTTCCTCACCCTCGCCACGATGATCGCGGCCTGTGGTGTGGTCCTCGACAACGCGATCCTGATCGTCGGCGCGATGGCGGTCGGCCCGGAGTTCGGCCCCCTGGCCGGCTTCAGCACGGCCCTCGTCCAACGCCACCCGCGCCTGGCGCTCCGCTCCCTCATCGCCCTGATCGTGGGCTTCGCGGTGGCCATGGCCGCGACGGTCGGCTTCAGCCTCTTCATGGACGCGCTCAACCTGTTCAGCAGGGAACAACTGGACGCCGACCGCCCCAACACGGCCTTCGTCTACGCCCCCGACGCCTTCTCCTTCGTCGTGGCCGTCCTGGCCGGCATCGCGGGCACCCTCTCCCTGACCTCGGCCAAGTCAGGCGCCCTGGTAGGCGTGGCCATCTCGGTCACCACGGTCCCGGCGGCCGCCAACGCGGCAGTGGCCCTGAGCTACGGCGACACGAAGCAGACGGTGGGCTCCACAGAGCAACTGCTCCTGAACCTCCTGGGCATCGTCCTGGCCGGCACCCTCACCCTGCTCTTCCAGAAGTGGCTGTGGTCCAAGCCCCGTTAAGAGCCCCGGGGCCCCGCGCCCCGTCAGGGGCGCGGGGAACTGCGCGACAAGCCACAACGAACCGGCAGCCCGCAACGCACAGTTCCCCCACCCCGAACCCGGAGAATCAGCCCAACGCAGACTTCACAACATCAGCAAGCCGCCCAGCCACAGCCCGCGCCTGCTCGATATCCGCAGCCTCGACCATCACCCGAACCAACGGCTCGGTCCCGGACGGCCGCAACAACACCCGCCCCGTAGACCCGAGTTCCCCCTCCGCCTCAGCCACCGCCGCCGCCAGCTCCACGGATGTCCCCACCCGCGACCGATCCACATCCGGCACATTGATGAGCACCTGCGGCAGCCGCTCCATCACACCGGCGAGGTCCTTGAGCGTACGCCCGGTCTGTGCGACCCGAGCCGCCAGCAGCAGCCCTGTCAGCGTCCCGTCCCCGGTCGTCGCGTGGTCGGAGATGATCACATGCCCGGACTGCTCGCCCCCGAGGGCGTACCCGTGCTCCTTCATCTCCTCCAGCACATACCGGTCCCCGACCCCGGTCTGCACCAGCTTCAGCCCCTCCCGCTCCAACGCCAGCTTGAAGCCGAGGTTGGACATCACGGTCGCGACCACGGTGTCCGACCGGAGCACCCCCCGCTCCCGCATGGCCAGGGCGAGTACGGCCAGGATCTGGTCCCCGTCGACCTCGTTGCCCTCGTGGTCCACGGCGAGGCACCGGTCCGCGTCCCCGTCGTGCGCGATACCGAGGTGCGCCCCGTGCTCCACGACGGCGGCGCGCAGCTTCCCGAGGTGCGTGGACCCGCACCCGTCGTTGATGTTGAGCCCGTTCGGCTCGGTTCCGATGGTGACGATCTCGGCACCGGCGCGCGTGAACACCTCCGGCGAGACCCCGGCGGCCGCGCCGTGCGCCTCGTCGAGGACGACCTTCAGCCCGTCGAGCCGGTTGGGCAGCACGGAGAGCAGATGAGCGACGTACCGCTCGAAGCCCTCGTCGTACGACCGGACGCGCCCGACACCCGCGCCCGTCGGCCGGTCCCAGGGAGCCCCCGTCCGGTGCTCCTCGTACACGCCTTCGATCCGGTCCTCCAGCTCGTCGGCGAGCTTGTGGCCGCCGCGGGCGAAGAACTTGATCCCGTTGTCGGGCATGGCGTTGTGGCTGGCGGAGAGCATCACGCCGAGGTCGGCGCCCAGCTCGCCGGTGAGGAACGCCACCGCGGGGGTGGGCAGCACACCGACGCGCAGCACGTCGACGCCCGCGCTGGCGAGGCCGGCCACGACGGCCGCCTCCAGGAACTCCCCGGACGCTCGCGGATCCCGCCCGACCACCGCCACCGGCTTGTGGCCCTCGAACGTTCCCGACTCGGCGAGTACATGTGCCGCCGCGACGGAGAGTCCGAGCGCGAGCTCGGCCGTCAGATCCGCGTTGGCGACACCGCGCACGCCGTCCGTGCCGAAGAGTCGTCCCACTGTGGTGTCCTCCGAATTGCTGAGAATGTGCGGCTCGTACCAGATGGTCCCGTACCGGGTGGTCCCCTACCCGGTGTCCCCGAGTGTCCCGGTACTCCCCGGACCAAGTACATCCCCTGAGACTGTCCTCCCCCTTTCGGGGTTGTACCGACAGTCTGTGTATAAGCCTGTGATAAGCGATCAACCCTGCTACGCAAACCGCCCCGGCGGCACGGGTACGTGCCGCCGGGGCGATGCGCGTGATACGGCGCAAGCGGGATTTAGCGCTTGCTGTACTGCGGAGCCTTACGGGCCTTCTTCAGACCGGCCTTCTTGCGCTCGACCGCACGGTCGTCGCGCTTGAGGAAGCCGGCCTTCTTGAGGGCGCCGCGGTTGTTGTCGACGTCGGCCTCGTTCAGCGCACGGGCGACACCGAGACGGAGCGCACCGGCCTGACCGGAGACACCGCCACCGGCGATACGGGCGATGACGTCGTAGCGACCCTCGAGCTCAAGAACCTTGAAAGGCTCGTTGACCTCCTGCTGGTGCACCTTGTTCGGGAAGTAGTCCTCGAGCGTACGCCCGTTGATCTTCCACTTGCCGGAGCCCGGCACGATGCGCACACGCGCGATGGCGTTCTTGCGACGGCCCAGGCCGGCGGCCGGCTGGGGGTCGCCGAAGCGGCCGGCAAGGTCCCCCGAGGTCTCAGTGGTGTACTCACCCTCGACGGGGACCTCGGACTCGGTGGTGTAGCTGTCAATGTCGACAAGCTCGGTCTCGGTCTCTTCGACCGGCTGCTCGACGGTGGTCTCGGCCACGATTCTCCTCAGATTTCTTCAGGCTTGGGGGTGTGGCCGGACTTACTGCGCGACCTGGGTGATCTCGAACGGCACCGGCTGCTGGGCGGCGTGCGGGTGCTGGTCGCCCGAGTAGACCTTCAGCTTGGAGAGCATCTGACGGCCGAGGGTGTTCTTGGGGAGCATGCCCTTGACGGCCTTCTCGACGGCCTTCTCGGGGTTCTTCTCCAGCAGCTCGTCGTAACGGACGGAGCGCAGACCACCCGGGTAGCCGGAGTGGCGGTAGGCCATCTTCTGGGTCCGCTTGTTGCCGGACAGGTGGACCTTGTCCGCGTTGATGATGATGACGAAGTCACCAGTGTCGACGTGGGGGGCGTAGATCGGCTTGTGCTTGCCGCGCAGAAGGGTGGCAGCGGTGGTCGCCAGACGACCCAGGACGATGTCCTGGGCGTCGATGACGTGCCACTGGCGAGTGATGTCGCCGGGCTTGGGGCTGTACGTACGCACGGTTCGTAGCCTTCGCTTCTTCAGTGAGGTTCCTGACAGGTCACCGAAGACGATCACGACAGCCCTTGCCGCACTGCGGTGACGCATACCGCGTGCTGGCTCGCTGGTCATCGGCCCGGTGGACCGGTGTAAGGGCCCCCCACGTGAGAATGAGGCAAGCCAATACACATAACGAACACGCAGTTTAGCCGGGCGCCCCCGGACGGGTCAAAACGGCCCCGGGCCGGGGCCGCGACACCCCTTGATCCACTTCGCCCATGGGTTCGATACGATCCGGCCTCACGCGCCGCGAGGTGCGTGAGTCGGACAAGCAACCTGCAAAAAAACGGGGTTCCACACATGAAGTTCCGCAAGAGCATGGCCGCCTCGATCGTGGCGGCCGGTGTCGCGCTGACGCTGGGCACCGCCGGGACGGCGTCCGCGTCGAGTCACTACTCGGTGCCCGGCGGCCAGGTGAAGTTCACGTCCAAGGGCGAGATCCTCAAGATCTGGGACACCAAGGCGGGCACGACCGGTCTCCTCGTCATCGTCGACGACCTGTCCGCGAAGAACCCGACGATGGACACGTGCAACGTCAAGGGCAAGGGCAAGACCAAGACCTGCGACATGAAGTTCACGAACGGGCACAAGCTCCAGATCGACGTCTTCTCGTACAAGAAGCTGAGCGACCACAGCACGCGCAAGCTCGTCGCCAGCTGGAAGGACAAGGCGTAACCCATAACTGAGTAAGGCCTCCCCTCGCCCGTCTAAACTGCGGCCCATGAGCTTTGGGCAGGGGGGGTCTCAGTGGAGCCCCGGGGGTTCTCACAATCCGTGGGACAATCAGTGGAATTCCACCAGTAACCAGACCCCGGACTGGGCGTCACTCGCCGAGCAGTCCGAAATACGCAACAGACGCCGCAGACTCCTGATGATCGTCGGCGGCGCCCTCGCCACGGTCGGCATAGGCGTGGCCGTGGCCGTCGCCGTCGTCAACGCCGACAGCGGCACCACCACGGCGAACGGCCCGAACGACCTGCCGGCCACCGCGGACATCCCGAGCGCCAGCGCCAAGACGGACCCGTCGTTCGCCCCTACCTCGGCCCCGCCCCCGCTGGACCCGAAGGACTTCATCTCCAGCTCGGGCAAGGACAAGGCCCCGATCAGCCCGGACATCCTCTTCCCGGGCTCCCAGCTGACCGAGAAGGACAACGTCTACCTCAAGGGCCCCACAGCCTCGACGACAGACTGCGCCTCGGCCGTCCAGGGCACCCTCGACAAGCTCCTGACCAGCAACGGCTGCACCCGTTTCATGCGCGTCACGTACTACAAGGACAAGATCGCGGTGACGGTCGGCGTCGCCCTCTTCGACACCGAGGCCAAGGCCACCAAGGTCAAGACCGACTGGGACAAGAAGAGCACCATCGTCTCGCTCTCCGGCGACGGCGTCCCGACGTTCTGCCGTACGACGTTCTGCCGCACGACCGCCAACTCCTACGGCCGCTACGCCTACTTCACCCTCACCGGCTTCACCAACGGCAAGGACATGACGGAGAAGGACAAGGCCGCCTTCGCCGCCGGCGACGACCTCAGCAAGTCCACCTTCGACCAGATCCGCCGCCGGGGCGAGACCCAGGCGGCCGCCGCGGCCAACGAGCAGTAACCCGCGTCCGACCGCCCGGGGTCAGCAGCAACCGCCCCCGGGCACACTCGGCAGGGTCCGCCGGTTCCGCGCCTCCTTGTTCCGCGCGGCCAGCAGCTCGTCGGCCGGATACCCGACCTCCTCCAGGGTCAGCCCGTGCGGCCGTACGACATGCACGGCGGAGTCCCGCACCCCGGCGGCCAGCACCTTCCCGGGCCAGTCGGCCCCCCGGTGCCCGTCCCCCACGAAGAGCAGCGCCCCGATCAGCGACCGCACCATGTTGTGGCAGAAGGCATCGGCCCGCACGGTCGCGGTGACGACCCCGTCGTCCCCCCGCACCAGGCTCAGCTCCTGCAGCGTACGAATGGTGGTCGCCCCCTCCCGCCGCTTGCAGTAGGCGGCGAAGTCGTGCTCCCCCAGCAGCCCCCGCGCGGCCTCATTCATGGCGTCCACGTCGAGCGGCCAGTCGTGCCACAGCACGTGATTGCGCAACAACGGATCGACACCGCCGGGATTGTCGGTGACGCGGTACGCGTACCGCCGCCAGACGGCCGAGAACCGGGCGTTGAAGCCACTCGGCGCCTCCCTCAGTGCCCACACCCGCACATCCCTCGGCAACCGCCCGGCGAGCCGCTTGAGCAGCTTCTCGTGGTGCTCACGCCAGACCGCCTCCGGCAGATCCACATGGGCCACCTGCCCCCGGGCATGCACCCCGGCATCGGTCCGCCCGGCCACGGTCAGCTCATACGTCTCCCTCGACCGCGTCACGGTCCGCAGAGCGTCCTCGATCTCCCCCTGCACGGTCCGCCGCCCCCCGGCCTGCTTGGCCCACCCGGAGAACTCGCTCCCGTCGTACGAAAGATCCAACCGCACCCGCACGAACCCGACCTGTACTTCGTCACTCACCCCAGAATCCTCTCAGGTACAAAAAAGCGGACCCGCTCCATACAGGAACGGGCCCACTCAAACGCGCCCCCCAAGGGGCGCGGGGAACTGCGCGAACAACCACGACGAAGCCGCGGCCGCCAACGAACAGCCCCCCGCAGAACGCTTACGCGTCCTTGGACTCCTCGGCAGCTTCCTCGGCCGGAGCCTCGTCAGCCTTGGTGGTGTCGACCTTGGTCTCGGCGACCTCGGCGTCCTTGGCGGCACGCTTGGTGGCCGCCTCGGCCTCACCCGTGGCCTCCTGCGCGACCGTCAGCGCCTCGACCAGCTCGATGACAGCCATGGGCGCGTTGTCGCCACGACGGTTACCGATCTTGGTGATACGGGTGTAGCCACCCGGACGGTTCTCGTACCGCGGGCCGATCTCGGTGAAGAGCGTGTGGACGACGCTCTTGTCCGTGATGACCTGGAGCACCTGGCGGCGGTTGTGAAGGTCGCCCTTCTTCGCCTTGGTGACCAGACGCTCGGCGTACGGCCGCAGACGGCGGGCCTTCGCCTCGGTGGTGGTGATACGACCGTGCTCGAAAAGGCTCTTCGCGAGGTTCGCGAGCAGCAGCTTCTCGTGCGCGGCACTGCCGCCCAGACGGGCACCCTTGGTGGGCTTCGGCATTTCTTTCTCCTTGGTATCTGCCCCGGCCGTATGAGGTACCGAGGTCAGGACCCGATGAGCGGGCGCTCATCGGCAACAACCAGCCCCTCCCGCGAGAGAGGGACGGGACCGCGCCCCGAAAGGGACGCGGGGAACTGCGCGACCAGCCAGAAACCGGCCCGCAGCCAAGAACCGGCAGTCGGTTCCGAGCTCTTGGTACTGCTTAGTACTGCTCGGTCTCGACGAACCCGGCGTCCGCGTCGTCATCGGCCCCGAACGCGTCCGCCGCAGCCGTGGGGTCGAATCCGGGCGGGGAGTCCTTGAGCGCCAGGCCCATACCCGCCAGCTTCGCCTTGACCTCGTCGATCGACTTCGCACCGAAGTTACGAATGTCGAGCAGGTCGGCCTCGGAGCGCGCGACCAGCTCACCCACGGAGTGGATGCCCTCACGCTTGAGGCAGTTGTACGACCGAACGGTGAGCTCCAGCTCCTCGATCGGCAGCGCCAGATCGGCGGCGAGGGCGGCGTCCGTGGGGGACGGGCCCATGTCGATGCCCTCGGCGTCGATGTTGAGCTCGCGGGCCAGACCGAACAGCTCGACCAGGGTCTTACCGGCCGAAGCCATGGCGTCACGCGGACGCATGGCCTGCTTGGTCTCGACGTCGACGATCAGCTTGTCGAAGTCGGTGCGCTGCTCGACACGGGTCGCCTCGACCTTGTACGTGACCTTCAGCACGGGGCTGTAGATGGAGTCGACCGGGATACGGCCGATCTCCTGGCCCACCTGCTTGTTCTGCACGGCGGAGACATAACCGCGGCCACGCTCGACCGTCAGCTCCATCTCCAGCTTGCCCTTGCCGTTGAGCGTGGCGAGGACGAGGTCGGGGTTGTGCACCTCGACACCGGCCGGGGGCGCGATGTCGGCGGCGGTGACCAGACCCGGGCCCTGCTTGCGCAGGTACATCACGACCGGCTCGTCGTGCTCCGAGGAGACGACCAGCTGCTTGATGTTGAGGATCAGGTCGGTGACGTCCTCCTTGACGCCCGGCACGGTGGTGAACTCGTGCAGGACACCGTCGATACGGATGGACGTGACCGCCGCACCCGGGATCGAGGAGAGGAGGGTACGGCGAAGGGAGTTGCCGAGGGTGTAACCGAAGCCCGGCTCCAGCGGCTCGATCACGAACCGGGAGCGGAACTCGTCGACGACCTCTTCGGTCAACGAGGGACGCTGAGCGATCAGCATGAAGTGAATCCTTCAGTCATGGGCACCCGCTATTTGATGCCCTTGAGAACTACAAGGGTACGGGCGATATGGCCATGGAGAGCCATACCGCCCGAAAACCTCAGACCAAGCAGCCGTACGTCCGCCCCGAAGGGTCAGACGCGGCGACGCTTGGGCGGACGGCAGCCGTTGTGCGGGGTGGGCGTGACGTCCTGGATGGAGCCGACCTCGAGACCGGTCGCCTGAAGCGAACGGATGGCCGTCTCACGACCCGAACCCGGGCCCTTGACGAACACGTCGACCTTGCGCATGCCGTGCTCCTGCGCGCGACGGGCAGCCGACTCGGCTGCCATCTGCGCGGCGAACGGCGTGGACTTCCGGGAGCCCTTGAAGCCGACGTGGCCGGCGGAGGCCCAGGAGATCACGTTGCCCGAGGGGTCCGTGATGGAGACGATCGTGTTGTTGAACGTGCTCTTGATGTGCGCGTGGCCGTGAGCGACGTTCTTCTTTTCCTTGCGGCGCACCTTCTTGGCAGCGCCCTGACGACCCTTGGGGGGCATCTATAACTCCTACGGGAGGTGGTCGGTCCTACAGCGAAGACCGCTGGTGAGCGTCCGCTGAGGACTACTTCTTGCCCGGCTTCTTCTTACCGGCGATGGCGCGACGCGGGCCCTTGCGGGTACGGGCGTTCGTGCTGGTGCGCTGACCGCGGACGGGCAGACCACGACGGTGACGGAGACCCTGGTAGCAGCCGATCTCCACCTTGCGGCGGATGTCGGCCTGTACCTCGCGACGGAGGTCACCCTCGGTCTTGATGTTGTTGTCCACGTACTCGCGGATCGCGACGAGCTGCTCCTCGGAGAGGTCGCGAACGCGGGTGTCGGGGTTGACGCCGGTCGCTGCCAGCGTCTCCTGGGAGAGGGTCCGGCCGATGCCGAACACATAGGTGAGGGCAACCTCCACGCGCTTGTCGCGCGGGATGTCAACACCGGAAACGCGTGCCATTCAATGGCTCCTGGTGATTGTCGGAGGTCTTCCGCAGAACCGGTTCCCAGCCGCCGTACCAGGTACGAACTGGGTCCTCGGCCTCCGAGCCGAGGGTGTCAGGCGCAAAGCACACCTGGGTCCTGCGTATGAACATATTCAGCTTGCGTCGCGCGAATCTCTGCGAATCGAGCAGAGGGTCGGTCGTGCGTCAGCCCTGGCGCTGCTTGTGGCGCGGGTTCTCGCAGATGACCATGACCCGACCGTGACGGCGGATCACCCTGCACTTGTCGCAGATCTTCTTGACGCTCGGCTTGACCTTCATGGGGTGAGGTTCTCCGGGTCAGTGCCACCACCCGCATCCCCGGGAGACCGGGGCACGGAGAGCGGGGGCAAGATCTACTTGTAGCGGTAGACGATCCGGCCACGCGTCAGGTCGTACGGAGACAGCTCCACCACGACCCGGTCGTCAGGGAGGATGCGGATGTAGTGCATACGCATCTTGCCGCTGATGTGTGCCAGGACCTGGTGGCCGTTCTGGAGCTCGACCTTGAACATGGCGTTCGGCAGAGACTCGACGACAGTGCCCTCGATCTCGATGGCACCTTGCTTCTTGGCCACGCTTCGCCCTTCGAATCGACTACCTTGATCGACTCCGAGCGACCGAATGAAGACATACGGAAACACGAGAGCCGACGAGTCAGTCTACGTCAGGGCCCCCGGAAACACGAATTCGGGTAAGGATGCCCAAGGCGGAAGATCCTTATGCCGCCCGGCAGGAGCGCCCCTCAAGGGGCGCGGGGAACTGCGCGAGCGACCACGAACCACGCGCACCCGGCAACGAGAACTCAGCCCATCGGATCAGGGGCCGCAGTAATCCCATACTCGGCCAGCTTCGCCTTACCCCCGTCAGGCGCGGTCAGCACCAACGGCCCGTCCACCGTCAACGCCACCGAGTGCTCCCAGTGCGAAGACCACGTGCCGTCGGTCGTCACCACGGTCCAGTCGTCCGCCAGGACCTCCGTCTTCGGCGTGCCCAGAGACACCATCGGCTCGATGGCGAGGCAGAACCCCGGCACCAGCTTCGGCCCCTTCCCCCGCCGCCGCTCGACGTAGTTCAGCAGATGCGGATCCATGTGCATCTCGGTCCCGATGCCATGGCCCCCGTAGTCCTCGACGATCCCGTACTTACCCCCACCCGGCTTCGGCTGCCGGCGGATGTACGTCTCGATGGCCCGGGAGACGTCCACGAGCCGGTTCCCCTGCTTCATCGCGGCGATCCCGGCCCACATGGACTCCTCGGTCACCCGGGACAGCTCAAGAAGCTCCGGTGCGTGACCGGACCCCACGAACGCGGTGTAGGCCGCGTCACCGTGCCAGCCGTCCACGATCGCGCCGCAGTCGATGGAGATGATGTCGCCGTCCTTCAGGACGACCTCGTCGCTCGGGATGCCGTGGACCACGACCTCGTTCACCGACGTGCAGATGGTCGCCGGGAAGCCGCCGTATCCGAGGAAGTTCGACTTGGCCCCGTGCTCCGCGAGCACCTTGCGGGCCACCTCGTCGAGGTCCTTCGTGGAGGCGCCCGGCACGGCGGCCTCCCGGGTGGCCGCGTGGATGGCGGCGACGACCAGCCCCGCCTCGCGCATCTTGGCGATCTGCTCGGGGCTCTTGATCTGCACCATCAGGCTCTCGCCTCTCCACTTCCGGTAAGCATGACTGGGGTCAAGTGTGCCGCAACCATCAATGGGGCAAGCACAGCGGCGAATCACCACGTCCGCGAGAGCGGCGGCGGCTCAGCCGCACAAAGCAGCCGCGGCACCCCTCAAGGGCGCCGCGGCCGACGTACTGATCGACGAGACCTACTTGTCGTCGTCCTCGCGCTTGAGCGCCTCCATGGCGCGCTGGGTGACGTCCTCCACCGGACCGAGGGCCGAGATCGTCACCACGAGGCCCTGGGCCTTGTAGTAGTCGATGATCGGCTCGGTCTGCGTGTGGTAGACCTCCAGGCGCTTGCGGACGGTCTCCTCGGAGTCGTCGTCACGCTGGTACAGCTCGCCGCCGCAGGCGTCGCAGACGCCGTCCTGCTTCGGCTTCTTGTACGTGACGTGGAAGACGTGCGCGGAGTCGTTCCGGCAGATGCGCCGGCCGGCGATCCGCTTGACGACCTCTTCCTCGGGGACCTCCAGGTCCAGCACCGCGTCAAGGTTCATGGACTCGTCCTGGAGCGTCACGTCCAGCGCCTCGGCCTGCGAGACGTTGCGCGGGAAGCCGTCGAGCAGGAAGCCCTGCTCGGCGTCCGGCTGCTCCATGCGGTCCTTGGCCATCGCGATGGTGACCTCGTCCGGCACCAGCTCGCCCTTGTCCATGTAGGACTTCGCGAGTTTGCCGAGTTCCGTCTGCTTGCTGATGTTGGCCCGGAACAGGTCGCCCGTGGAGATGTGCGGGATCGACAGGTTCTTGGCGAGGAACGCGGCCTGCGTTCCCTTTCCCGCACCCGGCGGCCCGACGAGGACGATTCGCATCAGCGGAGGAACCCTTCGTAATTGCGCTGCTGGAGCTGGCTCTCGATCTGCTTCACCGTCTCCAGACCCACACCCACGATGATCAGGATGCTGGTACCGCCGAACGGGAAGTTCGCGTTCGCCCCGAAACCGGCCAACGCCATCGTCGGCACCAGAGCGATCAGACCCAAGTACAGCGAACCCGGCCAGGTGATCCGGTTGAGCACGTAACTCAAATACTCAGCGGTCGGTCGGCCAGCCCGGATGCCCGGGATGAAGCCACCATACTTCTTCATGTTGTCCGCGACTTCCTCGGGGTTGAACGAGATGGCCACGTAGAAGAAGGCGAAGAAGATGATCAGGAAGAAGTAGACCGTGATGTGCGCCGGCGCGGCCGTGTCGGCCAGGTTGCTGGTGATCCAACTCGCCCAGCCGGCCGTGGAGTTCGAGAACTGCACGATGAGCGCCGGGATGTAGAGCAGCGACGAGGCGAAGATCACAGGGATGATGCCCGCCTGGTTGACCTTCAGCGGAATGTAGGTCGACGTGCCGCCGTAGGACCGGCGGCCGATCATGCGCTTCGCGTACTGGACCGGAATACGGCGCTGGGCCTGCTCGACGAAGACCACGAGCGCGACCATGACCAGGCCGACGGCGATGACGGTGCCGAACTCGATCCAGCCGCCCGCCAGGTCACCCTGCTCCTTGATGGCCCACAGAGCGGACGGGAAGGTGGCGGCGATCGAGATGAACATCAGGATCGACATGCCGTTGCCGATGCCGCGGTCGGTGATGAGCTCACCGAGCCACATGACGAGCGCCGTACCGGCGGTCATGGTGATGACCATGACCATGGTGGTGTAGATCGAGCGGTCGGGAACGATCTGGCCGGCCATCTGGCAGCCGCTGAACAGCGAGCCGCTGCGGGCGGTGGCGACCAGGCCGGTGCCCTGAAGGATCGCCAGGGCCACCGTCAGGTAACGGGTGTACTGCGTGATCTTCGCCGTGCCGGCCTGCCCCTCCTTCTTCAGGGCTTCCAGACGCGGGATCACCACGGTCAGCAGCTGCAGAATGATGCTCGCCGTGATGTACGGCATGATGCCGAGCGCGAAGATCGTGATCTGCAGCAGCGCGCCACCACTGAACATGTTCACGAGACCGAAGAGACCCTGGTTCGTCTGGGCCTGGTCGATACAGAACTGGACAGCGGTGTAGTCGACACCGGGGATCGGCACATGGGTGCCGACCCGGTAGATCACGATGATGCCGAGCGTGAAGAGCAGCTTCTTGCGCAGGTCGGGCGTCTTGAACGCCCGGGCGAACGCGGTGAGCACGGTGCCTCCTGCGACCCCCGCGCTACTGCGTCAAGGGTGACGGTTTTGAGATCTGATGAGGACGACTTACGTAACGTTTAACTGCCGCGTCGAGTGCCCGGTTAGGGGTCCCCTGTGAAAACGGACAGTGCAGGCCACCTTACCGGCGGGACTGCCTCCCTTGGAACGACCAACCGGGGATACCCCATTTGTGGGGTATCCCCGGTCGGGATCGCTCAAGTCATCGAGACACCTGATGTGTTCAGACGAGCTCGGTGACGGTACCGCCGGCGGCGGTGATCTTCTCCTTGGCGGAGCCGGAGACGGCGTCGACCGTCACCTGCAGCGCCACGGAGATCTCGCCCTGGCCGAGGACCTTGACGAGGCTGTTCTTGCGGACGGCACCCTTGGCGACCAGGTCGGCAACGGTGACCTCCCCACCCTCGGGGTAGAGGGCGGCGATCTTGTCCAGGTTCACAACCTGGAACTCGACCTTGAAGGGGTTCTTGAAGCCCTTCAGCTTCGGGAGACGCATGTGGAGGGGCATCTGGCCACCCTCGAAGCGCTCCGGAACCTGGTAGCGGGCCTTCGTACCCTTGGTACCACGACCGGCCGTCTTACCCTTCGACGCCTCACCACGACCGACACGGGTCTTCGCGGTCTTGGCGCCCGGGGCGGGACGGAGGTTGTGGATCTTGAGCGGGCTGTTCTCCGCCATGATCAGTCGACCTCCTCGACCGTCACGAGGTGGCGGACGGTGTGCACCATGCCGCGGAACTCGGGGCGGTCCTCCTTGACGACCTGCGTGTTGATGCCCTTGAGACCAAGGGAACGCAGGGTGTCACGGTGGTTCTGCTTGCTGCCGATGTACGACTTCGTCTGCGTGATCTTGAGCTGAGCCATTACGCAGCACCAGCCCCGGCACGCGCACGCAGCAGAGCCGCGGGAGCGACGTCCTCGAGGGGCAGACCACGGCGAGCCGCGATCTCCTCGGGACGCTGCAGGCCCTTGAGGGCCGCCACGGTCGCGTGCACGATGTTGATCGCGTTGGACGAGCCGAGCGACTTCGACAGGATGTCGTGCACGCCGGCGCACTCGAGCACGGCACGCACCGGGCCACCGGCGATAACGCCGGTACCGGGGGAAGCAGGCTTGAGCAGGACGACGCCCGCGGCCTTCTCGCCCGTGATCGGGTGCGGGATGGTGCCCTGGATACGGGGGACCTTGAAGAAGTGCTTCTTGGCCTCCTCAACACCCTTGGCGATGGCGGCCGGCACCTCCTTGGCCTTGCCGTAACCGACACCCACGGTGCCGTCACCGTCGCCCACTACGACGAGCGCAGTGAAGCTGAAGCGACGACCACCCTTCACAACCTTGGCGACGCGGTTGATCGCGACAACGCGCTCAACGTACGCGGTCTTCTCGGCGGCAGCTGCGCCGCCGTCACGGCCCTTCCGGTCCCGCCGCTCGCCGCCACCGGCACCGCCACCGCGGCGCTGGGGTCCAGCCATTGGATTTACCTCTCTCTTTCCGCTAGCTACGCAGCGAGCTCAGAACTTGAGCCCGGCCTCGCGGGCGGCGTCGGCCAGGGCCGCGATGCGACCCGCGTACCGGTTACCACCTCGGTCGAACACAACGGCCTCGACACCGGCGGCCTTGGCACGCTCGGCGACCAGGGCGCCGACCTTGCCGGCCTGCGCCGACTTGTCCTCCGACGCACCACGGATGGACGAGTCCAGGGTGGACGCCGACGCAAGGGTGTGACCCTTGAGGTCGTCGATCACCTGGGCCACGATGTGGCGGTTCGAGCGGGTCACGACCAGGCGGGGACGCTCAGCCGTACCGTTGACCTTCTTACGGATCCGGATGTGGCGCCGCTTGATGGCTGCACGCTTGTAAGCGTCGCCCTTAGCGATCTTCGTACCGTATGCCATGGCTTACTTACCCGCCTTTCCGACCTTGCGGCGGATGACTTCGCCCTCGTACTTGACGCCCTTGGCCTTGTACGGGTCGGGCTTGCGCAGCTTGCGGATGTTGGCCGCAACCTCGCCGACCTTCTGCTTGTCGATGCCCTCGACCGAGAACCGCGTCGGGTTCTCGACCTTGAAGGTGATGCCCTCGGGCGCCTCGACGGTGATCGGGTGGCTGTAGCCGAGCGCGAACTCGAGGTTCGAACCCTTGGCCTGCACGCGGTAACCGACACCGCTGATCTCGAGCTTCTTCACGTAACCCTGGGTCACGCCGGTGATCATGTTCGCCACCAGCGTGCGGGACAGGCCGTGCAGGGCCTTGCTCTGACGCTCGTCGTTGGGGCGGGTGACGTTCAGAACGCCGTCCTCACCCTTGGCGATCTCGATCGGCGCCACGACGGTGTGGGTCAGCGAGCCCTTGGGACCCTTGACCGAGACCGTCTGGCCGTCGATGGTGACGTCCACGCCGGCGGGAACCGTGATGGGGAGCTTGCCAATGCGCGACATAGCTGTTTCCTCCGTTCCCTTCCGCTACCAGACGTAGGCGAGAACTTCTCCGCCTACGCCCTTCTTGCCGGCCTGCTTGTCGGTGAGGAGCCCGTGGGACGTGGAGATGATCGCCACGCCGAGGCCGCCGAGCACCTTGGGCAGGTTGGTGGACTTCGCGTAAACCCGGAGACCGGGCTTGGAGATCCGCTTGATGCCCGCGATGGAGCGCTCACGGTTGGGGCCGAACTTCAGCTCCAGGACGAGGTTCTTGCCGACCTCGGCGTCCTCGACCTTCCAGCCCGTGATGAAGCCCTCCTGCTGGAGGATCTCCGCGATGTGAGACTTGATCTTCGATGCCGGCATCGTCACGGAGTCGTGGTATGCCGAGTTCGCGTTCCGCAGACGCGTAAGCATGTCTGCGATCGGATCAGTCATGGTCATGAATTGGCCTTCGGCCTCTCTCGCCGGGGTTTCCTGTATGCGCCATCCCTCTCCCCACTCGGTGGCGGGACGGGTGCGGTGCGGGGACCTACGGCGTAGTAAGTCGTACGGGCTACCGTCAGGCGCCCAACCCTCCAAGCCTAAGCCATGGATGGGTGGGCGCCTGACACGCCCAGTGCTTACCGAGAGCTTCGGGAGTCCCTAAAAGGAGGGACTACCAGGAGCTCTTGGTCACGCCCGGCAGCTCGCCACGGTGAGCCATCTCACGGAGGCACACGCGGCACAGGCCGAACTTGCGGTACACGGAGTGCGGACGGCCACACCGCTGGCAGCGGGTGTACGCGCGCACGGCGAACTTGGGCTTACGAGCAGCCTTGGCAATCAGAGCCTTCTTCGCCATCTCGCTCACGCCTCCTTGAAGGGGAAGCCGAGGTGACGGAGGAGCGCGCGGCCCTCAGCGTCGTTGGTCGCCGTGGTCACCACGGTGATGTCCATACCCCGGGTGCGGTCGATCTTGTCCTGGTCGATCTCGTGGAACATGACCTGCTCGGTGAGACCGAAGGTGTAGTTGCCACGGCCGTCGAACTGCTTGGGGGACAGACCACGGAAGTCGCGGATGCGCGGAAGCGCGAGCGACAGGGTGCGGTCCAGGAACTCCCACATGCGGTCGCCACGGAGTGTGACGTGGGCACCGATCGGCTGGCCCTCACGCAGCTTGAACTGCGCGATGGACTTACGGGCCTTGGTGACGGCCGGCTTCTGACCGGTGATCGTGGTGAGGTCGCGGATGGCGCCCTCGATCAGCTTGGAGTCGCGGGCGGCGTCGCCCACACCCATGTTGACCACGATCTTGACGAGGCCGGGGATCTGCATGACGTTCTCGTACTTGAACTCGTCACGCAGCTTGCCCGCGATCTCCTCGCGGTACTTCGTCTTGAGACGCGGAGTCGTGGTGGTAGCCATCAGATGTCCTCACCCGTCCGCTTGGCAACGCGAACCTTGTTGCCCTCGTCGTCGAAGCGGTAACCGACACGCGTGACGACCTTCTTGCCATCCTTCTCAACGACCAGCTGGACGTTGGAGACGTGGATCGGCGCCTCGGTCGTGACGATGCCACCGGCCTGCGAACCCTTGGCGGTCGGGCCGGCCTTGGTGTGCTTCTTGACCCGGTTGACACCCTCGACCAGGACACGGTCCTCGCGGGGGAAGGCCGCGATGACCTTGCCCTGCTTGCCCTTGTCCTTACCGGTGATGACCTGGACCAGGTCGCCCTTCTTGATCTTCATGCTTACAGCACCTCCGGCGCGAGCGAGATGATCTTCATGAACTTCTTCTCGCGCAGCTCACGGCCGACCGGGCCGAAGATACGGGTGCCGCGAGGGTCGCCGTCGTTCTTCAGAATGACGGCGGCGTTCTCGTCGAAGCGGATGTACGAGCCGTCCGGACGGCGGCGCTCCTTGACGGTGCGAACGATGACCGCCTTGACGACGTCACCCTTCTTCACGTTGCCACCGGGGATCGCGTCCTTGACGGTGGCGACGATGACGTCACCGATGCCCGCGTAGCGGCGACCGGAGCCACCGAGCACACGGATGCAAAGGATTTCCTTCGCACCAGTGTTGTCGGCGACACGCAGTCGCGACTCCTGCTGGATCACGTCTATCTCCTGATTGTCTGCCGGTTCCCCGGGGGCCGTTCAGTGAACGGCCCCCGGAGCCTGGCGGAACTGTCCTGCGAGGGGCGCCTCGCAGGAAATTACTTGGCCTTCTCGAGGATCTCTACGACGCGCCAGTGCTTCGTGGCGGACAGCGGCCGGGTCTCCATGAGGAGGACACGGTCGCCGACGCCTGCGGCGTTCTGCTCGTCGTGAGCCTTGAGCTTGCTCGTGCTACGGATGACCTTGCCGTACAGGGCGTGCTTCTTGCGGTCCTCGACGGCGACGACGACGGTCTTGTCCATCTTGTCGGCGACGACGATGCCCTCACGAGTCTTGCGGAAGCCGCGCGTCTCGGTGTTCGTCTCAGTCACGTTGTTCTCGCTCATCAGGCGCTCTCCACCGTTTCGATGCCCAGCTCACGCTCGCGCATCAGGGTGTAGATCCGCGCGATGTCCTTGCGGACCGCCTTGAGACGGCCATGGTTCTCAAGCTGTCCGGTCGCCGCCTGGAAGCGGAGGTTGAACAGCTCTTCCTTGGCTTCGCGAAGCTTCGCCAGAAGCTCCTCGTCACCCAGCTCGCGCAGCTCGGACGCCTTGGTACCGGCCGACATCACGCTTCACCTGCCTCGCGCTTGACGATCCGGCACTTCATCGGCAGCTTGTGGGCTGCGCGAGTCAGGGCCTCACGGGCGATCTTCTCGTTGGGGTAGGACAGCTCGAACATGACCCGTCCCGGGTGCACGTTCGCGATCCACCACTCCGGCGAACCCTTACCGGAACCCATGCGGGTCTCGGCAGGCTTCTTCGTGAGCGGGCGGTCCGGGTAGATGTTGATCCAGACCTTGCCGCCACGCTTGATGTGGCGGGTCATCGCGATACGGGCCGCCTCGATCTGGCGGTTGGTCACGTACGCCGGCGTGAGGGCCTGAATGCCGTACTCGCCGAACGCGACCGTCGTACCGCCCTTGGCCTGACCACGGCGCTTCGGGTGGTGCTGCTTGCGGTGCTTGACCCTACGGGGGATCAGCATGTCGGTCAGGCCTCCGTTCCGGTGCTCTCAGCCGGAGCGGACGCGGGAGCCTCGGCCTTGGGGGCCTCGGCGCCGGCAGCCTGCTGCGGCTTGCGACCGCGCCCGCCACGCTCGCCACCGCGGCCACCACGGGCCGGGCGGTCGGCGCCGCCACCGCGAGCCGGGCGGTTACCCGCACGGGCGGCAGCGTTCTCGGCGCGGACCTCGGCGATGTTCTTCACGTCGCCCTTGTAGATCCAGACCTTCACACCGATGCGGCCGAAGGTCGTCTTGGCCTCGAAGAAGCCGTAGTCCACGTTCGCGCGGAGCGTGTGCAGGGGCACACGGCCCTCGCGGTAGAACTCCGAGCGGGACATCTCGGCGCCACCGAGGCGGCCACCGCACTGGATCTTGATGCCCTTGGCGCCGGCCTTCATCGCCGACTGCATGCTCTTACGCATGGCGCGGCGGAAGGAGACGCGGGAGGAGAGCTGCTCGGCGACGGCCTGAGCAACCAGCTGAGCGTCCGTCTCGGGGTTCTTGACCTCGAGGATGTTCAGCTGGACCTGCTTGCCCGTGAGCTTCTCGAGGTCACCGCGGATGCGGTCGGCCTCGGCGCCACGGCGGCCGATGACGATGCCCGGACGCGCGGTGTGGATGTCCACACGCACACGGTCGCGGGTGCGCTCGATCTCCACCTTCGAGATACCGGCGCGCTCCATGCCGGACGTCATCATCCGACGGATGGCGACGTCTTCCTTGACGTAGTCCTTGTACAGCTTGTCGGCGTACCACCGGGACTTGAAGTCCGTGGTGACACCGAGCCGGAACCCATGCGGGTTAACCTTCTGGCCCATTACCGGGTTCCTTCCTTGCTGCTGACGACCACGGTGATGTGGCTGGTCCGCTTGCGGATCCGGTAGGCACGGCCCTGGGCACGCGGACGGAACCGCTTCAGGGTCGGGCCCTCGTCCACGTACGCCTCGCTGATGACCAGCGAGGAGGCGTCCGTGTGGTCGTAGTTGTGTGCGGCGTTGGCGATGGCGCTGTCCAGCACCTTGCCGACCGGCACGCTCGCGGCCTGCGGGGCGAAACGCAGGACCGCCTGAGCCTCCGTGGCGTCCATGCCACGGATGAGGTCCACCACGCGGCGGGCCTTCATGGGCGTGACGCGGATGTACCGCGCCTGGGCCCTGGCTTCCATGGTTGTCCTTCCAGTGTCTGTCATGGTCATTCCACCCCGCGGTTAGCGGCGCTTCGACTTCCGGTCGTCCTTGACGTGACCCCGGAAGGTGCGCGTCGGCGAGAACTCGCCGAGCTTGTGGCCGACCATCGACTCGGTGACGAACACCGGAATGTGGGTCTTGCCGTTGTGCACCGCGATCGTGTGGCCGAGCATGGCCGGGACGATCATCGAGCGACGGGACCAGGTCTTGATGACGTTCTTGGTGCCGGCTTCGTTCTGTACGTCCACCTTCTTGATCAGGTGGTCGTCGACGAAGGGCCCCTTCTTGAGACTGCGCGGCATCTAAACCCGCTCCTAGCGCTTCTTGTTCGTCTTGCGGCGGCGGACGATGTACTTGCTCGAAGCCTTCTTCGGCGAGCGAGTACGACCCTCCTTCTGACCCCACGGGGAGACCGGGTGGCGACCACCGGAGGTCTTGCCCTCACCACCACCGTGCGGGTGGTCAACCGGGTTCATCGCCACACCGCGGACGGTCGGACGGACGCCCAGCCAGCGCTTGCGGCCGGCCTTGCCCCAGTTGATGTTGCTCTGCTCGGCGTTGCCGACCTCGCCGACGGTGGCGCGGCAGCGCACGTCGACCAGGCGGATCTCACCGGACGGCATGCGGAGGTGGGCGTAGGCGCCCTCCTTCGCGAGCAGCTGCACGGAGGCACCGGCGGAGCGGGCGAACTTGGCACCGCCACCGGGACGGAGCTCGATCGCGTGGATCGTGGTACCGACCGGGATGTTGCGGAGGGCCAGGTTGTTGCCCGGCTTGATGTCGGCCCCGGGACCGTTCTCCACGCGGTCACCCTGCTGCAGGTTGCGCGGGGCGAGGATGTAGCGCTTCTCGCCGTCGGCGTAGTGCAGCAGCGCGATGCGCGCGGTGCGGTTGGGGTCGTACTCGATGTGCGCGACCTTCGCCGGCACGCCGTCCTTGTCGTGACGACGGAAGTCGATCACGCGGTAGGCGCGCTTGTGTCCGCCACCCTGGTGGCGAACGGTCACACGACCGGCGTTGTTACGGCCGCCCTTGCTGTGCAGCGGGCGGACCAGCGACTTCTCCGGCGTGGACCGCGTGATCTCGACGAAGTCGGCGACGCTGGAGCCGCGACGGCCCGGCGTAGTCGGCTTGTACTTGCGGATTCCCATTTCTCAGTCCTCGTCCGATATCGGACGATCCGACCCGCTTACGCGGTCGGACCGCCGAAGATGTCGATACGGTCGCCCTCGGCAAGGGTCACGATGGCGCGCTTGGAGCCGGCACGCTGACCGAAACCGGTCTTGGTGCGCTTGCGCTTGCCGATGCGGTTGATCGTGTTGACCCCGGTGACCTTGACCGAGAAGACCGCCTGGACGGCCTGCTTGATCTGGGTCTTGTTGGCGCCGGGCGCGACGATGAAGGTGTACTTGCCCTCGTCGAGCAGCGCGTAGCTCTTCTCCGACACGACCGGCTTCAGCAGCACGTCACGGGGGTCCGTGAACGCCTTGCTGGGCGCGGTGACGACGGTGTTCTTGCCCTCGGTGGCGTGGCGCTTCGCCTTGGCGACGCGCGCGGCCTTCGCGGCCTTGGCGGCCTTGGAGGCAATGCTCGGGTGACGCGTAGCCATCAGGCCTCGCTCCCTTCGGTGTCGTTGGCCTTGTTCGGGCCGGACACGAAGGACTCAAGGGCGGCCTGGGTGAAGACCACATCGTCCGAGACGATCACGTCGTACGTGTTCAGCTGGCCCGGCTCCAGGATGTGGACCTGGGGCAGGTTGCGGGCGGAGAGCCACGCGGCCTCTTCGGCGCGCTCGACGACCAGGAGCAGGTTCTTGCGCTCCGAGATCTTGCCGAACAGCGACTTGGCGGCCTTGGTGGACGGGTTCTCGCCCTCGATCACGCCGGAGACGACGTGGATGCGGTTGTGGCGGGCCCGGTCGGTGAGGGCGTGGCGCAGGGCCGCGGCCTTCATCTTCTTCGGGGTCCGCTGCGAGTAGTCACGCGGCTGCGGGCCGTGGACGACGCCACCACCGGCGAACTGCGGCGCGCGGGTCGAGCCCTGACGGGCGCGGCCGGTGCCCTTCTGGCGGTACGGCTTCTTGCCGCCACCACGGACTTCGCCGCGGGTCTTGGTCTTGTGCGTGCCCTGGCGGGCAGCGGCGTTCTGCGCGACGACGACCTGGTGGATCAGCGGGATGCTGACCTTCTCCACGCCGAAGATCTCCGCGGGGAGCTCGACGCTTCCGGTCTTCTCGCCGGCAGGCGAAAGGATGTCAACAGTGCTCATCGGTACCTCAGGCCCCCTTGGCCGCGGTGCGGACCAGGACGAGGCCGCCGTTCGGACCGGGAACCGCGCCCTTGATGAGCAGCAGACCCTTCTCCGCGTCAACGGCGTGGACGGTCAGGTTCTGGGTGGTGACCCGCTCGTTGCCCATGCGACCCGCCATGCGGAGGCCCTTGAACACACGGCCCGGGGTGGCGCAGCCACCGATGGAACCGGGAGAGCGGTGCTTGCGCTGGGTGCCGTGTCCGGCGCCGAGGCCCTTGAAGTTGTGACGCTTCATGACACCGGCGAAGCCCTTGCCCTTGCTCTTGCCGGTCACGTCGACCTTCACGCCGGCCTCGAACACCTCAGCGGTGATCTCCTGGCCGAGCGTGTACTCGGAGGCGTCCGCGGTGCGGATCTCGACGAGGTGGCGACGGGGGGTGACGTCGGCCTTGGCGAAGTGGCCCTTGAGGGGCTTGTTCACCTTGCGCGGGTCGATCTCGCCGAAGGCGATCTGGACCGACTCGTAGCCGTCACTGTCGTTCGTACGGACCTGGGTCACGACGTTCGGGCCGGCCTTGACGACGGTGACCGGAACAACACGGTTGTTCTCGTCCCACACCTGCGTCATGCCGAGCTTCTCGCCCAGGATGCCCTTGATCTGCTTGGTCATTCTCAGCTCACCGACCCCTAGAGCTTGATCTCGATGTCGACACCGGCCGGGAGGTCGAGTCGCATCAGAGAGTCAACGGTCTTGGGGGTGGGGTCGAGAATGTCGATCAGGCGCTTGTGCGTGCGCATCTCGAAGTGCTCGCGCGAGTCCTTGTACTTGTGCGGCGACTTGATGACGCAGTACACGTTCTTCTCAGTGGGCAGCGGCACCGGGCCCGCGACCGACGCACCAGTGCGCGTCACCGTCTCGACGATCTTCTTCGCCGAGGAGTCGATGACCTCGTGGTCGTAGGCCTTGAGCCGGATGCGGATCTTCTGTCCCGCCATGGCTACTCAGTAGTCCTTTGTCTCGTTTAACGCTCTGGAACCCGGTGTTCCGTTACCCGCTCCTCCGACCCACGCGGTCGGGTGTGTCGCGCTGTCACTGACACAGATGCCCCTTGTTCGAACATCCCTGCCGGGAAGCACGGCCCTTCCGGAACCGCAAGCCGAGGACGAAAGGCCCACCGGGTGCCTGGCCGGCGCCGCACTGACACTTCCCGAAAGATTCCCGTACGTCCGCCCCAGCGCTGCCATCAGGCAGTTAGGGCGACGAGTACTGTGGGACTCGCTTCCGGTCCTCCCGGCGGGAGGCGCGCAGCATCAACACTCGACCGAGCAACCCCGCTAGTCTGCCATACGGCGCAGCGCCTCCGCCAATCGAGCCGGAGAGATTACCCCGAGAGTGACGCAGGTCAAACCTGGAGGGGTTCCCCGGGAGCCGGGGCCGACCCCAGGAGGCCCGGCAAGGCTTCTGTGCACACCTGCGGCGGCGGCCAGGGCGGCCGCGGGGCGAGAAAGACGTCCCGCCCGTCGGACACGTTGACCAGCGAAGAGGCCGTGCCGACAAGGCCGGCGCCAAATCACCCCCCCCCATCGCGGGTACTCCGTTCAGCCTCTTGTTTGGCGAATACTCAACCAATTAACCACCGTTCATCGCCCGACGGCCCAGAAATCCGGTCATTAAATGCGATGAAAAGCCGCCCTTCTGATGCATTTTTATTTCCCTATGGGCGCATCGCAGCCGCCTATTTGATTTCCCCACCTCGACCTGGCTCTAATTTCCCCGAAGACGTGGGAGTCGTAATCCCACGCGAAAAAAGGGAAAGGAGCGTCATGCGGGTCACTCGAGCCTTCCTCGTGGGAGCCTCCGTACTCACCGTCTCGCTCGGCACCACCACCGCCTCGCAGGCACTCGGCTGGGAACGCCCCTGGGCGGCGCACACCCAGAGCAGCACTCGGTCCCCCGCCCACGACGAGCACGGCAAGGGCGACGACAAGAGCCACAAGGAGGTCAAGCTCAACAAGTACAACCTCCACCACAGCTGCAAGGGCCGCGACTTCGGCTTCTGCACCCAGAACCTGACCTTCGCGCCGAAGATCCTGGGAGACATCGGAGTCACGACCGGGCTCATCGGGCTGGCGGCCCCCGCTGCCGCCGCCCCTGCTGCTGCGGCCCCCGCTGCCGCCGCTCCCGCTGCCGCCGCCCCTGCAGCCGCCGCCAACCCTGGTGAGCCCGAGTGGTGCTCGCCCGGCTACTGGCGGAACCACCCCGAGTCCTGGGTCGGCTACAACCCGGCTCTCACAGCCGCTGGGGGGGGGAACCACCTACAGTTCCGTCTTCGGCTCGGCCCCGCCCCGTTCTCAGCTCGGCGTCCGCCAAGGCGCGCCGACCAACCCCACGCTCATGTATGTCCTGCAATTCGGCCAGTACTACCAAAACCCCGGTTTCCACCGGAACCGGATCGCCGATCTGCTGAGTGCGGCTCACCCCGACATCAACTTCACCGGCGTACGCGTCAACAACTGCCCCCTCGACTGAGCGAAAAGCGGTCGCCGCAGCGCCGAGCGGCCGCTGCTGAATCGCCTGGTTCTGCCTGACACTTCCTCGAATTTCACGAGCGACGCGTCAGGTGTGCGGCCCGTACGGCGAGGAATTTCCCGCCGCACGGGCCGCCCAGCAGAAGGAACGTGATGGAATCCTCCAGCAAATCCGCCGCCGGACGTTCGACAAGTGCGGCCATGACGACGCAGTACCTGCCCCCTCCACGGCCGGGAGCCCACGAGGACGCCTTCCCGACTGCGGAGCCGGAGACAGCCGGGGCGCACCCCCCACGTGACAGCGACCCCGCACGCGCCACGGACGGCGACACCCACCGCCGGTGGTCCCGAACCTCTGTCGGCGTGCTGACCGCCACCGCCGCCCTCCTGGCCGGTGCCCTGGTGACGCATCTGGTCATGACCTTCCTGAGCCTGGCCCCGCCCAACGCCCTCAGAATCGGAAACCAGCGGACGATCAACGCGTATCTCGAACCCGAGTTCCAACAGAACTGGAAGTTGTTCGCCCCCGATCCGTTGCAGCGCAACGCCGCCGTCGGTGTCCGCCTGCGGACCACGGCCGACGACGGGACCGCGCACATCTCGGAGTGGATCAACCTCACGGCCCAGGACCTGGACGAGATCAAGGGTGATCCGGCGCCGAGTCACGCGCACCAGAACATGCTCCGCAATGCCTGGGACAACTCCGAGAACTGGCACGGCCCGAACGACCTGCCCAAGGGCATCCGCGGAAAGGTGGCCGTCGCCTACCTGAAGCGCGTGGCGCTGCAACGGGTCGGGCGTCAGTGGGAGGGCGAGCGGATCACAGCGGTACAGCTCGCGGGCCGTTACTCGAAGGTGTCGCCCCCGTCGTGGAGCTCCGAGGAGCCGTCCGACACGACCACCTATCAGGTGCGTCCGTGGTGGCCGGTGACCGACCAGGACTACAAGGGGCTGTGAATTGAGCACCGCAACACCTACGTCGACCCGAACCACTACGACGTCGACTCCTCCCGAAGCAGCGCCCCGCCGGTCGGTCGTCGACCGCTTCCGAGAGGCCCTCGCCCGCTTCGCACGTCTCGCATGCACCACCCGCGCCCCCTATCAGGCCGCGATCTTCCGTATCGGCCTGGCCGTGGCCATCTCCGCCCTTCTGCTCCGGGAGTGGCCGCACCGCCGGGTGCTGTTCGGCGACCGCAGCCCGCTGTCGCACGAGATGGCGCTCGAATTCGGGCGCCTGGACGGGACGTTCAGCGTCCTGCACTGGTCCGGCGGCCAGGTCTGGTTCGAGATCGTCTACGCGCTGACCATCGCCTCGGCCCTGGCTGTGATGGTGGGCTGGCGCACCAGGACCATGAGCGTGCTGCTCATGATCGGGGTGCTCTCGCTGGAGAACCGTAATCCCCTGGTGGGCGACGGCGGCGACAACGTCATGCGCATCATGGTGATCTACCTGGTCTTCACCCGCTGCGCCCAGGTCTGGTCGCTGGACGCGCGGCGCGCCGCCCCCGGAGAGCGGCGGAAGGACCCGGACGACCGCACGGGAGTGGCCCTGTGGGCGGCCACCGGGATCTTCCTGCTGATGGCGTTCGGCATGGACACCGGATGGCCTCTGTTCCTCTGGGTTCTCTGGGGTGTCCAGGGGCTGTGGTACGCGGTCAACCGCTGGTTCCGCGAGACCGAGGGGCGCGCGCTGCTGGACGTGGGGGCGTCCCTGCTGCACAACGCCGCGATGCTGACGATCGCCGGACAGATCTGCCTGATCTACGCCACGTCCGGCTGGTACAAGGTGCAGGGCCCGAAGTGGCAGGAGGGCAGCGCTCTGCACTACGCGCTGAACCTGGAGTATTTCTCCCCCTGGCCCTGGCTCTCGGCGATCGTCGCGGCCAACACCATGCTGGTCCTGGTGCTGAGCTACGGGACGGTCATGCTGCAGGTCGCCTTCCCCTTCACCCTCGGCAACCGCAAGGTCAAGAACGTGCTGGTGGCCGTCATGATCGGCGAGCACCTGGGGATCGCGGTGCTGCTCGGCCTCCCCTTCTTCTCGCTGGCCATGGTCGCGTGCGACGCGATCTTCCTGCCCACCGCGTTCCTGGTGGCCCTCGGCGCCCGCTGCGGCCGCCTGCCCCGGCCCGCGCTGACCAGGAGAGTCGCGGCCGCCTGAGCCCGGCCGATCAGCACGCCGGTGCCCCCCGCCGACGAGGCGGGGGCACCGGTCGTTCTCGTTCGCCCCGTCAGCGCACGTCGACGTAGTCCGCCGCGCTGGTGGCGACGCCGGTCGTCGAGTTGCCGTAGTACACCCAGCGGTAGGAGCCGTCGGTGGAGGCGGTGACCGTGGTCTTCAGGGTCCCGGTGCTGCTGGTGGTGGCCTTCTTGACCGTCTTGAAGGTGTCGGTGCCCTTCGCGCGGAACTGGAGGCTGACCGTGCGGCCGCTGTAGGCGCCGAACTTCTTGGTGCTCCAGTTCGCCCGGGTCAGCTTGCCCGTGACGGTGATCGTCTTGCCCTTGGTGACCGGCTCCGGCGTGGCGTTGACGGTGGCCTTGGCCGCGCGCTTGAGCTGGACGGTCTTGGACCGCGTCTCCAGCTCCGAGGTCTTGAGGCCACCGTCGGCCTTCCACAGGCGCAGCGAGACGCCGACCTTCCAGGTCGTGGCGTCGCTGTTGGAGTCGACATGCTCCTGGCTCGGGTGCGGGTCGATGTAGAGGTTGCCCTCGCAGCGGGCGTGCTTGGAGTCGATCTCGAAGCAGGTGTAGCTGCCCGGCTGGATGAAGTTCTCTCCGGTGTCGGCCGCCGTCTTGATGCTGCCGCGGTAGAGGAACGGGTACGCGTCGTAGCGGGACGGCTCAGCGGTGCTGTATCCGGACGGCAGAGCGATGGTGAAGGAGAGGGGCGGCTCCACCTCCTTCGACGTGCCGACCACGATCGGCTTGCCGTTGTTGATGACGACGTCCGACACGGTGATACCGGTGTCCGCCGCCTGGGCCGCCGGGGCGTTGAGCACCGAGAGCGCCAACGCTCCCGCGAGCGTGGCCACCGCGACGGTCCGTCTGCCTGTTTTCATTCACACCTCTTCAGGAGGATGCCGATGAGAAGAAGCGGCAGATTACCAATGACGTGGCCATGCCCTCCTGGCCGCCCAGCCGGGAGCCGGGACGGTCAGCCCTCGGCCGCGTACGACACGAAGTCCGCCCACGCCGTCGGCGTGAGCGCGAGCTGAGGGCCGACTATGTTCTTGGAGTCGCGGACGTGGACGGTGCCGGGGGCCATGGCGATCTCGACGCAGGAGTTGCCGTCGTTGCCGCCGCTGTAGCTGCTCTTGAACCACGCCAGATCGGAGGCGTCCCCGGCAGTGGTCTCGCGGATCATGTTTCTCCCAGCAGTTGCTCGATGAAGGCCAGCGACTCCCGTGGAGAGAGCGCCTGAGCCCGGATGGTGCCATACCGCAGCTCAAGGATGCGCAGGTGTTTGGGCTCCGATGTCGGTCGGCCGTTGAACGCGCCGTCTGAGCGACCCACGGCCGTGCCGTCCGCGAATTTCAGCAGCTCGATCCGACCGTCGAGGCCGGAGTGGGTCTCGCTGCTCATCGGCATCACCTGAAGCACGACGTTGTGCAACCGCCCCACCTCCAGCAGACGTTCAAGCTGCTGATGCCACACCATTGTGCCTCCGATGGGACGTCGCAGAGCACCCTCTTCCAGGACGAAACTGAGCGCCGGAGCGGGTGAGCGTTCGAAGACCGCCTGCCGCGCCAGCCGAGCCCCCACCATGCGTTCCACATCGTCCGGCGAGTACGGCGGCTGAGCCGCCCCGATGACGGCCCGCGCGTGGTCCGGCGTCTGGAGCAGCCCGGCGATGATGTTGCACTCGTACACCCCGATCTCGACCGCCTGAGCCTCCAGCTTCCCCAGCTCCCGCACCTTCTTCGGGTACCGGACCTTCTTCACGTCCTCCCAGGTCGCGGAGATGAGCCCACCCGCCCCCAACACCTCGTCGGCCTTGTCCAGATACTCCTGGCGGGGAATCCGTTTCCCGCCCTCGATCTTGTAGACCAGGTCCTCGCCGTACCCGACCGCCGTCGCGAAGTCGGCCGCCCGCATCCCCACAGCCTCGCGGCGCAGCTTCAGCTGCCGGCCCACCGTGGCGACGACCGCGACGCCCCAGTCGTCATTGGGGTCCACCTCCCAACCCGGCTCGTCCGCCTCCGTCTTGAGCCGCCCCGCGTCGCCGTCCACCAACATCGCGCACCTCTCCGCCGTACCGTCGTGCCTCAACGCCCCCTACCCGTACGGCCCTTCCGGACAGGCCCGACACGACCGGACAACGCCCGGACAGTCACCGTACGCAACGGCGTAGTCACTGTTCACAGTAAGCACGCACCGCCACGCTGAGTGATGTGAATACGGAAACCGTCGCCGCCCAGGCCGAACTCCACAGCCCCGTCCGCAACTTCAGCGTGCGGCTGTCCCCCACGCCACGCGGAGCCCGCCTCGCCCGCCTTCTCGCGACCGAACAACTGCGCACCTGGGGGCTGCCGTCCGACCCGGCGGAGCACATCGTCGCCGAGCTGGCGGCCAACGCGGCGACACACGGCCGGATTCGGGGCCGCGACTTCGACCTCACGATGTACGTGATCGGTGACACCCTCCGCATCGAGGTCACCGACACGCGCGCCGAACGACTTCCGTGCACCCAACACCCCGCCCCTGACGCCGAGTCGGGCCGAGGCCTGCTCCTCGTCGAGGCGCTCGCCGACCGCTGGGGCACCGCACCGGGGCGGCCCCCACGCAAGACCATCTGGGCGGAAGTCACCCTCCGACCGGCACCGGCACCCGGTGGTCCGTGCTTCGGTGGCACGGGCTATCTATTTCCCAAGTAACTCAAGGGTGAAAGAACCCCCACCAAGCCCCACCCCTCCCGCCCACCGAGCGCGCTCACCCGCGCGAGTGAACCTCGCCAACTCGGCTGGCGTCGAGACCGGTTGTGCGCCTTACGCTCAGCGCAGCACGACACCGCACAACCGCAGAACAACCGCAGAGATACGACGGCCCCCGCCGGGACGGCAATCCCAGTGCGAGGGCCTGACCACCAAGGAAGAGAAGAGCTTCCCGATGGATACGCAGAACCCTAGCGCGCCCTCGCGCGCCCAGTCCCGTAATGCGGGCAAGGAACACCCCCACGGGCACCCCCAGCGGCACCCCGACCCCGACGGCGGCGGCCTGGTCCACGACCACACCCGCCACACCACCCGCTTCACGGTGATCGGCAACCACCTCGCCCAGCACCCGGAGCTGTCAGGGCTGGCAATCGGGCTGGCCGTGCACATCCAGTCGCTGCCGCAGAGCGCCCGCGTCGACATCAGGACCCTCAGCGACCGCTTCCCGGAGGGGCGCGACCGTATCGCCGCCGCGCTGCGGGAGCTGGAGACCCACGGCTACCTGCGGCGGGAGCGCGTACGCACCCCCGGCGGCCGGATCATCACCCGCACGACCTCCTGCAACCAGCCCGGCCGCCGTCACGCGGAGGACGAGCCCGTACGCAGAGCCCGCGAAGCGCGGAAGAAGGCACCGCGCAAGTCCCTACCCGCCGTCCCCCAACCCGCCTACCCCTCCCCCACCCTCCTCCAGACCGCCACCGACCTCCTCGCCGACCTGCGCCGCACGGACCCCCGCCTCCTCCTCTCCGCCTGCGACGCCACCCACCTCGCCCCGGGCGTGGCCGCCTGGCTGGAGCGTGACCTCACCCCCACCGCCGTACGCCACGCCCTGACCAGCGACCTCCCAGCCGAGCCCCTCCACCGCCCGGCAGCTCTCCTGGCCCACCGCCTCACGGCTCAGTTGCCGCCCCCGCCCCCGTTCCGGGCACCCGAGTCACCGCCGGCCGTCCCGCACCCGCTCAAGAACTGCGACGGCTGCGATCGAGGATTCCGGGCGCCGCCCGGGACCGGCCGCTGTCGCGACTGCCGGGCATCCGTATGACCGAAGTGGGCCCCCGAGCCGCGCATAATCCGTTGGCCCGGTCCCGCCGCACGCTCCTACGCTGATCAGGTACCGCCCTCACGTACGGCGACGGCGGCTGTCACGGGAACGTTCATCATGCGTACGCACTATCCACGGACCCGGCATCTGCCCTGGTCCCCCGGCGCCACCCCCGACGATCTCCGGGTCGCGGACCTGTCGGGGCTGCGCGGGCGCGAGGTCGTCGTCACCGAGAAGCTCGACGGTGAGAACACGACGCTGTACGCCGACGGGTTGCACGCCCGGTCCCTCGACTCGGCGCATCACCCGTCCCGGACCTGGGTCAAGGCGCTCCAGGCGCGTATCGGGCATGCGATCCCCGAGGGCTGGCGGGTGTGCGGGGAGAACATGTACGCCCGGCATTCGATCGCGTACGCGGACCTGGAGAGCTGGTTCTACGGCTTCTCCGTGTGGGACGGGGAAGGCCACTGCCTGGGCTGGGACCGGACGGTCGAGTTTCTGCGCGGGCTCGGGATTCCGGTGCCGCGTGTGCTGTGGCGGGGGACGTTCGACGAGCGGGCGCTGCGCGCGCTGCGGCTGGATCTCGGGCTGCAGGAGGGGTACGTCGTCCGGGTCACCGACAGCTTCGCCGCGGCGGAGTTCGGGGAACGGGTGGCCAAGTGGGTGCGGGCCGGGCATGTGCGCACGGACACCCACTGGATGCACGCGGCGGTCGTCGAGAACGGGCTTGGGGCGCGCGCCGGACTGTGGGCCGTGCGCTCGGGCGCGCCCGTCGACGCGGCGGCGCTGGCCGAGGCCGTCGGGCTGCCCGGGGAGGGCGATCCGGAAGCCGCCGCCCGGTTCGACGCGGCGGGGCGGGCCGGAGACGACCGGCTCGCCGGTGTGCTGGCCGCACTGCTGCACGGCCGGCAGCGCGCACGGCTCGCGACCCGCCTCGCGGGCGCCGTGGGGATGCCGCTCGCCCGGCGCGTGGCTGACCTTGGGGGACTGCACCCCGCGCTGCACCGGCCGTACCCGGACGAGGACCGGCGGGCCGGCCTGATCCGGATGTCGTACGCCGCCGATCTCGGTCTGCTGCACTCGGTCGCCCGGGCCACGGCCGACACGGACGAGGCCCGGGAGCAGGTGGACTGGTCCGCCTTGCACGCGGAGGAGGTGGAGGCGTACGGCCTCGGAGGGGACGCTCTGCGGGAGGCCTTCGCCGGGCTGTCCGCCGACGCGGCCGTCCGGTGTCTGGCCGAGGCGCGGGAGGCGTACGCCCGGGGGCGCGTCGGCAGCGTCGACGAATCCGTGGCGGCCACTTGGCGTTGGCGTTCCGGCGACTTCCCGAAGCTGATCCACATGGTCGGGCCGGCCGGCAGCGGCAAGAGCACGTTCGCACGGGGGCTGCCGGGCGTGGACGCGTACGTGTCTCTCGACGACCTGCGCGCGGCCCGTGGCTCCCGCTCCGACCAGAAGGCCAATGCCGACATCCTCCGAGAAGGCCTCGACCGCCTGGACGCCGCGCTGGCCGCGGGCGGGACCGTGGTGTGGGACGCCACGTCCCTCAACAAGCAGCAGCGCTCGGTCGTGCACACGGTCGCCCACCGCCGCGACGCGCTGATCACCCACGCCGTGGTCCTGGTCGACGAGGACGAGTTGATGCGGCGCAACGCCCGCCGCGAGCACCCGGTGCCGCCCGAGGTGCTCACCGCGCAGTGCCGCCGCTTCGGCCCGCCGTACCCGGGCGACGCGCATCGCACCTGGTACATCGGGGCGAGCGGGACCGTAGAGGAAGAGGTCTGAGGAACGTGCGTACGAGCGACGAGATCTATCACCGGGTGCGCTGGGACGCCCGCTTCGACCCGGCCCGCTTCGTCCTGGGCGTCATGCAGCGCGGCGCCGACCCCAAGCGTGTCCCGCTGCCCGCCTTCGTGCCGGGCGGCGAGATCCCGTGGCACCGGGTGCTCTTCTTCGAGGCCGACGGCGAGGTGGTGTGGGACCGGACCACGGGCGTGGACCGGATCGACGCGACGGAGGCCGGGCGCGTACGGGAGGCGCGGCGGCTGCGCGCGCCGTTCTTCACGGCCCGCACGCCGTACGTCTGGGACCCCGAAGGCGAGGACTGGGCGCCCGCGCGCCCGCCCGGAGGCGCCGTCGCTCGGCCCAGGGGCTCAGCCGCCCAGCCTCGGGGTTCCGCCGCTCAGCCCCAGGGGCCCGCCGTACGGCCGGAAGGGTCCGCCGCTCGCCTCGGCGGTGTCCGGGTGCTGACCTGGAACACCCTCTGGGACCGGTACGACGCCGACCGCGTCGAGAGCGCCCGGCGCAGGCCGCTGCTGCTGCGGGCGCTGCGGGACGCCGACGTTGATGTGATCGCGTTGCAGGAGGTCGAGGCTGAGCTGCTGGACATGCTGGGCCGGGAGCCATGGGTACGGGCGGGCTGGACGCTCGGCACGGACCCCCGGGACCGGGACGGGGATGTGGACGCGTGCGGGCTGCTGATCCTGAGCCGGTTGCCGGTCCGCGAGGCGGCGTATCACGCGTTGGGCCCGCACAAGGCGGTGGCGGCCGTGGTCGTGGAGACGGACGCCGGGCACCTCGTGATCGCCGCGACCCACCTCAGCAGCGACCACTCCGAGCGCGGCGCCGACCGGCGGGCCGCCGAACTGGCCCGCATCGCCGCCGGGTTGGCACCTCTGGACGACGACCTGGTCCTGCTGGGCGACTTCAACGACGGCGGCGACACCCCGCAGACCGTGCTCGGGATGCGCGACGCCTGGAGCGAGGCGCGCGGCGCCGACGACACGACACCGACGTTCGACCCCGGCACCAACCCGTTGGCCGCCATCTCCTCCCTGACCGGCCGGGTCTCCCGACTGGACCGGGTACTGCTGCGCTCGGGGAGCGGCGGCCTGCGGGCGCTCCGGGCCGAGTTGTACGGCGACCGGCCCACGGCGGACGGCCTGTTCATCTCCGACCACTACGGGGTGCTGGCCGAGCTGACGACGGACACGGACACGGACACGGACACGGACACGGACGGGAACGGGGATGGAGACGGAGACGGAGGTGGGTACGGGAACGGGGACGGGCACGTGGACGCGCCGGCCGTCGCCCGCATCCTCGACGCTCGGCCGACGCCCCGTACGGCACTCGCGTGGCTGCCTCCCGAGGACCTGTGGCCGCCCCTCCAGGACATCCGCCGTGACCACGACCCACAGATCCACCGCTGGCCCCCGCATGTGAACCTGCTCTTCGGATTCGTACCGGAGCACATGTTCGAGCAGGCGGCAGCCATGCTGGCCGCCGCCCCCACGGCTCCCTTCGGCGCCCGGCTGGAGGGGGTGGACTGGTTCGGCCACCGGGACGACGCCACGGTCTGGCTCGACCCCGCGGCCGACGCCGAGGAGCCCTGGGCCCAGCTGCATCGGACCCTCGTAGACGTGTTCCCCCACTGCCGCGGCCGCCGCCCGGGCTTCACCCCACACCTGAGCCTCGGCCGCACCACGGATCCCCACGCCCTCGCCGCCGACTGCGCGGCCCGGCTCGCCCCGATGCCGGTCCGGATCGGCGAGCTGGCCCTGCTGTCGCGGCGCGGGGAGGAGCCGATGCGGGTACGGGCGACGGTGACGCTGGGGACGGGAGAGATCCGCTGGGCACGGGAGGACGCCCGGCACGAGGCCATCACGGGAACCGGGAGCGCGGGGGCAGGCACAGCCGAGGCAGCCGCGACCGACCGCATCCTCCGCCACATCGCCGCCGCCCTGCCCGACGGCGTGGTCCACCTCGTCGGCTCCCGCCGCCTGGGCTGCGCCCTGCCCGGCGCTGATGTGGACCTGGTCGCGGCGCTGCCCGGCACGGCCGAACTCACCGCCGTACAGCTGAAGTTGAGCAAGGAAATCCCCCAGGCGACCGACGTGCGCGAGGTGATCGGGGCACGCGTACCCGGCCTGCGACTGCGGGTCGACGGGCTGGACGTGGATCTCGCGGTCGTCGCCACGGGCGCACTGGACCCCGCCGAGGCGGTGGACCGCCGGGCCGAGCTGGGCGAGGCGGCGGCGATCGCGCTCAGCGCGGTGAGCGACGCCGACACGCTGCTCGCCGTCGTGGGCGCCCACGAGTCGGCCTTCGTCCGACTGGCCACGCAGGTCAAGGCCTGGGCGAAGGCCCGAGGCCTGGACTCGGCGCCCTTCGGCGGGCTGCCGGGCCTGGCCTGGTCCGTCCTGGCGGCGCGGACGGCGAGCGAGGCCGGTGATCTGCCACCGGCCGATCTCCTACGGCACTTCTTCGCGACCTGGGCAGCCTGGGACTGGAAAGTCCCGGTGGGCGAACCCGCGGGCGAACTGGTGGGCGGCGCCGGTCAGCCCCTTTCCCTGACCATCACGACGCCCTCCGCCCCCGTACGCCCCTGCACCGACCAGGTCACCCCGGGTATGCGTGACCTCATCACCCAAGAGCTGTTCCGCGCCTGGGAGTTGCTGGACGCCACCACCGACCCGTATCCATGGCCCGACCTGCTCTCGCCTCCCCCTCTGCACCGCCGCCACGCGGCCTGGGCGGTCCTGACGGTGGGCCCGGGCGTCGCGGACGAGGGCCGGGTACGAGGACGGATGCGGGCCCTCGTCACCGACCTCGCGACCGTGGCCCCCGACTGCCACGCCTGGCCCCGCCCCTTCACCACGGACCCCGTCCGCTACGCGATCGGCCTGGGTTCCACACCACCGGGCCCCGATCCCCTCGCGGCAGTCGCCGAACGCCGGCTGCGCGGACTGGCGGGGGTCACCCTGACGAGAGCGGAGGGAGGCGAGGTGCCTACCTTGCGCTGACGTACCGACCTTGCGCTGACGTACCGACCTTGCGCTGACGTACCGACCTGACACTGACGTACCGACCTGACACTGAGGGACAAAGCCCCCTGGCCCGGTCAGCGCCCCGCAGCCAGCCCCTCCCGCAGCGCTCCGTACGCCGGCTTCCGCCCATACCCCTCATCCATCGGCGTCGCCGCGCCCTGGCCGTCGAACACCCCCGGCACCCACGAGTACTTGTCCGTGAACCCCCACACCGTGAACGACCTGCAACTCCGCGCCCCCAGGCACGCGTCCAGCAGCCTCCGGAAATAGCTCGCCTGGGTCGCGCGCTTCGCCGAGTCCGCCGGCAGGATCATCCGGACGTCGACCTCCGTGAACGCCGTCTGCATGCCCAGCGCCTCGAAGCGGGCGAGGTTCTCGGCGACCTGCCCCGGGAAGCCGTACTGGATCGCAAGGTGCCCCTGGATACCGAAGCCCTGCACCGGCACGCCCGCGGCCTTCAATTCCTTCGCCAGGTCGTAGTACGCCGTGGACTTCGCGTTGACGCCCTCCACGTTGTAGTCGTTGAGGAAGAGCTTGGCCTTGGGGTCGGCGGCGTGGGCCCAGCGGAAGGCGTCCGCGATGTAGGAGGGGCCGAGCTGCTGCAACCAGATCGAGTTCCGCAGGCTGCCGTCCTCCTCGAAGACCTCGTTGACCACGTCCCACTGCTGGATCCGGCCCTTGTACCGCTTCACCTCGGCGGTGATGTGGTCGCGGAGGATGCCGCGCAGCTCGGTCGCGTCGATCGACCCGTCCGCCACCCCCGCCGTCAGCCAGCCCGGCAGCTGGCTGTGCCACACCAGGGTGTGGCCGCGGACGACCTGGCCGTGGGCGCGGGCGTAGCGGACGAGGTCGTCGGCGGGTTTCCAGTCGTACACCCCGCGCTGCGGCTCCACCGACTCCCACTTCATGACGTTCTCGGCGGTCACGGAATCGAATTCGCGCGCCGTCGTTCTGCGGTACGTCCGGTCGTCCGCGAGGGCCGTCATGTCCACGGCCGTGCCGATGCGCACGCCGGCCCGGTCGGCGAGCGTCCGCAAGGACGGACCGTGCGCGGAGGCCGGCTGTACGGCCACACCCGTGGCCACCAGCGCCCCGGCGACCAGCGCGAGCACGGGCATCCGGAAGCGGTTCGTGTGCCACAGGTTCGACTGCCTCAGCTTCGTATGGCTCGGGTTCGAGTGCCTCAAGTTCGTGTGGCTCGGGTTCGAGTGCCTCAGGTTCGTGCGCCTCATCTGTGGTCCTCTCTCAGATCCGGTGGCTCTCCAGGGGCCCCAGATACGTCGGTGTCAGCCCACCCGTGTCGATCACCAAGCGCTGCAGCACCACCGTCGGATCGACCATCCAGAACGTCAGGCGATGCACCCCGGGCCGCCCGATCGTGTGACGGGTCGCGGTGACATTGACGTTGTCCGAGGTGTTCCGCGCCCACTGCTTGTTCATCAGGCCGTCGTCCGCGCCCGTCACCGCGTGGATGTCGACCGTGCGCGGGGTGTCGTCACCGAAGGACACCGCGTACCGCAGACCACCCGTCGCCAACGCGGGATTCCGAGGCGAGACGTACGCCCAGACGGTGACCTCACCGGCCGACAGCAGGCCGACCTCGTACTCCAGCCGAGGCCCGGCACCCCCCGGGGTCTGGCGGGGCGCCGTCACCGGCCACGGCGTCAGCCCCGCGCCCGTACGGCCGATCCGCTCGATCCGCCGCCACCGGACCCGGCCGTCACGCGAGCCCACCGCCCGCGCACAGTGCTCCGCGTCGATCGCCACATACCCGCCCGCCTCGACGAACCCCCGCAGCCCGCGCGCCTCCCGGGCCGACGGCTTCTCCGCGACGGCCTTGACGGTCACCGAGGCCCCGGCACCGCTCACAGTCACGGAACCCTCGGCCCGACCACCACCCGGCACCCGTCCCCAATCCACCCGGACCTCGACGCGTACCTGTTCCTCCACCCGCCCCCGCGACCGCTCCACCACCAGCCACGGCACCGACGCCTCGATCCGGTACTCGAAGGGCGTACGCCCCCGGTTGAACACCTCGATGTACTGCTGCGGCCGCGTCTGATACGGGCTGAACACCGGAAGCACCGCCTCCGCAGTGGAGCGAGGCCACCACTCCCCCGAGTCGTCCGCCCCGTCGACCGCCACCCCCAGCTCCGCGGCCTCCGGCACCTCGATCCGCCGCACCTTGGGGAAGATCTCGTCCGGCAGCGCCACGTTGTCCTTCTCCGGCTGCTGCCACCCGGCGTTCGGACCGTATCGCTCGACGTCCCCGTACCCGATGTGCGGCTGGGTCTGGAAGCCCCGCCACTTCCCGCCCGCCACCTCGGAGTTGAAGCGGTCGGCCAACGCGAAGTCCCGCTCCAGGCCCACCTCGGCGGCCGCCGCCCGGCCGTTCGTCGCCGCCCGCCCCTGCCCGGCGTAGAGCAGGTTCTCGAACTCCGCCTCCCGCAACCCGTACAGGTTCGCCGTGGCCAGCACCGCGTAGCCGACCAGCTCGAACCACGCGTCCTGGGCGCCCGCCGGAAGTCTCCTCGCCACCCGCTCCGCCCGCTTCGCCAGCGCCCGCCACTCCTCGGTGACGCGTTCCAGCTCCCGGTGGCCGAAGAAGAAGGGCGTCTCCTGGTCGTCGTAGACGACCTCACCGGTGTCCTCGGCCACCGTGATCCGCCGGTTGAGCAACTCGGGCTTGCGGCGTGCCTGAAGCTGTCCGTACGCGCTCAGCACCTCGGCGATCTCCGCGGCGGCGCCCGCCCCGAAGTTCTGCCGCGCGAACCCCCGCTCCCACTCCTCCAGGTTCTCCAGCTTCCAACGCGACGGATCCCAGGCGTAGTTGAGGAAGAACTCGGTCGGCAGCTCGTTCCCCTTCAGATCACCGACGTTCACCACCCACAGCCCGCGATTCCCATAGGAAGCCGCCTCGTGCAGCTGCTCCCACAGGTTCGCGAGGTTCGCCGTGTCGACCCATTTGTAGTTGCGCCCGACGCCGACGTAGTCGAAGTGGTAGTACAACCCGTAGCCCCCACGGCGTACGGGCTCCCCCGGATCCGGATGCTTACGGATGTTCCCCCAGTTGTCGTCGGTGAGGACGACCGTGACATCGTCCGGTGCCCGCAACCCCCGGTCCCAGTACCGCTGGACCTCCTTGTACAGCGTCCACACCTGCGGGGTCTCCGAGGCCGGCCTGCCCGTCACCTCCTCGATGATCTGCCGCTGGGTCTCGATGATCTCCTTCATCAGCTCGATGCCGTCACCGTCGGGGAGGCTCGTGTCGCCGTTGCCCCGCATGCCGAGGGTGACCACGCCCTCGAAGCCCTGGTCCACCATGCGCTGGATACCGGCCCGCCAGTACGCCTTGATCGCCTCGGCGTTACGGCGGTACGACCACTCCCCCGTCCCGCCGTACGGGTCGTGCCCGGGCACCGCGTGCCGGTTCCACTCCTCGATCCCCCGCATCATGGGCGCCTCATGAGACGTGCCCATGACAATCCCGTACTCCGAAGCCCGCTCATGGTTCTCCGGGTCGTCCTCCGCGAAGGCCCTCCCCCACACCGCCGGCCAGACGTAGTTCCCCTTCAGCCGCAGCAACACCTCGAAGACCTTGGCCCAGAAGGCGGCGTTGAAGCCCCCGGGATGCCCGGGCGCCTTCCCGGGCCCGAAGTACGCCGGCGCCCACGTCCCGAGCGCCGGGTTCTCGTCGTTGATGAAGATGCCCCGGTACTTCACGGCCGGCGTCCCCTGGCTGAAGCGGCCCGGCCGCACGTACACCGCGTCCCGGTGGACCGGCGGCACGTCGTCCCACCAGTACCAGGGCGAGACTCCGATGCCGTACGACACGTCGTACGCGCCGAAGATCGTGCCGCGCGGATCGCTGCCCGCGACGACGAAGGCCCGCCGCACCCCCGGCATCGGCCGGTCGACGACCGTCTGCAGCGAGGTCTCCCATTTCCCCCGCACTCCGCCGACGTCCAGTTTCCCGGCGGCGATCAGCCCGTCGATCAGCGGACTGCGGCCGATGGTCCCCACCAGCACGACCTCGGGCCCGACCGCGTCCCCCGGCCGTACACCCGTCACCCGCTCGATGTCGTCACGGAGATCCCCTGCGACCCGTACGACTCCGGGGTGATCCTCGGGGCTGACCACGACCGGGACCCCGACCAGCGCAAACGCCCCCGCCACGGGCGAGAAGGAGATGTACGCCCCCGGATCCGTAGCCCTCAGGTCGGTGGCCCCCGAGTCGGACTCCGCCCACGCGCCCCCGGCCTGCGTCGACCACACCGGCACCGCGGCGACCCCGGCACCGAGCACGGCCCTACGGCTGACGTACCCAGACATGACACACCCCTCCACCCCGGTATTTGCTCAGCGGCATGACAAATAGTGAAGGGAGTGACCGGCGGGGGGAATGGGTCGTCACCGTCGAATAGTTTCGAAGCCCGCACTGCGGATGCCCCGTCCCCGCACAGCGAAGAGGCCCGTACGACCGAAGTCGTACGGGCCTCTCCAGAGACCTACCGGGTCAGTTCAAGATCACTTGGTGATCTTGGTGACCTGGCCGGCGCCCACGGTCCGGCCACCCTCACGGATGGCGAACTTCAGGCCCTCTTCCATGGCGATGGGCTGAATGAGCTCAACCTTCATCTCCGTGTTGTCGCCGGGCATGACCATCTCGGTGCCCTCGGGGAGGGTCACCACGCCGGTCACGTCCGTCGTACGGAAGTAGAACTGCGGGCGGTAGTTGTTGAAGAACGGCGTGTGGCGGCCACCCTCGTCCTTGGACAGGATGTAGGCCTGGGCCTCGAACTCGGTGTGCGGCGTGACCGAACCGGGCTTGATGATGACCTGGCCGCGCTCGACGTCCTCGCGCTTGATGCCACGGAGGAGCAGACCGACGTTCTCACCGGCCTGGCCCTCGTCGAGCAGCTTGCGGAACATCTCGATGCCGGTGACCGTGGTGGTGGTCTTGTCCTGCTTGATGCCCACGATGTCGACGGTCTCGTTGACCTTGAGGACACCACGCTCGATACGACCGGTGACGACGGTGCCACGACCGGTGATCGTGAAGACGTCCTCGATCGGCATCAGGAACGGCTTGTCGACGTCACGCTCGGGCTGCGGGATGTTCTCGTCGACGGCCTTCATCAGGTCGAGGACGGACTGGCCCCACTCCTTGTCGCCCTCAAGGGCCTTGAGCGCGGAGACCTTGACGACCGGCAGGTCGTCGCCCGGGAACTCGTACTCGGAGAGCAGCTCACGGACCTCGAGCTCGACGAGCTCCAGGATCTCCTCGTCGTCCACCATGTCGGCCTTGTTCAGGGCGACGACGATGTACGGAACACCGACCTGGCGGGCCAGGAGCACGTGCTCCTTGGTCTGCGGCATCGGGCCGTCGGTGGCGGCGACAACGAGGATGGCGCCGTCCATCTGCGCCGCACCCGTGATCATGTTCTTGATGTAGTCCGCGTGACCGGGGCAGTCGACGTGGGCGTAGTGACGCGTCTCGGTCTGGTACTCGACGTGCGCGATCGAGATCGTGATACCGCGCTGACGCTCCTCGGGAGCCTTGTCGATCTGGTCGAAGGCCGAGGCCTCGTTCAGGTCCGGGAACGCGTCGTGCAGCACCTTGGTAATGGCGGCCGTGAGGGTCGTCTTACCGTGGTCGATGTGACCGATGGTGCCGATGTTGACGTGGGGCTTAGTCCGCTCGAACTTCGCCTTCGCCACTGGGTCCTCCTGTGGAGTGGTTCTGGTACGCCTTACTCATCGGCGCCAGGTGATCTTTGCTGGGATGCCGCCCGCCGGGGTGTCCCCTTGCCGGGTGAGTCCCGGCGGTCGGTGTCAAGCCTAAAGCGTGTAAACGGGGTGTGTTACTCGCCCTTGGCCTTCGCGATGATCTCCTCGGCGACGTTCCGCGGAACCTCGGCGTAGGAGTCGAACTGCATCGAGTAGCTTGCGCGACCCGAGGTCTTGCTACGGAGGTCTCCGACGTAGCCGAACATCTCCGAGAGGGGCACAAGGCCCTTCACGACGCGGGCACCGGCCCGCTCCTCCATGGCCTGGATCTGACCACGGCGGGAGTTGATGTCGCCGATGACCTCACCCATGTAGTCCTCGGGCGTGGTGACCTCGACGGCCATCATCGGCTCAAGGAGCACGGGGGACGCCTTGCGCGCGGCCTCCTTGAAGGCCTGCGATCCGGCGATCTTGAACGCGAGCTCGGAGGAGTCGACCTCGTGGTAGGCACCGTCGAGAAGCGTGACACGGACGCCCGTCATCTCGTACCCGGCGAGGATGCCGAACTGCATGGCCTCCTGCGCACCGGCGTCCACCGAAGGGATGTACTCCTTCGGGATACGGCCACCGGTCACCTTGTTCACGAACTCGTACGACGTGTCGCCGCCCTCGAGGGGCTCGATCGCGATCTGCACCTTGGCGAACTGACCGGTACCACCGGTCTGCTTCTTGTGGGTGTAGTCCACGCGCTCGACGGCCTTGCGGATCGTCTCGCGGTACGCGACCTGCGGCTTGCCGACGTTGGCCTCGACCTTGAACTCACGGCGCATACGGTCGACCAGCACCTCGAGGTGCAGCTCGCCCATACCACCGATGATGGTCTGGCCCGTCTCCTCGTCCGAGTGGACCTGGAAGGAGGGGTCCTCCTCCGCGAGACGCTGGATGGCGACACCCAGCTTCTCCTGGTCACCCTTGGACTTGGGCTCGATGGCGACCTGGATGACCGGCGCCGGGAAGTCCATGGACTCCAGGATCACCGGGTTCTTGTCGTCGGACAGCGTCTCACCGGTGGTGGTCTGCTTCAGGCCCATGACGGCGACGATGTCGCCGGCGCCCACCGACTCGATCTCCTCACGCTTGTTCGCGTGCATGCGGTAGATCTTGCCGATGCGCTCCTTCTTGCCCTTGACGGAGTTCAGCACGGCGGTGCCGGACTCCAGGCGACCGGAGTAGATCCGGACGAAGGTGAGCTTGCCGAGGTGCGGGTCGCTCATGATCTTGAACGCCAGCGCGGACAGCGGCTCGTCGTCCGACGGCTTGCGCTTGACGACGACCTCGGGGTCCTTGACGTCGTGGCCCTCGATGGCCTCGACGTCGAGCGGGGTCGGCAGGTAGCGCACGACCGCGTCGAGCAGGGGCTGGACGCCCTTGTTCTTGAACGCGGTACCACAGAACACCGGGGTGACCGTGACGCCGTCGGACTTGCCGGACGCGATGGTGATGCGACGGATCGCGGCGTACAGCTGCTCCTCGGTGGGCTCCTGGCCCTCCAGGAACAGCTCCATGATCTCGTCGTCGTTCTCCGCGACGGCCTCGACCAGCTTGCCGCGGTACTCCTCGGCAGCCTCGGTGTGCGTGGCCGGGATGTCGACGACGTCGTACATCTCGCCCTTGGCGGCCTCGGCGGACCACACGAGCGCCTTCATGCGGACCAGGTCCACAACGCCCTTGAAGTCCATCTCGGCGCCGATCGGCAGCTGCATGACGAGCGGGACGGCACCCAGGCGGCTCGAGATCATGTCCACACAGCGGTGGAACTCGGCGCCGGTACGGTCCAGCTTGTTCACGAAGCAGATGCGCGGCACGCCGTAACGGTCGGCCTGACGCCACACCGTCTCGGACTGCGGCTCGACACCCGCGACACCGTCGAACACCGTGACGGCACCGTCGAGGACGCGGAGCGAACGCTCCACCTCGACCGTGAAGTCGACGTGCCCGGGGGTGTCGATGATGTTGATCGTGTAGTCGTTGTCCTCGAGCGGCCAGTGACAGGTGGTGGCAGCAGAGGTGATCGTGATGCCACGCTCCTGCTCCTGCTCCATCCAGTCCATGGTGGCGGCGCCGTCGTGGACCTCACCGATCTTGTAGCTGACGCCGGTGTAGAAGAGGATCCGCTCGGTGGTGGTCGTCTTGCCCGCGTCGATGTGGGCCATGATCCCGATGTTGCGGACCTTGGCCAGGTCAAGTGAAGTGGTAGCCATAAGGCTTCAGTCTTCTCTCGGTCTCGATGGGGGTAGCGACTACCAGCGGTAGTGCGCGAAGGCCTTGTTGGACTCGGCCATCTTGTGGGTGTCCTCGCGCTTCTTCACAGCGGCACCGAGGCCGTTGGACGCGTCGAGAAGCTCGTTGAGCAGACGCTCGGTCATGGTCTTCTCGCGACGGGCGCGGGAGTAACCGACCAGCCAGCGCAGCGCGAGCGTGTTGGCACGACCGGGCTTGACCTCGATCGGAACCTGGTACGTCGCACCACCGACACGGCGGGACTTGACCTCGAGGGTCGGCTTGATGTTCTCCAGAGCGCGCTTCAGCGTGATGATCGGGTCGTTGCCCGTCTTCTCACGCAGGCCCTCCATGGCGCCGTAGACGATGCGCTCGGCGGTGGAGCGCTTGCCGTTCAGCAGCACCTTGTTGATGAGCGATGTGACAAGAGGAGAACCGTAGACCGGGTCGATGATGACCGGGCGCTTCGGGGCGGGGCCCTTACGAGGCATTCTTACTTCTCCTTCTTGGCGCCGTAGCGGCTGCGGGCCTGCTTGCGGTTCTTGACACCCTGGGTGTCAAGCGAACCGCGGATGATCTTGTAGCGAACACCCGGCAGGTCCTTCACACGGCCACCACGCACGAGCACGATGGAGTGCTCCTGCAGGTTGTGTCCCTCACCCGGAATGTAAGCGGTGACCTCGATCCCGCTGGTCAGACGCACACGCGCGACCTTACGCAGGGCCGAGTTCGGCTTCTTCGGGGTGGTCGTGAACACACGCGTGCAGACGCCGCGGCGCTGGGGCGAACCCTCGAGCGCGGGCGTCTTGTTCTTCTCGACCTTGTCCTGCCGGCCCTTCCGGACCAGCTGCTGGATCGTAGGCACTACTTCTCCGGTTTCTGTGTGCCGAATGGTGAAGCTAACCTGAAACATTCGCCGACCCACGCGGTCGGGTGTGTCGAAACTGCAGACTCCCGCCGCGAGGCAGAAAGGGCGCAGATTGCGGTGGCCGCTTACGGCTCCCCCTATGCGGTGTGAAGGCACGCACGGGAGCCAGGGCACACCCCAGGCACAAGGTCTGAGCGTACCTACCTCATTCGCTACGGTCAAAACAAATGGGTGGCCGCTGCGCTGGGCTGGGGCCGGGCGCCCCTTCTCCGTAGCTCCGGACGGTCGGATGGCGACCGCGGGTGTGGTTGCTCGCGCCCACGCGGCGGAGCCGCAGATCGATACAGCCCCGCGCCCCTGGAGGGGCTGCGCCCCTCTCAGGGCGCCGCCCCGGTGGTCAGCTGGAAGCCGACAGCTCCAGCAGCATGAGGAGGGCCAGGAAGGCCGCCCAGCCCGCCACGGAGAGCCATCCCAGGATGAGGCCGGCCAGGGCGAAGCCCTCGCCGCCCTCACCGGTGCGCCTGATCTCGGCGCGGGCGGTGTGGCCGAGGATCACGGCCGGAATGCCGGTCAGCCCCATCGTCATGGTGGTGAGCACGCCGCAGACCATCGCGCCGACGGCCTTGCCGTTGGTGGCCGGAACCGGCGGCGGGGCCGGCATGAACGTTCTCGGCACCATGGGGGCCATCGTGACCCCTGGCTGCATCGACGAAGGCCCCTGCGGCAGGTCGGCGACCAACAGGGCCAGCTCGCCCACCGTACGGGCCTTGTAGGCCCTCTCGACGCGCCTCTCGTACTCGTCCTGCGGAAGGCGGCCCTCGCTGAAGCCCGCCTTGAGGACATCGACGGCACGCTCACGATCGGCGTGTGCGGCCAGCAGCGAAGGACTACTGCCCTGCGCCTGCTGCCACGGCACGGGCTGCCACGACGGGTTCGACACGAGAAACACTCCCCCGGACTGGTTGTTCCTCCATGATGCTGCAACGCACGGCCCGCGGCATCGGTTCCCCGCCTCAGGTGTGTTGCGGTTCTGCCACACCGAACACCCGAACAAACGCCGAAGGGCGGCCACCCGAAAGGTGACCGCCCCTCAACTCAAGCGACAACAGCTGTTCGCCTACTGGTTGTACGGACCGTAGTCGTAGTCCTCCAGCGGGACGGCCTGGCCGGAGCCCGTGCCGAACGGCGAGTAGTCGATGTCGTCGTAGCCGACGGCCGAGTACATCGCGGCCTTGGCCTCCTCGGTCGGCTCGACCCGGATGTTGCGGTAGCGGGACAGACCCGTACCGGCCGGGATGAGCTTACCGATGATGACGTTCTCCTTGAGGCCGATGAGGCTGTCGGACTTGGCGTTGATCGCCGCGTCCGTCAGGACTCGGGTCGTCTCCTGGAAGGAGGCGGCCGACAGCCAGGATTCCGTCGCCAGCGAGGCCTTGGTGATACCCATCAGCTGCGGACGACCGGAGGCCGGGTGACCGCCCTCCTGGACCACACGACGGTTCTCGGTCTCGAACTTCGAGCGCTCGACCAGCTCACCGGGCAGCAGCTCGGCGTCGCCGGACTCGATGATCGTCACCCGGCGGAGCATCTGCCGGATGATGATCTCGATGTGCTTGTCGTGGATCGACACACCCTGCGAGTTGTAGACCTTCTGGACCTCGCCGACCAGGTGGACCTGGACGGCACGCTGGCCCAGGATGCGCAGCACGTCGTGCGGGTTGGTGGCACCCACGGTGAGCTTCTGGCCCACCTCGACGTGCTCGCCCTCGCTGACCATCAGACGGGCACGCTTCGAGATGGGGTAGGCCATCTCGTCGCTGCCGTCGTCCGGGGTGACGACGATCTTCTTGGTCTTCTCGGTCTCCTCGATCCGCACGCGGCCGGAGGCCTCGGAGATCGGGGCGACACCCTTCGGGGTACGGGCCTCGAAGAGCTCGACGACACGCGGCAGACCCTGGGTGATGTCGTCACCGGCCACACCACCGGTGTGGAAGGTACGCATCGTCAGCTGGGTACCGGGCTCACCGATGGACTGGGCGGCGATGATGCCGACCGCCTCACCGATGTCGACCAGCTTGCCGGTGGCCAGGGAGCGGCCGTAGCACATGGCGCACGTGCCGACCTTGGACTCACAGGTCAGGATCGAGCGGGTCTTGACCTCCTCGACACCGTGGTGCACGAGCTGGTCGATGAGCACGTCGCCCAGGTCCACGTTGGCCGGCGCGATCACCTTGCCGTCGATGACGACGTCCTCGGCGAGCATGCGGGCGTAGACGCTGGTCTCGACGTCCTCGGCCTTGCGCAGGACACCGGTCTCGTCCTTCGAGGCGATCCGCAGCTTCAGACCGCGCTCGGTGCCGCAGTCCTCCTCGCGGATGATGACGTCCTGCGAGACGTCCACCAGACGACGGGTCAGGTAACCCGAGTCGGCGGTACGCAGGGCGGTGTCCGCCAGACCCTTACGGGCACCGTGCGTGGAGATGAAGTACTCAAGCACGGACAGACCCTCGCGGAACGAGGCCTTGATGGGACGCGGGATCGTCTCGTTCTTCGCGTTCGACACCAGACCACGCATACCGGCGATCTGACGCATCTGCATCATGTTGCCTCGTGCACCCGAGTTCACCATCATGAAGATCGGGTTGGTCTTCGGGAAGTTGTCGTTCATCGCCTCGGCGACCTCGTTGGTCGCCTTGGTCCAGATCGCGATGAGCTCCTGCGTGCGCTCGTCCTTGGTGATCAGACCACGCTCGTACTGCTTCTGGACCTTCTCGTCCTGCGCCTCGTAGCCCTTGACGATCTCCTTCTTCGCCTCGGGAACGACGACGTCGGAGATGGCCACGGTGACACCGGAACGGGTCGCCCAGAAGAAGCCGGACGCCTTCAGGTTGTCGAGCGTCGCCGCCACGATGACCTTGGGGTAGCGCTCGGCGAGGTCGTTGACGATCTCGGAGAGCTGCTTCTTGCCGACCTCGTAGTCGACGAAGGGGTAGTCCTCCGGCAGCAACTCGTTGAAGAGCGCGCGGCCCAGCGTGGTCTTCAGAGTGAAGCTGTCACCCTGCTGCCACTCCGGCTCGCCCTCCTCGCGCACCGGCGGGGTCCAGCCGCGCGGCGGGATGGTGCCCACCGGGAAGCGGATGTCCACGCGCGACTGCAGCGAGAGCTCGCCGGCGTCGAACGCCATGATCGCCTCGGCGACCGACGAGAACGAGCGGTCCTCGCCCTTGACGTCCCGCATCTCACCGTCGGTGGTGAGGAAGAACAGACCGAGGACCATGTCCTGGGTCGGCATCGTCACCGGACGGCCGTCGGCGGGCTTGAGGATGTTGTTCGAGGACAGCATCAGGATACGGGCCTCGGCCTGCGCCTCCGCGGAGAGCGGCAGGTGCACGGCCATCTGGTCACCGTCGAAGTCCGCGTTGAACGCGGTGCAGACGAGCGGGTGGATCTGGATGGCCTTGCCCTCGACCAGCTGCGGCTCGAAGGCCTGGATGCCGAGGCGGTGCAGGGTGGGAGCACGGTTCAGCAGCACCGGGTGCTCGGCGATGACCTCTTCGAGGACGTCGTACACGACCGTGCGGCCGCGCTCCACCATGCGCTTGGCGCTCTTGATGTTCTGCGCGTGGTTCAGGTCGACCAGACGCTTCATCACGAACGGCTTGAAGAGCTCCAGCGCCATCGCCTTCGGCAGACCGCACTGGTGCAGCTTCAGCTGCGGACCGACGACGATCACGGAACGCGCGGAGTAGTCCACACGCTTGCCGAGCAGGTTCTGACGGAATCGACCCTGCTTACCCTTCAGCATGTCGCTGAGGGACTTCAGCGGGCGGTTACCGGGACCGGTGACCGGACGGCCACGACGACCGTTGTCGAACAGCGCGTCGACGGCCTCCTGGAGCATGCGCTTCTCGTTGTTCACGATGATCTCGGGCGCGCCGAGGTCGAGAAGCCGCTTCAGTCGGTTGTTCCGGTTGATCACACGGCGGTACAGGTCGTTCAGGTCGGAGGTCGCGAAGCGGCCACCGTCCAGCTGCACCATCGGGCGGAGGTCCGGCGGGATGACCGGGACGCAGTCGAGGACCATGCCCTTGGGGCTGTTGGAGGTCTGCAGGAAGGCAGACACGACCTTCAGCCGCTTCAGCGCACGGGTCTTCTTCTGACCCTTGCCGGTACGGATGATCTCGCGGAGGCGCTCGGCCTCCTCGTCCAGGTCGAAGGACTCCAGGCGCTTCTGCAGCGCCGCGGCACCCATCGAACCGTCGAAGTACGTGCCGAAGCGGTCACGCAGCTCGCGGTAGAGGAGCTCGTCGCCCTCCAGGTCCTGGACCTTGAGGTTCTTGAACCGGGTCCACACCTCGTCGAGACGGTCGATCTCGCGCTGCGTACGGTCACGCAGCTGCTTCATCTCCCGCTCGGCACCTTCACGCACCTTGCGGCGCACGTCGGCCTTGGCACCCTCGGCCTCGAGCTCGGCCAGGTCGGTCTCGAGCTTCTTGGCGCGGGCCTCGAGGTCGGCGTCGCGACGGTTCTCGATCTGCTGACGCTCGACGGAGACGTGGGCCTCCAGCGACGGCAGGTCGCGGGTACGGCGCTCGTCGTCGACGTACGTGATCATGTACGCCGCGAAGTAGATGACCTTCTCCAGGTCCTTCGGGGCGAGGTCGAGCAGGTAGCCCAGCCGCGACGGAACGCCCTTGAAGTACCAGATGTGGGTGACGGGAGCGGCCAGTTCGATGTGGCCCATCCGCTCACGGCGCACCTTGGCGCGCGTGACCTCGACGCCACAGCGCTCACAGATGATGCCCTTGAAGCGGACACGCTTGTACTTGCCGCAGTAGCACTCCCAGTCCCGGGTCGGACCGAAGATCTTCTCGCAGAAGAGTCCGTCCTTTTCGGGCTTGAGCGTGCGGTAGTTGATCGTCTCGGGCTTCTTGACCTCGCCGTGGCTCCACTGACGGATGTCGTCAGCGGTAGCCAGACCGATCCGGAGCTCGTCGAAGAAGTTGACGTCGAGCACTATGCGTCAATCCCTCTCAGGGTTGTAAGTCATGGGGTCTGATACGGGGGTCCTGGGGCCGGAGGCCTTCATCACGAAGGCCTCCGAACTCCCGTCAGACCTCTTCGACGCTGCTCGGCTCACGCCGGGACAGGTCGATGCCAAGCTCCTCCGCAGCGCGGAAGACGTCCTCGTCGGTGTCGCGCATCTCGATGGACATGCCGTCCGAGGACAGCACCTCCACGTTGAGGCACAGGGACTGCATCTCCTTGATGAGCACCTTGAAGGACTCGGGGATGCCGGGCTCGGGAATGTTCTCGCCCTTGACGATGGCCTCGTAGACCTTCACGCGGCCGGTGACGTCGTCGGACTTGATGGTCAGCAGCTCCTGGAGGGCGTACGCGGCGCCATAAGCCTCCAGCGCCCACACCTCCATCTCACCGAAGCGCTGGCCACCGAACTGGGCCTTACCACCCAGCGGCTGCTGGGTGATCATCGAGTACGGACCGGTCGACCGGGCGTGCAGCTTGTCGTCGACCAGGTGGTGGAGCTTCAGGATGTACATGTAGCCGACCGAGATCGGCTCCGGGAAGGGCTCACCCGAGCGGCCGTCGAACAGCGGGGCCTTGCCGGACGGAAGCACCATGCGCTCGCCGTCGCGGTTCGGGATGGTGTGCTGCAGCAGACCGGTCAGCTCGTCCTCGCGGGCACCGTCGAAGACCGGGGTCGCGACGTTGGTGCCGGGAGCGACGGCGTCGGCGCCGATGACCTGCAGCCGCTGCGCCCATTCCTCGCCGAGGCCGGAGACGTCCCAGCCGCGGCTGGCGAGCCAGCCGAGGTGGATCTCCAGGACCTGTCCCGGGTTCATTCGGGACGGCACACCGAGCGGGTTGAGGATGATGTCGACCGGAGTCCCGTCCTCGAGGAACGGCATGTCCTCGATGGGAAGGATCTTCGAGATGACACCCTTGTTGCCGTGACGGCCGGCCAGCTTGTCACCGTCGGTGATCTTGCGCTTCTGCGCAACATACACACGGACCAGCTGGTTGACGCCGGGCGGCAGCTCGTCGCCCTCCTCGCGGTCGAAGACGCGGACGCCGATGACCTTGCCGATCTCGCCGTGCGGCACCTTCAGCGAGGTGTCACGGACCTCACGGGCCTTCTCACCGAAGATCGCGCGGAGCAGGCGCTCCTCCGGCGTCAGCTCGGTCTCACCCTTCGGCGTGACCTTGCCGACGAGGATGTCACCGGCGACGACCTCGGCACCGATACGGATGATGCCGCGCTCGTCGAGGTCGGCGAGGACCTCCTCGGAGACGTTCGGGATGTCCCGGGTGATCTCCTCGGGGCCGAGCTTGGTGTCACGGGCGTCGACCTCGTGCTCCTCGATGTGGATCGAGGAGAGGACGTCGTCCTGTACGAGGCGCTGCGACAGGATGATCGCGTCCTCGTAGTTGTGACCCTCCCACGGCATGAACGCCACGAGCAGGTTCTTGCCCAGCGCCATCTCGCCGTTCTCGGTGGCCGGACCGTCGGCCAGGACCTGGCCCTCGATGATCCGGTCGCCCTCGTTGACGATGACCTTCTGGTTGACCGAGGTGCCCTGGTTGGAGCGGGCGAACTTGGCCAGGCGGTACGTGATGTACGTGCCGTCGTCGTTGGCGGTGGTGATGTAGTCCGCGGAGACCTCCTGGACCACACCCGCCTTCTCTGCCTTGACCACGTCGCCGGCGTCGACGGCGGAGCGGTACTCCATGCCGGTGCCGACGAGCGGGGACTCGGACTTGATCAGTGGCACGGCCTGACGCATCATGTTCGCGCCCATGAGGGCACGGTTGGCGTCGTCGTGCTCGAGGAACGGGATCATGGCGGTCGCGACCGACACCATCTGGCGCGGCGAGACGTCCATGTAGTCCACGTCGTCACCGGCGACGTAGTCGACCTCGCCACCACGGCGGCGGACCAGGACACGGTTCTCGGCGAACCGCATTCCCTCGTCGAGGGTGGCGTTGGCCTGCGCGATGACGAATCGGTCTTCTTCGTCGGCCGTCAGGTAGTCGACCTCGTCGGTGACGACACCGTCGGTGACCCGGCGGTACGGCGTCTCCACGAAACCGAACGCGTTGACGCGGCCGTAGGAGGCGAGCGAACCGATCAGACCGATGTTCGGGCCTTCGGGCGTCTCGATCGGGCACATACGGCCGTAGTGGGACGGGTGCACGTCACGGACCTCGAAGCCGGCCCGCTCACGGGAGAGACCACCCGGACCAAGAGCCGACAGACGGCGCTTGTGGGTGAGACCCGACAGCGGGTTGTTCTGGTCCATGAACTGCGACAGCTGGCTGGTGCCGAAGAACTCCTTGATGGAGGCGACGACCGGCCGGATGTTGATCAGGGTCTGCGGCGTGATCGCCTCGACGTCCTGAGTCGTCATCCGCTCGCGGACGACACGCTCCATACGCGCCAGACCCGTACGGACCTGGTTCTGGATGAGCTCGCCGACGCTGCGCAGACGACGGTTGCCGAAGTGGTCGATGTCGTCGGTCTCGACGACGATCGTCTGGCCGTTGTCGGCGGCCGTCTCGGTCTCGCCCGCGTGCAGCTTCACCAGGTACTTGATCGTCGAGATGACGTCCTCGACGGTCAGGACGCCCGCGTCGAGCGGAGCCTCCGCACCCAGCTTCTTGTTGACCTTGTAGCGGCCGACCTTCGCGAGGTCGTAGCGCTTGGGGTTGAAGTACAGGTTCTCGAGGAGCGTCTGCGCGGCCTCACGCGTGGGGGGCTCGCCCGGACGCAGCTTGCGGTAGATGTCGAGCAGCGCGTCGTCCTGGCCCTGGGTGTGGTCCTTCTCCAGGGTGGCGCGCATGGACTCGTACTCGCCGAACTCCTCCAGGATCTGCTCGGTGGTCCAGCCGAGTGCCTTGAGGAGGACGGTCACGGACTGCTTGCGCTTGCGGTCGATACGCACACCGACCATGTCGCGCTTGTCGATCTCCATCTCCAGCCAGGCACCCCGGGACGGGATGATCTTGGCGGAGAAGATGTCCTTGTCGGACGTCTTGTCGATGGAGGAGTCGAAGTAGACACCCGGCGAGCGCACCAGCTGCGACACCACGACACGCTCGGTGCCGTTGATCACGAAGGTGCCCTTGTGGGTCATGAGCGGGAAGTCGCCCATGAAGACCGTCTGGGACTTGATCTCACCGGTCTCGTTGTTGGTGAACTCGGCCGTGACGAAGAGCGGAGCCGCGTACGTGAAGTCGCGGTCCTTGCACTCGTCGATGCTGTTCTTCGGCGGCTCGAAGCGGTGGTCACGGAAGGTCAGCGACATCGACCCGGAGAAGTCCTCGATCGGGGAGATCTCCTCGAAGATCTCCTCCAGACCGGACTTGGTGGGGACGTCCTGTCCGTTCTCCAGAGCCTCCTCGACCCGACTCTGCCAGGCGGTGTTGCCGAGCAGCCAGTCGAAGCTCTCGGTCTGCAGCGCGAGCAGGTTGGGAACCTCGAGAGGCTCCTTGATCTTTGCAAAAGAGATGCGCAGCGGGGCGGTGCTGGCAGCGGGGTTCGTATTCGCGGTCGAGGCGTTGCGCGAGGCGGCCAAGAGGGGGTCCTTCCGAGGGCTCGGACTCACTACGCGCGTACCGGCCCCTCTCCTGCGCAAAGAGAGCAGGCTGTTCCTGAACTGACTGAAAAGCCAGGTCAGGAATGGTCTGTTCGTCGATGCTCAAGCGAGGGCATGCCCCTGGTGACGGGCAGGGGACAGCTAACAGGCAGCGCAAAGGGTCAGTGTAGCCAATTGGCACACTGATGTCCAGTGCGGGTTTCCTGAGACCCTCGTTGTTCTCGACACCTGCGCAAGCCCACGCCCTCAATGCACGTTGATACTGCCCTCTTCGTCGTCGATCCATGCCTCGGAGTTCGGATCGGTGTCACGACGCGTCCTGAGAATTGCGCGCTGCGTGCGGTTCGTCAAGGCCCCTCATGCCCGATCCCGGTACCGCGATCGTCACTCGCGGCTCGTCACCTGGGGCTTCGGAGGCACGACGAAGATCACCATACTCGTCGCCACCCACAGTGCAAGGCAGCCGTCACTCGACGTCCCGGAACGCCGAAGGGCGACCACCCAGTTGGGTGATCGCCCTTCAGTACGTTCGCGTTACAGCCTCGAACGAGTTTTTGACACTCGTCTCAGAACTGTCTCGCAGGGATCCTCTCGGATCCAGGAGAGCTGGCGGACCAGCGAGGCCTTACTTGACCTCGACGGAGGCGCCGGCGGCCTTGAGGGACTCGGCAGCCTTCTCGGCGGCCTCCTTGGCGACCTTCTCGACGACGGGCTTCGGGGCGCCGTCCACGAGGTCCTTGGCCTCCTTCAGGCCCAGGGAGGTCAGCTCACGCACGACCTTGATGACCTGGATCTTCTTGTCGCCGGCACCCGTGAGGATGACGTCGAACTCGTCCTGCTCGGCCTCGGCCTCGGCCGGGGCGCCAGTGGCGGCCGGGCCGGCAACGGCGACGGCCGCGGCGGCGGTGACGTCGAACTTCTCCTCGAAGGCCTTCACGAACTCGGAGAGCTCGATGAGGGTCATCTCCTCGAACTGCGCGAGCAGGTCTTCCTGGCTGAGCTTCGCCATGGTGGGCGATCCTTCCACTAATTCGGCTGGTGCCGGTAGGTACATGTCTGGCGGGCGTACGTTCGGCCCGCTACGACCGCTGCCTCAGGCGGCGGTCATTTCGCGAGCCGAGTTACTCGGCACCGCCCTGCTCGTCCTGCTTGGCGCGAAGAGCGTCCACGGTGCGGACGAGCTTCGACGGAAGCGCCTGGAAGAGCTGAGCAGTCTGGGACTGCTTGCCCTTGAAGGCACCCGCCAGCTTGGAGAGCAGAACCTCGCGGGACTCGAGGTCCGCAAGCTTCTTGATCTCGTCGGCGGACAGCGCCTTGCCGTCAAGGACACCGCCCTTGATGACGAGGTTCGGGTTGTCCTTGGCGAAGTCACGAAGACCCTTCGCCGACTCCACCGGGTCACCGGTGACGAAGGCGACTGCCGTCGGACCGTTGAACAGGTCGTCGAGCGTCGAGATCCCGGCCTCGTTGGCCGCAATCTTGGTCAGCGTGTTCTTCACCACGGCGTACTGGGCGTTCTCACCGAGCGAACGACGCAGCGTCTTGAGCTGCGCCACGGTGAGACCCCGGTACTCGGTCAGCACGGCGGCGTTCGAGCTACGGAACTGCTCCGCGAGCTCGGCCACCGCGGCAGCCTTGTCGGGCCTTGCCATAGAGCGTCGGCCTCCTTCCGGGTGATGAGGACCGCTCAGAAGGGGCTGGGCAAAACGAAACGCCCCGGCGCAGGCGCTCGGGGCGTGGCTCAACCGGACGAATTCCGTACGATCACGGAACCGGACCAGGAGCAACTTCCACAATCACCTGCGCGGGTCGTCCGCAGTTCAGCGGATCCTTCGGCCACCGCGCCCTCTCATGAGCACACGGCAACGACCAGCGGTCTTTGGCTTCTCCGGAAGAGTACGGGACCGAATCCCTGTCAAGCAAATCCGCTCCTCCGCCACGGCTGTCGCCCGGTTTCAGCTCGTCGGCAGACGGCTCATGAGGTCCTTGTAGTCGACGGTCTCACCGGCCGGCGGCTCCTCCGCCCTGACGTCGATTCCGTAGTCGCTGTAGTACACCGTGGAGTTCAGCTCACCGTTCGCGGTGTCGCCCTTCTCGACCTTCTTGACCAGCAGGTGGTCGTCGTTGATCCAGAGGTCGATGTCCGCGGTGGTGATACCGGACGCCTTCAGCTGTTCCTCCAGCTCGGCCCGCATCTCCTCGCCGAGGTTCGCGTTCCGCTCCTGGACGTCGGCGACGTTCACCGTGCCCGCGTAGTGCGTGGTCCTCTCGCCGCGCACGTCCTCCTCGCCGACCTTCTCCACGTCACCGGAGGCCAGCAGGAGCCGCACGGACTGGTTGGGCGTGACACTCTGGAAGTGCTCCCGCACATACGCGCCCGAGGCCCCGCCGATCATCTCGTCCATGTCCTCGTACGCGTACCTGATCCACCGCTTGCCGCCGTACTGCCCGGCGAACAGGGCGCCCATGTCCGCGTAGTAGGCGTCGGGCAGATAGCGTGCCTCCGTCGAGGTGATGCCCAGCTGCCCCATCTGGTCGGCCGCCTGGCCACCGGTGTAGGTGATGGTCATGGTGCCGCTGAGGCCGTCCGCCCAGTCGACCTCGCCGTCCGCCTTGAGGGACATCAGGTCGCCCATGTCCCCCGTGGACTCGATCTTCGCCGAGTCGGCGTCGCCGGTGGACTTCTCCGCGAGCCTCAGCGCCGCGAACGGATCGCCTCCGCCCGAGTCCGACGCACCGCAGGCCGCCACCCCCGTCAGCGCGGCCACCGCCGTGAACGCCAGGACCGTACGGCTACACCTGGTCGTGCTGGTCATCCGTCCCCACCCCCAGGGAGATTGCCGTGCTCCGCACACCAGAGCAGCACACTCACACGCGTATGCCCACCCGTATGCCAAAAGGCCCGTATGCCGAAAAGGGACGAGCCCCGCACCTCGAAAGGTTGCGGGGCTCGTCCTCGGGCTGTGCGTCCGCGACGCGGCTGCCGGTGAGCGTCAGGCTCAGACAGCGGCCGGGTCCTCCTCGACGAGGAGGTTGCGGGTGCGGTTCGAGTCGATCGGAATGCCGGGGCCGATCGTGGTGCTGATCGCGGCCTTCTTGATGTAGCGACCCTTCGCGGCCGACGGCTTCAGACGGAGGATCTCGTCCAGGGCCGCGGCGTAGTTCTCCACCAGCTTGGTGTCGTCGAACGACGTCTTGCCGATGATGAAGTGCAGGTTCGAGTGCTTGTCGACGCGGAACTCGATCTTGCCGCCCTTGATGTCGTTGACGGCCTTCACGACGTCCGGGGTCACGGTGCCGGTCTTGGGGTTCGGCATGAGACCACGGGGACCGAGCACGCGGCCGAGGCGGCCGACCTTGCCCATGAGGTCCGGGGTGGCGACGACGGCGTCGAAGTCCAGACGGCCCTTCGCCACCTCGTCGATCAGTTCGTCGGAGCCGACGATGTCGGCTCCGGCGGCGGTCGCGGCCTCGGCACGGTCACCGGTCGCGAAGACCAGGACCCGGGCGGTCTTACCGGTGCCGTGCGGGAGGTTCACGGTGCCACGGACCATCTGGTCGGCCTTGCGCGGGTCGACACCCAGACGGAAGGCGACCTCGACGGTGCCGTCGAACTTGGACGTGGAGGTCTCCTTGGCGAGACGGACGGCCTCGAGCGGGGCGTACTGCTTGTCCCGGTCGATCTTGGCGTCCGCAGCGCGGAGAGCCTTGCTGCGCTTGCTCACAACTGCTCCTGTGTGTTCTGAAAGGAGTCGTGGTACGGGCCGAGCAGGCCCTGCCACGTGCGACCGCTGCTCGTACGGCGGCCGCATGGTTCTACGAATGCGGTGGTCAGCCCTCGACCGTGACGCCCATGGAACGCGCGGTACCGGCGATGATCTTCGCGGCGGCGTCCAGGTCGTTGGCGTTGAGGTCGGGCAGCTTCGTCGTGGCGATCTCGCGGACCTGCGCCTCGGTGATCTTGGCGACCTTGGTCTTGTGCGGCTCGCCGGAGCCCTTCTCGATACCCGCGGCCTTGAGGATCATCTTGGCGGCCGGGGGCGTCTTGGTGACGAAGGTGAAGGAGCGGTCCTCGTAGACCGTGATCTCCACCGGGATGACCCAACCGCGCTGCGACTCGGTCGCGGCGTTGTAGGCCTTGCAGAACTCCATGATGTTGACGCCGTGCTGACCCAGCGCGGGGCCGACCGGCGGAGCCGGGTTGGCCGCGCCGGCCTGGATCTGGAGCTTGATGAGCCCCGTGACCTTCTTCTTCTTGGGAGGCATAGCTCTCCGGGTCCTTTCGATTCGAGTGCGCCCCCACCCAGGTCGCGTCCCGGATGAAGGCATACCGCACAACGATAACGGGTATAGATGCGCGGCCAAAAACCGAGCAGGTCAGACAAGCTGTGAGAGCTTGCCTGACCTGGTCGGAAGCGTACGGTCCGAAGAAACTCAGTTCTTCTGGATCTGGTCGAACGACAGCTCGACCGGCGTCTCGCGGCCGAAGATCTCGACGAGGCCCTTGACCTTCTTGGAGTCGGCGTTGATCTCGTTGATCGTGGCCTGCAGCGTGGCGAACGGGCCGTCGGTGACGGTGACCGAGTCGCCCACCTCGAAGTCCAGCACCTGGACCTCGACCTTGCGCTGCGGAGCCGGCTTGCCCTCGGCCTCGGCCGCCTCGCGGGCCGCCTTCTCCTCGGCCTCCGGCGCGAGCATCTTCACGATCTCGTCCAGGGTCAGCGGGTACGGGTCGTAGGCGTTGCCCACGAAGCCGGTGACGCCGGGGGTGTTGCGGACGACGCCCCAGGACTCGTTCGTCAGGTCCATGCGCACCAGCACGTAGCCGGGGAGCTTGTTCTGGCGGATGGTCTTGCGCTCGCCGTTCTTGATCTGCGCGACCTCTTCCTGCGGCACCTCGGCCTGGAAGATGAAGTCCTCGACGTTCAGCGAGACGGCACGCTGTTCGAGGTTGGTCTTCACGCGGTTCTCGTAACCGGCGTACGTGTGGATGACGTACCACTCGCCGGGCAGGCTCCGCAGTTCCTCACGCAGGGCCTCGACGGGGTCGACCGGCTCGGTCTCCTCCTCGACGGCCTCTTCGGCTGCGTCCTCTTCGTCCGCGACGTCTTCGTCCGCGACGTCTTCATCGGCGACGTCTTCATCGGCGACGTCTTCATCGGCGACGTCTTCATCGGCGACGTCTTCGTCCTCGACGTGCACGGCCGCTTCCTCGGCCGACTCCCCCGCCTCGGCCTCGGCAGCCTCGAACTCGTCGACCTCGTCCGCTCCCTCGACGATGTCGAGCTCATCATCCACGGACTTGTCCGGCTCGATGGCGTCGTTCAGGTTCGGGTCAGACACGTGGCTGCTTCTTCCTGGATACATGGGGGTGGAACACGCGAAAGGGGCGCCAGGTTACGGCGCCCTTCGCTTTCGGCTCAGCCGAAGACGTACTTGGCGGCCTTGTCTAGTCCGAAGTCAATCACAGTAACAAGACCGATCATGATCACGACGAAGACGATGACCACCGTGGTGTAGGTCGTCAGCTGGGAGCGGGTCGGCCAGACGACCTTCCGTAGCTCCGCGACGATCTGGCGGTAGAAGAGCGCGAGGCGCTTCAGCGGGCCCTTCTTGGCGCGCTTGCCGCCCTTGCGGGTCTTCTTCTTGTCCTCGGGCACCTCGTCCTGGGCATCAGGCGTGTCGATGGAGCCCACGGCGTCCGTCATTCATCCTCACCTGATTCCGGTCCGGGTCGTGGCCGTGCCGCGCCCGGTCTGAGCCGCACGGCGGAACATTGCTGTACGTACATGCGCACACATCCTGGCGTGAGGAGTGTGTAGCAGGGCCGGAGGGACTTGAACCCCCAACCGCTGGTTTTGGAGACCAGTGCTCTACCAATTGAGCTACGACCCTTTGCGTTTCTCCCCCAACGTACCGCATCCGACCGAGTGCTCGGTGTGCACCTGGTGGGCGCGGCCGGTGAAGGCCAACGAGGAGAGAGCATACGTGGTCCGAGGCCTGCCGTCGAACAGAAAGCGTCCGTAGGGGCGTTGCTCGTCGAAGATCGACCGCTCCAGGAACCGGATACGGACGGTTGTTCCGTCGCTGTTCAGTCTGTGAAACCCGCGTGCCCGGCACGTTTCCTGTCTGAAACGATGGGGTCCATGAGCGCTGCAACCCCTCCCACCGAGCGCCGGGTCTCCGCGCGTATCGGCGCGATCTCCGAGTCCGCCACCCTCGCCGTCGACGCCAAGGCCAAGGCCCTGAAGGCCGCCGGGCGGCCGGTGATCGGCTTCGGCGCCGGCGAGCCCGACTTCCCGACCCCGGACTACATCGTCGAGGCCGCGGTCGAGGCCTGCAGGAACCCGAAGTACCACCGCTACACGCCGGCGGGCGGTCTGCCCGAGCTGAAGGCCGCCATCGCCGCGAAGACCCTGCGCGACTCCGGCTACGAGGTCGACCCGTCGCAGGTCCTCGTCACCAACGGCGGCAAGCAGGCCATCTACGAGGCGTTCGCCGCGATCCTCGACCCGGGCGACGAGGTCATCGTCCCGGCGCCGTACTGGACGACGTACCCGGAGTCGATCCGCCTCGCCGGCGGTGTCCCGGTCGAGGTCGTCGCCGACGAGACCACCGGTTACCGGGTCTCCGTCGAGCAGCTGGAGGCGGCCCGCACGGAGAAGACGAAGGTCGTCCTGTTCGTCTCCCCGTCCAACCCGACCGGCGCGGTCTACAGCGCCGAGGACGCCGAGGCGATCGGCCGCTGGGCCGTCGAGCACGGTCTGTGGGTGCTGACGGACGAGATCTACGAGCACCTCGTCTACGGAGACGCGAAGTTCACCTCGCTGCCGGCGATCCTGCCCGAGCTGCGCGACAAGTGCATCGTGGTCAACGGTGTGGCGAAGACGTACGCCATGACCGGCTGGCGGGTGGGCTGGATCATCGGCCCGAAGGACGTCGTCAAGGCCGCGACGAACCTGCAGTCGCACGCCACGTCGAACGTGTCGAACGTCGCCCAGGTCGCCGCCCTCGCCGCCGTCTCCGGCGATCTGACGGCCGTCGCCAAGATGCGCGAGGCTTTCGACCGGCGCCGCAAGACCATCGTGCGGATGCTGAACGAGATCGACGGCGTCCTCTGCCCGGAGCCCGAGGGCGCGTTCTACGCCTACCCGTCGGTGAAGGAACTGCTCGGCAAGGAGATCCGCGGCAAGCGTCCGCAGGACACGGTCGAGCTGGCCGCGCTGATCTTGGAGGAGGCCGAGGTCGCGGTCGTCCCCGGCGAGGCGTTCGGCACCCCCGGCTATCTGCGTCTGTCGTACGCCCTGGGTGACGAGGATCTCGTCGAGGGCGTCTCCCGCGTCCAGAAGCTGCTGGCGGAGGCGACGGACTGAGGTCCTGAGCATCCGTACCAGAGCGAGGCACCTCCGAAATTTCGGAGGTGCCTCGACCCATTCATGCGTGCGAGCAAGACCACGTTCGTGGATTCCGCTTCCGGGACGGCGCAGACGTACGGCAGGATCCTTGAATGGAGCGCGTACGTGATCTCTCTGAACTGCCGAAGGCCCATCTGCATCTGCACTTCACCGGGTCGATGCGGCCCACGACCGTGCTGGAACTGGCCGACAAGCACGGGGTGCGGCTGCCCGAAGCGCTGACGGAGGCGCTGACCAGCGGGGAGCCGCCGAAGCTGCGGGCGACGGACGAGCGAGGGTGGTTCCGGTTCCAGCGGCTGTACGACGCGGCGCGCTCGTGTCTGCGGGAGCCCGAGGACATCCAGCGGCTGGTGCGGGAGGCCGCCGAGGAGGATGTGAAGGACGGCTCGGGCTGGCTGGAGATCCAGGTGGACCCGACGTCGTACGCGCCCCGGCTGGGCGGGCTGATCCCGGCGCTGGAGGTCATCCTGGACGCGGTCGACACGACCGCGCGGGAGACCGGCCTCGGGATGCGGGTGCTGGTGGCCGCGAACCGGATGAAGCACCCGCTGGACGCGCGCACGCTGGCCCGGCTGGCGGTGCGGTACGCGGACCGGGGCGTGGTCGGCTTCGGGCTGTCCAACGACGAACGCCGGGGCATGGCGAGAGACTTCGACCGGGCCTTCGCGATCGCGCGCGAGGGGGGCCTGCTGTCGGCGCCGCACGGCGGTGAGCTGACCGGCGCGTCGTCGGTGCGTGACTGCCTGGACGACCTGCACGCTTCACGGATCGGGCACGGGGTGCGCGCGGCGGAGGACCCACGTCTGCTGAAGCGGCTCGCGGACCGGGGGATCACCTGTGAGGTCTGCCCGGCCTCGAACGTGGCCCTCGGTGTCTACGAGAAGCCCCAGGACGTCCCCCTGAGGACTCTGTTCGAGGCCGGTGTGCCGATGGCTCTCGGTGCCGACGACCCGCTGCTCTTCGGCTCCCGGCTGGCGGCCCAGTACGAGATCGCCCGCCACCACCATGGCTTCACGGACCAGGAGCTGGCGGAGCTGGCCCGGCAGTCGATCCGGGCGTCGGCGGCGCCGGAGAAGGAGCGGGCGAAGCTGCTGTCCGGGGTGGACGACTGGCTCGCCCGGCCGGCCGGTTAGGGCGCCCTAGAGGCTGACGCCGACCGTCACCGGCTCGTTGACCAGGGTGATGCCGAAGGCGTCGCGGACTCCGGTCACGACCTCGCGGGCCAGCGTGAGCAGGTCCTCGGTGGTGGCCGCGCCCCGGTTGGTGAGGGCCAGGGTGTGCTTGGTGGAGATACGGGCGGGGCCGGTGCCGTACCCCTTGGTGAAGCCGGCCTTGTCGATCAACCAGGCCGCGGAGGTCTTGGTGTGGCCGTCGCCCGCGGCGTAGGCGGGCGGGGTGATGTCGTCCCCGAGCCGCTCGCGCACGCGCGCGTGGAACGCGGCGAACTCCTCGTCCGTGAGGATCGGGTTCGTGAAGAACGATCCGGCGGACCAGGTGTCGTGGTCCTCGGGGTCGAGCACCATGCCCTTCCCGGCCCGCAGCTTCAGCACGGTCTCGCGGGCCGCGTCGAGGGGCACTCGGTCACCGGGCTCGACGCCCAGCGCACGGGCCGTCTCGGCGTACTTGATCGGCCCCGACAGCCCGTCCGCGTCCTCCAGTTCGAACCGGACGCGCAGGACGACGTACCGCTCGGGCTCGTTCTTGAAGCGGCTGTGCCGGTACGAGAAGGCGCACTCGGCGTTCGGCACGGTGACCGTCTCGTGGGTGAGGCGGTCGTAGGCGACGACCTCGGTGATCGTGGTGGCCACCTCCTGCCCGTACGCCCCGACGTTCTGGATCGGCGTCGCGCCCGCGGAGCCCGGGATGCCGGCCAGGCACTCGATCCCCGCGAGCCCGGCCTCGACGGTCCGGGCGACCGCGTCGGTCCACACCTCACCGGCGGCCAGCTCCAGCCGCGTCCCGTCGAGCGCGAAGCCCTTCGTCCCGATGACCAGCGCGGTCCCGGCGAAGCCCTTGTCGCCGATGACGAGATTGGACCCGCCCCCGATGAGCAGGAGCGGCGTACCGGCGTCGTCGGCCTCACGGACGGCGGCGATCACCTCGTCGTCGGTCGTCGCGGTGATCAGCCGGTGCGCGGGCCCGCCCAGCCGGAAGGTGGTCAGCGGGGCGAGGGGGGCGTCGTGGAGTTCCTGCACGGGCTCAAGAGTACGAGACGTGATGGGCGAGGCCCCGCGCCCCTCAGGGGTGCGGGGAACTGCGCGACAAGCCCCCACCGGCCCGCAGCCGGACAACGACCGCACGGTCCCGCTGCTCAGTGGACCCCGCTGCTCTCAAGCAAGGGTTCCACCTCAGCTTCGGCCTTACGGTCGACCGCCGCGCGCCTCCGCGTCGGCATGGCCAGCGCCGCGACCCCCGCCAGCGCCACCACCCCCGCCCCCACGACCAGCGCCGGACGCAGCCCGTCCACGAACGTCTGCGCGGTCTCGTACCCGCCCTGCGCCGAGAAGATCGAGCCCATCACGGCGATACCGAGAGCCCCACCGACCTCACGCAGGGCGTTGTTCGCACCGGAGGCGATCCCCTGCTCGGCGGGCCGCACGCTGGACATGACCAGGTTGGACGCGGGGGCGAAGAACAGGGCCATACCGATTCCACTGATGATCAGACCGGGCAGCTGGGCGGCGTAGGAGACATCGGCGGTGACCACGGACGCCAGGTAGCCGAGCCCGGCGGCCTGGAAGAAGAGCCCGGTGGCGACGACCGGTCGGCCGCCGATCCGGTCGGAGAGGATGCCGGCGATCGGCGCGACGAGCATCGGCATCCCGGTCCAGGGCAGCATCCGCAGCCCCGCCTCGGTGGGCGAGTAGCCGAGGACGCCCTGCATGTACTGGCTGAGCAGGAAGATCGAGCCGAACATCCCGAGGAACATCAGCATGCTGGCCGCGTTGATCCCGGCGAAGGCGCGGGAGCGGAACAGGCGCATGGGCAGCATGGGGTTCGCGGCCCGGATGCCGTGCAGCACGAAGCCGGCCAGCAGCGCGGTGCCGGCGAACAGGCCGAGGAGGACGAGTCCGCCGGTCCAGCCGTCGGCGGGCCCGCGGACCAGTCCGTAGACGATGCCGAAGAGGCCGCCGCTGGCCAGCAGGGTGCCGGTGATGTCGAGCGGGGCGCCGGTGCCGTAGGACTCCTTGAGGCGGAGCCGGGCGAGCGGGAGCAGGGCGAGGCCCAGCGGCACGTTCAGCCAGAAGATCCACTGCCAGGAGATGTGCTCGGTGAGGCTGCCGCCGATGAACGGGCCGGAGGCGACGGCGAGCCCGTTGACGGCGCCCCAGATGCCGTACGCCATTCCGCGCCTGGCCGCCGGGATCGCGGCCGTGAGCAGGGTGAGTGTCAACGGCATCATGATCGCGGCGCCGACGCCCTGGACCGCGCGGGCGGCGATCAGCGAGTCGATACCGGGGGCGAGAGCCGCCCCGGCGGAGGCGGCGGTGAAGACGGTGAGGCCGACGCCGAAGAGCCGTCGTCGCCCGAACCGGTCACCCAGTGCCGCGCCGAACATCAGCAGCACGGCGAAGGTGAGCGTGTACGCGCTCACCGTCCACTCCAGGTCGTGCAGCCCGCCCCCGAGGTCCTCGCGGATGGAGGGCAGGGCGGTGGTGACGACAAGGTTGTCCAGGGACGCCATGAATCCGGCGACGCTGGTGATGACGAGGGCCCAGACGGCTCCCCCGCGCTGTATCGGCTCTGCCCGCTGTGCGGTCTCCTGTGACATCGCTCCCCCAGAGAGTGATCACATTGTCGGTTAGTTATTGATGACTAACTTTCGCGCTCATGAAAAGGCGGCCCCGTCCCCTTTTTCCGCCGCCCGCCTACCTCTCCAGCCGGCCCTTGGCCCGCGCCGACGGATAGAGCCCTTCCCAGACCCGGTGCTCGGGCGGGAACCCCATGGCCATCAGGCAGTTGATGAGCATTCCGTACGCCAGGAAGGTCGTCGTCTCGTCGACATCGGCACCGAGGGGCAGATGGACGGTGTCCCACAGCCGCATCCAGCCGGCCCGCACCGCCTCACCGAACTCGTGGTCCCCGGACTGCTCGGCGGCACCCACCGCCACATACATCTGCATCTGCATCATCAGCTGCTCGGGATGCTCGGCGATGACCTTGGTGTACGCGTCCGCCATGGCATGCAGGGCCTCTTCGCCCGACAGCCCCTCGGAGGCCTCCGCGAACGCGCGGATCGTGTCCTCCACACACCGCTCGGCCGCCGCGAGGAAGATCGCCTTCTTGCCCGGGAAGAGCCGGAAGAGATACGGCTGCGAGACACCGACGCGCTTGGCGATCGCGTCGGTCGACGTCCCGTGATAGCCACCGCGGGCGAACTCGCTCGTCGCCGCACGGATGACGCTCTCGCGCCTCTCCTCCGCACTCATCCTGACCATGCGAGAAAGTTAGTACTCAATCACTAACTAGTCAAGAGATGGCCTGCCGACCGGCATACGTAAGGGGCGCCCCGCCTTGGAGAACGCCCCTTACCGCGCTGCGCCGCACTCGTCGCTCGGGCCGTCAGGCCAGTCGTACGACCGCTCGGGACATGCCCAGCACCTTCTGGCCGGCGCTCATCGCCGTCAGGTCCACGCGGACGGTGTTGTCGTCGAGCTTGGCGCCGACCTTGGCGCTGACCGCGATGGTGGCGCCCTGGTCGTCATTGGGGACGACGACGGGCTTGGTGAAGCGGACGCCGTACTCGACGACGGAGCCCGGGTCACCGGTCCAGTCGGTGACGACCCGGATCGCCTCGGCCATGGTGAACATGCCGTGCGCGATGACGTCCGGGAGGCCGACCTCCTTGGCGAACTTCTCGTTCCAGTGGATCGGGTTGAAGTCGCCGGAGGCACCCGCGTACCGGACGAGGGTGGCGCGGGTCACGCCGAAGGTCTGGGCGGGCAGTTCGGTGCCGACCTCGACGTCGTCGTAGGAGATCTTCGCGGTCATCGGATCCTCACGCCTCCTCGGCCGCGCGGGCCACGAGTTTGGTCCAGGCGGTCACGACGTGCTCGCCCGCCTCGTCGTGGACCTCACCACGGATGTCCAGGATGTCGTTGCCCGCCAGGGACTTGATCGCCTCGATGGTCGAGGTGACCGTGAGGCGGTCGCCGGCGCGCACCGGGCGCGCATAGGCGAACTTCTGGTCGCCGTGCACCACACGGCTGTAGTCGAGGCCCAGCTGGGGGTCCTGGACGACCTGTTCCGCCGCTTTGAAGGTGATCGAGAACACGAAGGTCGGCGGGGCGATCACCTCGGAGTAACCGAGCGCCTTGGCGGCGTCCGGGTCCGTGTACGCCGGGTTGGCGTCCCCCACCGCCTCGGCGAATTCGCGGATCTTCTCCCGGCCGACCTCGTAGGGGTCGGTGGGCGGGTAGGAACGCCCCACGAAGGACTGGTCGAGCGCCATGGGCTCGGTACCTCCTGCTCTACTGACCGGTACTGGTCGATGTAACGACGCGAGGCCGCCCCCGATCACTCGGGGACGGCCTCGCGTACGAGCCTGATTTATCGCGTTTCGCGGTGCGCGGTGTGCGCGTTGCAACGCGGGCAGTGCTTCTTCATCTCCAGTCGGTCCGGGTTGTTACGCCGGTTCTTCTTGGTGATGTAGTTCCGCTCCTTGCACTCCACGCAGGCCAGCGTGATCTTCGGGCGGACGTCGGTGGCAGCCACGTGAGTGCTCCTTGACGAACGGATGGGACAGGGTTCAACGCATAGAAGAGTAGCCGATCGAAGGACCGACCCCGCAATCGGCTACTGTCTGTAGCGGTGACCGGACTTGAACCGGTGACACAGCGATTATGAGCCGCTTGCTCTACCGACTGAGCTACACCGCTGTGATGCGATCGGGCCCCGCCTTGCGGCGGGAACCTTTCACACCAGAGCCCCAATACGGAATCGAACCGTAGACCTTCTCCTTACCATGGAGACGCTCTGCCGACTGAGCTATTGGGGCGAGCGATGAAGACATTACACGCCCCACGGCCGATCGCCCAAATCCGTTTCCCCGTCCCCATCCATGGGCCGTCCAGGGATCTTCCAGGGGTCGCCCCGGCATCGTCCGGGGATCGTTCGGGGGTCGCCCGGGGATCGTCCGGGGCCGTTGTCCGTCCCGTTTCGGAAGGCCTCGTGGGCCTCATCCGCACCACCGTTCCCGGCCTCTCTCGACGGGCCGCCGACAGGTGAACCACACCGGTACGACTATTGCGCTCCTCCGCGACGAGGACAGGCGGCCCGCCTAGGCTCGACTCACTCTGTGTGATCTTGTGTCCCTCGCTGTGTCCCTACCGAGTCCCTACCGTGTGCGTCACGTGCAGCCGTCGTCGAGCCCCGGGAGCGCGATGCCCGACAGCCAGCCGCAGCCGTCCCACTCCTCGTCCGGCCCGCCCTCGGGTTCGGACGAGGCAGGTGCCCTGCTGCTGTGCGGTGCGCGACTGACCGACGGCCGGGTGGTGGACGTACGGCTGGGCGGCGGGCGTATCGAGGCGGTCGGCACGGCGGGCAGCCTGGGCGCCGGATCTGCCGTGTCCGGAGCGCCCGCCACCCGGGTGGACCTCGGCGGCCATCTGCTCCTGCCGGCCCCCGCGGAGCCGCACGCCCACGGCGACACGGCCCTGTCGGCCGACTTCGAGGGGCCGGTCTCGTACGACGGCCAGGACGTCCAGCGGCGGGCCACCGAGGCGGCGCTGCTCCAGCTCGGGCACGGTGCCACCGCGGTGCGCTCGCATGTCCACGTGGGCGACGTACAGGGGCTGAGGGCGCTGGCGGCGGTGCTCCAGGCGGGGCGGGCGCTGCGCGGACTCGTCGGGCTGACGACGGTGGCGATGCCCCGGGTGCTGACCGGAGTGGCCGGGGCGGACGGGCTCGCGATCCTGCGGGACGCGGTCAAGATGGGCGCCTCGGTGATCGGCGGCTGCCCGGATCTGGACCCCGATCCCACCGGGTACGTGGAGGCGGTCCTGGAGATCGCCTCCGAGCAGGGCTGCCCGGTCGACCTGCACACGGACGGCGGCGATCCGGCGCGGCTGGCCCGGCTCGCGGCCATGGCGGGCGGCCTGCGGCCCGGCGTCACCCTCGGCCCGTGCGGCAGCCTGGCACGCCTCCCCGCCCCGGCCGCCTCCCGCGCCGCCGACCAGCTCGCCGCGGCCGGCGTCACGGTCATCTGCCTCCCCCAGGGCGGCTGCGGCACCGTGGACCGCCGGGGCACGGCCCCCGTACGGCTTCTACGGGCGGCCGGCGTACGGGTCGCGGCGGGCAGCGGGGCCCTGCGGGACGTGTCGAACCCCGTCGGCCGAGGGGACCCGCTGGAGGCGGCCTACCTGCTGGCCTCCCGGTACGGTCTGCGGCCCGAGGAGGCGTACGACGCGGTCAGCGGGGCGGCGCGCGCCGCGCTCGGCCTGCCCGAGGTGCGCGTGGAGGCCGGCTTCCCCGCCGAGCTGCTCGCCGTACGCGGCGACCGGCTCGCCGGAGTGCTGTCCCTCGCGTACAGCCGCATCGTGGTGCACCGGGGGCGCGTGGTGGCGCGCACCAGCGCGGTACGGGAGTACTGCGGCTCGGCGGTGAGCGGGGCGCCGGATCTGCCTCGGCAGGGGCGAGGGGAGCCGTCGTGAGGGGCGTACGCGGTGGGTGCGGGGGCGCGTAGGCGTGCGCGGGCGGGGTGAGGGCGGGGCGGAGGGCGCAGGCCGTGCGGGGGAAGCGTAAGGAACGTGGGCATGGGTGTGGGCACGCGCGCGTGGGGCTTTCGTGCTCTACGCGCGCGTGCCCGGTGCTGTGGGTTCGAGCAGGCCTGGCGGCCGGTCAGACGCTCAGCATTCCGCTGCCGAACGGGCCGCCGAACTCGTCGACCGGGACCTCTGAGGCACCCTTCGGCGCGCTGATGTCGCCGGCCTTGCCGAAGGTGAGGACGAGAGCGGCCTTGGCGCCCTTCGGGTCGTCGGCGAGAGCGGCGAGGTCGGTCTCGATCCGGGTCAGGTCGCCGTTCTTGAGGGTGAAGTCGACCGCGACGTTCTTGTTCGGGGCGTCCTTCAGGTCCTTGCTCGTGGGGAGTTCGGCCCCCGGCGGCAGGTCGCCCTCGATGGGCTGGAGCTTGTCGACGATGCCGGTGAGCAGGTCGCGGAAGTTGGCCTTGGCGGTGATGACCTCGGTGCCGTCCTTGCCCTCCTTGGTCTTGAAGCCGACCTCGCGGGCGACGACACCGCGGACGGCGTCGAGGATCTTCTTCTGGGTCTTGGCGTCGATCTCGTCGGAGCCGCCCGAGCCGGAGCCTGCCCCGGCGTCCTCGGCGGCTTCCTCCAGGTCGTCGGTGTTGACCTTGACCCAGTCGCCCTCGAGGAGCGGCCGCAGGTGCTGCTCGCTCTCGGGGAGTTCGTCGAGTTCGTCGGCCGACGGGAACGGCATGCCCGTCGCCTCTCCGACGGCCTCCATGTCGACGCGGTAGTACGTGTAGTCGCCGACGAGCCGGTACTCGACGAGTACGCCCTCGTCGCCCGAGATCTTCATGCCGACGCCGACGACGTCCTTCTCGCCGGACTCGGCCAGCGGCTTCTTCGACTTGACCGACACATCGACGCTCAGCCCGGTGAAGAACTCCGCCATCTCCGGCGGCACTTCCTCGCTGTCCTCGCCCATCAGTGCGGTGAGGTCGTCCGGGTCGGCGTCGAGCCGCAGGCCGAAGGCCAGCGACTTCTGCTCGCCGAGCCGCTCGACGGCGCTGTCGACCTTCTGGCCCGCGGTGAGGTTCTGAACGGTGCCGCACGCGGCCACCGTGGCCAGCACGGCCGCGGCGCAGCCGACCCCGGTGAAGGTACGGCGGACGACGGGCGCCCCGGTGGCGGATGCGCGCGCTATGGACGTACGTACGACGGTTTTACGCATGGCGGTGAGGTATCCCCCCGTGATTCCGGTGTTCGCCGACACGGCGAACATCTGTGAGACACCTGTGGCGGCCGGATGGTTGCGCGGCGAACGCGTCCGTTCGGGCGTACGGTCGGAAACATGCGCATTGTCATCGCTGGAGGTCATGGTCAGATCGCGCTGCGGCTGGAGCGGCTGCTCGCCGCGCGCGGGTACGAGGTCTCGGGGCTCATCCGCCGTCCCGAACACGCCGACGATCTGCGCGCGGCCGGTGCCGAGCCGGTGCTGTGCGATCTGGAGTCGGCGTCGACCGAGGAGGTCGCCGCGCATCTGCAGGGCGCGGACGCCGCCGTGTTCGCGGCGGGCGCCGGCCCGGGCAGCGGGGCGGCCCGCAAGGACACGGTCGACCGCGGCGCGGCGGTCCTGTTCGCGAACGCCGCGGTCCGGACGGGCGTACGACGTCACCTCGTCGTCTCCTCCATGGGCGCGGACCCGAACCACGAGGGCGACGACGTCTTCGACGTCTACCAGCGGGCGAAGGGCGAGGCCGACGCGTATGTCCGCGGTCTGGACGCCCTGGACTGGACGATCCTGCGCCCCGGCATGCTCACCGACGACGCCGGCACCGGCCTCGTCCGCCTGGAGGCGTCCACGGGCCGCGGCCCGATCCCCCGCGACGACGTGGCCGCCGTACTCGCCGAGCTCCTCGACACCCCGGCCACCGCCGGTCTCACCCTGGAACTCATCAGTGGCTCGACGCCGGTCTCGGTGGCCGTGAAGTCGGTGGCGGGCAACTGAACCGAGGAGCCCCGCGTCAGAACAGCGGCAGCTGACCGGGGAACTCGGGAACGACATATCCGTCGAGCGCGGGCTGGGCCTCCCCGATCCCGGCCGGCCTGCGCGACCCGGGACACGACACCAGCTCCCCGCTCGCCCGCCCGGGCGGATCGTGCCGCGCGAACCGCCCCGCCACGACGGCGATCTCTCGACGGCACTCGGGGCAGTTTCTACGACGCGATGACATGCGGTCAGTGTGCCTCGCGGCCGTACCGACTCCCCGCACACGTCACATCCGTAGTCGCACGCGCATACGAAAAAGCCCCTCCCGAACTGCTCTCACAGTCCGGAAGGGGCTTCCCTCCACGTGGCGGCGCCAGGATTCGAACCTGGGTAGGCTAAGCCGACGGATTTACAGTCCGCTCCCATTGGCCACTCGGGCACACCGCCTGGGATTTGTCGCCGTTCGAACCGCTTTTCGGCGGCGCTCCGTGGCGACGACGTAAACGATACCTGATGCTCGGGGGTGCTCCGCCACCTGATTGATCAGTACTCGGAGGGGGCTGGGTGGCTAGGCTTGTCGCCTTCCGATACCCCGATACAAGGAGCCACAGGACATGGCCGACTCCAGTTTCGACATCGTCTCGAAGGTCGAGCGGCAGGAGGTCGACAACGCCCTCAACCAGGCCGCCAAGGAGATCTCGCAGCGCTACGACTTCAAGGGCGTCGGCGCCTCGATCTCGTGGTCCGGCGAGAAGATCCTGATGGAGGCGAACTCCGAGGACCGGGTGAAGGCCATCCTCGACGTCTTCCAGTCCAAGCTGATCAAGCGCGGGATCTCCCTGAAGTCCCTGGACGCGGGTGAGCCCCAACTGTCCGGCAAGGAGTACAAGATCTTCGCGTCGATCGAGGAGGGCATCTCCCAGGAGAACGCCAAGAAGGTGGCGAAGATCATTCGCGACGAGGGTCCGAAGGGCGTCAAGGCCCAGGTCCAGGGCGATGAGCTCCGGGTGAGCTCCAAGAGCCGTGACGACCTGCAGGCCGTGATCGCCCTCCTCAAGGGCCAGGACTTCGACTTCGCGGTGCAGTTCGTCAACTACCGGTGATCACCCGTAGTCAGCGCCCTGCGCGGAAGGGTGGGCCCCCGGCTTCGGCCGGGGGCCCACCCTTCCGCCTGCCGGCTGCGGATTCGGGGTGGTGGTGCGTACGGGCTCAGCGGCGGGAGTGGCCGAAGAGGATGCGGTAGGCGATCAGCAGGACCAGGGAGCCGCCGATCGCGGCCGCCCAGGTGGCGCCGTCGTAGAACTGCTCGGAGATCGGGTGGTCCAGCCAGCGGGCGGAGATCCAGCCGCCGATGAAGGCGCCCGCGACGCCGATGAGGGTCGTGCCGATGAAGCCGCCCGGGTCCCGGCCCGGCAGCAGGAACTTGGCGATGGCGCCGGCCAACAGCCCCAGAACGATCCAGCCGATGATGCTCATGCCGTGAACCTGCCCTTTCGTACTGTGCCTGTGCTGTGTTTCCCCCCACAGAGGCCAGATGCCTTGTCTTCGGGCCCTGTTGTTCTGCTCTGTCGTCCCCTGTCGTCCCCTGTCGTCCCCTGTCGTTCTCTGTCGGTCTGCCTGTCGGTCTGCTGTCGTCCTCTGTCGTTCTGCGTTGTTGTCGGGGAGGACGCCTCGGTGACGTCCGGCGGTTGCGGCGATCAGTAGGGTGCGGCGCATGACACAGGTCGGATCGGGCGCCCAGTTGCGCCGCACGCTCGGGGTCGGGGACGCCGTGGTCATCGGGCTGGGTTCGATGATCGGCGCGGGGATCTTCGCGGCGCTGGGCCCCGCGGCACACGCGGCCGGGTCCGGGCTGCTGCTCGGGCTCGGGGTCGCCGCCGTGGTCGCGTACTGCAACGCGATGTCGTCGGCGCGGCTGGCGGCCCTGTATCCGGCGTCGGGCGGCACGTATGTGTACGGGCGTGAGCGGCTCGGCGCCTTCTGGGGGTATCTGGCCGGCTGGTCGTTCGTCGTCGGCAAGACGGCCTCGTGCGCGGCGATGGCGCTCACCGTGGGGGCGTACGTGTGGCCGGGGCAGGCGCACGCCGTGGCGGTGGCGGCGGTGGTGGCGCTGACCGCCGTGAACTACGGCGGTGTCCAGAAATCGGCCTGGCTGACGCGGGCGATCGTCGCCGTGGTGCTGGCGGTCCTCGCCGCCGTGGTGGTCGTGTGCCTGGGGTCCGGCGAGTCGGATGCCGGGCGGCTCGACGTCGGGGCGTCGGGTGGCGTGGGCGGGGTGCTGCAGGCGGCCGGGCTGCTGTTCTTCGCGTTCGCGGGGTACGCGCGGATCGCGACCCTGGGCGAGGAGGTGCGGGATCCGGCGCGCACCATCCCGCGCGCGATCCCGCTCGCGCTGGGCATCGCGCTGATCGTGTACGCGGCCGTCGCCGTGGCCGTCCTCTCCGTGCTGGGTTCCGGTGGGCTGGGGCAGGCCTCGGCTCCGCTGGCCGACGCGGTACGGGCGGCCGGTGTGCCGGGGCTGGTGCCCGTGGTGCGGGTGGGGGCCGCCGTGGCCGCGCTGGGGTCGCTGCTGGCGCTCATCCTGGGCGTCTCGCGTACGACTCTCGCCATGGCCCGGGACCGGCACCTCCCCGGCGCCCTGGCCGCCGTCCACCCCCGCTTCCAGGTGCCGCACCGGGCTGAGCTGGCCGTGGGTGCCGTGGTCGCCGTCCTGGCCGCCACCGTCGATGTCCGGGGTGCGATCGGTTTCTCCTCCTTCGGCGTCCTCGCGTACTACGCGGTCGCCAACGCGTCCGCCTGGACGCTGAGTTCGTCCGCCGTCTCCCGGGTGGTGCCGGTGGTGGGACTCATCGGGTGCGCGGTGCTGGCGTTCGCGCTGCCCGCGGTGTCGGTGGGCGTGGGCGTGGCCGTACTGGGCGTGGGGGCGGCGGCGTACGGCGTACGGCGGTGGTGGGCGGGGCGGAGCCGCTGAGCAGCCGGGCCAGCCGGGCCACCAGGCGGGTCAGGCGGGTCAGGCGGGTCAGGCGGGTCAGGCGGGTCAGGCGGGTCAGGCGGGTCAGGCGAGGCGTACGTCTATGCGGCGTTCGGTGAAGAAGGCGAGGAGTTCCTCGAAGGTCTCCGGGCGGATGTCGACGCGTGGGGTGAGGCCGAGGGACGCGCGGGCGATGTGGGCGTCGTGCCAGATCAGGGTGAAGGGCGAGGTGGCGCCGAAGTTGCCGCACAGGGCGTCGTCGACGTCGTTGCGGCCGCGGCCGAAGTAGCCGCCGGGGCCGTTGACGGCCTCGCCGAGGGCGCAGTAGAAGGCCTGGTCGTCGGTGATGTGGCGGCCGTCGAGGTGGTACGTGGTGCCGGGGGCGGCGTCGGGCTCGGCCCAGTCCTGGTTGGCCAGGGCCGTGGCGAGCCAGAACGTTCGGCCGGCGGTGCCGCAGCGGGCCCAGAGGTTGGGTTCGGTGGGGCGTCCTCGGTCCCACAGCTCCCAGACGTGCTCGGCCGCGGTCGGCGGTCGGTCCGACCACGGTTCGAGGGTGAGGTCGACGAGGCCACGGCCGCGGGCCGACGGGATCCACGCGGTGAGTTCGCCCTCCACGGCGGCCTGGACCGTACCGCCCTGTGCGTCGACCCGCAGCAGCTTGGCGTGGCCCAGGTCCTCCTCCCCCGCGTCCAGCGCGGCCCGCAGGGCTCCGCGCGGCGCGCAGCCGAGGAGCCGCACCGGGGGGTCGGCGTGGTCGGGCAGGTCGTCGTCGACGTGCGCCAGGTCACGGCACGAACCCCGGGGTTCACCTGCCGGGCCGAGGAGCCGGAAACCCCGGGACAGGGGGCGGCGCTGGGGGTAGTCGGACGGGTTGTCGGCGTGCTGTGACGCCTCGATCACCACGTCCCGCAGGGACAGGTCGCGGGGGCAGGGGCGGTCGCCGAGGACGCGTACGTCCTTCAGACACCACTCGTAGACCGGCTCGCCCCGCGCGCCGAGGATCTCCAGGACGAGGAAACCGAGGGGTGCGGAGCCGTCGGCACGCGCGCGCGTGAGGGCCGTTTCCAGCTCGCCCTCGGGGGCGCAGCCCAGGAGTTCGTACGTGCCGCGCGGGGGTGGGGGCGGGTCGCCGAAGAGGTTCTCGGTGTCCGTGCAGGAGGCCCAGGTCTCCTCGTAGCCGTCCTCGCCGTTGAACTCGGCCTCCGCGTCGTACGACAGCAGGACGTACTTCGGCCGCTCCGTGGCCCCCATCCCCGGCACGCCGCTTCGTCAGCGCTGGCCGAACGGCTGGTTCGAGCGGACGATCTCGCGGCCCAGGGGCATCAGGGAGACCGGGACGAGCTTGAAGTTGGCGATGCCGAAGGGGATGCCGATGATCGTGACGCAGAGCACGAGGCCCGTGAAGATGTGGGTCAGCGCCAGCCACCAGCCCGCCAGGACCAGCCACAGGATGTTGCCGAGGCAGGAGGGCGCGCCCGCGTCACGGCGCTCGACCGCGCTGTACCCGAAGGGCCACAGGGCGTAGATGCCGATGCGGAACGAGGCGATGCCGAAGGGGATGCCGATGATGGTGATGCACAGGAGCAATCCTGCGAACAGGTAGCCGAGGAAGAGCCAGAAGCCGCTGAGGATCAGCCAGATGATGTTGAGGACGGTCTTCACTGGTGGCGACCTGCCATCTTCTCGAGTCGGGCGATGCGTTCCGCCATCGGCGGGTGTGTCGAGAACATCTTGGAGGTTCCCCGGCCCGGCCGGAAGGGGTTCGCGATCATCATGTGGCTCGCGGTCTCGATCCGGGGCTCCGGGGGGAGCGGGAGCTGCTTGGTGCCCCTTTCCAGTTTGCGAAGGGCACTGGCCAGCGCAAGCGGGTCGCCGGTGAGCTGGGCGCCGGAGGCGTCCGCCTCGTACTCCCGGGAGCGGCTGATCGCGAGTTGGATGAGGGACGCGGCGAGCGGGCCCAGGATCATGATCAGCAGCATGCCGAGGAGACCGGGGCCGTCGTCGTCGTCCGAGCGGCCGATGGGGATCAGCCAGGCGAAGTTCACCAGGAACATGATCACGGAGGCGAGGGCGCCGGCGACCGACGAGATCAGGATGTCGCGGTTGTAGACATGGCTCAGCTCATGGCCGATGACGCCGCGCAGCTCGCGCTCGTCGAGGAGGCGGAGGATGCCGTCGGTGCAGCACACGGCCGCGTTGCGCGGATTCCGGCCGGTCGCGAACGCGTTGGGGGCGTCCGTCGGGGAGATGTACAGGCGCGGCATGGGCTGACGGGCCTGCATGGAGAGCTCACGCACCATGCGGTAGAGCGCCGGGGCCTCGAACTCGCTGACCGGGCGGGCGCGCATCGCGCGTAGAGCCAGCTTGTCGCTGTTCCAGTACGCGTACGCGTTCGTGCCGAGCGCGACGAAGACCGCGATGACGAGACCCGTACGGCCGAAGAGGCTTCCTATGACGATGATGAGTGCGGACAGTCCCCCGAGGAGTACGGCGGTCCTGAGCCCGTTGTGCCGGCGGTGCACGGTACGCCCTCCAAGTCGTGCGGCAGGGGAACCCTTTGCTTGCTGTTGCTGTTGACTCCACTTCTCAGTGGACCCTCCCGTACTGGTCAACGCCAGGCGGGAGGTACTAGTTCCCTTGTGCGCGCGGCCCGGCCGGTGGGCCGTCCGGGTGAGGGCGGGGCTCGCCGGCTCGTCAGAAGAGGCCGGTGCCGGCGAAGCGCAGGACCAGTTGGGGTGCGCCGGAGAGGGCGATGCCGACGATTCCGGTGAGGGCGAGGGCGGCGGTCAGCGGTGCCGGGACGCGGTGCGGTTCCGGTTCGCCCTCGGGGGCGCGGAACAGCAGGGCCGTCCACTGGAGGTAGTAGAAGAGGGCGATCACGACGTTGACGGCCATGACGACGGCGAGCCAGCCGAGGCCCGCGTCGACGGCCGCCGAGAAGACGGTGACCTTGGCGAACAGGCCGATGATCCCCGGCGGCAGCCCGGCGAGGCAGAGCAGGAAGAAGGCCAGGAGCAGGGCGGACAGGGGGCTCGACGCGTACAGGCCCCGGTAGTCGCTGACGCGGTTCAGGGTCTTCGTACGGCCGACGAGGGCGGCCACGGCGAAGGCGCCGAGGTTCACGGCCGCGTACATCAGGGCGTAGGCGACGGTGGAGCCGATGGCCTTCTCGGCGTCGTCCGTGTTCTGGGCGTACGCGGCCGCCGCCATCGGCACGAGGAGGTAGCCGGCCTGGCCGACGGAGGACCAGGCGAGCAGCCGGACCGCGCTGTACGCGCGCGTGGACTGCTGTTTCAGGGCGCCGACGTTGCCGACGGTCATGGTGAGGGCGGCCAGCGCGGCGAGGGCGGGGCCCCAGACGTCGGCGTACGACGGGAGGGCGACGACGGTGACGAGGATCAGCCCGGAGAAGCCGACCGCCTTGCCGACGACCGACAGATAGGCGGCCACGGGCAGGGGGGCGCCCACGTAGGTGTCGGGGACCCAGAAGTGGAACGGTACGGCGGCCGTCTTGAAGGCGAAGCCGATGAGGGTGAGGACGACGCCGGCCTGGGTGAGGGTGTGGAGCTGGCCGTCGACGTTCTGGATCCGGTCGGCGATCTCGGTGAGGTAGAGGGTGCCGGTGGTGGCGTAGACGAAACTGATGCCCAGCAGGCTGACGGCGGTGGCGGTGACGGACGACAGGAAGAACTTCAGGGCCGCCTCGGAGGACCGCTTGTCGCCGTGCCGGATGCCGACGAGGGCGAAGGCGGGCAGGGAGGCGACCTCCAGGGCGACGATGAGGGTCGCGAGGTCGCGGGAGGCGGGCAGCAGGGCGGCGCCGGCCGCGGACGACAGCAGCAGGAACCAGAACTCCCCCTCGGGGAGTTCCTTCTTGGCGTCCTTCAGGGCGGTCATCGACAGCAGGGCGGCGAGGAGGGCGCCGCTGAGGACGAGGAACTGGACGACGAGCGTGAAACGGTCCGCGGTGTAGCTGCAGAGGTCCGGCTCGCCGGTCAGGCAGAAGGTGGCGCGGTCGCCGTCCAGAAGGGGCACGAGGGCCAGCAGGGACACGGCGAGGCCCGCTACGGAGGTCCAGCCGAGCAGGGCCTTCTTCGCGTCGCCCACGAAGAGGTCGGCGACGAGCACGGCGAGGCCGACGACCGCGGCGATCGTGGGCGGCGCGATCGCGAGCCAGTCGACGGACTGGACGACGGACTCGGCCAGGGTCTGGGCCTGTGCCTGTGCCTCTGCCTGTGCCTGAACCGGCGGCTGGGCCAAGGGGCTCAACGGGTGCCTCCTGCGAGGAGCTGCTGCACGGCCGGGTCGGTCAGACCGAGGAGGGCCGCGGGCCAGAGGCCGGCGAGGACGGTGAGGGCGACGAGCGGGGTCCAGGCCGCGAACTCGTACGTCTGTACGTCGGCGAGCCGCGGCCCCTCCTGCGGTTCCCGCGGGGCGGCACCCATGCAGACACGGCGGACCACGATCAGCAGATACGCGGCGGTGAGGAGCGTGCCGAACGCGGCGATCGTCATGAAGGTGAGGAAGGCCGGGCGACTGAGGCCCTCGGCGGGCCGGAACGCGCCGAACAGCGCCAGCATCTCGCCCCAGAACCCGGCGAGCCCCGGCAGGCCGAGCGAGGCGACGGCGGCGAAGGCGAGCAGGCCGCCGAGGCGCGGGGCCCTGCCGTAGAGGGCGGCGCCGGTCTCCTGCGCGAGGGTGTCCAGGTCGGTGCTGCCTGTGCGGTCCTTCAGGGCGCCGACCAGGAAGAACAGCAGGCCGGTGATGAGGCCGTGGGCGATGTTGGCGAAGAGGGCGCCGTTCACGCCGGTCGGGGTCATCGTCGCGATGCCGAGCAGGACGAAGCCCATGTGGCCGACGGAGGAGTACGCGATGAGGCGCTTGAGGTCGCCCTTCGCGCCCTGCCTGGCGAGGGCGAGACAGGCCAGCGAACCGTAGATGATCCCGACGACCGCGAAGGCGGCGAGGTACGGGGCGAAGGTGCGGAACCCGTCGGGCGTGATCGGCAGCAGGATGCGGACGAACCCGTACGTGCCCATCTTCAGCAGGACGCCGGCCAGCAGGACCGAGCCGACGGTCGGGGCGGCGGTGTGGGCGTCCGGCAGCCAGCTGTGCAGCGGCCACATCGGGGTCTTCACCGCGAGCCCGATGCCGATCGCCAGAACGGCGATGACCTGCACGGATGTGGTCAGCTCGGGGTGATTGTCAGTGGCGAGTGCCACCATGTCGAATGTGCCCGCCCTGAGTCCGATCAGGAGCAGGCCGAGCAGCATGACCACGGAACCGAGCAGGGTGTAGAGGATGAACTTCCAAGCGGCCTGCGTGCGTTGCTCACCGCCCCAGCGGGCGATGAGGAAGTACATCGGGATGAGCACCATCTCGAACGCGAGGAAGAACAGCAGTAGATCGAGGACGGCGAAGGTCGCGAGGGTGCCGGACTCCAGGACGAGCAGCAGGGCGACGAATGCCTTGGGGGACGGGCCCGAAGGCATTTTGGAGGAGGAGTAGAGCGCGCAGAGGAAGGTCAGCAGCGCGGTCAGGACCAGAAGGGGGAGGGAGATGCCGTCGATGCCGAGGTGGATGCGCACGTCGAGTGCGGGAATCCAGCTGATGTCCGTGCTGGCCTGCATCTTCGACGGCTGGTCGTGGTCGAAGCCGAGCGCGAGGACGATCGCGGCGATGAGCACCACGCCGGTCACGGTCACGCCGTGCCGGAGCACGGCCTGCTCGGGTGACTTCCCCTTCAGCCCGGGCGGGGCCGGGAGAAGAGCGGCGGCGGCGCCGATGAGCGGGCCGACGACGATCAACGCCAGAAGGACCTGCATCACGGACTCGTTGATATCGATCACGCCTGCTCACGCTCCCGTGGCGACGACGAGGGCGGCGACCACCAGGACGACGGTGCCGGCGAGCAGCGCGCTCACATAGGTCTGCACATTGCCGGTCTGCGCCCGGCGTACGGCCGCGCCCAGCAGGCGGGGCAGGGCGCCCGCGCCGTGGACGTAGGTGTCGACGACCTCGCGGTCGAGGAACCGGACGAGACTCGCGCCGGCCTGGACCGGGCGGACGAAGAGCGCCGAGTAGACGGCGTCGAGGTGGAAGCCGACGGCGGCGTGGCGGTGCAGCGGGCCGAGCAGGAGTCGGCCCGGGTCCGCCGGGTCGGGTGCCGCGGCCACGTCTCCGTAGGCGGGCGCGTGGCTGGCGATGGCCTCGGCCTCGACCGTGGCGGCGTCCGCCTCGGGGTGGGCCGCGACCGCGCCCAGCGGGGTGCGGGCTGCCTTGGCCCTGGCGGACCGCCAGGCCGCGTACGTCACCAGTGCGCCGGCCAGGGCGACGCCCGTGCCGAGGACGGACGTGGTGAGGGTCGGGGCCAGGTCGTCGCCGTCGAACCAGTCGGGGAGCCTGCCGTAGGCGAGTCCGCCGAGGGCGAGGGAGGGGACGGCGAGCACCCACAGCACCACGGTCATGGTGCGCGGCCCGCGGCCGTGGTCGGGGGCTTCGGCGCCCTTGCCGTGGAAGGCGAGCAGCCACAGGCGGGTCGCGTACGCGGCGGTGAGCAGGGCCGTGAGGACACCGGCGACGAGGACGGTCCAGCCCGCGGCGCCGGGGATGTGCTCGGCGTGGCCGGTGGCGGCGTGCTCGGCGGCTCCGAGGACGGACTCCTTGGAGAAGAAGCCGCTGAACGGCGGGATCGCGGCGAGCGCGAGGAGCGCCACGGTCATCGTCCAGTAGGCGTCGGGGACGCGGGCGCGCAGATGGCTCATGCGGGACATGGCGGCCAGGGAGTTGGTGCCGGCGGCGTGGATGATCACGCCGGCCGCGAGGAACAGCAGCGCCTTGAAGGCGCCGTGCGAGAGGAGGTGGAAGACGGCGGCACCACGGTCGCCGACGGCGAGGGCGCCGGTCATATAGCCGAGCTGGCCGATCGTCGAGTAGGCGAGGACGCGCTTGATGTCGTCCTGGGCGAGCGCGGCGAGGGCCGAGCCGGCCATGGTGATCGCGGCCATGACGGCGAGGACGACCAGGGCCGCCGCGGAGGCGGCGAAGACCGGGAGGAGCCGGGCGACGAAGTAGACACCGGCGGCGACCATCGTCGCGGCGTGGATCAGCGCGGAGACGGGCGTCGGGCCCGCCATCGCGTCGGGGAGCCAGGTGTGGAGGGGGAACTGGGCGGATTTACCGGCGACTCCGGCGAGGAGCAGGAGGGCGACCAGGGTCGGATGGTCAAGGCCGCCGTCGGTGACCGTGTCGAGGATGCGGGTGATGCGGAACGACCCGGCGTCCGTGGCGAGGGCGAACAGACCGATCAGGAAGGGGACGTCGCCGAGCTTGGTGACCAGGAAGGCCTTGAGGGACGCGGCGCGGGCCTCCGGGGTCTCCCAGTAGTGGCCGACCAGGAAGTACGAGCAGATGCCCATGATCTCCCAGCCGACCAGGAGCACCATCAGGTCGCCGGAGTAGACGACGAGGAGCATCGCGGAGGTGAAGAGGGAGACGAGAGCGGCGTACGAGGCGTAGCGCGGGTCGTCGCGCAGATAGCCCGTCGAGTAGATCTGCACACACGTCGCCACCAGGCCGACCAGGACGGCGACGAGGGCGGCGAAGCCGTCGATGTGCAGGGCGAGTTCGACGGGGACCGAGCCGGTGGGGGTCAGCTGTGTGGCCGCATCGACGGCCTGGTCGCCGCCCTGGCGTACGGCGACCAGAGCGGCCAGGACGAAGGCCGTGAGGGTCGGAAGTACGGCGAGGGGACGGACGAAGCCGGGGGCGGTGCGGCCGAGGAGCAGGCCGGCGGCGGCGCCGAGGAACGGGAGGAGGGGGACGAGGACGGCGAGGGTGGTCGTGGTCACGCGGTGGCCTCAGCCTTCTCGCTCCGCTCGGGTTGACCGGGTTGACCGGGTCGGGCGGGCTCGTGGGGGTCGCCGTCGGGGTGCTCGGCGGTGTCGCGGAGCTTGTCGATGTCCGCGGTGCCCCGGTTGCGGTGGACGGCGAGGACGATCGCCAGGCCGATGCCGATCTCGGCGGCGGCGATGGTGATGGTGAACAGGGTCAGGGCCTGGCCGGAGTGCAGGGTCTCCTCGGCGGCCTTGCTCAGCCAGACGTCGAAGGCGACGAGGTTGAGGTTGACCGCGTTGAGCATCAGCTCGACGGACATCAGGACGAGGATCGCGTTGCGGCGGGCGAGGACGCCGTAGAGGCCCGTGCAGAAGAGGAGGGAGGAGAGCACGACGGGATAGGCGAGGTGCATCAGCGGACACCTCCCTTGTCGGCTTGGGGTGCGGGGCCGGTCGCGGCTTGGGGTGCGGGGCCGGTCGCGGCTTGGGGTGCGGGGCCGGTCGCGGCTTTGGCGGCGGCTTCGGGGTCGGCTTTGGCTGCGGCCTTAGGGCTGGTGCCGGCTTGGGGGCCGGCGGCTTTGGCTGGGGCCTGGGGGTCGGCCTTGGCTGCGGCCTGGGGTCCGGGCTTGGCTGCGGCCTGGGGTCCGGGCTTGGCCGCGGCCTGGGGGTTGGACGGTGGTTTGGGTGGGGTGCCGTTTCGGGGGTGGGGGGTGGTCGCGGGGGTGGGCGTCGTCGGCTTGGCCTTGCGGGAGAGGACGATCGCGCCGACCAGGGCGGCGAGGAGGAGGACGGAGAGGGCCTCGAAGGGGAGGACCCAGTGCTGGAAGAGGCTCTCGCCGGTGGCCTTGGTGGAGCCGGCGGCGGGGCCGTCGAGGTCGATCCAGGTGGTGCGGAAGGCGTCGACGACGACCCAGACGAGGGCGGCGGCCGAGGCGACGGCCACGGTGAGGGCGGCCCAGCGGTTGCCGGAGTCGGCGTCCGGGGAGCGGCCGATGGGGGCCCTGGTGAGCATCAGACCGAAGAGGAGGAGGACGACGACGGAACCGACGTAGATGAGGACCTGCACCCAGGCGATGAACTCGGCGGTGAGCAGGAGGTACTCGACGGCGAGCCCGCCGAGCGCCACGACCAGCCACAGGGCGGCGTGCACCAGTTGCCGGGTGGTGACGGTGACGATCGCGGCGCCGAGGGTGACCAGGCCGACGAGGAGGAAGGCGATCTCGACGCCGGTCGGGGAGAGGAAGCCGTGGGTCTCGGTGGCGGCACGGGTGGTCGGGCCCGTCGCGAGAAGGCCGGCGGTTGCGGCGAGGGTCATTCCCGGCCCTCCTGCCTCGGCTGGTCCGTCTGCTGCTTGGACTCCCCCGCCGGCCGGGTGGGCTGCTCGGCAGCGCGGGCCTGCTCCTCCGCGTGCGACTCGGTCGCGGCGGGGGCGGTGGGCTCGGCGGCCGCGGCCTGCTGCTGGGCCGCCAGTTTCTCAGCGGTCTTACGGGCGGCGGCCACTTCCTTGGGTTCTTCGGCCGAGGGGTCGAGGGCGGGTGGGGACGGGACGGTCCACATCCACTCGCGGAGCTTGTCCCGTTCGTGGGTGAGTTCGTGGATGTCGGTCTCGGCGTACTCGAACTCCGGGGACCAGAAGAGGGCGTCGAAGGGGCAGACCTCGATGCAGATACCGCAGTACATGCAGAGGGAGAAGTCGATGGCGAAGCGGTCGAGGACGTTGCGGCTGCGCTCGCGACCGCCGGGGGCGGCGGGCGGGACCGTCTCCTTGTGGGAGTCGATGTAGATGCACCAGTCCGGGCACTCGCGGGCGCACAACATGCAGACCGTGCAGTTCTCCTCGAAGAGGCCGATGACGCCGCGGGTGCGGGGCGGCAGTTCGGGCTGGACGTCCGGGTACTGCTTGGTGACGGTCTTTCTCGTCATCGTGCGGAGGGTGACGGCCAAGCCCTTGGCGAGGCCGGAGCCGGGAATGGGGGCCATGGTTACCGGATCACCACCTTGACGACGCCGGTGAGGGCGATCTGGGCGAGGGAGAGGGGGACGAGGAGGGTCCAGGAGAGCTTCTGGAGCTGGTCCTCGCGTAGGCGGGGGTAGGTGACGCGGAGCCAGATCACGATGAAGGCGAGGACGGCGGTCTTCAGGAGGGTCCAGACCCAGCCGAGGCCGTCGGCGCCCCACGGGCCGTGCCAGCCGCCCAGGAAGAGGACGGTGGTGAGGCCGCACAGGACGACGATTCCGGCGTACTCGGCGAGGAGGAACAGAGCGAAGCGGAGGCCGGTGTACTCGGTGTAGGCGCCGAAGATGATCTCCGAATCGGCGACGGGCATGTCGAAGGGCGGGCGCTGGAGTTCGGCGAGGCCGGCGACGAAGAAGACGATCGCGCCGACGATCTGCCAGGGGAGCCACCACCACTGGAAGGCGTCGAGGATGCCGACGAGGGAGACCGTGCCGGCCGCCATCGCCACGGAGGCCGCCGTGAGCAGCATCGGGAGCTCGTACGCGAGGAGCTGGGCGGCGGTGCGGAGGCCGCCGAGGAGGGAGAACTTGTTCGCGGAGGCCCAGCCGGCCATGAGCGAGCCGAGGACGCCTACGCCCATCACGGCGAGGACGAAGAAGATCCCCGCGTCGATGACCTCGCCGACGGCGCCCTCGCCCGGGCCGATCGGGATGGCGAGGAGGACGAGGAGGTACGGGAGGAGGGCCACGGCCGGGGCGAGTTGGAAGATACGGCGGTCCGCGCCGGCCGGGACGACGTCTTCCTTCTGGGCGAACTTCACGCCGTCCGCGACGAGTTGGGCCCAGCCGTGGAAGCCGCCGGCGTACATGGGGCCGAGGCGGCCCTGCATGTGGGCCATCACCTTGTGCTCGGTCTGGCCGATGATCAAGGGGAAGGTCAGGAAGACGACGAAGACGACGAGGAGTCGCAGGGCGACGTCTAGGGCGTCGTTCACCGCGGGCCTCCTGTGGGGGGTTCTTCGGGGTCGGGGGTGTCGTCGGCGGGGGTGTCGTCGGCAGGTGCGCCGTTGTCGTCGGACGTCCCGTCGTCGGGGGTCTTGCCGGGAGGGGGCTCGTCCGGGGGTGTGTCGGGCGACGTGGTCTGCTGCGGAGGGGTGTCCGGGGTGGGCGTGCGCTCGGCGGCGACGGCTGCGTCGGGGGCAGCTGTGGCACCGGGTGCGGCCTCCGGCCTGGGCTCGGGCTCGGCCTTCGGCTCCGACTCGCGCTTGGGCTCGGGCTCGGGCTCGGGCTCGACCTTCGGCTCCGACTCGGCCTCCGGCGTTGGCGCCGGCGTGGGGTCGTCGAAGGCTGGGCGGGCGTGGTGCCAGGGGGCGTCCGCGCTGCGGGGGGCGGGGCGGGTGGGGCGCGGCCGCGCCGAGGGCTCGGCGGTGCCGGAGGCCTCGGCCGGGGTCGCGCGCCGGCTCGCTGAGCCTTCCGACGCCGAGCGGGCGCGGCGTGGGCCGGCGGGGGGCGTGCGCTGGGACTGCTCGGTTCGCTCGGCGGGCGCCGTCTGCTGTTCCGAGGCCGGGGCCTGCTCTTCCACAGCGCCCTGCTCCCCGGCAGAGGGCTGGACGCCGGGTGCCGGGGACTCGGTCGGAGAAGGCTGTGCGGGGGTCTCGGCCCGTTGCGTGGCCGAGCCTACGTCGGCGGAGCGGGTGTGGCGCGTGGTCGTGGGGCGCGCGGTCGCGTCGGGCGGCGAGCTGGGCGCAGCTTGGCTTACCGAATCCTCGGCCGCCGTGCGCGCACGACGCGGGGTTGCCGGGCGCGCGGTCGCGTCGGGTGGCGAGCCGGCTGCGGCTTGGCTTGCCGAGCCCTCCGCCGCCGTGCGGGCACGACGCGGGGTCGCCTGCGCGCCCGGTGTGTCGGCTGTGGCCTGGCTTGCCGAGCCCTCCGTTACCGAGCGAGCCCGGCGTACCGGGCGGTCGCCGGTCGTGCGGGCGGGGCGGTCGCCGGTTGTACGGGCGGCTGCGGCTCGGGCGGGGCGGGCTGGGGCCGGGGGGAGTTGGCCCTTGAGGGGGCCCCATTCGTTGGGGTCGGGGACGCCGGGCGGGAGCATCTGGCGGCGTTTGGGGGCGCCGTGTGCCGCGCCCGCCGCAGGCTCCCCCGGTTCCTTCGCGCCGGGCCAGGCCTTGGCCACGCGGGCAGCGAGGACGAAGTCCTTGCGGAGGGGGTGGCCCTCGAAGGTCTCGGGGAGGAGGAGGTGGTCCAGCGCGGGGTGGCCCTCGAAGCGGACGCCGAACATTTCGTGGGTCTCGCGTTCGTGCCAGGCCGCGCCGGCGTAGATGTCGACGGCGGTGGGCAGGACCGGGGACTCGTGCGGGACCGTGGTGCGGACGAGGAGGCGCCGGACCGGGGTCAGGGCCACCACGTGGGCCGACACGCGGAAACCCGTGCCTGGTTCGTCGACCGCGCTCAGCCAGTCGAAATAGGTGCAGCCCAGTGTGGAGTGGGCCGTGCGCAGGGCCTCGGTCCAGGATGCGGACGGGACATCCACGGTGAGGACGTCGTACGACTCCTCGGCCGTGGCCTCGGGGCCGAAGATCTCCTCGACGGGGGCGGGCAGCCAGCCGGTCACCTGTCCCCCTCCCCGGCGCCGGCACCCGTTCCCGTACCGGCACCCGTTCCAGCGTCGGTGCCTGTTCCAGCCTCGGTGTCCGTGACGGCCTCAGGACCCGCAGCGGCACCGGCACCCGTGACGCCCCCGGTGTCCGCGGCGGCCTCAGCACCCGTGGCGGCACCGGCACCCGTGACGGCCCCGGTGTCCGTGGCGGCCTCCGTCGCAGCCCCCGGCGGCTTCACCAAGTCGCTCTGCAGCGCCGCAGGTGAAGGGTGCGCGCCTCCGGGGCCGTTTCCGTACCGTTCCCCGAGGGACTCCCTCGCGATCTTCTCCTGGAGTTTCAGGATGCCCTGGAGCAGGGCCTCGGGGCGGGGCGGGCAGCCGGGGACGTAGACGTCGACGGGGATGATCTGGTCGACGCCCTTGGTGACGGAGTAGGAGTCCCAGTAGGGGCCGCCGCAGTTGGAGCAGGCGCCGAAGGAGATGACGTACTTCGGTTCGGGCATCTGTTCGTAGAGGCGCTTCACCGCCGGGGCCATCTTGTCCGTGACCGTGCCGGAGACGACCATGAGGTCGGCCTGGCGCGGGCCGGGTGCGAAGGGGATCACGCCGAGGCGGATGAAGTCGTGGCGGGCCATGGACGCGGCGATGAACTCGATCGCGCAGCAGGCCAGGCCGAAGTTGAAGACCCAGAGCGAGTAGCGGCGGCCCCAGTTGAGGATCACCTTCATCGGCTCGGGGGCGAGGCGGGCCAGGGCGCCCAGCCGTTTCGGTTCCGGAAGCAGGACGGGTTCCGCCGTGGCGGGACCCACTGCGGCGGGATCCACTGCGGCCGGCCGCCCCGTGGTGTGTGGCTGCCCCGTGGTGTGTGGCGTCACGTCCATGCCAGGACGCCCTTCTTGTATGCGTAGAGCAGGCCCACGGCCAGGAAGCCGAGGAAGACGAACATCTCGACGAGCGTCGTCGCGCCGTAGCCGTCGTCGGCGAAGACCGTCGCCCAGGGGAAGAGGAAGATCGAGTCGATGGCGAAGATGACATAGAGGAAGGCGTAGACGTAGTAGCGGACCTGAGTGTGGGCCCAGCCCTCGCCGACGGGGTCGACGCCGCACTCGTACGTCAGGAGCTTCTCCCGGGTGGGGACGTCGGGCCGCAGCAACCGTCCCGCGCCGAAGGCGACGGCGACGAAGAGCACGCCCACGGCGGCGAGCAGTCCGACCACCGAGTAGGACTGGAAGTAGTCCGCCGCTACCGCGACGGTCGGTTCCGGCACGTCCGTCCTCGCTCCCTGGCCTGGCGACGCGTACGTACGTGAGGGGATGCCGTACGTGCTTCGCCGTTCGACGATCTGTACGCACGGGAGTCTAGGCCCTGCTAAAGAGAGCGTAAGCAGCCCGTCACAGCTCGGCACCCCCAGGCTCCCGCACGTCCGGGTCCGGAAGGTCCGGGTCCGGGTGGGGTGGGGTTTTCCCCAGGGCGGGCGGGAGGTCCGCCTCATGGCGCGGGGTGGGGGCGGGCGGGCAGGCTGGGGAGCATGACCGATCCCCTCTCCTCCTCGACCGGCTCCAGACGGCCGTACGGTCGTCCGCTGCCCTCCAGCCACACGCCCTCCGAGCCGCTGCCGCCCGCGCGGTTCGCGTTCGGGGGGCAGACGTGGCGGGAGATCGCGCATCTGCTGGCGAATCTGCCGTTCGCGCTGTTCGGTTTCGTGTACGTGACGACGGTGCTGTTCACCAGTGCCTTTCTGACGCTGACGGTGATCGGTTTTCCGCTGCTCGCCGCCGCGCTGATGGGTGCGCGGCAGCTGGGGCGGCTGGAGCGGATACGGGCGCGGGCGCTGCTGCGGGTGCGGGTGGACGAGCCGAGTCCCCTGCCGTTCCGTGGGGGGCGCCGGGCGGACGAGGGGTTCTTCACGCAGGTGTGGATGAGCGTGAAGGACCCGGTCGGCTGGCGTTCGATGCTGTACGAGCTGATCCGGATGCCGTGGGGCATCGCGACGTTCGTCATCACCCTCACGGGGCTGTTCGTGGCGTGGCCGGTGCTGCCGTACATCGTGCGGGGGCTGACGAATGTGGACCGGGTGATGGTGCGGTCCCTGTTGTCGCCGTCCGACGAACTGGAGCGGCGTATCGCGGAGCTGGAGTCCGACCGGGGGGTGGTCGTCGATACGGCCGCCGCCGATATGCGGCGGATCGAGCGGGATCTGCATGACGGGGCGCAGGCGCGGCTGGTGAATCTGGCGATGGGGCTCGGGCTGGCGAAGGAGAAACTGCTGGAGGATCCGGATGCGGCCGCCTCGATGGTGGAGGAGGCGCACGGTGAGGTGAAGCTGGCGTTGCAGGAGCTGCGGGATCTGGCGCGGGGGATCCATCCGGCGGTGCTGACGGATCGGGGACTCGACGCGGCGCTGTCGTCGGTGGCCTCGCGGTGTACCGCGCCGGTGAAGGTGACCGTCGATCTGGTCGCGCGGCCTGCCGCCGCGATCGAGGGCATCGCCTATTTCACCGTCTCCGAGCTGCTGCAGAACATCAGCAAGCACAGTGGGGCCAAGTCCGCCGCGGTGGATGTCTGGCGGTCCGAGGACCGGCTCCTCATCCAGGTCTGGGACGACGGGCAGGGGGGCGCCCAGCTCGACGGCGGTACGGGGATCGCCGGGCTCGCGGAGCGTCTCGACGCGGTCGACGGGCTCTTTGTGATCGAGTCGCCGGTGGGTGGGCCTACGACGATCACGGCGGAGTTGCCCTGGCGGGAACGGTAGCCCCCGGCGGTTGAGCCGGTTCTCGTGCGCGGCCGAGGGCTTCAAGGGCGGGGGCTTCTTCGCCGTGGGCGCCTGTTCGCCTCTTCGCCGTGGGGTGTCGCGTCGTGGGCGGGGACGGGTTTGTTGTGGTTGCTCGCGCCGTTCCCCGCGCTCCTGGAAGGGGCCTACGGCCCTTCCAGGAGCGCGGGGTGGGGAAAACCCCCGTATCGAGACGCCGACTTGCTCCATGGTCCGGGGGGTTGGGGGCGAGCACTGTGGGAGTACGACATCCGGAGTGCGGGACGAGTGAAGGCGGGGCGACCGTGATGGCCACGGAGTACGGGCAGGGGTACGCGAGTTGGGGCGAGGAACAGCGGCATCGGGTGCCGGCGGGGCTGCGGGCGCCGTTCGAGGCGCGCAGCTGGCGGGAGTTCGGGTATGTGCTGCTGGGGCTGCCGATCGGGATCCTGCTGTTCACGTACGCCGTGACGATGCTGTCGCTCGGCGCGGGGCTGCTGATCACCTTCCTCGGGGTGCCGGTGCTGGCGGCGGGGCTGGCCGGATGCCGGGGGTTCGGCTCGTTGGAGCGGGCACGGGCACGGGCGCTGCTCGGGGTGGACGTGGACCGGCCGGAGCCCTTGCGGATGAAGGGGCACGGGGCGATGGCGTGGATGGGCGCCATGCTGCGGAGCGGGGCGTCGTGGCGGCACCTGCTGTACGCCGTCGTGCAGTTCCCCTGGTCCGTGTTCTCGTTCGTGGTGGCGGTGAACTTCTGGGCGTACGGCTGGGCGCTGCTGACGTATCCCCTGTGGTTCTGGGTCTTTCCCGTGTGGGCCGGGCAGGACGGGTTGCAGCTGTACGGCGACGAGACGCACGCCGTGTACCTCAACAACCCGTTCGAGGTGACCGTGGCCGCGTTGGTGGGGCTGCTCTTCACGATGGCCACGCCGTGGATCGTGCGGGCGCTGACGATGGTCGACCGGGTGATGGTGACCGGGCTGCTCGGGCCGTCACGGTTGGGGGCGCGGGTGGTCGAGCTGGAGTCGGACCGGGGGGTTGTCGTCGACACCGCCGCCGCCGATCTTCGGCGTATCGAGCGGGATCTGCATGACGGAGCGCAGGCACGGCTGGTCGCGCTGGCCATGGATCTGGGGCTGGCGAAGGAGAAGCTGACGGAGGACCCGCGGGCGGCGGCGGTGATGGTGGACTCCGCGCACGGGGAAGTGAAGACGGCGCTCCAGGAGTTGCGGGATCTGGCGCGGGGGATCCATCCGGCGGTGCTGACGGACCGGGGGCTCGACGCGGCCTTGTCGGCCGTCGCCTCGCGGTGCGCGGTGCCCGTGGTGGTGGTGGAGGTGGATCTGCCGGCGCGGCCGGTGCCGGCGATCGAGGGCATCGCGTACTTCACGGTGTCCGAGCTGCTGCAGAACGTGAGCAAGCATGCGGGGGCCTCGCGGGCGACCGTGGATGTGTGGAAGGTGGAGGACCGGCTGATGCTCCAGGTCATCGACGACGGGGTCGGCGGCGCCGATACGGGGCGTGGCTCCGGGCTCACTGGGCTCGCCGAGCGGATCGGCGCGGTCGACGGCATCCTGGTCGTCGACTCGCCGACCGGGGGGCCGACGCGGGTGACAGCGGAGCTGCCCTGGCGGGCGGCGACGTGAGGGCGGTGCCTGCGACGGCGCCTGCGACGGTGCCTGGGGGGTGGGGGATGCCTAGGAGCTCGGGGGGTTCGGTGGAGTGGCGGGTGCGGGATGCGTTGTGGCTGATCGCGCAGTTCCCCGCGCCCCTTCAGGGCGCGCATGTCGAGGTTTCGAGGAAGGTGAGCCAAACGCCGTCCGCGACAGTGGCAGCGCCTGCGACGGCGAGGGCGACGGCTGCGGCGGGTCGGGGCGGGGGCGGAGCCTGACCGCAGCGGGCTGAGGACGGCTCCTGCGGCGGTCCCTGACGGCAGCGGCCTGAGGGTGGCGACCGGATCCGGCCCTGACCCAGCAACCCCCACCCCAAGACACCCCCGGCGCCCACCGCCCCCGCCCTTCTCCGCCCCCACCCCTGACAACCCCCGCCCTCCCCCTTTCGACCGGCCCACCCCCCGCCGCGCGCCCCCTGCTCATCACGCAGACGGCGACAACCAGCCACTCCCCAGGGCGTTTCCGCCCCTGTTTTCTCGTCGGTCCAGCGCCTTGGGGTTCTGATGCTGGGATGCTGGTGCCTGTTGTACGGGTCGGACCGAAAACGGTGGACGGCCGGGGCGGGCGCGGGTGTCGTGGGGGGACGAGGCGTGGAGGACAGGGTGCGTGTGGTCATCGCCGAGGACTCGGTGCTGTTGAGGGAGGGGCTGACGCGGCTGTTGACCGACCGGGGGCACGACGTCGTGGCGGGGGTCGGGGACGGGAACGCTCTGATCAAGACGATCGCGGAGTGCGCGGCGCAGGGGGATCTGCCGGACGTGGTCGTGGCGGACGTACGGATGCCGCCGACGCATACCGACGAGGGCGTGCGGGCGGCCGTACAGCTGCGGAAACAGCATCCGGAGCTGGGGGTGCTCGTGTTGTCGCAGTACGTGGAGGAGCGGTACGCCACCGAGCTGCTCGCGGGATCCAGTCGCGGCGTCGGGTATCTGCTGAAGGACCGGGTGGCCGAAGTCCGTGAGTTCGTGGACGCGGTCGTGCGGGTGGCGCGGGGAGGTACGGCGCTGGACCCGGAGGTGGTCGCGCAGCTGCTGGGGCGGAGCCGCAAGCAGGACGTGCTCGCGGGACTCACCCCGCGCGAGCGCGAGGTGCTGGGGCTGATGGCGGAGGGGCGGACGAACTCGGCGGTCGCGCGGCAGTTGGTCGTGAGCGACGGGGCCGTCGAGAAGCACGTCAGCAATATCTTTCTGAAGCTCGGGCTGTCCCAGAGCGACGGGGACCACCGGCGGGTTCTGGCGGTGCTCACCTATCTGAATTCATGATCATCCAGCATCCGACACCGTGTCAGTCGCCGAGAACCGTCGTTCGGCGGCGCGCGTCCCCAAAGGAAGCGGCAGGGGTGGGTAAATCATGACAAGTCAGGTCATCCGGCCGTCTCAAAACAGCGTCCATCAGGCGAAAGGTCGAGGGAAGGCCACCCTCGCCGACGTAGGGTTGGTCTTGGGAAGGCCGGCGGGACGGCCGTTCCCGGACAGCCGCCTCAAGGGAGGTCAAGTTCAGTGACCAGCCAGGTCAGCAGCCCAGAGGAGCAGGCCGACAAGGCCGTCTTGGGAGAACTGAGGGAACAGCGCAAACCGGCGGTGACGAAGGACGTCCGCCGGCTCGACCGGGTGATCATTCGGTTCGCGGGCGACTCCGGTGACGGTATGCAGCTCACCGGTGACCGCTTCACCTCCGAAACCGCGTCCTTCGGCAACGACCTCTCCACGTTGCCGAACTTCCCCGCCGAGATCCGCGCCCCCGCCGGCACCCTGCCGGGCGTGTCCAGCTTCCAGTTGCACTTCGCCGACCACGACATCCTCACTCCGGGTGACGCACCGAACGTGCTGGTCGCCATGAATCCGGCCGCGCTGAAGGCGAACATCGGCGACGTACCGCGCGGCGCGGAGATCATCGTCAACACGGACGAGTTCACCAAACGGGCGATGCAGAAGGTCGGGTACGCGACCAGTCCGCTGGAGGACGGCTCACTGGACGGATACAGCGTCCATCCGGTGCCGCTGACCACCCTCACCGTCGAGGCCCTCAAGGAATTCGACCTCACCCGTAAGGAGGCCGAGCGCAGCAAGAACATGTTCGCGCTCGGCCTCTTGTCATGGATGTACCACCGGCCGACCGAGGGCACCGAGAAGTTCCTGGCCGGCAAGTTCGCCAAGAAGCCCGACATCGCGGCGGCCAATATCGCCGCCTTCCGCGCCGGGTGGAACTTCGGTGAGACGACCGAGGACTTCGCCGTCAGTTACGAGGTCGCGCCGGCCACGACCGCCTTCCCCGTCGGCACGTACCGGAACATCTCCGGGAACCTGGCGCTGTCGTACGGGCTGATCGCGGCCTCGCGGCAGGCGGATCTGCCGCTCTACCTGGGGTCCTATCCGATCACCCCGGCCTCGGACATCCTGCATGAGCTGAGCCGGCACAAGAACTTCGGCGTGCGCACCTTCCAGGCCGAGGACGAGATCGCGGGCATCGGCGCGGCGCTGGGGGCCGCCTTCGGGGGTTCCCTGGCGGTCACGACGACCTCCGGTCCCGGTGTGGCGCTGAAGTCGGAGACCATCGGGCTCGCCGTCTCCCTCGAACTGCCGCTCCTCGTCATCGACATCCAGCGCGGCGGACCGTCCACCGGGCTGCCGACCAAGACGGAGCAGGCGGATCTGCTCCAGGCGATGTACGGCAGAAACGGCGAGGCCCCGGTGCCGGTGCTCGCGCCGCGCACACCGGCCGACTGTTTCGACGCGGCCGTCGAGGCGGCCCGGATCGCGCTGACGTACCGCACGCCGGTGTTCCTGCTGTCCGACGGCTACCTGGCCAACGGCAGCGAGCCGTGGCGCATCCCCGAGCCCGACGAACTCCCCGACCTCACCGTGCAGTTCGCCCAGGGACCCAACCACACCCTCGACGACGGCACCGAGGCCTTCTGGCCGTACAAGCGCGACCCGCAGACCCTGGCCCGCCCATGGGCCATCCCGGGCACGCCGGGGCTGGAACACCGGATCGGCGGCATCGAGAAGCAGGACGGCACGGGCAACATCTCGTACGACCCCGCCAACCACGACTTCATGGTGCGCACCCGGCAGGCGAAGATCGACGGGATCGATGTGCCCGATGTCGAGGTCGACGATCCGCACGAGGCGCGCACGCTCGTGCTGGGCTGGGGCTCGACGTACGGGCCGATCACGGCGGCGGTACGGCGGCTGCGTACGGCCGGGGAGTCCATCGCGCAGGCCCATCTGCGGCATCTCAACCCCTTCCCGCGGAATCTCGGGGCGGTGCTGAGGCGTTACGACAAGGTGGTGGTCCCCGAGATGAACCTCGGGCAGCTCGCCACGCTGATCCGGGCGAAGTACCTGGTCGACGCCCACTCGTACAACCAGGTGAACGGCATGCCGTTCAAGGCGGAGCAGCTCGCCACGGCTCTCAAGGAGGCCATCGATGGCTGAGAGGTCCACGGAAGGCACGGGTACGGGCGGCACGATCGAGGCGCTCTCCCTGGTGCCGAAGGCCGAGGCCAGGCAGTCGATGAAGGACTTCAAGTCCGACCAGGAAGTGCGCTGGTGCCCCGGCTGTGGTGACTACGCGATCCTCGCCGCCGTGCAGGGCTTCATGCCCGGGCTCGGTCTGGCCAAGGAGAACATCGTCTTCGTCTCGGGCATCGGCTGCTCGTCCCGGTTCCCGTACTACATGGACACGTACGGGATGCACTCCATCCACGGGCGGGCGCCGGCGATCGCGACCGGGCTCGCCACCTCGCGGCGCGATCTGTCCGTGTGGGTCGTCACCGGTGACGGCGACGCGCTGTCCATCGGCGGCAACCATCTGATCCACGCCCTGCGCCGCAATGTGAACCTCAAGATCCTGCTCTTCAACAACCGGATCTACGGTCTGACGAAGGGGCAGTACAGCCCGACGTCGGAGGTCGGGAAGATCACCAAGTCGACGCCGATGGGCTCGCTGGACGCGCCCTTCAATCCGGTGTCGCTGGCGATCGGGGCGGAGGCGTCGTTCGTGGCGCGGACCGTCGACTCCGACCGCAAGCATCTGACCGAGGTGCTGCGGCAGGCCGCCGCCCATCCGGGCACGGCACTCGTCGAGATCTACCAGAACTGCAACATCTTCAACGACGGCGCCTTCGAGGTCCTCAAGGACCGGCAGCAGGCCGAGGAGGCCGTGATCCGGCTGGAGCACGGGCAGCAGATCCGGTTCGGGGCGGACGGCGCACGGGGTGTCGTACGGGACGAGGCGACCGGTGATCTGAAGGTGGTCACCGTCACGCCGGAGAACGCGTCCCGGATCCTGGTCCACGACGCGCACTCCGCGTCCCCGACCACGGCCTTCGCGCTCTCCCGCCTCGCCGACCCGGACACCCTCCACCACACGCCCATCGGTGTCCTCCGGTCCGTCGAACGGCCCGTCTACGACACCCAGATGGCCGACCAACTCGACACCGCCATCGAGCAGAACGGCAAGGGCGACCTGTCGGCGCTGCTGGCGGGCGGGGACACGTGGACGGTGGTCGGCTAGCCGCCGCTACGGCCGTCTCTCGGGGCCCGGGTCTGGTTCAGGCCCGGGCCTCGTCGTATCTCCGCCGTGCCTTCTGCACGTCGTCCATGCGGTCCTCGGTCCAGTTCGCCAGGGCGCGTACCTGTTCGGCGGCCTCGCGGCCGAGGTCGGTGAGGGAGTAGTCGACGCGGGGCGGGATCACGGGCTTGGCGTCGCGGTGGACGAGGCCGTCGCGCTCCAGGGTCTGGAGGGTCTGCGTGAGCATCTTCTCGCTGACGCGGCCGATGGCCCGGCGCAGCTCACTGAAGCGGTACGGCCGGTCGAGCAGTTCGATGAGGACGAGGACGCCCCAGCGGCTGGTGACGTGCTCCAGGACGAGGCGGTAGGGGCACATGCCCTCACCGTCCATGGCGTACTTGCTCGCGGGCTGCATCGCTTTCTCACTTACGGCCATGCCAGTACCTTACTTCAAAGTGGGTACTTTCGCAGAGTTAGCGCACCCCCTAGGGTTAGTGATGCACCCGCCCCCCTGGAGGAGTTTCATCATGAGCATCGTCGTCACCGGAGCGACCGGAAACCTCGGCAAGTTCGTCGTCGAGGGGCTGCTGGAGAAGGTTCCGGCCGAGCAGATCACGGCCGTCGTCCGCAGCGAGGAGAAGGGCGCCGGGTTCGCGGCGCGCGGCGTGAAGATCGCCGTCGCCGACTACAACAGCCCCGAGACCTTCGACAGTCTGTTCGCCGCCGGTGACAAGGTGCTGCTGATCTCCGGCAGCGAGATCGGCAGCGACCGCGTCGGCCAGCACCGAGTCGTCATCGACGCCGCCAAGGCGGCCGGGGTCGCGCTCCTCGCCTACACCAGCGCGCCGGGCAGCCTGACGGCCGCGCTCGCGAACGACCACCGCGGCACCGAGGAGGCGCTGCTCGCCTCCGGTCTGCCGTACACCCTGCTGCGCAACGGCTGGTACAACGAGAACTACACCGAGCAGCTCGCCCCGGTGCTGGAGTACAGCGCCGTCACCCACGCCGCCGGTGAGGGCCGGGTCTCCTCCGCGGCCCGCGCGGACTACGCGGCCGCCGCGGTCGCCGTGCTGGCCGGCGAGGGCCACGAGAACAAGACGTACGAGCTCGGCGGCGACGTCGCCTGGAGCTTCGCCGAGTACGCCGCCGAGCTGAGCGAGCAGACCGGCAAGGAGATAGCGAACAACGCCGTCTCCGTCGAGGCCTTCACCGGCATCCTGGCCGGCGCCGGGCTCCCCGGGCCGGTCGCCGAGATCATCGCGGGCGTGGACGCGTCCGCCGAGAAGGGTGAGCTGGTCGTCTCCTCCGGCGATCTGTCCCGCCTCATCGGCCGCCCGACGACGCCGATCGCGGACTCGATCGCGGCGGCGCTGAAGGCGTGACCGTCCTGGACTGAACATGTCCGCCCTGGACATGTCCGCTCTGGACTGGACACCTGAGCCCCGGGGCAGCACGCCCCAGGCATCGGCCCCGAACTCCCCCTCGGGGCGCCACCCCCGGCTGTCATGACCGTATCTCGATACGGGTATGACAGCCGGGGGTGCTCGGCGTTACCTTCGTCAGGGCGTTCGCAAGGGCATTCGTGAGGGCGCTCGTGAGGGCGCTCGTGAGGGCGCTCGTGAGGGCGCTCGTGAGGGCGCTCGTGAGGGCGCTCGTGAGGGCGCTCGTGAGGACGTTCGTGAGGGCCTGGGGGTCGCGACCGTGCGGCCGGATGAGAAGGAGGGGCCGTGGCGGGGCAGTCGAGGGGCGAACACCGGATAGGGCTGCTGAACGGCTTCGCGGCGTACGGGATGTGGGGACTCGTCCCGCTCTTCTGGCCCCTGCTGAAGCCCTCCGGCGCGGTGGAGATACTCGCCCACCGCATGGTCTGGTCCCTCGCGGTCGTCGGTCTCGCGCTTCTGGTGCTGCGACGCTGGTCCTGGGCCGGTGAACTGCTGCGGCAGCCGCGCAGGCTCGGCCTGATCGCGGTCGCGGCGACGGTGATCACGGTCAACTGGGGCGTGTACATCTGGGCCGTGAACAACGAGCAGGTCGTCGAGGCCTCCCTCGGGTACTTCATCAACCCGCTCGTCACCATCGCCATCGGCGTCCTGCTGCTGAAGGAACGGCTGCGGCCCGTCCAGTGGACGGCGGTCGGCGTCGGCTTCGCGGCCGTCCTCGTCCTCGCGATCGGCTACGGGCGACCGCCGTGGATCTCTCTCTGCCTCGCCTTCTCCTTCGCCACGTACGGGCTGGTGAAGAAGAAGGTCAACCTGGGCGGCGTCGAGTCGCTCGCCGCGGAGACCGCGATCCAGTTCCTGCCCGCACTGGGCTATCTGCTGTGGCTGGGCTCGCACGGGAGCGCCACCTTCGGCCCGGAGGGGACGGGGCACGCCCTGCTCCTCGCCGCGACCGGGCTGGTGACCGCGCTGCCGCTGGTCTGCTTCGGGGCGGCCGCGATCCGGGTGCCGCTGTCCACGCTGGGGCTGCTGCAGTATCTGGCGCCGGTGTTCCAGTTCCTGCTGGGCGTCCTGTACTTCGGTGAGGCCATGCCTCCCGAGCGGTGGGCGGGCTTCGCGCTGGTGTGGCTGGCGCTGTCGCTGCTGACGTGGGACGCGCTGCGGACGGCACGGGTGGCGCGGGCGCGGCTGGGCGAGCGGAGAGAGCGGGGAGAGCGAGGAGAGCGGGGAGATGCGGCGGCGGGGAAGGCGGTTGGCTCCGTAAAGGCGGTGGGCTCCGTAGAGGCGGTGGGCTCCGTAGAGGCGGTGGGCGAGCCCTCCCGTGCGCGAACCCCCTGACCGAATAGCGCTCTTGACGGAGAGTCAGTCCCACCAGCACCATCACGGCACCTCATTCACTGTGGACTCACCATGGGCCGGCCAACAGCCGCCCATGAGGTCCCTATGGAATTCGGAGCCCCCACATGAAGCTCTCCGTTCCACGCCTGAAGGTCTCCGCCCGTAGACCGGGGCGGGCCGCCGTCACCGCCGTCGTCACGGCGGCCGCGCTCCTCACCACCGGGTCGATGGCCGGGGCGGCCCCCGCTCCCCTGGACGCCCCCGCGCCGCCCGTGCGGGTGGCCGCCGCCCCCGACCTGCCGCTGGCGAACGTCAAGGCGCACCTCACGCAGTTCCAGTCCATAGCCGCGGCGAACGGCGGCAACCGGGCGCACGGCCGCGCCGGCTACACCGCGTCCCTGAACTATGTGAAGGGCAAGCTCGACGCGGCGGGGTTCACCACCACCACGCAGTCCTTCACGTCCGGCGGCCGCACCGGGTACAACCTGATCGCGGACTGGCCCGGCGGTGACATGAATCAGGTTGTCATGGCCGGTTCACATCTGGACAGCGTCACCTCGGGCGCCGGCATCAACGACAACGGCACGGGTTCCGCGGCCGTGCTGGAGGCCGCGCTGGCCGTGTCCCGCGCGAACTACCAGCCCACGAAGCATCTGCGGTTCGCGTGGTGGGGCGCGGAGGAGCTGGGCCTCGTCGGCTCGCGCTACTACGTCAACAACCTGTCGACTGCGAACCGGGCCCGCATCAGCGGCTACCTCAACTTCGACATGATCGGCTCGCCGAACCCCGGGTACTTCGTCTACGACGACGACCCGGCCATCGAGCAGACCTTCAAGGACTACTTCACGGGGATCGGCGTCGCCACGGAGATCGAGACCGAGGGGGACGGTCGTTCCGACCACGCGCCGTTCAAGAGCGCGGGCGTTCCGGTGGGCGGGTTGTTCACCGGCGCGAGCCGTGCCAAGACGGCGGCGCAGGTGGCCAAGTGGGGCGGCACGTCCGGCCAGGCCTTCGACCGCTGCTACCACTCCTCCTGCGACACCACGTCCAACATCAACGACACGGCGCTGGACCGGAACGGGGATGCGCTGGCGTACGCGGTGTGGGAGTTGTCGGAGTAGGGCTGCGCGCGTTGTAGGTGCCTGTGCGCGTTGGAGGTGCCTGTGCGTTTCCGGGGTCGGCCGGCGGAGTGGTGCGCGGCCGACCCCGGGCGTGTGGTGGGGGTGGGGACGGGGGCAGGGGCCGGGTTAACGCGAAGGCCGGTGAGCGGGTGTGCCGGGGGTGGGCGGCCGGGTTGCCGCGGAGGAGTGCTGCTTCGCGAGGGCGTGGGCGTGCGCCGGGGTCGCGCTCGTCGAGCGGAGGCGGGACGCGACCGGTGTGGGCATGCGGGTGCCGTGGGCGAGATCGGCGGTCACTCCGGAGCGGAGGGCACCGAGCCGGGCCAGGTGGCGCCGCTGTTGCTCCGGGGTGAGCGACGCGACGTCGACGCTCGCGGCGGCCCGTACGGCCGCCGGGTGCGTCGGGATGGGGGACGCGCCCTTCGTGGGGGCGCGGGAGGGGTCCAGTCCGGCGGAACGGAGCGCTGCGGCGCGTGCGCTCCAGGGGGTTTCTTCGGGGGTACGGCGGTGGGGGGTCTGGGGGCTGCCGGTGCCGCCTTGTTGAGCGGTTGCGCTCGGCGTATGGCTGAGGGGGCGCCAACTCATCGTGCCGGTGAGCTCGTTGAAGGTGACTTCGACTCGGGGGCGGGGGGTGGTGGGTTCGGGGGGCGGGTGTGGGGAGCGGCGGCGGGCTGCGTCGGGGAGGGGGGCGCGGGTGGGGGCGGGGGTACGGCGGGGTTCGGTGGTGTTCACGCCGGCGGCCGCCCCGGGGCGGCTGCCGAGTCGATCGTCCCCACCGGCCCTGGTGCTCCCGTCGGCCCGGCTGTCGCCGCCGATCGGGTCGTGGCCGCTCAACCGCGGGTCCCGACCGGCCAGGCCGGTGAGGCCAGCCCGGATCCGTTCGTTGTCCGGGGCCGCGCCGCTGTCCCCGGGGGTTCGGTTCGGGTTACTGGCCATGGGCGTAGGGGGCGCCGTCGAGGGCGCGGGCTCGTTCGGTGAGGCGGATCATGCGGGTGCGGGCCTTTTCGAGTTGTTCCACGTCGTCGGCGGCCGGGCCGGCGTCGGCGGCGAGTTCGGTCCAGACGGCGATCAGGTCGCGGCCCAGGTGCAGGCCCTGGAGCGGGTCGCGGACCGCGCGCCACGCCGCCGCCGCGCTCTGGATGTTGCCGTACGCCGCACGCTGGTCGCGCAGGCTGTGACGGAGGCCGGCCAGGTCGAGGGACAGGTGGAACGACCTCAGCGCGTCACCGGCCAAGTAGGCGATGTACGCGGTCAGTTCGCGGAGCTTCAGCACCTCGGGGTGCTGCGGGCCGAGCGTCGCCGTCGCCTGGGAGACGGTCTGCTCGGCCATCTCCGCGGCCTCCTGGATCCGGCCCAGTTTCACCGCCTCGTTGATCCGCGACACGGGCTCCGCGAACGGGGACGCCGTACCGCCGTCCTCCTCCGCCGTGTCCAGCACCGCCTCCGCCACCGCGTCGAACTCCCGCACGGGCGCGGGTTTCGGAGCGCTGTCCTCCGCCAGCACCTTCCACTCGGGAGCGGAGTAGGCGTCGGTGGCGGACTCCTCCGGAGGGGCGAGGGCAGGGGGTGCGGGTTCAGGGCTGGGGGTGGAGGCGGGCGGGTGGATCGGCGCCGGGGCCGGTGTCGGGGGCCAGGGCTGGGGCTCCAGCGTGGCGGGCCCCGACACCGGCACCGAGTCCGACGGGTGCGCCGGTGCGGGGGAAGGGGGCGCCTCGGGCATCGGCTCCGGGGTGGGGTCGTTGGCCGGGGCCGGGGGCCACGTCTGCGGGTTCAGGAAGACGTGCTTCGACTCCGACTCGCGGGAGGCCACGGCGTCCGACGGGTGGGCGGACGCGTGCCCCGGGGCCGCGTCCTGACTCGGAGGCCAGGGCTCGGGCTCCAGGGGCCCGGGCCTCGACTCCGGAACCGGTCCGGCGTCCGGCGGCGCGTGGGCTGAGTCCCGTGCCGGGGCCGCATTCTGGCCCGGGGGCCACGGTTGCGGCTCCAGTGACGTGGGGGCCGAGCGTGGTGGGTTCGCGGGGGTCTGGTTCGGGTGCCAGGTGTGGGGGGTCGTCGGGGGCGGAGGGAGGTCGGGGTCCATGGCCGGGCCGAACTCGCCCGTCGGGGGTGAGACCGTGCCGGCGGTCGGGCCCGCCTCCCGGGTGGGCTCGGGTGTGGGGGGCTTGCCCTCCGGGTCCACCTGGATGCCCGGCAGGGTCAGCGGGAGGCCCGGTGTGCGGGGCGGCTGCGCGAGCGGCCCGTCCTTCGGTTCCGGCACCGCGCGCAGCACGAACGTCGACGGCGCGACACCACCGGCCGCCGGCTCCGACGTCTGCCCCTGCTTCTCCTTCGCCGCCGTGAGCGGCATCGTCCGCGGCTCCCGCTTCGCCGGCGGGGCCGCCTGGGCCTGCTCCGGCTTCGCCTCGTGGGCGGTCGGCTCCGGCTCCGCCTCGGGAGCGGTCGGCTCCGGCGTGTGCGCGGGTACGGCCGTGGGCACGGACTTCGCCGCCGACAGCGGAAGCGTGCTGGGCTCCCGCCTCGGCCGCTCGGGCGCCGACGCAGAACCACCCGGCTCCGCCGAGAGCGACGCCGCCTCCCCCGCCGCCAACCGCATCGTGCTGGGCTCCCGGCCCGGCTGCGCCGGGACCTGCATGTCCCGCATGGATTGCGACTGCGGCTGCCGTTCGGGCTCTACCGACGGCTCCGGCTGAGGCTGCCACTGCGGCTGGGCCTGGGCCTGCGGCTGCACGTTCCGCTGAGCTTGCGGCTGCGGCTCGGGCTGCGCCGACGGCTCCGACTGCGCCTGAGCATGCCAGTGCGCCTGCGCGTCCGGGTGGGGCTCCGGCCGTGCCTGAGGCTGCGCCTGCGATTGCGCGTCCGGGTGGGGCTCCGGCCGTGCCTGAGGCTGCGCCTGCGATTGCGCGTCCGGGTGGGCTTGCGGCTGCCGCTCCGGCTGCGCCGACGGCTCCGGCCGTGCCTGCGCCTGCCACTGCGGCTGAGCCTGGGCCTGCGGCTGCACGTCCCGCTGCGGCTGCCGCTCGGGCTTCACCGGCAGCTCCGGCCGGGCCTGGGCTTGGGCCTGGGCCTGGGCCTGGGCCTGGGCCTGGGCCTGGGCCTGGGCCTGCCACTGAGGATCCGGCTGCGGCCGCGCATGGGGCGCCGTTTCAGCCGGTGCACCCAACTGCCCCTGGGCAGCCGGAAGTTCAGCCCCTGACGCCGCCGACTCCGGTACCGCGCGCAACACATGCGTCGACCTGTCACGGCGTGGCGCGGTCGCCGGGCGCTCGGGCGGCTCCGGTGTCGACGACTGGGCCGCCCCTTCGCCGAGGTGTGCCGCCTCCGCCGTACCCGACCGCTCAGCCACAGGCGCAGCCGCAGCCGCAGCCCCGTGCTCACCCGCACCCGCAGCGGCATGTCCGGCGGCCGCACCCGCGTGCCTGCCCGCCGCCGCGCCCGAGCCCGGAACCGCAGCCACTCCCTCACTCACCGGCGCAGCACCAGAACCAGCCCCAAGGCCCCCCGGCACCCCCACGTACCCCCTCGGCTCCCCCACCCGCACCGGCTCCCCGGTGTAGTGGCTGGAGCCGTCGACGTGGACCTGGAGGGGGACGACGTAGCCGATGCGTTCGTCGTGGATGGTGGCGAGGACGGGGTGGCCGGTGGCGAGGGCGAGGCGGTGGAGATAGTCGAGGGCGGCGGTCTGGAGGGACGCCCCGGCGGCCGGGGGCACCGGCATGCCGCCGACCGTCGCGTCGCCCTCGGCGGAGACGCGTACGTCGATCGGGGTCGGTCCGGCCGGCGCACGCCCCGCGCGCTTGAGTTCCCGCTTCTGTTCGCGGCTGAGTCGAGTCATCGTTCCCTCACTCGGGTCGGGCAGAAGGAGAAGGAGATGGAGGTGTGGCGGAGGAAGCGGCGGGGTCGGACGTGGACTCCGGTGCCGACACCGCTGCCTCCACCGTACGCACCTCGTCCACCCGCCACGGCTCGCCCTTGCCCGGGCGAACCAGCTTCACGTACACCGTGGCCTGGGGACCGGTCCCCGTCCAGCCGTCGCGGCCGTACGCCTTGCCGTCGACGAAGAGGGCGCGGTAGGCGTCCCGCGCCGAGTCGGAGGGGGCGTCGCCGTCGTCGTCGAGTTCCACGTCGACGGTGGTCCAAGCCCGGTGCGCGGCCCAGGAGTTCCACTGCTCGCCGGCGCCGCTCGCGGGGCGGTACGAGCGCTCGGCCTTCGCCTTGGCGGCGGTGAACCAGCGCGCGGAGCGCAGTACGGCGTCGTGCGGGCTCGAGTCGTACTTCGTGTCGTAGCCGTACGCCACCTCGACCCAGGCCTGGGCGACGGCGGTCGCGTCGGTCTCGTCGACGCCGGTGGGGCTCGGGACATGCGCGTCCGAGCCGAGCGGTTTGCCGGACGGCAGCGGCGCCTTGGGGGCGATGGACGGCTCGGCCGAGGACGTGCCGCCGCCCGCCGTCTCGCGGTGGTCCTCCAGGCCGCACGCGGCGAGGACCGCGACACCGGTCACCGTCGCGAGCACGACCGCGCCCGCCCTGCCGACCCTGGAGAGCCTGCCGACGCCACCGGCCCCGTATGGTCCGCCGCGCTCGTCACGCCCCCCGCGCCCTCCGCGTGCGCTGTGCATCGCGTTCACTCTCATCCCCCTCCTCACCTCAGTGTCCTTCCTCGCCGATCGCGTCCTCCACACCGATCGTCCCGTCCACGCTGCCCGTGTCGTCCACGCCGGCCGCCGCGTCCCGTCACCCACGTCGTCACTACAGCCCCAACCACGGCGCCGGATCGACGTACTTGTCGTTCTGCATCACCTCGAAGTGGAGATGCGCGCCCGTCGAGTAGCCCGTCGAGCCGACCGGGCCGATGCGTTGACCGACCTTCACCTTGTCGCCGGCCTTGACGTTGAGTCCGGACAGCATGTGGTTGTACGTCGTGGAGACGCGGTCGCCGTTGACGGTGCCGTGGGAGATGACGACGCGGTTGCCGTAACCGTTGGTCCAGCCGGCGAACGTGACCTCGCCGTCGCGGGCCGCGAGGACCGGCGTGCCGGCGGCCGCGCCGAAGTCGATGCCGGTGTGGAGCTTGCGGACGCCGAGCGTGGGGTGCATGCGCCAGCCGTACGGGGAGGTCACGGGCGGATTGCCGGAGAGCGGCATCGCCATCTGCCTGCCCTCGGGAAGCTTGCCCGGCGGGTCGTCCACCGACTCGTACTTGGCGATGAGGGACTTGATGCGGGCTACGTAGTTCTGGGTCTCGGTGTAGGGCGGGATGCCGCCGTACTTCTGCACGGCGCCCGGGCCCGCGTTGTACGCCGCGAGCGCCAGGTCGAGGGTCTCGCCGGTGGCCTGGCCGCTGTCCTTGTAGCCCTGGACCTGTTTGGCGAGGGCGCAGTCGTAGCGGCCCTGGGCCATGATCGCGTCGCCCGGGTCGTACGGGGACACCCGGCCGTTGCCGTCGTCGTCCCTGCCCCAGCTCGGCCAGGTGCCGGGCATGAACTGGCTCAACCCCTCGGCCCCCACCGGGGACTTGGCGTTCGGGTTCCAGCCCGACTCGGCCTCGATCTGCGCGGCGATCACGGCCGGCTTGATGACGTCGCACATGCTGCCCGCCTTGAGGACCCACGGCACGTACTCCGCCGGTACCTGGCCCGTCTTGAGGCCGCCGCCGACGCCCTGTTCCTCCGCGTCGGCCTCGCCGCCGCCGCTCACCGCGACCATCATGACCACCGGCATCATCACGGCCGCCACGCAGCCGCCGACGACCCAGGTCGTGACGGACCCTCCCCCGTTGGACATCTGCTCCCCTCAGCGTCGAAGTCCAGTCATGCTCCTGCCACTTGTGGCCAGGCAGTCGAGTCTCTCCGCTCACCCCCGCTCCGTGCGTCACCAGCGCGTCACAGGCTCGTCGCAGGAACTCACGCCCCGATTCCCAAGCCGCCCGTACACCGTGAAGATCGGAGGACGACACAGAACACAACAGCGCGTACGACGCCGGATGCGACGGGCCTGACGGGCCCGACGGGCTCAGGAAGACTGCTTGGCACGCGGGCTCAGGAAGACTGCTTGGCACGCGGGCTCAGGAAGACTGCTGTGATCAGCGGCGGAAACGGGGAGTGGTGGAGAGCGGTGATGCGGTGATGCAGCCAGGCGCAGGACAGGCGGCGGCCGGGCCGGAGATCTGGCTGCGTGGGCCGGTCATGGAACCTCAGGCGCGGCCCCAGGACCCGCCACCCCAGGCGGCCGCGAGCCCGCGGCGGTTCTCCTGGGTCGCCACGCACGGCGGCGCCGGGTCCACCACCCTCGCCACGGTCTTCGGCGGCCATGACGCGGGCCGCAACTGGCCGCGCCCCGAACACGGCGAACCGTCGTCGGTGCTGCTGGTGGGGCGTACGCACGCCGCCGGGCTCGACGCGGTCTCGCACACGCTGGACATCTTCCGGCGGGGCGACGCGCCGCCGGGGCTGGACCTCGACGCGATCGTGCTGGTCGCGGACGCGCCCGGCCGGCTGCCCCGGCAGCTCGTGCAGCGCGTGAAAGTGATCAGTTCCGTGATCGACGTCTATCGCGTGCCGTGGGTGCCCGCCTGGCGCACCGGCGACCTCACCGGCCCGCCGCCGCGGGAGAGCGCGGCGCTGGCCCGTCTCACCGGGAGGACCCCATGAGCGACACCCTCTTCGCCGCCGCGACAACCCTGGCCGGGCCTCCGGCGGTGGTCACCAACGAGCTCAACTACGTCCTGAACATCCTCGCCTGGCTGGTCACCGCGGCCGGTGTGTGCGGTCTGCTGATCGTCGGCTCGCGGATGGCGATCTCCCTGAGGTCCGGGGAGGGCGACGAGCATCTCAGCCAGTTCGCGATGGTCATGGGCGCCTGCGTCATCGGCGCGACGGCGGGGCCGATCGTGGGGTTCGTGCTGTAGGGACTGCAGGGACGCCAGGGACGCCGTCAGGGGTCCTTGGGCAGGAAGGGCGACGGCCCGCCGGTCACGCGTGAACCGGCGGGCCGTTGTCGTACGCGAACCACCTCAGGGCCGTACACCGGTGCGAGCCCCTCCACTTCGCCGCAGGTCCCCGGAGTTTCTGACGGCACGTCACTGTCCCGGACATGACGAGGAGTTCCCGTCTGTCACGAGCACGTCACCGACAGGTGCTGGATCACTACATCGCTTGGCCTGGACTCACAGGAGTCGCCAAGCTCACAGAGCGACCGGGAACCCGGGCACGTCACACCGGCCCCGAATGCACCCAATGACCCATCCGCTCAAGCGAGTCGCGGTCGGCCGCTCGACGGGCGGCCGACCGACACGGGGAGAAACCACATGCTGAACGCGATAGCCGCCAAGGCACACCAGTCCATCTACCTGGCCGACGGCACGGTCCCCAACCCGAACCGGGACGCCCCGGCCGAACTCACCGGCAAGGTCGACACCGTGCTCGGCATCGTCGCCTGGGCCGGCACCGCCGCGGGCGTCGCGGGTGTGCTGATCACCGGCGCGATGATGGCGATCTCCATGCGCCGCGGCGAGGGCTCGGAGCACATGGGCCGCCTCGGCATGGTCCTCGGCGGCTGTGTCCTGGTCGCCACCGCCGGCCCGCTCGTGAACTTCGTCTTCTAGCCGTCCGAGCACGTCGAAAGGGGGAGCGACGATGCTGAACTCCGGCCGGGCCCAAGGGGGCAGCGGGGAGTGGGAGCAGCCGTTCTGGCAGCAGCGGGGCTGGATCCTGTCGGCCGGGTTCCTGGTGGTGCTGCTCGTCCTCGCGGTCCTCTTCGCGGTGACGGGCAACGGCTCCGGGCAGCCGACCGGTTCGTCCGGCTACCCGGAGCCGACCTCGACGTCCAAGGCGTCGGACTCGGCCTCGGACTCCGGTGACGGCAAGGGGACTTCGGACACCCGGCCCGCCGGCTGCCGCACCGACGACCGCGACCAGGCCAAGCCGACCGAGGCGCCGCGCGACTTCCACTGGAAGGCCAACGGCACCGGCCTGGTCCCGGTCTCGAAGGCGGCGGGCCCGCTCACGTACGACGGTCCGGTCTGGTCCTGCTTCGCCCACACCCCGATGGGGGCCGTCATGGCGGTCCACTCCATCACCGACCACCTCAGCTACGACGGCTGGCGCAAGGTCGTCGACCAGCAGGTCGTGCCGGGCGCGGGCCGTGACGCGCTGATCGCGAGCCGCGCCCAGGAGGCCGACAAGTCCACCACGGGCTCGCCGGACGCCGGTGGCTACGCCGGTTTCACGGTCCTGTCGTACGACGAGACACAGGCGACCGTGATGGTCCTGGTGCGCGGCATGGGCGACGGCGGCTTCGGCTCCGCCTCGGTCACCGTGCGCTGGCAGGACGGCGACTGGAAGCTCTCCCCCGACCCGGACGGCACGGTCTACAGCGGTGTGTCGCAGGTCAGCGGCACCGACGGCTTCGTCACCTGGGAGGCGTGAGATGGCCTGCTCATGGAAGATCTACGACTGCCTGATCGAAGAGGGCGGCAAGCAGTTCACCGAGGGTGCCGTGGTCGTCTTCGCCAAGGCGATCGGCGACGGCGCGGCGGAGGTGCTCAAGGCGCTCAACGGCGTCTGGCTGAACATCGACGTGGAGAACCCGGCGGGAAACGGCGGCGGCCACGGTCAGGCGGCTGCGGACAGTCCCATCGGACTGATCACGGCGGAGGTCAACTGGATCGTCGGCTATGTGGCGGTGGCCTCGTTGCTGCTGGCCGCGATACGGATGGCCGTGGACCGAAAAGGCCAGTCGATGAGACAGGCGTTCATGGGGATGTGGAAGGTCATCCTCGTCGGCGCGGCATCCGTGCCCGTGGTCACGGCACTCATGACGGCGTCGGACGCGTACGCCAGGGACGTGTACGAGAGATCCGACCTCGGGGACAAGGCCTCCGAGATGCTGGGCGTGCTGACGCTCAACCAGCCCGGTCTGGTGCTGATCTTCGGTCTGCTGGTGATGCTGTCGAGCTTCGTGCAGATCGTGCTGATGTACATCCGCATCGGCGTCCTCATCATGCTGGTCGGCACGTTGCCGCTGGCCGCCGCCTCCTCGATGACCGGGTGGGGCGACGGCTGGTGGAAGAAGCACATCGGCTGGCTCGCGGCCTGGCTGCTGTACAAGCCGGCGGCGGCCCTGATCATCTACTCGGCCACCTCGATGACCAAGGACACCAAGGATCTGGACTCGGTCATCGCCGGCATGGGCATGCTGATCATGGCCGTGTTCGCCCTCCCCGCCCTGCTCAAGCTGATCGTCCCCGCCACGGCCGCCCTCGGCGGCACCTCCGGCGGCACGGTCGCGCTCAACGCCGCCAACAACATGGCGTCCGGCGCGGTCAGCATCGCGGGCGGAGCGGTCGGCGCCGCGGGCCAGGCCGGCGGCGGGGGCGGCGGCGGTTCCTCGGCCCCCCAGGGCTCTCCCTCCTCGGGCGCGGGTTCCTCCGCGGGCGGAGCCGGTGGCGCCGGCGCGGCGGCCGGCACCGCCGCCGCGGGCGCGGCCACGGCGGGCGCGGCCGTCGCGGTCCAGGCCGCCGCGGTCGTCGTACAGACCGGCATGCAGGCGGCGTCGGAGGTCGCGGGCTCCCTCGACGACAACGACGGGATGAAGGGCCACAACCAGTAGGGGCCCCGCGCCCCGTCAGGGGCGCGGGACTGTATCGATGTGCGGCTCCGCCGCGTGGGCGCGAGCAACCACGACCGACCCGCAGTCGCCATCGCTCAGCACCACCCGAGCTCGTAGGCACTCAGAACTCAGCGAACTACAGCCGGAAGAAGGAACCCCCATGTCCACCGACGCCCTCACGCGTCCCACCTACGGAAACTGGCGCAGACCCCGCCGCCCCGGCCTGGGCCCGCTGGGCCTCCTCGGCACGGTCGTCGCCTTCGGCGGACTCCTGGTCGCACTGCTCGCCTCGCTGGTCTCGCTGATGGCCGCGATCCTCGTCCTCATCCCCCTCGGCCTCTTCCTCGCCCCGCTCGCGCTGCGCACGGTGGACGGCCGCAACATCTACCAGGTGGTCGCGGTGCGTATCGGTTGGCTCAGGCGCAAGGCGAACGGCTCCACCACGTACGTCTCCGGCCCCCTCTCCAAGCGCCCGGGTGGCCGCTACCACCCGCCGGGCCTGCTCGCCCGCACCAAGATGTACGAGGGCCGTGACGCCTACAACCGCGCCTTCGGGGTGCTGCACCACCCCGGCCGCAACCTCTGCACGGTGGTCCTGGCCTGCGAGCCGGACGGCGGTTCGCTGGTCGACCCCGAGCAGGTCGACATCTGGGTGGCGTCCTGGGGCGACTGGCTCGCCCGGCTCTCGCACGAGCCGGGACTGCGCGGCGCCCAGGTCGTCGTCGAGACCGCGCCGGACACCGGGACGCGGCTGGCGGCCGAGGTCCTGCCGCGCATCTCGCCGGACGCCCCGGCCGCCGCCCGCGCGGTGATGGAGGAGGTCGTCGCGCGCTACCCGTCCGCCTCCTCGGAGATGCACACGTACATCGCTCTGACCTACGGCCCCACCGGCGGCCCCAAGCGGGACATCGAGGACGTCATCACCGACCTGTCCATGCGGCTGCCCGGCCTGCTGTCGGGCCTCGTCGCGGCCGGCGGCGGCTCCGCGTACCCGCTGTCCGCCGATCGGCTCGCGGAGATCGTCCGCGTGGCGTACGACCCCGCCGTCGCCCCCGATGTGCTGAGCGCGCGGGCCGAGCACTCGACCACCGGCCTCGACTGGGCGGACGCGGGCCCGGCGGCCGCGGTCGAGTCGGTGCAGGCGTACAAGCACGACTCGGGTGTCTCGCGGACGTGGATGCTGACGCTGGCGCCGCGCGGCACGGTCCGGTCGAGCGTGCTGCGGGGCCTGCTGGAGCCCGCGACGGGCACCCGCCGCAAGCGGGTCTCGCTGATCTACCGCCCGATCGACCCGGCGACCTCCGCTCGCATCGTCGAGGCCGACCGTCGTACCGCGCACTTCATGGCGGGCTCGAAGCGTGGGCTGGTCCAGGCGCGGGCCAGTTCCGAGATGCAGGCGGCGGAGCAGACGGCGGCCGAGGAGGCGGCGGGTGCCGGGCTGGTGGAGTTCTCGCTGATGGTGACGGTCACCGTGGACAGCGAGGAGCAGCTGCCGGACGCGGCGATCACCGTACGCAACCTCCAGGCGTCCTCCCGCATCCTGATGCGCCCCGCCGACCGTATGCAGGCCTCCGCGTTCACCTGCACGCTCCCCGTGGGCCTGCTGCCGTGGGAGCACACCCTCGTTCCGTACCAGATCCGGGAGGCGCTGTGAGCAAGTCCACCACCCCACGACCCCGTACGGCGCCCCCGCGTGGCTGGTTCGGCCCCGGCGGCGGCCAGGTCGGGCATGTCGACCCGCCCGCGCTGTGGCGTGCGACGACGGTCCAGGCCTGCGGCCTGTGGCCCTTCGCGGCGGGCTCCGGCGCCCCCATGACCGGGGTGCCGCTGGGCCAGCACCTCCACACGGGCGCCACGGTCTGCGGCGACCCCATCTCCTGGTTCACCCGCGCCCGTTACATCTCCAACCCGTCGCTCTTCATGCTCGGCATGCCGGGCCTGGGCAAGTCCACGCTGGTCAACCGGATGCTGATCGGCATGGCGGCGACCGGTATCACCCCGCTGGTGCTGGGCGACCTGAAGCCCGACTACGCCGACACCGTACGGGCGCTGGGCGGCCAGGTGATCTCCATCGGGCGCGGCGTGGGCGGCATCAACGTCCTGGACCCCGGCGCGATGGGCGAGGCGGCGGCACGGATCGGCGGCGAGCGGGGCCGGATCCTGGCGGCGGAGGCGCACGGCCGCGTCCTGAACATGGTCGCGGCGCTGATCACGATCGTCCGGGGCCGCCCGATGGACGACCACGAACAGTCCGTCCTCTCGGCCTGCCTCCACCACCTCGCGGCACGTACGAAGCCGGGCCGGCCGCCGCTCCTGCCCGACCTGCTGAAGGTGCTCGACGAGGGCCCGGACCGGGTCCGCGCGGTCACGCTGGACCGGGGCGACGTGGCGCGCTACCAGGAGGCGGTGGACCCGCTCCACCGCTCACTGCTGGGCGTGCTGGACGGCCCGCTCGGCGACACCTTCGCCTCCGAGACCTCCACCCGCATCAACCCGGCCTCGCCCGCCGTCTGCGTCGACATCTCCCGCATCGGCGAGGCGGACACCCAGCTCACGGCGGCGGCGATGCTGGCGGCGTGGTCGGACGGCCTGGGCACGGTGGCGGCGGCCCACGCGCTCGCGGACGCGGGCCTCGCCCCGCAGCGCTGGTTCTTCACGGTGCTGGACGAGTTGTGGCGCCCCCTCCGCGCCGCCTCCGGCATCGTCGAACGCATCGACGCCCTCACCCGTCTCAACCGGTCCCTGGGCCTCGGCGACGCGAAGATCACGCATACGTTGAAGGACGCGGAGGCGCTGGGCAGCGAGGCCGACCGGGCGAAGGCGCGCGGCTTCGTCGAGCGCGCCGGGATGGTGGTGTGCGCCGGCCTCCCCCGTACGGAGATGAGGGAACTCGGCGAGATCGTGGGGCTGTCGGAGCGCGAGATCGACCTCGTGTCGTCGTGGTCGTCCCCGCCGGGCTGGGCCAGCACGGGGGGTAATGAGGAGCCGCCGGGTCGTGGGCGCTTCCTGATCAAGGTGGGCGGCCGTCCTGGGATCCCGATCAAGGTGTCGATCACGGACACGGAGAGGGATCTGCACAACACGAACACGAGGTGGACCCCGAAGCCGACGCTGTCGAAGGCGGGGCGCCTATGAGCTCGGGGGGTGCGGTTGTCGGGCGACTGCGGGTGTGCGGGGGCCGGCCGCGCAGTTCCCCGCGCCCCTTAAAAGCATGGGCCGCGCCCGGAGTCTTTCAGGGGCGCGGGGAACTGCGCGAGCAACCACACACCCACCCGCACCCGCCCGACAACCCACACCCCCCGACCTCTCGCGCGTGCGGGGTCGAGGGGCGGCAGCCCCTGGGGACGGGACGGGTAGGGGCGGCGGGGGCGAGAGAAATCAACCACCTGACGGGGGATACGAAATGCCCACACGCAAACAACAACACACCACCGGCGACGACCTCCTGCCCTGGATCATCCCCACCGCCGCCCTACTCATCGGCACCCTCTTCCTCGGCGCCTGGCTCGGCGGCACCCTGGCCGCAGCCCTCACCGGAACCGGCTGGGACCCACCCCCCTTCACCCTGGAGACACTGAAGACCCTCGTGACGGACGGCCCGGCAGCCGTATGGCCGACGGCGTCACCCGGCGCGATCACCACGGGCATGGGCACGGTCTTCGGCACCACCCTCACCCTCCTGGTCACCCTCGCCGTACTGATCCGCCGCCGAGGCCGGAGGCCCAGCGGCCTCGCCGGCCGCCGCGAACTCTCCGCCCTCCTCCCGAAGGGCGCCACCACCAGGGCCCGCCAACTCCGCCCGTCCCTGCCGAAGTCGGGCAAGCTCCCCCCGGACGACACGGGCAACCTCCTCGGCGACCTGGAACCCGGCGGCCCGGAACTCCGCAGCAGCTACGAGGACGTGGAGCTGGACCTGATGGCCCCGAGGGCCGGCAAGTCCACCGGCATCGCGGTCCCCCGCGTCCTGCGCGCCCGCGGCAGCGTGCTGCTGACCTCGAACAAGGCGGACGTGTACAGCGTGACGCGCGCGGAGCGCGAACGCGCGGGCACCGTATGGACGTTCGACCCACAGGGCATCGCGCACACCCCGCGCGGCCTGTGGTGGGACATGCTCGCCGACGCGGCCACCATCGAGGGCGCCCGCCGCCTGGCCGGCCACTTCGTCGGCGCGGTCAACGACGACGCCTCCAAGCGCGACTTCTGGATCTCGGCGGCCCAGAACACCCTCACGGCCCTGTTCCACGCGGCCAACCGGGGCAAGCGGCAGGTCGACGAGGTACTGGCGTGGCTGGCGGACCCGGCCGACCGTACGCCGGTCGACCTGCTCCGCGACGCGGGCATGTCGGCCCTCGCCGACCAGCTCCAGGGCACCGTCCAGGGCGCGGTGGAGACCCGGGACGGCATCTACGAGACGGCCCGCCAGTGCGTGGCGTGCCTGCTCGACCCGGCGATCGCGGCCTGGGTGAGCCCGGACCCCGAGCTGCCGCAGTTCCTGCCCGAGCGGCACGCGCTCTCGTCCGACACGCTCTATCTGCTCTCCAAGGACGGCGGCGGCTCGGCGGCCGGTGTCATCGCCGCGTGCGCGGACTCCGTCCTGCGCGCGGGAGTCGTGGCGGCCGAGCGGATGGGCGGCCGCCTGGACCCGCCGATGACGGCCGTGCTCGACGAGGCCGCCAACGTCTGCCGTATCTCCGACCTCCCGGACCTCTACTCCCACTTCGGCTCGCGCGGCATCAACGTCGTGACCCTGCTGCAGAGTTACCGCCAGGGCACACGGGTGTGGGGCGAGGCCGGGATGGACGCGCTGTGGGGCGCCGCCACCATCAAACTGCTCGGCGCGGGCCTGGACGACGCGGACTTCGTGGAGAAGGTCTCGCGGCTGGTCGGCGAGCACGACGTGTCCACGGTGAGCTACTCGCGCGGCAAGGACGGCCGTTCCCGCTCCACCTCGTACCGCCTCGAACGCATCCTGCCCGCCGACCGTATCCGCGCCCTCCCCAAGGGCACCGCCCTCCTCCTCGCCACCGGCGTCAAGCCCGCCCTCGTCCGCCTGCGCCCCTGGTACGCCGAACCCGGCGCCGACCGCATCGCACGCGCGGCCCAGGCCGAGGTCAAGGCCATCACGGCCCGGGCGGCGGAAGGGATCGTCCGATGACCGCCATGGCCCCCGAACAGGCCCCCGCCGCCCCGCCGTTCATCCTCTACCTCGACGGCGCCGAGTACACCGACGAGATGCACGCTCTGGCCGTCTGGGTCGGCGATCTGCTTCTCCCGGTCTACGGCCGCGAGGTCACCTCCCAGCAGCCCTGGTGCCCGCGCTGGTGGGAGCACCTGGAGGCGGTGGCCCGGCTGCACGCCCTCTGGCTGGCCTGGCAGGAACTCACCGACCCCACGGCGGGAGCGTCCGGCCCGGCGGTGTGGCACCGTGACCACCTCGGCCCCGTCATGGCCGAACTACGCTCCCCCAGCGGCCCGTTCGCGGGCTGCAAGGCGGGCGCCCACCGGGCGAAGCAGCCGCCGACGGTCGAGCCGTACGGGACGGGATCTTGAACCTCGAGAGAGCCATGCGGCCGCACACCTCCCCGCCATCCGATTCCCCGCCATCCGCTTCCCCTCCGCCCGACTGTCTCACTCCCGACCACCTCCCCCTCAACCCGCTTCCACCAGGCGGCTTTCCGATCCTCTCGGCCGAGCGGATCGCCGCCGGGGTCCGCGCTCGCGAGGTCCTCGCCGTCGACGTGGTCGTCGCCGCACTCGCCCGGATCGAACGGGCGGAGCCCACGCTGTGCGCGTTCGGCGAGGTGTGGGCGGAGGAGGCGTTGCGGCGGGCGGCGGAGGTGGACGAGCAGGTCGCCGCAGGGACACGGCTGCCGTTGGCCGGCGTGCCGATCGGGGTGAAGGGCCGGTCCGGGATGCGTACGGCACCGGCGCGGGCCCTGGTCGCGGCCGGCTGCGTACCCGTGGGCGCGACCTCCGTGCCCGGCCCCGGCACCCCCTGGCAGACCTGGGGCCTCGGGGCCGGCGGCCGGACCGTCAACCCCTGGCGGGCCGACCGGACCCCGGGCGGCTCCTCCGCCGGGTCCGCGGCGGCGGTGGCCGCGGGCCTGGTACCGATGGCGACCGGCACCGACGGCGCCGGTTCGGTACGGATCCCGGCCGCGTGGTGCGGCGTCGTCGGCCTCAAGACCACGAACGGGCGCCTGCCCTCGGCCGACCGTACGGGCCTCGCGGCGGCCGGCGTCCTCACCCGCCACGCGTCGGACGCGGCGGCGTACTGGCGCTGTGTCCGGGGCGCGGCGGAGCAGGACGGCCACGAGGAGGCGGACTCGGCGGCCGGGTCGGCCGAGGACGCGCCGCCTCCGGCCACCGCCGTCTGGTCGGCGGACCTCGGCTTCGCCGACACCGACCCCGAGCCCGCCGCGATCGCCCACAGCGCCGCGCTCCGCCTCGCGGACACCGGACTTGTGCGGTTCGCGGGGCCGGCCCGGACCGCGCCCCTGATGGACCCCGGACCGGCCTGGCTGGCCCTCCGCTCCGCGCCCGACACCGACCCGGCAGCCGTACGGGCGGCCCAGGAACTCCGCGCCGAGAACGACCGGCGGCTGGCCGCCCTCTTCGCCGGAGCCGACCTGCTCCTGACCCCCACCACCCCCAACGCCCCGCACGTCCACGAGGGCCCCGGCGAGCGCTACTCGACCGCCCTCACCTGGGCGTTCAACCTCAGCGGGCACCCGGCCACGAGCATCCCGGCCGGCTTCGACTCCGACGGCTGCCCGGTGGGACTCCAGCTGGTGGCCCGGCACGGCGGGGAGGACCTGTTGCTGCGCGTGACGCGTGCCGCCGAAGCCGCCCGGGCGTATCCCACCTACTCGGCCGACCCGACCGACTCAGCCGGAACCGCCTGACCAGGCCCCCTGGCACTCATATGCGTACGCATATATTGTCTACGCATGTAATCTCCGTGCACGGTACCTGGACGCCGCCTACCCCCAGGGGGACCCCATGACCCGCCGCTTCCTCTTCGTTCTCGGCAGCAGCCGGCCGGACGGCAACACCGAGCTGCTGGCCCGCGCGGCCGCCGAGCAGCTGCCGGACGACGTGGAGCAGCACTGGCTGAACCTCGCGGAGCATCCGCTGCCGGACTTCGAGGACCTGCGCCACGACAGCGACCATGTACGGCCGGAGGGCGACAACAGGGCGCTGCTGCTGGACGCCACGCTCGCGGCCACGGACCTCGTGATCGCGTCGCCGCTGTACTGGTATTCCGTGTCCGCCCACGTCAAGCGCTATCTCGACCACTGGTCAGGCTGGCTGCGCACCCCCGGCCTCGACTTCAAGAAGACGATGGCGGGCCGCACCCTCTGGGGCGTCACCGCGCTCGCCCACCACGAGGAGGAGGTCGCCGAGCCCCTCATCGGCACGCTCAACAACTCCGCCGCGTACCTGGGCATGCGCTTCGGCGGAGTACTGCTGGGCAACGGCAGCAAGCCCGGCGACGTACTCCGCGACACGGCGGCCCTGACCCGGGCGAAGTCGTTCTTCACCGGGGAGCCGCCGTACGCGCGGTTCCCGTACGACACGGAGGAGGAGGCCGCCGCCTGAGCCCTCAGCCGTGCCAGGGGTTTGGAGCTGTTGCCGCTGGAGTGAACTCAAGTGTGTTCTGGTGAGCGGGAGTGAGTGCCCGTGGTGTTTGCCTGTCTCGGTCGTTGCGTCGACCTTTCGGAAGAGAACTGGCGTTCTCGTGTCGAATGCGTGACCTCTGCGGACGGTGGTCGTTGGGGACGGTGACAGGGTTCTTCGGGGTTGGGGGTGACAGGGTGGGCGGGCTGCGGGCCATCGCGGAGCCGTTCGTCGCGTCCGGCCCGAGTGGTGTGGCGATCCGTGCCCGGCTCAAGCAGCTGACGGCGGGGGATGAGGATGTGCTGCGCCTGGTCGGCGCGCGTCTGGGAGGGCTCGCCTCGAAGGACCTCAAGGCGCGTTGCCGGGACGGCCTGGAGCATTCCGCCGATGCGTGGGCGGTGCGTAAGCGTGAGTTGACGCCGCTGTCGTCGTCACGCTGGGCGGGCAGTATCACCAAGGCGTCGCACGACCAGTGGGCGCTGGCCCGCCGTGGCCAGCTGGCGCACATCCAGAGCCTGGAAGCGGGCATCACCACCCTCACACAGCGGCTGTCCCAGCCCGTCGGGCAGAAAGGCTCCAAACACGCGCCGGGTGGTTACCGGTCCCGGCGGGAATGGCATGCCAAGGCGCGTCGCCTGCACGTGCTGCAAGACCGCCTGGATGCCGAGCGGGCCGACCGTGAAGCGGGCGTCGTGCATGTGGTGCGTGGCGGCAAACAGCTGGCCCGCACCCGCCACCATCTGGACGCCGCCCAACTCACCGAGGACCAGTGGCGTCGGCGGTGGGAGGCCGAACGGTGGTTCTGCCAGGCCGACGGCGAGTCCGGCAAGCGCTACGGCAACGAGACGATCCGCGTCAGCCCCGACGGCGAGGTGAGCATCAAGCTGCCCGCCCCGCTCGCGTATCTGGCGAACGCCCCGCACGGGCGGTACGTCCTCGCCTGCCGTGTCGCGTTCGCGCACCGGGGCACCGAGTGGGCCGACCGCGTCGCAGCCAACCGGGCGGTCGCCTACCGCATCCACCTGGACGTCGACCGGGACCGCTGGTACTTGACCGCCTCCTGGCAGATCCCGCCCACCCCCACCATCCCGCTAAGCGCCGCGCTCGCCCAGGGGGTGATCGGTGTCGACATGAACGCCGACCACCTCGCCGCCTGGCGCCTGGATGTCCACGGCAACCCGGCCAGCGACCCGCGCCGCTTCTCCTACGACCTGTCCGGCACCGCCCAGCACCGTGACGCCCAGGTCCGGCACGCCCTGACCCGCCTGCTCAACTGGGCGCAGGCCTGTGGTGTGAAGGCGATCGCGGTGGAGGACCTGGACTTCGCCGCCGAGAAGACCCGGGAGAAACACGGCCGCCGCAAGCGGTTCCGGCAGCTCATCTCCGGCATGCCCACCGCCCGCCTGCGCGCCCGGCTCACCTCCATGGCCGACCACACCGGCATCGCGGTCATCGCCGTGGACCCGGCCTACACCTCCAAGTGGGGCGCCCAGCACTGGCAGAAACCCCTCACCAGCAACAACCGCACCACCACTCGCCACGACGCGGCCGCCGTGGCGATCGGCAGGCGCGCCCAGGGACACCCGATCCGGCGACGGACGGCACCGCCCCCACACGACCAGAGCGATCGTGCGGGGCATCGGACCGTCCAGGCCCGACCAGGCACTCCCGGGCGTGAGGAAACCCGCCCCCGCATCCCCGGACCACGGACACGATCCGTGCGCGCCGGACGCGGAGCGAAAGCGGGCAACCAGAACACCCAACACCGTTCGGGGCGTTCGGCTGAGCACGAATCCTGGCAACAGGACTCACTCCCACTCAGTCATAAGGAACGGTTCAGGCCGTGATGTCCTTCGCCGTGAACCTCGCCCACGCCGCCGACCCGAACACCGCCGCGTACAGGGCCTGGAGGCCGAAGTTGCGTTGCAGGTCCTCCCAGTAGATCGGCTCGCGCATGAGGTCGGCGAAGGAGAGCCAGTAGTGGGAGAAGAAGTACGGGTGGAGGGCGTCGAGCTGGGGGATCTGGTCGAGGATCTGGACGGTGATGAGGAGCCCGACCGTCGTCGCCATCGCGGCGATGCCGCTGTTGGTGAGGGTCGAGATGAAGAGCCCGAGGGCCGCGATACCCATCAGTGACGCGGCCACCGCCAGCGCGATCAGCAGCGCCCGCAGCAGCCCCTCGGCGAAGCTGATGCGTGTGCCGGAGATCGTCGTCAGGTCGCCGAGAGGGAACAGCAAGGCCCCTACGGCCAGTGCCGAGGCCGCCACGACGAGGGTGGCGGCCAGGCAGAAGGTCATGGTGGTCGCGTACTTGGTGAGCAGCAGCCGGGTCCGGCCGGCGGGCGAGACCAGCAGATAGCGGAGGGTGCCCGCGTTCGCCTCGCCCGCGATCGCGTCCCCGGCGATCACCCCGACCGCCATCGGCAGGAAGAAGGGGAGCGTCGCGGCCAGCGCCGTGAACACCAGGAACAGCCCGTTGTTGCTGATCTGCGCGATGAACGCGGGCCCGCCGCCACCGCCCCCACCGCCGCCCGGTCCGCCGCCCGTCGACGACCCGTCACCGGTCTCGATCTTCACCGCGATCCCGACGAGGATCGGCACCGCCGCGAGCACGGCCAGCAGCGCGATCGTCCGCCACCGCCGGAACGTGGTCACCAACTCGCTGCGGAACAGCCCGAAGGTCCACAGGAGGTTGGGCGTACGGGCGGCGGACGGAGTGACCTCGGTCGTCGCCTCTCCCTCGGCCCCACCACGGGACGTCTCAACCCGCGACATCGAAGCCCTCCCCCGTCAGCGCCACGAACGCGTCCTCCAGGGAGGCGCGTTCGAGGCCGAAGCCGCGGACGCGGACGCCCGCGGTGACCAGTGCGGCGTTCAGCTCGGCGAGATCGCGGTCCGGTGGCGGCGGTTCGGCCGTCACCCGGCCCCCCTCGCCGGCGCCGGCGCCGTCCCCGTCGGCCACGACCACATCCGCGATGCCCTGTTCCTTGAGCACCCGGGCCGCGTCCGCCGTGTCGGGTGTGGTGACGACGAGGCGGCCGCGCGCCCCGGCGGCCAGTTCGCTCACCGGGCCCTGCGTGATGAGCCGGCCCCGGGCCATGACGGCGGCATGGGTGCACACCTGCTCGATCTCGTCGAGCAGATGGGAGGAGAGGAAGACGGTGGTGCCGTCGGACGCCAACTCCCTTACCAGGGCCCGGATTTCCCGCATGCCCTGCGGGTCGAGGCCGTTGGTCGGCTCGTCGAGGACGAGGAGGCGGCGCGGCTGGAGCAGCGCCGCCGCGAGGCCCAGCCGCTGTTTCATGCCCAGCGAGTACGCCTTCGCCTTCTTCCCGGCGGCGGCCGTGAGCCCGACCCGGTCGAGCGCGGCCGCGACGCGCGTACGCCGGGTGCGCGGGTCGGCGGTCGGGTCGGCGGAGTCGTAGCGGATCAGGTTGTCGCGGCCGGAGAGGAACCCGTACAGCGCGGGTCCCTCGATGAGCGCGCCCACGTGCGGGAGCACGGTCCGCACGGAGCGCGGCATGGGCCGGCCGAGGACCTGTGCCGTGCCCGAGGTCGGCTCGATCAGGCCCATCAGCATGCGGATGGTGGTGGTCTTGCCCGAGCCGTTCGGGCCGAGGAAGCCGAAGACGCTGCCGCTGGGAACCGTCAGTTCCAGGTGGTCCACGGCCAGCTGGCCGCCGCGGAACGTCTTGGTCAGCCCCTGGGTGTGGATGGCTGCTGCTTCGCTCATGGCTCCCCTCGGACTGCGGCCGGTGGGCCGGGACGGCGGCCTCGCCGTCCCGGCCCACCGGCCAGGCGTCGCTACTTCGCCGCGTTGGCCGCCTTCACCAGCGCGTCCTTGGTGACGGCACCCGCGTACACCTTGCCGTCCTCGGTGAAGAGGACGTTGATCAGCCGGGTCTTGAAGACCGTACCGGAGCCGAACTCACCCTTGACCTGATCGCCGAGGGAGTTCAGGAAGCCGTCTACCCGGGCGTCACCGGTCGCGTCCGAACCGCCGCCGGTGGGCATGCCGCCCTCGGCGCCGCTGTCGAACTCGGCGATGGTGCTCCAGCCCTTGCCTATGGTCTTCAGCCCGTCGAGCCCGCTCGCGAACTCCTCCTCGGAGCCCTCGGAGCCCTGGAGTCCCTTGCCGTCCTTGGAGGGCGAGTTCTTGCCGGACTCGTCGAACGGGGAGTCGCCGAACCCGGACTCGTGGTCACCCGACTTCTCGACCTCGTCGGCCTCGGTGACCTTCGCGCCCTTCGGCGGGGTGAAGTCGAACGTCGACGCGCTCGGCTTGCCGAAGTCGACCTTCGTGAAGCCCGCGTCCACGACGGCCGCGCCGCCGCTCGTCGGGGTGAGCGTGAACTTCAGCGGCAGCCCCGTCTTCGCGTCGACGGCGATCGAGATCGCCCCGACCGTCGAACCGGACTGCTTGGGCTTGATCACCAGCTTGTACGCGTCCCGCCCGGCGACCTGCGCGGTCCCGTCGACGGTCACGGACGTGGTGTCGTCGACGGCCTTCAGGGCCTCCTCGGCCAGCTCCTGAGGCGTGGCGGGCACGTCCTCGGCGGAGTCGGGAGCGTCCTTCTCGGCTCGCTGGTCCTTGCCCTCGTCGCCACCGGTCGCGTGGTACACCTCGTTCGAGGCGCTGTCGTACGCCCACAGGTCGTCGCCGTTGTGGATGACGCTGTACTCGGCGGCGTCGTCCAGCAGCGACAGCTTCTGCTTGTCGGGGCCGTCGGTGGCGACCCGCAACGTATGGGTGCCGGAGGCCAGTTCGAGGAGCTTGGCGGAGGGGTCGGCGGCCGAACCGCCGTCGCCCCCGGAGGGCGCCTGCGAGGCGAGGCCGCCCGCGAGACCGCCCAGGTCGGGCAGGCCCAGATCCGTGGTGATCTTCACCGTGCCGGACACCTGCTGGACGTCCGAGGCGGCGATCTTCTCGATGAGTTCCTGCGCGCTGATCTTCGGCAGATCGGGGTCACCGGAGCCGGCGAAGGCCGGGACGAGCCCGATGGTCGCCGCAGCCACGCCCAGCACGGTGACCGGGACGACGTACCGCGCTGCCTTGCGTCGCCGTGCCGCGCGCGTCTCCTCGGCCTCTGCCGCGAGCGCGGCCGCGTCACCGGCCCGGGCGCTGTCGTCGGTTTCGTACGGTGCCATGTGTGCCTTACCTCCGTCGTCGGCGGCGGCGTCTACTCGGAGCCGCCATTCTCACCCGAATCGGTGAGGAGTGGTGATACCCATCTGACCAAATCGGCCGCCGGGAATCGTCAGACTGGGGACTCAACTCGACGTACTGCTACGGGATGACATCGCCGACCGCAGGGGATGACATGGCAAGGCGGCGCCTCCCCGAACCCGTAGGGGTCGTCAGGGAAGGCGCCGCGAGTCGCCGCAAGTCGCCGCAAGTCGAACTGACGCCCTAGCGGTTGATGAACACGTAGTCGGCCTTGTACGGGACACCGACCACGGCACCCGGCGAGCAGGAGCCGGCCGGGGCGACGCCGCCGACGGTGTTGAGCCGGAGGATCTCCACCGTGTTCGCCAGCAGCCCGCGGTGCTTGCCGGACTGCGTGGCCCTGAGGTCCAGCTCGGGGATGTTGCGGTCACCGTTCGGGGACTTGGAGACGAGCGCCCCCGTGACCGCGCTGCGGTCGGGCGCGATCCACTGCGGCGTACCGGAGTCGGGCTTCACGAAGGAGTGCGCGATGCCGCCGCCGAGCACGGCGGAGACGTCCCGCTGGGCGAAGGCGTAGCCGCCCCCGTCCGCCTTCCGGCACTCGTAGATCTGCTTGCCCTTGAGGACCGACGCCTGGAAGTTGCGCAGGGCGTACCGGAAGTCGAAGTCGGTCGTCACCTTGTGGAACTGCCCGCGGACGGCTCCGCCCGGGAACTGGGCGGTGTGCAGGTTGGCGTAGAACGAGGTCGGGTCGCTCCTGAGCTTCTTGAGCAGCGCGGCGTCCTTGACCTCGACGGTGCCGGTGAGACTGTGCCCCTTGCCGTACTTCTTGATCAGCTCGGTGAAGTCGACCTTGATGCCCCCGTTGACGCCCTTGCCGCCCTGGTGGATGTGGAGGGCGCTCGGCTTGTCGGTGCCGCGCCAGGTCACGGCGACGGAGACCTTGTCGCCCTTGATCCGCACGAACTCCAGTGCCGCGCCGTCCTTGTCCCCCACGGCGGGCCCGCCCTGCACAGGCACCTCGGCGGCGCCGTTCAGACTGGCGGCGAGGATGGTCCCGCCCCGTCCGGTACCGCCGCCGAAGAGGCCACCGCCGGCGGCGTGCCCGCCGTGCCGCGCCACGATCGCCTGCCCGTCGCCGCCGTTCCCGCTGTCCGCGACCGCCGGGATCACGGCGGCGGCGACACCGGTCGCGGTGGCCACCGCGACCCCGGACACGATCAGACCCTGACGACGCGCCGCGTATGCAACGAAAGATCCCATGATTCTGTTTTCTCCCCGTAATGCAGCCAACGCCCCCTGCGTCAGCTTCTGGGCGTTGATACGGAGTTGATCTGAACTTGGACTCAGTCCAGAAATGTGATCCAGGTCACAAAAAATTCGAGCCCGTCCGGCGATCGAGGACGAGCCCGAAGGGCGACAGCGGGGTCTGGGGGCGCAGCCCCCAGGAGGGCCACGGCAACCCCGGGCGCCTAACCGGCCCGGTGCACCACCGCGTCGCACAGCTCCACGAGCGCCGCCTTCGCGTCGCACTCCGGCAGCGGCGCCAGGACGGCCCGCGCCTCCTCCGCGTAGCGGATCGTGTCGCGGCGGGCCTGCTCCAGCGCGGGGTGGACGCGCAGCCGGGCCAGGGCCTCGGCGTGGCGGGCGTCGTCGGTGAGGTCGGATGCGAGGAGCTCACAGAGGGCGATGTCGTCCGGCAGCCCCAGCCGCCCCGCCCGCTCACGCAGCCGCAGCACCGGCATGGTCGGCACACCCTCGCGCAGATCCGTACCCGGCGTCTTGCCGGACTCGTGCGAGTCGGAGGCGATGTCGAGGACGTCGTCGGCGAGCTGGAAGGCGACGCCGAGCCGCTCCCCGTACTGGGTCAGCACGTCGACCACGGTCTCGTCGGCGCCCGCCATCAGCGCGCCGAGCCGCCCGGCGACCGCGACCAGCGAGCCGGTCTTGCCGCCGAGGACGTCGAGGTAGTGCTCGATCGGGTCGCGTCCGTCGCGTGGCCCGGCGGTCTCCAGGATCTGCCCGGTGACCAGCCGCTCGAAGGCCTCGGCCTGGATACGGACGGCGTCGGGGCCGAGGTCGGCGAGGACGTGCGAGGCGCGGGCGAAGAGGAAGTCACCGGTGAGGACGGCGAGGGAGTTGTCCCAGCGGGCGTTCGCGCTGGGCACACCCCGGCGCACCTCGGCCTCGTCCATCACGTCGTCGTGGTACAGCGTGGCGAGATGCGTCAGCTCGACCACCACGGCCGAGGGCACGACACCCGGCGCGTACGGGTCGCCGAACTGCGCCGCGAGCATCACCAGCAGCGGCCGGAACCGCTTGCCGCCCGCCCGCAGCAGATGCTGGGCGGCCTCCTGGATGAAGGGGACCTCGCTCTTGGTCGCCTCGAGCAGACCCTCCTCGACGGCCGTCATTCCGGCCTGGACATCGGCTTCGAGAGCCTGGTCCCGCGCGCTCAGCCCAAACGGCTCGACGACGGTCACGAGGGTTCTCCTGTCTGCTGACGTCTGCTGACGGTCACGCGGTCACACGGTCGGTCTAGGTCGGTCTCACGGTCGATGACAAAGTTTGTCGATCTGTCGCTGCCATCACCCGAGTCAGCGTATCCGGTCACCTTTCGATCGCCACGAGCGCCCACGGCTTCGCCCCGAGTGGTATGGGACCGCATGCTCCATATTCTTGATCAACTGATACGCGCCGATATCCACCGACGCGCGTACGGCTCGGGCGCGCGACGGCCGGCCCCGAGTACCCGCCCCGCCCGCGGAGACGCCCGCCCGCTCCACGGTCGGCCGAATCGCTCCCCCGCACCCCTCCCTCCGACCCGACTTGACCGATTTGCCGCTTACTCATGATTTCGCCTGACTCCTCCCGTGAGTTGAGTCACGGGCACTTCACACCTCACCCCCACACCACCCCATCGACTTTCCCTTTGCGGTAGGCAAGTTGAGCCACTGCACGTACCCGCAGCAGACGGGCGGATCATGCCAAACTCAAGGTCAACTGGACCAACCCGCCAAACCGGGACTTGTTCCGGTCGTGTGCTCTCGCATACGTTCACACCCCGTCCGGACGGACCGCCAAATCCTGCCGCCGCCCCGGACGCCCCACCCATTCACCACTCATCCACGCACGGCAGGAGCGGGGGACCCAGGCAAGCCGCCGGTCCGACTTTCCCCAGCGGACCGGCTAGGGGTGAAGCCGAGCGCAGTACGCCCAGCGGACGCGACACGCACAGCGACCGCCGGGACGACGCGCACGGCCGGGCATCTCCAGCCCGAACCCGACAGCTCACCTCGCAGGCGACGGAGAGGAATCCGCCATGCCCGCACGAGGCAAACACCGCCGTCCCAGAAGCAACGCGTTGACCCGTGGCGTCGTCGCCGCCGGAACGGGCGGGGCCGCACTCGCCCTCCCGCTCACGGTCGCCACGACCGCGAACGCCGCCACCCCGGCCCAGGCCGCCACCTCCGCACAGTCGGCCCCGCAGTCCGCGCCGGCCGCGGCCAACCCGCTGACGTACACCGTGGTCTCCGGCGACACGCTCTCCTCCATCGCCCGGAAGCACGGCACGAGCGGCGGCTGGCAGCGGCTCTACCAGGCCAACCGCGCGGCCATCGGCGACAACCCGGCGCTGATCCGCCCGGGCCTGAAGCTGACCCTCAAGGCGACGAAGTCGACCACCGCCTCGAAGGCCTCCACGGCCACGCAGGCGTCCGTCAAGACGTACGGGAACAACCTCGACGGCTGGATCCGCGAGTCGCTGGACATCATGGCGCAGAAGGGAATTCCCGGGTCGTACGACGGGATCCACCGCAACATCATGCGCGAGTCGTCGGGCAACCCGCAGGCCATCAACAACTGGGACTCCAACGCCGCCGCGGGCATCCCCTCGAAGGGCCTCCTCCAGGTCATCGACCCGACGTTCGCCGCGTACCACGTGTCCGGCACCCCGTACGACCCCTACGACCCGGTCGCGAACATCACGGCGGCGTGCAACTACGCCGCCGCGCGGTACGGCTCGATCGACAACGTGTTCGGTCCGTACTGAGCCGTCGGCTCCTCCTTCTTCACCCTGTTCCCCTGGGCCGGCGGGCCCAGGGGAACAGTCGTTCAACAGCCGTTCAGTAGTCGCTCACGGGAAGAGCTTCTCCAGGACCACCGCGATCCCGTCGTCCTCGTTCGACAGGGTCACCTCGTCGGCGACGGCCTTGAGTTCGGGGTGGGCGTTGGCCATGGCGACCCCGTGCGCGGCCCAGTCGAACATCGGGATGTCGTTGGGCATGTCGCCGAACGCGATGGTCTCGTCCGGGGTCAGTCCGAGATGTTCGGCGGCCAGGGCGAGGCCCGTCGCCTTGGTGATGCCGCATGGCTGGAGTTCGACGGTGCCGGGCCCCGACATGGTGACCGTCGCCAGCGAACCGACCGCCATGCGCGCCGCCGAGGCCAACTCGTCGTCGGACAGATAGGGATGGCGCAGCAGCACCTTGCTGATCGGCTCGCACCACAGGTCGTCCCGGCGCGGCACGCGTACGGCGGGCAGCGTGGGGTGCGGCATGAGGTAGCCGGGCTCGATCAGGGTGAGGCCGTCGACCCCGTCCTGGTCGACGGCCGCGTACACCTGTCCGACCTCGGCCTCGATCTTGCCGAGCGCGGTCTCGGCGAGCTCCCGGTTCAGGGTGACGGACCAGAGCAGCCGGTCCGCGCCGGTGTCGTACAACTGCGCGCCCTGTCCGCACACCGCGAGCCCCCTGCTGCCGAGGTCCTCCAGCAGTGGGCGGACTCTCGGCGCCGGCCGTCCCGTCACCACGAGGTGCTGAGCACCGGCCCCCGTGGCCCGCGCCAGCGCGGCGAGGGACCGGTCGGAGAGCGTGTCGTCACTGCGCAGGAGCGTTCCGTCCAGGTCAGTGGCGATGAGTGAATATGCGGTGGGAGCGGCCATGATCAGAGAATACGGATGCCGCGCCCCATCGGTTCGACACGAACCGGACGACGTACGGCACCTCGACGGCCACACCGGCCCCGTACGTCAACCCCCTTTTCCCGAACGCGGGTTCACCGGTGCGACCTGGTCCGCGCCCCCTGGAAACGGCCGCAGGCCTTGAAAGGGGCGCGGGGAACTGCGCGAACAACCCCCACGCACCCGCACCCCGCGACGCACCGCCTCACCGAGCTCGTCCCGGAACCGGCTCACCCATGCGCCGTCGCAAGATGCCGAGCCAACCGAGGCGAAGCGAACTCCGTCCCACACACGAACCGCATCACCGGCCCGTACGACGCCGCCGCCGGCAACCCCGTGAAGTACAGCCCCGGTATCGACGACCGGAACCCGGCCCCGAGCACCGGCGTCCCCCGGCTCACCGCCAGCTCCGTACGCAGCTCGTGCCCGAGAAAGCCCATGGCCCCCAGGTCGACGCGATACCCCGTGGCGGCGATGACATGGTCCGCGCCCCACTCCTCCGTACGGCCGTCATGCCCGCGCAGCACCAGCCGCGGGCTCCCGTCGATGACCCCGGCCCGCACCACCCGCGCGACCTCCCGCGCCTCCACCCGCCCCTCGAACCGCTCGCGCAACCACCACGCGCCCAGCGGCCCGAGCACCCGGCGGACCAGGTGGTGCCGGGTGGCGGCGGGCAAGTACCGGTAGGGGTGCGGGTAATAGCTGAGCGCCCACAACGACCAGGCGCGTCCGAACGGCGACTCGGGGCGCAGCCTCGGCTGCTTCCACGGGGGTGCGCCGAAGGCCACGGACCCTCGCCCGCGCGCGGCGACCCGCACCCGTGCGCCCGCCTCGGCCGCCAGGACCGCCGTCTCCAGGGCGGACTGCCCGGCGCCCACGACGATCAGCTCCTTGCCCTGGAACCGGCTCAGATCGGGGTGCTGGGAGCTGTGCGAGACGGGCCCCGTGGGGGTGGGTCCGTCGACGGCCGCGGCCGCCAGCTCGGGCGGCAGATGCGCCAGCCCGAACAGACCGCTCGCCACCACGACGGCCCGCGCCGCGAACAACTCCCCCGAGTCCAGTTTCAGTTCGAAGCCGCCGCCCTTGCTCCGGTCGACGGACACCACCCGCACCCGCTCCAGCTCGGGCACGAGCCGCTGCTGGAACCACTCCCCGTACGAGACGAAGGTCTCGACCGGGATGATGTCCTCGTCCGTGACGAGCCGCCTGATGCCGGCGGCGTCGCAGTAGTCGGCCAGGGTGTGGCCGCGCTGCGGGGCGTCGATGGTGGACGCCGCCGGGGTCGATTTCAGCAGCATCCCGGCGGGCATGTTGTCCCGCCAGCTGACCATGGGTTCACCGAAGACACGGACCGGAATGCCGTGCGCCCGCAGATGCGCGGCGGTGGACAGGCCGAACGGCCCGGCACCGATGACTGCTACCGGTTGAATCACGAAGTCCCTCCCCAGGACGCGATATGCCTACTTCGTGGGTTTCACGCGATCACCGCATGGGCGTCGCCCGTCTAGGGACGCACATGGGTGGTGCCGGGACGACCGATCCGGCTGGTCCGACCCGTCCGGCCGATCCGACTGGTCCGACTGGTCCGCCACAGCTGATAGAGATGCCTCGCACCCGGCCGTACGAAGCGCGCCAGCATCGTGAGGAACGGCAGCGGGTCGTCACCCGCGAACCACGCCAGCTCCGTACCGCTCGCGCGAGCCGGCGCGTGCGGCGTGGTGTACCCGCTGCGCCGGTAGGCGAGCAGGGCCGGCAGATCGATGTTCTCCACGATGTACCGACGTCCGGCGAGCTGCTCCCCCTCCGGCACCGAACGCCCGGTCAGATCGAGATGCATGGCGCGCACGACGTCGATCCCGGCCTCGTTCTCGAAGAGCCGGAACTGCGCGCCCATCCGCGGATTGAAATCGAGCAGCTTGTACTGCCCGTCCCGCCGGTCGAACCGCAGATCGAGGTCGATGACGCCACTGAATCCGATCTGTTTGATGAACCGCGCGGCGATGTCCGCGAGTTCCGGATTGTCGACGACATACGCGTTGGCCGTCATCCCCGCATGCGGCGGCCACGACCGCACCTTCACCCCGGTGAACATCGCCAGCGGTGTCGAGTCCGCGTCGAAGTACGCGTGCACGATCCAGTCCTCGGCGTCCTCCCGGGGCAGATACTCCTGGAGAATCACCCCGGGCCGCTCGCCCCATCCCCGGGCGAGCCGCAACAGCCCTTCCCGGTCGGCGATCCTCGTCGTGCCGTTCACCGCGGGCTGCCGGCGCCGCTCGAACGCCTCCCGGTTCTTGGCCACCACGGGAAAGCGAGCCCGTTCCGCGAACCGCTCGACATCGTCGTACGACTGCGGAAAGGAACTCACGGGACTGGAAATCCCGTGCTCCCCACACAGTTCATGGAGCCCCTTTTTGCTGGCGAGCCGCCGGGGCAACGTCCCGTCGACGCGAGGAAAGAGAAATCGCTCCCCCAGCTCCTCCTGATGCTCGGCGATGAGAACCGCCGCCTCCTCATCCGTCGGAATGAGAACAGTCGGCCGCCCGATCTCCCGCCCGATGCCCAGCAGTCTGTCCACCAACCACTCGGGCTCCTCCGTCCCGGTCGTCGGCCACACGAAGGCCCGCCGCAGATAGCGCGAGACGGCGGCCGGTGTGCAACGGTCCTCCGTGATCGCATACATCGGCACCCCGAGCCGCCCCAGGCTGCGGATGGCTCCGACCCCACCATGGTGCAGCGGATAGTCACCGAACTTCACGACGAGCCCAGGAACGCCCCGGTCCACCGGTACCGGCGCAGCCCAAGAACCCCTGGCCACGGGTCCCCCCACGTGTCCCCCCTACCGGACCCGGACCCACCCCGTCCGCGTCCCCCACAGGACGCTAAGCCGGAACCTTCCACTCCGACCCTCCCCTATCAGGACATTACGAACTCTTTAGACACTCCCCGATCTCGTCACCGCCCCGTAACGTGTGCCGCGACCAGAGGTACGACGGAACGCACGAGAGCGAGGCAGCGCCCGATGCCCCCCTTCGATGTCCCCGAAGGCGATCCCTTCGACGTCCCCGAGGGCCACCCCTTCGGTCCGCACAACCTCCCCTACGGCGTCTTCTCGCCCCCCGGCTCCGACGCACGCACGGTGGGCGTCCGCCTCGGCGACCATGTCCTGGACGCCGCCGCGGCCGCGTCCGCGCTCGGCTCCCCGTACGCCGCGCTTCTGGCCCACCCCACCCTCAACCCCCTGCTGGCGGCGGGGCGCACGGCCTGGTCGGACATCCGCCGGGCGTTGACGGCCTGGCTGACGGTCCCCTCGCACCGGGAGACGATCGCGCCGCACTTCCGCCCCCTCTCCTCGGTGACCCTCCATCTCCCCTTCGAGGTCTCGGACTACGTCGACTTCTACGCCTCGGAGAACCACGCCCGGAACGTGGGCAAGATCTTCCGCCCCGACTCTCCCGACCCGCTGACCCCCAACTGGAAGCATCTGCCGATCGGTTACCACGGCCGATCCGGCACGGTTGTCGTCTCCGGCACCGAGGTGGTGCGGCCGGCCGGCCAGCGCAAGGCCCCGTCCGACCCGGCGCCCGTGTTCGGCCCGTCCGTCCGCCTGGACATCGAGGCCGAGGTCGGTTTCGTGGTGGGCGTGCCGTCCCCGATGGGTCACCCGGTAGCGTTGGGCGACTTCCGGGACCATGTCTTCGGGCTCTGCCTCCTCAACGACTGGTCCGCCCGCGATCTCCAGGCCTGGGAGTACGTCCCTCTGGGCCCCTTCCTCGGCAAGTCCTTCGCCACCTCGATCTCGGCCTGGATCACGCCCCTGGACGCCCTGGACGAGGCCCGCGTGTCCCCGCCGGACCGTACCCACGCCCTCCTCCCCTACCTGGACGACTCAGCCCCCGACGTCGACCCCGGCGGCTACGACCTCCACCTCACCGTCGCCATCAACGGCCACGTCGTCTCCGAGCCGCCCTTCTCCACGATGTACTGGACCGCCGCCCAGCAACTGGCCCACATGACCGTCAACGGCGCCTCCCTCCGCACCGGCGACCTCTACGGCTCCGGCACGGTCAGCGGCCCCTCCCCCACCCAACGCGGCTCCCTCCTGGAACTCACCTGGAACGCCCGCGACCCCCTCGACCTCCCCACCGGCACACGCACGTTCCTGGAGGACGGCGACGAGGTGACGATCACCGCATGGGCCCCGGGACCGACCGGAACGAAGGTGGGCCTGGGCGAGGTCACGGGCAGGGTTGTGCCCCGGGGCTAGCCCGCCGAGGGACGCGACACCTCGAGCGTGCGATCAACTCACTCGCTGTGCACGATCTGGATCAGGTTGCCGCAGGTGTCGTCCAGGACCGCGGTGGTGACCGGGCCCATCTCCAGCGGCTCCTGGGTGAAGCGCACGCCGAGTCCGCGCAGCCGGTCGAACTCCGCCTGTACGTCGTCCACGGCGAAGGAGGTGGCCGGGATGCCGTCCTCGACGAGCGCGGTCTTGTACGGCTGCACCGCGCGATGGCCGGAGGGCTCCAGCAGCAGCTCGGTTCCGTCGGGATCCTCCGGCGAGACCACGGTCAGCCACCGGTCCTCGCCGATCGGGACGTCGTGCTTCTTCACGAAGCCCAGCACATCGGTATAGAAACGCAGCGCCTTCTCCTGGTCGTCGACGAAGACACTGGACAGGTGGATCTTCATGGGGTGCGCCTTTCGTTCGGAGTTCTACGCCCAGTCATCGTGCTCGGGCTCCGGCTCCACATCGGTCCAGTCGAAGTCCTCGGCCGCGTCACCCGTCGGCCCCGGCGACGCCGGGGCCGAGGTGTCCCCGCTCGCCTCTTCCCATGCCGGTCCCGACGCCGACCCCGAGCCCGACGCCCCACCGGGAGCCCCGCCCAGCGAAGCGAGCACCCCCAGTACGCCCTCCCCGTACGTCGCGAGCTTCTTCTCGCCGATGCCGCTGATGGTGCCGAGCTCGGCGACGGAGGTGGGAGCCGTGGCCGCGATCTCGCGAAGGGTGGCGTCGTGGAAGATGACGTAGGCGGGGACGCCCTGTTCGCGGGCCTGTTCGGCGCGCCAGGCGCGCAGGGCCTCGAAGACGGGGACCAGCTCGTCCGACAGTTCGACGGCGGCCGCCTTGGCCTTGCGGTCGCCCCGGCCGGAGCCCGAGGAACCCGAGCCGCCCGCCGCCGACCGCGAGGTCACCGGCTTCTTCGGCTCCTTGCGCAGCGGCACCTCCCGCTCCCGCCGCAGCACCGCCCCGCTCTCCTCGGTGAGCACGAGCGTGCCGTACTCGCCCTCGACCGCGAGGAGCCCCTGAGCGAGCAACTGCCGCACCACCCCCCGCCATTCACCCTCGGCCAGCTCCTCGCCGATACCGAAGACGGACAGCTGGTCGTGGTCGAACTGGATGACCTTCGCGGTCCGCCGCCCCATCAGGATGTCGACGATCTGCACGGCGCCGAACTTCTGCCCGCGCTCCCGCTGCAACCGCACCACCGTGGAGAGGACCTTCTGCGCGGCGACGGTGCCGTCCCAGGTCTCCGGCGGTACGAGGCAGGTGTCGCAGTTGCCGCAGCCCTCGGCCTGCGGTTCCTGACCGAAGTACTGGAGCAGCTGGCCGCGCCGGCACTGGGCGGTCTCGCAGAGCGCCAGCATCGCGTCCAGATGGCTGGCGGCCCGGCGGCGGAACGCCTCGTCGCCCTCACTGCCCTGGATCATCTTCCGCTGCTGTATGACGTCGTTCAGGCCGTACGCCATCCAGGCCGTGGAGGGCAGGCCGTCGCGGCCGGCGCGGCCAGTCTCCTGGTAGTAGCCCTCCACCGACTTCGGCAGGTCCAGGTGCGCGACGAACCGTACGTCGGGCTTGTCGATGCCCATGCCGAAGGCGATCGTGGCGACGACCACGAGCCCTTCCTCCCGCAGGAACCGCGACTGGTGTGCCGCGCGGGTGCCCGCGTCGAGGCCCGCGTGGTACGGCACCGCCTCGACGCCGTTCTTGCTCAGGAATTCCGCCGTCCGTTCGACGGAGTTGCGGGACAGGCAGTAGACGATGCCCGCGTCGCCGGGGTGCTCCTGGCGCAGGAAGGACAGGAGCTGCTTCTTCGGGTCGGCCTTGGGCACGATCCGGTACTGGATGTTGGGCCGGTCGAAGCTGGCCTCGAAGTGCCGGGCCCGGGGCATGGCCAGCCGCTCGGTGATCTCCCGGTGCGTGGCGTGGGTGGCGGTGGCCGTGAGCGCGATGCGCGGCACGTCCGGCCAGCGCTCGCCCAGCAGGGACAAAGACAGGTAGTCGGGCCGGAAGTCGTGTCCCCACTGGGACACGCAGTGCGCCTCGTCGATCGCGAACACGGAGATCTTGCCGCGTCCGAGCAGATCGAGCGTGGCGTCGAGCCGCAGCCGCTCCGGCGCGAGATACAGCAGGTCGAGCTCCCCCGCGAGGAACTCCGCCTCGACCACCCGCCGCTCGTCGAAGTCCTGCGTGGAGTTCATGAACCCTGCGCGCACGCCCAGCGCCCGCAGCGCGTCCACCTGGTCCTGCATCAGTGCGATCAAGGGGGAGACCACAATGCCCGTACCTGGTCTGACCAGGGACGGAATCTGATAGCAGAGGGACTTGCCGCCGCCGGTCGGCATGAGCACGACGGCGTCCCCGCCCGCGACCACATGCTCGATGACCGCTTCCTGCTCGCCCCGGAAGGCGTCGTACCCGAAGACCCGGTGGAGCACGGCCAGCGCCTCGCTCTCCGCCCCGCGTCCCGCGCCCACGGCCCCGCCCGGCCCCGGAGCCGCCCCGCCCGCTCCCGGCCCGGCTGTCCTGCCCTCGTCCGCCATCACACTCGTCCCGCCCGTCCCGATCATCGCCCGTCCCCCGCGCCGTACGTCCTGTGCCGCCCGTGCTTCCTCCAGCCCTTGCCACCATAGGCGCCCGCACCGACAGCCTCAGAGTTATCCACAGGCTCCACCCGTGCGGGTTCCGCCGCGCCCACACTCAGCGACCGGCGCATACGGCGGGACCCGGCCCCCAAGGAGGAGACCGGGTCCCGTCGAATCCGCGGGCGGGGTGGAGCGTCAGCGGACGAACACTCCCGCCTGCCCCGCCAGATCCAGGAAGTACTGCGGCGCGACACCGAGCACCAGCGTGACGGCCACGCCGACCCCGATCGCGGTCATGGTCAGCGGCGACGGCACGGCGACGGTCGGCCCCTCGGGCCGCGGCTCGCTGAAGAACATGAGCACGATGACGCGGATGTAGAAGAACGCGGCGATGGCCGACGAGATCACACCGACCACGACGATCGCGCCCGCGCCGCCCTCCGCCGCCGCCTTGAACACGGCGAACTTCCCGGCGAACCCGGAGGTCAGCGGAATGCCCGCGAAGGCCAGCAGGAAGACCGCGAACACGGCCGCCACCAGCGGTGACCTGCGCCCGAGCCCGGCCCACTTGGACAGATGCGTCGCCTCGCCGCCCGCGTCCCGCACGAGGGTCACCACGGCGAACGCGCCGATCGTCACGAACGAGTAGGCACCCAGGTAGAACAGCACGGACGAGACGCCGTCGGGCGAGGCCGCGATGACACCGGCGAGGATGAAGCCGGCGTGGGCGATCGACGAGTAGGCGAGCAGCCGCTTGATGTCGGTCTGGGTGATGGCGACGATCGCGCCGCCCAGCATGGTGACGATGGCGACGGCCCACATGACCGGCCGCCAGTCCCAGCGCAGACCGGGCAGGACGACGTAGAGCAGGCGCAGCAGCGCGCCGAACGCCGCCACCTTCGTGGCCGCCGCCATGAACCCGGTGACCGGCGTGGGCGCGCCCTGGTACACATCCGGTGTCCACATGTGGAACGGCACCGCGCCGACCTTGAACAGCAGGCCCATGACGACCATGGCGGCGCCGATGAGGAGCAGCACGTCGTTGCCCATGGTGCCGGCGAGGGCGGGGTTGATCTCTGCGATGGTGCCGTCGACGACCTGGGCGATCGTCGCGTACTTCACCGAGCCCGCGTAGCCGTACAGCAGGGCGATGCCGAAGAGGGTGAAGGCGGAGGCGAAGGCGCCGAGCAGGAAGTACTTGACCGCGGCCTCCTGCGACATGAGCCGCTTGCGGCGGGCCACGGCACACAGCAGGTAGAGCGGGAGCGAGAAGACTTCCAGGGCGATGAACAGAGTCAGCAGGTCGTTGGCCGCCGGGAAGATCAGCATGCCGCCGATCGCGAAGAGCAGCAGCGGGAACACCTCGGTGGTGGTGAACCCGGCCTTCACCGCGGCCTTCTCGCTGTCGCTGCCGGGCACCGACGCGGCCTGCGCGGCGAAGGAGTCGACCCGGTTGCCGTGCGCGGCCGGGTCGAGGCGTCGCTCGGCGAAGGTGAAGACGCCGAGGATGCCGGCCAGGAGGATCGTGCCCTGGAGGAACAGGGCCGGTCCGTCCACGGCGATGGCGCCCATCGCGGCGATTCCGGCCTTCGTGGTGCCGTATCCGCCCGCCGCGAGGGCGACGACCGCGGCGAAGGCGGCCGCCAGGGCGACGACGGAGACGAACACCTGGGCGTAGTAGCGGGACCTGCGCGGCACGAAGGCCTCGACAAGCACCCCGATGATCGCCGCCCCGATGACGATCAGAGTGGGCGACAATTGACCGTATTCGATCTTCGGCGCGTCGATCTTCGTGATCGGGTCGGCCGCGGTTGTCCACAGGCTGTGGACGGCTGATGCGCTCACTTGGCGGCCTCCACCTCGGGCTGGGGGTCCTTCTGCTTCACGTCGGACATGGTGTGCTCGACCGCCGGGTTGACGATGTCGGTGACCGGCTTCGGATAGACGCCCAGGAAGATCAGCAGCACGACCAGCGGGGCGACCACCACGAGTTCCCGCACCCTCAGGTCGGGCATCCCCTCGACCTCGGCCTTCACCGGGCCCGTCATCGTCCGCTGGTAGAGGACGAGGACGTAGAGCGCGGCGAGGACGATGCCGACGGTGGCGATGATCCCGATCACCGGGTAGCGCGCGAACGTGCCGACCAGGACCAGGAACTCACTGACGAACGGGGCGAGGCCCGGCAGCGACAGCGTCGCGAGGCCGCCGATCAGGAACGTGCCGGCGAGCACCGGCGCGACCTTCTGCACGCCTCCGTAGTCGGCGATGAGCCGGGATCCGCGCCGCGAGATCAGGAATCCCGCCACCAGCATCAGGGCGGCCGTCGAGATCCCGTGGTTGACCATGTAGAGCGTCGCGCCGGACTGGCCCTGGCTGGTCATCGCGAAGATGCCCAGGATGATGAACCCGAAGTGCGAGATCGACGCGTACGCCACCAGCCGCTTGATGTCCCGCTGGCCGACCGCGAGCAGTGCCCCGTAGATGATGCTGATGAGGGCCAGGACGAGGATCGCGGGCGTCGCCCACTTGCTGGCCTCCGGGAACAGCCCGAGGCAGAAGCGGAGCATCGCGAAGGTGCCGACCTTGTCGACGACCGCCGTGATGAGGACGGCGACCGGGGCGGTGGACTCCTGCATGGCGTTGGGCAACCAGGTGTGCAGCGGCCACAGGGGCGCCTTCACCGCGAAGGCGAAGAAGAAGCCGAGGAACAGCCACCGCTCGGTGCTGGTCGCCATCTCCAACGAGCCGTTGGCGCGGGCTTCGGTGATCTCCTGGAGCGAGAAGTTCCCGGCGACGACGTACAGGCCGATCACCGCGGCCAGCATGATCAGGCCGCCGACCAGGTTGTAGAGGAGGAACTTCACGGCGGCGTACGAGCGTTGCGTGGACGCCGTCTCCTCGCCGTGTTCGTGGGCCCGGTCCCCGAAGCCGCCGATGAGGAAGTACATCGGGATGAGCATGGCTTCGAAGAAGATGTAGAAGAGGAAGACGTCGGTGGCCTCGAAGGAGATGATCACCATCGCCTCGACGGCCAGGATCAGGGCGAAGAAGCCCTGAGTGGGCCGCCACCTCTTGTTGCCGGTCTCCAGCGGGTCGGCGTCGTGCCAGCCCGCGAGGATGATGAACGGGATCAGCAGGGCGGTGAGCGCGACGAGCGCCACCCCGATGCCGTCCACGCCCAGCTCGTACCGCACCCCGAAGTCCGCGATCCAGGCGTGGGACTCGGTCAGTTGGTAGCGGTCGCCGTCCGGGTCGAAGCGGACCAGGACGATCACGGCCAGCACGAGGGTGGCCAGCGAGACGATCAGCGCCAGCCATTTCGCGGCCTCGCGCCGCGCGGCCGGTACGGCGGCCGTGGCGATCGCCCCGAGGGCCGGGAGCACCGCCGTCGCTGTCAGCAGAGGAAAGGACATCGGTATCAGACCGCCCTCATCAGCAGGGTCGCGGCGATGAGGATCGCAGCGCCGCCGAACATCGAGACCGCGTACGACCGTGCATAGCCGTTCTGGATGCGGCGCAGCCGGCCGGAGAGGCCGCCCATGGTGGCCGCCGTGCCGTTGACGACGCCGTCGACCAGGGTGTGGTCGACGTACACGAGGGAGCGCGTGAGGTGCTCTCCGCCGCGTACGAGCACGACGTGGTTGAAGTCGTCCTGGAGGAGGTCCCGCCGGGCGGCCCGGGTGAGCAGCGACCCGCGCGGGGCGACGACGGGGACGGGCCGGCGCCCGTACTGGAGCCAGGCGAGGCCGACGCCGATGACCATCACGGCGACGGTGGAGATCGTGACCGTCAGCGCGCTGATCGGCGGGTGCCCGTGCGCGTGGTCGGTGACGGGCTCCAGCCAGTGGATGAACCGGTCGCCGATGCTGAAGTAGGCGCCGCCGAAGACCGATCCGACGGCCAGCACGATCATGGGGATCGTCATGACCTTGGGCGACTCGTGCGGGTGCGGCATCTCGCCGGGGTGCACCTCGATGCCGGGCTCGACACTCGGCGCCTTGTCCGGATCGGGAGCCGGCCGCCACCGCTCCTCACCGAAGAACGTCATCAGCATCACGCGCGTCATGTAGTACGCGGTGATGGCCGCGCCCAGCAGGGCCACACTGCCGAGGATCCAGCCCTCGGTGCCGCCCTTGGCGAAGGCCGCCTCGATGATCTTGTCCTTGGAGAAGAAGCCGGACAGACCGGGGAAGCCGATGATGGCGAGGTAGCCGAGGCCGAAGGTGACGAAGGTGACCGGCATGTACTTGCGGAGGCCGCCGTACTTGCGCATGTCGACCTCGTCGTTCATACCGTGCATGACCGAGCCGGCGCCGAGGAACAGGCCGGCCTTGAAGAAGCCGTGCGTCACCAGGTGCATGATCGCGAAGACATAGCCGATGGGGCCGAGGCCCGCGGCCAGCACCATGTAGCCGATCTGGGACATCGTCGATCCGGCGAGGGCCTTCTTGATGTCGTCCTTCGCGCAACCGACGATCGCACCGAAGAGGAGCGTGACCGCGCCAACCACGGTGGTGACGAGCTGGGCGTCCGGCGAGGCGTTGAAGATGTCGGCGGAGCGGACGATCAGATAGACGCCCGCGGTGACCATGGTCGCGGCGTGGATGAGGGCCGAGACCGGGGTCGGGCCCTCCATCGCGTCCCCGAGCCAGGACTGCAGCGGCACCTGGGCGGACTTGCCGCAGGCGGCGAGCAGCAGCATCAGCGCGATGGCGGTGAGCGTGCCCTCGCCGGTCTCACCCGTGGCCTCCAGGACCGGCCCGAAGGCGAAGGTCCCGAAGGTGGTGAACATCAGCATGATGGCGATGGACAGGCCCACGTCGCCGACGCGGTTGACCAGGAAGGCCTTCTTCGCGGCGGTGGCGGCGCTGGGCTTGTGCTGCCAGAAGCCGATCAGCAGGTAGGAGGCGAGGCCGACGCCCTCCCAGCCGACGTACAGCAGCAGGTAGTTGTCGGCGAGGACGAGCAGCAGCATCGCCGCGAGGAACAGGTTCAGATAGCCGAAGAAGCGGCGTCGGCGCTCGTCGTGCTCCATGTACCCGATCGAGTACACATGGATGAGCGAGCCGACTCCGGTGATCAGCAGGACGAACGCCATCGACAGCTGGTCGAGCTGGAAGGCGACGTCCGCCTGGAAGCCCTCGACGGGCACCCAGCTGAACAGGTGCTGGCCGATCTCGCGGTGTTCGGCGTCCTTGCCGGCCATGTCGGCGAAGAGGACGACGCCGATGACGAAGGAGGCGGCGGCGAGGGCCGTGCCGATGTGGTGGCCGACGGCGTCGAGGCGCCGGCCGCCGCACAGCAGGACGGCCGCTCCGAGCAGGGGCGCCGCCACCAGCAGCGCAATCAGGTTCTCCACGATTCTTCCGACCCCTTACAGCTTCATCAGGCTGGCGTCGTCGACCGAGGCCGAGTGGCGGGACCGGAACAGCGACACGATGATCGCGAGTCCGACCACGACCTCCGCGGCGGCGACGACCATCGTGAAGAAGGCGATGATCTGGCCGTCGAGATTGCCGTGCATCCGGGAGAAGGCGACCAGGGCGAGGTTGCAGGCGTTGAGCATCAGCTCGACGCACATGAACACCACGATCGCGTTCCGCCTGATCAGGACGCCGGTGGCGCCGATCGTGAACAACAGTGCGGCGAGATACAGGTAGTTGACGGGATTCACTTCGATGCCTCCCCGCTCTTCCCGCTGCGTCCGCTGTTCGAGCGCTCCAGGCGGTCCTCGGCGCGCTGTTCCAGTGCCTTGAGGTCGTTGAGCGCCTCGGTCGACACGTCGCGGATCTGGCCCCGGTCGCGCAGTGTCTTGCTGACGGTCAGGTCGGACGGGGTGCCGTCGGGCAGCAGGCCCGCGATGTCGACCGCGTTGTGCCGGGCGTACACGCCGGGGGCCGGCAGCGGCGGGAGGTGCTTGCCCTCGCGTACGCGCTCTTCGGCCAGCTCCCGCTGGGTCTTGGCGCGCTCGGTGCGCTCGCGGTGGGTGAGGACCATGGCGCCGACGGCGGCCGTGATCAGCAGGGCGCCGGTGAGCTCGAAGGCGAACACGTAGTCGGTGAAGATCAGGGCCGCGAGGCCCTCCACATTGCCGCCCGCGTTGGCCTGGCCGAGGCCGTTGAACTCCGTCAGGGCCGCGTTGCCGATGCCGGCGGTCAGCAGGATGCCGAAGCCGAGGCCACACAGCAGGGCCAGCCAGCGCTGGCCCTTGATGGTCTCCTTCAGGGAGTCCGCCGCGGTGACGCCGACGAGCATCACCACGAACAGGAACAGCATCATGATCGCGCCGGTGTAGACGACGATCTGCACGACGCCCAGGAAGTAGGCACCGTTGGCCAGGTAGAACACGGCCAGGATGATCATGGTGCCGGCGAGGCAGAGCGCGCTGTGCACGGCCCTCTTCATGAAGACGGTGCACAGGGCGCCGATCACGGCGATCGTGCCGAGCACCCAGAACTGGAAGGCCTCACCGGTGGAGGTGCCGGCGGAAAGAGTGGCTGCGGCGGCGAGTTGCTGCGTCATCGGCGGATCACCTTCTCCGACGCCGGCTCGTCCTCACCGAAGGTGGAGGCGGCCTCCTGGGGCACCTCGCCCTTGGAGAGGGCCACCTGGCGCTCCGTACCGGGCGCGGCCTCGGTGACCAGCCCCCGGTAGTAGTCCTGCTCGTCCGTGCCCGGGAAGATCGAGTGGGGTGTGTCGACCATGCCCTCCTCGAGACCGGCGAGCAGCTGCTCCTTGGTGTAGATGAGGTTGGCGCGGCTGGAGTCGGCCAGCTCGAACTCGTTGGTCATCGTCAACGCGCGCGTGGGGCATGCCTCGATGCACAGGCCGCACAGGATGCAGCGGGCGTAGTTGATCTGGTAGACGCGGCCGTACCGCTCGCCCGGGGAGTAGCGCTCCTCGTCCGTGTTGTCGGCGCCCTCCACATAGATGGCGTCGGCGGGACAGGCCCAGGCGCACAGCTCGCAGCCGACGCACTTCTCCAGGCCGTCCGGATGGCGGTTGAGCTGGTGCCGACCGTGGAACCGCGGGGCCGTGGTCTTCTGCTGCTCCGGATACTGCTCGGTCAGCCGCTTCTTGAACATGGCCTTGAAGGTCACGCCAAAGCCGGCGACGGGGTTCTGGAAACCCGGCTTGGTCTCCTTCGGCTCCTCAGCCATCGGACGCCTCCTTCCCATTCGAAGATCCGTCACTGTCAGTATCGGACCCACCACTGACAATCAGCTCCCGCTCCCGTCGCGGACGCCTGCGCGGCACCGGCGGGAGGGTCTGTCCGGGCAGGGGCGGTACCGGGAATCCGCCGGCCATCGGGTCGAAGGCGGCCGGTTCGGCGGGCTGGTCCTGTGCCTCGCGCCGGTCGCGGAACATGTCCGCGACGACCGACAGGAGGAACAGCACGATGACGGCGCCGGCCACGTACAGCGCGATCTCGGCGAAGTCGTAGTTCTCGTTCCGGAGGGTCCGTACCGTCGCGACGAGCATCAGCCAGACCACGGAGACCGGGAGGAGGACCTTCCAGCCGAGCTTCATCAGCTGGTCGTAGCGGACGCGCGGGAGTGTGCCGCGCAGCCAGATGAAGAAGAACAGCAGCAGCTGCACCTTCACCACGAACCAGAGCATCGGCCACCAGCCGTGGTTGGCGCCCTCCCAGAAGGTGCTGACGGGCCAGGGAGCCCGCCAGCCTCCGAGGAACAGCGTCACCGACACGGCCGAGACGGTCACCATGTTGACGTACTCGGCGAGCATGAACATCGCGAACTTGATCGACGAGTACTCGGTGTTGAAGCCGCCGACCAGGTCGCCCTCGGACTCCGGCATGTCGAAGGGGGCGCGGTTGGTCTCGCCGACCATGGTCACGATGTAGATCACGAACGAGACCGGCAGCAGCACGATGTACCAGCGGTCCTGCTGCGCCTCCACGATCGCCGAGGTCGACATCGACCCCGAGTAGAGGAAGACCGAGGCGAACGCGGCGCCCATCGCGATCTCGTAGGAGATCATCTGCGCTGCGGAGCGGAGGCCGCCGAGCAGCGGGTAGGTGGATCCGGAACTCCAACCCGCCAGCACGATGCCGTAGATGCCGACGGAGGCGACCGCGAGGATGTAGAGCATCGCGATCGGCAGGTCGGTGAGCTGCATCGTGGTGCGCTGGCCGAAGATCGAGATCTCGTTGCCGGCCGGGCCGAAGGGGATCACCGCGATCGCCATGAAGGCCGGGACGGCCGCGACGATCGGCGCGAGGACGTAGACGACCTTGTCCGCGCGTTTGACGATGACGTCTTCCTTGAGCATCAGCTTGATGCCGTCGGCGAGCGACTGGAGCATGCCCCAGGGGCCGTGCCGGTTGGGGCCGATGCGCAGCTGCATCCAGGCCACGACCTTGCGTTCCCACACGATGGAGAACAGCACGGTGATCATCAGGAAGGCGAAGCAGAACACCGCCTTGACGACGACCAGCCACCAGGGGTCGCGGCCGAACATCGAGAGGTCTTCAGCGGCGAGGTACAAGCTCATGCCTCCACCTCCTCGGGGGCCTCGGCGGCGAGCGTCGCGGGGCCGATACGGACGAGTGCGCCGGGCAGTGCCCCGGTGTCGGAGGCGACGCCCGAGCCGGTGGAGTTCAGCGGCAGCCAGACGACGCGGTCGGGCATCTCGGTGATCCGCAGGGGCAGTTCCACGACCCCGGCGGGGCCGGTGACCGCGAGGACGTCACCGTTCTTGACGCCGGCCTCGGCGGCCGTGGCGGCGGACACGCGCGCGTGGGCGGCGTGCCGCGTCCCGGCGAGCGCCTCGTCACCGTCCTGGAGGCGGCCCTGGTCGAGCAGCAGCCGGTGCCCGGCCAGTACGGCCTCCCCGGCGGCCGGGCGCGGCAGTCCGGCCGCGACCTCCCCCGGCTCGGAGGCCTTCGGTCCGTCCCACGCCCCGAGCCGGTCCAGCTCCGCGCGCGTGGTGCGCAGATCGGGCAGCCCCAGGTGGACGTCCATGGCGTCGGCCAGCATCTGGAGCACCCGCCCGTCGGTGGGTGCCACCCGGCGCGTCATCTGGTCGGGCTTCAGCGCGGCCTCGAACATCCGTACGCGACCTTCCCAGTTCACGAAGGTGCCCGCCTTCTCGGCGACGGCCGCGACCGGAAGCACCACGTCCGCGCGCTCGGTGACCTCGCTGGGCCGCAGCTCGAGCGACACCAGGAAGCCCACCGCGGAGAGTGCCTCACGCGCGCGCGACGGAGCGGGCAGATCGGCGACTTCCACACCCGCCACCACCAGGGCCCCGAGCTCTCCGGTGGCGGCGGCCTCGACGATCTGCCCGGTGTCCCGGCCGTACCGCGGCGGGAGTTGGGCGACCCCCCAGGCGGCGGCGACCTCCGCGCGTGCGCGCGGGTCGGTGGCCGGACGCCCGCCCGGCAGCGCCGACGGCAGCGCGCCCGCCTCGACGGCGCCGCGCTCCCCGGCCCGCCGCGGGATCCACACCAGCCGCGCGCCGGTCAGGGACGCGGCCCGCACGGCGGCGGTGAGTCCGCCCGGCACGGCCGCGATCCGCTCCCCGACGACGATCACCGCGCCCTCGGTGCGCAGCGCCTCGGAGGCCTTGATGCCGTCGTCCTCCAGGCCGAACCCGCTCGCGAGGGCGTCCAGCCACTCGGTCTCGGTGCCGGGCGCGGCGGGCAGCAGCGTGCCGCCGGCCTTCTCCAGACCCCGGGTGGCGTGGGTGGCCAGCGAGAACACCTGCTGCTTGTGCTTGCGCCAGGCCTTGCGGAGCCTGAGGAAGACTCCGGGCGCCTCTTCCTCCGCCTCGAACCCGACCAGCAGGACCGCGGGTGCCTTCTCCAGGGAGGCGTACGTGACGCCCGTACCGTCGAGGTCACGGCCGCGTCCGGCGACCCGGGCGGCCAGGAAGTCGGCCTCCTCACCGCTGTGCACGCGCGCGCGGAAGTCGATGTCGTTCGTGTCGAGGGCCACCCGCGCGAACTTGCTGTACGCGTAGGCGTCCTCGACGGTGAGCCGGCCACCGGTCAGGACACCGGCCCGGCCGCGTGCGGCGAGAAGCCCCTGGGCGGCGGCCTCCAGGGCCTCCGGCCAGGACGCGGGCTCCAGAACGCCCTCCGCGTTGCGGACGAGGGGGGTGGTCAGCCGGTCCGGTCGCTGCGCGTACCGGAACGCGAACCGCCCCTTGTCACAGATCCACTCCTCGTTGACCTCGGGGTCGTCGCCGGCGAGGCGCCGCATGACCTTGCCGCGCCGGTGGTCGGTACGGGTCGCGCAGCCGCCGGAGCAGTGCTCGCAGACGGACGGCGAGGAGACGAGGTCGAAGGGGCGGGAGCGGAATCGGTACGCCGCCGAGGTCAGCGCGCCGACCGGGCAGATCTGGATGGTGTTCCCGGAGAAGTACGACTCGAAGGGGTCGCCCTCACCGGTGCCGACCTGCTGGAGCGCGCCCCGCTCGACCAGCTCGATCATCGGGTCGCCGGCGACCTGGTTGGAGAACCGGGTGCAGCGGGCGCACAACACGCACCGCTCACGGTCGAGCAGCACCTGCGTGGAGATCGGCACGGGCTTCTCGTAGGTGCGCTTCCTGCCCTCGAAGCGGGACTCGCTGTGGCCGTGCGACATGGCCTGGTTCTGCAGCGGGCACTCGCCGCCCTTGTCGCAGACCGGGCAGTCCAGAGGGTGGTTGATGAGCAGGAGCTCCATCACACCCTTCTGGGCCTTCTCCGCGACCGGCGAGGTGAGGTGAGTCTTGACGACCATCCCGTCCGTACAGGTGATCGTGCAGGACGCCATGGGCTTGCGCTGGCCCTCGACCTCGACGATGCACTGGCGGCAGGCGCCGGCCGGGTCGAGGAGGGGGTGGTCGCAGAAGCGGGGGATCTCGATGCCGAGCTGTTCGGCGGCCCGGATCACCAGGGTGCCCTTGGGCACGCTGATGTCGACGCCGTCGATCTTCAGCGAGACGAGATCCTCCGGCGGGACCGCCGCCTCCCCGCCTCCGGAGGGAGCGCTGGTGGTCACGGTCATGCGTTCACCTCCGCGTGCTTGTCCTTGTCGGCCCAGGCCGTCGACCTGGCCGGGTCGAACGGGCAGCCACGGCCCGTGATGTGGTCCTCGTACTCCGCGCGGAAGTACTTGAGGGAGGAGAAGATCGGCGAGGCGGCGCCGTCGCCGAGGGCGCAGAAGGACTTGCCGTTGATGTTGTCGGCGATGTCGTTCAGCTTGTCGAGGTCGCTCATGACGCCCTTGCCGGCCTCGATGTCGCGCAGCAACTGCACCAGCCAGTACGTGCCTTCGCGGCAGGGGGTGCACTTGCCGCAGGACTCGTGGGCGTAGAACTCGGTCCAGCGGGTGACGGCCCGTACGACGCAGGTCGTCTCGTCGAAGCACTGGAGTGCTTTCGTGCCGAGCATGGAACCCGCGGCACCCACTCCCTCGTAGTCAAGAGGGACGTCGAGGTGCTCGTCGGTGAACATCGGGGTCGAGGAGCCGCCCGGCGTCCAGAACTTGAGGCGATGCCCGGGGCGCATCCCGCCGCTCATCTCCAGGAGCTGACGGAGTGTGATGCCGAGCGGGGCCTCGTACTGGCCGGGGCTGGCGACATGGCCGCTGAGCGAGTAGAGCGTGAAGCCGGGAGACTTCTCGCTGCCCATCGACCTGAACCATTCCTTGCCCTTGTGCAGGATGGCGGGAACCGACGCGATCGACTCGACGTTGTTCACGACAGTCGGGCACGCATAGAGGCCCTCGACAGCAGGGAAGGGGGGACGAAGCCGCGGTTGACCACGGCGGCCTTCGAGCGAGTCGAGCAGCGCGGTCTCCTCACCGCAGATGTACGCGCCCGCGCCCGCGTGCACGGTGAGCTGGAGGTCGAGTCCGCTGCCCAGGATGTTCTCGCCCAGGAAGCCGGCCTCGTAGGCCTCACGTACGGCCTCGTGCAACCGCCGCAGAACAGGGACGACTTCACCACGCAGATAGATGAAGGCATGCGAAGACCTGATGGCATGGCACGCGATGACGATGCCCTCGATGAGGCTGTGCGGGTTCGCGAAGAGGAGCGGAATGTCCTTGCACGTTCCGGGCTCCGACTCGTCGGCGTTGACAACTAGATAATGTGGTTTTCCATCACCCTGGGGAATGAACTGCCATTTCATTCCTGTCGGGAATCCCGCGCCGCCACGGCCGCGCAACCCGGACTCCTTGACGTACGCGATGACGTCGTCCGGTGACATGGCCAGCGCCTTGCGCAGCCCCTCGTACCCCTCGTGCCTCCGGTAGACGTCCAGCGACCACGACCTGTCCTCGTCCCAGAAGGCCGACAGCACGGGTGCGAGCAGCTTCTCCGGGCTGGTGCCCTTCATCTCGGGTGCCAACGTCATCACTCCCCCTCCTCGGCGGTAGGCCCTGCCGGGTGGGCCGGGTCCGAGGCCGACGTGTCGTGCGGCGCGTCGTGCGAGCTGAGGTGTTCGGCGGGCGACGGCTCGTGCACCTTGTCGTGCGGCTCGTCGTGCGGGCCGCCGTCCCGCGGATGGACCACGCGCGCGGGTGCGGCCTCTCCCCTTGCCAGACGGAGGCCGACCAGCGAGGCGGGTCCCGCACCGCCGCTCGCCTCGACGGCCCCTGGTCGCTCGTCGGGGAAGCCGGCGAGGATCCGCGCGGTGTCCTTGAAGGTGCACAGCGGCGCCCCGCGCGTCGGCTCGACCTCGGCCCCCGCGCGCAGATCGTCGACGAGGCGCTTGGCGCTGTCCACGGTCTGGTTGTCGAAGAACTCCCAGTTGACCATCACGACCGGCGCGAAGTCGCAGGCCGCGTTGCACTCGATGTGCTCCAGGGTGACCTTGCCGTCGCCGGTGGTCTCCCCGTTGCCGACGCCCAGGTGGTCCTGCAGCGCCTCGAAGATCGCGTCGCCGCCCATCACCGCGCAGAGGGTGTTGGTGCAGACGCCCACCTGGTAGTCACCGGATGGCTTGCGCCGGTACATGGTGTAGAAGGTGGCGACGGCGGTGACCTCGGCCGTGGTCAGGCCGAGCACCTCGGCACAGAACCGCATGCCGGTGCGGGTGACATGGCCCTCCTCCGACTGCACGAGATGCAGCAACGGCAGGAGGGCGGAGCGGGAGTCCGGGTAGCGGGCGACGACCTGGGCGGCGTCCCGCTCCAGCCGGGCTCGAACGTCGTCCGGGTAGTCGGGCGCGGGCAGTTGCGGCATGCCCAGGCTGACGCCCTCGGGGGTGGTGGTCACCGGTCGACGCCTCCCATCACGGGGTCGATGGACGCGACGGCGACGATGACGTCGGCGACCTGGCCGCCCTCGCACATCGCCGCCATGGCCTGCAGGTTGGTGAAGGACGGGTCGCGGTAGTGGACCCGGAAGGGGCGGGTGCCTCCGTCGGACACGACGTGCACCCCGAGCTCGCCCTTGGGCGACTCGACCGCCGCGTACGCCTGTCCCGGCGGGACGCGGAAGCCCTCGGTCACCAGCTTGAAGTGGTGGATCAGGGCCTCCATGGAGGTGCCCATGATCTTCTTGATGTGGTCCAGGGAGTTGCCGAGTCCGTCCGGTCCCAGGGCGAGCTGGGCGGGCCAGGCGATCTTCTTGTCGGCGACCATGACCGGGCCGGGCTGCAGCCGGTCCAGGCACTGCTCGACGATCCGCAGGGACTGGCGCATCTCTTCGAGGCGGATCAGGAAGCGGCCGTAGGAGTCGCAGGTGTCGGCGGTCGGGACGTCGAAGTCGTACGTCTCGTAGCCGCAGTACGGCTGTGCCTTGCGCAGGTCGTGCGGGAGGCCGGCGGAGCGGAGGATCGGGCCGGTGGCGCCGAGGGCCATGCAGCCGGAGAGGTCCAGGTAGCCGACGTCCTGCATACGGGCCTTGAAGATGGGGTTCCCGGTGGCGAGCTTGTCGTACTCGGGAAGGTTCTTCTGCATCTTCTTCACGAACTCGCGGATCTGGTCCACCGCGCCGGGCGGCAGGTCCTGGGCGAGTCCGCCAGGCCGGATGTACGCGTGGTTCATGCGCAGGCCGGTGATCAGCTCGTAGATGTCGAGAATGAGTTCACGATCACGGAAGCCGTAGATCATGATCGTGGTGGCGCCCAGCTCCATGCCGCCGGTGGCGATGCACACCAGATGGGAGGAGAGCCGGTTCAGCTCCATGAGGAGCACGCGGATGATCGTGGCGCGGTCGGGGATCTGGTCCTCGATGCCGAGGAGCTTCTCCACGGCGAGGCAGTACGCCGTCTCGTTGAAGAACGGCGTCAGGTAGTCCATGCGCGTCACGAACGTGGTGCCCTGCGTCCACGTGCGGTACTCGAGGTTCTTCTCGATGCCGGTGTGGAGGTAGCCGATGCCGCAGCGGGCCTCGGTGACGGTCTCGCCGTCGATCTCCAGGATGAGCCGGAGCACCCCGTGGGTGGACGGGTGCTGGGGGCCCATGTTGACGATGATGCGCTCGTCGTCGGACTTCGCCGCGGTCTCGGCGACCTCGTCCCAGTCGCCGCCGGTGACCGTATATACGGTGCCCTCGGTGGTCTCGCGCGCCGAAGCGGCTGATGCGTGCTGCGTGCTCATGAGTACGACCTCCGCTGGTCCGGAGCCGGGATCTGGGCGCCCTTGTACTCGACGGGGATGCCGCCGAGGGGGTAGTCCTTGCGCTGCGGGAAGCCCTGCCAGTCGTCCGGCATCATGATCCGCGTCAGCGCGGGGTGGCCGTCGAAGACGATGCCGAAGAAGTCGTACGTCTCGCGCTCGTGCCAGTCGTTGGTCGGGTAGACGGGGACGAGCGACGGGATGTGCGGGTCGGCGTCGGGGGCGGAGACCTCCAGGCGGATCAGCCGGTTGTGGGTGATCGAGCGCAGGTGGTAGACGGCGTGCAGCTCGCGGCCCTTGTCCCCGGGGTAGTGGACGCCGGAGACGCCGGTGCACAGTTCGAAGCGGAGGGCCGGGTCGTCGCGGAGGGTCCGGGCGACGCGCGGCAGATACTCGCGTTCGATGTGGAAGGTGATCTCGCCGCGGTCGACGACCGTCTTGTCGATCACGTTCTCCGGGACGAGGCCCTGTTCCTCCAGGGCGCCCTCCAGCTCGTCGGCGACCTCGTCGAACCAGCCGCCGTAGGGGCGGCCGGCCGGGCCGGGGAGCCGGATGGAGCGGACCAGGCCTCCGTAGCCGGAGGTGTCGCCGCCGTTGTCGGCGCCGAACATGCCGCGCTGGACGCGGATCTCCTCACCGCCCTCGCCGCGCTGGCCGGGGAGGTTGGAGGCGGCGAGGTCCTTCTCGGGGTTCACCCCGTTCGAACCGGTGGCGCCGTTCTTGCCGTTCGTGTCGCTCATCGCAGCAGCCCCTTCATCTCGATGGTGGGGAGCGCCTTGAGCGCCGCTTCCTCCGCCTCGCGGGCCGCTTCCTCGGCGTTCACGCCGAGCTTGGACGTCTGGATCTTCTGGTGGAGCTTGAGGATCGCGTCCATCAGCATCTCCGGCCGTGGCGGGCAGCCGGGGAGATAGATGTCGACCGGGACGATGTGGTCGACGCCCTGGACGATCGCGTAGTTGTTGAACATGCCGCCCGACGATGCGCAGACCCCCATGGAGATCACCCACTTGGGATTCGGCATCTGGTCGTAGACCTGCCGCAGCACCGGCGCCATCTTCTGGCTGACCCGGCCGGCGACGATCATCAGGTCCGCCTGGCGCGGCGAGCCGCGGAACACCTCCATGCCGAAGCGCGCCAGGTCGTAGCGCCCCGCACCCGTGGTCATCATCTCGATGGCACAACAGGCGAGGCCGAAGGTGGCGGGGAAGACGGACGACTTGCGTACCCAGCCCGCGGCCTGCTCGACGGTGGTCAGCAGGAAACCGCTCGGCAGCTTTTCTTCGAGTCCCATGGCTTAAAGGCCCCTCAGTCCCATTCCAGGCCGCCGCGCCGCCAGACGTACGCGTAGGCGACGAAGACGGTGAGCACGAAGAGCAGCATCTCCACGAGCCCGAAAACACCCAGGGCGTCGAACGTGACGGCCCAGGGGTAGAGGAAGACGATCTCGATGTCGAAGACGATGAAGAGCATCGCCGTCAGGTAGTACTTGATGGGGAAGCGCCCGCCGCCGGCCGGCGTGGGGGTGGGCTCGATCCCGCACTCGTAGGCCTCGAGCTTGGCCCGGTTGTAGCGCTTCGGGCCGATCAGCGTGGCCATGATCACGGAGAAGATCGCAAAGCCTGCCCCGAGGGCTCCCAGTACGAGGATGGGCGCATAAGCGTTCACCGCTCCTCGCTCCTCTCAGTCGGCACTGACTGCTGGCGGATTGCGTGGGTCCTGCTCTCCACCCCACCTGTCCCACGAGCCCCGCTGGTCCCGGCGAAGATCGCGAACATGTGAAGCAGGTCACAAGCCCAACTGCCGTGCATCCTATGCCTGCGGGTCTGTGATCTGCGACACGGGGTGCGGCACCGAGTTTGTGATCTCCACCACCTGACGAAGGATCATGAAGTCGGACGAGCGTCGATCTTCATACATGAAGCGCCAGACTGATCACCTGAAGTGACATTTTCATTCGTCGCCGCTGGTCACGAGGGGCGTCTCTATATCAAGAGAGTTCCACTGCATGCAAATTGGTGCTGGACCCGGTCGCTTGATAGAGCGCCGCGTTCACGCCTCAGAGGGAGGTTCGGTGGCGGATGTGGACGCGTGCACACATTCACGAGCGCCGACGACGGCCGGTCCGCGCGAGACGCGGCCGGATCGGTGACCGTTCCGTGACCTGCGCCACACCGGAGTGAGATCAAATCAACGGGCCTTGGCCACTCGGCGCAATCGATGGTAAACGCAGGGCAATTCGGGCGTAATCACGAAAGCGCATGATCACGGGCTTGATCAGTCGCGCCCGCAATGTCCGTTTCGGCGTCAATAAAGAGTGACGCACAGGGAATTTGGGGTCCCTGTTGAACAACTGTGGCGCAGCACACGTTTCTTGAAGGTATGGAGGAGTCGCTGGTATCGCTTGTTCCCATGTCCCACACCGCTCACATACGCAGCCACCGAAAACCCCGCCGCAACGCGTCCTCGATCGCGATGCGCGCCGGAGTCGCCGGTGGTGTTCTCAGCACCGTGGCAGTGGCCGGCGCGTCGACTTCGGCGTTCGCCGCGGAGCCGGTGACGCAGACGCTCGAACTGTCCACACTCACGGCCGACCTGGCCACGCAGGCCGCGCAGTCCGCGGACGCCACGCAGGCGATGGCGGCCGACTACCAGCTGCAGGCCGAGCGTGAAGCGGCCGCCGAAGAGGCGGCCAAGCAGGCCGAGAAGGACCTCGCCAAGGCGAAGAAGGAAGAGGCCCGGAAGAAGGCCGCCGAGGAGGCCGAGCGCAAGGCCGCCGCCGAGCGTGCCTCGCGGGACAGTGAGCGGACCACCCTCACATCGTCCGACTCGTCGACGACGACCACGACCACGGCGCCCGCCAGTGGCAGCGTCGGCACGGTCATCGACTTCCTCAAGGCGCAGCTCGGCGACGCGTACGTCCTGGGTGCCACGGGCCCCAACGCGTGGGACTGCTCCTCGCTGGTCCAGGCCGCGTTCAAGCAGGTCGGCGTGGACCTCCCCCGGGTCTCGCAGGACCAGTCGATGCAGGGCACCGAGGTCTCCCTGTCGAACCTCCAGGTCGGCGACATCCTGTACTGGGGCTCGAAGGGCTCCGCGTACCACGTGGGTGTCTACGTCGGAAACGGCCAGTACCTCGACGCGGCGAACCCCTCCAAGGGCGTCGTCATCCAGGATCTCTCCGGCTACCCGGCGACGGGTGCGGTGCGCGTGCTCTGAGCCACGCACAGGCGCGGTCACCGGACGCGGTGCCCAGGCGCTTTTCGAGAGGGCCGCTCTCCCGGTGGGGACAGCGGCCCTCCGGGCTGCCCTCGCAGCGGGCCTCAGGGGGCCCGCGGGGCGCCTCTCACCCCAGGTCGAAGGTGTTGGGCAGGCCGAGCCGGTAGCGGGTCTCGTCGACCCGTTTCAGGGGTTCCATCTCCGGGGGCCGGTACAGCTCCTGGATCTCACAGCGCTCGGCGTCCGATTCGTCCGCGTCGAGGAGCGCGTTGACGGCCAGGCGCGCGGACTCGTTGGCGCCCTCCATCGTCGCCAGGTCGACGTCGGTGCGGACGTAGTCGCCCGCGAGGAAGAAGTTCGGGATCGCCGTGCGGGCCGAGGGCCGGTTGTAGAGCGTTCCCGTGGGGTGGACGAGGAGCTGTTCGCGGTTCCGCGGGTCGGGGCCGCCGAGGCCGGTCACCGCCGGGTCCATGAACCAGCCGAGCCGGTCCTCGTCCGTGAGCGTGGTCTTCCCGGAGTCGTTGAGGGCGTCCTTGAGCTGCGCCCAGCACTCGGCGACGACTTCCTCCCGTGTGCACTCCCGGGCCGTCTTGCCGTACAGGATCCCCGGTTTGTCCCACTCCGAGACGATGGCCGAGAGGCAGTCGCGGGCGCGCCCGTCGCCGTAGTCGGCCGGAAAGTCCCGTACGTCCCAGAACTGGGCCTGGCCGATCGCGGTGACCGACCAGGGCGAGTCGAGGCAGTTGATGTGGCCGTGCACGACGGGGGTGGGCGTGCGCAGATAGAACATGATCCCGACCATCCAGTCCGTCTCCAGCGCGTCGCACCGGGCGAGTTGCGGGTCGGCGGCGCGCAGGGCGGGTCCCCAGGTGGGGCGGGCGTGTTCGACGGGCAGGGCGGAGATGTAGTGGTCGGCGGTGACGGTGCGTACGTCGGTGCCGTCGGGCGCGGAGACGCGTACGCCGGTGACCCGGCCGGATGCGTACAGAACCTCCCGTACCTGGGTGCTCGTCGCGAACTCGACGCCCAGTGAGCGGAGATGGGTGACCCAGGGGTCGATCCAGGCCTCGCTGGTGGGGGCGTTGAGGACGCGGTCGATGTCGGCGTCGCCGTCCATGCCCCGGCCGAGGAGGCCCCACAGCAGGAGGGCCTCGATGATGACGCGGCCGACCGTGCGGGTGGAGGCGACCTCGGCGCGGGTGGCGACGAGGTTGCGGGTCTGGCCGACGCCGAGGACGGTCCGGTACTCCTGGCTCATCTGTCCGGCGCGGATGAACTCCCACCAGCTGGTCTTCTCCCACTGGTCCTCGCGGCGGGCGTCGCAGCTGGTGAGGTGGACGAGGACACGGCCCGCGAAGTAGGCGACCTCGTGGGCGGGGAGGCGGGTGCCGAGGTCGAGGACCGAGAGCAGCTGGTCGCGGATCCAGGTCGGGGTGAGGTCGCCGGGGGCGGGCGGGGTGGTGACACGGCGGAGGGGGAAGTGCAGGTCGGGGCGGCCGTCGGCGCGGGCGAAGAGGGCCTCGGTGCCGGTGCGGAGGTTGCCGCGGACGCCGTCGGCGTTGCCGGGGAAGGGGATGCGGCGCATGGTGTCCGGCAGGTTCCGGTAGAAGCCGGGGAAGAAGCGGAAACCGTGTTCGGCGGGGAGGGGCTTGCGGCCGCCCTCCCCCGTTCCGGGGACGTCCATCGAGCGGGCCTTGCCGCCGAGGACGTCGTAGTACTCGTAGACGGTGACGGCGTAGCCGCGTTCGGCGAGTTCGTGGGCGGCGCTGAGACCGGAGACACCGCCGCCGAGGACGGCTACGCGTTTGCCTCCGGCGGCGGGAGCCGCGGCGGCGGGCGGGGCGGCTCCTAAAGCGAGACCGGCGGCGGCGCCTACGACGGCCGTGGCGCCGGTGTTCGCGAGGAAGCGTCTGCGGGTGTGGCCGTCGTGCGCCTGGGGCCCGGCAGTCGCCTGGGGCTCGGCAGTGCGTTCTGTGGTCATGGGCACCGGAGGGTAGGGAGGTGCGCGACGCGACGGAAGGTGACGCCCTCGTCGCGCACAGCACCCTCACACCATGCCCGGGGCCTACGCCTTCGGGGCCACCTTGCTCAGCCCGTTGATGATGCGGTCCATCGCGTCGCCGCCGGTGGGGTCGGTGAGGTTGGCCAGCATCTTCAGGGTGAACTTCATCAGGAGCGGGTGGGTCAGCCCCCGCTGCGTGGCGAGCTTCATGATCTTCGGATTGCCGATGAGCTTCACGAAGGCGCGGCCCATCGTGTAGTAGCCGCCGAAGGTGTCCTTGAGGACCTGCGGGTAGCGCTGGAGGGCGAGTTCGCGCTGGCCGGGGGTGGCGCGGGCGTGGGCCTGGACGATGACGTCGGCGGCGATCTGGCCGGATTCCATGGCGTAGGCGATGCCCTCGCCGTTGAAGGGGTTCACCATGCCGCCGGCGTCGCCGACGAGCAGCAGGCCCTTGGTGTAGTGGGGTTGGCGGTTGAAGGCCATCGGGAGGGCGGCGCCGCGGATGGGGCCGGTCATGTTCTCGGGGGTGTAGCCCCACTCCTGGGGCATGGACGCGCACCAGGCCTTCAGCACGTCGCGCCAGTCCAGCTCCTTGAAGGAGGCGGAGGTGTTGAGGACGCCCAGACCGACGTTGGACGTGCCGTCGCCCATGCCGAAGATCCAGCCGTAGCCGGGCAGCAGGCGGTCCTCGCCCGGGCCCCGCTTGTCCCAGAGTTCCAGCCAGGACTCCAGGTAGTCGTCGTCGTGGCGCGGGGAGGTGAAGTACGTACGGACGGCGACGCCCATCGGGCGGTCCTCGCGGCGGTGCAGGCCCATCGCGAGGGAGAGGCGGGTGGAGTTGCCGTCGGCGGCCACGACCAGCGGGGCGTGGAAGGTGACTTCGCGCTTCTCGTCGCCGAGCTTGGCGTGGACACCGGTGATACGGCCGGTGCGGTCGTCGATGACGGGCGCGCCCACGTTGCAGCGCTCGTACAGCCGGGCGCCCGCCTTCTGGGCCTGGCGGGCGAGTTGCTCGTCGAAGTCGTCGCGCTTGCGGACGAGTCCGTAGTCCGGGTACGAGGCGAGTTCCGGCCAGTCGAGCTGGAGTCGGACGCCGCCGCCGATGATCCGCAGGCCCTTGTTGCGGAGCCAGCCGGCCTCTTCCGAGATGTCGATGCCCATCGACACCAACTGCTTGGTGGCGCGCGGCGTGAGGCCGTCGCCGCAGACCTTCTCCCTCGGGAAGCTGGTCTTCTCCAGGAGCAGCACGTCGAGCCCGGCCTTCGCCAGGTAGTACGCGGTGGTGGAACCGGCTGGCCCGGCCCCGACGACGATCACATCGGCGGTGTGTTCGGTAAGGGGCTGGGGCTCGGTCACGACGGGTTCTCCCCAAAGAAGTAGAAGGATCGAAGCAGAGGTCCACCGGAAGACCAGACATCCGGAAGACCAGAAAACGTGTGCCGACAGGCGTCGGACATGGGCAGTCTATTCAGCGGTACCGATCAACGGCTGAAGGGCTGCCCCTGTGAACCGAGCTCTGCCCGACGTACGGCTGCGCGTCCCCACCGACGAGGACGCCTTCGCCTGGCACCGGATCTTCGACGATCCCGACGTCATGGAGTTCCACGGCGGGAGGTCCGCCGAGCTGTCCGTCTACGAGGAGCTCACCGCGCGCCAGCGCCGTCACGACGCCGAGCACGGGTTCTGTCTGTGGACCATGCTCGACGAGGAGGGCCGGGCCATCGGCTTCACCGGCGCCCAGCCGTGGCCCCGGGAGTGGGGCCCGACCGGCGAGATCGAGATCGGCTGGCGGCTCGCGCGCGACCACTGGGGCAAGGGGTATGTGACCGCGGCGGCGATGCAGACCCTGGAGCGGGTGCGGGCGGCGGGCATCGGCAGCGTCGTCGCCATGGTCGACGCCGGGAACGACCGGTCCATCGCCGTCACCCGGCGGCTGGGCATGGAGCTGGCGGAGACCTTCCTGACGCCGGTCACGCAGCGGGTCGGGCACTGCTACCGGCTGGCGTTGTGACGCCGGTCGGCGAGTCGGCCGCTCGTTCGTAATATCGGCAACTCGTCACACAGAGTAGCCATTTGCCGCAGATTGCCACTCAGCGCTTCCGGCTGGGGCCGCTCGACGGTTACCCTGCCGGTACCGCTGGGGGTGAACATCTGTGCGCATAACACCCAAGTCATTCGAAGTGCGTGTGCCACGGTTCGTCGGTCTGATGGCCGTGGACGCGCGCGAGACGGCCGAGGCGGGCGGGGTGACCCTCGCCGCGCCCGACCGGCCCGACTTCCATCTCACCGTCGTGGACTACGTCGTTCGGCAGTACCCGCCACCGGGTGTGGAGGTGCCGCGCGGGGCCGCGGTGACCGTGTGGTTCGAGTTGGGCGACGAGGGTGGGGGTGTGCGGGAGCCGCGGCGGGGTGGGCCTCCGCCCGGGTTGCGCAGGGCGTTGGATGAGCCGGGAGATCCGTTTCCGGTTCTTCGGTAGGACGTCTTCGGTAGGACGTCTTCGGTAGGACGTCTTCGGTAGGACGGTGGATGGCGCCGGGTCCGGGGTGGTCGCGTAGGTGCGTTGCGGGCTGCGGGTCGTTCGTGGCTGATCACGCGGTTCCCCGCGCCCCTTGAGGGGCGCGGGTCTCCGCCTCTTGTCGCCAGGCGCCGTCTACCTCTGCCAGAGCAGGATGGCCGCCGCTCCTCCCCCTCCGACGACGAAGGCCGCCGCGATCGTGAGGGTCCAGACGAGGGTCCGGCTGCGGGACTTGGCGGGTTCGGGGGGCGGCAGGTGGTGGGGGCCCAGTTCGACGAGCGGGGGTTCGTACGGGGCCGGAGGCTGTGAGGGAACCCCGTAGCCTGCCGGGCCGTTGCTCGGCATGGCGGGGATCGGGGGCGGGATGACGGCCGTGCGGGCTCCCGTCATCTGGACCAGGTAGGGCGCGAGGAAGGCCGCGCCGAAGATCCAGAGGAGGCTGAAGAGGAGGGCCTCGGGGATGTTGAGGCCGACATCCACCTGGCCCGCGGCCGAGAACTCGCTGCCGAACTCCGTCGAGGCGGAGCCGGAGGCCTCCATGCCGAAGCCGCTGAGGCCGGCGAGGAGAAGGAAGAGGCCGGAGAAGACGCCCGCGGCGAGGAGTTGCTCGCCACGGCCCGAGGAGCGGCGGGCCGCGAGGACGCCGAGGGTCAGGGCGCAGACCGCGCCGAGTGCCAACGCGCCCACGACAGCCCAGGAGTTGACGGCGTCGCCCAGTTCGGAGAGCCCGAACGCCTCGCGCTCGTAGCCGCCGTAGGGAGTGGACTCGACGAGTCCGTAGTCGCCGGACGAGTCGTTGCCGTACGACGTGTCGTCCTCGTATCGCGAACGGCCCGCCTCGCCCTCGATGGACGCGCCCCAGGAGAGGCCGAGGAAGTTGACGGCGAGGTTGGGGAGGACGAGCAGGGCGAGGAGGAGCGGGTTGAGGTCCTCCTCCCATTCCTCCTGCCACTCGTTGTTCGCCGCGAGGACGACGAAGGTGACGAGTGAGCACAGGGCGAGGACGATCGCCAGGGCCCGTACGGCCGTTCCGGTCGCCCGGAACAGGGCCTGGGGGCCGGGGCGGACGGCCAGCCAGGCGGCCAGGTCGTCGCGTTGCAGCAGGCCGATCGAGACGGCGGCGGTGAGCAGCAGCGCGCCCAGTGCCGCGAGCCAGGGCGACATCGTGACCTCCGCGAGCATGACCTCGGGCTGCGCGAACAGCCCCAGCAGCAGTACGGCGACCGTCACCAGCAGCGTGACCCGCACGGCCGCTTCGAGCCCGGCGGTACGGCTGCCACCCGGCACCGGCCCGTGGCCTCCGGCGGCGGCACCGGCGTACGCGCCCCCGTACCCACCGGCGTACGCGCCGCCGGGCACACCGCCGTACGCGCCGCGCGTCACCAGTCGTGTACGGAGCTGCCGTACGCCGATGAAGAGCGCCCCGATGAACAGGGCGGTCACCGTGAGCGGGATCAGGGTGAGGGTGACGGCGCCCTCGGCGGACTGGTAGTCGCCGGCGTACTCGCCGCTGAGTTCGGAGACCTCGAAGCCGCCGCCGAGGCCCTGGAGAAGGGCGGCGAGGGCGATGCCCAGCCGGTCACCGAAGCCGACCAGGTCCTCGTCGTCCTGGTTGTACGACGGGATGGCCAGGGCGATGGCGGCGGCGAAGAGGAGGCCGACCGGCCAGAGCGCGGCCAGCGCGGAGCCGCCCCAGTCGCCCCGGAAGGCCCGTGCGAAGAAGGCGCCGACGGGTGAGGGGCGGGCGGGGACGGGGGCGTACGCGGGAGGGGGTGGCGGTGGGCCGAGGGGTGGCGCTCCCGGTGGGGCTGCCGGGGGAAGCGCCGGTGGGGCCATTCCCGGAGCGCCCGGCGGGAATGTGGGTACGGCCGCCGTTCCCGGAGCCCCCGGGGGTGTCTGAGGCGGTACCACCGGGGGTGTCTGGGGCGGAGTTGCCGGTGGAGCCGCCGGGGGTGTCTGGGGCGGAGTTGCCGGTGGAGCCGCCGGGGGTGTCTGGGGCGGAGTTGCCGGTGGAGCCGTCGGTGGGGTGGACGGTGGTGCCCCGGGCGGAGCCGGGGGTGTCCCGGCTCCTGTGCTGCCCGCCCCCGCCGCCGGAACCGGCAGGCGTTCCCGTCCGCATGTCATGCAGAAGCGCGCCTCGTCAGGACCTGGTGTTCCGCAGTGCGGGCAGTAGGACGTCATGGAACGCTCCGTCATCCAGAAAACTCGTGCCGTGATGAGACGTGGTCAGACGCGCGCCGGCGTGTACTGACGTATCAACGGACGGTAGTTTTCTGTTGACCGGTTCCCGTCAACAGGGGTCCCTTAGGGACATCCCTCTTACGAGGGAACCTTGAACCCCCGGTGCAGTGCGACGACCCCACCCGTGAGGTTCCGCCACGCGACCTTGTCCCAGCCGGCCTGGCGGAGCCGCTCGGCGAGGCCCGCCTGGTCGGGCCAGGCGCGGATGGACTCGGCGAGGTAGACGTACGCGTCCGGGTTGGACGACACCGCGCGGGCGGCGGGCGGCAGCGCGCGCATCAGGTACTCGGTGTAGACGGTCCGGAACGGCGTCCAGGTCGGGTGGGAGAACTCGCAGATCACGACGCGGCCGCCGGGCTTGGTCACCCGGTACAGCTCACGCAGCGCGGTGTCGGTGTCCTGCACGTTCCTGAGGCCGAAGGAGATGGTCACCGCATCGAAGGTGTCGTCCCTGAACGGCAGTTTCGTCGCGTCGCCCGCCGTGAACGGCAGCCAGGAAGTGCGCTCCTTGCCGACCTGGAGCATGCCGAGGGAGAAGTCGCACGGCACGACGTAGGCGCCGGTCTGCGCGAAGGGCAGCGAGGACGTGCCCGTGCCGGCCGCCAGATCCAGGATCTTCTGGGCGGGACGGGCGTCCACCGCCCGCGCGACCTCCTTGCGCCAGCGCCGGTCCTGTCCGAGGGACAGCACGTCGTTGGTCAGGTCGTACCGTTTCGCCACTCGGTCGAACATCGAGGCGACTTCGTGCGGCTGCTTGTCCAGGGATGCGCGGGTCACGGGCCCATTGTGGCAGTACGGGCCGGACGCACCCGCGTCCGGCCCGCCCACCGTCTTTCTGGAGGGCGGCGGCCTTGCCGGTGGCGCGTTGAAGCTTGGAGGGGGCGCGTCGGCGGCCTCGGCGCGCGGGTGTCGTCGTGCTCATGAGGTGGTGCGCTCCCGTCAGTTGGCGGACGCGGACGGGGACGGTACGGCGGTGGGGGCGCCGGAGGGCGGGGTGCCGCCGGGGGCTCCGTCGGCGGCGCCCAAGGGGATGCCCTCGGGGGCCACGCCGCCCTGGGGCTGGGGGCCGGTGCCGCCGCCGCCCGGTGCGCCGGACTGGCCGCCGCCTCCAGCGAAGGGGAACAGTTCGGACGGGGACTCGGAGATGCCCCAGCCCATGAACGCCATGCCGAGCACTACGGCGTAACCGAGGCAGACGACCCCGAGCAGCGTGCCGCAGCGGCGCAGCGGTCTCGCGCGGCGCCCGGAGTTGTCGACGAACACGGGGCCGTCCTCTGCCGACCCCCTGTACACGGCCTCGGGGGAGAAGTTTTCGTTGGCGGACTCGGATTGCATATCCCCGGATATTAGGCGGCCTTTATTTGGCCAATTCCCAGCTTCTCTTGTGAGACGCCCATGAGAATCTCCTTGACCTGCCCATTCCCTTAGAAATTCCACGAACGACTGCGAAGCCGCGCAGCTTGCTTTTGAGGGGATACATCCCGCCCGGAGGGGCACGTTTGTCCGATTAGCGCGCCTTCTGCAATCTTCAGGAAGCACACATGAAGCACAGCCGGGTGTGATTCATTTCCATCGTGAGTACCGTGAGGAATTCCCTGAAACCGGCCGCCGGACTGATATGCATGGTGGTCCTGGCCTGCGCGGGCTGCACCACGAAGACCAAGGAGTCCGCGTCCACGCCCAGCGGCCCGGCCACGACGTACGCGCCCTACGTGAACGCCACGGACGCCTCCGACCTCGACGACGCCGGGTCCGCCGCCGCGTACAACCTGGCGTTCGTGATCGCCGACGGCGACGCGTGCACGCCCGCGTGGAACGGGACGCAGGCGATCGACGACTCGGCGGTGAAGTCCCGGATCTCGGCGCTCACCGCATCCGGGGCGTCGGTGCGGGTCTCGTTCGGCGGCGCCTCGGGAGCGGAGTTGGCGGAGGCCTGCGACAGCGCGTCCGAGCTCGCCGAGGCGTACGGTGCGGCGCTCGACGCGGCCGGCTCGACCGAGGCCGACTTCGACGTCGAGGGCGACGCGCTGAAGGACTCCGACTCCGTCGGCCTGCGCTCCGAGGCGATCGCGCTCCTCCAGAAGGACCGCCCCGGCCTCTCCGTCTCCTTCACCCTCCCCGTCATGCCGTCCGGCCTCGACGACGACGGCGTGGCCCTGCTCGACTCGGCCAACGACAACGCGGTCCAGGTCACCACGGTCAACATCATGACCATGAACTACGCCAGCTCGTACGACGGTGACATGGGCGACTACGCGGAGCAGGCGGCCGAGGCGACGCACGAGCAGTTGATGGACATCTTCGGCACGAGTGGCTCCACGGCGTGGGGGGCGTTGGCGTTGACCTCGATGCTGGGTGTCAATGACGTCGACAACGAGACGTTCACGTTGGAGGACGCGGCGCAGGTGCGGAAGTTCGCGGAGGAGAAGGGGGTTGCCTGGGTGTCGATGTGGGCGACGTTCCGGGATCAGGAGTGTGGGGACGACTCGTCCGCGGAGGATGCGTTGACGGTGTGCAGCGGGGTTGATCAGGAGGACGGGGCGTTCGGGGAGGCGTTCTCGGGATGAGAGTGGGGGGTTCTGTCGTCGGCGGGCTGCGGGTTGTATGTGGCTGGTCGCGCAGATCCCCGCGCCCCTGAAGGGGCGCTGCTCTCAGCGGCGGCGATGCACCAAGCGGCCCGCGCACACCGTGGCGATGCACGTGCCGGAGTCGTCGAGGACGGCGAGGTCGGCTCGGCCGGTGTCGATGATGGCCGTGGGGCGGGGGCGAGGGAGCACGACTACGTCGTTCCGCTGGGCGGCGGCGCGGAGTTCGGGGGTGTTGGCGTGCTCTTCCAGCACCGCGACCGCGCCCGACTTGAGCACCTCGTGGATACGTTCACGGGGTGTCGGCGCATCCGGCAACGGGCCCTCGTGGATGTGCGCGGGCCCCAGGACACCGGGCCACCGCCGGACGCGGGCGGCCGGGAACCGCTCCTGGATCTGCGCCAGCGGGCCCACGGCATGGACCCGGATGCCCTCGACGGCGACGGCCCCGTCCTTGATCGGCTCGGGGTCGTCCCATGTGTACCGCACCTCGTCGGCGGCGTGAATGGTCAGCATGTGCGGCCTAGTTGGCGCTCAGCAGCTTCAACTCGGGGTGGGCCGTGCCGCCCTCGATGGCCGTGGACGAGATGTGGGACATGACGCGCTCGTCGACAGGGTCGTTCGCCGGGTCGTCATGGACGACGATGTGCTCGTACGTCGTGGTGCGCTGGGCGGGGACGCGGCCGGCCTTGCGGATCAGGTCGATGATCTCCAGGCGGTTGGAGCGGTGCTTGGCGCCGGCGGAGGAGACGACGTTCTCCTCCAGCATGATCGAGCCGAGGTCGTCCGCGCCGTAGTGCAGGGAGAGTTGGCCGACCTCCTTGCCGGTGGTGAGCCAGGAGCCCTGGATGTGGGCGATGTTGTCCATGAAGAGCCGGGCGATGGCGATCATGCGCAGGTACTCGAAGAGCGTGGCCTGCGTACGGCCCTTGAGGTGGTTGTTCTCGGGCTGGTAGGTGTACGGGATGAAGGCCCGGAAGCCGCCCGTCCGGTCCTGTACGTCACGGATCATGCGCAGGTGCTCGATGCGCTCGGCGTTGGTCTCGCCGGTGCCCATCAGCATCGTGGACGTGGACTCCACGCCCAGGTTGTGCGCGGCCTCCATGATCTCCAGCCAGCGCTCGCCGGACTCCTTGAGGGGCGCGATGGCCTTGCGGGGGCGCGCGGGAAGCAGCTCCGCGCCGGCGCCCGCGAAGGAGTCGAGACCGGCCGCGTGGATGCGCTGGATGGCCTCCTCCACGCTCACCTTCGAGATACGGGCCATGTGCTCGACCTCGGACGCGCCGAGGGAGTGGATGACCAGCTGCGGGAACGCCTCCTTGATGGCGGCGAAGTGCTTCTCGTAGTACTCCACCCCGTAGTCCGGGTGGTGGCCGCCCTGGAACATGATCTGCGTGCCGCCCAGCTCGACGGTCTCCGCGCAGCGGCGCAGGATGTCGTCGAGATCGCGCGTCCAGCCCTTGTCCGTGGCCTTCGGCGGGGCGTAGAACGCGCAGAACTTGCACGCCGTCACGCATACGTTCGTGTAGTTGATGTTCCGCTCGATGATGTACGTCGCGATGTGCTCCGTGCCCGCGTACCGCCGCTTGCGTACGGCGTCGGCGGCGGCGCCGAGCGCGTGCAGCGGGGCGTCGCGGTAGAGGTCGAGCGCCTCCTCTGGAGTGATCCGCCCACCCTCTGCGGCACGGTCGAGAACGGACTGGAGGTCGGCCTTCTCGGTCACCGGGAGCGTCCCTTTCGTAAGGGTTGAACGGACCAGGCCAGCCTACGCCAGGGGTTCGGATCGGCCGACGTCAGCCCGCGCGCCTGTGGATAACTCCGGGGGCGGGGGTCGGAGGGCCTGGGGTGGGGCGGGGCGGGGTGGGGCACCTCACGCCGCGTACGCCTCCAGGAGTAGGCCCACGTACGCTCCGGCGATCATGAATGGGCCGAGCGCGATCATTTGTCCGCGTACGGCTCGGCGCCGGGCCGCCAGGAGCAGGGTGTACGCGCTGCCGATGAGGGCGCCGGCGAAGGTGCCGAGGTAGAGCGCGCCCCAGCCGTACCAGCCGAGGGCCGCGCCGAGGCCGAGGGCCAGTTTCACGTCGCCGAAGCCCAGGGCCACGGGTCTGATCAGGAAGAAGAGGAAGTAGAAGCCGCCGAGGGCGAGTGCGCCGTAGGCCGCCGTACGCCACTGGCCCGCGTGTTCGGGTACGAACGCCGCCGCGCCCAGCAGGGTGAGGGTCAGGCCTGCGAAGGGGAGGGTCAGGGGGTCCGGGAGGCGTTGTGCCTTGAGGTCCACGAGGGCGAGGAGGACGCCGAGGGGGGCGAGGAGGAGCCAGACGGCCAGTTCGGGGCGGGGGCCGGTGGTCAGGGCGAGGGTGGCGCAGACCAGGGCGGTGGTTGTGGCGACGGTGGGGGTGTGGGGGCCGTAGGTGCAGGTGGGGGTGGGTGTGGTGGTGGGGGTGGGGGTGGTGGTGGGGGTGGGGGTGGCGGTGGTGGTGGTGGGGGGTGTGCAGCGGGCGGGGCCCAGCCAGCCGGATGCCATGCCGGTGATGTGGTGGCCGGTGGGGCATGCGTGTTGCCAGGGGGATTCTTCGTCGACCGTGAAGCGGTAGGCGGGGCGGGGGAGGAGGGTGCCTGTGGCTGCGCCCCACAGCGCGGCGGTGAGGGTGAGGGCGATGAGCCAGGGGTCGAGGTCCACGTGGGCAGCCTATGAGGAGGGGGGCGTGGGGGGCTGGATTGTTTTCGCCCCCGCCGCCCCTACCCATTCCCATCCCCAGGGGCTGCGCCCCTTCGACCCCCAGCTGCGGGTCCGGTGGGGCTTCTCGTGCAGTTCCCCGCGCCCCTTTCAGGGCGCGGGGAACTGCACGAGTGGCCCACACCCAACCGCAGACGAACGACCCGCCCGCCCGCCTTACTTCACCTTTGCCATGCGGGACGTCGGGTCGCCTGCGGCCGCGTTGTTCGACGTGTACTGGAGTTCGTTGCCGACGGGGGTGAGGGTGATCTCGTGGGTGTTCTTGGTGCAGGTTTTGGGGTTGTTCTTGGTGTCGGCGATGCTCGTGGCGACGATGTGGTCCTGGGTGACCTTCTTGAGGACGAGCTTGTCGTCGCAGGCGCCACCGAGGAGATCAACGGAGCGGAACGTACCCAACTCGTCCCCAACCGCCGCCTGTTCGACGGTTACGTGGAACGTGCCTGCCGGGAGGTTGCCGTCGAGGGCGTAGCCGTCGCCCTCCCAGGTGCCGAGGTACTTCTTCGGTACGTCGCCCTTCGCGTCGCCCGGCAGCTCCGAGTCCTGGGTCCCGTCGGTCGGGCTCGTGCTCACCGACGGTCCCGGGCCGGCCGCGTCAGCGCCGTTGTCTTCGTCGCCCCCCAGCATCCCGAACCCGAACACCGAACCCAGGCTCACCACCGCGAACGCCCCCGCTACCGCCAGCGCGACCGAGCAACTCACCCTCCGGCCACGCCCGTTCGCGTCGGTCGTCGACGTCGCCGCCACGCTCAGCGACAACTTGCCCGGCGACGCCGATGACGGAGACGGCGAGACCGGCGGCACCGTGTCCGCCACCACGGCGTCGGCCCGTTGCCCCGGCACGTGTGTCATGGGCGGCGCGGGCGTCACAGGCGTCACAGGCGGCGCGGTCCCGGGCGGCGCGGTCCCGGGCGTCATGGGCGGCGCCTGAGGCGACATCACCGGCGGCGGGCCGAACACCCCGGTCCCGGCCGGGACTTCGGCCTTCGCCCCGGCCCAGCCAGCCACCCCGGACGTCCCGGCCACTCCCGCCGCGCCGCCTGTCCCGGTAGCACCAGACACCCCCGCCGCGCCACTGATCCCGATGGCACCAGACACCCCGGCAGTATCAGTCGTCCCAGCAGCGCCAGACACCCCCGCCGCCTCAACGCCCCCCGCAGTCCCAGCCACTCCCTCCGCGCCGCCTGTCGAGCCCGCCCCCACAGCATTCGGCGTCGCCGCCACCGGATCCCCCGCCGACACCGACGGGCTGCTGAACCCCACCGGTCCGGAACGGACCCCCTCCCCCGCGTCCAGGTTCAGCAGTTGCACCGCGCTTCGGCCGACCTGTTCCACCAGGGGGCCCGGCAGCCAGCCCGCCGCGACCAGGCGGGCCGCGCCCTGGGGGGCCAGGGTGCGGGCGACCTCGTCCGGGGCCGGGCGGGCGGTGGGTTCCTTGGACAGGCAGTGCTCGACCAGGTCCCGAAGGTCCCCCTCCAGGCCGTCCAGTTGGGGCTCTTCGTGGACGACCTTGTAGAGGAGGGCGGCGGAGGAGTCGCCGGGGAAAGGGGATTGGCCCGTTGCCGCGTACGCGAGCACCGCGCCGAGGGAGAAGACGTCCGCCGCGCCGGTGACGCCCTTGCCGAGGATCTGCTCGGGCGACATGTAGCCGGGGGAGCCGATCGATACTCCGGTGGAGGTGAGGGACGCCGTGCCGTCCGTGGCGCGCGCGATGCCGAAGTCGATGAGGAGGGGGCCGTCCACGGTCAGCAGGACGTTCGACGGCTTGACGTCCCGGTGGACCAGGCCCAGCGCGTGGACCGCCGACAGCGCTTCCGCGAGGCCCGCGCCCAGTACGCGTACGGAGTGCGGGGGCAGCGGGCCGCCGTCCGCGATCGCCCCGGCGAGGGAGGGGCCCGCCGCGTAACCCGTCGCCACCCACGGGACCGAGGCCTCCGGGTCCGCGTCGAGGACGGGGGCCGTCCAGGCGCCGCCGACCCGGCGGGCCGCGTCGACTTCGCGGCGGAAGCGGGCGCGGAACTCCTCGTCCAGGGCGAAGTGCGGGTGCACGACCTTGACGGCGACGGTGCGGCCGCCCGCGCTGCGCCCCAGATAGACGCGGCCCATCCCGCCGGACCCCAGCCGGCCGAGGAGCCGGTAGGGCCCCACGACCGTGGGTTCGCCGACATCGAGCGGTTGCATGGGCGACACCTCCCCCGTACGTCACGCCGTACGTTCCCCCGTACGAACTCCACGACGCACGGCTCCCCAGCAGCGTAGTGCCGTACGCCCGAATGGGAATGCGAACGTCGGCGGCCATTGCCACACGACGCGGAATGCGTCAAATGAATTTCTGGCGAGTTGGTGGGGACTTCTGGTGGGAGTGGCCGGGAAGAGGGAGGGGTCGGGAAGAGGGAGGGGTCGGGAAAGGGTCAGGAAAGGAGGTCCACCTTCACGTCCGCCGGGAATCCGGTGGTCGGTCCGACCAGGCGCGCGAACTCGGCGACCGCCGCCAGCTGAGGCCCGCCGAAGCGGAAGTCGAGGGTGGTGAAGTACCGCTCCAGGACCCGCTCGTCGAAGGCCTCCCAGCGGGCCGCCTGTTCGGCGACCTTGCCGACCTCGGCCAGGGACAGGTCGCGGGAGGCCAGGAACGCCTCGTGGACCTTGCGGGTGACGTCGGGCTCGCGCTCCAGGTAGTCGCGCCGCGCCGCCCACACCGCGAAGACGAACGGCAGCCCCGTCCAGGCCTTCCACATGGCGCCCAGATCGTGCACCTCAAGACCGAAGTTCGGGCCGTCGAGGAGGTTGGCGCGCAGCGCCGCGTCGCCGATGAGCACCGCCGCCTCCGCCTCCTGCATCATCAGCGAGAGGTCGGGCGGGCAGGTGTAGTACGACGGTTGTACGCCGACGCTCTCGGCCAGCAGCAACTGCGCGAGGCGTACGGAGGTGCGTGAGGTGGAGCCCAGGGCGACGCGTGCGCCGTCCAGGCGGTCGAGTGGCACCTGGGAGACGAGGACGCACGACATCACCGGCCCGTCGCAGCCGACCGCGATGTCGGGGAAGGCGACCAGGTCGTCCGCGTTGCGCAGGAACTCGACGAGCGTGATGGGCCCGATGTCGAGGTCCCCGCGCACCAGTTGCTCGCTGAGCTTCTCCGGGGTGTCCTTGGTGAGCTCGAAGTCGAGGAGCGTGCCCGTTCTCGCGAGCCCCCAGTACAGGGGCAGGCAGTTCAGGAACTGGATGTGCCCGACGCGCGGCCGGTTGCGAGAATTGTCCACATCGCGAGGCTAACCCTCATGGGGTACGGTGCGGCCTCCGGGGGCCGAGAGGGGTCCGTTAAACCGGACGTACACCCCCTGTCAATACGTTCGGCGGCGTGTCGTCAGTGGCGCTGGTGGTGAAGAAGAGGCCTCGCGTCAACCCCGATCCCGAGCGACCCAAACATCCGGGTGACGTGATCTTGCCCTCTATTGCATTCCCCTGCGTGCGTGCTAGGCTCGCCCGCAAGTTGCAGTTTGGTTTCCCTTGCAGTACAGAGCCTGCGGAGCATGTGACCGCGGGCTCTCGTCGTTTTCAGACGTATGCAGTTGTGCGGCATCTTGTTTTCACACTTGCAGGGTTCTGGAGCAGGGCAACCCTTTGGGCCCAAGGAGGGCTTATGGCTACCGGAACCGTGAAGTGGTTCAACGCCGAAAAGGGCTTTGGCTTCATCGCCCAGGAAGGCGGCGGCCCCGACGTCTTCGTTCACTACTCCGCCATCAATGCGAGCGGCTTCCGTTCGCTGGAGGAGAACCAGCAGGTCTCCTTCGACGTGACCCAGGGCCCGAAGGGCCCGCAGGCGGAGAACGTCACCCCCGTCTGATCCGAGGGATGCCCCTCTGACGACGTCTGAGAGCAGTACCCAAGGAGCCCCTCGCCATTCGGCGCAGGGGCTCCTGCCTTTGCCCACCGCAACGGCCCGGAGCCTTTTCAGGTGTGCTGCATCATCAGCACGAACGCCGTCCCGGGCGCCAGCGCCTCGTACGAGCGCGGCACGTCCCCCGGTACGACATGTAGTCCCGGGCCCGAGTTCGACGTACGCGTACGGGAGTTGCCGGCCGGAGCCGCCGTGGTGCTCCTGGTGGCACTGCTGGCCGCGGGCGCCCTGACCGAGGACGGCGGCTTCGCCGGGTGGGCCCGCCCGGCCGGGGTACTGGTCGGCGGGCTGCTGGCGTGGCGGAGGGCGCCGTTCGTGGTGGTGGTGCTGGGGGCGGCGGCGACTGCGGCGGTGCTGAGGGCGGTGGGGGTGGGCTGAGCGGGCCGTCGGTGTGGGCGCGTGCCGTCGATCGGCTGTGGGTTCGTCGTGGCTAGTCGCGCTCACGCGGCGGAGCCGCACAGTGATGCAGCCCCGCGCCCCTTTGGGGCGCGCTGCCGCTGGAGCCTGTTTTCGCCCTGAACGGGCTCGGGGGACCTCGCGACCAGCCACCACGGACCCGGAGCCGAAGCACAGGCCCTCTGGTCTCAGACGCCGCCCGCGACCAGTTCCTCCAGCACCCGCCGCACACGTATGCCCGAACCCAGGTCCGGTTCGAGACCCTTCCCCTTCAGGAGGGCCGTGAGGGAGGCCTGCACAACCTCCGCGCCCTCGGGGGCGACCCGCTTGGACACCTCCAGCCACTCAAGGGACTGGTCGCCGGCCACAGTCCAGCGTTCCAGGGTGACTTCGTGGTGGTCGAGACGGACGCCGGGCCAGCGGACCAGGTGGACGGGGCCGAGGACGTCGAGTGAGCCGTAGCCGACGTCGATGTCGGCGCACTCCGTGAGGAACGCGCGCTGGCGGTCGGAGAAGACGAGTTCCAGCGGCTTGGTGCCGGTGGCGGCGGCCTCCACCGCCGTACGGCCGCAGTCGGAGACGAGCGTGGCGGACAGGACACGGCGGTCGCCGGCCCAGGCGTCCGCCAGGTGGAAGGAATCCGGTCCCTGCTCACGGAAGCTCAGCCATCGTTCCGAGAGCCGGGACCGGCGACAGGGCCGTAATTCCGCGGTCACGGCCCCGCCCCGCCCGCTCCCCGCCCGTAGGCGCAGGATCAACCCCGCATCCAGAAGCGGCAGTTGACCTGGCGCCGTGGAGCGGGCGAGGGCCTCACAGAAGTAGACGCGGCGCCGGGCTCCCCCGGTGTCCGGCGCCAGCGCCCAAGTCGCGGCGGCCGCGCCCGCACCCGAGAACGTCACCTTGATCTCGACCGAGTCGAGCCGGTCGGATGCTGAGGTGAGATCCCCGCGTCCCACGGATGCCGGCATGGGCCGTCCCCCTAGTTCCGCGACCTGGTTCATTCCCCTGATTTCCCTTGGTGCCCCTGGTTTCCTTGGTTCCCCGTGGATTCCCCCGTTGGTTTCCCTTGGTTTCCCTTGGATTCCCTTGCCGGGATCCCCTGTTGCGGTCCCCCGTTGTTGCGATCCCTTGTGGTGCTGTTCCGCGAGACCATTGAAGGCCCGGGGCGACCCCCCTCGCTTCCGGGAAGTCCCTACATCTCCCCTGACCTCTCCCCCTACGGGCATGATGGACGGGCGGGGGACGGGCGGGGACGGGCGGGGACGGGCGCAGGCGGACACCAGGAGGTGGCGCATTGTTACGGGGACTCGTCGGTCGGGAGCGGGAACGCCGGCTGATGGACGACCTGCTCGTGGCGGGTGGGGCGGGAGGGGCCGCACTGCTGCTGTGGGGTGAGCCCGGCATCGGGAAGACCGCCCTGCTGGACTACGCGGCGGAGCGGGCGGCGGCCGGGAGCTCCGGCGCGGCCCCGGCCACGGTCCTGCGCGCCCGGGGCATCGAGACCGAGACCGTACTCCCCTTCGCCACCCTCGGCGACCTACTGATGCCCCATTCATCCCTTTTCAGGGAACTCCCCGGAGCCCAGCGCTCGGCCCTGGAGTCCTGCCTCGCCCTGAGCGGCGACCCGGCGGACCTGCCGGGCAATCCGTACGCCGCCTGTATGGGTGCCCTGAACGTCCTCGCGGCGCTCGGCGACGAACGCCCGGTCGTCGTCATCGTCGACGACCTGCACTGGGTGGACCCCTCCTCCCAGCGCGTCCTTCTCTTCGTCGCCCGCCGTCTGTCGAGTGAGCGGGTCGCCCTGGCCCTCGGTTCCCGCGAGGACCACGGCGAGTCGGGCCCGCGCCGCAGTATCCCCACCGTGCAGGTGGGCGGGCTGGCACCGGAGGAGTGCGCCACTCTGCTGGACGGCAGCGTGACCCCCAACGTACTGGCCGATCTGGTACGCATCAGCGGTGGCAATCCGCTCGCCCTGCGCGAGATAGCGAGCGGGCTGACGGACGAACAGGCGCGTGGGGAACGGCCGTTGCTCGATCCACCCTCCCTCGGCAGCCATCTGGAGCGTGCCTGGGCGACCCGTATCGACGGTCTGTCCGACCCCGTCCGCCGCGCGCTGGTCGTCCTGGCCGCGAGCCGTTCGACGGCGGCCGGCCCCCTGCGCAAGGCCCTGGAGGCGGCCGGGCTCTCCCTCGACGCCCTCTCCCCCGCCGAGGAGGACGGCCTGATCACGGCGACGGCGGACGGGCTGGACTTCCATCACCCGGTGCTGCGCGCGCTGGTGCTGGGCCGTGCGCCCATCGCGCACCGGTACGCCGCGTTCCAGGCGCTGGCGGAGGTGAGTACGGGCCCGTTGCACGCCTGGTACCGGGCGTCCGCGACCCCCGGCCCCGACGAGGAAGCGGCGGCCGCGCTCGCCGAAGCCGCGCTGGAGGCCCGTAGGCGCAGCGCCTTCGGGGAGTCGGCCCTCGCCTGGCGCCGCGCGGCCGAACTCACCCCCGACCCGGCCCCCCGCGCCGACCGCCTCCACCACGCCGCCTCCGACGCCCTGCTCAGCGGCTCCCCGGCGGGGCCGCAGTGGTGCGAGGAGGCGCTGCGGATCACCCCCGACCCGGCGATGCGCGCCGTCATCCAGGGCCTGCTGGGCCGGATGTACACCTGGAAGGGCGAGACGGCGCAGGCGTACGGCCTCCTCATGAACGCCGCCGATGCCGTACGCGACACCGACCCCACCCGCGCCTGCCTGCTCCTCGCCGAAGCGACGGCGGCGGCCCGCCTCGACGGCCACGTCCCCGCGGCCGTACGCGTGGCCGAGGAGTCCCTGGCCCTCGCCACCGAGTCCGGACCCGAACGCTGGTACAGCCTCACCCTCCTCGGCGGCGCCCTGGTCATGTCCGGCCGTACCGCCGAGGGCCGCGAGATGCTGGAGGCCGCCGACCGCCACGGCACCGGCGGCGACCCCGTCCGCGACCAGCAGGTCTACGCGATCGCCGGCCAGGCCTGGAGCCGCGCGGAGGAGTTCGTCCGCGGACGCCGGCTGCTCAACACGGCGGTGGAGTCGGCGCGGCAGCACAGCGCGGTGGGGGTGCTGGGCTTCACGCTCGCGGTACGGGGTGAGCTGGAGACCCGTATCGGCCAATGGGCCTCCGCGCGCGGCGACTTGACGGAGGCCCTGCGCTGGGCGGAGGAACTGGGCCAGCTGACCTGCGTGAGCTACGCCCTCTACTGCCTGGCCCGGCTGGAGGCCCTGCGCGGCGACCGCGTCGAGTGCGAGGAGCATGTGGCGCGGGCGCGGCGGGAGTGCGGGGCGTACGGGATCGGCTGCCAGGAGTTCCACATGACGGCGGTGCTGGGACTGTCGGCCCTCGCGTACGGGGACCACGACGCGGCCACCGACCAGCTGGAGCAAACGTTGTCACTGGCGATCGAGCAGGGCATCGGCAATCCGGAGGTGGTTCCGTTCGCGGCGGACCTGGCCGAGGCGCACGTACGGGCAGGGAACGCGGCGCGGGCGGGTGAAGTGGTCGGGTGGCTGGAGGAGCGGGCGCGGGAGACGGGGCTCGCGTCGGCGGAGGCCGCGGCGGCCCGGGTACGGGGTCTGCTGGCGGAGACACCGGAGGAGGCGGAGACGTACTTCGGGGCCGCGTTGAAGGCCCATCAGCGGACGACAGGGCCGTTCGACTGGGCCCGGACGCTGCTCTGCTCGGCCGAGGTGCTGCGCAGGTACCGGCGGCCGGGTGCCGCCCGCGCCCCCTTGTCCTCCGCCCTGGCCTGCTTCGAACGGCTGGGGGCGGTGCCGTGGGCCCGGCGGGCGGCGAGTGAATTGGCGGCGGCCGGGGGGATGGTGAGCACGGCGGGCCACTCCGTGGCGGGTGGAACGGGTGGAACGGGTGGGACCGCTGGGACTGGTGGGACGGGTGGTGCCGCCGGTGGTCCGGCTCGTCCCGCCGGCCGCATGGGCGGGGTGCTCGACCAGCTGACACCCCAGGAGTTCCAGGTGTCACGGGCGATCGCACGCGGCCTCAACAACACGGAGGCGGCGGCGTCGCTGTTCGTGTCCCGGAAGACGGTCGAGGCCCATCTCACCCGCATCTACCGAAAGTTGCACGTCCGGTCGCGGACGGACCTGACGCGGTTGCTCACGGCGGCTGACCTGGTGGATTGAGTCTGGTGGATTGAGTACGGGTACTCATGTGGGCGGTCGCGGGTGACCGGCATGGTTCAGGCATGAGACCGAATTTCCTTGCGAAGCACTTCCTTCCGAAGTCCTTGCTGGCGGCCGCGCTCGGGGGCGCCGTCGTCCTGGGCGGCCTCGGCGCGCAGAGCGCCACGGCTGCTCAGACCTCCACGGTCGGCGTCGCCGCGGCGAGCGACGACGCGGAGTTCCGGTTCTTCGAGATGCAAGACCTCTTCTGGCAGATCTGTGCCCCGGACGTCGAGGACAGCGGTGAGTTGGCGGCGCCTTCCGCCACCGAGACCACGTCGGTCGATCCGATCGATCCGGTGCCGACGGACCCCTACGATCCGGTGCCGCTGGACGCCACCGAGCAGTGCGTCGCCGACCGGAACGCACTGCGCATCAGCAAGGCGTTCTCGGGCATGGACACGACCACCTACGAGGCGGTGCAGGCGAAGCTGACGAGCCTGCGCTACCCGGCGGCGCGGATCCACCGCATGCCGGACCAGGGGGGCGCGCCCCGGGCAAGGCTCGACCTGCGCTTGGGGGACGACCGCGCTGCTCTGGAGGTGACCGGCACCTACCTCGGAGTGATGGTCGAGACGTTCGGCGCCTCCAAGGGCGTGAGCGTGACCGAGGTGCTGCTGGAGCCGCAGCTGGACGAGCCCACGTCCTGACGCTCTTACGGGCTGGTACTGGAACTGAACAACCCCCTTGGCGGGCTGCGGAGTTGCTCCGTGGCCCGCCAATGAGCTGGGCACTTGCTGTCGTCGCCTGTCGTCACTGGCCACCCTCGGACGGCCCACAGACGGCCCGGCGACGGGCCCGAGTTGCTGCTATCGGTAGCGGCGGGACCGCTAACGTTAGCGACCTGGGTAGCGATCGCATCGCCGGTTGACCAGGACGTTAGCGAATAGCGGCCCGTTCGGGTGGACCCCCACAATCGGCCCATCTCACGCCAATGCGAGAGGTGTCGCCGGGTCGGGCCGTCGGTCATCATGTGCGGAGAAGAAGGACCGCCCTTCGGACGAGCGTTCTTCGGGACGCCTTCCCTCGTTGAGGCTCCACCGCCGTGGGCGGCTACTGGGTAGTGCGGTGCCGGGCTACGGCCGTTGTGGGGATCACTCCAGTCTCAGCCCTCTTGCCCGAGGAGAAAGAGTGGAGGCTCAGGCGGCGTTGGGGCTGACATGCCACTCTTGCGTTCCGAGGTAAGAGAGGGGCCCATGTTTAACTCGCGTAGAGCTGCGACCATCAGTAGCTGGATGTTCACGCTGTCTTTGCCTCTAGGTGCTGCCTATTTTCTGCTTCTTTATCCGATTCCATGGGGTGGCGCCCTCAGCTTCCCGGCGGCCTTCTGGACGATGGCTGTTGTGTTGCTTCTCTTCCGCTCCAAGGGGGAGGAGTTCTCGCTTGGGGCAATCCAATCAGGTGCGATGGGTCTTCTCTGGCTATATTTCGGGGCGGTTTGGCAGATTTGGCACAGCGTCAAAGCGTGCCTGGTGGCCATCCCAGTTTTATTCGTAGTGGCGTACATATTGGGGTTAATATTCCATTTCACCCGTGTACGTCCACTGCGTCAGGGGAGGATGCGGCGGACGCCCTAGCAGACGTTGGCTGCGCGGGCTGAAAGTGGGCCATGCTGCTACCGCTGGGGCCGGTAGTCACTAGACCCGAAGAGCGCCCCTCCCTGACACCCTCTGACAGTCAGGGGCCTCTGACACCCAAACCCCTAGGCAGGCGCGGGTGTCACCCCTTCTGACACTCGGCCTGACACCCCCTGACACCCGGTACTGATACTGGTACTCAGCTCGGCCCAAACGGTCTTGCCCAGGTCGCGGTCCTCGACGCCCCACTTGTCGGCGAGGGCCTCGACGATCAGCAGCCCTCGCCCGGACTCGGCCTCGGGCTCCGACCGCCGCGTTTTCGGCCGCTGCTTCTCGCACGCGTCGGCCACCTCGATACGTACGGTGCCGGTCACCCACACCACCTTCAGCAGAAAGCTGTGCCCCTGGACGTACCCGTGCATCGCGGCGTTCGTCACCAGCTCGGCGGTGACCAGCACCGCGTTCTCGTACACCTCGCTCCCCCGGGCGATGCCCCAAGCGTGCAGCCGCTGGGCGACGGTCCTTCGCGCGAGCCGGGCGCCTCGGCGGCTGGGAGTGAAGAGTTGCCTGAATTCACCGAGGACGGTGGAAGTCGTGGCGGTTGTGGTGGGGATTTCCGCATTCATGTCACTCAGCGTGGTCGTCCGGTTCTAGTCTGACCAGGTGCGACGGCGGGACGCTATGTAGCCGTATGGGTGCGGTGCGCGAGGCGTCGGCTCGTCGGCCGTGACCACGACGAGGTGAGGGCGGGATCGATGGCGGATGAGCGGAGGCCGGAGACTCCGGCGGAGGCGGACGGTACGACCGGGTTGTTCACGGCGGTCGGCAAGCTGCTGAAGCTGCTGCGGGAGCGGGCGGGGCTGACGCAGAAGGAGCTGGGCGAGGCGGTGGGGTACGGGCCGGACGCCATCGGCGCGATGGAGCGGGGGGTGCGGGTGGCTCGGCCGGAGGTGCTGGAGAAGGCGGATGAACTTCTTGATGCCGGGGGGCTGTTGAGGGCGATGGTCCCTGAGATCAAGGAGGGGATGAAGAAGGCGCGGACGAGGCATCCGGAGTGGTATCGGAGTTATGCGGGGTTGGAGGCGGAGGCGGTTGAGCTGCACTTCTATGCCAACCAGGGGGTGCCGGGGTTGTTGCAGACGGAGGACTATGCGCGGGCGGTCTTCTCGCAGTGGCGCCCGCTGCTGAGCGCCGAGACCATCGAGATGCGCGTGGCCGACCGAATGGCCCGCCAGCAGATCTTCGAGGGCTGGCCTCCACCGATGTGCAGCTACGTCCTGGAGGAGGTTGTGCTGCAACGGCCGATCGGCGGACGAGCCGTTCACAAGGAGCAACTGCGGAATCTGCTGCGCTTCGGGAGCATGCGCAACGTCGAGATTCAGGTGATGCCGACCTCCCGAGAGGAACACCCCAACCTGGACAGCGCGTTCAACCTGTTGACACCCAAGGGGCATGGGCAGGTGGCGTACACGGAAGGGCAGGGATACCCACGCCTGGTCACCGACCCGGAAGGCGTACGACAGATCGCCGACCGCTATGGGATCATGCGCGCGCTGGCGCTCAACCCAATGGAGTCCCGGGCGCTGATCGAGAAGATGCTGGGGGAACTGTGAGCACTGAGCGACTCAACTGGTTCAAGTCCAGCCACAGCAGTGGCGCTGGCGGCGAATGCCTCGAAGCCGCCTACACCTGGCGCAAGTCCTCCCACAGCGACGGCGAGGGCGGCGACTGCGTAGAGATATCCCCCTGCCCCCACACCATCCACATCCGCGACTCCAAGAGGCCCACCGGCCCCCTCCTCACCCTCTCCCCCACCGCCTGGTCGGCTTTCCTCGCGGGGAACTGGCCCACGTAAGTCAAGGTGCTCGTACAGCATGGTCGCTGGTCGTCCTCCACAGACAGCCAACGCGGAACTCAGCCCCTCGGTCCTCTGCTGCTCAGTGATCATTACGCTCGCGATTCTCGGCGCGATCATCGCGCCCGTCGTGTGGTTCTTCATGTGGTTCCACGACGTGGTGACGAGGGATGACCCACCGCCCTTCAAGGCCGGCGCGGTTGTGGAGCTGACGAAGAGACCGACGCCGTTCGACGGCAGCGTCAATCCGGGCGACCACGAACGCCCGCACGGCAAGAACGAACCCTTCGGCATGAACGATGTCAAGGACGACATCTACGAGGATTTCTACCCCAAGCTGGGGGACGCCGACGCGAAGGTGGCCATCGACTGCGGGAACGCGACGCTGAACCACGGCGTCTTCGAATGCGTCGCGAGCCACGAGGGCCACGAGAGCCTCAAGGTCCCTTACGAGGTAACCATTTCGGGGTTCCACAAGGACGCGTATCCCCTGCTGCCAGGCGCCTCCACCAGGTTGGCGAGTTGGGAGCAGGAGGTGATCCCCGTGAAAGCCCCCCTCTTCCGGGACGCGGTTCATCAACGGATCTGGCGACAGGCCCACAACAGCGAGGACGACAAAGCACCAAGAGCGGCTTGCGACCCCATGCCGGAGATGTCACTGCTCGACACCGGCACTGTCACCAAGTACCGCTGCTACTGCACGTCCAAGACGTCGCTGAAGCGTGAATGGTCGACTTATCAGGTCACCCTGGATGAATCGGGAGATGTTTATCTCGATCCCGTATCCGAGGATGAAGCAAGGGCCTCCGCAATGGCTACGGAACCTCGTAGCCTGCCCAGATGATCACTCTCAGGCTGCTGGACGGCGTGGGGCGACAGGTCGCCCTGCATGACGTGGACGACGAGAACTGGCGGGCCGTCGCGGATGTCGCCCCGCTGGACGGCCAACGCCGGTACGTCCCCGCGCTGGCCGCTCGTTACCTCCTCCTGTCCCTCCGCGAGGGCGTATGGAACTCGCTCGCGGTGTGCGCCGACGACACCGTGGTGGGGCATGTCATGTGGGGGCGTGACGAGGACGGTTCGTACTGGATCGGCGGCATGCTGATCGACGCCGCCGAGCAGGGCAAGGGGGTCGGGCGGGCGGCGGCGCGCACTCTGATGCGCTGGCTGGCGGACCGTACGGACTGTGAGGTCCTGCGCCTGTCGTACCACCCGGACAACACCACCGCCGAGCGCCTGTACACCTCGCTGGGGTTCCGGCCGTTGCCCACCGTCGAGGACGACGAGGTGGTCGCCGAGTTGTCCGCGAAGGCGGTCGGCGCGACGGCAGCCGACTGAGGCAGTCGGCAGCTTCAAGCCCCCACGCCATCGCAGCCGGAGACGCCGTGGGCGGCCCCCGCTCCGAACGCGTCGGGACGGAGGGCATCCGGAACAGGGATTCCCACAAGCGACCGACATCGCGTATACGCCGACGTATACTTCCACCATGTCTGACGCCATGATCCGGGTACCGTCCGAGGTCCGAGACCGCCTGGCGGTCATCGCGGAGTCCCGTAATACGTCGATCCGTTCACTGGTGCAGGAGTTCGCGGAGAGCACGCTCACCGAAGAGGAGCGGCGGGAGCGGGCCGAGCGGACCCGGGAGTATCTCGCGGAGCACTTCGGTGTGGAGGTGACGGACGAGGAGAGCGCGGCCATGGGGCGCAGGCTCCGTGACGCCTTCGCACGCGGTCAGGAGTCCGCCGCGTGATCCAGCACCACCTCGTTCTCGACACTCCCACCCTGCTCGCACTGACGGGCAACCGTCAGGTGTCCGCGCTCGTCCACCGGGCCCACTTCGAGCCCGAGACCCGGCTGTGGGTTCCGACTCTGTCCATCCTCGAGGCCGACGAGGAGTATCTCGGGCTGGCCGAACACATCGGTCAGCTCGACGTCATCCACACCGTCGACCTCGACTACGCGGCCGTACTCGCCGTCACCGAACTGCGCAGGGACGGGGTACCGCCCGGCATCGCCGCGGCCATCCACTCCGTACGTCACCTGCCCGAGTGGGGAGCGGACGCCCTCATCGCCACGGTCGCACCCAAGGCGTACGAGGACAGGGGCGTGCCGCTTCTCGATCTGAACCGATAGAGGGCGTCACCTTGAGGCCATATCCAATGTGGTGAGGCAGACGAGTTGCCGAAGTCGGCCTCGTCGTGATTAAGGAGCGCGGTCCCCGTCCGCTGACGTTGCCGTCAAGTACTGCCGTCAGGCAGCTGAGAGGCCTTCCGAAGTCTTCGGAAGAGCCTCTTCCCTTTCCCCTTTCCCTTGCTACAGAAGCGTCGATCATCTGGCGGAACCAGCGGGCCATCTCGATCCCGTCCTGGCGCGGGGTCATAGCAGGCTCCAGCCCTATCAAGCCAAAGCACAGCAGCCAGTCGGACCATTCCGAAACTCAACGCCGCCGCCATCAATGAAGCCTCGCCAGAACAAGGTCCTGGCGAGGCTTCATTGCCATCTATGGTCCGATCTCGCTGTGACGCTCCGAGAACTCCTCAAGGAGGTCTACCAGCTCCACGACCAGACCACTATCCAGCTCCTGCGGAATGCGATCAATGGAGAGGTATCCTCCCGATGAAGGAACTCGGGACGAGGCAATCACAAATGCCCAATGTTGCCCCGAATGGCCGCCGATAAACCTCTCGCATACCCACTCCTGAAAACCCCGAAGCGGTTTTCCATCTTGGGCCGTATCGAACCCGACAACAAAAGCCACCACGGTCGAGAATCGATCATCGAACAGATACATCCGTCGACGGTTTCTCAGATGGAAACAGAGCTCTCGAAGGTCCACTACTCACTCCAGATCCGGCATGTGGTCGAGCTTTATATACTCCCAATAATCCCACTGTCGTCGATACGCATCGACTCCCATACCCTCCGGACCGGTAAATCCATCGTAAGCTTTTCCATCCTTGATCACGAGGAAGTGCTCATGCCAGCTTCCACGCGGATCACGCTTGGAGGGACCGAGGCGAGCGCCGTACGAATCCGTCATCCTATAAATATTGCCACCAATTTTTTCCCTGATTTTTTGCGCACACTCAAGACAGTTATCCATGCTCGGAACAGGCCACCCATTTGGCCCGTCTTTGCATACAAATGAGCTATTGTGCACTAGTAGTGGCTTTTCCCCGGCCAGGACATAATACGCGTGGATATCGCTGATTGTGAGGTCGAACGTGCGCTGCCGCTCGGCGAAATCACGCACCTTCACCACAGGAACCCGGGATCCATCTGCGGCACGCACGGTCATGCCGGGCTGGAGGTCGCCAGCCTCCACCCAAGCATCCTCGGAGTCGGACCAGAACGGGTGGGTCGTGGTCGTGACCAAGGAGTCGGTGCCGTCGGTCGTTTCGAAGGAGAGGTCGACGAAGTGTTTGTCGTCCTCAGTGACGATGGTCCCAGCGACCTCGCGTACCGTGGTTTCGCCCGTTTCCGGATCAGTGACAGTGACCTTTTCCCCGATCTCAACGTCCTCAATAGGCTTGGTCGTTCCGTCGGCCATGAGGACCTCGGTGCCGGCGACGAAGCTATGGGCAGCCTTGACGAGGCAACCGATGGCGGTGCTGTCCGAACGTTTCAGGGCCGCCTGGAACAGGTTGAGCGTGATTTTGGCAAGCTTGCCCGCACCGTAACTGGCGGCCGAGATCGACGCGTCTACCGCGGCGTCTGTGCATCCCTTGCCGTTGTAGCAGTCGACGTAGGAGCGGATACCGATAACTTCGAGGACGTCGACCTCTGGGGTACCTCCGAACCAACCCAGTTTCCCCACCGCAGAGCAGAAATCGCCAGAAGCTTCGGAAGCCGGGCACTTGCTTCTTGCCCAGTTCTCCAGGTTCCCCTGGTAATCCATGTTCTCGTGATAGTAGGGAAACTCTGCGGCAAGTTCTTCTTGCGTCGGAACATAGACACCCTGAATGGTGACCGACTTGCCATAAGGCTTGATGGTCACTGGTCCGTTCAGAGGAGCGCCGTTTACTCCCGTTCGCGGCCGGTAAATAGTTCCGCCCCCGGTGGGGCTCCCGTTCTTGGACAGAGTGCCGTCACCACGGGTCACCACGCCGGTACCACAGCCCTCGGCGAAGCCCGGGCCGCAGGCCAAGCCAAGCCCTGTGGCGTCGGTGAAGAAGAGCGGGTTCTGGGCCCCGTAGGTATAACCGTTGAGCGTCTGCGGCTTGTCGATCTCCAGCAGGGGGTCGACACTGATGAACCGGCCCAGGGCGGGGTCGTACTCGCGAGCCCCGAGGTGCGTCAGGCCTGTGACCTTGGTGTCGTCCGTACCACCGACGAAGCCCTTGGTACCTGGCCAGCCGGTCGGGCTGTCGCCGCGGATGCCGCCAAAGGGCAGAGTGCGACGCTGGGTGAGCTTCTGGGTGGCCGCTTCGATGGAGAGCTCGGCTGTCCCATGGTGGTCGGCGAGGGTGAAGGAGACCGAACCGTCGTCCTTCTGTACCGCCTGGTTGCCGCCGCCGACGTCGAAGTAGCGAGTGACCTTCGGGGTGGTGGTGCCCTTGGCCAGCGTGATCTCCGTGGCCCCGAGGTAGAGCGTCGTCTCCGTCGGGGTACGGCCGATCAGACGGTTGCCGTCGGTGTCGTAGACGTACTCGGTGACCTTGTCCGCGCTCCCCTCGACGGGCTCGGTCACCTTGGCCAAGTGGCCTTCGGTGTCCCAAAGGAGGCTCTGGGTGTCGCCGCCGATGGTGCGAGTGGTGGTGTTACCGACCTCGTCGTAGCCGTAGCTCTGCAGCGCCGTGCCGGTAGGGCCGGCCTCGGTGACGGAGGTCAGGGAGTGTGGGCGCGTCTTGCCCACGCCCGGGTAGGCATAAGTCCTCTTGGTGTCCTTGGCCGCATCTCCGGTGACATCGTGGAGGGTTTCGGTCTGACGGTTGCCCACCGCGTCGTAGGTGTAGGAGTGCCAGTACTTGGCCGGACCGCCCAGCACGCTGCCGCTGGGTGCGGTGGCGCAGGTGGTCGTCCCCTGGGTCCAGGCATCCGTCAGGCGTCGCAGGTGGTCATAGGTGAAGCACTGGGTGTCGGTGCCGGAGCGGGAGACGTCCGACGCGGACAGGACGTTGCCCGCCTCGTCGTAGCGGTAGGTGCTGCTCTTGTCGAAGCCCGCTACGTCCTGACGATGCGCGGTGGTGCTGGCCAAACGCTGGGTACCTGGCTCAAAGGCGTTGTCGATGAGGATGTTCTTGCCGCCGCCGGACAGCTGATGGTTCAGCGGCTTGCCGGTCAGGCTGTAATCGGTTGTGGCTTTGATGCCCTGGCTGCCGTCGATCGCGATAGGACGCAGAGTTACGTCCTCGTAGGTGTACGCCACCGTCGCGGCCGACAGGGATCCGGCCTTCGGATAACCGACGCCCGAGACCAGGCCCGATGCCGCGTATGAGGTGGTCGACAGGTAGGTACCCTGCAGAGCGCCCTCCGAGGACGGGATCGTGATTGAGGAGCGCAGCGGGCGGTACAGGCGGTCGTAGGCGACGACCTTGGAGGTGTAGGCGTTGCCACCGCTGTAACGGGTGGATTCGGCCAGATGCCCCTTGGCTCCAGTGAGCGTGTCGTAGACCCACTTACTGCGCAGCGTTCCGGTGGACGAGCCTTCCCTGGTCTCGGTCTTGCGACCGAGGTTGTCGTACCCGAACCACAGCGCCGGGACATCCGGGCGGGCGTCGTCGACCTTGGTGAGCTGACCACGATCGTCGTACTCGCTGATCGTCGTGCCCTTGTCGGGGTCAACGGATTTGATCTGCTGGCCGAGCAGGTCGTAGGTGTACTCCCAGGAGTTGCCATCGGGGTCGGTGACCTTCAGCAGCTCACCGCGCGTTGTGTAGCCGTAGGCGGTGGTGTCGTACGCAGCGACCGCGCTGCGTGTGCGGTGCTGGCGCAGTTCGGTGGTCTGGCCCCGGGCGTCCACGATCGTGGTGGTGGCCGTGCCGCCCACCGGCGGGATGACGGTGGTTCGGTCGCCGCCGTGAATGGTCCGGGCCGTGGACAGAACAGCTCCGCCGTCGCCGTTGCCCGCGATCTGTTTCGCCTCGGTCTGTCGTCCCGAGCCGTCGTAGGTGTAGTGGCTCTGTGTCTCGACGTTCAGCGCGTTCTCGGGTTTGGCCAGACCTGTGGATGGAGCCACTTCCGCGTAGTAGGTCGCGAACTCCTTGCTGACCAGGCCACGTTCGTCGTAGAAGACGTCCGTCAACAGGCTGCCGCCGTCCGGGCCGGGCTCCTGGGTCTGGCGGGGGCGGAGGAAGCCGTCGTAGAGGGCGTAGGCCGTGTGCTGGGCTCCGCCATTGCCGATCGTCTTCGTACCGACCGCGACTGGCTTGTCTTCGGCGATGGTGTAGGTGAACTCGTAGGACGGGGTCTGGCCGGTCTGGCGGTCGGCCAGCCACACCTTGGACGAGCGGCCCAGCGCGTCGTAGGCGAAGTTGGTGACCTTGTCGTTGGTATCGGTCTGGGTCAGCGGCAGGCCACGGCGGATGTCGTGCGTCGTGGTGGATGTGTGAGCCGTGGCAGCGACGCCCGCTGTGGCAGGAGGCGTGGTCACCTTCGTCGAGGTGGCGAACCCTGTGGCCGGCGTGCGTTCGGTCGTCGTGGTACGACCGTCGGAGCGTGCTGTACGGGTGAGCAGCCCGGTCGCGGTGACCTTCACGTCGGCCGTGAGATCGGTGCTGGTCAGCTGACGGCCGTAGGAGTCGAAGGTGGCGCCGGACTCCACATAGACGGCGGTCGTACCGTCGTACTTCTTGAGCAGCGCGCTCGCGGTCGCGTCGCCCTTGGTGGGGGGCTCGCCGTAGGCACGGCCGTCGTAGGCGCTGCGCACGTCGGCGATCACGTCGGCGGGACGGCTCGTCGTGGTGCCGCAGGACTTCGCGACGGTCTCCACGCGAGAGGGGAGTGTGAGGATGCTCGTCTGCGTGGAGCTGAGCTGGTAGCTGGTGCGGGTACACCGGTTGTCGTCGGAGGTGGAGTTGTCGCCGAAGTCGTCGATGTGGGTGACCCGTCCGGCGGTCTCGTCGAAGATCGTGGCAGTCGATGTGATGCGCCACGTGGCACCCGCGCCGTCGTCCAGTGAAGTGAACGTCTTCGTGTGCTCCGTGCCGGTGAAGTTGGCCGTCACCGTGCCCCAGTCGCGGACCTTCTTGGCCGTCTCGTGCCGCCAGGGACGGTTTACGGTCTTGGAGAGCACCTTGCCGTTCGGACCGGAGTAGCTGACGGATTTGTACGCGAAGCCAGCCGCTGCCTCGTGGTCGGTGATCGGGTCGCCCTCCCCTTCACCGAGGGTCGCGCTCACGGCTTTGGTGCCGCCACTGGGTTCTTTGCGGTCGCCGTCCATGCCGCGCAGGAAGTACGTGTCCTGCTGCGACTTCATCTCCGAAGCCCCGCCCGGGCCACCGGTCTGTACACGCACATGTCCATACCCGCGCCATTGCGACCAGGTCTTGGACTTCTCCTTGGTCAGCCCGTCGTCATCGTCGTAGTGCCAGGCCGCACCGCCCAGGTAGTCGTACGTCGTGACCTGATTGGGAGCACCGCCCGTACGGTCGGTGGCGGTGACACTGTCCACCACGTACTTGTTGAACCATTGCAGTTCGGGGTCCTCAGTGGCGCTGCCGCCCATGTACTGGGGGAAGCAACGAGTCCTATTGGTCTGCGGGGTCGGCAGCGCGCTCCAGTCGCACGCCGGCTCAGAGTAGTTGACGTTGATCTGACCACCGGACTCATCGGCGACCGTGGACAGACGTCCCTTGATGAAGGGGGCGTATCCGTCCCCTGATTTGTCGAGTCGGTTGGCGTATTGGGAGTACGCGAGCGTGGTTTTCGGAAGGGTGATCGCCGTGTCGGCGGAGTGCCCGGTCCGCTGGACGGAGTCGAGCAACAGTTGGTAGTCGATGTCCGCCTGTCCCCAGCGATGGGTCAGCTTCCAAGAGTCGACGTTCTTGTAGGCAGTGCCGTCGTAGACCTGAGTGGTGACGTCGGTCAGTCGCTTGCGGGTGAAGAACGATGGCGAGAAGCGACCGTCGTCGCACTCCGTGCCGCTCTCGCAGTTCAGGTCCCACGGGGTGTCGTACCAGTAGGCCGCATCCGTGCTGATGGACGAGCAAGTGGTCGACGCGTTGGGCAGGCAGCGCTCGCTGTTGGTGAAGTCGACCAGGCCGAGAGCCTTTGCGCTGTACACCGAGGACGACTTCAGGCCGTACTCGGCACGGTCCACGGTTCCGCCTCGGACGTAGCGGGTGTCGTCGCTCGCCTTGAGGTTGCGGCCGTAGGAGTTGGTCTCCTTGTCGTAGTAATAGGCGATGGCGTTGCCGTGCGGATCGACGACGTAGTCGAGGTTCCATCGCCAGCCCTGCTGGCACCACGAGTTGGCGAAGGTCGAGGCGTGGCACTGGTCCTTGTCGTCGTCTCCGAAGACAGGGACGGTCCAGGTGGAGTCTGTCGTCTCCTTGCCGCTCTCCCATCCCGGCAGACGGTTGTAGCCGAAGAAATACTGCGTGCCGTCGGGGGTAGTGATCCGCCAGTACTCGTCGTTGCGGGCACCGTTGTCCCGCACGTCACTGCTGGTCCCGTAGAGCCGGACGATCTTGGTTCCGTCGTCGTTCCTGAGCCGCCAGGAGTTGGTGCCGTCGGGGACCAACTCACCGCCCTTGCCGTTGAAGGATACGAACGCGTTGTCGTATGCCCAGCACAGGTCGGCCGGCTTGTTGCCGTCCGCGTTCTCCACGTCGTCGTCGGCGCAGGGCTTGTAGCGCCGTTCGATGTAGCCCGGCCACATGTCGAAGCCGTCGCCCACCCAGGACGCCTGGTTGTTGGTGTTGCTCGTCCGACCGTCGACCCCGCCCGAGGAGTACGACAGCCCGATGTTCGGGGTCATGCTGCCCGGCACGTCGGGCACCGGCATGGTGTACGACCAGGCGAAATCACCGGTGTTCAGGTTGGTGTCCCAGGTCGCCGACGGGGCCAGCGAGGTGGCCTTGTAATCCCCGCTCCCGCTCTCCGCCTCAGCCACGGCGGCGAGCACTGTGGGCGCACCCGGCTTCAGAGCCAGGTCCGGGGCAGTGAGGGTTTGTTTCTCGGTGTCGTTGGCCGTCGTGACCGGCTCGGCAGTACGGCAGTTTCGCTTTTCGGGGGTGGTGATCGCGCAGGCGGGCAGTTGGACGAGGGTCAGGCGGGAGGCATATCCGCCGCCGTACGCTTCGGCGAAGTCCGAGTAGTCGAGGTGAGCACGAACCATGCCGGACTGCGCGTCCTTCGTGGTGCTCTTGGAACGCAGCGTGAACAGGAGCCCGTCAGTGCCCGTCTTCTTCGCCGCCGCTCGGCTCAGGACGCGCGTCTCGACGGCACCGGTCACAGGATTCTTGGTCGCCTTGCCCTGAGTGTCCAAAGTCAGAGGCAAGCCTTTGGCACGTACGGATGTCGGCGCGCTTTTCCTCGTCTTGTCCTGGACCTTCGGCAACTGCACCACCGCAGTCGCAGCCTCCGGCCACCCTGCCTCTGGTGGTGTCTTCGGGGTGCGTGGCCCCTTCATCAGAGGTCGCGGTTTGACCTTGGCTGTGGATACGGGCACCGGTTTCTCGGTCCATGAGGCGTCGGTGCGGCCCTTGTCGTCGTCCACGGCCGCAGCCGGTTGTGTCACGCCCTGGATCAGCGTGCCAACCATCACCGCGGCGGAGGCCAGCGCGATGCGCCCACGCAGCGTCCGGAATCGCTTGCTGGATCTGCCGTTCATCCTGTCCTTCGTCCTTGGCTCGGCGCACCCACAGCGCAGTCGGCGCGGACCGGGGGCGGAAGTGGGGGTGTGAAGCGAAGATGGCTCGGGTGTGCCGGGCGGCCGGCCCGGCACACCCGATGTCAGCTGTCAGGAATCGCCGGGAACATCGGTGGCCATGCCGGGCTGGCCCACGGCCAGCATGCGAATCTGAGCCTCGCTCAACGCGCCTTGGAAGACCCACGCGTCGGAGACGGCGCCGGGCCAGTGCCCGCCCACAGTCGTCGTTCCGGTCTTGGCCGCGCCCAGGTACAAGGGCTGTGTCGACTTGAACAACAGCACGTTCTCAGCCGACGAGAACGCGTCCGTGCACGTGGGCACGTCCTGCTCTCCGTTGCCGTCAGCGTCCTCGCAGGGCACGCTCTCCGGCTCACCGTTGACGTAGAGCGTCAGCTCCTTGGTGAGTCCGTCGTAGACAAGCGCCAGATGCGTCCAGTCGTCGGCCCGGGAGAACTGGGCGTGGTCGACCGCGGTGACAACGGCGTCGGTCGTGTCCGTGGCGGCTGCCGTGACCTGCCAGCTGCCCGGATCAGTCGCCGGGTCGTCACTCGGCACGTAGCGCACCGCGAACGCGTTCTGTGTCGTCGTCCCCGGTGTGCTCAGCAATGTCACGCTCTTGTTCGGAACAGCCGCTGCCTGCGCCCACGTGCTGATGGTGAAGCTGCCAGTCGTGTCCACGGGCGCGATGGCCGTCGTCCCGTAGTCGTCGATTCCGTCAAGTGCGATGCCACCGTCGACCCAGATCGCACCGCCGACCGCCGCTCCTCCCCGCAACGTCATGGCGTTGCCCGACGCCGACGCGTCCGGCGTCACTTGGGGCGACCCCGATCCCTGCTCGAACGTCCAGCGTCCCTTGACCAGGGGCCGCTGCTTGACCATCTGCTGGACCTCTTCGGCCGAGAGCGGGCGGTCGTACAGCCGCACGTCGTCGATGGTGCCCGGGAAGTGGCTCAGGACCTGGCCGTTGTAACCACCGGCCCCGATGTACATGGACTGGTCCGCGTAGAAGGGGCTGGTCAGCGTGGTCGATCCGGCCCTGACTCCGTTGACGTACAGCGTCAACGTGTTCATGACCGTGTCGTGCACTCCGACCAGGTGCACCCACTCTCCTACGCGTGCTGTGGTGCCATCGGGTTGCATGGCACGGATCGGTGTGGCGTCCTCGGCGTCGGCGGAGTACTGATTGACCGCCCAGCGGTCGTAGGCCTTGGAGTAGTACAGCTCGAAGCCGGAGCGGTACTGGCCGACCTGGGCGGTGATGACCCCCGCTCCATCCGGTTTCCTGTCCATCTTGGCCCAGGCCGAGACGGTGAAGCTGCGGGAAGTGTTGATGTGCGGTGCCCGCTGCTGGCCGATCTTCGCGTAGGCGTCGGTGCCGTTGAACTTGGCCGCCTTGCCCGCCACTCCGGGTACCCCGGTGGTGACACCGCCCGCGTACTTGGCCGGTACGACTCCGCCGTAGCCCTTGATCTTGCTGGTCTCGGTGCTCGCCTCGTCGAGGTGGAAGATCGAGACAGCGGGGCGGCCGGGGTCACCGACCGACTGCTTGGCGTACAGCTTGTCGACTTCTTCCTGGGTGACCATCTTGTCGAACAACTGCAATTCGTCGATCGCTCCGGGGAAGAAGTCCTTGAGCGATCCGCTGTTCCGGCCGGCGCCGATCCACAGGCCGCGCCGTGCGTTCCAGGTGATCTCGTGGGTGACCTCGCCCGTGAGCGTGCCGTTGACGTACAGCCGCATTTTCGTGGCCGCCGGGTCGTAGGTGCCCACGAGGTGGGTCCAGGCTCCGGCCTCGGCTCCGCCCGCAGTGCCGGCCATGGCTCGCTTGGCTGTAGCACCTGGTGCGTCGGCGGCCAGGGTGCCGAAAACCCAGCGGTCGTAGGCGGACGAGTAGAGCAGTTCGAAGCTGGCCGCGTCGTTGCCGATCTGCGTGGCCACCATCGCCCCGTGGCCGGGCTTGGTGTCCAGCTTGGCCCAGGCCGAGACCGAGAAGCCGGTCGTCGTGTCGACCACCGACAGGTCGGTGGACGCGTAACCGGTCGTACCGTCAAAGGACAGGGCTGAACCGAGCGTGCCGCCCGCCCCTGGGGTCGCCCCACCGTTGAGGTCGAGGGTCCGTGCAGGAGTGGAGCCATCGGCCTGGCTCGCACCGGAGCCTTCATCCAACTGCCAGGTGGCGCGGTCGGGTTGACCGGCTTTGACGCGGAACCGGTAGCTCGACTCCGAGGCGTTGCCGGCAGAGTCGAATGCTTTGACGAACAACGTGTTGGTACCGACCCGGGGCGGCAGCAGGTTGATCGTCCTGGCCGCGCCCGCCGTTGTCGCGATCTCGTTCTTGGACGTGGGGTCGACGTTGATGCCGTACCAGTATCTGGTCACATCGGCCTCGCCGGCTTTCGCCGAGAAGGCACCGTACTTGCCGATGCCGTCGTACCAGGGGTTGTCCGGATCAGCCGTGTCATAGGCGGGGTAGTCGGTGGAGGTGATGGTCGGGGGCTTGGGTGCCGTGGTGTCGTACACGAAGTAGCAGCCCGTGGCGTCACCGGCGTAGGACCACGGCGAGTAGGTGCCGTCGACCTGGTCCAGACCCTTGTCCTTGACGCGCGCGTACCAGTGGATCTGCTTGTTCGTCGGGATGGACGAAGGCAGTGAGATGGCGAAGTCCGATCCGGAATCCTTGAATGTGCTCAAGGACGGCTTCCAACGGGCGATCAGCCCTTTGCCATCACCGCTGTCCCACTTCGCCTGGAACTCGACGGCTACGTCGTCGCCGTCCGGGTCGGTGACGTTGTTGGCATAGATCGTCCCCAAGGACCGTATCCGCGCGGCGCTCCCGGGCATCTTGCACGTCCCGCCGTACTGCATCGTCAGCTGCGACATCTTGAGCTGAGCAGGAGACCGGTTGTAGTACACCCGCAGGTACGCGTCGTCCGAGAACCGCTTCCATCCGTACGCGTCCTCCTCGTTGGACGCCTGCAGGCCGAACGTCATGGTCGACCACTTCTTGTCCGCGGCCTGCTGGACCGCCGACTTCACGTTGAACTCCGCGTCCTTGGCCGAGCAGCCGTCGTAGCCGTGCGCGAACGACTCGGTGGTCAGGTGGTCGATCCAGAAACCGGAACGGTTCTGCGAATTCCAGGTCGTGGACTGCGAGATGTCACCGGTCCGCCACAGCTGAACACCTCGCGCGCCGCAGGACGCCGACCAGGTGTTGCGCACTGTGAACTCGGCGGAGAGGATCTTCTTGCCGGCGAACTTCGACACGGGAATGCGGTAGAAGAGCCGCTTGGTGTCGTGGGGCTGGCAGTACGACCAGGCGCAGTAGCCCATGCCGGCGGTGGATTCGCCGTTGAACTTCCACTGGGGCGACGACGCCCAGTACTTCGACGCCATCGTCCACGCCGTCGCTTTGGGGGTGTGCATCTGTGGGTCGATGAACACCGGGTACACCGTGTCCTCGCCCCTCAGGACCTCGGTGTCGGGCTTCAGTACGAGTTCGTCCTGGGCGGCGGGCACATCCACGCCGACCGGCGCCAGCTTTCCCGACTCGGTGGCGCCCGGCTCACCGTTATCGTCGGCTGCCGCAGTGGTGTCGGCGGATGCCGCGCCCGGCATCTGCTCGCTGCTGCTCTTCTGCACGGCTGCGCCGAGCGCGGCCGCGCCTGGGCTGGAGTCCCACATCACTGGTTCCGGCGCCTCGAACACCGCCGTGCCGGCGCCCTTGTCCAAGGCCTCCAGGCCACCGCTGCCGGTTTCCTGGACATTCAGCCCCTCGGCGTCCATCTTCAGGCGCACTTCGGCCAGTTCCTTGCTCGCCGCGGCCTCGGCCGACTTCACGACGAGGAGTTGCGAGAAGCCGTCCTCCTGAGCCCCCAAACGGAGATCGACCCCAGGAAGGACTTCCGCATAGGTCGCGATCTCACCGTCCAACTGGGGGACGGGTAACTGGCCCGGCCAGGACAACTCCAGTTGCCGTCCGGCTTTCTCCATCCGCACCATGGGAGAGTTGCCGCCGCCGGAGAACTGCAGGCCGATCGTGGCGGCCTTCGGGGCCACCATGCCGTCGCCGGTCTTCGCCAGATCGGTGTCGACGGCTTTCCACTCGCCGTCTACACGCGTCCACACCGGACGCAGATACTCACGCGCTTCGAGCTTGCCGTCCGGGGTGGCGAAGACCTCGCTGCTCTCTCCGCGCTGGGAGGCGATCTCCACCGACTCGCCCGTGCGCTCGGCCTGCGCCAGTGCGTCGGTTTCCGTGAGCACAGGTTGCCCCGTTGCCGCCGGCTCCCGCTTCGCCTCCGCCGACGGTTCGGTGCGAGCCGCGCCCATCGCGGCCGTCGGTCCGAACCCGCTCGATAAAACCGCAGTGGACAGGACCACCCCGACAACGCACCACCGTCTGCCCACAGGCATGAAGCGCTCTCCCCCGCAGGGACTCCCCAGCCCCTGTCATTGCGTAGTTGGTCGTCTACGAACTGTGAAGGGAGGGTAAAGCGCGAACAAACAAAAGTTCCAGAGCGCCACAAGAGGACATCTCGCCCCATCAGAACCAAACATCACAGAACATCGAGTGATGTGGGTCACAGGCGCAATAGGGATCGCCGGGGCGAGGTGGTCACCGAACAGTTCGGCGAACCACCTCGCCCCGGCCCTCACCCGAAGACCGTCAGGGGTTCTCGATGGTGATGAAGGGGTCCCACTGGAAGTACCCCTTCAATTGCCGGTGGCGGTCCAGGATCTGGAAGTAGAAGTGGTACGTGACCTTGCCGGTGCTTTTGACGGTCGCCCGCCAGTAGTGATCCTGGTAGTTCTGCGTCACGAATTCCGGCCTGCCCTCGGAGCCCTCCTTCGGTATCGGGTAGATGCCGTCGATGACCTCGATCTCGGGGGTCCTGATGAGCTGGTGGCCGGTGTCGCTGCTCACGTATTTGTACAGTAATGCCTTGTAGTCGCTGCCGAGCGAGAGCGTCGTCTCGCGCCACCTGATGCTGTCCCCGGGTTCGGCGCGGAGGTTCAGTTCGGCGCCGGACGTGCCGACGATGTGGTCGTGGCGGGTCGTCATGTAGATGAGGTTGTGGTCGGCGTACGTCGGCGCGTCCGGGTTCCTCGACGCGTTGGGATTCTGTTCGACGATCGTGGCCGCGTCGAACGCGATCAGTACGTTGAGATCAGCCATTTCCCGTTCCTTTCGGGTTGTGGATACGGATTCACGGCACCTTGTACGCCATCGCCCGCGGATAGTCGTGCCGGTGCAGGCGGACGCGGACCAGCAGCGGTCCGGCGTTGATCTGGTCGGTGGGGTCGGCGAGGCGGGTCAGCAGCTCCTCCAGTTCGGAGGTGTGCGCGATACTGAGCCCGTTCGCCGGGGTCTCCTTGCCGGCGAAGACGGCCGCGAGGCGGTCGTAGTGCCAGGGGTGGAGGACGTTGTAGAAGTCGGGGTCGTGGGAACCCCGCTCGTCGTCCGCGTAGTAGGACGGGTGCACCAGCATCTGTTCGATGCCGTAGAAGTGGCCGTTGTCCATGACGAACACCACCGACCGCAGCCCGAGCCTGGTGTGGGTGGAGATCTCCTGGCAGGTCTCCTGGAAGGCGCCGTCGCCGACGAACACCATGGGGCGGGCATGCCCGCGCTCGGGGGCGAGCGCGGCGCCGGTGGCCGCGCCGACCGACCAGCCGATGGACAGCCAGCTGACCTGCGACAGGAACCCGCCCGCGGACAGGGACAGGTTCATCGAGCCGATGAGGGAGAACGCGGCGTCGGAGACGACCGTCCAGTCCTGGCGGGTCTCCTGGCCCAGGAAGTGGTTGATCCGGTCGAACACGCCGTCGTAGGTGAGTCGTTCGGTGTGCCGGGACCGTGAGCCGCTGGTGCGGAGCGAGGCTCGGTACTGCTCCAGGTCGGCGGGGCGGTCGACGGGCGTTCCGTGGTGGGCGTGGGCGTGGGCTTCGGCGTAGTAGTCCGCGGACAGGCCCCCGGAGCCGTAGTTCTTCACCAGCGCGTCCTGGAGGGCGGGCAGGAGGTGTTCGAGCTGGACATCCGGGAAGTAGGACGTGCCGACACTGACGCCGCCGTTCGCGGCCATCACCCAGTCCCCGCCGACGCACTGCTCGCCGCCGAGGTTCTTCGACGTGGACCAGGCGCCGAGGCCGATCCGGCAGGTGGCCCAGTCCTTGAAGATCCGGTGCACGTCAGGGTGGCTGGCATGGCCGTTGTACACACCGTGGAACTGCGTCAGGTCCTCGTCGACGACGGCCTTGGCGCCGACGGTGGTGCAGAACGGCACCCCGGTGGCCTCCACCAGGTCGGTGAGCGGCCCGCCTAGGCGGAACCGGTCGATCTCCTCACCGGCCCACACGATCGGGCGGGGCCTGCCGTCCGGGCCGGGGTGTTCCTCGACCAGGGCGAGGATCGCGTTCACGGCGTTGTCCAGCATGAGCTGGTTGCGCGCGCTGAACGGACGCTCGCGGCGGAGGATCGGGTCGCCCGGCTCGGCGCAGGGCTCGTCCCACAGGTCCTCCATGACCTCCAGGTAGACCGGCCTGCGCTCGGTGAGGCACGCGGTGAGCGCGGCGTCGATCTGGGCGGGGGCGAGGCCCGGGTTGGAGATGACCTGCGCGTCCACGGTGACCTGCCGGTAGACGTCCAGGTTGCTCTCCGGGCGGGGGCTCATGTGCGAGGTGAGCAGGCCGACAGCGCGGTAGTTCTGCCACTGCTCGTAGGGCGGTGAGGCGTTGACGGCGACCAGCGGGACCTGCTCGACGTAGGCGCCGCCGCAGGCGTTGAGCAGGTTGAACGCGCCGACGCTGTACGTGACCGCCGCCGCGCCGACGCCGTGGACGCGGGCGTAGGCGTCGGCGGCCTGGCCCGCGCCGCCCTCGGTGGGGGTGCCGACCCACTCGATGTCGCCCTCGGCCCGCAGGGTGGTCAGGAACGGGCCGAGGTGGTTGCCGGGGACGCCGAACAGGTGGGTGATGCCCAACTCGGCCAGCCTCAGGGCGAGATAGCGGGCGACCGTGCACTCGGTGGTGATCGCGGTCACGAGCGGTCCTCCTCCTGGTCCGGGCCCGGGATCGTGACCGGCGGGGCCTGATGGACGGCGAGGGCGGCACGAACGGCGCTCTCCAGGGCGCCCTCGATCCAGGCGTGCTTGAGGGAGGTGTGCTCTCCCGCGAAGTGCACGGGGCCCTCGGGCCGGGAGGCGTCCAGGTGGAAGCTGGTCATCTGGTGCGCGGTGTAGATGGCGGCCTCGCCGAAGGCGTACGGGTCGCGGGCCCAGCTCTTGGTGGCGCCCCGGCCGGTGAAGAACACCTCGATGCGGCGGCCGTGCAGGGCCTGGAGGTTGCGCAGGGCGTAGACGTAGCGCTCCGCGTCACGCATGGAGTCCCAGCGGGCGGCGTCGTCGGACCAGGAGTACGAGGCGAGTACGACGCCGCCGGTGCTGCCCTCGACCGGGTGCGAGGGGTAGTACAGGAACCGGTTGGGGTTGTCGGTGGCGGAGCCCCCGCCGAAGGCGTGGGTGGCGGGGCGGACGGCGGGGCCGCGCAGCGGCATGGTGCTGTTGAGCTGCCGCATCTCCTCGGTGACGCCGCTTTCCTTGACGGCGGCGCCGAGCAGGACGGCGTCCGCATCGGCGAGCGTGGGGGTGCGGGCGGGCTCGGCACCCACCTCCAGGCCCAGCCGGTAGTACTCGTAGAGGCCCGGTGCGATGCTCTCCAGTTCCTCGCGCCAGTCGTCCTCGGTGAACTCCCACCACCGGTGGCTGAACTCCAGCAGCACCTTGGTGGCCGAGTCGTAGTGGGTCTCGATGATGGCGCGGCGCTTCTTGTACGACATGGAGGGGACGATCTCCACGAAGCGCAGGGCGGAGAACGGGATGGTGACGACCGCCAGGTCCGCGGTCCACCGGAGCGGCGGGGCCTGCGGGTCGTTCTCGGCGACGGTCTGCACGGTCACGCCCCAGCCGTCGGGGCCGACGGCGGTGCCCTCGGGGTCGGCGTCGCGGCTGGGGTCGTGGTACTCGAGGCGGATCATGCGGTGGCCGAGCCGCACCTCGTCGCGCAGGCCCTCGTGGAGGGCGTGCGGCAGGCGCCAGCTGCCGCCCGGTATCTCCCAGTAGCGGACGGTGGGGTTGATGTCGCTGCGGCTCAGGAAGCTGTGGAAGAAGGAGAGGTGCAGTCGGCTGGACATGTTCTCCAGCGTTCCGACGGCCTCGATCGCCTCGTCGCTGAGCCCGGCGTGGTCGCGCAGGAAGCCGCCCATGGAGTAGCCGTCGAAGTCGCGGATCACCCGGGCCCAGCCCTCGACCCACTCGTCGAACGGCTTGTTGACACGCTTGCCGTCGACGACGTCGGAGTAGTAGTCGCGCACGCTCTCCAGCGCGTCGTCGACCATCTTCACGACGGGGGCGCGGACCTCGTCGCCGGTGAGGTGGAAGCCCTCGTTGATCCGCTCGGGCCCTGCGGTGTAGTCGGCCCGCCGCACCTGGACACGGTTGGCGCGGATCCAGGAGTTGCCGCGCTTGTCGGGTTCGCGGAAGTCGGGGCTCGCGTCGCCGTTGGTCCACGTCTGGCCGGTGAAGGACGTGTACGTCACCGGGGGGACGGGGACGTCGGGGCCGCTGCCGGTGGAGGGGTCCACGTCCACGTTGTAGAACTGGCGGCGGCCGAGCCCGAGTTTGTCGACGAGGGCGAGGACGAGCGGGTGGAAGTCGGGCAGCCGCATGGCGCCGGCCTCCGCGTACTGGGCGGGGTCCTCGAAGGGCTGGTGGTGCTTGGTGGCGCGGAAGGTCTTGATGCGTCCGCCGACGCGGCTGGCGTTGGCCTCGATGATGGTGACGTCGTGGCCGGCGTCCTTGAGCAGGCGGCCGGCGACGAGGCCGGTGATGCCGGCGCCGATGACGAGGATCTTCTTACGCGGGTGGTGGGTGGGGCCCAGGCGGCCCGTGTCGATCAGGGTGTGCAGATAGCCGAGTTTGAGGTCCTTGTCGTCCGGCCCGACGAGGAGGAGTTCGCGGGCGAGCTTGATACACGTCTGCCAGCGCGCACGGGTGGCGGAGTTGCCCCGTGGAGTGTCCGTCATGGTTGGGAATCGTAGAGACGCAGAAACGATTTCTTGTCTCCCCCGGCAAGCAAAGTCCTAAAAACACCGACCGCCTTCCTTGACGGAATTTCGACTTGCTCGAATTTCCTTGCGGGGACCGGAGTTTCGCCAGGGACGCAAGGGAGTGAGGGAGAAGCCGAGGCAAAAAACTCGCGCGCGGAATGCGGAAATCCTGTGGAATCGATGACGGCGGTCCCACCCGACCTTTTCCACGATGGCCTTGTCCTGCCGATCGGACAGCGGCGTCACGCCAACGGAATCGGCGATTTCCGCGTTGCGGTCGGGGTGAGTCCTGGGAATTGGAGCGGAGTTCGAATTCCGGCTCGGTCAGGGCAGTCGGCCGGTGAGCGCCTCCAGGGCTTCACCACGATCGGATGCCATGGGCGCGGACCAGGTCACCTTTCCGGGTGCAGGTCGGTGTGGTCGATCCATTCGACGGCCACGAAGATGTCCTCGCCGACGGGGGCGTCCGCGGCTTCCAGGAGGGACCAGGTGCGGGCCTCCTCGACCAGGTGCTCCCAGGGCTCCGTCCAGTCGAGCTCCCACTCCAGGCCGCTTCCGGGGAGCCCGTACGTGCCACCGCCGTGCACCCGCCAGAACTGGGAATAGAGGATCACCTGGGCGTGGTCGGCCAGGTCGTTGACGATCTCGGTGAAGTGGGCCGAGGGCCAGCCCGGGGCGCCCTCCCCACCGGTGGCGCGCAGGCGGGCGGTGAGCGGCGGGACGACAGGGGGACGGGCACCGAGTTCTGTCAGAGCCCAGCGGATGGCGCGGGGCTCGGTCCAGTCGGATGGGGTGGCCCGTTGCAGGCAGGCGCGGTAGGCGCGGCGCAGGGGCTCGACCGCGCCATCTGTCTCCAGGCCGGCAAGGGCCACGGCCGCCCATTCGCGGACGGTCGAGTTGTCGCTGTCCAGCAGCCCGATGAGGGCGGGGCCGCAGCGGGGATCACCCACCTCCTCGAAGACCTCGATGGCGGTCAGCTGACCGAAGCCGCCGAGGGAGGGCAGTCCGTCGATGAGGGCGGGGATGGCGTCGGAGCCGAGGTAGATCAATTCCGCGCGGGCGTCGTAGGACAGGCCGGCCGAGTCGTCGAGCTGCTGGACGAGTCTCTTGACGTGAGAGGTCATGAATCCGCCGCCGGGGGCCGGACGAACCGCCGGCCGTGCTGGTCGCAGGCACCGAAGTCCTGGTAGTTGCGCTGGGCCTCGATCAGGCAGACGTTGTCCGCCCCGCCGTCCATGGTCGGCCGGCGGAACCGGACCCCGTCGTCCTCCCAGAAGCAGACGGGGCAGATCGCGTACGAGCCGGGCGTCTCGTCCAGAACGAGATGCCCGCGACAAGCACAGGGGTGGCGGTTACTCACCTGCGCAGTCTCATCGACGGGCCGGTCCCGCCGCCATGCATTTCCAGACCTGTGCAAGACCCGCCAGAGGTCAGGACTCCAGCTTGACCAGGGTGACTCAGCGGCGTTCCCTGAAGTGCGTCACCGCGAAGATCCCGGCGGCCGCACAACTACGACCCGGCGGCGGGCGGCCGGGGCCAGGAAGCAGCCGTTACGGCTGCTTCCTGGGGCCACCTCCGGTACAGCGCCCTCTATTTCTTGTACAGCTCCTCGATCTCCGCCCCGAACGCCTTCTCCACCACGCCCCGTCGCAGTTTCATCGACGGGGTCAGGTGGCCCGCCTCCTCCGTGAAACCGCCGGGCAGGACCGTGAACCTGCGGATGGATTCCGGGCGGGAGACCAGGCGGTTCGCCTCGTCCACGGCTCGTTGGAGGACGGCTCGCAAGTCCGGGTCGGCGGCCAGGTGTTCGAGGGAGAGGTCCTGCTTGGCGTTCATGTGGCGCCAGTGGGTGATGCCTTCGGGGTCGAGGGTGAGGAGGGCGGTGACGTAGGGGCGGCGGTCGCCCACGACCATGGCGTGGGCGATCAGGGGGTGGGAGCGGAGCCAGTTCTCCAGGGGGGCCGGGGCCACGTTCTTGCCGCTGTCGGTGACCAGGATCTCCTTCTTGCGGCCGGTGATCGTGAGGTAGCCCTCGTTGTCGAGGCGGCCCATGTCGCCCGTGGCGAACCAGCCGTCGGGGCCCGCCGGAACCACTCCGCCGGCCTGGGGGTCCCAGTAGCCGCGGAAGATCTGGCCGCCGTGGAGGAGGATCTCGCCGTCGGCGGCTATACGGACCCGTGTGCCGGGGAGGGGGCGGCCGACCGTGCCCAGGCGGGGGCGGTTGGGCGGAGTGACGGTCACGGCGGCCGTCGTCTCCGTCATGCCGTAGCCCTCGAAGACGTCGATCCCCGCGCCCGCGTAGAAGGCGGCCAGGCGGCGGCCGAGGGGGCTGCCGCCGCAGATGACCTGACGGACCCGCCCGCCCAGCGCCTTGCGGATGCGGCGGTAGACCAGGGGGTCGTAGAAGGAGCGGGCCGCCTTCAGGAAGGCGGAAGGGCCCGGGCCCGTGCCGTGCTGCTCCGCCTCCAGCGCCTCGCCGTAGCGGCGGGCCACGGCGGAGGCGCGGTCGTAGGACGAGGCGCGGCCCATGCGTTCGGCCGCCGCCCGCGCCGAGTTGTAGACCTTCTCCAGGACGTACGGGATCAGCAGCAGGAACGTCGGCTTGAACGACTTCAGGTCCGCGAGCAGGTCCTCCGTGCGGAAGCTCGGCGAGTGGCCGACGCGGATCCGCGCCCGCATGCAGGCGATCGCCACCATGCGGCCGAAGACATGGGCGAGGGGGAGGAAGAGGAGGGTGGAGGCCTCCTCGTCGGTTCTCGCGCGGAAGATGGGGTAGAGGAGGTCGATCGCGTTGTCGACCTCGGCGCAGAAGTTGCCGTGGGTGAGGGCGCAGCCCTTGGGGCGGCCGGTCGTGCCCGAGGTGTAGATCAGGGTCGCCAGGGTGTCGGGGCCCAACACCCCACGCCGTACGGCGACTTCCTGGTCGGATACGTCCCGGCCCAGCTCGGCGAGCCGGTCCAGGTGGCCCTTCTCGAAGACCCACATGTGGCGCAGATCGGGGATGCGGTCGCGTTCGGGGCCGAGGGCGGCGGCCTGGCCGGCGGTCTCCACGGCGAGGGCCACCGCGCCCGAGTCCTGGAGGATCCAGCGGGTCTGGAAGACGGAGGAGGTCGGGTAGACGGGCACCGTCACCAGGCCCGCGGCCCAGGCCGCGAAGTCGAGGAGCGTCCACTCGTACGTCGTCCGCGCCATGATCGCGATACGGTCGCCCGGCATCAGGCCCTCGGCGATCAGGCCCTTCGCCAGCGCGAGCACCTCGGCCGCGAACTCCGCCGCCGTCACATCCCGCCACCGGCCGTCGCCGGCCCCCTCCCCGTCCGTACGGCCGCCCGCCGTACCGCCGCCCGCCGCGCCCCCGTGCTTACGGCTGAGGACCACGGAGCCGGGCTCGTGGGCCGCGTTGTCGAACGGGATGTCCGCGAGCGAGCCGTACGTCACCGGCGAGGCGAGCGCGGGGACGTACGCCTCTCGCACGATGCCGTCCAGCCGCTTCAACTCGGGTTCCACCAGCGCGGGTTCGGTGTGTTCGAGGCTGGACACGGGCGGCTCCTGGGCGTTCGGTGTGCCCGGATCGTACGGGGCCGCTGTGTGAGGTCGGTGTGAGTATCGCGATGGTCCGGAGATGGAACCGCGCCAGGGATGTGCAGTGTCGACGGTCGCCCGCGCAGGGCTCATGTGCAGGTCAAGGGCATACCAAGTTACCTGAGGGTCGTTCAGCTCCCGGGTTCCACGGCAGCCCCGACCGACCATTACCTCGGGTAACGTGACCGATGAGTAAGAAAAGCGGAGGCCGGCGCGAGGAAGGGAAAAACCGCCCGATGCACCACACCCGCACCCTCACCGACCCGCCCTCCCTCAGCCCCCTGCTCGCCCGGGGCGCCCTCCTCTCCCCCTGCAAGAGCCTCAGACTCCCCCGCACGGCCGCCGGGTACGACGCCGACGCCGATGCCGCCATCGGACCTGCCCGCTCCACCCGGTTCCCCCGGCTCGCGCTCCCCGGCGTCCGGATCGACCTCGTCCGCCTCGCGGCCTACGAGCGCGTCTGCGGTTTCCCCACCGGGGAGGACGCCGTCCCGCTGACCTATCCGCACGTCCTCGGCTTTCCGCTCGCCATGCGGATCATGTCCGGCCGGGATTTCCCGCTCCCCCTCCTCGGTCTCGTCCACACCTCGATCGAGATCACCCGGCGGCGCCGACTGCCCGCCACCGGCGAGTACGAGATCACCGTGTACGTCGACGAGTTGGCGCCCCATCGGCGGGGCACCTCGGCGACGGTGGTGACCGAGGTGCGGGACGGGAGCGGATACGAAGGTGGGGCTGGGGGCGGGGGTGGCCGCGGGGTCGCCTGGGAGTCGCGGAGCACGTATCTGGCCCGGCACCGGCGCGGCGAAGACGCGCGGACCGGCGGGAGCGAGCGGCCCCGGGAGGAGCGCGAGCCGTTGCCCGCGGTCGCCGAGTGGCGGTTGGCCGGGGATGTCGGGCGGCGGTACGGGGCGGTGTCCGGGGACCGTAACCCGATCCACCTCCACCCGCTCGGCGCACGCCTGTTCGGCTTTCCCCGGGCCATCGCGCACGGCATGTGGACCGTGGCCCGCTGCCTCGCCGAGCACGGCACGCCCCCGGCGGCCCTCGTCCGCGCGGAGTTCCGGGCGCCGGTACCGCTGCCGAGCACGGTGACCTACGCGGCGGACGGGCAGGCATGGGGCGGCTTCGAGCTCCGGAGCGGCGGCCTCCACACCTCGGCCGACGGCGCTCCCGACCCGGGCGGGGAACGACTCCATGTGAGGGGCTATGTTTACCCGCTCGTCGCTTGAGCACACATGAACATCACTCAAACTCTTCACGGCCGGGAGACGGCGTAGACCATCGGACCGGTCGATCAACTTGCTTGCGGATCAAGGGAGTTGAGAATCACCCACAGTGGGCTCACAGCCGCCACCTGGGCTTTGCGAAGAAATACCCATAGGACACTCAGGAGTCCTCCTTAATCTCTCCGCACCGCGCGAACACGCCGAACCGGGGCGCGCACCGGACGATTCATGCCAGGAAGGGCCCTGAGCCATGCCTCCCAGACGCATCGCCGTACTCGCCGACTCGGACACCCGCTGGAAGTGGGGCGCGGCCGTGGCTCAGCAGCTCGCTCCCGGGCACGCGCTCGACGCGTACTTCCTGCGCGGCCGGTCGACCCCGACCGAGCGGCAGCTCGCCGAGATCGGGATCGTGCCCGACACCCGGCGTGAGATATCGGCCGCCGAACTGGTCGACGACGAGGAGCTGGCGGCGGCCGACATCGTGGTGATGGCGCTGCTCGGCGGTACGGTCCTCACGCTCACGCACAGCCTGGGGCTGGCGTGGGAGGGGCGGGAGCGGCGGCCGATCACCGTCACCGGGTACGTCGGTGTCGTCTACGAGAAGATGGTCGACGGGCTGATGACCCGGGCCGGCAGCGATGTCGTCCTCGCCAACTCGGCGTACGACGCGGGCCGCTTCCGGAAGGCGTTCGCGAGTGTGGGCGTCGACCCGGACTCGGTCGTGGAGTGCGCGCTGCCGTTCCTCGGCGGTGACCCGTATCTGGCGTCGTCCGGCGACCGGCCGTTCACGCTCACCTTCGCCGTGCAGCCGTCCGTGCCGAAGGGCAAGGCGGCGCGGCTCGCACTGCTCGAGCGGGCCGCGGCGCACGCGCGCCGGCACCCGGACCGGGAGGTGCTGATCAAGCTGCGCAGCATGCCCGGCGAGGCGACGACCCACGTCGAGGCCGACCCGTACCAGCTCCTCGTCGAGCAGCTGGCCGAGGCCGCGCCGGCCAATCTCCGGCTCGTCTACGGCAACATGGGCGAGGTCCTCGGCCGTACCGACCTGCTGGTGACCGTCAGCTCCACGGCCGCGCTGGAGTCGATGCACCGGGGCATCCCGACCGCGATCCTCACCGACTTCGGCGTCCGCGAGGCCCACGGCAACCACTACTTCCTGCACTCCGGGTGCCTCGCCTCCTGGGACGACATCGACGCCGGGGTGCTGCCGCAGCCCGACCCGGCCTGGTCGGAGGCCCAGGGCATCGGCAAGTCCGACCCGTACGCCGCGGCCCGCACCCGCGTGGCCGCGCTCCGCGCCGGCGGTCCCCTCCCGGCCCTCCGCCCCTACTACACCCCCCAGCGCGCCGGCCTCTACCTCGGCGACCTCCTGCTCCGCCATGGCCTCGACGAGAAGGGCCGCGCTGTGCCTGCGGCGCTCGGCGGCGACCCCGGGCGGGTCAAGGCCGCGGTTCGCCGTGCGGCGCGCAGTGGGGCGAAGTCGCTGTATCGGGTGGGGCGGCAGAGGGTGGCGCCTACGTTGCGGAAGTGGGGGGCGGCGTAGGGGGGCGTTGGGGGGTGTCGGGCCGGTTGTTCGACTGCGGGTGAGTGGGGGCTGGTCGCGTAGTTCCCCGCGCCCCTGAAAGACCAGGCCCTGCGGGCCTGAAAGGCGACGGGCTGCGGGCGGAAAAGCACGGGGCGCAGCCCATGCTTTTCAGGGGCGCGGGGAACTGCGCGAGAAGCCCCACCGGACCCGCACCCGCCGTCGTACAGGTACCCCCGAGCTCTCACGCGATCGGCGGCGCCCAGGGGCGGCCATCCATCAGGTCGCCCAACCCCGCCCAGGCGAAGTTCATGAGGGTGGCGGCGGCCTGCCTGGCCGTGATGCCGGGCGTCGCGTTGGCCCAGGCGGCGAGCGCCTCGGCCGCGCCGACCAGGCCCTCGGCGAGGCCGGCGACCTCCCGCTCGGGCAGGGACGGATCGCGGCGGGCCTCCCGCGCGGCGACCAGGATCAGCCCGGTCACGAACGCCACCATCTCCTCCCGCATCGCCGCCACTTCGGCGGCGAACGGTTCGCCGTGTGTACGGGCCTGCAGGTGCAGTACGGCCCACGCGTCCGGGTTGCGCGCGGTGTGCGTGAAGAACGCCCGCAGCCCTTCCCAGAGTTGGCGGTCGGCGGGCAGGTCGGGGTTCACGCCCGCGCGTACGGCGGTGGTGAGCGCCTTCGCCTCGCGGCGGATGCAGGCCGTGAAGAGGTCTTCCTTGGAGTTCAGGTACAGGTACACCAACGGCTTGGACACGCCCGCCAGTTCGGCGATCTCGTCCATCGACGCGGCCCGGTAGCCACGCTGCCCGAACGTCCGCACCGCCGCGTCCAGCATCTGCTGTTCCCGCACCGCACGGGGCATCCGTTTGCTCTTCACAGCACCCATGCGGGCAAGCGTACGGTTCCGACCGCTGGTACGGACCCGGGCGTCGGAGGGGGTGCCCCTTACGAGGCCTGGCTCGGCGTCCTCGCCTCGTCGTCGGCCTCGTCCTCCTGGCTGCGGTTGGCCGCGAGGTTGGACTTGACGCGGTCGATCGAGCGGTCGAGGCGGGGGGCGATCCGGGCGGAGGCCCGGTCGCGCTCCTTGCGGAGGGCGACGAAGCTGATCGGCGCGGAGACCAGGAGCGAGAGAACGACCATCCACATGCCGTTGGAGGCGCCGAGGCCGCGCGGGGCGACGCCGGAGTAGACGAGGGCCCAGACGACCACGAAGCAGCCCACGAAGATACCGAGGCGCATCAGTGTGTAGCGGAGCATCTCAATCCACTCTTTCGTTTCCGTTTCGGACATGGGCCAAGGGCATCGTCCAGTGAAGCACGGTCGGCGTGCGATCTTGCAGGGGGGTGCGGGGCCCCGGCCGGGCCTCAGGTCAGGGGCAGCAGCATCGTGATGTCGTCCCGGTGGTCGTCGGGGGCGACTCGGATCGCGCCGGGGACTCGGCCGACCTCCTTGTAGCCGCAGGCGGCGTAGAAGTGTTCCAGGCCGAGGCCGCCTCGGCAGGTGAGGCGGATGGCGTCTATGCCGTCGAAGTCACGGGCCGCGGTTTCGGCCGCCGCCATGAGGGCGCGGCCGTAGCCCTTGCCGTGATGGGTGGGGTGGACCATCACCGTGTACAGCCACACCCAGTGCGTCATCAGCCGATGCGCATTGAAGCTGAAGAAGGCGGTGGCCGCGGGGGTGCCGTGCTCGTCGAGGCCGAGGAGGAGGCGGTGTCTGCCCTCTGCCATGGCGGTGAGGTGTTTGAGGAGTTCCGGGCGTATCTCCTCCCGTGTGACCGGGGGGACGAAGCCCACGGCTCCGCCGGCGTTGGAGACGTCCGCCCAGAGTTTGAGGATGCCGTCGTGGAGGGCTGGGGTGAGGGGTGGGTCCAGGTGAAACGTAAGGGGCATGGGGTGACCGTAGCCATTACCTGGGGCTTGTCTCAAGAGGGTTCGGCCCCCGCCGCCCCTACCCGTTCCCATCCCCAGGGGCTGCGCCCCTTCGACCCCCAGCCGCGGGTCCGGTGGGGCTTCTCGCGCAGTTCCCCGCGCCCCTGAAAGGGGCGCGGGGAACTGACGAAATCGACCGGTCCGGATCAGACGCGCATCGGCTGGGGGGATTCCCGGCGGGACGGGTCCGGGCCCTCGAACTCGCGGATGATCTCGTAGCGCGTGTTCCGTTCGACCGGGCGGAAGCCCGCGTCGCGGATGAGGTCCAGCAGGTCCTCGCGGGTGAGTTTGTTCGGCGTGCCGTAGTTGTCCGCGTCGTGGGTGATCTTGTATTCCACCACCGAGCCGTCCATGTCGTCGGCGCCGTGCTGGAGCGCCAGCTGAGCCGTCTGGACGCCGTGCATGACCCAGAAGACCTTGACGTGGGGGACGTTGTCGAACAACAGCCGCGACACCGCGAAGGTCTTCAGGGCCTCGGCGCCCGTCGCCATCTGCGTCCGTGCCTGGAGGCGGTTGCGTACCTTGCCGTCCTTCATGTCCACGAAGTCGTGCTGGTAGCGCAGGGGGATGAAGACCTGGAAGCCGTTCGTCTCGTCTTGCAGTTCCCTCAACCGCAGGACGTGGTCCACCCGGTGGCGCGGCTCCTCGATGTGGCCGTAGAGCATGGTGCAGGGCGTCTTGAGGCCCTTCTCGTGCGCCAGGCGGTGGATCCGCGACCAGTCCTCCCAGTGGGTGCGGTGGTCGACGATGTGCTGTCGGACCTCCCAGTCGAAGATCTCCGCGCCGCCGCCCGTGAGCGACTCCAGGCCCGCTTCGATCAGTTCGTCCAGGATCTCGGAGGCCGTCAGGCCGCTGATCGTCTCGAAGTGGTGGATCTCCGTGGCCGTGAAGGCCTTCAGGGACACGTTCGGGAGGGCGGCCTTCAGTTCCTTCAGGGAGCGCGGGTAGTAGCGCCACGGCAGGTTGGGGTGCAGGCCGTTGACGATGTGCAGCTCGGTGAGGTTCTCGCCCTCCATCGCCTTGGCGAGCTTCACCGCCTCCTCGATGCGCATCGTGTACGCGTCCTTCTCCCCCGGCTTGCGCTGGAAGGAGCAGTACGCGCAGGAGGCGGTGCACACGTTGGTCATGTTGAGGTGGCGGTTGACGTTGAAGTGGACGACGTCGCCGTTCTTCCGCGTCCGCACCTCGTGCGCCAGGCCGCCCAGCCAGGCCAGGTCGTCCGACTCGTACAGCGCGATGCCGTCCTCGCGGGACAGCCGCTCACCGGCCCGGACCTTGTCCTCCAGCTCGCGCTTGAGCCCGACGTCCATGCTCACACCTTTCTCCGACGACCCTGTAAACCGTACGCCCCGCCCTCTGCTCCCCCTGCGGCTACTCCTCCTCCGGCAGCTCACCCACCCGGTTCTCCCACTTCGTGGAGAGCACGATCGTCGTACGGGTGCGGGAGACGCCCTTCGTGCCGGAGAGCCGGCGGATGGTCTTCTCCAGGCCGTCGACGTCCGGGGCGCGCACCTTGAGCATGAACGAGTCGTCACCCGCGATGAACCAGCAGTCCTCGACCTCGGCCAGGTCCCGCAGCCGGTGCGCCACGTCCTCGTGGTCGACGGCGTCGGAGAGCGAGATGCCGATGAGCGCGGTCACGCCGAGGCCGAGGGAGGCCGAGTTGACGGTGGCGCGATAGCCGGTGATGACACCGGCCGCCTCCAGCCGGTTGATGCGGTCGGTGACACTGGGTCCCGACAGGCCGACGAGGCGTCCCAGCTCCGCGTAGGAGGCCCGGCCGTTCTCCCTCAGGGCCTGGATGAGCTGCCTGTCCACCGCGTCCATGCGATCGGTTGCCTTCCGCTGAAGAGTTGCGTTGTGGGTGAGAGTCACGGGTGAGAGTTACGGGTGGGATGAGGGTGGTGCGGGTTGTCGTGGCGGGATGAAGGGTGAACGCCCGCCGCTCAGTCGGTCCTGTGGGTGGCACGCGCCCCGCCGACGTCGCCCTCCCAGCGCCGGTACAGGGTGTGCGGGACGCCCGCCGCGTCCAGCACCCGTCCGGCGACGAAGTCCACCAGGTCCTGGATGTGGGTGGCCCCCGCGTAGAAGGCCGGGGAGGCGGGCAGTACGGTCGCGCCCGCGTCGTCCAGAGTCACCAGATGCCGCAGGGTCTGCCCGTTCAAGGGGGTCTCGCGTACGGCGACGACCAGGCGCCGCCGCTCCTTGAGGGTGACGCTCGCGGCCCGTTGGAGCAGGTCCTTGCTCAGTCCCAGGGCGACGCCCGCCACGCAGGCCGTCGACGCGGGGACGATCAGCATCCCCTTGACGGGGTACGAGCCCGAGGACGGTCCGGCGGCCAGATCACCGGCGCTCCAGTGCCGTACGCGGTCGCCGTCGATGTCGGCCGGGAAGGTGCCCGGTTTGCCGTCGGCCCCGCGGGAGAGCCATTCCCGCAGGTCGTCACGCCAGTGCGCGTCCCGGAAGGGGATTCCCGTCTCGTCCAGGAGGGTCAGCCGCGAGGCCCGGGACACCACGAGGTCGACACTCTCACCGGCGGCGAGGAGCGCGCGCAGCACGGCCGCGGCGTATGGGGTGCCGGATGCGCCGGACACCCCTACGATCCAAGGCGTACGCGGCGTCTCTCCTGGCTTGACTGGGTTCACGAGACCGAGCCTATCCGGCGTCGCGGGGCGGGAACCGGTCAAGGGGGCACGGCCGTTTCCCTGAGGGGACGAGTCGAGTCGGGGGTTCGAGATGGCTGGTGGAGTGCGTGGGGCGCTGAGCCCGCAGCGGGAGTGGTCGCGGGGGGACCGGGTGAGGGCCGCCGCCAAGCTGATGGTGGGCTGGGTGGCGCTGCTGTGGATCCTCGAAGTGATCGATGTGGCGAGCGGTCACGCGCTGGACGACTTCGGCATCATGCCGCGCTCGGTGCCCGAGCTGGTCGATGTCGTGCCCGCCGCGTTCCTCCACTTCGGCTTCGGCCATGTCGCGGCGAACAGCGTGCCGCTGCTGGTGCTGGGGTTCCTCTCGGCGCTCGGGGGGCTGCGCCGCTTCGCCGCGGTCTGTGCGCTGATCATCGTCGCGGACGGGCTGGGGGTCTGGCTGATATCCCCGGCCCACACCAACACGGCGGGCGCCTCCGGCGTCGTCTTCGGTCTCTTCGGCTTCCTGGTCGTCAGCGGGTTCGTCGAGCGTCGGCTGTGGGGGGTCGCGGTGGGTGTGCTGGTCGCCGCGGTCTGGGGTGGGTCGATCCTCGGGGGGATCGCCCCCACCGAGGCCGGCATCAGCTGGCAGGGGCATCTGATCGGGTTGGTGACGGGAGTGGTGGCGGCGTTCTTGTTCCGCCGCCGACGCCAGGCTGTCGCCGCCTGAGAGCTCGGGAGGCTGCGGTTGTCGGGCGAGTGCGGGTGAGTGGGGGCTGGTCGCGCAGTTCCCCGCGCCCCTTGACAGCATGGGTCGCGCCCGGAGTCTTTTAGGGGCGCGGGGAACTGCGCGAGCAACCACACACCACCCGCACCCGAACAACCACGCACCCCACCCCCCTCGGGGTCGAAGGGGCAGCGCCCCTGGAGATGGGGCGGGTAGGGGCGGCGGGGGCGAGGAGAACAGCCCCGCCCCGAAGCCACGGCTACAGCGTCAGCCCCCGCACCAGCAGGTCCAGCAGCGCGCACACGAACAGGGCGATGCCGATGAAGCCGTTCACGGAGAAGAACGCCCGGTTGAGGCGGGACAGGTCGTGCGGACGGACGATCGTGTGCTCGTACACGAACGCGGCCGCGACGATCCCCAGCCCCAGCCACAGGAAGGCACCCGCGTCCGTCAGCACGGCGTACCAGATGAACAGCGCCGTCGTCAGGGCGTGGCAGACCCTCGCCGCCCACACCGCCGCCGGGACACCGAAGCGGGCCGGGACCGACAGGACGCCGGACTCACGGTCGGAGTCGACGTCCTGGCAGGCGTAGATGAGATCGAAGCCGCCGATCCAGATGCCCACCGCCAGGCCCAGGATCACCGCGTCCCAGGACCAGGACCCCGTGATGGCGAGCCAGCCGCCGACCGGGCCCATGGCCTGGGCGAGACCCAGGATCGCCTGGGGGTAGTTCGTGAAGCGCTTGCCGTAGGGGTAGACCACCATCGGGATCACCGCGACGGGGGCCAGGGCCAGGCAGAGCGGGTTCAGCAGCGCCGCCGAGCCCAGGAAGATCACGACCGCGATCAAGGCGCCCGTCCAGGCGTGGCGGACCGACATCGCGCCCGTCACCAGCTCACGCTGCGCCGTGCGCGGGTTCCGCGCGTCGATCTCGCGGTCGATGATCCGGTTGACCGCCATCGCGAAGGTGCGCAGGCCCACCATGCAGATGGTGACCAGCAGCAGCCGGACCCAGTGGACGTTCCCGTCCAGCTGGAACATGGCCGTGAGCGCGGCGATGTAAGCGAAGGGCAGCGCGAAGATCGAGTGTTCGATCATCACCAGGCGCAGGAAGGCCTTGGTGCGGCCCGGTTGAGGGATCGCGGCGGAGGCGCTGCTCACAGCCCGTACTCCTTCCAGCGGCGGTCGACGAGCGCCGCCGTGGCCGGGTCCGACTCGACCATGTCCGGCCAGCCCCCGTCCCGTGTGTAGCCCTCCTCGATCCACTTCCTCGTGGCGTCGATGCCCGCCTTGCCGCCCCAGAACTGCTGGTACGAGGCGTGGTCCAGATGGTCCACCGGGCCCTCGACCACCGTGAGGTCGCGGGCGTAGTCCGTGTTGCCGAGCGCGCGCCAGGCGACCTCCTGCAGGTCGTGGACGTCGCAGTCGGAGTCCACCACCACGATCAGCTTCGTCAGGGACATCATGTGGGCGCCCCAGATCGCGTGCATGACCTTCTGCGCGTGCTTGGGGTACTTCTTGTCGATCGAGATGATCGCGCAGTTGTGGAAGCCGCCCGCCTCGGGGAGGTGGTAGTCCACAATGTCCGGGACGATGATCTTCAGCAGCGGCAGGAAGAAGCGTTCCGTCGCGCGGCCCAGCGGGCCGTCCTCCGTCGGCGGGCGCCCCACCACGATCGACTGGAGCAGCGGCCGCTTCCGCATCGTCACGCAGTCGATCTTCAGGGCCGGGAACGGCTCCTGCGGGGTGTAGAAACCAGTGTGGTCGCCGAACGGGCCCTCGGGGAGCATCTCGCCGGGCTCCAGCCAGCCCTCGATCACGACCTCCGCCTGCGCCGGCACCTGCAAGGGCACCGTCTTGCAGTCGACCATCTCGATCCGCTTGCCCGCGACGAACCCGGCGAACAGGTACTCGTCGATGTCACCGGGGAGCGGGGCCGTGGAGGCGTACGTCACCGCCGGCGGGCAGCCGAAGGCGATGGCGACCGGCAGGCGTTCGCCGCGCTTCGCGGCCACCTGGTAGTGGTTGCGGCTGTCCTTGTGGATCTGCCAGTGCATACCGATCGTGCGGCGGTCGTGGCGCTGGAGGCGGTAGAGGCCGAGGTTGCGTACGCCGGTCTCGGGGTGCCTGGTGTGTGTGAGCCCCAGGTTGAAGAAGGAGCCGCCGTCCTTGGGCCAGGTGAACAGCGCCGGAAGCTGCTCCAGATCCACGTCGTCGCCCTGGAGGACCACCTCCTGGACGGGGGCGTTGTCGGACTTCACCTTCTTCGGCGGTACGTGGGCCATCGCGCCGAGCTTCCCGAAGGCCTCGCGCACGCCCACGAAGCCGTGCGGCAGTTCGGGCTTGAGCAGGCCGCCGATCTTCTCGCTGATCTCGCCGTACGACTTGAGGCCGAGGGCCTTCAGCAGGCGGCGGTCCGTGCCGAAGACGTTCATCGCGAGGGGCATCGAGGAGCCCTTCACGTGCTCGAAGAGCAGGGCGGGGCCGCCGGCCTTGTTGACCCGGTCGACGATCTCCCCGACCTCCAGATAGGGGTCGACTTCGGCCTTGATGCGCTTGAGATCGCCCTCGCGCTCCAGTGCGCGGAGCAGGGAGCGAAGATCGTCGTAAGCCATGGGGTCAAGTATCCCCGAGGGGCTACCCTGACCCCGTCACGGGGCCCCGCACGCGGTCCCGCCGTAATGTCCGGGTCCGGCACACGCGGCCCGCCACCGCTTCCAGGGGGCTGTTCCATGCTCAGGGTGTTGATGTACCTCGTGCCGCTGGCGCTGACGATCTACGCCTTCATCGACTGCCTCAACACCCCCGAGGACGAGGCGAAGCACCTGCCGAAGATCGCCTGGGTCTTCATCATCCTGCTCTTCTGGATCGTCGGCCCGATCGCCTGGCTCGCCGCCGGCAAGCTGCGAAGCGCCCCCGCGGGTGGCCGCACACCCTCCGAGTGGCACCGCAACCACCGCACGGAGTACGTCGCCCCCGACGACAACCCCGAGTTCCTGAAGTCCCTCGCCGAGGACAACAAGAAGGACGAGTCCCTGCTCAAGAGCTGGGAGGCCGACCTGCGCCGCCGCGAGGAGGAGCTGAAGCGGCAGGAGGAGAAGGGCGACAAGGGGGACAAGAAGGACGGCGAGGAGTAACCCGGCGGCACCGCACGGCCCTGGCCCTGGCCCTGGCCCTGGCCCTTCCGAGGGGTCTCCGAGGCGTCAGTCCTCGCGCAGGACGAGGGCGAGCAGTCCCGGGAAGCGGGCGTCGAACTCCTCGCGCCGCAGGCGGTTGACGCGCTTGGCGCCCTCGTCGCGCTGTTCGACGAGCCCGGCGCCCCGCAGTACGGAGAAGTGGTGGCTGAGGGCGGCCTTGCCGACCGGCACGTCGAAGCTGCCGCAGCTGCGCGTCCACACCGGGGAACCCGCCAACTCCCGTACGAGCGTGATGCGTACGGGATCGGCGAGAGCCGCGAGGGCGGTCAGGACCGGGACGTCGTCGGGGTGGGTGTGCTCGGGGGCCGCCCGATGACTGGCGCGTTCCACCATGTCCGGCCCTCCCTCTCGTCCCGCTCCCGCTTCCCGCAGGGCGCTCGCTCCTTGCAGAGTGTTCGATGAGAATCATACACTCGCGACTGTTCGCTTTTCATTGAACAGTCGAGCGGGGAGTCCGGCATGCGCGCGATCGAGTTCCAGGAGTACGGCGACCCCGAGGTCCTGAAGGTGGTGGAGGCCGAGGCCCCCGAGCCCGGCCCCGGGCAGGTGAGCGTCGACGTGACGTACGCGGGGGTGAACTTCGCCGACCTGAAGGCCCGCGCCGAGGGCTACCGGGTCCCGGCGCTCCCCTACCGCCCCGGCCTGGAGGTCTCCGGGCGGGTGCGCGCCCTCGGCGAGGGCGTCGAGGGGCTGAATGTCGGACAGCCGGTGACCGCGCTGACGGACGCGGGCGCGTACGCGGAGGTCGTGGTGGCCGACGCCGTCACGGTCTTCCCGCTGCCCGAGGGCGTCGACCTCCGCACCGGGGCCACGCTCCCCACCGTGCTGCCGACGGCGTACGCGCTCGTGCACACGGTGGGGCGGCTGCGGACCGGTGAGACCGTGCTCGTGCAGGGCGCGGCGGGCGGAATCGGCACGGTGGTGGGGCAGTTGGCGAGGGCGGCGGGCGCCGGGGCGGTGTACGGGGTCGTGTCGGACGCGGCCAAGGCGAAGCACGCGCTGGACCACGGTTACGACGAGGTCTTCGCCGGGGCCGCCGCCACCGGGTTCTTCGCGGACGAGGTGCGGGCCGCGACCGGCGGCCGTGGCGTCGACCTGGTCCTCGACCCCGTCGGCGGCGACACCCTCCGCGCCGGGCTCGGCTCCCTCGCCCCCTTCGGCCGCCTCGTCTCCTTCGGCAACGCGAGCGGGGAGCGGCCGTGGACCGTCGGCCAGCCGGAGCTGTACGCCCTCGGTCTGACCGTCTCCGGCTTCTCGATCCTCAGCCTCGCCAAGTCGGCCCCCGCCGAGCTGCGCACCCTCGCCGAGCGGGCGTTCGCCACGGTCGTCGACGGGGTCGTGTCGCTGCCGGTGACCGCGGAGTTCGACCTGGCCGAGGCGGTGGAGGCCCACCGGCTGATGGGCGCGCGGAAGAGCGTGGGGAAGCTGTTGCTGCGGGTGGGGGGCGACACGGCGTAACAGCCGCCGCAGCCGCAGGACGCTTCTCAGCCGGCCGACGTCGCCGGTGTCTCCGGCGTCGCCCGTGTCTCCGGTGTCTCCGGCGTCTCCGGTTTCTCCCCCACCTTGTCGACGACCCCGACCTCCAGCAGGGCCTGGCTGTCCGAACCCAGGTACTTCAGGCTCTCCCTGTCGAAGACCCACACGGTACGGTCGTCGCCCTCGCCGAAGGCCAGGCCGATGCCCTCGCGGCCGACGGCGTCCTTCGCCGTCTCGACGATCCGCACACCCGGGATCTCTGCGGCCACGAGGATGAGCGCGCCGTTCAGGTCGGGCAGCAGTTGCGCCCCGTCGAGCATCGTCTCGATGTGCTCCAACGCCGCCCACTCATGGGTCGGGCCCTGGCCGCTGGTGTCGGCCCACACCTTGTCGTAGAGCTTGTCGGGGTCCGTGGGCAGCGCCCGCAGTTCGTGGTAGAAGCTGTTGTCCGGGTCGGCGGAGAGTGTCATGTCCTCGGTCGGCTTCTCCAAGCGCTTCATGATCTCCTCGTCCGGCATCCCCTGCGGGATCGGCTGCCCGTCCAGCCAGGTGGTCCGGGCGAGCCCCTTCCGCTTGCCGTCGGCGGAGATCCAGTCGGTCCGCCGGTAGGTGTACTCCGGCGTCGCGATCTTCTCGCCCTCCATCGTGTACTGGAAGTCCGACGTCTTGCCCTGGGTCCTGATGTAGAGGTACTGGTCGGCGCGTACGGGTGTGGGTTCCCCGTCCGTCGCGACCGTGGCGATGCGCTTCAGCAGCCCGGCCGCCTCCTCGTCGACGGTGGGCCCCCGCCCGACCACGCCGGTCGCGATCACCGTCGCGAGAACCGCGGCGGCCACCCCGAGCGGCATCGCGACCAGGGCGAACCGGCGGCGCGTCAGGGACGGACGGGCCCCTGCCGTCCGGGCCCCCGGCACGCCGTCCGTCGACGTCCGCGCTCCGGTGATCCGTACCGTGGCCTCGCCGGTGATCTCCTGCCTGAGGTGGTCCTCCAGCCGCGCCAGACGGTCGTCCGACAGGAGCGGGTCACCCGGGCTCGGCAGCAACCGCGCCAGCTCTTCTCGTTCCACTGGGTTCATCGGAGTCTCTCCTGTGACTGTGCCTGCGCCTGCGCCTTTGCCGACCCGACCGCCTCGGTGCGGCCGACAGGTATCTGTCCGCCGCCGGGCAGGGGTCTCGCTCTTTCGCGCCGTACGGGCTGCCGCGCGAGTTCCGCCTCCGCGAGGCCGCGCAGGCGTTGGCGGGCACGGGCCAGCCGCGACCGTACGGTGCTGACGGGCACGTCCAGGGCCTCGGCGGCGGCCGCGTAACTGAGCCCCGACCAGACGCACAGCGCGAACACCTCGCGCTCGCGACGGCGGAGCTTGGCGAGGGCCGCGTGGGCGGCGGCGAGCCGGTCGGAGTCCTCCATACGGCCGACCAGTTCGTCGGCGAAGTCGGGCACGGTCTCGCGTTCGGCGTGGCGTTCCGGGAGCCGGGCGAGGGCGGCGCTGTGCCGCCGGGCGGCGCGGCGGGTGTTGCGCAGCACGTTGGTGGCGATGCCGAACAGCCAGGCGCGCAGGCTGCTGTCGCCCGTACTGCTGTCCCCCGGACCGCCGGCGCCCAGGCCTCCGTCACCGTCGTCGAAGCCGTCCGCCCCCGATCCCTTGACGGTCTCGGATCCCTTGGCCATCCCGGATCCCTTGGCCAGCTCGGCCAACTCGGCGTCCGACAGCAGCTTCTCGCGCAGCCGCCAGGCCTCCAGGAAGGTCAGCGAGACGACGTCCTCGGCTGTGTTCCGGTCTGCCGTGAGCCGCGCGGCATGGCCGTACACGGCCTGTGCGTGCTCCCGGAACAGGCGGCTGAACGCCTCCGGATCGCCGTCCCGAATTCGGGCCCGTAAAGAAAGTTCCACACCTTCCCCTGTCCGCCCGGTACCGGCCGTCCCTGTGCCGTCCCTGTGTCCCCGGTCACATGGGGACGCTCCTCCCCCACTCCTCGAACCGCCCTAACCTTCAACCCGATGTCCCGACCCGAACAACCCGCGACCGCCGCCCGCCTGCGCCCCGTCGACCTCGCCCGGCTCTCCGGTGTGTCCACCCAGCAGATCCGCAACTACGAGGAGGCGGGCGTCCTGCCGCCCGTCCCGCGCACCGCCTCCGGGTACCGGGTCTTCGGGGACGCGCACCGCCGGGCACTGCTGACGTACCGGGCGCTGTCGAAGGGGTACGGGGCGGTGGCGGCGACGCGGATCATGCGGACCGTGCACGAGGGGGACGTACCCGGGGCGCTGGCCCTGGTGGACGCGGAGCACGCGGCGCTGCACGCGGAGCGGGTGTCGCTGCGGGCGACGAACGAGGCGCTTCGGACGCTGGCCGGGGAGCCACCCGAGGACGACGTCCCCGACACCGACCTGCTGATCGGCGAGGTCGCCGCGCTGCTCGGCGTCCGCACGTCCACGCTCCGCGTCTGGGAGGCGGCCGGTCTCCTCTCCCCCCACCGCGAGCCCGGCACCGGCTACCGGCACTACACGCCCGAAGAAGTACGCGATGCCCGCTTCATCCTCGCCCTCCGCCGCAACCACTACCTCCTCGACCACATCCGCCCCGTCCTCGAAGCCCTCCGCCGCGAAGGCACCACCGAAGCCCTCCACGCGGCGATCACCACCCGCCACACCGCCCTGACCGCCCGCACCGCGGCGATGCTGGAGGGCGCGGGTCACCTGCACACGTATCTGAGGTCTCTCGACGGCTTGACGCCCGCCTGAGTGGCATATGCCGCGCCGGGGGTCGATGATGGACAAAGGGTAAGAAGGTGATGATGACGAACGGCCGCGAGTCCGAGAAGAGCCGTTCCTCGTCGCGGCAGTCGGCCGCCGAGGACCGGGTCTCCGCGCCTGAGGCCATGCGGAGCGCGATCGAGCAGCTCAGCCAGCTGCTGGGCCGCGCTCCCGAGTCTGTTTCCGAGCTGAAGCCGACCGACGAGGGCTGGGAGGCCCAGGTCGAGGTCATGGAGCTGGAGCGCATCCCGCAGACGACCAGTGTGATGGCGGCCTACCGGGTCGCTCTGGATCCCGCGGGCAACCTGCTGGCGTACGAACGAGGACGCCGGTACACGCGCGCACAGGTCGACCGGGGCACCCGCTGAGCCGCCGAAGCCGCGGCAGGTACGGCTGCCGTTGAGGCACAGCTGCCGCCGGCGCCACGGCTCGACCCCCGTCGTACGGCTTCCCGCACCGGAAGGAAGAGATCGTGACTGTGGTGCCGCAGGGCGAGGGCGGCGCCGTAGCCGCCCGTGGCGGCGGCTCGGGGAACCTCTACGACGTGCTGGAACTCGTCCTCGACCGGGGTCTGGTCATCGACGCGTTCGTACGGGTCTCCCTGGTCGGCATCGAGATCCTGAAGATCGACGCCCGGGTGGTCGTGGCCAGCGTCGACACGTATCTGCGGTTCGCGGAGGCGTGCAACCGGCTGGACCTGGAGTCGGGCCGCAAGGCCCCCTCCCAGCTGACGGACATCGTCGGGAACACCGTCGAGTCGGGTGCCCGGGGCAAGAGCAAAGGGGCGCTCACGGGCGCGGTCCAAGCCGTCACCGAGTCGCTCCAGAAGGGGCGCGGGGACGACGAGGACCGCGAGTCCGGGCGTGAGAGGGAGCGCGTGCGCTCCGAGCGGGGCGCGAGCCGCCGTTCCTCCAGAGAACGTGAGGAGTGAGCGAGCCGATGTCCGTGTACGTCTACGCGATCACCAAGGCGGCGCATCCGCTGGGCCTGGACGACGTCAAGGGCGTCGGTGAGGAGCCCGCCGAACTGCACGCGGTCAGCGGCGGCGGTCTGAGCGCCGTCGTCAGCGAGAGCCCCGAGGACCTGTCGGTCAGCCGCCGGGACGTCGAGGCGCACCACGAGGTCCAGGAACGGCTGTGGGCCGACGGCGCGATCCTCCCGATGAGCTTCGGGTTCGTGGCCCAGGACGAGGCCTCCGTGGAGGCGCTGCTCCAGGAGCAGGCCGAGGCGTTCTCCCGGCGCCTCGACGAGCTCACCGGCCGCTCGGAGTTCAACGTCAAGGGCGTCCACGACGAGGACGCCCTCCTGCGCACCATCCTGACGGAGTCCTCGCGGGCCCGTGAGCTGAACGAGGCGATCCGCGAGGGCGGCGGCACGTACGAGGACCGTCTCGCTCTCGGCGAGCTGGTGGCGCAGGAGGTACAGGCCCGGGAGCAGGCGCTGGGCGAGGAGGTCCTCGCCGCGCTGCGGCCGTACGCGCTGGACGAGCGGCTCTCCCCGGCGTCCCAGCAGTACTTCGTGAACGCGTCCCTCCTGGTGGACGCCGAACGGTCCGACGAGTTCACCGAAGCCGGCGGCGAGCTGGCCGAGGCCCTGGGAGAGGGGGTGGAGCTGCGGTTGCGCGGCCCGCTGCCGCCGTACAGCTTCGTATGACCGTTCACTTCCTACGACCGTTCGGTTCGCACGACCGTTCGGTTCGCGGCCGTTCGGTTCGTACGGCCGTTCAGCCTGAGGAGGCGGTGTGGTGGGACTGGTCGGGACCATTCTGACGTTGCCGTTCGCCCCCGTGCGGGGCGTCGGGTGGGTGGTCGACAAGGTGAGACAGGCCGCGGAGGACGAGTACTACGACCCGGCCCCCGTCCAGGAGGAGCTGGTGAACCTGGAGCGGGCGCGGACCGAGGGACGCGTCGACGAGGAGGCGTTCGCGCGGCGCGAGGAGGAGTTGCTGCACCGGCTGGAGGAGATCAGCGCCTACCGGCTTCGGCAGAGGGAGACAGAGTCATGAACAACGCCACGATGGGCGCGGCCGTCCTGGGCGGTTATCTGCTGGGGCGGACGAAGAAGGGCAAGCTCGCCCTCAGCCTCGGCGCGCTGCTGGCCGGATCCCGGGTCAGGCCCGGGGACCTCGGCAAGGCGCTCGACTCCCCGTTCATCGGCAATATCACCCGGCAGGTGCGCACCGAGCTGACGGACGCGAGCAAGGCGGCGGCGACCTCCGTACTGACGGCGAAGGCCGACAGCCTGGCCGAAACCCTCCACGAACGCACCGCGGGCCTGCGCGAGCGGGCCGAGGGGACCGGCGAGCAGGACCGGGCCGAGGACGAGGACGAGGACAAGGCACCGGCCGAAGAGGACGATGAGCCCGAAGAGGCTGAAGAGGACGAAGAGGCTGAAGAGGACGAACAGGGCGACGACGTCGAAGAGGACGAGGAGAAGGAGCCGGCCGGAGAGGGCCGGACGGGCCGGGCCGCGAGGGCCGGCGAAGGGGGCTCGGCGCGGCGGGGCGGCGGACGCTCGACGGCCCCGCGGGGCGGGTCGGCGGCCCGCAAGAGCGAACCGCGTCCGAAGAAGAGGGCCGCCGCCGACCGCCCCAGGAGCGGCACCGGCTCACGGTCGAGGAGGCAGGACGATGGCTGAGGGCAGGACGGCGAAAGGCGGCTCGGCGGGTGCCGGCACCCTCAGCAGGACGCGCGAGGAGGCCGGTCCGCCCGCGGGCACGACCCGGCTGAAGGAAGAGCTGGAGGAGTACATCGAGGCCCGGCTGTCGCTGATGCTCCAGGGCGTGGGCCATGGGCTCGGCGAGGGTGCGCGCAAGCTGGGCGACATGAGCGCGGGAACGCTGACGTCGACCGCGTCCCATGCCAAGGACGCGCTGGCCGACAAGGCGAAGGGCGTCACGGGCAAGGCGAAGGACGTCGTCACCGATAAGGCCAAGGACGTCACCGAGAAGGCGAAGGACGCCGTCGGCAAGGGGCACGGCAAGGAGCCGCCGGGCGGCAGCGGCAAGGGGCACACCATCATCGAGGACATCGACGTGGGTGTGCCGGTGCGCGAGGCGTACGACCAGTGGACGCAGTTCCAGGACTTCGAACGGTTCGCCAAGGGTGTGGTCGATGTCGAGCAGGAGGACGAGGTCACCACCAAGTGGCACGTCAAGGTCGCCAAGTCGAACCGTCGCTGGCGTGGCACCATCACGGAGCAGGTGCCCGACGAGCGCATCGCCTGGACGACCGAGGGCGACAAGGCCACGACCAGGGGCGTCGTCACGTTCCACCCGCTCGCGGAGAACCTCACCAAGGTGCTGCTGGTTCTCGAGTACTTCCCGAAGGGACTTTTCGAGAAGGCGGGAGGCCTGGTTCAGGGCCGCCGCACCCGCCTCGACCTCAAGCTCTACCGCACCTTCGTCATGACGCACGGCGAGGCCACCGGGGGCTGGCGCGGGGAGATCCGCGACGCCGAGGTCCAGGAACCGGAGGCGGCCGACGAGGAGCGGGACGAGGGCGAAGAAGAGAAAGCGGAAGCGGAAGCGGACCAAGAAGAGCCCGAGGACCGGTACGAAGACGACGACGAAGACGACGACACGGACGCGGCGGACGAGTACGACGAGGACGAGGCCACAGACGAGGACGACGAGGACGACGAGGACGACGGCTCCGAGCGGGACGATCGGGAGGAGGAAGCGGACGAAGACGAAGACGAAGACGAGGACGAGGACGAAGGGCGGAAGGAAACGAGGTCGAGTGAGCCGTGACCCAGCCCGACTCCTCCCTCCCTTCGCCGTCGCCGCCGTCGCGGAGCCCCTATCCGTACAACCAGGGCTCCAGCGCGAACCTCGCCGACATCCTTGAACGCGTCCTCGACAAGGGCATCGTCATCGTCGGCGACATCAAGATCAACCTGCTCGACATCGAGCTGCTCACCATCAAACTGCGCCTCCTGGTCGCCTCGGTCGACAAGGCCAAGGAGATGGGCATCGACTGGTGGGAGCACGACCCCGCCCTCTCCTCCCGCGCGTCCGGCTCCGCCGGCCGACGGAGCCTCGCCGACGAGAACGAGCGTCTCCGCGCCGAGGTGAAGGAACTACGCCAACGCGTCGCGGAGCCCCCACCGCAGCTCGCCCCGAGCGAACCGACCGAGCGCCGCCGCCCCCGCGCCACCGAGCGGAAGCCCCGCGAGGAGAGCCGTACGGCAGAGCCCCGACGCAAACGCCGTAAGGCCGTGACCGACGAGGGCGACGAGGACGACCAGGACCGGGGCTGACGACAAGGACCGGAGCTGAGGAAGGACCCGCCGACCATGAGCGCGTACGGCGCGTACGACGACGGCTACGACGACTACGACCGCCCGATCAGCGGGCCGCAGGTAGCGCTGATCGACCTGCTCGACCGGCTCCTGCGCGGCGGCGTCGTCCTCACCGGCGACCTCGTCCTGAGCATCGCGGACATCGACCTGGTGCGGGTCTCGCTGCGCGCGGTGATAGTCGCCGTCCGCGAGGAGATGGACAAGCAGTGGTCGATAGCGGCACCCGAGCCCGGACACGACGGACAGGCCGGCCGGCGGGCCCCCGCCCTCCCCGAGCCCGAGCGGACGTACGCGGAAGGGGGCGGCCATGGTGACACCGCCGCCCCTGCCTGACGGCCCGCCCGCCGACCGGCTCCGCGAGGTGTCCGAGGCCGCGAACCGCGCGTTCTCGCTGCTGCCGGCACGGCCCGACGACGTCGCCCCGCCGCCCGCCGGCCGGGGCGGAGCCGTGGCGCGCCGGCTGCGCACCGACCCCGACACGGTGGAGCGGGATCTCGTCCGCCTCGTCCTCACCATCGTCGAACTCCTCCGCCAGTTGATGGAACGCCAGGCCCTCCACCGCGTCGACCAGGGCAACCTCACCGAGGAACAGGAAGAACGCCTCGGCATGACCCTGATGGTCCTCCACGACCGGATGACCGAGCTCTGCGACCACTACGGTCTCACCCTGGACGACCTCAACCTCGACCTCGGCCCCTTGGGCACCCTCCTCCCGCCCTGACCAGCGTCGCCGTACCGCTCTGTCCCGGAGTGTCCAGGATCGACCCTGTCTCGACCACAGTCGGTAACCCGGCTGTTTCAAGGGCAGAGTGAGGTCATGGTCATGGATCAGGCACAAGCTCGCGGATGGCTCGCCACCGCCGTCGAGGAGGCCCGGGCCGGGCTGGCCGAGGGCGGCATCCCCATCGGCGCCGCGCTCTACGGCCCCGACGGCGCCCTCCTCGGGCGTGGCCACAACCGCCGTGTGCAGGACGGCGACCCGTCCATGCACGCCGAGACGGCCGCGTTCCGTGCGGCGGGGCGGCAGCGGACGTATCGCGGTACGACGATGGTGACGACGCTGTCGCCGTGCTGGTACTGCTCTGGTCTGGTACGGCAGTTCGGCATCTCCCGGGTGGTGGTCGGGGAGGCCGTCACCTTCCACGGCGGGCACGACTGGCTCGCCGAACACGGCGTGGAGATCGTCGTACTGGACGACCCGGAGTGCGTGTCCCTGATGCGCGACTTCATCAAGCACCACCCCGCTCTATGGAACGAGGACATCGGTGAGTGAGCCCATGACGACACCCGCGACCCCCGCCACCCCCGGCGCCCTCGGTGCCCCCGGCGGCCCCCGCATCCCCACCATCGACCTGCGCCCCTGGCGCGACGGCGACCCCGAGGCCCGCGCCGCCATCGCCCGTACCGTCGACGAGGCCCTCCAGACCGCCGGCTTCCTCCTCGTCACCGGCCACGGTGTCGAACCGGCCCTCCGCACCCGCGTCCGGGAGGCCGCGCGCACCTTCTTCAGGCTGCCCGTCGAGGCCAAGCAGGCGTACGAGGTGAAGGTCGGCGGGCGCGGATGGCTCGGGCCGGGGGCCGAGGCGAACGGGTATGCGGAGGGTACGGAGACACCGCCGGACCTCAAGGAGTCGCTGACGTTCGCGACGCACGAGCCCTTCGACGACCCGGCCGTGAACGCGGAGTGGTACCAACCAAACGTTTGGCCGACCGAGGTCCCGGAGCTGCGGGCGCTCTGCGAGGAGTACCTGGCGCGGATGGGCGAGCTGGAGCACCTGCTCCTCTCCCTCCTCGGCGAGGCCCTCGGCCTCGAACCGGACTTCTTCTCCCGGCACATGAGCCACCCCACCTACGGCTTCAACATCAACTGGTATCCGGGTACGGAGGTCATCGGCGACCCGGCGCCGGGTCAGTTCCGCATCGGCCCGCACACCGACTTCGGCACGGTCACGATCCTGGACCGGCAGGCCGGCAAGGGCGGGCTCCAGGTGTACACGGACGAGGGCGGCTGGGAGGACGCCCCCTACGACCCCGACGCCTTCACCATCAACATCGGTGACCTGATGGCCCGTTGGACCGGGGACCGCTGGCGCTCCGGCCGCCACCGCGTGCTGCCGCCCCCGGCCGACGAGCCCGCCGAGGAGCTGATGTCGCTGGTCTACTTCGGCGAGTGCACCCCGGGCACGGTCGTCGAGTCCGTCCCCGCGCCGGTCGGCCGGGTGGCGTACCCGCCGGTGGACTCCCACGTGTACCTGCGGGCGCAGCTGGACTCGATCACCGTCGACTGACGATGCCCCCGTCCCCCTCGTCAGCCCTCGTCACTTTCGTCGCACCCCGGGGAACCCCCTCGCGCGGAAAGCCGTCTCACCTTGTATCACCTTGTATCGAGCGTTTGACACAAGATCCGGGCCACGGCATCTTGTACTCACCGCTTGATACAAGATGATCCGGGGGGACCTCCGCATGCTCGACACCGCCTCACCGGCGTCCAGACTCCTCGACCACGCCGACCACTACGCCCGCTGGTCCGGTCTGGCCATCGGCCTCGTCGTCGCACAGGCGCTGTCCACCCTGGGGGACGTCGAGTTCGAGCAGCGCGTCGTGTTCTGCATCACGGCCTTCGGCCTGTGCGCGGTGGCCGGTGTCCTGCTCGCCGACGCCCTGACCCTGCGCCCCCAGGACGCGGTACGCACCGCGAGCCTCGCCCCGCGCCTGGTCAGGGACCATGTACCACCGCACCTGGGCCCCCTGATCGCCCTCCAGGGGGTCTCCCTCGTCGCCCTGCTGGTGATCACGGCCGCCACGGCCTCCGTCGACCCCGACCGCATCTTCAGCACGGGGAAGGTCCTCACCATCACCTGCAACGGGATGCGCGCGACCACCGGCCCCTGGCCCGGCCTGTACTACAGCCTCCCGATGTTCGGCGCGCTCGCCATAGCCACCCCCACCTGTGTCTGGGCCCTGCGCCGCATCGCCCACGGCCCGGGCGAGGAACAGCAGCGCCGCGACCGCGCGTGGGCGGTCACCGGGGCCTGGGGCCTGCTGGTGTCGAGCCAGCAGCTGTACGCCGTGCTGATGGTCTCCGTCTCGCTGACGGAGACGGGCTGCGCCGGCGTGCTGGGCGCCCTCACCTTCTGGGTGTTCTACCCCCTGGCCCTGCTGAACCTGTTCACCGTCGTCTGGTCCCTGGTCACCGTGGTGGCACCCCGCGCGGTCGAGGACGAAGCGGCCGAGGACGAAGCGGCCGAGGACGATGCGGCCGAGGACGGAGTCCGGCGACGATGAGTGACCCCGCCGTCCGCGTCGACACCACCAGCCAGGTTCCGCCGTACGAGCAGATCCGCTCGCAGCTCGCCGCGCTGATCGTCACCGGCCGGCTGGCCGAGGGCGAGCGGCTGCCGACCGTGCGCCAGCTGGCCACGGACCTCGGTCTGGCGCCGGGCACCGTCGCCCGCGCCTACCGCGAGCTGGAGGCCGCCGAGCTGATCCGCACCCGCCGTGGCGCGGGCACCCGGGTCGCGGCGCCCCCGGCCGGCCCGACCCGCCCCTACAACGCCCAACTGGCCACACTCGCCCGGGACTTCACATCCTCGGCCCGCGCACTGGGCGCCGACACCGACGCCATCCTGACCGCCGTCCGCGACGCGCTGGGCCCGGACCCTTCCTGAGCGGACGCAGCTCCCAGCTGTCGAGAGGCTCCCAGAGACAGTGATCAGGAGCGTCGCACGTCCCGCTCCCGCGAGATCGGCTGTCACGAGATCGGCCGCACATCCCGGACATTGTCGAGGTCACGTCACTGCCTGATGCGGCTTCCACACAACGCTGGGCAGGAGCAGTGATCGTTGCCATCGTGATGACCCGTCGGGGGCCACAGGCGGCACCCGATGAACGACAAGCACTCCAAGCCCTGGTTGGCCCACTGGGCTCGGCGTGCCACAACAACGGGAAATCACGGGGAAATCATGTCTTTTCGCAGCCGACTCTCACGCCGCGAAGGAGACCGGCTACGGGCCCGAGCCCGAGGCCGACAGCAAGCTCGTCACCCAGGTCGGCGAGCTGTCGACCATGGCCACGGCCACCATCTCGCGCGACACGATGATCAACCGGGCCCGTACCTGGCTCACGGCCAACAACGGAAGCCCGGTCCCCTACAGCATGGAACGCACCTGGAAGGACGGCTACCGCCAGGACTGCTCCGGCTTCGTCTCCATGGCGCTCGGACTGGGGAGGCCCGGCCTGAACACCGTCGGGCTGGCCGACTCGCGAAGCGGCGCCACCACGCGGCTCAGCAGCGTGAGTCAGCTCAAGAAGGGTGACCTGCTGATCGACTACCGCACCGATGACGGCGATTTCCGTCACGTAGTGATCTTCGAGAAGTGGGCCAACGCGTCGCACAACGCCTACTGGGGGTACGAACAGCGCAACAGGTACGGCACGACCCACCGGCAGCTCAGCTACCGGATCGGCAGTGACAACTACGACCCCTTCCGCCCGGTCAACCTGGGTGACGGCGGTGGCGGCGGGCAGCTCCCGTCCCCGGGTGTCTCCTGGCCGATCCTCCAGAGCGGTTCCAGGGGTGCGGACGTGCGGTCCGCCCAGCAGCTGCTGGCCGCGCAGGGCTACACGGTCGGGACCGACGGCATCTTCGGCCCGAACACCCGCTCCGCGGTGATCCAGTTCCAGAAGTCCCGGTCCCTGTCCGCCGACGGCATCATCGGCCCGAACACCTGGCGCGCCCTGCTCGGCACCCGCTGACGCGAGCGGTCCAGTCCCGTGTGGGGCGCGGTTGTCCGCACAGATGTCAAGGTGGGCCCGACCGGAGCCGCACCCACACCAGCACGAGGGAGCACGTCGGATGAGCAGTGCACTGACCATGAGGGTCTTCCGGGAAGGACTCCGCGCCGTCGATCCCATCGGCGTTCCGGTGCCGGTCAAGGACGTGGTCGAGTTCTCCGACGGATCGGGACCGCCCCGGGTGGTCGCGTACGTGGAGCGCGAGCTGCCGCCGGGCGGCATACCCGCATACCTCGCGGCCCGCGGCAGCGGCGCTCGCTCCTTCGTCCTGTGGGCCGACAAGCACCGCCGGGAGCGGGTGGCCACCTTGGTGACCCTGTCGGCCACCGGCGGTGTCGCGACGTTTCAGGTGCTCGGCGCGCACGGCGAGCTCATCGGCACGCTCGTGCGCGAGAAGGCGCTCCGTGGCAGGGGCCTGCGCACCCGCTGGACCGTGACGCAGGCCGGCGGCCCCGAGGCGGTGGGCTTCAAGGGCCGGATCGTCTGGTGGTGGATGTGGTGGCTGTTGTTGCCCCTGCAGGTGCTGGTCATCGTGTTGGCCGTCTTCGACGGCATCCCCGGCAATGAGGGCGTGGGCGGGCGCGGCCCCCGGCGCATCGTGTGGCGCGCGGGTGGGCGGGTCCCGCTGGAGTTCAGATCCAGCGGCGACAAGCTGCATGTGCACGCACCGGGGTCGGACTGGCGACTCGGGGCCGCGCTGGTGGTCCTGCTGCGCGCCTTCGGCCCCAACGCGTGGGACAAGAAGAAGTAGAACCTCTGGGACGCCCTGCCCCTCCCCGCCGCGCACCACACCCTCACCAAACCCCAACTCCCTTGCCACACAAGGACGTTGACACCGGCAATCACCCACCTCACCATCTGAGTCCCGGCTTTCACCAAGCCACCGCAGTGCCGTCGACACCGCAGAGCACCGCACACCACGGCCGGTGTCTCCAGACGCACAACGCCGATGTCGGAGAGGTCAGTTGAAGAGTCGCGACGCCGAGAACGACGCCAACAACGACGCCGGAGGCGCGTTACGCGCCGTCACCGCCGCGCTCGTCAGCCTCGTCGCCCTGTGGGGGCTGCTGGGGCCGGCCGCGCCCGCCGCGTACGCCGCGAGCGCGCCACCGCGCCTCGCGGACGGCTTCGGTCTCACCGTGGTACGCCAGCCGCAGTGGGCGGACGACGACGAGCGCACGTTCTTCTTCAGCCTGAGGTCCGAACAGGTCCCGGTCTACGCCGCGATGGAGGGCCAGATCCCGGACGAGCACGTCGTCATGGTCACGCTCCCGGCCGGCTACGGCGACGACGCCACCCGCTACCCCGTGCTGTACAACCTGCACGGCGCCGGCGACCTGCCGAACGCCATGCGGAACAAGGTCATCCCCGAGCGGGCGACCGAGGGCGTGCCGCTGATCACGGTGACACCGAACGGCGGCGGCAAGGGCTGGTACACGAACTGGCTGAACCCCGGCGAGCTCGGCCCCCAGAACTGGCGGTCCTTCCACCTCGACGAACTGATCCCGTTCGTCGACGCCAATCTGAGGACCGTGGCGACCAGAGAGGGCCGGTCGATCGCCGGCCACTCGATGGGCGGCCTCGGCGCGTTCCACTACGCCGAGACCCGGCCGGAGCTGTTCAGCTACGTCGGCAGCTTCTCCGGCACCCTCGACCTCCACGACTCGGCCCTGCGCGCCGCCGTCGTCGGCAGTGGGGTGATCGCGGCGTACGGTACGCCGCTCAACGGGCCCGACGCGGTCTTCGGACCCCCCGTGTGGCCGCTCGACGGCGGCTGGAACGCGGCGAGCGCCGCGCAGAACGTCGCACCGCTGCGCGGCATGGGCGTCGCGATGTACGCCGGGAACGGTGGTGACCTGACGGTCGACCCGGCCCTGTCCCTGGCGGAGAAGGTCGACCGGCAGTCGGCCGTGACGACCGCGGCCCACCTACGGGCGGCGGGCATCCCGTACCGCTTCGCCGACTACGGCGACGGCACCGGGTGGGGCGAGGGCTGCAACGGCAAGCACAACCAGGATCCGTGCCTCCAGGCGGACATGGACGACTTCGTGAAGCTGATCGCGAAGCGGCCGGTCACGAGTCGATGACCCCGCACGAGGGACAGGCGTCCAACAGGGCCGACGGGAACAACGTGGGCGGTTCGGTGGCCCAGTTCAACAACGCCAGGGACGTCTACATCGACAGCACCCGTCCCTCGCCTCCCCGAACGCCCCTGGACGACGCGGCGGACAAACTCGCGACAGCGCTTCGCAAGCAGTGGCAGCACGAGGAGGACCGACGGAAGGTACCGAATCCGGGCCCGTTGACGATCCGCTGGGACCTGGCCCCCGACGCCCTCACGGATCACGCGGAGAACATCTGGGGCGTACCGGCAGAAGCCGTCCCCGACCCGTTGCCGCTGGCCGGTGAGCTGAGCCAGATCCTGGACGTCTATGAGCGGATACCGTCCGGACGGCTGGCGGTGCTGGGTCGTTCGGGATCGGGAAAGTCGGTCCTGGCCATGCGGTTCGCGCTGGAAATGCTGGGGCCGCCCGGCACCTCCGTCGGCGTCGTCCCGGTCATCTTCGGCCTCGGATCGTGGGACCCCGTGACGCCCCTGCGCGACTGGCTCGTCGGCGCACTGGAGCGCGACCACTCCGGCCTGCGGGCAGCCACACCCGACGGCCCGACTCTGGCCGCCGCATTGGTCGACGGCCGGCGCGTCCTGCCCGTGCTGGACGGGTTCGACGAGATCGCCGGCCACCTGCACGGTCCGGCGCTGAAGGCGCTCAGCAGCGACCTCGGACCGCTGCTGCTGACCAGCCGCCCCCTCGAATACGCCGCGGCCGTGACGGAGGCCGGCGCCCTGACCTCCACCGCGGGAATCCAACTCCAAGACCTCCGTCTGAAGGATCTGGAGGCATACCTGCCGCGTACCGCCCGCAAGAAGCCCTCCGGCGAACCCGGCGGCGGCCCTGACGGCAAGCCCCTGGGCACCATCGCCCCCACTCCCTGGACCCCCGTCCTGCGGACCCTGCGTGAGAACCCCGACGCCCCGGCCGCCGCCCGGCTCGCCGCCGTACTGACGACTCCCCTGATGGTCATGCTCGCCCGCACCGTCTACGGCAAGGAGACGAACCGCGATCCGCAGGATCTGCTGGACGCCGACCGGTTCAGCACCCCGGAGGCTCTCGAGGACCACCTCCTGGACGAGTTCGTCCCGACGGTCTACCAGGACGCGCCCGGCGTCCAGCGCTGGCTCGGCTACCTCGCCCGACTCGGCACGGACGACCTCGCCTGGTGGAAGCTGGGCAGTTCCCTCGGCCGCTCGTCGCGCGCGTGGGTGATCGGGCTCGCGGCCGGGCTGGTCGTGGGGCTCGCGGACGCCCTGGCCGCCGGGTTCATGTTCGCCGTGATCTTGCACACTCACAGCCCCGTGGAGGCGGTCTGGATCGGGCTGCTGAACGGAACGGCCTTCGGATCCGCGTCCGGACTTGTCTTCGGGCTCGTGTACAGGTTCAGACACGGGGACAAGGCGTGCGAACCGTCCCGCCAGAGCATCCGCATCCTCAGCCGCACGAGGGACGACCGAGAGAGGAGGACGCTCCGGTCCGTCGTCGCCAAGCCGTCGCTGGGTCTGGCGGGCGGTTTCGTCTTCGGTTTCCTGTCATGGCCCCTGGCCATGCTTCTGCTCGGGGCCAACGAGGGGTTCGAGTACGGCGGCTTCATGAACTATGTGGAGTCCGGACTGTGGGCAGGCTTCAACGCCGGGATCCTGTACGGCGTCTCGGCCGCGCTGGTGTTCACGCTCATGACCTGGTTCGAGGCCCTCGTCAGGATCGAAACCGCCGTCAGCCCCTCCGCCCTGTTGAGCATCAACCGCGCGAACGTGCTCTTCCAGTTGCTGGTGTGCGTGCTCCTCTGCGGCACCCTCGGCGGCATCCTGTACGAGCTCGAATGGTTCCGGGTCGCCGACTGGTTCGTGTACGTGGTGGTCGGCGGCCTGGGCGTCGGACTCGCCTACGGCCTCGGTCTCACCGCCTGGGGCCACTGGCTCGTCCTGTGCCGCGTCTGGCTGCCGCTGACCGGACGCCTGCCCTGGCGCCCGAGCGCCTTCCTCCGCGACGCCCACGACCGAGGCGTACTGCGCCAGTCCGGCGCGTACTACCAGTTCCGCCACGCCCGGCTCCGAGACCGTCTGGCCCGTCAAGGGCGCTACGAAGGGCCGCCCGGAGCCGGTGCGCGGTCGGCGGACGATCACGACCCGGCCGGCTCCATCACCGCGTAGTCCGCGAAGTTCCGGCGGTACCGGGTGTGCCGCGTCTCCTGCATGTGCTTGCGCTGCCACTCCTCCACGGCCTCCGGATCACTCCGTACGCCCGACTCCGCGCCGCACTCTGTCTCGTCACCGGACACACACCGCGCCTCGTACTCCGGCTCCGCCGTCGCGTCCTGCGCGATGACGTACGGCACGTACCGGAACACCCGACGCGTACGGGCAGCCCCGACGGCGTGTTCGCGCCGCTGATGATGACGCAGCAGCACGTTCGCGTCGGTCTCCGCGCTGCGGTCGTAACGGGCCCGCGCCTCGTCCCGTCGTACGACCAGTTCGGCGCACGTCACACAACCGGGCGCCGGAACGGGTGGGCGCCCAAGTCCGACCTCATCTCGCTGACGCAACGTCACACCCTCCTCTTCGTACGGTGGTTGGCCGCCTTCACCTGCGCCCCGATCCGCTCCGCCGGAGTAGCCGGCCGCAACGTCTCCGGGTCCGCCTCCCACTCCCGGCCACCACCCACCGGGCGCAACACCGCGTACGGCCCGACTTTGTCCCGGTACTCGCCCACGCGCCGCGTCCGCGGATCGTAGACAAGCTGTCCCTCTGGTTCCACGCGCACTCCACAGCCCTGTTCGTAACTCTGGGTGTATATAGCGTCGCCGAAGGGAACGGTCGCAATCAACGCGAAACGTGTGGCACTGGGCTTTGCCACCGGGGAGAACGAGGGGGACGTTGTGTCCAGGCGGAACTCGGAAGGGGCTAGCGGAGCCAGTAGCGCGGCGTTGTTCGGAGAGGTGCTGCGGCACTACCGCGAGGCGGCGCTGTTGACGCAGGGGTCGCTGGCGAGGGAGATCCCGTGCGACCGGTCGCAGGTGGCGAAGATCGAGGCGGGCACGAGGGTCCCGAGCGAGCAGTTCGCGAAGCGGGCCGATGAAGTGCTGGATACGGGTGGGGTGTTGACCCGGATGTGGGTCAAGATCGACTGGTATCCGGACGTCCAGCATCCCGACTGGTTCGAACGCAGGGTCGAGATGGACGCGGTAGCCGTTGGGCTGAGGGAGTACCAAGAGCAGGTCATCCCGGGCCTGTTGCAGACACCGGCCTACGCGCACGCGCTGTTCTCCCAGGTCTCGACTGGTGACGAGGTGGACGAACGCGTCCGAGCCAGGATGAGCCGCCAGCCGCGTTTCCTGGCCGACGGCGGTCCGCTGTATGTCGCGGTCCTGGACGAGAGCTGCCTGCGCAACGCGGTCGGGAACCCGGAGGTCATGCGTGACCAGTGCGCGCATCTGCTCAGCGTCGGACAACGGCCCAACATCCGCATCCAGGTGGTCCCGGCTGATCTCTATGGACTCGTCCGCCCCAAGGTCTCCATGTCGCTGATCGACCTGCCCGGCGAGCGGTGGGTCTACTCGGAATCGCAGCACAGCGGCCACTTCAACAACGATCCGGCGGCCTACACCCGCGACAGCCAGACCTATGATGTGCTCAGGGCCGACATCCCGTCAGCCCGCGAGTCCGCCGCCCTGATCAGCGACGTGATGGAGGGGTACGAGCGTCATGGACAGGTACGAGCTGAGCGCGACGATCTGGGTCAAGAGCAGCTACAGCGGCAACGACGGCGGCAACTGCATCGAAGTAGCCCCCGGTTTCCCCGGACTCGTCCCGGTCCGCGACAGCAAGAACCCTGAAGGCCCCGTACTGCTCATCAACCGTTCCGCCTGGCAGCGCTTCATCGAAGAGCTAGGTCGCCGCCTTTAGGGGCGCGGGGAACTGCGCGAGCAACCACACCCCACCCGCACCCGCCCGACACCCCCAGCGGAGCGCTACGGCAGTTGTCCCGTCCGGTCGACCACCCCCCGTTCGAGGATGGCGACGGAGGAGACGAGGTCCCCGGCCTCGAGGACCTCGCAGTCGTCGTCCGGGGTGTCGAGGTTGACCGCGTTCTGGGCCAGGAAGGCCAACGTCCGCCCGTCGAAGAGCAGTTCGTGGCGCGTGCGGTCCTGGCCGAAGTCACGGGGGAATGTCCCGTCCATGCCGATGGAGACCCCTGTGCGGCCCACCGCGTCCTCGGTGCCCTCGTACACGGTGAGTCCGGGGATTCGCGCGAGGGCCAGATAGAGCGCGACTTCGACCTTCGGCGGCAGGAGCTGACCCGTGAGGAGTGCGGAGGCCTTCTCGAAAGCGTCCCGGTCGGCGGTCTTCTCGCCGGACGGCTGCTCGGCGGACTTCAGCCCGTACAGGTAGCGGTACATCTCCCCGGCGTCGGTGGGCAGTTCGTCCTCCGCCTCCCGGTAGAAGTTGACGTTGTTCTTCGCGCGCAGCTGCTTGGCGACGGACCGCTCCACCACCTTGCCGTTGTCCTTGTGCTCCCGCGACAGCCCGACGTGCTGTCCGTCGACGGACCACCAGGTCTCGCGTACGCCGAAGAAGTGCCCTTCGTCGGTCGACGCGCAGGTGGTCCTCGACCTCTCGGGGTCCACCTTCCAGTGGTAGTCCTCCCGCTCGGTGTAGACGAACTGGTCGTCCCTGATCGCGGGCAGCGTCCGCCGGCCGGCGGCCTCCGCGATCCGCTCGAGGAGCTTGGCCGCGCTCTCGTCGCTCGGTGCCACCCCGCGCCGCCCGGTCGCGGTGTCCACGCCGGGGCGCGGCGGCGCGGCGGCGTTCTGGGTGAACGTGGCGCCGACGACCACGGCGGCGGTCAGGGTGGCGGCCACGGCGGGGGCGACGAAGGCGGGACGGCGCCAGAGACGCCGCGCGGGCCGTACCGGCGGACGGGTGCCGTGGGCGGCCTCGGCACCGTCACCGGTCTCGATCTCACGCATCAGGTGCTCCCTCAGGGCTTGGTGACGGCCCGGCGGAAGGTCCCTGTCGTGGGGGGACGGGATGTCGTTCACTGCTTCCCCTCCTGGATGGGCCCGGCCACGGGGGTGTGGCCGCCCTTTGTCTGTCCGCGGCCGCCGTCGGGTTCCCGGTCGCCCAACCGCGCGGCCAGCTTCGCGCGGGCCCGGGAGAGGCGGGAGCGTACGGTGCCGACGGGGATGCCGAGCGCCTCGGCGGCGGCCGCGTAGTCGAGGCCGCCCCACGCGCACAGGGCGAGCACCTCGCGCTCGGGACGGCGCAGCCCGTCCACCGCCGTGCGGACGGCCCGCAGATAGGCCTGGTCGTCGAGGTGCCCGGCGACCTCGTCGGCGAAGTCCCGCACGGACTCGGGCCTCGGCAGCCGCGCGACGGCGGCGGCGTGCCGCCGGCCGGCGCGGCGGGTGTTGCGGGCCACGTTGGTCGCGATGCCGAGCAGCCACGGGCGCGGCGAACCGCCCTCCGCGTCCAGCCGCCCGCGCAGCCGCCACGCCTCCAGGAAGGTCAGCGACACGATGTCCTCGGCCGTCGACCAGTCCCCCGTCAGCCGGAAGGCATGGTTGTAGACGGACCGCGCGTACGCGTCGAAGACCTCCCCGAAGGCGCCCGCGTCCCCGTCTCTGATCCGCGCGCGCACCTCACGCCGGTCCCCCGTGTCCCCGTCATTCGTCTCCACGTCCTCCCCCTGTCCGCACGCCGAAGGCCGGTTCCCGTGACCCACGTCACAGAGAACCGGCCTCGGGTGTACGGAAGCTGTACGGGAGCGGTTGTCCAGGAGCCGTTGTCCGGGAGCCGCTGTCCGTGAGCCGGACCGTCAGACTCCGACGGACTGCAGCACGGCCAGACTCACATCCGCGTAGGAGTGCTTGCCGGAGACGAGGATGTTCACGCCGTAGTAGTTCCACAGCCAGCACACGAACGCGGCGAGCGCGATGTACGCGGCCTTGCGGCCCTTCCAGCCGGCCGTGGCACGGGCGTGCAGGTAGGCGGCGTAGAAGACCCACGTGATGAACGACCAGGTCTCCTTGGGGTCCCAGCCCCAGTAGCGGCCCCACGCGTCGCCCGCCCAGATGGCGCCCGCGATGATCGTGAACGTCCACAGCGGGAAGACGGCGGCGTTCACGCGGTACGAGAACTTGTCGAGGGAGGCCGAGGAGGGCAGCCGCTCCAGGACAGAAGTGGCGAACCGGCCGGGCCTGCCGCCGCTCGCGAGCTTGCTCTCGTACGAGTCCTTGAACAGGTACATGATCGTGCCGACCGCGCCCACGTAGAAGACCGCGCCGCAGAAGATCGCGGTGGAGACGTGGATGTACAGCCAGTACGAGTGGAGGGCGGGAACCAACTGGTCGCTGGCGGTGTACAAGACAGTGACGGCTAGACCGAGATCGAGGAGGACCGTCGTGATGAGGGGGAGCCCGAGCCAGCGCACGTTCTTCTTCAGCGCGAGCAGCGCGAGGTACACGCCGACGGCCACGGTGGAGAAGGTGATGTTGAACTCGTACATGTTGCCCCACGGCGCCCGCTGCACCGACAGCGCCCGCGCGAGCACCCCGCCGAACTCGACGAGGAAGGCGACCACGGTGAGGGACACGGCGATACGGCCGTAGAGGTCGCCCTGCTCGTCCCCGCCATGGGCGCCGGGCCCGTCCGGCACGTCCCGCGCACCGACGGCGGCCCGCACAACCACCTTCGGCCGCTCCAGCACGGTGGTCCCACCGGCCGTCTTCACGGTCACGGAGGGCCCGTCCGCCTTCTCGGCCCCCTTCGTCTCGGCGGTCAGCGCGGCCGCCGTACGGCCCACCTTGCTCCGGCTGCCGAACAGCCATTCAGCGATGTACGCGAAGAAGGCCAGGGTGTACACGGCCATCGCGGAGTAGATCAGCGTATTGCTGACATTCGCGAGGTTCTCGTTTGTGGCGGCGGCGAGAGTCACTTCTCAGGCCTTTCGGCAGGTACGACTTGGGGGTCGGTGGTGGGGGTAGGGGCGGGGTTCTTGGGGTCGGGCTCTGGCTCTGGCTCTGGCTCAGCAACAGTCGGGGCCTCGGCGTGCACGGCGGCAGCCAAGTCGCCCAGTTCCTCCGGCACCTTCGCCGACTCACTGCGCCCCAGCCCCGCCATCTCCACGACAGTGACCCCGTCGGAGCCGACCGTCGCCCGCACCCACACCCGGCGCCGCTGGATGAACAGCGACCCGGCAAGCCCACCGATCGCGGCGATCGCCCCGGCGAGGGCCCACCCACTGCCCGGCTGCTGCGTGACCTGGAACCCGGCCCACTCCTTGACCCCGTCGAAGGTGATCGTGCCCGCACCGTTCGGCAGCGTCACGGAGTCGCCGATCTTCAGGTTCGCCCGCATCTGCTTGCCCTCGGAGTCCTTGAACCCCTTCAGCTTCGACTTGTCGAGCTGGTACACGCTCTGCGGGATCCCCCCGTTGACCCGGAGATCACCGTGGTAGGGCGTCAGGTTCAGCCGGGGGTTCAGCAGCGCGGGGAACTGCGAGACCACAGCGGTGTTCGCACCGCCGTACGTCGGAAGGAAGAAGGCCTGGATACCGAGCTGCTCCCACTTGCCCTGGGCGTCGCGGTACCCGTCCATGACCTTGATCGCACCGGTGGAGGTGACATTGGCGTCCAACGGCAGCAGCGGCACGGCGTCGTTGAAGACGACCTCGCCCCTGCCGTCCTTGATGGTGATGACGGGGGCGTACCCGTGGCTGACGAGATAGACCTTCGAGTCGTCGATCTCCAGCGGCTTGTTGACCTCGACCTTGGTCGACTTCTCCTCGCCGTCGGCGCCGACGGCGTAGTCGACGGAGGCCTCGTAGATCCGCGGGGTGCCCTTGTTCGGTCCGCTGGTCTCGTACGTGCCCCGGAAGTTCTTGAGGTCGAAGCTGAACGGGTTGAGGTCCTCGGCGGTGAAGAGGTTCCCGGACTTGAAGTCGTCGTACTGCGTGAGGGTGTTGGCGAAACCGTCGCCCTCGACGATCAGCTTGTTGCCCTCGGACCGGTAGAGCTGGCCCCAGGCGAAGGCGATGAGCATCACGATCAGCGCGATGTGGAAGGCGAGGTTGCCCGCCTCCCGCAGATAGCCCTTCTCGGCGGCGACCGCGTCCCCGGCGAGGTGCGCGCGGAACCGGCGCTTCTTCAGCGCCTTCAGCGCGGCCTCGCGCACCTGCTCGGGCGCGGCCTCCGTGCGCCACGTCGCGTACGCGGGCAGCCGGGTCAGCCGCTTGGGTGCCCCCGGCGGCCGGCCGCGCAGCTGCCCGACGAACTGCCAGGTGCGGGGCACGATGCAGCCGATGAGCGAGACGAAGAGAAGGATGTAGATCGCCGAGAACCACACCGAGCTGTAGACGTGGAACAGCCCGAGCTTCTCGTAGATCGGCCCGAGGGTGTCGTACCGCTTCATGAAGTCGGCGACCCGCGTCGCGTCCTGCCCCGACTGCGGGATCAGCGAGCCGGGGATCGCCGCGAGCGACAGCATGAAGAGCAGCAGCAGCGCGACCCGCATGGACGTCAGCTGCCGCCAGAACCAGCGGGCCCAGCCGATCACCCCGAGCGAGGGCAGATTCGGCGCGTCCTCCTTCGGCGCCGTGGAGAGCTGCGAACCGGCGGCACCGAGATCGGTGTCATCGGTGGCGGCGCTTCCGCGCCCGGCCGTGTTCTCGCGGTTGCCGGAGTCGGTCGTCGTCATGGCTCAGATCCCAGGGGTGAAGCCGGAGGACCAGACCTGCATCTCCTGAATGATGCGGTCCCAGGCGCCGGTCAGCATCAGCAGTCCGATCGTGATCATCATGCCGCCGCCGATGCGCAGCACCCACGCGTAGTGCCGCTTGACCCAGGCGAAGGCGCCGAGCGCCTTGCGGAAGGCCACCGCGGCGAGCACGAAGGGCAGGCCCAGGCCCAGACAGTACGCCACCATCAGCAGGGCCCCGCGACCGGCGCTGGCCTCCGAAAGCGCGAGGGCGTTGACCGAGGCGAGGGTCGGGCCGATGCAGGGCACCCAGCCGATACCGAAGAGCGCGCCGAGTATCGGGGCGCCCACCAGCCCGGTGGTCGGTTTGGTGTGGAAGCGGAACTCCCGCTGGGTGAACCAGGGCATCAGCCCCATGAAGAACAGACCCATGGCGATCATGAGCGCGCCGAGCACCTTGGTCAGCACCGCCTGGTGCTCCAGGAGGTTCCGGCCGAAGTACCCGAAGAGCGCGCCGCTGGAGACGAACACCACGGTGAACCCGAGCACGAACAGCCCGGCCCCGGCCGCCATCCGCCCCTTGCGGGCGTCGGCCAGATCGGTGCCGCCGACTCCGGTGACGTACGACAGATAGCCCGGCACGAGCGGCAGGACGCACGGCGAGAAGAAGGAGACGAGCCCTCCGAGGACGGCGACCGGCAGGGCGAGGAGCAGCGCCCCGCTGAAGACGGTCTCGTTCATCTCGGCGGCGGTCGTGGTCAGCGCGGTGGTCGTGGCCAGATCAGCGGTCGTGGTCAGCACGGACGTCCCCGGCACGTCACTTCTCCGCGAGGATCGGCTTGAGCATCTTGCGCAGCTTGTCCTCGCTGAGCGCCTGCTGGGTGCGCGCCGCGAGCTTCCCGTCCCGGTCGATGACGAGCGTGGAGGGGATCATCTGCGGGTTGAGCGAGCCCTTCTCGAAGCGCAGCAGCAGCTTGCCGGTGGGGTCGTACAGGCTCGGGTAGTCGACCTTGTACTGCTCCTCGAAGGAGAGCGCGGGCCGGGTGCTGGTGTCACGTGTGTTGATGCCGACGAACTGCACGCCCTGGTCGGCGAGATCCTCGGAGACCTTCACCAGGTTGGGCGCCTCGGCACGGCACGGCGCGCACCACGAGCCCCACACGTTCAGGACGACGATCTTGCCCTTGTAGGCGGACGAGACATCGAGCTGGTCGCCGTCGATGGTCTTCCCGGAGAGGGCGGGCGCGTCGTCCCGCTCTCCCTTCTCCACCGTCGCGATCCCGTCGGAACCGGTGATGAACCCGGTCCCGCCACTACCGCCCTCGATACCTCCGCCCGCACAGGCGGACAGCACCAGCGCCAGGGCAGCGGCCCCGGCGGAGAGCAAAGCGGCACGACTACGGCTCGTACGGACACTCATGTGAAAAGTTTCGCATGCCCGTTTCGCGGTCTTACGGCGGGGTCAGCCGCCGTCGTATGCCGAGGTCAGACGCCGTCGTACGGCGAGGTCAGGCGGCCGATCCGGCCTTCAGGAACTCCTTCCAGCCGCCCGTCGGCGCCTGCCCCACCCCAAGCGTCCGGAGCTTGGCCAGCACCTCCGGCTTCTGGACGTCCATCCAGTCCACGAACTGCCGGAAGGAGACGATCCGTATGTCCCCGTCCTTGGCCTTCTCCTTGGCCCGGGCGATGTGCTTGAGGGCCTCCTCGACGGCGTCCATGTAGACCCCGCCGTTCCACTCCTCGAAGTGGTTGCCTATGAAGAGGGGCGCCCGGTTCGTCTCGTACGCGCGCTGGAACCCGGCGACGTACGCGCCGGTCGCCTGGGTGCGGTAGGCCGGGTAGTTGGCGGGCGGGGCCTGGGTGGAGTTCTGGGACTGGTTGTACATGATGTTGTAGTCCATCGAGAGAACCTCGAAGCCACGGCCCGGGAAGGGCACGGACTGCAACGGCAGGTCCCACAGTCCCTGCTTCTTCTTCGGCCACACCTGGAGGCCGCCGGGCGAGGAGGAGTCGTAGCGCCAGCCCAGCTCGCGCGCGGTGGGCAGCAGGTTCTCCTGCCCCAGCAGACACGGCGTGCGCCCGCCGATCAGCTCCTTGTCGTAGTCGAAGGGCAGCGGTTCGACGTCGGTCCAGCCGCTGTTGGTCTTCCACTCCTTGACGAACGCCTTCGCCTGGTCGATCTCGCTGCGCCACTGCTTCGGCGTCCAGTTCCCGACCGAGCCGGTGCCGCCGCAGAAATGGCCGTTGAAATGCGTGCCTATCTCGTGCCCGTCGAGCCACGCCGTGCGCACATGCCCCAGCGTCGACTTGATGTGTTCGTCCGTCAGATAACCGATGTCGGAGGCGCCGGGCGCGTTGTTCGGCGGCAGATACGTGCGCTTTTTCGACTCGGGGAGGAGATAGATCCCGGAGAGGAAGAACGTCATATGGGCGTCGTGCTCCCGCCCGGCCTTCAGGAACCGTTCGAAAAGCCCGTTCCCGACGTCTCCGGCCCCGTCCCAGGAGAACACCACGAACTGCGGAGGCGTCTCCCCCGCGGCCAACGGCTGCGGCTTCCCCGGCTGGTTCGGCTGCTTCCCCGTGTACGACGTCGACCCGTCACCCAGCGGCTTCGCCGTCTTCCCCGGCTTCTTCTTCCCCGGCCCCTTGCCGCCACCACCGGACCCACCGGCCTCGCTGGGCTTGCCCCCGAGCCCCGTACCGCACCCGGTCAGCCCCAGCCCGGCAGCGGCACCCGCACCGAGCCCGAGCATCCCCCTTCGCGATATTTCACGCATTACATCCCCCTTGGTCAGCTCACGCACCAGTTCACGTGAAGCACACCGTTTTAGAGGGATGAGGGAACGCCGAGGTTCCCATTGATCTCGGGAAAGCGCAGATCTTTGGGGGCGCGAGGAACTGCGCGGGTCGTTTAGGGGCGCGGGGAACTGCGCGGCTCGTTTAGGGGCGCGGGGAACTGCGCGAGCGACCACGACGGGCCCGCAGTTCCCCGACGACCTCAATCACCGGCTCTCCAGCGGAGCGCTTACGCCCCAAACGCCTTGTCCTTGCCCTTGACCCGCTTGGCCCCGGCCAGGAGATGCGGCGGTACGAGATCCCGCGCCGGCTCGCTGTAGCCGACCGACACGATCTTGTCGCCCTGGTACGTGAACGTGGTCAGGGAGGCGAGCGTGCACTGCCGGCGGCGCGGATCGTGCCAGAGGCGCCGCTTCTCGACGTACGACCGGACGATCCAGATCGGCAGCTGATGGCTGACGAGCACGGCCTCGCGCCCCCGCGCCGCGTCCTTGGCGGCGTCGAGCGCCCCCATCATGCGGATGACCTGGTCGACGTACGACTCACCCCAGGACGGCTTGAAGGGGTTGACCAGATGCTTCCAGTTCTCCGGCCGCTTCAGCGCGCCGTCGCCGACGCCGAAGGTCTTGCCCTGGAAGACGTTGTCCGCCTCGATGAGTCGCGCGTCGGTGGCGAGGTCCAGCCCGTGCGCCTTGGCGATCGGCGTCGCCGTCTCCTGCGCCCGCTCCAGCGGGGAGGCGCCGACGAACGTGACGTCCCGGGGTGCGAGATGGTCGGCGACCCGGTCGGCCATACGGCGCCCGAGGTCGGAGAGGTGGTAGCCGGCGAGTCGCCCGTACAGGATCCCGTCCGGGTTGGCGACCTCGCCGTGCCGCATCAGGTGGACGACGGTGATGTCACTCATGCCGCTGTTGCCTCCGCTGCTGCCCGCGCCGCCGCCGGAAGGGCGTCGGCGATCCGCTGAACCGCCCGCTCGTCGTGCGTGGTCGACACGAACCACGACTCGAACGACGACGGCGGCAAGTAGACACCCTGCGACAGCATCGAGTGGAAGAAGGCGTTGAAGCGGTACGACTCCTGCGCCTTGGCCTCCTCGTAGTTCCGCACGGGCGTGTCCGTGAAGAACACGGAGAACATGTTGGAGGCGTTCTGCACCGTGTGCGCGACGCCTTCCTTGGTGAGCGCGTCCGAGACGAGCCCCTGGATCCGCTCGGACACCGCGTTGACGACGTCGTACGCCGCGTCGTCCAGCAACCGCAGCTGCGCGAGCCCGGCGGCCGTCGCGACCGGGTTCCCCGAGAGCGTGCCGGCCTGGTAGACGGGCCCGGCGGGAGCGAGATACGCCATCACGTCGGCGCGCCCCCCGAAGGCGGCGGCGGGGAAGCCACCGCCCATGACCTTGCCGAAGGTCATGAGGTCCGGGACGACCCCGTCGATCCCGAACCATCCGGCCCGGCTGGTCCGGAACCCGGTCATGACCTCGTCGGAGACGAACAGCGCGCCGTTCTCGGCGCACGCGTCCTTGAGCCCCTGGTTGAAGCCGGGCAGCGGCGGCACGACGCCCATGTTGCCCGGGGAGGCCTCCGTGATGACGCAGGCGATCTCACCGGGGTGGGCGGCGAAGGCGGCGTGTACGGCGTCGAGGTCGTTGTAGGGCAGCACGATGGTGTCGGCGGCCTGGGCGCCGGTGACACCGGGGGTGTCGGGGAGGGCGAACGTGGCGACGCCGGACCCGGCCGCGGCGAGCAGCGAGTCGACGTGACCGTGGTAACACCCGGCGAACTTCACCACCTTGCCGCGGCCGGTGAAGCCGCGGGCGAGCCGGATCGCGGACATGGTCGCCTCGGTCCCGCTGGACACGAGCCGCACCTGCTCCAACGGCCCGACGCGGTCCACCATCTCCTCGGCGAGCGCGACCTCGCCCTCACCGGGCGTACCGAAGGAGGTGCCGCGCGAGACGGCCTCCTGGACGGCGGCGATGACCTCGGGACGGGAGTGCCCGAGGATCATGGGACCCCACGAACACACAAGATCGACATACTCGCGACCATCGGCGTCGGTCAGATATGGACCGGTACCGGACACCATGAACCGGGGCGTACCGCCCACGGCACGGAAGGCGCGGACGGGAGAGTTCACGCCGCCGGGCGTGACGGCCGCCGCGCGCTCGAAAAGAGTCTGCGAAACTGGGGCTTCGTACGGATAGCTCACACAGGCCATGGTGTCAGAGGCTCCGAAGATCCTGCGGACTGGTGTTTCCGCGCACGTTTCGGCGGGCGGTCGCGGGGGAGGTCACTGACACGATGATCGGGTTGCGCGGCGGGGGTCACGCGGCCCAGAAATGCGTTCGGGTGGAGATATGCATCGCGGTGGCGGACTGGGCGAGGGGGCCGGTGACCTCGGTCCTCGTCGTGCCCGGCGGGGCAGGCACCGACGCGAGGCGGAGGAGACCGCGGAGAAGCGACAGGAGCGGGGCGGGCCGACGGAACGGGGCGCGTCCCCGGACCGGAGCGCACCAGGTGTTTCGGGCGCACCGGGCGAGCTGAGCGGGTCGGCAGGGCCGACCGGGCAGGCTGGATCGACCGGGCCGGGATCGCCGGGTTCGTCGCCCGGGCCGCAGGGTTCGTCGCCGGGTTCGCTGCCCGCGCCGCCGCCCGGGCCACCCGTGCCCCCGGTACCGCCGGCTCCCTTGGTACCCCCCGCGCCGCTGTCGGGGTCGCCGGGGTCACAGCCCCCGTACGCTCCGCAGGGCCGGCCGGGCGTGTACGGTCCGCAGGGTGCACACGGCACACACGACCCACACGGTACGCACGGTACGCAGGGCGACGCCGACCGGACCGACACCCACACCGACCGGATCCCGAGCGGTTCCGACCGGGCCGAGGACGGTTCCGACCGGCTCCAGACCAACGAGTCCGACCGGATCCAGAGCGGTGGCCCTGAGCGGATCGGGCGGCGCAGCCGTATGGACGGTATGGACCGTATGGATCGTGCCGATCATGTGGATCGTGTCAATCGTGTGGACGGAATGGATCAGACGGACCGGATGGACCGTCCTGACCTGGTGGATCGCAGGAGTCGCGCGGAACGCAGGAGCCGCGCGGACCGCAAGGACCGTACGGACCGCATCGAGAGTGCGGACCGCGTGGACCGTGTGGAAGGCCTGGACCACGTGGTCAAGCGGCTCCGGGCGGGGAGCGGGAATGGTGGCCGGGTGGGGGTGACGTACAAATACTTCGGCGCGCCCGACGGCGCGACCGCGGCCCGCGTCCCGATCTCGATGCGCCCCGAGGAACTCGGCGGCGACGAGCTCGGCATGAACGGCATGTTCACCAAGATCAAGCCGGAGACGATGGCCGCGATGGTGCTGACCGGCATCGAAGGCGTCCCCCTCCACAAGGTGCCCCCGCTCGAACTGGTCGTCCTCCACCCCGACTACGCGGTCGTCAAGCTCCCGATGACCGTCGTCGACCCCCTCCGTGGCATCGGCGAGGAAGCGGTGGGCGCGGCGGCCTTCATCTGGTCGACGGTCCCGGACCGCGGCGGCCCCCGGGACGCGTTCAACGTCTACCAACTGCTGCACGAGTGGCAGGACTTCAGCCACCGGCTGCATGAGGCGGGGCATCAGCCGTACTGCCTGGTCTGGCCCTGACCCGGGGACTCATGGTTGGCGGGCGGAGCTTTCGGGCTCCGCCCTCGTCATGGGTGGGTCGGTGAGGGTCTTGGGCTCACGTCGGCGGATGTTCCTCGTGGTGGACGACCGTGATGAGGTGTTCGGGGCCAGGGGTCTCCAGTTCGTCGATGACGGCGGCGGCCAGGTCCTCGGCGCTGATCCAGGATCGGCCGTCGGGGCCGGTGAGCAAGGTGTCGGTGCCGCGCCGGTAGCTGCCGGTGCGTTCACCGGGCTCCAGCAGGGCCGGCGGGCTCAGGTAGACCCAGTCGGCAGCGGCATGAGCCTGGCAGGTCCGCAACTGGGCGACCCCGGCGGCGGCTACGGGCTTCAACTCGTCCGGCACATAGGCGGGGTTGTCGGCGACCAGCAGATCGTGGTCGTCGGGGCTGCGCAACGCCCCGGCTCCGCCGACCACGAGGACGCGCATTCCGAGCTGTGCGGCGATGTCCAGCACCGTACGGGTGGTGCCGACCAGGAACTCCTGGTCGACCGGATCGGTCCGCACGGTCAGGACGACGGCGTCCGCGGCGCCGCTCGAGGCGGAGCCCGCAAACGCCTCGCGTACGGCGTGCGAGTCATTCGCGTCGACCGTGATCGACGTCAGGCTTGCCTGGTTCGCCCGGTTCACCTGGTTCGTCTGGTTCGGGTTCTCGCTCGCGGGCTTCCGAGACAGGGCGAGCACCCGGTGTCCGCGTGCGCCGGCCTCGGCGATGACCCGGCTGCCGACCATCCCTGTGGCGCCGAGCACGGCGATCGTCATGGCTGCCTTCACCTTCACCTTCACCTTCACCTGCTCCTGCTCCTGCTCCTGCTCCTGCTCCTGCTCCTGGCCCGGTAACCGCTCGGTCGAGGTCCGCGGGTTCTGCGCGCCACGAGCACTCTGCGGGCTCTGTGTGTTCTGCATGTGATGAAGTCTCAGTACCACTCACCATGAATCCAAAGCATGCTTGCCATGGCAGCCATGAACGACAACGATGATGGTGTGGATCTCCAGCAGATGCGCTACGTCGTCGCCGTCGCCGAAACCCGCAACTTCACCCGCGCCGCCGAGCGCTGCTCCGTGGTGCAGTCGTCGCTCAGTCACCGGATCGCCGGGCTGGAACGGGAGCTCGGGGTCAAGCTGTTCGCCCGGTCCAGCCGCCGCGTCGAGCTGACCAGTGCCGGAACGGCGTTCGTCGCCGGCGCGCGCGAGTGTCTGGCCGCTGCCGACCGCGCGGTCGCCGACGCCGCCGCCGCGAACGGCGTGGTACGCGGCCGACTCGCCGTCGGCGTGATCGTGACCACGGCTGCCGTCGACGTACCCGAGTTGCTGCAGCGATACCGTGCCCGGCACCCGGACGTCCGCGTCTTCCTCCGTTCCGGACGCAGCGACGACCTGGCCGCGGCGATCCGGAACGGCGACCTGGACATCGCTTTCCTGGGCCTGCCGGAGGGCGAACGGCCGTCCGGCGTGGAAGCCATCGTCCTCGACCATGACGAGCACGTACTGGTGGTGCCGGCCGGACACCGGCTGGCCGGCGCTTCCCGCGTCGCGCTCCAGGAGATCGCCGAGGAGACGTTCGTGGACTTCGTGGCCGGGACACCTGCCCGGGCCCAGTCCGACCAGGCGTTCGCTGCCGCGGGCCTGGTCCGCGACGTCGCGTACGAGGCCGGCGTCGTCGAGCTGATCACCCGGCTGATCACGCGCGGGCTCGGCATCGCGCTACTGCCGTCGGCGTTCGTCCGACCGCTGGCCGCCGACCATCCCGAACTCGCGCTGGTCCCGGTGGCCGACGGGCCGCGTCGCACCGAGTATCTGGCGTGGAGCCGCTTCAACCCCAGCCCGGCCACCCGAGCGATACTCGACGTCCTCGGGGTCGGGCGACAGGCGTAGCCCGGGCAGGGGTGGTGATGGCCCATCCGCCGGCGTTCAGCCCGGTAGCGGCTCCGTCAGGCGGCACAGCAGCCCCGCGACCAGGGCCGTCTGGGCCGGGACCGTGTCGGGGTGGATGTACTCGCCCCGGGCGTGGGCGCCGTCGCCGATGGCGCCCATGCCGCAGAGGACGGGGAGGCCGAGGGCGGAGATGAAGTTGGCGTCGCTGGCGCCGCCGACGGCGGTGTCGGGGAGGGGGGCGCGGCCCTGGTCGTGGGCGACTTCGCGGGCGAGGTCGAGGAGGGGCGCGGAGGCGGCGTTGAGGGTCATCGGGGGGCGGTTCCAGGCGTGGTCGACCTCGATGCGTACGCGGGGGTCGCTGACCTGGATCGCGGCGAACTCGGCGTCCACACGGTGCTGTTCGCTCTCGCTGCTGACCCGGATGTCGATGCCCGCGCTGGCCGACCCTGCGACGACGTTGATGGCCGAACCGCCGCTGATGAGGCCGGGGTTGATCGTCGTACCCCGTGGGGGCGCGGCCACGGCCGCGGCGGCGACGATGAATTCGGACAGTGCCAGGGTCGCGCTCGCCCCGTCCTGCGGTGCGAGCCCGGCGTGTGCCTCCACACCGGTGGCCGTGACCTTGAAGATTCCGGAGCCCTTGCGGGCGGTCTTGACCGCGCCGTGGGCCGTGGGCTCCAGGACCAGCGTCGCGTCCACCTTCTTGGCGGTCTCCTCGATCACCGGGCGGGACGAGAGGGAGCCGATCTCCTCGTCGCCGTTGAAGAGGAAGGTGACGGTGGGGACCGGGGCGCCGCTCTCCCTGGCCAGCTTCAGGGCCCAGATCCCTTGCGCCAGGCCGGTCTTCATGTCGAAGATGCCCGGCCCGCTGAGCCTCGCCCGTCCGTCCTCGTCCGTCGCCTCCGGCTGCTCCCAGCCGGCCAGCGTGCCCGTCGGCCACACCGTGTCGTAGTGGCCGACCAGCGCGACGTGTCCGGCGCCCGTGCCCGCGTAGGTGAGCGTCAGGGTGTCCCCGCACGCCCCGCCGGGGTACCGGTGTTCACCGTCGGGCGCACCGAGGCGGGTGACCGCCACCTCCCGCAGGACGTCCAGGCCCGCCGCGAGCGCGGGCAGGTCGTAGCTGCCGGTCTCGTGGCGTACGAGGGTCAGGATGTCGGCGATGATCTCCGCCGAGACGTCCTGGGCGCGGGCGGTGAGGGCGGCGGCATGCGATGCGGTCATGGTCTGCCTTCTCGTGCGACGGCGTTTGTGTGCGGGGGGGTGTCTCTGGGGGTTGCGGGTCAGCTGATGCCGAACGGGAGGCCCAGCAGGTACCAGGCCACGAAGAACGCGATCCAGACGACCCAGACGACGGCGGCGATCGGGAGGGTGAAGGAGGCGAGGGTGCCGATGCCGGCGGACTTCCGGTACTGCTGGACGAAGCCCAGCGCCATCACGAAGTACGGGCTCATCGGGGTGACGCAGTTGGTGACGGAGTCGGCGACGCGGTAGACGGCCTGGGTGGTCTCGGGCTCGATGCCGATGAGCATCAGCATGGGGACGAAGACGGGCGCGGCCAGGGCCCAGAGCGCGGAACCGCTGGTGATGAGGAGGTTCATCAGGGTGATCAGTACGGCGATGCCGACCAGCACGGTCCAGCCGTCGAGCCTCAGGTCGCGCAGCGTCTCCGCGCCCGAGACGGCGAGGACGTTGCCGATGTTCGTCCACTTGAAGTAGGCGAGGAACTGGGAGATCGCGAAGAACAGGACGAGGATCGGCGCCATCGACCGGGTGCCGTCGGCCATCGCGGAGACGATGTCGCGGGCGGCGGAGAAGGCGCCGGTCATACGGCCGTAGACGGTGCCGAGGACGGCGAAGAACACGCCGAGGACGAGTGCCATCCCGCCGATGAGCGGGGAGTCGACGATGCCGCCGTGCTCGCCGCGCAGCGGTGAGGACGTGGGGATCATGGCGGCGGCCAGCAGGGCGACATAGCCGAGGGCGACCAGCCCGGTCACGCGCAGGGCGCGGCGCTGGCGCGGGGTCACCTCGATCGCCTCTCGCTCGTCGGCGCTCAGCGCGGTGACGGGCTCGTCGGGCTCCAGGTCCGGGCGGCGGGCGAGGACCTTGTCGACGACGAGGGTGATGACCAGGGCGACGAGGACCGACGAGGCGAGCCCGAAGAAGTAGTTGGCGACCGGGGTGACGACATGGTCGGCGTCGATGGTCTGTGCGGCGGCGGTGGAGATCGACGACAGCAGGACGTCGGTCGTGGTGAGGGACGGCGAGGCGTCGTAGCCGGCCGAGATGGAGACGTACGCGACGATGCAGCCGAGGACCGGGCTGCGGCCCGCCGCGCGGTAGACGAGCGCGCCGAGCGGGATGAGGGTGACGTACGCGGCGTCGCCGGCGACATGGCTGACCATGGCCGTCATCGACAGCGCGAAGGTCAGATACCGGCCGGGGACGCGCGCGACCATGCGGCGCAGGAGGGCGGAGAAGAGGCCGCTGCGCTCGGCGACGGCGATGCCGAACATCACGGTGAGGATGGTGGCCAGCGGCGGGAAGGCCGCGTAGTTCTCGACCGCCCCCTCGACGGCCATCGTGATGCCGTCCCCGCTGAGCAGGGACAGCACCTTGATCTTCTCGTCCGTCCCCGGGTGCACGGCGCTGACGTCGAGCGCCGCCAGCACGGCACTGAGGACGGCGACGACCCCCGCGAGGATCCAGAACAGCCAGAACGGGTGGGGGAGCTTGTTGCCGACCTTCTCGACCGCCGCCAAGCTCCGGAACGCGGCACGCAGGGCTTTCGACCGGGGCTCGGCCGGCTGTGACTCGGTCGGGCGTGGCTCGGTCGGGTGTGGCTCGGTCGGGTCGGGCGGCTGTGGCTGGGCAGAGGTGGCACTCATCGGTACCTCTTCGTGCACTGGAGGGATGTTCCTGCATACGATGGCACCCACATGAGAGATTTCCCAGGACGCCGACGTAACATCGGGATTAATCGGCGGTCTAAGGTGGGGCAGCATGACCCGCCCTCTCCTCGACGAGCTCGACCGGCGCCTCATCGGGGCACTGCACCTGGCGCCCCGGGCGACCTGGGACGACATCGGCGGGATCCTGTCCGCCGACGCCAGCACGCTCAAACGCCGTTACGACCGGCTGCACGAGGCCCGGATGGTGCGGGTGATCGGGCAGGCGGACTGGGGCATGCACTCCACGGCCATGCCGGTCCACGTCTTCCTGGACATCACCGGCGAGACCCCGCTGGCCGTCCTCGACCGGCTGCGCGACCTGCCCCACCTCCAGCTCCTCGCGCAGGTCTCCGGCGACTACCCGCTCTACGCCGTCGTGCACGCCCCCTCCGAGGCGGCGACCAGCGAGGCGGTCGACCGGATGTTCTCCGTCCCCGGCGTCCGCCGCGTCAACTCCCTGCCCGCGCTCAGCACGCTGCGCCGGGGCATCACCTGGGACCCGCAGTTCCTGACCGACACCGAGCGGGCCGAGCTGCTGAAGCTCACCGGGGGCCGGCCGGAGGGCACCGCGACCGCGACCGCCACGCCCCCCGCGAAACCCCTCAGCGAGGCCGAACGCACCGTCGTCGCCCAGCTGATCCGGGACGGCCGGGCCTCCTCCGCGAGCATCGGACGGGCCGCGGGCCTGGCCACCTCCACCGCGCACCGCGTCGTCCGCCGGGTCCTGGACGAGGGCTGGGTCAGGCCCCGGCTGGAGGTCGTGTCGCAGTGGCTGGGCTTCCAGACCCCGTTCATCCTCCGGCTGCGGGTCGCCCCCGGCGAAACCCCCGACGTCATGCGCCGTATCGACCGGCTCCCGCAGACCCGCCTCGCCGCCCACGTCGCCAGCGACATGTCCGTCCTCGCCACCGGCCTCGTCACCGACCGCTCCGCCCTCTCGTCCTTCATCGACCACGAGCTGGCCGAGATCCCCGGCATCGTCACGGCCGGCGTCGACGTGATGCTCGCGGAGCCGCGCCGCTACTGGCTGGACCGCGATCTGACCTCGGGCCTCGGGGAGTTCCACGCACCGGCGTTGCTGTGAGCGACCTGGGGCGGAGGGAAACCTGTGTGGCCACGGTGGCGTCTTCAGAGGCGAGCGGAGATCAAGACCAGGCAGGGGAAAACCTTGGAAACCACAGGATCACGTCCCACCCCGGAGCGAAGCCGCCGCGCGGTGCTCGCCCTCGGTGCCGTCGGTGCCGGCGCGGCGTTCGCGGCCGCCGTGCCGGGGGCGGCGTACGCCTCGGCTCCCGGCGACGCGGGGCTCTCCCGGCGACTGGGTGAGCTGGAGCGGGAGTACTCCGCGCGGCTGGGGATCTTCGCCCACGACACGGCCACGGGGCGCACGGTGGCGTACCGCGCGGACGAGCGGTTCCCCATCTGCTCGGTGTTCAAGACGCTCGCCGCCGGGGCGGTCCTACGGGACCTCGACCGCGACGGCGAGTACCTCGCCCGGCGGATCCACTACACGAAGGAGTACGTCACGGCGGCGGGCTACGCCCCGATCACCGGCACGGACGCGAACGTGGCCGCCGGCATGACCGTCGGGGAGCTGTGCGCCGCCACCGTCTCGCACAGCGACAACGGGGCGGCGAACCTGCTGCTGCGCGAGCTGGGCGGGCCGGCCGCGATCACCCGGTTCAGCCGCTCGCTCGGCGACCGCACGACCCGGCTCGACCGCTGGGAGCCCGAGCTGAACACGGCGGAACCGTGGCGGACCACGGACACCACCAGCCCGCGCGCGATCGGGAAGACCTACGCGCGGCTCGTCCTCGGCCGGGCCCTGCCGGACAGGGACCGGGAACTGCTGACCGACTGGCTGATCGCCAACTCGACCAACGTCCAGCGCTTCCGCGCGGGTCTCCCCGCCGACTGGACCCTCGCGGACAAGACCGGGGGCGGATCGGCGTACGGCGTCGCCAACGACGTGGGCATCGTCTGGCCGCCCGGCCGCCCGCCCCTCGTCCTGTCCGTCCTGTCGACCAAGTACGACCCCGCGGGGCCCACGGACAATCCGCTGGTGGCCAGGGCGGCGGGGCTGGTGGCGGGGGAACTCACGGGCTGAGCGCTCCGCTGGTAGGACGGTGGCGAAGCTGCGGGCCGGTGGGGGCTGGTCGCGCCCACGCGGCGGTAGCCGCACATTCGACACAGCCCCGCGCCCCTCACGGGGCGCGGGGACGATCAGGCAGTGCCCTTCCGGGTGCTGCCCCTTCGGGTGGTGGCCTTCGGGGTGGTGGCCTTCGGGGCAGTGGCTGGAGAGACAATTTCGGGCGAGTGCCGGGGTTCGTAGGGTCGTTGACGCAGGTAAACGCACGCGTCACGGGGAGCCCAGATGCTTACTTCCACCACCGGTCGACTCACGACCGCGGCCGTCGCCACGGTCGCCGGTCTCGCTGTTCTCGCGCCCGCCGCCCAGGCCGTGGAGCAGGCGCCGGCGAAGCCCGCGGTCAAGCTGACCGTCGCCGGTTACACCAAGTACCTCAAGGCACAGAAGACGCCCGCGGCGAAGCAGACCCTCAAGAAGTTCCAGGGGCTGAGCAAGGGTCAGCAGACCGTCTTCGTGAAGGACCTCCAGGACCGCAGGATCTACAAGGCGCTGCTCGGCAAGGTGGCGGCGCCCGTGGGCAAGCCGGTCAGCATCATCGACCCGTACAACAAGGAAGTGCGCTTCGTCACCAAGGCGTCCTCGATCGTCGCCAAGGACAAGAGCCGCACGACGACCGTCAGCTTCACGGTGACCCAGGAGATCTTCCGTATCCCGGTCACCAGCGAGACCCTGACCATCAGCTACCCGACGGTCGGCAAGGGCCCGAAGCGGGCGAGGGCCAGCGCCACGGTCACCAACGTCAACGCGGCCATCAAGATCAAGAACGACCGCGTCAGCGTGAAGGGCTTCGGCGCCACCGCCTCCTGGGCCGCCATCCCGCAGGTGAAGTCCTTCGGCAAGCCCGCGTACAAGGCGCAGACCGTCCTCGGCGCCAAGAGCAGCTACCGGGCCACCCTCAAGAACGTCGGCTGACCCACAAGCTCGGCCATCGGCTGACCCACCCCGCGCGCCCCTGCCCCGGGCGCGCCCGCGAGGCCCAGGACCACCTCCCGTCCTGGGCCTCGCCCCTGCCGCTGGCCCCGATCCCCCTCGGGGCCGCAGCATGAGCGGCATGAGCAACGTGAGCGGCAGGACAGACACGAGCGGCATGCGGATCTCGCGGCGGGCCCAGGCCGTCGCCCCCTTCTACGCGATGGAGTTCGCCAAGCAGGCCGCCTCGCTGGCCGCCCAGGGGCACGACGTCGTCAGACTCAGCCTCGGCGAGCCGGACTTCGGCGCACCCCCGGCCGTCCTGGAGGCGATGCGCGAGGTCATGGACGGGCGGCCGATGACGTACACGGCGGCGCTCGGGCTGCCGGCCCTGCGGCAGGCCATCGCGGGGTTCTACGGCGACCAGCACGGCGTCGACGTCGATCCGGGCCGGATCGTCGTCACGGCCGGCGCCTCGGCCGCGCTCGTGCTGGCCACCGCCGCGCTCGTCGACCCCGGTGACGAGGTCCTCATCGGCGACCCCTCCTACCCGTGCAACCGGCAGATCGTCGAGAGCTTCGGCGCCGGGGTCACCCTCGTCCCCACCACCGCCGAGTCCCGGTTCCAGCTGGACGCGGCGTCGGTCCGCTCCCACTGGACGGACCACACGCGCGGGGTGATGGTCGCCACCCCGTCCAACCCCACGGGCACCTCCGTACCGGCCGACGAACTGGCCGCGATCTGCGACCTCGCCCGCGAACGCGACGCGTGGCGCCTCGTCGACGAGATCTACCTCGACCTCGGGGACCACGACGAGCGGGGCCGCCCACCGCGCAGCGCGCTCTCACTGGACCCCGGCGCCGTCGTCATCAACAGCTTCTCCAAGTACTTCGGCATGACCGGCTGGCGGCTCGGCTGGTGCGTCGTCCCCGAACCTCTCGTCCCGGCCCTCGAACGCCTCGCCCAGAACTACTTCCTCTGCGCCTCCGCCCCCGCCCAGCACGCCGCCCTCGCCTGCTTCACCCCCGAGTCGCTCGCGGTGTGCGAGGCCCGCCGGGTCGAGTTCGGCGAGCGGCGCGCGCTCGTCCTGGACGGGCTGGCGCGGATCGGGCTGCCGGTCCCGGTGCCGCCCGACGGGGCGTTCTACGTCTACTTCGACGTCGGCGGGACCGGCCTCACCTCCTGGCAGTTCTGCGAACGGGCCCTGCGGGAGGCGCACGTCGCCCTCACCCCGGGCAAGGACTTCGGCACGCACACCGCCGGCACCCATGTCCGCCTCTCCTACGCGGCTTCGGCGGACGAGCTGCGCGAGGGGATCGCCCGGCTGGGGAAGTTCATGGCCACGCTGCGGTGATCCGGCGGGCGAGGGCGACGCCTCAGCCCTTTCAGCCATTGTCGGATTAGCGGAGGACGGAAAGCGGCCATGGCTCGATGAATATCCTTCCTCCGCATTCGATCGCATTCGATCTCTCCGAGTGGGATACCGAATCACCGGGAGGAAGGGTTTGGCCGCACCGGGGTGGACACCGGGGAATCCGAGCCCGACAATCGCCCGCGCGAACGACGGCCGCCGCAGCCCGTCCATTCGGCCATCGACACGCACCTAAACTCGAATATCCGCTCGACATTCGCTGGTCCGCAGCGGCGAAAACCGTCTCTTGTGGGCCGCACTTCCGGCATCGCAGCATGTATCCGGATTTTCCACCCGTTCACGGAAGGAGACATGCGATGGAGCAGCCCCAGATGGACGAGAAGCCGGTGTACCAGCCGCCGGCGGTGGCCGAGGTCGCCGAATTCTCGGAGCTGACCACCGGTTGTGGGTTCGACTTCTTCGAGATGCCCGCCCAGCACAACATCTGCTGATTCCAACCATCCCGATCGCCACGGCGCGTCCGGCGTGACGGGGCGCGGCCGGGACCGCACTCCGCCCTTTCCTGCCGGGGTGCGAGTTCCCGGCCGCTGCCGGAATTCATTCACCCATTCCCACATGCTTTCGGAAAAGCTTCTTGAATTCGGGCTGCAAGCAGAGAAGACCAGGGGGTCGATGAGCGTGATGCCGGAAAGTACGACGCCGGGCAGCGGCTGGTTCGCGGTGCTGCCCGACTGTGACGCGGCGCGGGCGGCGGCCGCGGTGCTGGGCGCGGAGGCGACGCGGATCGTGGAGCACGCGTCCGGGCGGCCCTGGCTCGTCGGGCGGTGGGCGGAGGACGAGGCGGTCGTCGCGACGGTCGGCGACGCCCGGGTGGCGGTGGTGGGGCTCTCCCCGCTGACCGAGTCCCGCCTCGCCGCACTCGTCCGGGAGGACGACGCGCTCGGCTCGCTCGACCGGCTCGCCACCGGCCCGGTCGGCGGCTGCCATCTGCTGGCGTCGCAGTCGGGGCGGCTGCGCTCCCAGGGCACGGCCTCGGGGCTGCGGCAGCTGTTCTCCGCCCGGCTGGCCGGGGTCGTGGTCGCCTGCGACCGGGCGGACGTCCTGGCCACGGCCGTCGACGCCGGGATCGACGAACGCCTGGTGGCGCTGCGGCTCATGGACCCGCTGATCCCGCACCCCCTCGCCGAACGCCCCCTGTGGCGGGGCGTGTCGGCGGTCCCGGCCGGTACGGCCCTGCTGACGGACGCCGCCGGCAACGCCCGCACCCGCCGCTGGTGGCAGGCCCCCGAGCCCGAACTGCCCCTCGCCGAGGGCGCGGAGCGGCTGGCCGAGGCACTCGCGGACGCGGTGGCCGTACGCACCGCCGGGGGCGGGGTGATCAGCTCGGACCTGTCCGGCGGGCTGGACTCGACCTCGCTGTGCTTCCTGGCCGCGCGCGGCCCCGCCCGGCTGCTGGCCCTCACCCTCACCGGCGCGGACCCCGCCAACGACGACCTCTCCTGGGCCCGGCGGGCGGCGGCGCACCTGTCGGACACGGACCACCAGGTGCTGCCGATGGACGAACTGCCGCCCCACTACACCGGTGTGCTGCGGGCCGGCGAAGGTGTCGACGAGCCGTTCACAGGTGTCCGCGTCCGCGCGCCCTTCGCCGAGACCGCTCGCCGTCTGGCGGGCATGGGCTCGCGGCTGCATCTGTCCGGAGAGGGCGCCGACCAGATCCTGTCCGCGCGACCGCCGTATCTGCACACCACGTTCCGCACCCGGCCACGCACCGCGCTCACACATCTGCGCGCCACCCTCTCCGCCCAGCGCTGGCATCTGCTCCCCACCCTGAGAGCGCTGGCCGACCGCCGCTCGTACGGGCGCTGGCTCGCGGACACCGCCCGTGACCTCTCCCCCGTCCTGGCCCTGGACGGCACCCCCGCCCTGGGCTGGCAGATGCTGCGGCCCCAACTCCCGCCCTGGGCGAGCCCGGACGCGGCGGCGGCCGTACGCGAACTCCTCTGGCAGACCGCCCTCGAAGCCGAACCCCTCGCACCGACCCGGGGGCAGCACGAGGTCCTGTGGTCCGTGCGCAACGGCACCCGGCTCGCCCGCCAGCTCACCCGCGTCACCAGTGAGGCGGGCCTGCCCACGCACTACCCGTTCTACGACGACCGCGTGGTCGAGGCGGCCCTCGCCGTACGGCTGCACGAGCGCACCACCCCGTTCGCCTACAAGCCGCTCCTGGTGCGGGCGATGCGGGAGGCGGTGCCCGCCGAACTGCTCGCCCGCCGCACCAAGGGCGAGTACAGCGCCGAGATGCAGAGCGGGCTGCGCACCCGCCGCGCCGACCTGGCGGACCTCCTCGACCGGCCGCTCCTCGCCACCCTCGGCCTCGTCGACGCCGACGCCCTGCGCCGCGCCTGCCTCAGCATGTTCCCGCCCCGGCTCTCCCCCGTGACCCTGGAGGCGACCCTGGCCGTCGAGACCTGGCTCCGCGCCCACGCGGGCCCCGCCTCCGCCACGCCCGCCATGGGAAGCGAGGCGGCGGCATGAGCGCGGCAGGAAAGCGGAACAGGAACGCGGCGGGGACGCGGTTGCGACGGCATGTGTCCGTCTCCGACGTGGAGGACGGGATGGTCCTGCTGGACGAGCGCAAGGGCCGGTACTTCAAGGTGAACGCGAGCGGCGCGCTGATTCTGCGGGCCCTGCTCGACGGCGCCCCGCCGGCCGACGCGGTCCGGGCGCTCGTGGAGCGGTACGAGGTCTCCGAGGAGCGGGCGGCGGCCGATGTCGACGCGCTCACCGCCGAGTTGGCGGGCAACGGGCTGGTGGTGTCATGAGCGTCCCCTCCGTCTTCCAGGAACGGCGCCGGCTGCCCATGCGCCGGCGGCCGCTCCCGCTGCTCGCGGTGGGCGCCGCGCATCTGATCGGCCGGCTCTCCCCGCTGCGCATCCGGCAGATCCTGACCGCCTGTTCACTCGGCGGCCGCCCGGCGACGTACGCCGAAGCCGCGCGGGCCCGCGCCGACGTGGTCGCGGTGAGCGTGCGCTGCGCCGGGCAGGGCTGTCTGCCCCGGTCCATCGCCACCGCGCTGCTCTGCCGCGCCCGGGGCACCTGGCCCACCTGGCGCACAGGGATGCGTACGGTCCCGATGGTCGCCCACGCGTGGGTGGAGGCGGAGGGCCGTCCGGTGGACGACCTGCCGCTCACCCCGGGCATCCCACCGCTCATCACCGTCGCGCCACGGGCGCGCTCGTAGCAGGGGGGGAATGTCGTGCCGGGCGACGACATCGCCGTACACGCCGAGGAACTCAGCAAGCTCTACGGGACGCGGGAGGCCGTGGTCGGGCTCGACCTCACCGTCCCGGCGGGCCGGATCTTCGGCTTCCTCGGCCCCAACGGGGCGGGCAAGTCCACCACCATCGGCATGCTCTGCACCCTGCTGCGCCCGACCCTGGGCGACGCGTGGGTGGCCGGGGCGCACGTGGTCCGCGAGGCCGCGCGGGTACGGCGCCGGATCGGCGTCGTCTTCCAGGAGCAGACCCTCGACCAGGATCTGACGGTCATGGAGAGCATGCGGCTGCAGGCCGAGCTGTACGGGCTGCCCGGCGCGGCGGCCCGCGCGGCCGGTACGGCCCTGCTCGGCCTGGTCGGTCTCGCCGACCGGGCCGGGCATGTGGTCCGCACCCTCTCCGGCGGCACCCGCCGCCGCCTGGAGATCGCCCGGGCGCTGGTGCACGGCCCCCGGGTGCTCTTCCTCGACGAGCCCACCGCCGGGCTCGACCCGCAGACCCGGGCCGCCGTCCGGGAGTATCTGCGGCTGCTGTGCCGGGAGCACGGCATCACCGTCTTCCTGACCACGCACCATCTGGAGGAGGCCGAGCACTGCGACCGCATCGCCATCATCGACCACGGCGAACTGGTCACGGAGGGCACGCCCCGCGAGCTGAAGGCGGTCATCGGCGCCGACCTCGTCACCCTGCGCACCGATGACGACGAGCGGGTCGCCGAGGCCGTGCGCCGGTCCTTCGGCCTGCCCACGGAGACCGGCCCCGACGGCGTACGCCTCCGCGCGGCCGACGGCGCCGCCCTCGTCCCCCGCCTCTGCGCCCAGCTCACCGTGCCCGTCCGCTCCGTGACGGTCACCTCACCCACCCTCGACGACGTGTTCCTGCACCACACGGGCCGCACGATCCGCTAGCGCCGCCCGGCTCTCCAGAGGAGGCATGCCCTTGTCGTCGGCGACCACGTCCGACTCCCTCTCGCCCCCTGCCCCCGACGCGACCGGCGGCCGCGGTGCACCCGACCGCCGTGCCGGGCCCTTCGTCGCCGATCTGCGGACCCTGCGGATCCTGTGGCGGCGGGAGATGACGCGGTTCCTGCGCAACCGGGCCCGGCTGGTGATGGGGCTGGCCGCGCCGCTGCTGTTCCTGTTCGTGCTCGGCAACGGGATCGGGTCCGCCGGGGGCGATCTCGGGCACTACCAGGCGTTCCTGTTCCCCGGCACGCTGCTGATGGTCGTGCAGGGCCCGGCCGTGGCCGTCGGCACGGTGCTCATGTGGGACCGGCAGTCCGGGTTCCTGCGCCAGATGCTGGTGGCGCCGGTGCGGCGCGGCGCCATCCTGGCGGGCATCTGCCTGGGCGGTGCCACCACCGGGGCCCTGTACGCGCTGCCGGTCCTCGCCCTCGCCGGTCCCATGGGGCTGCCGTACCACCCCCGGTTGCTGCTCGTCCTGGGCGAGGTGGCTCTGCTGTCGTTCGCGCTCACCGCCCTCGGCGTCTCGGCGGCCGTGTGCATCCGGCGCCCCGAGACCTTCCAGATCGTCTCCGGCCTGGCGATGGCCCCGGCGATGCTCCTGTCCGGCGCGCTGTTCCCCGTCGGCGGCCTGCCGTCGTGGCTCGGCGCCGCCGTCCTCGCCAACCCGCTCAGCTACGGCGTCGACGCCCTGCGCCGCACCATGCCCGACCCGGACCCGACCACCGCCGCCCCGGCCTGGTTCCACGCCGGCCCCGAGTGGTGGGGCTGGACCCCGCCGGTCCTTCTCGAACTCGCCCTCGTCGTGCTCCCGTCACTGCTTCTGCTGCTCCTCGCGGGGCGCCGCTTCGCCCGTATCGACTGAGGCCGGGCGGCGGGTGAGGGGACGGCTGATCACGTCTTGGTAGCGGGTCGACGACTCGTCAAAGTGGCTCTATATGATCGGCGTTCGCATGTACGGGGGCATGTGCGGGTGCAACTCTGCCGTTTTCGTTCCGCGTTGCCGATTTCGGCTCGTGTTTGCCGTTTCCGTTCACTCCTCCGTGCGTCGCGCGCCCTTTCAGTGACACCCGACGACGAGGAGAGGGGCCATGTCCTATCCGACACCGCCCCAGCCGCCCGGCAGTGCCGGGGGCTACGGCCAACAGCCCGGTCCCTACGGGCAACAGCCCCAGCAGTACGGCCAACCGCCCCAGCTGGGGTCATGGCCGCAGGACCGGCCCCAGCAGTACCCCGGCCAGGCGCCCTACCCGGGTCAGGCACCGCACCCCGCCCCGGTCCCGACCCCTCCCCCGGCCAAGGGCGGCGCGGCCCGCGGCTGTCTCGCCGGCGCCCTGGGTTTCCTCGGCCTGCTCGGCATGCTCGGCGGCGGTCTCCTGGTCGGTCACGCGTACTCGAACGCGAGCCAGGACATTCCCAACCGTGACGGCTACGGCCCGACCATGTGGCGGAACGAGCCGGCGGACAAGCTGTTCCCCGACTACCTGGCCCCCCGGGTGAGCGCGACGACCACGAAGGCCGACAGCGCGCGGGCCACCTGGCACCGCGTCGGCATATCCGAGGACACCGACTGCGCGACCGGGCTGAACAAGGCCACCTCGGCCGCTGTGGCGAAGCTCGACTGCGAGGCGGTGCTGCGCGCCACGTATGTGGACCCGACGGGGAACACCGTCGGGACGGTCGCGCTGATCGTGCTGCCCGCGGGGGAGTCCGCGAAGACGGAGATGACCACGTTCTTCGAGGCGGACGAGGAGAAACTCGACCCCGAGGTCGGGGTCAAGGCGCTCGCCGTACCCGGCACCATCGCCGCGAAGTGGAGCGACGCGCGGAGCAACGGCGGGGCGGGGATCGTGGTCCCCGAAGGGTCCCTGCCGTACGTCCTCGTGGCCTCCACCGGCGCGGTCGACGGCCGCAAGGCAGGCCATCTGCCCGGCGAGTTCGGCAGCCACAACTGGGACGCGGGCGACGACCGCGCGCCGTGGCGGGGCGCGGCGAAGGCCCTGTGCGACGACCTGAACTACCACCTCGGCGACCTGATCCTGGAGACCTCATGAGCACGGGCACGGGCATGAGCAGGGGTGCGGGCATAGGCATGGGCAGGACCGTGCGGCGGGCCGGCGCGGCCACGGCGGCCGCCGCCCTGCTGCTCGGCACGGCGGCCGCGGGTGCGGCGAGCGCGGCCGAGACGACCCCGCAGTCCTGGGAGTACCAGGCGCTGAAGCTGGGCGCTGCACAGCGGCTCGCGCAGGGCGAGGGCGTCACCGTCGCTGTCCTGGACACCGGCGTCGAGGCGGACCACCCCGCGCTCAAGGGCAAGGTGACCACGGGCCCCGACTACATCGGGGACGGCTCGGACTCCGACGAGGCGGACAACGAGGGCCGCCACGGCACGGCGATGGCCTCGGACGTCCTCAAGGTCGCCCCGAAGGCGAAGATCCTGTCGATCCGGGTGACCGACGGAAGCGGGGAGCCGGGGTACAGCAAGGGCGGCAACCCGGTCGCGCAGGGCATCAACTACGCCATCGAGCACGGCGCCGACGTGATCTCCATGTCGATCGGCGACCAGCTCCTCGGCAGCAGCTACGACGAGGACGAGGCCGACGCCCTGGGCCGCGCGGCCCTGGCGGGCGTCCCCGTCCTCGCCTCGGCGGGCAACAACGGCGACCTGTTCAACGACGCCCAGTACCCGGCGGGCTACCCGGGCGTGATCGCGGTCGCCGCGCTCCAGCCAGGCGGCACCCGGGCCGCGTTCTCCACCGTGCGGACGTACAACGCGGTCGCGGCACCCGGCGTCGACATCATGAGCGCGAGCAACACCGGTGGCTACGCGACGATCGACGGCACCTCGCCCGCGACGGCCCTCGCGTCCGGTGTCGTCGCCCTGATGCTCTCCCACAACGACAAGCTGACCCCGGCCCAGGTCCGGACGATCCTGACCACGACCGCCGGGCACGCCGCCCAGGGCCACAGCCCGCTGGACGGCTACGGCGTCATCGACGCGCCCGCCGCGATCGAGGCCGCCGAGAAGCCGCCGGCGGACCGGACGGAGCCGGTGGCGTACAAGGGCGAGGAGCACCTCGGCACCCCGGACGGCACCTCGAAGACGAAGCACCCCGAGCTGGACACGGAGATGGTGACGATCGGGGGCGGCGCGGCGGCCGTCGGGCTGCTGATGGCCGTGGGGGCCGTACTGATCGGCCGGGCGGGGCGGCGGCGCGCGACACCGGCCGGCGGCCGTGCCGTGACCCGCTGACGCATATCTTGGCGTTCATGCAGTCCTACACAATCGGTCAGGCCGCGCGGCTGCTCGGGGTCAGCCCCGACACCGCGCGGCGGTGGGCGGACGCGGGCCGGGTGGCGACCCGGCGCGACGAGAGCGGGCGCCGGCTCATCGACGGGAAGGACCTCGCGGCCTTCTCCGTGGAGCTGGCCTCGGACACCGCCGACGAGGCCGACGTGCCGTACACGTCGGCCCGCAACGCCTTCGCCGGCATCGTCACCGCCGTGAAGCTCGGTGACGTGGCGGCCCAGGTCGAGATCCAGGCGGGCCCGCACCGCCTGGTCTCCCTGCTCACCCGCGAGGCCGTGGAGGAGCTCGGCCTGGAGGTCGGCATGGAGGCCACGGCCCGGGTGAAGTCCACGAATGTGCACATCGACCGGACGTGAACGGCACACCCATGGGAACGCACATGCGCTCCCACAAGCCCAGGTGACCTGGCTCATGCGATGCCACAGGAGACTTACCCCTCGCACATGCGTCAAGATGGTCGGCGTAGCGTCCGGCTTGCTGGGTGGGCCGGCTCCGAGGGAGTGGGTAGGGAGATCGTGATGATCCGTTCCGTGCGTCTGGTCGCCGGCGTGGGCGCCGCCGCGCTGCTGGTGACCCTGAGCGCCTGCTCCTCCTCCGACGAGGCGTCGCCCGCCGCGTCCGGCTCCTCGGACGAGCTCTCCGGCACGGTGACCGTGTTCGCCGCCGCGTCGCTGAAGGAGAGCTTCACGACGCTGGGGAAGCGGTTCGAGGAGGAGCACCCCGGTACGAAGGTGACCTTCAACTTCGGCGGCAGCGACTCCCTCGCCGCGAGCATCACCGGCGGCGCCCCGGCCGACGTGTTCGCCTCTGCCAGCCCGAAGACGATGGCGATCGTGACGGACGCGGGCGACGCCTCCGGCGCACCCGCCACCTTCGTCCGCAACCAGCTGGAGATCGTGACCCTGCCGGGCAACCCCGACCGGATCGCCTCCCTGAAGGACCTCACCGAGTCGGGCCTCAAGGTCGTGCTGTGCGACAAGGAGGTGCCGTGCGGCGCCGCCACGCAGAAGGCGCTGGAGGCCAGTGGCCTCAAGCTCACGCCCGTCTCGTACGAGCAGGACGTCAAGGCGGCCCTGACGAAGGTCGAGCTGAAGGAGGCCGACGCGGCGGTCGTCTACAAGACCGATGTGCAGGCCGCGGGTGACAAGGTGGAGGGCGTGGACTTCCCCGAGTCGGCCGACGCCGTCAACGACTACCCGATCGCCCTCCTCAAGGACGCGCCCAACGCCGACGCCGCCGAGGCGTTCATCGAGCTGGTGCGGTCCGCCGAGGGCCGACAGGTCCTGACCGGGGCCGGATTCCTGGAGCCGTGAGCAGGCCCTCCGGCAGCCCGGACGCGTCCGGGACCGTGGTGGCGGGCGGGGCCCGACGGGTACGGCGGGTACGGCGCCTGCGCGGCTCCGTCCCCGTCCCGCTGCTCCTCCCCGCCCTGATCGGCGTCGCCTTCCTGGTGCTGCCGCTGGTCGCGCTGCTCGTGCGGACGCCGTGGTCGAGCCTGCCGGAGCAGCTGACCAGCGCGGAGGTGTGGGAGGCGCTGCGGCTGTCGCTGGTGTGCGCGACGCTGGCCACGGTGGTGAGCCTGGTGCTGGGGGTGCCGCTGGCGTGGGTGCTGGCCCGGGTCGAGTTCCCGGGCCGTGGTCTCGTACGGGCCCTCGTCACCCTCCCCCTGGTCCTGCCCCCGGTGGTCGGCGGTGTCGCCCTGTTGATGGCGCTCGGCCGCAACGGGGTCGTCGGGCGCCTGCTGGACGACTGGTTCGGTCTCACCCTTCCCTTCACCACCACCGGGGTCGTGATCGCCGAGGCGTTCGTGGCGATGCCGTTCCTCGTCATCAGCGTCGAGGGCACGCTCCGGGCCGCCGACCCGCGCTACGAGGAGGCCGCGACGACGCTGGGGGCGTCCCGGTTCACCGCGTTCCGCCGGGTGACCCTGCCGCTGATCGCCCCCGGCGTCGCCGCCGGCGCGGTCCTCGCCTGGGCGCGGGCACTGGGCGAGTTCGGCGCGACGATCACCTTCGCCGGCAACTTCCCCGGCCGCACCCAGACCATGCCCCTAGCCGTCTACCTCGCCCTCCAGAGCGACCCGGCCGCCGCGATCTCCCTGAGCCTCGTACTGCTCGCGGTGTCGGTGGCGGTGCTGGCGGGCTTGCGGGACCGTTGGATGACGGCGTCATGACGCAAGCCGGCGAAGCGGCGGACCGGCGCAATCGCGAGCCGGCGCAATCGCGGTCCGGCGGCATGCCGAGCAAGCAGGTTGGTGAGTGAGCGAAGTGCCGATGAGTGAAACCCCGGCCGCCGTCGATCCGGCTCTCGCCGCCAACGGCGCCGACCGCTCCGAAGGGCTGGACGCCCACCTCGTCGTCCAGCGCGGTGACTTCCGCCTGGACGTCTCCCTGACGGCCGCCCCCGGCGACGTCGTGGCCCTGCTCGGCCCCAACGGCGCCGGAAAGACCACCGCGTTGCGCGCCCTGGCGGGCCTGACCCCGCTCACCGGCGGCCATCTACGGCTGGAGGGGGCCGCGTTGGAGCGTACGGCGCCCGAGTCCCGGCCGGTCGGTGTCGTCTTCCAGGACTACCTGCTCTTCCCGCACCTCACCGCCCTGGACAACATCGCCTTCGGCCCCCGCTGCCAGGGCGCGACCAAGGCGGAAGCCCGCGCGCAGGCCGCCGAGTGGCTGGACCGGATGGGTCTCGCCGAGTACGCCGGGACCAAGCCGCGCCGCCTCTCCGGCGGCCAGGCCCAGCGCGTCGCCCTCGCCCGCGCCCTCGCCACCCGCCCCCGCCTGCTGCTCCTCGACGAGCCCCTCGCCGCGCTGGACGCCCGCACCCGCCTCGACGTACGGGCCCAACTCCGGCGCCATCTCGCCGAGTTCGAGGCCGTCGCCGTACTCGTCACGCACGACCCGTTGGACGCCATGGTCCTGGCCGACCGGCTCGTCGTCGTCGAGCACGGCCGGGTGGTCCAGGAGGGCACCCCACGCGACATCGCCCGCCACCCCCGCACGGACTACATCGCCCACCTGGTCGGCCTGAACCTGTACCGGGGACAGGCCGAGGGCCACGTCGTACGCCTCGACACGGAGGGCATGGCGACCACAGGAGCCGTAGGAGACACAGGCGGCAGGGGCCCGGCGGGCGCGCCGACGAAGAACGCAGGCCGCCCTGCGGACACGCCGGCGAAAACCACAGGCCGCCCGGCGGGCGCGCCAACGAAAACCACAGGCCGCCCGGCGGACACGCCGGCCAAAACCACAGACCGCCCGGCGATCACGACCACCGAGGACCTCACGGGCCCCGTCTTCGTCGCCTTCCCCCCGAGCGCCGTGACCCTCCACCGCGACCGGCCCACCGGCTCCAGCGCCCGCAACCTCTGGCGGTGCGAGGTGGCCGGCCTGGAGGTCCACGGTGACCAGATCCGCGCCGACCTGACGGGCGAACTCCCGCTCACCGCCGACCTCACGACCGTGGCGGCCGCCGAACTCGGCCTCCACCCGGGAACACCGGTATGGGTGACGGTGAAGGCGACGCAGACCCACGCGTATCCGGCGTGAGAACACCCACGTCAGGTCAGCTGATCACCACTCGGGAGCGAGCGTCCGCCCGCACCAGCCCAGGATCTCCGGGTCGGCCGGATCCGCCTCGTCCCCGTCGACCCAGTCGTACAGCTTCACGTACGACCCGCCCGACGAGCCGGGCAGCCGCGACACGTACGCCCCCTCGCGGTCCGCGAACAACCGGGGCGCGGAGATCCCCAGCGCCTCCGCGGCGTTCCGCAACGCCGCCTCCCGCCCCACCTGCTCCTCGTCACACTCGAACAGAAGCTCCTTCACCGCCCACGAGACACCGCCGCCGCCCCCGCCCGACAGCCGCCAGATCTGCCCCAGCGCGCCACGGGCGACGGGCTCCATGCGCCATGCCCCGGCGCCGAGGCCGTACGCCTCCGCGATGAAGTCCGCTCTGCTCCGCATGTGGTCACCTTCCGGTCGGCCAACGGGGTCTGCCTCTTCGCATCCACCCCTCCGTATCTGCCCCTCGACATGTGAACAGACCCGTGCGCCGCATCACTCCCGCACCCGGCCCTCCCGCAGGAACAACGCACTGGTGAGGGTGCCCAGGAGCACCACGGCGGCGTTCAGGGCGATCGCGACCTTGAGCCCGCCGAGCACGGCCGCGGCCCCGCTGCCGCCGAGGGCGGCCGTGGCGACGGCGCTCATGATGGGCGTGCCCATGGTGATGCCGATCTGCTGGGTCATGGTGGCCAGACCGGTGGCGAGGCCCTGCTCGTGGTCGGCGAGCCCGGAGGTGGCGGTGACCATGAAGCCGACGATGACCAGCATGTTGCCGACACCGCCGGCGAAGGTGGCGACCAGCAGCAGCCACATCCACGAACGGTCGTCGCCGAGCCCGAGGAGCGCGGCGGTGAACACGGTCTGGACGACACCCCCGACGATCAGCGTCCGCCTGGTGCCGAGCCGGCCGATGACCCTGGGCGCGAGGGTGCCGCCGACGACCGTCCCGACGCCCAGCACCCCGAACGACAGCCCGGCGGCGAGCGGTGAGAACCCGAGCACTTCCTGGAGGTACAGGGTGAGCAGGAAGACCAGCGACGTCTCCGTGAGGAAGGCGATCAGACCGGCGACGTTCCCCCAGGCCACCGACCGCTTCCCGAGCACCCCGACCGGCACCAGCGGCGCGGCCGCCCGGCGCTCGACGGCGTGGAAGACGACGAGCAGGACGGCACCCACCGCGAGCGACAGCAGCGCGGCGGGCGAGCCCCAGCCGTGCTCCCCCGCCCGGGTCAGCCCGAGGACCACGGCCAGCAGACCGAGCGTGACGCTCACGGCACCCGGCACGTCCAGCCTCGGCCGCTCCTGGATCCGGGACTCCTTGATGACCGTCGGCGCGATGACGAGGACGGCGAGGGCGACGGGCACGTTGACGAAGAACGCCCAGCGCCAGGAGAGCAGATCGGTGAGCAGCCCGCCGAGGATCGCGCCGGTGGTGAAACCGGCCGACATCAACGCCCCGTTGAGACCGAGCGCCTTCTCCCGCAGCGGCCCCTCCGGGAAGGAGGTCGTCAGCAGCGACAGCCCGGCCGGGGTGACGGCGGCCGTCGCCAGCCCCTGGAAGACCCGGGCTGCGATCAGCACCTCCGGATCCCGCGCGAGCCCGCCGACCAGCGAGGCCACGGCCAGCACCACCAGCCCGCCGAGGAAGAGACGGCGACGCCCGAACAGATCGGCCACCCGCCCGAAGAGCAGCGTGAAACCGGCCGCGCACAACGCGAACGCCGTGCCGATCCACTGCAGCCCCGCCAGCGAGAACCCCAGCCCCTCCCCGATCACGGGCAACGCCACGTTCAGGATGGAGAAGTCCACGGCCAGCATGAACTGGGCCGCGAGCAGCACCACGAGGGTCAGCCGGAGCCGGGGGGTGAGTGCGGTGGCGGCAGCCGGGCCGGGCGCCGTATCGCGTCGGCGGCGGGGCGCCGTACCGGCCGCCTCCGAGTCTGTGACGGACATGTCGTCGAGTCCCTTCCTCTCCTCGTGCACCGTCCGCGCGCATCCGTCGTACGTCATCGTCGTCGGCGTACGTCCTCGTCCTCGGCGTACGCCTTCTCGTCCTCGGCGTACGTCCATGTCGTACGCCCTCGTCGTACGACCTCACGCGCGGCTACGGAGAGAGGCTCGCCCGTCCCGCGAACCCCAGCCAGAACCCTGTCCCGCACAGTCGGCGCAAGGGTGGTCATCGCGGCACCACCCTCACGGCCCCCGCCCGTCCACGGCCCTGTGCATGATGGAAGGGGCGGCGCTCACGGCCCCGCACGCGCACGGACCGTCGACCCGGGAGGCACGATGAACGTCCCGTCCGAGCTGGGCGACTTCCTCAGGTCCCGCCGGGCCGCGCTGCGCCCCGAGGAGGCCGGCATCACCCCGCACCCGACCCGCCGCAGGGTGACCGGCCTGCGCCGCGAGGAGCTGGCGACGCTCGCGGGGGTGAGCATCACCCACTACACCCGCCTCGAACAGGGCCGCGCCCTCAGCCCCTCGGACAGCGTCCTGGACGCCCTCGCCCGCACCCTGCGCCTCACCGAGGACGAGGCCGCCCATCTGAAGGCCCTGGCCCGCCCGGTCCCTTCCTCCCCCTCCGCCGCCCGCCCCGCCACGGCACACGCGGAGCACGCGACCCCCTCGACCCGTCGCCTCCTGGCCGCCATGACCGACGTACCGGCCCTCGTCCTGAACCGCCGCAACGACGTCCTCGCCTGGAACCCCCTCGGCCGCGCCCTCCTCGCCGCCCATCTGCCGCCCGAGGCCCCGGACACCCCCGCCGACCGCCCCAACCTGACCTGGATGCTCTTCCTGGACGCCCGGTACCGCGACCTCCACGCGCACCGGAGCGAGGAGGCGGCACTCTCCGTGGCCTCCCTCCGCGTCATCGCCGGCCGCCACCCCGACGACCGTGCCCTCGCCGAACTCGTGGGCCAACTGGCGGTGCGTTCCGCCGAGTTCGCGGCCCTCTGGTCCCGCCACCCCGTCCGCACCTGCACCTCGGGCGTGAAGCACCTGCGCCACCCCCGCGTCGGCCCGCTGACCCTGACCTTCGAGAACCTCCTCGTCCCGGGCACCTCCGGCCACCGCCTGATCGCGTACACGGCGGAGCCCGGGTCCCCGTCGGAAGCCGCCCTGGGCCTCCTGGGCAGCCGGGCGACGACTCCGGTCGCGCGGAACCCCACGGCCGTACGACGCTGAGAAGAGGATCTCCACCCGCGCAGCCGGAGGACGACGTGACGCTCAGGTTCATCGGAACGACCGGCGCCGCCGACGACGGCGGCTCCGGCCCCTTCGGACTACAGCCCATCGCCTCGATCACGCATCTCTTCGAGGAGTTCCGGCATACGGCGTGGCGGCTGGAGACCCGCCGGGGCTACGCCGCCGACCGGAACAGCGCGAAGTGGCCCCGGTTCCTGGCGGGCGAGGACATCGCGCGGGGGCGGCCGAACGCGTGGCGGGTGAACGTCCGCGCGCAGACGGCCCAGGGCAAGCGGGTCGAGCGGGTGCGGATCGTCGACGAACCGCCCACGCCGGGGCAGGAGTTCCTCCGGGCCATGGCGCCCGCGCACCTCGCCGACGGGGAGGACATCCGCACTCTCACCCGCGCCGCCGCCGAGCAACTGGGCCTCCCGGACCATGACTTCTGGCTCTTCGACTCGAAGATCCTCGCCCGGCTCGCGTTCGACGACGAGGACGCCGCCCTCGGGGTGTACGTCACCGAGGACCCGGCCGAGGTCCTCGCCGCCTGCCAGGCCCGCGACACGGCCTGGCACCACGCCGTACGCGTCGGGGAGTGACACGCACCCCTCATCCGAAGGGCCGGATCCGTCCGTCCCGCTAGTTCGGAGCCGCCAGGTCGAACCACACCGCCTTGCCGTCGGGGTGGACGAGGCCCCCGCCGTTCGGGAGGGCGGCGGCGGTCCCCCAGCGGCCCTCGGTGAGGGCGTCCACCAGGTAGAGCCCACGCCCGCCCTCCTCCCAGCCGCCCGGGGTCAACTCCCTTATGACCGGCGGGTTCTCGTCACCGTCGTAGACGATCACTCTGACCCGCCAGGCCTCCACCGCCAGCCAGAGAACCGATCCTCCACCTTTGGCGTGCACACAGGCGTTCGTGACCAGCTCGGATGTGCACAGGGCGGCCGCGTCCACGAGGGCGTCGAGGCCGAGGGCGCGCAGGACGGTGGAGACGAAGTCGCGGGCGATGTGCGGGGAGGTGTCCAGGGGCGGGCAGAAGAGGGTGTACGTCGTCGCCGTGGGCGAGAGCCAGGGGGTTGAGGCGGGAACGTCACGGGCAGTTTCAGTCATGGATGATCAACTCCATTGCGACGAGAAGGGATTGCTCGGGTCCCTACCGCGTCGGTGGCTCCTCCTCGGGTGTCGACGGCCCGGGGCGCGCTTTCAACTGGCGGTACGCAGGGGTGGGTTGCGGACGACTGCGGACGGACTGCGGACGAGCTGCGAGGCGACATGCAGGCGAGATGTATATGTGTGATCAGTTGAGCACTCTCCGTGAGCGCAGGAATGACCGTAGTCGGCGTGTTCGCGCCGCCGCAATGGGGTCGGTGGAAGTACTACGAAAGCGCGTCGCCCAAGGCCCGGCAGCCGTCCGGCTCTCACCCCGCGTGGCCCATGGCCCGTCCCCCACCCCGTGTGATGATGGGCCGCGAGCGCCCGCAGGGGACGGGCGGGCTCCCCACGGGGAGCGGGGAACGAACACGGGTACGGGGACGGAACTGCCATGACCAGTCGGTTGCTCATGTCGTACGACGCGCGGGCCAAGCGGGCCGGGGCACGGGCCCGGAGCCCGCGGGACGTGGCCGGGTCCACCCGGGCCACGGAGATCCTGGACCACGACGATCCGCTGGTCGGGGCGGTCGCGCGCCGGGTGCTGAGCGAGGCGACACCGCGGGACGCGCTGCGGAGCGCACACCGGATCATCGCGCGGGACGTACGGCCGGTGTACTCGGTCGAGGACCGCCGGCGCGTGTCACGGACCCTGCGGCTCGGGCGCGGCTCGTGCAGTCAGCGGATGGCGGCGCTGGAGGCGGTCGCCCGGGCCGTCCGCGTACGGACACGGGTGCGCGGGCTGCTCGTCGACGGCACCTTCTGGTATCCCCGGTTCCCGCGGCTGAAGCCGTTCGTGCCGGAGCAGGTCCTGCTGGCCTGGCCGGAGTTCCGGATCAGCGGCGCATGGATACCGATCGGCGAACTCTTCACCGCCCCCGCCGACACGGGCGGAGCCCCCGGCGGCTTCGCCAACAAGGGCGGCGAGACCCTCTTCGACGCGGTCGCCCGCACCGGCGTCCAGTGGGACGCCTGCGGCTCCGCGCACGGCACCGTCTGCGACCTCTCCGCCCAGGTCGTCGCCGACCTCGGCCACTTCGACGACCGCGACGACCTGTTCGAACGCCACGGCCAGACCCTCTGCTGGACCGCCCGCGCCCTGACCGAGCCGGTCCTCGGCCGCTGGAGCGCGGGGGCGTCCGGCACCGCCGCATGAGGGAGAGCCCACGACGAGGCGGGGCACGGGGCGTTGGTGACGCTCACCCCTCGACCCCCCGCACCGTAAACCCGGTGACCAACCCCCCGCCCTCCCGCCGGAACGCGAACGGTGCCCCGCCGTGGCCGGCCGCCACCGCTCGTACGATCGACAGGCCCAGCCCGGACCCGGGCAGGCTGCGGGCGTCCGGGGCCCGGTAGAAGCGGTCGAAGATCCGCTCCAGGTCGCAGTCGGGGACTCCGGGCCCCCGGTCCAGCACCTCGACCCGGACGATGTCCGGACCCGCCGCCGGTGCGCCGGAGTCGCCGCCCAGCTCCCCCACTTCACCCAGTTCTCCCAGGCCCTTCGCCGCCCCCCGCGCGACCACGACCTCGATCGCGCCCGATCCGCCGCGGTCGAACTTCGCCGCGTTCTCCACCAGGTTGGAGATCGCCCGCTGGAGGGCCCCGGGCCGCCCCTCGACGGTCGTGTCACCGGCGACGCGTACGACGACCTCGCGCCCGGTGCGCCGCCGTGCGGTCCCCGCCACCTCCTCCGCGAGGTCGGCGAGTTGCACCCGCCGCACGGGCTCGGTGCTCGACTGCCCGGCCGCGAGGTCGACCAACTCATTGACCAGGTCGGTCAGTTCGAGGGCCTCCTGGGAGAGGTCGTCGACGAGTTCCTCGCGCATACGGGGCGGCAGCTCGTCGATGCGCCGGAGGAGGGAGATGTTCGTACGGAGCGAGGTGAGGGGGGTGCGGAGTTCGTGCCCGGCGTCCTGGACGAGCCGCCGCTGGTCCTCCTCGGACTGGGCAAGGCGGACCAGCATGCGGTCGAAGGAGCGCCCGAGCCGGCCCACCTCGTCCCGGCCCGCGACCGGCACCTGGATGCCCAGCTGCCCGGTCCGGGCCACGTCCTCCGCCGCCCCCGCCAACTGCACCAGCCGCCGGGTCTGCCGCCGGGCCAGCCACCACCCGAACAACCCGGCCGACAGGACGACACCCGACACGAACAGCAGGGTCCGCTGCTGCAACTCCCGCAGCAGATCCTCCGTGTCGCTGAACTCCTGCGCGACCTGCACGGCCCCCCGGCCACCGCCGAGCGCGACCGTCACCACCCGGTAGCGGTCGTCGCCGACCTCGACCTCGCCGTGCTCGACCAGCACCCCGGCCGGGGCCGCGCCGGCCGTACGGCGGTCGGCGTCACGTACGGGCAGGCCGGGGGCGCCCTCGTCGAGGATCTCCCCGCTCGGGCCGAGCACCTGGACGTCCGTACGGCCGGAACGGATCAGGTCGTCGCGCGGGCCGCCGCTGTCGCTCGGCGCGAAGTCCTCCGGGGTCAGCGGGTCCTGCTCGACCAGTTCACGCAGGTCACGCACGACCTCGGCGAACACGGTCTGCTCGTCGACCCGCACCAGCCGCGCCGCCGCGCTGTAGCTGAGAATCCCGACGAGGACGGTGACGACACACGCCACCGCCACGAACGACACGGTGAACGTCGCCCGCAGCGAGGGGACCGGCCGCAGCCGGGAGAGCAGCCGGGTCAGCACCCGGACGGGACGGGACGGCACCGAGCGCCGCCCTCAGTCTTCCCGCAGCGCGTACCCCACACCCCGCACGGTGTGGATCAGCGCGGGCGCCCCGGGCTCGTCGAGCTTGCGGCGCAGATAACCGACGTAGACGGCGAGGTTCTTGGAGCCGGGGCCGAAGTCGTAGCCCCAGATGCGGTCGTAGATGGTGGCGTGGTCGAGGACGATGCCGGCGTTGCGGACGAGCAGTTCGAGCAGGTCGAACTCGGTCCGCGTCAGCTCCAGTTCCCGCGCCCCGCGCCACGCCCGCCGCGCCTGTACGTCCATCCGCAGCCCGGCGGCCGTGAGCAGCCCACCGCCGTCCGGCGGCGAGGCCGCAGCAGCGGCCGGGGCGGCAGAAGACGGCGACTGGGGCGGCCGCACGTACGAGTCCGCCTCGCCCGTCCGCCGCAGCAGCGCGCGCAGCCGCGCGAACACCTCCTCCACGTCGAACGGTTTGACGACGTAGTCGTCCGCGCCGGCGTCGAGGCCGGCGATCCGGTCGGCGGTCTCCACGAGCGCGGTGAGCATCAGGATCGGCGTCCGGTCGCCCTCCGCGCGGAGCACCCGGCAGACCTGGAGGCCGTCTATGCCGGGCATCATCACATCGAGGACGAGCACGTCGGGCCGGTTGCGGTGGGCCTGGGCGAGCGCCTCGACGCCGTCGGCGACCGCCGTGACCTCGTACCCCTCCAGGGTCAGCGCGCGTTCCAGGGCATGGCGGATGGCGCGGTCGTCCTCGGCTAGCAGCACGTTCTGGGGCACCTCACCAGTCTGCCAAGGTCACGGACGCCCACCACCACGTCAGGAGCACCGGGCCGCCCTTCTTACCGGCCTCTCACCCCGACCGGGCATACGGCTCACTTCTCCGGAGCAGCGTTGTCCGTGGCATCCCCGTGTGACCTCCGCCCGCACGGGAACACGGGCAGAACCAGCGGATGGAGTACAAAGGTTCCGAACCGGGCCAATACGTCGATACGCCGATACACCGTCGGGAAGGTAGTACATGAGCCGCCGCCGCATGAAGATCGTGTTCCTGCTGCACAACGCGTACGCCATCGGCGGCACCGTCCGTACGACACTGAACCTGGCGTCGGCGCTGGCGGACCACCACGACGTGGAGATCGCCTCGGTCTCCCGCCACCTGGACGAACCCCGCTTCACCGTCGACCCGAGGGTCGCGCTCGTCCCCCTGGTGGACATCCGCACGTACAGCCCCGACCTGCGCGATCCGGCCCAGGCGCGGCCCGCCACGGACTTCCCTGCCGAGGACAAGCGCCACCGCCAGTACAGCCGCCTCACCGACCTGCGGGTCCGCGCCTATCTGGCCCGCTGCGGCGCCGACGTCGTCATCGGCACCCGCCCCGGCATCAACGTCTATGTCTCCCGCTTCGCCCCCCGCCGCGCCCTGCGCATCGGCCAGGAGCATCTGCGGCACGACGCCCACACCAAGGAGCTCCGCAAGGTCCTCGCCCGCCACTACCGCACCCTGGACGCGGTCGTCACGACCACGGCGGCGGACGCGGCGGTGTACCGCGCGCGGATGAAACTGCCGGGCGTACGGGTGATGTCGGTGCCCAACATCGTCCCGGCGGCCGGGGTCACCCCGTCGGACGGCACGGCCCCCGTCATCGCGGCCGCCGGCCGCCTCGCCCGCGGCAAACGCTTCGACCTCCTCCTGGAGGCGTTCGCGAAGGTCGCCGCGAAGGAACCGGACTGGCAGCTGCGCATCTACGGCGGCGGTAAACAGAGGGACCGCCTGGAGACTCTCATCGAGGACCTCCGCCTCACCGAGCGGGCCCATCTGATGGGCCCGCACACCCCCATCGAGGAGGAGTTCGCGCGCGCCTCGATCGTCGTCAGCGCCTCGGAGGCCGAGTCCTTCGGCATGACCCTCGTCGAGGCGATGCGCTGCGGCGTTCCCGTCGTCAGCACCGACTGCCCCCTCGGCCCCGCCGAGATCATCACCGACGGCACCGACGGCCGCCTCGTCCCCGTCGACGACCCCCACGCCCTGGCCGACGCCATCCTCGACCTCACCGCCGACCCCGACCTCCGCCGCGCCATGGGCCGAGCCGCCCTCCAGAGCGCCCACCGCTACGACCCGGCCCCGATCGTCGCCAAGTACGACCACTTGTTCGCCGACCTACGCGCGACAAGGCTCCAGCGCACATGGGAGCGAGAGTCGACGAGGGCGAGGACCTGGCTGCGCCAGAGGGCACGCGCTGTCAGTCGGGTGCGGGTGGGTGGGGGCTGGTCGCGCAGTTCCCCGCGCCCCTGAAAGACACGGCCCTGCGGGCCGAAAAGCACGGGGCGCTAGCCCCTTGCTTTTCAGGGGCGCGGGGAACTGCGCGAGCAACCCCCACCCACCCGCAGCCGACAAACGCACCCAAGCGCGGGGTCGAAGGGGCGGCAGCCCCTGGACGACCCTTACGCCACGCTCTCCTTCTCCGCCGCGGCCACCAGCGCCCCATGCGTAGGCGCGTCCGGCACACCCGCGGCCCGCCCCTTCGCGAACTCCTCCCGCAACACCGGCACGACCTCCTCGCCGAGCATGTCGATCTGCTCCAGCACGGTCTTCAGCGGCAGCCCCGCATGGTCGACGAGGAACAACTGCCGCTGATAGTCACCGGCGTACTCCCGGAACGCCAACGTCTTCTCGATCACCTGCTGCGGCGACCCGACGGTCAGCGGCGTCTGGTCGGCGAAGTCCTCGAGCGAGGGCCCGTTGCCGTACACCGGCGCGACATCGAAGTACGGCCGGAACTCCCGCACCGCGTCCTGGGAGTTCTTCCGCATGAACACATGCCCGCCGAGCCCCACGATCGCCTGCTCGGCCGTGCCGTGCCCGTAGTGCGCGTACCGCTGCCGGTACAGCTCGACCATCCGCTTGGTGTGGTCGGCCGGCCAGAAGATGTTGTTGTGGAAGAAGCCGTCGCCGTAGTACGCGGCCTGCTCGGCGATCTCGGGCGAGCGGATCGACCCGTGCCAGACGAACGGCGGTACGCCGTCCAGCGGACGCGGCGTGGAGGTGAAGCCCTGCAGCGGCGTGCGGAACTTCCCCTCCCAGTCGACGACGTCCTCGCGCCACAGCCGGCGCAGAAGCGCGTAGTTCTCGATGGCGAGGTTGATGCCCTGCCGGATGTCCTGCCCGAACCACGGATAGACGGGCCCGGTGTTCCCGCGCCCCATCATCAGGTCCACCCGCCCGTCGGCCAGATGCTGGAGCATCGCGAAGTCCTCGGCGATCTTCACCGGGTCGTTGGTGGTGATGAGGGTGGTGGCGGTGGAGAGGATGAGCCTCTCGGTCCGCGCGGCGACGTAACCGAGCATCGTGGTCGGCGACGACGGCACGAACGGCGGGTTGTGGTGCTCCCCGGTGGCGAAGACGTCGAGCCCGACCTCCTCGGCCTTCAACGCGATCTCGACCATCGCCTTGATGCGCTCACGCTCGCTCGGCGTGCGGCCCGTCGTGGGGTCCGGCGTCACATCACCGACGCTGAAGATCCCGAACTGCATCATCGCTGCCACCCTCCCAGGTTGTTCACTATTCAACTATACCCGCGAACGAGGGCTCCCTTCCTCCTATTCCTTCTTCCTCCTCCTGCTTCGCGTGCGTGATTACTTCGCGTGCGTGACCGCGTAGATCATCACGAAGGCCACGATGTGGATACCGAAGAGGAAGTACGCGAGGTACCACCACACATACCGCTCGTTCTTCTTCTCCTCCGCCAGACGGCGCTTCTCCGGCGTGAGGTCGCCTTCGGGCACCGGTCCGTCCTCGGGTGACATCACAGCTCCCGGTGGACCTTGGTGTTGGAGGCCTGGGCGCGGGGGCGCAGGACGAGCAGGTCGACGTTGACGTGGGAGGGCCGGGTGACCGCCCAGGTGATCGTGTCGGCGACATCGTCGGCGGTCAGGGGCTCGGCCACACCCTCGTAGACACTCGCCGCCCGGTCCGCGTCACCGCCGAAGCGGGTCAGCGCGAACTCGTCCGTCTTCACCATGCCGGGCGCGATCTCGATGACCCGGACCGGCGTGCCGACGATCTCCAGCCGCAGCGTCTCGGCGAGGACGTGCGCGCCGTGCTTGGCGGCGACATAGCCCGCGCCGCCCTCGTACGTCCCGTGCCCGGCCGTCGACGACACCACGACCACCGTGCCGTCACCGCTCGCGGTCAGCGCGGGCAGCAGGGCCTGGGTGACGTGGAGCGTGCCGATGACGTTCGTCTCGTACATCGAGCGCCAGTCGGCCGGGTCGCCGGTCGCCACCGGGTCGGCGCCGAGCGCGCCGCCCGCGTTGTTGACCAGCACACCGATCGTCCGGAACGCGGACGCGAACTCGTCCACCGCCGCGCGGTCCGTGACGTCCAGGGCGTACGCCGTGGCCTGCCCGCCACCGTTGTTGATCTCCTCGGCCAGCGCCTCGATACGGTCCTTGCGGCGGGCGGTCAGCACGACCCGGTACCCCGCCGCTGCGAGCTGCCGGGCCGTGGCGGCGCCGATCCCGCTGCTCGCCCCGGTCACGACGGCGATACGGGAGGCGGCGGACGGTGCGGCGGTGGCCATGAGCTGCTCCTGAAGCGGTACGGAACGGAATCGAACGGTCCCTGCCCGGCCAGGATAGGCGTGCGGTGGGACAATGAGACGAGTGATCCCCAGTGCAGGAGGTGGACCATGGGACAGGCACGTGACGTCATGGACCGGCTCACGGACGCGGTGACCACACACCCGGACCTGAAGGCCCTCGCCGCGCTGTACGCCGAGGACGCGGTCGCGGTCACCCCCGACGGCGGCGAGATCCGCGGGCGCGACAACATCGTCGAGTACTGGCGCCAGATGACGGAAGCGATCCCCGAGGGGACGTTCGAGACGGTGCACGCGTACGAGGCCGGCGACACGGCCATCGACGAAGGCTTCTTCAGCGGAAAGAACACCGGGCCGATCCAGCTGCCCTCCGGGGAGACCCTCCCCGCGACGCAGAAGGACATCAAGATCCGCGGCGTGGACTTCGCCACCGTCAAGGACGGCCAGATCGTCGAATACCGGCTCTACTTCGACGAGATGGAGTTCCTGGGCCAACTGGGCCTGCTGCCCGAGGAGCCCTCCTCCGAGAGCTCCTGAGCCCTCTCCCCGTTCCTAACTCCCCCGCGGCGCGTACATGATCACCGCCATGCCCGCGAGGCAGATCAGCGCGCCCGTCACATCCCAGCGGTCGGGCCGATAGCCGTCCGCGACCATCCCCCAGGCGATCGACCCGGCCACGAACACCCCGCCGTACGCCGCCAGAATCCGCCCGAAGTGCGCGTCCGGCTGGAACGTCGCCACGAACCCGTACGCCCCCAGCGCGACGACCCCCGCCCCGATCCACGCCCACCCCCGGTGCTCCCGCACCCCCTGCCACACCAGCCAGGCCCCACCGATCTCGAACAGCGCGGCCAGCACGAACAGAGCGGCGGAGCGGACGATCACCATGGACAGCAGCTTCGCATGAGGGGCGCGGCGCACGAGCGCCGCGCCCATCACTGTTCTCAGCCCTTTTCGTTCTCAGCCCTTCACGCAGACGACCTGCTTCAGCTTCGCCACCACCTGCACCAAGTCCCGCTGCTGGTCGATGACCTGCTCGATCGGCTTGTACGCGCCCGGGATCTCGTCCACGACGCCGGAGTCCTTGCGGCACTCCACACCCCGCGTCTGTTCCTCCAGGTCCTTCGTCGAGAAGCGACGCTTCGCCGCGGTGCGGCTCATCCGCCGACCGGCGCCGTGCGAAGCGGAGTTGAAGGACTTCTCGTTCCCGAGGCCCTTCACGATGTACGAGCCCGTGCCCATGGAGCCGGGGATGATCCCGTACTCGCCGGAGCCCGCACGGATCGCGCCCTTACGGGTCACCAGGAGGTCCATGCCGTCGTAACGCTCCTCGGCGACGTAGTTGTGGTGCGCGCTGATCTCGGGCTCGAAGGTCGGCTTCGCCTTCTTGAACTCCTTGCGGACGACGTCCTTGAGAAGCGCCATCATGATCGTGCGGTTGTACTTCGCGTACTCCTGCGCCCAGAACAGGTCGTTGCGGTACGCCGCCATCTGCGGGGTGTCCGCGACGAAGACGGCGAGGTCACGGTCGACCAGACCCTGGTTGTGCGGGAGCTTCTGGGCGATGCCGATGTGGTGCTCCGCCAGCTCCTTGCCGATGTTCCGGGAACCGGAGTGCAGCATGAGCCAGATGGAACCGGTCGAATCCGTGCAGATTTCGACAAAGTGGTTCCCCCCGCCCAGCGTTCCCATCTGCTTCTCCGCCCGGTCGTGACGGAACTTGACCGCTTCCGCGACCCCGTCGAACCGCCCCCAGAACCCGTCCCATCCCCCGGCGGCGAACCCGTGCAGCCGCCCCGGATCCACGGGATCGTCATGCATCCCCCGCCCCACCGGAATCGCCTGCTCGACCTTCGACCGCAGCCGGGACAGATCCCCCGGCAGGTCATTCGCCGTCAGCGACGTCTTCACCGCCGACATCCCGCACCCGATGTCGACACCCACCGCCGCGGGACACACCGCCCCCCGCATCGCGATGACCGACCCGACCGTCGCCCCCTTCCCGTAATGCACGTCCGGCATCACGGCCAGGCCCTTGATCCAGGGGAGGGTCGCCACGTTGCGGAGCTGCTGCAGGGCACCCTCCTCGACCGACGCGGGATCGGTCCACATGCGGATGGGTACCTTCGCGCCCGGTATCTCGACGTACGACATTGCGTCCTCATTCCCCCGAAAAGCAGATCAACATCTCAGAACGCAAAACCGGCGCCAAGGTCAACGAAAGGGATGACGGACCGGCGTCCACGGCTGTGCGTGCGATACACATGGTGCCCGGGGGTCACCCCCCGGCGGCAAGTGAATAACCACAGGCAGGACAGCGCAGGCGTCCCCAGGGACCCCGTCGAGAGGAGCCCCACCGTGCAGCGGAAGGCGTACGTACCCGGCGTCGCCGTGCTCCTCGCGGCACTGCTGGCCGCGTGCACGGGGTCGGACGACACCAGCTCGACCGACGACCCCCGACCGGGCGAGGCCACCGCGACGGCCACCGTCGCCCAGCCCGGCCGCTACGACACGCTCCCCGAACCCTGCGGCTCCGTCGACCACGGCACCCTCGACTCCCTCCTCCCGGGCATCAAGCAACTCACCGACGCGACCCAGCGCGAGCAGGCGTACGAGGGCGAGGCGACGCAGACGTACGACACGGACGCCAAGGCCGGCTGCCGTTGGAAGGTGGAGTCCGCGGACGCCACCCACTACGTGTTCGTCGACTTCGAGCGTGTCGTGTCGTGGGAGAACGCGGTCAGCGACGACAGCAGGGCGCAGGAGGTGTACGGGGGCAAGGTGGAGGCGGCTGACCTTCCGGAGCCGTCGCCGAGCGCGACCACCTCCGCCAGTCCCACCGGTTCCGCTACCGGCTCGCCTTCACCCTCCGCCGCCTCCGGTTCCTCCGCCTCCTCCGCTTCCCCCGACTCGCCCGATTCATCCGACTCGTCCAACTCATCCGGTTCCTCCAACCCCTCGCCCACGGCGACCGCGTCCGGCACCCCGACCTCCCTCCTGCCCCGCACGCTCGACGGTCTCGGGGACGAGGCGTTCATCGACGACGCGCTCGGGACGAGCAAGCAGCGGACGGTGACTGTGGTGTTCCGCACGTCGAATGTGATCGTGACGGTGGAGTACGAGGAGCAGCCGGCGACCACGACGGTGGTGCCGGACAGTGAGGAAATGCAGGACAGGGCCTGGAATCTGGCGAGGCGGCTGGCCGACTCGTTCGACGACTGAGCGGTGACGGGGGGTGGTTCGGGCGTCCGCGCGAACCCCCTGATTCAGGACCGCACTTCTTCATCACCGCGTACCGTGGCCCCTCGGACCCGATCCGATCGCAGGAACGCCACAGGAAGCACGCAGGAACCCCGCAAGCAGACTGCAGGAACCACGAGCGTGATGAACGTCATGAGTGAAGGAACCATGCAACGAGCCGCAGAGTCAGATCAGCGTGAGCCGCGCGTCGCGCGGACCATACGGACCAGGCGCCCGAGCCGTGTTCTCGTGGGTGCCGCCGTCGTCCCGGTGATGCTGCTGGCGGTCGGCTGTTCATCGGAGTCCGACAGCGCCTCCGATGACGACGTACCGTCGGAGGCCGTCGAGTCGGCGCTCGCCGACAGCGCCACGCCCGAGGTGGTCGAGGCGGCGTACGCGTCGCTGCCCGACGCCTGCGAGGTGTTCTCGGAGAAGACGCTGAAGTCGGTGGTGCCTCAGGGCGTGAAGTCCGGCAAGGCGATCAACGCCGCCGAGGAGAACGTGACCGGGGACTGTCGTTGGATCAGCCTCGACAACAACGGTGTGGACGGCTCCCAGTACCGCTGGTTGAGCGTGTCGCTGCACCTGCTGGCGTCGAACGCGGCGAACGGCCCCGGTGAGGACCGCGCGGCCAAGGCGTACGAGTCCAAGGTGACCGCGGCGAAGGCGGTGGACGGGGCGAAGAACGTCAAGACGGAGCCGGTGACGGGCACGGGCGACCAGGCGACGGCGGTCCTGTACGACCTGAAGAAGGACGGGGACACCTTCAAGCAGCAGACGATCGTGGTGCGCACGGAGAACGTGGTCATCACGCTCGACTACAACGGCGCGGGGCTGGCCGGCGAGAAGACACCGGACGCGGCCGCGCTGCTGAAGACCGCGACGTCCGCCGCCAAGGAGGCCGTGGAGGCGGTCGAGGAGGCGAACGACACGGACGCGTCGTCGTCGGCGTCCCCGTCGAAGAGCGCCTCGAAGACGCCGTCGAACGGCGCGACGAAGGCGTCGTCGTCGGGCGGTTCGGGTGCGGATGTGAGTTCCGACTCGGATTCCGACTCCGACTCCTCCACATCCGGCCGCAAGAAGACTTCGCGGTAGTACGCGCCCGTTCCGGCAGTCCCGGCGGTAGTGCCCAACTCGTAATGGTCGGCGGGTAATTCATACTCCCACCTGGTGTTTTACCCGAGCCCGGCCCCTCTGGGAGCCGGGCTCGGCGCCCACCGGCAACCAGTTCGCCGTACACATGTGCCACCCTGTTGCGCGCAACAACATGTAAGGGGAGGGGAGGACGGGTGGCCGCGCCAATGCAGCTGACTCGAATGCACCGCGTTCTCATCGGCGTGGTCGTGTTCGGCGCCGTCATCATCGCCGGGATCGGCTTCGCGGGTTCGTACGCGGCCGTACGGGAGCTGGCCCTCCAGAAGGGCTTCGGGAACTTCTCGTACGTCTTCCCGATCGGCATCGACGCGGGCATCTGCGTCCTGCTGGCCCTGGACCTGCTCCTCACCTGGATCAGGATCCCCTTCCCGCTGCTGCGTCAGACGGCGTGGCTGCTGACGGCGGCGACGATCGCGTTCAACGGCGCGGCGGCCTGGCCGGACCCACTGGGCGTCGGCATGCACTCGGTGATCCCGATCCTGTTCGTCGTCGCGGTCGAGGCGGCCCGGCACGCGGTCGGCCGCATCGCCGACATCACCGCCGACAAGCACATGGAGGGCGTCCGCCTCACCCGCTGGATCCTCTCCCCCCTCCCCACGTTCCTCCTCTGGCGCCGTATGAAGCTCTGGGAGCTCCGCTCCTACGAACAGGTCATCAAGCTGGAGCAGGAACGTCTCGTCTACCAGGCCCGCCTCCGCTCCCGCTTCGGCCGAGCCTGGCGCCGCAAGGCCCCGGTGGAGTCCCTGATGCCGCTCCGCCTGGCCCGCTACGGCGTCCCACTGGCGGAAACGGCCCCGGCGGGCCTGGCAGCAGCAGGAATCGAACCAGCGCTACTGCCGCCGGCGCCGCAGGTCGAGGTCGACATAGCTGCGGGCAATCGTGCCGCTGGGGCGGCACCCGTCCCACAGAGAGCGGCACCTCCCAGCGAGCAGCGCCCCCAGTTGGAGAGCACCCCCACCCAGCAACAGCCGGAATACACCGAGTACCAGGAACAGGGCTACGCCGAGCAGGAACCCCCGGCGGACGAAAGCCCCTGGCTACACGCCCGCCACCCCCAAGAGGTCCCCTACCAGGGCGGCTACAACCCCTCGTACGAGCCGGAGGAACAGTACGAGGGGTGGTACGAGGAGCAGGCCCCGGAGGAGTACCAGCAGTTCGAGCCGGACCCGCGGGACCCCCGGTACCAGCAACAACAGTTCGAGGCCCCCGAGCCCCAGCCGAGGGAACCCTCTCCGGAGGAGACCGGCAGCTTCCCCATCCCCGCCGGCCCCGGCCGCACCCGCGAGCTGGGCGAAGGCGGCGGCACCCCGGACCCCGCCGCCCCGGACGAGGAGTCGTACTACCAGGTCTTCAAGAAGTCGATAAACGGCAGCTACCCGACGCCACGCGAGTTCATCGACAACGTGGAGGCCGAGTTCCGCGTCACCCTCCCCGCGGAGGAGTCGAAGCGCATGGTCAACCGCTTCACCAACCGCCACACGGCGGAGCTGGAAGAGGACCACATCGCGTAGTCGACGCACGGACGACGCACATACGAGGAGGGGGCGCCCGGTGATCACCGGGCGCCCCCTCCTCGTATGACGCGGTGTTACTCCCCGAGCAGGGCCCGCACCCGCTCCTGCCCCACCGCCAGCAGCAGCGTGGGCAGTCGCGGACCGGTGTCACGCCCGACGAGCAGGTGGTACAGCAGCGCGAAGAACGACCGCTGGGCGGTCTTGATCTCGGCCGGCAGTTCCTTGGGCGTGGCGTCCGCCGGGAACCCGGCCTGCACCTTCGGCACGCCGTAGACGAGATGCGTGAGCCCGTCGAGGGACCAGTGCTCGGCGAGCCCGTCGAGCAGCAGCCGCAGCGACTGCTGGGACTGCTCGTCGAGGGACTTCAGCAGTTCGGCGTCGGCCTCGTCGCGCACGATGGTCCGCTGTTCGGCGGGCACCTGCGTGTTGATCCAGGCCTCGGCCTTGTCGAGCCGCGGCCGTACCTCGTCGAGGCCGGACAGCGGGTCGGCCGGGTCGAGTTCGCTGAGGATGCGCAGGGTCTGGTCCTCGGCGCCCGCGGTGATGTCGGCGACGGACGCGAGGGTCCGGTACGGCATCGGGCGGGGCGTACGGGGCAGCTCACCGGCGGCGGTCCGAACGGCACGCGAGTGGGCGGCCACGTCGCCCGGAAGGGCAGCTCCCTCCGCCACCTTCGCGTCGAGCTTGTCCCACTCGTCGTAGAGCCGCTGGATCTCCTGGTCGAAGGCGATCTTGAACGACTGGTTGGGGCGGCGGCGGGCGTAGAGCCAGCGCAGGATCTGCGGCTCCATGATCTTCAGCGCGTCGGCGGGCGTCGGCACGCCACCCTTCGACGACGACATCTTCGCCATCCCGGAGATACCGACGAAGGCGTACATCGGCCCGATCGGCTGCTTGCCACCGAAGATCCCGACGATCTGCCCGCCGACCTGGAAGGAGGAGCCGGGAGACGAGTGGTCGACACCGGAGGGCTCGAAGACAACCCCCTCGTACGCCCACCGCATCGGCCAGTCGACCTTCCAGACGAGCTTGCCGCGGTTGAACTCGTTCAGCGCGACGGTCTCGGAGAAGCCGCAGGCGGTGCAGGTGTAGGTCAGCTCGGTGGTGTCGTCGTCGTAGGCGGTGACGGTGGTGAGGTCCTTCTCGCACCGCCCGCAGTAGGGCTTGTACGGGAAGTACCCGGCGGAACCGCTGCTGCCGTCGTCCTCGGCGGCGGCTCCGGAGCCCTCGGCAGCCTCGATCTCCGCCTCGTCCAGCGGCTTCTGCTGCTTCTTGGCCGGGGCCTTCTTCGTGCGGTACTGGTCGAGGATCGCGTCGATGTCACCGCGGTGCTTCATCGCGTGCAGGATCTGCTCGCGGTACGCGCCGGAGGTGTACTGCGCGGTCTGGCTGATCCCGTCGAACTCGACGCCCAGCTCGGCGAGCGCGTCGATCATCGCGGCCTTGAAGTGCTCGGCCCAGTTGGCGTGGGCGGAACCCTTGGGGGCGGGCACGGAGGTGAGCGGCTTGCCGATGTGCTCGGCCCAGGAGGCGTCGACGCCGTCGACGCCGTTCGGGACCTTGCGGTAGCGGTCGTAGTCGTCCCAGGAGATGAGGTGCCGGACCTGGTGCCCGCGGCGGCGGATCTCGTCGGCGACGAGGTGCGGGGTCATGACCTCGCGGAGGTTACCGAGGTGGATCGGGCCGGAGGGGGAGAGCCCGGACGCGACGACGACCACCGGAGCGGTAGCGGGTGATGTCGCTTTGCCCGGGGCCCGACGCTCCGACTCCTCGATGACCTCATCCGCGAAACGGGAGACCCAGTCGGTGGTCTCGGTGCTCTGAGCCACGATCGGCACGTCCTCTTTTTCTGAAGGTTCCATGGCCGCCCGGTACGGTCCCCGGGCCGACGCCGTCCATTCTCCCAGCCTCGCACTCCGTGGGTCGAACCGGGCGCCTCATGGGGTGGGGGGGTTCGGGTGCGTGGGCGAGTGCGGCATGGTGGGGCTTCTCGCGCAGTTCCCCGCGCCCCTAAAAGATCAGGCCCTGCGGGCCTGAAAGGCGACGGGGCTGCGGGCCTGGGATTCGGCAGGGGCGCGGGCCGAAAAGCACGGGGCGCAGCCCCTGCTTTTCAGGGGCGCGGGGAACTGCGCGAGAAGCCCCACCGGACCCGCACTCCCCCACACACCGAAACCCCCACCCCATGAGGCACCACCCCCACCCCTCGCCGTACGAAAACCCCTTTACCCCCCGTGGGATACTGAACGACATCCATCCGTACCCCGAGGAGAACGGCTCCCCCGATGGCCCCGGTCACGTCCCTCACCGCCTCCGTCAACGCCCGCCTCGCCGACGCCCTCGCTTCCACCCTCCCGGAAGCCGACGGAGTCGACCCGCTGCTGCGACGCAGCGACCGGGCGGACTACCAGGCGAACGGGATCCTGGCCCTCGCGAAGAAGGCCAAGGCGAACCCCCGGGAGCTGGCCACGCGGGTCGTCGCCCAGGTGGAGTCCGGCGAGATGATCAAGGAGATCGAGGTCTCCGGCCCCGGCTTCCTGAACATCACGCTCACCGACCGCGCGATCACCGAGACCCTCGCGGCCCGGTACGCGGACGCGGAGGGCCGGCTCGGCGTGCCGTTCGCGGAGCACCCGGGTACGACGGTCATCGACTACGCCCAGCCGAACGTGGCGAAGGAGATGCACGTCGGCCACCTCCGCTCCGCCGTGATCGGCGACGCGATCGTCCAGATCCTGGAGTTCACCGGCGAGAACGTGGTCCGCAGGCACCACATCGGCGACTGGGGCACCCAGTTCGGCATGCTCATCCAGTATCTGGACGAGCACCCGCACGAGCTGGACCACAAGGAGTCCGACGACGACCTCCAGGCGTCCGGCGAGGCCGCGATGTCGAACCTGGACCGGCTGTACAAGACGGCCCGCAAGCTCTTCGACTCCGACGAGGAGTTCAAGACGCGGGCCCGCCGCAGGGTCGTGGACCTCCAGGCGGGCGACCCGGCGACGCTGGCCGCCTGGCAGAGGTTCGTGGACGAGTCGAAGATCTACTTCTTCTCGGTCTTCGACAAGCTGGACATGGAGATCCGGGACGCGGACATCGTCGGCGAGTCGGGCTACAACGACATGCTGGACGAGACGTGCCGCCTCCTGGAGGAGTCGGGAGTCGCGGTCCGCTCGGAGGGCGCCCTCTGCGTCTTCTTCGACGACGTCAAGGGCCCGGACGGCAACCCGGTCCCCCTGATCGTCAAGAAGTCGGACGGCGGCTACGGCTACGCGGCGACGGACCTGTCCGCGATCAGGGACCGTGTCTTCAACCTGAAGTCGGACACCCTGATCTACGTCGTGGACGCCCGCCAGTCCCTGCACTTCAAGATGGTCTTCGAGACGGCACGCAGGGCCGGCTGGCTCGACGACGACGATGTGAAGGCGTACCAGCTCGCCTTCGGCACGGTGCTCGGCAAGGACGGCAAGCCGTTCAAGACCCGTGAGGGCGAGACGGTCCGACTGGTCGACCTGTTGGACGAGGCGATCGACCGGGCCACGGCGGTCGTCCGGGAGAAGGCCGAGAAGGTGGGCCTGACCGAGCAGGAGATCGTCGAGAACGGCCGGTACGTCGGCATCGGCGCGGTGAAGTACGCCGACCTGTCGACCTCCGCCGTGCGGGACTACAAGTTCGACCTGGACCAGATGGTCTCGCTGAACGGCGACACGTCCGTGTACCTCCAGTACGCGTACGCCCGTATCCAGTCGATCCTCCGCAAGGCGGGCGAGGCGAGCCCGGCCGCCCACCCGGAGCTCGAACTGGCTCCGGCTGAGCGGGCGTTGGGGCTGCACCTGGACCAGTTCGGCGAGACCCTGGCCGAGGTGGCCCAGTCGTACGAGCCGCACAAGCTGGCCGCGTACCTCTTCAAGCTGGCGACGCTGCTGACGACGTTCTACGACCAGTGCCTGGTCCTGAAGGCCGAGAGCCCGGAGCAGGTGGCGAACCGTCTGTTCCTGGTCGACCTGACGGCCCGCACCCTGCACCAGGGCATGGCACTGCTGGGCATCAGGACGCCCGACAAGCTCTGAACCGGTCTGTGGGGGCGCCCCCCGTGGCGCCCCCACGGACCGGCGGATCAGAGGTCGTCGCCTGGCGGTCAGCCGTTGGCGAGGCGGGCGCCGAACTTCTGGCCGGCGTAGCTGGTGATGCCCTGCTTCTTCACGAGAGAGCCCTTGCCCACGGACCGGTACTGCGGGGCCAGGTTCCAGGTGACGGTGGCGGTGACCGTGCGGGTGCCGGAGACCGCGCTCTTCACCGGCTTGATGACGAACGCGCGGTTCATGTTGACGACCGAGCGCTTCACCTTCGTCGCCTTGACGCCGTTCTTGACCTTGTAGCTGAGGTCGACCTTCTGGGTGACGACCGGGATGCCGTAGATGCGCTCGGTGGCCGTGAAGCTCAGGGAGATGTTCCGGGCGCCCGAGACGACCTTGTTGGAGCCCTTGACGACGCCGGAGAAGCGGACGTCGTTGTTGTACTTGACCTCCTTGGAGTTCCCCCTCGTCACACTCCCGGAGAAGCTGACCTCGAAGGCCTTGGTGACGGCCCGGTTCTGCAGATAGCCGACGAACTTCTGCTGCTTCGCCTTGGGCAGCTTGTCGAAGGCCTTGAGGACCTTCTGGGAGGCCGCGAGGTCGTCGTTGTTCATCAGCCAGGAGCGGTACTCCTTGACCGTGAGCTTGGCCGGCTGGGCCTGCGGGGCGGCAACGGCGGTGCCCCCGGCGGCGATGCCGGTGAACAGCAGGGCGCCGACGCCCGCGGCGAGAGCGCCGGTACGGGTGGCGGTGGCGAGTGTGCGCATGATGAGGGCGCCTTCCGAAGTGGTGAAGGATCGTCACATACGGCACCCATGACTCACATGACCCACGTGACTCAAGGTGCGCACAACTAAGCTATTTTTCTTCGGAGTTGACAGAAATCGTCTCTTCGGGCATTGCCCTTTGGGGCACTGCGGAGCGGCACGGGGGCACTCCGGGCCCGTACGCCGGGGGTCGCTGTCGGCTCCTCCCCCTACAGTCACCGGCATGTCGACACTTCCCAACCCGCTGTCCAGGCTGACGGCCGATCCGACCGGCCACGCCTTCGGGCTCGAACTCCCGCCCGGAGGGCTGCTGTACGCGACGGACACGGAGTCGCGCCACGATCCGCTCCTGTGGCGCGCGGACGCCCCCGCCCGCCCCGGCGACTGGCCCCGACTCGCCGCGGCCCGCCACACGGCCGGCCTCCGGCCCCTGCTCGTGGCCACCGGTGGCAGCGCCCACGAGGACGGCCCGGAACAGTGGTACCTGGCCCCGCACCTGGCCTCCCATCCCAGGGACCATGACGCCGAGGGCATCCTGGCCGCCTACTGGGAGGACAACGCGTGGGAAGACCTCGACGAGGACGACGAGGCAGAGCCCTTCGAGGCTGCGGAGGGCGGGGCCGGTCCCGGTCCCGGCTCCTCCGACCCCGACCCCGACCCCGACCTACTCGGCCCCTTCGGCCACGCCTGGCCCGGCCTCGCCACGGCCGCTCCGCTCGACGCCGACCCGGACGCCCGTGCCGCCGAGATCGCCGACTCCCTCCTGCACGACGGCTCATGGCTGAAGCGGCCGCGCATGGCGCTGGTCCCGGCGAGCCGCAGCGCGGACATCCCGGCGGCGATCGGCTGGACGGGACCGGTCAACTACGAGACCGACGTGGCCCGCCTCTGTACGGTCCTACGCTCCTGGGAGGACCGCTTCGGCATACGCGTCATCGCCCTCACCCTCGACCAACTCGTCCTCTCCGTCGCCGCCCCGCCCACCACCCGCGCCGAGGCCGAGGCGGTCGCCGCCGAACACTTCGCCTTCTGCCCCGACACCCTCCGCCAGACCTACGACGACGGCCTGCGCGCCTACGCCGAGAAGGAACTGCTGGGCCAGCACCTGTGGGCGTTCTGGTGGGACTGACCCGAACGGCCCCGACGGCCACGCCCCCGAAACCGTGGTTGGGCGGCCGCCGCGGAATGCCTCACCGGCCCGGCGCGGAATGCCTCGCCCTGGCCGCCTGCCACCCCCACACGCAGCGGTCACGGCGAAGCCGCCCTCCGCTCGCCCCACTGTCAGTGGCAGCCCCTACAGTCACCGACATGGCGACACTTCCCAACCCGCTGCCCCAGCTGGCGGCCGACCCGAGCGGGCGTGTGCTCGGGCTTGAACTCCCGCTTCCGCGGGGGAGGCTGATCGACGCGACAGGCGAGGGCCCGTGGCACGAGCCGCTGCTGTGGTGCGCGGACGAGCCGGCCACGCCCGGCGTCTGGACCGCCGTCCAGCCCGCCCGCCGCACGGCCGGTCTCCTCCCGGTGCTGCTGGACGTGGGTGGCAGCCAGGGCGGCCCGGAGGACTGGGAGTTGATGCCCGCCGAGATGTCCTACCCCGGGGACCACGACGCCGACGAGGTCCTGGCCGAGTTCTGGGACGAGTACGCGACGGACGAGGACGACGACTGGCCCGGCCTCACCGACGCCCTCATCTCCGGCACCGACCCGGACGCCCTCGCCGCCGAGACCGCCGACGCCCTCGTCAAGGACCCCTCCCGGCTGAAGGAACCCCACCTCGCCCTGGTCCCCGCCCGCCGCAGCGCGGACATCCCCGCGGCGATCGGCTGGGGCGGCCCGATGAACCACGAGACCGACGTGGCGAGGCTCTGCGCGGTCCTGCGCTCCTGGGAGGACCGCTTCGGCATACGCGTCATCGCCCTCACCTACGACCAACTCGTCCTCTCCGTCACCGCCCCGCCCACCACCGAGGCCGAGGCCGAAGCGGTCGCCGCCGAGCACTTCGCCTTCTGCCCCGACAACATCTGGCAGGGCACAGCGGACGGCACCCGACAGTCGTACGCCCGGACCCTGCTCGGCGAACACACCTGGTCCTTCTGGTGGGACTGAGGCCCGGGTGAGGCAGGGGCCGACCGCACCCGCCACGCCCCCTCAGCCGTCACCCCGCAACCGTTCCTGTGGACTGAGCGTGAGTGAGCCCGCTCAGCCGCACGCCCCGAACGGTCTTGGGCGCACTGGTCCCCGGCGTACTCAACCCCGGGGCGGCGACACGCATCGCGTGCGTGGTCCGGGCCCAATTGGCCAGTTCCCTGCGCGACCTGGCCAATTGGGTACAGCCAGAGGCGACGGGGAGGCCCTGAACCATCACTCCGGTGGAGCAGGGGCCCCGCACACTGACGCCGTACCCGGCGTCCCAGATCGCGGGATCACGCTAACCCGGACGGCCCAGTGCACCGCAAGCCCAGAAGCGACGATCACACGATCGAGCTAATGCGACCTCATACGCACTCCTCTCGGCCGCCTGCTTGGCGACCGCGCAGGCCCGGCGGAGCCCGGCGGGCGCGCGCAGCCAGCCCAGCCGCATACCGGGTGCCATCACCTTGGAGAAGGAGCCCAACAGCGCCGTACGGTCCTCGGCGCCCGGGTACGAGGCGATCCACGGCACCCGCTCGCCCTCGAAGCGGAGTTCGCCGTACGGGTCGTCCTCGACGATCCACAGCCCGCGCCGGGCGGCGACGGAGGCGACGGCCGCCCGCCGCTCGGCCGGGAGGGTACGCCCGGTCGGGTTCTGGAAGGTGGGCACGGTGTAGAAGAACTTGGGCCGGACCCGCGCCACCAGTTCGTCCAGCGCCGCCGGGTCCACCCCGTGCTCGTCCCCCGGCACGGCCACCACCCGCGCCCCCGCGAACCGGAACGCCTGAAGTGCCGCCAGATAGCAGGGATCCTCGACCAGTACGACGTCCCCCGGTTCGACGAGCGCGGTGGCGAGCAGCGACAGCGCCTGCTGCGACCCGGTGGTGACGAGCACCCCGTCCGCGTCCGTCGGCAGCCCGCGCGCCCCGTACCGCGCGGCGAGCGCCGCCCGGAGCGCCGGCTCGCCCTCGGTCGTCGCGTACTGCAGGGCACGGTCCGCGGACTCGGCGAGCACATCGCGGTAGGCCGCCGCTATCCCCTCGGTGTCGAAGAGCTCCGGCGCGGGCAATCCACCCGCGAAGTTGACGACTTCGGGACGCGAGGTGACGGCGAGGATGTCCCGTACGGGGGAACCCCCGACCGTCGTGACCCGCCCGGCGAAGCCGGGCACGGCCGCCCCGCCGCCGACCGCATCCTCGCCCGCCGAGCGGCCCGAAACCCCGTCCTCGACGACAAACCCCACGTCACCAGCGGCAAGCACAGCGTCCACGGCACCCATCCCACGGCTCCTTCACCACTCCGGGACGGCACGGCCCCGTTCCCTGGCCGCACCCTAGCCAGGTGCATGCCCCTTACACCCACCATTTCCGCGATGCGGACCGTCCTCCGGACCCCCTAGGCTGCGCCCATGCTGCCCAGCGTGGACACGAACGACGAGTTGGAAGAAGTCGTCGGTGACGAGGCGCTGCTGCGACCGGCTGCCCAGGATCTCTGCGGTCAGCTCGGCCTCGCGGACGCGCGAATCGTACGTTTCCCCGAGGGCTCGCTGCCGGTGTACGCCGTCGGCGACGCCCTCGTCCTCAAGCTCTATCCGGGTTTCGAAGCGGACGAAGCCGTCAGAGAAGCCCGCCTGTTGGCCCTCCTGTGGGGCAAACTGCCCATCCCGACACCCAGACTGCACTCGGCCGACCAGTACAAGAACGGCTGGCGCTATGTGCTGATGTCCCGCCTGCCCGGCGAGGACCTCAACGAGGCCTGGCCCCGGATCCCCCGGCCCGACCAGGAACGCATCATCGTCGAGGCCGCCGAAGGCCTCGCCGCCCTGCACGCCCTGGACGCCGCGGCGGTCCGCCCGCTCACCGGTCCGCCGAACTGGGACAGGTTCATGGCCGCGCAGCGCGCGGCGGCGGTGGAGCAACAGCAAAGCGGTGGTCTGTCGGACCTCTGGCTGGAACAGATCCCGGACTTCCTCCGCTCCGTCCCACTCGCCACCCGGCGCCGCCCGGTGCTCCTGCACACCGAGTTCATGCGCGAGCACCTCACCGTCGACGGCCACGACGGCTGGCGCCTCACCGGCCTCTTCGACTTCGAACCCGCCATGGTCGGCGACCCCGCCTACGACTTCGTCAGCGTCGGCCTCTTCCTGACCCGAGCCGACCCCACCCTGCTGAAACTCTTCTACGAGGCATACGGCCACCCCCCGTTCGACCCCCGCGAACTGATGGCCTACACCCTCCTCCACGTCTACAGCGACCTGAACTGGTACCTACGCAGCCTCCCGACCCCACCCAGCCAGACCTTGGACGCGTTGGCGGAGACATGGTTCGGCGCAGGCGGATGAAAAGGCGGGCGAAGCGCCCGCCTTTTCCAGGGGCGCGGGGCTGTGTCGATGTGCGGCTCCGCCGCGTGGGCGCGACAAGCCCCCACCCACCCGCACCCGACCATCGACCTTCTAAGCCTTACGCCCCACCGCCGCATACACATTGATGTCCGCGTCCGTCACATCATTGATGTCCCGATACCGAACCTTCTCGATGTCATCCATCCCGGCCCACCTGTGCGGCTCCACCGCCTCAGGCACCGGCGCACCACCCCCGAACCGCCAGTGGTGCGCCGGCACAACCCCCGGCTCGTCCACGACGAGGTCGCTCTGCTCGAAGAAGCGGGCGACCTCGTCCTTGGACCGCAGCACGAAGGTGAATCCCCGCTTGGTGTACGTCTCCTGCACCGCGCGGATCTTCGCCGGGTTGAGGTCCTCGGTCAGATGGCTGAGCACCAGCCGGCTCCCGGACGGCAGCGCGTCGACCAGTTCACGCACCACGGGATACGCCTCGTCGTCCTCGACGAAGTGCAGGATCGCCACCAGGCACAGCGCGATCGGCTGGTCGAAGTCGAGCGTCTTGGCGGCCGCTTCCAGGATCTGTGCCGGCGACGTGAGATCGGCGTCGATGTAGTCCGTCGCGCCCTCGGGCCCGCTCGTGAGCAACGCGCGCGCGTGAGCGAGCACCACCGGATCGTTGTCGACATACACGACCCGGGAGTCGGGCAGGATCGCCTGGGCGATCTGGTGGACGTTCTCGGCGGTCGGCAGCCCGGTGCCGATGTCGAGGAACTGCCGGATGCCCTCGTCCTCGGCGAGCGTGGTCACCGCGCGGCGCATGAAGTCCCGGTTGTGCCGGACGTCGAGGTAGCCACGCGGATTGGCCGCCAGGGCCGCGCCGGCCGCCTCCCGGTCGACGGGGTAGTTGTCCTTGCCGCCGAGGAAGACGTCGTAGACCCGCGCCGGGTGCGCCTTGGTGGTGTCGAACCTCTTCCGCAGCTCGGCGGGGTCCTGGCTGAGCGCGTCACCGGCCATAAAGCTCTCCCTGGAGAGTCGCGTCATTGAATGACCAACAACCTAACCTCCAGGGCAAGTTGACGGCTCCCGGATACAGAATGCCCGCCCGGCCGACGGCGCCAGAGGTGGCCGATTGACGAAAACTCGTCAATTCCTTGATCACCCCTGGTCTTCCAGCGTCGTCCCCTCCAAGACCCACTTCGGCCCACCCAGCGGATACTCGTACGCCGGACGCCCGTTGTTGCCGCTCGTACGGAACGGCAGGCCGTTGTCGTTCACGGTCAGCGTGCCGCTGCGGGAGCCGCTGGACCACTCCAGCTCCAGGTACCAACTGACGTAGTACGCCGAGGCGTCGGCCGTGATGTAGTAGACCTCCGGGTCGGACTCGCTGACGGAGTACGGGAAGTCCTTGCTGCCCGCCTTGGGCTGGACGGCGGGGCGCGCGGCGTCGAGGGCGATCGTGAAGGACCGGGTCGGGACACCGGCCCCGCAGCCGACGCCCGGGTAGCCCATGGCGTAGTCGTTCCAGGCGAGGGGCGACTGCTTGTCGGCCATCCGGACCTTGAGGCTCTTGACGACCACGGTCTCCTCACCGGTCCCCTGCACGGTGAGCGTCAGAAACTGCTTTCCCGACGAGACGGCTCCGACCGACCTCACCCAGGCGTCCGCGTCCTGCTCCAGCGGCGGCGGCGCCACCTCCGCCGGTGGCCGGTCGACCAGATACCGCTGCGAGCAGGGGCTCTCCCAGGTGTACGGCTCCACCTTCACGGACAAGGGCACGGCGGCGGCCGAGGCCTGGCCGCCCCCACCGGGGCTGGTCGGGGTGGTGGCCGAGGCACCTGCCCCCTTGCCGTCACCCTTCTCGCCCTGCTTGCCGCCCTTGCCCTGCTTGCTCGCGGAAACGGAGGGCGAGGCACTGGACGGCGACGCCGAGCCCTCGTCCGCCCGCTCCCCACCGTCGTCCCCGACGGACGCCGCCCCGGCCGGCCGCCCGGCCCCGTCCTCCGCCCCACCGGACGGCAGACTCAGGGCCAGCGTCACCGCACCGAGCACGGCGGCCACGGACAGCCCGGCGACAAGCGCGACCCGAGTACGCCGCCGAGCACGCGGCGGGCCTCCCGGACCACCGGAAAGCTCTTCGCCCTCCACGACCTCCGGGCCAGGTATCTCTTCCGGGGCAGGGCTCTCCTCGTGACCGGGACCCTCCTCCGAACCTACGGAGTCACCCCCTTTGCGGGCCCGAGCCGCATCCGCCAGGACCCACGTCCGGTGCAGCTCGACCAGTTCTTCCGGCGTCGCCCTGCACAGCCGGGCCAGCCGCTCGACGGGCGCGTAGTCCGTCGGTACGGCGTCCCCGTTGCAGTACCGGTGAAGTGTCGACGTACTCATGTGGAGCCGCTTGGCGAGCACTCCGTAACTGAGTCCGGAGCGCTCCTTCAACTCCCGCAACAGCTCGGCAAAGTCAGCCTTCACGTCTCCCACGTCCCGTTCCGCGTTCCAGGGAAGTGTTGTTCCCCCAGGTCAAAGCCGGTGCGAGCGTTCCAGCGTCCCTGATCGTCCGCCGAGTGTGGCGGCTGGGACGGATCACCCCGCAAGCTTTGGTCATCCAAGCACGCCGCTCCCGGCAGTCCGGTCGAGCGGCACGGCTTCGACCACTTGTTCTCAGCCTCTTCAACTGTCTTTGTCCGAAAGGAATCCGTCATGCGCACGTTCCGCATCGCCCGCTCCACCCGAGTCGCCCGCCCGGCCCGTCTGCTCGCCGCGACGGGAGTCGCACTCGCCGCCCTGGCCCTCACGGCGTGCGACAACGGAATGGGCACCCGGGACGAGGGCTCGTCGGGCGGCTCCACCTCGACCTCGCAGAACACCGGCTCCTCGGGCACGACCACCGGCGGCTCCACGACGACCGGCGGCTCCACGACCACCGGCGGCTCCACGACCGACAAGGCCTCTTCAAAGACGAGCACGGGTACTGGCACCGGCACGAACAAGAACTCCACGACCGGCGGGACCAGCGGGACCAGCGGAACCGACGACCCCTTCGACCCCGCCAACCGCGTCACCTGCAACGGCTCCAACACCACCGTCACCGCGCAGCCGGTGTCCCGCCCGCTCAACCACATGCTGATCACCGTCAAGAACACCGGCTCGAAGGTCTGCGACCTCTACTACAACCCCTCGGTCCGGTTCGGCGAAGCCCAGTCCGCGCCGCCCGTGATCGAGGAGTCCCAGCCGCAGGCGGTGGTGACCCTCGCCCCCGGCGAGTCCGGCTACGCGGGCGTCCTCCTGTCGTCCGCCGACGGCAGCGGCGAGAACGGCTTGACGGAGAAAACGGTGACCATCCACTTCCAGGGCCGGGAGTCCGGCAGCGACGGCGGCGCCCCGGCGTCCCCCGCCCTTCCGGCCAAGGGCGTGTACGTCGACAGCTCCGCGGCCGTCACCTACTGGCAGTCGACCGTGGAAGACGCCCTCAAGTACTGACATCAGCGCGCTCGATCGGCCCCCGGCGGGGACACCACCGCCCGGGGCCGCGTCCACTCCCTCAGCGCAGCATCCGAGCCGCCTCGACGGCCCAGTACGTGAGGATGTTCTGCGCCCCCGCCCGCTTGATCCCCGTCAGCGTCTCCAGGATCGCCCGGTCCCGGTCGATCCACCCCTTCTCGGCGGCGGCCTCGACCATCGAGTACTCCCCGGAGATCTGGTACGCGACCACCGGCACATCCACGGCGTCCGCGACCCGCGCCAGGACATCCAGGTAGGGCCCGGCCGGCTTGACCATCACCAGGTCGGCGCCCTCTTCCAGATCGAGGGCGAGCTCCCGCAGGGACTCCCGGACATTCCCCGGATCCTGCTGATAGGTCTTCCGATCGCCCTTCAGCGACGAACCGACGGCCTCACGGAAGGGCCCGTAGAACGCGGACGCGTACTTGGCCGTGTAGGCCAGGATGACGACGTCCTCGCGCCCGATCTGATCAAGAGCATCCCGGACGACCCCGATCTGCCCGTCCATCATCCCGCTGGGCCCGACGACATGCGCACCGGCGTCGGCCTGGACCTGGGCCATCTCGGCGTACCGCTCAAGGGTGGCGTCATTGTCGACGCGCCCCTGATCATCAAGCACTCCACAGTGCCCGTGATCGGTGGTCTCATCGAGACACAGATCGGACATCACGAGCAGCTCGTCCCCGACCTCGGCCCGCACATCGCGGATGGCGACCTGCAGGATCCCGTCCGGATCGGTCCCCGGCGTCCCGACCGCGTCCTTCTTGTCGTCCTCCGGCACCCCGAACAGCATGATCCCGGACACCCCGGCCTCGACGGCCTCCACGGCAGCCTTCTTCAGACTGTCCCGCGTGTGCTGCACGACCCCCGGCATCGCCGCGATCGGCACCGGCTCACTCACACCCTCCCGCACGAACGCGGGCAGGATGAAGTCGGCGGGATGCAGCCGCGTCTCGGCCACCATCCGGCGCAGAACAGGCGTCGTACGAAGCCGGCGGGGCCGCGTACCGGGAAACGATCCGTACTTCGACATACACCTACGCTACGCCCGCGCCACAGCCCCCTTTGCCGACGCCCCGTCGGCCCTGGAGGGGCTGCGCCCCTTCAGGGGCGCGGGGCTGTATCAATATGCGGCTCCGCCGCGTGGGCGCGAGCAACCACGACGCACCCGCACCCGCCGAACGACAAAGCCCCCCGAGCTCAACCACGCTCAGGGGGCCAACGGGGCATAGCCCCTGGACCTACCTACTGCTGAACCTTGTTACGCCCAGGCCCCCCAGAAAGCTTGTCCGTCCCCGCACCCCCGTACAGCACATCGTTCCCGCTGTTGCCCCACAGCTCATCGTTGTCCTGGTCCCCCCACAACGTGTCGTTGCCGTCCTCACCCCACAGCTTGTCGGCGCCCCGCCCACCCCGCAGCGTGTCGTTGCCGTTGCCACCGTTGAGGCTGTCGCGCCCCTGCTTGCCGTGGATGACATCGTTGCCGGATTCGCCGTACATGTTGTTGGTCTCGGCGTCACCGGAGAGGCTGTCGTTGCCGGCCCCGCCGTAGCAGGCCCAGGCGCACGCGGTGATCGTGTCGTGGCCCTTGCCGCCGTACGGGCCCATGCCCCAGCCACCGCCGCCACCATGGAGGCGGTCGTTGCCGTCCTCGCCGTAGAGGACGGCCGAGAGGCTGCTGTCGGTGACGGTGTCGTTGCCGGGACCGCCGTAGACCACCGCGTCCGCGTTGTTGTCGTCGGAGAGCTTCACCGTGTCGTTGCCGTCACGAACGGTGACCCAGTAGCGGGGGCTGTCGTCCGAGCCCAGGGAGGCCGGGGCGACGCACTGGACGATCGTGTGGTCGTCGGCCGAGGGGTACTCGCACCGGTTCCACTCGGCGGAGTTGGCGTCGAACGTGATGTCGTACCGGTCGTCGAAGGTGACGACGTAGTACACCTCGGGCGAACCGCCGGGCTCCGTCTCGTCCACGACCTTGTCGGTGATCGTCAGCTGGTTGTTCTGTCCGGGCGTGGCCTTGTACCAGAGGCCGCCGTCGCGAGTGATGGCACCCGAAGTCGTGGTGGCCGCCTGCGCGGTGGGCACCGCGAGCAGGGCGCCCCCCAGGGCGAGCGCGGCGGTGGCCGTGGCGGCGATGGTCCTGAACGTACGCATGCAGAAGTAACCCTTCGCGAATGCGGAATCGGTGAGGATCAGAGCCGGCGAACAAAAAGCGCCGGTGAGGTCGGCGCCACCGTGGCGGCGGAAGGCGCGCGGGCCATGGAGGCCCAGGGGATCCAAGTAACGGTTGTTGCTTCGGTCACCCATTCAGACAACGCACCCACACGCGAGGTTGTACGGAAACCCGCACCGCCCCCGGGAACTGCCCCGCCGCCCCCCGCAGTTGCCCGTAGGCCCCCAAAATCGCCTGCCCGAAGGTCCACCTACGACGCCGAGTTGGTCTCCCGTCCCTTCGTGCCCTCCCCGTCCATCTCGCCCCTGACGAGCCGCAACGCGGGCTCCGGTGCGAACTCACCGAGGTCGAACGCCGCGTCCCGCCAGTGGGCCGCCAAGTCCAGCAGCCGCTGGGGGTCGTCGGGAACGGGCGGCGGTGCCTGGCAGGGCAGCAGGGGGTACAGGACGGCGACGGCGAACCGGACGGCGTGCATGGCGGCCCCGGCGTGCGGTTCCACTCCTTCCTCAGCGCCCTCCCGCTTCAGCACTTCCAGGCTGGCAGCCGTGTCGAGCAGCGTGTTGTACACCTGCGCATAGGCAGAGTGGATCGTGTGGTCGGCCATGCGGCGCTCCCTGGGAAGTGGGAAGTGCGTGGCGGTTCAGGCCACGCGGACGGTTTCAGGGGATTCAGGGCCCGCCGCCTCGGCGGTACGGCGGTCTCGGGCGGCTCGGCAGTCACGGCACCAGGCGCCCGGCTCCGGGGCCCGGAAGGCACGATTGCAGCCGCCCTCGCAGTCGACCATGGGGAGCGGCCAGGTATCCGAAGGCGGGGCCTCGGGAACCCCAAGGCCCTCCGGCGGGAGCGCCAGTGGTGGTGGCGGTGGCAGCAGTTCCCGCAGCCGGTAGGCAAGGAATCGGGCCGGACTCTTGAGGAGCGCGGGTACATCGGCCGTCATGGCATGGTGCACCGCCGTTCTGCTGGCGCCGTTGTCGAACCAGGCGACGACAGCCGGAGTGAGGCGTCGCACGTCCCGCTGAGAAAGCGTGAACCGGTCGTCGCTACGACGCAGCCCCACAAGGAAGGCGACAGCCTTGTCGTGGTGCTCACTGGCGGGCGGCTCGGTTTCGGCGGGCGGGGGTGTGGGCGCCACCGGCTCCCCGAGCCCGGAGGCGTCTTCCACAACCGCCGGGACGGGAACGACCGGGGCGGCGGGCTCGACGGAAACGGCAGGGACCGCGGGAGCATCCGCCGCTACCGGAACCCGCCCGTCCGCCGCCTCCTCACGGGCTCGCGTGAGCGCGGGAGCGTTGTACACGTACGTACGCGTGACCACACGCCCACCGTCAACCCGCTCGCGCACCCGTTCCACGTAGCCGTGCGCCTCCAACTCCCGCAGAGCGAAGGCGATCCGGTCCCGGCCCTCGGGAAACCGCTCGGCGAGCGTACGAATGTCGGCGGAGGCTCCCTGGGGCAACGAGAGAATGTGGGTGCCGAGCCCGATCGCGGTCAGCGACAACTCGGGGTGCTGGGCGAGGTGATTGCCGATGATCGTGAACCTGTCGGGCTGGAACTCCCTGACGTGGGTGACCCCGGAACGGGTGGCGCTTCGCGGAACACGGGAATGCGGGCGCGTGGCGCCGCTAGGCTTCGTCTCAGCCATGGGGGAAGACTTGTCCTCTTCCTCGGATGGTCAGGCCCTCGCACTGGGATTGCAGTCCCGGCGGGGGCCGTCGCATATCTGCGGTTGTCTGCGGCGAGCCTGCACGCCCAAACCTCCCCCGCGCCAGCCGAGTTAGGCGGATTCACTCCAGCGAGTGACAAACGCGGGGTTTGGTTGGTTTGGAGGGTTCTTCCCCAAGAGTTCTTTCTTCTTCACCTCCCGCCACCCCGACACACGCCCTACCGGACCCCGCGTTTCCGGGCTCCGGCGCGAGGCGCATCGCTCAGCCGAGGAACCAACGGGGCCAGTACGGCGGTCCTGTTCGGCGAGGTGCTACGGCACTTCAGGGAGGCCGCGCTGCTGACACAGGAGGCGCTGGCAAGGGAGATCCCCTGCGACCGGTCGCAGGTGGCGAAGGTCGAGGCGGGGACGAGGCGTCCGCACGAGAGCTTCGCGAAGAAGTGACCGCTCAGCCTGGCGGAGCCTCATCGCCGCCCTACCGACACTCCCGTAACCCCACCGACGAAGAACGGCGCGAGGTCTCACGAACACCTCACGCCGTTCCCGCACCTCAGGTCGTAGACCGCCGCCCTCAGGTCGTAGACCGCCGCCGCCGCGCCCCCGGCCGCCGCTCACTGGGCCGAGTGACAGGATCCCCCGCCTCAACCGCAGCCGCTCTCCGCCGCACCCCGAAGTCCGCCAACGCCTCGGCCAACTTGTGCACGGACGGCTCAGGAGCCATCACATCCACCCGAAGCCCATGCTCCTCGGCCGTCTTGGCCGTAGCGGGCCCGATACAGGCGATCACCGTCACGTTGTGCGGCTTCCCGGCGATACCCACCAGATTCCGCACGGTGGAGGACGACGTGAAGAGAACGGCGTCGAACCCACCCCCCTTGATCGCCTCCCGGGTCTCGGCCGGCGGCGGCGACGCACGCACGGTCCGGTAGGCCGTGACGTCGTCGACCTCCCACCCGAGCTCGATCAGCCCGGCGACCAGCGTCTCGGTCGCGATGTCGGCGCGCGGCAGAAAGACACGATCAATCGGATCGAACACGGGGTCGTACGGCGGCCAGTCCTCCAGCAACCCAGCCGCGGACTGCTCCCCACTCGGCACCAGATCCGGCTTCACACCGAAGGCGATGAGCGCCTTGGCGGTCTGCTCCCCCACCGCCGCGACCTTGATCCCGGCGAAGGCGCGCGCATCGAGCCCGTACTCCTCGAACTTCTCCCGCACGGCCTTGACCGCGTTCACCGACGTGAAGGCGATCCACTCATAACGGCCCGTCACGAGCCCCTTGACCGCCCGCTCCATCTGCTGCGGCGTCCGCGGCGGCTCGACCGCGATCGTCGGCACCTCGTGCGGTACGGCCCCGTACGAGCGCAGTTGGTCGGAGAGCGAGGCGGCCTGCTCCTTCGTACGCGGTACGAGGACCCGCCACCCGAACAGGGGCTTGTTCTCGAACCACGACAGCTGGTCGCGCTGGGCCGCGGCGGAACGCTCACCGACCACGGCTATCACCGGCCGCCCGCCCTCGGGCGAGGGCAGCACCTTGGCCTGCTTCAGGGTCTGCGCGATCGTGCCGAGCGTCGCGGACCAGGTCCGCTGCCGGGTCGTCGTACCGGCGACGGTGACGGTCAGCGGCGTATCGGGCTTACGGCCGGCGGCGACCAGCTCACCCGCCGCCGCGGCCGCGGTCTCCAGCGTCGCCGAGACGACGACCGTCCCGTCGGACGCCCCGACCTCCGCCCAGCACCGCTCGGAGGCCGTGCGCGCGTCGACGAACCGCACATCGGCGCCCTGCGCGTCCCGCAGCGGCACACCGGCGTACGCGGGCACGCCCACGGCCGTCGCCACCCCGGGCACCACCTCGAACGGCACGCCCGCGGCGGCGCACGCCAGCATCTCCTCGGTGGCGTACGTGTCGAGCCCGGGGTCCCCGGAGACCGCACGCACGACCCGCTTGCCGCCCCGCGCGGCCTCCATGACAAGATGTGCGGCATCCCGCACAGCGGGTGCACCAACGGTTGTTGACGTGCCGTCAACAACCGTCAGCTGAGGCGTGCCTGTGCCCGAGAACGTATCCGCTGAAGTAGCCGCGGAAGAGGCAGAGGACGCCGCAGTCAGTGCCGACGGCGGGCTCGAATCGGTGTCCAGTAGGGCGACGCCGGCGCGGGCGTGCGTACGCACCACGTCGAGCACGTCGTGCTCGGCGATGAGAACGTCCGCGTTCGCCAGCGCCTCGACGGCGCGCAATGTCAGTAGTCCCGGATCCCCGGGTCCGGCACCGAGGAAGGTGACGTGACCGTGGTCCGGACCGGCGGGAAGGGTGGTGGGGCTCAATGTGCTCGCTCCCCCATCAGACCGGCCGCGCCCTTAGCGAGCATCTCGGCGGCGAGTTCACGGCCGAGCGCCATTGCTTGGTCGTACGTCTCGGGCACGGGACCGGTGGTGGACAGCTGCACCAGCGTCGAGCCGTCGGTCGTGCCGACGACGCCGCGCAGGCGCATCTCCTTGACAATCTGCCCGTCGGCCAGCAGGTCGGCGAACGCACCCACAGGTGCGCTGCAACCGGCCTCCAGGGCGGCGAGCAGGGACCGCTCGGCGGTCACGGCGCCCCGTGTGTACGGGTCGTCGAGCTCGGCGAGCGCGGCGATCAGCTCCGCGTTGTCCGCGGTGCATTCGATCGCCAGTGCCCCCTGGCCGGGGGCGGGCAAAACGGTGTCGACCGAAAGGAAATCGGTCACTTCATCTATCCGCCCGATCCGGTTCAGTCCGGCGGCGGCCAGAACGACGGCGTCCAGCTCACCCTTCCGTACGTATCCGATCCGGGTGTCTACGTTCCCGCGGATCGGCACCGTCTCGATCGTGAGCCCGTGGCTGCGCGCGTACGCGTTCAGCTGGGCCATCCGCCGCGGCGAACCCGTACCGACGCGCGCGCCCTCGGGGAGCTGCTCGAAGGTCAGTCCGTCCCGGGCGACCAGCGCGTCCCGCGCGTCCTCGCGCACCGGCACGGCGGCCAGCGCCAGGACGTCGGGCTGCCCGGTGGGCAGGTCCTTGAGGGAGTGCACGGCGAAGTCGACCTCGCCGCGCAGCAGCGCCTCGCGCAGCGCGGTGACGAACACGCCCGTGCCGCCGATCTGCGCCAACTGCTCGCGGGAGACATCGCCGTACGTCGTGATCTCCACGAGTTCGACGGGCCGTCCGGTCAGCCGGCGGACCTTGTCCGCCACCTGCCCGGACTGGGCCAGGGCGAGTTTGCTTCGCCTCGTCCCGAGCCTCAGGGCCCTGTTTTGCGGCTCACTCATGATCGCCCTCGGTTCTCGGCGTCGTTCTCTGAAGTCCTGCTGTCTTCGGCCCGGGACACGGCGGCGACCGTCTCCTGGTCCAGGTCGAACAGGGTGCGCAGCGCGTCCGCGTACCCGGCGCCGCCGGGCTCGGCCGCGAGCTGCTTGACCCGTACGGTCGGTGCGTGCAGCAGCTTGTCGACGACGCGCCGCACGGTCTGGGTGATCTCGCCGCGGTGCTTGTCGTCGAGGGCCGGCAGCCGGCCCTCCAGGCGGGCGATCTCGCTCGCGACGACATCGGCGGCCATGGCGCGCAGCGCCACGACGGTGGGTGTGATGTGCGCGGCCCGCTGAGCGGCGCCGAAGGCGGCCACCTCGTCGGAAACGATCCTTCGCACCATGTCGACGTCGGACGCCATCGGCGCGTCCGCGGAGACCTCGGCGAGCGACTCGATGTCGACCAGCCGCACCCCGGCCAGCCGGTGCGCGGCCGCGTCGATGTCCCGGGGCATCGCCAGGTCCAGCAGCGCCAGCACGGGCGCGGGCCGGGGCACCTCGACGACCGGCTCGGGCCTGCGCAGCTCGGGGATCCGCCCGGTGACGGCCACGGCCGCGACGAGCGCGGCGATCAGCTCGGCGTCGGCCACCGGCGTACGCAGGGCCTCGCGCTCCGGCGTACGGCGGCTCGCGCGCCGGTCCACGGTCGCGTTGTCGACCCAGGCCGCGTGCTGCTCCAGCGTGGCCGCGTCCATCCCGGCCACGGCGGCCTCCCCGAGCACGGAGAAGCCACCGCCCTGTACGGCGGGCAGATCGAGGGGGCAGTCGTCGTCGCTGCCGATGGAGGTCGGCGGCAGGGCCGTCCCCCCCTCGGCACGTGTGCCCGTACGGCTCTCCGGCCCGGCGGGGGCCCCCTGGGGCACCCGGCCCTCGACCGCCGCCGCGACCATCTCGGCGGTCAGGACCAGGCCCGTCGCACCGGTACAGGAGACGGCGACATCGGCACGTGTCAGCTCGGCCGGCACCGAATCCATCGGTACCGCGCGGGCCACCACGTCCGTTTCGCCCGTCTCCATGAGGATCTGAGCGAGGCGCTCGGCCCGGTCGTACGTCCGGTTGGCGATCACGATCTCGCCCACGCCCGCGCGCGCGAGCGTCGCGGCGGCCAGCGAGGACATCGACCCGGCGCCGATCACGACGGCCCGCTTGCCCCGGGCCCAGCTCTCGACGTCCGCACCTGCGGTGAACTGCTCCAGACCGAAGGTCACCAGCGACTGCCCGGCCCGGTCGATCCCGGTCTCGGAGTGCGCCCGCTTACCGACCCTCAGGCCCTGCTGGAACAGGTCGTTCAGCAGCCGCCCGGCGGTGTGCAGCTCCTGCGCGCGGGCCAGCGAGTCCTTGATCTGCCCGAGGATCTGCCCCTCGCCGACGACCATGGAGTCGAGCCCGCAGGCCACGGAGAACAGGTGGTGGACGGCCCGGTCCTCGTAGTGCACGTAGAGATAGGGGGTCAGCTCGTCGAGCCCCACCCCGCTGTGCTGGGCGAGCAGCGTCGACAGCTCGGCGACACCCGCGTGGAACTTGTCCACGTCCGCGTACAGCTCGATGCGGTTGCAGGTGGCGAGGACGGCGGCCTCGGCGGCCGGCTCGGCGGCGACCGTGTCCTGAAGCAACTTGATCTGCGCGTCCAGGGACAGCGCGGCCCGCTCCAGCACACTCACCGGAGCGCTGCGGTGACTCAGCCCGACGACCAGAAGACTCATGCCGGCATCACGGCGGGGACATCCCCGTCGGGCCCTTTCCCGGACTCCTTGGGAGCCAGCGCCACGGCCGCGGACTCGGCCGCGGCCTCCTCCCCGGCCTTGCGCTGCTCGTGGAAGGCGAGGATCTGCAGCTCGATCGAGAGATCCACCTTGCGCACATCGACACCGTCCGGCACGGAGAGAACGGTGGGCGCGAAGTTCAGAATGGACGTCACCCCGGCGGCGACCAGCCGGTCGCACACCTGCTGGGCGGCACCGGCGGGAGTGGCGATCACGCCGATGGACACGCCGTTGTCGTCGATGATCTTTTCCAGCTCGTCCGTGTGCTGCACCGGAATACCCGCGACCGGCTTCCCCGCCATCGCCGGATCGGCGTCTATCAGCGCGGCGACCCGGAATCCACGGGAGGCGAACCCGCCGTAATTGGCGAGCGCGGCGCCGAGGTTACCGATACCGACGATCACGACCGGCCAGTCCTGGGTCAGCCCCAGCTCACGCGAGATCTGATAGACGAGATACTCGACGTCGTACCCCACACCACGTGTTCCATAGGAGCCCAGGTACGAGAAGTCCTTGCGCAGCTTCGCGGAGTTGACCCCCGCGGCGGCCGCCAGTTCCTCGGATGAAACGGTGGGTACCGAGCGCTCCGACAGCGCGGTCAGGGCACGGAGGTACAGCGGAAGCCTGGCGACGGTGGCCTCGGGAATCCCTCGGCTACGGGTCGCCGGTCGGTGAGTTCGGCCAGTTGCCACGGTGCTCCTGCGGGTAGAGCGGGGCTGCGGGCGGTCGTGCGTCCCCAGACCGCCCCGTCGACAGCAGGCTATGTCTTTGTGAACGCGTGCACAAAGATGGTGTCCGATTTGCCCGGCCAACGTGACCGGGGTCACGCACACTCGACGCACACGTATGGAACCGGCGCACACATGCCTTCGTTCCACATCAGACGCCTTGCTCGACGGGGGCAAAACCGCACACTCTCCTCACGAATCCCGCCCCCGAGACCAACCAGCCCACCGATCCTAAGCGACCTTTGGGACCACTTGGACTGCTTGGTCAGGTCACATCTCGGGTCACATCCAGGAGAGGGCTAGGAGAGGGCTTTGCGCAGCCGCTCCTCGTTCACCCGCCAGAAGGTGTGCTGGGCGCCGTCCACCAGCACCACGGGGATCTGCTCCCAGTACTGCCGGTGGAGTTCGGCGTCCTCGGTGATGTCCTTCTTCTCCCAGGGAACGCCCAGCTCACCGCAGACCTTCTCGATCACCGCCTGCGCGTCGTCACACAGATGGCACCCGGGCTTTCCGATCAGTGTGACGAGCCGCTCACGGGAATTCCTCGGCGTCCGCCGAAACATGGCACTCATGCCGGCCATTGTCACTCCGCACCGGATACGCACACCTCATCCTCACCACGAAGCGCACTACCTGCCCTTTTCCCGACCGATTCCTCCCTGCCCCACACGCCGACACGCCGCCGGGACGACTCCTTTAACGACACGGTCGCGGAGAGTTCACAACCTGCAAACCTCTCCACTCCGGAAGTACCGAACAGACTGGCTATGCTCACGACATGGCCGCTCTCGGATGGCTCACTCCCCGTAGGCGCTCCGCCACGGCGCGGAGCGTTTTGGCAGGCGAGGCCTCTGCGGAGGCAGCGCGCAAGTCCTCCCAGGAGCTGGAGGACATCTCCCCCGCGCCCGACGCCGTCCAGGAACCGGAATTCCCGGTCCTCGGCGACGACAAGGCCGCCGCCTTCTTCGATCTCGACAACACCGTCATGCAGGGCGCCTCGCTCTTCCACTTCGGCCGGGGCCTGTACAAACGGAAGTTCTTCGAGACCCGCGACCTCGCCCGGTTCGCCTGGCAGCAGGCATGGTTCCGGCTGGCGGGGTCGGAGGACCCCGAGCACATGCAGGACGCCCGGGACTCCGCCCTCTCCATCGTCAAGGGCCATCGCGTCGCCGAGCTGACGATCATCGGCGAGGAGATCTACGACGAGTACATGGCCGAGCGCATCTGGCCGGGCACCCGCGCCCTGGCCCAGGCCCACCTCGACGCCGGCCAGAAGGTGTGGCTCGTCACGGCCGCGCCCGTGGAGATCGCCCAGGTGATCGCCCGCCGCCTCGGCCTGACCGGCGCGCTGGGCACAGTGGCCGAGTCCGTCGACGGTGTGTACACGGGCAAGCTGGTCGGCGAGCCGCTGCACGGCCCCGCGAAGGCCGAGGCCGTACGCGCCCTGGCCGCGGCGGAGGGCCTCGACCTCTCCCGCTGCGCCGCGTACAGCGACTCCCACAACGACATCCCGATGCTCTCGCTCGTGGGCCATCCGTACGCCATCAACCCCGACTCCAAACTCCGCAAGCACGCCCGCGACATGGACTGGCGTCTGCGCGACTACCGCACCGCCCGCAAGGCCGCCAAGGTCGGCCTCCCCGCCGCGGCCGGCGTGGGCGCGGTGGCCGGCGGCACGGCAGCCGCGATCGCCCTGCACCGGCGCCGCCGCTGAACTGAACTGTCTGTCGCTTTTCGAACGCCGGAGGGGCTGGGAAACCAGCCCCTCCGGCGTTCGCGCGTCCGGCCCCGCCGCCCCGCATTCCAGCCGTCCTACCCCCACTCCGCCCCCCTCAGTCCCGCCATCCGCACCCGACCACAACACGCCCCGCACCCAGACGGAACACGAACCCAATCGATCAACAACCGATCACCGACCGGTACTTGAGCAGCCGCCAATAGGTAACAGAAGCGACGTAATCGATGATTTGAGCAACTGGGTGTAGCAGTGCCTGCACGAAGCGTTATTCTCCTCAAACGCAATTCGGTACCCCCTCCGTCGCTACGACGGGTGAACGGTCCCGTACTGCACGTGATGGAAGCTCTGCCTCTGGGAGTCCCGTGTACCCACACGTCGGGGTTGACGCCTCGGGCCTGGCTACGCTGCGCGCGACGGTCAACCACCTGTTGCGCGGCTTCGTCCCCACCGCGTACGCCGTCCCCGCCCTCGCCACCTCCGCCGCGCCCGTCGGCCCGTGCTACGCACTGGCCGACGGCAGCGCGGCGGTGGGCAGACGAGGCCGTTCGGGATCCACCGCCACGACCACCCGCCGTCCAGCCGCGGACAGCGACAGCGCCCGCATGATGGACCTCGTCGAACGCGCCCAGTCCGGCGAGGCCGACGCGTTCGGTCGCCTGTACGACCAGTACAGCGACACCGTCTACCGCTACATCTACTACCGCGTCGGCGGCAAGGCGACCGCCGAGGACCTCACCAGTGAGACGTTCCTGCGCGCCCTGCGCCGCATCGGCACATTCACCTGGCAGGGCCGCGACTTCGGCGCCTGGCTGGTCACCATCGCCCGCAACCTGGTGGCCGACCACTTCAAGTCCAGCCGCTTCCGCCTCGAGGTCACCACCGGCGAGATGCTCGACGCCAACGAGGTCGAGCGCTCCCCCGAGGACTCCGTCCTGGAGTCCCTCTCCAACGCCGCCCTCCTGGAGGCCGTACGCCGCCTCAACCCCCAGCAGCAGGAGTGCGTCACCCTCCGGTTCCTCCAGGGCCTCTCCGTCGCCGAGACCGCCCGCGTCATGGGCAAGAACGAGGGCGCGATCAAGACCCTCCAGTACCGCGCGGTCCGCACCCTCGCCCGCCTCCTCCCGGACGACGCCCGCTGAACCCCGCCGACCGGGACGACCACCACTGAGTGACACCGCGCCGAGCGCGCCGTTCGCACACGCTCCGCGATCCTCAACTCACCATCCGTCGAAGTCCGTTGACTTCCTCGCCCGATCATCCGCCGTCCGTAACCCATGTGCCACGCCGCTCGTTGTGCGGGATACAGGCTCCCTGTGGTCGCGCCCTGACCGACACCGATCACTCGATCGGGTGGATCGGTCGGGGACGTGCAACCCTCAGGACCCCCTGGGGAGTCGACCGTCATGACGAGAGGAGGTGCCGCCAGTGATCGCGAACGTATCGGCGCACCGGCGGGCGAACGCCTTCGCCCAGGCCCTGGAGGAGCTGTCCGACCGGGGCACGGCGGCCGAGCAGCCCGAGGGATCGGCACCGGCCCGGGCAGCGGAACAGACCGAGCAGGGCCGCATGCTGGCCCTCACGACCGGTCTCGACGAGCTGCCCAAGCCAGTGCTCGACCCCGAGGTCAAGGTCGTCCATCGCGCCCAACTGGTGGCCGCGATGGAAGCCATGCTGCGGGACGGCACACTGCCGGGGCGCGAGGCGTCGGACCCTTCGGTGCCCGAGCAGCGATCGGGCAAGGCGCGAGGCGCGCACCGGGCAAGCCGGCTGGGGAAGTTGCGACCACGGTCCCGCCTGACGAAGGGTCTCGCCGCGGGCGGGCTCAGCGTCGGTGTGGCCGCGAGCGCCTTCGGCGGTGTGGCCGCCGCCAGCTCGGACGCCCTGCCCGGTGACTCGCTCTACGGCCTCAAGCGCGGCATCGAGGACGTGAAACTCACCCTGGCCGACGACAGCGACGACCGCGGCCGGCTCTACCTGGACCAGGCGTCCACCCGGCTCAGCGAGGCCCGTCGCCTCATGGAACGCGACCGCGGCGGACACCTCGACCACGAGTCCCTCGGCGAGATCCGCCGCGCCCTCACCGGTATGCGGCACGACGCCTCCGAGGGCCACCGCCTGCTCCACGAGGCCTTCGAGCGGGACCCGGACTCCCTGGGCCCCATCCAGGCTCTCTCAGCCTTCTCCCAGTCCCACCGAGAGGCCTGGGGCACGCTCCGCGACCGGCTGCCCGTGCAGCTCGGGGACGTGAGTCAGGAGGTCTCGTCGGTCTTCGACGCCATAGACGAAGAGGTCGCTCCGCACTCCTCGCTGCTGCCGCGGCCGCCCGCCCAGGGCGGCGACGACAAGCAGCGCTCCACGGACTCCGGCACCCCCGGCTCCACGGACTCCGGCCGCCCGGCCCCGAGCGCCCCCGGAGGCTCCGCAAGCGGCAGCCAGGACACCACCGGCAAGCCCAAGCCGTCCACCTCGGACAGCGGCGGCGAAGGCCTCGTCGGCGGCACCACCGGCGGCCTCCTCGACCCACCCCAGGACGACACCACCAGCACGTCCCCGTCCACCGACAAGTCCACCCCGGCCGAAGAGCCCGACGTCACCCTTCCCCCCCTCCTCCCGGGCCTCCTGCCCGGCCTGGGCATCGACGGCAACTAGCCCCGTACGACGGTGGGGGCGCCCTTCTCAGGAAGGGCGCCCCCATTCATGCGTAGCTGCGGGCAGTCGTGTCGACCGACCCCTCAGAAGAACACCGACCGCCGCTCCACCAGCAACTTGTACAGCGTGTGCTGGATCTGCTCCCGCACCTGGTCCGTCAGGTTGAACATCAGCATCGGATCCTCGGCGGCCTCCGGCGGATAGCCGTCCGTGGGGATCGGCTCGCCGAACTGGATCGTCCACTTCGTCGGCAGCGGCACCGCGCCCAGCGGACCGAGCCACGGGAACGTCGGTGTGATCGGGAAGTACGGGAAGCCGAGGAGCCGGGCGATCGTCTTCGAGCTCCCGATCATCGGGTAGATCTCCTCCGCGCCGACGATCGAGCACGGAATGATCGGCGTGCCGGCGCGCAGCGCGGTGGAGACGAAGCCGCCCCGGCCGAAGCGCTGCAGCTTGTAGCGCTCCCCGAAGGGCTTGCCGAGGCCCTTGAAGCCCTCCGGCATGACCCCGACCAGCTCGCCCTGCTGGAGCAGCTGTGAGGCGTCCTCCGCGCACGCGAGGGTGTGCCCCAGCTTGCGGGCCAGTTCGTTCACCACCGGCAGCATGAAGACCAGGTCCGCCGCGAGCAGCCGCAGATGGCGCCCGGTGGGGTGGTTGTCGTGGACGGCGACCTGCATCATCAGGCCGTCCATCGGCAGGGTCCCGGAATGGTTGGCGACGATCAGGGCACCGCCGTCCGTCGGGATGTTCTCGATGCCCTTCACCTCGACCCGGAAGTACTTCTCGTACACCGGCCGCAGCAGCGACATCAGCACCTGGTCGGTGAGCTCGGCGTCGTAGCCGAAGTCGTCGACCTCGTAGTCACCGGTGAGCCGCTTGCGCAGGAAGGCGAGACCGCCCGCGATCCGTCGCTCCAGCGCGCCGCCGTCCTGTGCCTCGGCGGCCTCCTGGGGCGGCTCCGGCTTCTCCCGTGTCACAGGGACATCATCGGTGCTGGTCGGCCGTCCGGGGAGGGCCTGGACCTCGCCGGATTCACGGGCGTCGCGTACGACCGCCGACTCACCCTTGCGCCGGCTCCCCGTGCTCCGGCGGCGCGGCGGGCGCTGCACGGCGCCCCCGCGCGTCCGGTCGTCGTCGAACGGAATGACCTTGGCATCCGCCATCGTTGATGCGCTCCTCAGTTGGCGCTCTGCGTCGGGGGGTGGCCACCGCCCAGTGCGGGCACGGGCAGTGCGGCGAGGCGGTCGATGGCCCCAGCGAGGGTCTCCGGGGGCAGGAGCCCCGGCCCCCGGCTGCGCGCGAAGTCCGCGAAGGTCTCCGCGGTCGTGTACTTGGCCCGGTAGCCCAGCGTCTCGCGCATCTGCTTCGTGGACACGACCCGTCCGTGGGTCAGCAGCCGCAGCTGCTCCGGCGAGAAGTCCGTCACTCCCAGGGTACGGACCATCGAGCCGAACCAGCTGACGGCCGGCATCAGCAGCGGCACGGTCGGCCGGCCCAGGCGCCGCGCGCACTGCGAGAGCAGCAGGACGCCGTCACCGGCGATGTTGAACGTGCCGCTGTTGAGCGTGCCGCGCACGGGGTCGTGCGAGGCGATCCGCAGCACCTCGATGACATCGTCCTCGTGCACGAACTGCAGCCGCGGGTCGTAGCCCAGCACGGTCGGCAGCACCGGCAGCGAGAAGTACGAGGCGAGCGGCGAATCGGCGCTCGGCCCGAGGATGTTCGCGAACCGCAGCACGCACACGGCCACATCGGGCCGCCGCCGGGCGAATCCGCGGACGTACCCCTCGACCTCGACGGTGTCCTTGGCGAAGCCGCCGCTGGGCAGCGACTTGGGCGGCGTGGTCTCGGTGAACACGGCCGGGTCGCGCGGCGCGGACCCGTACACGTTCGTACTGGACTTCACGACCAGCCGCTTGATCGACGGGGACTTCTGGCAGGCACCGAGCAGCTGCATGGTGCCGATGACGTTGGTCTCCTTCAGCGTGGCCCGGCCCCCACTGCCCAGCGGGGTGCCCGTGACGTCCATGTGCACCACGGTGTCCACGTTGTGCTCGGCCAGCACACGGGCTATGGCGGGCTGGCGGATGTCGGCCTGCACGAAGTCCGCGCCGCCCAGGTGATGTCCCGGCGGCACCGCGTCCACGGCGATGACCCGGTCGACCTGCGGGTCACGCTGGATCCGTCGCACGAACCGGCCCCCCAGCTGACGGGCCACCCCGGTCACGAGCACGACCTTCCCCAAGATCAGCGCCTTCCTTCCAGACGTCGGCTCACATAGGCATAACGCTCACATAGGCATAACTCTGCTCGTACTCTGCCGCGTTCCCCGTGTGCGGCCACGTTAGCGGGTCGATGTTGCGCTGTGATGACTGCGACTCCGTCAATGACCGGGAAAAACACTGTGGCCTCCCACCGCATTCGGTGGGAGGCCACAGCAACGCGCTCTCAACAGCGCTCGCGCAAGAAAGTAAGGCGTACGGCCCCCGTACGCGACGGGGGCCGGCCAGGACCCCGATTCCGGGGCCGGACCGCCTTACTTCTTGTTGCGACGCTGAACGCGGGTGCGCTTGAGCAGCTTGCGGTGCTTCTTCTTAGCCATCCGCTTGCGCCGCTTCTTGATAACAGAGCCCACGACTACCCTCGCTCACTTCTCATCACTCGGTGTTTGGGCGCCATGGGCCCATACGACCTACGAGGGGTCAGCCTACCCGTCCGAGCGCTGAGGTCGTAATCGAGGGGGAGCCGAGGGGCTCCCGGAGGTCCCACGGGACCTCCGGGAGCCCCTCGGCCCCGATGGCCGTCAGGCCGTCTCCACCCCCACATAGCTCTCGCGGAGGTACTCGTGAACCGCTTGCTCCGGCACCCGGAAGGACCTGCCCACCCGAATCGCCGGCAGATGACCGCTGTGCACCAATCGGTACACGGTCATCTTCGACACTCGCATCACCGAGGCGACTTCCGCCACGGTCAGGAACGCGACCTCGTTCAGAGGCCTCTCGCCAGCTGCAGCCATGACACACCTGAACCTTCCGCACTCGACGGCCACCGGCTTCCCCTTCCGGTGACTCTTCGTCGTTGCGTGCTCACTCCCCAATGTAGGGGCGGGTGATGCGAGTGGGGAAGAGGGGATGCCATCGGCGGCCTACTGTGACAGACACGCCCGATTGAGTACGTAGCGGGTCAGCGGTCGGTAGTAATCAGACCGCACACCGTCATCAAGTGGAACGACGACGGACACCCGCCCCTCCGCCTCCCCCACGAAGGGCGCCGGATCGTCCGTATCGGCCAGCCCGATCGCCTCGAACCCCAGCTGACCTGCTCCGCAGACCCACCCGTGGTCCCCCACCACCAGTTCCGGGAGCGGTCCGCCGCGCTCCGCGGCGGCCGCCAGAACCGTCCGAACCGGCAGCGGAGAATGCGTGTGCACGCCGGTCGCACAACTGGGGCGCAACGCGGTCGCCTCGCGTACGAGGGCGACTCCGCGTGCGTAGTCAAGGTTGTACGTGCGTAGACCGAACCGGGTCGTTATGTCGACACGTCTACCCACCGCAGGGGTGAGAACCTCACACCCCGCCGCCGACATCGCGTCCGCCAACGCGCCGTAGAAGCCGATCAGCCGATGCGGATGCCCTGTTCCGAAGAGCACCGCTCCGCCACGTTGAGCTACCGCCCCGACCCGCTCGGCGAACCGGTCCAGCGCCCTCATCGTCCGCTCGGGATCAATCACATCCTGCCCGGACGTACATCCAGGATCGGCCGAAACCCCACACTTCTCCGCCATCAATCCGAGCACATCCCGCTGCCCCCAGGGCAATTCCGGATCAATTCCGATCAAAACCCGAGGATCCCGAGCAGCGAACAACCGATAACTCCGCAGACTCACCTCCCGAGAGGTGGCAACCCGCCCAGCAAGCCCAACAGCCACCAGGTACTCCCGCAGAGCCCCAACACTCAACACCCCCCGATGCTGACGCACCGACCACGCCACCCGCCCCAAAACCCCTAGTCACACCACACAGTTGGCCTAACGCAGACGCGCCCCGTCTTTTAGGGGCGCGGGGAACTGCGCGATCAACCACGACCGACCCGCAGTCGCCCGATCACAGCGCTCCCCGAGCCATAAGGCACCCAAGGGGGTCGAAGGGGCACAGCTCCTTCAGGGTGGGACGGGTAGGGGCGGCGGGGGCGAGAAACCCCTACGGCAACAACCCCCGCAACGGAAACACCGCCTTCCGCGCAGCCAACACCGCCTGATCCAACCGATCCGCAGGGTCGTACCCGGACTCCCAGTCGGCCCAGCCCACAGGCCACCGCCCATCAGTCATCCGCACCGGCGCCAACTGCCGCGTACGAGCGAACACCCGCTGCCGCCACTCCTCAGGAATCACACTCTCCGGCGCGATCTCCCGCCCCGCCGCGATCCCCACCAGATGCGTCCACGACCGCGGCACCACATCCACCACCGCGTACCCGCCCCCACCGAGCGCGACCCACCGCCCATCCGCGTGCTCGTGCGCCAGCTCATGCAGAGCCACCTGCACCGCCCGCTGCGCATCCAACGACACCGCCAGATGGGCCAACGGATCCTCGAAGTGCGTATCGGCCCCATGCTGGGTCACCAGCACCTGCGGCCGGAACTCGGCAAGCACCTCGGGCACCACCGCGTGAAACGCCCGCAACCACCCCGCGTCCCCGGTCCCCGCCGGCAACGCCACATTCACGGCCGACCCCTCCGCACTCGACGAGGCCCCCGTCTCCTCGGGCCACCCGGTCTGCGGAAACAACGTCCGAGGATGCTCATGCAGCGAGATCGTCAGAACCCGCGGATCCTCCCAGAAGGCGGCCTGCACCCCGTCCCCGTGATGCACATCGACATCCACATAGGCGACCCGCTCGGCCCCCAGCTCAAGCAACCGAGCAATCGCGATCGACGCGTCGTTGTAGATACAGAACCCCGACGCACCCCCGGGCATCGCATGATGCAGCCCGCCCGCGAAGTTCACCGCGTGCAGCGCGTCCCCCCGCCACACGGCCTCAGCCGCCCCCACCGACTGCCCGGCGATCAGAGCGGACACCTCATGCATCCCGGCGAAGGCCGGATCATCCACGGTCCCCAGCCCGTACGAGCCGTCCGCACCCGCGGGATCCGCGGACGCCGCCTTGACCGCCGCCACATAGTCCTCGCGATGCACGAGCCGCAGCGTCGACTCCCCGGCGGGCTTCGCCGAGACGACGTCCATCTCCCGGTCGAGCCCAAAGGCACTCACCAGGCTCCGGGTCAACGCAAGCCGGACCGGATCCATCGGATGGTCCGGACCGAAGTCATAGCCCGTTACTGCCTCGTCCCACATCAGCTGTGCGCGGCCGCTCATGCCCGCCACCGTATCGGTCCGGTTCAGTCTCGAACGAGCGGGCGTACACCAATGTCACCAGCACCAACACCATCGGTACGAGCATCGCCCCACGGTAGCTCCAGAGGTCCCCCAAGGCCCCCACCAACGGAGATCCGATCAAAAACCCGACATAGTTGAAGATATTCAGGCGAGCGACGGCTGCATCCGAAGCGCCCGGGAACAGCCGCCCCGCCGCCGCGAACGTCTGCGGCACCAGCACACACAGCCCGAGCCCCAGCAGCGTGAACCCGAGCATCCCCACCCACGCCCCCGGCGCCCCCGCCACCACAGCGAACCCGACCGCCGCCACCAGCGACCCCGCCCGCACGACGGCCGCGGCCCCGAACTTCCGCACCCCGAAGTCCCCGATGGACCGCCCGATCAGCGTGGTGACCATGTACACGTTGTACGGCACGGTCGCCAGCTGCTCACTGCTCCCCAGGACATCCTGCAGATACTTCGCACTCCAGTTGGAGACCGTCGAATCCCCGATGTACGCGAAGCACATCACCAGACAGAGCGGCAGCAGCATCGCGAAGGCGACGGACCCACCCGTCCCCGAGCCGACGGCGTCCTCCTTCTCCTTCTCGGCGGAGCCCGCGTCGACGTACCACCGGCTCCCGACCAGCGCGGCCGGCAGCAGCACGACCGCCACCGGCAGATACGACACCAGCAGCGGCAGCTCCCAGTGCGCCCCCACCCACGCCAGCGAAGCCCCGGCTATCCCACCCAGGCTGTACACGGCGTGGAAGCCGAGCATGATGCTCCGCCCGTACGACCGCTGCAGGCTCACCCCGAGCATGTTCATCGACGCGTCGAGCGCCCCGACCGCCAGCCCGAAAGCCGCCAGCGAGACACCGAGCTGGACCATGTGGTCGCCGGCCCCCACGCCGAGCAGCGCCAGGAGCACGACGGGCTGGGACCACCGCAGCACCCGGCTCGGCGGCACCTTCTTCACCAGGTGCTCGGTGCAGACACTGCCGAGCCCGGCGAGGATCGGCACGGCGGCGAGGAAGGCGGGCAACAGCGCGTCGGAGACCCCGTACCGGTCCTGAATGGCCGGAATCCGCGTCACGAGCAGCGCGAAGGCGACACCCTGAACGAGGAAGCTGAACGCCAACGCGGCCCTACCGCGCCGCAGCACATCTGTCATGGCGGCACATTAGGGGCCACGACCTACCCATGGGTAGAGGAAGTTGAATACTGCTCAGCTAAGCAGGTCGAGCAGCTCCCCCATGTCCGCGAAGTACCCCCTGGCGCCGACGAGCTTCTCGGCGGGCGTCATCGCCGTGAACCCGTACACATCCATCCCGGCCGCCACACCGGCCCTCACTCCGGCGGGACTGTCCTCGACGACCACACACCTCTCCGGAGTCACACCCATCCGCGCGGCCGCGTGCAGGAACAGATCCGGCTCCGGCTTCCCCCGCCCCACGTCCTGCGCACTGAAGACGAGCCCGGCGCCGAACCACCGGTCGAGCCCGGTCTTCCGATGCCCCACTCTGATGCGCTCATGGCTCCCGGACGAGGCCACGCAGTACGGCACCTCGTCCGCGACCAGCTTCTCCAGCACCCCGACGACACCGGGAACAGGCTTCAACTCCCGCTCGAACGCGGCGAAGACCCGTCCATGGAAGACATCGTCGAAGTCCTCCGGCAACGGCCTGCCCGTCCGCTCCAGCACGAGTTCGTGGACCCGGTGCATGGCCGACCCCATGTAGTCACGAATGGAGTCCTCGTAGGAGGTCGGATACCCCAGCTCGGTGAGGTGGGCAGCCAGCAGCCGATTGGAGATCGACTCACTGTCGACGAGAACACCGTCGTTGTCGAAGATCACGAGGTCATAGCGCATGACTTGACCCTAAACGCAGACCGGAAATGCAAAAAGGCCCACACCGTGAGGTGTGGGCCTTTCTGTAATATTTGTTCGGCGGTGTCCTACTCTCCCACAGGGTCCCCCCTGCAGTACCATCGGCGCTGTAAGGCTTAGCTTCCGGGTTCGGAATGTAACCGGGCGTTTCCCTCACGCTATGACCACCGAAACACTATGAAACTGTCAAACACCCGCACCACCCGCTGTGACCCGGGCGGGGTTGTTCGTGGTTTCAGAACCAACACAGTGGACGCGAGCAACTGAGGACAAGCCCTCGGCCTATTAGTACCAGTCAACTCCAGCGGTTACCCGCCTTCCATATCTGGCCTATCAACCCAGTCGTCTACTGGGAGCCTTAACCCCTCAAAGGGGGTGGGAATACTCATCTCGAAGCAGGCTTCCCGCTTAGATGCTTTCAGCGGTTATCCCTCCCGAACGTAGCCAACCAGCCATGCCCTTGGCAGAACAACTGGCACACCAGAGGTTCGTCCGTCCCGGTCCTCTCGTACTAGGGACAGCCCTTCTCAATATTCCTGCGCGCGCAGCGGATAGGGACCGAACTGTCTCACGACGTTCTAAACCCAGCTCGCGTACCGCTTTAATGGGCGAACAGCCCAACCCTTGGGACCGACTCCAGCCCCAGGATGCGACGAGCCGACATCGAGGTGCCAAACCATCCCGTCGATATGGACTCTTGGGGAAGATCAGCCTGTTATCCCCGGGGTACCTTTTATCCGTTGAGCGACGGCGCTTCCACAAGCCACCGCCGGATCACTAGTCCCGACTTTCGTCCCTGCTCGACCCGTCGGTCTCACAGTCAAGCTCCCTTGTGCACTTACACTCACCACCTGATTGCCAACCAGGCTGAGGGAACCTTTGGGCGCCTCCGTTACTCTTTAGGAGGCAACCGCCCCAGTTAAACTACCCATCAGACACTGTCCCCGATCCGGATCACGGACCCGGGTTAGACATCCAGCACGACCAGACTGGTATTTCAACGACGACTCCACCCGAACTGGCGTCCGAGCTTCACAGTCTCCCAGCTATCCTACACAAGCCGAACCGAACACCAATATCAAACTGTAGTAAAGGTCCCGGGGTCTTTCCGTCCTGCTGCGCGAAACGAGCATCTTTACTCGTAGTGCAATTTCACCGGGCCTATGGTTGAGACAGTCGAGAAGTCGTTACGCCATTCGTGCAGGTCGGAACTTACCCGACAAGGAATTTCGCTACCTTAGGATGGTTATAGTTACCACCGCCGTTTACTGGCGCTTAAGTTCTCAGCTTCGCACGCCCGAAAGCGCACTAACCGGTCCCCTTAACGTTCCAGCACCGGGCAGGCGTCAGTCCGTATACATCGCCTTACGGCTTCGCACGGACCTGTGTTTTTAGTAAACAGTCGCTTCTCGCTGGTCTCTGCGGCCACCCCCAGCTCAAGCAGCAAGTGCTATCACCGGTGATGGCCCCCCTTCTCCCGAAGTTACGGGGGCATTTTGCCGAGTTCCTTAACCATAGTTCACCCGAACGCCTCGGTATTCTCTACCTGACCACCTGAGTCGGTTTAGGGTACGGGCCGCCATGAAACTCGCTAGAGGCTTTTCTCGACAGCATAGGATCATCCACTTCACCACAATCGGCTCGGCATCAGGTCTCAGACTATTGCCAGGCGGATTTACCTACCTGACGTCCTACACCCTTACCCCGGGACAACCACCGCCCGGGATGGACTACCTTCCTGCGTCACCCCATCACTCACCTACTACAGGTCTGGTCCGTCGGCTCCACCACTTTCCTTTCCCCGAAGGGTCCGGAACGGCTTCACGGACTTAGCATCGCCTGGTTCAATGTTTGACGCTTCACAGCGGGTACCGGAATATCAACCGGTTATCCATCGACTACGCCTGTCGGCCTCGCCTTAGGTCCCGACTTACCCTGGGCAGATCAGCTTGACCCAGGAACCCTTGGTCAATCGGCGCACACGTTTCTCACGTGTGTATCGCTACTCATGCCTGCATTCTCACTCGTCAACCGTCCACAACTCGCTTCCGCGGCTGCTTCACCCGGCAGACGACGCTCCCCTACCCATCCCAGCGGGCGTTGGCCCTCATGCTGAAATGACACGACTTCGGCGGTACGCTTGAGCCCCGCTACATTGTCGGCGCGGAATCACTAGACCAGTGAGCTATTACGCACTCTTTCAAGGGTGGCTGCTTCTAAGCCAACCTCCTGGTTGTCTGTGCGACTCCACATCCTTTCCCACTTAGCGTACGCTTAGGGGCCTTAGTCGATGCTCTGGGCTGTTTCCCTCTCGACCATGGAGCTTATCCCCCACAGTCTCACTGCCGCGCTCTCACTTACCGGCATTCGGAGTTTGGCTAAGGTCAGTAACCCGGTAGGGCCCATCGCCTATCCAGTGCTCTACCTCCGGCAAGAAACACACGACGCTGCACCTAAATGCATTTCGGGGAGAACCAGCTATCACGGAGTTTGATTGGCCTTTCACCCCTAACCACAGGTCATCCCCCAGGTTTTCAACCCTGGTGGGTTCGGTCCTCCACGAAGTCTTACCTCCGCTTCAACCTGCCCATGGCTAGATCACTCCGCTTCGGGTCTTGAGCGTGCTACTCAAACGCCCTATTCGGACTCGCTTTCGCTACGGCTACCCCACAACGGGTTAACCTCGCAACACACCGCAAACTCGCAGGCTCATTCTTCAAAAGGCACGCAGTCACGAGGCAAGCACAAGTGCTCACCCGACGCTCCCACGGCTTGTAGGCACACGGTTTCAGGTACTATTTCACTCCGCTCCCGCGGTACTTTTCACCATTCCCTCACGGTACTATCCGCTATCGGTCACCAGGGAATATTTAGGCTTAGCGGGTGGTCCCGCCAGATTCACACGGGATTTCTCGGGCCCCGTGCTACTTGGGTGTCTCTCAAACGAGCCGTTGACGTTTCAGCTACGGGGGTCTTACCCTCTACGCCGGACCTTTCGCATGTCCTTCGCCTACATCAACGGTTTCTGACTCGTCCTGTCGCCGGCAGACGACAGAAGAGAGATCCCACAACCCCGTATACGCAACCCCTGCCGGGTCTCACACGCATACGGTTTGGCCTCATCCGGTTTCGCTCGCCACTACTCCCGGAATCACGGTTGTTTTCTCTTCCTGCGGGTACTGAGATGTTTCACTTCCCCGCGTTCCCTCCACTTGCCCTATGTGTTCAGGCAAGGGTGACAGCCCATGACGACTGCCGGGTTTCCCCATTCGGACACCCCCGGATCAAAGCCTGGTTGACGACTCCCCGGGGCCTATCGTGGCCTCCCACGTCCTTCATCGGTTCCTGGTGCCAAGGCATCCACCGTGCGCCCTTAAAAACTTGGCCACAGATGCTCGCGTCCACTGTGCAGTTCTCAAACAACGACCAACCACCCATCACCCCCGGCAACAACCGGAGTTCACTGGGGCCGGCACTGAAGGCAGCCACACGGCCATACCCTCAGACACCCAACAGCGTGCCCGACACCCTCGCCTCTCTCATCCGTGTTCCACGCCGAAGCAGTACTAACGAACCCGAGAAGACCGAGTGTGCCGAATAATCAACGTTCCACCCTTGAGCAACCACCGCAGAACATTCGCCTGCGTTGTGGCCCTGGACCACCGAGCAAGCTCGACGGCCTAGATGCTCCTTAGAAAGGAGGTGATCCAGCCGCACCTTCCGGTACGGCTACCTTGTTACGACTTCGTCCCAATCGCCAGTCCCACCTTCGACAGCTCCCTCCCTTACGGGTTGGGCCACCGGCTTCGGGTGTTACCGACTTTCGTGACGTGACGGGCGGTGTGTACAAGGCCCGGGAACGTATTCACCGCAGCACTGCTGATCTGCGATTACTAGCAACTCCGACTTCATGGGGTCGAGTTGCAGACCCCAATCCGAACTGAGACAGGCTTTTTGAGATTCGCTCCGCCTCACGGCTTCGCAGCTCATTGTACCTGCCATTGTAGCACGTGTGCAGCCCAAGACATAAGGGGCATGATGACTTGACGTCGTCCCCACCTTCCTCCGAGTTGACCCCGGCAGTCTCCTGTGAGTCCCCATCACCCCGAAAGGCATGCTGGCAACACAGAACAAGGGTTGCGCTCGTTGCGGGACTTAACCCAACATCTCACGACACGAGCTGACGACAGCCATGCACCACCTGTACACCGACCACAAGGGGGCGACCATCTCTGGCCGTTTCCGGTGTATGTCAAGCCTTGGTAAGGTTCTTCGCGTTGCGTCGAATTAAGCCACATGCTCCGCTGCTTGTGCGGGCCCCCGTCAATTCCTTTGAGTTTTAGCCTTGCGGCCGTACTCCCCAGGCGGGGAACTTAATGCGTTAGCTGCGGCACCGACGACGTGGAATGTCGCCAACACCTAGTTCCCACCGTTTACGGCGTGGACTACCAGGGTATCTAATCCTGTTCGCTCCCCACGCTTTCGCTCCTCAGCGTCAGTAATGGCCCAGAGATCCGCCTTCGCCACCGGTGTTCCTCCTGATATCTGCGCATTTCACCGCTACACCAGGAATTCCGATCTCCCCTACCACACTCTAGTCTGCCCGTATCGAATGCAGACCCGGGGTTAAGCCCCGGGCTTTCACATCCGACGCGACAGACCGCCTACGAGCTCTTTACGCCCAATAATTCCGGACAACGCTCGCGCCCTACGTATTACCGCGGCTGCTGGCACGTAGTTAGCCGGCGCTTCTTCTGCAGGTACCGTCACTTTCGCTTCTTCCCTGCTGAAAGAGGTTTACAACCCGAAGGCCGTCATCCCTCACGCGGCGTCGCTGCATCAGGCTTTCGCCCATTGTGCAATATTCCCCACTGCTGCCTCCCGTAGGAGTCTGGGCCGTGTCTCAGTCCCAGTGTGGCCGGTCGCCCTCTCAGGCCGGCTACCCGTCGTCGCCTTGGTGAGCCGTTACCTCACCAACAAGCTGATAGGCCGCGGGCTCATCCTTCACCGCCGGAGCTTTCCACCACCAGGCCATGCGGCCGGTGGTTGTATCCGGTATTAGACCCCGTTTCCAGGGCTTGTCCCAGAGTGAAGGGCAGATTGCCCACGTGTTACTCACCCGTTCGCCACTAATCCCCACCGAAGTGGTTCATCGTTCGACTTGCATGTGTTAAGCACGCCGCCAGCGTTCGTCCTGAGCCAGGATCAAACTCTCCGTGAATGTTTACCCGTAATCGGGTGCACACATCACGAGAGCGGAACAACCAGGCGGAATAAGCCCGGCCGTTCACAGCGTCCTCGCTGTGTTTTTTCAAAGGAACCTCGCCCCAACCACATGGCCGGGAACGGGGTATCAACATATCTGGCGTTGATTTTTGGCACGCTGTTGAGTTCTCAAGGAACGGACGCTTCCTTTGTACTCACCCGAGCAACTTCTCGGACTTTCCTCCGGGCGCTTCCCTTCGGTCTTGCGTTTCCGACTCTATCAGATCGTTTTCCGATCCGATTTCCTCGGTGCTTTCCAGGTTTCCGCTTCCGCGTTTCCCTTTCCGGCGGTTCCGACTCTATCAGATCCTTTCGGGCCTGATTCCCAGTCAGCGGGGGGGTTGTCTTCCCGGCTGTTGGGCCGTTCCGACGAGTGAGACTTTAGCGGATTCCCGGCTCCCGAGCTAATCGGGGGCCGCGTCCTTTCGAACGCGGATTCCTCATTTCGCAAATACGCATACCAACGACACGACGACGGATCGTCGATTGTTGGTGGTTACTGCGGAATGGCTGTCCGGGGACCGACCGAGGTCGGCGCTCACGTCGGACAACCCGGAGAACACTACGTACCTGCTCGGGGTGTGTCAACTCGCTGTCGGCCGATCCCCCTGAGGCGTAGCCTGACCCCCATGACTACGCGTACGTGTCACCAGCAGTGGTGGGCCGCCTGACGGCGGCCGTGCTCACGTATGCACTCGACGGCCGCCGCCTCGGCGGCCGTTCTCGTATCTCCCTCCTGAGGGGCGGCCGGCCGGTGGCGGCGGTCCTGGCCAGGAGGTGGAGAGATGACACGGGTCTTCAGCGGGATCAAGCCGACAGGGCATCTGACGCTCGGGAACTACCTGGGAGCCGTACGGCGGTGGGCTGAGGTCGACCAGCACCGTACGGACGCCCTGTTCTGCGTCGTGGATCTGCATGCGCTGACCGTGGATCACGATCCGGCGCGGGTGCGCAGGCTCAGTCGGCAGGCGGCGACGTTGTTGCTGGCGTCTGGGCTGGATCCGGAGCTGTGCACCGTCTTCGTACAGAGTCAGGTGGATGAGCACGCGCGGTTGTCGTATCTGCTGGAGTGCGTGGCCACGGACGGCGAGATGCGGCGGATGATCCAGTACAAGGAGAAGGCGGCGCGGGAGCGGGAGCGGGGCGGGAGTGTTCGGCTGTCGTTGCTGACGTATCCCGTGCTGATGGCGGCGGACATCCTGGCGTACGGGACCGATGAGGTGCCGGTCGGTGACGACCAGACGCAGCATGTGGAGCTGACGCGGGATCTGGCGGTGCGGTTCAACCAGCGCTACGGGCAGACGTTCGTGGTACCGCGGGCCACGTCGCCGAAAGTGGGGGCCCGGGTGATGAACCTGCAGGAGCCGACTTCGAAGATGGGGAAGACGGACGACGTCGGGCCCGGGATCGTCTATCTGCTGGACGAGCCGGATGTGGTGCGGAAGAAGGTCATGCGGGCCGTGACCGACAGTGGGCGGGACGTCGTCTACGACCGGGAGAAGCGGCCGGGGCTCGCGAATCTGCTGGAGATCCTCGCTGCGTGTTCGGGTGGGAACCCCGAGGACCTGAGCGGTGTATATGAATCGTACGGAGCACTGAAGAAGGACACCGCAGAGGCCGTGGTCGAGCTCCTCAGGCCCGTACAGGAGAGGCACAAGGAGTTGTGCGCCGATCCTGCGTATGTGGAGGGGGTGCTGCGGTTGGGTGCGGAGAAGGCCAGAAAGATGGCTCGACCGAGAGTGGATGAGGCGTATCGGGCGATCGGTCTTCTGGCCGGTTGACCGCGGGCGGCGTCAGCTGTTGTTGCCGGATGCCAGTGCGCGGCTGCGGTCGCGGGCTGCCTCCAGCGCGGCGATCAGTGCGGCGCGTACACCGTGGTTCTCGAGTTCGCGGATGGCGCTGATCGTCGTGCCGGCGGGAGAGGTGACGTTCTCGCGGAGCTTGACGGGGTGTTCGCCGCTGTCGCGGAGCATCGTGGCCGCGCCGATGGCGGACTGGACGATGAGGTCGTGGGCCTTGTCGCGGGGCAGGCCGAGGAGGATGCCCGCGTCGGTCATGGCTTCGACCAGATAGAAGAAGTACGCCGGGCCCGAGCCGGAGAGGGCGGTGCAGGCGTCCTGCTGGGATTCAGGGACGCGGAGGGTCTTGCCTACGGCGCCGAAGATCTCCTCGGCGTGCGCGAGATCGGCCTCGCTCGCGTGGCTGCCGGCGGAGATCACGGACATGGCCTCGTCGACGAGGGCGGGGGTGTTCGTCATGACACGGACGACAGGGGTGCCTGCGGCCAGGCGCTCCTCGAAGAAGGAGGTGGGGATGCCCGCCGCGCCGCTGACGACCAGGCGGTCGGCGGGAGTGTGCGGAGCGAGTTCGTCGAGGAGGGTGGCCATGTCCTGGGGCTTGACCGTCAGGATCAGCGTGTCGGCGGTCTTCGCGGCCTCGGCGTTGGTGACCGGGGTGACGCCGTAGCGGGTGCGGAGCTCTTCGGCGCGTTCGGGACGGCGGGCGGTGACCAGGAGGTCGGTGGGCGCCCAGCCGGCTCGGATCATGCCGCTGAGCAGGGCCTCGCCGATCTTGCCGGTGCCGAGGACTGCGACTTTCTGGGTCATGGTGCGGGTGCCCTCCGGGGTGCGTCGTCCTGGGGCCATCCTCGCACTGGGGGTGGGGGTTCGGCTGGGGTGTCCGGTGGGCGGGACGTCGGGTGGGTGAGCGCTCGGTAGGCGGAGCTATGTCGTTCGGCGCTTCAGGGTTGCTGCTCCCAGGGTCAGGACCAGGAGGGCGCAGCTGGCGACGATGGCGATGTCTCGCACGAAGTGGGTGGTCATGTCGGTGTGGAGGAGGACTTCGTTCATGCCGTCGACGGCGTAGGACATGGGGAGGACGTTGGAGATGACTTCCAGGGCGGGGTGCATGTCGGGGCGGGGTGTGAAGAGGCCGCAGAGGAGGAGTTGGGGGAAGATCACGGCCGGCATGAACTGGACGGCCTGGTACTCGGAGGAGGCGAAGGCCGAGACGAAGAGGCCGAGGGCGGTGCCCAGCAGTGCGTCGAGGAGGGCGACGACCAGCAGGAGCCAGGGCGAGCCGGTGACGTCGAGGTCGAGGAACCAGACGGCCAGACCCGTGGCGAGGGTGGACTGGATGATCGCCAGCGTGCCGAAGGCCAGGGCGTAGCCGGCGATGAGGTCTCCCTTGCCGAGGGGCATGGAGAGGAGGCGTTCCAGGGTGCCGGAGGTGCGTTCACGCAGGGTCGCGATCGACGTCACCAGGAACATCGTGATCAGCGGGAAGATGCCGAGGAGTGAGGCGCCGATGGAGTCGAAGACGCGTGGGCTGCCGTCGAAGACGTAGCGGAGCAGGAACAGCATCACGCACGGGATGAGGACCAGCAGGGCGATCGTGCGGGGGTCGTGGCCGAGCTGGCGGAGGACTCGGGCGGCTGTGGCCGTCGTACGGGAGTAGTTGAGTGCCCTGGGGCGAGGGCTCTTGGGGGCGGTGGACGCGGTCGTCTTCGTCGTCGTGTCGGCGTTCGTCGTCGTGGTCATCGCGCCGGCTCCTTCTGGTGTGCGTCGGTCCCGGTCGCGGTTGCGGTTGCGGTGGCCTCGTCGACCAGGCGGAGAAAGGCCGCTTCGACTGTTTCCGAGTGGGTGCGGGTGCGGAGGGCCTCGGGGGTGTCGTCGGCGAGGATCTCGCCCTCGCGCATGAGGAGGAGGCGGTGGCAGCGCTCGGCCTCGTCCATGACGTGGGAGGAGATCAGCAGGGTCGCCCGGCGCTCGGCCGCGATGGTGTGGAAGAGATTCCAGAGTTCGCGGCGGAGGACGGGGTCCAGGCCGACGGTGGGCTCGTCGAGGACCAGGAGTTCGGGGGTGCCGAGAAGGGCCACGGCCAGGGAGCCGCGGCTGCGTTGGCCGCCGGAGAGGTTGCCGGCGAGGGCGTCGGCGTGGGTGGTGAGGTCCACGTCGGCGATGGCCCGGGTGACGTTCTCGTGGCGGCGGTCGGCGGCGGTGCGGCCGGGGTCGAGGATCGCGGCGAAGTAGGCGAGGTTCTGGCGGACCGTCAGGTCGTCGTAGACGGAGGGGGCCTGGGTGACGTAGCCGATGCGGGAGCGCAGGGTGGCGTCGCCTGCGGGGTGGCCGAGGACGTTGAGGGTGCCGGTGACCTTGGCCTGGGTTCCGACGATCGCTCGCATCAGGGTGGATTTGCCGCAGCCGGAGGGGCCGAGGAGGCCGGTGATCTGGCCCTGGGGGACGGCGAAGTCGAGGTTGCGGAGGACCGTGCGGGGGCCTCGGGTGACGGTGAGGTCCTGGGCGTGGATGGCGGGGATGGGAGGCGGGACGGCGGAGGCGGGGGGTTGGGGTGGGGGTTCCTCCGAAGAATAATTCATCATGCGATGAATAATGCTCGGGGTGGATGGAGGCGTCAAGGGATGGGGGCGGGGTGGGTTCGTTGTCGTGGTCGCGAGGCTTCATGTGCCCCTGATGCGGGGGTCGGGTGGGCGGAGGTGCTGGGTGGCGCGAGGGGAGTGAAGAGGGGCGCGGGCGCTCGGTGGGGTGATCGGAAGGTGAGGTTCCGGGGGTGCGCGCTTCTGCTGTGGGGCGGTGATCGCGAGAAGGGGTACAGGCTTTGCTCGCTTTGGGTGACAATTGGTTGCGGAGCGTGGTCGCTGTCGTTGGCCGCGCGATGTCGCCCGGGTGATGTGTCTCCCGCTGTGAGTTCTTCGTGATCACCGTCGGGTTCGTCCCCAGGCTCGGGACTGCGCATCTTCTGTCGGGCACCCCTGTCGATCGTCGGCTACCGGAGGTGTGTCTCTCATGTGTAATGCCTCAAATCCATTTCGATCCCGGTCTCCCTTTCGATCCCGGTCTCCCTTTCGATCCCGGGCTCGGGCTCGGCCTCGGCCTCGGTTTCGGTCCCGGTTTCGGGTGCCCGAGGGCTCGTTGTGGCGGAGGGAGTTGGTGGCCTCGGTCGTGGTGTTTCTTGTGGCGTTGCCGTTGTGTGTCGGGGTCGCGGTGGCTTCGGGGGTGCCCGCGGAGTTGGGGCTGGTCACCGGGATCGTCGGCGGGCTGGTCGTCGGGGTGTTGCCCGGCAGCAGCCTGCAGGTGAGTGGGCCGGCGGCCGGGTTGACCGTGTTGGTGTACGAGGCCGTACGGGAGTACGGGGTGCAGGCGCTGGGTGTGCTGGTCGTCGGGGCCGGGGTGGTGCAGCTCGGGTTGGGGGCGTTGCGGCTGGGGCGGTGGTTTCGGGCCATGTCGGTGGCCGTGGTGCAGGGGATGCTCGCCGGGATCGGGCTGGTGCTGGTGGCGGGGCAGGTGTACGCCCTGGGGGATGTGGCCGCGCCCGATGGTGGGGGGATCGGGAAGCTGGTGGGGCTCGGGGCGTTGCCCGGTGCCGTCGATCCCGTGGCTCTCGCGGTCGGGGGCGCCACCGTTGTCGTACTGGTGGTGTGGCCGCGGTGGCGGTGGGGCGTGCGTTTCGTGCCCGCGCCGTTGGTGGCCGTCGGGGGTGCGGCCCTGGTGGCCTGGGGGTTCGACCTGGGGGTGCGGCGGGTCGAGGTGCGGGGGCTGCTGGAAGCCGTGCGGGTGCCGTCGGTCGATGATCTGGGGTTACTCGCGGAGGTGGGGGTGGTCGGGACCGTTCTCGCCTTCGCGCTGATCGCATCCGCCGAGTCGTTGTTCAGTGCGACGGCCGTGGATCAACTGCATGACGGGCCGCGGACCGACTACGACCGGGAGTTGGTCACCCAGGGGGCCGGAAACGTGGTGTGCGGGGTGCTCGGGGCGTTGCCGATGACCGCGGTGATCGTGCGGAGTGCGGCTGGGGGTGTCCCCTCCGGGGGAGTGCGGGCGGGGGCGGGGGCGCGGACGAAGGTCTCGCGGGTGCTGCCCGGGGTGTGGTTGCTGGTGTTCGCGGCGCTGCTGCCCGGGGTGCTCGGGGTGATTCCCGTCGCGGCGCTCGCCGGGCTGCTCGTGCATGCGGGGTGCAGGCTCGTGCCCGTACGGGAGTTGGGGGTGTTGTGGCGGGGGCGGGACCGCGGGGAGGTGGTGGTGCTGGGGGTGACCGCCTTGGCGATCGTGGCCTGGAATCTCTTCGAGGGTGTGCTCGTGGGGCTCGCGTTGGCCGTGGCCAAGACCGCGTGGGACATCAGTCATGTGCAGGTGGAGACGGAGGACCGGGGGGATGCGGGGGTTGTGGTGCGGGTGATCGGGAACGCGACGTTCTTGCGGTTGCCGAAGTTGCTGGACGCGTTGGAAGGGGTGCCCCGGGAGCGGGGTGTGCGGCTGGAGTTGAGCGGGTTGTGGCATGTGGATCATGCGTGTGCGGTGGCTATGGAGGCTTGGGGGGCGGGGTGGGTTGTGGATCAGGAGGAGGAGAAGGGGAAAGGGGCGGGGAAGGGCGAGGAGGGGGACTCGGGCTCGGGGATGGGAAGAGGCGCGGGTGAGGGGAGAGGCGCGGGTGAGGGGGATGAGGGAGGCCGGTCTCACGAGGGTCGCTGCCCTCAGAGGGTTGGCGTTCAGGAGGGTGGGCCTCAGGAGGGTGGGCTTGAGGAAGGTGGGCCTGAGGAAGGTGGGCCTGAGGGGGGTGGGCCTGAGGGGGGTGGGCTTGAGGAAGGTGGGCCTGAGGGGGGTGGGCCTGAGGGGGGTCTGATTGAAGAGGGGCTGCTTGAGGAGGGCGCGGTTCAGGGGCGGATGGCCAGTAGTAGGTCTACGTCGTAGGTCTCTTCGATGGTTTCGGTGGGGAAGAGCTTGCGGAGGTGGGCTTTCTCCTCGGTGAGGAACTCGGCGGTGGCCTCTTCGCCGAGGACCAGGAACGCCGAGTGGCTGGCGATGTTGGCCAGGTGGGTGTCCAGGGAGACCTCGCGGCTCCAGCGGATCTGGTGGCGGGTGAAGTCCAGGCGGCCGGCGGTGTCGGCGAGGGCGGCGGGGGCGCCGGAGCCGCTCTTCTCGATCGGGGTGTCGGGGTCGACGCCGAGGAAGTGGTGGATGCGGGTGGTGGCGTCGGCGATCCAGGGGATGTCGACGGCGTCGGTGTTCCACCAGAGGGCGAGTGCTCCGCCGGGGCGGAGTACGCGGAGGGCCTCCGGGACCGAGCGGGTGGGGTCGGTCCAGTGCCAGGACTGGGCGTAGGTGAGGAGGTCGGTGGAGGCGGTGGCCAGAGGGAGGGCGTTGCTGTCGCCGCGTATGAGGGGGATGTGGGGGTGGGTGCGGCGGAACTGGGCGGCCATGCCTGGGCCGGGTTCCACGGCTAGGACGTGGGCGCCGCGGGTGTGGAGGAGGGTGGTGGATATGCCGGTGCCGGCGCCTACGTCTACGGCTCGGGTGCCGGGGAGGGGGTGGGGGGTGAGGGATTCGATGGTGTCGAAGAGGGTGGGTGGGTAGGAGGGGCGGTTCGCTGCGTATTGGGCTGCGGCGGTGTTGAGGAGTGGGCTCGGGTGGTGTGGGAGGGATGTGGGGAGTGGTGGCGGGAGGTCGTCATGGGGGTCATCGTCGCGTGGTGGGGTGGTGTTGGGGAGGGGGTCGCCCCCGCCGCCCTTACCCGTTCCCATCCCCAGGGGCTGCCGCCCCTTCGACCCCGCGCGCGGGAGGGTTCGGGGGGTGCGGTCGTGTGGCGACAGCGGGTGGGTGGGGGCTGGTCGCGCAGTTCCCCGCGCCCCTTTCGGGGCTCCGCCCCGGACCCCTTGAGCCCGCTCCGCCCTGGGCCCTTGAGCCCGGCGCCCCTCAGGCCCGCCGCTCCAGGGGGCCCCGCTGAGCCTGGGGCGCCGCCGACTCCAAGGGCACCGCTGCCTCCTAGGACGCCGTCAACCCTTCGGATGCCGCTGGCCCCCCGGACGCCGATAGCCCCTTAGGACCTCGCCCATCAACTGGCTCGTAAATGCCGGAGCGTCCCGTCAACGTCGGGCGCTCCGCCTCGGCTACGCCCTACGTCGCTTCGCTGGATTGCCCGTCCGCTTGGATGTGCGGCGCTCGTACTCGTCTCGGGCCGTGGTGTATTCCTCGCGGTGGAGGGATTCGCCGGGGGCCTCGCGTAGGGAGCGGAGGAAGTAGGCGGTGAGGGAGCCCAGGAAGCCGATGGTGAGGAGGCCTCGGAGGGAGGATTGGCGAGCTGGGTCGGGGCGTTTGGTGAAGGAGCTCCAGGTGTGGCCGAAGGCCAGGGCGCTGCAGGTGGCGAACATGATGACGACCAGGATGGTGACGAAGCCGCCGATCGCGGCCAGTTGCAAGCCCTCGTAGGCCAGGCTCAGCACCAGGCAGGAGACGAGCACGGCGGCGAGCGAGCCGGCGGAGACGGTCGCGCGGCGGGCCGTGTAGGTGCCGTCGTGGTTCAGCCAGGTCGTCCCGAAGAATCGGATGGGTTCGGGGCGCGGGCCCGTGGGAGTCGCCTGGGTCCTCTGGGTGTCCTGCGTGTCCTGCGTGACCTGCGTGACCTTCGCGCCATGAGCGCCATGAGTGTCCTGCGCGCCGCGGGCCTCATGAGTGCCCTGCGCGCCGTGGGAGTCCCGCGTGGCCCGCGAGCCTCGGGCACCCCGGGCGTCTTGCGCGCCCCACGCGCCCCGCGCGCCCCGGGTGTCCTGCGTGCCCCCGGCATCCTGTGTGCCCCGGGGCTCCTTCGGTTTGTTGGTCACGGGTTGATTATGGCTCCGGCAGATGGGGGCGGCTTCGCTGCGGTACCGATACCGGTGGCGGTACCGCAGCGGTGTTCAGGGGCGTGTCAGCCGCAGCGTGGGGCCACGTAGCCGTCGCTGCCGGTGTGGACGTAGGCGTCGGAGATGTACTCGCCGTCGTCGATGTTGTCCCAGATGTTGGTGGTGCCGTAGGGGCCGGAGATGGTCTGGCCCGGGGTCTGGCAGAAGATCGGCACGCTGGCGCCCTCGGAGAGGACTCGGACGATGCGGTAGCTGGTGCTCGGGCCGCTGCGGACGTTGAGGCGGACGCCCGGGGCGACCGAGTAGTAGCGAACGGCCGCCGTGGCGGTCGCGGCCGTGGCTGTTGTCGTTGCCTCGGCCGAAGCCTTGGCGGTCTGCTCCCCCTCGCCGTCCCCCGCGATCTCTTCGACCTGGTCGACAGACATGGCTGATCTCCCCCCGTTTGAACCCCGTTTTGGTCCCCATGAAAGCCATGGGGACCCGTTGATACCCCTGAATCAGGACACGCACACCTGTACGTTTTTCGCACGGAGAGGCTAGCAAGCCGCCTCTGTCCCGGACGTGTCATCGACTAGGCTCCGTGCGTCGCGCGAGCGGCCGAAACAGCACGGGGGTGGACCCATGGCACCGCAGCGGGGTACCGGGTCGGGAGCGGAAGCGGAACTTCCCGAGTACGCCGGTCAGTACCGTCTGGAGTCGTGTCTGGGTTCTGGTGGCATGGGTGTCGTCCATCTGGCCACCTCGACCTCCGGGCTGCGGCTCGCGGTGAAAGTCGTGCATGGCGAGTTCGCCAAGGATCCCGAGTTCAGGGGGCGGTTCAGGCAGGAGGTCGCCGCCGCCCGGCGCGTGAGCGGTGCCTTCACCGCGCCTGTCGTCGACGCCGACACCGACAGCCCCCGGCCCTGGATGGCCACCCTCTTCATTCCCGGTCCGACCCTCGCCGAGCACGTCAAGCGGAACGGGCCCATGCCGCCCGGGCAGTTGCGGCGGCTCATGGCCGGGCTGGCCGAGGCCCTGCGCGACATCCACCGCGCCGGTGTGGTGCACCGGGATCTCAAGCCCAGCAATGTGCTGCTCGCCGAGGACGGGCCCAAGGTCATCGACTTCGGCATCTCCCGGCCAAAAGACAGCGAACTGCGCACCGAGACCGGGAAGTTGATCGGCACACCGCCGTTCATGGCTCCCGAGCAGTTCCGGCGGCCCCGGGAGGTCGGGCCCGCCGCCGACATCTTCGCCCTCGGGTCGGTGACCGTGCACGCGGCCACCGGGCGCGGGCCCTTCGACTCCGACAGCCCTTACGTCGTCGCCTACCAGGTCGTCCACGACGAGCCCGACCTCACCGGCGTACCCGCGAACCTCGCGCCGCTCGTCGGCGCCTGCCTCGCCAAGGAGCCCGAGGACCGGCCCACGGCGGACGAGCTGATGCGCGAACTCCGGTCCGTGGCCGCCTCGTACGACACCCAGACCTTCATACCGACCCAGCGGGCGGAGTGGGAGGGGAAGGGAGAAGGGGGCGATTCTGGGCGGGCGGGGCGCAGGGAGCGGGGCGACAGTTGGGTGACGCCCCTTGGCCGGACCGCCGACGAGAACACGGACAAGGGCACGGGGACGGAGACGGGTCCAGGTGCCGGCGGGGACGGCCTCGGTGGCGACTCCGCGGGCGGGAGCCCGGCCGGAAAGCGGCTGCGTAAACGGGCCGTTCTGGTCGCCGCCTCGCTGGTGCTGGTCGCGGGGGCGGGGTTCGGGGCCGTACAGGCGCTCGGGGGTGACGGCGTACGGGCCGGCGGTGATACGGCCACGCCGCGGGCCAGTGGGGCCGCGGCCGCCGCTCCCGCCCTCAAGCCCTGGGCCACCAAGCCGGCGGCCAGGAAGAACGGGACGCCGCAGTGCTCGTACGGGGCGGGGAAGTTGTTGTGCGTGCAGCCGGGGCTGGTGTCCGCGCTGGATCCGGCGGACGGCGGTGTGCTGTGGCGGCACACCGTCGACGGGGTGGGCGTGACGGGCACGAGTGATCCGCCCGTCGAGTCGGGTGGGCTGGTGCACGTACTGACGGACGAGGGCGCCCGGCTCCAGGCGCTCGACCCGGACTCCGGCGAGGTGCGGTGGGAGCGGGACGTCGCCGCGTACGGCGGGCAGCGGTACGTGGGCGGCACGCTGCTGCTGACCGGTGCCGGCGGGACGGTCACCGGTGTGGACAGCGCCACCGGCGACACGCGGTGGAGTGGCCGGATCCCGTCGCAGCCGGAGGCCTACTTCACGTCGTTCGACGGGGACCCGCTGGCGTACGTGGCGAGCGTCACCGGCGAGGGGGCGGGGGCCCGGACGAGGATCACCGCGGTGGACCCGGACACCGGGGACGTGCGGTGGGACGCCCGGCTGGAGGGCCGCCTGGAGCCGGTGGGGTCGCACGACGGCGCCCTCTTCTTCGCCTCGCTCGGGGGCGCGTACGGCGACACGGTGGCCGTGGTCCGGTACGACCCCGACCCCGACGCCGAGGCGACGGTTCGGGTCGCGCTGCCCCTGCCGGTCCAGGAGGCGCGCGGGCTCGTGCGGGGCGGGGTCGTGTACCTGCTGGGCGGCCTGGGCGGTTCGCTGGTGGCCGTCGACATGGACGCCCGTAAGCAGCTGTGGCGGACCGAGACGGAGGTGGCGCGGACTTCGGCACCGGTCGCCGACGACCGGCACGTGTACTTCACCTCGTCCGACGGGCGGCTGCTCGCGGTGGGCGCGCGGAAGGGCGGGCTCAGTGGCGGGACGACCTCGCGGCTCGGAGCCTCGGACCGGGTCACCGCCGCGCTGCCCGAGCCCGTGGTCATCGACGGACGGGTCTGCGCGGGCGCGCCCGACGGGACCGTGCTCGGGCTGGACGGGAACGATCCGGCGAGCTGGTGACAGGGCCGCCCGGCGTGGCTGAGGGGTGCCCTTCCGGGAACGGAACGGCTGAGGGCCGCCCCCCTCCGGGAACAGCCCTCGTTGACAGCCGTTCAGTCCAGCCGCCGAAAGACCTCAGCCCAGCTTGCTGACATCCCGCACCGCGCCCTTGTCCGCGCTGGTGGCCATCGCGGCGTACGCCTTCAGCGCGGCCGACACCTTGCGCTCGCGGTTCTTCGGGGCGTAGACGCCGTTGAGGGCCTGGTCGCGGCGGGCCAGTTCGGCGTCGTCGACCAGCAGCTCGATCGAACGGTTCGGGATGTCGATGCGGATGCGGTCGCCGTCCTCGACGAGGGCGATCGTGCCGCCGCCGGCCGCCTCGGGCGAGGCGTGGCCGATGGAGAGGCCGGAGGTGCCGCCGGAGAAGCGGCCGTCGGTGATGAGCGCGCAGGTCTTACCCAGGCCGCGGCCCTTGAGGTACGAGGTCGGGTAGAGCATCTCCTGCATGCCGGGGCCGCCCTTGGGGCCCTCGTAGCGGATGACGACGACGTCGCCGTCCGTGATCTCTTTCATGAGGATCTTCTGGACGGCCTCTTCCTGCGACTCGCAGACGACCGCCGGGCCCTCGAACGTCCAGATCGACTCGTCGACGCCGGCCGTCTTCACCACGCAGCCGTCGACGGCGAGGTTGCCCTTCAGCACCGCCAGACCGCCGTCCTTGGAGTACGCGTGCTCGGCGGAGCGGATGCAGCCGCCCTCGGCGTCCTCGTCCAGGGAATCCCAGCGCTCGGACTGGGAGAAGGCCTCGGCGGAGCGGACGCAGCCGGGGGCCGCGTGCCACAGCTCCACGGCCTTGGGGGACGGGGAGCCGCCGCGCACGTCCCAGGTCTTCAGCCAGTCGGCGAGGGAGGCGCTGTGGACGGAGTTCACGTCCTCGTTGAGCAGGCCCGCGCGGTGCAGTTCGCCCAGCAGGGCGGGGATGCCGCCGGCGCGGTGCACGTCCTCCATGTAGTACGTGCGGTCCTTGGCGACGTTCGGCGCGACCTTCGCGAGGCACGGCACACGGCGCGAGACCGCGTTGATCTCGTCCAGGCCGAAGGGGACGCCCGCCTCCTGGGCGGCGGCCAGCAGGTGCAGGATCGTGTTGGTCGAGCCGCCCATGGCGATGTCGAGGGCCATGGCGTTCTCGAAGGCCGCGAAGTTCGCGATCGAGCGGGGCAGGACCGTCTTGTCGTCCTGCTCGTAGTAGCGGCGGGTGATGTCCATGACCGTACGGGCGGCGTCCTCGTACAGCGCCTTGCGGGCGGTGTGGGTGGCGAGGACCGAGCCGTTGCCCGGGAGGGAGAGGCCGATGGCCTCGGTCAGGCAGTTCATCGAGTTGGCGGTGAACATGCCGGAGCAGGAGCCGCAGGTCGGACAGGCGTTCTCCTCGATACGGAGGATGTCCTCGTCCGAGATCTTGTCGTTCACGGCGTCGGAGATCGCGTCGACCAGGTCGAGCGTGCGGACCGTGCCGTCGACGAGCGTGGCCCGGCCGGACTCCATGGGGCCGCCGGAGACGAAGACGGTCGGGATGTTGAGGCGCAGGGCCGCGTTCAGCATGCCCGGGGTGATCTTGTCGCAGTTGGAGATGCAGATCAGGGCGTCGGCGCAGTGGGCCTCGACCATGTACTCCACGCTGTCCGCGATCAGGTCGCGGGAGGGCAGGCTGTACAGCATGCCGCCGTGGCCCATCGCGATGCCGTCGTCCACTGCGATCGTGTTGAACTCTCGCGGGATGCCGCCGGCCTCGCGGATCGCCTCGCTGACGATGCGGCCGACCGGCTGGAGGTGGGTGTGGCCCGGCACGAACTCGGTGAAGGAGTTCGCGACCGCGATGATCGGCTTGCGGCCGATGTCCGCGCCCGGTACACCGGAGGCGCGCATAAGGGCGCGTGCGCCCGCCATGTTGCGGCCGTGGGTGACTGTGCGGGACCTCAGCTCGGGCATCGCGCTCGCCTCGCTCCTTCGGAGAATGATGACTGATGTCGAGCCTACGCCCGTCATCCAGTGGGCGGACACATTGTCCGGAATGCGGGACGACCGTCTCGGTTTCCGGCTGCGGGCCGGTGGGGCTTCCCGCGCAGTTCCCCGCGCCCCTAAAGGGGCGCGGTCAGGTGGGCCTGCACCACAGGCGCCACCCTCTCGATGATCTGCTCCGGGTCCGCCGAGGCCAACGGCTCGACCTTGATCACGTACCGCAGTATCGCCACGCCCACCAGCTGCGCCGCCGCCAGCTCGGCGCGTAGTTCCGCGTCCGGGACGTCCAGGCGGCCCGCGATGCGGCGGAGCACCTGGGTCGCGATGATGCGGCGGAAGACGGCGGCCGCGGTCTCGTTGTTCACGGCGGAGCGGACGATCGCGAGGAGGGGCGTACGGGTCGCCGGGTTCTCCCAGACGCCGAAGACGAACCGGGTCAGCCGCTCGCCGACGCCTTCGAGGGGACCCTCCTCCACGGCCTTCGGGGCCTCCATGGCCGGTGCGAAGGCGACCGTGACGGAGGCCTCGAACACCTGCTCCTTCGTCCCGAAGTAGTGGTGCACGAGCGCCGAGTCCACCCCGGCGGCCTTGGCGATGCCGCGTACGGACGTCTTGTCGTAGCCGCGCTCGGAGAACTCCTCGCGGGCCGCGGCGAGGATGCGGTCGCGGGCGGCGGGGGTGTCGGCCGATTCCGTACGGGGAGGCCGTCCCCGGCGGCGGGGGGTGGCCGAAGTCACGGCCGGGGGACCTGCACGGCGGAGGCGAGGTGCAGCCGGGTGAAGGCGAGGGCCTCCGCCAGGTCGGCCTCGCGCTCGGCGGCGGACATGGCGCGGCGGGTGTTGACCTCGATGACGACGTGGCCGTCGAAACCGCTCAGGGCGAGACGTTCCAGCAGCTCGGCGCAGGGCTGGCTGCCGCGGCCGGGGACGAGGTGCTCGTCCTTGGCCGATCCCTTGCCGTCCGCCATGTGCACATGGCCGAGGCGGTCGCCCATGCGGTCGACCATCTCCAGGGCGTCGGTGCGGGAGGTCGCGGCGTGGCTGAGGTCGATCGTGAAGTGCCGGTAGTCGTCCTTCGTGACGTCCCAGTCGGGGGCGTACGCCAGCATCTCGCGGTCGCGGTAGCGCCAGGGATACATGTTCTCGACGGCGAACCGTACGTCCGTCTCGTTCGCCATCCGCCAGATCCCGGTGACGAAGTCGCGCGCGTACTGGCGCTGCCAGCGGAACGGGGGGTGCACGACGACCGTGCTCGCGCCGAGCTTCTCGGCGGCCGCCTGGGCGCGCTGGAGCTTGACCCACGGGTCGGTGGACCAGACCCGCTGGGTGATCAGCAGGCAGGGAGCGTGCACGGCGAGGATCGGGATCTGGTGGTAGTCGGAGAGGCGGCGCAGGGCCTCCAGGTCCTGGCTGACCGGGTCGGTCCAGACCATGACCTCCACGCCGTCGTAGCCCAGGCGCGCGGCGATCTCGAAGGCCGTCGCCGTCGACTCCGGATACACGGAGGCCGTGGACAGGGCGACCTTCGCGTTCGGGATCCGCACGACGTCTGCCACGTCGCACAGCCTACGGGGTGCCTCCGGCGGTTTGGCCCGGGGGCTCGAGGGTTGGCCGGGTGCAGGGTGCTCTCGCCTGTGCGCCGTTGGAGGTACTCGACGAGGGCGGCTACCGACCCGTCGTGGTTGCTCGCGCAGTTCCCCGCGCCCCTTAAAGGCGCCGGGCGCGACCCACGCTGCCGAGGGGCGCGGGGAACTGCGCGACCAGCTCCCACCGGACCCGCAGCCGATCACGCACCCCACCTGACCTATGCCGTACTGCCCATGTGATCAAGCCGCCGCAGGATCACGCCCTCCCGCAGCGCCCAGGGGCAGATCTCCAGGGTCTGCACCTGGAACAGATCCATCGCGGCCTCGGCCACCAGCGCGCCCGCGGGGAGCTGGTTGGCGCGGCCTTCGGAGACACCGGGGAGTGCGGCGCGTTGGGCGGTGGTCATGCCGGCGAGCTTGGGGACCCAGCTTTCGAGGGCGCCGCGCTTGAGGTCGCGCTGGACGTAGAGGCCCTCGGCGGAGCGGGCGGCGCCGCCGATGCGGGCGAGCTGCTTGAAGGTCTTGGAGGTGGCGACGACGTGGTCGGGGGCGCCGAAGCGGCTGAACTCGCCGACCGTACGGGCGATCTCGGTCCGGACGTGGCGGCGCAGGGCGCGTATCTCGTCGGGGGTGGGCGGGTCGCCGGGGAGCCATCCGGCGGTGAGGCGGCCGGCGCCGAGGGGCAGGGAGACGGTGGCGTCGGGCTCCTCGTCGATGCCGTAGGCGATCTCCAGGGAGCCGCCGCCGATGTCGAGGACGAGGAGCTTGCCGGCCGACCAGCCGAACCAGCGGCGGACGGCGAGGAAGGTCAGCCGGGCCTCTTCCGCGCCGGTGAGGACCTGCAGCTCGACGCCGGTCTCGTCCTGGACGCGGGCGAGGACGTCGTCGGCGTTGCTGGCCTCGCGCACCGCGGAGGTGGCGAACGGGAGCAGTTCCTCGACGCCCTTGTCCTCGGCGGCCTGGAGCGCCTCGTGGACGACGGCTATGAGTTTGTCGACTCCTTCGGGGCCGATCGCCCCGTCCTCGTCGAGGAGTTGGGCAAGGCGTAGCTCCGCCTTGTGCGAGTGCGCGGGCAGGGGGCGCGCGCCCGGGTGTGCGTCCACCACCAGCAGATGCACCGTGTTCGATCCCACGTCGAGGACACCGAGTCTCATGTACGGAACGCTACTGCCAGCGGAGCCGTGTGCCGTCCTCGATGTGCTCTCGGGCGCCGTACCCTGGACGGGTGCCAAAGACGAAAAAGGCAAAGGCCGACAAGTCGGCAGCGGGAGCGGCCGCGGCCGGCGGCTCTTCGCGGGCGAAGGCGGCGACCAAGCCACCCAAGTCGAAGAAGGACTCGGCGGAGTCCACCGCCCCGGACGAGAAGGGGCTCGATTTCGCGCGCGCGTGGGTGGAGTTTCCGGATCCCGCGGACGACGAGCAGGTCTTCCGCTGCGATCTGACATGGCTGACCTCTCGCTGGAACTGCGTCTTCGGCAGCGGCTGCCAGGGCATCCAGGCGGGCCGCGCGGCCGACGGGTGCTGCAGCCTCGGTGCCCACTTCTCCGACGAGGACGACGAGAAGCGGGTCGCCGAGCATGTGGCGAGGCTCACTCCGGAGCTCTGGCAGTTCCACGACGTGGGCACGGAGACCGGCTGGGTCTCCGAGGACGAGGACGGCGACCGCCAGACCCGCCCGTACCAGGGGTCGTGCATCTTCCAGAACCGGCCCGGTTTCGCCGGTGGCGCGGGCTGCTCGCTGCACATCCTGGCGCTGAAGGAGGGCCGCGAGCCGCTGGAGACAAAGCCGGACGTCTGCTGGCAGTTGCCGATCCGACGGACGTACGACTGGATCGACCGGCCCGACGACACGCGCGTGCTGCAGGTGTCGATCGGTGAGTACGACCGCCGCGGCTGGGGTCCGGGCGGCCATGACCTGCACTGGTGGTGCACGTCGGCGACCTCGGCGCACGGCGCGGGCGACCCGGTGTACGTGTCGTACCGGCCGGAGCTGACCGAGCTGATGGGCAAGGCGGGGTACGACCGTCTGGTCGAGCTGTGCGAGCAGCGGCTGGCGTCCCGGCTGCCGCTGGTGGCTCCGCATCCGGCGGATCCCGTACGACCGTAAGCGCGTTACGAGGGGGTGTGTTGAAGGTCCCGCGCGGTGCCCGCGGTGTTCGGTGCGTGGCCTCGGCGTGCCGGACGAAGGCCCTCGATGGGGGTCCCCCCGCTCGAGCGAAGCCGAGAGTGGGGGAGGAGCTACTTGGGTCTTTGGCCGGTGCGGCGAGGGTGCGTGCCGGGCGCCGCGGGTGCTGTGCGGGACCTTCAACACACCCCCTAGCCCGGCGGGGGGTCTCCTCCGCCGTCGCTCGGCGGCGGGGTCGGGCCCGGGTCGCTCGGCGCCTGATCGGTGGGTGTCGGGGTCGGGTCCGGCTGGGCCGGGCCGGTGGGCGTGGGGTCCGGGTCGGGCGTCGGGGGCGGGGCGGTGGGCCTCGGCGGGCCCGGGTCCAGGACCGGCGGCGTGGGGCGGGAGTCGACCGGAGGCGCCGGCATCGGGCCGTAGCCCTCGATCGTGACCACGGTGCCCGAGGGGGCGAGGAAGACCTGTGCCGTCCAGTACCCGCCGGGCTCGCTCAGCTGGTCGACGTACACCTTGATCGTCAGTGACTCGCCGGGTTCCAGGGTGCCCGAGGACTGGCTGAGGTAGAGCCAGTCCTCGCCGGTGCGGGCGGACCAGTGGACGGGTGAGTCGCCGGTCGCCCTCAGGGTGACGAGGGTGGTGTCACCGTCGTTGGAGGCGGTGACGGAGAGCGCGCCCCACCCGTGCCCCTTCCCCCGGCTGACCTCCACGGAGACGTCGTCCACCGCGTGCTTGCCCTTGCCGAGGTGGGCGCCGGGCCTGGTGGCGTTGCCCGCGTTCTCGTACGCGTCGCCGCTGCCGTCGCCGACGGTCCCGTCGCCCTCGCCCTGCTCCTCGCCCGCGCTGACGGAGCGGCCGTCACCGCCCTCGCCGATGAGGGGGGCGCTGCGGTAGGCGGCCCACAGGGCGAGGACGGGCGCGGCGACGACGGTGGCGACGACGGTCGTCGTGACGGCACGCGCGCGCAGCCGGTCCCGGCGGGCCGCGTGGTCCCTCGGGTCCATGGGGAAACCGCGCCGGTCGAAGCGCGGGGCGCCGCCACGCGCGCGCGTGAGGTGCGCCATCGCCAGGGCCAGGGCCGCGCGCGGCGCTTCGAGCACGGGCAGCGCGGCGGGCGTGACGCTCGTGCCGGGCCAGCGGCCGGGGACGGCGCGCTCGGCGGCCCGGCGGCAGACGGGGCAGTCGTCGACGTGCCGGACGAGTTCGCGGCGCAGGGTGGCGCCGAGGACGAGCTGATGATCACCGGTCAGACGGGCGACGCTCGGGCAGGCGCCGGTCTCGACGACGGCGAGGGCCGCGCGGGTGCGCTCCACCTCGCAGGCGGCGGAGGCGAGCAGTTCGCGCGCGGCGGCGGGGTCCATCCCCAGCACATCGGCGACCTCGTGCGCGGCGAGCTGATGCCGCACGGCCAACTCCAGCGCCTCGCGCTGCTCGGGGGTGGTGCCGGCGGCCTCCGGCCAGGCGAGGAGGGCGAGTTCACGCCGCCGCTGCCGCTCCTCGTCCGCGGAGAGGGCCACGGACCTGACGGCGGTCCTCGCGGCGCGCGGCTTCTCGGTCCCGCCGCCGTGTACGGCTTGGCGCCCGGAGGCATGCGTGCCCGGACGTTTCTGCCGGACCTCGGCGAGCTTGCGCAGACAGGCCCACCGGGCCAGCGCGTACAGCCAGGCCCTGCGGTCGTCCGCGGCATCCGGACCCCGACGGCGCTCGGCGAGCGCGAGGACGTCCGCCAGGGCCGCGGTCGCCGTGTCGTGGTCGCAGAGCACGGACATGCAGTAGGTGAACAGGCCGTCCAGGTACGGCTCGTAGCGCGCCGACGGGCGCTGCGCCACTGCGTGCGCCGCCGCCCGATCGCGCGCCTCGCGGTGGGCCCGGTGGGCGCCGGTGATGCGGGTCGAGGTCTCCGGACTGGTGCTCATCATTCGTGGACGGTAGGCGTCCGGGAGCGGCACCTTCTCGCCCGTTCAGCACATTTACCCCGTACGGGTGAAACGATCCCTCATAAGGGGACAGGAATCCCGGATTCCGCTGCGAGCCGGGCGAATGTTGTGCACTTTCTTGACCACGACAACGAAACAGCCCTACATTCCCAGGGGTTCAAGGCATCTCCAGTTACGCCCGGTTACTCCGGTCCCCCCGTCCCCACGCGTCGACAGGAGCCCCACTCCTCATGCCCGCACGCACCCGCCGCTCCACCCCCCGCACCCTCGCCGCCCTCGCCGCGGCCGTCGTCCTCTCCCTGACCAGCGCCTCCGTCTCGACCGCCAGTCCACAGACGGCCGCCACGGCCGCCTCGACCGCCGAGCGCCTCAGCGGCACGCTCGCCGACGGCGCCACCTGGATCGCCGATGTGCCGGAGAACTGGAACGGCACCCTGATCGTCTTCAGCCACGGCTTCGGCGCCAGGGCCGCCCAGAACGCCCCCCGCGAGGCCGTACGCCTGCGCCTCCTCGAAGAGGGCTACGCGCTCACCGGCTCCTCCTACGACGTGAGCGAGACCCTCTGGGGCCTGGAGAGCGCGGAGCGCGACCAGGTCGCCACCATCGCGGCGGTCACCGAGAAGATCGGCGAACCCACCCGCACCCTCGCCATGGGCCAGTCCATGGGCGGACTGGTCAACGCGCAGCTCGCCCGCTCCGGGGCCGGCGGGATCGACGGCGCCCTGGGCCTGTGCGGCCTCGTGGCCGGTGCCAACGACCTGCACGGCTACCAGCTCGACGCCGAGTACACGATCGCCCGACTGCTGCTCCCCGACACACCTGTGAAGCTGGTGGACTTCGCCTCCGAGGCCGAGGGCGCCACCACCGGCCAGCAGCTCACCGACGCCGTCGTCGCCGCGCAGAAGACTCCCGAGGGCCGCGCACGTATCGCCCTCGCCGCCGCCTACCTCAACCTGCCCGCCTGGGCCCCCGGCAAGGACCGCCCCGCCGCCGGCGACTGGGAGGAGCAGCAGGCCCAGCAGTACGACTGGTTCGCACAAGGCATCCTCAGCCGCGTCGAGGGCGCCCGCTACCACGTCGAGAAGGCCCTCGGCGGCAACAACTCCGGGAACAAGGGCATCGACTACGCCCGCCTGCTGTCCACGTCCCAGCACGCGCCCCTGGTCAAGGCCCTGTACCGAGAGGCCGGCCTCGACCTCCGGGCCGACCTCGAGAACCTGACCGCCAACGCGAAGATCAAGGCCGACCCGTCCGCCGTCGCCACCGGCGAACGCACCTCCTCCGCCGGCCAGGGCCTCGCCGTCCCCCTCCTCGACATCCACACCACCGCCGACGACCTCGTCCCCGTCGAACAGGAGAACCGCTTCGCCGACCGCGTCCGCGCCTCCGGCGACGGCCCCCTGCTCCGCCAGGCCTACGTCGAGCGCCAGGGCCACTGCACCTTCACCACCGCCGAGACCGTCTCCGCCCTCCACGCCCTGGAGTCCCGCCTCGACACCGGCCGCTGGGGCGCCTCCGCGACCCCGGGCGCCCTCCAGACCGCCGCCCTCGCCCTCGGCCTCGACGGCGCGGCCTACGTCCCGTACCACCCGGCGGAGCTGACGATCGGGCGACGCCTGTAGGACACCGTGCGCCCGCGCCCCGAAAGGGGCGCGGGGACCGCGCGAGCAACCACGCACCACCCGCGGCCGCCCCACATGAACGCCCCCACGGCGAACAGGCGCCCAGCCGCCCCGAAGCCCCGGCCGCACAGGCGTTCCGGCCAACCGTCGGAGACTGTCGGTGCGCTCCGTTACGGTTCGTGCATGGCTGCCCGTACGAAGACCGCGAAGGACCGGCCGTCCTACCGCTGCACAGAGTGCGGCTGGCAGACGGCCAAGTGGCTCGGCCGCTGCCCCGAATGCCAGGCATGGGGCACGGTCGAGGAGTACGGCGCGCCCGCGGTCCGTACGACGGCCCCCGGCCGGGTCACCACCTCCGCCGTCCCCATCGGCCAGGTCGACGGCCGCCAGGCCGCGGCCCGCACCACCGGCGTCCCGGAACTCGACCGGGTCCTCGGCGGCGGCCTCGTCCCCGGCGCCGTCGCCCTCCTCGCCGGCGAACCCGGCGTGGGCAAGTCCACCCTCCTCCTCGACGTCGCGGCCAAATCCGCGAGCGCCGAACACCCGACGCTCTACGTGACGGGCGAGGAGTCCGCCAGCCAGGTCCGCCTACGGGCCGACCGCATCAACGCCCTCCACGACCACCTCTACCTGGCCGCCGAGACCGACCTCGCCGCCGTGCTCGGCCACTTGGACGCGGTCAAACCGTCCCTCCTGATCCTCGACTCGGTCCAGACGGTCGCCTCCCCGGAGATCGACGGCGCCCCCGGCGGCATGGCCCAGGTCCGCGAGGTCGCCGGCGCCCTCATCCGCGCCTCCAAGGACCGCGGCATGTCGACACTCCTCGTGGGCCATGTCACCAAGGACGGCGCGATCGCCGGCCCACGCCTGCTGGAGCACCTCGTCGACGTGGTCCTGCACTTCGAGGGCGACCGCCACGCCCGCCTCCGCCTGGTCCGCGGCGTCAAGAACCGCTACGGCGCGACGGACGAGGTCGGCTGCTTCGAGCTGCACGACGAGGGCATCACCGGTCTCACCGACCCCAGCGGCCTCTTCCTCACCCGCCGCGACGAACCGGTCCCGGGCACCTGCCTGACGGTGACCCTGGAGGGCCGCCGCCCCCTGGTCGCGGAAGTGCAGTCGCTCACAGTCGACTCGCAGCTCCCCTCCCCCCGCCGTACGACGTCCGGCCTGGAGACCTCCCGCGTCTCGATGATGCTCGCGGTCCTGGAGCAGCGCGGCCGCATCAGCGCCCTCGGCAAGCGGGACATCTACTCGGCGACGGTCGGCGGCGTGAAGCTCTCGGAGCCCGCCGCGGACCTCGCGATCGCGCTCGCCCTGGCCTCCGCGGCGACCGACACCCCCCTGCCCAAGAACCTCGTGGCGATCGGCGAAGTGGGCCTCGCGGGCGAGGTCAGACGGGTGACCGGGGTCCAGCGCCGCCTCTCCGAGGCACACCGCCTGGGCTTCACGCACGCGCTCGTTCCGTCCGATCCCGGCAAGGTTCCTCCCGGTATGAAGGTCCTGGAAGTGGCCGACATGGGAGACGCGCTCCGGGTACTGCCCCGATCGCGTCGGCGAGAGGCCCCACGGGACGAGGAGGACCGCCGGTAGACTTTGCCCAGGTCTCGCCCGTCCGTACGAACCACGTGTGCGAAACGGGAGCGCCCCAGATCCTGCGACCCGAGGAGTGCAGTGGCAGCCAACGACCGGGCAGCAGCTCCCGGAAAGTCCGGTGGGAGCTCCGGTGCCGATGGCCTGATGCGCGCCTCACTGAGCGCCGTGGCCCCAGGCACGGCGCTGCGCGACGGGCTTGAACGGATTCTCCGCGGCAACACCGGCGGACTCATCGTGCTGGGCTCCGACAAGACCGTCGAAGCCATGTGCACGGGCGGTTTCGTGCTGGATGTCGAGTTCACGGCCACGCGGCTGCGCGAGCTGTGCAAGCTGGACGGCGGCATCGTCCTGTCCTCGGACCTGTCCAAGATCCTCCGAGCGGGCGTCCAGCTGGTCCCCGACCCCACGATCCCGACCGAGGAGACGGGCACCCGGCACCGCACCGCCGACCGCGTGAGCAAACAGGTCGGCTACCCGGTCGTGTCCGTCTCCCAGTCGATGCGCCTGGTCGCGCTGTACGTCGACGGCCACCGGCGCGTGCTGGAGGACTCGGCGGCGATCCTGTCCCGCGCGAACCAGGCCCTCGCGACCCTGGAGCGGTACAAGCTCCGCCTGGACGAGGTGGCGGGTACCCTCTCCGCGCTGGAGATCGAGGACCTGGTGACGGTCCGGGACGTCTCGGCGGTCGCCCAGCGACTGGAGATGGTCCGCCGCATCGCCACCGAAATCGCTGAATACGTGGTCGAACTGGGCACGGACGGCCGCCTGTTGGCCCTCCAGCTCGACGAGCTGATCGCGGGCGTCGAACCGGAACGCGAGCTGGTGGTCCGGGACTATGTGCCCGAGCCGACGGCCAAGCGCTCCCGTACGGTCGACCAGGCCCTCCACGAACTCGACGCCCTCACCCACGCCGAGCTCCTCGAACTCTCCACCGTCGCCCGCGCCCTGGGTTACACCGGCTCCCCCGAGGGCATGGACTCCGCCGTCTCTCCTCGCGGCTTCCGCCTCCTGGCCAAGGTCCCCCGCCTCCCGGGCGCCATCATCGACCGCCTCGTCGAACACTTCGGCGGCCTCCAGAAACTCCTCGCCGCCAGCGTCGACGACCTCCAGGCGGTCGACGGAGTGGGCGAGGCCCGAGCGCGCAGCGTCCGCGAGGGACTGTCGCGCTTGGCGGAGTCGTCGATCCTTGAGCGTTACGTCTGACCCCGCCCTCCGCCTCATTCAGCCGCCCTCAGGCACTCTCAGCCTGTCCGGCGTCCGAGGACGAGGCCGAAGGCCGAAGGCCGAAGGCCGAAGGCCGACAAGGGGGGTCTGGGGGCGCAGCCCCCAGGATGGGACGAGTAGGGGCGGCGGGGGCGATGAAACCCCGTGCCCGACCCAGTCGTCAGTCCTTCGTCAGTCGTTCTCCAGCACGAAGGACTGACGGGCCGTGGCCAGTCCAGGTGCCTTCGCCTCGACGAGATACGTCCCGGCCGCAGCCGAACCGGCCGAAGGCGTCGCACAGTTCGGCGCGCTGGGGTCCCGGTTCCACTCCACGGTGTAGGTGACCCGGTCCCCGGCCGGCACCTTGAACAGCAGGCTGCCCGCGGTCTCATGACAGTCGTCCGACGCCCAGAACGCGTCGTCCTCCCCGGCCGCGGTGATCGTCACCACCGTGTTGTCCGGCCCGAGATCGAGCTTGCAGTCACTGCCGGAGGAGTTACGGGCGATGAGCTCGAACGTGGGGTTCACCCCGGGCCCGTACTCGTTGCGAACACTGCGCACGGTCAACTTCACGGCCCCGGCGGTGCAGTCGGGCAAGCTGGACCCCGCCGGGACCTGCTCGCCGGAGCTGCTCCCGTTCTTGCCCCCGTCGTCCGACGTACCGCCCCCGGCGGCACCGGACCCGCCATCGGCGCCCCCGGCCCCGGAGTCCGCGTCGGAACCGGACCCGGAAGTGGAGCCGGATCCCGAACCGGCGCTCCCGGAACTCGACTCGTCGCCCGACTCGTCGCGCCCGCCCGGCGCTTCACTGATCGCGGGACCGGAACCGGACGGCCCGGGGGTGATGGAGGTCACGGGATTCTTGCCGTCGGGCTCGCCCGCGTTGTTGTCGCCGTTCCCGCCACCCCTGGTGACGACCCATACGATCAGCAGCGCGAGCAGACCGACGACGGTCAGCAGAATGGCCCTCCGTCGCCAGTAGATGGAGGAGGGAAGCGGCCCGATCGGATTGCGCAGAGATCCCACGGCGCAAACTGTACGAGAGATCCGCCTCGCCACTTGCCCCACCCGCCGCCCTCAACCTCAACTTTTCCGGATCATCATCCCGGTCGTGCCCGCCACTGCCCTGACCGGGCAGTTCACGATCGCGGTACGTGAGCGTAGGCCCCGGCTGTGCACTGTCCGTGACCGTGACAGTGCCGCGCGAGGAGGGCGAACTCCCGGGCCGCCCATGTCCGTTCACGAAATCCACGCCTGCCACAATCGGCACCATCACCAAAGCGCGTCGGAGGATCGGGAGTACGACGATGGGCGAATCCATGGAACCGACGTCGAGGCCGCTGCGGAAGCTGGGGTTCCTGACCATCGGGCTGTTCGACGAGGCCGACCCCCGCCGGGGCCACGAATCGACCCTGGAGATCATCGAACTCGGCGAACAACTCGGCTTCGACAGCGCGTGGCTGCGCCACCGTCATCTCCAGTACGGCATCTCCTCCCCCGTCGCGGTCCTCGCGGCGGCCTCGCAGCGCACGAGCCGTATCGAACTGGGCACCGCCGTCATCCCGCTGGGCTGGGAGAACCCGCTGCGGCTCGCCGAGGACCTGGCCACGGTCGACCTCCTCTCCGGCGGCCGGCTCAACCCGGGCGTCAGCGTCGGACCGCCGATGCACTACGACACCGTCAAGCCGGCGCTCTACCCGGACACCGCCGACGCGGAGGACTTCAGCTTCGAACGGGTCCGGCGCCTCCTCGGCTTCGTACGAGGTGAAGCGGCCACCGACTTCAGCGGCACCGAGGGGTTCGAAGTGTTCTCGGACCGGGTCCAGCCGCACTCCCCCGGGCTGGGCGCTCGTATGTGGTACGGCGGCGGCAGCCTCCGATCGGCACGGTGGGCCGGGGAGAACGGGATGAACTTCCTGACCAGCAGCGTGGTGAAGGCGGAGGGGCCTGAGACGGGAACCGGGGCTGGTGCTGCGTCTGGGTCCGGGTCCGGGTCCGGGTCCGGGTCCGGGTCCGGTGAGGTCGACTTCGCCCGCATCCAGCTTTCCCACATCCGCGAGTTCCGGGCGCATCACCCCGACGGGGAGCGCGCCCGGGTGTCGCAGGGGCTCGTCGTCATCCCCACCGACTCGGCCAGTGCGGAGCAGCGCGCCAGGTACGAGGCGTACGCGGCGAAGCGGCTGCCCCGGACCACCGCGCCGCAGGGGCCGGCCCGGCTTCTCTTCGCGCCGGATCTGGTCGGTACCTCCGCCGAGATCGCCGAACAGCTGCACGCCCACGTCGCCTTCCGCGAGATCGACGAGGTCGCCTTCGCACTGCCGTTCACCTTCGAGCATGAGGACTACGTTCAGATCCTCACGGACATCGCGACGAAGGTGGGGCCGGAACTGGGCTGGCGCCCGGCGGCCTGAAACCGCACGCGGGACAGCTCGGGGGGGGGTGCGGTTCATCGGCGGGTGCGGGTGATTCGTGGTTGCTCGCGCAGTTCCCCGCGCCCCTAAAAAGACACGGCCCCTGCGGGCCGAAAAGCACGGGGCGCAGGCCCTGCTTTTCAGGTGCGCGGGGAACTGCGCGAGAAGTCCCCACCCACCCGCACTCGCCAACCCACCCCAGACACCCCCCACCAGAAGCCACCCCCATCCACCCCCGCATGGCAGGATCGACCGTGCCATGACTGCACCCACGAAGCCTCAGAGCAGCCCTGCCACCGAAGCCCCCGCCCCCACCGAACTGCACACCCCGGTGATCGCCTGGTTCGAGACGCATGCCCGTGATCTGCCCTGGCGGCGGCCGGAGGCCGGGCCGTGGGGGGTGATGGTCAGCGAGTTCATGCTGCAGCAGACACCGGTCAACCGCGTACTGCCCGTCTATGAGCAGTGGTTGGCACGCTGGCCCCGGCCGGCGGACCTCGCGAGGGAGGCGCCGGGCGAGGCGGTGCGGGCCTGGGGCCGGCTCGGGTATCCGCGGCGCGCGCTGCGGCTGCACGGCGCGGCGGTGGCCATAACGGAACGGCACGGCGGAGACGTACCGCGGGACCATGCGCAGCTGCTCGCGCTGCCGGGGATCGGCGAGTACACGGCCGCGGCGGTGGCGTCGTTCGCGTACGGGCAGCGGCACGCCGTGCTCGACACGAACGTGCGGCGCGTCTTCGCCCGCGCGGTGAGCGGCACGCAGTACCCGCCGAACGCGACCACCGCCGCCGAGCGCAAGCTGGCCCGGGCCCTGCTGCCCGAGGACGACGGCGTGGCGTCCCGCTGGGCGGCCGCGTCGATGGAGCTGGGCGCGCTGGTGTGCACGGCGAAGAACGAGACGTGCCACCGCTGTCCGATCGCCGGGCAGTGCGCCTGGCGGCTCGCCGGGAAGCCCGCGCACGACGGCCCGGCGCGGCGCGGTCAGACGTACGCCGGTACCGACCGTCAGGTCCGCGGCAAGCTCCTCGCCGTACTGCGGGACGCGATCACGCCCGTACCGCAGGACGTCCTCGACCGGGTGTGGGACGAGCCCGTGCAGCGCGCCCGCGCCCTCGACGGCCTGGTCGCCGACGGACTGGTGGAACCCCTCCCGGACGGCCTCTACCGGCTCCCCCTCACCTGACGCACCTGACACACCTGACACCGCACAGCCCGCGCCGCATCGCCGAGGCACGACCGCAACACAGACCCCGGTCGGGCCTGACCGGGCCCGACCGGGTAAATCACCCCACACCCTCCCCAAAGGCCAACCGGCTTTACCCCTTTCCTGCTTCTGTTACACAACCGACGGACAGCCGAGCGTTCTCCGCAGGCTGCCTCGGACGTCACCGTGACAACCGCTCCGTAGCTTCATTGGCGTACCGCAGGAACACGCGGGACGAAGCGGCGGACAACCGGCGGCACGCGGATGCGCGGGCGCCGGAAACGGGGAACGGAGGCGGTTGATCATGGCGCACGGCGAGGTGCTCGAATTCGAGGAGTACGTCCGCACTCGGCAGGACGCGCTGCTGCGCAGCGCCCGCCGGCTGGTGCCGGACCCGGTGGACGCCCAGGATCTGCTGCAGACGGCGCTGGCGCGGACGTACGGCCGTTGGGACGGCATAGCGGACAAGCGGCTGGCGGACGCGTATCTGCGCCGGGTCATGATCAACACGCGGACGGAGTGGTGGCGGGCCCGGAAGCTGGAGGAGGTCCCGACCGAGCAGCTGCCGGACGCCTGCATCGAGGACTCCACCGAGCAGCACGCGGACCGCGCCCTCCTCATGGACATCATGAAGGTCCTGGCTCCCAAGCAGCGCAGTGTCGTGGTCCTGCGACACTGGGAGCAGATGTCCACGGAGGAGACGGCCGCCGCCCTCGGTATGTCGGCCGGCACGGTCAAGAGCACCCTGCACCGTGCGCTGGCGCGGCTCCGCGAGGAGCTGGAGTCGCGGGACCACGAAGAGCGCGCCGCCCGTGCGCTCGAAGCGAGCGAGGAGCAGGAGCGTTGCGCGGCCTGAGCACAGCGGCCGGCCCGGGTCCAAGGGCCAGGCAGGTCACGAAGGCGGTGATCACGGCGGTGGCCGTGCTCGCCGCCCTCGGCCTTTCCGTCTCCGCCTGCGGTACGGGCGGGACCGGCGCACGCGACGAGGGACCGGCCGACAACGACTCCCTCGCGGCGGGCGCGGCCTCGCCGTCCGCCTCCGCCTCGGCCGACTCCGACGGCGACCACCCGAGTGTCGAGGAGGTCGTCCGCATGGTCCGGGCGGACCCGGCGGTCAGCAGGACGGTCAAGAGCGATCTGAAGCCGTGTGTGGCCGACGAGTACCCGGTGGACGTGACGTACGGGGGTCTGACCGGGGGTTCGGCCGACGACCTCGTGGTCAATGTGATGACCTGCGCGGACGCCGTCGGTGTGGCGTCGTACGTGTACCGCGCGGAGAAGGGGAAGTACCGGAGCGTCTTCCTCTCCGAACAGCCCCCCGTCTACGCGGAGATCGACCGGGGCGACCTCCTGGTCACCCGGCAGCTGTACGAGAATGGCGACCCGTCGTCGTACCCGTCCAGCGAGGAAGTGACCACGTACCGCTGGATCAAGGACCGTTTCGTACAGCGGACCAGTACGCGCACCGAGTACAGCACCGCGGTGGGCGGCACGGAATCTGCCACCCCCGAACCGGGCTGAGACCGACTGCGACCCCGACCCCGATCAGTACCGACCGAGAGTGAACGAGATCACCGGATGGCAGAGCAGACCCATGTCCTGTTCGTCGAGGACGACGACGTCATCCGCGAGGCCACCCAGCTCGCGCTGGAGCGGGACGGCTTCGCGGTCACGGCCATGCCCGACGGGCTGTCGGGCCTGGAGGCGTTCCGCGCGGACCAGCCCGACATCGCGCTCCTCGACGTCATGGTGCCGGGCCTGGACGGGGTCTCCCTGTGCCGCCGTATCCGTGACGAGTCGACCGTCCCGGTGATCATGCTCTCCGCGCGCGCCGACTCCATCGACGTCGTGCTGGGCCTGGAGGCGGGCGCCGACGACTATGTGACCAAGCCGTTCGACGGTGCCGTCCTGGTCGCCCGGATCCGCGCGGTCCTGCGCCGCTTCGGGCACGCGAGCGGCGACGCCAAGGCCGACGAGTCCGCTGCCGCCGGCACCGGCGGGGTGCTCACCTTCGGCGAGCTGGTGGTGGACACCGAGGGCATGGAGGTCCGGAAGTCCGGGGTGCCGGTGGCGCTGACGCCGACCGAGATGCGACTGCTGCTCGAGTTCTCCTCCGCCCCCGGCACGGTCCTGTCCCGCGACAAGCTGCTCGAACGCGTGTGGGACTACGGCTGGGGTGGCGACACCCGGGTCGTCGACGTCCACGTCCAGCGCCTCCGGACGAAGATCGGCCAGGACCGCATCGAGACGGTCCGCGGCTTCGGCTACAAGCTCAAGGCCTGAGCGGGGCGTGGTGACATGAACCTGAGGGGCATACGAGGCGGGCGGGGGCCGGAGACGTCGGGCGCCGCCGGCAGCGGGGGTGGGTCGGGTGCCGCCGGGCTCGGGGCCGGGGCGGGTGCCGCCGGTGGCGGAAGCGGAACCGCCGTCGGGGCCGCCGTCGGGGCCTCTGCCGGCCGCCGGACCGGCCCTGGCTTCGCGTCGGGCATCCGTACCGGCCTGCGATGGCAGCTCAGCGCGGCGATCGCGCTGGTCGGGGCGCTGGTGGCGATCGCGCTGAGCCTGGTCGTGCACAACGCGGCGCGCGTGTCGATGCTCGACAACTCACGCGACCTGGCCGACGAGCGCATCCAGGTCGCCCAGCGGATGTACGAGTCGGGGCGTCGGCTGAAGTCCGGTGCCTTCGGGGTGAAGCTCGACGACCCCGCCATCCCGAGGGACCTGCTGGCCAAGGTGGCGGAGGGCCGCCGGGCCACCTTCGTGTCGGAGGGCGAGAACGGCGTGCCCGACATCTGGGCGGCGGTCCCGCTGAAGGACGGCCGCGTCCTGTCCCTGCACACCGACTTCACCGACCACAGCTCCGCCGTGATGCGGGACCTCGACCAGGCCCTGCTCATCGGCTCGATCGCGGTCGTCTTCGGCGGCTCGGCCCTCGGTGTGCTCATCGGCGGCCAGATGTCCCGCCGGCTGCGCAAGGCGGCGGCCGCCGCGCACGAGGTGGCCAAGGGCGAGTCCGACGTACGGGTGCAGGACGCGATCGGCGGTGTCGTACGCGACGAGACCGCCGAGCTGGCACGGGCCGTGGACGCCATGGCCGACACGCTGCGGCAACGCATCGAGGCGGAGCGCCGGGTGACGGCGGACATCGCCCACGAGCTGCGTACGCCGGTGACCGGCCTCCTGACGGCCGCGGAACTCCTCCCTCCGGGCCGCCCCTCCGAACTGGTCCGCGACCGCGCCCAGGCGATGCGCACCCTCGTCGAGGACGTGCTGGAGGTGGCCCGCCTCGACGGGGCCTCCGAGCGGGCCGAGCTGCAGGACATCGTGCTGGGCGAGTTCGTGGCCCGGCGGGTGGCGGCGAAGGACGCGGGGGTGCGCGTCCAGATCGTGCACGAGTCGGCGGTCACGACGGATCCGCGTCGCCTCGAACGCGTCCTGCTGAACCTCATCGCCAACGCGGCGAAGCACGGCAGGCCGCCGATCGAGGTCTCCGTCGAGGGCCGCGTGATCCGGGTCCGCGATCACGGCCCCGGCTTCCCCGAGGAGCTCCTCGCCGACGGCCCCCGCCGCTTCCGCACCGGCGCCTCCGACCGCGCCGGCCAGGGCCACGGCCTGGGCCTCACCATCGCCGCCGGCCAGGCCCGCGTCCTGGGCGCCCGCCTGACCTTCCGCAACGTCCGCCCACCCGGCTCCCCGGACGACGTACCGTCCGAGGGCGCGGTCGCGGTTCTGTGGCTCCCGGAACACGCCCCGACGAACACGGGCAGCTACCCGATGCTGCCGATGTCGGGTGATGGGGTGGGGTGAGCTGGGGCCGTGGGTTGTCTGCGGCTGAGTGGGGGCCGATCGCGCGGTTCCCCGCGCCCCTTGACGGCATAGGTCGCGCCCGGGGTTTTTAGGGGCACGGGGAACTGCGCGAGCAACCACCGACCCACCCGCACCCGCCGACGCACCGAACCCCCCGAGCTCTCAGGCGCACTCAGGGGGTTCGAACGGGGTCAGACCGTCATCGTCTCCTTGGCCCCGGCAACCCCACTGCCGGCCTCCGCCGCCTCAGACCCCCCGGCCCCCCGCAACGGCACCTCCTTCACGAACACCGCGGCCACCAGCGCCACCACGGAGACGACCGCCCCCAGCAGAAACGCCGAGTGGGTCCCGGAAGAGACCGCGTACTGGTACGCCTCCCGCGCCGCCACCGGCAACTTCGCCAGACTCGCCGCGTCCAGCTGCGCCGACCGCTCGGTGACCTCGGACCCCAACGCCCCGGCCCGCTCGGCCATCACGTCCTGCACCCGGCTGTTGAACAGCGCCCCCATGATCGCGACCCCGAAGGACGACCCGAGCGTCCGGGCCAGCGTGGTCGTGGACGACGCGACCCCCATGTCCTTCATCTCGACACTGTTCTGCGCGACGAGCATGGTGATCTGCATCAGACATCCCATACCGGCACCCAGCACCGCCATGAACACCCCGGACGTCACCCGGCTCGTACCGGTGTCCATCTGCGCCAGCAGAAACAGCCCCACGATCATCAGCGCGCTCCCGACGACCGGGAAGACCTTGTACCGCCCGCTCCCCGTGGTCACCCGCCCGGCGACCATCGACACCGCGAGCATCGCCCCCAGCATCGGCAGCAGCAACAGCCCGGAGTTGGTCGCGGACGCACCCTGCACGGACTGCTGGAACAGCGGCAGGAACAGCACCGCCCCGAACATCACGAACCCGGTGAAGAAACCGATCACGGACATCAGCGTGAAGTTCCGGCTGCGGAAGATGTGCAGCGGTATCACCGGCTCCGCCACCCGCTTCTGCACGAACAGGAACCCCACCAGCGAGGCCACCCCGATCGCGATCAGCTCCATGATGACGGCCGACCCCCAGGCGTACTCGGTCCCGCCCCATGTCGTGACCAGCACGATCGCCGTGATGCCGACGGTCAGCAGCGCCGCGCCCAGGTAGTCGATGTTCCGCGCCGACCGGCCGTCCCGCGACGGCTTCGGCAGATGCAGTACGGCGCTGACGGCGACCAGCGCCACGACGCCGAGCGGCAGGTTGATGTAGAAGGACCAGCGCCATCCCCAGTGGTCGGTGATGGTCCCGCCGACCAGCGGCCCGGCGATCATGGCGAGGGCCATCACCCCGGCCATCATCCCCTGGTACTTGCCCCGCTCGCGCGGCGGTATCAGGTCGCCGATGATCGCCATGACGCCGACCATCAGCCCGCCGGCCCCGAGCCCCTGGACCGCCCGGAACGCGATCAGCTGGCCCATGTCCTGGGCCATCCCGCTCAGCGCCGACCCGATCAGGAAGATCACGATCGAGGTCATGAAGACTTGCTTGCGGCCGTAGAGGTCGCCGAGCTTGCCCCAGATGGGGGTGGAGGCGGCGGTCGCGAGCGTGTACGCGGTGACGACCCAGGAGAGGTGCTCCAGGCCCCCGAGCTCACCCACGATCGTCGGCATCGCGGTCCCGATGATCATGTTGTCGAGCATCGCGAGCAGCATGGCGATCATGAGCGCGAGCAGCACGACCCGCACACTGCGCGGCTGCGGCCCGTCCGTCCCACCGCCCGTCCCACCGCTCGCTTCCCTCTTGGTTTCCGCGTCCATCACGGTCCTCCACTCCCCCCGGAGCCTTGCGCACTCACTGCCGCGCTCTCACCCGCCGGGGTACTTACTTGCCGACCGGCTAGTTGTCTACACTTAGGGAAGCTAGGGCTCTAACTAGCCGGGCGTCAAGTAAGTTCGACGGGCTTGGCCGAGGCTTGACCGACCCAGGCCTTCCGCGACGGCGAGGAGTACGAGGATGAGCGGCACGACAGACGACGTCACGGCGGACGTCGGCGGTGACCCGACGCCCAAGCGGCAGCGTCGCGGCGACACGCGTCAGCGCATCCAGGACGTCGCCCTCGAACTCTTCGCCGAGCAGGGATACGAGAAGACCTCGCTGCGGGAGATCGCCGAGCGCCTGGACGTGACGAAAGCGGCGCTCTACTACCACTTCAAGACCAAGGAAGACATCCTCATCGGCCTCTTCCAGGACCTGCGGCGCCCGATCGACGAACTGATCGAGTGGGCGGACGCCCAGCCGCGCACCCTCGACACCAAGCGGGAGATCCTCCGCCGCTACAGCGTGGCCCTGGCCGACGTGGCCCCCCTCTTCCGCTTCATGCAGGAGAACCAGGCAACGGTGCGCGAGCTGAGCGTCGGCGAGACGTTCAAGGACCGCATGCTCCGCCTGATCGACACCGTCAAGGAGCCGGACGCCGCCCTGACCGACCAGGTCCGCTGCGTCAGCGCCCTGTTCACCATGCACGCCGGGATGTTCGGCCTCCGGGACGTCGAAGGCGACCCCGAGGACAAGCGCAAGGCGGTCCTGGAGGTCGCGATCGATCTGGTGACACAGGCGCACGCCGGCGCGCGGAGCTCCTGAAAGCCACCGCATTCGGGTGTCGGCCCCCTGCTGACGCCGTACGGAGTGAACCGTACGGCGTCACCGAGTCGGGCTCGGCTCAGACGGTGACGCCCTTGGTGCGGAGGAAGGCGACCGGGTCGACGCCGGAGCCGTAGCTCGCGGTCGTACGGATCTCGAAGTGCAGGTGCGGTCCGCTGGAGTTGCCGGTGTTGCCGGAGAAGGCTATGCGCTGCCCGGTCTTGACGACCTGCCCGACCTTCACGCTCACCTTCGAGAGATGGGCGTACTGCGAGAAGGTGCCGTTGCCGTGCTTGATGACGACGGCGTTGCCGTACGCGGGGCCGTCACCGGCGCCGTTGCCGCCGGCCTTCACGACGGTTCCGCCGTGCGCGGCGGCGACCGCCGTACCGCTCTTGACGGCGAAGTCCTGCCCGCTGTGCTTCGCGGACCACATGTTCCCGGCCTGCGCGAACCGCGCGCTCAGCTTGTAGCCCTTGACCGGGCTGACCCAGGAGGCCGCCTTCTTGGCGGCGGCGGCCTGGACGGTGCCGGTGCTCGCGGCCTGAGCACCACCGGCGGCGGCCGCGACCCCTACCCCCAGCACACCCGAGACCCCCATCCCGACGGCCACCACGGCGGCCCGGACACGAAGCTGGGACATACGGGAACGGGGAGTGCGAACACGCTGCGACATGGGTGTACCTCACGGGGGACGGAGACAAGGACGGTGCCCTGACGGACACACATCCCACCCGGCACACATCTGCGACCGCCGAGCGGGACAACCCTTGGTACCCCTAAAGCACCAAACCGCTCAAACGTGTGACCTACGACCGAAGGTCGTACACCACCCGAAATACCCCCACTCCTTGACAGTGCCCCTCAAAACAGCCCCCATCTGCACTCCACCGCCAAACCCCACACTCTCGAACCTAAAAGTCCGATTTGCCCGCCGCTATCCATCCACCGCCCATCGACTATTCCGCCTAGTACCGGACAAATTCCCTGTGCGGCATGTCACCGGCCACCCGGAACGGATAACCCCGAATTGTGACGCGGGCTACGCCGCCGCCTCAGCAAAGAGGCCGCCCCGGAGCCATCGCCCCGGAGCAGCCTCTCCTGCCTGAATTCAGCTGGATACAACCGGACAGACAAAGGGGGCTGCCCCAGGACCGAAGTCCTGGGGCAGCCCCTTCCGCTCAGGCCGAGCGCGGCGGTTACGCGTCCTTGCTCAGGTTGGGTCCGGCGCCGCCGGCCGCCTGCTCGATCGGCGGGACGTCGGGCAGTGCCGCCTTCTCCTCACCCCGGAAGGTGAAGGTCTTGGCCTCGCCCTCGCCCTCGGTGTCCACGACCACGATGTGGCCGGGGCGCAGCTCGCCGAAGAGGATCTTCTCGGAGAGGGTGTCCTCGATCTCGCGCTGGATGGTCCGGCGCAGCGGCCGGGCGCCCAGCACGGGGTCGTAACCCTTCTTGGACAGCAGCTCCTTGGCGGACTGGGAGAGCTCGATGCCCATGTCCCGGTCCTTCAGGCGCTCGTCGACCTTGCCGATCATCAGGTCGACGATCCGCAGGATGTCCTCCTGCGTGAGCTGCGGGAAGACGACGACGTCGTCGACACGGTTGAGGAACTCGGGCCGGAAGTGCTGCTTGAGCTCGTCCGAGACCTTGTTCTTCATGCGCTCGTAGTTGGTCTTCTTGTCGCCCGAGGCCGCGAAGCCCAGGTTGAAGCCCTTGGAGATGTCCCGGGTGCCGAGGTTGGTCGTCATGATGATGACCGTGTTCTTGAAGTCCACGACCCGGCCCTGGGAGTCGGTCAGACGACCGTCCTCCAGGATCTGCAGCAGCGAGTTGAAGATGTCCGGGTGGGCCTTCTCGACCTCGTCGAAGAGGACCACCGAGAACGGCTTGCGCCGCACCTTCTCCGTCAGCTGGCCGCCCTCCTCGTAGCCCACGTAACCGGGGGGCGAACCGAAGAGACGGGAGACCGTGTGCTTCTCGCTGAACTCCGACATGTCGAGGGAGATCAGCGCGTCCTCGTCACCGAAGAGGAACTCGGCGAGCGCCTTGGACAGCTCGGTCTTACCGACACCGGACGGGCCGGCGAAGATGAACGAACCACCGGGGCGCTTCGGGTCCTTGAGGCCCGCACGCGTACGACGGATCGCCTTCGACAGCGCCTTGACGGCGTCGACCTGGCCGATGACCCGCTTGTGGAGCTCGTCCTCCATGCGGAGCAGACGCGAGGACTCCTCCTCGGTCAGCTTGAAGACCGGGATGCCGGTGGCGGTCGCGAGGACCTCGGCGATCAGCTCGCCGTCGACCTCGGCGACGACGTCCATGTCGCCGGCCTTCCACTCCTTCTCCCGCTTGGCCTTCGCGGCGAGGAGCTGCTTCTCCTTGTCGCGCAGGGAGGCGGCCTTCTCGAAGTCCTGCGAGTCGATCGCGGACTCCTTGTCCCGGCGGACACCGGCGATCTTCTCGTCGAACTCGCGCAGGTCCGGCGGCGCGGTCATCCGGCGGATACGCATCCGGGAACCGGCCTCGTCGATCAGGTCGATCGCCTTGTCCGGCAGGAAGCGGTCCGAGATGTACCGGTCGGCGAGCGTCGCCGCCTGCACCAGGGCCTCGTCCGTGATCGAGACGCGGTGGTGCGCCTCGTACCGGTCGCGGAGACCCTTGAGGATCTCGATGGTGTGCGGGAGCGAGGGCTCGGCGACCTGGATGGGCTGGAAGCGGCGCTCCAGGGCCGCATCCTTCTCCAGGTGCTTGCGGTACTCGTCCAGCGTGGTGGCGCCGATGGTCTGCAGCTCACCGCGGGCCAGCATCGGCTTCAGGATCGAAGCCGCGTCGATGGCGCCCTCGGCGGCACCCGCACCGACCAGCGTGTGCAGCTCGTCGATGAACAGGATGATGTCGCCGCGGGTGCGGATCTCCTTGAGCACCTTCTTCAGGCGCTCCTCGAAGTCACCGCGGTAGCGGGAGCCGGCGACCAGCGCGCCGAGGTCCAGGGTGTAGAGGTGCTTGTCCTTGAGGGTCTCGGGCACCTCGCCCTTGACGATGGCCTGGGCGAGGCCCTCGACGACGGCGGTCTTGCCGACGCCGGGCTCACCGATCAGGACCGGGTTGTTCTTCGTACGGCGGGACAGCACCTGCATGACCCGCTCGATCTCCTTCTCGCGCCCGATGACCGGGTCGAGCTTGGACTCACGAGCGGCCTGGGTGAGGTTCCGGCCGAACTGGTCGAGGACCAGGGACGTCGAGGGGGTGCCCTCGGCAGGCCCGCCGGCGGTGGCGGTCTCCTTGCCCTGGTAACCGGAGAGCAGCTGGATCACCTGCTGCCGCACGCGGTTGAGATCTGCGCCCAGCTTGACCAGGACCTGGGCGGCGACGCCCTCGCCCTCACGGATCAGGCCGAGCAGGATGTGCTCCGTGCCGATGTAGTTGTGGCCCAGCTGAAGGGCCTCGCGGAGCGACAGCTCCAGGACCTTCTTGGCACGGGGGGTGAAGGGGATGTGCCCGGACGGGGCCTGCTGCCCCTGCCCGATGATCTCCTCCACCTGCTGGCGGACCGCCTCGAGCGAAATCCCGAGGCTCTCCAGGGCCTTAGCGGCGACACCCTCACCCTCGTGGATCAGGCCCAGGAGGATGTGCTCGGTGCCGATGTAGTTGTGGTTGAGCATCCGGGCTTCTTCCTGAGCCAGGACGACAACCCGCCGCGCGCGGTCGGTGAACCTCTCGAACATCGTTAATCGCTCCTCAGAGCGGTCAGGCAGTAAGGGGACGCTCCCCTCCCTGTCCTTCCGCAGCTTAGTCCCGCAAGCGGGGACCGCTCATTCCAACTGCCGACACCGTCCTTGGCCTCCTGACCCCGAACGCCGACATCTGCTCCAACCCGATGGTGCGAGACGATGTTCCCGCAGGCCAGGCAGTTACCCCCACCAGCAGTACGCCGATGGCGAACGCGAGACGGCCTTTCCTGCGTGTCGCCCCCTCCCACTAGGGATGTCTTACCCGTAGGGACTGACACTCCATGCCGGATGCACCGGTTCCCTCCGCTAAGGGCGAACATCCTTGCGTCGCTACTCACCGCGGAACGCCCCCTTTCCCGGCACTCTCCGCATCCGTGCCCATACCCAGCGTAACTCCGGGGTCCTTCGCACGGTTGCTCCTGACATGGCCATCGTCCCCCTTCCCCGCCGACCGTTCGACCGGAGCGCCATTTCGGGCGCTGAATCACGCGATGTTCCGGGCGATATCCCGTGTGACGCGGTGCGGCGGTGGTACGAGAACGATCTCGGTTGGGCGACCGTGCCCGGAACGCCCGTACATGTCATTACGGGGCTGCGCTTCGATGTGCTCGATGTGCCGGCGGAGGCGGGGATCGCGGCGCTCAGGCATCTGGGCCCGATTCCGGGACCGGGCTCGCCGGTGGTGTCGCACGGCGGGCGGATGCGGCTGCTTGTCGCGGCGGGCAGCGCGGAGGAGTTGCCGGGGCTGCTGGAGTGGCTGGACTGGGGCGGCCTCGACCTGGACCTCACTGCCGTCGGAACGGGCGGTCTCATGGCGGCGCCGACGCCTCCGGGCGGGGCCGGAAGGCTCGGGGGCGGGCTGCGGGAGGCCGGATCACAGGGGGCCGCCGAATGGTTGCGGCCCCCCGAGCCGGGGCGCGAGGTGGAACCCTCGCTGCCGACCATGTCGGCGTTGGGGGGCGGTGGGGGCGCCCCCGACCTCGTGCGAGTGGTGGACACGGTGGCGACGCACTGCCACCGCGTCCGGCTGCGGCGCGCGAGCACCGGGCCGTCGGAATCTCAGCCGTTGGCCTTCTCGTAGGCCTCGCGGATGGAGGCGGGGACACGGCCGCGGTCGTTGACCTCGTAGCCGTTCTCCTTCGCCCAGGCGCGGATGGCCGCGGTGTCCTGGCTGCCGCCGGAAGCGGCGCGGGCCTTGCCACGCCCGCCCGCGGCACGGCCTCCGGTACGCCGACCACCCTTGACGTAGGGGTCGAGAAGACCGCGAAGCTTGTCGGCGTTGGCGGTCGTGAGGTCGATCTCGTACGTCTTGCCGTCCAGCGCGAACGTCACGGTCTCGTCCGCCTCGCCGCCGTCGAGGTCGTCGACAAGAAGGACCTGAACCTTCTGTGCCACTGGATTTCCTTTCATCGATAACTTCAGGGCCGAGGGCCTGCGGCGTGAGCCGCTGTTTCGCGTCCCCTGTTATATGCAGTACTGCAGTACGTCGGAAAGCAAACCGCTTTTCCAGGAAAAACACAAACCCCTGGGAGAGACCGAGGAGAGGCTGCGGAGAGGGCGAGGAGCCCGGGGAAGACCGGAAACGTGCGCGTTTCGGACATAGGGCACCGGGCAAGGTGAGCCTCACCGGAAGACCTCACCGGAATAGGTCTCGGTCGGCGATCACAGATGCAGAAGCATCCGGCTGTTGCCCAAGGTGTTCGGTTTCACTCGTTCGAGACCGAGGAACTCCGCGACGCCCTCGTCATAGGAACGCAGCAGCTCCGCGTAGACATCGGTGTCGACCGGAGTCTCACCGATCTCCACGAAGCCGTGCTTCGCGAAGAACTCGACTTCGAAGGTCAGACAGAAAACGCGGCGAACACCCAGCCAGCGAGCGGTGTGCAGCAACTTCTCCAGCAACTGGTGACCGACGCCCAGACCCTTGGCCTCCGAGTCCACCGCGAGAGTACGGACTTCCGCGAGGTCCTCCCACATCACGTGCAGCGCCCCGCAGCCGACGACCTGGGCGTTGTCGTCCCGTTCCGCGACCCAGAACTCCTGGATGTCCTCGTAAAGCGTGACCGTCGCTTTGTCGAGCAGGATGCGGCGCTGGACGTACGAGTCGAGGAGGCGGCGCACGTGCGGGACATCGCTGGTCCGAGCCCGCCTGACGGTGATGGCTTTTGCGGTGACTTCGGGACTCGTTGCTGGCATGAGCGGACGCTATCGCCCGGGAAGATCCGGGGATTCGCCGGGGGTCCCCTGTGTTTCGCCGGACGATTCGACGGATTCGCCGGCGGTTTCAGCAGGGGTTTCGACGGCCGGGGCGGCGGGCGCGGCCGGTTCGGGTTTGACGGCGTCGGGGCCTTGCACGATGCGTACGGCGTCGGTGAGCGCCTGTCGCTGTTCCTCGCTCATCATCCCGAAGAAGGCGACGAGAGCGGCCCCGGGGTTGTCGCTCTGCGACCAGGCCTCGTTCATCAGTGCGGCCGCGTAGGCGGCGCGAGTGGAGACCGCCTCATATCGATAGGCCCGGCCTTCGGCCTCACGGCGCACCCAGCCCTTCTGATGGAGATTGTCCAGAACGGTCATCACCGTGGTGTACGCGATGGACCGTTCCCGCTGAAGGTCTTCCAGGACTTCTCGAACGGTCACCGGGCGGTTCCACTTCCACACCCGCGTCATGACCGCGTCTTCGAGTTCTCCCAATGGGCGAGGCACAGTTCCCCACAATATCCGGAGAATGAGATCAAAAAGGGCGTACGACTCGAAAAACACACGAGTCGTACGCCGATGGGACCGCGTAGCGTCAGGCGCCGGTGCCCTTGGGGTGGGTGTCGGTGGCCTGGCGGGCGTTCTCCGCGCGGGCGAGTGCCGCGTCGACGACCGCGTCCTCCTTGGCCTTGTTGGGGCCGCCCTGGGTCTTCACGATCAGCCTGATGACGCTGATGAACAGCACGGCCATCACGAAGGGGGGCAGCAGCGCGGAGACGTAGTCCATGTGTCCAGGGTAGCCAGCGCTAGACGGCGGCCAGTTGCTGGGGCCGTTTCGCGGGCGGGGCCGACGGTTTCCGCTTGGGCGGGAAGACCTCGCCGGGGGTGGGGATGGGGCGGCGGGCCGGGTTCGGGGCGTCGGGTCGCCGGACCGGGCCCGGCTTGTCGGCGGGCTGGGCGGGACGGGAGGGCCGGGCGGGGTTCGGCTCGGCCGGCTTTCCGGCGGCGTCACGCGCGTGCGTGACGCTCTCCGACAGACCGCCGGGGAGTGCGGTGAGCCGGAGCCGGGAGCGGGCGCCGGAGCCGCTGCGGGAGGCCGGAACGACGACCACCGGTGTGACCGGGCGCCCCGTGAAGCGGGCGCGCGCGTCCTGTTCGGCGAGGGGGCGGCAGCGCTCCAGGAGGGCCGCGGCGGCCGCATTGCCGCGCAGGGCGCGCAGTGCGGAGAGGTCGTCCGGGTGGGGGCGGTACCCGGCGTTCAGGGCCTCCTTCAGGAGCGCCGCGTAGCCCGTGACCGTGCCGGGGAGCGCGGCGCGGTAGCGGGCGAGGTCGGCCAGCAGGAAGGCCCTCAGGCGGGCGTCCTCGCGGGTCGCCTCGTCGACGGACTCGGCGAGCCGGAGGCAGTCCTGCACCTCCTCCGCGGAGGCGGGACCGGGATTGAGGGCGAGGGCGAGGGCACGACGGAGCACACGCAGCTCGTCAGCGCCGAACGCCATGCCGCCGCGGGTTCCGTGGGGCGTGGGCATGCGGCGACGATACGCGCTAATCAGACAAAAGAGGTGCGCTGGGAGCGCGTGGCGCCGGGGTACCACCCGCGTGGGGGGGATTCCATTTCGCCCCCGCCGCCCCTACCCGTCCCATCCCCCAGGGGCGCTGCCCCTTCGACCCCGTAAAAGACTCGGGGCTCCGCCCCGGACCCCGTTCGCGCAGTTCCCCGCGCCCCTGAAAGGGGCGCGGGGAACTGCGCGAACGAGCCTCAGAGGCGGGACACGTTCCGCTCGTACACCAGCCGCAGGCCGATCAGCGTCAGCCACGGCTCGTGCTCGTCTATCACCGAGGACTCGCCCAGGACCATCGGCGCCAACCCACCCGTCGCGATCACCGTCACGTCCTCGGGATCGTCGGCGAGTTCGCGGACCATGCGGCCCACCACACCGTCGACCTGGCCGGCGAAGCCGTAGACGATGCCGGACTGCATGGCCTCGACCGTGTTCTTGCCGATCACGCTGCGGGGCCGGGCGACCTCGATCTTGCGGAGCTGGGCGCCCTTGACGCCGAGGGCCTCGACGGAGATCTCGATGCCGGGGGCGATGACACCGCCGACGTACTCGCCGCGCGCGCTGACCGCGTCGAACGTCGTGGCCGTACCGAAGTCGACGACGACGGCCGGGCCGCCGTACAGCTCGACGGCGGCGACGGCGTTGATGATGCGGTCGGCGCCGACCTCCTTGGGGTTGTCGGTGAGGATGGGCACGCCCGTCTTGACGCCGGGTTCGACGAGGACGGCCGGGACGTCGCCGTAGTAGCGGCGGGTCACCTCGCGCAGCTCGTGCAGGACGGACGGGACGGTGGCGCAGATCGCGATGCCGTCGATGCCGTCGCCCAGTTCCTCGCCGAGGAGCGGGTGCATGCCCATGAGGCCCTGGAGGAGGACCGCGAGTTCGTCGGCGGTGCGGCGCGCGTCCGTGGAGATGCGCCAGTGTTCGATGATGTCCTCGCCGTCGAACAGACCGAGGACGGTGTGGGTGTTGCCCACGTCGATGGTCAGCAGCATGGCCCGTCCCCGCCCTACTCGGCCGCGCGCAGGTCGAGGCCGATGTCCAGGATCGGGGAGGAGTGGGTCAGGGCCCCGACGGCCAGGTAGTCGACGCCCGTGTCCGCGTACGCCTTCGCGTTCGTGAGGGTCAGGCGGCCCGAGGCCTCCAGTGCCGCCCGGCCGGCGACGATCGCGACGGCCTCCTCGCACTCGACCGGCGTGAAGTTGTCCAGGAGGATCAGGTCGGCGCCCGCGTCGACGACCTCGCGGAGCTGGTGGAGGGTGTCGACCTCGACCTCGATGGGCACCTCGGGGAACATCTCGCGCACGGCCTTGAAGGCCTGGGCGACGCCGCCGGCGGCGACCACGTGGTTGTCCTTGACCAGCGCCGCGTCCGAGAGGGACATGCGGTGGTTGATCCCGCCGCCGCAGCGGACCGCGAACTTCTCCAGGGACCTGAGGCCCGGTGTCGTCTTCCTGGTGTCGCGCACCTTCGCCTTCGTGCCGTCCAGGGCGTCCGTCCACGCGCGCGTGGCGGTCGCGATGCCGGAGAGGCGGCACAGCAGGTTCAGGGCGCTGCGCTCGGCGGTGAGGAGGTCGCGGGTGGCGCCGGTGACGCTGAGGAGTTTCTGGCCGGCCTCGACGGTGTCGCCGTCGTCGACGTGCCGCTCGACCTCGAACTCGTCGGAGCAGGCCACCGAGAGGACCGCCTCGGCGATTCTGAGGCCCGCCACGACGCCGCCCTCGCGGGCGGTGAAGTCGGCGGTGGCGCGGGCGTCCTCGGGGATGGTGGCGACCGTGGTGACGTCCACGCCGTGGTCGAGGTCCTCCTGGATGGCGACGTTGGCGATGTCCTCGACCTCCACGGGGTCGAGTCCGGCGTCGGCCAGGAGCTGGGCGAGCGCGGGGTCGAGCCCGCACTCCAGATATTCCTCGTTGAGGCCGTCGTCGGCGCCGCAGGCGCAGCCGTCGCCGCAGCCGCCGCTCTGGGCGAGGGGAAGGTCGGGGGTGCTCACGTCTGTCACTGCTCCTGCTGGTGCTGCCGGGTCGGGGGGAAGTCTGCGGTATCCGTGGTGTGTACGGCGAGCGTCCGGTCCGGATTCAGCCGTACGACGATATGGCGGCGCCAGGCGGTGTCGTCGCGCTCGGGCTCGTCCTCGCGCCAGTGGCAGCCGCGGGTCTCCTCGCGCAGCTGGGCGGCGGCGACCAGGACGCGGGCCACGCACAGGAGGTTGGTGGTCTCCCAGGTGTCGACGCCGGGTTCGGCGGTCTTGCCGTTCTCGTCGAGGGCGCCGCGGGCCTCGGCGTGCAGCCGGTCCAGGGCCGCGGCGGCGGTCGCCAGAGAGGCCTCGGAGCGCAGGACGCCGGCGCCCTCCGTCATGATCCGCTGGATCGCGAACCGTATCTCCGGGGCGAGCAGCGGGTGCGCGGGCTTCTCGGCGTACGGGACGGGCTGGGGCACGCCCGCGTGGAGGCCGTTCCCGGCGTGGGCCGCGGCGATGTCGGCGACGATGCGCTCGGCGTAGACCAGGCCCTCCAGGAGGGAGTTCGAGGCGAGCCGGTTGGCGCCGTGGACGCCGGTGCAGGCGACCTCGCCGCAGGCGTAGAGGCCGGGGACGGTCGTCCGGCCGTGGGAGTCGGTGCGGACGCCGCCGGAGGCGTAGTGGGCGGCCGGGGCGACCGGGATGGGCTCGGTGACCGGGTCGAGGCCATGGGCGCGGCAGGCGGCGAGGATCGTCGGGAAGCGGTGCTCCCACATGTCGGCGCCGAAGTGCCGGGCGTCCAGGTACATGTGTTCGGCGCCCTGCTCCTGCATGCGGCGCATGATGCCCTTGGCGACGATGTCCCGGGGCGCCAGTTCGGCCAGTTCGTGCTGGCCGACCATGAAGCGTGTGCCGTCGGCGTCGACGAGGTGGGCGCCCTCGCCGCGTACCGCCTCGGAGACCAGGGGCTGCTGGCCCTCCGCGTCCGCGCCGAGGAACAGCACGGTCGGGTGGAACTGGACGAATTCGAGGTCGGAGACCTCCGCGCCCGCGCGCAGGGCGAGGGCCACGCCGTCGCCGGTGGACACGGACGGGTTGGTGGTGGCGGAGAAGACCTGGCCCATGCCGCCGGTGGCGAGGACCACGGCGGGGGCGTGGACGGCTCCCACGCCGTCGTGCTGGCCCTCGCCCATGACGTGCAGGGTGACACCGGCGGTGCCGCCGTCGGCGTCGGTCAGCAGGTCCAGGACGAGCGCGTTCTCAACCGTACGCAGCCCACGCGCGCGTACGGCCTCGACGAGGGCCCGGGAGATCTCGGCGCCGGTGGCATCACCGCCCGCGTGGGCGATCCGGCGGCGGTGGTGGCCGCCCTCGCGGGTCAGCTCCAGGCCGCCTTCCTCCGACTCGTCGAAGTGCGCGCCGGTCTCGATCAGGCGGCGTACCGCGTCGGGTCCCTCCGTGACGAGGAGCCGTACGGCGTCCTCGTCGCACAGGCCCGCGCCCGCGACCAGGGTGTCGTCCTGGTGCTGTTCGGGGGTGTCGCCCTCGCCGAGCGCGGCGGCGATGCCGCCCTGGGCCCAGCGGGTGGAGCCGTCGTCGAGGCGGGCCTTGGTGACGACGACCGTGTTCAGGCCGGCGGCCTCGCAGCGCAGCGCGGCGGTGAGGCCGGCGACGCCCGAGCCGACGACCACGACGTCGGCGGCGATGGACCATCCCGGTGCGGGCGCGTGCAAGCGGGGGCGAGCGCGAAGCGCTCCCGTTCGAGGGTGGTGGTGGGCGACGGGCGGGCGTATGCCTGTGCTGGTCACGAGGCGGCTCCGAAGGTCAGGGGGATGTTGTCGATCAGCCGGGTCGTCCCCACCCGGGCCGCGACGGCGAGGACGGCTTCGCCGGTGAAGTCGTCCGGGATGTCGGTGAAGTCGGCCGGGTCGACCAGGGCCAGGTAGTCCAGGACGAGCGGCGGCTTCATGCGCAGGGCCTCGTCGAGGACGAGGCGGGCGGCGGCGCGGACGGCGGCCGGGCCGCCGGGCGCGGACTTCGCCATGGCGTGCGCGTCGGCGGCCGCGCGGGACTCGCCGATCGCGCTCAGGGCCTCGGCACGCGCGCGCGTGGCGGGCACTTCGCGGGCCCGCGCGCGCAGCGCCTCCTGCGCGGCGTGCCGGTCGCGGCCCGCGAACAGCGCCTGGGAGAGCGCCAGGGCCGTACGGCGCTCCTCGGTGGACAGATACCGGTTGCGGCTCGACAGGGCCAGACCGTCGGCCTCGCGCACGGTCGGTACGCCCACGATCTCCACGCCGAAGTTCAGGTCCCGGACCATACGGCGGATCAGGGCGAGCTGCTGCGCGTCCTTCTGGCCGTAGAGCGCCACGTCGGGGCGGGTGAGGTGGAGCAGCTTGGCGACGACGGTGAGCATGCCGTCGAAGTGGCCGGGGCGGGAGGCACCCTCCAGGCGCTCGCCCATGGGGCCCGCGGTGATGCGGACCTGAGGCTCCCCGCCGGGGTAGACCTCGTCGACGCCCGGGGCGAACACCGCGTCCGCGCCCGCCTGTTCGGCGAGCTTGACGTCGGCGTCCAGGGTGCGCGGGTAGCGGTCGAGGTCCTCGCCCGCGCCGAACTGGAGGGGGTTCACGAAGACGGTGACGACGACCTCGCCCGCGTCGCCCGCGATCTCGCGCGCGGTGCGGATCAGCGTGGCGTGGCCCTCGTGCAGGGCGCCCATGGTCATCACGACGGCCCGGCGCCCCGCACGCGCGCGTGCGTGCAGTTCGTCGGCGGTGCGCGGCACGCTGATCGTCATCGGGCGTCCCCTTCGGTCCCGTCGGCTCCGGTGGTCCCGGTCGTCCCGTCCGCGAGTACCCCGAGGAGGTCCTCGGCGAGCTCCGGCTTGAGCAGGCCGTGGGCGAGGGCACGGTCGGCGGTCGCGCGGGCCATCGCCAGATACCCGGCGACGGTCGCCGGCGCGTGCGCGCGCAACTCGGCGACATGCGCGGCGACCGTGCCCGCGTCGCCGCGCGCGACGGGGCCGGTGAGGGCCGCGTCCCCGGAGCGCAGGGCGTTGTCCAGGGCGGCGCCCAGGAGCGGGCCGAGCATGCGGTCGGGGGCCTCGACGCCGGCCGTGCGCAGCAGCTCCATGGACTGGGCGACCAGGGTCACCAGGTGGTTGGCGCCCAGCGCGAGGGCCGCGTGGTAGAGCGGGCGGTTCTCCTCGGCGATCCACTCCGGCTCGCCGCCCATCTCGATCACCAGCGCCTCGGCGGCCAGCCGCAGCGCGTCCGGCGCCGTGACCCCGAAGGAGCACCCGGCGAGCCGCTGCACGTCCACCGGAGTCCCCGTGAACGTCATCGCGGGGTGCAGCGCCAGCGGCAGCGCCCCGGCTCGGAGCGCGGGGTCCAGCACCTTCGCGCCGTACCGCCCGGAGGTGTGCACGAGGAGCTGGCCCGGCCGTACGGAACCGGTCTCGGCGAGGCCCTCGACGAGGCCCGGCAGGGCGTCGTCCGGGACGGTCAGCAGGACCAGGTCCGCGTGCCGCAGCACGTCGGCCGGGGGCATCAGCGGTACCTCGGGCAGCAGTTCGGCGGCCCGCCGCCTGGAGGCGTCGGAGACGCCGGACACGGCCACCGGTCGGTGGCCCGCCAGTTGCAGTGACGCCGCCAGCGCGGGACCGACGCGGCCGGCGCCGACGACACCGACGGTGAGCCGCGCGGGGCGGTCCTTCGGCTCTGGTTGCTGGAATGTACTCACTCGCTGGCGGCCTTCCCGTTCCAGTCCGCTCCGGGTACCGGACGATTTCTCGTCATGTTAACGCGATTGGTTCGAGGGGCGTTCGGTTGTCCACAGGCTGTGGGTTTCCGCGAGCCGTTCCCGCAGGTCGCGTCTGTCCGCCGAACTACGGATCGCCGGACGGGAAACCGGGTGCCGGACGAGGCGGCCCCGGGGGATGATCCCGGGATGAGCGATACAGCGGAGCAGACGGCGGAAGAGGCACACGGGCGGACGGCCTCCGAGGCCGGGCGACCGGCGGCGGAGGCCGGGGAACCGACGGCGGAGGAGTCCGCGGCGCTGCTGCGCTACGAGCGGCGGCGGGTCGCCCATCGGGCGGCCGGGCGGGTGCTGTCGCGGACGAGTGCGCTGGCGACGATCCGGGAGCGGCTGGCGCTGCTGGACGCGGCCGGGGACGTGTACGACCTGGACGAGTCGGCGGACGTCTACGGCAACGGGGTCGTCGAGGCGCTGGAGAAGCGGACCGCCGCGCTGCTCGGCATGGAGGCCGCCGCGTTCTTCCCCACCGGCACGATGGCCCAGCAGGTGGCGCTGCGCTGCTGGGCGGGCCGCACCGGGAACCCCACGGTCGCCCTGCATGCCCTCGCCCACCCCGAGATGCACGAACGGTATGCGTTCAGCCAGGTCAGCGGGTTGCGGCCGGTCCGGCTGACGAGCGAGCCACGGATGCCGACCGCCGACGAAGTGCGCGGCTTCGACGAGCCCTTCGGGACGCTGATGCTCGAACTGCCCCTGAGGGAGGCCGGTTTCGTGCTCCCCTCCTGGGAGGAGCTGACCGAGGCCGTCGAGGCGGCACGCGAGCGGGACGCGGTGGTCCACTTCGACGGGGCCCGCCTGTGGGAGTCCACGACCCACTTCGGCCGTCCCCTGGACGAGATCGCGGGCCTCGCCGACAGCGTCTACGTGTCGTTCTACAAGTCCCTCGACGCCTTCGCCGGTGCCGCGATCGCCGGCCCCAGGACGCTCGTCGACGAGGCGAAGGCCTGGCGGCACCGATACGGCGGCCAGCTCTTCCACCAGTTCCCCACCGTCCTGTCGGCCCTCCTCGGGCTGGAGCGGGAGCTGCCCCGGCTGCCGGAATACGTGCGCCACGCGCGCGTGGTCGCCGCCGCGCTGCGGGAGGGGTTCGCGGCGGCGGGGGTGCCGTGGTCCCGCGTGCACCCCGAGGAGCCGCACACCAACGAGTTCCAGGTCTGGCTGCCGTACGACGTGGATGTCGTCGCGGAGGCCTCGGTCCGGCAGGGGGAGCAGACGGACGCGCTGCTCTTCGCCCGCTCCTGGGACCGGGGCGGGCCCGGGCTGGCCGTCACGGAGGTCGAGGTGCGGGCCGCTGCGCTGGAGTGGACGGCGGAGGACGTGCGGCGGGCGGTCGGGGACTTCGTGGCGCTGGTGGAGAAGGTCACCGGGGAGTAGGCCGACAAGCGGACGGGGACCGGGCGAATCGGCTGCCCGGTGGTGAGCGGGGCTGTGATCCGGGCGGGGGTGTTGTCAGTGGTCGAGTGCACCATGGGGTCATGGGCGTGCGCGTCGACATCACCGGACTGCGGCGGGAGAGGCCGGTCGTCGCGCCCTCGCCTGGCGGACGACGTTCTCGGACCTGTTCATGCCGTTCGCCGGGATCCCGGGCCGGGACCCGCTTCCGGGCGCGGCGCTCGCCGACGACCTGGATCTGCTGGACAAGCTGACGGACGACCAGTTCGCCGACGCCGGGCCGGAGTTCGTCCGCACTCCCGGGTACGAATCGCGAAAGCGCGACGCGCTGTCCGATCCGGAGACGCGCCTACGCGCCCCGGACCTGGCCGCCGCGCGCGGGTCACAGCAACTGCGGTTCGCCCGGCGGCTGCCGGCGGACCCCTCCCGGTGTGCGGGCCTGGCTGCGGCTCAGGGCTGTCCCCCGGCCCGTACCAGCCCCGTCTCGTACGCCAGGACGACCACCTGGACGCGGTCGCGCAGGCCCAGCTTGGTGAGAATGCGGCCGACGTGGGTCTTGACCGTGGCCTCGGAGAGGACGAGGCGAGCGGCGATCTCGCCGTTGGAGAGGCCCTGGGCGACGAGGATCATGACCTCGCGCTCCCGTTCGGTGAGCCGTTCCAGCTCCTTGTGCCGGGGTTCCGTGCCGGTGCTCGGGAGCATCGGGGCGAACCGGTCGAGGAGGCGCCGGGTGGTGGAGGGCGCGACCACGGCGTCGCCGCTGTGCACGGAACGGATCGCGGCCAGCAACTCGCCGGGCGGCACGTCCTTGAGCATGAAGCCGGAGGCCCCGGCCTTCAGCCCGGAGAAGGCGTACTCGTCGAGGTCGAAGGTGGTCAGGATGAGCACCTTCGGCGGGTTCGGGTCCGCGCAGATGCGGCGGGTGGCCTCGACGCCGTCCAGCTTCGGCATGCGGACGTCCATGAGGACCACGTCCACCTCGGTCGACCGCACCACCTGGAGGGCCTCGACGCCGTCGCCCGCCTCCGCCACGACCTCCATGTCCGGCTGGGCCGCCAGCACCATCCGGAACCCGGTGCGCAGCAGCACCTGGTCGTCGACGAGCATTACGCGGATCGCCATCGGGGTCCTCTTCCGTGTCCGTTACAGGTGTCAGCGTCTGGCATGGCCGTGTCAGTGTGCGGGCTTCAGGGGCAACAGCGCGCTGATCCGGAAGCCACCGCCGGGGCGGGGACCCGCGTCCAGCGTGCCGCCGACCATACCGACGCGTTCGCGCATACCGATCAGCCCGTGCCCCTGACCGTCGGCGCCGCCCTCCTCGTACAGCTCGTGGGGAGCGCCCTTGCCGTCGTCCTCGACGAGCAGGCCGAGGCCGTCGTCGAAGTAGACCAGCCGGACGCTCGCACCGGCGTTCGGGCCGCCGTGTTTACGGGTGTTGGTGAGGGCCTCCTGGACGATGCGGTACGCCGTCAGCTCCACACCGCTGGGCAACGGGCGCGGGGTGCCCTCGATCTCGAAGTCGACGGGGAGGCCGGCCGTACGGCACTGCTCGACGAGGTCGTCGATCTGTTCGACGTCGGGCTGCGGGACGTACTCGCCGACCTCCTGGTGCTCGCCCGTGCGCAGCACGCCGAGCAGGCGGCGCATCTCGGCGAGGGCCTGGCGGCCGGTGGAGGAGATGGTCTCCAGGGCCTTCTTCGCCTGGTCGGGGGCGGCGTCGAGGACGTACGCGGCGCCGTCGGCCTGGACGACCATCACGGAGACGTTGTGCGCGACGACGTCGTGCAGCTCACGGGCGATCCGGGCGCGCTCGGCGGCGACGGCGACCTTGGCCTGCGCCTCGCGCTCCTTCTCCAGCCGGGCGGCACGCTCCTCCAGCTGGGCGAAGTACGCGCGGCGGGTGCGCAGCGAGTCGCCGAGCACCCAGGCCAGCGCGAACGGGACGGTCAGGACGACCGCGAGCACCGCGTTGCCCAGCGTGCTCGTCTGTTCCTCGGTCCAGCGCAGCTGCGCCAGCGACGCCGCGCAGAGGCCGCCGCCGAGGGCGAACCAGGAGGCCCAGCGGGCGCCGTTCGCCGCGACCGTGTAGATGACCACCAGCATCGCGAAGTCGGCCGGGATTCTCGGCACGTCGAGGATCAGCTGCGCGAAGCCCGCCGCGGCGGCCAGCATCAGCGTCTTCTCGGGCATGCGGCGCCGCAGGGCGATCGACAGGCAGAGCGCCAGTGTGATCACGGCGAACGCGGTCTCGTTCACGTCCGTCGCGTAGTCCGGGTCGATCGTTCCGCCCACCACGGTCATCCCGAGCAGGACGACGGCCCAGAAGCTGTCGACCCATGTCGGGTGCCGGCGGAGGAAATCATAGAGGCGCTGCACGTAACCCAGCGTAGGGAAGTGCGGAGTGTGCCGGGGTCAACCGGAGGGTCGATCCGTGACCGGGCCACGTACTCCCCAAGGTGGAGGTCGGGTTACCTGTTCCGCTTAGCCTGGCGCTGTGACGGATCGCCTACGAACTCGGGAGGGCGGATTGGTTTGCGGCTGCGGGTCGTGTGGGGCTTGTCGCGCCCACGCGGCGGAGCCGCACATGTCAGAGCCCCGCGCCCCCAAGAGGGCGCGGCCCTGGCGGGCGGCGGTCGAGGAGGCGCTGTACGGGCCTGAGGGCTTCTACCTGCGGCCTGAAGGGCCCGCCGGGCATTTTCGGACCTCCGTGCACGCGTCGCCGATCTTCGCCTCCGCCGTGGCCCGGCTGCTGTGTCGGGTGGATGAGGCACTGGGGCGGCCCGGCGAGCTGGGGTTCGTGGACATGGGGGCCGGGCGCGGCGAGCTGGTGAGTGGGGTGCTGGCCGCGCTGCCCTTGGATGTGGCGGAGCGCACGCGCGCGTACGCCGTCGAGCCGGCCGACCGGCCACCCGCTCTCGATCACCGCATCGAGTGGCTCGCCGAGCCGCCCAAGGGGATCTCCGGGCTGCTGTTCGCCAATGAGTGGCTGGACAACGTGCCCGTGGAGGTCGTCGAGGTGGACGCGGCGGGGGTGGCGCGTGTGGTTCTCGTACGGGAGGACGGGAGTGAGCGGCTCGGGGAGGCCGTCGGCGGGGAGGAGGCGGAGTGGCTGGCCCGGTGGTGGCCGCTGGACCCGGAGGAGGGGCTGCGGGCCGAGGTCGGGCTGCCCCGGGACCGCGCGTGGGCCGAGGCCGTGGCGGCCGTCGAGCGGGGGCTCGCCGTCGCCGTCGACTACGCGCACCTCGCCGGTGCCCGGCCGCCCTTCGGGACGCTCACGGGGTTCCGGGAGGGGCGGGAGACCACGCCGGTCCCGGACGGGTCGTGCGACATCACCGCGCATGTGGCGCTGGACGCGTGCGCGCTGCCGGGGGCACGGCTGCTGACCCAGCGGGACGCCCTGCGCGCCCTGGGGGTCTTGGGCGCCCGCCCGCCGCTCTCCCTGGCGACCACCGACCCGGCGGCGTACGTACGGGCCCTCACGGCCGCGGGCGAGGCCGCCGAACTGACCGCGCCGGGCGGACTGGGCGACTTCGGGTGGCTGGTGCAGCCGGTCGGAATTCCGGACCCACTGCTCGACCAGGGAGTGTGATTTTCCGACCCACCTGCGCGACCCGGCCGGCCCGTACGCCTTGCCGATCCACTTAGGGCTGCTCGTGACCGCCTGTCGCTACTTGTCGATGTCTCCCACCACGAAGAACAGCGACCCCAGGATCGCCACCATGTCGGCCACCAGCGTGCCCGGGAGCAGTTCGGTGAGGGCCTGGATGTTGTTGTACGAGGCGGAGCGGAGCTTGAGGCGGTAGGGAGTCTTCTCGCCCTTGCTGACGAGGTAGTAGCCGTTGATGCCGAGGGGGTTCTCGGTCCAGGCGTAGGTGTGGCCCTCAGGGGCCTTGAGGACCTTGGGGAGGCGCTGGTTGATGGGGCCGGGCGGGAGTTCGGCGAGGCGGTCGAGGCAGGCGTCGGCGAGGGCGAGGGAGTTGTGGGTCTGCTCCAGCAGGCACTCGAAGCGGGCGAGGCAGTCTCCCTGGTCGCGCGTGACGACCTCGAGGACGTCCTGGAGTTCGCCGTACGCGAGGTAGGGCTCGTCGCGCCGCAGGTCGAAGTCGACGCCGGAGGCGCGGGCGATGGGCCCGCTCACCCCGTACGCGTGCACGGTCTCCGGCGCGAGGACGCCCACGTCGCGCGTACGGCCCCGGAAGATCTCGTTGCCGAGGACCAGGTCGTCGAAGACGTCCATGCGGGAGCGGACGTCCGCGACGGCGGCACGCGCGCGGGAAGGCCAGCCCGCCGGGAGGTCCTCCTTGAGGCCTCCGACGCGGTTGAACATGTAGTGCATACGCCCGCCGGAGATCTCCTCCATGACGGTCTGGAGCTCCTCGCGCTCCCGGAACGCGTAGAAGACCGGGGTGATGCCGCCGAGCTCCAGCGGGTACGAGCCGAGGAACATCAGGTGGTTCAGGACCCGGTTCAGCTCGGCGAGGAGCGTGCGCATCCAGACCGCGCGCTCGGGCACCTCCATGCCGAGCATGCGTTCGACGCCGAGGACGACGCCGAGTTCGTTGGAGAAGGCGGAGAGCCAGTCGTGGCGGTTGGCGAGCATGATGATCTGGCGGTAGTCGCGCGCCTCGAAGAGCTTCTCCGCGCCCCGGTGCATATAGCCGATGACCGGCTCGGCGTGCTGGATCCGCTCGCCGTCGAGGACGAGCCGCAGCCGCAGTACCCCGTGCGTGGACGGATGCTGCGGGCCGATGTTGAGCACCATGTCCGTGCTCTCGGCGGCACCGCCGATACCGACCGTCGTCTCTCGGGTCTCCGTCGGGGGAGTCATGGACACAGTCTGTCGTACGTACGCTGGCGGAATGGAGACGGGGACCTTGGAAGACGGCGCCGAGCGCGCGGAGGGCGAGCCGGTCTGGACCGGACTGCCGCCCGGGCTGTTGCGGATGCGACGGCTGTTGCTGGTGGTGTGGCTGGGGCCGATCACGGTCGGTACGGCCGTGCTGCCCGCCTGGCTGGCCGGGCCCGCGTGGGCGGCCTTCGCGCTGCTGCCGCTGGGCCTGCTGCTGTGGGGCTGGCCCATGCTGGGCCGCAACTGGCGCTCGTGGCGGTACGCCGAACGGGCCGACGACCTGCTGATCAGCCGGGGCGTGCTCTGGCAGGAGGAGACCGTCGTGCCGTACGGGCGCATGCAGCTGGTCGAGGTGACCTCCGGGCCCGTCGAGCGCCACTTCGGCCTGGCGAGCGTGCAGCTCCACACGGCCGCGGCCGCCACGGACGCGCGCATCCCGGGCCTCGACCCCGCCGAGGCCGAACGCCTCCGCGACCACCTGACCCAGCTGGGCGAGGCCCGATCGGCAGGGCTGTGACGGTGCCGACACGCGACGCGGACGACGCGGTAGGGGCGGAGAGGCCGGGCGCCGGGGCTGGGCGGGAGGGGAGGTCCGGGCCGGGGCTGGGCACGGGGGCCGAGCCGGGGCAGGTGAGTGGGCCGGGCGGGAAACCGGGGCCCGAGACCACGACCGAGCCACAGGGCGGGCTGGGCCAGGCGCCGGAGCCCGAGGCCGTGGATGCGGGTGCGGGTGCGGGTGGGCCCGGCGAGGCGCCGGAGTCCGAGACCGAGGGCGGGCCCGGCGAGGCGCCGGGGTCAGGGGCCGAAGGTGGGCCCGGTGCGAAGCCCGTCGTCGAGCATCGGCTGCATCCGGTGACGCCCTTGCGGCGGGCCTGGGCGCCGGTGGCCGTGCTGATCGGGTGGGCCGTGCACGATCCGGACGGGACGCAGCGGCAGCTCATGCGGCTCGACACGACGACCCTCCTGATCGGGCTCGCGGTGTTCGTCCCGGCCGCCGCCCTGTACGGCTTCCTGACCTGGTGGTTCACCCACTTCGCGGTGACCGGGAGCGAACTGCGCATCCGTACCGGCCTGTTGTTCCGCCGTACCGCCCACATCCGCCTGGAACGCATTCAGGCCGTCGACGTCACTCGCCCGCTGCTGGCCCGGATCGCGGGCGTCGCCAAGCTCAGACTCGACGTCGTGGGCACGGACAAGAAGGACGAGCTGGCCTACCTCGGCGAGGCCTACGCCCGCTCCCTGCGGGCCGAACTCCTCGCCCGCGCCGCCGGTTTCGCGCCCGAGACCGCGCACGAGGTCGGCGAGGCGCCCGTACGGCAGCTGCTGAAGGTCCCGGCGGGTGTGCTGGCCGTGTCGCTGTTGCTGACGGGCGCCACCTGGGGGACTTTGATCGGCGCGGTCGTGGTGCCGTCCGTGCTGTGGTTCGCGACGGAGAGCGTGTGGACCGTCCTCGCGACCGGGCTGCCGTTGCTCGGCGCGGCCGGGGCGAGCAGTGTGGGGCGGTTCGTCGGCGAGTACGACTGGACGGTCGGCGAGTCCCCCGACGGGCTCCGCATCGACCACGGGCTCCTCGACCGGGCGCACGAGACGGTGCCGCCCGGTCGCGTGCAGACCGTACGCGTCATCGAGCCGCTGCTGTGGCGGCGCCGCGGCTGGGTGCGGGTCGAGCTGGACGTGGCCGGATCCTCGAACTCCGTCCTGATACCGGTCGCGCCGCGCGAGGTGGCCGAGTCGGTGATAGCGCGTGTGCTGCCTGGGGTGAGCGTGCCGGACGCGACGGCCCTCGTACGGCCGCCCGGGCGGGCGCGGTGGTGCGTGCCGTTGTGGTGGCGGGGGTACGGGCTGGCCGTCGACGACACCGTGTTCGCCGCGCGGAAGGGGTTGTTGCGGCGCCGGCTCGATCTCGTGCCGCATGCGAAGGTACAGAGCGTACGGCTGTCGCAGGGGCCCTGGGAGCGGTACAAGGGGCTCGCCGACGTGCACGTCGACACCGGCGCCAACAAGACCGTGACCGCGCGGCTGCGTGATGCGGCCGAGGCGGCGGAGCTGCTGCGGGCGCAGGCGGAGCGGTCGCGGACGGGGCGACGGGAGGCTCGGCCGGATCGGTGGATGGCGTAGGCCAGGCCCCCAGCGGCAGGGCTGCCAGCGGCGGCTGCCCGCGGCCAGGTGAGGCCACGGGCAGCCACAACGGCTAGGACGCCGCCGTACGAAGCCCCTGTACGTCGATCTGTTCCGTCTCGTCGTGGGCCGTGAGGTCGATGACCTGACCGACGCCTCGGGACGTCTCGTCGACTCGCTTGAACTGGGCCTCGGACTCGGCCTTGTGGAGCGCGAGGGCCTCCTGGCCGACCACGTCGGCAAGGTCCTCGTTCTGAACGGCCTCCAGGGTGTCCGCGCCCTTCTCCGTACCGAAGAAGTCGAACCCGCCCTCGACGGACGCCCGCCGCTGCGGCGCGGCCGGAACGACGGCGACAGCGGTCGGCACCGTGAAGTGCCCGGCGGGCCGTACGGCCGACAGCGCGGGCGGCGCCACCTGCTCCGCGTGCTCGACCTGCTCCGCGTGCTCCACCTGGTCCACGTGCCCCACCTGCTGCACGTGTTGCAGCCGCGCCGTCCCCTCCAGCCCCGTCGACCTCGCCGGAACGGAAACCGCGGGTACGGGCTCGGCGGCCGCGCGCTCATGCCCGCCGAACGTCACGGACTTCCCCGCCGCGTCGTCCTCCTCGGCGGTGAGCACGGGAACCGGCTCCTCCTCCACCTCGGCGGAACGTCCCTGCCGAGTACCACCATCGGTCGGCCCGTCCGGGTCACCCTTGGGACCGGGGCCCTGGGGGGAACCACCCTTCGGCGCCTGGCTGTCGCCGGACTCGGCGACGGACTCGTCCACCGGTACGTCAACGGAGTCGCCCTTGGCCTCGGACGCGTTGTCTTCCTCGACCCCGGCGACTTCCGGCTCGGTGTCAGCGTCAGCGCCGGCAGCGGCATCGGTCTCGGTGTCGGGCTCCACCTCGGCGTCGGCCTCGGCCGCGAGTCCGCCCTCGTCCTCAGGCCGGGCCTCGTCCTCGGCCCCGGACTCGCCATCGACCTCGGTCAAGGCCGCGTCCTCAGCCACACCCTCGGTCTCCACCACATCGGCTACGGCCCCAGCCGCACCCTCGATCTCGGCCTCAGCCTCGGCTTCACCCTCCGCCTCGGCCTCGACCCCGTCCTCACCCGAGCCCCGCTGAGTGATGATCCGGTCCAGCGCCGAGTTCGCGCGCAGGAAGAGCGAGGAACCGGCCGGCGAGAACACAGCGGGGGCAAGCTTCTTCGCCTCGGAGGTCTCCTCATCGGCCTCGACCTCAGCCTCAACCTCGACGTCGCCCGCGGCATCCGCATCCGCCTCGACACCGGCCGAGGCAGCCACAGCCCCGCCCTCCGCCTTCTTGGAGCCCTTCTCAGCGCCCTTCTCAGTGCCCTTGTCGGAGCCCTTCTCGGCGGCCGCCTTGGACGCGGCCTTCGACGCCGCCTCCCACGAAGCCCAAGGCGCCCCAGGCGCCGGAACCCCCTGCGGCGGCACCGGCGTAGCCTGAGCCGCCGCGCCGGCCTCGGCACCACCGCCCGAGCCCGAGCCCGAACCGGCACCCGCACCCGCACCCGTTCCCGAACCCGCATCCGCCCCGGCCGCCGGCAACGCCCGCGCCCCCTCGGGAGCGGTCGCCTCGATCTCCAGCAGGCGGCGGCCTTCCAGGGCGCTGGCGCGCTCGGTCTCGGCGGTGGCGTAGCGGCGCAGGAGCGCGGCGTGCTCGTTGCGGAGGCCCGCGAGTTCGGCACGCTTGGCGCGAAGCTTGTGCTCCAGCTTGGTGCGCACCTCGCGCGACTCGTCGAGGTCGGTCTCCAGCTCGGCGACCCTCTCCTCGTGCCGCCACTCGTCGCTCGCCCGCGCGCGCGTGAGGTCGGCTACACGTTTGCCCGCCTCGACGTCCCAGCGGCGCATGACCGCCGCGCCCACGGCCGCGGTCGCCGCGGCGACGGCGGCGGCGACCCGGAGCACCGCCGGCTCGGAGAACATCCAGGGCCCGAGGGCGCAGACGAGCGAGACGCCTGCGATCGCCGTGGGGGGCAGCAGCCTGTGCAGAGGCGGTGAATGGCGGTGACGTCCACGTGGCATGGCCAGAAACTTACCGCGCGTAGGCGAATGATGGAGCCCCGGGCCGTAAAAACTCAGCCGCCCCTCTCACCGCTCACAAGCCCTCACAAGCTCCGTCACCGCCGGTGCACCAATGCGCCCACCGGCGACTCCTCTACTGGATCAACCCCATTGAATCCGGATACGCCTTGGCCACATCTGCCCCTTTCCCTCGCCAGGGAATTCCAACGAATTGCCGACCCGCCGCCGACCTCACCACCGACCCGCTCCCGCCCCGCCCCCACCCGCCCGTCAGCGGTCGCTCAACCGCCCGCTGATCCACTGCAACGTCGCCGGGATCTCGCGTCGCCACGTGTTGAAGTTGTGCCCGCCGCTGTCGAGGATGATCGACGAGATCCGCGTCGGCCGCTTCCCCTTCACCAACTCGATGAAGTCGAGCGTGGCCTTGTAGTTGGTCTCCCCTTGTCTGCTGCTGGTGACCAGCAGAGAGGTGTCGGGCGCCGGACGGTGCTTCAGATACCAGAACAGATCCGCCTCGTTCCGCAGTGTCCTGTTCCCCTGGAAGAGATCGCCGGTCGTCGCGTCGATCGGCGCCTTGTAGTACGGCGAGAGGCCCGCGCCGGCGGCGTACACCCGAGGGTGGTGCACGGCGAGTTTCAGCGCGCAGTAGCCGCCGGTGGAGTCGCCGATGATCCCCCAACTCCCGGGCCTCCTCCCGACCCTGTAGTGGTGGCCCACGGCGTCCGGCAGGTCCCTGGCGAAGAACGACTCGGTCTGCGGCCCGCCCGGGACGTCCACGCACTCGGTGTCGCGCGGCGGCGCCACGGTCGGCCGCAGCATCACCAGGATCATCGGCTGCGCCTTGCCGTCACGGGCCGAACTGTGGGCCGTCTGCGGAAAATGGAGGCCCTTGACGAGCGCCTCGGCGGTGCCCGGGTAGCCGGTGAGGACGACTGCGGCGGGGAAGGTGCGGGTGCGGTACTCGGGCTGGAAGTACTCCGGCGGCAAATAGACGTACGCCGGGCTCGCGATCCGTGTCGTACGGCCGACGATCTCGACCTTCTGGATCTGGCCGCCGACCTGGGGGCGGGCGCCACCGGTCACGTTCACCCGCTGTGTGTCGACGACCCGCAACGGCCCGCCCGTGTCGGCGCCGTCATGGTCGACGACCACCCCCTGGCCGGTCTCCTGTCCGAGGAGGTCGGCCCAGCTGGCGTAGAACCCGAAGGCCTGGTTCGCGGCGAGGCCGACCGACATGAAGACGGCGACCTGCGTGGCCAGCAGCACGCCGATCCGCCCGCCGACGGCCCGCCAGCCACGGCGTGCCAGCCGCGGCCACAGCCAGACCGTGCCGATGAACAGCAGCACGGCGGACAGAACCGCCAGCGCCAGCACCTTGTTGCTCGTAAGACCCATCGGGTTGTCCCCCGCCGACCTTTCTTTCCTCGTCCTGTCTCGACTTGTCTTGGCTTGCCTTGTGACTTGCCGCGTCTTGACTTGCCTCGTCTTGCCCTGCCCTTTGGTTCAGCTTTCCGATGGAGAGTGAACCTCCGTCCTCAAGACACCGTCCTAGAGGGCGCAATGTCGCCGGATGCCGGAAAGGCACCGGATCCAAGCTCTCTCGCGGAACCATGGGATGCGATGCCTGTCAGGACAGATGGGGAAATATCGGGTGAGGTTCCGGTCCGGTCGGACCGACTCCCATCGAGCGCCGTGCGGCGCGGATACGGCGCCGTGCGCGGCGTGCTGCGCGGGCCGCGCCCCGAGGCCGTGCCCGCCCTGGTCGCCAGGGCCTGCACGCTCGTCGGGCTCGTGGACATCGCCGCGGGCGTGTTCCCCCGCTTCCGGAACAGTCGTATGCACGCGCTGGCCGAGGTGCTGCCCGGCGCGCTCGGCCCGTTCGCGGCGGCCCTGTCGCTGAGCGCCGGAGTCCTGCTCCTGCTGCTCGCCCACGGGCTGCGGCGGCGCAAACGGCGGGCCTGGCGCGCGGCCGTGATCCTGCTGCCGGCCGGGGCGCTCGCCCAGTTCACCTACCGTCACTCGCTCGTCGGCGTCCTCGTCTCGCTCGCGCTGTTCATCCCGCTGCTGCGCCACCGCGACGAGTTCCGCGCCCTGCCCGACCCGACCAGCCGCTGGCGGGCGCTCGCCAACTTCATGCTGATGGGGGCCGGTTCGATCGTCCTCGGCCTGGTCGTCGTCAGCGCCCACCCCGGGCGCATGGTCGGCGACCCGAGCCTCGCGGACCGCCTCGAACACGTCATCTACGGCCTCTTCGGCATGGAGGGCCCGGTCGGCTACGTCGGCGACACGTCCTGGACGGTGGCCTTCTCCCTCGGCGCCCTAGGTCTGCTGACCGCCATCACCACCATCTACCTGGCCTTCCGCCCCGAACACCCGGCGGCCCGCCTCACCGACGAGGACGAGGTACGGCTGCGCGCCCTGCTGGAGAAGCACGGCGGCCGCGACTCCCTCGGCCACTTCGCGCTCCGCCGGGACAAGGCCGTCGTGTTCTCGCCGAGCGGCAAGGCCGCGGTGACGTACCGCGTCGTCTCCGGCGTGATGCTCGCCAGCGGCGACCCGATCGGCGACGTCGAGGCCTGGCCCGGCGCGATCGAGCGCTTCATGGACGAGGCGAAGGCCCACTCCTGGACCCCGGCCGTCATGGGCTGCTCGGAGACGGGCGCCGAGGTGTGGACCCGCGAGACCGGCCTCGACGCCCTCGAACTGGGCGACGAGGCGGTGGTGGATGTCGCGGATTTCTCCCTCGCCGGACGTGCGATGCGCAACGTGCGTCAGATGGTGAAGCGCATCGAGCGGCTCGGTTACGAGACCCGGGTACGGCGCGTCCGTGACCTCGGCGAGGCGGAGCTGGACCGGATCCGCCGCGCCACCGAGGACTGGCGTGGCACCGACACCGAGCGCGGTTTCTCCATGGCGCTCGGCCGCATCGGCGACACGGCCGACGGGGACTGCCTCATCGCCACGGCCCACAAGGCGGACGAGATCCCGGGCGCGTACGGCGACCTCAAGGCCGTACTCCACTTCGTCCCCTGGGGCCCTGACGGCGCCTCACTGGATCTGATGCGCCGCGACCGCTCGGCGGACCCCGGAATGAACGAACTCCTCATCGTCGCGGCCCTCCAGGCGGCCCCCCGCCTGGGCGTCCAGCAGGTCTCCCTGAACTTCGCGATGTTCCGCTCGGCCCTGGCGCGCGGCGAGAAGATCGGCGCCGGACCGGTGCTGCGCGCCTGGCGCGGGCTGCTGGTCTTCCTCTCCCGCTGGTTCCAGATCGAGTCGCTGTACAAGTTCAACGCCAAGTTCCGCCCCCGCTGGGAGCCCCGCTTCGTCGTCTACGCCGCCTCCCGCGACCTCCCCCGTATCGGCTTCGCCGCCATGCAGGCCGAGGGCTTCGTCAACCTCGCCCTCCCCCGCGTCTTGCGCCGACGCGCCAAGGCCCCGGCGCCGTGCGCCCATGCGGTGGCGGAGCGAGGCATGAGCGAACGAGGCGTACGCGCGGCCTGACACCGGCCGCCACACGGACAGGCCTGAGCGAGGGCCCCCAACTACCCCGTGCCCGGGGCTCTCGCTCAGGCCCCACAAAGGGCCCTAGGGGGTGTTTTGAAAGTCCAGTGCGGTGCCCGCGGTGTTCGGTGCGTGCCCTCGGCGTGCCGGACGAAGGCCCTCGATGGGGGTCCCCCCGCTCGAGCGAAGCCGAGAGTGGGGGAGGAGCTACTTGGGTCTTTGGCCGGTGCGGCGAGGGTGCGTGCCGGGCGCCGTGGGTGCTGTGCGGGGCTTTCAAAACACCCCTAGACCGCCCGCGCCGCCCCGCCGCCGCCGTTCGTGTCGTCGTCCTCCGGGAGCTTGCAGACGCGCTCCAGGAAGAACGCGGCCACTATGACGGCGATGCCCGCGAGGACGGAGAACCCGGCGTAGATGGCCTGGTCGCGGCGGGCCGGAATCTCCAGGTGTTCCAGGAGGAAGACGCCGACACCGCCGTACATCCCGCAGACGAGGGCGGCGACAAGGGCGCTGGCCTGTCCGAAGACGACCGCGCGGGCGGCCATCAGGGGGTCGACCCCCTTGGCGTCGGGCCGGCGCTCCCGCTGGGCCTTGAGCCGGTTGCGGATGGACAGCGCGGTGGCCGTCAGGACGGCGGCGATCAGGGCGAGCACGATGGGGGCGGCCAGCGGGACGCTCGGCAGTGTGCCCACCGAGTTCCACAGCCGGGCCCCGGCCCAGGACAGCACCCCCGCCACGACGAACACCGTGGCCAGCGTCCTGATGCGCAGCTCTTTCACGATGCCCCTTCGACGAGCCCGATGGTCCACGGACGCCGGGATCACGAACGACCGGGTGGTCGGCCCGGCCGGTGGTCCCGACGGCGTCGGGTGACGATCCCGACCCGGTCGGGTGACGATCCCGACCCGGTAGACCTTAACGACTACTCGGGCAGCTGGAGTTCCAGGTCGGCGCGGGGCGACACGCCCTCACGGGTGATGTCGGCGAGCAGCCGGGCGACCGGGCCGCGGCCGGAGAGCTGGGCCTCCGGCTCGACGTCGTGCCAGGGGGCGAGGACGAAGGCCCGCTCGTGCGCGCGCGGGTGCGGCAGGGTCAGCGCCGGGTCGTCGGAGACCACGTCCGCGTAGGCCACGATGTCGACGTCGAGCGTGCGCGGCCCCCAGCGCTCGTCCCGGACCCGGTGGAAGGCCTCCTCGACGGCCTGGGCCCGCTCCAGGAGGGACGACGGGGGCAGCGTCGTCTTCAGCACCACGACCGCGTTGAAGTACGACGGCTGGCTGCCCGGTGCCACGCCCCACGGCTCGGTCTCGTACACCGGCGACACGGCCTTGATGCGGACGCCGGGGGTGTCCTCCAGCGCGTCGATGGCGCCCTGGAGGTTCTCCAGGCGGTTGCCCAGGTTCGAGCCCAGGGAGACCACGGCCCGCCGGGGGTTGTGCAGGGTCGTGTCGGCCTCGTCCACCTTCCGCACGACGGAGGCGGGCACCGGCTGTACGGTCGGGTCGCTCTGACCCTCGGTGAAGAACGCGGTCATACTCGGCTCCGGGTGATGGTGACGGTCACGTCGTCGAAGGGGACCGTGATCGGCGCGTCCGGCTTGTGGACGCTGACCTCGACCTCCTGGACCCCCTCGTGCTTCAGGCACGCCTGGGCGATGCGCTCGGCGAGCGTCTCGATGAGGTTCACCGGCTCGCCCTCGACGATGCCCACGACCTCCTCCGCCACGATCCCGTAGTGCACGGTCTTCGCCAGGTCGTCGTCGGCCGCGGCCGGCCGGGTGTCCAGGCCCAGCGTGAGGTCCACGACGAAGGTCTGGCCCTCCTCGCGCTCATGCGTGAACACCCCGTGGTGTCCACGGGCCCTGAGGCCGCGCAGCGCGACACGATCCACGCGAATCACTCCTGCAATCGTCGGGGGCGGCCGATGTCTTCCGAGTGCGGTCGGCACACCGGCCACACCCGAATCTACCTGCGGGCACTGACAGCGTTCACCCACGGAAGCTCGGGCCCACCCCCGTACAAGCAGGGTTCATCGAGCGTTTCCCCGAGGGAACACGATGGCTCACGGTTCGGAAGCCGCCCATACCCGCGAGCCTGTGTTCCCAATCACTCCTTGGGCCTGGAGGACCGCCTACCCACTCAGGAAGGTGACTCCTCGCCCTCGTCCTCATCGGATTCGGTCAGGACGGGAGAGCCGTGGTGCGACCAGAGCTTCCAGCCGTCGGATGTGCGACGGAACACATTCGTCGCGACCACCAGCTGCCCCACGAGCGGCCCCAGCTCATCGCTGCCGTCCGGCGCCGGACCGCCGCTGAGGATGTTCTCGGTACAGGTGACGAGCGCCGTGTCCCCGGTGACCGACACATGCACATCGGTCAGGAAGAACTGGATGTACTCGGTGTTCGCCATGATCAGCGCGTACGACCGCAGCACCTCGCCCCGGCCGGTGAGGACCGGCCAGCCGGGGTGCACGCAGGAGATCACGCCGGTCTCGGCGGGGTCGTGGTACTCCTCGTCCACGCCCACGTCGGCCGGGGTCAGCCAGAGCGAGGAGAGCGTCTCGAAGTCGCCCTGTTCCATCGCCTCGTAGAAGGCCCGGTTGGCGAGTTCGACGTGTTCGACGTCGGTGTGGGGTGCGCTCACCGTTCCCGGGCTCCTTCGATGGCGCGGGTCACGCGGACCGCGTCGGCGGTGGCGCGGACCTCGTGCACCCGGACCGCCCAGGCGCCCTGCTGGGCGGCCAGGGCCGACACGGCGGCCGTCGCGGCGTCCCGTTCCCGTGCGGGCGGCGGGGCGCCCTTCGGGCCCGCCAGGACCCGGCCGAGGAACCTCTTGCGGGAGGCGGCGACCAGCAGGGGGTGGCCGAGGGCGTGCAGCCGGTCGAGGTGGGCGATGAGGGTGAGGTCGTGCTCGGCGTCCTTGGAGAAGCCGAGGCCCGGGTCGACGATGACGCGGTCCGCGGCGACACCGCCCTCCAGAACGGCCTCCACGCGCGCGTGGAGCTCGTCCAGCACCTCGGAGACGACGTCCCCGTAGACGCCCCTGACGTTGCCGCCCTCCAGGAAGCCGCGCCAGTGCATCACCACGAAGGGCGCGCCCGCGTCGGCGACCACCGGGATCATCGCGGGGTCGGCGAGGCCGCCGCTGACGTCGTTGACAAGTGCGGCGCCCGCCGCGAGGGCCTGCTCGGCGACGGAGGCGCGCATGGTGTCCACGGAGACGGTGACGCCCTCGGAGGCCAGTCCCCGCACGACCGGGATGACCCGCCGGAGTTCCTCCGCCTCGTCGACACGGGTGGCACCGGGACGGGTCGACTCACCGCCGACGTCCACCAGGTCCGCGCCCTCCCCCACCATGTCCAGGCCGTGCTTGACCGCCACCGTGGTGTCGAACCAGCGTCCGCCGTCGGAGAACGAGTCCGGGGTGACATTCACGACCCCCATCACCGCACAACGGTCCCACAGGGGCATTCCGGCCACGCGGCCACGCCGGTTCTGCATGCTCATGCGACAAGCCTAGGCCCCGGGAGCGGCGGCGATCGTCCTATCCCGGTGCCGGGGGCGATCAGTGGGCCATGATGAGACTCATCGCCTCGTTGCGGGTGGCCGCTTCCATGAGCTGGCCGCGCACCGCCGACGTTATGGTCTTCGCGCCGGGCTTGCGGATGCCGCGCATCGACATGCACATGTGTTCGCACTCGACGACCACGATCACCCCGCGCGGCTCCAGGATCTCCATCAGCGAGTCGGCGATCTGCGTCGTCATCCGCTCCTGCACCTGCGGGCGCCGGGCGTAGACGTCCACGAGCCGCGCCAGCTTCGACAGACCGGTGATCTTGCCGCTGGCGGACGGGATGTACCCGACATGGGCCACCCCCCGGAACGGCACCAGATGGTGCTCACAGGTCGAGTACACCTCGATGTCCTTGACCAGCACCATCTCGTCGTGCCCGAGGTCGAAGGTCGTCGTCAGCACGTCCTCCGGCTGCTGCCACAGCCCCGCGAAGATCTCCTTGTACGCCCGCGCCACCCGCGCCGGCGTCTCCCTGAGCCCCTCCCGGTCGGGGTCCTCACCGACCGCGATCAGCAGTTCACGCACGGCGTTCTCGGCACGCTTCTCATCGAACTCGCCGATGGTGCCCTCGCCGTCCAGCGTCACGGGGTCGGTCATGTGGTGCCTCGCTCCTGAGCGTGTGACGCATACGGGCTACGCGTCTCATGTTTCGGCCATACGAAAATGCCGCGCCCCCCAGGCTAAAACCAGGGGGGCGCGGCATCCATTCGGGTCCGGATGAGGCGGCGGGCCAGAAGCGGGGCTTCCGGCCGGTGGCCGGTTCTCACCGGTGGAGCGTCAGCTAGCTCTCCGGACTCTCCTCCGGGGTCGCCTCGACCGTCGCCTTGGTGGTGATCGCCGGCGTCGCGCCATTGGCGCCGTTCGTCAGTGCGAGCTCCCTGGGGGAGAGCACCGGCGGACGGGTGGAGGGGGTGCGGCGGGAGGAGCCGGTCCAGGCGGGCCGGGGCGGACGCTTGACGATGGGGGCGAAGATCTCGGCGATCTGCTCCTTGCCCAGCGTCTCCTTCTCCAGCAGCTGAAGCACCAGGTTGTCGAGGACGTCGCGGTTCTCGACCAGGATCTCCCAGGCCTCGTTGTGCGCGTTCTCGATGAGCTTCTTGACCTCTTCGTCGACCAGCGCGGCGACCTCTTCCGAGTAGTCGCGCTGGTGAGCCATCTCACGTCCGAGGAACGGCTCCGTGTTGTCGCCGCCGAACTTGATGGCACCGAGACGCTCGGTCATGCCGTACTGCGTGACCATCGCGCGGGCCAGGCTGGTGGCCTTCTCGATGTCGTTCGCGGCGCCGGTGGTCGGGTCGTGGAAGACCAGTTCCTCCGCCGCGCGGCCGCCCATCATGTACCCGAGCTGGTCGAGCATCTCGTTGCGGGTCGTCGAGTACTTGTCCTCGTCCGGCAGGACCATCGTGTAGCCGAGGGCGCGGCCCCGGGACAGGATGGTGATCTTGTGGACCGGGTCGGAGTTCGGTGAGGCCGCCGCGACCAGGGCGTGCCCGCCCTCGTGGTACGCGGTGATCTTCTTCTCCTTGTCCGACATGATCCGGGTCCGCTTCTGCGGTCCCGCGATCACACGGTCGATCGCCTCGTCCAGCATGTGGTTGTCGATCAGCTTCCTGTCGCTGCGGGCCGTCAGGAGCGCGGCCTCGTTCAGGACGTTGGACAGATCGGCACCCGTCATACCGGGGGTGCGGCGGGCGACAGCCCCGAGGTCGACGTCGGGCGCGACCGGCTTGCCCTTCTGGTGGACCTTGAGGATCTCCAGACGGCCCTGCATGTCCGGGCGGTCGACGGCGATCTGCCGGTCGAAGCGGCCCGGGCGCAGCAGCGCCGGGTCGAGGATGTCCGGGCGGTTCGTCGCGGCGATGAGGATCACGCCGCCCTTGACGTCGAAGCCGTCCATCTCGACGAGCAGCTGGTTCAGCGTCTGCTCGCGCTCGTCGTGACCACCGCCGAGGCCGGCGCCGCGGTGGCGGCCGACCGCGTCGATCTCGTCGACGAAGACGATCGCCGGGGCGTTCGCCTTGGCCTGCTCGAACAGGTCACGGACCCGGGAGGCACCGACACCGACGAACATCTCGACGAAGTCGGAACCGGAGATCGAGTAGAAGGGGACGCCCGCCTCGCCGGCGACGGCGCGCGCCAGCAGCGTCTTGCCCGTACCGGGCGGGCCGTAGAGCAGCACACCCTTGGGGATCTTGGCGCCCACGGCCTGGAACTTGGCGGGCTCCTGCAGGAACTCCTTGATCTCGTGGAGCTCCTCGACGGCCTCGTCGGCGCCCGCGACGTCCGAGAACGTCGTCTTCGGGGTGTCCTTGGTGATGAGCTTGGCCTTGGACTTCCCGAAGTTCATGACCCGGGAGCCGCCGCCCTGCATCTGGTTCATCAGGAACAGGAAGACGACCACGATGAGGACGAAGGGGAGCAGAGACAGCAGGATGCCGACGAAAGCGTTCTGCTTGGTCGGGGAGACCGTGTAGCCGTCGGGGATCTGCTTGTTCTGGAACTTGTCCTGCAGGGTGTTGGCCAGGGTCACACCCTGGTCGCCGATGTAGCTCGCCTGAATCTTCGAGCTGCCCTCGATCTTCTGCCCGTCCTTGAGCTGAACCTTGAGGATCTGCTCTTCGCCGGTGGTCAACTTGGCCTCTTGGACCTTGTTGTCATTGATCGCCTGGACGACCTGGCCCGTGTCCACCGTCTTGTAGCCGCCGGACGAGCCGACGACCTGCATCAACACGACCACGGCAAGGACGGCCAGCACGATCCACATGACTGGCCCACGGAAGTATCGCTTCACGTCCATCCATACGGAGCGGTGCCGCCCCGTCCCTCCTGCCATAGTGAGTTTGATAAAAGACTGTTCTTCGGACGGTACCCCAGCATTGTCACCACAAGCCGCAGGGGACCGATGGCAATACCGTCCACGCATGCTCCAACGGCGCGAAACCCGCTGGGGTTCCCGAGCGTCTTACAAAGGTGGTTCAGCCACCGTAGACGTGGGGCGCGAGCGTACCGACGAACGGGAGGTTGCGGTACTTCTCGGCGTAGTCGAGGCCGTAGCCCACGACGAACTCGTTGGGGATGTCGAAGCCGACCCACTCCACGTCGAGGGAGACCTTGGCGGCGTCGGGCTTGCGCAGCAGGGTGCAGATCTTCAGGGACTCGGGCTCGCGGGAGCCGAGGTTGGAGATCAGCCAGGACAGGGTCAGGCCCGAGTCGATGATGTCCTCGACGATCAGGACGTGCTTGCCCTTGATGTCGGTGTCGAGGTCCTTGAGGATCCGCACGACGCCGGAGGACTGGGTGCCCGCGCCGTAGGAGGACACGGCCATCCAGTCCATGGTGACCGGGGTGGACAGCGCCCGGGCGAGGTCCGCCATGACCATCACCGCGCCCTTGAGGACTCCGACGATGAGCAGGTCCTTGCCCGTGTACTCCGTGTCGATCTTCGCGGCCAGCTCGACCAGCTTCGCGTCGATCTCTTCCTTGGTGATGAGCACCTCTTTGAGGTCGGCACCCATGTCTTTCGCGTCCACCCGCATCACTTTCGGTCGGTCGTCCCGGGGCCGCTCCCGGACGCCCGTCCCGCGAGGGGCCCAGGGCCCGTGTGAGGGGCCCGTCGGCGTCCGGTTTCAGCCTTGCCGAATCACCAGTCTGCCACCCTGGCGCTGGGCGACGACGCGGCCGGGGAGATTGATGGCCCCCTGGCCTCGCCAGCCGGTGATGAGACGGTCGACCTCCTCGATGTGCCGGGCGAAGAGGGAACCCGCCGGAGCACCGGCCTCGATGGCGGCGCGGCGCAGGATGCGGCGGCGTACGGCGGGCGGCAGGGCGTAGAGCTTCGCGCACTCCAGCAGGCCCGCGGCGTCACGGACGGCAGGTTCGGCCTGGCGGGCCCAGGTGTCGAGGGCGTCGGCGTCGTCCCGGGAGAGCCGGGCGGTACGGGCGAGGGCCTCGACGACGCCCTTGCCGAGCGCCTTCTCCAGGGCGGGCAGGCCCTCGTGGCGGAGCCTGGACCGTGTGTAGGCCGGGTCGGCGTTGTGAGGATCGTCCCAGACGGGGAGGGACTGGGCCATGCAGGCCTTGCGGGCGGTCTGGCGGTCGAGCCCGAGGAAGGGCCGGCGGTAGCGGCCGTCGGCCCCCGAGACCGCGGCCATACCGGACAGGGAGCGGATGCCGGAGCCGCGGGCGAGACCGAGCAGGACGGTTTCGGCTTGGTCGTCGCGGGTGTGGCCGAGCAGGACGGCGAGGGCGCCGTGGCGCTCCAGGGCGGCGTCCAGGGCGGCGTAGCGGGCGTCGCGGGCGGCCGCCTCGGGGCCGCCGTCGCGGCCGACGGTGACGGCGACGGACTCGGCCGGGTCGAGGCCGAGTTCCCGAAGGCGCAGCACGACTTCGTCGGCGCGCAGGTCGGAGCCCGGCTGCAGTCCGTGGTCGACGGTGATGCCGCCGGCCCGGATGCCGAGCTTGGGCGCCTCGAAGGCGAGGGCGGAGGCGAGCGCCATGGAGTCGGCGCCGCCGGAGCACGCCACGAGCACGAGCGGCGGCTCGTGTACGGCCGTGGAGGGGGCGGGCGCCGGTCGTGCGCCCGTCCCGGACGGCGCACCGGGGGTCGCGCGGGCGGGCGCGTGAACGGTGGTGTTCGTGCGGTGTTCGGTGAGGAGGTCGTGGAGTACGCGGCGGACCGCCAGGCGTATCGCCGCGACCGCGGGGTGGGGACCCATGTCCGGTTCCCTTCATGAAATTGTCGGGGGGTGAGCCCGAGTTCGGTCACTCAGAGTGTGTAGATGGTGACAGAACCGGGCCGTTCCCCGAGCATTGCACGCCTACCCCTCGCTCACGGTCCCTCGGACGGGTGATTGGAGGGGCGTTTGCCTGCCGAAGGCCGGATTCGTTCACCACGCTCACGCACGGCTCACGACTCCGCCTTGCGATGCACCCGCGCGACCCAGTCCGCCGGTTTGGCGATCTCCGCCTTGGTCGGCAGGGTGTTCGGAGAGGTCCACACCCGGTTGAAACCGTCCATGCCGACCTGTTCGACGACCGCCCGTACGAACCGCTCGCCGTCCTTGTACTGCCTGAGCTTGGCATCCAGACCCAGCAGCTTGCGCAGGGCCTGGTCCAGGCGGGAGGCCCCCTTCGCGCGTCGCTGCTGGAACTTCTCGCGGATCTCGGCGACCGAGGGCACGACCGCCGGACCGACCCCGTCCATCACGAAGTCGGCGTGGCCCTCCAGGAGGGACATGACGGCGGTCAGCCGGCCGAGGATCTCGCGCTGGGCGGGGGTCTGCACCAACTCCACGATCGAGTGACCGTCGTCGCCGACCTCTCCCTCGGGGCGGCCACCCGCGAGTGACTGGGCGGCCTCCCTGATGCGCTCCAGGAAGGTCGTGGGGTCGACCTCGGTCTCCCCCAGGAACGACTGGATTTCACCCTCCAGGTGGTCCCGCAGCCAGGGGACCGCCGTGAACTGCGTCCGGTGCGTCTCCTCGTGCAGACACACCCAGAGGCGGAAGTCGTGGGGCTGTACGTCGAGTTCGCGCTCCACGTGCACGATGTTCGGCGCGACGAGCAGCAGCCGGCCGCCGCCGTTCTCGCCCGCCGGGAGCTCGCGGGTCGCCGGGGCGAACGTCTCGTACTGGCCGAGGACCCGGGAGGCGAGGAACGACAGGAGCATGCCCAGCTCCACGCCGGTGACCTTGCCGCCGACCGCGCCCAGTACGGCACCGCCCGGCGTGTTGCTGCGACGTTCCTGCATCTTGTCCAGCAGCGGCTTCAGCAGCTCCCGGAAGCCTGCGACGTTCGCCCGGACCCAGCCCGGGCGGTCCACCACGAGGATGGGGGTGTCGTCGCCCGTGTCGGGCAGCATCCGTGTGAAGGCGCGGACGTGCTCCTCCGACGCCTTCGCGTGTCGGCGGAGCTCGGCGACGATGGCCCTGGCCTCGTCGCGGCTCACCTCGGGGCCCGGCCGCACGAGCCGGGTCGCGGTCGCCACCGCGAGATTCCAGTCGACCATCTCGGCACCACCGATACGAGTCATGTTGTCAACCGTACGTGAGCGCTGCCGCTTGGGGCAGGCCACGAAGGTGGGGGGTGGTACCGGTCGCGCTTCGAGTGCGGGTGCGTCGTGGTTGCTCGCGCAGTTCCCCGCGCCCCTGAAAAGCATGGGGCTGCGCCCCTGCTTTTCCCCCGGAGGTCAGCGGCAGCCGCACGTGGCCAAGGCTGAGGCTGCTGTGTCCAGAGCCGATTGGGCTGCTGCTTTGTCGGTGGTGTCCATGGCCAGGAAGGCGAAGGACAACAGGCGGCCGTCGGCGTCCACGACCGTGCCGGCGAGGGTGTTGACGCCGGTCAGGGTGCCTGTCTTGGCGCGTACGACACCGGTACCGGCGGCCTCCGGGGTGTAGCGGGAGCTGAGGGTGCCGGTGAAGCCGGCGATGGGGAGGCCGGTGAGGACGGGGCGGAGTTCGGGGTGGGAGGGGGCGGCGGACTCGGCCAGGAGGGTGGTGAGGAGGGCGGGGGTCAGTTCGTTGCCCCGGCTGAGGCCGCTGCCGTCGGCGAACTCGACGCCTTCGAGAGGGAGTTCGAGTTTCTTCAGTTCCTTCTTGATGGCCGCCGCGCCGCCGTCGAAGCTCGTCTGCTCGCCCGTCGCGAGGGCGACCTGGCGGGCCAGGGCCTCGGCGATGTCGTTGTCGCTGTTGGTGAGCATGCGCTCGACCAGGGTGGAGAGGGGCGCGGAGGAGACGGCCGCGAGATCCTCGGCGTTCTTCGTGGCCTCGGCGGAGCCCTCGGTCCTCGTCGTGACGCCCCGTTCCTCCAGGAGGTCCGCGAACTTCGCGGTCGCGTCCGCCGCCGGGTCCTCGCTGCGCTTCGCCGTGCCGCTGGACGAGTCGTTCAGGCGGGCCTCGTCGACCATGAGGGCGGTGACGGGGGCGAGGTTGTCGTTCTCACCGATGGAGTGCATCACCGGGCCCTCGTAGAGGGAGGCGTCGTAGGTGAGGGTGATCTCCTTCAGGTGACGCTCGGCGAGGGCGGCGGCCGTCTCGTCGGCGAGGGTGCGCAGGCTCGCGTACCCGCCCGTGTCCTTGTGGGCGGTGAGGGTGGGGTCGCCGCCGCCGACGAGGACGACCTCGGCGGAACCGGGCTCCAGGACCGTACGGGTCTCGATGCGGTGGTCGGCGCCGGCCGCCGAGAGGGCCGCGGCGGCCGTGGCGATCTTGGTGGTGGAGGCGGGGGTCAGCGCGTCGTCCGCGTTCTGGCCGTAGAGCTGCTCGCCGGTCTCGACGTCGACGACGGCGGCCGCGCGGCGGGGGCCCAGGACGGAGGAGTTCAGGAACGGGTCGAGGACGGCGGCCAGGGCACCGGACTCGGGCGCGGAGCCCGCCCCTGCGGCGCCGCCGAGGCCGGCGAGGACGGAGGGGGCGCTGGGCGCGGGTTTGGGCGCCCCCGCCGCCGTACCGGACGACGTACCGGAATTACGTCCGTGATCTGCGCCACCCTCGCCACCGCGCGATGCCGCCCAGTCGCGCTCGGCCGTACGCTGACCGGTGGAGTCCCAGGGTCCGGCGGCGGCCACCGCCCCGGCCGAGAGCACCAGCCCCAGGGTGGCCGCGCCCGCGGTGAGCTGGAGGGTCGTGAGCTTCTTCGTGTTCCTCGTGAGCTGCGAAGAGCGTGCCGTGATGGCGCTCGTGACGCGTACGACACCGGGTTTCACCACCTGTGCGACGCGCGCGACGCCGGGTTTCACGGCGTGCGTGACGCGCGCGATCCCCGGTTTCACGGCGCGCGCGACCCGCACCACACGCGGTCTCGCGGCCCGCCAGACCTTCGGCTCCCGCACGACCAACCAGCCCCTTTCGCGATCACACACCGGCGTGAGGGACACTTAACCACCAGAACTATGTGTTGATCATGGAGGAGCCACCGGTGGAGTTCGACGTCACGATCGAGATTCCGAAGGGTTCGCGGAACAAGTACGAGGTGGACCACGAGACCGGTCGGATCCGCCTGGACCGTCGACTCTTCACCTCGACCGCCTACCCGACCGACTACGGCTTCGTCGAGAACACTCTCGGCGAGGACGGCGACCCGCTGGACGCGCTGGTCATCCTGGACGAGCCGACCTTCCCGGGCTGCCTCATCAAGTGCCGTGCGATCGGCATGTTCCGGATGACGGACGAGGCCGGCGGCGACGACAAGCTGCTGTGTGTCCCGGCGACCGACCCGCGGGTGGAGCACCTGCGTGACATCCACCACGTGTCGGAGTTCGACCGCCTGGAGATCCAGCACTTCTTCGAGGTCTACAAGGACCTGGAGCCCGGCAAGTCCGTCGAGGGCGCCGACTGGGTCGGCCGCACCGAGGCCGAGGCCGAGGTCGAGAAGTCGTACCTGCGCTTCAAGGAGCAGGGCGGTCACTGACCTCCCCGGCTTTCTTGCCGACTGTTTCCGCGAACGGGCCGCGTGCCCCCTTGAGGGGTGCGTGGCCCGTTCGCGTATCAGTGCGTGCCGGTGCGCATACTGAGGCGTACCGGAGGTGTCGTTCAGGGAGCGCGGCGGAGTGGGAGTGACGGAACCCGAGGACCTCGGGCCCAAGGAGGACCGTAAGCCGGTGTCGGACGAGGCGAGCAGCGCCTTCGTGCCGGTGGGGTTCGCTCTGGGGATCGACGGCGATGCGTCGGTGACCTCGGAGTTCGCGATCCCGGCCGGGCTGGACGTGCCGGCCGCCGGGCCGGAGTCCGAGGCGCAGACGACCTCGGAGTTCGCGCTGCCGCAGGGGCTGGCGCCGCCCGAGCCGGTCGCCGGGGAGCAGGAGGGGTCCGCGTTCAGCGTGCCGCGGACGTACAGCGCGCGGCACGCGCCGGTCGCCTTCACGCCGCCCAGCGGGATTCCGCTCGTCAGTCTGACGAAGGACGTGCCCTGGCAGGACCGGATGCGCACGATGCTGCGGATGCCGGTGGCGGAGCGGCCCGCGCCGGAGTCGCCGGCGCGTGTGGAGGGCGAGACGGGGCCCGCCGTGCCGCGTGTGCTCGACCTCACGCTGCGTATCGGCGAACTGCTGCTGGCGGGCGGCGAGGGCGCGGAGGACGTGGAGGCGGCGATGTTCGCCGTCTGCCGGTCCTACGGCCTCGACCGCTGCGAGCCGACCGTGACCTTCACCCAGTTGTCGGTGACCTATCAGCCGTCGCTCGTGGACGACCCGGTCACGGCGTCCCGGATCGTACGGCGCCGGGCCACCGACTACACGCGGCTCGCGGCCGTCTTCCAGCTGGTGGACGACCTCAGCGACCCGGAGAGCGCGACCTCGCTGGAGGAGGCGTACCGGCGGCTCGCGGAGATACGGCGTAACCGGCACCCGTATCCCGGCTGGGCGCTGACCGTGGCGAGCGGGCTGCTCGCGGGTGCCGCGTCCGCGCTGGTCGGCGGTGGGGTCGTCGTCTTCGTCGCGGCGGCGCTGGGCGCGATGCTCGGTGACCGGCTGGCCTGGGTGTGCTCGGGGCGGGGGCTGCCGGAGTTCTACCAGTTCCTGGTGGCGGCGATGCCTCCCGCGGCGATCGGGGTGGCGCTGACGGTGGCGCATGTGGATGTGGCGGCGTCCGCCGTCATCACCGGTGGGCTGTTCGCGCTGCTGCCCGGGCGGGCGTTGGTGGCGGGTGTGCAGGACGGGCTGACCGGTTACTACATCACCGCGTCGGCCCGGTTGCTGGAGGTCATGTACCTCTTCGTGGGCATCGTGGTGGGGGTGCTGCTCGTCCTGTACTTCGGTGTGAGTCTGGGCGCCGAGCTGAGCCCCGACGCCGCGCTCGGCAGTGCGGAGCGGCCCCTGTGGCAGCTCGGCGCGTCGATGCTGTTGTCGTTGACCTTCGCGGTGCTGCTTCAGCAGGAACGATCCACCGTGCTGGCGGTGACCCTCAACGGGGGTGTCGCCTGGGCGGTGTACGGGGCCATGCACGATGCGGGCGATATCTCGCCGGTCGCCTCCACGGCGGTGGCGGCGGGTGTGGTGGGGCTGTTCGGGCAGTTGTTGTCGCGGTACCGGTTCGCTTCCGCGTTGCCCTATACGACCGCGGCGATCGGCCCCCTGTTGCCGGGTTCGGCCACGTATTTCGGGCTGTTGGGGCTCGCGCAGAACAATGTGGATGCGGGGTTGGTGTCGCTGACGAAGGCGGCGGCGTTGGCCATGGCCATTGCCATCGGGGTGAACCTTGGGTCCGAGTTGTTCCGGTTGTTCTTGCCTGGCGCTGCGCGGGCTGGGCGTAAGGCTGCGAAGAGGACCCGGGGGTTCTGAGCGCCTGAGAGCTCGGGGGCTACTGAGTTGTTGGCGGCTGCGGGTTCGTTGTGGCTGATCGCGCCCACGCGGCGGAGCCGCACATCGATACAGCCCCGCGCCCCTGAGAACGGGGCGCGGGACCTCGGTTGTCAGTACTGCGGGTAGTCCTGGCCCTGGTAGCCATGCTGGTTCTGGTTCTGGGGGTGCTGGGTGGGCTGGGGGTACTGCTGGGCGTACGGCTGTTGTTGGGGCTGCTGGTGGCCGTAGTCCTGGTAACCCTGCTGCTGGTAGCCCTGGTTGTCGTAACCCTGATTGTTGTAGCCCTGGTTGTCGTAGGCCTGGTTGTCGTAGGCCTGGTTAGGGTCGTACGGCCGTTCGGGCTGGGTGGGGGGGATGCGGCGGAGTTGGGTCGTCGCGTCGTCCATGACCGGGGCGGCCGGGGGCTGCTGGGACTGCTGGGGCTGGTTCTTCTTCGCCTTCCTCGCCTTGAGGAGCTCGAAGATGATCGGGAGGACCGAGATGAAGACGATGAGGAGCAGCATCGCCTCGATGTTGGTCTTGACGAACTCGATCTGACCGAGCCAGGAGCCGAGGAGGGTGACGCCCGCGCCCCAGAGGATGCCGCCGACGACGTTGAAGATGAGGAACGTGCGGTACCGCATGCCGCTGACGCCGGCGATGATCGGCGTGAACGTGCGCACGATGGGCACGAAGCGGGCCAGGATCAGGGACTTCGGGCCGTGCTTCTCGAAGAACTCGTGGGCCTTGGTGACGTTCTCCTGCTTGAAGAAGCGGGAGTCGGGCCGCTTGAAGAGGGAGGGGCCGACCTTCTTGCCGAACATGTAGCCCGCCTGGTCGCCCAGGATCGCGGAGACGCAGATCAGGACGATGGCCAGCCAGAGCGGGAAGTCCAGCGTCTTCGCGGTGATCAGCATGCCCGCCGTGAAGAGCAGTGAGTCACCCGGCAGGAAGAAGCCGATGAGGAGGCCCGACTCGGCGAACACGATCAGGAGCAGGCCCCAGATGCCGAACGAGTCGAGCAGATAGTCCGGGTCCAGCCAGCTCGGTCCGAGGGCGATCGTCGTCACGGTTCCGGGCTCCTGGGGGTGAGAGTGAGGGCCTGTGGGTGAGGGCCCACAAGGATGGGCCTCACAGGGGTGGGACCCATAGGGGTGACCAAAGCTATCAACGCACGGTCACCCCACTAGGTTCCACCGGTTCCTCCAGAGTGCCCTGTGGGCACACGGGGACCAAGCCGTGTGGTCAGGGGCGCCTGCGGGCCGCGTTGGCGATGATCGCCTCCTTCAGGTGCTCGGCGAGACCGGGGCGCATGGAGTCGTAGAACGCCTTGAAGCGCTCGTCGGAGACGTACATCTCACCGAGGCACTGGTGCATCTCGTACGGGCACTCGTAGTACCAGGTGCCGATGTGCTGTCGATGCTCCTCGGCCAGGTCCATGGCCCGCTCGCCGGTCGACGGCTCGCCCTCGGCCATCAGGGCCGTGTAACGCTCGCTCCAGTCGTTCGCCTCGACCTGCAGGCGCTTCCAGTCCTCCTTGGTGTACGAGGCGGCGCGGCGCTGCGACTCGGCGTACGCCTCCGTGCCGCCCCAGCGCTGTTCCGCCTCCTCGGCGTACTGCTCGGGGTCCTTGTCGCCGAAGACCTCGAACCGCTCCTCGGGGGTCAGGTTGATGCCCATCTTGCGTGCCTCCATGGCGTGCTCCACGGCCGCGGCCATCTTCTGCAGCTTCTCGATCCGGGCGGTCAACAGCTCGTGCTGGCGGCGCAGGTGGGCCCGCGGGTCCGCTTCCGGGTCGTCGAGCAGGGTCGCGACCTCGTCGAGGGGGAAGCCGAGCTCCCGGTAGAACAGGATCCGCTGGAGCCGGTCGAGGTCGTCGTCTCCGTAGCGGCGGTGGCCCGCGTGGGTGCGCTCGCTCGGTACGAGGAGGCCGATCTCGTCGTAGTGGTGCAGCGTGCGCACCGTGACGCCGGCGAAGCCCGCGACCTGTCCCACGGTGTAGCTCATGCTTCCGCTCCCTTTCTCGGTACGCGTCACAGACTGGGACCTCACGTCACGTGAGGTGCAAGTGCGTTTCCGCAAGGCGTCCCCTTCGCGAAACGCACTCCCCATGTGTCACACCCGTCTCAATGTGCACAACGCAAAGCCGCGTCGCGCGGACCGTGCAGGTGTGCAATGGCCTGCTCCCCGGTGGTCTTCCTACGCTGAGCACACTTCAGCCGGAGCGGTCCCGTCGGATGGTCCGGATGATGTCGGCCACTGCTCGGTTCGGTGTTCGTGGGCGAAACGCGTGGCCCGTCACGGGGGTGCGGGCCGGGCGTTTCGTCGACGGGCGGGACAGGGTCGCTCTTCTGACCCGGTACCCCCCGCAGAGGAACTTCCTTGACCCAGACGAACGTCGAGGGCGTCTCGTTCGCCAGCATCAGTGCCGCTCTGGAGGGGGTGGACCGCTCACGGCTGACGATCGTGCCCCTCTTCACGGGAGACGGCGGTTTCACGGCCCACCTCGTCGTGTGGCCGCCGAACTCGCAGAGCCAGGCATGTCTGCACGAGGACTTCGCCGAGGCCGCCCACATCGTCGCGGGCAGCATCGTCGACGAGGACGGTACGGAGCACCGGGCGGGCGGGCTGTGGCTGCGCCCGGCGCACCATGTGCACCATCCGCGCGCCGGAGCCGAGGGCGCACAACTCGTGCTGTGGCGGGTGAACGTACCGGCCTCGTGAGGGCGCGGCTCGCCGAGCCGTGGTGCGACACGCCGGATCGCCGGATCGCGGGATCGACCGAGCGGCCCGCGCACGTGTTGGGGCACGTGTGCGGGCTCGGTCCATGGCGGGCGTCAGTGGCGGGGGTCCGTGGCGGAGGTCAGCGGCCCGTCGGCTGGCGCAGGGCCGGGCGGCCCAGCAGGACGTGCAGGGCGAGGGCGATGTCCGCCACGGTGACCACGTCGGTGTCGGTGATGCCGACCATCCTGGTGGAGAAGTCCATACCGAGGAGGGTGGCCGCGTCCCGGGTGTGGTTGCGGACGGTGGCCTCGGAGAGGCCGAGGGCGCGGGCCGTCTCCTTGGTGCTGAGGTTGTTCTCCAGCCAGACGCAGAGGGTCTCGACGAGATCCCGCTGATCGGCCCGTACGGCTCGCAGCCGCTCCTCCGCCCAGGCCTTGGACCCGCCGTCCGCCGCCCCGGCCGCCATCAGCGCGGCGAAGTCGGGCGCCTCGGTGTCGTCGGGCGCCTCGGCGGGTGTGTGCGGCAGGGCGAGGATGTCGAGGGCGAGCAGCACCAGGATGCGGTCGTTGGCCGAGCCTCGGAGGTCGAGGGAGAGGATCTTCCCCGCTCGGTTCAGGCGCTGGGTGACGGTGTTCCGGTGGATGCCGAGGCCACCGGCGGCTTCGGTGTGCTTGAAGCTCAGGGCGGTCGGGAGGGTTTCCAGCAGCAGCTTCCGCTCGTCGCCCCGGCCCGGGAAGGCGTCGAGCAGCGGGGCCATGAGGTCGGCGGCCCAGGCCCTGGCTTCCCGCCTGGGGAGCAGCGGGGCGAACTTGGCCCTGGAGCCGCCCAGGCTGATGCGGTGCGGGGTCCCGGCCGCGTCGCCCACCGCCGTCAGCGCCTCCAGGTAGCCGACCGCGGTCTCGGCGAGCGGGTGCAGGCGGCTCTGGCCCATGAGGTGGCCCTGGCGGGCCGCGATCATGTCCTTGAGGACCGTCTCGACCCGGTCGCTCTCGCGGACGGGGTCGAGGATGAGGATGTGCTTCGGCTTGCCCGGGCAGGCGGACACGATGGCCTGTTCCGCGAGGGCACGCTCGCACCAGCTCAGGGTGGCCTCGCGCTCCTGCGGTCCCGTGTCGACCACGTAGACCCGGGCGCTGTCCGTGTCCAGCAGGGCCTGTGCGGCGCCCGTGTAGACCACCTGCGCCAGAACCGTTTCTCCCCGCATGAGCAGCTGGAACGCGGCGTGCCGTACGGCCCGTGGTGTCTCCACCCTGGCCTGGTGCTCCCGGCGGGCCTGGTCGCACAGGCCCAGGAGCTTCGCCGCGTGCTGGATGAGGGCGGTGCCCGCGCTGTCGAAGGGAGTGGGGGAGGCGATGGCCAGGCGGGCCTCGTCCTCGCTGCCGGGAGGCCCCGGAGATATCGAGACGATCCGGGTGTGCAGGGCGCCCCCGGGGGCGGGCGTGCCCCTGTCCGGCCCGGCCGGCGTCGACGCGCCCGCCGCGGCCTCGTGGGCCCCGGTGATGACGGCGTGCGCCAGACCGGCCGGTGCGCTGTCCGGTACGGCCGCGAGCACGCCGCGCCGGGCCGAGGAGACGAGGACCTCGGCGTCCAGGGCCACGGAGAGCCAGTCGGCGATGCGCCGTACGGCCGTGGGGTCGGCGAGCCGGGCCGGCAGCCGGTTGAGGAGACCGTCGAGATGCTCGACCTGGCGCTCCGCGAACTCGGCGCGCCGTAGCCGCAGATCCGCGTTGACGTGGTCCCAGGCGGCGGTCTCGGCGGAGGTCGTCAGCAGGGGCAGCTCCAGGCGGTTCGCGGCCGCGAGCGTGGCGTCGGGGAGGGTCCGGAGGTCGTGGCCGGGGGTGTTGAGCACCAGCCCGGCCGCCTTGCCGCGGTTCAGGAGACGGATCACGTGGTCGAGGGCCTGGACGGCGGCCCGTGACGGCTGGGGCGCGTCCAGGGTGACCAGGAACAGCGTCCCGCTCTCGAACGAGGAGTCGGTGAGCGTGCGGGACAGCTCGGTCACCGGCCGGACGACGACCTCGGTGACCCTGGTCGCGCCGTGGCGGGACGCGTGCCCCGGCTGCAGGAACCGCAGCCGCAGCGGGGGCCGCTCATTGATCAAATAGTCAAGGGTGGGCAACTCTGCCGTCCCTCCCTGCTCCACGCGTTTGGATCCGCAGGACGCTCAACTCCGCCTGCTGTGTTTGCTTTTGTCACACGGGGTGTGCTTCGGCAGCGTAATCCACACAGGAAACGAACAGCACATCATCCTCACAGGCCACCCGCAGCCCTTACGCACACGAACGCCTCGGGTGTCTAGCGGTCGTCCTCCGGATGCCGCTCCCCCGTCGCGTACGGGTTCTCCTGACCCTCCACCAGGACGCCGACGAAGGGGTCGCCCTCCCCCGCGAAGGTGTAGGCGCCGGCGCGGATGCGATCGATGAGGCCGCGGGTCCACTCGGCGCCCGAGTCGGCGGAGTGGATCCAGAAGTTCATGATCTCGCCGATGTGGCCGAGCTGGCCGGGGCCTTCCTCGGGCGTGTAGTACTCGGTGACGGCCTTGCGCCACTTCTCGATGGAACGCACACGCTCCTCCAGGAGTCCGAGCACCTCCTCCCGGCCGAGGTCGACCATGCTGCCGAGTCCGGCGGAGAGCACGTCCGGCTTCTGGTCGTAGGCGGTGAGGGACTCACGCACCAGCCTGAGGTACTCCTCCGTGCCCTTCTCCGTGATCTCGTACTCGGTACGAGGGGGCCCGCCGGCCGTGGAGGGGGCGATCTCGTGCGCGAGCAGCAGTCCCTGTTTCGCCATCTGCTTCAGGGCGTGGTAGATCGAGCCGGGCTTGGCGTTGGACCACTCGTGCGCGCCCCAGTACTCCAGGTCGTTGCGCACCTGGTAGCCGTGGGCCCGCCCGTGCTGGCGCACGGCGCCGAGCACGAGAAGACGGATCGCTGACATGGGGCCAGCGTAGAACCACGCGGGGTCACCCCCCGGCTCGCACCCCTTGGACCCTGGGCGTCAGGTCACGCGCCTGTGCGGCCGACGTGTTCGATGTGGAGTGTGCGCACCTCGGGGTCGAGGCGGCACAGAATGCGCCAAGGGCCGTGGTGCAGACGGCGATGGTCCGCGCCCCAGGCACGCGACCCTTCGGGTCGCTCGTTCTCGGCGAGTTGGTCGGTGGCCCGCAGGAGCGCGTCGACGCTGTCGGGATCGTCCTTGAGGTGTCCGGCGGCCGCGTTGAGAGCCGCCGGTTCCCACTGCACCTGCCAGGTCACTCGGCCCTCCCCGCCGCTTCGAGCAGCGCGCGGCGGGCCTCGTCATGCGGTATCGGGGTCTCGGCGCGGCCGAGAGCGCGGTCACGCTCCAGTCGGGCAAGGGCGAGAGCGTCCTCAAGGTCCTCCAGTTCGGCGGGTGAGATGAGGACGGCAGCCGGAACGCCGCGATCAGTCAAGGTGATGTGCTCGTGCTGGGCTGCCCGGCGGGCGAGTTCCCCGAGCTTGCCCCGCGCCTCCGCGATGGGGTACGTAGCAGACATGCATCTACTGTACACCTAGATACATGTCTGCCAGCGCGTGATCCTCAGCGCCCGACGGGTCGCCCTCAGAACGGGAAGAAGCTCCGCTTGTGCTGGACCGAGATCCACTTCTGGGTGGTGAACGCGTCCACCGTCGTGTCGCCGTTGAGGCGGCCGATGCCGGAGTGCTTCTCGCCGCCGAAGGGGACGAGGGGCTCGTCGTGGACGGTGCCGTCGTTGACGTGGAACATGCCGGTGTCGATCTGCTTGGCGAACGCGACACCCCGCTCGATGTCTCCCGTGTGGACGGCGCCGCTCAGGCCGTACGGGGTGTCGTTGACGATGCGGACGGCCTCCTCCTCGCCGTCGAAGGGGATGAGGAAGGCGACCGGTCCGAAGACCTCCTGCTGGAGGAGGGCGGAGTCGGCGGGGACGTCGGTGAGGACGGACGGCTCGACCAGGTTGTCGGTCGTGGTGCCGTGGACCAGCGCCGTGGCGCCCTCGGCGAGGGCCTGCTCGACGACGGTCGAAAGGGCGTCCGCCTGGGAGGAGTTGATGACCGGGCCGATGACCGTCTGCGGGTCGCTGGGGTCGCCGGCCTTCAGGGACTTCACCTTGGTCACGAACTTCTCGGTGAACTCGGCCCGGATCGAGCGGTCGACCAGGATGCGGTTGGCGGCCATGCAGACCTGACCCTGGTGGACGTAGCGCGAGAAGACGGCCGCGTCGACGGCGTAGTCGATGTCCGCGTCGTCCAGGACCACCAGCGCGCTGTTGCCGCCCAGTTCGAGGATCGAGCGCTTGAAGTGCGAGGCGCAGACGGTGGCGACGTGGCGGCCGACCTTGTCGGAGCCGGTGAAGGAGATGAGCTTGGGGATCGGGTGCTCGAGGAAGGCGTCGCCGATCTCGGCGATGTCGGTGACGACCACGTTGAGCAGACCGCCGGGCAGGCCGGCCTCCTCGAAGATCTTCGCGACCAGTGTGCCACCGGCGATCGGGGTGTTCTGGTGCGGCTTCAGCACCACGCCGTTGCCCAGGGCGAGGGCCGGGGCGACCGACTTGATGGAGAGCAGGAACGGGAAGTTGAAGGGGCTGATGACGCCCACGACACCGACCGGCACCCGGTAGAGGCGGTTCTCCTTGCCGTCGATCGGCGACGGAATGATGCGGCCCTCGGGGCGCAGCGCCAGCTGAATCGATTCGCGCAGGAACTCCTTGGCGAGATGCAGCTCGAACCCAGCCTTGAGGTGCGTACCGCCGAGCTCGGCGATGATCACCTCGGTGATCTCCCGCTCGCGCTCCTCGATGACCTTGAGCGCCTTCTCGAAGACCGCGCGACGCGCGTACGCGTTGACTTCGGCCCATTCCTTCTGGGCAGCCTGGGCGGCCTGGTAGGCCTCGTCCACCTCGTCGACCGTGGCTATCGTGATCGACGCGAGCTTCGCGTCGTCGTACGGGTTGAAGTCGATGATGTCCCAGGAGCCTGTGCCCGGGCGCCACTCGCCGCCGATGTACTGCTGGGCCAGGTCGGTGAAGTAGGACGACATGTGATCCTCAATCAGTCGGCATCGATCAAGATTGATCACCCGTCATCGTACTGGTGGGTAAAGGGAGTTGGAGAGCCACTCGGGAGACTCTGTGAAGACTCTCGGGGAGGCCGGGGAGCCTGGAGCCGGGAAGCCTCAGGAAAGCTGCAGCAGTCCCCGCAGCAGGTCCCGGCTCTCCGCCGGGGACGGGCTGTCGTCCTGGAGCTGCTTGATCGCCCGCTCGTACTGAGCGATGTCCTCGCCCTTGTCCAGGTAGAGCGCGCTGGTGAGCTGTTCGAGGTAGACCACGTCGGTGAGGTCGGACTCGGGGAAGCTCAGCACGGTGAACGCGCCGCTCTCGCCGGAGTGGCCGCCGAAGCTGAACGGCATGACCTGGAGCACCACGTTCGGCCGCTCCGAGATCTCGATCAGATGCTGGAGCTGACCCCGCATCACTTCCCGGTCGCCGTACGGCCGACGCAGCGCGGCCTCGTCGAGGACGCAGTGGAACTCGGGGGCACTCTCGGACACCAGATACTTCTGGCGCTCCATGCGCAGGGCCACCCGCTTGTCGATCTCGGCCTCGCTAGCGCCCTTCATGCCCCGGGCGACGACCGCGTGGGCGTACGCCTCGGTCTGCAACAGGCCGTGCACGAACTGGACTTCGTAGCTGCGGATGAGGTGGGCCGCGGCTTCGAGGCCGACGTAGGTGGGGAACCAGCTGGGCAGGACGTCCGAGTAGCTGTGCCACCAGCCGGCGACGTTGGCTTCCTTCGCCAGGGAGAGGAGGGAGGTTCGCTCGCTCTCGTCTGTGACGCCGTAGAGGGTCAACAGGTCCTCCACGTCACGGGTCTTGAAGCTGACCCGGCCGAGTTCCATCCGACTGATCTTCGACTCGGAGGAGCGTATCGAGTACCCGGCCTTCTCCCGGGTGATCCCCTGCGACTCGCGTAGCCGCCTGAGATGCGAGCCCAGCAGCATCCGCCTCACCACCGACCCGCTCGATTCACCGGCACCCACGTTCGTCCAGCCTCCCCAACTTCTTCAGAGGCCGCAGTCTGCCACTAAACCACTCCGATCCGCACTCGCCCGGTTACAGAAATGGAAAGTCTTCAACAGCTGAGACGGATGAGGTGAGGGAGGAATGGGAGCGGGGTGACAGAAGAAATGTTGAGTAAGCGGTATGGGAAGGTCCAATTCGGGCGCGTGCACGTGCATCTGCCCTTGCATCTGCTCTACGCATCAGAAACCATGGTCCCGCGCCACCGCTGCATCGCAACGACCGCGAACACCCGGGAGTGCCTCGCATGGGGACGAATGGATCGACCATGCTCGAACCCTTACGGCAGGGACTTCCGCCACTTGATCCCGCGACCGTGTCCAACGCCGCGTCCTGCGCGCTGCCGCCCCGCTACGAAGCGGTGCGCGAGGCGAGGCAGTTCACCCGGGGCACGCTCGACCAGTGGCAGATGGGCGACCGCTTCGACGACGTCTGTCTCGTGGTCTCGGAACTCGTCACCAACGCCCTGCGGCACGGCCTGCCCACGAGCAACGGGCTGCGCCCGGCCCAGGACCCGCCCGTACGGCTGCACTTGATGCGCTGGACCGAGCGGCTGGTGTGCGCGGTGCGCGACCCCAGTCACGACAGTCCCGTCGCGGGCGACTCGGACGACTTCTCTGCGGAGTCGGGGCGCGGGCTGTTCCTGGTCGACTCCTTCGCGGACAGCTGGGGCTGGCATCCGCTCGGCGGCGCGCTCAGCGGCAAGGTGGTGTGGGCGCTGTTCCAGGTGTCGTCGGCGCCGGGCGGTCCGGCCGCGTCCGCCTACTGAAGAACCGCGGCGCTTTTCGGCGCCGCGGTTCTACGCGTGTCACTCGCCGGGCTCACCGACTTCCCGCCGCCGAGCGGGCGTTATCCGACCAGGTGGTCGAACTCGCCGTCCTTGATGCCCAGGAGCATCGCCTCGATCTCGGCGCGCGTGTAGACGAGCGCCGGGCCGTCGGGAAAGCGGGAGTTGCGCACCGCCACCTCACCGCCGGGCAGCCGGGCGAACTCCACGCAGTTGCCCTGCGAGTTGCTGTGCCGGCTCTTCTGCCAGGCCACCGCGTGGAGCTCGGTCAGCTCCGTCGCGGCCATGCCGTTGTACACGTCATCCACGCCGTACACGTCGTGGTCCACAGGTCGCTCCCCGGGTGGTGCAGTGGTGCGCTCGATGCGCAGTGGCACTGGTGTGGCCAGTGATGCAGAGGTCAACTGCCCCGGATCATAGCTTTGTTCATGTGCTGACGCATGAGCGGATGCACCTGCTCATGCACGAGCAGATGCACGTGCACGGCGGGTGGTCCCACGGTTACAGCACTGGAGAGACGTATCCCGGGGCGTTCCTGTTCCATTCGCGGTGCATGTCGTCCTGGTTCATGTCCCCATGTCCCTTCGTACGGGGTGCGGGGCACTGCGGTTCACGCTGGTGGGACGGCCGTGCGCAGGTTGGCGGGAAACGAGCGGCCCCGGGGAGGACGGATCCTCCCCGGGGCCGGGTGGGGGGCGGTGTCGGACGAGTGCCGTCAGCGCGAGGAGTACGGCAGGAGCGCCATCTCGCGGGCGTTCTTGATGGCGCGGGCGAGCTGTCGCTGCTGCTGGGCGGAGACGCGGGTGACCCGGCGGCTGCGGATCTTGCCGCGGTCGGAGATGAACCGGCGCAGCAGGTCGGTGTCCTTGTAGTCGATGTACGTGATCTTGGCCTGGTCCAGCGGATTGGGGCGGGACTTGGCGGGCTTGCGCTCCGGCTTGCGGGCCATGGTGGGTCAGACCTCCAGGAAGGTGTCGAAGGGGCGCGGCAGCCGCTCCCAGGCGGCGCGTCCGGCGGCGTACTCGGCGTCGGTGAGCAGGCAGGACTCCAGGAGCTGTTCGAGTCCGTCGCGGTCCAGGCCCGGGGAGGTGAAGACGAGGTGCTGGCAGCGGTCGCCGTGCTCCGGGTGCCAGTCGAGGGCGGCGGCGGCCCGGCGGACCGGGGGGACCATGTCCCAGGCGGCGTCCGGGAGGGAGGCGAGCCAGGGGCCGACCGACTCCACGCACAGGGCTCCGCCGGCCGCGTCCCAGTGCAGCAGGGTGTCGGGGCGCTCGGCCAGCCAGAACCTGCCGCGGCTGCGGGCCGCCGCGCAGCAGAGGTCTTCGAGTGCCGCGTAGAGCCGTTCCGGGTGGAAGGGGCGGTGGCGGTGCCAGACGAGGGTGGTGACGCCGTGTTCGTCGGCGTCGGTGGGGAGGAGGGCGGAGGCGGGGTGTTGGGCGGCGGCTGCGGCATCTACGTCGAACCCGGAGAAGGCTGCGGCGGCGAGGGAGCCGGGGGGCGCCGTGGGGGTTGTGGTGCGCTGCGGGGTGCGGGTGCGTTGTGGCTGGTCGCGCAGTTCCCCGCGCCCCTTGAAAGCAGGGGCCGGCCCCGGGCTGACGATGGGCACCCTGCGTGCCGTCGGGTGCAACTGCGCCAGCAGGGCCCTGTCCTCCTCGTCCGCCTCCTCCGAGTCCAGGATCGCCAGGACCGGGGCGTACTCCAGCTGGCGGGCGAAGGTGTCGGCGACGGTGCGTTGGTCGGTGGTGGCGGCGGCGAGGCCGCGCTCGGCCAGGTCGTCGCCGTTGCCGAGGTACGGGAGGAGGAGGGCGGGGTCCACGGCCGTGATGACCGAGGTGAGGCGGAGGCCGCTGGCGGCGACCACCTCGGCCATCGCCTTCGGTTCGACCGAGTCCCAGAGTTCGACCACGGCGAGGCGGGTCAGGCCCGCGTCGGCCAGGCGCTCCAGTTCGGGGACGAGGTCCTCGCGCAGCGCGCAGCAGGCGCAGTCGTTGACGAGCGGGGTCTCGCCGGTGGAGATGAGGCCCGCGGCGTCCCGTACGGTCCGGACGACCTTGGCGTCCGGACCGTCCGTGGCGGTGGCAAGGTCGTGGTGCAGCGCGACGCTGCCCGGGACCCCGGCGAGCAACGCCTCGACGGCGGCCCGCCGGGCGTCGGCGTGCAGCCCGCCGACGATCGCGACAGACAGCTGGGTCACGTCGGTCAGCCCCGCTTCTTCCCGGCGCCGTACCGCTTCTCGAACTTCTCCACGCGCCCGGCGGTGTCCAGCACGCGCGCGGTGCCCGTGTAGAAGGGGTGGCTGACGTTCGAGATCTCGACGTCGACCACGGGGTACGTGTTGCCGTCCTCCCACTCGATCGTCTTCTCGCTCGTCATCGTCGAGCGGGTCAGGAACGTGTGGTTCGCGGCGCGGTCCCGGAAGACGACGGGTCCGTACGACGGGTGGATGTCCTTCTTCATCGTCGCTCAGCGCTCCTCTCGGAAGTCGACGTGGCGGCCGACCCTCGGGTCGAACTTGCGCAGCGTCAGCCGGTCCGGGTCGTTCCGGCGGTTCTTGCGGGTGACGTACGTGTAGCCGGTCCCGGCCGTGGACCGGAGTTTGACGACCGGCCGGAGTTCGTTGCGTGCCATGCTGATACCTTACTGAAAATGACTTCCATTAGCGACAACCGATCGAGAGAGGTGCATCACCCTTGTCCGCCCACTGCATGCTGACCGGCGCCCAGCCCGGTTTCGGCAACCGCATCTCGCACTCCCACCGGCGTACGTCCCGCCGCTTCGACCCGAACATCCAGTCCAAGCGCTACTGGCTGCCGAGCGAGAACCGCCATGTGCGGCTCCGGCTGAGCACGAAGGGGATCAAGACCGTGGATGTCATCGGCGTCGAGGCCGCCGTCGCGCGGATCCGTGCCCGGGGGGTGCGGGTCTGATGGCGAAGAAGAGCAAGATCGCGAAGAACGACAAGCGGCAGGAGATCGTCGCGCGGTACGCCGAGCGGCGGGCCGAGCTGAAGGAGATCATCCGGCGGCCGTCCTCCACGGAGGCCGAACGCCTCGCCGCCCAGCGGGAACTGGGCCGGCAGCCGCGCGACGCCAGCGCCACCCGCGTCCGCAACCGGGACCAGGTGGACGGGCGGCCGCGCGGCTACTTCCGGACGTTCGGGCTGTCCCGGGTGAGTCTGCGGGAACAGGCGCATGCCGGGTTCCTGCCAGGCGTGCGTAAGTCGTCCTGGTAGGGGACGGGGACGGCTGTCCCCGTCGTAGGGGGCGGGGACGGCGTATCCCCGTCGTCCTCGGGGTCCTCACAGTTCCCGGCCATCTGTCGCCGAGCTACTGCTGGTAGCTTGCCGATGTCGCCGCGGCGACCGGATCCGGCCACACCTTCGGGAGACCTCAAGTGACTACGGCGATGACGGCAAGGCCCGCGATCAGGGCGACCTCCGCGCGCCGGCGCATGCGCGTCGCGTGCGCGGCGGCCGGTCTCGCGGCCGCGCTCGCGCTGACCGGGTGCAGCAGCGGTGACGACGGCGAGTCCGAGACCAAGGAGTCGTCGGCCGCCCCGACGGCGACGGGCGGTGCGGACGGCGACGGCTCCGGGGACTCCTCCGGCGCCAGGACCGAGCTGCAGGGCAACTGGCTGGCCACGACCGGCGGCAAGCCGGTCGCCCTGTTCGTCAACGGTGGCGAGGTCGCCGTCTTCGTGGGCACCTCGGTGTGCAGCGGCAAGGTCTCCGACACGGCGGACATGCAGATGATCAGCCTCAAGTGCCAGGACGGCAGCGACGACCGCACCGAGGGCATGGTGGACGAGGTCGGCTCCAAGTCCCTCACGATCACCTGGGAGGGCGGCGTCGGCGAGGAGACGTTCCAGAAGGCCGAGGGGTCGCTGCCGTCGGGGCTGCCGACGGATCTGCCCACGGCGAGCGCCGGGTCGTAGAACGGGTCTGCGGCGAGCCGCTGATCGTAGATGATGTGTCGGGCGGGCCGCGGAACCTCCGGGTTTCGCGGCCCGTTCGCACGTTCACACCTCCACCGGCTGTGACAGCCATGAACCTCACGGGAACTCCATGCGCACCGCTCCGACCGCCATCGCCGCCGCTCTCCTCGCCGCCCTCACGCTGACCGCGTGCAGCAGTGACGACGGGGACGGTGGGGGCGACGACGGCAAGACCAGCGCCGCCCCCGCCGAGAGCGGGAAGGGGACCGCCTGTACGGCCGCGGCGGCCGGCTTCGAGGTCGGGCCCAGCAGTGCCGCCCCGGCGGCGGGTGACGAGGGCGCCGTGCCGGTCACCGTCACCAACAAGGGCGGCGCCGCCTGCACACTGACGGGCCTCGCCCATGTGGAACTCGTCCTCGGCGAGAAGAACATGCCGATCCGGCCGCAGGACGGGGCGTCCAAGGACACGCGGGTGACGCTGGAGAAGGGCCAGTCGGTGACCTTCACCATCGCGTATGTGCGCGGCGTCGCCGGCGATCCGGAGAAGGGCGCCGAGGTCGACAAGCTGACCTTCAGTCTGCCCGGGGAGACCAAGGCCAACAGCTACGACTGGCCGGACGCCGAGGTCGCGTTCACGTCGGGGGGCACGCTGGACGCGACGGTGGGCCCGTTCCTGCCGATGGGCGACTGAGCCGACGGGGCGGCTCCCCCGGTCACGACGGCAGCCGGGGCCGCGCCCTGACCTGGGCGCGGTCCGCCGCCTCCGCCCCCTGCTGCCAGCCGACCGCGTCGCTGACGCCTCGTACGCGGGTGGTGACCGTGTCCGGGAACATCCGCGTGAACTGGTCGCGGACGGCGACGTCGCGGGCGGCGAGGACCGGCAGAAGGTCCTGTTCCGGGGCGCGCCCCCCGTGGGTCCCCGCCTCCGCCTCCGCCTCCGCGACCTGGGCCTCGGCGACCGCCGCCAGCCGGTCCCCTATGCGATGGGCGTAGGCGGCCAGGAAGGACTGCCGGAAAGTCTTGGTCCGCTTGCGGCCGCCCTTGCGCTGGGCGGCCTCCGCCTTGGTCATGGCGGTGGTGGCCTGGACGAGGAGCGAGGTGTGGAGGAGTTCGACGGCCTCCAGGTCGGCCTCGAAACCCACGACCGTGGAGAAGCCGAGGGCCTCGTTCCAGACGGCCTCGCAGCGGTTGGCCCGGGCGACGGCGTCGAGGAGCATCGCCTTCGCCGTCTCGTACGGCGGGTCGACGCCGATCCGGCAGGCGCCGGGCGTGTTCCCGCTGTGCGTCCGGGCCGCCAGCAGCGCCTCGTCGATGCTGTGCCGCGCCATCAGCTCCTGCGCCTTCGCGCTCAGCGCCTCCGCCTCCTCCGGGAACCCGGTGGCCTCCGCCTTGGCGAGGAGGGCGCGGATACGGCTGAGCATGCGGGACTCGGGGTGGGGCGAGTTCTTCTCACCGCTGGTCGTCCGGGGGCGGTCCAGGGGTTCGAGGGTGGGGAGGCGCAGGAGGAGGCGGTACAGCTCCAGGGCGGCGGTGGCGTGCGAGAAGCGGTCCGTGCGGGTGGGGTGCGCGGCGAGTTCCCTGACGTCGTCGAGCTGGGCGGTCCAGCGCGGGCTGGGTGACTGCCGTTTCCCGGCCGTGTGCCCCTGCTCGTTCCCGTACTCGTCTTCGTACTCCTCGATGATGAGCCGCGCGAGGAGTCGTACGTGCTCGTCCTCCAGCTCGCGCCGCACGAACCGTACGACGTCGGCGGGCTGCCAGCCGCGGCGCCAGGCCCCGGCGACGAACTCCCGTCCGCGCCGGGCGAGTTCCTCGTCCGCCGTCGGGTCGGCGGCGAGCAGGGAGGCGCCGGTGTCGAGGGCGGCGTCGGTGTCGGCGTAGAGGGCCGCCTCGAAGGCGCGGTCCACCGTGCTGGTCGTACTCACGTGTTCGATCGTGTCATGGCGTGAGGGGGGCGGGTGGGGTGGTAGGGCCGGCCCTACCACCGGGACGCCCTCCAGTGGTCGTGTGCGGGCGGGGCTCGGACGGTTCGCTTGGGGCATGACCAGGACAGAGGCAGCAGAGGGAAGCGAGCCGGCGTTCGCGGCCGTACGCGTACGGGGCCTGCGGCGTTCGTACGGGGAGGTCGTCGCCCTCGACGGGGTGGACCTCGACTTCGGGGCCGGGACCTTCACGGCGGTGATGGGGCCGTCGGGGTCGGGGAAGTCGACGCTGTTGCAGTGTGCGGCGGGGCTGGACCGGCCGTCGGGCGGGACGGTGCGGGTCGACGGGGTGGAGCTGGCCGGGCTGAGCGAGCGGCGGCTGACGCTGCTGCGCCGGGAGCGGATCGGGTTCGTGTTCCAGGCCTTCAATCTGCTCCCGTCCCTGACCGCCGCGCAGAACGTCGCCCTGCCGCTGCGGCTCGCCGGGCGGCGGCCCTCGCGGGGTGCGGTGCGCCAGGCCCTGGCCCGGGTGGGGCTGGCCGAGCGGGCCGGGCATCGGCCGGCGCAGTTGTCCGGCGGACAGCAGCAACGGGTCGCGCTGGCCCGCGCCTTGATCACCCGCCCGGCGGTCCTCTTCGGCGACGAGCCGACCGGGGCGCTGGACACCACGACCAGCCGTGAAGTGCTGTGCCTGCTCCGGGAGTTGGTGGACCGGGAGGGCCAGACCACGGTCATGGTCACACACGACCCGGTGGCCGCGTCGTACGCGGACCGGGTGGTGTTCCTCGTCGACGGGCGGGTGAGCGGGGAGTTGGTACGGCCGTCGGCGGAGGGGGTGGCGGCGCGGATGGCGGGGTTGGAGCGGGGGGCTGGAGTGGCCGGCGAGAAGGCAGTCGGGGGTGTGACGTGCTGACCTTGTCGTCGTTGCGTACGCGGTGGGCGGCGCTGGTCGGGTCGTTCGTCGCGGTGGCGTTGGGGGTCGGGGTGATGACGGCCATGGGGCTCGGGCTCGCCGCGACGCTCGATCCGCCCGCGCGCGAGCCGGAGCGCTTCGCCTCCTCCCCCGTCGTGGTGGCGGGCCTGGACCGGCTGACGGTGGAGGTGCGGCGGGGGCCGGGTACGGCCCGGGTGTCGCAGCAGCTGGCGCGTCCACACCCTGTGGACGCCCGGTTGCTGGCCGACCTGCGGGAACTGGGGCCGGTGGCGGCGGACGGGGCGGGCGGAGCAGCGGCCCTGGACGCGGTCGGTGTCGACGCCCCCGTCGCGGACGTACGGGCGGTGGTCGGTGACCGGGCGCGGGTGCTGACCGGTGACGCGCGACGGCAGGTGGATCGGTCCTACGAGCGGGACGCGGAGGCGCTGGTCGCCGTCAACTCGCTGCTGGGGACGGCGGCCGGGGTCACCACCTTCGTGTCGGTCTTCGTGACGGCGTCGACGTTCGCCTTCGTGGTGGCCCTGCGGAGGCGGGAGTTCGGGCTGCTGCGGATGGCGGGCGCGACGCCCGGTCAGGTACGACGGCTGCTCCTCGGGGAGGCCCTGGCGGTCGGGGTCGTGGCATCGGGCGCCGGGTGTGCGCTGGGGGCGTGGGGAGCGCCTTCGCTGGTACGGGAGTTGGTGGCCGGCGGGGTGGCGCCGACGTGGTTCGCGGTGCCGGGTGCGGTGGTGTGGCCGTACCACGTGGCCTTCTGGACGGGGGTGTCGGTGGCGTTCGCCGGGGCGTGGGCGGCGGCGCGGCGGGCCGGGCGGATCGGTCCGGTCGAGGCGTTGCGCGAGGCGTCCGTGGACACGGGGGTGCTGCCGCGTTCGCGCCGGCTGATCGGTTTCGCCCTGCTGGCGGGTGGACTCGGGCTGCTGGCCTGGAAGGTGGGGACCGATCCCGCCGATCTGCTGAAGCGGAAGACGTACACCACCCAGCCGATGCTCCTCATCACGGCGGCGGCCGCGCTCGCGCCGCTGCTCGTCCGTCCGGTCGTACGGCTGGTGGGTGCGGGTTTGCCCGGGGCCGGCGGGCTGCTGATCCGCGAGAACGCGGCCACGTCCGTACGCCGTACCGCCGCCGTCGCGGCGCCCGTGCTGGTGACCGTCGCGCTGGCCGGTTCGCTGCTGGGGTCGGCCGGGACGGTGGCGGAGGCGAAGGGCGCGGAGGCGGCGGCGCGGACCCGCGCGGACTTCGTGGTCACGGGTGAGGTGGGGGACCGGCTGCGGATGGACGGGGTGACTGCGGCCGGGTCGGCTTCCACCGCTGTGTATGTGGTGGAGGAGCGGAGCGCGCTCGTGCGGTCGCAGGCGCGGGCGGTGACGGATGTGGCGGCCTTCGCGTCGGTGGCACGGCTGCCGGTGGTCGCCGGTGACGTACGCGATCTCGACGACCGGTCGATCGTCGTGAACGAGGAGTGGGAGCGGCACGAGGTCGGGCGGTTCGTGCGGGTGTGGCTCGGGGACGGGCGTCCGGTACGGCTGCGGATCGTGGCCGTGCTCGCACAGGGCACCGGGGACAACGGGGCGTATGTGACCGCCGCGAACGCCGGTGGGGCGGTCGTGGACCGGGTCGACGTACGGGTGGGGCGCGGGGCGGACCGGGTGGCGGTCGCGGCGGCGTTGAAGAGGACATGGGAGGGGACGGGCGGGACGGTCCGCTCGGCCGAGGAGTGGCTCGCGGCGAACCGTCCCGGCACCAGGGCGCACACCCGGCTCGGCTTTCTGGTGGTGCTGGGGATCGCCCTCGTGTACGCGGGGATCTCGCTGGCCGGGACGTTGCTGATGGCCACGTCGGCGCGGGGTGCGGAGCTGCGGTCGCTGCGGATGGCGGGGGCTACGCGGGGGCAGGTGCTCGGTGTGGTGGTGGGTGAGGCACTGGTCGCCGTGGTGGTGGGGGTCGTGTCGGGGGTCGCCGTCACCGTGGTGAATCTGGCGGGGGTGGTGGGGGCGCTGGGGGTGTTGGCGGCGCCGGTGGGGGTGGCGGTGCCTTGGGAGGTGGTCGGGGGGTGCGTGGGGGTGTGTGGCGTGGTGGCTGTGGGTGCCGTTTGCGGGGCGGTGGGGCGGAGGTGAGGCTGCTGGGCGCCATCCGGGGTGGGGCGTCTGGGTTGTGTGGCGGATGCGGGTGAGTGGGTGGCTGGTCGCGCAGTTCCCCGCGCCCCTTACGGGGCTGTGGCTTGGCCCTGGCCACACGTCCCGGTGCTGCTGGAGCTGCCAGGCAGGGCCGCATGGTTGAACCCCAAGGTGATCCTCTTGAGCGAAACCCGGGGGTGTCAACTCGGGGTTGACGCCTCGGGACTGTCAACCTAAGGTTGACACATGACGACGAACCCGCGAGTCACCACGTCCATCCGTCTCGACGAACTCATCGAAGCCATCAAGAAGGTCCACCCTGAACCCCTCGACCAGCTCGAGGACGCGGTGATCGCCGCGGACCACCTCGGTGACGTGGCCGACCATCTGATCGGCCACTTCGTGGATCAGGCCCGGCGTTCGGGCGCGTCCTGGACGGACATCGGCAAGAGCATGGGGGTCACCCGGCAGGCCGCGCAGAAGCGGTTCGTGCCCAAGGCCGAGGCGGACCTCGACCCCAGCCAGGGGTTCAGCCGCTTCACCCCGCGCGCCCGCAACGTGGTCATGGCCGCGCACAACGAGGCCAAGACCGCCGGGAACACCGAGATGGTGCCCGCCCATCTCGTCCTCGGCGTCCTCGCCGAACCGGAGGGGCTCGGCGCCAAAGCGATCGTCGCGCAGGGCGTCTCGCCGGAGGCGGTACGGGAAGCCGCGGCAGCCGTCCTGCCGCCGGCCGCCGACGAGGTGCCCGAGCTCATCCCCTACAACTCCGACGCCAAGAAGGTCCTCGAACTCACCTTCCGCGAAGCCCTCCGCCTCGGCCACAACTACATCGGCACGGAGCACATCCTGCTCGCGCTGCTGGAGTTCGAGAACGGAGAGGGAGTGCTGAGCGGCTCGGGTGTGACCAAGCAGGCCACCGAGGCGGATGTCGCACGGGCGCTGCAGGCGGTTGTGGAAGGACAGGGGCAGTAAGTCGTGGGGAGGACAGGGGCAGTGAGATGAATCGATGAGTCCAACTCCTGTCTGTGGATGAGTCGCATGCGAGGATGTCGTCCGTGACCGGATCGTCTTCCTCGCCGGTCGCCGAGGACACGCCTCACCACCATGGCCTGGGTCCCCGTGCGGCCGCCGCGCTTGTGTTCGGCTCCTCGGCTGCGGTCCTGGTGGTCGAGATCGTCGCTCTGCGGCTGTTGGCTCCCTACCTCGGCCTCACCCTCGAGACCAGCACGATGGTGATCGGCATCGCCCTCACCGCGATCGCCCTCGGCTCCTGGCTGGGTGGGGTCATCGCCGACCAGGTCGATCCACGCCGGCTCATCGGCCCCTCGCTCGGGGTGTCGGGAGCCGTCGTGGCGCTCACCCCCGCCGTGCTGCGCACCACTGCGGAGTGGGCGCCGGCGGTGCTCTTCCTGACCGCGTCGCTGACCATCCTCGTGCCGGGCGCGCTGCTCTCCGCGGTGACGCCGATCGTGACCAAGCTGCGTCTCACCAGCCTCGCCGAGACCGGAACGGTTGTCGGCCGGCTGTCCGGCGTCGGCACCATGGGCGCCATCGCCGGCACCGTCCTCACCGGCTTCGTCCTCGTGTCGCGGTTACCGGTCAGCGGCATCCTGATCGGCCTCGGCACCCTGCTGGTGGTCGGCTCGGGGCTGGTCGAGTGGCGCACGCGCGGGTGGAGCGGCACCCCCGCCCTCACCCTCGTGGTCGTCGCCGGCGGTCTCGCCACCACGGTCGCGCCCGGTGCCTGCGACACGGAGACCAAGTACCACTGCGCACGGGTCATCGCGGACCCCGGCCGGGACAGCGGCCGCACACTCGTCATGGACGGCTTGCGGCACTCGTACGTCGACGTCGACGACCCGACGTTCCTGGAGTTCGAGTATGTGCGCGCCATCGCGTCGGTGGTCGATGCCGCGTTTCCCGAAGGCGAGCCACTGGTCGCCCACCACCTGGGCGGCGGTGGGCTCACCTTTCCCCGTTACCTCGCGGTCACGCGGCCCGGCACGCGCAGCCTGGTGTCCGAGATCGACAGCGGCGTCGTACGCATCAACCGCGACCGACTCGGTCTGAGATCAGGAACCGGTATCGACGTACGCGCCGAGGACGGCAGGCTCGGCCTGCGGCGACTGGACACCGGCAGCCGTGACCTCGTCGTCGGCGACGCCTTCGGGGGCGTCAGCGTGCCGTGGCACCTCACCACGGTGGAAGCGATGACCGACGTACGGCGGGTGCTCGACGAGGACGGCCTGTACGTCGCCAACCTCATCGACCACGGCAGTCTGGCTTTCGCCCGTGCCGAAGCAGCCACCCTCAGCGAGACCTTCGAGCACGTCGCCCTCGTCGGCGAACCCACTGATATCGGCCTCGACCCGACCGCCACGCCCGAGGGCGGCAACCTGGTGCTGCTCGCCTCCGACCGACCACTCGACCTACGCGCGACCCAGAAAGCGCTGGACGCCCGGCGAACCGGCTGGAAGACCGCCACCGGCGACGACCTCACCGCCTGGGTCGACGATGCCCAACCGCTCACCGACGACTACGCACCCGTCGACCAGCTCCTCCAGCCCTACAGCCCCCGGAACAGCCAATGACACCAGTGACAGCACACACGCCCAGGCCCTGCCGACACCCCTGAACAAGCACACGTCAGCCTGTGCCGGATCCTGTGCCGGCTCGCCCTCCTCCTCATCCGTGTCCCGGCCGTTGTCAGACCCTCCTGCCACACTCGCAAGCATGACCGACCGGTGGGCGCTCGCGACGGCTGAGGACGGGGGCGTGGAGGTCGCCCCCCTCGGGGTGGACGGCCTGCTCGCGGGGCCGGTGACGCGGGAGTCGGACCTCGCGGAAGCCGTGCGGCGGCGGCAGACGGAGGTCGGGCGGTGGGTGTGGCGGGCCACCGGGGAGGTGTATCCGCGGCTGCTTGCCGAGGGGATTCGCGTGGAGCGGTGTTATGACGTCGAGGACGCCGAGAGTCTGCTCCTCGGGTACGAGGGGCGGCTCGGGGAGCCCCGTTCCGCGGCCGCCGCCCTCGCCCGGCTGCGTCATGCTCCCGTCCCGCCGGATCCGCCCCTTCGTTCGGCCGGGCCCGGCGCCCAGCCGTCGCTCTTCGAGCCCCGGCCCGTTCATGTTCCGCTCACCGACCTCGTCGAGGTGTACGCGGAGCAGCAGCGGCGGCATGACGCCACGGCCCATCCGGACCGGATGCGTCTGCTCACCGCCGCCGAGTCGGCGGGCATGCTCGTCGCCGCCGAGATGAATCGGGTGGGGATGCCGTGGCGGGCCGATGTGCACCGGGAGGTGCTGCACGAGATGCTCGGCGAGCGGTATGCGGGCGGGGGTGAGCCGCGTCGGCTGGCCGAGCTCGCCGATGAGGTCTCCCAGGCCTTCGGGCGGCGGGTGCGGCCCGATCTGCCCGCCGATGTCGTGAAGGCCTTCGGGCAGGCCGGGGTGCGGATTCGCTCCACCCGTCGCTGGGAGATCGAGAGCCTCGATCATCCGGCTGTGAAGCCTCTCCTCGAGTACAAGCGGCTGTATCGGATCTGGGTCGCCCACGGCTGGTCCTGGCTTCAGGACTGGGTGCGGGACGGGCGGTTCCGGCCCGAGTTCCTCGCGCACGGCACCGTCACCGGGCGGTGGGTCACCAACGGCGGGGGCGCGCTCCAGATCCCGAAGGTGATCCGCCGCGCGTGTGTCGCCGATCCCGGCTGGCGGCTCGTCGTCGCCGACGCCGACCAGATGGAACCCCGGGTGCTGGCCGCCATCTCCCGCGATCCCGGGCTGATGGAGGTCGCGGGGCGGGCGACCGACCTCTACCAGTCCGTCTCCGACCGGGCCTTCGCCGGAGATCGGGCGCAGGCGAAACTCGCCGTGCTGGGGGCCGTGTACGGGCAGACCTCCGGGGACGGGCTCAAGAATCTCGCCGCGCTGCGCCGCCGGTTCCCGAGAGCCGTGCGGTACGTCGACGACGCGGCCCGCGCGGGCGAGGAGGGGCGGCTCGTACGGACCTGGCTCGGGCGTACGTGCCCACCGGCGGCCGGTGCCGACGCGGCCACCGAGGAGGCGGGCATCCCCCAGGCCGACAGCGACCCCGCCGCCCGGGAACAGGGCCGGGGGAACGAGTGGGTGCCCGGGTACGCCTCCGCCGACTCCCGTGCCCGTGGCCGCTTCGCCCGTAACTTCGTCGTCCAGGGCAGCGCCGCCGACTGGACCCTGCTCCTCCTCGCCGCCCTCCGCCGCGCCCTCGTCGGTATGGCCGCGGAGCTGGTCTTCTTCCAGCACGACGAGGTGATCGTGCACTGTCCGGCGGAGGAGGCGGAGGCGGTCGTGGCGGCGATCCGGGAGGCGTCGGAGCTGTCGGGGCGGTTGACGTTCGGGGAGACGCCTGTGCGGTTTCCGTTCACTACGGCGGTGGTGGAGTGCTATGCGGACGCCAAGTGAGCAGCGGTGGGACGTGGGTTGATGATCAACGTTCAAGGCCGCGGGTTGTTCGTGGCTGGTCGCGCAGTTCCCCGCGCCCCTCAGGGGGCGCGGTCCTTCAGCAGTTCCCTCAGCTTGCCCGCCACCGCCGAGTCCGTGCCGTCCAGGACCGTTTGGGCGCGCTCCCACTCCTGGTAGGCCTCCTCGGTGCGGCCCTGGGACCGGAGGAGCAGGCCCCGTTGGTGGCGGGCGAGGCCGACGGTGTACTGGTCGGCGCGGTGTTCGGCGAGGTCGAGGAGGAGGGCGCACTCCTGGGAGGCGCGGTCCGGCAGGCCCAGTTCGCGCAGGGCCCGTACCAGGCCGAGGCGGGTCTGGGACTCGCCCTGCCAGTCCTCGTCGTCACCGAGGACGCGCAGGCTCTGCTCGAAGCTGCGTACGGCGGCGGCCGGTTCGCCGAGGCGGAGGTGGGCGTAGCCGATGTTGCAGTGCGCGGTGTGCCGTACGACGACGCTGTCGGCCATCTCGCCGAGGGCGAGGCTCCGCTCGTGGTGGGCGATGGCGGCCCGCGCGTCGGTGTGCTTGTACAGGTTGCCGAGGTGGCTGAAGGTCACCGCCTCGCCGTACGGGTCGCCGAGCTGCCGGGACAGCTCCAGGCTCTGCCGCAGCGTCTCCTCGCTCTCCTCGTACCGGCCGAGGCTCTCCAGTACGAGCCCCCGGTTGTTCAGGCACCGCCGTACGCAGGACACGACCCCGAGCCGCCGCCAGAGCTTCAGGCCCTCGTCGTTGAGGGCGAGCGCCTCCGAGGCCCGGCCGGACATGAAGTGCAGGCCCGCCCGGTCGGTCAGCGCGAACGCCTCGGCCTCGTCGTCCCCGAGCGACCGCGCCACGTCCAGGGCCAGCCGCCCGAGAACGTCCAGTTCGGCGAGCCGGCCGCCTCGGTGCAGATACGGGAAGAGGTGGCGGACGAGGGTGGGTACGAGTGCTGCGGTGGCGCCGCGCTCGCGGGAGCAGCGTTCCACCAGGGCGACGATGTTGGGGAGTTCGCGGTCGCCCCAGGCGAAGGCCTCCTCCGCCGAGACGAAGGGGGGCTCCGTGGGGTGCGGTTCCGCCGTGGTCGCCGTCGTACGGAGGCGTTCGTCGCGTTCGTAGCCCGGTGGGAGCATCACGAGCAGGCTCTGGCGGGCGCGTCCGGCGTACCAGCGAAGGGCCTGCTCGACGGCCTCGGTGGTGTCGGCCGTGTCGGCGAGTTCGCGGGCGAAGTGGCGTACGAGGTCGTGGGGGACGTACCGGCCGTACGTCGTCTCCTCCAGGAGGGCCACGTCGACGAGGCGGTCGAGGGCGGTCTCGGCGCGGAACTCGTCGGTGCCGGTGAGGCGGGCGAGGAGGGGGGCGCCGTACGCGGGCAGGTCGAGGGCGCCGATGCGCTGGAGGGCGTGGGCCGCGTCGCGGTCGGCCTCTCGGTCGGAGGCGCGCAGGGCCTCGTGGGCGACGGCGAGGGAGCGGCGGACGCTCAGGTCGTCGTATTCGAGGTGGTGCAACCGCCCTTCGGTGGCGGCCAGTTGACCGGCCAGCGCGTCCGGGGTGAGCGCGCGGCGGGCGGCGAGGCGGGCCGCGACGACGCGGAGGGCGAGGGGGAGCCGGCCGGTGAGTGCGACGAGGGGGTGCGCGGCGTCCAGGCCCGCCGCGCGGCCCGACGCGGCCCGCAGCAGTGCCGCGCTCTCGTCGTCCGACAGCGGGGCGAGCGGGAAGCGGTGGGCGCCGTCCAGTGCGGTGAGTGGCGAACGGCTCGTCACGATGACCGCGCATCCGGCGCCGGCCGGGAGCAGGGGGCGTACCTGGGCGGCGTGGGCGGCGTCGTCCAGCACCATGAGTGTGCGGGTCGGTGCGAGGGTCGAGCGGAGCAGTGCGGCGGCCGCGTCGGGGTGTTCGGGGATGCGGCGGGGGGCTGTGCCCAGGTCTCGGAGCAGGGCGGCGAGGGCCTGGGCGGGGGTGAGGGGGGTCATGCCCGGGGTGGCGCCGTGCAGGTTGATGTACAGCTGGCCGTCGGGGAAGTGCTCGGCGAGTTCGTGGGCGAGGTGGAGGGCGAGGGCGCTTTTGCCTACGCCGGCCATGCCGCTGATGACGGCAGTCGGTGACGCCGGGCGCCTGTGAGTTCGGGGGGAACTGTCGTTTGGCGGGTGCGGGTTCGTCGTGGCTTGTCGCGCCCGCGCGGCGGTAGCCGCAAATTCAATGCTGCCCCGCGCCCCTGACGGGGCGCTCACGTTCAGGTCGAGTACATGGCGCAGCTCCGCCAGCGCCTCCCCCCGGCCCGTGAAGTGTGCTGGCGGAGGCGGGAGTTGGGCCGGGATCGGTGGGGGCTCGCCAGAGGGATCGTCGGACATCGCCGGGGGCTCGTCGTCGTGGTCCCGCAGGATCTCCAAGTGGGCGTCGCGTACGGCTGGGCCCGGTTCGACGCCGAGTTCGTCGAGGAGGCGGGCTCGCAGGTCGCGGTGGACGGCCAGGGCCTCGGCCTGGCGGCCGGAGCGGTGGAGGACGAGCATGAGGAGCCGGTGGAAGGCCTCGCGGAGAGGGTGTTCGGCTACGAGGGCGGCGAGTTCGGGGGCGAGGGCGCCGAGCGCGTCGGCTCCCGCGGCCCTTTCGCGTTCCGCCTCCGCCGCGAGGTGAAGCTCGGCGTCGTACCGTCGCTCCAGGAGCAACAGCCGTGCCTCCTCCAGCCGTTGGACGAAGGCCTGGGCGCGGAACGCCGCCAACGGCAGGCCGCCGAGCGGGGTTCCCCGCCAGAGGGCGAGCGCGGCGGTCGACTCGCGGACCGTGCGGGCCCAGTCGCGTTCGGCGTGGGCGGTGCGGGCGGCGCGGGCGTGGGTCTCGAAGACGCGGACGTCCAACTCGCCCTCGTCGACGCGCAGGAGATAGCCGGGCGGGGTCGCGCGCAGCCGTTCGGGGTCGTCCAGCAGTCTGCGCAGCCGGGTCACATGGTTCTGCAGGGATGCCTGCGCGGACGGCGGTGGCGTCCCGTCCCACAGCACGTCCTTCAGGGTGTCCACGGAGACGACCCGCCCGGGTTCGAGCAGCAACGCGACGAACAGGGCACGCATCTTGCCGCTGCCGACGGGCCGTACGCCATCACCGGAGCCGCCGCCGGTGGGGGACCCTGCCTCCCCGGCCTCGTACAGAACCGGCGGACCGAGCAGTCCGAAGCGCAGTGCGAACCGCAGCCCGTCCCGCATAGAACCGCCGCTGCCTTCCCGCACCGTCGTTCCGGGCCCGCCCCGCGGCGACCTGCCGCCGCCTCCCGTACGGCTCCCCGTGGAACCGTTGGGCTCATGTTAGCGATCCGTTGGCGGGACCTGATGTGATCACTTCATCGGATCCGGCGCCGACGGCGCACGCGTACTACGCGTAGCTCGGGGGAGTGCCGCCGCCGCTGCCGGATCCGGATACGGCGGAAAGCGCGGTGCCCCGGTCGGCTGAGGTGGACGACCGGGGCACTCGTGTCGTGTGAGTCCTGCTCGCGGGACGGGCTTCCTGACTACAGGATCGGCGGCCGTCCCAGCGTCGTCAGCCGCCACACCGTCCGCCATCGCATGGGCCGGCGTTCGCCGCCCGACTCACGCCAGCCCTCCACGAAGCCGCCGAACCACGCCTTCAGGCCGCCCACCGAGCGCATCCGCAGCAGGGTGATGAGGACCCACACCCCCAGGTGCACGGGGATGAGCGGGAGCGGGAGGCGGCGGCGGGCGAGCCAGACGCGGTTGCGGGCGTTGACGCGGTAGTAGATGGCGTGCCGGGCGGGCGAGGTCTTCGGGTGCTGGAGGAGCAGTTCGGGGGCGTACAGCACGGTCCAGCCGGCGTCGACCGCCCGCCACGCCAGGTCGGTCTCCTCGTGCGCGAAGAAGAACTCGGCGGCCCAGTCGCCCGTCTCGCCGAGCATGGCCATGGAGAGGGCGTGCCCGCCGCCGAGGAACCCGGTGACCGGCCCGCCGCGCATCGGGTCCTTGGCGCCGACCCTCGGTACGTGCCGGCGCTGGGTCTCGCCGTGCTCGTCGGCGATCCGGAATCCGACGATGCCGAGGCGGGGGTCGGCGGCGTACAGGTCCCGTACGCGGCGCAGCACATCGGCGTCGACGAGCAGCCCGTCGTCGTCCAGTTCGACGACGACGTCCACGTCCCCGAACTCCCGCAGCCGTTCGAGGGCCACGTTCCGGCCGCCGGGGCAGCCGAGGTTCTCGTCCACCTCGACGAGGGTGACCTCGCCGGGCAGGCCGAGCCGCTCGGCGAACTCGGGCAGCGGACAGCCGTTCCCGACGACGACGATCCGCTCGGGGGCCACGTCCTGCTTGGCCACGGAGGCGAGCAGCGCGTCCACCTCGGCGGGCCGATTGCCCATCGTCACCACGGCGACAGCGACCCGAGGCCCGGCCTCCACGGCCTTCACCACGACACCAACCCCATCCCGTCCACGGACCGCCGACGACCACCAGCAGAACCGGCGACCGCTTGACGACTTCCCGTTTCCATCGATTGTTTACGGCCGGGATGCTAGCTGTTCATGTCCGAGCCTTCGCGCCGACTCCTCGCGTACGCCGGTTCTCCCCCCTGTGTACGGATCTCAGGAAGCCCCCGGCCGCCCCACCGGAAACCCGTGCGTACGGGCCGCGACCACGACCAGCAGCACCGGTACCAGCAGCGCGAGGACGCTCCAGGGGAACGAGGGCGGGCCGAGGGTGTCGAGGAGGAGGCCGCCCGCGGCGCCGCCTCCGGCCATGAAGGAGTTCCAGGTGGTGACCAGCAGGGCCTGGCCCCGGTCGCCGCCCGCGTCGTTCACGGCGGTCTGGAGGAGGGTGGCGACGCCGCCCCAGCCGAGCCCCCACAGAACCGTCGCGGCGTAGACGATCGCCGTGCTCGGGAACAGGGCGAGCAGGACCAGCAGCACCGCCGCCACGGTGAACAGGACCGTGCTCGCGAGGGTCAGGTGCCGCAGCCGGCGGTCGACGAGGGCGCCCGTGATCCAGATGCTCAGCAGGGAGGCGATGCCGAAGACCAGCAGGGCGGTGTCGCGGGAGCCGCCCATCTCGTACGTGTCCAGGAACGCGGCGATGTACGTGTAGAGGATGTTGTGGGCCAGGACGTAGGCCGCGACGACGAAGAGGACGGCGAGGACACCGGGCAGCCGCAGGGCCCGCAGGACCGGTTCGCGGTGTTCCGGGCGGCGGCCCGGCGCGTCGGGGACGGCGACGAGGATCCAGCCGAGCAGGGCGACGGAGACCAGCGCGACGAGGCCGAACGTCAGGCGCCAGCCGAAGAGGCCGCCGAGGAACGTGCCCAGCGGGATGCCCAGGGACAGGGCCAGCGGGATGCCCGCCATGGTGACGGCGATCGCCCGGCCCTGGAGGTGCGCGGGGGCCAGTCGGCGGGCGTAGCCGACGAGTTCGGCCCAGACCACGGCCGCGGCGACGCCCGCGACGACGCGGAACACCATGGTGAGCGCGTAGTCGGACGAGACGGCGGTGACCGTGTTGGCCACCGCGAAGGCCGCCACGGCCAGGAGCAGCAGCCGTTTGCGCCGCCAGGCCGCCGTGGCCACGACCACGGGGATCGCCGAGACGCCGGTCGCGATCGCGTAGACCGTCAGCGCCTGCCCCATCGCCGGCTGACCGACCGAGAGGTCCCGGGCCATCTCGGGCAGCACCCCGGCCGGCAGCGCCTCCGTGAGGATCCCCATGAAGGCCGCGAGGCACAGGGCCAGCAACGGTGACCAGGGGAGGCCGGGGGACGTCCGTACGGTGGCAGGTCGGCCAACTGCTTGCTGTGTATGCGAAGTTGACATGCCGCTATGCTCAAACCCTCACACAGATGTGAGGGTCAAGGCGGCACTGCATGAGGTGGCTCACATGCGCATCGGCGAACTCTCCGAGCGCACCGGCACGTCCCGTCGGCTGTTGCGCTATTACGAGCAGCAGGGGCTGATCACGTCCAGCCGCTGCGCGAACGGGTATCGCAGCTACGACGAGACCTCCGTGGACCGGGTCGCGCAGATCAGAGGTCTGCTCGACGCCGGACTGCCGACCCGGGTCATCAAGCAGATCCTCCCGTGCGTGGACTCACCGCGCGGCATCCACGTCTCCGACGCCACCCCGGAGACGATCGCCACCCTGGAGCGGGAGCGGGACAGTATGTCCGACCGCATCGAGTGCCTGATCCGCAACCGGGACGCCATCTGCGGCTACCTCGACGCCGTACGGGGCGGCGGCCCGCACCCACCCCGTACGACATAGCCACGTCGGCGTCAGGCCCGCAGCGGGTTCGCCCGTACCGCCGCCATCAGGTACCAGGCCGTCGCGCCCGTGTGCCGGTACGGGTAGTAGCCGAAGCCGAAGCCCGTGTCGAGGGGGCTGCTGGCCGAGACGATGCCGGAGCGTTCGGGGAGGACTCGGCCGCCGACGGTCTGGGCGGTGCCGAGGAGGTCCTGGGCGCGTTCGAGGGAGTCGAGGAGCCGCCGAGCGCGCGTCTCGTCACCCCGTGCGCCCCGGTCGCGCAGGGCGAGCGCGAGGTGGGCGGTGCCCTCGAACCAGACGCCGTTGCGGTCGGGCCTGGGCTGGAACTCGGCGATGGGCGCGTCCTCGTTCGCGAGGAGACTCGCGGAGCTGAAGGTGACGCCCTCGTACGACTGCCCGGCCGGCACCGTGCTGTTGCGGCGCTCGGCGTGGTCGAGGACGGCGAGTTCGGTGGCCGCCCAGTCCAGGGAGCGGGAGTAGCGGCCGGAGTCGAGGGCGAGGTGCGTCCAGGTCTGGGTGTCCTCGGGGATGGGCGACTTGTTGACGGTCACCCCGTCGTTGCTGCCGGTGTAGAAGAAGCCGCCGCCCGACGAGCCCTCCGACGGCTCCCACATCCGCTTCACGAAGGCCTCGGCCCGCGTGCGCCGCTCCCACCACACCCGGTCGCCGGTGAGCCGGGCGAGCCGTCCGAACAGGCAGATCAGGTCGGTGTTGTGCTCGGTCGAGGTGAACGGCAGCTTCTCGTTCGCCCCGTTCACGCCGAACTTGTAGCCGCCGAGGGGCTCGTCGGTACGGCCGGTCCGCTCGATCCACTCCCCGATCCGCACCGCGGCGGCGAGGAAGCGCCGGGCCCCGGTCCGCCGGGCCAGCGCGCCCAGCGCGATCCCCGCCCAGGCCATGTCCCCCACGGCTGTCCCCGTGAAGCCGAACTGGGTGCCGACGTTGGCCGTACCGTCCGCCCGGACGAACCCGTCCGGCTGCGGCACCCCGTCGAAGAAGACGTACGGCCCGACGTTGTACGCCTGGCGCAGCCGGCCGTCGTCGTACGCCGGGTCGTGCTCCTGGGCGTAGAGCAGCGCGTCCCCGAGCGTGACCGCCCTGGCCTGCGCGTCGGCCGTGCGCACGGCGAGGTGGGCGAGGATCGCGAGCGCGTTGTCGTACGTGAAGGCCGTGCTGAACAGGCCCGCCTGGTCGGTGTAGCTCTGGGCGAGCCGGATGTCGCCGTGGTCGGGGTAGGCGTCCATGGCGGCGGCGAGGAAGGCCTGTCCGCGCCGGACGGCCGAGCCCCCGGCCGCTCGGGGCGCCGCGTGGGCCGGGCCGGAGCCGAGGGCGGTGAGCGCCGCCGCGGCGCCGGCGGCGGTGCCGAGGAGCCTGCGGCGGCTGAACGCCGGGCCTTGTCGTCTGCCGGTCATGGGTCTCCCTTGTCAGTGCGGGGCGGGGCACGAGGGCGCACCTGGATTCTGAGAGCGCTCTCCCACGGGGGCGCGCTCATTGTGCTGGGGCTCCTGGGGCGGGTCAACGCCCCTGGTTCCCAAGTCAATTGGACACCCGAGCCACCTGCGGCAGAGGAGGCGGGGTAACGCCGGCGTCCCGCGCACCTTGTGGGTGCGCGGGACGCCTTCCGGGATCCAGGGCCCCCGGTACGCGGACTCCGCCACGCGGACCCCGGCCCCCGGATCCCGTACACCGCGAGGTCAGTCCTCCACGACGCTGACCTCGCGGTCGTTCAGCGGCTGCGTCGGCCGGTTGCTCTTCGCTGATCGTGGGGCTCGGCGACCTACTGGGTGCCGAACACCACTGTTCGATGCGGTCGAACAGCGCGGGGACAAGCGAGGGACAGGGCGGAGCCAGGCAAGGTAAGAGCGCGTACAAGATTCGGTTCGCGGCTCCTCACACCCCCACGGCGAGTCCGACTTGTCCGTTTCTGACGCAGCGCGCAGGCTGAGGTCTATGAGTGACACGTCCGGCGCGAATTGAGCGGGAATGGATACAGCAAGGCCGGTTTCCGAACAGGCATCCGGTCGCTACGCGTATGCGGCCGAATCCGCCACGGCCACCGTCAGCCCCCAGGGCCTCGTCACGGGCTGGAGCGAGGGGGCTCGACGGCTGCTGGGATACGACGCCCCGGAGGTGGTGGGGCGGCCGGCGGGCGAGTTGCTCGACGCGTACGACGTGCGGGACGGCCGCTGGGAGCGGGGCGGACATGCCACTGCGGTGCTCCGGCACCGGGAGGGTCACCTGGTCCGGCTGACGCTGCGCTGGTCGCCCTCCCTGGGCGCCGAGGGGGAGGTGCGGGCCTACGTCGTCACCGCCGCCGAGGCGGGTGCCGGCCGGCCGATGGTGGAGTGGTCGCACAGGCAGTCGCCGCTGGCCATGGCGACGTTCACCAGGGGGCCGGACGGGTGGCGGCTGGACCCGGCCCTCTCGGGGGATCCGCCCGGGGAGGCGGCCGAGGAGGGGTTTCTGCGGCTCGTCCAGCAGGTGGCGGACGAGGAGAGGCCGATGCGCTACGAGCGCACCACCCCGGGCCCGTTCTCCTCGCGGCAGCAGGCCTGGATCACCGAGATGTGGCCGGTCAGGGAGCCCGCGACCGGTGAGGTGTGCGGCGTCGGCACGGCGACGTTCGACAGCAGTGAGGAGCACTGGGCCCGGCAGCGGCTGGCGCTGCTGAACGAGGCCGGCAGCCGTATCGGCAGCACCCTGAACGTGACCCGCACGGCCCAGGAGCTGGCGGATCTGGCGGTCCCCCGGCTCGCCGACTTCGTCAGCGTGGATCTGCTCGACTCGGTGTTGCGCGGCCAGGAGCCGGCGCCGGGGCCGCTCCCCACCACGGTCGCGCTGCGCCGGGCGGCCCACCAGTCGACGCACGAGGGCGTGCCCGAGGCGGCCGTGCCGCTCGGCGGGCTCGACTCCTACCCCCCGTACTCCCCGCCCGCGCGGGCGCTGACCTCGGGGAAACCGCTGCTCAGCGGGGTCGACGACCCCGACTACCTACGGTGGATCGCCCAGGACGGGACCCGGATGGAGCGCGTACGGAGGTTCGGGTTCCACTCGATCATGGCCGTGCCGCTGCGGGCCCGGGGGATCACGCTCGGGGTGGCGTTCTTCGCCCGCCGCAACGGTTCGAAGCCCTTCGAGCCGGACGACTTGGTGCTCGCCGAGGAACTCGCGGGCCGGGCGGCCGTCGGCGTGGACAACGCGCGCCGGTACACCCTCGAACGCGGCAACGCGCTCACCCTCCAGCGCAGCCTGCTCCCGCGCGACCTGCCCAGGCAGGCGGCGGTCGAGGTGGCGTACCGCTATCTGCCGGCCGGTTCGGGGGCGGGCGTCGGCGGCGACTGGTTCGACGTGGTCCCCCTCTCCGGCACCCGGGTCGCCCTGGTCGTCGGCGACGTCGTCGGGCACGGGCTGCACGCCTCCGCGACGATGGGCCGGCTGCGCACGGCGGTCCGTACGCTCGCCGACGTCGACCTGCCGCCGGACGAGCTCCTCACCCACCTCGACGACCTCGTCACCCACCTCACCTACGACGACGAGCGCGTCCCCGAGGACCTGGAGATGCCGTCCGCCGCCGAGATCGGCGCGACATGCCTGTACGCCGTGTACGACCCGGTCTCACGGGTCTGCACGCTCGCCAGCGCCGGCCACCCGCCGCCCGCCGTGCTCTACCCCGACGGCACGGTCCGCGTGATCCAGCTCTCGCCGGGTCCGCTGCTGGGGGTCGGTGGTCTGCCGTTCGAGGCGACGGAGCTGGAACTGCCCGAGGGCAGTCTGCTCGCGTTCTACACCGACGGGCTGGTCGAGGCCCGTGACCACGACATCGGCGCGGGCGTGGACCGGCTCTGCCAGACGCTCGCCTCCCCCGTCCCGTCCCTGGAGCACACCTGCGACGCCGTGCTCAAGGCGCTGCTGCCCGAGACCCCCTCCGACGATGTGGCGCTGCTCCTCGCCCGCACCCGTGCCCTGCACACGGACCAGGTCGCCGCGTGGTCCGTGCCGTCCGATCCGGCGATCGTCGCGGACGCCCGCGCGCAGGCGTCGCGGCAGCTGGCGGTGTGGGGCCTGCAGGAGGCGGCGTTCGTCACGGAACTGGTGGTGAGCGAACTGGTCACCAACGCCATCCGCTACGGCGCCGTCCCCATCGGCCTCCGTCTCATCCGCGACCGCACCCTCATCTGCGAGGTCTCCGACGCCAGCAGCACGGCTCCCCATCTGCGCCGCGCCCGCGCCTACGACGAGGGCGGCCGCGGCCTCCACATGGTCGCCCAGCTCACCCAGGGCTGGGGCACCCGCCAGACCTCCACCGGCAAGACCATCTGGGCCGAACAACCCCTCCCGGCCAACTGACGATGACCCCCCGAGCCCCGGCCCTCACCCCGAGCCCGCCCGAGACCACACCGGGTACGGGGGCAGCCGAGTACGGCCTGCGTCGTGGGGCGGGTCCCGCGTCCGCTCCGGGCGGCACCTCCTCCTCCGCCGGCACCCCCACCTCCCCCACGGCCTCCACCGACGCCTCCCCCTCCCCCACGGCCCCCGCCATCGCCCCGACCGACACCCGCGCCCTCGGTCTCGTCTATCCACCCGCCGGGCGGAACCGTGACTACACCGGTATGCAGCTCGCGTTCATCGGTGGGGTGGCCGAGGCGGCGACGGCCTACGACTACGACGTGTTGCTGTCGCCCGCGGACCAGGCCGGGGACGTGTCGTTCCGGCGGATGGTGGACGGGGGGCGGGTGGACGGGGTGATCGTGATGGAGATCAAGTTGGAGGACGACCGGGTGGAGTACCTGACGCGGACCGGGTTCCCGTTCGTGACGATCGGGCGGAACAGCAGGGCCGAGGAGACGGGCTGGGTCGACCTGGACTTCGCGGGGCTCGCCCGGGGCTGCGTGTACCACCTCGCCGACCTGGGCCACCGCAGGATCGCCTTCGTCAACCGGTCCGAGCAGCTGTTCCGGAGCGGCTACGGCTTCGCCCACCTCGGCCTGGAGGGCTACACCAAGGCCATGGCGGAGCAGGTCCTCACCCCGCACGCGTACCTCTGCGACGACGAGGTCACCGCCGGCGAGGCGGTCCTGGAACAGATCCTGCGGGACGACCCGGCGACCACCTCCCTCGTCACCATGAACGAGGCGGCGCTGGAGGGCCTCTACCGCGGCCTGCTCCGGCACGGCCGCAACGTCCCGCGCGACTTCTCCGTCGTCGGCGTCGCCGCCGGCCACTGGGCGGAACGGGTGAACCCGCAGCTCACCGCCGCCGAGATCCCCGCCAAGGAGATGAGCCGGGTGGCCGTCGACCTGATCATGCGCCGCCTCACCTCCCCCGACGCACCACCCCGGCACGTCCTCCTCAAACCCCTGATCTCCCTCCGGGACAGCACCGGCCCCTGCCGTCCGGTCCCCGGCTCGGAGCCCGAACAGGAATTCCCGGACCTCGACCAGTTCCCCGACCTGCCGGACTTCCCGGATCTCCCGGACCCTCCGGGTTCCGGCTTCTGAGACCCGGCTGCTGAGCCCTACGCCCTCCAAGCCCCCCCTCCACACCCCCTAACCCCCCACACCCCCTAGGGAGCACAGCATGTCCCACCCCGTCGACCGCCGTGGTTTCCTGCGTGCCGCCGGTGCGGGCGCGGCCGGCCTCGGTCTCGGTTCCGCGCTGGCCGGCTGCGGCTCGGACAAGCAGAGCGGCACGGTCACCCTCACCTGGTGGGACTACTTCACCCTGGACAACTTCCAGGCCGCCTTCACCCGGCTGATCAAGGACATCGAGGCCCAGGTCCCGGGCGTACGCATCGAACGCCGTACGTTCCCCTTCGCCGACCTCGAACGGCAGATCACCCTGGGCGCGGTCTCCGGCGACCTCCCGGACATCGCGATCGTCGACAACGTGTCCATGAACACGCTCGCGGGCAGCGGCCTGCTGGCGGACCTCACCGAGCGGGTCGAGGACTGGGGTCAGGCGGACCAGTACTACAAGGGCCCCTGGGACGGCTGTCAGGTCGACGGCAAGAGCCTCGGCATCCCCAACAACAGCAACTGCCTCGCCCTCTACTACAACACCCGGATGCTCGACTCCGCCGGTGTGAAGCCCCCGACCACCTGGGACCAGCTCGCGGACGCGGCCCAGCGGCTGACCAGCGGGGAGCGGTTCGGGCTCGCCATGAGCGCGATCAGAACGGAGGAGGGCGTGTTCCAGTTCCTGCCGTTCCTGTGGCAGGCCGGCGGCGACCTGGACACCTTCGCGACGGACGGCGCGACCGCGCTCGCCTTCCTCGACGACCTCGTCGCCAAGGGCTCGCTGTCCGAGCAGTGCGTGGGCTGGACACAGCAGGACGTCAACACCCGGTTCGTCAACGGGCGGGCCGCGATGCAGATCAACGGCCCGTGGCAGCTGCCGACCATCAAGAAGACGGACGTGGAGTTCGGCGTCGTGGCGCTGCCCCGCGACAAGGAGGCGGCGACCTGTCTGGGCGGCGAGAACTGGGTGGTGATGGCGAGCAGCGACCACCAGGACAAGGCCTGGCAGGTCCTGGAGTACACCCAGCGGCCCTCGGTCCTGGTGCCGTTCCTGGTGGGGCTCGGCAACCTCCCCGCCCGCAAGGACCTCGCGGACACCGGCACCTGGGCCTCCGACCCGGCCCTCCGTCTCTTCCTCAGCCAGCTCCCGGTGGCCCGCCCCCGCCAGTACGGCCCGGGCTACGCCGACGCCGCCCAGGCCGTCGCCGAGGCCGAGCAGTCCGTCCTCACCGGCACGAGTTCGCCTTCAGCCGTGGCGAGGTCGGCCGCCCCGAAGATCGACAGGGCACTGGAGGAGAGGTGAAAGGAGACCGACCCGGCCTTTTCGGAGAAACGGCGCGGCGCTCCCGTCGCGGCTCCTCCGGCTCGGCCGGCCGGCGAGCGCGGCCCGGCTCCTCCGGCTGGGCGGGAGGACGAGGAGGAGGGCGCGGACGAGGGCGTCCCGGTCCTCGCCGTACGGCCTCTCCCTCCGCCCGCCGAAGACGCGCCGGCTACCTCTTCTCCCTCCCCGGCCTGGTCTTCCTGGCGCTCGTCCTGGCATACCCGCTGCTCTACAACGTGTGGACGTCCGTGCACGACGTACGCCTGACCGAACTCCTCGGCGGGTCATCGCCGTTCGTGGGCCTCGACAACTACCGGACCACCCTCGACGACCCGGACTTCTGGCACGCCGTACGGCTCTCGCTGGTCTTCACGGCGGGCTCGCTGCTGTTCCAGTTCACGATCGGCTTCGCGCTGGCCCTGCTCTTCGCGCGGCCGTTCCCCTTCAACGGCCTGCTCCGCTCCCTGCTGCTGGTGGCCTGGCTGCTGCCCCCGGTGGTCAGCGGCACCCTCTTCCGCTGGATGCTCGACCAGGACGCCGGCGCCTACAACGCGCTGCTCCGCGCGGTCGGCCCGGACTCCCTCGCCCACGACTGGCTGATCGACCCCGGCACCGCCCTGGCCGGCGTGATCTTCGCCAACGTCTGGGTGGGCGTGCCCTTCAACATGCTGCTGCTCCTGGTCGGCCTGCACACCATCGACCCGGAGCTCCACGAGGCCGCCGCACTGGACGGCGCGAACGCCTGGCAGCGGTTCCGCTGGATCACCGTCCCGCTGATGCGCCCGGTCTCGGTGACGGTCCTGCTACTGGGCCTCGTCTACACGTTCAAGGTCTTCGACCTCGTCTTCGTGATGACGGGCGGCGGCCCCGTCGACGCCACCAGCGTGCTGTCCCTCTACGTCTACGAGATCTTCTTCAAGTTCTTCCGCTTCGGCGAGGGCGCGGCGGCCGGCCTGCTCCTGCTGCTCGTACCGCTGCTGGCGGGCGCGTGGTACGTACGCCGGTTGCGCGGGGAGGGGGAGGCCGCGTGAGGCCCCGTAGACCGTGGCTGTTCACCACCGGCGCCACCCTCCTCACCGCCGCGTTCCTCCTCCCGGTCTACTGGATGGTCAACACCAGCCTCACCAGGCCGGACCGCATCCTCGCCGAGACCCCGCGGTGGATCCCCGCCCCGCCCACCACGGAGAACTACACGACCGCGCTCTCCGACGACGCCCTCCTCCGGGCCCTCCTCAACAGCGTGGTGATCTCCTGCGGGGTGGTCGCGCTGACCCTGCTCCTCGGGGTCCCCCTCGCCTACGCCCTCGCCCGCATCCGGATGCGCGGCTCGGGAACGATGGTGTTCGCCCTGCTCATCGCCCAACTCCCGCCCACCATCGTGCTGGCGGCCCCGCTGTTCATCCTGGAGCGCCGGGCGGGGATCGACGACACGTACCTCGGTCTGATCGCCGCCGACACCACCCTCACGCTCCCCTTCGCTGTGATCGTGCTGCGGCCCGTACTGCGGAGTGTGCCGAGGGAGTTGGAGGAGGCGGCCCTGGTCGACGGCTGCGGACCGGTGGGCGTACTGCTACGGGTGGTTCTGCCGATCATGGCCCCCGGTCTGGTCGCCGTCGCCGGACTCTCCTTCCTCATCGCCTGGGGCGAGTTCGTCTTCGGCCTCACCCTCGTCTCCGAACCCGACGTCCAGCCCGTCACCGTCCTCCTCAACGCCTTCGTCGGCACCCACGGCACCGCGTGGGGCGCCCTGATGGCCACCGCCACGGTCATCAGCATCCCGGTGGTCTGCGTCTTCGCCGCGTTCCAGCGGTTCATCGTGGGCGGGCTGGCGGCGGGGACGGTCAAGGGCTGACGCCGACCGCGTTGCGGAATGTGCCGCACCTCATACGAGGGGGCCCTCTGGGCTCTTGATCCAGCCGTACCGCTGTCATGAGAGTGGGGGCCGTGGGCTTGATGATGACCAAGCGCACGGGGGGATTATCAAGTACTCCCTTCTCCCTGTTCGGCCCGCCCGGTGCGAGCCGACGGAACGAGGATGTCCGAATCATGCGCGTGATATCGCGGCCGTTTCCGGCTGCCGCCGCCCCAGTCCTGGCCGCCGCCCTGCTGGGGGCCGTTGTCCCGTCGGCGGGTCCGGTGACGGCGGTCCAGGCCGCCCCGGCCGCTGCTTCCGCCACCTACGGCGAGCTGGCGGAGAACGGAACCTTCGCGTCCGGCACCACCGGCTGGTGGAACTCCGCGAACGCCTCCATGGCCCCCGTCGACGGAACACTGCGGGCCTCCGTCGGCGCCGGGACGGTCAACCCATGGGACGCGGTGATCGGGCAGGACGACATCGAGCTGCGCGCGGGGGTGGCGTACACCCTGTCCTTCGACGCCAGGTCCTCGGTGCCGGCGAGCATCCGGGCAACCGTTCAGATGGGTGCCGACCCCTTCACCGCGCCGTTGGACAAGACCATCGGCCTGGGGACCGCCTCCCAGCACTTCAGCTGGACGTTCACCTCCGGCGTGCAGGCCGCCGGGCAGATCACCTTCCAGCTCGGCGGCCAACAGGCAGCGACCGACGTCGTGTTCGACAACGTCTCGCTCACCACCTCCACCGCCCGCGAGGGCTTCTACAACGACCCGGTGAACAACGCGGCGACCTGGGTGCAAGCGAACCGGGCCGACCCGCGCGCCACGAAGATCGACGCGGCGATAGCCGGCCACAACACGGTGAAGTGGTACGGCGACTGGGACGCCGACGGCAACAGCGCGACCGACATCGAGGCCGAGGTGAGCAACTACGTCGGCGCGGCGGCCGCGAAGGGGCAGTTGCCGGTGGTGGTCGCCTACAACATTCCCGGCCGTGACTGCGGCGGAGCATCCTCGGGCGGCGCCGGCTCCTCGGAGCTGTACAAGGCGTGGATCGAGAAGTTCGCCCGGGGCATCGGCCGACGCCCGGCGATCGTGATCCTGGAGCCTGACGCGGTCGCCCAGGCCGCCGACGAAACCTGCATGAAGGGCGGCACGGAGGAACGTTTCGACATGCTCTGGTACGCCAACCAGCGCTTCCAGGAGCAGGGCGAGTTCGTCCAGACCTATCTGGACGCGGGCAACGCCGCCTGGACGCTCGGCGACACCGGCACCGGCGGCACGGGGATCGGTCTGGAGAAAATGGCCTACCTGCTCAACCGCTCCGGAGTCTCGCTCTCCGGCGGTGTCTCGGTCAACGTCTCCAACTTCGATTCCACCGACGTCTCCAACGACTACGGCCGCCGTCTGGCCGCCCGTATCCAGGCCGATTACGGCGTCACCGTCCAGTGGGTCGTCGACACCGCCCGCAACGGCAACGGCGGTTATGTGGTGCCCGGTTCGCCGATCAGCGGCCATGTCGGCTTCTGCAACCCGGCCGACCGCAAACTCGGGGTGACCTCCCGAGCCGGTGAGGGTGGCGCCGAGTACCTGCTGTGGATCAAGAACCCGGGTGACTCGGACGGCGACGACCCGGCCAACTGCCCGGCGGGCTCCCCGCCGGCCGGCAGGTTCTCGCCGGCGCTGGCCGAGGCACTGATCGACGGCAACTGAGTGGCATCGGCGTCGACCCATCGGACCTGGGCGTGCTTCCGCGGCTCGCGGTTCTCGGGTTCGCGGGCTGATACCCCAGACGTGCCACGTGGAGCCGAAGCCGCGTAGCGGGTGGGAGCCGCAGGACGCGCTGGCGCCCCCGGTGCCCAGGAGGAGTCCTGGGCGCCGGAGTCACTACTCCATGTCCCACGACGGGGTGCCGCTACGCCATCACTGCCTGTCCGCCGCCATGATGCCCACGCACTCTTCGAGCGCGGCGTGCAAGGTCGGTACGAACGCGGCGAGTTCGGTGTCCGACGCCTTCCCCGCTTCCAGTACGGCCCCCACGACCGTCACGAGGACAGCGGCGGCCTTCAGGGCGTGCGTGTCGGCCAACTCCTCAAGCAATCCGCCGGGGCGCGTGACCGCGAACGCCTCCTTGCCGGTGGCCGGGTCGACGCCGAGGCTGCGGAGCGGTGTCGGGCTCATACGGCGGCCTCCCACGGGCAGTAGTCCTGACCCAGGGACGCGAGGACCGCCGCACGGCGCCGCTCTCGCTGAAGGCGCCGACGCCGCTCTTGTTCGTCACGCTTGCGCTCCCATACGACGACGTACGGGCGGACGAGGGGCATACCGTCGGCGGCGATGACGTCCAGGAGCGGACACGGGGGTGCGGGCCTGTACGTGGGAGCGGGCCGAAGGGAGGTGGAGGGCGGTGGGGGTGCGGCGGCACGGTGCGCTCCGCGAGGAGGCAGGAAGAGGCTCTGGATCGCGGCCAGTAGGGTGCGCATAGGTCGACTCCAGTTCAGTCGGCTCAGGCCCCGATGAGGAAGTAGCCGCTTCCCTCGGGGCCGTTCTGTGTTCGGAGCCGATGGTACCCGTGGATAACCGCAGATAACCACGGATGCGCAGAATGCCGTAGCCAACCACGCTGGAGTTATGGAGCTTGACCGCACGCGGCCTCTGTGGCGGCAGATTGCAGTGGAGATCATCCGGCGCATCAAGGACGGCACGTATCCGCCGGGAAGCCGTGTGCCCTCCACTCTGGAGATCGCTCAAGAGTTCGGCGTGGTGAACGCGACGGCGGCGAAGGCCATGCGGCATGTGCGGGAACAGGGCTGGACGCGTGGCGAAGTCGGGCTGGGGACCTTCGTCACCGACCCCCTGCCGGCCTCCCCCGAACCGTGAGCGCCGAGGGCCCCTCGGTAAAGGCCAGGCCACCAACCGCGTGACCTGGCCTTCAGCCGGAATCGGGGAACTACGGGATCAGTAGTACGTGATGTCCCAGTGGTTCGCCCAGTTCTCGTCGGCGTAGTCGATGACCGTCTTGCCGCCGGAGGTCACCCGCCACACCCAGGCACCGTCACCGCGCTTGTGGTGCTTCTTGGAGTGCTTCTGGATGTAGGTGGTGACGCACGCGGTGCGGCTGACGTCGACCTTGTAGCCGTTCCAGTGGCTGTAGGTGCCGCCGGCGTGGCCGACCTCCGTACCGCCGGTGATGACGACCTTGCAGCCGCTGTTCTTCTTCAGGGCGATCACACCGTCGATCGTGCCGACCCGGATGTCCTGGAGGCTCGTGCAGTTCTTGCGGTTGCGGTCGGTGCAGTTGCCGGAGGAGGTGCGGGTGATGCCCGCGGCCTTCAGCCGGGCCGCGGCCTGGGCGTCGCTGAGCTTGCCGCCGCCCGGGTTGCCGCCTCCGCCGCCTCCGCCGTTCACCAGCCGGGCCCAGGTGTTGGGGCCCACGACACCGTCCGCCGCCAGCCCCTTCGCCTTCTGGAACGCCCTGACCTTCTCCGCCGTCGCCGGACCGAACGCGCCGTCGGCCGACACCGCGAAGCCGTTGTCGGAGAGCTGGCGCTGCGCCGCCTTCACGGCAGGCCCCTTGGCGCCCTGCTTCACCGTCATGACGAGCTTCGACCAGGTGTTGGGACCGACCACACCGTCCGCGGCCAGCCCCCTCGACTTCTGGAACTGCTTCACCTTCGCGGCCGTACCCGACCCGAAGATCCCGTCCGCCCCGGTGGCGTACCCCCGGGCCGTCAGCAGGAGCTGAACGGTCTCTACATCCACGCCCCGCTGACCGGACTTCACCACCGGCCACGACGCCTGAGCCACCACACGGGCCGACTGGGACACCGGCTCAGCCGTCGCGGCCGGAGCGGTCGCCGTGACACCGGCCGCCAGGGCCGTGGCGAGGAGGGCGGTGGAGACGAGGTGACGCCGCTTCGACTTCTGTGTTGCGGTGAACATGATGTGCGTTCCTTTCCTGTCAGCGGGTCAGCTGATGACCTGAAGGGACTTCGGCCAACCCACCTTGTCGAGCACGTTGAACAGGTGCTGGATCTCAGTGGGCCGGATCTTGATGCAGCCCAAGGATTCGAAGTCGACCGGGTTGCTGTCGGTCCACCGCTCGCGCTCGATGCTGCCCTGGGTGCCGTTGATGGTCATCTCGCTGTGGACGAACAGCTCGGTGCGTTCCGTACCGTTGGCGCACTTCATGTTCTCCAGCTCGATCGCGTACCCCCTGATCACCTTGCCGGGGTGACGCTTGGTGTGCCCCTTGATGTCGTAAGTGCCGTTGGGCAGCCAGCCCCGGCTCTTGGCACATTCGTCCTTGTTGTTGTCCCTGCCGGATCCCGCGCGGTAGCTGGCGATCGTCTTGCCGCCGCGGACCACGGAGAGCCGTGAATTCGTCTGGTCCGACTGGTTCTTGTCGAACACCAGCTGGACGGCACCGCCGGGGTTGCCGCCTCCGCCGCCACCGCCGTTCACCAGCCGGGCCCAGGTGTTGGGACCCACGACACCGTCCGCCGCCAGCCCCTTCGCCTTCTGGAACGCCCTGACCTTCTCCGCCGTCGCCGGACCGAACGCGCCGTCGGCCGACACCGCGAAGCCGTTGTCGGAGAGCTGGCGCTGCGCCGCCTTCACCGCCGGGCTCTTGACGCCCGACTTCACCGTCATGACCAGCTTCGACCAGGTGTTGGGGCCCACCACACCGTCAGCCGCCAGCCCCCTCGACTTCTGGAACTGCTTCACCTTCGCGGCCGTACCCGACCCGAAGATCCCGTCCGCCCCGGTGGGGTAACCCCGGGCCGTCAGCAGCAACTGAACGGTCTCCACGTCGACACCCCGCTGACCGGACTTCACGATCGGCCACGACGCCTGAGCCACCACACCGGCCGACTGGGACACCGGCTCAGCGGTGGCCGCCCCGGCCGGAGCCGTCGCCGTGACACCGGCCAGGAGGGCGGCGGCGACGAGGGTGACGGAGGCCAGGTGACGCCGGTTCTGCTTCTGTGTTGCGGTACGCATGAGGATGATCCCCTTCGTTGTTTTCGTTGTTGTGGAACCGCGTCCCGGTGGGACGGCGGTGGTCAGTGGTGGGAGACGAGGGCGGCCCAGGTGTGGGGCCCCGCGATGCCGTCGGCCGTGAGGCGGGCGGTCTTCTGGAACGCCTTGAGCTTCGCGGCGGTGTCCGGGCCGTGGACGCCGTCGGCGGTGACGGGGTGGCCGTTGTCGGTGAGCTGCCGCTGAAGCGCCTTCACGGCAGGCCCCTTGGCGCCCGGCTTCACCGTGACGATGAGTTCGTCCCAGGTGTGGGGGCCGACGACACCGTCCGCGGTGAGCCCCTCGGCCCGCTGGAAGGCCTTGACGTTGGCGGCCGTACCCGACCCGAAGACGCCGTCGGCCGAGGTGGTGTAGCCCCGCTCGGTCAGCAGGAGCTGAACGGTCGCCACGTCGACGCCCCGCTGGCCGGACTTCACGACCGGCCAGGACGCGGGCGGCTGCGGCATCGGGGTGCCGCCCAGGTTGGCCATGGCGCGCAGCTGGGCGAGGGTGCCCCGGAAGACGTTGCGGTCGCCGGTGCCGACAGTGCCGTTCTTGCCCGGCAGGCCCGGGATCGCCTCCGACTCGGTGTACTGCCAGAAGGACCAGGCACCCGCCCCCGGCACGGGCTGCGGCTCGTTCGCCCCGCTGCCGTAGCGGGCGAGCCACAGCGGATAGCCCTTGAAGACCTCTCCCTTGCCGCCCATGCACTCCCGCACGAACGAGGCTCGTGTGTAGACGACGGGCGTCACCCCGAACGCCGACTTCACCCGCTTCAGGAAGACCCCGAGCTGGTCGGAGCGCAGTGCCTCGGGGCACACCTCCTTCTTGTCCACCCACACCTTCTCGACGTCCAGGACGGGCGGCAGCTCCCCGGCTCTGGTCCCGGTGTATCCGGTGGCGCGTGCGGTACGGATGAAGTGATCCGCCTGCGCGGCACCGTCCTTCGTGCTCTTCGGGTCGAAGAAGTGGTACGGCGCCCGCAGCAGCGAGGTGGCGGAGGCGGCCTTGAAGTCCCGCGCGAACCACGGGTCCTTGTTGGTGGTGCCCTGAGTCGCCTTGAGGAAGGCGAAGTGGTTGTTCCGGGCGACACGTTTCCAGTCGATGTCCCGGCCCGTCGCGTCGTGGTTGTGATGGCTGGTGTCGACGCCCTTCACCGCGTACGAACCCGGGGGCGCCGCGGCGCTGCCGGGGGCGCCGGCCAGCAGCGCGGCGCAGGTGAGGGAGGCGGTCGCGGCAGCCGCCGCCATACGGCGCGGGCCACCGGCACGGCGGAGTGCGTACGTGGGCACAGCGGATCTCCTTCGGACAGGTCGAAACGGCGTGCGGAAAGAGGAGGTCGCACGACCAGGTGGAGGGATGGCTCAACCATGCCCCGGCATTTCCGACCGGCTCTACACTTCCGAGCAGTCAGCTGATTCATGCACGCATCACACCCTATGCACGCCTCTGAGCTGCGACGATGCATGGGGTCACAGGGGGAATGCATCAAATGGGCGCTCCGCGGGACGCACACGAGAACGCAGCCGGCCTCGAACTCGCGCGGTTACTGAGGAGTTGGTGGGAGGAGGACCCGGGAAACATCACCCAGCAGGCACTGGCCCGGCGGCTCACCGAACGGGACGTCAGGATCAGCCAGGAGATGCTGTCCCGCTATCTCCACCGGACCACGCCGAGGCTCGCCCGCCCTGATGTCATCCGGACGATGCACGAGTTACTCGGCCGGGCCCCCGAGGAACTCACCAAGGCCCTGGCCCTCCACGCGGCCGCGAGGACCGGCGAGAGTCCGGTGCCCGGTCCCCGCTCGGTTCACACCCCCACCGTACGGACGAAGCGGTGGCCGTGGATCGCCGTCGCCGCACTCACCGCCGCCGTGGCCGCCGGCCTCACCGCCGCGTGGACACTCGGAAGCGAGGAGGATCCCGGCAGCGGCGAACAGCCCACGGCCTCCGCCCTCTCCTCCAGCCCCTCCCCTTCCCCATCTCGCGCCTTGACGAAGTGCCGGGGCGAGTCCTGCTACGGCATCGACCCCCAGCACTCCACCTGCCGGGAGGACGCCGCCACGTACTACAGGGGCGGCACGGAGGGCATGGTCGTCGAGCTTCGGTTCAGCCCGGCCTGCCAGGCCGCCTGGGCGAAGATGAGCGGCACCTCGCAGGGCGACGTGGTCAGGGTCAAGAACAAGAAGGGGGACACCCGGCACTACACCCAGCAGTGGGGCTACGACGCCCACACGACCATGGTCGAAGCCCTCAACCCCGACGGCGTCCAGGCCTGTGCCGTCCTCACCGGCGGCACCGTCTGCGCCACGACGCCCGCCGACCTCGGCGCCACCCGAAGCCCCGGCTGAGACCGCCCCGGGCAGGTGAGGGCGCGCGAACGGTTCAGGGCGACGGGGAGCCACCGTCCGGCGGCTGGGCGTCCATCAAGGCGCGCCAGGTCGCCGCGTCGGCCTCGCCGGTCACCGGCAACCCGTGGTCTTCCTGGAAGGCGGAGAGGTTCGCCACTGTCGCTCTGGTGAACCTGCCGGTGACGTCCGTGGGCCGCCCGGCGCGGTCGAGCAGTTCCTGGATCGCCTTGACCGCGTCACCGTCGACACGGGTGTCGACCCGTACCAGCACCGGCCAGGTCCTCTCGCCGACCTTGCCGTCGGAGGTCAGGCCGTGCTCGCTCTGGAACGCCTTGACGGCGGCCTTGGTCTTCGGCCCGAATATCCCGTCGACGTCCACTTCGTGGTCCTGAGCGACAAGCAAGTGCTGCACGGTCCGGGCCCTCCAGCCCCGGGCACCCTCCTGGACCAGCTGCCAATCCACCGCGGGGACCGGCGTCGACGTTCCCGTGGGCGACGGTTCGACCGGATCGGGGCGCGAAGCCGCCCACCACACACCCGAGCCCACGAGAAGAACCACGGACGCCACCGCGACGACCCGCCACACGGTAGCCCGCCGGAACCAGGCGACGAGACGAGCGAGCAGGCCCTTTTCGGGGTCCGGGGCGCCCCCGGGGACAGATGCGCTCTTCAACGCGGCCTGCAGCTCTCGGGCCCGCTCCAGCTCCTCGCCCGGCGCCTCCAAGTGCCTGTGCAGCAGCTCGATCACCGGTACGGGCGCATGGGGGCGACGATGGGGATTCAGATACCGGGACAGGGTGGCCTGGGCGACCCCCACCTTCCGCGCCAGCGCCACCTGGGGCGGTTTCCCGGCCTGCTCCCACCACCGCCTGAGCATCTGCGCGAGAGCCACCTCCGGCGGCTGCTCCCCCGGCTCCCCCGGCCCGCCCCGCTCGCCCCGCTCGCCCTGCGATCCGCTCACTGTCCCGTGCCCTGATCCATCCCGCGCGCAATCGCCGTCGACCACATCAACTCGCTTGCGCACAATGCTAGTTGGCCCCAGGGATCTTCGTACGCAACGCACTCACAGCTACCAAGGATCCCCGTAACCCCCACTCCCCCCTCACGGAGCGAACCCCTCACCCCGTACTGCACACCGTCTGCGGTGCCGTATCCCTGGGCGGTTGCGCGTCCTGCACCTTCTGTACGTCGGTGAGGAGTCCCGGCAGGTCGAGGTCCTCCCCGGCGGCGGCCCTCGCGATGGTCAGCAGGACGGCCTCGTAGAAGGCGTCGCGTACGGCGGGGGCCATGACGTCGGAGGCGTCGAGGCAGCGGGGGCCCGTGCCGGTGAGCCGTTCGGCGATCTCGCGCTCGGCCGCGCCGCCCTGTGGCCGCACCCGGCGATTCGCCGAGAAGACGTCCGCGGAGTCGGCCCACTTCTGCTGGCCCTCCCGGGAGGCCAGCCGTTCGATCAGGTCACGGGCCTGCGGGCGGTCGCTGAACAGCGCGGCGAAGTCGCCGGTCACCTCGTGGGCCCGGACCCGGTAGGGGCCGCCGGGCAGCAGGGGGGCGGAGTCCATCAGGTCCGCCCGCTGCCGCTCGTCCCGGTAGAAGGAGCGGGCGAAGGAGCCCTGGTGCTCCAGGGCACACCCGTCCGGGCCGTCGAACAGCAGCCCGTACGCGTCGGGGTCACCGCGGTGATCGGTGAGCAGGGCGCGCCCGGCCGCCTCCTTGTCCTGCCGGAGCAGACCGGCCCATGCCTCCCACGCGGTGCGCACCGGCGCCCCGGTCCACGTGACCTCGCCCGCGCCCAGCGCCCACTTCCCGTAGGTGTCGGGGCCCTCGCGTTGCAGTACGAGGTCCTCGATCCAGTCGCTGCCCGGCCAGCCGGAGGCGCCGTCGTCCCCCATGCCGATACACCAACTCCTCAGCTTCGCTGGTGAGTTCGCGGGCCTGTCGCCCTCGCGGTACCAGACGATGCTCTTCAGGTCCGCCTTGACCGGGACCCAGTACGTGTCGTGCGAGGGCGTGCTCTGCGACTTCCAGGGGGAGCCGTACTCCTCCTCCGCGTAGAGGCCGTCCAGGGATTTGAGGCGCTTCTGGGCGGCGTACTCGGCGAGTTCACCGACGCCCGGCATGATCGCGATGTCCGGGGGCTCCCCCGACTGCACCTTGGACAGCAGCACCTCGCGCTGGGCGGCGGTGCCCTGGTACTCGAAGGGGATGCCGAAGCCCCGCAGCACGTTCTCGAACTGCTCGCCCTGGTCGTCGGTCCACGGCCCGAGGATGGTCACCGGCTCGTCGTCCCGCTGCGTCCAGACCGCCACCAGGCCGCCGGCGGAGACCATCAGCAGCGCCACGAGCAGCACCAGCATCTTGAACCGGCGGGTCACCGTCGCCTCCAGTAGTCGCTGTCGAGCCGGAGACCGAGCCCCACCGCGGGCAGGACGGCGAGCAGCAGGCCGCCGATCAGGGTGCCCTGGTACACCCGGTCGGTCCAGGTGTCGTCGGCCAGGACCCGCCGGACGTCCTCGGACTTCTCCGTGACGGTCTGCTGGGCCACGGCCAGTTCCGGGCCGCAGCAGCGTTTCCGGGAGACCTCGGTGATCTGCCGCAGGTCCCCGGCCACGCGGTCGAGGTCGTCCTGCGCGGATTCCATCGTCAGCGGCGGGACGACCGCGAGCAGCGCGGTGAGGGCGAGGGCCGCGAGCAGATACGGGTTCCAGTCGCGGCCGCAGCGGTCGCGCAGCACGGACAGCGCGGAGAGCAGGGTCAGTGCCAGGGCCGCCAGGGCGAGTTCGGCGAGCCACCAGCCGCCGCGCTGCAACCGCCCCTCGGTGGCGGTGGCCTCGGCGTGCTTCATCTGGACCCGCTGCATGTCGTCCAGGCGGGGTACGAGTCCCACGCCCGGGCGGATGAGCAGCGAGCGCGCCTCGGCCAGTTTCTGGTCGCGCATGAGCGGCTGGTCCCGGTACATGGCCGTACCGAGGTTGAGGGAGTTGCTGTAGGTGGCGAGCAGCCCGTTGACGGTGCCGAGGTCCTGGTCCGTCCGTTCCGCGATCCTGGACAGTCCCTGGTCGGCGGCGGAGAGCTGGGCCCGGTAGGTCTCGCCCGAGCCCGCGACGTCGACGAGTTCCAGCTCCCCCAGGACCCGGGCCTCCCGGTCGGCGCGCAGCACCGCGAGCCGGGTGGCGGCCAGGCCCTGCACCGCCGGCGCCTCCCGCGACGCGAGGTCCTCGGCACCGACCTGGATCTGACGGCAGGAGAGGAACAGGGTGCCCGCCGCCACGAGCGCGCACACCGTCAGGACCAGCAGATGCGCCTCCAGCAGCCGGCGGGTCCGCCAGGGGCTCAGGCGCTTGCGCCAGAAGGCGCCCGGGGAGTATCGGGAGGCGGCGCGTCCGGTCGTCACCGGGTTCCTCCGAGGATGCCTCGGCCTTCAGGCCGGGGAGGAATCGGGCTCCTGCGGAGCAGGGCATGAAGCGGGACTTCGCCTCCAGAGCGAAACACCGTCCACCTGACCGGGACCGGGCAAATTGTACGTCGTGCGTTGCGAGAACCAAGCGCGTACACCGTGTTGATCGAGAGCCAAGACAGCACATGCACCTCCCAGCTTTGCCGTATCAGACCGGGCTGGTTTCAACCCGGCTGGTGTTGATCGTGGAAGACCGGTCGGGTCGCTGACCCGCAGGCAGCGTGAGCCAGAAATCCCTCTGCTTCAGCCGGGGGAGGATTCAAAGCAGCTTCTCCCCGCAGGCGATGCAGTAACGGGCCTCGCTCCCGGCCCGGGTGGCGCAGTGGGCGCAGCGCGGGCCCGGCAGCGGACCGGCGGTGTCCGTCAGGGGCAAGGGGCGGGAGCCGGCGCGCAGGATCATCGAGCCGAGCGTGTCGGCCTCGACGGCGGGGCGCAGCCTGACCCGGCCCGCGGCCGCGTCCTCGATGTCGGCGACCGCGCGGATCTCGTCCAGCACCCAGTCCAGGCCGAAGTGCACCGCCAGGCGTGCGGCCTGCCCCAAGTAGGTCTCGGCGGCGGCCCGTTGGCCCTCCCGGAGCGCGACGAGTCCCCGGCGTAAAGCGTCCCGCATCACGGTGGTCGCCTCGGTCACGCTGCCGCCGCCCGCCGGAACGTCGGGCGGCGGCTGCTCGGGGCGGTGCCAGCGGGCGATGACGGACGCGTGGACATCGCCTATGGAGACCATGGCGAACTGCAGTGGGGTCTCCAGCGGGTCGGCGTCGGCGTCCGCGACGAGGGTGAGCAGGTAGTCGCGTCTGCCCTGCTCCCACTGGTAGGTCGGAAAGCTCCAGCGGTGCGGCCGGCCGGGCTGGGGCAGCCCGCCGAGGCGGTGCGGCCGGGGCGCCTTCTCGTTCAGCGCGACCTGGCGCACCGAGGGCCGCACGGTCACCTCGATCGGCAGTTGGGGCGTGTGCACCCGGCGCAGCCGCCGGACGGCGGCGGTGATCGCCCGGCCGAGGCCGTCGTCCACGAACTCGGCGGTGCCGTGCAGCCGTTCGGCGAGGGTCAGCAGGGGGTCGGGGGGCCAGTCGGCGCCGACGGCGAGCACATCGCAGGTGAAGTGCCCGGCGCAGGCGTCCAGTTCCTCCTCGAGACGGGTCTCGCCGGGGGCGCTGCTGCCGTCGGTGATCAGCAGCAGATGGCGTACGGACAGCGGGCGGGCGGCGAGCAGGGCGCGTGATCGGGCCGCCCAGGCGGCGTACCCGGCGGGGCGTGGACCGTCCCGGTGCAGCGGGAGCGCGCCCGCGGCGAAGGCGGCCCGGCGCTTCTCGGTCCGGTCGGCGACGGCCCACTCGGCGTCGCCTCCCGGATAGCACCGGACGGGTTCGGGGCCGCCGCCGAGCACGGTGAAGGAGATGCCGTCGGGCAGGGCACGCAGGGCGGCGGGCAGGGCGTGCCGGACGGCGGCCCGAAGGGGCTCGGCGACGTCCACCGCGATGATCACGGCGAGTTCGATCGCGGGCAGTTCGGCGGGAGGGCCTCCGGCGGTCACGTCGACCCGCAGGTGCGCCTCGATCTTCGCGCTCCGATGCGGACGCAGATCACCGCCGAGGTCGACGTTCAGCCGGATGTCCGGCCGCGCCGGCCGGGTGGGGCCACTCATGCGGCTGCTCATGTCGTGCGTCACCGTTCCTTCCCCGTCGTCACCGTCCGGACCGCGCGTCGTGCCGTCCGGACTGTCACTGCCGTACGGCCGGACCACGACCCGAGGCCGTGGAACGGTCGTTGTCGTGCGGTCAGATCACGGTCTGTGGCCGTACCGCGTGCGAAAGGTCCACGAGGTGTTCGTGGGCGGCGGCCGACTCCCCGTGGCGGGCGGCCAGTTGCCGGTAGTGGGATTCGATCCGGGTCCGCAGCTCCCGCTCCTGCGCGCTGAGGCGTCTCAGACCGCGGGCGTCGAGCCGTCCGCCGTGCCCTGCCTCGGGCCCCGGCCGGTCATTGCGGCTGTACAGCGCGTCCAGTTTCCATTCGTACAGTTCGGTGCTCAGGCGCAGCGCCTCGTCCTCGGACAGGCTGGGCTCGCCGGCGCCCGGTTCCCGGCGTACGAGGCCGCGCAGTTCGGCCACGGCCGCGTCGACCTCGGCGGGGGCGGGCAGCGGATCGCCGTGTCCGGGCAGCCGGGCCGCGCGGATGCGTAAGGAGGCGATGCGGGCGACGGTGTGGTCCAGGGTGCCGGGGCGGACCCGGCCGAGGACGTCGAGGGCGGCCCGGCGGTCGCCCGCGCGCAGCGCGAGCCGGGCGAGGCCCAGGGCGGCGCCGCCGTGCGCGGGATTGCGGGCGAACACGGCCTCGTACAGCTCCTTGGCGGTGGGCCCGGCCGTGTCGTCGCCGAGCTGCTCCCCGCAGTGGGCGAGGGCCAGTTTGGGCGCGTACTCGCCGGGCAGTTCGAGGCGGACCCTGGTGAAGTGGGTCTTGGCCTCGGCGACCCGCCGCGGGTCGTCGTCGAGGCCGGCGCGGCGCAGCGCGACCAGGGCGCGGTGCCACTCCAGCCGCCACCGGCGCACGGCGGACGGCCCGGGTATGGAGTCGGCGGTGTCGAGTTCCTCCTGGGCCCGCTCCAGGTCCTCCCGGGTGTTCCGGCCCAGCAGGACGCGCACGTTGTGCAGCCGGATCTCCACCGAGGGCGGCTTCTCGTCCTCCTGGCCGAGGAGCCGGTCCGGGTCGTAGCCGCTGCTCACCTCGAACCGCGTGGTCTGCGGATCGCCCGGGTAACGCCTCGGCACCGGCAGACAGCGGGCGATCTCGGTGGGAGTGGGGGTGCCGAGGTCGAGGGCGGGGGCCGTGGGCGGCTCGTACCGGTCGCGGCGGGGGCGGTCCAGCCAGTGCTCGATGCCCGGCACCGTGCCGAGCCGGGCGCCGAGCAGTTGCGGGGAGGGCCAGAAGTAGTCGGAGGGCTCGGGCGGGTCGCTCTTGCCGCGCAGGGCGCGGATCTCCCGCAGGGCGCCCCGCAGTTGGCCCGCCATCTCGCGGGCATCGGCGAAGCGCAGGCCCGGGTCGCCCCGGGTGGCGCGGTCGACGACTCCCCGGAAGGAGGCGGTGCCGAGGCCGGGTACCTCGTCGACGGCCCAGCCGGCGAGTTCCCGCAGGGTGACGCCGACGGTGTGCAGGTCGTGGGCGACGGTGGGTACGGGCGAGGACCCCGTCTCGGGTGCCATGTAGTCGGGCGTGACATGGGCGGGCGGCTGGCTCTGCCCCTGTTCGCGCATGCCGCCGAGATCGATGACCTTGACGCCGTCCCCGTGGTGCACGACGTTCGAGGGCTTCATGTCCCCGTACACGAAGACCCGTTCGCCGCCGGCGTGCAGATGGACGAAGGCTTCGAGGATCTGGCAGCCGTACGCGGCGACATGCTCGATGTCGAGGACCGACTCTCCGCGCCGGGTCTCCTGGACGACCTTGTCGAGGGTGCCGTCACCGACGTCGTCCATGACGATGTAGCCGCCGGTGACCCGGCCGGTGCCGTCGCGCCGGGCGACGAAGTCGCGGATCTGGACGATGCGGGGGTGGCGGATGGCGACGAGGTTGCGGCGTTCGACGTCGGCGAGCCGGGCCCCGTCCTGCTCGTAGCGGTTGAGCATGCCCTTGACGGCGACCACGTCACCGAGATGGGTGTCCTCGGCGAGATAGACCCAGCCCTGGCCGCCGTGGGCGATGGGTCCCATGATCCGGTACTGGTCGCGCAGCACATCGCCCTGGGCGAGTTCGGGCCGGTACGAGTAGGGCTCGCCGCAGGCCGGGCAGTGCCCCTCGACCTGCACCGGGCCCACGGTGTAGGGCGGCGCGAAGACGATGCCGCACTCGGCGGAGGAGCAGACCATGCGGACGCGCAGCGGCGCCTCGGGATGGATGAGGCGTTCCGGCGCGGGGCGCGGCGCGCGCTCGGGCAGCGCGAGGAGTTCGCCGGGGCCGAGGTCGCGGGGGTTCTCGGGCAGTGCGGGCAGCCGGGGTCCGTCCTTCGCGCGGCCGCATTCGGCGCAGTGGCCGGTGGGCAGCACGGTGCCGCCGCAGGGGGCGCCGGTGAAGCGGCGGTGCGGGCAGGTCGTCGTCCTCTCGTCGTCCTTCTGCTGCCCGGGCCGGGCGGCGTGCCTCATGGTCTGCCTCCGGTGCTCCGCAGGTCGGCGCGCAGGGTTCTGATCAGCTCGCGCAGCCGGGCGAGTCGCTGGTGCGGGTCCGTCAGGTCGTCGAGCAGGCGGCGCTCGGCCCTGCGGCGGTCGGCCGTCTCGGTCACGGAGCCGAGGGAGGCGCTGTCGACGACGCCGAGGCGGACCGCGCGGCTGAACTCCGCGCGGTCCAGCCGGGCGAGCAGCAGGTCCGCGTGGCCGAGGAGCGCGGGCAGCAGGAGTTCGTCGCGGGCCGCGGTCCAGCCGGTGCCGCCCTCGTGCCGGAAGACGAGCAGCAACCGGAAGCCGAACAACCGTAATCGGGCGAGAAGTCCGATCAGAGGTCCCGGCTCGGGCTCCTCGTCGAGGCCGTCGACGAGGACCGTGATCCGGTCGGCGGGCGCGAGGGCGGGTGCCTGCGCGGGCCGTGGCCTGGTGCCGAGCAGCCAGTCCCAGTACGCCAGGTACTGGCCGGGCGGGAACGCGATGTGGCTCAGGGCGTGGTCGGCGAGGTCCGGTCTGCTGGAGCCTCCGCCGCGGTAGACGAGGTCGGCGCGGTGCGGCAGATGGCGCAGCGAGCGGTCCTTGCCGCTCCCCGGGGGCACCACGGTGATCTTCACCGGCTCCGCGTCGGGGTCCTCGAACCACCGGTTCACCCGCTCCTCGAAGTCGTGGTCCCAGGCGTACGGGCTGCTCAACTCCTTGATGAGCGGCGAGAGTTCGGCGATGCGCTCGACGGGGATCAGATACGAGAAGGCGAGCCGGTTGTTCTCGGGCAGCACCTCGCCCATGTCGCCGCGCCAGCTCACGACGAGGCCGACCACGCGGGCGGGGCGTCCTTCGTGGGGCCGGGTGCAGACGGCGGCGCCGCTGAAGCCGGCGCGCACCACCTCGGCCTTGGTGACGGCGTCGAGTTGCACCCGCTCGCCACTGGCCCCGCTGATACGGCCCCACAGGGTCATGCCGTCGTCGAAGCCCTCCGCGTAGCCGGTCGCGTGCACTTCCGTGCCGCTCCACAGCCTGGGTTCCAGCGGGGCCGGGCGCGCCTGCGGGCGCGGGCTCTCCAGGCGCAGTACGGCGACGTCCTCACCGCCCCCGGCACCTCCGCCGCCCTCGGCCTCGGGCAGCCAGCCGCCGGGCCGGACGCGTGCGGCCACCGGTGCGAGGTCGCTGTTCTCGGCGAACTCCAGCCACATCACGGCGTCCGGGCTGCGCACCACATGGGCGCAGGTCAGCGCCGTGTGCTGGTCGACGAGCACGCCGGCGCCGCAGATGGGGCCGTGCGCGCCCTCGCGCCGCAGCCGGAGTCTCCAGTCCGCACGCAATTCCCCCATGCTGCCTCACACTACGCGCGGGGCATGGTGCGTCCCTAGACTTGTGAACCAACTTGGATCGGTCAATCAACGCAATCCGACGGGGAGTTGACATGGGCGACACCGAACCGGTCGGTCTCGCGGAGGCCATCGGCACGGTCCGCGCGGAGCTGGCACGGGCCCAGGCCGAAGGCGCGGCGAGCGACTGGCGGTTCAGTGTGGAGCAGGTCAGCCTGGAGTTCTCGGTGCAGTTCCACCGGGCCGGCGAAGGCGGCGCGGGTCTCCGCCTCGGTGTGGTCGAGGCCCGCCTCGGCGGCTCCGTGAGCCATGACGCCACCCACCGCATCCAGGTCGACCTCAAACCCCTCCCCCGCCCCGACGGCCACCACCACGAGGTGAGCCGCGAGGACACCACCGCCCACCACCGGCCGGGGCACCAGCCTCGCTAATCGCCGAATTCGTCCGACACACCACGAGGGGTCAGGGTCCCGATGTAATGGGCGGGAAGGTGGTCCTCCAGTGAGTACACGACAGGAAGAGCCCGCAGGATCTGGGATTTCCGCGCGGCGAACGTCGACGCGCCGAGCGCGAACCCGAGGAAGCTCGACATCTGCGACGTGTAGACATCCGTTTCGCGCCACTCGCCCGTCTGCCGCTGGTACGAGGATCCCATGTACCTCAACCAGCCGGACACACTCTCCCGGAGATGCGAGATCCGGTATCGGTACTCCCGCCCGAAGTGCATGAACGGCCCTGCCGTCACCGGCGGAAAATGCGGAATGACATCATCGCCGTGAATGTAACGAACGATCTTCCTGCTGAATTCCTTGTTGTCCTCGCAGGCCCTGGCGAAACTCGGATCGCCGATCATGGGCTGACCGAACGTGTACACCCCCTTGAGGAGATCGGCGACAGCCTCGTACTTCTTCTCGTTGTGCAGCATCGCGGCCATCATCGCGGCCATGGCCCCTCCGAGACTGTGCCCGGTGATGTACAGCGCCTCGAGCTTCCCCGGCATCCTCTCGGGTTCGCCGTTCCACGGTTTGCGCACCGACCGCCCTGCCACGGCGCGTCCCAGCGCCTCCATGACTTCATGGCGCGTCGCCCGGACATTGCGGTAGAAGCCGGCGTGCACGCTGGCGCAGGGATCTTCGAACTGGTAGTTGATCCTCTCCGGTTCGACATCGAGGTCGGTCAGGCCGTTGGCCAGGTTCGTCGGTTCGGTCCCCCTGTAGCAGAGGATGACCACCTTGCCGTCGGCGCTCTGGACCAAAAACGCCCTGGAGCAGATGAACATGGCGTCGACCGTTGCCGAGACCAGACGGCAGTGGTTCTTCTCGAGCCCCATCCTCGCCATGATCATCGAGACCGTTTCCGCCCCTGAATAGGCGTAGCCGGAACAGACGGCCATGGTGTGGGCGGCTACCGGATCGGGATGCTCCACGATGTCCGTCAGACGCGTCGACAGGTCTTTGTAGACCGGGAATCCGTCGGTCTGCCCATACCCGTCGCCCATGTCGTCGTACGCGGCGCCCATGTCGCCGGTTGCCAAGGCCTGGATGTTCTGTTCCCCGTCAGGGTGGTTGAACGGCCGGAGCTGCCGGTACGACGGAGCCTCCGTGTCGACGGCCCACAGCCCGCCGGTGTCCGGCAGGTATCGAATCACCCGCACGTCATGCCCGTCGGGGGACGGCACGTCGATCGCGGTCGGGGGATTCTGCGTCAAGGCGCACCTCCGGGTCGGGGGAGTTCGGGAAATGATGAGGCGTCGGCATTTCTCGCGGTGCCCTGCGGCGAGGAGCGGAATCAATACCGGCCATGAGTCGATCTACGCTTTCCGCGCATGGGCGGGCCCCCAATCACCGATGCGCGAGAGATCACCCTTCTGGCCTCATCGCCCGCCAATGCGGGAACGCGGGAACGCGGGAATACGGCGATCCGTAAGCGTCCTCGAATTGCACGCGGCCGTCCCTGCGGTGAAGCTCGGACCGCGGACAGCTGACCCACGAGGCATGGCGGATACCCATCCCGCGCCATCGAGGACATGACGGAAGGAAGGCGGGGACGGATGCGCCAGCATTACGACGCGCTCGTGATCGGCACCGGTTTCGGCGGCGCGGTCTCCGCCTGCCGGCTGGCCCAGGCCGGCCTGCGGGTCGGTGTCCTGGAGCGCGGACGGCGCTACCCCCTGGGGAGCTTCCCCCGGAACTGGGACAACCCGCTGAACGGCTGGCTGTGGTCGAAGGGCCAGGGGCTCTTCGACGTACGGCCCTTCAGCGAGATGACCGTGGTCCAGGGCGCGGCCTACGGCGGCGGCTCGCACCTGTACGCCAATGTCCACCTCCGCGTGCCCAAGGACGGGTTCGAACGGGGCTGGCCCAGCGTTTATGACCGCGCCGAGCTCGATCCGTACTACGACCTCGTCGCCTGGATGCTGGACCTCACACTGGTCAGCGAGCGGCAGCCGCTCGGGATGCCGCCGAAGACGACGGCGATGCGGGAGGCGGCGCGGGCGATGGGCCGCGAGGGACAGTTCGCGCTGCTCCCGCTCGCGCTGAACCTCGGGGAGCCGGAGGTGATGCGGCCCAACAAGTTCGGCGTGCTCCAGTCGGGCTGCCGTCACTGCGGTGAATGCGACATCGGCTGCAACGTCCAGGCGAAGAACACCCTCGATCTCAACTACCTGGCTGTCGCGGAGCAGCACGGGGCCGAGGTGGCCACGCGCTGTGAGGTGACCCGTATCGAACCGCTGTCCACCGGCTACCGGCTCACGTACACCGATCACGCGACCGGGGCCGATCAGACGGTCGGCGCGCCGGTCGTCGTGCTGGCGGCGGGCGCGGTGAACAGCACGGAGCTGCTGCTGCGCTGCCGTGACGAGTACCGGACGCTGCCGAAGCTGTCCGAGCGGCTCGGCCACCGTTATTCGGGCAACGGCGACTACCTCGGGTTCACCTTCGGCACCACCGCGGCCCTGGAGCCGTCCCGGGGGCCGGTGATCACCTCGGGCATCGTGCACGACCGTGGCACCGGCAGGGGGCGCCGCTGGTTCATCTTCCAGGAGGGTGCCTTCCCCCGCGAGATCGCGGCGCTGGTTCGGCTCCTCGACGAGGGCGATCCGCGCTTCGCCGGTCTGCTGCGCGTACAGGACGAGGCGTTGGAGGCGATCCGCAGCGCCGGGCGCGAGCGGATCGGCACCCGGCCGGAGGGTACGGACGAACACACCGCGGTGTTCCTGGCGATGGGCCGGGACACGTCCGACGGCCGGATCTCGCTGCTCCCGGTCAGCCACGATCTGCGGGTCTCGTGGAACCTCGGCGACAATCTCGGGCTCTACGAGACCGAGGAACGGTTCTGCGCCGATATGGCCGCGGCGCTCGGCGGCCGGTCCGGAACCAACCCGCTGTGGCGGTCCCTGCGCATTCCGGTCTCGGTCCACAATCTGGGCGGCTGTGTGATGGCCGACGACCCGGCGGACGGAGTCACCGACACCGGGGGCGAGGTGTTCGGCTACCCGAACCTGTTCGTGCTGGACGGCGGCTGCCTGCCGGAGGCGACGGGCGTCAATCCGTCCTTCACCATCGCGGCGGTGGCCGAGCGGAACATCGAGGCGGCCATCCGCCGGATCACCGGCCGGGCCGAATGGCGCGCGCCGGAGCGGGAGTTCACCGTGCCGGTGCCCGATCCGCTGGATGACGTGCTGATCCCGGTGGGCGGCACCCCGGCGCCGAGCGCCCCGGGAACCGGGCTGGCGTTCACCGAGACCATGGGCGGCACCGTGCGAGGCGGTGATCCGCGCGAGGAGGGGGCGCCCGCCCGGTTCCGGGTGACGGTGACCGCCCCGGTGCTGGCCGACTTCCTCGACGACCCGGTCCATCCGATGGCCGCGACGGGCACGGTGCACGTCCGAGGAGTCACCGGCGTGCGGGGGGCGAAGGTGTCCGGCGGGGTGGTGAACCTGTTGACCGCCGCAGACGCTCCGGCCGCCCGACGGATGCTGTACACGCTGCCGTTCTTCGGGGTGGACGGGAAGCCCTATCTGCTGGACGGCGCCAAGGACGTGCGGGACGACGGGCGGTTCGACATCTGGGGTGCGACGACGACGCTGCACACGACGATCCGCCACGGGCACACACCCGACGGCGCGGTGCTGTCGTCCGGAGTACTGCGGCTCGGCGCCCTGGACTTCCTGCGGCAGCTGACGACCGTACGGATCACCGGGACCCGGAATCCCGTGCGCCAGGCCGAGGCCCTGGTCCGGTTCGGGGCCTTCTTCGCCGGGTCGGTGTGGGACGTCTTCGTACGTCCCCGTATTCAGCCGACCGGCCCCCTTGCCCGTCTCTTCCGCACCGAGGGAGCGTCCGATGACTGAAACCGCACCGCCCCGTACCAAGCGGTCCCTGATCCTGGCCGGCGGCGGGCTCAAAGTGGCGTTCCAGGCGGGTGTGCTGCAGGTGTGGCTCGACGAGGCGGGGCTGGTCTTCGACCATGTCGACGGCGCGAGCGGCGGCTCGTTCAACCTCGCGATGATGTGCCAGGGCATGTCCGGGACCGAGATCGCCGACGCATGGCGCCGGACCGAGCCGCTGGCCGGGGTGTCGGTCAACGTCCGGCAGCTGGCGCGGCCGGCGTTCGCCGAGTCGCTGTTCACTCTCGACGCGTACCGCGCGAACGTCTTCCCGGAGTGGGGGCTGGACTGGCAGAAGATCCGGTCGTCGTCCCTCGACGCCACCTTCAACGTCTTCAACGTGACCCGCCAGAAGCTCGAGGTACTGCCCCCCGCTCGTATGTCCGAGGACTTCCTCGTCGCGTGCGTGTCGCTGCCGATGTGGTTCCCGCCGGTGCGCATCGACGGGGACACCTACATCGACCCGGTGTACGTCACCGACGCCAACCTGGAGGAGGCGATCGCCCGCGGCGCCGACGAGATCTGGGTGGTCTGGACGGTGAGTGAACGGGGCGAGTGGCGTCCCGGCTTCGTGGCCGAGTACTTCCAGATCATCGAGGCGGCGGCGAACGGCACCTTCCGCCGCACGGTGGACCGCGTCGAGCGGAACAACGCCGCCATCGCGTCCGGCCTCACGGGCGAGTTCGGGCGGCACATCGAACTGCACGTCCTACGCGCGGAAGTACCGCTCCACTACCTGATCAACTTGAGCGGTGACCGGCTGCGCGAAGCGGTCAACCGAGGGGCCGAGACCGCTCGCTCCTGGTGCGCGGAGCGGAAGATCCCGCTGGCGGGCCCTCTCCCCCAGCCGCTCCGCGAGACGCCGGTGTCCCTGCGGTTCACCGAGGACATGCGCGGCAGGGTCACCGTCGGGCCGGACGGACCGCCCGTACGCCTCTCGGTGCACCTCACGATCGCCACCGACAGCATCGAACGCTTCACCGGCGACCCTCGGCACACCGCGTCGGTCACCGGGCAGGTGCACTGCCCGGCCTTCGGCGGCGTACGGGAACTGACCGACGGGACATTCGAGCTGTTCGTGGACGACGGCGATCCCACGCGCAAGGAGATGCGCTACCGGCTGCACTTCACCGACGACCAGGACAAGCCGCTCACCCTCGTCGGAGTGAAAACCGTCGAGAGCGGCAACCCGCTGCGGATGTGGAGCGAGACCACCACCCTGCGCACGCAGGTACTGCGGGGCCATGTGCCGGAGGGCGAGGAGACCATCGGCGAGATGGTGGCCGAGGGAGTGATCCGGCTGGGCGTGCCGGATCTCCTGAGGGAACTCACGACCTTCCGGGTGGAGGGCTCCTCCCCCGCCGCCCGTGCCGCGGCGCTGGCCAGGTTCGGCATGCTGTTCCTCGGCAAACTGTGGGACGTGTATGCCCGCCCGCTCCTCCACCCGGCCCCGTTCTGAGAAGTACGCCCGGTCTCTGCCTGAGCGCGTCGATCAGGCCGCCGTAGAAGCCGGTGCGGCAGGTGCGGGTGCTCCGGCCACCGTGGTGAGAACCGTGTCGCCGATGGTGTCCGCCACCTCCTTCCAGTCGGTGAGTGACATCGTGAGCGGTGGCAGCAGCTTCAGCACGTGCCCCTGGCCGGATGTCTCGGCCACGACACCCGCGTGGAACAGGGCCCGCCGCACCCCTTCCGCGGTCTCGGCGCGGGTGAAGCCGAGTCCGCTCATCGCGCCCTTGCCGACGACTTCGGCGACGCCCGTCGGAAGGGCGTCGGTGATGCTCGTGAGGCTGGTGCGGATGGCGGCGGCCAGTTCCGCGGTGTGGTCGGTGAAGTGCGGGTCGGTCCAGTGGTCCAGGGCGGCCGAGCCCGCCACGAAGGCGAGGTTGTGGCCGCGGAAGGTGCCGTTGTGCTCGCCGGGTGCCCACTGGTCGATCTCGCGCCGGATCAGCAGGGCCGCCATCGGCAGCCCCATCCCGCTGAGCGACTTCGACAGACACACCAGGTCGGGGCGGAGTTCGGGGGCGTCCTCGAAGCTGAAGAAGGTGCCGGTGCGTCCGCAGCCCGCCTGGATGTCGTCCACGATCACCAACGCGCCGGTCGTGTCGGCGAGTTCGCGGATCCTGGCGAGCCAGGGGCGGGGCGCCGTGTGCAGCCCGCCCTCCCCCTGGACCGTCTCCAGCAGGATCGCGGCGGGCGGGGCCGCCCGGACGTCCGGGCCCAGGGCGTGTTCCAGGGCGGTGACCGGGTCGCTCCCGTCCGGGCCGGCCGCGTCGCCGTACGGGAGGACGGTGACGTCGGCCAGGGGCACCCCCGCCGCCCCGCGCAGCAGGGGGGAGGCCGTCGCGGCCAGTGCTCCCAGGGAGGCGCCGTGGAAACCTCCGGTGAAGGCGATCACGTCGGTGCGTCCGGTGACCTTGCGGGCCAGCTTCAGGGCGGCCTCGACCGCGAGGGTCCCTGCCGGGCCGGGGAACTGCACCACGAAGTCACCGAGTCCGCGCGGGTCCAGGACGAGGCTGGTGAGGCGTTCGAGGAAGTCCGCCTTGGCCGCGGTGTGCAGGTCGAGCGACTGCACCGGTCCGCCGGCCGCGAGGTAGTCCATCACCCGCTCGACGATCGCGGGCGGGTTGTGCCCGTAGTTGAGCGATCCGGCCCCGCACAGCAGGTCCACGTAACGGCGCCCGGTGCTGTCCCAGAGGTGGTGCCCCGCGGCTCGTTCGAACACCACGGGGAAGTCGCGGCAGTAGCTGCGTACGTTCGACTCGTGACGTTCGAACACCGTGAGGGGCGTCCGGTCGGTCTCGGTCATGTCAGCACGTACCTTTCGTCGATTCTCGTGACGCGGCGCGGAGCGGCGTCACTTGACCAGGACCGATCCGTCGCCGGGGCGGTGGTCGCGGGACCGGCGGAGGTCACTGAACGCGAACGTCCGCTGGAGCCAGCGGTCGCGGCCGTCGTAGCGCGGGGTGAACGCCGAACGGCCGTGCAGCGTCACCCGGTTGTCGACGACGGCGAGGTCGCCGGGGCGCAGGCGCACCGCGGTGTACGTCCGGTGGGCCACCTCGCCGAGTTCGGCGAGGGCCGCCCGGGCCTCAGGGGTCACGCCCCGGGTGGCCGCCTCGTCGAAGCACCAGTCGGGGTCGTCCGGATCGCCGGTGAGCACGGCGTGCGCGGTGCTCCGGTCGGCCGGGCCGAAGGACGGCGGAGGCTCGGTGACGTACTCGGGGCGGCCGAGCGCGGCCCGGGTACCGGGCGTCAGCAGCGGCAGGACGCGGCGTACGCAGCTGGTGCGCAGTTCGGCGGCACCCTCGTGGTCGGCCCTCAGACACAGCAGCATGACGTAATCGGGCCGGTGGGGGTGGAAGGCGTTCTCGGTGTGGAAGGTGAGTTCGACCGAGCCGACATTGCCCTGGACCTCCTCCTGGCCGGGCACCGGCACCACGTCCTGGACCAGGGCCCCGGACTTCTCCGCCGCGAACGCGGCCGGGTCGCCCAGACCCGCGGCGAACAACAGCAGCATCGCCGCCGGCAGGGACGGCGTGTGCTGGACGGAGCCCTTCACCATGGGGGTCGGGGGCAGGTCCCGGGCATCGATGGGGAGCCGCCTGAGGACGAGGCATCCGTCGGGTCCGGAGTGCCTGCGGAACTCCCGTACGATCCGCCGTACTTCGGTGGGGCCGTCCTCCCAGGCATGGCGGGCGTGGTTCACCCAGGCCGGGTCGTCGACCCGGTCCCCGGCGTGGCCCAGCAGTTCCGACGCCACCTGGCCCAGCCCGGCCAGGGTGCGAGTGCCGAGGCGTACCGTCCCGTCCTCCGCCCCCGAGGGGTACGGCGCCGGGGCCGTACCGGGGGGCGCCTGCGTCGTTCCGACGCTGCTCACGTGTGTGTTCCCTTTCGTCTTGTTCGAGTCACTCGCCCATGGCCCGGACGAGGCTCTTGGGGCGCAGGTCGGTCCACTCGCGCTCGATGTACGCCAGGCAGGCGGCCCGCTCCCCGGGGCCGAAGACGGTGGTCCAGCCGGCCGGCACGGCCACGAAGTCGGGCCACAGGGAGTGCTGTCCCTCGTCGTTGGCCAGGACCCGGTAGGTGCCGTCGGGGTTCTCGAAGGGATTGCTCATGGCGGATCAGTTCCTTTTCAGGTCGTCTGCGGGTCGTTGTCGGTGCGCAGGAGTGCGGCCACGGTCCGGCCGATGGATTCGGCCGACCGGCCGAGCAGGAGGTCGAGGTGGGCGACATCGACGTCGTGGACGTCGATCCGTCCGGTCACGTGGGGCCGCCAGTCGGCCGGGTCGAGCAGGGGCTCGCCGGGCGCGCTGGGACGCAGGGCGTGGAAGAGCACGACGTCGCCGTCGAAGGTGCGGGGCACGTGCCGGAGCGTGAGCCGCCGGATGTGGGCGCCGACCCGCACCAGGTCCGCCCGCAGCTCCCGCGTGAGCAGCACCGGCCCGTCCTCCGGGATCGGCACGTGGTCCCGCAGCTCCTGCTCGGTCGGTTCGGCCCCCTGATGGTCGATGTGGGGCAGGTGGGTGTCGAGCATGATCACCGCCTCGACGCTCTCCCCGGCCTCCCGCAGCTGTACGGCCACCTCGTGGGCGAGCAGCCCGCCCGCCGAGCAACCGAGCAGCCGGTACGGTCCCGACGGCCAGGCCTCGCGAATGAGTTCGACGTACCGCCCAGCCATCTCGCTGATGCTGCCGGGCAGTTCGTCGCCGCCGTCGAGTCCGGCGGCCTGGACGGCGTACACGGGCGTGTCGTCGTCGACGTGCGGGCCGAGTGCCGCGTAGCACCAGCCGATCCCGTCCACGTGATGCAGGCAGAACAGCGGGGTACCGGAGGCCGAGGTGTTCCGCAGCGGCAGCAGCGGGGCCAGCGCGTCCGTGTCGGCGCCCTCGGGGGGACCGGCGTCCAGCCGTTCGGCGAACGCGGCCGGCGTGGAGGCCTCGAACAGGGTCCGCACCGAGACGCGGGCGCCCAGTTCGGCTCGGACCCGGGCGATGAGCCGGGTACCGAGGAGGGAGTGGCCCCCGAGGGCGAAGAAGTCGTCGTCGGCGGAGACCTCGGGCCTGCCCAGCACCTCGGCGAACAGCCCGCACAGCAGTGCCTCCCGCGGGGTGCGCGGGGCCCGGCCGGTGCCGGCGGCGGTGTCCGGCGGGGCGGGCAGCGCCCTGCGGTCGAGCTTGCCGTTGGCGTTCAGGGGGATCGTGTCGACCTCGACGAAGGCGGACGGTACGAGGTACGCGGGGAGCGTCGCGGTGAGCTTGGCCCGCAGTTCGTCGGTGTCGAGCGGCGCGACTCGCTCCGCTGGGTGGGCAGTTCGTTCGCTGCGGGTGAGTGGGGGCTGGTCGCGCCCCGCGGCGAAGCCGCTGATCGATGCTGCCCCGCGCCCCTTACGGGGCGCGATGTAGGCGACCAATCGTTTGTCGCCCGGGCGGTCCTCGCGGGCGATCACGGCGGCTCGTGCGACCCCGTCGAGCGCGGTCAGCGCGGCCTCGATCTCGCCGGGCTCGATCCGGTAACCCCGGATCTTGACCTGGTCGTCGACGCGTCCGGCGTACTCCAGCACCCCGGCGCGGTTCCATCGGGCCCGGTCGCCCACCCGGTACATCCGGGTGCCGGGCGGGCCGTACGGGTCGGCGACGAACCGCTCGGCACTCTGGCCGGGCCGCCCGGCGTAGCCGCGGGCGAGTCCGGCGCCGGCGAGGTACAGCTCGCCCCACACGCCGTCGGGGACGGGCTGGAGGTGCTCGTCGAGCACGTACGCGCGTGCGCCCGCGATGGGGCGGCCGATGGGTACCGGTCCCGCGTCGAGGCGGTCGTACGGTTCGAGCCGGTGGACGACGCAGCCGACGGTCGCCTCGGTGGGGCCGTACTCGTTGACCACTACGGCCTCGGGGTGGCGGTCGCGCCACGCCTGGAGCGCCGTGCCGTCCAGGGCCTCGCCGCCGATCACCAGGTCCTCGGCGTCGGACACCCGGTCCGGCAGCGACTCCAGCAGCCGCAGATGGCTCGGGGTGACCTTGAGCAGGCCGGGGGTCGGCGTGTCCTCGCCCAGTTCCGCGAACCGCACCCGGCCGCCCGTGACCAGTGGCGTGAACAGCGTGGTCACCGGCATGTCGAAGGCGAGGGAGGTGTGCACCAGGGACTCGCCGGACGCGGCCGGGTACATCGCCACGGCCTCGCTCAGATAGGCGGCGAGCGACCCGTGTTCGACGACCACTCCCTTCGGGCGGCCGGTCGATCCGGAGGTGTAGATCAGGTAGGCGGCCTGGTGGGGGTGCACGGGCAGGCCCAGGTCGCTGTCGGGGAGATGGTCCAGGCCGGCCGGGAAGGTCTCCTCGTCGAGCACGATCCGCGCCCCCGCGTCGGCGACCAGTGCGGCGACACGGGCGGGAGGGTTGGCGGTGTCGATGGGCAGGTACGCCGCCCCGGTCTTCAGGACCGCGAGCAGCGCCACGACCACGTCCGGGCGGCGCGGCAGCACCACCGCGACGACGGTCTCCGGTCCCGCCCCGAGCCCGATCAGGTGCCGGGCGAGCCGGTCGGCGCGGCGGTTCAGCTCGTCGTACGTCAGCTCCGTGCCGTCCGGGAGCTCCGTACCGTCTGAGAACTCCGTACCTTCCGAGACGACGGCCACGGCGTGCGGGGTGCGCGCCACCTGCGCCTCGAACATCTCCGGCAGCGACGCCTGCGGCAGCGGCCGGGCGGTGCCACCCCGCCGGACGAGCACGTCCTCGCGTTCGGCGGGGGTGAGCACGGGCAGGGCGTGCACGGGACGGGCCGGGTCGGCGGTCACCTCCTCCAGCAGGCGCAGATAGCGGGCGGCGACATCCTCGGCGGTGGCGCGGTCGAACAGGTCCGAGGCGTACTCGACCGATCCGGACCAGCCGCCCTCGCGGCTCTCGGTGAGCGTCAGCGACAGGTCGAACTTGGCATGGTCGCCGTGCACGTCCCCGACGGTCACCTCGAGTCCGGGCAGCGTGGGCGCGGTCGCCTCCTGATTGACCGTCAGCATGACCTGGAACAGGGGGTGCCGGGAGCGCGAGCGCACCGGGTTGAGGACCTCGACCAGCTGCTCGAACGGCACGTCGGAGTGGTCGTACGCCGCTACGTCCGCCGCGCGCACCCGGTCGAGCAGTTCTACGAACGCGGGGTCGCCGGAGGTGTCGGCGCGCAGCACCAGGGTGTTGGCGAAGAGCCCGACGAGGTCTTCGAGCGCGGTGTCCGGGCGGCCCTCCACGGGGGTTCCGATCACGATGTCGTCGCCGGCGCCCAGCCGGGTCAGCAGGGTGACGAGCGTGGCGTGCAGCACCATGAAGGCGCTGGCGCCGCGGTCACGGCCGAGCGCGTCGACACGGCCGCGCAGTCCGGCCGGCACCGTGAAGGGCACCGTGCCACCGCGCTGGGACGCGACGGCGGGCCGGGGCCGGTCGGTGGGCAGCTCGATCTGGTCGGGGATCCCGGCCAGCTCTTTCGTCCAGAAGTCGAACCGGTCGGCGGGCAGTTCCCGCTCCCACAGCGCGTAGTCGGCGTACTGGAGGGGCAGCGGAGCCCAGTCGGGGGCGCGGCCGGCGAGGCGGGCGGCGTAGGCCGTGGAGAGGTCCTCGGCGAGGGGCCGCATGGACGCGCCGTCGCCCGCGATGTGGTGCAGGAGCAGCAGCAGGACGTGTTCCCGCTCCCCGTCGGTGAACAGCACGGCGCGGACGGGCAGTTGGTGGTCCAGGGAGAACGGCATCCGGGCGGCCTCCGCCACCCCCGCGTCGAAGTCGGCCGGGTCGAACGACCGGATCGCGAAGCGCGGCTTCGTGTCGACGACGACCTGGTACGGCCCCTGGGGTCCGTCGGCGATCACCGTGCGCAGCACCTCGTGTCGCCGCACCAGGTCACCGAAGGCGTCCCGCAGGGCGCCCCGGTCGAGGGCGCCGGTCATCCGCAGGACGACGGGGATGGTGTACGTCTGCGACGGGCCGTCGAGCCGGTCGAGGAACCACATCCGCCGTTGCGCCGCCGACAGGGGCACCCGCTCGGGCCGTTCGCGCCGGACGAGCGGGGGCCGGGAGCCCTGCGTCGGCCGGCCCGACAGCAGTTCCGCGAGTCCGGCGACGGTCGGGTGCTCGAAGACCTCCCGGATGGACAGCTCCGCTCCGAGGTCGGCGCGGATCCGGTTGACCAGCCGGGCGACGAGCAGGGAGTGGCCGCCGAGCCGGAAGAAGTCGTCGTCGGCGCCCACACCGGGCACTCCGAGGACGGCGGCGAAGAGGTCCGCCACCCGCCGCTCCGTGCCCTCGGCGGGCGGCCTGCCCGTGCCCTCGGCGGTGAGGTCGGGGGCGGGCAGCGCCTTGCGGGCGATCTTGCCGTTGGCGGTCAGGGGCAGGGTCTCCAGGACGACGAAGGCGGCCGGGACCATGTAGTCGGGCAGGGCCCGCGCCGCGGCGGCGCGCAGGGCGGCCAGGTCCGCCGGACGACCCTGCTCCGGCACGACATAGGCGACGAGGCGCTTGTCGCCGGGGGTGTCCTCGCGGACGACCACGGCGGCCGCGTCGATGCCCGGCCGGGCGGTGAGGACGGCCTCCACCTCGCCGAGTTCGATGCGGAAGCCGCGGATCTTCACCTGGTCGTCCACGCGGCTGACGAACTCCAGCCGCCCGGAGGCCGTCCAGCGGGCCAGGTCGCCCGTGCGGTACATACGGGACCCGGGCGGGCCGAACGGGCTGGCGACGAAGCGCCCGGCGGTCAGGCCGGGGCGGCCGTGGTAGCCGCGGGTGACGAGGTCGCCCGCGACGTACAGTTCGCCGGCGGTGCCGAGGGGTGCCGGGCGCAGGAGCGCGTCCAGCACGTACATCCGCGTGTTCCAGGCGGGGGTGCCGATGGTGACGACGCCGGGCGGGACGGGGTCGCCGGGTTCGATGCGGAACAGGCTGCAGCCGATGGTGGTCTCGGTCGGGCCGTACTCGTTGAGGACGGTCACCCCGGGGTGCCGGGCGCGCCAGGCGTCCAGCACGTCGCCGAGGAGGGACTCGCCGCCGAGGACGAGCTGTCCGCCCGGCGAGTACTCCTCGGGCACCGCGCCGAGCAGGTGCAGATGGCTGGGGGTGGCCTTGACGAAGTCGGGCCGGGTGACGTGGGCGTCCGGGTCGGGGCCGCTCGCGGTCCAGCGGACCAGTTCCACGGTGCCGCCGGAGATCAGCGGGCCGAACATGCCGGTGGCGGTGAGGTCGAAGGAGACCGGCGAGTGCACCAGGACGCGTCGGCGCAGGCTCTCGTACTCGTGGGTCGCCCAGGCCAGATAGGCGACCAGCGAGCGGTGTTCGACGACGACCGCCTTGGGCCGCCCGGTCGAGCCCGAGGTGAAGATGACGAACGCGGCGTGTTCGGGCCGCCGGACGACAGCGGTGAGTGGGCCGGACGGCTGCTCCGCGATCGCGGGGTCGTCCGTCAGCACGACCGGGGCCTGCGTCGACGAGCGGACGGTCTCGGCGAGTTCGGCCGTGGTGACCACGGCGACCGGCGCGATGTCCCCCAGCATGAAGGCGAGCCGGTCGGCCGGGTGGGCCGGGTCGAGCGGCAGATAGCCGGCGCCGGTCTTCAGGGCGGCCAGCAGCGTCACCGGGATGTGCTCGGACACCGGCATCAGCACGGCGACATAACGCTCAGGACCGGCCCCCAGGCCGATCAGATGCCGGGCCAACCGGTTGGCGCGGGCGTCGAGTTCGGCGTACGACAGCTCCGTGGTGCCGAAGACGACCGCGGGCTCGTCCGGTGTGCGGGCGCTCTGGGCCTCGATCAGGTCGGTGAGGGTCTGGGACGGCACCTCGTGGCCGGTGGTGTTCCACTCGGTGAGCAGCAGCCGCCGCTCGTCGGCGTCCACGACGTCGAACTCCCCCACCGGACGGCCGGGTTCGGCGGTGACGGCGGTGAGCAGTCGGGTGAAGCGCTCGGCGATGCGGGCGGCCGAGTCGCGGTCGAACAGGTCGGTGGCGAACTCCAGGAGCCCGTGCACCCCGCCCTCGGGCCGTTCCGTGAGGAAGAACGACAGGTCGAACTTGGCGGCGGGCGACGCGACCGGCCGTACGCGCGCGGTGAGGCCCGGCAGGTCCACGGCGAGGTCGAGAGCCGCCTGCTGGTCGGCGTTGTTGAAGTTCAGGCCGGTCTGGAACAGCGGGTGCCGGGCGGTGGAGCGCGCCGGGTTGACCACCTCCACGACCCGCTCGAACGGCACGTCCTGGTTCGCGTAGGCGGCCAGGTCGGTGGCCCGCACCCGGCGCAGCACCTCGGTGAAGCCGGGGTCGCCGGTCAGGTCGGTGCGCAGCACGAGGTTGTTGGCGAAGTAGCCGACCAGGGGCGTCAGGGCGTCGTCGGTGCGGTTGGCGACCGGTGAGCCGATCACGATGTCGTCGCCCGCGCCGAGCCGGTGCAACAGGGTGGCCAGAGCGGCGTGCACGACCATGAAGACGGTCGTGTGGTGTTCGCGGGCGAGCCGGACCAGGGCCTCGTGGACCTCGGGCTCGACCGTGAAGGGCACCGTGTCGCCGCGGTGGGTGGGCACGGCGGGCCGGGGCCGGTCGAAGGGCAGCTCCATCTGCTCGGGCAGCCCGGTGAGCGTCGTCCGCCAGTGGTCGAGCTGGCGGGAGAGGGAGCTGTCCGGGTCGTCGGCCTCGCCCAGCGCGCGCCGCTGCCACACCGCGAAGTCGGCGTACTGGACCGGGAGTCGAGCCCAGTCGGGCTCCGCTCCCCGGGCCCGGGCCGCGTACGCGGTGGCGAGGTCGCGGGCGAGCGGGGCCATGGAGGCGCCGTCGCCGGCGATGTGGTGCAGGACGAGGAGCAGCACGTGCTCGCCCGCTCCGAGGTCGAACAGCGTGGCGCGCAGCGGGGGTTGGGCGGAAAGATCGAACGGGGTGCGGACGGCGTCGGCGAGCCGCTCGTCGAGCACGTCCTCGTCGGCGCGGACGACGGTCAGCGGCGGCACGGCCGGCAGGACCACCTGGTGGGGGCCGTGCCCGTCCTCGGCGAAGACCGTACGCAGTGCCTCGTGCCGCCGCGCCAGGTCGTCCAGGGCCGCGGTGAGGGCAGCCACGTCGAGGTCACCGGTCAGCCGCAGCGCGACGGGCAGGTTGTACGTCGGGGAGGGGCCCTCGAAGCGGTGCAGGAACCACAGCCGTTCCTGGGCGTACGACAGCGGCAGGCGCCCGTCGCGCGGCTGTGCGGTGACGCCGCCGCGGCGCGGTCCGCTCCCGGCGAGCCGGGACGCGAGCTTCGCCACGGTCGTCGCCTCGAACAGCACCGACAGTTCGAGGTCGACGTCCAGCGCGGCCCGGATGCGGCCGGCCAGCCGGGTCACCAGCAGGGAGTGGCCACCGAGCGCGAAGAAGTCGTCGTCGATCGAGACCTCGCCCACATCGAGCACCTCGGCGAACAGCCCGCACAGGATCTCCTCCTGCGGGGTGCGCGGCCCGCGCCCGGAGGCGTGGGTCTGCTCCGGCACGGGCAAGGCCTTGCGGTCGAGCTTGCCGTTCGGGGTGAGCGGCAGGGTGTCCAGCTCGACGATCTGGGCCGGGACCATGTACTCCGGCAGCCGTGCCGTGAGCCGGTCGCGCAGCTCCTCGGCGTCGACCGGGACGCCTTGGGCTACGGGCACGACGTATCCGACGAGCCACTGCCCGTGCACGGCCGCGGCGGCCCGGGCGACGGCCGGGTGGTCGGCGAGCGCGTCCTCTATCTCGCCGAGTTCGACGCGGAAGCCGCGCAGCTTGACCTGGTTGTCGGCGCGCCCGAGGTACTCCAGCTCGCCGTCCGCTGTCCAGCGCGCCACGTCCCCGGTGCGGTACATCCGCGCCCCGGGCGGCCCGTACGGGCTCGCGACGAACCGCTCGGCGGTCAGGGCGGGCCGGTCCAGGTAGCCGCGGGCCAGTTGGACGCCCTCGACGTACAGCTCCCCGGGTGCCCCGGGGGCGACCGGCGCCAGCGTCGCGTCGAGCACATAGGCGCGGGTGTTGGCGACGGGCCCGCCGATCAGCACGGTCTCGGTGTCGGGCGGCGCGGCCCAGGCGGTGACGTCGACGGCGGCCTCGGTGGGGCCGTAGGCGTTGAGGAGCACGGCGGCCTCGTCCTCCGCGTACTCGTGGAATCGGCGGACCAGCTCGGCGGGCAGGGCCTCGTCGCCGGAGACGACCAGGCGGACGGAGTCCGGCAGCCGGGTCTCGGCCAGATAGGCGCCGAGCATGGACGCGCTGAGGTGCACGACCGCGACGGACTCCTCGCGCATCAGCCGCTCCAGGTGGAGCGGGTCGCGGTGAGCGTCGGGGCGGGCCACGACGAGGGTGCCGCCGTACATGAGGGTCCAGAAGACCTCCCACACCGACACGTCGAAACTCACCGGAGTGGACTGCAGCACCCGTTCTCCGGGGGAGAGCCGGTGGTCGCGCTGCATCCACCACAGCCGGTTCGCCATGCCCGCGTACGTGGTGACCGTGCCTTTGGGGCGGCCGGTGGAGCCCGAGGTGTAGATGACGTACGCGGCGTTGTCGCCGTGGGCCGTCACCCCCGGGTTCTCCGTGGGGCCCTCGGCGTCGGGTGCGATCCGCTCGAAGCCGTCCACGTCCCGGTCGGAGATCAGCAGCCGGGCGCCGGAGTCGGCGAGGATGTACGCGATCCGGTCGGCCGGATAGCCGGTGTCGATCGGCACATACGCGGCACCCGCCTTGAGCACCGCCCACAGGGCCACCATCAGGTCGACCGAGCGCGGCAGCATCACGGCGACCCGTGACTCGGGTCCGACGCCCCGCTCGCGCAGGGCGTGGGCGAGCCGGTTCACCCGGGCGTCGAACTCGCCGTACGTGACACGCTCGCCCTCGAACCGGACCGCCTCGGCGTCGGGGTTCCGGGCCGCGCGCGCCTCCAGCAGCTCGACCGCGGAGCCCTCGCCGTCGAACGCCACCGCGGTGTCGTTCCAGCCCGTGAGCACGAGGGCGCGTTCGTCGGCGCCGAGCACGTCGACCTCGGACAGCCGCTGCCCGGCATCGGCGGTGACGCCCTCCAGGACGCGGACGAACCGGGCCGCGAAGCTCTCCGCCGTGCGGCGGTCGTACAGGTCGGTGGCGTACTCCAGGCGACACAGCAGCCCGCCGCCCTCGTGGACGTGGCAGTCGAAGTGCACGTCGAACTTGGCGGTGCCGCTGGTCACCGGGCCGGGGTCGGCGGTGACGCCGGGCAGCTCGAAGCGGGCCTCGGTGAGGTCCAGCCAGGCCAGCATCACCTGGAAGAAGGCGTGCCGGGAGCGGGAGCGCTCCGGGTTCAGCTCCTCCACAAGGCGTTCGAACGGGACACCTTGGTGGGCGTAGGCGGCGAGACCGGTCTCCCGGACGCGGGCCAGCAGGTCCTCGAAGCTCGGGTCGCCGGAGGTGTCCATGCGGTAGACGAGGGTGTTGATGAACACGCCGACCACGTCGTCGAGCACCGAGTCGGGCCGGTCGGCGATCACACCGCCGAGGGGGATGTCCTCGCCCGCGCCGAGCCGGGTCAGCAGCAGCGACACGGCGGCCTGGAGGATCATGAACGGGGTGGTGCGGGTACGGCCGGCGAGGTCCAGCATCCGCTGGTACAGCTCCGGGTCGATGGGGAACTCCACGTGGTCACCGCGGTGGGTGGCGACCGCCGGGCGCGGTCGGTCGCCCGGGAAGGTGACCTCGGGCGGGAGCCCGTCGAGGTGCCGCTTCCAGTAGTCGATCTGGCGGGGCAGGTCCGCGGCGAGCGTCTCGCGCTGCCAGATGGCGAAGTCCGGGTACTGGACGGTCAGTTCGGGGAAACCGGGCGCCTCGCCGCCGGTCCGGGCGCGATAGGCGGAGGTGATGTCCTCGGCGATCGGGCGCAGCGAGGCGCCGTCCGCCGCGATGTGGTGCATGACCAGCAGCAGGATGTGCCGCTGGGGCCCGGTCTCGTACAGCGTCGCCCGCAGGGGCAGGTCGCGGGTCAGATCGAAGGCGCGCGCCGAGTCGGCGACGAGGTCGGGCTCCGCGTCCCGTACGAACTCCATGGTGAAGCGGGTGTCCGCGGGCAGGACGATCTGGTGGGGCCCCTCGGTGTCCTCCGGATACAGGGTGCGCAGCGCCTCGTGGCGGGCGACCAGGTCGGCGAACGCGGCACCGAGCGCGTCCGCGTCGAGGGCACCGTCGAGCCGGATCTGGATCGGGATGTTGTACGTCCCCGAGGCGCCCTGGAGCCGGTGCAGGAACCACATGCGTTCCTGGGCGAACGACAGCGGGACGCGGCCGGGACGCTCCTCCGCCGTGATGCGCTTGGCCTGCGGGGCGACCAGGGTCAGCCGTTCGGCGACGCCGGCGACGGTCGGGCCGGCGAAGACGTCCCGCAGGGACAGGTCGACGCCGAACTCGTCGCGCACCCGGTGGACCAGCCGGATCATCAGGATCGAGGTGCCGCCGAGTGCGAAGAACTCGTCGTGGACGCCGACCTGTTCGACACCGAGGACGTCGGCGACGATGGCGCACAGCGTCCGCTCCTCGGGCGAGCGGGGTTCGGAGGGGGGTTCACCGCCCTTGACGGTGGGGGCGGTCCTCGCGGGAGCGTCGGCCGCCTGGACGCCGGTGACCAGCAGCCGGTCCTCTTCGCTCACCGCGGTCAGCTCGCCGGCCGGGACGTCGAGTCCGGCCGCCGCGCGGCCCATCAGGTCGGCCAGCAGACCGGCGATCCGCGTGATCGCCGACGCGTCGAACGCACCGGTGAGGTGGGACAGTCGCAGCCGCAGCCGCTCTTCGGGGAAGACGGAGAGGCTGATCGGGTAGTGCGTGCGCTCGACGAGTCGGGCGTGGGCGAGGCGCAGTCCGCCGGCCTCGATGCCGTCGTCCATCGGGTAGTTCTCGAAGGCGACGACGGTGTCGAACAGGGCGTCGAAGCCGGACGAGCGGGTCATCTCCGCCAGTGACGCCTGCTGATGGGCGTCGAGCGAGCGCTGCTCGTGCTGGAGCCGGGCCAGCAGCGCCGCCAGCGGCTCGTCCCGGTCGATCCGCACCCGGACCGGCAGGGTGTTGACGAACATGCCGACCATCGACTCCGCGCCGGGCAGCTCGGGCGGACGCCCGGCCGCGGTCGCGCCGAACACGACGTCGTCCCGTCCCGTGAAGGCACCGAGCAGCAGGCCCCACAGGCCCTGCACCACGGTGTTCAGGGTGAGCCGGTGCGCACGGGCCGTCGCCGCGAGGGTGTCGGTCAGCGCCTCGGACAGGACGAGCTCGTGGACGTCGTGCCCGTCCGAGGTGCGGTCGGCGGGGGCGAGCAGGGTGGGTGCGGCCAGACCGGCGAGGTGGTCGCGCCACGCCTCGGCCGCGGCCTCGTGGTCCTGACCGTCGAGCCAGGCCAGGTAGTCGCGGTACGGGGCGGCCGGGGGCAGTTCGGTGCCGCCGTACAGCGTGCACAGATCGCGTACCAGCAGCGGCAGGGACCAGCCGTCCAGCAGCAGGTGGTGGTGGGTCAGCACCAGGCGGTCGCCGAGCGCGGTGAACCGCAGCAGGGGCGGCCGGACGACGCTGAAGCCGCGGGCGCGGTCACGGGCGAGGAACGCCTCCAGGTCGTCCTCGTCGCGCTCCTCCCAGGGCACCTTGACGTCGGCGGGGACGACCTGGACGGGGGCGCCCGCCGAGCGGCTGCGGAAGGCGGCGCGCAGGTTCGGGTGGCGGTGCAGGAGGGCGGTGGCGGCGGCCCGCATCCGGTCAGGGTCGAAGCCGCCGTCGAATTCCAGGACGAGCTGGCCGACGTACGGGTCGTCGGGCTCGTACAGCGCGAGGAAGAGCAGGCCCTCCTGGAGCGGGGAGAGCGGCAGGACGTCCGTGGCGCCGCGGAACCTGTCCAGTTCCTCCTGGGTGATCCGGACGAGGGGTACGTCGGAGACGGTGAGTCCGCCTCGCGTGTGCGCGGCCAGTTCGGCCAGGGCTCCCGTCCACGCCTCGGCGAGGGCGCGTACGTCGGTCTCCGTGAGGACGCCCGGGGGGTAGGTCCACTCGGCGGTCAGCTCGCCGTCCCGGACGTGGGCGTCGATCTGGAGGGCGTGGGTGAGCGCCAGGCCGTCGTCGGCGAGGAGTTCCACGGCCGTCGCGCCGTCGGCGAGGTGCCAGCCGCCGAGGTCGTGGGCGTCCAGGCGGCCCAGGTAGTTGAAGGAGATCTGCGGTGCCGGCAGTCCGGTGAGCCGGTCGCGCAGCAGGTCGTGGCCGCGACCGCCGTGCGGGATCGCGCGCAGCTCCTCCTTGGTGCGCTTGATCAGGTGGGCGCCGGTCTCGGTGCCGGGGCCCAGGCGCACCGGGTGGATGCGGGTGAACCAGCCGACGGTGGTGGACAGGTCCATCCCGTCGGGCAGGTGGTCGCGGCCGTGGCCCTCCAGGTCGACCAGGACCGGTCCTTCGCCCCGGTGGCGCTGTACGGCCGCCGAGAGCGCGGCGAGCAGGATGTCGTCCGGGGTCGCCCGGTAGGCGGTGGGGAGGGTCGTCAGCAGGGTGGCGGTGAGGTCGGCCGGGACGGTGACGGTGACCGAGCGGGCCGTGCCGTGGCAGTCTCGGGCCGGGTCGAGGGACCGGGTGCCGAGCACGGGTTCCGGGGTGGACAACAGGTCCGTCCACAGCGGGAGTTCGTCGACGGGGGCACGTAGGTGTCCGGCCCACCGGCGCAACGAGGCCCCGGGCGGGGACAGCTCGGCGCCCGCGAGCGCCTCGGCGAGGTCGCTCAGCAGAATGCGCCAGGACACACCGTCGACGACCAGGTGGTGGAGAACGAGCAGCAGTCGGCCGGACTCGAACCACACCGCCCGCACCATCACACCGTCGTCCGGCGACAGCGCGCGGCGCGCGGCCTCCTTCTGTCCGGCCACGTCCTCGTCCCGGGCGCGCGTCAGGCAGTCCTCGGCCCGTACGGCGCCCACGGGCCGGATGTGCCGGCCGCGCATACGCAGCGCGGCGTGGTGGTCGAGCACCTTCTGCAGGGCGGCGGACAGCCGGTCGTACGACAGTTCCGGCGCGGCGGCGAGGAGGAGGGACTGGGCGAACCCGTCGACGGGACCGCCGCGTTCGGCGAGGCGCCGGGCCATGGGCGTCTCGGGGAGTGCGCCGACCGGGTCGTCCTCGACGGACGGGGACGTCGGTGCCGTCGTGGCCACGAGGGCGAGCCGCGCGACCGTCGGGTGGTCGAAGACGTCCTGGGGAGTGAGGTGCCGGCCCTGGCGGCGGGCGCGGCTGACGAGCTGGATGGCGTGGATGCTGTCCGCGCCGAGGGCGAACAGGTCGTCGTCCACACCCAGTTCGGGGCGGCCGAGGAGTTCGGCGGCGAGGGTGTGCAGGAGGTGCTCGGTGGCGGTTCCGGGTGCGCGTCCGCTCTCCGGCCGGGCCGGGACGGGCAGGGCACGGCGGTCGGTCTTGCCGTTGGGGGTCACCGGGATCGACGGCAGGAGGAGCACGCTCACCGGCACCATGTGGGCGGGCAGCAGGGCCGCGAGGTGAGCCCGGGGGTCGGCCTGCGGCGTGCCGGTCACATAGCCGACGAGTTGCCGGGCTCCCGCGGCGGAGTCGTGGACGAGGACCACGGCCTGTTCGACGCCGGGCACCGACGCCAGCACGGCCTCGACCTCCGCGGGTTCGACCCGCTGTCCGTTGATCTTGATCTGGTCGTCGGCGCGTCCGACGAACTCCAGGTCGCCGCTCGCCCGGCGGCGCACCAGGTCGCCGGTGCGGTACATGCGGGTGCCGGCCGGGCCGTGGGGGTCGGCGACGAAGCGCTCGGCGGTCGGGCCGGGGCGGTCGAAGTATCCGCGGGCGAGCTGGACGCCCGCCAGGTACAGCTCTCCGGTGACGCCGTCCGGCACCGGTCCCAGGGCCGGATCCAGCACGTAGGCACGCGAGTCGTGGGTGGGCGTGCCGATCGTGACGGGCTCGCCGGGCACGCAGGCGTGGGAGGTCGCGGTCACCGAGAACTCGGTGGGCCCGTAGGAGTTGTGCAGCCGGCCGCCGCACTCGCGGTGGAAGCGGTCGGCGAGCCCGGCGGGCAGTGCCTCGCCGCCGCAGCTGACCATGCGCAGGGCGTCCGTGGGCAGGTACGCGTACTCGTCGAGGAAGGGGCCGAGCATCGCGGGCACGAAGTGGATGACGGTCACGCGTTCGTCGCGGACCAGTCGGGCCAGGTAGGCCGGGTCGCGGTGGCCGTCGGGGCGGGCGACGACGAGGGTCGCGCCACGGGTGAGGGTCCAGAACACCTCCCACACCGACACGTCGAACCCGACCGGCGTCTTGTGCACGACCCGGTCCGCCGGGGTGAGCCGGTACTCGTGCTGCATCCAGGCGAGCATGTGGGTGATGCCGGCGTGGGTGACGACGGTGCCCTTGGGGCGGCCGGTGGTGCCCGAGGTGTGGATGACGTACGCGGCGTTGTCCCCTCGCGGGGCGACGCCGGGGTTCGTGTCGGGCTCGCCGTCGCCGAGGGAGCGCACGTTGTCCTCGTCGATCACGAACGCCACCCGGGAGTCGGCGAGGACGTAGGCGATCCGGTCGGCCGGGTAACCGGTCTCGACGGGCACGTACGCCGCACCGGTCTTCAGCACCGCCCACAGCGCGACGATCAGGTCGGGCGAGCGGGGCAACGCCACCGCCACCCGCGACTCCGGTCCCACGCCCCGCCCGCGCAGGGCGTGCGCGAGACGGTTGACACGGGCGTTGAGTTCGCCGTACGTCAGCCGCTCGCCCTCGAAAGCGACGGCCTCGGCGGCCGGGTCCTGGGCCTCGAACAGGTCCACCAGAGAGCGCGGGTCCGTCGGGTGGCCGGTGTCGTTGCGGGCGTGGAAGCGCTCCCGTTCCGCGTCGTCGAGCAGGTCGACGGCGCCGATGGGCAGGTCCGGCCGCTCGGTGACCGCGGTGAGCAGGCGCAGATAGCGGTCGCGGTGGGCGGCGGCGGTCTCGGGGGTGAAGCGGCCGGGGTGGGCGTTGACGGTCAGCTCGATGCCGTCGCCCGCCTCGGGGTCGCCGTACGCGTGCAGGGCGAGGTCGCGTACCGGGCCGGAGGCGAGCTGGTGCGCCTCGGCCTCGGTGGGGCCGAACGGCAGGCGGGCGGCGGCGAAGGAGAGGACGTTCACGGACGGACCGCTCAGGGTGCCCGGGTGGGCCGCGGCCGAGAGATCGCGGCGCAGGTCGTCGTGCGGGTACCGCTGGTGGCGGGTCGCCTCGGCCAGGCGGGCGGCGACCCGGTCCAGCAGTTCCGCGAAGGTGGTGGAGCCGTCGACGGGTATCCGCAGCGGGACGTCGTTGACGAGCATGGCGGGTGTCGCCAGGGCGTGCGGACTGAGCCGGGCGGCCATGAAGACGCGGACGAGGACGTCGTGGGCGCCGGTGACGCGGTGGGTGTGGGCCGCCATGGCGGCGATCACCGGCAGGGACCAGCGGGACCCGGCGAGCCCGCGCACCCTGAGCGCGTCGGCCTCCGGCAGGCGGCCGGTCGCACCGGGCAGGCTGGGCGCGAGTCCGGTGGCGCCGGAGCCTGGGGCGAGAGTGCGTGCCAGGCGTCGGGCGGCAGGCGGGACTGTCACCGCACGCCCCAGTTCGGTGGACTCCGGCAGGTCGGCGAACGCGCGCCGCCAGTAGGCGCCGTCGCGCTCCCGGCGGGTGGAGCCGAGGTAGGCGTTCTCCTCGGCCAGGACCTCGCGCAGGGTGCCGAAGCCGCTCGCGGGCGGCTGCTCGCCCGCGGCGAGTGCCGTGTAGACCTCCAGCAGGCGGCGGCAGTGCAGGACCTGTCCGTAGCCGTCGAGGAGGATGTGGTGGTAGCGGAAGTGGAACCAGTGCCGGTCGGGGCCGAGCCGCAGCAGAGTGTGCCGGAACAACCGGTCGCCCGTGACCGGGACGGGTCGGGCCTGGTCGGCGTCGATCCAGGCGCGGGCGGCCCCGGCCGGATCGGCCTCGCCGCTGAGGTCGAGGTACTCCAGCCCGCCCGTGACGGACGGGTCGACCGTCTGCCGGACCGTCTCCCCGTCGTCGTGGAAGCGGACCCGCAGCGCCTCGGTCTCGGCCACCGCCCGCTCCACGGCACGGGCGAGCAGGGCGCGGTCCACCCGTCCGGGGACGTCGTAGTAGATGCCGCACGTGTACTGGGGGCTGTCGGGGGCGAGGCGCTGGGCGACCCACACTCCGTGCTGGGCCGCCGTGAGCGGCAGGCCCGGGTTCGTCGATACGGCGTCGCTCATGGTCAGGCCTGCTTCTCGCTCGTCCGTGCCGCCTCCGGCTGCCCGCCGACCAGTTCGGACAGGACCGTGCCCAGCGCGTCGACCGTGGGGTGGTCCCAGGTCAACGCGTCGTCGACGGTCACCTCGAACTCGTCCTCGATGTCGGCGGTGATGGCCAGCGCCGTCAGCGAGTCCAGGCCGTAGTCGGCCAGCGGTACGGACGTGTCGATGTCCTCGGGCGAACGGCGCAGGTAGGTCGCCACGCGCTCCGTCAGCCAGGTGTGCACGTCTCGGTTGCCAGCGGTCATGAGGGGGGTCTCTTTCTTGAGCGGAGGGCGAAAAGGAAGCCTGAGCGCGGGGCGGCGGGGTCGGGGCGCGCCGGACGTACGTCGGACGGGCTGCCCCGGTCACGGGTGAGCGGTTGTCCGACGGCATACGGCTTTCGGATGGTGGGCGGCCCTCGGGCGGCCGACGGCCGGTTCTCACACGGCGAGCGGTCTCCCGGTCAGGCCGAAGGAGCGACCGGTGTCCCGGCGGTCCAGGAGTTCGGCGAAGAGCCTGTCCTCGACCTCGGCGGGCAGCGGGCCCGGCCGGTGCGGACCCGGCGCCGAGCGGCACAGGGCCGCCCTCAGCCAGGTGGGGTCGGCCAGGAAGTCGTCCGGCCGGGCGTGCCGCCATACCTGCCCACAGGCGGTGCGGGACAGGAGGCGCACGTACCGGGTGACCAGGTCGTAGTGTTCGGGGCGGGCGTCGACGCCGAGTTCCGCCGGCGACAACTGCCCGCATACGGCGGCCAGTTCGGCCAGTTCGACGTGGTCGTCGCGGAGCGCCGCACGTACGTCGTCGTGCTCGGGTGCCCAGGACGCGTCGGCCAGGGCAGGGAGGGATCCCATGACGGGGTCGCGGCCCGCGGCGTGCAGGGCCAGCCGGTCGTACCGCAGGGGCGGCAGCGGTTCCGCGAGCGCGAACACGTCGGGCGGCGCCTCGGTGCCGGGGCGGGACCAGGTGCGGCGGGCCAGCAGGGGCAGCTGGGGCAGCAGGCTCATCTGGCAGGCGGCGCGCGCGATGTGCCCGAAGCCGACGGGGGCGAGGTCGCGCAGCAGCTTCTGGAACAGTGCGGTCGGCCCTTCGCGCAGGTAGAAGTGGGCGCCCAGAAGTTCCGCGAGCCGGTCCATGGCCTCCAGCAGCAGACGGGACACCTCGAACTTGACCGCGGAGGCGTACACGCTCGCCGCGCCGGGCACCAGGTGCAGCGCACGGGCGCCGACCGCGCCGAGCGCCTCGGCACGCAGCAGGTCGGCGAAGACGCCGGCCAGCACCGAGCGGACATGCGGGAGTGCGGTGGCCGGGCCGCCGTACAGCCGGCGCCGTGTCAGGTGGTCCACGGTGACGCGCAGTCCGGTGTCGAGGATCCCGGTGGCCATCGTGGGCAGGACCGTGCGGGTGATCTGGAGGGCCTTCAGCGCGGTCTCCAGGCCGGAGCCGGCCGGACCGAGGACCGCGGAGGCGGGCACGGGCAGGTCGTCGAAACGCAGGCCGCCGAGCTGCACTCCCCGCATGCCGACGGTACCGAAGCGCGGCAGGTCGGTCAGGTGTGCGGGGTCGGCGCTCGCACGGTCGACGAGGATCAGGGAGTGGCTGCGCGGTCCGGGCCGGGTGTCGGTGCGGGCGAGGACGACCATGGCGTCGGCGCGCCCGATGTTGGTGACGACCTCCTTGCGGCCGCTCAGGCGCAGTCCGTCGGGTGCGGCGGTGGCGGCGAACTCCGTGCCCGCCATGTCGTTGCCGTGGGCCAGTTCGTGGAAGGCGATGGCGATACGCCGGCCGTCCAGGAGCAGGCGGGCGGCGTGCCCGGTCTGCTGTGCGTCGCCGGCGGTCCACAGGGTGACCGAGGCGATGAGCGAGCTGGCGCCGTAGCCGAGGCCGAGCGCGGGGTCACGTCGGTAGAGCGTGCGCATGACCTCGCACAGGTGGTCGGCCCGCTCCAGACGGCCGCCCAGCTGGGGTGGTACGAACTCGGCGTTCAGCCCGTAGGCGTGCAGCAGCGCCTCTCCGGCGGCGAGCATCTCCGCGCGCTCGTCCGCGGCGAGAACGGCCTCGGTACCCGTGGGGTTGGCCGGGTTGGAGAGGCTGCCGAGCAGGTGCTCCAGTTCGTCGGCGCGCTTGGGTGCGAGGCCGGTCGTGGTGGTCATGCGGTGCCTCCCCACAGGGTGAACTCCGGTGTGGGCATGCCGAGTACGACGTCGGCCAGGGCGCCGAACACGTCGCTGTCGTCCTCGCCGAGCAGGGAGGTCAGGCAGGCCCGCAGCCACAGACCGTCCGTACCGAGTCGTCCGGTGCGCAGCGGCGGGTTCTCCAGCCACAGCAGCAGGCAGGCGGCAGCGGCGTAGGCGCGTTCGTAGCGTTCGGCGAGGCCGAAGGCGGCGGTGGGCAGTCCACCCGTCGACGGCACGAAGTCCGCCGACTCCGTCTCCAGCCCGGCGAGTTCGGTGAGCAGCCGGGCGATGAGCGGGCCCGCCTGGGGTGGCCCTTGCTCCACCATGCGTGCCGCCGTGTCCGGCAGGGTCTGCACGGCGCTGCATCCCGTGACGGACAGCAGCGTCAGCCGGTCGCGGTCGAACAGGGGCAGGGGGGCGGTGAGGTCGGCGGCGGCCCGCAGGCCTTCGGTGTCGGCCCGGCGGCGGCTCAACTGACGGCCCAGGCGCGGCATCTGGTGGAGGACGGCGGCGCGGTTGACGACCGTGCTGCCGTCGAAGATCGCGCAGATGCGGTGGTCGCGTTCCAGTTTGGCGAAGCCGCCGCCGGGCGGCGAGGTGAGGAAGCCGCGTACGCCCAGCAGTTCGCCGAGCGAGAGAAGCGTCTCCTGGGTCAGCGTCGGCACGTACGCCTTGGTGATCGCCGAGATCGCGCTCAGTTCCCCGGGCAGGGTGTGCACCGAGCGGGCGGAGAGCGCGCTCACCGCTTCGGCGGTCAGCGCCGCGGCGGCCGCCCGGCCGAGGATGCGCCGTACGTGCGGGACGTCCGCGAGGCGTCGGCCGTACAGCTCGCGTCCGGTGACGAAGTCGCGGGCCAACCGCAGGGCGTGGTCGGCGGCGCCGAGGGAGAGCGCCGTGCACGCGATGCGGGTGAGCTGGAGCGTTCTGAGGACCACGGCGATCCCGTCGCCCTCTTCGCCGACGAGGGCGTCGGCGGGCACCGGGGCGCCGTCGAGGGCGAAGCCGCTGATGTCGGCGCCGCGGATGCCGTGCGTACGGATTTTCGGCAGGTTCCGCCAGGCGCCCTCGGGCAGTCGGCGCTTGTCCACGAGGAAGAGGCTGAAGCCCCGTCCGCCGCCCGCCGGGTCGGTGCGGGCCAGGACGCAGGCGAGGGTGGAGCGGGTGGCGTTGTTGATGAGCCACTTCTCGCCGGTGAGCCGCCAGCCGCCACCCGCTGCGTCCGCGTCCGCGTCTGCCTCGGCGTCTGCCTCTGCATCCACACCCGCGCCGGTCTCGGCCACCGCCGCGAACTCGCTCGCGAGCAGGTCGGCGCCATGGTCACGCTCGGTCAGCCCCCAGCAGACGGCCTCGCCCCCGCGTACCCGCTCGGCGAGCCGGGCGGCCTGATCCGGGGTGCCGGCCACCCACACCGGGGCCGACCCGAGGAACGTCTTGCCGTGGGCGATGGCCACGGTCAGATCACGGCGGGCGACCTCGCGCAGCAGCCGTACCGTCTCGCTGAAGTCGCCGTCCGGGGACAGGACGTAGTGGGTGGGCATTCCCGCGTCGTCGAGGAGGCGGACCGCGCCGTCGGGGAACTCCTCACGGTCGTCGAGCTCGGCGAGCGCGTCGGGTGAGAAGGCGTCGCTCTCGTGGGCGGCGAGCAGGGTCTCCAGATCAGCCGTGGTGGTCATCGTGCGGTCACCCGCCGGTGTTCCGCCAGGGCCAGGGTGAGCAACCGGTCCTCACCGAGGTACAGGGTGCCCAGTTCTCCGGCGAGGTAGAGGGCACGCATCGCCGAGCGCTGCACCTTCCCGCTCGTGGTCCGCCGGACGCCGCCGGGCCGCACCAGGGCGACCGCCGCGACCGGCACACCGAACTCCCGGGCCGCGGTCTGCTTCATGTCGACGGCGATCCGGCTCAGCCGCTCGGCACCCCAGTGGGCACGGATCTCGTGCACGACGACGATCGCCGGAGCGGTGTCCACGCCGTCGTCGTCCCCGACCATGAAGACGGCCCCGTGCAGTCCCTCCAACTCCTCGTGCTGGGAACGCAGTTCGTACTCGATGTCCGCGGGGTGCAGATTGCGCCCGTGCAGGACGAGGACGTCCTTGCGGCGGCCGGTGATGTAGAGGTCACCGTCGAGCAGGCCGCCGAGGTCGCCCGTGCGCAGGAACGGACCGCGTCCGTCCGTGGTGTTCGCCCGGAACGTGGTGTCGGTGGCGGCCTCGTTCTCCCAGTAACCCGCGGTGACGCAGGGGCCGCTGAGCCAGATCTCACCGATCCGGCCCTCGGGCAGGGCGTCCCCGGTGTCGGGATCGACGACCTGTACGTCTGAGCCGGTCGGCGCCCCGCATCCCACGAGCACGCGGGACGGTTCCGTGCCGTCGGCCTGCCGCAGCTCCAGGTTCTCCAGAGCCGAGGCGTCGACCGTGGTGCGCAGGGGCGCCCGCCCGGTGGTGGCGGAGGCCATCAGTGTCGCCTCGGCCAGGCCGTACACGGGGATGAGCGCGTCGGGCCGCAGTCCCGCGCGGGCGAACCTCTCGGTGAAGGCGGCGACCACGTCGGCGCGGACCGGTTCCGAGCCGTCGGCGGCCTTGACCCGGGACAGGTCGAGCGTGGCCAGCTGCTCGTCGGTGACGCGTCGGACGCACAGCTCGTAGCCGAAGTCGGGCGCGGCGGTGAATCCGACGTCACAGGCGTCCAGCATCCGCAGCCAGTGGTACGGGCGGCGCAGGAAGGACATGGGGTCCATCTGGACGTACCCGCTGCCGGACAGGAGGCCGGGCAGCATCAGGCCGATCAGCCCCATGTCGTGGTACAGGGGGATCCAGCCGCCGTACGTCGTGCCACTGTCGTTCCCGAACGCGGCCACCATCCGTTCGACGTTGGCGACCAGGTTGCCCTGGGTGACGACGACGCCCTTGGGATCGCCGGTCGAACCCGACGTGTACTGGAGCAGCGCCGGCATCTCGGGCGCGACCCCGGGAGCGATCCAGGCATCCGGGTCTCCCTCACCGGTGTCGGTCGGGTGGCAGACCACCCCGACGACGCCCTCCTCGGCCACCCACTTCTCCACGTCCGGGAGATCGCTCCGCTGGGTCAGGATGACACTCACCCCCGCGTCGCGGGCGATGGCGGCGAGCCTGCGGCGCTCGTGCCGGTAGCGGCCCGGCAGCGGAGCGGGCACGGCGATGACGCCGGCGTAGACACAGGCGGAGAAGGCGGTGGTGAATTCGATTCCCGGGGAGTGGAGGAGCAGCGCTCGGTCCCCTGCGGAGAATCGCTCCTGGAGCCAGGAGGCAATGCGCCGGGAATGCAGATCCAGTTCCGCGCGGTCGCGCACCTCGCATCTGATGTCACCGAATTCCGAGACGAAAGTCACGGCAGGCTGCTGCGGATTACGCGCTACCTGTTCCCTCAGTGTCGTGAGTAATTCTCGCACAACAGGAACCGTACGTGATCATGGTCCTCGATCCCGTACCGAAAAGCTCAAGCAACGCCAAAGTAACATCATCGAACGCCCAAGAAATCTTTAGGATCCCATGATCGACTGTCGCATCGGACGGGCGTAGAACGGACTTGTGCCTACCCCCACCACGCCGGCCGTCGCCATAGACGGCCTGCACAAGAAATTCCAGGAGAGCCATGCATTACGCGGTGTCGACCTGGAGGTGAAGCCAGGTGAGGTCATGGGCCTCCTGGGCCCGAATGGAGCCGGTAAAACCACTCTGGTAAAGATTTTGACGACGCTCCTCAAGCCGGACTCCGGGCGCACTTTCGTGAATGGCTGGGATGTGGCGACAGAACCAGAAAAAGTACGCTCCACCATCGGAATGGCCGGCCAGTACTCGACGGTCGACAGCTTGCTGACCGGCTTCGAGAACCTTTATCTGATCGCGAAACTGCGCGGCCTGGGCCGCCCCGCGGCCCGCCGCGTCGCCGACGACCTGCTGTCCCGGTTCCGGCTCACCGATGTCGCGGGGCGCCCTGCCGGCACCTACTCGGGCGGTATGCGCCGACGGCTGGATCTGGCCGCCGCCCTCGTCTGTGCCCCTCCCCTGGTCCTCCTGGACGAGCCCACCACCGGCCTCGACCCCGAGAGCAGGTTCGACACGTGGGAGGCGGTCGGTGAACTGGTCGCCGGCGGCACCACGATCCTGCTGACGACCCAGTACCTGGAGGAGGCGGACCGTCTCGCCGACCGGATCACCGTGATCGACCGGGGGCGGGTGGTGGCGGAGGGCACCAGCGACGAACTGAAGGCAGCCGCCGGAAACCGGCTCGTCGTGTGTGTCGCCGAGGACCACCAACTCGACGCGGCGGCTCGTGCCGCCGCGCGGGCCACCGGTACGACACCGACGGTGGACCGCGCCGCCCGGCGCGTGGAGGCGCCCGCCGCCGACGGCCGTGCCGCACTGGGCCGCGCCCTCGCGGCGCTGGAGGGCGAGGAGATCGACGTACTGGAGATCGGGCTCAGCCGCTGCACGCTCGACGACGTGTTCCTCGGCCTGACCAGCCGCACCCGGCGGGAGGCGGCGTGATGACCACGCCCACCGACGTCCGCAAGGCAGGCTCCCCGCACCGGGGCGCACCTGCCACCGGTCTCCCCTCGCCCGCGGTCCCGACCCGCGCCCGGCGCAATCCCGTGCTCCGTGTCGTCGCGGAGAGCGCGGACCTCGCCCTGCGCAACCTGCTGCACCTGCGGCGCACTCCGGGACTGCTCATCTCGTGCCTGGTCGAGCCGGTGGTGTACGCCCTGCTCATCGGGTACGTCTTCGGCAACAGCCTGGGCGGCACGGCCTACCGCTCGTACATGTTCGCCGGGCTGATCGCCCAGACGGGGGCCTTCACCACCACCTTCACCACGGTCGGGCTCTCGAGGGACCTGGACCAGGGCATGGTCGACCGCTTCCGCACCCTGCCGATCTCCCGGGTGGCCCTGCTGCTCGGCCGGACGACGTCCGACCTCACCACCTGCGTGGTGAGCGTCGCCGTCACCACCACGTGCGGTCTGCTGATGGGCTGGCGCCCGCACACCGGCCCCGTCGAGGTGGCCGCCGGGATCCTGCTGGTGCTCCTGTTCTCCTTCGCGATGTCGTGGATCGGCGTCTTCGTCGCCCTGGTCGCCCCGAACTCCCAGGTGGCAGGGAGCCTCGGGGTGATCTGGCTGTTCCCGGCGACGTTCATCTCCTCCGGGTTCGTCTCCGGAGCGACCCTTCCCGGCCCGCTGTCCACCGTGGCCGCCTGGAACCCCATCACCTCGCTGGCGAACGCCCTGCGCCGGCTTTTCGGCAACCCGCCCCCGCCGGGCTTTCCCATACAGCACGCCTGGCCCGCCCATCACCCGGAGCTGTACACCGTGGGCTGCTCGGTGCTGCTCATCGCCGTCTTCACCTCCCTCTCGACATGGCGTTACCGCACGCGCACGAGCCGCTGACCGCGGCCACGACCGAGCCCGGTGCCACGACCTGGCCGGGCCCCGACCGTCCCGCGCCCGGTCCGGACACCGGCCCTCGCGCTCGCACAGGAGCATCCATGACCGTCCCCACCCTGCGTCTCGGCCTCAACCTCGGCTACTGGGTCGGCGGCAACGACGCGTCCAACCTCCCGCTCGCCTCCCTGGCCGAGGATCTCGGCTACTCGGCGGTGTGGGTCTCGGAGGCCTACGGGTCCGACGCCGTCACCGTGCTGTCGTGGATCGCCGCCCGCACGTCCCGCATCGACGTCGGCAGCGCGGTCCTGCAGATCCCCGCCCGCTCGCCCGCCATGACGGCGATGACCGCCGCCACCCTCGACACGCTGTCCGGCGGACGGTTCAGGCTCGGCCTCGGCGTGTCCGGTCCTCAGGTCTCGGAGGGCTGGCACGGCGTCGGATTCGGCTCACCGCTGGGCCGTACCCGCGAATACGTCGACCTGGTGCGCCGTGCGCTGCGCCGGGAACCCCTGGAGTACGAAGGCAGGCACTTCACGCTTCCGCTGCCGGGCGGCCCCGGCAAGGCGCTCACCCTGACCATCCGGCCGCCGCGCGAGCGGATCCCGGTCTACCTCGCCGCCCTCGGCCCGAGGAACCTGGAACTGGCCGGGGAGATCGCCGACGGCTGGCTGCCGGTGTTCTTCTCACCCGCCCACGCCGCCAAGCAGCTCGAACCCCTGCGGGCCGGCCTCGCGAAGTCCGGGCGCGCCCTCGACGGGTTCGACATCGCCCCCTGCGTGCCCCTGGTGACCGGCGCCGACTGGCGGGCCTGTGCCCGGCGGGTACGGGGATATGCCGCGCTGTACCTCGGCGGCATGGGCGGCCGGGAGGACAACCACTACACCCAGCTGGCCGAGCGCATGGGCTTCGGCCCCCAGGCCCGTGCCGTCCAGGACAGGTTCCTGGCCGGTGACTACCCGGGCGCCATGTCCGCCGTACCGCTCGACTTCCTCGACGCCACCTCGCTGCTCGGGCCGCGGGAGCGGATCGCCGAGCGGATGAGGGCGTTCGCCGAGGCCGGCGCCACCACGCTCAACCTCATGCCGGTCGGCCCCGGGCTGCCCGGCCCGGACCGCGCCGCCGACGCGATGCGCACCGCCGCCGAGGCCGCGGAGCTCGCGGGCGTGCTCGCCTCCGGTCCCACCCCGCGCAATCCCCGCCCACGAGGCGCGCACGACTCGCAAGGAGACACCCGCACCCATGACCGCACCTGACACGACAAAGCTGATCTGCCTTCCGTACGCCGGGGCGGGCGCCTCGTTCTACCGTCCCTGGGTCGCCCTGGCGGGGGACGCGCTGGAGATCATGGCGCTGCAACTGCCGGGCCGGGAACGGCTGATCGACGAGGAGCCGTACCGGGACGCGCACCAGGCCGTCGACGGGCTGCTGGCGCAACTGCGGGACAGGCTCGCCGAGGACGGCGGCCGGGTGGCCCTCTTCGGGCACAGCCTCGGCGCGGTGCTCGCCTACGAACTCGCCCACCGGCTGGTCGACGAACCCGGCGTCGAACTCGTCCATCTGTTCGTCAGCGGATCGCCGGAACCCGCCCGGGGGCGCGAGCGACGGGCCACCGGCCTGTCGGACGAGGACTTCCTCGCCCGCGTCGGCGAGTTCGCGGGCTACCACCATCCCGCGCTGGACGACCCGGAGATGCGGGAGATGATCCTGCCCGCCCTGCGCGCGGACGTCGAGATGCACGAGAACTACGTGCCCGGCACCGATCTCCCGCTGAACGTGCCCCTCACGGTCGTGCGCGGCGAGGACGACGACCTGGTCGGCTACGACGACGCGGAGTCCTGGAGCAAGGTGGCCGGCCGCGACTTCGAACATGTCGAGGTTCCCGGCGGCCACATGTATCTGACCGACGCCGCCTCCACGCTGGTCCGGCTGATCGTCTCGACGGTGCTGTAGCTCCGTTCGACATCCCCCCACCCCCCTCCTCCCCCGTTCTCGACGTTCTTCAAGGAGTTCCCGATGCGTCTGCACGGAAAGTCGGTCCTGGTCACCGGCGCCGCCCGCGGACTCGGCCGGGCCATCGCGGTCGCCTGTGCGGCCGAGGGCGCCGACCTCGTCCTGCTGGACATCTGCGCCGACCTGCCCGGCGTGCCCTACCCGCTGGGCACGCCGGGCCAGTTGGAGCACACCGCCGCGCTGTGCCGGGAGACGGGGGCCGCGGTCCTCACCGCCGAGGCCGACATCCGCGACCTGCTCGCCGTACGGCAGGCGGTGACCCGCGCCGAGGACCGGTTCGGCCGGATCGACGTCGCCGTCAACAACGCGGGCATCGCCGCGCCCTCGGGCACACCGGTGCACGAGATCAGCGAGGACGAGTGGTCCCTGATGATCGACGTGGACCTCTCCGGAGCCTGGCGGGTGATCCGCGAGGTCGGCAAGGCCATGAGCACCCGGCGCGGCGGCAGCATCGTCAACATCGCCTCCACCGCCGGACTCGTCGGCTACCGGCACTTCGCCGGATACGTCGCCGCCAAGCACGCCGTCATCGGTCTCACCAAGGCCGCCGCGCTCGACTACGCGCCGACGAAGGTACGCGTGAACGCCATCTGCCCGGGCTCCGTGCGCGACGACACGGGCGCCGAGGGCCGGATGCTCGCCGAGATCGCCAGAGCACTGGACGTACCCGTCCACGAGCACGAGAAGACCTTCGTCGAGGCCCAGCCCATGAACGCCCTCATCGAACCCGAGGACGTCGCCGCCGCGGTCGTCTTCCTCGCCTCGGACGAGTCCCGGCAGATCACCGGCTCGGTCCTGACCGTGGACGGCGGCTTCAGCACCCGCTGAGCAGCGCGCACGCCGTACCGGCCCCCTTCTGACTTCTGACTTCTGAACAACAAGGAGTACCCCCGTGTCAGGCCCTCTCCTCCCCGCGGCACGCTGCCACGCGGTGCGCGTGCGCTTGGACCGTTCCCCGGACTCGGCGGCCCCTGAGGGGCTGTGGACGGAGGACGTACCCGTGCCGGCGGCGGACGCGCTCGCCGAGCGGCGCCGCGCCGCCGAACTCGCCCGCCCCGCCGACGGACCGCGCGGAGTCCTGCTGCGCTACGCCGACGGCCCGTGCGACCTGATCCTCGTGGCCCCGCGCGACCGGTGGGACCGCAGGGCCCTCGCACGTCTGGCGGCCGGCGAGTCCGTCGAAGCGAACACCCGGCGACCCGTCCCCGAGGCATCCTCGTTCGCTCCCGCCCCCGCCTGGGGGCTCGGCCACGACGGCCCCACCGTCCCTCACCTCTTCTCCCTGGACGAAGGGGGCGACGAGGCGAGCTGGCTCGCGGCCCTCGCCGTCACCCTGCGCCGCTACGACCCCGAGACCTCGCCGGTCATCGGCACGGACCACGGCTCCTTCACCGTGCGGGAAGCCCCCACGCTCGGTGAGCTGAAGCCCACGGCCACGGACGGGCCCGCGCTCGTCGGCCTGCTCTTCGACGAGGCGGAGCTGCCCGGCGTGTACGTGCCCTGTCTGGCACCGCCGTTCGCGCTCACCCTGTCGGTCTTCAAGGACGCCGACGGCTGGCGGCTGCGCTGCGACCACGTCGGCGGACACGTCTCCACGGAGATCGCCGCACAGTTCACCCGGCACCTGGTGCGAGTGCACCGGCATGTCCTGCGTTCTCCCCGGACCGCGGTCGACGACATCGATCTGCTGGACGAGGCCGAACGCGACCGCGTGGCGGCACTCGGTCGCCCGCCCCGCCGTCTGGTCACCACGGCGATGAGCGTGCCCGAGGCGTTCACACGGATCGTGGCGGCGGCTCCGGACCGCATCGCCGTCGCCGAGGGCGGCGCCGGCCTGACCTACCGCGAACTCGACGACCGTGCCGCTCGGTTGGCACGGGGCCTGCGCGAGCACGGTGTCACGGCCGGCGACCGGGTGGGCGTGTGCCTGGAGCGCACCGCCGAACTCGTCGTCACCCTCCTCGCCGTGCTGAAGGCCGGCGCGACCTACGTGCCCGTCGACCCCGCCTACCCGGCGGACCGGCTCGCCCACACGGCACGGGACGCGGGACTGGGCGTGGTGATCACCCGCCTGCCGGAGTTCCCGGAGGTGACAGGTTGCGTGCCGATGACACCGGACGAGCTGCTCGACACGGCGCCGGAGCCCGGCGACGCCCCGGTCCCGCCGGCCACCGTCACACCGGACACCGCCGCCTACGTCATCTACACCTCCGGCTCCACCGGCCGCCCCAAGGGCGTCGAGGTGCCGCACCGCAACGTGATCGCCCTGATCGACGCGACCCGCGACGAGTACGGGCTCGGCGAAGCGGACGTATGGACCTGGTTCCACTCCAGTGCCTTCGACTTCTCGGTATGGGAGATCTGGGGCTGCCTGCTGACCGGCGGACGGCTGGTCGTGGTGCCGTACTTCGTCTCCCGGGAACCCGACCGTTTCCGCGATCTGCTGGTGTCCGAGAAGGTCACCGTGCTGAGCCAGACCCCGTCGGCCTTCGCCCAGCTGCTGGACGTGGACCACACCGAGGTCGGGGTCCGGTTGGTCGTGTTCGGCGGCGAACCACTCGACGCGCGCATGCTGCTGCCCTGGTTCGACCGGCACCCCGAGTCGGTGTGCCGGACGGTGAACATGTTCGGCATCACCGAGACCACCGTCCACGTCACCGAGCAGACCCTCACCCGGCGACTGGCGCTCGCCGGCACCCGGTCCGTGGGACGCGCCCTGCCCGGCTGGCACCTCTACGTGCTGGACGCGGCCGGACGCCTGCTGCCGCCCGGAGTGGCGGGCGAGATCCACGTCGGCGGCGCCGGAGTCGCGCTCGGCTACCTGGGCCGGCCGGACCTGACCGCGCAGCGGTTCGTACCCGACCCGGTCACCGGCGGCATCATGTACCGCAGCGGCGATCTGGGACGCCTCCGCCCGGACGGCTGCCTCGAACACCTCGGGCGCATCGACAGCCAGGTGAAGATCCGCGGCTTCCGCATCGAGCTGGACGAGATCCGCTCGGTCCTGCTGGAGGACCCGGACGTGCGGACGGCGGCCGTCGTGGTGCGCCGCGTCGACCCGGCCGATGCCGCCACCGCCCGGATCGACGCCTACGTGGTCCTCTCCGGCGGCGACCCCGGCACAGTCCGCAAGCGGGCAGCCGGCATCCTCCCCGACCACATGCTCCCCACCACGGTCACCTCCTTGGACGCGCTCCCGCTGACGCCCAACGGAAAGCTCGACCCGGAACGGCTCCCCGCACCCGCCGCGCCCGCCGCGCCCCGCCCGCCGGCGCGGGACACCGGGCCCGTCACCGACGACGTCGACCTCACCGAGCGGCTGCGGGAGATCTGGAGCGAGGTCCTGGGCGTGCCGGTCGGCCTGGACGACGACTTCTTCGAGCTGGGCGGCAACTCCCTGTTCGCCGTCCGCATAGGTGCGGCCCTGCGCGCGCGGGGCCTGCCGTCGCTGCGGCTGAAGGAGCTGTACCGCCGTCCGACCATCCGGGAAACCGTCAGCGGCCTCGCGACCTCGGGCGGCTGACCCCCGCGCCGCCGGCCTGGAACAACCGCCCAGGTCAGCGGCCGGGCGGGAACACCGCCGTCGCGGCCGCGTCACCTGACACGGTGCCGGCGGTACGGGCCAGGAAGGCCGTGATCAGCGCGGCCCACCGGGCCGGTCGCTCGGCGGCGATGGCGTGGCCGCAGTCCAGGGTGGCCAGTTCGGCGCCGGGGATGCCGTCGGCCAGCTCACGGGAGTGTGCCGGGGTGGTGAGCACGTCTTCCAGCGGCGAGACGACCAGGGTGGGCACCTTGATCGCGGGCAGGTCGGCTGTCACGTCGAGGGTGTCGAAGAGCGCCAGCTGCTGGTCGGTCCCGGGTGGCAGACCGGCCGCGAAGAGGGTGAGCTGCTCCTCCAGCTCCTCCGGGGTGCGTTCGTCCAGCCAGCTCGCGCCCCCGACCACCAGGGACAGGTAGGCCGCCAGCGTGCGGCTGTCGTCCGTGCGGCCGAGCGCCCGCCAGACGTCGATGACCAGCCGCAGCCGGGCGTTGGGCCGGGCGAACCCGGACGACAGGACGAGGGCGGTCACCCGGTCCGGGTGCCGTACCGCCGCCCGTACGGCGACGGTCGTTCCCATGGAGAAGCCCGACACGGCGAAGGTCGACGCGCCCGCCCGGACCCCGGCCGCCACCACGTGGTCGGCGAGGGCGTCCAGGGACAGGGGGGCGTCCGACAGCGGGGTGTCGCCGGAGCCCGGGTAGTCCGGGCCGATGACCGTGTGCCGCCGGGCCAGCTCGTCCAGGACGGGGCCGTAGCTGTCCCGTACGTCGCTGCCGGCGCCGTGCGCCAGGACCACGGCCGGTCCCGAGCCCACGACGAGGGGGGCGGGCGAACTGAACTGAGAGTGCGTCATCCGTGCACGCTAACCGGGTGCCGGGGGGGCACCGGGACGGCGTTCCGTCGGCTTCGCGGCGTTATGCCGGGCGCGGCTACTCGAACGAGTAGCCACGCCTGCGCGGACATGGCCCGCCCGGCGGATCCGGCGGCGGAGCGCATCGGCTCCCGGGCGGGTGGCTGCCCGGACCGGTGACGAGGCGGCCCGCCGCAGGGCCGGGACCGGCAGCAGGGCGGAGGTGCCCCGGACTCAGCGGCGGAAGGCGGACGGGTCGATGGACATCAGCCGTGTGACCGGCCCCGGTACGAACGCTCCCCGGTCCTCCCGCCTCTCCACCGCCCGCAGTGCCGCGAGGGCCAGGTGGGAGCCGGCGTACCGCACCGGCTCGCCGGGGAGGGCGCCGCCCGGGGGCCGGGCGAAGGCCGACCGGGACCACTCGTCGTGGGTGCCGAGCACGAGCGAGGCCAGAACTCTGGCCATCAGCCGGGAGGGGCCCACCCCGTCTCCCGAATACCCGGTGGCGTAGCAGACACCCGGCACGGAGCGCAGCCAACCGGCGAACGGTACCGAGGTGACCGCGTACTCCACCGGTGCCGTCCACATCATGTCCACCGGTACGTCCCGCAGGTCGGGGAAGAGCCGCAGGAACTGGCGCCGCACCTCGCCGGGGCGCCGGGCGCCGCCCCACATGGTGCTCGCGCCCGAGTTGCCGGGGGCCAGCCCGACGCCACCCTTGCCGAACACCAGTCGGCCGTCCGCAGTGGTGCGGTAGTAGTTCAGCCGCTTGCGGGCGTCGCACACGGAGGTCGCGTCCCGCCAGCCGATCTCGGCGAGCCGGTCCGGCACCGGCACCGTCAGGACCGTGTCGCTGGCCACCGTGACCATCCGGTCGGCCAGCTCCTCCAACTGGCCCGCCCAGGCGTTGATCGCCAACACGACCCGGTCGGCGCGAATCGTGGCGCGGGGTGCCACCGCCACAGTGGCGCCGTTCTCCCGGCGCAGCCCGGTCAGCGGGGTGTGCTCGTGAATCCGTACGCCTTGGTCCAGCGCCACGCGCCGCATGCCGCGTACCAGCTTGGCGGGCTGCAGCGTGGCGCAGTGGGGATCGGCCACCGCCCCGAAGTGGGACGGGGTGCCGACCGCCCGGCGCGCCTGGTCCGGGCTCAGTTCTCGCAGCGGCTCGACACCGGCCCGGGCCAGGTCCTCCAGGGTCGTGTGCCAGGCACCGCGCTGGGCCTTGGACGAGGCCGCCCACAGCCAGGGACCGCGCCGGTACTCGGCGTCGATGCCGTGTTCGTCGACGAAGTCCAGGATCTCGTCCACGGCCCGCTCGGACGCCTCCCCCAGGCGGCGTGCCTCCTCATGGTCGCTGAGGGCGACCAGGCTGCTGAACCGGGCCCACATGGGCATCAGGTAACCGGCGTTGGCGCCGCTGGCGCCGCCTCCGCAGACATCGGCGTCGATCAGCACGATGTCGGTGCCGGGCGCCCGGCGCAGGATCTCCAGGGCGGTCCACAGGCCGGTGTAGCCGCCGCCGACTATGCAGATGTCACAGCGGACGTCGCCCCGCAGCGCGGGGGACTTTCCGTCGTCGGGTTGAGTCGCGAAGGCGTCCCGCAGCCAGGCGGTACGCCGTTCGGGGGCGGGCGCGTGGGCGGGCCAGGAGGACGGGAGTACCAGGGCGTTCATCTGTTGTCTCCAGAAGTGGACGAGCGAGACACGGTGTGGACGGGGCGGCGGCCGGGCGGGCGGACGGGACCGACCGGCAGGGCGGCGGTGGCAGGGACGGGAGCGGCTCAGGAGGGGTCGGTGGTGGAGGTCGTGGAGGTCGTGGACGGGATGGAGGCGGTGAGGGGGGCCAGCAGGGCGGGGGCGAGTGGTGCGCCGGCCGGCGGACCGTGGTGTTCCGCGACCGCCCTGAGCAGGTCGATCCGGGAGTTCACCCCGTAGCTCTTGAAGAGCCGCCGCAGGTGGTAGTTGACGGTGTGCGGAGAGAGCCCGAGCCGGCTGGCCATCTGCTGGTTGGTCAGGCCCTCGGACACGAGGTGGACCACGTCCCGCTGCTGCCTGCTGAGCCGGGGCCCGCGGGCAGGGGCGGCTCTCTGCGCCGGGTGCGCCGCCGGTGTCCCGCACGCACCGTCGGCTCCCTCCGAGTCGGCTCGGGTTTCCGGCCCCGCGGGGCAGCCGGTGGCGGGCAGGGGCGACCCGCCGCCCGAGCGGTGGGCGCCGGTGGGGACGGGGCCGCGCCCGGCCACCGCACCGGGCCAAGGGGTGTCCCCGCCTCCCGCCGAGTCGTGCGGGCACCGCCGGACACCGCCGGCCGCGCGCAGCAGGGCGACCTCCTGGTGCAGCACCCGCTTGAGCGCGTTCGGCACCGCGTCGTGGACCGCCTGGCGCATGAGGTCGCTGTGGAAGGCGAGACGGTCGGCCGCGTGCCGCACCGCGCCGGTGGCGCACGCCTCCTCCATGACCGGCAGCAACGCGGAGAGCGGACGGCCCAGCATGGCCGCCAGTTCGGTGTACTCCACCTCGGTCCCCAGGACGGCCGCCACGCTCAGGAACTGCCGGCACTCCCGGGAGAACTGGGCGAGCGTCGTGCGCACCCGGGCGCGCACCCGGTCCGGCAGCCGGTCGCCGGTCAGTTCGGCCTCGACGCCGTCGGTGCGGATGGTGCCCTCTTCCCGCATGCCGACCAGCAGTTCGGTGAGCATCCGGGGGTGCCCGCCGGCCCGCCCCACCAAACGGGCCACCGCCGGACCGGGCGGGACGCCCAGGACGTCCGCCGCCAGTTCCAGCGCGGCCGCGGGGCCGAGCGGGCCCAGGGCGAGACGCTCGTAGCGGCGACGCGGGTCCGACAGCAGGGCGCCGCGCCGGTCCTGACCTGTGTCGGTGCGGTGTGCCGCCAGCCAGACGACCCGGTCGTGCTGGACGCCCCACCCGGCGAAGGGGCCGGGCATGGGCCCGGTACCCACGTCCAGGTCCTGGAACTCGTCCAGCACGACGAGCACCGGCTCACCAGGGGTGCGTGGGGCGGCGGGGACCCGGCGGCGGCCCGGAAGCGGGCCGGCCTGCCGGGCCCCGGGGATGCGGGGGACCGGGGCATGGGCGTCGGCCGGTCCGGCCACGGCATAGCCCAGCCGCTCGGCCAGGTCCATGCACACGCGCAGGAACCGGGTTTTGCCGTAGCCCGGCGGCGCCTCCACGAGGACCAGGGCCGAACCGCCGAGGCGGGTCGCTTCGAGGACGGCGGCGAACCGGGCGAGTTCACGCTCGCGGCCGCGCAGCGGAGGATCGAGAGGAGGGGCGAGTGTCGAGAGCATGGGGTGACTCCCTGAAGGTCAGGACAGCTGCGAAGAGAGAGGCGGACACGGACGAGCCGGGCGGCCCGCGCTCGGCCCCCGAAGTGGTGCTACCGCCCGGCTCGTGGAACGCCGGTGCCGACACCGGGCTCGGCCCGTGGCGCGCCCATGCCGGAACCGCTCGGCTTCCGGGGCATCGGTGAGGGACACGCGCGCGGCTCCCGCGACGGGCGAGGCGGGGCTCATGCCAGGCCCGGCACACGCCGGCGCCGCGTGCTCAGCTCGTGGCGCGGTGACGCCGGACCCCCACCGTGTGGAACCGGCCGGAGACGAAGGCGGCGTCGCAGTACACCGCGTCGGCCGCTGGGTTCAGGCCCGTACCGTGCAGGTCGGAGTAGACGGCGGACTGGGTGATGTACCACTGGCCCATGAGATTGAACGACAGCATGACGCCGGCCTCGGCGCAGGCGTCCTCCAGGGCCGACTCGACGTCCGCCGAGGTGGTCCAGGCGCCGGCCGAAAGGGCTCCCCGCTCCCGGGCGGTACGCGCCAGCAGTTCGATGCCCGCGGCCGCCGAGTCGACAGCGACCGCGAAGTACACGGGGCCCAGCCACTCGGTGGACAGGGTGGCCAGGTCGCCGGGGCGCGTCCCGTCCAGCGTCACGACGGCAGGGGTGCGCACGACCGCTTCCGGGTGGTCGGGGTGGACCACCGCGCGCGGGGGCACGGCCACCTTGCCGAGCGCGCCCGACGCGGCCTTGTCGACACGTGTCAGCACCTCGGTCGAGAGGAGGGCGCCGAGGACGGAGACCGCGGTGGCGTCGTCCGCGAGCAGCTCCCGCAGCGCGGTGCCGAGGTCCGCCACCACCTGGTCGAAGGACCTGTGCCCCTCGTCGGTGGCGATGCCGTCGCGGGGGATCAGCAGGTTCTGCGGGCTGGTGCAGAGCTGGCCGCTGTAGAGGGCGAGCCCGAAGGCCAGGTTGGCCAGCATGCCCCGGTAGTCGTCGGTGGAATCGATGAGCAGGCTGTTGACGGCCGAGGTGCTGGTGAACACCCGTGCCTGGGTGGCGTTTCGGCGCAGCCAGTCACCGAAGGCGGTGGTGCCCGCGTAGTCCACGATCCGTACATCGGGGTGAACGGCGAGGTGGCGGGCCAGGCCCTCGCCGGGCCGTTCGGCGGCCAGGCACACCAGATTCGGGTCGAATCCCGCCTCGCGCAGCACCTCCCTGGCCGTCCGCACCGTCAGCGCGAGCGGCAGTACGGCGCTCGGGTGCGGCTTGACCAGGACGGGGTTACCGGTCGCCAGTGAGGCGAAGAGGCCGGGGTAGCCGTTCCAGGCGGGGAAGACGCTGTTGCCGATCGATAACGACACACCGCGCGGCCGGAGCGTGAACGTCTTGTCCAGGACGAAGGGCCCGCTGCCCGGCATGGGCTTGCTCCACACGAAGGAGCCGGGCAGCCGGGTCTGCTCCTCCACCGCCCAGGCGACGGCCTCCAGCCCCCGGTCCTGGGCGTGTACGGCTCCGGCGTGGAAGGCCATGACCGGGTTGTGGCCGCTGGTGTGTTCGGCGGCGAGGGCCAACTCGTGTGCCCGGGCGTTGAGGCGGGCCAGGATCTCCACGCACACGGCCGCTCGGGCCGTCACCCCCGCATCCCGCCATTGCGGCATGGCGCGCCGCATGGCGGGCAGCAGGACCCCGGGGTCGTGGTGCGGGTAGGAAATGGCCAGTTCGGGCCCGTACGGGGACCGCTCGCCGCCGTCGGCGGGAGCGGGTCCGACGAGGCCGTCCCTTCCTGGCTGGCCGAGGTCGAAGACCTGCCCGCGCAGGGCCGCGAGCGCGGCCCGGGCACGGGCCTCCGCGTCGGGGCCGTAGGCGCCGGGGTTCTCCGGATAGGGCGACCAGTGCGCCCGGGTACGAATGGTCTCCCGGGCCCGGTCGAGGGTCGGCCGGTGACGGTGCGTCAGCTCCCGTACCACGGCCGTGAGGTGCCGTCGGCTCCCGGTGGCGGTCGGTATGCCGGATGTTCCCACTTTGGTGCTCCTCCGCTGCGTAAGACACGAGCGAGCCACGCCGGGTGGGGGTGGCAGGACCGCGGTTGTGCACGCATGGCTCCCCCGAGCTCCCGTGGTCGCGTCTCAATGGACTGGACGATGACCATTCATTCATGACAATGGGCACAAAAGGCAAGAGTTTGTTTTAAATGAGCATAGATTCGTAAAGTTCTAGCCAAACTTTGGCAGAACCATCGAGTCCGAGTGACGCCTCATCAGGGTTCGACGGAAGGGCCACCGGGCCCCCTCGATCGAGGGGGCCCGGTGGCCGACGGGGGGACGGCGACCACCGGGCCGGGTCCGCTCAGTTCGCGGACTCGGATCCGGCGACGGCCGTCGCCGGCACCCGCCCGAGCGCGGTCACCACGAGGGCGCCCAGCGCCAGCGCGCCGCCCAGCCACAGCACCGACCGGGTGCCGAAGCCGTCCACCGCGAGGCCGCCCACCAAGGCGCCCAGGGCGATCGCCCCGTTGAACGCACCCACGAACAGGGAGGTCACACCCTCCCGGGCCTTCGGGGCGGCAAGGGCCAGCCAGGTCTGGGTGCTCACCGACACACCGCCGTAGGCCAGGCCCCACACCACCAGCAGGATCGCCGCACCCGCCACGGACAACCCGAGCAACGGCACCAGCAGCACGGAGGCGGCCAGCGCGACGCTGATCACCAGCAGAGTGCCGCGGACCGACCGGTTCACCCAGGCGCCGACCGCGAAGTTGCCCGTGATACCAGCGATTCCGTAGACCAGCAGCAACGTGCCGATCATCGAGGCCCCGACGCCCGAGACCTCCTCCAGGACCGGCCGTACGTAGGTGTACGCGGCGAAGTGGCCGGTCACCAGCAGGGCCACCACCGCGAGCCCGGTGGCCACCCGGGTGTTGCCGAACAGTCGCATCACACCGCCCAGCGCGACCGCCTCCTCGGCGGGCAGCGGCGGCAGCAGCACGGCCATGGCCACGGCCACGAGCAGCGCCAGTCCGCCGATGGCGATGAACGCCTCACGCCAGCCCGCCAGTTCACCGATGTACGCACCGGCCGGCACGCCCACCACCGAGGCGATGGCGATACCGCTGAAGATCATGGAGGTGGCCGGCCCGATGGACGTGGCCGGGACCAGCCGCACCCCCAGACCGCCGGCGAGCGACCAGACGCCGCCCATTCCGATGCCGACCAGCACGCGGGCCACCATCATGACCGCGAAGTTCGGTGACCAGGCGGCCAGTACGTTGGCCGCCGCCAGCAGCACCATCAGGGAACAGAGGACCAGGCGCCGGTCGGCCCGGCCCACCGCCGCGGTGATCAGCGGTGCGGAGAACGCGCCGACCAGGCCCGTGACGGTGAGCGTCAGCCCGGCCGTGCCCTCGCTCACGCCCAGCGAACCACTGATGGGGGTGAGCAGGCCCACCGGCATCATTTCGGACGTGACCACGGTGAAGGTGCCGGCCGCCACGGCCACCACCGCGGGCCAGCCGCCTCTCGCGGCCCTCTTCGGTGCGGGCGCGTCTACGGACAGGTCGTCAACTTTTGCCATGGCTTCAGCCAACTCGGCCACCCGGAGCGGAACAAGCGCGAAGTTCTCATGCTTCCATAAGGTGGGCTAATCGAACGACGGCGGTGGACCATACGTGGACCGCGCGCCGAACCGGCCGGGCGGAGGGGGCACATGATGGCGGTCACGGGACCGGGAGGCACCGGCGAGGAGCGGGCACCGGCGAGCACGGTGGAGATCCGTGAGCTGGAGTGCTTCCTGATCCTCGCGGAGGAACTGCACTTCGGGCGGACCGGCGAACGCCTGTATGTGTCCCAGGGCCGGGTCAGTCAGCTGATCCGCTCCCTGGAGCAGCGCATCGGCGCCCGTCTGGCGGACCGCACCAGTCGGCGGGTGCGGCTCACCCCGCTCGGCGAGGACTTCCTCGACGCCCTGCGCCCCGCCTACGCCGCACTGCGCGACACCGTCGAGAACGCCCGGGCGGCGGCTCTCGGGGTCAGCGGGCCGCTGCGGATCGGGTTCCAGGGGGTCATGGGGTACGGGTTCATGGAGGTGGTCGCGAAGTTCGAAGACCGGTACCCCGGCTGCCCCACCCGGATCACCGAACTGCCGCTCTCCGACCCCTTCGGGTCGCTGCACCGCGACGAGGTGGACACCGCGGTGGTGTTGTTGCCGGTCGAGGAGCCGACGCTCGTGCTCGGGCGGGTCTTCTCCCGCCAGCCGCAGTATCTGGCGGTCTCCCACAGGCACTTGTTCGCCACCCGGACCGCCCTGGACGCCGAGGACCTGGCCACGACACCGCTCGTCGGCGTGGCCGCCCCGGCGCCGGACTACTGGCGCGAGGTGCAGGCACCCACCCGCACCCCGTCCGGCACGCCGGTGCCGCAGGGACCGGCGGTCGGCACCCTCCAGGAAGGGCTCTCACTGGTGGCGGCCAATCGGGGCGTGATGCTGCTGTGCCACCCCACCACCGAGTACCACAGCCGCCGGGACGTGGCATACATCCCGGTGACCGGCCTCCCCGACTCCGCACTCGGCCTCGTCTGGCGCGGCGACCGCGAGAACGCCCGGGTCCGCGCCTTCGCCGACGCGGTGGGCGACGCTCTGGTCTAGGGCCCTTCTGATGGATCTCCGTGCCGCGGAGATCCATCAGAAGGGCCCTAGCGTGTCCCCTCATGGTTCTCGGCGTGACCTGCGAAAGGGCGTCCGCAAGAGGCCATTCCCCGGAAACTGTGGGTAATTCAGCGGCGATGGCTTTCCGTGACGCGCGTCGGCCCGCTTCGTGACTATCGTCACAACTGCCTGCGGTAGGTTGCGCGTTCCGGGCGTGCTCCGCTTTTTCGCCGTCCGGACCACTCGATTTCCGCCGTCGCGCAGCGCGCCATTCACACTCCATTAATTTTCGGCGGATTCCCCAAACGGTTCCTACTTGCATGAGTAGTCCGCGCCTACCTGACCCGGCAGTGGCTGGTGGTGACGGCATCTGCATACCGTGACTGCGCTTCCGCTTCCCCGAGAGCGATTGCCAGCCGGACGGAAATCGAAGAAAGGAACCGTTGTGGCCGCTCGCCGCACCTTCCCGTTAACCACCTACCAACGCGATATCTGGGCTGCCGAATCCCGCTCCCCGAACGACTCCCAATTCAACGTGGTTCTCGACGAGCAGATCGACGGAAAGGCCGACACCAAGGCCCTGGCCGAGGCGCTGGCACGCACCCTGCGCCGGCACGACGCGTTCCGGCTGCGGTTCGGGGAGCGGGACGGCGTCCCCTATCAGTGGGTGGCCGGACCGGACGAGGACAGCACGGCGGTGAAGGTCGTGGACCTGTCCGGTGAGCCGGACCCGGCGGCGGCCTGGCGGCAGTGGCGGGAGAGTTCCTTCACCCGCCCCTTCCCGTTGTTCGACACCCCGCTCCACACCGCCTCCCTCGTCCGCGAGAGCCCCGACGTGCTCCACGTCCATGTCAACGCCCACCACCTGATCGTGGACGCCTGGACGCTCAACCACCTCAGCCGCGGCATGTGGGACGAGTACGGGCGGCTGACCGCGGGCCCCGACGCCGCTGACGCCGCCTCCGACCGCCGACCGGCGCCCTCGTACCGCGCGTTCATCGAGGCCGACGCCGCCTACCGCACCTCCGCGGAGCGCGAAGAGGACCGTGCCTTCCACCGTGCCGCCCTCGAGGGAGTGGCCCCCGCCCTCTTCCAGCGGTCCCCCGGCCGGGCCGCCCGGGGTGCGCGGCGGCGCGGTCACCACACCTTCACCGTCCCCGGCGACATCGTCCGCCGCGTACGTCAGGCGGGAGGCTCGCCCTTCGCGTACGTCACCGCGGCGTTCGCGGCCTACCTGGCGCGCGTCCACCGCACCGACGAGGTGGTCCTCGGCGTGCCGTTCCTCAACCGGCGCGGCGGCGACGAGCGGGAGACCGCCGGCGAGTTCGCCAACAACCTGCCCTTGCGCGTCCCCGTTCCCGACGACGCCGGCCTGCACGACCTGGCCGCCGCCGTCCGCGAGCGCACCCGCGCCCTGCGCGACCACGAGCGGCTCGCCCTCGGCGACATCCTGCGCGACCTGCCCGCCGGAGCGTCCGGCTCGCGGCAACTGTTCGACGTCACCGTGTCGTATCTCCGCTATCCGCGCCCCGAGGCGTTGCCCGACGCCGAGCGGGACACGGTGATCACCGCCCCGGTCCACGAACAGGACGCGCTGTCCGTGATGATCCGCGCGTTCGACGACGACGCCGACCTGCGCGTGGACCTCGACTACGCCCGGGACGTCTTCGACGAGGACTTCCCCGTCGAGGCGATGGCCGGCCATCTGACCGAACTCCTGCGCGCCGGTGTCGAGAACGGCGACCGCCCCGCCGCCGCCCAGCCCGTGCTGACCGACCCGGAGCGGGAGGACCTGGCGCGCCTCCAGCACGGCCCCACGGTCCCGTACCGCGACGAGGCGACCCTCCACGGGCTCTTCGAGGAGCGCGCCGCCCGCACCCCGGACCGGATCGCCGTCACCGCCGCCGACGGAACGGCGGTCAGCTACGCGGAACTCGACGCCCACGCCAACCGGATCGCCCGCGCCCTGCGCGCCGAGGGCATCGCGCCGGGCGACCGGGTGGCGGTGCTGCTGGAGCGCGGTCCGCACACGCTGCCCGCACTGCTCGGTGTCCTGAAGTCCGGTGCCGCGTACGTGCCGGTGGACCCCGGCTACCCGGCCGAACGGATTGCCTTCCTGCTCCAGGACAGCCGCGCCCGGGCCGTGCTCACCGCCCCCGGCTCACCCGACCCGGACGTCCACGCCGAGGTGCCCGTGATCCGCGCCGACCGGCTCGTCACGTCGGGCTCCGCGGAGCCCGTGCCCCCCGCCGCGACCTCCCGCGACCTGGCGTACGTCATCTACACCTCCGGCTCCACCGGGCGGCCCAAGGGCGTCATGGTCGAGCACCACTCGGTGGTCAACCGGCTGGCCTGGATGCAGGACCGGTACGGCATCAGCGCCGGCGACGTACTGCTGCAGAAGACGCCGGTCTCCTTCGACGTGTCGGTGTGGGAACTGTTCTGGTGGGCCGTCGAAGGCGCGGAGCTCGCCCTGCTGGAGCCCGGCGGCGAGCGGGACCCGCGCACCATCCTTCGGACCGTGGCCGAACGCCGCGTCACCACCCTGCATTTCGTGCCCTCCATGCTGGGCCCGTTCCTCGACCTGCTCGACGACGAACCCGGTCTGCGCACCGAGGCCGCGACCCTGCGCCGGGTCTTCTGCAGCGGCGAGGCGCTGTCCCCGGCCCGCGTCGAACAGTTCGCCCGGATCTTCGGAGGTACCTCCGGGGCACCGCTGCTGGTCAACCTGTACGGGCCGACGGAGGCCACCGTCGACGTGTCGTATCACGACTGCCCCACGACCCCGGGACAGCCGGTGCGGCGGGTGCCCATCGGCCGGCCGGTCGCCAACACCTCCCTGTACGTGCTCGATCCCCACGGCCGGCCGCAGCCCGTCGGTGTCCCCGGCGAGTTGTGCATCGGCGGCGTCCAGGTCGCGCGCGGCTATCTGGAGCGGCCGGAACTGACCGCCGAGAAGTTCATCGACGACCCGTTCCGGCCGGGCGGCCGCATGTACCGCACCGGCGACCTCGCGCGGCTCCTCGCCGACGGCTCCCTCGAGTACCTCGGCCGCATCGACGGCCAGGTGAAGATCCGCGGCAACCGGGTGGAACTGGGCGAGGTGCAGAACGCGCTCGCGTCCGTGCCCGGCGTCCGCGACGCGGTCGTCGTGGACCACCGCAGCGACGAGCGCGACACCTTCCTCACCGGGTACTACGTCGCCGACGAGGTCATCGATCCCCTCCACCTGCGGACCGAACTGGCGCGCGACCTGCCCGAGTTCATGATCCCGGCGCATTTCGTCCGGATCGGCGCCGTACCGCTCACCCCGAACGGAAAGGCCGACCGGCGCGCCCTGCCCGCGCCCTCCGTCGCCGGCCCCCTCGGCCCCCGCCCCTACACGGCCCCGCGCGACGCGGTGGAGGAGGCCCTGGCCGCGGTCTGGGCGGAGGTCCTCGGCGCCGACCGGGTCGGCGTCCACGACGACTACTTCGCCCTCGGCGGCGACTCGATCCTGATGCTGCGGGTCCGTGCGCTGGCCGAGAGGCGCGGCTACCACGTCGACCTCAGCGACCTCGTCCGCCACCCCACCATCGCCGAACTCGCCCCGCTCACCAGTGCCGTGGCCGAGACGGACGCGGGGCGCCAGGAGCCGGAACTCGCGCCCTTCGCGCTGGTCTCCGGAGTGGACCGAGCCCGGCTGGAGGGCCGTGCGGACGCATACCCCGTCAACCGGCTCCAGTTCGGCCTGCTCTACCACAGCCGCGTCCAGCAGGACTCGGCCGTCTACCGGGACGTCTTCCGCTACAGCTACGCCATGGCCTGGGACGCGGAGAAGTTCACCACCGCCTTCGAACTGCTCGTGGCCCGCCACCCGGTGCTGCGCTCCTCCTTCGACCTCGGCGGGTTCTCGGAGCCGCTGCAGATCGTGGACCACCGGGTGGACAGCGCCCTCGACGTCGTGGACCTGCGGGACCTCCCCGCCGAGCGGGCCGAGGCCGCGATCGCCGCCCATGTCGAGGAGCGCCGCCACCACCCGTACACGTTCGAACGGCCGCCGCTGTACCACCTGCGGGCCCATGTCCTGCCGGAGAGCGTCGAGCTGGTCTTCAGCTTCCACCACGCCATCCTGGACGGCGGCAGCGTCGCCACTCTCGTACGGGAACTCCTCCAGGACTACGCGCACGCCCTCGGCGAGCGCATCGACCCCGTGCCCGGCACCGAAGGGGTCCCGGCCACCGCCCACCATGTGCTCGCCGAGCGGCGGGCCCTTGAGTCGGCGGAGACCCGCGCCCACTGGCGCCGCTACCTGGAGGGCGCCGCACCGCTCCACCTCGACGGCTTCCGGCCCCACGAAACGCCGGGCGGCGAGGAGCAGATCACCCGCCGGGTGGACCTTCCGGACGAACTCGTCGCCGCCGTACGGGACTTCTCGCGGGCCCACACCGTGCCGGTGAAGTCGGTGCTGTTCGCGGCGCACCTGCTCGCCCTGCGGCTCTTCTCCGGCATGGAGGACGTGGTCACCGGCCTGGTCACCCACGGCCGGCCCGAACGGGCGGGCGCCGAGCGGATGGCGGGGCTCTTCCTGAACACCATGCCGGTACGGCTGGACACAGGCCGCGAGAGCTGGCTCTCGGTCGTGCGCGAGGCGTTCCGTCAGGAGCAGGAGAGCCACCCGTACCGGCGCTACCCGCTCAGCGCCATCCAGGAGGACCTCGGCGTCACGGTCCTGGACACGGCGTTCAACTACATCCACTTCCGGCAGCTCGCCGAGGTGTACGCGCTGCCCGGGATCCGCTCGCTGGACTTCCGTACCTGGGAGGAGACCAACTTCGCGCTGCTGGTGAACGCTCTCACCGAACCGGACGGCGAGGGGATCTGGCTCCGTCTCGACTACACGGGCCGCACCTTCACCCCTTCGCAGGCGCACCTCTACAGCCACGCCTTCACCGAGATCCTGCGCCGGGTCGTCGAACGTCCGCAGGCCCCGGTGGACTTCTCCTTCCTCACCGACGACACACCGGCCGCCGCCCCCCGCACGGAAGCGGAGTCGCCGGCCCCCGATGTCGTGCGGGCCTTCGAAGCCCAGGCCGCCCGGACCCCCCAGGCGACCGCCCTCGTCTTCCAGGGCCGCCGCTGGACGTACGCCGACCTCGACGCCGCCTCCGACCGCGTGGCCCGGCGGCTGCGGGACCTCGGGACCGTGCCGGGCGACCGGGTGGGCATCGCCATGGAGCGGTCGCCCGACACCGTCGCGGTGCTGGTCGGCGTGCTGAAAGCGGGCGCCGCCACGGTGCCGCTGGACACGTCGTACCCGAAGGAGCGCATCGCGGCCATGCTGGAGCAGGCCCGCCCCGTCGCGGTCGTGACCCGGGCGGTGCACGGCACCGGACTGCCGGAGGACGCCCCCGTCGTCACGGCCGCACGGCTGCTCGACCCCGAGGGAGAGGCTTCGGACCGCGCGCCCCTCACCGGAGGAGCCGGCTCGGACGGCCGGGTTCCGGGCGAGCCGTCCCGGGAGCGGGACTCCGGGTACGCCGAGCCGCTGCCCGTCATCGCCCCGGACAGCGTGGCGTACCTGCTGTTCACCTCCGGCTCCACGGGAGCGCCCAAGGGCGTGGAGATGCCGCACCGTTCGCTGGCGAACCTCGTCGCCTGGCAGAACAGCGAGCCCAGCGGGATCGTCGGCGGCGTCACCCTGCAGTACGCGCCGATGAGCTTCGACGTCTCCTTCCAGGAGGTCTTCTCCACGCTCTGCGGCGGCGGAACGCTCCTGCTGGTCTCCGAGAGCGAGCGCCGCGACCTGCCGGCGCTCCTGCGACTGATGGACCGCGAGGGCGTGGAGCGGCTCTACCTCCCGTACGTGGCGCTCCAGCAGCTGGCCGAGACGGCCCACGCGCTCGGCACGGTGCCGCGCTCCCTGAAGGCGGTGCTGTCGTCGGGCGAGCAACTGAGGATCACCGAGGAGATCCGCGCCCTGTGCGTCGCGCTCCCCGGGGTCATCCTGGAGAACCAGTACGGGCCCACGGAGTCGCATGTCGTGACCCGCTTCACCATGACGGGCGACCCGTCGGCCTTCCCGCCGCTGCCGTCGATCGGCACGCCGATCGACGGTGCGGAAGTGCTGGTCCTCGACGAGCGGATGCGGCTCGTGCCGCCCGGTGTGAAGGGTGAGATCCACCTCGGCGGGACATGCCTGGCGCACGGGTACGCGGGCCGGCCGGACCTGACCGACGAGCGGTTCGTGCCCCGTCCCGAGGGACTGCCCGGAGGTGCCCCGGGCGACCGGCTGTACCGCACCGGCGACCTGGGCTTCGTCCTGCCCGACGGCTCGATCGTGTGCACCGGCCGCTCCGACTCCCAGGTCAAGGTGCGCGGCTTCCGCGTGGAACCGGCGGAGGTGGAGATCGCCCTCACCCGGTTCACCGCCGACCACCCGGGTCTGACCGAGGCGGCGGTGGTCGCCCGCCGGCGCGACGGCAACGACTCGTTCCTCGCCGCGTTCCTGGTGGGCGACCCGGAGCGGGTGGACCTGGACCGTCTGGTCAAGCAACTGCGCTCGGTGCTGCCCGACTACCTGGTGCCCTCGCACTACCAGTGGGTGCCCGCGCTGCCGTTGACGCCGAGTGGCAAGCGGGACGACAAGGCGCTGCGCGCGCTGCCGCTCGCCACGACCGCGGTCGCAGGGGACGCGACGGCGCCCAGGGACGCGTACGAGAAGGCGCTCGTGGAGATCCTCGGCGAACTGCTGGGGCTGCCGTCGATCGGCGTCCACGACAACATCTTCGACCTGGGCGCCACCTCGCTGACCGCGATGCGCCTGGTCGTGCTGATCGAGCAGCGGTACGGCGTCGGAGTGCCGCTGTCGGAGTTCGTGTCGGCGCCGACGGTCTCGGACCTCGCGGCCCGGCTGCGGGGAGGCGGCGCGAAGGCGGCGTTCGACCCGCTGGTGCCGATCCGGCCGGGCGGCGACGAGCGTCCGCTGTTCTTCGTCCACCCCATGGGCGGCAACGTCCTGTGCTACGTGCGGTTCGCCAAGCACCTGGCGCCGGGGCGGCCGTTCTACGCCCTGCAGGCGGCCGGCGTGGACGCGGGCACCGAGCCGCTGCGCAGCGTGGAAGAGATCGCGGCCGGCTACGTGGAGCGGATCCGGCGGGTCCAACCGGAGGGGCCGTACCTCATCGGCGGCTGGTCCTTCGGCGGGTTCGTCGCCTTCGAGATGGCCCGGCAACTCAGGGCGGCGGGCCAGGAGGTGCGGCGGCTGGTCCTGCTCGACACGACCGCGCTCAACCCGGGGCGGCGCCTGCGGACGAGCGACGACGCCCTGCTGAGCTGGTTCTTCTGGGAGCTGCTGTGGCTCCAGCGGGGCGGCGACTCGCCCGAGGAGGTCATACCCGCCGAACTCGCCACGCTGGAGGAGAAGTTCGCGTTCATCGCGGATCTGGCGGTGGCCGAGGGCGTCCTCCCGGCGGGCGCCACCGGCGCGGTGGTGCACCGGCTGTTCCAGGTGTACGAGGCCAACTGGCGGGCGGCGTTCGCGTACCGGCCCGACGTGGTGGACCAGGACATGGTGCTGATCCACGCGAGGGAGCCGCTGCCGGAGGTCCTCGACACGATGCACACGGCCATCCAGTCGATGCACCGCGACCCCACCAATGGCTGGCGGGAACGGACCGGGGGCGAGCTGACCGTGATCGACGTACCGGGCGACCACCTTTCGATCATGGAAGAGCCGCACATCGAGCACGTCGTCCGCGTGGTCGACGAACTGATCGGAGACTGACATGAGCAGGCGCAAAGCCCTGGTGGTCGGGGCCGGTATCGGCGGCCTGACCGCCGCCGCGGCCCTCCGCCGGGCCGGATGGGACGTCGAGGTCCACGAGCGGGCGACGGAACTGCGGACGGCCGGCTCCGGACTGTCGGTGATGAGCAACGCGATCGCCGCCCTGGACTCCGCCGGACTGGACCTGCGGCTCGCCGAGCGCGGGGAGGTGCTGCGGTCGTACCACGTGCGGACCGCACGTGGGCGGATGATACGGGAGTTCCCCTTCCCGTCGATCATCCGCAGGCTCGGGGTGCCGAGCGTGCTGATCACCCGCTCCGCGCTCCAGCAGGCGCTGCTGGAGGCCACCGACGGGATCCGGCTCCACCTGGGGTCGACCGCCGAGGACTTCTCGGTGGACGAGGCGAGCGGACGGGTGACCGTCCGGTTCGCCGACGGCCAGGAGACGCACGGTGACGCGCTGGTCGGGGCGGACGGGTTCAACTCGGTGATCCGCCGCCGGATGGTGGGACCGGAGGAATCCCGCGACAGCGGCTACCTCGTCTGGCTGGCGCTCACTCCGTTCCGGCATCCGCGGTTCACCCCTGGCTCGGTCACCCACTACTGGGGCAGCGGGCAGCGGTTCGGACTCGTGGACATGGGCGGCGGGCTCCTGTACTGGTGGGGCACGAAGAACATGCCGGCGAGCCGGTCGCACGACTGGAAGGGCGGCAAGGCCGAGGTGGCGCGGGCCTTCGAGGGCTGGGCCGACGAGGTGGGCCAGGCCATCGAGGTCACACCGGAGGACGCGATCCTCGCGGTGCCGTCCCGGGACCGGCCGTTCCTGGAACGCTGGGGCCGGGGTCCGGTGACGCTGCTCGGGGACGCCGCGCACCCCATGCTGACCAGCCTCGGTCAGGGCTCGGGCATGGCGATCGAGGACGCGGTGGTGCTGGCGCGGTGCCTGCGCGGCGCGCAGGACGTGCCCGCGGCGCTGCGGGCGTACGAGGACGAGAGGCGGGAGCGGACCCGCGGGATGGTCGCCGCGTCCCGCTCCATCAGCGAGTTCGAGCAGTCGGAGAACGTACGACGCCCGATCCGGGACGCGTACTTCCGCTTCCTGCCGACGCGGAGGCTGACCGGGATTCTGGAGGGCTCGCTGACCTTCCCCACCGCGTCCGGGCGGCCGACGGCGCCGCCTGCGGACTCCGTGAACTCGGCGAACGTGAACTCGGCGAAGGAGGGCGGCCATGTCGCACAGGCCGGATAGCCGCAGGTTCACACCGGACGGCCGCGCGGTACTGGTCACCGGCGCTTCGACGGGGCTGGGCCGGGCCTGCGCGCTCCATCTGGAGCAGGCCGGTTTCCGTGTGTTCGCGGGCGTACGCAAGGAGATCGACGGTGAGGAAGTGGCCGCGGGGTCGGCGCACGGCCGGATCGAGCCCGTACGGATCGACGTCACCGACGGGCCGTCGATCCGCGAGGCGGCGGCGCACGTCTCCGGGCGCCTGGGCACTGACCGGCCGCTGTGGGCGCTGGTCAACAACGCGGGCGTCTGCGTCTCGGCACCCCTGGAATGCGTGTCGCCCGAGCGACTGCGCTGGCAGCTCGACACCAACGTCGTGGGCCAGCTCGCCGTGACCCAGGCGTTCCTGCCGCAGCTGCGGCGCTCCCGGGGGCGGATCGTGAACGTCACCTCGGGACTGGGGACCGTGGCGATCCCCTTCCTCGGGGCGTACTCCGCGGCGCAGTTCGCCAAGGAGGCGATGAGCGATGTGCTCCGGCGCGAGCTGCGGGACTTCGGCGTGGCGGTGAGCGTCGTGCAGCCCGGCGCCATCATGACGCCGATCTGGCAGAAGGTCTCGGAGGTGGCCCGGGACGCGCTGCACAGCGCGGACAGCGATGTGGCGGCGCTGTACCGGGCGCGGTTCGAACGCTTCCTGGCCTACAACGAGCAGCAGGCCGCCGAGAGCCGCACGACGTCGCAGGACATGGCGGAGGCGGTCCACCGGGCGCTGACGGAGGCCCGTCCGAGGACCCGCTACCGCGTGGGTGCGGACGTTCGCCGCCTGAGCCTGCTGGCCCGGCTCCTTCCGGACCCCCTGCTCGACCGCTACCTCCGCCCGGTCTCCGCGGCGGACTCGTCCGCCGGCCCTGATCCGGCACCGGCCGAGACCCGGCCCGTCACCCGGACCTGACCGCGTGGACCCCCGGCCGCCCGAAGGCTCGTGCCTGCGGGCGGCCGGGCATGCGCCGGGGCTGCGGTCCGGAGACGGGAGGCCGAGGCCCCGGCAGGGCGGCGCCCCCGGGGGCCATGCCGACGTTCGTCGGACCGCACCTCCTCCGCGAGCGTCCTGGCTCGCAGTCGCACCAGGCGAGATCGGCTTCGCATCCCCCGCACCCGGCGCGGAGAAGATGACCGTTCTCGCAGGTCAGCCGCGCGACAGCGGCGTAGTGCTGCCGGGCCCCGGCCGGCCGAGCTGATGGGCGAACAGAAGCCGCGCACCGCCAGGGCCTGGCCGGCCCGGTCGTCCCGCTTCCAGTCGAGGTGGCCCTTGGCCGCGGAAGGCGCGCTCGGCGGGCACCCCCGCTTCGACGCCGTCCCGAGGAGACCGACGCAACCGCGACCGATCGTGCGAGGCCCGAGCGGAAGCAAATACTTGGCTAGCCACATGTTTGCTGTTACGGTGATTATGTGTCCAGCCACCTAAATGGGTGGCGACACGAGAGGAGTCGTCATGAAAGCCATCCTGTTCGACCGTTTCGGAGGCACGGACGTGCTGCACGAGGCGGACATCGAGGTCCCGCAGCCCGGCCCCGGCCAGATCCGCGTCCGCGTCAAGACGGCCGGGCTGAACGCTCTGGACGGCAAGATCCGCTCCGGGTCGTTGGAGGCCGTGTTCCCCACGCCGCTCCCCGCCGTCCCCGGTGGCGAGCTCGCCGGCGTGGTGGACGCCCTGGGTGAGGGCGTGCGGGACGTGCGGGTGGGTGACGAGGTGCTGGGCTGGTCGGACACCGGCTCGTACGCCGAGTACGCGCTGGCCACCACCGTGGCCCTCAAGCCCGCCGGCCTGGACTGGCAGCACGCGGTCGCGCTGCCGGTGGCGGGCGAGACGGCCGAGCGGGTCCTGGACCTGCTCGGCGTCGCCGCCGGGGAGACGGTGCTGATGCACGGCGCGGCCGGAGCCGTCGGCACCCTGGCGGTCCAACTCGCCACGGCCCGCGGAGCGCGTGTCATAGGCACCGCCGGTCCCGCGAACCAGGACTACCTCGCCTCGCTCGGCGCCACCGCGACCGTTTACGGCGAGGGCCTGGTCGAGCGGGTCCGGGCACTCGCCCCCGACGGCGTGGACGCGGTGTTCGACCTGGCCGGTAAGGGAGCCCTGGAGGACTCCATCACCCTGCGCGGCGGCACCGAGCGCATCGTCACCATCGCCGACTTCCGCGCGCACCAGCTCGGCATCACCTTCGCCAGCGGTGGCCAGGAACGCTCCGCCGCTCGCCTGGCCGCGCTGGCGCAGGACGCCGCGACCGGCAAGGTCGTCACCACCGTCACCGCCTACCCGCTCGACCAGGCCGCCACGGCCCAGCAGGTCAGCGACGCCGGGCATGTCCGGGGCAAGCTCGTCCTCACCCTCGGCTGATCACGCCCGCCTCTCCTTTCCCCCCAGCCACCACCTGGTTGTCACCGCACCGAAGGACCACTCATGCTGAACTCCCTGTGGACACCGACCACCGTCGGCGCCATCTCCCTCCCGCACCGCCTGGTCATGGCCCCCATGACCCGTGACCGCTCCACACCCGAAGGCGTACCGACCGAGCTGAACGCCGAGTACTACGCCCAGCGGGCCTCGCACGCGCTCATCATCACCGAGGGAACCCAGCCCTCCGCCGACGGCCAGGGCTACCTCCTCACCCCCGGCGTCCACAACGACGATCAGATCGCCGGGTGGCGCAAGGTCACCGACGCCGTGCACGCGGCCGACGGCCGGATAGTCATCCAGCTGATGCACACCGGACGCATCGCCCACCCCGACAACACCCCCCACGGGCGTCAGCCGGTCGCTCCTTCGGCGATCCAGCCGCAGGGCGCCATGTTCACCGCGTCCGGGCCCCAGGAGATGCCGACACCCCGTGCCCTGTCGACGCAGGAGGTCGCCGCGACCGTCGACGACTTCCGCCGCGCCGCAGCGGCCGCCGTCGCGGCAGGCGCCGACGGCGTGGAGATCCACGGCGCCAACGGCTACCTGGTGCACCAGTTCCTGTCCGACAGCACCAACCAGCGCACCGACCGCTACGGCGGTTCCCTCGACAACCGCATCCGCTTCGCCGTCGAGGTCGCCACCGCCGTGGCCGACGAGATCGGCGCCGACCGCACCGGCATCCGCATCTCCCCCGGCAACCCCTACAACGACATGGCCGAGTCCGACACCGCTGAGCTGTATCCGGCGCTCGTGCGCGCTCTCAGCCCGCTCGGCCTCGCCTACCTCCACGTGATGCACGCGGGCGACGAGGCTCTGCTGGGCACCCTGCGCACGCTCTGGCCGACCACGCTGATCCTCAACCGGGCCGGCACCGACCTGCCCACCCGCGCCAAGGACATTGACCACGGCACGGCCGACCTGGTCTCCGTCGGCGCCCTCGCGCTGGCCAACCCGGACCTGGTCGAGCGGCTACGCTCTGACGCGCCGCTGAACACCCCCGACCCGGCGACCTTCTACGGCGGCGGAGTGGCCGGCTACACCGACTACCCCACCTACACCGTCTGAGGAACCGAACCATGCACGCCCCCACACCCCGCACCCCCACCACGGCCGACGAGGGCCCGATGAGCTACGCGATCTTCCAGCTCGCCCGCGCTCACCGGGCCCGCGCCGCCGCCATGCTCCGCGAGATGGACCTGCATCCCGGACAGGAACTGCTGCTGATGCAACTCCTGGACCGGGACGGCCAGACCCAGTCCGAGCTGCTCGAAAGCGTCGGCCTGGACCACTCCACCGTCTCCAAGTCCCTGCGCCGCATGCAGGACGCCGGCCTGCTCATCCGCGAGCCGGCCGAACACGACCGGCGCGTCATGGTCGTCCACCTCACCGACAAGGGCCGTGCCATGCGCGAGCCCCTGGCAGCCATGTGGCGGGCCCTGGAGGAGACCTCCGCGCGGAACCTGTCCGCGCAGCAGGCAGAGTCCTTCGTCCGCACCGCCTACGCCATCGCCGACGCGATCAACAGCCGCGCTCTTCCGCAAGAAGAGTCCGAGTAACTCCCCTCGCCCCGCACCCGGGTTCCGGCCCGGAGTGCGAATCGTTTCCGGCGTTCCCGCGCAGTGGACCGTGCTGCCCGGTGCGCCGAGCCGGCGGATGTGACGGGCCCTCAGCTCACCCCCGTACGTCCCGGAGAACGATGAGCGGGGCTTCAGCGTCAGGGGCAAGCGCGCGCTGTCCCGGTGGAAGCAGGACGGCTCGGGGGGCAGGGCAGCACCCCCGCGGGCCGACGAGCCCCTTACCCGTCGTCGGCCGGCCGCACCTCGAGGACGGCCGCATCACCCGCGCCCGAATCGCCTTGCGTACAGGTTGCCGTCCTGGCTCCCGACGAACACCACACCGCCCGCCACGGCCGGCGACGAGCCCACGGCGCCGCCCGTGCGGAACAGCCACCGCTGCTCGCCGGGGGCAGCGGAACCTCTGCCACGAATCTTCCAGCCGACGAAGCCGAGTCCTGCGGCGGTGGTGCCGCCGAGGCCGAGCAGGGTCCGTCTGCGGGTGATCCCGGCCGGGCGTGCCCCAGCGTTCGGGGGCGGCCGGGACGGGAGCCGCGCCGCGGGCGGCGGGAGGTCGACGTCGCGCTGTTCCCCCGGCCGGGCCGGTGCCGGTCGCTCCGGCGGGGCGGCACCGGGTTCCGCCGGCACCGGCTCTGTGGGCGGGGGCTGGGACGCCTCGGGCGATGCGGTTGGTGGGGCCGGGGGCGGCGGTGCGGCGAGGGTGCGCGAGTGTACGGTCGCGGCGACCGGCTCGGGGAGCCAGCCGGGCTCGGTGACTGTCCGGGTCGACGCAGTCGGCGTGGATGCCGGTGGGACGGTCGGCCGGTCGCCGGAGGTGTCGGCCAACTGGTGCAGCAACGTGGTCACCGTGGGCCGCCGGCCGGGCTCCTTGGCCAGGCAGCGGACCACCAGGGTCCGTAGGTCTGGCGGGAGTTGGTGCAGGTCGGGTTCTTCGTACACGACGCGGAAACTGAGGGCGTGCGCCGAGCCGGTCCCGAACGGCCCGGCCCCGGTCGCGGTGAAGGCCAGTACCGCACCCAGGGCGAAGACATCGCTCGCCGGTCCGACCGGCTTGCCGGTCAGCTGTTCGGGGGACATGAACCCCGGCGTGCCCACGACCGTGCCGGTGCTGGTGAGCGCGCTGGCCTCGCCCGCCACCGAGATCCCGAAATCGATGACTCGCGGTCCGTCCGCGGCGAGCAGGATGTTCGACGGTTTGAGGTCCCGATGAACCACGCCGGCCGCGTGGATGACCTCAAGTGCCTCGGCCAGCCCCGCCCCGAGTGCGAACACCGCGGCCTGCGGCCACGGTCCGTGCGCTGCCACGGCATCACCCAGCGGGACCCCGGGCACGTACACCGTCGCCAGCCATGCCGGTGATCCGTCCGGATCGGCGTCGACCACGCCCGCGGTGAACGCCCCGTTCACCCGGCGGGCGGCGGCCACCTCCCGGGCGAACCGGCGCCGGAAGCCGGCGTCCTCGGCCAGCTCCGGGCGTACGACCTTCACCGCCACGAGGCGTCCGCCGGGCGAGCGCCCCAGGTACACCCGGCCCATCCCGCCCGCGCCCAGCCGGGCCACGATCCGGTACCGCCCCACCTGCTCCGGATCCCCTGCCTCCAGTGCCTCGAACGGCTCCACCCGACAACCCCCCGCCACGTCCCCACGCCCCAACGGCCTCACGGGCTGCCGCTGTCGAGATCCCACACCATCCCCCACACACGCACAACTGGCTCCGGCGGCACGACCCGACGCAGCCGACGGCCCGCCCGAACCCGCACGCACCCAGCCTTCCGCAACACGCGGTGGCACCCCAGCGCCGACCGGGGGCACCCGGCCTCCCGCACCGGGCCGGAGCGGGGACCGCGATCCCACTCCTGACCTGGTCCGATGTAGGTGCCGACGGGTTCGGCGAGGGACAGCGAACGGGCCCCGGCGCTAGGTTCGGCAGCCTCACGGCACGGCAGCGGCACCCTTCCGGCCGCCGCCATCAGGGAGGCATCATGCGCAGGACCATGTCCGTGGTGGGCGTACTCATGATCGTGGTGGGTGTCGCGCTCGCCGTGGTGAGCCTGCTGACGTATGCGAACAAGGACGAGCGGCAGTGGGCCGAACATCGTCTCCATGACCTCCAGCACTCACCCGAGGAGGAGGCGCGGGCGACGGAGTACCTTCTGAGCGTCCAGGACCGCGAGCGTCTCAACATCGAGGTGGCGATCGGCGGCACGGTCGCGGCCGTGGCGGGGGGCGCGATGGTCAGGACTGTCCGTCGGCGGGGGCCCGCGGCGCCTTCTCCGTCGCGTTGAGGTCCTGCGGGACCGTGACGGCCGGTTCCCGTGCCCACCGCGTCAGCAGTTGGCCGGCCTCCCGGGTACGGGGATGGTTGGCGCCCTGGACCCGGATCATGTCGGCCAGCAGGGTGGTGAGCCGGTCTGCGGCGGTGGCGTGGTCACCGCCGCGGTACAGGAGTTCGGCCTGCTGCTGCCGGGCCCGCAGGGTGCGCGGGTGGTCGGCGCCGAGGACCCGTTCCAAGGTCTGCCGGAGCCGCTCCAGTCGGCCCGTCGCGACGGCGGTGTCGCCGGCGACGCCACGCCAGAAGGCCAGGTTGACCTGGTAGGTCAGGGTGGTGGGGTGCTCGGCGCCCAGCGCGAGTTCGGCGTCGTCGGCCGCTGTGTCGAACTGCTCGATCGCACCGTCGAGGTCGCCGGCGATCGCGTGCCAGTAGGCGAGGTTGTGCCGGGCGACGAGGGTCTCGGGGTGCAACCGGCCGACGACCGAGGCCAAGCCGTCCACCGCCCGCTGATAGGTAGTGACAGCCAGCCGCACGTCACCCGTCTCCCCGATCCACCGGCTGAGGTCGGTGAGGACCTTCAACGTCGCCGGATGCCGGGGCCCGAGGCCCCGCTCCAGTTCCCGGGCGATCGAGGCGTACGCGTCGCGAGCGCCGTGGGCGTCCCCGGAGAGTCCGCGGCACAGCGCGACGTATTCGTCGGCGGCGGTCACCAGCGGGTCACCGGCGCCGAGCGTCGCCCGCGCCTCGGCGGCCAGGGTGACGAAGTCGGCCAGCGCGGCGTCGATGAGGCCCGACTCCATCCGGAAGCGCGCCTCGTGCAGCCGGATGGACAGCGTGTCCGGATCCGCGCTGCCGAGACTGTCCTCCGCCTCGCGCCTGATCTCCGCCAGTGACCGGACGGCCGCCGTGGTGTCCCCGAGGTCGCCCTCGGCCTGGGCCGCCTGCGAACGCAGCGTCAGGACGTCCCGGTGGCCGTCGCCCAGCCGCCGCCGGGCCTGGTCGGCCAGGCCCCGGGCCATGTCCCGGGCCGCGGCAGGACGGCCCAGAGCGGTCAGATGCGGCCCGAACCGGCGGAGCAGGGGATGCAGGCCGCCGCCGTGCCAGAGGTGACCGCCGGCATTCGCCAGCAGCACTTCGGCGCTGCGGTAGAGGGCGCTCTCCGTCTCCGGTTCGCAGTCCGGCGCGGACCACACCTCCTCCAGCGCGTCGGCCGCGGCCGTGGCAAGCCGTTCGCGGCGGTCGGCCGGTACACCGTCGCGGATCGCGCGCTGGACGAGGGAATGCACCTCGACGACCGCCGCGCCGGCAGGTCCGTGGTGGGTGACCAGACTCAACCGGTGCAGTGCCCGCAACGCCAGCAGGGCGCCGCGTTGCGGGACGGGGTCACCGCCGAGCCAGTCGCGCGCCGCCGGACCGAGCAGTACCGCGTCGGGAATGCCGTCGGGCGCGAACATCGAGATCAGTTCGAGCATGGCACGGGCGGCCCCGGGCGATGCCAGCGACTCCGCCCGCCCGAGGGCGAGTTGCAGGGTGCTCGTCACCGTGCCGCCGTGCCCGTCCGCGGGGGAGGAGAGCGGGAGCAGACCGGCGACGCTCTCCCGCCGGTCGGCCAGAAGGCTCAGGTACGTGGGCAGGTCCATGCCGGTGTCGATGAGGAAGGCTGCCGCCTGGGAAAGGGCGAGTGGAAAGTGGCCGAGGGCTGCCGCAAGGGTCGCCAGATTCTCGCGACGGTGCGCCGGGGGCCCGTGGTGCCCGGCGGCCGGGCCCAGGTCGAGCAGCAGCCGGTCGGCCAGGTAAGCGGTGGCCTCGTCGGCGGTGAAGACGCCGACGGCAATCACCCGGACCCCCGGGCGCAGCAGTGTGGCGTCCCTCCTGCGAGTGGCCAGGACGGTCCGGCCGGCGTCACCGGCAGGCCAGAGTCCGGCCAGTTCGCCGGGGTCGTCGATGTCGTCGAGGACCACGAGCCAGGGAGTGGCGGTTGATCTCAGCCAGGCCAGGAACAGGTCGGCCTGGGTCTCGTCGTCCCCGCCAGAGTCGGTGCCGGGCGCGGGGGCTTCCCCCGCGATGCTCGCGATGCGCGCCCCGGACAGCGCCCGCCACGCGCGGGCGTAACTGCCCAGAACCGACAGGCGGTCGCCGGCGGGCACCCAGAGAAGGACCTCGGCCCACTGCTTGGCGCGGTGGAACGCCGCCGAAGCCAGTTGTGACTTGCCGACGCCGCCCGCGCCCGTGAGCAGGATCTGCCGGACGGATGCGTCTCGCATGCCCGCGTCGATGCTCTCGGCCAACCGGTCACGCCTGCGCAGCGCGGCGGCATCACTCGGCGGCCGGCCGATCACGATCCGCGCCCGCGTCCCGGCCTGCGTCTGAGACAGCGACTGCGCCCGCTGTCCCGGGACGGGGCTGCTCCGGTACTCCCGCGCCGCGCGCCACAGCCGCTGCCACTGCGCCACGCTGGGCTGCGCGGCGGGCGCGCCTCCCGCCGCCTTCTCCACGGTGTGCACCAAAGCCATGACGGCTTCGAACTGACGGGGCACGGACTGCCCGTTGAGCCATTCACCAAGCCTGCGCGCGTTCACCGCGACCCGGCGCCCGGACGGCAGCGCCACCGCGCTGGCCCGCCGGGCCAGGGTCTCGTCCGACACGTCCGGCAGTCGCCGACGGAGCCGGGTCAGCGCCGCCGCGAAGATCAGCCTGGGATCATCGGTTTCACGATCGTCCACCCGTGTCTCCCCCACCCACCACGCTGGTCGCCCGAGTCTATGCGCCGCCTCCCCCGGTCCGGCCCGCAACGGGGACCGGTTTGCCGCCGGAGCAGCCTCCGTTGACCTGTTCGGACAGCCCGCGCCGACGGCCTGGGACGGTCACCGGCGCCGCATCGCCCGTACCGTGGACCTGCTGTTGTGGAGCGTTGGAGCCAGGTCACGAGAAGAAGGGCCCTCCCATTGGCCGTTGAACGCGCTTATCCCGAAATGATCCGCGACGAGCAGTACGTGCGGTCCTTCAATGGCTGGCAGGGCTACGCGCATGTGCGGGCATGGCGGCCGGCACCGGATCAAGTGACTGTCATGCTCAGTGGCCTGGGCGGCGGTTGCACTCTGAAGAAGTTGCTTCCCTTGCTGCGCGACGAGTACCCGGACCACGCGGTGGAATTCTTCTTCCACATGCCCTCGGACTGGGCGGCACTGGGGTACTACGCAGCACTGACGGTGGGTGCCGACGGCACAGTCGTCCAAACGCGTATGGCTGGAGACACGCTGGCCGCGCGCCTCGGACCCACCCTGTACGCGACCGAGGACCCGGACGACGAGTCGTGGGGCTGGGGCGGCGCCTGAGTCACAAACGCCGTCTACGCGCGGCTTCGCGGCACCCAGGACCGGACATTTGCACCGACCCGAAGGACATGAGCGGGCTCAGCGGTGGATGAGGCGTAGCTGCAGCCACAGCGAGAGCCTGTCGTCGGGGTCGTCCAGCGAGATGTCGAAAAGTTCGGCGGTGCGGCGCAGCCGGTAGCGCAGGGTGTTGGTGTGCACACCCAGCCGGGTCGCGGCTTCGGCGACGTTGCCGACGGCGTCGAGCCATGCGAGGACGCCGCGTACGTTGAATACACCAAGACCTCCGGCGGACGCCCGATCGCGATCACCCACGCGGGTGCCCAGGTGGCCACACGGACGGTGTTCATGCCCGAGGCCTGGCCGCTGCGGATCACCGCACATGACCCCGCCGGCTCCCTCAAGGCCGGGGAATCCGTACCCCAGGACATCGCAGGCCCCTGCTGCTTCGCGGGCGACCTGGTCGCCCAGGCCCGTCCGCTGCCCAGGGGTTCCTCTGAGCCGCCTTCGGGATTCGAACCCGAGACCTACGCATTACGAGACCGTGAGCGTTCGTGCCGCGTGATGCCTGGCGGTACTGCTGAGTGACGTTTTGCCTGATCAGAGCACGTGCGGCAGGTTGACCCGTGCCACCCGATGCTGCACGGTCCGAAGGCGTCCGGCCACCGGCCGGCCACCGGGAAGGCCACCACTGATGGCAAGAAGCAGGAGCACCGGGATTGTAGGGCTCCACAGCCCCTTCTTACCCGTGCCGGGTCTCCCGCAGGTCGCTCCTGAGACGGCCCCATCCAGCTCGGTCGGTGCAGACCTCGCCGGTTGGATGTTCCCGAGACCGTCCTTCAGCTCGATTGGGCACTGCCCATCGCGAAGTTTCAGGTCCCGGGTCTGGGGTGCGGAGGGTTCGGGATACTCGTGCTGGTCGCGGGCGGATGACTTTGGTGAAGATCGTCGGGCACCGGGAGACGTCGCGGTTCGTCAGGAGCGACACAGCCCTCACCAGGGAGGTCACCCGCCTCGGATCGGTACGTACCCACGGGATGGCACTGTCCGCCGTATCATGACGGCACGCGGGAAGGAGCACCGTCAATGAGCGTCGACGCGATCGTGCACACCGAGTTCCCCAGGGGTTACACGGTCCTGTTCGGGGCCGACGGAAAGGTGATCATGACTCCGCAGAGTGAGGAGCATTCAAGCACCATCAGGTCGATGCAGATCGACTCGGCGGCCGCCCTCGGCCGTCATGCGAAGGTCACCTCCGACGTCTACATCGACTTCCCGGCCGACGAGAACTCAGCCCCCGACCTGGCCATCCTGCGCGAGGACGCGCGCCGGGAGAGCAAGCGCTACAGCTTCGAAGACGTCCTGCTGATCTCGGAGGTCGTCTCCACCTCCTCGGCGCGCAAGGACTACGACGACTGCACGGCGAAGTACGGCCGCTACGGCATCCCCGTCTACCTGGTCGTGGACCCTTACGCCCGGGAAGTCGTCCTGCACACCGAACCCACCGCGAGCGGCTACAGCACCGCGCACACACGCGCGTACGGAACGGGCAAGCTCCCCATCGCGCTGGCCGACGGCCGCACCTTCACCCTCGACCTCGACGAACTTCCGGTGCCCGAACCGGACACCGACACACGCTGAAAGCCGCCCTCCGAGGAACGCGGGGTAACGAAAGCGATCGAACTGATCTCGTCCACGGGCTCGGGTACCGGCGCCGGCGCTCCGGTGCATGCGCTTCGACGGGCTCCGGTCGACGGATCGAGTCGGCCACCTGACGCCGGTTCAGGCACGAGTGAGGTCGGACAGGAGTGCGGGCAGGAGGCGTTCCTCCATGACCGTGCTGCCCGACGCCTCCATCGCGAGGGCCAGTCCGGGGTCCCAGGGGCTGGCCGCGGGCGGTCCCGCGAGCGGTGTGGACCCGCCCTTGCCGAGTGCCGCCGTGTAGTCGGCGGCGGTCATCCGCCAGGGTCGGGCGCCGTGTCGGGCCATGGCGTTCGCGGTGATCCGCAGGCCGGCCCAGTCGAAGTCGGCGCGCCAGTGCAGCCGGGCTCCCGCGTGTACGGCGTCGCCGAGTTCTGGTCCACTCCATCACCGACGTATCCCGCAGGGGGACTCAGCGAGGAACTGGACGGCTGTGCCGCATCCACCCAACTGCCGTCGCTGTTCTTCACGTCGATGTCGAAGTACGCCCGCAGGGACGCCCCGCTCTCGCCGCCGGAGACTGTTTGCGGCGTCGCCGCAAGGTTCGGTGTGGGGTCCGACCACATGGTCGGGGCAGAAGCGCTCTTCGAACACACCTGCCCCGTACCGGTTTCAAGCCCGTATTCAGTAGGGACGGCCGGTTTTCCGACATACGTCACGACGAGAACGGCATCGTCATCGAACCGCTTCCAGGCGATCGGATCCGACTCGTCCTTGGCCTTCAGCATCAGCGTCAGCTTCGAGAACTTTCCATCGGCGAAGGCCTTGACCGTCGGGGTCAGATTCTCATCGGCCTCTTCCCCGTTGTCCTTGAACCTGATCTCCGCCCGTGGCTGCGACGGATCACAGGCACTCCCACGGCCCGCTGACACGTATTTGTCGCCCATCTGGTCCCAGGACTTGTCAGCCCTCGGCCCTTTCGGCCCCGGCCAGGTCGACGTCTTGGTGATCTCGTTGGTCCGTTCAAGGTCGACCCAGCGGGCATCGCGCGAGAACGACCACGTCTCCGTCACTCTGAACTCAGCGTCCAGGACGTGCTTGCCCTTCAGCTTGTCGGGCTTGAACTCGAAGTACATGCGGTTGGTGTAAGCACTGCCGGTGGTGCAGTAGTAGATATAGCCACCGATGACGGCAGAAGCGCACCGGCCGACGCTCATACCGTTGTCGCCGCCGGAGAAGTTGTAGAACGAGTCTCCGTCGGAAGACAGGACGGTCCGCTCAGACTCGTTCAGTTCCACTGGCGGATCGATGTACAAAGGGAGTTCATCACCCGTCGTCTTCTGGATGAGGGCAGCGTCCGGCGTGACGACGACCGTGTCCTCGGTCACCTTGGTGTCCATCACCGCCGCCTCGTCGCCCGCGCCCGGGCCCGCGAGGGGATCACCTTCCTCCGTCGGCCCTGCCGGAAACTTCTCGGCATCCCGCGAAGTCTCTTCCTGACGAGGCTGGGTCGCGAGCCGGGAGCCGACTGTCTGGGCGCTCAATCCCTCGGAAGCTGCTGAGTCGCCAGCCGAGTTCCACATCCGGGCGGATGGGGAACGGAAGACGACCTGACCGTTGCCGTCCCGAGCCTCCATGCTGCCCGCCGCACCCTCACTTATCCGAAGGCCCTCGACACTCAGCGAGTACTCAAGGGATGCGAGCGCCGGATCAGTGGCCGCCTCCTGTCGACGGTCGCGTAATTCCCCACCCAGTTGTTCACGCAATTCCCCAGGTGGTGCCGCGGTTCAGCGGTCGATGGACCACGCAGCGTGAGGTGGCGGGGCACCCGTGGTCAGGATGTAGTGAACGACCTGGAGTGCCTCCGTGAGGGGCAGGGTGTCCGCGTCGGGATACTCGTCGTGTTGCCCGTTTGCCAGGACGAAGCCTTTACTGGAGCCGCTCGCGCCCGGGTCCACTGCGTGCTCGCCTGGATCGTCCTCGCTGTCCAGGAGCATGACCATGGCCCGCTCGGTGTTGCTGATGAGGGCCAGTGACCGGCCGGACGAACTGGTCAGCCATGTCTCGAGTTGTCCGGCGTTGATCCGTTCCCGAAGCATCTCGATCGCCGCTGCCGGTGATGTCGGCGCGGTGTCATCGGCGAAGGCCCAGGACTCGATCATGTGCTCGACCTTCTCACAGTGGGGTGTGAGAAGGTCGATCTAGCTGGTCGGTGGCTTGTCCGTCGGATTCTTGGGCCGCTTGTTGGGCCGGTAGCTGGGGCCGTTCATGATCACCTGGTGGCTGGCGTTGATCAGCCGGTCCAGCAGTGATTCGGCGACGACCGGGTTGGGGAAGAGGGGATACCAGTCGCTGGGCGCCCTGTTGCTGGTGATGATCAGTGACCGGCCCTGCCGCTCGGAGACGAGTTCGTAGAGGTCGTCGGCCTGGGACGCGGTCAGCTGGCGCATGGCGAAGTCGTCGAGGATGAGCAGGTCGGGGCGGATGAGTTCGCGCATGCGCTTGTCCCAGGTGCGGTCCGCGTGACCGCCGGCGAGCTCGCTGAGGATGCGGCTGGTCTTGCTGAAGCGTCGCGGCACGTGGTGTGCTCAACGAATGCTGGCGGTAGCCGTCGTCCACCAACTTTTGTGGATTGCAGGGTGCCGAACGGCCCCGCTGAGCGATCATGCGGGCACCTACGGCGGGGCGGCACGCACTCGCGGCCGCGAAGGCATTGGCGAGCTGGACCAGTTTGTCCAATCGAAGGAACAGGACGTCACGCTCTCGCTGACACGGCGACGAGGGAGCGCGCGCTGCCCTCGCTCTGCAGGCGACGGCCTCGACTGCGCCGCACTCACAGGCCACCGCCGAGCACACCCGCGAACTAGGGCTCGACCAGCGACAAGCCCTCGCCGGCAGCGACGATGTGGCGCACCTGGCCATATCGATGGCAGGGAGGAGCACGGCGCCGCGATCGTCGCGCTCACGACGAACTCGACCGGGCGCAGTCGGTCGAACAGGACCGGGGAGTGCGTGGCGAAAATGTACCGGCCACGTTCGCTCGCCCCACGGAAGCGTTCGACGAGGATTCCAGGGCGTGCCAGTGCAGGCCGTGGTCGATCTCCTCGATGCAGGTGGGCGCCAGTGGGTTGGGATCGTCAAGGAGGGTAAGCGGGCCGAGTAGGCGGAGGGCGCCGTAGCAAGCGCCCCCTCCGTCGTCGCCACCGGCAGACACCCAGCTGCGCCCGAACGGGACCGGGTCCAGATGCGACACCGCCAGCGACACGACGCCGCCCGCTTCCCTTGCGAACAGGCACAGGCGGAGTGAGCCGATCCTGCGATTGTCGAGATCGCATAACTTTCCTGAGTCAGCGGCAGCGCTGACCTGCGCACCGTCTGCACGATCGCTGCACGCGCGGCCACCAACTGGCCACCACCTCGAACCAGGTGAACCGGACAGGCCTACGCCAACGAGAGAAAGCCCAAGTCACAGCCCCGAGAGGCGCAAGAGGCACTGGCCGTCAACCTCAGACCTACGCATTGCCATGCATAGACCACAGGTGTCCATTTTGACCGAATCCCAAGGTCAACAGAATCAAAGAACCCCAGGTCAAAGGCCTGACCTGGGGTTCACCATGGAGCCGCCTTCGGGATTCGAACCCGAGACCTACGCATTACGAGAACACTAGTGATCGTGACGCGGGGTGTCGCACTGTGCCGCCGGTTCCAGTTTTTGCTGATCAGAACACGTGCGGCGTTCTGGCCTATCCTGTCGCGTCCATCTGGTCCAAAGGCGTCCGGCCTCCCCCTGGCCTCCCTCCTGGCCTCCGATGGGTGTTCACCATGGCACCGGGGCTGCCCGGGGGAGCCTGTGGGCAAGATCCTCCGCCTCAGCGCCAGACTGTAGGAAGTCGACATAGGCGCTGCTCGGAACCCGGCGCTCCAGCAGATGTCGGGCTGGGAGACGGGCGGGGAGCCATAGCCGATGACGGTATCGACGATGGCCGGAGAATCGGCCCCACTTCACCTCAGCCTGGTGCTGCCGCCTGCCCACTGACGCATCGATTCTCGGATGAGTGGTGGGACGGCATCGAGAGCTACCTGACCAGTGGGATCACCAACGCCGCCCCCGAAGGCCTCAATCACCCCATCAAGCCCAAAGCGCGCAGCGCCTTCGGCTTCAGGAACCTTGCCAGCCAGCGCCTGCGCTCACGCTGTGCGACTACCGACCGGAGCCGACGAGAAGCACACAGCAGCGACCGCACCACGGCACTGGCTCGGCTTGCTTACGACGTTGAATGAGGCACATAGCCACCGTCACGGCGGCGCTCAAGGTAGTCCACGCCCCACCCGATGAATCCGTCTTCGTCGTCCACCACACATGGCCACCGCTCGCACATCGCGGTCACAACAGCGTCTGCGACCCCTATCGTCCGATAGTCGATGACAAAGCCGTTCCAAGTTCCGATGAGTCCCTCTATAACAGCAAGCTCATCCGGCTCGTACTCCCTCTCCAGCTCAACATCCAAGTTTGGTCCAATCCACGCCACAGACCCGTCATGCAACACGGTCAGCCGACCGTCTTGGAAATCCACACCGATCCCGCTGGCGAGCAGCTGGTCTCGGACTTCCTCGACCGTCACCTCGCGCGACACACATACGATCAGTGAATTCACGGCGCAACCACTGCCTGCAGACGAATCGTCTAGAACGGCCCAAGGTACTGGTGTTGTTCGTCGGTGGGAGCCACATGAACGCCAGCCGCGCGGACCTGCCACTCGACCACTTCGTGCGTGACCAGAAAGAGGCCCTGTACGCCGGCTTCGTCCACATCCGCCAGCGACAGAGCAGCCATTTCCAGCAACTTGTCGCGCAGCCCGAGAATATCCCCTTCTTGGAGGTCTCCACCATAGAAAAGGTATGCGTCCAGTTGAACAAACGGGCAGGACATCCCCACCTTCCGGAATAGCGGCCGCAGCGGCTTGCCTTGCCGGATGCCACTCACGTTCGACGACAAACGCTCCCGGAACAGAGCATTCCTCAGATGGAATCTCGAGCTTCAACTTCCGAAAGACCCATCGATTCAAACAGAGGAATCAGTCGCGCCATATACCAGCCGATGTCACAAAATCGAGAAGAACCTGGTAGAAGCTTGGGATTTACCCCAATTACACAGGATATCGAAGTTCTCCCCGGATGAAATAGGAAATCTCCACCAGAGTCCACTTCAGGGAAAAATAGCGTGATTCCCACTACGCGATCCCTCCATCGCGACTCCCCCATTTTGAAGATGACTTCGTTCAGCCGACTGTCCTCCAGTCTCTTCCAGTCGAACATCCCATCTTCGTCGATCAGATACGCAACCTCACCTTCCATCGAAGGTCTCATTCCCGCCTCAAGCAGAGCACCGAGAGCCGCCGAAACATCAATTGCACCATCGAACGTGAAGTCAATATCTACAGTTCTTGCCACGAACTCACACCCCCGCGACCAGAAGTCACCTTGAAACCACTTCCCACGGAATACCCTTCTTGGTCAGCCAATTAGCAATCGGTTCGGGAATTTCATTCTCGGAAATTATCTTGTAGTCGACCCCACGCTCGCCGGCGATCCCAGCCTTCTGCCCCTCAGTGGAGTAGAATTTGCTCAGCCGCTTGGGGTTCTTGAGTGTATTTTCAAAGAAGCTGCCCGACTTCGCCTCATACCAAGTACCCTTTCCAGTCGATTGGTCTACATATGCCCCATCGAATTGACGCCCCTTCTCGGAGAACCCTCCCCCTCCACCAAGCTTCTCCTGCAGGAACCCTTCGTACGCATCACCATATTCTTGCGCTGCTCGTCCTCTACTCGCTTCATCGGCTTCTCGGAGAGCTTTACCCAACCCGTCGTTGATCCGCCCGATCCCATCGGCCGTGCCTCCCGCGCCGACGCCGACCATGGCCACGCCACCCGCGACGGCGGGGGCGCCGGCGACGCAGCCGACGCCAGTGAGGCAGATCGCGGAGCCGCCGATGATGGTCTCTCCCCCGATGCCCATCAGAGCCATGCTTCCGGCGGTCTCGGCGGCGCCCCACCAGATGTCGGGCTGGGAGAAGATCGCGGAGCCGTAGTCCACGACCGCGTCCTCGACGGCCGACAGCCAGCCCCACTTCGGGCCGCTGACACTGTTCCTCTTGGTGGGAACGCTGGTGGTCGTGCCGGTGCTGCTGGTGCTGGCGGTGCCCTTGGAGGGGTTGACCGTGCCGGTCTTCGGGTCGTAGCCGACGGACTTCTGCGTCTTGGAGTCGCAGTTCGCGAGGGAGTACAGGCAGGAGTTGGGCGGCGAACCGATCTCCAGACCGGTGGGGTCGGACCAGGTCGCCGGGTTGTTGTTGCCGTAGGTGTAACCGTTCAGCGACTGGTGCTGGTCCAGACTGAGCAGCGGGTCGACGCTGATGAACCGGCCGGTGACGGGGTCGTACTCACGGGCGCCCAAATGGGTCATGCCGGTGGAGGAGTCGGCGGAGGCGCCGAGGAATGCCTTGTCGTCGGGCCAGGTGCCGGTGCCACCGGTGCGCTGGGCGCCGAACGGGGTGGTGTAGCGCTTGGTGACGGCCTGGGTGGCGGCGTCCACGGCCAGGCTGCTGGTGCCGTGGTGGTCCGCGGCCAGCCAGGTCAGTGTCGACACACCGGACTTGTTGCTGCGCAGGGCGACGATGGATCCCGCGCCGCGGTAGTAGCGCTGGGCCCAGTACTTCGCGGTCGAGCCCGAGGCGTCGAGGTGGACCTCTGTGGCGCCCAAGTACAGCACCGTCTCACCGCCGGTGTTACGCCGGATCAACAGGCTGCCGTCGGCGTCGTAGACGTGGCTGGTGGTGCTCGCGCCCTCCTTCACCGTGTCGAGCCGGCTCTCCGCGGACCACGTGAGAGCCTGGCTCGCGGTGCCGTCCGGGCGGGTCGTGGTGTTGCCGGTGCTGTCATAGACGTAGGCGGCCGTGACGCCGGTGCAGCTGGAGCCGGTGGTGGTGGCGGCCAGCCGGTGGACCTTCGTGGAGTCGTAGCAGTAGGTCCGGGTGGTGGTCGCACTCGTGGTGTGCGTGGTCTCTGTGGCGCGCAGGCCGGAGTTCTTGTAGGTGTACGACGTCCAGTACGGGGCGGCGCCGCCCAGGTTGTCCGTCGTACGGCCGGAGGAGGCGCAGTCCGCCGTCGACGGGGTCCAGGACTCCACCAAACGGCGGTGGCCGTCGTAGGTGAAGCACTGGTAGTCCGCCTTGCCGGTGCCACCCAGGGTGGTCGGGTCGGAGATGGCGGTGACGTTGCCTGCGTCGTCGTAGCCGTAGTTCAGTTCCTGAAGCTTGTAGGCGTGGGTGTCGTCGGTGACCGAGGAACGGGTCAGGCGGTCGGTGCCCTCCTCGTACACGTTGCTGACGTACGCCTTCTTGGTACCCGCCGCCGCGGAAGTGCCCAGAGTGAGCACCTCGGGCTGGCCGAGCGCGGAGTAGCTGGTGCCCAGCAGGTAATCACTGGCGCCGCTGGTCCGGGTGTTCAGCCCCAGGTCGTCGTACTCGTAGTCGACGGTCTCTCCCGCGAGGCCGCCCGCGGCGGGCTCGCTGGTGTACTGCTGGGTTCCGTCGATGTTGTAGTACGTGGAAAAGGTCAGTGTCGAGCCCACGGCCTTCGAGGTGACCAGCGAGTCACTGGAGGGCAGGACGAGTTGGGTGGTGGTGGCCCGGTACATGCTGTCGTAGACCGTCACCTTGCGGGTGTAAGCACTGCCGGAGACACCGCCGACGTAGCGGGTGGAGGAGTCCAGCTGGCCCTTGGCGAGCGTGTCGTACGCGTAGGCCGTGAGCTTGTTCGCGTCGACCTGCTCCTCCGTAGTGGAGGTCAGGTCGGCGCTGGCGGTCGCGGACCAGGTGCCGGTGGGGCGACCGAGCACGTCATAGGCGGTGATCGTGACCCGGCCGGCCGCGTCCTTGGTCCAGGAGACCTGGTCCAGGCTGGTGTAGCCGGTGGTCGCCGTGCCCTTGTCCGGGTCGGTGGCGGACGTCTGACGACCGTACAAGTCGTAACCATAGGACCAGCTGCTGTCCGGGCCGGTGATGGTGGACTGCTTGCCGTCACGGGTGTACGTGAACTTCGTGGAGGTGTAGGACGCGCCCACGCCCGCCCCGTAACCGGTGTCGGCGGGGCTCGTACCGGCGTACTCGCGGGTCTCGACCGTGCGCCCCAGGGCGTCCACGATAGTCCGGGTCGCCGAGCCGCCGGCGACGGCGGTGGTCGCGGTGGAGTCACCCGTGTACGTGTTGCTGTTGCTCCATTTCTGCACGCCGTACACGTAGAAGGTGCTGCTCACCGGCCGCTCGGCGCCGTCGAAGACGATCGCGGTCTGCTTGGGGGCGCGGCCGTACTCGGCACGGGTGTAGGTGCCGTTCGGGGTGGACGTCGTGTCGAAGACGTCGGCATACGTCTCGTAGGCCAGGCCGCGGCTGTCGTAGCGAGTGTCGGTGAGCAGCCGTCCGCCCTGCGGAGTGGGGGTCTGGATCTGGAGCGGGCGCAGCAGCGAGTCGTAGATCTGGTAGTTGGTGTTGTACGTGGTGCCGTCGGCCTTGAGGGAGGAGGTCGAGGACCAGGACGGGGCATCGTCGGTGACGGAGTAGGCGTAGGTGTGGTTGGCGCTGTAGCCGCCGGAGCGGGAGCGGTTGGGCAGCCAGGTCGCGGTGGCGCGGCCGAGGGCGTCGTACGTCGTCTCGGTGATCTTGTTGTTGACGTCGTAGACCTTGGTCGGCAGGCCCCGGGCGTAGTCGCTGTAGGTGAAGATGCTCTGCGACTTGGCGTTGGTGACCTTTGCCCTGGTCAGCGGGCCGGCCGCGACGGGGACGTAGGACGTGGTGCTGGTGTTGCCGGCCGTGTCGGCGACAGAGGCGACCCGGCCCAAAGCGTCGTATGTGGTCCGGCTGAGGGTCTGCCAGCTCGACGGGTTGCGCTCGCCGTTCGTCGCCGCGGCCGGGTAGGCGGAGGCGCGGCCGGTCCAGGTGGCCTCGCCGAGTGTCGGCGTCTGGGACGCCGTCCAGGCGGTCGTGGTGGCCGGGCCGTCGTACACGGTGGCGGTATCGGACAACACATCGCCACGAGTGGCGCTGTTGGTCGGCAGGGACAGGTCGGTCTCGGCGGTCGAGCAGGCCCGGCCGACCACCCGCTTGCGGGTGACCAGGGAGTTGATGCCCACGTCGGGGTTGGCGGCGTACCAGGTGCGGGTGCAGGTCTCGTCGCCGGTGACGGCGGTGTCGCCCGCGTCGTACACCTTCAGCGGATTGCCGTAGTCGTCCCACTCGGTGGTGGCGGAGGTGCGCGTGCGCCATTCTGCCTTCGCCGTCAGGTAGGTGTGGGTGAAGGTCTTGTCGGTGCGGACGTAGTACGCCTCGGCGTCGGCGTAGGACTTGTGCTGGGTGGCGGTACGGCGGGACCAGGGGTCGTTGACGGTGACCGAGATCGGGGTCGAGCCGTCGTAGGTGATCTGCTCGCGCAGGAACCCCGCGTACGCGTCGCTGTCGGTCTGGTCGGCCACGTCCAGACCCGCGACGTCGATACCGGCGACCGAGACGGACCGGGTGGCGGTGGTGTCCTTGCGTTTGTCGCCGTCCATGCCCTGCAGGTAGAGGGAGACGGTCTTGGTCTGGGTCTTGCCCGCGATGCCCTTGGTGGCGGTCACCTTGCCGTAGCCGCGCCAGACGGACCAGGTGCGCTCGTCCTCCGGGGTCAGCGGATTGTCGTTGTGGTGCCAGGCGGGGTCGGCGTAGCTGTAGGTGTTCTCGGTGCCTTCGTTCTTGCCGGTCGGGTCGGCGGTGCCGACGGCGGTGACCCGGTACTTGTGGAACCAGTCGAGGGAGGCGTCCTCGGCCCCGTTGATGTTCCAGTACTGCGGGTAGCAGGACTTCGAGTTGTCGTCCTCGGCGGCCGGCATGTTGGAACCGCGCACGCACTCCGGGCCGGAGAGGGTGACGGTGGTGATGGCGCCCGTCTCGGAGGTGACCGTCCTCATACGGGGCCGGGTCAGGGGCAGGATGTCGTCGGTGGCGTCGACCCGGTTGGGGCGCATCTCGTAGGTGAAGGTCACCGGGTCGAGCGCGATGTCGGTGCCGTTCTTCCCGGTGTGCCGGACCGACTTCAGGGTCAGGGTCTGGTCGGAGGTGTCGCCGATGTCGCCGCCGTCCAGGTACTCCTGGGTCAGGTCCCAGCTGTCGACGGCGGTGAAGGCGCTCGCCGTGGCCGACCAGGCGTGTGTGGTGACGTTGGTCAGGCGCTTGCGGGTGAAGAAGGCCGGGCTGACCGCGTCGCAGTCGGCGCCCGAGGCGCACACCGAGTCGTAGGGGACGTCCGGCCAATTGTCGGCGGTGGAGTCCTTCAGCTCGGAGCAGTCGGAGGCGGTGCAGCGCTCGGCGTAGGAGAAGGTGACCTTGTCGGAGGTCACGCCGGAGAACAGGGTGTCCTTGTCCTGGCCGTAGAGGATCTTGGTGAGGTAGCCACCGCGGGTGTACTTGGTGGTGGCGGTGTCGGCGTCGTTCTTGGCGTAGTAGTTGCTCTCCGGCGTGTACCAGTACGTCATGGCGTTGCCGTGCGTGTCCACGACGTAGTCCAGGTTCCAGCGCCAGGCCTGCGTCACGGACCGGTCGGCGAAGGCGGAGCCCTGGTCGTAGCCGGGCTCGCCGGAGTCGTCGCCGTAGACCGGAACCGTCCACACGGAGTCGGTGGCGTCATCGGTACCCGCACCGGGGAGCTTGTTGAGGCCGAAGGTGTACTTGGTGCCGTCGCCGGTGGTCACCGTCCAGTACTCGCCGTTGCCGTCGCCGTTGTCGGCTCCGGTGGAGTGGGTGACGGTGGAGGCGTCATCGGAGCTCAGCCGCCAGACACCGGTCGTGTCGTCCTTGATCAGCTCGTTGGACTTGCCGTTGAGGACGATGGAGGCGTTGTCGTACTTCCAGCACAGGTCGTACTTGTCGTCCTGCCCGTCCTTTTCACAGGAACCGTAGGAGCGCTCCACGTAGGACGCGGCGGACAGATCGAAGCCCTCGCCGACCTGGCTGCCCTGGTTGTTCGTCGAGGCGGTCCTGCCGTCGATGCTGCCGGAGTCGTACGACAGCGACACGTTCGGCTTCGGCCCCGCCGCAGCCGGCGGTACGGCCATGTCGTACGACCACGTGAACGCGCCCGACGAGCCGCCCGCCTCCCAGGTGGAGGAGGACGAGAGAGGGCTCGCGGTGTAGTCGCCGGAGCCGGAGGTGGACGCGCCCGTGGTGGCGACCAGGGCCAGGACGGTTGCCGCGGAGGAGTCGGTCGCGGCGGCAGCGGTGGTGACCGAGGAGAAGCTCGCCGGGGTCACCACGCTGGACGCTTCCGCCCTGCTCGACGCCGTACCCGTTGACGTCCCCGTCAGAGCGACCTCCGCGGAAACCGTCCTGCCCGAAACGTCATTGTGGGAGTCGAGCGGGGTGCGCTCACGGCAGGCCGGCTTGTCCGGGGTGGTCAGGGCACAGGCCGGGAGGCGGTAGAGACGCAGGCGACCCGCCCAGTCACCACCGTACGCGGAGGCGAAGGCCGAGTAGTCGACGCCGATCTCCGCGGTGCCCGGCTCGGCGGCCGTCGCCGTCAGGAGTACACCCTTGACACCGGCGGCCTTCGTCTTCTTCCGGTCCAGGACCTCGATCCGGGTGCTGTCGGAGGTGTTGGCGAGCGTCACGGGGAGCCCGCCGGCAGTCAGCCGGGAGGCCTTGCCCTTCCCGGCGGGCTTCGCACTCGCCGCACCGGCCTTCGGCCACGTCGCGGTCTGCTGCGTCGTGGCCTGCCGGGCCTGTTCGGCGTTCTCCTTGCCGACCGCGGCCACCCGGGCCCGAGCCTGCTTGGCACCCAGGCCGGTGACCGCGTAGACCTCGGAGGCCTCCTGCTTCGGTGCGTCGGGGCGGCCCAGGCCGCTGCCTGCGGCCTGGACCGGCCCGGCCAGGGCGGTCGGCGCAACGACCGCCAACACGAGCGTCGGCAGCAGGACGCGTCCGAGGCCGCCGCTGCCCCGGCGGGCACGCAGACGGGCACGTATACCGGCGCTCATGACAGGACTCCCCTGGTGATCACGACGGACTTGGAACGGACGGACGGAGAACGAGAGTTGGAGCGGGCGGTCAGGCACCGGCGATACCGACGGTGTCGCTGATCTGCTGCTGACCGGACATCGCCCCGGCCCAGATCCGCACATCGGTCACCCGGCCCGCGAGGTAGTGCGCCCAGGCGGAGTCCACGAAGCCCTTGCCGACCGCGAAGTCGGCGGAACCGGCCACGGCCGTGTAGGCGAGGTCGGAGCCGTTCTGGTTGGCGCCGATGTACAGGCCGATGGTGTCGGTGTACGCGTCGAACACACCGGTCAGCTGCGTCACGCTGTTGCCGGAGACGACCGCGGCCTCGTCGGAGACCACCGCGGTCCAGCTGCCGTCGGCGTTGAGCCGACCGAAGTACCACTTGCCGACGGGAAGCTCCGTCTCGGTCTCCGGATCGAACTCGGTACCGGTTTTCTCGAACCACAGGCCCCACGAGGCGCCGTCGGTCCCGCGCTGACCGACGACCTGAGCGACGTAGCCATCGGCCTTCGCGCCCATGGCGGCTGAGTCCAGCTCCACCGCGGCCGTGACCGTGAACGAGCCGGACTCGTCGATCACCGGCCCGGCCGTGGTGGCCGCGTCGTCCGTGCCGTCGAGCACGATCGCCTCGCCGTCCAGGGTGGCCCCGCCGGTGAGCGTGAGGGACCGCCCGTAGCCGGAAGCTGTGTCGGACAGAGTGGTGCCACTGGCCCCGTCCGGATCCCAGGCTCCGACCAGCTCGACGTCCGCGTTGCCGTCCGCGTCAAGCAGCCGGGCTTCGGTGGCGACCTCGTCGTCGGTCAGCAGCCGCTGCCAGACCGCCACCTCGTCGACCCGGCCGCGCCAGTAGTTCTGGTAGGTGCCCGCGGTGTAGGCAACCCGACCGATCTGCAGCGCGCCGTCCGAGACCGTCGCGTCCGAGGTGGCGGGCAGACTCACAGGCCCTCCCTGGAGCCGTCCGTTGACGTAGAGGCGGATGGTCCGGTTCTCGGCGTCGTAGGAGCCCGCCACATGGGTCCACGTCTTCAGCGCCACTCCGGCAGCATCCGCGTTGGCACCCTGGTACTTGCGGACGCCGTTCTCGTACCAACTCCACAGGAACACCCACCGCTGAGCACCGGACGAGTAGTAGAGGGAGAAGCTGGAGCTGTCGCTGCCGGTCTGCGACAGGACGGTGCGGTAGGCGGACGAGTCCGTGAGGTACGCCCACGCCCCGACAGTGAACGAGGACTGGGTGTTCACGACCGACTCGGTGGTGGCCGCGTACCCGGACTGGCGCGTGGTGTCGGAGGTGTCGTTCAGCCAGAGCGAACGGTCGCCGTCGCCCCGGCGGGCCAGCGAGGACCAGCCCGCACCGGTGGTGTACAGCGTCGCCGGGTGCCGGGCGCCCTCGGTGGCGGTGTCGGCCGCCGTGGTCACGGCCGAGCCTGCGGCGGCGTCGTCGAAGTGCCAGCGGCCGACCGCGGTCTGCCCCTCGGCGACCTTGAACTCGACGATCGCCTTGCCGCCCCAGCCGTTGACGTCCTTGGCCCGGACCTGGAGCTGCTGCAGACCCGCCAGCCGTGGCGTGATCCACGGCTTGACCGTCTCGCCGACGATCGCCGTCGACCAGGTCTTGTCGGTGGCGAGTTTGTACTGATAGTGCGTGTTGGTGGTGTCACCGGCCGCCGGAGAGAAGGTGAACTGCGCCTTGGTGCCGGGTCCTCCGGCGGCTGCGCAGGCATCGGCGGTGCACTCGCTGTACGGGCTGCCGAAGCTGATCTTCGGAGCCTTGGGGGCGGTGGTATCGACCTTGAAGTAGCACCAGCCCTTCGTCGTCACCGTGCTGTTCGACTCCAGGTAGCTCGCATCGTCGTTGTACAACGACCGTGTGTGCACCCTCAACCGGTACAACGCGCCCTCGGAGAGCGTGATCGGCGACGGATAGGTCACCGCGACGTTGTCACCGACAGAGCCGCTGGTCGGCCGCACCGGCTCGGTCGCCACGTCCCAGCTGCCGTCGCTCTGCTTCCTCTGCACGAAGAAGTGCGCCCGCAGATGGGCTCCGCTCTCACCGCCCGCCGCGGTCTGCGGCCGCGCTGTCAACATCGGCGTCGGGTCCGCGATGATGTCCGGATCGCCGGCGTCGGTCTCACAGCTGATGCCGCTTCCCCGCACGATGCCGGCACTGGTCGGCACGGCGGGCAGACCGACGTACTTCACGGACAGCACAGCGTCGTCGTCGAACCGCTTCCAGCCGTTGGGGTCAGACTCGTCATCCGCCTTCAGCATCAGCGTGAGGCGGGAGAAGTCACCGGCGGCGAACTTCTTGACCGTCGAGGTCAGGTTCTCGTAGCTCTGCGCCGGGTCGTCGTTGAACTCGATCGGCGCGTCCGGCTGGTCCGGGTCGCACAGCGAGCCCCGCCCGGCGGCCACGGTACGGTCACCCATGACGTCCCAGTTCGACGTCGGGCCCGGCCAGTTGGTCGCGGAGGAGATATTGCCGGTGCGGACCAGCTCGACGACCGTCTTCTCGCAGGACATCGACCAGCGCTCGGTCACCCGGAACGTGGTGTCCAGCACGCGCTTGCCCGCCAGCTTGGTCGGCGCGAACTCGAAGTACATGCGCTGCTTGTAGCCGGAGCCGCAGTAGTAGGCGTAGCCGCCGGTGACGTACGTACCGCAGTAGCCGACGCCCTCGCCGTCGTCACCGCCGGAGAAGTTGTAGTAGGTGTCGCCGTCCGAGGACAGCACGGTGCGCTCGGACTCCTCCAGCGCCACATCGGGGTCGATATACAGCGGATAAACCGTGTCCTCGCCGGCCAGCAGCTCCGGGTCGGGCACGACCGCCACCGATTCTTCGGTCAGTTGCACGGGCAGCACGGCGGAGGCGTCACCCACGCCGGGCCCGTCGGCGGGATGGTCGGGAGAGGCTTCGCCGTCGCCGTCCTGGACGGGCTCGTCGTCACTGGCGGAGGCAAGTGACATGGTGGTCGTTCCACCGGTGCCGACGTCACCGGCCGAGTCCCACATCCGCGCGGCCGGGGAACGGAACACCGTGTTGCCGTCCTCGTCCACAGCGGCCAGCCCACCGCCCGTACGGCTGCTCACCGCCAGGCCCTCGGTCTCCAGCGAGAACTCGATCCTCTCGAGATCCGGGTTGGCCGCGGCCTCGGCGGACTTGACGATCAATACCTGCTTCACGCCCTCCACGGTGGCCGTCAGCCGCAGGTCGACTCCGGGAAGCACATCGGCGTAGGTGACGGCAGCGCCGTCCAGCGTGGGCTTCGGCAGGGTGCCGGGCCAGCCCAAGCTCAAAGACTTGCCGTCCTCGGCGAGAGTCACCAAGCCGTCGCCGTCACCACCGGCGGAGAAGGAGATATCGGCCACCGCCGCCTTCGGCCCGATCGAGCCGTCAGCCCGGCGCTCCAGAGTGGCATCCGGCGCGGCCCACGATCCGTCCTTGGTCGCCACCCGCACGGGGACGACGGACTGCTCCAGGGTGAACGAATAGCCGTCCGGGTTGGCGTACGTCGTGGAGTACTCCGCGCGCTCGCCGACAACCTCGACCTCCTCCCCGGAGGCCGCCGCCCGCTCCAGCGCCGTCGAAGCCTCGGACGCCGAAGAGGACTCCTGCGTGTCCGCCGACGCGGTCGGCGCGGTGACGACAAGCGCGGGCAGGACAGCCAGCAACACCACCGCAGCCGTCGCCGCGGAGAAGAAACGCTCCAGACAACCCGAGCGACCGTTCTCCAGGCAGCGCAAGCGATCCCCGCCCATACCCCCACCCCCGCTCACACGATCTTTACGAGCGGGGATGCAACCAGCCTTGAACGAACCCGGTCAAATGAAATCCAGATGAACTAACCACGCGCCTTAGGCAACTGACGTTACGTCAGCCACGAGGAGTCCGCCGTCCGAATTGGTCCGGATTCAAGACCGCGCCGAGCCTCCAAGAACGCCGACCGCCATACCCTCCGGCCAAAGCTCACTTCGACTCCAACCTCACACCTCTACGTCGGAGCGGTGTGAAGTTGGCGCTTCTCGACAAGAACAGAAGACCCCTGTGTTCGCGGTTTCCCCGTTCGCCCGGCCCTCTTTGGGTGCTCCACAACCGCCTCGGCCGCACCATCACTGCACCGATGGCCTCCCCTCGGCCTCCCCCTTCCCGAATCCCGGTCCGAAGCAGGCGATGATCCGCACAAACATGCAGGTCAACGTCCTACACGTCGCCAGAGTCACTGAGCACAGGAACCCCACAACCCATGCACGGGAATGCGTAGGTCAACAGGCGTTCCAAATCAGCGTTCCCATGGTCACGGAAAAGAAAAAACCCCAGGTCAAAGACTTGACCTGGGGTTCACCACAGAGCCGCCTTCGGGATTCGAACCCGAGACCTACGCATTACGAGACCATGAGTGATCGTGTTGCGTGGTACCTCGTCGTGCTGCCCGGTGATGTTCTGCCTGATCAGAGCACTTGCAACAGGTTGGCCCATGCCGCACCGTGATGCACCGTCCAAAGGCGTCTGTCCACCAACTGTCCACCGGTGGGGCTCTCGTCAGCCTGCCAGTGAGACTGCCGCTGGGCTGCCGGTGAAGCTGTCGAGCGGTCGGAAAGACGAGCAAAGGTCACTGTGGGACCTCGACAGCCATCCGCCAGTGGGTTCTCCACGGATGCTTCCCCGATAGCACCTCACCCTGGCCACTATCTGCCCGGTCCTGGCGCGGATGTGTTCCGCCGGGGTTGCCGTCGGGCTACGGCTTGATTCAGCCCAGGACGCCGATGTCGAGTCGCTGGCGGGCACAGGTGACGACGACGTGGGCGAGCCGGGCTTCAGCGGCGTCGAAGTCTCCGGGCAGGGGGTCACCGTTCTCGTCCGTCTCTTCTTGGTTGACCGGTTCGGTGAAGTCCTCGCCGATGCGGACGGAGGCCCATTTTCGGCCTCTGCCCTTGTGGGTGGTGGGGCCACGTTCTCAGCGTCCTGTTCGACCGGGAGTCTTGCAGGATAAGTGGTCCCCACGCCTCTGCTGTGGGTGTCTTTGCCCACGCAGGGGTTGGATCAGCCGTCGATGTCGGGGAAGGGCCGCCGGCCGACGGGGTCTCCATGTGCGTTGCGCGAGGAAGGTTCGGAGAGTGCCGCCTGGCGCAGGTGCTCGGCGAGCGCCGCGGTGGCCGTCGGCGAGGCTCGGTCCTTGACGCCCCAGGCCAGCAGATGGTGACGGCGGGCCCAGAGGTCCTGCAGTTCGCACACGTCCCCACCAAGGCATCGCAGACGCCCGCCCGCTGCACCCCCTGCCTCCGCCGATCACCGACCCGGACGCCATCGCCCACCTCGACATATGACGACGCGACCGCCTCGGCGGCACCCTCCACGAGTACCAGCATGCGGCCTGACCTGCACGGACGCGATTCTCGGCAGGGACAAGGTTGCCCGGTGCTCCTGCGTGATACCCCGTCCAAAGGCGGCTGTCCACACCGACAGGGTTGTCACCGGCCCACCAGCGAGAATGGAACTGGACTCCCGACGACGCCGTCGCCCGATCGGAGAATCGAACGGAAGCCGCTGTAGGATCTCCACAAGCACACCTTCTCCGAGGTTCCGGCACCCTGCCCTCCCCTGTACAGATGGTCGACGCCGTAGCCGCGAAGGAGCCGCGCCAGTTGACGCTCAGGTCAACACGGCCGACTGGGTCATTTCTCGTCGAGCCGTTCATCGAGGATCTCGGCAGCCCAGGCGCGCAACCGTCGGCGCATGTCCTCCACCTGGCCGCCATTGATGCCGTATACCTCGTACTCCCGGTCCGGCCAACGGTCGACCGCCCGCAGCGCTTGGGCGAAGTAACGCGGATCGAACCCGGCGTCGTGCTCCAACGCCAACTCCAGCAGTTGCCCACCCGAGTACCGTCCGGAGGCGAGCGCGGCATTCACGTGGCGCGGCCCGTCCGAAGAGGGTGGTCACTTTGTTGGCCACGGCGTCATCGGCATGCAGGACCGGACCGATCTCCAACACGGCAGGCGGGTGAGCCCTCCAGTCGCACCCGAGCTCCACCTTCGCCGTGCGCCCCTGTCCATCAGCAACCGCGAACCGGGCGAACACCCCACCGGACTTCTCCACCTCAACGGTGAGGCCCGCCGCCCGGTAGGCCGCAGTCACCGCATCGACGGCCTCGGAGAAGGCCACCGGGTCAGCGATGTCCGTGAACAGGTCGACGTCATCCGACAGCCGTTCCAGGAACCCATGCGCCTGGACGGCGTACCCGCCGGCCAGGACGAAGCCGTATCCCGCGGCGGCTCCAAGACCGATACGGGCGAGTCGGGCGTGAAAGGGATCCATGCAGGCGGATACTACGCAGCCCTGCGGGCCAGTTGCGGGAATCGCCCTTCCCACATCAACCGCACTCGCGGCGGAAGCCACAGCCTCCGCCACACGGCCGAGAGCAGTACCGGGTCAAGGAACTTCCGCAGCTCCCCTGCATGCATGGCCTCCCGGATGACCGTCTCATAGAGCATCCGCAGGTCCGCGTCGTCCGACAGGTCGTAGACACGCTTCGGTGTCCAGTCCAGCGCAGTCGGCAAAGCCACCATTCCGGCTGCCGGACCGGCAAGTTCCTCCAGCGTCTCCGGAACCGTGTAGGGCCGGATCTCCGCGTACCGCACCCGAGACTCCATACGCTCAGTATGCCCCTGCACGAGAGCTGTCCGCCGGTCGCTGTGGTGTCCGCCCATGACGTCATCGACGCCCGTGTGGAGGGCACCCACCAGGAGCGCGCCCGCCACAGGCTCACCCCCTACCGATTGCGCCAGCTGAGAGCCCCGGTGCCGCGCCTGTCCCTGGACGTGCGGCGCGGAAAGCGGCGCTACCCGCTCGACCTGGCTGCTGCCCGCCGAGGGATTCGCCCCTGCGCCTGCCGAAAACCTCATCCGTCCTGGTGGGGGCTGGTGTACGGGTGGTGTCGAGCGCGGGCGCTCGGGCGGGTGCAACGGGCACCCGGTGAGTGCCCCGGCAGGATGATCTGTCGTGCTGCTTCGACTTGCCTGTCTGGGTGTGGCGAACGTGTTCGCCCTGCTGCGGCTGCTGCCGGTGAGCGACCATGGCAAGGACGCGGAGATCCTCGCGCTGCGTCATCAGATCACCGTGCTGGAACGCCAACTCGGCCGGGACCGGGTGCGGTTCGCCCCGAGTGACCGAGTGTTCCTGGCCGCGCTGCTGCACCGGCTCCCGCGCGGTGTGCTGCGCCGGGCACGGCTGCTGGTGCGCCCGGACACTGTGCTGCGCTGGCACCGTGACCTGGTCTCGCGCCGCCACGCGGCCCGTTCCCGGCCGAAACGCGGGAGCCGACCGCGCACCGTGCACTCCATCCGCTCGCTGGTCCTGCGCCTGGCCCGCGAGAACCCGACCTGGGGCTACCAGCGCCTGCACGGTGAACTGCTCGTCCTCGGCGTGAAAGTGGCGGCGTCCACGGTCTAGGAGATCCTCAAGGAGGCCGGGATCCCGCCAGCACCCGAGCGGACGTCCAGTACCTGGGCGGACTTCCTGCGCTCCCAGGCCGATGCCCGGCTGGCGTGTGACTTCTTCGAGACCATCACTCTGTCCGGGACGCGGCTGTACGTGTTCGCCGTGCTCGAGCACGGCAGCCGGCGCATCCGCATCCTGGGCGCGACGGCGCACCCGACCGCCTCCTGGGTGGCGCAGGCCGCCAGGAACCTCGTCATGGATCTCCAGGACGCCGGCCGCCAGGCCCGCTCGGTGATCCGGGACCGGGACGGGAAGTTCCCCGAACTGTTCGACACGATCCTCGCCGACACGGGGATCGAGGTCGTGCTCAGTGGCATCCGGATCCCCCGCATGAACTCCATCATGGAGAGATGGGTGCAGACCTGCCGTGGCCAGATCGAGGGCGGCGAGCATGTGCATCACCCCGTCGTACCGGTTGTAGGTGGCTCGCAGACGACGAGGTGAGCGGCGTGGACGCCACGCCTTGCCCTTGCGGGGCATCAGATTCAGCGGCCCGAACTCGTCCACGCACACCACCCGGCCATCGGCCGGCGGCGTGTCGTACAGCGCCAGGACCCGGTGCATCTTGGCGATGAAGTCCGGGTCGTTCGAGGATTTCCAGGTGGTGGTCGACTGCCAGGAGACTTTGCCCTCGCGCAGTATCCGCCACAGGGTCTCACGGCCGACCGCCGGGACGACTGACTGTTTCACCAGGTGCTCGGCCAGCTTGGTCAGGCTCCAGGTGGAGAAGGCGGTGATGCGCCAGTCGGCGGGGGACGTCCGGGCGATCAGGCAGACGTGCTCGCGCACCTCGCTACTGATCGTCCTGGGGCGTCCCCCGCTCCATTTTGGGTCCAGTGCCTCGAACCCCCTTCGTTGAAGGCATGGATGACATCGCGCACATAGTCGGCGCTGACCTGCATCAACGAGGTGATGTCCGGCACCGACTGGCCCTGTACGGACATCATCACCACGATCGTCCGCCGCAACTTCACCGGGTCCGTCGCGGTCCGGCTGATCCGCTGCAGCCGACGGCCCTCCTCCATGCTCACCGGCCGGACGAACACTCCCGGACGACGTCCCACAACCACCTCCACGATCACGACCTGGAAGCAGCCTGCCCCGCAACAAGCGAATGATCAATTACCTGGCCAACGAACTGAGACGAGCCACCAGCAGTCCTGAAGGTTGCCTACATCAGTGGAACTACGCAAAGGCCTACCACTTCTTCACCCACCAAGTGCCTCCGACGAGTGCGGCAACAAGGACCCCGACAACCTCGTTCTCGCTGGTCAGAGACAGCTTCGGCTTACGCAATGGGACCTCCCCCGGGTCAGCGTTCACCAGGAACTCCGGATCCGCCAGCCGCCCATCCACCCCAGCAGGTCCCGCCCCAAGACCCTCAATGCGCAGATCATCAGACACAACCCACAAGTAACCACCTCCACCGACACAACTCCGGCACCCGACGCTCCCCAACAACGCGCTTACGTAGCCGATTACGTAACGTCACCACCGAAACCCCGGCAGCTTCAGTGGACACCACCCGTTCCAGGCCACGCAGACAGCCCCCACCGCTGCCAATTCGCGCAGCCTCCAAGAAGGAAGTGGGTCCAGTGGTCTCCGGGCATGCGCCCGCGCCGGGCAGCTCCTCCCCGGGATACGTAGACGTCCGGGGACGGCCCGCTGTTCAGGCCGCCCCGGGTGGTACGACGGAGCGTGGTCGGGTGAACCGGGTGGCGAGCGGCCGCCGCAGGCCCGCCGCGCGGTCGGCCCAGGCGGATCGCGGGGTGCGGCGCGGCAGGCCAGGCCGGGTGTCCGCAGGCGGGGCGCCGGCCGCCCGGGCGGCGAACACCGCTACGACGGCGGCGATTTCCTCGGGGGTGGGCTGCCCGTACAACACGGTGATGGGGGGCATCGTTTCGCTCCTCTCGGTGGTCTCGCCGCTACAAGGGGATGTTGCCGTGCTTCCTCTCCGGCTGCGCCTCGCGCTTGGTGGACAGTGCCCGCAGGCCGCGGACGAGGTACTCCCGGGTCCGCGACGGCGCGATCACGGTGTCGACGTGTCCTCGTTCGGCAGCGTGGCGGGGGGTGAGGAGGGCGCTTTGGTACACGGACATCAGCTGGGCACGCCGGGCCTCGACCACGGCCGGGTCCTCGGCTTCGGCGCTCTCCCCCGCCACGGGGTCCAGCAGGCCGACCGCGTCCCGTGCGCCGCTGACCGCGATCTGGGCGGTGGGCCAGGCGATGGCGAGGTCGGCGCCGAGCTGCTTGGAGCCCATGATGTCGTACGCACCGCCGTACGCCTTGCGGGTGACCACGGTGATGAGCGGGACGGTGGCCTCCGCGTACGCGTAGGCCAGCTTGGCGGCGCGCCGGCCGATGCCGCGGAGTTCCTGTTCGGTGACGGGCAGGAAGCCGGGGACGTCGACGAACGTGAGGACGGGGACGTTGAAGGCGTCGCAGGTGCGGATGAAGCGGGCGGCCTTCTCGGAGGCGTCGATGTCCAGGCAGCCGGCCAGGTGCAGCGGCTGGTTGGCGACGACTCCGACGGGCCGGCCCTCGACGCGGCCGAAGCCGGTGATGATGTTGGGCGCGAACAGCGCCTGTGTCTGCAGGAGTTCACCTTCGTCCAGCAGGCACTCCACCAGCCGGTGCATGTCGTAGGGCTGGTGCGCGGTTTCGGGGACGATCGTGTCGAGTTCCCGGTCCTCGGTACTGGTGTCCACGTCGGAGTCCTCGTCCGGGTAGGCCGGCGGGTCCTCCAGGTTGTTGGACGGCAGGTACGACAGCAGGGCCTTGACGTACTCGACGGCGTCCTCGTCGCTGTCCGCCAGGTGGTGCGCGCTGCCCGAGACGGTGTTGTGGGTGCGGGCGCCGCCCAGCTCCTCCGGGTCGACTTCCTCACCGGTGACGGTGGTGACGATGTCCGGGGCGGTGGTGAGCAGGTGCGAGGTCCGGTCGACCATCACAGTGAAGTCGGTGAGCGCGGGCGAGTGCACCCCGCTGCCGGTGCAGGATCCCGTGATGAGGGATATCTGCGGGACGACGCCCGAGGCCCGGGCGTGGCGGCGCAGCACCTGGCCGTACGCGCCCAGCGCGCCGGTGCTGTCCTGGATGCGCGTGCCGCCGGTGTCATGGATGGCGATGACGGGGCAGCCGGTCTTGAGGGCGAAGTCGATCGCGGTGCCGGCCTTCCGGGCGTGGGCCTCGCTCAGGGCGCTGCCGAGGCCGGGGAAGCCGAAGGCGAAGACGGCCACCGGGCGTCCGTCGACCGTGCCGTGGCCGCAGACGGCGCCGTCGCCGGGAAGCCGGCCGTCCCCGGTGTCCGTGGGGCTGCTCGCGTGCCGTCCCAGGAACTCGTCCAGTTCCACGAACGAGCCCTCGTCGAGAAGTTGCTCCACCCGCTGCCGGGCGGTCACCCTGCCTTCGTCTTCGGTGTCCGGCGTGCCGGCGACGGTATGGAGGAGCGCGGCGGACTCGCCGATGAGCCGTTCCGTCGATTTCCTGGCGGTGGTGTGGACGTCGGTGGCCGCCACGGTCATCCGGTGTCTCCTGTCGTTGCGCGTGTAACGGGTGGGTGAGGTGGTCGCGGGCTGCCCCGGTCCCCGTGCATGGGCTGTGTGATCTCCCGTCGCGCGCCGCTGCGTGATTCGGTGTCGTTCCCCATGTCGTTTTGCATGTACGCCCCGTGCGGGCCCTGTATGTAGGCCCCGTGCGGGCCGTGACGCATCACGAACCGATCTCGCAGAGGGGGGCGCCGGAGGTGACGGAAGCACCGACCTCGGCCATCAGGCCCTTGACGGTGCCGGCCTTGTGCGCGTTGAGCGGCTGCTCCATCTTCATCGCTTCGAGCACCACGACCAGGTCGCCCTCGGCGACCTGCTGGCCTTCCTCAACGGCAACCTTGACGATGGTGCCCTGCATGGGCGAGGCCAGGGTGTCCCGGGAGACGGCGGGTCCCGGCTTGTTCACCGCCCGCTGCCTGGGGCGGGCGCCGCCGGCCGCTGCGGTGAAGGCAAGGCTCATCATCCCCAGCGAGGTGGGCAGCGAGACCTCCAGGCGCTTGCCGCCCACCTCGACGACCACCGTCTCGCGGAACGCCTGGTCCTCATCCTCCGCCTGCGCGGGCGCGGCGAAGGCGGGGATGTCGTTGGCGAACTCGGTCTCGATCCACCGGGTGTGCACGGAGAAGGGCCCCTCGCCCGGTGCGAAGGCGGGGTCGTCCACCACGGCACGGTGGAAGGGGATGGCGGTGGCCATGCCCTCCACCCGGAACTCGGCGAGCGCGCGGGCGGCGCGCTGGAGGGCCTGCTCACGGGTGGCGCCGGTGACGATCAGCTTGGCGAGGAGGGAGTCCCAGGCCGGGCCGATGACCGAGCCGGACGCAACGCCCGTGTCCAGGCGTACCCCCGGACCCGTCGGCGGGACGAAGGCCGTCACCGTCCCGGGTGCGGGCAGGAAGCCGCGGCCGGGGTCCTCGCCGTTGATGCGGAACTCGAAGGAGTGGCCGCGCACGGGTGGGTCGTCGAAGCCGAGCTCCTCGCCTTCGGCGATCCGGAACTGCTCGCGGACGAGGTCGATGCCGGTGACCTCCTCGGTGACCGGGTGCTCGACCTGCAGGCGGGTGTTGACCTCCAGGAAGGAGATCGTGCCGTCGTTGCCGACCAGGAACTCCACGGTGCCCGCGCCGACGTAGCCGGCCTCCCTCAGGATCCCCTTGGAGGCGGAGTACAGCTCGGCGTTCTGCGCCTCGGTCAGGAACGGTGCCGGGGCCTCCTCCACCAGCTTCTGGTGGCGGCGCTGCAGCGAGCAGTCACGGGTGGACACGACGACCACGTTGCCGTGGGAGTCGGCCAGGCACTGCGTCTCCACGTGGCGCGGCTTGTCCAGGTAGCGCTCGACGAAGCACTCGCCCCGCCCGAACGCGGCCACCGCCTCACGCACGGCGGAGTCGTACAGCTCGGGGACCTCCTCCAGGGTGCGGGCCACCTTCAGCCCCCGCCCGCCGCCGCCGAACGCCGCCTTGATCGCGATCGGCAGCCCGTGCTCCTTCGCGAAAGCCACCACCTCCCCGGCCCCGGAGACCGGGTCCGCGGTGCCCGCCACCAGCGGCGCCCCGGCGCGCTGCGCGATGTGTCGCGCGGCGACCTTGTCGCCCAGGTCTCGGATGGCCTGCGGCGGCGGGCCGATCCAGATCAGCCCCGCGTCAGCGACCGCCTGTGCGAAATTCGCGTTCTCGGACAGGAACCCATAGCCGGGATGAACGGCATCCGCTCGGGAATCCTTGGCGGCCTGCAGCACCTTGGCGATGTCCAGATAGCTGACGGCCGGAGTGTCACCTCCCAGCGCGAAGGCCTCGTCGGCCGTACGCACATGCAGCGCGTCCCGGTCCGGATCGGCGTACACCGCCACACTGGCGATCCCCGCATCCCGGCAGGCACGGGCGACGCGGACAGCGATTTCGCCACGGTTGGCGATGAGCACCTTGCGCACGATGGCTTCTCTCTCAGACCTGGGTGCGTTGTCGTCGGCAGAGCGGTCGCCCCATGACCATGCGGCGGAGGCGACGAAGCCCGGCTGAGCCCCGAGCACTCTTCGAGGAGGCGGCGAGGGGTCAGGTCAGGCGGGAAGAGGTCGGTAACGGACTCCGCCGCTTGCCGACAGTACAGATTGTAGAACGATCCTTCAATACTTGGATTCAGGTCGGATCTGACTATTCATCCAGTCATGCGCCTTGTCCGGCACCGGAAGGCGCAGCGGCGCACGAAAGGACAGCAGCCCCAGTACCGACGGGCACGTGACGTCCACCATGGGCACCCCTCCCCTGGCGCGGCGGGCTGACCGGAAGGAAGCCCTCCCAGGTCAGCGCGCCGGGCAGCGAAGCACGGCACTTCGAGGCCCCAGGGGCAGGAGGCCACCCAGTTCGGCGCCGAATCCTTTGGATGACTTTCCAGGCGGGCGAGGCATCAACAAGCCCTCGACTCTGGCGATAATCACAGTATCGTAGGGCAATCCTACGTACTCGCGCGGATGCTGCGACTCTCAGAGCCGGAGCAGACACTCCCACGCACGGTCCGTTCGTCGTCGCGGCACCAAAGTCAGGATCGCTCGTTCGACGAGCCCCTCGCCGTGACGGACTCGCCGCGCGCCCACAGCGCATCCAAGGCTGCACCTACTCTCTCGTGAGCGTGCCATGCACCCGTTCATCCCCGCCCAGACACGGCCCGCCCCCTCGACCTCCACACCGGAGGGCCGGACGACCTGGCAGCTGCCGCCGGTCACCGAGTCCGTCCGATCGGCCCGCTTGCAGGTCGCCGCCCAGCTGAGCGCATGGGGGCTGCCACACCTCATCGACGATGCCGTGGTGATCGTCTCCGAACTCGTTACCAATGCGGTCTGTCATGGTGCGGGTCCCATTTGGCACACTGTGCGCCATATCTTCACCGGCGCCGGTGAGAGTATCCACATCGAAGTGGGCGATCACGGCTCCACATGGAACGGCACACCCGCCCCCCGCAGGGCGATGGACACCCTGGAGTCCGGTGGCCGGGGCCTGCCTCTGGTCGAGGCGCTGTCCTCGCACTGGGGCGCCTGGCGCCTGCCGCACGGCGTCGTGGTCTGGGCCGTCCTGCCGGCGGGACCGAGCGGGCAAGCGGTTCCAGCGAGCCTCGACGGCCGGGGAATCCTGCCAGGACCGCAGGATCACGTACCGACCGCCCACGAAACGAATGTGAAATCAGAACGCCTCGTAGAAAAAACCTTCATAACTCTTGAAGGATCGTTCAACGATATCTAGCTTGTTCCCAAGGTCGAGCGTCAGGCCCACAAACCGGCAAGGTCCGCAGCGGCGGCCGGACACATGAGGACCGACCGACCCTCAACAGCTCTGACACGACGTCTCGTTCCGCCAGTCCCCTCTTCCCGTGAGGTCCAGCGTGACAACCACTCCCACAAGAACCACGGCCACCGCCGTCGGCGAGGCGACCGGCCCCTTCGCCTGGTATCAGACGATGTCCCAGCAGGGCCGACGCGCCTTCAAGGGGGCGTTCGGCGGATACGCCCTCGACTCCTACGACTTCCAGGTGCTGCCGCTGAGCATGGCGGCCATAGCGGCCTACTTCAGCCTCAGCACCGCCGAGACGGGCCTGCTGACCACCGCCACCCTGCTCGCGTCCGCGGTCGGCGGTGTCCTCGCGGGTGTGCTGATTGACCGGGTCGGCCGGGTCAAGACCCTTATGATCACGGTGGTCACCTACGCCGTGTTCACGGTGGCGTGCGGCTTCGCCACGAATTACGAGATGCTGCTCGCGATGCGCACGCTTCAGGGCATCGGCTTCGGCGGCGAGTGGGCAGCCGGTGCCATCCTGGTCGCCGAGTACGCCAGGCCGCACTACCGCGGCCGGGTCCTCGCCTGGGTGCAGTCCTCCTGGGCGATCGGCTGGGGACTGGCCGTCATCGTCAGCACCATGCTCATGGACAGGGTGAACCCCGACCTTGCCTGGCGGATCCTGTTCTGGACCGGTGCCCTGCCTGCCGTGCTGCTGGTCTACATTCGCCTCAAGGTCAAGGATGCTCCTGAGGTCTCGGAGCGGCTCGCCAAGAAGGAAGCCCGCGTTCCGGTCACGACCGTCTTCAAGGGCGGCCTGGCCCGCAAGACACTCTTCGCGACCCTGCTGTCCATGGGCGTGATGGGCGGCTACTACACCTTCGCCACCTGGCTGCCCACCTACCTCAAGACCGAGCGGGGACTGTCCGTCGTCGGCACCGGCGGCTACCTCTTCGTGCTCATCACCGGCGCCTTCTGCGGCTATGTCGCTGCCGGACACGTCGTCGACCGCCTGGGCCGCAAGAAGGCCTTCGCCCTCTTCGCCTTCCTCAGCGGCAGCCTGCTGATGACGTACGTCAACGTTCCCGAGGGTTCCAACAACCTGCTCATGATCCTCGGCTTCCCGCTCGGCTTCAGCGCCTCCGCCATCTTCTCCGGCTTCGGCTCGTACCTGGCCGAGCTCTACCCGCACACCGTCCGCGGCACCGGCCAGAGCTTCACCTACAACGTCGGACGCGCCCTGGGCGCGATCTTCCCGACGGCGGTCGGATTCTCCTCCGGGGGCGTCGGCGGCGCACTGGTCTACGGCGCCATCGGCTACGGCCTCGCACTGATCGCTCTTCTGGGGCTGCCCGAGACCAAGGGCAGCGAGCTCAGCTGAGCCCGCTCTCCGCACAGACCGTGCAGATCCCTGCACGTGTGCCCGATCGGTGGTGGCCGGTGGTTCGACTCCCCGGCCACCACTGCCTGCTTCCCGGCCCATCCCGTGCGCCGACGAGAACGCAGGCCGACGTGCGGGCAGGCCCGGCCGACCGTGGCAGGCCCGGGACGGGGGTTGTGTCACACCGCCTGTGGGCGCGGGCCCCTTCAGGCCCCCATGCTTCCTTCAGGCCTCCATGCTTTCCGAGTACCTCTCGACCAGCTGCTTCTCGGCGTCGTCGAGATACGAGGTCAGCAGCAGCTCCGCCCTGACGATGTTCGCCTCCTGGAGGACGGTGAGGATCTCCCGGTTGCGCGGCAGGTACGACTCGTGGAAGCCACGCGGATTGTCCATCGCGTGGAAGACCAGACGCAGCTCGGCCAGCACGCCCCGCATCAACTCGTTCAGACGAGGGCTGCGGGCCAGGGCCACCACGGCCTGGTGGAAGTGGATGTTGGCCGTCCCGAGGTCGGCCCAGGCGCCGTCCTCCGAGGCTTTCTCTCCCTCGGCGACCGCGGCGGCCGCCTGGCTCAGGTCGTACGGCGGCATAGCCAGGCTGCGCACCGCGGCACACTCGATGAGTCTGCGTACCTGGTAGATGTCGATGACGTCCTGGACCGTGAGCACCCGCACGAAAACCCCGCGGTTGAGTTCATGGGCGAGCAGCCGCTCGTGGGTGAGCAGGCGGAACGCCTCCCGAAGGGTGTTGCGGGAGACGCCGAGAGCGTGCCCGATGGAGTCCTCCGAGAGTTTGCTGCCCGGCGTCAGGTACCCCTCCGCGATACGCGTGCGCAGAATCTCGGCCACCCGGTCGGCGGTGCTGGAGCGCCCGAGCAGTTCGCGGTCACCCATGAGCACAGCCGGGTCGATCTCGGCAGCCATGACGTCCATCCTTCGAACGGGGGCCGACCGGCATTCCGCGGCGGCTCAGAGCGTGTCTACAGCACCAGTGAATCGAAAAACCGAGAACGAAACAACAAGGTCACTTGTCGGATTGTTCAACGATCCTTTAAAGTGGGTTCGCCGTATAGCCCGGACCTGTGTCTGGCGGCTTCCGTCCGCCGTTCATGAGACGGAGCACCGAGGGTGCGGCGTCGCAAGCCCTCCGCGCAACCACCGCGGGCCGGAAGAAGGCCTGCGCTCCCCCTTGGCAGTCGCAGTCGGACTGCCGTGACGAGAGGACCGCAGATGACGGAAGCAGTTCATCCGGAGGCCAGGACCCCCAGTCAGGCCCGAGCCGTCTTCCGTGCGGGCTCCAGTGCACCCACGGCCGGCTGGTGTGCTGGATACACCCAGGCCAACCTCATCTCGGTGCCCGTGGAATGGGCCTACGATGTTCTGCTTTTCTGCCAGCGCAATCCCAAACCCTGTCCGGTCCTCGACGTCACCGACCCGGGATCCTGGTCCACGGTCCTCGCCCCCGACGCCGACCTGCGCACCGACGTCCCCCGCTACCGCGTGTGGGAGAACGGCGAGCTGGCGGACGAGCCGACTGATGTCCTCGACGTCTGGCGGGACGGCCTGGTCACGTTCGTGATCGGATGCAGTTTCACCTTCGAGGGTGCTCTGGCCGGGGCGGGAGTACCGATGCGCCACATCGACCAGGGGCGCAACGTCGCCATGTACCGGACGGACCAGCAGTGCCGGCCGGCCGGCCGGCCGGATGCACGGGCCGCTCGTGGTGTCTATGCGCCAGATCCCGGCCGGTCTCGTCGAGACCGCGACCCACATGAGCGCTCTGATGCCGGCGGTGCACGGCGGGCCCGTACATGTGGGCGATCCCGCGGCGCTCGGAATCAAGGACCTCTCCCGCCCCGACTTCGGTGACGCGGTGGAGGGGGAAGCCGGGGATGTACCGGTCTTCTGGGCGTGCGGCGTCACCCCCCAGGCCGCCCTGATGGCCTCACGGCCGCCCTTCGCGATCACCCATGCACCCGGGTACATGCTGATCACCGACGCCCAGGACGTGGACTACCGCGTCGCGTGACGCCCACCGGCCGCCCGAGAGGGACACGGATGACTCCGAGGAGACCAAGCAAGCGATGACCGACAGCGTGATAGACCTCAACGCGGACCTCGCGGAAGGGTACGGCCGGTGGACACTCACCGACGACGAGGCCCTGTTGTCCGTGGTCACCAGCGCCAACATCGCCTGCGGCTTCCACGCGGGCGATGCCGCGACCATGCGCAGGGTCTGCGAGGGCGCGGCCGAACGGGGCGTGACCATCGGAGCACATGTCTCCTACCAAGATCTGGCCGGGTTCGGGCGCAGGAACATGACCGTGCCCGCGGATGAGCTGGCCGCCGAGGTCGCCTATCAGATCGGCGCACTCGAGGTGTTCGCCCGGGCGGCGGGAACGAAGGTCGCCTACGTCAAGCCGCACGGGGCACTGTACAACCGAGTGGTGCACGACGAGGAACAGGCCGACGCTGTCGTCCGCGGTATCAAACTGGCCGATCCCCGTCTGCCGGTGTTGTGCCTGCCCGACTCGGCCATCCTCCGCCAGGCAGAGCAGGCCGGCATGGACGGCTTCACCGAGGCGTTCGCGGACCGCGCGTACACCGAGGCAGGGACCCTGGTCCCGCGGGGCACTCCGGGCGCCGTGATCACCGATCCCCAGCAGGTCGTCGAACGGGCCCTCGCGCTTGCCGTCGAGGGCAGTACCACCACACCCGACGGCAAGCCCGTACAGATACGGGCCAGATCACTGTGCCTGCACGGCGACACACCCGGAGCAGTGGAACTGGCACAGCGGGTGCGCACGGCGCTCGAGACGGCCGGAGTCCGGGTGGAGGCGTGCGCATGAGGGCGCTGCCGGTCGGAGAGGACTCACTGCTGATCGACCTGGAGACTCCGCAGGAGGCTCAGGCTCTGCACGCGGAGGTGTTGCGACGCCGCGACGCGGGGCTCCTGACGACCAGGGAGATCGTTCCCGGAGAGAAGACGGTTCTGCTCTACGGAGTCCCGGACGCAGAAGGTCTGCGTGCCGAGCTGAGCCGGTGGACCGTACCGGAGGCGGCTGCGGACAGCGGCCCGCTGCTGGAGATTCCGGTCCGCTACGACGGCGCCGACCTCAGCGCCGTCGCCCGGTTGTGGGGCGTGAGAGAAGACGAAGTGGTGCGCGTACACAGCGGCACCGAGCACCGGGTCGCCTTCTGCGGATTCGCCCCGGGATTCGCCTACATGACGGGGCTTCCCGACGCCTACCATGTACCACGGCGCGACGCTCCGCGCACCTCGGTGCCCAAGGGCTCCGTTGCACTCGCCGGCCCGTACACCGGCATCTATCCAAGGTCCTCGCCGGGCGGCTGGCAGCTGCTCGGAACCACACAGGCTCCCCTGTGGGACATGGAACGCGAACCGGCGGCGCTGCTCACCCCTGGCACGCGGGTGCGGTTCATACCCCAGGAGCCGCACCGGGAACTGTCCGGGAAACCCATGTCCGCCGGAACACTCGCGTCCGCAGGGCGCGGCAAGCGCGTGAGGTGCCCGTGAACGCAAGCAAGCTCGAGGTCGTACGGGCCGGCGCGCTCACCACCCTTCAGGACCTGGGGCGGTTCGGCCACGCCGGTCTGGGCGTACCCCGCTCGGGGGCGCTCGACCAGCCGGCCCACCGGCTGGCGAACCGGCTGGTGGGCAACACCGCCGACGCGGCAACTCTGGAGACCACGCTGACCGGGGTGGCGGTGCGCGCCGACCAGCCCGTGACCGTCGCGGTCACCGGGGCCCCCGCCTCCGTGCGGATCGACGGCCGCCCGGCCGCGTGGGCAACCCCCGTGCACGTACCGGCCGGTGCGACGCTCGACGTGGGCGCTGCCACCTGCGGCCTGCGCAGCTATGTGGCGGTGGGCGGCGGCATCGACGTCTCCCCCGTCCTGGGCAGTCGCTCCACCGATCTGCTCTCCGGCCTGGGGCCCGCCCCGCTGCGAGACGGAGACGTCCTGCCCCTGGGGGTGCCGCAGGGCCTGCCCCGTCACGCCGACACGGTGTTCTGGCCGCAACCGCCCCGGGAACTGCTGCTGCCGGTGCTGCCGGGTCCGCGGGACGACTGGTTCACCACCGCCGCTCTGCGCACTCTCGCCACCGCCCGGTTCACCGTCTCGTCCCAGAGCAATCGCATCGCCCTGCGGACGGACGGGCCCGTCCTGGAGCGCGCGATGCACGGCGAACTGCCCAGCGAGGGCATGGTGATCGGGGCGATCCAGGTGCCGCCCGACGGCAGACCGGTGGTCTTCCTCGCCGACTGCCCGACGACCGGTGGCTACCCGGTGATCGGTGTGGTGCCCGAGAGGGGGCTGCCCGCCGCCGCCCAGGCGGTGCCCGGCCTTCCCCTGCGCTTCGTCCCGGTCCGCCGCCGACCGCGAACCGGGTGACCGCGCACTGATGACTCCCCGCGTCCGAACCTGTCGTTGATGGTCTGTCGAGTCCCGGCGCCGGGGGCCGGTGGCCAGTCGGGCGCATTGCCGACGGGCCACCGGCCCTGTCGCGTCGCTCCGTGAGATCAGTCCCACCGGCCCGTCGGCCGGGCGCGGGCCCCACGTCGGTGATGCCGGTCGTCGCGTCCAGCCGCAGCAGGCGGCGCTCACGGCGCGCACGTGGTCATCCTCTGCGGGTTCAGCGGCGTGGCACTGTCGCGGGCTGCGTCGTGCCGCCGGCCACCCGGGAGTTCCGGCCGCCGACGTCAAGGTCTGCGCGGGCTCCGGTGTCTTCCGGACTGCCGCGAGTGAGTCTCCTGGTCAGCAATGAGGGTGTGCTGGGCGGCTGACGGTCTCGCCTTCGCTGACGCTCCGTCACCCGGTCCGCGATACCCACTCCCGCCGGCCTGACAGCGGTGCATCAGGCCGTTCCATCAGCCCCGCTCCGATCAGGCGGGCCGTGGTACGGGCGGGCCAGGAGTGGTCGGCTACCCCGGCGTGGCGGAACCGGCACGGCTCCTCCGGCCGGCGCGGGACGCAACGCTGCGGCATTCAGCGACGGCCGTCTCACCGACGAACCACGGTGCTCGCGATCCGCCTCACGGCACCCTGACCGCGTCGCGCTCCTCCGGCTGCACCCGAACCACATCGTCTTGCCTGCCGTCCCCGCCGGGTCGTGGAACCACGCCTCAGCGGTCGGTGAGGCCGGCGAACAGTAGCAACCACCGCCCCCGCTCGGCGGGTTCACCGTCCCCCGCCCGTACCTCCGGCAGGGCCCGCGCCCAGCCGGCGGCGGGCCCGGGAACTGTCCACCGTGTCAGCTGTCGCGAGGTCCGGTTCCCGTTCCGGTGAGGACGCGGATTTCGGTTTCCGTGTAGTCCGCTCCGCCCGGCCGGCCGGCCGCGGTCGAGTACCGAGCCCGCCCAGGCGAGGTCTCTCACCAAATCGGCGGTGAGATGCGGACTTTGGGCCTCTGACCTGGTCTTCGATGCTCTCTGTTGACCCTACGTACTGGGGTGGTCGTGTTACATACCCCACACGTCGAGTGGCTGGTGGAGGTCGATGGTGCGGCGCGGCACCACCGCGAGCCCGACGCCAGCGGCAGCGAGCGCGACGAGGACATTGAGGCTGGCGACGGTGGTGCGGTAACGCACCACCGGACGGTGCGGCCCGAGGTGCTTCTCGATCCAGCGGCGCAGCGAGGACTCGGCGTCGAGCCCGACGAGAGGGTGCTCGGCGACCTCGCCGTAGGTCAGCGCGGTCCGCCCGGCGAGGACCCCTCCCGCCTGGCCGACCACAACGAGGGAGTCGTCGCCGAGGGGCTCCAGGCGCAGGCCGCAGTCGCGGGCCTCGTCGTCGAGGACGACCCCTAGGTCCGCCTCGCCGTCGGCGAGCATCCGCACGGTCTGCGGGGTGCGGCTCTCGGACACCGTGACGTCGACGTCCGGGTGTGCGCGGAGGAACGAGACCAGTGCCTGCGGCACGAGCCGATACATCGCGGAGCCGCCCCCCAGCAGGGTCAGCGGAGCGGTCGGTGACCGGGTGTAGCTGGCGACCGCGCTTTCCAGCCGCGCGGTCAGCAACCCGATGCGGATCGCGCAGCTCGCCGCCATCTATCTCAGCGCGACCGTGCTGTTCCTCATCGCCTCGGACACGCTGAGCTCTCCCCTTCTCCTCACCGGCATGCTGGTCGGCGCGGTGGCCGGCGGCTTCGCCGGCGCCCACCTCGCCCGCCGTCTCCCCGCCCGGCTGCTGCGGGGCGTCATTCTGACCACCGCCGTGATCATGACTGTTCTGTATTTCCTGCGCGGCTGACCACGCGGGTAGCCGCGGCGATCAGCCCCCGTCGTCGGAGCTGAGGCTGACTGACATGACCGAAAGTGACACCGGAGCCACCGCACCATACACGGATGCTGCGCGCGCGAGGGTGGTGATGGCCTACGAGGCATGCGAGGTGGCCGACCTCGCGCGTGCCGCCGTCCCGATCGGCGAGCACGAGTTGCAACCTGACGGCACTACCCGTTCGCCGGGCGCCATGCTGGCCGACGCCGTCCGAGTGCTCGCGGCCGCGCGGCGGTTCCTCGAAGCCGCGGCCGTGTTCGAGCGGGTGGGCGGCGCCGACTGGCAGCTCATCGGTGATGTCCTGGAGGTGTCTCCGCAAACCGCGCGAGCGCGCTTCGCGATGGCCGAGGCCGGCTTCCGGGAGGGACTGCTCTTCCCGGAAGGGATCGGAGCCGCCGGTGAGGTGACCCGGTTGCGCGTCTGCATGGCCAGGGAACCGCTGGAAACGGCCCTCGACCTCGACGACTGGGTACTACGCCACGAGGACGGCGACAGCGACCTCGGCACCACGCCGGTCTCCGGTGGTCTGGTCCGGATGGACCGTCGACGACGGATCGAGAAGCACTCCTGACTCCCTGAGAGGAGAGACATGGACACATCGTCATCTGACGCGGCTCGGCTGCTCCGATTGCTCGCCCTGCGCGCCTTGACCCTCGTACTTCTCGTCGGCATCACGGGCGAAACGCAGCTGACGCTGCTCTTCGCCCTCACCGGTCTCGGGCTCCTCCTGGTACCGGTCAAGTCGGCAGGCGGGCCGCCGACCGGGCCGGAACGCGACGTCTGAGAGGGCATTTGATCTAGCCGAATTGCCCTTTAATTCCTAGTAGGTTCCTCGCCAGGTTGGTGCGGTCTCGTCCGTTATGCGCTTGGCGAGGTTGTCGATCGATGCAACGTGGATCATGGCTTCGGAACTGGCGGTGAGGGTCTCGTAGTCGCGGGCGAGGCGGCGGTGCATCATGATCCAACCGGTTGGGTCGGCCGCGCGGCGAGGTGCTCGCCGTGAGGGCGAGTCCTGTTCCGCGCGGCCTCCCGCCGAACCGGACATGACGGTTTCCCGGTCATCCGGCTCTCCAGTGACTACTGCGTGAATGGTCTGGCAGGCCGTTCCGAATGGATACGGTCGTGGCAGATGTCGCAGGCCACGACTGTTTTGCGGCGCCGATGGAGCATGACGCGCGCCCAGTCGGAAGGCTGCCATCCGGCATGTGCGAGATCGGCGAGAGCGCGGACGTGGTGCACTTGCACGTTGCCCTTGCTTCCGCAGATCTCGCAGGTATCCGCCAGGAGTCTCGCAATGAGTTCCTTCTGCGGGTAGTCCACCCGGACAGGCTCACGATCGGCGAGTTCCGCCGCCCGCTGCCGTTGGAGGGGAATCCCACCGAATCGGGCCACCAGTGGCGTCCTGTTCTTCCGCTCGATTCGGGCCTCGAAACAGACTCGGGGCCCGTTCGGCGGTCGATTCTGGCCTTGTGCTTGGCAGCCATCTTCGACACTGACGAGCGGTGCTTGGCCGCAAGAGTCTTGAGCATAGAAGTCTCCATGACCCATTGCAGCCGATGCAGCCGGAAGACATCTCCGGCAAGCAGGTAGTACTGGACGACACCCCGATAGACGGTCCCGAAGGTCGCCACGATCGCGTGATCGCTGCTGTTGATCAGGGCCGTCTTCTTCGCGGGTTTTCCGCGATCGGTGTAGGGGGCGCACTTGGCTTTGATCACGTCCCGTGGGACACGGAGTGCTATCTGGCCGTTGACCCGACGGTAACGGCCGGTCTTCTTCGTGTCGTTGTGCTGGGTCGTGATCTCGTAGCCGAGAGAAACCTCGCTGCCCGGGTGCGGGCGTGAGTGATCAGTGTCTTTTCCTGGGACAACTCCAGCTTGAGTTCGTCACGCAGGAACTGCCCCAGGCGTTGTTTGATCTGCTCGGCCTCGGCTTTCGGTCCGGTGAAACCGAGGAGGTGATCATCCGCATAGCGTATGTAGCGCAGCCTGCGGTATCCCGGATCGTTAGGATCCGCGCTCGGCAGACTGGCCATCCGCTGACGCAGCGCACGGGCCTGGACCCGGTCGCCGCGTCGGCGGGCTTTCGCCAGCAGATTCTGCAGCTCCAGATAGGCCGGGTTGCGGGCCCGGCGCTTCCCTCGGGTGTACTCCGGAATCAGAACTGTCTCGACGAATTCATCCAACTTGTGCAGGTAGATGTTGGACAGGATCGGGGAAGCCACCCCGCCTTGCGGCGCTCCGGAGAGCGTGGCGCCCCATCTCCAGTCCTCCAGGTATCCGGCTGTCAGCATGTTGCGCACCAGCCGCAGGAACCGCTGGTCATGAATCTTCTCGCCGAGGATCAACAGCAGGACCTCGTGGTCCAGGCTGCCGAAGCAGTCGGCGATGTTCCCTTCGATGAACCAAGACGTCCCGGTCCAGGTGTGGTCTACCTCCCGTAATGCGGTGTGGCAGCCCCGGCGGGGACGGAACCCATGAGAGCGGTCGGAGAACGTAGGCTCATAAAATGCCTCAAGTAGAAGGCGAATCACTTCACCGACGAGCTTGTCCGACCAGGTCGGCAGTCCCAACGGGCGTGTCTTCCCATTCTTCTTCGGGATGTGGACACGCCGGACCGGGCGGAAGCGGTAACGCTCGTGGCGCATTGCTTCAATGATCCGGTCGATCTTCCGCTGTGACATTCCGTCCACGGTTTCCGACGTGACCCCGGGCGTCATCGCACCATGGTTGGCGTAGATGCGCCCGTAGGCCAACAGATACAACTGCGGATTGAATAACTGCCGATACAGTTCATCACACGGCAGGCCACGGCTACCGCGTTCACGCAGGACACCCAACACCGTTTTGGCGCTCTGCATTCCGCATACCTCCCGGCTTCGAGTGTCCGAATCACCTGGCCCCCTTCGCCCGATGCGGACGGCTTTCCCGTCCTCCCTGGCCGGTCGTGACTCCGGCGACTACTACGGGGCCTCCGTCGCCATAGGACTCGCGTCCCGTAGGCGATCCCACGTTCGTCCCTGTCTGTACGTTCTAGCGCGACACAGGCGTCCCACTCATCTCCTTGAATGTCCTCGCTGGACATCGCTCAGCACCCCGGAAGTGCTCCGGCCAACAATCGAAGCCGGAGCAGAGTGCGGCGCCGGTTTCAGCTGTCATTTCCGGCGGATGGGAACTTGCATCTTCTGGAGATTGGGCTTCAAACAATCCAGTCTTCGCCATATCGCGCGGGCCGCCCAGCACACCGTCCCTGACAACTGGGCCCGGTCACTGGTTTTCTGACATGCTGTTGTCCCCTTCACCTTTCGGATCCAGGTAAGTCATCCGGCCCAGAAACCTCCTTCCGAGTTCCTCCCGACTCAGCCGGGGATACAAACAGGGCGCCTCGTGGCGCACATACTTCGTTCCACTACCCAGCGCCTTTTCAAGACGTGAAAGCCGCGGGTCCCGGGGTTTTTGTCGACGACTTCGACATCGATTCCGAGGTTCGCGCCGCGCTCCACGACGGCCTTCTTGAAGCCGGTGTCGACCCAGCTCTTGGCGATGGTCGGGTAGGCGCTTTTGGCTTGATCGAGGAGGCGTATTCCCAGGGCGTTCTCGGAGAGGCTCGCGGCGGTGACGGTCACGGCGAGGATCAGGCCGATCGTGTCGGTGAGGATCCCTCGCTTCCGGCCCACGATCTTCTTCGCCGCATCGGTTCCCTGGCTGGTCACGGGCACATTGGTGGAGGTCTTGATGCTCTGGGTGTCGATGACGGAGGCCGTCGGTTCGGGCTTGCGTCCTTCCTTCACCCGGGCCAGGGCGGTGAGGTCGTAATTGAGCTGGGCGAAGATTCCCTCATCGCGCCAGGCGGCGTAGTAGAAGTAGACGGTGCCGTGGCCGGGGAAGTCGTGCGGGAGATATTTCCAGGGGATTCCGGTGCGGTTCAGATAGAGAATTGCGTTGAACACGTCGCGGAGTTCGACTTTCGCTGGCTGGCCGGTGGGTCGGCGGTCGAGCCGGGCTTTCCGCCAGGCCGTCAACGTCGGCTCGATCAGGGCCCATCGGGCGTCGGACAGGTCGCTGGGGTACGGCTTGCGCTGGCTCACGCCGTACCGTTGCCATGGATAGTGTGGAAGGGGTTGTTCCGATGAATATCGGGCGGTTCTCCCGCATCTTAAAACCAGACGGACTTCCGGCAGCAGAAGTGCGTGAAACGGACCACAGGGTTCGTGTGTCGAGGGAAGGCGAACTGCGCATACGGCTGCAACCAGCATGAACCGGGGCAGCGACGAAAGCCGTTTTTCGGAACAGAACTACGTAAACGCCCTCTGAGAGGGCGTTAAGTCCGTTTCTGGTAGGCGCCCCGCAGGGTGTCAGTCAGTGGCAGAGCCACGACCACCAGAACCCGCTTACGAGTATCAATGTCAGTGGCGGACCGTAGTTTCCGCACATGGCTGACGCGTACACCACCCTGTGGACCAACGACCTGTGTAGAGCGCTCATTTCGGGCGGCTTTGAGGGGCAGCGGTTGGGCGTGCTCTTCGGCGGTCCTCACCAGTCACTCCCCAGCTTCGAGCGGGCCGGAGTGAAGACGGGCGACGCCGTCTACCCGATACGGGCCTTCCGCAAGCAGATGTGGGTGCTCGGGCGGCTGGAGGTCGGCTGGCTCCTGGACTACGACACCGTGGGAAACCACCTCGCGATGGAGGACTGTCTCCGGCTCGTCCACTGGAAGCCGTTGAAGGCCGGCTGTGTCAGCGAGGTTCTGGTCGGACCTCCGGGCACGCCCCTCACCTTCAACCGCCCGGTTCCCGGGGATCTGCTCGGTCGGCTGACCTACCGGTCACGGCGCGGCGAGCGGCAGATCAAGCACGTCGTGGACGGTGAACTGCTGCGGGCGGTCAGCGTCCACGGGATCTACCGGCTCGCACCCCAGTCCGCAGAGGAACTGCGTGCCGTCCTCAATGATGAGGTCGCACAGCCGTAGCCGATGCCGCACGGCCTCTACGAGTTCCACCTGGGTAAGGCCCGCGTGGTTTCACTGTAGGCGGCATGACCTGCGCGGATTGCGTGAAGGGCGTCGGAGAAGCACGGCAGGCTGCACCGCACACACTTCCGTGGCGTGGCATTCCTGCTGCAGCGGGCCGGATCGGCAGCCCACTTCGGCTCACACAGCACGCTCCTGAGGCAGTTCCACGTCCGGGAACGCGCACCTGAACCTACTCCTGAAGACCTGAGCGCCCAGGTGACGGACACTCCGCTGCCCCGTCACCCCATACCTCGCTCTCGACATCTCCAAGGTGATCGTCGGGCACTTCACGAACAGCCGGGATTCGAGCGGCAGCTGCCCGGCGTCTTCGGAAGCGGGCAGTGGCTGTGGTCGGACGACGGCGGCCTCCGTTCGACAAGAGGTGTCGGCCGCTGCAATGTGCCGCGCTGATGCCCGATTGCTGCTCGCCGCCTGGCCAATGACGGGCCGCGCCTCTTGGCATCCAGAGCGTTGAGAGCACCGAATCCGAAGAGCTGATCTTGCTCTGAAAAGGACGACGCTCCCGCATGCACCGACGCAGCCTCCTTCAATCCTCTTGCCTCGTCACGGCCAATCATCGCCAGGACCCGAGCCGGACGTGAGATCTGTCCGGACCGGACAGTCTCGACGACGCCTATCGTCCTATCGGAGACCAGTGGATTTCACCCATCACCGCAGGGCCACAACAGTCCCTTGATGGAGTGTCACGCACAGCTGTCCACCGGCTGTCCACCGGGACCCATCGCGCAAGCGTGATCCATCCCTTAAGAGCAAGTAAAAGACCAGGTCAGAAGGCCAGATCGTCAATCTCGTCACAGAAACCAAACCTCTGACCTACGCATTACGATGCACAGGCAGACAGTGCCCGATTTGCCGAGGTTCCAAGGTCACCCGAAACAAGAAACCCCAGGTCAAAAGCCTGACCTGGGGTTCACCACAGAGCCGCCTTCGGGATTCGAACCCGAGACCTACGCATTACGAGGATGCAAGATCCTTTCCCTGCGCTTCACTACCTATCCCCGATGAGCCCTAACTTGCAGGTCAGAGACGTGCCGCCTCCCGCCCCTTCCCGATCTTGCACCCGCCTTCCCCATCCTTCCGTCCCCAAGGCGTCCCCATCAGGGCCCAGAAATGGGGGTCGGTGGCAGATCTGAGAGTTCATCCGCAGCTCGGGCGGGGTGCCGGTTCCGTGGACCATCGCATCGCCCTTCCGATGCAGAAAGGACCTCGCCCCTCTACTCGGGGGGCGAGGTCCTCTGTGGCGCTCTTTGCGCCTGCGTCTCGCAACGATCTTACAGGGACACTGCGTTCGGGCATCGCGTGCTGAAGAAGCGGTCCATGCCACCTAAGGTGCGACTCCGCTTCGCAGAACCCACCGACGCTCATCCCGACAGTACGATCTCGGGCATGACGATCGAGCCGTACGCCGACCAGTTCCTTCTGGCGGCGCTCGACATCTCCGGCGGCGACGTCCAGGAGATCCTGGGAACCGACCAGGTCATGCATGCCGCACAACTTGCCACGGTTCAAACGGGGGCGATCATCTCGTGGCTACTCTCTCAGCGGTACGTCAAGGATGAGCTCACCCAGGCCAACGGCGTCACCAAGCTGATCAGGCTGACCGTCAGCGGCCTGGAGCACGCGTACCTGCTACGCCGCAGATCAGAGTCGCGTGTCGAGCGTGAGCAGTACCTCCACAACACGCTCGTACGTTGGGCGCACGAACACGCTCCGGCCGGCGGCTGGGCGCAGCTTCAGCTCTTCGCAGCCGACGACAAGTGGTGGTTCTGCGGCACGGAAGTCACTTGGGACGAGGTGTTCGCGGCCATCGACTACCTTGAGGTCAAAGGCTTGCTCAGGGCGGATCGTGGACCGACTTCCGGACCTGTCGCCGCCGGAATCGCGCCCACCCCCCTGGGTACCGACTTCGCTCATTCTCACCAGCTCTTGGGGAGCTTCATGAACAGCCAACAGCCGCCGGGCGCCAGCGTCACGAACTACATCAGCAGCAACGTCGTCCACGGTGCTGTGTCCGGAGGCAACATGGCCACCGGGGGTAACAACACCCAGACCTCGAGCACAGGCATAGATGCAGACGCCCTTGCGGCGCTGGTCGCGCAACTGCGAGAGATGGCCCCGAACCTCGATCTGTCCGAGGATGACGCGCAGGACCTGGCCGACGAGATCGACACCCTTGAGCGCGAGGGGACCGAGCCGGGCCGGGGAGCCAGAGCAATGCGCTCGATCAGACGAATCATGGGGCAGGCCGCGCTCACGGCGGCTACCGAGCAGGGCGTGGTGGCAGCATTGGGGGCCGGTGCGGCGCTGTTTGGCTGATGTACGGAAACGACGGAGGTCCCGCCCCCCTTGTAGCTGGGGCAGGGCCTCTGTCGTGTTCGGTGTCGTATGACGAGCGGTGGGGATCGTTCAGGCGCGGGCTGAAGTCGCGTTCGTCCGGCGGTTGGCGCGGATCTCGGCGAGTCGGCGGGCGGATTCGGCGGTGTAGGCCGGGCCTCGGCAGTCGTCGCGGCAGAAGGCGCCGGCGGGCACGCCGCAGTCTTCGCAGCCGTCTTCGAGTTCGGGGAGCACCTGGGGTCCTGTTCGTTCGAGTATCGGGGTGAGTCAGCTCGTCCGGGCCGGCACGCCGAGGGGCGTTCCTTCCTTCGAGGAACGCCCCTCCGCGCGGCCGGTGTCAGTGGCTGTGGTCCGGTGCCGGGCCGTCCTCGTCGAGCGGGGGCGGTACGCAGTAGTCGACGTTGGGTTCGGGGGAGATGAGGTCGCCGGTCTTGGTGTCGGTGCAGTAGGCGTCGAAGATCTCGCCCGCGGTGAGGGGGTCGAGCCGGTACCCGGCCAGTCGCCATCCGTAGATGCGGTCGCGGCCATCGGGGGTGGAATCGGTGCGACTGACCAGGCCGCCGGGAAGGGCGGCGGCTCGCCCGAGGGCCAGGACGGTGGTGAAACCGAAGGCCTCGTCCGAGTCGAGCTGCACGGCACCGTCCGGCTTCCGGGTCGCGTGGAGGGTGTAGACGAGCGAGTCGTCCCCAACCCCGATGCTGCACACCAGGTGCTGTTCTCCTGTTGGGCCCGCTTCGAGAATCCGGAGCAGTAGCTCCGCGGAGTCGTTGAAGGCCGCCCGGCCGATGTCATCGGTGCAGCACGTGCAGGAGCCAAGTCCCATCAGAAGCTCCGTCGCCCGGTACGAGGCCGCCTGCTGGGCGATGAGACCGGGAGCGAGCTCGGTCTCGTCGGGGCTCTCGGGCGCGGTACCGGGGTCGGCGTCACGCTCGAACTCGTCTCGGTTCCGGAGAAAGGCTCTCGACACCCTCACTGGCGGGAGGGAGCGGACGATGGCCTTGTGGAGCAGCTGCGCCATGGAGTAGGTGGGTTGGGCGACGAGGGCGTCGTGGAGGGAGCGGTCGGCCTGCTTCATGTCGCCCGTGATCCAGCTGGTCCAGCCTCGGAGGGTGTGGAGTGCCGGGGTGAGGTGGGTGAGGCCTTCTCTGGTGCAGACGGTGAGGGCGTGTTCCCACAGGAGTCGGGCCTTGCCTATTTCGAGGGGGTAGATGTAGGCGAGGGCGATGTCGCGGGTGGGCAGGTTGAGCAGGCCGTTGGCGATCTTGAAGATCGTGGAGTCGTCGACGTCGTCCGGGATCTGCCGGTTGTAGATGACGTCGTGGATGAGGTCGACGGTGGCCTTGTTGGCCTGTCCGATGGTGGTACGCATGGAGTGCTCCGGGTTCAGGTGGTGGCGGGGGTCTTCTTGGCGGCCGTCTTCTTGGTGCGGGTCCTGCGCGGCTTGGGGGGCGGGGGCGGGGTGATGACTTCGGCTTGCATGGCGTCGTCGTCGTTCCAGGGCTGGTCGCCGACATGGCGGGGCTTGCGGATGGCGGCGGGCAGGAGGCGCTCGCGGATGACGGCGGCGATGTGCTCGGCGGGGTCGCTGTCCCCGGTGGACAGGGGCGTGGCGGTGTTCCAGGTGTAGAAGCCCGTGGTCCATTGCCCGGTGGTGGTGTTGAGGGCGGCGCCGGTGCAGGACAGGTGGAGGGCGATGACGGTGCCGTTGAAGATGGGGCGGATCCCGATGGCGGTGAGGGTGCCGCTGGAGGTGTCGGTGAGAAGGACGCCGCCGTGGAGGGGGTCCTTCTTCTTGCTTTTGTCGGGGAGGGAGTTCCAGGTGGGGCCGAGGAGTTGGGCGACGGCTTCGCCGGTGGACTTGAGGGCGCTGGGCGCGACGATCATGTTGTTCCTTCGGGTCGGGCCGGGGCGCTGGCGGCGCCCCGGCCGTGGGGGCGTCAGAAGAGGCGGCTGGGAAGGATGGAGGTGGCCGCCGAGGCTGCGCGCGCCTGGTTGTAGGCGTCGTGGGGCCGCTCGTACGAGAGGGCGAAGGTGTGAGCGATGAAGGCGACGAGGCCCTGGTGGACGGTGTTGATCCAGGTGGCGGCGGGCGCGCTGGTACCTATGCCGCTGGCGCGGAGGGCGCTGAGGGTCTGTTCGGCACAGCGGCGGGCGTCGTCGGAGTGCAGGCCGAACTCGGCGACGGCGTTCAGGAAGGTGTCGTTGTCGAGGAAGGCGATGGCCTCGTCGACCGGGTCAAGGGTGATGTCCATGGGGGTCCTTTCGGGGTTGTGGTGGTGGGCTGCCTCCCTCACCTCTTAGCCTTATTTTATAGGCATTCAGGTTGGGGAGGAAAGATCACCGAAGGGAAATCTCAACGGCTGGACGTAATTTGTGCAGGTCAGGCGGCCTCGGCGGCCGAGAGGAGCCGCTGCGCCCCCTCGATGGCCGCAGCCATCGCAGCCGCGCCGGCCATCCGGTCGCGGCGCTCCTCCATCTCGCGGCGGTGCTCGACCGCGCGGTTCCACATGTCACCCTCGGCGAGGGTGTCGCCGCAGGCCACCATCGCCATCGGGCCGAGGCCCCACACGATCATGTTGACCGCGCAGCCCGCTGCCGCCGTCGGGTCGATCTCCTGCGCGAACCATGTGAAGTCCGCCGGATCGAGTCCCTTGTACCGGAGGTGTTGGGCGGCGGACCGGAACATGCCGCCCGTGCCCGCGCAGGGGTCGAGGATGGACATGCCCGGCTTGGCGTCGGCGAGCGCCCAGCCTGCCGAGACATCCCCACCCCCGCCGTCGGGGATCACGAAGCGGGACATGACGTCGGTGATCTCGGGCGGCGTGTGGTACTCGCCGAGCCCCTTGGTAGCGCCATGGGAGCGCAGGTTGGTGATGGTCCACGACATGAGGTCGATGTCGGCGTTGTCGTACGGGTTGCTGCTGCCGGTGTGGTCGAGGACGTTGTGCCGGATTGCGGCACGGGCGACTTCGTAGATGGCGTGGAGCTCGTGCTTGGTGTGGTCGTCCTGGTCGGCCCAGCTGAAGATGGTGTGGGCGACGCCGATGAGGTCGGGGCGGCGCATCCAGTGATAGGCGGCGGCCTCGCGTACGCACTGGACGATCTCCTTCCCATTCAGACGGTTGAAGAACTGGGCGAGGTCTCGGGGGTAGTCCCTGATCGGCCACAGGGCTAGGGCTGCGACGACACCGACGGGTATCTCTATGCGGCTGCCGCCGTGTGCGCGATGCCAGGCGTCGGCGATCGCCTCGCCGAAGGTGGGGCCGCCGCTGAGGTGTACTGCGAATTGCGGCAGGCTGCGACGGCTGTCTGGTGGGGGTACTGCTTTGGTGGCGGGCGGAGTGGCGTTCGGGCGGGCCTGGAAGGTCGGCGGGACGGCAGGGAGTTCGGATTCGTTGCCGAGCTCGGCGAAGAGGTCGAGTTGCATGGTTCTCCTGTCTGAACCTGGGCCGCCCCCGGTGCGCGGCCGGATGGCCGTGCGCCGGGGGCGGTGGGGGCTTCGGAGGGGGGTCAGTGCGTGCCGAGGGTTTGCATGACGGCGTCGAGGAGCGCGCCGGCCTGCTCCTGGTCGCGGAAGGCCGGGTCACATTCGCGGAGAACTGCGGTCATGGCGGCCTCGTCGTCGACGGCTACGACGTACCTGACGCTGAGGCAGGCGACCACGAACTCCACGAACAGCGCCTCCTGTTCCTCCAGCGAGTCAGGGACTTCGTGGCATCCGACGATGCCGATGCCGTCGCCGTCGTCGGTGTAGACCACCCACCAGGCCGTGCCCGCTTGGGGTTCGGTGAGCCAGTCGGCGATCGCCTCGACGCAGCTGGCGAGCTGGTCGACCGGCTGGGTCATCCAGTCCCGCTCAGCGCCGGTTGCGTCTCCGGTCACGAGCCTCCACCGGTCGGCAGGGCGGACGGGGGGACGGTCAAGGACCCATTCGTCGTCGTCCGAGTTGTGGAGCGACAGCAGGACGTAGGGGACTCTTCCCGTGGCGGCGAGGGTCGTCGCAGCCTGGTCGCTGCTGATGACTAGCCAGGTGTTACCGGCATCGCCATCAGTGTGCGCCGTGATGCCCCATTCGGCGAGGACGGTTGTCGCGAGCTGCTCGGCGGTCTCCCCTACGCCTTCTTCCGGCACGCTGCCGCCGTGCCGAGGGATCCACCGGAGGACAGCGTCCACAAGAGCCGCGGTGTCCGCTTCGTACGCGAGGTGCTGGTCGCGGGAGTCGTAGACATCGGCGAACGCGCTTCCGTCGTCGCTCCACTGCGCGCTCCAGCTGTCGTGGTCTCGGACGGGGTGATGGATGCTGACGTCGGGGTGTTCGCTGTCGCGGTTGACGGTGGTGCCGGCGAAGGTGATGCGCGTGCCGTCGGCGAGCGGGACGACGGCGTAGTACCCGCCGCTGTCGCCATCGGGCAGGCAGTGGACATCTGCCGCGCGCAGCATGGCGAGGGGTGCCGTCACCACCTCGTCGTCTGCGGCCGGGGCGGTCGGCGCGTGGATGTTTGGGGTCACCGTGTCTCCCTTCAGGTGTGGGGCCGTCCCCCTCACCGTTACCCTTATTTTATAGGCATTCAGAGGGGGGAGGAAGCTCGCCAAGGGAAAATCTCAACGGCTGGACGACCCATCACAGCCCGGCCGCGAACTCCTCACCTGGGGCGATGCCGAGAAGATCGCGGCCTCGCGGCCGTACAGCGTCACGCCTAGAAGTCCACGCCCAGCAGGCTCAGCAGCCAGGCCACGACGGCACGCACTCCTCCCGAGACGGCAGCCATGACCGCTGCCGTGGCCCAGGAATCTCGGGCGGCCTCCCGGCGTCGCGTAGCGCGAGCCCCACGGTCTCCTCTTAGTGCGCGGCGTCGACGACTCATCGCCTCCACCCCCTTCTTGTAGACGGCTGCTCCGGCCGGCTCCGCGTCCGTGAGGTACAGCGCGGGGCCGAGAACCATCGGATCAGCGCCCGGCTGCACCGATCCGGCAAAGGTGGGGGGTCTGTAATCCCCACTCCGGGGAGGCGAAGGGGGTAGCGTCGGCCTGTGTCTGGCGATACGACGCCGAGTCCGGCGGATCAGCAGCTCATCGATCATGCTCAACAGCACGGCTTCACAGTGACCGTGAAGCAGCTGGAGACCTGGCGGCGGCGGAAGTGGCCACTGCTCCCCGGCAACAAGGTCGTACGGCTCGGCCGAGGAAAAGGCACGGAGTCGCGTCCAGAGCCGGAGGCGTTCGATCTGGTTGTGGCACTGGCCCGGCTGGCAGGCCGGGGCCGGCGGCCGAGGGACCTCGCACTCCTGCTGTTCGCGGAGGACCGGCCTGTGTCGGAGGCCGTGGTCCGTGCGGCGTTCACCGCCGCAGTGGACGACATCGTCTTGAGCGGCGAAGCCCCGTCCAACGAATCAGCCGACGACGGAAGTTACGGTGCGCCGAAGAGTGACGAGGAGCAGATCACCCAGGCCGCCGAGCGGGCCGCTGTTGCTGGCACCATGACCCTGGTACCTGCCCGCGCGCGGCGCATCGATGAGCGCATCGCGCGCTGGGCCCGGGAGGCAGGAGTGCAATGGCCGCCACCGGAACTCTCCGCGTACGACAGCAACCCTGAACCGGAGGCCTTCACCCCGAAGGACGCCACCGTGGCGGCGGCGGACATCATGCTCACGGGTGGTCCGGCCATCACCCCGGACGGGTTGGGCGGTCTGTTCCGCGCCATGCAGCCCCAGGCAGGCGCCAATCCGATGGCCTCTCTGGCCGAGTACACCATGGCCGATGTGTCCGAGGACGTGGGCACAGCCGTATTCGACGAGGAGGACGGCTTCGCTCTCCTTCCTCGTGGTGATGTCCGCGATGTGCTCCGCGAGTTGGCGGCCACCGTCCCGCTTGAAGATCTCCGCGCTGCGTGGCGGGCGGATACTTCTCTCCACGAGTGGGCGGTGGATCTGGCCGAGCGGGCCGAGGCCGAACTCGACGCCGGCAAGCCCGGTGAGGCCGTGACGGAGTGGACGCTGGCGCGCTGGTTGCCGTTCGGGGCGACGTACCTGCTCGCCGAGCTACGTTCCGCCCCGACCAGTCCGGCCGACCGCGCCCGCTCTTCCTTGTCACTGCTCCTGTCCCGCCAGATGCTGCGGGATCTCGATCAACGCGTCCCTGGCTGCCAGTGGGATCTGATGCCAAGCCTGACTCCCCCGCCACTTCAGACGCTGTTCTCCATGAGATCCCGGAACAGCCCGACGGGCGTCTAGTGTCCTGCGCCAGTAATCCGTTGGTAGATCCGTCTCGTCCCGGCGTTTGGGTTCCGGTCGGCGACCAGGCGTGTTGACAGCCTGCGGCCCAGTACGAACTACCTAGGAACTTCCGGCGCAGGGCACTAGCCCTCAGCGAGCACTTCGGCTCGGAAACGAACCGCGCCTCCACCGCAGTTACTCGGTCTCGTCTCCCTCCTGAAGGATCACGGAGGCAGAGTCCTCGGGCCACCCTTTCTCCAGGAGGAGCTTGTAAATCTTAACTCTGCGCTCCCCTCGTTGGCCCTCGCCTACATACTGAGAAGTAGAGGCTTGTTTCAGCGTGTCAATCGTTTTCTCTGGATCATTCTGTGCAATCCATAGGATGACACGCACGACGCAGTCACATTCCCTGGACTGAGTCAATTCAGAGAGATACGCCTTTTGGGCGTCACTCCCCAGGAGCGGATACAGGGCCGGCAGGTCGCGATCCTGGCAAAGTTTCACGCGCTCATAAAGGAGAACTCCAGGATGATGCATCCTTGAGTCGTTCTCCATCACGTTCGCCAGCATTGCAACGAATTTCGAATCTCTGGTGCGTGAAACGACTCCGGCAACGTAGCGGGCATTCACCCCCCAGACTTGATCCAATTCTTCAAATTCGTGCTGCGCTACGTGGCGTAGAATTTGGGAAACTTCCCGAAGATCGCGCTCCTTCGCTGCTGATTCCAGCACGCGGAGGGCTGCGGCACCTCGTTCATTTTCGAACAATAGATCGAGAAAGTTCATGAGCCGGTCGACTTTGAGCCGTTCTGTGTGCTTGAACAGCAATTCGTCGGCTTCACGCGACTTACCCTCGTCAAATAGTTCATTCGCGCTCTCTGCCACCTGGGCATCGAGTTCTGCTTGACCCACCCCGTCGGCTGGCACTGTGACTTGCGAAGTCGGCTTCCCTTCTTTTACTTCTACACCCAGTTCGATTAACTTCAGCCTTGCCGTGTCGAGATCTCTCTGGAGGCGATGTCCCCGCAGTTCTTCCGTCCATGCCTTCCATTTTAATTCGTTCTTTACTCTAGCTGCGGCGAAAAGGATGCGCAGGCTTGCCTCGAATTCCGCGGTTGGATTGTCCAGGTCGGCCGACTTCCCCAGCAATCGGTAGAGGAACTGCAGTAGCTCTCTATCCGGAAGAGTCTCTCCCTGGAAATGGCGCGAAAGCGTGGAGATAGAGATTCTTTTTTCGTCCGCTGCAGAAGCAGTGAGTTCACGGGCCAAGCCTTCGAGGGTGATTCCAGAGGCCTGTCTCAGCCCCTGCAAGTGGATCGCAAGGTTCCTCATCTCGACGCAGTCCGTGCTCGGCTCTGCCGGCCTCCGTCCGGGCCGTGCCGGCCCGCGCTCCTCGGTCACGCTGTAGCCGCCTCCTTTTTTGCACAGCGCGCAACATTGTCCCGGTGCATGGCGCGGGTTTCCACCTGATTGCGCGAAAAATCCGTCGGATGCTGCACTTGCGTCACGTCGGTCATCCCGTTGAGGGAAGCGCGGAAAGGGTTCCAGAGGCATGCGAGGCGAACGAAAGATCATTTACGGAATCGTCGGTGGTGGCTACGGTGCCGCACTGAGCGGAATCCTTGACGTGCCTTGGTTCGTGTGGCTCCTCGGCGCTGCACTCGTCGCCGTATATCTCACGATCCCTCAGGAATCAGCGCATCGTCTCGCCTGGTGGAAGGCACTCTGGGGGCGCAAGATCCGAAACGCGCTCGGCGGGTTCGGCCCCGCTGCCCAGGCTGGGCGAGACCCCGTTCACCCAGCCGGCAGTAGAGCTGACCAAGAGTCCAGGCACGCACGGCTGGCCGGATCAGCGGTGGACGGGGGCGCTGATCAGGACCGTGATCAGCCGCCGCTTCCAGCGCGGCGTCGACGAGAGCCCGGGTCTGCTCCACCGCCATGAACTTCGATCCTTCAGTCATTGCTCCAGTAGCAGGGTCACGTGACGTGCTGGGCCCACCCCCGTGGAGGCGGGCCCAGCACGGCTATACGGCAGTCACTTCGTCGCCGTCGTCGAGAAGCATCGAGAGCCTGGAGCCGCTGTCCCACTCCACGTAGAGCATGCAGAGGCCGACGTCGAACCGCTGGACCGTGCCTTCGTCGCCGGGCTTGAGCTGGGTGTGGGGATCGGTGGTGTACACGAGGGCAATACGGTCGCCCTTCTTGTAAGTCATGAGTTCTCCAGCTGTGTTGGGCGAGGTCCGCTGGTTAGGCGTCGTGGTCGCAGGCATCGGCGGGACAGGCTCCGCAGTCGAAGCAGTGGTCGCAGGCGCAGGCACCACAGCCGAGCTCCGGGCATCGGATGTCATGGCTGCGGCAGTACGGATAGGTGAACGGCACCTCTTGTGTCTCTCTCACTTCCTTCATGCCCTTATTTTATAGGCATACAGGTGGGGGAGAAAGTTCCCGAGTGGGAATTTCAACCCCTGGACAGAGAGTTCTCGCAGGTCAACCCACCGCAATCGCACGAGCTGTGGCCTGGGCTTCCCCTAGGCGCCAGACGCGGATCACCGCGCCCGGCGCGTCCAGCGCACCTTCTCCCTCACCGGGATGGACCTTGGACGCGGCCACCTTCACAACACGCGAGTCATCCGCGATCGCCCCGCCGTCGGTGAGCGCGTCGAACGTGGACCTCAACAGCTTGTCCAAGTCGCCCGAGTCCCGTGTCACCGGCCACGTCGGGCGCTTCGGCCGGGCGGGCTTTCGTACGGTGAACACGATCTGCACGAATAGTGCCCCGTCCAGCGGCGCCGGCTCCGGCTCGTCCTTGCCCCGAGCTGCGGCCAGGGCCTGGCGGACAGCGGCAGCAGCAGCGTGCCGCCACGGCTTCACCCGCACGGACTGCTCGATCATGCGGCCGTGGCCGATGTGCCGCTTGCTGCCCTGCGGCGCGGGGCGGTGGTTGAGCACCAGCACCTCGAAGTCCGGATGGGCGCCCCCCGCCTCCGGCTGATCTCCCGAGGCGGGCTCCACCTGGATCGGCGCGCTCACTGAGGTGCCTCGCCCTCTGCACCGCAGTACCGGCACCGAGGCGACGCGAACTCGTGCGGGACGTGCCCGTCCCTCCCCCGGCAGGCATGTGGGTCCGGGGGCGGCGGGGCGAGCTCAGCAAGCTCTGGGGGGAGAGGCGGGCACACCTCCAACTGCTGCCACTCCAGCCGCTCTCCTGCTGTGTCGATGTCCTCGGGCGGTTCCACCGGGACCGTGGCGGTGAAGTACTCGTGCACCAGATCATGTGGTGCACAGCCGACCGTGTTGAGGAACGGGCGGGCGCCGGTGAGGTAGGCGCGGCGCGGGGACCAGGCGGACACGATTACCCACACGTGGGCGGTGCCAGTGTCGCAGCAGTCCAACTTGCCGCCGGTCTCTACGGCAACGATGGATAGCACCGCGGTCGTGGTGCGGCTCAACGGGTGCCCGCCTTCCCGCCTGTCGGGTCCTGTGGGACAACGGTCAGGGCCATGCTGCGGGCGGAGTAGACCTGGTTGCCGTGAACGGCCACGCCAACAGCGGCGGCGGTACGGGGGGAGCGGGGCATCAAGGCGTTCCTTCTGGTGTGCCGGGATTCAGTTCGGTTCAGGTCAGCGGTCACCGGGCGGAGCCCAGGAGCCAGGTGGCGAGGTCGTCGTCCGTGCCGTTCGTCCCCGCGTCGTCGAGCGTCACGAAGCCGACTCGCTCGTAGGTCACGGCGCAGGCCGACCAGCAGCGCACGCACAGCAGTCCGGTGATCTCCGACCGCCATGCCGGGTCGGGGGCGGTCAGGCCAGCTCGGTTTCGGCGGAGCGTGCAGCGGACACACGGGGCCAACTCCGGTGAAGGGTTCGGGTCGTTCAAGGGAGATCCATTCCGGTGCGTTGCGCTCAGTCGTCCGCGATGACGACGCCGACGACAGCGGCCAGCACGGCCAGGAGGCCGTTGCTGGTCAGCAGGTAGGTGACGGTGCCGGACAGGATCGCGGCGGCGGTGCGGACCGGGACGGTGCTGTTGCGGTTCGTCATGAGTTCCCCTGGGCGGCGTCGGGGGTCTCGGTCGGGGGGCGCAGTAGTTCGGCGGGCGTGGTGTCGAGCGCGTCGGACAGCCACACGAGCTGGTCGACGCTCATCGCGGGTAGTCCGCCCGCGGTGTTGACGCCGTCTTCGAGTCGGGTGAGCAGTCCGCGGGCGAAGGGGTGGCCGGCTGCGCGGACTTTGGCAGTCAATCCCCGTCTCGACAGGCCGAGTTCGGCGCGTCTTCGGCGGATGTTGCAGGCCGCGATGCGGGTGTGGCTGACGGCGGTGCTGGTGCGTGGGGAACGGGGCATGGTCGTCTCTCAGATAGGGAGGGTGGGTGCGGTGGTCAGTTCTCGTGTCCAGGCGAGGAGCCGGGGCAGATTCACGTCGGGAGCGAAGGCCAGGTAGGTGCCGTCGGCGGTGGTGCATCCCATGTGGTGAGCTAGGCGCAGGCGCCGTCGGGAGTTGACGCGCCCCATGTGGACGGTCTTGCCTCGACGCTGGGCTTCGTCGGCGAGTTGGGCGGCGTACGGGCCGGTCTTCCACTCGGTCGATCCGGCGAGGAACAGCAGGTCGATCTCGTCCCAGGGGATCAGTCCGGGAGCCTGCGAGCCGTCCTGAGCTGCGTACGCGACGGGCACTCCGAGCGCGCGGATGGGCGCCAGCCAGGGCCGGGAGTCACTGAGGGTGGCCTCGGCGTCCATGGGGACGTCGGGCGCAACAGCCCAGAGGCAGCGGTCGGCGCCGTACCGGTCGACGGTGGAGGTGAGCCAGGCCCACCAACGCTCGGGCCCCGGCCAGCCCTTGCCGAATCGTCCGTTGTCGCAGGCGTACAGGGCGCCGTCAGGTACGCGGTTGCCTTGGCTGGGCGTGGTCATGCAGCCGAGGAGTCCGGCACTCATCGCCGACCTCGCTTCGGGGCTGGAGGGAGTGGCGAGGTAGAGCACGGGATCGGGCGGTCCTTGGCCGCCGGGGTGACGGGCTGGATGGTCAGTACGCCCGCCCGGACCAGGCGCAGCGCGAGGGAGGCCGCGCTGCCGCGCGGGTGGGCCGCGTATCCGGCGCAGATCGCGGGCGCGTCGGTGCCCAGCGTGGAGTGGCAGACGATGTGCCCCTCGTTGGCGATGGCGTCACGGATCATCTGGGCGAGCCGGCCGGGTGTGAGGTCCATGAGGTTTCCCGGCCGGAAGATGCAGGTCGTGCACTTCTCGGTGCAGACGCGCACGGTCCATGTGGCGGGGTCTGCGACGTCGTCGCGGAGCTTGTCGGAACCCTCGTCGATCACCGCTGCACCTCCGTCCGCGACGCGGAGTGGAGGGTGCTGACGGCGTCGTCGAGGGTGGGGGCGGCCTGGTGGCGGCGCCGGAGTTCCGACAGGGGGAGCGGGCGGCCGACTCCGTTGCGCCGTTCACGCAAGATCGCGACGTCACCGAGCTTCGCGCGGAGTGCCTCTTCTTCGGCTTCGGCGTGCGCGTACCGGTCGGGCAGTACCTCCAGGAGGCGTAGCCACTGCTTCTGTCCGGCCCTGGCGCACGTGGCCCCGCAGTTTTTGTGGCTGAACCCGAGCTCGTACAGGCTCGGTGGTTCGACTCCCAACGCCCTTGCCTCATCCAGGAGTTCTTGCTTGGTGCGCGCGGGCTCCCACTTGGAGCACAGGGGGAAGCGGGTCTGCCAGGGCTTCCAGTTGCGGGCAATGGCGGGGATGCGGGCCCGGTCGCGCGGCGTGTTTTCGATGCCGATGTACACCAACGAGTCGTCCGGTCCGGCGTGCTGCCGCATCCAGTCCAGGCAGGGGATCTGTTTGAGGGCCCTGGAGCACGGGGTGATGCGGTCGTTGCCGAGGAACCTCTTGTCGTGGAAGACCTGCCAGGGGGTTCGGCCGTCGGACACCTTGGTCAGCGGTACGCCGAGGAGACGGCTGGTGTCGTCGGCGAACCGCCACAGGTCGGGATCCTCGATGCCGGTGTCCGCGATGAGCAGGACCAGGTCGTCGGTGCCGTGCCGTTTCGCCACGCGCACGGCTGCGGCGAAGCTGCCGATGCCGCCGCTGAATTGGATGACGTGGCGGGTCATGACGCTGCCCCCCGCGTGCAGGCGCAGACGGCATGGGCGTCGTGGGCGACGAGTTGCTTCCAGCGGTGCCATGGGCAGGGGCTGACCAGGCCGGGCCCGGGCGGGTGCTGAGTGATCGCGAAGCGCGGGTCGTACGGGCCGCCCATGGCGCGGACGGGTTCGTACGTGCTGCACACGAGGCAGCGGCCGACCCGCCCTCCGGGCTGCTCCTGGTAGAGGACTGTGCGGGAGCCGGGGCAGTAGCGGGGACGGTGCAACTCGCGTGGGTTGAAGACGAGTTCGCGGCCTTCGGGCTGGGGAATCTGTCCCGCGCCGGCGGCGCGACCTTCGCAGGTTCCGCAGATGCGTTCGCCGGTGACGGGAATGGTCCGGGTCAGGTAGTCGCCCGAGACGTACGGACCGCACCACAGGTTGAAGACGACGCGGCCGACGGCCTCGCGGTAGCCGGAGCGGGGCCGGTGCCAGCGTGACATCGCGCGGGTGCGGACCAGTGGGGGCGCCTCCTCCAGGGGATGCGCGTCCGAGCGGTCCCGGATGCCGGTGACCGGGGGCAGGAGCCGGACGGTCATCACTGGGCGTTCCGCGGCTGGTAGGTGTTCGGGGTCGCGGTGACGATGACCTTGTTGCCCGTCGGTGTCTTCACGCCGTCGATCTCCACGTGGAGCTCGGCGATGTTCTCGTCCTCTTCGTCGCGGAACCAGAGGTACTTGGCCGTTCCGCCTTCGAGGACGAGGCGGGAGCGGGCCTCGTCCTCGCAGTGCTCGCTGGCTGCTCTGAACCGGGTGTAGATGCCGAGATGTGCGCCGAGGTGTTCGGCTCGGTAGGTGACGAGTCCGCCGCAGGCGTCGAGTAGGGAAGCGAGCAGTTGCTGCCCGGTGAGCAGGTCGAGCTTGGCGGTGATGGTGGGCATGTTGGTCTCCTAGGCCCGGCCCCTTCCCGGGGCCGGGCGGCGGGTTCGGTTGTCTGGTGGGTCAGGCGGCGAGGGCGAAGAGGTCCTGGCCGGTGATGGCTTCGACGAGGCAGCACATGAGGACCTCGGCAGCGGGCGGGGTGACGGCGTTGCCGTATTGGCGGACCTGTTCACGCCGGGTGCCGAGCACCTTGTAGGTGTCGTTGAAGGCCATGCCGAGGCCGATCTCGTCGGGGTCGAGCATGCGGAGCAAGCACTCGTCGACGGTGATCGGCTTGGTCAGCGGCGGGGTGACCAGGGCGTGCCGCTCGACGGTGGTGACGGTGCTCAGCGGGTCACTCGCGGGCCGGGCGTTGCCGTTGCCGTAGTACGGGACGAGCAGGGGCGGGGTGACGAGCGCGTGGTGGAGGCCGGAGGCGCAGAACGTGGCGAGGGGTTCGTCGACACCGCGCGCCTTCTTCTGTGATCCGCCGCCGCGCATTTCCGCGATGAACGGCAGGAATTGGCCGGGCCCGTAGGCGATGGCGGTCTCCTGGCGGGTGGTGAACGTCCGCATCGGCCCGCCGACCAGCGACCACGGCGACTTGCCGTCCCGGCCTTCCATGGGCACGGCGAAGGGCCAGCCTTCGTACCGGTCGATGCCGGCCTGCACGCGATCCCGGGTCTTCTCGACGATGGGCCGCTTGCGGGAGCCGATGGGGGTGCCGGGCTTCTTCCAGTTGATGGCGGCGGCCGGGAGTACTGGTGGCTCGACCACCTGCTTGCAGCCGGGCGCCGGGCAGACGTATACGTACTGCGCCCGGTAGCGGCCCCACTCGATGCCGTTCTTGAAGGACTGGCGTGCGGCGATGACCCCGTGGTCGGGACAGTCGGCCTCCGGGCTGAGCCACTTGTCCCAGTTCGGTTCGCGGATGCTCTTCAGCCAGTACATGACGTACATGCGGTCGCGGGACTGCGGGGCGAGCGGGCTGCCGAAGCGGGGGCGGGCAAACATGCTGTTGAGGTAGATGACCTTGATCTTGTAGCCGAGGTCCTCCATGCGGATCTTCCAGGAGCGCCAACCGATCCAGTTGATGAGGTCGACGACGTTCTCGACGATCCCGCCGAGGGTGGGCTTGCCGCGCAGGAGCATTGCTTCGAGGTAGCGCGGGACGTCGTCCATGGTGGCGCGGCTGCGCTCGGCGGCCTCGGACGGGAGGATCTCGCCGAACAGGTCGGGCTGCCGGTCGGCGGCGATCCGGACGCCACGGGCGATGGAGTGGTTGGTGCACTCGGGGCTGGCCCACAGGATGTCGACCCGCGGGTATCGGCGGAAGTCGATCTGTGAGATGTCGGCGCAGTCGTGCAGGACGTTGGGGAAGTTGAGGCTGTGGGTGTCCACGGCTAGTTGCCAGTGGTTGGCGGCGAGGAGCATGGCGCAGCCGGGCACGCGGGCTATGCCGAGAGAGGCTCCTCCAGCACCGGCGTAGAAGTCGCCGACGGTGAGCACGGTTGGTCTCCAAGAGGGAGTGCGCGGGCGGCAGTTGGGCCCGACACATGGGGTGGTGGTCAGGTGGCGGCGCGCGAGGCCAGGTACTTGGCGCGGCGGGCGGGCGCCGTGAGTTCGTATGCCGGGGTGCAGGCCCGGCAGGGCTTCTCGCCCGCCCGCAGGTGCTGCCGGTATCCGTCATCGGTGCCGCAGCGGTAGCGGGGCTCGGCCCGTTCGGCCAACTCCGTGTTGTCGGGCCCGGATTTGCGGTGGTCGAAGGCGGTCGCGAGGACCTGGCCGTCGCGCCACACTCGCCCCCCGCACACTCCGTCGAAGCCGCTCTGTCCGGGTGCGACCGCTTCCACGCATTCCTGCCGGAAGGGGCAGCGGCGGCATACGTCGAGCTGGCTGCGGGAGTGGTCGACGCGTTCGCGGGCGTCGTCCTCCGCCTTGTCGGCGGTAGCGGTGGACTGGCGGTGCACGAAGCCGGCGATGCCCTTGCAAGGGGCGGCTTCGATCCAGCCGGTGCGGGTCACGGGTGTCTCCGGGCGCGAGTAATCGGGCGGGCTAGAAGGGGGGTTCGTCGCTGAAGGGCCCGCGGGGGCGGCGGCGCGGGAGCCGGAGGAGGAACAGGTGGTGCTCCGGCTTCCAGCACCCGCAGATGACCCAGTTGGTTCCGCCGTAGTCACCGTCCGGGGCCGCGTAGTCCTCGTTCCATCCGCCCTGCCCGTGGCATTCGGTGCAGCGGGGGTGGGGGGTGTCGGTGAGTTCGAGGCCATGACGGGGCCAGCTGGTAAGGCGAAGGCGGATTCGGTGACCGCGCATGCAGATCTCCAAGAGGTTGGTCCGGGGCCCGCCCCTCGACGGGGCGGGCCGGCGCGGTCAGCGGTGGTCGGCGTGGCGGGCGTGGTAGTTGCCGCAGGTCGTGCAGAGGAGGCGGCGGTTTCGGCGGTCCCAGCGGACCTGCTCCAGCACGAGGAAGGCGAGGCCTCCGGCAACAGCCAGGCCGAGCACGAGGAGGACGTAGAGGATCGTCACGGCTGCTCCTTGCGGGCGGGGCAGTCGGATGCCGTGGTGAGGCGGACCAGGGCGACCTGGATGCCGAACAGGTCGCCGATGGTGCGCGCGTAGTCGAGGTCCTTGTTCAGCGCGGCCCGCTCGGCGTCGTTGGCCGGATGCGCGAAGAGGCAGTGGCAGGCGCTCTTGGTGGCCTCCGGTCGTGTCGGGGCTGCCTGGAGGCTGGCGAGGAGGGCCTCGATCCGGAGGTGGAAGTCCGGGAGGTGCAGGTGGTGCTCGTTGCGGATGAGCCACTCAGTGATCGCGCCGAGCATCGGAGCGGTGGCGCTGCCGTTCTCCTCCTGGTCGCCGCCGTCGGTGGAGTCGTACACGAGGTAGTCGACGGTCGGGTTGTCGTGGTGGGCGCGGATGACCGTCCAACCCGCGAGTTCGGCGGGGTCGACCGGCAGGCATTCGCCAGCGGCGATCAGCAGGTGCGTGCCGTCGGGGAGGTCGGCGACGACGCTGTACTCGCCGCCGCACAGCTCCACGTCGGTGACGAGGCCGAGGGTGCGAAGCGGGGTGATGACGTGGCTGTAGTTGTGCCACAGCTTCTGCCACAGGGGGGCGTCGAGTCGGTTGTGGTCAGGCAGGGGCGCCAGCGCCAGGTTGTTCACGGTCTCCTCCAAGAGGCCCGGCGTTTACGTTACAGAGTAAACGCCTATCTTTGAAGCCGGATCGGCCTTGCGAGTTCATCGACCCGAGAGGGGCAGAAGCCTCACCCTCAACTCGACACCCTTATTTTATAGGCATTACGGAGTGTGATCCAATCCTGGCGATGAGCGTTATCTTCTTGTGACTTGACGTCCAGCTGGGCGCTCCCTATTCCGGATCGCCCCCTCACGGGCGGCTCTCTGAGCCTCCAGCCGCGCGTTCTGGTACCCCTCGGGGTCCGCCTCCCGTCGGGCCAGGACATCCCGCCTGTCGGCCCGCATCTTTTCCAACCGCTCCTGCTCAGCCCGTCGCGCCGCGTCTGCGGCCTCCCGCCTGTCGTGCTCCCGGGCAGCTCGGGGAGACGTACCGCACGCCCGGCAGTTGGCTCCAGGCCGTTCCGTGTGTTTCCGGCAACGGGCAGCGGGAGCAGGCGGATTGCTCTCGGCGGCAGCGGGCTCCTCTGCGGCGTCAGCCGTGGGGGTAGGGGGGGTACAGGAAGGATCAGAGGAAGGAAAAGAAGGAAAGGAAGGGGTTCCACCGGTGGAACCGTCAGGGTTCCACGGTTGAAACTCAGTGGGTTCCACCGGTGGAACCCACTCTTCACCCCCATCCGGGTTCCACCCGTGAAACCCTGCGGCCGTCGAGGGCTCCTCTTCCGAGCCAGGATCCGACTGGCCGCCCTGCTCCCCCTCGTCGTTGACGGCCTTGGCGCGGGCCGCCCGGGCTGCCTCACGATCCTCCACGTCCCTACGGGTCATCGCGGGCCTCGACGGCTGGGCTCTGGTCACCCCTCTGCGGACCTTGTTCTGGTTCTTCGGCTTCGTCTCCCGCTGCGCCTTACGCGCTTCCAGTTCGGCTCGTGTGGGTGTGTCAGGCACGCCGTGGGGGAAGATCCGGTAGGCGGCGGAACGGCCTTCCTTGCCCGTCTCCAGCCGCTCCACCAGGCCCTTGGCGACCAGCTCGGTGACGATCGTGATGGCGCGTTTCTCCGTGACACCGATCCACGCTTCCAGGCGTAGCCCGCCGGGCCGAGCAATGCGGGTCTCGTCGTCGGCGCTGTCGGCGATCTTCATCAAGGCCAGCTTCTGCCCCTGGTTCACCTCTTCGGGCGGCAGGTAGGCGGCGGCGACCAGCAGGGCTATGGACATTCGGGCTTTCCCTTGAGCGGTGCGGGGCGGGGCGTCGGGGAGCTCATCTGTGTCGGAGGGATGGCACTCCGTCGGGGAAGACCCGGTAACTGACCTCGTCTTCGTGGCGGTCGACCGCAAGCAGTCCGCTCTCCGCCAGTTCCCAGACGATCTCGTCCGCCTGGTTCTCCGAGACGCCGGCCCACGACGCGATCCGCTGGAGGGTGGGGGTGGAGATACGTGTCTGGTCGTCGGCGCTGTCGGCGATCTTCATCAGGGCGAGCTTCTGCAAAGGGGTCACCTGCCTCGGCGACAGGTCGGCGGCGGCGAACAACAGGTGGACGGACATAGCACTCCTTGGGGAAAGCACGATCGGGGAGGGAGAGGCCGTGCACGCCACGGCCGGAGCCCAGGGGCGCGGCGTGCACGGCGGTCAGTGGGGAAGTCGAGGTCAGGTCGTGCCGGTGCGAGCGGGGCTGACCTTGATGGAGCGCGCCGTGGTCCGGCGGACAGTGCGCATCGGCACGGCGATCCCGGCCTCTTGCAGCAAGGCCACGGCGCGGTCCAGATCCGGTTCCGTCGGCAGGTCAACGCCCAGCTCACGGAAGCGGTTGATGACGGCGGCCCGGTCGACTTCCTCGTCCGTGACGTCTCGGCCGCCCTGCCACTTCAGCTCGTTGTCGCCGTACACACCTGGGGCGGAGGCATCGAGCTTGGCCCGGGCGAGCCTCTTGAACTTCTTGCCCTGGGTCTCCAGTTCGTGGCCGTGAACGTACTCGGCCAGCGCCTGGGCACGGTCGGCGTCGTCGTGGATGAGGATGGTCTGCACCGGGGCTCCGGGACGGACGCCGTGCCCCCAGCACCTGGTGCGGAAGACGCAGTAGTCGCAGATCGCGTCGAGGCCCGGCCCGTCGAAGTCCCGCTCGGCCTGCTCCGGGTGCTCGTAGCTGCGCACGAGTTCAACCCACCAGCGGGCGCGCTGCGCCTCCGCTTCGTCGTAGGCAAACTCCTGGATGTGCTCCTCGCCGTTGTCCCGGCACACGAACCGGAAACGGATGCGCTGCACATCGATCGGGCCGAGCCTCGACAGGGGCCGCTGGCCCCATCGGTCTTCGAATCCCACGGACCGCAGCAGGCCCGCGTACAGGTACACCTGCCGGATCTCCGCCTCGGTGGCTCCGTAGCGGACGACGCGGTCCCACACGAACAGGCTCTTCGTCTTCACGTCCTCGACGGTCACGACGTCGGCCGGCTGCTTCGGTCGCAGCCGCTTGGGCAGACGGCGCGCGGTGGCTGCGTCCAGGTGAACGGCGTCGATGTGTCCACGGATCAAGTCGTCTCCGACCGCGGTCTCGATCAGCCAGCCGTACTCGCGCTTCGCCGCCGTGAGGAGGCCCTCGTGCAGGTAGGTGCCGAGGATCGCAGCCCGCTTATCGGAGTCGTCGGTCGGCTCGCTCTCGTCGAGGATGTACGCCGCGCGTCTTTCGCACACGGTGTCGGACGCGCCCAACTGTCGCTGGCGGGAACGGGATCGTCTCGCGTCCGCTTCGTGCGCGGCAGGCCAGAGCGAGGGGGTCTTGGTGGTGAGTGTGGTCATCAGGTCTCCAAGAGGGACCGGGCCCCGCCCCATGGGCAGGGGCCCGGTGAGTGCGGGGGTGTCAGGCGTCGTGGACCGCTTCGAGCCGGTGGGCACCGCAGTGGTCGCAGAAGTTCGAGGTGCCGTTCAGCGGCGCCACGAAGCCGTGCGGCTCGGTCCTGTTCAGCGCGTCGATCTGCATCTGTGCCACGAGGAGATCCGCGGACAGGCGCAGTCCTTCCTCCCGCATGACTTGGACGGCGCGCGCCATCCCAGCAGCCGTCGGATCCTGCGGCGAAGGGCCGCTGTCCTGGGGCCCGACGGCGACGAGACCGAGCTCCTCGCAATGCCGCTCGTCGAGCGTCTGGCCGACAGGCTGTCCGTCCTGGGTGACACAACGACTGGTGGAGCTGCGGGGCTTGATCGAGGCGTTGGGAACCACGTCGGCCAGTGCCCAGTGGTTTGCCGATGACGGCACGGACGTTGCGGGCGACAGGAGCCGCATGCCCTCCCAGAGGGCGATCACGGGTGGCAGCGCCCGATGGTAGGCGCCGGTGACCCAATGGGTGGGCGTGTAGCCGCTGGTGCAGGAGTTCGGCCACCCGGCGCAGTGGCAGAGGTCCTCGTGTATCGCGTCGGCTACGGCGCGGTTCGCGACCCGGGCGAGCGCCGCCAGCTCCACGTCCGACAGCTCGATGCGGGGAAGGGCGGGCCAGCCCTCAGAGGAGCTGGCCTCCTTCTTCCAGTCTGTGACCGCCTCGGCCCGTACTGACGCGACGAGTTGCGTCGCCATGCGCTCGGTCCAACCGGCTTGCACCATGGCCTTGATCAGGAGGTCTCGCGCGCTCACGCCGCCGCCTCCGAACTACCCGGTCCGGCTGCGCTGTTGTGGGCGTATTGCGCCTCGCCGATGAACCGCCAGGTGGCGATCGTGTTTTCCACGGCCGCGAGCGTGGCCAGATCGTCCGCGCCCGCTGCTTCCGCCGACAGCTCGCCGAGGAACGCCTCCAGATCGTCCGCGTCGAGATACCTCGCCCAGACGAGCGCGGGCGGGTAGTGCTCCAGTCCCTCGACGGCCATCCGACGGAGCAACTTGACGGCATTCGCCCGGCCGGGTTCGAGTTCGGTGTCGGGAGGCAGCACCTCGATCACGTCGGCGGCCCCCAACAGGGCGTTCACCCAGTCGGGATCCTGCTGTGCCGAGGGCGTGACGGCCCTGCTGAGGGTGTAGCTGCGGATGCCGTCCGCCTCGTGCATGATCAGGAATCCGCGACGGTGCAGGTTCTGGAGGTCTCGGCGCGCGATCCGGCGGCCCGGTGCTGCGGAACCGCGTACGGCCTTGACCCTGGCCGTCGTCCACCGCCCGCCATGCGTCCGCATCGTGTCGAGGAGCTGGGCGAGCCGTCTCGGCATCGAGGCGGCTCCGAGTCCCTGGTTGCCGGTGATGCCCGGCGTCGATGCCTGCTGCTCCCCCGGCTTGACGGTTGCTTGCTGCGTCACGCTGCCTCGCCGCCCTTCTCACGCTCAGCGGCTGCGCGCAGCCTGGCGGCCGGGTCGTCTGAGACCGCGTCCGTGAAGTCCCGCTCCGGGGTGGTGATCTCGGTGTGCCGGGCCCTGATGGCGGCCTGAACGGTGGTTGCCTCACCGCGGGTCAACCCGGACTCGTCGGGCTTGGTGGCCCGCCACAAGGCGCTCAGGTCATCGGCGGTCGTGCAGGCGGCGACCCGTTGCAGCCAGGGCTGTACCCGGTCCCCGGCGAGGGCGGGCATCACGCGCGGCGCGGAGGCGGTGGAGCAACCGAGGCTCTCGAAGACGAGCGTTTCGATGGAGAAGTCCGGGACCTTGAGCGGCCGGCGCTTCTCGACGCGCAGTTTGAGGGAGCGGGCCTTGATGATCTGCGGGTCTTCGTCCCGCAGGAAGCGGACCCACACGGTGACGTCGAACCCGAGGTCCTTGTGGCCGCTGACCTTCCACTCCTTGCGGCCGGTGACCGGGTTGCCGAAGTCGTCGACGGCGGAGACCTGCTTGCCGCGAGCGAGGACGATGGCGATGCCGGGCAGGGTCTGAAGCAGGTGCATGATCCGCTGCCAGCGTTCGACAGCGTCGTTCCATAGGTTCATGGGGATGTCGACGGCGCTGTCCGGATCTTCGGCGAGGGCCTTGGCGTTCTTCTTGGTCCGGCGTGCTCGCTCCTGTGTCCAGTTCGTGAGCAGGCGCCACAGTGCGGACACGCTGTCGATGGTGAGGACGACGGGTGGTTCACCAGCTGCGGCTGCCTCGCGAGCAGCGTCGTGCACGGCTTCGATCTGCTCAAGGATGTCCCGGTAGGTGCCGTCGTGCTCGATGATCACGTAGTCGGCTCCGGGGATAGCCGCGTATTCGTCGGCGCTGCCTTCGGCGAGGTCGATCCAGTACATCTGGCCGATGCGCTTGGACGCGGAGAACTCGGCGGCCGAGTAGGTCTTGCCGCTCGCCTCCTCGCCCTCGATGAGGATCAGCGGCCATGGCACAACGCCAGTGGGCTTGCGGGTCTTGAGTTTGGGCCTGGCCGGGCGGGCCGGGGCAGGGGTAGTCACGTCTCTCTCCAAGAGGCAGTGGCTGGTGGGCAGTTCAGGAAGAGCGCAGAGCGCGCAGTTCGAAGAGGCGGGACCATTCGGGGTGCTGCTCGATGAGGAGCCGCACGTACCGGCTGCGGAAGTTGTTGTTGAGCCGGAATGGATCGCCTTCTGTGGCCTGTCCGTACCGCCAGCGCAGGACCTCGAAGAGCATGCCGATGCCGAGCTGTTTGAAGCCCTTGTCGGCGCAGTCCGCGGTCATGCGTTCCAGGGCTCGAAACACCCACGGGTTGAGGTCGTGGAATGCCTCGAAGCGTTCCTGGATGGACTGGTCGGCGGATGGGGCCGGGGCCACGAGTCGCCGGATGGCGTCGTCTTCCAGTCCAGGCAGCGGGGTCAGGCAGCGGTTCACGAACCCCCCTCTAGGTTCACTCTGTTTTGTAAACACCTATCTTGCGTGATGAGTGTGCGCTGTCAACCTTCGAGGGGTGGCAGGTCAGACGGACCGCAGGCGACGCATGGGGCGTTCGGGGCAGTCCGCAACCTGATGCTCGACACTGCCGCACACGCAGGACTGGAGCCTGAGCTTCGGCATAACGACATCGAGGACGGCAACGAGCGTGGCGGCGCGCACTGAGGCGCCGCCGACCTGGATATGGACTCGAAGCGCGTCGGCGACGACCTTGATGTCCCATCCGGCGACGGCGACGATCGGGCCGTCGCCGTGTTCAATGATGCGCACGTGCATCCCTTCTGAAATCACCTCAACTGACACACTTATTCTATAGGCATTCAGAGGGGGTGTCCACACAACGCCCTTGCCCCTGCCGGGAGTTCACGGCAGGGGCAAGGGCAGGGAGCTACGCCTTCGAGGCCGCGCGGGCCGCCGGCCCGCGCGGAAGGATCACCGAGCCGGGACCGTCATACCGCCGCTCACGCAGAGCCGACACGACCTCCCGGTCTGCGGCCCAGTCCCGCCCGCGGCTGATCGCCTTGAACGCCGGCCCCAATTGCTCAAGCGCCGTGTCCAAGAGCCAGAACTTCGACCCCGACAAGTCGTAGTCCACTGGCAGTTCCTTCAGGCTGCGCACGCGCTCCGCCAGCGTCTGCTGACTTACATCCCACAGCGCCGCCCCCTCCTGGAAACCGACGAGCGGCGGAACGTCGGCAATCGAGCCGATCAGGGCACCCCCAGGTTGCGACGCCTTGATCTCTTCGACGACCTGCTCGTTCGGCTCCTTAGGGCGCGGGCGATTGAGGCCGAACTCAACGGCGAAGTTCAGGAGCCAGTACGGTGCGCCGGACACGATCACGGCGTACTCGTAGTCGAGGGCGCCCCGGGTGATCCACTGCGACGCCTGCGCCGGCTTCACGCCGTAGAGCGCGCCGAACTCCTGGAGTCCCACCAGAAACGGCTTCTCCACCTTCGTCACCAGGACCACCTCCTCACCATCCGCCATTGCGCCTATAGAATACGGGCACCGTGTGATCGCGTGCCCGTGGGGAGCTACCAGCGGGTGTTACGGTGAAGGTCTCCAAGAGGCGAAGCCCCCACATAGTGGGGGCTTCTCCCTTTCCTGGCTGAGCCGAGCGTCAGGCCGCGAGGTCGTACGACGGCGGCTTCGCGTATCCGAGAAGCCAACCGAACCGCGGGGACAGGTGCTCCTCGGCGAAGCGGAACACGCCGTAGTAGGCGAAGGTGGCGATCGGGGTGAGCACTCCGGTGACGGCAGTTGCATCCAGGTGGAGGCCATGGCTCAGGGCGACTGCGACGAGCCAGCCGGCCACGGCCGGGACGCCGGTGCGCAGGAGTGAGGTGTAGAAGTTCACGATGTCGTGCTCCTTGGTCCTTGGTCTGAAGTGCGGGTCAGGAGAAGAGGCGCCGCCAGGTCTCGGGGCCGGGGTAGCCGTCGGCGTCGGACCCCGTCCACCCCTGGGTACGCTGGAAGGCCACGACGTTGAGGCGGTCCGCCTCCCCCCAGTCGCGAGACGGCCCGACGCGGTAGTGCTTGCCGAAGCCCCGGCGCACGAGCTGCTGGCCCAGCAGAAGGATCGACACGTTCGACTTGCCGGGGCCGAAGGCGTTCCGCCCCGGGAAGTTCGGCGGGCTGGGCTTCGCCGGTTCAGTCAGGGAGTCGTCCTTGAGCAGCACGGCGACACGAGCGCGGAAGTCGCGCATGTCGAACGTGGGATCGATCTTGCCCGGCTGCCACTCCTTGTGCCCGATGACGGACTCCGCCGTCCAGCCGTGCTTCCGGCAAAGGGCCGCTGCGGCGCGGGCCGCGGCTTGGACCTGCGCCTCAGGCCACGGGTCCTTCCCGTTGCCCGCGTTGATCAACTCGAAGCCGTAGAAGTGCGGGTTGCCGTCGGCGTTCCCCTGGTCGTCGACGGGGAGCTTCGTCTCGGCCTTGACTGCGGCCAGTACGTCGCTGTCGCCCCGGCCGGCGTGATTGGCTCGGCCCCAGCCGACGAGATGGACCGCGCCCGCCTTGTCGATCACACCGTGGCATAAAGGCCCCGGGAGATCGTCACGGCCGTTGTAGCAGAGGGCGACCATCCCGGAGGTGGAGGAGTACGGGCCGGTGTGGTGGATCATCACGCCGTTCACCGGCCCCCAGGCCCCGACGTGGTTCCGGTTGTGCGTGGCCCACGATCGAACCTCACGCACGTCCAGGCCTTCCGCCGTGAACGCGGACAGGGCAGTAGACGCGGACAGGGGTGTCGCCATCAGGCGCTCCTGCTTCTCCCCCGCGCCTGATCAGGCTACAGGCCGAGCCTGCCTGCTACGACGGCGACGATCACTCCAACTACGACGGGTGCGACCAAGGCTGTAAGCGCCAACCGCCTTACGAGCTCGTAACACGATCTTGTTGAAGTGCTCTGGTCGGGCGTGACTGATGTGACGATTCGGCCGTTCGGGAGGGTGTGAGTACTCGGCCGTGGATCGTGGATGACGACTTGTGGGCGTTGATCGAGCCACTGCTGCCGCCCTGGCCGGAGCGGGCGCCGGGGCCGCGGCCGGTGGCGGACCGGCTGTGTCTGCAGGGCATCCTGTACGTCCTCTGCAACGACATAGCCTGGCAACTGCTGCCGCTGGAGCTGGGGTTCGGCTCCGGGCAGACCTGCTGGCGGCGCCTGGAACGGTGGCAGCAGGCCGGTGTCTTCGACCAGCTGCACCGCATCCTGCTCGCCGAGTTGAACGCGGCCGGCGAACTCGACTGGTCGCGCGCGTGTGTGGACGGCTCCCACATCCGCGCGAAAAAGGGGGAGCCGACACCGGTCCGTCGCCGGTCGACCGGCGGAAGACGGGCAGCAAACACCACTTGATCTGCGACGGACGCGGCACCCCGCTCAAGGTCATCACTACCGCTGCCAACGTCAACGACGTCACCCAGACCCTCGCCCTGGTCGACGGCATCCCGCCCGTTGCAGGCCGCCCCGGCCGCCCGCGCCGCCGCCCCGACTCGCTGCTCGGCGACAAGGGCTACGACTCCAACTCCCACCGCGAAGAGCTGCGCAAGCGGCGGATCCTGCCGGTCATCTCCCGCAAGGGCTCCCCGAACATCAAAGGTCTGGGCAAACTCCGCTATGTCGTCGAGCAGACCTTCGCGCTTCTCCACCAGTTCAAGCGCCTCGCCGTCCGTTGGGAACGCCGCACCGAACTCCACGACGCCTTCGTTTCATTGGCCTGCGCCCTCATCTGCTGGAGGCGGCTGAAGAAGCACCGATCATGATCGTGTTGCGAGCTCATAGCGCCCTGTGTCCACGTTTCCGGGGGCGGGGCGACCTGGCTGTCAAGGTGCTCGATATGCCGTGCCGAACGAGGATGATTGAGCCCGGTGCGATGCACCACATCAACCCAAGCTGATAAGCCGCAGCCGGACCGCCCCGCGGTCAGGGCTGGTCGTACCAGGCAAACGCTGCGATCCGCCAGCCCTCGGAGGTGCGGACGAACTGGATGGTCTTGGTCCCGTCTCCCTCGAACGGCTCACCATCCAAGATCCCGGACTTGCGGTACTCGCCGAACCGCGACGCGATATCGCCCGCGATCTCTGTCCGTTCAGAGGTCTCCCACTCGGAGAACTCGACCAGCCGACCGTCGGTCAGCAGCCGCTGGCGAGGCTCGATGAACTCGTCCACGGTGTAGACCGTGAACTCCGGGCCGGTCTTGACGATCACGCCACCCGGAAGAATCAGCTGGCGGATCCGGGCCACGTCGGCAGCCTTGCCGCCCCGGTTGTCAAAGGCATCGAAGAACTCGGCGGTCACGACGTCTATCTCGATCTTGGACATGGCGCGACAGTAACAGCGAAGGGGCGGCGGACATCGTCGGTCTCGACGGGCTGCGGAATGTCGTCGAGGCAGACCGTCGCGCGCCAGTTCAAGCACCTCGCAGTCCGCTGGCAGACGGCTCGACCTCCACAACGCCATAGTCTCCCTGGCCTGCGGACTGATCTGCTGGAGACGACTCAACAGCCCTTCACCATGATCGTGTTACGAGCTCTACGGTTCGCGCCTCTTGCCTTTCCACATCGCGCTCGCGCTTGATGGCCTCGATGTCCTCCTCAAGGCCCTTGATCTTCAGCTCGTCGGTGCGCCGATCGGCTTCGTACTGGATCTTCGTGACCATCTCAGCGAGACGGGCACCGAGAGCAGCGAAGTCACTACGAAGAGCGTCGCGCATCTGCTGCATGGCCCGTAGCAGTTCCCACGGTGTGGGGTCCTGGCCCTGCGGCTCGGTCACGGTGATCCCTTCGGCTGCCCCGCGCCGCTGAAGATCAGTCTATGAGACGCGGGGCAGACCTGAATTGCCGTGCTGGGGCCGGTCAGGTGATGGCTTGACCGGTGTAGTCGTCGGCGGAGCCGCAGTCCTCTACCAGCAGGTAGGCGACGTTGCTGCTGCTGGCGGCGAGGGTCCACGTCTGTGCAACTCCGCCTTGAGTTCCGGTCCAGCACAGTGCGGCCGTGACATCGCTGCCCGTGGTGTTGGTCAGGATGGTCTGGACGGAAACGGCTGCGTTCACTGTGGAGGCTTGCAGATTGTTGACCCTTATCTGGTCCTTGTAAATCGTCCCGGACACGGTGTTCTTGCGGATTCGATATAGCGCGTAGCTGTCGCTTGCCGCGCTGTGCAGCGCCCAGAGGGAGACACGGTAGGCGCGGCCGGTCTTGAACGTGATGCTGCCGGTGGTGATGAGGGCCGTCTCCGTACTGGAGAACGTGACGTTCGCGGTCAGCGTCTTCTGTGCGACAAAGCCGCGCCCCTGGGATTTGCCGTAGACGCTGAGATCTCGGTCGATCGCGAATCCGCTGGAGGTGAGCTTGGCAGTGGCCTGGGACGAGCTGGAGGGCGCGTCGCGAACGTGTAGCTCGATGGACGATCCGGCGGCCGATGTATCAGCGCCGTACCCGTTGATGTAGGCAACTCCGTTGCCGCTCAGATCGTTTGCATAGACGTTGAAGATCGCTCCCGAGTAGCCCGGAACGTGGCTTTGCAGGAACAGCCCTGTCTCTTGACTTGAACCGGCTACCTGGGGAGCACTCAGGGAAATGCTGGGAACTTCGTAGGTGCCCGAGGAATCTGAGGCGTACGCGATGGCGGTATTGAGTTCTGCGGGTGCCGATTCATCGGCGCTGCCGGAGTAGAACTCAATCGATCCGGTCTCCGGATTGGTGTTTCCGGGGCTCATGACAACTCGTTGTCCGCTCTCGGCGGTTTGAAGGGTGCTGCCGGTGAGGACGGCTCCGTTGATCGTCTTGCCGTTGATGGCGTCGGCGTCGAGCTTGTCCGCCGTGATTGCCCCGGCCTTGATGTGGGTCGCTTCGATCGCGCCCGCCGAGATCTTCGTTGCCGTCACGGCATTGGCCGCGATCTTGTCCGCCGTGACGGAGAGTGCGTTCAGTTTGTCCGTGGTGACGGACAAGGCCGCGATCTTCTCGGCCGTGATGGCCAGGGCCGCGATCTTCTCTGCGGTCACCGCTCCGGCGAGGATCTTGGGCGCGGTGACTGCGCCGTCGGCGATTTGTACCCCCGGGACCACCGGTCGGACGACTGCGTTGTCCCACAGCACGGCTCCGGCGGTCGACTGGTACGTCTCCACCCAGACCGTGGCGGCGGTGGTGTTGGCCGGCGCCGTGACCGTGGCGGCAAGGCGCTGCCACGAGCCGCGGGCCGGGACGTCCACCTGGGCGACGCCGAAGCCGACGGTCGCGCCCGCGCCGTCCTGCCACCGGGCGTAGAACTTGAGCGCGCCTCCCACCCAGTCGGCGGACGCGTTGGCGTCGATGGCGAGGTAGAGCTGCTCTCCGCTCAGGATCGGCATCGACGTGAGGTTCAGGGATCGTGTCGTGGCGGCCGTCGCCGTGGCGTCGACGCGGAGTGCCTTCGCGGAGCCGTTGCCGCCGGAGACGACGGACCATACGTTCGTGGCGATCGCCGCGGTGTAGGCACCTTCGAACGATGGGTCGCTGAGCACGTTGGTGCCGCCCGCGACGACCAGTTTGTCCGTGGAGACCGAGGCCGCCGCGATCTCGGTTGCCGTGACCGAATTCGCGGCGATCTCGCGGCCCGTGATGGCATCAGCCGCGACCTTCCCGGCGATCACCGAGTCAGCCGCTAGCGCGGCGGCGGTCACCGAGCCGCTCACGAGGTTGGTTGCGTCGACGATCCCGGTCTTCAGCGCCTCGATGGCAACGGCGTCGACCTGCATGACGGCCGGGGAGTCGGAGACGCCCATCGAGGCGTAGTTGAGCCACAAGTAGGGGGTGATGTACCGGACGGCGTCGTGCACGGTGCCGGGCGAGCGCGGGTCGTTGTTGGGGCCGGCGGAGCCTGCGGCTGCGCGGTCCTTGAGGTAGCCGACGACCGTGACCCAGCCGTCCGTGGTCAGCAGCGATCGATACGACGCCGCGATGTAGTAGTGGCTGTTCGGGGTGTTCGCCCCGGCGCGGTTGACCAGGGTGGTCTGGTCTGCGCCCACGCCGAGCACGCCGACGTAGAACGCGTCCGGGCCGGCGGCAAGTTGGGCTGTGGCCCTGATCCGGGCGCTGATCCGGTACAGGACACCGGGCTCGTACGGGACGAGGGTCGTGCCACGAAGCCGGATGAAGCCGCGGGCTTCACCGACGTTCGCGCCGGTGGGAGCGTCCGGTACGCCGGTGAGGTGCGCCCACGTGGCGCCGCTGCCCTGATCGGTGGTCTGCCAGGCGGCGGCCTCGCCCATCGTGTCGATGAGGCGCTGGCTGGTGGCGTCCGCGAGCGCGCCGCCGAGCGAACTGAGGGTGATCGCGCCGCTCGCGACTTTGCCCAGCGTCACGGAGTTGGCGGCAAGCTTCTCGGCGAGCACCGCGCCAGCCGCGAGCGCGCTGGAGTTGACTGCCCCGAGGGCGAGCGCCGCGTCGGTGACCGCGCCGCGTGCGAGCTTGGTTTCGTCGATGATCGCGTTGACGAGGTCATCAGGGACGGCCTTGCGCGCCTGGCCCTGCACAGGGGTCGAGGGCTCTCCGGCCGTGCCGGAGGTGTTGACCGCGATCAGGCGCACCCACAGCGGGGTGTAGGTGTCGGTGGCGAGGGTGATGCTTCCGCCGGCGGCCGTGTGGAAGGCTGCCACGGGGCTGCTGGTGTCCGGTTCGGCGTCGGCGGTCGTCGACAGGTGGACCTGGACTTCGGCCAGATCGAGGGGAGCGGTCTCGGCGTTCGCCCACGTTCCCGGCCAGGTCACGGTGAGCCCGGACAGCGCGGACTCAACCACGGGCGGCGTGGGGGCGGGGGGCGGCGGACCGTTGTGGGCGATGAAGCCGACGGTGCCGTCGTCTTGGAGGCCCATGCTGCCGCGCAGGGCGCCGTCCTGGTCGTAGACCTCGATCGCGCCGCCCTCGACCGACGAGAACGCCATGCGTGCCGTGCGGGTGGTTCGGGAGAGCTGCTTCTCCAGGACGGCGACGCGGGCGGCCAGGCGGGCGAGTTCGCTGCTCACGCGGTGCCTCCCCCGTAGGTGAAGCGGTCCGCGCGCTGGAGTTGGATGACTGCCTGCTCGGGGGCGTCTTCGGTGGCTGGCCGGATCTGCCAGCCAACGATGCGGCACCAGGCGTCGAAGTCGGTCCACTGGTCGTGGACCCGGACGCGTACGTCGTCGCCGATCTGCCACGAGCCGATGCGCGCCGACGGATGGTCTCGGAGGGTGATCTCGGTGACCTCGCCGATCACCTGGCGGGAGATGCGCTCCTTGCGGGCGCGGGCGGCGAGCCGGTCGTTCGCCTTCTCCTCGGGTACTTCGAGGAGGTACTCCAGGCGCAGGCGGCCGTCGCGTACGGCATCGATGGCGCGGCGCCGGTTGCGGCCCTCGCCAGCGCCGAGGGCGACGACGACTTGGGCGGCGCTGTCGGCGTCGTACTCGATGGGCACGGCCCGGGTGATGTTGATGCCGGACTCGAAGTGGATGTCGGTGCGGCGGCGGCCGAGCCGGGGCCAGCCGATCCGGATGCGGCCTTGCGGGGTGCCGCTGCTCCAGGTGACCTCTTCGGTCCATTCGGGGCCGCCTTCGACGACGACCATGTCCTCGATGACGTCGCCGAGCGACGGCGTGTCCCACCAGTCGATCCGGTAGGGGTCTTCCGGGGTGCCGACGGTGGCCTTGGAGGTGGTGTCGTCGACCTGGATGCCGAGCTGGCTGTCCGGCTGTTCCTGGCAATAGGCCCAGACGTCCCGGATGACGGTGCACGGGTCGGCGTAGGTGTAGGGGCCGCGTGCGTTGAGCTGGCCATGAAGGTCATAGCGGCGGTAGGGGTAGGAGCCCCAGCCGGAAGCCTCGATGGTGAGTTGCTGGCCCTCGGGGTCGGCTCTCCAGATCAGGCCGCCCCACAGCAGCCGTCCGTCCCGTTCGGCGTAGATCTTGGTGGTGCCGGGGTCGAGCTGCGCGCGGATCAGGTGGGCCAGGCGGGGCTCGACGGTGGCGGTGAAGATGCCTGTCGCGGACAGTGCGGGCCCGAACTCGACGTTGTTCAGGGGCAGGTCCCAGGCGAGGACCTTGTTGGTGAGCGCGTCAGCGGTGAGGTAGCGGTACGACGGCGACGCCATCAGGCGCGATCCTGCTTCTCCCCCGCGCCGTGGTGTGGTGGTGACGGTGTCGTGTCAAACGACGCCTTCCGTGAACTCCACGTCGGCGATCAAGGAAGTCGCAGCGTCGACACCGAGGTTGCCCCACTCGGATTTGGAGGGTTGGGTGCGCACGAAGAGGTCCTGGGTGGTGCCGCGCAGGGCCGCAGCGAGGGTGATGGTGTCGGCGAGGACGACGGTGTTGCGGCGGATGTTGGCGCCCTGGTCGTCGTCGATGGCGGTGGTCTGCCCCGTGTCGGTGCCCAAAGATGTCTGCATGTTGGCGAACACGTCGGATTCCGAAAGACGAAGGCCCGCAAGAGTCACCAGCAGCTTGGCGCTCGTCGCCCAACTCGGGATCGGGACCTTCCAGCGGGCGGCGGCTGGCCAGTTGTACCACTGGCCGTTCTGCGCGACCAGCCGGTTCAACGCGCTGGGATAGGCGGTGTACAGCGTCCGCTCGCGTCGAGGGTTCGCGATCTGCCTCAGGTCCGTGACCATGGCGTTGGTGATGGTGGCCGTGTTCGCCGGAATGTCGAGGCGCGCCAACGGGATCGCCGTCATTCCGGACGGGACTACCTTCGCCGTGGCGGAGACGCCCGACACGACATGGAAGTAGCCGATCTCGTCGGCAGCAGGGTCACGGTTGCCTTCGTACTCCGGATCCTCAACTCGAAGGCACACGAGGTCGGATCGGCCTGACGAACCGGTGGGAGCGATCGGCACGATGGCGTCACCCACGTTGTACTGCGTGTAGGAGCCCTGCCCCCACGCGGCGCCGCGGACCACGGCGGAGCCATCGCCGACGCGGACGCCGGCGCCGGGGGTGGCCCACTCCCGGACCTTCAGGTCGTTCCCTTCGGTGACACCCTGATTGCCTCTCGCGAGATCTCTGATCATCATGCGGAAAGCGCGCGCGGGGTGGGTGCCGCCGTGGGTCAGCATGGGCGGCTGTATCAGTGCCATCGGGTGGTGCTCTCCTTACAGGGCGGTATAGGCATCGCGCCACGACACCGTGAGGCGAGTGGAGTTGGTGTAGTCCGCGCCGATCCACCGGACTTCGCTGGTGCCGGGGGGAAGCTGGAACAGGTCCAGGCGGGAGGCGGCGGACAGCGCCGAGGAGGCGTTGCCGCCGTTGCGCAGGATCCATCGGGTGCCGGGGCGCGTGTCGATCTGGAGGGTGTCGTTCTCGCCGAGGGTCAGCGCGAGGTCGAGGACCTGGCCGGTCTCGGTAATCCAGATACGGGGGCTCACGACCGGGCCCTTGATGGTCAAGGCGGGCCAGGCGGGCAGGTCGCCGTTGTTGGTGGCCCAGCCCTTGCGGTCCGTCGGGTCGGCGACCCCGGTGGTGATCGGCGCGACCACGGGGGCCTTGAAGCCGGTGCCGCCGCTGGAGGCGAGCGGTAGGGTGACCTGCTGCTCCGGCTCCCCGTGCCAGCGCGGGTCGGTGGCGGTGAACTCCAGCGTCAGCGGGATCCAGCCGAACACGGACTGGGCCATGGACACGGCTTCGACCCGGCGCACCCTGCCGTACAGCCGCTTGACGTCCTCGCGGCCGGGCCAGAGCACGCGAAGGGTCTGCAGCGCGCCCGCGGTCTTCCGTGCGGCGGGGTCGGAGGCCGCCTGGTGGAGCGCGGCAAGGACCTCGGCGGCTGCCTGCGGATCGCCCGGCGTGCGTATGCCGGCCTCGATCGTCACGGTGCGGGCGCTGTAGTAGTCGACGCCGGGGAACGCCCCGTCGTCCGTCGGCAACTCGACGTCTTGGGCCCGGACTTCGGGCGTCCCGAGCCCGGTGATGTCCCCGATGGGGCAGGGTGTTTCGGGGCCCAGGAGGACGCCCGCGAAGTCGATCTGCCACTCGCGTGTGATCGTCGCCATCACAGACGCCCTCCTCGCTGGGCGTTCCGCAGACGCCGCATGATCTCCGTGCCGACGCGGTCGGCGGCTTTCGCGTCCGCGCCACCGGTGACGGTGATCGGCATGGAGCCGACCAGCGCGGCGGGCTGTTCGCGTACGACGACCACTTGCACGGCGCTCGCCGGCCGGGCGTCCACGAGCGGCATCGGGCCGGTGACTCCGCTGGGGGTGAGGGTGTAGCCGAAGCGGTGGGCGACGTCCTTGAGGACCGCGGTCGCCGAGGTCCTCTTGTCGGCGCCGAGGGGCAGGAACGCTTCGCCGCCGGTGGCGGGCTCGGCGAACCGCACGATCCCGTTCGAGGTGGCATAGATGCCCGGGGTGAGGATGCCGCCGTTGAGGTAGGCCAGCCCCTTGGACGCCTTGTCCAGGTCGCTGAGGAACCGGCTGGCCTTGGAGCCTCGGGCGTCCTTGATACGGGTGCGGCCGAGGGTGGCTACCTCGATGATGCGGTCCTCGTCCAGCTCGGTCTTCTCGGCGACGGCGTGGATGCCGACTTTGCCGGAGGTGATGGCGGAGATGATCGCTACGAGGTCGGGCAGGTCCTCGTCGGGAAGCGCCTTGGAGGCGGCCTTCGCCTGGCTGTTGGCCTTCTTGGCCTTGCTCGGTGACTTGACGGCCTCGGCGGCCAGGTCCTCGGCGTCTTCGTCGCCCTGCTCGGCGAGCATCGTCGCGAGGTCGCCGTACCCCATGGCGGCGAGCTTGGACAGGTTCTTCTCGAAGGCGGTCTGGTCCTTGATGGCCTGCTGGAGTTGGGTCGTGTAGTCGGAGAGGGTGGCCCGTACGACGAGTCCCAGCTTCTCCAGGTCCTTCGTCATCTCCGCGATGTACTTGGAGCTGCCGGTGGCCATCTTGTGGGTGAGTTCGACTCCGTCCTCCCCCATGGCCTCCAGGGCATCGGCCACGTCCTGCCCGGCACGGCGGGCGACGGTGGCGAGGTCCTTACGCCACTTCTGGGCCTTCTTCACCGCCTTGTCGAGGTTCTTCTCGAACAGCTTCAGGTCGAAGACCTCGGTCTCCTTGCCGTTCTTCTTCACCGTGCGCATGGAGTCGGAGCGGATCGAGGAGACCGACACCAGTTCCGAGGTCGTGGACGGGCTGTACGACCAGCCGCTCAGCCCGCCGTCGGCGTACCACTCGACGCCCTTGCCGCCGAGGCGTCGTACGACTTGCTCGGTGATCGCGCGGGACCGGGTCCGCTTGTTGTGAGCGAGCGGGATGTACGCCTCGGGGCCCGCGGCTTCCTCCGCCCAGACACGCCAGGTTCCCTGCCGGGCGATCTGGGCGATGTGCTCTTCGCGGACACCGCCGTCGGCGTAGAACTCCAGGATGGAACCGTTGGCTTGTTTGCTCGGCGCCTGAATGGAGTCGGGAACTCCGTTGGCGTCCTTGTCCCACGAGGTGGCCTGCCGCTGGTAGATCAGCGGCACGAGGACTGGGGCGGGTGGCGTGGCGCTGACGGTCACGGTGACGGACTTGGACCCGGGGATGTTCGTCACCGAGACGCCGATCGCGTCCAACTGCTGCTGTACGGCCGCCATGTCGCCGGACAGCAGGGCGCTGGTGAGAGCGGACGCGGCTTCGGTGCCCTTCGTCGCCGCGACCTGCCGGATCAGTTCCAGTGCTCCGGACCATTCGGCGTGGGCGTCCTTGCCAGCCTTGCCGAACGCGGCGACGACCCCCGACAGATCGGGGGCAGAGATCGGGACGTCGGAACCCCAGATGGCCTGGAGGCTGTCCATCGCGCGCTCCGTGTCCCCGGACAAGAGGGCGTCCTGGAACGCGGTGGCGGCGTCCTGTCCCTTCCGCTTGGCGACCTGGGCAAGGAGGCCGAGGCCCCGTTCGAACTTGTCGTTCGCCTTGCCCACGGACTTCTCGACGGCATCGCCGAGGTCGACCATAGCCATCTGCTCCGTGACCTCTTGGAACGCGACGGGGTCGTTGCGCTCGGAGGCCTTCGCCCAGGCGCGGCCGATCTTCTTGCCGTACTGCTCCGTGATCTGCGCCGTCTTCTCAAGGCCCAGCCGATAAGCCTCAGTTGACCGCTCCGCGTCCTCAGTGACGATGGCACGCAACTCGTCCGCAACCTTCGTCTTGCCGTCTTTCAACTGCCCGACGAGTTCGTCCAGCATGGGTGCGGAGTCCACGCCGAGCTCAGCGAAATGATCGGCTAGGTCGTCGTATCCCTGTACGGCAAGCTCGGACAGATTGCCCTGGAAGGCACGCTGCGCCTCCAGCTGTTTGCGCAGCTCCTCCATGTAGCCCGACAGCTTCACCTTGGCGTTGTCGGCGTCCTTGCCTGCCTTGCTCATCGCCTCAGCAGCGGCGGTCTGCGCGTCTCGGAATGCCTGCGACGGGTTCACGGCGTCCCCGACCGCATCCCCGAGCGCCTTCATCTCGTCGGTGATCTTCGCGGCGCCGGTCTTGTCGACGTCAGCGAGTCTGAACAGGTCGAACAGGCCGCCGCTCGCCTTGGCCTGCTGCTTGATGCGGGCCTCCACGATGGCCTGCTGTTCGGCGAGTTCGGCTTCCTTCTTGACGGCGTCCGACCACACCTTGTGCCGCTCGTCGAGGACCTTCTTCGCTCGCGACCACCTCATCAGGTCGTCGCCGTCCTCCTTACCGGCACGAACCTTCCCAAAGAACTCGGAGGCGTCATTGTCAAGACGAGCCTTGAGCGCGGCCAACTTCCCGCCTCCAGCGGTGATCGCGTCGATGGCCTCCGTTGCGGTTACGCCAACCTTCTTCAGGTCCGTGAGGGCTCCGTCCTCGGTGAGCTGGTCAACCAGTTCACGGATCCCAACGCCGGTCGTGCCCTCGTCTCTCTCCTCTTTCAGGGCCTTCACGAGTTCCTCGGTGGCGTCCTTCGCTCGCTGCTTGGACGCCGTGTAGGCCGCGTATCCGGCGATGCCGAGCGTGAGTACGCCGAGGAGGCCCGTGACGGCTAGCCCTGCCCCGGCGAGTACTGCGGGCATCGTCGCCCCGCCGGTGGCTGCGGCTGCCTGAGCTGCGCGGAACGCGGCGATCTGCGCGGTCACCTTCGTGTATGCACCGCGCAGCAGGAGCAGCCCGGCGGCGGACGCGAGGGTGAGCGCCAGTGCGGACTTCATAGGTCCAGGGAGGTCGTTGACTGCCCCCACGACGGTGTGGAGGACGGTGCCGATCGCTTTCAGCGCGGGCAGTAGGGCCCGCCCGATGTCGATGCCGAGCGCCCGCGCCTGGTTCGCGAAGATCGCCCACTGGCCGGACACGGTGTCCGTCTGGATCGCGTACGCCTTCTGCGTGGCCTCGGCTCGCGCCACCTCGTTCGCGATGCCCGCGTACGTATCGGCGTAGTTCTGGCCGCCCGCAGCCGCGAGCGCAAGGGCAGCCCGGGTGGCACGGATGTCCTTCCACATGTTGGCGATGCCCTCGGCGGTGTTCCCGGCCGCGCCGTTCAGCTTGTTGACGACGACGTACAGGCCGTCCTGCTCCACTGCGGATGCCGCCGACTCGTAGCCGAGGTCCTTGACCGCCTGCCGCAGGTCCTGCGTCGGCTTCATCACACGGGTGAGCAGCATGTTCAGCGCCGTGACCGCCTCGGCGGCCGGGATGCCGGACAGTGTGATGGCCGCGAGTGCCGCCGACATGTCGTCGAACTCGACGCCTGCTGCTGCGGCCATCGGCACGACATCACCGAGCTGCTGCGCGAGTTCCTCGTAGCTGATGACGCCGAGGTTGACGGTCTGGAACATCACGTCCATGACGTCGTTGGCCTGGCTGGCCTCCAGGCCGTACGCCTTCATCACGCCCAGCAGAGCCCGCGCAGACGTCTCGGTCGTGGTGAGGCCGGCCGATGCACCCCGTGCCGCGACTTCGAGAATCTGCATGGCCTCGGAGCCGTCGAAGCCGGTCGAGACGACCTGGTAGAGGCCGTCGGCAAGCTGTTCGGCGGTCTGCGGAAGCCGCGTGGACAGCTCCACGATCTGGTCGGTGAACGCGGAGACGTTGTCCGAGTTGATCTGCTGGGAGATCGTCATGACGTTCGCCATGGCTCTCTCCAGCTGGATCGCCTGCGCGACACCGACGCCGAGCGCGGCGCCTATGAGCAGACCGTTCTGTGCCAGTGACGCGGCCTGCGCGTTGCGGGCCGCCGCAAGTTGCGCTTCAGCGCGGGCGGTCTGACGGGCGGCTGACTGCGCCGTTCGGCCAGCCGCGGACTGCGCCTCATCGCGCAGGGTGACTGCGGAGCGGGCGCGGGTCTCGGCAGTCGCGACGAGGTTGCTGGCTCGGGCCGCGGTCTGCTGAGCGGACGCGGCGCGGGCCTGTGCCTGGGCGTGGTCTTGTGTGGCGCGGGCTGCCGCCGTCTGGGCGGCAGCGGCCGTACGGGCAGCTGCGGCAGCGCCGCGGCCGGTGGTGGTTGCTGCCCGGTCGGCCATCCGCTGGGCGAGGGCCTGGCTCCGCGCCGCCCTCTCCCCCGTCGCGAGTTCGGCGACGCGGGCCCGCTCGGCGCGGGCCGCCGTACGGGCAGCGATCCCTTGGGCACGGGCGGCGTTCTGCTGAGCGGTCGTAGCCCGCTGCACGGCCTGCGTCGCGCGCGACTGGGAGGCCACGATCTGCGCGGACGCAGCCGCTTGGGTGCGGGCCAGATTCTGCGCCGCCGCTTGGACCCGGTTCAACCGGCCGTTGGTGGAGTCGAGTTGGCCGTCGAAGGCTCGGAGCTGGGCGGCTCCTTGCCGTAGGCCTGTGGAGAGACCACCGGTGGTGGCGAGCAGGTTGACGTACAGGTTGTACGCGCCGGCCATCGGCTACTTCTTCCTGGGCTGTAGCCCGATCTTCAACCCGCGCCCTTCAGCCCCCTGCGGTATGTGCTCCCGCTCCATCTCGATCAGCTCGCACCCCGGGCAGCGCACCGGCTCGGCGACGTAGGCGAACCGGTCCCCACCGGCTTCCTCGTCCCACTCGGCGTGCCTGGTCCCGCACTCCCGGCAGACGCTGCGCTGGTAGGCGAGGTAGGCGAGCGCCTTGGCCCGGTCCAGCGCGCTCCACCGGCCGTCCCCGGCACCGGTGAATTGGGAGTGCGGGATCCCGTGGGCGTGGCACAGCTCCATCTCCGCCCGGAATCCTGGGTCGGTCGTCAGCCTTTTCCCAGGTCAGCCCTCATGGTCTGGTTGACGAGCAGGGCTGTGGTGAACAAGGCCTTCGCGTCGGCGTCCGACCATGTGTCGAGGAGTTCCTGTGCTTCGTCGACGCTCATGCCGTCGACGGAGCAGGCCCCGATCAGTGCTGCGGGGAACGACTCGACGTTGTACTCGTGCCCGAGATCGGCCTGTGCCTCGGTTGGCGGATGCTCGCGCAAGAGCTGCTCCCACTCCGGACGGGGCAGCCCTCGGAAGGTCAGCTTCAGCGTCCCCTCCTCCAGTACCGTCTGAGCCTGGGTGAGGGCCCCCTGCGCGGCCAGCACGGTGGGTTGTCCGTCCACCCAGGTCTCGCGGTCCGCCTCCGAGACACCGTGCTCGATCGCGTTCGAGATCGCCGCAGCTCGGGCTTTCGCCAGACCGAGGGCGGTATCGGTGACGGTCTGCTTGAGCACGGGATCGTCGATGAACGACACCGTCCGCTCTGGAAGTCGGCGTGCCCGGAGGCGGGCCATCTTGGCTGCCCAGTGCGCGTCCCGCGCCACCGCGGCTGCCGGGGGTTCGAAGGTTGTGGTCATACGGCGCCCCCTGCCGGTCAGACTGCGGCCGGGACGGCGGCGTCCTGGACCGGCTTAGCGGTGATATTGAAGGACACCTTGAACTTGGCGGGCTCGGTCGCCGTGGTGTACGTCGCCGAGCGGGCGCCGACCCGCACCGGGAAGATGTCCATCGACTTCGAGCCGACGACATCGCCCTTGCGGAGGATCACCACGAAGCCCTCGACGCCCTTCGACAACAGGGTCTCCAGGGTGGAGTCGACCTTGTCCTCGTAGAACGTGAGCGAGGAGTTGTCGGCCTTGTCCTCACCGGCGATGTTGCTGGTGAACTCGGACGCCATGTCCGGGGTGTCGATCGGCGTGTTCTCCAGGGCAAAGCCCTCGACGTCGGAGATCGTCGGCGACAGGTCGGTGCCGCTGGTCAGTTCAGCGCGGATGGGGATGAAGGTCTTCGCGGTGATGGTGTCGAGGAAGAAGAACTTCGTGACACCGCGCCGCATGAAGCGGTTAGACACGGGGAGGGTCTCGCTCTCCGGGGACCGTACCCAGGGGAGAGCGCCTGCCGGCGGGCCGGTCCCCATACAGGGGATACGGCCCAAGCCGGGTGGCTGAGCGTCCGCGCGGTTCCTTCGCGGTAAGGAGCGGTCTTGGTCAGCTGCTGGTACTCACGTGCAGCTTGAACCGCTGCACATAACTGTAGTTGCTCCCCGACAGTCCAAGACCGTCCTCCCGATCGGATTCCCTTCCGATGACCTTGTAGCCGGTCAGGGTGATCGGGAACGCCCAGTCCGTATCGGCCGCGTTGCGCTGAAGGAAGGCCCGTCGCACCTTGTCCGCGGTCGCCAGGGCGATATCGGCGGTGGAGGCGTAGCTGGTGACTTGCACGAGCACGGCAGCCTCCGAGGCGGGATCGCCGAACGGGGCTCCGGACGGGATCTGTCCGAGGTCGTAGAGCACGGTGTACGGCAGGGCGGCTCCGGTGGGAGTCGCCGTGGACAGAGGGATTGCGCCCAGTCCACACGACCGGGCGGTCCCGCTGATGATGGTGGCCTGCGTGCCGAGCGCCACCACTCGCCCGTCCACCGTCACAGCTCATCCCCTTCGTCGGAGTCAACGCTCGGGGTGGCAAGATCCGTCAGCGCGAACTGGAGGAGACCAACCCGATCCCAACGCGGCATGTCCTTCGGCGAGGTGCCGATCAGTAGGCCCAATTCGCCGTCATCGTCGACGACTTCGGCGATCAGCATCAGCCGAGACAGCAGTCCGAACTCGTGCCGCTGGCAGACGTCCGCAACGGCCTGGTGGAGGTCGGTGGTGAAGGTGTCGCTCACGCGTCGCCCCCGCTCGCGGCGATGTCGGCCATGGCCGCCAGGAACAACGGGCGAACCTCTTCGATGGCCGGGCCGACGTGCGGGTACGGGCGCTGGTTGTAGCGCCTCCCCAAGGAGTCTTCGCCGACGAATCCATACTCCAGGCGTCTGGCCTGGGGCTTGTTGGTGCCGGTGGTGCCAATAACGGTGCTGCCTGCAACCAGGACGGTGTGCGTCCACGATCTGCGATAGTCACCGGTCGGCGCGTTCGGGCCCGGGCGCCCAGACGCGTGAGCCTTGACGCGGGTCTCCAGCAGCATCGTGTAGTGCCGCACCACGGAGACCGCCATCGGCAGGGTGAGGGCGGCTCGCCGCTCGAAGGCGGCGGCGATCTGCACGGCGTTGGAGTAGGCCCCGGCGTCAGGGTGCGCGTTCGGGTGCGGGTTCAGGGGTGACGGCATCGGCTGGCTCCCATCCGGCCCAGTCCCCGCGCGCCATTTCGATCAGTACAGCCAGCATGGCCCTGCTGAACTCGTGTGGCTGTCCATCCAGTAGATCACGACGAGCGAGCGTCGCCTTCTCCAGTTCCCGCCCGTCGATCGCCGCCAGGAAGGCAGCAGCCGCAGGTCCCGGGTCCGGCGGGGAACCGACGACGACACGTGCCACACCTTCCCACTCGACGCCAGCCCAGGGGGCGAGTTGCACGAGGAGCTGGGGTGCCTGACCCGCCTCCTGCACGAGTTGGTAGCCGCGCACATCACGTGTCACGTCTCGGCCGTTTACCTCCACGCGAGCGTGTCGTGCATCCGCCACGACTCGTACCGGCACCGGTTCGTCGTATCGCATCTCGGTCACAGGCCCTGCCCCAGCGTTCCGCCCTGCTCATCAAGGCGCGTCACTCGCGCGAGCTCCCACGTCGATGCCTGTGTGCGCGCCTCGGCGTACCAGGTCCGTCCCTCGAACGCGGCTGTCTCGTTGGCCGCCGCAACCACGGTGACGTGGTCGCCGGGCTCTGCTGGCGGGGAGGCCAGGGGCGTGAGGAGTTGGTACCAGGCGGCCGATTCCCCGGCCCAGTCGACGCCGAGGATCTGGGTGACAAGGAGCTGTCCGTGAGTCGACAGCAGAGCACCGGGCCCTTCGTACACAGTGTCGGGCGACGAGGCACCGTCACCGCCCGTTCTGGGGCGGCTGATGCGGACCGTGTCCACCATCAGGGCCTCCAACTCAGCCTGCCTCGTCGTCGTGTCGTACGTGGGCATCGGGTCAGCTCCCGTCGTTCGCGGAGGAGTCATAGGTCAACCACGTCACCCGGACCACGGGGGTGCTGCTGCGCTCCACGCTGTCGACTTCCCAGATCCTGCCGACCGCGTCGGCGTCCTCGGATGCCGTGAGCGTCACCGAGTGCTCGCCCTTCGCGACGGGCGCGTCGACCGGGGTCAGCATGCGGTATCGGCCGGAGGTGGCAACGGGGGTGCCCGTGCCGTCGTTGAGACGTACGGTCACGTCGGGGGAACGGTCGGGCTGGATCGCCCCTGCCCCTTCCCAGATGATCGTGGGCTCCCCGGGAACTTCCTGGAGGGTGTCAGGGTCGATGTAGGGCTCGCCAGGCAGGAAGAACCGCACCGTGTCGGTGAGGAGACGTGTCTCCACCATCCGGCGGGCAGCTTCAAGCGGCAGCCCCCCGGCTGGTGTTGTCATGATGATCAGCCTACGAGAGGGCGCTGACACCCTGGCCTGGCTCTGAACGCCCGATCGCGGCCCTAAAACCTCACCCACCAGGTGGTGTGACTTCGAACTCCAGTTACTACTGCGGGGATTTAGGCCGCTGAAGGTCCACGCGAAACCCTCCGTCCCCGGCGTGATCTTCGGAGATGAATGGGGTGGGTGTGCGGCAGGTGTGCTGTGTGGCCGGGCGGTAATCTTGCGCCTAGATCACCGACAGACACGGAAAGTGACGAACTGTGACCACTGCTGTTGTGGCCCCCGCGAAGGTCTCGGACTTCTACTGCCACCAGGCCATTCCCGGCCTCGTAGAGATCGAGCGGGTGATGGAGACGGACCGGGTGCTGGCGTTTCACCACACCAAGCCGTCACACCCGGTACACATCGTGGTGGTGCCCAAGGAGCACATTCCGTCGCTCGTGGACCTAGGGGACGGTGGCCCGGAGCTGCTGGCGGAGGTCATGGACGTGGTGGCCAAGGTCGCGGACCAGGTGCGTGAGAAGCACGGCGCCGCTTCCGTGACCACCAACGTCGGCCTGTACCAGGAGTCCAAGCACCTGCACTGGCACGTCTACCACCGCGGCGAGACCGACGAGCAGATCCGCGAAATGTACGGCCATGGTGACAACTGACGTCTAGCGGGCTCGGCGGCGCCGCAGCCGGGCAGCGGACAGGGTCTCGCTGGCGATGCGACTGGCCGCCTGGTGGATCGCGGCGGGATCCGGCCTGCTGATACTCGCGTGGGCGCCAGCCAGGTGAAGGCAGGCCTCGACGAGCGTGGCGCCGCCGGCGAGGGCGTCGTCGTCCTGGATGACGCGACAGCGTCCCTCGTGGCGACGCGCGTATGCCTCGGCGTTGATCAGTTGGTCACCGCGGCTGACGCTGGCTGGCAGCGGGATGAGGACGGCGCGCTTGCCGAGCGCCTCCAGCTCGGCCAGGGTCGTTGCCCCGGCCCTGCCGATGACCAGGTCAGCCAGCCACAGTGCGTCGGTCATCTCCTGGTGCAGGTACTCGTACTGCCAGTAGCCGGGTGTTCCGTCGAGGGACGGGTCGAGGTTGCCCTTGCCGCACACGTGGATCACCGCGTACCGGCCGCAGAGGTTGTCCAGTTGGCTGCGTACGGCGTCGTTGATGCGGGCGGAGCCGCTGCTGCCGCAGAAGATCAGCAGGACCTCGGCGTCTGGCTTGATGCCGAGCTGGCTGCGCAGCCGGTCCGGGTTGCCCTCGCTGAGGTCGTGCCGCAGGGGCAGGCCGGTGACGACCGTCTTCCGGGCGAGCCAGCGCGGAGGCTTGGACCGGGCCGGTTCGGAGAGGCAGACGCGGGTCGCCATCCGGGCGAGGATCCGATTGGCGAGTCCTAGGGAGTGGTCGGACTCGTGGATGATGACCGGAACGCGGCACAGCCAGGCGGCGATTCCGACGGGGACGGTGACGTAGCCGCCCTTGGCGAACACGGCGTCGGGGCGCTCACGGCGCATGGCCCGCCGGGCGGCGCCGATGCCGCGCAGGACAGTGAAAGGCATCCGCAGGTTGCTCCACGAGCCGTAACGCTTCAGCCCGGCGGACGGTACGGAGCAGAAACGGATTTCGGCTTTTGCGGCGTACTCGTGCTCGATGCCTCCGTCCCGCCCGAAGAACACGAGTTCGTTCCCGCTCTGCGTGAGCTGGGCGGCGACGGATAGAGCGGGAACTACGTGCCCGGCGCTGCCGCCGCCGGTGATCGCAATTTTCATCAATACCGTTTCCGGGTTCGCATGACCTTATGTACGGGAGGTCGATATTCCTTCAGCAGTACTCCGCACCCTGTCACGGTCGCTGACCGGGCCGGGCATGGAGTACAGGCTGAGCTGGTCGGGCCGGCCGGACTTGAACCAGGCTCCTCGGCAACGCTTTTGCCGTGCTCCACCACTTGAGCTACGACCCGTTCACTGTGGTGGGCATCACGCTAGGGGCCGCCGCATTCGGGCGTCAACAGGATCGACGGAATACCGGAGAAGTTTTCGCCATCGCTCACTCGCGCGAATAGACGGCTTTTTTATCTGAGTCTAGGCATGTCGAATAGTGTCGCCGCGACGGGCGTTGCGGCGACACTATTTCAGTCCGACTTGGTGGTGTCTCCTGGGGTTATCCGCGGGTGGCGAGTTGGGAAATGTGGCTGGATTGGGTGATGGTGGTGCGCCCGGTCCAGCGGCTGATCACTTCGATCTCCTCGGCGGGGCGGTCGGGGGAGAGCACTGCGGCGTGCGGCAGTCCCAGCAGGCGGGCGTAGCGGAGCTTCTCCCCGGTGGGAAGGGGCCGGTCGTCGACGAAGAGGCTCAGCCCGCGGGCGGTGAGGTCCTGTACGAGCTGGTCGGTGCGCTCTTGCATCTCCGGTTGGTCGGAGCGCAGCACGGCGAGGTGGACGTCGGCCGGCCCGGTGCCGGGCTTCCAGCGCAGGCCCTGATGGTCGCGGTGCAGGTCGGCGGCGGTCTGCATGCAGCGGGTGATGCCGATACCGGAGCAGGCCATCCAGGGGACGGCTTGGCGTCCGTTGTAGTCGGTGAAGGCGAGTTTCATCGGCTGGGAGTACTGGGTGCCGAGTTCGAAGACGTGAGCGACTTCGACGGCGCGGACGGCGCGGTGGGTCCCGGGGCACAGGGTGCACCGGCTGCCGTCCGATGCCTCGGCGAGGTCGAGGCCGCTTACTTTCAGGGCACCTAGGTCCGGGCCCCCGTTCCAGGTCACACCGCTGCGCAGCCCGTCGACGCCGTCCGAGATCGCGAACTCGTCCAGAGCGGAGACGGAAGTGTCGAACAACAGGAGCGTGTCGGGACTGTCCGCGGCATCCCACGGGGTGAGGGTCCCGGCCTCCTTGCCGAGGATGCCGGGTAGATCCTGGGGCTCGATGAGGGCGACGCGCCGGGCGCCGGTGGCAGCGGCGACCTTCCGGGCGCTGACCTTGAGGTCGGAGCGGACGGCCACAGCGGCCGACAGGATGTTGCCGTCGGGGTGGGTGAGGACGAAGGCGATCACGTTGACGACGGGCGCGGCGGGCGGCGGCGCGGGGTGCACGGGCGTGACGGCTCCGTCGCCGCGGTTGCCGCAGTGGTCGCAGGCCACGATGGTGCTCTGCCCGGCGTCGGACAGCACCAGGTGCTCGGTGCTGGGGCCGGCGGAGATGGCGCCGCCATCCGCCGGTGCCTGGAAGACGCCGGGCAGTCCCATGCCGGTCAGGGCGGCGGTGCAGGCCTCGTTCAGGAATGCCGTTGACTCGCGCATGCCGTCGGCCGATGTGTCGAAGGTGTAGGCGTCGGCCATGGTGAACTCGCGTCCGCGCATCAGCCCGCCGCGCGGGGAAAGTTCGTCGCGGAACTTGCTCGTGGACAAGAAGAGCCGCACGGGCAGGTCCCTGAAGGAGCGCAGGTGCTCGCGGACCGTGGCGGCCGTGATCTCCTCCGAGGTCGGCGCGAGGCACATCTCATCTCCGCTGGAGCTGCGCACTGTCAGCAGAGCTCCTTCGCGCTGATAGGAGCGCCACCGGCCGGTCTCCTCCCAAAGCCGACGGCTTTGCAGGGTGGGGGCGGCGAAGGCGAGCGCACCGCGCTCCTCGAACGCGCTCCGGGCGATGGTCGCCATCCGGTCGTGGACGCGCAGGCCGAGCGGCAGGAGGGTGTGGACGCCGGTCGCGTCGGTGCGGGCCACCAAGCCCAGGTGGTAGAGCAGGTCGAGGGCGGGATCGGTAGCCTCCCCGGCCCCACGGCGGACCGGCGGCCACATTCGGCTGGCATACAGGGCAGTGGTGGTCATCGGCGCCCCTCGATCACGGAACTGGACAGGCGGGTCACCTGTGCGACGGTGTTGGTGATGTGGTGCCGGCGGGCGTTGGCCGCAGCCGCGCCGTGCAGGTCATGGCGCAGCGTCTCGTCGGCGGCCACGCGGTCGATGAGCGCGGCGAGCGCCGGTGCGTCGCCGGGCCGGTAGGGCATGCCTCCGTCGCCGAGGGTGTAGTCCAGGCCGGGCAGGTCGCCGTAGAGGACGGGTAGTCCGTGGGCCTGGGCTTCGACAGCGACCAGTCCGAAGGCCTCCAGCTGGCGAGTGGTGAACACCAGCGCATCGAATCCGGCGAACCTCCCCCACAGCTCCTCGCGCGGCAGGAACGGCTCAAAGGTGACCCGCTCGCCCAGGCCGAGACGTTCGGTGCGCTCCTTGAGCAGCGGCAGCTCGCTGCCGCTGCCAATCACCGTGAGATGGTGCTTGTCCTGGGTAAGGGCGAGGGCTTCGATCGCCGTGACGGTGCACTTGTTGGCATCGAGGCGGCCGGCGTGCAGCAGGTTCAGCCGGTGCAAGGGCCGGGGCACGGCGGTCGGTTGGGGTGGGAGCGGGACGCCCCAGGGGACGGTTGTCAGCCGTTCGGTGTAGGCGTGGTTGGTGAGCCGGTCGACCTCGAAGCCCATGGCCGTGTTTGGGACGATCACCTTGGTGCTGGCGGCCACGATCTCGGTGAGGACCTGGAGAGCCTGCTCGCTTTCGGCGGCGGCGATGACATCGGTGCCGTGCGCGACGGACATCACGGGGGTGGTGCCCGCCGCGCGGGCGAAGGCGAGTGCGAGCCCGAACCCGAGGTGCTGGGCGTGGATGAGGCTGGGCCGGTGGGCGCCGATCAGGTCGGCGACCTCGTCGGTCAGCTGGGCTGCGTAGGCGTCGAAGCGCGGGCCGTAGGGCTGTTTGTCGGCGGCGAGCAGGGTGGTCTCGGGGAAGTGGTGCTTCCAAGTGCCGCTGCCGGGCAGGCCCAGGTACAGCACCCGGAAGTCGTCGGTAAGCCGCTGGTAGACGTCGCTGCACCAGATGGTCGACCCGCACGAGGGCTCCATCGGCAGGTCGATCCCGGTCAGGATCAGCGGACGGTTCATGCCACGCTCCCCTTCTCGGCCTGCGGGAGGTAGGCCTCGAACGAGGTGCGCAGCAGCGCGGAGGTGCCTGCCCATCCCAGGGCGCAGACCGCATCGATGACGGACAGACCCGGCATGAACTCCTGGCGGGGCCAGGCCTGGAGGTACTGCGGGTGCCGGTCGGTGAACTCGTTCCACCGCACCGACACCTGGTGGTGTTCCAGCTGGCCGGTGTCGAGGTAGTCGCGGGTGCCGGATCCGGCCCACAGCACCCGTTCCCCGGCGGACGCGCATATTTGGGCCAGCCGCTCGGTCTTGTCGGCCGCAGTGATCTTCATCTGGGAGGTGCGCAGCAGCCGGGCCCGGGAGCCGAGGGCGGTGGCGAGGGCGGTGATCAGGTCGATGTTGAGGTCGGCCAGGTGCTCGTGGCCGGCCGTCAGTGCCGGACGCAGCACGTTCAGGGCCTCGTCGATGTAGGGGGTGCGGGCGTAGGCGAGGCGGATTTGGCGCAGCAGCCGGTCGGGGTCGAAGGTGGGCGCGATCCGGGTGTCCTTGATGAGCTGGCCGGTGTCCCGGATGACCGGCACGGTCAGCCAGTCGATTCCGTCGGCGGTCTTGATGCGGTTGCGGTTCTGCCAGCCGCCCTGGGTGTACTGCACATCGTCGTAGAAGGCGACCGTGTCGCAGCCGAGCAGGGCCTCGCAGAACCCCAGCCACGGGGCGAAGGGCGGCTGTTCGATGTAGATCAAGGTCGGGCGTCCTCTCGCGAGGGAGCGAAGGTGAGTGTGAGCAGGGTGCTCTCGAAGGCCTCGAAGGCACGCCCGGTGGACGTGGCCGCGGGGCGCAGGGACCATCCGGCCTGGGCGGCGCGATGGCGGGTGTAGCCCTCGGTCAGGTACCAGCGCCCGCCCTGGCTGTGGTGCGCGTCCAGGGCGCGGACCTTGTCGTCGACGAAGTCGGTGACGTCGACGAGGACGGTCGGGCTGAAGCCGGAGCGGGGAGCATGGGGTTCGCCGTGGAGCACGGTGTGGCAGGTCGGCACTCTGGCGGCGGCGTTCGCGGCGGCCATGGCGACCGCCAGGTGGTCCTGATGGTCGTTGGCCGCTCGTGGGCTGTGGGTGATGAGCAGCGTGCACTGAAGCCTGTTCAGCTCGGCCTCCACCAGGGAGACCAGGTGGAGGTCGGCCACCAGCGCGCCGTCGGTCAGGTGGAGGAAGACCACGTCGACGCCGGTGTCGTGCCAGGCGGCGGTAACCTCCTTCTCCCGCTCGTCCTCGGCGAGTTGTCGTCCGGCGCCCGTATCGGCGACCGACACGCCGTTCGCGCCGTGGGTGACAACGACGACCGACACCACGGCACCGGCCTCGCGAGCCTTGCGCAAGGTGCCGTAGCACAGCAGTTCGGCGTCGTCCGGATGAGCGACTACGGCGACTACCCGCTCCACCGAGCTGCTGAAGGCGGGGGCCACGGGCGTCACCGGGCCTCGAAGTCGCGGTGGAGCAGTGACGGCCGCGGCCCCTCGGACCCCTGGTACTTCCCGTCATAAAGGACGATCTCCCCCTGAGGAACCCAGAAGGTCACCTGCCCGACGAGCAGCCCCGGATAGATCCGTACACGCTGCACGGCGTGTAGTTGCAGGGTGAGCTGGCCGAAGGAGCCGATGTCGATGAGGTCGGCGGTGCAGTGCACGAACAGGCCCAGGCGTGCGATCGACGAGCGGGCGCGGATGATCGGCACGTAGGAGTCGCTGCCGATCTTCTCGCGGGTGGAGGCCAGGTAGATGCGGTCCGGCTCCAACACCATGCCCTCGCCGGGGATGGCGTGTTCCTCGAACGGGTTCTCGCGGGCGCAGTCGAGGACCTCGTTGGTGTACCAGCCGATGCGCTCGCCCAGGTGGAAGTCGTAGGAGTTCGGCTGGATTCGCTGCTCGTCGTACGGGGCGATCTGGATCGCCCCTATCTTGACTTGTGCTGCGATCTCGGGACCGGTGAGGATCACGCGGCGGCCTCCTGCCGTACCTGAGCCGCACCGAAGCCGGCTGCCGCACTCGGGGAGCACCCGGTGGGCTCGCTGATTCCGCCGTAGAGCCCGTCGTAGGGCATGCGGGCACCGACCGGTTTCCAGAAGCTCACCTGGCCGATCCGCATGTATGGGTAGACCCGCAGGGGCTGGACGACCTTGATCTCCAGGGTCCACTGGTGGGCGGAGCCGAGATTGCCGAGATCGGCGGAGATTTGCAGGAACATGCCCAGCCGGCCGAGCGAGGACCGGCCGATCAGGCTCGTCACGTACTCGTCGCCGCCGACGGTCTCCACCGTCGCGCCCAGGTACACGACGCCCGGGCGCAGGACATACCCGTCGTCGGGCAGCTCGATGACAACTGTCTCGGCCGGGCGAATCGGATCGGCCGGATCGCTGATGATCTGCTTGAGCGTCCCGCCGAGGCGGTAGTTGTAGCTGTTGGGGTTCAGTAGATCCGCGTCGAACGGGGCGATGGTGATCTGCCCGGCCTCGACCGACTCGCGGATCGCGGGGCCTGTGAGGATCATCGCGTGCCTCCGAATGCTCCCGCACCGACGTACGTCTGCCGCAGCAGCCGCCGCTCGTCGGCGCCGTAGCGGTCCTGGCCGTCGCCGAGCGGCATCCGGCCGTGCGCGTAGCGGTGCTGGTCGAAGACGAGCAGGTCGCCCGGCTGCAGACGGATGGTCGAGCGGCAGGCGAGGACGGCGTCGACGAACCGGCCGAAGGCGGCAGCCATCACCTGGGGCTCCTCGGCGTCGACGAGTTCGCCGCGTTCAAGGTGGGGGACCATCTTGGCTGTGAACCGGATCGGCGCGCTGCCGTCGATCCGCTCCGGCAGTACGGGGAACCTTTCCAGGCTGTCCCCCACACCGTGCACATCCTGGTCGGCGAAGTAGCAGAAGACCGGCTGGGCCAGGATCATGCGGTCGGCATCCGAGAGCGCGTCGACGGCCGCCCAAAGGTCGGCGAGCGCCGACGCCCCGCCGCCCAGCGGGTCGGCGCGGACGCAGTACAGGGCGATGTAGCGGGGGATCCGGTCGCGGTCGACCAGGTCGACGTGCAGGCGGTTCTCGCCGACGCCGTGCGTGCGTCCAGGGTCGGCGGCCAGGCTGACCGTCAGGTCGCTCCAGCAGCCGTCGCCCGGATACACGGACAGGACGGGGCCGAGGCTGGAGAGCAGACTCAGGCTGAGTTCCAGGTTCAGCGGGTGGTCCTGTCCCTCGAACTGGACCAGGGCTCGGCCCGCGCCCGGGCCGGTTATGGCGTCGGCGAACTGGCCAGGTGCGTGCGGGCCGCTGGTCAGGTCGCGGCCATTCAGGGTCAGCACATCACTCATGAGGACTCCGAATGAGATCGGTGAGGGTGTCGCGCAGGGTGCGCGGCGGGATGGCAGGCCGAGCGGCAAGACCCAGGCGCTCGGCGAGGTAGCTCGTGGTTGCGATGGCGCACGCGGACGTACCGGACGCGGCTTGGGTGCTCGCGACGGGCTCCTCGCCGAGCTGGCGGGCCGCCGCCAACACCGTCTCCACGGGGTGTGTGCTGTCCACAAGGACGAGGTCGGCGTCGAAGGGGACGCAGTCCATGAGCGATTGGCGAGTAACGGTCTGTGGCAGCCCGGCCCGCAGGGACCCCAGGTTGAGGACGAACGCGTCGGCGCCTGCGGCGGTCCGGGCGCGCTCGGTCAACAGTTGGGCGACGTCCTCCCTGGTGTCGAGACGTGCTGGCAACGTTCCGACCTGTTCGCTGCCCCAGGCCGCGTACTCGGTGAGCGCCTCCTCCAAGCCGTCCGGCCGGGGCGGGACGTTCGCGGAAGGGGTGAAGGTCTCGATCCTGAAGATGTGGCCGTCTGTGCGGTCGAGAGCGATCCGCAGCAGACCCGCTCCCACCTCTGGGGCCTTGACCACATGTCGGCCTGCGGACGCCCAGTGGTACGAGGGGCTGTGGCAGTGGCCCGCGACGACCAACTTGAGCGGCCAGCCGTGCTCCTGGTCGGTAACGTCGTGGGCGAAACCGGTGTGGCTCACTCCTATGACGACGTCGGCCCCCTCGGACAGAAGCCGGTCCCGCTCCGTCGCGATCAGGTCCGCCGTCGGCGGCACGAACTGGAACCCGGCTCGCTCAGCTGGCGGGATCGTCTCGAACGCCTGCTGGCCCAAGTAGCCGACGATGCCCACTCTTGGCTCTCGCTCCGGGAGGAGGAGGCTGCTCGCCCAACGCCCGGCGAACCCGTCCGGCGGCCGCAGATTCGCGCACACCACCGGGGGAAAACGCCCGGGATCAGCCAGTCGCATCAGGTCGGTGAGGTCGTGGTTGCCCGGTACGAGCGCGTCGTACAGTTCCGCCAGAAGCCGTTCCTCCACGCGTCCGGCAGAGAACTCGTGGAATGCGTTGCCACCGAAGAAATCGCCCGCGTCCACTACCAAGGCGCCGCGCGCACGCCACTGCCTCACCGCGGCGAGTGTGGCCCGACCGCCAGGAACTGCGGAGTGGAAGTCGGTCGTTACGACCAGCGTCGTCGTGTCCATCAGCGCCTCTCGATGGACACGACGCGCAGCGGTGCCGGCGCCTGCGGCCAGAACTCCCGCCGGGAGATCCCGTCCACCTCTTCCAACCGCAGACCTCGGCCTTCTCCCTCGGCGGCCCGGTACTGGTCCAGGGTGCGGCTCGGTACGACGACCAGCCCCCGCACCACGTTGTGGGTGGAGACGAAGATGTGCTCGGTGAGGGCTGACGACAGCTCCCAGTCGAACGGCAGGATCGCCAGCAGGACGCTGCCCCGCTCCAGCCCGCCATCGAGGTCGACCGAGCGGACGTCCGCGATGGTCACCCGCGCCCGCGCCCCGAAGGGCCGAAGCTTGTCCAGCAACGGGGTGCCGAGCCGAACGTCCTTCTCTACCGCCCAGATCCGACACCCTGCCTCTACCACCGCGCAGGACAGCGTCCCCAGCCCTGCCCCTACCTCAAGTACCTGGGCACCAGCGGGGAGTTCGGCGCACTCCAGTAGGCGCCGCGCCACCTCCGGCGAGCGCAGGAAGTGCTGGCCCAGATCGGCTCGGGCAGCAAACCCTGTTCGCGCGAGTACGTCAGCGTCGGCGGGAGCATCAGGCACAAGCGGAACACCCGCTTGTCCAGGGGCGTATGGCAACTGCATCGGAGCAGGTTTCCCTTCAACGAGGCTGCGAGATAAGGCGGTCACTGGGTTCGCTCCCGGGAATCGAGAGGACGGCGGCCATGCGACCGCTGACCTGGGGCTGCGCAGTACAGGCATCGGCTCCGCGCCACCAAGGGCAGCCGCGGGGTTCGCTCTCAGCTGTCGCAACGAGCTGCCGCTCGTACGGGTGATCACGACCCGTAGACATCGTCACGCTCTGGTGACGCCCAGTCATTGCCGGTTCCGCACACCCGCATTGCGGGCAACCCGCAATGGTGTAGCCGAGGCGACCAGGCGCTCTCCCTTGCGGACCCGTCCTCGGATACCGTGGCGCAAGTCCGCCTCATCACCGGGGGTGCGCACATGATCACGGTAAGTCGCTCGCGTCGGGCAGCGATCCAGACGGCCGCGGCTGCGATCCGAGCGAGCTGCCGAAACGGCGGGCTCAGCGTCGAGCAGACCGCGGTCACGATCTGCGCCGCGCTGCCCGAGGTGCGGTCGCTGGAAGCGTGGCGCCTGGCACTCGGCTGGCCACGCTCCCGCACTATCGCGCGAATCGGCGAGCTCTACCTCTCCCGCGGACTTCTGCCGCCCGGCCTGTCGCAGTCGATGTTGTGCCGATGGGAGCATCAGGCCAATGAACGGCCAGGCCCTGAGTACGTCGAGGCACTGTGCACGGTCTACCGGGCCCAGCCAGCGCAGCTCGGCCTCGACCGCGCCACTAACCGTGATCGAGCCAGATGGGGCCAGACCGCTGGATACAGTGAAGCCGGCCCTGATGCGTGCGTTCTTCCTGCACCCGAAAGCATGGTGACCATGACCACCTCCGCCGGACTGCCAGCCGTACGCGACTCCCTGCACCTCGCGCTGCTGGCCGATCCGGCGGGAAGTCCGGCAGTCGTGGACCTGGCCCAGGCGGCGATCGAGCACTACGCCCTCGGATACAGCAAGCACCCGCCGCACGTGCTGTTCACCGAAGTCCACGGCGCGCGCGGACTGCTGTCCCAGGCCCTCACCAGCGAACAGACACACGAACCGATCGCGGTCGATCTGAGGCGCGGCATCGGCTGGCTTTCCGCCCTCCTGGGCAACCTCGCCTTCCACCTCGGCGACCACACCGGCGCACGAGCACACCTTGCTACCGCCGCCACCTACGGAGATCGCAGCGGCGACGCACGCCTCACCGCATGGGCGTGGGGAGCCCAGGCCATGGTCGCCCGCGCCACCGGCCAGCACACCCGCGCCGTGGCCCACGCCGAACGCGGCCTGGCCAGCTCGCCGTCCGGCCTTCCCCGAGCCCAGTTGCACGCCTGGGCACTGCTCCCATCCCTCGCCGAACTGGGCCGAGAGCAGGAGGCCGACGCCGCGCTTGCCACCGCGACGCGGGAACTGGATGCGGACCCCACAGGCTGGGCACGGGGACGCTTCGGATACGACGTCGCCGAACACGCCCTGCACGAGGCCGAGGCCCAACGCGCCTTGGGCCGCATGGATCGTGCAGCAGCCACCGCAGAGGCATCCATGAACGCCTGCACGACGGGAACCCCAGGATGGGCAGCCGCCGCACTGGTCCTGGCCCAGGCCGAGGCCCCAACCCAGCCGGCCGACGCCGCACAACGCGCCCTGGACGTTCTGGCACGCGTGCCAGCCGTGCGACTCCGCTCCACCGCCCGCTCCCGCCTCGCCCAGCTCCAGACCGCCCTCGGCCCGACTCGCGCAACTGGCGTCGAGGACCTGCGCGACCGCGTGCACGCCCTCCCTCCGGCGATCGACGCCCACGGTGTCGCCACAACGGCGTGACGCCCCGGCTCCGTACAGCCGCACAGTCCTGCCGCAGGGCACAACGACCGCTACGGCAAGGCGATCCGATCCCTCGCAGACGTCGGCATGCTCCTGCACCGCTAATCCCCCGGATCTCACGAGACCGACTCCGTTTTCTTCCTGCGCGTTGCCCCACCACGGGAGCGGAAGGTGACTCTGGATTCCCCCAGGATTCGGTGCACGAGCCCGTAAGAACGGCCGAATTCTTCAGCAACTTCTCTGATACTTGCGCCCGAGTTGTACTTCTTCTTGAGGTCTGCCGCGAGTTTCGGACGGGCGGCACCTACAACCCGGCTGCCTGGTTCTACTTTCGATTTCTGCATCGGTTTAAGGTCTCTCAATTGTCAATTCTGGTGGCTCTCTGAATCAGAAAGCTCGGGTACAACCTCGTGTGCAGCTGGAACGCTGGCGTGAAGGGCTCCGGAAGCGGGACCCATTGGGCAATCCACGCCGGGAGTGGACCTGCCTCGGTGCCAACTGCGCCTGACACAGCGGGCACCGAGGCAGGGGGCATCAGCGCCGGTCGACCGGCGCTACAGGGGATGCCCGGCGAGCACCTCTACATCACCGCCGGACAGGGCCCGCAGCGCAGCATGCGTACGCGCCGCTGTGAACGGAGTCAGGTGCTCATCCAGCTCATCCGGGAGCATCCACCGGGCACCCTGGATGCTGCCGTCGAACACGAATGGCGTGTCCTCGTCGATGACCCCGCAGTCGAAGAGGAAGTTGATCCCTTCCTTCGACAGGTGCGTCTTGTGCTGCTGGTCGTACATGTGGTGCACGGCCAGTAAGCGGCCCGGCTTCGGCGTGATGCCGAGCTTCGCGCTGACGTTGCGTACCAGGCCGTCAAGGAGCGGTTCGTTCTCCTCCACGCAGCCGCCCGGGTGGAACCAGGGCTTGCGCTCCTCGTCCCTGAGGGCGTCCTGGGCCTTCTCGGTCATCAGTACCGCACCGGCGGGGTTGCGGATGATGCCCAGCGCCCCGAGGCGGCGCGGGGGCGGGTCGGTGAAGTGGTCACGTTTGGTTTGCATGGTTCTCTTCCTTTGTCGAGGTGGAAAGTGATCGAGTAGGGCAACGCCACGGAATCTCATGCCTGCCCTCCGCGTATGAAGGGGGCGAACCCGTCGGCGTCGTAGACAGCGAGCGACGCCCACGGGTCTGCGACGGAACCGAACGGGATGGCCTGGGTGAGTTCGAACGGATCGTGGACGGTGAGGGATCTCCACGGGTCAGGGCCGACGACGAACCGCGCGGTCTGTTGGGTCAGGTCGAACAGCAGGTCCAGCACGACATCGGTGATGCGGTCCATGCGGGTTGAGCCGTCGAGCTCGGTGAGACGGAGCGGTAGGTCAGGCACCGAGATACCCCCGCTCGATGCGGCGGACCCAGGCATCGGGATCGGCGATCTCTTCCTCGGTAGGCAGGAAGGCCGCGTCCTTCCAGATCTGGTTGACCAGGTCGGTGCCCCCTGTGGCCACTGCGCTCGCGATGAGGCGGGAGCCCTGTTCGTACGCTGCGCGGCTGGGGCCCAAGCGCCGGATGCCGGGGAGTGCGTTGTGGGTGCGGTAGCGCCAGGACTTCGGCGATTGCCGGTGATCGGCCGGGGCACCGAACAGGCGGGCAGTGACTTGATGGTCGGCCCAGTCGGCGTGTCCCTCAAGGACAGCCGAGGCGCCGCGCGCCGTGATCCCACGCTTCTGCGGGAAGAAGGTCCTCCAGACTGCACCGCTGCGGGCATCGGCCTGCATCTGGTGGACGAGTTCATGGGCGGCTACCTGGTGAAGGGCCGGTTCGTCGACCAGCAGCCCGCCATGGTGGAGGGCGCGGGGGGCAATGATCGTCTCGCGTCGGCCGTCGGCTGCGGTCAAGGTACTGCCGAGCACCAGGGGCCAGACCAGACCGGGAACGAGTCCCGTGATCTTCAGCCCTCCCCGAACGGCGTCGATCTCCTGTGAGGTCAGCTCCAGATCGGCGATGTCGCGAGCGAGGGTGCGGTGTTGGCTCTTACGGGTCTCGTCCCGCCACCGCTTGGGGGCCAGCAGGCGGAAGCGGACCTCCTCCGGGAGGGGAAGGTCGGTTATCTCCTTCACCGTTGGCGCAACCCGGTGAAGTATCTGGGCGATCTGCTCGGCCAGGTCCGGATGGCGTTGGGTTTCGTCAAGCACGGTGAAGCGGGTCTGGGTCACTATGGTCCTGTCCAGAAGTGATCGGTCTGGTCGGCTTCGTTGGGCCCTTCGTCCCCCGGGCCACCGTCTGCCCCGGGGGACGAAGGTGCTCAGTGCGCCCCGTCGCCGAGCGGTGGTGTCGTGCTCGGCGACGGGGCCGGGCCCGTTGCGCGGCGGTGGACGGTGACGGGGCTGCCGCGCGCGCGGGTCGGGGTCGTCAGGTGGTGGCGAACTCGCGGCGCAGGTCGAGGTCCGTCACGGTCCTTCGGTGAGCGGTGATCTCGTGTCCGGGCGGCGTTGAGGCGGTACCCGACGCTGGCAGGGGAAACACCGAGAGTTCCGGGCGTGGGGGTGCTGGTCCTGATCCGGTGACGAAGTACCCCTGTCCCCTGCCGCGCCGTGAGCGGAGCCGTCCCTCGGCGACGAGGGGGGCAAGGGCATTGCGGACGGTGTCGTAGGAGACGCCCAACTGCCCGGCGAGAGTGACCGCGGTGATCCTCGTGCCGGGGCTGTAGGTGCGATCGCCTATCCGGGCTAGGACGGTGTCCCGGACGCGCCCGACATGGGTGGTGCCGGGAATGGGAGCCGCCCAGGTACGTTGTCCGCCCCGTCGGTCGGGGGTCTGGTACGACCGTGGGCGAGGTGCGCCGGGCTCTACCGCGAAGGTGCCACCGCCGAAGACGGTGACGAGCAATCCCGCGTCGACGAGGGTCTTGTACACGGCGGTGAGGGTGTGCAGGCCGACGCCGAGTTCAGCGGCCAGAGCCCTCTGGTCAGGGAGTCGTGTCCCCGCCGGGTAAGTGCCGTCCTTCAGCCGCGTCCTGATCGTCTCGGCCGTGGCGTTCACGGCGTTGGCGCCGTCGAGAGGGGTCGGCTCGCCCTGCCGGGCGACGAAGGTCCCCCTTCCGTGGAGGACATACAGCGTGCCGTTGTGCACCAGGGGGTCGAGTGCGTCTCGGACGGTCTCCAGGCCCGCCCCGAGTTCGGCGGCCAGTTCACGGCGTTTGGGCAGCCGCTGCCCGGCCGGGTATGCCCCCGCCAGGATGCGCGCGACGATGACCGCTCTGACGGTGTCCTCACGCCTGGGCATGGTCGAGCCACGCCGCCGGCCGAGTGGACGCCGCTGAGGAACCACGCCGGTGGGCTGGATCATGGGGACGTAGAACCCGGTCCCGGCAGACTCGATGACGACAAGTCCTTCGCTCCTCAAGGGCTTGAGAGCGGAAGCGATCATGGAGTGGGACACCTCAAACTCCCGGCCCAGCTCACGCAGGGAGGGCAGGCGCTCCCCGGACTGGTAGGTGCCATCCGCGATCCGGCTCCGCAGGACGTCTTCGATGTGTTGCAGCTGCGTGCCGCCCTGGGGCGGAGTCCAGCTCCGGCCTTCGACCGTGGGCCGCGCCCCGACTGCCCCGCGGGTCTCGACCAGCCCCTCACGGACCAGCTGCCGGACCGCCCGGATGACGACCTCCGGCGAGACTCCGAAGCGGTCCGCCAGATCTGCCCGCCGGAGAATCCGGTCGGGCCCCCAGGTTCCATCCCGGATCTCACCGCGAAGGATGTCCGCATACCGTTCGCCGAGCTCGCGGCGGGTGGCGCCTGCGGCCGACGGAGCAGTCGGCGTGGTGGTGTCAGACACGGTCGAGCCCCCGAAGGCGCTCGATGTCGGTGACGTGCCGGAAGTGATGGTCGATCTCGTGGTAGGCCGCGCGGGCGTAGTGCCGCACCGCACCCTTCCCGAAGGCCTGTTCGGCGAAATCATTGCCGTCGAAGCTCATCAAGGCGTCGACGAGATCACGTGGCACAGGTCGTGCGGTGGTGTCCTCGTAGCCGTCGCCCGCGCAGGGGTCGGGCAGGTCGGGATGAGTGGTGAGGCCGTGGTGGATCGCCGCGCACACGGCGGCCAGCGCGAGGTACGGGTTGGCGTCGGCACCGGGCAGCCGTACCTCCAGGTGCCGGCCGGGGCCGTGGCCGGTGATCCGGAAGGCGGCCGTACGGTTGTCGGCACCCCAGCTGAAGCGGGTGGGCGCGAACGAGTGCGGCCCGAACCGCTTGTAGGAGTTCGGATACGGCGCGCACAGCGGCATCAGGTGCGGCATGCCGGTGACCAGACCGGCCAGCGCCCGCGTCAGGTGGTCCGGCTGATCCTGCCCGGATCCGGGGGCGAAGAGACTGCGTTCACCGTCCCACAGGGACAGGTGGAGGTGCAGTCCGCTGCCCACCCCGGTCTCCGGGGCGGCCATCCACGTCGAGGTCATCCCGCGCCGCGCGGCCAGCACCCGGGTGGCGTGCTTGAAGACGGTGTAGGCGTCGCAGGCCGTCATCGCCTCCCCGTAGGGGAAGGCGACCTCCACCTGCCCCGGGGCGCCCTCGCTCTTCACCGACTCCGCCGGCATCCCCGCATCCCGCAGCACGTCCTCCAGATGCCGGAAGAAGTCGGCCAGCGCCGGTGGGTGGTCGAGGGCGTAGTCGAGGTTGTGCGGCGACACCGGCCGCAAGTCCTGATAACCGCGCTGGAAAGCCCGGTACGGGTCGCCTTCGTAGAGCAGGAACTCGCTCTCCAACCCAGTCTTCACCTCCAGCCCAAGGGCCTGGAGGCGGGCGAGCTGGGCGCGGAGCATCTGGCGCGGCGCAACGTCGACGAACGTGCCATCTGCGTGCACGGGGTCGGCGTGCACCAGGACGGTGCCCGGCTCGTAGGGCAGGTGCCGGATCATGCGCGCGTCGGGCCGCACGCGCACGTCGCCGTAGCCACTCCCCCAGCCCGTGAGATCGAAGCCGTCCACCGGCCCCATGTCGACGTCGGTAGCCAGGACGTAGGCGCACATCTCCGGTCCAGACAACAGCCGGTCCAGGAAGACCTGCGCGTCGTACCGCTTGCCCTTCAGCCGGCCCGCCATGTCCGGGACCGCGACCATCACCGTGGTGACCTCGCCCCGCTCGACAGCGTCACGTAACCCGTCGACGGCCAGGACGAGTTCGTCGTGCTCTGGAAGGTGTTGGCTGTTCATCAGAGCACCTCGTCAGCGATGGCGGACTGGTGGGCCGCGCTGCCCAGCGGGGGGATCTTGTAGGTGCGGCGTCCTTGGGTGATCCACAGCAGCCATGCGATCAGCAGCGCCCCGGCCAGCGTGACCCCGGCGTAGTTGAACGACTGAGCGGTGATCGGCGCGCTCTGTGGCAGGCAGAGGATGACCGTGATGACGGCCACGTAGACCACGGCGATCCAGCCGATCGGTTGGCGCCAGCGGCCCAGGGACCAGGCTCCGGGCTTGGCGCGGTCGCCCGCGCGCAGGGAGAGGTAGACGGGGATGCCGTAGGCGGGGATCATCCCGACCGCGTTGATTGCGGTGATCGCCCCGTAGGCGGCCGGTGAGTACAAGGCGGGCAGCGCAAGGACGAAGGGGACCGCGACCGACAGCCATACCGCGGGGACGGGGGTGCGGTTGCGGCTGCTGACGCGCTTCCAGGTCGCCGACCCGGGCAGGGCCTCGTCCCGGGAGAAGGCGTAGATCATCCTGCTCGCCGCGGCGGTCTCGGCGTTGCCGCAGAACAGCATGGCCACGATCACTATCAGCAGCAGCGCCTTGGCCCAGCCGACGCCGAGGACGTCGAGGAAGATCTGGGCGGGCGGCACTCCGGTGGCCGAGTTCTGGGTGGCCGCGTAGTCCTGGATCGACCACAGCAGGCCGGCCAGCAGGACGAATCCGGCGGCCCACGAGAAGAGGATCGCGTGGACGATGCCGCGCGGCGCGGATATCTGCGCGTGCTTGGTCTCTTCCGACAGGTGGGTGCTCGCGTCGTAGCCGCAGAAGGTGTAGCCGGCCAAGAGGCCGCCGATCAGGCACACGTACAGCGCGTTGGTGAAGCCGGTGTCGTTTTGGAAGTGGGTGAACACGAACTCGGCCGACTGGTGTTCGGCCGGCGCGAGAGCGAGGGTGCCGACGATGACCGTGACACCGCCCAGCTGCCACCACACGGAGATCTTGTTGAGCAGGTCCACCAGTCGGATCCCGCCCAGGTTGAGCAGACCGTGCAGCAGCAGGATGCAGCCGAAGATGACCATGGTCGTGCCGGGGGTTGGCTGGATGCCCCACTGGAGGTTGGCGAAGGCGCCGATGAACGTGGCGGCGCCGTAGTCGATGCCGGCGATCGCGCCCCACAGGCCGAGCAGGTTGAGACAGCCGACCCCGAACGCCCAGCGCGGTCCGCCCAGATGGTGGGCCATGAAGTACAGCCCGCCGGAGGTCGGGTAGCGGCTGGTGACATCGGCCAGGGACAGGCCCAGTAGCAGTGTGAAGAGGCCGATGATCACCCAGCCCCAGAGCATGACCGCCGGACCGCCGTGGCCCAGGCCGTAGCCGAACAGGCTCATGCAGCCGGCCAGCACGCAGATGACCGTCGCGGAGATCGCGACGTTGCCGAACGGGCTCATACGCCGGGACAGCTCGTTCTTGTAGCCGAGCTGGCGCAGGAAAGCGTCGTCGTCCAGCATCTGCCGCTTGGACGCTCGTCTCGAAGACACCGGAAGAATTCCTCTGATCGAAAAGGGAGTTAAGGGATGTCGACTGCCGACGTAGCTGCTGCGGGTGGGCGGTGCACGGCTTCGTCTCACAGGACTCGCCTCTCCCTCTCCCATGCGTACGCCCGCGCCCTCAGGAAGTCCTCCTGCCAGTCGTTCCGCCGGAAGCTGTCCCCCTGGAGCTGCTTCCACGGCGAGGTCGTCGCGTACGGGCCGATGGCCGTGAAGACGCGTCCGGCGCCCTGCTCCCCGCTCGCGGACAGCACGTACGCCAGGTGGTTGAGATCGAGCAGGGAGCAGTCCGCAGGCTTCACCACGTCGAACCAGTCCCGCAGGGCACGCTCGGCGTGATACCGGACATGGCCCCGGGCCCAGAACCCGAACTTCGACACCAGAACGCCCTCGTCCAGATCGCGCCGGTAGGACTCGGCGAGCGCGTACAGCGGCAGAGTCAGCCGCACCGATCCCGCCTCCGCCCGCGAGGCCTCCCACTGGGCGAACGCGAAGCCGCTGGCCCCCCGGGCGTGGAAGTACTGGAGCATCCGGTGCAGCGCCTCGCGGTTGTCCGGATCGCGGCGAAGGACTTCGTTCAACTGCGGCCATGGCCCTCGCGGGAGCATCGACGACTCGGGCGGCTCGCCGAACAGCTCCGGACGGCACCGGTCGGGCACCTGCCACTCGGAGGCCACCTGCGCGAGGGCCAGCAGACACAGATGGAGGACCGGGTCGTAGGGATCCGCACCGGGCATGGCGCGCCAGCACACCTGTCGCGCCATGTCGCAGATCCGGGCCTGCTGCCGCAGGCTCGCCCCCGAGCGGGCACTCAGCAGCGCCCGCTGAGTCATCACCCGGGCCGACATCATCAGCCCGTCGGCGTTGCCAGGCTCCTCCTCGCACCAGGCTTCGATCGCGCCACTGCGTACCGCGAGAGCCGCCAGAACCCGACTACGCGCAGTGCGTAACCCCCAGTCCCGCCCCGTCTTCAGCAACAGGTCTCGTGTGGAGAGCCAGCGCCCGACGTGCAAGTCCTCAAGAGCACGACGAAGTTCGTCGTCCCAGCCCGCCGGGTGATCAATCAGGGGCAGGTCACTGGACGGCATGGATGAGCCCTCCAGAGGAGCGTGAGAGGGCGGGCAAGGAGGCGTCCCTGTGACACGGGCGCGAGACGGATACGGACTGCATGAGGCCTCGATGTGGGGAGGGGGACCACCGAGTGGCAGCAGGGCTCAGATACTGGGGAGGTAGCGAGCAGCTGCGACCCGATGGCCGCTCAGGGGTAGGGCGTGCGATTGAGCGTCAAGCGGGTGTTGTGGCTGGCTTGATCAAGGCCTGGACGACCTTCCCGCCCTCCACTGGGGCGTAGGCGATCTCGGCTCCGAGCCGGCGCGCGGTCCACAGACCACGGGGAGACTCGCCTTCAGCCGGCTCCCACTTCATCGCCTCGTCGAAGTCGGGGAAGTCGCAACGGGCGTCCAGCACTTGGATGACGAGTTCACCGGATGGAAGAAGGGCCCAGTGCATGGGAATCACGGCGTATCCAGGGACACCCGAGTAGGCGACAGCGTTGGCCATCAGGGCGTGCCCAATCGCGGCCGCAGCCTCGATGTTCACGGGGACGGGCTGCTGACTGAGGTACATGCGGGTGTAGTTGCGTGCGTTGCTGGCCGCATGTTCGCCCGCGCGGAACTGGGCGTGCCTCGTCCACACGGACTCGTCGTGTACGAGAGCAGGGATCGCGACGATGCCCTCCTCTTCCATATCGCCGTTCCTTCTCAAAAAAGGGAGGGAGCACCAGGTCGTCGTACCGTCGTGGCTGACGCCCCAGCGATCGGCGATCGACGCGACGAGAAAGAGGCCGCGGCCGTCCACACCGTCGACAGCGGCAGCGCCCAGTACAGGAAGTTCGTGCGAGCCATCCCGAACTTCAATCACCAGGTGAGTAGCAGTGAGGTACAGGCGTACCCCGACGTCGCCGCACCCGTGCTCGAACGCGTTCGTGACGAGCTCGGTAGCCAAGAGTTGAGCAGAGTCGATGAGGCCGGGCAGGCCCCAGCGCGTCAGCCTGGTCTCGATGATGCGGCGTACCTGACGGGGCACGGCTCTGTCTGCTGTCGCAATGGCGCCGGCCGTTGAGCCACTGGAGCGGGCGAAAGACATGTCAGTTTCGGCGTACACCCGGCAGCGCGGGGGGACTTCGGGGTCCGTCCGGGCGACGATCGCGGTCGGTGTCACGACGATCCCTCCGTACGTCCGGAGGCAACGGACACCGAACACGTCGCTACCCGCTCGGCATGCCAAACCACGGCTGGGGGTAGTAACCGCTTCTTCTCCCGCGCCTTCACGAGGAGGCCTGCGGTGCGCTGCGTGTCCGGCTTCACGGGGAACTCCTGATCGCACGCTCTCGTGCCTGGATCAAGCACTGTCGGTGGGGGTGGCGATCAGGGTCCTCTCATCCCGTACGACCCCGCCATGGCTTCCGGGGTGGCTTCTACGTGGCTTCTGAGCGCCCAACGTGACCTCGGGATAGCTTTGAAGTGGCTTCTATCCGGGGGCTGTTGCCAAGACACGGGGTTGCGGCTTCCCCTTCACAGGGAAGGGATCGATCCGTAGGCGCCCTGCGGACCAGCGGCGCCAGAGCCAGGGGGCGGTATGGGAGACGCACCGAAGACACTGCTGAAGGTGCTGTGTGATCGGGACAGGATTTCCTACAGCAAGTTCGAGGAAATGTTCACCGACATCGGTAGGCGTCTCTTCGGGCCGGATACCAGCAACCCAACCTGCGGTGAGACACAATTCCGGCGCTGGACAGCTGGCAAACTCGTAACGCTGCCTGGCCCCAAGACCTGCCGGATCCTCACCACCATGTGGCCTGGCTACACAGCAGAGCAGTTGTTCGGGCCGCCCCCGGAGATCGATCCCCAGGCACCCGCGTTTGACCTGGAAGAGCGAGTTCGAATGACCGCACGTAAAGCACACGAAGGCGCCGACGCATCGTCGTCGTCTATCTCCGACCACACCATCGACGAACTGCGCGACCGAGTGGTGGGCCTCGCCCACAGCTACCACCGCCTGTCGGCGGCTAAGGCGTTCGAGCAGGCCGAAGGCCTTCACAACGAGATCGATCGCCACCGCGGCAGGACCAGGGTTCCAGTCCAGGAACAGGCGCTGATGATCCTGAACGGCCAGACGGCCGCGCTGCTGTCCGTCGCCGCCTTCGACCTGGGCTACCTCTCCAGCGCCCGCACGTTCGCCCGCACTGCCGCCCTGTACGGCGAGAATTCACGGTTCACGCCTCTGCGTGCCTACGCCGACGGCACCATGGCGTACATCGCTTACCACACCGGCGATACGACGGAGGCGGTAGCGAAGGCCAACCAGGCCCTGTCGTACGGAGGCCTCGGTGACGTCGCTCAGCGGCGCCTCCACGCCATCCAGGCGCGCTCGTACGCTCACCTCGGCGACTGGGACTCCGCGCACCGCGCCATGCAGCTGTCCCAGGAGGGCGACCAGAACCGCCGAGACGATCTACACGATGCCGTGGGCGGAGAATTCGGCTTCAGCGAAGAGCGCCTGGCCATGTCCAACAGCACCACAGCACTGCTCGTCGGCGACCCGGCACAGGCCGAGACCTCAGCGCGGCGCGCGCTGGCGCTCCTTGAGCAGAGGCCACAGGGCGATCAGTCCTCGCACGTTCGAGCCAGCGCCGCTGCGGACATCGCGCAGGCCCGTCTCCTGGACGATGACGTCGATGGCGCTGCCGAGGCGCTCACACCGGTCTGGGACGTGCCCGTCGAGCAGCGCAACACAGGCATCGTCCTCCGAACAGCCCGCATCGGCCGGACCCTAGCCCGGCCGGGCTACCATGGTGCCGTGCTACCCACCCAACTGCGGGAACAAATCGAGGAGTTCACCCGACTCTCGCCACCGTACCGGCTCGGCCCGTCGGTGAGTCTCCTCGCCATCGAAGGCTGATCACAGCGAGACGAGGAGCTTCGCTTCCTTCTCTGGGGCGATCCCGTGCTCTGCCCACCGTGGGTGGTCCACGGGACGCCCGTCTGCCGCCCACCAACGCCACGTGTCGCGGATGGTCGCCGCGATCGGACGGCAGTTCAGGCCAGCGGCGACGGCCCGGCTGGAGTCAACCGCCCACACGCCGGCGTGCGTACGCCACAACGGAAGTTCCGTCCACTGCGCTACGCCATGCTCCTTGAGAACCTCGGGATCCACCCACACCGGAGTCGCTGTGCTGTCTGTGGCGGCCAAGCATCCGCTGACGAACTCCTCAAAGGAGGTCCCCTCCGGGTGGGTGACGTTGTATCCGCCGGTGGTTGTGCTCGCCGCCTGATCCAGGGCGAACTGGGCCACATCACGGACGTCGACGGGTTGAATGCGCTGCTTGGCCGGGGCCGGGGCAACAAACCTCCCGCCGCGCTTCACCCGCTCCAGCCACCAAGGCAGACGGCCCACGTACTCGCCGGGTCCGAGGATCACACCGGGCCGCAGGAAGACCGCTGAGTTCCCGAACGCCTCAGTGACCGCTCGCTCTCCGCCCGCCTTCTGAAACCCGTACTTGGTGGGGCTGCCGTACTCGCCGGTGAACCCGTACGCCTCGTCTGCGTCGGGCGGACACTCCAACAACGGGGAGGCGTCGGTCAGGGCCTGATGCGGCCAGCCCTCGTACACGGACACCGTCGAGATGTGGACCCACCGCCGGGCCTGACCGCGAAGGGTCGTGGTGGCCAGAAGGACATCGCGCGGTGCGAGTTCCGAGCTGGAGGTATCGATCACGGCGTCCCAAGGGCCGTGTCCGGCCAGCTCACGAAGGTCCGCTTGCACGGTTCGGTCCCCATGTACCGGCTCCACCCCCGCCACATCTTGGCCAGAGCGCCCCCGGTTGAAGGTTGTGACCTGCCATCCTCTCGCCATCGCCTGTTCAGCGATGGCCTTGCCCAAGAACCACGTTCCACCCAGCAGCAGAATCCTCATGCCCCTGATCCTGCCTGCCCGAGGTGGGCTAGCGAAAGCCGGACCTCGCTGAGCTTGCGTTGCCAGGAGCCGAGAACGGCGGTCGACCTCGGTCCAGTTGGAGCCGGGACCCTTACGACGTTACGCACGTCCTTGACGGAGGGTCGGCCGAATTCGCCAGAGACTACAGCGAAATGACCAGCCGTTGGTGTTCGCTAAGGAACGGTCCACTCGACAGGACCCGGAGCGCCCTCATATTCGTACAAGATCCGCTCCGCTCGCTGGCCCGCGGTTACCGGAAACATAATCTTGCCACGTACGCAGGTTCCAGCCCTGACTACTACATCCATGGGGAACCCTGCCTTTGCACTTTGGGGGTCGAAATCCGGCCCGCCAGCGATCTGTATTCGGTCACCATCGGCGAAAATCAGCGACCAAGGGTACTGGGAGACGGTGATCGAGGGACCCTTGTCGTTGCAGACTTCGGCTTCGATCTTCGCCCACTCATACTCGGTCCCGTCACCTTCTTCGAGCGGCTCAACGCCGTGGGCGGGCTGCTGATAGCTGAGGGCTGTTGTTCTGCCGGTGGCGGAAGTGCCGTCGTCACCGACCGCCCTTCCCCAAGCTTCTCCTAGTGACAGGCGGGCTATTGGGGTAGTGCTGGGCACCGGGGGCCCGGTGATGTTGTCAGGCGCAGGCTCCGCATCTGATGATCCACTGCTGTCTGAGAGGGCAGCGAGAACCAGGGCAAAGAGAAGGGCGAGGACTAGAACCAGAGCAAGGGCGAGCACTGAGATCGCAAGCGCGATAGCGGCTGAACGGATGCGCAATTCGCCTCCCGGCCCTGCGTCGGCGACCGAATAGCCAGATTCCCTTTTCCTGGCCCGTCAATCGACTGGTGCTGGTGGCGGCGTTGCGGGTTGCTGCGGCTGGCGGACGGTATGCCTGGCCATGATCAGCGCGGCAATCCCACCGCATAGCCCCCCGGCTGCGCTGATCAATCCAGCTATCGCAGTGATCAGGATTACGATGCCGCCGCCCGAGCCGGTACCTTCGTCAGGGTTCGTTGACAAGGGGGTGCCGCCTCCGTAGAGGATCGTACCTCCGACCATGAACGCGCCGACAATCACTGCCGTTATAGAACCGACTGCAACGCGGCGAATCTTCTGTTTCCTACGGTGATCTGCGTTGGTCATGCGGTCCCCCCCCTCACCAGCTTCCATGATGCCTTGGCGGCTAAGCTGCGCGAGAGCTTTTGACGGGATTGAGGACTGATGAGGTGCAGTGATTGCGGACATCGGCAAGACCGGCCGGTGGCGTGACTCCATCGTGCACTCGATACTTGATCAAGAATGGCGTGATCTCCGGGCCGGCCGATCCTAAGGAAGGTGATCGGGGCGCGGCCCGAAGGCGCGAAGGCACCGCGGGTGGGAAATCGGCCACTCGGCGGCCTCCTCCACAGTGCGCACGGTGCGGTTGGCCTTGTCGGGGTCCCGGTGGCTGGTCCATCCGCAGTCGGACCCGTCGAAGACCTCGACGTGGGTGACGCCGGCCTCGCGGCTCTTGTTCAGTGTGCCCGTGTTGTACGCGACCGCGCTCTTGGCGAGGGTGGCTGCCTCGGCCCACGCCCGGACCGGAACTCGTGCCCCGTTGCGGTACACGACGCGCGTGAGGGACTGGGTGGCCAGTTCATCCGCCAGTTGCTTCGCGGCCTGACGGGCGGTGGTGTTCCCAGCGGCCAGGAGCGGCACCTCCTTGCGGGCCGCCGCTCGCGCGGCGCGATACCACTGCTCGGCCATCCGCTCTGCTTCCTGGGATCGGCGTAGGAAGTCGCCGTACGTGTCGGAGGCGAGAGACTGAAGCGCGTCCACATGGGGTTGCGTCCACGTCCATGTGCTCCCGCCTACAGCCTCGGCGGCGGCTCGGGCCCCCTGGTCGTACAGGTGGGGCAGCTGTCGCTGTACGAATGCTCGGGCCTCGGTATCAACGCGGGCGCGGAAGTCGGTGATGGCGTCCTTGAACTCGTCCAAGGACGCCAGGACGTACGGCAGTCGCCAGCGAGCCACGATGCCGGCGATCACGGCCTGCTGCCTGTCGGCGAGGCGCTGCCATGCGTCATCCAGGACCGCGGCGACCCGGCGTGCAACTTCCTCCGGGTCACCTGGAGTCAGAGGGGGCCACTCGTACGGCATCAGGTCACCGCCTCCATCCCGGCGGCCTGATCGGCACGGGGGTCAGTACGGGCACGCCGTCTTCGAAAACAGCTTCTTCGTCGGGCCCCACGATGTCGTTGAGCGCGGCGATATGGCGTTCCGTGCCGGTCAGGTTGTTGGACTGGTCGAGGGTGACGACGCCGTCCACCGTCATGCGCAGGGGATCGGCGAGGAGTGCAGCACGGCGCTCGGCGAGGACCTCCAGGGCCACCGCGCGCGCGGTGCCGAGCCGCGTGTAGCGCGCTTCGAGGTCGGTCGTGTCGGTGCTGGGGCCGAGCTGGGCGAGCAGCCAGGCCTCTACGGTGGCGTCCACGAAGGGCTCCAGGGGTGATTGGCGCGAGGCCCAGCGCCTCGTGGTGCTGGGCCTCGTCGTCGGGACTACCGGGCATCAAGCCATCGGATGGTGGTCACGTCTCCGCGAGCGTGCGGGAACCTACGCTTCGTCGGGCGCCTTCCGGCTGTTCCGTCGCCTCGTGGTCTTCACGGGCTCCGGCTCCGGCTCCGGCTCCGGCTCCGGCTCCGGCTCCGGCTCCGGCTCCGGCTCCGGCTCCGGCTCCGGCTCCGGCTCCGAGGCAGGATCCACTGTGGGCGACTCCTTCTCCTCGTCGTCCACATCGGACTCGGCCGAGACGTCCGCCTCCGGCGTGGAGGGTTCCTCGGCCCACGCGGCCGGGTTCGGAATCAGCTCGACGAGCCGTTCGGGAACCTCCTCGCCCGCGTCCAGCCGGATCGTGCCTGCCTGCTGGGGGTCCCGCACGAACACCGTGCGCTGCAACTTCGCCATGGACAGCCCCTCTTAGAAGACGGTCGCGGCGATGTGGATGTCCGGCACGTAGAGCACGGGCATCGCGGCGGCGGCGGAGATCGTGGACAGCTGGACCGGGGTGCGCGTCTGTACGTGGGAGGTGACCACGATGCCGGGGGCCTGTTCGGCGGTGATGACGCCCTTGCCTCGCAGCTCGATCGCCTCGGCGGTCAGACCGTACTGGGTCTCGCCCCACTGCTCACGGCGTGGCGGGATCATCGCCCACAGGGACTCCGGGGTCGTACGGACCAGGTTGTCGCTGCTGTCGTACACCTGCACGTCGTAGGTGCTGACCGGGGGCAGGTTGTACTTGGCACGGACCCGGTTGACCTCCTCCGGCGCGAGCATCCCGGTCGGGATCTGGTCGGTGGACGGCGAGTTGTGGAACGCAGCTCGGTACTCCGACGTGGAGCCGAGCAGGGACAGCGCCTTCTCCGAGGTGATGACCCGCTCCGGGCGCGGTGCGCCGATGCTCTTCAGGTACTGGATCCAGGCCAGCTCGTCCGTGATCGGGCTGGCTGTGCCGGACTGGGACCACGGCACGGCGACCGTCGGCCGGTTGGCGGCCGGCACCCGCCAGTCAACGTCGAGGGCGACGCCGGGCAGGGAGACAACGCCGGTGGACAGCATCTGCCCGGCGGCGATCTCCATGGCAGCCTTCGTGGCCTCCACATGCTGCTCGATGTCGTCATACAGCAGGTCGAGGAACTCGCTGGTGTCCTGGCCTCGGTCGACGGCGGACAGGATGATCTGGAGCTCAGAGAACGGCAACTCCTGACCGACCCAGGGCAGCATCCCCTCGTTGATGACCTGCTCGGCACGCCGCTTCGCGAGCGCCGGCGCAGCTTCCCACGCACGGAACCGTGCCGCGTTCACGCGCCGCTTGCTGCTCTTCGTACGGAACTTGACGTTGTCGATGTTCCGTTCGGCGAAGACCTCGCGTGTGAGGAGGTAGTCCTCGGGCGTGGTGATCGCTCGGATGAATGCCTGGATGTCCTCGGCGACGATCGCTTCGAGGAGCTTCTCAAGAGCCATCGGGTCCTACCTCCTTACCGGTAGTGGATGAACGCGGTGGTCGACGCGGCGGCCGGGGCCGTGAAGGTGACGGGCAGCTTCGACGCGTACACCTCGCCGCGCCACAGCAGCGCCCCCGCGGTCTTCGCCGACCCGGGCGTGAAGGCTGTCTCGGCGACGAGGAACCCAGCGAGGATCTGGGTGCCGTCGCTGGCCGCGGAGTTGTAGGGCGCGTACAGGCCGGAGGTGGTGATCTTGCCGAGCGGAAGCCCGCTCTTGATGATGTGGCGCGGCTGGTTGATCGTGCCCGCCGTGTAGTGAGTGCCCGCCGTGAGCTTGCTGGTGTCGATGGGGATCGTCTGCGCTTCGTGGACACCGTCCAGCGAAGCCAGCCATGTCCGGTCGTCGGCGACCGTCTGAGTGGTGGTGAGGACCTGGTAGTCGCTCACGATGTCTCCCTCGTGGGTGGGGATCGGGTTCCTCCCGCACCCGGCACAAGCGGCAGAGGGGCGGTGTCCACGAGGTGGCGGCCGGGCCGGCCAGGGCGTGGTCCCTGATCACAGCCCGACCGGCATCCGGAGGGCGTCCACGGATTTTGAGGCGGGCGTGGTCCCGCGATCACAGCCCTCGGCCAACTGGCCTGGGCGTCCACGGAGATGGGCGTGGTCCCAGCCAACACGCCTACACAGGCGCGCGGTTGATGATTAGCGTATCCGCCATGGTGATCAGTCGCTGAGGAAGCCTCGGCGCCGCGCCATGTCGAGACCGCCCTGACCGGCCTTGGCCGGGTTCTGTGGGGTGCGTGGCGGCCCGCCTGCCGGGGCACCAGCCGGAGCGGGAGGAGGCGTCGTCTCCTTCGTGGCACCGAACAGGCCCGGCCTCCGCTCCTTCAGCGCAGCTGCTGCTTCATTGATGGCCTGCTCGTCGGCACCGGCCGGGACCGTGTTGCGCAGCAGGACCTCCGCGTCAACCAGGTCATCGCCCGTCGCCCCCAGGCCGACGAGAGCAGCACGCCTCTGCGCGACCTGCTCACGCCGAGCGGCTGCCGCCTCCCTCGCCTCGGCGGCCGCGATCGCGTCGGTTGCGGCCTTCTCGCGCCGTTCCACCTCGGTCAGCGCGGCGTCCTCGGCCGCCTTGCGGGCATCCTCGACCTCCTTGGCCTTCGCCAGGGCCGCTGACAGATCGTCCGTCGACGTGAACCCCAGCTTGTCGAGGAGCGAACGTACGCCGGCCCGTTCGCCCTGGGATTTCTCGCGGGCGAGGAGGTTCTTCAGCGTCTCCTGATCGGCCTCGATCTTCCCGGGAGACGGTGGGGCCGCAACGGGGGCCGGACCCGGGACGGGCGGGACAGACTCCGGGGCGGGCGGGTTGGACGGGTCGCGGTCGGGCACTGTGTCCTCCGAGCCAAAGCGCCCCCGCGCCAAGGCCAGTCTAGCCACCGTCGATCATGACGATTCGAGCGTTCTCGGCCCAGATCGTTTGTGGGTGAAGCAGTCCCTGAAGACCTCCGGCGCGCCACTGTCCGTGCGGCAGACGGTGTGGCAGGGCTTACGAAGGCGAACAGTTTCTGAGCAGTCCGGCGGCCTGACGTCCGCGATGATCTCAGTTGACGGCTTCCAGCCAGCGTTGCCTGGCTTCGTCCATCTCGCCGAGTGGCAGTATTTCTCTTCCGTCTGCGCAGGCACGCAGGAAGTGAACAGGCACTTCGTTATGCTCCACAGCAGACATCCGTCTTTCCAAATCCTGATGATCGTCGGGTGAAAGATCCGGTGGCAGCTGTGTCCAATGGGTCGGGCGAGCAGCAAGCACTTGATTCAGTGTCAAGTTCTTCGCCCGTTTCATGTCGGCACCATACAGGTCTGCACCTTCGAGGTTGACCTCTTCCAAGTCGGCTTCATGCATGCAAGTATCGCCAAGCCAGGCTCCTTGCAACTGGCATCCCTCGAGGAATGCACCTTCCAACCGCGATGCACCCAGGTTCGCTCCCTCCAAGCGGGCATACTCCAGATAGGCACCGCGAAGGTCCGTACGACGCAAATCCACTCTGAAAGGTTCGTTGCGCTTGGGGCGCCGGCCAAGAACGATCAGAGCCGCCTTCACTGGTTCTGTTGGTCGGACCCTTTGGTCTAGGTGGTCGTCGGCTCCTCCGGCTGACACCGGAGCGTTCTCCCGTACGAACGCCGCCAGCAATTCCACAACCGTGGGCTGGATGCGCTCGGAGTCGAGCATAATTCCTTCCAGAGCATAGATGCCACCCAGCTGCTCAAAAGGTCGACGTGAAACCAGCTGCTCGATCGCTTTCGAGAAACGGTCGTTGAGCTCCTTTTCGCGCAAATGCTCCTCTGCCTCCCGTTTGAGGCGGAGGCTTCGAGCGGCGATGAAGACACCGAGTGCGAAGGAAGCTGCCGAAAGCAGGGTGGGAATGGGGCCGACCGAGGTCGTTTTCTGGGTCGGCTGCCGCATGTCTTCTGGATGGGCCATGGGATGCTCCACTCGGACGAGCGATGATATGCAATGTCTATGTAGCGCAAAGTGACGCCGAGTCGGCCTCTTTTTTGGCTAGGCCGACAGTCCCGTCCACCTCTTCGACGACTAGACGCACGCCTCACGGTGCTGCGCAACTTGATCGGTCAAGACCGTACCGTCTGGTCGCCGCCATGACCCAGGCTCGGAGTTCCATTATTTACACCACAGGCCGGTTGCCCACCAGACGGCCACCAGGAATGCGATAGGGGAGAGAGTGGTAAGACCTAGGGATGTGTACCACAGGCCGTCAGCCACGTCTGGCCAATCTTCGTCATTCGGGCTGGGGTCATCCTCTTTGAATTTTCCAGCTCTGATTTCACTGTCGAGTTCTCTATATGCGTGCTGATATCGAATATACGCCAGACCCATGCAAATGCCAGCAAGGGCGACCAGAGTGAAGATGACGGCTCTGAGCACTCGACTTGACTGATTGTAAATCGCTGCAGCGGCATCCCCAGCCATGATTGCAATGAAGAAAGCTGTCAAGGCTGCCGCAACCCAGGCAACTTGCTTTGCTCGATACTCCAGCTGGTCCCGCACCCGGCCCTTGGTAGAGGGTGGGGCTGGCGGAGGCAAAGAAGTGGCACTCGATCCGCTAGACATGACTCATACCCTTCGGATGAGGCCATTGAATAGCCATTCCCAAGCATTAAACGCTTGGTGAAGATCATCAAACGATAGCTCTGGTTCTTCGAACCGCGCTCTCGCCAGGCTCGCCACAGTTATAACCTCGGCAAAGTAAGCAGCCGATTCCGGCCCGATTTCAACTTCATTCACGAGAGAATCTAGTTCTTGCAGCAACTCGTAAGGGGGTGTTCCTTCGAGATTGAAGCTTCGGGCCGCTCGCTCGATTCCGCGCTGCACGCCAGAGTCAACGGGGGTTGCGCCAGGCTCCGCCATTGCGGGACCTCCAACACTCGATTACCATGCCGGTGTTTCGCACGTCGACTTCCCCCGAGCCCCCGAGCACTCACTCCAGTGTGAGACAGACCAGTACCGTTGTCGAACTGAGATTCTGCCATCAACCAGCCGCGGATGCCGAAAGTAAATTCTGCCCTCTCGTGCCCTTACGGGTTTACATGGGAATAGCAGCGTTTGCAGCGCCAATGGCGCAAGAGTAGGGGACCTGGGTCGTCTCGAAGGGTTCACCTGGCCGACCTGCATGCTCGGGGAGCAGTACAGCCGGAGCGCGCCCCTCCGCCTCGGCGAGGAGTGGCAACCGTGGGCCCGACTCGTCAAGGGAAGCCATCGAGGTCGCCGAGGTCGCTAGTGCCCTGGCGCCCAGACGACAAAGGCGCGACCTGGCGCAGGGGCAGCACTTGGGGCCCCGGGCGCGCTACTGATCGCCGCTCACCACCGTCCGTGACCCCTTTTCGCGATACCTCACTCAAGGTTCGATGCCAGTCGCCCAGGGATCGGTGTCACAGGACAACTGGAGGTCACATCACGCTGGCCAGCCAGAACAGATCTAGAATCGAACGCGTGAGCGACACACCGTCCCGGCTGGACCTGCTGCACTTCGCGAGGCGCGTCCTCGTGCAGCAGCATGAGGCAAACCTTGCCCAGCTGAACCGGTGGATCGCCGTCGAGGAGCAGCGGGAGGCGGCACGACAGAGGGCCGAAGAGCTCCGTCCACCTCCGCCAGAATGGCTGCTGGAGCGGAGTATCGGAGCCGGGAGCCCCGCCGTGCGGGTCCACCAGGGCGGGTGCGTCATGGCGAGCGGCGTCCGACTCAAGCCCATCAGCGAGGAGCAGGCACGGCGGGCGCTGTACGAGCACGTCGAGGCCTGCCCATTCTGCACTCCGGATACGGTGCTCCAGGTCATCCCCGAGTAGACGGCGAGCACGCGACCATTCATGGGCGGAGGCTGATCACCTATCCGCTCGAACACTGTCACACTGCGCCCCGGCCACGATGGGCGGGAGCCCGTACCGAGTTCAGTACGGGCTCCCGTGAAACGACTCGCCCCTCGGGGTGTCGGCGACACCCCCACGCTTCAGTGGCCGTTCGCCTCACGCCACTTTTTGATCTGCGCTGCAATCTTGGTGTCCTTGCGCAGCTGGTCGGGAGTACCCGTGAACGCTTGCACGTCAGCCAGTAGCGTCCGATCCTGGCGATCAGTGAGCTTGGGAGCAATCAGGTTCAGCAACTCGCCCCACTTCTCCTGCGGCAGCTTGTCGGACAGCTTCGGAATGACGGACCGAAAGGCGAACGCTCGAAGCGCGTACGCGGCCTGGCGGACGTCGAACCGCTCGATGAGCTCGATGTAGTACGGCTCAGCGTTCCAGGCGACACCGCGAGAATTTGTCATGAACACGTTCACTACGGTCGCCACGTAGGGGGCCGTCAGCAGCTCGGGCACCTCGCCATGCCGGCCAACGACGTCCTTGAGTCGACGTGCGACCGGTGGCTCCTCGTAGAAGTTGTTCCACCCCTCGTGGGCACGCTTCAGGTCATCCAGGGCCTCCTGGATCTCCACGAGGCGATCGGACTCGGGCAGGTAGGCGGCTCCGCCATCGACCAGCTCCAGCAGCTCCTTGGCCCGCGACGCTCGATCCTTGTCCGCGTTGGCACGGAAGCGGGCGAGCTTGACTCCCAGTTCGCGACGCGTGTCCTCGTCGATAAAGGGCCAGAGCTCGGGCCACAGCCGACGGACATTGTCGAGGACATGGGGATCCGCGCTGTCGGGGGTGTAGATGCCGAACAGTCCGTTGGCCAGGTTGTTGGCCTGGTCCGGAGGCAACCCGTCGAAGAACGTCGCCGCGTTCTTCAGCTCGGCGTCAGCAAGTCGCGAGGCTCGAACGTTGTGGAGGAGTCTCCCGATCTCCGCCACGACCGGCCGCGTCTTGAGCTGCATGACCTCCCTGATACAGGTCTGAAGCCAGTCGGCGAGCTTGAGTCCGGTCAGCTTCTCCACGTTCGGGTGCGCGGCGCTCGCGTGGTTCCGCATGTAGTTGATGTGGGTGAGTTGCTTATGGGCGACGTCGCTGATGAGCTGGATCTTGTTCGCGGCGTCGAGCAGAGCAGCGTCGTTGATCTTGGAGAGGTCATCGCGCGTCTGGAGCGTCGCCCGTCGGGCGGGGTCGGCCTCGGCGAGATCGAAGAAGTACGCGACGTCGAAGTCCGCCACACGGTCTCGGAGCTGGGTGATCGTCTCGTCCCAGAGGTAGCTCAACGCGGCGTCGAAGAGGCCAGCCGCACCCGCCATGATCATTTTGGAGATGTACGGGGATCTGGCCAACTGGTCGATGTTCAGCTCGCCGAGCACGTGCGGCGTGTTGGTGAGGAGGATTTGCCGATCGCTGGCGCTGACGATGATGTTGTCCGTCGGCAGGCCCCACTCATCGAGCACCGTGAGCATGAACTCTTCGAAAGCCACCAGATCCGTACGGGCGGCGCTCAGCAGGTCCTTCCGCTCGGCGGGTGCCGGCAAGTTCGAAGAGACGTCTGCACTCACTGGATCTCCTTCAACAGTGTCAAGGGGAACGTGCGCACCTCGGGATTGACTTCCGACAATGCGCAGATACTCACATCCCGGGCGCAGCTGGAGGCTACCGGCAACCCACTTCAACGTGGGCACCTTTTGAGCCGTGGCACCTTCGGTCGATAGAGATCACAGAGGGTCGTACCGGCCGGCACGACCCACCTCGCCGTTGTCGCGGTCACGCAGCTGCGGTTATCCACAGTCCGGCACAGGCTTCGCCGAAGCAGCGTACGTTGCTGCTCCGAGTTGATCACAAGCACGGGGGTGCGCAATGACGTACAGGGTCGACCTGGCGTTCCGGGTGGAGGAGGCGTTGGCCAGGCTCCCCGAGGAGGGTCAGCAGGAGATCTTCGAGACGATCGCGACGGCTCTGGTCCGACGGGACTCTTGGCCGCCGCCCGGCGGCTGGCGCGGGGCGTTCTGCTGGGGGCCGCTCTCGTGGGTGGCGTTCACTGCGTACCGCGACGGGATCGAGGTGTATGACCTGGGCTGGGCGGGCTGATGAGCCCCGCCGCATCAGGGCGGCGGGGCTCCCGTTAGATCAACTGACCCGGGCGCGAGACTAGTTGGCTCCCCCCATCGCCCAGTGGATCCCTCGCCGCTCCATGGCGGCCTCACGCTCAGCACGAGCTACGCGGCGATCCCGCTCCTCGGCGGTCTCCTGCCAGACGGTGATGTCGGCAACGCCTTCGACCTTGTAGCGACGGGCGAGGATCGGCGCCAACTCCGCCACGGCCACCTTCTCTTCGCCGACTTCGAGGAAGGCCCCCACACTATGCGCGTGCCGACCGCGGACCTTGGTCCAGTAGCACTGCGGCTTACAGGTGCACGTGTAGGTGTAGCTGACCCTCCATCTGCGCTCCTGTGTAGCAGTCACACCCAGCCCCTTTCTCCTCACGAGGGGTCACCCTCAACCGATACCCTTATTTTATATGCATAGGTACTCAGGGGGGAGATCCGTACGCAAGATCTCAACCCCTGGACAACTGATTTCCGCAGCTCAGACAGTCCGGTTGCCCTTCGGTCCGGGAGGGGCCTGGGTCTGCACAGCCGCCGGCCCGGGTGCCGCCAAGGTCCGGAACGAACGCGTCGGCGACTGCCTTGAGATGGGACCGGGTCCGGGCGTCCTCGGCGCGGGAGCGGCTGGCAATCACCTGTCCTCCTCGGTGTCGTCCGGGTTCTCTCGCGCGGGCTCCGGCAGTGCGGGCGTGGGAATGAGAGGCGCAGGTCCAGTATCCGGATCCGCCTCCGGCAGGCCGAGGTACTCCCGCACGGCCGTGCTGTCGCCGGTGGCGTCGGCAAGGCGAGCGGCGGCGTCGAAGTCACGGGCCTGGATAAGGTCAATCTCGGTGGCCGCGCTGTCGATGGGGAATCCGCCGTCCATCAGCATGCGAACCGCGGTCTCCAGGGAGATGACTCCGGCCTCGTATGCCTTGACGACCAGGTCGAGCACCGCGGCCTGGTCGGTGGGCGTGAGTGGGCCGAACGCCAGCCGCGCCGAGGGGAGTTCCCCCGATGGCCAGACTCGTCCGGCCTGGTAGAGGCGGGCGACGAACTTCAGCAGGAGCGTGTACTTGTGGTCGCGTACGAGCCGCATCTCCCCGATGAGGGAGTCCAGCGGGCCGAGCGCGAGTTCCAGGGCGTACCCGGAGGGCAGGGCGGTGGGGTCGAGGGTGCCCAACCCGGCTGAGGTGAGGCGGGAGTTGACCGCGATCCGGTCGAGGAGGTGATCGGTGCGCTGCCGGAGTTCGGCGAGCTGTCCGGCTGTGTCGAGGACGTCCATGGAGCCGCCGTCGGCGAGCTGGACGACGGAGCCGGCCCGGAGCATGACCGGCTCGGGCTGGCCGGTGTTGCGGTTGACGGGCATGCGCGCCCCGGACACGGCGACGACGGGCGCTCCGGTCGTGGCAGAAGCGGCGGCCGAGTCGGTGTCCGTCGCGGACAGTTCGTCGAGGGCCTGGAGGACTCCGGCGAAGACGGGGCGGCCCCAGTGCTCGCCGGCGTCCGGGATCGTGTTCGGGACGTGCACAACCGGTAGGTAGTCGACCATCAGGTCCAGGCGGTCAAGGACTTCGCCGTCCGCGCGCTGCCGGTACGTGGCCTTGTCGGTGGGCAGGTTGTAGACGGTGTGGTGGCCCTTGAGATCCTTCAGCCGCCACTCGGCGTCGGTCAGGTAGCAGGTGACGGTGGACGGCCGGTCGGGCTGCCACGGGTACCTCCGCGTGATCCGGCCCTCGCTGTCGACGGCGTCGCCGGGGGTGAGGAGCGCCCAGCCGTTCCCGTCAACCACAGGTTCACGGCGGCCTCCGTCAGCGGCCGTCCGGGTGTGGGCGCCGATCGGCCCGAGTTCGTAGGTGATGCGCCGGACACGCTCCTCCGTACCGCGGTTCGGGTCGGCGGGGATCTGCCACGCGAAGTGCACGCGGTCCGGGTAGTCGGCCTGGTCGGCGTCGTCGTCGAAGTCAGGGAAGTAGAAGCCCGGGTCGTACACCGACAGGCGCGGCCGGGCCCGTGCCGGGTCCCAGGCGAGCGTGTACACGGTGTCACCGCCGCGTACGGCGACCCGCTCGGCCTGCTGCATCCGCATGGGCAGCAGCTCCTTCTCCGCCCAGGCCCGCAGGTCCTCCTGCAGACGGGCCGCGGTCTTCACTTCCCACGGGGGTTCGGAGTCGTCGACGGCGGGCGCGTCGACTCGCTCGGCTCCCGGCACGGTGATGGTCTGCCCGTCGCCGAGGAGGTAGCCGAGCGCGGTGTCGATCAGCTTGGCGGCGTCGCCGAGTTCACGCCGGTCGAGCGCCGACTCGTCGCCGCGTGTGACGGCGTGCAGTTGGCCGGCCTGGTTGTGGTCGTACGCGCCAGCGATCTTGTAGGCGGCCAGCCGTCGGAGATCCCCGTCCGGCACCCACGTGGGCACGGTCTGGGACAGCATCCCGCCCGGCCGCCGCGGGTCCGCCATGTCCTGGCGGTAGTTGGCCCAGCTGAACGTGTCGATGATCAGGTCGCGTACGTCGCGCAGGCGCACCGTGCCCTCCGGCGTTCCACCCCCGCGCCCGCCGTGATCAAGCGTAGACGCTCGCTCCGAGACGCCCTCATCCCCGACCGCCTGGTCGTCTCAGTCCGCTGGTGAGAGGCCCTTTTCCTTCAGCATGCGGGCGAGTTCCGCGTCCAGGCTTGGGTAGCCCCTCTCCTTCCCGTCGGCGATCCGTTCCTCGGCCTGCTGTCTTGCCCTGGGCACGCCGTACGACGCAGAGGGGTAGCCGTACCACCGGTACCGGGTCTCGAACCACTCCCGGCGTTTCGGATCGGCGATCTCGGCGGCCACCGTGTCCAGGTCGTCGAGCAGCGCCAGGACCTCTTGGTGGACCGAGAGGTACATCTCTCGGAGGCTCATGCTGCTGTCGCCGAGGCAGCTCCCCCCTTGCGGGGTGCCGCTGCCGTACCAGCGGATCGTCAGGTCCATCCCGATGAACCAGGTGGGAGGCGTCTTGTCCCTCTTCCTCCGGTTGCAGTCGTGGCAGACCGGCACGAGGTTCGTCGGGTCATCCGCGCCGCCATCGGCGAACGGGATCACGTGGTCCATAGTCTGCGAGGTGCCGCCGCAGTACATGCACTCGCCGTTGTTGGCCGTGAGTACTGCGAGCCATTCCCAGATCATGAACCGCCGACGGCGCCTCATCCTGACGTCGTGGGGGCCGCCACGTTGACGTCCGTGCATCCGGCGACCCAGGATTCGACGAGGTCCTGGCCGTACTTCTCGTCGAGGGCCTGCCGCTTCCACTCTGCACGACACTCCGGCACGTCCGGTACAGCTTCTACTGGGGACGTGCCGCCGCGCGCGAGCGCCGTGTCCCTCAGCAGCTCCCCTGCTGTGATGCCAGCGTTGCGAACCCTGATCCGCTCGTCGACTCGCTGTTGCGCCTCGGCCTTGGTTCGGTCGCTGTGCTCCTGCGCCGTCTCCTCCGAGCTACACCCCGCCAGTCCCCCGCCAACAGCCGCAACCAGTACGAGGCTTGCAGCCCATCTCCCCTGTCTCCCCATGATCGGCGAGGCTAGCAGCAGCACGGCCGGTTCCCCGGCCGACGGCAACGGGGAGAGCGCCCAGCCCACCCGCCTACTCGATCTCCCCAGCTGAGTCGTCCCGCCGCCTCAAACGAATGGGAGGCAACTCCTCAACTTCTACCAAATCGAAGATCGAATTACGCTCACTGGGGCGCAGGCTGCGCAAAATCGGCACAGCACTTTGCAAGAATTCTGACAAGTAGAACTTGGCTACCGTACGGCCCGACGCCGCCCTCTTAGTGAGATCACAGGCAAGCTGCCTACTCCCACCGCCAAGCGGCACGACCACCGATAGAACCGAAGAACGATTCCCCAGGGCGCTACTCAAATCCTGCAATAGATCATCCCGTGAAATGTCGCTATGAGGGGGTGCCTTGTAATCGATCTTCCCACCGGCAGCCGATTCAAGGACGAGTTCGCTAATATTGAGCCCAGCGTCGCTCGCACGGTCCAGCAATTCAGCAAGCTCAACTGAGCCGTTTTCGATTTCTTCCATGAAGTCCATGGATGAGACCGAACCAACCGAGAAAATCGCGCGATAGCGATCCGTCGTGTAACCCAAAACCCCAGAGTGGACGAACCATCGCGGATCGGCCCCGAAATCCGTTTGAACAGGCACGTCGGAAATTCTCAGGCTCTTTGCCTTAAAATGATCCAGATTGCTTTGAATCAACCGCTGAAGATTCTGAGAGTGCACCCCCAGCTCGATCTCACACACTCGCTCCAAAGTAATCCCGGCACCGATCCTTTGCCAGAATTCATCGTCTTCCGTTACTGCGATGTCAAGCAGAAGCTTCAACCCGACAGCGTCAAGCTCAGCGGTAACACCAGTGGCACCAGGGAAGCTCGAAGCCGGCGCTCCGGAACCCAACCAAACCGCATGCAACAAGCGAGTCAGTTGCCCAGCATGCGTGGGGGCAAGGAGGGACTCAGCAGCAACTACCGCGTCTCTCGTCGACTCAACCTCGGCCTGTTGCGCGGCAACAAAGCCTAGCCCGACAGCATCGCTTGTCGACCGGGCCCGATCCTCATCTACAAGGCCTCGACCACCTTGCAGAACAGCACGAGAGAGTAGCCCCAGAACAGGACGCTCTTGCCTTTCAGCAGAAAAGGCGTAGAGGCTTGCAGGGTCCGCAATCAGAGTGCTGGCACTGGCCGATTCTCGCCCAAGTTCTGCGATTTGGTGCGGGTTGCGAAGCGGAGCCAAAGGCATCAAGATCGGCTTCCGATCGGAGATTACCGCTACATCTTCCCTCAAGTACTCCGGATTCCCGCTCGTCCGAAGGTAGACCTGACGCTCCTCCTTCCCTTTATCCCAGCGCAGCACGAGGTCTGGGGCATAGGTGTGATTGAAATAGTCCGTCGACTCAATCTCCACCGCCGCATCCGATGCCCGCAGGTTTGAGATTACCGCCCTCTTAATTGACTCAACGTTGCGCGCTGGATCATCCTCGACGAGATCGGAGATGACAACGGTAAATTCGTTCATCACATTTCCCCTTTCTCGACTTGCTTCGAGATAATCAGCGCGCGATCCTGCGGAGTGATCACGAGCTTCTCTTGCTTCTCCGCCAGGACCAAAAGCCAGAGACGATCAGCAACATCTTTTACAAGATCCTGATCAATCTGCGCCTTGGCCTCGTCTGCGCCATCGACACCGAAGATTCTCTTCCGATTGTGCGGTAGCAGAAGGCCGTCGATCACGGACTGTGGACTGCACAAGGATTTCCATTTGGTGACCCTGAAAGGATGCCAGGTAATCCACATGAAGTGGTCCGCCAGACGATGGTGATCACGGCGGGTCAAGTAACACTTGGCAACCCAGTCATCGTAGTGGGTACCTTGATCTGCCGCGTCGGCATAGTTCTTGCACTCGGCGACGAAAAAGTGCCCCTCAAACTCGCCACCGCACAACATCCCGCCGACGTCAAAGGAGTACGGCTGCCCGCCGAACGGCCACTCGAACTCCAAGCGCGAGGCGTGTACCGCGTCCTCGTTCGTCCACGACATACGCACGCGAGTGGTCGCATCGAGCCACGTCTTCGCCCGTCTTGCACCGTCTGCACCCTTTTGATGCATCGCCTCCCCTGGCATGCGGGGATCCTAACCGCCCACACCCCTCCTTGCGTAACCACCTCGTCGCATCTTGTCATCGCTCACTGACAGTGCGCCGGATCGCGACTCCTCCACGCAGGAGGTGAGCTGGCCGTGTTCCGTGCTGAGGCCGCCAACCAGCACTCTGGCCGCGTTCTGACAGCTGAGGCTTCCCATAAACCTATTGGGGCGGTAACTGCCTCTACCTCCGTCCCACGAGCCGCTCGTCCCTGCCTCGGTAGATGCCTGTGTCGAGCTGGTTGGGGTCGGCGAGTTCCGTGATCGCGTGGACGGCCGCGTCCATGCGGTCGGGGCTGTCCATGCCGGCGATCCAGGTGACCATCTGGCCCTCCAGTTCGGGGAACCTGCCGACGTGGTGGACGAGGCCCTGTTCGTAGAGCTGCGCGATCGGCTCGGCTCGAAGCCGCTTGCCGACCTTGGCGGTGACTTCAGCGACGTACGGCATGAGCAGGCCGCGGGTGACGCCGTCGCGTTCGAGCTGCTGCCAGGCCTGGCGGACGATCTGTCTTGCCATGTCGCCGCCGTAGTTCGACTCGACGACGATGGCGTCCGCTTTGAGTTCGAGGGCGAGTCGGCAGGCGGTGAGGCCCCAGGCGTTGGCACCCATGTTGGCGGAGCGGTCGTCGAGCACGTACAGGTGGCCTTCCCAGTCGCGTGCTGCGCCGACGATGCCGGTCTCGTCGTTGACGGTGGACTCGCCGCCGGCCGGGTCGACGGCGACGACTACGCGGGCCATGTCGAGTCCGCCGAATGCGATGACGTTGGTGCGGTTGCCGTCGATCCAGGCGCGCTGCCATACGCCGCCCTCGGGAGGCTTGGGCTTCTGCTGGTAGAGGCTGGCCCAGACGCGTTCACCGACTCGTTTGCGGGTCTTGGCGTGGTGGGCTTCGTTGAAGCGTTCGGGCCACAGGGCTTCACCGACACGGCGGCCGAGAGGGTCGTCGTCGCGGTCGGCGAGGGCCGGGAGGTCGATGACGGTCCACTCGTTGTCCTCGGCGTCGGCGATGATCCGGCCGGCAAGGTCGTCTTCGTGCCAGCGGGTCTGGATGACGCAGATGGCGCCGCTGGGTTCGAGTCGGGTTTGGAGGACGGATTGCCACCACTCCCACGCGCGCTTGCGCATGGTCGGGGAGTCGGCGTCGGCCATGTCCTTGACGGGGTCGTCGACGAGGGCGATGGTGGCGCCCTTGCCGGTGAGGCCGCCGCCGATGCCCGCTGCGACGAGGCCACCTTCGTGTCCGGCGATGTCGAAACGATTCGCCGCTTTGGAGCCGCGGTTGAGGTGGATTCCGAGTTGGTCGCCCCATGTGTCGATGGCGTCCCTGATCCATCTGCCGTGGTCGTCAGCGAGGTCGCTGGAGTAGGAGGCGATCATGACGCGCTGGTCGGGGTACTTCCGCAGGTACCAGAGGGGCGCCCATCTGGAGGCTCTGCGTGATTTGCCGTGCCTGGGCGGCATGGTGAGCATGACGCGCTCGGTGCGGCCCTCGGCCATGTCGATCCAGGCCTGGTCGACCATGTTGAGGTGCCGGGCCTGCATCTCGCGCCGGTCGGTGAGAACGGCGGCGAGCGCGCCCGGCGAGCGGTCCATCGCGAGGTGTTTCTCCGCGACGACGAGCCGGGCACGCATCTGCGGGGAGGCCTGGGCGGCGATCGCCCGCCGCTGCTCGGCGCCCAGAGCCTGGTAGCGGGCGAGGAAAGCGGCCTCGGTGTCACTGACCGTCGGAGCCATGGGCGGCCTCCTCGGTCACCGCGATCAGCGCCTCCAGCTCCGCCAGGTCCGCGGTCTCAACGTGGAGCGGTCCGCCATCGGCGCCGGTGACTTCGAGGCGCTGCGAGATCTCGACAGGCACGTACTTGGCGCGACGCTCCATGATCCGAAGGGCCCGGTCGATCGCCCCGAGGTTCCCGTCGCGGACGGCCTGCCGGTAGGCGACGAAGAACAGCTTGTCGAGGCGTTCCATCTCGACGGCCCGGAGGTCCTCGACGGACTTGTCCAGGTCGGTGGTGCGCTGGGCGAGAGCTTCTCGTACGTCCTTACACGCGGCACGGATCAACGCGTCGTCGGTGGGCGGCTCTTGGCCCTTGGCGTACCGGTCGGAGCCGTAGCCCTGGGGGTAGGCGACACGGTCGCTGTTGATCGCGGGGTCGGCGGCTAGCTTGCGGCCGATGGTCAGCCAGTCGACGCCGGCGAGCTTCAGGTCGATCGCGTCGGCGCGACGTTTGGCGATAGCGGCACGCTGCGCCTTGGTGGGGCGAGCCACGGGCGGGGACCTCCGGTGCGCCCCCGCGCCCTGTTCATGATCCCTCAGTCCGAGATGTGTTCCGCCACTCGCGATTCGATCGATCTAGCTCTTTGATCATGATTCGGGCGATAGAGTCCCCCTATGGCAGGTCCGGCGATGCCCTACAGGGGCAAGGGAGAGGGCTCCCATGACCTGTCCGAGACGCGCGCAGATGGGCTGGCGAGCTGTCAGGTGCTGTGTGACGGCACGAATGCCTACGTCGTCGACCTAGCAACGGTCACGCCATCAGAAGGCCGTGCGGCGGTGCTGAAGGCGCTCACCGAGCCTGACACCCCAGGCCTTATCCATCTGACCTGCCATGGCGTACCGCAGTACGAGCCCGTACTTTCTGTCCAGTCAGACGGTCAGCTGACCCCGGCGGAACTCCTCGGCTGGACTCTTCGTCTTCACGAAGCGAAGACCACTCTCGACGAAGCCCCGGAGCTGTGGTCAGCCGCTGGCCTCACACGGCAGTTGCTCTCTTCATCGGAAGAGGAAACTGGACTACCGGCGATCACGACGCCGCTAAGTGGCTCCACAAGCCTTTGGGGGTACGGCCCACTGCCGACACCGGCGGTACTGGCCCAAGCCGCTGCGGCAGTCCGACAGTTGTGGCATGTAGCGGTCGCTCTCCTCGACAAGATCCTCAATCCGCCCAGCATCGAGCGGGGCTCCCCTGCTCCATGTCTTGACTCGTCCCCATGCGGAGTGATCAAGCTCGCTTCCCCTCGGGTTCCTCGGGCGCCTCAAGGGCCTGCCGTTTCGACGGCTTCACCCAGTCCGTACGTGCTCGCAGCCTGACCTCTCTCGGTGGGCGCGATGCACGCCCCCGAAAAGCGAGGTTCTTCAGGTGGTTGGGTTCAAGGTCCAGACAGATTCGATCGCTATGTCGGGAGAGGTGCCGTTCTGGCTCCTCCTCCTACTCCTACTCGTCGTCAGTGTTCCGCTGACGGTCGGATGGATCGTTGCAGCGCGGCACCTTCGTGATGGGACGCGGAGGCTGCTGCACGAGGTCCGCGCATGGGCGCGGGATTGGCTCATGCGCATTCTGACCGAGCGGGATGACCGCTCCCAGTAAGTAGCTGTTGTCTTTCCGGACTTGAGGACGGCGTTTTCGCTGGTCGAGCATAGGAGCGGCGATCCCGTGGGAGTGGTGACCTGTCGTGTCGTTGCTCCTGTGGAGGTAGTGGATGCCGTCATTGGTTGGGCTGTTGGAACAGCGTGAGTTGAGTGCTCGCCGTCGTGTGGACGAACTGCGTGGGGAGGCCGATCGCATCCAGGCCGAGTTGGCCGTGGCCGAGCTGGAATGGCAGGAGTGGGTGATCGCCCGCAGGCGGGTCGATACGGTGCTGGGTCCGCACGGCGGTACCACCGCCGATGCGGAGGTCGCCGAGGATCGCAGGGATGCGGACGCGCCGTCGGCGCCTCGGGATGCGGTGAAGTCGCACGTGCCGGTGTGGCGTGAGGAGCTGCCCTGGTCGGTGCTGTCGGTGGACTACCAGCGCATTCTCAAGGCGCTCGCGGACCGGATCCGGCTCGGTCAAGGGCCGCTGACCTGCCAGGAGATGGCCGCAGACTTCGGCTTGGACGTGGTGCCGGCACGGGTGGAGACATTGCGGTCGAAGGCGAAACGCCTGGTTGCCCGTGGCTGGCTGGCAGAGCCGGCACCGGGCCGGTTCACGCTCGCTGTGGGCGTGGCCGGGACAACCAGCGGGTCATGAGCAGGGGTCATCGACCAGTAGACCAACGCTGCAGGTCGTGCGCGTCGGCGGCTACGAGTTGTTCAGGAGGCGCCACCGGCATGCGCCCAGCGCCCCCGACCACTCGATCGGGACTCCCGTTCGACGCTCATCTCTCAAGAGAGGAAAGCAACTGCTACTCACGCTCATGGGCGGTTATCTGGTCAGCCAAATGGCTGTGTCACTTTGTAGACGTCTACCGTGGACCGGCGCGCTGGAGAGGATCACCTCTGTGTGGTCAGGTAGGGCGATCTGGTGCTCGGAGAGATTGACCACGCATCGGAACCCCGGCTCTCGGGTGAAGGAGAGGACCTCCTCCTGGGCCGTGGAGTCCCAGGTCATGGTTCCGTCGCCCAGTGCGGGGTGCGCACGGCGGAGGTGAAGAGCCTTGCGGTAAAGCTCCAGCACGGACTTCTCGTCGCCGCTCTGGGCCTGCACGGTCAGCTTCTTCCACTCGGTCGGCTGCGGCAGCCAGGGCTCTGTTGTGACCGCCGGGGGACTGTATCCGAACGGTGGGCAATCACCGGACCACGGGATGGGCACCCGGCATCCGTCACGGCCACGGTCGGTGCCCCCCGAGCGCTTCCAGGTGGGGTCCTGTAGAAGTTCTTCGGGGAGATCCTCGATCTCCCACAGACCCAGTTCCTCCCCCTGATAGATGTAGGCCCCTCCGGGAAGGGCAAGAGTCAGCAGTGCGGCTGCTCGCGCCCGTCTGGTGCCGAGTTCCAGGTCGAAGGGTTTGTCCTTGAGGAAGTCGGACAGCGCCCGTACGGGCTCGTCGGGCTGGGGCCTGCCGTAGCGGGAAACGTGTCGCGCCACATCATGGTTGGACAGCACCCACGTCGTGGGTGCGCCGACGGCGCCGAAAGCCTTGAGGTTGTTGTCGATCGCCTCACGCAGGCGGTCCGCGCGCCAAGGCGCCGTGAGGTAGTCGAAGTTGAAGGCCGTGTGCAGTTCGTCGGGGCGAACGTAGCGGGCCAGCCGGTCGGGAGCACCCATCCATGCCTCGGCGACGAATACGCGTGGCTCGTCGTAGGAGTTGGCGATCGCGCGCCACCCGCGGAAGATGGCGTGAACGCCTTCCCGGTCCCAGTGCGGGTGCCCGCCGTCGGCCGCCATCCCGATCCGTTCGATGTCCGAATGGCCCAGGTCGGGCAGGCCCTCTTCCTTGACCAGTCCGTGGGCCACGTCGATGCGGATACCGTCCACGCCCATGTCGAACCAGAACCGCAGAACAGCCTCGAACTCTCTGCGTACCTCGGCGTTATCCCAGTTGAGATCCGGTTGCTCGGGTGCGAACAGATGGAGGTACCACTGCCCAGGTGTTCCGTCGGGCTCGGTCACCCGAACCCAGGCGGGGCCGCCGAAGCCACTGCGCCAGTTGTTGGGCGGCAAGCTGCCCCCCGAGCCACGCCCGGCCCGGAAGACGTACCGGTCGCGTGCGGTGGAACCCGGTCCAGCGGCCAGTGCCTCGCGGAACCAGTGATGCTGGTCGGACGTGTGGTTGGGAACGATGTCCAGGAAGACCTTCAGTCCAAGGCCGTGAGCCTCCTTCATCATGCTCTCGGCCTCTTCCAGCGTGCCGAACATCGGATCGATGGCGCGGTAGTCCGAGACGTCGTACCCCCCGTCGGCCATGGGTGAGGGATACCAGGGGTTGAGCCACAGCGCGTCGACCCCCAGTTCCACGAGGTAGGGGAGCCTGTCCTGCAGCCCGGCGATATCACCGATGCCGTCACCGTTTCCGTCGGCGAAGCTGCGGATGTACACCTGATAGACGACCGCGCTGCGCCACCAGTCCTCGGAGGCGGCGGAGGTCCGGGGGTGCTGTTGCGCAGTTCCGTGTGAAGAAGCGGGGTGGCACGACGGCGTCATGTGACGACTCCTGCGGTCAACTCGACGAAGGCGCCTTCCTCCCTCGCGACCAGGAGGGCCGCAGTGACGTCAGGGAGACTCCACCGGCGGGGAGCGGGAGAAACGACCTGCGAAGCGTCTGCAGCGAGACAGGCCACTCGGCCATGACCGTCAGATCCCATTCCAGAGACGACCGGCGGACGAGACGGCGTGGTCAGGCGGACAGCCGGCAGGCGGGCGAGAAACGGCCATTGATTGGCCATCACTCCCGACCGAGACTCATTCATCGTGACCGCGTCCTCTTGAGCTGCAACTGGCGATGTTCTCACGCATCGGGGCTGCGTTATCAGGGCATCACGGCGCAATTCCCTGTTGGTTCTCTATCGCAACTAGGTGGTTGCCCACGGAGAGCACCGCGCTTGGAAAGCCTGCTGCAGGCGTGCATCCACTAGACGGCACAGGGATGGCAAGTGTGCACCAGCTGTATGGCACAAGGAGAACTTTGTTCCCCGCCGCTTTCCAACTGTCCAAAGAACCCGACGAGTACACCGGGCGCGCACTTCATCCATCTGCTGTCAGGTTATCGCCCGTCCACCAGCCGCCGCAACGGCAGCGGTCGCGCCCAAAATCATTCTCCTGGCCCAGTCGCGCTCTGCTGATGCGAGTGTCCCGCAACCGCGCCACATACGCCGCGTCAGAGTGCCCGTAAACGGCCGCAACCCTTGAAGCGCGCGTGTGACCCGCCTGCCGTCAGCAGGGCCTGCGCCGCCCTGCCGACGGCCCCAGTCGCCCGATCGCCCTCTGTCTCACCTGGCACTGGTTACCGCACAGCGGCATCAGCGCATACACCCGCTTGGGGCGTCCGTCTTTCCGTCAGCCGAGAGGAGACGTCGCCTACGTGCAAGGGTTTCTCTGTCGGGTCCGGCGAGGCTGGAAGGTGACGGGCATGGCCATCGGCATCTCGGTGATCGGGACAGGATATCTGGGGACCACTCATGCCGCGTGCATGGCGGAGATGGGCTTCGAGGTGGTGGGGGTCGATATTGATCAGGAGAAGGTGGCTCTGTTGTCGTCCGGCAGGGCGCCGGTGTACGAGCCGGATTTGCAGGAGCTGCTTTCCAAGCACGTGGTGGGGCTGCCTGGATCAACGGGGTTGCTGCGGTTCACGACGTCATGGGAGATGGCTGCCACACGTGCGGATGTTCATTTCGTGTGTGTCAGTACGCCCCAGCGCCACGGTGGGCTTGCCGCGGACATGAGCCACGTGGAGGCGGCCATCGAGGCGCTTTCTCCTCATTTGAGCCGTCCGGCGCTGGTAGTGGGCAAGTCGACCGTTCCGGTGGGAAGCGCCGCTAGGCTGGCCGAGCGCCTGGCGCTGCTGGCACCGGTGGGGAAGGAGGCGGAGCTTGCCTGGAACCCCGAGTTCCTGCGAGAGGGTCACGCCGTGGGTGACACGCTGCGACCGGATCGCTTGGTCGTGGGTGTACGCAGTCGGCGCGCCGAATCTCTCCTGCGGGCGGTCTATGCCAAACCTATTTCCCAGGGAGTGCCTTTTCTGGTGACGGATTTCGCCACGGCTGAACTGGTGAAAGCTGCGGCGAATTCCTTCCTTGCCACGAAGATCTCTTTTATCAACGCCATGGCAGAGGTGTGTGAATCCGCAGGCGCCGATGTGCTGCAGTTGAGTGAGGCGCTGGGGCACGACGCGCGGATCGGCAAAGAGTTCCTCAACGCCGGCCTGGGATTTGGAGGCGGTTGTCTTCCCAAGGATATTCGCGCCTTCATGGCCCGTGCGGGCGAGTTGGGTGCAGATCAGGCTCTCACCTTCTTGCGTGAGGTCGACTTGATCAACATGCGCCGCCGGACACGTATGGTTGACATGGCCCGCCAGTACTGCGGCGGCGAATTTCTCGGTAAACGGGTGGCGGTACTCGGAGCGGCTTTCAAGCCGAACTCTGACGACGTCAGGGATTCGCCGGCACTGAATGTCGCAGCTCAGATCCAGCTGTACGGCGGACAGGTCACCGTGTACGACCCCAAGGCCAACGACAACGCACGGAGAGCCTTCCCGACACTCGACTACGTGGACTCGGCCCCGGAGGCGGCTCATGAAGCGGACATCGTGCTTCATCTGACCGAATGGCAGGAGTTCCGGGACATGGAACCCGCGGCCCTTGACGGGGTGTGCCACAAACGGATCCTCGACGGGCGCAACTGCCTGGATCCCGCACGCTGGCGGAAAGCCGGATGGACGTACAGGGCGCTCGGGCGCCCCTCACTCTGAGATGCCAGGGGGCTGTTCCCTGGAGCCGGTCACGGTCGGCAGGGAGACTTCCACTCCTGTGCGAGTGCCCCAGGCGGTGTCGCGCAGCGTGCACAGGGAGTAGACCCGCACCCACAGCAGGACACCCATGTGCAGCAGGCCGTACAGCGGAGCCAGCAAGAAGGTGCCCAGCCGTTCCGTCCAGGGGATCCGGGTACGGTCACCGGACTCCAGATATCTGACCGACCAGGCGTAGCTGAGGAGCATCGCATGCATGAGGTACACCAGCAGCAAGGCGCCCTGCGCACTGATGAGCATCATGACCATGGCGAAGATCAGCACCCCTGTGAAACAGGTCCAGGAAATCAACTCCAGCAGCGCCAGCCAGAATCCCGGCCTGCTGATCTGTCCGACCCGGATGATCCACAGCGATTCGCGGAAGAAGGATTTGTTCCACCGCACCTGCTGCCGCAGGTAGTGCCTGACGTGCTCGGGAACCAGAGTCCAGGCCACCGCGTTGGCCTGCAAGACCGCCTTCCCGGTCAGCAGGCAGTAGTTCGTCATGTGCCGGTCGTCGCCGAAGGTGGACAGCCTGCCCAGGAACCGCTGGTTGAGAAAGCCATGAAGGTGCTCTCGCACCACGGTCCCACGGTAGAAGGCCAGCGACCCGCAGCAACACAGAACCGCCCCCAGCAGGCTGTACGCGGCACGCTCGTACAGGAACGCATTCGCGTAACGAAGATCGATCAGCCGGGTGAGAACGTTCTTGCGGGCATTGAGGGCCAGTACCAGTCCGGTGACGGCGTTCACCTTGTCCGAGGCAAATGGAAGCATTCCCCGCTCGATGGCGTACTTGTCCAGCACGGTGTCCGAATCGATGCCCAGGTAGATGTCCGTATCGGCATGAAGTCGGAAACCGGCCGCCAGTCCCTGGCGTTTGCCCTTGTTCTCCGTAAATTCCACCACTTGGTAGCCGATGCCCGCGTCACGGAACCGGCGGACCACCTCGGGCGAGAGCGCGTAGGCCAACGCGCGAGAGTCCGTCGAGGCATCATCGACAACCACCAGCGTGGTCGGATGGCGGGTCTGATCCAGAACGCTGTCGAGACACTTGCCGAACGCTTCCGGGTCCTCGTTGTAGACAGTGATGATCGCGCCGACCGTCAGATCGTTCACCTTCGCCAGGTCCTCAGGGGCTGCGGCTGTCTGCGGCCGCCGGACGAGAGAAGCCCCCAGTTTGGCGAACATCAAGGCAAAGACGGCGGTCCCGTAGACAGATGCCATGGTGCCGCCCTGCGTGATCAGGATGATCGCCACGACCACCAGCATCGCAGCTGCCGAGACGAAGCGACTCATCGGTGACCACGCCGAGCGTGAGAGCGGGTCAACAACAACCCGAGGGCAATCAGAGCGAAACACCCCAGGACGATCCACAGGGGGAGGAACGCGCCACCCGCCAGAGCACGGTTCACTTCGGTATTGGCGAAGTCGGCATTCATGGCGCCGGCCTTCCTCTCGATACCCGGGCTGACTGGCTGGGGATATCCAGGATCTGCACTCACAGGCATGGTGGTTCCGTGAGCGGTTTACGAGGTGATCGACAATGAACACTGCACGTACCGGATTTTTGGAGCCGCCGCTTCGAGGCCATGCGCGTCTTCGCGAAGCTCCCCATACGCAACGGTCCGCGCACCGCCTACCCCGGCGGAGACACCGCCTTTTGCGGTGGCTTGGAGCGGACGGCCTGTCCACTAACTGAGCAACCAGCCCTGGGCCGAGCCGCTCAGTCTCCATCCGATGACACCAGCCTACGACGTTTGTCATGAATTGTCGGATCGGGATGGCAAGCTGCTGGGCGCTCTGCTGCAGCGGGTCACCTCGGCCGCACCCAGGTACTTGTCGGTGGACTAGAGCGCATCCTCGAGGCCCTCGCGGACCGGTACCGGCTCCGTCAAGGGCCGCTGGCCTGCCAATAGTTAGCCGTCATGTGAAGGCCGGACGCGGTGCCGACCAAGGTGAAGGCGCTGCGTTCGAAGGTGAAACGGCTGGTCGCCGGGGCTGGCTGGCCGAACCCGCGCCGGGCCGGTTCACGCTGGCTGCGGGCGTGAGCGGGCCAGGCGGCGGGTCATGAGCAGGATCATCGACCAGTAGATCATCGCCTCGGCGCTGTTGGTGCGGCGCTCGAAGTCGCGTGCCAGGCGGCGGGTGCGCATCAGGTGGGCGAAGAGGCGCTCGACGATCCACCGCTTGGGCAGCACCACGAACCCCTTCTGGCCGTCACTGCGCTTGACGATCGCCAACACCAGCGCGAGCGCCGTGAAGCAGTAGTCGACGAGGCTGCCGGTGTAACCGCCGTCGGCCCAGACCAAGGCCAGCCGGTGGTGCGCGCCGGCCACCTGCTCGAGCAGCACCTGTGCGGCGGTGCGGTCGCCGGTGTCCGCGGCGGTGACCATCACCCCCAACAGCAGACCGAGTGTGTCGACCACGACATGCCGCTTGCGCCCGTTGATCAGCTTGCCGCCGTCGAAGCCACGGCTGTCGGTGCCGACGACGGCGTCCGCCTTGACAGACTGCGAGTCGATCACGCCAGCTGTCGGCTCCGCGTCCCGCCCCTCCCTCTCGCGGATCCTTGATCGCAGCCGGTCGTGAAACTCCTTGACCAGGGCGTGGTCGCGCCAGCGGCGGAAGAACGCGTAGACGCGGTCCCACGGCGGGAAGTCGGCAGGCATGGCCCGCCACTTGATGCCGTTGTCGACGAGGTAGCGGACCGCATCGAGTATCGCCCGGTGGCAGTACGCCTCCGGCTGCCCGCCCCGGCCGCGCAACCAGCCGGGCACCGGCAGCAGCGGCCGGACCCCGGCCCACTCCGCGTCCGTCATGTCCGAGGGATACCGCCGAACACGTTCCGGGCGATCGACCGCATTCCCGAACAGGTGAGCGACACAATCACACGTCGGCTCCACCGGCGTAAGCGCGTACAACTGCGGCAATAGCGTCTCCTGAATCTCGGTTGGCTTCGCAACCCCGAGCTACCAAGAGGCCCCGCCTTCATGCCCATGGCCAGTGGCGATCACCCGATCGAGTCTCCCGTTCGACTCACAACCCTCAAGATCGGAAAGACAACAGCTTCTAAGGGTGCGCTGTACGCGCTGGGGGCCGCGCCGGAAGGCGTGGCCCCTTCCGTCATTACCACCGCACCATGTGGCAATCACTGCCTCGTGGCTCAACCCTTCTGTTGGTTCGGAGTGACTGGACGCGGCTCAGGACAGCGGGAGTTGGCCTGCGACGATTCCTTGGCCGAGCCCGCGAGGGCGGTGGCCGGGGATGCTGGGTACGCCCGAGGTGTGGAGGTGGTGAGCGAACTGCCAGTTCCGACAGCTGGCGTAGTCCCGCTCGTTGGCATGCGCGGCGTCGGCCGGTACGGAGTTGGTTCCCCATCCGGTGATCGGCCGCGCTCCGGTGAGGGTGACCGTGAGGTGCTGTACCTCGAGGTCTTGGACGTGTCCGGGGGCGACCTCGAAGGCGAGGTGGGGGTTTTCGCCCCACCGGGAGGGGTCGGTGGTGACGCCGCAGAGGTACCAGCAGATTGGGGTGGGGAACTCGTCGAGGGTGATGGCGGCTTCGGTGAGGTCCTGGTTGACCTGCTGGCTGTAGCGGCCGTGGAGGGAGCGGGCGCAGTGCTGGGTGAGGTCGATGCCGGTGACGTACTTGAGCCAGAGGTAGCGGTAGGTCCGGTTGCCTCTCGTGATGGTGATCTGTGGTGCGGGCACGGTTCCCCCGGGGTGTTGGGTGGTGCGGGGCAGCAACACCACCCCTCACCCTTATTATATATGCACTAAGCTGAGATTGTCACTTTTGATCACGTTCTGCGCAGGCCCGTATCAGGGCCTCGACCAGCGGTTTGTGCCGGTTGTGCCGGTACTCACCGGGGTACTCCATGTTGAACTCCGCTTCCAGCGCCGCCCGCCTGCGCTCAGGCGAGACGGGGAGCGGTCGGCGGCACTCCACGGTCAGCGACCCCCCGGTGTCGACGCCGATCCGCACCTCGCCGAAGTAGCGGCGGAGCAGGGCCGTCAACGACTCGCGGGTGTGGAACCGCTGCATGGTCCATACGCCGGCCCGGAAGGTGGCGGAGAACCCGTTCTCGTCGACGAACTCCAGAGCGCGCCGGTACCGGTTGTTGCGGTACTTGCGGCCACTGTTGCGCTTGGAGATGGACTTCATGTGGCGGGTGCCAGTGAAGAACACCCCGTCGTCCGCGCACAGGGTGTTGCACGTGATCAGGACGTGCTCCTCGAACTCCAGGCTGGTGATGGAATTGATGACGGAGTCGAGGACGACGACGTCGTACTGCCCGTTGGCGCGGACGTCGCGTTGGAGGTCACGGATGTGGGCGACGGTGGCCGCGACATCGAGGGCGTTCTGCGTGCCCTTGGCCTTGACGTGCGGCTCGTACCAGTGGGCGTCATACCCCTGCTCCTTGAGCATGGTGATGTAGGCGGCCTCGCCCGCGCCGAAGTCGACGATCCGCTGGGACTTCTTCAGCGTGGGCAGGACGTGCTTGACGTAGACGGCGGACTTGGCGGAGTCGCCGTCGTCGCCGCCGAGCCGGTGCATCTGGCACCAGTGCTGGTTGTACGGCTTGATGCCGAGCTGGGTGTAGTCGTAGACCCCGTACTCGCCTTCGAGCCAGACCAGTAGCTCGTCAGCCTCCTGGACGGAGACCCGGTAGCAGAGGACGTCCTTGCGGAGGTCGACGGCAGAGACGGCGTAGTCGTTGTTGAGGATGACGCGGCCGGCGTGGTCGGCGACGATCGAACCCCACGGCCCGTAGCGGGTGATGAGGCGGCTGATCTCGGAGCGTACGGCGGCCGAGTCGCGGGCCTGCACGGTGATCTCGTCGGAGGTGAGCCACTCCCAGCCGTGCACGCTCTCGTCGGCGACGGTGACGGTGACGCGGGAGCCGTCGGTTTCCACGCTGTTGTGGAGGAGGTTGAACTGGACCTCATCCTGGGTGGTGACGTGGGCGCCGAGGAGGATCGCCGGCACCGTGGTCACGTCGAGCGCCTTCAGTGACTTGGTGCGCTGGTGGCCCGCGACGAGGATGCCGTTGCCGTTGACGATGACCGGCTTGACGCAGCCGAACAGGTCGAGGGACTGCTTCAGGCGGCCGAACGCGTCGTCGGACAGACGCCGGGGGTTGTAGGGGGCGGGCTTGAGGCGGGCGAGCGGGTACTCCGCAACGAACTCAGGCAACGTTCTGCTCCTGGTCGTGCGGATCGATCAGGTAGTGCGCGAACCCGGCGTCGGTACCGCGGCTGTCGTAGAAGGCCTGGTGGACGTTGTTGAGGCGCTCGACCTCTTCCTTGGTGATCTGGACGCGAGTGGTTCCCCACTGGACGTAGCCCCAGGTGAGGTGTTCGTCGGCGACCTTCTCGCCCTCGGCGTCGGCGGTCTCGGCGGGCAGGACGCTGGGGACGTCGAGGGTGTCGAGGAGGGAGTCCAGGGCGTCTTGGTCGTAGCCGGTGCCTTCGAGGTCGGGCAGTTCGGCGAGGATGTCGGCCAGGAGGGCTTCGTCGTATCCGGCGAGGTCCGAGGTCCGGTTGTCGACGATGACGATGCGCGCGGCGGCGTCGTCGTCGACGTCGACGTAGGTGACGGCGATCTCGTCCCAGCCGAGTTCGGAGGCGGCGGCCCAGGTGTGGTTGCCAGCGAGGATCTCGTTGGGCCGGCCGGTGAGGTTTCCGCGGTTGACGACAAGGGCCCGGTACTGGCCGTTGACCGTCAGGGATTCCTTGATCGAGTCGAGGTTCCCGGTGCGCGGGTTGCGGTGGTAGGCGGTGAGGTTGCCGATCGGGACGGCGAGATCGGCGAGGGAGTCGGGGATACGAATGACGTCGTCGGACAAGTCCAGTCGTTCCTTCGGCGATTCCCCGCGCCGTGTCCGACAGCCTAGATGATCTGGTGTACCGGTGTCGGACAGGAGGCGGGGGTGCTGTCGGACACGGTGGCACGGTTGTGGCCACTGTGTCCGACAGCGTGGATCACTGCTGGTCAGGGGCCTGTTGAGGTGAGGCGGGGCGGGTGCTGACCCAGACGGTCAGTGGTCGGGTGCCTTCGGGGAAGGTGCCGGTGCGCCACGCGTGGCGGTAGGCGTGTGCCAGGAGGGACAGGCCGTGTCCGACAGCGTCCGACACACCGCCACCGCCCTTGAGGATGATCTCCAGATCCCGGGTGGCTCTGGGGCAGCGCAGCAGCGCGGACAGCGCGAGAGCCTCGCGGATGACGTCGGCCTGGGCGGCGCCGTCCCGTGTGAGCACGGCCAGGTGCTCGTGAATGTCGGGGGCGCGCAGCAGCGCGGCGAGCGCCAGGGCGTCGCGTACGACGGCGGTCTGGCTGGCTCCGTCCCGCATGAGGACGAGGAGGTGTTCGTGGGTGGTCTGGTCGACTCGGGCGCCGACCCTCTGCCCGACTTCGGGGACCGCTCCTCGCGTATCGTTCTGATCAGCCATCGGAGTGCATGCTCCTTCGGTCAAGGCCCCGGGCAGGAGTTGCAGTCTCCGCGCCTGGGGCCTGTTCGGTTGTGGTGGTGTCTGCCGCCCGGCTATGTCAGCTGCTGGGCGGAAGTTCGGGGTCTGGCAGCCGTGCGATCGCCGAGCTCCAGTCGGATTCGCTGACCGGCCACACGCGTCCGGTGGGCTCGTGGCAGTGCCAGCCGTTGGAGAGCACGTGGGCGGTCTTCCTGGAGCAGCGGATGACCCGCCAGCCGGACACCTTCCACGCCCGGCAGCGGATGCGGGAGGGGATGCTCGCTCGGTGGCTGCCCCGGGACTCAGTTGTCCGAAGTCGCTCGTACAGGGCGTCGAGGGCATCGCCGGTGATCGTATTCACCGTGTGTCGCTTGGCCAACGGGTCTCGCTGCTCGGTGAGCTGCCCCGGCCCGGATGGGTCCTGGTGGACCGTGCGGGCGTAGGCCTCTGCGTCCTGACGTGCTGTCGCCGGCATGTGGGTGCGGCCCGCGTACGCGCTGTCGAGGGCCTGCGTCTCGCGCAGGATGGCGATCACGAAGAGGGATGCCGCACCGCAGAAACCCAGGGTGTACCAGGGGGCGTTGTTGATGGAGCTGATCGTGGCGCAGATGATCAGCGCGGCTGAGGCGAGGCCGTAGAGGACGGCCAGGGTGCGGCTTCGGCGCGGCAGCGGGCGGTACGTGGTCACTGCTGGGTCTCCAAGAGGTGGCGCGGGTCAGCGGTTGTTGCAGCGGCACAGCCAGGCGGGCGGAAATGCCCAGCGGTCGCAGGAGTTGCACCATTCGGCTCCGGGCACGGGCGGCGTGCGCTCGCGCGGGGCTGCGTCAGGCTGCTGCGCGGGTGCACTGGGGTGATTCATCGGCTCGGAGTCCTCTCGGTTCCTCGATCGCGCGGGCGAGTTCGGCGTAGTTGTGTGCCGCCTCCTCTGGGGTGACCGGCGTGTACCGGTAGGTGCCCGGGGGTGGCGGCAGGGTGCCCTTGCGTCGTTTCTCGGTGAGTAGGTCGGCCAGCGGCCCGTACCGCTCTTCCATGAGTCGCTCGTAGAGCTCGGGATCGGCTGCTTCGTGAGCGGAGTAGTCGCGGGACATCGGCTGGCCCTTTCAGGCGTAAGGAGGCCCCGTCTGCGCGGACGGAAACGCGCAGACGGGGCCAGTCGTGGATGAGTCACCCCGTGGTGCTCCGCATCGGGCGGGGCTGCCTCCTGGCGGGCAGGGCGCGGGGGGTCGACCGCCCGCCAGGAGACGTGGGGGTGCCGTATGCCACGGCTGTCGGGCCTCTTTCGGGGGAAGGCCCGACAACCGAACCGTATCACTCTGTTTTGTAAACACCTATCTTTTGGTCGAGAGATGCCCCGTCTTCATGCTCATCGAGGAGAGCGGTACCGCAGGGGTCGGGTTCCGGAAAGAGCGCCTCCTGCACATCAGGGACGCGATCACTGGTGAAGCTCTGGGGGCTCATGCCGGTCCAGAGGTGAGCCGGTTCTGTCATCGCGAGGTCCTTTCAGTGGACGGTCGGGCCGGGGACAGCGGGTGTCAGGCCGCGCTGACAGCCTCGGCATTGACGATGATTTCCCGGGCTTCAGAGTGCGCCTTGGCCTGACGGAGTGCGAAGCGGGCCTTCTGCACGGCGTCGGCAACGCGGTCCATCTGCTCCAGCCGGGCGCCGACTTCACTTTCGAGGGCGAGGGCCAGGTCCGCGGGGTCCATCTTGACGAGGCCGTCGAGGAGGCCGCGGATGCGCTCGATCCCGTCGAGGGTGCTGCGGGTCTTGGTCTGGGTGCGAGCGCGCTCTTCGCGCTCCTCGACCGTCATGTCCTCAACGATCATGCACACTTCCTGATCCTGCTGCTGACGCAGGGCGAAAGCGAAGTGCACGAGCTGGTTGTCACCAGCGAAATCACCACGCGCCCACTTGGCGAGGACGGCGCGCTGATTGCCGTCGGTGAGCTCCGCGAGCTTCACGGCGGCCTGGGTGCCGATGTTGCCCGCGTCGACCTGCTCGGCGACTTCGGGGGTGAGCTTGAGGAGGGCGAGGCGCTGCTTGATGTACGGGACGGTCTTGCCGAAGTCGGCAGCGACGGTGGCCTCGGTGGCGCCCTCCTCCTCGGTGAGGATGCGGTCGTATCCGCGGGCTTCTTCAAGGGGGAGCATGTCGGCTCGGGTGACGTTCTCGGTCATGGACATCTTGAACGCCCGGAGGTCGTCCGACTCACCCTGGATCTTGGCCTCGATGGTGATGGCGTCGAGGAGTTGGTGCGCACGCCAACGGCGCTCGCCGGCGATGATCTGGTACCGGTTCGGGCCGAGGCGTCGCACGAGGATCGGCGCGAGGAGTCCGTACTCCCTGATGCTGTCGGCGAGTTCCTGGAGCTTGGCGGGATCGAAGTACTCGCGCGGCTGGTCTTCGTTCCGCTCGATGTGGGCCATCTTCAGGGTCTTGTTCGACACCGCTCACTCCAAGAGGCGTTGTGGTGAAGGGCCAGTCCCCCTCACCTCTTACCCTTATTTTATAGGCATTCATGACGGGGGAGAACTTCCCCGACAGAAATCTCATCCCCTGGACTCACTGAGCGCACAGAATCAAAACCACAGAGGGCCGCCGCCGACACCTCGGCAACGACCCTCCACAGTCCGACCCTTCAGCCGACAGTGTCCGATTCCCCCAACTCGGGAACTGGCGCATGATCAATGGGCGGGTGCCCGATCGGCTGAAGTGCCGCCCGGACCGCCCCCTCGACAAAAGGGGCGCCGGACTCCTCCAGCTCCCTGACAGCCGCCAAGACGGCCTTGACGTCGATCACTTGGACCCCCTCCCCAGCCCGCCAACGAGCAAATCAGCGGGATTGCACGGTCAGGCCCCCCTAGCCGCGCAACACGGGTAGATCCACTACCAGTCACACTTCTTTCACAGACAGTCCACGAGTGTCAAACAAGCATTCCGCTTGTATTGCCTGCGATACACATGGGGTGCATCCCATGCAGGCCAGGCATCCCGGCCTGTACGTTGGCGCCCAAGCAGACAGCCACTTCACCTCGCCCCGATGACCCTCTGGAGGACCGCTTGCCGCCGCCCGCCTCGCTCCACCAGAAGCTGATCATGCTTCGGCGGCTCCTGCTGACTCCGACCGGAAAGCTCCCAAGCCTCCGCGACCTGGAGCGCAACAGCGCGGACTCGACAGGGCGACCGGCCATCTCCCACTCGGCGATCGGGAAGATCCTCGATGGCTCCACTCCCGGGCTCGACAACGTCCCTGCGGTGGCTCGCGCGTTCGATGCCCCCGCCGCCTATCTGCTGCCCGGCTGGGACGACTTGACGGCACTAAGTGTCTTCGAACAGCACCCGGCGGCCCGACAGGCCCTGCGCCTCCTGGACGGCCTCGACGGCGACGCAGCGGATGAACTGCTCGCGGCCGCACAAGCCATCCGCCGCAGCCGCGGCCTGAACGACGAGGATGTCCCGGAAGCACCGCCTCTTGCTCCCCTACCAACCGCCCCGACTGATGGCAGACTGCGCCGCCGGCGCCTGTCGATGGCCCAGGCCGCGGAACGAGCGGCCGAGGACCTCCAGGGCTGAGAGCGAGCGTCAGCAAGGTCCGGGGTTAGTCCTCGTACCGCTCGATGTTCGCCTGATACCACATGGCGAGTTGGAAGTTGGTCTCCACGCCAACCTCCTGCCTCATCTTCGCGAGGGTCTTGGTGATGTGGCTTACCGAGACGCTCGTACGGCGCGCGACCTCCTTGTACGTACGCCCCTGCGCCAGCTCGCGAAGGATCACCTGCTGGAGCTGGACGCCCAGTTCGTCGGGATTCGGTTCTGTGCGTACCCCCCACTCGTGGGCGGCTTCCCATGAGGCGTCGAAGACGGCGGCACAGAACGCCACCAAGGCCGGGTCGGTGATGCACCACGCGGCGCGCTCCCCGCAGTGGACGTAGTCCTCGATGAACGCAGCGTCGTTGTCTATGACGACCATCTTGAGGAAGGGCTGCCGGGTTACCCGGAACTGGTCGCCGAGCGGCGCCATATTGCGCACGTAGGTACGGGCGAGTTCATCGGTCAGGGCGCTGGCGGGGTACAGGGTCAGCCCCTGGACTCCTCGTGTGGCGGCTTGGACGTCCCCGTCCATCGTGGCCATCGCCTCTGCTCGGCGCGGCCCCGGCTGCGCCGCCCGGATCGTGGTGCGCGCCGCGTCCGCGGCCTGCTTCAGGCGAGCTTGGACGAGTTCAGGCGTGCCGAGGTATTCGCTACCGTGACTGCGGGCCGGCTGGTACAGGTCACCCCAGTCAAGGACGCGCTGTGCGACCTTCGACATCTGACGCACGACCGTGCGGTGGTCCGCTGCCAGCCTCGCCAGCGCCCGACTCCCGGATTCATACGGGTTCAGGGGGAAGACGATCCCATCAGCTGGATCGATGGCGGCCAGGCCGGCCTTCAACAGCTCCTCCGCACCAGACCGCTCGGGCGTTACTGACTCACCGTCCAGTAGCTGCACGTAAAGGTCCTGCGCCAACTGCGATAACTTCAGGATGTCCGGTATCCCCACCAATTACCCCTGCCGAAATGAGCACTGATCATTCCGCCACCCCGACGTCGCTTGCCTTGCACAAACGTTGTCAGGAAGCGTGATTGGGCCCCCCTCGCCGCGCGCACACGTTCGAGCCTCTCGGACATCATCGCTCATCAAACTGAGGATCATTCGTGAAGCACCGCGCTCGCGCCCGCTGCCTGCTCGGCCTGACGGCAGTCACGGCACTGCTGGCCTTTGGCCCCGTCGGGGTAGCCGCCGCAGACTCCGAGGACACCTCGACTGCGGCCTCCGTCAGCAGCCACTCAACCGAGCAGCCGACGGAAGAAGCAGGCGTCTCGTCTGAGCGGCTGCTCGCCGACATCTCCTGGTAGGCACGTCGTGATCGACTCGGTCGTCTTCAGCCTGGCATGCCTCATCACGCTCACCGCAACCGTGGTGAGCGTGCGCGACGCATGGAACAAACGAACCCAGCTCACCTACCGACTAGCCCGCTGGGGGCGCTCCGTATCGGCCGCTGTGTGCTTCCTAGGCAGCGCCCTGTCGGTCCCCGCAGTCGCAGACTGGTGCGCCGAGGTCACACGCATCGACAACATCGCCAAGCTCGTCGCACATCTGTGCGCGGTCGGGTTCATCGCCGGTCTTCAGATCATGGTGGCGGACTGGACGTACGGCAGAGAGTTCGTCGGAACCGCGATGCGCGTCCGCCTCCTGATCGTGGCACTGGTGGAGGTCCTGCTCACCGTACTGTTCCTGCGCAGCAACCGCCCCGGCATCGAGTTCACCACGGACTTCGCGGACCACCGGAATGTCACCGGATACCTGCTGGTCTATCTGGCGTTCGGGGCGTACGGAGCCCTTGAGACCTGCGCGTTCTGCTTCGCGATGGCCCGCGCCCTGCCCAACCGCCCCTCCCACGCCAAGACCTTGCGCACCGGCCTGCTGCTCGTCAGTGTCGGCGCCGCCGCGACCGTGGGCTACACCATCAGCAAGGGTGGCTACCTACTCGCGAACCTGGCCGGGAACCCCTGGCCCCTTGGCGTGGAGAAGGCTCTCAGCTCACCTCTGGCAGGCCTCTCCATCTTGTTCATCCTGACCGGACTGACGTTCGTGGCCGTGGACTCCCAACGCAGGCGTAGCGCCGCCCGCACCACTCTCAAAGCCCCAGCCGCATAGGTCAGCTGAACGTTCCCTTTCAGTCGGCCGTGGTGCGCCACTCCAGGCGCACTCGACCGTCTTCGATGTGGCGGATCCCCTGAGCCGAGGCCTTAAACACCGTGACGCGCTTAAGAAGTAGCCCCGCGACTGCCCCCTTGGATGCAGCCGGCGCATGATTCCACCACTGCACCAGGTCCTCGACCGATTCCACCGGTGCAGTGGCGACCTGCTCAGCGAAGCGCAGTCGCGCCCGGGCCTGCTTGACCCTCTCTTTCGCCTCAGCCGTCTCGTCGTCGTGCTCGGCGTCATCGATCAGGCCGTTGTCGTGCTGCGCGTCTAGGTCCTTGACGGCGAACTGCGCGCGGCCCAACTCCAACCGGAGTTGGGGCAACAACTTCTTCACGCGCTCCAGCTCATCGAGCAGCGCCTTCCGGGCCCCGGGTCGGGACAACTGGGCCACTACGTACGTGCCGACGTAGTCCTCAAGCAGGCCTGCTGCCACACGCACCTTGCCGCAGCCGCTGCACCGATATCCGGGGGTGCTGCTGTTCGCCCGGGCGCCGGTCAGGGACGCGGTGCACTCTCCGCAGTCGCACAGCCCGTACGAGAAGGCGTAGTCGTAGCGCGCTTCCCGTTCTCGGACCTCGGGACGCTCGGCGTGGAGCCGTCGCCCTTCTTCAGGTTCGATGATGTGGGGTAGCCCCGTCTCAACCAGTTCCCCTGTTTCAGGGTCCTCTGCAAGGCCCGCGATGGCGGGGTGGTAGATCACCCTGTCGAAGCTAGCTGTCTGCCACTGAGAACCGCGGGTCGTCAGGTGCCCGGCAGCATTCATCCACCTGATCACATCGGGCTTCTTCTGACCGGCAAAGAGGCGTGTTACCGCCTCCCTGAGGGGAGACACCTCATCGCTCTTCAACCGCGTTCGAGCCTGATCTTCAAACCCGTACAGTCGCGCCATCAGTTCCTCTTCCGTCATGCCGGCCCTGACCCCGCTTCCCCAAGCAGAGCTGGCTTCCCCAAGCCACGGACCAGCAAGGTCGTAACACAACAGCGTTCTACCTATGTTGCGGGCAGGACGCACCGAACCGAGCCCGACACCAAGTGGGAGTACCGGACTGTCCTGTACCCCCACCCGAACCGCCGGGCGCCTTACCGTCCAACTCACTCGGGAGCAGAGGCCGGCCGGGAGTACTCCGCCGTGATGGCGGCCCTGAGCTCCCGTCGCGACTACCGCACCCGAAGGAGAGGCATCGCTGTTCTCTTATTGCGACCCCGCGACCCCGCGACGCCGCGCCTAGAATACGCGCCGCCCTGCGCGCGAACGCAAGCACGAGAGAGTAAGGCTGTGAGTAAGCGGTTGCACTGCGGATGTGGGTCGCTACCTGCAACTGGACCGCTCCCTAGGCCGCGTCAGGCAGCAGTCCCAGCACCCGCCAGAGGGCCATGGTAGGGACTTTGGTCGAGTTGCCGAGCTGGAGCACCTCCACCGGGAAGGTGCCTGCGTTGAGAAGTTCGTAGGCCTTGTTCCGCCCGATGCCGAGCGCCTTGGCCGCGATGGACACGCTGACGACGGTCGGGAGGCCTTTCAGCTCCTCGATCGTCATCGGTCCGGATTCCTGCGTACCGACTGTTGCTGCCATCACCTGGAGTCGCGTTCTCCCCCGCGCCACCCAAGATCAGCATACGCAAGAAGGCGCCTTGCAACGCAAGACGGGGACAAGGAAAGATCAATGCGACTCAGTAGAACTGGTGTGCCCATCCGTGGGGGGAGCAATGTTCAAGGACAAGACGTACAAGCGGTGCACATGCCGTGGCCCGGTCTACTACAAGAGGGGTCCACGGAAGGGGCAGCAGATCTTCAACGACGACGGCACCCCCAAGATCGGCCTCCTGGAGGGGGCTTGCCCTGAGCTGTCGAAGCGCGCCCACGGCTCCTGGTACTACTACATCGAGCTGCCCGCGGGCATCGGCGGACATCGACAGCGCGACAGAAGAGGCGGCTTCGCCACCCAGAAGGCGGCAGAGAAGGCGGCCGAAGCCTCGTGGAAGGCAGCACAGAGCGGCATCAACGTCCTCACGAACGAGACGGTTGAGGAGTACCTGCGCCGCTGGCACAAGAAGAAGGCCGCGGACCTGGCCCGTACGACGCACCACGAGTACGGGCGGGACATCGACCTGTACTTCATTCCGCACCTGGGCCATCTCAAGATCCGCGACCTTCGCGCCAAGCACATCCAGAACATGTACGACTGGATCTTGGAGGAGAACCTCCGGCGCCGGGAGCAGAGGCAGAAGGCCGACCAGCTCAAGCTGGCGATGGAGGCCGCCCAGACGGCGTGGCGGCAAGCGCCAGCCCGCACGCGTGAAGAAAAGGCCGCGCGGTCGGCCAAGCGAGGTGTGTGGAACGACGCCAAAGCCGCGTACACCGACGCACGGGCGAAGGTCCAGAAGGAGACCGGCCCGGCGACGATGGAAAGCATCAACGCGACGCTGAAGAGCGCCCTGTCCGATGCCGTCATCGAAGAGCTGATCGCGAAAAACTACGCCAAGTTCGTGACCCTCCCGAAGGTGAACAAGCCCGACGCCCTTGTATGGACGCCCGAGCGCATCGCCTACTGGGAACGGACCGGCAAGAAGCCGAGCCCGGTCATGGTGTGGGATGTCGAACAGACGGTGCAGTTCCTCGACTTCGTGGCCGAGGACCGGCACTTCACCGCCTGGCACATCATCATCTTCCACGGGCTGCGCCGGGGCGAGATCGCTGGTGTCACCTGGGATGACATCGACCTCAAGAACGGCGTCATCCACGTCGCGCGGCAGCGGGTCTCGGTCAACTACGAGATCCACGAGGACGATCCGAAGGCGGACAGCAAGGGCTCCGTCCTCATCAACTCCGACTCAGTGGTCCTACTGAAGGCCTGGCGCGAGCAGCAGCAGCGAGAGCGCGAGGAGTGGGAGGCCAAGGCGGGGGCGGGCACGTGGGAGAACCACGACAACCGCGTCTTCACTCAGGAGGACGGCTCGGAGTACCACCCGCAGCACTTCACGGACCGCTGGGACCTGCTCGTGGAGAAGTCGGGGCTCCCGCCAATCCGGCTCCACGACGGCCGCCACGAGGCTGGCACGCTGGCTCTCGCCGGAGGGGCCAAGACCAAGGCCGTGCAGAAGATGCTCCGTCACAAGACGAAGCGCATGACCGAGGACACCTACCAGGCCGTTCTCCCGGAGTTGCTGCGGGAAACGGTCGACGCGTCACAGAACCTGGTGGCGCAGGCCCGGAAGAAAAAGGCCAAGGCGGAGAAGAAGAAGGTCAAGAAGAAGACCAAGAAGCAGCCTCCCCAGCCTGCCGCCGCGTAGCCCTCACCACACCGTGGGGACGGTGTTGCCCCACCGTGTCCCCACAGCGTCCCCATTTACATGCAGAAGGCCCCCAAGATGATCTTGGGGGCCTTCCGTCTGACCACGTTTTGCCTGGTCAGAGGTGGAGCCGCCTTCGGGATTCGAACCCGAGACCTACGCATTACGAGCTGTCCGATCTTGGTCCACAGTGGTCCAGGGCAGTCCGCCGAGGGTTTCGCATTGCAGGTCAGGCGCCGTGCCGGACGTTCACGGACGAACACGTACCGCACCGGATTGACCAGCAATCGAGACTAGAACTGAGACTGACCCCAGGTGCCTTGACGAGGGCAGGAACGTCGACAGCCCGCACCATTCGGTGCGGGCTGTCGACGTACGCGGGGGTTAGCTGACAGGCGGCCCCCACTAGGTACGTTGCGCCGCGTCCGGGATGAGTCGACTCGTGAACCCCTGGTCTCGTAGACGCTCGTACGCGGCCACGACGGCATCCGGCACGGCCTGCTCGATGGCCAGACCCCAGTTGGGGAAGACGAGTACTCGTTGCAGGGCTCCGACGATCATGTCGATCACCATGCGGACGTCCCCGATGGAGTCTGCGTACTCCTCCAAGCCCATCGGCGTGGACGCGGATACGACCTCAACCTCGGGCCAGAGCCTCCGCATCATGGCGTACGAGCGCCGTTCTTCATACGGCTTGCTCACGAGCAGGACAGACGAGACCGGGACGCCAGCCTCTGCCAGCACCGCTTTGCTGAACTCGATGTTCTCGCCGGTGTTAGTGGCGCGCGGTTCCAGGAGTACGGCGGACTCCGGCACCCCGAGTTGCAACGCCCGCTCTCGGTAGTGGACAGCCTCGCCACGCGGCATGCGTGCTCGGGTCGTTGGACTGGTCGCCCCTGTGAACACGATCACTGGCGCCATGCCCTGGTGATACAGCTCCGCAGTCACGTCAGCCACGCCGAGGTCGTGACTGCCCAATCCGACAGCCACGGAGCAGGGCCGTGGGGTGTGGTGCATGCGGTGGTAGTCCCACAGAAGTCGGGCATCCGCCCATGCCTGTGCAGGGATCACTTACTCTCACCCTCTGCCTTCGCTGAGTCGGGCACTTTGAAGTCGTACGACCATGCGAACCGCGTCGCCGCATGCACCCCGATGGCGAACTCAACTACGGTCCCATCCGCCGTGTACGTGGTGCGGTGCAGTTCCACCACCCACTCACCCGGCGAGAGCTGGAGTAGCTGAGCCTCTTCCGCCGTGGGCACCCGCGCGAAGAGTTCCTCGGTCATGTGGTCGATCTCGTATCCGGCGTCGTACAGGACACGGAACCCGCCGCCTCGCCCGGCAGGGCCCGGGGTCGGGTCGACGATGCGGGTTCCTTCGACGTGTTCGGGCCGGTAGTAGCTGGTCAGGGTGTGAGTCGGCTGCGTGCCCTCTTTCACCACGCGCGCCCGTGCGTAGACGTCGGCCCCCTCTGGCAAGCCGTGAGCTGTGGCCACGGCTGCCGACGCTTTGACTCGGCTGACCGTCTGGGTCTGCTCGTTCCGGCGGTACGAGCGACCGGACGCCACGCGGTCCGCGATGAACGCGACCTCATCACCGTCCCGCCACTTCGCCTTGTCGTACCGCGCAATGCCGAGGCGCTTGAGCGGCTGTTGCCGGCGCACCACGGTGCCGTGGCCGCGCGAGGACGTCACCAGCCCTTGGGCTTCCAGCTCCTTGTACGCCTTGTGAACGGTGTCCTTTGACCCCTCGCCGGCCGCGACCAGGTCTCTGATCTGGGGCAACTGGGCGCCCGGCTTGATCTCGCCGCTCCTGATCTGCTCCGCGAACCTGTCCGCCAGCTCGCGCCACTTCGGTGCCACGCAGACCTCCTTTCGACACGTCCCAGTGAAGCACAGTCCTAGGACTGTTGACAGTCCCAGGACTGCGGTGCATTCTCTTCTCAGGCCGCTCGCAGTCCTAGGACAGCGAACGGAAGAGCCCTTCTTTGGGCTGCTTCAAACTGCACAACCGCAGAGCGCCCGGCGGGTCTCGTGAGGACGAGAACCTCTCTGACCAGGGGTTACCGCGCTTGCTGGGGAGGATCTGCTCTTTGAGAACTCAACAGAGTGTTTGAGGGAGACCCGCCCCACCTCCGCAAGCAAGCGGGCGGGCGCGCATGGGTTCTGTCCCGTGCGCGGTACAGCGCAACCCGACCTTTTCGCAGCTCAAGGGCTGCGCCGGTTGCCTCCGCTGCTCGTCTCGCACGAGCAGCGCTGAGGGGAGCCGGATTACCGACTTCAAACGGCGCGCGGCCCCGGGTGGCTAGACCCGGGGCCGCTGTTCAGGCCGTTCCACGCTGAGAGGAACACGACCCAATGAGTCCCATCGTCACTGTTCAGGACGCTGTTACCGCGTTCGCCGACTTCATGGAGCCGACGAACGCGGAGCTGGACGCGATCGAGCTGGAGGCCCCGCTGATCCTGGCGGAGGTCGACCTGCTCGACGCGCAGATCATCGCTCTCGACCACGTGCCCAACGAGGTGGACGCCAAGCGGCTGCGCCGGGCACTGGGCAAGGTGCTGCACGAGCGGCGGGCGCTGGCCAACCGCACCGCCGCCGGCCGCACGGTGGGGGGTGCGGCATGAGCCGGGGCCTGATGTACGTCCTCGTCCTTCCGCTGTTCGCTGCGGAGGTCTGGGCTCAGTTCGTCGCCCGCGATCAGCAGTTGGTGACGGTGTTCGCCGTGCTCGCCCTGGGCGTGCTCGCGGTCCGCTACCTGCTCGGTCCGAAGACCGACAGCGAGGCGTGCCCGCCTGACTGCGAGAAGTGCCGTGAGTCGTGGGGGGAGGACCTGTGAGCGCCGACCGGAACCTGACCGCCGCACACGCGGAGGTCAAGGCGGAGATCGCCCGGACCGACACCAAGACCGGTCTGCTGCTCGCCTTCATCGGCGCGGTGCTGGCCGGTGCCTGGACCATCGCCAAGGACACCCCGCTCAACCTGCCCGCCTACATCGTGGGCGGGTTCGGCATGGTGATGCTGGTCGCGGCGGCGGGTCTGCTGCTGCGCTCGGTGCGGCCCAACCTCAAGGGCCGCCACGGGTTCCCGCTGTGGGCAACGCTGACCGCCGAGGAGATCACGACCACGCTCGCCGAGGTCGACCTCAGCGCCGACATCGCCGGCCTGTCCCGGCTCGCGGTCGCCAAGTTCACCGGCCTGCGCCGCGCCATCGACCTCACCTGCGCCGGCGGGGCGCTGCTCGCCCTCGCGGTGCTGGTCGCTGTGGTGGGGAGTGCGGCATGAGCGCCAACCCGACACCGCAGGGGTTCGCCCTGCTGCTGATCGTGCTGGGCGGGCTGGGCATGCTGACCGCCACCATCGGCTCTGCCGTCACGCACGAGCACGTGTGGAAGGCCGTGGTTGCGGGCGGCGGCGCCGTCCAGGTCGCCGGGTGGCTCCTGCACGGTCGTCGTCTGCGCCGCCTGAGGGGCGGTGCGCGATGAACCTCAACCGCAAGGGCAAGGCGGCGCTGGTTCTGGCGCTGGTCGCGGTGGTCGGCATGGCGTTCCGGGTGTCGTGGAACGCGCTGCGGGACGTGGCGCGCGCGATCGGCGCGGATGGCACGGCCGCGACGCTGTACCCGTTCGTGGTCGACGGTCTGATGGCGCTCGCGCTGGTCGCGGCGCTGGTGCTGGTCGGTCGGGACCGCGATTTCGCGTTGCGGGTGCTGGGGACCTACACCCTCGCCTCGCTGGTCCTCAACTACGTGCACGGGCTCGTGCCGGAGTTGCACGGCGCGTCGGTCGACTGGGGTCGGCTAGCCGACTGGGATCCGGCGAACTACGCGCTGGTGCTGCTGGCGACGTCGCTTCCGGTCGGGTCGATCTACTTCGGTTCCGACCTGGTAGCCAAGGTGCTGCACCACCGCCCCGCCCCGACCACGGCGCCGGTCGCGAATGCGGAGGAATCTACCGAGACCACAATGAAACGGTCTACGGCTGACCTGCCGGAATCGACCCCCACGCCGATCACCGCGTCCGCCGTGGCGAACCCGGTACGGACGCCCGATCCGGTAGCGGTCGGGTTCCTGAAGTCGACTCTGCCGCTCAAGGCCGTACCCGCCATCGGATCGGCTCCGGCCAACCCGATCGGGTCGACTCCCAAGCGCACGGTGGCGGCTACGTCGCCCCGCCCGCGTGCGGCGACCGGTCGGGTTCCCACCGTGGCCCGATCGCCCCGGCCCAAGCGGACGCAGGCGCAGTTGCTCGATGAGGCCCGTACCGCGATGGCCGGTCTGCCGGACGCGAAGGTGACCGCTGAGGGCATCCGCCGTGAGATCCACACCTCACCGGCCAACGCCCGCGTGCTGCGGGATGCGCTGCTCGCCGAGCGCGCTGCTTCGGTCGGGACTCCGTGATGTCCGCCGCCTACGGCAAGTGCTTCGACCCGAGCGGGGCCCGCTACGGCATCCCTACCTTCCCTTGGAAGTACGCCCCCAGTGACGAGCAGTACGCGACCCGCCGCCAACTGCGGGCGCGTGGTCTGCGTCCGGGGGGTCAGCCGATAGCGGCGCAGGTCATGCGCATCAACCGCCGTTCCGGAACGGTCCGGGTCGCCTACCTCTACCGCATCGACCTCGCACTGCCGGTGCGGCCGATGACCTCGCGGAAGTGGGGCGCGCTCGCGCTCGCGATGCTCGCCCGCCGTACCTGCCCGACCTGCCAGATCACCTACAGCTACTGCATGCCGCGCTCGCTCGGCTGCTGCGTGCTGTGCGCCTACCCGGAAGGAACTGCCTGACATGGGCAACAACGCAGAGATCCGCCGTGTGGACCGCGAGATCGTCACGGCCACCGCCAAGCTGGAAGCGGTCAAGCGCGGTGAGTGGTGGCCGCTGACCGGCTCGGAGAAGCGGAAGGTGCTGGGCGCCCTGGCCGGCGGCTCGCGCAGCGTCGTGCGGGGCAACAGCCCCTCTCGCGCGGAGAGCAAGCTGGACCGGCTCTCGCAGCAGATCGAGACCCGGCTTGAGACCGAACTGAGCGCGCTGCGGACCGTGCGGGAGACCCTCGTGCGCGAGGACGCCAAGGCCAAGGCCAAGAACGTGGCAGCGGGCAAGAAGTCCTCGTCATGGTGGTGACCACGGACCGCCACCGCTGCCCGGCCGCGCACCCCGACGACCCGACCCTCTGCGTGGGGCCGCCCGTGGTGACTGTGCTGGACGCGGGCAACGCTGGCGCGGCCGGGTGCGAGCACCACGGCGCCCGGCTGCTGGCGTCCTTGGAAGGGGGCCGCGTCTACGCCCTGCCCGACGCCCCGGCCGGCGCCGCAATCCGGGTCTTCAAGGCCGCTGACGACATCCGCCCGTTCTGCTGGATCGACGGCCCGCGTACCGAGCCGTCCCAGCTCAGCCGTGCCGAGAACCGCGCCCGGCACCAGCACTGACCTCCCCGAACCTTCCCCCCTTTGCTGTGCCCCCGGACCGCTGGCCCGGGGGCAGTCAGGAGTACCTGCGTCATGTCCGAACCCGCCATCGAGAACGCCCCGATGGGTACCGTTCACCGCCTCGACGACCACCGCACCGGCACCACGACCCTGGTCGTCGACCTCGCCAAGCCCACCCCCGACACCGCTTCCGCCGCCCCGGCCGTAGAACCGGCTCCGGAGGGGGAGGCAGTTGACCGACCCGGCAACCCGCTCGCCGACTGGCTGACCGTCCCCGACGCACCCGTGCTGCCCGCGTGGGCCCGCTCGCGGGACTCCGTCATCGCCAACGTCCAGGCGCTCGGTCGGCTGACCTGGTGGCACACCCGCTACCACGGGTTCCGCACCCCGAAGTACCTGGTCAAGACCATACTGTTGGCCGTGCGAGGTTTCTTCCGGGCGGCGGCCGGTCTGTGGCCGACGCTGTCCGCGCAGGACCACAGCGCCGCCGTGAAGGCGCTGCGGGCGCAGGTCAAGGCCCGGCCCGAGGACGTCGACCTCGCGGCCCGGTTGCAGATGGCGCACTACGCCCGTACCCAGACCCGCCGTTGGCGCTTCGGGGCCGCCGCTGTCGCGGTCGCCACCGCCGCGCTCGGCATCGCGCTCGCACCTCCGCTGTTCCAGGCCGGCATCGCCGCCGCCGTGGTCACGCCGCTCGCCTACCTGGGACGCGGCAAGGAAACCCACCTGTTGGACCAGGGTGCGCCGCCGTTGAAAGTGGACATGTCCGCGCAGCAGCTCAACGACGCGCTGCGCGCCGCCGGCCTCCTGAAAAGCGGCAGCGGCAAGGACGACAAAGATCTTCCGAAGGTGTCGTGCACGATGGGCCCGGTCCGGGATGGCCGTGGCTGGGCCGTGATCTTCGACCTGCCGCGCGGCGGCGGCAAGACCGCCTCCGACGTGCTGGCCAAGCGGGAGGTCATCGCGCAGGAACTCGGGGTCGACGAGATCCAGGTCATCATGTCCCGCGTCCGCGCGGCCAAGGGCGGCAACGCTGGCCGCGTCTCGATGTGGGTGGCCGACGATGACCCCTACCTCGGACCGCTCAACCCGTCGCCGTTGGAGAAGGCGGAGAAGTTCTCCATCTGGGACGCGGTGCCCTTCGGGCAGGACGCCCGGGGCAACCGTATCGACGTGCCGGTCATGTGGCAGTCGATGTTCTTCGGTGGCCTGCCCCGCCGGGGCAAGACGTTCTCCCAGCGCCTCCTGACAGCGGCCGGCCTGCTGGACGCGTACGTGCGCCACTACGTCGCGGACGGCAAGGGCGGCGCCGACTGGATGCCCATGAAGCTGGTCGCCCACCGCCTGGTCCTGGGTGCCGAGGATGACGCGATCGAAGCGCTCAAGGCCATGCTGCGAGAACTGCTCACGGAGATGGAGCGGCGGTTCGCGCTGCTGCGGGACCTGCCCACCTCGGTGTGCCCCGAGGGCAAGCTGACCCCGGCCATCATGGTCAAGTACAACCTGCCGGTCATCTTCGTGACCATCGACGAGTTGCAGGAGTACTTCACCGCGATGGAGCGCGAGGACCGCGAGCAGGTCATCAACGACCTGTGCCGCGTCGCCCGCCGGGGCCCGGCCGCCGGGTTCATCTCCAACTTCGCCTCCCAGCGCCCCGACGCCGAGTCGGTGCCGGCGAAGCTGCGGGAGATCATCACCATCCGCTACTCGACGCAGGTCGTCGACCGCACCAGCTCCGACATGGTGCTCGGCAAGGGCAAGGCCGCTCAGGGCGCGGACGCGTCCGTGCTGTCGGAGGACCACAAGGGTGTGGGTGTCCTGGTCACCGGCCCCGCCTCCTACGTCACCGTGCGGGCCGACTACCTCGACGGCACCGGGTTCGCCGCGCTGTGCCGCAAGGGCCGCACCCTGCGCGAGGCAGCCGGACAGCTCACCGGCGACGCGGCCGGCGACGTCACCGCGGCTGCCGACGCGGCCGGCCTGACAGTCCCCGCGATCGTCTCGGACGCGCTGGAGGTCATGCGGCACTCGCCGCGCATGTTCACCACCGACCTGCTCGCCGGTCTCGTCAACCTCGACGAGGACGTCTACGGCGACTTCAACGCCGAACGTCTCGCCTCCGAACTGGAGAGCGCTGGCGTCAAGCGCACTAGCAAGCAGGTGAAGATCAGCGGCACGAACGGGGCTGGCTACCAGCGCCGTGACATCGAGGCGGCCGTGCCCGCCGAGGTGCTGCTGAGCGTCGGCAGGTAAAGACCCCCGCCCTACCCCACCCCCCGCACAAGACCCCTTCACCCGGCGGCGCGCGCTCTTCCGTGACCGCCGCCGGGTAGAGGGGACTCCTTACCCCGGTAGAGGGCCAGGTAAAGGCCTCTGACCTGCAAGGTAAGGCCGGTAAAGGGGGCCGTGCGGCCCCCTGGCCAACCCCCCACAACCGCCCCGTGCAGGGGCGCCCGCTTCCCCGACGCATGCCCGGAAGGGACCCCGCATGTACCCCGAGACCACCCCCGGCACCACCCAGTCGGACGCCGTGATGAGCGACGCCGAAGCGGCTGCCGAGGCCCGCCGGATCATCGCCGACGCCTACCGGCCCACCGCCTACCGCGACGACACCCCCGTGTCCGCCCGGGGCGACACCCCGCCCGTCGCGCAGCCCGGGCGGCCCCCGATGAGTCAGGGCGCCACGGACGCGAGCGTGGTCATGCTCGCCGGCGCCACCGCCACCACCATGGTCGGCGGCACGGCGGCCGTGCTCATGTACGTGTCCCAGTACGCCGACCCGCTCGTGTGCGGCCTCGTCTTTGGGGCCCCCACCGCCCTGGTCCTCGCGCTCGCCCGGCTCCTCAAGGGCGCCAAGCCCGCCCCGGACGTCCACCACCACTACGAGGGCCTGGTCTACCAGGACCGGCGCAACGTCCACATCCAGACCACCGGCGTGTGGGCCAAGACGAACAACCAGCAGTGACGCCAAGAGCGGCCCCCTATTCCGCCAAGAACCCGGGGCCGCTCTTGTCCAACCCGTCCTCAACAGACCTGTTGGAGGTCTCCAGCATGACCCAAGCCACTGACATCCGGCGAGTACGCGGTCACCGGCCGCGTCTGCTGGACACCGCGCTGATGCTGGCCGCGAACGGGGTCCCCGTGCTGCCGCTTCGGGCGGGGAAGGTGCCGTTCGGCAACTGCCGCATCTGTGCGAAGAACGCGTGCGGCGGTCGGCCGAACATGAAGACCCCCGGCCCCTGCACGTGCCCGAGCGTCTGCCACGCGTGGGCAGCCGCCACCACCGACCCCCACGTCCTCAACTCCCCCCAGTGGGCCACCGCGTGGCGACAGGCGGCGACGGTCGCCTACCACCCCGGGGGTGCCGGGGTGACCGTCGTCGACCTGGACAACGCGGCGGCCATCGCATGGGCCCGCGCGGCGCTGCCCGCCACCCGGACCGTGCCGACGACCCGGGGTGAGCACTGGATCTACCGGGGCGTCATGCCGTCCGCCAACGCGGTCCGGCCCGGCGTGGACGTCAAGTCCCTTATGGCGTACGCCCGTTGGCTCGGATGGGGCAGCGGCGCCATGGCCGCTCTCCCAGGCGCTGTGCGTGCTCTGGCACTAACGGATCCTCCTGCGGCCCGTAGGGCGCCACAGACCCTCTCAGCGCCCCTGGGAGGCCAAAGCGGGGTGTGCCGCCACCGCTCGCCCGTGTTCCTGGACCGTGGGATCGCGATGGCGGAGCAGCAGATCACCGGCGCCCGTGAGGCGGTGCACGCCACCGTCTACCGGACCTTCCTGGCTGTGCTGTCCACGCACGGTGGGTGCGGCTGCCTCACGGACACGCACGTCGCCAAGCTGTTCACCGCCGCGCAGGCCAAGGGCGAATCGCCCCGGCACTGCACGGACGCGTGGGCCAACGCCCTCACCACGTTGGGACTGTGACCATGGCTGACGACGAAAAGAACCCCGCCCGCCAGATCATCACCGACTACGCGCAATCCCACTTCCGGTACTTCCGCACCCCGGACGGGACCGTGTACGCGCAGAAGAACGGCCAGCCCATCGCCCGCCCGATCCGCTCCCAGGGCACCACTGGCAGCCACCGCCAGGAACTCATGGTCGGCCTCTACCGCGACGGACGCGGCGCGTTCAACGGCAGCGCGCTGAAAGAGGCGTTGGACCTGATCGAAGCACTCGCGCTGTCCGAGGACGTGCAGCCCGTGCACATCCGCGTCGCCCCCGGATTCGATGGGGCAACCTGGCTGGACCTGGGCCGCGACGACGGACAGTCCGTGCGCATCCACCCGACCGGCTGGGACATCCTCACCCCCGATCCGCAGGAAGTGTGCTGGCGGCGCACCCAGCTCACCGGGGAACTGCCGCTGCCCGTCAAGGACACGAACGGCAAGGGCATCGATCTGCTGATGCGGCTGTGCAACTTCGCCGGCGCGGAGAACGAGTGCCTGGCCATCGCGTGGCTGATCGGCTGCCTTGGGCCGTCCGTCCCGGTGCCCGCGCCGTTCCTCACCGGCCCCCAGGGCGCGGGGAAGTCGACCGGCGGCCGGATGCTGGTGCGGATCATTGAGGGCATGAGCGGGGACCTGCGCCGAGCCCCGAAGGACGAAGAGAACCTCATCGCGGCCGTGGCGGCGGGCTGGGTCACCGCCCTGGACAACCTCTCGCACATGTCGCCGGACCTGTCCGACGCGATGTGCTGCATCGTCACCGGAGCCGAAAGCGTCAAGCGCGCCCTGTTCACTGACGGGGACGTGTTCCGCGTCGGCTACCGCCGGCCGCTGCTGCTGACCGGGATCGACGTCGGCGTCATCCGTCCCGACCTCGCCGAACGCCTGCTCCCGCTCCGCTTGGAGCGGCCCCGCGTGCGGCGGACCGAGGCCGAACTGTGGGCGGAGTACAAGGAAGTGCTGCCCGTCGTGCTCGGGTCCCTGCTCGACCTCACGGTCAAGGTCCGCGCGGCGCAGGCGGAGACCCCCACCGACCTGCGGATGGCGGACTTCGCCCACCTGTGCGCGCAGTTCGACGCGGCCACCGGGCTCGGGGCGCTGGCCGCGTACCGGGCCCGGCTGGACGACCTGAACGACGACGTGATCGAGGGCGACCTGTTGGCACAGACCGTCCTCCGGCACGCTGAGACCATCGAGCTGGGTACGGCGCAGCGAATGACGTCCACGGAGTGGCTGTCCTGCCTCGGTCGCCTCTACAGCGGCGACGACTGCCGTCCGCTGCCCAAGGGGTGGCCGACCACGGGCAAGGTGCTCTCCGACCGTCTCAAGCGCCTTCAGCCCACGCTCGCCGCGCGGGGTGTGCTCATCGACTCCGGCCGCACCAGTCAGGGCCGGTACCTGGAAATGACCCGCCCCGCCACGGCGGCCCCGCACGAGCAGCAGCGGATGCTCTGACCGCGCTCCCCACGCTCAGGCGGACAAGCAAGAAGAGCACCACCTCGGCCCCGCCCCCGGGGTGCTCTTCTTGCTGTTCGGGGCGCAGCCCCGCCCCAAGGACGTGCCGCGCAGCGGCTCCTTCTTCGCGCTCTGAGCGGCACCGCACTACGACAGACACCCCATTCTTTTGTCCTAAGAGGGAAGACGCTGCGTCATCTGCGTCACGCGAGCCGGAAAACGGCCCCTGACCTGCGACTACAGCCATGACGCAGACAGCCGCGCCTGCGTCATCCTGCGTCATCTGCGTCATGGGCCACGTCACGGATGACGCAGCCCATGACGCATTCATGACGCAGGCATCACCCCCAGCGTCACCTAAAACCGCAGGTCAGAAGCCTGAATGACGCTGGCGACGCAATGACGCAGAAATCCACACCTCGGACAGGCGCGGGCAAGGTCCCCCGCGCAACTCCCTGAAGGCGAAGACGAATTGCCCAGGAGGCACCCGGATGAGCACCGCGATCGCCGCCCCCGTCGACCGACTCCTGTACAAGCCTGAGGAAGCCGCCGAGGCACTCGCCCTCGGACGGTCCACCGTCTACGAGCTGATGGCCGAAGGCGCCCTGAAATACATCAAGTTGGGCCGCACGCGCCGGATTCGGCGCGCTGACCTCGAAGCCTTCGTAGCCGCCCTCGCACTGCTGCCCAACTGATCTGAGCACACCCTGAGGCGCCCCGAGCACTCCGCTCGGGGCGCCTCCCGCGTGGAGGAACACACATGAGCCCCCGGAAGTCGAACCTGGAATCGACCGTCTACTTCGGCGATGACGGCTGGTGGCACGGCCGCGTGACCATGGGCGTCCTGCCCGACGGAAGCCCCGACCGCCGCCACCGTATGGCCCGCACCGAACCTGCCGTACGCCGCAAGGTCCGTGAGTTGGAGAACCTCAGGGACAAGGGACGCGCCCCGAAGGCCGGCCGCAAGCCGACCGTCGAACAGTGGATGACGACGTACCTGACCGACATCGCGAGCCTGAAGCTCAAGCCCCGCTCCCTGGACGACTACTGGTCCAAGACCCGCAACGACATCGTCCCCGGCATCGGGAAGCACCGCATCGACAAGCTCGCCCCCGAGCACCTTGAGCAGATGTACCGGACCATGCTCGACGCAGGTCACGCCCCGTCCCACATCGTCAAGGTGCACCGCATCCTGTCGCGGGCCCTGAAGATTGCCCACCGCCGCCGGATGATCGGCGAGAACGTCGCCACCCTGGTCGACCCGCCCTCGATCGACGAGACCGAGGCGAATCCGTTCACCCAGGAAGAGGCCAAGGCATTCCTGGAAGCGGCGGCCAAGCGGCCCACGTTCATGCGGTGGATCGTCGGCGTCGGCATGGGGTTCCGGCAGGGTGAGACCCTGGGGCTGCGGTGGCCGTACGTCGACCTACAGGCCGAACTGTTCCACCCCAAGTGGCAGCTACAGCGCCTCACCTGGCGGCACGGTTGCCGCGACGCGCACGCCTGCGGGGCCCGGCTGCACCGCTTCGAGCCCTGCCCGCCGAACTGCGCCACGCACAAGAACTACAAGCGCGGGTGCCCGAAGCCGTGCACCGCGACGTGCGTCAAGCACGCGAGCATCTGCCCCGACCGCAAGGGCGGAGGACTCGCCTTCACCCGCCCGAAGACCAAGAAGAGCACGAACCCCGTACCGATCCCGCCCGCCTTCGTCCCCTATCTGATCGCGCACAAGGCGCAGCAGGACGAACTGCGGGAGGCGGCCGGCGAACTCTGGCAGGAGCACCACGCCGTGTTCACCCGACCCGATGGCCGCCCCATCGACCCCCGCGCCGACTGGGAGGAGTTCAAGGAACTGCTCGAAGAGGCGGGCATCACAGACCGCCGCCTCTACGACGGGAGCCGCCACACCGCCGGCACGATCCTGAACGAACTCGGGGTCGACATGCCCACGATCATGGAGATCCTGCGCCACACCCAGATCAGCCAGACCCGCCGCTACGTCAAGGGCCGCTCACACCTCTCGAAGGACGCCATGCGCCGCATGGGCGACACGTTCCTGCCCGCCCCGGAACCTGCCCCTGCGCCCGCAACTGAGACTAGAACTGAGACTGGGGACCGCCGTGCGGCCCGCTCCCGCGCACGTCGCCGCATCCGATAAAAGCAAAAGCCCCAGGTCACGGCGAGTGAGTCCTGAGGCTTCCACAGAGCCGCCTTCGGGATTCGAACCCGAGACCTACGCATTACGAGTGCGTTGCTCTGGCCATCTGAGCTAAGGCGGCGCGCTGTCCGCACTATGGTGCGATCAGCAACGTCGGTAAGTCTACACAGTTTCCGGGGTGCTCCGAACCAGGGGTCGGGGCACCCCGGGGGCGGCCGGGGTGGTGGTCGGGGCGGCCGGTGATCAGGACGGTGAGCAGCGCTTTCCGTCGGTCGGGGGTGTGCCGCGGAGGAGGTAGGTGTTGATCGTGGAGTCGACGCAGGTGCTGCCGCGGCCGTAGGCGGTGTGGCCGTCGCCGTCGTAGGTGAGGAGGCGGGCGGAGGAGAGCTGGGAGGCGAGGGCCTGGGCCCAGCGGTAGGGGGTGGCGGGGTCGCGGGTGGTGCCGACGACGACGATCGGGGCGGCGCCCTTCGCCTCGATACGGTGCGGTCCGCCCGTCGGCTTCACCGGCCAGTACGCGCAGTTCAGGGAGGCCCACGCGAGGGCCCGTCCGAAGACCGGGGAGGCCTTCTCGAACTCGGGCAGGGCCCGTTCGACCTCCTCGGGGGTGTCGTAGGCGGCCGGGAGGTCGAGGCAGTTCACGGCGGCGTTGGCGTACATCAGGTTGGAGTAGCTGCCGTCGGCGTCGCGTTCGTAGTAGCGGTCAGAGAGGGCGAGCAGGCCGGCGCCGTCGTCCTTCTTGACCGCCGCGGTGAGCGCCTGGCGCAGCTGGGGCCAGGCCGCCTCGTCGTACATCGCCGCGATCACGCCCGTCGTGGCCAGGGACTCGCCGAGCTGCCGGCCGTCGGCGTCACCCGTCGGGATCGGCCGGGCGTCCAGCCGCTCGAAGAGCGCGCGCAGGTTCTCGCCGACCTGTGCGGGCGTGCGCCCCAGCACGCACTCCTTCCGGCGTACGCAGTCCTTCGCGAAGGCCTGGAAGGCCGTCTCGAAGCCCGCCGTCTGCTCCTGGTTGAGCCGGTTGGCGGGCAGCGACGGGTCGAGCGCGCCGTCGAGCACCAGGCGTCCGACGCGGTCGGGGAACAGCCCAGCGTACGTCGCGCCGAGGAACGTCCCGTACGAGGCGCCGACATACGTCAGCTTCTCGTCACCCAGCACGGCACGCAGGATGTCCATGTCCCGGGCCGCCTCGACCGTGGAAACATGCCGCAGCAGCTTCGGCGCCCGCGCCCCGCACCCCTCCGCGAACCGCTGGTACGCGGCGACCACCGCGGCCGTCTCCCCCGTGTCGTCCGGGGTGATGTCCGTCTGCGTGTACGTGTCCATCTGGCGGCCGGAGAGGCATTCGACCGGCTCGCTGCCGGCCACGCCCCGCGGGTCGACGGCCACCATGTCGTACCGCGCCCGCACCTTGGCCGGGTAGCCGATGCCCGCGTACCCCTGCACATAGCCGACCGCTGACCCGCCCGGCCCGCCCGGGTTGACCAGCAGCGAACCGAGCCGTGCGCCGGGACCGGTCGCCTTCTTCCGCGAGACCGCCAGCCTGACGTCGCCCTCGCCCGGCTTGGCATAGTCGAGGGGCGCCTTCATCGTGGCGCACTGGAAGCCGGGGACCTCGCAGTTGCGCCAGTTCAGCTTCTGTTCGTAGTACGGGGTCAGCGCCGACGGTGTCGCGCGGGGCAGCGCGCCGAGGGCGGGCCCCCCGTCCGCCCTCGTGGCCGCCGTACTGGAACCGCCGGAGGAGCAGGCCGATACGAGCAGCGCGGCGGCGGCGAGCAACACGCCGCCGGCCCGCAGGGACCGATTCGGCCGGAAAGACCGGAAAGTACGCCTGGTGTGCATCTCGCGAGCGTAACCACCCGAAACCCGGTGATCACGAACGGCGACGAAAGCTCCTCGTACGAGTGACGCAGTCAATCGAACGCACCACCGCCCCCGACGACCGGAGGCCGTCCCACGTCACCGGGCCCGCACCACCCCACGAACGCGGTCGGCACGACCCCACGAACGCGGCCCGCACCACCCGACGTCACCCGGTCCGCACCACCCGACGTCACCCGGCCCGCACCACCCCACGAACGCGGCCCGCACCACCCGACGTCACCCGGCCCGCTTGACCCCGCGTCACCCAGCCCGTAGGACCACCCGTCGTCCGGCCCGCAAGACCACTCATCCCCCACTCATCACCCGGCCCGCAAAGCCATCGTCATCGCCTCCACGGCCAGCAACGGCGCCACGTTCCGGTCCAACGCCTCACGGCACGCCGCGATCGCGTCGATCCGCCGCAACGTCGACTCGGGCGTCCCGCCCCGCGCCATCCGCTCCACGGTGTCCTGGACCTCGACGTTGGAGAGCGCGACCCGCGCCCCCAACTGCAGAGCGAGCACGTCCCGGTAGAAGCCGGTGAGCTCGGTCAGCGCGAGATCCAGACTGTCCCGCTGCGCCCGCGTACGCCGCCGCTTCTGCTTGTCCTCCAGGTCCTTCATCACGCCCGCCGTACCGCGCGGCATGCGCCCGCCCTGCACCGCGCCCATCGCCGCCTTCAGCTCCTCGGTCTCCTTGGTGTCGACCTCTTCGGCAAGCTGCTTCGACGCCTCCGACGCCGCGTCCACCAGCTCCTGCGCGGCCTTCAGACACCCGCCGATGTCCTCGACCCGCAGGGGCAGCTTCAGCACAGCGGCCCGTCGCTGCCGCGCCCGCGGATCGGTCGCCAGCCGCCGGGCCTGCTCGATGTGTCCCTGAGTGGCCCGCGCCGCCAGGGCGGCAGCCTGCGGCTCGATGCCCTCCCGCCGTACGAGCATGTCCGCCACCGCGTCCACCGACGGTGTGAGCAGTCCGACATGGCGGCACCGCGAACGAATCGTCGGCAGCACATCCTCCAGCGACGGCGCGCACAGCATCCACACCGTCCGTGGAGCGGGCTCCTCCACCGCCTTCAGCACCGCGTTCGCCGACTTCTCGTTCAGCCGCTCGGCGTCCTCGACGAGGATGACCTGCCACCGCCCGGTCGCCGGCGACGTGTACGACTTCCGCACGGTGTCCCGCATGTCCTCGGCCAGGATCTGCGTGCCGACCGCCGCCACCGTGCTGACATCCGCATGCGTCCCCACCAACGCCGTATGACAACCGTCACAGAACCCGCACCCCGGGCTCCCCCCGAGTGCCCGGTCCGGACTCACACACTGCAACGCCGCCGCGAACGCCCGCGCCGCCGTCGTCCGCCCCGATCCCGGGGGCCCCGTGAACAACCACGCGTGCGTCATCTTCGACGCCTCCGGAGGCGCGGTCCTCGTCTCGGCCGCCGTGACGATCGCATCCGCGTCCCGAGCGGCCGCGTCGAGTTGTGCGCTCAGCCGCTCCTGCCCCACCAGGTCGTCCCACACGCCCATGACCCACCACCCTCCATTCCCACGCCACCTCTCCGGCCCCATTGTGCGCGACCCCACTGACAGCCAACCCCCACAGGACCACCGCCCCGCCTCCGCCCACTCGAACTCAGCGCCGGTGCGGTGCTGGGTTGGGGGAGAGGGAGAGAAGGCGGAACGGAGCCAAGGTGGGGGTGGAGAGCGCGGTGGACGTCACCGAAACGGCGGGACAGCCGCGAGACGACGGAAGGGACCGTGCCGGTGCGTCGCGCCCGTCGCATACAGCGGCCCAGAGAACGCTCGTCACATCACCCCGGGCAGTAGGGCGCCAAGCGAGCGACGGGCGTGACGTACCGGCGCGGCCCCGACCCACCGACCAACCGCACGCGAACCCCACCCCACCGCCTGAGGCACATCGCACGCGAACCCGGCCCACCCCCGGGGCACACCACACGCCAACCCGCCTCCACCCCGGAGGGCACATCGCACGCGAACCCGGCCCCCCCGGAGGGCACACCACACGCCAACCGCAGCGGCTCAGCGGCGACGCCGCCCCCAGCCACCGCGTCCCTCGTCGGATTCGTCGTCGCCATGCGACCCCAGCAGTTCGTCCGCCAGCGTCGGCAGATCGTCCAGCGGCGTCTCCTCGGCCCAGTCCGACCGAGGCCGCCGCCGCGGAACCCCCTCCGTATCCACCTGCGGAAGCTCCCGCGTCCGATCCTCCGTCCCGTCAGGGCCGGGCCGCTCATCCCGGAAGATTCCCGGCGGCACCCGATCCTCCCGCACCGGCGGCAGTACAGCCGTCTCATCAGCCGCCCCGGAAGGCACTTGCGGCAACACCGCGGTCTCATCCTCCGGAGCCCCAGCCGAAGGCGATCCAGAACCCACATCGGACCCCGAACCCGAACCCGAGCCCGAGCCCGCCCCCGGCGGCACCGGCGGCTTCGGCAACTTCGCCGTCGTCTCCGAGTCGGACACACCCGCCGAACCCCGCGAGCCCCGCGAACCAGCCCCACCCGGCCCGTCCTCCCGCACCGGCGGCAGCACAGCCGTCTCATCCACCGGCCCACCCGACGCATTCGTCGGCGTCACCAGCGGCGTAGCCACAGTCGCCGCCTCGTCACCGCCCCTCGAAGCCCGCCCGTCCCTCGAAGCCCCGGCAGCCCGACGCTCAGCCGCAGCAACCCCCTCGGCCTCAGCAGCGGCCTCCGCCGCCCGCTCCGCCGCGACCCGCCCGGCCTCAGCCGCCGCGGCAACCCGCTCAGCCTCCGCGGCGGCGGCCACCCGCCGAGCCTCCTCGGCCCGAAGCAACGCCTCCTCGGCCTTCCGCTGCTTCTCCAGGCGGCGCGCTTCGGCCTCCTCCCGCAGCCGCTGCTCCTCCGCGGCCTGCTGACGACGCCGTTCCTCCTCGACCCGCCGCCGTTCTTCCTGCTCGGCCCGGGCCTTCTCCTCCGCGAGGAGCCGCGCCTGCTCCTCCTCGGCACGGCGACGCGCCTCCTCGGCCCGCTGCCGGGCCTCCTCGGCCTGTCGCTCCGCCTCGCGCCGCTGAGCCTCCTCCAGCTCGCGCCGCTTGCGCTCCTGCTCCTCGGCGCGCAGCCGGGCGAGCTCCTCCTGGCGCTCACGCTCCAGCCGCTCCTCCTCGGCCTTCCGCGCGGCCTCTTCCTCGGCCTTGCGCCGCGCCTCCTCCTCGGCCTTGCGCCGAGCCTCCTCCTGCGCCTTCACCTCGGCCTCGGAGAGCGGCAGCATCACATCGAGCCGATGCCGGACGACGGTCGTGACGGCCTCGGGATCCTGCGCGGCGTCGACCACCAAATAACGCCCGGCGTCCGCGGCGGCAAGCGTCAGGAACCCCGCCCGCACCCGCTCATGGAACTCGGCCGGCTCCGACTCCAGCCGATCCGGCGCCTCGGTGAACCGCTCCCGGGCCGCTTCGGGCGACACATCCAGCAGCACCGTCAGATGAGGCACGAGCCCATCCGTCGCCCACCGCGAAATCCGGGCGATCTCCGTGGGCGAGAGATCCCGCCCGGCTCCCTGATAGGCCACGGACGAATCGATGTACCGATCCGAGATGACCACCGCACCCCGCTCCAGAGCGGGCCGCACCACGGTGTCCACATGCTCGGCACGATCCGCCGCGTAGAGCAGCGCCTCTGCCCGGTGCGACAGCCCGGCCGACGACACGTCCAACAGGATCGACCGCAGCCGCTTCCCCACCGGAGTGGCCCCCGGCTCCCGCGTCACCACGACCTCGTGCCCCTTGGCCCGAATCCACTCGGCGAGCGCCTCGACCTGGGTGGACTTCCCGGCACCGTCACCGCCCTCCAGAGCGATGAAGAACCCCGAAGAGGCAGGCGCCTGATCCGGGTCGTCGCCCTTCAGCAACGCGTCCCGCAGATCCTGCCGGAGCGGCACCCCGGACCGGTCGTCGACCTTGGCGAGCACCAGCGCCGCCACCGGCAGCAGCAGCGCCCCCACCAGCATCAACGTGAACGCCGCACCCCCGTGCGCGAACACGAACTTGCCGCTCTCCAACCGGTGCGGCCCGATGACGGCGGCGAACAGCGGAGCGACGAGCGCCGCCACCGCCACGAACACCCGTACGACCGCATGCAGATGCTCGGTGGTCCGCGCGCGCCGGAAGTCCTCGGCCTCCTGGTCGAGCAGCGTGTGCCCGGTGTTCGCGGCGATCCCCGCGCCGACACCCGCCAGCCCCAGGATCAGCACCACACTCGTGACATCCGGCGTCAGCCCGGCGGCGAGCAGCGCGATGCCCGTGAAAGCGATGGCCAAGGCAAGCAGCCGACGCCGCGACAGCGAGCGCAGCACGGACGGCGCCCGGCGGATCCCGACGACGACCCCGCCGGTCAGAGCGACGACCAGCAGCCCGTACGTCACCGGCCCGCCGCCCAGGTCCTTGGCGTGCAGCACGGCGACGGCGACAGCCGCGGCGACCGCACCGGCGACAGCACCGCACGCGGGCACCAGGAGCGGGATCGCACCCGTCCGGCCCTTGTCGACACCCGTGCCGGTCTTGGGCCGGCGCAGCCCCTCGAGCGGCGACCGCGCACGCGGAGTGCGCGTCTTGGGCAGGTCGAGGAAGGTCACCACGGACAGCGAGGCGGCGAAAAGCCCGGCGGCGACGTACGAGGCGAGCGCGGCCTGGTGCTGCGCGAACCAGTCGATGCCCGCGCCCAGCAGGTTGTTGAGCAGCGAGGCGACGACGAGCACGGCGGCCGCGAGGGGCACCGCCACGAATCCGGTACGCAGGGACAGGCGCCGCAGCGCGTCCATGTGGTCCGGCAGCGGGCGCACCGTCGCGCCCTCCGGCGGCGGGGCGGGCAGCAGCGCGGGCGCCGCGCTCTCCCGGCAGACCGCCCAGAACCGCTCGGCGACACCGGCCACGAACGCGGTGACCAGCAGTACCGCGAGCGCGTTGTCCGGCGTCCAGTCGATCCACAGGGGCGCCACGATCAGCAGCAGGACCCGCACCCCGTCCGCGCCGACCATGGTCCAGCGGCGGTCGAGCGGACCCTCCTGCGAGGTCAGCGAGGTGAGCGGCCCGAGGAGCACGGCCCCGAAGAGCAGGGTCGCGAGGGCGCGTGTGCCGAAGACAACCGCGACTGTCAGGGCAACGCCCCGGTACCCGCCGCCGAAGGAGCCCTCGGCGATCGCCGTCTGGAAGGCGAGGAGCACCAGCACGAACAGCGCGAGCACATCGCCCACGCCGCCCACGAGCTGTGCGCTCCACAACCGTTTCAGCTGCGGTCGGCGTAGCAGCGCCCGGACGGCGCGCTCCCTGGAATCGGCCACCAGGGCGTCGTCGGAGGCCGGGTCATGGGCCGTCGGCTGCTCGGCTCGCATCATGCTTTCAGCCTATCGGCACCCACCGACACCCCGAAGCAGCGCCCGAACGCACGCACGCCCCACCACCAAGTCGCACAAAACCCGCACACATTCAGCAAAGCAAAGGTGAAGTTTCCAGCCACGTGGCAGTGCAGCCCACCCAGGGGCGCGGGGAACCGCGCGACCAGCCACAACCAACCCGCAGTCGCCGATCCACCCGCACCCCCGAGCGACTAGGCGTCCTGGTCCCCGGATGCCGCGGCCTTCTTCGCAGCCACCTTCTTCGCGGGAGCCGCTTTCTTGGCGGCGGCCGTCTTCGAAGTCGCCGTCTTCTTGGCGGCGGTCTTCTTGGCCGGCGCCGCCTTCTTCGCCGCGGTGGCCTTGGTCGCCGTCTTCTTCGCGGGCGCCTTCTTCGCCGTCTTCTTGGCGGGAGCCTTCGCCCGCTTCTCCGCGAGCAGCTCGAACCCACGCTCGGGCGTGATCGTCTCCACGCTGTCCTCGGACCGCAGCGTCGCGTTGGTCTCGCCATCGGTGACGTACGGGCCGAAGCGGCCGTCCTTCACCACGACGGGCTTCGCGCTGACCGGGTCCTCGCCCAGCTCCTTCAGCGGCGGCTTGGCGGCGGCCCGCCCGCGCTGCTTGGGCTGGGCATAGATCGCCAGCGCCTCTTCGAGGGTGATCGTGAAGAGCTGGTCCTCGGTCTGCAGCGACCGCGAGTCCGTGCCCTTCTTCAGATACGGCCCGTACCGCCCGTTCTGCGCGGTGATCTCCTGGCCCTCGGCGTCGACGCCGACGACCCGCGGCAGGGACATCAGCTTCAGCGCGTCGTCCAGCGTCACCGTGTCCAGCGACATCGACTTGAACAGCGAGGCCGTACGCGGCTTGACCGCGTTCTTGCCGGTCTTCGGGGTGCCCTCGGGAAGCACCTCGGTGACATACGGGCCGTAGCGGCCGTCCCGGGCGATGATCTGGTGGCCCGTCGCCGGGTCGGCGCCGAGCTCGAAGTCACCGCTCGGCTTGGCGAGCAGTTCCTCCGCGTACTCGACGGACAGCTCGTCCGGGGCGAGGTCCTCGGGCACGTCCGCCCGCTGATGGCCCTCGGCGTCCTTCTCGCCCCGCTCGATGTACGGGCCGTAGCGCCCGACGCGCAGCACGATGTCGTTGCCGACGGGGAACGACGAGACCTCGCGCGCGTCGATCGCGCCCAGGTCGGTCACCAGCTCCTTCAGCCCACCGAGGTGGTCACCGTCACCGTTGCCGGCCTCGGCCGCACTGCCGTTCGCCCCCGTGCTCTCGCCGAAGTAGAACCGCTTCAGCCACGGCACCGACTGGGCCTCGCCGCGCGCGATGCGGTCGAGGTCGTCCTCCATCTTGGCGGTGAAGTCGTAGTCGACGAGCCGCCCGAAGTGCTTCTCCAGAAGGTTGACCACGGCGAAGCTCAGGAAGGACGGCACCAGGGCCGTGCCCTTCTTGAAGACGTACCCGCGGTCGAGGATCGTGCCGATGATCGACGCGTACGTAGACGGGCGGCCGATCTCGCGCTCTTCGAGCTCCTTGACCAGCGACGCCTCGGTGTAGCGGGCCGGGGGCTTCGTGGCGTGCCCGTCGACCGTGATCTCCTCGGCGGAGAGCGCGTCACCCTCGTTGACCTGCGGCAGCCGGCGCTCGCGGTCGTCCAGCTCGGCGTTCGGGTCGTCGGCACCCTCGACGTAGGCCTTGAGGAAGCCGTGGAAGGTGATCGTCTTGCCGGAGGCGCTGAACTCGGCGTCCCGGCCGTCGGCGGCGGTGCCACCGATCTTCACCGTGACGCTGTTGCCCGTCGCGTCCTTCATCTGGGAAGCGACCGTCCGCTTCCAGATCAGCTCGTAGAGCCTGAACTGGTCGCCGGCCAGACCGGTCTCGGCGGGCGTGCGGAAACGATCACCCGAGGGTCGGATCGCCTCGTGCGCCTCCTGCGCGTTCTTGACCTTCCCGGCGTACGTACGCGGCTGTGCCGGCAGATAGTCGGCGCCGTACAGCTGCGTGACCTGAGCGCGGGCGGCGGCCACGGCGGTGTCGCTCAGCGTGGTGGAGTCCGTACGCATATAGGTGATGAAGCCGTTTTCGTACAGCTTCTGCGCCACCTGCATCGTCGCCTTGGCGCCGAAGCCCAGCTTGCGCGACGCCTCCTGCTGGAGGGTCGTCGTACGGAACGGGGCGTACGGCGAGCGGCGGTACGGCTTGGACTCGACGGACCGGACCGCGAACCGGGTGTTCTCCAGGGCGGCGGCCAGCGCGCGGGCGTTCGCCTCGTCCAGGTGCAGGATGTTGGCGCTCTTGAGCTGCCCGACCGAGTCGAAGTCACGGCCCTGCGCGACACGCCGGCCGTCGACCGACTGCAGGCGGGCGACCAGGGACGACGGGTCGGACGCGTCACCGGCGCGGCCGGTCGCGAAGGTGCCGGTCAGGTCCCAGTACTCGGCGGAACGGAACGCGATCCGCTCGCGCTCCCGCTCCACCACGAGCCGGGTCGCGACCGACTGGACACGGCCCGCCGACAGCCGCGGCATGACCTTCTTCCACAGGACCGGCGAGACCTCGTAGCCGTAGAGGCGGTCGAGGATGCGGCGGGTCTCCTGGGCGTCGACCAGCTTCTGGTTCAGCTCGCGCGGGTTGGCGACGGCGGCCTGGATCGCGGCCTTGGTGATCTCGTGGAAGACCATCCGCTTGACCGGGACCTTGGGCTTCAGGACCTCCTGGAGGTGCCACGCGATGGCCTCGCCCTCGCGGTCCTCATCGGTGGCGAGGAAGAGCTCGTCGGACTCCTTGAGCAGGTCCTTGAGCTTCCTGACCTGCGCCTTCTTGTCCGCGTTGACCACGTAGATGGGCGCGAAGTCGTGCTCGACGTCCACGCCGAGGCGGCGCACCTCGCCGGTGTACTGCTCGGGCACCTCCGCGGCGCCGTTGGGAAGGTCGCGGATGTGCCCCACGCTCGCCTCGACGATGTAGCCGGGGCCGAGATAGCCCTTGATCGTCTTCGCCTTGGCAGGCGACTCGACGATGACGAGTCGGCGGCCGCCCTTCGCGGTCTCGCTGGTCGGGGACAACTTCGCTCTTCTCTCCGGTCGACGCTGGGTTCCCCCAGGCTTGCGTCCCGGGGCGGGCACCCCCTGAGGCAGGTGCCTCACACGGGGCTCGGCGTTCGGCCCGGGGGTCGGGTCATGCTGACGCTGCGGAGTGTGACGGTACATCCCGCCCCCGTGTCAAACGGGAAAAGCCCACAACGGCCACTCGAACGGTAACCCGACTACCGCCATTCCTGCCGCCCGGCGTGTTCTCCGATCCGTTCGAGCCGATGCGGAGGGTCACCTTTCCGTTACCGTGCACGCTCCCCGGCCCGGTTTCCGGTGCCCGCTCAGATCTGCGTGAAGCACCATGCGCCGAGCACGAGGGCGGTGACCGCCACGACGCTCGCGAGGGTCGCCGACGTCACGGGGCGCACCCCGTGGGCGACGGGCCGGCCCTGGCGCAGCCGGGTCGCGGTCCACAGCAGCAGCCCGCCTCCGAACAGGGCGAACACCACCCCCACGAAGATCGCCGGTCCGCTCTCCATGTCCCGTCCTCCCACCCCTCGGCACCCGGGACGGGAGGCTGGCACGGATGGGAAGCGGGTGCGCGAACCCGAGGTGAACGCGAGGCGTCCGGGCCCTCAGACCGAGCCGGGCGTGGGTATCTTCCCGGTGGTCTTCGACACGTCGGCGTTGCGCACCGTGCACACCACCTTGTTGAAGCCCTTCTTCCACTCGGTCTCGTCGGACACCCAGCCCGACACGATCAGGTCAGCGCCAGGCGCCCAAGTCGACTCGAACCTGTTGGTGCACAGCTTGCCCCCTTCGTCGAGGGCGCCCTGGAAGGTCATGCTGCCCGGGGCCTGCACCGATCCGACCACCTGATCGGTGTGCGCTTCGGCACAGTCGGTCAGCGGCGCGTCGTACCCCTCGTCCTCCCTCGTGGTGTAGTCCCAGCAGTCGCCGACGGCCATCTGCGTGGGCCACAGATTCATGCCCAGATCACGGAGCCGGCCCACCTCGCCGCCGATCGGGACGTGCTTGCCGAGTACGAGACATGCCGTACCGCCCTTGGCCGCGGTGAATCCCTCCTTCGTCGGCACGAGCGCGTAGACCCCCGCGTCGGGCAGTGCCTCGGCCATCGGGTCCGCCTGGCTGCCGCAGCGCTGGGCGCCGCCGGCCTTGGCGTCCGCGTGGTCCGACGCGGTCTCTATCGCCACGACCTGGCCGTCCGGCCAGTCCTCGTCGCAGTCCACCACCCCGAGGTCGGGCACCGACTTGAACGCCGTCCCCGTCCAGACCGCCTTGACGCAGTCCCCCACCTCCAGCGGCCGTTTGAGGGCCGCCTGCTCGCCGTACGGATACTCCGACTGTGGTGACTCGAACGGGGAATTCGAGGGCGACGAAGTCGGATCGGGGTCAGGAGGCAGCACGTTGACCACCACCCAGGTCCCGCCGCCCGCCACCAGCAGCACGGCGACCACGACCGCGACGATCGCCGCCGCGGGCGTCTTCCGCTTCCCCCCACCGGGCGGCGGCCCCCCGGCCGTGATGGTCGGAAACCCCGCGTTCCCGGGCGGTTGACCGCCCCCGCCCCCGTACGGCGTCGACGGACTGGCCGCGTACGGCAGCGACTGGTTGCCCACCGTGCCGCCGTACGCCGCCGATTGCCCACCGGCACCGCTGCCGTACGGCGTGGCCGGATGGCCGACGGCACCGCCGTACGGCGACGACGGGCCTCCGGCAGCGCCACCGTAGGGCGTGCCCTGACCGCCCGCCGGGCTCCCGTAGGGCGTGGGCTGGCCTCCCCCGTACGGGCTGTAGCCGTCGTACGGGCCACGGGGCTGCTGCCCCTGCTGCCCTTGCTGCGCCGCGCCTGGGGTGGGCGGACCACCCGCCGGGGTGTTCGGTGACTGGGGCCCTCCGGGTGTGTGCGGGGCCCCCGGGGTCTGCGGCGTGTACGGCGTGTGGGGTGCGCCCGGCGTGTTCGGGGTGCCCCCGAGGCCGTGCTGCCCGGCGGCCACATACCCGGGCGGTGCGCTCGCCACGTATCCCGGAGGCGCACCGGCGGGCACATGACCGCCGGGCGTACCGGGCATGCCGGGAGTGGCAGGAGCCGGTCCGAAGCCCTCGGGCGCCGACGCGGGGGTGGCTCCCCAGCCCGGCGGTGTCGATGTGCCGCCCGCGTCCGCCACTCGCTCCAGACCCCGTGTCACCGCCTCCGGTGACAGTCGGCGCACCGGATCCTTGATGAGCAATCCGTGCAGGACGGGGGCCAGTTCACCGGCGCGAGCGGGTGGCGTCGCCTCCTCGCCGAGCAGGGCCGTGAGCGTCGCGTACTCACCGTGCCGGTCGAAGGGGCCGCGGCCCTCGACCGCCGCATACAGCGTGGCGCCGAGCGAGAACATGTCGGCGGCCGGCGTCGGCGGCTCGCCCCGCGCGCGCTCGGGGGCCAGATACCCGGGGGTGCCGAGGATGCCGGCGGTGGCGGTGAGCCGGGGCTCGCGGGACTCCGGCTGGAGCGCGATGCCGTAGTCGGTGAGCAGCACGCGCGCGTACGGGTCGCCCGAGGCGTCGGCCGCGAGCAGGATGTTGGCCGGTTTCACATCCCGGTGGAGTATGCCGATCCGGTGTCCCGCCGTGAGCGCGTCGAGGACGGCGAGCCCGATCCGGGCGACCTGCTCGGGCGGGAGCGGCCCCCGCTGCCGTACGACCGCCTGGAGGTCGATCGCGTCCGGCACGTACTCCATGACGATCCACGGCAGGCCCTCGTGCAGCACCACGTCGTGGACCGTCGCCACAAGCGGATGTCCACGCAGGCGCGCCGCGTGCCGGGCCTCGCTGCGGGCCCGGGCGATGCGCTGAGCGGGCTCGGTCGCGTCCATCGGGACGTCCGGCAGGGAGATCTCCTTCATGGAGACCTCGCAGGCCAACTCCTCGTCGTACGCGAGCCAGACCCTGCCCATGCCGCCCGCGCCCAGAGTGCGCAGCAGGCGATACCGGCCGTTGATGATCCTTCCCTGGCCCTGCTCCGGCGTATCCCCCGCCATCGCGATCCCCCGATCCCCCAGAGACAGCGCGTGCCTCCCCCGAGGACACGTCGAATCCGTCTCTTGAAAATAGCCTCGCACGTGCCACTGACAGGAGGCCTTTTACCGACCAATCCAGACAGAGGGCGCACAGGAGACTCAGGGGTACGAAGAGGCCACACCCGCCACGGGGACGGGCGTCGGGCGGGGCACCAATACCGTCACCGGACGGTGCGGAAATCGTCACCGGGCACGCAAGCCGGGCGGACCCCTCTCGCCGGTGCGGGCCCTTCCCGTCGCTGCCGGCGGCTCACGGAGCCGGTTCGATGAACCCCTGTTCGACGAGGAGCCGGATCTGGGTCGGTGTGCGGTCGCGCAGCGCCACCGGGTCCTCGCCGACGAGTTGGGCGATGGCGTCCAGAATCCGCCCCGCGCTGAGCGTGCCGTCGCACACACCGGCGAATCCCGCGCCGACCGTGTCCACCTTGGCGGCTCGGCGCATGCCCCGGTTCTGACGCAGCACCACATGCTCGGGGTCCTCGGCGCCGGGCAGCCCGACCTGCTCCTGGACGACCTCGGCGGTGAGCCGGAAGTGCGCGGCCAGGAGCGCCGCGTCGTCGTTCGCCCGCAGATAGTCGAGGCGCGCGAAGTGCTGCCGCACCGTGTCACCGAGCGGCTGTTCGACCGGATGCGGCCACTCCTCGACGGTGATCGAGGGCACGGCGGCCGCGGCGGCCGACTTCCGCAGCGTGATCCAGCCGAACCCGACGCCCTTCACCTTCCGCGCCTCGAACTCGTCGAGCCACGCGTCGTACCGCGCCCGGTACTCGGCCACGTCACCGCGGTGATCGCCCGCGTCCCGCAGCCACAACTCCGCGTACTGCGTGACGTCCTGGACCTCCCGCTGCACGATCCACGCGTCGCACCCGCGCGGCACCCACGACCGGAGCCGCTCCTGCCAGTCCTCCCCCTCCACGTGCTGCCAGTTGGCGAGGAACTGCGCGAACCCGCCCTCGTTCAGCCGCTCCCCCGCCTGTGAAACGAGCGTGCGGCACAGATCGTCCCCGCCCATCCCGCCGTCGCGGTACGTCAGCCGTGCACCGGGCGAGATCACGAACGGCGGATTGGACACGATGAGGTCGTACGTCTCGTCGTCCGCGACCGGCTCGAAGAGCGAGCCCTGACGCAGATCGACCGCAGGAGCCCCGGAGAGCGCCAGCGTGAGCGCCGTGATGTGCAGCGCGCGCGGGTTGAGGTCCGTCGCCGTCACGCGCGTGGCGTGCTGGGCGGCGTGCAGCGCCTGGATCCCGGAGCCGGTGCCGAGATCGAGGGCGGAGGCGACGGGCGTACGTACGGTGATGCCGGCGAGCGTCGTGGAGGCCCCGCCGACCCCCAGCACGACGCCCTCGTCCCGGCTCCCGATCCCCCCGGCCCCGCCGACCGCACACCCCAGGTCGGACACGATGAACCAGTCCTCACCATCGGGCCCGCCGTACGGCCGCAGGTCGACGGTTGCGGCGACCTCGTCGCCGTCCTCACCGACGGGAACCAGCCACCCGCTCTCCACGCACGCGTCAACAGGCAGGACGCCCTCCACGCGCGCGCGTGCGACCGGCTGCTGCAGCAGAAACAGCCGCACCAGCGCCTCCAGCGCCGTCTCTCCCCGCGTCGCCCTGAGCGCCGGCACCACCTCGCTCCGCGCCAGCGCCGCGTACGCGGAGGCGCCGAGCAGCTCAAGAAGCCCATCGGCGGTGAAGTCCGCGCCCAGCAGCGCGTCACGCAGCCGAGCAGCGACATCGGACCGGTCGACAGAGGGCAGAGAAGACAGCCTGGAGTCACTCACACCGCTCAGCGTATCCGCGAGCCGCCAAAGCGACCGTTCACACCTACGGACAGCCGCACCGCCGGGCAGCCACCCACCCGGCAGTAGCAGACGCCGATCTACCCGCCATAGCCGCGGGCAGTCACCCCGCTAGCCCGCCACCCACCCAGCAGCGGCAGACGCCGACCTACCTGCCATAGCCGCAGACAATCGCGCCACTAGGCGCCACCCAGCAGCGGCAGGCAGACGCCGACCTGCCTGCCATAGCCGCGGACAGTCACCCGCCCGGCCAGCGCCCACCCAGCAGCGGCAGACGCCGACCTGCCTGCCGTAGCTGCGGGCAGTCGTGCCGCTAGGGGCGGCACGGGTGGGCGCAGCGGCACCCGGCCGGCGCCGGTGAGCGAAGCCCGCCCCGCCCAGCACCAGCCGCCGGGCACCCAGCCGCCTCCGGCTCAGTCAGCCCATGGCCCAGTAAGCCCCGGCTCAGCTCTTCGTAGCCGAAGCCGGCGCCGACGCCGTCCCGGAGGTGGTCGCGGACTTGCAGCTCTGCTGCTCGGCCATGGCCTGCCCCACCTCGCCCTTCTCCAGCTCCTTCAGCGCGTCACTCCCGGTCTTGCTCAGCTTCTCCAGCTCGGTGGCAACCCCTTCGAGCCCGTCCGCGAACTTCGCCTGATCCTTCGTGTTCAGCGCGTCCGACTTCTTCTTCAGCTCGCCATACGCCGTCGACAGCTGATTCAGCTCGGCGACCGCGGCCTTCTGCTTCTTCTCGCCGTCCTCGACATCCGGCGCCCCGGCCTGCTGAATGGCCGTCGCCATCGCCTTGTACGCGTCGGAGATGTCCTGGAAGCCCTGGGAGTCGGCCTTCTGCACGTCCGCCGGTGCGCTGTCGTCCGAGGTCTCCTTCTGGATCGAGGCGTTGGCCGCCGCGATCTTCTTGATCTGCGGCTGCACGGAGTCGCAGACCTCCTTGGCCCAGGAGTTCAGCTTGTCGTTCGTCTCGTCGTCGCCGCTGCAGCCGGACAGCGCCAGTACCAGTACCGCACCGCCGGACAGTGCGGCCGCGAGCTTCTTGTTCACCGGATTGGTCCCTTCCATGGCTCTCGGCCCCGGAACATACACGCCAGATGGGCGACACCTGTGTGCCGAGCACCCCACGTACATCCTTTTGTAACCATTTGCACCAAGAGAGAGAAGGCTCACGAAGTCCATCGGCACGCAGAAGGGCGGGCGGGCGACGCGTCAACACGCGTCGCCCGCCCGCCCCTTGAACTGGGACCTCGTCAGACCGATCCCGAGACCGCCTACGAAACCACCGCAGGATCCGCCGACTTGGCCACCCGCTCGGAGTTGCCTTCGTCACCCATGGCGATCCCGCGCCGCTTGGACACGTACACCGCCGCGACGATCACGGCGATCGAGGCCACCGCGATGGCGACGCGCAGCCCGACGCTCTTGTCGTCGCCGTAGCTGAACTGGACGACCGCGGGCGCGATGAGCAGCGCGACGAGGTTCATCACCTTCAGCAGCGGGTTGATGGCCGGGCCCGCGGTGTCCTTGAACGGGTCGCCCACCGTGTCGCCGATGACGGTCGCGGCATGGGCCTCGCTGCCCTTGCCGCCGTGATGGCCGTCCTCGACGAGTTTCTTGGCGTTGTCCCACGCGCCACCGGAGTTGGCGAGGAACACCGCCATCAGCGTCCCCGTACCGATTGCGCCCGCGAGATAGGCGCCGAGCGCGCCGACCCCGAGGGAGAACCCGATCGCGATCGGCGCCATGACGGCGAGCAGACCGGGTGTGGCCAGCTCCCGCAGGGCGTCCTTGGTGCAGATGTCGACGACCCGGCCGTACTCGGGCTTCTCGCTGTAGTCCATGATCCCGGGGTGCTCGCGGAACTGCCGCCGCACCTCGTAGACCACCGCGCCCGCCGACCGCGAGACCGCGTTGATCGCCAGCCCCGAGAAGAGGAAGACGACCGCGGCGCCCGCGATGAGCCCGACGAGGTTGTTGGGCTGCGAGATGTCCATCATCAGGTTCATCGGCGCGCCTTCGCCGGAGACCTTCTCGCCGACCTCGTTCGCGGCCGTGAGGATCGCGTCGCGGTACGAACCGAAGAGCGCGGCGGCCGCGAGTACGGCCGTGGCGATGGCGATGCCCTTGGTGATGGCCTTGGTGGTGTTGCCGACGGCGTCCAGGTCGGTGAGCACCTGTGCGCCCGCGCCCTCGACGTCACCGGACATCTCGGCGATGCCCTGCGCGTTGTCGGAGACCGGCCCGAAGGTGTCCATGGCGACGATGACGCCGACCGTGGTGAGCAGCCCGGTCCCGGCGAGCGCCACCGCGAACAGGGCGAGCATGATCGACGTACCGCCGAGCAGGAACGCCCCGTACACGCCGAGGCCGATCAACAGGGCGGTGTAGACGGCCGATTCGAGACCGATGGAGATACCGGCGAGGACCACGGTGGCCGCGCCGGTGAGCGAGCTCTTGCCGATGTCCCGTACGGGACGCCGGCTGGTCTCGGTGAAGTAGCCGGTGAGCTGCTGGATCAGCGCTGCCAGCACGATGCCGATGGCCACCGCGACGACCGCGAGGACCCGTGGATCGCCGCCATGGCCCTGGATCGCCGTGTCCGTGACCCCGTCGAGGTCGGCGTACGACGACGGCAGGTAGGCGTAGACGGCGACGGCGACGAGCACCAGCGAGATCACCGCGGAGATGAAGAAGCCGCGGTTGATGGCGGACATTCCGCTGCGGTCGCTGCGGCGGGGCGCCACCGCGAAGATGCCGATCATCGCGGTGAGTACGCCGATCGCGGGCACGATCAGCGGGAACGCGAGCCCGGCGTCACCGAACGCCGCCTTGCCGAGGATCAGCGCGGCGACGAGCGTCACGGCGTAGGACTCGAAGAGGTCGGCCGCCATGCCCGCGCAGTCGCCGACGTTGTCGCCCACGTTGTCGGCGATGGTCGCGGCATTGCGCGGGTCGTCCTCCGGAATGCCCTGCTCGACCTTGCCGACCAGGTCGGCGCCGACGTCGGCGGCCTTGGTGAAGATGCCGCCACCGACACGCATGAACATGGCGATGAGCGCGGCCCCGAGTCCGAAGCCCTCCAGCACCTTCGGCGCGTCGGCCGCGTACACGAGGACCACGCAGGACGCGCCGAGGAGGCCGAGCCCCACCGTGAACATACCGACGACGCCGCCCGTGCGAAATGCGATCTTCATCGCCTTGTGCGAGACGGCGGTGAGATCTTTTTCCGGCTCTCCAGGCGCCGGTGTCGCTTCCCGAGCCGCTGCGGCGACGCGCACATTGCTGCGCACGGCGAGCCACATACCGATATAACCGGTGGCCGCCGAGAACGCCGCGCCGATCAAGAAGAACACCGATCGTCCGGCGCGCTGATTCCAGTCGTCCGCGGGCAGCAGCATGAGCAGGAAGAACACGACGACGGCGAATACGCCGAGCGTGCGCAACTGCCGTGCCAGATAGGCGTTCGCGCCTTCCTGGATCGCCGTCGCGATCTTCCTCATGCTGTCGGTGCCCTCGCCCGCCGCGAGCACCTGGCGCACCAGGACACCCGCCACGGCAAGCGCGGCCAACGCCACAGCACCGATCACCAAGACGATGATCCGGTTGTCGTCCGTCAGTACCGCGGCTGCGAAGTTCGTGGTGTGGTCAAACCTTTGAGGGGTAGAAAGCCCCGCCATTCGTCCTCCTTGACGCTTGGGCTGAGCTCAAGATGTGGACGGATTGTAGGGAGCGGAACCTGATCAAAACAGTGCGCGACAAACGGAATTGGCCTTCACATGCTCTTCAGCAAATGATCGGCACCCCACCACGCTACTCGAAAGAAGTAACGCCTCAAAAGCATTGACGCTTGATCAAATGATCGCGTGATTGATCGTGAATTCCTTCACGAATTCCGGTGTTCCGATGAACGGTGATCGGAATAAATGCCCGGCAAACACGAAGGGCCCTGCTCAGCAGGGCCCTCGCGGTACTACTTGAAGTTATGAGGATCAGGGCAGAACCGCGATCGACGGCGTCGTCGGCCAGGTCATGCGGATCAGTCCGCCGTTCTCCCCGGCCGAGACCTCGACATCGTCTACGAGGCCACTGATGACCGCGAGGCCCATGTCGTCCTCCTCGATGTCGGCATCCGCGTCGCCACCGGCACCCGATGACTTGTCACCGGGGACGGCGTGCGGCGCCTCGTCGCCGACCTCGATGGAGAACTGTTTCTCCTCCTCGATCAGCAACACCCGCACCGGCGCCGAGATACCACTGCTCTGATGCAGTCCGACGGCACGGGTGCACGCCTCGCCGACGGCCAACCTGACCTCGTCGAGGACGGCCTCGTCCACTCCGGCCCTGCGCGCCACCGCTGCCGCCACCAGTCGGGCGGTCCGGACGTGCTCGGGCAGCGCGCTGAAGCGGAGTTCAACGGTGGCCATGCATCCCCCTCGGAACTACGGGCGTGCTGTCGGAGGGCCGGGCCACACAGGCCCGGTCCCCCTCACTTGTCTCTGGCCGTCCGGGCGCGGGGCCCGGACGGACGTGATCAGTCAGTGGCCGCCACCGCTTCGTCGACCGAGGTGTGAATCGGGAACACCTTGGTCAGACCGGTGATGCGGAAGATCTTCAAAATCCGCTCCTGGTTGCACACCAGGCGCAGCGAGCCCTCGTGGGCCCGTACTCGCTTCAGGCCGCCCACCAGTACGCCGAGCCCGGTGGAGTCGAGGAAGTCGACGCCCTCCATGTCGACGACGAGGTGAAAACTCCCGTCGTTGACCAGCTCGACCAGCTGCTCACGCAGCTTGGGCGCGGTATAAACGTCGATTTCGCCACCGACCTCGACGACCGTACGATCGCCGACGGTACGGGTCGACAGGGACAGGTCCACGGATCCTCCAGCACCTTGCTATCGAGCGTTCGCCCCTCGGGACACCTCGGCTTGAAAGCCCCCGGGACGGTTCGCCAGCCGCGATGGCATTCAATCACTTACCGGCAGGCGTGCACGACGCCTTGGCTCCATTGTCCGTCACGCCGGTGACACACTCGATGCCGATGGCCAAGAATCACCGATCCGATCGATCCTCGACGGACACCGCCCCCAGCCCTTCGCCGAGCACGGTCCTGGACCGGCTCGCCTCGGGCGCAAGCCGGGCTTCGCGCATCACTCATACGGAGCATGTGCCCCCGCGCGCGGGCCGCCATGCCGTCTGGCCCGACCGGATCCGCTCGGAAGTCGTCGCCGCCGTGCAGGCCGCGGGAATCGAACATCCCTGGGCCCACCAGGCACGTGTGGCCGAGCACGCGCTGGACGGCGAGTCGGTCGTCGTCGCCACGGGCACCGCCTCCGGCAAGTCGCTGGCCTACCTCGTACCGGTCCTGTCGCGCCTTCTGGACGGCGCCGAGGCCCCCAACGGCCGCGGGGCGACCACGCTCTACCTGGCCCCCACCAAGGCCCTCGCGGCGGATCAGTGCCGATCCGTGAAGGAACTTTCACAACCTCTGGGAAACGCCGTACGCCCGGCCGTGTACGACGGAGACACGCCCGTCGAGGAGCGCGAGTGGGTGCGCCAGTACGCCAATTACGTCCTCACCAACCCCGACATGCTGCACCGCGGGATACTCCCCTCCCACCCCCGCTGGTCTTCCTTCCTGCGCGCCCTCAAGTACGTGGTCATCGACGAGTGCCACACCTACCGCGGCGTCTTCGGCTCCCACGTCGCCCAGGTGCTGCGCCGCCTCCGCCGTCTGTGCGCCCGCTACGGCGCCGAACCCGTCTTCCTGCTGGCCTCCGCGACCGCCGCCGAGCCCTCGGCCGCCGCAGGCCGCCTCACCGGCGTCCCGGTCACCGAGGTCGCGGACGACGCCTCACCCCGCGGCGAACTGGTGTTTGCCCTCTGGGAGCCCCCACTCACCGAACTCCACGGCGAGAAGGGCGCGCCGGTGCGGCGTACGGCCACCGCCGAGACCGCCGATCTTCTGACCGACCTGGTCCTGCAAGGCGTCCGCTCGGTCGCCTTCGTACGTTCCCGGCGCGGCGCCGAGCTGATCTCGGTGATCGCCCAGGAGCGCCTCGCGGCAGTGACATCAGCGGCTGACGCCACGGGCGCCCGCTCACTGGCCCACCGCGTGGCCGCCTACCGCGGCGGCTATCTCCCCGAGGAACGCCGCGCTCTCGAGCGCGCCCTCCATTCCGGCGAGCTCCTCGGCCTCGCCGCCACCACCGCCCTGGAACTCGGCGTCGACATCTCCGGCCTGGACGCCGTCCTCATCGCCGGCTACCCGGGCACCCGCGCCTCCCTGTGGCAGCAGGCCGGCCGCGCCGGACGCTCCGGCCAGGGCGCCCTCGCCGTCCTCGTGGCCCGCGACGACCCACTGGACACCTTCCTGGTCCACCACCCCGAGGCCCTCTTCGACCAACCGGTGGAATCGACCGTCCTCGACCCCGACAACCCGTACGTCCTCGCCCCTCACCTCTGCGCCGCCGCCGCGGAACTTCCCCTGACGGACGAGGACCTCGATCTGTTCGGCCCGGCGTGCGAGGAGTTGCTGCCGCAGCTGGAGGCCGCGAAGCTGCTCCGCCGCCGGGCCAAGGCCTGGCACTGGACGCGCCGCGAACGGGCCGCCGACCTCACCGACATCCGGGGCCAGGGCGGCCGCCCCGTCCAGGTCGTCGAGACCGGCACGGGCCGGCTCCTCGGCACGGTGGACGCGGGCGCCGCCCACACCACCGTCCACGAGGGCGCGGTCCATCTGCACCAGGGCCGTACGTACCTGGTGCGCGAACTGGACCTGGAGGACTCCGTCGCCCTCGTCGAACAGGCCGACCCGCCCTATTCGACGGTCGCCCGCGACACCACCGCCATCTCCGTCCTGGAGACCGACACCGCGGTCCCCTGGGGCGACGGCCGTTTGTGCTTCGGCTCCGTCGAAGTCACCAACCAGGTCGTCTCCTTCCTCCGTCGACGCCTCATCACCGGCGAAGTGCTCGGCGAGACCAAACTCGACCTCCCTCCTCGAACGCTGCGCACCCGCGCCGTCTGGTGGACTGTCACCGAGGACCAGCTGGACGCGGCCCGGATCAACCCCGAGATCCTCGGCGGCGCCCTGCACGCCGCCGAACATGCCTCGATCGGCATGCTTCCCCTCTTCGCGACCTGCGACCGCTGGGACATCGGCGGGGTCTCCGTCCCGCTCCACCCCGATACGCTCCTGCCGACCGTCTTCGTCTACGACGGCCACCCGGGCGGCGCGGGTTTCGCCGAGCGCGCCTTCCACACCGCCCGCGCCTGGCTCACCGCCACCCGCCAGGCGATCGCCTCCTGCGAGTGCGACGCCGGGTGCCCGTCCTGCATCCAGTCCCCCAAATGCGGCAACGGCAACGACCCGTTGCACAAGCGGGGGGCCGTACGGCTGCTGACCGAGCTGCTGCGCGCCGCGCCGGACGCTCCGCGGGAGGACCGGGTGCCTTAGGGCCTGGGGCGCCTTGGGACTCGGGGGTTCAGGGCGGCTTGGAGCTCGGGGTTTACGGGCGCCTTGGGACTCGGGGGCCACTGTGTTCTGGCGACTGCCGGTCGTGTGTGGCTGGTCGCGCAGTTCCCCGCGCCCCTTTCGGGGCGCTCCAGTGGGCCTCCCTAGCCCGATGCCGGGGCTGCCGGACCCGGTGGGCCCGCTCTTGCCCTGGCCTCGGCGGTGAGCGGGCCTATGCCCGAGGCCGCTGTGACGTCCGAGATCTCTCCCTCGACCTCGCAGTGCACGAGTCGGCTTCTCTGGGCCCGTGCCACCCGTTCGGCCGTGGCGCAGGCCCCCTCGCCGCCCTTCATCCAGTGGTCGGCGGCGGCGAGGGCCGCGAGGTCGGCCGCGGCGGCCGCCTGATGCCCGACCACCACTGCCTGCCCCAGAGTGAGAACGGCACCGAACACGGCACACAGCACGGCGATCGCCCCCACGGCCCAGACGGTCGCGGAGCCTCTGTCCGAGCGGACCGAACGGACCAAAGAGAATGAACGGACCGAACGGACCGAACGGACCCAGCGGGACCAGCGGACCGAGCGGGCGACCCGCGACAGTCGGCCAGAGCCCGAGAACGTGCTCACCCGGCCTCCACTCCCTCCGTCGCGGCCGTCCCCACCGTCTGCTCGGCCAGCGCCACCGCCTCATGGCTGAGGTCGAGGCCCAGCCCGTCCGGGCCCGGCGCCCGGGCCGAGACGACCACACGAACGAAGTCGCCCTCCCGGCCCACGCTCACCTCCGCGCCGTCCGGCGCAGTCCTCCGGGCCGCCGCCACGACCGCGGCCGACGGATCCTGCCGCGCCGCGGCCCGAGCCCCGGCCCGGGCCGCGTCCACGATCTGGATCTGCGCGCAGGCGGCGAACAGGGCCCACACGAGCGCCGTCGCGAACAGCACCATCACGGGCAGGGCCATGGCTGCCTCGGCCGTCACGAACCCTTGATCGCCGCCCAGGGCCCTGCGGCGCCGACGTGGCTCATTTCCCGCCATTGAGGGCCCGCCCGACGATCTGCTGCAGCTCCGCCTGGACCTGCCCGCTGGTCACCACCTTGTAGAGCACCGCGGCGAAGGCCACCGCCGCGATGATCCCCACCGCGTACTCGGAGGTCACCATCCCCGCATCCCTCCGCGCCGCCCGCACCCGGCACATCACGGCACGCACCACCCGAACCCGCACCGCTTCCCGTACCGCCTTCACTGCCCCTACTGCCCCTACTGCCTCTACTGCCTTGTGCATCTCAACCCCCGTGAGGTTCTGTTCCGTTGACTACTGATCGCTGCTTATCGGTCATCGCTGGTCGTCACCGCTCGCCGCTCACCGCTCACCGTTCGTTCGTTCAAGTCCGCGCCGTCATCCCCCACCCCCTCCCAGCAGCCCGTCCGCCAGCCCGATCACCACCGGCAGCACCCCCACCGCGATGAAGGCGGGAAGGAAGCACAGCCCCACCGGCGCGGTGACCATCACGGCGGCCCGGCGGGCGCGTTCCGTCGCCGAGCGGCCCCACTCGGCGCGGGCCTCGGCGGCGAGGCGGGCGACCGGGGCGGCGGCCGGTACGCCGGACTCGTCGGCGCGCTCCAGAAGCCGTGCCAGAGCGCCGGCCCCGGGAAGAGCGGCCAACGCGCGCCACGCCTCGGCCGGTTCGCCCCCGAGCCGTGCCTCGGCCGCACCCCTGGCCAGCCGCTCGCCCACGGGCCCGCCCAGGGCCTCGCCCACGGCCTGTGCGGCCACCACGGGGCTCGCCCCGGCCGTGATACAGGCGGCCAGCAGATCGGCGGCGAGCGGCAGTTGGCGTGCGGCTCCCGCAGCGTCGTACGCCTCTGCCGGGTCACCGCCCGCGCGCCGCGCCCTCCGCAGCCACTGCCAGACCCCGACTCCCGCAGCCAGCCCCAGCAGCAGCCCCAGAAGGCCGCCGACGAGCACCCACCCGGCACAGACCGCCCCGGCTACCGGCAGCCATCGTCGTACGGCACCCCGTGGCACGAGGTCCCGTCGGGGCGGCTCGGCCGCGGCGGCGAGCACCGTGGCCAGCCGGGCACGCAGCCACCGTTCACGCCGCGCGGTGTCGAGCGACCGGGCCAGCCACCACAGTCCCACGACCGCGCCGATGACCACCCCCAGCCTGTGGATGACTTCCCCGCTCACGCGGCCTCAGCTCCCCGTACGATCCGAAGCGCCCACCACAGGCCGGCGCCCTCCAGCGCCGCGCCGACCAGCAGACAGCCCAGCCCGGCCGTGCTGTGCAGCACCACGTGCAGTGGGTCGGCGCCGAGCGCGGTGCCCAGCAGGAGGCCCAGTACCGGGAGACCGGCGAGCATCACCGCCGTCGACCGGGCACCGGCCAACTGGGCGCGCAGGTCTGCCCGCTGGTCCCGCTCCGCGCGCAGGGCACCCTCCAGACGGTCCAGCCCGGCCGCGAGGCCCGCGCCCCGGTCCACGGCCACCCGCCAGCACGCGGCGAGCCCCAGCAGCCCGTCGGCGCCCGGCAGCCGGGCCGCGTCCGCGAGCGCGCCCGGCACGTCCCCGCCGAACCGTGCCGCCGCCAACACCACGGCCTGGGCCTCGCCCAGCCCGCCCGAGTCCCGGGCGGCCCGCGCCAACGCCTCACCCGGCTGCCGCCCGGCCCGTGCCTCCCCGGCGAGCGCCGCGCACAGCGTGACCACGGCATCGCCCCGCCGCTCCCGGGCCCGGCGCTCCTCCGCCGCCCGCCGCACCCGCCTGAGCAACGGCACCCCGGCCGCCCCCGCGAGCACCGGCAGCACGGAGGCCCCCAGCACCGCGATCACCGCCCCGGCCACCGGCGCCCACCACTCCACCCCCAGCCGCCGTACCCGACCGACCACCCGCTCCCAGGCCGGCGGCCCCACCGCCCCGCCACCCGCCAACAGCGACCGAGCCCGCCGAACTCCGGCCCCGCGCCCATCCCCCGCCATCCAGGCCGCCGCCCCGGCACACGTCACGGCCACCACCCCGACCGACATCTCGCCGACCCCCGTCACCGCCGCTCACTCCCTTCCAGAAGTCCGTCGCCCCGCCCGGCCGACAGCCCGTTCCCGGACCTGACCGGCCCTCTGCTCCCCGGCTCTCCCCGCCCACCTCCCGGGGTCCGCCCTCGAAGCCCCTCCCCGTCCTCAACCCGATCCGGAAGCCCGTCACCCCGGCCGCGCAGCCCACCCCGAAACCCCTCTCCCCCGTCCTCAACCCGATCCGGGAGCCCATCGCCCCGGCCACGCAGCCCATCTCGGAGCAGCCCCCGCAGCCGCTCCCAGCCCCGCTCGTACACGAACGCCTCCGTGCCCCAGCGCAGCGCGGGTACGGTCACCACCAGCCCCGACTCGTCGCGCTCCAGCACATGCACCTCGGCGATCCGCCGCCGGCCGTCCCGGTCCCGTACGAGGTGCAGGACCACCGACAGCGCGGCCGCCAACTGGCTGTGCAGTGCGGCCCGGTCGAGCCCGGCGGCCGTGCCAAGGGCCTCCAGACGGGCCGGTACCTGTCCCGCGGCGTTGGCGTGCAAGGTCCCGCAGCCGCCCTCGTGGCCGGTGTTCAGGGCGGCCAGCAGAGAGACGACCTCGGGCCCCCGCACCTCGCCGACCACCAATCGGTCCGGGCGCATCCGCAGCGCCTGCCGGACCAGGTCCTGGAGTTCGACGAGGCCCACGCCCTCCTGGTTGGCCGGTCTGCCCTCCAGCCGCACCACATGCGGATGGTCGGGCCGCAGCTCCGCCGAGTCCTCGGCCAGCACGATCCGCTCGCCGGGGTCGACCAGGCCGAGCAGCGCGCTCAGGAGCGTGGTCTTGCCGGTCCCGGTCCCGCCGCTGATGACGTACGACAACCGGGAGCGGATCAGGGCCCGCAGGACCCGGTCGCCGCCGGGCGGCACCGTGCCCGCCGCCGCCAGTTCGGCGAGGGTGAAGGCCCGGGGCCGTACGACCCGCAGGGACAGGCAGGTGGAGCCGACGGCCACCGGTGGCAGCACCGCGTGGAGCCGGGTGCCGTCCGGGAGCCGGGCGTCCACCCACGGCCGGGCGTCGTCCAGTCGGCGTCCGGCGACGGCCGCCAGGCGCTGTGCGAGCCGTCGTACGGCCGCCGCATCCGGGAAGGAGACCCTGGTCAGCTCCAGGCCGCCGCCCCGGTCCACCCACACCCGGTCCGGTGCCGACACCAGCACATCGGTGACCGACGGATCGGCGAGCAGCGGCTCCAACGGGCCGCTCCCCACCAACTCCGACCGCAGCCGCTCGGCCGCTCCGAGCACCTCGGCGTCCCCGAGCACCCGTCCCCGCTCCCGCAACGCCTGCGCCACGCGCGCGGGCGTCGGCTCGGCCCCGCTCTCGACGAGCCACTGCCGTACCCCGTCCAACAGCCCGTCGTCGGGCATCCCGTTCACTCGGCCTCACCCACGATCAGAAACCACGCGAAAGGCTCAGGTCCCCACGGCTCGCCGCCGCCCGGCAGCCCGTCGTCACACATCCGATTCACCGTTCCTCGCCCCCGTCCAAGGCCCGGCGAGCCGTTTCTCCCGCCACCTGGCCGTCGTCCGAAACCCCGCGCCCGGTGCCCTCGCTCATCCGTGCTCATCCCCGACCGCCACCCGCTTCCAGAAGCCCTCGCAGAAGCGAGCGAGTGGCCCGCGCGGGATGCCTCCCGGGGGTTTGCCGCCGTCCGGCAGTCCGGCCTCGGCGGGCACTTCACCGGCGAGGGGGAGGCCGAGGAGGCGGGCGATCTCGTGGTCGTCGAGCCCCGGCGCGTACGGCCCCCGGACCGCGACGCGGAGGTCACGGAGGACCATCCCGAAGGCGGAGGCGACCCGTGAGGCGGCCGCGACGGCGCGTAGTTCGGCGGGAACGACCAGGATGCCCAGATCGATCTGGGCGAGAGCCTCGGCCACGCCTTCGTCGATGCGGCGCGGTAGGTCGACGACGACCGCGCCACCTCGCCGCCGGCCCGCGGCGAGGACCGCGCGCACCGCCTGAGGCGGGACGGCGACGGCGTCGCCGCGGTCCCAGCTGAGCACGCGCAGGGAGTGCAGCTCGGGCAGCGACTCCTCCAGGGCGCCGCCGCCGACCCGCCCGCGCGAGGCGGCGAAGGCCGGCCAGCGCAGTCCCTCGGCGCTCTCACCGCCGAGCAGCACGTCGAGGCCGCCGCCCAGCGGATCGGCGTCCACGAGGAGCGTGCGCCTGCCCTGTCGCGCGGAGGTGACGGCGAGCGCGCAGGCCAGCGTGGACGCGCCGGCGCCGCCACGGCCGCCGATCACGCCGACCGTGAGCGCGGGCCTGCCGACCCCTTCGGCCACGTCGGCGATGCGGTCGACGAGCCACTGCTCGCCGTCCGGCAGCATCAGGACGTGGTCCGCGCCGATCTCCACGGCCCGCTGCCAGACCCCGGAGTCGTCCTGGTCCTTGCCGACGAGCACGACTCCCCGTCTGCGCGCGGCCCCGCGCAGCCGCCGTGCCGCGTCGTCACCGACCAGCACGAGCGGCGCCGTCTCCCACCGGCCCCGGCCCTCCGGCACCCCGTGGTGGACCTCCGCTCTGGCGCCCGCGGCCGCGCACAGGCGCAGTAGGTCGTCCAGCAGGTCCACGTCCTCGGTGACGATCAACGGCCTGCCCTGCCGCCCCTCGGCGGCGGACGCCCGGTCGTCGGTGATGGCTCCCGCCACGATCTCCAGCCCCCTTCGCTGCGTCCCGCACGGGCCCCGCGGCCGGCCTTCCGGCGTTCGCGAGTCCCGCCCATGTCTGGACGCCCGTATCCACGGCACCCGGCCTTCCGGGCGCCCGTCTTCAACTCCTGTGTGAGAACCGGCGATCGGCCGCCATAGGGGCGGCCGAAGGAAACCGGCCATACGCGTCCGGGAAACCGAAGCGGCCATGAACTCGCCGCCGCCGGGACGCGCTGGAATCACGGTGCAGCCATCCCGGAAATCGTGTGGATCTTGGTCGATAACTGTGGACAACTCGACGCTTGTGAATATCGCCGTCACCCGAACAGGCGACGCGCGGGCGACTTCCACAGCGCAGCACCACGGCTACGCACAGTGAGGGATCCTGTGCTGGGGCAGAGGAAAGCCCACGAGGGCTCTGGTGCGCCTCGCGGGCTGGGAAGAGGTGGGGAAAACGCATCCGGACATGCGACGACCCCCACCGGGGGGGAGAGTGGGGGTCGTCTCCACGGCCGACTCGGGGGGGGAGGAGCCGGGCCGCGTTAGCACGGTCGCGAACGATCCGTGACTTCCATGGTGTACCCGAGAGGCCTCTCAGGCAAACCCACGCGCCCCACACTAGCCCGAATGGCGGGCGCCTATGCTCTGCCTCGTGGAAAACCACTCCTTGCCCCGTACAGCGGCCTTCTTCGACCTGGACAAGACGGTCATTGCGAAGTCGAGCACTCTCACGTTCAGCAAGTCGTTCTACCAAGGCGGCCTGATCAACCGCAGGGCCGCCCTGCGGACGGCGTACACCCAGTTCGTGTTCCTCGCGGGCGGCGCCGACCACGACCAGATGGAGCGGATGCGGAAGTATCTGTCCGCTCTGTGCCGGGGCTGGAACGTCCAACAAGTGAAGGACATCGTCGCCGAGACCCTTCACGACCTGATCGACCCGATCATCTACGACGAGGCGGCGTCCCTCATCGAGGAGCACCACATCGCCGGGCGGGACGTCGTCATCGTCTCCACTTCCGGCGCCGAGGTGGTCGAGCCGATCGGTGAACTCCTCGGCGCGGACCGGGTGGTGGCGACCCGGATGGTCGTCGGCGACGACGGCTGCTTCACCGGCGAGGTGGAGTACTACGCCTACGGTCCGACCAAGGCGGAGGCGATCCGGGAGCTGGCGGAGTCCGAGGAGTACGACCTCGCGCACTGCTTCGCGTACAGCGACTCGGCGACGGACCTGCCGATGTTGGAGGCCGTGGGGCATCCGCACGCGGTGAACCCGGACCGGACGCTGCGCAAGGAGGCCCTCGCGCGCGGGTGGCCCATTCTCGACTTCCACCGCCCGGTGCGCCTCAAGCAGCGGCTGGCCGTACGGCCGCGGCCCGCGCTCCTCGCGGCCGCCGCCATAGGCGCCGCGGCGGCCACCGCGGGGCTCGTCTGGTACGCGAGCCGGCGCCGGGTGGCGACCGCCTGACCTGTGGTCGCCGCATCGGCTGCCGATTCACCCTCTTTGAGCCCAAAAGTAAAGAAGCGCATCGAGGGCTTCCGCTTGCTCCGGTCCTGGAGTAGAAAGGATTCAAGGCCCGCGAGACCAAAGGACATCCGAAAGGATCACCTTTAAAAACTCATTTTGGCCCCACGGACCCAGCATGAACACCGGGCACCCACGCGACGTCGACCCGTCGATTACGGGCCAGCCGCACCAGGTCACGGGCCACAGTTCCCGGCCTGATGGGCAATATATCGAGGACGCTTGGTAACCGGGTGGACATGCCAGCGGCGGTACGAATTCTCGTACCGCCGCAACCCTTTTCCGGACTTCTAAGCCGCCCCGCGCTGCAGCGCTTCGCACACCGCTGTCGACTCGCGCGCGCCCAGTTCGATGGCTCTGCCGCAGTGGGCGATCCAGGCCGCCATCCCCGCCGGGGTGCCGGAGACATAGCCGTCGAGGGCGGCGAGATAGGCGGCGCGGCCGAGTTCCGCGTGGCCGACCTCCGCCGGGCAGACCGACTTGGGGTCGAGGCCGCTACCGATCAGGACGATGCGCTCGGCCGCGCGCGCGACGAGGCCGTTGTGGAAGCCGAAGGGCCGCAGGGCGAGCAGCTCGCCGTGGACGACGGCGGCGGTCACCAGGGCGGGGGCAGCACTGCCCTTGATGATCAGCTCCGAGAGACCGTCGAGCCGGCCTGCGACCTCGGCGGCGCCCGGCGGGGGCAGCTCGACGAGGGGCTCGTCGACGGGCTCGCCGTCCTGTCGGGGCCGTCCCACGCGCGCGTCGTCGCTTCCGGCCGCCACCAGGTGCAGCCGGGCCAGTACCCGAAGGGGCGACTGCCGCCAGATGGACAGCAGCTGGCCCGCCTCGGCGGTCAGCCGCAGCGCGGCGCCCACGGTGCGGGCCTCCAAGTCGCCGTCCTGGCCGCTGAAGTCGGTACGACGACGCACCTCTTCCAGTGCCCAGTCGGCACCGGACAGCGCCGCCGAACCACGCGCGCCGCGCAGGGCGGCCTCGGAGGTGACCGCGTTGCTGCGACGCCGCATGACGCGGTGGCCGTAGACCCGGTCCACGGCCTTGCGCACGGACTCCACGGACTCGGCCACACCGGGAAGCTCTCCCAGGGCCGCCAGCGGATCGGCGGCCGCACCTGTCGTACTCATGAGTACGACCCTACGCGCACCGGGCGCCCACCCCTCGAAGGAGTGGTGTTCCACCGCCACCTGAGCACCCTCGGCAATCGCCCCCCTACCCTTGGTGAACATGAAAATTGCTTTCGTCGGGAAGGGCGGGAGTGGCAAGACCACGCTGTCCTCCCTGTTCATCCGCCATCTCGCCGCCTCCGGAGCGCCGGTCGTCGCCATCGACGCCGACATCAACCAGCACCTGGGCGCCGCCCTCGGCCTCGACGAGTCGGAGGCCGCCGAGCTGCCCGCGATGGGCGACCGGCTGTCACTGATCAAGAACCATCTGCGCGGCTCCAACCCGCGGATCGCCTCCGCCGAGACGATGATCAAGACCACCCCGCCCGGCGACGGCTCACGCCTGGTGCGCGTCTGCGAGCCCAACGCGATCTATGACGCCTGCGCCCGCCCGGTGGAACTCGACGGCGGTGCGATCCGTTTGATGGTCACCGGCCCTTTCACCGACGCCGACCTCGGGGTCGCCTGCTACCACTCCAAGACGGGAGCGGTGGAGCTGTTCCTGAACCACCTGGCGGACGGCCGCGACGAGTATGTGGTGGTCGACATGACGGCCGGTTCGGACTCCTTCGCGTCCGGCATGTTCACCCGCTTCGACATGACGTTCCTCGTCGCCGAGCCGACCCGGAGAGGGGTCTCCGTCTACCGCCAGTACAAGGAGTACGCCAGTGACTACGGCGTCGCCCTGAAGGTCGTCGGCAACAAGGTGCGGGGCGACGACAACAACGACGACCTCGACTTCCTGCGCGCCGAGGTCGGGGACGACCTCCTGGTCGCCCTCGGGCACTCGGACTGGGTGCGCGCCCTGGAGAAGGGCCGCCCGCCCCGCTTCGAGCACCTGGAGGAGCCCAACCGCCGTTCCCTGCGCGTTCTTCACGACGCGGCGGACGCCACCTACGAGCTGCGCGACTGGGAGCGCTACACGCGCCAGATGGCGCACTTCCACCTGAAGAACGCGACCAGTTGGGGCAACGAACGGACGGGGGCCGACCTGGCGGCACAGATCGACCCCGAGTTCGTGCTCCGCGAAGGGGTTGCCGCTTCCGTGTGAGCGCGGCTACGGCTTGGCCGCCGGAGCCCCCGGAACGCCCTTGGGGGCCGGCGCCGGTCCGGCGGAGAGGAAGGTCTTCCAGCCCTCCTTCGGGGACTGACCGACCTCCAGGGTGCGCAGCCTGTCCAGGACCTTCGGGTCCTGGGCGTCGAGCCAGTCGGCGAGTTGCCGGAAGGAGACGCAGCGCACCTCGGCCTTGCCGCAGACCGTCTCGATGGTCTCCTCGACGGCCCGCATGTAGACGCCGCCGTTCCAGGACTCGAAGTGGTTGCCGATGATCAGGGGCGCGCGGTTGCCCTCGTAGGCGCGCTCGAAGCCCGCGAGCAGCCCGTCACGGAACTGGTCGCCCCAGTACTCCCGTTTGGCCGGAGCGCCCGCCCGGGCCCCGGACTGGTTCACGTAGAAGTTGTAGTCCATCGTCAGCGTCTCGAATGCGCGCCCCGGGACGGGGACGAGTTGCATCGACAGGTCCCAGAGCCCGTCCTTCTTCTCGGGCCAGACCTGCTCCTTGATGCCGCTGGTGTCATAGCGGAAGCCCAGTTCGCGGGCGGCCCTCATGAAGTTCTTCTGGCCCTCCAGGCAGGGTGTGCGGGCGCCGATCAGTTCCTTGTCGTAGTCGAAGGGCAGGGGCTCGGCCTCCTCCGTGCCGGTGTTGGTCTTCCAGGCCTTCACGAACGCCTTGGCCTGGGCGATCTCGCTCTTCCACTCCTCGACCGACCACTCGCCGACCCCGCCGCCGGGGCCGCAGAAGTGGCCGTTGAAGTGCGTGCCGATCTCGTTGCCCTCCAGCCACGCGCCGCGCAGCTGCTCCACGGTGTCCTTGATTCCGCGTACGTCGTTGAAGCCGATGTCGGAGCGGCCCGGTGAGTGCTGGGGCGGGCGGTACAGGTCCCGCTTCTCCTCCGGCAGCATGTACACGCCGCTGAGGAAGTACGTCATCGTCGCGTCGTTGGCGCGGGCCACCTTGCGGAAGTGCGAGAAGAGCCGCTGGCCGTCCTCGCCCGCGCCGTCCCAGGAGAAGACCACGAACTGCGGGGGCTTCTGACCGGGCCTCAGCCGCTCGGGTCCGGGCAGCTGCGGCTGGACACCGGTGTACGCGGTGGAGCCGTCGCCGATCAGCCGGACCGCGGCCTTGGGCGGCGCCTGGGCGCCCTCCTTCGTGACGGGTACGCCCCGCCCGCCCTCCTTCTCCGTTTCCTTCGCACCAGGTGAGCCGGCTGTCGGCTCACCGATCCCGCATCCGGCGAGCGCCGCGGCGCAGGTCGCGGCGAGCGTGACGCCGGCGGCGATCCTCTGGGTGACGGCCATGTCCGCCCACCTTCTTCCTTCGCTCAGGGGCAGAGCGGCCAACGTCACACAGAGTCTCGATCGAATTAATACGACAAGCCGATGAAAAGATTCATTCATCCTCATGGGTGACCATGTCACCCATTTGCCACTAATGTTCTTGCATTTCCTTTACCCTGCATTACGATTCGTTTACTGAGCGTTGAGAAATCCCGCCGCTGTACGCCGTGACCCACGGCCGCGAACCGACGCGACCGCGCAGCCCCGGAGGAGACGGGAGAACATGTCCGCCTGCGTCCCCACCCACGCCACCGACCCGGACCCGAACCGGACGGAGCTTGATCACCAACCGCCCAGCCCCCCGGAGGGCCCGCGCCGCCGGTTCCCTATCGCGGCCGCCGATCTGTCCGCCTCCATCGCGGTCTTCCTGATCGCCCTCCCCCTGTCCCTGGGCATCGCCCTCGCCACCGACGCCCCGCTCCAGGCCGGCCTCGTCGCCGCCGCCGTCGGCGGCCTCGTCGCCGGGCGCCTGGGCGGCTCCCCCCTCCAGGTCAGCGGCCCGGCGGCCGGTCTCACCGTCGTCACCGCCGACCTCATCCACCAGTACGGCTGGCGCACCACCTGCGCCATCACCGTCCTCGCCGGCCTCTCCCAACTGGGCCTGGCCCACCTGCGCGTGGCCCGCTCGGCACTCGCCGTCAGCCCCGCGATCGTGCACGGCATGCTCGCCGGCATCGGCGTCACCATCGCCGTCGCCCAGCTGCACATCGTGCTCGGCGGCACCCCGCAGAGCTCCGTCGTCGCCAACGTCGGCGCGCTGCCCGCCCAGTTGGCCGACCTGCACCCCGGCGCCCTGTCCCTCAGCGCGCTCACCCTCGCCGTTCTGCTGGCCTGGCCACGCATCCCGGGGCGCGTCGGCCGCGCCGTACGACGGATCCCGGCAGCCCTGATCGCCGTGGCCGCCGCCACAGCCGTGGCCGCGCTCACCGGGCTGCACCTGGCCCGCGTGGACCTGCCGTCCTGGTCCAGCCACGCCCTGCCGCAGCTGCCCGACGGCCCCGTCCTGGGCATCGCGGCGGCCGTCCTCACCATCACCCTGGTCGGCAGCGTCGAGTCCCTGCTCTCCGCCGTGGCCGTCGACAAGCTCGTCACCGCCCGCGGCGAACCCCGTGTCCCCCGCTCCGACCTCGACCGGGAACTACGCGGCCAGGGCGCGGCCAATGTGGTCTCCGGCGCCCTCGGCGGCCTGCCGGTGACCGGCGTCGCCGTACGCAGCGCGGCCAATGTGCACACCGGCGCCGTCAGCCGGAACTCCACGATGCTGCACGGCGTTTGGGTAGTAGCGGCCGCACTGCTCCTGGTCCCCGTCCTGGAGCTGATCCCCCTCGCCTCACTCGCCGCCCTGGTGATGGCCGTCGGGGTCCAGATGGTGTCCCTGCACCACATCCGCACGGTCACCCGCCACCGCGAGGTGCTGGTCTACGCCGTCACCACATTCGGCGTCGTCCTGCTGGGCGTCCTGGAAGGCGTCGCGCTCGGCATCGCCGTGGCCGTCGGTGTCGCCCTGCACCGCCTCACCCGCACACGCATCACCCACGAGGACAAGGAAGGAGTCCATCACGTCCGCGTACGAGGGCAGTTGACGTTCCTCGCCGTGCCCCGCCTCAGCCGCGCCCTGCATCAGGTCCCCCAGGGGGCCGCCGTGGTCGTGGAGCTGGACGGGTCGTTCATGGACCACGCGGCGTACGAGTCGCTGCAGGACTGGCAGCACGCGCACCAAGCGCGCGGCGGCTCCGTGGAGATCACCGGCCGCGCCGGCACCCGTATCGCCGAACCCGCCGGCACCTCGGCGGCCGGCTGCCGCTGCCGGCCCTGGACACCCTGGCGCAACCACCAGTGCGAGGCACCGGCCACCCCGGCCGCGGGCACACCGCAGGAGGAGGCGGCCGAGGGACCGCGCGGTCATCAACTGGCGCGCGGCATCAGCGCGTTCCAGCACCACACCGCTCCCCTGGTGCGCGATGAGCTGGCCCGGCTGGCGCGCGAGGGACAGCAGCCCTCGCAGCTCTTCCTGACCTGCGCCGACTCCCGGCTCGTCACCTCGATGATCACCTCCAGCGGCCCCGGCGACCTCTTCGTCGTACGCAATGTCGGCAACCTCGTGCCGCTGCCCGGGGAGGAGAGCGGCGACGACTCGGTGGCGGCCGCGATCGAGTACGCGGTGGAGGTACTGAACGTACGGTCCATCACGGTCTGCGGGCACTCCGGATGCGGCGCGATGCAGGCCCTGCTCAAGACCGACCCGAACGGCGCCCAGACTCCCCTCAAGCGCTGGCTGCGGCACGGCAGGCCCAGCCTGGACCGCGCGACCGACAAGAACAGACCCTGGGCCCGCCTCGCCGACCGCGAACCCGCCGACGCCGTCGAACAGCTCTGCCTGACCAACGTCATCCAGCAGTTGGAACACCTGCGAGCCCATGACGCCGTCGCCCGAGCCCTGCGTGAGGGCGCGCTCGAACTGCACGGGATGTACTTCCATGTGGGCGAGGCACAGGCGTACCTGCTCACCGAGGAAGCCCCGGACAGCGGAGTCTTCGACCAGGTCGCCGGAACGGCCGGGTCGGTCGGCCCGACCGGGCCGGTCCTGCACGACACGCGCGCGTGAACCGAACTCCGTCCCGGTCCGTGGGAACGGGTGGCGTCCTGGCCGCAGGGCCACCCACCCACAGGTCTAAACCAATCCGAGGAAGGCCCTTGTCATCGGGGGTCCGGGTCTGATGAGCTGTGGCCTGGGACACAACTGACGCCCCGGCAAAGCACCGCAAGGGAGATGTCGTGAGCAACGAAAGCCTGGCCAACCTCTTGAAGGAGGAGCGACGCTTCGCGCCGCCCGCTGACCTGGCCGCGAACGCCAACGTCACGGCCGAGGCGTACGAACAGGCCAGGGCTGACAGGCTCGGCTTCTGGGCCACGCAGGCCCGTCGGCTGACCTGGGCCAAGGAGCCGAGCGAGACGCTGGACTGGTCGAACCCGCCGTTCGCCAAGTGGTTCAAGGACGGCGAGCTCAACGTCGCGTACAACTGCGTCGACCGGCATGTCGAGGCCGGAAACGGCGACCGGGTCGCCATCCACTTCGAGGGCGAGCCCGGGGACAGCCGGGCCATCACCTACGCCGAGCTCAAGGACGAGGTGAGCAAGGCCGCGAACGCTTTGCTGGAGCTGGGAGTTCAGGCGGGCGACCGGGTCGCGGTCTATATGCCGATGATCCCGGAGACGGCCGTGGCAATGCTCGCCTGCGCCCGGATCGGTGCCGCGCACTCCGTCGTCTTCGGCGGCTTCTCCGCGGACGCGCTCGCGACCCGTATCCAGGACGCCGACGCCAAGGTGGTCATCACCTCCGACGGCGGCTACCGGCGCGGCAAGCCGTCCGCGCTCAAGCCGGCCGTGGACGAGGCGGTCACCAAGGCGGGCACCATCGAGCATGTCCTCGTCGTGCGCCGCACCGGCCAGGACGTCGCCTGGAACGACTCCCGTGACGTGTGGTGGCACGAGATCGTCGACCGGCAGCCCGCCGAGCACACCCCCGAGGCCTTCGGGGCCGAGCACCCGCTGTTCATCCTCTACACGTCCGGGACGACGGGTAAGCCCAAGGGCATCCTGCACACCTCCGGCGGCTACCTCACCCAGACGTCGTACACCCACCACGCCGTCTTCGACCTCAAGCCGGAGACGGACGTGTACTGGTGCACGGCCGACGTCGGCTGGGTCACCGGCCACTCGTACATCGTGTACGGGCCGCTGGCGAACGGCGCGACGCAGGTCATGTACGAGGGCACGCCGGACACCCCGCACCAGGGGCGGTTCTGGGAGATCGTGCAGAAGTACGGGGTGACGATCCTCTACACGGCTCCCACGGCCATCCGTACGTTCATGAAGTGGGGCGACGACATCCCCGCGAAGTTCGATCTGTCCTCCCTCCGCGTCCTCGGGTCCGTCGGGGAGCCGATCAACCCCGAGGCGTGGATCTGGTATCGGAAGCACATCGGGTCCGACGCGACGCCGATCGTGGACACCTGGTGGCAGACCGAGACCGGCGCGATGATGATCTCGCCGCTGCCGGGTGTGACGGCGGCCAAGCCCGGGTCCGCGCAGACGCCGCTGCCGGGCATCTCCGCGACCGTCGTCGACGACGAGGCGAACGAGGTGCCGAACGGCGGCGGTGGCTATCTGGTCCTCACCGAGCCGTGGCCGTCGATGCTGCGCACCATCTGGGGCGACGACCAGCGGTTCCTCGACACGTACTGGTCTCGGTTCGAGGGCAAGTACTTCGCCGGTGACGGGGCGAAGAAGGACGACGACGGGGACATCTGGCTTCTCGGGCGCGTCGACGACGTGATGCTCGTATCGGGCCACAACATCTCCACCACCGAGGTGGAGTCCGCGCTCGTCTCGCACCCGTCCGTGGCCGAGGCGGCCGTGGTCGGCGCGGCCGACGAGACCACCGGTCAGGCGATCGTGGCGTTCGTGATCCTGCGCGGTACGGCGAACGCCGAGGACGAGAGCCTCGTCGCCGACCTCCGCAACCACGTCGGCGCCACCCTCGGCCCGATCGCCAAGCCGAAGCGGATCCTGCCGGTGCAGGAGCTGCCGAAGACCCGCTCCGGGAAGATCATGCGGCGACTGCTGCGGGACGTGGCGGAGAACCGCCAGCTCGGTGACGTCACCACGCTGACGGACTCCACGGTCATGGACCTCATCCAGGCCAAGCTTCCGGCGGCGCCGAGCGAGGACTGAGATCACGTACGAGGACTGAGGTCGCGTACGTCGAGGCCTGACGATCCCGACGATTATGTACGGCCATGAAGGGCACCCGGTGACCAGCGCCGGGTGCCCTTTCTGCCCCTTGCATGCGGGAGGCACCGGGTACTTTAGGTAGACTAAACAAATAGGTGCGCCGGGAAGTCTGGTCGGCAAGTGTTTTGTCCTGCCCACCGACCGGAGGTCCCCGCCGTGACCGCGCCCCGCACCACCCCCACTCGCAAGGTTCTCGGCCGGCTCTCCCTGCCCGAGCGGACCTTCGTGGGGGAGGCGCTGCGCACCGAGACCGTCGGCGGTGTCCTGCTGCTCCTCGCCGCCGTCACCGCGCTGGTCTGGGTCAACGTCCCCCCGTTGCACGACAGCTACGAGAGCGTCAGCCACTTCCACTTCGGCCCCGAAGCCCTCGGCCTCAACCTGTCCGTCGCGCACTGGGCGGCGGACGGGCTTCTCGCGATCTTCTTCTTCGTCGCCGGCATCGAACTCAAGCGCGAGCTGGTGGCCGGTGACCTCAGGGACCCCAAGGCGGCCGCGCTGCCCGTCGTCGCCGCGTTGTGCGGCATGGCCGTACCGGCGCTCGTCTACACGCTCACCAACCTCACCGGCGGCGGCTCCCTGGCCGGCTGGGCGGTGCCCACGGCGACCGACATCGCCTTCGCGTTGGCCGTGCTCGCCGTCATCGGCACCTCGTTGCCGAACGCGCTGCGCGCCTTCCTGCTCACCCTCGCCGTTGTCGACGACCTGTTCGCGATCCTGATCATCGCGGTGTTCTTCACCGACAGCCTCGACTTCGCCGCGCTCGGCGGCGCCGCCGCCGGCCTCGCCGTCTTCTGGCTGCTGCTCAGGAAGGGCGTGCGCGGGTGGTACGTGTATGTCCCGCTCGCCCTCGTCATCTGGGGGCTGATGTACAACAGCGGTGTCCACGCCACGATCGCCGGTGTCGCGATGGGGCTGATGCTGCGCTGCACCCGGCGCGAAGATGAGGAGCGCTCCCCCGGTGAGCGCATCGAGCACATCGTGCGCCCCCTGTCCGCCGGTCTGGCGGTACCGCTGTTCGCCCTGTTCAGCGCGGGCGTCGCGGTGTCGGGCAGTGCGCTGGGGAGGGTGTTCACACAGCCGGAGACGCTCGGGGTGGTGCTCGGGCTGGTCGTCGGCAAGGCGGTCGGGATCTTCGGCGGGACCTGGCTGACCGCCCGCTTCACCCGGGCCTCGCTCTCCGAGGACCTGGCCTGGCCGGACGTCTTCGCGGTCGCCTCCCTGGCCGGGATCGGCTTCACCGTGTCCCTGCTCATCGGCGAACTGGCCTTCGAGGACGACCGGACACTCACCGACGGCGTCAAGGCGGCCGTCCTCACCGGTTCCCTCATCGCAGCGGTCCTGGCGACCGTCCTGTTGAAGATGCGCAACGCCAAGTACCAGGCCCTGTGGGCCGCCGAGGAGCGCGACGACGACCGCGACGGCATCCCCGACATCTACGAGCAGGACGACCCGGCGTACCACCTGCGCATGGCCGAGCTCTACGAACGCAAGGCCGCCGAACACCGCAGGCTTGCCGAAGTGGCGGGCGGGGCAGGCGATGGCGACGACGGTCCGGCATGATCTGACAGGACCGTACAAACGCATATGAGGGAGACCCCGATGAGCGCACCCGACGGCAGCCCGGTCGGAGCCGAACGCAGTGTCGGCCAGCTGTTCGCCTCGGCGACGGCCGAGATGTCCGCGCTGGTGCACGACGAGATCGCGCTGGCCAAGGCCCAGCTCAGGCAGGACGTCAAGCGAGGCGTGGTCGGCGGCGGGGCGTTCACGGCTGCCGGCGCCGTACTGATCTTCTCCCTGCCGATGCTGAGCTTCGCCCTGGCGTACGGCATCCGCACCTGGAGCGACTGGAATCTGGCGATCTGCTTCCTGCTGTCGTTCGCGGCGAACGTGGTGGTCGCCCTCGTACTGACGCTGATCGGCGTCGTCTTCTCGAAGAAGGCCAAGAAGGGCAAGGGCCCGCAGAAGGTCGCCGCCTCCATGAAGCAGACGGCGGGCGTGCTGCAGAACGCCAAGCCCCACCCCCGGCGGCCCGCCCCGGCCGACGACGCCGTCGAGGCTGTGGCACGCTCGACGTCATGACCGACCCCGCGACCACCCCGGCCGCCCCCTCGACTCAGCCCGCGTCTCCCGTACGACTCGACGTGCCCGGCGCGAAGGGGCTGATCCACCGGGACGTGGCCGCCAACGGCGCGCGTTTCCACATCGCCGAGGTGGGCGACGGGCCGCTGGTGCTGCTGCTGCACGGCTTCCCGCAGTTCTGGTGGACCTGGCGGCACCAACTGGTCGCCCTCGCCGACGCGGGCTTCCGGGCAGTGGCCATGGATCTGCGCGGGGTCGGCGGCAGCGACCGTACGCCCCGGGGTTACGACCCCGCGAACCTCGCTCTCGACATCACCGGGGTCGTACGGTCCCTCGGCGAGCCCGACGCCGCGCTGGTCGGCCACGACCTGGGCGGCTATCTGGCGTGGACGGCGGCCGTGATGCGCCCCAAGCTCGTCCGGCGGCTCGCGGTGGCCTCGATGCCGCATCCACGGCGCTGGCGCTCGGCGATGCTCTCGGACGTCAAGCAGACCTCGGCGGGCTCCTACATCTGGGGCTTCCAGCGGCCCTGGATCCCCGAGCGGCAACTCACCGCCGACGACGGCGCGCTGGTCGGCCGACTGATCCGGGACTGGTCGGGGCCTCGGCTGCCCGACGACGAGTCCGTGGAGGCGTACCGGCGGGCGATGTGCATCCCGTCGACGGCGCACTGCTCCATCGAGCCGTACCGGTGGATGGTGCGGTCCTTGGCCCGCCCGGACGGCATCCAGTTCAACCGCCGGATGAAGCGCCCGGTGCGTGTGCCCACGCTCCATCTGCACGGTTCGCTGGACCCGGTGATGCGGACGCGCAGCGCTGCGGGGTCCGGGGAGTACGTCGAAGCGCCGTACCGTTGGCGGCTGTTCGACGGCCTGGGGCACTTCCCGCACGAGGAGGACCCGGTGGCGTTCTCGGCCGAACTCATCAACTGGCTGAAGGACCCCGAGCCGGACCGGTGAACGGCGGGCAGGGCCCGGATGTGAACACCTGTTCCACGAACAGCCACTTGCCCGGCGCATAGGCCAATTGGGGGGCGTGGGGGCGGTTATCGACCTTGGGGCGGGGGCACACGTCGGGGTATGGGCTGGACGCACGACTACAGTGACGCAGCACGCAACCGCCGCTCGGCCGCGGGCCTGAGCTCCCACCAGAGGGGCGCCCCGCAACTGCCGGGCACGGACCCCCGCCTGGGCATTCCGCGCATCCTGCGGCGCCGGGCCCGCTGGGTCTCGGCCCGGCTGCGCCACCCCCGTCCCTGACCCGTACGGGGCGACCTTCACCGGACCTCACCACACGGGCATCGCCCGGCCGCCTCAGAGCGCGCAGCTGTCGCTGTCCACCTGCTGGTTGGCCGTACGGCCCTTGGCGATGTCCTCCTCGATCTCGTCCGCGGTGAGCGCGTAACCCGTCGCCGGGTCGTCGAGGGACTTCGCGAAGACCACGCCGTACACCTTGCCCTCGGGGGTGAGCAGCGGGCCGCCGGAGTTGCCCTGGCGGACGGTCGCGTAGAGCGAGTAGACATCGCGGTGGACGGTGCCGCGCTTGTAGATGTCGGCGCCGTTGGCCGTGATGCGACCGCGCACGCGCGCGGGGCGCACGTCGTACGCGCCGTTCTCCGGGAAGCCCGCGACGATCGCGTCGTCGCTGCTGACGGCGTCCTTGGTGGTGAACTCCAGCACGGGCGCCCTCAGGTCCGGCACGTCCAGTACGGCGATGTCGCGCTCCCAGTCGTAGAGGACGACCTTGGCGTCGTGCTTGCGGCCCTCGCCGCCGATCTGGACGGTGGGTTCGTCGACCCCGCCGACCACGTGCGCGTTGGTCATCACCCGGCGCTCGCCGAAGACGAAGCCGGTGCCTTCGAGGACCTTGCCGCAGCTCTGGGCGGTGCCCATGACCTTGACGATGGACCGCTTGGCACTCTGGGCGACCGGGCTGTTCGCGAGCGCCGGGTCGGGGGGCTGGACGTCGGTGATCGGCTCGTTCGAGAACGGGCTGAAGACCTGCGGGAAACCGTTCTGCGTGAGGACCGAGGAGAAGTCCGCGAACCAGGTGTCGGCCTGGTTGGGCAGGGCCCCGGCCACTCCCTGCAGCACCTTGGAGTTGCGGACCTCCTTGCCGAGCGTCGGCAGCGTCGTCCCGGCGAGTGCGGAACCGATCAGCCAGGCGACCAGGAGCATCGCCACGACGTTGACGAGGGCGCCGCCGGTGGCGTCCAGGGCGCGGGCCGGGGACCAGGTGATGTACCGGCGCACCTTGTTGCCGAGGTGGGTGGTCAGGGCCTGGCCGACCGAGGCGCAGACGATCACGATGACCACCGCGACGACGGCGGCGGCCGTGCTGACCTCCGAGTTGTCGGTCATCCAGTCCCAGATGACGGGCAGGGCGTAGACCGCGACGAGGCCGCCGCCGAGAAAGCCGATCACCGACAGGATGCCGACGACGAAGCCCTGTCGGTACCCCACGATCGCGAACCAGACAGCGGCGACCAGCAACAGGATGTCCAGCACGTTCACCGCTTCAAGCCTCGCCTCGTCACTTCGCGATCACTACAGGCCGGCCGGGGTCCGGTCCGCCGCGCGGCGACAGGGGGACGCCACAGGCCCCAAAAGACGCAGCACGGCAGACACCCTGTCATGAGCGCCAGTCGAGCGGGACCTGCTTCTCACGGTCCCAGGGGCGCTCCCAGCCCGCGTAGTGCAGCAGACGGTCGATCACTCCGGCTGTGAAGCCCCACACCAATGCCGATTCGACCAGAAATGCCGGACCCGCGTGGCCGCTGGGGTGAATGGCGGTGGCTCTGTTGGCCGGATCCGTGAGATCCGCCACGGGCACGGTGAAGACGCGGGCCGTCTCGTTCGGATCCACCACCCGGACCGGCGTCGGCTCCCGCCACCAGCCCAGGACGGGGGTCACGACGAAGCCGCTGACCGGGATGTACAGCTTCGGCAGCACGCCGAAGAGCTGGACGCCGGCGGGGTCGAGGCCGGTCTCCTCCTCGGCCTCGCGCAGAGCGGCCCGCAGCGGGCCGTCGGTCTGCGGGTCGCCGTCCTCGGGGTCGAGGGCACCGCCGGGGAAGGAGGGCTGTCCCGCGTGCGATCTGAGCGAGCCGGCGCGCTCCATGAGCAGCAACTCCGGCCCGTCCGGGCCGTCGCCGAACAGGATCAGGACCGCCGACTGCCGCCCCGAGCCGTTCTCCGGCGGCAGGAAGCGGCTCAGCTGCAACGGCTCGACCGTCTCGGCGGCGCGCACCACCGGGTCCAGCCAGGCGGGCAGGCCCGCCTTGTCCAGGCCCAGGTGCCCGCCCCGGGCGTGGTGCCCGTGGCCGGTGTCCGTACCGCCGTCCGTCCGGCTCGCGCGTGTCATACCCACCCCCGTCGTTCTTCCGGTCCCAACGCCCACAGGCCCGCCGATCGTTCCGCTCGGGCCGCACGTCCTTCTTGTGAGTGGCTCGCGGCGGGGTGGGAAGGCCGTGCGTCGGGTCTCTCCCCGCTGAGCGTCATCCGGCGGCTCCCAGCGGCGGGGCCGGGATGCCGCCCGCGTCCAGGTACGACTGCGGGGGCTTGAGGCGCTGGCCGGGGAAGCCGCCCTTCTCGTACTTCAGGAGCTTCCTGGCCTTCTCGGGGTCCGTCTCGCCCTCGCCGAACGCCGGGCAGAGCGGGGCGATGGGGCAGGCGCCGCAGGCCGGTTTCCGGGCGTGGCAGATACGGCGGCCGTGGAAGATCACGTGGTGCGACAGCATCGTCCACTCGCTCTTCGGGAAGAGCGCGCCGACGGCCGCCTCGATCTTGTCCGGGTCGGTCGCCTCGGTCCACCGCCAGCGTCGTACGAGCCGCTGGAAGTGCGTGTCCACGGTGATCCCGGGCCGGCCGAAGGCATTGCCCAACACGACGAAGGCGGTCTTGCGGCCGACGCCGGGCAGCTTGACGAGGTCTTCCAGGCGGCCCGGGACCTCGCCGTGGTGGTTCTCCACCAGGGCCTTCGACAGCCCTATCACCGACCTGGTCTTGGCCCGGAAGAACCCGCACGGCCGCAGGATCTCCTCGACCTCCTCCGGGTCGGCCGCGGCCAGGTCCTCGGGGGTCGGGTACTTCGCGAACAGCGCCGGTGTCGTCTGGTTGACCCGCAGGTCGGTCGTCTGCGCGGACAGGACCGTCGCGATGATCAGCTGGAAGGAGTTCTCGAAGTCCAGCTCCGGGTGGGCGTACGGGTACACCTCGGCGAGCTCGCGGTTGATACGGCGGGCACGGCGGACGAGGGCGGTGTGGGACTCGGCTTTGGGGGGCTTGGCGGGGGCGGCGGGGGACTTTTTGGCGGCGGGGGCCGTCTTCTCTTGCGCCGGGGTCGCCCCTCGCGCCCCGGGCGTCTTCCTCGCCGCCGGAGTCCTTCTTGCCGGCGCGGTCTTCTTCGCCGGAGCCGTGGTCTTCTGGGCGGGGTTCTCCGCCGCTGATGGATCGGACACCTTCGTCGCCTTTGCCGTTTTGTTCGTCCCCGTGAGGACCTGTTCGCCCACAGCGGAATCGCGCCGTACAACCACCCGCCCAGCCCCCTTGGCCTGTGCTCTCACCGGCGATTTGGACACCCGGCCAGCCTAAAGCCAGGCACCGACATCCGCCCCGGGCCCAGAAGACCGGCCCCCAATTGGACCCCTGGCGCTTACCCCGGGACATGTGTGCGGCATCCTTGTGACAGATCACACTGTTTGGTCCGTCCGGCAAGATGGGGAACACGGTCCCCTGGTAGTACGGGGAGCAAGATCCCCTGAGCAGGTCGACAAGGAGAGAACTCGTGGACGACGTTCTGCGGCGCGCCCCGCTCTTCGCGGCGCTCGATGACGAGCAGGCCGCGGAGCTCCGCGCCTCCATGGGTGAGGTGACCCTCGCGCGCGGTGACGCTCTCTTCCACGAGGGTGACCCCGGTGACCGCCTCTATGTGGTCACCGAAGGCAAGGTCAAGCTGCACCGCGCGTCGCCCGACGGCCGCGAGAACATGCTGGCCGTGCTGGGTCCCGGTGAGCTGATCGGCGAGCTGTCGCTGTTCGACCCGGGTCCGCGGACGGCGACGGCCACCGCGCTGACCGAGGTCAAGCTGCTCGGCCTCGGCCACGGCGACCTTCAGCCGTGGCTGAACGCGCGGCCCGAGGTGGCCGCGGCGCTGCTGCGTGCCGTCGCGCGGCGGCTGCGCAAGACCAACGACCAGATGTCCGACCTCGTGTTCTCGGACGTGCCGGGGCGGGTCGCTCGCGCGCTGCTCGACCTGTCGCGGCGGTTCGGTGTGCAGTCGGAGGAGGGCATCCATGTGGTGCACGACCTCACGCAGGAGGAGCTGGCGCAGCTGGTGGGTGCGTCCCGGGAGACCGTGAACAAGGCGCTGGCGGACTTTGCGCAGCGGGGGTGGCTGCGGTTGGAGGCTCGCGCGGTGATTCTGCTGGATGTGGAGCGGTTGGCGAAGCGGTCGCGCTGACGTCGGTTCGGCTGGTTACGTCGGTTCGGCAGGTTACGTCGGTTCGGCTCGTGGGTCGGTCCGGCTCGTAGGTCGGTTCCGTCGTTGGTTTCGGTCGTACGCCGGTTTCGTACGTCGATGGGGTTCGTCTCGTTCGCGGGGCGGGCCCCATTGTTTTCGCCCCCGCCGCCCTTACCCGTTCCCATCCCCAGGGGCTGCCGCCCCTTCGACCCCGCGTGTGCGCGCCCTCACGGGGCTCCGCCCCGGACCCCGCCAGGGGCGCTGCGCCCCCTGGACCCCCGCCGGATTTGGGCCCCGCTGATTTGGGGGCCCGCTGATTCGTGGCCCGCTGATTTGTGAGGTCCGCCGATCCGTGGCCCGCTGACTTGTGAGGCCCGCCGATTTGTGGGGCTCGCCGATTGTGGCCGGTGACTTGTGCAGCCCTCCGATCCGTGGCCCCCAGAATTGTGGCCGCCCATTCATTCGCTGAGCCCCCAGCTGACCGCTCGGCGCCGCACGCATAAATCGCCTGCCACCACCCGCCCCCGGAGGCACAGTGGTCGTATGGCCGGAACAGGGCGTCGAAGAGGGCTGGACAGTCGGGGGTACATCGAGCGGGAGGGGGCGCTCGGGCGGGTGCCGGGGGTGTTTCGGGCGGTGGTGGCGGTGGCTCGGGATCGGGTGTTGAACGTGTTCGGGGCGGGGCTGCACAGTGCGTATCTCTATGGGTCGATTCCGCGGGGGACGGCTCGTCCGGGGCGCAGTGATCTCGATCTGCTGCTGGCGTTGCGCGAGGAACCGACGGAGGCGGACCGGGCGGAGGCTCGGGGGCTGGACGAGGCCCTGGACGAGGAGTTCCCTCAGATCGACGGGGCCGGAACGCTGCTGGTCAGCCGGGCGCAGGTGCTCAGCGAGCCGGAGCGGTACGACCTGGGCTGGTTCGTGGCCTGCCTGTGCACTCCGCTGCTGGGCGAGGATCTGGCGGAGGACCTGCCCCGCTACCGGCCGGACTCCCTCCTGGCCCGTGAGACCAACGGCGACCTCGCGCTGCACCTGCCGCGCTGGCGGGAGCGGATCGCGGGCGCCGTCACCGACGAGGCCCGGCGGTCGCTCGTCCGCGGTTACTCCCGGCGGCTCGTCCGCACCGGGTTCACCCTCGTCATGCCCCGCTGGAACGGCTGGACCAGCGATCTGCACGAGATGGCGGAGGTGTTCGGCGCGTACTACCCCGAGCGAGCCGCCCGGATGCGCGCGGCGGCGGTGGCCGGGTACGAGCCGGGTGCCGGGGCGGGTGGGGCGGACGCCCATGACGCCGTTCTGCGGTCGTACGTGGATGATCTCGGGCCCTGGCTGGCCGAGGAGTACGCGCGCGTGCATGGCGTCAAGGCACCCCGCCCCGGGGACCGGTGAAGGGCCGGGGGGTCGGTGAGATCTTGAAGGGTGCCCTCGGGATACCCACGGAGGCCCTGGGAGCGGGTTGCTGAGGCCTGGGAAGCCGCTAGGGCGGGTGGGGCCTCTCAGGCGGCCGGGGCCCGGGAGAAGGCCGCTGAGGGTCAGATCAGGCCGTGTTCGGTCAGGTACTCCAGCTGCGCCCGTACCGAGAGCTCCGCGGCCGGCCACAGGGAACGGTCGACGTCGGCGTAGACGTGGGCGACGACCTCGCCGGGGGTGCGGTAGCCGTTCTCGACGGCCGTCTCGACCTGGGCGAGCCGGTGGGCGCGGTGGGCGAGGTAGAACTCGACGGCGCCCTGGGCGTCGTCGAGGACGGGGCCGTGGCCGGGGAGGACGGTGTGGACGCCGTCGTCGACCGTGAGGGACCTGAGGCGTCGCAGGGAGTCGAGATAGTCGCCGAGACGGCCGTCGGGGTGGGCCACGACCGTCGTACCGCGCCCCAGGACGGTGTCGCCGGTCAGGACGGCCTGATCGGCCGGGAGATGGAAGCACAGCGAGTCGGCGGTGTGGCCGGGGGTGGGTACGACGCGGAGTTCCAGGCCGCCGAGCGCGACGACGTCGCCCGCGCCCAGTCCCTCGTCGCCGAGCCGCAGCGCGGGGTCGAGGGCCCGTACCTTCGTCCCGGTCAGCTCGGCGAAGCGTGCGGCGCCCTCCGCGTGGTCCGGGTGCCCGTGTGTGAGCAGGGTCAGGGCGACCCGTTTGCCGGCCTTCTCCGCCGTGTCGACAACGTGGCGCAGATGGCCGTCGTCCAGCGGACCGGGGTCGATCACGGCAGCCGACTCCGAGTCCGGCTCGGACACGATCCAGGTGTTGGTCCCGTCCAGCGTCATCACGGACGCGTTCGGCGCGAGCACATTGACCGCGCGCGCGGTGGCGGGCCCCGAAAGGGCACCGCCCCTCGGTTGGCCGGGAAGAGCTGCTGCGTCCGTCATGTGGGGTCTCCGCCGGCTGGTATGCGCTTGGTGAACTCCTCGTGGCCGGGCCAGGAGAGGATCACGTCGTCGTTCTCCAGGCGGGCCTCGGCGAGGACGGGGGTCAGGTCGCGGGCGCCGGCTGCCGCGAGGGCGTCGGCCGCCGTGTCGTACTCCGCGAGCCGGCGCAGGGTCGCGATGGTGGGCGGCATCATCAGGAGTTCGCCCTTGTCGTAGCCGTCCGCCGCGTCCCGGGGGCGGATCCAGACCGTGCGGTCGGCCTCCGTGGAGGCGTTGCGGGTCCGCTGGCCCCGCGGGAGCGCCGCCACGAAGAACCACGTGTCGTAGCGGCGGTTCTCGAACTCGGGGGTGATCCAGCGGGCCCAGGCACCCAGCAGGTCGGACCGCAGGACCAGCCCCCTGCGCTCCAGGAACTCCGCGAAGGACAGGTCCCGTGCGGCCACCGCCGCGCGGTCCGCCTCCCAGTCGTCGCCGGTGGTGTCGCCGACCACCGTGTCGGAGCTGGGTCCGGCGAGCAGGACGCCCGCCTCCTCGTACGTCTCCCGGACGGCCGCGCAGACGATCGCCTGGGCGTCGGTCTCGTCGACACCGAGCCTGGACGCCCACCACGCGCGCGTGGGGCCCGCCCAGCGGATCTGGTGGTCGTCGTCGCGCGGGTCCACACCGCCGCCCGGATACGCGTACGCGCCTCCGGCGAAGGCCATGGAGGCGCGTCTGCGCAGCATGTGCACGACCGGGGTGTCGGCCGTGTCCTTGAGCAGCATGACAGTGGCGGCCCGCCTGGGGGTCACCGGTGTCAGCGTGCCGGCCGCGAGTGCGCGGATACGGTCCGGCCACTCGGGTGGGTACCACTGCCCGTTTGCCATGGCCGGAGGCTAACCCGTGACGGCCGGATGTTCGAGAGGGGCCCGGTACGGGTGCTAGGCCAGCTCCACCTGGAGCTCCACCTCGACCGGCGCGTCCAGCGGCAGTACCGCCACGCCGACCGCGCTGCGCGCGTGGACGCCCTTGTCGCCGAAGACGGCGCCCAGGAGTTCGCTCGCACCGTTCAGCACGGCGGGCTGGCCCGTGAAGTCCGACGCCGAGGCCACGAAGCCGACGACCTTCACCACGCGGGCGACCCGGTCGAGGTCGCCCGCCACGGACTTGACGGCGGCGAGCGCGTTCAGCGCACAGGTGCGGGCGAGCTCCTTGGCCTCCTCGGGGGTGACCTCGGCGCCGACCTTGCCGGTGACGGGCAGCTTGCCGTCCACCATGGGCAGCTGCCCGGCGGTGTACACGTACAAGCCGGACTGGACGGCCGGCTGGTACGCGGCCAGCGGCGGGACCACCTCGGGCAGGCTCAGCCCGAGTTCCGCGAGCTTTGCCTCGACGGCGCTCACGGCTTGGGCCGCTTCAGGTAGGCCACCAGCTGCTCGGGGTTGTTCGGCCCGGGCACGACCTGGACGAGCTCCCAGCCGTCCTCGCCCCAGGTGTCCAGAATCTGCTTCGTGGCGTGGACGAGCAGCGGTACGGTTGCGTATTCCCACTTGGTCATGTGGCCGACTTTATCCGCTGCCCGGCCGCTGTCGGGCACGGGTTCCGCCGCTGCTCCGGGCGGGCCGGACGGCCGAGAGGGGCCAGGTTGTCCACAGCCTCCCGCGTATGCGGCGCGCGGACTGGTTAGTCTCGAATACGTGAGCAGGCTCCAGGTCGTCAGTGGCAAGGGCGGGACCGGAAAGACCACGGTCGCCGCCGCACTCGCGCTCGCCCTCGCGACCGAGGGGAAGCGCGCCCTCCTGGTCGAGGTCGAGGGCAGACAAGGCATCGCACAGCTCTTCGAGGCGGAAGCACTTCCGTACGAGGAGCGGAAGATCGCGGTGGCTCCCGGGGGCGGGGAGGTGTACGCGCTGGCCATCGACCCCGAACTGGCCCTGTTGGACTACCTCCAGATGTTCTACAAACTGGGCGGGGCGGGCCGTGCCCTGAAGAAGCTCGGCGCCATCGACTTCGCGACCACCATCGCGCCCGGCCTCAGGGACGTGCTGCTGACCGGCAAGGCCTGCGAGGCGGTGCGCCGCAAGGAGAAGAGCGGGCGGTTCGCATACGACTACGTGGTGATGGACGCGCCGCCCACCGGACGCATCGCGCGCTTCCTGAACGTCAACGACGAGGTGGCGGGCCTCGCCAAGATCGGCCCGATACACAATCAGGCCCAGGCCGTGATGCGGGTCCTGAAGTCTCCCGAGACGGCCGTGCATCTGGTGACGCTCCTGGAGGAGATGCCCGTCCAGGAGACGGCGGACGGCATCGCCGAGCTGCGCGCCGCGAAGCTGCCGGTGGGGCGGATCATCGTCAACATGGTGCGGCCCGAGATGCTGGACGCCGAGGAGCTGGAGTTCGCGCGCGCGGTGCCGCGTACGGCCGTCGCCAAGTCCCTGTCCACGGCGGGCCTCGGCGGCGCGCGGCGCGGCGGCAACGCCGAGCGGCTGGTGGAACCGCTGCTCGCGCAGGCCGACGAGTACGCCGAGCGGTACACCCTGGAGCAAGAACAGCGCGGCGTGCTGGGCGAACTGGGCCTGCCGCTGCATGAACTGCCGTTGCTCGCCGAGGGAATGGACCTGGCGGGCTTGTACGAACTGGCCACGGAACTGCGTCAGCAAGGGATCTCATGACTCCGGACCCGGCCGCCATGCCCGACTCGGCCCATGTGAACGACCCGGCCCAGGCCCCCGACGGACACCGCGCGATCAGCGCGCCCCGCCTCCTCGCGGTCGATCCGCTGATCGACGACCCCGAGACCCGCATCGTGGTGTGCTGCGGCGCCGGCGGGGTCGGCAAGACGACCACGGCGGCGGCCCTCGGTCTGCGTGCCGCCGAGCGCGGCCGCAAGGTGGTCGTGCTCACCATCGACCCGGCCCGGCGGCTCGCCCAGTCCATGGGGATCGACTCGCTGGACAACACCCCGCGGCGGGTGAAGGGCATCGACGGGAACGGCGAACTGCACGCCATGATGCTCGACATGAAGCGCACGTTCGACGAGATCGTCGAGGCGCACGCGGACCCCGACCGGGCCTCCGGGATCCTGAGCAACCCCTTCTACCAGTCGCTTTCGGCGGGCTTCGCGGGCACGCAGGAGTACATGGCGATGGAGAAGCTGGGCCAGCTGCGGGCCCGGGACGAGTGGGACCTGATCGTCGTCGACACCCCGCCGTCCCGGTCGGCGCTGGACTTCCTGGACGCCCCGAAGCGGCTCGGCTCGTTCCTGGACGGCAAGTTGATCCGCGTCCTGCTGGCGCCCGCGAAGGTCGGCGGACGGGCCGGCATGAAGTTCCTGAACGTCGGCATGTCGATGATGACGGGCGCCCTGGGCAAGCTGCTCGGCGGCCAACTGCTCAAGGACGTACAGACGTTCGTGGCCGCCATGGACTCCATGTTCGGCGGCTTCCGTACGCGCGCGGACGCCACGTACAAGCTGCTCCAGGCGCCCGGCACGGCCTTCCTGGTGGTGGCCGCGCCGGAGCGGGACGCGCTGCGGGAGGCGGCGTACTTCGTGGAGCGGCTGGCGGCCGAGGACATGCCGCTGGCCGGCCTGGTGCTCAACCGGGTGCACGGCAGCGGCGCGGCCCAGCTGTCGGCCGAGCGCGCGCTCGCCGCCGCGGAAAATCTTGACGAGCCCCGCATTGTTGATCAGATGGACGGGAAAGCAGTTCGTAACTCTCCCGACACGTACGACAGTTCAGACAGTCCAGAAGCTCCCGCAACCACCGGTGTCCAGGCCGACTCCCCTGCCCCGGACCGGACGGTGGAACACCTCACGGCGCGCCTGCTCAGGCTGCACGCCGAGCGGATGCGGATGCTCTCCCGCGAGCAGCGCACGCGTGACCGCTTCACCGCGCTTCATCCCGAGGTGGCCGTGGCCGAAGTGGCCGCGCTGCCCGGTGACGTCCACGACCTGGCGGGTCTGCGGAACATCGGGGACCGGCTCGCGACCATAAGGCCGGAGCTGCCCACCTCCGACGACTGACTGAGGACCGTCCATGCCCCGACGGCCGATCCACGCCCCGGGACACCCGAGAGCCGGCACACCTGCCCGACGCGCCGACACCACAAGGGCGCCCTCGACGGACGTGGCCCGGAAAGGGCCTCGTCCTCAGCTCACCGCCGCGTAGTTCTCGTACATCTCGTCATCGTCGAGCGGCAGAATGCCCGCGCCACGCTCGTACTCCGTGCGCGCGGTCTCAAGGAGCCGGCGCCATGAAGTGACAGTGGGACGCCTGCGCAGCAGTGCGCGGCGCTCGCGCTCCGTCATTCCTCCCCACACGCCGAACTCGACGCGGTTGTCCAACGCGTCCGCCAGGCACTCCGTGCGTACCGGGCATCCGGTGCACACCGCCTTGGCCCTGTTCTGCGCTGCTCCTTGAACGAACAGTTCATCCGGATCGGTAGTGCGGCAGGCAGCCTGCGCACTCCAGTCGGTTACCCAGCCCATACCGGCGCCGTCCTCTCCCGAATCGAGGCTCCCCCACGGCGGCAGCGGCATATTCACCGCCGCCAGTTGAGGACGTTACGGAAGGTGGGCACAGCGCAACACCCCCTTCGGGCCCAATCTTGAATGGCCCGAACGGACTATGCGTAAGCGGCAGATCACCCGCGGGAGTGACCTGAGGACATACGTGACTATCCCGGCAGAACGGGACAGTTGACATGCGTCACAACGGACACCGAATGACACACAAGGCGGATTCGGACACGGCACCGGAAAAAAATCGGAAGAACGTCAGAACGATTCGGGCTCGCTGGACGTACTTGATACAAGGGCCTACGGCTGTGACAGTTGAGAGCAGCTTAGGCCAAGGCCTGCGCGCGTGTCCGGCAAATGAGAACGTAGACAACCACTCATGTTTTCTTCACGTCTCGGTGTCGCGGGCAGCTGATGTCACGATCCGGCACTGGTGCGCCGCCCGGAGGCACCCGCTCCTTCGGAACGGTCATCACTACGGATTAGGCTGCCCTCATGCCAAACAAGCGCTCGGGTGGTGGTCTGGCCCCCACACAGCAGGCCGCCAAGTTCCTAGGTGTCAGCGTCCTCGCCGGTGCCGTCATGGCGGGCATCGCGCTGCCCGCGGTCGGCGCCCTGGGGCTGGCGGCCAAGGGTTCGGTCGAGGGGTTCGACGAACTCCCCGCCAACCTCAAGCAGCCGCCGCTGAGCCAGCGCACGACGATCCTCGACAGCAAGGGCGACTCGATCGCCACGGTGTACAGCCGCGACCGTACGGTGGTCGATCTCAAGGAGATCTCGCCGTACATGCAGAAGGCGGTCATCGCCATCGAGGACGCCCGCTTCTACCAGCACGGCGCGATCGACCTGAAGGGCGTGCTGCGCGCGCTCAACCGGAACGCCCAGGAGGGCGGCGTCGCCCAGGGCGCGTCCACGCTGACGCAGCAGTTGGTGAAGAACGTCGCGGTGGAGGAGGCCGGTGACGACCCGACACTGGTCGCCCAGGCCACCCAGCAGACGCTCGGCCGCAAGATCCAGGAGCTGAGGCACGCGATCCAGCTGGAAGAGGAGCTCAGCAAGAAGAAGATCCTCGAGAACTACCTGAACATCACGTTCTTCGGCCAGCAGTCCTACGGCGTCGAGGCCGCCTCCCGGCGCTACTTCTCCAAGTCGGCCAAGGACCTGGACGTCGAGGAGGCCGCGCTCCTCGCCGGCATCGTGCAGTCGCCGAGCCGGTACGACCCGGTGAACGACCCGCAGGAGGCCACCAAGCGGCGCAACATCGTGCTGCAGCGCATGGCCGACCTCGGTGACATCTCACAGGCGGAGGCCGACAAGGCCAAGAAGAAGCCGCTCGGCCTGGACATCAGCAAGCCGAAGAACGGCTGCATCACAGCCGTCAAGAACGCGGGCTTCTTCTGCGACTACGTCCGCGAGGTGTTCCTGAACGACCCGGTCTTCGGCAAGACCAAGGAGGACCGGGCGAAGATCTGGAACCAGGGCGGTCTGACGATCCGGACGACGATGGACCCGAAGGCCCAGAAGTCGGTCCAGGCCTCCATCAAGGACCACGTCAACCAGAAGGACGACGTCGCCACCGCCGCCACCATCGTGGAGCCCGGCACGGGCAAGATCCTCGCCATGGGCCAGTCGAGGCCGTACGGCCTCGACACCAAGAAGAACGAGACGTCGATCAACCTGTCGGTCGACGAGTCCATGGGCGGCGGCGCGGGCTACCAGCCCGGTTCGACGTTCAAGCCGATCGTGGCCGCGGCCGCGATCGAGGGCGGCATGTCCCCGACGAAGTCGTACTCCGCGCCGTACAAGATGGAGTACCCGAGCCCGATCTCGGTCTGCGGCGGCAAGAACTGGGTGAACACCGACGGCACGACGCTCACCAACGAGAACGAGTCCGAGGTCGGCCCGTACACGATGAAGAAGGCGACCGCGCTGTCGGTCAACACCTACTTCGTCCAGATGATCGCGGACGTCGGCATCTGCCCGGTGACGGAGATGGCCGGGAAGATGGGCGTCGAGCGGGCCGACGGCTCCAAGATCGGCCAGAACCCGTCGATCGCGCTGGGCACCCAGGAGATGTCCCCGCTGACCATGGCGAACGCGTACGCGACCTTCGCCTCGCGCGGTATGTACTGCACGCCGGTCGCCATCGAGTCCATCACCCAGCGGGTCGGCGAGAAGTCGAAGTCGCTGGAGGTCCCCAAGTCGACGTGCTCGCGCGCGATGTCCGAGAACACCGCCGACACCATCAACACCCTACTCAGGGGCGTGGTCGAGGACGGTACGGGTACGGAGGCGGGCCTCGGCAGCCGTCCCAGCGCCGGTAAGACCGGCACGACGGACTTCCGTTACGCGGCCTGGTTCGTGGGCTACACCCCGAACATGGCCGGCGCCGTCTGGGTCGGTGACCCCGCGCACAAGCGCCGCATGGTGAACATCACCATCGGCGGCGAGTGGCACGACAAGGTCTTCGGTGGCCAGGTCCCGGGCCCGATCTGGCGCGACATGATGTCCGGCGCGCTGGAGGGCGAGCCCGCCCCCGACTTCACCCTCGTCAACATCCCCGACCCGAAGCCGGACCGCGGCCGCGGGGACGGCGACAACGGTCGCGGGAACGACGACAACGGCAATGGTGACGACAACGGCAACGGCAACGGCGATGACGGGATCATCGGCGGCACCGACGGCGGCACCACGTTCCCGGACCCGGAGTTCTCCATCCCGGAGAACTGGATCCAGGGCCAGACGAACGGCGGGAACAACGGGAACAACGGGAACGGTGGCTTCGGGTGATCTCAGCCGGTTGACCTGACCGGTCGGTTGGCCGGTCGGTTCGCCGGTGGTGCTCCGGTCGGTTCTCCGGTTCATGGTCGCTGAAAGTCGCGGTCGCCGAATGTGAGTGGATACGGCGGTGGGGGCGCCCCCAGAGAAGGGGCGCCCCCACCGCCGTACTGCTGGGAGACGCTCAGCCGCCCGTGAGCTGCTGCTTGACGATGGCGGCGACACGGCCGCCCTCGGCCAGTCCGGCCACCTTCGGGTTCACGATCTTCATGACCTGGCCCATCGCGCGCGGGCCCTCGGCGCCGGCGGCCCGGGCCTCCTCGACGGCCTGGACGACGATCTGCTTCAGCTCCTCGTCGGAGAGCTGCTTGGGCAGGTACTCGGCGAGGAGCTCGCCCTCCGCCTTCTCCCGCTCGGCCGACTCCGTACGACCACCCTGGGCGAAGGCGTCCGCGGCCTCGCGGCGCTTCTTCGCCTCCTTGGTGATCACCTTGAGCACCTCGTCGTCGGAGAGCTCGCGCTTCTCCTTGCCCGCGACCTCTTCCTTGGTGATCGCGGTGAGGGTCAGCCGGAGCGTCGAGGAGCGGAGCTCGTCGCGCTCCTTGATGGCGGCGTTGAGGTCTTCCTGCAGCTTCGACTTGAGCGTGGTCATGGGGTCGATTGTCGCAGGTGTGATGCGGTAGGCGCGCCTTGATTTCGCCGGTGTGTGCGGATCGGGTGCTGATCGGGTGCGCGAGCCGGAGTCGGTTGTCCACAGGCGGACTTGGCGGTCGGCGGTGGTGGTTCGCGGTTGTCCACAGGCGTTCAACCGGGTTCGGCGAGGTCTGACACGATGGACATATGCGAGCGCGATACGGAGTACCTCTGGGGATCGCGGCGGCCGGTGCCGCCGGTGTGGTGTACGCGGCGGGTTTCGAGGCCCGCTCCTTCCGGCTGCGGCGGGTGACGGTGCCGGTGCTGCCACCGGGCATGCGGCCCCTGCGGATACTCCAGGTCTCCGACATCCACATGGTGAGCGGGCAACGCAAGAAGCAGCGCTGGCTGCGTTCCCTGGCCGGGCTGCGCCCCGACTTCGTGATCAACACCGGGGACAACCTCTCCGATCCGGAGGGCGTACCGGAGGTGCTGGACGCGCTGGGCCCGCTGATGGAGTTCCCGGGCGCGTACGTGTTCGGCTCGAACGACTACTACGGCCCGAAGCTGCGCAACCCCGCCCGCTATCTCCTGGAGAAGGTGCAGGGCCGCCACGGCCTGAACGGCAACAAGCCGGTGGTCGGCGCGATCCACAACCCGTGGGAGGACCTGCGCGACGGCTTCGACGGGGCGGGCTGGCTCAACCTCACCAACACCCGTGGCACGCTGAAGATCGAGGGCATGTCGGTCGAGCTCACCGGCCTCGACGACCCGCACATCAAGCGGGACCGCTACGCCCGCGTGGCCGGCGGTCCGTCCGACTCCGCCGACCTCTCCCTGGGCGTCGTCCACGCCCCCTACCTCCGCACGCTCGACGCCTTCACCGCCGACGGCTACCCCCTGATCCTGGCCGGCCACACCCACGGCGGCCAGCTCTGCATCCCCTTCTACGGCGCCCTCGTCACCAACTGCGACCTCGACACGGAGCGCGTGAAGGGCCTCTCCACGCACACGGCTGAGGGCCACACCGCGTACATGCACGTCTCGGCCGGCTGCGGCACGAACCGCTACACCCCGGTGAGGTTCGCCTGCCCACCGGAGGCTTCGCTGCTGACGTTGGTGGGGCGGGAGGGTTAGGGCTGTTGGGGTGATCTGCGCTGACGGGGGCGTCGGGGTGGGAGGCGGGAGGTCGGCGTTCGAGTCGGCGTGCGAGTCGGGCCGGTTCAGGGCGGGGGGATCTGCGGGGGCCTGCCGGGGGGCGGCCTGCGGAGGGCGACGGTCCAGGGAGGGCCGCCCGCGTAGGGCGACAGTCCAGGGCGGGCCGCCCACGTAGGGCGACAGTCCAAGGAGGGCGCGGTCGGCGAAGGGTGGGGGCCGTCGGCAAGGCGGCATTGACCCGTACGGATCGTCCCGGATAGCCCGTTTCGTCGAGGCGTCTTAGCGTGAGCGCATGACCGCACCGATACCCAGGGACATCCCCGACCTGCCCGCGATCTCGGGCATTCCCGCGCCGGTGACGTCCGTCGTGCCCGCGACGGCGGTGGTGGCACCGACACGCCGCCCAGTGGCTGCGGCCTACCGCGCCCTGGTCGCGCTGGCGGCGGCAGCGGCCGTGGTGATTGAGATGGTGCTGGGTGGCCCTTCACGGGCGTTCAGCCATTTCTCGGTCCAGAGCACGGCCCTGGTGGCGCTGGTCTTCGCGGCCTCATCCCGCCGCGCGTGGTCGGCCCGCCGCTCCTTGCCGTCCTTGGTGACCGTCGGCACGGTTCTCTACGCCGTGATCGCGGCCTTGGTGTACCACCTGATCCTGATGAGGGACCCGGCCGCCTTCTCCCTGACGACGACACCTACAGGGACCCCGGTCTCCCCCACCGGCTGGCAGGCCGTGACCAACCACGCCTTCCACACGGCGATCCCCCTCGCGGTGGTGGCGGACTGGCTCCTGCTGACCCGCCCGTGCCCGCCACGCCTGAGCCACGCGGCGGCCTGGCTGCTCTACCCGATGGCGTACCTGGCGTTCACGCTCGGCCGAGCCGCCCTGCTGACCCCCGACTGGCCGGCCCCGTACCTCTACCCGTTCCTGGACGTCGACCGCCACGGCTACAAGAGCGTCCTCGGCAACGCCCTCCTCCTGGGCCTCGCCTTCTACGCCCTCGCCCTCCTCCTCATCGCCGTCGACCACCTCCGCCCGGACCCCGTACACCCACGCCGGGGCCGCCCCAGCCGCCACGAAAACCGGATTTCGTCTCCAGGCACCAGTGGGCTAAAGTAAACGACGTCGCCGCGACAAGCAGCGACAATCGGGGTGTAGCGCAGCTTGGCAGCGCGCTTCGTTCGGGACGAAGAGGTCGTGGGTTCAAATCCCGCCACCCCGACGCAGGTCAGAGGGCCAATCGCATGATCGCGATTGGCCCTCTGTCGTGCTCAGGGGGCCAAACAGGGGGGCAAACGGATTTGCTCAGGCCATGATGCCGCTCTCTTCCATGCCTGAGTTCTCCCGGCACCCTCCAACAGGGCGGCGCCACCAAGGTCACCATAGCCGCGCGCGGAGACTCTTCCTTCGAGACCGATCGTCACTCCGCAGCATGCGACGCCCACCGGTTCAGCGATCTATGAAGATTGCGATCAGCCAGTCAGCGAACGCTCCCACGGCCCCGCTACACGCACCCCTCAAGGCTTGGCCCACCATCCACCTGCCAGCAGGATCGGGTGCGCCTTGCTCACCAGGGGCGGAGGCGAGGGTGAGAAATGCGTTCTTACCAGCATGAGTACGGTCGGCCATCGGTTCCCTTCCTCAGGTGTGATCCAGCGGCCTGCCGGCGTGTTTGGACTCTTCCGGCGAGCCGTTCTTATCGGACCACCACCTCGCGCGCCCATTCCCGGAGCTAGCATCGCCCGGTATCAAGTGGGACTTCACGGGACTTCATCTGCAAGGGACACCCATGCCGAACCGACGTCGAGCAGTCGACCCCTCCTCGCCCTTAGGGGAGCTCTCCGCACGGCTACGTGCCCTGCACGACCACGCCTTGGCCACGGCTGGGGGAAGCGAAGCAGCGAGGAAGCTACAGCCAGACAGGATCGCCGCGACTTCGACATGGCGGACTAGTCGCACGGCTATCTACGCCGCCCTCAACGGGACCCGCATCCCTTCTGTGGACACCCTCTGCGCCCTAGTGTCTGCGTTGGATCCACGAGACGAGAGGATCGCCATCCCTGAGTGGCTCAAACTCAGATCGCAGGCCGAACAGGGGCTCGAAGGAGAACGCGTCAGCTACACCGCAGCGGTTGCCGACCCTTCTACACCTCAACCGGACGCCCCTCCTATCGAGTACCTGATATTCGCCCAAGAACTCAATGCAGCGCGTTTGAGAGCCGGAATAACTCGCGCACAGTTGGCAGTCAAGGCGGGCTATTCTCCACGGTCAATATTTAGCACCTTAGAAGGACGTCGACTCCCAAGATGGGACCTGATTGAGAATTTACTCCATGTCCTAGCCGCATCAGAGGAAGAAAGCGCCGAGCACCGAAAGCGCTGGGAAGCCGCACTACTCGCTTCCCAGCGCTAACCATCATCCGGCGCCTCGCAGGGGGACTTCAATAATGTGGACCTTTTCTCTGCTCTCCACGTCCCAATCTTCGGCGAATATGTCATCCATCGCTTCGGCCCCCTCCGTGATCACAGGCCGGAGTTGCTTGCGGTAGACCGCCTCGGTTGTCGCCTGGCTGCTGTGACCGACCAAGAGAGCGATCCGTTCCAGCGGGATGCCGTGGTCTGAAAGCAGGGAAACGAAGCTGTGCCGGAGCTCCCGCGGTGTCCACTCCGGCCTCAGACCGGCCTTCTTCACGATGGCCTTGAAATCGCGCCGGACGTTGGCCGCGTCGAGCGGCTCACCGCTCCGGGTAGTGAAGACCCGGCCGGTGGGGGCCCACTCCATCCCTCGCGATGCTCGCTCCTGCTTCTGCCATCGCATGTGCTCTTCGAGGACGTCGACCACCTGCTTCGGCAGAGCGATGGTCCGGCGGCTCTTCCTGGTCTTGGTCTCACCATGCTTACGGACCGAGCGCCACACCGCGACGTGAGGCGGGGCCCCCGTCCTTCGGCTCCAGGAAGACGTGATCCCAAGTGAGGGGCCGCGCCTCTTCTGTGCGAACACCACTGAGGAGCGAGAGCACGAGGTAGGCGTACAGCCGTGACGGTCGCGCGGCGATGAGCACAGCTTTCGCCTGCTCCAAATTGAGTGCCTTGCTCGGGCGACCGGGGCGCCCCTCCGGCGCGGTGACGAGAAAGGCGACGTTGCGCGCCGCCTTGTCTCGGCGCTGAGCGTGCGCGGTGGACCGGCGCAGGATGGCGAGCAGGTCGCGCAGGCTTCGCGTCGCGAGGAATTCAGCCCTGTCGTCCAACCAGTCGTCGACGTCGTCCGCGCTGAGTTCCTTGAGCTTGGCCTTGCCGATGAACGGGATGAGGTGCTTGTTCGCCATCGAGCGGTTCTTGCCGATGGTGCCCTTCTCGTCGCGCCCCTTGAGTCCGCGCTCCAACCAGTCGTTCACCGCGTCCGCCACGGTGTAGTTGGCCGGCGCCTTGACGCCGGTCTGTACCTCCTTTTTCAAGTCCCGGATCTTGTTGCGGACTTCGGTCTTCGTCTTGCCGTACACCTTCGGTCGACGGCGCTTGCCATTCGGGGCGTGCCCCAGAGAAACGGCCCCCACAAAGCTCTTCTTTTTGGGGTCCCAATAGATCGTGTCCGCACCGTGGCCCGCCCTGGTGGCGCGTTTCGGGGTCTCGGTCATGCCGTGTTGTGCCTCCATAGGACAGGGCCGCGCCCGGAGGAGGGCGCGGCCCTGGTGTGATGGGTGGTGGGGATTCAGGCGGTGGCTTCTGCCTCGCGCTTGAGGAGTTCGACGTACTGCGCGATGTACTCAGGCGGCACGAGTCGACGTCGACCGATGCGAACGGTCTGGAGTCGTCCGAGCCGTATCTCCTCGTAGACCATCGAGCGGCCGATCCGGAGAGCCTTCGCGGCCTCTTCGGGCCGGTAGAGGAGTTGTTCAGCAGACGCAACGGCGGTGCTCATGCGGCGGTGCCTCCTCGGCAGGGAGTTGGGGGCGGTGGCCCCCTTCCTGTCAGGTCCGCTACCTCCGCTACCTCCGCTACCGCCCTGGTCAGCGGCATGATCGTGGTAGCGGATATGGGAAGCGGTAGCGGATAAAGCCGCTACCGGCCCCGGGATCGTGGCCGCGGGGTCGGTAGCGGACGGGCGGCGCGGTAGCGGATGCGGAGTGCCGATCCGCTACCGGTTTTAGGGCTCTGACCTGCCTGGTAGCGGAGGTAGCGGAAGTAGCGCACTTTCCGCAGGGGGAGGGCAGTAGCGTTGCCACGCGTCGTGAAGATCGGACGCGTAATAGCCCTTCATGACGCTTCCGCCGGCCTTGATGTTGCGGGCCGCAATCGGCGCGTTGTCCGCGGTCATGTACTCGCGCAGCATCCGTGAGAGGCCGCGGGCATCAAGCGGCTTGCCGCTCATGTCCGCCCACGGCGCCTCTTCGAGGCTGTGCAGCCTGTCGAGGATGGCGACGGTGGGCAGACGGTCGATGCCGTTGAACACGTAGTCGCGCAGATCGATCAACAGGCGGATACCGATGCTGCCTTTGTCGCTGGTCTTGGCCGCGTTCACCAGCTCGATGCAGGCGGCGCGAGCCCGCTCCGGCCACGTGCCGCCCGCCGCGTCGGCCACCGCGAGCAGGGGCTCCCACACGTCCGCGGGCCGGTCGCTGATGCCCTCCGGGAGTTCCGGGAACACTCCGTCGACCAGGTGGCGGATGGACTGTGCCCAATTGGCGAGCCGGTCGCGCAGTTCGTGTCCTTCCTTCTCGTGAATGCGCTGACGGAACGGTTCGACCTGCTCGTTCGGTGCGCGGCGCCGCATGCGGACGATGACCGAGCGAGTCAGGATCGTGTCGGGCAGCGAGCCGAGTCCGGCGACCGCGACCCCGCAGAACGACGGGAACTCCTGCACCTGCTGATTGGAGCCGTCGCCCACGCAGCGCCACATGACACCGGAGCGTCGGTGGCCTGCATTCAAAAAGCCCCGGAGCTGTTCGTTCTCTCCGGCCTTGGGCCCGAAGACCGTATCGATCTCGTCGAACAGGATCGTCGGCCGTCCCTCCATCCCGGACACCGCACGAAACAGTGCGGACGCGGATGCGTTGACCGCCACCATCGGTTGCGGCACGAGGGTTTCCACGGTCTCCAGAGCGCGGGACTTGCCCAACCCCGGCTCCGGCGACAGGAACGCGAGCCGCGGTGTGGAGTCGAAGCAGTCGAGCAGGTGCGCGTGTGCGTCCCACAGCGTCACAGCGACGTACGCGGCTTCGAGGGGGAAGATGTTGAAGCGGCGGTGGAAGGCTTCCACCTCATCGAGCAGTGCGGAGCCGTCCATGGCGGGTGCCGGCGGATTGGCGCTCATGCCGCCTGCCTCCCTTCCTGGTTGGTGCGGAACGGGCATGCGTCACGGTGGGCGGTGTGGTCTTCGATCAGGGCGAGCACCTTCGTGTGGCCGACGGCGCTGCGGTCCCTGCCGCACAAGCACTTCGAGGTGGCGGTAGGCACGGCACCGCGTGGTGCACAGATGCACAGCCACGCGATCGGGTACCGGCCGTCGCCCTGCTGCGGGTCAGGACGAAGAGCAGAAGGGACGCCCTTGCGGGCGGCGCCTTTCGGCTCACCCACGGCCGGACCGGGCACGGCTTGTGCGGCGGCGCGCGGACTGGTCGGGGTGACGGGAAGGCTCTTCAGAGCGGGGCGGGGAAGGGCGCTCATGCCGCCCTCCGCTGACCGTTGCGAGCGATCGACCAGTTCAGACCGCTGCGAATGGTCGCCTCACACGACCGCGGCGAGAGACCGGCCTGCTCCCCCGCCCACTGAAGAGCCTCCTCAACCTGCTCCCTGGGGAGGTCGCCCCACGCGATGAACCGCCCCAAGGCTCGCGCCGCCCGCAGCAACGTGGCGTTGCGCTCGCCCTCCGGTGCCTGCCGTACGGACGCGGTTTCCGCGTTCAAGCCCGCTGCGGTGTAGCTGGTCGCCCGTACGGACGACGGTGCAGCCGTTAGTGCCCGCGAAGCCTGACGGGCAGTCAGGCGGGCGTGCAGCCAATCGGGCAGGGGCGCGGGCTGCATATCACTGACGACCGCGTAGGCCCCCTGGGGGTGAGGCTGCCGGGGGCGACGACGTAGCCACCCCACGCGCGGGTGTCGATACGTTTGGCGAGCCGTCCGGCGGTGTTGCCGAGCCGGACGCCGGGCGGGGCGGTGAAGTACAGGTGGACCCCGCCGCTCGCGGTCCGCACAGTGCGGGTGGCAGGTACAGCCTGTCCGGTGCGCTCGCAGAGCGCCGTGAAGGTTGTCACGCCGTTAGGCGTGTCCGTACTGCTCTTCCGCTTGGGCATGTCGAGGTCGACGACGACCAGCCCGGACGGGCCGGTCGCGATGCCGACGTTGAACGGCAGGTCGCCCCACGCGCGGCGGATGCGGTCGGGGTCGATGGTGGCACGCTCTTCCCACCTGCGGTGACCGCCGGCGCAGTCCCCGATGCCGGGGCAGACGTCTTCACCGTGCAGGGCCGGACGCTTGTCGCCGGGGCGCAGCGGAAGGACGGCCCAGCCTCGCTCTGCCGCGTCCAGGGCGGCAAACAGGAGGTGACGGTTCATGCCGTAACCCCCGCCACGCTCGATGGGGTGGCATGGGCCGGACGGCCCTCGCCGAATGACGCTCGTTGGGTCATGCTGGATGTCTCCTGCTCTCTTGGAGGGACTGGAGAACCGGGGCGGGCGCAGGCTTGTGGTGAGACGGCGCCCGCCTCGGGCGTAGCTAGCCGTGGAAGTGGTTGCGCTTGAAGACGGCTTTGCGGATGTTGACCGTTGTCCCGCTGCCGTGTCCGCTCGCGCTGAAGACTTGAACGGCGACCCAGCCGCCGAAGATGACGGCGGCGAGGGTGATGAGCTGGGTGGTGAGCGCGGTCAGTGCGGTGATGAACGCGGTCAGCAGGAACAGTCCGCCACAGACGGCACCGAAGCCGATGCCTCCGAGGGCGATGTTCACCGCCGTGCGGGAGACGGGCGGCTTGGCCGCGACGGGTTCGGGCTTGGCGGGTTCGAGGGTGTAGCCGGTGACGACGCGGCGTCCGGCAGGACCACGCTCGCCACGGCCGGGATGGCGCCCGGCTGCACCGGTGCGACCGGCGCCGACGGGATCGGGGCGAGCGGTGTGGGGCGGTGGACTTCCATGGCCGCCTCACGGCGGCCGGGTGAGAGGGGCTTGACGGGTTCGTTCACGATGGGGCCTCCTGTCAGCCGAGGTCGCTGAGTGCGTTGGCGGACGCCTGGACGAGGTGGTGAATGGGCTCGTACGCGCCGGTCCCGGCGGCGAAGAACCCGAAGAGGAACAGCACGATGGCCGCGCCCCCGCCGGCGGACTTGGTCTTGACGGCGAGGGCGGACGCGGCGCCGAAGAGCAGCACGGCGGAGATGTTGAGGATCATCGGAATCCTTCCGGGCGGGGGGTGTCGGTTCCGGCGCGGTAGATGCGGGCCCAGCGGTTGTAGAGCCAGCGGCCGACGCGTATGCGCTTGCCGGTGGCCTTGCAGCGGCGGCAGTCCTTGCCGCGCTTCTGGCGACCCTTGCGGTCGGTCTTCATGGCGAAGCCCCATCCGTTGCACTTGCGGCAGTTGCCGAACGGCGAGGCAGCACACACAGTGGCGTAACACAGCGTTGCGCCGAGCAGGAGTGTGATAGCGAGCAGGGCAGGGGTCATGACGGGCCCTCCGGGCGGGTTTCAGGGATTTCCGCAGGTGGGCCGCTATGCGCTAGCGACCTGATCAGAGCTGGTTTGGCGCGCTAAGCGAGCCGCTAACGCTAGCGGGGGGTGCCGCTAGCGCTAGCGGCCCGAGACGGTCAGCCCGCGTCCCGCTTTCCGTCACGCTCCGCAATCGCGGCCGTGATGTGGGAGCGGTCGACACCGCGCCGGTTGACGACCTTGCCGTCCACCCGGCGACCCACCTGGATCGTGGACAGACCCTGCGGCTTCAGGGCCGCGGCGAGTGTCTCGGGCTCCCAGCCGTCGTAGACCTCGGGGCGCAGTTCGGCGAGCCGCGCGACGACGGTTTCCGACCACACCTTGGTCTCCTTGACGGGGATCACGGCGAGGATGTCGGCGAGCAGGTCGTACGCGCTCGCGGCCGTCTCCGGCTCCTCCCCCAGCGCGTGACCGGACAGGGTGCCCGCGTCTTCGCGTGCCTTGCGGGCGCGGGCGGCGATGCTGTCGGCTCCGGGTCCGTCCACGTACACCGAGCCCACGATCCGGGCGTCGGAGCCTTCACTCACGAAGTAGTGGATGCCCTTGTCGCCCCAGGCGAACATGGTGGCGCGCACGCCGCGCTTGTACGCGGACGTGCCGAGCACCATGTCGTTCTCCAACTGCCCCATGACCTTCAGGCACCAACGCGCCGACGCGTTCGCGGAGATGCCCGTGGGCAATGCCTTGGCGTCCGGGCGCTGTGTGGCGAGCAGCAGCACGATGCCGGTGGCCGGACCGCGCTTGACCAGGTCTGTTGCGATCTCCTCGAACTCGTCCTTGTGCTTGGGGTGCTCGAACAGCACCTGGCACTCGTCCACCCCGATCACGATGGGGTGCAGCCCAAGGGAGCGCTTGTCGGCGAGTTCGCTGGTCACCTTCGACTCCGGGCAGATGTCCCGCGGAAGCGAGCGGATCACCTTGGTGCGGCGGCGCAGTTCCTCGCGCAGCGCCCGGAAGTCGTTCAGCGCGTACTCGATGGCGTCGTCATCGTCGCCCGCGGCGTGCCGGTGCGAGACGGCGTTGCCGACCGGGTCCAGGTCGCCGGTGCCCTTCATGTCGTAGGTGTGCAGCTCGGCGCGCGGGTCCAGCGCGGCGATGAGCAGGAGCAGGCGGAGCAGGAAGGTCTTGCCCATGCGCGGGATGGCGCCGATGATGCCCGCGATGTACATCAGGGTGACCTCTACCCAGCGTCCGCGCTGGTCGGTGCCGTAGGCGACGGGCTTGAACAGGTTGACGCTGCCGCTGTTCATCAGCGGCCACTTGGGCTTGCGGGACGTCGACATGTCCTGATCGCCGACCCACAGCACGAGATGACCGGTGTGCTCGTTCGGCACCGCCTCAGGCCACACACACCCCAGCGGGCGGCGCAGACCGGACGCGAGCCGGTCACGCCGCTCGATCACGTCCGTGACCGTCACGCCGTACGGGAGGTTGCCCTCCGCGCGCCAGCCCGGACCGTCCCGTGTGATGGGCGCGGTGAACTCGAAGCCGTCGCGGCCCTTGCCCTGCGCCTGGTTGATGGCGGGGATGCCGAGCGAGCCGAGCGCCCGCAGCACGATGTCACTGGTGAGCTTGACAGCCTTGGGCAACTCCACCGCGCGGTGGATGACCGGAGCATCCGCCCGGCGGCCGGCGAACCCGAGCGCCATCCCGACCGCGCCCACCGACACCGCCTGAAGCCAGGCAGGGGCGAGCACGTAGATGGCGAGCGCGGAGCCGAGCCCGATGAACATCGCGAGCACGGTCACGAGGGTGCGCAGTCGGACCCGTCCGTCGCGCTGCCGTGACAGCTTCAGGTACTCGGCCGCGTCCTCACGCCTCACGGCGGCGAGTCGGACCGGCTCGCCCTCGCGGTCGGCCATCCACCGCATGGTGCCGCCCACGAACTTGGCGGCACCGGACGGCGCCTGAAGCGTGAGCCGTGCGGCGTAGACCGGCGAGCGCAGCGCGTGATAGCCGACCGAGTGGGCGTAGTGGCGTGCCACCCACGCCGTGGCGGTCTTCAGCTCCGCCACGGACTTCAGCCACGCGGGAACGACCGGGCGGCGCTGCGCGGCGAGCAGCCGACCGAGGTAGCCCGGACCGGTCGCCTTGGCAGTCGGCAGGTCGACCATCACGCGTGCGGTCGGGTCGCCCGACTCGGTGCCCGACCGCTCCGGCGCGGAGTCGGCCGACCGGTCGGAGTCGGGTCGGGCGGTCGGGTCGGCCGACTGCTCGCGGGCCGACCGTGCCTTGTCGAGGTCGACTACCTCGCCACCCGAGTCGGCAGCGCGGTCGGTGTTCAGCTCTGCTTCGAGTCGGTTGAAGAGTTCGTTGTCGTCGTCGGGGTGCTTCACTGAAGGTCCCTTCCAAGGGGAGGAAAGGCGGGGTCCGGCCGTCGCTGTAGGAGGTGGGCGACCGGACCCCGCGGGGCGCCGCTACGGTGTGCGGCATGGGGGAATCTCAGGTCAGGACACGGCCGTGCAGGTGGTGCGGCAGGCCGGTGCAACAGCCGCGAAGTCGCTGGCGCAGACGGCGTTTTTGCAGCAAGTCACACCGGCGTAGAAACCGGATCCTGGAAGCTGTCCTGAACTTCTTCGACAGCCTGTAGGTCAGGCAGCGCGCTGTTCCTCGGGGTAGGCGCAGGGCACGCACATGCCGAGCGAGGTGGGGATGACGTATCCCGCGTCGGTGCGGCACTGCGGGCAGGTGCGGCGGGCGCACATCGCCTTGGCGAGCGCGGCCCGCTTGCCGGGCGTCATCGGCCGGACGGGCTTGGCGCGGTCGACGCGGTAGAGGTAGGCGACCAGCGGTCCGCGCCGGTAGCGCGGACGCAGCACCTGAGCCGCGATCGGCTGACCGCCCGGACGTAAGCCACGGGCGCGCAGTTGGCGGCGCGTGGCAAGCCCGTCGGGGGCGTAGCGCCACGGGTAGGTGGGGATACCGAACTGGCTGCCGGTCGGGTCGTAGCACTTGCCGTAGGCCGGGACATCAGGCGGCCACCCCGACGATCGGGGCATCCTTGCGGGCGCCGGTTCGGCCGGCACGGCGTCCGGCGACGGTGGCGAACAGCCGGCCGAGCCCGGCGCCACGAGTTCCGGCGCGGGCCTGTTTGGCCGCATACATCGCCTCATCCGCCCGCTGCAGCAGCCCGGACAGGTCATCGGCGGGGAAGTCGGCGGCGCGCACCCAGCCGAGCGAGACCGTAGTGCGTACGGCCGGGTCCTGGCCGTCGACCGGCCGGGCGAGCACGCCGTGCAGCACGGCGAGCAGGTCCCCGGCGGTGCCGTGGTCGTCGATGACCACGGCGGCGAACCGTTGACTGAACTAACTCCAACATTTTCGCAGGTCAGATAGCCTTTCTGCTAGCTTCCGTGGATGCTTGGACGGGAACCCGAGAGGGAGTTAGCAAGCTTCGTGCTGCCCGAGGCTGGACAGCTGGCGGAGACAGGAGATCGATGGAGACCGTTTGTCCTCCTGGACGCGGACGGTGTCGAGATCGAACCTGTGGCCGCCTTCTTCGCGGAGCTGCTGTTTGTGACAAGTCAGCAGCCACGATCCGGTCATACGGAATGGATCTGCTGCGTTGGTGGCGCTTCCTGTGGGGCTGGGGGATTGCCTGGGATCGTGCAGGCCGGTCGGACGCTCGGGACTTCGCCCGCTGGATGCAGATCGCGAACAAGTTCGCACCGCTGCACTGGCGCCACCGACGGGCCATCCAGACGGAGACAACACCAAAGCCAGTACGAGAGCAGCTGCCGCCCGGAGCCCCCAATCCGATCACAGGAAAGTCGTCCCCAGGGCCGAGATACGCGCCGACAACGCGAGCGCACTGCGAGACCGTCCTGCGGGCCTTCTACGACTTCCACCTCTCCGAGGGAACCGGCCCGATCCTGAACCCGTTTCCACTGGATCGCTCCCGGCGCCGTGGCAGGGCACACGCTCACCACAACCCTGACGAGCGGTTTCGCCACGAACGACAGGGCCGCTACCGGCCGGCCATCCCCAAGCGAGCGCCTCGGCGGATCCCCGACGCGATGTTCAACGCGCTCTTCGCCGCGCTGAAGCACGACCGTGATCGAGCTCTGCTGGCGTTTTGGGTCTCCAACGGGGCTCGTGCTGAGGAACTGCTCACCAGTCGGCAACGCGACGCGCTGCCCGGCCAACAGGTCCTGGGGGTGGTCCGCAAGGGGAGCCGGGCCTATCAACAACTCCCCTGCTCAGCCGACGCTTTCGTCTGGCTACGGCTCTATCAGGAGAGCGCCTGGCGGGCGGGGGTCCCCCGCGGACAGAGCGAGGGGCTGTGGTGGACGTTACGCCGTCCGTGGCGTCCCCTGAACTATCCGGCGGCCCGTGCGATGTTCAACCGGGCCAACAGCTTGCTCGGTACAAACTGGACTCTCCACGATCTTCGACACACCGCCGCCTATCGGCTGGCGAGGGATCCGAAGATGCCACTGACCGACGTGCAGTGGGTGCTCGGCCATGCACACCTGTCGACGACACAGCTCTATCTGCCGGCCGACCGGGACGAGGTGATCGAACACGTTCGAGCACACCATGCCCGACGGGCCAAGTCCGCCGAGCGGGTTCCACCGCCACCGGCGGCCGGTTACAACCCTGAATCCCTCAACAACCTCTTCGGGACTGCCTGGTGACACCTGCAGAGACGATGTCCGTCGCCACGCATGTCGCACCTCCCACGTCCCTGAGCCTGGCCGGAGAAGCATTGAGGGCCGTCGCCCTGCGCTTCCCGCCCAGACCTGCCGCGGACGACTGGGCGGCCACGGCAGGCACGCAGGCCGACATCCTGGCTCGTCTGCAGCAGCCTCCCTTGCGGCCGGCGGACGTGAGGCACCACCGAGCCCGGATCCGCGGAGCTCGCCAAATCTTGCAGTGGCTGGACACCTTCTCCGGGGCCACCTGGCAGCAGCGGTGGAACGCCAGCCCCGCCAGCACACGTCCTGGCAACGACTGGGCGCGGTTGGCACCCGGCTGGATCGGAACCGCCGCGGGCCCCTCGCAACGGCAGACCTTGTCCGGCGGGCTACTGAGTTTGATCTGTGCAGACGTCATCAGGCCAGCCCTCCCCTGGCTGCTTTCGCGAACCTCGGCCAACATGACCAGCCTGCGGATCGGGCTCATCCCTACCCGTGATCCGGAAGGATTCTCCCAGCTTGAAGCGATGATCGAACCTGCTACATGGTCCTCCAACGTCGGGCGCCATGCCCTGCACGCGCTGGTCAAGATCGTTGCCGCCAAGGGCGGCACCTTGGCCGACATCACCGTCGGCGACGCAGTGGAGTATCTCGCCGCGCTCAAAGCAGCGAACGACAAATCCCGCGGCTACACCCTCTTCTATGCCTGGCTGAGGGAGTTGGGCACCCTCCCTGCAGAAGCACCCAGCTCGCTGCGCTACCTGGCCAACACCAGTGGGCAGGTATCGATGGAACAGCTCATCGACCGATTCGGCGTCCGCTGCCGCCCCATCAGAGATCTTTTGGTGGACTACCTCAAAGAGCGGCAGCCCGGTCTCGACTACACGTCCCTGAACAATTTATCCCGGCACTTGGCCAGCAACTTCTGGGGCGACCTGGAACAGCATCATCCGGGAATCGACTCTCTCCACCTGGCACCCGAGGTGAGCGCGGCCTGGAAGCAGAGATGCCGGACCCGCATCGAACGGCGCCGCCAGCCAGACGGCACAGTGCGTGAAGTGGTGACCGCGCGCGTCAACGTCGCCAGCATCATGATCTCTGTGCGGGCGTTCTATCTCGACATCGCCCAGTGGGCCATCGACGAGCCGGCGCGCTGGGGGCCCTGGGCGGTGCCGAGCCCGATCAAGGACGCGGATGTCGCCGTCGTGAAGGACAACAAGCGGCGCAAAGCCCGGATGGACCACCGGACGCGGGAACGGCTCCCGGCTCTGCCTGCCGTCGCCCGAGCGGCTTCATCATGCCTGAACGAGGCCAAAGCCCGACTCCAGGCGCTGATGGACACCCCGCCAGGCGACCATTTCACCTTCGCGGGCGACACCTTCGCGCGAGCAGCGAAGGACGGAACGACCTGGGCGGTGAACATGGCCACCGGCCGGCGCATCGACCTGGCCCTCGCGGAAAGCCGCGCGTTCTGGGCCTGGGCAATGGTCGAGTTTCTTCAGCACACCGGGGTCCGCATCGAGGAAATGCTGGAGGCCAGCCATCACAGCCTGATCCAATACAGGCTGCCCACGACCGGCGAGATCGTCCCCCTCCTGCAGATCGCGCCCTCCAAAACCGACGAGGAACGAGTCATCCTGGTCAGCCCAGAACTCGCCGACGTACTGAGCGCGATCATCGCCCGTGTTCGCGACTCGCGCACCGGTGCCGTCCCCTACGTCTCCAGCTATGACATGGCTGAGAAGACCTGGAACCCGCAGATGCCACTGCTCTTCCAATGGTGCCGCAGCGGCGAGAGCTCCCGCCTCTCCCCGAAGTTCTTGCGCGAAGCGCTCCAAGAAGTACTGGCGTCTACGAACCTCACCGACTCGGCCGGACAGCCCTTGGATTTCTCGCCCCATGACTTCCGGCGGATCTTCATCACCGACGCCATCCGCAGCGGCCTTCCCCCGCACATCGCGCAGGTCATCGCCGGGCACACCAACATCAACACGACCATGGGGTACAACGCCATCTACCCCAGCGAGGCGATCGAGGCGCATCGCGCGTTCATCGCGCGGCGCCGAGCGCTGCGTCCCAGCGAGGAGTACCGAACCCCAACCAACGAGGAGTGGGACGCCTTCCTCGGGCATTTCGAGCGACGCAAACTGTCCATCGGGATCTGCGCTCGCGCATTCGGCACTCCATGCATCCACGAACACGCTTGTATTCGATGCTCCATGCTCCGACCGGATCCGGCTCAGAGACACCGCCTCGTCGAGATTCGCGACAACCTGATCGCCCGAATCACCGAAGCCGAACAGGAGGGATGGCTCGGTGAGATCGAAGGACTCCGAGTCAGCCTCGCCAGCGCAGAGGAGAAGCTCACCCAGCTCGATGCAGAGCAAGTCCGTCAACGCCAAGTGATCGATCTCGGCATGCCGCGCTTCAGCCAGATCGCGACACGAATCAGTACGGCAAAAGGACCTTCAAGTTAGCGGAGCCTCATCCACGCGGATGATCTACACCACCCCGATCCAGGCCACGAGCCACGCCCTACAGGCGGCGGGCCAGCAAATGGGTGTCGAGGAAGCCCCGCTCGGACGCTGGGTCGTGGAGCAGCCGGGCGAACGTGACGAGTCCGGCCTCGGCGAGCAGCTCGGCGAACCGGTCCGCCGGCCAGCTATAGGCGGGCGTCACCTTGTGGTCGAAGCGGACCGGCTCCGGTCCCTCGGTCCCGAAGAAGGACACCAAGAGCAGGCCCCCTGGTGCCAGGACACGCACCTGCTCGGCGAGCAGCGCGGGCAATTCTCCAGGTGGGGTATGGATCATCGAGTAGTGGGCCAGCACTCCGCCGAGCGCACCGTCCTCGACCGGCAGGGCCTCCATCCGCGCCTCATCGAACCGCAGCGCCGGATGGGCCCGCCGGGCGTGGGCGACCATCGCCGGGGAGAGGTCGAGCCCGAAAGCGTCCAGCCCCAAGTCATGCAGCATCGCCGTCACATGACCGGGGCCGCACCCGACGTCGGCTACCCGCAGGTTCCCCGTGCCACGCACGAGCTCGGCGAAAGTGCCGATCATGTTCCGCGCGAACGGGTGCGTCTCCAGCCCATTGGCGAACATCGACGCGTACAGATCGACGACCCCGTCATAGGCCGCCCTCGTCTCGTCCTGGTGTCCTAACACGGGAAGGAAACTAACACCCGCGCCGTTCGCCACCGTTCTCCGGCCCCACACCGGTTTCCTCAGGACTGATCGTCCCGTCACCTGATCACGGAACGCTCTCGCTAGTTCAGAGAAGAACTCATCGCCCCCGAGCCGCCCCGCGACCCCGGACCGGCCGACGTGGTGGGCGAGCCGGTCGGCGGTCGCCTTCAACAAGGCGTCCCCGGCCGCGTGCCCGTAGGTGTCGTTGATGTGCTTGAACTTGTCGACGTCGGCGAGTACCACGACCGCGCGCGGGTCCCTGAGCAGGGCTGTGGCGCGGTGGGTGAAGCCATCGCGGGTGCGTAACCCGGTGAGCGGGTCACGCCGGGCGGTGTTGAGGCAGCCTCGCAGCCACCACACATGCACCACCCAACCAGCGGCCAGGGGCAGCGCGGACAGCAGGACCGTGGCCAGGGTGTTCACGCGGCCACCCCCTCGACACTGTCGCCGGCCGCCGTGGCGTCGGGAGCGGTGACGGCGTGCAGCGGACGGCCGTCGGCGCGCTCGCTCTTAAGGGTGTCGCGCAGTGTGCGGGCGTTGGCCTGCGAGACGTGGACCGCCGTGCGGATGCGATCCGCGGTCAAGTCAGCGTCCGGCCACTCAGAGGTGACCGCGCGCGCCTCGGTCAGCAGCTCCTCGAAGGTGCGCTGTGCCTTGGCCTTGCCCTTGGCGGGTGCCCGGCGGCGCGGGCGCGGCTTGGCGTCGACCGGGGGCGCCGGCGGATTCTCTACCGGGGGCGGTGCGGGCGTCTCCTGCTCGGTGGCAGGGGCCAGGTCGCCCATGCGCAGCATCACGCGCTCGCGCCGCGGGGTCTTCGTCCGCCACTTGCGGCCGTAGCGCTCGCGCAGGTCCGCGCGGGCCAACTGTCGTTCCTTCTCCAGCGTCAGCGCCTCGGAGTACGAGGTGACCTCCCACAGCGTCATGCGGCGCCACACAGGGCGAAGGTGGAGGGGAAGGCGAGCAGCCAGCGGGAGAACCGAATCTTCTCCATGCGGCGGCCGGTGGCCGCGCCGATCCGCACGGCGTAGATGTGCGCGCCGATCTCGGAGAACACGACCCACAGCAGCGGCATCGTGCCGTGCGCGACCTTGGCCGACAGGGAATGACCGGCCGCGATGTTCAGCCCGCACGTGATCAGCGTGAGCACCCAGGGCACGAACCGCACCCACGCGAGCGCCATATCCATGCGGATCAACAGCAGGTTGGCCACGGTGAACACCGGAATGGCCACGTCGATACCAACCGGCAGCATCCACGGCTCGCCGAACCCCCAGCGGGCCGCAGCCTCGGAGACGGCGTCGAACGAGGAGATCAGGCCGAGCGCGCCGACTCCGGCCGCGGCGAGCGCGCCGACTCCGGCGAGCCCCATCTCCGGGCGGGTCAGCGGCGGCACGGCCGACGACTCGATGGTCTGCACGGTCGTCATGCCGCACCCCCGACCAACACCGGGGCGACGATGTCCGCGTAGCCAGTCAGACGGACCACCGGGCCCGCGTAGTCGACGGTCGTGCGCAGGACTCGCGTCCGGCCGTCGCTCTGCTCGCGGTAGGTCACAGCGTCCGGGGCGATCCCCAGGGCCTCCCGCCACGCCTCGAAGCCCGGCAGGTCGTCGTAGAACGTCAGCTCCAACCGCTCCGGGTAGACGGTGGACACCTGCACCGACGGTGCCGACAGGTGCCCGAAGTCCGCGGCCAGTAGGCGCAGCGCGCGCAGGGGCACGGCGAGATCGTCCAGCGTCAGCGCGTCACTCATGCCGCCACCCCCTTGCGTGCCGCGCGGCGGCGCCGGGCGGGGCGGATCAGGGGGATGACGTCGAACAGGTCCGGGTTCTCCTCGATGACCTGCGCAGCGATGCGGATCAGGTCGTCGGGAAGGTCGGGGTTGTCGGCGAGGATGTCGCGCGCCGCGTCCTCGCGGGCCGCGCGCTCTTCGTCCGTCTCGCCCTCGACCCCGAGCCACAGCTCAACCGGGGTGCCGAGCGCCAGCTCCGCGAAGTCCGCGGCAGAGATGGCCTGTTGGTGGCCGATGTACGTACGCATGACAGCTCCTGAAGTGGGAGGGACACGGAGCCGGAGAGCCGCAGGCGTTTGGTGAGACGGCGACTGCTCCGGAAGAACCCGAGCCGCAGCGCGGCAGGGGAAAGCGCCCCGACCAGGAGTCGAACCCGGCCTGCGACCATCGGGGCGAACGTGCGCTCAGCGCTGGACGACGGGCTTGTCCAAGTCGCGGTGGTGGACCGTGACCGTGTGCCCGGCCGCGGTGAGCCGGTCGGCGAGGGCACGGGCGAAGGTGGGCGCGCTTTTCCGGACTACGAGCTGTTGCGTTTGGTGGTACGCCGCAGTCGGTGTTGGTTGTCACGGACAGCCTTGGACTGACGGCCAGATGTGCTCCTCCGGCACCGACCACGCCGTAAAGGCTTCAAGGTCGCGGTAGGAGTGGGCCTCCAAAAGAGTATTGCAACGGGCAGTCCAAAACGGCTAAGGTCGCGCCATGGCCCGACCGAGGACGTTCGACGAGGAAGGTGCCCTGGATGCGGCGATGCGCACGTTCTGGGAGAAGGGCTACGAGGCCACCTCCACACAGGACTTGTGTGACGCCACAGGACTGGGACGCAGCAGCATTTACAACACATTCAAGAGCAAGCACGATCTCTTCGAGCGCGTACTGGCCCGCTACATCGACTCCATGACGACTGCCCAGCTGGCCGTCCTGGAGGACACCCGACACAGCGCCGCCGACCGGCTGCGCACCCTGTTCGCCATGGTCGTCGACGGCGAGACGGAGACGGACCATCGGACGGGCGGACGTGGCCTCGGCTGTCTGACCGTGAACACCACGGTCGAGTTGGTCGCCCGGGACCCGCGGGCAGCGGAAATGCTGGACCGCGACACACGGCGTCGACTGACGGCACTGCGCGCGGTGCTCCAGGAGGGGCAGCGGGAAGGCAGCATCACCTCTCCTCGCGACGCCGGAGCGCTTGCCCGCTTCGTCAACGCGGCGATCGGCGGCATGCGCATCTCCAGTCAGGGCGGCGCCGACCGGGCCGCACTGGAGTCGATCGCCGAAATCACCATGGACGCACTCACCGGCTGACGGCGCACGCCACCGGGGGCCGCGTCCACGCCTGCCCACGTTTTGGACCGTTCAATACATAACTGACCTCGAAGGAGATCGAACGTGCCTCGTGCCGTATACGTCCTGGCACTCGGCATCTTCGCCATGGTGACCAGTGAGTTCGTGGTCGCCGGGCTGATGCCGCAGATGGCCGAAGGACTGGACGCGACCATCCCTCAGATCGGCTACCTCATCACCGCCTTCGCGGTGGCCATGGCCGCCGGCGGCCCGTTCCTGACCGTGGCCCTGATGAAGTTCCCACCACGTACGGCACTGATGGTGCTATTCGTCATCTTCCTCGCCGGCAACGTACTGGCCGCCACCGCGACCGGCTACGGCACGATGATGGCCGCGCGGATCATCGCCGGCATCGCCTCCCAGGCGTTCTTCGGCGTGGGCATCTCGATGTGCGCCCAGATCACCCGCCCGGAGATCCGGGGCCGCGCGATCGCCGTCGTGATGAACGGCCTCATGCTCGGCACCCTGCTCGGGCTGCCCATCTCCACGCTGGTCGGCGAGCGTTTCGGCTGGCGCGCCGCGTTCTGGACGATCACCCTGATCACCGTGGTGGCGGCCGGGACCACCCTGTTCGGCGTGCCCCGCATCGAACGCGCGGCGAGCAGCGGCGGCTTGCGCCAGGAGGTCGGCGTCTTCAAGAAGCCCAAGATGTGGCTGGTGCTGTCCAGCAGCACACTGATCATCGGCGCCACCTTCTCCGCCTTCAGCTACTTCAACCCCATCCTCACCGACGTCACCGGCTTCTCCACCGGCACCGTCCCCCTGCTTCTCGTCGCCTACGGCGCCGCCACCGTCATAGGCAACAACGTCGTCGGTCGTTTCGCCGACGGGCACACCGTCCCGGTCCTTGCCGTCGGCCTCGTCCTCAACACGCTGTTCCTGACCGGCTTCGCCCTCCTCGCCGACGTACCCGCCCCGGCCGTCATCTGCATGATGGGCATCGGCCTGGTCGGCGTCACCATGAACCCGGCCATGGTGACCCGCGTCCAGCACACCGGCAACGCAGGCCCCCTGGTCAACACCGTGCACTCCTCCTTCATCACCCTCGGCATCATCCTCGGCTCCTCCATCGGCGCCGTGGTGATCGACACCTGGGGGCTGCGCGCTCCGCTCTGGCTCGGCGCTGTCTTGGCGCTGGTCGGCCTGGCCACCGTCCTGCCCGATCTCGCCCGCCGCACCACCCTGGCTACCGGCCCCGCCCCCTTGTCTGCCCTGCCCGACGAAGGGAACGAGTTTGCACCCGCTGATCAGTCGGCAAGGAAGCGATAGCAGATGACGGCTGCGGCAACGTCAGTGAAAGCAACGAAATGCTCGGCCTCGCACTCGTAGCGACCTCCTGGGCATGAGGGTGGAAGCCGTCGAGGTCGAGGACGTCGCGGGCGGCGGCCGGGTCGCGGAGCCGCTCGCGGACGTCCTCGACGCGGTCAGCGGTCGGCGGGAGCGGGGTGCCGTCCGGGGTCTCCTGTTCCTGGCGGGGGTGCGGGGTCGGTGATGACGGGCATTCCGAGGTCGACCAGTTGAGGGCGTCCGTCGGTGGAAGTGTTCTTGAGGCTGTTGAGCTTGGCCATCGCAGCGTCGAAGCTGACCTGAAGTCCCTCAACCTCGCCGAGCCAGCCGTTGGCGCGGGCCTCGCGGATGCGTTCGCGGAGGTTCTGGATGATCTCGATGAGGCGGGGCTTCTGGCGGGGGTCCATCTGGAGGACCGGGCAGCGGATGCAGGCGTGCTCGTGCTTGCAGGGGGTTCCGTAGGGACGCCCGCAGGTGCCGAGCGAGACCTTGCGGAGTTCGAAGTGCTGCTGGAAGTCGCGCCACTCCTGCGGCGTGGGCTCCCGGTATTCCTCCTGGGGACGCGCCGCGCGGCGACGGTCGAGGAAACCGCGGTAGGTCCTGATCAAATGGACTGCTACCGCCTCGTTGGCGAAGACAAGCTCGCGCGTACGCTCGCCGAAGAAGTGCTGAGGACAGGGGCAGACTTCGACGGCACCGAGCGCTCGCCGATGCGCAACGCGGAAGCGCGCGTCACGCTGGGCGTGACCGCGGCCCGTGAGGGCGACTTGGAACAGGCTCTCACCATGGGGGAGCGGGCACTCGAAGGTGACCGAAGGTCGGTGCCGTCGCTCATCATGACGAGCCGCGAACTCGCTGCCGAGATGAAGCGTCGCTATGTAGGTGAGCCCGCGGCTGAGGAATACCTTGCACGGCTTCAGGCACTCGGCCAGGAGAAACCCGGATTCTTGCCACAGTAGCCAGGAAAGAAATTGTCAAAATAGTCGGCGACAATCAACACCCGGGGCAAAAATTCGTCACCAAGGCGAAGCGACACTTCCATCAGGTTCAAGTCCGAACTTGAGAATCTGCGGCCATGGCTCTACCGATCCCATGTTACGAGCAAACTCAATGAGCAAATAGCTATCACCTCCATCAACAGCTTGCCGCACGTATGCTTGAGTTTCCCCGGATAGCCTTGAGGTCATTAACGTAAGCAATAGCGATGTGGATGCCGTGGCACCGGCCTGCTCAATCGCGTAGCGAAGAAGGTCATTAGCCCGATCAGCGCTATCATTGGCTAGCAGGTGCTCTGCAAGCTGTGAAATGGCGAAGAAGTTGCCTTGATCAGCCGATTCCTTAGCTAGCATTTCGGCGCGCTCCGCATCACCGCACCTTTCATACATTCGCGCTACATACCAAACCGCTTCCTCATCCCCGTGGCTCAGCACCTCTAGATATAGGCTCTCAGCTTTCTCTAGATTCCCGTCTTCCTCTTCAAGCGCAGCAAGCTCTCTTAGAGCGTACGAGTCAATGTGCTCAGCCGCTTGCTGGAATATCTGCTTGGCCTCCTCGCGCTGGCCAGCCAGCTTACGCATTACGCCAAGTTCGACAAACGAAAAAACGTCACCCATCTCAGACGCCAGCCTGAAAAATCGCTCGGCTGTCTCGAAGTCTCCTTTTTCGCGACTCTCCAGCCCCAAAGTAAAAAGCGCCTCATCGTCTTGTGTCTCTACCAAAACAGAAATCAGCTCGTCAACCTCACCAGCAGTTCCGAGCTTCACTTTCAACCTGAGCAAGTCCGTCACCGCATCAGGGCTTCCCGCCTCGGCGGCCAGCCAAAAAATGCGCTCAGCCTCGTTCAGGTCACCCTTCCCTTTGCATATCCTGGCTACCTCCCACAGAGCAGTTGGGTAACCGGCAGTTGCAGCCTCCTCCGCAAATCGCATGGCCTCAGCATGGTCGCCGTTATGCTCACACCATCTTGCCGCGTCGCGTAGCGCAAAGACATCTCCAGCTTTCACCGCAGCGAGTGTAAGACGCTCCCTGGATTCAAGGTCTTCTGCTTGCTCCCGCAGAAACGCCAACCACCTAAGCGCCTCTGTGCTACCGAATTCTGCCGCCTTATTGTACAAATCGGCGGCAACCCTTTTCCGCCATCGATCCCGCGCAGAGGCAGCAATCGACATCAACTCTTCGACCGACTCAAGCGTTTCTCTCGCAGCGTTCCAGAACCCCTGTGGCGGAACAAGGTATTTCCGAACGTCCCGAGCATATTGATCCAGATAGTCCGCTAGACGGACCACACCGGGCTGCGCACCCATACCACTGTCATTCGGAACATCCTGCAGGGCAGCAGCCACACCCTTGATCTTCGTACGAGCGTACGCCAGAGCATCAGTGAACCACGTTGCCGGGTCTGCCGAGGCGCGCTCTTCAGGCGTCAGATACGCGGGGGTAGCAGCTTCTAAGAAATGCAAGGATAGCGGCTCGGATATTCCCAGACGGCGGGCATCCATAGCGGCCGTAATCACGGCCTTTCCATATGGCCCACTTACCCCGGAGGGGTGTTCGTAATGGTCAACCAAGTTTGGAGCCGCAGCCAGGAATTGCGTGACGCTATCAGAGGCGGTACTGAGAACCGCTGACAGTGACGCGTCTTCTGACGCACGCGCCCTAACCTCCTCAAGTGCAGCATCAGAGAAGGAGGCGGGCACCTCAATTCTAAATTCCTGAGAAAGAAGCTCACGGGCGTGATGATGCGAGTCCTCGTGCCCCGGCGATGGAGTCACTGTGAGCTCTTTGTGATACTCAGGCCAGACTGTCGCAATGACTAGCGCGGGCCCAGGGTCTTCAAGGTGTCTACGCAATGCTGCGGCAGCAGCTTCACCGTACTTTCCGTAAAAGAAGTTCTGTGCTTCATTAAGCCAGAGAATCGTGTTGCACTCGAACGCGCCAGCAGCGAGGACAGCTAGTAAGCTATCCGCATCCTTAGGGAAAACAAGATCCCACTCGGAAAGGATGGCTTTAACTGCCTCGTATGCGGTTCTGGTTTTGCCAGTGCACGAACTCCCCCTAATGACAACAAGACCCTTATTTCCTCCTTCCGCGAGCAATGCGAGGTGCTGGCGAACACCTGAGTCATGCGGGCGTTCGATATACGTCGGGAGTGCGAAACGACTAGACGTTTTCCCTGGCTCACCACCAACGGCCGGATGGACACCCAATTGCTGCGGGGTCCAAGACGTCATGGGGCGCGGCTTATCCGGCAGAGCAGCAAACCGCTCTTTTGCCGCGTTAGCCGCAAGAATGCTACGGGCGCGGGCCCGGTTGACATCATCGCGCGTATTTCGCGCACGTTGCGCTGCTTCTGCTTGATGCGCGTTACGCCAGTGACGCTCATCAAGCAGTGCGGCCACCGTGGGATCACCGAGGAGCTCCCGCGTCTGGGCTTCCTCACGCAAGGCATCGACGACAACCAACAGCTCGTCGACCCGTTGAGGGAAGCGTTTCCCTCGCAACCACTGCCCGACGGTCGTCGGAGAGACATTCGCCCTCCTGGCCAGGGCCCTGTCAGCGGGCCGACCGTCCAGCTTGTCGTTCCTGAGGACTGCAAGATTGCGCACTTCGGCAAGGAACGCGGAGCCTTCCTCCTCGCTGGGCACCGACCCCTCCTCTTGTCAGCCGGCTGGCCGTCTCTGTCCAGGTCTGGCTCCTTGGACAGGGGCAGCTTAAGCCGCTCAGCTGCATCGATGTGGCCTTGCTGTCCAAGTCAGGGCAGAAGGCTGCTGGACACTGCCCGCTACAGCGACCTTCGGAGTGCTGAAGGGCTCACGGTGAGCCCGCTCTAGAAAGGGAGATGCTGAGTGATCACGGTTCAGCTGCTGGCGTTGCTGCTGGCCCTGTCAGTGGCCCTCAACGTTGGAGTGGCAGCCTGTCTGCTCGCCTACCGAGCAGGAACGGCACTGCCGAGCGCTCTCTTGGTGGGGGGTGGGGCGCTCGGGGGTGTGATGGCACTCTTCCTCTCGGCGGTATCCGCCTACCGATGAGGACAGCAGGGTGCTCCCAGGCTGACTGTCGCTCCGCGGCGAATGGCCTGTACGCGGCACAGTTCTTGTGTTCAAGAGGCCCTGATGAGCCGACGATGGAACTGCGCTTCGGGGGCCAAACAGGGGGCCAAACGAAGCAGTCGCAGTAAGACCGTCCTGGACGGTAATGGACGACACCGCGGCCGATCAAGCAGGTCAGGAACCCTCAGCGCAAGGTCACGAAGCGGCTGATCGCGTTCGGGACGAAGAGGTCGTGGGTTCAAATCCCGCCACCCCGACAGTGAACACCAGGTCAGGGGCCTGATCCGCGAGAGCGGGTCAGGCCCCTGACTTGTTTCTCGGGTCTCTTGGGAACCATGAAAAACCGCCTGCGGAATCCGGTTCCCGGACGACTCCCGCCCTCTCTCGGGGAGACGGCGCCCGGAACATCACGGGGAAGCGTGCGTGCGAAGGGCGCGGAGTCGGTGGGCCGGGAGTGCGGTTCCTCGGAGCGGGCAAGCCCCTGCGGCGGTGAGCCATGTCACAGGGAATGCCAAGGCATGTCGCACACCTTTGCGATGATCAATGCTTTTGTCCACTTCTTGTGGAGGCTAGGTTTTCACATCGACCACACTTCTTTACAGCAGCCTTACAACTTGGCGGCTCAGAACCGAATACGGGTGGATGTTGATACCACTGGGGGATTCGTCCTCTCCTTTCCGGAGAAGGACCTTTTGGCATGAGCGCAGCAAGTATCTGCGCTGGACGGCGAACGGGCTGGCCGCGGTCATGTCCGTGAGCCTGCTGCAGGGGGCGGCCGAGGCCGCTCCGCAGGCGAAGCCCGCCAAGCCCGAGGCGGCGACCGCCGCGGCCGACATCGCGTCGGCGAAGGTCGCGGCGCGGTTGTCGGGCAAGCGCGTGGAGGCGCTGTCGGAGCGCACCGAGACCTCGACGACCTGGGTGAACAAGGACGGCAGCCTGACCACGGAGCTGTCGGCGGGGCCGGTGCGCTTCGAGCGTGACGGCACGTGGGTGAACGTCGATGTGGAGCTGCGCGAATCGGGCAGCGGCGTGGAGCCGGTGGCGCACCCCAACGGGCTGCGGCTGGCGGGCAGGACGGGTACGCCGGCGACGTCGCTGAAGGCGGCGCAGCGGTCGAAGGCCGTCGACCTGGTGACGCTGGGCGAGGGCAGTGAGCAGATCACGCTGCGCTGGAAGGGCGGTCTGCCGGAGCCGGAACTGAACGGGACGCGTGCGGAGTACGTCAACGCGGTGCCCGGCGCGGATGTGGTGGTCGAGGCGACCCGCACCGGTTTCGAGCAGTACGTCGAGATCAAGAAGAAGCCGGCCACCGACGGGTTCTCCTACACGCTGCCGTTGGAGACCGACGGGCTGAAGGTCAGGCAGCTGAAGAACGGCAGCCTGCAGTTCACCGACAGGAAGAACAAGAAGCGGGCCGTCATGCCCGCGCCGGTGATGTGGGACTCCACCGTCGACAAGCGCTCCGGTGAGCACACCCGCCGGGTGCCGGTGTCGATGAAGATGGTCGAGAGGGAGGCGGGCGTCGACCTGGTGGTCACCCCGGACCCCGAGTTCCTCGCCGATCCCGAGACCAAGTACCCCGTGACGGTGGACCCGTCGACGTCCTCGCTGTCGAATGTCTTCGACACCTATGTGCAGCAGGGCGAGACAGTCGACTGGTCGTCCGCGACGGAGCTGGACTTCGGCAACCCGGGCACCACCAACGCCGACGGGACGCCCCGCACGGCGCAGTCCTTCGTCAGCTGGAACACCTCGCCGATCGCCGATGCCCTGGTCTCCAGCGCGAAGCTGAGCCTGTGGAACTTCCACTCGGCCAACCAGACGGACTGCTCGCCACAGTCGTGGGAGGTGTGGTCCTCCGGGGCCGCGTCGACGACCTCCCGGTGGACGAACCGTCCCACCATGACGGCGAAGAAGGCCACCTCGACCGAGACCCGCGGCAACGCCTCGTGCACGTCCCAGCCGGACGGCTGGATCAACGCCGACGCGACCACGCTGGCGCAGGACTGGGCCTCGGCCAAGGCCACCCGCGGGCACATGGGTCTGCGTGCGACGAGCGAGTCGGCCGTGGCGCAGTGGAAGCGGGTCAACTCCGCGAACGCGGCGACGAATCCGCCGAAGCTCGTCGTGACCTACAACTTCCGGCCGAAGACGGGCACCAAGCAGGAGGCCGGTCCGCCGTTCTTCTCCTACGACGGCGCCTACATGGTGAACACCACCACACCGACGCTGCGCGACACCTTCGTCGACGCCGACGGTGACAAGGTCAACGGCACCTTCCAGATCTACGACAACGCCACCGACACCCAGGTCGGCGAGGTGATCGTCTCGAAGTACGTGGCCTCCGGGTCCCCGGCGTCGGTGACCGTTCCGTCCGGGGCGCTGAGCAACGGCAAGACGTACAAGTTCCGCACCAACCCCTACGACGGGACGCACTACAACACCGGCTGGTCAGCGTGGAAGACGTTCACCGTCGACACCTCGGCCCCGTCCGCCCCGGCGCAGATCACCTCCACCGACTACCCGGCCGGCCAATGGGTCAAGGGCGCCGGACAGGCCGGCACCTTCACCGTCACCCCGCCCTCCGCGGACCACAACTGGCTGGAGTGGTCGCTGGACGGCGTGACCTGGACCAGGGTCGCCACCGGCGGCGCCGGCGCGGCCAAGGCCATCTCCGTCACCCCGCCCAAGAACGGCACCCACACCCTCCAGGTGCGGTCCGTCGACAAGGCGGACAACAAGTCGGAGGCCAAGGAGTACACCTTCCACGCCGGTTCCGGCGGCTTCCTCCAGCCGGCCGACGGCGAGCGCACCGCACGCCGGCTGCCGCTGGTCGCCGAGGCCGAGGGCGGCAAGTACGACAAGGTCTCCTTCTCCTGGCGCCGCTCCGAGGCCGACGCCTGGGTGAAGATCCCCGTCGGCGACGTCACCTCCGGCGGCACGGCGCTGACCGCCTGGCCGGTCGGGCTCACCGGCGGCAGGAACGCGGAGCTGGTCTGGAACGCCACCGGCACCGTCGACCCCGACGGCACGGTCCAGATCAAGGCCGACTTCACCGGCCCGAACTCCGCCGCCAGCAGCACCGAACCGCTGACCGTGGTCGTGGACCGCAACGCCGACGGCGCGGCCACCACCGAGACCGGTCCCGGTTCGCTGAACCTGCTCACCGGTGACTACACGCTGTCGGAGACCGACGCGTCGTTCTTCGGCATGGAGATGACACGGACCGCTTCCTCACGCAACCCCGACCAGGGCGCGAAGCAGGAGGGGCAGGCCCCGATCTTCGGCAAGGAGTGGGTCGCCGGCACCGTCGCGGACGACACCACCTCCGACTACAGCCACATCCGCAGGATCTCCGACACCGCGGTCGACGTGGTGATGTCCGAGGGCGACGCGGTGCACTTCACCGCCAACGCGGCCAGGACCGGCTGGGTGCCCGAGCCCGGTGCCGAGGCGCTCACCCTCAAGGGGAGTGTCACCGGCTCGTTCACCCTGTCGGACACCGAGGGCTCGGTGACGACGTTCGCCAAGCCCGGCTCGGCGGCCACCACATGGCAGGTCTCCACCGCCCTGTTCGACGGTCTGAGCAACACCACCACCAAGGTGGTCTCCGAGACCGTGACCGTGGCCGGCAAGACGCTGGCCCGCCCCAAGCGGATCATCGCCCCGACGTCGGCCGTCACGGCCGCCACGTGCGAGGCCGATCCGGCCACCAAGGGCTGTCGGGTACTGGAGTTCGTCTACGCCACCGCGACCACGGCGACCGGCACCGAGACCGACGCCGACTTCGGTGACTTCACCGGCCAGGTCAAGCAGATCAAACTGTGGGCCACCGCCCCCGGCGCCGCCGCCGCGACCGCGACCGCCGTGGGCACGTACCGGTACGACTCCGCCGGTCGGCTGCGCCAGTTCTGGGACCCGCGGATCGGTCAGCAGGCCGAGACCCAGTACGCCTACGACGAGGGCCGGGTCACCTGGTACCAGCCGTCGGGCGTGCTGCCGTACACCTTCGACTACGGCAACGCCGGCGGCGGCACCGCCCCCGGCGCGGGGATGCTGCTCAGTGTCTCGCGCCCGGCCCTGAAGCAGGGCTCGGTGGACGCCACCGAGGGCGAGGCGGTCACCAGCGTCGTCTACGGTGTCCCGCTCACCGGCACCAAGGCACCGCACGCCATGGGCACCGGCGATGTCGCGCAGTGGGGGCAGCTCGACGCCCCGAGCGACGCCACCGCCGTCTTCCCCGCCGACTCCGTGCCCTCGTCCCACGACGGCGCGAACCTGACCGGCGGCGGATACACACGCGCCGAGGTGCACTACCTCGACGCCTCCGGCCGCAGCGTCAACACGGCGGAGCCCGGCAAGCACATCAGCACCACCGAGTACGACCGGTTCGGCAACACCGTCCGTGAACTGAGCGCGGCCAACCGGGCGCTGGCACTCGGCACGACGGACGCGCAGAAGGACACGCTGACGGGTCTGGGCATCATCTCCCGGCCCTCGGCCGAGCGAGCCCACCTGCTCTCGACGACCTCCCTGTTCAACGAGGCCGGCACCCGCGAGCTGGAGGAGTTCGGTCCGCTGCACCGGGTGGACCTGACCGAGGACCTCAAGGACGGAACCACCGTCCTGGTCAAGGCCGACACCTCCGTGCCCGCCCGGACCTGGACGGTCAACGAGTACGACGAGGGACGGCCGACCGACGGCACGGCCAAGGTCAAGGACCAGCTGACGCTCAAGATCGTCGGCGCCCGGGTCCGCGACTACTACTCGGTCATGGGTGAGAAGCGGGTCACCGAGACCCAGTACGACTGGGCCAAGGGCCTTCCGAACCTGGTCATCCAGGACTCCGGCGGCCTGAACCTGACGACCACCGCCGCGTACGACGCACAGGGTCGGATCACCGACATCGTGCCTCCGGCCGGCACCGGCGGCGACGCCGCCTCCCGCGTCACCGAGTACTGGGCCGCCGACGGCACCGGCTTCTGCAAGGGCCGCCCCGAGTGGGCCGACCAGGTCTGCTGGAGCGGGCCCGCCGGAAAGATCACCGGAGGCGGCAGCCAGCCCGACGAGGTGACCGACTCCACCGTGGAGTACGGCTACTTCGGCCAGCCCACCAGGATCACCGACACGGCCAACGGCCAGTCGCGCACGACCACCAGGTCGTACGACGACGCGGGTCGGCCGCTGAAGACCACGGTGACCGGCGGCCTCGGCCAGGCGGTCCCGGAGTCCACCGTGGAGTACGACCCGGCGACGGGCCAGATCACCGGGATCACCTCTCCGACGGCGGGCACCATCACCAAGGCGTACGACAAGCTCGGCCGCCTCATCTCGTACACCGACGCCGACGGGGGCAGAACCACCACCGTCTACGACGCGCTCGACCGCGCGGTCAAGGTCAGTGACTCCGTCCCGTCGACCGTCACCTACACCTACGACCACAGCGTCGAGCCGCGCGGACTGGTCACCAAGGCCGGCGACTCCGTCGCCGGTGACTTTTCCGCCACGTACGACGCGGACGGTTCCGTCACCTCCGAGAAGCTGCCCGGCGGCTACACCCTGAACGTCACCGAGGACGCCACCGGCGCCCCGACCTCCAGGGCCTACACCCGGGACAGCGACGGCACCACCGTCTACACCGACGTGGTGACCCGGTCCGCCCAGGGGCGGACGACCAGCCACTCCGGCTGGTCCGACCAGCGCTACGGCTATGACAAGGCCGGGCGTCTGACCACGGTCGAGGACACCGTCGGACAGGTGTGCACCAAGCGCACGTACGCCTTCGACAAGCGTTCCAACCGCACCGGTCTGACCACCGCGACGGGCGAGGTCTCCGGCGCCTGCCCCGCCTCGGGAGGCACCAGCACCAGCCACACCTACGACAGCGCCGACCGGCTCGTCGACTCCGGCTACTCCTACGACGCCTTCGGCCGCACCACCGCCCTGCCGGGCGGCACCGTCGACTACTACGCCAACGACCTCGCCTACCGGCAGACCGCGGGCGGCGAGCGGCAGACCTGGCAGCTCGACGCGGCCATGCGTTTCCGCTCCTGGAAGACCGAGACCGGCAGTGGCACCACCTGGACGCAGACCGGGTCCAAGGTCAACCACTACGGCGACGACAGCGACAGCCCCCGCTGGCTCGTCGAGGACACCGCGAGCGGAGCCGTCAGCCGCAACGTGACGTCCGTCTCCGGCGACCTGGCCGCGATCACCGGCAAGACCGGTGACACGGAGCTGCAGTTCACGACCGTCCACGGCGACGTGGCGCTCCAGCTCCCGCTGGACGTGAGCCAGGCGCCCGTCGTCATCGACACGGACGAGTACGGCAACGTCCGCGAGGGCGGCGGCGCCGACCGCTACGGCTGGCTCGGTGCCAAGCAGCGCTCCGCCGAGACCCCCACCGGTCTCCTCCTGATGGGAGCGCGCCTCTACAACCCCACCACCGGCCGCTTCCTGTCCGTCGACCCCGTCACGGGCGGCAGCTGCAACAGCTACGAGTACGTCTGCGGTGACCCCGTCAACCTGGTCGACCTCGACGGCAGGATGACAGCGGTCGCCCTGGTCGGCATGGCCGGACTCGGCGTCAGCGCCGGAACGGTTCTCGCCGTGATCGGTGTGGGCGCGGTCATCGCGATCATCGGCCTGATCTGGTGGAAGGGCAGGAAGTGGGCCATCAACAAGGTCCGCACCCTGTGGCGGGAGGCCCGCAAATCCGGGAAGGCGAAGGGAAACGACGTACCCGACTTCGCCAAGGGCCAGCGCAGAGGAAAGGGCGAAACGCTCGACGGCGCTACCGACCGGGTCATGAGGAAGGGCAACTACAGGCCCCCGTACAAAAAGGGACCGGGGTCGGTCTACAACAAGGTCCGCAAGTATCTCTCCCGCAACTGAGCGGGGCCCGAGGATCTGAGGACCTGAGGACCTGAGGACCTGGCGAACCGAAGAGCCGCGGCCCGCGCCGGCGACCACGCCGAGCGGGCCGCGGTCTCCCTTTGAAACACGAGGTGATCACGATGGACGGACAGAGCCGGGTTTACCTGCTGTGGCATGTCAGGCACGCCGAGCCGACCGATGGGTCGGAGATCCGGCACTTCGCCGCGGACGACGACTTCTGGGCCGACGAGGAGGAGGGGGACGACGTCAAACTCCTGGGCGTCTACTCCAGCCGCGACAAGGCCCAGGAACGTATCGTCCGTGCACGCGTGCTTCCGGGTTTCCGTGACGAACCGAAGTGCTTCTACATCGAGGAGTTCACGGTGGACGCCGACGAGTGGAAGGACGGCTTCGTGACCGTCATGACCGGTGGTGAGGGCTCCGAGGGGCCGGAGGAGACGGGCTGAGCCACCCAAGGGCCGGGGTACAGCCGAGCGCCGCCCTGGGCCACTCGCGTGGCCCAGGAGCGCGAGCCCACCGGCCGTGGCCCGCACGCACAGCGCGCCGGCGGCCAATCGCGCGTCCTGGACAACAGGTCAAGGGCCCGATCCGCGCAGCGGGTCGGGCCCGATCGCTTCGTTCGGCACCGGTCCCTCCCCACGTGGGGACCGGTGCCGAACGGTGCGGGGGTGTCGATCCTCGTCAGGGGACGTGGATCGAGACGGTTGTGGACGTTGTGTGGCGGTGTGCGGAGCGGGATCGTCGCCGAAGCTGGCCGGAAACAGATGGTTCATGGCTCGGTTCTGCGGGCGCTGTGCCGGTGGCCTGCGTGTGCGGCGGCCCCGAGGTGCGCGGCCCGGGCTTGATCCTGCCAGTCGGGACTCGTGACGAGGAGGGTCCGGTGCTCCCGCCAGGGCTTCGTCGCAGGTCAGGCATATAAGGTGAGTTTTCCGGTCCGGATATCCAGGTGTGGGGGAAGTTAAGGGGTGGATGCCTTGAGTTACGACTCAGGGGCACGCACAGCCTTCGCGGAGCGTCTCGCGCTGCTGTACAAGGAAGCGGGCAATCCTCCTCTCAAGAGCGTTTCCGAGTCGGTCGTCCGGCTGCAGCGGGTCGACGAACGCGGGCGGCCCGTGCGGGTGTCCGCCCAGCGGATCAGTGACTGGCGGCGGGCCAGGAACGTGCCCGCGCAGTTCGCCGCCCTCGCGGCCGTCCTGCATGTGCTGATCCCCGAGGCCCGGCGGGCGCGGCCCGTCCCGGTCTCCAAGGGGCTGTACGACATGGCCCAGTGGCAGCGGCTGTGGGAGCTGGCCCTGGCCGACCCCGTCGGCGAGCGCCCGGCGGGGGCGTCCGCGTCCCCCTCGTCCGCGGCGGCCGCCGCCTCCGCCGCGGCTCTGGAGGAAGAGCACACCCCGGGTACGGGCTCGCCCATCCCCGGCGGTGTCTGCCCCTACCGGGGGCTGGCCTCGTATCGGCAGCAGGACGCGCGGTGGTTCTTCGGGCGGGAGCGGAGCACCGACGCGCTCGTCGCCCAGTTGCGCGCGGCGGAGCCGACGGGCGGGCTCGTCATGCTCGTGGGCGCCTCGGGCGCCGGAAAGTCCTCCCTGCTGAACGCGGGGCTCGTCCCCGCGGTGCGCAACGGTGCCCTCGGCAGCCGCCCGGACGGCCCGGACGGCCCGGCCGGTGCGAGGCATACGGGGAGCGCGGCGGGCGGCCGTACCGGCGAAGGCCGCGTGGAGAGCCGGGCCGGCGAGGTGCTCCAGCTCGTGCCGGGTGCCGATCCGCTCGGGGAGCTGACGCGTCACATACCGGAGCTGGGGCAGGTCGTGTCCGCCGCGTACGAGCCCGGCACGCCGATGTTCGCCGAGGCGGTGCGGGAGGCCGTCGCGGCCTGGGCACGGCGGCGCGAGCCGTCCCCGGACGGCAATGGGGCCGCCCCCGACGACGCTGGGACCACCCCCAACACCACTGGGACCACCCCCAACAGCCCGTCCACCCCCACCCGCCCCGTCCTGATCGTCGACCAGTTCGAGGAAACCTTCACCCTCTCCTCCGACGAAGCCGACCGGCGCACCTTCATCCAGCTGCTCAGCGCGGCGTGCACGCCCGGCGACCCGGGCGGGCAGGCCCCCGTGCTCGTCGTTCTCGGCATTCGGGCCGACTTCTACGAGCAGTGCCTCGGGTATCCGGAGCTGGCGGACGCGTTGCAGCACCGGCACATGGTGCTGGGGCCGTTGACCACGGCGGAGTTGAGGGAGGCCGTGGTGGGGCCGGCCAAGGCCGTGGGCCTGGAGTTGGAACCGGGGCTGGCGGAGTCGATCGTGCGGGAGGTGAGTGCGGACGGGCCGCGCGGCGCGCACGACGCGGGCGTGCTGCCGCTGCTGTCGCACGCGCTGCTCGTGACCTGGCAGCGGCGGAAGGCGGGGCGGCTGACGCTGGCCGGGTATCGGGCGGCGGGCGGCATCCAGGGCGCGGTGGCGGCGACCGCCGAGCGGGCCTGGACGGGGCTGGACCCGGCGGCCCGTACGGCCGCGCGGCTGCTTCTGCTGCGCCTGGTCCGGCTGGGCGAGGACACGCAGGCCACGCGGCGGCGGGGGACGCGGCGGCAGTTGGCGGACGGGTCGGCGGATCCGGACAAGACGGAGGAGTCGCTGGAGGCGCTGGTCCGCGCCCGGCTGGTGACGCTCGACGCGGAGACCGTGGAGATCACCCATGAGGCGTTGCTGCACGCCTGGCCGCGGTTGCGGGGATGGATAGACGAGGGGCGCAACGACCATCTGCTACGGCAGCGGCTGGAGGAGGACGGCCGGGCCTGGGAGGAGTCGGAGCGCGACACCTCCCTGCTCTACCGGGGGTCGCGGCTCGAACAGGCCCACACCTGGGCGAAGTCCGCCGGGGACACCTTCCTGACCCGGAGCGCGGTGGAGTTCCTGGCCGCCTCGGTCCGGCTGCGTCGGCGTACCGTCTGGATCAGCCGGAGTGCCGTGGCGGCGCTGGTGGCGCTCGCCCTGGTGGCCGTCGGCTCGGCGGTGGTCGCGTGGCAGCAGCGCAACGACGCGGTGTTCGAGCAGGTGGTCGCCGAGGCCGACCGCGTCCAGCACACGGATCCGTCGCTGTCCGCCCAACTCGACCTGGTGGCGCACGGCCTGCGGCCCGACGACGAGGGCACCGACAACCGGCTCGTCTCGATCGTCAACGCGCCCCTGGCCACCCCGCTCCTCGGCCACGGCGGCGCCGTCTACCTGACCTCGTTCAGCCCGGACGGGAAGTACCTGGCCACCGCCAGCTACGACCGGAACGTACGGCTGTGGGACGTGGCGGACCCCTCCCGGCCCAAGGCGCTGGGCGAACCCCTCACCGGGCACACGAGTTGGGTGAGCACGTCGGTCTTCGCTCCGGACGGCCGTACGCTCGCCAGCGCCGGCGACGACGGCACGATCCGACTGTGGGACGTACGGGATCCGAGCGCGCCGCGGTCGTTCGGCGCGCCGCTGACCGGGCACCGGGGCGGCACGATCTATCTGCTCGCCTTCAGCCCGGACGGGAAGACGCTCGCGTCCGTGGGCGAGGACCGCACCGTACGGCTGTGGGACGTGAGCGACCCGGCGCACGTGACGGCGCTCGGCGCGCCGCTCACCGGGCACACCGCGCCCGTACGGGCCGTGGCGTTCGGCCCGGACGGGAAGACGCTGGCGACCGGGGGCGACGACGACACGATCCGGCTGTGGGACACGGCCGATCCGCGTGATCCGGCGCCGCTCGGCACGGTGCTCGAGGGCCATACGGCCGGGGTGCACTCCGTGGCCTTCAGCCCCGACGGGAAGACGCTGGCCAGCGGCAGTTCGGACAACACCGTCCGGCTCTGGGACGTGGCCGATCCCCGGCACGCGAGCGCGCTCGGGTCGCCGCTCACCGGGCACACCGCCCCCGTCTGGTCCGTGGCCTTCAGCCCCGAGGGGGGCCTGCTCGCCGCGGGCAGCGCGGACAGTACGGCGAGTCTGTGGAACGTGGCCGATCCGGAGTATCCGTCGCAGGTGGGCGAGCCGCTGGCCGGGGCCAGCGGCGAGATGTTCGCGGTCTGCTTCAGCCCGGACGGGAAGACCCTCGCCACCGGGAGCGGGGACAGCAAGGTGCGGCTGTGGTCGATACCGACGTCGGACATGGTCGGCCGCAAGGGGGTGTTCCGTCCGGACGGGCGGGTGCTCGCCACGGCCGGACGCGACGGCCGGATCCGGCTGTGGAACGTCGCGGAGTCCGGCCGCCCGGTGCCGCTGAGCGAACCGTTCCTGGCCGAGGACGGCGGCAATCGCGCCCTGGTGTTCTCCCCCGACGGCCGCACCCTCGCCATCGTGGCCGGAAACCGGGACCTGCATCTGTGGGATGTCAGCGACCCCACCCATCCGGTCCGCCACCGGCCGCCCGTCACGCTGCGGACCCGGTACACCGACGCCCTGGCCTACAGCCCGGACGGGCGCACGCTGGCCACCGTCTACGACGATCACACCATCCAGCTGTGGGACGTCAGCGACCCGACCCACGTCGTTCCGTTCGACCGGCGGCTCACCGGCCACAAGGGCTACATCCTCGAACTCGACTTCAGCCCGGACGGCCGCACGCTCGTCAGCGGCAGCGCGGACGGCACCATCCGTATGTGGAAGGTGACCGACCCGAGCCGCGCCACCCGGCTCGGCAAGCCCCTCACCGACCACCACGGCCCCGTCAAGGCCCTCGCCTTCAGCCCGGACGGCACGACGCTGGCCAGCGGCGGCGACGACGACACGGTCCGCCTCTGGGACGTCACCGACCCCGCCGGGGCGACCCGGCTCGGCGAACCCCTCACCGGTCACACCGAAGCGCTCGTGTCGCTGAGCTACAGCCCCGACGGCCGGACCCTGGCCAGCGGCGGCAACGACAGCACCGTCCGGCTGTGGAACGTCACCGACCCCGCCGAGGCCTCCCCCATCGGCCAGTCGATGAGCCCCAACGCCAAGACCGGCAACTTCCTGTCCTTCAGACCCGAGAGCCACATGCTGGGGGTGTCCAGCGGCGCCGACACCGTACGGCTGTGGAATCTCGACGTCGACGACGCCGTACGGCACATCTGCGCGACGACGCGCGGTGTGCTGACTCGGGAGAAATGGGACGAGTACCTGCCGCGGCTGGAGTACGAACCGCCCTGCGGACGTACCTAACAAACGTTTGGACACTGCCTCGGTTGTACGTGATCCCGATCACAACTTGTCCACGCAGTGGACCAGTCGGCTCCCGTCCTGCGAGCAGCCTTGTTAGCCTTGGCCATAGCCCGGTCGCTGGTGCATCCCCCGTCGCCAGCGACCGGGCCCTTCTCTGCCCTGGCACCGTTCGACCACGCGTCGGCCCGTCGGGACGCTCCGGGGCGGCCGGTGCCGTCAGCCGTTCCAGGCCTCGTCGTACGGGTCCTGCGGTGCCTTGACCGGCTTGGTGGTCGTGACGTCGAGGTACGGGACGGCGGTGCCGTTGACCGGGTCCTTGGCCTGTCGGGGGCTGTAGGTGCCGGTGACCTCGATCCAGGTGTCGGGCCGGAGGACGGCCGGGAGTTCACCGGTGAGGGCGATCTTGACGGGCTGGGCGTCGGCGGCGCAGCAGTTGAGGGCCATGCGCACGAGGTACGGATTGCCGGCGCCGTCCAGGGCGAGGAACCCGGTGACCTTGAGCGGGCGGCCGGCGAGGGCGCGGCCCTTGTCGTAGACCGCGCGGCCCGCGTAGTCGGCGACGCTCAGGCGGAGGGTGCCGTCGGCGGGGAGCGTGGGGTAGCCCCAGGGCTGCTCCTGGAGGGCCGTGCCGGTGCGCATCGCGGTGTAGGAACCGGCGGCGGGCGGGGCGACCAGGACGAGGGCGAGGAGGGGGAGGACGAGGAGCCAGGAGACCCGGGGTTCGTGAGGGGTGTGGGCCGTACCGGTCTCGATGGCGTCGGCGTGGGCCCTACCGGTCTCGGTGGCGTCGCCGGTGCCTGGGGCGCCGGCTTCGGGGTCGTCCTGCCGGTGTGCCGCCCGGCGTTCGTACCGGACCGTCGCGACCGCGGCGGCTATCAGCACCACGCCCGCGCCTATGAGCAGCGGTTGGAGGCCTGCCTTGACGTACCGGAGGTAGAGGTCGGTGAAGCCGGCGTGGAGGAGGGCGCCGCCGGTGAGGAAGAGGACGACGGTCTGGGCCTGGCGGTTCACAGGAACACCGCCCCGACGAGGGCCGACACCAGGATCGCGAGGGTGAAGGTGGCGGGGGCGAAGCGGAGCGCGAAGGCGCGGCCGAAGGTGGCGGTCTGCATGGCGAAGAGTTTCAGGTCGATCATCGGGCCGACGACCAGGAAGGCCAGCCGGGAGGTCAGGGAGAACTGCGTCAGCGAGGCGGCGACGAACGCGTCCGCCTCCGAGCAGATCGAAAGCAGTACGGCGAGGACCGCCAGGGCGAGGATCGCGACGACCGGGTTGTCGGCGGCGGCGTTGAGCCAGCTCGCCGGGACGACCGCCTTGAGCGTGGCCGCCGCCATCGCGCCGACGACCAGGAACCCGCCCGCGTGCATCACGTCGTGCCGCACCGAGCCCCAGAACGCCGCGCCCTTGCTCTGCCCCTCGTAGGACGGCCGCTCCGGCGGACGCATCCATTCACCCCGGCCCAGGCGCTGCCACAGCCAGCCCATCGCGCAGGCCACGAGCAGGCTCGCCACGAACCTGGCCAGCACCATCTCGGGGTTCCCCGGGAAGGCCACGGCGGTCGCCGTCAGCACGATCGGGTTGATCGCGGGGGCGGAGAGAAGGAAGGCGAGCGCCGCCGCGGGCGTCACACCCCGGCGCACGAGGGCGCCCGCGACCGGTACCGAGGCGCATTCGCACCCCGGCAGCACCACACCGGCCATGCCCGCCGCCGGTACCGCCAGCGCGGGCCGCTTCGGCAGCGCGCGGGCGAAGAACGACGCCGGCACGAACACCGCGATGGCCGCCGACAGCAGCACCCCGATGACCAGGAACGGCAGGGCCTGCACGACCACCGCCACGAACACCGTCATCCAGCTCTGCGTCACGGGCGCGGACAGCAGGCCGCGCAGGGGGCCCTGCGCGACGACCGCCAGGACCAGCAGCATGGTGAGGAGGAGCGGTGAGTCGAGGTGCCGACCGCGGTGGGGGGCTTCTTCCTTGGAAATGGCCACGGGGGACGGTACCTCCGTAGGGAACGGCTGTGCTGTGCGGGCCGGTTCGGCCTCCCCTCTCATACGGCGCCCGGGGCACGGTTGCTCACGGCCGTCCCCCCTCTCTTTTAGTAATGGGATCCATTTTCATGTAGCGTTCCGGGACATCACCTGTGGAGGAGGACCCCATGGCCGTACCCAAGCGGAAGATGTCCCGCAGCAACACCCGTCACCGTCGCGCCCAGTGGAAGGCGAGCACGCCGCAGCTGGTGCCGTTCACGGTCGACGGCGCCACGCATCTCGTACCGCAGCGGCTGCTGAAGGCGTACGAGCGCGGGCTGATCCAGCCGGAGGGCTGAGCCCGTGACCACGGCGCACGACGGAACGGCGCACGACGGACTCGACCGGCTTCCCGTCACGGTCCTCTCCGGCTTTCTCGGCGCGGGCAAGACCACTCTGCTCAACCATGTCCTCGCCAACCGCGAGGGGCTCCGGGTGGCGGTCATCGTCAACGACATGAGCGAGGTCAACATCGACGCCGCCCTCGTGCGCGGCGGCGAGGCGGCGCTGTCGCGCACGGAGGAGCGGCTGGTCGAGATGACCAACGGCTGCATCTGCTGCACCCTGCGCGACGATCTGCTGGAGGAGGTGGACCGGCTGGCGCGGGAGGGTCGTTTCGACTATCTGCTCATCGAGAGTTCGGGGATCTCCGAGCCGATGCCCGTGGCGGCGACCTTCGCCTTCGCGCGCGACGACGGTGCCATGCTCTGGGACCTCGCCCGGCTCGACACCATGGTCACGGTCGTCGACGCGGTGAACTTCCTGCCCGAGCTGGCGGGTGGTGACGAGCTCGTGGCGCGGGGGCTCGACCAGTACGAGGACGACGAGCGGACGGTGAGCGATCTGCTGATGGACCAGGTCGAGTTCGCCGATGTGATCGTGCTCAACAAGCTCGACCTCGTCGACGCGCCGACCGCCGAGCGGCTCGCGGCGACGCTGGCGCGGCTCAACCCGGCCGCGCGGATCGTGCCGGTCAGCCATGGCCGTGTGCGGGTCGCGGAGGTGCTCGGCACCGGGGCGTTCGACCTCGAACGGGCCCAGCAGGCGCCGGGGTGGGTGCGGGAGCTGAACGGTGACCATGTGCCGGAGACCGAGGAGTACGGCATCTCCTCGACCGTCTTCCGGTCCGAACTCCCCTTCCATCCAGGACGGTTGTGGACCTTCGTGACCGAGGCGCTCGACAGCGGTTCCTTCGGGGAGGTCCTGCGCTCCAAGGGCTTCTTCACCCTGGCCAGCCGGCCGGGCGTCGTCGGACTGTGGTCCCAGGCCGGGTCCGTCGCCCGCTTCGAACCGTCCGCCGCGCGGGACGACGAGGCCCCGTACGCACAGGAGTTGGTCTTCATCGGGACGGGTTTGCGGGCGGAGCGGCTGCGGTCGGCCTTGGCGGGTTGCCTGATGGGCGAGGGCGAGCTCCTTTCCCGGTCCGCCCTCGGCGATCCGTTCCCCGCGTGGGACACGTACGGAATCGACGACGCTTGCGAACACGAGCAACCCGCCGGGGTGGGCTGACCGAGAGTGCCGGGTGCGGGTGGTGTGTGGTTGCTCGCGCAGTTCCCCGCGCCCCTGAAAACACCGGGCTCGACCCACGCCGTCAAGGGGCGCGGGGCTGTGTTGGACCTGCGGCTACCGCCGCGTGGGCGCGACCAGCCCCCACCCACCCGCACCCGACCCACCACCTCGCCGCCCCCAGAGCTACGCCCCCGCCCTCGCCCGCCTTCCCAACAGCTCCGCCAGCCCCCGCCGCGTGGCCGCCAGCACCACGCGGTCCTCGGCGCGGAGCACGTACGTGAGGGGCAGGTCCCAGATCAGCCCCGCCCCCGACGGCGCCCCCGGTGCCCGCTCGGCGCCGGATTCTCCCGGCGCGGCCGTGTCGAGGGCCAGCACACGCCACGCGCCCGCCCGGAATGCCTCGGCCACGGTCCGGCCCTCCAGGCGGGGGTGGCCGCGGACCTCGACGGCCGCGAAGAGCAGGACACGGCGTTCGACGGGGATCGCCCCCAGGATCTGACGGCCCATCATCGCGCCGGCGAACGCGGGCGCGGCGAGGTGGGTGACGCTGCGGCTGCGGGTGAGGGCGCCGGGGTGGGCGGCGCGCAGGGTGCGGTAGACGGCGGTGGCGAAGTCGTCGTCGTAGAGGCGGAGGACGACGCGCAGGTCGGGGCGGACGGAACGGGCGTACAGGCCGGCTTCGAGGTTCGTCGTGTCGGAGCTGGTGACGGCGAGGAGCGCGTGGGCGCGGTGGATCTTGGCGGCCTCCAGGACGCCTTCCTGGGTCACGTCGCCGAGCACGACCGGCACCCTCAGTCGGCGGGCCTCCGCCAGGCCCCGTGCCTCGGGGTCGGCCTCGACGCAGACGACCGGGATGTGCAGGTCACGCAGGCGCGCGAGCACCCGGGTGCCGATCTTGCCGAGGCCGAGGAGGACGACGTGCCCGGAGAGGCCGCGGGGCGGCTTGCGGAGGGCGGTGCCGCTGCGGAAGGTGCCGAGGGCCTCCAGCACGGCGGCCAGGAGCACGGGCAGGAGGAGTAGGCCCATGAGGCCGGAGAGGAGTTGGAGGATCTGGCGGGAGTCGCTCTGGTCGGTCGCCGGGTCGGCGATCCCGAAGAGGTCGAGGAGGGTCGCGTACGTCGCCTGGAGCGGATGCTCCCCGGTGATGACCATCTGGGCGACGGCGAGGGCGAACACACACGCGATCAGCCCCGCGAGGGACCACCGCAGCCGCCGCGAGAGCAGCGACCCGAACGCCCCGAAGGCCCCCAGCGACCCGCCGCCCGCCCGGCCGGGCGGCAGCGCGGGTCCGGCGTAGCGCACGGTGTCCAGTACGACGGTCCCGCGTCCGGTGGCCGCCGCCACCGCCCGCTCGTCGGGCAGGAGTTGGGGGCCGCGCTCCCCGCTGCTCTCTGAACCGTCGGCTCCGGCGGGGTCGTTGGTGGTGGCCGAGAGGAGTGCGAGCGTGCACAGACCTCCCGGGCTCTGACCACCACGGCCCGGCGGGCGTTCCACGGCCCGCAGCATCAGCCCGTCCGTCTGCACGACCTTGGTGGTCCCGACGACGGCGGTCGCGGCCAGCGCGGGCGCGGCCGTGTCGGCGTCGGAGAGGACGGTCGTCGAGGCGCCCAGGCCGTCGACCCCGTCGTCGGCGGCGCCTCCGGTGGCCAACGCCGCGGCCTGGTCGAGGAGTTCCTCGATGTGCTGCCCCAACCGGCGGTTGTAGAGCCGGAGGACGAGCCGCAGGCGCGGGTTGAGGCGCCGGGCGGTCAAGGCCGCGCGGATGTTGGTCTCGTCGTCGTCATACACGAGCGCCAGTGCGGCGGCCCGCTCCACCCCGGCCTCGGCGAGCACGGCCTCGGTGGCCTCGGCGGCTTCCAGGACCCGGTCGCCGTTGCGGTCGTTCCTGTCCTCGCCCCGGTCGCCCTGATCGCCCCGTTCCCCTCTGTCTCCGGTCCGGTCGCCGATTGCCTGATCGCCGTTGCCCGCCGCCCGGTTGACCGCCGCCGTCACCCGGTCGAGGAGCGCGGCGGCGCCGCGGGCGCGTCCGACGACCGGCCGCTGCGCGACCCGGGCGGTGGGCGGCACGACGAGCGTCACCTGCTCCCCGTACACGTTCCGCAGTTCGGCGGCGAGCCGGTGTGCCAGCCCGTCGTCCCCGCAGACGACCATGTGCGCGCCGGAGTCGGCCGCCGGTCTGCTTCGCCCGCTCGGGGCGGGTGACCGGCCCGGGACGACCGGACCTGACGGTGTGCCGGGACCGGTCGTCCCGGCCGGGTCGGCCGGACCCGCCTGTCGGCCCGGACCGGTACGGCTGCTCTGCTGCGAAGGACTCCCCACGAGGCAGAAGACTGCCTCATCGGCGCGGCCGGTTCCTCAGTGATCCAGGTCACTGTTGAGAGTGTGAGTGCGACGGCGGGTGGAAATCCGTACTCAAGAGGGTCGGGGTGACGACGGTGTCCGGATGCGAGGATGGGGCGCCATGACCGCAGGGTGGGGTTCGCGCACAGCACGCGCCGCGATGTTCGCGGCCGTCTGTGTGCTGCTCGCCGCCCTGGGACACGTGATGATGTCCGGCAGCCAGGTCCCCTGGTGGGCGATGGCCGCCGGGGCCGCCGCGACGGGTGCCGTCGGCTGGTGCCTGGCCGGACGTGAACGCGGGCTCCCGCTGATCACCTCCGTCGTGGTCGCCGCCCAGACCGCCCTGCACTCGGGCTTCGAACTGGTGCAGTCGGCGGGCCCGATGGCGGACAGGGGATCCGCCCACATGATTCACACGGCCCCCACGGCTGCGGCCGGTCACATGGACCACGTGGACCACACCGGGTACCTCCTGGACGGCTCGTCCGCGTCCTCCTCATCGTTCCTGGCGTCGCTCGCGTCCGCGTACGCGTCGTCGGCCGGCATGTTCACCGCGCATCTGCTGGCCGCGCTGCTGTGCGGTCTGTGGCTGGCGTACGGCGAACGCGCCGCCTTCGGTCTGCTGCGGGCCGTCGCCGGCTGGCTGGCCGCACCGCTGCGGCTGTCGCTCGCGCTGCCCGCCGCGCCGGAGCGGCCGCGCCCTCGGGTGCGCCGCGGCCGGTCCGACCGGTCACCGCGACGGCTCCTTCTCGTCCATGCGATCACCTCTCGCGGGCCACCCGCCGGGACCGCTGTCATCTGACGACAGCCGGTGACCCGAGGCGGCCGCTACGGCACACGCCTCGGGCTTCGGCCGTACGCCGCCCACGCGCGTGCCGTACGGCCGGTTTCCCTTCCTCACCGGACCGCCTGACGCGTTCTCACATGCCCGCGTCGCTCGGTGGTCCGGATCCCGGATGACCCGAGAAGGACACCAGGTGATCACCCTTACCCCCCTGCCTGCCTCGATCCCGCAGGCCAGGTCCACGACCGACGAGTCCATAACCGCCTGGGCGCTGGCCGCCCGCGGTGGGGACCCGGAGGCCGTCGAGCGGTTCGTCGGTGCGCTGCACCGTGACGTCCAGCGGTTCGTCGCCCACCTCTGCGCGGACCCGCAGGCCGTGGACGACCTCGCCCAGGAGGTTTTCCTGCGGGCGCTCGGCAGCCTGCACCGGTTCGAGGGGCGGTGCTCGGCCCGTACGTGGCTGCTGTCCATCGCCCGGCGGGCCGTGACCGACAGCTTCCGGTACGCGGCGGCGCGGCCGCGGCTGTCCGATGTGCCGGACTGGCGGCTGGCCGTCGAGCGCGCGCAGCCTCGGGGGCTGCCCGGGTTCGACGACGGGGTCGCGCTGGTCGATCTGCTGAGTGCGTTGCCCGAGGAGCGGCGGGAGGCGTTTGTGCTGACGCAGGTGGTGGGGTTGTCGTACGAGGACGCGGCGGAGCTGAGTGGGTGTCCGGTGGGGACGGTGCGGTCTCGGGTGGCTCGGGCCAGGGCGACGCTGGTGGGGTTGCTGGCGGCGGCGGAGGCCCAGGAGGTGGAGGTGTTGGTGGCGGCCTGAGGGCGCGCCCGGGCTTTGCTCGCCCCCGCCGCCCCTACCCGTCCCGTCCCCAGGGGCGCTGCCCCTTCGACCCCGAGGGGTGGGTTTTTCGGGTGCGGGTGGGTGGGGGCTGGTCGCGCAGTTCCCCGCGCCCCTGAAAAGCAGGGCCTGGTCTTTTAGGGGCGCGGGGAACTGCGCGAGCAATGGGGTCAGGGTCGTGGGCCGACGTGGCGTTGTGCGAAGTCCAGTTCCAGGCGGAGTTGTTTGATGCGTTCGTCGACCACCAGGGAGCCGTGGCCGGCGTCGTAGCGGTAGACCTCGTGGACGGCGCCTCGGCCGGCCAGTCGGTCGACGTAGTTGTCGATCTGGCGGATGGGGCAGCGGGGGTCGTTGACACCGGCGGAGATGTAGACGGGGGACTTCACCGCGTCGACGTAGGTCAGAGGGGACGAGGCCTCGAAACGCTCGGGGACCTCCTCGGGCGTGCCGCCGAGGAGTGTGCGGTCCATGGCCTTCAGCGCCTCCATCTCGTCGTGGTACGCGGTGACGTAGTCGGCGACGGGGACGGCCGCGATGCCGAGCGTCCAGGCGTCCGGCTCGACGCCGAGGCCGAGGAGCGTGAGGTACCCGCCCCAGGAGCCGCCGGTGAGGATGAGGCGTTCGGGATCGGCGAAGCCGGAGCTCACCGCCCACTCCCGGACCGCCGCGATGTCCTCCAGCTCGATCAGACCGACCCGGTGCTTCAGCGCGTCGGTCCAGGCACGGCCGTAGCCCGTGGAGCCGCGGTAGTTGATGCGGATCACCGCGTACCCGTGGTCCAGCCAGGCCGCCGGGCCGGCGGCGAAGGCGTCGCTGTCGTGCCAGGTCGGGCCGCCGTGGATGTCGAAGACGGTGGGGTACGGCCCCGAGACGCCGGCCGGGCGCTGCACGAGGGCGTGGACGCGGCCGCCGGGGCCGTCCACCCAGACGTCCTCCACCGTCACCGAGCCGGGGGACTTCATCCCCGGCGGGTCGAGGACCACCCTGCCCGTCGTGGAGCGGACGACCGGCGGTTCGGCGGCCGAGGACCACAGGTACTCCACGCTGCCGTCGGGGCGGGCCGTGGCCCCGGACACCGTGCCCTTCGGGGTGTCCACGCGCTCCAGACGCCGGGACGCCAGGTCGTAGCGGAACAGCTCGCTGCGGGCCTCGAAGCTGTGGGCGACGAGCAGGGCGGAGCCGTCCGGATACCACTCGGCGCTCAGATCACCCTCCAGCCGGTCGGCGAGTCCGAGGTCGGTCTCCTCGGCGGAGACCACGTCCCAGACGAGCGGCTCCCAACGGCCGCCCCGCTGGTGGCCGATGAGCAGCCGGGTGTCGCCGTCGACCGGGGCGAAGCCCATCACCTCCAGGCCCAGCTCGATCGTGCCGCCCTTGGTGTCGTCGAGCTCGGCGACCGTCGTGCCGTCCGCCCGGACCACGCGCAGCGCCGAGTGCATCGCGTCGCCGTGCTCGGTGTGCTCGATCGCGATCAGCGAGCCGTCGTGCGAGAGGTCGCCGACACCGGCGGACTCCCGGTGGCGGTAGATCTCGACGGGCGCCGCGCCCTGCCGGGACAGATGGATCGTGGAGCCGTCCTCGTCCGTCGAGCGGCCGACGATCGCCGTACGGCCGTCGCGGCCGATCGCCAGGCCCGCCGGGTACGACGGGGCCAGGCCCGGTGCCGCCTCCTCGTCCGGGCCGCCGTGGAACGGCTGACGGCGCCAGACGCCGAACTCGTCGCCGTCCTTGTCGTCGAACCACCAGATCCACTCGCCGTCGGGCGAGAGCACACCGTCCGTCGTGCCGTTGGCCCGGTCCGTGACCTGGCGCTGCTCGCCGGTCGCGCGATCCCACGCGTACAACTCGTACGTGCCCGTGGCGTTGGAGACGAACAGCGAGCGGTGCGGCGCGTCCTCCGCCCAGTCCGGCAGGGACACCCTCGGCGCCCGGAACCTCTTCTCCCAGTCGGGCATGGACCCGCTCTGCTCCTGCGGGGTGGACCCGTTGCTCTCAGTCATGGCCCCATACTGCCCCGCCCGCACGACAATGTGCCGCCGAGGCCCCCAGCCTGTGGATAACTTTGACCGCCGAGGCCCCCGACGGCCTGCGACGGCCTTCGACAGCGCTCGACGGCCTTCGACGGCCCCCGGCGGCCCTCGACGGTTCCGGCCGGGCCGAGTGTCAGTGGCCGGGTGCAGACTCGCCCCATGACCTCATCGACCTCATCGACCTCAACGACCTCAACGACTGATCTGCGCAAGACCGTTGAGAGTTTCTGGGCCGCCGCCGAGGGCCGGGACTGGGCCGCGTTCGCCGAGACGCTGGCGGAGGACGTCGTGTACGAGCTGCCGCAGACGCGGGAGCGGATACGCGGCAAGGAACGGTACATGGAGTTCAACCGCGAGTATCCGGGCGACTGGCACGCCCGGATCGAGCGGATCGTCGCCGAGCCGGGGCAGGTGGTCAGCTGGATCCACGTCACGGTGGGGCTGGAGGACCTGCACGCGATCTCCTTCTTCACCGGGGACGAGGACGGCCGGATAGCCACGGTCACAGACTTCTGGCCCGAGCCGTACGAGCCGCCGGCCGGTCGTGAGCACCTCGTCGAGCGGTACTGAGCGGCGGGCCGTGCGGGCCGTGGGGAGCGACCCCGCGGCCGGGCGCCCGGCGCGGGCACCGTACGGTGGAAGGCGTGTACCGGTTTCTGCTGACGCCCCGATGGTGGGGGATCAACGTCTTCGTGCTGCTCGCCATCCCCTTCTGTGTGTTCATGGGGTCGTGGCAGCTGAGCCGGTTCGAGGACCGGATGCAGGACCATCGCGCGGCGACCGAGCGGATCGACCCGGCGGACCGGGCCCCGGCACGGCCGCTGGACGAGCTGCTGCCGGTGGACAAGGAGACCTCGGGCGAACTCGCCACGGTGACGGGTCGGTACGGCGAGCAGCTCCTCGTGCCGCACCGCGAGGTGGACGGCAAGAGCGGCTTCTACGTGCTGACGCTGCTGCGCACCGACGAGGGCAAGGCCCTTCCGGTCGTGCGGGGCTGGCTGCCCGGCGCCGCGGATCCGGACCGGGCCCCGGCCGCGCCCACCGGCGAGGTCACCGTGACCGGTTCACTGCAGGCGTCCGAGACCCCGGGGTCGAACGGCGTGCCCGTCCAGGGCGGGCTCCCGGCCGGCCAGACCACGGCGATCAGCGCGGCGGCGCTGGTGAACCTCGTGCCGGACGACCTGTACGACGCGTGGATCACGCTCGACAAGGGCGACTCGGGGATGAAGGCCGTGCCCGCGACCGCGCCGCAGGGCACCGGGCTCGACCTGAAGGCCTTCCAGAACCTCGGCTACACCGGCGAGTGGTTCGTCTTCGCCGGCTTCGTCGTCTTCATGTGGTTCCGACTGCTCCGCCGCGAGGTCGAGTTCCTCCGGGACGCGGAACTGGGCCTGGTCCCGGACGAGAACCAGCCGGGCGACGGCCGCCCGGACGAGAACCGCCCGGACGAGAACCGCTCCCGGGAAGCCGAGCCGGCCCGGTAGGACCGGCGGGCCCGTCCGGCAGGAGCGCCGCCTGCCACCAGGAAACCCGGCGGCCCCCGTTCAGGACCCCGCCAGCAGTCCCGTCCGGTAGACCACGCCCGCGCACGCGTTGCCGACGGCGGTCGTGAAGGTGGCGACGCCGCCCTCGGTGGTGTGGGAGACGAGGACGCTGCCGTCCTCGACGCCGCCGTCCTCGGTGACGAGCTGGGTGGTCACGGTGTTGGAGCCGTCGGTGGTGGTGCCGGGTGTCTCCTCCTCCGTGGGTGTCGGGTCCACGGTCGGGTCCGGGCCGCCGGTGGTGCCATCGGTCGTACCGCCGGTGGTGGGGCAGGGCTCGGACGGCACCCAGGCGAACTGCACCTCGTACGCCGTTCCCGGCGCCAGCACCAGCTGGGTCGGGGACAGCGACGGGTCGGGCAGTGCGGTGGCCGCGTCTCCGGCGACATGGTTCGCCACGGTGATCTTCGCCCCGTCCGCGGCACCCTGCGGGGTGGTGCTCACACCGCCCGCGCCGGTGACCGTACAACTGGTGCCGGAGATGTTGGAGACGCGGAACGTGCCGTAGACGGCGCCGCTGGAGTCCGGTGCGCCCACGCTGCCGCCGCCGCCGAGCTGGGCCGCCGTGCACAGGGACGTGGCAGCGCTCGTGCGCGTCGGCTGGGCGCCGCCCGTGGAGCCGTGGCTCTCGTCCTTGCCCTTGTCGCCCTTGTCCTTCTCGCTGCCCTTGCCGGATTCCTTCGAGCCTCCGGAGGAGCCGCCCGACGAACCGTCCCCGCCGGTCTGCCCCTTGGACTGGCCCGCGGACCCCTGCGTCTGGGAGCCGTTGCCCATGATGGAGGGGTTGACGTCGGAGCCGGTGGAGTTGGAGACGTGGACGAGGGCCGGGATCGCCGTGCCGATGAAGAGCGCGGCGGCGGCCATGCCGACGACGGCCTGCCGCTTGCGCGCCCGCCGGGCCGGTACCGCCCGCCGTAGATGATCCAGGGTGCCGTCCCTGGGCTCGATCTCCGACACCGCCTGGTGCAGCAGATTGCGCAGCACCAGCTCGTCCGACTCGAACCCGCCGAGCCCCTTCGGCCCCGAGCCGTTCGACCCGGACGTGCCCGAACCCGACCTGCCCGAACCCGACCTGCCCGGACCGGGCCTGCCCGATCCGGACCCGGCCGAGCGCAGACCGCCGAAGCGCAGCTCATCGGCACCCAGCTCGGCCGTACCCGAGTCACCCGAACGCGAGCCGTCCGTACTCGAGTCACCCGCACCCGAGTCACCCGCACCCGAGTCGTCCGTACGCGGACCGCCCGTACCCGAGTCCTCGCCCGTGTCCGAGTCGTCGGCCGAATTCAGGTCGGCCGAAGGCGGATCGTCCGAACGCGGGTCGTCCGGCCGCGGGTCGTCCGGCCGCGAGTCGTCCGGAGCGCGGCCTTCGAGACCCTGGCCCTTGGAGGTGGGGCCTTGTTCTTCGGGGCCGTGATTCACAGTTCCGTTCCCAGCGTGCGATTGCGTGTCTTCGTGCTCCTCGAGCCCGCGCCCCCCGACGCGCCCGTCCGGCCCGCGCCGTCCGGCGCGTTCGTCATCGCGCTCCTCGGCGCGTTCGTCGTCGTCCCGGCGTCCCCAGGAGGCACGCCTCCGGGCGCCGAGCTCATCGTGCCCGTCGCGCCTGTCGGGTCCGTCGTCCCTGCCGTGCGCGCTCATGCCGGCGCCTCCATGGCGACGCGCAGTGCCGCGATGCCCCGGGAGCCGTACGCCTTGACCGAGCCCAGCGATATGCCGAGCGTCTCGGCGACCTGGGCCTCGGTCATGTCGGCGAAGTACCGCAGCACGAGGACCTCGCGCTGCCGGCGCTGGAGACCCTTCATCGCCTTGATGAGGGAGTCGCGCTCCAGCAGGTCGTACGCGCCCTCCTCCGCGCTCGCCATGTCGGGCATCGGCTTCGAGAGCAGCTTCAGACCGAGGATGCGGCGGCGCAGGGCGGAGCGCGAGAGGTTCACGACCGTCTGGCGCAGATAGGCGAGCGTCTTCTCCGGGTCACGGACGCGCTTGCGCGCCGAGTGCACCCGGATGAAGGCCTCCTGGACGACGTCCTCGCAGGAGGCGGTGTCGTCGAGAAGGAGGGCCGCGAGGCCGAGGAGCGAACGGTAATGGGCGCGGTAGGTCTCGGTGAGATGGTCGACCGTCGTACCGGAGGCCGGCACCGTGGACGTGTCGTCCGCACCGTCGCGCTGACTGGGTATGCGGGTCGGCCGCGCCGCGGGCATCGGCGCGATCACCGGCATGCCGCCGGCCGAACCGGGCGCACGGGGACGGCGGGGTGGACGGAGGGCGGTGCCCCTCGTCTGTACCGCGGTGAAATCGAGAACCTCTGCCACGCCTGTTGGACCCGCGTCCCCCCGTCGAGGTTGTACGCGACAGGCATCTCTTTTGCGTCGGACCGCACACGTGTCCCTATGGCATATGCGTCTGTCGGTACGGCGGATGCGCCCCCCGGCACGCTGCGCGCACCCGTCGGTACGACCCACCGAACACCGGACAGCGCGTCGAACGCCCTCATGCGTACCAGCTCTTCCCCTATGCCCCAAGTGTTGGCGCCCAGCCCCGCCGAAGGGCGCCCGTTAAAGACGCTCCCCGTCCGCCGCGCGGTTGCGGAGGACGGGGAGGAAAATCCCTCGATTCCCGGGAGGCCTGAATCAACCCGGAAATCCCACGACTGCCCGGCCGGAAATCCTCCGCCCGCCGAACCGTCGACTCGAAGAACTTACACGCCGCCACCGACAACGGCCCATACCAATTGGCCCCGGCGTCGACACGCGGCGACAGCCGATCTACGCACGGCAGCGGGCCGCTCGCAACGAAATCGGCCCACAGTGCGCTGATGGACAACGGACAGTGCACCCTCAGTCAACCAGCGGTGCCCCTGGGGGGCGGCGACCGGCCCTGCGCCGCGGCCGACCGGCGCTACGCCGCCCGCTCCGCCGCCACCAGCTCTGCGATCTGCGCGGTGTTGAGGGCGGCGCCCTTGCGCAGATTGTCGCCGCAGACGAAGAGTTCGAGGGCCGTCGGGTCGTCGAGGGCCCGGCGTACGCGCCCCACCCAGGTCGGGTCGGTGCCCACCACGTCGGCGGGGGTGGGGAACTCCCCCGCGCCCGGGTCGTCGCAGAGCACGACCCCCGGGGCGGTGGCGAGGATCTCGCGTGCCTTGGCGACGGTGACCTCGCCCTCGAAGCGGGCGTGGACGGTGAGCGAGTGCGCGGTGACGACCGGCACCCGTACACAGGTCACGGCGACCGGCAGGGTCGGCAGCCCGAGGATCTTGCGGGACTCGTCCCGGACCTTCATCTCCTCCGACGACCAGCCGTCCGCCCGGAGCGACCCGGCCCACGGCACCACGTTCAGCGCCACCGGCTCCGGGAACGGCCCGGTGTTGTCGCCCACGGCCCGCCGTACGTCACCGGGAGTGGTCCCCAGTTCCGTGCCGGCGACCAGGGCGATCTGCTGTCGCAGGGTCTCCACGCCGGCCCGTCCCGCGCCGCTGACCGCCTGGTACGAGGAGGCCACCAGCTCACGCAGCCCGAACTCGGCGTGCAGCGCGCCGAGCGCCACGATCATGGAGAGGGTCGTGCAGTTGGGGTTGGCGATGATCCCGCGAGGACGGCTGCGAGCGGCGTGCGGATTGACCTCGGGGACGACGAGGGGAACCTCCGGGTTCATCCGGAAGGCGCCCGAGTTGTCCACCACGACCGCGCCCTTGGCCGCCGCGATCGGCGCCCAGTGCTCCGCCACCTCGTCCGGTACGTCGAACATGGCGACGTCGACCCCGTCGAAGGCCTCCTCCGACAGGGTCGTCACCTCGACCTGCTCCCCGCGCAGGGCCAGCTTGCGGCCGGCCGAGCGGGGGGAGGCGATCAGACGGATCTCGCCCCAGATGTCCGCGCGGTGGGACAGGATCTGGAGCATGACCGTGCCGACGGCCCCGGTCGCACCCACGACCGCGAGCGTCGGCCTGCCGGTGCGCCCGGCATCGACGGCCATCAGCGGCCGGTACCCCCGTAGACGACGGCCTCGTCGCTGTCGGAGTCGAGCCCGAAGGCGGAGTGCACGGCGCGCACGGCCCCGGGGACGTCGTCGGCGCGGGTGACGACCGAGATGCGGATCTCGGAGGTCGAGATCAGCTCGATGTTCACGCCCGCGTCGCTCAGCGCCTCGAAGAAGGAGGCGGTGACCCCCGGGTTGGTCTTCATGCCCGCGCCGACCAGGGAGATCTTGCCGATCTGGTCGTCGTAGCGCAGCGAGTCGAACCCGATGCCGTCCTTGTTCTTCTCCAGGGCGTCGATCGCCTTGCGGCCCTCGGTCTTGGGGAGGGTGAAGGAGATGTCCGTCAGGCCGGTCGTCACGGCGGAGACGTTCTGCACCACCATGTCGATGTTGACCTCGGCATCGGCGATGGCGCGGAAGATCGCGGCGGCCTCGCCCGGCTTGTCCGGGACGCCGACGACCGTGACCTTGGCCTCGGAGACGTCGTGGGCGACTCCGGAGATGATGGCGTGCTCCACCTTGTGGTCCCCTTGCGACTCTGGCTTCTCGTTGCTGACCCAGGTGCCCGGCAGTCCGGAGAAGGACGAGCGGACGTGGATCGGGATGTCGTAGCGGCGGGCGTACTCCACACAGCGGTGGAGCAGCACCTTCGAACCGGACGCGGCCAGTTCGAGCATGTCCTCGGAGGAGATCCAGTCGATCTTCCGGGCCTTCTTCACGACGCGCGGATCGGCGGTGAAGACGCCGTCGACGTCCGTGTAGATCTCACAGACCTCGGCGTCGAGCGCGGCGGCCAGCGCGACGGCGGTCGTGTCCGACCCGCCACGGCCGAGGGTCGTGATGTCCTTCTTGTCCTGACTGACGCCCTGGAACCCGGCGACGATCGCGATGTTGCCCTCGTCCAGCGCCGTACGGATACGGCCGGGTGTGACGTCGATGATCCGGGCTTTGTTGTGGACCGAGTCGGTGATGACGCCTGCCTGGCTACCGGTGAACGACTGGGCCTCGTGGCCCAGGTTTTTGATCGCCATGGCCAGCAGCGCCATGGAGATACGCTCTCCGGCGGTCAGCAGCATGTCGAACTCACGCCCGGCAGGCATCGGTGACACCTGCTCGGCGAGATCGATCAGCTCGTCCGTCGTGTCGCCCATCGCGGAAACGACGACGACCACCTGGTGGCCGTTCTTCTTCGCTTCCACGATCCGCTTGGCGACGCGCTTGATGCCCTCGGCATCGGCTACGGAGGAGCCTCCGTACTTCTGCACGACAAGGCCCACGTGCGCTCCTCGCTCGGTTCAGTCACTTTTCCGCACATACACACGTACTGCGGTCGGCTCAGTTTAGCGAGCGGCCGCATTCCCCTTCTCCGGTATCGCATGGTGAGATGTCCCGCTCACCACTTGATCACCTCGGATTCCTCCGGGGATCCACCGGATTTCGCCCCGGCTTCTTCGCCGGAGGCTGCCGGGGGTCCGGCCGCTCCGGGGTGGTCCCTGCCCGCGGGAGCGGGCGGCCAGTCCGAAAGTGGGGGAGGTCACTCGGGGGGTGCGTTCTCGTGGCGACGGACCGCCTCATGGGCCTCCGACAGGTTGTCGCGCACTCTTCGCGTGTACGGATGGTTCTCGCCGAGTGAGCGCGCATAGCCCTCCAGCGCCCGCTCGTACACCGAGATGGCCTCACTCAGGCGCCCCGCCGTGCGGTACGCGCCGCCGAGGTTGTTCAGCGACAGCGAGGTCTGCGGATGGTCGCGGCCCAGCATGCGCTCACGCTCGGCGACATTGCGCCGCAGCAGTTCGACGGCCCGCTCGAACTCTCCGGCGGCCATGTAGGCCCCGGCCAGGTTGTTGCGGGCGTTCAGTGTGGCCGGATGGTCCTCGCCGTAGCGGCGTACGGCGTCCTCCAGGTACTCCTCCATCACCCGCACCGCCTGCGCTCCCTGGCCCGCGGCGATCAGGTCGTTCAGCAGGTTGCCCCGGGACCGGAAGGTGCGCGGGTCGTCCCTGCCCACGGTGTTCCGCAGCAGCTCCACCGACCGGGCGTGCAGGTCGATCGCCGTGTCCAGGTCGTCGGCGGCGTAGTGCACCGAGCCCACATTGCCGAGGAGCACCGCGAACTCGGGGCTGCCCTCGCCCAGGACCCGCGCGCCGGCCTCCCGGACCTGCCGCATCAGGCTGATCGCGTGGCCGGGGTCACCGGCCGCCGCGTACGCCAGGCCGAGATTGCTCGCCACCGCCAGCGCGCTGATGTTCTCGGGCCCCAGGAACCGTACGGCGATGTCGCGGGCGCGCTCCAGAAGGCGTACCGCCCCCCGCATGTCCTGCTGGCCGTAGAGGAACATCCCCGCCCCGTTCACCAGCCGGCCGAGTTCGTCCGTGTCCTCGTCCGGCGCCACCCGGGCCGCGAGCGCCTGGACGTGCGGCAGCAGGGAGCGCCACACCGGCCACGAAGCGACGTCCTCGTAGTCCTCCGGCAGGGCCACGAGGAGCAGCCGTATCGCCTGGTTGCGGGCGAGATCGATGAACTCGGCCGCCGCGGTGTCGGCCTCCCCGCCGGGAGTCCGGACGACGGCCTGCACCAGACGGTGTACGGCGATCGTGTCGCCCTGTACGGAGATCATGCTGTGGGCGGCGAGGCGCCCGAGGCCCCGGGCGAGGACCAGCGGCTGGGCCGACGCCTCCAGCGCCCTCCGGGGAATCGCGTCCGGCGCGAACCAGGCCAGCACGGACAGCAGGACGACCGCCGAGAGATCGCCCTCCTCCAGCCGGTCCAGCGTCACACGCCACACCCGGGCCACCGTCCGCTCCGGGTCCCCGCCCTCGGCCGACGCGGCGAACATGTCGGCCGGGTACGCGGCGAGCATTTCCAGGTACCGCTCCGCCGACGTGCCCGTCTCCCGGCAGAACGCCGCCGCCTGCTCCACCGCGAGCGGCAGGTTGCCCAGCTCCGCCACCAGGTCGGGCACCCCGGTCCCGCCCGTCGGACAGATACGCCCGAACAGTTCGACCGCGTGTGCCGTGTCGAGGACGTCCAGGTCCACACCGGTGGCCGTTCCGTGCCAGCCGGTCGCCCGGCGGCTGGTGATCACGAAGTGCCCGCCCGGTACCCGCTCCCGCAAGGGCTCCACATGGGCCGGATCGCTCACGTTGTCGAGGACGAGCAGCCATCCGTCGTGCGTGGCCAGCCATTGCAGGGCCCGTTCCCGCAGGGCCTTGGGGGGCAGTACGTCGACGAGTTCCGGCTGCATGGCCATGGCGAGCCCGGTCAGGCCGGCGTCGATCGCCGTGGGGCTGTCGGCGGTGATCCACCACACGGGATTGGTGTCGGCCGCGCTCTCCCGGATCCAGTGCGCCACCAGCGTGGACTTGCCGATGCCGCCCAGACCGTGCACGGCCACGACCCTCGTGGCCCCCAACGCCTCGTCCAGCAGGGCGAGTTCACGCTCCCGCCCCACGAAGAGCCGGGTCGCGGCCGGCAGTCTCACCAGCCGCTCCCCCAGCGCGCCCACGGGCTTGAAGGCCTCCGCCGGCAGCACGGTCGCATGGCCGATCTGGGTGTCGACATGGCCGATCTGGGTGTCGACCTGGGTGACGTGGTCCCCGGTCGCGACATTGCGCGCACTCCCGCCGATCGCGACGGCCCGCTCCCCCGATGCCTCCACCATGGCCACTCCCCGTCCCCGACCGCCGACTTCATGGGCGTCGCCGTACGCACGGCTCACACAAGGCTCACGAAAAACTGCGGACCTGTCGAGAGACTACGGACCTGTCGAGCCGACCACCGGACTCCCGGCTCGGCCGGTGACTGTCTTTAAAGTTCAAACGATTATGGTTCGCCTGTGCGCGTACTTCTGGTGGAAGACGACGAGCCGGTCGCCGAGTCGCTCCGGCGCGGGCTCCTGCGATACGGCTTCGAGGTGGAGTGGGTCTCCACGGGCGGGGCGGCCCTGTCGTACGGCGGTCCGTACGACGTCGTCCTTCTCGATCTCGGCCTGCCCGACACGGACGGCCTCGACGTCTGCAAGGCCCTGCGGTCCCGCAGCGATGTTCCGATCATCGTGATCAGCGCGCGCAGCGACGAGACGGACCGCGTGGTCGGCCTGGAGCTGGGCGCGGACGACTACGTCTCCAAGCCGTTCGGCGTGCGTGAGGTGATCGCCCGCATAAGGGCGGTGATGCGCCGTATGCAGCCCCGCGCCGCCGACGCGCCGGCCGCCGGCCCCGACCGCTACGGCCCCCGCCTCACCATCGACCGCAAGGCCGCGCGCGTCCACCTCGACGGTAGGGAGGTGGGGCTCGCCCCCAAGGAGTACGACCTCCTCGCCTTCCTCACCGAGGAGCCGGGCGCCCTGATGTCGCGCGAGCAGATCATGGAGGCGGTCTGGGACGCGAACTGGTTCGGGCCGACGAAGACGCTGGACGTGCATGTGGCGGCGCTGCGGCGGAAGCTCGCCGGGGCGATCACGATCGAGGCGGTGCGGGGGGTCGGGTTCCGGTTGATCGTGAACGAGGGCGGGACCGTCCAGGACGCCCAGGGCGCTGAGGGCTCCGGCGCCTCATGATCCGTCAGCTGCTTCGCAGTTACGTCGTCCTCGTCGCCGTCGCGATCGCGTTGTTCACCGTGCCGGTGGCGTACACGCTCACCGCGCAGTTGCGGGGCGACACCCTCAGCTCCGTCGGGCGCGAGGCCGAGACCATGGCCCGGCTGCTGGGCAACGGCGACGGCGCCTCCTGTGAGGCGCTGAAACGGCTGGCCAAGGCGTACGAACCCGCCGAGGTCGAGGTCCAGGTGGCCACCACCAACGGATGTACGCCCAAGGACCTGACCGCACCCGCCCGCGACACGGCGCTGACCAAGGCGCTGCGGGACGGCGAGAAGACGGAGGACTGGGGTTCGGACTTCATCTGGGGCCCGCACCTGGTGGTCACCGTGCCCGCCCACGACGCGACGACGGGTGAGGTGGTCGGCGCCGTACGCATCGTCTTCTCCACCGACCACCTCACGTCCCGTCTCTGGCAGATCTGGGGCTTCCGGGCGGGGCTGGCCGTGCTGGTCCTCGGGGCGGCGGCGATCATCGGTGTCTTCGTGGCCCGCCGGCTCACCCGACCCCTCCTCCAGCTCAACGAGATGGCGAGCAAGCTCAGCGACGGCGACCTGACGGCCCGCTCCCCCGTGACCGGCCCCCAGGAGACACAGACCCTCGCCCGCACGCTCAACCAGGCCGGCGAGCGCCTCGACACCCTGATCGCCTCGCAGCGGATCTTCGTCGCGGACGCCTCGCACCAACTGCGTACCCCTCTCACGGCCCTGCGGCTGTCCCTGGACAACATCGCGGACGGTACGGACGACGAGTTCGTACGGGAGGACGTGGAGCAGGCCACCGCCGAGGTGGTCCGGATGAGCCGCCTGGTCAACGGTCTGCTGGTGCTGGCGCGGGCCGAGGCGAAGGTGACGGCGGCGGAACCGCTGTCCCTGCGCGATGTCATCCAGGAACGCCTCGATGTGTGGAGACCGGCCGCCGACGAGCGCGGAGTCACCATCACGCTCAGGGGGAGTGCCGACGGCCGGCCGCTTGTGCTGGCCAGTCCCGGTCATCTGGACCAGGTCCTGGACAACGTGCTTTCCAACGCCCTGGAGGTCTCACCGGACGGTGCGACCATCACGGTCCTGGTGGAGCCGCGGGGCGACGAGGTGGTGCTGTCGGTGCTGGACGAGGGGCCCGGTATGTCGGACGCCGAGAAGTCCCGCGCCTTCGACCGCTTCTGGCGCGGTCAGGGCCTCACCGGGAGGTCCGGCTCCGGCCTCGGCCTCGCCGTCGTCAAGCAACTCGTCACCGACGACGGCGGAACCGTGGCCCTCAAGGACGCGCCCGGGGGCGGGCTGTGCGTCGCGCTCACGTTGCGGGCGGCGCGGCACGGGGGTGGCTGAGCCGGGGGGGCCGGCTCAGCCATGACCGGGGGGCGGCTGCTGCTCAGCCCTCGGGCATCGCCGACGAGTGGTGGTTCACGATCTTCCACACGCCGTTCCGCTTCTCGTACTCGTACGTGTAGCGGGCCTCGACGACGCGCTTCTTACCGGTCTTCGGGTCGGTGAGCGTGAAGGCGTACGTACCGGCGTCGAGCGCGGAGTTGCTGTCGAGGACGTTGATGTGCGACTTGATCTTCTTGCCGACCGGCTTGTTCTCCAGGAAGTGGTGGAAGTAGTCGACGATGGCGGCGCGGTTGGTGCGGACCTTGTTGGAGACGGTCGGCAGCAGCACCGCGTCCTTCGCGTACCGGTCCGCCACCTTCTTCGGGTCGCCGGTCTGCAGCGACTTGTTCCAGCCGTCGAAGAGCGCCGCGATCTCCTTCTTGGAGGCCTTCTTCGGCGGGGCCTCGGCTCCGGCCATGCTGACTCCGGCGGTCACCGTGCCGACGGTGACGAGTGCGGTGGCGGTGACGATGGCGGCGCGTATGCGGTTCTTGCGGGTCATCGCGATCTCCCGTGCGAAGTTGGGGTGTTACTTGCCTCCGCTTCTTGTGCGGTGGAAGTGACTCAAGATTCGCGTGACGCCGGTTAGGGGCCGTGCAGTGGACATACAGGGCCGGGGCAAGGTTCGTACAACGTCTTGTACGGGGACTCCGACGAGCCCGACGAGCCCTTCGTGCGAGGTCTTCGACGAGGTCAGGAGGGCTTGTCGGGAGTGAGTCCGGCAACGCCCAGGCGCACGATTCTGGCGATCTCCGCGTCACCAAGCACACGTGAGGAGTCATCGCTCACCCCCGCTGCCAGCTCGTCGGCGCGTTCGTGGTCCCCGGCCTTGCGGAGGAGCATCACCTGGATCGCGCGGGCGAGAATGGTGATGCCGGAGGCGTCGCCGAAGGCGCGGCGGGACTGGGTGACGGCGTTCCCGATCAGGGTCACGGCCCTCTCTGTCTCACCGTCGTCGGACGCTTGAAAGGCGAGCTCGATCAACTCCATGGCGTCTTCCGGGTCTACCGGCCCCGGCTCGGATGCGGCGCCGTCGACGTCGAGCCGTGCCGGCCTCGAAGCACCGGCGCTTCGGTCGTCCGGATTCGTGGGGGCCGAAGTGTCCGGACGGGTCCCGCCCAGGACAGGCTCTGCCCCCTGGGCGTCGAGGCGGGCGAGAAAGCTCCTTCTCCGATCCGCGTTCTCCAGCGTCATCGCCAGCTCGTCGCGCGCCTGGATGGTGTCCTCGTGCTCCGGCCCGAGAAGACGCTCGCAGTCATCCAGTACCTGCGTCAACAGCTCCCGGGCCCGTTCGAAGTCACCATGGAGCGAACAGATCTGCCCGAGCTGTCTCCGCGCGAACCAGGTCAACTCGTCGTCCGGTCCACAGGCGTGGAGCGCGGCGTCGACCGCCCGCTCGCACAGCACCATGGCGCGTCGCGTGAACCCGTGCACCCCGAGTTGCGAACCGGCGGTGACGAAGAGTTCAGCGGTCTCCTCCGTGTCCTCGTTCCGCGGATACCAGGCGGCCAAGGCCTCCACGTGCGTCGCCCAGACCCGGCCTTCAGCGCCCAGCAGGCCTCCGAGGTCGTTCCCGTCGGGTCCCTGGCTCCACCGGTCCTCCTCCATGCCCAGCAGCATGACGGCCATGCGTCGATACACGCCGATCATGTCGCCCATCAGGGGCCCGTCCGTGGGCTGCGGCGTACGGGCCACCGCCTGCACCAGCCGGTGGACCGAAAGGGTCCCGTCCCGCAGGGTGATCACGCTGTGCGCGGCCAACCGCCGGATCGCCTCGGTGATCTCCAAGGAGTTCCTCCCTGGCATTTCGAGGTACCGGCGGGGAATCCCTTCCGGCGCCCACCAGGCGATGATCCGCAGGACCCTCTCCGCGAGCGGTGTGTCCGTGAGCCGGTTCAGGGTCACTCGCCAGATCCGCGCGATCGTCCGCTCCGCGTCGCCGCCCTCCGGACCGGCCGCGTACAAGGCAGCGGGGTACCGAGCGAGGAGATCCAGGTACGCCCCGGGCGTGATCCCCGCCTCCCGGCAGTACGCGGCGGCCTGGTCGATCGCGAGCGGCAGGCAGCCCAGCTCGGCGCACAGCTCCTCGACCCCGTCCGACGCCCCTTCGTAGACGCGGGTGAACAACTCCACCGCCTCGCCGAGCGGGAGGACATCCAGGTCCAGCGTCCGCGCGAGCCCCCGCCAACTCGTCGCGCTGCGACGGGTGGTGACGAGGAAACGGCCGTTCGCCGCCCGCGCGAGCAGGGGCCTGATGTCGGCGGGGTCGGTGACGTTGTCGAGGACGAGGAGCCAGCCGTCGTGGGTGGACAGCCACTGGAGCGTACGTTCCCGGAGGGCGGCATCCGGGAGGGTGCCGGCCAGCGTCGGCTGAAGCGCCCGGCCGAGGTCGGCGAGTCCCGCGTCCAGCTGGGCCGGGGATTCGGCGGTGATCCACCAGACCGGGTTGAGATCGGCGACCCTGGTGGCAGCCCACTGGGCCGCCAGCGTGGACTTCCCGACCCCACCGAGCCCATGCACGGCGTGCACGACGACCCCGCCCGGGGCCTCGAACGCCTCGTCCAGCAGGGCCAGTTCCCGCTCCCGCCCGACGAACTGCGCGGTCCGTCCGGGGAGATACCGCACCGGCCCGCTCGCCGCACCGAGCGTGAGCGCCTCGGCGGGCAGTACGGTCGCCCGCCCGATCTGTGTCACGAAGTCCCCGGTGGCCACCTGCCCGATGTCCCGCCCGGCCGCGACCGCCCGCTCTCCGGACGCCTCCACGGACGCCTCTACGGACGCCTCCGCCGAAGGCCCGCCGGGCCCCTCCGCCGATGCACCACTCACGCGTCCGCCCCCGTTCACACCCGCTCACGCACGATCCGTGGGACCCATCATGACGTCTGTGGCGGGGCGATGTCAGAGGGCCGACACCCCCGGCGGCTCAGCCCGAGTACTCCTCGAAGGGCTCGGTGTTCAGGGCGATGCCCACCGGCCAGGGCGTGGAACCGGAGTTGCTGCTCACAGTCCCGCGCACGGCTGACTAGAGCGTCCCCAGCGCCGGTGCGAACGCGATGAGGAGGGGGAGGAGGGCCAGGAGCGCGGCGGCGGTCGTGGTGGCCGCACGGTGGGTTCGGTCCAGGCGGGGCGGGGGTTCCAGCAGGCGCTCCACCCGGTCGCCCAGCAGCCGGCGGGTGTTGGAGCAGCTCAACACGCCCCGGTGCTGGTTGAGTTCGATGAGGGCCAGGGCGGTGGTGAGGTGGCCGCAACGGCGGGATGCCGTGTCGTCGGCGGCCAGTTCGACCAGGCGGTGGGTCTGGTCGGCGAAGTGGGCGAAGAGGGGGATGCGCGGGAAGCCCGTGGCGAGGGCGGTGGAGAGGTGGAGCAGCCAGTCGTGGCGGGCGCGGGCGTGGCCGAGTTCGTGGGCGAGCACGGCGTCCAGCTGACGGTCGCTCAGCTTTCCCAACGCGCCTGTGGTGACGACCAGTTGGGGCGGGGCGCCGGGCATGAGCCACGCGTCCGGGTACTCGTCCTCCAGGACCAGCAAGGGGCCCTGCGACTGCGGGAGGCCCGCCGGGAGGTCGGGGGCGCGTTCGCGCAGGTGCGCCCGGCGGAGGTGCCGGCGGCGCCGGGCCTCGACGAGTTCGCGGGCGAGCATCGCGCCGCTCCACGCCGCGCCGCAGGCCAGCAGCAGGGTCAGTACGGCCGTCCAGGGCGGCGCGGCCGTGAGGTCGTACGCGGCGGTCACGGCCGGGGGCGCGGGGGCGAAGGCGTGTGTTCTGACGGTCTCGAACACCGCCGCCGCGCCCAGCACGAGCGCCACGAGACAGCTGAGCAGCGCCGCCGCCACCAGGCACTGCCACGCCCACAGCGCGACCACGGGTTCCCGCTCGGGCCACACCGCCTTCAGCAGGGCGCGAGGGCCCAGCACTGCGGCGGTCAGGGCCACGGCGATGAGAAGGAGCAGGAGAACGGTCACGTCACTGGGTCCGGTTCCTGTCGGGGGTGCGAGAGGGGGGCGTACGACGACGGTGCCTACGCTACCGCCGGGACTCGCACTTTTCAGTCGCCCGTTCAGCAAGGGGGGTCGGGGCTGCGGGGGTCGGGGCTGCGACAGGGGCGGGCCCCGCCCGGCGACGGACGGGGCCCGAATCGGCTCTCGACTCCCGGCTCTTGCTCTCGGCTCTTGCTCTCGGCTCTCGGCGCAGACGCTGCGCCGGGGCCCTACTTCACCTTCCGCAGGCCCAGCGGGGCCGCGATCTCCTCCGCCATGACCTTGCCCGCCTCGAACTCCAGGGTCTCGTCGCCCATCATTTCCTGGTCGGTGTCGAGGCCGTCGAGTTCGGCGAGGGGTTGGTTCAGCCGGACATGCGCGACCACGGACTGGAGGGCGCGGAGGGTCGCCGAGGCGGTGGAGCCCCAGTTGGAGAAGTAGGAGAACTGCCACCACCAGAGGGCCTCGGTGGTGCGGCCCGCGCGGTAGTGGGCCATGCCGTGGCGGAGGTCGGCGATGACGTCGGCCAGGTCGTCGGAGATACGGGCCGGGACCGGGGCCTTGCGGGGCTCGTAGGGGTCGAAGACCTCGGAGTAGACGTCGACCGGGTCGAGCATCCGCGCCAGGCGTTCGCGCAGGTCGTCGACGTCCGGCTCGGGGCCCGGGTCGGGCTCGTAGCGCTCGTCCGGCAGGATGTCCTCGTGCGCGCCGAGGCGGCCGCCGGCCAGGAGGAGCTGGGAGACCTCCAGGAGGAGGAAGGGGACGGCCGAGTCCGGCTCGTCGCCTCTGGCCACCTCGGTCACGGCGACCAGGAAGCTTTCGATCTGGTCCGCGATCTGGACCGCGAAGTCGTCCGGGTTCAGGCCGGTCGCGTGCAGCGTGGCGTCAGACATCTAGGAGTCGTCTCCCCTCGAAGGCGCGGCCGAGGGTCACCTCGTCCGCGTATTCCAGGTCGCCGCCCACCGGGAGGCCGCTGGCCAGGCGGGTGACCTTGAGGCCCATGGGTTTGATCATGCGGGCGAGGTACGTGGCCGTGGCCTCGCCTTCGAGATTCGGGTCCGTGGCCAGGATCAGTTCGGTGACCGTCCCGTCCGCCAGGCGGGCCAGCAGCTCTCGTATGCGCAGGTCGTCGGGGCCGACTCCCTCGATCGGGCTGATCGCGCCGCCGAGGACGTGGTAACGGCCGCGGAACTCGCGGGTCCGCTCGATCGCCACGACGTCCTTCGGCTCCTCCACGACGCAGATGACCGAGAGGTCACGGCGCGTGTCACGGCAGATGTTGCACAGCTCCTCCTGCGCGACGTTGCCGCAGGTCGCGCAGAAGCGGACCTTCGCCTTCACTTCGAGGAGGGCCTGTGCGAGCCGCCGTACGTCCGTCGGCTCCGCCTGCAGGATGTGGAAGGCGATCCGCTGCGCGCTCTTGGGACCGACGCCGGGCAGCCGCCCCAACTCGTCGATGAGGTCCTGGACCACGCCTTCGTACACGGACTGCCGTCCTTCCTGGTGTCTTTCCGTACGTACCGTAGTCGGCCGCGGCCGCTCCGAGGAAGGAGGTACGGGGCACTGATGGGATCGAAAGGGGGGTCGCGGAGATGTTCAGAAGGGCAGGCCGGGAATGCCGGCGCCACCGCCGCCGAGGCCCTGGGCGAGGGGGCCCAGTTTCTGCTGCTGGAGGGTCTGGGCGTTCTCGTTGGCCGCCTGGACGGCCGCGACGATCAGATCGGCGAGGGTCTCGGTGTCCTCCGGGTCCACCGCCTTGGGGTCGATCTTCAGGGCACGCAGTTCGCCGGAGCCGGTGACGGTGGCCCGCACCAGGCCGCCGCCCGCCTGACCGTCGACCTCCGTCTGCGCGAGTTCCTCCTGAGCCCTCGCCAGGTCCTGCTGCATCTTCTGGGCCTGCTGGAGCAGCTGCTGCATGTTGGGCTGGCCACCACCGGGGATCACGTTCAGCTCCCTCGCACGAGTTTTCTTCTTGCGGTTGCAACGAGCCTACGTGGTCGGCACGGCCTGTGCCGCGCCACTCTTTCGAGTGAGTCGGCGGGGATTCGTATACCTGATCAAGGGCACCTTCCAGGGGGAAAAGCGGTGAAAACGGGGTCTTCGCCACCCATTGGGGGGTAGGAAGGGTCGGGCCGCGTCAAGGTGCGTCAGCGCCGTACACGTGTGTCTCGCACTGTCGTCAGCAGCGTCGTCAGTAGGGAGTGCCGGGTGAGCCAGCCGGAGATGCAGCCCGAAGGGGGACCCCCGGACGGGCGGGGTGAGGGGTCCGGGCTGTGGGCGGAGCCGTGGACGTCGGCGACCGGGCCGTGGGCGGGGGATCTGGCCGGGCGGCCGTTTCCGCAGGGGGACTGGGGGGCGCCCGCGGAGCGGCTGGAGGAGTTGTACCGGTGGGTCGAGCGGGCGGCCCTGGAGACCGCCGCGTGGTATCTCGCGGACCGGGTGTGGAAACGGCTGGCGGCGCGGGTGCTGCGGATCGGGGCGGCGGCGGGGGCGCTCGCCGGGGCGGCGCTGCCGTTGCTCGATCTCACCGGGGTGATGGGCGGGGCGGCTCCCTGGGGGTATCTCGCGCTGCTGTCGTGCGTGGCGTGTGTCGCGGTGGATCGGTTCTTCGGGGTCACCTCCGGGTGGATAAGGGATGTCGCCACGGCTCAGGCGGTGCAGCGGCGGCTTCAGGTGCTGCGGTTCGACTGGGCGTCGGAGAGTGCGCGGGAGGTGCTGGGGCCGGCGGAGGGGACGGCCGGGGAGGCGGCGGAGCGGTGTCTCGCCGTGCTGCGGCGGTTCTCCGAGGACATCACGGAGCTTGTGCGGGCGGAGACGGCGGACTGGATGGTGGAGTTCCGGACGGGATCCGCTCCGCTGGGCCTGCAGAACGGGGGGGCCGTTCCTCGGGCGGAGGGGGCGGCGAACGGGCGGGTGGCGATGCCGCCGGGGGCTCGGCCGAACATGCCTCGGCAGCGGCCGCCGGAGGCTCGGTAGCGGGGGTTGTGGGGTGCGGGGTGCCTTTTCTCCCCCGCCGCCCCTACCCGTCCCATCCCCAGGGGCGCTGCCCCTTCGACCCCGTGGGGTGGCTGGGGCGGGTGGGTTGTTCGGGGGTGGGGGGTGTCTGGGGTGCGTGGGTGTGTGCGAGTCCGTGGGGGCTTGTCGCGCAGTTCCCCGCGCCCCTGAAAAGCAGGGGCTGCGCCCCGTGCTTTTCAGGCCCGCAAGGCCGTCGTCTTCAGGCCCGCAGGGCCTGGTCCTTTAGGGGCGCGGGGAACTGCGCGACCAGCCCCCACGCACCCGCAGCCGCCAACGAACCCCCGCCCCCGAGCCCTCCCGCGTCAGGACTGAGGGGTCGGGAAAGACACCGGGCTGCGCAGGCCCGCTCGGTTCACGGCCCGTACCCCGAAGAAGACGTTGTCCTTGGACAGGTCCACCTCGTACGACGTGACATCGCCGGCCGGGATGACATGGGTCCACTCGGCGGCAGACGTCTCGCGCCAGACGATCTCGTAGCCCGCGAGGTCGGGTTCCGGGCCCCGTACCCAGGTCAGCCGCGTGGAGTTGGTCAGGTCCGCGGTCAGGATCCTGACGTCGCGCGGGGTGCCGGGGGCCTGCGCCAGGGTCCAGAGGGTCGCGGCGTTCACCTTCGCCACGCGGGCCGTGTACGCGAAGTCGCAGAAGTCCGGGAGGTCGCCGTACTGCTTGCCGTTGTCGACGCGTACGTCCTGGTGCTGGTGGGCGAAGTCCTCGGCGGGCTCGGTGAAGCGGGCGGCCGGGTAGCCGCGTTCGAGGAAGGGGATGTGGTCGCCGCCGCGGCGGTAACGGTCGCGGCGGTGGATGACGCGGACGTGCATGGCGGTGGCGTCGTTGTCGGCCACGTCGCGGACGAAGCGGGCCAGCTGGCGGGACGGGGAGTCGTTCTCGCCGCCGACCGAGCGGCGGATCGCGGCCTGTTCGGGGGTCTCCGAGGACGGGACGCCCTCCGCGAAGAGGCGGATGGTGTACGGGTCCTTGTCTCCGTCGTCCGCCGTCGAACTGCCGACGATGTCGTTGGTGAACATGGCCTGGACGTCCGCCCCGGCCTCCTTGTACAGCCGCGCCATGTGCGCCGCCCCGTACAGGCCCTGCTCCTCCCCCGCCACCGCCGCGAACACGATCGTCGAGGCGGGGCGGCGGCGGGCCATCACCCGGGCCAGTTCCATGGCGACGGCGACGCCGGACGCGTCGTCGTCCGCGCCGGGGGCGTCGGAGGTCGCGTCCATGACGTCCGTGACGCGGGAGTCGTAGTGGCCGGACACGACGTAGACGCGGTCCGGGGTCAGCGCGCCGCGCAGGGTCGCGACGACGTTCGTGATGCGGGTCGCGGTGGGGATGCGTGGGGCCGGTTCCTGGACGTACGACTGGAGTTCGACCGTCATACGGCCGGCGGAGGCCGCCGCGTACGACGTCAGCTCCTCGAAGATCCAGTCCCGGGCGGCGCCTATGCCACGCACCGGGTCGTCCTGCGTGGAGAGGGTGTGCCGGGTGCCGAAGGAGACGAGCTTGCGGACCGTCGCCTCGATGCGGGCGGGGTCGATCTCCCGTAACAGGGCGCGGAGTTCGGGGGTGGGGCGCTGGGCGGTGGCGGGCGGTCGCCCCGTACGCGGCCCGGCAGCCACCGCCGGGCTCGCCGCCGCCCCCGCCGCGGCCGACATGCCCGCCGCCGCCGATGCCGTCAGGAGCGTTCGTCTCGTGGGGCGCATGTGTCCTCCGGTGGTGCGCGTGGACCAGTGGGGCCGGATCGCCACCATCGTCGTGGACGCGTCAAGAGGGCGGCAAGGGGGCGTACGGCGCGAGGGGCGGGCCGGGGCGGTGCGGCGTGACACCAGAGCCGGCGTCACACGACATCGGATGGCACCACTTGACACCACCCAATGCCGCACGCGATGCCACGCGGCACCATACGGCGCCACGCGGTGCCACACGGTGCCAATTCGCGCCTCCGGCAGCACACAAGCACACTCGGCGCCACGATCACCCACCTCACCCGCTCCACGTTTCCGCAGCTCAGGCAGCCAGTCGTAGACCCATCACCCCGCGAGGCACCACCCGGGCTTGCACATGGCGCCACAGTGATGCCATGATGGCGTCATGGACCTCACCCCGTATGTCGACACCCTCCGCCGTGAACTCGCGGTGGCCGCCGAAGCCGGTGGCGACGAAGCCCGCGAGCTGGCCGAGAGGCTCACCGCTCCCCTGGAGTCGGCGACCCGCCTGACCATGCTCAACGTGCTCTCCGCCGCGATGGACGAGGTCACCCGTGAACTCGCCCCCGGCTCGGTCGACGTACGGCTGCGCGGGCTCGACCCCGACTTCGTGGTCACCCCGCCGCCCACGTACGGCGGCGCCCCCGCGGAACCGGCCGCGCCCGTCGAACCGCTCACCACCCCGGCCCCGGCCGACGTCGACGAGGGCGGTACCGCCCGCGTCAACCTGCGACTGCCGGCCCACCTCAAGGCCCGTGCCGAGGAGGCCGCCGGCCGCGAGGGTCTGTCGGTCAACGCGTGGCTGGTGCGGGCCGTCTCGGCGGCGGTCGACAGCGGCACCCGGCCGCGTACGACGGAGAAGGCCCAGACCGTCGGACAGAGCTTCACGGGCTGGGTGCGCTAACCCCGCCCCCACCCGCACACACATCCGCACGACTTCACCCACACCACGTCCCACCAGCAGGGACGCCCCAAGGACTCAAGAGGACGGGACAGCCATGCCTTCTTTCGACACTCCCGAACCGATTTCGGTCACCGCCCGCGTGGACGCCGGTTCCATCCGGTTCACCGCGAGCGACCGCCCCGACACGGTTGTCGAGGTGCTGCCCCGCGATCCGAAGCGGGACAAGGACGTACGGGCCGCCGATCAGACCGAGGTCACGTACGCGAACGGCGTGCTGACCGTCGCGACGAAGCATCGCCGCCTCATCGGGCCCAGCGGCGTCGCGGATGTGACGGTCGACCTGCCCACGGGCTCACACATCGACATGACCGGCGCTTGGGCCCAGCTGCTCGGCGAGGGCCGGCTCGGCGAGGTCCGGGTGAAAACCTCGGTCGGCGACATCCGCCTCGACACCACAGGACCGGTGGAACTGAACGCATCGCACGGCCAGATCACCGTGGACCGGATCGAAGGCAGGGCCGAGATCACCTGCAGCACCGGCAACGTGCGCGTCGGCACCATCGACGGTCCTGCCGTCCTGAAGAACTCGAACGGCACCACGTCCGTCGGCGCCGTGACCGGCGAGCTGCGGATGAGCGGCACCAATGGCGGCATCGACATCGCTCGCGCCGCTGCGTCGGTCACCGGCACCTCGACCAACGGCCACCTCCGCGTCTCCGAAGTCTCTTGCGGCGACATCGAGTTGGAGACCTCCAACGGCTCCATCGAGATCGGCATCCGCGAGGGCGTCGCCGCCTGGCTCGACGTCAGCTCCAACCGCGGGCAGGTACGCAACTCGCTCGCCGCGTCCGAGGCCCCGCAGCAGCAGACCGAGGACACCGTCAAGGTCCGCGCCCGGACCAACTGGGGCAACATCGACGTCCGACGCGCCAAGGCCTGACCGCCGGACCAGCCGACCTCGACTCGCACGTCCCCCTCACTTCCGCCTTCGAACGGGAGGGCCCCATGCCTTCTTCTGTCATGCCCACGACCAGTCAGCCCGGTTCGCCGTCGCCCGCCGCCGTCTCCACCGCCGGTCTGCGCAAGTCGTACGGCGACAAGACCGTCCTCGACGGCATCGATCTGCGCATCCCGGCCGGGTCCGTGTTCGCGCTGCTCGGGCCGAACGGCGCCGGCAAGACCACCGCCGTGAAGATCCTCTCCACTCTCATCTCCGCCGACGGCGGGCAGGCCCAGGTCGCGGGCCACGACGTCGCCACGTCACCGGACGGGGTGCGCGCCGCGATCGGTGTCACCGGGCAGTTCTCCGCCGTCGACGGTCTGATCACCGGCGAGGAGAACATGCTCCTGATGGCGGACCTGCACCACCTGTCCAAGCGCGAAGGACAACGGGTCACCGCCGAGCTCCTTGAGCGCTTCGACCTGGTCGAGGCCGCGAAGAAGCCCGCCTCCACCTACTCCGGCGGCATGAAGCGGCGCCTCGACATCGCCATGACCCTGGTCGGCAGCCCCCGGATCATCTTCCTCGACGAGCCGACCACCGGCCTCGACCCGCGCTCCCGGCACAACATGTGGGGCATCATCCGCGAGCTGGTCTCCGACGGGGTGACGGTCTTCCTCACCACCCAGTACCTGGAGGAGGCCGACGAGCTGGCCGACCGTATCGCCGTGCTGAACGACGGCAAGATCGCCGCCGAGGGCACCGCCGAGGAGCTGAAGCGGCTCATCCCCGGCGGGCACGTCCGGCTCCGCTTCTCCGACCCTGCCGCCTATCAGTCGGCCGCCGTCGCCCTGCGCGAGGCCACCCTCCCCCACTCTCGGCTTCGCTCGAGCGGGGGGACCCCCATCGACGAGGCGCTGGCCCTGCAGATCCCCAGCGACGGCAGCCAGCGCGAACTGCGTTCCATCCTCGACTGGCTCGACACGGCCGGCATCGAGGCCGACGAACTGACCGTGCACACGCCCGACCTCGACGACGTGTTCTTCGCTCTGACCAGCAGCACCACCGTGCCCGACCAGGCCAAGGAGAACGTCCGATGAGCACACCCCTGGCTCCCGCCCGCCCGACCCGGATCTCCCTCGCCGTCCGCGACTCGTCCACCATGCTGAGGCGGAATCTGCTGCACGCGCGGCGCTACCCGTCCCTCACCCTGAACCTGCTGCTCACGCCGATCATGATGCTGCTGCTCTTCGTCTACATCTTCGGCGACGTGATGAGCGCCGGCATCGGCGGCGGCGGGGCGGACCGCTCCGAGTACATCGCCTATCTGGTCCCGGGCATCCTGCTGATGACCATCGGCGGCACCACGATCGGGACCGCGGTGTCCGTCTCCATGGACATGTCCGAGGGCATCATCGCCCGCTTCCGCACGATGCCGGTCCACCGAGGCTCGGTGCTCATCGGGCACGTCGTCGGCAGCGTGCTGCAGTGCATCGCCGGCGTGGTCCTTGTGGGCGCCGTCGGCGTGGCCATCGGCTTCCGGTCCACGGATGCCACGGCCCTGGAGTGGCTGGCGGCGTTCGGGCTGCTCGTGCTCTTCGCCCTGGCGCTCACCTGGATCGCGGTCGGTATGGGCCTGATCAGCCCGAACGCCGAGGCCGCCAGCAACAACGCGCTGCCGCTGATCTTCCTCCCGCTCATCTCCAGCACGTTCGTGCCGGTCGACGCGATGCCGGGCTGGTTCCAGCCCATCGCCGAGTACCAGCCCTTCACCCCCGCCATCGAGACCCTGCGCGGGCTCCTGCTCGGCACCGAGATCGGCCACAACGGGTGGCTCACCCTCGCCTGGAGCCTGGGTCTGGCCGTCCTCGGCTACTTCTGGTCCAAGTCAGTGTTCAACCGTGACCCGAAGTAGGACCGTCAACTCGTCCCGCTCCAGGGCGGCGTACTCCGACACCGCGTCGGCGTACGCCGCCCGGTCGGCGTTCTCCGCCACCCGTCGACCACACCCTCTCAACCCCCCTCACCCCCCTCAACCCCCTTCGTCGTCCCGAGCCCGCTCGTCGCACAGCCTCGCCCCCGTCGCCGTCTCGCACGGCACATGGCCGTGGTTGCGGATGACGCTCTGGGCGGTGCCGCGGCGGACATGGGCGAGGAAGCTGTCGGCGAGGGAGTTGGCGGGTGGGCGGCGGTAGGTGTAGGCGTACTCGGCGCCGTAGTACGGGTAGGTGTCGTCGCCCTTCTCCAGGGCCTCCACGGAGGCGGTGCGGCCGTCGAGGGCGAGGCTGCGCAGGCCGGTGCGGCGGGTGGTCAGGTTGATCTCGCTGTAGCCGATGGCGCCGGGGAGTTCGGCGACCTTGGCGAGGACCTGCTCGGTGGAGTCGAGTTCGCAGCGGGTGACGGCGGCGGTCGACAGGTCGTCCCGGCGGCAGTCGAGCGAGGTGCTGGCGACCTGTTCCCAGCCGTCCAGCACGGTCCGCTGGAAGACCTGGCGGGTACCGGAGTCCGCGTCCCGGCTGACGAGGACGACGGGGATGTCGGGCAGGGACCGGTCGAGCTGTCGCCAGCGGGTGATCTCGCCCCGGTAGATACGGCGTACGTCGTCCGTGGTCAGGCTCCCGCCGCGCGGCCGGATGCCGTCGTTGACGACGAGGGTGAAGACGGACAGGGCGACCCGGTGGCCGACCAGTTCGGGGTCGGCGCTCGTACTCGGGCCGTCGGAGAACGCGATGACCGCCGGGGAGCCCTTCTTCGACTCGGCGCCCAGCGCGGCGAGTTCGCCCACGCCCGCCGAACTGCCCCGCGCGTCCACCCGGATCTCGGCGTCCACGCAGTCCTTCTCGTACTCCGCCGCGAGCCCGCGCAGCACCGGCGCGAACGCGGTCGACCCGGTCAGTGTCAGCTCGCCCGTCGCGCACTCGACGGGCGGCGGGGTGTCGTCCCGTACGACGACGATCGCGGCCAGGGCGATCACGCACAGCGTCAGCATCACGGTGATCAGCCGGGCGGGACGGCTGAACAGCGGCGGCTTCTCGTCGGGTGTCGCGCTGCGGTTGGGGTGCACCTCGCCGTCGCGGATGCCGCCGATGAGCCGGATCGGGCTGTCGACGTCGCCGCCGGAGAGGAGGACGAGCAGCTTGAAGTGGTCGCCGCGGTTGAGCGGGACGCGGGGGATGCGGAGCACGCCGTCGCGGTAGCCGAAACCGGCGGACGGGGTGAAGTGGTCCATGAGGTGGTCGGTGCCGGGCGGCTGGGTGACCGAGACACCGCGGATCACGCGACCGCTGAACACGGCGGTCAGGCCGTGCAGTTCACGTCCCGTGTAGTCGTTGTCGGCGATGCTCTGGGAGCCGTCGTTCTCGACGCGCAGCAGGACCAGGGTCGCGTCGGACATGTCCGGGGCCTCGTCGAACAGGCCGAGGCGGACGTTCGCGCGGCCCGAACGCACGTCGTGGCCTATCGGGTTGTCCATCTGCACGCGGTAGCCGATCCGCTTGCGCCTCGGCACCCGGCGCTCGTAATAGACCATCACGGCGGACGCCACGACACCGGCCACGGCGGTCGCCACCGCCACCACGTTCTCCGCGCTCAGCCACTCCTGCATACGAGCCACTCCCCCGAGCCTCACGCTCCGCAGTCAAGCGGGGACACGGTACGGCGCGAGCGGCGGGCGAAGCGCGGACAATCCGGATACGGCGCCCGACATTCACCGAGAGTTCAGTCGGCCTTCGAGTACGTCACCGACTTCCCCGTCGTGTCGACGCGCCGGAGTTGTCCGTCGGGCAGGAGGGTGACCGTGGTGGCGGCGCCGGGGGAGCAGGAGGCGGCCGGTTCGCCGGTGGTGACGGTGGAGGGGCCGATCTCCAGGGGGCCGTCGTCGGCCGGTTCCTCCGTCAACGCGGCCTCGAACACACAGTGGTACGTGCCGCCCCCTTCGAGCGGGCCGTCCGCCGTGAGGGTGAGCACCGTGTCGCCGACCTCGCCCTGCTGGATGACGAGTTGGCGGGTGTCCGCGCCGTCGGTTCCGTCGAGGGTGGCGTCCCAGGTGCCGAGGAACCCCTCCGGGATCGTGCCCGCGTCGGGCGACTCGGTGGTCTCCTCCGGGGAGGTTCCCGGGTCCGTCGGCTCGGGTGTCGTGGGCCCCGGCGTCTCCGGCGCGCTCGTCGTCGCCCCGCCCTTCGCGTCGTCCTCCGTGCCGCCGTCGTCGCCCTTCTTCATCAACGCGTACACCGAGCCGCCGGCCCCGAGCGCGACCACCAGCGCGACGATGACGAGGAGCACCGAGGAACGCCGGTTCCCGCGCGGGTGTTCGGCCTGACCGCCGCCGCCTCCGGGGCCGTAGACGGGGTTCGGCCCGTACGGCGGGGTCGAGCCGAGGCCCGGCCCAGGAGCACCGCCGTACGGCCCCTGCCCGTACGAGCCGTACGGCGCCTGCGGCGCGCTCTGTGGATAGCCGTAGCCGGGGGCCGCGCCGGGCGGCTGCCCATAGCCGGGGGCGGGCGGCTGCCCGTACCCGGCGGCGGGCTGCTGCCCGTACCCGGCGGCGGGCTGCTGGGTGCGCTGCTGCGGGAAGCCGTATCCGGCGGGAGGCGGCCCGGGCGGCGCGGCCGGCGGCCCCGGCAGCGGCGCGGCCGGCGGAGGCGGCTGCGAGCCCGCCCCCGCGATCCGCGTCGGCATCAGATCCAGCGGAGCCCCGCCCGGCGCACCCGGCGGAGGCGGCGGTACGGCACCCTCAGGCGCGGCGGCCGCATGCTCGGGCGGAGCCTCGGGGACAGCGGGCGGGGCCGCGAGGCCGCCAGCGTTCAGCGACGCGGGGGCGCCGGGCGGGGTCGAGGCGGCAGCGGCGGGCGGCTGCTTGGCGAGGTCGGGCGCCGCTGAGGCACCACCCTCCGTCTGGGCCACAGCCTCCTCCGGATCCTCCGCGTCCAGCAACCGCACCGCGTGCCGCCCCAGTTGGGCGACCAGGCCGCTCGGCAGCCAGGGATCGCGCGACCGCCCGGCGAAGACCGTGTCCTCCGCCCCCGTGCGCCGCAGGATCTCCGCGAGGGTCGGGCGTGCGGCGGGGTCCTTTCTCAGGCAGTCGCGGACGAGGTCGTAGAGGCCCTCCGGCAGCCCCTCCAGGTCGGGTTCCTCCTGGGCGATGCGGAACATCAGGGCGTGGCCACCGGAGTTGGCGGCGCCGAAGGGGAGGTTGCCGGTGGCGGCGTAGGAGAGGACGGAGCCGAGGCAGAAGACGTCGCAGGCGGGGGTGATGCGGTCGCCGCGCACCTGCTCGGGTGCCATGAAGCCGGGCGACCCGACGAGCGCGCCGGTGCGCGTGAGCCCGCCGTCCGCCACGGTCTCCAGCGCCCGCGCGATACCGAAGTCGATGACGCGCGGCCCGTCGATGGTCACCAGCACGTTGGACGGCTTGAGGTCGCGGTGGATGAGCCCGGCCTCGTGGATGTCCTCCAGGGCGTGGGCGAGCCCAGCGGCGAGGGTCCGTACGGACCGTTCGGGCAGTGCCCCGTGCTCCCGGCCGACCACCTCCTGGAGGGAGGGGCCGGCGACGTACCCGGTGGCGACCCACGGGATGGCGGCCTCGGTGTCCGCGTCCAGCACGGGCGCGGTCCAGTACCCGCCGACCTGCCGCGCGGCCCGCACCTCCTGCCGGAAGCGGGCCCGGAACTCCTCCTGCTCGGCCAGCTCCCGCCGCACGAGCTTGACGGCGACGGTACGGCCCCGGTCGGACCGGGCCAGGTACACGTTCCCCATCCCGCCGGCCCCCAGCCGCGCGAGCAGCCGGTACACCCCGATCCGCTGCGGATCCCCAGGCCCGAGCTTCTCCATGGCCACCGTCCCCCGATTCCCCGTGCCGTGCCCCGCCGCGCACAAATCCGTGCGCAACGGACCGATCGTAGTGCGGCCGTCCGGCAGGGCGGATGGGCCGGTGTCTACGGTTCCGTAACAGCGGCCGGCCAACCGGGGAACGAAAAGCAAGGGGCGCAGCCCCTGCTTTTCGAGGGGCGCGGGGAACTGCGCGAGCAACCACAACCCACCCGCACCCGCCGAACAACCCGAACCCCCGAGCTATCAGGCGCCCAGGCACCGCCGCGCAGCCCACGCCCGACAACCTGTCGTGTTCCCGGCCCGCTCGCAGACAGGTCGCCGATATCGCCCCCTCACCTCGGGCGCTTACTCTCACCCCATGACTCCCCAGGCAAACCCCCAGGTCGGCGCCGCGGTGAAGGCCGCGGACCGCGCGCACGTGTTCCACTCCTGGTCCGCGCAGGAGCTCATCGACCCGCTCGCCGTCGCCGGTGCGGAGGGGTCGTACTTCTGGGACTACGACGGCAAGCGGTACCTCGACTTCTCCAGCGGCCTCGTCTACACGAACATCGGCTACCAGCACCCGAAGGTCGTCGCGGCGATCCAGGAGCAGGCGGCGACGCTGACGACGTTCGCCCCGGCGTTCGCGATCGAGGCCCGGTCGGAGGCGGCCCGCCTGATCGCGGAGCGGACGCCCGGCGACCTGGACAAGATCTTCTTCACCAACGGCGGCGCCGACGCGGTCGAGCACGCCGTGCGCATGGCCCGGCTGCACACCGGCCGCCCCAAGGTGCTGGCCGCGTACCGCTCGTACCACGGCGGCACCCAGCAGGCCGTGAACATCACGGGCGACCCCCGCCGCTGGGCCTCCGACACCGGCACGGCCGGGGTCGTGCGTTTCTGGGCGCCCTTCCTCTACCGCTCCCGTTTCCACGCGGAGACGGAGGAGCAGGAGTGCGCGCGGGCCCTTGAGCACCTGGAGACGACGATCACCTTCGAGGGACCGTCGACCATCGCCGCGATCATCCTGGAGACCGTCCCCGGCACGGCCGGGATCATGATCCCGCCGCCCGGCTATCTGGCCGGCGTCCGGGAGCTGTGCGACAAGTACGGCATCGTCTTCGTCCTCGACGAGGTCATGGCGGGCTTCGGGCGGACGGGCACCTGGTTCGCCGCGGACCTCTTCGGCGTCGTACCCGACCTGATGACCTTCGCCAAGGGCGTGAACTCCGGTTACGTGCCCCTCGGCGGCGTCGCCATCTCCTCCGCGATCGCCGAGACGTTCGCGAAGCGGCCGTACCCCGGCGGTCTCACGTACTCCGGGCACCCGCTGGCCTGCGCCGCCGCCGTCGCGACGATCAACGTCATGGCGGAGGAGGGCGTCGTCGAGAACGCGGCCACCCTCGGCACGTCCGTCATCGAGCCGGCGCTCCGCGAACTGGCCGAGCGGCACCCTTCCGTGGGCGAGGTGCGCGGTGTCGGCATGTTCTGGGCGCTGGAGCTGGTGAAGAACAAGGAGACCCGCGAACCCCTCGTCCCCTACAACGCGGCCGGCGAGGCCAATGCCCCCATGCTCGCCTTCGGCGCCGCCGCGAAGGCCCAGGGCCTGTGGCCCTTCATCAACATGAACCGCACCCACGTCGTCCCCCCGTGCAACATCACGGAGGCCGAGGCCAAGGAGGGCCTCGCCGCCCTGGACACGGCCCTGTCCGTGGCGGACGAACACACCTCATGAGACACCTCATGAGGCCCTAGTCGCCCCCGGTGCCGAGCAGAAGGCCAAAAACTCCTCCCCGGAACCCGAACGCGTAAGGTGACGTGCTCGTAAGAGAACTCAGAGAGCACACACAGGTATGCGTACGCGTACGCGGATGGGGGAACCGGACCACGATGCCCGGCACCGGCACCGGCGGCGGCAATGGCGCCGTGACTCGTAGCACCCTGCGGCAGCAGCTCGCGGACGCGCTCCGTGACGAGGTGCTGGCCGGCAGACTCAAGCCGGGGCAGGAGTTCACGGTCAAGGAGATCGCCGAGCAGTACGGGGTGTCGGCGACGCCCGTGCGCGAGGCACTGGTGGACCTGTCCGCGCAGGGGCTGCTGGACGCCGTGCAGCACCGGGGTTTCGAGGTCCACGAGTACTCCGAGGGCGACTACCGGCACATGGTCGAGGCCCGCAGCCTGGTCACCGACGGCATGTTCCGGCGGCTGGGCGACCGCCGGGTCGACCCCCGTACGGCCGCCGCGCTCGCCGGGGTCCGGCGGCGCGGCGAGGAGGCGCGGCGGGCCGCGATCGCCGGGGACCTGAGCATCCTCGTCGGCTACGACCTGCGGTTCTGGCGCGAGTTGAGCGCCCTGTTCGGCAACCCGTACCTCACCGACTTCCTGCACCGGCTGCGCGTGCAGTCCTGGGCGTGCGCCGTCCAGCATCTGCGCCGGGCGGACGATCTGAGGGGCCGGCTGTGGGCCGACCACACCGAGCTCGTCGACGCCCTCACCCGCCGCGACGCGCAGACCGCCCAGGAGATCATCGCCAGTTACGACGAGCACTCCCTGACCCTTGTGGAACGCCTGGCGGACGGATGAGCACCACCCCGAAGCCCGGGGGCCGGCAGGTGAGCGTCGACCTCTCCGTCGTCGTCCCCGCCTACAACGAGGAGGACCGCCTCGCCCCCACGCTGGACACGATCGTCGCCCACCTGGCGGCGACGGAGGCGGCCGCCACCTGGGAGATCATCGTCGTCGACGACGGGTCGACGGACGCCACGGCCGACGTCGTGGCCACCGTCACCGCCCGCGACGCACGCGTCCAGCTCGTCTCCGGCGGACCCCGCAACCGGGGCAAGGGCCATGCGCTGCGGCTCGGTGTCCTCGCCTCGCACGGCCGCCGGGTCCTGCTCACCGACGCCGATCTCGCCGCGCCCATCGACGAGTTGGAGCGCCTCGACAAGGCGCTCGCCGACGGGCACACGGCCGCGATCGGCTCGCGCGAGGCGCCCGGCGCGAGCATCGAACGCCATCAGCACCGGCTGCGCGAGGCGCTGGGCCGGGCCGGCAACTTCCTGATACGCGGGGTCGCGGTGCCCGGCATCCGCGACACCCAGTGCGGTTTCAAGCTGTTCGACGGCGACCACGCCCGCGAGGCCTTCGCAGCCTCCCGCCTCAACGGGTTCGGGATCGACGTGGAGATCCTGCGGTACTTCCGCCGCAGCGGCTGGCCCGTCGTCGAGGTACCCGTGCGCTGGTCCCACCAGCCGGGCTCGAAGATCCGGCCGTACGACTACGCCCGTGTGCTCGGCGAACTCGCCGCGCTGCGGGCCCGTTCCGCCCGCCCCGCCGACGCCCTCGCGGTCACCTGCTTCCTCCTGATGTCCGTGGTCCTCTACATCGGCCGCTGGCTCGACCCGAACGGCCGCTATCTCTCCGACTCCCTCCAGGACCAGAACCAGTGGGAGTGGTTCTTCGCGGTCACGGCCGACAACCTCGTCCACCTCCGCAACCCCCTCTTCACCACCTTCCAGGGCTTCCCCGACGGCGTGAACCTGATGGCCAACACGGTCATGCTGGGCCTGTCCGTCCCCTTCGCCCCCATCACGCTCCTCTTAGGCCCGGCGGTCTCCCTCGCCCTCGTGACGACCCTGGGCCTCGCCGCCACGGCCGCCGCCTGGTACTGGCTGATCGTCAAAAGACTCGTACGGCACCGGGGCGCGGCCTTCGCCGGAGCGGCCCTCGCCGCCTTCGCGCCGCCGATGGTCAGCCACGCCAACGCGCACCCGAACTTCGTCGTCCTGTTCATGATCCCGCCGATCATCGACCGGGCGCTGCGCCTGTGCACGGGCGCCCGGACCACACGCGACGGCGTGATCCTCGGCCTGATGGCCGTGTACCAGATCTTCCTCGGCGAGGAAGCCCTCCTCCTCGCCGCGATGGGCATGCTGCTGTTCGCCGCCGCGTACGGGCTGACGCGCCGGGACGTGGCCCGCGACGCCTGGCAGCCGCTCCTGAAGGGCCTGGGCATCGCCGTCCTCGTGGCACTCCCCCTGGTCGCCTTCCCGCTCTCCTGGCAGTTCCTCGGCCCGCAGAGCTACGGGAACATCGCGCACGGCGACAACTCCGGCAACAGCCCGCTCGCCCTCCTCTCCTTCGCCGAGCGCTCACTCCTCGCGGGCGACCGCGACCGGGCGGACGCGCTCTCCCTCAACATCACCGAGCAGAACGCCTTCTACGGCTGGCCACTGGTCCTCCTGGCCCTCGGCATCGTCGTACGCCTGTGGGAGCGCCCCCTGGTGAAGGCGCTCGCCGTCACCGCGGTCGGCTCCGCCCTCCTCTCCCTGGGCCCGGAGTTCCGCCTCCCGCAGACGGACCTCGTGCTGCCCGGCCCCTGGGCGCTGCTCGCCGAGAAGCCCCTCTTCGAGTCGGTCATCGAGGGCCGCGTGGCGATGATCTGCGCCCCGGCGCTGGGCATGCTGCTGGCGATCGCCTGCGAACGACTGGCGGCCGAGCCGAGCCTCGGCACGCGGTACGTGGGCTTCATGGCGATCACCCTCGCCCTGCTGCCGATCGTCCCGGCCCCGCTGAAGTCCGTGGAGCGCGCCGAGGTCCCGGCGTTCATCGCGGACGGCACCTGGAAGTCGTACGTCGACACCGGGGCCGGCGAGACCCTGGTGCCCGTGCCGCTGCCCGACCCGGGCAACGCGGAGGCGCTGCGCTGGCAGACCACGGCGGACTTCGGCTTCCGGATGCCCGGCGGCTACTTCAACGGCCCCTTCGGCAAGGACCGCGTCGGCATCTACGGCGCCGCCCCCCGCCACACCTCCCACCTGCTGCGTGACGTCCGCTACACCGGCCGGGTCCCGGTGATCGGCGAGAACTGGCGGGCACAGGCCCGGAAGGACTTCGCGTACTGGCACGCGGGCGCGCTGGTCCTGCGCCCGCAGCCGTACGACGAGCAGTTGCGGGAGGCCGTGGACAAGCTGGTCGGGCGACCCGGGACGTGGGCGGACGGTGTGTGGGTATGGGACCTGCACGAAGGGGACTGAAGACGCGTGCAGCGACTACGCTTCCCTGACCACTGTGTGCCGTACGCGAACGACTCCCTACCGTGTGTGTGCGGCCGGATGACGCGAGGAGTGCTCCTTTGGCCTGTGACCTCTGGTTGGTCCCGCTCGTCGACGTGTTGTGCCACACGCCCGACAACCCCTTCGCCGAGGAACTCGCGCTCTACAACAAGCTGTTGGGCGAGGCAGGGCTGCCGCCGGTGCCGGTGTACCAGTACATGCCGGGGCTGACCGGGGACGTCGCCCCCGTCGCGGGCTTCGACTACGACGCGCTGCACTTCCTGCGCCGGGCCTATCTGCTCCAGGTGTGCGGGCTCGCGGTGACGCCGGTGGACGCGCTGGGCGGGGACTACGAGCAGCTCCTGGAGATGTTCGAGAGCACAGCCCAGCAGTCGCATCTGGTCTGGCACTACGACCACGCGGGCGCCTATGTCCCCGTCGACTTCCCGCACCCACTCTCCGACGACGAACTCCTCGCCGGGGGCGGCCCCTTGGGCTCCTCCCACGGCCTCCTGCGGGAACTGGAGCTCGTCGCACCGTCCATCGGCATCGACCCCACGAACCCCCCGGCGCCACCCGAAGCCCCACTGGCCCCCACGGAGTTGGAGGAACCGGCCGTACCCGCCCCCTACGACCCCAGCCCCTTCGCCCGCGAACGCCACGTCTGGCTGGGCCTGCACGCGGCGGCGACCCGAAGTCTGGCGCAGGGATCGATGATCGTCTTCAGCTGAGCCTCAGCGGCCCAGCGCCGACAGGCCCTTCTGCGGGTCGAAGACCATGAAGCAGGTCCGCCGGCCCTCCTCAGTGGTGAAGCAGGTCGCCTCCCGACATCGGAGAGTCCCACGCCCGGGACGGACCGGGGCCGGGCACGCCGACGCGTGCCCGGCCCGGGTGAGCCGCTAGATGAACGAGTTGATCTCGATCGTCTCGTCGCGGCCCGGGCCGACGCCGATCGCGGAGATCGGGGCGCCGGACATGTCCTCCAGGGCCTTGACGTAGTTCTGGGCGTTCTTCGGGAGGTCGGAGAACGACTTGGCCTTGGTGATGTCCTCGGACCAGCCGGGGAGGGTCTCGTAGACGGGCTTGGCGTGGTGGAAGTCGGACTGGGAGTAGGGGAGTTCCTCGACGCGCTTGCCGTCGATCTCGTAGGCGACGCAGACCGGGATCTGTTCCCAGCCCGTGAGGACGTCGAGCTTGGTGAGGAAGAAGTCGGTCAGGCCGTTCACGCGGGTCGCGTAGCGGGCGATGACCGCGTCGAACCAGCCGCAGCGACGGTCGCGGCCCGTGGTCACGCCCCGCTCACCGCCGATACGGCGCAGCGCCTCGCCGTCCTCGTCGAAGAGTTCCGTGGGGAACGGGCCGGCGCCGACACGGGTCGTGTACGCCTTGAGGATGCCGATGACCCGGCTGATCTTCGTCGGGCCGACGCCGGCACCCGTGCAGGCGCCACCGGCGGTCGGGTTCGACGAGGTCACGAAGGGGTACGTGCCGTGGTCGATGTCCAGCAGGGTCCCCTGGCCGCCTTCGAACAGGACGACCTTGTTGTCCTCGAGGGCCTGGTTGAGGACCAGGACCGTGTCGGTGACGTACGGGGCGAGCTTGTCGGCGTAGACGAGGAGTTCCTCGACGACCTGGTCCACCGCGATGGCGCGGCGGTTGTAGAGCTTGGTGAGGAGCTGGTTCTTGACGTCGAGGGCCGCCTCGACCTTCTGCGTCAGGATCGACTCGTCGTAGAGGTCCTGGACTCGGATGCCCACGCGGTTGATCTTGTCGGCGTAGGTCGGGCCGATGCCACGGCCCGTCGTACCGATCTTCCGCTTACCGAGGAAACGTTCCGTGACCTTGTCCACGGTCACGTTGTACGGCGTGATGATGTGAGCGTTGCCGCTGATCAGGAGCTTGGACGTGTCGACGCCGCGCTCGTTCAGACCGCTCAGCTCGGAGAGCAGGACCGACGGGTCGACGACGACGCCGTTACCGATGACCGGAGTGCACTCCGGAGTGAGGATCCCGGAAGGGAGGAGGTGCAGGGCATACTTCTGGTCGCCCACGACTACCGTGTGGCCGGCGTTGTTGCCGCCCTGGTAGCGCACCACATAATCGACGGAGCCACCGAGTAGGTCCGTCGCCTTTCCCTTGCCTTCGTCACCCCACTGAGCACCGAGCAGCACAAGTGCGGGCACGCGCGTACACCCCTTCCGGGCGGGGCATGTCCAAGGTCGGGGGCGTACGCGATGGCTCATTACCGTCGCGTGCGCCGCGACCGTCGTTGGCCGCACACTGTGGACCCGGATGCCCCGGAATAGACGAAGCCCCTGGCGCAATAGCGCAAGGGGCTCTTGCACAAAGATGCTACCCGAGGAAGCGAGGCAGGACCGAGGTGGCGACTCCCGACCAGCTCCTCGTGGTCATCGACCCCCTTGCCCGTCGCACGGACGGCGAGGCCGTACGGATCGCGAAAGACGTGCTCAGCGCGGGTGCGGCGAGTACGAAAGTGTGCCTTCCCGAGGGGCCCGAGGAATTCGCGCGAGCGCTCTCGCGGCGGGGTTCGCGGCGGCCGGTGGTGGTCGGTGACGACCGCGCGCTGCTGCGGACCGTGGCTCTTTTGCATCGGCAGCGGGAGCTGACGGCGTGCGCCCTCTCGCTGATCCCCGTGGGTTCGGCCCTGGGGCTCGCCCGCTCCCTCGGCGTGCCGACCGGGGCGGTCGCGGCGGCCCGCGCCGCCCTCGACGGCGTCGAGCGACGGCTGGATCTGCTCGTCGACGACAGCGACGGGGTGGTGCTGGGCACGCTGCGGATACCGGTCCTGCCGGGTGCGCCGCCCCCGGAACCGGAGGATCCGGCCGACGCGGAGGCCGGCACCTGCGCGGGCACGGAAGCAGACGGCGGCGCCTCGGCCGGCCACCACTCGTGGCTGCGCGCCTGGCCGCAGTCCCTCGTCCGTACGTTGTCCACGCGGCCTTCGCGGCCCGCGCGGGCGTTCCGTCCGCCGCGGCCGCGCATACGGGTCGCCGCGGGGGGCGGGGCCGGGCCCTCGCGGCTGCGGGTGGAGGTGGACGGGGTGATGCTCGTCGACCTGGACCAGCCCGTGGAGGGCGTGTCCATCTCCCCCGGCACGGACGGCGGCGCCGACGTCGAGGTCCGGCCGGTGTCGGTGGGCGCCGAGGCGGCCCCGCTGCACGCGATCGGCCACCGGGTGACCGTGTCGGGCGCGGACTTCCGCTACCGGGCGGATTCGCTGGTGGCGGGGCCTGTGCGGACGCGGACGTGGACGGTGCGGGAGGGGGCTTGGGGGCTGACGCTGCCGGGGTGAGGGTAGGGCCCCAGGGCCGGGAAGGGCGCCCGGGAGGCGCCCCTTCGACGGTCAGCGTGTCAGCAGCTCATCGCCCATGTGTGGGAGTCGCCGTCGTCGTTGGCGGCTCCGTTGTAGCCGACCTCCTGGCCGGGGGTCAGGCAGATGGTCATGTGGCCGCCGAGGCTGCCGCGCGAGTAGACCTTGACGTGGTCCTTGACGCCCGGGCCGGAGATGCCGTGGTTGGCCCAGGAGGAGTCCTCGTCGGCGATGTTGCTCTCCCACCAGTGGTCGTCGCCCGGCCACTCGACCTTCATGCCGGAGAAATTGGCGTCCGTCCACACACAGAAGTTGCCGCTGCCGCAGACGGCCGCCTGTGCGGAGGACGAGGACGCGAGGACCACTCCTGCGGAGAGGAGTACGGCGGAGAACAGGGCGGTGAAGCGCTTCATCGTGGGGTGTTTCCCTTCGGGGGTGGGGGGTTGGTGCTGCCGGTCAGAGAGGTGGCTTCGGTGAGGGCGCGGGCGCGCAGCCGCCGCCAGTCGGCGAGTTCGCTGCGGTGGCCCGCGCGGACCTCGGCGAGGGTGCGGTCGGTGTGGGCGGCCTCGGGCCTGAGGTTGTTGACGATCGTCGAGGTACGGAACCAGAGGCGCTGGTCGCCGTAGAGCCGCCGCTGGGCCGCGGCCAGGCAGCCGTCGGTGTGGGCGCGGACGACGTATCCGGTGGGCAGCCGCACGGACAGTTCCGTGCGGCCCGCCCCGAACATCGCCTCGGCGATCCGCGCCCGCTCGGCGTCCGGCGGCGGGCTCTGCCCGGCGCGCGGCGGAGTGAGCCCCTGGCGGCTCAGGCACGCGTCGGTGAGCCGCTGGGTCGCGGCCCTGATGACGTCGTCCGGGGCGAGCCGGGGCGGGGCCGGGGCCGTCGAACAGGCGGTACCGGCGGTGAGGAGCAGACCGCAGGCGAGGAGCGCGGCGGCGGCCGTACGGAGGCGAGGGTTCATCTGGGGTGCTGGTGCTCGGGCGACCGAGGCGTTCCGGATACCGCGCTCAGCCCGCCTCGCACCCCATCCGCGTGTCGCTGACGCCGTCGAACTTCGTCGCCCACGCGCTCCAGTCGTCGGCGTGGTCGTCGGGGCGGATCTCGCGGTAGAGGCAGCCGCCGCCGGGCTTGAAGCTGATGGCGAAGACGCTGACGGGGGCGTGGGAGTCGAAGGAGTACGCGTGGCGCTTCACGCGGGGGTCGGCCTCGCGGTAGCCGGGCGGGGCGTAGTCCCAGGCGCCGCCGGGGCCCATCTGGCCGCGCTCGGGCCAGAAGTACACATGGCCCGGCGGTACGGCGGCGGGCGCGGTGGCCGGGACAGCCGGGGAGGCGGCGGGGAGGAGAGCGGCGAAGGCCGCGGAGACGATGGCGAGCTGGCGCATGGGGTGGATTCCCGGGAACGGTCGGTCGACAGGGGCCAGCCAAAGCTGACACGGCGACCTGCCCAGCGTTTACCCCGATATGCCCCCTTCCATCCGTTCGAGCGAGCGCGCAGGGGCGCGCATTGCCACAGCCTCCACGGCCGGGGTCTCACGCCTCCGGCCCGAGCGACCCGGCACCACCCGCCACGCTCTCCGCACCGTCCGACTCGTCCTTCAGCCCCACCCCGGTCAGGCCCAGCTCCCGTGCTCGGAGCATCAGCGTGGTCAGCTTGGTGGCGGCCGTCTCGTAGGACAGGCCCAGGGGTGGGCGGATGTTGGAGAGGCAGTTGCGGTCGGCGTCGGTCGTGGTGCCCGGTACGGGGGCGTGCGTCAGGTAGGCGCCCAGGGAGTCGGCGGCGGACATGCCGGGACGTTCTCCGACGAGGACGACGACCTGGCCGGCGCCCATGGCGTGGGCGATGTCGTCGCCGAGGGCCACCCGGGCCTGTTCGGCGAGGACGACAGGGGCGATCCGCAGGCCGGGCAGGCGCTCGGTGGTCGCGCGGATCACCGCCGCCGCGTGCTCGTGGACCGCGCGGCTGGACAGCCCGTCCGCGACGACGAACACCACGTCCCAGTCCTCGCGGGGCAGATGCGCCCGGTCGGTGGGGTGCAGACGGCGGCCGAGGTCGGGGCGCCGGAGGTAGGCCGTACGGTCGGGAGCGGCGCTGCGGACCCGTATCGTCGGCGTGCCCGTCAGCTCCGCCGCCACCGCGTCCGGGTCGAACGGCGAGTGCACCGCGTCCCGCGCCGCCGCGTGCGCCGCCTGGAGTGCGAGCCGGTGCCGGGTCGGCAACGCGGTCCCGGCACGACCGAGCCCGATCCGCGCCTGAGTGTGCCGACGCAACGCGGTCCACAGGTCTGGGGTGGGGGCGGCGACTGGGTCGACGGCTGAGACGGCGGCCGGGTCGACGGCGGGGCCGGCGGCCGGGTCGACGGCGGGGCCGGCGGCCGGGTCGACGGCCGGGTCGACGGCGGGGCCGGCGGCGGGGTCGACGGCCGGGACGCCGAGGAAATCAGCGCCCGGACCGGCACCCGGGACAGCGGCGGGGGCGACAGCGGGAGCGGCGACTGGATCGACGGCGGGGGCGATGGCCGGGTCGACGGCTGAGACGGCGGCGGGGTCGACGGCGGGGCCGGCGCCCGGGACAGCAGCAGGGTCGACGGCCGGGACGCCGAGGAAGTCAGCGCCCGGACCGGCACCGGGGACAGCGGCGGGGTCGACAGCGGGAGCGGCGACCGAGTCCGCGGCGACGCCGACGGCTGGCACGGCGACGAAGTCGGCGCCCGGACCGGCGGCCGAGACGGCGGGGTCCGCGGCGGGGCCGGCGGTCGAGTCCGCGGTGGAGCCGTCGGACATCAGCGCCCGTACCATCACCGCCAGTCGGCGGTCACTCGCGTCGGGTCGTCGAGGTTTCGTCATGCCGCGCGCTCCTTGCCGATCGCCATCAGAGGGTGGGTCTTGCCCGTGACGTCCCGGACCCCGCCGGTGCCGTCGGCGTCGTCCAGGAGCCCGATCCGTGCGAGCCACTCCTCGAACTCGGGGGCGGGGCGCAGCCCGAGGACCTCGCGCAGGTACAGCGCGTCGTGGTACGAGGCGGACTGGTAGTTGAGCATGATGTCGTCGCCGCCGGGGGTGCAGATGACGAACGACGCCCCCGCCACGCCCAGCATCGTCAGCATCGTCGCGATGTCGTCGTCATCGGCGTCCGCGTGGTTCGTGTAGCAGATGTCGAGGCCCATGGGCAGGCCGAGGAGCTTGCCGCAGAAGTGGTCCTCCAGGGCGGCGCGGAGGATCTCGCGGCCGTCGTACAGGTACTCGGGCCCGATGAAGCCGACCACCGTGTTCACGAGGAGCGGGTCGTAGCGGCGGGCGACCGCGTACGCGCGGGCCTCGACCGTCTGCTGGTCGACGCCGTGGTGCGCGCCGGCGGAGAGCGCGCTGCCCTGTCCGGTCTCGAAGTAGAGCGCGTTCCGCCCGACCGTGCCCCGCCCGAGGGCCCGGGCCGCCTCGTACGCCTCGTCGAGGAGGGCGAGGGTGACGCCGAAGGAGGCGTTGGCGGCCTGGGTGCCGGCGATGGACTGGAACACCAGGTCGACCGGCGCGCCCCGCTCCATGAGGTCGATGGTCGTCGTGACGTGGGAGAGGACGCAGGACTGGGTGGGGATGGCGTACCGCTGGATGACCCCGTCCAGCAGCTCCAGCAGGTCCCGTACGGCCTTCGGGCTGTCCGTCGCGGGGTTGATGCCGATGACCGCGTCGCCGGAGCCGAGCAGCAGCCCGTCCAGCAGGGCCGCCGCCACGCCCGCGGGGTCGTCGGTGGGGTGGTTGGGCTGGAGGCGGGTGGCGAGGCGGCCGGGGAGGCCGATCGTGGAGCGGAAGGCGGTCACGACCCGGACCTTGCGGGCGACGGCCACCAGGTCGGCGTTGCCCATCAGCTTCGACACCGCGGCGACCGTCTCGGGCGTGAGCCCGGGCGCGAGCGCGGTCAGGGCGGCCGTGTCGGCGGCCGGTGAGAGCAGCCACTCCCGGAACTCGCCGACCGTCATCGACGCCACCGGCGCGAAGGCGAGGGCGTCGTGCGTGTCGACGATGAGCCGGGTGACGTCGTCCACCTCGTACGGGATCACCGGCTCGGCGAGGAACGCCGTGAGCGGCACCTCCGCCAGCGCCCAGCGTGCCGCGACCCGCGCCCGCGCGGACTCGGCGGCGAGCCCGGCCAGCCGGTCCCCCGAGCGCTCGGGGCTCGCGGCGGCCAGCAGGGCGGGCAGGCCGTCGTAGGTGTACGTCCGGCCGCCGAGGGTGGCGGAATACGTGCTCATGCCGGCGACCGTACGGAAGGCTCCACCGCCCGGTCCACGGTCTCCCTGGAGAGTTAACCGAGCCGTTCGCCACCGAGAATTTCTAAAGGTCTGGTTGACAAACATTTAACGCGTCGAGACTCTTGGCCGACTCATTCGGGCTAGAGAGTTCCGGTTCAGCAGGTCCATGCGGCAGTGCGCGGCACGATCACGGCATCCAGGAAGGGGCCACCCGATGGCAGTACAAGAGGGCGTCGCCCCCGACGAGGCACCCGACGCGCCCGGGGCCGGTGCAGGCGGCGGAGGGGCCGTTCACCGGCTCAAGCCCAACGCGGTCGGCCTGCTGGGCGTGGTCTTCATGGCCGTCGCCACGGCCGCGCCGATCACGGCGATGACGGGCAACGTGCCCTTCATGGTGTCGTCCGGCAACGGCATCGGGGCACCCGCCAGCTACCTCGTCGCAATGGTCGTCCTGGCGATCTTTTCCGTCGGCTTCACCTCGATGGCGAAGCACATCACCTCCACCGGCGCCTTCTACGGCTTCATCTCCTACGGCCTCGGCCGCACCGTCGGCCTCGCCTCCGGACTGCTCGCGACCTTCGCGTACGTCGTCTTCGAACCGGCCCTCATCGGCATCTTCTCGGTCTTCGCGACGACGACCCTGGAGGACCAGACCGGGGCGAACATCCCGTGGTGGACCTTCGCGATCCTGATGCTCGCGGTCAACGCGATGGGCACCTGGTTCGGCGTGTCGGTGGCCGAGAAGCTGCTCGTGGTCCTCCTGGCCACCGAGGTGACGATCCTCGCGGCGATGGCGATCTCCGTCGCCCTCCACGGCGGCGGCCCGCACGGCTTCACCTTCGGCCCGGTCAACCCGGTCAACGCCTTCCAGGGCACGTCCGCCGGTCTCGGCCTCTTCTTCGCCTTCTGGTCGTGGGTCGGCTTCGAGTCGACGGCCATGTACGGCGAGGAGTCCCGCGACCCGAAGAAGATCATCCCCAAGGCGACGATGATCTCCGTCCTGGGCGTCGGCGTCTTCTACGTCTTCGTCTCCTGGATGGCCATCATCGGCAACGGCGAGGCCGAGGCCGTGGCGGCCGCCTCCTCCTCGAACCCGCTCGCGATGTTCTTCAACCCCACCGAGCAGTACGTCGGCCACTGGGCGGTCGTGGTGATGCAGTGGCTGATGATCACGGGTTCGCTGGCCTGCGGCATGGCCTTCCACAACTGCGCGGCGCGCTATCTGTACGCGCTGGGCCGCGAGGGCGCCGTCCCGGGTCTGCGGCAGACCATCGGCCGCACCCACCCCCGGCACGGCTCCCCGCACATCGCCGGCTTCGTCCAGACCGTCGTCAGCGGCGTCCTGCTCCTCGTGTTCGCCGTCGCCGGCAAGGACCCGTACTCCGGTACGTACGTCCTTCTCGCCATCCTCGGCACCATGGCCATCCTCGTCGTCCAGGCCGTCTGCTCCTTCGCCGTCCTGGCCTACTTCCGCTCGCACCACCCCGAGAGCCGCCACTGGTTCAGGACGCTGGTCGCCCCGCTGGTGGGCGGCGTGGCGATGCTCGCGGTGGTCGTGCTGCTGGTGTCCAACATGGGGGTCGCGGCCGGTCCCGAGTCGGGGTCCTTCGTCCTTCAGGCCACCCCCTGGATCGTCGGCCTGGTCGCGGTGGGCGGTATCGCCTACGCCCAGTATCTGAAGCGGCGGGCGCCCGAGCGGTACGCGCTGCTGGGCCGGACGGTGCTGGAGGAGACGAAGGAGCGGTAGCCCCGACCGCTCTTGAAGAGCCGTCAGCTTTCCCGCCCCCGGCAGACCACGGTCACCGGGGGCGGACTGACGGGCGATCAGGGGACGAGTTCCGCCAACGGCACCTCCAAGGGGGTGACGACATGTCAGTTCAGCTGGGTGTGGCGGCCCAATTCATGGGAAACACCAGCTCATTCGGTCACTTTGAGGGGCCGTCAGGGGGCCTGTCGGTCACTCGACAGGGCGACCTTTCATACGGCCGTTCAGTCCTATTTTCACCTCACCCCGGGCTTCTCCGAAATGACAGCTGAAATGGCCGTCATTACGTTCGTTCTCGTCGGCAGGTCCTGCCGGCGAGAACGAAGAGAAGGGGAAGTGCATTGCGCACTCGTACCATGACGGTGATCGCCGCTTCCGTCGGCGTGGCGGTCGCGACCGCCACAGGTGTCACCTACGCCAGCTCCGCCCTGGAATCCGCCCCCGAGTCCGCCCCGATCACCAAGGACGCCGCCCCCGCCCCTCCCCGCGGCGGCAACGGCACCGGCACCAACGCCGGCTCGAACGCCGCCGCCGACGCCGGACGGAACGACAGCTGGGGCGGCTCCAGGAAGGGCAACGAGGGCCAAGGCAACGAGGGCCGAGGTGAAAACCGAGGGGACAACCGGCGCGACGACGACGAGGACGACCGGCGCGACGACGAGCACGACGGCCACGTCATGATCAACGAGCGCACGTACGGCGCCGAGCCGGGGTCGTGCATCGCCGTCGTCAACGTGAACCAGCAGCTGATCGGCGCGACCACCTTCAACATCCGGAACGAGAGCAAGAAGACGGTCGAATTCTTCAACGGGATCACCTGCGACAACGGTTCTCCCGCCGCCACGGTCGGCCCGCACAGCTCCACCACGTCCATCGAGGGGGAAAACCGGGGCAATCTCATCCTGGGCAGTTTCCGCGTGATCGATGACTCACACAATTCCCACCACTCCCGCCGCTGACAGGAACGGACAGCCCCTCATCGAAGCATCGGAAACCCCGGCTCGCCGCAATCGAGCCGGGGTTCCGGCACAGGGCATCCCTCGGGGAGATGACCTCCCCATATTAATCCGCGCGGATCAGCCGCAGTTCCGGTGATTACTCCTGACGGGTTATCGCCCGCGCGTGAGCGGTGCGACAGGAGGGGGCCGGAGCCAGCACGCTGACCGGTGTTGTGCTCGCTCCTCGATCGGCTTTGGCCATCTCTGTCCGGAGGGGGTCTGGTGACGCCAAATCAAAGTCGCCACACTTCGGATAGTGAGGTTCGACGGCCAGGGGGAGCTGATGGATCCTACACTTCTGGTTCTGGCGGGCGCGGGTGGTACAGCGCTGGTCCAGGCCATGGTGACTGATACCTGGGCAGCGGTGCGCGACAGTGCCGCCAGACTGCTGGGCCGCGGCGACGCGCAGCGGGAGTCGAGCGCGCTGGTGCGGCTGGATGCTTCGCGGGAAACCCTGAGGCAGGCCACTCCGGCGACGGAGGAGTCCGTTCTCGCTACGCAGAGCGCTCTGTGGTCCGGCCGCTTCGAGGCGGTACTGGAGGAGCATCCCGACCGTGCCGCCCTGCTGAGGTCGTTGCTGAGCCTTGCCGAGGAGGCCGTCGGAGCCCATGGCAGCCGTGTGCACACCCAGCACATCTCCGCGGCTCGGGACGCTTATGTCGCCGGGCGGGATCAGACGGTCCGGTTCGGGCGGCTCCCAGAGGGCGGTCACGACTGACGTGGCGGTCGACCATGGTCACGGCCAGCGGATGGAGTCACAGCGCGACGTCTTCGGAGCCGGCCGGGATCTCCACCTGAACGTCGGTGCCATGAACGGCGGATCAGCACAGCCGTCGCCGCCTTCACCTACGTACGACCGCAGCAGACCGCTGTTCATCCAGTATCTGAACCCCGAAGTGCTGGCCTGCTACGGCCTGTTCTGCCGAGGCGTGCACTCGGAGCGAGTCCTACGGGAATCGCTGCGGATCACCCGGCTCGCCGTCCTGTTGACCGACGCGAACCTCGTGTTTCCCGCCTCGTACATCTTCGAGGTGCCCTGCTTCGCTGTCTTTCTACGCGAGATTTCGCCTCTTGTCGCGTCGGGCAGGGTTTCCTGTGTCGCACCCGTGATGGATCTCGAGGCGTACAGGGAGTTGAAGGCCGAAGAATACAGGCACGACAGAGTGAATCCCTATGCCGCAAAGGTGGAATTAGGCGGCGAACGGATTGTCGCCTGGCAGCCCCGCCTGGGAAGTTCGACGGCGGACATATCCTCCTTATGGCATTCGGCATTCGAAGAGAACGGGGACTTCTCGGGGCTGGTCGAGTCGGTTTCGGCCCGCTGGTCGGGCCGCCGGGAGGACATCGAGGATTCGCTCTATTCCGTTCCGCAACGGCTTGAAGGGCAGGCCGTGGTGGGCAGGTTCGTACAGAAGGTGATTCCCATCGGCCTGACGGCCCGTGAATCCACCCGTGTCAATATCCTGCTGTCGAGGGCCTACCTGCTGAGCTATCTGCGGGACCTCAGGGCGAACATGCTCGTGGATTTCGACCATTCAGATCTTTCATGCGGTGTGTCCGCCGCACACGAAGGGTCCGCGTTCTCCCTTCTCTCCGCACGCAGATTCGACTTGGCGCTGCGATGGATCGGCATTCACACCTACGTCCATGGCACTGCGAGTTGGCAGCAACTCATCTCGCTGCGATCGATTCCCGAGTTCGGCGAACTGACGCTCGCACTCTACGCACAAGATTATCCGGTATCGCTCAGATCGGCCGTCGTAAGGATCAGAAGGACAACCGAAATAAAGGATGCGGAAAATTTCGCACAAGCCCAACGGAATGTGTGCGTCGTGGTGTCCCAGTTATGTTAGCGTGACACCGCACAACAAGCCAGGGAAAAGGGTTCCGTGAAAATGCTGCTGTCAGTCTACTGTTCAGGGTCGATCGCAAAAGGGGCGGGTGATGAAAAGAAAATTTGCTGGACGAGAACCGAAAAAGAGCAGGTACGGAAAGCGGCCCACCCCCACGACGTCGTATTCCTTAATCCGGACGATCCCATCGTTGATCCGGGGAACGTCCTGGGACAGTTCGGCCGCGACATGTACCAGGTCATGGTCGCCGACGCCGTGATCGTCGACGCGCGGGAGCGCAGGGGGCTCGGCATCGGGGTCGAGCTCGCGGCGGCGGTCGCCATGGGGACACCGGTCATCGTCGTGGCGCCTCGCAACTCCAAGTATCGCCTGGATGAACTGCACTATCGGGGTGTGACCGTCACCGATTACGTCCACCCGCACGTGGCGTCCCTGGCCACGCATGTGGTGGAGAGTTTCCACGACGCCGGCCGGTATCTGGCGAGGGCCGTGACCGAGAAGAAGAAGCCCGCGCGCCTGCCGCAGTGGCTGGACTCCGCCATCACGGAATACCGTGACAACGTGTTGCCCCATGATCAACCGATGTTGGCTGCTCGGAAGCGACTTGCCCTGGCGAAATAGTCGGAACGTAGGGGAGAACGCCTGTGATCACCCGCACATCCGGCAGTTTCCTTGAGAAGGTGGAACTCGGCGATTCATCGCCGCACCTTTCTCTGGTCCACAACGATCCGCTCGAGCGCATCATGTTCGATCGGAACTTAGCAGGAGTTGAATTTCGGCGAGCATGCTTAGAGGCTTCCCGCCTGTTCATCGATCATCTGATGGACGAGTTCGATCCCGAGCATGCAGCGGAACTGATGATTCTCAGCAAGGGCCTCGTGTACCAGCTCGCGGAGGCGGTCGCGACACAGACCGGAAAGAATCTGCCGACGAACCTGATCGCCACGTCAAGAGTCTCCGTGTCCAGCGATCAGGTGAAGGTCGAAATCCCCTACGCGAAATTCGAAGCTCCGAGCCGGACGCTCCTCGTGGGAGACACGGTGGCTTCGGGAGCGACGATCGTCGCGGCGCTCGAAGCGTATCGGAAGCTTCACCCGCTGGACCAGGTCTTCGTCGTTTCGTACGCGGGGACACTGGTCGGTGCCAGGAAGATCGAGGAGTACTGCCGAAAGCGTGCCATCAAGGTGAAGTTCCTGTTCGGCCTGGCAGCTTTCGGCCTGGCCGACAACGGCTTCGACCTGTCATTCCTGCATCCGGAAACCGTCTGCCGGGAAGAGTATCGGCGACGGGCAGCGGAGCAGTTCGCCGGAATCCCGGTCTCGGCGATCGGGTGGGATTTCGGATCGCAGGCCATGGCTCCCCAGAAGTACCGCCAGCTGTGCTGGATCGAATCCGAGATGTGGAAGCTTCAGGGGGAAGCGTGCTTCAAGACCGCCGAACAACCGCACGAGCTTTCGCTCCTGCGGCACGAAGAGGCAGCCTATTCAGACATCGCCGACACTCTCAGGGAGAGTCTGTAAGCGCTGCTTGATCGACGACACGACCTCCTCCTTCGGTCCGCCGGCATCGATGCCGAAGCACGGCCACCGTGCGCCGAACACCTCTCTCACCGACGGCAGGAGTTCATGAAAACGCCTGCTCCTCGCCAGCAGCGGACCCATCGAGTCATCGGCTCGCCGCTGCAGGCGCGGAGCATGGCAGCAGCCGCCTTCTCCCCGTGTGTCCTGACCACACGTTCCGCATACGAGGCGCTTGGCGGAACGTGCGATGAGTACGTCCTGCGGTGCTTCGAGAACGAACCCGACGACCCGGTCACCGGTCATGTTCACCGTCTTGAGAACCGTCGGAATGCTCGCGGCCTGTTCGACCGTGCGCGGATACCCGTCGAAGACCAGCCCGTTGCCCGCCTCCCGGGGCAGGTGATCCTTCAGCAGCCGGCAGTAGACCTCCACCGGCATCGGCATACTGCGCCGCATCCGAGACGCGATCAGCCGCCGTAGTTGGAGGTCCTTCGCGTTCCTGGCCGCATCCCGTAGGACCTGTCCGCTCTGGAAGGCGTGGAGGCCGAAGTCATCGGCCAGGAGGCGAGAGATGGTGGACTTTCCGACTCCGGGTGCGCCGATGAGGAAGACGACAGTCCTCCGCCGGCCGGCCGCTGCACTCATCCCTCTCCCATGGTTCCGCAGGGTCACCATGTGGCTACCACGGCGTGTGCGGATCATGCGAGGAACGGCGAAGCGTTACTGAGGGTTCTTCCGGCCGAGGGTGGCGGCGAGGAAGGTGTGCCAGCTGGTGGGGCTGATGTACAGGAGGGGGCCGTGGGGGTTCTTGCTGTCGCGTATGGCTCGGCCGCCGGTGGTGGTGGGGGCGACCTCGACGCAGTCGCCCGATTGGTAGGAGTAGGACGACTTCTGAAAGGGTCCGGCGACTTCAGTTGCCATCAACACTCCGCAGGGCGTTCCGAATAAAGCGGGCTGACTCATCCGGCGTCATGGCCGCCGATCGCAGTAGGTCAAAGGCGTGCGAGTAGGGAGCGACGTCGTCCGGCTCCTCCAGGACCAACGTACCCCCCAGGTGCTCCACGGTCACTGCTTCCGGGATCGGCTCGGAACCGAAACCGAGGGAGGTGAAGGAGGAAGTTCCCGCAAGCACCGCCGCACCGAACGGAAGGATGCGGACCGTCACGTTCTCCCTCTGTCCCGCGTCAAGGAGAGCGGACAGCTGTTCCCGATGAACTTCGGTACTCGACAAGGGGTGCACGACGACCGGCTCCCAGATGACGAACTCGCACGGTGTGCCGCCCTCGGCAACCGTGGCCTGCCGCCTCATACGTACCCGAACCAGGAGGTCGGCCTGTTCGGGTGCGATCTCCAGAGGCCCCGACCTCATCACCGCTTCCGCATAGGAGGCGGTTTGCAGAAGTCCGGCGACGAGGGTGGGATGCCACGACTGGAAATAGGTCGCGTCGGCCTCCAGCGTGATGTGATCCACGTAGTCCGGCCGCAGGTGCTCGGCGTATTCGTGCCACCAGCCGCGCCGATTGGCCTCTTTGGCCAACTTCTCCAGCCTGCCGCACACTTCCGGGTCGTCCACGCCGTACGCGGCCAGCATCACGCGGATCTCGATCGGGCGGGCGATGACGTGCCCGCTCTCGATACGGCTGACCCGAGCCTGATGGTTCGCGATCACCTCTGCGACCTGCGGCTGATCGAGCTTGGCAGCCAGTCGGTACTTCTTCAGCGTCGCTCCAAGTCGCCTGCTGCGCACGGTCGGCTGTCCCGCCATCAGCCGCTCACCTCTCCTCCCCGTTCATGGCGAGCACCACTGTAGAGCCAGCCAGGGCCTCCCAGCGATCTCTATAAATACAAGTGTGCGGCTTGATTGGAACTCTATATATGCAATAGCTTTGCTGTGCGCGATCCACTACAGCGCGTGAACTTGACTGCACGTCAGGGGGTTCTCTCGCCATGCCCGCACTCACCCCACGCCGCGACTCCTTCCGTATCCCCAAGCGGAGAAGACACGTCCCCGAAGCCCGCGCCCAGGTGCAGCGGATCCTCAAGGACTGGGCCCTCGACGGGGAACTCGCCCACGACGTCGCCACCGTCGCGACAGAGCTGGTCACCAATGCCGTACGGCACTGTCGGGTGACGCTCGCCGAGGTCGAGGTGAGCCTCTCGATCCGGGGCTGTGGGCTGCTGGTCGAGGTGTCGGACCCGGACAAGGGGAAGGTGCCGGCGCCGCGAACGGAAGGGGACGGCGGGCTCGGCCTCGTGCTCGTCGCCGGGCTCGCCGAGCGGTGGGGGCATGAGGTGCGGCCGTTCACGAAGTGCGTGTGGGCGTACTTCGTGGTTCCGGGGCGGCGGTCGCGGTGAGCGCGGTGCTGAGCCCGTATCAGGCGCGCTGGCGGCGCTGGGCGGCTCGGTCGGAACGGTACCGGGCCACGTACGGCCGGTGGTTGCCGATGCTGCCCCGCGAACCCTGCTGGGAACGGCGGCCGAAGAGGGCGCCCGCGCGGGCCGTACCGCCGGACGACCTGGACGTGGACGAGGGAGACATGGTGCGGGCGTACGTCACGGCGTACCTGGGTGAGAGGCGTACGGCGTGAGCGACGAACCGACGCGGCGGGAGGGCGAACCGCCGCTCGACCCGGTGATGGCCACGTTCAGCGACTGGCTGGACCACGCTGTGGCCTGCATGGACGCCTGCCGTAGGGAGGGCGTGTCGTGCCTCCAGTCGATGCGGCTGGGGAAAAGACACCGCGCGGCCAGGAAGGCCGCGAGCGCGGCACGGCGGAACGCCTCCGACTGACCAAGCACAAGTCGGTCGGGGGTGACGCCGCCGATCTCGTCGTACCGGCCGCGTGGCGGGACGAGTTGATCGCGTACGGGCCACTGCTGTCCGACGACGGCACGGTCTGGCTGGGTTCGGCGGCACTGGTCCGGGCCCCGACGGGGAACGCGGCACGGGCCGTACTGGCCGGGGAGCGGTACGCCGACGTCGAGGTGCACGCGTGGGAGTTCGGGGGCCGACGGTGACGAGAGCGAGGGGCGGGCGGCGCTGACGGGAGCGAGGAGCGCGCGCGTCCGCTACGGCGCGCACCCGCGCAGCACGAAGGCCACCATGTCCTCCAGGCCCCGTTCGATTCTGTCGGCGGGGACGGCTCCCACGATCGCGAGGGTGGCGTAGCCGTGCAGTGCGGCCACGACCGGCGGGCCGATCTCGTCCACCGGGCCCTCGCGGACCTCACCCCGGCGCTGCCCCTCCTCGATCAGCTGGTCGGCGATGGCCGGCATCCGCTGCAAGGCCTTGGCCAGCTCCGGTGAGGCGATGGGGTCGTGCTTGACGGAGTACATCAGCTCCAGCAGGGCGGGGTTGGCGGCCGCGAACTCCATGTAGGCGCGGGTGACGACGGTCAACAGCTCGGCGAACGACTCCCCCGCCTCCTCCCCGGCGCTGATCAGCATGGCCACCAGACGGTCGAACCCCCGCAGCGCCAGCGCGTCCAGCAGCGCCTGCTTGCTCTTGAAATGGCGGCTGGGCGCGGCGGGGCTGACCCCGATGTCACGGGCCAATTCGCGCAGCGACAACTCGGTCGGCCCCTTCTCCTGGAGCGCCTGCTCGGCGCGGACCAGTAGAGCGGTGCGGAGATCTCCGTGGTGGTAAGGGCGGCACTTCATGTCTTGCAGCGTATCCGAGTGTGAGCACCATCTACATAGTGAGCATTGACTACATTGTGATCGGTGCCTACATTGAGTCCATGACCAACAAGACGAACCAATGGAGCGCCACCCACATCCCCGACCTGACGGGCCGTACCGCCGTCGTCACCGGTGCCAACAGCGGCATCGGCCTGCCCGCCGTCGACGCGCTGGCCCGGGCCGGCGCGCATGTCGTGCTCGCCGTCCGCGACCCCCGCCGGGGCGAGGCCGCCGCCGCGACCGTCAGCGGGGCGCGCGGCACGGTGGAGGTCCGCCCGCTCGACCTGGCCGACCTGGCGTCGGTCCGCCGGTTCGCCGACGAATGGCAGGGCGACCTGGACCTCCTCATCAACAACGCCGGCGTCATGAACGTCCCCGAGGGCACCACCAAGGACGGCTTCGAGACACAGTTCGGCACCAACCACCTCGGCCACTTCGCCCTGACCAACCTGCTCCTGCCCCACGTCACCGACCGCGTGGTGACCGTGTCGTCCAACGTGCACAAGGTGGGGCGCGCTCGCATCCACTTCGAGAACCTGAAGCTGACGGGCGAGTACAACCCGGTGACCGCCTACGCCCAGTCCAAGCTGGCCAACCTGCTGTTCACGCTGGAGCTCCAGCGCCGGCTCGGTCTCGCGGGCTCCCCCGTCCGCGCCACGGCCGCGCACCCGGGCCTGTCCAGCACCAACCTCGCGAATCACGGCGCCAACGCCCTGTACCGGGCAGTCGCCCGCCTCGCGAACCGCCTCCTGGCCCAGGACAGTGAAGCCGGCTCCCTGCCCACGCTGTACGCCGCCGTCATGGACCTCCCCGGCGCCTCCTACGTCGGCCCTGACGGCCTCGGCGAATGGCGCGGCGGCCCCACCCTCGTCGGCCGTTCCCCCCAAGCCAGCGACCCCGAGGCAGCGAGCCGCCTGTGGACCGTCTCCGAGGAACTGACAGGCGTGACCTTCCCCGAGCATCTGTCGCCGACGACAGAGCCGACGACGGAGAACAACCAGAGGGGAGCAATAACCCGTTGACAACATAGTGTTTACATTCGATGCTGGCCGCATGTCGTCAACACCTCCGCAGTCCACCGCTCCCGACCCCTTCACGCCGCCGAGCGCGGACGAGGCTCGGGCCCAGCGCGTCTATACGTCCCTGTTCCGCATCGCCGAGCGGCACGCGGCCACGGACGAGCAGCGCCGCCGCCAGATCCATCCCCATGTCCTCGGCCCGCACGAGGCGATCAGGCTCGTGTCGTTCCTGCTCAGCGGCGCCGCACTGCCCGACGACGGCGAACCCGAGATCGACCGCGCCGACATCACCGCCGCCCTGACCCTCCTCCCCCTCGCCCGCGGCGAAATGGACGAACTGGAAGTCGGCCTCCTGGAGATGGCCCGAGGCCGTGGCCTGACCTGGCCGGAAATCGCCTTCGGCCTCGGCCTCCAGACACCCCAGGCCGCGAGGCAGCGCTATGAGCGGCTGGCGAGCCGTACGGATACGGGAGCGGGCGTGGGCACGGACGTCGGCGTCGGCGTCGGCGTCGGCGTCGGCAAGGACGTCGGCACCGAGAAGGGCGACAAGTAGGGCCCGTAAGGCAAGTGAGCCGGTCAGCCCCGGCCGAAGGTCTGGTCGCGGCGGGCGCGCCAGCGGGCCATTACGCCCTCGACCTCCGCCTCGATGAACTCGAAGAACGCGAGGGTCTCGGCGAGGCGGAGGCCGGCCGGGGTGTCGGCGCCCAGGCTGGTGACGCCCTCGCGCAACGCTTCCTCCCAACGCTTGATGATGGCCTCGCGGTTGGTGAGGGACTCGTACCACTGCTCGCTGTGGACCCGGTAGCGCTCGCGGCGCGAACCGGGCTCGCGCTCGCGTGACACCAGGTGCACCTGGGCGAGATAGCGGACCGCGCCGGAGACGGCCGCCGGGCTGATCCGGAGCTGCTCGCCCAGCTCGACGGAGGTCAGCGCGCCGGTGTCGGAGGCGAGGAGCGCGGCGAAGACGCGGGACGGCATACGCGGCATCCCGGCCTCGACGAGCTGCGCCGCGAAACCCTCGACGAAACGGGAGACCGCCTCGGGGTCGCGCCCCACAGCCCCGGCACCGCCGGCCTCCGCTCCGGCCTTCGCTTCCGCCATCCCTGGATCATCTCCCCTGGTCAGACACCGTCACCGAGTCTACCGGTGATTCATACGCTTCCTTAACTTCACAAATTTCTGAAGGAAGCGTACGTTCTGAAGCATGACGAAGGCCCTTACCGTCTCCGGACTGCACAAGTCCTTCGGACGGACCCACGCATTGGACGGGCTCGACCTCACCGTCGAGACCGGCGAGGTCCACGGCTTCCTCGGCCCCAACGGCGCCGGAAAGTCCACCACCATCCGCGTCCTCCTCGGCCTGCTGCGCGCCGACTCGGGCGCCGCGCAGGTACTCGGCCGCGACCCGTGGACGGACGCGGTCGAGGTGCACCGCCGGATCGCCTACGTACCGGGCGACGTGACCCTGTGGCGCAACCTGTCCGGCGGCGAGGTCATCGACCTCTACGGCCGGCTGCGGGGCGGCCTCGACACCCGCCGCCGCGCCGAACTGATCGAGCGCTTCGAACTGGACCCGACGAAGAAGGGCCGCACCTACTCGAAGGGCAACCGCCAGAAGGTCGCCCTCGTCGCCGCCTTCGCCTCCGACGTCGACCTCCTCATCCTCGACGAGCCGACCTCCGGCCTGGACCCGCTGATGGAGGAGGTCTTCCAGCGGTGCATACGGGAGGAGCGCGACCGGGGCCGTACGGTCCTGTTGTCGTCGCACATCCTCAGCGAGGTCGAGGAGTTGTGCGACCGGGTGAGCATCATCCGCAAGGGCGTCACCGTCGAGAGCGGCTCCCTCGCCGACCTGCGCCATCTGACCCGGACGAGCGTCACCGCCGAACTCGCCGGTCCGGCGGGCGGCCTGGCCCGCCTCTCCGGCATCCACGACCTCGACATACAGGGCAGCCGGGTCCGCCTCCAGGTCGACACCGACAAACTCAACGCCGTACTGCGCTCCCTGACCGAGTCCGGCGTACGGTCACTGACGTCGACCCCGCCGACGCTGGAGGAACTGTTCCTGCGGCACTACCAGGACGACGTACGGGACGCGAACGCGAACGCGAACGCGGACGTGGACGTGGCGGGAGAGGCGGTCGCGTGATGACCACCGCCGCCACCGACACCACGACCCCGAGCACCTTCGCCGTACGGTCCGGCGGGAGCCGTCAACTGGCCGGTACGGCAACCCTGTTGAGGTTCGCCCTGCGCCGCGACCGCGTGATGGTCCCGGCCTGGGTCGCGGTGACCGGGCTGATGGTCCTGTCCATGCCGAACAGCCTGAAGAGCCTGTACGGCACCGCCGCCGAACGCGCCGACCTCATGCGCCAGATGACCACGAACTCGTCGCTGCGCGCCCTGGTCGGCCCCGTCTTCGACGACTCCCTCGGCGCCCTGACCGCCTGGCGCGTCGGCGTGTACGCCGGCCTCCTCGCCGCCGTCATGAGCCTCCTCGTCGTCATCCGCCACACCCGCGACGAGGAGGAGAGCGGCCGCCAGGAACTCGTCGCGTCGGGGATGGTGGGGCGTCGGGCATCCTTGACCGCGGCCCTGCTCACGGCGGCGGTCGCGAACGGCGGGCTGGCGTTACTCATCACGCTCGGGCTGGCCGGGGAGGGCGCCGCGGGTGCGGTGGCCTTCGGGCTGGGGATCGCGGGCGTCGGAATGGTGTTCGCGACGATGGCCGCGGTCGTCGCCCAGCTGACGGAGAGCGCGCGGCTGGCGCGGGGGCTGACGGCGGGGGTGCTGGGCGCGGCGTTCGTGCTGCGGGCGGCCGGCGACGCCTCCGCGAACGAGGGTTCGTCCTTTCTGACCTGGGTGTCGCCGCTGGGGTGGCTGGAGAACGAGCGTTCCTTCGCGGATGAACGGTGGTGGGTGCTACTGCTGTTCGTTGCGGCGACGGCGATCCAGGGCACGGTGGCCTACGCACTCGCCGGGCGCCGCGACGTCGGCATGAGCTTCCTGCCGACCCGCCCCGGACCGACGGCCGGCCGACTGGGTACGGCCGGCGCGCTGGCCTGGCGGCTGCAACGCGGCAGCGTCCTGGGCTGGAGCATCGGCTTCTTCCTCGCCGGCGTCGTCTACGGCGGGCTGACCGAGGGCACGGCCGACTTCGTCGGCGACAACGAGAGCGCCCGCGAGATCTTCGAACGCATGGGCGGCCAGTCCGGCCTGACGAACGCCTTCCTCGCCTCGATGATCGGCGTGCTCGGCCTGATCGCCGCGCTGTACATCGTCAGCGCCGTGCTGCGCCTGCACGGCGAGGAGACGTCCGGGCGGGCCGAACCGCTCCTCGCCAACTCGGTGAGCCGGATGCGGTGGGCAGCCGGACACCTGGTCGTGGCCTTCGGTGGAGCGGTGTGGATCATGCTCCTCGCCGGCCTCGGTTTCACCATCGGCTACGGCAAGGAGGCCGGCCCGATCCTGGGCGCCTGCCTCGTCCAGGTCGCCGGAATCTGGGTCATCGGCGGAGCGGCCGTCCTGCTGTACGGCCTCACCCCCCGAGCGGCGATGGCGGCCTGGGGCCTCGCCGGCGCCGTCCTCCTGATCGGCTGGATCGGCCCCGCACTCAACGCTCCCCGAGCCGTCCTCGACCTCTCCCCCTTCGGCCACCTCCCGAAGCTGCCGGGCGGGGAGATGGAGTGGGCGCCGGTGCTGGTACTGACCGGCATCGCGGTGGTACTGGTCACGGGCGGGCTGGCGGGACTGCGGCGGCGGGATCTGAGCAGCTGAGGGCGGGGGGTGGTGGGTGGTGGGTCGGGGAGAGCGGGAAGTCGCGTCGCCCCTGCCCTGGAGAACCACGGTCGGACGGGGCGCGTCCCTGCGGTCATGGACCAAGCCGAGCAGCGGGAGCAGCGGGAGCAGCGGCGGGAGCATCTGGACGAAAGGGGCCGGCGGGTGGACCGGCAGAGTGCGCTGGGGTGCGGCGGTTGTGCGCTCTCGGCGGTGGGCGCGACCGCCGCGACGCTCGTCTGGAGCACCTCGGACCGCACCCGGCGCCACCTCCAAGGCGGCTTCGAGGGCGAGGACATGGACTACACCGTCCTCGCCACCGAACTCCCCTTCGTCGCCCTCGCCGGAGCCGCCCTCCCGGCCCTCGTCTGCCTCGCGATCGCGCTGATCCTGGCCCGGCGACGGGGAGCGCCGGATCCGGGGCCGGGTTCGCGGGCGGGTTCGCGGGCGGGTGGCGAGGGTTCCTCAGACCTCGACGGGTAGGCCGTCCAGCCCCCGGATCACGAAGTTCGGCTTCCGCGTCGGCTCGGTGGCGAGGGCGAGGGTCGGGGCCTTCTCCAGGAGGGCCGTCATCGAAGCCGCCAGTTCGATACGGGCGAGGGGAGCGCCGATGCAGTAGTGGATACCCGCGCTGAACGAGATGTGCGGGTTCTCCTTGCGCGTGAGGTCCAGCTTCTCGGGTGCGGCGAACACGGACGGGTCATGGTTCGCCGAACCGAACAGCATCGCGATCTCCGCGCCCCGCGGAACCGTCGTACCGTCGATCTCGATGTCGTCCAGCACCCAGCGCTCGAAAAGCTGCAACGGAGTGTCGTACCGCATCAGCTCCTCCACCGCCGAGGGCACGAGCGAGTGATCCGCCCGCAGCGCCGCCAACTGCTCCGGGTTCCGGAACAGCGCCCACCAGCCGTTCACCGTGGCGTTCACCGTCGCCTCATGGCCCGCGTTCAGCAGCAGCACACAGGTCGAGATCATCTCCTGCTCGGTGAGCCGGTCACCCTCGTCGTACGCCGCGATCAGCCCCGAGATCAGATCCTCGCCCGGCACCGCCCTGCGGTGCGCGATCAGCTCCCGGAGATACTCCGAGAACTCCACCGACGCCCGCACCGCCCGCTTCGCCGTCTCTTCCGACGGACTCAGCTCGTACATCCCACAGATGTCCGCCGACCAGGGCCGCAGCTGCGCCCGGTCCGACTCGGGGATACCGAGCATCTCCGCGATCACCGCCACCGGAAGCGGCTCCGCGACATCCGTCAGCAGGTCACCCCCGCCGGCCTCCACCAGCCCCGCCGCCAGCTCACCGGCCAGCTCCTCCACATACGGCTTCAGCCGCTCCACCGTGCGCGGCGTGAAGGCCTTCGACACCAGCCGCCGGATCCGCGTGTGGTCCGGGGGCTCCAGATCGAGCATCCCGTGGTCGTTCAGCGTGTGGAACGGTTCGTGCTCCGCCGGCGGCGCCGTCCGCCCGAAGTCCTCGTGCGTGAACCTGTGCTGATACGTCCGCCCGAGCCGCCGGTCCCGCAGCAACGCCGAGACCTCCGCGTGGTGCGGGACGAGCCACTGGTTCGTCGGCTCGAAGTACCGCACCCTGCCCCGGGCCCGCAGCTCCGCGTACGCCGGGTACGGGTTGGCCACGAAGTCGGGGTCCCACGGGTCGAAAGCGAAGTCGGAAGCAGCTGCCATGGATGGACGCTAGCCCGGCTCCCCCCTTTCTGACCAGGGGTGTCTCCCTGACCAGGGGGGTCTCCCTGACCAGGGGTGTCTCCCTGACCAGGGATCTCTTACCCCGGTGTGACCAGCCTCGCCTCGTACGCGAACACCGCTGCCTGGGTGCGGTCACGCAGGCCCAGTTTGACCAGGATCCGGCTCACGTGGGTCTTGATCGTGGACTCGGCGACCACCAGGCGCTCGGCTATCTCCATGTTGGACAGACCCTGGGCGATGAGAACCAGGACCTCCGTCTCGCGGTCGGTGAGTTCGCCGTACGCCAGCTGGGTGGCCGCCGACGGGCGAGGTGACTGGGCCAGCTTGGAGAACTCCGTGATCAGACGCTTGGTGACGGACGGGGCCAGCAGGGCCTCGCCGGCGGCCACCACCCGGACCCCGTCGGCCAGTTGACGGGCCGAGGCGTCCTTGAGGAGGAAGCCGGAGGCTCCCGCGCGCAACGCCTGGTACACGTACTCGTCGAGGTCGAACGTGGTCAGCACCAGCACCTTCGCCCCGCCGTCCGCCGCCACGATCTCCCGGGTTGCCTCGATGCCGTTCAGCTCGGGCATACGGATGTCCATCAGGACCACGTCCGGCGACAGCTCCCGGACCCGGTCGACCGCCTCCCGGCCGTTGACCGCCTCGCCGACCACCTCGATGTCCGGCATCGCGCCGAGCAGCACCGAGAAGCCCTCGCGGACCATCATCTGGTCGTCGGCGATCAGCACACGGATCGTCATGCGTCGGCCTCGCTCGTGGTGGTCACCGGCAGGAACACCGTCACCTCATAGCCTCCGTCGTCCGTCTCGCCCGTCGTCATCTCGCCGTTCAGCATCGTCACGCGCTCGCGCATGCCCGTGATGCCGTGGCCGGCGCCGTGTGTGGACTTCACCAGGGTCACCTCCGGGGACGGGCCGTTGACTATGCGCAGGCCGAGTCCGCCCAGTACGTAGCCGATCTCCACGCGGGCCGTCGCACCGGGCGCGTGCCGCAGGGTGTTGCTGAGGGCTTCCTGGACTATGCGGTACGCCGACAGCTCCACGCCCTGCGGGAGTTCGCGGACCGCTCCGGTGACCGCCTTGTCGACCGTGAGGCCGGCCTCGCGCACATTGGCGAGCAGGCCGTCGAGGTCGGCGAGGGTGGGCTGCGGGGCGTCCGGGGCCTCGTAGTCCTCGGCGCGGACGACGCCCAGGACACGGCGCAGCTCGGTGAGCGCTGCCACCGCGTTCTCCCGGATCGTGACGAAGGCCTGCTCCAGCTCCGGCGGCGGGTTCTCCACGCGGTAGGGCGCGGCCTCGGCCTGGATGGCGACCACCGACATGTGGTGGGCGACCACGTCGTGCAGCTCACGGGCGATCGTGGTGCGCTCTTCGAGAAGGGTGCGCTTGGAACGCTCGTGCGCCGTCACGGTCTGCTGGGCGGTCACCTCCTGCTGGGCCGACCGGCGTATGTTCACGACGGAGGCGGCCAGCAGGGCCATCGCGGAGATGATCAGAAAGGGGCCTGTGTTCGAGGCGTAGTGCCCCCCGCCGGCGGTGCTTTCGAGGAGCAGTCCGTACGTCGCGCTCAAGGCCCACATCCACGCGGCCGTGCGCGGCCGGGTACGCAGCGCCACCACCGTCAACACCACGAGGTGGCAGGCGAAGCTGCCGGTCGCCCAGGGCCAGTCGCTCCACATGTCGGTGAACGCCCCGGTGACAGGGGTAGCGGCCATGGACACCCAGAAGGCTCCGACGGGCCGTATCAGCGTCAGCAGGACCGGGCACAGGGCGAGGAGGGCGGACAGGATGATGGCGACCTCACCGCCGCCCTGGCTGGCGGATGCCGAGATGGTCAGCGACAGCAGGCCGGCCGTCACCACCATCGCGTGCGGGGTCCAGCGCGCGTACTCCCGCAGGTGGCCGGAGAGCCGGCTGGTGAACAGGCCGTCCATCTTCATGGGCGGCAGTGGTCGGTAGGCGAACGCGTCGTGGAACAGGTCCTGCCGCAGCCTGCGCCACGCGTCCATCGCCACCCGGAACTCCGGGCTGCTCGGCCTGCCCCCGCCGCGTGAGGGCATCGTCTGCGTCTGGGTCGTCTCGGTCACGTTGAAAACGGTAGGTGGAGGGCGGGGTCGGCGTCGTCACCAGTGAGGAGGGTCTGTCCGGGTCCGTCTCAGGTACTACGGGTAGTGCGTGGCCGGTGTCCGCTCAGTACCCGGCGGGGCGGACCAGGCCCGACTCGTAGGCGAAGACCGCTGCCTGGGTGCGGTCGCGGAGGCCCAGTTTGACCAGGATGCGGCCGACGTGGGTCTTCACGGTCTGCTCGGCGACGACGAGGCGCTGGGCGATCTCGGCGTTGGACAGGCCCTGGGCGATCAGGGTGAGCACCTCCGTCTCCCGTTCGGTCAGGTCGCCGACGCGGGCCTTGAGGGGGGCGCGGGGTGTGGTGCCGAGGCGGGAGAACTCGGCGATGAGACGGCGGGTGATGCCGGGGGCGAGCAGGGCGTCGCCCGCCGCCACCACCCGTACCGCTTCGGCGAGCTGGTCGGCGGAGGCGTCCTTGAGCAGGAAGCCGGACGCGCCGGCGCGCAGGGCCTCGTACACGTACTCGTCGAGGTCGAAGGTCGTGAGGACGAGGACTCTGATGTGCGGGTGCTCGGTGGTGATGCGGTGGGTGGCCTCGATGCCGCCGAGTTCGGGCATGCGGATGTCCATCAGGACGACGTCCGGGGCGAGTTCGGCCACCTTGTCGATCGCGTCGAGGCCGTGCACCGCCTGGCCGACGACGTCGATGTCGGGCCGGGTGTTGAGCAGCACCGAGAAGCCCTGGCGGACCATCTGCTGGTCGTCGGCGATCAGTACGCGGATGGTGCTGCTCGTCATGGACGCTGTTCTCCTGTCGTGTCCGGTACGGGGGCCGAGGGCTCGCCGCCGGGATCGCCGTTTCGTGGGAGGAAGGCCACGACCGCGAAGCCGCCGTGGGAGGTCTCGGTCGCCATGAGGGTGCCACCGAGCATCGCGGCGCGCTCACGCATGCCGAGGAGGCCGTGCCCGGCGCCGGGGGACGGCGGGGCCTTGTGGGCGGGACGGGAGTTGATGACCCGTACCTGCAGACCGCGGGGGAAGTGGGTGAGCTCCACCCGCACGGTCGCCCCGGGCGCATGCCGCAGGGCGTTGCTGAGCGCCTCCTGGACTATCCGGTACGCCGACAGCTCCACACCGGGTGGGAGGGGGCTCACCTCGCCGTGGATCTCGGTGACGACCGCCAGGCCGGCGGCGCGGGTGTTGTCGATGAGGGCGTCGAGGCGGTCCAGGGTGGGCTGCGGGGTGTGCGGGGCGGTGCCCTCGGCGGCGGCCGTTATGCCGTGCGGGTCGTCGGGGTCGGCGTCCGGTGGGTTCTCGGAGCGCAGTACACCGAGGACGCGGCGGAGTTCGGTGAGGGCCTCCAGCGCGTTCTTCCGGATGCCGTGGAGGTTCTCCTTCAGCTCCTCGGAGGGGTTCTCCACCAGGTGCGGGGCGACCTGGGCCTGGATGGAGATCACCGACATGTGGTGGGCGACCACGTCGTGCAGTTCACGGGCGATACGGCTGCGCTCCTCCAGGAGGGTGCGGCGGGCGCGTTCCTCGGCGGTGATGCTCGTCTGCTCGACGAGTTGGGTACGGGCCTCGCGGCGGCCACGCATCGCGCTGCCGAGGAGGACGGCACCGACGAACAGGGCGAGTGCCAGGGTGCTCGTCGACGCGTACACGTGGGAACCGGCGAGGCTTTGGAGGGCGTAGGTGCCCAGCGCGGTCAGTGCCAGCACCTCTGTCGCCACGCGCGTGGGCAGGCGCAGGGCGAGGAGGAAGAGGATGATCGCGTGGGCGATCAGCGCCATCGGGCTCCATGGCCACGGAACGACGGTGCCGATCGCGCCATGGGGCAGCGGGGCGTTGAGGCCGTCGGCGACGTCGGGGTGTGTGAGGCGGGAGCCGGCCTGATCGGTGATCAGTCGGGCTGGGACACCCAGGGCCACCACGGTGGTCGCCACCATCGAGGCCCACCACGCCGGTACCGGCCACCACAGCGCCAGCACCACGGCCGCGGCCTGTGCCAGCGAGCACAACAGCGTGTACTCCGCGCCCAGTTGATAGCGGTCGTCCAGCTGGTCGATGTTCCCGAGCATCGTGACGAACGCGACGAGGACGACCAGGACGTGCGGGAGCCGGCGCAGGCGGGCGGAGGGCGGCAGGGGGTGGGGCGTGGCGCTCCACAGGTCCTCGCGCAGCAGCCGTAGGCCCCTGGTCAGCCGCTTCTCCACCGCGTTCATTCGCATCAGCCTAGGCATGGCGTACCGCTTGGGTTGGCGTGTTCTGCGGTTGGGGGGTCGTTCGGGGCCGTATCGGTCGGAAGGTCCTGCGGAGGCGGCGGTTCTCGTAACCGTGGAACGCGGACCAGCAGAGCAGGAGTGCGAGGGTGAAGACCGGCAGCCAGGCGAGGCGGGCCGCCACCCAGCTCAGGTGGTCAGGGAGGGTGTGCAGGCCGGGGAGGCGGCCCGCCGCCAGGCCTGTTGCTGTTGTCGCCATCAGTGCCGTCTGGTGCCAGAGGAACACGGTCATCGCCGAGAGGTTGACCACCGCGACCGCCGCCCAGGCCATCGGCCGGCGTCGCAGCGTACGGCGGAGGGGGCCGCGCAGGAGGAGGGCCAGGCCGCACTGGGCCAGGCCGAAGGTGACGGCGGCCAGGGTGGGTGGGTTCAGGTTGGAGATCTGGGCGCCGGGGACGCCGACCATCGACGCCGGGTAGCCGGCCCAGAGGATCAGGGCCGCCGTCGCCGCCGTGCCGGACACCAGCAGGGTCCAGCCCGCGCGGCGGCGGTCCAGCTCCCCTCGGGTCCAGGCCGCGCCCAGGGTGTACGGCACGAGCCAGCCCGCGGCCAGGTTGATCCAGCCGAGTGCCTGGGGGCCGCCGAGGCCGAAGCGGATGAGGTCCACGTGGAGGACGACTGCCAAGGGCCAGAGGGGGTTGATGCGGGTCAGTAGGGGCGTCGCCGCTGTGAGGGCGGCGAAGACCAGGAGGAACCACAGGGGGGACAGGGCCAGGTTCAGGAGGGTGTGGATCGTGTCGATGCGGGTGCCTGTGGCCAGGAGGCCGATCGTCACCGCCGTCCAGAGGGTCAGGAGGGCGGCGACCGGTATGAACAGGCGGGTCAGACGGGTGTGGAGCCATTGGGTGTACGTCGTGCCGTGGGCCCGGGCCGAGGTGTAGCTCTTCGTGGCCACGTGGCCGCCTACCAGGAAGAAGACGGCCAGGGTTTGGAAGAGCCAGGAGATGGGGGCCAGCCAGGGCAGGTGCTGGAGGGGGCTGGTGGAGTGGAGGGTGTTGCCGTCCGCGACCAGGGCGGTCACCAGCCAGTGGCCCAGGATTATGCCGAGTATGGCGAGGGCTCGTAGGGCGTCGACTGCGCGGTCTCGGTGGGGTGGGGTTGCGGTGTTGATGTGGTGGGCGGCTTGGCGGGCGGTGGTGAGGGGGGTTCGCGGGGTTCGCGGGGTTCGGAGGCGGCGTGGGGGTCGTTCGGTTTGTGTGGCTCGTGCGGGTGCGTGGGGGTGCAGCCGGCCTGCGGCCGGGTTTGGTTTCCCACCCGCACCGCCCGTGCGGGAATCGTCGTCGGGTGCGGGTGGCCCCTGTGGGGGTTGAGCGCCGTCGGCGACTGCGGCGGCGGGCCCCGCCTCGGCTGCCGCTCGGCCTTCGGCTTCGGTTTGTAGTGGGTTCGTAGCCGTTGGCGTCGGTGCGTGGTGGTTACGCATGGGGTGCCTCCGAGCGGGTGCCTTGGGCTATGTGGGCGAGGTTCTTGAGGGCGGTGGAGTTGGGGGTGAAGTAGTCGCTGTGGCCGGCGGGGCCTGCGGTGAAGACGTGGGCGCCGTAGGAGGGGGAGGTGGGGTCGGGGCCGAAGCCGAGGGTGGTCCCGAAGAGGTCGGTGCGGGAGTGGGGGACCATCGCGATCCAGTCCTCGGTGCCTCGGGCCGCCCATACGCGTGCCGAGGTGTGCAGGGCGGCCGCGCTGTCCACACCTGTGCCGGGGCTGCCGATCAGGGCCATGTCGTCGACGACGTTCTTCAGGTCGGTGGCTGCGCGGGCGCAGACGACCGAGCCGTAGGAGTGGCAGAGGAGGGCGATGCTGGTGGAGTCGCCCGACAGACCTCGGAGTTCGCGTAGGAACGTGCGGAGGTGAGGGGCCGCCTGTTCCGCGCGGGTGGGGGTCAGGACCGTCGTGCTGATCGTTCCGGGTGTCTCGTAGCCGAGCCAGGCGATCAACGCTGTGTCCGGGCCCGTGCGGTCGTGCAAGGCCAGTGCGGCTTTGTGGAAGCGGTCGTAGGTGTCCAGGCTGGTGTCCGAGCCCGGGACCAGGACCGCTATGTGGTCGGCCTTCAGCAGGTCACCCAGGACTTCTACCGCCTGGCCCGGGCCTCGGCCGTCGAACGACAGGAGTTGTCGGGCGGGCGCCGCCATCCACCGGTCCGTCGCGGCTCGGCTTCGGTCGCCGTGGGCTTCGGCCATGCGGGCCGCCTCTGCGGCGTTCGCGCGGTTGGCCTCGTATGTCGACCGGAGTGTCGTCGGGGTCAGCGGGGCGAGCGAGGCCGGGGGCGGGGCCGGGATCCGGGGCCTGGCCGCGGCGGAGACGGGGGCGACTACGGCCGTGGCGATCAGGAGGGCGAGGAGCGTGCGGCGTAGGCGGGCCGACCAGGTGGGTCGGAACCAGGGGGTGGGGTGTCGGGGGTTCTGCGGCGTGGGGGCCGATGAGGGTGCGGATGCGGATGCGGATGCGGATGCGGATGCGGATGCGGATGGGGATGGGGATGGGGATGGGGATGCGAGTACGGGCGCGAGTAGGACGGGGGCGGGGGTGGCTGCCGCGGGCCGTGGTTCCGTGGGTGGTCGGAGGGCTGCCTCCGGCCATGTCGCGACCCCCATGTCACCCGCCCCTTCCCATTCAGGCCGCCCGTCCGTCGGGCCGCTCTGGGAAGGAAGTTACGAATCGGAGGTCGTGGTCGGCGTCACGCCAGGGAGCTCACCTGAGAGGTAGCTCTCAGGTATTACGGGTATCAGCGGGGAGGGGGAAGGGCGGTGAAGGGGGTGGCGCCGGGCCCGCTCACCAGGCCAATTGCGCGATTTCCTCCACCACTACCGCGCAGGCGTCCGCCGCCGGGTCGATCAGGGGGAAGTGGCCCACGTCCTCCAGGAGGGTCAGGCCCACGACCTCGCCCGCCTTGGCCGCGGCGTCGGCGTATGCCTCGGCGACGGCCTCGGGGACGACGATGTCGGAGCGGCCCTGTACGAGGGTGGTGGCGATGCCGGTCGGGAGGAGGAGGGCCGGGTCGGCGTGGGGGCGGCGTTCGGTGAACTTGTCCTGGCCGCGCAGGAGTTGGGTGGTGGCGCCGCCGCAGACGTCCAGTTTCACGGCCACCTCGAAGTCGGCGATGGGGGCCAGGGCGACGACGCCTCGGAGGGGGGCCGGGCGGGGCGTGCGCCACGGGCTGTCGGCCGGGAGTACGTGGCGGGCGGCGGCCCAGAGGGCGAGGTGGCCGCCGGCGGAGTGGCCCGTGAGGACCATGCGGCGTGGGTCTGCCTGGGGCAGGGCCTGGCGTACGAGGCCGGGCAGGGCGTCCAGCGCGGCCGCGATGTCGTCGAACGTCTCCGGCCAGCGGCCCGCGAGTGGGGCGGGGGTGCCGGTCGGGCCCGTCTGGGCCGGGAGTGAACTGCCCCTTCTGTACTCGACGTTGGCCACGGCGAAGCCGTGACGGGTGAGGAAGTCGGCGAAGGGGGTGATGTGGTGGCGGTCGTAGGGGGCGCGCCAGGCGCCGCCGTGCAGGACGACGATCACGGGGGCGGTGCGGGGGGCTGCGTCTGCGTCTGTGCCTGTGCCTGCGCCTGTGCCTGTGCCTGTGCCTGTGCCTGCGCCTGTGCCTGCGCCGGGCTCGGGGACCGTGCCTGTGCCTGTGCCTGTGCCTGTGCCCGTGCCTGTGTCCGCGCTCGCGCCCGTGTCAGGGGGGCGGGGGGCGTAGAAGTCGATCACCTGGTCGGGGTGGTCACCGTAGGGGGCGGTGGCGTCGGGGGCGACCGGTGGGTGTGAGAAGGCGGATGCCTCTTCGGCGGCATCGCGGGCTGCGGCGTCGTCGTCCGGCATGCGCCAACCTCTCGGGTGAAACGGATTTGGAAGGGTTTGGGGTGGGCGGGGCTCTGGGGTGGGGAGGCCTGCCGTTGGCGGGGACGGTATCAGGCCGGTGACGTGCGTCTACACGGGGATGTGACGCTGGGTCAGGGTGGGCGGGGAGGGGGGTTCTGGTGCGGGGTGGAGCGGGGTCAAGTGGGGCGGTGGGGGTGGAAGCGAGGCCGGTGCTGGGGCTGGGCGGGGGTGGGTTTCGCTCACCGGCGCTTGCCGGGTGCCGCTGCGCCCACCCGTGCCGCCCCTAGCGGCACGACTGCCCGCAGCTGGGACAGCTGGGACAGCTGGGGGGCACGGCCCCTGCGGCACGGCTGCCCTCAGCGACCCCAAGCTGCCCCGGGCACCGCTACCCCAGCGACCCCCCAAGCTGCCCCGGCAGCACCACCCCAGCGACCCCAAGCTCCCCCGGCACCACCACCCCCGCTCCCCCGGGCGCCGTTACCCCGGTGACCCCAACGTCTCTCCCAGTACCCATGCCGCATGCTCTACGTCCGTGAAGCTGACGTAGAGGGGGGTGAAGCCGAAGCGGAGGACGTCGGGGTGGCGGAAGTCGCCTATGACGCCCTGGTGGATGAGGCGTTTCATGACGTCGCCGGCGTCGTCGCAGCGGAGGGCGATCTGGCTGCCGCGTTCCGCGTGGGCGGTCGGGGTGAGGGACTCGACGCGGCCTTCGGGGACGTACGCCGATACGCAGCGCAGGAAGAAGTCCGTGAGGGCGAGGGACTTGGCGCGGACCGACTCGATCGTCACGCCGATTCCGGTTCCGGTTCCGCTTCCCGTTCCGGTCCCGCTTCCGGTCCTGGTTCCGGTCCCGCTTCCGGTCCCGGTCCTGGTTCCGGTCCCAGTCCTGCTTCCGGTTCCCGCCGTCGTCGCGGTGTCGGCTCCCGGTCCTTCGGTCGGCCCTCCGCTCCCCCCGTACCAGACGTCAAGTGCCGCCTCCAGAGCGAGCATTGACAGGATGTCAGGTGTGCCTACGCGGCCTCGTGGTGCGCCCGTGGCGGGCTCGTAGGACGGGTGCATGGCGAAGGGTTGGGCGTGGGAGGTCCAGCCGGGGAGGGGGGAGTCGAAGTGGGGCTGGAGGTCGTGGCGGACGTAGAGGTAGGCCGGGGAGCCGGGGCCTCCGTTGAGGTATTTGTAGGTGCAGCCGACGGCCAGGTCGACGCCGTGTTCGTCGAGGCCGACGGGGAGGGCACCCGCGCTGTGACAGAGGTCCCAGACGATGTGGGCGCCCGCCCGGTGGGCCGCCGCGGTCAGGCCGGGCAGGTCGTGGAGGCGGCCGGTGCGGTAGTCGACGTGGTTGAGGAGTACGGCGGCCGTACGGTCGCTGAGGGCGGCCGGCACCTCCGCGGGGGTCACCGGGCGCAGCGTGCGGCCCGTCATACGGGCCGCGGACTCGGCGATGTAGCCGTCCGTGGGGAACGTCGTCGCGTCGACCAGGATCTCGTCGCGGCGGCCGTCACCCGCCGGGTCCGCCATGCGTACCGCCGCCACAAGTGCCTTGAACACGTTGACACTTGTGGAGTCGCCGACCACGATCTGGCCGGGCGCCGCGCCCACCAGCGGAGCGATACGGTCGCCGATCCGCTCGGGCGCGGTCCACCAGCCGCTCTCGTCCCAGGAACGGATGCGCAGCTCGCCCCACTCGCGGTACACGACATCCGCGAGCCGGCCGGGGACCGAGACCGGCAGTGCGCCCAGGGAGTTGCCGTCGAGGTACACGGCGTCGTCGAGGACGAAGCGGGTGCGCAGTCCGGCCAGTTCGTCGGCCGCGTCCAACTGCCTTGCCTCAAGGGCAAGTTCGCGGCCCTTCGGTTCACGGACGTTCAGTTCTCGGCCATTCGGTTCACGGCCGCTCGATTCGCGGTCGTTCGGTTCACGGCCGCTCGATTCGCGGTCGTTCGATTCGCGGTCGTTCGATTCGCGGTCGTTCGGTTCGCGGTCGTTCGGTTCGCGGTCGTTCGGTTCGCGGCCGTTCAGTTCGCGGTCATTTCGTTCGGCATCGAGTTCAGACATGGGAGCGCGCCGTCCACAGCTCGGGGAAGACGTTCTTGCGGGCACGCTTCTCCAGCCAGGCCACGCCGGCGGAGCCGCCCGTGCCGGCCTTGGCGCCCATCGCGCGGCGGGTGGCGACGAGGTGGTCGTTGCGCCAGCGCCAGACGAGTTCGGCGACGTCGGTCAGCGCCTCGCCGAGGCGGGCGAGGTCGTGGTCCGGGTCGCCGGAGTACACCTCGGTCCACGCCTCCTCGACCTCGGGGGACGGCTCGTAGCGCTGGGAGACGTCACGGCGTACGACGGACTCGGGGATCGCGTGGCCGCGGCGGGCCAGGAGCCGTAGTACCTCGTCGTAGAGGCTCGGCTCGTGCAGCGCCTTCTCCAGTTCGGCGTGGACGCGCGGGGCGCCCCGGTGCGGTACGAGCATGGAGGCGGACTTCTCGCCGAGCAGGAACTCCATACGGCGGTACATCGCCGACTGGAAGCCGGAGCCCTCGCCGAGGGCGGCGCGGTAGGAGTTGAACTGGGCGGGGGTGAGCTGGCCGAGGGGCTTCCAGGAGGCGTTCAGGGCCTCCAGCTCGCGTACGGAACGCTTCAGCGCGTCCCTCGCCGTCGGTACGTCGTCGCCCCGGATCGCGGTGGTCGCGGTCTCCCACTCGTGGACGATGACGGTGAACCACAGCTCCATGACCTGGGTCGTCACCAGGAAGACCATTTCTCCGGGGTCCTCGGAGAGGGGGTGCTGGAGGTGGGTGAGGACGTCCGCCTGCACGTAGTCCTCGTACGGGGTCGTGCCCTGGAAGTCGAGATGCGGAGTCTCGGGCTCCGAAGCCTCGTGGGGCTGAGCCGGATGGGACATCGCTGTCTCCTGCTGTGTACTCCGGGTAGCGGTCCGCCCCTGCCGATTCCGACACGGGGGCCCCGGTCCCCACCGGCATATTCAGGGATCCGACCCGAGACCGCAAGGTCCGCCTGGTCACACCAGGCGGACCTGCATGTACGCGCGCTCCCTCCGGATCACCGGGGGTGGTCCGGGACGGTCCGGGCGCGCCGGGTCAGCTGAGCGTCTGCGCCGCCGTCGGGGAGGAGTCCTTCAGGAACTGGGAGCAGCGCTCGTACTCCTCCTGCTCGCCGATCGAGCCCGCGGCGCGGGCGAGGGCGTGCAGGGCGCGCAGGAAGCCGCGGTTCGGCTCGTGCTCCCAGGGGACGGGGCCGTGGCCCTTCCAGCCGTTGCGGCGCAGGGCGTCGAGGCCGCGGTGGTAGCCCGTACGGGCGTAGGCGTACGACTCCACGACGCTGCCGCGCTCGTAGGCGTCGTCGGCGAGTTGGGCCCAGGCGAGGGAGGAGGTGGGGTACTTGGCGGCGACGTCGGAGGGGGGTGTGCCGTTGGCGAGGAGTTCGCGGGGTTCCGGGTCGTCGGGGAGGTGGGTCGGGGGTGGGCCGCCGAGGAGGTTTTCGTGAATCGTCATGGGTTCCAGTCTGGCGTATGTGGGGGGTCGGGTTCGGGGGGTGGGGGTGGGATTCGCCTCGGGGTGGCGGGTGGGATTCGCCTCGGGGTGGCGGGTGGGGTTTTGTCGCCCCCGCCGCCCCTACCCGTCCCATCCCCAGGGGCTGCGCCCCTTCGACCCCCCTGGCGCCTGAGAGCTCGTGGGGTGGGGTTCGTGGGCGGGTGCGGGTTGTGGGTGGTTGCTCGCGCAGTTCCCCGCGCCCCTAAAAGCCTGCGCAGTTCCCCCCGCCCCTAAAAGCCTGCGCAGTTCCCCCCGCCCTTGAAAGCTCGCGCAGTTCCCCGCGTCCCTAAACGCCCCCGGCTCTGCTAAGGGTGTCGCCGCTCTTTGCTCTCGGGGTCTCCCGGCTTCGTGGCTTCCAGGGGTGGGGCCGTTACGCAGCCGTGGGTGCGGCATTCGGGGTGGTGGCAGTCGGGGGCGGGGCGGCGGACGGTTGCGTAGGAGAGGGCGGAAGCGGCCAGGAGGGCGGCCGCGCAGGCGAGCATGGCGGTGTTGAAGGCCTGGTCGAACTGGGTGGGTGAGCGGTATGCCTCGGGGCCCATGCCGGCGATCAGGGGGAGCGCGGCTACGGCGATGAGGCCGGCCGCCCGGGCGGCGGCGTTGTTGATGCCGCTGGCCAGACCGGCGTGGTCGGTGGGGACGGAGGCCAGGACGGTGGCGGTCAGGGGGGCCACGAGCGTGACCATGCCCAGGCCCATGACCAGGAGGGCGGGGAGGACGTCCGTCGTGTACGAGGCGTCGGGGCCCACGCGGAGCATCAGCAGGACGCCCGCCGCGCACAGCAGGGGGCCGACGGTGAGGGGGATGCGAGGGCCGATGCGTTCGCCGAGGGCGCCCGCGCGGGCGGAGAGGAGCAGCATCAGCACGGTGATGGGGAGCAGCGCCGTGCCGGCGCCCAGGGCCGAGTAGCCGGAGACGACCTGGAGCTGGAGGGCGGCGAGGAAGAAGAAGCCGCCGAAGGCCGCGTACACGAACAGGGTGACGATGTTGACCGCCGTGAACTGGCGGGACGCGAAGATCTCCGGGGGCATCATCGGGTCGGGGCGGTGGCGTTCGACGTGGACGAAGGCCACGGCCGTCGCCACACCGGCCAGTGCGGTGAGTACGACCGCCACCGAGCCCGCGTCGGCCTCGATCAGCGCGTACGTGATGAAGGCCAGGGACGCGGCGCCGAGCACGGCGCCCAGGATGTCGAAGCCTCGGTCGTGGCTGCGGCCGTCCGCCGACTCCGGTACGTGGCGGGCGGCGATGGGGACGCAGAGGAGGGCCAGGGGGACGTTCAGGAAGAACACCCAGCGCCAGCCGGGGCCGTCGACCAGCCAGCCGCCGACGAACGGGCCGACGGCCGCGCCCATGCCGCCGAAGCCGGACCACAGGCCCACCGCCTTCGCCCTGTCGTCGGGGTGGAACGACGCCTGGATGAGGGCGAGGGAGCCCGGGGTGAGGAGTGCGCCGCCCACGCCCTGGAGGGCTCGGGCGGCGATCAGTACTTCGCCGTTCGGGGCGATGCCGCAGAGGAGTGAGGCCGCGGCGAACCAGACCACGCCGACCACGAACACCTTGCGGCGGCCGAAGCGGTCGCCCAACGCGCCGCCGAGGAGGATCAGGCCGGCGAGGGTGAGCATGTACGCGTTCACGGTCCACTGGAGGGCCGCGAGGTCGGCGTCCAGGTCGAGGCCGATGCGGGGGAGGGCGACGTTGACGACCGTCGAGTCCAGCAAGGCCATGCTGGAGCCGAGCACCGTGGTCAGGAGGATCCATTTGCCCTGGGCGGAGGCCAGGCGTACTTCGGCCATGGTGGGAATCATCCCGTGCTGGGGGCGATTGGGCCAGGGGTGCGGGTGCGGCGGATGAGCGGAATTGCCCGGAGCTGTGGGGCTGGCGCGACGCCCCGAAGCACGGCTGCCCGCAGCCCCTCAGGAGGCTGCGGGCAGTTACGGCGGCGAGGCCGCCCCGTACCGCTTACTTGATCTTCGTGCCCGCCGAGCGCAGGTTGCCGCAGGCCTCGAGCACGCGGGCGGCCATCGACGCCTCCGCGAGCTTGCCCCAGGTGCGGGGGTCGTAGGTCTTCTTGGAGCCGACCTCGCCGTCGACCTTCAGGACGCCGTCGTAGTTCTTGAACATGTGGTCGGCGACCGGACGCGTGAAGGCGTACTGGGTGTCGGTGTCGATGTTCATCTTGACGACGCCGTTCTCCAGGGCGGTGCGGATCTCCTCCTCGGTGGAGCCGGAGCCGCCGTGGAAGACGAAGTCGAAGGGGGACGCCTTGCCGAAGCGGGCGGCGACGCCCTCGTTCAGCTCCTTGAGGAGGTCGGGGCGCAGGACGACGTTGCCCGGCTTGTAGACGCCGTGGACGTTGCCGAAGGACGCGGCCAGCAGGTAGCGGCCCTTCTCGCCCAGGCCCAGCGCCTCGGCCGTACGGACCGCGTCGTCGACCGTCGTGTAGAGGGAGTCGTTGATCTCGTGGGAGACGCCGTCCTCCTCGCCACCGGTCGGGGTGATCTCGACCTCGAGGATGATCTTCGCGGCGGCGGCGCGGCCGAGGAGCTCCTGGGCGATGGAGAGGTTGTCGGCGAGGGTCTCGGCCGAGCCGTCCCACATGTGGGACTGGAAGAGAGGGTTCTCGCCGCGCGCGACGCGCTCCTCCGACACCGCCAGCAGCGGACGTACGTAGCCGTCCAGCTTGTCCTTCGGACAGTGGTCCGTGTGCAGGGCGACCGTGACGGGGTACTTCTCGGCCACGATGTGCGCGAACTCGGCCAGGGCGACGGAACCCGTCACCATGTCCTTGCTGTACTGGCCGCCCAGGAACTCGGCACCGCCGGTCGAGATCTGGACGATGCCGTCGCTCTCCGCCTCCGCGAAGCCACGCAGGGCGGCGTGCAGCGTCTGGGTCGAGGTCACGTTGATGGCCGGGTAGGCGAACTTGCCTGCCTTCGCCCGGTCGAGCATCTCGTTGTAGACCTCGGGGGTTGCGATGGGCATGGTCCGCTCCTTGTATGTGCGGGTGGCGTTGTGCTTACGAGCCCTGACCTAGGGTTGCGACGTCATCGTCGGCCCCATCTTTCCAGACATGACCGGATGCTCCATGCCTGGACCTCACCTGCGTGTACCTCAGCCGAGGCGGCCTGGACCTCAGCCGAGGCTGCCCAAACCTCAGTCGAGTCCCAGTTCGTCCTTCGAGAACGCGAACCGGTACGGGACACCGGCGCCCTGCTCGATCTTCTCGGCGGCGCCGGTCGCCCGGTCGACGATCGTGGCGACGGCGACGACCTCCGCGCCGGCCTCACGCACGGCCTCGACGGCGGTCAGCGGGGAGCCGCCGGTGGTGGAGGTGTCCTCGACGACGAGGACCCGGCGGCCCGCGATGTCCGGCCCCTCGACCCGGCGCTGCATACCGTGCGCCTTGGCCGCCTTGCGGACGACGAACGCGTCGAGCCGCCTGCCGCGCGCGGCGGCCGCGTGCAGCATCGCGCCGGCCACGGGGTCGGCGCCCATCGTGAGACCGCCGACCGCGTCGAAGTCGAGGTCGGCGGTCAGGTCGAGCAGCACCTGCCCGACCAGCGGGGCGGCCTCGCCGTCGAGGGTGACGCGGCGCAGGTCGACGTAGTAGTCCGCCTCCAGACCCGACGACAGGGTCACCTTGCCGTGCACCACGGCCTTGTCCTTGATCTGCTGCAGCAGCGAGCCGCGTACGTCCACGTCAGTCATGGCAGCCAGCTTAAGGGGGCCCTTATGTCCGCTTACAGCCGCCGCCAGGTCCACGTGGTCGTGGCTTCCAGGGGGTCGATGGGAGTGACCAGACGGGGGTGGGTGTTGAGGCCGTTGGGCGGGCCGGTCTGCGGTTCGACGCACACGGCCTCCGCCTGTTCGTCGTAGACCACGACCCACTCCTCGCGGGAGGTGACCTTCAGCTCCAGCCGGCCCGGCCAGATGAGGGTGACGTCGACGCCGCCGGGCATGCCGAAGCAGTCGTCCCAGGGGCCGGGCTTCGGGTCGAGACGGCTGCCGGTGGGCAGGTGGTCCGCGCCGCGCTCCTCCTGCCAGGCGGGCGCGAAGTCGATCCGTACGTCTCCCCCGTCCTCCACGCCGCCCGCCAGGTTCCGGTTGAACCAGGGGTGCCAGCCGATCTGGGCCGGGAAGGAGGAGTCGTGCGCCTCCACGGACATGGCGAGGGTGAGGGCGTCCGGGGTGAGCGTCACCACCTGGGTGACGCGGCCGGGGTAGGGCCAGGGGTCGACGAGGTCGTACGTGAGGACGGCCTCGGTGTCGCCGAGGCGCGCCACCCGCCACGGTCCCTCGCGGGTCGTGCCGTGGATGGCGTGGGGCGGGGCGTTGAGGGGCATCTGCTGTACGGTGCCGCCGCTGAGGAAACGGCCGTCGCGGACCCGGCCGCACCACGGCACCATCGGGAAGCTGCCGAACCGCTCTCCCTGCCGCAGCAGTTCGACCCCACCGACCCGCAGGCCCGCCACCCGCCCGCCGTTGCCCGGCGCCAGCACCGCCTCCGCGTCACCCGCGGCCAACGTGATCTCTTCGCTACTCACGCCTCGACCCTACTGGGCCCACGCGCCTGGGGAGTTCAGCGGTGGCAGGGGCAGTGGGTGGAGTTGCGACAGCGACAGCGACATCAACGGCGTTTGCGCAGGGCGCGGCTCACGATGATGGCGGAGGCGACGACGAGGGCCGCCGCCGGGGCCGCCCAGCGGAGGGTGGCGCTCGCGGAGACGGTTTCGGGGGCCGGGACCGGGGCGTACCGGCCGCGTGGCGGGGCGTGGTCGACCTCCTCCGCACTGCGGCCGATCATCGTCCGCCGCGCATGCGCGGCCTCGGCCGGCGGCTCACCCCCGGCGACGAAGTCGTCCTCACCGAAGGGGTCCGGCGCCGGCGGCGGCACTTCGGCCTCGAAGGCGTCAGTGGCTTCAGAAACCTCAGAAACCTCGGAGGCCTCGGGGGCATCGGGGGCATCGGGGGTTTCAGTGGCGCCTGCGGGTTCGGCCGCGCCTGTGGGTTCGGCCGTTTCAGCCGTTTCAGCCGTTTCGGGTTCAGGAGCCGGCTCCGGCTCCGGCCCGTCCTCCCGCTCGGCCTCAGCCCCCAGGTTCTCCGCGAACCTCCCCAGCAGTCGCGTCATCGCCGACGCCACCGACTCGGGCGGGAGTTCACTCACGCGGCCGTCGGCGGTGGCCGTGCCGGCGAAGGCGAGGGTGGTGCCCTCGGCGGCCGGGACGAGGCGGAGGGTGAGGGTGAGTTCGGCGGAGCCGGTGCCTCGGGCCTCGGTGGCGTCGCCCTCGATGGCGTAGGAGCCGTCGGACCGGGCGGTGACGCGGAGGGTGCCGCGGTAGGTGATCGTGTGGCCGGCGATACGTACCTTCAGGCGTCCGGCGACGGGTGTGGTGCCCGCGTCCTGCTGGAGCCCGGGGACCGCTCGGGCCACCCGCTCGGGGTCGGACAGCGCCTCCCGGAGGCGGCCGACGGGAACCGGAACGAACACCTCATGCTCCATGGAAGCCGAGCCTACCCAGGAGGGACCGCACCGCACCTGTACCTACGCGTTATTGCTCGTGTTCCGCCCCATGCGTGCCACGGACGGCCACACCCGGGCGCATGGGGCTCAGTCGGCGTACCTCGGATGGACCAGCGTCGACGGTGGCAGGCCGTCCATACGGTCGTCGGGGTGGAGTCGCGCGGCCCCGGTGCCGAGGTCCGGCGGCGGGCGTCGGCCGGCGGCGGGCTGGGTCGCCAGGACGAAGCCCCAGTCGTGGGGGGTGCGGGAGGTGTGGGCCGTGCGGTCGGGGCCGGTGACGAAGCCGGCGACGCGGTAGGGCGTGGTGTGCAGGCCCGTGGCGCGGACGGTCGCGTCGACCGTCCAGAAGACGTGGCGGCGGGACGACACCGGGCCCGCGTGCACGACCATGCGGCCGTCGTGGGCCAGGACCTCGAGTGCCAGTCCGTAGAACTCCTGCGAGTAGAGCTTGGTGCTCGCCGTGATGCCGGGGTCGGGGAGGTCCGAGATCACGACGTCGTACGTCCCCGTCCGGCGGGCGTCGCGCAGCCAGGCGAAGGAGTCCTGCGTGAAGACGCGGACGCGGTCGTCGTCGTGGACGTGGCCGTTGAGGGAGGCGAGGGCCGGGTCCGTGCGCGCCAGCCGGACCACGCCCGGGTCGAGTTCGACGATGTCGACCCGGCGTACGTCCGCGTGGCGGAGCACTTCGCGGGCGGCGAGGCCGTCGCCGCCGCCCAGGACGAGGACGCGGGTGTGGGGGCCGGCGCTCATGGCGGGGTGGACGAGGGCGTGGTGGTAGCGGTGTTCGTCGCGGCCGCTGATGCGCAGGCGGCCGTCGAGGAAGAGGGAGAGCGGGCGGCCGTCCGTGCCGCCGGTGAGGACGACCTCCTGGATGCCCGTCTGCGTGGCGACCCGTACGTCGTGGCCGTAGACCGCGCGCCGGGCGGCACGTTCGAAGTCGTCGACGTGTACGGCGGCGGTGGCGAGGAGGCCGAGGACGGCGAGGTTGGTGACCACCAGGAGCCAGCGGGCGCGGCGGCTGAGGTCGTGGCGGAACAGGCCCAGGACGAGGGCGCCGCCGACGAGGGCGTTGACCGTGCCGGTGAGGAGGGCGCCGGTCAGCTGGCCGAGCCAGGGGAGGAGCAGGAAGGGGAAGGCCAGGCCGCCGACCAGCGCGCCCACGTAGTCCGCCGCGAACAGGTCGGCGACCGCGCCGCCCGCGTCCTGGCGGCGGATGCGCTGGATCAGCTCCATAAGGAGCGGGACCTCGGCGCCGATGAGCAGGCCGATGGCGAGGGAGAAGGCGACGAGGAGGTGGCGCGAGCCGCTCGCCCACATGCCGCCCCAGTCGCCGGTCCAGGCGAACGCCGCGTACAGCGCGAGGGCGCTGCAGCCGCCGACCAGGGCGAGGGCGGCTTCGATCGCGCCGAAGCCGAGGGCCGCGCGGGGGCGGAGGCGTTTGGCGGCGAGGGAGCCGATGCCCATGGCGAAGACCATGACGGAGAGCACGACCGAGGCCTGGGTGACGGAGTCGCCGATCAAGTACGAGGCGAGCGCGACGAGTTCGAGTTCGTACACGAGTCCGCAGGCCGCGCAGACGAAGACGCCGGCGAGGACGAGGAAGCGGCCGACGCCGGGGCGGACCGGGAGCCATGCGTGGGGGCCGGCCGGGCCTCCATGACCGCCCTGGCCGCGCCAGGGAGGAGGGGCGCCAGGGGGTGCGGGGGCGTGCGGCTCGATCACGCCTGGCACGCTACCGTCAGGGTCACGTTCCGCTGGGTCACCCACACGGGTGGTCTGCGACGCTACACCGGGCGCCTAATAGCTCGGGAGTTCGGGTTGTTTCGCGGGTGCGGGTGGGTCGTGGTTGCTCGCGCAGTTCCCCGCGCCCCTGAAAAGCAGGGGCTGCGCCCCTGGCTTTTCGGCCCCGAGCGCCGTTGTCTTCCAGGCCCGCAGGGCCTGGTCTTTCAGGGGCGCGGGGAACTGCGCGAGAAGCCCCACCGGACCCGCACCCGGCCACTCACCACAGCCACCCCACCCCTCGCCCCACCCACCACAGCGCACCCTTCGCTCACAGCGTCGCCGGCACCCGGACCCCCACTCTCGTTCTCGTGGCCACCAGTTGGCCGTCCTGCGGATACGCGTGCCACGTACGCCAGTGCACTTGGCCCTCGTATCGCTGCGCGAGCATCGCCGTGAAGGCGTGGGGGCTGCCGGGGAAGACGCCTGCGAGGCCGTGGGGATGGTCGGAGACGAGCGCCAGCAGCTCCTGGGCGCGGCCGGCGAAGGAACCCGGTGAGAGGACCTCGACCCGGGCCGCGAATTCGTACTCCCAGTCGTCCACGCGTTTGGCGACGCCGAGCGGGAGGGGCGTGCTGGACCCCGGGATGCATGCGACCGTCTCCGAACAGTGGCTGCCCCGCTCCTCCTCCAGGAGCACCTGATGGGACGCGCCGAGCAGTCTCAACTGCAGCTTTGCGCCGGTGAGTTCGAGGTCGAGCATGGCGAGCGCGGGCAGCGGTTCGCGGCCCAGGGCCCAGGCGAGGTCGGCCGCGCGCGTGTCGGTGTAGGCGGTTTTCAGGGTCGTGAGCATGGGTCGGCTCCGCAGAGACGCAAAGAGAGGAGGAGTGGGTCCGGCGCGCCCCGGTCGGCACCGGGGGATGTGGCCCGGTCAGCCAGGTCGGGCGAGGACGATGTCCCGGTCGGTCCGGTCGAGCCAGATCAGGCCTGCCGGGAGGGACGTCCCGGGGCTGCGTTGGCGATTTATAGGGAATCATGAACTGTGGCGCCACCACAGCGTTTTTACCCAACTTGACGTGCTTTCCATCCCCCCGAGGGCTGCCCAGCTCAACTGTTCAACCCGGCGTACGCCCCGTCCGCCGAAGTGCTCCCCGCACGCCCACCGGACCGGGCGCGCGAATCCCGGGGAGCGCCCACCGGACAACCGAGCCCACCCGGCGTACTCAGGCGTACACAGGAGTCACACCCGTGCGCCGCCCACATGGGTCACCAGCCGTGGACATCCGGGCGTCTGCCCGGAGAAGGCGGCCGTACACACGGGCCGTACACACGGGCCGTACACACGGGCCGTACACACGGGCCGTACACACGCGAGCGCCTGCCGGGACGTTCGTCCCGGCAGGCGCTCGTGTCGTGAAGCTCAGCTGCCCCGTGTCAGCTGCCTCCACCGCATCCGCCCCCGCCTCCACCGCAGGAGGAACCGCCGCCGCAGGACGAGCCGCTGCTGCTGCCGCAGGACGAGCCGCCTCCCCCGGACGACGAACCCCGGTCGTCGTTCGACGAGGAGTCGGACGAGGAGTCGGACGAACCGCTGTCGCCGACGCCGACGCCGGCGGCGCCCACCACCCACCAGCTGTTGTCGCTGTTGCTCGAGGCGTTGTTGGTGCTGCTGCCGCTGCCGTAGGCGCTGCCGCCGCGGCCGGACGACCGACGGCTTCGTGCCGCCGCCCGCGCCGCGTTCGCCCTGCTGCGGTTGACGGCGGCCACCACGCCCACCGTCACGAGAAAGACCACCGCCAGGATGATGCCGATCACCGCGATCGCGTTCATGGCGTCACCCTCCCCTCTGTTTCCCGAGTCCCCCGAAGCGGCCCCCCGTGGGCGCCTCGCTCACTTGCGTGTGGCGGGGATGCCCCCGCTGTCTTTCGTTCAAAGCCGAGTTGAGCAAGTCCAGAGCTTCGCGTGCGAATCCAGACCTTTGTCGTGATCAGACCTTTGTCGTGATCAGAGCTTTGTCGTGCGATCCAGAGCTTCGTCGTGCGAGTCCGGTGCCGCGATGCGCTCTCGGCGTCTCGCGGTCCTCTCTCCGCGTCTCGCGGTCAGCTGCCGCCGCCGCAGCCGCCCCCTCCGCCGCCGCAGGAGGAACCGCCGCCACACGACGAGCTGCCCCCGCACGACGACCCGCCGCTCCCGCCGGACGACCCGCCGCCCGCCCACCAGCTGCCCGAGCGGCGCCGGCGCCGGCGGGAGCCGCCCAGCGTCGACAGCAGAGCGAACACCACGATCGCGCCCAAGAAGATGTAGAAGACCTCCATCTCGGCCACCTGCCTTTCGTTCCCCTTGCAGACCCCCCGTGGGCCGTGCGTGACGTGGGGATGCCCTCCCGTCCGCTCACTCAAAGCCGAGTTGAGGAAGTCCAGAGGTTCGGCGCAGGATGACGGCCATGACCTCCAGCGCAAGCCCCGCCCCCACCCCTCGCCCTCCGCTCAACCGGCGGCTCGCCGAGTTCGGGACGACGATCTTCGCCGAGATGTCGGCGCTCGCCCTGAGCACCGGGTCGATCAACCTGGGCCAGGGTTTCCCGGACACCGACGGCCCCGAGGAGATCCGCGAGGCCGCCGTACGGGCGCTGCGCGACGGGCGCGGCAACCAGTACCCGCCGGGGCCGGGCGTCCCCGAGCTGCGCACCGCGATCGCCGCGCATCAGGAGAAGCGGTACGGGCTGACGTACGACCCGGACACGGAGGTGCTGGTCACGGCGGGCGCCACGGAGGCCATCGCGGCCGCCTTGCTGGGGCTGCTCGAACCCGGCGACGAGGTGGTCGCCCTGGAGCCGTACTACGACTCGTACGCGGCCTGCATCGCGATGGCGGGCGGGACGCGCGTACCGGTGACGCTGCGCCCGCACTCCGACGGGCACGCGAGCTTCCGGCTGGACCTCGACGAGCTGCGGGACGCCGTCACCGACCGGACGCGGCTGCTGCTGATCAACACCCCGCACAACCCGACCGGCACGGTCCTCACCCGTGCGGAGCTGACGGCGATCGCCGAGCTGGCCGTCGAGCGGGACCTGCTGGTGGTGACGGACGAGGTGTACGAGCACCTCGTCTTCGACGACGCCGAGCACATTCCCCTGGCGACCTTCCCCGGGATGCGGGAGCGGACGGTCACCGTCGGTTCTGCGGGCAAGACGTTCTCCTTCACGGGGTGGAAGGTGGGCTGGGCGACGGCCCCGCCCGCGCTCGTCTCGGCCGTGCGCTCGGCGAAGCAGTACCTGACGTACGTGGCGTCCGGGCCGTTCCAGTACGCCGTCGCCGAGGCGCTCGCGCTGCCGGACAGCTACTTCGAGGCGTTCCGCGCGGACCTGCTGGCCAAGCGGGACCTGCTGGCTACGGGGCTGGCGGACGCCGGGTTCGAGGTGTTCCGGACGGCGGGTACGTACTTCATCACCACCGACATCCGGCCTCTCGGCGAGAGGGACGGCTTCGCCTTCTGCCGCGCGCTGCCCGAGCGGGCCGGTGTCGTCGCCATCCCGAACGCCGTGTTCTACGACCACCGCGAGGCCGGAGCGCCCTTCGTACGGTTCGCGTTCTGCAAGCGTACCGACGTCCTCACCGAGGCCGCCAACCGCCTGCGACGCCTGACGTCCTGAACCCCGGCTCACTCTTGGAGGGCCCCTCCACCGCGAGGGAAACCCGTGTCGCCGGGCCGGGCGAAGCTCCGTGTCAACAGTGATCCACTACTGCGTTGAGCGGGGCGGGCGAACCTTTCTCGCCGATCACTCGGCCTTGGGCGACCTCAACCAGGTCTCGAAGTCGCTCAGGACCTCGCCCATGGCGCCGAGGGACATGGGCGACGACTCGTACTGCGCCGAGAGGTTGACCTCGTAGAGCTTGTAGGCGGGTTCGGTCGCGCGCGCCGCCGCACATGCGGCGGCCAGCATTCGGACCGCACGCTCCCGGTCGCCGGCTTCCACCGCCTCCACGAGGTCGGGCCACAGCGGGTCGCCGATGTGGTCGACGAGCTCCTCGACATGGGCTGCCGCCCGTCGGGCACGGTCCTTGATCGCCTCCCGTTCGGCCTCGGCGCGGTGGTCGGCCCGGTGGGAGTCCCGTTCGTCGGAGTCCGCCCAGGCATGGTCGCCCCAGATCTCCTCCCAGCGCCGGTCCGCCCGGGCCAGGTCTGCCTTGAAGTCCCGGTCCAGGTCCTCCTGTGTGAGGCGAGGATGCTCCCCGGCGTCGCCGTTCTCGAACGCTGACAACGGCAGAGTGAGGTCGGGCACGGGTTCGTCGTCGCGCAGCGCGGTGAGCAGCAGTACGGCGTCGATCGCGGGAAGGACCTCCTCCACGTCCACCAGCCCGCGCAACACGCTCGGGCGCACTCACACCGTCGAGCGCAAGATCCTCGGACATGGGCTTGGCGTCAAGGTGAGTGCAACGCTCGTCGTGCGGCGCTGATGAGGTTGTGCGCTTCAGCGCCGTACACGGCGGACTCCCGGAGTGTCTTCCAGGTGCGGAGATAGGTGTCCACGCTGGCCTCGTCGTCGATCCACAACTCCGCGTGCCAGTTCTCGACGATCACTTGGCGGTCGTCGTAGATCCAGAAGGCGGTGGCTGGGGGAATCTTGAGCGAGGCAGACAGTGGGATGATCCCCAGCTCTACGGTGTCCAGTCCGACGGCTCCTGCGAGTCGGTCAAGCTGGGCCGCGAGCACCGAAGGCGGGCAGACCAAGGCATGCAGGGCGGCTTCCCACATGATGAGGTGGAAACGCTTCGATGAGTCGTACAGCGTCTCTTGCCGCTTCATGCGGGACCGGACTGCCTCCTCGGTGTCGCGTGGCGATCCCTGCAGCTCCGAGTACCTCGTGAAGATCGACCGGGCGTAGTCCGGCGTCTGGAGAATACCGAAGATCATGGCGGGCTCCCAGCCACGGAACACGGAGGCGTCGGCATGAGCGCTCAGGTGTGTGTCCTGGACTGGCTTGTGCCCGGCCGCCAGTTGTCGCCGCCAGGAACGGATATGGGACTCGAAGCCCCGGAGGCGGGCCAGCAACTCGTCGTACACCTCGGACTGGCCGGTTGCCTCCGCCCATTTGCGTAGGTCCTCGGGTGTCGGAGTCTGCCTGCCGTTCTCCAGCCTGCTGACCTTGGACTTGTTCCACCCGTACAGCGTGGCGAGTTCCGTGCCGGTGAGCCGACGTCCAGGGGCGGAGAGCCGGAGTTCGCGTAGGCGCGCCCCGAGGGCTTCTCGTGCCTGCTGATAGTCCGTGCTCACCGGTACGCACCTGCTCTCAGTCCTTCTTCGCGGTCAGCTGCGCCGCGAACTGTTCGTACGGGACGGCGTGATGCATCGCCGCGTCCCGTGCCATGGCGTACCGCAGGACCGCCGCAGGCTCCGTGATCAGTTCGACGTTGACCAAGTGGTCGGCGTCGTCGAAATTGAGCAGCGCGACCAGCCGGGAGTCGAAGATCCAGAAGTCTTCGTCGGGCAGGCCGAGCCGGTGGGCGTCCACACGCCGGAGATTGCGGATCTTCTCTCCGACACCACTGTTGCGGCGTGCGTTGTCGAGAAGATAGAGCTGGCCGGCCGTCGGCGGATCGTCGACCGTGCGGACCCGTTCGAACCTCTTACCGAGCCCGGTCTGCTCGCGGCGCTCGGCACACCACTCGGCGTCGACGCCCTCCCAGTTGACGGGCTCGCCACGGTTGAACTGCGCATACGTGTCCGTGAGCTCGTCGGACGCGTACCGGCGGCGGCTCTCCAGACGCCACGCCGTGTGCTCGAACTGCGTGAAGAGTCGGTCGAACTCGTCCAGCCCGATGATGTTCGGCACGCGTGTGAACTCCTTGGGTGCGAAGTCGACGAGCACTTCCCGTGGCACCACGATGGGCACCTCCCCCTCGCTCAGGTGCCTGAGCTGGGCGACATCGTGCGGGTCGGTGAGGGCCGGGCCGTGCACGATGACCTCGCCCGTGTCGAGGTCTTCGTGAATGGACGGGCACCCGTTGACGCCGCTGCCCGTGCCGTTGAAACGCAGTCGTCGGGCCATGATCACGTCCTTCTCCTGGGGGACTGACCTCCCAAGCCTCCCTGAGGTCAGGCTCTTCCGGTGGGGGTTCCGTCGACCCATATCAGCAACGTTGCGCAACTTCGCCATACAGTCAAGCAACTTCGCGCAACTTCCATCGCGGCCATCAACTCCACCTCTCTAGCGTCCTGTTCATGGCTACGACGGAACTGCGGGACGTCGACCCGCACGCGGCAATGGAGTCATTGAGGGCGGCGCTCGCCGAGGCCGGGATCGTCTTCCCCTCCCTCGGCGTCGACCTCGCGAACCCCGACCTGAAACTCGTCGAGCTGGGGCGCGTCCGCGCCGACGTCGCTGAACGACTGACGGAAACACTTCGGCGAGGGGGCCGTGAGTAATGGCGACGCGGGAAGGGAACGGCGCCCTGGTCATCGACATGAAGACGGACAAGATCGGCTACGTGATGGGGCGAGCCGGCCCCCACGTCCAGCTCAGACCCCCCGGCGGCGGGCGTGAGTGGGACGCGGACCCCGATGCCATCCGGCAGGCCACGGATACCGAAGTACTGCGCGCCCGTGTGACCGAGATGAACCGGGCGGAGCGCCTCGGATGACCGCGCCCGTCTCCAATACCCACTCCTCCGAAGGACCACGAACCTCCGCTGGGGCGAGTTACCAGCACGGCACGCCACCTCCGAGAAAGGGAACGTTCATGACCGTCATGCTCGACAACCCCGCCCACACCCGCACCAGGGAACCGAAGGAGCTGCTCAACGCCGTCCAGCCGCACATCAGGCACCTGACCGTCAATGTCCTCGACAGCGGCATGAACCTGTGGGAGCGCGAGGTCGCCCTGTTGCTGCGCGATCACACGATGGTCCGCGACATGGCCGAACGCGTCCTGAGCAACGCCGTCATGTACACCATCGGTTGCATGGAGCACCCGGAGGTCCACCTCGGGGTCGGCAAGCTCGTCGACATCGGTGTCCACCAGCTCATCCTCGACACGCCGGTGTGGTGGGCTCTGTGCCATGCGTACAACGAGGGCCGGTACAAGCACCACGCCCCGTTCATCGAGCGTCGCCGTGACGGCCTGTGCCTGCGCACGGCGGACTTCCTGAAATCCATCGGCTTCGACATCGACGAAGAGCTGTGGGCCATCGACGGCACGGACTGCTCGCCGTGCGACAACAAGGTCCCCGACAGCCATTGAACGGCCCTACCCTGGCCCCTGCCCTCGGTCCCCTGAGGCAGGGGCCGTCCCTTGCGAAGAGGAATCGTCTTGCCTGCACATCACAACATCGCCGCCGAGACGGAGCTGTGGGACACCTTCGCCGCGTCCGCCTTCAAGGACGACGCAGAGCCTGGGTTCTCCTGGACCCAGTACGCCGGTCACGGCCCCGGCCCCGAACTGCTCGGCGACCCACGCTGCGTTCTGGAAATCGGCTGCGGCACCGGCCGCGCTCTCGCCTACCTGGCTCAGCGTGGCATCGCTGCTCGGGGCGTTGACCTGTCTCCGGTCATGGTCAAGAAGACCACCACGAAGTGGGCCAGTACCGGCGCGGAGTTCGTGTGCTCCGAGGTTCTGCGGTACCTGAGCGAGGAAGAGGCGGCGTACGACGCCGTCTACTCGATCTTCGGAGCCGCCTGGTTCACCGACCCGAGCCGCCTCTTCCCGCTCGTCCGCCAGCGGCTCAGGCCCGGGGGCGTCTTCGTCTTCTCGCAGCCGCCGGCCATCCCGGGCGCCTACGGGCCGCAGGGCATGTACAAGGGGGGCTTCGCGGGCAAGGCGATGTTCACCTACCGCTACAGCTACCGCCCGGCCGTGTGGGAGCGCCTGCTCACCCGGGCCGGGTTCCTCACGGCCGACGCCCGGATACTTGATGCCCCGCACCCTGGCCACATCGGTACGCTCCTCGTTCGCGCGGTGGCACCGTGACCGACGGTGTACCTGTGGCCGGCCTTCCTTCGCCGGCCCCTCACGGCCAGGTGCGTTCGATGCGATCGTGCCGCACGGCGTAGGCCGCCGGACCGCCCTTCTCGACCGCCCGGTGGATCGCGTCCTGGTGCATGGCGAGCCGACCGATCATCTCGGCGCTTCGAAGCTGCTGGTTGTCCAGATAGAACAGCACAGCCTCGCGTTCCAGGACCGGTCGGATCTCCAGGTCCCGGGTCTTGATCCGCCCGTCCTTCGACAGCGGAACCCAGAAGCGGTCGAGACCGTGCGTGATCCACTCCTCGTCCGGGATGTCCTGGCCGTCGTCCGGGAAGACGTCCCCGATGCGGTGAACCGTCCACCCGCAGGCTCTCAGTCCCTCCGCCACACGGCGCCCGAGATTCCGGTCGAGGAAGAACTCAGGCGACAAGGTGCACTACTGCCTGGCAGAGCGCGTCCACCTGCTCAGGCGTCATGTCGTAGTCGTACGCGATGTCCTCGACAGTCTCCCCGGCCTCCCACAGGTCGGTGATGGCCTGGACCGTGACGCGGTTCGCGGCCACGACAGGGAGTCCGTGGCCGAACCTCGGGTCGATCACGACGGGGACGGAGTCCGGGTACTGCCTCAGCCGCAGGCTGGAGGGGAAGTCGTCGCCCGGCTCCCAGGTGAGGTAGCGGAGATAGTCGGAGACCACTTCGTGGATGGGGACCTGGCCGTCGCGGGCTCTGCGGAGATCCCCCCAGCCGTGCTCGATGAAGATGTCCACCCCGTCCGTGGCGATTCTCTTGGAGACGAGGCCGTAGGGAGTGTCGAGGGCGTCCCGTACGGCGGCGGCCGCCTCCCTGATCTCGCTCATGCGGAGCCCCAGGGAACGCAGGGAACGCAGGGCGTGTGCCTCGGCCACCGCGATGAACGGCACCGAAGGCTGCCCTTTCCGCACCGGCTCCACCTGGTGGACCAGTGGTGCTCCGGCGGCTTTGCCCTTCAGCCACGAGGTGAGGGTCGACTGGGGAATCTGAAGGTAGGAGGCTGTTTCCGTGGGCGTCAGAAGCCCGTCCGTGAACCTGTTGACCATGCCCCCACCTCCTCTTGGCGTCAGCGTTCGCATCGTGCCACATCAAGCCTCCCACCTGCGGGTGGACCGCACACCCAGCCACCGGCTCAGCCGGTCGCGGGGAGTTGGTCCCGGGACCGGCAGTCCCGGCAGTGGCCGTGTCCCGCGGAGCGGAAGCCACGGTCGCAGCCGTCGCAGTTCCGCATGATCAGGACCGCCGGGCGTTCTGGGGTCTCGGGGCTTCCGGTCGCCGGTGCGGTCAGCGGAGTCTCACTGAGCCGGTAGGCGAGGATGCCGACCGGGCGGACGAGTAGGTCTGCCGGGAGTCGTGCGGTGAGGTGGTCGGTGATCTGGATGGGCAGCAGGCCTGCCCCGAGCCACCGGGAGACGGCCGGGGCGAGGCGGGCGGCTTCCCGCTCGGACAGGACTAGACGGGGGTCGACCCGGCGGAGGCCGGCGAGTACAGCGATGGCTCGGGGGTCGGCGTCGGCGTCGGCGAGCGAGACCGGGGCCTCGGTCTCAGCCTGCGCTTCCGGCTCCGCTGCCTCCGCCGTCTTCTCTCCCGCCTGTACGGGTGCCTCCACCGTGTCCCGCACGGCCCCGGACACGGGCGCTGACGCGGCGGCGGTCTGCTTCCGGAGGCGACGAGGCTTGGGGGGTCTGGGAGGCCCGTCCGGGTCCGGGTCTGGTTCGACGCCGGGTACGTCGTAGAAGTACGTCCGGGTACGGACCTGCCCGGTGGGCGTCCGTTCGCGGCGGCGTTCCAGGTACCCGGCCGCTTCCAGATCCCTCAGCGCTCGCGAGATGAGGATCTCACCCTCGTCGAAGTGCTCGCACAGGGCGGTGATGCTCACGCACGTGCCCGTGGGCAGGGATGAGATGTACGCCGCGACACCGACCGTGACCGCGCTGCCGCGCCGCTGCGCGAGGGCGTTGGAAATCACCGTGAAGTCGGCCGTGAGGCGGGTGCGTACGTGGATCACACCGGAGGTCGGAGCTCCGGCGTCGGCGCGCAGGGGCGCGTTAGACTGCGGGTCAGCCATCGGGAAGCTTGCTTCTTCCTGATCGGTCAGGCCCTCGTTCGGGATTGCCGTCCCGGCCGGGGGCCGTATCAGTTTGCGGTTGTCGCGGCGAACGTAACCGCCCGCATCCTGCGCCTGCAAGCCGGTCACTCGGACGGGTGACGCGGGCTTCGCGGCCGGGGAGGGTGGGTGGGCGGGTAGTTCTTTCCCCCGGTTCTTTGGGGAGGTCAGTGGCCCGCCGGACCCTCGTGGACAAGGGCCCGGTGAGCCCGGCAGACGGACGGCGGCCGGGGCCCGGCCGCCTCAGGGGCGGTTGTGGTGCCCGGCCTGCAACTCGCCTATGAAGGCGGCCCAGGAGGCGGCTTCGAAGCACAGCGCCGGGCCGTGCGGGATCTTGCTGTCACGGACCGGGACGACGGCCCGGAAACCGTCGGCCACCTCCACGCAGTCGTCCCCCGCCTGATTGCTGTAGCTGCTCCTGCGCCAGCCGACGCCGTTGAGATCGGGACGGGAGATTCGCTCCACGGTAGTTGCCCTCCATCGTGGACCGGATCATGTCGAGTGACATGATCGGGGGCAGGGCTGCCGCACGAGCCGTGACCCGTTCGTCCAACTGCTCTTCACCGTCCAACAGAGCATCAAGACTGAGAACGGCACGCGCGTAGTCCTCCGTCTGCAATAGACCCGGCACCACATGAGCCGCGTACTGCCGGATGGCCACCGCCCGCTCCGAGTTCTCCATGAACTTCCGCGACCAGTCCGGTAACGCCTCCCGGTACACGTACGGCCACAACTCGACCAGCAGGTCGTCGGCGCCGAGTACCGCGTCCAGAGCACGTGCCAGCTCCAGTGTCGGCTTACACACCCCGGGCGGAGGCCGCACCGATATCACTCTCATCCCGGGCGGCGCCTCCGTCTGGAGCCTGGGCATCGTCGAGCACGCTCAGATCGTGCGCCGCCTCGGCGGTCACCTGGACGGCATCCCGCTCACCATCTTCCGGGACCCGGCGAGGTTCTCCAGCGCCGAGGCATGCGTGCCGGACCTGCGGCCCGCGTACGTCTGCTTCGACCGCGAGAACGTTCGGACCGTGCGGCCACCGCGAGGCCGGAGCGCCCTTCGTCCGGTTCGCGTTCTGCAAGCGTACGGAGGTGCTGGAGGAGGCGGCGAAGCGGCTGAAGGCGGCGTTCTAGCCGCCTGGGAAGAGGTCCGGGCGGGCCCGACGTTTTCCACAGGCTGTGGAAAAGGTGCGGCGGTGGTGGCGCGCGCGGACGGCGAAAAGCCCGGCCGTGGTGCGCCGCCGTGCCGGTCGGCGCCCTGGCCGGGCTCTCGTACGTTCTGCGGGTTCCCTGTCGTCGTGACCGGACCCCCTTGCAGCCGCCGGGGTGACGGCTATGCAGCCGCCGGGGTGACGGCTGCGGAACAGCTCCTGGGCGACTACTCGTCGTCCTCGGGCTTCTCGGCCTCGTCCACGTCCTCGGCCAGGCCGAGCTGCTCGACGAGCCACTTGTCGAACTCGATGGCGGCCCGCACCCAGCTGACCGTCGACGAGACGAAGTGCTCCAGGCTGACGCCGGTGCCGATCAGCAGCTGGGCCTCGCCGATGAGACGGACCGTGCCGTCGTCATGGGTGTGGCTGTAGACCTTGGGCCACAGGGTGCGGCGGTTCCAGTCGTCGATGCTCTCCAGCAGGGCCGGCTTCTCGTCGATCTGGTGCGGGCGGTCGTAGAACGTGCGCACCGAGAAGACCTGCTGGTCACCCTCGCCACGGAACATGAAGTACGTACGGAATTCCTCCCACGGCGCCGCGAGGTCACCCTCGTCGTCGACGACGTACTTCAGCTCCATCTGGTCCAGGAGCTGCTTGACGAGGTCCTGATCCGGGACGACGGGGCCCGCCGGCCCTTGGGGCTGCGGCTCGGGCTGGCCCCCGAAGTTCGGAATCGAGGACGGGTCGATGGACATACGTTGGATACTCCTGCGGTCGTCTGGCTCGTCCGGCCGTCCGCTGAGAGCTGAGACCAGACGTACAGACTCCACCCTCTCTCTCTTCACCCTCGCCCGGCAACCGCCACCGCCGATGGGTTTGCCCTGCGTGTCGTATCAGCGACGGGAGTCCCGGAGCCAAGCGCCCCACAGCACGACTGCGTGGCCCTGAAGCACGTGTCCCAGGGCCACGACCGGAGAGTCGTGCGGACTACGCGGACTACAGCGTCTTGCCCGGGGTCTCCCTCGGGGTCTCCCTCGGGACCGGGCCCACGATCAGGCCCTCGCCGTCCCCGAAGGCGTCCACCCGGACCGTGTCGCCGTCCTTGACCTCGCCGGCCAGGATCTCCTTGGCGAGGCGGTCGCCGATGGCGGTCTGGACGAGGCGGCGCAGCGGGCGGGCGCCGTACGCCGGGTCGTTGCCCTCGTCGGCGAGCCAGGTGAGGGCCCCGTCGGTGATGTCCAGGGTGAGACGGCGCTCGGCCAGGCGCCCCGCGAGACGGTCGATCTGGAGCTTCGCGATGCGCTTCAGCTCCGCCTTGTTCAGCGCGGAGAAGACGACGAGGTCGTCGAGGCGGTTGAGGAACTCCGGCTTGAAGGAGGCCCGCACCACTTCGAGGACCTGCTGCTTCTTCTCCGCCTCACTCGTGACGGGGTCGACCAGGTACTGGCTGCCCAGGTTCGAGGTGAGGACCAGGATCGTGTTGCGGAAGTCGACCGTACGGCCCTGCCCGTCCGTGAGCCGGCCGTCGTCCAGCACCTGGAGGAGGATGTCGAAGACCTCCGGGTGGGCCTTCTCGACCTCGTCGAGCAGGATCACCGAGTACGGGCGCCTGCGGACGGCCTCCGTCAGCTGGCCGCCCTCCTCGTAGCCGATGTAGCCGGGCGGGGCGCCGACCAGGCGGGCCACGCTGTGCTTCTCGCTGTACTCCGACATGTCGATGCGGATCATGGCCCGCTCGTCGTCGAAGAGGAAGTCGGCGAGGGCCTTGGCCAGCTCGGTCTTGCCGACGCCGGTCGGGCCGAGGAAGAGGAAGGAACCGGTCGGGCGGTCCGGGTCGGCGATACCCGCACGGCTGCGGCGTACGGCGTCGCTCACCGCTCGTACGGCCTCGGTCTGGCCGATCAGACGGCGGCCCAGCTCGTCCTCCATGCGGAGCAGCTTCTGGGTCTCGCCCTCCAGCAGGCGGCCCGCCGGGATGCCGGTCCAGGCGGCGACGACGTCCGCGATGTCGTCGGCGCCGACCTCGTCCTTGACCATGGTGTCCTTGGACGCGGCGGCCTCCTCCTCGGCCTCGGAGGCCTCCTCCAACGCCCTTTCCAGCGTGGGGATCTCGCCGTAGAGGAGCTTGGAGGCGGTGTCGAAGTCGCCGTCGCGCTGGGCGCGTTCGGCCTGGCCGCGCAACTCGTCCAGCTTCTCCTTGAGTTCACCGACGGCGTTGAGGGACTGTTTCTCCTTCTCCCAGCGGGCGGTGAGGCCGCGCAGCTCCTCCTCCTTGTCGGCGAGGTCGCGGCGCAGCTTCTCCAGACGGTCACGGGAGGCGGGGTCGGTCTCCTTGACGAGGGCCAGCTCCTCCATCTTCAGCCGGTCCACGGACCGCTGGAGCTCGTCGATCTCGACGGGCGAGGAGTCGATCTCCATCCGGAGCCGGGAGGCCGACTCGTCGACGAGGTCGATGGCCTTGTCGGGCAGGAAGCGGGAGGTGATGTACCGGTCGGAGAGGGTGGCCGCGGCGACCAGCGCCGCGTCCGCGATCACGACCTTGTGGTGGGCCTCGTAGCGGCCCTTGAGCCCGCGCAGGATGGCGATGGTGTCCTCGACGGTCGGCTCGGCGACCAGCACCTGCTGGAAGCGGCGCTCCAGCGCCGGGTCCTTCTCGATGCGCTCGCGGTACTCGTCGAGGGTGGTCGCGCCGACCATGCGCAGCTCACCGCGGGCGAGCATCGGCTTCAGCATGTTGCCGGCGTCCATGGCGGAGTCGCCGCCGGCGCCCGCGCCGACGACCGTGTGCAGCTCGTCGATGAAGGTGATGATCTGCCCGTCGGAGTCCTTGATCTCGGCGAGGACCGTCTTCAGCCGCTCCTCGAACTCGCCCCGGTACTTGGCCCCGGCGACCATGGCGCCGAGGTCGAGCGCGACCAGCCGCTTGTTCTTCAGCGACTCGGGCACGTCGCCCTTCACGATCCGCTGGGCGAGACCTTCGACGACGGCGGTCTTGCCGACGCCCGGTTCACCGATGAGGACCGGGTTGTTCTTCGTACGGCGGGACAGCACCTGCACGACGCGCCGGATCTCCTGGTCCCGGCCGATGACCGGGTCGAGCTTGCCCTCACGCGCGGCGGCGGTGAAGTCCGTCCCGAACTTCTCCAGGGCCTTGTACTGCCCCTCCGGATCGGCTGTGGTCACCCGACGTCCTCCCCTGGCCTTCTGGAACGCCTCCTGCAACTTCCTGGCGTTCGCCCCCTGCCGGGAGAGTACGTCCCCGGCCTGGCCGCCCTTCTCGGCGATCCCGATCAGGAGGTGCTCGGTGGAGACGTATTCGTCGCCCAGTTCCTTCGCCTTGGCCTGGGCCTCGGCGACCACGCTCAGCAGTTCGCGGTTGGGCTGGGGCGGCGACACGGTGGAGCCGGTCACGCTGGGCAGGCCGGCCACGATCTTCTCCGCGCCGGTGCGCACGGCCGCCAGGTCGGCCTCGACCGCGACGAGCAGATCGGTGATGTTCTCGTTGTCCTGCCCCTGGAGCAGCGCCAGCAGCAGGTGGGCGGGGGTGAAGTCCGGGTTCCCCTCGGACACGGCCCGGCTGCTGGCCGCGTTGATCGCGTCCCGGCTCCTGTTGGTCAGCTCGGCGTCCACGTTCGCTTTCCCTCCTTGCGTCAGCCGTTGCGTCAGCCGTCGGTCACAGTGACTTGGGCAACGTACATAAAGTTGAGTCTATTCCACTCAAGGTGGGGTCGGGGAGGGGTCCCGGAGACCCGGAGCCCGGAGCCCGGAAAAACAGGGTTCCCCGCTAGATTCCAGGACGTGAGCACATACCGAGTGGATCCGGGTGAGCCGGACGCCGCGTACCTCGTCTTCTGGCAGGAGCGCCACCTCTGCACGCTGACCACCCTCCGGGCCGACGGCAGCCCCCATGTGGTGCCGGTCGGCGTTACATACGAGCCCGGGGCGCGACTCGCTCGGGTGATCACCAGCACGACGAGCGCGAAGGCGCGGCATGTGCGCGCCGCCGGGGCGGAGGGCGCCCAGGTCGCCGTATGCCAGATGGAGGGCCGGCGCTGGGCCACGCTGGAGGGGCGCGCCCGCGTCCACGAGGACCGGGAGCGGATCGCGGAGGCGGAGCGGCGGTACGCGGAGCGCTACGGCAGACAGCCGCGGCCGAACCCGCACCGCGTGGTGATCGAGATCGAGCTGACGGCGGCGCTGGGCCGCGGCTGAGGGTCACCTGCGGCCGATGGCCTCCGGCCGCTTCCGGTTGACCTTTTTTCGGACAGAGGTCGGGCAGAAGAGCGAGCGGGCGAGCCGGTGCCGATACCGGCCGGGATCGTGAAATGTCCCCGCAAACCTGCAGCGGCGTCACCGTGTTCAGGTCACGGTGACGCCGCTGCTGGGGGGAAGCGCCTGAGCGATTTGAAACGACGGGGGAATCGCTTCAGGCACTGCGGGGGGTGGCTGATACGGCCGTGGCGGCCGGGGTCTCCGGTTCGGTGAGCTGATGGTCGCGCTGGTCGAGATTGACGAAGACCATCCCGTACCGGACGGCACACCGCACTGGCTGCGGCGCGCCGCGCGGACGCCGCAGACACCGGTACGCCCGGATGTCCTCGTCCTCGTCCCGCGTCACCACCACCGGCTCACCGAACACGGTCACCATCAACGAGTCACCGCTGTGGGGGATGGCGGTGGCCAGGTCGATGAAGTGCCAGCCGGAGCGATAGGCGGTGGCCATTTCACGCCGGAAGGAACGGTCGTCGGGAGGAGTCGTCATGTCAGTCAGTCCCAGACGCTGTCTTGTTCGCCGGTCTCTCCTGTACCACCGGCTTCCACTGCCACCACGCCAGTCGACGCCTCGTCACCGTTCGCCAGGCGATCACCGCTCTCCGCGCCGGAAAGGCCGCCCAGCGCTCCGAAAGCCACAACGGTGGAGAAGGCGGCGACAAGCACCGAGCGAAGCATTCTGTTACGCATAGTCGGCTTCGTCCTCACTTGAAGGTCCCCTCTTCCCCCGTCGGGTATGACGATGACTCATTCGGGCACGTCATGGCCACATAATCGATGCATCATGTTCCTGCATGTTCAGGACCCTGGGGGGTGGAGATTTGGTGACAAACCGAACGAAAGCGATACATCCCCATCCAGTGACCGAGCTGTGCGAGGAAGGCGGGCGCCTCTACGCGAACGCCCTGCGGGTGGGACGTATCGCCCGCGCGGACGTGGAGTCCGCGCCCTGTCTGATGGAGTTCGCGCTCCTGCATCCGGATCCGGACGACATCGGCTGGCTGCGCCCCGTGGCCCCGCTGGTCGCCCTGGCCCAGCGGCTGAGCCCCATAGAACGCGAGATCAGCGAGCGCCGGCGGCTGTCGATCGAACTCTCCGACGCCTTCGAGCCGTTCATGGCGCTCACCGCCCAGGGGACGGCGCCCACCCACGCGATCACGGTCCTGGAGGGCCTGGACCGGATCAACGCGGCGCTCGACCAGGCCACGGCCGAGTGCCGGACCGAGATGCTCACCGTCCAGCCGAGCGGCCGCCGCCGCCCCGAACAGCGGCTCATCGAGGGGCTGGAGCGTGACCGGCCGCTGATCGAACGCGGTGTGCGGCTGCGCACCCTCTACCAGCACACCGCCCGGTACAGCCCCGAACGGCTGGCGTACGTCGACCAGATCGGCGACGGCAAGGTGGAGATACGCACCATCGACGAGCTCGTCGAGCGGCTCATCGTCTGCGACGAGTCCGTCGCCTTCATCCCCGTCCGGGACGACCGGCAGGTCGCCCTGGAGCTGCGCCACCCCGGCCTCGTCCGCTACCTCATCAAGGTCTTCGAGTTCATGTGGTCCCGGGCGGTCCCGCTGAGCGCCGGCGCCCCGTACGAGGCGGCGCCCGACGGCATCACGGACATCCAGCACTCCATCGCCAAGCTCCTCGTCGAGGGCCACGTCGACGAGGCCATAGCGCGCCGCCTCGGCATGAACGTCCGCACCTGCCGCGCCCACATAGCCAAGCTGGCGACGGCGCTGGGCAGCGGCAGCAGGGCCCAACTCGGCTATCTGATAGCGCAGTCGGGGATGCTCGAGCAGGAGGGCTGACTGACGTGGGAGGCGGGTCGCACGAGGGCCGGATCCCGCTCGTCGCCCTGCCGGGCAGTGGGCGCCGGGCCCGACCGGGCCACCTCAGCGGGCGGTCGGGGATTCCGGAGCGGGAAGCGGGACCGTAGGAGCGGGGGCCGGGGAGGGGAGGGCCGGCAGGTCGTCCGGGGCGGCGGAGCGGGGTGGGCCGTCGAGGCCCACCTCGGCGATGCGGACCCCCAGCTGCGTGCGGCTGGCCGCGCCGAGTCGTTCGGAGAGGCGGGCGATGTGGGCCCGGCAGGTGCGGACGCTGATGCCCAGGCGTTCGGCGACCACGGCGTCCTGGTGGCCCTCCGCCAGCAGCGCGGCGATGGAGCGCTCCCGGTGGGTGATGCCCGCGATGCCGGTCGCCGGGAGGGGCGCGGCCAGCGGGATGCCCAGCCGCCAGAGCCGTTCGAAGACCGTGACCAGGTACTCGACGAGCGCCGGGTGGCGGATCTCCAGGGCCATGGTCCGGTCGGTGTTGGCGGGGATGAAGGCCACCGCGCGGTCGAAGACGATGAGGCGTTCCACGACCTCGTCCAGGGTGCGGGCCTCCGCCGACTCCCCCATCAGCTCCATGTAGTTGTGCAGGCCCTGCCCGTGCCGGGCCACATGCGTGTACAGGTCCCGCATGCGCACGCCCCGGCGGCACATCGCCTGCGCCCGGTGCAGCCCCTCGCGCAGCTCGTCCTCGCGGCGGATGCCGCCCGGCTGGACGGTCAGCACCTCCGTGGTGCAGCGGTCGGTGGCCTCGTCGATCGCCGCCCGGATCCGGGACAGCCCGTCGAGCACCCGGATCGCCGTGCTCTCCGCCGACCTCGGTTCCGGGGAGCCGCCGAGCCCGGCGTACCACTCGACGGCGTCGACCGCCGCGCCCATCCGGGCCTGACTGGCGCTGACCTCCGCGTGGACGCCGCGCAGCAGCCGGGTCATGACCTCCTGGGGCGAGGTGGGCACCAGCCAGCCCATGTCGTCGGGGTCGGGGTGCAGCAGGGCGAGTTCGACCAGGCAGGGCACGGCGTCGGCGTCCGCGCGCGGGACACGGCCCCGCCGTACGGCTCTGGAGTACACGCGGTCCCCGGCCGCGCAGAGCCGGTCGGCGCCGTGCGGATGCTCCTCGGTCGCGTGCCCGGCCCTCACCCAATTCACCCCCGGTTCCCGCCTCTTCGGAGCGCCACTATGCGCGGCCCGCACCGGCTCCGCAACACGGCTCCGCCGTGTTTCCGTCCCGAAAACCTCCCTTGCGCCCGCCTATCTCCACCCCTCAGGCAGTGCGCTCTGCAACAAGCTGAAGTCGGGGACGGGAGCCCCGCGGACGACCCTGGCAAGTTCCCCTCGCCCGGCCGTGGAAACGGCGGGAGGCGGGTCGACCGCCCGGCCGGGGATCCCCGAGTACGGCTCCCCGCCGCACTCGAAGTGCGCGGACGAAAGCCTCGCCTCCCCCGCCCGGCCGTACTTCAAACCCTCCGTTTCCGCAGGTCGTGGCCGTGCCCGCAAGACGGCGGAAATGCGATGGTGATCGCGCCGTTACGCCTCGCACTTACCGTCGGGCCATGGCGGACATATTTGACGCGTACGCGTTGGCCGACGCGTGGGACGAGATGTTTGAGCGGCCGGGTGAGGTCAGGACCGCCTATGAGCCGGTACTGGCCGCCCTGCAGCCCATCGAGCCGACCGAACTGAGGTTCAGGGCGGACCAGATGGCCCGGGCGTTCACGGACCGGGGCGTGACGTACGCCTTCGCCGGCGAGGAGAGACCATGGCCGCTGGACCTGGTCCCCCGCATCCTGGACGCCCTGGAGTGGGACCTCATCCAGCGCGGGGTCGCCCAGCGCGTGAGGGCGTTGGAGGCGTATCTCGCGGACGCGTACGGGCCGTGCCGGGCCTTCGAGGACGGGGTCGTGCCCTGGCGGCTGCTCCTCAACTCCGCCCACTTCCACCGGGCCGCGCACGGGGTGGAACCTCCCGGCGGGGTCCGCATCCATGTCGCCGGCATCGACCTCGTACGGGACGAGGCGGGCGACTTCCGGGTGCTGGAGGACAACGTCCGGGTGCCGTCCGGGGTCTCGTACGTCATCGAGAACCGGCGCGCGATGACCCGCGTCTTCCCCTCACTCTTCGCCGAACAGCACGTCGTGCCCGTCGACGGCTACGCGCAGAAGCTGCTCGCCGCGCTCAGGGCCGCCGCGCCCGGCGGCATCGGTGATCCCCGGGTCGTCGTCCTCACCCCCGGCCCCAGCAACGCCGCCTACTTCGAACACGCCCTGCTGGCCCGCCTGATGGGCGTGCAGCTGGTCGAGGGCCACGACCTCGTCTGCCGCGGCAACCGGGTGTGGATGCGCACCACACGCGGGGAGATGCCCGTCCACGTCGTATACCGACGCCTCGACGACGACTTCCTCGATCCGCTCCACTTCCGCCCCGACTCGGTGATCGGCTGCCCCGGGATCATGGGCGCCGCGCTGGCGGGGAACGTGACGCTGGCGAACGCGGTCGGCAACGGCATAGCTGACGACAAGCTGCTCTACACGTACGTACCGGATCTGATCAGGTACTACCTCGGTGAGGAACCGATTCTCCCGAATGTGGAGTCCTTCCGGCCGGACGAACCCGGGCAGTTGGAGGCGGTCCTCGACCAGATCGACCAACTCGTCATCAAGCCGGTCGACGGGGCCGGCGGCCAGGGCATCGTCATCGGGCCGAAGGCGGACCGGGAGACGCTGGAGCGCACCCGGGAGGCCGTGCTCGCCGATCCGCGCGGGTGGATCGCCCAGCGGCCGGTGGCCCTGTCCACCTCCCCCACCCTCGCCGGTGAACGCATGGCCCCGCGCCACATCGATCTGCGGCCCTTCGCCGTGAACGACGGCGACGAGGTGTGGGTGCTCCCCGGCGGGCTGACCCGCGTCGCCCTTCAGGAGGGCAACCTCATCGTCAACTCCAGCCAGGGCGGCGGCTCGAAGGACACGTGGGTCCTCGCCGAGGGCCCCGCCGAGCAGCGCTACGAGGAGGCCCGCGGCACCCTGCCCGAGAAGGCGCCGCGCCAGCTCGGGCCCGACGGCGGCCGGACCGTCGTACAGGAAGGGGCGCAACAGTGAACGACGTGATCCTCTCCCGGATAGCCGAGGCCCTGACCTGGACGGGACGGTATGTGGAGCGGGCCGACGCCACCGGCCGCATCCTCGACGCCTATCTCCACCGCCTCCTCGAAGACCCCTGGCGGGACGAGGACGCCGCCTGCCGGTCGCTGTACGCGATTCTCGGCGTGGACGCGCCCGACCAGCACTGCGACATGCAGCAGGTGCTGGACCAGCTGGCCTTCGACGCCCGCTCGACGGGGGCCATCGAGGGCGCGCTCGGGGCGGCCCGCCTCAACGCCCGCAGCGCCCGCGAGGCCGTCTCCTCCGAGATGTGGGAGTGCCTGAACTCCACCTGGCACGCCCTCGCCGACCAGCGGACGGCCGCGCGCCGCACGGGCGGCCCGTACGCGTATCTGGAGCTGGTACGACAGCGCGCGGCCCTCTTCTTCGGGCTGGCGGACTCGACGATGAGCCGCGACGACAGTTGGCGTTTCGTCGTCCTGGGCCGCAGCCTGGAGCGGGTGGACATGACCGTACGGCTGCTGTCGGTCCGGGTGCTGGACGCGCCGCACGCCCCCGACTGGCCGACCCTGCTGAGCGCGAGCGGCGCCGACGAGGCGTACGCGCGGGTGCACGGCGGCTTCGGCGACAGCCCCAAGGTCGCCGAGTTCCTGCTCCTGGACCGGGACTTCCCCCGCTCGGCGCTGCACGCGCTGACCACGGCGGAGGAGTGCCTGGCCGCGCTCGGCCGCCCCCGCCAGGACCCGGCCCGCCGCCCGATCGGTGCCCTGCGCACCCACCTCGAATACCTCGACTCCGAGTCCCTGGAGGCCGGACTGCCCACGCTGCTGCGCGACTTGCAGCAGGCGTGCATGGCCTCGGCGGAGGCGGTGGCCGAGAAGTTCTTCCCGTACCAAGGTCCCGTCGAGTGGGCCCAGGAAGGCGCGTGAGCGACCCCGATGACACCTCCACCTCCACCCCCGCCCCCGACCCCCGCCACGAGGGCGACCCGGCGCCTGCGCATCCGGCACATCACCCGCGTCGCGTACGCCCAGCCCGCGGCCTCCTCCCACAACGAGGTCCGTATGACCCCGCTGACGCTCCCGGGCCAGACGACCCTGGACGCGCGGGTCCTGGTGAACCCGTCGACACCCACTTGGTCGTACTGGGACTACTGGGGCACCCAGGTCACCGGCTTCGACCTCATCGAACCCCACTCCGACCTGACGATCACCGCGACCAGCCTGGTGGAGACGGCCCCGCCGGAGCCCCTGCCGGACGCGCCCGCCTGGGCGGACGTCACCGCGGCGACCGCCGACTCCCGCCTCCTGGAGTACCTGACCGCGACCAGCCGCACGACACTCCCGGCCGCACTGCTGGACCGGGCCCGGGAGGTGGCCGCCGGGCTCGACGTGCACGGGACGGCGATCGCGGTGTCGGGGATGGTCGCCGACCACGTCTCGTACGTGCCGGGCGCGACCGGTGTGCACACCAGCGCGGCCGAGGCGTGGGAGCAGGGCGCCGGCGTCTGCCAGGACATCGCCCACCTCACCCTCGGGATGCTGCGGGGCCTGGGCCTGCCCACCCGCTATGTCTCCGGCTACCTGCACCCCGAACGCGAGGCCGAACTCCACCGGCCCGTCGCCGGCCAGAGCCACGCCTGGATCGAGTACTGGGCGGGCGACTGGACCGGCTACGACCCCACCAACCGCGTGCCCGCCGACGAGTCCCACGTCGTCGTCGGCCGCGGCCGCGACTACGACGACGTGACCCCGCACAAGGGCATCTACCGGGGGGTGGCCGGGGGGCCGCCGGAGGTGACGATCGAGTTCACGCGGGTGGCGTGAGGGGGTGAACCGGGTGGGGCCGCGCCGCCGTGGTGGGTGAGATCCGCGCGGCCGCCCGGCAGGGGCGCTGATGGCGTCCCTGCCGGGCCGGGCGTCGGAGGTCGACCGGAAGCTAGTTCAGCTTGGCGGCGTCGCAGTCGGCCTTGAAGGCGGACGTGCAGATCTGCTTGACGGTGTAGATGCCGTCCGCGACCACCGTCTCCTTGATGTTGGACTTGGTGAGGGCGACCGGGGGCACCAGCTGGGCGGGGATGTTCTTGGTGGTCGGGGAGTCGACGCTGTCCTTGGCGAGGGCGTCGAACTCGATGGAGCGGCCCTGGACCTTGGCGACGGCCATCTCGGCGGCGGCGGCCGCCTGCGTCGGGAACGACTTGTACACGGTCATGTACTGGTCGCCCGAAAGGATTCGCTGCACGGCGTCCAGGTCGGCGTCCTGCCCGGTGACCGGCGGCACCTTGGTGACACCGGCGGTCTTCAGCACGTCGATGACGGCGCCGGCGATGCCGTCGTTGGCGGCGTAGACGGCGTCGATGTTGTCGAGGCCGAGCTTCTCGACGGCCTTCTCCATGTTGGCCTTGGCGACGACCGGGTCCCAGTCCTTGGTGTCGTACGTCTCGGAGATCGTCACCTTGTCCTGGAGCTCGGAGAGCGCGCCGTCCTTGAACATGGCGGCGTTCGGGTCGGTGGGGGACCCGTTCATCATGACGATCTTGTTGGCGGCGCTGTCGCCGAGATCCTCCACCAGCGAGCGGCCCTGCACCTGCCCGACGAGCTCGTTGTCGAAGGAGACATAGCCGTCGATCGGGCCCTGCGCCAGCCGGTCGTAGGCGATGACGGGGATGCCCGCGTCGTCCGCCGTCTGCACGGCGGACTTGATGGCCTTGGCGTCCACGGCGTCGACGATGATGATGTCGACCTTGTCCTCGACCATCTGCTCGAGCTGGCTGTTCTGGGTCTCCGGGTCCTTCTCCGCGTTGGCGTACTTGGTCACGCCCTTGTTGTCGGTCAGCTCGGCGATCTTCTTCTTGATGTTCGGGTAGTCGAACTCCTCGTACCGCTTGGTCTCCTTGTCGGGGAACAGCACACCCACGGTGATGTCGTCGCCCTTCGTGGGACTCGCCTCGGCGCTGTCGCCGACGTCCACGACCCCGCAGGAGGCGAGGGAGACGGCCGCGGCCGAGGCGGCGAGGGCGGTGGCGGTGCGGCGCAGAGCGGTGCGAGGGCGTATACGACCGCCGGGGGTGTTGCTGGTGGTACGGGCGTTCACATCAAGGGCCTTCCGGGCGTGGGTGCAGCAACTGCGACCCAGGAGGCTGAAAGCCAACGCGGTGATCACCTCAGCGTCAAGGAGTAATCACTTAACGAGATGACAACAGCCTTGTGTGGTCCTGGTGTGAAGAGGGTAAAGCAAGGGACCCCCTGTGTCGCCGCTCGACCTTCACCTGACACGAGCCAACGGCTGCCGCCGGATACCCCCGGGGGCCAAGGGTGTCCGTACGACCGGGCGTTGGGGGACGAAAGGGATGCGTACCGACGGTGACCGGAGCCACCGGAGCCTACGTGTACGGGCGGCAGGTCAGCGCGGTGACCGGGCTCGCGCCGGGCGGACGCGGACCTGACGTCGCCGACCGGGATGTCCACGGTCCCCGGTGCCCGGAGACCCCCTCCGGACATCCGGGCGTCCCACCGGTGGGTGGTGGACCTCACTGGTGGAGCGGGGGTGGTCCGCTTCTCACGTGTTCTTACGTTCTTACGTGTCCTTACGTGTTCATACATGGGCGGGTGGTGAGGTCCAGGTGCTGGTCGGCTACCTGCCGTGCCCCCGGTGGGGTGGGGGGCCGCCCGGTCCCTGCTGGGGTGGGGGGCCGCCCGGTCCCTGGTGGGGTGGGGGGCCGCCCGGTCCCTGGTGGGGCGTCGGACGGGCGGGGCCTGGGCGTGGACTCTCGCCGGGGGCCTGCGGGGTGGTGGCGGGCCCGCCGGCGGGGCGTGGGGTGCTGCGGGAGCGGGCGGCGGCGGCCGAGGGGGAGGGTGAGGGTGGGGACGGCTGGGCTGGGGTGCTCGGGGACGGCTGGGCTGAGGTGTCCGGGGTGGGCTTGGCCGTGGCATTCGGGGTCGACTGTGCCGCGGCGTCCGGGACCGGCTTGGCCGCGGCGTTCGAGGTCAGCTGGGCCGCGGCGTTCGGGGTCAGCAGGGGGCGGGCCTGGTCCTCGATGCGGGTGAGTCTGCCCTGCCACTCGGGGCCCAGCGCCTGGGCGGTCTCGCGCAGCCGCAGCTGGGTGGTGACGAAGGAGTCGCTCTCGGCTGCCGTCCAGGGGCGGGCGCGCTCCGCCGCGAGGGCCTCGCGCAGCCCGGGCGGGCCGGTCCAGTTGCCCGTGTCATCGAGGGAGTTGCCGTAACGGGGCTTGCTCTCGCCGCGCCGGTAGACACTCGCGAGGTCGGCGAGGGCGCCCCGGTCGACCCGGTCGGCGAGTTCGAGGATGCCGGCGTAGGACTCGTCGGCGTTGGACTGCACGGTCAGCCGCCCCTGGCCCCGGTCGGCCAGCTGCTCGAAGTACCGGTTGACGATGCCCTGGTTGCTCATCGCCTGCGGCACCCCCATGAAGAGTGCCTCGACGCGGGCGCCGGAGTCCCCGTAGGCCCGCATCTTCTCCTCCACGGCCGCCGCGTTCTGCGAGGTCTCCTGGATGATCGCGTGCAGCCCGTGCTCGCGGACGTACGCCTCCGCCTGGGCCATCCAGGCCCGTCCGTCGGCGCGGGTGTACGCGGCCATCAGGGTGTCGTCCTGGGCCATCAGACGGGCGTACTCGGGGTGGTAGGGCTTGTAGAGATCGCTGTCGACGTCGACGAAGCCGCCGTGCCGGTTCAGCGTGCCGGCCACCATCTCGGTGACCCTGCTCTTGCCTGCGCCGGGCTGGCCGACCAGGAACACCACGGTGGGCGTCTCCTGCCCGACGCGGCCCGCCAGGAGGTCGGGGACGATGCGCTCACGGAAGATCCGCCGGTTCTCGGCGTCGGACAGCCGGTGCCGCTCCACCTCGGCGGGGTCGATCACGGTCACGTGAGGCTCGCCAGGATCTCGCGCGCGAGGTCGGCGTAGCGCGAGCGGGCCTCGGCGATCTGGTCCCGGTCCGCCGAGCGCAACCCCTCACGCTCCTTCGCCAGCCGCCCCTGCGCGGCGCGCGCGGCCTCGATGACGGCGGGCTCGGGGGCGTCCTTGGCCTCCTCCGCAGCGATCAGCGCGCTGTACGCCCCGACGGCCCCGTTGACGGCCTCGACCGCCGCCTCGTACGCCGCGGTCTCCTCGTTCGACCAGTCGTGCGGCTCCAGGGAGTGGGTCACGGAGATGCCGGTGTTCCGTGAGGCGTCTCGAGGAGTGTCCTGTGCGGTCATGTGTCCCTCCAGTGTCCCGGTGTCCCGGTGTGTCGAGTGGTCATTGTGGGGGACGGCGGACGAGGCGAGCCGGGTTCCCAGGAACCCGGAGAGTGGATCGGGGAGTGTGGATCGGGGAGTGTGGATCGGGGAGAGTGGATCGGAGGGTGGAGTCGCGGAGGGGCACCCGCCACGGTCACCGGCGGCTCAGCCCTCGGACGCCCACTTCCGCAGCAGGGCCTCCCGCTGCTCACGTCGTGGGGTGCCCTCGGCGGCGTGGGCGCGGCCCCAGCCCGCGAGGGTGTCGACCTCCGCCGTACCCGCCACCAGGCGCTCCAGCAGGGTGACGGAGAGGTCGTACTCGGACTGGACGTAGCCGCCGAGGGAAGCGGCCGACTGTGCGTTCAGTTCGACAGTCCTGTCGGCGGTCTCCAGGTGCACCTCGAACGCGGCCGCGGCATCACTGCCCCCCGCGACGGCGTTGAGGACGAGGTCGACGGCCGTGGTGGCGAGCAGTCGGGCGCCGGACCGGATCCGTACGTACCGCACGGCGACCGACCGGATCTCCGACCAGCCCCACACCGCGCTCTGTCCCGTCCCGAGCCCTTCCACCCAGTCCCGCGTCAGCCGCACCCCACACCCGTACCCCTCCGGCTGCGCCCCGACGTACACACCACCGTCCTCGGCGATCCAGAACAGTCCGACCATGGCCATGAGTGCCTCCCCGACAGCGACGTACGCGTTTCCCCTGGTGAGACGTGTTCCGGCGCTGGACGGTTCAGCGGCCCAGGGCCGTCCGCAGGGTCACCGGCCCAGTGCCGTCCGCAGGGTCACGCCGTGCCGCACGCGCAGGCGCCGTAGCTCCCACACGGACAAGGCCGTCACCGTCAGCGGGCCGCCGAGGAGGAAGGAGTAGATCACTGCGGGCGGGGCCGCCACATCGGGGGTGTCGGAGAAGCTGAGGGCGAAGAGTGACCAGACCAGCAGGGGAGAGAGGAGGGCGGGAAGCAGTTCGTGGACGTCGGCGGTGCGGAAGCAGGAGTTCAGCGCCATGAACGTGACCAGCAGCGTGGTGAAGACGGAGATGAGCAGGACGAGGACGCAGGCGATGGCTCCCACGACCAGCAGCGCCAACATGGCCAGGCCGGTGATCGCCACGCCGGCCGTCTCACCGAAGAGCCCGAACGTGAGATCGAAACGACCGATGTCGGCGTCGGAGATGATCTCGCCGCGCAGCGCGAGAACCATGAGCCAGCACAGCCCGACCCCGAGGGCGATGACCCCGATCACGGTCAACGGCCCGACGAGACGTCGTAGGTACACACCCCCCAGCGGTGAGCGCGCCGCGAGGATGAAGAGCGTGATCCCGAGGGCCCCGGCGCCCAGCAGGATGGCGCACCCCACCGCCAGGTTCTCCAGCTTGTCCAGGACGAACTCCTGGCGTCCCTTCCGCAGCGGGTAGGCCATCACCAGCCATACGGTGGCCAGCAGCCCCAGCGCCGTACGGGCGCGCTGGAGCCAGGTGATGACCGGGTCCCTGATGAGGTCGGGCCGGTTGGGGACGGCCAACGCCGCCGCCCCACCGATCAGGATGCCCACGGCCTCACCCACTCATGGCCTCCTTCCGCTTCGCATGTGGCTGCTCTCTTGTCTCTGCTCTCTGCTCTCTGCTCTCTGCTCTCTGCTCTCTGCTCTCTGCCCCCGGCTCGGGCCAGGTGCCTTCGCGAACACCGTTCAGCGCGCCCCGGGGTCGTACTTCCGCAGTGACTCCTGGACCTCGCGGGCGTACGGGCCCTCCCACCACGGGACGGTCTCGACGAGGACCGGCTTGGTGCCGGAGGCGAGTACGAGGGCGCGGCCCGGGGGCATGGCGCCGAGGTCGGAGACGCCGAGGACGCGTTGGCGGCTGACGGACTCACTGACCGTGCGGTTGCCGCTCCAGCCGCCGAACTCCGACTCACGGCTCGCCTGGTACTCGCGCTGGTCGTACTCGCCCGCCAGTTCGCTGAGGTCGCCCAGGAACCGGGTGTCGGAGACGCCGCCGCCGTAGACCCGGATGTTCGCGGCCGACCACAGCTTCTCCATGCCGCGCTCGCCCCACACCTCGATGCCCTGGGCCCAGGACTGGAGGATGGTCATGAGGATGATGCCGCGCGAGCCGTAGTGGGAGTACAGGTCGGGCAGGGTGCGCCAGCGGCAGACGTTCGCGGCCTCGTCGAGGACGCCGACGAGGGGGAGCGCGAGGCGGCCGCCGCGCTGGGTGGTGGCGTACTCCTCGGCCGCCTCGACGACGGCGACGGTGAGCGCGGTGACGAGCGGCCCGGCGGAGTCCCGGCCCTCCCGGGAGAGGGAGTAGAGGGTGCCGCCGGTGCGGACGAACGCGTGCGGGTCGAACTCGGGGGCGTTCGGGTCGGCGGGCGGCGTCACCCAGCGGTTGACCTCCGGGTTGATCAGGCAGGACGCCATCTGCTGGGCGACACCGTAGATACCGCTGCGCTGCTTGTCAGGGGCGGTGAGGACACCGTTGAGGCCGTCGGCGGCCATGGTGTGCCCGGCGCCGCGCAGGATCCGCTCCGGGGTGTCGTCCTTGGGGTTGGACAGCCAGGTGTAGATCTGCGTGATGGGCATCTTGCCGCTGGCGGCGGCGAGCAGCAGGTTGGCGAGGAGGTCCTGACCGGCCGGGTCGAAGAAGGCGTCCGTGGAGGCGTTGGCGTCACGCGACCCGCTGGCGAAGTGGTCGGCCATCTTCCGTGCCTTGGCCACGTCGGTGACGTACGACAGCGGGTTCCACCACCAGCTCGGCGTCTCGGCGGCGACCTGCTGCGGGTCGAAGACCCACACGGGTCCGCGCGCGGAGCGGGGGCCGCGGGTGGAGTCCACGATGTCCCGCTTGTTGGAGGTGACGAGGACGGCGCCGGGCCCGTCGAGGATGGCGGGGACAGCGCGTCGGGTCGTCTTGCCGGTGCGCGGGCCCCAGATGTCGACGTGCATGTCCTCGTACGAACCGAACAGTGGCTGCCTGCCCTTGACGGACCGTCCGATGAAGACGCCCGGGGTCCGTGCCTTCACCCCGAGGCGCTCGGCCGTGGCCGCCGCGCCCTTCATCGTCAGCTTGCCCAGCTCCTCACCCTTCGCGAGGTGCTGCGCCGCGCCGTCCACCTTCGGCTTCTTCTTGAACCGCTGCACCACCCGGTACGCGGCGGTTCCCAGGATGCCGAGCAGTACCGCCTCCCCGGCGGCGACGGCGCTGGCGGGGGACCCCGGCCAGCTGTAGTCGCCCTTCACCATGTCGACGAGGAACGTCAGCGGATTCGACGCCGGCGCCGGCGCGTCCGCGAACGGCGCGCCGACCTTCGCGGCCAGCCACGCCCCCACCACACCCAGGAGCACGACCGCGACCACGATGACGATCTCGATCGTCCAGTCGTCCTCGGCGCGGGGCTTCTTCTGCTGTTCTGCGGTCACCCGCGGTCCTTTCTGCGTGGCTCCGGAAGGTCGGGGCCGGGTTCGCCACGACGTCCGTCGCGTCTACTGCTTCGTCTCGGGGGCGAATACGAAGAGGTCGTAGCCGCTCGCCAGCACGCCGTAGCCGCCTGTCGTCAACTGAAGGACGTCGCCGTCCGCTGTCAGTTCGGAGGTGATGTCAGGGACGAGGCGGGAAGCGAGGACCTTCTTGGTCCCCATGTCCAGGGCCGTCAGCCCCAGGTCGTCGGCGGAGGCGTAGAGGACGTCCGCGGTCGGCAGCGCCAGGGGCGTGATGCTCTGCTCGTCCGCCGCCTGGCGCCACAGTTCGGCGCCCGTCTCGGTGTTCCAGGCGACCGCGCCACCGCCGAGTTGGGTGACCACGGTGCCTCCGTCCGAGGCCAGGACGGAGGCCACCCGCGCATTGAGCGTCTCGCCGTACTCGGCCTTCGGCCCTTCGGCAAGCAGCCGCCCGGTCCTGAGATCGACCACGGTCAGGACCACGTCGTACGTGTCGTCGTCCGGCAGGTCCAGGCGAGCAGGCCCTTGTCCTGGGTCAGCGCGTACAGGCTGCCCTCCAGGTCGCCGGCCTCCTCGACATCGGCGAGGGCGGCGGGTCGGTCGACGTCGCCCAGGTCCCACAGCTCCTTGCCGGTGAGGCGATCGCTGACGGACAGGCGGCTGCCGCTGCCGTCGACCGCGGAGTAGGTCGAACCGACGCGGTAGCCGAAACCGGCGCCGAGCGGCGCCTGGTCGACGCCCCGGTTGCGGACCTCGACGGTGGCGCCGCCGCCGACAGGGGTGTAGGTGCTGCTCTTGTTCCCCTCTTCGGTGAGCAGATGGCCGGCCTCAGCGGTCAGGTTGTCGGCGTCCTCGCCTTCGAGGGTGGAACTGCCCAGCTTCTCCCCGGACGGGGCGTACATCGTGTACGTCGTGCTGACCGTTTCCTTCTTCAAACCGTCGGGGGCGACCACGTCGCCCTCCACGACCAGGAGAGCCGGGGAGCCGTCCTCCCACTGGGAGATCTGAATGAACTGGTCCAGGCTCAACTCGCGCCCTCCCGGCCAGTCGGCCGGGGCCGTGACGTCGACGGTCCGGCGGACCTTGCCGGTGGCAGCGTCGTGGAGACGGGCCCGGAAGTGGTACTCCTCCGATGCCACGCTTCCCGCCTGGGAGTACTCCGTCATGTCCTGGGTCAGGACGACGGCGTCGCCCAGGACACAGGTCCGCACGTCGATGTTGATGACGTGGCGCGCGGCGGATGCGGCGGGGTCAGCGACGCAGCCCGAAGTGCCATCGCCCTTCAGACTCCACGCGGGTTCTTTGGACAGGCCCGGCAGCGCGGCGCCGTCGTAGGCGGGACCCGTCCGCTTGGCGGCGGAGGCGGACGCCTTGGGTGTCGCCCGGCCGGTCGCGTCCGTGTCCTCGGGATCGCCGTCCCCACCGCAGGCGGTGAGGAGACCGAGGGACAGGATCGTCCCGGCGATCAGGGCCATCCGGTCCTTCGTCAACTTGCTTGCTCCGTCGGGTGGTCGATGGCTGAAGGAGAGGAGTTCGAGGCCCGCCTCATGCGTCCTCCGTGCCGGTCGTGCCGTCGCCCTCGACCGCGTTCGTGCCTGCCGGGATCGGCACGCGGTAGACGCCGGTGATCTCGTCCTGGACGTCCCAGGTGCTGAAGGAGACGGACTTGCCGGGGCGCGGGGCGTGGATGATCTTCTTGGTCTTGGGGTCCCAGACGATGCCCACGTGGCCGGAGAAGCCGCCGCCCTCGGGCCGGAAGAAGATCAGGTCGCCGGGCTGCGCCTCGGACAGCGACACCTCGTACTTGCGGAGGCGGGGCTCCTGCACGCGGGTCGTACTGCCGATGTCGATCTTCCTGTCGCTGGCCATGTAGTACGCCCACTGCGTGAAGCTGGAGCAGTCGAAGCTGGTCGGGTTCTGGCCCTGGAGGCGCGGCGCGCCGTACACGTACGGGACACCGATGCCGCGCTGCGCCCAGCCGAGGACCGCCCGGATGACCGGGTCGTCGGAGTCGGGGAGGACACCGGAGGCGCCGGCGCCGTCGGGGGCGACGGCCGCGCCGCCGTTGTCCTCGGCACACTCCTCGTACTGCGCGTTCCGGCCCTCGCTGCCGTTGTCGCCCGGAACGGTGCCGTAGTCGGGATTGGCGGTGACCCGGCCGGCCATCCACCCCGCGGGGTCGACCATGCCGGGACCCTGGTCCTGGCCCCCGACGAACGGGTTGTCGACACCCGGGACGAGGACCTCCCAGTGCAGGTGGGGGCCGGTCACGTTGCCGGACGCGCCGACCGTGCCGATCTGGTCGCCGCGCTTGACGGACTGACCGGCGGACACATTGAACGAGGTCTGGTGGGCGTAGAGCGTGATGACGCCGTCGGCGTGCCGCAGCTTCGTCATGTTCCCGTACGCCCCGCCGGGGCCCGCGGCCACGACCTTGCCGTCCGCCGGGGCGTAGATCGGGGTGCCGCTGCGAGCCACCAGGTCGAGGCCGGTGTGGTAGCCGAGGCTCCACATGCCGCCGCTCTTGTGGTACTCCGTGCCCATCACGTAGGTGCCCTTCTTCATGGGCCACTGCCAGTCCTTGCCGCTGGTGACGGGCTTCTTGGCGACGGGGAGGGCGCGGGTCGTCGTGTCGGTGGAGTTGGCCGCCAGGGACATCGCCGTGGTGGTGTCGTCGCCCTCGTCGTCCAGCGGCGGTGTCGACCACGAGCGGGCCGAGGTCGCGGCGATGCTGAGGGCCCGGCTGGGCTGGGCGCCGTTGCCGACCGGCTCCGGGATGTCCGACTGCTTCCCCAGGGTGGGGAAGTCGGGGTTCTTCTCGATCGTCTCCGCCAGGTGGGCGTACCAGCGCTTGATGAGGTCCTTGTCGCCGGTGAGCACACCGCGGTAGCGGGCGGACTGGGTGAGGACCACGCGCGGGTAGATGGTGTTGGAGGCGGTCGAGCCGGAGTAGATCTGCAGCGCCTTGAAGGGCTGGGTCTCCGCCTTCTTGGCGTGCAGGAAGTTGGCCGCGGCGTAGGCCGCGTCGTCGATGTTGTAGAGGTCCTTCTTGCCGTCGCCGTTGCCGTCGTCGCCGTAGTCCGTCCAGGCCGGCTTGCCGAACTGCAGGATGCCCATGTAGCCGAGGGAGTTGGCGCCGCCGGGCGCGGCCGACGGGTCTTGGCCGTACTTGGTCTCCTGGTACATCTGCCCGGCGATCATCGTCCAGTCGAGGCCGTCGTAACGGGCGGCGGCGCGCATCGAGGCCAGGATCATCTTCGGCGGTATCTCGTTGCGCGCGGTCTCGCTCGGCATGTACATCTTCCCGGCCGGCATGACCGGGTTGGTGGCCGCCGCGTCGTCGGTGTTGCCGGCCTCGACGTTGTCGGCGTAGTCGTCACAGGCGGCCGCGGCGGCTCCCGCGCCCATACCGCCGAGGAGCGACCCCAGCAGGACCAGGACAAGGGTGCCGATCCCGGCCAGGGGCAGGAAACCGATACCGGCGGCTATCCACAGCCACTTCTTGTTGTTGTTGTCCTTCTTGCCGCCGCCCGAGCCGTTCTTGACCTGGGCCGCCGTCTTGGCCGCCTTGGCGACCTTCGCCGCCTTGGCGGCGGCGGCCAGTACCGCCGGAGCAACCATGGCGCGTCACACCCCCGAGTCGTCGGAGGCGCCCACGTCACCGAGGCCGAAGATGTCGAATCCCGAGACGACCCACTTGCCGTTGACCTCCTGGACGCTGACCAGCCACTGGTTGGACTCAGTGGTGGTCTCGCCGCCTTCGGTGCGCGTGGCCTTCACCTCGACCAGGCTGGAGATCGAACGACCGCTGTCGCGCACCAGATCGTCCGAGATCACCGCGTCGCGTTCGACGACCGCGGTGCCCTTGGAGGAGCACTGTTCGGCCTCGCAGGTCGCCCACGCCTTTCCGGTGGGCAGCACGGTCAGCTGCTTCATCCGCGCGTCGTTCAACGTGAGTTCGAGGAGGGGGGCCTGCCAGGCCGCCGACTTGGCCGTGTGGTCGTACGTGTTGATGCCGGCCATGTACCGGGTCATGATCTCGTGGGCCTCGGCGGCTTCGGCGACCGAGACGATCGGCACGGTCGCCGCGTTCTTGTCGTCGTCCGCCGCGTCCGGGTCGGAGGTCGCCTGCCCTCCCGAGCCCGCCCCGCCCTGACCCGCGGTGGCGGTGGACGTCGCGGAGCTGTCGCCCTCGTCGCTCCCGTCGTCTCCGTCGAACACGGTGAACACGGTGAGTACGGCGATCAGGAGTACGCCGAGCACCCCCAGGGCCAACAGCCCCGTGCGCTTGTTCTCCTCAGGCAACTCCACGCTCCCGCGCCTCCCTTGTGCTGAGCCGGTACGGCGGTCGACGGGTGACCGGGACACGGTAGGGCGAGGCGTGGGGCGAGGAGTCGGGGGAATTCCCGACGGGAACGGCGTGGGACGGCATCGGGAAAGAGCGGGAAATCCCGGCGCCGGATCGAGCGGACGCACCCACCTCGGCGGACGCGCGGCGTCACCCGTCCCCGGCCGGCGTGACGGCCCGGAGGCCACCGCTCGCGTTCACGGCGCCGCCGTCTCCCGCGCTCCCATGGCCGTCACTCCGGCCGGGGGTCCACCGGCAGCGGATCGAACGGGTAAGCCGTGTGCCCGTCCTTCGGGGAACAGGCCGCGAACGGCCCCGAGTCGGCGTCCATCAGCACACGGAGGTGCGGGTCGGCGTGGTGCAGCCACCACGTCGACATGCCGAGCGCCGGGTCCTGGCGCAGGTGTTCCCAGGCCAGCCAGAGCGCGGAGAGGCGGGCGCCGGCCTCGGGGTGCTCCCACCACTTGGGGCACCAGGTCGCCGACGAGCCGTTGACACGGCGGCGGACCATCTGGGCGAGGTAGTCCGAGACGAAGACGAAGACGTCCGCGAAGTAGAACTCCGGCTCCTCGGCGGGGCCTTGGGTACCGCTCATCGCTCCACTCCTGCCACCGTCAGCATGGGCACCCCTTCGGTCGGGCGGTCGGAACGATCAGGTCAGGACGATACCGAGCAGCAACAGCACGACCACCACCGCGCCCATCACGATCCGCGCCGTCGGGTCCTCGCGTTCCCACAGGTCGTGGACGAGGGCCCAGCCGGTCAGCCGGGCGGCGCGACCGCCGTGGAGGCCGGCGGCCTGGCCGTGCTGCTCCTCGTCGGCGTCCTCGCCGTCGGCCGGGAGCGCCCCGGGCTCGTCGTCGGCGTCGAACCCGACCGGCAGACCCTGTTGTTCCTGAGCCACCAGGACCATCTGCTCGAGGAGTTCGGGGATCGTGTGCGGGGTGAGGGGATAGGTGAAGGTGCCGTACGGCGTCTCCATGCACAGCCGCGCCTGCCAGGGGTTGCCGGGCTCGTAGCCGTCGATCCAGGCGTGGTCGGCCTGGAAGACCTGGGTCGCCGGGGGCGCTTGGGCGGCCTGCGGAGCCGGGACCGCGGCGGGAGCTGGTACCGCGGCGGGAGCCGGGGCAGGCGCCTGTTGGACCGGCGGGGCCTCATGCACCGGCGGGGTCTGCTGGACCGGCGCGGTCTGCTGGGGAACGCCCCACGTGCGCGGGTCGGGCTGCGGCGGTTGCTGCGGGTGCCCGTTGTGGTCGGTCAACTCTCGTCCTTCGCCGGGTCCGTCGGGTCCAGGGGTGGTGCCGGGAGCGTCGTGCGTACGGCAGACGTGCCCAGCGCATTGTGGGCCCAGGGCGAGTCAGGACAGCGAGCCCGCTTTCCCGGCGTGTCCCTGACACTTTTCCCGACGACTTTCCCGAACCCGGCCTGCGCGGGAATTCCCGGTCTCCCGACGAGGAAAGCGGCGGCGGTCCGGTGACAGGTCTTTGTCACACTGCCTGCGCACCTGGCTGGGCCAGGGCCCGTCGTGCGGTGCGGTCGTGACCCGCCCAGGCGGACGGGGAACCGACTCGCTGGAGTAACCGACTCGATGACAGACCACAACAGCCCTGCTGGCGCGGTCGGCGGAGGCCAGCCTTCCGGGCAGCCCGGGTCCTTCGGTCCTCCCCAACAGCCGCAACAGCCGCATCAGCAGGCGTGGCACGCGCAGGGCCAGGGCCAGCAACCCCCTGCCCCGCACCAGCCCCAGCCGGCGGCCCCGCAGCCCTCCCACCCCCAGCCGCAGCAGCTCCCCTCCGACGCGGCCCGCGCACAGGTCGCCGCCGCCTGGGTGCGCAACACCCCCCAGGCCGGCCAGGCCGCCGTACCGGCGTTGCCGCCGCGCGAGACCCGCCCCGCGAGCGAGTCGAAGAAGGAGAAGCGCGAGCGGGAGCGGGCGGCCCGCAAGGCCGCGTACGAGCAGAAGAAGGCGGCGAAGGAGCAGCGCAAGAAGGGCGGCGCGGCACCGGCCCCCGCGGCGGCCGCCCAGACCGCGCCACCGGCCGCCACCACGGCCGCGCCTCAGACGCCCGTCCCCGCCAACGCCACTCTCACGCTCAGGACCCAGTCCGTCGGCACGGCCGGCGCTCCCGCCTCGGCCCAGCCCGCCACATCGGGCGGCGCTCCCGCCGCAGCCCGGCCCACCACGTCGGGCGGTGCTCCCACGAAGGCCGGCGCCAAGCCCGCCCCCGCCCGGGACTTCGGCGTCCCCAAGCCCGGCGGCCGTATCGCGACCGGCGGCCGCGGTACCCATGTCGCCCTCCGCGCCACCCTGCTGATCACCACCTGCGTGTTCGCGCTGGGCTCCTGCGGTGTGATGGGGCTGGTGATCGGCAAGTCGTCGACCCCCGCGACCGCCGGGCTCGACCCCGCCGACGCGGCCAAGTACCGCCTCTCCGAGTTCCCGACCCGGCAGGCGGCGACCTTCGCCGAGCAGTACGCGCTGCTGTGCATGACGTACTCCCCGGAGACCGCGTCCACGCGCCGCGACAACCTCGCCCGATACACCTCCGCCGGCGTCGACGGCGAATGCGGCTGGGACGGCAAGGGAACGAGTACGGCCGTCTCCGCCACGTGGGACGGAACCGCCGAGACGCTCACCGAGTACGGCGACCACGGCCGCTACCTGGGGGTCCAGGTCCGCAGCCAGGACGGCGAGGTGACCACCCTCACCGTGCCGGTCTATGTGAAGGACCTCGCCACCGGCGAGGGCATGCGCGTGGCGGGCGACGTCGGCCAGATGCCGCTGCCGCCCCTCGCGGACGCGCCGCCCGTCGACCAGGACTCCGAGGTCGTGGACGACACGCTGGCCGACCAGCTGCGGGAGCAGGTGCTGCCGGGCTACTTCGAGGCGTGGGGCGCGTCCGACACCACGGCGATGGCCCGCTTCACCACGTCCGACGCCACGCCCGCCGCGACCACCGGACTCTCCGGCCGGCTCACCAAGCCCACCGTCAGCGATGTGGTCGCACTGGTGCCGGCGAACGTCCAGGGGACCGACCCGTTCAACTACGCCAACGGGCAGGCCGTACAGCTCCGCGTGGTCGTCGCCTGGACCGACGCGGCGGGCGGGGCCGTGACCCGCTCGTACCGGATGACCGTGGTGAGCACGGCCCAGGGCTGGTTCATCAAGGACGTCCGCGGCGGCGTGCTGGACGCGGAGGGCGGCCGGGCCGACACCGACGAGGACACCGCCGTTCCCGGTGAGGACGCCGCGTCCGACGAGGACAGCGCACCCGACGAGGACGACGCCGTCCCGCCGTCGGGTTCCCCGTCCACCTCCAAGTCTCCTCAGTCCTCTCAGTCCTCGAAGGACAAGCAGTCCGACAAGTCCTGAGCCCTCGAAGGACAAGCAGTCCGACAAGTCCTGACCGGCACCACGTCCCCCCACTCCACAACGCTCCGCACTCCCTGATCGAGAGGAACCACCCGTGTACCTGGCAGCCACCCTGGATTCGATGTTCGGAGAGATCCAGGACATCCTCACCAACGCGGGCACGATGGTCGCCGTCATCGCCCTTCTCGTCCTCGGCATCCGCATGCTGCTGTCGATGAAGCGCGGCGACGGCATGCGCGAGGCCTTCCAGGGCTTCGGCATGATCGCGCTCGCCGCCCTGATCATCGGTGGCGCCAGCGGCCTCGCCGGTGTGCTCATCGACCTCGGCAGCCAGATCGGCGGCGGCGAGGGCGGCCAGGGCAACTGACGACTGACGTCTCATCAGCCGCCTTAGCAACGAGGGGAGTCAGCCGCGATGGCCCAGGAGGCACCGCCGGAGCCGCTGGTCGCGTACGACCACACCGATCTGGTCAACCGTCCCAAGCGGATCTGGAACTGGGGCAACATCCCGCTGCCCGGCCTGCTGCTGCCCGCGCTGGGCGCGGCCTTCGGCTTCGGCCTGGTCTGGCTCATCGCGCTGTTCACCCTCTCCGCGTTCCTGCCCTTCCTCGGTATGTCGATGTGGACGTCGATCCTCTACTTCGGACCGCCGTTCGCCGTCTACTTCGTCTGGGGCCGGCCGCTGCCCTCGGCGCTCACGCTGAGCCAGCAGCTGGTGGTGTGGACCGACTGGTGGTTCCAGCCCAAGCGGCTGCAGGGGCTCTCCGCCGACCAGGAACCGGAGGAGCTGCACTGGCAGGTCATCCTCTGGACCCCCGGTTCACCACGCTGGCAGGCGAGTTACGACGCCGCACGCCAGGCCGCGGCCGAACGCGGCACCGCGTTCTCCGCACACCGCTGAGCCCGCACCGCCCCGTCCCCGGCCCACCGCCGACGCACTGACCTCCGACCCACTGACCTCCGACCCACTGACCTCCGACGCACCGCAAACCGACCTCGATAACCGCAAGGTGACTCCTCCATGTTCATGATGATCCTTCTGGGCGGGGCGGCCGCCTTCTTCGTGGTCGCCATGATCATGGCCGCCTCGTCGGGCAAGAAGCAGGGCCAGGGCGGGGGCGGCAGAAGCTCGTCCTCCTCCCGCTCCAAGTCCTCCGGCTCCTCGGCCTCCACCCGCCGCGAGGACCTCCGCCTCCCCTACCGCTACGCCGACGACATGATCTTCGTCCACGGCGACTCGGTGTGGACGGGCCTCGTGCTGCCCACCGCCATCGACGAGTACCTGAATGCCGGCGAACTGCAGGCGATGGCCGAGGGCCCGCCCCGCGGCCTGCTCAACCTCGCCCGCGGCGACCGCAACGTCGAGTGCCACTACCGCAAGGTGTACCAGCCGATCACCGCGCTGACCTGGGCGGAGGACCTCAACGCGATCGCCTGGGACCCGACCGAGAACTACAAGGCGTACAACCTGCGCAAGGCCGAGTACCAGGAGCGCATCGGCGCCAAGCGGGAGCGCAACATCCTGCTGGTGAAGCTGGGTTCGGTGAAGCGCACCGGCGGCGGTACGGGCGTGCTGTCCCAGGACGACGAGCCGCACGACGACCCAGGGCTGCTCAAGGGCGTGAGCGGCGCCGCCGACCAGGTCGCCGCCGCCGCGACGGGTGTCGCCGACGAGTACCTGTCCCCGTCCGTGGTCGCGGAGTGGACGCAGGTGGCGTCCGAGGTCCACGAGAGCCTGGAGAACCTCCGGGCCACCCCCCTCACCCGCGAAGAGCTCGTCTGGCTGATCCGCAAGCCCCTCCACGGCGACCTGCCGGTCCCGCCCGAGCCGGTGCTCGGCTCGCGCGCGTGGGGCCCCAACGCGTTCGACCTGGTCGTCGACTTCTCCGGCGAGAACCGCAAGACGCACATCGTCCTGAACCAGTACGACGAGGTCACCGGCGAGCAGCAGACCAGCTACACCACCACTCTCGTCGCCGCCAACTGGCCTGCGGAGACCCGCTTCCGCCAGTCGACGGCATGGGCGCGCTACGCCGCCCAGCACGTGGACTTCCCCGTCGAAATCGACATGCGGTTCACGCTCATCCCGTATCTGAAGTTCAAGGACCGCGCCGACAAGATCCGCGGCAACCTCGTCGACGAGATGAACGACATGGCCAACTCCGGCCGCAGCCCCGACACCAAGCTGGCCACCCAGGTCACCCGCGCCCAGGAACTCGTCGACGACATCGACGAGCACAAGATGCCGGGCATGGAGGCGCAGATCCGCTTCACGATCTCGGCGCCGGACCTCAAGGAGCTGGAGCGTCGCCGCCGTGTCCTGGAGATGCAGTTCAAGCAGGACCTGAAGGTCACGCTGCTGCGCCCGACCCGTCAGCAGTGGCGTCTGCTCCAGTCCCAACTGCCGGGCGACGCCCCCAAGTTGCCCATCGCGCCGTACATCCGCCTCCAGGAGGTCGAGCAGCTCGGCGCCGGCCTCCCCACCGCCGGGACCGAGCTGGGCGACAACCCGGAGCAGCGCTCCGGCAAGCGCCTCGGCTGGGTCGGCAACCTGGTCGGCTGGGCCGGCAAGATGCCGGTGCACTACTCGCTGCACGTGGGCCCGGCGCGCAATGACGGCGGTGGTCTGGCGATCGTCGGCGCGTCCGGCGGTGGTAAGTCCTCCCTGGCCCTCCAGAAGTTCTACGAGGAGTCGGAGTCGGGCGTCCGCTGCCTGGTCATCGACCCCAAGACCGACTTCGCCCAGCTGTGCTACTACCTGGGCTTCGGCTCCCAGGTGAACGACCCGGCCTTCGCGAGCGACGCGGAGCAGGGCCTCCTCGGCACTCCGCAGAGCAAGTTCCAGCCGGTGAACCCGGAGTTCTGGGCAGAGACGGAGGTCGTCGACCTCCTGAAGGGCCAAGCGGGCGTACTGGACCCCTGGGTCATCGCCCGTGACGTACCGGCCGGGCGCCTCCTGGCCGAGTCGATGCTGCGCGGCTTCCTCGGCGACGAGGACTACCAGCGCGTACGCCTCCCCGTCATCGAGGGGATGGCCACGGTCATCGGCCGCTACAACTCGGCGATGCGCCAGGCGGTCGAGCAGGGATACACGGCCCGAGACGCCGAACAGCATGTACCGCGGCCGACGTTGTGGCAGGTGGTCGACGAGGTCGTGGCGGCGTACGAGCACGCCATCGAGACGGGCGACCGGGAGGCGGCGAAGGACCTGAAGCTCGCGCAGATGCTCCTCACCGAGCTGCGCACGCTCCCCTACGCCCGCCTCGCCTTCGCCGAGCGCCCACAGTCACTGTCCAGCATGCGCAAGCGCCGTACGGTCATCACCCTCCGCGGCTTCCAGTCCCCCGCGGCCTCCGACCCGCGCAGCTGGAACCCGGCGGAACGCCTCGCGGCGACGGCCCTGATGGCGGTCGTGGAGCTGGGCAGCCAGATGCTGGACGTCGGTTACGAGAAGAACCCGGTGACGGGCGAGATCGGCCTGCGCCCCAAGGCACTGTTCGTGGACGAGGCGTACGTCGTCACGGCCACGGAGTCGGGCCGCGACCTGATGCGCCGCGCCCTGAAGCAGGGCCGCTCGTACCTGGCCGTGACCGTCCTGATCACCCAGCAGGCCATCGACCTGGTCCAGATCGAGGACTCCGAGGCCCGCAGCGGTGGCGCCAACCAGATCCACACGGTCTTCGCCTTCAAGCAGAAGTCCGCGCAGGAGGCGTCCCTGGTGGCCCCGCTCCTCGGCCGCCCCGAGGACGACCCGAAGGTCATCGCCGCCCTCCAGGAACTCCGCACCGGTGTCTGCCTCCAGCGCGACGCCGACAAGCGCGTCGGCACGGTCGCCGTCGACCTGGTCTTCAAGGAGATCCTCGCCGCCACGGACACCAACGGCACGACCCGCCCGGCCCGCCAGGGCATCAATCCGCCGCTGAGCGTGTGGGACTGGACGTTTTTGCAGGAGATGGAGGAGGACCCGGCACGGTCGGCGACACCGGAAACGGCCGCCGTGTGACCTCCCCTGCCCGAGCTTGCTGATCCCCCCACCCCGATGCCCCTTAGGCGAAGAAGGACCATGCGAATCAAACGAGCACTCACCATCGGCGCCCTCCTCCTGATGTCCACGTCCTTGACGGCATGCGGCGACGACGACAAGAGCGAGTCTTCCGAGAAGGCAGGCGCTGGGGCGAGCAAGGGGAGTGCAGAGGCGGGCGCCGAGGAGACGAGCGGCGGTCTGCCTTCGGCTTCGGACATGGCTTCCATCGAGACCTTCCTCAACCAGTACGTCGGCTGCTCAGACCTGCAGCCAGGCACCGAGTGGGACAACTCGACACAAGCAGAGAAGTACCCCTCCTGGGGCGAGTACATCACCGATGAGTCCGCCTGGGCCATCAAGGAACGCGCTGTCTGCAGGGACAGGTCCGGGCACCCGAACACCCTGGTGCTCATGTCGAGCATGAAGCAGTTCCAAGCCACCATGAAGGCGGAGGGCTACAGCGGCATCCTGATCGGCAAGGACTTCGCGGTGAAGCCGTACGACGACGAGGCAACCCAGGCACTGAAGGCGTCCGGCCTCGTGAACCTGGTCTGCGATGCGGAAGTCGAGATCCCCAGCGGCTACAAGCAGGAGCCCGCAGAGGCCGACGGCTGTCTCCTGACCGACTACTTCATCGACTGATCCATCCCGAAGGACTTCTCATGCTGACCCTCAGCCGGCTCCGCGCCGACTTTTGCCCGGCACGGCGCCGGCCGAGGCGCTCCCTGCGAACGAAACTCACCAGCGCCGGCGTCGCGGCACGCGCCGCGCTGTTCGTGATACTCGGGGTGATCGCTCTCTCGCTCTCCGCACCACAATCGGCGAAGGCCCTCTTCGATACCTGTGACTGGACGGCCCAGAGCACCAACCAGATGGCTGACAACCCTGGTGCCGCAGAGAACATCTTCCCTGCGGTGAAGCAGTGGGACAGCAAGGGTGGGCTGGTCTCCGGGGCCACGCGCCTGTCAGGCGAGCCCAGGGACTACACGGTCTACGAACTCGGCGCGTTGCGAGGCCTCAACTGGGCCGCGACTCAGCAGAGTCAGGAGCAGGCGAAGCAAACCGAGAACGGAGCGGCGGCCGGGGAGAAGGCCGACGACGACGACTGCAGCATCCAGAACGAGATCTACAACTCCATCGCCCAGATGGTGTTCGACCTCAGCAAGTTCATTACCCGCGCTTCGATCAGCATCAAGGAGATCTCCTCCAACCCGAGCCCGCTGGCCGCACTGTACGAGGGCACTGTCGAGGGCGACAACAGTGTCGTCGACCGTCTGAACGACAACGTGTTCAAGCTGGCCGTACCCACCATGATCCTGCTCACCGGACTCTGGGTGTTCGGCAAGTGGCGCAAGGGTGACATGCGTGAGGTCTGGTCCGGTGTGGGATGGGCCGCGTTCGTCGTGATCGCGGTATCGGCGTTCCTGGTCGACAACAACTACACGCGCGTGGTCGAGACCGCCGACTCCGGAATCGCCCAAGGGAACGCCGCATTGACCGAGGCCGTGTTGGGCGGCGCGGTGGACGACATCGATCCGCCGTGCGACCTGGCCGCCAACGCACCTCAGCGCGGCATGCGGATATCCAGCTGCGCCATGTACGACACCCTGGCGTTCCGCCCCTGGGCCATTGGCCAGTTCGGCGATCCGGGCAAGCAACGCATCGAGTACAAGGGCACCGCCGCGTGCGACTTCGGATCAGCGAACGGAAAGCGGTGCACCGATCTGCGGGTCAGGCAGGTCATGGCCCAGTCGATCACCAATTTCGACTACTACAAGAAGTCGGAGACGAAGGGGGGTGTCATGAAGGACAAGGAGAACCAGTACGGAGAACTGCGCAACTACATCGCTACGGAGCACGATGCCCGCTTCTACGAACAGTGGAGCGGAGACAAGCCCGGTAACCGCATCACCATGGGCGTCTACGCTCTCATCGCCTCCCTCATCGTCGGCATCATGGTGGTCGTGCTCAGCGCCCTGACGCTGCTGTGGCACGCGGTCACCCTGATCATGATCATCCTGCTGCCGCTGATCGCGATCATCTCGATCCACCCGACCCAGCAGAAGCTGCTCAGGGGCTGGTGGCAGACCTTCGTGCACAGCTTCGTACTGCGCGCCGGATTCGGCGTGGTCCTGACCATCCTGCTGCTCTTCTACCAGTTGATCCTGCCGCTGCCGGTCCCGCTGGGCATGCAGTTGCTGATGCTGCTGCTGGTCACCATCGCCGTCGTCATGTTGCTGAAGAACCTGCTGTCCGGCAAGTTCTCGCCGCAGGTCGCCGGGGCGGAGGACGCCCTGGGTGTCGGGGACGCGGCGAACAAGGCCACCGCCATGGCCCCCGGCCTCGCCGCCTCCACGGCCCGTACTACAGGTCGTGTCGCGGGTACCACCGCCCGTGCGGGCGGCAGCGCCGCACGGGGTACCGCCTGGGCGGCGGACCAGCTCATGTTCAAGGGCAAGTACCGGGGCAAGATGCAGGAGAAGGGCTGGCTCGGCCAGTCCAAGCGCGAGCAGAACCAGTCCGCCTACTGGGCGAAGAAGGATGCGGGCGAGGCCCGAGCGGACAGGGCGGCAGCCCGCGTGGGGAACAACGGCAACACACCGCCGCCCCAGCCCGAGCCGGAGCCGGATCCGGGGGGGCAGGATCCCACTCCCTCCAGGCGCAGCGGACGCGTCAGCGGTTCGAGCGGTACGCAGACCCCGCAGCCGGCGCCCACGCCGTCGCCCACAGCCCCCGCACCGCGCCCGGAGCCACAGCCGGCGCCCCGCCGACCTGCTGCTCCGGCGGATCCGACGCCGCCCTCTCCGCCACCGGCCCCACGGGACCCCCGTGGCCCGAGCGGCCGCGTCTAGCAAGCCGCCGCCGACCGCCTGACATGCCGCCCCACCCCGAGGAGCCGCCCCATGCCCGCCCTGACCACCGACCGCAGCCCCGACCAACTGATCGGGGAGATGCAGCGGTTCTTCGGCGTGGACTGGCCTACGGTGTGGGCCGGGGTTCCCGAGGACGAGGGCAAGCGCACGCACTGGTGCGCGGGCTTCGGCTGGCGCCCGCTGTGGTTCGAGGCGGGGCTGCGGGTACGTACGGCGCTGGGCGGGCGCCTGCATCTGGCCTCGGCCGCCCCGGGGCAGCCGGTGACCCGGGTCGAGCACATGGTCTGGGCGGCCCGCGCCCGCGACACGGACGAGAACCGGCGGGTCACCGAACTGGCTGAGGCCCGCTGGACGGCCTACCTCGACGCTCTGCGGGGCCTTATGGGCGACCCGCACTGGAACGGCACATGGGACGCCCCCGACTTCCCGGAACTCCCTGGCCGAGGCCCCTGGTACAGCCCTGAATGGCGCCTGGCCAACCAGGATCCGCGCCGGGTCGCGGTGTGGTGGTTCAGTACGCCGGGAGCCCCGGTGATCGAGCTGAAGATGACACTCGGGACGGGCTCCCAGGCCGAGCCGGCACCCGCCGATGCGAGGATCGGGCTCAGCTGTCATGCGCCGCAGGACAGGGGGAATCCCGGACCGGCCTGACAGCACCGACATACGAGAGACAGACGCAGGAGCACACCATGCCGACATTCCGGATCGACGAACCGCCGCAGCGCCTGGCCGAGGAACTGGCCGGCCTCGAGCACGTGGACTGGCCCGCGATCTGGGCCGGCCCACCCTACCCGGGCCCGGCGCTGAACGACTGGTGCGCGCTGTTCGGCTGGAAGCCACTGCCCCAGGACCGCGTCCTCGCCGTGCGCACCGCGACAGGCGGCCGACTGAGTCTGCAGCCCGTGATCGGGGGGGGCTGGAGCCCGGTCCGGTCTCTCGGCTGGACGACCTGGCACATCAGGGCTGCCACCGCCGAGGAGAACGAGCAGGTACTGGAAACGGCGGCGGAAGCCTGGCCCAGTTACGAAGCCGCCGCCCGCGAAGTGCTCGGCGCACCGGAGTTCTCGGGTGCCTGGGACTCTCCCACGTTTCCCGAACCCCCGAGCGAGAGCCACTGGCTCCCCTCTCGTGAGATGCGCCTGCGCAACCGCAGCCCATACCGGATGGCTGTCTGGAAGGGCGCGAGTGCCGAGGAGCCGGACATCGTGCTCGCAGCGTACAGCGGCGGAGTCACACCGCGCGGCGTGGGCCTGCGCGGGGTCATGATCGAAGTGGACTGCTACCCGAAGGAGATCGAGTGAGCGTGGACACCGCCATCCAAACGCCCATTCAGCGCGCTCTCGATCTCCAGAGAAAAGCGGACGCTCCCCTCCCCAAGGAAAAAGCCGAACAAATAGCCCACGAGATCATGGAGTCGGCTGCGGCAGCCGGCAAGACCATCGAGGAATACGTTGTCGACTACGCTAAAGGACTCGACGTCAAGGCTCCTCGGGAGGGAATGAAGTCAGCCTTCTGGTCCTATGGCATTCCTCATCCGGACCTTCCGATGGACAGGGTGCTGAGCAGCCAGTTCCTCGCTGCGATCTGGAGCGAGATGGAGAACGAAGGCCAGCGCGGCAGCACCCGCTACCTGGAGGGCACTCCGGGTGGGCGGGATCTGGGTCAGCTGCACCTGTGGGACACCGAGGTGCGCAGGACGTTGGACTTCGACAAGGATGAGGGCGACGCCTTGGCGCGCCGAGCCTGGAGCGCCCTGTCGGAGAACTACGCCAAGGCCACCGACGGAGAAGCGATCGTCTTCGCCGGCGAGCTCGCACCCTGGAGCGTCGCCTACGAGACCGAACTGCCTCAACTTCGCAGGACGATCGGCGCCGAGAACATCCACTTCATGTACGACCTCTCGGAGCAGACCCTGGAAGGCCTTCCGCCCGAGAGCCAGCAACTGCTGTCCGACGCGCGCGTCCGCTCACACGTTCATTTCTGGGCGCCCGACGCCGAAAACCCGCCGCCCGAGAAGTACTGGGAGGCCGGCTATCTGGACTTGGACCACCTCAAATCGTTGCCCACCCCTGAAGCCCAGCGCGCCGCCATTCTTGAAGTGTGCGAGCGCGTGACGCTGTTGGACCAGCAGCAGGCCGAAACCGAAAGGCCTGCCGAGCAGAATCTGGACCTGGGTGCGGAGCAGGAAGTCACCGCCCCCGGTGTCGAGGAGCAACAGCCGACGGCGGTCTCCCTCTCCGAACAGACACCACAGACGCCGGCGGCCGAGTCCGGGCCTCCCGTCCTCGCCAGCACCCACGGCACCTTTATGCCCGGTGTGGAGGTGAACGCCAAGGTGGGCCCCTTGCCCATCCAGCCACTCGCAGCCTCGGCGCAAGCCGCAGGTGCCGACTTCATGCCCGGAGTCACCCTGAAGCCCGCCCCGGCCCCCGCCACCCCGGCCCCCACCACCCCCGCTCCCACACAAGCCGCTCCCGCCCCCGAGCAGGCGCACGGCACCGGCATGGGAGAGTGACCGGTCCATGAGCCCCACTACGGGCACCCGCACTGGCGCCAAAGACAGCTCCGACAGCGGTCGCCCCCCGTCCCACCTCCGCCGCCTCCTCCAGCAGGACAAGAACGACCCCTGGGCCGTCCGCCTCCTCCCTCGCATCGTCTTCGGCCTGGCCGCCGCGTACACCCTCTTCCTGATCGCCTCGCAGAGCGGCTCGTCCTTCGTGATGGTCTGCGCCGTGCTGCTCCTCGGCGGAGCCATCTGGCTGCTCCGCCGCCGCACCCAACTCCTCCTGGCCCTCGCCTCGACGATCCTCGCCGCGGCCTTCAGCGGCTACTTCTCGGCGGTGAGCGACGCGGCGCGGATGAGTACGAGCGCGGCCGTCACCGGAACGGCAGCGTTCGGACACTGGGCCCTCGCCGGAATGGCCTTGCTCGGCGCGTGGATGGTGAAGGAGCACCCGGGGCGGCGCGGTGTCACGGTGGTGATCGCCGATGTGATTCTGGTCATCGGCTCCGTCGCCGGCATGTTCGTCCCGGAGGCCGGCGTGCCGATCGGATTCGTCGGGGTTCTCGGGGTCCTGGCCATACGCGGCGCAGGTGCGAAGGCCGTGATGGCCCGGGCCAGGAAGGGCCGGCAGGTCATCAGTCGGCTGCGGCGGCGCGAAGCCCGGAAAACGGCGGACAGTTGAGGCTCTTGTGAATGATTCGTCGCGTCACTGTTCGTTTCCGGCCAGTACTTTGCACATGCGTTGCAACAGTTTGACAAGATGCTTTAGAGTCCCCCGCGATCACGGATCACCACGGGGGATGTTACTCATGCGTATGGCGAGCCATACGACGCTGGCCAGGCTGCCCGTCCAACCTGCCCGCAAGGCGGTTCCACGGGAAGCCCACATACCCGACGCGGCGCTGCCGTGCCGGCGTCGGCCGGACGTCTTCCAGCACCCGCTGCTGGACAACTCAGAGAACCCGCACGGCCTTCACGGCCCGGACGGTACGGCGGCAGCGACGGCCGCAAGCGCTTCGCCCGACCAGCGCCGCCAGCACCTCGTCCTGCTCCGCACCGCCCGCGACCTGTGCGCCTCCTGCCCGCTGTGGGCGGAGTGCCTGCAGGACGCGGTCGCGTACGCGGAGCCGTACGGCTACACGGCGGCGACCACCCGGGAGGACCGGCGTGCGCTGCGCCGCATGCTCGGCATCGGTGACGAACACGGCGACCTGCCGGCGCACGCCGCGGTCCGTTTCGACTCCGGCTCCCTGCCCCGGCGCCTGACCCGGCTCAGGTCCCGCGCCGACGAGTCGTCCGCGCATCCCGCGACCCGCCGTCAGGCCCCGCCGGAGCTTCCCGAACTGGAGCGGATCCTCGACGCGTTCGACCTGCTCCAAGGCCAACTGGCCCATGATCAACCCCTGTTGAGGGAACGAACGCAAAGCGGCACGCCGACACCGCTGTTGCAATCGCACATCACCTCACAAGCAACTGACAGGCAGCCGCCCCCCACGGGCGGGCCGTCGCACACGCCCGGACCGTCGGACGACAGGAGCGAGGAACCCATGGCAGCGGCCGAGGCCGGGCAACGGATCACCTTCTCGTACGAGGATCCCGCCCTGGCCGTACGGCAGGCCGTGCTCGGCCCGCTGGTGCGCTCCGCCCTGCCCGCGCTCGCCAGCCTCGAACAGCTCGTCGCCATGCTGACCTGCATGCCCGGCGGCACCGACACCGCCCCCGAATCCCCTCGGAACATCCCCGCCGTACGGGAAGCCGTCGAGTCGCTCCTCCCGGTCGGCGCCGACGCCCCGGAGGGTGCCGAGGGCACGCCCCTTCCTCCCCAGCGCCCGCTCACCGGATCCGTCTCCGTCGAACTCGCCACCACCGACCCGGTGGCCGCACTGCGCCGCGACTTCCTGGAGCCGCTGCTGCGCGAACTGGCCGCCACCCTCGCGAACATAGAGAAGGTCGCGACGATGCTGGCGGCCGCCTCGGACGAGACCGGCGACGCCCATCTGGAGACGATCCGCACGGCTCTGCGCGAGATCCACGACCGTCTCCCGCGCTCGGTCACCCCCACGCCCCACCCACCGACCCACCCCGCGCACGCCGGGCATCGGGCCGAGGGCACGGGACATGCCCGCCGCGCCGCCTCCGCCCCCAGCATCCGCGCCGCCGTCGAGAAGGCCATCGCCACCTTCCCCGGCGCCTTCTCCGCCCGTGACGTGCTGCGCGCCCTGCCCGCGGGCGTCTACGGCGACCCGTCGAAGACCATCAGCAACGTCCTGTCCGCGCTGGTCAAGTCGGGCCGCCTGCAACGCCTTTCGCGCGGCACGTACGCTCGCGTCCTGGACGTCCTGAATGTCGAGGACATCGACGACACCCTCCTCCCCGAGCGGGGAGAGGCGAAGAGCGCCTGAGCCGGAAGGAACACCCGACCCCGATGACCGAACCGACCCCGCCCCCGCCCGCCGCGTCCTCCGGCGCGTCGGACGCCCAGGTGCACGTCTTCTCCCCCAACGCCGGCCTGATCGACGGCGTCCCCGTCACGGCCCCGCCCTACGGCGACATCCAGGACGTCGTCCTGTCGATCCTCCAGCAGCGTGCCCAGCAACTGGGCGCCCCCACCCCGGCGACCATCACGGACAACCGGTACGGCGGGGCGATCCGACTGCTGATCCACCCGGACGGGACGACGGAACAGCTGGACTGAGGATCGCCCAGGCCGATCAGGCGTTGGGATCGGTGCCGCCGGGTGGAGTGCTGTGCTTGTCGATGTTGGCGAGGACCGCGCGGGCGTTCTCGATGTTCATCTCCAGGATTTCCCGCTCGAAGTCACGCGGCTCCCGCCGGTAGCGGGCCTTGCCCACTTCGGAGACGAAGGCGCCGGCAGGAACCGCATGCTCGCCCGGCGGAATGAACTTGGGGATCTCCTCGAATGCCGCAACGGTGTAAGCCACCGCGCCTCGCATTTTGTGATGCTCTGACTTCGGTGTGTTGAGGAGCTGGATTCCAGCGGACTCGGAGATTCGGAATGCGACCTCTGCGAATTCCCCGGGGTCGATGATCTCCGACGGCTCAGCACCACCGAACGCCGGCGCGGGCGGCGGAATCACCGAGGTCATGCGGAACGTGAAACGGCGTGTCCTGCCGCACTGCCCGCAAGCACCCTCGTACACGGCGATCAGATCGTCGCCGTGCAGTTCCAGCCGGTGTTGGCGGTCGAAGTCGCCGGATCCGCACTCGCAGCGATGCAGGTCCATATACAGATGTGCTTCGGCCGATGAGCGCGCTGTCAACATGACATGATCCTAGAGGTTGTTCGGCGCATTCGTCTGCGCGGATACGGGGGAGGAACATCACGTGGACACGACGGTCACCGACGCGCAGTTGCGAGCCCGGCAGGCGACGCTGATCGCGACGGTGGAACGCGAGCTGCGCACCGTGACGTCCGTCGTCCTCGGCGAGCGATTCAGGTCGATCGAGAAGAAACAGTCGAACGACCGGAGAGAGTACTTCGCGCTGGAGGACACCCAGGGCGGCTCGGCGAGCCTCTGGCTGGACGCTATTCCCATGGTGTCGGAATTGATCTCCAACACGATGACGAATACGACGACGGATCAGTACATCGTGCAGATATCCGACCGTCTGCCCAGCGAATTCCTGACCCGTTTCCTCGCCCACGAGGTGGGGGAACTCATCGCCGTTCGCGACCGGTCGAGCCAAGGTCTGGCACCGGTACGCGAGAACCTCCTGAACCAAGAGGCCGACCTCGGTGACCGGCACGAACTGTCGAGCCGGGACCACGGCCGCATCGCCGAACTGAACTGGCTGGCCACCCAGGCCTCCGACACGGAACTTCCGGGGCCGCAGCGAGCCGAGGCCCGTGCCGACCTCTCGGCCCTGATCGACCGGTGCGGTATGCGGCCGGTGTCCGCGGCGGCCGAGGCTGAGTCGTACGAAGCCGAAACGGAAGCAGCCGATACGCGGCGCTACGTGTCGTGGAACTTCTTCTCCTACGAGGCCAAGCACCTGGTCTCCGCCCTCGCCCGCCCCATAGAACAACTCGACCCCACCGACGCCACCGCCCTCCAGGCCTCCCGCGATGCCGCCCTGCGAGCCGAGCGCCAGGTCGAAGCCTTCATCGGCCGGCGCGAAGTCACCATGCCCATGCCCGGCTACGACCAGAACGGGCTCCCCCTCCCCCGCGACCAGTTGGAGTCGGCGGCCACGCAGTGGGCCGAGTACCGCGCCCAGGTCAGCGCACGCACCGCGCAGGCGATCGAAGGGCAGCTCGCGCAGGGGGAGTTCCCGCGGCGCCGGGTGGTGATCGGCGGCGGGGCGAGCCTGACCGGCCGGGACGCGGACGCGCTGTTGATCGACGGGGCGGGCCGGTGGCATCTGGACCCCGGCCGGGGGATCGTGCAGTCGGCGGACCAGGACCGGGACCTCGCCGAGTGGATGGGCGTCGACCCGCACTCCACGGTCGAGAGACCCGGAGACCGCCTGCCCATCCACGCCGTACGGGTTTGGGAGGACCAACTGGCCACCCGGGGAGACGTGGTGAACGGCCACGCCCGGCTGCGGCTCGGCCGTGACAGTGAACTCCTCGTCGAGATACGGACGTTGGGTGAGGACGGCCAGGAGAGCGCGACTCCGCTGTGGGTGGCGTGCGAGGGGACGCCGAGCATCGCGACCGGTCTGACGCCGGAGGTCGTGCCGGGCATGCCGCGCGGGGAGTTCGCCGTGGAGAGCCGCAGCGAGGCCGTACGGCTGATCGGTGACCGGCTGCGGGAGCTGGAGGGGCAGGGTCTGCCCGGAGCGGGCGAGATGCGGGCCTGGCTGATCCAGGCCGAGCGGGGCGGCACGGACGCCCGCACCGTGCTCGGCGCCCTGAATTCCTCACCGCTGCTGGACGCCCTCACCGCCGGCCTCGGAACCGACAGAGCCGGCAGAGCCCGTCTGGACAACTGCGTCACCGCCCTCGAGTCGACCGCGCAATGGGAGACCTCGCGCGAGGAGGCGCCGGGACGGGTACTGCTCGGCGACGAGGTCGCCGAGAACCGCTTCGACGCGCACCAGGCCGAGCACTGGGTCGTCGCGGGCTCCGGCGGCACCGGGGTCGCCAACGCGGAGATCATCCTGACGCAGAACCTCGACGCCCGCGTCACGATCATCGGCTCGGCGCCTCCACCGGCGCTGCGGCACCAGGTCCAGTTCCCGGCGATGGAAAAGACGTACGGCCCGGGCGGTGACGGGCGCCTGACCTTCATCAGGGCACAGGTGGGCGCCATCGAGACCTACCAGGACGAGCAGACCGGCGAGACCCGTTTCCAGATCCCCTACGAAGAAGGAGACGGGGAGAACAAGCAGCGGAAGATGCTCCGAACCGACGGCTACGTCACCAGCCTCGGCCGCACCAACCCCCTCCCGTCGGCCCTTCAGGTCCTCGCCGACGAGGTACGGGACCGGGGCGGGGAGATCTCCGGGGACCTGCAGTTCGACAAGGACGACCAGTACATCGGCTACGGCCTCACCTTCACCGTCGACGGCAAGGAACACCGGGTCGACGTGGACGGCGCGGCCTCCTGGCAGCTGCCGCGCGAGGTGTTCGCCCCGGAGACGGGCCTCCAGCAGCAGCTGAACGAGATGGGCGCCCGCGGCCTGCCCGCCGAGACCGGCAACGCCGCCCCCGGCTTCGCCCCGATCGCCCGCCAGAGCGCCCTGCGGGCCCGGGCCGTCGCGGCGGCGGAGGCCGGCGACAAGGAGGCCGTACAGCGGAGGTCGACCGTCCCGGATCGCTGGCTACGCCCGGAGTTGGGACCGGAGACAGAATCAGGCACGGGAACGGACACGGAACCCCCGCGCACAGGCCCCGGAAACACCGCCCCGCCTCAGGAGAAAGCGCCACTTCAGGAACAGGCCCGGTCCCGGGCGCAAGCCTCCGAAGCAGAGCGGGACCCGACACCCGCTGCCCCCAAGCCCGCACGCCACCAAGCCGTACCCGGTTCACACCTGTGGCAGTTGGGCGTGCCCCACGGCCGCACCAGCCCACTGCCCGGCCCCACGCAGCAGCCGCAGCAACCGCCGCCCGGCCACCAGCGGCCGGAGCCGGGGCTCGGTATGGGCGACTGACGGAGCATGGACACCGTCCGAGCGGGCACGGACAACCGCTTCAGGCCCGTTTCGGCCCGGTGATCGCCTCGTCGATCACGAAGCCCTTGGCAGGGCCTTCGGGGATGACGATCTCCCTGCCGTAGGGGACACGGTGGATGTCCTCCCAGTCGGCCTTGTCGGGGCGGGGCCCGGTGAGGAGGGTGACGGCGCCCTGGCCGTCGTAGTCGTCGATGATCATGTAGACGGGGATGCCCGCGCGGGCATACTCGCGGCGCTTGCGGACTCGGTCACGCTCCTGGTTGCTCTTGCCAGGGGAGACGACTTCGACGATCATCGCGACAGCATGAGCCTTGATCCCGAGGCCGTCCTCGTCCTCGACCAGCTCCACGTCCCTAGGAGCCACGAGACCGTCCGGAACCCACGCCCTGCGTGTATGGATCACGTTCGTGTCGTTCCAGGCGCCGTACTCGCTGCCCTTCAAATAAAGCGCTAGGGCGTCCCGCAAGCGGTTGACGACCTGAGCATGTGCAAAGCGACCGGTGGGCGACACCTCGATGGCTCCCTCGATGATCTCAGCGCGGTAGCCCTCGGGGAGTTCCATGGCCTTCCATAGCTGCCACAGACCCTCGTCCTGGTTGGGTCCGTTCACGAATTCAGCCCCAGCCTCGGACATGGTCTCGGGCCTCTCATGTGCAAGAGCGGTCAAGGTGGCACCTCCTCCTCAAGTGTGGGCTTGGCGTGCTTGGCACACAAGCAACGCCGTCACGTTAGGCAGCCATACGGGCTCACCTGCGGAAACGTCCCCGGTTCACTCGAACTGGTGACGCAGGAACGACTCACCCCACGAGCTCCTGGAGCCCCAGCTCGAACCACACCCCCTTCGCGAACCGCCCCGCCCGCCCGTCCGCGACCCCCCACCCGTCCGCCATCTCCGCCACGAGCGCCAGTCCCCGCCCCCAGCAGGCGGCGCCCACGTTCGCGGGCCGCACCACCACCGGTGGATCCGCGCTCTCGTCGAACACGCTCACCCGCAGCCGGGCCGGGGTGAGGCGGACCCGGAGCATGGCGGTGCCCTTGGTGTGCAGGTGGACGTTGGTGACGAGTTCGGAGGTGCACAGGGCGGCGGGCATGACGAGGTGTTCCCGGTCGTGGGTGAAGAGGACGGCTCGTACGAAGTCCCGGCAGAGGCGGGGTGCGGTGGCGTCCGCCTCGGCGAACAGGCTGTATTCGTGGGTGAGTTGGGCCGGGCGGTGGGCGGCACGGCGGGCTGGGTCCATGGGGGCTCCTGGTGAGGGGGAGGGAGTCGGGGGTCCCGCTGCTCGGCGATGGCGTTGCCCTCGCGGGTGCTCTGTCGGCTTATGGGCAGGGGAGGTGGACTGGTTTCGGTGCGTGACCGATTCCACACTCACCGTAGGACTAGAGGGCTTTCAGTTACAACCCAATCACCCTTATCGGTGGACCAACCTCCTCAACCACGGCAGACTTCGGGTACGCCATCAAGGAGAGATCCGTGGGACTTCGCACCACCATCAGCGAGCGCCAGCGACGCCTGGGCTTCGAACTCAAACACCTGCGCGAACACGCGGGATTGACTGCTGCGGAGGCCGCCGAGCAGATCAAGATGGGCCGTGTTCAGCTGAGCCAGATCGAAACCGCGAAGACAACGATCCTCACCCCGCGACTCCGCGAACTCTGTGACCTCTACGGTTGTACAGATAAGGCCTACATCGAGTCACTGGTCGCCATGTCCGAGGCGACGGGCAAGGGCTGGTGGAGCGCACACAAGAAGCGTCGGAGCATGGACGCTCTCAACACCGCCGAGCTGGAAGCGAGTTGTACCGCCCTTCGGATGCACCAGTCGCTTCTCATCCCCGGGCTCTTTCAGACGCCCGCGTACGCCGAAGCCATCTTCGCCAGTACGGGGCTGGGTTTCGAACGGAGCGAGGGGGCCCTTGAGTTCCGTATGGAACGGCAGAGGGTGCTCACCCGCGAGAACCCGCCCTCCGTGCACGCCGTGATCCACGAGTCGGCGCTGCACATGCAGTTCGGCGGAGCCAAGGTGCTCCGCGAGCAACTGCTGCACCTCGTCGAGCTGGCACGGCTGCCCAACGTCACGATCCAGGTCTATCCGTTCAGCGCCCAGGTGTACGGGGCGGTCAGCGGCCACTTCGTTCACGTCGTTCCAGCGGTCCCGGCGCTGGGCACCGTACTGCTCGAACTTCCCGTAGGACTGCAGTACTTGGGCGACAGGCCGAGCCTGGAACAGTACGAGAGGCTGTTCCAGCATCTGGCCAAGAACGCCCTCGCCCCCATCGACGTATCGTTGGCCCCTGAAACACACTCGGTGAAGGACTCGCTGGCCCTCATCCAGCATGTGCTCTACACCCTCTAGGGAGGCCCCCATGACTGAGCTCAACTGGCAGAAGTCGAGCTTCAGCGCGGGCCCCGAGGGCGAATGCCTCTACATAGCCACCACCCCCGACGGCACCCTCCACCTCCGCGAGAGCGACGCACCCCACACCATCCTGGCCACCGGCCCCCACGGCCTCGCCGCCCTCCTGCGCCGCGTCAAGGCCGGCCCCGCCCGGGCCACCTCCGGACGGTAGCGAGCGCGGGCGCGAGAAGCGCGGGCGCGGAAAGCACTGGCGGTCACGCCCAGCAGCCCTCAGCCGGGGGCCGGCGCCCCCTCGTCACCACCCGCCCCCCACACCCCACGCACCCCCACGCACCCACCCACCCCCACGCACCCGCCCACAGACCCATCCCTTATCCTCCCCGCACGCGCACAGTTCCCCCAGCAGCCCCACCTGCGCTGTAGCGCCCCACCTCCCCCATGCCGACACCGCACGTCCCCATGGGCCGAAAGGGCTGCCGCACATGACCGAGGGTCCTTCCCGGAGACCGATCGCAAGAGCGACGAGGCACCGTCGCAGGCGAGGTCGCCTGCGTACGACCGCCGTCGCCACCGCGATCTCCGCCGCCACCGGCGGCGTCTACGCGCTGACCGCCGAAGCCGCCGTGACCTGCGCTTCTCCCACCTTCAAGCGGCAGCTCTTCGCCAACACCACCTTCTCCGGTACGCCGAAGAAGACGGACTGCGACGCGAAGATCAGCGAGAACTGGGGAACGGCGGCGCCCGCCACCACGCTGCCGAAGGACAACTTCGGCGTCCGCTGGACCCTGACCCGCGACTTCGGCTCGGGCGGCCCGTTCACGTTCACCGCCACCGCCCGCGACGGCATCCGCGTCCACGTGGACGGCGAACGCAAGGTGAACATCTGGAAGAACGTTTCCTCGACCCAGCAGCAGACCGTCAACGTCACGATCCCCTCCGGCAAGCACACCCTCCGCGTCGACTACGTCAACTGGACCGGCGCGGCGAACGTCTCCTTCGCCTACGCACCCCGCACCTCCGCCACCGTCGACAGGACCGCACCCCTCGCGCCCGCGAGCCCGAAGGTCTCCTACGACGAGAGCAGTGGTCACGCCAGGCTCACCTGGGCGGCCAACAAGGAGATGGACCTCGCCGGTTACCGCCTCTACCGGCGGCTGAAGGGCGACACCGCGTTCGGTGGCACCCCCCTCGCGACGACGACCGCCCCCTCGTACACCGACACGACCCTCCCGAGGACCGGCGACACGTACGAGTACCAGCTCCGCGCCCACGACAAGGCCGGCAACGCCTCCACCGGCTCGGCGGCCCAGTCCGTCACCACCGTCGACGAGACCGCCCCCGCCCTCCCCTACGACCTCGCCGTCACCGACGCCACCGACGGCAACAAGCTGACCTGGAAGGGCGTAGAGGAAGCGGAGAGCTACTTCATCTATCGGGCGACGGCCGCCGACGGGACCTACACGAAGATCGGCTCCTCCACCGGGACCTCCTTCTACGACGACACCGCCGCCGAGAAGTCCACGTACCACTACGCCATCGCCTCCGCCGACGCCTCCGGCAACGTCAGCGAGCGCACCGCCCCCGTCGTCTCCACCCGCGCCGACCGCACCGACCCGGCCGCGCCCACCGGTCTCGCCGCCGAGGGCACCGCCGACGGCACCGTCCTGACCTGGACGGCCAACACGGACGACACCACGGCCTACCAGGTGTGGGTCAGGCGGCCGGGCCAGAGCGACTTCGCGTACCTCGACACGGCCACCGGCGTCACCACGTACACCGACACCGCCGCCGCCCCCGGCACCGAGTCCGCCTACCTGCTCCGCGCCGTCGACGAGGCCGGCAACGTCTCCGCCGGTTCGGCCACCGTGGCCGCGACCCGGCCGCACAAGGTCGCCCCCGTCCCGGGCGCCGACGCGGTCGTGGACCCGGACGGCGACGGGGACTTCACGAGCGTGCAGGCCGCGCTGAACGCGCTCGGCGCGGGCACGGCCGCCGACCCGAAGGTCATCCAGGTGAACCCGGGGACGTACAGGGAACTCGTCCAGGTCGACAACAAGTACGTCCGGATCGTGGGAGCCGGTGACGACCCGTCCCAGACCGTCATCACGTACGACAACGCCGCCGGCACCCCGACCGCCGACGGCACCGGCACGCTCGGCACACAGAACAGCCGGACCATGTACGTGAAGGGCTCGGACTTCCTCGCCCGCAACCTCACCATCGAGAACGCGTACGACGAGGCGGCGGGCAGCTACACGAACGAGCAGGCCGTCGCGCTGCTCACCCAGGCCGACCGGCTCGTCTTCGACCACGTCCGCTTCCTCGGCAACCAGGACACGCTCTTCCTGAAGTCGACGACGACCACGACCCCGAACCGGGTCTACTTCACCGACTCCTACGTCGAGGGTGACGTCGACTTCGTCTGCGGCTACGCCACCGCCGTCTTCGACAACTCCACCTTCAAGCTCCTCAGCCGGGGCTCGAACAGCAACAACGGCTATGTGGCCGCCCCGTCCACGGACTCCTCCACCGGCTACGGCTTCCTGATCACCAACTCGACGCTGACCAGCGACGCCCCCGACGGCACGTACCACCTTGGCCGCCCCTGGGTGACCGCGTTCAGCGGCGCGAAGGGCAGCCTGGTGATCCGCGAGTCGTCGCTCCCGGCGGCCATCAAGGCGGCGCCGTACCAGGACTGGGCCTCGAGCGGCACGACGTACTCATGGAAGGACTCCTTCTTCCGCGAGTACGCCAACACCGGCGCGGGCTCGGTCGCCTCGGCCACGGAGAACCGCCCCCAGCTCACCGCCGAGGAGGCCGCCTCGTACGAGAAGGCCGACTACCTGGGCGACTGGACCCCGGACCTCGACTGACGCACGCGCCCCACGAGTCCCACGGGTCCCACGGGTCCCGTACAACCAATCCCCCACCTCAACTGTCTGATCGTCGGCGGCAACGTCCCCGGCCGCCGACGATCAGGCACCAGGCGTCACACACCAGGCACCAGACACAAGGCATCACCCACCAGGCACCAGGCACCAGACACAAGGCATCACCCACCAGGCGTCACACACCAGGCGTCAGGCACCAGCGCCGAAGGACCCCCGTGATCCCGATAACCCCAGCCAGACGTACGACAGCCGTAGCCGCGACCGCGACCGCCGTCGTGCTCGCCACCGCGGGCGGACTGCTCACCGCGGCCGCCGCGCCCGCGGCCGCCGCCGTGACCTGCACCTCGCCCGTCTACAAGCAGCAGTTCTTCGCCAACACCTCGTTCTCCGGTACGCCGAAGAAGACCCTCTGCGACAGCGCCATCGACCAGAACTGGGGCACCGGCGCGCCCACCTCCGGCCTGCCGAGCAACAACTTCGGCGTCCGCTGGAGCGTCACCCGCGACTTCGGCTCCGGTGGCCCCTTCACCTTCACCGCCTCGGGCCTGGACGGCATCCGCGTCTACCTCGACGGCACCCGCAAGATCGACCTCTGGAAGAACGGCACGACGACCGTCTCCAAGACCGTCAACCTGACGATCCCGTCCGGCAAGCACACCCTCCGCGTCGACTACGTCAACTGGACCGGCTCCGCCAAGGTCAAGTTCACGTACGCGCCCCGCACTTCGGCCACGGTCGACAAGACCAGGCCCCTCGCGCCGACCGGCCTCGCCGCCACGTACTCCGCCGCCACCCAGCAGACCAAGCTGACCTGGTCGAAGAACAAGGAGATGGACCTCGCCGGGTACCGCGTGCACCGGCAGGTGGCGGGCAGCGGCAGCTGGAAGCTGCTGACCACGACGACCGGCACCTCGTACACCGACACCACGCCCGCCAACGGGGCGAAGTACGAGTACCTCGTCGTGGCGATGGACAAGGCCGGGAACATCTCGCCCGAGACCGCGCGCACGACCGTGACCAGTACGGCCCTGGGCACCCCGACCGGGTTCACCGCCACCGGCACCGACACCGGCGTCGCCCTCTCCTGGAACGCCGTGCCCGGCGCGAGCCGCTACCGGGTGATCCGCACCGGCACGAACGTGCCCAGCGCCTCCTGGCAGCCCACCGGCACCTCGATGACCGACACGAGCGTGGCCCGCTCCGTCGACTTCACGTACAGGGTCGCGGCGGTCGACGCCAGCGGCGGCGCCGTCACCTACACCGCCGCCACGACCACGCGCCGCCTGGTCGCCGCTCCCACGGAACTCAAGGCGTTCCCGCAGTGGAGCTCGATCACCCTGACCTGGCGGATGGACGAGGACGAGGACACCGGCGGGGACTACCGGGGCTTCCACATCTACCGGTATCGCGAGGCGACCGGCAGCTGGATCAGGCTGCAGTACTGCGACCCCTACCGGCGCACCCTCGCCGACGGCAGTGTCCAGCACCTGTGCACGGACTCCTCCCTCGAACCCGGCGACACCCACCGCTACGCGATCGCCGCGTACGACAAGTACGAGACGGATTCGGCCCGGACCGCCGAGGTGGTGGCCAAGGCCTCGACCGACGGTACGGGCCCCTCGGCCCCCGCCGCGACCGCGACGCCCTCGGACTGGGGCACCACCCTGACATGGAAGCCGGTGACCGACGCCGACCTGGACCGGTACTCGGTATGGCGGGGCACGACCGTCGTCGAGGGCGGCTCCACCGTCTGCTCCGCCCCGGAGCACATCGGCTACGCCGACGTCGACGAGACCTCGTACCGGGACGCCAACCCCGCGGACGGCGAGAAGCTCTGCTACGTCGTCCGGCCCGTCGACTTCGCCGAGAACGCCGGCGCCGGCACCACCCTCCACATCACCGAACCGGACCTGAGGCCCACGGTGGAGACGCCCTCCGGCGCCACCCACACAGCCTGGGCGAGCGTCACGAGCTTCGGCACGGAGGTGGCGTTGACCCTGACGTCCCCCGCGGGCACGGAGGACTACTACGGCACCCGTGTCTCCCGCTGGAACCCGCAGACCGGCATCTTCGACCCGCTGCCCGAGTCGGACTACTCACCGCTCTACGACAGGGGCGTCCCGACCGGCACGACCCTCTGGTACCAGGTCTCCGGCGTACGCGAGGACGGCAGCAGCTCCCTGCCGGTCCTCGTGAGCGTGGCCGTACCGCCGCTCTCCTGAACGACTCCGAGCCGACGCGGAGGGGCGGCGCCGGAACAGGCCGGCGCCGCCTCCTCGACGCTGTACGACAGAAGGACCTCATGACCCCAGCCAGACGCACGACCGCCGCGGCCGCCACCGCCGTCGTGCTCGCCACCTCCGCCGGTCTCCTCACCACCGCGACCACGGCGGCGAGCGCGGACACGAGCTGCGCCTCGCCCGTCTTCAAGCGGCAGTTCTACGGCAACACCTCGTTCTCCGGTACGCCGAAGAAGACCGACTGCGACACGAAGATCAGCGAGAACTGGGGCACCGGAGCGCCCGCCACCGGTCTGCCGAAGAACAACTTCGGCGTCCGCTGGACCGTCACCCGCGACTTCGGCTCCGGCGGCCCGTTCACCTTCACCGCCGCCGCCCAGGACGGCATCCGCGTCTATCTCGACGGCACCCGCAAGGTCGACCTGTGGAAGAACGTCTCGTCGACGGCGAAGAAGACCGTCAACGTCACGATCCCCTCCGGCAAGCACACCCTGCGCGTCGACTACGTCAACTGGACCGGCGCGGCGAACGTCTCCTTCGCCTACGCACCCCGCACCTCCGCCACCGTCGACAAGGTCAAGCCCCTCGCCCCGACGGGCACGTCGGTCACGTACGACCAGGCGACCCGCAAGGCCAAGCTCACCTGGTCCAGGAACAAGGAGATGGACCTCGCCGGCTACCGCGTCTACCGGCGGCCGGCGGGTGACGCCTTCGGCACCAAGGCCCTCGCCACGATCACGTCCACCACGTCCACCTCGTACACCTCGTACACCGACAGCCCGCCGCCGACCGGCGGGTCGTACTACTACGAGGTCCGGGCCTACGACAAGGCCGGCAACACCTCGGCCGGCTCGGCGGACCGGAGCGTCACCACCGTGGACAAGACGCCGCCGGCCGCGCCGTTCCTGGAGATGGACGGCTGCCCGGACCAACAGCCCTATTCCGCCCCGGAGTTCGTCACCACGGCGGCGAACAGGGCCGACATCGCGTCCTACGAGCTGCAGCGGCTCGACTCCGGCACCTGGAAGACCGTGTACACCGGAGCCAAGAGCACGGTCTGCGACACCGGGCGTCCCGCCGACGGCAGCGACGTCACTTACCGGGGCCGGGCCCGCGACGCGGCCGGCAACTGGTCGGTGTACTCGGCCGCCACGACCTTCACCACCTTCGACATGACGCCGCCGGCGCCCGTCGCCGACGCCCGGGTCGAGTACCGGTCGGGCGTCCCGCACCTGCTGTGGTCCGCCGCCGACGGAGCCGCCTCGTACCAGGTCCTCCAGTACGACCCGGCGACCGGCGGCTGGCTCGACGCCCTGCGCGGCGGCGGCACCACCACGGCGACCGACGTCGTGCCGCGCCAGCGTCTCGCGATCGCCGACAGCTACCGGTACGCGGTGCGTTCGGTGGACGCGAAGGGCAACGCGGCGGCCCCGGCGGAGATCACGCTGACGATGGCCGACCGGCCGGAGGCGATCCCCGCGTTCGCGACCAGGGCCTACAACTACGGCGGGGGCGTCTCCGTCGAGTGGAGCAGCACCGACCCGTGGACCTTCGACGACAGCCCGCTGCTCACGTACCGGATCGTCCGCACCGACCCGGCGACGGGCGAGAGCACCGTCGTCGACAAGTGCAAGCCGGACTCCTCGCAGGACCTGCCGCTGGAGGCCCCGAAGACGTACGGGACGTGGGCCGGTGACGACGCCCCCGCGTACGCCGAACGTCAGCAGATCAACGGCGTCTGCCGGGACGTCTCGGGCGCGTCCGAGACGACGTACGAGTACCGGATCGTGACGGTCGACCCGTACGGGCACGAGTCCCGGCCCGGTCCGGCCGCCACGGCGACCACGCCGGACACCGTGCGCCCCTCGCCGGTCGAGGGTCTGACGGCCGAGGTCGTCCCGCTCGGTGTGCGGCTGACGTGGACGCCGCACAGCGACGAAGACGTCATCGGCTACCACGTGTGGCAGGGCACGACCGACCCGGACACCGGGGAGACGGTCTGGGTGAAGAACTGCTGGAACGGCGACTCGCTCGCCGAGACCGAGAAGATCTGCCCGACCGTCCCAGACGGCGCCACCCACGTCTACCGGGTGGCCGCCGAGGAGCGCGTGTACGACGAGGGCCCGGAGTTCTTCAACACCGCGGACATCTCGGTCACGCTGCCCGACACCCGGCCGCCGGGCTGGACGGGGACCGCGATCAGTGAGGACAGCTACCCGGATCTCTACGTCGGCTGCTCCGAGAGCTCCGGCCTCGGTGACTGCGCCCGGTTCACGGGCTATCGCGTGGAACGCTGGGACCCGGCCTCGGCCGCCTACGTCACCCTGACCGAGGGCACGATGGACGACGCCACGTCCTACATGGACACCACCGTCCACGAGGACAAGCTGGGTCTGTACTACTACCGCGTCGTCCGCCTGGACTCCGCCGGTGCCGAGGCCGCGACGACATCGCGGGCGTACGGCATCTGGGAATCCTGGTTCTGAGCCCGCACACGAAGATCCGCACACGAAGATCCGCACAGGAAGATCCGCACAGAAAAGGGGCCCGGAGAATCCTCCGGGCCCCTTTCGCGCAGTTGACGTGACGTCAGTCCGTGGGCTGCCGCCCCTTCGGCCGCCACACCACCAACGCGCTGCTCTGCTGCATCTCCTGATACGGCACCAGGTCACGCCGGTACGACGCGTGGACCGCGGCCTCGCGCTGCCGCATGGCCGCGGCGGCGCCGTCGAGGGCGGCCTCCATCTCGGCCACCCTCGCCTGGAGCGCGGCGACCTGGTTCTCCAGTTCGATGATGCGCTTGATGCCGGCCAGGTTGATGCCCTCGTCCTGCGACAACTGCTGGACCGTGCGCAGCAGTTCGATGTCGCGGGCCGAGTAGCGGCGGCCCCGCCCGGCGGTGCGGTCGGGCGAGACCAGGCCGAGGCGGTCGTACTGGCGCAGGGTCTGCGGGTGCAGACCGGAGAGCTGGGCGGCCACCGAGATGACGTACACCGGTGTCTCTTCCGTCAGCTCATAGGGGTTTCGACGGCGGCCGTCCATCACATTCATGCTCCCTTCGCGGCCTGGAACAGCTCCGCCCGCGGGTCCTCGCCCGCGGTCGCCTCGCGATACGCCTCCAGGGCGTCACGAGCCTTCCCCGACAGGTCCTTCGGAACACTCACCTCGACGGTGATCAGCAGGTCCCCGCGGGTGCCGTCCTTGCGGAAGGCGCCCTTGCCCCGGGCCCGCATCGTACGGCCGTTGGGGGTGCCCGGAGGCAGTTTCAGGGTGACCGGCGGTCCGCCCAGGGTCGGGACCCTGACCTCGCCGCCGAGCGCCGCCTCGGGATACGTCACCGGCACGGTCACCGTGAGGTTGTCCTCCTTGCGGCCGAACACCGGGTGCGGGTCGACGTGCACGACCACGTACAGGTCGCCCGCCGGGCCGCCCCGCTCGCCCGGCGCGCCCTTGCCGCGCAGCCGGATCCGTTGGCCGTCGGAGACGCCCGCCGGGATCCGGACCTGCATGGTGCGGGACGACTTGGCGCGGCCCGACCCCTTGCAGATGTCGCAGGGGTGCTCGGCGATCAGGCCCCGGCCCTTGCAGTCCGGGCAGGGGTCGGTCAGGGAGAAGCCGCCGCCGGAGCCCCGCGCGACCTGGCCGGTGCCGACGCACGTCGGGCACACCCGGGGTGTGCCGTTGGCGTCGCCGGTGCCCGAGCAGGCCTTGCAGGGCGACTGCGAGGACATCCTGAGCGGTACGGTCGCGCCCTCGATGGCCTCGGTGAAGCTCAGCGTGACCTCAGACTCGATGTCCTGGCCGCGCCGGGGCTGCACCCGCGTGGTGCCGGAGCTGCCCCGGTTGAACAGGCCCCCGAAGACGTCCCCGATGCCCCCGCCGAAGCCGCCCGCTCCCTGGCCGCCCTGGCCGCCTTGGGCGCCGCCGCCGAAGAGGTCGCCCAGGTCGAAGTTGAACGAGCCGCCGGCGCCGGGCCCCGGGCGGAACCCGCCGTTGCCGAAGAGGGCGCGGGCCTCGTCGTACTCCTTGCGCTTCTTGGGGTCGCCGAGGATGTCGTTGGCCTCGGAGATCTCCTTGAAGCGCTCCTCGGCCCTGGTGTTGCCCTTGTTGGCGTCCGGGTGGAACTCGCGGGCGAGCTTGCGGTACGCCTTCTTGATCTCGGCCTCGGTGGCGTCCTTGGGGACGCCGAGGACCTTGTAGTAGTCCTTCTCGATGAAGTCCTTGGTACTCATCCGCGACGTCCCTCCTTCCACTCACCGTGCACGTCACCGTGTACGCCGTCGGCGTCAGCCCTCTTCCGGGCCACCGCTCTCCTTGTCGTCGGCCGCCTCGGCGGTCTCGGAGGAGTCCGCCTTGACGGTCTGCGCCCCCGGCTGGGGCTCGGCCACGGCCACCCGCGCGGGGCGGATGGTGCGCTCGCCGATGCGATACCCCGGCTGGAGAATCGCCACGCACGTCGTCTCGGTGACGTCGGGCGCGTAGCTGTGCATCAGGGCCTCGTGGATCGTCGGGTCGAAGGGCTCGCCCTCCTTGCCGAACTGCTGCAGGCCCATCTTCGCCGCGACGGTCTCGAGCGACTCGGCGACGGACTTGAAGCCGCCGACGAGTTCGCCGTGCTCCCGCGCGCGGCCGATGTCGTCGAGCACGGGCAGGAGCTCGGTGAGGAGGTTCGCGATGGCGATCTCCCTGACCGTGATCCGGTCGCGTTCGACCCGGCGGCGGTAGTTCTGGTACTCGGCCTGGAGCCGCTGGAGGTCCGCCGTGCGCTCACCGAGCGCCGTACGCACCTGGTCCAGCTGCGCCGTCAGACCGGCCACCTGGGCCGCTGCTGCCGCGTCCCCGGCCGGGGCCGCCCCCTCCTGGGGGGCGGCCTTCGGCTCGGCGTCGTCCGAGCCGGAGGGGACGTCGGGCTGCTGCGGCTGAGCCGACTGCGGCTGCTGCTCGTCGAAGCCCGGGGTCTCCTCCGTCACGCGGCACCGTCCTTCCGGTCCTCGTCGACGATCTCGGCGTCCACGACGTCGTCGTCGGCCTTGGCGCCACCGGCGGCCGCACCCTCGGGCCCGCCCGCGGCCTGCGCGGCCTGGGCGTCCGCGTAGAGGGCCTGGCCGAGCTTCTGCGAGACGGCCGCGACCTTCTCGGTGGCCGTGCGGATCTCGGCGGTGTCCTCACCCTTGAGCGCGGCCTTCAGCTCCTCGACGGACGCCTCGACCTCCGTCTTGATGTCGCCGGGGACCTTGTCCTCGTTGTCCTTGAGGAACTTCTCGGTCTGGTAGACGAGCTGCTCGCCCTGGTTACGGGTCTCGGCGGCCTCGCGGCGGCGGTGGTCCTCCTCCGCGTACTGCTCGGCCTCCTGGCGCATGCGGTCGACCTCGTCCTTCGGCAGCGAGGAGCCGCCGGTGACGGTCATCTTCTGCTCCTTGCCCGTGCCCAGGTCCTTCGCGGTCACGTGCATGATGCCGTTGGCGTCGATGTCGAAGGACACCTCGATCTGCGGGACGCCGCGGGGCGCCGGCGGCAGACCGGTCAGCTCGAACATCCCGAGCTTCTTGTTGTACGCCGCGATCTCGCGCTCGCCCTGGTAGACCTGGATCTGCACGGACGGCTGGTTGTCCTCGGCGGTGGTGAAGATCTCGGACCGCTTGGTCGGGATCGTCGTGTTCCGCTCGATGAGCTTGGTCATGATGCCGCCCTTGGTCTCGATACCGAGGGACAGCGGGGTCACGTCGAGGAGCAGGACGTCCTTGACCTCACCCTTGAGGACACCGGCCTGGAGCGAGGCGCCGATGGCGACGACCTCGTCCGGGTTCACACCCTTGTTGGCCTCCTTGCCGCCGGTCAGCTCCTTGACGAGCTCGGCGACGGCGGGCATACGGGTGGAGCCACCGACGAGAACGACGTGGTCGATCTCGGAGAGGGCGATCCCGGCGTCCTTGATGACGTTGTGGAACGGCGTCTTGCAGCGCTCCAGCAGGTCGGCCGTCAGCTGCTGGAACTGAGCCCGGGTGAGCTTCTCGTCCAGGTGCAGCGGGCCCTCGGCGGAGGCGGTGATGTAGGGCAGGTTGATCGAGGTCTCGGTGGACGAGGACAGCTCGATCTTGGCCTTCTCGGCGGCCTCACGCAGACGCTGCAGGGCCATCTTGTCCTTGGCGAGGTCCACGCCGTGCCCGGCGCGGAACTGCTGCACCAGGTAGTCGACGACGCGCTGGTCCCAGTCGTCACCACCGAGGTGGTTGTCGCCGTTGGTGGCCTTCACCTCGACGACGCCGTCACCGATCTCCAGGAGCGACACGTCGAAGGTGCCGCCACCGAGGTCGAAGACGAGGATCGTCTGGTCGTCCTTGTCGAGACCGTAGGCGAGGGCGGCGGCGGTGGGCTCGTTGACGATGCGCAGGACGTTGAGGCCCGCGATCTCACCGGCCTCCTTGGTGGCCTGCCGCTCGGAGTCGTTGAAGTACGCCGGGACGGTGATGACCGCGTCCGCGACCTTCTCGCCCAGGTAGGCCTCGGCGTCGCGCTTCAGCTTCTGCAGGATGAAGGCGCTCATCTGCTGCGGGTTGAAGTGCTTCCCGTCGAGCTCGATCTTCCAGTCCGTGCCCATGTGACGCTTCACGGACCGAATCGTCCGGTCCACGTTCGTGACCGCCTGGCGCTTGGCGACCTCTCCGACGAGCACCTCACCGTTCTTGGCGAAGGCGACGACGGACGGCGTGGTCCTGGCGCCCTCTGCGTTGGTGATGACGGTGGGCTCGCCGCCTTCAAGAACGCTGACGACGGAGTTAGTCGTGCCCAGGTCGATGCCGACCGCACGTGCCATTTCAATTCCTCCAACAATGACTTGAGTGGAACGGACTCAAGTGTGCATGACGCCCAGCGCCGGGTCAACAGAGCTGAGTCGAGGGGGCTCAACTCTTATGTTTTCCTTATGCGCAAGGCGGGCCTGACCTGCGCATATGTGCGGGCGAGGGGCGACGTGACTCGTGCGCAGGGGTTGTCTTCCGACCGCGACGACCGATCCAACCGGGCCGGCGGCTCAGCCACGCCCCGCAGAGCGCCCCTACCCCACCCGCCCCCCAGGAATGGGCCGGGGCCGGGAACGAGGACGGGCGACGGCGGCGGGGACGCGGTGAACGGCCGCGGGGACGCGAGGGACGCCGGCGGAGGCGCGCTGGACGCCGGTCGGGGCGCGATGGGCGCCGGTCGGGGCGCGATGGACGCCGGTCGGGGCGGACCGGGCGGCGGTGGGGAGAGGCCGGATGCCGGTGGGAGCGGGCCGGGCCGCACCCACCGGCACGCAGAGCGCCCCGAGTACGACCACCCCGGCGACCCCGGCCACCCACCATGCCGTACGCGGCTGCGTCCACAGCATGTGGATACCGAGGCCGACACCGGCGGCGCCCGCGGTCGCGGCTCCCAGCACGATCGCCACCCCCGGCGGCGTGAGGCCCAGCCGCCGCAGCCGGTGCGCGAGATGGTCGGGGCCGCAGCGCCACAGCTCCCGGCCCGCCCGTTTCCGCGAGACGAGGACGAGGACGGCGTCGGCGGTCGCCACGGCCGTGAGGGCGAAGGGCGCCCCGACGCCCCCCTCGTGGCCGACGGCGTACACATGCAGCACCCCACCCGCGAGCAGGAACCCCACGAAGAGGGCCCCGCAGGTGCCGAGTACGACCCGCGCGGGGGGCCAGTTGTGCATCAGGAACCCGGTGAGCGCGGCCGCCAGCACGCTGAAGAGGGTCGCCAGACCGTCCATGACCTCGGCCGCAGCACACCCGCTCAACGCGAACGCGGTGACGGCGCCGACCACCCCGAGCACCCCGTCCGAACGCCGCATCCCCTTGAACCCGTGCACCACAAAGACGATCCAGACGACGCCCAACACCCCGCCGAGCACGCCCAGTTCGCCGTACGGCACGACCAGCGCGGCGGCGACCACGACCCCGGCCGTCCGCACCACGAAGGGAAGCCGCGCCACGTCGCCGACGAGCCCGAGCACCCCGAGCCCGGCCCCGACGACCACCAGCCACCCGGCCTCGTGCCCCAGCGGAGCGACCCCGCTCCACTCCCCCACCCACGCCACGCCCCCGACCCCGGCCATGACCGCGACGCCCCCGAGCAACGGCACCCCGCGCCCCCGCCGGCGCTCCACGATCCCGAACCGCAGCGCGGGTACGCGGACGGCCGCCGAGAGCACGGCGGTCAGCAACAGGGCGGAGGCGGCGGCGAGGATTCCATACAGCACAGGTCCAAGTTAGGCGCTATTGTCGCAATTTCTCATGAATAACACGATCGTTTCGAAAGAGCGCGATCACGGGACCCCGCTCGGCCCATCCACTCAGGCAACCCTCAGCGACGCAGATCACCGGCCCTCTGGCTACAGTGCGGCAATAGATGCGGGTACTCTCGAAGAATCGCGTAAGTTACCGCTTAGTAATTTGCTTGTTGAACCCTCGCTCGTAGAACCCTCGCAGGCCCGAGGAGCCCGAAATGCAACTCGCCGCGATCATCGTGTCGCTGGTCCTGACCGTGGTCGGCGTCGCGCTGATCGCCCGAGCCGTGACGCAGATCTACCGGTTCGTGAAGCTCGGTCAGCCGGTGCCGGCGGGCAGCCGCACGGACGACCCGAAGGCGCGCACGATCACCCTGGCCAAGGAGTTCCTGGGCCACACCCGGATGAACCGGTGGGGGATCGTCGGCTTCGCCCACTGGTTCGTCGCGATCGGCTTCCTGACGCTGCCGCCGACCCTCGCCCAGGCGTACGGCCAGCTGTTCCAGGCGGACTGGACGCTGCCGGTCATCGGCGGCTTCCTCCCGTTCGAGATGTACATCGAGTTCATCGGTGTGATGACGATCCTCGGCATCCTCGTGCTGATGGCCATCCGGCTGCTCAACCTGCCCTCCCGGGCCGGCCGCAAGTCGCGTTTCGCGGGCTCCAAGGCCTGGCAGGCGTACTTCGTCGAGTACGTCATCCTCACCATCGGCCTGGCGATCTACGTCCTGCGGGGCCTTGAGGGCGCGATCCACCATGTGGAGCACTACGAGGCCGGGTACTTCGCCTCCTATCCGCTGGTCCTCGCCTTCAAGGACCTGGACCCCTCGACGCTCCAGAACCTGGTGTACTTCGTCGCGATGATCAAGATCGGCACCTCGCTGATCTGGATGATCACGGTCTCGCTGAACACCAACATGGGTGTCGCCTGGCACCGCTTCCTCGGCTTCCCGAACATCTGGTTCAAGCGGAACGCGGACGGCGCCACCGCCCTCGGCGCTCTGCAGCCGATGACCTCCGGCGGCGAGCCGATCGACTTCACCGACCCGGGTGACGACGACGTCTTCGGTGTCAGCCAGGTGGAGCAGTTCTCCTGGAAGGGCATCCTCGACTTCTCGACCTGCACCGAGTGCGGTCGCTGTCAGTCGCAGTGCCCGGCCTGGAACACCGGCAAGCCGCTCTCCCCCAAGCTGCTGATCATGTCGCTGCGCGACCACGCGCACGCCAAGGCCCCGTATCTGCTCGCCGGTGGCGGCAAGACCATGGAGGGCGAGGAGAAGGCGTCCGAGGAGCAGCTGGCCTCGGTGCCCGCCGCCGCGCTCGCCGAGGCCGAGCGGCCGCTGATCGGGACCGTCGAGGAGAACGGCGTCATCGACCCGGACGTCCTGTGGTCCTGCACCACCTGCGGTGCCTGTGTCGAGCAGTGCCCGGTGGACATCGAGCACGTCGACCACATCGTCGACATGCGCCGCTACCAGGTGATGATCGAGTCCGCGTTCCCGTCCGAGGCGGGCACGATGCTCAAGAACCTGGAGAAGAAGGGCAACCCCTGGGGCCTGGCGAAGAAGCAGCGCCTGGAGTGGCTGAAGGAAGTCGACTTCGAGGTGCCGGTCGTCGGCAAGGACATCGAGGACCTGTCCGAGGTCGAGTACCTGTACTGGGTCGGCTGCGCCGGCGCGCTGGAGGACCGCGCGAAGAAGACGACGAAGGCCTTCGCGGAGCTGCTGCACATGGCGGGCGTCAAGTTCGCGATCATGGGCGGCGACGAGAAGTGCACCGGTGACTCCGCCCGCCGTCTCGGCAACGAGCCCCTGTTCCAGGAGCTCGGCATGGAGAACGTGGCCGCGCTGAACATGGCCTTCGGCGAGGACGAGGACGATCCCTCGACGCTGAAGCCCAAGTCGGCCAAGAAGATCGTCGCCACCTGCCCGCACTGCCTCAACACCATCGGCAACGAGTACCCGCAGCTCGGCGGTGACTACGAGGTCATCCACCACACCCAGCTGCTCCAGCACCTCATCGACGAGGGCAAGCTGATCCCGGTGACCCCGGTCGAGGGCCTCATCACCTACCACGACCCCTGCTACCTGGGCCGTCACAACAAGATCTACACGCCCCCGCGCGAGATCATGACCGCCGTCCCGGGCCTGCGCCAGCAGGAGATGCACCGCCACAAGGAACGCGGCTTCTGCTGCGGCGCCGGTGGCGCGCGGATGTGGATGGAGGAGCGGATCGGCAAGCGCATCAACAACGAGCGCGTCGACGAGGCCCTCTCCCTCAACCCGGACATCGTCTCCACCGCCTGCCCGTTCTGCCTGGTCATGCTGACCGACTCGGTCAACGGCAAGAAGAACGACGGCAAGGCCAAGGAGTCCATCACGGTCGTCGACGTCGCCCAGCTGCTGCTGGAGTCCGTCAAGACCCCGGTCCCGGACGACGACGAGCCCCCGGCGGGCACGGCGGAGACGGAGAACGAGCCGGAGCCGCAGCCGGTGAAGTAGCTTCTACGGTCGTCGCGGCGCCCCATGCCCAGCCGGTTCCCTGCCGGGCATGGGGCGCCGTCGTATGCCGAGCGGGCCGTACCGTGCGCTCAGTCCTTGCCGACCGGCTCCCACCACGACGACAGGGTCTTGGCACTCTCCGGCAATTCGATCTCGTACGCACGGACTCCGAGCACCAGGTCCCGCGCGTCCTTGGGCTCCGCCTCCAGCCGGTGGCCGTTCAGACGGGCGAACTCGCGGACGGCCAGCCAGGCGAACTGGAAGTTGCTGTGTTCCAGAGCATCGTGGCGGGCCAGTTGCTCCAGCAGGGCCGCCGCCTTGTAGCGGAGCGTGGGGTAGACCTCGCGTTCCAGTGCCACGGCGGACAGCCGGTCGCACGCGCAGGTCAGGACGCCCAGGTCATCCACCTGGGGATCATTCGGCAGGGTCTCGGCCACGGACAGCAGCTTGGGCAGGTCGATAGGGATCACCACTCGCCTGGCTCCCGCTCGAAGCCACGAGCCGCCTCACGCTGACGAGCCAGCCGGGCGTCGTTCTCCCGGTCGCTCTCGGCGAACGCCTCCGCGTAGCGTTCCACACCCTCCCGCACGGACCGGCGCAGCAGCCGGTCCGCCTCCTTCGACTCCGCGAGCAGGGTGTCGTGCATGTGCGCCTGGAGGCTCTTGCCCTGCGCTTCCGCACGACGGCGCACCGCGTCCAACTCGTCCGCCCGAAGCCTTATCGTGACCGTTTTCATCTCCATGGCTGCAACGCTAGCAGCGCAGCCAGCATCGTCGGGGGCCGAATTGAAAAACCGGGGGACGAGGTCCGCCCTCCCCCCGGAGCCCCACCACCCCCAGAAACTCACCGAACACCCGTACAACCCTCCCCCACCCTCATCGGTCTCCTGTTCGCCAACTTCCCCGTTGACTCCCGGTGAACTCCGGGCGAACGCGGACAGGAAGGGCACCCCATTGACTGCGGACGTCTGCCAGGCGTCCGCATGCGGCAGGAGATTCCCGCATGCACAAGCACCTGCGACTCGCCCTCGCGACGGCCTCCGCGGCCGCTCTGACGGGCGGTCTGCTCACCTTCTCGGCCGTGACGGCGACGGCGGCCGACTCGGTCCACCAGCCCGTGGCCGACTTCAACGGCGACGGCTTCGGCGATGTCGCGTACTCGGCCGGCTACGCCACCGTCGGCGGCAAGAGGGGCGCCGGCCAGATCGTCGCCCTGTACGGCTCGGCGAACGGTGTGACCTCGACGAAGCGCACCACGATCAGCCAGAACACCACTGGCGTGCCCGGCAGCGCGGAGACCGGCGACGGCTTCGGCTGGGTCAGCGCGTACGGCGACTACAACGGCGACGGCTTCGACGACCTGGCCGTGTCCGCACCGGGCGAGGACGTCGACGGCGACACCGACGGCGGCACGGTCCTCATCGTGTGGGGCTCGGCGCAGGGCCTGTCCGGCGCCACCACCATCAAGGACCCGGCGACGTCCTCGCACGACTACTGGGGCACCGCCCTCGCGTCCGGCGACTTCGACGGCGACGGCAAGGAGGACCTCGCGGTCGGTTCCACGTCGAACCGGGTGTACGTCTTCAAGGGCGGCATCAGCAAGTCCGGCACGTACGGCGGCCGGTACAGCTTCACCACCGACATCCGCTCCGGCAAGGGCACCGGCACGCTGGTGCTCACCGCGGGCGACGTCAACGGCGACAAGCGGACCGACCTCGTCGTCGACGGCTATGAGACCGACAGCGACTGGGGCTACAACACCAACTGGTACGTGCCCGGCACCGCCTCCGGTCTCAGCGCCTCCGGCGCGAAGGAGCTGAAGCGCGGCATCATCACCGGTATCGGCGACATCAACGGCGACGGCTTCGGCGACATCGTCACCGGCCAGGACTGGGACCCGTCCAAGGACGGCAGCCAGCCCTCCGTGCCCGAGTCCTCCACCGGCGGCAAGGTGCACGTCGTGTACGGCTCCGCCGACGGCCCGGGCACCACGGTCGCGGTGACGCAGGACAGCGGCAACGTGCCCGGCTCCTCCGAGCGCGGCGACTGGTTCGGCAGCGAGCTGTCCCTCGGCGACATCAACGGCGACGGAAAGACCGACCTGGTGGTCGGCTCCCCCGGCGAGAACCTCGGCGGTGTCGTCAACACCGGCGCCGTGACCGTCCTGTACGGCGCGGAGTCCGGTCTGAACACCGCCTCCGGCTACCAGTACCTCGCCCAGTCCACGGCGGGTGTCCCCGGCTCGGACGAGACGGACGACCGCTTCGGCGGCGACGTGAAGCTCACCGATGTCACCGGCGACGGCAAGGCGGACCTGACGGTCGGCGCGTACGGCGAGAACGACTTCAACGGCTCCGTGGTCTACCTGCCCTCCGACGGCACGAAGATCACCACGACCGGCTCCCGCTCCCTCGCCCCGTCCGCGGTCGGCGTCTCCACGGACGGCCAGCCGGTCTTCGGCGCGAACGCGGCCAACTGAGCACGGACTGACGTACACCGAGGGGGCCCGCATCCGACAAGGGTGCGGGCCCTCTCCGCGCACGGCGCACCACGAAGGACGCGCCACGGACCGCGAAGGACGGACCGCGACAGGCGCACCGTAACCCCGAAAGTTCACCGACCTCCCGTGCAACCCTCCCGCCCCTCCACGGGTCTCCTGCTCGCACACCCTTACGACGGCAGTTGGGCCCCGCCCGCTCGGCGCGAGCCCTCCTCCCCCCTGGAGTCCCCTTGCGCACTCGCTCCTTCCTCCTGGCCGCAGGCCTCCTCGCCTCCGGCCTGACCCCGCTCGCCCTGGCCACACCCGCCGGCGCGGCGGTCGCCAAGTACTCCGACGACTTCAACGGCGACGGCTACCGCGACCTCGCGGTCGGCGCGAGCGGCACCGATGTCGGCAGCGCCTCGCAGGCCGGCGCGGTGGTCGTGCTCTACGGCTCGTCGTCCGGCGTCTCGGCTGCCAGGCGGAGCGTGATCACGCAGAACACCAGCGGAGTCGCCGGTTCGGCCGAGGACCGGGACTACTTCGGCAGCAGCCTCGCCTCCGCCGACTTCAACAAGGACGGCTACGCGGACCTCGCGGTCGGCGCGACGGGCGAGAGCCTCGGCGGCAAGAGCTACGTCGGTCAGGTCACCATCCTCTGGGGCGGCAAGAGCGGCCTGTCCGGCGGCACCGCCCTCCCGCAGCCGTCCACGATCACCCCGGAGACCGGCTACTCCCAGGGCCTCGCCGCGGCCGACTTCAATGGCGACGGCTCACCCGACCTCACGGTCACCGGCCAGGCCCAGACCCGTATCTACAACGGCCCGTTCCAGAAGACCACCGGCGGCTCGGCGAGCATGAGCTTCGTCGGCACCGTCGGCTCCACGTTCGACGTCGGCGCGGGCGACATCACCGGCGACGCGGCGGCCGAGCGCGTGTACACGTACTCGACGACCTCCGACCCCGGCGGCCAGGTCCGGTACCACACGTACAACGGCACGAAGACGGCCCTCGTCGACATGCCCGCGGCCGAGGGCGACGGCCCCGTCTCCATGGGCGACATCAACGGCGACGGCTACGGCGACCTCGTCCTCACCCAGGCCGAGGACCCGGTGAGCAACAGCGGCGCCGGCCACCTCGGCGGCCAGCTGGAGATCTGGTACGGCGGCAAGGGCGGCCCCGACCTCACCCAGACCCCGACCGTCATCAACCAGGACACCCCCGGAGTCCCCGGCACGGGAGAGCAGGACGACCGCTTCGGCGGCTCGCTCTCCATCGGCGACATCAACGGCGACGGTTACGCCGACATCGCGGTCGGCACCGCCGGCGAGGACTGGGGCACCAAGTGGAGCGCCGGCACGGTCACCGTCCTGTACGGCTCGGCCTCCGGCCTGACCACCAAGGGCGCCAAGGAGTACAGCCAGGACACCCCGTACGTCCCCGGCACCGCCGAGAGCCAGGACGGCTTCGGTGGCGCCGTCCGCCTGATCGACCTCAACAAGAACGGCAAGGCCGAACTGGTCGTCGCCGCCCCCGGCGAGGACACCAAGGGCGCGCTCGTCATCCTGAACGGCACGAGCACCGGCCTGACCACGACAGGCGCGAAGACCATCACAGCGGCGAACGCCGGTCTCAAGGAGACGTCGTACAGCTTCGGCGCGCCGATCGCCCAGTAGCCGACCCCTCCACTCGACCCCGCACCCCTCCTTCCAAGGACGCTCATGCGCATCCGTACGACCACGGTCGCCGCGACACTGGTCGCGGCGACACTGACCCCCCTCTCCCTCTTCATCGGCCCCGCGTCCGCCGCCCCCGCCAAGCACGCCGACGACTTCAACGGCGACGGCCACCGCGACTTCGCGGTCTTCTCCTACGGCACCGAGAGCGACGCCAGTAAGGGCGGCGGCGTCCTCGTCACCTTCGGCACGGCGGACGGCCCCGGTACGAAGAGCCAGTTCATCGACCAGGCGAGCGCCGGCGTTCCCGGGGACGACGAGACGGACGACTTCTTCGGAGAGTTCCGCACGGCCGCCGACTTCAACAAGGACGGCTACGGCGACCTCGCGGTGTCCGCCAACGGCGAGGACGTCGGCGGCGCCAAGAACAACGGCACCGTCACCGTCCTCTGGGGCGGAAAGAAGGGCCTGTCCGGCGGCACCACCGTCCCGAACAAGGGCCCGAAGGGCGCCTCCGGCGAGGCCCTCGACCTCGCCACCGGCGACTTCAACGGCGACAGCCATCCGGACCTGGCCCTCGTCCGCGACGGCAAGACGTACGTCTACCGCGGCTCGATCAACAAGTCGGGTGTGAAGGGCTCGGTGACGGTCCTGGACAAATCGACGCCCTTCTCCTCCACCGCCCTCATCTCCGGCAAGGTGAACAAGGACGGCAAGACCGACCTCGTCATCATCGGCGACGTGGTCCACCCGGAGTACATCGCCTCCGACGCCTGGTTCATCTCGGGCGGCAAGGCCAAGCTGTACCCCGGCAAAACCCTCCGCCTGGAGCGCGTCAACGGCAACGGCGGCCAGTCCGACCGCGGCGGCGACGGCGTCATCAACGACTTCGACAAGGACGGCTACGGCGACATCGCCATCGGCACGCCGATCCACGACAAGGTCAAGGGCCGGGTGACGGTCTGGTACGGGTCCGCCTCCGGCCCGTCGAGGTCGGCCCGCTTCACCCAGGCGACGTCCGGGGTGGAGGGCACCCCCGAGTCGTACGACGCCTTCGGCGACGCGATCACCTCCGGCGACGTGAACGGCGACGGCTACCGCGACCTCGCGATCGCCGCGCCGGGCGAGGGCCTGTCCGGCAAGCCCGAAGCGGGCGGCGTCCACGTCCTGTACGGCAGCAAGTGGGGCCTCACAGCGAAGGGTTCGCAGTTCTTCGCCCGCAACACGGCAGGCGTACCTGGCGACTTGTCCGCAGGCGAGTACTTCGGCCACACGATCCGCCTCCGCGACACGAACCGGGACGGCAAGGCCGACCTGTACGCGATCGGCGAGACGGGCTCCGTCCTGCTCCGGGGTTCGTCGAAGGGCGTGACGACGGCCGGCGCGACGACCGTGGAGAGCGACCTCGTCAGGGGAATGCTTCATTGAGTCCTCCCCTCCCTGAAGGGGAGGGGATTCCTGGCTCAGGCTCCCTCCTGGAGCAGCGCTCCAGGAGGTCTTCCGCCATCAGCACCAGCCGGGTTGAGACCAGCCCGGACGAGCATGACGCGTGCGGAGTTCTTGTCCCGTGGGGACACGTTTCCGCACGCGGTGCAGGTGTAGGTACGCTCACCCAGCGGCGGGCGATGCCTGGCTCTCGCATCGCAGTGCGCGCAGTCCATCGTGGTGTGCGCGGGGTGTACGAGGCGGATGTCCCGCCCGTGCTTGCGGCCCATCTCGATCAGTGCCTTCTTGGTGGCGCCGATGGCGGCGTCAGCGGCCTTGCGGGCCATCGTGGTCTTGGCGAGGAACTTCGGGCGGAAGTCCTCGACAGCGATGGCGTCGTGGTCGCGAACCACCTTCTTGGCCCACTTGCGGCCGGTGTCCTCACGCTGCCTCGCGACCTTCTTGTGCGCCTTCGCCCGCAGTTTCTTCGCCTCGCGGTAGCCCTTCGAGGCGGGCTTGCCCTTCTTCGGCTTGCGGCGGGCCATCATCCGGTCGTACCGGGTCAGCTTCTCCTTCGCCTTCTTGCCGTGCTCGGCGTGCGGCAGGTCGTGAGCGTTGGACGTGGTGGTCGCGGTCTCCTTCACGCCCCAGTCGACGCCGAGTGCGCGGCCGGTCTCCGGCAGGGGCTGGACCTGGGCGGGGACGACGAACGAGGCATACCAGTGCCCGAGGCTGTCCTGGTACACGCGCACCGAGGACGGCTCAGCCGGCAACTCCCGCGACCACACCACCGCCACGACGATGCCGCCCGCCAGATGCAGTCGGCCGTCCTTCAACCGGAATCCGCACTTGGTGTAGTTGAGGGTGGCAGTGCCTCGCGTTTGGTCTTCCACTTCGGCATCCCGGCCCGCTGCCGCATCGGCAGGCGTTCCCGGATGTCCTTGTGCGCCTTGGCCCGGGATGTGCCGAAGTCGCGGATGACCTGCTGCTGGACAACCGACGAGCCCTCACGCAGCCACGGCGTACGGGCGCGGGCTTCGGTCAGCATCCTGTCGAGCTGGGCCGGGCCGCACGTGGCCTTCTGGCCGGTGGCCCTGTTGTGCAGGTGTACGGCCTTGGACTTGGCGACGCATTCGTTCCACAGCCAGCGGCACCGGTCCCACTCCGCCGCCGGCGCGGTGCGGGCAGCGGATGACACGCGCAGCCGGTAGGTGTAGCGGGCATGCCCTGCCTCCGTAGCCGCCCTCACCTGCGCCATCTCGCCCCCCTCACGGTCCCCGGCCGGGACACTGGGCCGTCCCGAACCCTCCGAAGGACCATACGTACGACAGCCGCACAAACGCACCCCGATCCCACAGCCACCACCCCGACCAGCGAACCGATGGCTCGGCGGCCATGAGGATCAGACAGTCCGGCCCCGCCTTCCGCCTCGGCGCCTGGGACACGGACCCGACGCCCCCGACGATCACCTCCCCCACGGACACCTCCGTGTCCGGCCGGGGCCTGCACCTGATCAACGCGTACGCGGACGACTGGGGCTGGTTCAGGGTGAACGGCACGAACGGGAAGTACGTCTGGTGCGAACCGGGCACCAAGCCGGACTGAGGCCCCAGGCGCACACTGGAAAGAGCAAGGCCGTACGCCATGAGCCGAACATGGAGGTGGGCCATGAGCACCCTCGAAAAACACGTCGACGTCGGAGTCCCGATCGGCAAGGCCTGGGACAGCCTGCACCACGTGGAGAACTACTCACGCTTTGTGGACGGAGTACGCGACGCCCGTGCGGACGCGAAGGGCCGGGCGCATCTGTCCATCGAGGCCGGCGACCACACCCGCGAACTCGATGCCGACTACCACGACCACGCGGAGAATCGCGTGCTGGAGTGGCACACCAGAGGCGCCCCCGAGCTGACGGGCTCCTTCTCCCTGCTCCCGATCGACAAGAACCACACCCGCGTCCAGGCACGGCTCGAGTACGACCCGGACGCCGTCAGGGACACCTTCGGCGGCCCGAGAGGATTCGCTCAGGCGAACGCTGTCGAACGCGTGGTCGGCAACGATCTGGAGCACTTCAAGAAATACGTGGAACAAGGACGGTGAGTGACAGCCCCACCTGATCCCGTTGCCCCTGACCGATCTCGAATCCGTCAACTTCCCGGCCGACACGGGCATATACACGCTTGGCTGGTACCAGCGGTGCAGGAGCGAGCAGGGGGCGGGGATGACGGGGGTACGACGCGGACTGCGGATCCTGGGCGGCGCGGGGCTGTTGGTCGCGGGCGGCGTGGCGACGAACCAGGTCCTGAATGACGGCGATCTCAGCTGGAGCTGGCTGTACGCCTCGCTCTGCGTAGCGGTCCTGAGCTTCCTGTGCTCGGAGCTGGGGACCACCCCTCCCCCTGCGGAGGGCGAGACCGCAGCTCGCGGCGGCCGACAGGTGTACCTCCGCCAACTCCGCGCAAGCGTCCGGGACATGGAAACGGTCGGCATCGCCACCCAGAGCGAGTTCGTGTTCCGGATGCGCCAGATGTACGTGGCCGTCAGCGTCGTACCGCAGCCGCCGCACACCGTGTCCAGGGAGCCGTACCTGGGCGCGGTGTCCGGCGGGGAGCGCCGAAGCCTCGCGTCGGTGCCGCGGGACGCCGGACAGGAGGACGCGTCCCACGTCCTGGCGGTGATCGTCGAGCAGAGTTGTACGCCGAGATGTGCGACGTCCTGCTGCACCGCCGCTCCGAGGTCCGTGGCCTGCGCGACGCCACCGGCCTGACCGGCCCGCACAAACAACACGTCGCCCAGCACCTGGCGCTCGCCATGATGAAGGCCAAGGTCCGGGACTGGCCGGTACGCGAAGCCGCCAGAGCCATCCGCAGAGCGCTGCGGCAGATGCAGCAGCACCAACCGGGCGTGCACGAGGTCGAAGTCGTCCCCGGGGAGCACATCGCGGGTGATGTCATGCGCCAACAGGCGCACATTCGCAGGCAGTTGCCTTTCCACAGCCCACCGGGGATCGATGTCCGTGAACACGGAACACTCACCGGGAAACGCTCACAACGCACACGCACTCATTCACAGAGCGTAATGACTCGCTCGCGACAGCGAGGAGATGCGACCCGCGCGCACATGAGCGCGCTCGCGAAGACGGCCGCCCGCGAACATAATTCCTATATGGGCATCAACCAGCCCTCAACCACCACGAACAGCGGAAAGCCGGCGATCCCCATGGCCGAACACCCGAACGCAGCGCTCGTCCGCAAGGGCTACGAGGCCTTCACACGCGGCGACATGGACAGCCTCCGCGGCATGATGGCCTCGGACTGCACCCACCACGTCCCCGGCAGCCACCTCCTGTCGGGCGACTACAAGGGCCAGAACTCGATCATCGACCTGTACCAGCGGCTCTTCCAGGAGACCGACGGGACGTTCAACGTCCAGCTGAGCCATGTCTGCGTGGACGGCCGGGGCCACGCGGTCTCCGTGCACCGCTACACGGCCGAGCGCAACGGCAAGCGCCTCGAACAGAACGGCTGTCTCGTCTTCCGGATCGTCGGAGACAAGTTCACGGACATCGACGAATGCCAGGAGGACATGGACAAGGAGAGCGAGTTCTGGTCGTAGCCCCCAGCATCCCCCAGCACCCTCCGGGACAACGACGGAACCCTCCCGCCCACCCACGCGCACAACCCCGTACGGCCTCCAGGTGTCACACAGGTGAACCAGCCATGACCCCGACATCCGGCCACCCACCTGGAGCCCCCCGTGCGCAGACGGACGTACGCCCTGGCCGCCGCCACCGCCACCACGGCGGCCGTGGCCCTCACCCTCGGCACCCACCCGGCAGCCGCCCAGCCCACCCCCGTGACCAGCGACTTCAACGGCGACGGTTACGCGGACCTGGCCGTCGGCGTCCCCGACGCGACCGTGAACGGCAAGGCGAAGGCCGGCTATGTGAACGTCGTCTGGGGCGGCGCGAAGGGCCTGGGCAGACACGGAGGCATCCGGGTCGGCCAGGCCACCGCCGAGGTCCCCGGCACCCCGGAGGCGGGCGACCGCTTCGGCGCGGCCGTGGCGCTGGAGGACCTGAGCGGCGACGGCGTGGCGGAGCTGGTCGTCGGCGCGCCCGGCGAGGACGTCACCGGCCGTGGCGTGGACGCGGGCTCGGTCACCGTCGTCGGCGGCGCGAAGAGCGGCACCGGCCCGGGGTCCACCGTCCTCACCGGCCCGTCGGCGAAGTCGGCGTACGGCTGGTCGGTCGCGGCGGCGGACCTGACCGGCGACGGCGGCCGGGACATCGTGGTCGGCGGCCGGGACAAGGTCGTTCTGCGCGCCGTCGTCGACGGCGGTGAGGACGTCGTCGTCACGACCGTCCTGGCCACCCCCATGGGCGGCCGCGCCCCGCTCCTCGCCACCGGCGACTTCACCGCCGACGGCACGGACGACCTGGCCCTCGCCTTCCACACCATCAACGCCCCCTACACCCAGTCCCACGTACGGCTGTGGGCGTGGGACCCCGCCGAGCAGCGCATGGCCAACACGTGGAACTCGAGCAACGGCGCCGCCTCCGCGCTCGCCGTCGGCGACTTCGACGGCGACGGCCTGGACGACCTGGCCCTCGGCGAGTGCCGCGAGATCGCCGACGAGAACATCGACGACCCGTGCGGCCCGGAGTCGTACGCCAAGGGCGGCGGCATCCACATCGAGTACGGGGACGCGAACTCCTTCGGCTATCGCTCCCAGACCCTCAACCAGGACACGGTCGGCGTGTACGGCGTCGCCGAGGACGGCGACCGCTTCGGCGCGTCCCTCGCCGTACTGGACTTCAACGGCGACGGCCGCGACGACCTGGTCGCGGGCGCCCCCGGCGAGGCCATCGGCAGCCGGAGGGCGGCCGGCGCGGCCACGCTCCTGCTGGGCCACGCCGGCGGCATCGTCGACCGGTACGGCGAGGCGTCGTCCGTCCAGTACCACCAGGACCGGCCCCGCGTCCCCGGCGCCGCCGAGACCTCCGACGGCTTCGGCACGGCCGTCGCCACCGGCGACTACGACAAGGACGGCATCCCGGACACGGCCGTCGGCACCCCGGGCGAGAACACGAACTCCGGCGGCGTCTGGGTCTTCCCGAAGACCTCGGTGACGGGCTCCTACGCCCTCACCCCGAAGAACCTGGGCCTCCCGTCCCCCACGACGGCACTGTCGTACGGCAGATACCTGAGCAGCCACTGAGACGGACGGCCGGGGCGGGAACCAGGGCTGGTCCCAGGGCCGTCCCCTGCCCGGCGCCGGGAACCAGGGCTGGTCGGTCTCGGTCCCAGGGCCGCCCCCTTCCCGGCCCTGGGACCAGCCCTTACGCACCCTGAGCACGTCCCTGAACGCACCCCTGAGCGCATCCCCGACCGAACCCCTCACACATCCCTGACGATCCCTTAGGGGATGTCACAGCTCGGCCGCAAAGCCGGGCCGGTTGGCCCCGGCCCGGCACGCGGCTGCCCGGGACCAGGTACGTTCGATGACGTGGCTGGATTCAGGATCGGACGCGGCCGGGACAACCGCGCTCCTCAAGCGCGACCGCAAAACCCTCCGTACGGACAGCAGGCCCCGCAGGCAGGCGGCCCGTCGTACGGCTACCCCCAGACGCCCCCGCAACCGCCGTACGGCGGCGGCCGGGGCGGCGGCCAGGGCTGGCCCCAGACGCACGGCGGCGGTCACCCCGGTAATTACGGGACCCACGGCAACCACGGGGCCCACGGGAACCATGGCGAGCCGGAGTACTTCGGCGACGACGGCTCGCACCCGCACGGCGGCGGCGCGGACCCGTACGCGGCCAACAACCCGGGGCACACCCAGATGTTCGCCGTCGGCGAGGACCCGTACCACCAGAGCGAGCCCTACCGCGCGGGCCAGGCCCCGGCGGCCCCGCTCGGTCCGCGGCTGCCCTGGAAGGCCCTCCTCAAAGGCATCGTCACCAGCCCGAACCAGACGTTCCTGGTGATGCGCGACTACGCGGTGTGGGGCCCCGCCCTCATCGTGACGTTCCTGTACGGCCTGCTGGCCGTCTTCGGCTTCGACACGGCCCGCGAAGACGTGATCAACGCGACGCTGTCGAACGCCGTACCGATCGTGCTCGTCACCGCCGTGACGATGGTGGTGAGCACCCTGATCCTGGGTGTGGTCACCCACACCCTGGCCCGCCAGCTCGGCGGCGACGGCGCCTGGCAGCCCACGGCCGGCCTCTCCATGCTGATCATGGCCCTGACGGACGCGCCCCGCCTGGTCGTCGCGATGTTCGCGGGCGGCGACGCCTCCTTCGTCCAGATCCTCGGCTGGATCACCTGGATCGCCGCCGGAGCCCTGCTGACCCTGATGGTCTCCAAGTCCCACGACCTCCCGTGGCCGAAGGCCCTGGGCGCCTCCGCGATCCAGCTGGTGGCGATCCTGTCGCTGATCAAGCTGGGTACGTTCTAGCCGGTGACGACGAGGGGGGCTCCCGGCATGTGCCGGGAGCCCCCCTCGTATGTCCCTGCTGTCCCTGCTGTCCCTGCATCGCTGGACTCAGGCGTCGAGAACCTGCCCGACTCTCCTCACCACCGGCGGCTCGACACTCCAAGGGAAGTTGATCCACTCATCGGTCCGCTTCCACACGTACTCGCACTTCACGAGAGAGTGGGACTTCTCATAGATCACGGCGGACCGCACCTCCGCCACGGCGTCGAGGCAGAAGGCGTGGACGAGCTTGAGCGTCTTGCCCGTGTCGGCCACGTCGTCCGTGATCAGAACCTTCTTGTCGGAGAAGTCGATCGCGTTCGGGACGGGCGCGAGCATGACGGGCATGTCGAGCGTCGTGCCCACGCCGGTGTAGAACTCGACGTTCACGAGGTGGATGTTCTTGCAGTCCAGGGCGTAGGCGAGCCCTCCGGCCACGAAGACCCCGCCCCGGGCGATGGACAGCACTATGTCGGGCTCGTACCCGTCGTCGGCGATGGCCTGCGCGAGCTCACGCACGGCGGTGCCGAAAGCCTCGTAGGTGAGGTTCTCGCGGGCCTGGGCCATGCTCACACCTGCGTCCGGTGGAAGTTGAGGAAGGACCGGGAAGCGGTCGGCCCCCGCTGCCCCTGGTACCGCGACCCGTACCGCTCACTGCCGTAGGGGAACTCGGCCGGCGAACTGAGCCGGAACAGGCACAGCTGCCCGATCTTCATCCCCGGCCACAGCTTGATCGGCAGCGTCGCGAGATTCGACAGCTCAAGGGTCACGTGCCCGGAGAACCCGGGATCGATGAACCCGGCGGTGGAGTGGGTGACGAGCCCGAGCCGCCCCAGCGAGCTCTTGCCCTCCAGCCGCGAGGCGAGATCGTCGGGAAGGGTGATGACCTCGTACGTACTCGCGAGCACGAACTCGCCCGGATGCAGGATGAACGGCTCATCCCCCTCGGGCTCCACGAGCCGCGTGAGATCGGCCTGCTCGATGGACGGGTCGATGTGTGGATAGCGGTGGTTCTCGAACACCCGGAAGAAGCGGTCGAGACGCACGTCGACGCTCGACGGCTGCACCATGGATTCGTCGTACGGTTCGATCCGCACCCGGCCGGCATCGATCTCGGCCCGGATGTCTTTGTCTGAGAGAAGCACGCCCCGAGAATACGCAAGACGCGCGGACCGCCCACCATCAGGACGGACCCGCGCGCCTCGGCTACTGCTGACTGCTACCGCTTCCCCAACGCCACCGGCACCGGCACGACACTGCGCAGCCGGGCGCAGCGTGGGCAGCGCATGAGCCGACCAGGTCCCAGGCGCTCGGCCTGCTGCATCGGGAACGAAGCGGTGCTGAACACGTGCCCATCGGCACATCGGACGACGGTGCGCTCCATCAAGTCCAAGAGTCCCTTCCCCAAGAGCCGCGTCTGGCTGTCGACCTACGTCGACCTGACGACGAAAGCCACATTACGGGATGATTGGGACGGCCCTCCAGGCGGCACTCCGATCCCGTCGAAGGCCCACCCAGACCCTCTGCCCCGCCTCCACCGTACGCCCCAACTCCCGCGCCCCGCAGCCCCGTCCCCACCCCGCAAACACATCCGGGCCCCACGCCTTCAGCGCGCGGGGCCCGACATGAGGTAAAGTAACGACGCGTTCCGACACCGGCACCGACCGGCGTCTTACGCGGGTGTAGTTTAATGGTAGAACATCAGCTTCCCAAGCTGAGAGCGCGAGTTCGATTCTCGTCACCCGCTCCATACTGAAACCCCAGGTCAGTGGCCTGGGGTTTGCTTGTTGTCTAGACCAATTTGGGGGTGGCGTGCCCTCTGCGCGCCCTAAGTCGGGGCCGAGCGGCCATCCCCAGGGTCTGCGGGCATCACTTTGCGCCACCCGACCCTCGTTCGTCTCAAATGGCGAGACGCATTTCATGTGACCCGCGCCACAGGTCGAGCAAATGGCGACCAAGTCGCTTACGCAAAGGGCCGGTTGCGCGGCGCCGGTGTGGCCGGGTGGTTCACAATGCCCGGCATGTCCACCAGGTACGACCGTTCCCGAAGGCGCCGAGCGGCAGCGCGCTGTGGTCGCCCCACGAAGAAGGGGTCGCCATGCAAGCTCCCGCAGGAGATCGGGAAGGGCTGCCGACACCATGCCACTGGAGCAGAACGCAAAGCCGCCGCAGAGGAGGCGAGGGCTCGGGCCGAGAGAGCAAGACAGCAGGCGGAACGGGAGCGACGGGCCATCCTTACTGTGGTCGCCCTCGTCACCGTGGCCGTGTTCGCCGGCCTCGGTGTCGGCATCTGGAACGGATGGAAGGACGATGAGCACGAGTCCATGTGCCAGCCACACCGGACCCAGGCACTGGCCCTGAGCGACAAGGCCCGCGCCGTGCGGATTCCCATGGTCTTCGCCGGCGACCCGAACATCAGCATCCTGCAGCTCGGGGCGGAGTTCCCCGAAGACCTGGGAAGCCTCGATGCCATCTCCGCGACCGAGCTGGACATATCCAGGGCGTACTCCGAGAAGCGGGCCTTGGCCGGGCAGGCAGCACGCGTTGTTCTCGATCACCGAGAGTGCTTCGGGGCCGATTTCGCCGCCGCTGCCTCCCGGATAGAACGGGCGCCCACCGAAGTCAGACGGGTCGAGATGCCGTCGCCTGCTCACTGCGCCGACGGATGGCCGTCCACTTCAATCGGCCGACGAGGTGCGTGCTCACACCACGGCGGCGTGGTTCCGGCTCAGCCCTGGGCGACGCTGCTCTTCGGCTGATCATGTACGGCAAGTCCCGCACCAGAATCTCCGAGCGCGCAGGACTCCGACCGCGACCTTACGCAGGCACCAGGTCTCCCAGCACCTCACGAAGAGCGGTGCCTACGACCGGTCCTGCAACCGCCACCTGACGAAGGTCATCGCCCTTCATGTAGCGGTAACTCTGGGGAGGGTGGAACGTCCCCGCAGCCCGCAATGCCCCGAGTGTCACCGGTTCGTCAAAGGAAACCGGATCCTCCAGCGTCAGACCACTCGCCTGGGTCGCACCGTTCATGTAGGCGTCGTACTCGCGCCGGGTGATCCCCGTCTGGCTGCGGTGGGCCAACCAGACCTCCTTGGGAGAGGCGACATGTACCGCGGCAATGCGCGCCATGCCCACCAAGGCCATGGTGGGCGCGGTCGCGTAGAGCAGAACTCGGGTTCCGGGAGGGGCTGCGACGCGTTGGCGGCGGACCTCCACCGTCTTGCTGCCGGCCAGGATCGCGGTGGCGAAGCGCGGGTGGACGGACAGCAGCATCGCGCGTTCCGGATCGTTCACGTCTTTCGGTGCCCCTCTTTGTAGACCGCCTGAAACAGCTCGTTGCTGATCTTCGACAGCGAGATCAGCATGTTCGACGACCACGGTAGTCCTAGCTCCCTGGCCAGCGAGCTCAATCGCCGCAGCGTCACCGGCTTGGGAAAGATCTCGGTGTCCGAGAACCTCAGCGCCATGGCGTGGCCGGAGGCATCAGCGGCTTCTTGTACCTCCGCCCGACCATATACGCCCAGGTGTTCGAATTTCGAGAAGAGGGCGTCGGGTATGTCGATAAGCACCTCGTCGAGGCGCGAACTCCCCACCACCATCTGGCCGTCCACGTGGGCGCCCCCGTCGCTGACGTACCAAAGGAGGCGGGCAGGAACGCTTTCGCCTCGGCGCCCCGAGGAACGGTAGTAGACGTGCTCCCTGCTGATGCCGAGGACGTGGCTGCGCAGCAGGAGCATGGCCGGAACGTTGAACAGCTCGGTGGACCAGCGCGGCTTGATCGGCAGCAGGAAGGACGGCAACTCGGAGTCGATGACCTTCGCCGGCCACCAGGCGCGCTCTACCACGGCGGCCACCTCGGCCGGCATCTGCGCGTGCAAGGCAGTCGCCTCCACGGTCAGCTCACGAGCGAGTCCGCCGGCCACCGCCTCCACCTCGGCTGCCGTACCGCACACGTCCACCAGGAGAGCAACGAACTTGCCGTCGTGCTCGAAGAAGCCGTCGTCCCCAGCGGCGGCCTTGGCAACCGCTGGGAGATACGGGTCGCTGATGCGTACGGTCTCCGCCCCGCAGTCGCGCCCCTGACGCTTCAGCAGGAAGAGGATCTGCCTGGCCAGAGTCTCTTCCAGCGGATGATCCGCGGTGCGGAGCACGGGGACGATCAGCGTCCGGCCGTCCAACGCCCATGCGTAGAGGGCGACTGGGTGGCCCTGGCCGTCCCTCAGCAGCTCGCGACGCCACGCGACCGTGTCATCCGTGAGCGACCGAAGGCGCTCGGCGAAGGCCGAGCCGTCGTCGCCGCCCGACTGGTTGAAGAAGGCGACCAGCTCGTCCTCCGCACCTGGTGCCACCTCACTCGACCGGAACTCCGTGCCCATCAGATCGGCCGGGCGATACACCTGGGCCTGCCGCAATTCATCCACGTGGAGCGTCACGGTGGAGGGCGATACGACGCGGACACGGGCGACTTCCCAAGCCACGTCGGCAAGACGGGACAGGAGCGGGTTCCGGGTGGCCAGGACTTGAAGGCCGGCGCACGATGTCTCGGCCACGTAGTGCAGGCAGCGTCGGAGTGTCGCGTCGACGGGGAGGTCGGGAAGCGACTCCGAGGCGGCCTTCAGCAGCTCAGCCGTTCGTTCGGCCACGGCCTCGGAGGCAGGGGTGAGCTGGCGTAGGCCGTGGAGCGCTGCCCGCTGGTGCTGACGCTCGGCGGTATCGCCGACGTCCCGGATCTGGTGGACCAGCTGGGGCGTGTAGGCGAGTTCGACGAGGTCCGTCATCCAGCCCGCCTCCAGCGCGCGGGACTCCTCCGCATCGGTCGTTTCGGCGAGTCCGCGCAGATCGGCGAAGACTCCGTGGTCGACGGTCACCACCAACAGCGCGTCGCTCTCCACCTCCGTGAACAGGTCCGGGTGCCCGAGGTCCAGCCACCATCCGTCGAGGATCTCTCCATCCCGGCCGCGTCCGCGCACCTCGCCGTTCGGGACGAACCCCAGGCTCGTCCACATGTCGCTGAGTTCGTAGTCCCGTCGGCATTTGGCCTTGATGCCGAGCCGTTGGGGATAGCGCTGCTTGATGGCCTCCACCAGCAGTCGGGCGATACCCCGGCCGCGCTGTTCCTCCGCAACGCATAGGTGGGCGAGACGTATATGGGCACTCCTCTTCGGGAGCCCGAACAGCGCGTAGCCGATCACTTCGTCCGCTTCGACGGCGACCAGGAGCCCTCCGTTCTCCGCCGCCTGTCGATACGCGGGAGGCGTCAGCAGCCCCAGCGTCTTCGTGTAGCGATCGCCCAGCGCCACGGCCTTGTCGATCAACTCGACCTGCGCAGGCAACGCGGGAAGAACCTTGACCGCCATCGTTCCCCCTCCAGAAGGGTCGGCCAAGGCCGACCTCAACTCCCGTGTCAGTACATACAGGGAAAGCTGATCTCAACCGAGGCCAACCCTCAAGGGGGCACGAGGGGCGCACGGTGCTGCAGAGGCTGTCACGGAGCGGCTACTGCCGTACGGACCCCGGCCAAGACCTGTCCAACCGGGATCCGTACGGCCACGGTTGTCACGCTTCCTCGGCGTGCCGCCCCTCAGCAGCGTCCGGGCTTCGCAGCTGCTGCCGTACCTCGGCGTCGATGCCTTGTGCCAGCCTGCGCTGGTGCTTCGTCGTCGAGTGCTGGTAGATCAGCTGGGCCCGCTCCGAGGACTGGCCGGCGCGGACCATGAGGTCCTTCAGCTTGGCTCCCGTGTCGGCGGCGAGGGTGTTGCCGGTGTGGCGGAGGTCGTAGAAGCGAAAGTTATCCGGCATGCCGACCTTGGTCCTCGCCTTGCGCCATTTGCGGCCGAAGGTCGAGCGGCGGAAGGGTGCGCCCTTCTCCCCGATGAAGAGGAGTCCGTCCCGCTCCTTCTCGGCGAACCACTGAAGGTGGCGACGCAGTTCCGGGAGCAGAAAGTCGGGCAGGTAGACGGTGCGCTTTCCCGCCCGGGTCTTGGGGTCGCCGGTGACGCGCCTGCCGTTCGTCAGCTCCGGCGAAGCCTGCGTGACGCGCAGGGAGCATTCGTCGAGATCGACACTGCGACGGCGTAGTTCAGCCAGCTCCTCCGGGCGGAGGGAGGCGAAGGCGCCGAGCAGGACCATCAGGCGCCAGCGCGGTCCCACGGCGTCGGCGAGGTCGAAGACCTGCTCGATGGTGGCGGTGGGACGCTCGTCGGCCTCCTCCTTGCCGGCGCCCTTGATGCGGCATGGGTTGCTGCGGATGAGGTCGTCGTCGACCGCGGTCTGAAGGATGGCCTTCAGCAGACGGTACGACTTGGCGACCGTGGTGGCACCGGTCGCCTTCATACGCTCGGCTCGCCATGTGCGGACGGCGGGCGGGGTGATCTCGTCCAGGTCCTTGCCGCCAAACGTCGGCAGGATATGGAGGCGGAGCAGTCCGTCGTAGCGGTCGACGGTGGTGGGAGCCAGACCACGTTCCTCCAGCCAACGGAGTGTGTACTTCTCGAAGTTGATCGCGCCGACGTCCGGGTCGCTCCATGTGCTGCGCTCGATGTCTGCGCGGACGAGGTTGAGCCAGTCCTGGGCGTCAGACTTGGTCTCGAACGTCTCCGGTGCCTTGTGCCGCTGGCCGTCCGGTCCGAGGTAGCGGGCCTGCCATCGGCCGGAGGCGAGCTTGCGTACCGTGCCGAACTCGCGCCGCCGCTGCGGCTTGCGTGCCGCCATCAGGCCGCCTTCCCGTAGCGGGCACGGATGCGGCGGACCGGCTCGACGGTGCGCGCCTCGACGTACTCGGTGATCGCGCTCTCGGGGATGCGGACCGGGCGGCCGAGCTTCACGTAGCGGATGCGGCGCTCGGCGATCAGGCGGCGGACGAAGCGCTCACCCGTGCCGAGCATGTCGCCGGCCTCGGCCACGGTCAGGAGGCGGTCAGCCATTCGCGGTCACCTCCTGCGCGGTGTGGGCGGTGCACTGGGAGCGGGAAAGGGCACGGGGTATTGCGGGTCGACGCAAGGGCGTTGGGTCCTTTACTCGGGCTGGTGCGGTGTGGCAGGCCGTTCGGCGGGCGTCGCCTGGAACTACGCGGCGCGGATCCCGTGGAGGAGGGCCAGGGGCGAGACCCGGAGAGCCTGGGCGAGGGCGACGAGGTCGTCGATGTCACAGCGGCGTTGGGCGCGTTCGATGCGGGACAGCATCGTGTTGGTCATCGGACGGCCGAGGGCGGTGACGCGGGCGGCGAGCTCGCGCTGGGCGAGGCCGCGTTCGGTGCGGAGAATTTCGATGGTGCGAGCGGTCCGAATTCCGGCCGGACCGATTTCCAGGGATCGTGCTGCCATGGCTCCATTTGTAGCTTCCATTCGCCGGTTTGGTTAACCGGCGATCGTCGGCTATGTTGCGCCCGGCGAACGGGCGGGGCTTACCTCTGGGCTGGGTTCCGAGTATCCGGTTGGCGGTGCCTTCACCAGCCCGATGACATGCTCTGACGTGGGGTGTTGTGTTGTAGCTTGCACTCTCAGCGGGAGTCAACGGGTTCCCGATGTGATGCTTCTGGCTTCACCTGACGGTGCATTATTTCGGCAACCGGCGATCCGGGTTTATGGTTTTGTTCCTGCCTCGCAGCACACGTTCGCCGTCAGCTGTCTGATTTCCCGGCGGAATGCTGGACTTGTGCGGCATGGGTGTGGCTGTCTTGGCTATACGACGCCACCAGCCCTCCCCCGCGCCTTCGGACCGGGGCTGTGTGCAACCCCCTCCCTGTGCACCGCCCGACGAGGGTCGATCGCACCTCCCCGTCCTGACCTAGGAGCCGCCGCCCGATGAGCTACGACGCCCGCGAATGGGTATGGGACCACAGCCGCAGCAAGGGCACCGCCCGCATGGTCCTCGCCCTGATCGCCGACCGGTGCCGCGACCGGCACTGCATCGCGTACGCGTCCGTGCCCACCCTCATGAAACGCGCCAACGCCTCCCGCACCGCCGTGCGCGACGCGCTGACCAAGCTGATCGCCAGCGGCGAGCTGGTGCAGCTCCCGGACCGCAAGGGGCCACGGGGAGAGACGTACTACCTCCTCCCGGTTGCCGCCCGGTTCCTCGCGGACCAGCCTCGGGAAGGGGACCGGAATCCGGTCCCCCAAGGGGGGCGGAATCCGACCCTCGGGGGACCGGAATCCGACCCTGCCGAACACTTCGAGAGGGGATCAGAATCCGACCCCGGGGAACGGAATCCGGCCCCCGAGGGGTACGGATTCCGACCCGATGGGGGTGCAGATTCCGGCCCCCAGAACAGAAGAGAACCGAAGGTGAACGGTAAGAGCAGCAGCAGCTCTGCCCCGCTCATCTCCGCCACCGAGTGGCACATCGACGACGACACCCGTTCCTGGCTGCAGCACCACGGCCATCTCGACCGACTCGGCGAGCACGCCCTGTACGCCGCCGACGAGAAGTGGCGCACCTACCGGGCTCCATGGGCGCCCCGCACCGCCGCCGCGTGGGCCGCCGACTGGCGCGCGTGGATCGCCCGGGAACACACCCCCACCCCTGGCCGCCCCAACCTCTACGCCCTGCCCGGCGGCACGCCCAGCGCAGCCACTGGCATGACGCGCTCCGAGGCGCACATGGCCGCCCTGCTCGCCGCCCTCGACGAACCGACAGGAACGGAGTAACCCGCCTTTGAACCGACGCGAAGTCGCCGCCGTCCTCGCCTTCATCGGACGCCTCGACCCCCGCACCATCCGCACCGGCACGGGCGACGCCCGTGACCAGATCGCCCAGTGGCAGGAACTGCTCGACGACGTGCCCTTCGCCACGGACCACGGCTGGGACGTCCGCGAAGCGATACGGTCCCACATCCTCGACTCGCCGTACCCGATCTTGCCCGTGGACGTCGCCCGCAGATGGCGTGCCCACCGACGCGACCGCCTCGACCGACACACCGACCCCACGCCCACTGCCGACCCCGACGATCCGGTCGCCTGGCGTGCCGAGCTGCTCCGGTCCCGGAACGCTGTCGCCGCCGGCATGGCCGCCCCGTCGACGCATCGGCAGATCACCAGCGATGGCCGGCCTCGGGACGTCGAGGAGCGCCTGCGCGAGATCGGGTCGTGCATCCCGCCGGCCGTTCGTACCGAGTTGGCCCGCTACCGCCCGACCCGCGCTGCGCGCGAAGCCGCCGTCGCCGAGGGCGTCCCCGATGCGCTCGGTGTCCGGTGCGACTGGTGCCGCGCCCCCGTGGGCTCCCCGTGTCGTCAACGCAGAGCGAGCCCTGACGGAGCCGCCCGGGGCAATGCCGTACGTGCGACTCCCCACCCATCGCGCGTCGACCTCGCCGCTGCCCGGATGGACCGACACCGAGCTGCGTGACGCGGTCCGGCTTCGCTTCTCGCGCAGCTTCGTGGGTTACGAACGTCAGTCCCGAACCGGTCGTATGCGGGCCCGACGAACTTCGGGGACCGCGTCCCGGGGACCGTGCCGACGGCTGCCGGGGACCGGTCCCCTCTGAAACCGCAGCTCAGAGGGACTTTCATTGCGGTCCCCGGAGCAGCCCCTTCGGTCCCTGCCGGGACCGGGACCGTGCGGTGAAAGGGGGACGGTCCCCGTGACGACGTGCCAGGGGGACCGTCCCCGATGCGCGTCGCGCCCCGGTCCCCAAGTCTGGGGACCGTGCACCGCAGCGCTTTGGGGACCGGTCCCCGTTGCGCTCCTCGCAACCACAGCCCTGCCCCTGACGGCACCTACCGCAGCTCCCACGACCGCCGAATCGCTCCGGCCACTGGCCTCATCTGCCATCGCTCGGCGCTTCGGCGGCTCAGCTCCTCTACCGACCACACCCCGGAGAACCACACGTGCACGACCGACACCACGAAGACACCAACCAGCAGGAGACGCCCATCGCCCCGGACAACCGCGCAGCAAGTTGGAGGTTCGGACACTCCTCCGCAGGGGGAGCACACGAACCCGACCCCGCCCCGGGGGTGGCGGGGCCCGTCCGGCACCAGGAGGCGCCGGACGGGAAGGCTGCGACCGAGGGCGGATCGCAGCCGGGAAAGGCCGGCCGTACAGGCCGGACCAAGATCAAAGGGAAGGCGCGTCTGCGCGAGAAGCAGCAGCGTCCTGCGCAGAGCGTCCGCCTCAGCGATCACGAGCACGCCATCATCCAGGCCGGCGCCGATGCCGTCGGCATGAGTGTGGCCGGCTTCCTCGCCCACTCCGCGCTGGCCGCAGCCCGCGACCAGTCCCGCACCGCCGTCACCATCGCCACCGAACGCGATGTGCTCACGGAGCTGTTCGCCATGCGCCGGCAGCTCGGCTGGGCCGGCAGCAACCTCAACCAGGTGGCCAAGGTGCTCAACTCCGGTGCCGATGTGCCCTACCTCAAGGAAGTGCTCGCCGACGTCCACCGCGCGGCCAATGCTGCGAAGAAGGCCGTCGACCGGGTCGCCAACCGCCGGGAGCAGGAGGGTGAGGCGGCTTGATCCCCAGCATCCACCGGCAGGGCAGCAGCACCCTCGGTCTGCTCCACTACCTCTACGGCAAGGGCACGCACGAGGAGCACGTCGACCCGCACCTGGTCGCCTCCTTCGACCATCTGGCCCCCGACCCCGGCCGCGACCCCTCGGCCACGAAGAAGGACCTCGCTCACCTCCTCGACCAACCCCTCCACCTGCTCGACGCAGACCAGCGACCGAAGCAGCACGTGTGGCACTGCTCGGTGCGAGCCGCCCCCGACGACCCGATCCTGACCGACGACCAGTGGGCCGACATCGCCCGCCGCATCGTCGCGGCCACCGGCATCGACCCCGGCGACGGCGCCGGCTGCCGCTGGGCCGCCGTCCGCCACGCGGACGACCACATCCACATCATCGCCACCCTCGTCCGCGAAGACGGCCTCCGCCCCGACCACCACCGCTCCGGCAAACGCGCCCAGGCCGAAGCCCGCCTCATCGAAGCCGATTACGACCTCCATCGTGTTGCCCCTGGCGACGGCACTGCGGCGAAGCGCACCACCAGCGCCGAGCGGCACAAAGCCGATCGCCTGGGCTGGGACCGCGCTGCGCGCGAGGAGCTACGCGAGACCGTGCGCCGCGCGGTCGCCGGTGCCGCCTCCACCGACGAGTTCCTCGAACGACTCAAGGACGCCGGGCTTCTTGTGCGTACCAGGGTCCTGCCCTCCGGTGACGTGAAGGGCTACAAGGTCGCCTTGCCCGGTGATCGCAACGGGGACAAGGAGCCGATCTACTACGCCGGCTCTACGCTCGCCCCTGACCTGTCCCTGCCCCGGATCCAGGCACGCTTCACCACCGACTCCACCCCCCTGGGGATCGCCGATAGCGAGCGGCCGGAACGCTCTACCGCGTCCTCGGCACCCGCCGCGGCTCGGCGCACCACCGCCCACGCGGCCTGGGCGGCAGTACTCGTCCTCGACCACAGCAGCGACGAAGGCGCTGTTGCCGCCCAGATCGCCGCCACCGGCGAGGTCCTCGATGCTCTCGCCAAGACCTCGGCCCTCCACACCCGCGACGAACTGCGCCAGGCAGCATGGGAGTTCGAGCGTGCCTCCCGCTCCCACACCCGAGCCGAGTTCCGCCACGCGCAGGACCTGCGTCGGGCAGCCCGCGACCTGGTCTACAGCGGGCCCGCATTCGGCCGGGGCGAAGACGGGGCCAGCACCGCGATGGTCCTGGACACCTTGGTGTTCCTCGCCATCGCCGCCGCCCACTGGCACGCCCAACGTCAGCACGCCCAGCAGGCCGAAGCAGCGCGCCGGACCGCCGCGCACCTGCGGGCCGCCTACCAGCAGGCAGCCACCGAACCGCTCTCCGTGCTGCGCGAACGTGGCCGCTACATCGCCCCGCCTCTGCGCCGCCACCACGCCACCACCGTGCGCGCCGCCCTTCCCGACCTCGCCGAGACCATCCTGGCCGAAACCGGCTGGGACGCCTTGGCCGCAACCCTCGCCGACGCCGAACGCACCGGCCACAATCCCCGCGCCCTGCTCGCCGAGGCCGCCGCCGACCGGGAACTGGACACCGCCGATTCCGTCAGCGACGTTCTCGTCTGGCGTCTGCGCCGCACCGCAGATCTCCCGTTGTACGCCCCACCCCAGGAAGCCACCCAGGCCGACCGCCCCAACGATCACATGCCTGCCGCGCAGACAATGCCGATATCACCGACATCGCGGACACGGCGCCGTTGATCACGGCACGACGAACGCGTTGAGGGTGCCTGAATAGCTCCCGGTAAACAGATGACGGGCCCGACCGCACCAAGGTCGGGCCCGTCACCACCTGCACACTCCGCCCCTTGCTGCCACCTCCAGCCGCGCGTCAACGGCGGGTGCGTCGGGCTTCTCGGATGAGGCTGATGAGAGCAGCGTCCTTCTGGCACACGCACCCGGGGGTGGGAAGTCGGTGGTCGATCATCTGGTCGGGCCGGGGGCCGAAGCGGGTGTCGTACTCGATGCGTCGTGGAGGCCCGCTGACCAGGCCCGTGCTCCGTGCGATCCAGGCACCGACGACCAGGCAGGCGGCCTGCTGGGCCACGAACGCGGCCGAAGGACGGAACCCGTCCTCCGTTCCACCGGTCAGCTCAGCCGAGTTGACCAGCCCGCACACCGGCCGTCCGAGGAACTGCCCGACGAGCTCCCGCTGTTGATTGTCCAGGCTTTCCAGGTCCCGTTCGGTCAGCGGCTCCTGCCCGCGGGCGATTCGGGATAGCGGGAGCCCGGTCAGTTCATGCAGTCGTTGCTCCGCGCTCTTCCCGGTGTGGTTGGCCTTGAAGTAGCAGCGCAGACAGGGGCCGGTGGGCAGTGCCTCGTGCAGGGCGACAGTGGTGCCGACCGGGCCGCCAGTGCTCCCGTCCAGGATGAGATCCACCTGCAGCCGCTGCAGGTCGTGCCGGGCCTCGACGCTGTCCAGCCCGCCGAGGACGATCCGGGGCCACGGCAGGGTGCCCGCATCGACGGCCTCGATGGAAGCCTGGATCGTCCCGTGGAACGGGGTCACCTCGATCCGCCGTAGGCGTGCGTCGATCAACCCCACCTTCGGCAGGCCAGCAGCCGCGTCGGCCAGGGTACCGATGCTGTACGAGGTGACGTTCGGTTTCTCGAAGACCTCCCTGTCCACCACCGTCAACTCGCCGGAAACCTGCAGCAGGTCCAAGACCAGGGCGATGCCGGTACCGATCGCACCGCCCCCGCCCAGCAGCACCCGCTCCAGCGCAGGCAGCGGGGCGACGACGATCCCGGGCTGCTCACCGGGGAGGACGGGGCAGAAGTCCACCACCGGGATCACCTGAAACTTCCCCTCCGGCAGCCCGGCAACAACCTTGAACGCCTCGCCGGCCAGCATCGCCGCAGTGAGGACCGCGCCCAGCCCGGTGCCGGGCGCGTTGAGCCGGGGGAAAGGATGACCGGTGTGCCGCAGACGGACCCCGTGCCCGTCCGGCGTACCGGCCACCGCAGTCCCCAGCGGTGGTGCTGTTCCCACGTGGAGATGCAGCGACGCCTTGCCCTGGGCCTCACCGATGCGAAGAGGCCGGTCCGGATCGATCCCGGCCGCCGTTTCCACCAGCCTGCGGATGAGTTCGTCGTCGAGCCGTGCCGGTCCGCGGCCGGGGTCCAGACTCAGCCGGACCGGCCACCGGCGAAGGTCCGCCACCAGTACTTCGAGAGTCTCGGCGGCCGCGGGCAGGTGCCCGTCCGCGGTCAGGTGGATCGAGATGCCGTCCATCCGCTCCCGCAGGGTGCTCTCTTCCACGCCGGCGGCCAGGCCGCCCAGGCGTACGCTGCGGCTGTAGTCAGTACTCACGGACGCCCTCCTCGTCGAACATAACCGTTCGCACCGGGGGCAGCGCCGGGTCGACAACCGGAGCGGTGCAGGGCACCCAGTCCTGCTCGAAACGCCACCACCCCCACGACGCCGGGTCGGTGGGCGGCGCCGCGTAGGTCGGGACGACAGCGCTAACGAACCCTGGCACCCGCAACGAGTACGCGCGGTCGGTCCGCGACAGGAAAGCCTCCTCGGGGTGCGAGTGGATCATCGCCCGCACTCGGTAGAACCGTTCCTCGGCGAAGGTGAACAGCCGGTCGTACGCGACCGCGCTCACCGTGAACAGACCCGGACCCCGCACGATCCCCGCCGTCCCGGCCACCGCCATGACCAGCACATGCATGTCCGACTGCCCGGTGAGCAGCAGCGCGCCGGTCTCCTGGTCGGCCAGCCCGTGGCGCCGAATCTCCTGGAGTACCGGGTCGGCCGCGCCTGCCGGCAGCATCAGCCTTCTCGTGGCGGTGGTCATCCGGCACGCCTCCCGTCAACGCGATCGATGTCGTCTTGCACGTTCTCCACCACGTACAGGAAGGGATTGCCGGTGCTCCTCCAGGAGTGCGGCCCGCTGCTCCACTCGGCGTGGAGCCTCTGACCTTCGGCGGTGAACGGCTTGCACACGTCGTTGGAGCCGTAGCGGTAGCCATTCGCTCCCGGCCAGGCACTGGGCGCTCCGACTCCGGATGCGCCGATCGACTCGACGAAGACTAGGGAGGGCGGCCGGTCCGGGTAGACCGTCCACTCGATCCGGGCGATGAACGCTGCGCGCTCACCGTTGTTCGGTTGCATCTCGGCCCAAAACAGGCCGTCGGTGTCCTGCTTGCGGTGGTGGAGGCGGCCGGCGGCCGAGGAGAGGAACTCCTCGACCGCCGGGATGTCGCCCGCCAGCCGCAGACGGCTCTCGAGATCCACGACTGACTCCCCGGCTCTAGCCGTTGGTGGTCTCGGTGCGCAGCTTCAGGTGCAGGGCCTTGGCGTGCCCGGCCAGCTCGCCCACCGTTGCCTCGGGCGGGACCTCGTGCCCGTCGTGGAACAGGTAGTAGCGGGTGGTGCCGTCGCTCGTGAAGCCGAAGGCGGTGAGGCTGTCGGACAGAACGCTCGTGGCGGTTACCTGCGGGTCGTAGTCGTGCTGGTACGGGTGCTCGGCGAGGGCGGAGGTCACCGTGATCTTGATCTCGTGGGGCTGGGGCATACCGATCTCCTAAAGCGTTCGGGTGACACAGGGGCACTCTGCTGATTCAGCAAAGCGTCAGTGAGTCCAGTGTGATCATCTCTCCCCGATGCAGTCAAGCTTCAACGCCGCATCGCTGCGCGCTACGCTGCCCGTATGAGCCCCGACCGGAGCCAGCTCCCCCTCCCGGACCCCGAAATGACCGGACCGGACGCTGTCGAGCAGTTCGACATCGCCGAACTCGGACGCCTGCTGAAGGAACACCGCGGCCCCCTTTCCCTCCGGCAGGCCGCCGCCGAAGCGGGCGTCAGCTTCAGCACGCTCACCCGGGTCGAAGCCGGCGCTCAGCCTGACCTCGCCACCTTCACTCGCCTCTGCGCCTGGCTCGGCGTCTCCCCGAGCCGCTTCTTCACCCCGACCGCCACCCGCCAGGTGTCGCCCCTCGACCAGGCCATCACCCACCTCCACGCAGACCCTCGGCTCACCGACGACGCGGCGAACAAGATCAGCTCTGTTCTGCGCGACCTCTACGACGCCCTCGCGAAGGAGGCGGTCCCCGCCGTACCCGCCCTTGCCTGCCACCTCCGGGCTGCCTCGGTGCTGCGCCCTGGCGTCCCCCAGCGGCTCGCCGACCTGCTCACCGACATGAACACCGAACTCGAACGACTCGTCGAAGCAGGCGAACTGTGACCCTCCCCCGAGGCTTCAAGGCCAACGCCGAACGAGAAGCACTCCGACTGCGCCGCGAACTCGACCTCAGCGACACCGACGCCCTGAACGTCGACGACCTCGCCGCCCACCTCAAGGTCAAGATCGTCAGCGCCGAGAAGCTCGTCAGCCACACCCGCCTCGAAGAACTCGAACGGGTCCAGGCGTACGCTTTCTCCGCCGCGACCTTCCAGGTCTCCGGCAGGAACGTCGTCGTCACCAACCCGCTCCGAACCCCGGGTCGCAGGGCCAGCGACGTGGCCCACGAGCTCTCCCACCTCGTCCTGAAGCACGACCTCACCGAGATCCGCGAAGTCAATGGCATGCCTTTCAGGACCTGCCGCCCCGACGAGGAAGAACAAGCCACTGCCTTTGGCGGAACACTCATGCTTCCCCGCCCCCTGCTGCTCGGCGCAGTCCGCCGCCAGTGGGGGCCGGCGCAGATCGCCGAGCACTACGGAGTGACCGAAGAGATGGCCCGGTACCGGTACAACACCACTGGGGTGGCCAAACAGGTCCGAGGCCGCTGACGGCACCGGAGGTAGGCGCTGTCGGTCTGCCACTTACCGCCGGGACGTGGCGCGGGAGCGGGCAAGTACTGCGGTTGGCGGGCTCTGTGGCGCATGCCCGGCGGCGCGAGCGATGAAGGACGCGCGCGTACGTGCGGTGTGACGGCCCGTCGATACTCAGCGGGCGCCAGGCGGTCCTACCGGGCAGCCGCTCAAGGAGGATCGTTCAGCTGTCGTGCGACAGCAGAACGATCAGCGATGTCCGACGCACTTCCGTGGCGGCGGTGCTCATGCGCTCACCGTTTGCCCGTGGGGCCAGCCCCGGCAATGTGGGGCAGCTGCATGCGATAGCCCAAAAAACAGGCAAGCCCGCGCCATGAGCCTTGTCGACGGCCTTCGCCACCTGGACGTCTAGCAGGGCCACGCTGCCAGAGACCACCACGACCACCGTCCCGGTACGGACGGCTGTCTGCTTGACCACGCTGCTGCGTCCGCCGACGGTGAAGGTGAGCAGCTGGCTCCACTTCTCCTCGTCGGCACCGTTCACAGGGCCCTACGCGAACGCCATCAGTGCTGTCTCCGCCTGGTGTGCTCCACGAAAGCCGTCCACGTGGCCCGTTGGACTTCGATCGTTCCCCGGCCGCGTGCCTTGGTGTCCCGAACCATCACCGTGGTCAGGTCGTTGTCTGCTACTTCGATGCAGTTCTGCGTTTCCGTGTAGGAGCTGGTTCGCCAGTTCGGGGTCATCGGCTGCACGGTGCGCTCTCCTAGTCGTTCGGGATTTGGTCGTAGTGCTGGATCGCCGTGGAGATGAGGTCTCGGACGGCGGTGCCATAGACCGCTGACTGCTTCAGGAGGGCGAACGCCTTGGTGTACAGCTCGATTTCGCGGGGCTGGGAGACGGAGAACTCCGCCGAGTAAGTCTCGACGAGGACGAGTCGGCTGTCGAACATCGAGAACGCGTTGCCCGGCCAGATGAGGGTCGGGGCGGACTTGGGGACGATGCCCAGGCTGAGGCGGGGAAGGCGCATCACCGCCAGGAGGCGGTCGAGCTGGCCCTTCATCACTTCTGGGCCGCCGAAGTTGGTGTAGAGGGCCTGTTCGCCGAGGAGGACGTTGAAGATGCGCTCGCCCTGGTACAGGTACTGCTGGCGTTCGAGGCGCTTGGCCACGGCCGCTTCGGTGTCGTTGGGTATCTCGTAGTAGCTGACGCCCTGTTGGAAGACCTCGGCGGCGTAGTCCGCGGTCTGGAGGGTTCCCCAGATGAGTGTGGGGTGCCAGATGCGGAAGAGCTTGGTCTTGGCGTACACCGGGATGGCTTGGCGCTGTCGTTTCTCGACGCCGGTCTGGAGTTGTCGGCGCCATTCGAGCCACAGTTCGTCGACGTGGCGGACGATCGCGACCAGGTCGCCGAGTTGGTCGCCCTGCCCTGTCGTCTCGCACCAGACTCGGATGTCGTCCTCGCTGGGGCGCTGCTTGCCGTTCTCGATGCGGGAGACCTTCGACTCCTGCCACGTGGTGGCGCGCGCGAATGCCCGGCCGCTGGCGAATCCGGCGTCCTTGCGGAAGCCGCGCAGCCGGGCACCGAGCGCTTGCAGTGCCTCTTGTACTTGGGTGCTCACTGGTCGGTCAGGGCTTGTACTCGGGGTGCGGGGTGGCGGCGGACCACAGCAGGTCCCGTAGGCGTACGCACTCAGCCACGGTGTTCGGGTCCTCGATCAGTTCCGATCCGAGCACCCTGCCGTCGGGTGCGAAGTGGCCCACGGCGAGCAGGCGGTCGTCGTACAGCCACCAGTCGTTGCCTCCCACGGGGAAGGTGATGTTCTCCGGCAGGCGGTGCCGGGGCAGCCAGCGGATCTCCTCGCCGGCCTCCTCGTTCAGGGCGGTGGTGGCGTGCTCCCACTGGATGTAGGGGGTGTGCGGCTCTGTGACCACTCGGACGCGTCGGACGGTTTTCCCTTCACCCGTGACACGCCTGATGAGTCGCGTCCAGGGTTCCATGTAGGAGTAGTCGACGGTCTCGCCGCGGAGCCAGCTCGTGAACGGGCTGTCCTCGTCGGGGACGGAGTAGTCGTCCCTCAGCTCCAGATGGAATGCGTCCTGCGCGAAGCTCTCAAAGAGCTGGTTGCGCTCGGCGCTGGAGATCAGCTCCACGCGGTTCCTCCAGTAGGGCGGTGATCGCGGCCTTGGGGACCTCGACCACGGTCTCGTAGTCCGGAATCTCCATCTGGGCCAGCGCTTCGGGGTCGGTCACCTCGCGGCCCTGGACGACGAACGTACCGCTCGGCGTCAGGATCATGATCGGATCCTCGACACGCCTGATCTCCCCGACCGCCAGGCCGTCCTTTGTGAGGTGCTCGAACAGCTCTGTGGGCACCTCCACCGCTGTCTCCCCCTCCGGGATCTCAAGCTGCATCAGCAGGTCGTTCGCGAAGATCTTCCAGCCCTGGACGAGGTAGGTGTCCCGGTCTGTGGCGTACAGGGTCGGGCAGTCGCCGACCGTGGAGTTCTTACCAAGGAACCGTAGCTTCATGGTGGTTCTCCTGTCTGCTGCCTTGCTTGGGATTGCGCGACATGACGATGGTCGATGGGCTGTTGTGGGCCGTCAATCGGATTGCTGCAAACTCGCGCAATCTGCTTGGGACTTGGGTGACGGCCGCTCTACGTTCGTCTCCGAACCCGAGCAACCGAGGCAGCCGCCGCACGTTGCGGTACCGAGGGGAGATGCGTGGTGACCACCGTGACGGACAGACGCAAGGCTCCAGCCGTCGACAACCAGCCCATCGACACGGAGCTGATCGCGGACAGCACCGACGCCGCCCTGAGGATGAAGCTGGGCACCTCCACCCGAGAAAGCATCGACATCAGGACCACGGCCGTCATCGAGCAGCTGAACCGGCTTCTCGGCATGGACCTGGGCGCGGACGAGGACCCCGACATCAGGCATCTGGTCAGACGGGCGAACAAGCTGCTGGATCTGTCAGAGCGTCCTACGAAGGAGACACCGGCCTTCAGCGCCTTCTTCTACATGCGCGACGTCGCCAGTCTCACCCGCCGACTGCTGTGGGTCTGCCCGGAGGCAGGCGGCCATGCGCCCTGATCACCCCGTGCTCCTTCATGTCTCTCCCACGCCGGCACGCGCCGTCTGCGGGCCTGAGTCCGGGTTCTGGTGCGAGTGGCGTCATACGGATGGGCGGCGCATCAGCTGTGCTGCACAGCCGACCGCCGCTTCGGCTGTCCGATGGGCACGCATTCAAGTCCGCGTCATCGCCTCGGCCGCCGAGCCGGCCTTCATCGACCTTCTCGTGGACCGACGTGCCCAGAGCTGGCGGGACGCCGTCTCAGCTCTTCAACAAGGTGTGGATTTCACGCTGCCGCTCGCAGCGGGGTCGTGCTCCTTCGTGTGGCATGCGCGCCCCGTCGCCTTTCTGCCCCTCGTCGGCGGTAACCCGATGCCCCATCTCCCGGGAGGAGGCCCGCCATGGGAGTGAGGCCAGGAGAGTTGTGGAGCCGTTTCGACTGGCGACCGGCAACTGCTTCAGGTGCGAGCAGACGAACGTCCCCGTGGCCGAGGTCGGCGAGATCGCGATGGCAGGCACGGCTTTTCCCCTCTGCGCCTGCCAGCGATGCGTCTTCAGGCTCGAACAGCTCCACTGGACGATGAGCGAGCGCGCCGCCCGCCTGCGGAATGCCCCGGCTCCCGGACAGCCCACTCCCCTCGGCCAGTGGCCCACCAAAGCGCCACTCAACAGACCGCCCGCCCACGTCGCGTAGGAGAACGGCCGCGTCCTGGGCGGGCCTTCAACCCCGCTCCCGCTGTTCGAGCTGGAGGTATCCCCGACCTCAGAAGGACAGGTCACAGCGGGAGCGGGTCGCACCGCCACAAGAAGAGAGAGCCGCCTTGGCAACCGAGGAACCAGACGACGACACGTTGTTCGACCTGATCGGCGCCGTCGGCGCCGGAATCAATGCCAGTAAGGACGAGGGCCTTCCCCTTGACGTGCGCGAACTCGCCGCTGACCTGGCCGACAACACCGCGGACAGGCTGGCCCAGTTCAAGAAGACGACGTAGTGCCGAGAAGGAGAATGCTTGTGAATGACACTCCCGCCCCAACGTCCGAGAAGCACAACGCCCCCGCATCCGAACAGCAGATGCGTGGTGCCATGGTGGAGCGGCTGATCGAACTGGGGGCCGCGCGCAGTGGCCGCGTCGTGGCCGCGTTCCGTTCGGTACCCCGGCACCTGGCCACCCCCGAAGTGGACATGGCCAAGACCTACGAGGCCGAGTTCGCCCCGGTCACGAAGACGGATGCGACGGGCGTGAACATCAGCTCGGTGTCCGCCCCGCGCATCCAGGCCATGCAGATCGAGCAGGCGGACATCCAGCCGGGGATGAACGTCCTGGAGATCGGCTCCGGTGGGGTGAACGCGGCCTACCTCGCCGAGATGGTGGGCGAGCGGGGCCACGTCGTCACGATGGACATCGACCACGACGTCACCCAGCGTGCGAAGGACTTCCTCAAGGCGACCGACTACGACCGGATCGTCACGGTGATCACAGCCGACGGCGAGCACGGCGTGCCCGGCCACGCGCCGTACGACCGCATCGTCGTCACCGTGCAGGCCGCCGACATCCCGCCCGCCTGGGTCCACCAGCTGAAGGAGGGTGGTCGGCTCGTGGTGCCGCTGCGGATGCGTGGCATGACCCGCACGGTGGCGTTCGTCCGCGACAGGGAGCGGCTCGTCAGTGACGGGTTCGAGCTGTGCGGGTTCGTGCCGATGCAGGGCGTCGGGGAGAACCGCGTGCGCCTGGTATTGCTCCACGACGTGGAAGGGGAGGAGATCGCCCTCCGCCTGGACGGCCATCCCGAGCCAGACGCCGAGGCCCTGCGTGTGGCTCTGGGCATGCCCCGTGTCGAGGCGTGGTCGGGCGTCACCGTGGCCGGCGACGAGTCCGTCGAGCACCTGGACCTGTGGCTGACGACCGCCCTCGACAATCTCCCCTTGATGGCTGCCAAGGTCGGCGCACGGAAGCGTGGTCTGGTCGCCTCCGCGTCGCCGATCGGCGTCCCCACGCTGGTGGACGGTGACAGCTTCGCCTACCGCACCGCGCGCCCCACCGACGAACCCGACCGGTACGAGCTCGGGGCGATCGGCCACGGGCCGCAGGGACAGAAGGTCGCGGACCGCCTGGCGGAGGGGATCCAGGTCTGGCACAGCGACCACCGGGCCCACCGTGCGTACATCGAGGTCCACCCGGCAGGTACGCCGGACGACCGGCTTCCCGCGGGCCGTCTCGTCGACCGGCCCCACACGCGGGTCACGATCACCTGGCCGTGACGCCGTCGGCGGCGCCACGGTCAGGCCGGCACAGCACATCCCACCCGCCTTTTCCCGTGAGGAGTACGTGATGGCACAGCAGAACCCCACGACAACGCTGAAGGCCGCGACCGACTACAGCACCAACACCGGGTCGGACTTCGACCTCAACATCGAGACCCTCGCCTCCGCCCCGGTCATAGGCTCACTGCTGAACGACACCAGCGACAACTGCACCTCCACCTGCCAGTCCGCCTGCACCAACAGCACCTGCATCGGCGGCTGACCCCACCGCGGGCCGGGCGGAACCTGACCCGCCCGGCCCCGCGCACCGCCGTGACGAAGAAGGAGGCACAGCGATGTACCACGCATTCGACGCGAGCATGATCCGCACATCAGTCTTCCCGCTGGCCGCGACGCTTCCTCCTTGGCCCGACTTGGATGGCGAAACCCCCGCCGACGTCGAGCGCTGGCGCGACTGGATCGCCCAGGTCTGGTCGGACGACACCCGGGCTGCCGCAATCGAGTTCGCCGCGCCGCTACTCGCCGCCGCAATCCGCGACGTCCTCGACGGAAAGCGGCAACGGCCGCGCCCCGTCCGGCGCACCGCGGCCTCGCTCGCCCGCTACCTGCTGCGCATGCAGCACCGCGCCACACCGTTCGGGCTGTTCGCCGGCCCCGCCCCCGTGAGCATCGGCGGCACCGCTCGGGTGAAATGGGGGAAGGAGCACCGTGCTTTCGCCCGGGCCGATGCCGAGTGGTTGAACGCCGCCATCACCGCCCTGGAAGGCAACCGGGAGGTGCTGCGGCGCCTGCCGGCGATGGCAGATCCGACCTGCACGGTACGAGGCACTCGGGTGGCAGTACCGCACCAGTCCTGCACGAATGGCCCCACCGACACCACGTTGCGACGAACCCGAGCTGTGGAAGCGGTGCTGACCTTGGCCCGTACGCCGATCATGGTCGGCGACCTCGTGGTCAAACTCCACGGCGACTACCCGGATACGCCGACCGCGGTGATCGAGGACATGGTGTCCAGCCTCGTCGCCCATCGCGTCCTGCTGACGAGCCTCCACGCCCCCATGACGTGCGACGACGCGCTCGGACATCTCATCGCGCAGCTCGACGCCACGGGTGCCGCCGCCACATCAGGTGGGGCGGAGACAGCCGAGGAGCTGCGAAAGATCCACCAGCTCCTCACGCTGCACGACATCGCTGCCCAGGGTGAGCAGCAGGCCCTACGCGTCCAGGCGGCTGCTCGGATGAACACCCTCACCGACGCCACCACCCACACCCTGGTCGTCAATGTGCGCCCCGACTGCGACATCGTCCTGCCGACAGCGGTCACATGCGAGGCGGAGCGTGCCCTGGAGGTCGTCTCCCGCATCTCGCCGTACCCGAACGGCTCTCCGGCGTGGCAGGACTACCGCGCACGGTTCCTGGAGCGCTACAGCATGGGCGCCATCGTCCCCCTGCGCGACCTCACCGACCCGGACACCGGCCTCGGCTTCCCCGTCGGCTACCGCGGCACGGTCCTGAAGCGGCCGGTGCTGGCCACGACCCGCCGCGACGACCACCTCCTCGCCCTCGCCCAGTCGGCGGCCCTCAACGATCGGCGCGAAGTCGTCCTCACCGAGGAGGACATCGAGGCCATGTCACTCGGGGAACCCACTCAGGCGCCCGCTCACGTCGAACTGTGCTTCACCGTGCTGTCCCCCTCACTGGAGGACCTGGAGCACGGCCGGTTCGAACTGGTCACCGCCGGTCTGTCCCTCGCGGCCGGCACCACGACGGGCCGTTTCCTGACGATGCTGGACCAGTCGGACCGCGAGCGGATGACCGCCGAGTACGCCGCCCTGCCAACGCTGGCCGCAGGAGCCGTACGCGGGCAGGTGTCCAGCCCACCCCTGCGCATCCCGACCCGCAACGTCGGCCGCGCCCCATCCGTCGTCCCGCACGTCCTCTCGGTCAGCGAGCACAACCCGGACGCCACCCTCGACCTGGACGACCTCGGCGTCGTCGCCGACTCCCGACGCCTCTACCTGCTCTCCCTCTCCACCGGACAGCTCATCGAGCCCTCGGTCATGAACGCCGTGGAACTCAGCAGCGCCACCCACCCCCTCGTCCGCTTCGTCACTGAACTGCACCGCTCCCACACCGCCATCCTCACCCCCTTCGCCTGGGGCGCGGCGGCCCGGCTGCCGTTTCTGCCCGAAGTCCGCGTCGGCCGCACCATCCTGTCCGCCGCCTGCTGGCGGCTGAACGCACACGACCTCTCCGGCGACAGTCGCGACTGGACGTTCCGTTTCACCGACTGGCGCATCCGCTACGGCGTGCCCCGCACCGTGTACGTCGGCGGCAACGACCAACGGCTCCGCCTCGACCTCGACATCAGCGCCCACCGCCAACTCCTGCGCGCCGAACTGAACCGCCACGGAACGGTGACCCTGCACGAAGCGCCCGACGAGGCGGCGTTCGGCTGGGTTGGCCACGCCCACGAAATCACCGCGTCCTTCGCTTCCGACCAACCGCCTTCCCTCGCGCCGATCAACCGCACGGCAACCGTCGTCCGCCACGACTCCAGCCGCCTGCCCGGCGCCGGCGAGTGGGCCTACCTGAAGCTGTACGGCAACGCCGACCGGGCACCCGAACTGCTGACCGCGCACCTCCCGAGCCTTCTCCACGGCTGGGACGCCGACGCACCGACGTGGTGGTTCACCCGCTACAACGACCCTGACAGCCACCTCCGGCTGCGACTCCGCCTCCCGAACCCGAACACCTTCGGTGCGGTGGCGCAGCAAGTCGCCGCCTGGGCAGGTGAGCTGCGCACGGAGGGCCTGCTCCAACGTGTCCAGTGGGATACCGACGAGCCGGAGACCGGCCGCTACGGCACTGGCCCCGCCCTCACCGCAGCCGAACAGGTCTTCGCCGCAGACTCCGCCGCCGCCCTCGCACAGATGGCTCTCCCCATCCCCGACAGCCTCCGGCCCGCCGTCACCGCCAGCAGCTTCGTCGACATCGCCGACGCCTTCCTTGGCTCCCCAGCGGACGGACGGGCATGGCTTACGACGAACCTCCTGAAGAACGACGGCGAAGCCACCACCCGCGACGTACTCTCCGCAGCCGTCCACCTCTCCGCCCCGGGTCCCGACCACGCGGCCCTGCAAGCCTTGCCCCACGGTGAGCACCTCGCCACGACGTGGGCCCTGCGCCGCACCGCCTTGACTGCCTACCGCCAGGCTCTCGAAGCGCACGGTGCCGACCCCGCCACGGTTCTGCCGTCCCTTCTGCACATGCACCACAACCGGGCCGCCGGCATCGCCCCCGACAGCGAAGCCATCTGCCGCCGCCTGGCCCGCGCCGCCGCCCTTTCCTGGACCGCAAGAGAAGAAGGAGCCCTGCGGTGACCACCGCTCCGCCCGCCCTGGACACGGACGCCACCCTCCGGCAGTCCCTCGCCCGAGGCTCCCTCGGCATCGCACTGCTCCACGTCGAACGCGCTCGCCAGGGCACCGGATCCTGGCAGACCGCCCATCAGCAACTCACCGACATCGGACCGCTCTTGGACGGCAATGAGACCGGCCTGTTCCTCGGCGCGCCCGCGATGGCGTACGTGCTGCACTGGACCACCGTCGACAGCAACCGGTACACCGGCGCCCTGCAGACCCTCGACCGAATCGTCGCCGCCCACATCCAACGCCGACTGGCAGCAGCACACGCCCGCATCGACCGCGGCGAGCCGACCACCTTTGCCGAGTACGACCTCCTGCGCGGCCTGACCGGCCTCGGCGCCCTCCTCCTACGCCGCGCCCCCAAAGGCAACGAGCTCAAGGGCGTACTGGAGTATCTGGTGCGCCTGACCGAGCCGCTCCACACCGCCGACGGGCGAACCCGCCTGGGCTGGTGGGTGAGCCACAGCCCCGTCAACCTCACTGCTCCCGCCTCAGACGGCCACGCCAACGCCGGCCTCGCCCACGGCATCACCGGCCCGCTCGCCCTCCTCGCACTCGCCAAAATCCGCGGCACCACCGTGCCCGGCCACGAGACGGCGATGCTGCGGATCTGCCGCTGGCTGGACCAGATACGAGTGAACGACCACCGAGGCACCCGCTGGCCACGCTGGATCACCGAAACCACACCTGTGCCGCCGCACCTGGCCGCCCCCTCCTGGTGCTACGGCACCCCCGGCCTGGCCCGCGCCCAACAGCTCGCCGCCCTCGCCCTGAACGACCCCGACCGCAAACGCATGGCCGAACGAGCACTCCTCTACTGCCTGGCCGACCCCACCCAGCTCGACCAACTCACCAGCCGCGGCCTGTGCCACGGCCTCGGCGGGCTGCTCCGCGTCGTCCAACGCGTCACCCAGGACGCCGACGAACCCCGAGCCTTCGCCCACCACCTGCCACAGCTCAGCGAACGCTTCCTGACCACCGAACCTCCAACCGAGACCGGCTTCCTCAACGGCTCGGTCGGCGCGACCCTCGCAGTCCAGAACATCCAAGAAGGCGCCCTCCCAACCAGCGACTGGGACGCCTGCCTCCTCCTCATCTGACCCCGCCACCGAAAGGGATCGGGATGAACTTGCCCGATTGCAGCATGCTCGAGCAGGCCATCCTGGCCGTCCTCACCGGCACCCCGCTCACGGAGGCCGCCGGACGAGCGCAGACGTCGCCCGAGCATCTCGCCGAGACCACCGAGCGCTACCGGGACGCCGGCCGGTCGGCACTCGACCCCCAACTCAGCGGCTGGCACCAGGTGAACATCGAGTTCACCGACTACCCCACGGCAGAACGAACCTTCGGCGCCTACCTCCTGCCCGCCTTGCGCACCGGGCCAATCGGAGCGTGGTGGTTCGTGCGCAAGTACCCCTGGTGGCGTCTACGCGTCCAGCCGGGCCCGGGTACACGGGTGGAGGACGCCGTCGCACACCTCACTGAAGTACTCGACAGGGCCCTGTCCTGGGGCGTCGCCATGCGGTGGTGGCCCTTCCTGTACGAGCCGGAAACCATCGCCTTCGGCGGCCCGCACGGCATGACGCTCGCCCACACCCTGTTCCACACCGACAGCGTCGGAGTCCTCGACTACCACCAGCACCTGACCCACAGCACCAGCGTGCTCCCCGGCCCCAAAGAGACCTCCCTCCTCGTCACCACTCTGATGCTGCGGGCCGCCGGGTTGGAGTGGGGCGAACAGGGAGACGTATGGGGGCAGGTCGAAGCACGACGCCCACTGCCCACAGACGTAGACCCCGACCAGGTCAGCACCATGGTGGCCCCGGTACAGCGACTCTTGACGCTCGACGCCGGCTCCGCACTCACCGACGGCCCACTCGCGCCGCTCGGGAACTGGGTGACCGGCGTGGAGCGCTCCGGTCAAGCCCTCGTAGACGCGGCACGCGCGGGCACGCTTCAGCTCGGCCTGCGCGGCATCCTGGCCCGGCACATCCTCTTCCACTGGAATCGGATGGGCTTCACCACCCGCCAACAGGCCATCTACTCCAGAGCAGCCAGGGAGACGATTCTCGGTGGCCGGGAGTCTCCCTGGCCGCGGCCGTTCACCTCACTCAGCGACAACAGGGAGGCCCCGTTGTTCCACAGGCCGAGATAATCGCGGTGCACCGCGAGGATGCTGTGCTGCACCGCGAACGGCTCGAGGGACGGCTGAGGCGCGTGGTCGTCACGAACACGGCCGGGTCGGCCGCGAAGTGCACTCGGCGAAGATCGGGCCCTGCCGCCAGGGCCGCAGCTCCCTCGCGGCGCTGAAGGCCACGTTCATTCCTCCCCCGCCCCGGGTCTACTCCGGTTCCGATGGCCTCGGCGAGCGTGACCACGACGGCGTCGACCTGGCGTTGGCGGATATAGACGAGCGTACGGTTGCCCAGTCCTTTCCACTCAGCTGCTCGTTGTCCCACTCGCGTCCCCGCTGGTGGATAGACGAAGGATCTTGTCCCAAGTAACCACTAGCCCTGCAGCGACGGCTGTGGCCAGGGCAACGCCCACAGCAGATGAAGCCAGGGCAAACACAATGCCAGCGAGACAGAGGGTGAACGCGGCCCCTCGCAGCACCTGCTGCCGCCATGCTTTGCGCTCTCGGTGACTGTGCAACAGTCCGTCACCGGATTCGCCCCCGGGTGCGAGATCGTACAGACGGCCGCTGGAGAGGACTTTCAGGATTCGCTCCACTTCGAGCAGAGTACGCTTCGCACCGTCGATCCGATCAAGTTCAACCCCGTCGCGAAGCTCACGTACAAGGGCAGCAGCTGCTGAGAACCGGGCGATGACCTGAGGCATGGGGTTACGGCCGTCGGGAAGCGCCCGCTGCACGGCATACCTCTCCAGTGCGATGGCGAAGTCCTCCAAAGCCCGGACGGCTGCAACGTGCGGGGAGTTGAAGGGTGTTGCTGTCGGAGGCTCCTTCCCCGTTACCTCCAGAGGCTGGAGAAGAGCCTCGTAGGCCCTCCGTGCCGTGACCGTCACAGCCTCGGTTGTCCACCGTTGCATGCCTTGGTTCGTGACCAGTGAGGCGACCACGGCAGTGATCAACAAGGGCGCCATCAGGGCCCCGATCGCGAGCGCGTCGCGCCAGACGTGCCAGGTTGTGCGCTCGATGGTTGTTGCAAGAGCGCCGCCCGCGGAGACGGATGTCGCGACGGGGACGATCATCTTGATGGCGAGCGCCCTCCTGGCCACCTGATAGAGGACGTCTTCGCGCTGCAAGTAGTCCAGCGTTGGACGGTCTGGACGGGTCGCCAAGGAGCTGTCACGGACCTGGCGCACCAGGTAAGCGCGGCGGCGTCTTGCGTGTGCCCGCGCGTGAGCCCAGCAGATCCGTTCCAAGAGTGTTCTGGTACCTCGGCGCTGCGACGTTGCCGTCATGGTCAGGGCCCATACCGACATTGTCCAAGCAGCGAAGATGACCGCCCCAAGCTCGGCTTTCGACACGTTCTCCCCCTCTGAAACTTCGTGGGGCGCGCCCCATCGCAAGTTACCCCCAGGAGAGGGGTGTTGGCCGAGCCGGAGTCGGGCTCGTCACCGGCGCGGCGGCAACGTACAGTCCCCAAGTGCGCTACGAGCAAAGGCCATTGATGCCTCAACCTGGAGCGTTCCCTGATGAGAAGGCGCTCTCTGCTGTTGTCCTAGGCAAGCTCGACCGGTGGTTCCACATCGAGGAGCAGATACCAGGGCGCTACTGGACCGGCGAAGAGACGCGCATAGACGCAGTACTCAGGCCCAGAGATCCGAAAGGGTGGCACGATGATGCCCCCGCGTTCGGTGTTGAGTTCAAGAATCCCACCCCGAACACCAGCACCGGACACCGCTACGGCTGGGTCACCCAGGCCGTTGGTTACGCCCATTGCGAGTGGCAGGGATACGGAAGACTCGGGATCTTCTTGTGCCCATCGCCTCTGTCCTGGCTTCTGTCCCGCGCTGATGAAGTCGCCTCCGCCCGTCAGAAGAGGATTGGTCCCGAATCGCTGGAGCAGGAGCGAGTGAGGGTTCGTGAGTATGGACGACTATTCGGCAAGGAGTACTCCGATGCCTACGTCGACCGTGAAGCGCTGCTGGCCCATCGGCGCACCCTCGGGGAATTGACCTACGAGGAGTTCACCGCTCGCGCCGACGGGTTCGTCAACGCGGACGAGCGCCAGCAGGAGCATGATCTCCGAATGGCCGACGAACTGACCCACCTCATAGGGCAACTCGGCGTCGGTGAGCTCATGCCCTACGAGAAGATCGGCTGGGCGCTCACGCGGTCAGGTATGCGGCTGTGGAGCGAGCAGGACGGAGTGACCCGTGTCCCATTCCAGCTGCGGCCGCGTATCGGCTCCCGATGAAATGCGTGAGTGGGTGCGTCCACGGCGCATCACTGTGTCAACCTCGGTCCCGCAAGAGCAGCGCTCCCGGCGCGGCCAGCGAATGACGCCGCGCCTTGGACGCGGCATTCCCAACTGATGCGCGCAACAAATCCAGGTGCCGCAGGCCCCCTAAGCAGCAGGAACCCGTCGGCCCCCTGTACCCGGTGGTGGGACCGGCTACAGGGGGCCTTGGATGAGGGCGGGTGGGAAAAGCGGCCGGGGCTCAGACAGACCATCTCTCTGGCTGTCGGGCGGCGTTCTCCCCCGTCACGCAGCCAGCGGCGGTGCCTCCTCTGCCTGCGCGGGGGGCGCAAGGAGGGGGAAGGCACAGTCCTCTGGGCGCCGGCCCATCCGTTGCGCAATGACCGCCGCGAGCAGCGCGACCCCCGGACCGGTCACCGGCGAGCGTTCCATTCCCACGTAGAAGATCCCGTTCTCGTCGGGTTCGGCATCCACGCGGTCGAGGCTGGCGGACAGCGCGGCGCAGTACCCCCACAGGTCCGCTCGCAGCCCGCTGGGGATGTCCGTGCGGACCCAGACCAGGGGGTGCAGCACTCCCTGGTCGTCGTAGCCGATCGCGACCATAGCCCCCACGCCGTCGGGAAGCGGATAGACCTCCTCCGGCATGTCCTCGGCCGTGCCAGCGAGTGCGTCGGTGATCAGCGTGCGCAGTGCCGCGATCGACTCCTCGTCGCTGCGCCAGCCGTGCAGTGGCGCGTAGGCAGATCCTTCGTAGAGCTCGCGCACTTCCTTGCTCTGCTTCGTGCGGACTTCGGGTGGATCGACTGCTGGAACGTCCTCCGGGTCGACCTCCTCCAGGAAGGTCTCGGCGAAGGTCACCTCTTCCTCCGAGTCCACTGTGATGGCGGCCCAGCCATGACCGATGTGTTCGGCGAAGAGCCGCCGGATTCGGTGCTTCTTCGCCTCCTCGGACAGTCCGGGGACCGTGATGACGAGGATCCGGCCGCGGAGGGCGATGAGCCATGCCTGATGGTCGTCGATCAGCTCCCTCTCGGAGAACGTCACACCCAGGATGTCACCCAGGACCTCGACCGGCAGAGCCCACGCGTCATGCGCCCGCAGCGGCGATGCTGCTTGCTCTGTCACCGAGGGAGATGAGCGCGGCGCGCCGGTAGCAGGCTGTTTCTCGTCAGACTCGGGCGCTGTCCGTGACTGTGTGATCCGAATTGGGCACCACGATGCTTCCTTTCGCCAGGAAATTGAGTAAATCCAGTCTTTGCTGGGAAAGTGCACGGCGCCACATATAGTCGGAAAAGGTCTTCTCGTTTGCTCTGCACCTGCCAGACTGGGAGCCCCGCACGCCGGAGGGGTCGCGGCTTCGGCGGCTGGACATACTCTTTTGCATCAGGGAGTCGACGGCTGAGCCCAACCGGCTGAGGAGGTGCGCGTGAAGAGCACCGGTTCTCCGCTGACGAGCACTGCCGCGCGCCGCCGTCGAACACTTGCGCACCTCTCGCCAATTTTCGAGGTGCACCTGAACCGGGCGAGGAACCCGTCGAGTGTGCAATGGGAGGCGTATGACTTCGTCGCCTTGATCCAGTCGTGCGTGGACATGATCGCTCTGTCCTCTGGGCTGGAGGGCAATCTTGGCGCGCCACGTGACGAGGTGCTCGCCGACATGGCCCGTGTCTCTGGGAGCATGGCCCCACACCGCCCTGCTGAGGAACACGCGCACGTTGCCCGGCATCTCCTCGACCACCTTCTCCGCCACGCCGAGCCGACCCCGTACTTCAATGTCGAGTACGCGGATCCGGATTCCAGCTGGCAGCCGGTGCCCCTTCAGGTACGCGTGCTGTACGAGACGCTGGCCGCCGACGGGCGCGCCCTGTATGTCAACGCCGACAACACCGCCGTGACTCTGCTGCTCATCGCGACCAACCGGTCGTTGGAGGACGAGCACGAGGCGGTGATCGCGGTCATGCGAGCGCAGGCCGAGAGCGGGCGTCTGGATGCGGCGATCGACTCGGCGGAGGACGCCCTGACGCTGTCGCGAACCTACGCGGCGAACGTCCGGCGCATGATCGCCGAGGCCGAGCGGGATGTCACCCGCGTCGACTACCTGCGAGTCCTGCGGCCCGAGCTGGTAGCTGCGGCTGCGCATCTGGAGCGGCGCATCAGCGTCGACGGCACGTTGTTGCGGCACCTGGAAAACCTACGGGCCGACGCCTCCGAGGAGCAGGAACCTGTGGCTGTGCGGCAGTTGTCCGTGGCCGCGTCGCGGCTTGGTGACGCGGTGGAAACCCTGGCTGTGCTGCAGACCGATGTGATCGGGGCCGCTCCGCGCTGGCGTGAGGCCCAGGCCGCGCAGGCTTTCAGCGCTGTGCCGGTGAGCGAGATCGACCCGACAGCGGACGTACTGTCGGCGCTGCTGGGCGGCCTACCGTTGCCCCGTGGTGCTGAGTTGTCTCCACCGGCTCCACGGGTGCTGTTGGATGTCGCGGCGCTCGCGGACCGACTTGCCGTACCGCCGAAGCAGGTGCCGGAGCCGGATGCTGCGCCCATTGTGGACGAGCCGCTCGAAGACGCTGACGGGGTGTACGAGCAGTTCCCGGAGCAGTTCCATGATGTGGCCCATGTACTGCGGGCTCATCGGATCATGCCTGGCGCCAAGGCTCGTCTGACCGACCTGCTGGCCGATGCCGACCGGCTGTTCGCCGCCGAGGGGCCGTCCGCCGTCGTCGACGGGCTGGTCGCCGTCGTCGGGGGTTCACGTGACACCGCCCGCCGCAGGCTGCGGCTGCTGCTCGCGCTCGACGCGATGATGCTCTGGCGGCCCGACGGCTGGCCCGACGCTTCGGACGAGTGGTGGGCGTTGGACGACGGGATACGAGGGGTGTTCGCGGACCTGGACGTTCCCGATGTGCTCGTCTGCCGGAAAGAGGACGAAGATGACAGCTCGTGACGACGCTAGGGATGTCGGCCTCCTTCTCAGGTACGGTCTCGACCCCGCCATGTCCCCAGCCCGCCATGACCTCTACAGCCGACTGCTGGACCGGTTCCACACCGACCCTGACCTGCGCACCGCCTTCGACGAGACGGCCGACGGCCTCGGCCTGCGGGTGCTGACAGCCGATCGCTCAGCGGGCCTCGTGCTGATCGCCGAACCCACGTCGCCGCTGGCGGTGACGGACACCAGCCACTGGCTCCGCATCCGGGGAACGGGTGATCGGGCGGTGTACGGGCTGGCCCTCGGCGGTGCGACGGCGTGGTGCTACCCAACCGCTCGTGCGGTGCGTGAGCCGGGTACGCGGCGCGTCACCGCGTTGGATGTCGACCGCCTCGTACGCGAACATGCGGCGACTATCGAAACGGAAGAGATCACGCTCGACGGCGGGCTCGGCGAGGCATGGCGCGAGTACGCCACCAACCGCAAACAGGTCGCTCTGACATCGAGTGGCCGCCTCAAGCGGGACTGCACGGTGCGGATGTGCGAGGACGTGTTGCTGATGCTCGCGGCTTTCGGGCTGGTCATGGTCGATAGGACGGTTCCGCCCCCGCGCGCTGAGCTGAAGGTGTGGCGTTCCACGGACCGCTTCCGCGCCCACGTCGCGACCGCCGGAGGCCCTCTCGTGTGGCAGACGATCATCGGTTCGCAGGCACCGGAAGAACACCGAAAGGACAGTCGCGATCAGTCCCCGCATACCGACTACGGCGAGCCGTTCGATGAGAGGGGCGAGTGATGCAGACGGGCTGGCGCCTCGAGCGCACCTACCTGACCGGCGCGGGCTTCCCCGAGTCACGGCTGGAGGGGCTCAGCATCAACTGGTCGGATCCCTTCGAGCCGACCGGGCATGCCGCGCTGTGGGCCGACAACGGCACGGGAAAGACGACCATCACGGCTCTGCGTTTCGGGTTGTACCTGCCGCACGCGCGGGACTTCATCCGCGGTGAATCCGACCGGTCTTTGGCGAAGCTGGTGCGCTCGGGCGACGTCTGTCATGTGGTCGAGCAGGCCACCCGAGTCGTGGACGGCGAACTCCAGCGCATCGTCATGGGCATGGTTACCGACTGGGCAGACGGCGGCACTCAGGACGTCGACAACCCTCGAAGATTGCAGCGCGACTTCTACGGATGGGTGACCTACGGGTCAGGTCCGACTATCCAAGACCTGCCGTTCCGTACCAGCGTCGGTCGACGTGCGACTCACGCCCAGTTTGTGGAGGCAGTGCGAGGGATGCTGCCCAACGGCGGCGCGCTCCCGCCGCATCGCCCGTCGGACCACCAACGGGCATGGGGCGACTGGCTGGCCGCCGCCGGAGTCGATGTGGAGCAGTTGCGGTTCCAGTCCGACATGAACGCCTCCGAAGGCGGCGTCGACCACGTGATGCGTTTTCCTGACTCCGACGCCTGCGTCCGGTGGCTCATCGGCGCGACAACCCCGACCACGACCGTCGAGCAGATCGGCAAGAGCATCGAGGTCCTACGGGCGAACGCCGCCGCCCGTCCCCGATGGTCCGACGAACTCACCCTGTGGGAGAGCCTCACCGAACCGTTGCTCCGCCTCGCGATCGCCCATGACCAGGTAGCCGTTCACCGACGGGCGGTGGCCACCGCCGAGGTGAACGCCGCGGCTGTTGTGGCCGACTCCGAGGCCACCCTGGCAGCACTGGATGTCGAGGAGGCCAATGCCAGCGAGAAGCACGAGGAGCACGAACGCCTGCGCCGGGAGGCGGGCGCGACCGCGCGGAGGGCGCAGGCACACCGGTTGCGTATGCGGCTGAGAGCGGCCGAACTCAGGGCCACCGTCGCAGCAGCCCTCGCGGACAAGCGCCGCTCGGACCGCGACCGGATGGTCCGCGAACTGGCCGGCTGGCGACTCGTCCAGGACGTACTCGACGCCAACACGGCCAGAAGTCATCTGGCCGGGCTCAAGGCGCGCCTGGAGGCTGCCGAAAAGCACACCTCGGAGCTTCGCGAGGAGGAACAGCGGCACCTGCACGCCCTCGCGCGGCTCCTCACTGACCACCGCGACCGTGCCGCCGACGACCACCGTGCTGCGAAGGAGCAACGGGGACGGGCCGCCACTGCCCTGGCAACGGCCCAGGACGAACAACGGAAGGCCGTGGCGGCCCACGCGACAGCTGGAGAGCAGCTTCGGCGCGTCGCTGAACAGATCACCGAGTCCGAACGGATCCTCTCCGAAGCAGTTACCACCGGTCTGCTTCGCGAAGGTGCCGATCCGGTAATGGTGGAAGCCGGATGGACTGAGAGAGCCGCTACGGCACTGAGGAACCGCGAGGCTGCTGACCAAGCGCTCAAAGCCGCCGACAAACAGGCTGATGCCCAGCAGAAGACCATGACGGAAGCCCAGAACGCGGTCGTCGCCGCCCAGCACGACGTCGAGAACGGAGAGCGTCAGCTCCAACAGGTGAACGACAGGGTCCGCGCCCTGGAGGAGGACGAACGCGTACAGGACGCCGTCGGCGACAGCGGCATCGAGCTGTGGACCGCCCGCTCGGCACTCACGGACGCATTGAGCCAACGAGCCGAGACGGCCGACAGGGACGCCGCCGAGGCACGCACTGCGGTCGGTGAGGCCCGGCGTACCCTCGACGCGGTCGGTGCCGACGGTCTACTTCCGGCATCTGCTCTGGTCGAAGAAGCCGTCCGGCGTTGCCAGGACGCCGATGTGCCGGCCTGGCCGGGATGGCGGTGGCTGGCGGACACGATGTCCCCTCAAGCCGCCCAATCCTTCGCATCGGCACGTCCCGACATCGCGTCCGGCGTGGTGGTCTCCCACCCTGACCACTTCCATCGCGCCCTCGACGCTATCGACGATCTCGACACCGACACGGCGGTCTGGGTCGGTGCCGTCCTTGACTCAGAGGCCGCCGTATCGCCGAGTGCGGGCGACCACTCCGACGGAACACTCGCCCGAGTCCTGCTCCCGCACCCTGGTACCTACGACCGGGAGGCCGCGGGTGACATGATCGCCGCCGCCGAGAACGCGCTGACCTCGGCGACTTTGCGCCTCCATGAAGCAGGTCAGCGTGCCACCGACGCCCGTAGCGCCCTCGCGGCCCTGACCCAGTTCTGGAAAGACCTCCCTGAGGACCCGCGTACCGCTGTCCAGGAGAAGATCCGATCCGCTCAGGTACGGAGAGAAGCAGCTCGAAGCGATGAACAAACCGCAGCGGACGCGCTCCAGAACCTCACCCAGCTCAAGCAGGAGCACCAAGCCGCACGAGACGCCGCGCAAGAACTCATCGACCGCGCGACCGAGAAGCGACGACTCCTCATCCCCGTGACCAGTGCTGCGGACACCCTCTCCGGTGTCCGCGCAAAGCTGCCGGGTCTGCGTACGGCCGAGGCAGAACACCGCCGCCGTGTCGACCAGCTCGGCAAAGAGATACCGGCCCTCACCACCGCTGCCGAACAGGCGCGCGACCAGGTACGCGTCCACGCACGCCGCCGGGACGACGCAGCCGACGAACTACGCAGCGCAGGGCTGTCAGCCACCACTGACGGCACCATCCCCACCGATGACGCGCCCACCATCCGAGCACGCCTGAAGAGCGTCACATCGGCCCTGGAGGACGCGGCGGTCGACCCAGAACTGCGCCAGCGAGCCACCGACGCCAGGCAACTCGTCGCAGACCTGGACGCGAAATTGGACGCCGACATCGACCTGCGGCATCTGGCCGAACGGTTCGCCAGCACCGATGACACACGCCATCCTGTCGCGCTCGCCACAGCGACCCGCCAGGCCGAGCATCGAGAAGCGGAAGCGCGCGAGGAGTACGCGAAAGCATCGCAGGCCGCAGAAACCGCCAAGCGGGAACACCAGAGGCAGGCCGAAGAACGCGCAGACCGCTCCTCCCCGGACATCGAGGGCTTCCCGTCGGCCGATCTGGTTGCCGAGGCCGACGAAGCCGATGGCTTCGCCGACCAACTCGACGAACTCGCGGCCCAGTCCCTACTCACCCAGCGCTCCGCGGAACAGCTCGCCCGCAACGCGGAGAACGCCGCGACCGCGGCCCGCCAATCAGCCCAGCTCGTCGAGGCAAGCGTGGGCGCGCTGCGCTATCTCACCGACCCGGTACTGACCGGCCGCCGCGCGGACGACATTGCCGCACTCACCACCCGGATCTCGGCTGTCTCCGAGCGCGTTCGCGAGTCACGGAAACACCTGACGGACAGCGAGCAAGCCCGGCAGAGGGAAGCCAGCGCAGTCCGCGCACACGCCAACAGCCCGCAGGCACGCAAGGTCGAGGCCGCAGAGGATTCCCGCGTCATCGACCTGATCTCACGGCTGCGCGGCGACGAACAGCTTCCCGCAGAGGCCGAACGCATCGCGGGAGAGCTCGAACAGCGAGCTGTTTCGCTGCGGGACGACCTGGATCGACATGACCGCGACGTCCACACCTGCGCGGTCATGCTGCACGTGCAGGCATCGCGGGCACTCGACCGGCTTCGCGCCTACCAGAACCAGTCCCGACTCCCGGACGGTTTGGGCGAGTGGTCCGAACGGCGCTTCGTCGTCATCGAGCATGAAAAGGCTCCGGCCGACGAATCCGTCGCCATCGACCGCGTGGCCCGCATCGTCCACGCTCTGCTGACGCCCGGCGCCGGCCGGTCGGACGCTCAGTCCCTTCTGTTCGCCGCCACCCGAGCCCTGGTCGACGCGCCCTTCAGGGTCCGCCTTCTCAAACCGCACATCGACCTCTCCCTCGACCGGGTCGACGTCGCCGAACTGAAGAACTTCTCTGGTGGGCAGCGGGTTACCGCGGGTGTCCTCCTGTACGCCACGATGACGAAAGTCCGAGCCCTCTCAGACACCACCTCGGTCGGCTGGCTATGGCTGGACAACCCATTCGGGCAGGCATCCGCAGACCAGTTCGTCCGGACGATGCGACGCGCCGCCGACCAACTTGGCCTGCAGCTGCTGTTCACCGCCGCGCCCAAAGACAAAGGGGCGCTGTCGATGTTTGACCGCACCATCATGCTCGGCCGACGCTCCCGCCCGTCCTCGGGCGAGAAAGTCGTGGTTGTCGATGACCAATCTCGCGAGTTGACCGACCTGGTCCTCGTGCAACGCGATGTCAGGGCGGTGCTCGGAGAATGAGTTCCGTCAATCTGACCTCGCTGATCGCCGCACTTGACCCTGGCGGGCGCGGGGGCCGCCGCCACACCGACGACATTGCCGCCGCTATTGGAGCGCAGAACCCCGGGATCGAAGCGTCCGCGCTGCCCGAAGTCGTCCACGACACGATCAAGCGCGGGGAGCAGGAAGGACTGTGGTCGGCCAGCCGGACCACGACCGTACGCCGGGGACGAACGGTCCTACCCAAAGCCGTAACCCTGCTGGGGGCGGCCCGCCCCTCCGACAAGCTGTTGCCTGTCGACGTACCCCTACGCGGTGAACTGGCCAGCTGGGCAGCCACGCTTCGTCTCTCCGCGACACAGCGACAGCTCCTTCTGGCCGTCAACGACTGGCTCCGGCGTACCGACGGCGGAAAGGTCCCGGTCGCCTCCGTCGCCGAACGGGCCTACGAACTCCTCCTCGACGAGAAGGCATTCGACGCCAACCCTCCGCGCGGGGGAAGCACCCTTTGGGCGCCCGACCGGCTGACGTTCGAGCTGCTGCGCTGCGAGCGGCTGCCGACTCCTCTCGTCTGGGAGCCGGTCACCTCGGAGATCGGCCAATCCGGCGCTGTCGTCTGCGTCGAGAACCACGCCACCTTCCGCACGCTCCTCCGCGTGTTGCGTACCCGCGCCGTCCCGCCCTGGGCTGCCGTCGCCTGGGTCCAGGGCCGCAACACCGCGCCCCTGGAGTCCCTTGCGGCATTGCCCTTCCCGGTCACACGTCTGGACTACCTCGGCGATCTGGATGCCGCCGGCCTCCAGATCGCCGCGACGGCCTGCGCGACGGCCGAGCGTGCCGGTATCCCAGCAGGACCGGCCGCACGCCTCTGGGCCATGCTCGTCACCCAGCCCCGGCGCCCAACTCGTCCCACCACGGAGGCCAAGGCTCGGGAGCTGGTCGCATGGCTTCCCGACGCAGTCCGCAATCAGGCATTCGGCCTCCTGGTCACCGGCCAGGCGATTCCGCAAGAAGCCCTTCGTTTCGACGTGCTCAGTGATGCGCTGCTGGCGGATTGACCGGATGGCAGCGTTCCACCCCGGCCTTACGTGCGCCATACGCATGGGAGGTCTTCAACCTGCACGAATGCGGTCGACGTCACCGCAGGTCCCGTCCTGAGGATGTCCCTCGCCGGTTATTACGAGTGGCGGCAGGGAGAAAGGTCCACGAACAAGGCCCGCTATCTGAGCTCATCTCGTATCGCTATTCGTCAAGACAGTGGGCCTCGACGCGCTTCCGGCCGGGCTGGAGGCATCCGCCAGCAGCTACAGGTGAGCCCCCGCCAGCCCGTGGCTATGCCTTGGGCTTCTTCGTCGCGGCGCGAGCCGAATTCGCGTTGGCGGCTGCGTTGAGACGGGCCAGGTGCGCACGTTGCGATACTTGACCCCCGTAAGAGGACCAGCCGTACAGAGACGCAAGCAGTTCGGCTGCTACAGACGCCGCTGCCGTCAAGCCAGCCATAGCCCTGGACATAGACGCAGGGGGCCTAGCCACCAATCTCCCCCGGCTTTGCGCTGCCGTGATGGCACATTGTTCCGACCAGAGCTCGAAGACCTGAGCGAGACGCGCGAAGAAGGCGGCCGCCGCAGCCAAGCAGGCGTAGAAAGCGACGAGCCCTCCGCCGATGCGGGCAGCGATGCCAGGAGCCGGTTCACGGTCGGTCCAAGGCCAGCCCATGACCGCATAGACGACGGCCAGACCAGCCGAAGCGGAAATCCATGCAGTCACGATCACAGACCCCAGGACTCCCTCGTAGTCATCCTCCTCCTCGTCGTCCTGCTCGGGCTGTCGCTTCGACGGCGCCGGATTGCCGGAGGTCTTGTTCCCATAGGGCGGGAGAAAGACCTGCCAGAAGCCGCCGTGGACGTCGCCGCCAACGAACGTGCCGGAGCCGTGATTGTGCTGCTCCCGGTGCTCAGCGTCGGCCATCTGACGCCCCGCCGTAGTTGAAGGTCAGGCCACCGTGGACGTCACCACCGATGAACGTTCCAGTGCCGGTGTTGTGCTGGTTCCAGACCTTCGAGGCCGACGGGGTGGGCACCGTGAGTTCGTCCACCTCGCTCATGGCGTCGCGGTGCTCGGCAAGGTATTGAGCGATGAGCTGCGCCCAGGCGGTCGCTGCAAGCGCCTGAGCCTCTGGAGAGGTCGAGGTGAGCTGCGCAGCGGTGTCATCCACTGCCTGATCCGCCGCTCTCTGTTGATCCGGAGTGGCCCGACGGAAGAAGTGCGCGACCTTCAAGCGCATCTTCTCGGCACCCGACGTGGCTATGGCCGCAACGAGCGTGCCGGCCGCACCAGTGGCCACGGCCATTAATTCGGCGTCGTACATGATCGAGATGTCTCCCCGTTCGTGGTGACGTGCCCCAGCAGAACCTACCGGGCACCACTGACACTCCGAGGGGACAATCCGCATACACAATCTGAGGCAGCCATGGCCACGGCACTGTGGCGCCCCCCGGGCAGCGAGACGCCGACCATCTGGTTGCAGTTCTGGTTGCATTCACCGGCGTCCGGCACGGTCCGCTACGCACCCATCGACATGCTCCATCGCAGGTCAGAACGGCCCCGAGCGTCCCCGAACCCCCAGACGAACATTTGGAAAGCGTGTTGGGCGCAGCCCCTCCAGGGGTGGAATCTCGTAGCCCCCAGCCGCCGACCGTTTTGGACAAATCGCCACGACAGGTCCTCACCTGCTGTGTTTACGGCTTTGGTTACAGGTGGCCGCCGTCACCAAATCGCAACCCTTTCCACAAGCATCAGGGCTGCAGCTGGCGTAGAACTGCAAGCCCGCGTGAGGCAACGGTCTGGCTACCGGCGCCCGATCAGCGAACGGACGTTCTCCAGCAAGGCGTGGAGCAAGAACGGTGGCTCCGTAACGACCGTGCGGGTCGTCTCCAGATACGTCGCCGCGTTCTTCCCGTCGATGCCCTCGCCCGCACGAACGAGTTCCCGCCTGCGCTCCTCCCAGGTCGGCCAGTGCTGGTCGAGATGGGTCTCCAGGGTGTCCTCGAACACGGTGTAGCGGCCGGTCGAGTCGTCGGCCGGCTGCGGATTGGGCGTCGCACCCAGGTACTGGAGAAGATTCGCGTTCTTGGTCCGGTTGTTCCGTGCCTGGCGCTCGAACTCCTGCTCCTTGTCCTGTCGCTGCTGCGGGATGAGGTGTTGCACCGACGCCCGCTTGCGCTCCTCCATGCCGGCGTCGCCGTCGAACACGACGTAGCAGGGCACGCCCAGGGCGCTGAAGAGGGCGTCAGAGATCATGAGGTTGTCCTTGCCGTGGACCTCGATGACGCTGATGCCCTCCGCGCCCAGGTTGATCCCCGACCGGTCGGCGCAACCGGTGATCACTCCCTCGTCCCCGCGCCCCTCGACCAGCACCACGGCATGGGCGAAGAAGCCCTCTGCCAGCGCACCGCTCAGCGTGCCCTCGGTCCTGCTCCTGATCACCTTCTTGTCGACGAGGCCGTCCAAGGCCCCGCACAGGTCCTCCTCCGTGGCCTGCCACACTTGGGTGACGGGATGCCCCTCGCCGGCAGCGCGGCCCAGGCGCCGAATCTGGTGATACCCCTTCGGATCGATGAAGACCGGGTTGTGGGTGGCGTACATGACCTGAGTACGCCCCTGCGGCGAGGTGGCGACCAGCTCGCGGAGCACCTTCGCGAAGGTCCGCGCCTGAGGCGGGTGCTGGAAAAGCTCGGGCTCCTCGATGGCCAGGCACAGCGTCCGCATGCCGTCGGCCGAGCGCCTTCGGTCGGCGAGGTACTTCAGCGCCGCGATGATCAGGGCGCGCTGGAAGCCGTGCCCTTGCCGGTGCACCGAGGTATGGGCAGCCCCGTCCCGGATGCTCACCTGGAAGGTTGTCCGGGCGGGCCTCGGAGCCTGCACAGTGGGAGTCACAACCACCTCGCGCCCGGTGGTGAACTTGGCGACCTCCGCCGAGAGCGCGGCCGACACCTCGTCCAGCACGGGGCCGTACACCTTGCTGTGCACTTCCTGCCGGGCCAGATGAGCGTTCTCCTCGATCTCGCCGAGCTGCTCGTTGACCTGTGAGCGGTCCACGGCGTGGTCGAGGATGCGGCCGAGCGCGGTCGCCTTCTGATCGTCGGCCTCCTCGTACGCCCGCAGATCAGCGGAGACGAACACGAAGTCGATCAGCTGGGCGAGCCTGCTCTGCCCGGCGAAGCCGAAGAAGTGCGTGTCCTCGACCTCGGCCTCGGTGAGACGGTCGCGATTGGCCAACTCCCACGTGCGCATCGCCTCCAGAACCTTGTCCTTGGTCCCGGCGGCCGACAGCCCCAGGCTCGTGTCGCTCGCCCTCAACTGGTCATAGGCGCGCCGCAGTTCCATGGCCTTCTCGTTCTTGCGCACCTCCTCGAACGGCCCGTACGCGAGCGCCTTGCCCGTGATCTTGTCCTCGCCGTTCTGCCAGGTACGCCAGATGCTCACGCTCGCGACGCCGTCGGGCGCGTACCGCCCGAGAGTCTGGCGATCACGATCGGTGAGTCCGTCGAACTCCACCTCCACGGAGATACGGCCGCCCTCGGCCGCCGAGTGGATATCGTCGTCGCTGAGGGCGACACCCTTCTCGCCGTTGAAGAACCAGTCGAGCGCACGCAGCACGGTGGACTTGCCGACCCCGGTCGGCCCGATGAAGGAGGTGATGTCTTCGAAGGACACGTCCACCTTGTGCAGACAGCAGAAGTTCTCGATGCGAACGCGTTTGATCTTCACGGTCGTCCTGTGCGCTTGAGGCGGGAGGGGCATATGAGTGCCCACGTGACGATCGTGACGCTAGCAGCGCGCCTGACAGCACATCAGCTGATTTCCCCTGATAGGTGATTCCTCAGAGTCGAGCGCCGTTCCTGCCATGAAGTCCCGCGACGATCATCGATATCTATAAGTGCCTGTGTCTGAACCTCGCTTTGGATCTTTGGGCGGGTCTAGGCTGGCGGCGTGTCTGGGGTCAACGGGCCTGGTCGTGATCGGCGTTGTCCTGGGTGTGGTTCATGGCTGGGGCCGGAGGCTGCACCTCGGGCGGTGTACTGCTCGGGGGTGTGTCGGTGCAGGCAGTGGCGCCGGATACGGCGGCTGCGGCTGCGGGTGGCGGCGCTTGAACGGGGCGAGGGCCGCCGGGTCTGCCCGGAGTGCGGGGCCGTCTGGGTGGCCGGGGTGGATCACCGCAGCAACGCGGTCTACTGCTCGCCGCGGTGCCGGAAGAAGGCATGGAGCCGCCGCAGGGCAGCGTTCGCCGAAGCGTCCGGCTGACGCTTGAGCGAACAGTTCACGAACCGAGGCAACGGCCGGAGCGTTCAATTCCTCCCATTTCCAGCCATGGTTGGCGAACGATCTGACGGCGGGCGGACTCTGACGGAAGGGCCGGGGCTTGTCGCCGGCGGTCCGGTCCGCCGGGCCCCGACCGCGAGGGATGGTGGCCACCATGCCCACCGCCACGATCGGTCATGTCACCCGCGAGCGCTACGAGCAGATCATCGCCACCGACCGGGAACTGGTCGGACAGATGCAGCGCATCCAGTTCACCATCGGGGACCACGCGCTGGAGATCGAGCCGATGCAGCAGATCGGAGGCGCCCGCCCGGCCCCCGGCGAGGACCTGTTCGGCGTCGACGTCTCGTTACAGATCTACGCCGACGACCTGGGGCTGTCACTGAGCACGGTCCGCAGCTACCGGTTCGCCGCCCACCGCTGGCCCGCCGGCCAGCGTCGGCACGGTATCTCCCACAAGGTCCACTACATCCTCGCGTCCATCCCGGACGACACCGAACGCTTCGAGGCGATCGACGCCCCTCCGCTGGACGAGCGCGCCCGGGCCCGGCGCTGGACGACGGACCTCGCCAAGAAGCACGTCGGGCAGCGCCCGGACCGTCCCGAGACGCCGGCGCAGAAAGTGGCGGCCATTCACCGCCTGGCCGACGACGACGAGGTCGCGGCGCAGATCGCCACGGACGTGCTGCGCCGTCCGCAGGTCGCGGCCAAAGTGGTCGCCGACGACACCGCCCGGCACATGGTCAACAAGGCGCAGACCACGCAGCACCGGACCGAGGTCGTCCACGACCTCATCGACGACGACACGGTGGCGGCCCAGGTCGCCTCCGATGTGCTGCGCCGTCCGGAGGTTGCGGCCAGGGTGGTCGCCGACGACACCGCCCGGCACGCGGTCAACCGGGCCCAGACCGACCGTTCCCGTCAGCAGGCCGAACACTTCCGCCGGGAGACACCCGCAGGGCGGGCGGTGAAGAAGATCGAGCGGACCGCGGAGTTCCTGGACCTCGTCGGTGCCTGCCACCGCTTCGTGGCGGCCTGCGGAAAGACCGTGCCCAAACTGCGCGACCGGCACCTGTCGGATGACGAACAGGCCGTCCTCGCGCAGAACGTCGCCCGCTGCCGGGCCACGCTGGACTGGATCGAGACTGCCGCCGAAACCGGCGAGGTCGACGTGGACGAGGAGCTCGCCCGCCTCCTGCGGGGTGAGTAGCCGTGGCCAAGCGCTCCCCGACCGCGGAGCGCCACGCCGACCTGATCCGTACCGCCCTGTTCGAAGTCGCGCCCGCCGGCATGACGCTGATCCGCCTGATGGCCTCGTGCGAGCTCAGCCGCTGGCAGACCAGGCGGGGACTGGCCACGCTGCGCGATCTATGCGCCGAACGCAGCTGGCCGCCGGTCATCTACAACCGTGACCTCGGCTATCACTTCTGCGCGAGCGAGGACGAACTGGAGGAATGGGAGCGGGCGTGGCTGAGTGAGAAACTCACCCAGTTCCGCCGGATGCTCACCGGCACCATCGGCCCGCACCTGGCCCTGTTCCCCAAGAGCGTCTGGGCCGGCTACCTCAGCGACCAGATGAAAGCGATCGAGTCGAACCTGGCGCTGGCCGCCCGGCCACCGCGCTGACAGCTCTGGGCCGGGGCGCCCACCGCCAGAGCAGGAGGCCGGGACCGGCCCGGCGCCCCGGACAACCCGGGCTATCGGGCCGGTCTGTCTCTGCCATGCGCCAGCGCCGCTATCCGTCCGACACGACGGACGCCGAATGGGCACTGCTCGAACCCCTTCTCCCGGTCCCCGCCTGCCAGACACCTTCCGGCGGCCGTCCGGAAGCCCATCCCCGGCGGGAGATCGTCGACGGCATACGCTATCTCGTCGATAACGGCATCAAATGGCGCGCGATGCCGTCCGACTTCCCGCCCTGGCGGACGATCTACGGCTTCGCCCGGCGCTGGGCCGCCGCCGGCGCCGTCGGAATCATCCGCGACCAGCTCCGCCGCCAGATCCGACTCGCCGCCGGGAAAACACCCCGCGCCGCGTCGGTCGTCGTGGACTCCCAGAGCGTCAAGGCGTCCGAGACCGTCGGCAAGGAAAGCCGCGGCTGGGACGGCGGCAAACTGATCAACGGGAGGAAGAGACATCTCATCGTGGACAACCGCGGCCTGGTGCTGATGGTGATGGTCACCACCGCCGGCGTCCACGACAGCGTTCCCGCGAAGGAATTGCTGTTCCGGCTCGCGCTCACTCACCCCGAGATCTCCATCGTCTGGGCCGACTCCGCCTACGGCGGGAAGCTGGTGACCTGGGCGAAGAAGTACCTCGACATCACCATCAAGACGGTGCGGCGCCCGCCGGACGCCAAGGGCTTCGTGGTCCTGCCACGCAGGTGGGTGGTGGAGCGTTCCTGGTCGTGGATCATGCGCGCGCGGCGCCACTGCCGTGACCATGAACGCCTGCCCGTGATGAGTGAATCCCTCATCACGTGGGCCGCCATCACACTGATGACCAGGCGGCTCACCCGCCGCAAGGCCCGCCCCGCCGAACGGCGCGACATCACCCCCTACTACCTGGCGCAGGCCGCCTGATCCGCCCTCCCCCAGCAATGCGTCGACGCTCCGGCCATGCTGCGATGCATCGAATCGCGCGGCGACCAGGTCAGGTGAAGGGCAGACTATGGCTGAAGTCCGGCAACGTCGCGTGCTGTCTGCCGCAGGCGAAGCCAGCGGATGCCTGTGGTCGGAGCGATGCCGACGGATATGAGACGCAGGGCCTGGATCTGGTGTTGGGACTCTGGCCCCAGATCGGCCGGTAGCCCAGCAAAGAGATTCTCCGAAGCAGCGTCAGCGGCAAGAAGTTGAGTGACTTTTTCCCAGAATTCCGAGCCGGATTCCGGGCCAGGCTTACCGATGGCCTCGCGCCGCGCTTGATACATCGCGAGAGCCAGAACGAGACCGGCAGTTTCGAGGAATTCTTCGGCCGATTCGTTCCAGGTGACGAAGCGTTGCTCCTGGCGTCGCTGGACAGCTGGGTCACTCAGGTGGTCGGTGATGAGTCGGCGGGCTTGTTCGATCTGGTCCCGCAAGCGAAGAGTGGGCATGGGCGCCTCCGGCGCAGTGAGGGAATACAGGGTGCCGCCGGAGGCACCCGGTCAGCGCCGGATCACAGGCACTTGACGTTGAGTGTGGAGCTGGTGGCGGTGTCGGAGTCTGTACTTCCCGCAGTGATGGTGCCGAGCGTCTGCGAACGGTAGGAGTACGTCTGAGATGTGGATTCGCAGCTCACCGAAGCGGTGGTCGACCGGGCGGGAGGCGGGCACCTGTGCTGGCGCGGGCTCGCCCCCGCAGTGGTCCAGCCAGGACCCGACAGATAGATCTGGAGGTCCACCTCGCTGTTGCAGGCCAGCGGTGTGCCACCGGCACAGGAGGATAAGCCTCCTGTGCCGGTGATCTTTCCACCACTGTAGTTCGGTTTGTTGGCGAATATCTGGCACGTGATCGCTTCAGCGGCGTCCGGGCTCTCTTCCACGCGAAGAGTGACCTCAGGGTTGCCGATCTGTTCGGACGGCGGAGCCGGTTCGGCCATGGCCCCGCTGCCTATCGCCAGAGCAAACGCGGGAGCCAACAGGACGACGGCGCCCGTACGAGCCAGCATCCTTGCTCTACTGCCGTGTTTCATCGTTCTCCTGTCCCTTGCATCGAAGTGACCTGAGCGACGCAACGGTAGGCATGGGGTGATTACTTTCGATAGCGATTGGTGGGGAATGACCGATTCCCTGTCAGCCCGTGGCTGAGAGGTTCACCAACGAGTCACCATGCTGCACGCGCACGACCACCTCACTCGCGAACTGCCTGACTTCAGACACAGGCTCTAAGGAGTACGCCGGCTTGGCCTCCTCCCCTGCCTCGTCCTCGGCCCACGTGCTCCAGCGACACTCGATCGGGACTCCGACACACTCAACTCAAAACCTCACTACGATCACCGGCCATGGACTGGCTCGGGCGGATCGCGAAGCTCAGGCAGTGGACCAGGAGCGGAACGCGCGCCCCTCACAAGCCGCTGTTGCTCCTGCACGCCCTCGGCCGGTTCCAGCAGGACGCCGACAGCGAACTCCGCTACAGCGCGGTGGAGAAGGACCTGCAGAGTCTGTTGACCGAGTACGGCCCGCCCAACAGGACAACGCCCGCCTACCCGTTCCACCACCTCGTCAGCGACGGGGTGTGGGAAGTGCGTACCGACCTCGGGCCCGGCAGCCCCGGGACCGGGGTACGGGTTCTCCGGGAGACGGGCGCCACCGGCCGGCTCACACCGGAACTCCGAACCGCCCTGCGCGGCGAACCCGAACTGCTGGGACAGATGGCGCGGTTACTGCTCGACCTGCACTTCCCGCCCTCGCTCCACAGCGAGTTGTGCGAAGCCGCCGGCCTGGAACTGGAACCCGCGCACACCGGGCACCTCGTGCCCGCGCGCAGACAGCGGGACCGGCGCATGCGCGAACTGGTCCTCACCGCCTACGAGTACCGGTGCGCCTTCTGCGGCTACGACGGCAGGATCGGCACGGTCCCGGTCGGACTGGAAGCCGCACACGTACGCTGGTGGGCCTTCGGCGGACCGGACGACGTCGACAACGGGCTGTGCCTCTGCTCGCTGCACCACAAGCTCTTCGACAAGGGCGTCCTCGGAGTCGACGACGGCCACCGCATACTCGTCTCCCAGCACTTCGTCGGCCACAGCCCCGCCGCCCGCGAACACGTCGTCGCCCTCGCGGGCCGTCCCCTCATCGGCCCACAACCAGGCATACGCCCAGTCGCAGCCGACCACCGCGCCTGGCACACCAGCCAGGTCTTCCACGGCACTCCACGCCCCGCCACTGCGGCCTGACCGGATGACCGACACCTCCTCTCGATACCCCTCCCTGAAGTCGGCCCGCTTTTCCGCCTCGGCGGTGTCCACCCCGAGCAGGCCCGCGTTGCTAAAGCCTCTCCGACCCCTCTCCGCCCCGAGTTGTTCGGCCGCCGCTGAACCCTCCTCCGTGCGCTCCTGCAATGGCGCCCTTCCGCCCAGCGCTCACTTCCAGGGCTCGGCAACTCCTCAGCCGCCAAGAGGGGCTCCCTGCAACTCCGATCGGACGGCGTGCCCATAGCGTGCCCGTAAGACCGGTGAACCACGGTCAACAGCGGTACGATCCTGCACTTTCGGGCGCAGCGCCCGGCTATATATGCCCAGGTCAGAAGCTACCCGGCGGCCCAAGCGCCGTAGCTTCCCAAGCTGAGAGCGCGAGTTCGATTCTCGTCACCCGCTCTTCTTGAAGCCCCAGGTCAGCGGCCTGGGGCTTGTACATTGGCGGGGATTTTTCCGCAGGATCCGCCCTCCGAGGCGCACGAAGATGGGGCACGTGGAGGGCACGAGTTCTCGGCGGCCGTGGCAGGCTCCCCGGCCCTGGCATCGAACGGTGCCTGTGACCTGCGGTTTCGCTGTATCAACCACATCGGTCACACACGTGAGCCCTCAGCCTGCCCTTCCCCTCGGAGAGACGTATGGCGTTTGCGGACGCCGCAGCACTATTGGTTGCCCAACTCCTACCGACGAGACAAGACTTCAACGAGTGCGCCGCGGTGGACACGGAGGGACCCGGCGGCACCGAGGTGATGCTCCGCCATCTCCGGTATGACGACGCGGGCCTCCACCCTCGCCTGACGCAGGCTCGGCGGAAATCTCTCAGGCGATGTCGTGGACGCTGTGCTCGGTCAAGTCGGATGCGTGCCGAGCGACGGCACGGTATTCGGCATCGTCATGGAGGACAGTCAGGCCATGGTGAGCCGCGGTGGCAGCGATGACGAGGTCGACCGCTGAGGCGCTGCGATGCTCCCCGGCCCGGGCCATGCGGTGCTGCACCGTGCCGATCCAGCGCCCCGCGTTCTTCGGCACCGACACATCTGGGTAGAGGTCGGTGAACATCTCCATGATCTCGTCGTACTCGCGACCGTTCCGGGCGCTGTGAAGAAACTCGGCGCGTTGCACGTAGCAGGATGCGATGGCCCCGGCATCGATCGCGTCGTACCAGGCCGATTGCAGTTTGGGATCACGGAGCAGCCGCACCAGGCCGGACGTGTCGAGCAAGTAGATCACCGGCTGCGCTTCTCCGCCTCGTGCAGACGCTCGGCGTCCTCGACGGCACCCCACTCACGCGCACGCTCGAAGTGACGGCTGATGCGCGCCGCACGCTCCTGCTGCTCGGCGTAGAAGTGCAGAGCGAGATTGACCGCCTCTTTCTTGGTCCTGACCTTTGACAGGGCCATGGCGCGCTCCAGGGCGTCGTCGTCGATGTCGATCTGGGTCACTGACATCCGGCACCTCCCGCTCGCATGTTGGTGATGTACATAGAAGAATACGCTACCAACATTCGTAGGTCCACGTCCGCATGCCGAATCCAGGTATGTGCAGTGGCAACGGACACTCCAGATCAGCCTGCGAGACGCTGCGGTTCGGTCGGCGCAAGCGTCACCCGCCCGTATCGCCCGACTGCTCGTGGTGCCGTGCCCACAGTGTGCCCGTAAGAGCGGAAAAGCCTCGGTCACGGTCGACGACCTGCACACGTACTACGTGCTGGCGGGCTCGACACCCGACCTGGTGCACAACGAGTGCCCCCGTCCATCGCGCTCGGGTTCGCGGAGACGGCGGACAACCCTTTCGCGCTCGCGGACTTCGCCGACCGGACCGGGGCCAAGATGTACCGGGACTGGAGCGACGGAAACTGGACATCCACCCTTAAGGAAGCCAACGATCCGAAAAGCACCGTGCAGATCCACTTCAACCTCGAAGGCATCGACGACCCGGTAGGACTCGCCCGTTCCATGGACGGTGTGGCCTCCCCGAGTGGCGGCGACTACACCGCATGGGAACTGTCACAGATCAAGAACGCCCCGGCCTCCGTGCAGGCCCGGGTCACCTGGTACGACGAATATGGGGACGTCGTCTCCAGTCCTTTCGGAGGGTGAACGCTGTGCAACCGCAAGTCGTGGGCCGGGAGGAGCTTCCTCTCCACTTCAAGCGGCCCTTCCTGGTCTGGTCCTACCAAGCGTCCCATCGCCGCCTCGTGTTGCGGGCAAGCCCGGGAGGCGGAGTGGACGGGACGGTGGAGATCGAGTTTCTGGACGTCCTGGGCATGAAGCTGAAGTCCCAGTACTCCGAGCTCCGGGTCTCCGCCGCCCCCGACACGGTCACCACCGGCATCGACGAGTTCGTGGCCATCCCGGCCAGACATCGGTCCAAATTCACCACGTTGCTCGTCTCGGACGGCTCGGACGACGGTTTCGTGATCTGCGGCTCGCTCCGCGTCCACGAGGACTGACTCTGCGGAGCTCGCACCACAACCGACCGCTCCCCGCCCCGGCTGCACCACTGCCGGGGCGGGGAGCGGTCATCGCTTGCGAGTGAGCTGCCTCCTCGCCCCGGACAGCAGGGTCCTCACCGCGAGGGCTGAAGTCTTTGCATGCAAAGGCAGATCCCTCGTCCCAAGTGGCCGCATCGCGCCGCGCGCACCGCCTTGCACACCCGCCCCCCGTCATGGAAATCGAAGCCCGCGGCGCAGAACCGGCATTGAGTGATCTCGCAGACCAGAGCCGGGAGCGCATCCATGTGCAGCCGAAACGCCTCCTCCGTCGGCCTTCACGTCGACGCGGCCCCCAGCTCGGAAGGAAACGGCACAGGCACGCCACGCGCCCACCTCACGGCGCCGTGCCCATAGCGTGCCCTTCAGAGCGGACAACCACGGTCAACAAAGGTGCCACCAAGCACTCACGCCTGCTCTGGCATGACGAATCTATGCAGGTCACAAGCCGCATGGGTGCCGAAGCGCCGTCGCTTCCCAAGCTGAGAGCGCGAGTTCGATTCTCGTCACCCGCTCCACATTGAAACCCCAGGTCGATGGCCTGGGGTTGTTTGTTGTCCAGTCCAACTTGAGGGTGGCGTGCCCTTCGCGTGCCCGGACGCGTTATCGGTGACCTGCGTCATGCCCTGAGCGAATAGCGATGAAGTCGTGTACACGGAGGGCGACTTGCCGGCCGCCTGCCGGTGCCCGGCTTGCCCGCCCTGGAGCGAGGACGAGGCGAAGGCGGTCGAGTTCGTGAGGCGCTTGGTGCCCAACGTGCAGCGGCCGGGCTTCACCGCCGCGCTCGCCTTCGCCGGGACCGAGGCCACTGGTCCGGAGGGCATCGGCTTCGTCACCGCCTGGACCACCCTCTCCCCCTTCCCCACCGACGGCTGTACCCCCAGGCCGCCGCGGGCCTCGGCCCCGAACGCACCGTCGACTTGCTGTGCGGGGCCCGAGAGACAGACGAGTTGGCCGTCCGCGCCGACGCCCGGGGCACCGGCCTCGCCGCCGCGCGGGCGGGGACGTCGGGCAAGTGGGCCTCTGTGACAAGCAGGCCGAGGATTGCCGGCATGGGCGCCGACTGGGGCTTGGCGTTCCGAGGGAAAGCGAGGCCGACTGCGGATATCGCGACCCGATCACCACACGCGAAAGCGCGCTATCGTCGAAGAAACGGGCGCCATCGACAGGTCCTGACCGCATCGGATGGGTCGTCCGGCCGCGAAGAGCGTGTGTGTGCGGTAAGCGTTCGCTTACTGGGTCGGCCACTGGTGGCAATGGATGCGTGGCGTCGAGTCTGCCTGTCTCGGGAAGGACGGCTTGCCATGCAGAGCGACCCCGAGGTGCTTGAGTTCCTCAATGAGCAACTGACCGCGGAGCTGACGGCGATCAACCAGTACTTCCTGCACGCCAAGATGCAGGAGAGCAACGGCTGGCCGAAGCTCGCGCAGTACACGCGACACGAGTCGTTCGACGAGATGAACCACGCGGAGACCCTCACCGACCGAATCCTGTTGCTCAACGGCCTGCCCAACTACCAGCGGCTCTTCCATGTGCGCGTGGGGCAGTCCGTCACCGAGATGTTCCAGGCGGACCGCGAGGTCGAGGTCGAGGCGATCGACCGTCTCCGGCGCGGCATCGAGGTCATGCGCTCCAAGGGCGACATCACCTCGGCGAACATCTTCGAGTCGATCCTCGCCGACGAGGAGCACCACATCGACTACCTCGACACGCAGCTCGGACTGATCGAGAAGCTGGGCGAGCCGCTCTACATCGCCCAGGTGGTCGAGCAGCCGGAGAGCTGATCGCGAGCTGACGGCGAGCTGACGGCGAAACGCCCGCTGCCGGGCACGGCCTGCCCGGCGGCTGAGCCGCGTGTGCGACTTGTCACCGACGGCCTCTACTCACGGGCGTCTACTCATCACGGGCGTCGACCCGAATGCCGGATAAAAGTGGGCATACTTAAAGAAGCTTAGCCTGACCTAACCATGGCCCCGGCATGACCGGCGACGGAGGAGCGGCATCGTGAGTATCCCCGGGATGAGGCCCCTGCTGGCGTCGGCCCTCGGCGGGTTGCTGGCCCTGGGAGCCACGGCCTGCGGCTCGGAACAGGCCGCGCGGACCGAGGCCGCGCAGACCGAGGCGGGTCGGGCCGAGGCCCAAGCGGGCTCGGACAAGAAGATCACCGTGTACAGCGGTCGGAGCGAGTCGCTCGTCGAGCCGGTGCTGGAGGACTTCCAGGAGGCCAGCGGTATCACCGTCGAGGTGCGCTACGGCGATACCGCGCAGATGGCCGCCCAGTTGCAGGAAGAGGGCAGCCGGAGCCCGGCGGATGTCTTGCTCGCCCAAGATGCCGGGGCCCTGGGGGCCGTGGCCGAGAAGGGTCTCTTCGCCGAGCTGCCCGACGAGGTGCTGGACAAGGTGCCGACCGCCTATCGGGACGAGGACGGCGAGTGGGTCGGTGTGACGGGCCGCGTGCGCACGATGGTCTACGACACGGACCAGGTCTCCGAGGCCGATCTGCCCAAGTCGGTGTTCGAGCTGACCGAGCCCGAATGGAAGGGCAAGGTCGGCATCGCACCGACCAACGGCTCGTTCCAGGCGTTCATCACCGCGATGCGGGTGGAGCACGGCGACGAGAAGACCGAGGACTTCCTCGCGGGGCTGAAGGCCAATGACGCGCAGATCCGCGAGGGGAACGCGCCGATCGTCGCCGACGTCGACTCCGGCGAACTCGCTTCCGGGCTGGTCAACCACTACTACGTGTACGAGCTGGCCAAGGAGGAAGGCGCCACCGTCGACGCGCTGAAGGCGAAGAACCACTTCTTCCCGGACAAGGACATCGGCAGCCTCGTCAACGTCTCCGGTGTGGGCGTGCTGGACAAGGCCGACGACGATGCCGACGTCCGCGAGTTCGTCGACTATCTGCTGGGCACCCAGGCCCAGACCTACTTCGCCGAGCAGACGTACGAGTACCCGCTGATCGACGGCGTCGCCACCGCCCCCGGCCTGCCCCGGCTCTCCTCGCTGAACACACCGGACATCGACCTCAACGACCTGGACGACCTGGCGGCCACCGTCCAAATGATCAGGGAATCGGGGCTCGTCTGACCATCACGCCGCTCCTCGTGCTGCGCCGGGCGCGGCGGCTGGTGCCGCGTCCGGCACTGGCCTGCGCGGCGATGCTCGCCATCGGCGTCGCCCTCGTTCCGCTGGCCTATCTGGGGATACGGGTCGGCGAGGCGGGCTGGGACCGGATCGCCGACGAACTGTTCACTGAGCGCACCGGGGAACTGATCGTCCGGAGCGTGGCGCTGGCGGCGGTCGTCACCGCGGCCTGCGCGGTCCTGGGCGTGGTCGCGGCGTTCTTGGTCACCCGCACCGACCTACCGGCCCGGCGGCTGTTCGGGGTGCTCGCCGCGCTTCCCCTCGCGGTTCCCAGCTACGTCGCCGCCTTCGCCTGGGTGTCCACGGTGGAGGACTTCGAGGGCTTCTGGGCCGCGGCCCTCGTGCTCACGCTGGTCTCGTACCCGTACGTCTACCTGCCGGTCGCCGCCGCGCTGGTCGGTGTGGATCCGGCGCAGGAGGAGGTGGCCAGGTCCCTGGGACGCGGCCCGTGGCACACGACTGTCGGCGTGACGCTGCGCCAGGTACGGCCGGCGGTGGCGGCGGGAGCGCTGCTCGTCGCGCTCTACGTGCTCTCCGACTTCGGCGCCGTCTCGATCCTGCGGGTGGAGGTCCTCACCCGTGCCGTCTTCACCTCGATCAACCTGGGCTTCGACCGCACCGGGGCGCTCGTGCTCGCCACGGCCCTCGTCGCCCTCACGGCGCTGGTGCTTCTCGCCGAGCAGCTCAGTCGACGGCGTGCGGCCCGCTACGCCCGCCTCGGCGGCGGGGCACCCCGGCCGCCGATCCGACTGCGCCTGGGCCGGTCGCGGTGGCCGGCCGTGCTCGGGCTCACCGGTGTGATCGGGGCGGCTCTCGGCGTGCCGGCGCTGAGTCTGGGCCGGTGGTTCGGGGAGGGCGTCTCACGGCCCGGGTCGCTCGGCGAACTCGCCTCCGCAGCCGGGAACTCGCTGCAGGTCGCCCTGCTCGGCACGGGCCTGACCATGGTGCTGGCGATGCCGGTCGGACTGCTGTCCGCCCGCGCTCCTGGCCTGCTCTCCGTGGCTCTGGACCGCCTGGCGTATCTCTCGCACGCGCTGCCCGGTCTGGTCATCGGGCTGTCGCTGGTGTTCTTCGGCATCAACGTGGCCTACCCGCTGTACCAGAGCGTGTGGCTGCTCGCACTCGCGTACGCGGCCCTGTTCCTGCCCCTCGCGGTCGCGGCCGTCGGCGCGGCTGCGTCACAGGCCCCACCCGGCCTGGAGGAGGTGGCCCGCTCACTCGGGCGGCGACGGGCGTACGTACTCCGCACGGTGACCCTGCCACTGGCGGCGCCCGGCATCGGCGCCGGCGCCGCACTGGTCTTCCTCACCTGTATGAAGGAACTGCCCGCCACGCTGCTGCTGCGCCCCACAGGAATGGACACCCTCGCCACCGGTTTGTGGAAGCACACCTCGGTCGCCGCGTACGCGGCCGCCGCACCCTACGCGGCCCTGTTGGTGCTCATCGCCGCCGTGCCCACGTGGTGGCTGTCGGCACGCACCGGCGTCCTCACCCGTACAGGCGGCTGACATGGCGGAACTGCGCATCGCCGACGTCCACAAAGCCTACGGCCGCGTCCAGGCACTGTCCGGCGTGGACCTCAGAGTCCGCTCCGGAGCGCTCGTCGCCGTCCTCGGCCCCTCCGGCTCGGGCAAGACCACGCTGCTGCGCTGCATCGCGGGCTTCGAGGCGCCGGACGCCGGAGAGATCCGGATCGACGGCCGCCGTGTCGCCACCCCCGACGCCTCGGTGCCGCCGGAGCGGCGGCGGATCGCGGTGGTCCCCCAGGAGGGCGCGCTCTTCCCGCACCTGTCCGTCCTCGGCAACGTCGCCTACGGGCTCGGCCGGGCGGCCCGGCGGGCCGGCCGAGCGGCTGCCGTACTGGACCTGGTGGGGCTGGCAGGCTTCGAGGACCGGATGCCGCACCACCTCTCCGGCGGGCAGCAGCAGCGCGTCGCGGTCGCCCGAGCACTCGCGCCGCGCCCGCCGGTCGTGCTGCTCGACGAGCCGTTCAACGCTCTCGATGCCGCGCTGCGCGCCGAAGTGCGACGGGACGTCTGGCAGGCACTGCACGCCGACGGCGCCACGGCGGTCCTCGTCACCCACGATCAGGCGGAGGCGCTGTCGATGGCCGAGGAGATCGCGGTCATGCGGGACGGCCGTATCGTCCAGATGGGCCCCCCGGAATTCCTCTACGCCTCACCGGCCGACCCGTGGGTGGCCGGGTTCGTCGGCGAGGCGGTATGGCTGCCCGGTGTGATGGACGGCGACCGGGCTCGCACCCCTCTGGGCACGGTAGGACTCACACCGCACGAAGGCGGTGCGCCGATCGGCCCGACGCGCGTGCTGCTACGGCCCGAACAGATCACGCTCGCCGCGCCGGGGGCCCGGGACGCGGTCGCCGCGACCGTGGTGCGGCGCGACTTCTACGGCCACGACGCGGTGCTCGCCCTGCGTCTGAGCGACGGCACGCTGGTGGCCGCGCGGGTCTTCGACCCGGCCGCCCTTCCACCCGCCGTCGGGGACGAGGTCGCCGTGCGCGTCCGCGGCACCGCCCGCGTCTTCCCGCCCAGCGGACGACCGGGCGGCCGCGCCCAGCCATCCAGAGGCAAGTAGGACAACCCCGAGTCCGGCAGGTACCACCAAGCGCCGTCGCTTCCAAGCTGAGAGCGCGAGTTCGATTCTCGTCACCCGCCCCTGGCTGCTGTCGGGCGTCAGATCGCTCAATGCTTCAGGGCGTCCGAGATGGACTTGACGCCGCCGTGCGCAGTGAGTCCCCCGTCCACCGGAATCTCCGCACCGCTGATGAACGACGACTCGTCGGACAGCAAGAACACCACGAGCGGGGCGATGTCATCGACCGTCCCGCTCCTGCCCAGCGGTGTCTCTGCGATGGTCGCGTCACGAAAAGCCTTCGTGGCCTGGGCGGTCATCTCGGTCTCGATGTAACCGGGGAGCACCGTGTTGACCCGGATCCCCTTCGGTCCCAGTTCCGTGGCCGCGATTTTCGACACGGCACGCAGGGCCCATTTACTCGCGGTGTAGGCGACGGGGTAATAGCCGGTGAGCGCGGTGGCCGACCCGATGTTCACGATGGACGAGCCGGGTGGCATGAGCGGGGACAGGCGCTGGATACCCAGCAGTGGGCCGGTGGTGTTCACCGCCTGCACGTGTGCCATGTCCTCGGGGCGTACGTCTGCGAGCCGCTTCCTCTCGATGATCCCCGCGTTATTGACCAGCCCGTGGACCTGGCCGTACGTCTCCTTCAGTTCGGCGGCCAGTTCGTCCCAGTCGCTCTCACCGCTGATGTCGAGTCGTCGGCATCCTTCGCCTTCGGGACGCGCGTCGGTGGCCACCACGGTGGCACCGGCTCGGGCCAGCGCCCGAGCCTCGGCCGCCCCTTGCCCGCGGGCCGCTCCCGTGACGACGACGACTTTGCCTGCGAGACGCCGAGCGGGCTGCTCATGTTCGGAGGTCGAACTCATGGCGGACAAAATACCTTGTCACCGTCACCCGTCCGGCCTCGCCTATTGATGCGCAAGGTGAGAATCCGATCTGAATATTCAATCGTCGCGTGAGTGAACTGTGGAATTTCCCTTCTGTTCGCCCGTGACCCTTCAAGCGGGCGGAAGCCCGTGCACGGGCAGGGGCGGCAGGGTGAGCGCTGTGGCGCTTCAGGCCGCGCGTCGCGTGTCCTGGCTGAGCCTGGCCGAGGACACGACCGTGTAGGAGAAACGGCCCCAGCGGCCGGTCCTGCACAGAGCCAGTCCCAGGCGGTCGAGGAGAGGGGTCAGCCGCAGCATCCGGGCGCGGAGGGCGGCCCGGGCCAGCGGCTGTTCGGCTGAGCCCAGCAGACGTGTCAGATCGTGGCAGCACCAGGGCTGGGTATCGGTGAGAAAGAGACCGAGAAGAACCTTCTGCGAAGCCTGGTGGGCAGGCAGGTGGGACGACGACAGCTCCTGGCCCTGCTCCTGCCCCTGGTACCGGGGCGTGCGTGCTTCCTTCCTGGCCAGCCAGCGCTGATCCGCCACCAGCCGGGCGGTCAGTTCCTCGACCGGCATGCTGCGCGCCAGAACGTTGGTGGCACCCGCTTCGAGCAGCGCCGCAGGGCAGGTGTCCTCGGGCACGAGGACGGTCACGGGTGCCAGCCGCCGCAGCAGCGCGACGCGGTGTCCGAGAACGTAGGCGCATCTCTCGTCCGGCACGTCGAGAACCGCCAGCGGTCGCGGTCGTCCGGTCAGCAGTTCTCCGTAGGCGTGGAGTGCCCCCCAGGGGTGGACCACTGGAGGGAGCAGCTGAGTTCTGCGCGCCTCGCGCAACAGTGGCCCGCTGCGCGCCCGGTCGAGGGAGATCATCACACACGGCCCGGAGGGCGTGTCCATGCCGGCGGCGCCGGCCTGTCCGGCCGGGTTGTCCCCGCCCGCGGGCCGGCGGGCGGCCGTCGGCGTGGCAGACCTCATGAGACCTCCGTGTTCTTCCATGTCTCTTCGTTCTTCTCCGGTGCGAGGGGTCTTCTCGACGGGGCGGCCCTCGGTCAGCACTGCTCGGGGAAAGCCGCGCCCGGGCGGCGGGTGGGCAGCGGCGGCCGCTCAGTACTACCGCCATGGCCGCCGCTGCCACGGTCACGCCGGTCGGCATCCGCCTTGACGATCCCGCCCGACGGCAGGTCCTTCCCTCGGCCCGGGAGCCGGTTCCGGGCACCGCATCTCGGCCATTCGGCCGACACACCGCTCGGCCGTTCTGCCTGGCGGGCGGATCCGGTTCTGATCACTTCGGCTGCCTTGACCGCGTGTGCCGATGGGGGAGCCGGATGCGGAGGGTGTCCTCCAGCGGCGCGTATTGACCGTCGACCGCGGCCGCACCCTCCAACTGCGCGGAGCCTGGCTGCTGTCGCATGCCGGCAAAGGGATCGCGCCACATACGCGAGCGAGGGGTGCGCCAGCGGCGGCGGAGGGCGAGCAGTCTCAAGAGGAAGGCCGCCAGGGCGGCACCGACCGCGGTGAAGACGTTCAGCACCTCGACGGCGTGCAGCAGTGCCACGGCGCCGGCGCCGACGAGGGCGGGCAGTGCGTACAGATCACGGTTCCAGCGGAGGAGGGGCGGCACTTCGAGCGCCAGCAGGCTGCTGATGACACCGCCGCCGACGGCCGTGGCCACCCCGAGCGTTGCCGCCGCGGTGAGGCCGAAGCCATGGGTGAGGGCCTTGATCGTTCCTGTGACGCTGAACAGTCCCAGTGCCGCCGCGTCGAACCCGTCGAACAGGGAGCCGTCGTGGTGGCTGGTCGCGCCGAAGAAGACGATCAGGGCCGCGCCGAGGGGCGCCAGGTAGTAGCCGAGGTCGGCGAACGCCACGGGGGTGACACCGATGACGAGGTCGCGGAAGAGCCCGCCGCCCAGGCCGGCCGCCTCGGCGAGAGCGATCGTTCCGAAGATGTCGAAGTCCTTGCGGACGGAAAGCAGTGCTCCGGAGAGCGCGAAGGCGAAGATTCCCAGGAGATCCATCGCGTACTGGATCCAGTGGTTGAGTTCGCTCGTCGGCATGGGTTCGTTTCTCTCTCGGCTCCGGACTCATTCGGTGGCGCTCCGGACTCATTCGGTGGCGCTCCGGACTCATGCGGTGGCGCTCCGGACTCATGCGGTGGTGCTCCGGACTCATTCGGTGGCGCCCAGCGCCACCACCGGGCTGACCCGGGCCGCGCGGCGGGCGGGCAGCAGTCCGGCGAGCGCGGTGACGAGCACCAGTCCCAGGAAGACCGTCAGCAGTTGGCCGTACGGCAGGAGCAGCGGCGCTCCGATGTTCAGCAGCCGGACCGCCAGCCAGGCGTAGGGCACGCCGAGAGCCAGACCGAGGAGGCCGCCGAGGACGCCGTACAAAGCGGCCTCCATGCCGATCAGGAAGCGGAGTCCGGACCGGCCGAGTCCCAGCGCACGCAGCAGTCCTGACTCGCGGGTGCGCTCCAGCACGGTGAGGCCGGTCGTGGTGCCGACGCCGACGACGGCGATGAGTACGGTGAGCCCGAGCAGACCGAGCGACAGGGTGGCCACCATCTCGATGTCGGCGTCGCTGTCGTCGCGCTCCTCCGCGAGGATCCTCAGCTCCATCGCGCTGCCCGGGCCGACGGTCTCGCGAATCGCCTGCTCCGCCGCGTTGCGGGCCGCCTGTCCTGGCTCGGCGGCATTCGCCAGGACACCGGCCGGCAGCGGCGAGGCGCCCATCCTGTCCAGGTCGCCCGGCGTGACGATCGCGTCGGCGCCCAGGGGTCCTTCGTCGGGCAGCGTGGCCGCGACGGACATCCGGAGGGTGCCCTTCTTCGCCGTGGAGAAGGTGATGCTGTCGCCGGCCGCCATGCCGAGGCCCCTGGCGAGTCTGCTGCTCACGATCACTTCACCCGGACCGAGTTCGCTCAGTGTGCCGGTCATCGGGCGAAGCAGCCGTGAGGAGGGCAGAGCGGTCAGGTCCAGGTCGATGGCGGACGCTTCCATGCTGCCGACGGCGACATCGGTCTGCCGGTATGCGGTCGCGTCGGTGAGCTGGGGTACGGCCTTGAGGCGGCGTACGAGGTCGGCGCTGAGGCCGCTGATGGTGCCGTTCGGGGTTTCGCCGGTGCTCACGGTGCCGCTCATATCGAAGTCCGCGGGGGCCTGGACGGCGAGTTCCCGGTCCATGTGGCCCCGCAGGGTCGCGATGCCGACGAGGGTGCCGGAGACCAGGGTGACGCCGAGCGCGACGACGACCGACACGGCCGCCGCGCGACGCGGGGCACCGCCGATGCCGCCGACGGCGAGTGTCCCGGTGGGCCCGAGCCGGCGCAGCGGCCACCCGGCGACCGCCAGCAGCGGGCGTACGAGCAGCGGGCCGAGGGTGATCAGCGCGAGGAACGCCAGGGTGCCCGAGAGGACCGTCAGCATCAGGCCCGCGACCGAGTCGTAGTTCAGGTCGCCCGGTTCGGGCAGGTCCCTGAGGAGCACACCGGCCAGTCCGACGGCACCGGCAGCGAGGAGCAGGCCGACGCCGAGGCGCGCACGGCCGATGCCGCGTTCGCCCGCCAGGGTGCCGGCGCTGCGCAGTGTCTGCAGCGGGGAGACCCCGGCGGCGGACGACGCGGGAGCGAGCACCGCGCCGACGGTCACCAGTACGGCGCCGAGCACCACCGCCACAGCCGCGGCCACGGGCACCGCGGGCGCCGAGAGGCTCAGTCCGGCCGCGTCGGCGATCACCGGGGCGGCGTATCCGGCGCCGAGCGCCAGCAGGACGCCGGCCGTACCGGCGACGAGGCCCACCAGTGCTCCCTCGACGGCGAGCGCCCGGACGAGCTGTCCGCGGTGGGCGCCGATGGTGCGCAGGAGCGCCAGTTGGCGCAGCCGCTGGGCGAAGACGACGCGGAACGTCGAGGTCGCGACGAGGGCGGCGGCCACCACGGCGATCGCCAGGAACATCGCGATGAGCCGGAAGACGTCCGCGTACTGGTCCACCGCGGCCCGGGCCTCCTCGCCGCGCACGGTGTCACCGGGAACGAAGTCGAATTCCGCACCGGAAGTGCGCTGGAGCACCGCGGACAGCCGCTCGGTCAGGGCCTCGGCGGACACACCGGGTTCCGCGCGGACGTCGAGCCGCGGATAGCCCTCGATGTGTCCCATCGCGTTGAGGGCGGCGGCGGGGGCGTAACCGGTGGCCTCCCGGTCGGAGTTCACCTCGACCACGCCCGTGACGGTCACGGTGACCGTCTGTGTCCCCTCGGTCTCCCCAGTCCCCTCGGCGGTCTCGGCATCCTCGGCCACCGGGACCAGCAGGCCGACCCGGTCGCCCGGCTCGATGTCCAGCCGCTGCGAGGCCTGCCGGTTCACGGCCAGCTCGAGGGGGCCGTCCGGGTAACCGCCCGCCACGAGCCGCACCCGCGACAGCGGTCCGCTGCCGGGGTCGCCCTGAAGCTCCAGATAGCGTCGGGAGACCTCGGCGAGTGACACCCCGTTCTCCGTACGGGTGGCGACCTCGGCCACTCCCGGTACCGCCTGGACGGCTTTGGTCTGCGCGTCGGTGATGACGTCGTCGTCCCCCAGCACGACCAGGTCGACGGCCTCGGGGGTGCCGCGGAACCGGTCGACGGTGGTCTGTTCGGTGATCTGCTGGGCCATCACGGTGCCGAACACGACGAACGCGGCGACGAGCACCGACAGTCCGGTCATGAGGAGTCGGCCGGGCCGGGCCGGCGCCCCGGCGAGCTGGGTGCGCAGCACGGCGGCCAGCGGTCCCGGATGCTTTTCAGGACGCGGTCCCGGGACCGTACGCGGACGCGGTTCCCGGCTCATCGGGTGACCACCAGGTTCTGCAGCGCGTCGGTGACCGACGCCGGGCCGGGGCTGTCCAGGTCCTCGACGACGCGGCCGTCGGCGAGGACGATGACGCGGTCGGCGTAGGCGGCGGCGCCCGGGTCGTGGGTCACCATGACGACCGTCTGCCCGAGGTCGCGCGCCGAGTCCCGCAGGAAGCCCAGCACTTCGGCACCGGAGCGGGAGTCGAGATTGCCGGTGGGCTCGTCGGCGAACACCACGGCGGGCCGTGCCACCAGGGCCCGGGCCAGCGCGACCCGCTGCTGCTGGCCGCCGGACAGCTCACCGGGCCGGTGGGTCATCCGGTCGCCGATGCCGAGGACGCCGATGAGATGGTCGAGCAGCTCCCGGTCGACGGGCCGGCCGGCCAGGTCGAGCGGCAGGGTGATGTTCTGCCTCGCGGTCAGCTGTGGCAGCAGGTTGAACGACTGGAAGACGAAGCCGATCCTGTCGCGCCGTACGGTGGTCAGCGCCCGTTCGGACAGGCCGGTCAGGTCCGTACCGTCGATCAGCATCCGCCCGGAGGTGGCGGTTTCGAGGCCGGCCAGGCAGTGCATGAGGGTGGACTTGCCGGAACCTGACGGGCCCATGATGGCGGTGAAGCGGGCGCGTGCGAAGCCGACGGTCACTCCGTCCAGGGCTCGTACTCCGGTGTCACCATGGCCGTAGACCTTGACGAGGTCTTCCGCGCCGACGGCGGTGTCATCGCCGACGTGGCCGGAAATGCTTTCAGTTCTGTGCGCGCTGGCGCGGATACCCATGGTCTGATTCCCCTGTGTAGCTGTTTCGGCCGCGTTGCCGCGTGGCTTTGACGCGTGGAGTTGCCGCGTGGCGTTGAAATACGTCAGGACGCGATCGGCGGAACCACGAGGGTGCGTTCGGCCTCGGTGCAATGCGAATTGGCCGTCTTCGTCATGTCGGCCAGTTCCTGCTTCGTCGGCGCCTCGGCCGTACCCGTCGCGTGATCGGCGGCCCACTGCTCGTACGTGGCGATCCGCAGCCCGAGGTAGCCGTCCTTCATCTCCGCGATGCGCAGGTCACGCGTGTCCTTCCGCCACTTCGCCACCGCGGCCTCGTCCGCGGGAAGCTCCTGCGCCTCGTCGATGATCTTCTGGGCGAGAGCGCAGTCGGCCGCCGACGCCTGGCTCGGCGCATCGCGCTGCTGCCACCAATAGGCGCCGCCGATTCCCACGGCCGCCATCACCACGACCGCGAGGGAGATCCCGAATACCAGCGCTTTCTTGCTGCGGCTGTCGCTCTGAACGGTGATAACCATCGGATGCCCCCGGAGAATTGTCGGCGAAACGTGCTTTCGGTTCGTCAACAATCCTTGCGGAGGCGGCTTTCACGCACATCCGATCGGGAAACGACCTCCGTGCACCCGCTCGTACGACCCGGGTCGTACGCCGATGCGCGACCGCCTCCTACACCGGAAGGATCAGCCGGTCGGCCGGACCAGCCCGGTCTGGTACGCCAGTACCACGGCCTGCACCCGGTCGCGCAGCTCCAGCTTGGTGAGGATCCGCCCGAGGTGCGTCTTCACGGTCGTCTCCGCGACGTGCAGGCGAGCCGCGATCTCGGAGTTGGACAGCCCTTGGCCGACCAGTTCCAGTACGTCCCGCTCCCGCTCGGTCAGGACGGCGAGCCGGTCGTCCTCCCGTTGCGGCTCCGGGGCGGGTACCAGTTGTCCGGCGAACCGTTCGAGCAGCCGACGGGTCACCCGGGGGGCCACGACGGAGTCGCCCGCCGCCACCACGCGGATCGCGGCGAGGAAATCCTCGGGCGGCACGTCCTTCAGCAGGTAGCCGCTCGCACCGGCCTGGAGCGCGGCGAACGCGTCGTTGTCGGTGTCGAACGTGGTGAGGACAAGGATCTTGGGCGGGTTCGGGCGCTCGCCGATCCGCTCGGTGGCCTCCACCCCGTCCATGACGGGCATGCGGATGTCCATGACGACGACATCGGCCGTGGTGCTGTCCAGCAGCGTCAGCGCCGCCGCCCCGTCCCCCGCCTCTCCGACGACCTCGATGTCGGGCTGTGCGTCCAGCACCATGGCGAACCCGGCGCGCACCAGGGGCTGGTCGTCCACGACCACCACCCGGATCGGTCCCGCCGCAGCACCCGAACCGTTCGTGCCGCCGTTCGCGCCGCCGTTCATGCCGCCGTTCATGCCGCCGCCTTCGCCGGAAGTTCGACCTTGATCTGCCAGCCCGGGCCGAGCCGGGGGCCCGCGGTGAACCGGCCGCCGTGCACATCCACCCGCTCCCGCATGCCCACCAGGCCGTTGCCACCCGACCCTGGCAGCACCGGAGCGGAGCCGGCCAGCTTCCCGGCCCCGTCGTCGAGGACCTCCAGTACGGCGGTGCCGTCGCGGAACTCCAGCGTGACGGTGACGTGGGCCTCGGGTCCGGCGTGCCGCAGCGCGTTGGTCATGCTTTCTTGTGCGATGCGGAAGAGGGTCAGCTCTTCGGCGGCCGAAAGCCCCTGCGGCTCCCCCTCCACGCGCAGGTCCACCCGGAGTCCGGCGGCGCGGGCCCGCTCCACCAGCGGTTCGAGATGGGCCAGCCCGACCCGGCGGCGGTCATCGGCACCGTCGCCATCGCCATCGCCGTCGGTGCCGGACCTCTTCGTGCCGCGCAGCACCTCCACGATGCCGCGCATGTCCTCGAGCGCGTCCCGGCCGGTGCCCGCGATCGTCCGCATCGCCTTGCGCGCCTTGTCCTGATCCGCGGCGATCGCGTAACTGGCCCCGTCCGCCTGGATGATCATCACGGCCAGGCTGTGCGCCACCACGTCATGCAGCTCACGGGCGATCGCCGCGCGCTCTTCGACGGCGGCCAGCCGGACGAGGTGGGCACGCTCCCGCTCGGCGCCGGCGGCACGCTCCTCCAAGGCCGCCACCAACAGCCGACGGGTCCGTAGTACGTACGCGGTCAGCCACACCGCCGCGCAGATGCCGGTGAAGGTCAGGTTCTCGTTGAACTCGTCCCAGTCGGCCGCCGAGCTGAGCGAGGAGATCCCGCCGAAGGCCAGCACGTTGCCCACGACGACGATGCCCCCGGCGGTGTACGCCTTCCACGTCTCCTCGGCATGGATCACCACCGTCACCATCGCGATGAGGAGGGCGATGTCGTACCCGGTGAGTTCACCCGCCAACGGCTCGGCCAGGGACGCCAGCAGATACTGCGTCAGGGCAAGGACGGCGACGACCGTCATGACGGTCAGGGGGTGGCGACGGCGAAAGACCACGGCCAACGCCATGGAGAGCCCGATGAGTTGGTCGTAGCCCGTGTCATAGAACAACGTCGTGTAGGCCACCAGCACCGCGAGTGCCAGGTCGTAGGCCCTGTGCATCCACGGTTGCGGCAGTAACGGGCGCACCATGGCCGTCAGCGTACACGGCTGATCAAACCGCCCGCCGCGGCGACGGCCGAAATGGCCAGGCGTCAGCGGGGTGGTCGGACCGCGCCGTTCTCCCAGGCCCAGGCGGCGATCTCGACGCGGTTGCGCACGCCCGGTTCGGTCTGGATGTTCGTGAGGTGCGCCTTCACCGTGGACAGGGACAGGACCAGCTCCGCGCGGATCTCCTGGTTGGTCCGGCCGACCGCCACCAGTCGCGCGACATCCAGCTCTCGGTCGGTCAGCGGGTGGGACCCCGCGCCGGCGCCGTGCGCCGAGGGCGGCCGCCGGTCCTGCAGTTGCTCCAGCAGGCGCAGGGTCACGGCGGGTGAGAGCAGTGCGGCGCCTCGTGCCGCCTCGATGAGCAGCGCGGAACCGGCGTCCTTGAGCAGGAAGCCGCAGGCGCCGTTGCTCAGTGCGGTGTGGACGTAGTTGTCCTGGTCGAACGTGGTCACCACCACGACCCGGAGCGGGTCCAGCACACCGGGTCCGGCCGGCGCCCGGGTGACGTCCAGGCCGTCCGGCTTCGGCATCCGGATGTCGACCAGACAGGTCAGGGCGCAGCCGGCGAGCCATTTCCACGCACTCGGCGCCGTCCTGCGCCTCGCCGACGACCTCGATGCCGGGCTGAGTGTTCAGGATCAGGCGGAATCCGGTGGCGGACCATCTCCTGGTCGTCGGCGGGCAGCTCCCGTTGCAGGCGCGGGACCCGGGCACGCCGTGCGGGTAACGGTGTTTTGGTGTTCACGGTCGAAGGTTAGGGAAGAACGGCCGACCGGTGGGTCGGCCGAAGCCGACCTGCCCCGCGCCGAATCGGCCGTCCGGCCGGAGTGAGATCCGCACGACCCGCACGGGGCGGTTCCTCACCGTGGAACGGTGAGGAACCGCGCAGGGTCGAGCGGCCTCAGCGCGCCCGGCGTCGGCTCAGTAGGAGCCGTTGGCCTGCCAGAAAGCCCATGCGTCGCAGGGGCTGCCATAGCGGTCGTTCATGTAGTTCAGGCCCCACTTGATCTGCGTGGCCGGATTGGTCTGCCAGTCGGCTCCGGCAGACGACATCTTGGAGCCGGGATAGGCCTGTACGAGACCGTAGGCCCCGGAAGAGGGGTTGACCGCCTTGTGGTTCCAGCCGGACTCGTGGTCCACGATGTTGCTGAAGCACTGGAACTGATCGCCGGGCACCATCTGCCGTGCGATGGCCTGGACCTGGGCAACGGTGTACGAGGACTGCGGCGCGACACCGGAGGAGATCGTCGACGAGCGTTCGGCTTTCTGCTGCGCCTCCTGGCGATCCCTGGCGTCCTGAAGGGCTTTCCGTTCGGCCTCCTTCTGCTTGGCGGTCGCGTCCTTGGCGGCCTGCTTACGGGCCGCCTCCGCCGCGGTTTCCCTCGCGCTGTTGTCCGCGGCGATGGACTGCGCGTCGGCCTGTTGGGTCAAGGAGGCCGTCTGTATCCGAGCCTGCTGCCCCATGGGTATGTCTGCGAGGAGCGTCGAGCCGCTCGCCGTCGTTTCAGCGTCGTTCACCGCCTGGCCGGTGCTGCTCTGGCCAACTCCCGCAACGGCACCGACAGTGGTGACCGCGGCGGCAGAGGCCACCACGAATTCCCGGACTAAATTCCCGCTCACACGTCGTCCTTCCAGCTTCGTCAGATCAAGAGGTTGAGCTCGCAGGATTAAGACGGTTGATCGGCCGCACTGGTGGCAACGCATCCGAGCACTGTGCGGAAGAGCGGGAGAGCGGAAGAGCGGGAGAGCGGGAGAGCGGGAGAAACAGTTCTTTTTGGCGATCTCCCCACATGCGTCGCATACGCCGCGTGCGTCGCATACGCCGCGTGCGTCGCATACGCCGCGTGCGTCGCATACGCCGCGTGCGTCGCATACGCCGCCTCCTCCTGTCAGCCGTACTCGGGCTGCCACATGGCGTCCTGGATCTGCTGTGTCACGTCGTCAAGACGGGCCCGGGCGACGCCCTCCTCAGCCGCGCGGCGGGCGACGGCCGCGGCGACCACGGCCGAGGAGGTGCGCAGGTTCTCCACCTCCGGCAGCAGGGCGGCGCCGGGCTCCGACAGGTCGGCGAGGCCGGCTACGGCTTCCGCCGCGGCCTGGAGCATGCCGTCGGTGATCCGCTCGGCGCGAGCCACCACGGCGCCCAGCCCCAGCCCCGGGTAGAGCAGGGCGTTGTTGGCCTGGCCGATGACGTACGTGGTGCCGTCCAGTTCCACCGGAGGTACCGGGATGCCGGTGGCGACCAGGGCCTTGCCGCCGGTCCACCGCAGCACGTCCGCCGGCATGGCCTCGATCTTCTCCGTGGGGTTGGACAGCGGCAGGACGACCGGCCGGTCCACGTGGCGGGCCATGGAACGCACCACGTCCCGGGTGAAGGCCCCGTGCTGGGTGGACGTTCCCACCAGCACGGTCGGCCGCGCCTGGTCCACCACGCCCGGCAGGTCGGCCGGCCTGTCGTCGGGCCACTCGTCGTCGGGCCGCGCGTAGGGCTGCTGGTAGTCGCGGAGTCCCTCGGTGGACTGCCGCAGCAGACCCTGGCGGTCCACGCACCAGATGCGCCGGGTGGCCTCCTCGTGGTCCAGTCCGTCGCGGACCATGGCGTCACGCAACTGGTCGGCGATGCCCACGCCCGCCGTCCCGGCGCCGAAGACCACGATCCGCTGATCCCGCATGGGCGTGCCGGTGACCCGTACCGCGTTCATGACGCAGGCCAGCGTGATCGCGCCGGTACCCTGCATGTCGTCGTTGAACGTGCGGATCTTCTCGCCGTACCGCTGGAGGATACGGCGGCCGTTGCCGGGGCCGAAGTCCTCCCAGTGCAGCAGCGCCCGCGGGAACAGCTCGCCCACCACCTCCACGAAGGCGGCGACGAACGCGTCGTACGCCTCGCCGCGCACCCTGCTGTGCCGGTTGCCGACGTACAGCGGGTCGTTGAGCAGCGCCTGGTTTCCGGTGCCGACGTCGAGCATCACCGGGATGGCCCGCCCCGGGTGGATTCCCGCGGCGGCGGTGTAGACCGCCAGCTTGCCGACCGAGATCTGCATGCCGCCGACACCCCAGTCGCCGATGCCGAGGAGCTGCTCCGCATCGGTCGCCACCACCAGGTCGACGTCGTCGGGGCCGAGGCCGAGCGCCTCGAACGCGGGGCGGACGTCCTGCGGGCGGTCGATGGACAGGTAGACACCGCGCGGCCGCCGGTATTCGTGGCTGTAGCGCTTGATCGCCTCGCCCACGGTCGGGTCGTACACGATCGGCAGCAGCTCCGGGAGGTGGTCGCAGAGCAGCCGGAAATAGAGGACCTCATTGCGGTCGTGGAGCTGCTCCAGGTACACGTTCTTCGCCAAGTCGTCCGGCTGCGCGCGCAGTTGCTCCCAGGCTCGCCGTGCCTGGAGCTCCAGGGACAGCACCGCGGGCGGCAGCATCCCGACCAGGCCGTGCCGTTCCCGCTCCTCCTGGGTGAAGGCGACGCCCTTGTTGCTCAACGGGTCCGCGAGCAGCGCGCGCCCGTCCGGTTGCCCGCGGTGGCCCTTCGCGGTGTGTCCCTTCCCCCTCCCCTGGTGGTCGTCCTGTGCACGGTTGCGGGGCGGGGCCATCGGCTCTCCTTGCGTCGTACGACTGTCGTAGGGATGGTTTCCTGCCAGGCACCCCGGGTACCCCGGTCGGCGTGACAGGCGCACCGGCGCCCACCCCTTTGCCGCACTTTGACGCGGCCCTTCGTTCGGGTACGGCGGCGCTACCGCCTCCAGCTGGTGCAGCGATCCCCACGATGAGAGAAAAGAGGGGGATTTCCCCATGCCCACGCCCGCGCAGCAGCAACAGCCTCCGGGTACCGAGGCGGCCCTGCGGCCCCAGGCCGACCACGGTGAGCACAGCTACCGCGGATCGGGCCGACTGGCCGGGAAGGCAGCCGTGATCACCGGGGGCGACAGCGGCATCGGCAAGGCCGTCGCGATCGCCTACGCCCGCGAGGGCGCCGATGTCCTCGTCTCGCACCTGAACGAGGAGGAGGACGACGCCCGCGACACGGCGCGCTGGGTGGAGAAGGCCGGCCGCAAGGCGGTCCTGGTGCGGGGCGACCTGTCCGATCCCGCCCACTGCCGGGAGGTGGTGGCGCGGGCCGTCGAGGCGTTCGGCGGCATCGACGTCCTGGTCAGCAACGCGGCCTTCCAGATGTTCCGCGACTCGATCGAGGAGATCCCCGACGAGGAGTGGGACCACACGCTGGCGACCAACCTCAGCGCCATGTTCCACCTCTGCAAGGCGGCGGTGCCGCACATGAAGCCGGGTGCGTCGATCATCGCGTCCAGCTCGGTGAACTCCGACACGCCGCCGCCGGGCCTGCTGGCCTACAACGCGACGAAGGCGGGCCTGGCCAACATGGTCGGCTCGCTGTCCCAGTCGCTCGCCGAGCGGGGCATCCGGGTCAACAGCGTCGCCCCGGGGCCCATTTGGACGCCGCTGATCCCCTCCACCATGCCGCCCGAGCAGGTCGAGGACTTCGGCGGCCGGACACCGCTGGGGCGGGCCGGGCAGCCGGCCGAACTCGCTCCCGTGTACGTCATGCTCGCCTCGGACGAGGCCGCGTACGTCTCGGGTGCGCGCATCGCCGTCACCGGCGGCCAGCCCATTCTCTGACACTACGTCAGGAATTAGGAGTGACCGTGGACTGGTACCGGTCCTACAGACTGAGCGGGAGTGAGTCCTGTTGCCAGAACCCTTGCTCAGCCGGGTGCCCCGAACGGTGTTGGACACCCTGGTCCCCCGCTTTCGCTCCACGACCCGGCGGCGCGCATCCGGTGCGCGGTCCGGGAACGTGGGGGCGGGGTGGAACGCACCGTGCTGTGCGCCGGCCCGTACTTCGCCCTGGAGCGGTGGCAGGCGGGCACCACGGCCCCACTGGTGCACGACTTCTCCACCGCGCTGGTCGTCAGCAACACCGGTGCCCCGGTCACCGTGGAGTCCGGTGGCCGGTCCGAGCGGCTCGGGCGCGCGCGGAGCCTGCTGCTGCCGGCCGCGCTGGGCCGCGTACGGATCCCGGGACCCGCCGATGTCCTCCTCGGCTACCTGCCCGACCTGGAACACGACATCCGCACGCCGCTGCTCGCGGCCGGGCACGGGGCCGCCGCCGTGGCCGCGCTCGGCGAGGGCCTCGCCGGCCCCCTCACGTAGAAGGCACGCAGAAGGCACGTAGAAGGCACGTAGAAGGCACGTAGAAGGAGATCCATGGGCACCATCACCACCAGCGACGACGTCACCCTCCACTACGAGGAACAGGGCACCGGCCCTCCTCTCGTCCTGATCCACGGCTGGGGCTTCAGCGGCCGCTTCTTCACCCGCAACGTGGACGCCCTCGCCGAACACGCCCGCGTCATCACCGTCGATCTGCGCGGCCACGGCGACTCCGGCAAACCCCGTCACGGCTATCGCGTGTCGAGGCTGGCCAAGGACCTGTTCGACCTCCTCGAAGCACTCGACCTGCGCGAGGTCACCGTCCTGGGCTGGTCACTCGGCTGCCCGGTCATCTGGAGCCATCTGGAACTGTTCGGCAGCCACCGCCTGGCCCGCGCGGTGTACGTCGAGCAGGCACCCCGCCAGTACTACGCACCGGACTGGCCGCACGCACACGCCACTTGCTACGACGAACCCTCCCTGGCCGCCCTGCAGACGCAGCTCACCTGCGATCCCCCGGCCTTCGACGAGGACCAGATCCGCACCGTCTTCGCCACCGAACCCACCCCGCAGGAGCGGGAGTTGCTGCTGGCCGAGATGGCCAAGTCACCCCCGTACGCACGCAACGCCCTGATGGCCGATCACACCCGCCACGACTGGCGGGACCTGCTGCCCACGACCCGGCTGCCCAGCCTGGTCCTGGTGGCACGTCAGGATCAGGTGTTCCCCTGGCAGGGCCCCGCCTGGGTCGGCGAGGTGCTCCCGGACGCCCGGACCGTCTTCTTCGAGCACAGCGGCCACGCGCTGTTCTTCGACGAGCCGGAGAAGTTCCACCGCACGGTCACCGGCTTCCTGACCGACAGCAGGAACGACAGCAGGAACGACACGAAAGTACTCGTATGAGCAGTCCCACACCTCCGTTCCCCTTCCCCTACGGCGTCAACCAGTTCACCACCATGCCCTGGTCCTTCGAGGAGGACCTGACGCACTACTCCGGCCTCGGTGTCGAAGCGATCGAGCTGTGTGAGACCAAGCTCCACGACGACCAAGACCGCGCCAAGGCGCAACTCGCCTCGGTCGCCGAGGCGGGACTGCCGGTCAGCTCGGTCCAGCCCGTCGTACGGACCGTGTTCCCCAGCGAGACCCAGCCGGACCCGGCCGGCCGGCGCGACCGGCTGGACCGCTTCCGCCGCAGCGTGGAACTCATCGCACCCTTCGCCCCGGGCGCGGCCTTCGTCACGAACACCGGGCCGGCGCCCGACGGGAACCTGCACGAGGCGATCCGCCAGGTCGTCACCCATCACCGCGAACTGGCGGAGATCGCCGCCGACCACGGCGTACGGATCGCGCTGGAGCCCCTCAACCCCGTCCTGCTCAACGCGGAGACCGCCATCTGGACCTACCGGCAGGCGCTCGACATCGTCCAGGAGGTCGACCGCGAGAACGTGGGCGTCTGCCTCGACCTGTGGAACCTGTGGCAGGACCCGGATCTCGTCCCCCGCCTCGCCGACGCTCCCGACCGCCTGTTCCTGCTCCAGGTCAGCGACTGGCGCACACCCCGCTCGCGGATGGACCGGCGCGGTGTCGGCACCGGCGACATCCCGGTCGGCCGACTGCTGCACGCCGCCCACAGCGTCGGCTACCGCGGCCCTTGCGTCCTGGAGATCTTCTCCGACAACGTGCCGGACTCGCTGTACGAGACGGATCTGGACGATCTTCTGCGCGCCAACCGGGCGGCCCTCGGGTCGGCCTGGCGAACCGGCTGAGCGCGGGCCGGGAGCGGCCGTCCGCCCTCCCGCACCGTGACCGGGACTTCGAGTGCGTCGCCGCCGTCCCCGGCCAGGCACACCAGTGGTACGGGCCCGAAGCCGGCAAGTGAGCCGGCCCCGAGCGGTGCCGTCGGCCCTCCCGCGGGGAGCGGGAGGGCCGACGGCACCTCATGGAGCCTCGTACGGTACGGGCGCTCCGCTAGGAGGCGTCACGTACCGTGCCGGTGAACTCCGGGCCCTCGACGGGCGCTCCGTCGGCGTCGTAGGTCAACAGGCGCAGGCGCAGCGACTCCGAGTCCTCGTTCAGTTGATCGGTGACGGTGGGCACGGACACGTCGACGCTCAGGCCACCCGCGGGCACTTCGGACATGAGCAGCGCGCCGTCCGGCAGTGCGGACAGTGGTCGCTCGGGATCCGGCGAGGTCCCGAGGGTCTCGTCCAGCCATGTCGCGGGGACGTCCTTGGTGGACAGTTCGGTGCCGTCGGAGACGGGCAGCAGTCGCAGGTCCGTCCACATGACGACATCGGCGACCGTGGAGAGGCTGATCCGCCAGACCAGCGGCCGGCCCTCGGTGACCTGGTCGGCGACCGGCGTCACGGTCACCGTGGGCTGGGGGTCGTCGTTCTGCGCGGTGACGCCGCCCAGGTAGGAGCCGACCACCGCGCCGCGTACGGTCTTGACGGCCACCCGGTGGGCCTCGTCGGAGCCGTAGCGGGTGTTGCCCTCGACCGTCACCGGCACGTCGACGCGGGTGCCCGGCCGGACCTTCAGCGTGCGCGCGACCGGGTGGTCGCTGCCCGGCTCGTCCACGAACAGCCGGACCTCGCCGCCGCCCGACCCGGAGACCCGTACCGGCACCTGGTAGGTGCGCGTGCCGGAGTCGCCTTCCTTGACGGTCAGGTGGCCGACGTCCACGCGCGCCAGCCGCGCGGGCTCGACGACGGGGGTGCCGGGGCGCCAGCCGTGAGCGTCCATCAGCCATGCCGTCCCGGACCCGGTACGAGGGGTAAGGCGCAGGGTCTTGACGTGGCCGAGGTCGATGCGCTCCCGGGTCTCGGCGGACAGGGGTACGCGGACTTCACGCGCCCAGTAGGAGGAGGTGCGGGAGGTGCCCGGCAGGCCGTCGACGCGGACCCGGCCGAGGTCCGCCCGCTTGCCGGAGGTGTCGGTGAGGGCGACGTCCAGCTCGGTGCCGGTGGTGTTCGGCGGGACGATCACGCGCAGGCTCAGCGACTTCGCGCCGGACAGGGAGACCGGGCGGGCGGGGCTGAGCTCGGTGGCGGTGCCGGAGCGGCTCCAGGTCATGGCCAGCGCGTACCGGTCCGGCTCCTTGCCGGGGGTCACCCTGCGCCACTGGGTGAAGTGCGGGGAAGCGGTGGTGAGGTCGGGGTCCAGGCAGGAGACGTTCGGGTCCGGGTCCACCTGGGCGCACAGCCGGCCGCCACTGACCGTGGCGGAGGGAGCGGGGAGGAACGCCCCCGAGCGGGCGGCGCCGACGGCGTGGGTGAGGACGCGGGCGGGTCCGGCGGAGGCGGCGCGCGCGGGGGACCCGTCGAGCAGCGGGCGGGCCCGGTCGTCACCGGCGACGAACAGCCGGGCCGCGGTGGCTATGTACGTCGAGCCCGCCTTCTGCTGCTGCTCGGCGGTGAGCCGGGTGGCGGTGCCCGGCGAGCAGAGGGGGTCGTGCTCGTCGCCGCCGTAGGAGAAGTCGTCGTCGGCCGGTGCCGTGGCCTGGCCGGGGGTCCACTCGCTGTTGAAGTAGTTGTGGTTCGCGCCGGTCATGTAGACCGCGCTGTGCAGGGCCTTGCCGCGGCTGACCCCTCGGGTGCCGTCGACGTAGTACTCGCCCTGCAGGTCGATGACGTCTCCGTCGCAGCCCGGCAGGATCGTCACGGACGGCACGTCGGGTGCGGGGTTCTGGCCGAAGATCGTGGGGCCTATGAGGACGGTTCCGCGTATCGTCCAGCGGGTTTCTCCGTGGTAGCCGTCCTGGTCGGCGGGCGGCGGGGTGAGGCTGTCCAGCGCGGCCCTGTCGGCGCCCTCACCACCACGGGAGTGGCCCACCAGCAGCACCCGGCCGAGGTCGGCGCGGGGTGCCCGTCGTACGACCTCGGGGGCCGTGGACGGGTCGGCGGCCCAGTCCGCCCAGTGGGCCAGGTGCAGCCGTATCAGCGAGGAGCGGGCCTGCGCGCCGGCGTCGTCGGCCTGCCAGTCCTGGGCGTTGACGGAGTTGGCCGAGATAGAGACCGTCACATAGCCCTGGGAGGCGAGGAGTCGCTGGTCGTGCAGGTAACCGCGGTAGCTCGGCACCGGCTCGTGATCGGCCGGGCACGGCCACTCCAGGGTCAGGTCGTCGCCCTTGAAGCAGGTCGCGTGGCGCCCGTGGAGGAACAGTGCCAGCGGGCGGCTTCCCGTGGCGCCCTCCGGTGCGACCACCACGGCCTTCATCTCCACCTCGGTGTCGTAACCGGGCAGGTGGACCGATGGCAGGGAGTACTCGCCGCTGGTCGTGCGGAACGAGCCGGCCACGCCGGGGTCGACCTTGTTCACGGTCGCCGTCTGCGGCAGGCGCGACGGATCCGATGAGCTGTCGGGTCCGCGGCGTTCACGGGCTGCGGCGTTCGCTCCGGCCGCGTCCAGACGGCGCCCTGCGGCCTCGACCCGCAGGTCGTCCGTCCTTCCGAGGCGCACCCCGTCGAGCGGCAGCCGGAAGGTGCGCCCGTCCGCGGCGGGTCTGGGGGTGCCCAACAGGCGTTCCCCGCTGCGGAACTCGACCTGGGCATCGCCCACCGGCACCTTCTCGGGCGAGCGCCACACCAGCTCCGCCGACTCCCCGGAACCGGTGGTCCGCCAGCCTTCGGGAAGCCCTGCGGACGCGGGAGCGGACGGCCGCCCGGGGTCCGGTTTTGGCGCGGCCTGCGCCGCCCCCGGCGACGCCAGCGCCAGCGCGAGGGCCGCTGCCACAGCGGCCGTCACGCGCGAGACACGGATCACTTCTGTTCCTCCTCATGGTCAGTGCCCCGAGAACCCCACGGGCCCCGGGCTCCCCCGACGCATCAAATGCAGCACGTCCGATCACCTTGTCACCCCCTCGCACAGCATTCGCACAACTCCCGTCCCTTCTGGACAACAGAACACGTGCAGCCAGGGGCAGTTGGCCTGTCGGTGAGCCAACGTCCGCGCCCGCGAGGGTTGTTCACTCCCCCGGAGTGGCGGGTACGGCGGCGTGCCCGCGCGACAGGTGGCGTAGGGGCACGGCGCTGGCGCTGCCGAGGAGGTCCTCACCCAGCGCGGACAACACCGCAGCGCCGCCCGAGGCTCATCGGACGGAATTCGCCAGTTTGGTGGCGCCGTTGAGCAGGTACTCCAGGGGTCCGCGGCGGAAGAAGCGGGACCAGATCACCGCGAACAGGATGGCCCCGAGGACGAACCAGAGCAGCAGCGCGGCGGAGGCGGACTGCGGCGGGGCGGCCGCTTCGCCGGGCTGGGCGAGGATGGCCAGGATGTGACCCACGTAGATGGTCAGGGACATGGTCCCGACGGTGATGATCGGAGTTGCCGGCCGCCGCAGCCACGGCAGTCGGTCCATCGCCACGGTCAGGCACAGGAGCACGGTGATCGCGATCCCGATGCTGCCGATGAGGTCGAACGTGGAACCGCTGTGCGGCTCGGCTGCCAGCAAACCCCATGCCTCGGGGCTCCCCAGCCCACCACCGACCGGCATGTCGAAGGATCCCGATGTCATGCCGGGGTCCTTCATGGCACCGGGGTCCTTCATCTCAGGCGACCGGACCACGATCTTCTGAGCGCCGCCGGACAACCGGAGCGCCAGCCACGAGACGCCGTATCCGAACGCGATCAGCGCGGGACCGACCACGGCCAGCCGCCGCCGCACCGCGCCGGAGGTCAGATCCAGCCGGCCCAACGTCATGCCGGTGACCACGAACGTCATCCAGGTGATCGCCGGGTAGAGGCCGGTGAGCAGGAGGTCGAGCACGCCCACGTCGGAGATTCGCGCGATCGGGTCGTACGTGTCGATGGTGTTCACGATCGGCTCGGTGAGCAGTGCCCGGAGGCCGAACGCCACCTGCGGCGTGACGACCGCGAGCGCGACCGCGATGATCGCGAGCGTCCGGGCCCGCAACCGCAGCAGGGGCAGGGCCAGCAGGAAGTACACCCCGTAGAAGCTGAGGATCACGGCGCCGCCGAAGCTGGTCATCGCCAACGCGGTGCCCAGCACCAGCAGGATCACGGCCCGGATCACGATCCTGGCCTTCGCCTGCCGGCCGGCCAGGCCGGTCCTCGGCTCGCGGCGGCCGGCGATCAGCATCAACGAGAACCCGGCGAGGGTGGCGAACAATGCCGAAGCCCGGCCGCTCGCCAGGCCCAGGAACCAGTCGCCGACGCCGCCCCCGGGTGTGGGGAAGGGGCCCACATGCACGGCGAACATTCCGAACACGGCCAGTGCCCGGGCTAAGTCCACCCCGACCAGCCGCGCCATCGGCGCTGGGCGTTCCGTCGCTGTGGTGGCGGCCTCGGGTGCGGGTGCGGGTGCGGGTGCGAGTGCGGGTGCGGGTGCGAGTGCGGGTGCGGGCCGGGGATGCGCCTTCTTGGCGCTTTCGACGTCAGTCACTGTGCCAACGTTGCCCAGGCAGGGGCGGCACACCATCCGACGAGCTTCGGGAGGTGCCCCGCCGGTCGGCTGATCGACCCCCGCCGATGGGCGGGGGTCGATCAGCCGTACACGAACGACTGTGGTCGCCGCCCCGGTCGCCGGGACGCCGGGACATCGGGACATCGGGACGCCGGGACGCCGGGACGCCGGGACGCCGGGACGCCGGGACGCCGGGACGCCGCTGATCAACGCCTGCCGCACCACGAGGTGATCTGAAGAAAGTTCCCGGCTCAAGGCAACCCTTTGCGTTTCCTGTGACCACAAGGAGTCGGATCCGGCCAATCGGTAGCTGGATCCCCCTTTCCTCTGGTGAACGGCATGCAAGGAGAGCACCTCCCCATGAACAACCCCACGAACGGCGGGCGCCGCGGACGTCACCGTCGTCGCTGGACCGCGACCGGTCTGCTGCTCGGCGTGCCCGCCATCGTCGTGCCGTATCTGCTGTTCGCGCAGGAGGACTCGCAGGCGGCGACGGTCGACGGCAATGCCTACTACCGGCTGGTTTCCGTACGCAGCGGCAAGGTGATGGACGTCAACGCGTTCTCCACCGCCGACGGCACCCGCATCCAGCAGTGGACCGACCAGAGCACCGCCAACCAGCAGTGGAAGCTGAGACCCGCCGGGGACGGCTACTACGAGCTGGTCAACCGCAACAGCGGCAAAGTGCTGGGCATAGCGGGTAATTCGACCGCCCGGGCGGCTGCCGCCGAGCAGCAGACCGACAGCTCCTCCGCCGCCCAGGAGTGGCGGATCGACGAGGTGAGCGGTTCCGATGCCGTCACCTTGACCTCCCGCAGGAGCGGCCAGGTCCTGGACGTCTCCGGAGGCTCCACGGCCGAGGGCGCGGCAGTCATCCAGTATCCCGGCAGGGGCAGCACCAACCAGCAGTGGAAGCTGGTGAAGACGGCCGAGACCCAGGCGGCCGGGACCGGCACCGCGCAGACCACGGCCGCGGCCGGACCGTACATGTGGAAGAACGCCCAGGTGGTGGGCGGCGGTTATGTCACCGGGCTGGTGTTCAACCCGCGCGAGAAGGGCCTGCTGTACGCGCGCACCGACATGGGCGGCGCCTACCGCTGGGACGTGGCGGCCGAGCAGTGGATCCCGCTGACCGACTGGGCCGGCGAGAAGGACTGGAACCTGCTGGGCATCGACTCGGTGGCCACCGACCCCGTCGACCCCGACCGGCTCTACCTCGGGGCGGGCACCTACACCAACAGCTGGGCCGGCAACGGCGCGATCCTGCGCTCCACGGACCGTGGCCGCACCTTCAAGCGCACCGACCTGCCTTTCAAGCTGGGCGCCAACGAGGACGGCCGCGGGGCGGGCGAACGGCTGGTGATCAACCCCGAAGACCCCGGCACCCTGCTCCTTGGCACCCGCAAGAACGGCCTGTGGCGCAGCACCGACCACGGCGCGACATGGAGTCAGGTCTCCTCGTTCCCCGTCAAGGACGGGGCGAGCAGCGGCGCGGGCATCTCCTTCGTGACGTACGGCCCGGCCGGCAGCAAGACGGTCTATGTCGGCGTCGCCGACAGGTCCACCTCCCTGTACCGCTCCACCGATGGCGGCAGCACCTGGAAGGCCGTCTCCGGGCAGCCCACCGGCCAGATGCCGCAGCACGGCGTGCTCTCCGGTGACGGCTCGCTGTACCTGACGTACACCGACGTCGTCGGACCCAACGGCGTGACCGCGGGCTCGGTGTGGAAGTACACGCCGTCCGGCGGGGCGTGGAAGAACGTCTCGCCGTCCCAGGGCAGTTACGGGTTCTCCGGTCTGGCCGTCGACCCGCGGAAGCCGTCCACGGTGATGGTGACCACCCTCGACCGCTGGTGGCCCGAGGACGAGATCTACCGGAGCACCGACGGCGGCACGACCTGGAAGGCACTGGCCTCGAAGTCGGAGCGGGACGCCTCCGGCGCTCCTTACGTCGGTACCGGCACCGGGCACTGGATGACCGCCCTGGCCATCGATCCCTTCGACTCCGGGCACGTGCTGTACGGCACCGGCAGCGGCATCTGGCGCAGCAAGGACGCGGGCGCCACCGACAGCGGCGGCACCAGCCACTGGACCGTGGGGGCCCGAGGGCTGGAGGAGACCGCGGTGCTGGACGCGGTCGCCCCGCCCGGCGGTGCCACCGTCATCTCCTCCATGGGTGACCTCGGCGGTTTCCACTACAGCTCCTCCAGCTCCCTGACCGAGGTGCCCGCCGGGCGGCTGAAGAACCCGATGATGATCACCAGCACCGACATCGATTTCGCCCAGTCCAACCCGTCGGTGATGGTCCGCGTCGGCCGTGGCGGCGATCAGGACGGCGCCTACTCCACCGACGGCGGCAGCAGCTGGAGCGGCTTCAGGGCCGAGCCGGTGGGCAGCGCCGACAGCGGCCAGGTCGCGCTCGCGGCGGACGGCTCCGCCATCGTCTGGACCGAGGAGGGTCAGGCCCCGTACCGCTCGACCGACAAGGGGGCGAGCTGGTCGAAGGTCAGCGGCCTGGGCAACGGCGCCGTGGTCGTCGCCGACCGCTCCTCGGCCAGGACCTTCTACTCACTGTCCGGCGGCACGCTCTACGCCAGCACCGACGGCGGCGCGACCTTCACCGCCCGCGCCACCAACCTGCCCACCGGCCGGCTGACGGCCGTCCCCGGCATCGCCGGGGACCTGTGGATCGCCGACGGTGGCAAGGGGCTGCTGCACTCCACCGACGGCGGCCGCACCTTCACCACGCTCACCACGGTGAAGTCCGCCTCCGCCCTCGGCTTCGGCAAGGCCGCGCCGGGCGCCTCCTACCAGGCCCTGTACCTGATCGGGACCGTCAAGGACGTCACCGGCGTCTTCCGCTCCACCGACAAGGGCGCCACCTGGCTCCGCGTCAACGACGACGCCCACCAGTGGGGCGCCATCGGCGGCGGCGGCGTCATCACCGGCGACCCCGACACCTACGGGCGCGTCTATGTCGGCACCAACGGACGCGGCCTCCAGTACGGCGACCCGTCCTGACCCCACACCCGGGCGGGACCGCGGGCACAACGGCCTGCGGTCCCCGCCATGGTTGAGGGACCTCGGCCGGCCCACCCTCCAGCACGAGTGCGTGCCGGATCTCGCTGCTCCCGGACGATCCCGGTCTCAGCCCCTCATCGAGCCCGAACCGTCGCACGGCATCATGCAGGCGTGATCACCATTCATCTGAAGTATGAGATCGACGCCGACAAGCTCGAGGATTTCGAGGAATACGGCCGCCGCTGGGTCCGACTCGTCAACCGTTTCGGCGGGACGCACCACGGCTACTTCCTGCCGAGTGAGGGCGACAGCGACATCGCCTACGCCCTGTTCTCCTTTCCCAGCCTGGCCGCGTACGAGCAGTACCGCACGGACAGCATGTCCGACCCGGAGTGCCAGGAAGCATTCCAACTGGCCCGTGACACCCGCTGCATCAAGCGGTACGAGCGCCGCTTCCTGCGACCGCTCGACGGCGTGTCCTAGGCCGGCCGAAGGCGCGGGGTGCGGTTCTCCCGCGCGGCGGCTGCGCGCAGCGCTGCGACGACGGCCGTGGTCGTCGGGTTCGCGGTCTCGGTGCGACGCGTCGCGGCGAACAGCAGGCGCCGGACAGGGCGGTCCTCGATGGGCGCCGTGCGGATTCCGGGTGTGGCCGGGTCGATGGCCGTCCGGGGGACGAGCGCGGTGGCGAGGCCGGCCCGTGCGACGGCGAGCTGGGCGGCGATGTCGGCGGTGACGTAGCGCGGCGTGGGGGTGAAGCCGGCCTGGTGACAGGCGTGCAGGATGGCCTGTCCGCAGTCCGTGGTCGGCGGCGGCACGGCGAGGCTGTGCACGGCCAGTTCCCGCAGGGCGACGGGCCGCTCGTCGCCCTGGCCGGCCGCGGTGACGACGAGCAGCGGATCGTCGAGCAGCGGGGAGACCTCGATGCCCCGGGGTGTGGCATCGGGCAGGTGGTGATACCGCTGTCCCAGCACCACGTCGACGGTGCCGAGGGTGAGTTCCCGCAGTTGCGCCTGGTCGGTGACGAGACAGGTCACGGTGAGCTGCGGGTGGTCCGATCCCAGCGCGGTCAGTGCGGGGGCCACGATCCGGGCGACGGTCGAGGGCAACGCGGCGAGCGTGGCGGTGGCGCCGACCGTGCCCTTGACCGCCGCGACGGCACTCTCGGCCTCCTGCACGGCGGCGAGGATCCGGTCGGCGTGTTCGAGGAGCACCCGGCCCGCCTCCGTCAGTGCCACGGTTCGCCCGTCGGGGCGCAGCAGCTCGACTCCCACGTCGTGGCGCAGCGCGGACAGCTGCTGGGACACGGCCCCGGGGGACAGCGCCAGAGACTGGGCGGCCGCGGTGATGGAGCCGCGAGCGGCGACGGTCTTGAGCATGTGCAGACGGCGGACATCCAGCATGACTCGATAGATTACCTAAAGGGTTCCGTCAGAAATCACCCCCTTGACCTGTTGAGTCATGGTGAGCGACCTTCAGCCCATGGAGATCTTCGACTGCATCGCCGCGGTTGCCCGGCCCCTTCACGATTTCGGTGACGAGTTCATGTCCGACGAGGCGACCGCCGCCGTCGGTCTGCGTGCCGGCTTTCCCGCAGGGCGCGGCTTCTACTGCCGCGGCCGGTTCGGGGTGCTCGGCGAGGCATCGGTCGACGTGGTCCAAGCGGTGCAGGGCTTCCTCGGGCCCGGCCTGGTCGCCGCGGGCTGGCTGGCGGGACGGCCCGTGATGCCGGCGGAGGAAGCCGCCGGCTGGTACGCACAGGCCGTCCGGACGTGGGGGCACGCCCACATCCCCGCAGACGTCGACGTGGAACACTTCAACCGCCTGGCGCAGCGGCTGATCGACGCCGCCGACGCCGACGCGCTGCCTCTGTTCGCCGGCTGGCGCGCACAGCCCTGCCCCACCGACGACCCGGTCGGTGCGGCCATGCAGCGCATACACGTACTGCGCGAACACCGTGGCGCCTGCCATCTGGCGGCGGTGCGCCTGAGCGGGCTGAGCGCCCGAGAGGCAATGGTCATCAACCTCGGCGTCGGGCCGGCGACCCACTACGGCTGGCAAGAGCCACATCCCGTTGCCGAAACTCTGATCCCGCGATGGCGGCGTGCCGAGCACCTCACCGACGAGCTGCAGGCGCCGCTCTACGCCACGCTGGGCGACCGGCAACGTACCGAATTCGCCCAGCTCGTCAATGCGTTGACCGCCGCCCTGGCCCCGTGACCGACGTCGAGAACGCCAACGGGAACACGAAGCCCCGCCAGTCGTCATCACCCGCGCCGGGCGCCGATCCAAGCCAAAACCGACGCTTCGGATGGGTACCGGTCGACAACGGCGCAGTCGTCTGTTCGCATGCCCCTCCAACTGCTGTGACAGGGGGAGTTGGTGCTGCGGATGTAGTACGGCCCCGACGCCGAGCAGGGAACCGGTCGTCATCACGGCGCGTGGGCCGCGTTCGTCAAGGATGCGGTCGGCCGGGATGCCTGCGAGGGCGGAGACCAGGAGGGCTCCGGAGAAAGCAGCCGTCGTGGCGATCGCGGACCAGCCCGTGTCAGCGGTGACGCGGGCGCTCAGGACCGGGAAGGCGTAGTGGACGACGCCCCAGCTGGTGATCTGGCGTCGCGCACAGGGCGGGCAGAGCGACATGAGGGCGCGGCCGGTTCCCTGCGGTTCCGGTCGCGCCGCCGCGAGGGTCGACGTCGGTCGCGGGGTCAGCAGCCGCCGGACGAGGCCGGGGCGCCGATGCCGATCTGGAGGGTGGCGGGTGCGGCGCAGCAGCCGCCGCCTTCGCCGGACTGTGCGGCGTCGGGGTCGTCGAAGAGGCCCGCTCCGCCGCACACACCCGTCTCCGGGAGGGTCAGCTCGACGCGTTCGGCGGCCTCCCGGTCGCCGGCGAGCGCGGCGGCGATGGAGCGGACCTGCTCGTAGCCGGTCATCGCGAGGAAGGTCGGGGCGCGGCCGTAGGACTTCATGCCGACGAGGTAGACGTCCTTCTCGGGGTGGGAGAGCTCGTTCACGCCGTGCGGGTAGACGCTTCCGCAGGAGTGGACGTTGGGGTCGATGAGCGGGGCGAGGGCGGTCGGGGCCTGGAGGCGTTCGTCGAGGCCGAGGCGGAGTTCGGAGAGGAAGGACAGGTCCGGGCGGAGGCCGGTGAGGACGATGATCTCGTCGACCGGGTCCAGGCGGCGGCCGTCCTCCGCGACCAGGACGAGCCGCTCGCCGTCGTGCTCCACAGCCTGTGTACGAAATCCCGTGACCGCGCTCGCGTGGCCGGCCTCCACGGCGGCCTTGGCGCGCAGGCCGAGGGCGCCGCGGGCGGGGAGCTCGTCGGCCTCGCCGCCGCCGTAGGTGCCGGCGCCGATGCCCCGGCGCAGGATCCACACCGCGTGTGTGCCGTCCTCGTCCTTGGCCAGGCCGGCGAGGAGGGCGAGGGCGGTGAAGGCGGAGGCCCCGGAGCCGATGACGGCGGTGCGCCTGCCCGCGTAACGGGCGCGTACGGCCGGGTCGTCGAGGTCGGGGACGCGGTAGGTGACGCGGTCGGCGGCGGTCTTCTCGCCGAGGGCGGGCAGGCCGTCGGCGCCCATCGGGCTGGGGACGGTCCAGGTGCCGGAGGCGTCGATGACGGCGCGGGCGGTGAGGCGTTCCTCGCGGCCGTCCATGGTCCGGAGGTGGACGGTGAAGGGCTGCTCGTCGCGGCCGGAGTCGACGATCCGGTCCCGGCCGGCGCGGGCGACGCCGGTCACCGTGGCGCCGTAGCGGACCTGGTCGCCCAGGGCGTCGGCGAGGGGCTGGAGGTACCGCTCGGCCCAGTCGCCGCCGGTGGGGTACGTGGAACCGTCCGGGCGGGCCCAGCCCGTGGGAGCCAGCAGCTTCTCGGCGGCCGGGTCGACCAGCTCGGCCCAGGTGGAGAACAGCCGCACGTGCGACCAGTCGCGCACGGCGGTGCCCGCTGCGGGGCCGGCCTCCAGGACCAGTGGTTCGATGCCGCGCTCGACGAGGTGGGCGGCGGCGGCCAGGCCGACCGGGCCGGCGCCGATGACCACGACGGGCAGCCGGCCGGGGTCGATGGTGGACGCGCTCACGGGGATCCCCTTTGTTTCGACATCCGTCAATCTCTTGAATGCCAGCATGGCACCTGATTCGACGAACTTCAACATAGACATTCATCGAATCAGAAGGCACGAAAGAGGTCGAGCGTGGAGCACATCCACGTCCGGTGACCTTGGAGATGCCCCGCGGCCGGCACCCCTGGGCCACTGGTTCGACGTGTGTCAACATAGATGCATGTCGAATGTCGAGGTACTGCCGCTGCTGGAGCCCGAAGCCCCGGAGTCCGCGGTGCCCTGCTGCCCGCCGCTGACCGAGCGCCCCTTCACCGCCGAAGAAGCCGAGCGGACGGCCCGTATGTTCAAGGCTCTGGGCGACCCGGTACGGCTGCGACTGTTCTCGCTGGTCGCCTCGCACGAGGGGGGCGAGGCGTGCGTGTGCGACATCTCCGACGTCGGCGTCTCCCAGCCGACCGTCTCCCACCATCTGAAGAAGCTCAGGGAAGCCGGGCTGCTCACCTCCGAGCGGCGCGGGACCTGGGTGTACTACAAGGTCGAGCCGTCCGTCGTGGCCGCGCTCGGCGGGATCCTCGGCGGCAAGGGCTGAACCACTGCGTGCACGGTCCCGACCCGCAGGAACAAGTGCAGCGATTCCCAGGCGTGTCGTCAGGCGCCGCCGGGCTCGGTGCGGGCGTCGGGTATGACGAACTCCAGGCCCGAGCGGCGCAGATGGAAGCCGGCGGCGAGCCCGGACCGGCCTGCGCCGATCACCACCACCTGCGTCCTGCGGGTCATTCAGCGGACCGGCTCGGCATGAAGATCAGCGCCACCAGCGCCAACCCGACCACCGCGCCGATGAGTTGCATGCCGATGAACCCCGCGACCGATCCCGGCGCGATGCCCGCGAAGGTGTCGGTGAAGGCACGGCCGATGGTCACCGCCGGGTTGGCGAACGACGTGGACGAGGTGAACCAGTACGCGGCACCGATGTACGACGCGACGGCGACGGGCGCGAAGCGCAGCTGGTCGGCGCGGGCCAGGCCGAAGATCAGCAGGATCAGCCCGGCCGTGGCGACGACCTCACCGAGCAGCAGATGCCCGGCCGAGCGGTCGTGCGTGGACCACTCCACGAGCGGCTTTGCGAACATCGCGTCGGCCAGCACCGCCCCCGCGATCGCTCCCACGACCTGGACCGAGACGTACACGGCCACCTCGCGCGCGGTGACTCCGGCGCCGCCCCGCCGGGCGTTCCACCACTCGGCCAGCGTGACGACCGGGTTGAAGTGCGCGCCCGAGACCGGGCCGAGCAGGAGGATGAGGACGCCGAGGCCGAAGACGGTGGCGAGGGAGTTGGCCAGCAGCTGCACGCCGACGTCCTGGGTCAGCTCGGTGGCCTGGATGCCGGAGCCCACCACGACCGCCACCAGGGCGGCCGTACCGACGAGCTCGGCGGCGGCCCTGGCGACCAGGGGCGTACGCGGCGGGGTGGCACCCGGCGCCGGTTCGACGGACCCGGCGGACCGCCCGGACCCGGCGGACCCGGGCTCGGCGGCGGATGTCACGGACTCCGCGGTCGCGGGGGCTTCGGCGGGGGTCATGGGCAGGCCCTCTTGTTCTCGGCTGCGGTACGAGCGGACTCGGCCAGGTCGGCGAACTGGCCGGCGAGCTGGGCGACGACGTCCGGGAGCAGCCGGTAGTAGGTGTACCGGCCGCACGGCTCCGTCTCCACCACACCGGCTTCCCGCAGCACTCTCAGGTGGTTGGAGAGGTTGGTCTGCTTGGCACCGGTCTCCTCCACGAGGTGGGTGGTACACAGCGTCTCGCGGGCGAGCAGGGTCACGATCTGGAGCCTGAGCGGGTCGGCCAGGACCCGGATCAAATCACTGTCGACTGACGTCATCATGGGCTGATACTCTCACATCAGTGGTGGCTGACACCACCGGGTACTGAAGTCATTCATACCTGATGCCGTCGTGAGACAAGAGAGACCTCTGATGTCCGACAAGCCCTCCGTGCTGTTTGTCTGTGTCCACAACGCCGGCCGTTCGCAGATGGCCGCCGCGTGGCTGACCCACCTGGCCGGGGACCGTGTCGAGGTCCGCTCCGCCGGCTCCAACCCGGGCGCGGGCGTCAACCCGGCCGCCGTCGAGGCCATGGCCGAGGTCGGCATCGACATCTCCGCCGAGGTCCCCAAGATGCTCACCGTCGACGCCGTCAAGGAGTCCGACGTCTGCATCACCATGGGCTGCGGCGACACCTGCCCCGTCTTCCCCGGCAAGCGGTACCTGGACTGGCAGCTGGAGGACCCGGCGGGCCAGGGCGTCGAGGCCGTCCGCCCGATCCGTGACGAGATCAAGGTGCTGGTCGAGGGCCTGATCAAGGAGATCTCGCCGGAACCCCGGGCGTGAGCACGGCGACCGACGCGAGCGGACCGCGGCCATCCCCACCATCTGAGCGCCGACCCCGGGCCACCGGGAGGTGGCGCGCCGACGACCGCACCACCTCCCGGCACATGTGTCAGCCCTTGCCGAGCAGCTTGTTCATCTGCTCGATCTCGGCGGTCTGGGCGGTGATGACGTCGTCCGCGAGCTTGGTGGCGGGACCGTACTTGCCGTCCGCCTTCTCAGTCTTGGCCATCTCGATGGCGCCCTCGTGGTGCTCGACCATCATCTCGAGGAACATCTTGTCGAACTCGGTACCGGAGGCTTTCTCCAGCTCGGCCATGTCCTCGCCGCTCATCATGCCGGGCATGTCGGACGACATGTCGTGGCCCATGTCGGCCGCGGCCTCGGGGACTTCCTCACCCCACGAGGTGAGCCAGCCGGACATCGTCTTGATCTCCGGGTCCTGAGCGCCCTTGATCTTCGTGGCGAGGTCCTCGACCTCCTGCGAAGCGGCACGGCCGTCAGCCAGTTCGGCCATGTCGACGGCCTGGCGGTGGTGCTGGATCATCTCCGTGGCGAAGGAGACATCCGCGTCGTTGTGGTCGCCGGCCTTCGCCGAGGCGGACGCGGACGGGCTGGAGTCGGAGTTCATCGACCCCATGTCGTGGCCGCCGCTGTCGCTGTCGCCGCCACATGCGGTCAGGACGAGGGCGGCCGCGACGGCGGTGGCGGTGAGGGCGGTACGACGGAACAACCTGCGGTGTGCGGTCATGGTGGAACTCCTGCGTTCGGATCTGGAGAAGGGCATGCCGAAGCACGGCGCCGCGCCCGCTTGAGGGGTGTGCGGCGGCGTGCGGGCCGCTCTAGATCCGCAGGAGTTGGAGTTCGGAGAGTGAGGGTGGCGCGCGGCCGCCGTCGGGGCCGCTGCCGGCCGAGGGCGTACGTACGTCCGTCGGCTCGGCCGAGGACACCACGTCGGGCACCAGCACCGGCACCACGGCAGGGGCCCCGGCAACGGATGCCGAGGCGCAGGTCGGGTCCGCGTGATGCACGTGCCCGGATCCACCGCCCGCGTCGTGGCCGCACTCGCCCGGCATCGACACCACGACACCCGCGTGAGAGGTCGCCGTTGGGCGATCGTGCCCGACAGGCTCATGGAGCGCGGGGACCGGTCCGAGGCCGTGCATGCCGAGCAGACCCAGCAGCAGCGCGCACACGAGCAGCCCAAAGGACCGCGGTCGCGGTCGCTTGCGCTGTCCGAGGCGGGTCACCGCCTCATCGTAGGCACGGATCATGGGTCCCCTGTGTCCTGGGCGCCATCGGAGTGGACACGACGATGATGCAATACCCACCCAGGGTATCGCAGCGTCCTCGGGCACTTCGCCGTCGTGCCGAAGAACGAGAGATCGCTGACTCACAACAGCCCCGATGACCTGTGGTTCGAAGGTGACCGTCGAACGAGGCTCAATGTGACCAAGGGGCAGCGACGACACCGGAGTTGTCAGGAGGCGCGGCGCCAACGGAGGTCCTGACCCGCTCCGTACCTGCATTCCATGAGAGTCCCGGCGCTGGTCCTCCCCAGTGTTCCGGAGCCGCTGCACCATGCCCCGGGCCGCACTTCCTGGCTCGTGGTGTCACCTGAGGTGTACCCGCTCCCTCCCGGGTCCGGGCTTTCGGTGTCGCCGGTATCCCAGGTCGGGGCCTCCTCTTCGGCTGTGGGCTCGTCACTCGGGACGGTGGTGCCGTCGCAGCCGTCCGCGGGGTCGGCCAAGGCGATGGTCACCACCCATCCGGGCTCGCTCAGGGTCCCCTTGGTCAGCTCGGCGCCGCACACCGTCCAGTCGTCGTAACGAGGGTCGTTCAGGCCGAGGAACTTCAGAGTGGTGCCGAACGCGACGGATTCGGGGAGGACTTCTCCCCCCGCGGTGGTCTCCGCGTCCAGCGTGCGTAAGGCGTGATCCCAGTTGTCGCCCACGAGGCTGCGCAGCTCGAACGGGGACGGAGTCGAGGTGGGGGTGGGCGTGTGGAGAGTGGGACCGACGCCGAGGGAGGTGCTGGGGCCGGATCCGGGATCGGCGGAGGCCGCGGCGAAGAGCGATGCGGCGACGATCGCGGTACTGGCCACGGCGTAAGCAACGATGGGCGCGATGCGGGTCTTCCGGTTTCGGCCGGACGACGAGGATGCGGGGCCGGCACTCGCCTGCCTGGTGGAACGCACACCTTGTGGCTTGGCCTTGTCGTGGGAGAACGCGCGACTCCCGGACAAAGACGGGGGGTGATTCCGTAACTTGTGTCTTCTGACCTCGTCCTTGACCAGTTCGAGGTTGTTGCCCTCCAGCTTCGCGCCGCATATCGAGCATCGGAGGATATGGCGGTTCAGAGGCATGATCGAACCCTACTCGCGGGCCTGGCCCACGCGACCGTGCGTGCCGGCTCAGGCAGCTCCTCGGTGTCGGCGCCGCGCTCGCAGACCGGACAGGTGCCGCATCCCCCGGTTGACCACCGCGGCGTACCCGATGCCGAACAGAAGCGAGGCGGGCAGTGCCAGCCAGCCGGAGAAGCCGTCGATCAGGGGGTAGATCTGCCAGTGGGTCAGGTAGATGTAGAGCGAGCTGCTCGCCAGTACGCCGGCCACGCTGTTGACGGGGCCCAGGGTCGGCAGGGTGCGTACCCATACCAGGAGCACGAAGCCGGCCGTGACGACCGCGTCACGGAACGGTTCGCCCGGGAAGAAACCAGGGATCGTGGCCACCGCCGCCACGGTCACCAGCACGCGCTGTCGGGTGGTGTCCGCCTTCGCCGCGGCCCAGCCCAGCGCGAACAACCAGAAGACCACGGCCGCCGACGGGATGTGGATCCGGTCGCGCAGGCCGAGGAGGTCGTAGCGGGTGAGGAGCCCCAGGGCCGCGATCGTCATGGGGAGGGCGAACGGGAAACGCCTCTCCGCGCGGTCCACGGTCCGCAGGCCGAGCAGGGCGACGGCGGCGACCAGGATGTAGGTGAGCGCCTCGACGAACCAGAAGTGCATGGCCGTTTCGCTGTCGTGCGGTCCGAGGACGCTGTGCAGCAGGACGAGGTTGGTGAGGCCGTAGTCGTCGGTGAGCGGAACGACCAGGGCGATCCAGGCCAGGCTGGGCAGGGCGATCCGGGCGATGCCGCGCAGTCCGTGGCGGACGCGTTCGCGGCGTTCGGCGGAGGGGGTGAGGTGGAAACGGGCGAGGTTGTAGCCCGCGACCGCCAGCAGCAGATGGGCGCCGCCCTTGACGTAGAAGATGTGGATGTGCGAGCCGACGATGAGGACGATCGCGGCGGCGCGCAGCGCGATGCCGGTCTCCAGGGTGCGTCGCCGACGCGAGTCCTTCCCTGGCGCCGGCCCGTCGGGCTCCGGTCGGCGGAGGTCGCGGATGGGTCTGGTGTGCCAGTCCGGCGGCAGCCGGCCGAGCGTCCGCTCCAGGTTGAGCGACATCTCCACGTACGACAGCGAGTCGCCGCCCAGCGAGACGAAACTGCTGTCTTCGGTGACGTCCGTGCGGTCGAGTATCGCGGCGTACAACTGGCACAGATCCGACGGTTGTTCACTCGGCACCCGTCCGGGGCCGAGCTTCCGTACGGCCTCGTAGTCGGGCTTGCCCGTGGCCAGCCGGGGCAGTTCGGGCAGGACGTGGACGGTGACCGCTCGGGGCGGGAGCCCGTACTCGCCGGTCACGAGGCGCCGCACCCGGTCCGCGTCGGTGTCGCCGTCGCCCACCACGGCCACCCTGAGTTCGTCGTCGGCGCCCGCGCAGAGAGCCGTGAAGCCGTGACGGTGCAGCAGTGCCTCGGCGCGTTGCGGATCGATGCGAAGGCCGAGGATCTTCGCGAACCGGCTGCTGCGGCCCACGATCTCGTACAGTCCGTCCGGGGCGCGCCGGGCGATGTCACCGGTGCGCAGGTCCTCGGTGGTGCGGCCCAGTGCGAGGTCCGAGGGGTGTTCGGCGTAGCCGAGCATGACGTTCGGGCCCGAGTAGACGAGTTCACCGGTGTCCTGGTCCGGCCAGTCGGGGTGGGGCTCCAGGTGGAAGGAGCCGCCGGGGATGGGGAGGCCGATCGACTCGGGGCGGGTCGCGGCGAGGTGCGGGGGCAGGTAGGCCATGCGGGCGGTGGCCTCGGTCTGGCCGTACATCACGTACAGGTCCCAGCCGTCGCGCCGTCCCGACTCCGCGTAGTGGCTGACCCGTTCGGGGGCGAGTCGGCCGCCCGCCTGCGTGATGTAGCGCAGGTGGGGCAGGTGCAGTTCGGCGAAGCCGGTCCGGTCGAGCAGGTCGAAGGTGTAGGGGACCGCCGCGAAGGTGGTGCCGCGTGCGGAGCGGAACAGGTCCCAGAAGCCGTCGTCGGCGACGGAGAGGTCGGTGAGGATCAGGCCGGCGCCCCGCAGCAGATGACTGTTGATGACCGACAGGCCGTAGCAGTAGTGCATGGGCAGGGTGGTGGCGGCGCGGTCGGCTTCGCCGATCTCCAGGTACGTGGCGATGGACTCGGCGTTGGCCTGGAGGTTCTCGTACGACAGGCGCACGAGTTTGGGCGATCCGGTCGAGCCGGAGGTGCTCAGCAGCAGGGCGAGGTCCGGGTGGAGTTCGTGTACCGAGACGGCCCGTCGTTCGTCGAGGCGCCACCGTCCTGAGCGGTCGGCGCCGATCACGACGTCCGGGTCGTAGGCGGCGGTCAGGGACCGTACGGCCTCGTCGTTGTCGCCGGGGACCAGCAGGATCGGGTGGCCGGCCGCGAGTGCGGCGAGATAGGCGATGAGGGCGTCGGCCGTGTTGGTGCCGGCGAGCAGCACCAGTCGCCGCCGGACGCCCAGGCGGGCGGCCACCTGGGCGACCTTTTCAGCCAGCTCGCGGTAGGACAGTTCGCCGTCGGCGGTCAGCAGGGCGGCGCGGTCGCCGTGCGTGGCGAGGCGTCCGGCGAACAGCGGCGAGGTGGCGCCGGGCACGCCGGAGAGCAGGTCAGAGGGGGTGAGCACAGGCGCAGTATTAGGTATGCCTAACCTCAAAGGAAAGACACAGAAACATCACAAGGGGTGCGTGGCAGGCTCACTGGAGTGCGCCCGGAGCGGTAAGCGCCACCCGTTATCAAGCCGTTCTTGACGATGAGGTTAGCTTTACCTTATTCATAGGACGTTCACAGGTTACTTCGCGGCACCGCTCCCCCGCTCGCTCTCCTTCGCCGTCCCACGGCGCGTTCTCCGGCACCGGAGTTGAGCCATGTCAGGAAGGCTTCACCATGCGACGCCCCTCGGCCAGACGTCTCGCCGTACCGCTCCTCGCTCTGGGCCTGCTCGCCCCGGCCCTCGCGGCGTGCAGCGACGAGCCGGCCGACCTGGTCATCTACTCCGGGCGCAATGAGGACCTGGTGGAACCGCTGCTGGAGAAGCTGGAGAAGCACCTCGACGCCAACGTCGAGGTCCGCTACGGCGACAGCGCCGAACTGGCCGCCCAGATCCTGGAGGAGGGCGACAAGACCGAGGCCGGTCTGTTCTTCTCGCAGGACGCGGGTGCCCTCGGTGCCCTGTCGAAGGAAGGCGTGCTGACGGCGCTCCCGCAGCCGACGCTCGACAAGGTCGACGCGGCCTACCGGGGCGGCGAGAGCGACTGGGTCGGCGTCTCCGGGCGGGTCCGCGTCCTCGCCTACCACCCGGGCAAGGTCTCCACGCCCCCGGACAGCGTCCACGAGCTGACCGAGCCGGAGTGGAAGGGGAAGATCGGGTACGCGCCGAACAACGCCTCCTTCCAGGCGTTCGTCACCGGTATGCGCGTCCTGGAGGGCGACGACGCCACCCGCGACTGGCTGAAGGGCCTGAAGGCCAACTCCCCGAAGTCGTACGAGAAGAACACCGAGATCCTCGAAGCCGTGGACTCCGGGGAGGTCTCGGTCGGGCTCATCAACCACTACTACTGGTACGAGAAGGCCGCGGAGGAGGGCGAGGACAAGCTCACCGCCAAGCTCCACTTCCTGCCCGCCGGCGACCCGGGCGGTCTGGTCAACGTCGCCGGTGTGGGCCTGCTGAAGGGCGCCGACAAGAAGGAAGCCGACTACGCGCAGCAGGCGGCGGACTTCCTGCTCGGCGAGGAGGCCCAGACCTACTTCGCCGAGGAGACCAAGGAGTACCCGCTGTCCGCGGGCGTCGCTCCGGCGGAGGGCCTGCCCGCGCTCGACTCGCTTCAGGCGCCCGAGATCAACCTCGGCGAGCTCGACTCGCTCAAGGAGACGCTGACCATGCTCCAGGAAGCCGGACTGGTCTGAGGCCCGGTCAGTCATGAAGACGGGCACGTCCGTCAGCCAAAGCCCCGGCACCCGCCCGGCTCCACGGCTCCCGCCCGCCGGGCGGGTCCCCTGGGTGCTGGGCCTTCCGGCGGCGGTCGCCGCCGTGTTCGCACTGCTTCCACTCGTGTACCTCTGCGTGCGCGCCCTCGAACACGGGCCGGGCTACGCCTGGGACATCGTCACCACCGAGCGCGCCGCGATGCTGCTCGGCCGCAGCATCGCCCTCGCCGCGGTCGTCGTGGCGGCCTGCCTGGTCCTCGGCGTCTCACTGGCGTGGCTGACCACCCGGACCGCCCTGCCGTGGGCGCGCGGCTGGGCGGTGCTGGTGACGCTGCCGCTGGCCGTGCCGAGCTATGTCGCCGCCTTCGCCTGGCTGTCCGCCGCCCCGCGACTGGCCGGGTTCACCGGGTCCGCCCTGTCACTGATCCTGGTGAGCTTCCCGTACGTCCATCTGCCCGTCGCCGCCGCGCTGCGCCGCACCGACCCCGCCCAGGAGGAAGCGGCCCGCTCGCTCGGCGTCGGACCGCTGCGCACCTTCTGGCGCGTCACCCTTCCCCAACTGCGCCCGGCGGCGGCCGGTGGCGCGGTCCTGGTGGCGCTGTACGTGTTCTCCGACTTCGGCGCGGTCTCCCTGATGCGCTACGACACCTTCACCCGAGGCATCTACACCTCCTACCGGGCGTCCTTCGACCGGACCCCGGCCGCCGCGCTCAGCGTCGTCCTGGTGGTGCTCACCGTGGCCCTGGTCGCCGCCGAGGCGCGCACCAGGGGGAGGGCGGGATACGCGCGGACCGGCACCGGCACCGCACGCCCGGCGGACCCCGCCCCCCTGGGCAAGTGGCTGGTGCCGTCGCTGAGCTGGTGCGGCGCGGTCACCGCCGCCGCCGTCGCGTTCCCGCTCGCCACGCTCGGCTACTGGCTGACCGTCGGCAACTCCGCGACCTGGGACCCCGCCCGCCTCACCGAGACCGCCACGGCCACCCTCGGCGTCGCCGCCGCGGGCGCCGCGCTGACGACCGTGCTCGCCCTGCCCATCGGAGTGATCGCCGCCCGGCACCGGGGCCGGGCCGCCCATCTGCTCGAACAGGCCGCCTACGCGGGACACGCCCTGCCCGGCATCACCATCGCCCTGTCGCTCGTCTTCTTCGCCGTGCGCTACGCCCACCCGCTGTACCAGGAACTCCCCCTGCTGGTCGGCGCGTACGCCGTGCTGTTCCTGCCCGTCGCGGTCGCCGCCACGCGCGCCGCCGTACTCCAGGCGCCGCCCGGCCTTGAGGACGTGGCGCGTTCGCTGGGCCGCAGGCCCTGGCAGGTCGTGCGGGAAGTCACCGTGCCGCTGGCGGCGCCCGGTGTGGCGGCGGGCGCCGCGCTGACCTTCGTGGTGTGCATGAAGGAACTGCCCGCCACCCTGCTGCTGCGCCCCACCGGCATGGACACGCTGGCCACCCGCCTGTGGACGGAGACCGGAACCGGCTCCTACGCCGCCGCCGCGCCGTACGCCGCCGCGCTGATCCTGCTGGCCGCGATCCCCTCCTACCTCCTCGGGAGGCACCGCACATGACCGAGCCGCACACGGCCGAACCTCACATGACCGAACTGCGCGTCGAAGGGCTGGCCAAGTCCTACGGCCCGCACACGCCGCCCGTCCTCGACGGGCTCGACCTGACCGTCCCCGGCGGCGCCCTGGCCGCGGTGCTCGGCCCCTCCGGCTGCGGCAAGACCACCCTGCTGCGCGTCATCGCGGGCTTCCTGCGCGCCGACGCGGGCAGCGTGACCGTCGGCGGACGCCCGCTGACCGGTCCCGGAGTGCACCTGCCTCCCGAGCGGCGGCGCATCGGCATCGTCCCCCAAGAAGGCGCCCTGTTCCCGCACTTGAGCGTCGCCCGGAACGTCGCCTTCGGCCTCACCGGCCTCGACCGGACCGCCCGCCGACGCCGTACGCAGGAGATGCTGGACCTGGTCGGGCTGGCCGGCTACGGCGACCGGATGCCCCACGAGCTGTCCGGCGGACAGCAGCAACGCATCGCCCTCGCCCGCGCCTTGGCACCGCGTCCGGCACTGGTCCTGCTGGACGAGCCGTTCAACGCCCTGGACAGCGCCCTGCGCGCGGGAGTCCGAGCCGATGTCCGCACGGCCCTGCGACTCAGCGGCGCCACCGCCGTCCTGGTCACCCACGACCAGCAGGAAGCCCTGTCCACCGCCGACCTCGTCGCCGTCGTACGCGACGGCCGCGTGGCCCAGTGCGACACCCCGCAGCAGGTCTACCGGCGCCCGGCCGACCCCTGGGTCGCCGGCTTCGTCGGCGACGCCGTCCTGCTCCCGGCGACCGCGCACCACGGCACCACCGCGGACACCGCCCTGGGGATCATCCCGCTCGTCACGGACGCGGGCGCGAAAGCGGAGGCGGACGCGGACGCGGACGTGGGCGCGGGCGCGGGTTCCGGCACGGTGCTGCTGCGCCCGGAGCAGCTGGAACTCACCGAGCCCGCTTCGAGCGCGGCCGGCGGTACCGTCACCGACGTCCGCTTCTACGGCCACGACGCCATGGTGACCGTGGCGGTCGACGGCCTGGACGACCCCGTCGACATCCGCGCGGCCGGGCCCCTCTCCGTACGGCCCGGTGAGCGGACCGGCATCCGGGTCCACGGGGAAGCGACCCTGCACCGGTGATCGTGCGCCTCAACCTTCACAGCACAGCTGCCGCCGTGGAGTCCCCAACGTCCACGAGAGGCGAAGCGCTGTCGCGATGACCCGGGCTCAAGGCCGAACGACGGCAGGCGCCTTCGCTCACCGAACGTCTGGCGACCGCCCGTCGCCGGTCATCCGCGGAGGTAGGTGAGGACGGCGAGGACGCGGCGGTGGCCGTGGCCGTCGAGGTGGAGCTCCAGTTTCTGAAGGATGTTGCTGACGTGCTTGTTGACCGCGGCCTCGGTGACGTACAGCTCGCGGGCGATGGCGGCGTTGGCGCGCCCCTCGGCCATCAGGGCGAGGACCTCGCGCTCTCGGGGGGTGAGGCGTCGCAGGGGATCGCGGCGGCGGTTGAGGAGTTGGCGGACCACCTCGGGATCCACGACCGTCGCGCCCGCGGCGACCTGGGCGACCGCGTCGACGAACTCGCTGACGGCGCTGACGCGGTCCTTGAGGAGGTAGCCGACCCCGGTGTCGCTGCCCAGGTCGAGCAGATGCGCGGCGTAGGACTGCTCGATGTACTGGCTGAGCACCAGGACCGGCAGGCTGGGGTGCTGTCGGCGCAGGGTGACGGCGGCGCGCAGGCCGTCGTCGGTGTTGTCCGGTGGCATGCGGACGTCGGTGACGACGATGTCGGGACGGTGTTCCCGAACGGCGGCCGTCAGGGCGTCCGCGTCGCCGACGGCGGCGAGCACCTGGTGACCGAAGCGGGTGAGCACGCCGACCAGGCCGTCCCGCATCAGCGGGGAGTCCTCGGCGAGTACGACGGTCAGCGGCACGGCAGCTCCACGTGCATCAGGGTGGGCCCGCCCTGAGGGCTGGATATACGGAGTCTGCCGTCCGCCACGGCGACGCGGTCGGCCAGGCCTACGAGGCCGGTACCCGCCTGCGGTGCGGCACCGCCGATGCCGTCGTCGCTGACCGACAGAGCCAGCACGTCGGTGTGCAGGCGGGCGTGCACCTCGACCCGGGTTGCCCTGCTGTGCTTGACGGCGTTGGTCAGAGCCTCGGCGACCACGAAGTACGCCGCGGTCTCCACGGAAAGGGGAAGGCGACGAGGCAGGCGGATGTCGACCGTGACGGGCAACGCGGAGCGCCCCGCCAGGTTCTCGACCGCGGCGGCCAGACCGTGATCGGTGAGAGCCTTCGGATGGACACCCCGGCTGAGCTCCCGCAGCTCGTCGACAGCGAGCCCGACCTGTTCCTGCGCCATGGCGAGCCGGTCGGCCAGCGGTGAGTCCGGCTCGGTGTCCAGGGCGGCCAGCCCGAGCATCACGTTGAGGGAGACCAGCCGCTGCTGCGCCCCGTCGTGCAGGTCCCGCTCGATCCGGCGCCGCTCCGCGTCGAAGGCATCGACGAGCCGCACCCTGGAGGCCCGTACGTCGGTGAGTTCACGGCCGAGTTCGTTGTCGCGCGGCGCCAGCATGAGACGTGTGACGGCCGCTCTGGCGCCGGCCCAGGCAGTGATGGTGTACGGCGCGGCGGCGAGCAGGCTGAGACCGACGATCACCAGCGGCCAGGCCCCGGGGTCGTCGAGGGGCGACATGATCACCAGCACGGGGACGACCAGGGCGAAGCCCAGGACCAGGAAGTCCATCCACCACAGAGCGGTCGCCGACACCGCCGTGAAGCCCAGCTCACGCCAGGTCGCGGGCTCTCGCAGCCGGGTTCGTACCCATCCGAGAAGTCCCGCGCGTGCGGGGGCCCGGTGCGGGTCCGGCACCGGGTCGAGGTCCACCAGGCGCAGGCGCCACCGCTCGAAGCGGGTGACGGCGACGCCGGACAGTGCCACACCGAGCAGGATCGGCACGCCCACCAACACCACCAGCGAGACGACCCCGGCGGCCAGCGCGACCACGAGGACAGCGCCGGCGACGGCACCGAAGACCACTCCGGACAGCAGATAGGCGAAGGACCGCCAGGGCCAGCTGGAGCCGAGCACCTTCAGCGGGTTCTGACCGAGCGCCTGCCAGGCGGTCCGATGTCGCATCCCTCGAACCTACCGAGCCGGGGATCTCGGGGCAGTAGTGCATGCACTACCTCCGAACTCGCGTGTGCGCCAGTGCGCCGACGGGGGCGGGACCGGTGCACTGGGCTCCATGAAGCTGATCACCGTCCCCACCGGCACGCGTCGCCGACTCGGCACTGTGCTGGCCGCGCTCGGTATCGCGGTCGCGGCCACCGCCGTACCGGCCGTATCGGCCTCCTCGGCCCCGCGGTCCAACGCCGCCCTGGATCCGGCCTCGATCGACCGATTCGTACGCGACTACCTGGAGCAGACCCGTCTGCCGGGTGCGGTGGTCGCCGTGACCAAGGGCGACCGGGTCGTCCACACCGCGGGGTACGGGCACACCGCGTCCGGGCAGGCCATGACGGAGCGGACGCGCCTGCCCGTGGCGTCGCTGTCGAAGTCCATGACCGCACTCGCCGTCATGCAACTGGTCGAGGCGGGCGAAGTCGACCTGGACCAGCCCGTGCACCGCTACCTGCCCGAGTTCACCCTGGCCGACCGGCGTTCCCGGGAGATCACCGTCCGGCAGGTCCTGACCCAGACCTCCGGTATGGCCGACTCCGCCTACCCGGATCTGACCCGCGCGCAACCGCACACCCTCGAAGAGGCCGTCGCCGCGATGCGCGAGGCGCCCCTCGCCACCGCGCCGGGCGCCCGGCACCGCTACCACAACCCCAACTACTTCGTCGCGGCCCGCCTGGTCGAGGTGGTCAGCGGACAGCCCTTCGCCGACTACCTGTCAGCCGAGCTCTTCAAGCCTCTGCGTATGACGCGCACCGCGTCCGTCGACACGACCGCCGAGATGCCCGACCGGGCCCGCGGCTACGTCCGCGCCTACGGCACGGTCTTCTCCCGTCCGCACCCCCGCTGGTTCACCGCGGGCGGCCACGGTGTCGTCACCACGGCCGACGACCTCTCCCAGTGGCTCATCGCCCAGAACAACCAGGGTGTGTCCGCCGAGGGCCGCCGTATCGCCACCGCACGCACCATCGAGCTCACGCACACCCCACCGAAGGCGCCGAAGGACACGGACTACGCGATGGGCTGGTGGCGGCACCAGCAGGGGGACGGGCCCGAGCAGATCCAGCACAGCGGCCAACTCCTGACCCACAACTCCATGGCCGTCCTGCTGCCCGACAGCGGGATCGGCATCGCGGTCGTCACCAACACCGGCCTGATCTCCGGGGACGACGCCGCCCAGATCTCGACGGGCCTCGTCGACCTCGCGCGGGGCAAGAACGCCGAGGTGGCGAAGCCCTTCTCGATGACGGCCGACTGGGTCCTGGCGGCACTGACCCTGCTGGCGGCGGGCCTCGGCATCCGTGGTGTCCTGCGCGCGCCCCGATGGGCGCGGCACACCGCACGGCGACCATGGTGGCGTACGGCCCTGCGGTTGCTGCCCCAGGCGCTCCCGATCCTCCTCCTCACCCAACTCGCCTCGCTGCTCGGCCTGCTGATGAACCGCTCCGGAACCTTGGCACAGACCACCTACGCCTGGCCGGCCCTTGTCGTGTGCGCGGCAACCGGGGGGATCGCCTCCATCGCGGTCATCACCGCCCGGGCCCTCGCTCTGGTCCGTCACCGCCGACGCGCCCGGCATGGAGCCGGGGGTGACGGGGGTGACGAACCACTCGGCACTCGAGACGGGCATCAGGCCCTCCGCCCCGCCTGACGCCGGAACTCCACCACGACGCCCATGCCGACAGGCGGATGACACCGGTCGGCAGGAGGTCGGCGCGGTCCCGGAAGGGTTCGTGCCGACCTCCGCGCCGGTGAACACCGCGCGCAGCCTGCCGTTCGACACGACACCGCCAGGCCGGAGCGAGGTGCGCGGCGGATCAGCTCCGCTGCCGGCAGTAGAGCGCGTCGGGGGTGCGCGACGAGCCCACCCGGGCCGTGAAGGCGATCCCGGCCGCGTACTCGTCGTTGGCGCACTGGCCCTTGTGGTGGCCGTGCACGAAGTCGCCGCCCTTGGGAGCCGAACCCCTGTTGTCGCCGCGGTCGAACCAGACGGTGCGGCCGTTCGTGCCGACGATCGAGCCGGGCGGGGCGGCTACGCACAGGGCGGCGGAGACGGCCGCGCCACGGACGCTGTAGCCGGTCAGGAAGTGGCCGTCGCGGCACTGGAGTTTGGTGTATCCGGTCGCCCAGTCCCGGCCCGGCGTGACATGCCGCTCGTCGACGATCACCTCGTGCCCGCGGTTCATCAGTGGTCAGGGGCACCGGGGAGCGGCTGGGCCTCGTCGCCCGACTCGAGTTGCTGGCGGACGAGTCTCGCGTAGTGACCGGCTCGCCGAAGCAGGTCGTGGTGGCTTCCCCGCTCCACGATGGTTCCCTGGTCGAGCACCAGGATGACGTCCGCGTCGCGGATCGTGCTCAGGCGATGGGCGATGATGATCTGGGTGCAGGCCAGGGTGCGCAGGTTCTCCGCGACTCTCCGCTCGGTCTCGACGTCCAGATGACTCGTGGCCTCGTCGAGCATGATGATGGCCGGTCTGTGCGCGATCGCCCGTGCGATGGCCAGCCGCTGTCGCTGACCGCCGGACAGGGCGCTCCCGCCCTCGGAGACGAAGGTGTCGTACTGCATCGGCATGGCCATGATGTCGTCGTGGATGGCGGCCAACTCGGCGGCCTCGACCACTCGCGCGCGCTCGATCGACGGGTTACTGAGCGCGATGTTCGACAGTATCGACCCGCTGAACAGGGCGCTCTCCTGCAGGACGACGCCGAACTGACGTCTCAGCTCCTGCCAGGTGACGTTCCGCAGCGAGACGCCGTCGTAGAAGATGTCCCCCTGTGTGGGGAGGTACAGCCCGAGCAGCAGTTTCCCCAGCGTGCTCTTGCCCGAGCCGGAGAGGCCGACGATCGCGATCCTCTCTCCGGGGCGTGCGGTCAGGTCGACGTCATGCAGTACCTGGGGGGCCGCCTTCGCATACCGGAAACCGACCCCGTCCAGCCGCAGGTGCCCCGACAGCCGCGGCGTCGGCCGGGACACCTGCCGCGGCTGCTCCGGGTCGGCCTCGGTCACGTCACGTATGCGGTCGAGGTTGGCACCGACGAGCTGGAACTGCTGGGCGCTGTCCACGAGCGTGCTGAGCGGGGCGAAGAAAGCGGCGGCCAGCGCCAGGAGGGCCACCATCGTGCCGATGCTGATCGATCCGTCGAGGACCTGAGTGGCGCCCACCCACAGCAGCCCGAGCTGTCCGAAGAGCGGCAGTGAGCCCAGGACCGAGGCCACGGTGCCGGAGACGTAGTTGTGGCGCAGCGAGATGTTGAGGTGGTCGAAGAACAGGTTCGACCAGCGGTCGAAGGCCTGTGCTTCGGCGCCGGCCGCCTTCAGCGTGCCGATGCCGACGATCGCCTCGCCCAGATACCCCTGGGATTTTCCGAACGCGGTCAGCTCCCGGCCCGACAACGTGCGGATCATGCCCTTGGTGAGCAGGAGCACGATGGCGCCCAGCATGCCGACGCCCAGGGTGAGCAGGCCGAACGGCGGGGACTGCCAGAAGAGGAGGAGCAGGTAGAGCATCACCAGCCCGCTGTCCATGACGCTGGACAGGAGCTGGTTGCTCAGCAGGTCGCGCAGCATGGCGTTGCTGGCCGCCCGGGCCAGCAGGTCACCGGTCGACCGCTGCTGGAAGTACTTGTAGGGCAGTGCGAGCAGGTGCTCGACGAAGCCGAGCATCATGCTCACGTCGATGCGGGCCCGGAGAAACACCAGCAGCCATTCCCGCAGCAGCGTCGCGACGGTCTGGGCGAGAAAGGTCGCGACGATGCCGATCCCGAGGACCGGCAGGACGTTGCTCATCCGGTAGGGGAGGACCTGGTCCAGCACCACCGCGGTCAGCACCGGCAGGACCAGCCCGAGCAGGATCAGCAGCAGGGAGACCCCGAGCAGTTGCAGTGAGGTTCCCGGCGACTGCCGGACGAACTGCCCGACGTACCCCCGGAAGGTCGCGCGAGGCGGGGCGACCGCACGACGCTCGAACGTGGCGCCCGGTTCGAGGAGCATGACCACCCCGGTGAACCCGGCGTCGAACTCGTCCTCCGTCAGCCGGCAGCGTCCCCTGGCGGGATCCACCACATCGACGTGTTTGCTCTTCCACCGTTCGACGACGAGGAAGTGTGTGAACTCCCAGTGGACGATCGCGGGGAGGCGGACGAAACGGAGATCGTTCCGTGGCAGCGAGAGCGTCCTGACCCGCATGCCGTGGTCGCGGGCGGTCTTGACGATCTCCAGTGCGGAGAGGCCGTCGCGGCCGACGCCGACGCGCGCCCGCAGCTCCGCCAAGGAGGTCCCGGAGCCGAAGTAGTTGAGGATCATCGTCAGGCAGGCGAGGCCGCATTCCATCTCGCTCAGCTGTCTGACGTCGGGAACCCTCCTGCGGTGCCTCTTGCGGGTCGGCGATCGGTGGTTGCCGAGCCAGGAGAACGGGTTGATCACGAGGCACCGCCGGCGGACGAGCCCAGTCCGGGGAAGAGCGTCAGAAGCCGCTGTGACCCGGCCTCGACCCGGGCGGTCAGCGAGCTCCCGTCGTAGGCGGCCGGCGGCAGCGACTGTTCGAGCCGTACGATCACGACGGTCCAGGGCTGCCGAACGGTGCCGGCCGCGGGCTCGAATCCATACTCGGCTCGTGCCGTGTCCGGGCCGATCATGCCGGGCTCGACCCTGCTGACAGCACCTGACGCGGGCAGGTCCGAGGAGCCGATCCGGGCGTGGACCGGCTGGCCGGCGCGCACGTGCGCGGATTGATCGGCCGGCAGGAACAGTGCGGCATCCGTCGTTCCGCCGCCGGGTCCGGCCCGGGCGCCGTCCGAGAGGATCGTGCCCTGGGCGCCGACGTAGGCCGGGACCCGTACGGACCAGGCCACTGCCGCGGTGGCGATCAGCACGGCCAGCAGCAGCCAGAGGCAGACGATGACCGGCCGCCGCGTGAGGCGGGGCACGATGTCCTTCGCCGTACCTCGCTGGTAGGCCTGGACGGCGGTCTCCCGGAAGATCACACGTTGGGCCACGGCCGATGATCCTTTCTCTCAGCTCTGGGCCTGCCACCGTGGAGGAGCCAGGAGAAGAAGGGACGGCACCTTGTCGGGCTCGGCCAGTCTGAGCAGCTCGTACCCGATCCCCGCCAGTCCGGTCATGAGTCCGGGCGTCTCCACCCCGAGCGGCACTCCCGTCAGGAAGCCATCGGCCTCGATACTCGCCACGACCGACGCCGTCGCTCGTTCCAGAGCGTCATGGTCTTCGGATCTGTCGAGGATCCGCGTTGCCGTCAGGAGAAGCTCGAGGTTGCCGAGCGCGCCGTGACAGAGCGAGTGGCCCATGTCGAAGCCGTACTGTTCCGTGGCGCTCAGGGCGATGTCGATCTCCTCCCGTACCGTCGCGTCGGCCAGCAGATCCAGGGCGGCGAGGCGTGCCAGGCCGATCCCCGGGGCGCCGTGGCACCAGGCCACCATGCTCTTTCGAGGTGGCCCGGCGGCCGGGTCGAACGGGTCGGCCTCGATGCTCCGGGGTGGGAAGACACGCAGGTCGGCCCAGTTGTTCAGGTCGGGGACGAAGAGGCTGCGGTCGTAGTCGAGAGCGCTGAGGGCAGCCTGGTGAAAGCGGTTGTCGCCGCTGCGGGCGGCCAACCGCAGAAGGCTCAACGTGATGCCGGCGGTGCCGTGCGAGAACCCGCCCAGCGGCGGTTGGTCGTCGAGCGTGGTCCAGGCGATCCCTCGATGCACGGGCTGCGCCGTGGCCAGGAGCCGCTCGCCGCAGCGGATCGCCACGTCCAAGGTCCGTGGGGAGGGACGGACCGTGTGCAGGCTGAGCAGCACGAGGAGGCACCCGGCCGAACCGTGGACGACATCCAGCGACAGGTCCCTGGAGATGAGGGGTGGCAGTCTCTCGACCAGTTCGGCCGCCTCGTCGAGGAGGTCCCGCTCCGCCCACAGGACGCCCAGGCTGGTGAGGGCGTACACGACCGAGGCCAGGCCGTCGAACGCTCCGACCGGCGGAGGAGATCCGCTCGTATCCGGCTGCTCCCGGAGCCACTCCCGCGCTTGGGTGCGCGCCGATGTCAGTGCCCGGCGTGCGAGGAGCGTGGCGGAGGGCTCGCCGGTGATCGCCCCGAGGTGGCCCAGGAAGAGTGCGATTCCGCTGGTCCCGGAATAGAGGTCGCTGCCCGAAGGGAAGAGGCCCCAGGTCGATTCGTCCAGAGGGCCCACGCCGAGCCAGTACGCGCCGCCTTCGTTCTGTCCGCCTTCGTTCTGTCCGCCTTCGTTCTGTCCGCCCTGGTTCTGTCCGGCTTCGTTCCGCAGAGACAGCTCGTCGAGACGCCTCCCGACGGACCTCGCCAGTGCCAGCAACTGTTCGCGCGCCACCCGCCGGGGCGCCAGGGAAGGCCGGCTCACCGACGGAGCCTGTGCCGGCCGGCTGATCCTGTCCTCGGAATCCATCAGCAGCGTGGCCAGCGACGCCTTGATGATCCAGCTCTGCTTGGCCAGGTCGTCATCACCGAGCCGTTCCACTCGTTGCCGCACCAGATCGAGGCTGGGCGCGTCGAGGAAGTCCTCGAAACGCTCCCCCTCCGCGGTGAGGACCGCCCGACTGCCCGGGCTGGTGTGGAACAGCGGGATGTCACCGTGCCACAGATCCCGCCGCTCCACCGGGATGAGGGGAACGAGACCGGGACGCTGTGCCGCCTCGATCCACAGGTGGTCGAAGAAGCGATCACGTTCGAGCGCGTCACGCAGCAGATCCGGATGGAAGCTCTCGTACCACAGGAGGCCGTACACGTTCGTCGAGCGGAGGACGACGCGTGTCTCGTCACATGCGAAGCGCGGGAGCTGTTCCGCCAGCAGAGCCGCCTTGTTCTCGCAGATCAGACGGTACATTCCGGTGAAACCCGCGAGGACGGCGTCCTGGTACTTCAAGACCTCGACGTCCTGGTCACCCAGACGGGGCCGGTTCTCGCTCACGGGTAGCTCGGCACGCCGTCGGCCCACCCGCATCTCATCCGTCCCCAGTCTTTCCCAGCTGACAAGCCGATGCGGGTTCGTCTGCCCCGGTTGCCCGCCCAGGCCGCTCATGTCCACGCCGATGGAGTCCCGGTCGGACCACACGCGCCGCGGCAACAACCCGACCTGCCACACGGAACGATCCAGCTCTCCCACGCCAAGGTTCACGAGGGCCGGTTCCTCGGCGTGGACGTGAGGGTGGAACAGGGCTTCCAGGTCCACGAGCATCGGATACTCACCGGCAGCGAGCAGGTTCTCGTTGTGCAGGTCGGCGGCGTCCAGGACGTACAACAGCGCCAGGTAGCTTCCCTGACGCTCGTAGAAACGCACGACCTCCTCCTCGCAGGTGCAGGGGGCCGCGTCGACGAACTCCGACCAGCCGTGGTCGCCGCGGTCGACCACCTTCAGCGGCCGCAGACCGGGCTCAGCCCCCCGGTGGTTCAACCACGACAGCAACTCCTGGAAGTGCGCGTCCACACCCAGCGACCTCGGCTTGTACAGCAGCTTCATCCCCGAACCGAACCGCAGCAGCAGCACACTGCGGCCCCGGCGATGCCGGTCGCCCTTTTCGGCCTCCACGTCGACCAGCGGTCCAGGATCGCCGCCCGGGGCGAAGGTCGTGCGGATGGACTGCCAGTCCGCGCACAGATGCGTCAGGAACTCGTACAGGTAGTCGGCCCACTGTTCCGTCGTGAGCACCAGTTGGCGTGCGAGCACGGGGTACTTGGCGAGAAGGGCCACGATCGAGCCTTCCTGCCGAAGTCGCCGGATGAAGTCTTCGAAGCGTTCCTCCGCTGTCTCGCCTCTCAAGTGTCCTTCCAAGCGGGCGATATGCAACTCGAGCAGGAGCGGTTTGCTGAGCTGGAAGAGGATGAGGGGTGCGAGATTGGCCAGGAACACGCCTGGGAGCATTTTCGTTTCGAAGGGAAGGAACTCGGATTCTCCGCGCAGTCCACGGACCCTTTCCCGGAGACGATCGCAAAAGTGTCCCAGAAGAGGGCTGATCGCCAACAGGCTTCCAGCGAGGGGGTGATCGGCCTCGGTCCTCTCCAGCAGAGGCGCCAAATCGTCGGAGGGATCGGGATGCGCGAACGCTTGCCGGAGAGTAACCAGCCAGTCGGGGGTGGCCTGGATGCGGGCCTTCAGACTTTCCGCGGGCTCCGCCAGCAGAGCCAGCAGATCACTTTCCGAGAGAGAGTCCAGAGCCAGCCGCTGAGCGAACAACGGCCGCCGCCCGAAGGGCGTCTGACTCTTCCAGTCTTCCAGACGACCTGACGCTTCTTCAAGAAAAAGGTCCGCGCCGAAGGACATCTCCGTCGGGCGGGCGCTCCGTGTGCCATCGCGTTCGAGGAGGGAAAAGGCCCGGTACCACTCGGGAGCCTGCCACACCTCTTCCGCTCTCATGTCCTGGCCGTCCCCTCGATTTTCCCCCTCTGCTCAGCCAACTCGGCGAGGGCTGCTGGACAGCGCCTAGCAGCCTTCGCCTAGTTGCGTTGGTTCCTCGTTGCGTCGATTCCTGACCTCCGGCGTCAGGGCTTCGCCTCGTCGCCGTACGTGCCTCGGCGGCGGTTCTCCCCCCGGCACTTCGCCGTCAGCAGTTGCGGCAGGGGTTTGCCGAGTTGCCGCGAGTCGAGACGCAGGTCTTCGTGTTACAGCCGAAGCTGTTTCCGCTCTGGGCGCCGCCCAGAACCTGCCCCAGCTCGGCATCGGTGAGCTCTATGACGCCCGCCGGGTTGTCCGGCAGGTCGGCCAGCTCCGGGCCGCTCAGGCTGTCACGGTACTTCGGGTCCTCCCAGGCCCGGACAATCTTGCGGAGGCTCATGAGGCTCTCCCTGTCTTCCTCGTATTGCCTTTTCGACCGTGGGATTCACCACCGTCGGGAGACGCTGTGCCGCGCCCCTGAATGACGGAAGTCATGTGGGCCTCAGGAAACCACCTGATTGCCCATCAGAACCTCTGGCGGAATCGGCAGTGAATGCACCGCCCGATGAACGATGGGCGCGGAACGCGGATGCCACGAGAAGTGCATCGGTCGTTTGATCCCCGGTACGGGGTAGGGGGGTATACACCCACTCCGAGTATCGGGCGTTCGCCCGAACTCCTACAAATATCAAGCCTTACTCGCGCCTCCCCAGCGTGTCAAGACGGCACCGCACCCGGGTGCTTGACCGGCGGATACGGCAACCGTTCCACGATGTGGACGTTGCCTTTCGGAGCCCCAGGGAACGGCGGCCGAACGCAGGATTGCCGTGCCCGGCCAAAGGCGGGGCACGGCAATCGCTTTCACGCTCTCGAGGGAGTCAGGAGCGTTTTCCGGTGGGCATCCGCCACCGGTTTACGGGAGGTCCGCCCCGCGGTCCGTCCAGCTGCCGCAGTCACCGATTTCGTCGCCCATCTCGCGGGTGCAGACGATGCCGAACACCTCGCCTTCCGTGGTGATGATGTCGACGTTGATGTCGGGGTCCTGGACGTCGATGGACACCCCACAGGCGTTACCGGGGTAGCCGGGCTCGCCCGAGAGGTTCCGCCAGTAGATGTTCGTCTCGGGACCCTCGTCCTCTCCGACGAACGTCTGGCCCTCCGCGGTCGCCGCGTAGAAGGCGTTGCCACCCTCCTGAAGAACGGTGTCGATCTCGAAGCAGCCGTCACCGCCGTTCGGCGGCACAGGCGTGCCGTCGTGCTTGTGGTGCTTACCGGGCTTGAAGAACTCATCGATCCACGAGCTGGGGTCGTCCGTCGAGGGCAGGGATGCCCGCTCGGTGGACACAACGGCCGACGCGGAGTGCGCGTTCAACCCGAGGACCTACGCCTGGGCGGGTGCGGCACCCGCCCAGGCGACCAGCGTGACGGTGGCCAGCGAGGCGACGCCGCCGAGTGCCAGACCGGCCCGTCGCGCACTCGGTGACGCCCGGTCAGCGTGCCGGGCAGCCCCCACAGCCGATCAGCTCGCTGTCAGCCGGTCCCGCGCGAAACCACTCGCCGTCAGCCGATCCCGCGCGAGACCACCAGACCGCACGCGCCCGTCGTGCTGTCACAGGCGACGTTTCCCGCGGCCAGTACGGCGCGCGTGCCGGGAACGCCGTCGACGCCGAGGAGTGAACTGCCCACGGTGGTGGAGATCTCCTCCGGAAGTTCCTCCTCGGTCCAGGAGGCGCCGTCCCAGCGGGAGAGCACCGCGTGGTTGCCGCCCGCGGGCCAGCCCGCGATCCACACCGCTCCCGAGCCGTCCACGCCCGCGGCGTTCACCTCTTCGATGTCGGGCGTGGGGACCGGCTGCCATGTGCGGCCGTCCCATCGCGCGGCGAGCAGCGCGCCGGGCACCCCGGGGTCGTTGGTCTTGCCGAACACATGGACCGTGCCGCGCTTCGTCGTCACGATGCGGTTGGCCACCCAGCCGGCGTCGTACTCGTCCGGGACGGGGATGGTGTCCACCGTCCAGCGCCGGCCGTCGAAGTGGTAGAGCAGGGGCGTCGCGGTGCCGTCGGTGCCGGACTCGGCGGTGACCCATACGTCGTCGGGGCCGGTGCCGGTGATGTCCCAGGGCTCCACCGGGCTGCCGTCCGGCGCCGGAGGAAGGGCCGTCCGCCGCCATGTGCGGCCGTCCCACTGCTCCAGTTGACCGGTGTACGCGCCGGTCACCGGGTTCCAGTCCACGGTGGTCAGCCATACGGAGTCCCGGCCCACCGAGGTCAGTTCACCGATGAAGCGGATCCAGCCCTCGGCGGGTGCCGGACGCTGCACCTGCTTCCATCGGGTGCCGTCCCAGTGCTGGAGCACGATCGGGCTGGCCGTCGCGGGACGCGCGGCGCCGTCGCGGGACCGGGCCGACGGGGAGTCGGGCAGACGGTCCGCGAGGCGGTCCGGCAGCCGGGCCGAGGCGGCGGAGGGGATCTCCACGTCGGTGTATGTCCCGGCGGCCCAGACGTCGTCGGGGCCGGAGGCGGCCACCGCCTCCAACTGCGCGGGCCTGCCTCCGGTCGCCGCGAGCCGGACGTCGCTCCACCGCTTGCCGTCCCAGCGTTTGGCCAGCGGGACCGCCGAGAAGGAGTCATCCGTCTTCCTGCCGACCGCCCAGGCGTCGGTCCTGTTCCTCGCGTCGACATCCATGAAGTCGATCGAAGCCGCCTCGGAGAGCGGTAACGCGAGCTTCCAGGGCGTCTGGGCCCGTGCCTTCGTCGCGGCCTGGGCCGCCGTCCCGGTCTGCGCCTGGGTTTTCGTCCCGGTCTGCGCCTGGGCCGCCCACGGGATGAGGGCGAGGGCGCAGGCCGCGAGTGCGGTGGCCACGCGGATGCCGCGTGAAGTGGAGCCTTGTGCGGGGGTTCTCATCGAGTCGCTCCTTCTAGGGGTGTGTTTCCAGGGGGTGTTTCCAGCGGTGGTGTTTCCGTGACGGGCCCGGCCGTGCCGGGCCCGTCACGGGGGACTTCAGTGCCGGGCGTTCTCCGGCACGGTGATCTGCCGCTGCGCCCACTCCATCCGGGTGGTCGCCGAGGAGGACACCGTCGTGCCCGCGTCCAGCCCCGCCTCCCGCGCGGCGGCCGACGGTTCGGCCAGGACGACGAGCTCGGCGAGGAGCGCGCCGGTGGACGGGTCCACGACCAGCCGCTGCTCCACACTCCCCAGCGGGGTCTCCGCGTGGTCGGGGAGCGTGATGCCGATGCCCTCGCGGCCCAGCGGGTCGGTGACGGAGCCCTGGACGCGGATGCCCGGCAGGTCCGCGAGCAGGCGGTACGCGGCGGCACGGGTGCCGGGCTTCACCGGCATGGTGATGACGTTGGCCGCCTGGCGCAGCATCCAGGCCGTACGGTCGCCGCTGATCTCGGAGCCGCTGTCCCGCTCGTACAGCCGCTCGAACTGTTGGCGCAACCGCGCGCTGTCGGTGGGCAGTTTCCGCACATCCTGGTAGGAGACGTTGTCCGGGCCGAGGGCGTAGATCTTGTTGTCGCTGTCGGTGCGCATGACCGTGGGCCGCCCGGGGGCTCCGATCGTGATCGCGACCCTCATCCGGCCTTCGGTGTCTGCCGGGCTCTCCACCTGCCGCGGTGAGCCGGCGGCCCGCCAGCGTGCCTCGTCCGCCGGGGTGCGGGGCTCGGTCCCGGCGTCCAGGCCGGTGACCATCAGGCTCCGGGTTCCCGGGCGCACACCCACCGACCACTCCTGCGTCTCGGTGCTCCGCACGGCGAAGCGCCGTCCCGGCTCACCGACGACGTCCACGTTCTCCGACCGCGTGGTCACCTGCCAGTACGTTCCCTCGGCGGCCGAAGCCTCCGCCGCCTTCGCCGCGCCGAGCAGTTCCATACGGCCGTCCAGCCGCGTGGCGGTGGCCGACGGCGGGCGGTTGCCCGGCTGTGCGCCGGTGGTTCCGCGGGAGTCCTGCTGGACGAGGGTGCCCGCCACGATCGCGGACGCCGCGACGGTCGCGACGGCCCCGAGCGGCAGGAGCCGGGGACGCAGCCATGCCAGGGGGCCGCCCATGGGCCTCTCCCGCGTGGCGGCCGTGATCCGGGCCAGGTCCTCGCGCTGCCGCCGGGAGCCCGCCAACAGGGACGGGTCCAGCTCGGCGGGCCGGGCGTCCGCGAGCGTCTCCATGACGTCGCGCCGCCGCGCGGCCCCTCCGTATGTCTTCTTCCTGCTCATGTGAGTGCTCCTTCGCGGTCGGTGCGGCCATCAGTGCGGCGCACTGCCGGTGCGGGGGGTACGGACGCGGCCTCCACGGCCCGTTCCAGCCGGCGGCGGGCCCGGTGCAGCCGGACGGTCAGGGTCGCGGTGGTGCAGCCCAGGACGCGTGCGGCCTGCTTGGGGCTCAGCCCGTGCCAGGCGATCAGGGTCAGCAGTTCCCGGTCGGCGCCGGACAGGCTCGCCAGGGCCTGGAGCGCCGCCTCCCGGTCGGTCACGCCCGTGGCCACGTCCTGCGCCTCGGTCCGGGCGCCGGTGATGATGCGCTGTGCCTCCTGTGCGGCGAGGGCGTACTGGTGGCTGTCCCGGCGACGCAGCTCCCGCACCAGGTTGCGGGCCACGCCGAGGAGCCAGGGCAGCGCGGGCTGCGGAACGTCCCGCATCCGCCGCCACGCGACGGTGAAGGTCTCGCTGGTGATGTCCTCACCGACCTGCCGTCCCACCTGGCTCGTGGCATAGGCGAGTACGCGCGGATAGCACTCCTCGTAGACATCCCGGAAGCGTTGTGCTTGGGTCACGCGCCGTCTCCTCGTATCGGCTCTGTCACCGAGGAATGCGCGTGACAGCCGAGTTATTACAGGCCGAGCGGAAATCCGTACGACCGAGACGGCATCGCACCGCCCTCGGCCGCGCCGTCCCGGAGGAAAGACGTCCACAACGCGAACGGAGCTGAGTGCGCGGGTGCGCTTCTCGTCACCCGAACCCGACGGTCCGCACCACCTGTTCCAGCAGCCGGGTCTCGGTCTCCCGCACCCGGGCCGGGAACTCCAGGCCCCGCGCGGCCTCATGGGCGGCCTGCTCGGGCGGGACGAAGAGCAGCCGCAGCCTGGAGCGGACCACCAGGTGTCGGTGTCCTGGGCCGCGCCGGGCGTACCGGAGAGGTGGTCCTGGAGTGCGCGGACGAGGCGGCCGGGGCCGAAGCCCCTGGAATTCAGGAGAAGGTACGGACGACGTCCCGGACGCGCGCCACGGTGTCGCCGTACGAGCCGAAGTGGGCCAGCACACTGAGGTGTTCGCGCAGATGCAGAAGCGGCATGCGGTCCCGCCAGCCGTCGGCCAGGGGGGAGATCTCCTCGTAGGCGCGGAAGAAGCGGTCCGGCGGAGGGTCGCAGCAGTACGTCATGCTGAGGTCGGACTCGGCCCACGCCCAGCACACCGCCGGGTCGAGGAACACGGGTTCGCCGGCCGGGTCCGCGACGATGTTGGCGCGCCAGAGGTCGCCGTGGTTGAGCACGCTCGGGGCCGCCGGGACGAGCCGCGGAAGGCGCTCGCAGATCCGCTCCAGGCCCGCCAGGTCCGCCGGTTCGAGGGCGCGGCGGACCTTGGGTTCGCGCAGGTAGCGGCGGATACGGTGCTCGGCGAAGAACGCGTGGCCGTCGTCGGCCCAGCCGTTCTCCTGGGGAAGCAGGCCCAGCCGTCCGTCGGTGTCCCAGCCGAACCGGTCGCCGCGCACCGCGTGCAGTGCGGCGAAGGCCCGGCCCGCCGCCTCCCAGAACGCGTCGGTGTCGGGCCGTGGTCGCAGCGCCTCCATGAGGACGTGGTGCGCACTCACCTCGAACACCCGGGGAGTCCGGATGCCCGCCCGCTCATGGAGCACCCCGAGGCCGGCCGCCTCCAGCGGGAACAGGTCCGCCGGCGCGTCGAGGGATCCCTTCAGGACGTACGCCGTCCCGTCGGCGAGGGTCAGCCGCCAGACGTCGTTCACCGCGCCGCCGGCGAGCGGCTCGGCCTCGACCACGTCCGGGATGACGGCGCTGGGCAGGCTCTTCCAGCGTGCGGTCACGGCGTCAGCCCCGACAGGGCGTCCCACAGGGTGCGGGCGGAAGGGAACATGACGTTGGTGCCCCGGTGAAGGCGGAGGTGAGCCGCAGTTCGTAACTCTGCGGCATGTGGACGTTGGTCAGGAAGGAGTCGCACGCCTTGTCGGGCGTCAACGGGTGGCCCCGAGTGCCGGGCCCACGCTAGCCGAAGCGGCCGGTGATGTAGTCCTCCGTGCGCTGGTCGGCGGGGTTCTCGAAGATCTTCTCGGTGATGTCGTACTCGACCAGGCGGCCGTGTCGTACGCCCTGTTCGTCGATGTCCGAGGTGTAGAAGGCGGTGTAGTCGGAGATGCGGGCCGCCTGCTGCATGTTGTGGGTGACGATGACGATGGTGAAGTCGGTCGCCAGGTCCGCCATCAGGTCCTCGATGCGGGCGGTGGCGATGGGGTCGAGCGACGAGCAGGGCTCGTCCATCAGGATCACCTCGGGTTTGACGGCGATGGCCCGCGCGATGCACAGCCGCTGCTGCTGCCCGCCCGACAGCGCCAGCGCGCTCGCCTTCAGCTTGTCCTTGACCTCGTCCCACAGCGCGGCGCCTGTCAGTGCCTCTTCGACGAGGTCGTCCATGGTGCCCTTCATGCCGTTCACCCGCGGCCCGTAGGCGATGTTGTCGTAGATCGACTTGGGGAACGGGTTGGGTTTCTGGAAGACCATGCCGATACGGCGGCGCACCTCGATCGGGTCGATCACCGGGTCGTAGAGGTTCTCCCCCAGGTAGACGACCTTGCCGGTGACGCGGGCGCCGGGGATGAGGTCGTTCATCCGGTTGAAGCAGCGGATCACCGTGGACTTGCCGCAGCCGGACGGGCCGATCATCGCGGTGATCTGGCGACGGCCGATGGTCAGGTTCACATCACGGACGGCCTGGTGGTCGCCGTACCAGATGTCCAGGTCGGAGACGTGGAACACCGGATCGCCCAGGGAGGGTACGGGCCTGCCGGGACGGCGGCGGTCACCGATCGAAAGGCCCAGGGAGCGGGCCTCGTCGTGAGAGCCGGAGGGGATGCTGTCGTCGGTCATGTCATCGGTCATGTCGTCGGTCATGTCGTCGGTCATGGGATCACCAGCGCTTAGTGAAGCGGTTGCGCAGCCAGATCGCGGCCGCGTTCATGATCAGGAGAATGGCCATCAGGATGACGATCGCGGCCGCGGCGAGGTGGCGGAACTCCTCGCGGGACTGACTGGTCCAACCGAAGATCTGGATGGGCAGCACGGTGTACAGGCTGTCCAGGCCCTCCGGGTTGAACGCCACATAGGTCACCGCGCCGAGCAGCAGCAGCGGCGCGGCCTCACCGATCGCCCGGGACAGCGCGAGGATCGAGCCGGTCGCGATGCCCGGGATGGCGGCGGGAAGGATCTGGCGCCAGATCGTCTGCCACCGCGTGGCGCCGAGCGCGAGGGACGCCTGCCGGATCGACTGCGGTACGGCCCTGATGGCCTCCCTCGACGCGATGATGACCACGGGGAGCACCAGCAGCGACAGGGTGAGCGAGGCCGTCAGCACCGTGGTGCCGAGGGCGAGTTCTCTTGCCAGCAGGCCCAGTCCGAGGATGCCGTAGATGATCGAGGGCACGGCGGCCAGGTTCTGGATGTTCAGTTCGATCAGCCGGTTGTACCAGCGGTCCGGTCTGGCGTACTCCTCCAGGTAGATCGCCGCCATGATGCCCGTGGGCAGGCAGAACAGGGCGGTGAAGGCGATCACCCAGATCGTGCCGAAGATCGCCGACTGGGCGCCGGCCCGCTCGGGACGGCGGATGGACGGGAAGTTCTCCCACAGCCGGGAGTCCAGACGCGGCCAGGCCTCGACGACGATGTACGTGAGGAGCACGCCGAGGAAGACGATCCCCACCGCCAGACAGCACAGCAGCAGCACCTGGAAGGCGGTCTCCCCCGGCCGGAAGCGTGGCCCGGAGAGCTTGCGGGGCGCGGCCGGCGCCGGCGGCTCGGTGACCCGGATGCCGGTCATTCGTAGACCTCCCGGTACCTGCGCACCAGGCGGATGCTGATGAGGTTCATCACGAAGGTGATGACGAACAGCAGGGCGCCGACGGCGAAGATGGTCTTGTACTCGAACGACTGGACCGGCACGTCACCGGAGCCGGCCTGGGCGATGAAGCCCGTCATGGTCTGCATCGCGTCCAGCGGGTTCCAGCTGAGCACGGCCTGGTTGCCGGACGCGATGGCGACGATCATCGTCTCGCCGACGGCCCGGGAGACACCGAGGACGCAGGCGGCGACGATGCCGGAGAGCGCGGCCGGCACGACGACACGGACGGACACGACCCGCTTGCCCGAGCCGAGCGCGTACGCCCCGTCCCTGAGCGACTGTGGCACGGCGGACATCGCGTCCTCGGACAGCGAGGCGATCGTCGGGATGATCATGACGCCCATCACCAGGCCCGCGGACAGGGCGTTCTGGAAGTCCGGTCCCGTCCCGCCCGGCCACCACTCCCTCAGGCGCGGGGTGACGAAGTTGAGCGCGAAGAAGCCGTAGACGACCGTCGGCACCCCGGCGAGCACCTCCAGCGTGGGCTTGAGGAACGCCCGCACGCGCCGGTCGGCGTACTCGCTGAGGTGGATCGCCGCGCCGAGGCCCACCGGAACGGCCACGACCAGCGCGATCACGGTGATCAGCATGGTGGCGCCGAGCAACGGCAGCACGCCGTAGCTCGGGGAGCTGAACAGTGCCGTCCACTCCGTGCCGCCGAGGAACTCGCCGAAGCTCACCCGTTCGAAGAAGTCGACGGTGGGCGGGATCAGCGAGACCACGATGCCGACCGTGGTGACGACGGACACGAGGGCGGCCACCAGCAGCAGCCCCTGGATCACCCGTTCGGCGTAACGCGGCCTGGCCCGCCGGAGGGACCGGTCCACGGTCCCTCCGGGGGCCTGATGAGTCGGGGAGATCATCCCGCTGCGGCCTTCAGGTCGTCGAGGGCGGTCTTGAGCCTGCTCTCCTGCTCGGAGTTGAGGGGAATGAACTGGGCGTCCTCGGCGATGCTCTTGTGGTTGTCGACGTAGAACTCGAGGAAGCCCATCACCTCGGGCCGCCCGGCCGCCTCGACCGACGGGTAGAGGTACAGCGGACGGGCCAACGGCGTGTACGTCCCATCCTGCGCGGCCTTGACGCTCGGCGCGACACAGCCCCCGCCGCTGTCGATCTTCAGCGCCTTCAGCTTGTCGGTGTTCTCCTCGTAGTACGTGAAGCCGAAGTAGCCGAGGCCGCCCGGGGACCCGGCGACGCCCTGGACGATCACGTTGTCGTCCTCGCTGGGGCTGTAGTCGGTGCGGGACCTGCCCTCCTCACCGTTGATCTCGTCGGTGAAGTAGTCGAAGGTGCCCGAGTCCGTGCCGGGTCCGAAGAGCTTCAGCGGCTCGTCGGGGAACTTCGGGTCGATCTCGTTCCAGTTGTCGACCTGGGAACCCTCGTCCCAGATCTGCTTCAGCTGCCGGGTGGTCAGACACTCCACCCAGTCGTTCGACTTGGGGACGACGACGGTCAGCGCGTCGTTGGCGACCACGAACTCTCTGTACTCGACGCCCTTGCTGTCGCAGGCCTTCTTCTCCTCGTCGTCGATGGGCCGGGAGGCGTCGGAGATGTCGGTCTCGCCGTTGCAGAACTTCTCGAAGCCACCGCCGGTGCCCGACGTACCCACGGTGACCCGGACCCTGGGCTGTTCCTCGGCGAAGATCTCCGCCGCCGCCGTGGTCAAGGGGGCCACCGTGCTGGAGCCGTCCACCCGGACCGAGCCGGACAGGTCCTCGCTGCCGCTGCCGCTGTTCGAACTCGCGTCGGAATCGCCGCCGCACGCGCTCACGGCCAGCAGCAGCGCCGCCGTCAGTGCCAGAGGGGCCTTGCCCCGGCGCGCCGTAGGGGGAATGTTCACGTGACTCTCGATCCTCATGTCCGCCGGAGTTACCCGGCCGTGTGGATGAGGTGCGCAGTGCGCGCCGTTCTGACCCTTGGACCGATCCGACCACGCGTGAACACGTGATGCGCAAGACGCCGTCGAACGGTTGATCGTCGCGGAAGGATCATCTGAACTGCCGAATCGCCACTCTCCGTCGGCGCACCTCGATGAAGGGGTGGGCGGTCCACCCGAAAGCGGAACGCATGGAGCGCCCACAGCGTCGCTCATCGATGGCCGCCCGTCCGGTAGGCGACGCGCAGCGCGCCCGAATACCGCCCGGTCGGCGCTCACCTGCGGCTACGGAAAGGGTCGACGGGCGCGCGGCATCATGCGCCCGGACCGCCGTCAGGTGCGGGCGAGCCGGGCGGCGCCGAAGGACACGTCGAAGCGGTCGCACCAGATGCTGACGCTGGTGTAGCGGGAAAGGTCGACGTCGGCGGGCACGGTGTAGTTCTGGCTTCCCTTGTTGCCCTTGAGCCTGCCGAGGCTGACGTACTCGCCGTCGTCGAAGACGCGCCAGCCGGCCGTGCCCTCCTTCACCGGCGCGTCGCTCAGCCACACGCGCAGGTCCGGGCCGTTGCTGGTGTCGAGGTTCTCCAGCCGTACGACGTGGGAGCCGTCGGCGAGCCGTACGAGCCTCACCGTGCCCGAGGTGGCGTGCTCATGGCTGATCAACTGCCCGCTCGCCAGCGTCCGCGGCCCGGATGCCGGGGACGCCGACGGGGACGGCACCGTCGTGGGAGGAGCGGACGTCCCCGTGGCCCCGGGCAGCGCCTCCCGGACCGTCTCGTCCTGCCACAGCTTCCACGGCTGGAACCAGTACAGCCCGAGACCGGCGCCGACGACCGCCATCACCAGTACGCCGATGGCCAACGGCCTGCCCAGCACCTTCCGCACGCGTCCCATGCCCGCCCGCCCCGTCTCCAGAGGATTTCCGGTCGCTCCCCATTCAACGGGCCGGGAAGGTGTCATGAACCCCGCGAAAGATGACGGAACGCTTACGTCGCCGTGGCCTGGCCCCTCTACGTCACTTCCACGTCACTGGATTCCGGTGGTTCACGGTCACCACGCGTCGATGACCGGCGCGTCGGGCTCGTGCCGCCGCCAGGCCTCGTTGACGCGCGTGAGCCGGTCCGCCGCGGCGATGCCGCGCAGCGACGCGACCTTGCCGTCGCTGACCTCGAACGCCACGGCTCCCACGACCCGGTCCTCGACCACGGCGAGGACGGCCGGGGAGCCGTTGACCAGCGCGATGTGGAGCGCGGGCGAGCCGCCGGCCAGCCGCCGCTTCGCCGGCGTGGGCTTGAAGCCGGCCCGCACATAGGAGGCGACCCGCTCGGGCGTGTCGTACCGCAGCAGCCGCCTGGCCAGTCCGGCGCCGTCCGAGACCATCGTCACGTCGGCGGTGAGCAGCGCCACCAGCCGTTCGGTGCGCCCCGACGTGGCGGCGGCGAGGAACTCCTCGACGACCCGGCGCGCGGACGCGGGGTCCACCTCGTCGCCGCCGCGGCGCTCGGCGGCGACCCGGCGTCGGGCCCGGTGGGCATGCTGCTGGCTCGCGGACTCGGTGATGTCGAGGATCCCGGCGATCTCGGCGTGGCTGTACGAGAAGGCCTCACGCAGGACGTAGACGGCCCGCTCGACCGGCGCGAGGCGCTCCATGAGGGTCAGTACGGCCAGGGACACGGATTCACGCTGCTCGAAGGTGTCGGCGGGGCCGAGCATGGGGTCGCCCTCGAGGAGCGGCTCGGGCAGCCAGTCTCCGGCAGCGCGCTCGTGGCGTGCCCGCGCCGAGCGGAGCCGGTCGAGGCAGAGATGGGTGACGACCTTGGTCAGCCAGGCCTCCGGCACCTCGATACGTTCCCGGTCCGCGGCCTGCCAGCGCAGGAACGCGTCCTGCACGGCGTCCTCGGCGTCGGCCGCCGAGCCGAGCAGACGGTACGCGAGCGAGGCCAGCCGGCCCCGGCCGGCCTCGAACCGATCGATGGCGACGCTGTCCATGCGGAACAGGCTATGCGGCGACCCGTACACCGGCCGGGTCCGGTGCGGTGGCCAGGCGGCGCCTGCGCTTCGGCATGCCGAAGGTCGGGTAGGCGATGCCCCACTCGGCTCCCTTGAGGATGCCCGCCTTGAGCCGCGCGGCACTCCGGCCGCCCAGGTACCAGGGCTTCGACCGGGCGTCCCCGTCCACCATCTGGAAGATCGCGTCCCGCCGCCCGAGGCTGATGTGGTTGCCGTAGTACTTCAGCCCGACGGTCGGGATCTCGCCGCCCGTCAGGCGCGCGATGATCGCGGCGGTCGCCTGCATGTTGGTGAAGCCGGCCGAGGCGCAGGACATCGGCAGCGGCCTGCCGTTCTCGCCGATCGCGTAGGCGCAGTCACCGGCGGCGTAGACGTCCGGGTGCGAGACCGAGCGCATGGTGCGGTCGACGACGATCTGGCCGGTCTCGGCGACCTCCAGGCCGCTCGCGGCCGCGATGGGGTGCACGGCGAACCCGGCCGACCACACGGTCACGTCGGCCGGGATGGACCTGCCGTCGGCGGCGATCGCCCGTGTCGGCTCGACGGCGTCGATGCCGGTGTGCTCATGGACGGTGATGCCGAGCCGGTCGAAGGCCCGGCGCAGGTGGCGGCGGGCCTTCGGGGAGAGCCAGGCGCCCAGCTCACCGCGGGCGGCGAGCGCCACCGAGAGGTCGGGCCGGGACTCGGCGAACTCGGTGGCGGTCTCGATGCCGGTCAGCCCCTCACCGACGACCAGCACGGTGCCGCCCCCGCCCAGGCCGGCCAGACGCTCGCGCAGACGCAGCGCCGAGGACCTGCCGGTCACATCGAAGGCGTACTCGGCCACGCCGGGGACGCCGTGGTGGGCGACCGAGCTGCCGAGTGCGTAGAGAAGCGTGTCGTACGCGAGTTCGCCGTCACCGTCCTCACCGGTCACGGCGACGGTCCTGCGCTCGGGGTCGACGCCGGTGACGCGCGCCAGGCGCAGCCGCACCCCCGTGCCCGCGAATACGTCGGCGAGCTTGCGGAACGCCAGGTCCTGGCCGCTCGCGAGCTGGTGCAGCCGCATCCGCTCGACGAAGTCGGGCACGGCGTTGACGACGGTGATCTCGGTGTCGGCGGGGGAGAGCCGACGGGCCAGGTTCCCGGCGGCGAAGGCCCCGGCGTATCCGGCGCCGAGGACGACGATGCGGTGCTTCATGGCGTTGCTCCCATCTCGTTCGCGGACCCCTTGAACGAGACGGCGCCCCGATTGCTGACAGGAACCGGATGTGACGTGGGTCACCTACGGGTCACGCCGAGCCTCTGCTCCTGGCGCGTGGGAGGGTCCTTACGGCGCCTCGCACGCCACGGTCACCACCCGGCCGGTGCGGCTGTCCCAGCGGCGGCCCTCATGGGGCCGGAAGGGCGACGGCGCGGAGGAAGGCGTCGGCGAACGTGTCGCAGACCTCTTCGATGGACGGGGACGGCAGGTCGGGGACCTGTCGCGTGGCCGGCCGGAGGAGGAGGTGCATCACGAGGGGGCTCGACATCTGCTGGAGGAGCAGCAGCGGCGGCAGGTCGCGGATACGGCCTGCCGCGATTTCGGCGGTGAGCCACTTTCCGACGCCCGCGAACAGGCGGGGGTAGATGTACTGGACGAGGGGCTGGAGGGACTCGTCCTGCGGGCGGGCCAGGAGTTCAGCGAGGATGGCCGGCATGACGCGGGGTTCGCGTCCGATGGCCGTGGCCATGAGCGCGTAGATCTTCCGGACCGTGCTGTCCAGGTCGGCCGGCTGCGTCGCCACGACCGCTTCGACGTCCACCATCGGGCTGTAGCGCAGGAAGATGGCCTGGAGCATCTCCTCCCGGCCGCCGAACGCGGCGTAGAGGCTGTGGACCGAGCACTGGGCGGACGAGGCGACGCGCTCGAGGGACAGTGATGCCAGTCCGTGGCCGCTGATCAGTGCGGCTCCGGCTTCGATGGCGCGTTCGCGCACGGGTTTCTGGCCGCCCGGGTCGACGCCGGCGGCTCGTACCGCGTCGTCGAGAGCGCGGCGGCCACCGCCCAGGCGGCGCAGCAGCGTGCTGCGGGAGATGCCCGCTTCCCGCGCGATGGCCTGCAGGGGCACATCCGCGACGGCGGCTTCACGGGCCCGGGCCACACGCAGCGCGGCCTGGACGAGCTCGGAGGGAACGAGCTCGGAGGGAACGGGGTCGGAGGGAACCGGGTCGGGATACTCACTGTTTGACACGCGATTCAATCTACCCTGTAATCGTGTATCAAGCCACTGGATCGGAGGCTGCCACGCCCGTGGCGCCTCCCCGCGACCGCGGCACACCTCATGCCCTGAGGAATCCGAGTCGGCCCCCTCCCCCGTCCTGACGTCGGCGTCCGAGCCCCAGTCCCGGACTCACACACCTGCGAGGAACCCCCTCATGACCCAAAGCGCCATCACACCCGACCGGGCCGGACAGGGCCGCACACTCGCGGTCGTCGTGGTGGGCCTGGCCGCCGTCGTCGTCGCCATGCTGTGCGCCTTCGCCCTGCCCTCGATCCACAGCGGCCCTCACGACATCCCCGTCGGGGCCACCGGTCCGCAGGCCGCCACCGCGGCCGTGGGCAAGGCCCTGGCGGGCGAGGAGTGGGACGTCACCACGTACGACGACGAGAAGGCCCTGAAGACCGCGATCGAGGATCGCGACGTCATGGGAGGCATCGTGCTGGCCCAAGGCCGCATCACCGTCTACACGGCCACCGCCGCAGGAGCACAGTCCGCGGCCTCCCTGACCGGCGTGGTCACTGCCCTGGCCAAGCAGCAACAGGCCGAGGTCACCGTCACCGACCTCAAGCCGTTCCCCGCCGACGACCCCAAGGGCGCGGGATTCTCCTCCGCCGCCCTGCCCATGATCTTCGGCGGCATGATCCCCGCCGTGATCCTCTCGCGCCTCTTCCCGGGCCACGCCGGACTGCGACTGCGCCTGGCAGGCGGTGTCGCCTTCGCCGTCGTGGCGGGCTTCGCCGTCACCGCCATGCTCCAGTACGGCACGGGATCGCTGAGCGGCACCTACTGGCTCACCAGCCTCGGCCTGTCGCTGGGCATGGCGGCCCTCGCCCTCACCCTCCTCGGCCTGGAGTCCCTCAGGGGAATGGCCGGCTTCGGTCTCGGCGCGGCAGTGATCATGCTGCTGGGCAACCCGCTCTCCGGCCTCGCCGGCGGACCTCACTGGCTGCCCGACGGCTGGGCCACCCTCGGCCAGTTCCTCCCGCCCGGCGCCTCCGGCAGCCTCCTGCGCGCCAACGCGTTCTTCGACGGCACCGGCGCCGGCAGCCCCGCCCTCACCCTGGGCTGCTGGGTCCTGCTCGGCCTCGCCCTGATCCTCATCGCCGACCGGCGCGGCCTCCGCCGGGGCACCACGGACCAGCCGGCCCCCGAAGCCCAGCTGGTCTGACCGAACAGGGCACGGGGAGGGCACCGGGAGGGCCGCTCAGGGAGGGTGGAGCTGCGCGTCCACCGTCGTAAGGGCATCGTGGTGCCATGGACACGCGGCCTCCTGTGGTGGTGCTGCCGCCCGCGTCGGACGGTGGACGGCGGGTGACGATCCACGGTGAGCACGTCGGTACGGCCTACAGCCTCTTCGACGTCCTGGACCTCCTGCACGACGCGGACCTGCCGGTCCAGGGCCGGGCCGTCGACGACCCGGAACTGATCGAGTGGCGCGGCGGCGGACCGTACGACTGGAACGACACCGCCTAGCCACCCGCGCCGCCCCGAGGCGGACGTGTCCCGCGCAGGAGAACCCGAAGGGACGAGCGACCTCCGGATGTACGGGAGTTGGCGTTCCGATGTGGCAGGAGCGACGAAAGGAAACGGAGGGGGCGTACGGTCCTCCGGCGGCCCCGTCCGTGCGTAGGTTGAATCCGTGCGGACGCAGCGGCAGGCAGGGGACGGCAGAACCGGCGCCTCTCAGGAGGGCTCCCGGGTACCCCGTACCGGCAGGCCGCCCGTCTCCGGGAGCAACCCCGCTCCGCACGCCCTGCTCGCCATGCAGCAGGCCGCGGGGAACGCGGCCACCACGCGGGCACTGGGGCGCGGGGAAGGGATCTCCCGGCCGCCGGCCGGACGGAGACAGCTCTCCGCGCCACCGCCCCGCATCGAGGAGGAGCGCACCGAGCCGGGGCTCGTCCTGCCGCCGTACCTGATGGACCTGGAGGCCGCCGGGCTGTCCACGGTGTACGGGCTGACGGGGCACGAGTTCGTCCGGAACGCGGTGGCCGCGGTCGTCGGGCACGGCGACGGCACGGTCGCCGACATCGCCGGTGAACTGGCCGGACGTCCCGAGTCCTTCTACGGGCAGGGCCGCGCCTTCGCGGTCCAGGGCAAGGACGGCAAGGAGTGGTTCGACGTCACCGTCACCCTCTCCCGGGCCTCCGACGACAGGCCGCCGGTCTTCCATCCCAAGGACGTGCTCGCGAACACCGTGGACCCGGGCGGGGCGCCGCTCGCCGAGGTGGACGAGGCCGAGGGCATGGAGACCAAGGTCGACGCCCACCACAACACCGCCGCGACCGTGGCGACCACCGCCGGCGGTTCGTCGAGCAAGGGCCTGGGCGGCGTGGCCTTCGGGCTCGCGCCCGTCGTGCCCGGCTTCTGGGCGGGCGCCGCGGGCATGGCCAACGTGCAGCCCTGGCAGTCCTCACGGGAGTCCCGCAGCCAGCGGAACGTGGCCGAACCGCGCGTGCTGCGCAGCGACAAGGGCTCGGTCGAGGTGCCACGCAAGGTGCGCTACGGCGTACGGGTCAAGAAGCGCGGACCCGACCGGGCGGACGCGCAGACCTTCGCCGGCTCGGGCACCCTCACCCAGCGCGTGCCGACCGAACACCTGGTCCCGGCCGGCACGCAGGCACCCCGCGCGCCGCGGCCCGTCCCGGCGGACACCGCCCGGCGCGTCTCGCTCGCCGACTCCATGGCCCCGGTCGCCGTCTCCGACACCGCCGCCCCGCACCAGGGCGGCGGCGGGCTCTTCGACACGGTCGCCTCCGTCCTGCACCCCTCGCTCACCGCGCCCGGAGCGCCCGGCCGGGCCCGGCTGTACGAGGCGACGTCCACGGCGACCGTCCTGGAGGACATGCCCCGGCTGCTGGGCGACGGCGTCACCGGCGAGGACCTGCAGTCCAAGGACGGCAGCAGCGTGGGCAGTTACCGGATGCGCGCCGCGATCACCGCCCTGTCGCCCGCCTGGAGCACCGGCAAGACGCAGCTGCGCACCCATCAGCAGACCCAGCACTCGGTCACCGACAGCGCGGGCAAGGGGCGCTCCGCCGCGGCCGGCGTGGGCCCGGCGGTCGGCGTCGGAGCGGCCGCGAACGCCGCCGTCGTCCGGGCCACGGCCATGCCGGTCGCGGCGGCCCGCAAGGCACGGTTCACCGTGGCCGAGCAGACCGTGACGAGCCGGCAGGGCGCGGAGGTTCGGGGCGACAAGGTGCTCTACGTCGGGACCGTGAAGTTCACCGCGGAGGGTACGGGGCCCCGGTCGGCGCAGATGGTCCTGCGCCCCGGTACCCGGGTCGCCGATCACTCGATGAAGGTGTGGATCAGCCTGCGGGCCGACGAGGCGCAATCCCTCGGGCTGCCGTTGCCGCCGGGCGTCACCGCCGGGGAGTTCATCGAGAAGCCGAAGCGGACCGACGAGAACGGCGACGAGGTGGACGTCGAGTGTCATCTCCCCTTCGGCGCCATGGGGTCCAGTGTCACGCTCAGCCAGCTCGACACCGGGCCCATGGTGAAGGCCGTACAGGAGATGTTCGCGACCGACCCCCGGCTGGCCGGCTATCTGCCCGCCTTCGGCCAGGCTCCGCCCGGCGCGCTCAGCAGCAGGGAGGAGGCCGAGGTCCAGCGGCGCAACTACCGCGAGCTGATGGCCGCCCTGTCGGAGACCAACCTCCGGGTCAACAAGGACCAGTTGCTGTCCACCGGCATCCGGGTGCGGCTGCGCCGCAAGACCACGATGCACGCGCACGACGTACAGATACGGGTCAAGGGCGGGCTCCGCGAGACCGGCTACCTCGGCGACACCGACGACTGGCTGGTGCGCAGCCACTCCGGTGTTACCGCCAACGCACAGAGTGGGCGCAGCAGTTCACGGTCGATCGGCGGTCTGGTCCTCGCGCAGGCGAGGCTGGTCCCCGGCATCCTGGCCGGCTCGGCCCGCTACGAGAAGCACAGCTCCGGCAGCCGTCGCAACCAGGCCGGCCCCACCACCCGTACGGACGTCCTCACCAACGGCTCCGAGAAGGCCAGCGCCTTCGGGGCGGCCCTGCGCCTCGACGTGGACGTCACCATGACGTCCCGGCAGCGCAAGCTCGCCCGCGGTCTCACCCCCGGCTCCCCGGGCCGGGACGCGCCGGAGGCGAAGCTGGTGGGCGGGCTGCACATGGAGGAACAGGACGTACGGCTCGTCACGCCGACGGAGTTCACGCTCGACGACGAGGGGAAGCAGCGGCACGACTCGGTGACCGCCAAGCGCAAGGGGCAGGCCGCGCGGCCCGAACACGCGGTCACCGCCGAGGGCATCGGTGACCTGGCCGCGCTCACCCCCCGGCCGTCCACCGGGCGGGCGCTGCGGGACTGGCAGCTGGTGGAGACCGTCGGCGACGGACAGGCCGTCCGGGACCTCGCCTTCCAGCTGCTGTCCCAGGCCGCCGCCCGCAACAAGGGCGTCCGCGAGGACCCGGCGCTCCAGACGGAGGGGCTCGCCCCGCGGCTGGCGATCGAGGAGCGGTTCAGCCCGCAGGCCATCACGGCGTCGCTGCGGCAGGCCGCGTCCTCCGGATGGGTGGTGAAGAACCTGCGCTACCCGCGCCGGCTCGCCGCGCTGAACGGGGCGGTCGGCACCCGGCTCACCCTGACCAACCCGAAGTACGTGCACAGCGGCGCGGGTCCCGGCACGGAGACCTTCGTGCTCGGCGGCCACCAGGCCGCCGGACAGGAGGGGCAGGGCACCACCAGTACGACGCAGCTGGGGGCCCTCGGCTCGCACAACAGCCCCGAGTGGCGCGTCGCCGAGGGCCTGTCCGCGAGCCGCACCACGAGCGAGGGCGACGCACGGTCCGCCGCCCTGTCCGGCACGGTCGAGCGCAACGCCCACACCCCGCGGAAGGCACCGCTCCACCTGGTCCAGTGCGACCTGCTGGTCACCATGGTCGCCGAGGTCAAGGTCACCGGCGGCGGCCCCTACGTGGCGAAGGCCGCCCGGACCCTGCCGGCCGAGGCGGCGGTGTGGCTGACGGAGGAGCAGCTGCCGGCACCGATACGGCGGCAGCTGAAGCTCGACGCCGATCCGGGCGTGATGTCGCCCGCCCCGAAGCCGTCCTCCGAGAAGTCCTCCTCCGGGACGCCCTCCGGGAAGTCGTCGTCCCAGAAGGGGGAGACGAGGGCGGAGAGCTCCCGGACGGGCGCCGAGCGCGCGGCCCGGGAGCAGGCGGCCCTCGCCACGGGCACGGGCGGGTCCTCCTCGTCCGCGCGGCCCGGTCCGGCCCCGTCCTTCGACCGGGGGCTCCCCCTCGGCTTCGGCATGATCGAGAACCTGCCGAACTTCGTGCCGCTGCTGGAGCGGCTGCGTACGCGCCTCACGGAGAACCGGCAGCAGTCTCTCGCCGACGACCTGCTGCCCAGGCAGCAGCTGGCGGACCGCAACGACAACGTGCAGCGGCTGCTGCGGGTCCTGGACCGGGACGGTTCCGCCGGGCTGTTGTCCGGCGCGATGGACGGCGGGGTCACCGTCGAACTGTTCGACGGCCGTAAGACCCCGTACTGGGCGGTGTTCAAGGTCAACCGCGTGGGCGACGGAACGTCCGAGGGTGCGGCGGACGACGGCCGGGACATGGAGTACATCACCTCGGCCGTCGCCCAGCGGGGCACCTCCCACGACGAGGGCGTGACGACCGGCGCGGAGGGCGTTCTCGCCGGTTCGGGCAAACCGGAGGGCGGGGCCGGGCCGTTGAAGAGCACGGGCGCTTCGGCGGGGCTCGGCATGGCTTCCAGCGACTCGCGGCGCACCGGCGCCGCCGGCCGTGGCCAGCTCGGCATGAAGACGGTCGCGGAGGCGAAGACCGCGAAGTCGGCGAAGATGCGCGTGCCGATCGAGGCGACCCTCGAACTGCACCGGGGCGGCCGCCGGCTGGCGCTCGTCTCCCTGGGCCGCCAGGCGCTGACCCACCGCGTCCTGGAGAAGGACCTCGCGGCCCTCAGCCAGGTGGCCGTGCCACCCGCCGCCGGAAACACCCCCACCCCCGCCCCCGGCCCGCGGGACAACCGCTCCGCCGGACTCGGCGCCTGGCGCTCCGCGGGTGTGAAGCTCCCGATGGAAGCGCAGGTCAACGGCTTCCAAGGAGCCCCGCAGGTACGGGAGTTGGTCAACTCGGCGGTCCGTGAGGCGGGCGGCGGCGACCGCTTCAGGGACAAGGGCCAGGCGGCCGCGTACGCCCTGAACGAGGCCGTCTCCACCGAGTGGCTGATCGCGGCGCTGCCCCTGCTGACCTCCGCCGGGGCGGAGCTGCCGCCGGTCCACGCCTCCGGTGCCGAGGGCCAGGACCTGCGCGCGTCCCTGCACGCGCGGCTGCGCGCCGGGCGGGTCCTGGGCGTGGGCGACAAGATGACCTTCGAGACGGTGGGCCAGAGCCACCTGGACGCGCCCCGGCCCACCCAGACGGACGGTCAGAGCTCCGCCGACCACGGCAGGTCGGCGTACGGTCTGGGGGGCGCGGGGCTGCTCAACGCCGACCAGTTCCGCCTCAACCAGATGATGGGCAACGCGGGCGGCGCGGGCGGCGCGGCCGACGCGGCGGTGAACGCCGCCGGCACGATGCCGGTGCACAAGCCCAGGTTCGAGTCGGTCCTCGTCCAGTTCACCCTGGACGTACGGGTGGTCGCCCGGGTGACCGACCGGGTACGCACCGGCCGGACCGGGACCGCCGTACGGGAGCTGACCCTGCGGCGGCCGGTGGTGATCCGCATGCCCGCGCCGGCGGTCCGCCGCATGCTGGCGACCCAGGGGGCGCGACTCCAGGACCCGGACGGCCACTTGGGGCTGAGGAAGGCGTCCAGGACGGCGCCTCCGCCGCCGAGCTTCTGACTGCCCGGTCCGACCCGCACGCCCACCCCCGGGAGTGCTCACCGACGTGCCACGGGGCGCGACCCGGCCGAAAGCGACCGGGGCCGCGCCCCGTCGCTCAGGGCCGGGCCGGACGGGGCCGCGTCACGCGGTTCACCGGTACGTCCCCGTGCCCAGCAGGTCGGGCAGCGGGTTGACGAGGTCACCGGCCGGCGACTGCGCTGAGCGCCGCGCTCGGACGTCGTGAGCTACACGTACTCCTCCGACGGGGACCCGGAGGTCACGGTCGCCGCGGACGCCCACCACGGGGCGGCCGTCGACTGGACCCCGCCGACGGACGGCTTCCACTACCTCACGGTCCACGCGACGACCCGCTCCGGCGTCCGGCTGGCGCCCTACGACTACTTCTTCACCGTGAGCTGACGTGGCGCAACAGGTGAGTTCCCTCGGCTACTTGAGGTCGGCGGCGGTGTAGTAGCCGGTCCCGATCAGAACGGACTCGTAGTTGGTCTTGTCGACGCTGATCGGCTGAAGCAAGTAGGCGGGCACGGCTTTGACGCCGTTCTTGTAGGCCCTTCTGTTGTTCAGCTCCGGCGTCTGGTCGTTGAGTATGTCGTCGGCCATGAACGCGGCCCGCTCGGCGAGCTGCCGGAGGTCCTTGTAGACGGTCTGCGACTGCTCACCCGCGACGATCAACTTCACCGAGGCCAGTTCGGCGTCCTGTCCCGTGATGACCGGGAAGGGCTTGCCGGCGGAGCCGTAGCCGTCGGCCTTCAGCGCGGACAGGATGCCGATCGAGATGCCGTCGTACGGGGAGAGGACCGCGTCGACCCGCTCGCTCCGGTACGACTCGGCGAGGATGCGGTCCATGCGCTTCTTCGCGGTGGGCCCGTCCCAGCGCAGGGTGGTGATCCGCTTGAGCGCGGTCTGCCCGGACCGGACCACCAACTGCTCGCTGTCCAGGTACGGCTGCAGGAGGTGCATGGCGCCGTCGAAGAAGTACTTGGTGTTGTTGTCGTCGGGGGAGCCGGCGAACAGTTCGATGGTGAACGGGCCCTTGCCGTCCTCCAGGCCGAGCTTCTCGATGATGTGGAGGGCCTGGAGCCGGCCGACCTGCTCGTTGTCGAAGGAGACGTAGTAGTCGACGTTCTCGGTGCCGCGGATGAGCCGGTCGTAGGAGATCACGGGGATGTCCGCGTCGGCGGCCTGCTGGAGCGCGCCGTTCAGCGACGTGTTGTCGATGGCCGCGACGATCAGCGCGTCGACGCCCTGCTTGATCAGTTTCTCGATCTGCGAGACCTGGGTCTCCGGGTCGTCCTCGCCGTAGACCAGCTCGGTCTTGTACCCCTTGCCCTGCAGGTTCTCGACGACGCTCTTGCCGTCGGTGAGCCAGCGCTCGGAGGCCTGGGTCGGCATCGCGATGCCGATGGTGCCGCGTTCGACGCTGCCGCTCTCGCTGGTCTCGCCGCCGCAGGCGGACAGGGTGAGGGCGAGCGAGACGGTTCCGCCGATGACGGCGAAGGCGGCTCTTCGGTTGCGCATGGGTGATCGTTCCCTGTTCTTCTCGTCGTTGAGAGGATGACGGCGACCGCCACGTTGCCGAGTCGGGCCTCAGACGCCGTACGTCAGGGTGCGCCACGGCGTTCCGGCCACGTGTGTACTGATTCCGGCGATACGTAGGGCACTTGCCTTTCAATCGTTCGAAATCTCGTCACATGGTCAGAAGGCTGGCGTGACATTAGGAGGGGATACGCGAGGTGTCAACGGGACGAACAGAAACGGTCGGGCGGCGGGTGTCTCCGGACCGCCGTACCCAGTCGATGTGTTGCCGTGTCACAGCCGTGCAACGGCGATGTCCTGAAGGGGAGACGGGCGTGACCTGAGGGCTCCGGGGCTCCTCATAGTCAGCACAGAGCGGGAACCGGAGGAAACGCCACCGGCTCCCCGCCACCCCCGCTTCGGAAGGAACCTCCCGTGATGAACCGCCACCTGCGCAAGGCCGTCGTCCTCACCGCCGCGATCACCGCCGGGCTGCTGATGACGGCATGCCAGAGCGGCACCGACACCGACTCCTCCGGCAAGAGCGGGACGGACACGGCGGCGGTCGCGGAGAAGACGACGAACTCCAAGGGCGTCAGCGGCACGTTCAAGAACGGCACGGTCACCTATCTCGCCCCGGGCAAGTACATCGTGTCCGTACCGGGCAAGGACGACCAGCAGTTCCTGGTCGCCGACGACACCGAGGTCTACGGCGCCGGCACGATATGCGGCGAGGCGGGCGCCAAGGTCGACGCGCCGTGCACGCTCGACCAGTTGGAGGCGGCCACCAAGAAGGGCGCCGTGAACGCCGACGTGGAGATGAAGAAGGGCATCGCGACCCTGGTGACCGAGCGGCGTGCCGCCCAGCAGGGCACCGGCTCCGGATCGTCGTCCGGGTCCGCCGGTTCCTCCGGCTCCTCCGGCTCCTCCGGCTCGGGTTCGGACTCCGGCTCCTCGTCCGGCTCCGGCTCGAACTCCGGCTCCGGCTCCGGCTCCGACTCCCGTGACACCGTTGTCGAGGGCATCGACAAGGGCAAGGGCGTCGACGGAACCTGGTTCGGCAACGTCTCCTACCTGGCGCCGGGCAAGTACACGGTCTCGGACATGAAGGGCGTCGAGCAGCAGTTCCTCGTCGCCGAGGACACCAAGATCTGGGGCTACGGCGACATCTGCGGCGACACGAACACGGGTGAAGGGGGCCAGGGCGGCATCCAGTGCTACGAGAACGAACTGGAGGCCGCCGCCAAGAAGGGCTTCACCGCCGAGGTCGTCATCAGCAACGGCATCGCGACCACCATCACCGACGACCACTGAGCCGCGAGCAGGGTCTGCCGCTCCGCGCGGAGGATGGCGGGATGATGGCCGTATGCGTATCCGCATCGACGCCGTCGACCTGCCCGGCCTCACCCGCCCCGCCTCCGCCGACGGCAGAGTCCCCGCGTACGGCAACCTCCATGTCGCCGTGCAACGCCGCGACCGGCCGGCCGAACTCCTGGAGCCACAGCGCGGCGACGCACCGTCCGCGACGTGGACCCTGGAGTGCACCACGAGCACCTCGCCGACCGGCACCGAGATCAAAGGGCCCTACGTGCAGGACCGTCTGGGCCGACGGTTCATCTACCTGTCGTGGGGCACGGTCGACGAGTCGGGCGCCTTCACGATGTTCCGCCGCGCCAAGCTCATGCTCGACGTCGTCCCCGCCGACGTACTCGCCGCCGCCGCACGCGACGGGCTGCTGATCGGACGCCTCGGCCTGACCGACGCCCAGGGCGGACCCCTGTGCGCGCGAGTGGAGCCCCCGCACATCACCTGGACCGCCGCACGCGCCGACCAGGAGACGGTGCCATCGGCGAACGGGCCGATGTGACCTTTATTGCGCCGGCGGGGTCGCGGCGTGTTCGCCGCCGTCCCGTCCGTCGGTGACGACGGCAGCGCCCCAGGGCTCATCCACGGAGGTCATGGCGCTGCGGCCGGCAGTACCCGGCGGGAACACCGCCTCCGCGCAGATCAATATCTGTATCCGTGAAGTAAGAAATAGGTGCGGCACACGGCGAGTATTCCTCGGTCACCGACGAGGGCGGAATTATTTACGGCGCAGGGCCGATCACGCCATGCTAATGTCTGTCTCAGTTGCAGGTGTGGTTGCCAGAGGGTTCATTTTCCGACGGGTTAATCAGCACGGCGACACGGAATCCGCACAGGGCGAATTCCGAACTCGTCTCCGAAGGAGAAATGACATGGCTACTGGCACCGTGAAGTGGTTCAACGCGGAAAAGGGCTTCGGCTTCATCGAGCAGGACGGCGGCGGCGCCGACGTCTTCGCCCACTACTCGAACATCGCCGCCCAGGGCTTCCGCGAGCTGCAGGAAGGCCAGAAGGTGTCCTTCGACATCGCTCAGGGCCAGAAGGGTCCGACGGCCGAGAACATCGTTCCCGCCTGACCCACACAGCAACGCATATTTCGCAGCTGGGGCCCGCACCTTGGGGTGCGGGCCCCAGCTCGCTGTATTTCAAGGCATGTGCCGCTCGTTCTCGCGATTCTCTGCGCTGTTCATTTTGCTGCGGAAATTCCTTGCTACATGCCTACGCGCTCACATCGAGGAAAGGTTCCGCTTGAACCGCGCACGCACCGCCCGCACGACCCGTACCAACGACCGCTCCTGGGGGTCCGCGGCCAAGCGCTCGGGGGCTCCCCGGCGTTCCAACGGCTACGACCGCCGACAGACCGCACCCCAGGGCGAGTTCGCGCTGCCGGTGACGGTCACTCCCCCGCTGCCCGCCGTCGAGTCGTTCGCCGACCTCGCCCTGCCGGCGCCGCTGCTGAGCGCGCTCGGGCACGAGGGTGTGACCACACCGTTCCCCATCCAGGGGGCGACCCTGCCGAACTCCCTCGCCGGACGTGACGTGCTCGGCCGCGGCCGCACCGGGTCGGGCAAGACCCTCGCCTTCGGCCTCGCCGTACTGGCCCGTACCGCGGGCCGGCGCGCGGAGCCGCGGCAGCCGCTCGCCCTCGTCCTCGTCCCCACCCGCGAGCTGGCCCAGCAGGTGACCGACGCGCTCACCCCGTACGCCCGCTCCGTGCGGCTGCGGCTGGCCACCGTGGTCGGCGGCATGTCGATCGGCCGGCAGGTGGGTGCGCTGCGGACCGGCGCGGAGGTCGTCGTGGCGACGCCGGGACGGCTCAAGGACCTCATCGACCGGGGCGACTGCCGACTGGACGACGTCGACATCACCGTCCTCGACGAGGCCGACCAGATGGCCGACATGGGCTTCATGCCCCAGGTCACCGCCCTGCTCGACCAGGTGCGCCCCGGAGGGCAGCGGATGCTCTTCTCGGCCACCCTGGACCGCAACGTCGACCGGCTGGTCCGCCAGTACCTGGCCGACCCGGTGGTCCACTCCGTCGACCCCTCGGCGGGCGCGGTCACCACGATGGAGCACCACGTGCTCCACGTGCACGACGCGGACAAGCACCGGACGACCACCGAGATCGCGGCGCGCGACGGCCGGGTGATCATGTTCCTGGACACCAAGCACGCCGTGGACCGGCTGACCGAGCACCTGCTGAAGAGCGGTGTCCGCGCCGCGGCTCTGCACGGCGGCAAGTCCCAGCCCCAGCGCACCCGGACCCTCGCCCAGTTCAAGACCGGACATGTGACGGTGCTGGTGGCGACCAATGTCGCGGCCCGCGGCATCCACGTCGACAACCTCGACCTGGTCGTCAACGTGGATCCGCCCAGCGACCACAAGGACTACCTGCACCGCGGCGGCCGTACCGCCCGGGCCGGCGAGTCCGGCAGCGTCGTCACCCTCGTGACACCCTCCCAGCGCCGCGGCATGAGCCGGCTGATGGCCTCGGCCGGCATCGCCCCCCAGATCACCTCCGTACGGTCCGGTGAGGCGGAGCTGACCCGCATCACAGGCGCCCAGGCCCCTTCCGGTGTCCCGGTCGTCATCACCGCACCGGCCGTGGCACGTCCTCGGCGCGCCGGGTCGTCCGGGTCGTCCGGGGCTCCCTCGTCCCGAGGCCGCCACGACCGTCCCGCCCGGGGGCGCGCCACCGGACAGGCGGGGCGGCGCAGGGCGCAGCGGCCCGCCGTCGCCCCGGCGGCCTAGAGACGTCGATCAGGCCCAGGCATCGATCAGAAGGTCACCCATCTTCGAGGAGGCAGCTTTGACACCGGTTCGGACACAGCGGCACCAGGCGGTTCCCTTCCCCATGACCGTGGTCGACATGACCGTGGTCGACGACATGGAGGTGTCCGGCCTGCGGGTCCGGGACGACATGACCGTCGAGGTCGCGCTGTCCGTCATGGCCGGTGCCGGTGTCGAGTACCTCCTCCTGTGCGACGGGGACGACCAGTGCACGGGCTCGGTCAGCCGGGCCGAACTCGCCGTTCACCTCGGCAGTTCCACGTACACGGACCGGATCCGGCTGCGGGACGTCCTCGACGGCCCCTTCACCTCGTCCGTCCCCCGGCCCTTCGGGGCCGGGGTGCACGGCCGGGCCCCGGGCGTCCTCGCCCTCTCCCGCTGATCCGTCTCGCCCCGGTCAGCCCGTTCTCCTTCTCCCCGTGGGGGCTTCATGCGCTGTGTCATCGCCCGGTACCCGTTCGACCTGACCAAGAGCGGAGTGCTGGCGTCCATGAAGGGCGTCGCGCCCGGACTCATCACGGGTGAGTCCGTGACCATCGGCCGCCGTCGCTACCCGGTCAAGCAGGTGGGCCAGATCCTCACCCGGCAGGACAGCCGCGACTTCACCAGCGGCGAGGTCGTCCGGGCCATGACCCGTCTCGGCTTCACCTGCCACGACCACCTCGAGGCCGCGCCCGTGCGTGTCGCCACTCCGTTCCAGACCGCGTCGGCACTGCTCGGCGTCGCCTCCCTGGACGGATGAGGACGGGCGGGCGACCGCCACCAGGATCCCGACGAGGGCCCTGCCGACACATGTCGGCAGGGCCCTCGTCGTCGTCTCGCCGTCCGAGTCACCCGGGCCTCCGGGACGCACTCCCTCACTCCCCCGTTATCGCAGGTCGCAGGCTATCTGTTCCCCCACAGAGGTGAAATCTACTCTGGCCAGAGTAGACATTGGGCGCCAGCGTGGTTAGTCTTTTTCTCGTTGAGACGGTCGAGCGAAGCCCGGCAGACACGAACTGCCGGAGTTGGAGTACATGAAGTTCGCAGGTCAGTGCGGTTCCGGAGTTCCGAAGCCAGAGTGTCAGCAGGACGGTGACGGACTGGGAACCGCACTGGGCGGCTCGCAGGACGAGGGGCCGCCGACAGCACCACCCAGCAGTACCGCAGTACCAATTCGCCCAGTGGTTGGTTCAGAGGAAAGGAACGGAGGAGCAGACGCCATCAGGATCGCCCGGCCCGAGCAGTGCTCGGCCCGGGTACCGCAAGACCCCGGAACGGAAGGTGGTCCCCGGTCAGGCAGCCGCGATCCCCGCACCCCCTGCCGCAGGGCTGGTAGCGGAAACAGAAGGTCGGCCGAGCACGAGGGCCGACAGATGGTGTTGAATTTCCTTCGGGGCCCTGGTGCCGTACGGCACCAGGGCCCCTCGACGCGTTGCACAAAGAGGTGACATGACAGCAGATACACCGCTCACTGGTCGTCTGGACGACGACGACTACCCCGCCTACACGATGGGCCGGGCAGCCGAGATGCTCGGCACCACCCCGGCCTTCCTCCGCGCCATCGGTGAGGCTCGGCTGATCACTCCGCTGCGCTCGGAGGGCGGACACCGCCGGTACTCCCGCTACCAGCTCCGGATCGCGGCGCGCGCCCGCGAGCTCGTCGACAAGGGCACCCCGATCGAGGCCGCGTGCCGCATCGTCATCCTCGAGGACCAGCTCGAGGAAGCCCAGCGCATCAACGCCGAGTACCGCCGCCGTGCCGGGCACGAAGCGCCCGACGGTTCCGCTCCCGGTTCCGGCTGATCACCTGGGCACGGGCCGCCCGGAGGTCCGAGGGGCCGTACGTATCACTGGCACTGCGGACACCACACCGTGCCGCGGCCTGCCATACGGGACCGGCGCAGGGGGTTGTCGCAGCGCGGGCAGGTGGGGACGGGGTCGTCGCGGTGACCGGTGAGCCAGGTATCCCGCGGCGGGACGCAGCCGGCGGTGACCGCGGAGCGCAGGGTGCGGCGCATCTGCGTGTACAGGCGACGGCAGTCGGCCTCGGTGAGATCGCTCGCCCGGCTCGTGGGACGCAGCCCCGCCCGCCACAGGATCTCGTCGGCCAGCAGATTGCCGAGTCCGGCCAGCACGGACTGGTCGGTGAGGGCCGTCTTGACGCTGCCGCGGCGTGCGGCGAGCGCGGCCTCGAACTCCTCACGGTTCACCGCCATCGCGTCGGGACCCTGGCGCTCCAGCAGCCGTGCGACCTCCGACTCGTCGTCGGCCAGCCAGAGGCCCCTCAGCTTGCGCTGGTCGCGGTAGCGGAGCTGACGGTCACGGGCCACGGTGAACAGGACACGGTCGTGCGCCTCGACCGCGTCGTCGGGACGGCCGCAGAGCAGTCGGCCGGTCATGCCGAAGTGCAGCAACAAGGTGGGGCCGCCGGTGCGGGCGAGCAGCCACTTCCCGTGCCGCTCCGGCTCGGTGAAGCGCCGGCCTTCCAGCGCGTCACGCAGCCGCTCCGTGCTCGTCCCGTGCAGTACGCCCGGATCGCGCACGTCGACGCGTTGGATGACCCTGCCCTTCGCGCAGGACTCGAGCACCTTCCGAAAACCCTCGACGTCCGGCAGCTCGGGCATGGGGCACGTCCTCTCTCACCCGAAGATCCACGCACTCGGTCCGGCCGCGGCCTCCCTCCCAACATGGTGTCTCCTGGGCAGGTCGTGTGCAGTACGGCAGGCGGCGCCGGAGGACACCGGAGCGTGGTGGGGCGCGCGCCGTCCGCCGTGTTCGACGCGCTGGGCGTGCGGGGCCCGCAGCCGTGCGGTGCGGGCCCTGCCGGCGGACGGGTCAGCCGGTCTGGGACGGCGTCTGCTTGATGCCGTCGACGATGGCGCGGTTCATGACGGCGCTGGTGTAGACGACCGTGCCGGGCTTGATCAGGGCGTCCTCTCCGCTGTTCCCGTTCACCTGGACGATGCGCTCGCCCAGGAAGACATGGGTCTTCTTGTCGAAGATCCATTCCTCGCGCTGACCGCTGGTCTCGTCCAGCCGGGCCACCGCCACGCCGTGTCGGCCCACCGCGTCCACCGCGTCGTCGACCACGACGACACCGGGGATCTTCGCGGCGGTCTTGAAAAGTGCCGAGTACAGCTCCGCCGGGGGGTAGCTCTCGGAGAGCAGGTCACCGATGGTGGCGAACGCCTGCTGGTCGGGGGTGTTGCCCTGCCCCTCGGTCTCCTTGTAGATCTTGGCCAGCAGGGCGTCGGGGTCGGTGGTCAACTTGGTCAGATAGTCGTACGACGGGGCGTTCAGGTTCGCCTCGGGGGTGTTGCCCTGCTCGTCGGGGAGGCTCAGGGTCTCGCCCTCGGAGCTGTCGTTGACGGCCGGGTCGATCAGCCAGCCCTTGGTGCCGTCCGGCGACATCCACACCTGGCGGCGGTGCAGCTCGTGGCTGGCCAGGGTGCTCTTGTCGTCGACCGTCTTGACGAAGGTGCCGGCCGACTTGGACTCGACGTAGATGTACTGGCCGGGCTCGACGGTCGGATGGTCCCCCTCGCCGGCCGCCAGCGCGATCCGGTCGAGCAGTTGCGGCACGCCCTTGCTGGTCGCGGCGCCGACGGTCGTGGTCAGGGCCGGTCCGGTGGCGACGCCTTCGTCCTGGACTCCGCTGCCGCCGGAGGCGACCACCCCGGCGACGACCACGCCGGCGAGGGCGGCGGCCAGCGCGGGCAGGACGATCGCGGGGCGCGGCAGGCTAAAGCGCCGGGTCCGCGCGGGGGCCGTCGGCTTCGCCGCCGTACGCTCTTCCGCCTGGGTCTCGTGAATCTGGGCCATCATGCGCTCCTTGTGGAACCGGTGACGGCCCGGTGGCAGGTCGCGTGTCGTCCGGTCGAAGAGCTGGGCGCCTTCTTCCCACTCGGCGGTGTTCCGCCGGGACGTGTTCGCGTTCATCGGTTTCCTTCCTGTGCGGGCCGGATCGCGTGTGCGTGATCGCCTCTTGTCTGTCGGCCGGGGCGGCCGACTTCCCGTTTCCCGAGACTTTTTTCGAGGGCCGCTGTCGCAGCCGGATGTCTCAACTCCCCTTGTTCTCTTGGTGGTTGAAGTCCCGGCCAGTCGACCTCGGCGGCCTCGGCGACCTTGCGGAGCTTCTTGCGGGCGCGGGAGAGCCGGGAGGCGACCGTGCCGACCGGAATGCCCAGCGCCTCCGCCGCGGCCTCGTAGTCCAGGCCCTCCCCCAGACAGAGCGCGATGACCTCGCGCTCCGGCCGGCGCAGCGCCGCGAGCGCGGTGAGTGCCGTCGCGAGGCGCCGCCGGCCGTCGAGCCGGTCGGCCACCTCCTCGGCGTGGTCGGGCACCGACAGTTCGGCGGCCGCGGCCGCCTCCGCCGCCGCCCGGTAGCGCCGGTTGCTCCGGAACTGGTTGCGCGCCGTGTTGGTGGCGATGCCCAGCAGCCAGGGCCGCAGGGAACCGCCTTCCGGGTCGACCTTGTCGCGCAGCCGCCAGGCCTCCATGAAGGTCGCTGCCATCACGTCCTCGGCCGTCGACCAGTCGGCGGCCAGCCGGAAGGCATGGTTGTAGACCGCGCGCGCATACGTGTCGAAGAGCTCGGCGAACGCGCTCGGATCCCCGGCCCGTACCCGGGTACGCATATGAGTGCTCACCTCAATGAGCTGTCCGGCACCCCACACCGACTTCCCGTGACCTGCGCCACACTCGCCCTCGATGTGCCAGGGAGATCGTCACACGAAGGGCACGGCCGCTCGGCGGGGTGCGACCGCGGGCGTAGGCAGCCCTCTATCTCTGGTTACAGAGGGACGGTGGGGAGATCGGGTTCTGGGCCGATGTTCCGTGAGGGCCGTTCTCCGAGAATTTTCCCGTGCCGACCGACAACCGTCGAAGGCAGCTTGGGAAGACGATCAGGAGTCTGTGATGAGCACCAAGGCCGGTCCCCAGCGCTACCCCGTCGCGAGCCGGGCGAACTGGTACCAGGACGACTTCGGGGGTGACCCGATGCAGGTGAACGTCGTCGTGCTGCACACCACGGAGGGTCCCACGCTGCCCGGATACGGCGGCGGCTCGTCCGCGCCGAATCTGACGGCGGTCCCCGACCTCGCCGCCAAGAAGCTGAGGTGGTACCAGCACTTCGACATCGAGACCTCCTCCAGAGCGCTGGTCAATCTGCGGGGCGGTGTCGAGACGAACACCATGAACGTGTGCCAGGTCGAGCTGGTCGGCACCTGCGACCCGAAGACCCACGCGAAGTGGAAGGCCGCGGGCCGGGCGCACGTCTACTGGCCGGACGCGCCCGACTGGGCGCTGCGGGGCGTCGCCGACTTCCTGGCCTGGATGCACGAGGAACACGGCGTACCGCTGTCCGGCCCGAAGACATGGCCCGCGTACCCCACGTCGTACGCGAACGGCGGCGGCCAGCGGATGACGGCCGCCCAGTGGACCGGCTTCAAGGGCGTCTGCGGGCACATGCACGTGCCCGAGAACGTCCATGGCGACCCCGGCGCGGTCGACTTCGCCCGGATCATCAAGTACGCGAAGGCCGATCTGGACCTGGGCGACGACACCCCGGAGGCGACCACCCCCGCCAAGCCGAAGGTCCCCGCCTTCCCGGGCCGCAAGTACTTCGTGGGCGGGGCCTCGAACGCGTACGTCCTGCAGCTCGGCAAGCAGCTGGTGAAGCGCGGCTTCGGCGACCACTACAAGGTCGGCCCCAGCAGGACCTGGGGCGAGGCGGACCGGCTGAACGTGCGGGCCTTCCAGAAGTCGCGCAAGGAACTGCGCGGCGACGCCGACGGCACCCCCGGCCCGCTGACCTGGCGCCTGCTGTTCTCCTGAGACCACGAGACGCCGAGTGGCACGGGCGCTCGGGCGGGCGGGTGGCGATGACACCGGGCGCGGCCGGGCGCGCTGTTCGTCGGGGGCTGCTTGACTACGCTGGGGAGAAGGTGTCCATAGCGGGGTAAGATCGGGCAAATTTCCCTAAGGAACCGAAAATGGGTCTCGGTGTCGGCCTGCGGGCCGTGAAGCGTAGGTCCCTCACCCGTGCGTCGGTGGCGATGGCGGTCGCCGTCGGCCTGGCCCTGACCGGGGCCTGCGGGGGAGGCAGTGGGGGCGGGAGCGGGGGCGGGGGCGACAGCCTCACCGTCGGGTTGTTGCTCCCGGGTGGTGGGGCCTCTCGGTTCGGGCAGTTCGACAGGCCCCTGATCGAGAAGAAACTGAAGGAGCTGTGCCCGGACTGCCCGGCGGCGACCGTCGCCGCCACAGCCGAGCCGGCGGTCCAGCGGCAGCAGCTCGACGCCATGATCACCAAGGGCGTGGACGTCCTGATCCTCGCCGCCGTCGACCCCAAGGCGCTGCGCTCGTCGGTCGAGGCCGCGGACCGGGCCGACATCCCGGTCGTCGCCTACGACCGGCTCGCCGAGGGGCCCATCTCCGGTTACGTCACCTTCGACGGTGAGATCGTCGGCAGGCTGCAGGCCGAGGCCCTGCTGAAGGCCATGGGCGACAAGGCGGACGGCGGCCAGATCGTCATGATGAACGGCGCCACCACCGACCCCAACGCCGGCTGGTTCAAGCGGGGCGCGCTCGCCGTCCTCGAAGGCGAGGTGAAGATCGGCAAGTCGTACGACACCGTCGGATGGCGGCCGGAGAACGCCTACGTCAACATGACCGGCGCCATCGCCGCCCTGGGCGCGGGCAACATCGACGGCGTGCTGGCCGCCAACGACAGCCTCGCCGGCGCCGTGGTCTCCGCCTTCGGCGCCAGCGGGGTCAGTCCACCGCCCCCGGTCACCGGGCAGGACGCCGACCTGGCGGCCGTGCAACGCATCGTCACGGGCGACCAGCACATGACCATCTACAAGCCCTTCAAGCCCGCGGCCGACGCCGCCGCCGAGATGGCCGTCGCCCTGGGGCGCGGCGAGCCGGTCGACTCCATCGCCACCGGCACCGTCGACAGCCCCACCACCGAGGACGTCCCGGCGGTCCTGCTCCCGTCGGTCTCGGTGACGGCCGGGAACATCGAGGACACCCTGGTGAAGGACGGTATGTACACCATCGACCAGATCTGCACCCCGAAGTACCGGTCCGCCTGCGACAAGGCCGGACTCACCGGATGAGTTCGCCTCGAAGCCTCGTAGGCCTCATGAGCTTCGTAGGCCTCATGAGCTTCGTACGCCTCGTGAGCTTCGTAAGCCTCGTAGGGGGAAGGAGGTGGCGCCGTGGTGCAGCCGCTGCTGGCGTTGCGCGGCGTATCCAAGCGCTTCGCCGCCGTCCAGGCGCTGGTGGACGTGGAACTGGAGATCAGGGCCGGGGAGGTGGTCGCCCTGGTGGGCGACAACGCCGCGGGCAAGTCCACCCTGATCAAGGTGATCTCGGGGGTCGGTCCCCCCGACAAGGGTGTCATCAAGTGGGAGGGCGAACCCGTCCAGATCAAGCGCCCCCAGGACGCCCAGCTCCTCGGGATCGCGGCCGTCTACCAGGACCTCGCGATGTGCGGCAACCTCGATGTCGTCGCCAATCTCTTCCTCGGCCGGGAGATCCACCGGTTCGGCATCCTCGACGAGGTCGAGATGGAGCGCCGGACCCGCGAACTGCTGCGCACCCTGTCCATCAGCATCCCCGATGTACGGGTGCCGCTCGCCACGCTGTCCGGCGGCCAGCGGCAGGTCGTCGCGATCACCCGCTCGTTCCTCAGCGCGCCCAGGCTGCTGCTGCTCGACGAGCCCACCGCCTCGCTGGGCCTCGAACAGACCAATCAGCTCCTCGACCTCATCGAGGAGCTGCGCGACCGAGGCGCCGGGGTGCTCCTCATCAGCCACAACATGGGTGACATCAAGGCCGTCGCCGACAAGGTCGCCGTCCTGCGCCTCGGCCGTAACAACGGCGTCTTCGACGTGAACACCACCTCGCAGGAGCAGATCATCTCCTCCATCACCGGCGCGGTGGACAACACCGCCAACCACCGCCCGGCCGGCCCGGAGGAGGCATGGCCGTGAGGTGGAGGGGGAGGGAGAGCCGGGCGCGCGCCGCCGGCCGGCAGCCGGACGGGCACCGGTGGTACACCGGACGCCCCAGGTCGTACGCGGACGCGGTGCGCCGCAGGCTGCGCGAAGGTGAACTCGGCCCGGCCCCGGCCCTGCTCGCTCTCGCCGTGACCTGGATCGTCTTCCAGAGCCTCAACGAGAACTTCCTCTCGCCGCGCAACCTGTCCGTCCTCAGCGTGGAGATCGTCGGGACCGGCATGGTCGCCGTCGGCGTCGTCTTCGTGCTGCTGATCGGCGAGATCGACCTGTCGGTGGGCTCACTGGCCGGTCTCTCGGGCGCGCTGTTCGCGGCGCTGAACGTGAACCACGGGGTGCCGGAAGGGCTCGCCGTGCTCATCGCGGTGGTCTGCGGCGCCGCCGCCGGGGCCATCCACGGGTTCGTGTTCACCAAGATCGGCGTACCCGCGTTCGTCGTCACCCTCGCGGGCCTGCTGGCCTGGAACGGCCTGATGCTCTATCTGCTGGGGCCCGAGAGCTCCATCAGCTTCAGCCAGGACGGGCTGGTCGCAGAGCTGACCAGCCGCTATTTCAGCACCGCCGCCGTCACCTACGGCCTGGCGGCGCTCGGCACGGCCACGTACTTCCTCGTCTCCGCCTACGACCGCAGGCGCCGCGGTGCCGCCGGGATGCCGTACCGGCGGATGGGCGAGATCTGGGCGCGTACGGCCCTCCTCGCGGTGGCCGCGTTCGCCACCGTCTGGGTGCTGGGCCGGTTCGAGGGCCTGCCGCTGGCGCTCCTGATCTTCCTCGGCGTCATCATCGCCTCGGACCTCCTGCTGCGCCGCACGGCCTACGGCCGCCAGGTCCTCGCACTCGGCGGCGGTGTGGAGGCGGCCCGGCGGGCCGGCGTCGATGTGTCCCGCCTGCGGATCTCGGTGTTCCTGGTGTCGGGGACCCTGGCCGCGGTCGGCGGCCTGTTCGTCGCGTCGCGCCTCACCTCGGCGACCCAGGTCCCGGGCTCCGGGATGCTGCTGATCAACGCGATCGCCGCCGCCGTCATCGGCGGCACCAGCCTCTTCGGCGGCCGCGGCTCGACCTGGTCCGCCCTGCTGGGCGTGCTCATCATCCAGTCCATCGCCTCGGGCATGGCACTCCTGGGGGTCCAGCCCGCCGTCCAGTTCATGATCACCGGTGGTGTGCTGCTCATCGCGGTGATCTTCGACGCGTTGGCGCGGCGCGCCGCGGAGTCACGGGGGCGGGCCTGAGAGGGACGACCTGCCGGTCACAAGGTCTCAGTTCCCCACGCGCAGGACGTACGGAACCCGCCCGCACGCGTCTCATGTCCACCTCCGCAGCACCCCGAACCGGAGCGCGGTGCCGATCAGGATCGGCGTCACGCCGACGCCGTAGAGGCCGCCGGCGTCGTCCGACCAACTCCACGTGAGTACGTGAGCGCTCGGGGACGTGCCCGCCGACTCGGGGAACGGGACGGGTTAAGCGGGTGAAGCATGCGCCCGGGTGGGTGGTGTGGGGCATGGATGAAGCCCCCGGCCGGGATCCGGCCGAGTCGGCGGACACCACGGACACGACGGACACCCACACCCACGCGCTGGAGGCGAGCGATGCATCAGAGAGCCGATCGAACCGGTCGAGCCGATCAAGAGGGCCGAACCGGTCGAGCCGATCACACCGGTCGAGCCCATGGAACCGGCCCCACGACCCATCAGGTTCCCGTCCTCGTCGTCGGGGGTTCCCTCGTCGGGCTGTCGACCTCGGTGTTCCTGGGGCGGTTGGGGGTGCGGCACATGCTGGTGGAGCGGCACGCCGGTACCTCCATCCATCCGCGCGGCCGGGGCAACAACGTCCGCACGATGGAGCTGTTCCGGACGGCCGGTGTGGAGCCGGGGATCCGGCGGGCGGCCGCCACGCTGGCCGACAACCACGGCATCCTGCAGACGCCCACCCTGGTCGGCGAGGCGGGCGAGTGGCTCTTCAAGGAGATCGACGCGGGCGGCGGGCTGGCCCGGTTCAGCCCCAGTTCGTGGTGCCTGTGCAGCCAGAACGACCTGGAGCCGGTGCTGTTCGAGCACGCCGAGCGGCTGGGCGGCGATCTGCGGTACGGCACCGAACTGCTGTCGTTCGACAGCGATCCCTCCGGCGTCACCGCGGTGGTCAAGAGCCGGGAGACGGGTGAGCACACCACCGTCCACGCGGACTACCTCGTGGCCGCCGACGGCCCCCGCAGCCCGGTCCGCGAGCAGCTCGGCATCGGCCAGAGCGGTCCGGGCGACCTGTTCCACAACGTCAGCATCACCTTCCGCTCCCGCGGCCTCGCCGGCGTCGTGGGCGACCGGCGTTTCATCGTCTGCTACCTGACGAACCCGGACGCCGACGGCGCGCTGCTGCCCGTGGACAACCGGGAGAACTGGGTCTTCCACGCCCCCTGGCACCCCGAACGCGGCGAAGCGCTGGAGGAGTTCACCGAAGAGCGGTGCGTCGCGCACATCCGCCGCGCGGTCGGGGTCGCCGACCTCGACGTCCAGGTCACCGGCAAGGCCCCCTGGCACGCCGCCCAGCGGGTCGCCCGCAGCTACCGGGCGGGACGGGTCTTCCTGGCCGGTGACTCGGCCCACGAGATGTCCCCCACGGGGGCGTTCGGCTCCAACACCGGTATCCAGGACGCACACAACCTCGCCTGGAAGCTGGCGGCCGTGCTCGGCGGCTGGGCCGGGGACGGCCTGCTGGACACGTACGACGCCGAGCGCCGCCCGGTGGCGGAGGCGACCAGCGCCCGCGCCGCCGGCCGGTCGGTGGAGCACAGCCACCCCGGCTTCGCCCCGGCTCCCGGCGTCGGCGGTGGCGGGGGCGGGGGCCCGCAGCGGGGCATCCTCAACGTGGCCCTCGGCTACCGCTATCCGCGCGGCGCCGTCCTCGGCACCGACCCCGCGACCCCGGTCGTCCCGGAACGCCTCGACCTGTCCGGCGAACCCGGAAGCAGGGCACCCCACTTGGCGGTACGGCACCGAGGCGACCGTATCTCCACCCTCGACCTCTACGAACGCTCACTCGTCCTGCTCAGCGACGCCGACGCCAGCACAGGCACCGGCACCGGCACCGGCACCGGCACCGATGCCGCCGAACCGGGCGGCTGGCACGAGGCCGCCCTCCGCCTCGCCGAGGCGATGTCCGTCCCGCTGGCCTCGTACCGGGTGGGCGACGGGCCCGACGCCGACCTGACGCCCGAGGGCGGCGCGGACTGGGCGGCCGCCCACGGGACGACGCGTGGAGGCGCCGTACTGGTCCGGCCCGACGGGTTCGTGGCCTGGCGGTCGCCTGGGCCGGTCCCGGATGCCGAGTCGGCACTGCGCGAGGTCCTGACCACGCTGCTGGCAGCGGCCTGACCTTCTGTCAGACACAGTCGGCCGACCCCGCGACACCGGGGGTCGGCCGGCTGTTTGACGTGGTCGTTCCCTCGCTTCCCACGCCGGTTCACCCGAGTGATTGTCCCGAGTGGTGGCGGGGCGCGGACTGGCTGACGGTGGATCACGTCGGGGGCGGGTCATCCCAGCTGACGAAGTGCCAGCTGCCCTGCCGTCGACGGAAGGAACGTCAGATGCGCTCTGCTCGCATGCTCATGGCCACTGCGGCGACCTCGGCCGTCCTCGCACTCGGCGCACCCGTCGCCTACGCGGTCGAGGACGACGGGGACCACACGGACTCCTCCTACAGCAAGGAGCAGGACAAGGAGCAGGACTCGGAGAAGGAGTACGACAAGGAGAAGGACGCGGAGAAGGAGTACGGCAAGGAGAAGGAGCACGGTAAGGAGCACGACGGGCCGCGTGGTGGCATGCACACCGGTGGTGGCGCGCTGACCACCGTGAACGAGGACGACTGGACCAAGGAGGACTCTGAGACGTCCAAGGAGGACTCGGAAACCTCCAAGGACAGCACGAAGGGCGACGAGGGCTCCTGGACCGGCAAGCACAAGAAGCCCCACGGTGGTGTGCACACCGGCGGTGGCGCGCTGACCACCCTGAACGAGGACGACTGGAGCAAGCAGGACTCGGAGACCTCGAAGGACGGCGCGCACAGCGAGGACTCCTGGAGCGGCAAGCAGGACGAGAGCGCCGGCGGTGAGAAGCACGACGAGAACGGCTGGAGCGGGAAGCACGAGAAGCCCAGCGGTGGTGTGCACACCGGCGGTGGCGCCCTGGCCTCGCCGACCATGACCGCGGGCGGGCTGGCCGTGCTGACGGTCGCCGCCGGCGCGCTGTACGCGGCGCGCCGCAAGAAGTCGGCCGGAAGCGTGGCCTGATCCATGCCGGACGCGATAGCCGCCGCGGCCGCCACGCACGCGCCGCGTGGCGGCCGCCGGCCGGAGCCGGTTCCCCCTTACGAGTAAGCCGGTCACCCGCGTAGTGCATACGAGTCGCGCACCTGAGGGGGCGGGCTCAGGATCGAGGCACGCCGACGTCCCGCCGACGGGGCCGACGTCCGTCCGCCTCCGCCCCCATGAAGGAGATGTGCGCAGGATGACCACCACTTCTGAACGTGTTTCTGACCAGCTGACGCACCAGGCGTCGCAGCGTGTCTCCCAGTCCGTGTTCGACGGCTCCAGGCTCCGTGTCGTCCTGCTGGTGGACGTCTACGACGGCGCCCAACAGCAGTTCCTGGAGGCGTACGAGCAGCTGTGCAACCAGGTCGCGTCCGTCCCCGGGCATGTCAGCGACCAGCTGTGCCAGTCCATCGAGAACCCCTCCCAATGGCTCATCACCAGTGAGTGGGAGAGCGCCCCGCCCTTCCTCACCTGGGTGAACAGCGAGGAACACGTACGGATGGTGGAGCCCCTGCACAGCTGCGTCCGGGACACCCGTTCGCTGCGCTTCCACATCGTCCGCGAGACCGGCGGCCCGGCGGTGGACGCCGAGCCCGGCAAGCGCCGGCTCCAGACCTCGCCCCGGATCGGCGACGGCCTGATCCGGCACGCGCTCACCTTCACGGTCAAGCCGGGCAGCGAGGAGACCGTCGCCCGGATCCTGGCCGGCTACACCTCCCCCGAACCGAAGGTCGACGACACCACCCGGCTGTGCCGCACCTCCCTGTTCATGCACGGCAACCGGGTGGTGCGGGCCATCGAGGTGCGGGGCGATCTGCTCGCCGCGCTGCGCCATGTCGCCCGGCAGCCCGAGGTGCGGGCCGTCGAGGAGGCCATCAACCCCTATCTGGAGCAGGACCGGGACCTCGACGACCCCGAGTCCGCCCGGGTCTTCTTCACCCGCGCGGCGCTGCCCGCCGTCCACCATGTGACGGCCGGCCAGGAAAGCCCGGACGCCGTGCGGCACGCGTTGTACTACCCGGCCCGTCAGGGGTGCGGTCTGCGGCTGGCCGAGCTGCTCGCCCGCCAGGACGAGGCGGCGGCGGACGATACGCGCGGGCCGGTGCTGCGCAGCACGATCTTCCAGCGCGACGACGTCGTGGTGCGGCTGGTCGACGTACGCGGCGGGATCGACAGCGAACCCGGCCCCGTGCTCGGGCTCACGGATCGCGGACGGGCGGCCGAGCTGACGAAGCTGCTCGACGGCGCGGCCCTCGGCCTGGACGGTTCGGCGCTGAAGGACGGCGCCCCCGCCCGCCTGCTCACGGTCGCCCGCATGGAACTCGTCACCGACCGCCGCGCGCCCGACGCCTGACCCACCGCCACCCGGGCGGTGACGGCCACGCCCTCACGTAGACGCAGCACCTGTTCGACACAGCTCACGTTCGACGCAGCACATGTTCGGAGGAACGTCGTGATCAAACGCCATCCCGGAATCGTGGATGTCAGCGAGGTCGAGCCCAACACTCGGCGCGGCGGCGACCTGCGCGCCATGCTGACCCCCACCACAGTCGGCTCCACCAGCGGTTTCATGGGGGTCGCCATCGTGCCGCCCGGCGACCGCATCGCCGAGCACTACCACCCGTACTCCGAGGAGTTCATCTACGTCATCTGCGGGCAGCTGGAGGTGGACCTGGACGGCGAGCCGTATGAACTGCGGCCCGAGCAGGGGCTCCTGATCCCGTCCCACATGCGGCACCGCTTCCGCAACGTCGGCAGGGTGGAGGCCCGTATGGTCTTCCACCTCGGCCCGCTGGCCCCGAGCCCGCCGCTCGGCCATGTCGACACCGAGGACGCGAACGGCGTGCCGATCCCGGTGGAGGCCACCCACGCGGGTGCGGGGCGGGCGGCCGAGCGGCCTCAGGTCCGCTCATGACCAGGCGCGTGGCGGTCACCGGCATAGGCATCGTCGCTCCGGGCGGCATCGGTGTCCCGGCGTTCTGGGACCTCCTGGCAGGCGGTCGTACGGCGACACGCGGCATCACCTTCTTCGACCCGTCCGGCCTGCGGTCGAGGATCGCCGCCGAGTGCGACTTCGACCCGGCGGCCCACGGGCTGAACGCCGAGGACATCGCCCGGTGCGACCGGTACATCCAGTTCGCCCTGGTCGCCGGTGAGGAGGCGATTGCGGACTCCGGGCTCGACCTCGCCACGGAGAACCCCTGGCGGGTCGGGGTCTCCCTGGGCACCGCGGTCGGCGGCACCACCCGGCTGGAGCACGACTACGTCCTGGTCAGCGGCCGTGGGCAGCGCTGGGACGTGGACCACCGGGAGGCGGGCCCGCATCTGCAGCGGGCGTTCGCGCCCAGCACCCTCGCGTCGACGGTGGCGGAGCGGTTCGAAGCACGCGGGCCGGTGCAGACCGTCTCCACCGGCTGCACCTCGGGCCTCGACGCGGTCGGGTACGCCTTCCACACGATCGAGGAGGGCCGGGCCGACATCTGCATAGCCGGCGCCTCTGACTCGCCGATCTCCCCGATCACCATGGCCTGCTTCGACGCCATCAAGGCCACGTCCCCCAACAACGATGACCCGGCCCACGCCTCCCGCCCCTTCGACGCGGACCGCAACGGGTTCGTCATGGGCGAGGGCGGCGCCGTACTCGTCCTGGAGGAGCTGGACCACGCCCGGGCCCGGGGTGCGCACGTGTACTGCGAACTCAGCGGCTACGCCACCTTCGGCAACGCCTACCACATGACCGGTCTGACCACCGAGGGCCTGGAGATGGCCCGGGCCATCGAGGACGCCCTCGACCACGCCCGGCTCGACCCCACCGCCATCGACTACGTCAACGCGCACGGCTCGGGCACCAAACAGAACGACCGGCACGAGACGGCCGCCGTCAAACGGGTCCTGGGCGCACACGCCTACGACACGCCCATGAGCTCCATCAAGTCCATGGTGGGCCACTCCCTCGGCGCGATCGGCGCCATCGAGGTCGTCGCCTGCGCGCTGGCCCTGGCCCACCAGGTCGTCCCGCCCACCGCGAACTACGAGACCCCGGACCCGGAGTGCGACCTGGACTACGTCCCGCGCGTCGCCCGTGAGCGACGGCTGAACAACGTGCTCTCCGTGGGCAGCGGGTTCGGCGGCTTCCAGTCCGCGGTGGTCCTGACCCTGCCGAGGGAGAAGACACGATGAGCGAACGGCGTCCTCGGCGCGCGGCCGTCACCGGAATCGGCGTGGTCGCGCCCAACGGAACCAGCACCGAGACCTTCTGGAAGTCCACCAGGGAGGGCATCAGCGTCCTGGACCGGGTCACCCGCGACGGATGCGAGCACCTGCCGCTGCGGGTGGCCGGTGAAATCCGGGGCTTCGACCCGCCGTCGGCGATCGAGGAGCGCTACCTCGTCCAGACCGACCGGTTCACGCACTTCGCGATGGCGGCGGCCGACCAGGCGCTCGACGACGCCCGCCTCCACCGGCCCGAGACCGACGCCGCGCCGTTCTCCGTGGGCGTGGTCACCGCGGCCGGCTCCGGCGGCGGTGAGTTCGGGCAGCGGGAGCTGCAGCAGCTGTGGTCCAAGGGCAGCCGTTTCGTGGGGCCGTACCAGTCGATCGCCTGGTTCTACGCCGCCAGCACCGGCCAGATCTCCATCCGGCGAGGCTTCAAGGGCCCCTGCGGGGTGATCGCCTCCGACGAGGCCGGCGGCCTGGACGCCCTGGCGCACGCGGCGCGGGCCGTGCGGCGCGGCACCGATGTGATGGTGGCCGGCGCGACCGAGGCGCCGCTGGCCCCCTACTCGGTGGTCTGCCAGCTCGGCTACGACGAGCTGAGCACCGTCGAGGACCCGGAGCGGGCCTACCGCCCCTTCACGGCGGCGGCCTGCGGTTTCGTGCCCGCCGAGGGCGGCGCCATGCTCGTCGTGGAGGCCGAGAGCGCGGCCCGGCAGCGGGGCGCGCCCGTCCGGGCCGTCCTGGCGGGACACGCGGCGACCTTCACCGGCGCGTCCCGCTGGGAGCGGTCCCGGGAGGGGCTGGCCGAGGCGATCCGGGGTGCCCTGCGCGAGGCGGTCTGTGCCCCCGAGGAGATCGACGTGGTCTTCGCGGACGCCCTCGGCGTACCGGAGGCGGACCGGGCCGAGGCGCTGGCGATCGCCGACGCCCTGGGCCCGCACGGCATCCGCGTCCCCGTCACCGCGCCGAAGACCGCCATCGGCCGGGGCTACGGCGCGGCTCCCGTCCTGGACGTCGCCGCGGCGGTGCTCGCGATGGAGCACGGCGTGATCCCGCCCACCCCCAACGTCTTCGACATCTGCCACGACCTCGACCTCGTCACCACCCGCGCCCGCGCCGCCGAACCGCGCACGGCGCTTGTCCTCAGCCGAGGACTCATGGGGTCGAACTCGGCGCTGGTGCTACGGCTCGGCGCCGGCGACGCCTCGTAGCGAGGCGTCACCAACCACCAAGGGAGAACCCGCATGAGTGACCGCATCACCGTGGAAGAGCTGTCCGAGCTCATGAAGAAGGCCGCCGGAGTCACCGTCCCCCCGGAGGAGCTCCAACGGCGGTACGACTCGGGCTTCGACGCCCTCGGCGTCGACTCGCTCGGTCTGCTCGGCATCGTGGGCGAGCTGGAGAACCGTTACGGCACGCCGATGCCGCCGGACGCGGAGAAGAGCAAGAGCCCCCGGCAGTTCCTCGAACTCACCAACAGCGCGCTTCTCGCGGGAGCCTGACATGGCCGGACACACACAGAACGAGATCACCATCGCCGCGCCGGTCGACCTGGTCTGGGAGATGACCAACGACGTGGCGAACTGGCCCCGGCTGTTCAGCGAGTACGCCACCGCCGAGATCCTCTCCCAGGAGGGGAACAGGACGACGTTCCGGCTGACCATGCACCCCGACGAGAACGGCAAGGTGTGGAGCTGGGTCTCGGAACGGGAGACGGACCGCGACACGCTCAGCGTGCGGGCCCGCCGCGTCGAGACCGGGCCGTTCGCCCACATGGACATCGTGTGGGAGTACGAGAAGGTCCCGGGCGGCACCCGGATGGTGTGGACGCAGGACTTCGCGATGAAGCCGGACGCCCCGGTCGACGACGACTGGATGACCGGCAACATCAACCGGAACTCCAAGGTCCAGATGGCCCTGATCCGGGACCGCATCGAGAAGGCCGCCGCCGAGCAGGGTGCCGCCGCGCCCGGCCTGACCGACTGAGCCGGACGGAGAACGCCTGTGCACCACACCCTGATCGTCGCCCGGATGGCCCCGGACGCCGCCCCGGACATCGCCAGGATCTTCGAGGAGTCCGACCGGGGGGAGCTGCCGCACCTCATCGGGGTCTCCCGGCGCAGCCTCTTCCAGTTCGGTGAGGTGTACCTGCACCTCATCGAGTCCGAGCGCGACCCCGGACCCGCCATCGCCGAGGCGGCCGGGCACCCCGAGTTCCGGGCCGTCAGCGACCGGCTGACGGCCCATGTCAGCGCATACGACCCCGCCACCTGGCGTTCCCCGAAGGACGCGATGGCACGGCGCTTCTACCTCTGGGAACGCGACCCGGCCGGCTGACCCGGCCGACCACACCGGCCGCCGGGCCCGCGACATCGCGGGCCCGGCGGCCGGTTTCGCGGGGTGCCGGTGCTCAGCCGGGCACGTGGCAGTCGAACGCGTGCAGGTAGGCGTTGACCGGCCGCACGTCGTCGATGACCAGCCCCGCGGCCGTCAGCCTGCCGACCATGCTCTCGGTGGTGTGCTTGGCACCTCCCACATTGAGGAGCAGCAGCAGGTCCATGGCGGTGCTGAACCGCATCGAGGGCGTGTCGTCGACGAGGTTCTCGATGATCACGACCCGCGTTCCGGGCCCACCCGCACCGATGACGTTGCGCAGGGTCCGGGCGGTGCTGTCGTCGTCCCACTCCAGGATGTTCTTGATGATGTACACATCAGCCCGAACCGGGACGGCCACACGGCAGTCACCGGGCACGATGCGCATCCGGCCCGCGAGCGCGCCGCCCGCCCGCAGCCGCGGGTCGGCGTGCTCCACCACGCGCGGCAGATCGAGCAGGGTGCCGTGCAGCCCCGGATGCTTCTCCAGCAGGCTCGCCACCACATGCCCCTGACCACCGCCGATGTCGGCGACGGACGAACTCCCCGACAGATCCAGGAACTCCGCGACGTCCCGCGCCGACTGCACACTGGACGTCGTCATGGCGCGGTTGAAGACATCGGCCGACTCCGGGGCGTCCTCGTTGAGGTAGACGAAGAACTCCTTGCCGTAGAGGTCCTCGACGACGTTACGGCCGGTGCGCACCGCCTCGTCCAGCCTCGGCCAGGCGTCCCAGGTCCACGGCTCGGTGCACCACAGGGCGATGGCGCGCAGGCTGTGCGGGTCGTCCTCGCGCAGCAGCCGGGACATGTCGGTGTGCGTGAACGTCCCGTCCGGCCGCTCGGCGAAGACGCCGTAGCAGGACAGGGCCCGCAACAGCCGTCGTAGCGGCCTCGGTTCGGCCTTCACCGCCGCCGCGAGTTCCTCCACGGCCAGCGGGACGTCACCGAGGGCGTCGGCGACCTTCAGCCGGGCGGCCGCGCGCAGGGCGGCGGCACAGGCCGCCCCGAACACGAGCTCCCTGAACCGCATGGGCGCCGGTGGGGAGGGTGGGGAGGTGGTCTGCGCGGCCCCCGCCGTATCCACGGCCTGCACGGTCTGTGCCGTCTGTGCCGTCTGTGCCGCCTGTGCCGCCTGTGCTGTCTGTGCCGTCCGTGCGGTCGTCATGTGGCGTTCCTCCTCCGGGAGTTGATGAGCGACACCACGGCCGGTCAGCACAGTCCCGCGGGCTTGGACGCCCGGCAGGCGTTGCCCTGGAAGGTGTTGCCCTTGCCCGCGGTGTCCGTGTTGACGAGGTCCGCCGGGCCGTTGCCCTCCAGCACGTTGCCGGTGATCCGGTTCCGCTCGCTGGTGGTGCCCACGAAGCTCTTCCATACGACGATGCCGCCCGACAGTGGGGAGTTGCCGGTGTTCTCCCTGATCAGGTTCCGTGTCACCAGGGTGTCCTCGGTGCCGGTCAGGACGATGCCGGTGCCCTGCAGCGCGTCCAGCCGCGCGGTCTTCGGACAGGACTTGTTGTTCCGCTCGATGCGGTTGTCGCTCACCGTCAGCGCGCCGGCCCTCGGCTTGTTCTCGTCGCCCACGACGAAGACGCCCGCGCAGTTGCCGGTGACGAGGTTGTCCGCGACGGTGAGGTTCCGCAGGCGCCGGACGGTGACGCCGATCCGGTTGCCCTCCAGGAGGTTGTGCGCGACGACCGTTCCCTTGGTGTCCGCGGCGCCTTCCTCGGCCTTGATCGTGTTGGCGAGGAACAGGCCGGCGTCGCCGTTGTGCCGGGCGGTGTTCTGCCGGAACACACCGCGCACCGAACGCTCCTGGGCGATGCCCCAGACCCCGTTCTTCACGGCGGTCACATGCCGCACGGTCAGCCCGTCGGTCGACTCGGCGAACACACCGGACCCGGCGAAGCCGGTCACGGTCAGGCCGGCGACGGAGACACCCTTGACGTGGCGGCCCTTCTTCCCGACCACGCAGATGCCGTTGCCGCTCTTGGCACAGCTGTCGGCGGCCTTCTTCGCGGCCGGCCGGATCACGGTGCCGCGGCCCATACCGCGCAGGGTGAGCCCGGGCGTGCTCACCGTGACACTCTCGTGGAACGTACCGGAGGCCAGGAGAACGGTGTCTCCCGGCCGGGCGGCGTCCACCGTCTTCTGGATCGACTCCCCCGGAAAGACCACGTGGGTCCGCTCATGGGCGACAGCCGACGGGGCGGCCCCGAGCCCCACCCCGATGACCGCCGCGATACACGCCAGATGCGCAATATGCCATTTCGTCATATTGCGCACGTTATGACGAGATGCCCACGATCACGGCGGATAGGCCATCCGGGGGCGTGTCTGGACGTTGCCCGGGGTGACGATCTCGGCCTTTCACGCGACGAGCCTTCACCATTTCATCGACCATGGACCGCGATTCGGTCCTCGCGATATTCCCTGCCGGTCGATATTCTCCCGGATGCTCATTGTCTGACACCGACCCTCTCGCACCGGTCGGAAAAGCAGATCCCGAACGGACAGAATTCAAAAATGAGAACCGATTATGATTCGGTCGATCAGAACCCCGACTGCACTCAACCACTCGAGATGCAGCACATCTGGCTCCCCGGTCCGAGGACCCCGTCAGGCGGATGGGATGGGGACGACCAGCTGGTCCCCATGCCGCACACGGCGCACAGCATGGATCCCCTCGCACCCCTGATGGACGGTCATGAGCCCCCGCGCCGCCCGGTCAGCCGACGGCGACCACGCCCGGGGGCTCACATCATTTCCGGCAACCCGAGAATCATTCCTGTGGCGATCTTAATTTCGACGATCGCCGTGTGCGCGCTGACGATGCTGTACTGGTCGGTCTCTTATTCGTACAGCCAACTACGCGACATCGCCCTGCTCGTGGTGTCGGAACATCTGGCGCGTTGGTGGCCGCTGACCGTGTACGGGCCATGGCTGCTGGCGGGTCTGTCCATCCTGCGGGCGGCTGTTCAGAACCGAACCGCCCGTCGGTCCTGGGCGGTGATGCTGCTCTCCTCGGGCACGGCGGTCGCTCTGTGCATCGGTCAGTCAGGGAGTTCTCTGCTGGCCATGGTGATCGTCGGAATTCCCCCGATCACCGCACTGGTGTGCTTCCGTGAACTCGTCGGCCAGTTCTCGTCCAAGCACGGCCCCCGGCATGCCGCCGACGTCCTCAACGGGCCCAAGCAGGGCAGGCCCTAGGTCACGGTTCGGCGGGCTCGATGGTCTGTTCCGTCCAGATCGTCTTGCCGACGGGGGTCGGTCGGGTGCCCCAGCGCTGGGTGAGCTGGGCGACCAGGAGCAGGCCGCGGCCGCCCTCGTCGAAGGTGCGGGCGCGGCGCATATGGGGTGCCGTGCTGCTGGCGTCCGAGACCTCGCAGATGAGGCTGCGGTCATGGATGAGCCGCAGTTGGACGGGCGGCTCGGCGTGCCGGATGGCGTTGGTGACCAGTTCGCTGACGACCAGCTCGGTGACGAAGGCCGCGTCGTTCAGGCCCCAGATCTCCAGCTGGCAGAGGGCGTTCTTACGGGCCTCGGCGACGGCGGAGGGGTCGGGGGTCACGTCCCAGCTGGCGACGTGGTCGGCGTCGAGCGCGCGGGTGCGGGCGACGAGCAGGGCCACGTCGTCGGTGGGCCGCTGGGGAAGCACGGCTCCGAGGACCTTGTCGCACAGCGTGTCCAGGGAGGCGGCGGGAGCGGCGAGAGCCCGGCGCAACCGGTCCACGCCGTCGTCGATGGCGGCGCCCCGGGATTCGACCAGGCCGTTGGTGTAGAGGACGAGCAGGCTGCCCTCCGGCAGTTCCGTCTCCAGCGCCTCGAAGGGCAGTCCGCCCAGGCCCAGCGGGGGTCCCGCCGGAAGGTCGAGCAGATCCACGGTGCCGTCCGGGCTCACCACGACCGGCAGCGGATGCCCGGCCCGGGCGAGCGTGCACCGGCGGGTGACGGGGTCGTACACGGCGTACAGACAGGTCGCGCCGACGTCTCCCGTGGTCTCCCCGTCCCCCGGGGCCCGCTCCGCGCCCTCCGCCTCGGTGGCCAGGCGGGCCACGAGATCGTCGAGGTGGGTGAGGAGTTCGTCGGGGGGCAGGTCGATGTCGGCGAGCGTGCGTACGGCGGTACGCAGGCGGCCCATGGTCGCGGAGGCGTGGATGCCGTGGCCGACGACGTCGCCCACGACCAGCGCCACCCGGGCCCCGGACAGCGGGATCACGTCGAACCAGTCACCGCCCACCCCGGCCCGGGCGCCGGCCGGGAGGTAGCGGGAGGCGACCTCGACCGCGGCCTGCTCGGGCAGGCCCTGCGGCAGCAGGCTGCGCTGCAGGGTGACGGCCGTGCCGCGCTCGCGGGTGTAGCGCAGGGCGTTGTCGATGCAGACCGCCGCCCGGGCCGACAGTTCCTCGGCCAGGACGAGATCGTCCTGCTGGAACGGGTCGGGGTGCCGGTGCCGGGCGAAGACGGCGACGCCCAGGGTGGTGCCGCGCGCCGACAGGGGCACGGTCATCGCCGAGTGGAACCCGAAATCGCGGATACGGGAGGTCCTGAGCGGGTCCTGGGCCACCCAGTCGGCGATCGCGGGCTCGGTCACCCGGTACAGCACGGCCCGCCCCGACCGCAGACTCTCCACCGGCGGGGAGCCCTCCGGGTAGTCGTCCACCTCACCCGGCACGACGACCGCCTCGGGACTCCCCTCGTACACGGACTGGTGGGCGATCCGCCGCAGGGCGAGCGAACGGCGGCCCGCCGCCGATGCCTCCGAGGGCGACTCCCGCTCCCCCACCGCCGCCCCCGCCTCGACGTCGTCGGAGGTGCCGCCCTCGTCGAGGGACACCAGCAGATCGACGCTCATGAAGTCGGCGAGGTCCGGAACCGCCACGTCGGCCAGTTCCTGGGCCGTCCGCGTCACGTCGAGGGTGCTGCCGATGCGCCGGCCGGCCCCGGCGATCAGCTGGAGGCGCTTGCGGGCCCAGTACTGCTCCGTCATGTCGTGCCCCGTGGAGGCCACGCCGAGGACGCGGCCGTCGTCGTCCTCCAGCCGGTAGAGGTGGACCGACCAGGCGTGCTCACGGGTCTCGCCGGGGGCCCGCGCGTGGTTCTCCAGGTACTGCGGCTCGCCGGTCTCCAGGGCCAGCCGCATCAGCCGCTCGACCTCACCGCTCACGGGGTCGTCCAGCGCCTCCGTCATCCGCAGCCCGCGCAGGTCGTCGTCGCTCAGGCCCAGGGCGCCGCGGGAGGACCGGTTGGACCGGCGGAAGCGCAGAGCGGTGTCGTGCACCGAGGTCGCGCAGCACGGCGAGTCGAGGAACCCCCGCTGCGTGAGCGCGTCGTCGTCGGGGCGGGGCGGTGCCCCCGACAGGGCGGAGACCAGGAACCAGTCGCGGACCCCGGCGTACGACGTCCGGTGATGCGCCAGCACCTTGACCTCCACCCGGCGGCCGTCCCGGTGCCGGAGGACGAGCGTGCCGTGCCACCTCGGCAGGTCCCGGAAGGGCGGGAGGTCGCTCGCCGCGGGCTCCTCGGCGAGCAGGGAGACGGCCGGGCGGCCCAGGATCTGCGTCGGCGCGTACCCGAGGAGGTGTTCGGCGCCGGCGCTCCAGCCGGTCACGTAGCCCTGTTCGTCGACGGTGGCGCGCGCGGTGAGCGCCTCGCCGACGGCAGCCAGGCCGAGAACCGCTCCCAGGTCGTCGACGGTATGCCGCTCCATGGCCACTCATCTCGCTCTCGCCGAGCTCTTCACCCCACCGAGGTTCTTTCCCTCGATATATCCCACTACATCCTTTTTTCTACATCCTTTTCACTCTATGACGCGGCCCCCGCATGAGCATCAGGTCCCGACCTCGTGATGATCTCGTCGGTGAGCCACCGGGCGACATCGGCGGGGTAGTGCGCGGGCAGGCCGAGGACGATGTGGTGGAAGCCGGCGGCGAGGGCGTCGGCGATCGCGGCGCGGGTGGCGCCGGGGTGCTCGTAGGAGACGGGCAGGTGGATCGAGCGGGTGATCGCGGCGGGGTCGCGGCCGATCTCGGCGCAGTACCGGTCCAGGAGGGCGCTGCGGCGGACGACGTCGTCGAGGTCGCCGCCCGGGATGTTCCACAGGTCGGCGTGTTCGGCGGCCACGCGGAGCGTCGCGGAGGCGCGGCCGCCGATGAGGATCGGCGGGTGGGGTCGCTGGACGGGTTTGGGGTTGCCGAAGGCTCCGGTGAGGCGGTGGTGGGTGCCGTGGAAGTCGAACGGCTCGTCCTCGGTCCACAGCCGCCGGATCACCGTGCAGGCTTCGGCGAGGCTCTCCACGGCGTGGGCGGTGTCGTGGAAGGGCAGACCGTGGGCCGGGTACTCGCGATGGGCCTCCGGAGGGCTGGGGCGTGAGCCGACACCGATCCCGAAGTCGAGCCGGCCGCCGGAGACGACGTCGACGGTCGTGGCGATCTTGGCCAGCATCGCGGGCGGCCGGAAGCGGTTGCTGCTCACCATGACGCCGAGCCGCAGTCGCCGGGTCAGGGCGGCCAGGGCCGAGAGCAGCGTCCAGCCCTCGTAGATGGGACCGGCCGGGTCGCCGCCGATCGGCATGAGGTGGTCGAACAGCCAGGCGTGCTCGATCTCCGGGATCGCGTCCGCCTCGCGCCAGACCCGTAGGACGTCGTGGTAGTCGACCTGCATGGGGGCGGTCATGATCCCGAAGCGGGGCCGGGGGGTGGGTGGCATGAAGCCGTTGGTCCCTTCAGTGAGTGGGCGGATACGGCGAGGGGCGCCGCCCCTCGGGCGGTCAGCGGCGGCGCAGTGACGGGTCGAGGAGCGCGGGCGGGGTGTCGTACTTCTCGTGCGGGGCGAGGTCGGTGCCGGGGGCGACGATGGCGTCGATCGCGTCGAGCACGTCGGCGGGGAGCACGGTGTCGGCGGCGGCGAGTTGCGCGCGCAGATGGTCCGGCGTGCGGGGGCCGATGAGCGCGCTGGTCACGGCGGGATGCGCGGTCACGAATCCGAGGGCGAGCTGGATCATGGTCAGGCCGGCCTCGTCCGCGACCTTCGCCAGCTGCTCGACGGCGTCGAGCCGGGCGCGGTTGAAGGGCAGGGTGGTGTCGAAATGTGCCGGCATGAACGCCGAGCGGCTGGTGGTGACCTCCCGGCCCTCGCGGACCGCGCCCGACAGCCAGCCCGAGGCCAGCGGGCTCCACACCAGTACGCCGAGCCCGAACTCCTCGGTCACGGGCAGCACATGGGCCTCGATGCCGCGCTGCAGGATCGAGTAGCTGGGCTGTTCGGTGACGTAGCGGCTCAGGTGGTGCTCGTGGGCGGCCCACTGGGCCCGCACGATGCGGTGGGCGGGGAACGTGGAGGAGCCGAAGTAGCGGATCTTTCCCGCGCGTTGGAGGTCGGTGAGGGCCGACAGGGTCTCCTCGTCACTGGTGGCCGGGTCCCAGCGGTGGATCTGGTAGAGGTCGACGTGGTCGACGCCGAGCCGGCGCAGGCTGTCGTCCAGCGCGGTGACCAGCCAGCGGCGCGAACCGCCCCGGTGGTTGCGCTCGTCGCCCATCGGCATGCCCGCCTTCGTGGCCAGCACGATGTCGTCGCGGCGCCCTGCGACGGCCTTGCCGACCATCTCCTCCGACTCGCCGTCGCCGTACATGTCGGCGGTGTCGATGAGGTTGATCCCCGCCTCCACGGCGGCGTCGACGAGGGCGGTGGCCTCCTCCTGGGTGGTGCGTCCGATGCTGCCGAAGTTCATCGCGCCGAGCGCGAGCGAGCTGACCTGCACACCGGTGCGGCCCAAGGTGCGGTACTGCATGACGGGTCTCCTCCGAGAAGCGGCGATTAAACGGAACGTCGTCCCGTTTGACGATACGGAACAGCGTCCCGTTTAACAAGGCCGGTGGATGTGGCACGCTCGGCGGCGGAGGGAGCGAAACGATGGACGACAGCGGGAACGGCGGCGGGAGCGGTGGCGCGGTCGCGGGCCAGGACGCACGGGCGGCCAGGCCCAAGAGGGCGGACGCCCGGCGCAATCAGGAGACGCTGCTGGACGCGGCCGCAGCGGTCTTCGTCGAGTCGGGCGTGGAGGCGCCGGTGCGCGACATCGCGGCCAGGGCCGGCGTCGGTACGGCCACGATCTACCGCCACTTCCCGACGCGCGCGGATCTCATCGTCGCCGTCTACCGGCACCAGGTGGAGGCCTGCGCCGAGGCCGGCCCGGCCCTGCTGGCGGCCGGCCCCACCCCGTACGCCGCCCTGGGGAGCTGGATCGACCTCTTCGTCGACTTCCTCGTCACCAAGCACGGCCTCGCCGCCGTGCTCCAGTCCGACAACGCCGGCTTCGAGGCCCTCCACGCCTACTTCCTCGACCGGCTCGTGCCCGTGTGCGGCCACCTGCTCGACGCCGCGGCCGAGGCCGGCGAGATCCACTCCGACGTCGGCGCCCTCCAGCTCATGCGCGGCGTCGGAAACCTGTGCATCGGCGCCGAGAACAATCCCCAGTACGACGCCCGCCGACTGGTCGGACTCCTCATCGCGGGGCTGCGCCGCAGGTGACGGCGCCGCCGCCCGGCTCCGGGAAACGAAGTCGTGTGATCACTCCCGCACCGCACAGGGCTGTGCTACATTCGCATGAAGTGGCAGTTTTGGTTACCAGAGGCTTCTGAGTGCTCTTCGACCTTCCGTCGACGAGCACTCTTTTTGTTTCCGGGACTTTCCGGGGTTTTCAGATCTCCCGTCGGGTCAAATCGTTGCTGCGACGCCGGGTCCGCAAGGTGCGGTTCCGGGCACTGCATCAAGGGAGTTACAACATGGCATCTGGCACCGTGAAGTGGTTCAACGCGGAAAAGGGCTTCGGCTTCATCGAGCAGGAGGGTGGCGGCCCGGACGTGTTCGCCCACTACTCGAACATCGCCACCCAGGGCTTCCGCGAGCTTCAGGAGGGCCAGAAGGTGACCTTCGACGTTACGCAGGGCCAGAAGGGCCCGCAGGCCGAGAACATCGTTCCCGCCTGACCCTGACGCGTATGCATGAGCCGGGGCCCGCACCTTCGGGGTGCGGGCCTCGGCTCGTGTGCGACAGTGCCGCATCGAGGAAGGTCCCCCATGAACCGCACGGCTCGTACGAACAACAGCTCCGCCTCCCGCGCCCGCTCGCAGGGCTCGCAGGGGACGGGCAACCAGACCACACCTTCCCGATCGGCCAAGAACGGTTCGTCCACCAACGGTTCGGCGAAGGCCGCTTCCGCCAAGAACGGCTCGGCGAGGACCACTTCCGCCCAGAACGGCTCGGCGAAGAACGGCACCGCCAAGAACAGCTCGGCCAAGAACAGCCCGGCGAAGAACGGCACCGCCAGGAACGCTTCGGCCAAGAACGGCCGGACCCGTCGTGGCGGTGGCGGTGGCGGCCGTGCCGCCGCGGCCGTCGGCGGTGAGTTCGCGCTGCCGGTCACCGTCACCCCCGCCCTGCCGGCCGTCGAGGCGTTCGCCGACCTCGAACTGCCCGCGCGGCTGCTGGAGACCCTCGGTGCCGAAGGGGTGACCGCCCCGTTCCCCATCCAGGCCGCGACGCTGCCGAACTCGCTCGCCGGCCGGGACGTCCTGGGCCGTGGTCGCACCGGCTCGGGCAAGACGCTCGCCTTCGGCCTCGCCCTGCTCGCCCGTACGTCGGGACAGCGGGCCGAACCCCGCCATCCGCTGGCCCTCGTCCTCGTACCCACCCGGGAACTGGCCCAGCAGGTCACCGACGCCCTCACCCCCTACGCCCACGCCCTGCGCCTGCGGCTCGCCACCGTCGTCGGCGGCCTGTCCATCGGACGTCAGGCGAGCGCGCTGCGCGGCGGCGCCGAGGTGGTCGTCGCGACGCCCGGACGGCTCAAGGACCTCATAGACCGCGACGACTGCCGGCTGGACCGGGTCGCGATCACCGTCCTGGACGAGGCCGACCAGATGGCCGACATGGGCTTCATGCCGCAGGTCACCGCCCTGCTCGACCAGGTCCGCCCCGACGGGCAGCGGCTGCTGTTCTCGGCCACCCTCGACCGCAACGTCGACCGGCTGGTCCGCGACTACCTCCACGACCCCGTCGTCCACTCGGTCGACCCGTCCGCGGGCGCCGTCACGACGATGGACCACCACGTGCTGCACGTCGAGGACGACGACAAGCACGCCACCACGACCGAGATCGCCGCCCGCGACGGCCGGGTGATCATGTTCCTGGACAGCAAGCACGGGGCGGACCGGCTGGCCAAGAAGCTGCTGGCCGTGGGCGTGCGCGCCGCCGCCCTGCACGGCGGCAAGTCGCAGTCCCAGCGCAACCGGGCCCTGTCCCAGTTCAAGGACGGTCACATCACGGCCCTGGTCGCCACCAACGTCGCGGCCCGCGGCATCCACGTCGACGCCCTCGACCTCGTCGTCAACGTCGACCCGCCCGGCGACCACAAGGACTATCTGCACCGGGGCGGCCGTACGGCCCGCGCCGGCGAGTCCGGCACCGTCGTCACCCTGGTCCTGCCGCACCAGCGCCGCGAGATGACCCGGCTGATGGCCGACGCCGGCATCACCCCGACGACCACCCGGGTCCGCTCGGGCGGCGCCGACCTGAACCGGATCACCGGCGCCCAGGCCCCGTCGGGTGTGCCCGTCGTCCTCGCGCCGCCGGTCACCGAGGAACGCCCCGCGCGCCCGGGCTCCTCTTCACGCGGACGCCGAAGCCGCCCCTCCCAGAGCCGCCGCCGCGCCCCCGCCAAGGGCAACGGCCGCTGAGACCCGCCTTTCTCACCGGAGCAGGACCCCACGACAGCCACGAACTCGCCCAGCCCCGCGCTTCGCCCTGTGCCCGGCCTTGGAACTTCCCAGGGTGCGGCAGGCGTTGACAGGAGGACGCGGGGAACTCACGCGGACAACCGGGACAACCGGAACGACATGGGCTGAAGCCGAGGTGGCACGCATGGCGATGTGGGATCGGATCAAGGACCAGGCCAAGGGTCTGCAGCAGGCGCAGGGAGCGCGGGGCGCCGGCGGACACGGGCGGCCGGGTGCGGGGTCCATGGGACCGACGGGGTCCTCGGGATCCTCGGGGTCCAGGGGCGGTTCGAAGGCCCAGCTGGTGAGCGCGCTCAAGTCCCAGCTCACCTCCCTCAAGACGGAGCTGAAGAGCGGGGCCTACCGGGACGCCAGCATGGCGATGTGCGCCCTGGTCGCCGCCGCCGACGGGAATGTCGACCCGGCCGAGCGGCAACATGTGGAGTCGCTGATCCTGAACAACGACGTCCTGCAGAACTTCCCGGCCGACCAGCTGCGGCAGCGCTTCAACAAGCACGTCGACCAGCTGTCCTTCAACTTCCAGCAGGGCAAGACCGAGGCCATGCAGGAGATCGCCAAGGCCGCGAAGAAGCCGACGGAGGCGCGGGCGGTCGTACAGACCGGCTTCGTGGTGGCGGGTGCGGACGGTTTCATCGCCCCGGCCGAGGAGCAGGTCCTGCGCGAGGCGTGCGCGGCACTCGGCCTGTCCCCCCAGGAGTTCGGCCTCTGACGCCGGCCGGGACGGGCTGAAGCCGCCCTTCTCCCACCCCGTACTCTTAGGCAAGCCTTAGCTGCTGAGAGCGGGGAAGTGAGGGAGAAGGGTGCATGCATGTCGATGTCGGGGGTCGTAGGACGCCGCGTCGGCTGGTTGGTGGCCGCCCTTCTCCTGTTGTCGCTGGCCGTGCTGCTCAGCCTCGCCGTGGGCAGCCGTACGATCCCGCCCTCGGCGGTGTGGGACGCGCTGGTGCACGGCGGCAGCGGCGACGACGCCCAGGTCGTACGGGCCCTGCGGGTGCCGCGGACGGTCATCGGTGTGCTCGTCGGCGTCGCGCTGGCCGTCGCCGGCACGGTCCTTCAGGGCATCACCCGTAACCCGATCGCCGAGCCCGGCATCCTCGGCATCAGCCAGGGCGCCTCGCTGGGCGTCGTCGTCGCCATCGCCTTCCTCGGCGTGCACACCCTGACCGGGTACGTCTGGTACGCCTTCGCGGGCGCCGGAGTCGCGGCGGTCTGTATCTACGCCGTCGCGAGCGGCGGGCGCGGCGGTGCGTCGCCGGTGAAGCTGGCGCTGGCCGGGGCGGCGATGAACGCGTTCCTCGCCTCCGTCGTCTCGGCGGTCCTCACCACCAACGCGCGGGCACTGGACGAGTTCCGGTTCTGGGACGTCGGTTCGATCAGCGGGCGGGACGCGACGATCGCCGGCCAGGTCTGGCCGTTCCTGCTCGCCGGTCTGCTGCTGGTGCTGGCCATGGCCCGCGGCCTCGACGCGCTCGCGCTGGGCGACGACATGGCCCGGGGGCTCGGCCGCAACGTCGCCCTGCTGCGGGCGACCGGCGCCCTGGGCGCGACCGTCCTCACGGGCGCCGCGGTCGCCGCGGCCGGCCCCATCGCCTTCGTCGGCCTGGCCGTACCGCACATCGCCCGCGCCCTCGTCGGCCCCGGTCACCGCATGCTCCTGCCGATGGCCGCGCTGCTCGGCCCGGTGATGCTGCTCCTCGCGGACGTCCTCGGGCGGATCGTCGTACGGCCCTCGGAGGTACCGGTGGCCGTCATGACCGCGCTGGCGGGTGTGCCGTTCCTGATCGCGCTGGTGCGCAGGAAGGCGGTGGCGGCGGCATGACGTACGTCGACGAACCGGACCCTGTGGTCATCGAGCCGCGCGCGTCCCTCTCCGTCAGGCCCGCCGGGCACGCCGTCGTGCGGGCCGGGCGGGGGAGCAGTTTCCTGGTGCACCGTCGGGCCCTCGTGGTGGCGGTCGTGCTCGGCGTGCTGCTCGCGGCCGCCGTGGTCGTGTCGCTGTGCGTCGGGGAGTCCTTCGTCTCGCCCGCCGAGGTCGTGCGCGTGCTGGTCGGGCTGCCCAGCCCGGACGAACTGGTCGTGGGCACGCTGCGGTTGCCGCGGCTGGTGACCGGGCTGCTGGTGGGGATCGCGTTCGGGCTGTCCGGGGCGCTGATCCAGACGATGGCCCGCAATCCCCTCGCCAGCCCCGACGTCATCGGGGTGACGCACGGCGCGGGCGCGGCGACGGTCGCCGCGATGACCTTCGGCCTCACCTCGTACGCCGTCCTGCCGTACGTGTCCGTCGTGGGCGGACTGCTGGCCGCGCTCCTCGTCTATGTACTCGCCTGGCGGGGCGGGCTCAGCGCCTCCCGTTTCGTGCTCGTCGGCATCGGCATCTCGGTGGCGCTCGGCTCCCTGACCCGGCTGCTGGTGACCAAGGGCGACTATCTCGTCGCCCAGCAGGCGAAGACCTGGCTCACCGGGTCGCTCAACGGCCGCGGCTACGACCAGGCCGCACCGCTCGCGACGGTCCTGCTGCTGCTCGTACCGTTCCTGCTGTGGGCGGCCCGCGCGCAGCGGAGCGCGGCGTTCGACGACGACACGGCCACCGCGCTCGGACTCCGGCTCGGCCGGGTGCGGATCGGGCTGAGCGTGCTCGGGGTCGTCCTCGCGTCCGTCGCGACCGGGGCCGCCGGTCCCGTCGACTTCGTGGCGCTGCTCGCCCCGCAGATCGCCCGGCGGCTGACCCGCACCCCGCACACTCCGCTGGTGTGCTCGGCGTTGACGGGCGCGCTGATCGTGGTCGTCGCGGACGTACTGGCCCGCAAACTGCTCTCGCCACTGGAACTGCCGGTCGGCGTGTTCACCGCCCTGGTGGGCGCCCCCTATCTGATGTGGCTGATCATCCGCACCCGCGGCACCCACTCCGGAGGAACCGCGTGACCACCGACCACAACAGAGTCGAAGCTTCCGGCCACGCCGAACGGCAGCCGGCCCAGGAGCGCGGGGAACCGCGCGACCAGCCACAGCCGACCCGGGGTCGCCGCACCACCCGCGACGGCGACGCCGCCGCGCCCGACAACCGTCTCGCCGCGCGCGGCCTCACCCTCGCCTACGAGGACCGTACCGTCGTCGAGGACCTCGACCTGGAGGTCCCGGACGGGAAGGTCACCGTCATCGTCGGCCCCAACGCCTGCGGCAAGTCCACCCTGTTGCGGGCCCTGGGGCGGCTGCTGAAGCCGCGCCGGGGTGCCGTGCTGCTCGACGGGGCGGAGTTGGCGCATGTGCCGACGCGGCGGATCGCGCAGGTGATCGGGCTGCTGCCGCAGACGCCCGTGCCGCCGGAGGGGATCACGGTCGCGGACCTGGTGTCGCGCGGGCGGCAGCCGCACCAGAAGTGGTGGCGGCAGTGGTCCGAAGCCGACGAGACGGCCGTCGCCCACGCGCTGGAGCGCACGGGGACCACCGACCTCGCCGAGCGCCCGGTCGACGAACTGTCGGGCGGTCAGCGCCAGCGCGTGTGGATCGCGATGGCCCTCGCCCAGGACACCGACCTGCTGCTGCTCGACGAGCCGACGACCTACCTGGACATCGCCCACCAGGTCGAAGTCCTGGATCTCGTACGGCAGTTGAACCACGAGCGCGGCCGTACGGTGGTCGCCGTGCTGCACGACCTCAACCAGGCCGCGCGCTACGCCGACCATCTGATCGCCATGCGGGCGGGCCGGATCGTGGCGCAGGGCCCGCCCGCCGACATCGTCACGGCCGACCTCGTCCAGGACGTCTTCGGGCTCGCCTCGGTCGTCGTACCGGACCCGGTGACGGGTGGTCCGCTGGTGGTTCCGGGCCCTCCGGGTGTCCGGCGCCACACGCTCCAGGATGTCCCGGCCCACAGGAAGCCCATAAAGTAAGGGGTACCTAAGTTCTACGACGGGAGCCCTCCCCATGTCCCTCCGCCGCCGCGGCACCGCCGCCGCAGCCCTCGCCCTCGCCGCCGCGCTCTCCCTGACGGCGTGCGGCGGTTCCTCCGACGGGGAGGGGTCGGGCGCCGGGGCCTCCGCCGGCGCCGCCGACAAGAAGGACGTCGCCAAGGGGGGCAAGGACTTCGCGGACGCGGCGAAGAAGACCGCCGCGATGGGCACCGACGCCGCGCCCGGCGAGTGGCCGCGCACCATCGAACACGCGATGGGCGAGACGGAGCTGAAGGCCGAGCCCAAGCGCGTGGTCGTGCTCGACGTCGGCGAGCTCGACAACGTTGTTTCCCTCGGCATCAAGCCGGTCGGCCTCGCCCCGACCGAGGGCTCCCCTGAGCTGCCGTCGTACCTGAAGAAGGACGCGGGCAGCCCGAAGAACGTCGGCACGATCAACAGCCTCAACCTGGAGGCGATCGCCGCGCTGAAGCCCGACCTGATCCTCGGCAGCCAGCTGCGCGCCGCCGACAAGTACGACGAGCTGTCCCAGATCGCGCCGACCGTCTTCTCCGTCCGCCCCGGCTTCACCTGGAAGGAGAACTACCTCCTCAACGCGGCCGCCCTCGACAAGACGGCCCAGGCGAAGGAGAAGCTGGCGGCCTACGAGGCGAAGGCCGACGCGCTCGGCAAGAAGCTCGGCGCCGACAAGCCGACCGTCTCGATGGTCCGCTTCATGCCGGACGGCGTCATCCGCCTCTACGCCAACGCCTCGTTCATCGGCACGATCCTCAAGGACGTCGGCGTCCCGCGTCCGAAGAACCAGGACATCGAGGACCTCGCCGCCGAGATCAGCGCCGAGAACATCGACCAGGCCGACGCCGACTACATCTTCACCGGCGTCTACGGCGACCCGAAGGCCACCGACAAGTCCGCCGCCCAGAGCAACCCGCTCTGGAAGAACCTCTCCGCCGTCAAGTCCGGCCACGCCTACGACGTCCCGGACGAGACCTGGTACCTCGGCCTCGGCGTGACCGCCGCCGACGAGGTGCTCGGCGACCTGGACGAGCACCTCACCAAGTAGGCACGGCTCAGGGCGTCGGGTCCGGACGGTTGCCCCGGCGGAGGGCGCGGGCGCACCAGGTGATGAGTGCGGCGTTGGCCAGGCCGCCGAGGACGACGGCGACGACGAGTGTCACCGCGCCGTCCGGCAGCACGAGCCAGACGAAGCTGACCGGCGCGGTGGCCAGGAGAGGGATGACGGCCGCCATGGACCCGTCCGAGCCGTCGCCCGAGCTCACCACGATCGCCCAGATCAGCAGGGCGACGCAGGCCGCGAGATAGACGAGCGCGAGGATGTCGCCTGCGGCGGGGCGCGAGCGGCCATGCGGGAATCGGCGCGGCAGGGATCGGCCGGAATCGGTATCGGTATCGGTGCCGGTCACGGGCGGTGTGCTCCTCAGCTGTGGTGCGGGAGGGGTGTACGGGCCGTCAGAGGTGGGCGCCCGGTGGGTTCGGGCGGGCGAGGCCCAGGTCGTACGCGAGGATGGTCGCCTGGACGCGGTCGCGCAGGCCGAGTTTGCGCAGCAGGGCGTTGACGTGGGACTTCACGGTGCCGACGGTGATGCCGAGCTCCTCGGCGATCTCCGCGTTGGTGAGGCCGGTGGCGACCAGGCCGAGGACGTTCCGCTGGCTGCCGGTGAGGGTTTCGAGTACGCGGGGGACGCTGCCGTCCCCCGCTCCCGGGGCCGTTCCGGAGGCGTAGTGGCCGATGAGGCGGCGGGTCGCGGACGGGGCGAGCACGCTCTCGCCGGCGGCCACCACCCGGATGCCGGCCAGCAGTTCGGCGGCGTGCACGTCCTTCAGGAGGAACCCGGAGGCTCCGGCGCGCAGGGCGTCGAAGACATACGCGTCGAGGTCGAAGGTGGTCAGCACGAGCACGCGGGGCGCGTCCTCGCGGCCGGTGATGATGCGGGTGGCGGCGATACCGTCCAGCTCGGGCATGCGTACGTCCATGACGACGACGTCCGGCGCCAACTCCTGGGCGAGCCGGACCGCTTCGGCCCCGTCGGCGGCCTCACCGACGACCGTCATGTCGTCCTCGGCGTCGATCACGGCGGCGAACCCCGCCCGTACGATGCCCTGGTCGTCGACGACCAGCACCTTGAGGCTCATCGCTCACTTCCCTCTTCCTTGTCTGTCGCGCGGCCCTGTTCCACGGGCGCCGCGGCGAGCGGCAGCCGGAGGTGGACCGTACCCGGCCCGCCTGTGGTCAGGGTGCCGCCGAGCGGTGCGATCCGGGCCGTCAGCCGCTCCCGTACGGCGGGGCGCGCGGCGCGCGGCACCCCGGTGGCCGTGAGCGTCAACGTACCGTCGTCGGCGTCGAGTTCGAGCATCGCGGGTTCGTCTCCACCGGCCGCGAGGACCGTCTCGGCGGCGTGGTAGGCGGCCAGGTCGACGGCGGTGGGCAGGCGTTGCGGTACGCGGTCGGTCAGGCGTATCTCGACGTCGCGGCCGGTGGCCCGGCACTGGTGGGCGAGCAGGTCGAGCGCCTGGAGGGTGGGCTGCGGACGGCGCCGGGCCCCCGCCTCGTCCTCGCCCTCGCTCTCCCGGACCGCGTCGAGCAGGGCGCGCATCGCGGCCAGGGCCTCACGGGCACGTTCGGCGGTCGCGTCGAGCCGGCCCGCCTCCGCCTCCCCGACCATGTCGGCGGTACGGGACAGCACGGTCGTCTCCAGCCCCGCCGCGATCCGCCGCCGCTCCGCCCACGCGTCCCGCACGGCCTCCTCGGTCCAGACGGTGAGCCGTTCCTCCTGTGTCCCCCGAACCGCCAGAACCCGCCGCCCACGCAGGGTGCCGCCCCAGCGGGCGGCGCCGACCGCCAGGACCGCCCCGGCCGACGCCCCCACGGCGACCGCCCAGTCGGGGGCCGTCGTGCCGTGGTCCAGTACGGCGACGGTGGCGGCGAGGGCGTGCACGAGTACGGCCGCGATCGCCACGGGCGCGACCTGGAGAGCCGCCGTGCCCGGGAGGGCCAACAGGCGTACATGGCGGGGCCGTTCGGCAGGGGACGGCTCGTCGGCCGTACGAACGGGGGCCGCGGCCGTGCGTTCCGCAGGATCCGCCACCGCACGCGCCGCCTCCCCCGCCAGAGCCGCGCACGTGGCCAGCATGCTCAGGGCGGGGGGCAGGAAGGCCGGGCCGGTGTAGTCGCCGACGGCCATCGCCAGCGGCCAGAGCGGGGCCAGGCCGAGGAGGGCGCCGAGGGCGGTGCGGGGTGCGCGGCGCAGCCAGAGCAGGGCGACCGCCTGGGCCGCCGCGAGCAGGGCGAAGAGGATGCCCGCGGAGACATGCGACCCGCTCGACGTGGTCTCGGCGCGGATGACCAGGACCGGGAGCAGTGGTTGGAGGACGAGGGCGACGGCGGCGATCACCTGGGCCAGGCGGTAGCCGCGCGGGGCGGACTGTTCGACCTGGGTGGTGGTGCGGCCGGGCAGGGCCGCGCGTATCTCCCAACCGCCGTCCGCCGTGGGGCCGCTGTGCAGCGTGCCGCCCGCCTCCCGGGCCCGGGACCGCAGGAATCCCTGGCCGCGCCCGCCGCCGAGGCCCGCCGCGTGGGCCGCCGTACCGGTGGGCGGGGCCGCGCTGGTGACCACGACGTCCGTGCGGGTGTCGCCGTACCGGACGACCACCTTCGTGTGCGCGCCGGGCGCGTGCCGGGCCACGTTGGTCAGGCCCTCGCGCACGATGCCGTACGCCGCGTCCGCTACGGCACCGTCCGGCAGCGGGTCGATCTCGCAGTCCACCTGCTGGTCGAGGCGCCGGAACCCGGCGACGAGGTCCAGCAGCCGTTCCTCCGGCGACGGCAGATCCTCGCGGGAGGGCGCCGGCGCCCGTACGGCGCTGAGCGCGCGCGTGACCTCACGGCCCGTCTCGACCGCGAACTCCAAGGCCTCCGCAGCCAGTTCGGGACGCCGGTCGCGCAGCCCGAGCGCCGCGCCCGCCGTGACGACGACGGCCGTCAGATGGTGGGCGCTGACATCGTGCAACTCCCGCTCCATCCGCCGCCGTTCGACCGCCGGCAGCCGATGCCGCTCGGTCTCGGCCCGCTTCAACCGCCGCTCGGCCGCCCGCCGTGCGCGCCGGTTCCGTCGTACGAGGAGGCCGGCGCCGCACGCGCCGGCGTACAGCAGGGCGGTGAGGACGAGGTCGAGGCCGTCGCGGTCGCTGAGCCCGTGCAGGCTGATGTTCTGGAGGAGTTGCCAGACGGCGAGCGCCACCCCGCACAACACGGCGGTGAAGGTGTCGCGTTCGGTCGCCACGGTGAACAGGGCCAGCGCGACCCCCGCCGTGCCGAGGACGGCCATCGCCCCGGCGGGCAGCGGCCCGGCACCCAGCGCGCACGCGGCCGCGACCACGACGAGGGCGACCACCGGGCGGGTACGGCGCAGCGCGAGCGCGGCCGTCACCACTCCGGCGACCAGGGCCGCCACCAGCAGCGCGGACCCGGACGGGACCGTACCGCGCACCAGCGCCGCCCCGGGCCACACCAGGGCCTGGGCGCAGATCAGCAGGACCGGGAGCAGCCGGTCGTCATCTGTTCGAATCATCGCGGGACAAGGCTAGGGCCACGGGTCGGCGCCCCGAGTCCGGCTGAAGGCGGAGGTCCCTCTTGAACCTGGGTTATAGACCTCTACCTGCGGTTCGACGGGGGCAATCGTCCCGCAGCGCGACGACCGGGATATACCCCGCTCCATAAGCTCGATCACATCGAAAGCGGGAATCGCTCCACCGCGATTCACCTTTCCGTGTATTTCCGTCCGCAATGAATTCAGGGGGATTTCCCATGTCCAAGCGCATCATCGTCTCGTCCGTCGTCGGTGTCCTCGCCCTCGGCGGAGTGGCCGCCGGTGGTCTCGCCCTCGCCTCGGCCGCCACGAAGCTCACCGTGGAGAACACGTCGGCGCGCTACGTCGCCCCGACCGGCGGCAAGGCCGGCTCGTTCACCTTCACCGCGGACGTGAGCGACAACTCGGGCGTCCAGGGCCTCAAGGTCATCGCCTGGCCCGCGAGTTCGAAGCTCGACCCGACCGAGGCGGAGATGACGCACGTGGACAGCGCCGAGTGCCGCGGCACCTCGGACGACACGTCCCGCTGCACCTACACACTCAAGGTCACGAAGGCGGAGGCGGCCGGCCTCGCCAAGGGCACCTGGCACATCTCGGCGCTGGCGACGGCCGAGGACGGCGACACGGAGTTCGTGTCGCCCGCCGCGTCGTTCGAGGTCACGGGCTGAACGTCGTTCGAGGTCACGGGCTGAACCGCCGCGCCCGCGGCCACCGGCGCCGGGCAACGAAAAGGGCCCGCACCTCAAGGTGCGGGCCCTCTGTTCCGCCGTGTATGCGCGGAGCGTCAGGTAATGCGGACGTCAGGCGGGAACGATGTTCTCCGCCTGCGGGCCCTTCTGGCCCTGCGTGACGTCGAAGGTCACCTTCTGGCCTTCCTGAAGCTCACGGAAGCCCTGGGTGGCGATGTTCGAGTAGTGGGCGAAGACGTCGGCGCCGCCGCCGTCCTGCGCGATGAAGCCGAAGCCCTTTTCCGCGTTGAACCACTTAACCGTACCGGTGGCCATGTCAATTCTCCTGTGGCAGTACTGGAACCCGCACCTCGCAGGCTCCCTGATCGCTGTGATGATCACCTGCCCGGGAACCGGAAAATGGCAACCACAACTGCAATTCACGCCCACCCTAGCACGGACGGAATCGACGCGGGGAGAACAAAAACCGCCCGGAAAAATACAGAAAGAATACCGGCGGAACACCGATAAAAACATCGCTCCACCCCGGCCGATTTTCTCCTCCGGCGCCACCAGTTTTCTTACGCGCCACCGGAGCGGTCAGAGCGGCCGTGGCCGCCGTCGCCACCCTCACCGTCCGCCCGCGAAGTCCCGGCCGACACCGGGGAGTCGGGCGGGTTCCCGTACGGAGACTTCAGCGGCCCCACCGAAATCCTGCTGCCGTGATCACAGTTTTTCTCGCCCCCTCGGCTCCCGCCGTCACACCCAGCAGCCGTTGACCGTGGCCGCGAGGCCGTCGAGGGCGTCCTTGATGTCGGACGGGCCGGCGGTGGAGTCGTTCTCGATGAAGGAGAAGACCTTCCAGTCGCCGTCCTGGTCCTTGGTCAGACCGCTCAACGCGACCGCGCCGGTGAGGGTGCCGGTCTTGCCCTTGACCTGGCCGACGGCGCACTGCGAGTCGGCGGTGTCGAAGCGGCCGAACTCCGGGCCCAGGGTGGCGCCCGCCTCACCGGAGACGGGCAGCCCGTCGATGATGTACTTCAGCGTCTGGCTGTGCCGCGGATCGGCGGCCAGGTCGACGATGTCGGCCATGGTCCGCGCCGGGATACGCGTCGCGCGGGACAGCCCGCTGCCGTCGTACATCTCGAAGTGGTCCAGCGAGATGCCGTACCGGGTGAGGACGTCGCGGACGACCGCGGTCCCGTCCTCGAAGGTGGCGGCGCGGCCCGCGCCGATCGCGGTGAGGCGCAGCAGCGACTCGGCGATGTCGTTGTCGCTGACCTTGAGCATCTGCTTCACGACGGTGGACAGTTTGTCGGAGGTGTGCGTCGCGACGGGCACGTCGCCCTTGCCGACCACGCCGCGGGTGACCTCGCCGTCGACCGTGACGCCCCGCTCGGCGAGGAGCCCCGCGAAGACGCCGCCCGCGTCGAGGGAGGTGTCCTCGACGTTGTGCGAGTCGACGACCAGCGCGCGTACCGGTGCGATGGAGTCCGGGTAGTAGCCGGTGTTCCAGCCGTTGGCGAGGGTCGGCTCGGGGAAGAGGCTGTCGTCGATACGGACCTTCACCGAGGTGAGCCCGGCGTTCTTCAGCCCGGCGACGGCGGTCTTGGCGAGCGCGTCGAGGTCGTCGGTCGTCAGGGTGCGGTCGCCGCCGCCGACGAGGGTGAGCGTGCCGTCGCCGTACACGACCTTCGTGGTGAGCCGGTGGTCCGGGCCGAGCACCGTCAGCGCGGCGGTGGAGGTCGCGAGCTTCGTGTTGGATGCGGCCATCAGCGCGGTGTCGGCGTTGTGCCCCCACACGACCTTGTCGGACTTGGCGTCGATGACGACACCGCTGAGCGTGCTGCCGAGCCGGGTGTCCTGGCTGCGCGTGTTCAGGTTGTCCGCGATCTTCTGCTCGGTGGGGTCGAGTTCGGTGGTGCCCGCCTTGGCGGTGGCCTTGTCGGCGGCGAAGGCCGACGGCCCGGCCAGGATCGTCCCGGCGACGGGGGCGACCACCGCGATCACGGCCGCCCGGCGCAGCGCCGGGTTGGGGGCCTTGGTCTTACGGTGCCGACCGCCCGCGCGGAGAACAGAGGAAGGGGAAGGGAAAGGCGAAGGGGCGGGGGAAGGCGAAAGGGATGTGCTGGGCATGGGGGGCCTCGGTGGGGGTTCCAGGGAATCTTGAAACCGAAAGTAACAGCAGAGGCCCCTGCTACCGATGGGTACTGTGTGAAGACCTGAAGCGTCCCGTTCCGTTTGTGGCGGCGGCCACAACTGGGCGGGCGGACGCCGGAGTCGGTCGGCGGAGTCGGCCGCGGAAGGCGCCCGGCATGCCGTTGTCAGTGCCGGGGGCTAGTCTCCGGGCAACTGACCGTTTGCCCGTTTCAGGGAGGTTTTCATGGTCTCGCGGCTCAACCCGTACCTCAGTTTCGACGGCGACGCCCGGCAGGCGCTGGAGTTCTACAAGGAGGTCTTCGGCGGCGAGCTGTCGCTGAACACCTACGGCAGCTTCGGCCAACCGGACGCTCCCGAGTCCGACAAAATCATGCACGGCATGCTGGAGACCCCGAGCGGCTTCACCCTGATGGCCTCCGACACCCCGCCCGGCATGGACCACACCCCCGGCACCAACTTCTCCGTCAGCCTCAGCGGCGACGACGACACCGAACTGCGCGGCTACTGGGAGAAGCTCTCCGCCGGCGGCACGGTCGCCGTCCCCCTCGACAAGCAGATGTGGGGCGACGTCTTCGGCATGTGCACGGACCGCTTCGGCATCCCGTGGATGGTCAACATCAGCGAGCCACAGGGCTGAGCGCCGGCGAGCCGGGCCACCACCGACAGCTTTGGCCCCCCGCTCGGAACGGCGAACCGAACCGTTCCGAGCGGGGGCAAACCTCAACGGAAGGTCACGCCCTCAGCCGAGGTCACGTCCTCAACCGAGGTCACGCCCTCAACCGAAGGTGACGTCGAGGCTGCCGTCGCTGCCGAAGGACCAGTTCATGCCGCCGTCGTACGAGGAGCACCGGGCCCCGTTCGTCCCGGACCAGAACTGGTTGGAGCTGTCGGAGTTACCGATGATCCGGTCGTTCGTACCGCTGCCGCTCCGGCACGAGGTGTTGTCGCGGAACACCGACGTACCACCGTCGAAGTTGAAGTTCCGCTCGGTGTTGTCGATGCTCACGTTGCCCGAGACCGCCATGGTCCCCGGGTTGCTGTTCCACGTGAAACCGTGCTTGCCGTTGTCGTAGGCGATGCTGCGCCGGACGATGTGGTTCACGGCGATGTCGTCACCGCCGAGCTTGTAGCCGTTGCGGTCCCCGTTCCCGGCCTGCGAACCGTCGCTGAGCGTGCCGTTCTCGTAGGCGAGGGAGTCCTCGATGGTCACCGGCCCGATGGCACCGGTGTCCGGCTTGGTGTAGAGGTCCCATCCGTCGTCGATGTTGTTGTGGGCCACGGCGTAGCGGAAGACGTTCCCCGTCCCGGTGGTGAGCTTCGCCGCGAACCCGTCCGCGTCCTCCCCGTCGGAGTCGGCGTTGTCGTGCGACTCGGCGCTCAGGATGAGGTTGTCCGACGGCCAGTCGGCGGTGGGCGTGCTGGAGGCCATCCGCCCCAACTGCAGCCCCGTGTCCCGGTTGAACCGCGTCACGGTCCGCTCGATGACGTTGTCGCTGCCGCCGACGTAGATCCCGTTGTCCCCGGCGCGCTCGACGACGATGCCGTAGACATGCCAGTACGAGGCGTTGAGCTGGAGCCCGCGGTTCGATGAACTCTCGCTCTGTGCCGAGAAGTTGAGGACCGGGGTCTCGCCCGGGTAGGCGGAGAGCTTCGTGCGGGCGGCGGCGGTCCCGGAGCTGCCGGCCGGGATGGTGACGGTCGAGGAGTGGGCGTATGTGCCGCCGCGCAGGTAGATGGTCCCGCCGGCGGTGATCCGGCTGATCGCCGAGGTGAGGGTGGTGGGGGCCGAGACCGTACCGGCCGCGGAGTCCGTCCCGCTCGGCGAGACGTACAGCGCGGAGCTCGACGGCGGCGGTGTGGTGGTGCCGTCGGGCACGTTGGCGTCGAGGTGGTCGATGTTGGGGAGCCCGGTGGAGGACGTGGGGTTGATCCGGATGACGTTGCTGCCCGAACTCACGGGCACGGTCAGCGTCTTGGTGGTCCACGCCGTCCAGGTGCCGGTGCCCTCGAAGGACGTGGTCGCGGCCGTCGCACCGTTCACGGTGACGCTCGCGGCCCGCGCCGCGGTGGTGCCGTTGGCGAAGCGGACGGACAGTGTCGCCGTGCCCGATGCGGGTGCGGTCACGGTGAACTGCGCGTACGCGCCTGCGGCGTTGGTGCCGTTGCAGAATCCGCTGCCCGAGTATCCGGTCCAGTCGGAGTCGATCGTGCCGGTGCAGACAGCCGGTGAGGCCTCCGCCTCGTACCGGGTGGTCGCGGCGTGCGCCGTCGTACCGGACACCGCGACGAGCAGGCCTGCGACCAGAGCTGCGCTCGCGGTCGCCATGACGGGTCTCACGTGCGTCGTGTGCATCGTTCGGCCTCCAGGGATGAGATCCAGAGTGCGGTCCGGAAAGCGCTTTCCCTGCGAGTGAGTGTCGAGAGGGTGGCCTGAGCACGTCAATAGATCGGCACGTGATTTCTGTTCACATAGATGAACCACGGGTGGGTGGATGCTGGGTGGATGGCGGGATCAACCCGGGATCACGCTTGGTGAACTGACTCTCGTCCGAGGATGTGAACGACGAGGTGCACGACGAGGTGCACGACGAGGTGCACGACGAGGTGCACAGAAAAACCCGGCCCCCTGGCTGGACGCCCTCGGGGTGCCGGGTCAAAAGCAAAGGCAAGGAGGTAACCCACTCCTTGCCACTCTCAACTTATAGCGCACCGGGGGGCTTGCGGCAAGGCCCCCGTCGTGCCGCAGAATCTCCGGCCTGAGCCGGAATCCGCGAGGAAATGGGGGCGCGCACATGCGTGTGCTGTTGGCGAGTTACGACTCGCGCGGGGGCGTCGAACCGGTGGCGGGACTCGCGATGCGGTTGCGTGAACTCGGCGCGGAGGTGCGGGTGTGCGCGCCGCCGGACGAGGAGTTCGAGCGGCGGCTGGCCGGTGTCGGCGTACCGCTGGTGCCGTTCGGCCGGTCGGTGCGCGCGCTGATGACCGCGGCGACGTCGCCGACGGCGGACGGCGTGCCCCGGCGCGCGGCCGAGCTGCTCGCGCAGTTCGACACGGTCGCGGAGGCGGCCGAGGGCTGCGATGTGCTGGTGGCGACCGGTCTGCTCCCGGCCGCGGCCTGCGTGCGGTCGGTGGCCGACAAACTGGGCATCCCCTACGTGTACGCGAGCTTCCAGTCGATCTCCCTGCCCTCGCCGCACCACCCGCCGATGCAGCGGCCGGGCCGGCCGTTGCCCCCGGACGTGACCGACAACCGCGTGCTGTGGGACCTGGACGCCCGGAGCGCGAACGAACTGTTCGGCGAGGTGATCAACGCCCACCGGGAGTCGGTCGGCCTGCCGCCGGTCGACGACGTCCGCGACCATGTCTTCACGGACCGCCCGTGGCTGGGGACGGACCCGGTCCTGGATCCGTGGCGGAAGCGGGTGGGCTCCGCCTTGGGGGTGGGGCGGGGGGCGGGGGGCTCCGCCTCAGGTTTGCGGGAGAAGCGGTCGGGCTCCGCCTTGGGGGTGGGGCGGGAGGCGTCGGGGTCCGGCTCGGGGCTGGGGCAGGGGCCGCCGGACTCGGCCTCGGGGCTGGGGCAGGAGGCGCCGGGCTCCGCCTTCGGCCCGGGGCAGGAGGCGCCGGACTCCGCCTCGGGGCTGGGGCAGGAGGCGCCGGGCTCCGCCTCGGGCCCGGGGCAGGAGCCTGACCTTGATGTCGTACAGACCGGTACGTGGATCGTGCCGGATGAGCGCCCGCTGCCGGCCGGGCTGACCGCGTTCCTGGACGCCGGCACACCCCCGGTGTACGTCGGCTTCGGCAGCATCGTCCTGGGCGGCGCGGAGGACGTCGCCCGGGCGTCCGTCGAGGCGATCCGCGCGCACGGCCGCCGCGCGGTCGTCTCCCGCGGCTGGGCCGGCCTCGCCCTCGTCGACGACCGGGACGACTGCTTCGTCATCGGCGAGGCCAACCACCACGCGCTGTTCCGCCGGGTGGCCGCCGTCGTCCACCACGGCGGCGCGGGTACGACGACCGCGGCCACGTGGGCGGGCGCGCCGCAGGTGGTGGTGCCCCAGTTCGCGGACCAGCCATACTTCGCGGGGCGGGTCGCCGACCTGGGCATCGGCGTGGCCCACGACGGCCCGGCCCCGACGTTCGAGTCCCTGTCGGCCGCGCTGGAGGTGGCCCTGGCGCCCGAGACGCGTGCCCGGGCGACCGCCGTGGCCGGGATGGTCCGTACGGACGGGGCGATGGTGGCGGCGAAACTGCTCCTTGACACGATCAGCCAGGATGGAGGGTCGGTGTCCACGTGATCCCGGCGGGAGAAGCGACCGGTGTCCGTGTGATCCCGGCGGGAGAAACGGCCGGTGTCCGCCTGATCCCGGCGAGAGAAAACGGCCGGTGTCCACGTGATCCCGGCGGGGTCGTCGAGCGAGGTCCGCCGGCCAGGACCCCGTGAACGAACAGGAGCGTCGAGCCAGAACCCAAGGTGGCGGCAGAACCGTAGGGCCAGAACCCATGGTCGCGGCTGGGCCACCGAGCCAGAAGCCATGGTCACGGCAGGACCGTAGGGCGAGAACCCAAGGTCAGGGAAGACCCGTACAGCCAGAACCCAAGGTCACGGCAGGCCCGTACAGCCAGAACCCATGGTCACGGCTGGGCCATCGAGCAGAACCCATGGTGACAGCAGAGCCATCGAACAGAACCCATGGTCACAGCAGAGCCATCGAGCAGAACCCAAGGTCGTAAGCGACCCCACACTCGGAGCGTTCGGAGTCAATAACGTGAACCCCCCGACCACCACCAGCGCGTTCGACCTCCCCGACCGTCTCTCCGCCAAGGCCGACCCGGAGCTGATCGCCGACGACGGGCGGCACTTCGCGGCCCTCGCGCAGTGCCTGGAGCAGTCGATCGCCGAGGTGACCGCCCAGCTCGACGCCGCGCGCAAGGCACCCGGCGGCCTGGGCCGGCAGGCGATGGACCGGGACACGGAGATCCACCGCCTGACCGCCCGTCTGCGCACCCTGCGCCGCTTCGGCCTGGACCTGTGCCTCGGCCACATGGTGAGCACGGACGACTCCGAGCCCGTCTACATCGGCCGACTCGGCCTCACGGACAGCACGACGGGCCGCCGCCTGCTGATCGACTGGCGCTCCCCGGCGGCCGAGCCGTTCTTCGGCGCGACCCACGCCAACCCGATGGGCCTGACGAGCCGCCGCCGCTACCGCTGGACCAGCGGCCGCATCACCGACTACTGGGACGAGGTGTTCTCCCCGGACGAACTGGACGGACTCACCGACCACCACGCGGCCGCCCTCGACGACCAGTCCGCCTTCATCGCCAGCCTGGGCACCAACAGGTCGGAGCGGATGCGAGACGTCCTCGGCACCATCCAGGCCGACCAGGACGCCATCATCCGGGCGAGCTCGCGCGGCGCCCTGGTCGTGGACGGCGGCCCCGGCACCGGTAAGACGGTCGTGGCCCTCCACCGCTCCGCCTACCTCCTCCACTCCGACCCCCGCCTCGGCCACCGCCGGGGCGGCGTCCTCTTCGTAGGCCCTCACCGCCCGTACCTCTCCTACGTCGCCGATGTCCTCCCCAGCCTCGGCGAGGAGGGCGTACAGACCTGCATCCTGCGGGACCTGGTCACCGAGGGAGCGGCGGCCGGCATCGAGCCCGACCCGGAGGTGGCCCGCCTGAAGTCGTCGGCGGACCTGGTGGGCTCGATCGAGAAGGCCGTCCGCTTCTACGAGGAGCCGCCCACCCAGGGCATGACGGTCACCACCCACTGGTCCGACATCTGGCTGAGCGCCGACGACTGGACGGCGGCCTTCGAAGCGGCGGAACCCGGCACCCCGCACAACGAGGCCCGCCACCAGGTCTGGGAGGAACTCCTCACGATCCTGACCGACAAACACGACGGCGACGCCCCGCCCCACCTCCTCCGCAAGTCCCTCCTGCAGAACAGGGAACTGGTCACCACCTTCAACCGCGCCTGGCCCCTCCTCGAAGCGGCCGACCTGGTCGGAGACCTGTGGTCGGTCCCCGCCTACCTCCGTATGTGCGCGCCCTGGCTCAGCCGGGAGGAAGTGCGGCGGTTGCAGCGCGAGGACCCGCAGGCCTGGACGGTCTCCGACCTCCCCCTCCTGGACGCGGCCCGCCAACGCCTCGGCGACCCGGAGACGGCCCAGCGCAAGCGCCGGCACGCGGCCACCATCGCCGCCCAGCGCGAGCGCATGGAACAGGTCGTCGACAACCTGATCGAGGCCGTATCGAACTCCGGCGCCGACGCCGACGACGGCGAGGGCCTGGTGACGATGCTGCGCGGCGAGGACGCCAAGGTCAGCCTGGTCGACGAGTCCGAACTGACCACCGCGGACCCGGACCTGCTCTCCGGCCCCTTCGCCCACATCGTCGTGGACGAGGCGCAGGAACTGACCGAGGCGGAATGGCAGATGCTGTTGCAGCGCTGCCCGTCCCGCAGCTTCACGATCGTCGGCGACCGCGCCCAGGCGAGGCACGGCTTCACCGAATCCTGGCAGGAGCGGCTGGAGCGGATCGGGCTCGACCGGGTCACCCTGGCGTCCCTGAGCATCAACTACCGCACCCCGGAAGAGATCATGACGGAGGCCGAGCCGGTCATCCGCGCCGCGCTCCCCGACGCCAACGTCCCGACGTCCATCCGCAGCGGCGGCGTCCCGGTCGTACACGGACCGGCCTCGGACCTGGACCCGGTCCTCGACACCTGGCTCGCGGAACACGCCGACGGAATCGCCTGCGTCATCGCCGACCCCGCATCCCGTACGGCCTCCCCCACGGCCCTCGGTACGACGCCCCGCGTCCGCTCCCTCACCCCCGAGCTGTCGAAGGGCCTCGAATTCGACCTGGTGATCCTCCTCGACCCGGAGGACTTCGGAGTCGGCATCGAAGGAGCGGTGGACCGCTATGTCGCGATGACCCGAGCGACGCAGCAACTGGTCATCCTCACGACGGCGACCTGAGACCGGCGGGTTCAGCCCGCACAGGTGAGGGGCCCGGGAGCTGTCTCCCGGGCCTCATGTCGTGCTGCCGCGGCGGCAGTTGACGTCGGCCCCGGCAAGGCCCGACCGGACATGGCCGGGGCCGTGGCCGTAGCCGTGGCTGTGGTCCGCGGGGAGCCCGGTGGCGGTGGGGCCGCTGCCCGTCCGGTCGGTTCATGCTGCCCTTCCGTACCTTGCGCCGGTGACTCCCCGCCGCGTACGCAGGGAAGTTGACGATCTCGCGCCAGAAAAGGGGCTCCCGTGCAGGAACACGAGAAGGCCGACCACTCCGGGGCCGCCGGCAGCCGTACGGCGGCCCGCAAGCCCGCTGCCGCCACGTCCGCCGCGTCCGCGCAGCTGCGTGACCTGCTCGGCCTGCCGGCCGGTGCGGGCAACGGCGCGGTCGTCCAGATGCTCCGCAAGGCCGGTCACCCCTGGGCGCAGGAACAGCACGAGCACAGCGCCGGATGCGGCCACCAGGAGAACGAACAGCGACTCGGACCCGCGGAGCAGCCCGCGGTGCAGCGCTCCGCCGTCCACGACGTGCTGCGCACGTCCGGCCGGCCGCTGGACGACGACACCCGCACCGACATGGAAGCGCGTCTGGGCGCGGACTTCTCCGACGTACGTATCCACAACGACGCCGCGGCCAAGGCCTCCGCCGCCGAGGTCGGCGCCCGCGCCTACACCAGCGGCCACCACGTCGTCCTCGGAGACGGCGGCGGGGACAGGCACACCCTGGCCCACGAACTCACCCACGTCATCCAGCAACGCCAAGGCCCGGTCGCCGGCACCGACACCGGCAACGGACTGAAGGTCTCCGACCCGTCCGACCGCTTCGAGCGCGAAGCCGAGGCGAACGCCGGCAGGGCCCTGGCGGCCGACCCCCAAGCCGCTCCGAACCTGCAACGCCAAGTGGCGCCGCCCTCCCACCCGTCGGCCCCCCTCCCCTCCGTACAGCGCGTCTACGACCACGAGAACCCGGAAAACCCCCAAAACGTCATGACGACCGAGCATTGGGAACGTCAAGCAGGGGTGGTGGGCCAGGACGGTAAGGCCACACCAGCGATGGTCAAGACCAAAGCGGAACTCATGGCCGCGGCCAAGCCGCCGAAGAAGGGTAAGGGCAAGGCCAAGAGCAGTAAGGCGTCCCCGGGGCGCACGATGGATGAAATCATCCAGAGGGTCGGCCCGGATCTCCTGCGTCAACTCCAGGCCAAATCGCCGACGTCCGGAAAGCTGGAGCTGTTCAGGGCCATGAGCGTGGGCGAGGCGCGGAGCGCCCTGGAATACTGGGGCAGCACCGCACAGATTGACGCCCTGCAATACGTGGCGGACGACGGTGGGTCATCGAAGGAGTTCAAGACCAATCACAAGGGCATGACCGTCGGTGCTCACCTGGGCGACAAGGGTCAGGCCGAGTCATACCACAACATGGAGGGTGACGCGTATCAAGTCCTGCTGAAGTTCACACTGAAGCCTGGCGCACACGAGCTTCTTTTCGATCCCGAATACATGGCCCTCGGCCCGAGCTATAAATCCGAACTGATCCGCAAGGCGAATGGCGGAGAATACCAGAATGCGAACCCGAACGAAGGAACGCTGCCCGGTTACCTCGGAGTGAAGCCAGAAGAAAACGAGCCGTTCAGTGTGGCTGTCGCACAGGGCGCCAACGGCAAGAGGGGAAGGGAAGTCGGCCCGAGCCAGCTGCTGTTCCAGCTGTTCGTCGAGAACGTAAGCCTGGTGACCAACAAGTCGGGAACGCCCCTGCCGGGTGAAACCGCGGCGGCCGGCGCTGCCCTGGCCGTGTGATCCGAGCGACGGCGGGAAAGCCTGGAGCAGGCCCGCCTGTTCCGTTCCCGCCAAGTCCCTCAGCCTCGGCGAGCGGCCCCGTCCGGCCACACCACGTCCACCGGGATACCCGCCGCCCGCGCTTCAAGAACGGCATCGGCAGTGCCACCGCCTTTGCCGGTGGGCGGCGCACCGTCCCACACGGCCACGAGCCGATCGGCCCGTTCGACGAGCACGGCGTTGGCGGCCTCGTACGCCTGCCGGTCGGCCGTCGCATAGGGAAGGACGAGGACTTCCTCGGCGGCTTCGACAAGCCGGTCGTAGGAAGCTCCGTGTTCAGCCTCGACGGTGCTCCGACGGTAGTCCCGCGAGGGCACGACGACGACCAGCCGCCCCCCGACGGCGAGCACGGCCTCGGCGAACAGCGTGTCGGCCCCCTTGGCGATACAGGAAACCCCGACGAGCCGCCCGTCACCGGCGTACGGCCGGAGCAAGTCCCCCAAAGCCGCACGCACCAGAGGGACAGTGCCCTCGGCCAGCTCCAGGTGCCCGGTCACCGCGATGGCCGTCACGGTCCCCTCCCCCTTACCGGTCGACATCAGATCGCGGATGTTATCGCGGGCGCGGATGTCATGGCGGGTGTCGCGCCGGGCTGACAGGTTGCGCTGTGGCCGCGCGCGGCTGTCCGTGACGGGTCAGCGCGTTGGCAAGGTGGAGGGAGGCGACTGCGACGTCAGACGACGTCAGACCTTGCGGATCCGGTCGGCGATCTCCGGCCTCGCCGCGAACCCGGCCGCCTTGTACGTCGCGACGCCGCCGACGTTGGAGCTCGGCGTGCACACGCGCACGCTCGACGAGCCCATCTCCCGCAGTGCGGCCGCCCCGGCGACGGTGATCGCCCGGCCATAGCCGCGGCCGCGGTGGTCCGCATGGACGCCCATCGGCTCGACCAGTCCCGGCTTCCCCGGGCCGGCCGACCAGACGGTCACCACCGCCACGGGGTTGCCCTGGTCGTAAGCACCCAGGCATCGGGCGTCGGCGTAGAACGGTCCCGCGGACATCTCGTGCCGGTACTCGCGCGTGGGCTTCGTCGTGTTGAACGCGGACCGCAGCACGGCGGCGAAGTCCTGTGCCTGCTCCAGGCCGATCGCCTTGATCCACACACCGGGGTCCTCCACCGCTTCGGCGAGGTCGCGGAAGAGCGGCGTCCACGGCTCGTCGACACCCCAGCCCTCCTTGGTCAACAGATCGTGGAGCAGCAGGCCCTGCGGCGCCTCGATGAACACCGCTCCTTCCGGCAGCACGCCGCGCTCAGGCAGCGAGAAGTCCTCGACGAGCCGCCGCGCCAAGTCCTCGTCCTGGAAAGCGTCGGGAGCGACCGTCATCCGCACCAGCGTCGGCGAATCCAGCATCCCGACAGCGAGGATCCGTCCGTCCCGGCTCCAGGTCCGAACCGCCGCGGCCGTCTCGGCCGTTCCGAACCGGTAGTTCCAGCCGATGTCCCCGGGATGCAGCTGCATCGGCGCTTCGTCATGCTGCCACTCCCGCAGCGCCGCAAGAGCCTCGCGCACCCCGTCGGCCGTCGGCGTACTCAGCACAATCGTCATAGCCGGGATCTGACACCCCGTCTCGGTGGCATGCAACCGATTAACTGACCATGCGCTTCGGGGTGATGGTGGCGGGAGGTCGATGGCGAGTCCGGTCCCGGCGAGGATGCCGTCGGCTTCAGCGCAGGGCGAGGACCATGACGTCGTACAGCGGGGAGTCAGGGAACGGCAGCTTCTCCCCCGCATGCTCGTACCCCCAGGTCTCGTACATGACCCGCAACCGCGGCCGCTCCCGGCGTACAAGCAGTTCAGCGCGCTTTTCCTGTCGCTGGCTCATCAACTCGTCGTGCATGACCCGGGAGATGCCGCGCTTACGCCACCGCTCGCGGAGCATGTTCTCGCACAGCTTGAACGTCGACACGTCATCGCGAGCCGTGAACCCGTAGGTGAAGCCGGCCACGTCACCACCGACATCGGCGACGACGCACCCCCAGCCACCAGCTGCGACATGACCTTCCAACCGTTCCTCGAAACGCTCCATGGAGAAGAACGGATTGGTGGCGATGTCCTCCGCGTACACGTCGGCGTACACATCCAGGAGGGTTCCGCGGATCTCCGCCAGTTGTGCGCCGGTGTAGTAGCTGGTCGTCAGCAGGTCTACGGTCATGGGGCCACCGCCTCGTATCGTTCGGAAAATTCCATCGCATCAGGTGCAGCACGGTCGACCAGTTCGTCCCGTAGCTGCCTCAGGCGTCCGCCGATCCGGGGACTGTGTACCTCCGGCAGAAGTGCGAGTGCTTCGTTGCCGACCGCCACGGCCTCCTCCAATTCGCCAGCCGCTGACAGGGCGCGACCGAGACGCACGTGGGAGGCAAGTTGATTACGCCGGTACGGGCCCGACTGCACGGCACGCAGGGACGCGCGGGCAGCGCCGACAGCCTTGTCGTACTGCCCCAGGTCCATAAAGCACAGGGCCGCCGTGGCTGACAACTCGCCGACGTTGTAGAACGCCAGCCATCTCTGCGGTTCGACCGGCTCCCGGTCGAACTCCTTCTCGACGCGTAACAGGGACCGTGCGCACCAGCCGGACTCACCCTGAAGCGCGTGCCCCTGGGCAACCCGCGAATGCAGCAGCGACGACAGTTGCCCGTCCCTGCGCCCCCTGGTCTCCTCCAGCGCCGCGCGAGCGATCGAGACGGCCTCACCGCCATGTCCCAACTGCCATGCCTGGTGCGACATCGACGACCAGATCCGAGCCTGGAGCGGCTTGTCCCGGCCCAGCAGGGCGTAGCGCAACCCGGCATCCCACCAACGTCGGGCCTTGTCCTGCTGACCCGCGTCGAAGGCGAACCACCCGGCGCTGGTGGCCATTTCACCGAGCGCTCGGTGGAGACGCACCTCCACGTTTCCGCCGTACGTGCAGCGACGGGCAGCATCTTCTACGTACTTGATGTACCGCGCCGCGATGTCCGACAGCTGCCCTCCCCCGTGCACGTCGTCGATCTGGTGAAGCCTCGCGGCGGCGGCCTGCACACGGTCCACGTCGCTCACACCGAGCCGCCCCGACTCCGGCAGCGGCGGCAGGGCGAGCAGACTTCCGGTCAGGCCGATGATGAACTGACGGCGTCGCACGGGCACATCCTGGGGCGGGGTGCGGGTTCTCCTCCGCACGGTAACTCCCTCGCCCTGTGAGGCGGGAGCCCGAAAACCGAGTTCTTCGGCGGGCCGGCCGAACACCTCCTCCAGCGGGATACGGCTGCGGTCCCTCAGCCAGGAGACCCTTCCGCTCAGCCAGTAACCGACGAGGCGCGCGCTGCAATTGCCGGGCTGACGGGTGGTCCGCTCTGCCGCCGCGTTCACAGCCTCCGCGAGGCCTTCCCTCGTGAACCCGTACTCGGTCATGAGCCGTCGCAGCGTGAGATTCGGCTGGTGTTGAGCCGACATGAGCCCTCCGTCCCCACAATGACGAACCCACCGTAGCGACATGGAAGCGCACCGTGAAACAGAAGTTTCCCGCTCCCGTGAAGTGGTCCGCCCCGAACTTTCCTTTTCTCCTCCATCACGGGAACGGGACCGTGGAATCCGCACGGAACAACGCCATACCCCGGCGAGGCGGCTACCTCCCGGGGCACGGCCGACTGCAATGGAGTCGACAATGCACTGTGTATCACGGGCAATCGTGTGGGTGAGAAGGGTGCTCTTCGGACCGCCCCACCCCGACTACGACACGGCCCGCGACACGGCCGTCCCCGCAACTCCTACAACACTCCCGGGCCTGTCTCTTCGCACCCCCTCACCCGAGATGTGGGCCGCGATCCTCGCCAGCGCACGTCGCCGCCGCACCTCACGCCCGTGGCCGCCCACCGTCCTACCCGCCATCTCCGCCGACGACATCACGAGCACGCTCGTAGGCACCTATCTCCTGGCGCCTGAGGTACACCAACGCGCTCGCGCCGCAGCACGGTTCGCAGAGGAGGCGTGCCGATGACCGACGTCCATAACGGGCGGCCCGCCGCACCTCCTGCCGAGATCCCCATGCTCCGCGCCTACCGGCTGTGGTTCGAGCACACCCGCAAGTGCGCCAGCGGCTGCAAGGGCACCCCCAAGGCCCAGGACGGCTGCGAGGACGGACGCCAACTCTGGGGCACCTACCGCCTCACCCGAATCGGGAAGGCGACGTCATGAGCTGGACCATCGAGCGCACTCCAGGGCAACCCGTGCGCCGCACTGGCAACGAACATCTCGCCGTACCCCTGCGGCTCTTCCTCGCCGGCGGGCACGCCACGGACACCGAGCTGACCCTCACCCTCGTCGAAGCCGAACATCTGCACGCCGCCCTGTGCCGCGCCCTCGACGGCCAGCCAGCGCCCCCGGCCGCACCGGACTGCCGACAGGCAGTTCAGGCCTCGCCCGGAATCGCCCACATTATGAGCCGCGCGTAACCCCTACGAGCGGAAGGACCGTCGGGCCGAACCCTCGACAGGCGCCGTCAAAGGGTTCCTGTCGAGGATGGCCGACACGCAGGTCGCAGGTCGTAGACCGTCCGCCGGGCGAGCCAGCCTGCATGACGGTTCCTTGGCGTGCCTGACGCGGTATCCGCGCAGCCAGTTGCATGCAAGTCCTTGGCAGCCGGGTGCGGGGGTCCCGCGCTCCCCCGTCCGCGCCTCCCGTGGACGGCCCAACCATCCCTTCGGAGGTACTGGAATGGCAATCGCGACGACCGAGACGGCACCAATCACCGACGACTGGCAGCTCACCATCGCGATCACGGACGCGCCGATGCCGGTAGCCGAGGACTGCGACACCAGCGACGGGTGCGAGTCCACCTGCGCCTCCTCCTGCACGAGCTGACCCACACGTCGGAACCGGTGTGGGCATGGCCTACCGCCCTGCCCACACCGACCTAGCCGAACGGGAACCCACGATGAGGCAGACGAGACTGCTCCAACGCAGTGACGCGCTCCTGCTGCGGGCCGCTGTCCTCCCGCTCACCACCCAGCAGACCCGCTGGCCCACCCTGGACGATCCGCCCGACTGCCGCCGGTGGCTTGCTGATATCTGGGCGCGCCCGCCGTTCGCTGCCGCAGTACGGGCTGCGTCTCCCCAACTCGCGCGAGCCGTCCACCACATCCTTGAGGACGCCGACGTCCAACCGAAGCGGTTACGGAAGGCGACGACTGCAGTCGCCCGGTACCTCCTGCGCGCCGCTGGACGCCCCACGCCGTTCGGTCTGTTCGCCGGCGTGACCCCCGCGGAATCTGGTTCTGCCGAGGCCCGAGTGGGTACCGGCCATCGTGCCATCGCCCGCCCGGACACGCTCTGGCTCGACCATGTCCGCCGCGACCTCCAGCGGCGTCCTGACGTCCTTTCCCGCCTGACCTTGCAGGTCAACGACCTGGCAACCAGGCACGGCGACGTGTTGATGCTGCCCCTGTCCGGCGGCCGTATCGCGAGCGTTCCCATCACACGACCGCTCGCTACGGTCCTCGCGCTGGCCACGCGACACCCTGTTCCGTGCCAGGAGATCACCGATCAACTGATCGCGCTGGGCGGCACGGCGGATCAGATCGCACGGCTCCTCACGGACACGTTGGAGGCGAGCTTTCTGATCAGCGACCTGTCAGCGCCACTGACGGAGCCTGACCCGTTGGGGCACATGCTGAGTGTCCTACGTTCCCACATGGATCACCTGAAGCCCGAAACAGCCGGTGTGCTCGACGACTTGGCCGCTGTTTGTCGGCTGCTCGCCGAGCATGACGTGGCAGACGATCCGGCCGCTGCACAGGTGCTGCGCGATACGGCCGAGCAGCGCATGAACGGCATCAGCGACCGAGGCCGGGTGCGACTCAGTGTCGACCTACGACTCGACGCGAGGGTTCGCATCCCAACGCCGCTGCTGGAGGAGGCCGAGCGAGCTGCGGTGGCGCTGCTCCGACTGACCCGGAACGTGGGCGAGAAGCCTCTGTGGGCTGCGTACCACGGCCTGTTCTGGGAGCGGTACGGCGCCGGAAGCCTGATCCCGCTTCAGGATGCGGTCGATCTGGCCGCTGGGGTGGGCCTGCCGGCCGACTTTCCGATGTCGCTGTGGCCAGAGATCACGTCGAAGGCACTTCCGCGCGATGAGCTGCTGATGGCGAGGGCGTGGCAGGCGGCGCTCACCGGCGCCCGGGAGATCCGACTCACGGACGCGGACCTCGATGAACTGTGCGCCCACACCAGCCGCGACGACGAGGCCATCGCCCCGCACGTCGAGATGGCGGTGCGCGTGCACGCGACGTCGACGCAGGCCCTGGACCAAGGTGAGTTCACCGTGTCCGTACGTCCCGCCTGGAGCACCGGCACGCTCACCGGCCGGTTCGCCACCGCCCTCCCCGACAGCGGCCTCGACGAGGTGTATCGACGGCTGCCCACCCTGGTCGACGGCGCTCTACCCGCCCAGCTCTCCTTCGCACCGCTCCATCCGCACGCCGAAAACGTAGCCCGCATCCCAGCTCTACTGTCGTACGTGATTCCCGTTGGCGAGCACCGGGACCCGGCCAACGATCTGATCCCGCTCGATGACCTGGCGGTGATGTCGACGAGCAAACGGCTGCACCTGGTGTGCATCTCGCGGCGCCGTGTCGTCGAGCCGGTCGTCCTGCACCCGCTCGCGCTGGAGAAGCAGGCCCCGCCTATCGCCCGATTCATCGCTCTGTTGGGGCGCGGCTTCGCCACCGCGTGGACTCAGTTCGACTGGGGACCTCTCGCGGCAGGGATGCCGTACTTACCGCGGGTCCGCTACCGCAAGTCGATCCTCTCCCCGGCCCGTTGGCGCCTGGCCGACGCCGACCTTCCGCCGGGGCCCTTCCAACCTGCCTGGCAGTCGGCCATGGCCGACTGGGCACGGATGTGGAAGTGCCCGCAACTCGTCGAGCTGCGGGACGACGACCGCACCCTGCGCCTGGACCTGAGCGAACCACTGCACGCCCGCCTCCTCCACAGCCACCTCCGGCGCCACGGCAACGCCGAACTGCTCGAAGCCCCCGACGAACAGGCCTTCGGCTGGATCGGCCACGCCCACGAACTCACGCTGCCGCTCACTTCGACCCGGCCGCCCCTGCCCCACCCCGACCTGACGTCAGCCCCGATCGTGACCAACCGGATGCTGCCGATGCCAGGTGACCCCCAACAGCCGTGGGTACAAGCCAAGTTGTTCACCCACCCGACGCTCATGGATCAGATCCTCACCCGCGGTCTGCCCGGCCTTCTCGGACCGCTGGGCGGCCCCAACAGCTGGTTCGTGCGCTACCGCACCGCGCAGGAGGAGGACCACCTCCGGCTGCGCATCGCCGCGCACAGCCCAGGGGAACACACGGCGGTGATACGGGCCGTCGCGCGCTGGGCCGCGAACCTACAGAGGGAATCCCTCATCTCCCGGCTCGTCTTCGACGGATACCGGCCCGAGTTCGGCCGCTACGGCACCGGACCGGCGTTGGAATCCGCCGAGGCCGTGTTCGTTGCCGACAGCGACGCGGCCCGGACCGCACTCACCGACCTGCCAGGCCTTGACCGGCACGTGCTGTGCGCACTCGGAATGATCGACACCGCCCGCGGACTCCTCGGTGGCGAGGAAGGCGTCCACTGGCTGGCCACCACACCCGCTCGTGGCCAGGGCCTGCTCAGCGTCACCCGCCAGACGCTTCACCACACCCGTACTGAAGCCGTCCCACAACGCCCAACCAGGACACCCCGCCTGTCCGCAGCGTACGAACAGCGCCGCATCGCCCTCACCGAGTACCGATCCCATCTCACCGACGAGCAGACTGGTCCGGTGCTGGAGTCGCTACTGCACATGCACCACAACCGCATCATGGGCCCGGGCCGCGAAGCCGAGGCAGCATGCCGACATGCCGCCCGGCAGGCATGCCGCTCCCTCCTGGCGCAGGGGGCAGCACGGTGAGCGACTTCGTGCACGACCTGGGTCGCGGCCTCGCCGGGACCGCCCTCTACCAGGCAGTCCTTGCCCGGGACAGCGGGCAGTGGGACACAGTGGCCACCACCACAGCGACTCTGGCGGGACAACCGGTGGCCGTCCATCCCGCTGGTGCGAGCCTCTATCGCGGGGCACCGGCCGTGGCCTACGTCCTCCAGACAGCGGGCCACCCGGCTTACCGCTCCGCACTCGGCAGCCTCGATGACGCGCTCGCCAAGCTCGTACGCACACGCCTCGCGGACGCTCATCGCCGAATGGAGACAGGCCGCCCACCACGCATGTGGGAGTACGACCTGATCTCAGGCCTGACGGGACTGGGTGCACTGCTTCTGCACCGAGGTACGCAACCGGCACTGCTCGACGATGTCCTGCGCTACCTGGTCCGCCTCCTCCAGCAGGCGATCACGGTCAACGGCGAGGAAGTACCGGGTTGGTGGACCTCGGACAGCCCGAGCGGTCGGACCGACGCTGCTTGGCCAACAGGGCACGGCAACTTCGGCATGGCGCATGGTGTCGCCGGGCCCATCGCCCTCCTTGCCCTGAGCACTCGCGCCGGGCACACCACTGCCGGTCAACTCCCAGCCCTCACGGACATCTGCCGTCTGTTGGAAGAGCGAGCGCACTGCTTAACCAACGGCGCCGTCTCCTGGCCGGAGACCGTCACTCTCGACTCATGGATCAACAGATCACCCGTACCGGCCCGCCCCGGCAGACCATCTTGGTGCTATGGCACACCCGGCATCGCACGCGCCCTACAACTCGCGGCAATCGAGTGTTCGCGTACGACGACCCAACGCCTGGCCGAGGACGCCCTCATGACCTGTGCCTCTGATCCCGAACAACTCGCCCACGTCGACAACGCCACGGTCTGCCACGGCTGGGCCGGAATCTGCCTCGCGGCAGAACGCTCGGCCGCCGACACAGCGCAGGACAGCGCACTCCGACGGGTTCTGCCGTCTCTCCACTCCCATTTCGCCACTCACGTGGCCAAGCACCCGCTCCCCGAGACCGCCGGACTCCTGACCGGTGCGGATGGAATCCTCCTCGCTCTCCACGACCTGAACGCCACCCGCGCTACCGCCCCCGCTTGGGATACCTGTCTCCTCCTCGACTGAAAGAGCCAAGGTGAACAACACCCCCGCCCTCGACGACCTCCGCAACCAGCTCGTGGACGAGATCATCGCCAAACGCCCGCTGCCCGCACCGATCGAGCAAGCCCTGCGCACCGTCCGCCGCGACCTCCACCTGCCCGGCCTCAACCAGGCCGACGCCTACACGAACCAAGCCGTCACCATCGAGGACAACCCCAACGGCCCCCTGGCCCTGTCCTGCGCCTCCGTGCCCTCCACGGTCGCGATGATGCTGGCCCAACTCAACCCCCAGCCCGGCGACCACATCCTGGAGATCGGTGCCGGCACCGGCTACAACGCCGCCCTCCTCGCCGAACTCGTCGGCGCCAAGGGACAGATCACCACCATCGACATCGACCCCGGAGTCGCCCTGCACGCCCGCGAGGCCCTCAACCGCACCGGCTACGAAGACGTCAGGGTCATGGAACGGGACGGTCTGAAGGGCGCACCCGAGCATGCTCCCTACAGCCGAATGATCGCCACCGTCGGTCTCTGGGACATCCCCGCCCCCTGGTGGCAGCAACTCGCCGACGGCGGCCGACTCGTCCTCCCCCTCCGCTGGCGCGGCCAGACCCGCTCCATCGCCCTCACCCGCCACGGCAACATCTTCGTATCCGACGACATGGAACTCTGCGGATTCGTCCCCATCGTCGGCCAGACCGGCGAACGCACCACCGAACTGGCCAACGGCACCGTCCGCCTCCACCACGACCAGGACCAGCCGGTCGACCCCGACCGGCTGGGCGAGGTGTTCTCCACCCCGCTCACCGAGCAGTGGTCGCAGACGCGAGTAAGCAGCCAGGAAACCTTCGACGGCATCTGGCTGCGTGCCACAGCCTCCGACGACACGGTCTGCCGTATCGAGGTCACCAAGCAAGCCTTGGCGGAAGAAACTGCACGACGCCCCGCCATCCCCAGCCGGAGCCCCGTCCTTGTCTCCGGCAACTCCCTCGCGTATCTCATCGCCAAGCGGGACGAGGCAGACCCCGAACTACGCTCGCAACTTGGCGCGGTTGGCTACGGCCCCGACGGAACGGCCCTAGCCCACAACCTGATCGCCCACATCACAGCCTGGGGGACCGCCCGCACGGCGTCACCGCGCATGACCGTCCATCCAGTAGACACGCCAGAGAGCGAACTCCCCAGGGGGCATGTCATCGAGAAGGTCGATAGCCGCATGGTGCTGACAGTGCCCAAGTGATCCCAGCAGACCGACTGAGTTACAACTTTCTCCACTGAACTCTCAAGGCGGCTCGCTCCGCTCCCCGCGCGCGGCCCGGCCCCCGGCCGGGCCTGCGCTCCTGTCTCCGCCCCGCTCCAGCCCGGCCGGCGCCCGTGCCGCGCGCACAGCAATTAGCCGCTTGCCGTCAGAGAAGGGGCACGTCGCGGCTGGTGCGGTCGGCTCCACGGCTTTACGGAGCCACTTTGGCGCGAGCCTCGCAGATCATGGCCCCAACGTCGTGCTTTACCGGGCAGGTCCACAGACTGCCCGACGCGCCAGAAGCTTACGGGGACATGATCACTCGCGCCAAAGCAGCGCCACCCCAAAGCCGCTCCGCCGACCTCTGCGGGGCACTTGGCGAGCGATCAATTTGGGCCCGGTGCCCCTGGCGCCTGCGCAGGCCGGTGGCGCGGGCGCCTCGGATGCGGTCCTCGCAGCGGGCCCGCCTGCGGTGACGCAGTTCGAGGCTGGCGAGCTGGCCGCCTTTCGTGTTGGTCGCGAAGCAGGTCAGCCGTAGTCCGTCGAGGTCGGTGAGGCGCAACTGGGCGCCGGGGTGCGGGCGTTCCTTGCGGACGATCAGCCGCATGCCCGTGGGCCAGGTGGTCAGGTCGGGCATGTCGGTGACCTCTGCGACCCAGGCTCCGGGCCGTTCGGTGCCGCTGGCGTCGTAGGCCGGCGTCCACGCCCTCTTCGGGATCTTCAGGACGGCCTGGTGGATGGCGTCGGTGATGGTCATTCCGACGGAATACGACAGCCACCGGCCCCGGCGGGAGAGCCAGTCCAGGAAGGCGTGGGTGCCGCCGCCGGAGTCGGTGCGGATCAGTGTCTGCCGTCCCCGCCGCAGGTGTTTGGGCAGTTGGGCCAGAGCGAGTTGGGCGGTTTCGATGTGGTCGGCGGCGGTGTTGGAGCCCGCGTTGCCAGGCCGCAGCAGGGCGGCCACCGGTTCCCCGGACCCGGCTGGGCCGTGGTCGACGAACGCGACGAGCGGGTGATGACCGAAGGTCTTCTTCCAGGTCGGGGTGGCGTCCTGCTTCTCGGAGTGCGCGAGGACCAGCACCCCGTCGATGTCCACGATCACCTGGCCGTCGGCGGCCGGACTGCTTGCCCCGGCCAACTCCCAGACTCGCCGACGCACTTCGGAACGTGCGCCCCGGATCGCCGCAAGAGCTTTCGGACCGGACGCGGCGAGCGCGTCGACGAGGCGGGAGATGGTCGGATCGGAGGCCACCGGACCGAACACAGCCGGCTCGGCCCGCAGCATGCCGACGTCTGCCAGACAGTCGCCGCCGAGTGCGACGGCCAGCGCCACATCCAGCAGGATCTTGCCCGGATCGTGCACGGCCCGCGGCTTGCGCCACGGCGCCAGCGCCGCGGATATCGCGGCGTCCAGGCCGGACTTGCGGACCGTCTCGACCAGGAGCACGGCCCCGGCCTGGGCAACAACTCCACGGCCGCCGCCCTCGACACGGACACGCGGGTACGACCCGTTACTCTTCTTCACCTGGAGAGTGCTTCTTTCCTTGCAGTGACAGGACCCTCGACAAGTCCCATCGTTGCAGGTCAGCAGCACTCTCCATTTATTTGATCAAGACTCGGACAGGCCCACTCGCGAGGGCGCGCGGCTAGCCGTTTTCCCGGCCTGGCAGGGCAGCACCCTCCAGGAAGGCGTGATAGGTCTCGACGGCGTCCGGCTCGATTTCAGGGTTGGAGGGGCCGTAGCGGGTGTCCGTGCGGTCCCGCTTCGGCGCGGAGACCCAGAACTCCTCGTTGGTCTGTACGTCGTAGAAGTTCGCGTCGAACATCCCCGCTGCCCGGCGCAGTGTCCGGCCATGAAAGTACGCCGTGCTCCAGGTCTTCGAGAAGTCCACCCATCCGATCCACGAGGGTCCACGGTCGGTGTTGTAACCGGTCTTCAACTGCACGAACATCAGACGCCGAGGCATACGCTCAGGATCCTGCACAGGCCGCACCGTGACCAGCCATTTTGTGGGTGCCTACGCCTCCGCCGCCCACAAGGGCTCCGACAGGCGAGAAGGGCCCGATGCGCTCGTTCACCTGGGGAGTGTTCCTCCCTTCACAGCGGACAGAACTCCCGGCAAGCCCCATCGTTGCAGCTCAGCAGTACTCTCCGGCTATCTGATCAAGACCCGCACAAGCCGCTCGCGAAAGCCCGAGGTTAGCTTCCCAAGCTAAGGGCTCACTTTTGACTCTCTTCACCCGTACACGGCCTCATGGCGCCGGTCTGGGACCTACCGAGCGGTGCCAGCGCGGAAGTCGTCGGGAAGCCGCCGACTTCACCGAGCACTTCGCCACCGCCCTGGTCTCCGACAGGCCGCTCACCGCCGAGGGGTGGAAGACACACTGCGGGCTGACGAACCGCAGGGCCACGCGCATCTGACGCGCAGCTTGACCGAACGATCGGTCAGCCATGCTCGGCACTCACACTGGGTGATCCCAATCACAACTCCTCGCTGTGACAGGCAAATCGGTGTCCGAATAGCCGAGATCGAATTTGCGAACCGCCGATTCTGAGCCACCATGGGCCGAACCGCGCACACAGAGAAACCCGCCCTCGCCGAACAGGTTCCTAGGCGTGCACGGCAGGGCGGGTTCCGAACCTCGTGGAGGTCCAACAATGAGTGTGACCCTTACCCCGCAGGACCTGTCAAACCACAAGTCGCAACCATGGCTGATCGTCGTGATCGTTCTCGTCGTGATCGCATGGCCGTCGATGGGTACCGCCGCGGCCGCCTATGCCGATGCCGCCGCCCTCACATCCCTACTGATCGCAGTCGGTGGCGTAGGAGCCCAGTACCGCCACCGCAGCAACTGACCGTGCCCTTCCCGTGCCCGATCTGCCGGGGAACCTCGGGGAACACCGGGCACACACGGTGACAGAGCATGAGAACGTCCCCCGACCAAACACCCAGGTCAGGGGACGTTCTCACTGCTCATCGTGCGGTGGGTGTGGGATTTGAACCCACGGTGACATCGCTGCCACGACGGTTTTCGAGATCGATGATGCTTGACTCGGTCATAGAGAGCCCGATGGCTACTCGGCAGGCAGGGCCTCTCGCATCGCCTTTGCGGTGGCAGTCGGGTCGTAGCCTTCGGGGACGCCTTCGACCAGGATGATGTCGCCCTCGATGTGCCGCGAGCGCAGCGGTGCGATCTCCTGGTACGCGGGTGAGTCCCACCAGGCTCGCGCCTCGTCGATCCCGGGGAAGCCAATCACCACGACGTGCCCGGGCCAGCTGCCCTCCTTCACCTCGTGCTGCGTGGCGTGCACGAGAAAGCGTCCGCCGTACGGTTCGAAGGTGGCGGGGATGCGCTCGATGTACTCAACGATCTCCGGGTGCGGAGCGGCCTCTTGCAAGTGGGCTATGGCGTACGCGGGCATGTCGTCCTTCCGGTCGGTCGAGCTCCGTACGCCGGGAGCATGGCATGCCGACGCATTGGGGTCGATGACCTGACAGGTAAGCGGACCCCGCCCGCACCCCGGACTGGCGGCGCACATGCCCCCTGCGTGGGTGCCCGATCGGACGGTGAATGACGGTGAATGACGGGGAACAACGGGGACCGTCGGCGAGCGTTCTGGGAACGCGTAGGTCAGCGTCTTCCCAGGTCAGCCCAGCCTGGTTACGCGATCTTCCAGACTGGTGCTCCGATACCCCGTTGCGCCGGGCCTGACTCTGTCATCGAGCCCTACTGCCCGCGGGTCCCTGACTCACTCACTCGTCCCTTGGGGCACAAGCACGCTCAACCGGTAGGTAGTCGGGTGCTTCAGCCGCCCGCACAGTGTGTCGATTCGCACTCGGGAGGGGTCGGTACCAGGTCGTTCCTCTTGGAGGCTGCGCAGCCGCGCCCGGAGCTGGTCGGAGTCCTCCGTTTCGCAGATGACTTCCCAGCGCCATCCGGCCGCCAGGGCCGCGGAGGCTCGCTGGCGTTCCTCGCGTGCTTGCCGATTCCTCTTCCTCTGTCCAGGCATAGGCATCACCATGACGGCTGCCAATTCCCCAGACAACAGCGACGACGCGTTGCAACAGCCCCTGCTGAGTGTCCAACTGCGTGACAATGCCTGCGTACAGCGATGGACATGGGCGCACACCAGCGGACCATGGCAGCAGGTGCGGGGCACCCTGGCCCATGGTCGCGCGCCCGCCCAAGTTGCTTCGGGACGAAGCGGACGCGAGCTAAAGGCCGTCCCGCTCGACCAGTGAGCCGTCAGGGCTCAGCGCGATGGGAGCAGCGGTCGAGGAGGCACTCGTCGGTGAGGTCGACGGGAACGAGTTCGGAGGTGGCGAAGCTGTCGTGTTCGCCTATGGGCCGGATGCCGATGCTCTCTTCGAGGTCATGGAGCCAGTCCTGCGCGGTCTGCCGTTCCGGCCTGCGTATGTGGTTCTGAGGCGGGGTGACGACAGCGCATCACGTGTGGACCTGTAGGGCCGGCTGTGCGGCTACGGGCTGGATGGCATTGCTCGCTGCGTGAAGAAGCCCCAGGTCGGCAACCTGCGTGATTGGGCCGTACCCCCGACAGGCACCTTTCAGTAGGCCTGCCGACGGTGCCGAAGATCGCTCCCGCAGCCGGTGCTCCACCCCCGAGCAACGCTCACGCGGGCAGTCGGCACCAAGCCGCACTGCGGAGGGCCTACGGAACTTGGCGGTAGATGTCGCGACGATTGCCAACAGCCAGGACCCACACGATCAACTGGCCGTCCTCTACGGTGTGGACAAGCCGGTAGTCGCCGATGCTGAGCCGCCAGCGGGCACTGTGCCCTTGGAGGGCCTTGAGGTCGAACGACGCGGTGTCCCCCGCGTCCATCGCCTTCTGGAGTTCGGTGAGGCGGTACAGGATGCGCAGGGCGTCCGGACGCGGGACCTTGAGCATGTCCCGTTGAGCGTGCGGCGTGAAGCGCGTGACGTACCCCATGGGGTCAGCCCTGATGAGCGCGCAGCAAGGCGGCCATCTCTTCGAGCGAGACGGAGCCCTCCGTGCCCTCGGACTCGGCTTCGTCGGCCAGCTGGTTGAGCCATGCCTCTTCGGCGTTCTCCGCGATCTCACGCAGGCGTTGGTACTCCTGGATGTCGATCACGACGGCTTCCTGTTTGCCGCGCCGAGTGATGATCGTCGGGGTTTCCTCCCGACGAGCGCGATCGATGACGTCGGCGAGGTGACTGCGGACCTCGGCCATGGATTCGACGACTGGATCACTCATGTCACGAATGTAGCAGATGTACATCAGTGCGCCAGGCAGCCGAGCCCGACAAAGCACTGGCCCGGCCAATCACCAGGTCAGCGCCCAGCAGGCCCCCGGTGATCGCAACGTTCCATGAGAGCACGAGTTCGATCGTGTCACTCTCTACGCAGAAGAGCCCCGGGCCGGCGGCCTGGGGCTCTCCGTGGGCCAGAGGCCCTGTTCCGTTGACGTTGCGGCGGGCTACCAGCCCGGCGGTCTCCTCGCCCTATGAACCGTCGGCGTCCCGCGCGGCAGCCGCGGCCGCCGTCACGTCCGTCAGCGTCCAGCGCTGGTTCGAGCCCGAGTTGGGCCACCACAGGCCGACGCCGGCGCCGTCGTTCGTGGACTGGCCGTAGACGTCGGGGAGTTGGCCGGTGGCGGCGTTCACCAGGGTCCAGGTGCTGTCGCCCGTCGAGGAGAGGATCCACTGGGCGGCCTCGTCGCGGGCGCCGGAATCGGCCTCGGCGACCAGGGAGCCGTCGCGGATCGCCAGGCGCTTGTCCGAGGCCGGCTCGGTCAGGGCGTAGCGGGTGCGGTTGTCCGTCGTGCCGTGGCCGATGCGGTCCAGCTGCCACTGCTGGCCGGTGCCGTCCGTGGCGTTCGGGGTCTTGATGACGAGGCTCTTGCCGTCAGGGGCGATCGCGAGGTTCTTGCCGCTCTGGACGCCCGTGAGGGTGTAGGTGTGGTCGTCCTGGAGTTCCGCCTGGGACTTCGCTACGCCGGAGACGCCCTTCACCAGGAACGAGGTCACCGACTGGGCCGGGACCGTGATCGTGGCCTGCTTGTCGGTCACCTTGACCGGCTTCTGGCGGATCAGCTTGCCGGCGGCGTCCGTGACCACCGGGGTGACCGTCGCGGTCTTCGCGACCTTGCCGAACTTCGACAGGTCCACGGTCACCGCGCGGGACTCCGTGGTGCTGTTGACGTGGACGACCGTCGCCTTGTCGCCCTTCTTCGCGACCGCCGCCGTGCTCGACGTGTCGTTCGTCTTGATGAGGCGGTCGCCCGGCTTGATGTAGTGCGTGAAGTTACGGGCCGTGTCGAACTTGGTGTTCGTGTAGATGGGGCACGACTTCAGGGTGTCCGCCGAGGTGCAGGCGAAGGAGAGCTGGATCGAGCCCCAGTTGCCGCCCTTCGCGGACTCGCCGCCGGGCTTCATGTTGTCGTAGTCCTCGACGGGCTGCCAGAAGACCCAGGCCTGGGGCTCCAGTTCGCGGAGGTCGTCGACCATGCGCTGGGCGAGGCCGAGGCCGGGGCGCATGTCGGTGAAGCTCTGGCCGTCGCCCCAGTCGCCCTCCACCTCGCTCATCCACAGGGGCTTGTCGGCGGCCTTGGCGAGGTCGCGGACGGTGGTGCGCTGGCCGGTGCCGTAGGTGTGGACGTTCATCTGGCCGACCAGGTCGCGGACTTCCTGGGGGTAGGAGTTCCAGTTGGTGGCGAAGGTGCCCGGGTTCGTCTCGTCCATCGCGGAGATCTCCGCGTCGCTCCGGGACTTCTCCAGCACCGGGCTCAGCGCGCGCAGCACCTTCTGCTGGAGCTCGGGGCCGATGTGGGCGCCCTCCTGGCGGCCGCCGGTGGGCTGGCCGTCGGCGCCGAGCTTGGTGCCCCAGTAGTTGGTGTTGGGCTCGTTGAAGGGGTCAAGGGTGTCGACGTCGATGCCGTGGGCCTTCTCCAGGCGCTCGGTGGCGCCGACCAGGTACTTGGCGAAGTCGTCGACCGACTCCTCCTTCAGCTGGTCCTGCGACGCGTCGAAGCCGCCGGAGACGTAGCCGCTCTCCGTCATGAACCACGGCGGGGAGTTGCTGAACGTCTCCCAGTGGGTGATGTCGTTCTTGATGCGGTCGATCCACCAGCGCTGGGTGGCGTCGGCGTTCTTGTTCCAGTCGTTCTTGTCGTCGGCGCTCCACCAGTCGACGTCCTCGCGGGTGGTGCCCGCCGGGGCCTTCCACCAGCCCTCCACCGCGCCGCCGGCGCGCAGGTAGTCCTTGACGTCGGGGGCGTTGCCGCCGCCGATGTTGTAGCGGGCGATGTTGAGGTTCAGGCCGTCCTTGCCGAAGAGGAGGTCGGCGAGCTTCTCGCGTATCTCGGGCGGGTAGTCGCCGGTGGCGTTGGCGAACCAGACCAGGCTGGTGCCCCAGCCCTCGAAGCTCTGGCCCTTGTAGGAGGGGTCGGGGCTGACCGTCACCGCAGCGGCGGCGGCTGCCGTGTCGGCGTGTGCCATCGGCAGGGAGGTCGTGGCCATGGCCGTTCCGGTCGCCAGGGCGGTGATGCCGATGGCCCCGAGGAGCCGTCTCGTACGGGTGCGGTGTGCCATTCGAGTACTCCAACTCTTCCGTGCGTCGCGTCCCGGCGAGACACGGAGATCGGGGCGGGGGCCCGCGTGGTGCGGTTCGGTGCGGTGCTACTTACTTCGCTTCTGCGCGGTTCACCGTTCTTTTCGCTTCGGTTCGTCGCGCTCTCGTATGGTTTGTCTCAGTGAATGTTTACGTAAACATCCACTGAGCGCGATGTCTACACTGTCCGAATCTCGGCGGTCAAGAGTCAGTCGTCAGGCAGTCGTCAGGCAGTCGTCAGGCAGGGTCGGAGTCAGGGGAACAAGGTGGACAGGACGCGCGCCGGGCGGCCCCGGCAAGGGCCGTCCATGGGGGACGTCGCCCGGCTCGCCGGGGTCTCCGCCCAGACCGTCTCCCGGGTCTCCAACGGGTTCGCCGGGGTCACCGAGGACACCCGGCGGCAGGTGCTGGCCGCGATGCGGGAGCTGGGGTACCGGCCCAACAGCGCCGCGCGGGCACTGCGGCGCGGGGAGTTCCGGACGCTCGGGGTGATCACCTTCTCCCTCTCCACGCTGGGGAACATCCGCACGCTCGACGCGATCGCCACGTCCGCCGCGCGGGAGGGGTACGCCGTGACGCTGCTGCCCGTCGCCGTGCCGACGCAGGACGAGGTGAACGGGGCGTTCTCGCGGCTCGGGGAGCTCGCCGTGGACGCCGTCATCGTGATCATGGAGGTTCATCTGCTCGACGCGGCGACCGTCTCGCTGCCGCCCGGTGTGCAGGTGGTCGTGGCGGATTCGGACGCCGGTGACCGGTACACCGTCGTCGACACCGATCAGACGGGCGGCGCACGGGACGCCGTACGGCATCTGCTGGAGCTCGGGCATCGGACGGTGTGGCATCTGGCCGGACCCGAGGACTCGTTCGCGGCGCAACGGCGGGCGAACGCCTGGCGCGCCACCCTCGACGAGGCGGGCGGCGGCGGCAGCGGCAGCCTGGAGGCGCCGCCGCTGGTGCGCGGCGACTGGTCGGCCGAGTCCGGGTACCGGGCCGGGCTCCTGATCGCCGAACAGCCCGACTGTACGGCCGTGTTCGTCGCCAACGACCAGATGGCCCTCGGGCTGCTGCGGGCCCTGAACGAGCGCGGCCGCCGGGTTCCCGAGGACGTGAGTGTCGTGGGCTTCGACGACATTCCCGAGGCCGCGTCCTTCCTGCCGCCCCTCACCACCGTCCACCAGGACTTCGCGGAGGTGGGGCGGCTGTGTGTGGAGGGGGTGCTCAGCAAGATGCGGGAGGGCGGGGAGGAGAGGGAGGCGGGGCAGGAGCACGGGACGACGCTCGTGCCTACGCGGCTCGTACTGCGGCGCAGTACGGCACCGCCTCCGGGTGCTGTCTAGGGCCCTAGGGTTCTGGTCCGACGTTCGCCGAACCGGAGGTGCCGTGCGAGTCGCCGTACGTAGGGGATGGGTGGGCCGTGCCGTTCTGCTGGCCGCTCTGCTCAGCGGGTGCGGTGGCGCGGAGGTGCCGCCCGGGGCGACGTCGGGTCCGTCGGGCGCTGCCTCCACGGCGCCCGGTGTCGACGGCGAGGCCGACGTGGAACGGGTCTTCACGGAAGGCGAGTTGAAGGCCGCGCTTCCGCCCGCCGAGGTGTTGGGCAGGGGTGCCGAGGTGACCCGGACGGATCTGGGGCTCTTCGGCCGGTACGGGGGAGGCGAGTGGACTTCGTGCGCGGCCGGGAACGGGCCACGTGTGGAGATGCGGGGCTTCGAGGGGGCCAGCGCCCAGCAGACCGTACGCCTCGCAGGCGCCGCGGAGAACAGCCGTGTCGTCACCGTCCAGCTGGTGTCGATGTCCGCCGGGCGTGCCGAGCGCTATCTGGAGGTTCGGCACCGGCTCAACCAGGCCTGTCCGGACGTCACCGTCGACACGGAGGCCGCCCCCGTCCAGGAGCACCACGAGGCTCGCGAGATCGCCGGCCTCGGCGACGCGGCGCTGCTGGAGTCCACGCGGCGAACCGGCGGCGACGAGTACGACGGCACTCCCTCCTACGCCGTCCACGTCCGCGTCGGAGGTGTCCTCGCCATCGTGACGTCCGGCGGCGACAAGGAAACCAGCATCACGCTCGCCGCGCGGGCCACCGAGCGGGTCCGTGCCGAGTTGTACGGGGTGGACGGGGCGGCGGACGGGGCTTCGGGCTGAGTCAGCCGGGCGGCGCGCCCAGGGAGACACGTGTGCCCGTTCGGCCACCCCCGTTACGGTGGGGAGTCGTGACGGGCATACGGGGTGCGCGGGGGTGGTGGGAGCGCGGGCGTGCGCTCGGGGACGCCAATCCGTGGGTGGTGGATGTCGGGGTCGCGCTGCTGGTGCAGGGGGCGATGACGATGCCGTTCGTGGTGCCGCGGGCGGCCGGGCTGGCGCCGGCGACCTGGGCGGCGTACGGGCTGACGACGCTCACCGTGGTGCCGCTGGTGTGGCGGCGGCGGGCTCCCCTCGCCGTGCTGCTGGCGATTCTGGTGACCAGCATGGTGTACAAGCTGGCGCTGGACGGGCCCGGGCAGCCGTTGCCGTACACCGGGCTGGTGATCGTCTACACGATCGCCGCGCTGTCGCCGCCGTGGAAGCGGCTGGTCACCGGGGGCCTGCTGCTGGTCGCCGTACCGGTGGGGGTGTGGCTCAACAGCCGGACGGCGCGTGAACTGACCTTCGCCGCCTTCGTGTTCGCGGCGGCCTATGTCTTCGGGCGGCACACCGATGCCCGTCGGCGTGCGCACCGCGTCGAGGCCGAGCAGGCAGCCGCGCGCGAACGGGCCCGTATCGCACGGGAGATGCACGACATCCTCTCCCACGCGGTCAGCCTGATGATCGTGCAGGCGGAGGCCGGTCCGGTGGCGGTGCGTACGGCTCCGGAGCGGGCGGAGGCCGCGTTCGACGCGATCTCGGAAACCGGGCGGGATGCGATGGTCCAGCTGCGGCGGATGCTGGGGGTGCTGAGGGAGGGTGAGGAGAGTCCGGGGGGCTACGCGCCGGGGCGCGCGCCGCGTGAGCCACAGCCGGGGGTCGGGGAGCTGCCGACGCTCCTCGATCGGGTGCGGGGCAGTGGGCTCCAGGTCGCGTATGAGGTGGTGGGGCGGGAACGGCCGCTGCCGGGGGCTGTCGGGGCGGCTGTCTTCCGGATCGTCCAAGAGGCGCTGACGAACACGGTCCGGCATGCGGACGCCCATAGCGTGTCCGTACAACTCGCCTATGGAGATGGTGACTTGTTCATCGAGGTGACGGATGACGGGCGCGGTCCGCAGGCCGGGTACGGCGGTGGGCACGGGCTCGTCGGGGTGCGGGAGCGGGCGGCCGCGCACGGGGGTACGGCCTTCGCCGGGCCGGGGCCGGGCGGGCGCGGGTTCGAGGTGCGGGTGCGCATACCCCTGCCCGCCGTGGCCGTCGTGGCGGAGGTGGGACGTTGACGATCCGCGTGGTCGTGGCCGACGACCAGGAGCTGGTGCGCAGTGGCCTCGCGTTGATCCTCGATGTGCAGCCGGACATCGAGGTCGTCGCGGAGGTGGGTGACGGGGCGGAGGCCGTGGAAGCGGTGCGGCGGCACGGGGCCGACGTGGCGCTGCTCGACATCCGGATGCCCCGCATGGACGGCATCGAGGCGTGCCGGGCGATCAGTGCGGACGGCACCCAGGGCCCCCACAGCCCCCACAGCCCCCACAGCCCCCACAGAGCCTGCCGGATCGTGATGCTGACGACCTTCGACTCCGACGAGTACGTGTACGAGGCGCTGCACGCGGGGGCCAGCGGGTTCCTGCTCAAGGACGTCCGCCGGGACGATCTCGTGCACGCCGTACGGGTGGTGGCGCGCGGCGACTCGCTGCTCGCGCCGTCCGTGGCCCGGCGGCTCGTGGAGCAGTACACCCGGCCGGCCGCCGCCCGGGCCCGGCGGCCCGACCCCCGCCTGGACGTGCTGACCGGGCGAGAGCGCGAGACGCTGCTGCTCCTCGCGCGCGGGCTGTCGAACGCCGAGATCGCCGCGGAACTGGTCGTCAGCGATCACACGGTCAAGACGCACGTCGGCAACGTCCTCGCCAAGCTCGGGCTGCGGAGCCGTATCCAGGCGGTGATCTGCGCGTACGAGACGGGGTTGATCTCGGCCGGGGACGCTCCGCCCGGTGCCGCGGGTCCCCCGGGCGGGGGAGCGTCCCGGCCGGGCTCCTCCCCCGCGTCGGCGAGGGACTGACCGAACCGGGCACCCGAAGACCGCCTGCGCGGGCGATCCGCGGGAAGCCGCCGGTCAGAAGGATGGAGCCATCGAGAGCGACCGATAACACCAGCTCGATGACACCGGTTCGATGACACCGGCTCACATCCACGGAGTTGACCATGAGACGCACCACCCGCACGCTGCTCGCCGCCGCGCTCGTCCTGGGGGTCGCGGCGGGGCCGGCGGTCCTGCCGGCCACCGCGTCCCCATCGGGCGCGTCGGTCACCGCCCGCTCCGAGACGGATCCCCCCTCCGAGGCGGGGACCCGCTCCGAGGCGGGGACCCGCTCCGAGGCGGATCCCGAACTGGCGGCCGCCATGGAAGCCGCCATCGCGGGCCTGCCGTCGGCGGACGCGACCGCCGCGCTCGTGCGGATCGGAGGTACCGGCGGTGTCTGGCGGGGCAGTTCGGGGGTGCACGACCTGACGACGGACCGGGCGGCGGATCCGGGCGGCCGCTTCCGGGCCGGGTCCGTGACCAAGGTGTTCACGGCGGCGGTCGTGCTGCAACTGGCCGCCGAGGGGCGGGTGGACCTCGACCGGAGCGCCCGCTCGTATCTGCCGGAGCTGGTTCCGGCGTCGTACGCGGGCGTCACCGTCCGGCAGTTGCTCAATCACACGCACGGCATCCCGGCGCCCGACTTCCCGTGGACGACGGTCGAGGAGGCGTACGCGAACCGTTTCCGGATCCACGACCCGGAGGAGATGGTCCGTTCGGCGACCTCGAAGAAGCCGGAGTTCGCGCCGGGCGAGCGGCAGCACTACCTCAACATCGGGTACACGATCGCCGGGCTGCTGGTCGAGCGGGTGACGGGGGACTCGTACGAGCGGCAGGTCGCCCGGCGGGTGCTGAAGCCGCTCGGGCTGCGGGACACGTATCTTCCCGGGACCGACCCGCGGATCCGCGGCCCGCACAACCACGGCTACCAGCGGATGAAGCTGGACGACGGGACGACCGGGCTGCGGGACGTCACCGTGTGGGGGGCGACGGACGGCTGGGGGGCCGGAGGCATCATCTCGACCACGGCGGATCTGGAGCGGTTCACGAAGGCGCTGTTCCGGGGGCGGATCGTGCCGCGCGGGCCGATGCTGGAGGAGATGTTCACCGTGCCGAAGGTGGCGGACTTCACGAGCGGCAAGCCCGCCGAGTACGCCGTCGGCCTGGCGAGGAAGGTGCTCGGCGGCCGTGAGGTCTGGGGCAAGACGGGCGGTCGCTGGGGATACAACACGGCCATCGCCTCCACCCGCGACGGCTCCCGCGCGCTCGTCTACAGCGTCAACTCCACCGACGCCAAGGGCCGTGACATGAACAGGGTGGCCCTGAACATCATGGTGGCGGCCTACGGCATGCCGGAGTAGCGGGGGGGGGAGCGGGCGGTTCCCGACCGACCGATCTCATCGGGCTTCGGCGGGGCGTGGCGTGGGCGTGCGCGAGGGCGAGGGCGAACAGGTCGGCCACTGGGCCCGCCTGTTCGCCCACGACTCGCCGGTCTCCGTCGACGGGGAGATCACGGCCTGAGGAACGCCGGACGCCTACGCGGTGCGGATCACCGTCGTACGCCGCGACGGGTGGTCAGGAGCACCAGCCTCCGGTGAGGTGGGAGAACGCCTTCCAGGCGGCCCTGGTCTTGTCGCCCGCGTCGCCGTCGATGCCGCCGGTGTCGTAGCCGAGGGAGACGAGGAAGCGCTGGAGGCCGCGGATGGTGTTGGGGCCGACGTCGCCGTCGACGGTTCCGGCGTTGTATCCGCGGTCGTTGAGGAAGAGCTGCCAGGCCTTCCAGCTGTTCGTGCCGAGCTGGCCGTCGATGGCGCCGGGGTTGAATTTGCCGACGGGGGCCGCGTCACGGACGTAGCACTGAACGCTCTTGGCTTCCCAGGTCGTGAGGCCCAGGTTGTTGACGGCCTGGATGGTGACGGTCCGGGTGGGAACCTGCTGGGCGGGAGCGGCTGCGGCCGTGGTGGCACCGGCGAGGGTGCCGATGCTGAGGGCGGCGGCGGTGAGAGTACCTAACAGCGCTTTCGTGAGTGTGCTCGATGCCATGCGTGTTTCCCCCTTGTACGGGAGTGACTCGGTCGGCGCCGAGACTACCGCCGGGCGTTTGTGAACCGGTGGTGCCGGTTGTGAGGGTTTTGACAGGCACTGGTCAACCTGCGGACCATCGAGTATGACTGGCCGTCAGTTCAGAAGAGGCGGTTCCGATTCCGGTCCCGCCCACCACAGGCGACGTCGCGGACTGCGCCGTCGTGGTCGTCCGACGCGGCACATCGGCAAGCGAAACCAGTGGGTTCGCCGCACCCACCGACACCAGCACTCTTAGGCTCCACCCCATGGAGCAATCCGAGATCATGCAGCGAGTCGTCGGCATCCTCACCGAAGCGATCGAGATGCGGCGGCAGGCTCGCGAGCACCCCGGCGCCGAGGTGGCGTTGACGGGGGCCATCTCCGCGCTGCTCGCGGAGACCTTGCCCACCGTCGAACTGCCCGCCGACGCGAGCGCCCAGGAGGCCACGGGCATCATCGCGGACGCCCTGGGACCGGCCATCGTGTCCCTGGCCAACTGCTTCTCCTACGCCTTCGTCCACCTTGCCGAGGTGCACGACGCGGGGCGGACCGACACGACGACGGCCGACGTCCTGCGGTCCCTCTCGCTCCGGTTCGCACAGCGGGACGGGGAGTGACGCGACCGCGCGCCCGGCCATCGAGCAGGTGACCGGGCGCACTTCGTCGTTCGACGGGCTCACCCACCCCTGTCGTCGTTCGACGGGCTCACCCCCCTTCGTCGTTCGACGGGCTCACCCACCGCTTCGTTCCCGGGATTTAACCCGCACCCCCTTGGCGACTCCCCCTCTACGCGCGTAACTTGAGCCGACTCCCCCCACACCACCGCTTCGACGTACCCGATGTACGAGGAGACCGCCAGCGTGTCCATATCCGACAGATCCGATCGATCCGCGGGAAGCGGGGCCCGTGTGCGCCGCGTCGCCTACCCGCTCGTGTCCGTGGGCGCGGCCGGCGCGCTCGCGTTCGGCGTGCTGCCCGCCGCGTTCGCCGCGCCGTCCACGAGCGCGCTGATCTCCGAGGTGTACGGCGGTGGGGGCAACTCGGGGGCGACCCTGGTCCGGGACTTCGTCGAACTGGGCAACGCCGGTTCGGCGGCGTACGACCTGTCGGGCTACAGCGTGCAGTACCTGCCGGGCTCGCCCTCGGCGTCCTCGCAGTGGCAGGTGACCGCGCTGAGCGGTTCGGTCGCACCCGGGGGCCGGTATCTGGTCGCCGAGGCGGCGGGCAGCGGCGGTACGACGGCGCTGCCGACGGCCGACGCGACCGGCTCGATCGCGATGAGCGCGACCAGCGGGACCATCGCCCTGGTCGCCGGTACCGCCGCGCTGACCTGCAAGACCGCCGCCGACTGTGCGACGGACAGCAACGTCGTCGACCTCGTGGGCTACGGCAGCGCGCTCGTCCGGGAGGGCGGCGGCCCCGTCACCGGCGCCTCCAACACCGCCTCCGTCGCCCGTGCCGCGTCCCTCGCGGACACCGACGACAACGCGGCCGACCTCGCCTCCGGTACGCCGTCCCCGGTCAACTCGGCCGGTGAGACGCCCGGTTCGGGCGACGGGGACGGGGGCGGCGACGGTGGTTCCACCGAGCCCGGGCCCCTCCGCGTGCACGACATCCAGGGCACCACCCGGCTCTCCCCGCTCACCGGGCAGACGGTCACCCGTGTCCCCGGCATCGTCACCGGCGTACGGACCTCCGGTTCGAAGGGGTACTGGATCCAGGACCCGCAGGCCGACAGCGACCCCCGTACCGGTGAGGGCGTGTTCGTGTACACCGGGTCGGCGGATCCGACCGTGAAGGCCGGGGACTCCGTGCTGGTGACGGGCAAGGTCACCGAGTACTACCCGAGCAGCACCAGCCAGTCGGTCACGGAGATCACCGGGCCGACCGCGACCGTGCTGTCCGGCGGCAACGCGCTGCCCGCGGCCGTCACGCTGGACGCGTCGACCGTGCCGGACGCGTACGTGCCGACCGCCGGCGGCGGCAGCATCGACGCGCTGCCGCTCGAACCGGCCGTGTACGCCCTCGACTTCTACGAGGCGCTGGAGGGCTCGCGGGTGCGGGCCTCCGACGCCCGGGTGGTCGGCGCGACCACGGAGTTCGACGAGATGTGGGTGACGGTGAAGCCGCAGGAGAGCCCGAGCGCGCGCGGCGGCACGCTCTACTCCTCCTACGACCAGCCGGGCACCGGCCGGATGAAGGTGATGTCGCTCGACACGACGACCGCCTTCCCGGTGGCGAACGTCGGTGACGAGCTGTCCGGCACGACCAGCGGACCGCTCGACTACTCCACCTTCGGCGGCTACAACCTCCAGGCCACCCAGCTGGGCACGCTCGTCGACAACGGGCTGAAGGCCGAGAGGACCCGGCGCCAGAAGGGCGACGAGCTGGCGGTCGCCACGTACAACGTGGAGAACCTGGACGCGCTCGACGGCCAGGAGAAGTTCGACCGGCTCGCCGAGGGCGTCGCGGTCTCCCTCAGCTCGCCCGACATCGTCGCCCTGGAGGAGATCCAGGACGACAACGGCGCGACGAACGACGGGACGGTGACCGCCGAGGCCACCCTGACCCGGTTCACCGACGCCATCCGCGCGGCCGGCGGCCCCCGCTACCAGTGGCGTTACATCGCCCCCGAGAACAACCAGGACGGCGGCGAGCCCGGCGGCAACATCCGTCAGGTCTTCCTGTTCAACCCCAAGCGGGTCTCCTTCACCGACCGGGCCGGCGGCGACGCCACCACGGCCACCGGTGTCGTGAAGACGTGGAAGGGCGCGCAGCTTACGTACTCGCCGGGCCGGATCAACCCCACCAGCGACGCCTGGGGCAGCAGCCGCAAGCCGCTGGTCGGCGAGTTCGTCTTCCACGGCGAGCGTGTCTTCGTCATCGCCAACCACTTCGGGTCCAAGGGCGGCGACCAGCCCCTGCACGGCCGCTACCAGGAGCCGGCCCGCAGCTCCGAGACCAAGCGCCACGAGCAGGCCGCAGAGGTGAACACCTTCGTCAAGTCGCTACTCAAGGCGGACCGGAACGCCAAGGCCGTCGTCCTCGGCGACCTCAACGACTTCGAGTTCTCGCAGACCATGACCGCCCTCACCGACGGCAAGGTCCTGAACTCGCTGATCAGCACCCTCCCGGCCGCCGAGCGCTACACCTACGTCTACGACGGCAACTCGCAGACGCTGGACCACATCCTGACCAGCCCGGCCGTCACGCACTTCGACTACGACGTCGTGCACATCAACGCCGAGTTCGCCGACCAGGCGAGCGACCACGACCCGCAGATCGTACGGATCGACGTCGGCAGGTGCCGTCGGAACTGACCGTCGGCCCAGCCGGCCGGTGAGGAACCCCCAGGTCCGTCCGTGACCTGGGGGTTCGTCATGTGGGCGTGCGTTCGGTTATCCGAACATGCCCACCTGGTAGTCGCCCGCCGGCTGCCGCACGATGACGTTCAGCCGGTTGAAGGTGTTGATGAGGGCGATGAGGCCGACCAGGCCGGTGAGCTGGTCCTCGTCGTAGTGCTTGGCGGCGTTCTCCCAGACCTCGTCGGGGACACCGCCGGCCGCGTCGGCGATCCGGGTGCCCTGCTCGGTCAGCTCCAGGGCGGCTCGCTCGGCCTCGGTGAAGACCTTGGCCTCCCGCCAGGTCGCGATCAGGTTCAGCCGCTGGGCGGTCTCCCCCGCGTGCGCGGCCTCCTTGGTGTGCATGTCGAGGCAGAACCCGCAGCCGTTGATCTGGCTGGCGCGGATCTTCACCAGCTCCTGGGTCGCGGCCGGCAGCCCCGTCTCCTCTATCGCCTTGCCGGCCGCGACGAAGTGCTTGACGAGCTTCCCGGCGACGGGGGTGGCGAGCATGTTCAGACGCGCTTCCATGGTGGGCTCCTAAGTGCCGTCGTATGCGGTGACAACACAAGGACGGAGCGCCCCGGGCCGGATGTGACACGCCTGAATGTGACCTGCGTCACTCCCGCCGGGCGTCGCGTACGTCGAAGGCCCGAGGTGGTGGTCGGTCAGGTCCTCACGCCAGGGCCTGTCACGGTGTGCTGCCTGGGTGTGGTGCACCCGGGTGGCGCTCGTCCTGGTTGGTTGCGACGGACCTGCCCAGACTCGGCTCCACCACGAACAACTCGTGGTTCGTCACGGGCACTTCGGGTCCACCACGGACACTTCGGGGTCCGCCGAGAAGGAGAGAGCCAGACATGACATTCACGCACAAGGTCGTGGCCGTCACCGGGGCGAGCAGCGGGATCGGGGAGGCGACCGCCCGCCGGCTCGCCGCCGACGGTCACCGTCTGCTCCTCGGAGCCCGGCGCACCGACCGGCTGGAGGCGCTGACGAAGGAGATCACCGCCGCGGGCGGCACCGCGGAGTTCCGGCGGCTGGACGTCACGGACGCCGCCGACGTCCGGGCCTTCGTGGCCGCCGCCCACGCGCGCTACGGCCGGGTGGACGTGCTGGTCAACAACGCCGGGGTGATGCCGCTCTCGCCGCTGGAGGCGCTGAAGACCGACGAGTGGGACCGGATGATCGACGTGAACGTACGGGGAGTTCTGCACGGGATCGCCGCCGCGCTGCCCACGATGCGCGCCCAGGGCGGCGGGCACTTCGTGAACGTCGCCTCCGTCGGCGCGTACGAGGTGTCCCCCACGGCGGCCGTCTACTGCGCCACCAAGTTCGCCGTCCGCGCGATCTCCGAGGGGCTGCGCCAGGAGTCCGCCGGGGACATCCGCGTCACCCTCGTCTCCCCGGGCGTGACCGAGTCCGAACTCGCCGACGGCATCTCCGACCCCGCCGCCAGGGAGGCCATGAAGGCCTACCGGGCCGTGGCCCTGCCCGCCTCCGCCATCGCGGACGCCATCGCCTACGCCGTCGCCCAGCCCGCGCAGGTCGACGTCAACGAGATCGTCGTACGGCCGGCCGCGAGCGCCCAGTGAGCCGGTGCGGGTCCGGGTGAGGCCACGACGCGCGGGGCCGGGCCCCGCCGGCGAAGAGCCGGGCCCAGCCCGGGTGTCGGGCGGTGCTGTCGGTCAGTAGAGCGCGACCCTCGGGTGGACGGTGCCCTGGGCCGCCGGGTCGGTGGCGGTGAGGCGGTAGACCTCGGTCAGGGTCTCGCCGGCCCGCAGGGTGCGCTGGGCGGTGGACAGGTCGGTGAAGAGGGTGCCGGTCTGGGTGCCGAGGTCGACGGGCTTCCAGCAGCCGCCGGCGGTGCGGCGCTCGACCTCGATGTCCGACGGGTCGAGGAACGGGCCGGCGTCCGGCGACTCCACCAGGAGCTGCGGGGCGACGGTCCGGTCCGCCGTGGAGTCGTTGCGGTAGGTGACGGTGACCTCGTGGCTCTCGCCGTCCGCCGTGAGCGGGCTGGTGGCGAGGTCCACGAAGTCGACGGGTATGGCGGGCGTCTGCTGGGCCGTGGTCGCCGTCGTGGTGGCCTGGGGCGTGGCCGCCGCGGCGGGGCCCGCCAGGGCGAGGCCGGCGACCGCTACGGCGACGGTGAGAAGGGCAACCCGGAGACGACTGTTCTTGGCTGACACGTGCGCGGTTCCTTCGGGGTCGTGGGGGTCCGGCCGGGCCCCATCACTGGATACCGGCCAGGGACGTTCCCAAGATTACGAAGCGAAGGTCGAAGACGGTAACTACCGCCGGGTAGTGGAGAGATCCCGTGGAAAGTCGGCCACAGCGGCACCCGTCTGGCCAATTTCCCCTCTCTTGAGCTAGACATGCTCCGACCTCACCTTGACCAGTGAGTGCTTGGGGAATCAACAGCCCAGGGGGGAACACCCAGATGACACCGCAGCAGCCCGCACCGAGACGCTTCGCGCGGCTCAGACTCGTCGGGGCCGCGCTCACCGCCCTCGTCCTCGCGGGAACGGGTACGGCGACGCAGGCCATGGCCTCGCCGAAGACACCACCGACTCCGCCCGTGCCGACGCTCACCTGGACCGACTGCCAGGGCGGCTTCGAGTGCGCGAACGCCGATGTGCCGCTGGACTACCGGGAGCCGCAGGGCCGCACGATCACGCTCGCGGTGGTCCGCAAGAAGGCCGCCGACCAGACGCAGCGCAAGGGCACGCTCTTCATGCAGCCCGGCGGGCCCGGCAACTCCGGGGTGGACTTCGTCCGCAACAACTACGACGACCTGCCGGCCGCCCTCCGCGACTCGTTCGACGTCTTCGGCTACGACGTCCGCGGTGTCGGGCGCAGTTCGGCGCTGACGTGCTTCGACGACGCCCGCTACACCAAGGCCGTCACCGACGCCAAGGGCGTCCCGGGTCCGGACGCCTTCGGCCCGGCGCTGCGCGAGGCGGCCGAGTTCAACCAGGCCTGCGTCGACAACGCGGGCGCCCTGCTGCCGTACGTCGGCACCGAGTACGTCGCCCGCGACATCGACCTGCTGCGCCAGGCGCTCGGCGAGGAGCAACTGACGTACTACGGGCGGTCGTTCGGCTCGTACATCGGTACGGTCTACGCGGCGCTGTTCCCGAAGCGGGTGCGGGCGCTGGCGCTCGACGGGGCGTACGACCCGGTGCACTACGCCAACCGCCCCTACGCCTATGACCGGCCCCAGTACCTGGCGCTCGACGGCGCGATGAGCCGCTTCCTCGACTGGTGCGCCGCCGACCCGGCGACCTGCGGCTTCGGGGACGGGGACCCGCGCGCGGCGTTCGAGCAGCTGAAGAGCGACCTCGACGCGAACCCCGTCACGACCGCGAGCGGCGGGAAGGCCAACGGCTACACCCTCGTCTACCGGCTGATGTTCAACATCAACGAGGGCAAGGTCATCTGGCCGTCGCTCGGCGCGGCCCTGCGCAAGGCGCAGCTGCGGGACAACACCTCGTTCCTGCTGCGGCCGCCGTCCCCGGCCAGCTTCGACTTCCTCGGCCCGAACGTGGTCGTCGAGTGCGTCGACCGGGAGTACCCCCGCAGCCTGCACCAGTTGAAGCGGAACGTCACGGCCAACGCGAAGGCGGCGCCGCTGCTGGGCCCGGCCATGGCGTACGGCCCGCCGACGTACGACCACCAGCACGCCACCGCGTGCGTCCAGTGGCCCGGTGAGCGGGTCAGCCGCTACGACGGCTCCTACCGGGCGAAGGGTTCGTCGCCGATCCTGGTCATGGGCACCACCGGTGACCCGGACACCCCGTACCAGGACGCGGTCGCCCTGAGCCGGCGGCTCGACAACGCCTCGCTGCTGACGTTCGACGCCGAGGGCCACACCGCGTTCGGCCGCAGCGCCTGCGCGACGGACGCGGTCATCGGCTACCTCGTCGACCTGAAGGTCCCGGCCTCCGGCACGACCTGCGCGGACGAGACCCAGCCGCCGTCCTCCACCCCGAAGACGGCCCCGCCCGGCACGACCCTGGGCGAACTCCGCAACGGCGTCAACGAGCGCGTGGAGCGCATCGGCTCCGTGGACTGACCGGTCCGTGGACTGACCGGTCCGTGAACTGACCGGCTCCGTGCACTGATCGCCCTGCGGCCCCGAACCCCGGGGTGCCCGCCCCGCCACGGCTGGCACCCCGGGGTTCCGCACGTCCACGCTCGCCGGGGTCCGGCCCCCGGAACGCGTGGTTCTTGTGCAGGCCCGCGTGTCCGTCTTGCCCGGCCGTGGTGGGCGGTGTCACGGTGCCGAAGCTGTGTATGACCTGTGCATGGCATGGCTGAGGTGGGACCAGGGGGAGCGAGCCGGTGGGGCTGCGGATCCATTTCACGTATGAGGACCTGGCCCGGGTGGTCCTCGCGGAGGAACCCGATCCCCTGCGGGAAGGGCTGCTCAGCGTCTCTGACTGGCTTAGTGATCCCCAGCGTTGCTCAGGGATGTGAGCCAATCGTCTTCGTGCCCTGGTGCTGAACGGCAGGAGCCGTCAGCCCGCGTGGCATGTCCCTCCGGACGCTGGTCGGTGAGATCTCGCGACCTCACCGAGGAGGGTGCCCGACGTCGCCTGGGCGCCGAGCGTGTGCGTGACAGTCTGTCACGGGATCACTACGGACCGCTAATCCGACTGGCGAGCTGGCCCTGGCCCGGCCGCTCCCCGGCTGGGCCCGCCCGCTCGCCGACGGCGACACCCAGGCGCTGCACGGGCTCGCCGACCTGGTCCGCCGGCACCACGAGCGGTTCGTCGCCCCGCACTGGGCCCATGTCCGCACCCGCTTCGACGAGGCCCGGTCGGTCGCGGCGAGGGCCCTGCTGCGGTCCGGCTTCGCAGGTCTGGCGGAGCGGCTGCACCCCAGCGTGCGCTGGTCGGCGCCGGTGCTGCACATCGCGGGCCCGCATCTCCAGGGCGACCTGTATCTCGGCGGGCGAGGGCTGCGGATCATCCCGTCGTTCTTCTGCTGGCCCGGCCCGATCGTGCTGAAGGACGGCTCCCTGCCCCCGGTGCTGGTCCACCCGGTGACCCACGATCCACGCTGGCTGGCCCCCGCGCCGCCCGCCGCCCCCGGCACCCACCAGGCCCTCGCCGCGCTGCTCGGCAGGGCACGGGCCGCGGTGCTGGAGGAGGTGGCCGAGGGCCGGACCACGAGCGAGCTGGCCGGCCGGGTCGGGCTCAGTCCGGCGACCGTCAGCCATCATGTGGCCGTGCTGCGGGAGTCGGGGCTCCTCACCAGCCGGCGGATCGGCGGTGCCGTCCTGCACACCCTCACCGGCCTGGGCGCCGACCTCCTGGAAGGCGGCCTGACCTGCGGCATTCGACCACGCTCGAAAGCCGTGGTGCCGGCCGGGAGCTGACGGTGACCATGGGGACGCGGGGCCACCGGGGCCCACGACCCGGGGTGCCCGCACCCGGCCGGCGACCGACGGCCGCGCGTCTCTACACCCACAGGGGGATCGCGAACCCATGCGTACCAAGCGTTCACTTCTCGGCGCCCTCGGCACCATCACCCTGGTGCTGGCCTCCGCCCTGACCTCCGGCACGGCCCAGGCGGCGCCGTCCGCCGCCTCTCCGACGACCTCACCGGCCGTACGCTCGGAACTCCTGAGCCCCGGCTCCGGCATCATCTGCAGCTCCGGGAACTTCTGCGCCTCCGTCTGGGACCCGGCGGCGGGCCGGTTCCGGGTCTTCTACTTCTTCAACTGCGCCCGCTACTCGCTGTCGAACTGGAACGAGTGGGGCGAGGCCCAGAACAGCCAGACCGGCGGCGCCGTCGCCCGCATCTACGGTTCGAGCGGCAACGAACTGCGCTCCTACCCCGCCGACAACGCTGTCTACGGCGTGGACTGGGCGCCCGTCTATTCCATCCGCAACTGCTGAGCGGAAAGCGGCACGGGGGCGACCTGGGCTGACCTACGGGTCGAGGTCTCCGAAGGAGAGCGTGTCCAGGTCGCCGTCGAAGCCCTCCGGGGTCGGGAACATCAGCTCCAGCGGGTCGGGCGGCGGGTCGCGGTGGGGGTCGGGGCCGGTGAGGGACTGTTCGGTCCAGATGCACTTGCCGGTGGTGGTGTAGCGGGTGCCCCAGCGCTGGGAGAGCGCGGTGATGAGCTGAAGGCCCCGGCCGCCCTCGTCGGTGTCGGTGGCCCGGCGTATGCGGGGCATGGTGAGGCTGCCGTCGAAGACCTCGCAGACCAGCGCGGAGCCGTGCAGGAGGCGGAGGCGGACGGGGCCCTTGGCGTGGCGTACGACGTTGCCGACGAGTTCGCTGGCGAGGAGTTCGGTGGTGGGCGCGAGGTCGTCCAGGTCCCAGGCGGCGAGCTGTTCGCGGACGTGGCGGCGGGCCTGGCCGGCGGCCTTCGGGTTGTCGAGCAGGGACCAGGAGGCCATCCGGTCGTCGGTCAGGGCGTGCAGGCGGGCGACGAGGAACGCGGCGTCGTCGGCCGCCGGGTGCTCGGCGGGGAGCAGACCATGGGTGAGGGTGTCGCAGAGGCGTTCCAGGTCGGCGGCGGTGCCGTCCTCGTGGGCGGTGCGCAGCAGCCCGGCCAGGTCGGCCATGCCCTCGTCGATGCCCCGTTTCGCCGACTCGATCAGCCCGTCGGTGTAGAGCACGAGCAGGCTGCCCTCGGGCACGGTCAGCTCGACCGTCTCGAACGGCGGGTCGGCCGCGCCGAGCGGCGGGTCGGCGGTCAGTTCGGGGAAGTGCACGGTGCCGTCGGGGTGGACCAGGGCGGGCGGCGGGTGTCCGGCGCGGGCGATGGAGCAGACCTGGGTGGTGGAGTCGTAGAGGGCGTACAGGCAGGTGACGTACGACTCCTCGCCCATGGCGGTGACGATGTCGTTGAGGTGGCTCATGATCTCGTCGGGGGGCAGTTCCAGGTCGGCGAGGGTGTGGACGGCCGTGCGGAGCCGGCCCATGGTGGCGGCCTCGGACAGGCCGTGGCCCATGACGTCGCCGACGACGAGGGCGACCTGGCCGCTGGAGAGCGGGATGACGTCGTACCAGTCGCCGCCGACGTCCATGCCCTGCCCGGCCGGGAGGTAGCGGGCGGCGGACTCGCAGGCGGCGAGGGCGGGCAGGGCCTGCGGGAGCAGGGCGCGCTGGAGTTCGCGGGACCGGGTGTGTTCGAGGTCGTAGAGCCGGGCGCGTTCCAGGGACTGGGCGAGGAGGGCGCTGATCGCGGTGAGGAGGGTGCGTTCCTCGTCGATGAGGCGGCGCGGCCGGTCGAAGGAGACGATGCACACACCGAAGGTGTGGTCGGACGCCGTCAGCGGCAGGAACGCCCAGGACTGTTTGCCGGACCTGGCCAGCAGCTCGGCGTGCTGGGGCACGTACGCGACGTACTCCTGCGGTGAGGAGATGAAGATCGGGGTGCCGGAGTTGATCGCGTCCCAGGCGGGGCCGTAGGGCGTCTTGGGGAAGTGGTTGACGAGAGTGATGAACTCGTCCGAGTAGCCGACGGCTCCGACGTTGTGGAGCCGGCCGCCCTCCACGGCCTGGACGAGGAGTCCGGTGGCGGCGAACGGCGGCAGCACCCATCGGGCGACCGCCTCGACGACGTCCTGCGAGGTGGTCGCCTTGGCGAGTGCGGCGGTCAACGCGGCGATGCGGTCGGCCCGTTCGGAGGCGGCGCGCTCGGCTTCGCGGTGCTCCTCCTCCAGCCGCCGTTTCTCGGTGACGTCGGTGAAGTAGACGGTCCGGCCGTCGGGCCCCGGGACCAGCCGCAGGTGGTACACGCTGCCCCGGTCCGGTATGCGTACGTCGAACCCGGAGGGTTTCTCCTCGGCGGCGGCCTGCCGGCAGCGGCTCTCCACGCCGGGGGTCTCACGCAGGGACGGCACGTCCCACAGGACGCGCCCGAACAGCTCCTCCTCGGAGAGGCCGAGGGTGCGTTCGGCCTCCAGGTTGGCGAAGGTGATCCGCCAGTCGGCGTCGACGGCGAGGAAGCCGTCGCTCATGTGCCGCAGGGCCCGGCTGAGCGCGTCCCGGGCGGACCGTGACTCGTTGCTCTCCCACCCCACGCCGATCATCCGGTGGGGTTCGCCGTGCTCGTCGTAGGTGGCCCGGCCGCGGGCCCGCGTCCAGCCCCAGGTGCCGTCGAATCGCCGTACGCGGTACTCCGCCTCGTACACGCCGTGGTCGCGGATCGCCCGCTCCGCCGCGGCCAGGGTGGGGGCGAGGTCGTCCGGGTGGACGATCCGCATCCAGTTCTCAACCTTGCCGGTGAACTCGGACGCTCTGGTGCCGTAGAGCTCCAGGGCCGCCTCGTCCCAGATCAGGTCGCCGGTGCGGATGTTCCAGTCCCAGGAGCCGACGCTGACCTCCTTCAGCGCCTGCCGCAGCCGCTCGCCGTTCAGCTCGGCCTGGGGAGGGCCGGACGGTGGCGGCGCCTGCGCCATGCGGTCCTCGGTCCACTCGACGAGCGCCCGCAGGAACTCCCACTCCTCGTCGGTGGGTTCGCCCCGGGCGCCGGTGAGGACGGTCAGCGCGCCTATCGTGCGGGCACAGCCGGCCACGGGTAAGGAGACCAGGCCGGTGCCGGGCCAGGCGATGGCCATGGAGCCCAGCGGCGACCACGATCCGCTGCCGCGGTGGAGGGCGCGGGCCGGGGGCAGCGGGCCCTCCTGGTCGATGATCTCCCACGGGCGGGTGAGCGCGGGCGGGAGGCCGGTGACCGACACCAGCCGCAGGGCCGACATGGGGCCCCTGAGGTGGATCATCCCCCCGAGGGCGCCGAGTTCGCCGACCGCGTGCTGGAGCGCCAGCCGGAAGACCTCGCTTTCCGCGACACCGGGGTCCACCGTGCTGAGCAGGGCCAGCCGTGCGTTCATGAGCCAGACTTTAACGTTCTACTCATACGTAAGGCAGTCCGCCACAGGAATTCCACAGCGGCTCCCCCGTGTCGTCCTCAACGCGTCCTCGATGCCGCCCTCGACGTCCGCCCTCCGCGCCGGGCATCCGCACCAACGGCGTTGGCTCCAGGGTGAGTTGACTGGCCGATCATGGATCATGGGCGGCATGGACATCGGCGTTTTCCTCCCCATCGGCAACAACGGCTGGCTCATATCGAAGAGTTCACCGCAGTACCTGCCGAGCTTCGAACTGAACAAGGCGATCGTGCGGAAGGCCGAGGAGCACGGCCTCGACTTCGCGCTCTCCATGATCAAACTCAAGGGCTTCGGCGGCGAGACCGAGTTCTGGGACCACAACCTGGAGTCCTTCACGCTGATGGCGGGCCTGGCCGCCGTGACGGACCGCATCAAGCTGTACGCCTCCACCCCGATCCTCGCCCTCCCGCCGGCGATCGTCGCGCGCATGGCCGTCACGGTCGACTCGATCGCCCCCGGCCGCTTCGGCGTCAACATCGTCACCGGCTGGGCGCCCGGCGAGTACTCCCAGATGGGCCTGTGGCCCGGCGACGACCACTTCGGCAACCGGTACGCGCGCGCCGCGGAGTACGTCACCGTGATGAAGGACCTGTGGCGCGACGGCGTCAGCGATTTCAAGGGCGAGTTCTACGAGATGGACGACTGCGTGCTGTCCCCGCGCCCGGCGAACGGCCACATCGACATCGTCGCCGCCGGGCAGAGCGGTACCGGGATGCGGTTCGCCGCCGAGCACGCCGACTACAGCTTCATCCTGGGCAGCGGCGTCAACACCCCGCTCGCCCTCGCCGGCTCCACGGCCACGCTGGTCGAGGCGGCGGAGCGGACGGGCCGCGACGTGGGCGCCCTCTCCCTGTTCATGGTCATCGCCGACGAGACGGACGAGGCCGCCCGGGCGAAGTGGCAGGACTACCACGACAACGCGGACCACGCGGCCCTCGCCTACATGGCGGGCGAATCGGCCTCGGACACCACCGCCGACGACTCCTCCACCGCCCGCACGATCGTCCTGCCCGAAGGCGCGGTCAACTTCAACATGGGCACGCTGGTCGGCTCCTACGAGACGGTCGCGAAGATGCTCGACGAGGTCGCCGAGGTCGACGGCACGAAGGGGATCATGCTCGTCTTCGACGACTTCCTGGCCGGCGTCGAGAACTTCGGCACGCGGATCCAGCCACTGATGAGGTCGCGGGAGGGGCGGTCCGCGTGACCAAGATCTGATGAACGTCGTTGGGCCGCTGCAACACCAGGTTGTTGCGACACCAGGATGTCCGGCCCGACCTCAGCAGGCGCCATGTTCAAGATGTTCAAGGCATTCAAGACGTCGCTCAGGACGTTGATCAAGACGTTCGTCGAGCAGTACGCGAAGAACCAGCAGATCAAACGGGATCTGCTGGTTCAACGCGGTGAGCAGGAACGACTCTGGCGGGAGGAGGACCGCGCGGTCCTGCGGGCCGCCCTCGCCGCGAACCGGGTCGCCCTCGAACAGCACAACGGCACGCTCCAGCGCGCGGCAGGCGTCTCGTACCTCACGCTGCGCTGCCACGAGGACACCTGGACCTTCCTGGCCCGCACGGCGTTCGGCATCTGGGAGCCCGGCTGGACCCAGAGCACACGCGACCCGTACGACCGGGTCGGTCCCAGCGCGACCAGGGCGGCCCACTTCACCGCGAACCCCAACCTGCCGCCGGGCCGCATCACCAAGGCGGACGGCGGCATGCAGGACGTCCTGCTCTCCGGCCACAACCTGGTCCTCCTCCTGGACGCCCTCCGCGAGGCCACGACCGCCGAGACCACCGCCAACGGAGCCCGCTGCAAGACCCTCTACGACCGCCTCGCGTCCTTCACGGCCAAGCTCGACCCGGCCGCGCCTCCCGGCCGCAGCACCGGGATCCTCTGGCGGATCGACGACAGCCTGCACAGCCAGTACGTGAACCGTCCCCCGGGCGGCGCCGGCCCGGGCACCACCGGCCGCACCACGACGACCCCCCTGCTCCGCAAGGTCCCGTCCCCGGCCGCCCCTACGGCTCGCCGCCGTCATCCTGAGCGGAGTGGGTCGCCGGTCCAGTGAGTGGCTGGGATTCGGGGCGGCTGGGATTCCAGGCGGCTCGGATTCCAGGGGTACTTCCCCGCAACCGGCATACAACCTTCCGCCATACCGGGCCGTCTCCTCCGATAACAGCGCTACGACAGCGTTACGTCATCAAGGGGGACAACATGCGACGAATCGGAGCCGTGCTGGCGGCACTCGTGCTCGCGGGGACCGCACTCGGGACGGCGGCGGCCACCGCGAGTGCCGCGCCGGGGGGCGCCTCGCGGGCCGCCGCGGCCTGCCCGACGGGCTGGGGCAGCGGCACCAAGGGCAGCCCCGACAGCGGCGCCGTGCCGCTGGCGGACATCAGGACCGGCCGGCACGACTGCTTCGACCGCATCGTGTTCGACGTCCCCGGCGGCGGCGACCACATTGGCTACTACGTCCAGTACGTCGACCGGCTCCACCAGGTCGGCTCGGGCGACCCCATCCCGGTGAGCGGCGGGGCCATCCTCGCAATCCGGGTCGCCGCGCCGAGCTACGACCCGGAGACCGGAGGGGTCGCGTACCCGGGCGACGTGGCCGAGCCCCTGCCCGGCGTGAACATCTCCGGCTACCGCACCTTCCGCGACACCCGGTTCGCCGGCAGCTTCGAGGGCGAGACCCAGCTAGGCGTCGGCGTCCGCGCCCGGCTGCCGTTCCGGGTGATCCAGCTGCCGGACCGGCTGGTTGTGGACGTGGCCCACACCTGGAACTGACGGCAGCCTCTTCGCCTGCCACAAATCCCGCCGACAGCACGGCCTGGCACCCCTCGCGGACCAGCCACGAGACGGAGTACGGGGTGTTCCTGACCCACCTGACGGGGTGCGCTGCCTGCGGGTACGGGCAAGTGCGGTGGGAGAAGGCCACGGAGCTGTGGCAGGCGTACAAGACGGCCCGGAAGAAGCGGACATGAGCGAGCGCGGTGTGCTGACGTGTCACGACGAGTCGCGTACCGCCTCCACCGCCTCCCGTACGTCCGGATGCGGATCGTCGGCGAGGCGGTCGAGGAGTTCGCCGACGCCGGGAGTGGACCAGCCGGAGACCGTCCAGACCAGTTCCTCCCGTACGCCGGGATCGGGGTGGGCGGAAAGGCGGGTCAGTCGGTCGAGTGGGCCCCGGCGGCGCATGCCGAACCAGTGCAGGGCCTGGCGGAGCGCGACCGGGTCGCCCGGGTCGCCGGCCGCTTCGACGCGGGCGAGGAGCACGCGGACGGGCGGCGGCGGGCCGTCCAGGGGATGGGGGAGCCGTTCGCGCAGGCGGCGCGCCCCGTAGCCGCCGCGCACCCGGCAGCCGAAGCACGTGCAGGGACGGATGCCGTGCACGTCCGGCAGATAGCGCCACCCCACCACCTGCGGCGCCGCCCGCACCCGGTGCACCTCGCGCGGCCGGATCGCCCGGGGCACGAACACCTCCCACCCCCGCGGGTCCGCCAGCCCCGAGATCCGCTGTACCGCCTCCGCCGAGGGGACGGTGGCCTGGGCGCTCCGCGCACGGTCCGTATACCGCCCGACCAGCACCTCCTGGGCGTCGTCCAGCCGCACATGGACGGCCACCAGCCCGCCCCGGCTGCCGAACCGGCCCAGTTCGCGCAGCCATTGGTGGGTGAGGGTGTACGACGGCAGCACGGGGAAGCAGTACACCCCACGCGCCCCGTCCTGCCCCTGAGCGGTCGCGCGGACTCCGGAACGCCGGATGCGCGGCGCGTTGGCCGCCGAGGTGAGGTGCACGAACATCGCCATGGCTGGGCATGCTAGGCGGCCTTGGCGAAGTCCCGTGCGGTACCGCGCCTCGTAAGGGGCGCGGGGAACCGCGCGACCAGCCCCCACCGGCCGGTCGTACGGCGGCTCGGACACGCGGGCGTTCGACGGCGACGGTGTTCCGCGCGGCCCGACTTGTAATCTCCGCACGGTGGAGAGATCGAATGAAGGTACGAACGGCGGAGCGGCGGACACAGGGGCGGAGACGCTGCTGGACGTGCTGCTGACGGCGGCGCGGGAGACCCCGGGCCAGACCGTCGTTCATGTCCGGGGAGACGGCGGCGAGCACACGGTCACCTTCGCCGAACTCCGGGACGACGCCCTGCGTGTGGCGGGCGGGCTGATGGCGGCCGGCGTGACACCGGGCACCCCGCTGCCGCTGGTCGCCGACCGGGGCGACGCCTTCCAGCCGATGTTCTGGGGCGCGCTGGCGGCGGGAGCCGTCCCCGTACCGCTCGCCCCGGAGCCGCGCCGGATCGGCCCGGTGTGGGAACTCCTCGGCAGGCCGCCCGTGGTGGTGGACGGGTCGACGGCCGCCGTCGTCGCCGCACTCGACTGTGCGGCAGGCGCGTTGCGGCTGGACGCGCTCCGCGAAGGGCGCCCGCCCCGGCACCTGCCGCGCCGCTCACCCCACGACATCGCCTTCCTCCAGTTCTCCTCCGGCAGCACCGGCGCGCCCAAGGGCGTGGAACTGACCCACGCCGGCGTCCTCGCCAACCTCCGCCAGATCCGCGCCGCGATGGCAATCACCGCCGACGACGTGATCGCGACCTGGATGCCGTACTTCCACGACATGGGTCTCATCGGCACGCATCTCGTCCCGATGGCCGCGCGCCTGAAGCAGATACGGATCGAGCCGCTGTCCTTCGCCAAGCGCCCGGCGCTGTGGTTCGAGGCCGTCGCCCGTCACCGCGCGACCCTCCTCTCGGCCGCGAACTTCGCCCTCGCCCTCGCGGTACGACGAGTGCCGGAGGCCACCCTCGCCGGGCTCGACCTGAGCTGCGTACGGCTGATGCTCGTCGGCGCCGAGCCCATCGCACCGCGCGTCTGGCGGGAGTTCACGGCCCGGACGGCTCCGGCGGGGCTCGACCCGCGCGCCCCGCTGCCGGTGTACGGCCTGGCCGAGGCGACGCTCGCGGTGACCGTGCCGCCGCTGGGCGAGATCGCCACGCCGCTGGTACTGGACCGGGCCGCGCTCAGCCGGGGGCGGGTGGTGGAGGCCGAACCGGGCCCGAACGCCGTGGAGTTGATGGACCTGGGGCGGCCGGTGGAGGGCTGCGAGGTCCGGATCACCGGCGCGTCCGGAGGACCGTCGGGTGAGTCGCGGGTCGGGCATGTGGAGGTGCGGGGGCCGCAGTTGGGGCGCGGGTACCACCGGGCGCCCGAGGCGAGCGCGGACGCGTTCGGGGGCGACGGCTGGCTGCGTACCGGTGACCTCGGCTTCCTGCGGGACGGGCGGCTGTGTGTCACCGGGCGCCACAAGGACGTGGTGTTCGTCAACGGCCGTACGTTCCACGCATCGGACCTGGAGGAGACGGTCGCCGCGACGCCGGGGCTGCCGCCGGGTGCCGTGGCGGTCGTGGGGTCGACCGATCCGGACGGTGGGGGCGAGCGGGTCGTCGCGTTCGTGCAGTGGGCGCGGCCCGAGCGCTCGGCTGCCGCCCCGGTGCTCCGGGCGGCCGCCGGGCGGCTCCGGGAGGCCCTCGGCCACGACGACGTACGGGTGCTGCCGCTGCCGCCGGGGGCGTTCGCGCGTACGACCAGCGGGAAACTGCGCCGAGGGGTGCTGCGCGGCCGGTTCGAGGCCGGGACGTACGCGGCGGTCGAGGCGCGCTGGGCAGATACCCGCGTCGGAGCGGACGTGCGGACCGGAACGGCTGTCCCCCGGTCGCCGCGTGCGATCGAGGAGTCCGTACGAGGGGTCTGGGCGCGGGTTCTGGAGCGGGACGCGGCCGAGATCGGACTTGAGGAGCGGTTCTTCGACCTCGGCGGGTCCTCACTCAAGGCGATGGCCGTGCTGGGCGGGCTGGAGGACACGTTCTCCGTGACGGTGGAGCCGGCCGCGCTGCGGGACCACGACACGGTGGCGGGACTGGCCGGGCATGTGCTGGAGCTGCTGGGCGGGGCGAGTCCGGGTGAGGAGGGGCGCGGCCCTCGCAAGGGCCGCAGGCCCTTCAGGGGCGCGGGGAACTGCGCGCCCAGCCACGACACACCCGCAGCCGCCACCACACAGCTCCCCCCGAGCCATGAGGCGAGTGGCACCGGCACCGGCACCGATACCGGTACCGGTACCGCCGCACCCCTCGCCGTTCTCTCCGCAGCCTGTCGTTTCCCCGGCGTCGAGACTCCCGAAGCCTTCTGGGAGTTGCTGGCCACCGGCGGGAACACGGCCGACGCGGGGCCCGTGCCCCGCGCGAACGGCCGCCCCGGCGCCTTCCTCTCCCACCCCGCCGCCTTCGACGCCGACTTCTTCCGCATGGACGACGCGGAGGCGCGGACGACCGACCCGCAGGCGCGGATCTTTCTCGAGCTGGCCCATGAGGCGCTGGAGCGTGCCGGGTACGCGGGACCACGGCGGGCCGGCCGCAGGGTCGGGGTGTTCGCGGCGACCGGGGACAGCGGATACCGCGAGATCCTGGCCGAGGCCGCCGACGGCGACCTCGCCCGCCACCCGGCCGCGCTCACCGGCAACCTCCCCAATCTGATCGCCGCCCGCGTCTCCCAGGTACTGGACCTGAACGGCCCGGCCCTCGCCGTCGACACGGCCTGCTCCTCCGCGCTGGTCGCCCTGCACCTGGCCCGGCGCAGCCTGCTCTCCGGCGAGTGCGACCTCGCCGTGGTCGGCGGCGTCAACCTGGGCCTGACCCCGACCGGCCACCGCCTCCTCGAAGCGACGGGCGCGCTGTCCCCGACAGGCCGGTGCCGCGCGTTCGGCGCCGACGCCGACGGTTTCGTACCGGGGGAGGGCGGCGCGGCGATCGTCCTCGCCCGCCTCGACGACGCCCGCACCGCCGACGACCCGGTCCTCGCCCTCGTACGCGGTACGGCCGTGAACAACGACGGCCGCTCGCTCGGCCTCCTCGCCCCCACCCCGCGCGGCCAGCGTGAGGTGATCGGCCGGGCGTACGAGGAGTGCGGCGTCGATCCGGCCGACGTGTCGTACGTCGAGGCGCACGGCACGGGTACGCCGATCGGTGACCCCGTCGAGGCGCAGTCGCTGGGGCAGGCGTTCCCGCCCCGCGCCGACGGGGTCCCGCGCCGGCTCGGCTCGGTCAAGTCGAACCTGGGGCACCTGCTCAACGCGGCCGGCATGCCCGCCCTCGTCAAGGTCGTCCTCGCCCTCTCCCACCGCCGGCTCCCGCCGTCCCTCCACACCACCCCACCCGCCCCCTTCCTCGAACGCGTCGCCCCCGGCTTCCGCCTGGTCACCGAGCACGAGGAATGGACCGAGGCGGAGGACCGCCCGCTGATCGCGGGCGTCAACTCCTTCGGCTTCGGCGGCACCAACGCACACGCGGTGCTGGAGGAGGCGCCGAGGGACGCGGCCGGGCCCACGCCCATGCCCACACCCGGCCCCCACCTGCTGACCCTCTCCGCCCGCACCCATGCCGCACTGCGCGTCGCCGCCGCCGAGTTGGCCGCGCGGCTGCGGGCCCACCCCGAACTGGACGAGGGCGACGTGTGCGCCACCGTCAACACCGCCCGGGACGAGGGGCCGTACCGGCTGGCCGTCGTGGCGGAGGGCGACCTCGCGGAGCGGCTCGAAGCGGCCGGTCGGGCGGGTTCCGCGAGCGCGGCGCCGGCCGCCGTACGGGCGTCCCGGCCGCGCACGGTGTTCGTACTGCCTGGTCAGGGGGCCCAACGACCAGGCCTCGGACGGGAGTTGTACCGCTCGGCGCCCGCGTTCCGTGAGGTCCTGGACGAGGCGTCCTCGCTCACCGGGCCGGTCCTCGGCCGCACCCTGGCCGCCTGGTGTCTGGACGAGGACGCCGACCCGGCGGCCCTGGCCCGGACGGAGGTGACACAGCCGCTGCTGGTGGCGTTCGGGGTGGCGCTGGCCGGGCAGCTGGCTGCGTGGGGGGTAGCGCCCGACGCGGTCGTGGGGCACAGCGTCGGCGAGATCACCGCCGCGTGCGTCGCCGGGGCCCTGCCCCTCGCCGAGGCGGTCGGTTTCGCCGCCGAACGCGGGCGACTGGTGGGCGGGCTCGCCGCGCCGGGCGCCATGGCGGCCGTACGGGGGGACGAGGACACCGTCGCCTCCGTACTCGCCGAGTCCGAGGGCACCCTCTGCGTGGCCGCCGTCAACTCACCGACCCAGGTGGTGCTGGCGGGCGAGCCGGACGCCGTCGACCGCGCGGTCGCCGCCCTCACCGCCCGCGGCGTGGCCGCCCGCCGCCTCCGCGTCTCGCACGCCTTCCACTCCCCCATGCTGAACCCCGTCCTCGACCCCCTCCACAACGCCGCGAAGACCCTGACCGTCCACCCCGCCACCGTGCCCATGCTGAGCACCGTCACCGGCGAGTGGAACCCCGACCTGACCTCCGACTCCGGCCCCAGCTCCGGCCCCGACTCCGGTCCCGGCTTCGGCTATTGGCGCGACCACGCGATCCGCCCCGTCCGATTCGGCGCCGCCATCACCCGGCTCCTCGACGAGGGCTACGACACCTTCGTCGAACTCGGCCCCGGCGACTCCCTCTCCGGCCCGATCCACGCGGTGACCGCCGCGCATTCCGGCGTCGCGCCCGCTGAGGTGGAGGTCCTCCCGGCACTGACCGCACCGAGATCGGGAGCGGGAGCAGGAGCAGAAGCGGCAGCAAAAGCGGAAGCAGGGGCAGGAGCGCTGCTTGAGACGGTCGGCCGGCTCTGGACCCGTGGAACCCCGCTCTCCCCGCACTCTCCGGCCTCTCCGGCCTCTCCGGCCTCTCCGGCCCGGAGCACGGTACGGCGACGGGTGCCGGTCCCCACGTACCCGTTCCAGCGCCGCCACCACTGGCCGGAGCGACTCGACACGGCACGTGGATCCGACACGGCACCTGGGTCCGGTACGACAACCGCATGCGAGTCGACGCCCTCCGCGCCCGACGGCATACCCGCCCCGCCCCAGCCCCTCCTCTGGCGCGACGCCCCACTGACCGCCGCCCCCGGCCCCGATGCCGTACGCCTGGCCGGCGCCGACACACCCCTCCGACGGTCCCTCACCGACCAACTCACCCGGCGCGGAGTGACCGTGCTGCGGCAGCACGACGCCTCGCCGACAACCACCCCGGAGACCGTGCTGTGGTTCGCCGGTGACCCGACAGGGGCGGAGTCGGAGACCGCCGCCGCCGTCTCCGCCCTGCGCGAGGTACTGCCGTCGCTCGGCACGACCGCCACCCGCCTGCTGCTCGTCACGGAGGACGCGTACAGCACCGGCATCGCCGACTCCCCCGCCCGCCCCCGCCCCGCACAGGCGCTCCTGCACGGCTTCGCCCTCGCCCTCCCCGAGGAACATCCGGGCCTCTCCTCACTGAGCATCGACCTGACGGCCCAGGACACCCTGGGTTCCCAACTCGACGCATTGACAAGGGAGTTGTGTGCCACCACCCCACCCGACCCCGGCGCGGGCGGCACCGTCGCCTGGCGTACGGGCCGCCGCCTCACCCGTACGACCATGCCCGCGAACGACGGCTCAAAGCCCCCGATACCCCCACTCCCCCTCCCCCGGAACGGCACCTACCTGATCACCGGTGGCGCAGGCGGCCTCGGCTCCGCGCTCGCCCGCGACCTCGCGGAACGCGGCACCCCGACCCTGGTCCTCACCGGGCGCACCCCCACCCCACCCCGCGCCCTGCTCACCGACCTACGCGCCCTCGGCGCCCGCGCCCGCTACCAGACGGCCGACGCCACCGAAGCGGCCGACGTCGACGAACTCATCGCGGGACTGCCACCCCTGGACGCGGTGTTCCACGCGGCCGGTACGGCCCGCCCCGGCAGCCTGCGCGGCAAGCCGGACGACGAGATCGAGGACATGCTCGCCGCCAAGGTGCGCGGCACGACGCTGCTCGCCGAGGCACTGCGGCGGCACGGCCAGGAGGGCGCCGTATGCGTCGCCTTCTCCTCCGTCTCCGCCGTACTGCCCGGCCTGGCCGGCGCCCTCGGCGACTACGCCGCCGCCAACTCCTTCCTCGACGCCTTCGCCACCGCCGAGCGCACCGCGGGCCGCCCCTGGCGGTCGATCGCCTTCGGCCCCGTCACCGACACGGGCCTGGCCGCAGTTACGACACCGCAGCACGGCCCCGGCCTCGGCACACAGGACCGCCGACTCCGGTCTCACGGCCTCGCCCCCATGACCGCACGGGCCGCCCTCGCGGGCCTGCACGCGGCGGTCGCCCTGGACGCGGCCCACGTACTGGTGGCAGGCACGGGCGTGGCGACCCCCGCACCCGTCCCCACGCGAACCGACTCGACCGCGCCCGTCCCCACGCAAACCGACTCGACCGCGCCCGTCCCCACGCAAACCGACTCGGCCAAGCCCCTCCCCACAACATCCCACCCCCAAAGGGCTGTTCAGCGGCAGGACCTGCCCCAGCCGTCCCACGTCACCACGGTCATACGCCGCCTCCTGGCCGACGCGCTGCACCGCGCCCCGCAGGACATAGGCGACGACGAACAGTTCCTCACCCTCGGCCTGGACTCCCTCAGCGCCGTCGACCTCGCCCGCCGCCTCGAACGCGAACTCGGCCTGCCCCTCCCGGCCACCCTCCTCTTCGAGTACCGCACGATCGGCGAACTGGCCGCCCACCTGGCCACGACCCCGCCCGTGCCGGCGACGCCGACAGCGACCGTCACCCCGTACGCCCCCTCGCCGACACCCACACCCGAAGACCGCCCCCTCCCCCTCACCCCCCTCCAACTCGCCTTCCACACCACCGAAACCCTCCACGAGGGCATCACCGCCTACGGCTATGTACGCCAGAGCATCAGCGGCCCCCTGGACACCGTCCTCCTCGGCCGGGCCCTCGCCCGCCTCGCCGCCCGCCACCCCATGCTGCGCCTGCGGATCACCGGTGACGGCGGCGCACGGCCCCGCCAGTACGTCGCACCCGCCGGGCCCGTGGACGCGGCACCGCGCTGGTTCGAGATCGGGGACTCCCACGATCCGCGTGATTCGCGCGATCCGCGCGATCTGCGCGATCTGCGCCGGCTCGAACAGGACCTGTGCAACCGCCCGTTCGACCTGACGACGGAGGACCCCGTACGAGCCCTCCTCGTCCAGGACCGTGACGACGCCCACCTCGCCCACCTGCTCCTGGTCGTCCACCACGCCGCCGCCGACGGCTACAGCCTCAAGCTCCTCGCCGAGGACCTCTGGTCCCTCTACACAGCCCTGACCCGAGGGGATGAGAAACCCGAACTCGAAGCTCCGCAGGCCGAGTTCGGCGACTACGCGACCGCCGTGACCGCCGAACGCCAGTCCCCGGCGTACGCCCAGGACCAGCGGTACTGGCGCGACCGCCTGGCCGAACACACCACCGCCACCGCGCACCCCTCCCTGCCGTACGACGGAGACCCCGAAGCACCCCCCACCCCGCCCCTCACCCACCACCGCACCGGCATCGACGAGGCACTGACCGCCGCGCTCCGCGATACGGCCGCGCGGCACGGGGTCTCGTTGTTCCACCTGCTGCTGGCGGTGTACGGCCGCTGTCTGGCGCGGTGGAGCGGGCGGCGGGCCGTGGCGGTCAATGTGGCCCGGGCCCGGCGGGAGTTGCCGATCGCGGGCATCGACCGTCTGGTGGGGCCGCTGGCCGACACCCTGCCGGTGTTCGTGACCACCGCCCCCGACGAACCGGCCACCGCGCTCGCCGGCCGGCTGCGGGAGATCTGGCGGGAAGCCGAGGCCCACGCGACCCTGAGCAGCACCGACTTCGCCCGGCTGCTGTCCGAGGTGCGCCCCACCACCGGCCCGGCGCCGCGCACGGCGGCCGAGGCGGGGTTCAGTTTCGCCCGCTTCCCTGTGGTCCACGGCCCCGACTGGCCGGTCACCGTCACCCCGACGGCCGCCGCCACCGCCTCCGCCGCCACCCGCCTCGGCCTCCTCTGCTGGGAGGCCGACGCGAGCCTGCGCCTGTCGTGGAACCACCCGGCCCACCTGTTCCGCCCCGAGACCGTCCGCCGCCTCGCCGACGAGTACGTCACCGAACTGCGCGCGGCGGTCGCGGACTTGGCGGATACCTCGAACGCCCTGACGGCCACGGCGGAGGCAGCGGCGACCGCCGTGACGTCCCCTCGGGAGGCGGCAGCGACCTCATCCACCGTCACGGCCACCGGCGGAATCGTGAGCCGCCTGCACGCCCAGTTCCGCGCCACCCCCCACTCCATCGCCGTCGACACCGGTCGGACCACGCTCACCTACGCGGCCCTCGACACCGCCTCCGCCGCCCTCGCCGCCCGCCTGCGCGCCCACGGCGTACGCCCCGGCGACCTGGTCGGGCTCCTCACCGAACCGGGCGGCACGGACACGGTCACCGGAGTCGTCGGCATCCTGCGCGCGGGCGCCGGCTGGGTACCGCTGGACGCCACCCACCCCACCGCCCGACACCGGGATCAGCTGTCCCGTACGGGAGTGCGCGTACTGGTCTGCGACAGGACGACCCACGAAGCGGCCGCAGGCCTGGACGGCATCACCCCGGTCACCGTGACCGAACCGGTCACCGTGACCGAACCGGCCACCGTGACGGAACCGGCCACCGCGACCGAACCGGCCACCGCGACCGAACCGGCCACCGTGACGGAACCGGCCACCGTGACCGAACCGGCCGACGTGACCGAACCGGCCGACGTCCTACCGACCGCCGACCCTCACGACAATGACACCCCCACCCCTGACCCCCAAGCCATCGCCTACGTCATCTTCACCTCCGGCTCGACGGGCCGCCCCAAAGCCGTCCCCATCACCCACCACGCGATGACGAACTACCTCGACTGGTCACTGGCCACCTTCGGTTACGGCCCGGGCGACCGGCTGGCCCAGACCGCGTCGGTCTGTTTCGACGCCTCCGTACGGCAGTTGCTGGCCCCGCTGCTGGTGGGCGCCACGGTGCACACCCTCTCCCGGGACCTGCTGCGGGACCCCGACGCGCTGCTGGACCGTGTGGTGGCGGACCGCATCACGGTGTGGAGCTCGGTACCGACCCTGTGGGAACGCCTGCTGACCGCCGCCGAGGAACACACCCGGCAGCACGGCACGCCCCCCGACCTCTCCGCCCTGCGCTGGGTCCACGTGGGCGGCGAAGCACTGCCCGCAGCCCACGTACGCCGCTGGTTCGACCTACTGGGCACAGTCACCGGCACCGGCAGCGGCCCCGGCCACCACCGGATCGCCAACCTCTACGGCCCCACCGAAGCCACCATCAACGCCACCTGCCACATCATCGACACCCGCCCGGCCGACGACGTACGCCACCTCCCCATCGGCCGCCCGATCACCGGCACCGAACTGACCGTGGCCGACGAGGACGGACACCCCTGCGCCCCAGGCGACTCCGGCGAACTCCTCATCGCCGGAACCGGCCTCACCCCCGGCTACCTGGGCGACCCCCACCTCACCGCCGCCGCCTTCACCGAACGGGACGGCCGCCGCTGGTACCGCAGCGGCGACCGCGTCCGCCGTACGGCCGACGGGGTGCTGGAGTTCCTGGGCCGGCTCGACGACCAGGTCAAGATCCGTGGCCATCGCGTGGAACTCGGCGAGATCGAGGCCGCCCTGCTCACCCACCCGGACCTGGCCCGCGCGGCCGTACTGCTGCGCGACGGACGACTCGTGGCCTACGTCGAGCCCCGGACCCCCGCATCCACCCCCGACCCCCGCGAGGTGCGCGCCTTCCTCTCCCGCACCCTCCCCCCGTACATGCTCCCCGCCCGCATCCACTCCCTCCCGGCACTCCCCCTGACCGGCACGGGCAAGATCGACCGCAACCGGCTCGCGCCCCGAAGCGACACCACGGCGGACACGGGCGCCGAGCCGCAGCAAGGCCACCCGCGCACGCCGCCCGCATCCCCCACCGAACGCCTGCTGGCACGCGCCTGGTCGGAACTGCTGGACGTCCCGGAGCCAGAAATCCACCAGCAGGACGACTTCTTCACCCTCGGCGGCGACTCCATCACCGTGCTGGAACTGTTCTCCCGCCTACGCCACGACCGCCCCGCACTGCCACGCCCGACCGCCGTCTACACGCACCGCACACTGACCGCCCTGGCGGCAGCCATCGACGCGACCCCCACGACCACGCCCCCAGCCGAGACCAGGCAGACCGAGCCCACCCTCACCCCGTACCCCCTCACCCCCTCCCAACAGGGCTTCCTCCTCGCCGACGCCCTCGCCTCCGGCGCTCCCGGAACTCCCGGTACCCCCCGCGCCAACCCCGCCTGGCTGGCCCGCTTCCGTATCCACGGCCCCCTGAACCCGGACCTGTTCCAACGCTCCGTCGACGTCCTGATGGCCCGGCACCCCATGCTCCGCACGGTCTTCCCGTCCGGCGCCCGCCCACCCGTGCAACAGGAACTCCCCGCCTCGCTACGACTCCCCGTAGAGACGGAAGTCCTGTCCCACCCCGACCTGCTGGAGGAACGCGTCGCCGAGGAGGCGCGCCGCCGTTTCGAACCCTGGGCCTGGCCCCTGCTGCGCCTGCGCCTGTTCACCGTCGCCCCCGACGAGCACATACTCCTCGTCCACGCCCACCACCTCATCGGCGACGGCTACAGCGCGGCCCTGCTCACCCGTGAACTCCTCACCGTGTACGGCCGCTTCGAACGCGGCCTGCCCCACGGCCTGGAGCCCCTGCACTCCACCTTCCGCGACCACGTCCACCACCGGACCACGCACCACCAGCCCGCGACCCCCCAGGCACCGCACCCGCAGACCGAGGAAGGCCAGGAAGGCCAAGAACGCCAGGAAGGCCAGGAAGGCCAGGAACACGAGGAACGCGAGGAACGCCAGGAATACCGCACCCGCCACCACACCCCGTACACCCCACCCGTCCTACGGACACCCCGCCCCGGCACCCCCACGCGGGACATTGCCGCCTTCCACACCACCACCTTCACCCTCGACGCCGACCACACCCACGCCCTCCGCCGCCTCGCGTCGCAGACCGCCGGCACCACCCTCTACGCCCCTCTCCTCACCGCGTACTACCGCGCCCTCACCACCCTCACCGGCCACCGCGACCTGGTCCTCGGCCTGGCCGTCACCGGCCGCGACGAGACCACACCGGACGCACACCACGTCTTCGGCCCCTTCGCCGAGGCGGTGGCACTACGCCCTGCCCTCCACCCCTCTTTCGTCCCCTCCCCCTCCCCCATCCCCATCCCCGACTTCGACGAGGACCTCCGCCGTATCGCCGCCGAGACGATCGCGGCCCGCACCACCGGCCCCCTGGACCTCCGTACGCCCCAAGGCCTCCCCCGTACCGCCCAGTTCTTCTTCACGTTCCTCGACTTCGCCTCCCTCGGCACACCCCCCGACACGACCCTGACCCTCCACGCCGACGACACCGAAACGGCGCTCGCCCCGCCGCCGGTGGGCACGGACGTCTTCCTGGCGGTACGCCCGTCCCCGACCGGCGAAGGCCTACGCGTCACGGCCCGCGCATCGGCGACAGCCCTCACGTCCGACGAACTCACGGACTTCGCGGGGGAGTTGCGCGCCCAACTGGAAGCCGCACCGCACGGGAAGATCACGGCCCCCACCCCTCCCCTCGACGCCGCCCTCATCGGCTACCTCCCCGCCCCGCACCACCTGGCCGCCTTCGCCGGCCTCCCCCCACACGCGGCCCCCAGCCGCGAACAGATCCGCGCCCTCCTCTTCCCGGACGGCAGGGCCAGACTCCTGGAGAGCATCACCACGCCCCTCGGCAGATCCGGTTTCGTCTCGCTCCCCCTCTTCGCCGACGAGCTGACGGGCCCGTTCCCCACCGGGGACCTCCCCACCCACACCGCACGGGCGGTGGAACACGCCGCGTCCCTCGGCGCCCGCTGCGTCTCACTGGCCGGCATGATCCCGTCCCTCACGGGCTACGGCTACGACGTCCTCCGGGAGACCTCGGCGACGCCCGCCCCCCTCACCGCGACCCTCACCACGGGACACGCGGCCACGACCGTCGCCGTGGTCAAAACGGTCCGCACCGCACTCACCGCGACCGACCGCGACCTCTCCGAGCTGACCCTCGCCGTCGTCGGCTGCGGCTCCATCGGCACGTCATCGCTGCGCCTGCTCCTGGCCCGCAGCCCCCACCCCCCGGCCCGACTCCTCCTCTGCGACCTGCCGGGCAGCGCCCCGCGCCTCCACGACCTCGCCACGGAACTGTCGGTCGATCACCCCACGATGGCCGTCCAGGTGGTCGAGTCGACCGACACCCGGACCCTCCCCACCGAGGTCTACGAGACAGCCGACGTCATCGTCACGGCGGTCAGCGGGGGCCCGACGACCCTGCTGGACGTCGACCGGCTACGGCCCGGCACGATCGTCGTGGACGATTCTTTCCCGCACTGTTTCGACACCGCGCGGGCCCTGGACCGTATGCGGCACAAGCAGGACGTACTGATCGTGGGAGGCGGCCTGCTGGCCCTGGATCCCACCGAGACGCACCTGTCACCGGACCTCCCGGCCCTCGCCCGCACCGGCCGGGCCACGGCCCGCACCCAGCACCACCTCCCGGGCACCCTGGCCTCCTGCCGCCTGGAGTCCCTCCTCCACGCCCACCACACCGCCTCGGACTCCGGTACGGAACTCCCCCTGATCCACGGCCTGGTCGACCTCCCCGGCGCCCTCGCCCACTGGGACGCCGCCGAAGCCGCCGGAGTCCGCCCGGCCCCCCTCCACCTCCTCGACCACGCCATCCCACCGGAGGCCCTCGCGACCCTGCCCCCACCGCCGTCCCGGCCCCAGCCCTCGCTCTGAGCGGCGGCGCCGACACCGTGACGGCCCGAAGGCACCTCACGTCACGGCGTCGGAATGCCCGCCGGCCGGGCCGGGCGGCCGAAGCGGGCCGGGACGCCGGGCGAGTACAGGACACTCACCGGCGGCCCGACAGGCGCCGGAAGCCCCCCCCCGCGACCACGAGGTCCTCCTCGCACTTCACCAGCTCGGCCCGGTGCAGCGGCCACCGCGGATGGGCGTTGGGCAGGAACATCGACCGCCCGAAGAAGGCCCCGTGCATCCCCCAGCGCGCGGTGAGGAAGTGCTCCAGCCCGGTCGGCTCGTCGATCCGCTCACCGACCCGCACGACGATCCGGCTCCGCGCCCCGCGCGGCCCGGGCCAGCGCCGGGAACTGGTGTACGTGACGACATCGCCGCCGCCGTCGCCGTCGGTACGGGCCTCGATGGCCATCCGGGACCACAGGTACGGCATCCGGAAGCCGATCCGCCCCACCGCCACCGGCAGCAGCCGCGACGCGTCGAGCGAACGGAAGACGACGCCACGCCGCCCGTGCCGGTCCACCGAGTAGAGCCGGACATTGGTCTCCGGGAAACTCCCCAGGTAGGGCACGCCCGGCAGCCGCAGCCACCCCACCTTGTGCATCCGGAACGCCACCAGCCCGACGTACGTGACCCCGTCCAGCGTGTCCGGCACGGTCCCCGACGGCAGCAGCCCGGCGACGTCATCCGGCTCGACGGCCCAGTGAAGGAAGGTCAGATCGAGCCAGGACTGCGTGAGCAGGGGCCGCGCTATCGCCTCGGGCGCGTCGGCGGTTATCGGGACCGGGGGCTGTTCGAACGGCTGCGACACCGGCCCAGTATGAGCGAGCCGCTTCCTCCCTCTTTCCAGGCCTCTCCCTGAGAGCAGTGCTTGCCTAAGTCAAGCAATCCCCATATGCTTGAGTGAGTCAAGCAATCGAGTGCCTCACGGGCCACAGCCCACCCACCGGACGGAGCCCGCCATGGACACAGCGCCCCTCACGCCCCCGGCGGCCCCCGGCCCCCTCTCCTCCTTCGCCCGTTTCGTACTCACCGGCGGCGGAGTCGGCCTCCTCTCCAGCGGCGCGGTGGCCCTCCTCGCCGACTCGATGCCCTGGGCGGTGGCCAACGCGATCATCACCATCGCCTCCACCCTCCTGTGCACCGAACTCCACGCCCGCTTCACCTTCGGCGCCGCCCACCGCCCCGGCCGGCGCGAACACGGTCAGTCCGCCGGCTCGGCCGCCGCCGCGTACGCGGTGACGTCCGCCGCGATGCTCGCCCTGCACGCGGTCCAGTCGTCCCCCGGCGCCCTCACCGAGCAGCTGGTCTACCTCAGCGCCTCCGGCCTCGCGGGCATAGGCCGCTTCCTGGTCCTGCGGCTGTGCGTGTTCGCGGCGGACCGTAGCCGGAAGCCGCTCACCACCCCCCAGCTCCACATCCTGAAGAAGCCGACCTCCCTCCCGGCGCTGACGCCGGCGTAGGCGTATCGCCCAGGGCGAGCTCAGGGAGGCCTGCGATGGCGGCCCGAGCGTCAGCCAAGCGAGTCCTCGGACGTCGGCGGTGTGCTGTGCGTCGACCCTGGCCACGACGTCGGGGGTGGGCCGAACGCGCGACGACCGGCCCTCACCGCCAGAGCGGCGAGGGCGGCGTTGGCGCCACCACCGATCACAGCGCCGATACCGAACGGTGCCACTCGGCCGAGAACGATGATCCCCTGCTTGGTCCCGTACTTCGTGATGAAGTTCTTCCCCAAGATCTTGTTGATCTGGCGCAACGTCTCGACAGGCACCTTGGCGACCACCTGACGTCCCCAGTGCTGCCCCGTACGCTCAGCGACCTTGCCAATGGTGGCGGAGCCGGTCCCGCCGAGCATGATTCCCATCACGATCGTCCGGCGGCGCTCGATTTCGTCGATAGGGACTCCGTGGACTTCGGCGAGCGAGAGCGCGAAGAGGGCGCTCAGCTCAAGAGACGAGAGAGCCTCGCCCGCCGACAGTGCCAGGGCGACTCCCGTGCCGACGCCGGGGGCGGCCGCGGCTCCTCCGACTGCGGCACCCGTCCCGGTCAAGGCGCTGACGTACATCCGCTCCAGACTGCGGATCACCTGTGCCGGTGTCGCCTCCGGGTTCCGCTGGCGGGCCCGGGCGATGTTCTTGCGCACCAGCAGGCTCTGGGTGTCGATCGCCTTGTCCAGGAGGTCGAGGACTCGCTGCCCACGTCCGTCTGCTGCCGGAACCGGCCCGTCGAGGGAACCTGTTGCCATGCCTTGAACTCCTTAGGTCGTCACGTCCGACTGAGTCGGAACACCGTCGAGGACTGATCCACGAGCTGAAGGCGTGCGCGCCCTACGCCCTGTCGGCCGTAGTCTGGCCGGTCTCTCCGCCCAGCGGCTCACCGACCAGCGTTGCCGCCGCGAGCGCGTAGGTGAGCAGGTGGCTGGCTTGCATCCCACCGGCGGTAAAAGCGGCCCGCAGCTTCAAGTACAGGGCGTAGAAGGTCAGCGGCTGCTGCGGATCGCACAGGGCGCCGATGTTTCCCTTCGGCACACCCCACGTCCGCAGCGCCCCCGCTGGATCGTCCTCAGCGGCGAGCCGGGCACCGTCCGCGAGCCAGGGGAGGCCGAGCTCACCGGCCGCCTGGTCGAAGAGGCTCACATACCAGTCCCGCGAGCGGCACTGGATCGCGTCGCACACCTCGGTGGTCCTCAGGTACGAGGGGTCGAGCGGGGTGTGGATGGGGGCTGATCCGAACATCTCCGAGGTGAAGGAGACGGCTCCCGCCCCGGTGCCGGAGGCGGCCTCGGTCGCATCCAGGGCCAGGTCGAGGGCTTCCTGGGCGAGCTTGCGCTCCTCGGGGTTCATCTCCCGCAACAGCGCGGCCGCCCGCTGCCGGGCGGGCGGGTGGCTCGCGCCCCGGCGAACGAAGAGCGCCCGTTCGGTGACATGCACGGCCAGCATCCCGATGGCGGCTCCGACGGCCCCGAGAGCCGCCTGCTCGCTCGCAGACGGCAGATCGTCGAAGAGCCGTTCGCACGCGCGCCGGACGGCCCGCAACGCGTGCAGGTCGGCTTCCGCCTCAAGCTGGTGGCTCTCCGAACAGACGGGCAGGTACTCGTCGGGCGCGAAGGCGCTCACCGAGGACGCGTGCCCCAGGACGTAGTGCGCGAGTTCGTGGGCCAGGACGAACTGCGCGGACATGTACTGGAGAAGGATGGCGTACTGCGTGGCCATCGGTTCCAGCCGGATCTCCATTTTCCCCGCGAGCCCGAACACCCGCTGCTGTGTGGTGTAGTAGCGCAGCAGTCCGGTCAGGACCTGCGTCTCGGGGCCGCGCTGCCCGGCGAGCCCCAGCGCCTGGGCGTACAGCCCACACAGGCTGACGGTCGCATCCGACACCGTGACGAGTCCCGAGTCGTCGGTGAAGCGGGTCATCCGGGCGGAGAACGTGTCGCGATTGAGGGCCACGGCCCATACGTCGTCCAGGGCCGTGCGGCTCGCACCGAGGTCGGCCAGGGCGTCCTTCACGTTCCCGACCATCTCCGTGAGCCCTTCACCGACGGGGTCGTCCGGGAACTGGGGTCCGGTCGCGCCGAACTCCGCCATCATCGTGTCGAGTTCCCGCAGCCCGCGGTCGTCCCCCAGCTCGGTCAGCCGTGCACGCATCTTGGCCAACTGACGGGCCCGGTTGACCCTCAGCTTCTCGTACTGGCGGTAGGCGAGGCTCCCGCCGCTCACGCGGAGAGCTCCGGCGCCGGGGCGGTGCGGCAGAACACACCGAGCCCGACCCGGCCCACCAGTACCGCGATCAGGACGGCGGTCTTGGCGTCGCCCGCGAAGTCGGCGATCAGTTCCTGCACGGTGAAGGCGTCGATGAGCCGGTCCGTCGATGTCGTGCCGAGGAACGCCTGCGCCTTCTCGTGGTGGCAGATTCGCCGCTGGAGTTCGGCGTGTTTGTCCGCGAACCACTCCTTGCCGAACTCCCGGTGGCTCTCCTCGTCCTCCGGCGAGAGGCCGAGACCTTCGCCCAGGAGTTCGGCCCCCAGCAGGGCATACAGTTCGTCGTCGGTCTTGTCCCAGTAGCTCTCGACCGTGGTCATGGGGCCCCCGCCTCCGACGTTCATACGACTATCAACCGGCGGCATGCTACTCATCCTGGACACTGTCCGGGGGGTGGATCGACCCAATGACCACCCTTTCGGGCAACTCTGCCCTTGGTGAGCCGGCCGGCGGCGGTGGAGTTGGTGTCGGCACCAGTGCCGGACCTGACGGTCGTGCAGACAGCGAGCCGCAGCAAATAATCGGCGTCCTATGCCAGACCGGGAATATTCCAGAGCCGACATGGACGAAGAGCAACGCCCTCCGTAGCGTCGTACGCAAGCCCCCGGACCGGGGGCCGACTGCGAAGGGGAGTGGAGCTGCGTCGGCACCAGGCGGAAGCACACGCCATGAGCGAGGCGAAGAAACCCGAACTCTTCGCAGATCACGCGCTCATGACCATGCGGGTCTCCCACGACTCCGGGCAGACCTGGAAACCCGAGCGGGCTGTCTTCGCCACGGATGACCTCTGTCCCTTCATCACGGCGGAATGGCCCCCGTGCAAGTGCCTGCGATGCAGCAAACCAAGCAGACACTCCGACCTCTGAGGCGTCCGCCCGCCCTCGCCGACCCGATGCCCTGGGCGGTGGCCAACGCGGTCATCACCATCGTCTCCATCTCGGCGCCGCCCACCGCCCCGGCCGACGCGAACACTGGCAGTCCGCCGGCTCGGGCGAGGGCCGGACGCCTGCGCCGCAAGTCAAGTTGGTGAGCGGGGCAATCCCCCTGCCGGTCCTGGCCTAGCGGGCGGCCGTACTACCGCTCCGGCTCCACGGGGCGCTCGGCGACGAAGGAGCCAAGGCCGGGTTCTGTGTAGATGAGGCCTTCCTTGCGGAGTCCCGCGAGCACCTTCTGAGCAGTCGCTGTCGCGATCCCGAACTCGGCGATGATCTGCATGACGGACGGCACTCGGGTGCGCGGTGGGTAGGTTCCGTCATCGATCCGGCCACGAATGACCTCGGCAACCTGCCGCCAGCGGGGAATATCAGGTACGAACTGCATCACTACACCACCATGCCTACACTCAGGACACCAGTGCGATCCCCGATATGCCCTAGTACACCGTGATGCACTGGGGTAACGTGAGAGCAGAAAACCCCCGCGACGGGAGCAAGCCGTCCGGGGGCGCGGCCACCAACTAAACCTGAAGGAGTTGATGACATGGCCGACCTTATCGGTCGCCTCATCGCCCGGCTGAGCCTTCTGCTCACCCCACCCCCACCCGGCAGGCATCACCGAACAACGCACCACCACCCCACGCACCCGACCGCCCCCCTCGCACCACCTACGCCCTCCCTCCCCACCCACCGCAGCCCGTACGGCCTGGACGTGGACACCCCGCTCGACGGCGCCGCCACCGTGGCCGTACGCCCGTACGTCACCGCCGACGAACAACGTCATCGGCGACGCGAACTGGCCATGGCCACCTTGGGGTTGGACATGCCGGGCCCGTACTGGATCCACGGGATGGAGGTCGCCTGATGGACGCGAGCACCGAAGGGCTGCAACCGGCGGTCATGGGGCGCCTGTTGCCGTGGTCGGGAGCGGACGGCAAGCTCTGCTACCTGATCACCGACGACCGGGGCGGGCCGGTCTCCCGCCTGGCCGACGCCACGGAATCCATCCAGCTCGGCATGGGCACCGAACTGCTCGCCCACGCCCAGGACCTGCTTCCGGACAGCCCGCAGGGCGAACTCCGTTTCCTCGCCGAGCGTTTGACCGAGGCGCTCGGCGACGCTCTCCGCGTCGCGGAGAGCAGAGGCCAACGCCTGGATCGCCTGAACTGACCCGGTGGGGTGAGGCCCTCGGACCGGCACAACCGGTCCGAGGGCCCGTTCACAGGTGTACGCCGAAGGTCCAAGGGTCCCTCAGCCCGCGCTGACGACCGGTGTCCGGTTCGGGTCCGTGGTGTGCTCGACGCCTGGGGCCGTGCGCCACAGTGCGGCCGAGAGCCACATCAGGATGACGCCGACCAGGACGTGCAGCCCGCTGGTGAGCAGGGAGTCGGGCAGCGCGGTCAGGAACGCGAACAGCGGCAGCACCACGGCGTACCCCCACGACGGGACCCTCGGGAAGACCCGGGCGCGGATCATGGCCGCCCCGAACAGGGCGCAGCCCACGGCGAAGACGGCCGCGGAACCGATGAGCACGGGGACGGTGGGGCCGGTCAGGGTCTGGTCGACGACGTTCTCGTCCAAGTAGAAGAGCACCAGGTTCGACGCGAACGCGGCACCGCCGAACAGGCCGAGGCCGATGAGGTTCACGGTGGCGGCGATCTTCCCGAGGCTCCCGGCGGCCTGTCCCTGGACCAGGTGCAGCGCGGTGAGCAGCGGCAGGGCGAACGCGGGGGCGAGGGCGAGCGGGACGCTGGTCGCCGAGGTCTCTCCGGTGAACGCCTCGACCAGGCCGGGCAGGGCGATCAGCAGGCCGGACAGCGCCCCGCACAGGGCGCCGGCGCGCATGGTCGATGAGGTGGTCGACGTCGATGAGGTGACGGATGAGGACACGGGGCCACTCCCGGTTGCTCGGACGGTAGTGGTGGGTGGTCGCGCAGACGGAACTGACGGAACTGACGGAACCGTAGGAGGCAGCCGGACGGCGTCGGGAGATGAAGGACGTCGCGCATCGGCGGCCGGACGTCACGTCTTCCGGACGGGTGCCGTGCCGTTCGGCACATGCCGTCGGGCCTGTTCCGGCCCTGATGTGCTCGCCGGGGGCCCGGGGCGGTCGTGACCGTTACCGACAGGCCCTAGCCTGGCCGCACCGGGTGAGGGGGTGCGCATGGTGGCGTATGTGCCCGTGCGATGGGTGTCGCCGCTGCTGTACGGCGTCGTACTGGTGGGTGGTCTGTACTCCGCGGCGGCCGGCCTGGATGACGGCCCCGGGCCGACGGCCTGGCGGACGGCCGGCTTCGTCACCGCGATCGGCGCGCTGTTCGCCCTGGAGGCGGCCGGACGCCGTCGGCCCGATGCCCGGGTGCCGCTGCTGCTGGCCCGCTGCGCCCTGATCGGCGCGGTGGTGCTGCTGGACGCCTCGGGACTGTCCCAAGTGCTGGTCGTGCTGGTGCCGTTCACCGCCTACTTCGCCTTCGGCCGCACCACGGCGCTGGCGCTGGGCGCGCTGTGTCTGGCGGTGCCGCTCGCCACCTACCTGTTGACCGTGCCCGGCTGGTACCGCGATCAGGAGCACGTGTCCGACCTGTTGATGCTCTGCGTCGGGTTGGTGCTGGCGGTCTCGATGGCGGCGGTGGCCGTCGGCGAGCAGCGCGCACGGCTCGAACTGGAGGCGTATGCCGCGCGGGTCGCCGAATTGTCCGCCGCCACCGAGCGCAACCGGCTGGCGCGGGACATCCACGACAGCCTCGGTCACCATCTCACCGCGATGTCCGTGCAGTTGGAGATGGCCTCGGACTTCAGAAGCCTGGACCCCGACGCGGCCCAACGGGCCCTGAACGAGGCACGGCGATCCGTGCGGCTCGCGCTGGGCGACGTACGGCAGTCGGTGCGCGCTCTGCGGGACGAGGCGACGCGCCCCACACTGTCGGCGGCACTCGCCGCGCTGGTGCGGGACGGCGCGGCACAGCCGCGGGTCACCGTCGAGGTGAGCGGCGACGAGGACGGTTACGGCGCGGTCGAGCTGACCGCGCTGTACCGGGCCGCGCAGGAGGCCGTGACCAACGCGCGCCGCCATGCGCGGGCCTCACAGGTGAGGGTGGTGGTCCGGTTGGCCGGGGACGCCGCGCGGCTGGAGGTGACGGACGACGGCCGCGGCTTCGCACCGGACGCGGACGCCGCCGGGTTCGGGCTGCTCGGCATGCGGGAGCGGGTACATCTGGTGGCGGGAAGCATCGACATCGACAGCGGTCCGGGCGCCGGCACCCGGGTGACGGTGACGGTCCCGCGCGGGGCGTCGGCGAAGTCCGGGCAGACGGGGGAGCAGTGACATGAACAATGCGAATGACCATGAGAATGAGGAACCGGAGCAGGCGCCGCCCGTGCGGGTGCTCGTGGTGGACGACCAGCGGCTCATCCGGGACGGCATCGCCTCCCTGCTCTCCATCCGCCCGGGCATCGAAGTCGTCGGCACCGCCGTGGACGGCCGGGACGCCGTCGCGAAGACTCTGGAACTGGGGCCGGACGTCGTGCTCATGGACGTCCGGATGCCGGAGACGGACGGAGTCGAGGCGGCCGCCGTCCTGCGGGACCGGGCGCCGGAGTGCCGGGTGGTGATGCTGACGACGTTCGACGACGAGGAGTACGTCGTGCGGGCACTGCGGGCCGGCGCGCACGGCTATCTCCTCAAGGACCTGCCGGCCGAGGAACTCGCCCACGCGGTCCGCCTGGCGCACGCGGGCGTCACCCAGCTCGACTCGTCCGTCGCCCACCACCTGACCGCGTTCCTGCCGCGTTCTGCCCCCGCCGCCAAGGCCCCCGCGGTCTCCCTCAGCCCACGCGAGACGGACATCCTGCGGCTCGTGGCACACGGGCACACCAACCGGGAGATCGCCGCGCGGCTGTACCTCAGCGAGGGCACGGTAAAGAACCACATCTCCCGCATCCTCACCCGCCTCTCCCTGCGCGACCGCACCCAGGCAGCACTCCGCGCCCGGGACCTCGGCCTGTTGTGAGCCTCCGCCGTCGCCTTCGATCTGCTTGCGCAGACCGGCCAGTTGAGATCACTTCCAGAGACATGAGGGACACAGCCCGGCCCGCTCACCCCTCCGAGTCCTCCGACCGGTTGCGGCGCTGCCGCAGCCACAGCAACCCGGCGGCCAGGCCCGTCAACCCCAGTACCGCGGCCTTGGCCGCCCCCTTGGACGCCAGTAGTCCCAGGGCCCAGGATCCGTTCCAGCCCAGCCACAGCAGGAGACCCGCTGCCCCGAGCGCGCACACCACAGCGGTCACTATCTCGACTGCGGCCCACACCCGGCCGCGCCCCCCGATGTCCATGACCTTGATCGTAGTTGTCTGACGCGCCCCCAACCCACCTGGGCAGCCGGCCACTTCGCCGTCACCGGCCACCCGCGAGCCACAGACCGAGACCGAGCCGGACAGCGGGGTGGGCGGCCCTCTGCCCACCCACCCGGCTGAGCCCAGCGGTTTCAGGACCCGCCGAACTCCACATCCTTCGTCGCGACGGTCCCGGCCGTCCGGCCCGGTGCCGTCTGGTAGGTCCAGTACAGGTTCGTGTGGGCGATGACCTGGTCCGGGGACGGCGCTCCCCAGGCCGACTTGTCCCCGGTGGTGTGGGCGTCGCCGACCAGCGTGGCGTCGTAGCCCCTGACGAGTGCGCCATGGAGCGTCGAGCGGATGCAGGCGTCGGTCTCCGCGCCGACGACGAGGAGCCGGCCGACCCCGAGGCCCGCGAGCACGGCCTCGAGGGTGGTGTCCTCGAAGGAGTCGCCGTAGCGCTTGTGGACGAGCGGTTCGGTATCGGCCGGAGTCAGCTCGGGGACGATCCGCCAGCCGTCGCTCCCCTTCACGAGGTCCTCGTCGGAATGCTGCACCCAGACGACGGGGATCCCGCCCCGCCGCGCCCCCTCGACCAGCGCGGCCACGTTCGCGACGACCGCGTCGCGATCGTGGGCCTCCTGTACGACGTCGCGCTGCACATCGACGACGAGGAGTGCGGTGTTCGGTCGACCTTCGAGTGTGGTCACGGTTGTCCCCCCCTGACGCATGCGACCCATGCGACGCATGCCAATTGGTGTCACACGCACGCTATCCCCACCCACTGACAAACACGCGTCCACCCGCACCGCCGAGGTCCACCTCGCCTACACCTCGTCGCAACTCCGGCTGACCGTCTCCAACACCACCGCCACTGCCACTGCCACCGCCACCGACGCCAGCCATGGCAGCCACACCGCGACCGCCACCCCGGCGCCCACCCCCGGCGGCGGATACGGCCTCATCGGTATGCGCGAGCGCGCCCACTCCGCCGGCGGTCGGCTCCGGGTCGGGCCGGGGCCCCACGGTGGCTTCGAGGTGGTCGCGGAGCTGCCGCTGCCGCGCTCCTGACGTTCTCGCCCCGCCGGGCGCCTTCAGCCCAGGACGTGCCGCAGATACGACCGCGGGTCGGCGAGGTAGCGGCGCCAGTGGTCGACCAGAGCGAGCTCGTCCCAGGCCACCCGGCGCATGCCGTGGTCGCCGACCTCGATGATGTCCGCGCCGGGAAGGGCGGTCAGCAGCGGGGAGTGGGTGGCGCAGATGACCTGGCCGCCACACTTCACCAACTGGTCGATGTGGCCGAGCAGTTCGAGGCAGGACGTGAACGACAGCGCCGCTTCCGGCTCGTCCATCACATACAGGCCGGGCTGGAGGAACTTCCCCCGGAACGCCGCGAGGAAGCCCTCGCCGTGACTGACCGACTCCGGGGCGAAGCCTTCCCGGTCCAGCGCGTCCAGCGCCGTCTCCGCGCGCAGGAAGAAGCCCTTGCGGGCGGACCAGCTGCCCAGCATCCGCCGTCCACGCGGCGCCGCGTCGAACCGGATCCGCTCGCCCAGCACCGACTTCGGGCGCTGACTGGCGTAACGCCAGTCGTGCGAGCCGCCCCAGGAGTCCAGGCCGAAGCCTTCGGCGAGGGCCTCGACGAGGGTCGACTTGCCCGAGCCGTTCTCACCGACCAGATAGGTCACCGGCGCGGTGAAGCGCAGGCCGTCCGCGACGAGCCCGCGCACACAGGGCACGGACCAAGGCCATTGCCCTTCATCGGGTTCCCCTCCGCCGGGGTCCCCCTCGCCGGGGTCCCGTTCGCCGGGGACCCGTTCGCCGGGGTCCCGTTCGCCGGACGAGGCAACGTGAGCGTACGCACGTTCGACAATCACGCCGCCGAGTCTCCCACGAGGCGGCCGAGATCCACCCGAACCGGCCACTCCGGGCACGTCGCCTCGCGAACTAACTTGCGTAAGTCAAGCAATCAGCTTATGGTTGAGTAAGTCAAGCAAAGCAGTGGCGATGAAGCCCTCTCCCAACCCCTCTCTCTCCTGACGAAAGGCCCCGCCATGTCCCACACCCTTGCCCGACCCGCCGACGCGGGGGCCGGCGCCCCGTCGCGGCCGAACGCCGTGGTGGCGGTGCTGGCGCTGGCCGGGATCGTCGTCGCGCTGATGCAGACGCTGGTCATTCCGATCGTGCCGGAGCTGCCGAGGCTGCTGGACGCGCCGGCGTCGGACACCGCGTGGGCGGTGACCGCGACGCTGCTGGCGGCGGCGGTGGCCACGCCGGTCGTCGGACGGCTCGGCGACATGTTCGGGAAGCGGCGGATGCTGCTGCTGAGCATCGTGCTGCTGGTGTCCGGTTCGGTGGTCTGCGCGCTGGCCGACTCGCTCGTCCCGATGATCATCGGGCGAGGGCTCCAGGGGCTGGCGGCCGCCGTCATCCCACTCGGCATCAGCATCATGCGGGACGTTCTGCCCGCCGAGCGCCTCGCCGGGTCGACCGCGCTGATGAGCGCCTCCCTCGGGGTCGGCGGCGCCCTCGGTCTGCCCGCCGCCGCGTTCATCGCGGACAACTGGGACTGGCACCTCCTGTTCTGGACCTCCGCCGCCCTGGGCGCCCTGTCCTTCCTGCTGGTCCTGATGGTCGTACCGGAGTCGAAGGTCCGCACCGGCGGCCGTTTCGACCTCGTCGGCTCGCTCGGGCTGTCCGCCGGGCTGGTCTCGCTGCTGCTGGCCGTCTCCAAGGGCGGCGACTGGGGCTGGACGAGCGGGACGACGCTGGGACTGTTCGGCGCCGCGGTCGTCGTCCTCGCCTCGTGGGGCGTCTACGAGCTGCGGGCGAAGCGGCCGCTGGTCGATCTGCGGACCACCGCCCGGCCGCAGGTGCTGTTCACCAACCTGGCCTCGATCGCGCTCGGCTTCTCGATGTTCGCCATGTCGCTGGTCCTGCCGCAGCTGCTCCAGCTGCCGGAGGAGACCGGCTACGGCCTCGGCAAGTCCATGATGACCGTCGGTCTGGTGCTGGCCCCGCAGGGTCTGGTGATGATGGCCATGTCCGCCGTGTCCGCGGCACTCACCAAGGCCAAGGGGCCCAAGGTGACGCTGATGATCGGCGCGCTGATCGTCGCCGCCGGCTACGGCCTCAACATCGTCCTCATGAGCGAGGTCTGGCACCTCATCCTGGTCTCCTGCATCATCGGCGGCGGTGTCGGCTTCACCTACGGCGCGATGCCCGCCCTGATCATGGGTGCCGTGCCGGAGTCCGAGACGGCCGCCGCGAACAGCCTCAACACGCTGATGCGCTCCCTCGGCACCTCGTTCGCCAGCGCCCTCGCCGGCGTCATCCTCGCCCAGATGACCACCGACTTCGGCGGCTACGCCCTTCCCTCCGAGAACGGCTTCAAGGTCGTCATGGCCATCGGCGCCGGCGCCGCCCTCCTCGCCTTCCTCCTCGCCTCCTTCATCCCGAAGCGCCGCGCGGCCGTCCCGGCGGCCGCCGCCGAAGGCCCGGCCGAGGAGCGGGCGGAGGTCGCCGGAGCGAAGGCGTAACGCCCCCGGACCACAGCCCCCGCTCCACCCCCCACAGCGAAACCCCCAGGCCCAGGGCCTGGGGGGTTCGTTGTTCGTGCCGAGCCGCGACTCTCGTCCGTTACGGCGCGTCGATCAGGTCGTGCGGCGGTACCTGGACCGTGCGCTTGCCCGCGTCGCCGCCGAGGACGACCTTGCGGAGCGCGATGTTGTTCTTGTGGTTCGTCTCCTGGAGACGGTTCTCCGGGTTGGCGATGACCTGGATGTAGTACGTGCCGTTGGGCAGGTCGGTGATGTCGAAGGACTGGCCGGGACGGTACTGGGTGTACGTGTCGCCGGAGCCGACGTCGAGGACCTCACGTACGGAGATGGCGTCCTGCGAACCGCACGCGGTGGACAGGTCGGTGTTCTCCGGGTGCCAGTTGGCGTTCTTCACCGTGTAGTCGATGGCGTCGGTGTTGGCCAGGCAGAACGCCTCCTTGCCGGAGCGCACCTCCTTCGTCTGGTCCTCGCTGAGCAGGCGGTAGCTGGCGAAGTCCGTGAAGTGCCAGTGCTCGTGGCCCTCGCGCGGGTCCCACTCCATGGTGCCGGTGGGGGTGTAGCCGACCTGCTTGCCGTCGGCGTCGTAGAAGTACTGGTACGCGTCCATCAGGTCCGCGCCGGGCTTGCGGAAGCCGTCGACGACGAGGGGCGCGGGGCCCGCGTTCCAGACGTTCGCGCTGAAGGCGAGGTAGTCCTTGCCGGCCACGTCGCCGTCCTCGCCGTCGGTGATGGCGATGTCCCAGGCGGGCAGCGACCGCAGGTCAGGCTTGGGGATGTTCGCCGGGGCGCCCGCCTTGCCGGTGGGCCGCTTGGGGGCGGCCTTCAGGGCGGGCGCGATGCGGGAGCCATCGGTGTGGCCCTTGCCGTCGCCGAGGTGGTGGGCGAGGCCCCGGTCCTTGAGGGCGAAGGACAGCTCCGGCGGCGTCGGGGCGTCGGCGCCGCGCGGGCCGTAGTGGCCGTCCTGGGCCGGCTGTCCGGCCGGGGCCGACTGGGCGGCGTGGTCGCCGCCGTGAGCACCGCCGTGGTGGGCGGAGGACGACGACTTCGACGGGGCCAGGCCCGCGCCGCCGCCCTCCTCGGTCTCCTCCCGCACCGTCACCTTGACGGTCGGCCGGTCGTCGGGCATGCCGAACAGATCGCGGTACTTCTTCGCCACGCCCACCTGGGCGGTGTACTCGCCGACCGGCAGGTCCACCGCACCCCCCTCGTAGTCCCACGTGGTGGTGTTGGCCGCCCAGCCCTTCTCGACGCCCCACACCGAGCCGAGCGTCCACGGGTTGGTGGAGCAGCTCTGCGGATAGTGGTTGGTCGCCGGGGCGTCCGGGCGGATCCGGCCCGAGGCGTTGTTCGGGCAGAAGTTCCCCTCGCTCTTCACCACTTCGTCGCCGGCCGCGTTCTTGACCGAGATCTCCAGGAAGCCGGGCAGCCCGGAGAAGTCGTTGAACAGCCCCTTGGGCAGGGTCTTCGTCTTCGTGGTCTTGCCGTCGCGGAGGATCTGCTTGGCGACGATCGGGTCCTTGTACGACTTCCGCGTCACCTGGAACTCCAGGGGCGCGTTGTCGACCGTGACGTACGTCCCGAGCTGCAGGAAGACGCCCTGGGACCACTCGGAGCGGGTGAGCGTCACGGAGTTCGACGCGGCGATCAGCTTGAGCTCCGGCTTCCCGGGCGTCGCGGCGGGCGCGGCACCGGCGCCGGGAGCGGCCCCGGCGATGGCGGCCACCACGGTGAGCGACGCCAGGGCGGCGAGACCCGGACGGGACAGGCGGCTGCGGCGCTCCCGGCCTCTCGTCCGGCCGGTCGCCCCCTCGCCCGTACCGTCGGCCCCCGGCCCGTTCGTCGGACTGCTCGGACTGTTCGAACTGGTCATCTGGCTGGTCATCGGTTCCTCGTCTGCGAGTGCCATGGTCAGTGGCATCGGACTGGACAGCCCACGGACGGCGACCGGTCGGCCGACCGTACGGCGCACCCCAACGCGCCTGGGCCCGGCCGGGCTTGCTCCGGCCGCCCTGTGAGCAACCTGTGAGATTGGTAAACGGCGTGTGCGGGTTGCCTGTTGAGGCGGAATTCGACGAACGGGGCGGCGAGGACGGCTCAAACAGTGGCGAGCACGGCTCAAACACATGCCCGCACATCCCTGCGGAACCGGCTCCAAGTCCCCGAAGGATCCACGCAGGAGCATCACACAGCCTGCACACAGCTCTGAGAATGGCTCGTTAGCGTTGCTGACCGCTCGATCCGCTCGATCCCACGTGCGAACGTGACGTGACCGGGCCGCGGCCCGGCGGGTCGGCGGCATGCCCACACAGGAAGACCTCCATGGACTACTGCACCTCATGTCGCCGACATCTCAACGGCGCCCTCGTGTGCCCCGGCTGCGGCGCCTACGCGCCCGACATAGCCCCGGCCGCGATCGACAGCCGCGTCGGCCCGTCCCGGGCGACCGGGACGACCGGGACGACCGGGACGACCACCGGGTCGGTGATGCTCCCGATGGTGCCGACCGTGCCCGCGGCGACATGGGAGTACGGCGCCACGGACGGCGGTTGGCACGAGGACGCACCGGCGCACGGCTTGGCGGATCACGGCTTGGTGGGGGACGAGTTCGCGGAAGACAGGTTCGCGGCGGACGAGTACGGCACAGGGCGGTTGGCGGGGGACGGCTTCGCGACCGACCGGTTGGCGACGGACGGCTTCTCGGCTGACCGCTCGGCCGCCGGGGCGCCCGCGGCTGGCCTCGGACTCGGCGGGAACGGGGGCGGGGGCGGGGCCGCGCGGTCCGAGGCCCCGCTCAACGAGACGTCCGGCATCTCCGGCATCGAGGACGTGAACCCGGACGTGGACGTGGAGGGTGTGCCGGCGGCGCCGCAGGGGCGGGCCGCGCGGCGGCGCCAGCTGGCGCGGTGGAAGAAGAACCAGCGCCGGGCCGTGGTCGCGACCGCCGTCGCGCTGGTCGGCGGCGGCCTGACCGTCATCGGGATGGACCGGCAGTCCACCGACCGCACCCAGGCGGCCACGGCGCCGGACGCCGAGAGCCTGGGCGGCGTCGAGGAGCAGGGCTCGCAGCGCGGCCGTACGTCGGCGACGGAGACCGACGACACCCGGCGCACCTCGGACACCCCCGCCAAGCGGTCACCGGGCACCAGCACCTCGCGCAGCGACCGCTCGGCCGTCGATACGCCGAACTCCCGCGAGGGCGACCCCAACACGCCGCGGACGGCCTCGCCGACGCCGTCCGCCGAGCAGGCGCGGACCGGCTCCTCCAGCAACGGCAAGACGGCCACCGACGCCGCGACCGGCACACCGACGGACAAGGCGACCACGCCTCCGGCCGCCGACGACGCCGGCTCCTCGACGGACACGGGCACGGGCACGGGCACCGACACCGGCACGGACACGGGCAGCGGCACGGACTCCGGCTCGGACACGGGCACGGGCACGGGCACGTCGGGCGGTTCGAGCTCCGACACGGCGACGACTTCACCGTCGGGGCTGTGCCTGCTCGGCATCGTGTGCGTGAGCTGACGCCGACCGGTCGGCCGCCGTACGGGGACTGACCGGCGTACGCGGGCTTACGACCGTAGGGGGCTGACCGTCATCCGGCGGTCAGCCCTCTCCCATCCCGCAGGCGTCGTCGCTGCTGCTGTTGTTGTCAGCGTTCACCGGCCATCGGCCATCGGCCGTGGCCAGGAACGTCCGCTGGCGCGTTCGATGTCGGTGTTGAACTGCTCCAGGTCGGCGACGAAGCGCTGGAGGCGTTCGGCGGGCCAGTCGGCGATGACGCCGGTCAGGCCGGTGACGAACTCCTCGCGCTGCTCGGCGAGGCGCGCGGAGCCCTTGTCGGTGATGCGGAACTTGCGGGCCACTCCCCCGTCGGGGTCGAGGGTCCGCTCCACCAGGCCGTCGCGCAGAAGCGCCGAGGTCTGCCGGGTGAACGTGGACGCGGCGAACCCGAACGCCTCCACGAAGTCCGGGATGGACATGGGCCCTTGGGCCTCGAGTCTGCTGAGCAGGACGTAGGCGCTGCGGTCCAGGGCCCCGCCGTCGCGGACGCCTCGGGGCGTCGACGTCTCGCGGTTCCGCGTCAGGATCAGCAGCTCCCGCTCGATGCGCTCCCCCGCCTCTCGGGCATCCACGCCGGTCTCCTCCTGTCTGCCTGGCCTCCATGGGCCCCTCACCCTACGTCGAATTTGCGCCATGCATAGAGAGTGCATGATGCACCGTTGATGCACGATGCACTACCTGTGTAGCGTGCATTCCCGTCTCCCTCCCCTCCCCCACATAAGGAGATACAGAGATGGGCCAGGTCGAAACGAGCCAAGACGGAACAACCCGCACCAACCAGACCAAGCCGGACAGGGGTCATCGCACCGAATCGGGCGGGGACGCCGATGTCGTCCGGCTGCCGATGCCGAGCGCCGGCCCCCTGGACCCGCCCGCCGCATGGGAACGGCTGCGGGCGAAGTGCCCGGTGGCCACGGTGGAGTTGCCGAGCGGCGACCGGGCGAAGTTCGTGAGCCGTTACGACGACGTCCGCGCCCTCCTGTCCGACCCCCGCTTCTCCCGTCCGCGCGCCGGGGACGACACCGCGCGGATCTCCGCCGACGGCTCGGGCGGCGTCGCGGCCGACGCGTCCTCCGAGTACGCGCTGGCGATCCCGGAGACCGGCGAGCCGCATCTGCGCTGGCGGCGCCAGGTGGGCCGGTACTTCACCGCGAAACGCATGGCGGCCCTGCGCCCCGGTATGGCGGAGATCGCTGAGACCCTGCTCGACGAGATGATCGAGCGCGGACAGCCCGGCGACCTCAAGGCCGCCCTCGGCTTCCCGCTCCCGGTCTACGTCATCTGCGATCTGCTCGGCGCGCCGGCCGAGGACCGCGACCGCTTCTCGCACTGGTCGGACGCGTTCCTGAACGTCAGCCGTTTCTCGAAGGAGGAGACGGGGGCGGCGTTCACCGAGTTCGCGCGGTACATGGCCGAACTCGTCGCGGCGAAGCGGACCGAGCCGGGCGAGGACCTGCTCAGCATGCTGATCGTGGAGAGCGCCGCGCTGCCGGAGGCCGAACGGCTCACCGACGACGAACTCCTCGCCACCGGCATGGGGTTGCTGGTCGCCGGCCACGAGACCACCGCGAACATGATCGGCAAGATGGTCGCGCTGCTGCTGGCCGACCGCGGCCGCTGGGAGCAGTTGCTCGCCGACCCGTCCCTCGTCCGTACGGCGGTCGAGGAGGTACTCCGCTTCGACGCCAACCTCGGCGGCTTCGGGATGCGGCGCTATCTGAGCGAGGACGTCGACCTCGACGGGGAGCTGCTGCCCAGCGGCACCACCGTGTTCTGCGGTATGTCCGCCGCCAACCGTGACGAGCGGGTCTTCACCGCCGCCGACGAGATGGACCTCACCCGCAGCCCCAACCCCCACCTCACCTTCGGCGCCGGCCCCCACTCCTGCCTCGGCCAGGCCCTCGCCCGCACCGAGCTCCAGGTCGTCCTGGAAGTCCTCCTCCGCAAACTCCCCACCCTCGAACTCGCCGTCCCCGCCGATGAGTTGCGCAAGGTCGAGGGCCTCCTCGTGGGCGGCCTGCGCGAGGTCCCGGTGCGCTGGTGACGAAGGGAGGCACCATGAAGGTCCTGAAGGTCCACGTCGACGAGGCGAAGTGCTGCGGCGCCGGCCAGTGCGTCCTCATCGCCCCCGAAGTCTTCGACCAACGCGACGAGGACGGCATCGTCGTACTCCTCGACGCGGAACCCACCCCACCGCACCACCCGGCCGTCCGCGAGGCGGCGGCGGTCTGCCCGGCCGCGGCGATCACGCTGGACGGGGAGTGAGGGTCCTGGGCAAGTAGCCTCGCGCAACGGAGAACCTGCTCGAAGCCGTGGCACCCCGGCCGGAACTTGCCGCCACGAAAAGCAGCGAACAAGCGGTCCGGGGCTGCCTCGGAGGCGAGGCGGGCTTCCCGTGCGCCGGTCAGATGACGTTGACGGCGTCGAGGAAGCGGGCGGCGAGTTCCGTGTCGCCCGTGACCGTCACGTCGCTGTCGCGCCAGGACGACCGCTGTGTGCCCCAGTCGGGGAAGGTCAGCGCGGGGGCGGTGACGTGCGCGGCGACCTTGCCGTTCGATGGAGCCAGGGCGCCTGCCTCGTCGATCCACCAGGTCCCGCCGCCGGGGCCGGTGAGGGTCAGTGCGACGCGGGCGTCGAGCCCGGCGACCGGCGCCTGCGCGACCTGATTGCCGAGTACGGCGATCATCCACGTCAGGACCGCGCGCATGCGGTCCGCGTCGGTGGGCGGTGCGGGCCGGCCGAGGGCGGGGGCCATGTCGTGGCGCAGGTGGGTGTGATGGTCGAAGACGAGTGCTCCGCTGATCAACAGAGCCAGGGGGTGGCGGCCGAGTTCGGCCAGCGGTACCCGTACTCGGGCGGCGGGCGTGCGTCTGACGACGTCGAGGAGGGTGGTGGCTCGGCGGCCGGCGCGCTGGTACTCGGCCATCACCTTGGCGCGGCTCCAGTGGCGCCGCCGGTCGACGGGGTCTTCGTTCACCTGCTCGAGGCTGGCGGCGAAGACCGTGCGCACTCCCGAGGGCATGTAGAAGCTGCGCGCGGTGGCACCGATGTGGGCGACGACGTCGGCGATGCGCCAGCCGGCTGCGGCGCTGGGCGCGGTCCATTCGTCGTCGGTGAGGCCGCTGGTGAAGTTCAGCATCTCGGCGCGTTCGGCGCGCAGGGCGGCGGCCATGTTCGGCAGGTCGGCGGGGGGCAGGCGCTTGCTCATGTCGTTGTCTTCTCTGGTGGTGAGGCGGGGCGGCGGATGGCCTGTACGGCGGCGTCGTAGAGGTCGAAGTGGTCGGCCTGTCCGCCCAGGCGCATCCACTCTTCTGTGGCTGCCTGGAGGCAGGTGATCGCCGCGGCCGAGATCGCGCGGGCCTGCAGGGCCCGGTGGTCGGAGTCGGGCAGTCGCGGCTCGATCAACGGTGCGAACAGGTCTTGCCAGCGGGCCTGCTTCTCGGCGTGGCCGGCGCGCAGGGATTCATTGCCGAACAGCAGCGTGATCATCTCGAGCCGGCGCTCGGCGGTGAGGTCGATCTCCTCCAGCACCTGGAACGCCGCACGCAGCGACGCCCACGGGTCCTCGTCGGCCGGGCGCTCGGCGAGCCGTGCGGCGATCAGTTCCCCCTGCTCGGACAGGCCGTTGAGCGCGAGGTCCTCCTTGTTGCGGAAGTAGTTGAACAGGGTCCGTTTGGAGACACCCGCCGCGGCGGCGATCTCGTCGAGTGTCGTGTCGTCGTATCCCTTGGCGGCGAACAGTTCGAGGGCGGTCCGGGCGAGGAGCGCGCGAACCATCGAGCGGGTCTGCTCCCGAAGGGGTGTCGGTTTCTGAGCCATGCACCGATGGTACATCTCTTCACGAGATGTAATTCCTTGCACTCAGTGCAAGAGCGTGCGTAGAGTGCAGCCATGAGCAAAATCGACTATCGCCGCCAGACCGTCATCGTCACCGGAGCCAGCTCCGGGCTCGGCGCGGAATTCGCCCGCCAGCTGGCCCGTCGCGGCGCGGATCTCGTACTCGTCGCCCGCCGCGCGGACCGGCTCAAGGACCTGGCCGACGAACTCACCCGCGCCCACGGCGTCACGGTGACCGTCGTCGCCCGCGACCTCGGCCTGCCCGACGCCGGCCGCACCCTGCGCGCCGAACTCGAATCCCGCGGCATCCACGCCACCGGCCTCGTCAACAACGCCGGCTTCGCCACCCACAACGCCCTCACCGACGAGGACCCGGACCGCCTGCAGAGCATGATCGCGCTGAACGTCAGCGCGCTGGTCGACCTCAGCCGCGCCTACATCGGCCCGCTGGCCTCCGCCGACACCGGCGTCCTGATCAACGTCGCGAGCCTGCTGGGCTTCCAGCCGACCCCGTACCTGAGCGTCTACGGCGCCACCAAGGCCTTCGTCCTCAGCTTCACCGAATCGCTGTGGGAGGAGACCCACGACACCGGCCTACGCGTCCTCGCCGTGTGCCCCGGCGCCACGAAGACCGAGTTCTACGACGTCGCCGGCAGCCAGCAGGCCGACTACGGCACGAAGCGAGCCACCCCCGAGCACGTCGTCAAGATGGCCCTGGACACGCTCGACCGCCGCTCCGCGCCCCCGTCGGTGATCACCAACGGCCGCCCGCTCGCCCTCGTCAGCAAGTTCCTGCCGCGCCGCGTGACGGTCCGGTTCATGGGCCGGATGGCCCGCCGCTAGCCGGCACTGCTCCTCCGCCGCCCTCACCAGAGCAGTCGCCCCGACCAGCAGCGGTCGCCGTCACCAGCAGCAGTCGCCCCCACCAGCAGCAGTCGCCGTCACCAGCAGCAGTCGCCGTCACCAGCAGCAGTCGCCGTCACCAGCAGCAAAGGACCACCATCATGACCATCACGGAAGTCACACCACAGCCCACGGACGCGGAGCGCTTCGGTCGCATCCTCGCTGTTCAGCGCGCTGCCCATCTCCGCGACGGAGCGCCCTCACTGGCGGCGCGGCGCAGCGATCTGAGCAGGCTCAAGGCGGCACTGATCGCCCGGCGGAGCGTCATCGAGGAGGCGATCAACACCGACTTCGGAAACCGCTCGCGCCACGAGACCGCGATGATGGAGCTCGGTGGCGTCGTCCAGGGCATCGACTACCTGGAGCGCAATCTCCGTCGATTCATGCGCCCGACCGGCCGCCACACCGCCTGGCACATGCGTTTCGGCACCAACCGCATCGAATACCAGCCGCTCGGAGTGGTCGGGGTCATCTCACCGTGGAACTATCCCGTCAACCTGTCGCTGATGCCGGTCGTCACCGCGATCGCCGCCGGCAACCGCGTCATGCTCAAACCGTCGAAGTTCACCCCGGCGACGAACACCGTGCTCGCGTCGATGCTGAGCGAGGTCTTCGCACAAGAGCAGGTCACGATCGTCAGCGGCGACGGCAGCGCGTTCTCCTCCCTGCCCTTCGACCATCTCGTCTTCACCGGCAGCACCGAGGTAGGACGAGCCGTGATGAAGGCGGCGAGCGAGCACCTCGTCCCCGTCACGCTGGAACTGGGCGGCAAGTCCCCGACCATCGTCGCCAAGGGACACGTAACCGACCGGACCGTGTCCGACATCGTCTTCGGCAAACTCCTCAGCGGCGGGCAGACCTGCATCGCCCCCGACTACGCCCTGGTGCACGAATCCGAGATCGACACCTTCGTCGACAGCTACGACAGGCTGGCGAAGGCCGCCTACCCCGACGGTCCGACCAGCAAGGACTACACCTCGATCATCAACGACAAGCAGTACGCGATCCTCACCGACCTGATCGAAGACGCCCGTAACCACGGGGCGCGGATCATCGAGGTCGGTCACCGACCGGGCGAGGCCGCCCACCGCCCGCACACCCTCGCACCGACCGTCGTGCTCGGCGTCACCGACGAGATGCGCATCGCCCACGAGGAGATCTTCGGCCCCATCCTCCCGGTCTTCCCCTACCGCGACATCGACGACGCCATCGACCACGTCAACGCACGGCCCCGACCGCTCGCCCTCTACTACTTCGGCAGCAACGACACCGACCGCCGCAAGGTCCTCGACCGCACGACCTCCGGCAACGTCACCGTCAACGGCACCATCATGCACGTCGGACAGGACGACCTTCCCTTCGGCGGCGTCGGCGCCAGCGGCATGGGCCAGTACCACGGCGTCGAGGGCTTCCGAACGCTCAGCCACCCCAAGGGCATCTTCGTGCAAGGCCACTGGAACGCCGCCCGTCTCCTGTACGCCCCCTTCAGCAAGCGCACCGACGCCCTTCTCAACTTCTTCCTTCGATAGTTCGACAACCGGAGGGGAAGGCGTCCTCGCCGATGAGGCCGAGGGACTCGGCGATGACGGCCTTGACGCCGAGGAGATGGCTACCGGCGGGCTACCTGGTCCCTGGTGTCCGGGCCAGGACTACAGGGCCCTATCCCCTCGTCCCCCGATGAGATCCCAACGCCTCCAGTACGTCACCGAGTTGGGCGGCGGTGAGGGCGGGCCCGGGCAAGGGCGGGGGCGGGGACGTAGGTCCGGGTGGGCGGAGGCTGTCGAGGAGGAGGGTCAGGGGGCGGCGCCAGGCGTCGGGGGCGGTCGCGGCGGTGAGGGCCGGGACGGCTCGGCCGAGGGCGGCGAGGGCGAAGAGGACGTCCTCGGTGGTGACGTCGGGGCGGACGGTGCCCTCGTCGCGGCCGCGCGCCAGCAGCTGGTCGAGGGTCCGCCGGTTGTGCTCGTGCACGTCCTCCAGGACGTCGACACCCCGCATGTGCGTGGTCATGAGGTCGTTCGTGCCGCGGTCGGCGGCCAGCGTGCCGAAGACCGTCCCGAGGTATTCGTTGAGCCCGGTCCAGGCGTCCGGCGCGTTCCGGACGCGCTCCCCGACGGCCATCGTGTCCGTGAGCTGGTCGTGGAAGACGGCGTCGATGAGGGTGGCGCGGCTCGGGAAGTGCCGGTAGAGCGTCGCGTTCCCCACTCCCGCCCGGCGGGCGATCACATCCAGCGGCGCGTCGAGCCCCTGCTCGGTGAACACCTCATGGGCCGCCGCCACCAGCAGCTCCCAGTTGCGCTGCGCGTCGCGCCGCCGTGGCGGCGGTGTCGCGCGGTCCGCACCGACGGTCATGCTCATCCTCCGTGCTCATGCTCCGCGCCCGTCCTCCGCGCCCGTCCTCGGCGCTCACGCTCAGAGCTCACGCTCAGAGCTCACGCTCCGCGACAAACGGGGACTGCTCCCCGGCGCCGATGCCCCGATGTTATCGTCGAACCAGAAAACGGGGAGAGCTCCCCACATAGCATCGAGAACCGCGAACCGAAAGGCGGCGAACAGGCCATGCGAGCACCCACGCTGGACGAACTGGCCCCCGACGGCCACGACTTCGCGACCGACCCCCACGCCGTCTACGCGGCCCTGCGCGCGAAGGGCCCCGTGCACCGGGTGCACCTCCCGCAGACGGGTGACTGCTGGCTGGTCGTGAGCCGGGACGCCGCCCGGGCCGCGCTGACGGACTCCCGGCTGAGCAACGACATCCGCCACTCCGCCTGGGAGACGGACGGCGGCAACGCGATCGGCGTCAACATGCTCCAGAGCGACCCGCCCCAGCACACCCGGCTGCGCCAGTCGGTCGCCGCGCACTTCACCCCCGCCCGGACGGCGTCCTTACGCCCCCGGATCGAGGACATAGCGACGGCCCTGCTGTCGGAACTGCCCGCTCAGGGCACGGCCGACCTGGTGAGCCGGTACGCGCTGCCGCTCCCCGTGGCGGTGATCTGCGAGATCCTGGGCGTCCCCGACACCGACCGGAACGTCTTCCACGACTGGTCGACGGAACTGGTGATGCCGACGTCACCGGAAGCGACGGCAGGCGCGGCCGCGGCCCTCACGGACTACCTCACGAACCTGATAGCCCGCAAACGCGCCACCCCCGACGACACCCTGCTGAGCGAGCTGACGGCCACGGACCCGGACGCCCTCTCCTCCGAGGAACTCCTCGGCATGGCCTTCCTCATCCTCGTCGCGGGCCACGAGACGACGGTCAACCTCATCTCGGCGACCGTCCACAGCCTGCTGACCCACCCCGACCAACTGGCGGCCCTCCGCGCGGACTTCACCCTGACCGGCGCGGCGACAGAGGAATCCCTCCGCTACAACTCCCCGGTCCAGGCCACGGTGCTGCGCTTCGCCGCCGAACCCCTGATCCTCGCGGACACCCCGATCTCCCCCGGCGACGCCGTCCAGGTCTCCCTGGCCGCGGCCTCCCGCGACCCTCTCCACTTCCCGTCCCCCGACCGCTTCGACCTCACCCGCCGCCCCAACTCCCACCTCGCCTTCGGCCACGGCCTCCACCACTGCCTGGGCGCCCCCCTCGCCCGCACCGAGGCCACCATCGCCCTACGCCTCCTCCTCCAACACCACCCCCACCTCACCTTCGCCACCACCCCCACCACCCTCACCTGGCGAACCAGCACCCTCCTGAGGGGCCTGCCGGAACTGCCGGTCCGGCTGGGGTGATCCGTCTGGGACCGCCTGGGGTGATCCGCCTGTGGTGATCCGTCCGGAGCGATCCGTCCTGGACGTCAGACCCTGGTGACAGACCGGCCCGCACTCCGGGAGAAGCTTGGGCAAGTGTCGTAACCCCCCAACTCCCAAGGAGACGACCGAAGATGACGAAGCGGCCGGCGCGTAGAGCGGTGTTGAGTGGTGGGCTGGCCGGAGGGCTGGCTCTGGTGGGGGCAGGGGCGGGAGGTGGGCCTGCCTGGGCGGCCGAGGTCGGGCGGGGGTCTGGTGAGGCGGCCGGGGTGGAGGCCTATGTGCCGGTCGCCGTGGGGGCCGGGGGTGGGCCCGTCGGGAGTGATCGGGTGCATGTGCTCACGGTGGGGCCTCGGGATGCGGGGACCGTCCTGGTGCTGGTGCCGGGGATGTTCGGGGCGGCCAATGACTTTCGGCTGATGGCCCGGGATCTGGTCGCGCGGGTGCCGGGGGTGCAGGTGTGGGCCGTGGACCGGCGGGAGGAGAATCTGGCCGACCGGACGGGGTTCGGGGGCACGGCCGACCCGGTGGGGTACTACCTCGACGGGCGGTATCGGGCGTGGGAGCCGGCCGAGGCGGGGTTCTTCGGGGCGTGGGGGCTGGAGCGGGCCCTCGAAGATCTGCGATGTGTCGTGCTGGCCGCTCGGGGCGGTGGGCGGCGGCGGGTCGTGCTCGGAGGGCATTCCTGGGGTGCGACCAGTGCGTTGGCGTATGCGGCCTGGGATTTCGCGGGACGGGCCGGATATCGGGATCTCGCCGGGCTGGCGGTCCTCGACGGGGGTGTGCGCGGGGCGTTCGAGGGGACCGGGACGCCCGTGCGGGACTCGCCGGAGGAGGTGCGGGAGCGGCTCGCGGCGATCGCCGGCGGGCAGGTCTTCGACATGACGCTCAGCGGGGTCGGGCTGGGCGGCCGGGCGGAGAGTACGCAGATCTGGTACCAGCTCGCCGGGTGGTACGCCCATCACGACCCCGAGGGGCGGTCCGTGCTCCAGGAGCGGGTGCCCGAGGCGCTGCGGGTGCCGTTCCCGGTGACCAACGCCGCGCTGCTGGGGACCTTCGTCGACGCCGGGTTCGGCTGGCCCAACGACATCAGCGTCCACTCCGGGCACCTCGCCGCCGAGGCGGACGGCAGTGGCGTACGGGGGTGGGTCGACGACGGGATCACGCCCATCGGGCGGGTCGCCGAGGCGTACGCGGGGCCCGTGCCGGGGGTGTGGGAGTGGTACTGGCCCGCCCGGCTGTCCGTGGATCTGGATGTGAGCGACGTCTACGCCGACACCGATCTCGCCCGTTCCCTCGGGCTGCGGCTGCGGCACGCCGCCGGGCTCGACATCCCGCTGTACGCCTTCCAGACCAGCTACTCCCAGGGGACCGTCGTCGAGGGCGCCCGGCGGGTCGTCGCCGAGTCCCGTATCCCGTACGCCGTCCACGAGACCGACGAGGGCATGAACCACCTCGACCCGCTCTTCGCCGCCACGGAGCACAACACGGCCACGCGCACGCTGGCGGAGTTCGTGGGGCGGGTGGTGACCGGGGTCCGCTGACATCCTCGGGGCCGTGCACGGCAGCACCCACCGCGTGCACGGCCCGGCCCGCAAACACCGCCCGCCCCGCCCGCCCCGTGAGCCCTGCCCGACCCGCCCGCCCCTTCGACTCAGAGGTTGCGCGCCAGCAGATCCAGCAGCGCGGCCCAGTGGCGTTCCGTCGCCTCGGGGCTGTGCATGGCCGTGTCGGCCTGGGTGAAGCCGTGGTGGGCGCCCGCGTAGACCTCGGCGCGGTGGCGGACGCCGGCCGCGGTGAGGGCCTTGTCGAGGCGGTCGATCTGGTCGGCGGGGTTGGTGGAGTCGTTGTCGGCGTGGCCGAAGTACAGCTCGGCGGTGATGCGGTCGGCGAGCAGATGGGGGCTGTCCGGCGCGTCGGTGGCGAGGTGCGCGCCGTGGAAGCCGGCCGCCGCGGCCACCCGCTCCGGGTACGTCCCGGCCGTCCGCAGTGCCAGGCCCGCGCCCACGCAGTAGCCGGTGATGCCCACCGGGCCGCCGTTCGTCAGGGGCGAGGCCGCCAGCCAGTCCAGGTAGACACCGGCGTCCCGCATGGCCGCGTCCGGCGTCAGGCCCCGCATCGCCGGGCGGATCCGCTCGATGATCTCCGGCCGCTCCGCCGGGTTGATGAAGTCGGGCAGCTCCACCAGGGGCGCCCGCCCGCTGCGGTACATCACGTTCGGCAGCAGGACGACATGGCCGGCCGCCGCCAGCCGCTCCGCCATCCCCTTCAGATGCCCGCGCACCCCGAACGCGTCCATGTAGAGCAGGACGGCGGGGTGCGGGCCGTCGCCGGCCGGGTGGAAGACGTGCGCGTCGACGGTTCCGTCGGGGGTCGGGATGTCCGTCGGGGAGGTGAGTACGGAGGTCATGGGCTCTCCTTGCATGGGGGAATCAGGAAACGGTCGCGGCTCAGTCCCTGGAGAGGGCCATGCGGGAGCCGCCCGCCTCGCCCCGGACGGCCGTGTCGGTCAGTTCCCTCACCCGGGCGGCCGGGACCGGGACACCGGGGGTCTCGAAGAACCAGCGCCCCGCCTCCTCCTGGCTGAGCCCGGCCGGCCGTGCCGCCAGGTACGGCTCGACGTAGACGGGTGTGCCCGGCTCGCTGCGCCAGCTGTCGGAGAGAGGGCCGATGTCGACCGCGTCGTAGCCGAGGGCGTCGAGGAGGCGGGTCACCTCCGCCTTGGCGGTCGCGTGGTCGCCCGCGATCGGCAGGGCGCTGCGGTCGGCGGCACCGGCGGGCCGGGCGCTGGTGAACAGCCGCCGGAAGTCGATGTTGTTGAACGCCTTGACCACGTACGAGTCGGCCAGATGCCGCTGCACCAGGGCGCTGGAGGTCACCTCGGCCCCGTCCAGCTCGGCTAGGCGACCGTCGCGCTCCGGGTAGTAGTTCATGGTGTCGATCACCGTCCGCCCGGCCAGGTCGGCGGCGGAGAGCCGCGCGTAGGCGTGCAGCGGGATCGTCGCGACGACCAGGTCGCCGGCCCGGGCGGCTTCGGCGGGGGTGGCGGCGCGGGCCCGCTCGCCGAGTTCACCGACCAGGTCGGCGAGGGTCTCGGGGCCGCGCGAGTTGCTCAGGACGACGTCCAGGCCGGCGGCGACGGCCAGCCGCGCCACCGCGCCGCCGATCATTCCGCTGCCGATGAGTCCGAGGGTCTTGGTCATGGGTCGGGCCTCCACAGGGGCGTGAGAGAGGGCAGGGGAAGGGCAGGCAAGGGCAGGAGAAAGGCAGGAGAAAGGCACGAGAAAGCAAGGCATGAAATGAAGTGCCGTGTGTGAAACTGAGTGTCACGCTAGCCATTGAGACACACACCCGCAAGCCAGGGTCGGCCGGGAGGTAACATTGAGGGGTGAGCGGAGCAGCGCGGACGAACACCAGGGACATCGCACGGGCCGCCGTACGGGCCGAACTCACCCAGGTTGCCTTCGAGTTGTTCCTTCGCGACGGCTTCGACAAGGTGACGCTCGACGATCTGGCGTCGGCCGCCGGGGTGTCCCGGAGCACCTTCCTGCGCTACTTCGGCACCAAGGAGGACGCCGTACTCGGCGCCTTCGACGCGCACGGCAACTGGGTCGCCGAGGCGCTGCGCGCCCGCCCCGCCGACGAGGACGACTGGACGGCGCTGCGGCGGGCGCTGGACACGGTCATCCAGCGGTACCACCAGGACCCGGCCGGTTCCCTCGCCACCACCCGGCTCGTCCGGGAGACCCCCGCGCTCTGCGCACGCCAGTTGGAGAAGCAGCACGGCTGGCGGCCCACGCTGGCCCGGGCCCTGGCCGAACGCCACGGCTCCTCGGGCTCCCCGAGCCTCGCCGACACCGTACGGGCCGCCGCCGCCCTCGACTGCCTCAACATCGCCCTCGACCACTGGACGGCCTCCGACGGCGACCTCGACCTCGTCGCCCTCCTGGACGAGGCCTTCGCGGCGCTCGCGCCGTAGGCGCGGCCGGGGCCGAAGGCGGGCCCTGCGTCAGGTGTAGACGATCGGGCAGCCCCGGCGGATCGAGTGCTGGGCGGCGCGCAGGAACAGGGCGACGTAGAAGGCCGTGTCGAGGTCGTCGGCCCACGGCCCCGGCCGGGTCGCCGCCAGTTCCTTCGCCTCTCCGTCCAGGAACCACATGGTCAGGTCGAGGTTGTCGCACAGCTGCGGGGTCTCGGGCGGAAGCTCGACGACCACCGCCAGCCGCTCCGCGAGCGCCAGTACCCGGGGAGCGCCGGCGACCAGAGTCGAATCCGTGTAGCCGGCCTCGACGTCCAGCCAGATGTCCTCGTCGAGCGACAACGGCACCAGGACCGTCCAGCCGCAGAGGGTTTCCGTCTCCTCGCGCGTGAGGTGGGCCTCGCACAGCCTGAGGAAGCCGTCCATCGGCGGGACCAGCTTCTCCTCGAAGGCCAGCCCCGAGCCACGGACGAATTCCGCCTCCTCGGGCACCGACTCATAGGCCGGGAGCCCCCGCCGCCCCAGCTCCTCGTTCAACGCCGAGGCGACGCGCCCCCAGCCGCCCTCGTCCTCGTCCTCGTCCTCGTCATGATCCGCACCCTCGCCCTCGATCCCACCGAACCATTCCTCCGCGCCGACGCTCACCAGATAGATGCCCATCCCCGGAACGTACTGCGCGGCACTGACAGTCCGGCCCGCCCGCGTTCAGCCGTGCGCTCCGACGCCGGACAGGTCATGGCGGCGCATGCTGTTGCGGTCGGTCACCGAGCGGCCGAGGGCGTGGTGCGGCCAGAGACCGCCGGCCGTGCGGCGGCTGCGTTCGACCCAGGCGCGGGCCGGGACGCTGCTGTTCTTGTAGTAGTTGAGGGCGTAGCCGCCGGTGTGGACGCGCAGGAGGCAGAAGCCGCCCGGATAGTCCTTGACCGCGCTGACCTCCTGCTGGGTGACGTGCGGGGCGCTGGTCAGGACCGTGCGCTTGTTGCGGTGGGTGTGGCCCGCGTGGTGGAGGAAGACGCCGGGGGCGGACGCGTACGCGTCGACGATCTCCCGGGCCTGGCGGCGGTCGAGGCGCTGGCCGCGCCCCATGGGGAAGACGGCGTCGCGCGTGGTCAGCGGGTGGTGGCCGAAGACGATGGTGGGCTGGTCCCGCTCTTCCCTCAACTTGGCCCGGAACCAGGCGAGTTGCTCGGCGCCGAGGCCGCCTGCGTCGCCCCCGTTGCCGTCCTTCTCGTAGGTGTCGAGGCCGATCAGGCGCAGCCCGCCCAGGTCGCGGGCGAAGTAGCCGGGCCCGTCACCGCCGCCCAGGAACCCGTCGCGGAAGGCGTCGTCGGGGTGGCGCGGGCGGTCGTGGTTGCCGCGTACGACGAAGTAGTCCCGCCCGTGGGTGCCGAAACCGTCCAGGATGCGGCGGGCCTCGGCCAGGTCGCGGGGCGCGCCGGCGGCCGAGATGTCCCCGGCGGCCAGCAGCAGGTCCGCCCCGCGCCGCTGGGCCTCCTCGATCATGGCCCGGCTCATGATCTCCGGGTACGGGGCGAGACCGGGCGGCTGCGAGACCCCGCGCAGCATCGGCACGCCGGCCACCAGGCCCGCGGTGGTCTCGCCGAGGTGCAGGTCGTTGCAGAGCGCGAGGGAGACGAGGTGGCGGCCGGGGGGCGGCTGCGGGGTGGTGAAGGAGTACGGCCCCCCGTGCGAGCCCAGGCCGTGGAGCGAGGTGCCCACGGCGTTGCCCCGGACCAGGTGCAGGGGGGTCGGTGTGGCGGCCCGGCCGCGCGAACGGGCCTGGTAGTAGTACGTCTGGCCCGGTTCCAGGTCCGTGAGTTCCACGTAGTGGTGGGCGGTGGGGTGGTCCTCTGCCGCGGTGCGGTCGAGGTGGGCCGGGTGGGTGCCGTAGACGACCTCGCCCTCGGTGACGGCGGGGAGCAGGTGACCGAAGCCGTCGTCGGTGCCGGGCACGGCGGTGTACCAGGTGATGACGGCGCTGTTCTCCGTGAGGGTGACCAGTTCCAGGTGGAGGGCCGTCACGGTGTCGGGGTGGGTACGGCGTTCCCGGCGCGCGGCGAGTGCTGAGCGGAGCACGGCCGGGGTGAGGAGCGCGCCGGAGCGGAGGAGGTCGGCGGGGGCGGGGAGCGCCGCCAGGGCGGCGAGGGGAGCGGAGAGGCAGCAGCGCATGTCAGGACCGTGCCCGCGGCCCGTTAACGCCGGCCATGGTGCCGATGGCGACAGCACGGCCACCGGCCTTACCGCCGGAGGCGGCACGGACGGCGGGCTCATCGCCGGAGGCGGCACGGACGGCGGGCTCATCGCCGGAGGCGGCACGGACGGCGGCCTCACCGCCGGAGGCGGCACGGACGGCGGCCTCACCGCCGGAGGCGGCACGGACGGCGGCCTCACCGCCGGAGGCGGCACGGATGGCGGGCTCATCGCCGGAGGCGGCACGGAGGAGCGACCGCATCCCACTGTCGTGTTCCGTCACGCGTCTCACCTCCCGACAGCCAAGGGTGTAGCAGGCTACACCTCCGTTCCGGGAGGGCACTCCCTCGTGGCGGCGGCCGCCGAACGCGATCGTGGAAGTCACGAGGTCAAGCCGATCTCGCCGGTCCTCCCCCGAAAGGCGAAACTCCCATGAAGGCCCTGCTCGGCTCGAAGCCCGTCCTGTGGTTCCTGTTCCTCTTCAACCTCACCGTCGCCGCGGTCGCCCCCTTCGCCGTCGACGGCGCCCAGGGCGTGGCCACCGCCGTCGGCATGGGTGTCGTCTCGCTCGGCGCGGGCGCCGGCCTCCTGCGCGGCCGGGGACAGGGGCAGGGCGCCTGAGCGGTCTCCCGCGCGGCGATGAGTTTCGGCGGCGTACCGGGTCTGTCTGGTGCCGGGTCTATCCGGTACCGGGTCTGTCTGTCCGTACGGACGCAGTCGCAGACACATACACAGACGCACAGGAGATGTGATGGGCACCGTGGTGATGCACAACGTCGTATCCGTGGACGGCTTCATCGCCGACGCGAACGATCAGGTCGGCCCGCTGTTCGACTGGTACTCCAACGGCGACGTCCCGCTCGGCGGTGTCGGCCAGGCCAAGGTCTCGAAGGTCTCGGCCGAGTACGTCAAGCCGATGTGGGCGGGCCTCGGCGTGCTGGTGGTCGGCCGGCACGTGTTCGACATCACCAACGGCTGGGAGGGGACGCCTCCGGCGGGCGAGCACATCGTCGTCGTATCGCACCGGCCCAGGCCCGAGGGATGGCACCCGGATGCCCCGTTCCACTTCGTCGACGGTGTCCCCGAGGCGATCGCGAAGGCCCAGGAGCTCGCCGGCGACCGCAACGTCGGCGTGGCGGCGGGCGACGTGGGCGGCCAGGCCTTCGCGCTCGGCCTGGTCGACGAGGTGGCCATGGACGTCGTCCCCGTCGTCTTCGGCTCCGGCAAGCGGTACTTCGGCTCGACCGACACCCAGCACCTCCTCGACGACCCGCACACGGTGATCCGGGGCGACCGGGTCCTCCACCTGCTCTACCGGGTACGCCGCTAGACGACGGGCTCCAGGCCTCGCCTGCGTCGCCTCGCCTCCGTCGCCTCGCCTCGCGGCGCCTGAGAGGATGGCGGACCACCGTACGAAGAGGGGTCGAGCATGCTCGTGCTCATACTGTCCGTCGTCGTCCTGCTCGCCATCGGCGGCTGCGGCTGCGTCTTCTGGGCGGCCCGGGGCGACGCCCCGCGCTGGGCGCGCGGTGTGGCCAAGGCGACGCTGCTCGGCAGCGAACTTACCCGCAGCGCGAGCGGCAAGTCCCGCACCCAGAGCGGCCAGGACATCTCGAGCAGCTCGGACAGCTAGCGAGCACTGCCCGGCCCGTCTCCCGGCCCGTCGCACCGGACCACCGTGCAACTCCTTCGCCCCCTGAACAGTCGTCCTCGTCGACGGATCTCTCCGACCGGGGAGTTCAGGGGATCCAAAGGGGGAGCGCATGGGTGGCGGCGGCGAGAACGACGGCAACAACGGCGGCAAGGACGGCGGCACAGGCGGTGCGGCACATCAGATCGCCTTCTTCTTACGGGAGTTGTCGGCGGCAGAACCGGGGCGGAGAGCGGCGGCCGTCAAGGGGCTCGGGCGGCTGGGGCGGTGGGACGAGCACGGTGATGTCGTCGTGCGGGCGGCTCGGGACGCCGAGGCCGAGGTGCGGGCCGGGGCGGCCGACGCGCTGGGACGACTCGGGGATGCCGGGGACAGCGGGGCGGGCGCGGTGGTCGTCGAGCTGATGGGGGACGCCGATCCGCAGGTACGTCGTCGCGCGTCGCTCGCCGCCGAGCGGCTGGCGCTCACCGGGCCGGCCGTCACCGAGGCGTTCCGGCGGCTGCTGCTGGACGACTCGGACTGGCATCTGCGGCTCAACGGGCTGCTCGGGCTGAGCAGTCGGGAGGATACCGTCGACATGGCGGTGTACGTACGGCTGTTGGGCGAGCGGACGCCGTACCTGTGGGGCCCCGCGCGGAGGGCCCTGCTCGCCTCGCTGCCACGGAAGCCCGCACTGGACGAGGTGCTGCGCACCGCGGAGCACGGCCACGGCCTCGCTCGCGTGCGGGCACTGGAGATGCTGCCCGCGGAGGACATCCGCCGCATGCGCGACTCACTCCTCGCCGGCCTGCGCGACGAGTCCCCGGACGTCCGGTCGGCGGTCGTGCGCCAACTGTCCAAGGACCGGCGGCCGAGCACGGCCGACGCCCTGCTGTCGGCACTGGAGGCCGAGACCGACACCGACACCGCCGCCCTGCTCCTGCGCACCCTCGGCCAGTGGAAGGAGACCCGCGCCGTGCCCGCGGTCGTGCGCTGGCTCGACCGTCCGGGGACGGGCTCCATCGCCGTGCAGGCCCTGGTCGACATCGGTACACCGACGGCGGTCGAGTGGCTCAGGGCGACAGTCGCCGCCACCCCCGGTCCCGAGGCGGGCCCCGGTCTCGGTCGTCCCGAGGTCCGGGCGGCCGCCGCCACCGCGCTGGGCGAACTGGCGGCCACCGGGTCCACCCTGACACTGCTGGCGCTCCTCCACGATCCGGACGAACGGGTGCGGGCCGGAGCGGTGGACGGTCTGCGGCTGCTCGGACGGCGCAGGCTGCGGCGCCGGCGGCGGGGCGCGAGGGCCGAGGCCCTGCTCGGACTGCTGACGACCGACGAGCCGATCATCGGGCACACCCGCGACGCGCTCAGCGAGTATCCCGAGACCCGCCCCGCCCTACGACGCCTGATCGACCACCCGTCCGACGAGGTCAGGGCGGCCGTCCTCTCCCTCCTTGACGAGGACGACGACGGAGACGTAGCCCTCTTCCTGTCCCACCTCGACGATCCGTCCGAACCCGTCCGCCACCAGGCGCTGGTGGGCATCGGACGCTACGTCTACTGGTACGAGGAGCTGCCCGACGCACCCGACGGGCTCGATCTGCTCGGCGTGATCACCGCGCTCTCGCGCTCCCCCGCCGTCTCCCCCCGCACCCGGTATGAGGCGGGCCGCCTCCTCGACGAGCTGAAGGGCTACGGCGTCGTCTGACCGCGGCGAAGGGCCGGTCCGCGAACGGGAGAGGCCGGCTCGACGGGGTGGATGTCGAGCCGGCCTCCCTCGGTACCGCAGGCCGGTCAGTCCGTGCCGGACTCCATCGCGGCGCGGTCCAGCAGCGCGTCCTCCGCGGAGACCTCGCCGCGGGAGGCGATCACCTCGGCGCCGCCCTCCGGCAGCTCCGGCATGGTGCCGATGAGGCCGGTCGCGGCCGCCTGGGAGGCGCCGATGGTGGGGCTGCCGGTGCCGATGAGGCCGAGGCCGGCGTACTGCTCGAGCTTGGCGCGGGAGTCGGCGATGTCGAGGTTGCGCATGGTCAGCTGGCCGATGCGGTCGACGGGGCCGAAGGCGGAGTCCTCGGTGCGCTCCATGGAGAGCTTGTCCGGGTGGTAGCTGAAGGCGGGGCCGGTCGTGTCGAGGATCGAGTAGTCCTCGCCACGGCGCAGGCGCAGCGTGACCTCGCCCGTGACCGCCGCGCCGACCCAGCGCTGCAGCGACTCACGGATCATCAGCGCCTGCGGGTCCAGCCAGCGGCCCTCGTACATGAGGCGGCCCAGGCGCCGGCCCTCGTTGTGGTACTGCGCGACGGTGTCCTCGTTGTGGATGGCGTTGACGAGGCGCTCGTACGCGGCGTGCAGGAGGGCCATGCCGGGGGCCTCGTAGATGCCGCGGCTCTTGGCCTCGATGATGCGGTTCTCGATCTGGTCGGACATGCCGAGGCCGTGGCGGCCGCCGATGGCGTTGGCCTCCATGACCAGGTCGACGGCGGAGTCGAACTCCTTGCCGTTGATCGTCACCGGGCGGCCCTGGTCGAAGCCGACGGTCACGTCCTCGGTGAGGATCTCGACCTCGGGGTCCCAGAACCGGACGCCCATGATCGGCTCGACGGTCTCGATGCCGGTGTCCAGGTGCTCCAGGGTCTTGGCCTCGTGGGTGGCGCCCCAGATGTTGGCGTCGGTGGAGTACGCCTTCTCCGTCGAGTCCCGGTAGGGCAGCTGGTGGGCGACCAGCCACTCGGACATCTCCTTGCGGCCGCCGAGCTCGGTGACGAAGTCGGCGTCGAGCCAGGGCTTGTAGATCCGCAGGTGCGGGTTGGCGAGGAGCCCGTACCGGTAGAACCGCTCGATGTCGTTGCCCTTGAAGGTGGAGCCGTCGCCCCAGATCTGGACGTTGTCCTCCAGCATCGCCCGCACCAGCAGCGTGCCGGTGACGGCACGGCCGAGGGGGGTCGTGTTGAAGTACGCCCGCCCGCCCGAGCGGATGTGGAACGCGCCGCAGGTCAGCGCCGCCAGGCCCTCCTCGACCAGCGCGGCCCGGCAGTCGACCAGGCGCGCGATCTCCGCACCGTAAGTCTTCGCGCGGCCGGGCACCGAGGCGATGTCGGGCTCGTCGTACTGGCCGATGTCAGCGGTGTAGGTGCACGGGACGGCACCCTTGTCGCGCATCCACGCGACCGCGACCGAGGTGTCGAGCCCGCCCGAGAAGGCGATGCCGACGCGCTCGCCGGCCGGAAGAGAGGTGAGGACCTTGGACATAGGAAGATTATGCACGCTGACGCATGATCATGCAAAGGCCGAAGGTGATACCGAAGGTGATTCAGGTCCCACGGGCGAGAGGGGGCTCGGTGACGAGGCCCGAGGCCCGAGGCCTGACGGGCCGACCGGATCGGGCGTGCGCCGCACAGACCCCGGCCCCCACCCCGGCTACAGGAACAACGCCTCCGGCAGAGTGGCCCCCTCGTCGGACAGGTGCCGCAGCGCCGCCGCGATGGAGTGGCAGTCGAAGAGGGCGGAGTGTTCGTCGCCCGGGGCGGGGCGGGTGAGGCCCAGGACCTGCCACAGACGGCCCGAGTTGATGGCTGCCGTGGCCGGGGCGACGGTGTTGAGCCAGGGGCGGATGTTGAGGAAGCCGGGGGTGAGGGCGTTGTGCTTGATCTGCTCGCCCCGGGCGCGGGCCCAGCCGATGTTCTCGCCGAGGACGAGCATGTCGTTGCCGTAGGAGAGGACGGACCGGCCCTGGCAGAAGGCGAGGAAGTCGCTCAGCGCCTGTGCGGGTGGGAGGCCGTCCCGGTCGACGGCCTGCTGGTCGATGCCGGTGAGGTCGGTGAAGAACGGCGAGAGGCTCGGGTTCACCACCGGCCGGACCAGCGTCTCGTACTCCTCGACGACGGAGTACTCCTCGTCCAGACGCAACGCGCCGATCTGCACGATCTCCCGCAGCCGGCCGGGAGCCGACCAGTCCTGTTCCATGGCCCCCGGCCAGGTCGTGAACTCCAGGTCGAAGATGACGAAGGTGGGCAAAACGCTACTCTCCCTGCGGTGCGAGGGCGGTTACGGAAGCGTTCTACCCACCAGCGGCCGTGACTCCGGGACCGGGTTACCGGTTCGGGGCCACGTTCGGGGCCACCGGCCGGCCCCCGGTGGACAGGTCCACGCCCAGCAGGCCGTCCGGAAGGGCCCGCTCGGCGTCCGCCGCCGCGATCCCGGACTTCAGCGCCGCCCCGGACCCCTCCGCCGCACTCGTCTCCGGTGTCGGGCAGAGCCCCTCGACGAGGTGGATGTTGATCGCCTCGTCGATCGGGCTCGGTTCCAGGGCCGTACCGTCCGCGTTGAGGCGCTGGTACTTCATCAGGTTCCAGCCCATGGACAGCTGACGACCGCCGTCCGCCCTGGTGAGACTGATGGTGCCGGCGCCGAAGACCGCTCCGTCGTGGCCCCAGAAACGCCCGCAGCCAGGGAGTTCGACGGTGTAGATGCCGAGGCCGTAGTCGATGGTGGCGTTCGGGTCGCCCGCCACCGACACCGGAACCGTGCGCTGCATCTCGGCGAGGGACGCCCGGCCGACGAGGTCGCCGGCGAGCAGCTTGCGGTAGAAGCGGTTGAGGTCGTCGGTCGTGGAGACGATCGCTCCGGCGGTGTAGGCCCAGGACATGTCGTAGACGCTGTAGTCGCGGGGCGGGTCGATGAGACCGTAGAAGGACTCGTACATCTTGGGGTGCGGGCCCTTGATGTACGGGGTCCGCGGGAACGAGGTGTGGTCCAGGCCGGCGCGGTCGATCACGTGGCGGGTGAGGTACGCCGACGCCTTCTGGCCGGTGACCTTCTCCAGGATCAGGCCGGCTATGACGTAGTTGGTGTTCGAGTACGAGCCCGGCTGCGCGCCGGGGCGGCCGGTGGCGGGGGCCGCCAGGCCCAGCCGTACGAGTTCCCCGGGGCTGATCGAACGGAAGCGCCCTTCGTCGAGGCCGGCGGTGGAGTTCTGGGCGAGGGAGGGGAAGGCGCCGAGGATGTAGTCGCCGATGTGGCTGGTGTGGTTGAGGAGCATGCGTACGGTGATGGCGTCACCGCGCTCCCGGTCGGCGGCGGTCCCGTCGAACAGCTCCGGGACGTAGTCCGTGACCGGGGCGTCGAGGCTGATCCGGCCCCGCTCCACCTGCTGCAGGATCGCCACCGACGTGAACGTCTTGCTGATGCTGCCGACGCGGTGCCGCATGTTCGGGGTGACCTTCCGGCCCGTGTCCACGTCGGCCGACCCCGACGCACCCGTCCAGCGCTCACGCCCGTCACGCACCGACGAGTACGTGCCGTACATACCGGCCTCGTGGATCGCGTCCAGCGTGCCGCGCAGCCCGTCCCGGTCCAGTCCGGCGGGCGCCGGGGCCGTGCCCACGTCACCGGGCGCGGCGGACACCGCGGGCGCCGTGGTGACGAGCAGAAGTGTGGTGCCCAGTGCGGTCCCGACGAGACGCTTGATGCGCACGGCGTGTCCCCCTCGATCCTGACGTTCCCGATGGCCCGGGGTCGGTCAACTCCCGGGCCCTGTCAGGTGATTGTCACGGGCTGTCGGTGCGCCTTACATCCTTCGCGTGGACGATCACGTTCACAGCGGGGCCATGACATCTGTCATGGCCCCGCGAACATCAGCGAAGGATGGGTGTCAGAGGCCGTACCGGTACTTCAGGTGGCGCCAGAAGTCGCGGAACATCCACTTGTCGAACTCGGTGATCTGGGTGGCGCTGCCGGCCTTCATGAGGAAGCAGCACTGGCCGGTGGGGGTCCAGTCGTAGAAGTCGTCGAGGCCGAAGGTGTGGCCGACCTCGTGCAGGTAGATGTGGATGTTCTCCTGGGCGAGGGCGCCGGTGAAGTAGGCGCGGCCCATGCGCTGGCCCCAGTCGCCGCCGGCGCCGCCGCCGAAGCCCTCGGTGAGCCAGAGGGACTGGTCGTAGTGGCGGGCAGCGCCGCCGGGACAGCGGGAGTAGTTGCCGTCCTGGTGGAAGAAGCGGCCGCAGTCGGGGGCGCACTGTGGGGCTCCGCCGCCGTCGAGCATGTTGGTGTAGATGTCGACGGAGTTGTCGGTCCACTGGAGGGTGGAGCGGTTCTTCACCGCCCAGCCGACGATGTTGACGGGGACGTTGGTGTACGGCCAGGCGTTGTGGCCCGCGCCGTTGTCGACCATCGCCGCCATCCACTTGCCGAACTGCTTCTTCAGCGCGGCGTGGATCTGGTCGCGCAGGGTCGCGCTGACCGGCTGGTCCGACTCCCAGCGGACGCAGTAGTTGACGCTTCCGCGGTTGGCCATGATCTGGTCCCAGCCGTAGTTGCGGAAGCCGTACAGGTCGCCGTACGTGGACTCGACGTGGTTCCAGACCTCGTTGAGGGGCTGGACCAGGTTCGAGGGCGGGTTCCAGACATCCGCCGCGGCGGCCACCGCGTCGGCCTGGGCCTGCGTCCGGGCCGATCGGTCGTTCGCCGCCTGCGCCACGGACGGGGTCGTCAGACCGGGTGCGAGCAGCATGGCCACGACGGCGGCGAGGACGGTGAGCAGTCTTGTGATGCGGGTGCGCATGGTGAACTCCCTTGGTGGGGGCGGGATTTCACGTGCCTTGACGTCACCCTGTGGTCGCCGCCGACCGCCCGGAGGTTGCCGCGCGTTCCAACGCCACGATCCGCATGCCTCCCGGGCCCGTCCCCTCCCGCGTGGGACGCAGCCCGGCGACACGGAACTGCTCCAGCACCCAGGCGTGGGAGAGCCGCAGCTTCCGGTAGCTGTGGGCGTCCATGGCCCAGTCGCCGCCGGAGCCGTCCCGGGTGTGGATCAGGTCGTGCACGACGACCGTGTAGTCGTCGTAGTCGGCCGGGTACTCCAGGAAGCAGGTCATGATCCGGTCCTCGGTGGCACGGACCGGCAGGAAGCGGTCCGTACCGGTCAGCGGGACCGTCAGGTCGCGGTAGCCGAAGACGGCCGTCCCGCCGGGCGCGAGCGCCTGAGCGACATCGGCGAACAGCGCGGCCACGTCCCCTCTCGTCGGCAGATGGGTCAGCGTGTCACCGAGACAGACGATCGCCGCCGCCGAGCCCGGACGGACCAGCTCCGGCAGCGCGGTACGCACGTCCGCCCGCACCGGACGCACCGCCGGCGACTCGGCGGCGTGTGCGGCCAGTTCGCCCAGCAGCGGCTCGCTCAGGTCGACGGCGAGCACGGAGTCGAAGCCCAGCCCGGCCAGGGCGAGGCTCGTGTGCCCCGGGCCGCACCCCAGATCCACGGCGAGGCCCCCTGCCTGCCCGGGAACCACACCCCACTCCGCCAGGAACGCACGCCGGGCCTCGGCGAGCGAGAGCAGATCACCACCCAGCATCCACGTGTAGTGCTGGGCGAGAAACCGGTCGTAGTGATCGACGGCGGTCGTGGCGATCCCGGACGTCGTAACGGTCGTGGCGGTTGTAACGGTCGTGGCGGTCGTCGCGGTCGTCGCGGTCGTGGCGGTCGTGGCGGTCGTCATGAGGCACGCATCCCCTTCGTATCCGGCAGGCGAAGGGGAATCTAGAGCGGGATACGGCGATACGGACGGCCTGCCGAACCATATTCGCCGTGCCCTGGAAAATGGCGGCCATGGACGACACTGATTCGGCGATCCTCAGCCATCTGCAGCGCGATGCACGGCTCACCAACCGGGAGTTGGCCCGCCTCGTGGGCATCGCACCCTCCACCTGCCTGGAGCGGGTCCGGGCCTTACGGTCGCGCGGCGTCATCACCGGCTACCACGCGGCCGTGCAGCCCCGGCTGCTGGGCCGCTCGCTCCAGGCACTGGTCTTCGCCCGGCTGCGCCCGCTGAGCCGGGACGTGATCTCCGGCTTCGAGGCGTATCTGTCCCAACTTCCCGAGGTGGTCTCGGTCTTCGTGGTCTCCGGCGACGACGACTTCGTCGTGCACGTGGCCGTACCGGACATCGACCGGCTGCACGCCTTCCTCATGGACCGGTTCAGCGCCCGGCGGGAGGTGGTGAGTTTCCGCAGCTCGGTGATCTACCAGCAGACGAACGTGCGGGTGCTGACGCCCTTGGACGGCCACGAGTACGGCGGGGGCAGGTAGGCGGGGCCGCGCCCGGCCCCAGCTCACAGCCGCCGCTCACTCGACTCGCCCCGCCCCCACAGCTCGGTCACCTCCCGCCTCCCCGAACCGCGCCAACGCCACCCCACCCCCCACACAGCACACGAACCCGGCCACCGCCAGCCACCCGTACCCGTCCCGGGTCGTGTCGCCGAGCCACGCCACCCCGAACACGCCCGGCCAGACGGTCTCGCAGATCACCATCGCCGCCGTGGCCGCCGTCACCGAGCCGGACTGGAGGGCCTGGACGAGGAGGAGGTAGCCGCCGAGGCCGGAGACGACCACGGCGTACGCGGACGGCTGGGCCAGGACGTCGGGGACGGTCCCGTCCGGCAGCAGGCGGACCGCGATCGCGGTGAGGCCGAAGCTCAGGCCCGCCGCCGCGCCGAGCACCACGGCCCGGCCCCGCCGCAGCCGCCCGCCCACCACCCAGCCGCCCGCCACGACCAGCAGCGACGCGCACAGCACCGCCACCCGCAGCGGGGTGTCGCCGTGTCCGTCCCCCGCGTGCCCGGCGGACACCGCCAGCGTCGCAAGACCCAGGCATACGACGGCCACCGCACCCCACTCGGCGCGCCGCAGCCGCAGCCCCAGCACAGCCGTCCCGACCACCGCCGTGACCGCCAGCGACGCGGCCACCGCCGCCTCCACCAGGAACAACGGCACGAGCCGCAACGCCACCACCTGGGCCCCGAACCCGAGCGTGTCCAGTCCGGCCCCGGCGAGAAACGGCCACCCCCGCAACACCGCCGTCACCGCATGCCACCGCCCCCGCGCCGCCCGGCTCCCCGCGCCCTCGCCCTCGCCCGTGTCCCCGCCCGCCGCCCGCCGCGCCCCCAGCGCCTGCAACACCGTCGCCGTACCCATGCAGACCGCCGCGCACAGCGCCAGCGTCACACCCTCCACCATGCGGGCACAGTAAGGGCGGGACCCGGTCCCACCCGCGCGACACCAGCGGGGGCACCCCTCAGGACCGCACAAAGTCCGACAGATTCATTGCTCCGCTTCTGTTCGAAGTCCTAGGGTGGGCCCGGTTTTCTCACATCACCGGACAGCATCCGACGCTCCTCGTCCCACACGTCTCCGTACGTGCACCCCCCTGTCGTCGCGAGGAAGGCCCCGGCAATGCACCACCCGCACCCGCACCCCGTCAGTCGCCGTCGTCTCCTGGAGGGCGGCGCCGCCCTCCTCGGAGCCCTGGCCCTCCCCCGCGGAGACGCCTACGCGGCCCCCCGCAGTGGGACGAAGGCCGACGGCACCCCCGAGTGGTCCGGAAACATCGCCCTCTTCCAGGTCGGCGCGGAGCCGCCCCACACCACCCTCATGCCGTACGCGGACGTCAGACAGGCCCTCAGGGCCGACCGCACCGACTCCCCGTACCGGGTGAGCCTCGACGGCAGGTGGAAGTTCGCGTACGCGGAGCGGCCCGACGACCGCGACCCCGACTTCTACGGCACCGACATCGACGACAGCGGCTGGGACACCATCCCGGTGCCCGCGCACTGGCAGCTGCACGGCTACGACCGGCCGATCTTCGTCAACATCACCTACCCGTGGTGGGGGCCCAACGGGCAGGGCGAGGAGGCCCAGCCGCCGGCCGCGCCCACCCGGTTCAACCCCGTCGGGCAGTACCGGCGTACCTTCACCGTCCCGGCGGACTGGGCCGGGCGGCGTACCTTCCTGCACTTCGAGGGGGTCAAGTCCGCGCACTATGTGTGGGTCAACGGAGAACTGGTCGGCTACGCCGAGGACTCGTACACGCCCGCCGAGTACGACATCACCCCGCATCTGAAGCCGGGCCGCACCAACCACCTCGCCGTCGAGGTGTACCGCTTCTCCGACGGCGACTGGCTGGAGGACCAGGACATGATCCGGCTGAGCGGGATCTTCCGCTCGGTCTACCTCTACTCCACGCCCACCGTCCGCCTGCGCGACTTCAAGCTGGAGACCCCGCTCGGCGACGACCACACGTCCGCCGAGCTGTCCGTCACCGCGAGCGTGCGCGGATACGAGGAGGGCGGCGTCGGCTCGTCGTACTCCGTCGAGACCCAGCTCTACGACGACCGGGGGCACCCGGTCTGGTCCCGGCCGTTGCGGCAGGACGTCACCGTCGGCGCCCCGGGCGAGGACGTGACCGTACAGGCCGCCAGAGCCGTCCCGTCCCCCGCCCTCTGGTCCGCCGAGCACCCGAACCTCTACACCGCCGTGCTCCGGCTCCGCGATCCGGGCGGCAAGGTCGTGGAGACGCTCTCCCACCGCGTCGGTCTGCGCGAGTTCGCCCTCAAGGACGGGCTGATGCGGATCAACGGGAAGCCGGTCTCGTTCCGTGGCGCCAACCGGCACGAGATGCATCCGGACCGAGGCTCGGCCCTCACCCGCGCGGACATGGTGGAGGACATCCGCATCATCAAGCGGATGAACATGAACTCCATCCGCACCTCCCACTACCCGAACAACCCACTGTGGTACGAACTGGCGGACGAGTACGGCCTGTATCTCGTCGACGAGACGAACCTCGAGACGCACGGCATCCGCGACCGCTTCCCCGGCAACGACCCCGACTGGTCCGCCGCCTGTGTCGCCCGCGCGCAGAGCATGGTCCACCGCGACAAGAACCACGCCTCGGTCGTCATCTGGTCGCTCGGCAACGAGGCCGGCGGCGGCAGCACGTTCGTGAACATGCGGAACTGGATCAAGTCGTACGACACCACGCGCGTCGTCCAGTACGAGGGCGACGACCGGCCGACGATCAGCGACATCCGCTCGGAGATGTACGACAACCCGGCGCGCGTCGAGCAGCGGGCGAAGGACACGAACGACACCCGGCCGTACGTGATGATCGAGTACGCGCACGCGATGGGGAACTCGAACGGCAACCTGACGAAGTACTGGGACCTCGTCCGGCGCCACGACGTGCTGCAGGGCGGCTGGATCTGGGACTTCGTCGACCAGTCGCTGCGCTGGCCGACACCGCGCCGGAAGCTCTTCACCGAGACCGGGCCGAAGGCGCTGCGCGGCGAACTCCTCAACTCCTCCGGCACGTTCGACCGCAAGAAGGGCGTCTCAGCCGCGACCGTCTTCTCCCGCGACCCCTCCCTCGACCTCACCGGCTCGCTCACCCTCGAAGCGTGGATCACCCCTCGCCACACCGGCTACCACCAGCCGATCCTCGCCAAGGGCGACACCCAGTACGCGCTGAAGCAGAGCGACAAAACCCTGGAGTTCTTCATCCACGGCGGCGGCCAGTGGGTGAGCGCGAGCTGGGCCCTGCCGGACACGGGCTGGACGGGCACCGAGCACCACATCGCCGGTGTCTTCGACGCGTCGACCGGTTCCCTCACCCTCTACGTCGACGGGGAGGCGAAGGCCACCCGGACCACCACCCGGCGGCCGAACAGCACCACCGCGCCGCTCTCGCTGGCCACCGATGTCGACAACGCGACGCGGGAGTTCAGCGGCACGATACGCCGGGCACGGGTGTACGCCCGTGCGCTGAGCACCACCGAGCTGGCCTCCGGTGACCGAGGTCCCGACGACGACGGCGTCCGCTTCTGGTTCGACGCGGCGACGGTCGAGGTCCACGAGAAGAAGCCGAAGGAACGTACCTTCTTCCCCTACGGGGGTGACTGGGGCGACAACCCCAACGACGGCACCTCCAGCGCGGACGGCATCGTCACCGCCGACCGCCGCCACACCGGCAAGGCGACCGAGGTCAAGCAGGTCTACCAGGCGATCAACACGGCCCCGGCGCCGGGCGACGACCCCCGGGTGGTCACCCTCACCAACGAGTACCTCTTCACCAACCTCCGCGATTTCAAGGGGAGTTGGGCGCTGGTCGCCGACGGCGAGGTCGTCCGGCACGGCCGCCTCACCGGCGCCCAGCTCGACGTCCCACCCCTCTCCGCCAAGGACATCACCGTCCCCTTCCGCCTCCTCTCCTCCCCCGCACCCGGCACCGAGTACTTCCTCCAGCTCTCCTTCACCACCACGGAGTCCACCCCGTGGGCGCAGGCCGGCTTCGAGGTGGCCAAGCAGCAACTACCGATCGACGCGGGCAGCCCGGCGGTGACACCGGTACCGCTGACGAGCGTGCCGACGCTGACGTACGAGGACGGTGAGGGGAGGGTGACGGTCACCGGGAAGGGCGGCCGTGGGACCGCCGGCTTCTCGGTCGTGGTCGACAAGGCCACGGGCACGATCACCTCGTACGAGGCGGGCGGTACGCGGCTGGTGGATACGGGCCCCGTGCCGAACTTCTGGCGGGCGCCCACCGAGAACGACCTCGGCAACGGCCAGCACACCCGCAACCAGACCTGGCGCGACGCGGGCGCACAGCGCGAGGTGACCGACGTGAAGGTACGCCCCCTGGGAGACCGAGCCGTCGAGATCAAGGTCAGCGGCACCCTGCCGACGACCGTGGAGTCGACGTACACCACGACGTACACGGTCTTCGGCAACGCCGAGATCAAGGTCGACAGCACCCTGCACCCGGGAGCCGCGTCCCTCCCGTACATCCCGGAGGTCGGCACCCTCCTCCTGCTCCCGCGCCGCCTCGACCGGCTGCACTACTACGGCCGCGGGCCCGAGGAGAACTACTGGGACCGCAAGGACGGCACCGACGTGGGCCGCTACTCCGGCACCGTCGCCGACCAGTGGACCCCGTACATCCGCCCCCAGGAGAACGGCAACAAGACCGACGTACGGTGGGTCGCGCTGACCGGCAAGAACGGCTCCGGCCTGCTCGTCTCCGCCGAACCCGGCACCCTTCTGGAGTTCAACGCCTCCCACTTCACCCCGGAAGACCTCTCCCTCGGCGCCCGCCACGACTACCAGCTCACGCCCCGCGACGCGGTCGTCCTCCGCGTGAACCACCGCCAGATGGGCGTCGGCGGCGACAACAGCTGGGGCGCCCACACCCACGACGAGTACAAGCTTTTCGCCAACCGCGACTACGCGTACACGTATCGGCTGCGGCCGCTGGGGGGTGTGGACGAGGCGATGGGGGCTTCGCGGCGGCCTACGGCTACGGAGTAGCGAGCTGCCCTCGGTGACGGCCCCGCCTCAGCTCTTGGCGAGGCCGTCGGTCTCGACGCCCTACCCATCCCTCGTGGCCGCGCGCCCTCCAGCCCGACTGGTTTATGCAAGAACGCGCATAGTCATAGTCATGCATGGACGCAAAGCGTCGCCCCCTCTACCGTCGTTGCACAAACGGCCCAACCAGGGTCAAGGGCAAGGGATTTTGGCACGGAGGTCAGCGTTTGACCGGCGCCTCTCGCACCTGGCTCAGCCCTTTTCTCCACTGCCGTCCTGACTCAGGCCGGAGGTCCGGTCAGAGACGCGCAGGGTCGCCTCAGTCACCCCCACCTGGTCCATCGGCGAGCTGAGCCTTCTCGGGCTTCGCGATGACGAACACGCCCTTGCCCTGGACCCCCTGAACAATTCGGGGTGATGCTCTCCCGGTCAATCTCGATCACGCGTTTGAGCGTAAAAGGCCGACCCAGGACAGCATAGGCCGAGCATGCACGTATAAGGACGTACCAAGTTGCGCCACGGCCGGAGGCGGCAGAAGGAGACCCCACGACGGGTGCGACCGACGCTGTTGGCGAATCTGCGCAGAGAGCGCCAAGTGTCCGCTCAGTCCCAGCGACACGCCGTACGCCCAGCGTGTCGCTGGGACTCAAACGACAGTTGCGGTCGCCGATCGGATTCGCCAACAGCATCCGGGTGCGACCCATGGTCCGGCCTTACCTGGTCGCCGTCGAGCGGGAGTGCGCCCGGCGGACCCGCAGCCGTGGCCGTACACCGAGCTGCCCGTCATCACCGCTTCACACGCGGCAGTTCGCGGAGGTGTGCTGATGGCCGACCGACAGACCAGGGCCGCAACCCGGTGCGCCGAGATTCCCATGCTGCGTGCCTACCGGCTGTGGTTCGAGCACACCCGCACGTGCGACAGCGGTTGCAAGCGCGTCCACAAGGCACAGGACGGCTGCGAGACGGGACGGGAACTGTGGGGCACGTACCGCCTCGCGCGAATCGGGAAGGACGGGGCGACACCATGAGGTGGATCACCGAACGCACCCCTGCGCGGCCCGTACACCGGACCGACGACGACCGTCTCGCCGTACCACTACGGCTGACCCGCACCGGCGAACACTCCGCCGACACCGAACTGACCCTCACCCTCGCCGAAGCCGAACACCTCCACGCAGCCCTGTGCCGCGCCCTCGACGGCCACCCCGCACCAACGGCCGCACCCGACTGCCGACAAACCGTCCAGGCCTCACCCGGCACCGCCCACATCGTGGGCCGCGCGTAACGCGTACGCGCGGACGACACCGCACCGACGCCCAACGCCCCGCCACCGACGCATCCCCTCCCATGGCCCTGCGGCGGAGCGGGGCTGAGGCGCGGCTTGTCGTGAGCACCTCACCCGAGCCCGCCTCCTCGACCACGTCAACGGCCGACACCTGGGAGACACCGTGAGTACCCCCACCGCAACCCGGCTCCGCGCCGGAGCCGCGAGCGTGACCGTCCGAAGCACCACATCCGCCTTCGTCACCTCCTGGGCCCTCCGGTACTTCGGCCCCTGGTGGAAGGCGGCCGCGATGCCTGTCGATGAAGTCCTCGCCGGACCTCTGGTCACCGCGAACGTCGACGGGCAGGCGTACGACGACCTGGCCGCGCACGTCACCGCCGGCCCGCACGACAAGGTCACCTACGCCAAAGCCCAACTGCTCCTCGTCCGCGACAGCACAGGCACAGGCACAGGCACCATCACCGCCGTCTCGCCCGCCGAGCACCTGGCCTACCGCTCCGAACCGTTCGCCGGACACCTGGCCGTCTACGGCCGTGCCCCCGAACCCGTAGCCCTGGCCGCCGCCCGGCTCGCCCGGGAGATGATCCGGGCGGCACTGCTGCGGGACGGGTGGACGCTGCTGCACGCCTCCGCCGTCGCCCGTGACGGGCGGGTCGTACTCTCCTTCGGCTCCAAGGGAGCGGGGAAGACCACCACGGCGCTACTCCTGGCCTCCCGCGGTCACCAACTCCTCGCGAATGACCGGGTGTTCGTCAAACCCGTCGGCGACGACCTGCGCGTCCTGCCGTGGCCCGCCGCGGCCGCCGTCGGGCTCGGCCTGCTGGACGCGCTCGGGCTGTACGACGTCGTACGGGAACGACTGCGCGCCGGAGAACAACTTCACCCCACCCAACACCCCGAAGTGACCGCTGCTCTCCTGGCCGGACGGCGCGATCCCTTGTGGGAGCCGGACGGCCGCAGGGAACGGAAAGTGCAGGTCTTCCCCGATCAGTTCCCCGGCTGGTTCGGCATGGAGTTGGCGACCGAGGGGCGTGTCGGCGCCCTGCTGTTTCCCCGCGTCGACGCCGCCGCCGTCCCGGCCCTGGTCGAGGGTGGCCGCACGCTCGGTGAGGCGGACTTCATGAGCGGCTCCACCGAAGACCGCTACCCGGATGTCTTCGGCCTTGCCCAAGGCATCGACCCCGCCGGCGGCGTCCTGGCCAGGACCACTGTCGCCGAACACCTCGCCGTCCTCCCGCACCGACAGGTCGCCCTCGGCCACGACAGCGCGGCCAACGCCGCTTTCCTGGCCAACGTCGCCGACGACCTCTGACGCTTCCTTCGACGCCTTCGACCTCTCCTCCGGTGAGAACAACCTCTTCGGCAAGGGCACCACCGAGGCCCGCCACTTCACGCTCTACAGCGACGTCAACGCCTTCATGTACTGGGACGGCGGCCACGGCGCGAACGAGGACGCGGCCGACTTCATCAAGTGGATCGCGAAGGTGACCGGTCACAAGAGCTGACCTCGCTCCATCCCCCGACTCGGCGCGTCTGTGTTCCCGTCATAAAACCGGCCGCCGAAGCGCGACGCCGAGCCCATCCCGGGCTCGGTGTCGTCGCCTTGCGAGCGCCTTGCGAGCGTCTTGCGAGCGCTTTGCGACCCTCTTGCGACCCCCTTCTGAAACCACCCGTGTCACATCCGTTGACTTCCACCTCCCCCGGCTCTACTTTCGGCCAGCCGATACGTTCGGCGAGCCGATCCTTGTTCGAGATATCGACCCCCGGATATCCATCGTAGGAGCCGCATGCACCCCCCGTCCCGCACCAACGCCCTTGATCTCAGGCGCCGTTGCAGATCCGCCGCCGTACGCGCGCTCGCTCTCGCGACCGCCGCGACGGCCGCCCTGCTCTTCGCCCAGCCCACGACGAACGGCACGACCGGCACGACCACGCCCGCGCCCGTCACCGAACTCAACGCGGCCCCCGTAGCGGTGACGGATCGTCAAATAGCCGTCCCAGAAGCCCCGATGGGCTGGGCCTCCTGGAACGCCTTCGCCGCGAAGGTCGACTACAACGTCATCAAGCAGCAGGTCGACGCGTTCGTCGCGGCCGGGCTGCCGGAGGCCGGCTACGAGTACATCAACATCGACGAGGGCTGGTGGCAGGGCACCCGCGACAGCGCGGGCAACATCACCATCGACGAGGCCGAGTGGCCCGGCGGCATGAAGGCCATCGCCGACTACATCCACAGCAAGGGCCTGAAGGCGGGCATCTACACCGACGCGGGCAAGGACGGCTGCGGCTACTACTTCCCCACCGGCCGCCCGGCCGCGCCCGGCAGTGGCAGCGAGGGCCACTACGAGCAGGACATGCTCCAGTTCTCCCGGTGGGGCTTCGACTTCGTGAAGGTCGACTGGTGCGGCGGTGACGCCGAGGGCCTCGACCCGAAGACGACCTACCAGGCGATCAGCGACGCCGTGGCCGCCGCGACCGCCACCACCGGCCGCCCCCTCGCCCTCTCCCTGTGCAACTGGGGCTACTCCAACACCTGGAACTGGGCCCCGGGCATGGGCCCGATGTGGCGGACGAACACGGACATCTTCTACCACGGCCAGACCTTCACGTACGGCAACGTGCTGACGAACTACGACCGGAACGTTCACCCCACGGCCCAGCACACCGGCTACTACAACGACCCCGACATGCTGATGGTCGGTATGGGTCTCACCGCCGCCCAGGACCGCACCCACATGAACCTGTGGGCGATCTCCGGCGCCCCGCTGCTCGCCGGCAACGACCTCTCCACCATGACCACCGACACGGCGAACATCCTCAAGAACCCCGAGGTCATCGCCGTCGACCAGGACCCGCGCGGCCTCCAGGGCGTCAAGGTCGCCGAGGACACGACCGGCCTCCAGGTCTACGGCAAGGTCCTCTCCGGCAGCGGCAACCGCGCGGTCGTCCTCCTCAACCGCACCTCCACCACCCAGAACATGACCGTCCGCTGGTCCGACCTCGGCCTGACGAACGCGGCCGCGACCGTCCGTGACCTGTGGAGCCGTACGAACGTCGGTACGCCCGGCACCGCTTACACCACCAGCGTCCCGGCGGGCACCTCCGTGATGCTCACGGTCAAGGGCGGCACCGAGCAGTCGGCGAGCACGTACACCGGCACGTCGAGCTTCTCCGGTGTGGTCGCCGGGAACACCGGCCTGAAGACGGTCGACGTCTCCTACACCAACAACACGTCGACGGCCCGCGTCGGGACGCTGACGGTCAACGGCCAGACGCCGACGAAGGTCTCCTTCCCGCCGACCGGCTCGTCCCCCGGCAACATCTCCGTCGCCCTGTCACTGACGAAGGGCAGCGCCAACACGGTCTCGTTCTCCGGCGCCCCGACCCTCGAAGGCATCGTCGTACGACCGCTGCCGGGCACGAACGGCACCCTCGTCACCGGCACGGGTTCCGGCCGGTGCGCGGACATCAACGACAGCACCATCGCCAACGGCACCGACGCCCAGCTGTGGGACTGCAACGGCGGCCGGAACCAGACCTGGACGCACACCGCCCGCAACGAACTGGTCGTGTACGGCAACAAGTGCCTGGACGCCTACAACCACGGCACCACCAACGGCACCCGCGTCGTCATCTGGGACTGCACCGGCGGCAACAACCAGAAGTGGAACGTCAACAGCGACGGCACGATCACCAACGTCACCTCCGGGCTCTGCCTGGACGCGTACGGAGCGGCCACCGCCAACGGCACGAAGCTCGTCCTGTGGACCTGCAACGGTCAGAACAACCAGAAGTGGAGCCAGACATGACCCCTGTGAACTCTGCTGGTGGAACCCCGGACGCGAGCGGGCCCTCCCGCCGTACGTTCCTCGGCATGGCCGCGACGGTCCCGCTGGCCGCGACGGGCGCGCTGGCCCTCGGCGCCGGCACCGCCCACGCCGCCGACTCGGCGTACGCGATGGTCTACTTCACCGAGTCCAACACCATGCTGGAGGCCGACTACGGCCTGCACCTGGCCGTCAGCCAGGACGGCCTCAACTGGACCCCGCTCAACCAGAACGCCCCCGTGGTCACCCCGACCCTGGGCGCCGGCGGCCTCCGCGACCCCTTCGTGATGCGCAAGCAGGACGGCACGTTCGTCGTCCTGGCGACGGACCTGTCCGGCACCGACTGGACCCGCGACAGCGTCCACATCCACGTCTGGGACTCCACCGACCTGCGCACCTTCACCGGCTACCGCCTGCTGAAGCTGCACGACATGACCACCACCCACAGCTGGGCCCCCGAGGCCTACTGGGACGCCTCCCGCGGCCAGTACGGCATCCTCTACTCCTCGGTGAACAGCAGCGGCCACAACGTCATCATGGTCAGCTACACGACCGACTTCCGGACGACGACGAACCCCCAGGTGTTCTTCGACCCCGGCTACGACATCATCGACGGCAACCTCACGATCGGCGTCAACGGCGTCAACTACCTCTACTACAAGGTCAACCAGACCCTCGTGGGCGCCCGCTCGACGACCCTCACCCCCGGCAGCTTCACCCCGTTCAGCACGGCGGTGTCCCACGGCGGCACCGAGGCCCCCACGGTGGTGAAGTCCCTCTCCTCCTCGAACTGGTACCTCTGGGGAGACACGTACACCCCCAACGGCGTCTTCTACGTCTGGCAGTCCACCGACCTGGCCTCCGGCACCTGGACGGCCCTCGACCAGAAGCTCTACACCCAGCCGCTCAACTCCAAGCACTGCGGCATCCACCCGATCACGTCGACGGAGTACTCGAACCTCCTCGCCAAGTGGGGCGCGCCGTCCTGGAACCGCCTCAAGTCCTACAACTACCCGTCCCGCTACGTCCGCCACAGCGGCTTCGCGGGGCGCATCGACGAGTACCCCTTCGACCCGTACCCCGACTCCCAGTGGAAGCTGGTCCCCGGCCTGGCGGACTCCTCGGCGGTCTCCTTCCAGTCGGTCAACTACCCGACCCGCTACCTCCGCCACTACAGCTACAACCTCCGCCTGGACCAGAACGACGGCACCTCCACCTTCGCCGCCGACGCCACATTCACCCGCGTCGCCGGCCTCGCCGACTCCACCTGGTCCTCCTTCCGCTCCTACAACAACCCGACCCGCTACATCCGCCACAGCGCCTACGCCCTCCGCATCGACCCCATCTCGACGACGACGGAACGCGCGGACGCGACATTCCGGGTGGGCTACTGAGCCGGCCGGCAGTGCCCGGCTGTCTACGGCTTGGTCACACGGTTCCCCGCGCCCCTCTTTTCAGGGGCGCGGGGAACCGCGCTTTTCAGGGGCGCGGGGAACCGCGCGAACGGGGTCCGGGGCGGAGCCCCGAGTCTTTGACGGGGGTGGAAGGGGCGCGCGGCCCCTGGGGATGGGACGGGTAGGGGCGGCGGGGGCGAGAAAGGCAGCGGCCCGAACACATCGCCCCTGTCCGGCGTCTCAGTACCGATCGCGGCGGCACCGGCCACCGCAGAAGCATCGGAGGCACACATGAGCAGGCGTACGCGAGCCGGCAACGGCACGGCCGTTGCCGTACTCACCGCCGTCGTGGCACTCGGCAACCTCCAGGGCTCAACAGCCGACGCCCAGACCGTCGAGGACGTATCAACCCCTTCAAGGACCTGCCAAGGGAAACAGCCGCACGGCAGCGTCGCCGGTCGCGGCGCCCCGGAGGAGAACACCCCCCTGGAGCGGACCCTGACGCACGTGGACAAACTGGCCCACGGCCGCCACTCCGCCGTCTTCACCGACCTGGTCCTGGACGAGGACGAGGTCTCCCTGGACATCTACCGCATCCCCTCCGAGCCCTTCGACACCGCCGTCTGCGACGCCGCCGAAAAGGGCGTGACCCTGCGCCTTCACGACCGCGACATCAACGAGAAGGACCTCAACACCCTCCTCGACCTCATCAGCGAGGACATGAGCCGCTGGGACGGCACCTTCACCATGCGCCAGGTCGGCCTGGACGGCACCGGCTACATCGAGATCGGCGTCGACGACCCCGGCACCGCCGAGCCCATCCTGCGGAAGGCGTACGGCGAACGGAACGCCAAGTACCTCCGCGTCGGGTACGCCGCGCAGGCGTACCTGCTCTGACGGCTCTGATGGCTCTGATGGCTCTGACGTGGGATGCAACACCCCCGAGGACCCGCTATAGTTGATCACGAGCCGCTCACCGGATTTCAAACCCCCGGTAGCCCTCATGCGTTGGTGGTCCAAGGAAAGACGCCCCGCTTCCTGCGGGGAAATGCAGGTGCAAGGCCTGCCCGGCGCTCCAGTACGTGAACCCCACTTCGTGTCCCACGAAGTGGGGTTCACGCGTTGTACGGGGAAGGCGTCTCACTTGGATTCGATCCGCCCCATGGGGGCGGCACTCTCGGTCAGACCCTTCCGCGCCGCCGTCCAGGCGGCGTCCTCGATGCCGAGTGCGTGGCGAAGGTAGGCCCACGTGACGCGCTGGATCAGGGCGACGCGCTCCGGGTGCTCGTCCGTCGTCTCCTGGGCCTCGTAGCCGGCGATCCCGCCGAGCGAGTGTTCCGCCCCGAACAGGGTGAGCAGGCTCTTGTCTCCCGGGCTCAGGACGTACGGGTCGGCCATCCACTCCGGTCCCCGGACGGACAGCGGGGAGTCGTCCCGGTCCCCGGCGACCACGAGGGCCGGTGTCGTCATGTGGGCGAAGCTCGGGTGCATGAAGGGGAAGTGCTCGGCCGCGAACGGTGTCAGGTCGGCTCCGCCCTTTCCGGCCGTGGCGAGCAGCACACCCGCCTTGATCCGCGAGTCGGACAGGTCCTCTTCCTTCCCGCTCACCGGATCGAGGACGCGCAGGCCCAGCAGATTGCCCGCCGTCTGACCGCCGAAGGAGTGTCCGGCAGCGGCGATGCGGCTTCGGTCGAGGCGGCCGCCGAGACCGGGGACGGCCGCCTCCAGCAGATCGAGCCGGTCGAGAACGCGCTTCATGTCCTCGACGCGGAAACGCCAGAGCCGCGGTGTGCGGGGATCGTCCTGGCGCAGGCCCACCGCCCTGGAGTCGAGATGGGTGGGCTGAATCACCACGAAGCCGTGAGCGGCCCAGAAGTCGGTCAGGGGGCCGTAGCCGTTCAGCGACGAGCCGAAGCCGTGCGAGAAGACGATGACCGGCAGTTCGCTCCCGGTCGTCGGCGCGGCAACCCTCACCGGCAGGTCCGCACCACGGCCCGGTGCTTCCAGCACGACCGGCTTCACCGAGACGACGGGGGCGGAGGTGGTGGCGGATGCGGTGGTGGCGGATGCGGTGGTGGCGGATGCGGTGGTGGCGGATGGGGCGGCGGATGCGGTCATGGAAAGTTCCTCTTTCCCCTTCGGTGACGCCTTCGCGGGATACGCTAAAACCTGACGCTGACGTCAGAGGCAAGAAGTGTGGGAGACCTGATGCGTATCGGCGAACTCGCCACCAGGACGGGCGTCAGCGTTCGGGCACTGCGCTACTACGAGGAACAGAACCTGCTCGCCTCGGAACGCAGCCCCAGCGGCCAGAGGCACTACCCGGACAGCGCGGTCAACCGTGTCCAACTGATCCAGCAGTTGTACGCCGCTGGGCTGACGAGCAAGTCGATCTCGGAATTGCTGCCGTGTGTCGTGAACGGTGAGGCCACGTCCGAGCTGCTCGACCGGCTTTCGGCCGAACGGGACCGTATCGACAGCCGGATCGGCGATCTGGTGAGCGCCCGGGACAGGCTGGACACCGTCATCACCACCGCCACCGCGAACTGGCGAACCGGCCAACGCTGCCGCCCCCAGTAGCCGCCACGTAGCCGCCACGTAGCCGCCACGTAGCCGCCACGGGGGCGAACGTCGCCGCCCCGTCCCACGTCTCAGTGGTGACCGTCTTCGAGGAGGCCACCATGCTGACGACCGCCGCCGTACGAGTACGACGCCGCCGAACTCTCTACGCCGCCGCGCTGGCCGGCGCGTTGGCGTGGGGAGTCTCCGCGTGCGGGGAGGAGTCGGCGGCCGCGAAGGCGTCGCCGACCGATTGGCGGGAGCCCTCCGCGTACCGCTACAGGCTGAAGTCGACTGAGGGTGAGCGGCCGCTGATCGGGACGCTGGACGTGACGGTCCGGGACGGCAAGGTCGTGGAGACCGTCGGGGTCGATGACAGCGGGCGGCAGGTCGTGGAGCAGCAGCTGGGTGAAGTGCCCACGATCGCGGCGCTGTTGGAGCAGGCGGAGGTGGCGCGGGAGGAGGGCGCCGACGTCGTGGACGTCGAGTACGCGAAGGACGGGCGGCCCGTCAGCATCTCCATCGACTGGGACGAGAAAGCGATCGACGACGAGGAGGCGTACGCCCTCAGCGACTACGAAGCGCTCGGCTGAGGCTGCTGACTCAGATCCCGGATCGCGCCGCCCACCTTGGCCTTCAACGGCTCCAGCACGGCGGGCTTGGCGGAGATGGCCCAGCGCGGCCCGACCAGGTACTTGCCGCCGTAGATGGCCGCCGACTCCAGCCAGACTTCCTTCAGCTCCTCCTTGGGGAAGGTGGTGATGAGGTAGTCGCCCTCGGCGGTATGACACACGCCCTCGCGCAGCTCCTCCGCCTCGGTCCGGATCTTCACCTCGCACCCCGTGAGCTGAGCGATCACCTCGACCTTGGCCGGCGCGACGACCGCGGCGACCGGGCTGGACTCGTCCGTCGCCTTGTCCGCGGCCTTGTCATCCCCGTCACCACCGCCGCACGCCGCCACCAGGGGCAGGACGGCCAGAGTCACAGCCAGCGCGGCGCCACGCGTCAGCTTCCTCACCACGTCCTGTTCTCCGTTCGCCTTCTCCATACCGATGCATGCCGAGAGCACTCGACAAGGGGTACGTATGGCGGCCGTCGGATGCTCAGTCGTCGTCGAGTCATCGATCACCTCTTCGAGGTTGGCGCGAACGCGATTCCGACGAAGGTACGGCCCGCGAGCCGGTCAGCGTCCTCGAAGGCCCGCACGGGGACTCTCGTCAGGCATCACCTGCTCCTCCGATGGTTGACGCTGTGCCAAGCCACAGGAAACTCCCGGCCAACGACTTCCGGGCGGCGGCAGGGCATTGTCGTCCGAGTGCCGTGATCGGGAGAGCCGATGGCAACGCCTCACGGCAGTACAGGACGACCGGCAAAACGGAGGGGAACCATGATGAAGAGCACCGCCGCGAGAAAGACCGCGAGCTTCCTGACCACCGCTCTGCTGGTGGGAGGTGCGATGGCGGCCGGCACCGGCACGGCGAGCGCCGCCCCGAGCATCACGTGGGGAACCGTGGTCTTCACCGAGAGCGGAGACCGCACGATCAGCATCTACGCGGATGGCGTGTTCGCCGGGAGCGGCGAGTGGCAGAAGGACCCCTCGGGGTCCAACACCGGCGACACGCTGGTGGCCTGGGACCCGGTGGCGGACGGTTACGGCATCGAGGCCCACCTCAGCACGGGCCGCATCGCGACGACGCGCGGCCACAACTCCCCTTACGAAGTCAAGGTGTCGGGCAACCTGCCCGAGGGGAACAAGTACACGATGTGGGTCTGCCTGGTTAGGGGCGACTACCGCGGATGCACCAGCAAGTACAGCGTGACGGCCTGACGGCTGTCGTCACGATGGCGACCGAGTACGGCGGGCTGTAACCCAGGATGGGGTGGCCGACTGCGTGCCACCGGGGGCACACCGACGTGGCGCCTGGGCCTCGGAGGAGGCCCGGGCGCCACGTCGGTTCGAGAAGTACGGCGGAGTACAGCCGAGTACGGCCGGGTGAGCCGGCGGGGTCAGGCGCCCGCGCGCCCCGCGCCCTTGCGGCGGGTCATGACGAAGATGACGCCGCCCGCGGCCACCAGGCCCGCCGCGCCGAGGGCGATCGGGATGGCGTTGCCGCCGCCGGTCTCGGCGAGGTCGCCGGGGTCGCCGCTGTTGGGGGTGGGGGCGCCCGGGGTGGAGTCGGAGGGGGTGGGCTCCGGGGAGTCGGTCTCCGGGGTGTCGTCGGCCGGGGGGTTCTCCTCGGCGGGCGGGTTCTCCTCGGCCGGGGGCTGCTCCTCCGCGGGCGGGTTCTCCTCAGCCGGAGGGTTCTCCTCGGCCGGGGGCTGCTCCTCGGCGGGCGGGTTCTCCTCAGCCGGCGGCTGCTCCGTCGTGCAGTCCTTCGTGCCGCCGTTCCAGGCCGCGATCAGCTTGTCCTTGATGACGGGGCGGTCGGGGCCCTTGGGGAGGTCGCCGTGTTCGAAGCCGTCGTTCGCGTCGAGCTTGCCGTCGAACTTCACGGCACCCCGGTACAGGTCGATCTGGGCGTAGCAGCCCGCGTCGGGGACCGCGATGTCCAGCGAGTCCGTCGCGCCCGGCTTCACGGTCACCGTGTCGAAGTCGACGAAGACCTGCTCGCCGGAGGTGCCGAAGGTCGGGCCGTGAGCCAGATACGACGCGAGGGAGACCGTGCAGGTCGTGGCGTCGGAGGCGGTGCGGACCTTGATGTGGACCTTGCCGTCCTCGGTGGGCTTGAGGTTCTGGTCGTCGAGCTTGACCCAGTCGGCGAACTTCACGCCGTCCAGGGAGAACTCGCAGCGGTCGGTCTCGGTGGGCGTGCCCGCGCCCTGTCCGGGGGCGTAGCTCTTCTTGCCCCAGCCGTCGCCGCCGGGTGTGTCGGTGGCGAAGGCCGGGCCGGACACCGCCGCGCTCAACGCCAGAGCGGCCACGCCCGTCCCCAACAGGCGGCCCACGATGACACGTCTCGCTATGGACATGCAGATCCCATTCTCGAACTCGGTACGTACGAGACCCGGGGCACGGCGGCAGGACGGCAGCACAAAGCCACGCCGGGGCCGCGCCAGGGTGAGTGGTCGAAAAAGACACCGGGCTCATTGGTCACTTGAGCCACAGGGTCCGCACATCGTTTACCAAGGCGTTTGGGCTGTCAACCTCGGGAAACGCCCATCGGGTTGCCTGCGCCGGCCGCCGCTCGGCACACGTACGCCACACCGGAGGCACATATGGGACACAAAGGGAATCCTCTGCTCCGCAGTCTTCACGAGTAGCCCAACAGTGAGTCGCCGATCAACAAAGAGTTCGCCAACTCGCCTCTTTGCCAAGGGGGTTGATATGGGGCGGATTTGACAAGCCCGTCCCCGCTCCCGAATCTACGTTCATGACATCCATTTTCATTATCGGCGTCAAGGGTGCCGCCGGCATCGAGCGGGGTGAGCGTCCATGCGCGTGGCCTTCGTAGGCAAGGGCGGCAGCGGCAAGACGACGCTCTCCGCGCTCTTCGCCCGGCACCTCGCCCGGTCGGGCGCGCCGCTGGTGGCGGTCGACGGTGACATCAATCAGCACCTCGCGCACGCCCTCGGCCTCGACGAGGACGACGACTTCGGCGCGCCGCCGCTGAGTTCGCGCACCGGCGAGATCAAGGACTACCTGCGCGGCACGAACCCGCGGATCGTCTCCCGCGAGGCCATGGTCAAGACGACCCCGCCCGGCCGGGGTTCACGGCTGCTGCGGCTCCTCGGCGACGACGACGTCCACGGCCGGCACGTCGAGCACGTCGCCGGCGTTCCGCTCATGGTCACCGGCGCCTTCGACGAGAGCGACCTCGGCGTGGCCTGCTACCACTCCAAGCTCGGCGCGGTGGAGCTGTATCTCAACCATCTCGTCGACGGGCCCGGCGAGTACGTCGTCGTCGACATGACCGCGGGCGCCGACGCCTTCGCCTCGGGGCTCTTCACCCGGTTCGACATGACCTTCCTGGTCGTCGAGCCGACGCGGAAGAGTGTGTCCGTGTACCGGCAGTACCGGGAGCACGCCGCCGAGTTCGGCATCCCGATCGCCGTCGTCGGCAACAAGGTCACCGGCGAGGACGACCTCCTCTTCCTCAAGGAGCACGTCGGCGAGGACCTGCTGACGCACTGCGTGCAGTCGTCGTACGTCCGCGCGCAGGAACAGGGGCGGGAGGAGGGCGAGTTGGAGGCCCATAACCTGCATGCCCTGGAACAGCTGAAGGGCGCCGTCGACGCCCGTACGAAGGACTGGGCCACCTTCCAGCGCCACGCCGTCGAGTTCCACCTCCGCAACGCCGCCGCCTGGGCCAACGACGCCACCGGGCACGATCTGGCCGCCCAGGTGGACCCCGAGTTCCGCCACGGGCCCCAGGCGCTCGCCGCCGCCGGGTCCGCCGCCCCTTCCCTAGTCTCCTTCTGAACGGAACAGGAACATCCATGTCGCTCGACGTCTCCCCGCAGTTGCTCGCCGATGCCGAGAAGGGCGAGGTGCGGGAGGAGGAGTTCGTGGAAACGGTGCGTACGTCGCTGCCGTACGCCTACGACCTGGTCGCCTCCCTCGTCGGTGAACTGCGCGCGGGTACCGCGGAGTTCGCCGACAACCAGACCCCGCCGCCGTCGGAGAAGGAGCGTGGGCAGCTGCTGCGGGCGCTGTCCAGCGACGCGATCCGGGGGAGTCTGGAGCGGCACTTCGGGGTGGCGCTCGCCTTCCAGAACTGCCATCGGGTGGCGGTCTTCCCGACGGAGGCGCGCGGCGGCGAGACGTACACGCGCTTCACGTCGCTGCGGTCGCAGATCCTCAACCAGTCGCCGGAGTTCCGCGACTGCTGACGCCCGACGAGCACGCGACCGGCCTCGGCCGGCCCTGATGCCGACCTTCGATGCCGGACCGGATCGGCCCAGATCGGCCTGGTTCATCCTGGATTGGCCCGGATCGGCCCGGATCGGCCTGGATCGGCCCGGCTGGCGCCGACCGGCCACCACCCGCCCCGCCCGGCCCGGCCCGCCTGGCCCGCCTGGCCCGCCTGGCCACGATCGGCCGCGCCCGACCCCGCCCGGTCCTGGCGGGGAGCCGAAACCGGCCATCGACCGCCCCCTCCGCATCCCTCACGCGGAGGGGGCGGTCGGTTCGACATGCCGGAGCTCTGGGGGCGTACGGGGGCGCGTTACCGGCGTACGGCCGCACGGGCGGCCGGGGGTGGGGGCGTCCGTGTGTGCGGCTTCGGGGTGTTCGTGCGGGCGACTTCGTCCCGATCGCGCCCGATCCGGCCCGGACCCGGGGGGGTCTTGCGGGGCGTCCCGTGCCTGGTGTGTGCCTGGTTGTGTGTCCTGTGCGTGCCGGTTCGCGCGCCACGGCGTGCGGTCGTGTGATGTGCGCCGTCACGAGGTGGCCTATCTGCGATCACACAAGGTGAATAATGGGGCCAGAGGGCGTCTCAGCGACAGAGAGGGCCGCCGTGGGGACCGACAGGGACAGTGCCGTCACCCGTCAGCGCTTCGACGTGGCCGACGCCGCGCCGCTGCTGATCGACGCGGACGGGCTCGTGACGAGCTGGACCCGGGACGCCGAGCGGCTGTTCGGGTATCCGGCGGCCGAGATCCTGGGCCGCAGTGTGCGTACGCTCCTGGTCGACGAGGACGACGAACGCATCGGCAGGCTGGCCGAATCCCATCGCGCCCTCGGCGGCTGGTCCGGCATCCTCACCGCCCGCCACCGGGACGGCCACCGCGTCAAGGTGATGGTCCGCGTCGTACCGACCCGGGAAGCGACCAGCCCAGCGCCTCCGGCCCCACCGGCCGACCCGACCGCGTCGACCCCACCCCGGCCCACCGCCTGGCCCGCGCCCCGCCCCGGCTACCCCGACCCACCTCGATCCACCGCACCACCCCGGCCCACCGCTTCACCCCGGTCCACCGCTCTGCCCACGTCCACCACTCCACCTCAGTCCACCGCTCTGCCCACGTCCACCACTCCACCTCAGTCCACCGCTCTGCCCACGTCCACCGCGTCACCTCAGCCCACCACTCCACCCCCGTCCACCAGTCCATCCCGGTCCCTCAAGCCACCCGCGTCCCCAACTCCGGCCGCACCCGAGGCCGGACGCCCCTCGGCCCGGAAGCCGGGCACCTGGCCGGCCGCCGGGAGCGCCGGGAGCCCACCCCACCGGCAGACCGCGCACGCCCCCGTGCCCGCCCCTCCACCGGCACCGCAAGGCACCCCACGCCCGCCCGCGCCCCACCGCCCCGCCCACTGGGTGGCCCTCGTCTCCGATGCCACCGATGCGCCCGGCTGGGACATGAGCCGGACCGTGCTGGAGCGGATGACGGCGCGGTCGCCGGTCGGGATCGCGATCGTGGACACGGAGTTGCGGTTCGTGTGGTCGAACGCGGCGTTGGAGCGGTTCGGCGGCGGGCGGGCGCACGAGCGGGTCGGGCTCAGGCTCGCGGAGGTGCAGCCGGGCCTCGACGCGGAGCGCATCGAGGAGCGGATGCGGCAGGTGCTGGAGACCGGTGTGCCCGTGCTCGACTACGAGCACGTGGGCCGGGTGCGGTCGTCGCCGTACCGCGAGACCGCGCACGCGATGTCGTTCACACGGCTGGAGGACGACCACGGCCGGCCCATCGGCGTGTACTACACGGTGGTGGACGTGACGGAACGGCACCGCGCCCGTACCCGGCTGGCCCTGCTGGACCGGGCCGGGGAGCACATCGGCCGGACCCTCGACCTCGGGCGGACCGCGCAGGAGCTGGCGGACGTGGTCGTGCCGGCGCTCGCCGACTTCGTGACCGTGGACCTGCTGGACTCGGTGCTGCGCGGCGCCGAACCGGGGCCCCTCGGCGACGGTTCCGTCCCGCTGCGGCGGTGCGCCCAGCAGTCCGTCCACGCCGGAGTGCCGGAGGCCGTCCTGGAGATCGGCGCGCTCGCCTCGTACGCCGCCGGATCGCCCCCGGTGCGGGCGCTGGTCAGCGGGCGGTCGTGGTCGGAACCACGGCTGGACCCGTTGTCGGCGGAGTGGGCGAAGGCGATCCCGGGCGGCCGGGCGGTGCCCGCGGACGCGCTGGGCCTGCACAGCGTGATGATCGTGCCGGTGCGGGCGCGAGGCATCACGCTCGGCATCACCACGTTCTTCCGGCGCGACCGACAGGACCCTTTCGACGCGGTCGACCTGGGTCTCGCCGAGGAGTTGGTCGGCCGGGCCGCCGTCTGCGTCGACAACGCCCGCCGGTACACACGTGAACGCGACGCCGCACTGGTCCTCCAGCGCAGCCTGTTGCCACGCCGGCTGCCCGAGCAGGACGCGGCCGAGGTCGCCGTCCGCTACCGGCCCGCCGACGAACTGACCGGTCTCGGCGGCGACTGGTACGACGTCATCCCCCTCTCCGGCGCCCGCCTCGCCCTCGTCATCGGCGAGGTCGCGGGCCACGGCATCGACGGCGCCGCCGCGATGGGCCGCCTCCGTACGGCCGTACGCACCCTCGCCGACCTCGATCTGCCGCCGGACGAGGTGCTCGCCCACCTCGACGACATGGTCGCCAAGTCGGCGCGCCAGGAGGGACCCGAGCCTGGCACGGGCAGCGTCCAGACGGTCGGGGCGCGCTGTCTGTACGTCGTCCACGACCCGGTGTCCGGGACCTGCTCCATGGCCGCCGCCGGGCCGTTCGCCCCGGCCCTGGTCGCCCCCGGCGGCGCGGTCACCTTCCCCGCGCTGCCCGAGGGACCGGCGCTCGGCGTCGGCGGGCGGCCCTTCGAGGCGCTGGAGGTGGAGCTGCCCGAGGGCACGGTGATCGCCCTGCACACCGACGGGCTGCTCGCCGAGGCCTCCCGCGAGGCGCTGTGCCGTGCCCTGGCCCGGCCCGAGCCCTCCCTCGACCGGCACGCCCAGGGCGTCCTCGACTCCCTCGCCCCGGCCCGCCCCGTCGACGACGTCGCCCTCCTCCTGGCCCGCACCCGGCGGCTGCCCGCGCACCGGGTCGCGTCCTGGGAGCTGCCCTCCGACCCGGCGCTGGTCGCGGAGGCCCGCAAGACCACCACCCGGCAGCTCGGCACGTGGGGGCTGGACGAACTGGCGTTCACCACCGAACTGGTCGTCAGCGAGCTGGTGACCAACGCGATCCGGCACGCCGCCGGGCCCATCCGGCTCCGGCTCATCCTCGAACGCACCCTGATCTGCGAGGTGTTCGACGGCGGCGCCACCGCGCCCCATCTGCGCCACCCGCGCACCACCGACGAGGGCGGCCGCGGCCTCTTCCTCATCTCCCAGTTCACCCAGCGCTGGGGCACCCGCTTCCTCCCCGAAGGCAAGGTGATCTGGGCGGAACAGTCACTGGCGGATCCGCCGGTCTGAATCGCCGTCGGTCGCCGGTCGCCGGTATCACCGGTTGTCGGTCGTCGGTATCACCGGTCGTCGGTCGTCAGTCGCCGGTCGCCGGTCGTACGCCGTGCGGGGATGCCCCCGCTGGCCCGACCGGATGAACCACTGGACCGCACCCCTCTCCCACCTCCCCCGAATCTCCACATTCCCGGCATTCCGCCGCACTCGCCCGCCCCTCGTGCCCCGTTCGGCCTGATTAGTGGCCCTTGGCACTTCATATGAATGCGGAGGTCGGCTTCGGGCACCGGGCTCCGTCGCCACGGCAGGGCATTCAGGAGAAGAGGGACGTGGTGAAGCGAAGAACACCGGGGGGTGTGGGTCTGACGCTGGCCTTCTCTGCGGCGCTGGTGGTCGGACTGGCCGGCCAGGCGGTCCCCGCCGCCCCCGGCGCCAGGAGCACCGCGGACGGCAAGGCTCCCGGCGACGGCACCGTGACCGTACGGGTCGTCGACGAGGTGGATGCCGACGGGGCGTACGACTACGGGCTGGAGGCGGGCCGGGACGGTGTGCGGGTCACGCTGACCGACGACCACGGCCATGTGGTGACCCGGACGACCGACTCCTACGGCCTCGCCCGGTTCGACGCGGCGGCGTCCCCGCTGCGGGGCGGCAAGTACCGCGTCCAGGCCCACAACCCCCGGCCCGGCATCCTCCAGCCGGCGGTCGCGGGCTCCGGTGACGGCCCGGACGTCATGCGCGGCAACGTCGGCTTCGTGGATGTCTCCGGCAACCGGAGCGCGACGTACACGACCGGCTTCTGGGAGCCCGGGCTCTACTGCCAGGAGAACCCGGACCTGGTGACCTGCAACCTGACCAAGGGCGACGCGCCCGACACCCACAAGGGACTGGTCCGGTTCGCGGGGACCTTCTCCGACACCCACCCCGGCGGCAGGGTCGACCAGCTGACCAACAACGCCCAGCAGCAGGCCGTGTTCGGCATCGCCAACGACCGTACCGGCAACACGTACATGGGCACGCTGGTCAAGCGGCACGCGGCCTACGGCCCGGCGGGCCCGACCAACACGATCTACCGCCGGAACAGCGCCTCCGGGGTGAGCACCTTCGTCACCCTGCCGGGCTCGCTGACCACGCACGACCCGGGCGACGACTGGCTGCGCGACAACCCGGTCCACGGCAGGGTCGGCCGGGAGGGCATCGGCGACGTCGACGTCTCCGGCGACGGCAGGACCCTCTACGCGGTCAACCTCAACGACTCCAGGCTGTACGCCGTGCCGATCAGCGGCACCGGCGACGGGGTCTATCCCGGTATGTACCGGTCGTACGTCATCCCCGAGCCGGACGACTGCGCCGGCTACTGGCATCCGTACGGCATCGGGGTGCGCGGCGGGCGGGTACTCGTCGGCGGGGTGTGCGGCGCGGAGGACACGGTCACCTCGGACGCCCCGTGGGGCGACCCGTCCCAGGTCACCTCGCATGTCTACGAGTTCACCCGAGGGTCGTTCGACCACCTGTTCCGCACGGCGATGAACTACCCGCGCGGCTGTGCGTACCGGTCCGCCGGGCTGCCCACGACCAGCGCCCGCTGCACCAAGCCCTCCACCGTCGGGCAGCCGTTGAGCGCGATGTGGGAGGCGTGGAACGAGCGCGTCCCCGAGCCCGCGCACTCCTCCCTCGTCTCCGCGCCGCAGCCGATCCTGTCCGACATCGAGATCGCCGACAACGGCGACCTGGTCCTCGGCTTCCGCGACCGCTTCGGCGACATGCAGGGCACGGCGACGTACCCGTACAACCGTGACCGCCCCCTGGTCAGCGCCGTCGCCGCCGGTGACGTCCTGCGCGTCTGCAAGTCCCGTACGACGTACACGCTGGAGAACAACGCGCGGTGCGACTCGCTCTACGGGGCGCGGCCGAACAACGACGAGGGCCCGGGCCACGGCGAGTTCTACGACCACTCGACCAGGCCGGCGGACGCGCACCACGACCAGGTCACCCAGGGCGGCACGGTCCTCCAGCCGTTCCGGAACAAGCTGTGGAGCACGGTCTACGACCCGTTCGACCACCACCCGTACGAGCAGGGCGTACGCCGCTGGACCGCCGACAGCGGCCGGGCGGAGGGCAGTCTCCTGATCCAGGGGACCTGGAACGCCGGCCTCCGGGAACGCGCCCTGCTCTTCGGCAAGGCCAACGGGCTCGCCGACCTGGAGCCGGTCTGCGACCAGGCGCCCGTCCAGATCGGCAACCGCGTCTGGTACGACGCCGACGGCGACGGCATCAAGGACCCGTCCGAGCCGGCCGTCCCGCGGGTGAAGGTGACGCTCCACCCGACGTCGTACGGCCCCGACATCACGACGTACACGGACGCGAACGGTGAGTACCACGTCGGCGGTCAGCAGGGTCTGCGGCCGAACACCACCTACCAGGTGTCCTTCGACCACGGCGGCATCAGCACGAAGTCGCTGCCCGGCCGTCCGAGCCGCTCGGCCCTCAAGTGGACGGTGAAGGGGGCCGGTCCGAGCCGCGCGCTCGACTCCGACGTCGACTCCCGCGGCGGGACGACGGTCCACGTCGGTGACCCCGGCGACGTGAACCACATGGTCGACGCCGGCCTCACCAGGTCGGTGCGGCTGACCCTCGTGAAGCTCGACAGGAAGAGCGACAAGCCGCTGGCCGGCGCGGTCCTCGAGCTGTGGCGGGACACCAACGGCGTCCGCGGCCTCCAGCGGCGCGGCCTGAAGAAGGACAGGTTCGTCGACGACTGCGCCACCTCCCGCACCGGGCGCTGCTCCTTCGGCTCGCTCCTGCCCGGTACGTACTACCTGGTCGAGACGGACGTCCCCGAGGGCTACCGCCTGCCGGAACGGCCGGTCACCGGCCCGTACGTCCTCACCCCGAAGAACGCCTCGTACGGCACCGGCCTCTTCACGAAGCTCTTCGACAAGCGGGGAGAGCCGTGCAAGGGCACGAAGTGCTGACACCCCGAGCAGCCCTCTGAACCGAGAGGGTGACATGGAGCGGGCCGTCCACCGGTCGACAGCGGTGGACGGCCCGCCCGCATCCGAAGTACCTCGACGACGTCCGGTGCGGCGCCCTTGGGACGCCGTTTTGCCGGACCGGCAACAGGAGTGGCAGACCGGGACAGTGGTGGGCGACGGTGGGCCCGTGACTGACGACAACGCAGCAGGCTCGCCCGCGTCCGACCTTCCCTCGCCCGCCGACGGATACGTCGGAGATCCCGCGGTACGGGCGGAGTGGGACAACCGATACGCCGACCGACAACAGCTGTGGAGCGGCCGGCCCAACGGTGCGCTCGTGGCCGAGGTCGCCGGACTCACCCCCGGGCGGGTGCTCGACGTCGGCTGCGGCGAGGGCGCGGACGCCGTCTGGCTCGCGCGCGGCGGCTGGGACGTGACCGCGCTCGACGTCTCCGGCGTGGCGCTGGAGCGGGCGGCCGGGCACGCGCGGGACGCCGGCCTCGCCGTTCACTGGGTCCACGCCGCCCTCACCGAGGCGGCGCTCCCGTCGGCCTCCTTCGACCTGGTGTCCGCGCAGTACCCGGCCTTGCGGCGCACCCCCGACGCCGCGGCCGAGCGAGCACTGCTCGCGGCCGTCGCGCCCGGCGGCGTGCTGCTGCTCGTCCACCACGCGGGGATGGACACCCAGCAGGCGGACGAGGGCGGCTTCGACCCGGCCGACTACGTCTGGCCCTCGATGGTCGCCGATCTGCTCGACGACGACTGGGAGGTGGAGGTGGACGAGCAACGGCCACGCCTGTCACCCGACGGCGGCGCCGGCGCACACCACACCGACGACGTGGTGCTGCGGGCGCGCCGGCTGCGCTGAGACACGAGCCGATGCCGGTCCCCGTTCCGGTCCCCGTTCAGCTCCGTACACAGTGGTCCCCCTGTGTAGTGGAGTTTCTGTCGGTGCGCGGCAACGAGCGTAGGGATCAGCCGGGGTGGCGGAAATTGTCCTTTGGGGCAGTGTCCTCAAGGGACCCCTCTCTGTGACGTGGCCGTGTCATTCCAGGGTTCTTCTTGTCAGTAGCGGACGCTAAGTTGGGGGGTAGATCGCCGCCGCACCCGGGGCACGGGGCTCTGTCGGGAAAGCGGCATCGGGAAGGGCCGACCAATGACCAAGAGGTCTGACGTAGGAGACACGGCTTGCGCCTACCGGCGCACGGGGGCCGATCCGGTCCGGGACATCAGCAGGCTCAAGACGCTGACGGACCGGGAGAAGGAAGTCCTGCTTCTGCTGGGCACGGGCCTGGGCAACCGGCAACTGGCCCGGGAACTCGGCATAGCCGAGCGGACGGTGAAGGCGCATGTCGCACGCATAGTGGAGAAGCTGGAGCAGCAGACGCGACTGCAGGCCGCGGTGCTCTCCGTCCTCGCCCACGAACTGCTGTGCGCCGATCCGCGGTGCGCCTGCGGCTCCGCCGCGCCTCTGCCCCGGCTCGTCGGGGCGTCCACGGTCTGAGCGCCGCCGGCTGCGGGGAACCCTTCGAAAGGCGCCTCGCAGACCAGGTTTTGGCGTTTACTTGTGGAAATTTTGACCATTCGCCGAGACCTGGACGCGCCCGCTCGTCAGCAACACATCGGCAACACATCAACCAGTCGAGCAACTTACGGGGTGAATACGACCATGTGCGCAGTCCTTCGATGTCCCAGCCTTCGATGTCCCAGCTGTTGATGTCCCGGCTGAGCTAGTCCGCGATCAGAAATGACAGGTGTGAGGAGGGGTCCCACCGCGGGCCCCTCCTCCGCCGTACGACGACGGAGCACGGGAGTTGACCAGGATGAGGCGCCCTTCGAGGCGTGGGCAGGTCGCGATCGGGGTGGGTGCGGCCGCCGCGGTGGTCGCCGGGGTGCTCGTGGCCCGGGAGGTGTCCTCCCCCGCCCTCGACGTGCGGCCGGCCGCGCGGGCCGGGGACCCCGCCTGCACCGGGATCGCCGGCCGCTACCCCGCCCGGATCGTCGGCGAGTCCCGCGACCCCGTCTCCGTGACCGGCGTGGCCTCCTGGGGCAACGGCGGCGTGGTGCTGCGCTGCGGCCTCGAACCCCCGGCCGAGACCGGCGACCCGTGTGTCGAGGTCGACGGCGTCGACTGGGTGTTCAGGGAGGACCGGTCCGCCGGTTCCGGCTACCGCATCCTCATCACCTACGGCCGCGACCCCGCCGTACAGGCCTTCGTCGACGACCGGATCACGGCGATCGACGGCGTGCTGGTGGACCTCAGCGATGTGGTGAGACCGATCGAGCGGTCGCCCGACGACGAGTGCGTGGCCGCTCCGCGCTGACGCACCCACCACGCCACCCACCACCCCGCCCGCCCTCCCGATCCACGTCCGCCCGCCAGTGTTCCCCCCTCGGTGCCACCCATCGGTGCCACCCATCGGTGCCCCCGACCTGCACGAATCTAGGCCGGAGCCGGGACGCCCCGCGACGTCTCATGGGGAGGTGTTCCCCGGGGCACTGCCCCAAAGGGCAGCGCCGCGACAGCAGTTGAGGTGGCGGTCAGGCCGTGTGGGCGCGGCCGCCGCCGAGGCTGCCCGAGGGTGCCGTCGGGATGAGGCGGTCGTAGCGCCAGGCGCACAGGCCCAGGGCCATCACGAACTGCAGATTGAGCAGGGCGGCGATCATCAGCAGGAAGGCCCAGTCCACCGCGTCGGCCAGCCCCTCCCCGGCCAACACCGCGGTCGCCACCAGGGACAGCAGATACAGGACCGCGTACACGGAGATGTCGATGGTCGCGGTGCGCCAGCGCGACAGCGCGGGAAGCACCTTCCGGACCACCGTCAGGACGAGGACCGCCACCGGCGGGAAGAAGAGCCCGCCCCCGACGATCATCTCCAGGCCGAAGTCCCAGACCGACATGTTCACTCCGGCCGCCACCACGTTCATCACGACCACCGCCCACAGCCATGAGGGAAGGGTGACCATGGCCGCGTACTCGACCGCGCGGCGCCACGGCGTAATCATCTGCACTCCTCGCATCCCCGTATGTCACCGGCGGTCAACCGGTGACCACAGCAGTGTCCCAGCCGTCAACGGGAGGGCGATCGGCAGCCTCCCCGAGGGAGTTGCTTAGGGCCCTAAGCTGTACGGCGATGAAGACGAACCCCCGCGCGGCCCTGTGCGTGGTGGTGGCCGGGCTCGTGGTGACCGGCTGCGCCACCCCGAAGGCGTTGCCGACAGACGCCGAACAGGCGGAGTCGGCTCAACAAGCGGGCGGGCCGGGGCTGTTCCGGAGCATCCCGGTGGCCGAGCGGCCCGCCGCGCCCGACTTCGCCGGCACCACCGTCGACGGCGAGCCGGTCCGGCTCTCCGACTACCGGGGGCACGTCGTCGTCGTGAACGCCTGGGCCTCCACCTGCGGCCCCTGCCGCGCCGAATCACCCGATCTCGACCGTACGCAGCGGAAGCTGAAGTCGCGGGGCGTGCGGGTCCTGGGTGTCAGCACCGACGCGTCCCGGCGGAACGCCCTCGCCTTCGAGCGGGACCTCGGCCTGTCCTACCCGAGCCTGTACGACCCGGGCGGCAAGCAGTTCCTGAAGCTGCCGAACGGTCTGGTGAACCCGCGGATCCTCCCCTTCACCCTGTTCGTCGACCGCGACGGCCGGATCGCCGGGGCCGTGCAGAGCAAGGTGTCGGAGAAGGACGTGCGCAGCGTCGTCACGACGATGCTGGAGGAGCAGTAGGCGTCGCCCGCTTCTCCTTCTTCCCGCTCCCCTTACTCCTCTTCCTCTTTCTCCTGTTTCTCCTCTTTCTCCTTCTTCAGGAGGTCCTGGAGGCGTTGGGCGCCCGCCAGGGTGGCCTCCCTGGTGGCGGCTTCGTCGATGCCGTAGAGGCCGCCGTGGGTGAGGAGGGCGGCGGTGTCGCCGACGCGTACGGTGACGAGGTCGAGGGTGAGGGCACCGTCCTCGCCGTCGACGTCACCGCTGACGGTCAGCCGCAGCCCCTGCCGGGCGTCGCCGATGCCGCCGGGGATCTCCATGGGGGTGACCTCGGCGTCGTACTCCCGTCCCTGGACGCCGGTGATGGTGAACTCCCCGCAGCTGTCCATGAGTTGCCGGAAATAGCCGAGGCGCGTGTCGAGGTCGGCCCTGTCGTACGCGCCGACCTGGTAGCGCAGCTGGGCGCCGTACTCGTTGTCGTCGAAGCCCGTGACGGCCGTGCCGCCCCTGGGCTCGCCGAGGAGGTCCTCGGTGTAGACCGCGTCGAGGAGTTCCTGGCACTCGGGGCGGTCGGTGCGGCCCTTGAGGACGCCGTCCCGCCAGGTCGCCGCGCCCTGGGTGTCGGACCAGGCGTCGCCGAGGTCGCCCTGGCGGAGCAGGGCGCTGCGGGCGTGGGCGTCGGTGAGGGCGGAGGCCGACGGGGCGGTGGGCGAGCCGGAGGCCGTGGTCTCGTCGACGACAGCGGCCTCCGGGAAGCCGCGCGGGTGTCCCGGATCGTCCACCGCGCAGGCCGCCACCCCCGCGAGCATCCCGACGCCCACGACCCGGGCGAGAACACGGTACGGACGACGCATGGCGGAGCCTCCCGAGAGCACGACGTTTCGTCTCCTAGGCCAGCACCACCCGGGCCCGCCCACCAGCGCACAAGGGCGTACGGGTGACCGCCTCCCCCGTACGGCGCAGCCCCGGGCGTCGCAACCCCGGGCGCGTGCGAGGCCGGCTTCCCGTCCCGGCCGGGCGGCTACCCGGGCGAGGCGCTCTCGGGCAGGGCGGTCGGGACGACCCGGCCCTCGTCCGTCGTGGGTGGGGTGACGGTCGGTGTCCCGGTCGGGCGCGGTTCCGGTGTCGTCGGCGCGCCCCGGATCTCCACGAGCGCGCCCTGCCGCAGCCGCTCGTACAGCCAGCGCGCGTCGGCGGTGCGGAGGCCGATCCAGCCGGGGGTGGTGTCGTAGGTGCCGGGGGCCTTCTCGTCGTAGGTGAGGGCGGCGATGTAGACCACGGTGCCGGCCACGCGCCGCGTCGGGCTCCCGCTCGCTGGCTCGCTCGGGGCCGTGGTGGCGCGCTCGGCCCCCGTACCGGGCAGAGTCGCCGTACCGCGACGCTCATCGCCCACGTCAGCCCCGTCCTCCGCACCCCCGTCCTCGCCCACGTCACTCCCGCCCTCGTCCCCCGCGTCGCTCGCCTCGACCGGGGTCAGCTCCAGGACCCACGGCAGCTTCATCTCGTACCCGTCACCGAAGCCGAGTGTCTCGCCGGTGACGATCTTGTCGGTGCTCTTGGCGGTGACGGTCATGAGGCCGGTCGGGGTCGGAGTCTTGAGGGTGCCGGAGGAGATGGGCAGTTCGCGCCCGGCGACGGTGAGGGTCCGGCGGGAGAGGTCCACGGTGGCGTCGGGGGCGGCGGACACGTCGACGGTGGGGGTGGCGGAAGCCGCCGGCTCCCGTCGGTCTTCCGTGCCGTGGGACGAGGCGACGCTCAGGGTGAGGAACGCGGCCAGAGCCGCCGCCGCGCAGCCTCCGGCGGTCGCGGCGGTCGTACGGCGACGGCGTCGGCGGCGTCCCGCGGTGGCGCGGACATCGGCGCCGGAGCCGGGCGGGGACGTCTCGGCGGTCTCGGCCAACTCGCGTAGACGGGTGGTGAGTTCATCGGACACGGCCGTCCTCCTTCTCACCCTCGCCGGGGGCCAGTTCGCGCGCCAGCGCCGCCCGGCCGCGGGACAGCCGGGCCTTGACGGTGCCCACGGGCGCACCGGTCTCGGAGGCTACCTGCTCGACACTCAAGTCGCACAGATGGTGCAGAACCACTGCCATCCGCTGGGCCTCCGGTAGCCTGCGCAACGCCTGGACCAGTACCGCGCGTTCGGGATCGGGCCCCGGCGCGTGGTCCGGGGGCGGATCGCGGCGGACCAGCTCCAGCCAACGGCGCGCCCGCCGCCAGCGGCTCACCGCGAGCCGCATCGCCACGGTCCGCAGCCACGCCTCGGGCGCCCCCTCCGCGAGGAAGTCCCGCCGCCGGTCCCAGGCCCGTACGAAGGCCTCCTGCACGACGTCCTGCGCCTCGCCGTGGTCCCCGGTGAAGGCGTAGAGCTGGCCGGTCAGCCGGGGGAACGCGGTGGCGTAGAACGCGTCGAACTCTTCCTCGGTCATGCCCCTGCCATTGTCCGAAGTCCCGTGCATCGCCGTGCAACCCGGTCGCCCCCGTCGTGCGTACAGGTCCCGTACGCCACGCCGCACATCGAAACACATCGCTGGAACACACGGCCGAACACATCGCTGAAGACATCGCTGGGGGAAGACCATGACCACGAGGAACAGGGCCGCGGGAACGGGGAAAGCGCGCCGCCACGTTCGCGTGCTCGTCACCACCGCCGCCTGTGCGTTCACGCTCGCGCTCACGGGCTGTTCGGGGAGCGGGACGGGGGTGCGGGTCGAGGGGCCGAGCTCGATACCGCAGGCCCAGGCCGAGGTGGACGCCGGGATCGACGGCGCGCGCGTCGACATCGCCGACGGGCAGACCGTGGGCGTCGGCGGACCGATATCCGTCACCTTCGACCGCCCGGTTCCGGCAGCCGAACGCGCCCAGGTGGAAAGACAGTTGAAGGTCGTCATGGACTCCGGTGTCGACGGCTCCTGGAGCTGGGTCGAGGACCGCGACCTCGCCGACGGGCAGCGCGTCGCCTTCCGGCCGCGCGTCTCCTGGAAGCCCGGCACGAAGGTCACCGTCCAGGTCGGCGCGGACCTCACCCGTCACTTCACGGTGGGCCGCTCCTGAGGCCGGAAGAAAGTCGCCGGAAAAAGTCGCAGGAAAAAGTCGCAGGAAAAAAAGTCGGCTGAGGCCGGAAACAACTTGGCCGCCGGTGTCATCCATCCCCTGCGTTCCGCGGGTTTTCAAGGGTGTCAGACCAACACACCTATGGGGGTAGTCCGTTCGTGACCATGACACGGATGCACAAGTACGTCGCCGTCGCCGCGCTGACCACGCTGCTGGCGGGGGCTCCGACACTGTCGTACGCCGTCTCACAGGGGGAGACGGCGCACACCACCGCGCAGACGGCCGCCGCGGCGGCCAAGAAGGCGCCGACTCCGCGTATCGTCAAGCCCGGTGAGCACGTCGTCGCCGCGCCCGGCTTCGAGCTGTGGCTGACGGCGGAGGGCAAGCACTGGACGGACCCGGACATGCCCGACGACCCGCAGTTCCGCAGCGTCGTCGACGGCAACATCGACCCGACGCAGCCGGGGGTCTCCCTCCAGGCGAGCGGCCTCGATGGCCACTACTACCTCTCCGGCCTCTACTACGGCGGCAAGGGCACGGCCTCCCGTGTCGAGGTCGCCACGAGCACGGGCAAGGTCCGCGGCAAGCTGATCGAGCTGGCCGGGAAGCCGGGCTGGGGCGTCTGGTACGCCATCGCCGACCTGCCCCCGGGGGACGACGGGGGGGACTTCCTCCGCAATGTCACCGTCTACGACACCAAGGGCCGCGTCTACTCCCAGCTGCAGCTGAACTGACCGGCAGCCGACGCGATCGGCAGACGGCCGACGCGATCGGCAGACGCCGACGCGTTCGGCCGCTCGAAGTGACCGTGTGGGCGGGGGACTTGACCACTCCCCCGCACGCTCGGCACGCTCCCCCACTCCCAACCCCGAGGACCGTCGTCCGTGCCGCACGAGAAATCCGGACCGCACGAGCAGGCCGCGCCGCACGAGCAGCCCGGACCGCCCGAGGGCGGCGACTTCGCCGCGTACGCCACCGCGGCCTGGCCCCGTCTGGTGCGCACCGCGCACATGCTGACCGGCGACTTCCACGAGGCCGAGGATCTCGTGCAGACGACCCTGGCGAAGGTGTACGCCCGCTGGCGGCGCATACCGCGCGACGACGTCGACTTCTACGTACGGCGTTCACTGGTGAACAACAACATCAGCCGCGTACGCAAGAGACGCGTGGCCCATCTGCTGACGCCGTTCCTGCCGGAGCGGGTGCACGAGCGGCAGGCCGGGCACGCGGAGTCGGTCGCCCAACGGGCCGCCGTCACCCAGGCGTTGGCCACGCTGTCGGCCCGGCAGCGGTCCGTGCTGGTGCTCCGCTTCTGGGAGGACCTCGGCGAGAACGAGATCGCCCAGGTGCTCGGCTGCTCGCTCGGCACGGTCAAGACCCATGTACGACGCGGCCTCCAGGCCCTGCGCGCCCACCCCGTGTTCGCCGCCGCCCCCCACACGGACGACGCCCACGACTCCACCGCCTCCCCCGCTCCCACCGCCTCCCCCGCTCCCTCCGCCTCTCCCCCGTCCGCCCCGGCGCCCCCCTCGCCCGTCCCCGGAGCCCGCCCATGAACCACCCGACCGCCGGGACCGACGCGACCGGAGCCGGTGGCGAGGACGCCGCCGACGCCACGGGGCAGCGGCTGCGCGAGGCGTTCACGGAGGCCGCGTACGACGTCACGCCGCCACCCGTACCGCTGGAGGCGATCGAACGGGACGGCCGCAGGCGTCGCCGTCGGCGCCGGGCCGCCGCGCTGAGCACGGGCTGCGGGCTGGTGCTGGCCCCGCTGGTCGTGCTGGCGCTCCGCCCCGACGGCCCCTCCTCCACGGTCCTGCCGATGGCCCCGCCGAGCCCGGTCCCGAGCGCCAGCGCCTCGCCCTCACCGACACCGACCTCCGCGACCTCCACGCCGCCCGCCCCGAAGGCCCGGGTCGTCGCGCCCGACGAGCGGGTGACCACCGAGGAAGGTACGCAGCTGTGGCTGACGGCGGACGGCAAGCACTGGCGGGATCCGGCCCCGGAGCCGGGCGTGACCAGTCCCGACGAGTTCCGCAGCCTGGTCGACGGCAACCTCGACACCGGCGAACCGGGCATCACCATGCAGGGTTCGGGCTCCGCCACCGCCGGCTACACGGTCCACGGCCTCTTCTACGGCGTCCGGTCCCCGGCGGCCCGTGTCGAGGTGACGACCTACGACGGCGAGGTCATCGACGGCATGGTCCTGCGCCTGAAGGGCAACACCAGCTGGGGTGTCTGGTACTCCCATGTGAAGGTCCCGGAGAAACTGGCCCGCTCCCTCGACTTCCAGGACCCCGTGCACGAGGTCAGGGTCTACGACACCGACGGCAAGGTGCTCGCGAAGATGGGGTTCGGCCCCTGACGCCCCTGACGCCCGTGACACCCCTGATCCACCCGATGCCCCTGACCCACCCGATGCCCCTGATGCCCTGAAGGCTCACCTCTTCTCGTACGGGTTCTCCGGCTCGGCCACCCGCCGCACCGACTCGGCGTCCAGCGCGGGCGGCCAGGCCTTCTCGGAGCCGAGTTCGCCCCTGGGGTGCCAGGTGCCGGTGACGGTGACCCAGGCGTCGGCGGTCGGAGCGTCGTCGTCCCTGATCTCGACCTTGTAGGGGCTGGCGTCGGCCGCACAGCAGGAGACGAGGAGCCGGGTGAGGTACCAGGTGCCGTCGTCCCCGTGCGTGACGAACCCGGTCATCCGGACCGTACGGCCCTTCAGCGACCGCTTGCTGTCGTAGATCGCCCGGGACGAGAACTCCCCGAGGGTCAGCTCGACCGGGTCCCCCTTCGGCAGCGCCGGGAACGTCCCGACGCCCCGCGCCGCGTACTCGGCGGCCTCCCGGTCCGCGCTGTACGAGCCGAGCGCCGGGGGCGGGGAGAGGAGGAGGACGAGCGCGGGCACGGCGAGCAGCCAGGCGACCCGGGGGCCGCCGGGGCCGTGGCCGTGACCACCCGGGTGATGGCCCTCGTCGTCGGCGCGGAGTACCCGTACCCCGGCGGTGATGCCCAGCACGACCAGCAGCACCCCGGAGACGATCAGGAAGGGGCGCAGCCCCGGCTGCACGTACCGCAGATACAGCTCGCTGAAGAGGGAGACGCGCAGGATCGCCGCGCCGGACAGGAGCAGGAGGACGGTCGGCCCGTAGCGCTTCACAGCAGCCACCAGCCCACCAGCGCACTGCTCGCCACGGCCACCACCCAGGTCGCGGCGGAGAAGCGGACCGCGAACGCGCGCCCGAAGGTCCCCGCCTGGAGTGCGATGAGTTTCAGGTCGACCATCGGGCCGACCACCATGAACGCCAGCCGCGCGGTCGGCGAGAAGCCGCTCAGCGACGCGGCGACGAAGGCGTCGGCCTCGCTGCACACGCACAGGACGACGGCGAGGGCGGCGAGGAGGAGGACGGACAGCCAGACGGAGCCGGTGAAGACGTCCAGGAGGCTCCTCGGTACGACGATGTCGAACGTGGCCGCCGCTGCCGCGCCGACGACGAGGAAGCCGCCCGCGTGCAGGAAGTCGTGCTGGAGCCCGGCGGCGAAGGCGCCCCAGCGGGAGCCGTCCTCGGGGGCGGGCCCCGTACCGCGCCTGGGCGGCCGCAGCCACTCGTCCCGCCCGAACCGCACCCACAGCCAGCCCATCACCACGGCCGTGGCGAGGGAGGCGACCAGCCGGCCGAGGACCATCATCGGCTGGCCGGGGAAGGCGACGGAGGTGGCGACGAGGACGACCGGGTTGATCGCGGGGGCGGAGAGCAGGAAGGCGAGGGCGGCGGCGGGCGCGACCCCGCGTCGCATCAGGCTCCCGGCCACCGGTACGGACGCGCACTCGCAGCCGGGCAGGACGACGCCGGCCGCGCCCGCGACGGGGACGGCGAGCACGGGGTTGCGCGGCAGCAGCCGGCTGAAGACCCGCTCGGGGACGAACGCGCCGATCGCCGCCGACACGAGCGTGCCGAGGAGCAGGAAGGGGACGCCCTGGACGACGACCGCCGTGAAGACGGTCCACCAGGCGGCCATCGCGGGGGTCGCGAGGTCGAGCGCGACCATCGGTCCCAGAACGGAGGCGACGGTCGCGATGGCGATGAGGGCGAGGCCGCCGGGCACGGCGTAGAGCAGGACGCGCACGACGAGCCGTATGCCGTCGAGGACGTTTCTCCGTCCTCCGTCGCTCGGCTGCCGCTCTCCGGTGCCCGGCCGCTCCTCGGCGCTTCTGTGCTGTTCCGCGGTCTCCAGCTTCCTCACATGAGGAAGGTATTGAGCGGGGCTGTACGGCGCCCCGGAATCGTCAAAGAGGCGGCTGTGCGGGCGCCGGTCCGAGTGTTGTGGTACCGGGGGCGGTGCGGTGGCCGAGGCCCGTGCGGTAGGCGTCGAGGGCGGCCTCCACCCGGCCGCCGCGGCGGTACAGATCCCCCAGCAGCCGGCACAGGTCGGCCAGGTCCCCGGCGGCGCCCGCCCGTTCCAGCAGGCTCAGCGCCCGTACGTAGTGCTCCTCGGCGGCGTCCGCGTCGCGGGTGTCCTCGGCGATGATGCCGAGGAGACGGTGGGCGGCGGCGGAGTGCAGGGCGCCGCGTTCGGAGTTGAGGTCGCTGAGGACCTCGCGGAGCAGTTCGGCGGCCTCGTCGGACTTCTCCCGGCGGTGCAGGACGTCGGCGAGTTCGACGGCGACCTGGCTGGTGTAGAGGGCGGCGCGCTTGGCGGAGAGCATGCGGCGGGCTTCGCGCAGCTCTTCCTCGGCGCGGGCGTAGTCGCCGTTCTGGGCGTGCAGATAGCCGCGCATCCAGTGGCAGTTGGCCAGTTCGGTGCGGATCTGGAGCTGCCGGTACAGCTCGGAGGCCTTGGCGAGCGACGCGTCGGCCTCGGCGATCCGCCCCTCGGCGATCATCGTCCGGGCGACGGACCGGTGCATACGGGCGACGAGGGCCGGGTCGCCGGACTGCGGGGCGAGCGCGAGCGCCAGCTCGGCGGCCTGGGCGGCGCGGGCGTGGGCGCCCATGTCCATGTAGGGGGCGATGACGCCGGTGTAGAGGAGGAGCAACGCGTCCGGGTCGTGCATGCCGGTGCGGTTCAGCTCGTCGAGCGTGGACTCGTACAGGTAGCAGGAGTAACGGAGTTCACCGGCGAGGTAGTGGGCGACCGCGCGGCCGCGCAGGGCGGGGACCCGGGCCGGCAGCGGGGCGTCGCCGAGCCGCTGCTCGGCCTGTTCGAACCGCAGCTGGGCGGTCTCCAGGTCCCCCGTCTCCAGGGCGCATTCACCGAGCCCGAGCAGCGCGTCGGCCTGCTCGGCGGTCAGCCCGTACTCCTCCGCCTCCGCGAGGACGACCGTGAACCCCTCGGCGGCGGCCTCCGTGGCACCGCCGGCGAGGGTGCGCTGGGCGCCGGTCAGCCGCAGCCGCAGCTCGGTGGCGAATCCGGCGGGGCGGCCGGTGGCCAGTTCCTCGTATCCGACCCCGAGCCGTTCGGCGATGTGCCGCAGCGCGGGTTCGGAGGCTCGGACCCGGCCGGCCTCCAGGGTCGAGATGTACGCCGGGGTGTACGCCGGTTCCGCCAGCTGACGCTGGGTGAGGCCCCGTTCCGTCCGCATCCGCTGCACTCTGCGCCCGATGACCTCGGGGTCGTCACGCTCGGCCATGCCTACCATGAAGTAAGCATGCCAGTAAGCCCGCTTACGCCGGCCGCTTTACCCCAACTCCCCAACGCCCTCTTGCCGTTGGCAGACCGAAGCCTTACCTTGAGCCGACACATTAAGTGACACGTTAACCACGCTTAATAAGCCACTCAGCGGTTCAGTGCCCGCTGCCGGCCGGCCCCCGCCGCAGCCACCCCTGTTCCCGTTGACGTCGCCGCTGGGAGGTCCCCATGATCCGAGACCTGCTCACCCGCCACGCCCGCTCCGTCACGGCGGCGCTCCTCGCGATCGCCGCGCTGATGACCCTCGCGAACGTGTTCCCCCGCTGACGCGAGCCCGCTTCCCTCCGCTCAGAACTCGGCGGTGTCCAGCTCGAAGCCGAGGGGGGCGGGCAGGGGCACGGCCAGCCCCATCTTGTGCTTGGCACCCTTGGCGTACTCGTCACCTGACGGCTCCGAGTACACAGTCACCTGCCCCTCCTCCCGGTCGATGAGGAGGTAGACGGGGATACCCGCCCGGGCGTAGCCGCGGATCTTCTTCTCACGGTCACGGTCGGCCGTGCTGTCGGAGGTGACCTCGGCGACGAGGAGGACGGGGGAGGGATCGTGCCACTCTTCCTGGTCGCCGAAGCTCCCCTTGGGGGCGATGACCAGGTCTGGGACGACGTGACCTGTCGCGGAGGAGCCGGGGACGGTCAGGCCGATGCCGGTGTAGTTGCACAGAGACCGGTCTTGTCGACGGTCGATGACCTGCCCGCTGAGTTCCGACACGATCCCCGCGTGCCGCCCGTCGCCCAGCGACGTCACACAGACGTCACCCTCGATCAGCTCCACGCGCCAGCCCTTGGGAGCGACCGCGCTGAACACTTCGAAGACCTGCTGCACATCGGCACCCTCGGGCGCAGGCGTGGTCGGCTCCGCCGTCGCCATGACAGACCTCCTTCGCTCAGCGCGACGCTTTCACGGTGGACCGGAAGCCCGCACAAGGAACCCGGAGCCATTCACTCGAACGGGTGTGCTGTTACGTTTCCGTGCGGGTCACCGGCGAGATGCCCTTGACCGGCCAGGTCACTCGTCGTCGAACTCGATGTGGACGTCGGTCAGTGCGAACACGTCGTCCTCCTCGTCCTCGTCCTCGTCGTCGTCCTCGTCCCAGTCGGTCTCCGGGTCGCCGGGGCGGCGTACCCGCAGGGCGCGGTAGGAGTAGCCGTCCTGGTCGGCTTCCTCCCAGGTGAAGAGGACGGCCTCGCCGGGTTCCAGGGACGCGAACGCGTCCGGATCCGGGGTGTGGACGGCCGAGAAGTGCGCCCAGACGTCGCCGGGGACCTCGGGCGAGGCGAGTACGCCCCAGCCGGACTCGTCGTCCCACGACCGGACGGTGCCATGAACCGGATGACTGCTGATCGTTCCCCCTACGGACAGATGCTGGTGAGCGTTCCGGACGCGCATTGTCGGCACACATCGGCAGGAGGGTCAATCGGCCAAGTCCGCGTCGCGGAACGGGCACAGTGGCTTCACGCACTCTCCCCCGACTTTCGCACGCGCACTGTCCCAAAGGACCTACCGCCGCCCCCGCTCTCTCTGATGAGCTGTTGATGACCAGGCAACTCCCCTGGTCTCACGCTTTTCTGAAACGGGGACACCTTGCAGAACGAAATGAACAAGGTCGGCCGCATAGCCGTCGTGTCCGGAGCCGCCCTGGCCCTGACCTTCGGCGCGCTCGGCGCCGCGGAGGCCGCACCGACGGGCGCGACGGGCGCGACGGGCGCCACGGCCCAGGAGACGACCGTCTTCACGCCGAAGAAGCAGGGCTACAACACGCCCAAGGCGAAGCAGAAGGCCGGGATCCTGCACGCCCAGGTCAAGCTGACGGGCAAGTACCCCAAGCACTACCCGATGCCCTGGTCCTTCAAGATCACCAACAAGAAGCTGAAGGCCATCGCCACCAGCAAGATGAACTGCAAGGCCACGGGGCTCAACGGCAAGTACCACGACAACCACGCCGCCATCCCGGTCGGCTACCAGTGGCACTCCACGGTGGGCAGCAAGGCCCACCCGCACAAGAAGAAGAAGAACTACACCCTCTCCGGCACCTGCGTGTTCAACGTCCAGGTCGGCGGCAAGCCCGGCAAGGCCACGGTGGGCTTCTCCTTCAAGTACGCCATCAACCCCGACAAGAAGAAGTCCGCGTCCGCGTCGCCGAACGCCGGCCCGGTCACCACGACGAAGATCGTCCTCGACCGCTGACGCACGACGGCCGACCGAGGTTCTTCAAGGGTGCCGCTCCTTACGGGGCGGCACCCTTGCCCGTCACCGAGCCCCAGCGGGTCGGCCGGGAGGGGACCGAGCACCTCTTCATGGGGACGCCGACGCCAAGGCCCACCAGCCATCGAATTCCCGTCATCCGCAGTAAGCCTCCCCTATGCCATGCAGAGCGGAAGTGAACCCCGATCGCCCGGAACGCGGTACTCGTGACGGCAGTCCGACGCGTTGACGAACAGACGCTTTCTCCACTTCCGGGGTTGGCATGGCTCTGCCAGCCTTGCCTCGCCGAACCGGGTCACCGGCGGCATCCCCGTATCTCCTGATCTCCCGTATTCCCCCGTGCAGAGCAGGCGACAAGTGACAAGTGGAGAACCGCTGATGTCGAACGCAGCCGCAGCCGCGGCCCCGAGTGGCAGAACGTCCCGCTTCCCCCGTCTCAGGAGCCTCGGCCGGACCGCGCTCGTCGCGGGCGCCGCCGCCGCGCTGACCATCGGGTTCACAGGCAGCGCCAGCGCCGCCGTGCTGACCCCGCTGTCCGAGCGCACCACCTCGTTCCAGAAGCAGTTCCAGCCAGTCTTCGACTACGACACGAACGGCTGCCTCCCCGTGGCGGCCATCGACATCAACGGCACCCTCAACGGCGGCCTCGACGACAGCGGGCCCGTCACCGGCCAGTGCCGCTCGGGCCACCTCGGTAACGCCAACACCTACTCGCGAGTCAAGTGCAACAACGGCTGGTGCGGGATCGTCTACACCCTGTACTTCGAGAAGGACATGAGCTGCGACAACTGCACCGCCACGTCGCACCGTCACGACTGGGAAGCCGCGGTGATCTGGATACGGCAGGGCGCGAGCACGCCCGAGTACGCGTCCGTCTCCGGCCACGGCAACTACACGACCACGTCGTTCGGCTCGGTCCCGAGGGACGGTGTCCGCCTCAAGGTCGTCTACCACAAGGACGGTGCGCTCACCCACACCTTCCGCTTCGCCAAGTCGGGCGAGGTCGCGGAGGCCTGGGGCGACGGCGGCTGGGACTTCCCGCGCCTGGTCAGCTGGAACAGCATGGGCACGGGCACCAACGGCGTGAACCTCCAGAGCCGGCTGCAGAACGCCACCTGGGGCGATGCCAACTTCCCGCTGAAGGACGGCCGCTTCAACCTCGAACTGGAGCGTGCCAAGCCGTCCGGCATCTCCTTCGACCCGAACGGCGCGGGCTGACCTCCAGGGCCGTGGCGCCCGGCACCCGCGCCCCGACAGGGGCGCGGGTCCGTCGTACCCGTCAGGGGCGCGGGTCCGTCGTACCCGTCAGGGGCGCGGGTCCGTCGTACCCGTCAGGTCGTCGTACCCGTCAGGTCGTCGTACCCGTCAGGCGGCGGCGTTGTTGAAGACCGGCGCTCCATGCGCGCCGCGAGCAGGTCGCCGTCCGGCATCTCCTTCAGCCCCACGTACAACGCGCCCTGACGCCGGGCCCTCGACAGCGGCACGCGGCTGAGCCGACGCGTACCTCCGCCGCTGGCGTACGTAAATGCATTGAGTTCTCCACCACCCCCTGTGACCCTCTTGTCAGTGACATGACTTAGTCTTCGCACACGCGTCACATGCGTCACACGCGCCGCACAGGTCGAACACACCGGCCCCGCGCGACGACGCGCCCATTTCTTTCGTTCCGGGGGGTTCGAAACCACGTGCGTATCCGCACTCTTCCGGCTGCCACCGCGCTGGCAGTCCTCTTCAGCTCGGCCGCGCTCACCGTCGGCACGGGCGCACCGGCGTCCGCCGACAGCAGCAGGGCCATCGCCGTATCGCAGCCGTACGACACGGTCGTGGACGCCAAGCACCAGCGGCTGTTCATCAGCGACCCGGGCAACGACAAGATCGTCGTCACCACCTACGCCGGTGTGGTCGTCGGTCAGATCACCGGACTCTCGCAGGTCAGGGACCTCGAACTCAGCCCGGACAACGGCACGCTGTACGCGGCCGTGTACGGCGCCGACAAGATCGTCGCCATCGACACGGCGACGCAGACGCAGACCGCCGAGTACGCGACCGGCGAGAACACCGATCCGTCCCGGCTGGTCTTCGCCGAGGGCAAGCTGTGGTTCGCCTACGGCGACCAGTGGGACTCCGGGCTCGGCGCGGTCGACCTGACCGCCGAGACCCCGACGGTCACGCTGGACCTCGCCGCGGGCCACGACTACGCCAGCCCTCCCATGCTGTACGCCGACCCGGACAACCCGGGCACGCTCGTCGCGCTCGACGCGGGCATCAGCTCCGGCCCGGTCATCGTCTACGACATCGCCTCCGGTACGCCGGTCATCCGGGTCTCCGCGAACAAGGGCGGCTTCCCGAACGACGCGGCCCTCACCCCGGACGGCACCCACCTCGTGATGGCCGGCCCCGGCAACCGCGCGCTCACCGAGTACCGCCTCTCCGACCTGGAGCAGACGCGCAGCTTCCCCGTGCCGGACGAGCCGATGGGCGTCGACATCGCCCCGGACGGCACGGTCGCGGCGACGATCTACGACTTCGACGACCAGGGCGACACCCATGTCTTCGCCAAGGGCGCGGACCAGCCCGCGAGCGTCCGTGACCTGCACGGCTCAACGCTGTGGAACGACAACGGCGTGGTGTGGTCCCCCGACGGCGACAAGCTGTTCGCGCTGACCTCGTCGTCGTACGAGACCCGCTTCCACGTCGTCGACGCGCCCCGCAAGTACGTCAGCACCGCCACGGTCAGCGCCCCGGCGACGGCCACCCGCGCCAAGCAGCTCACCGTCTCCGGCAAGCTCACCTCGAACCTGGCGCTGCCCGCCGGCACCCCGCTCACGGTCACCCGCACCGACGTGGAGTCCCCGAAGGGCAAGTCGCTCGGCACCAAGAAGCTGGGCACCGGCGGCAAGTTCTCCTTCACGGACACCCCGCCGGCCGGCGGCAGGGTCACGTACAAGGTGTCGTACGCGGGCGACGCGGACCACACCGCCGCGTCCGCCTCCGACACGGTCGAGGTCTCCCGCGCGACGCCCACGCTGACGCTGGACAAGAACCGCAAGACCTACGCGTACGGCGCGGACGTCAAGTTCACCGCGCACCTCGGCAAGACGTACAAGAACCGCAAGGTCGAGATCTGGGCCGACCCGTACGGCTCCGACAAGCCGAACAAGCTGGTGAAGTCCGGCACGGTCAACTCCTCGGGCAACCTGTCCGTCACCCTCGACCTGACCCGCGACACCAAGCTGTCGGCGAAGTTCGCGGGCGACGCGCGCTACAAGGCGAAGACGGTCACGAACACGGTCTACACGAAGGTCAGGATCTCCTCCTCCATCGCGGGCCACTACAAGACCCAGTCGGCCTGGGGCCAGAAGTACCACTACATCCGCAAGTCCAAGGACCCGGTCCTCAAGACCACGATGACCTACTACAAGGGCCGCAAGCAGCGCCTCCAGCTCCAGGCCTACTACCAGGGCGCCTGGCGCGACGCCGGCTCCGAGTACTTCCCCCTCGGCACGGCCGGCAAGTCCGAGATCACCCTGACCGGCACCCCGACCACGAACATCCGCTTCCGCTTCCGCTCGGAGTACCGCGACACGAGCTCCGGCGACAACGTGAACACGACGACGTACGGCGCGTGGAAGTACTTCATCTTCACGCAGTAGTCCGAGCAGTCCGGGGGCGACGCCCTCCGTGCCGGTGGCCCACGACGTCGAACGGCCGCTGTTGGCGAATCGCCAAGCGAGAGCCAAGTGGGCGCGTAGTCCCAGCGACACGCCGTGCAGGCGGCGTGTCGCTGGGACTCTCACGCCACTTGACAGCCGGTGACGGCACCGGCCGTTCCCGTGCCGTGGTGCGTCAGGCCGACGGGGGTGGCGGCGGAGTTCCCGGTCGTCGACCTTCCGCCGCTGGAGACGGCGTACTGGCTGATCAAGCCGCCGATCCTGGTCCGCGGTACGTGGAGCGAGGCGAAGGACGCGGCAGCCTGGCTCGGCGAGCGCCTGGCCGAGTACGCGCACCGGTTCGCCTCCGGCCACGACCGCGACACCACCCACCTGGCCAGGCTCGTCGACTCCGCTGTGGAGCGGCTGAATTCGGGAGCGGACGTTTCCCTCGGCCGCTACCTCGAACGCCCCACGTATCTCGCCGTGGCCCTGGTGACCTGTTCCCCGAACCGCTCCCTGCCCGACCTGCAATGCCCCACAGGGTGACCCGTCACGCTCCGGCCGGCTGCTGAACACCGCGTTCTCGGCGCCCCTGTGAAGCTCCTGTCAGTGGCGTGATCTAGTCTTCGCTCACGCGCCACACGCGCCCCACACGGTCCCCCCACCCGGTCCACGGATCAGGCACGTCCTCGGTCCCGCGCCGGCGGCCGTATGCGACGGCGTCTCTTTCGCTGTCCCTTCGTTTTCCTTCCGGGGGTTCGAAACACCGTGCGCAGACACATACGTACGCTTCCGGCCGGCACCGCGCTGGCCGTTCTCTTCAGCTCGGCCGCGCTCGCGGTCGGGACGGCCGCGCCCGCCGTGGCCGACACCAGTACGCCCCTGCCGGTGCAGTCGTCCGGCGACATCGTCGTGGACGGTGTCCACCAGCGGGTCTTCGTCTCCGACCCGACCGGCGGCCAGGTCGTCGCGACCGACTACGCGGGCACGGTCCTCGGCACCGTGCCCTCCCTGCCCGGCGCCAAGGGCCTAGAGCTGTCCCCCGATTCCGGCACGCTCTACGCGGCCGTGCCGGGCGACGACGCCATCGTGGCCATCGACACGGCGACGGTGGCCGAAACCAAGCGCTACCCGACCGGCGAGGGCACCGACCCGCAGTACCCGGCGTGGGCGGGCGGCAAGCTGTGGTTCGGCTACGGCGCCGCCGCCCAGGGCAACATCGGCTCGCTGGACCTCTCCGGCACCGACCCCGTGCTCACGCTCGGCCAGGACCGCGGCTGGTACGCGGCCCCGACCCTGACCTCCACCCCCGGTGCCCCGGGCACCCTGGCGGCGGGCATCGAGGGCATGAGCCCGATCACCGTGGCCGTCTACGACGTGTCGTCCGGTACGGCGACGAAGACGGCGAGCGGCCCCAACACCAGCGAGTACGTGGCGAGCAACCTGAGCGACCTCGCCCTCACCCCCGACGGCTCCCACCTCGTGGTGGCCAGCGGCGCCCCGTACTTCCACCAGGTGTACAAGACCTCGGACCTGACGCCGGACGGCAAGTACCCGACCGACGCGTACCCGAACGCCGTGGAGATCGCCCCCGACGGCACGGTCGCCGCGGGCATCAACGGCATGTACGAGCCGGACGTGTGGGTCTACGAGCCGGGCGCCGCCACGGCCGCCCACATCTACGACTTCACGAACACGGCCGACGGCACCGGCGCGGGCACGCTCGTGTCCGGCGGCCTCGCCTTCACGCCGGACGAGTCGCACCTGTTCGCGGTCGTCGCCACCAGCACGGGCGGCTACGCGCTGCGCGACCTGAACGACCAGGTCCCGCCGCCGGCCCCCACGCCGGCCCCGACGACGTTGACGGTGAACGCTCCCGCCACGGCCACCCGCGCCAAGGAGCTGACGGTCACCGGCAAGCTGACCTCGGACGCGGCCTTCGCCTCCGGGACCACCCTCACGGTCACCCGTACCGACCTGGAGTCCGCGGCGGGCAAGGCGCTCGCCCCCGCCACGGTCGCCGCGGACGGCACGTACTCCTTCAAGGACACCCCGCCAGCCGGTGGTTCGGTGAAGTACACCGTCTCCTACGCGGGCGACGCCACGCACGAGGCGGCCTCCGCGTCCGACACGGTCCAGGTCTCCCGTGCCACGCCCACGCTGACGCTCAACAAGAACGGCAACGTGTACGCGTACAGCGCGGACGTGACGTTCACCGCGCACCTCGGCACGACCTACAACAACCGCAAGGTCGAGATCTGGGCCGACCCCTACGGCTCCGACAAGCCGAACAAGCTGGTGAAGTCCGGCACGGTCAACTCCTCGGGCAACCTGTCCGTCACCCTCGACCTGACCCGCGACACCAAGCTCACGGCCAAGTTCGCGGGCGACGCGCGCTACGCGCCGAAGACGGCGGAGAGCCGCGTCTACACCAAGGTGAGGGTGTCGACGACGCCGAGCCGCCACTACAAGACCAACTACGCCTGGAACCAGACGTACTACTACTTCCGGAAGTCCGTGGACCCGCTGTTCACGACCTCGATGTCGATGTACCCGGGCCGCGACTACCGCGTACAGGTCCAGGGGTACTACGACGGCGCCTGGCGGACCACGGGCACGGAGTACTTCCCGCTGGAGGCCGACGGCAGGGCGGCGGTCGAGCTGACGGGCACGCCGGCCACGGGTGTCCGCTTCCGGATCCGGTCGTCGTACATCGACACGACGTCCGGTGACAACGTGAACACCACGACGCACGGCTCCTGGAAGTACTTCATCTTCACCAGCTGAGCCAGCGGGTTTCCTGTCGGGTTACTGGTTCGGGTGCTCTGTTCAGGTTCTCCCTTCGAGGGCGCGCCTCGGTCAACGACCGGGCGCGCCTTCGTCGTTCACGCGGGGAACGCAGGGAACGCGGGATTCCGATTCATCTCGAAAGCGTTCTCCCTTACCTGCGGGTACATGTGACGATACGAACCTGCCGGAACTTGAGACCTCAAACGAGGTCACGGTCGCAAAGGAACAGGACATGACCACCCCTGTGCCCTCGGTTCAGTCAGCAGCGACACCCCTCCCACCAGCGACATCGGCGTCCACGGGACGGCTGCTCGTCGTGGACGACGAGGAGGGCATCCGTTCCATGCTCACCATGGCGCTGGAATTCCTCGGCTACCAGGTGAGCGCCGCGGCCACCGGCCGTCAGGCCCTGCAGGCCGTCACCCGGCACGATCCCGATCTGATCCTCCTCGACGTCAACCTCCCCGACCTCAGCGGCTTCGAGGTCTGCCGGACGTTGCGGGACCGGGGCAACGACGTGCCGGTGCTGTTCCTCACGGGGCTCGGTGGCGTCGACGACCGGGTGCGCGGGCTGGACATGGGCGGGGACGACTTCGTCACCAAGCCGTTCGAGTTGAAGGAGGTCGCCGCCCGGGTGCGTGCGCTGTTGCGCCGGGCCGGTGGCGCCGGCCCCACGGGTGACCGCAACCGGCTGCGCGCCGGCGCGGTCCAGCTCGACGCCGACGCCCACCAGGTCTGGGCCGCCGGCCGCCCCGTCGACCTCACCACCACCGAGTTCGCCCTGCTCCGCTACCTCATGGAGAACCCCGGCCGCGTCCTCTCCCGGGGCCAGATCCAGGAACGCGTCTGGAACCACCGCGACGAGGGGTCCGGCGTCGTCGACACGTACATCTACTACCTGCGCCGCAAACTGGGCGAACCGGGGCAATCCCTCATACGGACGGTGCGGGGGGTCGGCTATCAGCTGTGCGCGAACTGAGCGCTGCGGAGGAAGGCTTGTCGGCGACGGAACGGGTGGTGGACGGCCCCCCGCGCTCGCCGTCGAACGCCGGACTGGCTGGAGAGGATCGGGGGAGTTCAGCGGGGGTTCGGGGCGGAGCGCCCCTGGCGGGGTTCGGGGGCGAAGCCCCGTGGCGGAGGTCCAGGGCGAAGCCCCGTGGCGGAGGTCCAGGGCGAAGCCCCGTGGCGGGGTTCGGGGGCGGAGCCTCGTGGCGGGGTTCGGGGGCGGAGCCTCGTGGCGGAGGTCCAGGGCGAAGCCCGTGGCGGAGGTCCAGGGCGAAGCCCGTGGCGGAGGTCCAGGGCGAAGCCCCGTGGCGGAGGCCGAGGGCGGAGGCCGGGGCGGAGGCCAGAGCGAAGCCCGTGGCGGAGGCCGGGGTGCAGCACCCAGACGGAGGTCCGGAGGGCGCAGCACCCTGACGGAGGTCCGGGGCGGAGCCCCGTGGCAGTGCGGGGTTGAAGGGGCGCAGCCCCTGGGGGAGGGACGGGTAAGGGCGGCGGGGGCGAAGGAAAACTGGGCGACATGGACGGGCCGGGCGGATGAGCGGATTCAGCGGGCTGGGCGGAAACATCAGGGCGGCCGGACTGCTCGCACCGAGCGACACACACTCCCGGCCCCACCCCGGCCCTCACCCCCTCCCTCCCGTCGAGCAACCGATCCGCCCCCACCACACCGGCCGACGCACCGTCGGCTTCTGGCTGATCGCCACCCTCACCACCCTGGGCGCGGTCGCCGCCCTCTCCGCCCACACCCTCGCCCACCACCTCACCACCCGCACCGACCAGGAGATAGCGCGGCTCAGCGCCCTCGGCCCCACCCCGCCCAGCACCCCCACCCCGAAGGCCAACGCCGACGCCAACGTCAACACCGACACCGACACCGACACCGACACCGACACCGACACCAACGCCAACGCCAACACTCTGATCCTCGTCCTCGACGCCAAGGGCAACGTCGTGGAACGCCACCCGGGCTCCGACAACCTCCCCGAGTTCCCCACCCTCACACCCGCCCGGCTGACGGCGTACGCGGCCCGCGCGAACCCCTCGGCGTTCGGCGAGAACTACCGCGCGAAGGTGGTGCGCGCCCCCGGGGCCGGCCGGAACGGCGAACGCGGCTACCTCGTCACGGCCGTCTCGACGGCCGACGACCGGCAGGCGGTCGAACGCCTGCTCCAGACCGAGACGGCCGCCGCGCTCCCCCTCCTCGCGACCGTCCTGATCGGCGCCCGCCGCCTCGGCCGCCGCGAGGTCAAAGAACGTGAGGACGGCGAGCGCCGGCTGCGCGAGTTCATGGCGTCCGCCGGACACGAACTGCGCAACCCGCTGACCACGATCTCCGGCTACGCCGAACTCGCCCGGGTCGGCGACCCCGCGTACGAACCCATGCGGCAGGAGGCGCTCGGCCGCATCGCCACCGAGGTCGGCCGGATGAGCACGCTCATCGACGAACTCGTGTTGCTGACCCGCCTGGACCTAGGCCAGCCCCTCCAGCTCACCTGCGTGGACCTGGCCCAGCTGTGCCGCGACGCGGCCTCCGCCGCCCGCGACTGCCACCCCGACCACCCCGTACGGCTGCTCCTCGCCCCCGGCGACCACACGGTCACCGGCGACCCGCTGCGGCTCCACCAACTGGTCGCCAACCTGCTGGCCAACGCCCGCGTCCACACCCCGCCGGGCACCACGACCACACTCGGCCTCGGCACGGAGGACGGTTACCGGGTCATCGAGGTCCTGGACGACGGCCCCGGAATCCCGGGCGAACTCCGTGCCCGGCTCTTCGACCCCTTCGTACGCGGCGAGGAGACGCGGGCCGCCGGCAGCGGGCTCGGCCTCAGCATCGTCACGGCGATCGCGGCGGCCCACGGCGGCATGGTCACGCTGGAACCGTCCCACCCGCCCCACCCGTCCCACCGGGGTGCGTGGTTCAGAGTCCGTATCCCAGCCCCGTCATAACCGGCGGGTGGTGGCGGTGGGTGGATTTTGCCGGTGGTTGGGGAGTTTCTGATCATTCTCCGATCAGGCTCCGATCCGTTCCGGAAGTACGCCCGCTTAAGTGATCATCGTGCGGTGTCCGCGCCGTGTGCTGACGGTGTGGCCCCGTACAACTCCCCTCCGAGGTCGGCCCGGCATTCGCCCTGATCGACGGCTCATCGATCTACGACGAACGGAACGACGGCTCATCGACCGGCTCGGCTAACCGGGTACGTGCTGGGCCGACCTCAACTCCGCGCTCCGCTGCTCCAGTTCGGCCAGATGCTGCCGTACGTGCTCCAGCGCCCCGGCCCGCCGCCCCGGTACGCGTCCGCGCAACTCCGCCAGCGCGACACCCAGTTCACGGGCCCGCCCGGCGTCCGCGACCAGCCCCCACTGATGGTGCGCCCGGTCGACCGCCGCCTCGACCACAGGGTCCCGCGCCGGCTGCCCCGCCGCGAGCCGCGCTTCCGCGACCCCCATCCAGGCCTCACAACTGCGCGCCGCGTCCCCCGCGAACATCGCCAGATCCGCCCGCACCTCCCGCCAGTGCAACACCGCCTCCGACCCGGCCCCGAACTCCCGCAAGGCCCCCTGCTCGCACCGATCCGCAAGCTCAGCGGCCTCGGCATGCCGCCCGGCTTCGACGGCGGCGGTGATGGCGGTATGGGGGTCGACAATCGCAGCGGCCCCGGCCGAGCCGTCCGCCACTGCCCTGGTCAGGCCTTTCCCCACCAGCCCGGACGGGTCCTCCCTCACCAGCCCGGACGGGTCCTCCCTCACCAGCCCGGACGGGTTCTCCCTCACCGGCGCGGGCAAGCCGTTCTCCCCCGGCCCGGCCGCACCGTTCTCAGCCCGTCCGGCGTTTGAGGACGAGCCCGGAGGGCGATGGTGGGGGTCTGGGGGCGCAGCCCCCAGGGGACGGGACTGGGTAGGGGCGGCGGGGGCGAAACCTCCCCGGGGGCCACCCCCACCCGGCACGGTCGCATCCCACGCCAGCACCAGATCCCCGTAACCCCCCGTCCGCGCCAGCACCTGCTCGTGCAGCACCCCCGCCTCCGGCCGCTGCCCACTGCGCAGTATCGTCGCCAGCGCCTTCATGTACCCCGGCACGGCCACCCCCCGCCGCACCCCCGTGACGGGCGGCGCGATCCGCCCGTACACACTCACCCCCGGCCCGACCACGAGCGGCCGCCCCGCCAACTCCCGCCACACCTCCGCGTCGGCGTGCAGATCCACGAACAACGTCGTGGATCCGGGCGTACGCAGCCGCAGTTCCTCCACGATCCAGTGCCAGGGGAAGGCCGTGTAGCGCACGGTCGCCGGCGTCGTACGCGCCAGCGCCAGATGCACCAGCCGCTGCTTGCGGTCGAGCTGGAGCTGCCCGGCGAGGTACACGGTCAGCGGCCCGGGCGCGGTGGCCGCCGCGCGCAGCCGGGTGAGGACGGCCTGCGGTTCCAGCGGATCGGCCAGCTCGACCACGTTCGCCGTACCCGTGCCGGACAGCACCTCGGGCGTCACGGCCGCCAGTACGGGAAGCACGGAGGCCGCGTCCACGAGGCACCCCTTGCCCATGGGCGAGGCCGCGAGCAGCAGCACTGTTCCGGGCATCGTTCCCTCCCCATCGTTCCCCGTCGATCACGTACGCCAGCCAGCACGGTAACCGCTGCGCGTGCAAACGGGGAAAGGAGCGGGAAAGGACCGCCCACATCGGGCCCTCTCACCCGCCCCTCTCCCCCCTCTCCCCCCTCGCCCCTCCCTCTCACCCCACCGCTCCCCCGCCACCGGCACCCGTCCGCATCGGCTCCGACGCCCGCCGTACCGCGAAGATCGTCGTGTCGTCGTCGAGGCCGCCGCCGGTGTGGGCGAGAACACCGTCGCGGACGAGGCGGACGAGGGACTCGGGGTCGGTGGCGCACGGTCCGTCGGCGAGGGCCCGGGTGAGGTACGCGCGGAGGGGGAAGAAGGCCCCGTCGCCGTCGCGGGCCTCCGTCACCCCGTCGGTGACGAGGAGGAGCGTCTCGTCGGCGGCGACCCGCACCGTGGTCGTCCGGGGCGCCTGCGGCGCCAACTCGCTGAGCCCCAACGGCAGTCCGTCCCTGAGCGGCAGGGGCCGTACTCCGCCGGGGGAGACCAGGAGCGGGGGTTCGTGGCCGAAGTTGACGACGTCCACGGTGAGCGCGCTGCCGAGCCCGGTGAGGTCGGGACCCCAGTCGGTGCGCTCGCTGCGCAGCTCGGGGAAGTCGAGCAGCACGGCGGTCGCGAAGCGTTCGGCGTCGTCGCGGCCGACGTGCGCGGCGTAGCGCAGGTGGCGGACCATCCGCGTCTCCAGCCGCTCGGCCACGGTGGCCGGTGCGGGCTCGTAGTAGGCGGCCTCGCGGAACGTGCCGAGCAGCACGGACGCCGCCTCCACCGCCGTGAGCCCCTTGCCCTGGACGTCGCCGATGACGACGCGCGTGCCGTGCGGGCTCGGCTGGATGTCGTAGAAGTCGCCGCCGACGCGGGCCTCGCTGTCGGCGGCGAGGTAGATCTCCGCGTGGTCGAGGCCGCCGACGTCCGGCGGCAGCTGGCGCAGCAGGATACGGCGGGTGGTGTCGACGACGGCCCGCATGTGCAGCATCCGCTCCTGCCCGCGCAGCCGTACCGCGCAGGCCAGCACGGACAGGATCCCGCCCAGGGCGACGAGGATGAAGTCGGGGAGCCCGGTGCGGTCCTGGTGCGACCAGGAGTTGTCGCCGACGACGTACGTGAACATCGCGAGCCCCGCGAACACCGCCGTCGTCCGCACACCACAGACCGCGGCGGCCGTGCCCGGCGCCAGCACCAGCCACGAGATGACCCGGAAGTCGCCGCCGGTCACCCAGTCGAGCACCGGCACGGTGAGCAGCACGACCAGCGGCGGTAGCCAGGCGATGTTCCGCCCGCGGACCCGCAGCACCTGCTGCCGCTCGACGGGGTCCGTCTCCCGAGGCACCCGCGGCATCGGCATCCGCATGCCCCACAGCGAAGCACGCCGGCACGGGCCCCGCATCCCGACCGGCCCGCATCCCGACCGGCCCGCATCCCGACCGGCCCGCGTCCCGACCGGCTACGGCCGACCTCGCGCCCCGACTTGCCAGGGGCCCCTCCCCAGGTGTGCCCTGGTAGTCGGGGCGGAGAGTGACGGGGGAGGGAAGAGACGACGGAGGAGGGAAGAGACGGGGGAGGGAAGAGGCGGGGAATGGAAGAGAGGAGTGCTCCGATGGTTCAAGCGGCACCCACTCCGGGCCGGCCGGGGGTTCCGGACAGGCCCACGGCCCCGGGCACACGGCCCGAACCGGCCACCCCCCATGTCTTCGGCGAGCGCGCCCACACGCTCACGAAGAGGGTCCTGCCCGTGGTCCTCGGCCTCGTCTACGGCTACTGGGCCGCGGCCATGAACCGCGACGGCGGCCCCATCACCGGCTGGAACCTCCTCTTCGGCTTCGGGACCGCGTTCGTGTTCGCGGCGCTCTGCCTCGCCGTGGCGACCGTGGCCCCCCGCCTGCGCCGCGAACCGTACGCCCTCCTCTGGGCCACCTTCGCGGGCTGCGCCTTCGGCTTCCTCTACAACCAGGCGCCCCAGCACACCGTGCTGCGCTCCACACTCATGTCGCTCGGCATCGCGGCGGCGGTGTTCGCGGTGACCTTCTACCACTACTACGCGCACGAGGACGAGGAGGGCCACCCGCTGGGGTCCGGGGTGGGACCGCGCCCCCCGACGCCCCAGGAGATCAGTCCCCCGCGCCCCCGCTGACCAGCCCTCCTCCCCTCCTAGGCATGTCCCCCTCCTCCCCTTCCAGGCATGTCCCCCTCCTCCCCCTCCCAGGCATGTACATGTACTCCCCGTTCGGATTGTCCTGTGATGCCATTCGCAGTCACATCGGGCGTGAGCACTCGCGTGGGGGCGGGCGGGGGACTTGCCTGGAGGGGTGTCCCCTCGTGCCCGCGGCACCCTGTCGGCCGTGCTGACCGTGCTCGCCTGCCTGCTCACGCCGGTGGGCGCGCTGGCCGCGTGGGCGACGTACGAGATCGCGGACCGGACGCGGTACGAGGCGGTCATGGCGCCGCTGGCCGTCGACCCGGACGTGCGGGAGGCGCTCGCGGACGCGGTCGCCACCGGGATCCTGCGCGAGATCCGGGTGGGGCCGCCGCTGCGGGAGCGGGTACGGGACTTCACGCACGACGCGGCGCGCTCCTTCACACAGACGGAGGCGTTCCGCACGGCGTGGCACACGGCGAACCGGGCGGCGCACGACGCGGTGCTGACGGCGGTGCGCGAGGAGGGCCCGTACGACCGGGGCGCGGGCGGTGGCGAGGGGCGTCCGGTGACGCTGGACCTCGCGCCCGTCGGCGAACGCGTCAAGCGTCAACTCGTCCGCGACCATGTGCCGTTCGCCCATCGCATCCCGGTCGCGCACACCGAGGTCGAGGTGCTGTCGGCCGCGGAACTGGTTCAGCTTCGGAAGGGGTATCGCGTGCTCGAAGTCGCCGCGTTCTGGCTCCCGGTCGGCGCGCTCGCGCTGGCCGCCGGTGGCATCCTCGTCGCTACGCAGCGCCGCCGGGCCGTCTGCGCGACGGGGCTCGGCACCGCTCTCGGCGGCGCCCTCCTCGGCGTCGCCGTCGCCCTGGGCCGCCACCTGACCCTCGCCGACCTGCCCCCGGGCGTCTCCCCCGCGGCCGCCGGCGCCGTCTACGACGCCCTCACCGCCACCCTCCGCACGGTGACCTGGGGACTCCTGGGCATCGGCGCCACCGTCGCCGCGGCCGCCTGGCTCACGTCCCGCCTCGCGCGACGTCCCCCAGCACCCGCAACGCCCCCGCCAACTCCGACAGAGAAACCGAACCAAGCCCAAGCCTGACGCAGTCGGCGGCGGAGGCGGCGACCGTGGGCCCGGCGGCGGAGACGGCGGCCCCGGGCCCGGCAGCGGACGCGACGCCCCCAGGCCCGGCAGCGGACGCGGCGGCCCCGGGCCGCCCCAGCACCCCGGGCCGCCCCAGCTGCCCTGGCTCCCCTAGCTGCGGGCAATCGTGCCGATGGGGCGGCACGGGTGGGCGCAGCGGCACCCTGTCAGCGCCGGTAAGCGTGCCCGCCCCCCGCCCAGCCCCCACCCCCGGCACACTGAACGCAGACCCCGGAGTCACCGCCACCCCCCGCTCCGCCGCCGCCGCACAGAACGTGTCGGCGCGCCACGGTTCCGGCAGCTCCCACCACACGTAGTACGCCCGCGCATCCCCCCGCACCGCGAACCCCGCGAGATGCTCGGCGACCAGCCGCTGCCGCGCCGCCGCATCCGCCCGCTTCGCCTCGACCAGCCGCCCGACCGTCCCGTCCCCGATCCACCGCACCCCCGCCTCCAGGGCGAACCGCCCCGCCGCCCAGCCCCCCGAACGCAACGCCGCCGCCACCCCCTCGACCCGCCCCTCCGGCACCACCAGAAACCCGACCGTCAGCCCCGGCGCCACCCGCTTGGACAGCCCGTCGACAACGAACACCCGCTCCGGCGCGTACGCGGCCAACGGCGGCGGCACCCGCCCACCAAAATCCCCACCCGCATCTCCCCCCGTATCCCCGCCCGTATCCCCGCCCGTATCCCCGCCCGCATCCCCGCCCGCATCCCCGCCCGCCAGGAACGCCCAGACCCGGTCCTCGATCACCGGCAGATCCAACTCCCGCACCACACCCGCGAGTTCAGCCCGCCGCACCCCACCCATCGTCACGGACGTCGGATTGTGCAACGTCGGCTGCACATACACCGCCGACAAGGGCGCCGCCCGATGCGCCGCCACCACGGCCTCCGGCCGCACCCCCTCCCCGTCCGTCGCGAGCGGCACCAACGTCACCCCCAACCGCCCGGCGATCTCCTTGACCAGCGGATACGTGAGGGACTCGACCCCGACCCGCCCCCCGGGCCGTACGAGATGGGCGAGGGCCGCGGCGATGGCCTGGCGGGCGTTCCCGGTGAAGAGGAACCGCTCCGGAGCCGGCCGCCAGCCCCCCGTGGCGAGCAGCCCGGCCGCGGCCTCGCGCGCGGCGGCCGTACCGGTCGCGGGAGCCGTCCGCAGCGCGTCCGCCAGCACATCGGGCCGCAGCAACGGCGCGATCCCGGCGGCCAGCAGCTCCGACTGCCCCGGCACGGCAGGGTAGTTGAGCTCCAGATTCACGGGCGCCGACGTGGCCGGCTCCGCCAACGCCCACCCCGCCGACACCGGCGGCGCGGCCCGTACGAACGTCCCGCGCCCGACCTCCCCCACCACCAGCCCACGCCGCACCAGCTCCGCGTACACCCGCCCGGCGGTCGACCCGGCGATCCCCCGCCGCCGCGCGAACACCCGCTGCGGCGGCAGCCGGTCCCCCGGCTTCAGCCGCCCGGCGGCGATGTCGTCCGCGACGCGATCGGCGATACGCCGATAGTCAGCAGCCACGCCCCCTCCGCCCCCTCCCCACATTGCACCGAGGGCAAAGATCTTATTGCACCGAGGAGTTGAGCAACCCTAGGGTCGACCCCATGACCGCCACCTTCCTCGCATACGAGGACAAAGGGAAAGCAGACTCCTCGCCGTCCCTCCCCCTCCCCCTCGTCCTCATCCACGGCCACCCCTTCGACCGCACGATGTGGCACCCCCAGATCACGGCATTCGCGACCTCCCGCCGCGTCATCGCCCCCGACCTGCGCGGCTACGGCGAGTCCCCGGTCGTCCCGGGCATCACGCCCCTCTCGACGTTCGCCGAGGACATAGCGACGCTCCTGGACGACCTCGGCGTCACCGACTTCGCCCTGGCCGGCCTCTCCATGGGCGGCCAGATAGCCATGGAGTGCTACCGCCAGTTCCCGCACCGCGTACGCGCCCTCATCCTGGCCGACACCTTCCCGGCCGCCGAGACTCCGGAGGGCAAGCGGACCCGGAACACCATGGCCGACCGCCTGCTGCACGAGGGCATGACGGGCTACGCCGACGAGGTGCTGTACAAAATGGTCGCGCCGTACGCGAATGCCGAGGTCGCGGCCCACGTACACCGCATGATGACGGCCACCGACCCCGAGGGCGCCGCGGCGGCCCTGCGCGGCCGCGCCGAACGCCCCGACTACCGCGACCTCCTCATCACGGTCACCGTCCCCACCCTGGTCATCGTCGGCGCGGACGACGAGTACACCCCCGTCACCGACGCCGAAGCCATGCACGCGGCCCTCCCCGACTCCACCCTCCAGGTCATCCCCGACGCGGCCCACCTCCCGAACCTCGAACGCCCGGCCGAGTTCAACAAGGCCCTGGCGGACTTCCTGTCAAGCCTCGACTGACATCACCGCCGTCACCCATTCGGCCCACGCCAGATGCACCCCTCCCCACGCGGAGCGACCCTGCGGATGAGCTGTCCCCCCATTCAATGACGCTCAATGACGCTCGAGGAGGCCCGCATGGCACAGCACAGCACCGCCCCACGCGAGAACCCCCAGTCCGACCAGACCATCCCGACACCGACACCCTCCTACGCGAAGCACTCCGGCTCGGCCTGGGCTCTCGGCGGCACGGTCTTCGCCGGTGTCCTCATGATGGTCGGCGGCATCATGGGCATCCTCAACGGCATCGCCGGCATCGCCACGGACGACGTGTACACGCCCATCGGCGACTACGTCTTCGAGTTCAGCCTTACCACCTGGGGCTGGATCCACCTGACCCTCGGCATCATCGTCACCCTCACCGGCTACAGCATCCTCCAGGGCAAGGACTGGGCCCGAGGCCTGGGCATAGCCTTCGCCTCCCTCTTCGCCATCGAGTACTTCATGTTCCTCCCGTACGCCCCCGTCTGGTCCGTCATCGCCATCGCCGTCGCCGTCTTCGTGATGTGGTCCCTGGCGACGTCCCACGACGGCGACCGCACGACATAGACACCCGACTGGGGCGCCCCCTCCAGTCGGGCCCGCGCCCCACGGCGGGGTGACTGCCGGATACGGAGAACGGCCCCGGCGACGTCCGCCGACGAGCGACGGGCAGCGCGACCGGTTGAGGAACCCCCATGGTTCAGATGCCTGTGGGCCATACGGCGTGCGCGCGCTGTCTGTGAGGAATCCTCTCCGATCCGTCCGGCGCCGCACGCCGTCGCCGTGCCCGCAGGGTTCGGGTTGTGAGCCATCCGTGCGGCTTCCTCGCCGCCCGCGACACGAGCGTCGGACCAGACTCCACGGTTTCAGGAGCGTCGCGAGAGTCGTGAAGAAGCTTCGCCTCCGTGACAGTCGACTCTGGAAAATCGCATTTTTGGTGGCGTTTCCCGGTCGCCCGTCCGGAGTAAAGCAGTCAGTGCCATTCGGCCCATTGAGTATTTTTAAGTATTTCACGATTGGTTGGTCAATTCCAGCGAAGGCTCTTGAGGCGACCGTAAATCGATCCATTCCTCGAATAAGGTGCCGCCGTCAGAACCGCCGAACTAGGCACCGCCCTCTCACAGGAGTTGGCCCCTCGATGACACTGAATATTTTTGGTGCGCCACGACGGCGCACCATGTCGCTTTGGATCGCGGCGCTAGTAACCGCGCTGATCGCCGCTGCCGCAATCGCGATGTCACCGACACGCGCAGCAGCCGTTGCCACGCCTGTGCCTCTGGGTACGGCAGGGAATTTCGGAGTACTGGCTGGTACGACAGTCACCAACACCGGCCCAACGGCGGTCGAGCGTAGCGTCGGAGTGAGTCCGGGTTCGGGGGCGGGTCCGCACGTCGTGGGGTTCCCGCCCGGCGCGGTGCTGCCGCCCGGAACCATCCACAATGGCGGCGACGTTGCTCTCCAGGCACAGAACGATCTGACCACGGCGTACAACCAGGCCGCCGGGCAGGCAGCGGATGTCACGTACACCGGAGATCCCGTTGAGCTCGGTGGCCAGACGCTGGTGCCGGGCGTCTACAAGGTGCCCGTCAGCGCCCAGATCACCGGCACCCTCACCCTGAACGGCCAGGGAAACTCCAATTCCGTCTGGGTGTTCCAGGTCGGTTCGACGCTGACGACGGCGTCGGCCAGCCGGGTGGTTTTCACCAATGGCGCCAACCCGTGCAATGTGTACTGGCAGATCGGCAGCTCGGCCACTCTCGGTACCAATTCCACGTTCGTGGGCAACATCATGGCCTTGGCCTCGATCAGTGCCACCACGGGGACGACCGTTAATGGCCGGCTACTGGCCCGCAACGGCGCCGTGACGCTGGACTCCAACACGATCTTCCAGGGTGAGTGCAGCGCCGTCCCTACGACGCCTCCGGCCACCACCCCTCCGGCTACGACGCCTCCCGCCACCACCCCTCCGGCCACCACCCCCCCGGCCACCACCCCTCCGGCTACGACGCCTCCCGCCACCACCCCTCCGGCCACCACCCCCCGGCCACCACCCCTCCGGCCACCACCCCTCCGGCTACGACGCCTCCCGCCACGACGCCTCCCGCCACCACCCCTCCGGCTACGACGCCTCCGGCCACCACCCCCCCGGCCACGACGCCTCCCGCCACCACCCCTCCGGCCACCACCCCCCGGCCACCACCCCTCCGGCTACGACGCCTCCCGCCACCACCCCTCCGGCCACCACCCCTCCGGGCGACGGCGGCAAGAAGCACGATGAGCACGGTCACCACGACGGCGGCAACAAGCACGATGAGCACGGTCACCACGACGGCGGCAACAAGCACGATGAGCACGGTCACCACGACGGCGGCAAGAAGCACGATGGGCACGACGGTCCTAGCTAGACAGACCTCCCGTCGTGCTCTGGGTGATAGCTGACCTGGCCATCGGCCTGGTAGAGCTTGCCCGACATCGGGGCATAGGGATCAACACGGCAGGTAGTGCGACTTCCGCTCGCCCTGCGGGTTCGTCAAGTCGTTGCTACTCACGCGGGCGCCCTTACCGAAAGGCGAGTGCTCAGGGTTGCCGCCCTGAGAAGCCAGTGGAACAAACGGCGCGCGGCGGATCGCCATCGATTCCGTCGCGCGCCGTAGGCGAAAACTCAGGATTGGTAGCCCCGGATCGTGCTCGCGGGTCTCTCGTCACCCATACACACCTAGCTCGGTGTCTGGCCGACGGTGGGGACAGGCAGGCGCTCCGCCCTCCGCGAGACACCTTGTAATGCGTAGGTCTGGCGCGTGACGCCACCAGCCGAGCGGCTGGTCGCTGCAACAGTTCCGTTCGTTGAGAGGACCTCATGGGCCATCCGTGGGCCAGCAGGCCGGCCGAGCGGTGCTTACGCAGCGTTCGAGCAGGTCAGGTGGGGTTTCGGCGAGGCCAGAGTGACGGTGCCGGTGCTGGGGGTTCAGGGCCGGTGTGCTTGAGCGCCCAGATTTCTACGGGTAGGCGTTCGCTGTCCGACGTGGGGGACTCTGCCCCGCAGGCCAGGCACACAGCCGAGTAGAGGACCCGTGGAGTGCCCTCGGCGGTTTCCGGTGCCAGGGTCCACTCGGCGGCCTTGATGATCGAACGGGTCACAGCCGCCTCCTGCTGCGCCGGTTCACGTCGGCCACCCTCGCGCTCAGCACGTGCGCTGCCTCGACGACATCCGCTGCGGAGACCGAGTCGCGGCAGTCCGGCGCGGACGAGGGCGCCGGCTGCCCGTCGAGGGCACGGCACAGCGCCGCGTGCAGGTGCTCGGCGTCGATCAGCGAGAGCACGAGTTCGGCGTCCGTCGCGTGTTCGCCCTTCTTGGAGAGACGCAAGGGAAGGGCGAGTTGGCCGGCATCCGTGCGGTACACGGGGCGTCTCGGAGTTCGTTCGATGGTCCAGGTCATGACGTGCCGCCGATCCGCGCGAGGCGGTACTCGCCCCAGAGTTCCCGTCCGTCCGTGCAGCCGTCCTGCGCCTTGCGCACACCCTTGCAGTGGCCGCACTTGCGCGTGTGCTCGAACCACAGGCGGTACGCGCGCAACATGGGGATCTCGGTCTGCCGTACGGCTGCCTCGACTCGTTCCAAGGGGGCCGGGTATTCGGACCTTGAGTTCGCGTTTCTCATGGAGGCCGGGCTGATCGGCGCCCGGACGGTGGTCGTGTCCACCGTCCACTCGCTGCAGGTGCTGGACGAGGACCTCCCGTCCACGGGCCACGACTTCGGAGTCGACCTGATCGTCACCCCGGACGAAGTCATCTCCTGCCCGTCGCCGCACCGCCCGGCCGGGCTGGTCTGGGAGGATCTGGACGCGGAGAAGATCGCTTCCATTCCGGTACTCGCCGCCCGAGTGGCCGCGTCGCAACCTTCGCCCCGCGTTCCCCGTCCTTGAGGGAGACACAGACAGCAAGAGCAGAACGGAAAGGCCGGCCCGTGGAGAGCGCGACGATCGAGCGGCCGGTGGTGAACGCACGGCGGAAAACGCACGGCGGCAAGAAGGCCTTCGCCGCTCTGTTCCTCCTCGGTGTCAGTGTGGTCGTCGGCTGTCGTGTCCTCGACGTCGACGCCTTCACCCCCGTCACCCAACTCCTCGCCTTCCTCCCCTGGCTCCTCGCCCCCACCGGCCTCGCCCTGCTCCTCTCCCTCTTCGCCCGCTGGTGGATCGGGCTGACCTGGGGTGTCGTGCTGCTCGGGGTGCTCGCCTGGTACATCGAGCCGTACGGGAAGACGACCGAGCCGGGCGGGACGGCGCTGGCCCAGGTGCGGGTGATGACGTCCAACGTGCAGTTCGGGTGGGGCACCGATGCCCTCGTCAAGGCCGTGCGGCGCGACCGGCCCGACATCGTCTTCGTCGAGGAGTGCGAGCTCACCTGCTCGGCCAAGCTGCGTGACACGCTCGGCGACCTGAGCGGCAAGAGTGGAAAGAGCCCGGCCTACCCCCACCGCCAGGCCGTCGAGGGCTACGGCTCCACCGGCTCCGTCATCCTCAGCCGCTACCCCCTCAAGCCCGCCGACCCGATCCCCGGCACGATGGGCATGCCCGGTGCCGTGGCCGACATCGAGGGCAACCCCGTACGGCTGCAGCTGGCGCACCCCATGCCCCCGCTGCCGGGAGAGCTGGACACCTGGCGGCGGGAGCTCGGCGCGCTGCGGGCGTACGCGGCCAAGGACACCCGGACGCCGACCATCCTCGCCGGGGACTTCAACGCCTCCCAGGACCACGCGGCCTTCCGCGCCATCCTCGACACGGGCCTGAGCGACGCCGCCCGTCTGGTCGGGCAGGACCGGAGGCCGACCTGGCCCTCCCGGACCACCCCGAGGATCGGCACCCAGATCGACCATGTCCTGGTCTCCTCCAAGGACTTCTCCGCACGCGAGGTCCGCTTCCAGGGACTGTCCGGCACCGACCACAACGCCGTCACCGTCGACGTCGTCCTGCACGGAAGAAGGTGAGACAAAGCCCCCATAAGCCGCATGTGCGCCCCGCCATAATGGGGCCATGCCCCGCCCGTTCCCCAGCAGCCTCGCCCCACCCGACTGGCTGGTGCGGAACCTCCAGCCGCAGCAGACGCCGGTCAACCGGCCCGCCGTCGCCCGCGCGGCGATCGCGCTGACGCTGCCGCTCGCGCTGGGCCTCGCCGCCGGGCGGCCCGAGTACGGGGCGCTCGCCTCCATGGGCGCCCTCTCGGGCGTCATCAGCGACACGGCGGACGCGTACCGGATGCGGCTGCTCAAGATCGCGATCCCGCAGCTGTTCAGCGCCGTGGGCATCACGCTCGGTTCACTGGTGTACGGCCAGGGCTGGGTCACCGTCGCCGCGCTCACCGGGGTCGCGCTCGTCTCCGGGATGATCTCGTCGATCGGCGCCGTGGCCTCCGTGTCGGGACTGCTGCTGCTCCTCAACTCGGTGGTGGGCGCGGGCCTCCCGATGCCCGGGGCGTGGTGGCTGGCCCCGCTGCTGATGAGCGGTGGCGGCCTCCTCGTCCTCGCGCAGGCCCTTCTCGCCTGGCCGCTCAGGGCGGGCGTACCGGAACGGGCCGCCGTCGCGGACACGTACCGCAAGGTCGCGGACCTCCTCGCGACCACGACCACGGACGACCTGGCCGGGCACACCGACGCGTACGACGCCGCCCGGCACCTCGTCACCCAGTCCCTCGACCAGTCCTACGACCTCGTCCTCGCCCGCCGCGCCCGCCACCACGGCCGCAGTCCCGAACTGGTGCGGCTGCTGGCCCAGTTGAACGCGATCACCCCGCTGGTGGAGGCCGCCCCGGCGGTACGGCTGTCCGGTCGGCCGCTGCCCGCCGAGATCCCCACGGCCGTACGCCACCTCGCGGAGGCCGTCGAGACGGGGTACTCGGGGCCGCTGGGACTGCGGCTGCCCGAGCCCGCGAGTGCGATCGGGCGGGCGGTCGACCAGGCGCTGCGGCACGCCGCCGACGTCGTCACCGAGAAGTCGCCGGACGCGCTGAAGAAGGCCGGCGACCGGGCCGGCCGCCCCGCCCCGCTGGGCGTACGCGCCGTCCGGGTCGCCCGGAACGTCGCCCTCTCCGACGCCTCCTGGCGCTACGGCCTGCGCCTCGCCCTGTGCATCGGCATCGCCCAGGCCCTGGTGTCGCTGGTGGCCGTGCCGCGCTCGTACTGGGTGGCGCTGACCATCACGTTCGTCCTGAAGCCGGACTTCGGGTCGGTGTTCTCCCGGGCGCTGCTGCGGGCGCTCGGCACGGTCGTGGGTCTGGTGGTGGCCGCCGGGATCCTCTCGCAGGTGCCGCGCGGCTGGTGGGACGTGCCGGTGATGCTGGTCCTCGCGCCGCTCATCCCGGTGTTCACACCCCGGGGCTACGGCTATCAGACCGCCGCCATCACCCCGGTGATCCTGCTCCTCTCCGACACCCTCAACCACCAGGGCACCGGCCTGCTCGTCCCCCGTCTCGTCGACTCCCTCATCGGCTGCGCGATCGCCCTCGTCGCCGGCTATCTGCTCTGGCCGGAGAGCTGGCACGCGCGCGTCGGCGACCGGCTCGCGAACGCCGTCGCCGACACGGCCGCGTACGTCGAACGCGCCTTCGGTGAGGTCCCCGCGGACCCCGCCGGGCGGGCCCGGATGCGCCGCCGTCTCTACCGGGACCTCTCCGCCATCCGTACGGAGTTCCAGCGGGCCCTCACCGAACCGCCGCCCATCGGCCGGCGCGCCGCCGCCTGGTGGCCGCTGGTCGTGGCGGTGGAGCGGATCGTCGACGCGACGACGGCCGGGCGGGTCCGGATCAAGCAGGGAGCGGAGCCGCCGTCCGCCGCCGAGGTCGACCAAGTCGCCCTGCAGCTGAGGGAGTTGGCGGAGGGGCTGCGGAAGACGCACGTACTGTACGAGGTCCGGTCCGATCTGAGCGGGCCGCCGGGGAGCGTGCTGGAGCCGCTGCGGCAGGAGGTGGCGGCGGCCCGGACGATCACGTCACCGCACTGACACCGGCATCTGTACTGGCATCTGTACTGGCATCAGCATCTGTGAGGTCAACTCGACGCAGGGCGCTGAATCGTTACGTCATCCCCGCACGAGTGACTGAGGGCGCATTCGCAGGCGAAAAGGCGCAATGATCAATCCTGTTCAACCGCCCTACCTATAAGGGGATTTTTCATGCGTCGCACCGCGACCGTCCTGCTCGGAACCCTCGCCCTCGCCGGCACCATGGCCCCGGCCGCCAACGCCATCCCGGACCCGGTCGGGACCGTCACCTGTGTCACCGAGACCCCGGCCGGCGTGACGGAGCTCGTCGACCCGGCCGCGCTCCTCGACCCGGCGGGCCTCCTGGACCCGACCGCCCTCCCGGGCGTGAGCTGCCTGGCCCCCTGAGCCCAGCCTCAGCGCACACACACGCGGGCCGCCCTCCCCGACAGGAGGACGGCCCGCGTTCACATGTGTACGTACGTCACTTACCTACGCGGATCAGACGCCGATGTCGCAGCCGTCCGCGCGCCACACCGCGACGACCGCCGGGCGGACGTACTTGCCGGCTCCGTCGGGCCAGGCGCTCTTCGGGTTCTCGACGGTGGCTCCGTCGAGCTCGCCCGGGTGCTGGACGGCGACCAGGACGCGACGGTCCTGGACGATCGGGCCGCAGGTCTCGGCGCCGCTCGGAACCGTCAGGAACTGCTTCAGCTCACCACGCCGCTCACCGCGCGTGGCGACACCGAACAGACCGTCGTGCGAGCCGAGCTGGGCACCGTCGGTGGAGATCCACAGGTTGCCGTACGGGTCGAAGGCGACGTTGTCCGGGCAGGAGATCGGGCTGACGTCGTCCTTCGGGAAGCCCGCGAAGTAGGTCGCCGGGTCCTCGGGGTCGCCCGCGACGAGGAAGAGCAGCCAGCCGAACTTGGTGCTCTCGGGCCGGTTGCGGTGCTCGGTGAGTTCGAGGACCTGGCCGTGCTTGTTGGCGTTGCGCGGGTTGGCCTCGTCGGCGGGCGCGAAGCCGGTCTTGCCGCGGTTGGTGTTGTTGGTGAGGGCGACGTAGACCTTGCCGGTGACCGGGTTGGGCTCGATGTCCTCGGGGCGGTCCATCTTCGTGGCGCCGACCTTGTCACCGGCGAGCCGGGTGAAGACGAAGACCTCGTCGGCCGTCATGCCGTCCACGTGCGAGACGGCACCCTTGGCGGTGGCGGTGGCCAGCGGGATCCACTCGCCGGCGCCGTCGAACTCACCGTCGGCCGGCAGCTTGCCCGTGCCGTCGATCTCGATCGCCGGGGAGTCGCCGGTGAGCTTGGCGACGTAGAGCGTGCCCTCGTCGAGCAGGGAGAGGTTGTGCTCGCGTACGGCCCGCGAGCTGCCCCTCTTCATCCGCTTGCTGCTGACGAACTTGTAGAAGTAGTCGAAGCGCTCGTCGTCACCGGAGTAGATGACGGGGCGGCCGTCGTGGGTGAGGCGGACGGTCGCACCCTCGTGCTTGAAGCGGCCGAGGGCGGTGTGCTTGCGGGGCGTGGACGACGGGTCGTACGGGTCGAGCTCGACGACGTACCCGAAGCGGTGCACCTCGTTCGGCTCCTGGGCGACGTCGAACCGCTTGTCGAACCGCTCCCACTTGCGCTCGGTGGCGCCGGTGCCGATGCCGTACCGCTTGTCGGTGGCCCGGCTGCTGTTGGCGAAGTACTGGTTGAAGTTCTCCTCGCCGTGGAGGGTCGTGCCCCACGGGGTCGTACCGCCGGCGCAGTTGTTGAGGGTGCCGAGCACCTTCGTGCCGGTCGGGTCGGCGGAGGTCTTGAGGAGGTCCGAGCCGGCGGCGGGGCCGGTCAGGCGGAACTCGGTGGTGGCGGTGACGCGCCGGTTGAGGTGGTGGCGGGGCACGGCGGTGAGCTTGCCGGTGCGCCGGTCCTCCTCCACGACCACGGCGGCCAGGCCGTGGGCCGCCCAGGCGACCTCGACCTGGTTGCGGGTCGGGTTGGCGGCGTCGTAGCCGCGGAACATCAGGATCTCGTCGGTGTACTCGTGGTTCGCGACGAGGAGCTGGCGGCCGCGCTCACCGGGGATCGGGAGCAGGGCGAGGAAGTCGCAGTTGTAGCCGAACTGGCCGGCCTGGGCCTTGCCCGTCTGGTTCTCCGGGTCGAAGGCGGGGGCGCCGCGCAGGATGGGCTCGCCCCACCGGATGACGACGTTCTGCTTGTAGCCCTCGGGGACGGTCACGGCGTCGGTGGTGTTGGGCGCGACGGCGGTGAACCGGAGGCCACGGGCGGCCTTGCCCTTGCCCTTGGACGTGGTGGCGGTCTCGGTCGTGGCCGCGGCGGCCGGCACGGCGGTGCCGAGGGCGGTCGCCCCGGCCGCGGTGGCCACGGAGACGACGGCGGCGGCTCTCATCACCGAGCGGCGGCTCAGCGCGCTCGCGATGACATCACCCACGTATTCGTTGGTGCTGGTGTTCGGCACCTCGTGGAAGCAGGCGTCACCACAACGGAACCGACAGGTCAGGGCGGAACGGCCGCCGGGGTGCGAGGCGATCATGGGCAGCAGCTTGCGCACGTTGCGCTCCTCTTATGTGCCTTTGGTGTGAGCGCGACGTTAGGGGGGCGCGCGTTCGAGAACGGAGCCGGAAGGTGAACAGGGGGTGAACCTGCGGCCGTTCAGGCGGTGTTGACAGCGCGGGGTGGTGGAGATAGTGAAACACCCCGCCCCACCCCAAGATCACCAATCCTGGCCGCTAACCTTACGTGTCCGTCCTGGCCAGGGATTGACGGGCTTCAACTCACCCGAAGGGTTGCGCACATGGGCATTCTCTCTCTCCTGCGGAATGCGTTCAGCCGCTCACACAAGGGGCGCGACACGGTTCCTTCGCAGGAGGCGGAGCGGGTTTCCTCCACGGAGGCCGCAGCCGCCTCCGCGACGGAGGCCGAGTCGGCTCCCCAGCGGGAGCCCGAGCGGGCTTCCCTGCGGGAGGCCGAGCCGAAGGTTCCGGCCCCGTCGGCCGAGCCGACCTCCACCACCGCCGCTGCCGAGCCTGCGGCGCCCACGCCGACCCCCTCCGTCGTCGACGAACTCGTCTCCGCGGCCTTCGACAACGTGACGGTGCCGAAGCCGCGGGCCGAGGAGAGCGCCGAGAGGACGAGAGAGGCTGAGCCGAGGGCAGCGGCGGAGCAGAAGGCTGAGGCGGCGGTAGAGCCGAAGGCTGAGGCGGCGGTAGAGCCGAAGGCTGAGGCGAAGCCAGACGCTGAGGTCGAGCCGAAGGCTGAGGCTGAGGCGAAGCCGACGGTGGATCCGGAGGCTGAGGCTGAGGCTGCGACCGAGCTGACGGCTGAGGCTGAGGTGGAGGGGGAGACGAAGGCGGAGACGCCGGTCGTCGAGTCCACGCCGGTGGTCCAGCCGGAGCCTGTCGTTGAAGCCGAGCCAGTCCTGTCCGCCGAGGTGGAGCCGGCGGCGGAGAACGAGCTCACGGCTGAGGCTGAGGCTGAGGTAGAGCCGAAGGCTGAGGCTGTGGCCAAGGTGGAGTCGGAGGCAGTCGCCGAAGACGAGGCCGAGCCTGCGGCGTCGAAGAGCGAGGTGGGGGCGGAGTCGGAGGCCGCCGCCGAGTCTGTGGCGCCGGTGGCCGAGTCGGAGCCGGAAGCGGACGCTGAGACGGTGACGCCGGGCGCCGAGGCGGAGCCTGCGGCCGAGGCGGAGCCTGCGGTCGAGGCCGAGTCGCAGGTCGAGCCGGAGCCGGTGGCTGTGCGGGAACCGGAAGCCGCGACGGAGCCTGAGGCCACCCCGGAGCCGGAGGCCGTGAACGCGCCGGAGCCCGAGGCCGTCGTCGAACCGGAGCCCGAGCCGGAAGCGGCGAAGGAGCCGGAAACCACGCCGGAGCCCGAGACCGCCCCGGAGCCCGAGGCCACCCCGGAGCCGGAGCCCGAGCCGGTGGCTGCCTCCGAGCCCCAGGCCACCCCGGAGCCGGAGCCCGAAGCCGCCCCTGAGCCCCAGGCCACCCCCGAACCCCTGGCGGCCGCCGTGGACGCCACCCCCGAGCCCGCGCTCGGCGGCGGTGAGGGCGCCCCGCAGGAGGTACCCGCGGTCGACGACGAAAGTCGCACGGGTGGTGCGGGTGGGAAGACGGAGACGGCCGAGGGCGGAGCCGAGGTGCCGGCGAGCCTGCGCACCGCGTACACCGCCGCACAGGCCGTACTCGAGAAGCGGGACCTCACCGACGCCCGCGCCAAGGTGTACCTCGTGCTGGACCGGTCCGCCTCGATGCGGGGCTACTACAAGGACGGCTCGGCACAGGCCCTCGGTGAGCAGACCCTCGCCCTCGCCGCCCACCTCGACCCCGAGTCCCCCACCGTCCCCGTCGTCTTCTTCTCCACCGAGCTCGACGGCACCGGCGAGCTCACCCTCGACTCGTACGAGAACAAGGTCGACGACCTGCACGGCGGACTCGGCCGTATGGGCCGTACGAGCTACCACGTGGCCGTCGAGGAGGTCCTCGCCCAGCACCGGAAGGCAGCCGACCCCGGCGCCCCCGCCCTCGTCGTCTTCCAGACCGACGGCGCCCCGGACGCCAAGACCCCGGCGAACCAGGCGCTCGCGGACGCCGCCAAGAACCACCCGGCCGTCCACTTCGCGTTCGTCGCGTTCGGTGACCCGGAGAACAAGGCGTTCGACTACCTCCGCAAGCTGAAGACGGACAACACGTCCCACTTCCTGGCCGGCGACACCCCGCGCGAGCTGACGGACGCCGAGGTCTACGAGGGCATCCTGGCCGCCTGGCGCCCTTAGTCACCAGGTGTCGGACGGGCCCCCGCGAAATCCGGGGGCCCGTCCGACACCCGAAACGCAGGTGAGTCGATCCTCACGGGCCCAGTAGGATTTCGGGCATGGCGGCCACTGGAACCGAGAAGCAGGGTGGCAAGGCGTTCTACGTCTCCACCCCCATCTATTACGTCAACGACGCTCCTCACCTGGGCCACGCCTATACGACCGTCGCAGGGGACGTGCTCACGCGCTGGCACCGTCAGCGCGGCGAGAAGGTGTGGTACCTCACCGGCACGGACGAGCACGGTCAGAAGATCATGCGCACCGCCGACGCCAACGGAGTGTCTCCGCAGGAGTGGTGCGACAAGCTCGTGGAGGAGGCCTGGAAGCCCCTCTGGGAGCACCTGGAGATCGCGAACGACGACTTCATCCGCACCACGCAGAAGCGGCACACCGACCGTGTCCAGGAGTTCGTGCAGGACCTGTACGACAAGGGCGAGATCTACAAGGGCGGCTACGAGGGCCCGTACTGCGTCGGCTGCGAGGAGTACAAGCTGCCGGGCGAGCTGCTCGACGGCGACGGCGACTTCGCGGGTCAGAAGCTCTGCCCGATCCACAAGAAGCCCGTGGAGATCCTCAGCGAGGAGAACTACTTCTTCAAGCTGAGCGAGTACGGCGAGAAGCTCCTCGCCCACTACGAGGCGAACCCCGGCTTCATCCAGCCCGAGTCCGCGCGCAACGAGGTCGTGAACTTCGTCCGCCAGGGCCTGCAGGATCTGTCGATCTCCCGCTCGACCTTCGACTGGGGCATCCCGATTCCGTGGGACCAGAAGCACGTGATCTACGTATGGGTCGACGCGCTGCTCAACTACGCCACGGCGGTCGGCTACAACGAGAACCAGGAGAAGTTCGAGGCCACGTTCCCGGCGAACGTCCACCTCGTCGGCAAGGACATCCTCCGCTTCCACGCGGTGATCTGGCCCGCCATGCTGATGGCACAGGGCCTCCCTCTGCCGGGGAAGATCGCGGCGAACGGCTGGCTGATGGTCGGCGGCGAGAAGATGTCGAAGTCGAACCTGACAGGCATCAAGCCGCAGGACCTGACCTCGCACTTCGGTGTCGACGCCTACCGCTGGTACTTCCTGCGCGCGATCGCCTTCGGCCAGGACGGCTCGTTCTCCTGGGAGGATTTCTCCGCCCGCTACACGAGCGAACTCGCGAACGACTACGGCAACCTCGCCTCCCGTGTCGCGGCCATGGTCGGCAAGTACTTCGACGGCGCCCTGCCGGAGGCCACGGCCGACGGCGAGGCCGAGAAGGCGCTGCACGACGGACTGGCCAAGGCGGTCGCCGAGGCCGACCGGAAGATCGGCGACGAGCTGGACTTCCAGGGCGGCATCCTGGCCGTCTTCGACTTCGTCAAGCAGGTCAACGGCTACATCACGGAGCAGGAGCCGTGGAAGGTGGCCAAGGACACGAGCGACAAGGGCAAGGCCCGCCTGGCCACCATCCTCTACACGGCCGCCGAGTCCCTCCGCGCCGTCGCCGTCCTTCTCAACCCGATCATGCCGGACACGTCCCAGCAGCTCTGGAACTCCCTGGGCGCGGATGTCTCGCTCGGCGCCCTCGCGGACCAGAAGGTCCAAGAGGCGGGCGAGTGGGGCACACTCCCGGTCGGCTCGACGATCACCAAGGGCGCGATCCTTTTCCCCCGCCTGGAGGAGAAGCCGAGCGCGTAGCGCACGCATCCTTGAGTTCAGGGCCCGGGAGCGAGCTTCTTCCCGGGCCCTCACTCTTGGGTCGGCCAGGAGTTAGTGCCGCGTCAGCCAAGGTTTGCCCGTCAAGGAGCGGCGTCCGGTGCGTGCTCTCGGCGTGCCGGCCGGAAGGCCCCGTCGATGGACCGGACGTACTTGGGCTTTCGGCCGGTGCGGCGGTGGGGGCCCCTCCCGTTCGAGCGAAGCCGAGAATGGGGGAGCGTGCCGGGCGTCGCGACGGGGCGAACCTTGGCTGACGCGGCACTAGGAGAGGGTGCCCGCGCCCGTCGTGCCCGTCAGACCGGTCAGGAGGTCGGTGACCGAGGTCTGGAGGCCGGCGGTGAGGGCCGGGGTCCAGTTGACGGTCGTCTTCAGCTTCTTCGAGCTCGCGGCGTTGTACGCGGCGACGAGGTCGGTGGCCTTGCCGTTGACGATGTTGCCGGTGCCGGCGACCGAGCCCGTGCCGTCGCCGCTCAGCAGCTTCCCGACCTTCGCGCCGGCGGGGACCTTCCAGACGTTGCGCTCGGCGACGACCTGGGCCTTGGCCCGGGAGTCGATGCTGTACTTCGGCTCGTAGCCGTTGAGGGACGTCGTGTCGTAGACGTTGTTGTAGAGGTGGATCTGGCCGATACGGGCCAGCGGGGCGCGCTGGACGACGCCCTTCCACAGGTTGTGGTGGATGGTGACGCGCAGCTTGCCGGTGGAGTCGGTGTCGCTGCTGCCGATCAGCATCGTCTTGTCGTGGCAGTAGAAGAGGTTCCGCTCGACGGTCACCAGGTCGGAGCCGTTGGTGATGTCGAGGGCGCCGTCGTGGATCTGGTACTTGCGGCCGAAGTACGTCTTCAGCGACTTGTCGAAGGTCGGCTCGTCGGTGAACGTGTTGTGGTCGGCCCAGACGTTGGTCGCGCCGCGCAGGGTGACGGAGTCGTAGTTGGAGTTCCACTCGCCGGACGAGCCGTCGGTGGGGTCCCACTGCGGGAAGCAGTCCTCGGTCGCGGCGAACGTCAGATTGCGGACGATGACGTTCTTGACGTTCTGGACCTGGAGACTGCCGCCCGTGATCCCGGCCTTGGTGCCGGGGACGCCCACGATGGTGGTGTTGGACGGCACCCGGAAGACGATGTTCTTCTTCTGCTTGTCCGCGGCGGTCTTGCGGGCGGTCTCCTGGGTGCCGGACGGCGCCTTCTTGCCGTACGTCGCCGGGTCGAACGCCTTGAGGTAGGCGGAGAGCGAGTAGCCGGTGCCGGCGGCGTAGTCCGCGCAGGTCAGCTTCTTGCCGGAGTCGTTCGTGTTGGCGTCGATCGTGCCCTTGATCTTGATGATCCGGGGCGTGGTGTCGGTCGCGGAGCCCAGCGCCTTCACCAGCTGCGCCCGGGTGGACACCGTGAAGGTGTGCGCCGCGTCGGCCTTCGTGCCGCCGGTCGTACCGGAACCGGACGCCGCCCAGCCGTCCTTGGCGGGCAGCACCTGGTGGTACAGGTCCACGGGGCTGGCTTTGGCGTTCATCACGAGGACGCCGGCGCCGACAGCGGCGGCCACGGCGGCAGCGGAGACCACGAGGGTCCGGCGCCCTCGGAGGGACCGGCGGTGGGACGGGCGCGGAGAGGCAGAGGCCACGGATGAGTCCTTACGTAACGTACGTGGTTCGGGAGAACACGTGGTTCGTGTGGAGCCCCCGTGAAGGGGGTTCTGACTCATGTGTGGTCGCCGTGCGGGGAAAGGTTGCCGCCAACTTCCTTTCGCGTCAGGGAATCTGAGTCGTGGTCAGCCCAGGTTCGACTTCACGTGGCTGATGACCTGCTCGAACTCCTTGCGGGGCGAGAAGTCCACGTACTCGCAGTCCTCCAGGGCTTCCGGCGCGTGACCGGGCGGCCAGTAGAAGGCCTCGCCCTCCTCGTAGGTCTTGTCGCCCTCCTTGGTGTGCATCACGAGCCGGCCCTTGAACATGTAGCCCCAGTGGGGGACCTGGCACAGGTTGTCGGGCTCGTCCTTGAGGGCCGGCCGCATGTCCGCGCCTTTGGGGAGCCGGACGAACGCGACATCCGTGTCGCCGCCGATGTCCTGCATCCGCAGTTCGACGCCGTTGCCCTCGATCTCGACGGGTACATCCGTCCGCGTGACTGCCGTCATGTTTCCTCCATGACTGGATCACCGCAGGGCCTCGGGGAATCTCCGTACAGGGGTCCGCTCTCTCGGGAAACCCCGCACTTCCAGTCTGCACCGATCCCGTACGCCCTGCCCCTGGAGCCCCCGGGGTCGCAGGCGGACACTTCCCGGTGACATGCGTCACGCCGGGGTTGTTCCTGAATATCGCTGACTGTCCGATTTCTCTTCGATGACAACTACTTTCTTTTGGCCATGAATCAGGCATCTTTCGCCATGGGTGTCAATTCAACCGGTCTTCCGGCTCGATGATTTCGGCGCCCGTCACCACGGGAGAACGCCTTCCGCCTGTTCCCGAGGGCCTGTTCGCGAGTGCCGGCGGCCGGATCGGCGGGCCTTCACACCCCGGCCGGGGCCTCCTCGGCACCACTCAGCGTTAGTACGGGTGTTCGTTGCCCGGAGCGCGCGACCGTCCCCATAATGGCGGCTCGCCAGGGCCAGGGCCGGCCGATGTCGCTTGTGAGTGAGGCCACGGATGAGCAAGCACCGCCAGAGAAGGACACGCTCGAAACGCCGCAAGATAGCCATCGCCTCCGCCGCCGTGCTGGCTGTGGGCGCCGTGGGTGTCCCCGTGGCCGCGCAGGCGAGCGGTGTCGGACTCGGAGGCCTGCGCAGTGTGGCGTTCTCCTGGTGGGGAGGGGACACGTCGGAGTCGAATACGGCTTCCCGGACGCCGTCGCGCACACCGTCCGTGTCCGCGACGCCCTCCGCCACGGACTCCTCCGCCTCTCCGTCCGGCACCCCGAGCCCCTCTCGCTCCCGCACCAGCCCGAGCGCGTCTCCCTCGAAGTCCGCCCGCCCGACGCCCACGCCCACCGCGGACCAACCCAGGAAGACGACGTCGCCGCCGAGCACCCCGAAGGCCACGCGTCCCGCCACCGCTCCCCGCACCTCCACGAGCAGCGTGGACTCCGGGCCCACGGCTCGCGTGCTGGCTCTGGTCAACGCCGAACGCGACAAGGCGGGTTGCGCGCCGGTGACCGAGAACGCCAAGCTCACCAAGGCCGCGCAGAACCACAGCCAGGACATGGCCGACCACCAGAACATGTCCCACACCGGCTCCGACGGCTCGTCCATGACCGACCGGCTCGCCCGCGTCGGGTACGCCTACAGGTCGGCGGGCGAGAACGTCGCCGCCGGGTACGGGACCCCCGAGAGCGTCATGGACGGCTGGATGAACAGCTCCGGCCACCGGGCCAACATCCTCAACTGCGGCTTCAAGGAGATCGGCATCGGCCTGGCACAGCCGGGCAACTACTGGACCCAGAACTTCGGGTCGTCCGCGTAGCGGGACAGGGCCCGGCTCACGGCGGAGTCCGGCTACAGGGCTCCGGGGTGCAGTCCAGCTACAGCGCTCCGGGGCGCAGTCCAGCTACAGCACCCCGGATGGAGTCCGGCTACAGCACCCCGGGCGGAGTCCGCTACTGCCTGCCGCCCGGCCCGCCACCCCCGAAGCCTCCGCCTTCCGGGGCCTCGCCCGCGGTGACCGTGGCGATCTTCTCGGCGGAGGCGAGCTTGCCGGACTCCGCGAGGCCGCCGGTGTCGGAGCCGGAGGTGGAGCCTCCGGAGTAGACGGTGTACTCCTCGCCGCTCTTGATCGACTCGCCCGAGTAGACGACGTTCTGGATGGTCTTCGAGGTGACGTACGAGGCGACGACCTCGCCATCGGAGTCGACGATGTGCAGGGTGGTGCCCGCCTCGACCGACGCGTCCAGCGTCGCCGACAGCCAGCCCTGTTCCGATTCCTCGTCCGGGGCGACGACCATGCCCGCGCTGCCGGCGGCGAGGAGCGTGCCCCCGCTGACGGTGAAGCTGCCGTTGACGTCGAGCGCGCCGTTGCCGCCCGTCTCGGGCCCGTTGACGACGACCGTGCCGCCGGTGATCTCGGCGGTGCCGTTGGAGTCGAAGCCGTCGCCCTGGGAGTTGAGGATCAGGGTGCCGCCGGTGACCTTGGCGGAGTAGTCGCCGACGCCCATGCCACCACCGCCGGGGCCGCCGCGTCCGCCCTGGTCTTCGGTGGTCGCCTCGCTGCCGGAGGCGTTGACGCCGTCGTCGTTGGACGTGACCGTCGTCGTACCACCCCTGACCAGGATGTCCTTGCCCTCCAGACCCTCGTTCGAGTCCGTGATCTTCAAGGTGCCCTCGCTGATGACCAGGTCGCCCTCGGCGTGGATGCCGTCGTCGCCCGCCAAGAGGCTGACGGTCGCGCCGTTGAGGTGGACGGCCGCGTCGCCGTGCAGGGCGTCGGCGGAGGCCGAGACGTCGACCGTGCCGCCCTCCAACACCGTGATCACACCGGACTTCAGGCCGTGCGCGGAGGTGTCGTCGGAGGCCTCGCTCTTCACGGTCAGCCCGCCGCCGGTGACGACGAGATCGGTGGCGGCGTCCACGGCGTCACCGTTCGCGGTGACCTTGACCGTCCCGCCGTCGACGACGATGTACCCGGCGTCCTCCTCGTCCGCGTTGTCGGACTTGAGCCCGTCGCCCTGAGCGGTGACGGTGACCGTGCCACCGTTGACCACCAGATAGTCCTTGCCGCGGATGCCGTCGTCGGCGGCCTCGACGGTGATGTTCCCGCCCTCGACGACCAGCCCGTCCTTGCCGGCGATCGCGTCGTTGCCGTTCCCCCGCACCGTGAGCGAGCCGCTGCCGCCGATCGTCAGGTCGCCCGCGCTGTACAGGGCGGCGTTCGCCTCGGCGTCGTCGGCGTAGGAGTCGGTGTCGCTCAGCTTGTTCTCGCTGCCGTCCACGAGGACGACGACCAGCCGCTCCACCTCGGTCGCGGCGATCGCGGAACCGGAGGAGCTGGAGATGTCGACGCCGTCGAGGACCAGCTTCACGGTCGCCTCGGGGGCGGTGATGACGATCCGCCCGTCGTCGAGGGAGCCGCTGAGCCGGTACGTCCCGCCGGCGGTGATGGTGACGGTGGACCCGTCGACGTCCACGCCCTTGCCGTCCGCCTCGGCCGCGTCCCCGTTCAGCTCGACACCGACGGCCTCGGACTCGTCGTACTCCGTGTCGCCGTCCTCGGCGTGCGTGTCCTCGTTGTCGGCGAGGACGGCGGATGCCGTCCGGGAGCCGTCCACCGCGGCCGCCGCGCTCGCGCTCGACGACGCGTCGGACGACGCGGACGCGGAGTCGCTCCCGGAGGAGCACCCGGCCAGCGCGGCGGTCGCGAGGACGACGGAGGCGAGAGCGCCCGCCACCTTCGTACGCAGTCGTCGCGCGCTTCTCTTCCAGGTGGTCGTGCGGATGTTCATGCGGAACTCCCGTTCAGTGCCGGTGTGGTGGGAAAGTGGCGCCGCAGAACGGGCAGCCAGCGGTGGGCGGGCAGGTCGGGCCGCAGCGCGGCGAGCCCGGTGCCGTACTTGGAGACCGGGCAGGGCCGGTGCTTGAGCGACCACAGCAGCCGGTCGGCGCCGGATCCCGCGCGCCCGGCCTTGGTCTCGACGATGGTCCGCTCGGGGGTGCGCAGTGCGGTGCCGTCGGGCAGTGCCCAGGTCAGGTCGGTGTCGACGGTGACCCGGCTGCCGCTGCCGGGCAGGAACAGCGTGGTCCGGCGGTAGCGGGTGGTGAGTGTGGGCACCAGCCGGAAGCCGCGCGCGTCGATGCCCGCCGCGCCGAGCACCTCTTCGGCGTACGCCCGCGCCTCGGGCCCCAGCCGCCCCAGCTCCCCGTCGTACGGGACGCGCTGTTTGACGGTGGTGCCGCGCGGGCCGCGCGTCTTGACCTCCAGGAAGTGCTGCCCGGACGCCAGGTACGTCCGTATCCGCAGCTTGAAGCGGCGGCGTCGGCGGCGGGCGGCGCCCAGATAGCCGTCCATGTCCGGGGTGTCGAAGTACACGGACCGGTACGCGAACTGCCGCTCGCCGTCGACCTCCAGGACCCGCACTCCCCCAGTCTCGGCTCCGCTCGACCGGGAGGTGCCCCCACCGTCGAGCCCGCCGACCACGAGCGGAAGGTCGGTGAGCGGCAGCATGTACTTGCGGTCCAGGCGGGTCAGCAGCTCGGCGCGGTCGACGAGTTCGTCGAGGCCGATGGGACGCAGCGCCCCGACCACGGGCGCGACGGAGTCGAGGACCGTCATGCGCGGATGCCCTGCCCCTGCGCCTGCCGCTGCCCCTGCGCCTGCCCCTGCGCCTGCGCCTGCCGCTGCCCCTGCGTCTGCCCCTGCTCGACCCGGTCGCCCGCCTCCTGCGGCGCGCGCGGTCCCTCGTCGGTGACGACGTACCGGACCTCGACCAGGGTCATGTCGTTGACCAGGTCGACGCTCTGCACGGACAGGTTCACCACCCGCCCGCCCAGCAGCACTTCGAGGTGCGCGCGCAGGGCGTCCTCGTCGGTGTAGGCGGCGTCGAGGCGCAGGCTGCGCTGCCGGTGACGGCCGAACAGCTTCGGGTGGTCGCCGACGTACATCGTGGCGACGATCAGCGCCATGAGCAGGGCCGACAGGATGTTGACCTCCTCCGGCAGCCCGGCCAGCAGGCCGAGGGCGAGTGCGGAGAAGTAGTACGCGATCTCGTGCTGGGCGATCTCGTTGGAGCGCAGCCGGATGATCGACAGGACTCCGAACAGCCCCATCCCGAGCCCGATGCCCACCGACGACGAGCTGAGCGTCATCGCCACCGCGAGGACACCGACGTTGACGCCGAGGAAGGCGGCGATGAGGTCCCGGCGGTGGTGGCGCGGGAAGTAGACCGCGAAGGTCAGTACGGAGATGGCGGCCAGATCGGCGACCACGAGAAGGGTCTGGTCCATGACGATGGACGATCGCGGGTCAAGCTTTGAGCTTCCTTTGTCTTCCCTTAACTGAACTTGAGAAGTTCGGAAGGTGAACGACAGGCGTCCCTCGACCAGGGGACAGCTGAGTGCGAAACGGCTGTGGTCGTAGTTGTAGAGCGCCCTGACGCAGGGTACGGCGTCGAGACCTGGTCGCGGCGGGCGGCCATGAGACCGCCATGAGGCCATGGAGCCGGATGGCCTCACGGCTCCCCCGTCCCGCTGAACGTTCCAGACCGTCAGCGTCTGTGCTGGTCAGCGCCCGTTCCGGCGTTCCAGCGTCCCGTAGTGGCCGCCTTTTGTGGCGGGTGGGACAGATCGCGGAACAAGCTGGAGTCGTCCAAGCAACCCGCTGGACGACCCACTTCCGCACTGGAGATTTCAATGCGTTCGCGTCTTCTCGCCCGCTCCGCCCGCCTCGCCCTGGCCACGGTCGCGGCGGTGACCCTCACCGCCACCGCGGCCACCACTGCCACCGCCGACAACGGCAAGGACGTCGGACAGGCCTGCGGCACCAACGACCTGACCTTCAAGGTCAGCGAGAAGACGCAGGCGGGTGGCTACCTCCTCGTCACCGCCAAGGCCCTGCCCGGCATCACCTGCTACCTGGAGGGCGTCTTCCCCTCCGGGTCCTTCGGATCCTCCGCCGACACCGAGCTCTCGCCCGCCGAGCACGGCGTCAGCGACACCATCAAGCTCTCCGGCTCCACCGCCGCCTACGCCGGCATCAACCCCAAGACCACGGACAACGACAACGGCAGGCAGTTCGAGGCGATCCACCTCTCCGTCGCGGGCGACGTGGACAACTTCGTCACCCTCCGCCTCCCCCGCACGGTCACGGTCGACCAGCCCATCGCCACCAACTGGCACGCCAACCCCGCCGACGCCGTCCCCTTCTCCAGCTGACGCCAACGTCGAACGAACCGCCCGTGAACTCCCTTGGAGTCACGGGCGGTTCGCGCATCCCCTCAAACCCTCGCCACTCCGGTTTCCCCCGATGGGATGGCAGGTCGCTCCATCCTCAACGACGTTTCCCACACCTCGTCTACAAGTGGCGACGTCAGTAGGGAAGTTGAGGATCGAGGATCGAGGAGGTACGCATCGTGCGGCAGCACGGACTGCGGACGATCGCCGCGGTGGCGATGGTGGCGGCGACGACACTGACGCCGACGACACTGGCGCCGACGCCCGCTACGGCACAGGCCGTCGTTCCGCCACCGGCCATCGTGGAGGCAGTCGAAGCGGCGGCGGGGGCTACGGGGGCGGGCACCGCGGTGGCGCGAAAGCCGGAGATCAACGGCTTCATGACGATCGTCAACAAGGCGCGAGCGGACGTAGGCGTCCCACCCCTGGTCTGGGACCGCACGCTCGCCTCCCACGCCCGCTACTGGGCCCGTCTGCGCGTCGACGACTGCCGCCTCATCCACTCGAACAGCCGGTACGGCGAGAACCTGGCCAAGGGATCCAGCCCCGACTTCTCGATGTCGGACGCGGCCCGCCTGTGGGTGGAGGAGAAGCCCGACTACGACCGCGCCTCAAACACCTGTGTAAGCGGCAAGCCGTGCCTCCACTACACCCAGGTGGTGTGGCGCAGCACGACACGGATCGGCGCGGCGAAGGTCAGGTGCGGCAACGGCTGGACGTACGTGGTGGCGAACTTCGACCCACCGGGCAACTGGGTGGGCCGACGGCCGTACTGACCGGTCGACGGGGGCCGGGGCCGTGATAATCCCCCCATGGCCCCACCCTCACCCGCCACGACCACCCCACAGACCACCCCAGAGACCGCCCCACAGGTCACCCCAGAGACCATCCCCCAGGTCACCACGTGAACGGCCTCGGCCCCGACCTCGACCTCGGCCTCCCCGAGCCGGACCCGGTCCACCACCTCCTCACCGACATCCTGACGATCGGCACCCCCTACGCCTTGGCCCTGACCGGCGACCACGCGGTACGGGCGCACGGCCTGACCGAGGCGAGACCGCCCGGCCGACACCTGGAAGTGGCGACGGAGCACCCGGCCCCCATGGACCAGATCGCCGCCACGGTCCGGACAGGCCTGACGGAACGAGGCTGGCTGCTGGAGGAGGTGGAGACCGATCCCCTCTCCGCCCGCCTCCGCATCACCGACCCGACCACGGCCGAGGAACGCACCCTCGACATCCTCAAGGAAACCCTGTGGCACCCCCCGGTCGAGACGTCCCTGGGACCGGCCCTCTCCCTCGAAGACGTGGTCGGCACCAAGGTCCGCGCCCTGGCCGACCGGGGCGCCCCGCGGGACCTCATCGCGGTCCACGCCGCCGCCGACCGCTGGACCCTCCCCGAACTGGAGGAACTGGCCCGCCGCCACACCTCCGCCGGCTTCGACCTCGCCGACCTCCAGTCCCGTCTGGAGGGCATCGAGTGGCTCGCCGACCGGGAATTCACTCGCCACGGCCTCGACGACCGGGCCACCATGTCACTCCGCCAATGGGCCCAGACCTGGGCCGACGACATCGCCGAACGCCTCCTGGAAGAGGAGGCGCTGAATCCCCCGACGGAGGACGACCCTTGGTGAGTACCTGGTGAGCAAGCGGCGCTATGTGGCCCGAGGCGTCCCCGGCGGCTACCGCATCTACGACAACCGTCGCCGGGGTTGGTGGGGCGACCTGTACGAACTCTGCCCCGACGACCTCCTGACGGAGCTGAACGGCGGAAAGGATCCGGCGAAGCTGTCGGCCCTGCTGAAGCGGTACCGAGCCCTGAAGCGCTGACCGCCGGAACCGATACGTGCTCATCCGGCGTTTCCGACCTACGGGAAGTGGCGTATCCCTACGCTCCCCTACGCTGTGTTGGCGACGGGCCGTGCGGGGGAAGGGGCTGGGGATGAGCGCGGAGATTGTTCAGTTGGTGGGCCAGGCGGGCCCGTACCTGACGGCGGCCGTGGTCGCGTACGGCACCGGCGTGCTGACGCGGGCGGAGAGCGCGGCGGTGGAGGCCACGGCGAACATCGGCCGCCGGATGCTCCAGGCGGTATGGCACCGCCGGGACGACCAGGGACGGGCGGAACTGGAGTCGGCGGTCGCCGACGCCGCGTCGGAACCGGAGGACGAGGACGCGGCGGCGGCCCTGCGCCAGCAGATCAAGCGGGCGGTGCGCGAGGACGCGGAGCTGCGGCGCGAGCTGGCGGAACTGTTGCCGTCCGGCGGCGGGGCAAGCGTGACGGTCACGGCATCGGGCACGCGTTCCATCGCGGCAGGCGGCAACATCGGCGTAGCGATCACCGGCGACGGCCACGACACGCCACGACCGTGATCGGCGAGCAGCCCCGGTACCGGGCGGGGTTGAGGCGTCCGGCGACAGATCAATAGCCACCGCTGGCCCCATCGGCGTGGTGATGAGCTCGCCGGCAACTCAGCCCTTGACCCCGGCCGAGCGCGTCTCACCCTCCCAAACCCAACTCACCCACACGACAAGCCACCGCCCCGCTCCGAGGACACACCCACACCGCCGCGCCCTTCTCGACAGTCGCCCTCAACGGATGGGTATCCGGATGCTCCGGGCACTGCGGCCACACCGCAGACACCCCCGCCGCCCACAACGCCTCCACCGCCCACCCCTGCACCTGACCCGCCACCTCGGCGAGCAGCACCGCCGGCCGCCCGTCCGGCTCGGCGTAAACGCCGTGCCCGGAGCCGTCGGGGGCGAAGAGCATGACGCCGGGGTAGTCGTCCTCCTCGCGGACGTCGGGTTGGACGGGGCCCTGGACACGGAGGTCGCGCAGGACGGCGGCCAGGGCTTCGGTGAACTCCGGGGGCTGGTGAGTCATGAACGACGGGTGCTCCGGATGAGGGCGGCCAAGGCGTCGGGGGAGACGGGAAGTATTCGAGTCGGGTCGTCGCTCTCGCGGAGGAGCACTCCGGTCCCGCTGCCGGCGAGTTCAACACAGTTGCTTCCATCGGTCCCGCTGGAGAAGGTCGGCTTCTGCCACTGGGCCACGATTACAGCTCCTTCGCCAAGCGGTGGATGTAGTCCCGCGACCGAACCGGGTCGAGGGACACCCCCTCCACTTTACGAAAGAGCGTTCGCATCGACCGCAGCTGCGCCGCCGCGTCCATGAAGGCCACGCCTTGCGGAGTGTCCCGCTGGGCCGTGTCCAACGCGGAGACCCGGCCACCCGCGTACAGCAACTCCGCGCTGGCCCCCGCGAAGCCGTCGACGTCGAACGGGATGACCCGCACGGTCACCGTGGGCATCTCCGACTGAGACAGGAGCGAGTCGAGTTGGGCTCGCGCCACGCGACGGTCGGCGACACGCGTACGCAGCACGGGCTCGTGCAGCACGACCTCGTACACCAGGGCAAGTTCGTGTGGTGCGAGCTGGCCAGGGCGGCGTGAACGTTTTTCCGGTTCCCGAAGGAGTGAACGCACCCCGATCGGCCGGATGCCCGGGGGCTCGATCCACCTAGGTTGCCCACATGGTCACATCCACCCACGAGGCCGCACACCGGATCTTCCAGGATCATCCGGAGGTTCTCACCCCTGTCTTCGAGGCGCTGGGACTACCGCCGCCACCGAAGGCGTTCATTCAGGCGCTCACCCCGGACACCACGGAGATCCGGCCGTTGGAGCGCCGTGTGGACTCGGTGCTGAAGGTCGAGCCGTCCGAGGGCGACGGCTTCCTGATCGCGATCGAGGCCCAGACCAAACAAGCCCCGGGCAAGGGGATCAGCTGGGCCTACTACGTCGCCTACCTGCACGCGAAGTTCAACCTGCCGGTGCTGCTCATCACCGTGTGCAAGAACCGCCCCACCGCGGCCTGGGCGGTCGGACCCTTCATGAGCCGGGTCGGCACCTGGACGACCCAGATCACGCAACCGTTCGTCCTGGGACCGGACAACGTTCCGGAGATCACCGACGAGTCCTCGGTGGCGCGGCAGCCGGCGATCGCGACGTTCTCGGCGATCGTGCATAGCGAGGGCAAGAGAATCACCGCCATACTGAACATGCTGGCCCGCGGTATGCGGTCCTTCGACAGGGACACGGCGAAATACTGGTGTGAGATGTTGGAAGTAGGCCTGAGGGACACTCCGGCCCGCGAGACATGGAGAGGGTTGCAAAAGATGGTCGGCACTTATTTCCCGGGACGGGGAACCCTCTTCGAGGAGACGTATCTTGCGGGCCAGGCCCAGGGCGAGGCCAAGGGGGTTCTGCGCGTACTGGAAGTACGTGGCATTCCTGTCTCGATGAGCGCCCGCGAGCGCATCACCACCTGCACCGACCTCGACCGCCTCAACAACTGGCTCGACCGATCCGGCACAGTCACGCACGCGGAGGAACTGTTCTCCGAGGAGTCAGAAGCCCAGTAAGGGGGCCCGGACCACATCTGGCCGACGCCGAGGGCGCCAGGGACCACAGGCCCCAGGCGCCCTCAACTGCGTGGCCCCCACTCACCAGCACTCGCCGAACACCCGCACGCCCCACGAAAGAGTGATCACATTCCGTTCGCAGGACTCCGTGCCCCACGCGCTCCTAGCGTGCGCGTATGGCTCTGGAACTGAATCCTGAACTACAAGAAGAAGTCTCGGGAATCGCCACGTCCCTGATGGCCGCAGTGGCTCTCGTAGGGCTCCCTCTGGAAAAGGCGATGGAGGAACTCCACGGGAGATTCAGGGAGATCCTCAAACGAGAAGGGCTTTCGCCACAGGAAATCTCCTATCTGCGCGGCAAGATCGAGGGATGGTCCCCGGAGTACGCGGAAGGCTGGGCCGTCGCATACGCCAAGGGAATGGCCGAGAGCCGCGCCGATGGGATCCTCCGCACTCTGAAGTGGAAGGGCATCCACCCACCCGACGACATCCGGGAACGCATCACCACCTGCACCGACCTCGACACCCTCACCCACTGGTTCGACCGTGCCTGGGCCGCGACCGACGCCAGGGATCTGTTCACCTGAAGAGACAGCGAACGGCACCCCACCCAGCTCACCAGGTCGTCAGCCGGTAAGGCTTCCGCCGTAGGAAAACTCATCGCGCCCACCCCCAAGACCGTCCCCAGGAATCTGGTCAGGCGTTCGAGCTGCCGGGATGCTCAGAGGAACCGGGACGTACGGTGCCGGGAGTCACAAAGGGGAGTTACGCCATGAAGGCGATCGTTCAGGATGCCTACGGCACCGCGGACCTCCTGGAACTGCGCGACATCGACCGCCCCGTCCCCCGGGACGACGAGGTGCTGGTCGAAGTGCGTGCCGCCGGTGTGGGCCCCGAGGTGTGGCATCTGATGACGGGCCGGCCGTACGTGGCCCGTGCCGTGCTGGGGCTGCGTAAGCCCAAGAACCCCGTGCGGGGCTGGGACGGCGCCGGGCGGGTCGAGGCGGTCGGGGCGAAGGTGACCGACTTCAAGCCGGGGGACGAGGTCTTCGGCAACTGCGAGGGCTCGTTCGCGGAGTACGCGCGCGCCAAGGCCGACAAGATCGCGCTCAAGCCCGCCAACCTCACCTTCGAGCAGGCCGCCGCCCTCCCCGTCTCCGGCATGACCGCCCTCCAGGCCCTCAGCGGCACATCCCGCCCGCAGCCGGGTCAACGGGTCCTCGTCATCGGCGCGTCCGGCGGCGTGGGGACGTACGCCGTCCAACTCGCCACGATGTACGGCGCCGAGGTCACCGGCGTCTGCGGTCCCGGCGGCGCGGACCTCGTCCGCTCCCTGGGCGCCACCCACGTCATCGACTACACCACAGCCGACATCAGCGACAGCCCCCACCGCTACGACGTCATCGTCGACAACGCGGGCCTTCGCTCCCTGCCCGTGCTGCGCAGCGCCCTGACCCCACGCGGCACCCTGGTCATCGTCGGCGGCGAGGGCGGCACCGGCTTCTTCGGCGGTATGAGCCGAGGTCTCCGGGCCGTGCTGCTCTCCCCGTTCATCGGGCAGAACCTGCGCAACCTCGTCTCCGTCGCCCGCCGCGAGGACCTCGTGACCCTCAAGGACCTCGCCGAGAAGGGCAGCATCACCCCGGCCATCGACCGCGTGTACCCCCTCTCGGAGGCACCCGCGGCCCTCCGCCACCTGGAGAACGGCCACCCCCGGGGCAAGCTCGTCGTCACCGTCTGACCGTTCACCACCCGACCGCTCATGTCACGGCCGTGATCACCACCACCGTCGTCGCCATCGTCGCCGCCGTGAGGGCGGCCGAGGCCGCCGCCGCCGTCTCGGCCATACGGCGCAGGGCCGGGTCGGCCCAGTGCCGTTCGGCTGTCTCGGTCATGCGCCGCTTGGCCGGGGAGTCGTCGGAGTCGGCGTCCGGGAAGGCGAGGGTGTGGAGGTCGCCGTGGTGGAGGAGGGTGATCAGGGCGGCGGTGCGGTGGTCCGGCTCGGCGCCCTCCAGGACCACCTTCGCCAGGCGGCCACGCAGTGCCGCCTCCACCGTGCCGTCCGACTCCGGGTAGCCGGTGGTACGGAAGACGAGCAGGACGCGGCGCTTCTCCTTACGGATCAGGCCCTTGGCCAGCAGGCCTTGGAGGGCGGCCTCGTACTCCTCCGTACGGTGTTCCGCGACCCATTTCTCCGCGTCGTCCGGAAGCACCGCCTCGGCCGAGCCGGCGGTGCCGACGGCTGCGTCGGTGTCGTCGGTGTTGGCGGTGTCGTCGGTGTCGGCGGCCAGGGCCCGCTCCAGCAGGGCCGCCGCCGCGATCGCGTAGGGCGTTCGCAGGGGGAGCCGGGCCTCTCCTGTCGTGTCATCGAGGGAGAGGAGGAGGATCTCCTCGCCGAGGGTCGTGGGGGTGGGGACGGGACTGGTGGCGGAAGTGGTGGCTGGTGGCGTGGTCATGATCAGTAGGACGCGGGCGGGAAATCGGTAGTTCCGAAGCCGGCCCCCGACAGGCCGGAGGGTCACGATGCGGCGGTGACCGACCTCGACCTGCTCGCGGTTCTGGAGGGGCGTTCGGACTTCCGTACGACCCGGCTGACCTGGTCGAGCGGCCTGCTGACCGCCGTACGAACCGGCACCGAAGCCGACGCCGACCCCTCGACCTGACCTGCCACACCCGAACCCGCGCCCCCTCTCGGGCCCGCGTCCATGCCCAGTGCCGTACGCGCCGCGTGCACACGGTGCAGTCCCTCGACCGCCGTCCGTGTGACCTGGGCGTACTGGTCGGGCGTGCGGGCCTTGGTCAGCTGGGCGCGGGCGGTGCGGAGGCATTCGGTGGCGTCGGTCAGGGCGTGGGCCGCGCTGCCGCCCGCCCCGGCCTGCGCCCGGACGTCGATACCGGCCAGGCTGCCGCCCAGCCGTACCACCCAGCGGTTGGCGTCGGCCTCCGCGTCGAGGTCGGACGCGGGGCCGGGCTCGTCCACGGACCGCCGCCGCGCGACGATCGCGACCACCGCCCCGACGATCAGCAACACTGCCACCAGCACGGCCAGCTTCATGGCCTCCTCCAGCATTCCGACGTTCCGTCCCTGTTCCGTCCCCGACGGGCGGTGCGTCCCCTACGGCGGCGCGTCCCGTACGGGTCGTACATCCCGTACGGCTTGTAACGGCTCGTACGGGTTTCTCACCCTGTACGTCCCATGACACCCCCTCCCGCTGTGACCGTCCGTCGAGAATCCTGTGCGTCTCCTGATGACTTCCCCAGCGGGTACCCGATGCGGCGACGAGGGCACGGCAAAGGCCCGGAACCCAGGGGGTGGAGTTCCGGGCCTCGCGCCGAACGGTGCGAACTAGTCCGTGCCGGTGTTCGTGGCCTCCGGGTCCACACCCACCGTGAGGGAGGCCCGGACACCCTTGGAGATGTCCCGCTCGTCGTAACGAAGCTTCAGCAGGCCGCCCTGGGCGCCGCTGCCGTCGTAGAGCCCGTCCTCGTCGAGCGTCGTACGGTCGGCGGTGTTGGACGCGTACGGCTCCACGACCGCGGAGGCGAGAACGGACTCCTCGTCGAAGAAGAACTGGCCGGTGTGGCAGGTGGTGCCGCCCTCATAGCCCGCGTCCGTCCACTCGCCGTTGACATGGACCTTCGTGTGGATGTGCACGCAGCGGCCCGTGTACCAGCCCGGGAAGACGGTCTTGAAGGTGACGAACCCCTGCCGGTCCGTGCGCCAGGTGCCGCGCAGATAGCGGGTGTCGTCCGTCGGCTCCTGGTGGCCGCCGCCCGGGGGCGGGCCGGAGGGATCGCCGCTCGGGGGCTCACCGGTCGGGGGTTGGCCGGTGGGGGCCGGGCCGCCATCACCGTTGCCCACGTCCTCGTAGCCGGAGTAGACGCCGACCGCGTCGCAGTGCCAGATGTCGACGGCCGCGTTGCGGATCGGCCGGCATGTCTCGGAGTCGATCACCTTGAGGCGGAGCAGGAGCGGGATGCCCTCACGGTCCTCGGTGACGTCCCGGCGGAGCTTGTCCGCGTCGATGTAGTACGGGCCCTCCATGGTCTCCGACGTCAGCAGGTAGCACTCCTCCGGGAGGGGACCGCGGCCGCCGGGTTCTTCTCTCTTCTCGCCGGCGACGGCGTTCGCCGCCATGGCACCGCCCAGACCCACCGCCGCGACGACACCGACGCCCGCCACGACGACCTTGCGGCGCGTCACATCCCGCGAGTCCGTCACGTCCTCCCTTCCGGTCGGCTCTTGGGGCTGCTGATCCTTTTGATTGGCTGTCATGCGCCGGGAAGTTAGATAAGAAGGCTGTCAGCGAGCTGAGAAAACGATGCCTTTTCCCCAGGCACGGAAAAGGGCCCTGAAATCGACGGACGACTTCAGGACCCTTTTCAGAACAGCCCGAGAAAGGCTTGCCTTACTTTCGGCTGGCCGGACATTACCTACTTCGGCTGCGGCTTCCGCACCGACAGGTGCAGCTCGCGCAGCCGCGCCTCCTCCAGCTCCGTCGGCGCGCCCATCATCAGGTCCTGGGCGTTGCCGTTGAGCGGGAAGGCGATGGTCTCGCGGATGTTGGGCTCGTCCGCGAGGAGCATGACGATGCGGTCGACGCCCGGCGCGATACCGCCGTGCGGCGGGGCGCCGAAGCGGAACGCGCGCAACATGCCCGCGAACTGCTCCTCGACGGTGTCACGGTCGTAGCCCGCGATCTCGAAGGCCTTGAGCATGATCTCGGGCTCGTGGTTCCGGATCGCGCCGGAGGACAGCTCGACGCCGTTGCAGACGATGTCGTACTGCCAGCCGAGGATGTCCAGCGGGTCCTGGGTCTCCAGGGCCTCCAGGCCGCCCTGCGGCATGGAGAAGGGGTTGTGCGAGAAGTCGATCTTGCCGGTCTCCTCGTCCTTCTCGTACATCGGGAAGTCGACGATCCAGCAGAAGCGGAAGACGCCCTCCTCGAAGTGCCCGGCACGCTTGGCGGCTTCCACCCGCACCGCGCCCATGATCTTCGAGACCTCTTCGAACTCGCCCGCGCCGAAGAACACCGCGTGACCGGCGGCAAGCGACAGACGCTTGGTCAGCTCGGCGACGTTCGCCTCGGTGAGGAACTTGGCGATCGGGCCGGACAGCGAACCGTCCTCGGCGACCCGCACCCAGGCCAGGCCCTTCGCGCCCTGCTCGATCGCGTACTCGCCGAGCTGGTCGAAGAACTTGCGCGGCTGGGCCGAGACGTCCGGCACGGCCAGCGCCCGCACGTGCTTGCCGGCGAACGCCTTGAACTCCGAGCCCTCGAAGACATCGGTGATGTCCACCAGCTCCAGCTGGGCGCGCAGGTCCGGCTTGTCGGAGCCGTACTTGAGCATCGCCTCACGGAACGGGATGCGCGGGAAGGGGGAGGTGACGTGCCGGCCGTTCCCGAACTCCTCGAACAGCTCGGTCATGAGCTTCTCGATGGGCTGGAACACGTCCTCCTGCTCGACGAAGCTCATCTCGACGTCGAGCTGGTAGAACTCGCCCGGCGAACGGTCCGCGCGCGCGTCCTCGTCACGGAAGCAGGGCGCGATCTGGAAGTACCGGTCGAAGCCCGAGATCATCAGCAGCTGCTTGAACTGCTGCGGGGCCTGGGGGAGGGCGTAGAACTTGCCCGGGTTGAGGCGCGACGGCACGACGAAGTCGCGGGCGCCCTCGGGGGAGGTGGCCGACAGGATCGGCGTGGCCATCTCGTTGAACCCGAGGGCCGTCATCTTGTGACGAATGGCGCTGATCACGGCCGTACGCAGCATGATGTTGCGGTGCATGCGCTCGCGACGCAGGTCGAGGAAGCGGTACTCCAGACGCCGCTCCTCGTTGACCCCGTCCTCCGCGTTGATCGTGAAGGGGAGCGGGGCGGCCGCGCCGAGCAGCTCGACCTCGCCGACCTCGACCTCGATCTCGCCGGTCGGGAGGTCCGGGTTGACGTTCTCGGTGCCGCGGGAGACGACCTTGCCGTCGACGCGGACGGTCGACTCCTTGGAGATCTTGTCCAGCGCCTCGTACGCCGGGGTGCCCGGACGGGCCACCAGCTGCGTGATGCCGTAGTGATCGCGGAGATCGATGAAGAGGATGCCGCCCAGGTCGCGCCGATTGTGCAGCCAGCCGCTCAGCCGGACGTCGGTGCCGACGTCAGAGGCGCGGAGCTCGCCGCAGGTGTGGGACCTGTACCGATGCATCGTCGTTCATCCAGTCTTCGCTGATCGGGGATCTGGGGCCGTGTCGCACGGTTCACTGACGGTTCACTGTCCGTGTTTCACGTGAAACAACGGAACCCAGGGTACCGGCCGGGGCGCCCCGCAAGGGGCGCGGGGAACTTCGCGAGGGGCGCGGGGAGCTGCGCGAGCAGCCCCACGAACCCACTGCTTCCCACGGCCTCGTCCCAAAGCCCCGCCCCGGTCCCGGCGGAGCGCTACGGTGGCACGGTCCGATCAGCTGTTCTTAGAGTGGGTCAATGCGCACTGGTGAGCTCCCGCCCACCGTGGGGGAGGTCCTGTCCGCCCTCGCGACGGGACTGTGGACCTGGGACAGCGCTGCCGGAACCGTCACCCTGGACGCCGAAGCCGCCAGGCTCCTGGGGCTGCCCGCGGAGCCGACGACACTCACCCAGGCCGGGGCTCGGTCGCGCCTGCACCCCGTCGACTGGAACGAGATCGTCTCGGTCGTGCAGCTCGCCGTCGTCGAGGACACCCTCGCCGAGGTACGGGTCCGGGTCATGGACGACCGGGGCCGGGTGCTCCGCACGGTCCGCAGCCGCTCGAAACCCACCTTCGACCCGGTGCACAAGTCCTTCGAACTGATCGGCACCATCCAGGAGGTCACCGAGCCGTCGCCGGAGACCGCCGCCCGCGCCCCGTCCGTCACCGGCGACTGGCGCCGCTCGCGCGAGGCGTTCCTGCTGGACGCGGGCCGGGCGCTGGCCGAGGCGCGGTCCACGGCGGAGGTGCTGCGGGTCGCGGCGGGCCTGGCGATGCCGGGCTTCTCCCCGGACGGGCTCGCCGTCTTCGGGGTGGAGGCCGACCGCCTCACCGTCATCGGGCACCACGGGCACAGCCAGGGCGACGAGGGTCCCTTCACCCATATGCCGCTGGAGACGGACTACCCGGCCGCCGAGGTGGTCCGCACCGGCCGCGCCGTCTATCTCTCCTCCCCCGAGGAGTACAAAGCGCGCTACCCCACCGCCTGGCCGCTCGCCGAACAGTTCGGCCGCCAGTCCTGGGCGTTCCTGCCGCTGATCGTCGCCGGCCGCACGATGGGCGCGTGGATGGCGGGCTTCACCTACCCCGTCACCTTCACGCCCGACGAGCGCTCGGTGCTCACCACCGTGGCCCGCATGCTCGCCCAGGCCCTCTCCCGCGCCGGGGCCGCCGAGACCGAGCGCGAGCTGACCGACGGCCTCCAGCGCACGATGCTCCCCACGCTCGGCCCCGAGATACCCGGCATGAGCGTCGCCGCGCGCTACGTCCCCACCGGCGGCGGACTCCAGGTCGGCGGCGACTGGTACGACATGATCGCCCTGCCCAGCGGCCGCTTCGCCCTCGTCATCGGCGACGTCCAGGGCCACGACGTACGCGCCGCCGGTCTCATGGGCCAGCTCCGTATAGCCCTGCGCGCCTACGCCTCAGAGGGCCACCCCCCGGACGCCGTCCTCTCCCGCGCCTCCCGCTTCCTGCACGGCGTCACCAACGACTCCGCCGCCGACTTCACCGACCTGCGCTTCGCGACCTGCCTCTACGTCGAGGTCGACCCGGTGTCCGGCGTGCTCGACATCGCCCGCGCCGGCCACCCCGACCCGGTGATCCGCATGGCCGACGGCACGGTCCTCGTCCGCCCGACCCCGGGCGGCCTCCCCCTCGGCATCGACCCCGACGCCGACTACCCCACCACTCGCCTGGTCCTGGAGCCCGGCGAAACCATGCTCCTCTGCACGGACGGCCTGATCGAGACGGGCGGCCACGACCTCGACACGGGCTGGCGCCGCATCCGCACGATCCTGGAGTCCTTCGACGCGAGACCGTATGAGGAGGGGGAGGGGGAGGGGCCGGCTGGTGGGCGGGGGGCCGATCGGGTGGACGGCGAGGGGCGGGATTCCGGTGGCTCGGTCGTCGATGGGCTGAGGCAGGGCCGGCAGGAAGCCGGCGCCCTCGCACCGGCGAACCCGGAATCGCCCGCCCGCCCGCCGGGCCGTGCGGAACCGATCGGCCTGGCGCCGGGCCGATTGGAGGCACTGGCCGACGCGCTCGTCCAGGGTGTGCACGGTCCCTCCTCCCACCACACCCCCGGTCCGCTCGCCGACCGTCGCGAGGACGACATCGCGATGCTGTTGCTGTGCCGGGAGAGCGAGGGCTGTGGCTGCGGGGACACCACCGCCGTACGGCCCCCCGTGCGCCGCACCGCCTTGACCGTCGCCCAGGCCGAGCCCGAGCGCATCGCCGGTGCCCGCCAACAGGTACGCGAACTGCTCCACGACTGGAACTGCCACGACCAGGTCGACTCCGCCGTCCTCCTGGTCTCCGAGATGCTCACCAACGTCCTCGTCCACACGGACGCCGACGCGCTCCTCGTCGCCGAGATGACCGGCGACGGCGGCAAGCGCCGGATGCGCATCGAGGTCACCGACGCCAGCGACGACCTCCCCCACAAGCGCCACCCCGGCGAACTCGCCTCCTCCGGCCGCGGCCTCGTCCTCATGGACATGCTCGCGGACGCCTGGGGCGTGGACCCCCGCGGCGACGGCAAGAGCATCTGGTTCGAGCTGTACGAGCCGGCACCATCGGACGGACCGGACGGACCGGACGGGTCGGACGGACCGGACGGACCGAATGGATCAGACGGGTCGGACGGACCGGACGGACCGGACGGACCGAATGGATCAGACGGGTCGGACGGACCGGACGGACCGGACGGACCGAATGGATCAGACGGGTCGGACGGACCGGACGGACCGAATGGATCAGACGGGTCGGACGGGTCGGACGGGTCGGACGGGTCGGACGGGTCGGACGGGTCGGACGGCGAGTCCCTGGGGTAGCGCGGCCCAGCATGAACCCGTCGACCACCTCGAAGGCCCGCCGCGTTCCACCGCGAGGCCCGTCACCCCCGGTCGATCAGGAACCTCTGCCTGGAAGGATCGGCCCCCACGCTGGTCGGCGTGTCCACGCAGGCTTCCGCCACGGCCACCGCCTCGGTCTCGTCCGCACCACCACGGATACCCACACACACCCACTCCCCCCGCACCGGCCGCAGCGCATCAACGACTTCGTGTTCGCGGCGACGGGGGCACGGGTCCGCAGGCTCACGCTGCCGGACGGGACGCACTGGTTCCCGGCGATGGACGTGGCGGGGAACCTCGGCTACGCCAACACGCGAGACGCCGTACACAACATGGTCGCGCAACAACATGTGACAACACTCGGCGATATTGCGCGAAGCGTCGATCAGAGCGACGCAACGCGCAATATCGCAGGTCACGGGCTTCGCAAGACGATGAAGACGGTGAACCTTCAGGGGCTCATCCAACTAGTCAACGGGTGTACAAAGCCGGAGGCGCAGCCCTCCAAGAACTGGGTGTCCGACGTCATCGAGACCATCCAGCGCGACGGCTCCTACGCCCTCGAACCCACCCCGTACAACCCGCCCCCACCGGCGGCACGGCCTACGCCATGCCCCAGCAAGTGGCCGACGCCATCGTCCGACTCGAAGAGCGGAACATCCGGGCGGACGAGATGCTGACGGAGTTCCAGGAGGAGCGGAACGACCTGCTGAGGCAGATCAGCCGCAGCCTGCAGGACATCGCCGCAACGCTCAGGCACCCCGGCGGTCCCTCCAGGCCCACCCCGGAACCGGAACTGACCCCCCAGGACCTCCTCGCCGCTTGGAAGGCGAAGAACCTCGTGGTCACCGAGGACGTGCACGCGGTCGCGGCCTTTCTCGCTCCGGCGCTGGTGCGCGGCGAGGCCCGTCACCGCCTGGAGGTGATCTCCACTCGTACGGGGCTGCCCCAGGACCGCGTCAACGACTGCCTGCGGATGCTGGTCAAGCGGGGATGCGTCCGGCAGACGGGCTGCGCTCCGGACGGGGCGCCGGTGTACGTCCTGCCGTAAGCCGTAGCGGCGGACCCCGCATAGGACAGGCCCGAAGTCGCAAATCCAAGTTGCGGCTTCGGGCCTCGTCGTACCGTACCGGAGTTCCTCAGTGATCGAGACGCTGAGACGGTGAGTCTCAGAGACCACCCTCAGTCATCCCGTGGACCGCCGGAACCGTCCCCAGCCGCCCCTTCTGGAAGTCCTCGAACGCCTGCTGCAACTCCTCGCGGGTGTTCATGACGAACGGGCCGTAGTGGGCCATGGGCTCACGGATCGGCCGGCCGCCCAGCAGGACGATCTCCAGGTCGGGCGCGTGGGAGTCCTGCTGCTCGTCCGCCCGGAACGTGATCGAGGAACCGGCACCGAAGACGGCCGTCTGGCCGAGGTGGATCGGACGCCGGTCCACACCGACGCTGCCGCGCCCGGCGAGCACGTACGCGAGGGCGTTGAAGTCCTCGCGCCACGGCAGGGTGATCTCCGCACCCGGCGCGACCGTCGCGTGGAGCAGGGTGATCGGGGTGTGGGTGATACCCGGGCCCTCGTGACCGTCCAGCTCACCGGCGATGACGCGGAGCAGCGCACCGCCGTCGGGGGTGGTGAGGAGCTGGACCTGGCCGCCGCGGATGTCCTGGTACTTGGGGGCCATCATCTTGTCCTGGGCCGGGAGGTTCACCCACAGCTGGATGCCGTGGAAGAGACCGCCGGACATGACGAGGGACTCCGGCGGCGCCTCGATGTGGAGGAGGCCCGAGCCCGCCGTCATCCACTGGGTGTCACCGTTGGTGATGGTGCCGCCACCGCCGTGGCTGTCCTCGTGGTCGAAGACCCCGTCGATGATGTACGTGACGGTCTCGAAGCCGCGGTGGGGGTGCCAGGGGGTGCCCTTGGGCTCTCCCGGCGCGTAGTCCACCTCACCCATCTGGTCCATCATGATGAACGGGTCGAGGTGGCGGTAGTTGATCCCGGCGAACGCACGGCGGACCGGGAAGCCCTCGCCCTCGAAACCGCTGGGCGCGGTCGTCACCGTGAGCACCGGACGGGCCACCGCGTCGGTCGGCGCGACGACACGGGGCAGGGTCAGCGGGTTCTCGACAGTCACTGCAGGCATGTCGGTACCTCCTTGTGCGCTCAGTTTAGTTGATTATTGAACTTCCTGCCAGCCCCAACGAAGAACGCCCGGAGGGCATTCCCTCCGGGCGTCACTCAGGACGTGGGCGCCGGTCAGCAGCGCATGGCGCGGTGCCTCTCAGCCGTCTGCGCAGCAATGGCGTCTAGCCATACATCCGGCGCATCGCGAACTCCACCATCTGCTCCACGGCCTTCGCGTCGAAGACCATCCGGTGCTCCCCCTCCATGTCGAGGACGAAGCCGTAGCCGGTCGGCAGCAGATCGATCACCTCCGCGCCGGTGATGACGAAGTACTTGGACTCCTTGCCCGCGTACCGGCGGAGCTCCTTGAGCGAGGTGAACATCGGGATCACCGGCTGCTGGGTGTTGTGCAGCGCCAGGAACCCGGGGTTGTCGCCGCGCGGGCAGTACACCTTGGACGTCGCGAAGACCTGCTGGAAGTCCTCCGCGGCCATCTGCCCGGTGGTGAAGGCGCGGACCGCGTCCGCGAGGGAGGGTGGGGACGGCTCGGGGTACAGCGGTGGCTGCTGCCCGTAACCGCCCATCGGGCCGCCGGGCATCTGCCCCGGCATCTGCTGCTGCGGCGGCGGGGCGTACTGCTGCTGAGGGCCGGCGCTCTGGTCGTAGCCGTACATGCGGCAAAGCGTAACGAGTCACAGATGACCCGATCGGGGTTGCTTCTTATTACTGATGGGTAGCATCATCGGCATAGAAGCTACTTGTTGGTACGTGAACTAGCGCGAGGATCCAGTGCCTCGCCGATCTCTCTCTTACGGAGCCGTCGCCATGGGGCACTACAAGTCGAATCTCCGCGACATCGAGTTCAACCTCTTCGAGGTCCTCGGGCGCGACAAGCTGTACGGCACCGGCCCGTTCGCGGAGATGGACACGGACACCGCCAAGAGCATCCTGGAGGAGCTGGCCCGTCTCGCGGAGAACGAGCTGGCGGAGTCCTTCGCGGATGCCGACCGCAACCCGCCGGTGTTCGACCCGGAGACGAACACCGCTCCGGTCCCGGCCACCTTCAAGAAGAGCTACAAGGCCTTCATGGACTCCGAGTACTGGCGGCTCGGCCTGCCCGAGGAGATCGGCGGCACCACCTCCCCGCGCTCCCTGATCTGGGCGTACGCGGAGCTGCTGCTCGGCTCGAACCCGGCCGTGTGGATGTACTCCTCCGGCCCGGCGTTCGCCGGCATCCTCTACGAGGAGGGCAACGACGTCCAGAAGAAGATCGCCCAGATCGCGGTCGACAAGACCTGGGGCTCCACCATGGTCCTCACCGAGCCGGACGCCGGCTCGGACGTCGGCGCCGGCCGCACCAAGGCGATCCAGCAGGAGGACGGCTCCTGGCACATCGAGGGCGTCAAGCGCTTCATCACCTCCGGTGAGCACGACATGGAGGAGAACATCCTCCACTACGTGCTGGCCCGCCCCGAGGGCCACGGCCCCGGCACCAAGGGCCTGTCCCTCTTCCTCGTCCCGAAGTACCTCTTCGACTTCGAGACCGGCGAGCTGGGCGAGCGCAACGGCGTCTACGCCACGAACGTCGAGCACAAGATGGGCCTCAAGGCCTCCAACACCTGCGAGATGACCTTCGGCGACCGTCACCCCGCCAAGGGCTGGCTGATCGGTGACAAGCACGACGGCATCCGCCAGATGTTCCGCATCATCGAGTTCGCCCGCATGATGGTCGGCACGAAGGCGATCTCCACGCTGTCGACGGGCTACCTGAACGCCCTCGAGTACGCCAAGGAGCGCGTCCAGGGCCCCGACCTGGCGAACTTCATGGACAAGACCGCGCCCAAGGTCACCATCACGCACCACCCCGACGTCCGCCGCTCGCTGATGACGCAGAAGGCGTACGCCGAGGGCATGCGCGCGCTCGTCCTCTATACGGCCTCCATCCAGGACGAGATCCAGGTCAAGGAGGCGGCGGGCGAGGACATCTCCGCCCTGGAGGCCCTGAACGACCTGCTCCTGCCCATCGTCAAGGGCTATGGCTCCGAGAAGGGCTACGAGCAGCTCGCCCAGTCGCTGCAGACCTTCGGCGGCTCCGGCTTCCTGCAGGAGTACCCGATCGAGCAGTACATCCGCGACGCCAAGATCGACACCCTGTACGAGGGCACCACCGCGATCCAGGGCCAGGACTTCTTCTTCCGGAAGATCGTCCGCAACCAAGGCGCCGCGCTGAACTCCCTCGCCGAGGAGATCAAGAAGTTCCTGGCGCTCGGCGAGGGCGGCGAGCAGCTGGCCGGTGCCCGTGAGCACCTCGCCAAGGCCGCCGTCGAGCTGGAGTCCCTGGTCGGCCTCCTCCTCACCGACCTCGCCGCCACCGAGCAGGACGTCAAGAACATCTACAAGGTGGGCCTCAACACCACCCGCCTGCTGATGGCCTCCGGTGACGTGGTCGTCGGCTACCTGCTCCTCAAGGGCGCCGCCGTCGCCGCCGAGAAGCTGGAGACGGCTTCGGCAAAGGACAAGGCCTTCTACACCGGCAAGATCGCGGCGGCGAAGTTCTTCGCGGCCAACGTCCTGCCGGGCGTCACCCTCGCCCGCAAGCTCTCCGAGGGCGTCGACCTGGATCTGATGGAGCTGGACGAGGCGGCGTTCTAGACAGCCGCCCTTCGGCCGCACCCCGGCCATGGCGCCGGACGGACCCTGCCCGGCCGTCCGGCGCCCCTCCCTCCACAGGCTCCCTACGAGGGCCCGCTCCCATCCCCCGGGAGCGGGCCCTCGTACGTCGTTAAGGTGAACCCCATGCGCACACCCCCACGCTTCGATCGCGGCCACACCGACGACCTCATGACGTTCCTGACGAGCAGCCCGTCCCCGTACCACGCGGTGGCGAGCGCCGCGGAACGGCTGGAGAAGGCCGGCTTCCGACAGGTCTCGGAGACCGACGCGTGGGACGGCTCGCTGGGCGGCAAGTACGTCCTGCGCGGCGGCGCGATCATCGCCTGGTACGTGCCGGAGGGCGCCACACCGCACACCCCCTTCCGCATCGTCGGTGCCCACACCGACTCCCCCAATCTGCGGGTGAAACCCCGCCCCGACAGCGGCGCGCACGGCTGGCGCCAGGTCGCCGTCGAGATCTACGGCGGACCGCTGCTCAACTCCTGGCTCGACCGCGACCTCGGCCTCGCCGGCCGCCTCTCCCTGCGCGACGGCACCAGCCGCCTCGTCAACGTCGACAGACCCCTCCTCCGCGTCCCCCAACTCGCCATCCACCTCGACCGCTCGGTCACCTCCGAGGGCCTCAAGCTCGACAAACAACGTCACCTCCAGCCCGTCTGGGGTCTGGGCGACGACGTCAGCGACGGTGACCTGATCGCCTTCCTGGAGGAGGAGCTGGGCCTGCCCTCGGGCGAGGTCACCGGCTGGGACCTGATGACCCACTCCATCGAGCCCCCCGCGTACCTGGGCCGCGACAAGGAACTGCTCGCCGGTCCCCGCATGGACAACCTCCTCTCCGTGCACGCCGGTACGGCGGCACTCGCCTCCGTCGCCACCTCCGGCGACGAACTCCCCCACATCCCCGTCCTCGCCGCCTTCGACCACGAGGAGAACGGCTCCCAGTCGGACACCGGCGCGGACGGCCCGCTCCTCGGCGGGGTGCTGGAGCGCTCGGTCTTCGCCCGCGGCGGCTCCTACGAGGACCGGGCGCGTGCCTTCGCCGGCACGGTCTGTCTCTCCTCCGACACCGGTCACGCCGTCCACCCCAACTACGCGGAACGCCACGACCCGACGCACCACCCCCGCGCGGACGCCGGCCCGATCCTGAAGGTCAACGTCAACAACCGCTACGCCACGGACGGTTCGGGCCGCGCCGTCTTCGCCGCCGCCTGCGAGAAGGCCGGCGTGCCCTTCCAGACCTTCGTCTCCAACAACTCCATGCCCTGCGGCACCACCATCGGCCCCATCACCGCCGCCCGCCACGGCATCCGCACCGTCGACATCGGCGTCGCCATCCTCTCCATGCACAGCGCCCGCGAACTGTGCGGCGCGAAGGACCCGTACCTCCTGGCGAACGCGTTGGTGGCGTTCCTGGAGGGCTAGGGAGTGCTCTGAAAGTCCCGCCCAGCACCCCCTAGTTACCGACCGGCCTGTCCGGGTACCCGGTGTCGACCGGTAGGACCGAACGACCGGATCGACCGGCCGACCCAACCGGACACTGGGAGGGAACACTCATGGGCCTGGGCGGGTGCATCATTCTGATCGCCGTGGGAGCCATCCTCACGTTCGCCACCGACTGGGACATGCAGGGGGTCAACCTCGACCTGGTCGGCATCATCTTCATGATCGTCGGACTCATCGGAGTCGCGACGTTCAGCAGCATCGCCAAGCGGAGGCGGGTGGTGGTTCCGCCCTCGACTCCGGTCATCGACGAAACCCGGCACAACCGCGACGGGTACGGGGGTGTGTGACCGTCCCGGCGGACAGCGGGGCGAGGGCGGACAGCGTCAGACGCGTCCGTCGATGCCCTGGTCCTCGTCATCCCCGTCGCCCGTGTCCATCCCCGCCAGCACCAGCGGCAGCCGGTCCGCCCCGCCCTCCGTGAGCCGGACCGGCACGCCCCAGTCCTGCTGGTGGACGTGACAGGCCGGGTACGCGGCGGAGCCGCTGTTGGACGCGGTGTCGTCGCAGGAGGCCGCCATCGCCGAGACATGGAGCACGCCCTCGGATATGGAAGGGTTCAGTTCGAGCGCGCGTGACAGGGACGTGTCCGCGCCCTCGCCATGGAGCAGCAGCTCGGGCGGCGTGGAGGAGACGAGCAGACGGGTCGACGGGCCGTACCGCTCGTCGAGCTTCTGCCCTGCCGGAGCCTGGAAGACGACGTCCAACCGCAGGCTGCCGGGGGCGACTTCGGTGGCCGCACGCTGGGTGCGATGGGCGACGGCCTCGACCTTCACCGTCTCCTCCGGCAGCCGCAGCCGGGTCAGCCGGTGCCGGGCGGACTCGACGACCACGATGTCGTCCCCGACGAGCACCGCGTCACTCGGCTCTCTCAAGTCCGTCGCCAGCGTGGTGACCTCGCCCGTCGCCGGGTCGTAGCGGCGCAACGCGTGGTTGTACGTGTCGCTGACCGCCACCGAACCGTCGGGCAGGGCCGTGACACCCAACGGATGCTGGAGCAGCGCCTGTCCGGCGGCGCCGTCACGGTGCCCGAAGTCGAAGAGCCCCGTCCCGACCGCCGTGTGGACCACCCCGTCGAGGTCCACCCAGCGCAGCGCGGACGTCTCGGAGTCGGCCAGCCAGAGCCGCTCGGCAGTGGCCGCGAGCCCGGAAGGCTGTGCGAACCAGGCCTCGCCGCCCGGCCCGTCCACAAGCCCTTCGTTCGTCGTGCCGGCCGCCACCGCCACGGTGCAGTCCGCCGGGTCGTACGTCCACAGCTGATGCACACCGGCCATCGCGATCCACACCTTGCCGCCGAAGACCGCCACGTCCCACGGCGAGGACAGGTCGACCTCCCACGCGGGACCGGAGGTCGGCGAGCCCTGCCACCACTGGCGGCCCGTGCCCGCGAGCGTCGTCACATGGCCGGTGGCCGGGTCGAGCCGGCGCAGGGCGTGGTTCACGGTGTCGGCGACCACCACGGCGCCGCTGTCCAGCAGCGCCAGCCCCTGCGGCTCGCTGAAGCGGGCGTGCTCCGCGCTGCCGTCCACGAACCCGCGCTCGCCGGACCCGTACCGTCGTACGACGCTCTCGCCGTCCGCCGCCAGCCGGACCAGTTGGTGCCGGGTGGTGTCGCTGACGAGGAAGTCGCCGTCCGGCAGGAGCAGCGCCTTGCCGGGGAAGCGCAGCACCGTCGGCTCGGGGTCCGGCGCCACATACGGCCCGTCGCCGCGCCGGAGCGTGCCCTTGGCCCCGTGCTCGGTCTCCAGCTCGGCGACCAGCCGCTCGATGGCGTGCGCATGCCCTTCGCCCGCGTGCTGAGCGACCACATACCCCTCCGGGTCGATCACCACGAGCGTCGGCCAGGCCCGTACCGCGTACTGCTTCCAGGTGGCGAGCTCCGGATCGTCGAGCACGGGATGCTCCACGCCGTATCGCTCGACGGCGTCGACCACCGCCCCGTGCTCCGCCTCGTGTGCGAACTTCGGCGAGTGCACCCCGATGACCACCACCGTGTCCCGGTGCTTCTCCTCCAGCTCCCGCAGCTCGTCCAGGACATGCAGACAGTTGATGCAGCAGAACGTCCAGAAATCCAGCAGCACTATCTTCCCTCGCAGGTCAGCAAGGGTGTACCGCTTCCCGCCCGTGTTAAGCCAGCCGCCCTTCCCGATCAGCTCGGGGGCGCGGACGCGGACACGGCGGGGTGCCGGGTGCTGGGTCGTGGAATCGCTCATGGATCAAGAGTGCCACTTGCCGGCGGCCCGCCCGCGAGCCTGTGGACAACCTCGTGCACCGGCCTGTGGACAACCCTCGCGGGTCAGCTCAGCGCATGCCCCGTCGTCGCGTCCACATGGTCCGGGACCTCCTCGTGCCGGTCGCCGACGGTGAGGGTGCCGGTGGGCTCGATGACGAGGATCGCGGCGCGGGCCGGGGCGTACGGCTTGTGCTCGATGCCTCGCGGGACGGTGAAGACCGAGCCCCGGGGCAGGACGACCGTGCGCTCGCCCGCCGCTTCGCGCAGGCCGATGTGCAGTTCGCCCTCCACGACGAGGAAGAACTCGTCGGTGTTCTCGTGGACGTGCCAGAGATGCTCGCCCTCCACCTTGGCGACGCGGACGTCGTAGTCGTTGACGGTGGTGACGATGCGGGGGCTCCACAGGGCGTCGAATGAGGCGAGGGCCTCCGCCAGGGAGATCGGTTCCGTGAGTCCCACAGTTTCCGTGACTTGCGCGGCTTCCGCAGTTTCTGTGACTTCCAGGACTTCCGGGACTTCCGGGGCTTGCGTGGCTCGCGTGGTTTCCATGTGGTCATCGTGCGGGGTGCCGCCTGCGCCGTACGAGTGCTAGGAATCGCACATGCAGCAAGGATCCTCGCACCACCGGAGCCCGAACCCGCCGATTCCGCATCGCGTCGCGGTGGTCGTGGACGAGGCCACGAACCCGTTCGAGGTCGGCGTGGCGACCGAGCTGTTCGGCCTGCCACGGCCCGAGCTGGGACTGTCCGGGCCGCTGTACGAGGTGACGCTGTGCACGCCCGGGCCCGAGGTCCGGATGAACCACGGGTTCTTCACCATGACGGGGGTGGCGGGGCTCGACGCCGTCGACGACGCCGACACCCTCGTCGTACCGGGCCGGCCGGACAACGTCGTGCCGCGCGGGGCCGCCGCGCTCGACGCCATCCGGCGCGCCCACGCGCGCGGGGCGCGGGTCGTGAGCTTCTGCACCGGCACCTTCGCGCTGGCGGAGGCGGGGGTGCTCGACGGGCGCCGCGCCACGACCCACTGGCGCTGGGCGGATGCGTTCCGGGAACTGCATCCGAAGGTCCTGCTGGAACCGGACGTGCTCTACGTGGACGACGGCGACCTGCTGAGCTCGGCCGGGAGTGCGGCCTCACTCGACCTGGGGCTGCACATCTGGCGCCGCGACCACGGCGCGGAGCTCGCCAACGCGGTGAGCCGACGGCTGGTGTTCGCCGCTCATCGTGACGGCGGGCAGCGGCAGTTCGTGGAGCGGCCCCTTCCGCACGTACCGGACGCATCCCTCGGCCCCGTGCTGGCGTGGGCGCAGGAGCGGCTCGACGCACCGCTCACCGTCGCGGACCTCGCCGCCCGCGCGGCCGTGTCGCCCGCCACCCTGCACCGCCGTTTCCGCTCCCAGCTCGGCACGACCCCCCTGGCCTGGCTCATCGGGGAGCGGGTGACCCTGGCCCGGCGGCTCATCGAGCGCGGCGAGGAGCGCCTCGACGTGGTCGCCGAGCGCAGCGGACTCGGGACGGCCGCGAACCTCCGCGCGCGGTTGCGTCAGGAGACCGGGCTGAGCCCTTCGGCCTATAGGCGACGTTTCGGAGCGAGCCCGGGGGAACGCCTGAAGGCATGAGATTCCTCGTACGCGACCGGCTCCTCGGCATCGGTGACGACTACTGGATCGAGGACGAGCACGGCAGAAAGGCCTTCCTCGTCGACGGCAAGGCCATGCGACTGCGGGACACCTTCGAGCTGAAGGACACCCAGGGTCAGGTACTGATCGACATCCGCCAGAAGATGTTCGCCCTGCGCGACACGATGGTCGTCGAACGGGGTGGCGAGCCCCTCGCCACCGTCCGCCGCAAACGCCTGTCCCTCCTGCGCAACCACTACCGGGTCTCCCTGGCTGACGGCACCGAACTCGACGTCAGTGGCAAGATCCTCGACCGCGAGTTCGTCATCGAGTACGACGGGGAACTCCTCGCGCACATCTCCCGCAGATGGCTGCGCGTCCGCGAGACGTACGGCCTCGACGTCGTGAGGGACGACGCGGATCCGGCCCTGCTGATCGCCGTCGCGGTGTGCGTGATCCACCTGGCGGAGAAGGAGAGGGACGACGACTGACGGCAGTGAAGAAGGGACGGCCGACCGGGGGCAGCGGCAAGGGGACGGTCGGCACGCGTCAGCGGAGACGGAACGGTCGGCACGCGTCAGCGGAGAAGGAACGGCCCGCAGGGGTCATCTCAGCCGCGCGGCGTCTCCAGCCCCAGCAGCCTGTCCTTCAGCGCCGGGAACTGCTCCCGCGTCGTCGCGACCTTCCCCGGGTCGAAGTCGACCGTGAGGATCTCCTCGTCGGAGCCCGCCTCGGCCAGGACCTCGCCCCAGGGGTCGACCACGATCGAGTGGCCGGCCTGGGGAACTCCCGCGTGCGTACCGGCCGTTCCGCAGGCAAGGACGTACGCCTGGTTCTCGACCGCCCGCGCCCGGGCCAGCAGCGTCCAGTGGGCACGGCGGCGTTCGGGCCAGCCGGCGGGGACGACGAAGGTCTCGGCGCCGGCGTCGACGAGGCCGCGGAAGAGTTCGGGGAAGCGGAGGTCGTAGCAGGTGGCGACGCCGAGGGTCGTCTCGGGGAGGCGGAGCGTCACGAGTTCCGAGCCCGCGCCCATCAGTACCGCCTCGCCCTTGTCGAAGCCGAAGCGGTGGATCTTGCGGTAGGCGGCGGCGAGATCGCCGGAGGGTGAGAAAACGAGGGAGGTGTTGTAAAGGAGCCCGTCGCCCGCGGCGGAGCCGCTGTCCGCATCAGCACGCTCGGGAATCGAGCCCGCGTGCAGCCAGACACCCGCGTCGCTCGCCGCCTTGGCCATCACCTCGTACGTCGGCCCTTCCAGCGGCTCGGCCGTGGCGGCGAAGGACTCGAACGCGAAAGCACCCGTGGTCCACAGCTCCGGAAGGACGACGAGATCGGCACCGGCCTGGTCCCGCACCAGCGACGCCACACGCCGCCTGCGCGAATCGACCGATTCATCCTCATCTACGCTGATCTGGATGAGCGAGGCGCGCACACTACCACCGTCCTGGCATTCGAGCCGTCCACACCGGCCTACGATCGTCACACGAAAGCACTGCCGGGGTGCCTCACGGCAGCGTAACTTAACGTTCCACAGCACCCACTGACAGCCGCCGACGCCCACTCCACCGCCGTCAACGCCGACGCCCCCACTGAAATCCGCCACCCACATACCGATACGCATCGACCGTACTGACAGGTACCGACCGCCCGAGGGGTCCCGTTCCGTGAGTCTGCATCCCACTCTTCAGCCCTACGCCGACGCCTGGACCCACTCCGTGGACGCGATATCCGAGCTGGTGACGCCGCTCGTGGAGGGCGAGTGGAACCGGCGGACACCATGCCCCGGCTGGTCGGTGCGTGATGTGGTCTCCCACGTCATCGGCCTGGACTGCGAGATGCTCGGCGACCCGCGGCCCATCCACACCCTCCCGCGCGACCTGTACCACGTACGGACCGAGCACCAGCGGTACATGGAGATGCAGGTCGACGCCCGTCGTCACCACACCGCCCCGGAGATGACGTCCGAGCTGGAGTACACGATCATCCGGCGCAACCGCCAGCTGCGGAACGAGTCGCGGGACCCGGGTCACAAGGTGCGTGGCCCGCTCGGCACGGAGCTGACCCTCGAACAGGCCATGCGGAACCGCGCGTTCGACGTGTGGGTCCACGAGCAGGACCTGCGCGCCGCGCTGGGCCAGCCGGGGAACCTGGACTCACCGGGCGCGTACGTCGTCCGTGACGAGCTGCTCTCGGTGCTGCCGAAGGTCGTCGCCGAGGACGCGCAGGCGCCGCGCAGTTCGGCGGTCGTCTTCGACGTGCACGGCCCGGTGGAGTTCCTCCGTACCGTCCGCGTCGACATCCAGGGCCGCGGCACCCTGGAGACCACCCCCGCCCTCGGCCCCGCCGCCACCCTCACGCTCGACTGGGAGACCTACGTCCGGCTGGCCTGCGGCCGTGTGACCGCCGACGCCGTGGCCGACCGCATCAAGGGTGAGGGCGAGCCCCATCTGATCGCCGCGATCCTGCGGGCGTTCGCAGTGACCGTGTAACTCCCGGCGGCTCCCGCCCGGCCGTAGTGACGGCCCGGGCGCAGTGCGGTGCGTGCGGTCACGCGACCTGGTCGAAGGCCGTCTCCGTCACCGTCCCCACCACCGCGTCCGCCCGCCCGGGCGCCGCCGCGGCAGGCCTTTCACGCCGGTACGTGCACCGTCTCCACCCGGCTCGCCACCAGGCGTTCCCGTTCGCGGCGCGCCGCGCGGCCGCGCAGGCGGAGGATCTGGCTGAGGCCCAGTGCCTGGAGGACGAAGACGGCGGAGAAGGCGATGCGGTAGTCGTCGTCGGTCAGGTCCAGGAGGACGCCGACCGCGAACAGGGTCGTCATGGAGGCGACGAAACCACCCATGTTGGTGATCCCCGAGGCGGTGCCCTGACGCTCCGGCGGGTTCGCCGGGCGGGCGAAGTCGAAGCCGAGCATCGAGGCCGGACCGCAGGCGCCCAGGACCGCGCACAGGACGATCAGGAGCCACATCGGCGCGTGCTCGCCGGGGTACAGGAGCGTGGTCGCCCAGACCGCCGCCGTGGCGAGCACCGTCCCGAGCGCCAGCGGTAGCCGCGCGGCGTGGTGCCGGGCGACGATCTGCCCGTACACCAGTCCGACGACCATGTTGGACAGGACGACGAGGGTGAGCAGTTCACCGGCGGTGCCCCGGCTCAGCCCCTGCGCCTCGACGAGGAACGGCAGCCCCCACAGCAGCAGGAACACCATCGCCGGGAACTGGGTCGTGAAGTGCACCCACAGCCCGAGCCGGGTGCCGGGCTCCCGCCAGGACGCCGCGATCTGCCGCCGGACGTACGCCGCCCCGTGGTGCGGGAACGGCTCCGGCTCGTGTCCCTCGGGGTGGTCCTTCAGGAACAGCAGGGTCAGGACGAGGACGACGAGCCCGGCGACCGAACTGCCCGCGAACGCCGCCGTCCAGCCCACCCCGTGCAGCAGCCGGGCCAGCAGCAGCGTCGAGATCAGGTTGCCCGCCATGCCGACCAGGCCCGCCATCTGCGCGATCATCGGTCCACGCCGGGCCGGGAACCAGCGGCTGCCCAGCCGCAGCACGCTGATGAACGTCATCGCGTCGCCGCAGCCCAGCAGAGCCCGCGAGGCCAGCGCCGTGCCGTACGACGGCGACAGCGCGAAGCCGATCTGGCCGGCCGTGAAAAGCAGGATGCCCAGCGTCAGCACCTTCTTGGTACCGAGCCGGTCGACCAGCAGGCCGACGGGTATCTGCATGCCCGCGTAGACCAGCAGCTGGAGTATCGAGAAGGTCGACAGGGCGGAGGCGCCCACATGGAAACGGTCGGCGGCGTCGAGGCCGGCCACCCCCAGCGACGTACGGAAGATGACGGCGACGAAGTAGACGGAGACGCCGACACCCCAGACGGCGAGGGCGCGGCGGCCGCCGGGCGGATCCCCGGGCAGGGACCCGGCGGACGAGGATATGGCGGGGCGGCTCAACGGACCTCCCCCCGGGCCAGGTTGGAGAACCAGCTGACGTGCCGGTGCACGAGGTCCACGGCCGCCTCCGCGTCGCCCGCGCGCAGCGCCTGGAGGATCTCCTCGTGCTCGGTGAGCGTCTTGGTGATGCGGTCGGGGTGGGCGTGCATGACGGCCACGCCCATGCGCAGCTGCCGGTCGCGGAGTTGGTCGTAGAGGCGGGAGAGGATCGCGTTGCCGCCGCTGCGGACGATCTCGGCGTGGAAACAGCGGTCGGTCACCGCCGCGCCCGCCAGATCCCCGGCGGCGGCCTGCGCCTTCTGCTGCTCCAGGAGGCCTTCCAGACGCTCGATCAGCTGCGGCGAGGCCGGGACCGTCTTGCGGACCGCGTGCTCCTCGACCAGCTGCCGGGTCTCGACGACGTCCGCGATCTCCTGCGCGGAGACGGGCAGCACCAACGCGCCCTTCTTCGGGTAGAGCTTGATCAGCCCCTCGACCTCCAGCCGCAGCAGCGCCTCCCGCACCGGCGTCCGGGACACCCCGACCGCCTCGGCCAGCTCGCCCTCGGTGAGCAGCGTGCCGCCCTCGTAATGACGCTCCAGCACACCCTGTTTGACGTGGGCGTAGACACGGTCGGCGGCGGGCGGCTGCTTCACGGCGGGGGCTGGGGCGGAGGGCATGCCCACAGCATAGATACAACACGTACCCATCGCTGTCACCGTCCACGATCCGGGACGGTAACCCCCACCCTGAACCCGTCAAGGGACTGTGAGATGGACTTGAATTGACCCCCACCTCACCCGGCGCACAACCTTTTGTGCTACTCACTTGTCACACGAGAAGCGGCCCTGCTTGCCCGCAACCGGAGCCCAAGTGGCCGCACTCCTCAGACATTTGACGCAATCGGGGTACTGACTTGATTACCGCCATAAAGGGCGCACGTGTCCGCAGAGCCGCTGCAGTCGTCGTGACCACCGGTGCGATGATCGCGACCGGAGTCGTCGGCTCCGCTCCCGCGCAGGCCGCGGTCGCGAAGCCGACCATCAACGCCAAGGGCGGGTTCGTGATCAACCCGGCCACCGGCAAGAGCTGGGGCAAGACCGCGAACACCACGCGCGCCACGGGCTCCACCACCAAGATCATGACCGCCAAGGTCGTGCTGTCGCAGAAGAACCTGAACCTGGACGCCAAGGTCACCATCCAGAAGGCGTACAGCGACTACATCGTCAAGAACACGGCCTCCTCGGCCCGCCTGATCGTCGGTGACAAGGTCACCGTCCGTCAGCTCCTCTACGGGCTGATGCTGCCGTCGGGCTGTGACGCCGCGTATGCCCTCGCCGACAAGTTCGGTACGGGTTCGACGCGCGCGGCCCGGGTGAAGTCGTTCATCTCCAAGATGAACTCGACCGCCAAGAGCCTCGGCATGACGAACACGAAGTTCGACTCATTCGACGGCATCAGCAACGGCTCGAACTACTCGACGCCGAAGGACCTCACCACGCTCGGCCGCAACGTGATGAAGAACTCCACGTTCAAGACGATCGTGAAGACCAAGTCGTACACGGCCAAGACGATCACCAAGTCGGGCGGCACCCGCACGATGCCGACCTGGACGAACACCAACCCGCTGCTGACCAGCTACTCGGGCACGATCGGCATCAAAACCGGATCCGGCACCCAGGCCAAGTACTGCCTCGTCTTCGCCGCCACCCGCAACGGCAAGACGATCTACGGCACGGTCCTCACCGCCTCGTCGGCCGGCGCCCGCGCATCGGACGCCACGACGCTCCTGAACTACGGCTTCAAGGCGCTGTAAAGTCGCGCCAGGCCTGTCAGGCTCTACGAGGACGGGGTCCACCGCAGTACGCGGTGGACCCCTTCGCCGTTTCAGCCTCGAACTGGCCCCACGTACTCCACGAAGACGGCCCACGCCCCCGGCGCGAGCCGGACTATCGGCCCGTCCGCGTCCTGCTCCTTGGAGTCACGGACGGCGACGGTGCCGGGAACGTTGCGAGCGACTTCGACGCATTCTTGACCCGCATTGCCGCCGCTGTAGCTGGACTTGACGAACTCGAATGCGGGCACGCCGACTACATCTCCTTCAGGATCCCGTCGATCAGGCTGACCGAGTTGCCCTGCGCGAGGCTCAGCCGCGTGACGCGGTCGAAGAGCACGTTGTGGTGGTCGGCATCAGTATTGCTCTCCAGCCAGAGGGTGGACGAGGTGGTATCCGTGTGGACCACGTCCAGCGCGCCCGGCTCGGCGAACGACACAATGGTGAAGGCACTGGTCATGCCTGGATAAGCACCCGCAAGGTATGGGAGCACCTGCAGCTTCACGTTCGGCCTCCGTGCCATGTCCAGCAGGTGGCCCAGTTGCGCCTGCATGACGTCCCGTCCACCGACGAGTTGGCGCAGAGCGCTCTCGTGCACGACTGCCCACAGCTCCAGAGCTCTATCCCCGTCCAGCCGAGCCTGGCGTGCCATCCGGGACTCGACGAACGGTTCGATCTCGTCCGGGTCCTCCCAGTACCCGTTGCCGACCGCGAGCGCCCGCGCATAGTCCGCCGTCTGCAACAGGCCCGGAACGATCGCCAGTTGCCATGTCCGCACGAGAGGTGAACGGCTACCGGAGCCGCGCTGGGTCGAGGACACCGATCCATCCGGGCGTGGGCTGCTCATCGTCCGCGCGCTCGCCAGCCGCTGGGCCGTCGAGAAGCTCACCGTGGGCAAGAGGATCTGGGCGGAGCTGGACGTTCCGGGAGGGGGGATGCGTAGGCTCTTCGGCCGTCTCCGAAGGTGCTGCGGCGGTACCTTGGCCGCACGGCGAAAGGGGACGAGGATGACAGCCGAGTGGCAGAGCACGGTGGCAGAAGCACGAGAAGTCACGGGATTCAACAGCGTGGTCGTGCGGCGTGACATCGACGGCATCGGAGCCGCCCTGCGACTCGATCACCGGGCCGGCTTCTACGCGGAACTGGGCTCCCTCGCTGATTCCGGTGGCTTCGAGGCTTTCCTCAACCACTGGTGGACCCAGGCGCTCGCCGACTCGGCGCCCGACGAGGACGCACGCGAGCGGGCAATCGAGTTCGCCGACGTGACCGTGTCCCTGTACGCGCGATCCGCAGGCGGACCCACATCCACCCAAGCCGAAATCGAAGCCCTCGTCGCCGGAGCGGAAGCCCCTTGAGCTACACGATCATCTGGGAGCGAGGCGCTTCCGAAGGCCTCAAGCGACTCCGAGACCGCGACGGCGACGCAGTGAAACCCCTCGTCCAAGCGATCAGCGCACTCGCCCGGAATCCCGAGCCCACCACGAGCGGCAAGCTCGGCAACACCAACCTGCGACGCCTGCGCGTCGGCGTCTACAGGGCCGCGTACGAGTTCGACGGTGGAACCGTCTCCGTCAAGATCCTCATGGTCGGCAGCACAGCCGTTTGACCGACAGCCGAACAGGACAGGGCTGTCCCTTCGCGACGACGGGCCACGTCCCGGAGTGGCATCGAGACATTCTTGAGACAGTGACTGGAGGTCACGGTCTCAGCGAGAGATTCCTGAGACCGTAACTGGAGGTTACGGTCTCAGCGTTCCCGCAGGTCGGGAGTGGTGCCGAGACATGAATCCGACGGCTTCCACGCCGTTGAAGCAGAAGGGGCCGGCCGCGAGTCGAGATTGCGGCCAGCCCTTTCGCGCTGAGCCTGCCCGGTCACGCCCCTACGCCCAAGTGATCAGCCTCTTCGGCTGCTCAAGAATCGCCGCCACGTCCGCCAGCACCTTGGAGCCCAATTCCCCGTCCACCAGCCGGTGGTCGAAGCTCAGCGCCAGCGTCGTCACCTGCCGGGGCTTCACCTTGCCCTTGTGGACCCACGGCTGGAGCCGGATCGCGCCGACGGCGAGGATCGCGGACTCGCCCGGGTTCAGGATCGGCGTGCCGGTGTCGATGCCGAAGACGCCGACGTTGGTGATGGTGACCGTGCCGCCCTGCATGGCGGCCGGGGAGGTCCGGCCCTCCTTGGCCGTCGAGACCAGCTCGCCCAGCGACTCGGCCAGCTGGGGCAGCGTCTTCGCGTGGGCGTCCTTGATGTTCGGGACGATCAGGCCGCGCGGTGTGGCGGCGGCGATGCCCAGGTTCACGTAGTGCTTGACGACGATCTCCTGGGCGGCCTCGTCCCAGGAGGCGTTGATGTCCGGGTGACGCCTGATCGCGACCAGCAGGGCCTTGGCGATCAGGAGGAGCGGGTTCACCCGCAGCCCCTGCATCTCCTTATCCTGCTTCAGCTCCTCGACCAGCTTCATCGTGCGCGTCACGTCGACCGTCACGAACTCGGTGACATGCGGCGCGGTGAACGCCGAGCCCACCATCGCCGCCGCCGTCGCCTTCCGGACACCCTTCACGGGGATACGGGTCTCGCGCGCGCCGTCGTACGAAACCGCCGGCGCCGGCGCGACGGCGGGCGCGGCAGGGGCCGCGGGCGCCTCCGCCACGGGCTCGGGCGCCTTCGGCCGGGCCACCGCCGCGTGCACGTCCTCGCGGGTGATGATCCCGTCCGGGCCGGACGGGGTGATCGTCGCCAGGTCCACGCCGAGGTCCTTGGCCAGCTTGCGCACCGGCGGCTTCGCCAGCGGACGCTGCACGCCAGGGGCATGACCGTGCCCGTTCAACTCGCCCTGGACGCCCTGGATCGCGGTAGCCGCGTACAGGGTGTCCTCGGCGGGCACGGCGGCTGCCGGGACACCCTTGCGGGGGCGGCGCTTCGTGGACGACTCGGCGACCCCGTAGCCGACGAGAACCGGCTTGCGGCCCTCGGGCTTCTTGGCCGCCGGTGCCGACGCGGGCGCGGGCGCCGACTTCACCGCGGGCTCGGCGGGAGCGGCCTCCCCGGCCGGAGCCGAAGCCGGGGCCGGGGCCGATGCCGGTGCGGCACCGCCCGCCACGGCCACCGCGATGATCGACGTGCCGACGTCGACCGTCGTGCCCTCGGGGAAGTGCAGTTCGCGTACGACGCCGTCGTACGGGATGGGCAGTTCGACGGCGGCCTTGGCGGTCTCGACCTCGCAGACGATCTGGCCGTCGGTGACGGTGTCACCGGGCTGGACGTACCACTTGAGGATCTCGGCCTCGGTGAGTCCCTCGCCCACGTCGGGCATCTTGAACTCGCGCAGAGACGTGTCTGTCATCGTCGTCACGGACCTCTCCCTCAGTACGCCAGCGAGCGGTCGACGGCGTCGAGCACCCGGTCCAGGTTCGGCAGGTACTCCTCCTCCAGGCGGGCCGGCGGATACGGGGCGTGGTACCCACCGACCCGGAGGACGGGGGCCTCCAGGTGGTAGAAGCACCGCTCGGTGATGCGGGCGGCGATCTCCGCGCCCGAGCCGAAGAACACCGGCGCCTCGTGGACCACGATCAGCCGACGCGTCCTCTCCACGGAGGCCTGGATCGAGTCGAAGTCCAAAGGAGACACCGACCGCAGGTCCAGGACCTCCAGGGCCCTGCCCTCCTCGGCGGCCGCGTCGGCGACCTCCTGGCAGAGCTTCACCATCGGGCCGTACGCGGCGAGCGTGAGGTCGGTGCCCTCGCGGACGACACGGGCCTTGTGCAGCGGGCCGGGGATGGCCTCGCGGTTGACCTCGGCCTTGTCCCAGTAGCGCCGCTTCGGCTCGAAGAAGATCACCGGGTCGTCGCTCTGGATGGCCTGCTGCATCATCCAGTAGGCGTCCGCCGCGTTCGACGGCGAGACCACCTTCAGGCCCGCCACGTGCGCGAACAGGGCCTCCGGGGACTCGGAGTGGTGCTCGACCGCGCCGATGCCGCCGCCGTAGGGGATACGGACGACGACGGGGAGCTTGACCTTGCCCAGCGAGCGGGCGTGCATCTTGGCGAGCTGGGTGACGATCTGGTCGTACGCGGGGAAGACGAAGCCGTCGAACTGGATTTCGACGACTGGGCGGTAGCCCCGCAGGGCGAGGCCGATGGCGGTGCCGACGATGCCCGACTCGGCGAGCGGGGTGTCGATCACCCGGTCCTCGCCGAAGTCCTTCTGCAGGCCGTCCGTCACCCGGAACACACCGCCGAGCTTGCCGACGTCCTCGCCCATGACGAGGACCTTGGGGTCGGCCTCGAGGGCCGTGCGCAGCGATTCGTTGATCGCCTTGGCGAGCGCCAGGCTCTTCACGGCCGGCTGCGCGGCTGTCTGCGTGGTCATCGCTACTTGCCCTCCTCTTCGTCCACATCGGCGAACGACGCCTGGTACGCGGCGAACTGGGCGCGCTCCTCGTCCACGAGCGCGTGTCCGTCCGCGTACGCGTTCTCGAAGATGGCGAAGTGGTCCGGGTCGGGCATGGCACGCACCACTTCGCGCACTCGCCTTCCCAACGCCTCGCTCTCCGTTTCGAGTTCCGCGAAGAATCCCTCGTTCGTGTCCGTTTCGGACTCGAGGTAGCCGCGCAGGCGCGCGATCGGGTCCTTGGCCTCCCAGGCGACGCGCTCGTCGTCGTGGCGGTAGCGGGTGGGGTCGTCGGAGGTGGTGTGGGCGCCCATGCGGTACGTGTACGCCTCGACCAGGGTGGGGCCCTCGCCCCGGCGGGCCCGCTCCAGCGCCCACTTGGTGACCGCGAGGCAGGCGAGGACGTCGTTGCCGTCGACGCGGACGCCCGGGAAGCCGAAGCCCTGGGCGCGCTGGTACAGGGGTACCCGGGTCTGCTTCTCGGTGGGCTCGGAGATGGCCCACTGGTTGTTCTGGCAGAAGAAGACGACCGGCGCGTTGTAGACCGCGGAGAAGGTGAACGCCTCGGCGACGTCGCCCTGGCTGGAGGCGCCGTCACCGAAGTAGGCGATGACCGCCGAGTCGGCGCCGTCCTTGGCGATGCCCATGGCGTAGCCCGTGGCGTGCAGCGTCTGGGAGCCGATGACGATCGTGTAGAGGTGGAAGTTGTTGCTGTTCGGGTCCCAGCCGCCGTTGTTCACGCCGCGGAACATGCCGAGCAGATTGGTCGGGTCGACGCCGCGGCACCAGGCGACGCCGTGCTCCCGATAGGTCGGGAAGACGTAGTCGTCCTCGCGGGTGGCCCGCCCGGAGCCGATCTGGGCGGCTTCCTGGCCGAGCAGCGAGGCCCACAGGCCCAGCTCGCCCTGGCGCTGCAGGGAGGTGGCCTCGGCGTCGAAGCGGCGGGTCAGCACCATGTCGCGGTACAGACCACGCAGCTCGTCGGGGGTGATGTCGGCGACGAACGGGTCGTACTCGGCGTTCTTGACGCGCTTGCCCTCGGGCGTCAGCAGCTGAACGAGTTCGGGCCGGCCATCGGTCGGCTTCTTCGCAGTGGCGCGCCTGGTTCCGGTGGTGCCGGCCGCCTTGCTGCCGGTGGTGCCGGTCTTGCCTGCGGCGCTGCGTCGCGGCTTGCGCGCGGCAGTGCTCTCCACGGTCACGTGTGCTCCTCCGTCGGTCCGGCCCCCGGGGTTGCCGGAAGACCAGTGCGGCTCGCCTGATCCCGGTAACCCGTGCACGGGGTGGGTGCCCTTGGCCGGGAACAGACGTGACAGGTGCCCCGGCGAGCGCCCTGCACGAGGCACGTTACCCAGTGCGCCACATTCCTGTGAAACCCCTACTGACCTGCGATTTTCCTTGGATTTCCAAGTAATTCGGTACTAGGGGGTCCAAGTAAGTCGCGTCCGTGGGGAACAGTCGCTGGTCACAGCCTGGCAGGGGGCCGGAACACCGGCACGTTATCCCGGCCACCCCGGCCACGGGAAGACTTCGCCGCAGGCCACCCGTCCGGACGCGGCGATACCCCCGGAGGGCTCAAACCCGTATGTCTGCGCGTCGAGCCACAGTTCGGTTCTGTGCACTCTGTGACCACTAACGACTGTCTGTGACAAGCCTGAGGTCAGCGGCTCGGCGCGTGCCCTAACATCTGGCGCGTGCCGCGCTCATCTGTACCACCCTCTGTGCTCCACGCGCCCCCTCTGGGCCCCCTACTGGAGCAGTACACCGCCGGGTCCGCCCTGACCTGTGAACCCGTCGACGAGGGCCTGCTCAACCGCGGCTACCGGCTCTCCACCACCCACGGCCGGTACTTCCTCAAGCACCACTTCGACCCCGAGACCGCCGATCCGGCCGCGATCGTCCGCCAGCACCGGGCCACCCAGCGCCTCGCCGACCTCGGCGTCCCCGTGGCCCCACCGCTCGCCGGACGCGACGGACGGACGGTCGCGGTCGTCGGCGGCCACGCCTACGCCCTGCACCCCTGGATCGAGGGGCGCCACCGGCACGGCGGCCAGCTCACCACCGGGCAGTGCGCCCGACTGGGGGCGCTCCTGGGCGTCGTACACGCGTCTCTGGAGCGGGTGATGCCGGTGCACGACCCGGCGATACGGGGGCGGGAGCCGGTGCCGCCGGTGCGGCGACGGCTGATTCCGGCCCAGCGGCAGGCCCGGGGAGGGCCGTCCGCCAAGGCTCGCACCGAAGATCACGCGGCGGCCGCGGGGGGCGTAGGGGCCGAGAGCGCGGATCCCGTCGGCACCTTCGCCCTCATCGACGGTCTGCTCGACCGGGTACGGCGTCGTCGGCCGGCCGACGCCTTCGACGCGCTCGCCCGGCACCGGCTCCTGGAGCGGCGGGAGTTGCTGGAGCGGCACGCGCAGCGGCGGCCGCCCAGGGGCGGTCCGGTGGGATGGGTGCACGGGGACTTCCACCCGTTCAACGTGCTCTACCGGGACGACGTTCCGGACGTGCCCGCCGCGATCCTCGACTGGGACCGGCTCGGTGTGCAGCCGCGCGCGGAGGAGGCGGTCCGGGCGGCGGTGATCTTTTTCGTGCGCCCGGTCGGCGCCCTCGATCTGGCGAAAGTGCGGTCCTACGCGCGCGCGTACCGCCGCGCCACGGGCGCCGCCCCGGCCGAACTCGCGGCCGCCGTGCACCGCGTGTGGTGGGAGCGGCTCAACGACTTCTGGATGCTGCGCTGGCACTACGAGCGCGGCGACACCCGCGCCGATCCGCAGTTCCCGGCGGCCTCGGCGCTGGTGGTGTGGTGGACGCGGGAGTACGACGCGGTGTGCGAGGCGTTCGTGGAGTGACCCGGGGAGGGGCCACTCCACGAACGCCTCGGCTCACTGACCTTCTTCGCCGCCGATGGCACCGCTCGTGATGGCACCGGTGTCGCCGCCGCTGCCGTCGTCGGGCGACTCCTCCGGCGGGGGCGACTCCTCCCCGTCGCCCGAAGGCGTCGGATCCGTCGTCGTCGGATCCTCCTCCGACGGCTGGCTCTGCGTCGGCTGGCTCGGCGTCGGCGACTGGCTGAAGGACGGAGACTGGGTGTACGACGGCGTGTAGCCGCCGCCGTTGTCACCCGAGCTGGTGCTCTCGTCCGTGGTCTCCTCGGTCGCCTCGTCGCTGGGCGACTCGCTGGCGTCCTTGTCCTTGCTGGACGTCGAGGCCGTCGGCGACTTGGTGGTCTCGGTGCCGCCGCCGCTGCCGCCGCCGTTGTTGTTCAGCGCCAGCGCGACACCCGCCGAGATGGCGATCACCGCGAGAACGGCGAGGATCCACAGCTTGCCTCGGCCGCTGCCCCGGTTTCCGTGCCCCTCGAAACCGCCGTCGTCGCCCCGGCCACCGCCGCCGCCGTACCCGGGCAGGATCGGCTGCGGGGTCTGCGAGGTGCCCATGTCACCGGGGTGCGGCATGACCGCCGTGCCGGACATGCCGCCGGGCGGCGTGTTCCTGCCCTCGTGCGTGGCGACGGGCCCGGTGTTCCAGGTGCCGGTGTGGCCGCCCTGGTCGTACAGCATCTGCAGGCCGTACTGGACGAGGCCGCGCATCTCCTCGGCCGTCTGGAACCGGTCGTCCGGCTCCTTGGCGAGGGAGCGCATGACGAGGCCGTCGAGCTCCGGCGGCGCCGCCCCCTCCGAGACCTCGGAGGGCGGCACCGGGATGTCCTGAACATGCTGGTAGACCACCGAGAGCGGGGTCTCGCCGATGAAGGGCGGCCTGAGCGCGAGCAGTTCGTAGAGCAGGCAGCCGGTGGCGTACAGGTCGGAGCGGTGGTCGACGGCCTTGCCGAGCGCCTGTTCCGGAGAGAGGTACTGGGGCGTGCCCATGACCATGCCGGTCTGCGTCATCGTCGACTGGGCACCGTGCAGGGCACGCGCGATGCCGAAGTCCATCACCTTCACCGCGCCGCTGTTGGTGATGATGACGTTGGCCGGCTTGATGTCGCGGTGCACGATGCCGTGCTGGTGCGAGTAGGCCAGCGCTTCGAGGACACCCGAGACGATGATCAGCGCCTGCTCGGGCCCCGGCGCCTCCGCGTTGATCAGCAGATCGCGGATGGTGCGGCCCTCGACCAGTTCCATGACGATGTACGGAACCGGGGTGCCGTTCACGACATCTTCACCGGAGTCGTAGACCGCCACGATCGAGTGGTGGTTGAGGCCGGCCACCGCCTGGGCCTCGCGCGTGAAGCGGGCCTTGGAGACGGGGTCCTCGGCGAGGTCGGACCGGAGCAGTTTGACCGCGACCGTACGGCCGAGGCGTACGTCCTCGGCCGCGAACACCTCGGCCATGCCGCCCCGGCCGAGTCTGTGGGTCATCCGGTACCGGCCATCGCCGACAAGCCCGCCGTTGCCCCACAACTCCGGCGCGTCTGACATGCCGCCGCCAGTCGCCTCGGGGTCGGACGGGCCCTGAGAGCGCTGCTGCTGTGCCATCAGTCCTCGCCGTCGTTTCTGCCCGCGGTCCGCGCGGTTCTTGTTACGGTCTCCGTCGGCCACGCTACAGCCTTCATGCAACAGGCCGGTCCGAGTTGGATGCGCGACGGGTTCTGGACGGGTTCACGGTGGATCCAAAAGGTTGATCGGCCATGAAACCCGCAGCGCGCTCACTCGTGCAAGTTCTGTGTACCGGGCGTACGCCCCCTGTAACGCTTCCGCGACGCTTCTTTCGCGTACGGTCACGGATCGGGCACCGCGCTTGACGTGTCAGTGGCCTGGGGCAGACTTGGCCGGGAATAGCACAAAGGATCACCAGCATCATCAGGGGATCACCGATCGCGGAAGCCACGCCAGCAGCTTCCGCGCGCGCCGATGGGGGACGCAGGAAGATGAGCCAGGACGCCGCACAGGGCCGGTACGCGGGGCGGTCGCTAGCCGGCGGGCGTTATCAGCTGCGTGACCTGCTCGGCGAGGGCGGCATGGCCTCCGTCCACCTCGCGTACGACTCGGTGCTCGACCGACAGGTCGCGATCAAGACACTCCACACCGAGCTGGGTCGCGAACAGGCCTTCCGTGAGCGTTTCCGCCGTGAGGCCCAGGCCGTGGCGAAGCTCACCCACACGAACATCGTCTCGGTCTTCGACACCGGCGAGGACGAGATGGACGGCATGACGACGCCGTACATCGTCATGGAGTACATCGAGGGCAAGCCCCTCGGTTCGGTGCTGGACGCGGATGTCGCACAGCTCGGCGCGATGCCCGCCGACAAGGCCCTGAAGATCACCGCGGACGTTCTGGCGGCGCTGGAGATCAGCCACGAGATGGGCCTGGTCCACCGGGACATCAAGCCGGGCAACGTGATGATGACCAAGCGCAACGTCGTGAAGGTCATGGACTTCGGCATCGCCCGCGCCATGCAGTCCGGTGTCACGTCGATGACGCAGACCGGCATGGTCGTCGGCACCCCGCAGTACCTCTCGCCCGAGCAGGCTCTCGGCCGCGGTGTGGACGCGCGCTCCGACCTGTACTCGGTCGGCATCATGCTGTTCCAACTGACCACCGGGCGGCTGCCGTTCGAGGCGGACTCGCCGCTGGCCATAGCGTATGCCCACGTCCAGGAGGAGCCGGTGGCTCCCTCCTCGATCAACCGTGCGCTGCCGCCGGCCGTGGACGCCATCGTCGCCCGCGCGCTGAAGAAGAACCCGAACGAGCGGTTCCCGAGCGCCGAGGCGATGCGCGACGAGTGCCTGCGGGTCGCCGCGTCCCTCCAGCCCGTCGCGCCGAGCATCGTGCCGGGCGCGCAGACGTCCAGCGGCGCGGGGGTGTCCTCCGCCGTCTTCCCGCCGATCGACCAGACCGGCGCACCGCAGTCGGGCAGCGTCCAGACGCCGTACCAGCCGCACGCGACGGGCGGGTACGGTCCGCCGACGCCCGCACCCGCTCCGACGCCCGCCCCGTCCTACGGCTACCCGCAGCAGGGCGGCTACCAGACGCCGCCGCAGACCGCCGCGTACGCGCCGCAGCAGGGCGCCGCCACCCCACCGCCGTACAACCTCACGCCCCAGCAGTCGTCGCTCTCGGCGGGGCATTCCGGGGGCGGCAAGAGCAACAAGGGCGTCATCGTGGGCGCGATCGTCGTGTCGATCGTCGCGGTCGGCAGCCTGATCGCGGCGCTCAGCCTGAACGACGGAACAGAGACCGCGGGCGGCGACAACACCCCGACGTCGTCGGCCTCGCCGACCGTGGTCGAGGGACACAAGGGTCCGGACACGTCGAAGGTCATCGATTCGACCGAGTGCACGGAACCCACGGAGTCGTACAACGACCCCGAGAAGATCGAACTGCCTGACTTCACCTTCAAGAACATCGACTCGGTGAAGAAGTGCCTCCAGGCGGCGGGCTGGCAGTACGACACCCAGGACGTCGACGAGAACACGTACGGCGAGGGCACGGTCATGGAGCAGTACCCCACCGCCGACGAGGACGTCGACCCCAAGGACATGCCGTCGATCATCCTGAAGGTGTCGACGGGCAACCCGGCCTGACGCCCGGGGCCCTCGGCCCCCGTGTCGTAGGAAGGGCCCGGCACTTCACGTGCCGGGCCCTTTGTGTACGTACGGGTGGTGGGGGGTGGCCGGAGGCCTAGAGGTACGGGCCGCCCGAGCGGCCGAGCGTGCGCGGGTCGTCGTCGCCCTCGTGGCCGCCGACGCCGGGCGGCAGCGCGCGGCGCATCTGCTCCAGCTGGGCCCTGGCGGCCATCTGCTGGGCGAACAGCGTCGTCTGGATCCCGTGGAAGAGGCCTTCGAGCCAGCCGACCAACTGGGCCTGCGCGATCCGCAGTTCCGCGTCGCTGGGGATCGCCTCGTCCGTGAAGGGCAGGGAGAGCCGCTCCAACTCCTCGACCAGCTCGGGCGCCAGGCCGTCCTCCAGTTCCTTGACCGAGCTGGCGTGGATCTCCTTCAGCCGGGCCCGGCTGGCTTCGTCGAGGGGAGCCACCCGCACCTCTTCGAGCAGCTGTTTGATCATGCTGCCGATGCGCATGACCTTGGCCGGCTGTTCCACCATCTCCGTCACCGGGACCTCGCGGGAGTCATCGTCTCCTCCACCGCCCACCGCCATGCCGTCCTGGCCCACGACCAGGATCTGGGGCTGTTCGGGCGACCGTTCGTTCCTCGGCATCTCCATGCCGCCATTCTCTCGCACGCGTACACCTCATCACCGTGGTGCCCCCCACGCGGGTGATCCACCGTTTACGTACAGGCTGTTCTCTCACGGCGGACCGGGTTCCGGCTGCTCGGTGGGGTGTCGCGGCGATCGTCGGCGAGCCGAGGGCGGCCGGGTTCCGAGATGCCGGGGCGCGGGTGGCGTGTGAGTCTGGGGGCGTGGCTCCTTCGCTCCGCTCGGTGCGCGTGACGGGACTGGTCCTCGTCACGGTGATGCTCGTGGTCCTGGTGACAGGGGCCGTGACGGCCGGGTACGCCGCCGAGCCCGACCCCGCCGGCTCCTGGGCCGGCAGCCGCGCGGGCGAGGGCCGGGAGCGGCCCGGGCGCCAGGACGTCGGTCCCGTGGAACCGGGGGACGACGCGTACGCGCCCTCGGAAGAGCCCGGCACGGAACCGGACGGGCCGGACGCGGGCATCGCCCCCGACCCGTCACAGCACGCCGCCCTGCCCTTCCCGACCGCACCGCCCGGAACCGGCACGGAGACCGCCGAGGAGCCCGTCCTGCATGCCCTCGGCACCGGCCTCATGCTGATGGGCCTGGGCCTCGGGCTGGCCTTCGTCGGGCTGCGGATACGGCGGTACTGAGCCGGCGCTCGACCAGGGCTCGTACGGCGTTCCGGCCGGCTACGGCACGACCAGGAGCACCTTGCCGATGTGGCCGCTCTCCTCCAGTACCCGGTGGGCCGTGGCCGCGTCGTTCATGGGGATCTCACGGTCGACGACCGGGCGTACGTGGCCGCCGGCGATCAGCGGCCACACATGTTCGCGTACGGCGGCGACGATGGTGATCTTCTCCTCCAGAGGGCGGGCGCGCAGCGAGGTCGCGCTGATCGCGGCACGCTTGGCGAGGAGGGCGCCGATGTTCAGCTCGCCCTTGATACCGCCCTGCATGCCGATGATCGCGAGACGGCCGTTGACGGCGAGGACCCGGACATTGCGGTCGAGGTACTTGGCGCCCATGTTGTCGAGGATGACGTCCGCGCCCCTGCCGTCGGTGGCCTTCCGGACCTCCTCGACGAAGTCCTGCTCGCGGTAGTTGATCAGGAGGTCCGCGCCCAGGGCGGCGCACTGGTCGAGCTTCTCCCTGGTGCCCGCGGTGACGGCGACCTTCGCGCCGACGGCCTTCGCGAGCTGGATGGCCATCGTGCCGATGCCGCTGGAGCCACCGTGCACGAGGAGCGTCTCGCCGGGGCGCAGGTGGGCGATCATGAAGACGTTCGACCAGACCGTGCAGGTCACCTCGGGCAGCGCGGCGGCCTGATCGAGGTCGAGGCCGGAGGGCACGGGCAGCAGCTGGCCGGCCGGGGCGACGACCTTCTCCGCGTAGCCGCCGCCCGAGAGCAGCGCGCACACCTCGTCGCCGACGCTCCACCCGGACACCCCGGGTCCGATCTCCGCGATCCGTCCGGAGCACTCCAGGCCGGGGTAGGGGGAGGCGCCGGGCGGTGGGTCGTAGAAGCCCTGTCGCTGGAGCAGGTCGGCGCGGTTCACCGCGCTCGCCGCCACGTCTATGAGCACTTCGCCCTCGCCGGGCACCGGATCGGGGACCTCGTCCCACACCAGCGCCTCGGGTCCACCGGGTTCAGGAATCGTGATCGCATGCATGAAGGGGACGCTACTCCTCGGCCTCCACGCACCGCCCCGGTCCCGGTCGGCCTGCGTCCCCGGTCCGCCCCCGCTGCTTCATTGGTCCGATTCCGCTGCGCCGTTGGTCCTAATTGAGGTGCGATCGGCCTCCCTTGGAGAGACCGTGGAGACTCTACGGCCGCACGGTTTCTCGCCGACGTGCTTCACCCGATACCGGAGCAGTCGTGCTTTCCCGCGCGGCGACCGATGAGTTTCGGGGGTGCCGGTGGTCTCCCTTTGCGTAGCCCCGGACACGGGCCCCGCACGCGGAAGGATCCCAGAGATGAGCGCACAGACGTCCGGCCTCGCGATCGAGACCGCCGGTCTGGTGAAGACCTTCGGCGAGACCCGGGCCGTCGACGGCGTCGACCTGGCCGTGCCGGCCGGCACGGTCTATGGCGTCCTCGGCCCGAACGGCGCCGGAAAGACGACCACGGTGAAGATGCTCGCCACCCTGCTGCGACCCGACGGCGGTGAGGCGCACGTCTTCGGTCACGACGTCGTCCACGAGGCCGACGAGGTCCGCGGCCGGGTGAGCCTGACCGGGCAGTACGCGTCCGTGGACGAGGACCTGACCGGCACGGAGAACCTGGTGCTGCTCGCCCGGCTCCTCGGCCACGACAAACGGGCGGCACGACATCGCGCCGAGCAGCTGCTGGAGGCCTTCGGGCTGAGCGAGGCGGCAGGGAAGCAGGTCAAGCACTACTCGGGCGGCATGCGGCGGCGTATCGACATCGCCGCGTCCATCCTCAACACCCCCGACCTGCTGTTCCTGGACGAGCCGACGACCGGCCTGGACCCGCGCAGCCGCAACCAGGTGTGGGACATCGTGCGCGCGGTGGTCGCGCAGGGCACCACGGTGCTGCTGACCACGCAGTATCTGGACGAGGCGGACCAGCTGGCGTCGCGGATCGCCGTCATCGACCAGGGCAAGGTGATCGCGGAGGGCACGAAGGGCGAGCTGAAGGCGTCCGTCGGCGCCGGTTCCGTCCATCTGCGCCTGCGCGACGCGGCCCAGCGGCCGCAGGCCGAGGAGGTGCTGCGGCTCGCCCTCGACGCCGAGGTCCAGCGCGAGCCGGACCCGGTGGCGCTGACGGCACGCGTCGGCGCGGGATCCGCCAACGGACAGGGTGCCGCCGAGGCGGCGGCCCGGGCGCTCGCCGAGCTGGCCCGCACCGGCATCACCGTCGACAACTTCTCGCTGGGCCAGCCCAGCCTGGACGAGGTGTTCCTCGCCCTCACCGGACACGACACGAAGGCCCACGACTCCCAGGTCGTCAACAAGAAGGACGAGGCGGCGGCATGAGCACCGCGACCACCACCGAGAGCAAGGACCTCGCCCCCGTCAGCGCCGAGTCGCTCGCCGCGCTGCTCATCTCCAAGGAGCGGCCGCCACGGCCCAGCGCCCTGTCGGCGTCGCTGACCTTCGGCTGGCGGGCCATGCTCAAGATCAAACACGTACCGGAGCAGCTCTTCGACGTCACCGCCTTCCCGATCATGATGGTGCTGATGTACACGTACCTCTTCGGCGGCGCCCTGGCCGGCTCCCCGAAGGAGTACATCCAGTTCCTGCTGCCGGGCATCCTGGTGATGTCGGTCGTGATGATCACGATGTACACCGGGGTCTCGGTCAACACGGACATCGAGAAGGGTGTCTTCGACCGGTTCCGCTCCCTGCCGATCTGGCGGCCGTCGACGATGGTCGGCTATCTGCTGGGCGACGCCCTGCGCTATGCGATCGCGTCCGTGGTGATGCTCACCGTCGGCATGATCCTCGGCTACCGCCCGGACGGCGGGGTGGTGGGCGTGGTCGCCGGGGTCGCGCTGCTCATCGTCTTCTCGTTCGCCTTCTCGTGGATCTGGACGATGTTCGGGCTCATGCTGCGCACCGAGAAGTCCGTGATGGGCGTCAGCATGATGGTGATCTTCCCGCTGACCTTCCTGTCCAACGTCTTCGTCGACCCGAGCACCATGCCGGGCTGGCTGCAGGCCTTCGTCAACAACAGCCCGGTCACGCATCTGGCCTCGGCGGTCCGCGAGTTGATGGCGGGCGAGTGGCCGACCGCGGAGATCGCCTGGACGCTGGGCTGGTCCGCCCTGTTCGTGCTGGTCTTCGGACCGATCACGATGCGGCTGTACAACCGCAAGTAGCGGTCGAGAGACAGAGGCGCCCCCAGGGGATCACGTCCCCTGGGGGCGCCCTTTCGTTCCCGCTACGGCAGGTGCTTGGTCTCGGGGGTGACCTTCGTGCTCGGTGTGGCGCGGACGATGGTGATGAGCCGGTCCGTCAGCTGGAGTGCGCCGACGGACGGGTCGTCGTAGCCGAGCACCCGATGCCCGCGCAGCACGCTGACGATCAGGTCCTCCGTCTCCCGCACGCTGCGCCCCACCTCGGCCTTTATGACCGGCCGTTCGACGATGTCGAGCCCGCTGCCCTGCTGGATGAGGTCCTCCATGACCATGCCGGCGGCGGGGCTGAGCACGGAGAGCCCGAGAAGCCGCCCGGCCGCGCTGGCGCTGGTGATCACGACGTCGGCCCCGGACTGCTTCAGCAGCGGTGCGTTCTCCTCCTCGCGTACGGCGGCCACGATCTTCGCCCCGCGGTTCAGCTGGCGGGCGGTCAGCGCGACCAGTACGGCGGTGTCGTCCCGCGCGGTCGAGATGATGATCTGGCGTGCCTTCTGTGCCTCCGCCTGTAGCAGCACATCACTGCGGGTGGCGTCCCCGACGATCCCCACATATCCGTCGGCCGTGGCCGCATCAATGACCTTGGAGCTGGGGTCCACGACGATGACCTGCTCTTTCTTCAGCCCCGTCGCGCAGACGGCCTGGATCGCCGACCGCCCCTTCGTCCCGAAGCCGACGACAACGGTGTGCTCCCTCAAGGCCGCCCTCCAGCGGTTCAGTCGCCATTCCTCACGTGTGCGCTCCGTGAGGACCTCCAGCGTGGTGCCGACCAGGATGATCAGGAAGAGCACGCGCAGCGGTGTGATCACGAAGATGTTGGTGAACCGGGCGGCATCGCTGACGGGCGCGATGTCGCCGTACCCGGTGGTGGAGAGGGTGACGGTCGCGTAGTAGAACGCGTCGAGCAGATCGACGGCGCCGTCGGAGTTGTCGTTGTAGCCATCGCGGTCGGCGTAGACGATGAGCGCGGTGGAGACCAGCACGAACAGCGCCATCGCCAGCCGTTTGCCGACCTGACGGATCGGGCGCTCGACCTCTCTTCTCGGCAGTCTCACCTGGTGGGTCACCAGACGCTCGTCCGCGTTGCGGGCGATCACGTCATAGCCCGGCAGTTTCACGTGAAACACTCCCCGTTTCGACGTACATCCCCTGGCTGTACTTCGCCCCCGCCTATCCGTTGTTTCACGTGAAACAACGTTGTCCGCATGCGCAGTTGGGCATACGGATGTTTCACGTGAAACACACCTGAATCCCCGCGGTCGCCCAGGGCAGGTCGAGCAGTTCCAGCTCCTGGCCGGGGCGGGCGCCGCCGGGCGGTACGACGGCAAGGGCATCGGCGGTGGCGATGCCGCGGAGCATAGCGGGACCGTTGTAGTGCAGCGGCACGGCGTCGTCGCCACGCAGGGCGACCGGGATGAGCCGGGTGTCGTACGGGTGCCCGTGCACCGCCTCCCGCAGGGGCATCGTGTACGCCTCCGGGGCGGCACGTCCGGCGAGGGTCCGCAGCAGGGGCTCGGCGAGCGTGACCAGCCCGGACACGGCGGCCAAGGGGTTGCCGGGCAGGCCCACGAGGTGCTGGTCCTGCTTGACGCGGGCCAGCAGCATGGGGTGGCCCGGGCGCACCTTCACGCCGTTGACGAGGAGTTCCGCGCCGATCCGGCGCAGGGTGGGATGGACATGGTCGACGGGTCCGGAAGCCGTGCCGCCCGTGGTGACGATGAGGTCGGCGGAGGACTTCTTCACGGCCCGGTGCAGGGCGTCGGCGTCGTCCCCGAGGCGGCGTACGGCGGTGACCTCGGCGCCGAGTGCCCGGAGCCAGGACGGCAGCATCGGGCCGAGGGCGTCCCGGATCAGGCCCTCGCGCGGGAGCCCGTCGGTGAGCAGTTCGTCGCCGAGGACGAGCAGTTCGACGCGTGGGCGGGGGAGCACGCTCAAGGTGTCGTACCCGGCGGCTGCCGCGAGCCCGAGCGCGGCCGGGGTGATCTGCGTGCCGAGCGGCAGCAGTTGGTCGCCGGTGCGGCACTCCTGGCCGCGTGGGCGGATGTCCTGCCCGTGCGCCAGGTCCCGGGTCGGGTGCAGCCGTCCCTTGTCGTCGGTGCGGCCGTGCTCGCTGCGCAGGACGGCGGTCGTGTCGGGCGGGATGCGCGCGCCGGTGGCGATACGGACCGCTTCCCCGTCCGTGAGCCGCCCGGGCTCCGCTTGCCCGGCCAGCACACCGTCCTCCCGTACGTCCCAGGGGCCGGGCCCCGCGACCGCCCAGCCGTCCATCGCGGAGGTGTCGAAGGAGGGGAGATCGGTGAGGGCGGTGAGGGGGGCGGCGAGGACGAGGCCGAGGGAGTTGTCGACGGTGACGGACACGGGGGCCCGGCGTCCGGCCGAGCGGGCGGCGCGCTCGGCGACGGCCCGGGCCTCCGGCCAGGAGGTGGCCTGGTGGTGGGAGTCGTCCTTGGCCCGGTGCGCGCCGGCCTGACCGCTCGTAGGGGCTTCGCGGGACGAGGGGGGCTCGCCCTGCCCTCTGGCCACCCTGTCGTTGGCCACGGCCAGTGCCTCCTCCACGTCGAGTTCCTCGGCGTCCTGGGCGGTCATCCGGCGTCCGGGGCGGTGTCCTGGCCGGTGCCGGTGCGGGTCCCTGCGTCCGGCTTGGCATCCGGGACGTCCGGGGCGTCCTCGGCGGCCCAGCTCAGGGCCAGGGCGGAGGCCTTGCGGGCGGCCTCGGTGACCGCCTCGGGGCCTCCTCCTGCCTTGGCGGCGGCGTAGCCGACGAGGAACGTGGTCAGCGGGGCGGCGGGCCGGGCCACGTTGTGGGCGGCGTCACGGGCGAGGTCGAGTAGCTCGGTGATGTCGACGTCGAGGTCGATCCCCAGCTCGTCCTTGACTGCGGAAATCCATTCATCCAACACGTGGCCATGCTCCCTGATCCGTGCGCGGGCGGCGGCGATGTCGTCCCAGGTGTCGCAGTCGAAGGACGCGACGGGGTCGGTGATTCGGGTGAGGCGCAGCGCGGCGGTCAGCCGCCGCAGGGGAAGCCCGGTCAGTCCGTCGTGCTCGACGGCGAGCCGCGAGAGCTCACGGCGCAGGGCCTCGGCCCGGTAGACGGCCACGAGTGGCTGGTCACGGCCGTCGGGGTCGGTGACGAGGACGCCGTCGGCGCGGCCCGCGCTGTCCTGGAGTGCGTCGATCAGTCGCCGTACCGTCTCCTCGCCCAGGAACGGCAGGTCGGCGGAGAGGACGACGACGTACGCGGCGGCGGTGTGCCGGAGTCCGGCGTCCAGCGCGGCGAGGGGTCCGCCGCCGGGAGGTTCCTCGCGGGCCCACAGCACGGGCCGCGCGGTGGGGCGGCGGTCGGCGACGACGACGGTCGTCCCGGCCCCGGCGCAGGCGGCCAGCACCCGGTCGAGCAGGGCCCGTCCGCCCACGCGTACGGCGGGTTTGTCGGCGCCGCCGAGCCGCCGGGCGGCGCCTCCGGCGAGCACGACGGCGTCGAACGCCTCGGTACCGGGGCCGCCCGGGGGCTCGTACGCGGTCATCCCCCGAGTATGCGTGCCGTCACGATCACAGGGAACGAGGGGAGGCCGCGCATTCACGGCCCGGTGGGGGCCGGGTTCACCGCCCGTGGGGCCGGTGGCGGAGCGCGATCGGTGCCGACGGGCGAGCCAGTCGTCGAAGCCGGTGATCAGAGCGTGCGCAGCAGCACCGCCGGCTGTTCGACGCAGTCCGCCACGTACCGCAGGAAGCCGCCTGCCGTGCCTCCGTCGCACACCCGGTGGTCGAAGGTGAGCGAGAGCTGGACGACCTTCCGTACCGCCAGCTCGCCCTCGTGCACCCAGGGCTTGGGGACGATGCGGCCGACGCCGAGCATCGCGGCCTCGGGGTGGTTGATGATCGGCGTGGAGCCGTCGACGCCGAAGACGCCGTAATTGTTCAACGTGAACGTCCCGCCGGTCAGCTGGCCGGGCGTCAGCGTCCCCGTCCGCGCCGCCTCGGTCAGCCGGGCGAACTCGGCACTGAGCGACTCCGCGTCCCGGGTGTGCGCGTCCCGTACGACGGGCACGACCAGCCCCCGTTCGGTCTGCGCGGCGAACCCGAGGTGCACCTGGTCGAGCCGTACGACCTCGCGGGCCTCCATGTCGACCGTCGAGTTGAGCTCCGGGAAGCGGGTCAGCGCGGCGGTGCAGATCCGGGCGAGCAGCGCGAGGAGGGAGATCTTGGGGCCGCCTGCCGCGTTCATGGCCGTACGGGCGTTCATCAGTTCCGTCGCGTCGGCGTCCACCCAGCAGGTGGCGTCGGGGATCTCGCGTCGGCTGCGGGAGAGCTTGTCGGCGACGGCACCGCGGATGCCGCGGAGGGGGAGGCGCGTGCCGGAGGGGGTCTCAGCGGGCGCGGGGTGCGCGACGGGCGCGGCGACGGGCTGCGCGGTCACGGCCTGCGGTGCCTGCACCGAGGCCGTGGCGGTCCGCAGCGCGTGCTCCACGTCCGCCCGGAGGATCAGCCCGTCGGGGCCCGAGCCGTGCAACGTCCGCAGGTCCAGGCCGTTCTCGCGGGCGAGTCGGCGGACGAGCGGGGAGATGACCGGCACGGGTCCGTCCGGTCGCTCGGGGGCGGCGGCCTGCACTGATCCGTCCGACCGCCCGGGGCGGGCGACCGACGCGGCCGCGGTCTCGACGGCGGTGGGCTGTGCCGCGGGTGTCTCAGGCGCCGCGGACCGGACGGGCTCCCCCGGCCGTACCCGCCTGCGCCGCGCGGGAGGCGCTCCCGTGCCGTATCCGACCAGCACGTTGCCGGAGCCCTCGTCGGCGGTGACGCCGGAGGCGGGCGCGCCCACGGCCACGGTCAACAGCGGCGCGCCGACGGGCAGTTCCGTGCCCTCCTCGCCGAAGCGGGCGGTGACGACGCCGCCGTAGGGGCAGGGGACCTCGACCATCGCCTTGGCCGTCTCGACCTCGACGACCGGCTGGTCGATCGCGACGACGTCCCCGACCTGGACCAGCCAGCGGACGATCTCGGCCTCGGTGAGCCCTTCGCCGAGGTCGGGCAGCTTGAACTCCAGCACGTGAGCCATCAGTTCTCCGCCTCCCACTGCAGGCGTCCCACAGCGTCCAGGATGCGGTCGACGCCGGGCAGATGGTGGCGCTCCAGCATCGGCGGCGGGTAGGGGATGTCGAATCCGGCGACGCGCAGCACGGGCGCCTCCAGGTGGTGGAAGCAGCGTTCGGTGACGCGGGCCGCGATCTCGCCGCCCGGGCCGCCGTAGGAGCCGGACTCGTGGACGACGACCGCGCGTCCGGTCCGCCGTACCGACGCGGCGACCGTCTCGTCGTCGAAGGGCACCAGGGAGCGCAGGTCGACGACTTCGAGGTCCCAGCCCTCGGCCGTGGCCGCCTCGGCGGCCTCCAGGCAGACGGGCACGGACGGGCCGTAGGTGAGGAGGGTGGCGCTGCGGCCGGCGCGGCGCACGACCGCGCGGCCGATCGGCTCGACGGTCTGGGGTTCCTCGGGGTTCCAGGAGTCCTTCGACCAGTACAGGCGCTTCGGTTCCAGGAAGACGACCGGGTCGTCGGAGGCGATGGCGGCGCGCAGCAGCCCGTAGGCGTCGGCGACGGTGGCGGGCGTGACGACATGGAGCCCCGGAGTCGCCATGTAGTACGCCTCGGAGGAGTCGCTGTGGTGCTCGACGCCGCCGATACCGCCGCCGTACGGGACGCGGATGGTGATCGGCAGCGGCATCGTCCCGCGCGTGCGGTTGCGCATGCGGGCGACATGGCTGATGAGCTGCTCGAAGGCCGGGTAGGCGAAGGCGTCGAACTGCATCTCGACGACCGGCCTGAGCCCGTACATGGCCATGCCGACGGCCGTGCCGAGGATGCCCGCCTCGGCGAGCGGGGTGTCGGTGACCCGGTCCTCGCCGAACTCCTGGGCGAGCCCGTCGGTGACCCGGAAGACACCGCCGAGGGTGCCGACGTCCTCGCCCATGACGTGCACGGTGGGGTCGGCGGTCATGGCGTCGCGGAGGGCGCGGGTGAGCGCCTGCGCCATGGTGGCGGGCTTGAGCGCGACGGTGGTCATCGGTGCGCCCCTTCTCGCTCCGCCGCCAGCTCGGCCCTGAGCAGTGCCTCCTGCTCGCGCAGTTGGGGGGTGGGCTCGGCGTACACGTGGGCGAAGAGGTCCATGGGGTCGAGCACCGGGTCCTGGTTCATGCGCTCGCGCAGATCGGCGGCCATGGTCTCGGCGGCGTCGCGGGCGGCCCGGATGCCGTCCTCGTCGAGGAGTCCGCGTTCGGTCAGCTCGTGCTCCAGGAGCGCGATCGGGTCGTGCGCGCGCCAGGTCTCGACCTCGGCGTCGCCGCGGTAGCGGGTCGCGTCGTCGGCGTTGGTGTGGGCGTCGATGCGGTAGGTCACCGCCTCGACCAGCGTGGGACCGCCGCCCGCGCGCGCGTGGGCCACGGCTTCGGCGAGGACCTGGTGCACGGCGGCGGCGTCGTTGCCGTCGACCAGACGGCCCGGCATCCCGTAGCCGACGGCCTTGTGGGCCAGCGACGGGGCGGCGGTCTGCTTGGCGAGCGGGACGGAGATCGCGAAGCCGTTGTTCTGGACGAGGAAGACGACCGGGGCCTGCCAGACGGCGGCGAAGTTGAGCGCCTCGTGGAAGTCGCCCTCGCTGGTGCCGCCGTCGCCGACCAGGGCGAGCGCGACCACGTCGTCGCCCTTGAGGCGGGCGGCGTGCGCGAGGCCCACGGCGTGCGGGAGCTGGGTGGCGAGCGGGGTGCACAGGGGGGCGACGCGGTGCTCGTGCGGGTCGTAGCCGGTGTGCCAGTCGCCGCGCAGCAGCGTGAGCGCCTGCACGGGGTCCAGGCCACGGGCGACGGCGGCGAGCGTGTCGCGGTAGCTCGGGAAGAGCCAGTCGCGCTCCTGGAGGACGAGCGCGGCGGCGACCTCGCAGGCCTCCTGGCCGGTGCTGGAGGGGTAGACGGCGAGCCTGCCCTGCTTCGTCAGGGCCGTGGCCTGCGCGTTGTACCGGCGGCCGCGCACCAGCTCTGCGTAGAGCCGGCGCAGCAGCGCGGGGTCGGCGTCGGCGGCCGCGTCGGTGCCGAGCACGCGGTGCGGCAGCGCGTCGGGCAGCAGTGGCGCGGGGTCCGTGCGGGGCTGCCAGGTGGGCGGCGGTGTCGGGTGGTACGCGCCCCGCTGCTCCATGACCGTCATACGGCACCTCCTCGTCGGAGTGGCTTCCGGGACGCGGCACGGCTGTGACGCGTCTCACCTACCGATTGTTCGGTCGTTGACGCATTTTGGCTACAGGCACCCTCAGGCTGTGGACAAACGGTTCTGCACAGCCTGCAATGAACGCAGTACGTCCATGGTAGGAAGGCGGGGGCACATGGCACCTGAACAAATGGCCGAGCTGCCGGAGCACGGCCCGGCCCTGCCGCCCCCTCGACCGCTGGACGCCATAGATCAGGACATCCTGCGCATGCTCCAGGCCGACGGCCGCGCCTCGATACGGTCCGTCGCCGAACGCGTCCACGTCTCCCGCGCCAACGCCTACGCCCGTATCAACCGCCTCATCGAGGACGGCGTGATCCGCGGCTTCGGGGCGCGCGTGAACCACGAGCGCGCAGGAAAGGGCACGTCCGCCTACGTCACCCTCAAGATCGTGCAGAACTCCTGGCGCACGGTCCGCGAGCAGCTGCGCCAGCTGTCCGGCGCCGCCCACATCGCGCTGGTGGGCGGCGACTACGACGTCCTGCTCCTGGTGCACACCTCGGACAACCGGGCCCTGCGCGAGGTCGTCCTCACCAAGCTCCAGGCCATCCCGGAGGTGCTCAGCACGCGGACGCTGCTGGTGTTCGAGGAGGAGGACGTGGAACCGGAGGGGTGAGCCCGTGGGGGAGGCGGGTCGGTCGGTCCTAGTTCATCGCCAGGTCGAGTATCGCGATGAACACAAACGGGGAAAGGGCACCGCACAATGCGACGCCGGCGGCGATCGCGCGCGGTACGCGGTAGGCCCGGCTACGCGGCAGGAGCCAGGCGAGCGCCAACAGGCCGACCGCCGCCCAATAGACCGGACTTGCGGGGAGGTTGGTGGCGCCCTCTCCCATCCAGATGAACTCCAGCACGAGGAGCGGCAGCCCGGGGATCGTGGCCACGAGAGGGGCTTTCCACCAGGTCAGGTGAGGAACAGGGCGTCGCACGGTGTCCTGAGTCATGGGCCCATCTCACCGGCACCGAATCGCCCGGGCATCGGGCGGCGTACTCAGTCGTCCACGCGCGCGTACTCATGCGTTGCCCTAAGAGTGCCCCTCAGCACTCCTCACAGTGACCGTCAATGCTCCTTGCGAAGCCCCCCGAAGACCATCTGCACGACCGCGTCGGACACTTCCCGCTCGCCCATGCCCCGCCCGTCCGGCCGGTACCACTCCACGATCGAGTTGATCATCCCGAAGACGAGCCGGGTCGCGAGCCGCACCTCCACGTCACCGCGTACGTCGCCGTCGGCGGCCGCGGCCTTCAGCAGCTCGGCGACCTGGTGGTCGAAGTCGCGGCGCCGCTCCAGGGCCCGGCGCTCGGTGTCGGTGTTGCCGCGCACACGCAGCAGCAGCGTCACGTACGGCAGTTCGGCGATGAGCACCTCGACCATGCGCCGGACGACGTGCTCCAGCCGCTCCACCGCACGCCCCACGCGCGCGGGTTCCTCGTCGAGGATCCCGAAGAGACCGTCCAGCGCCCGGCTGACGGCCCGGCGCAGCAGCTCCTCCTTGCCCGTGACGTGGTGGTATATCGACGACTTGGAGATTCCGGCCGCCTTGGAGAGGTGCTCCATGGAGGTGCCGTCGTAGCCGCGCTCGTTGAAGACCCGGACGGCGACGGAGAGCAGGCTCTCCGGGGTGTACGTGTCGCGCTTGGCGGTGGTCATGAGGAGGTGCCCTCCCGCTTGTCGGAGGCGTAGGCGTGGCGGTACAGCGCGAGGGACGGCGCGTAGCGCCCGGAGGGGTCGCGCAGGTGCAGGTCGTCAAGGAGGGCGTACGCCCAGTTGCGGCCCAGCCTGCGGCTCCATTCGAAGGGCCCGAGCGGGTAGTTGACGCCCAGGCGCATCGCCGTGTCGATGTCCTCCTCGGTGGCCACGCCCTTGGCCACGGCGTCGTGCGCGAGGTCGATGATCCGGGCCACCGTACGGGCGACGATCATGCCGGGGGCGTCCCCGATGACGCTGACGTCCTTGCCGAGCGCCTGGAAGAGCCCGGTGGCCTCGGCGAGGGTCTGCTGGGAGGTGTCCTGGGAGGCGGACAGGGCGATCCGGGTGGCCCTGCGGTAGTCGAGCGCGAGGTCGAAGTAGACGACGTCCCGGAACTCCACCGAGGTCTGCCCGTCGGCGAGGGCCAGCTGGCCGCCGCCCGGCAGGACGATCCGGGTGCCGTGGTCCTCCTCGTCCTCACGGACGGCGATGCCCGCCTCCCGGATCAGCGTGAGCAGTTCGGAGGCCGGGCCCAGGTCACCCTCGGCGACGACGTACGCGGGCGCCGGGACCGGCTCGGCGGTGTGCGGCTCGGGGCGCTCGGCGTCGTCCGCGTACTCGTACCAGCCCTGTCCCGTCTTGCGGCCGAGCCGGCCGGACTCCACGAGCCGCCGCTGGGCCAGCGAGGGCGTGAAGCGCACGTCCTGGAAGAAGGCCTGCCACACGGAGTGGGTGACGGACTCGTTGACGTCCTGCCCGATGAGGTCGGTCAGTTCGAACGCGCCCATCCTGAACCCGCCGCACTCGCGCAGGATCGCGTCGATGGTGACCGGCTCGGCGGCATGCGCCTCGTACACCGCGAAAGCCTCGGCGTAGAACGGCCGTGCGATGCGGTTGACGATGAAGCCGGGGGTGTCCGCGCAGGCGACCGGCGTCTTGCCCCAGGCGCGGGCCATCTCGTACGCGCGCGTGGCCGACGTGACGTCGGTGGCGAACCCGGAGACGACCTCGACGAGGGGCAGCAGCGGTGCCGGGTTGAAGAAGTGCAGGCCCACGAAACGCCCGGGGTTGCGCAGGGCGCCGCCGATGGCCGTGACGGACAGCGAAGAGGTGTTGGTGGCGAGCAGACAGTCCTCGTCGACGACGTCCTCCAGCGCGCGGAACAGCTCCTGCTTGACGTCCAGCCGCTCCAGGACCGCCTCGACGACCAGGGCACAGTCCGCGAGGTCGGCGAGGCTCTCCGCGGCGTGCAGCCGGGCGCGCGCCGCGTCCCGGTCGGCGCCGCTCAGACGGTCCTTCGAGACGAGCCGGTCGAGCCGCGCGCCGATCGCCTCGGCCGCCTCCCGGGCACGGCCGGGCACGGCATCGAACAGTCGTACGGGATGGCCCGCTACCAGCGCGACCTGGGCGATGCCCTGGCCCATGGTGCCGGTGCCGACGACGGCCACGGGGCTGCTGAGGTCGAGTGCTGTCATGTGCGTGATCCTCCCGCACGGGGTTGTCCACAGATGAGGCGGACCCCCTTGTCCCGACCGATCGTTCGGTTACTCTAACTCTGTCCGCCTGTTCCTGCCCAGGTCAGAGCTCGAAGAAGAGCCCCTGACGTGAGGAGTTGGTCACGCATGGCCGCCGAACTGTCCGCGCACACCCTCATCGCCAAGCACCGGCCCACCCTCGACCAGGCACTGGAGGCGATCCGCACACGCGCGTACTGGTCCCCCCACCCCGAGCACCCCAAGGCGTACGGCGAGAACGGCAGCCTGGGCATGGCCGAGGGCAAGGCCGCCTTCGACGCCCTCCTCGGCACGCGCCTCGACCTCGGCCAGCCCGGCACCGACGACTGGGTCGGCGGCGAGATCTCCCCGTACGGCATCGAACTGGGCGTCACCTACCCGCACGCCGACATCGACACGCTGCTGCCCGCCATGAAGACCGGCCGGCGCGCGTGGCGCGACGCGGGCGCTGAGGCGCGCGCGGCGGTGTGCCTGGAGATCCTCAAGCGGATCAGCGACCGCACCCACGAGTTCGCCCACGCGGTCATGCACACCAGCGGCCAGGCCTTCATGATGGCCTTCCAGGCCGGCGGCCCGCACGCCCAGGACCGCGGCCTGGAGGCCGTGGCGTACGCGTACGCGGAGCAGGTCCGCACCCCCGACAACGCCGAGTGGACCAAGCCCCAGGGCAAGCGCGACCCACTCGCGCTCACCAAGCGGTTCAAGCCCGTCCCACGCGGCATCGCCCTGGTCATCGGCTGCAACACCTTCCCGACGTGGAACGGCTACCCGGGCCTGTTCGCCTCCCTCGCCACCGGCAACGCGGTCCTCGTCAAGCCCCACCCGCGCGCGGTCCTGCCGCTCGCCCTCACCGTCCAGGTCGCCCGCGAGGTCCTCGCCGAGGCCGGCTTCGACCCCAACCTGGTCGCGCTGGCCGCCGAACGCCCCGGCGAAGGCATCGCCAAGGACCTGGCCACCCGCCCCGAGATCCGCATCATCGACTACACCGGATCGACGTCCTTCGGCGACTGGCTGGAGGCCAACGCCCGCCAGGCGGAGGTCTACACGGAGAAGGCCGGCGTCAACACGGTGCTCGTCGACTCCACCGACAACTACAAGGGCATGCTCTCCAACCTGGCCTTCTCCCTGTCCCTGTACAGCGGCCAGATGTGCACCACCCCGCAGAACCTGCTGATCCCCCGCGACGGCATCACCACCGACGAGGGCCCCAAGTCCTACGACGAGGTCGTCACCGACCTCGCCGAGTCGGTCGGCGGCCTGCTGGGCGACGACGCCCGCGCGAACGCCCTGCTCGGCGCGATCGTGAACCCCGACGTCAAGGCCCGCCTCGACGCCGCCGCTTCACTCGGCGAAGTCGCCCTCGCCTCACGGGAGATCAGCAACCCCGAGTTCCCGGACGCGGTCGTCCGTACGCCGGTGATCGTGAAGCTCGACGGCGCACGGAAGTACTGGGAGCGGACCGACGACGAGGCCGCCTACATGAGCGAGTGCTTCGGGCCGGTGTCGTTCGCCGTCGCCGTCGACTCGGTCACGGACGCCGTGGAATTGCTGCGCCGGACCATCAGCGACAAGGGCGCGATGACCGTCGGCGCGTACACCACCTCCGGTGAGGTGGCCGAGGCCGTCGAGGAGGCCTGCCTGGAGGAGTGCGCGCAGTTGTCGCTGAACCTCACGGGTGGGGTGTATGTGAACCAGACTGCGGCGTTCTCCGACTTCCATGGGTCCGGTGGGAACCCGGCAGCCAACGCGGCGTTGTGCGACGGGGCGTTCGTGGCCAATCGGTTCCGTGTGGTGGAAGTTCGGCGCGAGGCGTAGGGGGTTACTTGGGACGTGGGGCGGCTGCGGGCCTGCTGTGACTGGTCGCGCAGTTCCCCGCGCCCCTTGAGGGGGGCTCCGGCCAGGCACGCTCAGAAGGCACCGGAACTCCAGTGGTACAGCGTCATCGCCACGCTCGTCGCCAGGTTGTAGCTGGACACCTGGGGGCGCATCGGGAGGGACAGCAAGTGGTCGGCCCGGGCGCGGAGTTCCGTGGAGAGGCCACTGCGTTCGGAGCCGAAGGCCAGGACGGCGTCGTCCGGGAGCTTCATGCCCCGGATGTCGTCGCCCTCGGGGTCGAGCGCGAAGAGCGGGCCCGGGGGCAGCTCCGCCACCTCCAGGCGCTCCACGGCCGTCGCGAAGTGCAGGCCCGCCCCGCCGCGCACGACCGTGGGATGCCAGGGGTCCAAGGTGCCCGTGGTGACCACCCCGGTCGCGCCGAAACCGGCGGCCAGCCGGATCACGGCCCCCGCGTTGCCCAGGTTCCGCGGGTTGTCGAGGACGACTATGGGGGCCGTGCGCGGGGTGTGGGCAAGGGCCGCCAGGTTGGTCGCGCGCGAGCGGCGTACGGCCAGGGCGGCGACCGCGGTGGGGTGCGGACGCGGCACAAGGCCGCGGTACGTCTCCTCCGGGACCTCCCGAAGGAGGTGCGCGAGCCGGTCCCGTACGTCCGGTGCCAGATCGTCGGCGAGGGCCAGCGCCGCCGTGCGGTCGGCGGTGACCGCCACCGGGACCTCGGCGCCGAAGCGCACGGCGTGCTTGAGGGCGTGGAAGCCGTCGAGCAGGACGGAGGTGCCGGCGAGGCGGCGCCAGGTCCGTAGGGGGTCGTCCGTCGGGTGGTCCGACGGGCGGTCGTCCGATCCGGTCACCGGGCCGCCCGCCGGGTCGTCCACTGGTCCGCTCACCGGATCGTTCATGCAGTGAAGCCTACGTGCGCCTGCTCGGTCGGCCCCTTCTCCCGCGGGAGCGGTGGCTGCTGCGGCTCGCTCGGGCCCGGCAGCTTACGGCCACGCCCCGGCAGCACACGCCGTACGACGCGGTCACGCCCGCGGGTCACGAGGCCGCCCAGGCGCTTCAGGAAGGGCGTCGGCAGGAAGACGGCGTCAGCGGCGATCATCGCGAGCGAGAAGAACGGCAGGCCCAGCACCACGGCGATCACGGCGTGCTCGGTCATCATGACCGCCAGCAGGACGTTCTTGACGCGCCGGTTGAACAGTGTGAACGGGAAGGCGACCTGCACGATCACCGTCCCGTACGTCACCAGCATCACCATCGTGCCGCTGGACGACATCAGGTCGGAGAGCGCGGCCCAGGGCGAGAAGTAGTCCAGGTGGAACGGGTAGTACGCGGCCGTGCCGTCCTGCCAGCGCGAGCCCTGGACCTTGTACCAGCCGGCGGCCGCGTAGATCAGACACGCCTCGGCCATGATCACGACCAGCGCGGCGTTGTGCACGAGATTGCCGACGATGTCGAGCAGCACACGCGGCTTGACGTCCGACTGGACGCGGCCGACGGCCCACCACAGGCCGTGCACCGCCCACAGCCCCCAGAAGAACGTCAGCCAGCCACCGAACAGGCCGCCGGGAACCAGACCGCCGAACGTCGCCACCAGCAGCGCGAACCCGAGCACGCACCACAGGGCCGGGCCGACCCGGTCCTCCGGCGCGCTGCCGTCCCTCTCCAGGCGCTCGCGCTTGCGCCGTGCGCGCCGTGCGTCCAGCGACCAGACCTGGGCGCAGCGGACGAACACGAGGTAGATCGCCATGAGGTGGAGGACGTTGTCGCCGCCGTCACCCATGAAGACGCTGCGGTTCTGCAGCGAGAGAACCCCGACCATGAAGAGCACACTCGCGGCACGGGTGCGCCAGCCGAGCAGCAGCAGAAAAGTCGACAGGATGGCGACGGCATAGACGATCTCGAACCACACCATGCTGTCGGACCACATCAGCACCGTGAAGGCGTCGTTGTTCGCGATCAGCTGCTGGGCCAGGTCCCAGCTCCAGGGCCCGTCGGGGCCGTACAGCTCGCGGCGGTGCGGGAACTCGCGCAGCAGGAACAGCAGCCAGGTCGCGGAGAAGCCGATACGGATGATCGCGCTCTGGTACGGCCCCAGCGCGCGATCCGTGACCCGGGTGATCCCGTTGCCTATCGCGGAGGCGAGACGCCCCATGGGGCGCACCGGAGTGACCGGGTTGATCGGGCTCATGGAGCTCATTCGGCGCTCGCCTCCGTCCGACCCGTGACGGCCGGGCCGGCGCCGTCCGCGTTGGCGGCGGCGTCCGTCCGGTCGTTGTCGGTCACCGACCACCAGGGCAGCTCTCGGACGACGGGCTTGTCGGACACCTTTTCCTCGCTCCACTCGGGCGACGGCACATTGGTGGTACGGGACCGGAGCTGGATCCGCTCGATCACACCGCCAGGGCCGCCGGCCTGCTCGCGGTCGAGGCGCATCACCACGATGCGGCGCACATAGCGCTCGGAAAGGCCTCCGCGTGAGCTCGTGGCGCGGTGCTCGCCGTCATGCGTGGCGACGTAGAAGTCCCAGGCCCGGCGCAGCTCGTTCTGCTGGGTGTGGCTCGGCGCCGGATTGCGGTCGATCGCGGCGCCGTCCAACGCCGACAGGTCGTACCAGCCGGTCTCGCGCACCTCGCCGTCCGCGGTGCGGACCTCGGCGCGGGCCTGCACCGAGATGTTCTGCTGCAACGGGTTCGGCGCGAACAGCTTCCAGTTCTGCTCGAACTCCGGGTACACCCACTCGTCCACCGCCCGGCCATGCTGCTTCGTCAGCGTGTTCGAGGGCGTGATGTGCAGAAACACCATCCCGAGATGCGCACACGCCGCCACCCCCACAACCGCGAGCACCAACGCCACGACGATCTGGTACGGGAGAGTGAGCGCGGCGATACCGGTGGCCCGCTGTGCCGGTTCGGGTATGTGCTCCCGCTGCGGTCGCGGCTCCGCGGGGGTGTCCGAGGCTGGAGCCTGCTCGCCGGAACCTTCGCCGACGGAACCTTCGCCGGCGGAAGCCTCATCGGTGGGGCTCGCGGAGGCGGAGCACTCTGGCTCGTCCGGCCCCCGCCGCGCGTTCGAGCCCTCGTCGTGCGCGTCCATTCCGCCCCGCTCCCCGATTCCCACTGTCCGGTCCACTTCCTCACCGGAACTTACTCAGCCGCGTTCCTCCGGCACAGCCCCGATGGCCACAGCAGTCACATCGTCACACCGCTCACACGGCACCCACGAGGTTATCCACAGCGGGGGACACCTTACGGCGCGGTGGTCCACCATGGGGGTGCGCCGACCGAGCAGACCGAACGATCGGTAGGCAAACGTGCCGGGTGTAGCGGCTGGGCAGGCGTAGAAGTCGATGCCTCCGGACCCGGTGACACCACCCCCCGGATCATGACCAACAGGGGGAAGCCATGCCGGGCCCGAAGACCGGAGGTCCCATTACGGAGCCACGAAGAAGGTAACGGGGGGTGGGGCCCCGAACCTCAGCCACGCCGCGCCATTCCCTTCTTCTAGAACCTGTTCTATCTTGACGCCCCGTCATCCCCGACACGGAAGGGGCGGGACCGTGGACTTCACCTTCACCGAGGAGCAGCAGGCGGCGGCCGAGGCGGCGAGGGCGGTGTTCGCCGGGGTCGCGCCGGACGGGGTGCCGAGCCCGTCGCTCGTGCCGGGGGCCGTGGCCGACGACTTCGACCGGGCACTGTGGGCGAAGCTCGCCGACGCGGACCTGCTCAGCCTGCTGCTGGACCCCTCGTACGGGGGGTCGGGACTCGATGCGATCGCGCTGTGCCTGGTGCTGCGCGAGTCGGCGAAGGTGCTGGCCAGGGGGCCGTTGCTGGAGAGCACCGCGGCCGCGGTGGCCGTACAGGCGTACGGGAGCGAGGAGTTGAAGGCGGAACTGCTCGCGCGCATCGGCCGAGGCGAAGTCGTCCTGACCGTGGCCGCGCACGGCCGCACCGGCCACGACCCGGCCGAACTCGCCGTGACCGCACGGCGGGAGGGCGACGGCGTCTGGGTCCTGGACGGCATACAGACGGCGGTGCCATGGGCGCACAACGCGGACTTCGTCGTCGTACCCGCGACGGTCGCACCGGAGTCGCCCGCGCCCGGTGTGTCCGCCGGTGGATCCGAGCAGGACGCGGCCGCTGTCGCCGACGGCCGGGTCGTGCTCGCGCTCGTTCCCCGTGTCCATGAGGGGGTGGCGCTCGCCGAGCAGGTGTCCACCGCCGGTGAACGGCTGGCCGAGCTGCGGCTGGAGTCGGCACGGATCGCCGCGCGGAACGTCCTCGACGCGGAGGGCGCGTGGGAGCGGCTACGGCAGCTGCTGACTACCGGCACGTGCGCGCTGGCGCTCGGGCTGGGCGAGAGCGTACTGGGTATGACCAGCGAATACGCCGGCAAACGGGAGCAGTTCGGGTTCCCGATCGCCTCGTTCCAAGCCGTCGCCGTACAGGCCGCCGACCGCTTCATCGACCTGCGCGCGATGGAGGCGACGCTGTGGCAGGCCGCCTGGCGGATCAGTTCCGGGGCGGGGGGTTCGCTACCCGCGGCGGGGGATGTCGCCGTGGCCAAGATCTGGGCCTCGGAGGGGGTACGACGGGTCGTGCAGACCGCACAACATCTGCACGGGGGCTTCGGCGCCGACGTCGACTATCCCCTGCACCGCTACCACGCCTGGGCCAAGCACCTCGAACTGTCTCTCGGCCCCGCAGCGGCCCACGAGGAGGCACTGGGAGACCTGCTGGCGGCACACCCGCTGGGCTGAGCGCCGCGCACGCCGGTGCTCGGGGCGCGCACGACCTGTCCGCGCGCCCCGGTCCGGCGGGTCCCGGCGTACGTTCACAGATTCCAGCCGGTCCCGGCGTGGCCTTCTAGAGAACGAACCCCGCCCCGCCCTTGTCGTCGACCACCGGACGGCCGGCGGCTGCCCAGACCTGCATGCCGCCGTCCACGTTCACGGCGTCGATGCCCTGCTGGACGAGGTACATGGCGACCTGCGCCGAGCGCCCGCCCGAGCGGCAGATCACATGAACCCTGCCATCCTGCGGTGCCGCCTCGGTGAACTCGCCGTAGCGCGCCACGAACTCGCTGATGGGGATGTGCAGTGCCCCTTCGGCATGACCCGCCTGCCACTCGTCGTCCTCTCGGACGTCCAGCAGAAAGTCGCTGTCCTTGAGGTCCGCGACCTCGACCGTGGGCACACCAGCTCCGAAATGCATGCGTACGACGCTACCCGACCGGACAGCCGACGGGCGGAGCCCACGGCAGTCCGGCCGAGGCGAGGCAGACCTCCGTACTACTCCCCACTACTCCCCGTCCTCGCCGAGAAGCCCCGCCAGCTCCGCCTCACGCTGTTCGACCTCCGCCAGCAACTGGTCGGCGATCTCCTCGAGGAGGCGGTCGGGGTCGTCCGGGGCGAGGCGGAGCATCGAGCCGATGGCCCCCTCCTCCAGCTCGCGGGCGACGAGGGCGAGGAGTTCCTTGCGCTGGGCGAGCCATTCGAGGCGGGCGTACAGCTCCTCGGCGCGGCTCGGCCTGCGCTCCTCCGGTACGGGCCCCGCCGCCCACTCCTCGGACAGCTCCCGCAGCAGTACCTCGTCACCACGGCCGTACGCGGCGTTGACGCGGGATATGAACTCGTCCCGCCGCTCCCGCTCCTTGTCGTCAGGCGCCAGGTCGGGGTGGGCCTTGCGGACCAGCTCGCGGTAGAGCCTGCGGGCCTCGTCGCTCGGGCGCACCCGCTCCGGGGGGCGTACGGGCTGGTCGGTGAGCATGGCGGCGGCCTCGGGGAACAGGCCTTCCGAGTCCATCCAGCCGTGGAACAGCTCCTCCACGCCCGGCATGGGCATGACCCGGGCCCGGGCCTCCTGCGCCTTGCGCAGGTCTTCGGGGTCGCCGGTGCGCGCCGCCTTGGCCTCGGCGATCCGGGCGTCCAGTTCATCGAGCTGGGCGTACATGGGGCCGAGCTTCTGGTGGTGCAGCCGGGAGAAGTTCTCCACCTCGACCCGGAAGGTCTCCACGGCGATCTCATACTCGATCAGTGCCTGCTCGGCCGCCCGTACGGCCTGCTCCAGCCGCTCCTCGGGACGCTCCGGCCCCGCGCTCTCAGCGGATGCCGCATCGTCAGCGGACACGTCACCTGTGGCTGACGCTTCACCTTCGGCTGACGCCGTGCCCTCGGCAGGCTCCGCGCCCCCGACGGGAGCTGCGGGCTCGGTGGGGCTCTCGGACGGTGTCTGCTCGGCTTCCGGGGTCGTCACCCGCCCCAGCCTAGGCCACGGCCCCGAGCCCCACCGAAAGCCACCGGGGACCTGGGACGGAGCGAGATCCCCCGCGCCCGCACCCGGCCGCACCGCCGACGCAGTCGATTGCACAGCCGGTGCATCCGCACGCACCCCACCCGCGCGGAACGCCCTGTCCGCTCAAGCACCCACCGACCTGGGCGCCCCCATCGACCCGGGCACCCCCGTCAGCCCGCCTCTCAGACCCCCATCTCCGCCGCGATCCGCCCCGCCCGCACCGCCTCCACCAGATCCGCGTGGTCCGCTTCCGTGCGGTCCGCGTAGGTCGTGGCGAACGTGGCTATGGCCTCGTCGAGTTCGTCGCTCTTGCCGCAGTAGCCGGCGATGAGGCGAGGGTCGGCGCTGTGGGCGTGGGCGCGGGCGAGGAGGGCGCCGGTCATGCGGCCGTAGTCGTCGATCTGGTCGGCGGCCAGGGCCGCGGGGTCGACGCTGCCCTTGCGGTTGCGGAACTGGCGCACCTGGAAGGGGAGTCCGTCGACCGTGGTCCAGCCCAGCAGTATGTCGCTGACGACCTGCATGCGCTTCTGGCCGAGGACCACACGGCGTCCCTCGTGGTCCACCCCCGGCACGTCGAAGCCGACGGTCGCCAGGTGCGGTTCGAGCACCGAAGCGCGGGCCTCCTTCACCTGGAGGACGAGGGGTTCGCCGCGGTGGTCCAGGAGCAGGACGACGTACGAGCGGGTGCCGACGCTGCCGGTGCCGACCACGCGGAACGCCACGTCGTGCACGGCGTATCGGGCGAGCAGCGGGTGGCGGTCCTCGGAGAGCGTGGTCAGGTACTGCGCGAGGGAGGTGGCCACCGCCGCGGCCTCCTCGTCGTCGACCCGGCGCAGCACCGGCGGGGCGTCCACGAAGCGGCGGCCGCCGCCCTCCACCGGCTGGGTCGCCTTGGCCGCGAAACGGCCGCTCGTGTTGGCGCGTGCCTTCTCCGAGACCCGATCCAGCGTGCCCAGCAGATCATGGGCGTCGGTGTGGGAGACCAGTTCCTCGTCCGCGATGGCGTTCCACGCGTCGAGTGCCGGGAGCTTGGCGAGGAGCCGCATCGTGCGCCGGTAGGCGCCCGTCGCGTCGTACGCCGCCTTGCGGCACATGTCCTCGTCGGCGCCCGCCTGACGGCCGGCGAGCACCAACGAGGCGGCGAGGCGCTTGAGGTCCCACTCCCAGGGGCCGTGCACGGTCTCGTCGAAGTCGTTGAGGTCGATGACCAGGCCGCCGCGGGCGTCCCCGTACAGGCCGAAGTTGGCCGCGTGGGCGTCGCCGCAGATCTGGGTGCCGATGCCGGTCATGGGCGTACGCGCGAGATCGTGGGCCATGAGGCCGGCCGAGCCGCGCAGGAACGCGAAGGGGGTGGCCGCCATGCGTCCGACCCGTATCGGGGTGAGGCCGGGGATCCGGCCGCGGTTGGACTCCTCCACGGCGGCCACCGCGTCCGGCCGGTCGGTGGTGAGCACGAGGTCCGCGTGCGCGCTGCGGGGCACCCGCGTGCGCAACGCCTTGCCCTCGTCCTTGGGTGACCCCTGCGAGGGCCACCGGGCGAACCCCGGCACCCCCGGCACGCGCGCGCCGCCAGACCGCGCCCCCGTCGCCTCCGCCTCGGTTCCCCGGGATTCCGCCGATACCGCTTCGGCCACCGGCCCCGCCGTCGTCGTACCGGCCTCCGTCACACCGACCGCCTCCCCCGCACCCGTCCACGCACGAACATCAACTTGTGACGACGTTACAGCCGGTCGCCGAAACGCGTCAGACCCTGTGGACAACTCCTCGTCCCGACCGTCCACACCTGTGGAAAACCAGGTCGGCGCCCAACTGACCCGCCCAGGGCACTGCTGACCCGACCAGCTCGCCGACGAGCCGGTCCCCGCGCCGCGCCACTGCCGCGCCGCGCTACTCCCGCGCCGCCCCCGCGCACGGCCAGCTCTGCGGCAGATGGGCCGTGGCCCAGTTCTTGAGTTCCAGCATCGCCGGTTCCAGCGCGGCCCCGGCCTCGGTGAGCCGGTAGATGACGCGCAGGGGTGGGCCCTCGTCGACCTCGCGCACCACCAGGCCGGCCGCGCCGAGTTCGGTGAGCCGGTCGGAGAGCATGCGCTCGCTGATGCCGGGGATCGCCCTGCGCAGGTCGACGAAGTGGGCGGGGTGCGGCATGAGTACAGCCACGATCAGGCCCGTCCAGCGCTTCCCGAGCAGAGCGAACACCCGGGTGATGCCGTCGTCGACCTGCTGGCACGGTCCGGCGCCATGGATGTCCTGCTGCTCCGCCATGGCTTCAGGGTACTGGCCCTCCGTACGGGGATGAAAAAAAGTAAGTGACTGTGTTATCCATAGTCGAGTACAAAAACGAAGCGACCTTTTTGGAGTCTCCATGGCCACCCTCCTGCACCTGGACTCGTCCGTGTTCCCCACCGGCGCCTCGACGTCGCGCGCGGTGACGGAGACCTTCCGCAAGGCCTGGGAGGCACAGCACCCGGACGGCACGGTGATCTATCGCGACCTGCACGCCGATCCCGTGCCGCACATCAGCGCCGACGCGCACACCGCCGGCTTCGCCGACCCTGCCACGCACACCGCCGAGCAGGCCGCAGCCTTCGCCGAGCGCGAGAAGCTCATCGCGGAGCTGGAGCAGGCGGACGCGATCCTGATCGGCGCGCCCATGTACAACTTCTCGATCCCCTCGACCCTCAAGGCGTGGCTGGACAACGTGGTCCTCATCGGCCGCACCGCCATGAACGAGGACTCGAAGACGAAGGGCACCCCGGTCACGGTCGTCGCCAGCCGCGGCGGCTCCTACGCGCCGGGAACGCCGCGCGAGCCGCTGGAGTACGTGCAGAACTACCTGACGGCGATCCTCTCCGAAGCCCTCGGCCTGGAGGTCGAGTTCATCGTCCCGGAGCTCACGATGGCCCCGCACAACCCCGCGATGAGCGAGCTGATCCCGCTCTCGGAGGCCTCCCGCGCCAAGGCTCTCGACGACGCGGTCGTCATGGCCAAGAGGCTGGCGGAGCGCCTCGCCGCATAGGTCCACCAGGGAAAGCGAAGGGCGGCCGCCCCACCGAAGGAGCAGCCGCCCGTGCCGTCAGGCCGCCGTGTCCGCGTACATTGCCTCACTCGCCGTATGCGCTGTATGTGCCGTCAGGCCGCGCACGTCGTGCGCCGTCAGGCCGCGTACGTCGCGTTCCGCGCGGTGGTCACCACCTTCTGCCCGTCGGCCTGGCTGAGCAGCCCGGCCGACACCCACGAGCCGACGGTCGACTCCACGCGCGCCACCAGCGCACTCTTGGCGGCGAACGGTGCCCCGGCCCAGATCTCGTCCAGCAGCGTCGTGCCGTCGGACTTCGCCGGGTTGGCGACGCCCGAGTCGGTGCCCCCGAGGACGACCTTGGGTTCGGAGCGCTTGATGTAGGCGTGGGTCGGATCCTCGCTCCCCTCATGGAAGGGAGCGAATTCGGTGCCGTCCAGCGTGTAGTGCAGCGGCTTCCCGCTCACCGGGGTGAGTGAGGGCAGCAGGTCGCCGGAGAGCCCGGCGTTGCGGTACAGCCCGAACGACAGGTAGCTCGTACCGCTGTTCCTGCCGACCAGGTTGACCGGCCCGTAGAACAGGGTCTGGAGCGACGGGTCGTCGAGGGCCTTCTCCACCCTCAGCCGGAACGGGATCGTCACGCGTACGACGTCCCCGCCGCGCCAGGTGCGGGAGGGGATCGTGAAGTAGGTCCCCGCGGCCGGAGTGCCGCCGACCGCGCTGCCGTTGACGGTCACCCGGAAGCCTGTGGTGGCCCAGGACGGCACGCGTAGCCGCAGCTCGAAGGCCGCGCTACCGCCCCCGATGGTGATCGTGGAGCCCTGCTCCCGGGGGTAGTCGGTGCTCTGGGCGACCGTCACGCCCTTCGCGGACCAGTTCAGCGTGGCGGCGCTGTAGAGGTTGACGTAGAGGGCGCTGCCATCGGCCTTGGTGAAGTACACCGAGTCCTGGTATTTGGTGGCGCTCTCCATGCCGGTGCCCTCGCAGCAGGTGGTGCCCTGCTTGGGCGTGTAGTCGCGCACATGGCCGGGCGTGAGCCCGATGAAGTACGTGACCAGCGGCTTCTCCGCGTCGGCCTTGTCCTGCTTGGAGCCGAGGACCTGGTTGAGCAGGGCCCGCTCGTAGTAGTCCATGTACTTCGGGTCCTGCTCGTGGAAGAACAGGCTCCGGCTCAGCTTGAGCAGGTTGTACGCGCAGCAGGTCTCGGCGTTGGTGCCGCTGATCGTCCCCGAGATGACCCCGCGCGCCTTCCAGAACTCGGCCGTGCTGGTGCCGCCGATGCCGTACATGCGCGTCGGGATCACCATGCCCCAGAAGTTCTTCGCGGCGCTCAGATAGCGCGTCTCACCGGTGGCGTCGTACAGCCGGGTGAGGCCGGTGAAGATGGGGATGTGCTGGTTGGCGTGCAGGCCGTCGAGCGTGTCCGTGTTCGCCGCGCAGGCGTCGATGAGCTTGTCGAGATCGAACAGCTTGGCCAGGGCGAGATGGTCGGCCTTGCCGGTGATCGCGTACAGGTCGACGATCGCCTCGACCAGGCCGCCGTACTCGCCGCTGGAGAAGATGCCCCACATCCGCTGCAGGGTGGCGTCGGGCAGTTTCGACAGGCGCGAGTACATCCAGTCGCACAGGCCCGTGGCCAGATCGAGCGCCCCCGCGTCGTCGACGTGCAGATACGCGTCCAGCAGGCCGCGCAGGATCTTGTGCGCGGTGTAGTACGGCGCCCACACGCGCGTGTAGTCACCGCTGGTCATCGATTCCAGCTCGATGAACTGTGTCTCCGGGTACGCCGCCAGGAACCCGGCATGGCTGGGCGCGCCCCAGGTGCGGCGCAGGGTCGCGGTCAGCCCGCGCCCGGAGGAGTCCGCGAAGGTGCCGCCGCCGGTCTCGAAGAAGTCGTACGAGGCCAGGTTTCCGCGGCCTGCCGAAGAGGCCGACGCCCGATTGCCCTGGAGTGATGTGATCTCGGTGGCCGTCAGGGCCCGCGACCAGACGTTGAACTCGTCGAAGGCGCCCGCGAAGACGGGGTCGGTCTGGAAATTGGACCGACCGAGCCAGTTGTTCGCCAGGGTGCCGAGGGCCGCCGGAGTGAGGGACATCGACGTGTTCTGCGCCACGGCCGTGCCGTTGACATAGAGCGTGCCGGTGCCGCCGCCGATCGTGACGGCCAGGTGGCTCCACTGGTTCAGTGGCAACGCGGCAGTGCCGTTGAGGCCCTGCTCCCCGCCGGGTCCGTTGGTGGTGACGGCGAAGCGGGGGAAGCCACTGGCGTTGCGGGCGGCCAGGTACATGTACCGGGTGGTGCTGTCGCCGAAGTCGAAGACCCGGCCCCAGTTGGCGTTGTGGGTGGGCTTCACCCAGGCCGACAGGGTGATCGCCGAGGCACCGCCGAGCACGGCGGCCGGCAGGTCGACGTACTGGTAGGAGCCCCGGACGTTCTCCTGGGCGGTGCCGAACTTCCCGGTGACGGCGAGCATGCGCGGGTCGGTGCGCAGCGCCGCGCGGACCTCGGTCAGCGCTCCGGTCATGTAGCGGATCTTGTCGGCGTAGGCCGTGTCCTTCGTGCTCGCGTAGGCCTGGGCGAGCATCGTCAGGAAGTGCCCCGTGTAGTGGCCGCGAAGGTTGCCGTTGGCCTCGCCGTCGAGGCCCTCCCAGCCGCCGGGGGCCACCGCGCCCTTGGTGGAGAGTCCCGCGTTGGCGCGGAAGACCTGCAACAGGCGGTCGACGTCGTAGCCGCGGCCGTGGTCGAGCATCAGCTGCCGTTTGTCGGCGAACAGGCCCTGGCCGAGTGTCACGTCCTTGAGTTCGAACGGCCGTACCGACCAGGTGGACGGCGTCGGAACGGTGGCGGCGACCGCACGGCCGCCGCCCGCCTCGAAGGAGAGTCCGGGTGCGGCCGCGGCGAGTATCGCGGACTGGAGGAGGAAGCGTCTGGAGAGGGGCGGTGCCATGTGCGCCTCGTCTCTGGCAGGTGTGGGGGCCTCGGAAGGTCAAAGAATGAACATCGTTCGATATTGCGAATGTTGTGCGAATTCCCGACCGGAAGATAGGTATGCGGCAGGCGAGCGTCAACGGTACTGACGGGTTTCACAGGGGCGACGCCCAGGTGGAACAGCTCGCACACGGTCGCTCATCGCCGTTTCACGTGAAACATCGCCCGTATACACATCTACGGCGATTCACATGATGCTGACCCTGCAGTCACCCCCACCGCGCACGTGGGGCGGAGCACGCCCCCACGCCGTCCCGCGCCACCGAAAGCCGAAAGCCCTTACCGAATCTCCTGAGAGACTCCTCACACTCCAGAGCCCCCACAGTGGCCCGCCGAACCCCTCGACACAGCAGGCGAGCAGACAAAAAGAAGCGGTCCCATCGTGATCACGATGGGACCGCTTCGCTGTGCGCGAGGGGGGAGTTGAACCCCCACGCCCTTGCGGGCACTGGAACCTGAATCCAGCGCGTCTGCCTATTCCGCCACCCGCGCATTAGGTGTGTCCTCGGGCCCGCTCCTCGCGGCGCTGGCGCCTTCCGACATCGAGAAGATTAGCACGCTGGGGAGGGTGCAATCACATCCCTTATCCGCGGTCGCCCCGCTCCACGTCGCCCTGCCCGGGCCGACCAGCACGGACCGAACACACGGCCTCTCCTGCTACGTATCAACGAGTGCTGGTTCACGTATCAACCTCGTACCGGTCCCGGCCATCTCTACTGGAGAGGGACAGGGTGCACAGTCGGGTGCGGGACACTGGTCTCGCGCCGCCTCTACGATCCATGGCAAGACTTCGGACGGGGGAGTTCGAAGAGGAGCTCCGGCGGGAATCCGGCAGGGGACTTCAGTGGGCGTCGATACCGGGTGACACCGGTCGACGGGGCCGACAGGGGGAACCAGCCGATTTCCCGGCGCGTGGATACGATCAGTAAGCAGTACCGACGCAGTACGCAGAGCGGTGACGACGGAGGAGGTGCCCCATGGGAGTCCTGAAGAAGTTCGAGCAACGTCTCGAAGGTCTGGTCAACGGCACCTTCGCCAAGGTGTTCAAGTCCGAGGTCCAGCCCGTGGAGATCGCGGGAGCGCTCCAGCGTGAGTGCGACAACAACGCCACCATCTGGAACCGCGAACGGACGGTCGTCCCCAACGACTTCATCGTGGAGCTGAGCACACCCGACTTCGAGCGCCTCAGCCCCTACTCCGGCCAGCTCGGCGACGAGCTCGCCGGCATGGTGCGTGACTACGCCAAGCAGCAGCGCTACACCTTCATGGGCCCCATCAAGGTCCATCTGGAGAAGGCCGACGACCTCGACACCGGTCTGTACCGGGTGCGCAGCCGTACGCTCGCCTCCTCCACCAACCAGCAGGCCTCCGCGGGCGCCCCGGCGAGCCCCGCCGCGGGCCGCCCCGGTGGCTACGGCTACCCACCCACCGCCGCGCCCGCGGGTGCCCCGCCGATGCCGGCCGCGCCGCCGCCCGGCGGTGGCCGCCCCGGCGTCGCCCCGCTCGGCCAGCGGCCGCCGGCCGCTCCGACGGCCGGTGGGCGCATGCGCTACTGGATCGAGATCAACGGCACCCGCCATCAGATCTCCCGCCCGACGCTGGTGCTGGGGCGCAGCACCGAAGCCGACGTGCGGATCGACGACCCCGGCGTCTCCCGCCGGCACTGCGAGATCCGGACCGGAACGCCCTCGACGATCCAGGATCTCGGATCCACCAACGGCATCGTGGTGGACGGGCAGCACACCACCCGCGCTACGCTCCGCGACGGCTCGCGGATCGTCGTGGGCAGCAGCACCATCATTTACCGGCAAGCCGAAGGGTGAAGCGGGGGCAATGTCAGAGCTGACCCTCACGGTCATGCGGCTGGGTTTCCTGGCCGTACTGTGGCTGTTCGTGATCGTGGCCGTGCAGGTCATCCGCAGCGACCTGTTCGGTACGCGCGTCACCCAGCGGGGGTCGCGCCGGGAGAGCGCGCGGCCACAGCAGGCCGCCCGGCAGGCCGCGCCCCCGCAGCAGCGCGGCCAGCAGCCCGCGCCCGCCGCCGGCGGCGGGCGCCGTGGACGCAACGCCCCGACCAAGCTCGTCGTCAGCGAGGGCACGCTGACGGGTACGACCGTGGCGCTGCAGGGCCAGACCATCACCCTGGGCCGCGCCCACGACTCCACGATCGTGCTGGACGACGACTACGCCTCCAGCCGGCACGCCCGGATCTACCCGGACCGCGACGGCCAGTGGATCGTCGAGGACCTGGGGTCCACCAACGGCACGTATCTCGACCGGAACCGACTGACGACTCCCACGCCGATTCCGCTCGGCGCGCCGATCCGCATCGGCAAGACCGTCATCGAGCTGCGGAAGTAGTGCTACATCATGAATAGGCGCGAGCGGAGCGAGCACGCAGTGGTGGCCCCCACCAGGGGCCCCGGCGCGCTCCCGACCGGAGGGTGGGCACCGTGCGGATGTACCCGGAGCCGACGGGCGAGGTGCGCATGAGTCTGTCACTGCGCTTCGCCGCCGGATCGCACAAAGGCATGATCCGCGAGGGCAACGAGGACTCGGGCTACGCCGGTCCGCGGCTGCTCGCGATCGCCGACGGCATGGGCGGTCAGGCCGCCGGCGAGGTCGCCTCCTCCGAGGTGATCTCCACCCTTGTCACGCTGGACGACGACGTCCCCGGCTCCGACATCCTCACCTCCCTCGGCACCGCCGTGCAGCGCGCCAACGACCAGCTGCGCGCGATGGTCGAGGAGGACCCGCAGCTGGAGGGCATGGGCACCACGCTCACCGCCCTGCTGTGGACCGGCCAGCGGCTCGGCCTCGTGCACGTCGGCGACTCCCGCGCGTACCTCCTCAGGGACGGCGTCCTCACCCAGATCACCCAGGACCACACCTGGGTGCAGCGTCTGGTCGACGAGGGCCGTATCACCGAGGAGGAGGCCACCACCCACCCGCAGCGCTCCTTGCTGATGCGCGCGCTGGGCAGTGGCGACCATGTCGAGCCCGACCTCTCCATCCGAGAGGTCCGCGCCGGCGACCGGTACCTGATCTGTTCCGACGGTCTGTCCGGCGTCGTGTCCCACCAGACCATGGAGGACACCCTCGCCAGCTACCAGGGCCCGCAGGAGACCGTGCAGGAGCTCATCCAGCTCGCGCTGCGCGGCGGCGGCCCGGACAACATCACGGTCATCGTCGCCGACGTCCTCGACCTCGACACCGGGGACACCCTCGCCGGGCAGCTCTCCGACACCCCGGTCGTGGTCGGCGCGGTCGCCGAGAACCAGCTCCACCTGCAGGACAACGGCATCATGCAGACCCCGGCCGGCCGCGCCTCCGGGCTGGGCCGTCAGGGTCACGGACAGGGCGGCGGCGAGTTCGGCCCGCCCGGCTCCGGCGACACCACCGGGTACATGCCGGCGGCGGGCAGCTTCGGGAACTACTCCGACGACGACTTCGTCAAGCCGCGCAAGAAGCGCAAGTGGCTCAAGAGATCGTTCTTCGGCATCCTCGCCCTCGCCGTGATCGGCGGGGGCCTGTACGGCGGCTACCGCTGGACCCAGACGCAGTACTACGTCGGCGCCAACGACGACCACGTGGCGCTGTACCGCGGCATCAGCCAGGACCTGGCGTGGATCTCGCTCTCGAAGGTGGAGAAGGACCACCCCGAGATCGAACTCAAGTACCTGCCGTCGTTCTGGCAGAAGCAGGTCGAGGCCACGATCCCCCAGGGCAATCTGAGCGACGCCCGGAAGAAGATCGAGGATCTGTCCACCCAGGCGTCAGCGTGCAAGAAGAACGCCGAGCGCCGCGAGGCGGCGGACAACAACGCCAAGACCGGCGAGGGCGAGGCCGGCGGCGTCACGGGAACCACGAAGACCTCCCTCACGTCCAAGGCCACACCGTCCCCGACGTCGAAACCCTCGACGTCCCCGACCCAGACCGCACCTACACCGTCGACCGGACCCAGCCTCTCGGAGGAGGAGCAGGAGCTGGTCTCGCGGTGCGGTGAGCAGTAGGCAAGCCGCGAGGGGCCCACTCACACGATGAGCAGTACTACCAACACGTCGACGCAGCACACGTCCACGATCGGCGCGATCGGCACCCCGAGCCGACGCAACACCGAGCTGGCGCTGCTGGCGTTCGCGGTCGTCATCCCGGTGTTCGCCTACGTCAACGTGGGCCTCGCCCTGAACGACGAGATCCCGGCCGGTCTGGCCGCGTACGGCATCGGCCTCGGCGTGATCGCCGGGATCGGCCATCTCGTCGTCCGCAAGTTCGCGCCGTACGCCGACCCACTGATGCTGCCGCTGGCCACCCTGCTGAACGGGCTGGGGCTGGTGGCCATCTGGCGGCTGGACCAGTCGGAGCGGCTGCAGCTCAGCTCCACGTACGTCGAAGCATCGCCCCGGCAGCTGCTGAACTCGGCGATCGGGGTCGCCCTGTTCATCGCGGTGCTGGTCCTGCTCAAGGACCACCGCGTCCTGCAGCGTTACACGTACATCTCCATGGCGGCGGCCATCGTGCTGCTGATGCTGCCCCTGGTGCCCGGTCTCGGAGCCGAAACCTTCGGCGCCAAGATCTGGATCTCGATCCCCGGCCTCGGCACCATCCAGCCCGGCGAGTTCGCGAAGATCATCATCGCGGTCTTCTTCGCCGGCTACCTCATGGTGAAGAGAGACGCCCTCGCCCTCGCCAGCCGCCGCTTCCTGGGCCTCTACCTGCCCCGCGGCCGCGACCTCGGCCCGATCATCGTCGTATGGATCATCTCCATCCTGATCCTGGTCTTCGAGACCGACCTCGGTACCTCGCTGCTGTTCTTCGGCATGTTCGTGATCATGCTGTACGTCGCCACCGAGCGCACCAGTTGGATCGTCTTCGGCCTGCTGATGTCCGCCGCCGGCGCCGTCGGTGTGGCCTCCTTCGAGATCCACGTCCAGCAGCGCGTCCAGGCATGGCTGGACCCCATGGGCGAGTGGGAACTGTCCAAGACCGTGCTCGGCCACTCCGCACAGTCCATGGAGGCCCTGTGGGCCTTCGGCTCGGGTGGCACCCTCGGCACCGGCCTCGGCCAGGGCAACTCCGACCTCATCGGCTTCGCCGCCAACTCCGACTTCATCCTCGCCACCTTCGGCGAGGAACTGGGCCTGGCCGGCGTCATGGCGATCCTGCTGCTCTACGGGCTGATCGTGGAGCGCGGCATCCGCACCGCCCTCGCCGCCCGCGACCCGTTCGGCAAGCTGCTGGCGGTCGGCCTGTCCGGCGCCTTCGGCCTCCAGGTCTTCGTGGTCGCCGGCGGCGTCATGGGCCTGATCCCGCTGACCGGTATGACGCTGCCCTTCATGGCGTACGGCGGTTCCTCCGTCATCGCCAACTGGGCACTGATCGGCATCCTGCTGCGCATCAGCGACACCGCGCGCCGCCCGGCACCGTCCCCCGCCCCGAACCCCGACGCCGAGATGACCCAGGTGGTCCGACCGTGAACAAGCCCCTGCGCCGAATCGCGATCTTCTGCGGGCTGCTCATCCTCGCCCTGCTCATCCGCGACAACTGGATCCAGTACGTCCAGGCCGACTCCCTGAAGACGGACACCGAGAACCGCCGGGTGGCCATCGAGCGCTACGCCACCCCGCGCGGCGACATCATCGTCGACGGCAAGGCCATCACCGGGTCGGTCGCCACCAAGGGCACGGACTACAAGTACAAGCGCACCTGGAAGAACGGCGAGATGTGGGCGCCGGTCACCGGCTACTCGTCGCAGATCATCGGCGCGACCCAGCTGGAGAACCTCGAGGACGGCATCCTCACCGGCAACGACGACCGGCTGTTCTTCAGGAACACGCTGGACATGATCACGGGCAAGAAGAAGGAGGGCGGCAGCGTTGTCACCACCCTCAACGCCGCCGCGCAGAAGGCGGCCTTCGAGGGCCTCGGCGACAAGAAGGGTGCCGTCGCCGCGATCGATCCCCAGACCGGCGCGATCCTCGCCTTGGCCTCCACGCCGTCGTACGACCCGTCGACCTTCGCCGGCATCAGCCAGAAGGACAGCAAGACCTTCCAGAAGCTGGAGAAGGACTCCGACAAGCCGATGCTGAACCGCGCGCTGCGCGAGACCTACCCGCCGGGCTCCACGTTCAAGGTGGTCACGGCCGCCGCGGCACTGGAGAACGACGCCGTCACGGACATCGACGCCAAGACGGACACCCCGGACCCGTACCCGCTTCCGGAGTCGACCACCAAGCTCACCAACGAGCACGGCGTGTGCAAGAACGCCACGCTCCGCTACGCGCTCGAGCAGTCCTGCAACACGGTCTTCGCCAAGCTCTCCGACACCGTCGGCAACGACAAGATGCGTGAGCAGTCCGAGAAGTTCGGCTTCAACGAGAACGAGCTCGACACTCCGGTCCGTGCCGCGGAGAGCGTCTACCCCGAGGACAACCGTCCGCAGAACGCCATGGGCGGCATCGGCCAGGCCTCCAACCGCGCAACCCCGCTGCAGATGGCCATGGTCGCCTCCGCCGTCGCCAACGACGGAGAGCTGATGAAGCCGTACATGGTCGACCAGCTGCGCGCCTCCAACCTCGACGTCATCGAGTCGCACGACCCCGAGCAGCTCTCCCAGGCGGTCTCACCGGAGACCGCCCAGAAGCTGCAGGACATGATGGAGACCGTCGTCAAGACGGGCACCGGCACCAAGGCTCAGATCGACGGCGTCACCGTCGGCGGCAAGACCGGTACTGCGCAGCACGGCGTGGACAACAGTGAGAAGCCGTACGCCTGGTTCATCTCGTACGCCAAGCTCAGCGACGGCGGCTCACCGGTCGCCGTGGCCGTGGTCGTCGAGGACGGCGCGGCCGAGCGCGGTGACATCACCGGTGGCGGTCTCGCAGCCCCGATCGCGAAGAGTGTGATGGAGGCAGTGATCAACAGCAAGAAGTGACCCCGCTCACGTCACCTTCACATCAGTGCACGTTGCGATACCGGTCCTGTATCGGGTGACGCGGTTGGCCAGGTCACAGAAGGCGAGCCGGGTACCGTATGCCCGGAGCACAGCCGCCGGACCACACATGGGTGCGGTCGGGACCGACTGAGAGGGCTGGTAGGAAGCTATGGAAGAGCCGCGTCGCCTCGGCGGCCGGTACGAGCTGGGCCAGGTGCTCGGCCGTGGTGGCATGGCGGAGGTCTACCTCGCGATGGACACCCGCCTCGGCCGCACCGTGGCGGTGAAGACGCTGCGAGCGGACCTCGCGCGCGACCCCACCTTCCAGGCCCGGTTCCGCCGAGAGGCCCAGTCGGCCGCCTCGCTCAACCACCCCGCGATCGTTGCGGTCTACGACACGGGCGAGGACTACATCGACGGGGTCTCGATCCCGTACATCGTCATGGAGTACGTCGAGGGCTCGACCCTCCGTGAGCTTCTCCACAGCGGCCGCAAGCTGCTGCCGGAGCGGGCCATGGAGATGACCATCGGCATCCTCCAGGGACTGGAGTACGCCCACCGCAACCAGATCGTCCACCGCGACATCAAGCCCGCCAACGTCATGTTGACGCGCAACGGCCAGGTCAAGGTCATGGACTTCGGCATCGCCCGTGCCATGGGCGACTCCGGCATGACGATGACGCAGACGTCCGCGGTCATCGGCACCGCCCAGTACCTCTCCCCGGAGCAGGCCAAGGGTGAGCAGGTGGACGCCCGTTCCGACCTGTACTCGACGGGCTGTCTGCTCTACGAGCTCCTGACGGTCCGGCCGCCGTTCATCGGCGACTCCCCCGTGGCGGTCGCCTATCAACATGTGCGGGAGGAACCGCAGCCCCCGAGCGTCTTCGACCCGGAGATCACACCGGAGATGGACGCCATCGTCCTGCGTGCCCTGGTCAAGGACCCGGACTACCGGTACCAGTCCGCCGACGAGATGCGCGCCGACATCGAGGCCTGCCTCGACGGCCAGCCCGTCGCGGCCACAGCGGCCATGGGCTCGGTCGGCTACGGCGGCTACCCCGACGACCAACCGACCACCGCCCTGCGCGCCGACGCCGGTGCCACGACGATGCTGCCACCGGTCGGCCCGGACGACGGTTACGGCTACGACGACCGTCAGGGCCGCCGCCGCCAGCAGAAGAAGAACAACACCTCGACGATCCTTCTGGTCGTCGCCGGTGTCCTGGTGCTGATCGGCGCGATCCTCATCGGCCAGTGGATGTTCCCGGGGAACGACGCCTCCAACGAAACGTTCAAGAATCCCAGCTTCGTGGGACAGACGGAGGCCGAAGCCAAGAGAGCGGCAACCAATGTCGATCTCGAGGTGACGGTCACCAAGGACGAGTGCGAGGACCAGAAGACTGGCAATGTCTGCAGCCAGACGCCCCAGGAAGGTGATCCTGTCAAGAAGGGCGACACCATCGCGCTGGTGATCTCGACGGGCGCTCCCAAGGTCACGGTTCCGGACGTCCAGGGCATTCAGTTCGACGAGGCCCAGGCCGAGCTTGAGGACAAGGGCTTCGAGGTCAAGAAGAAGACCGAGGAGTCCGACCGCACGGCTGGCATCGTGATCGACCAGGACCCGGCCAGCGGGAAGATCGAAAAGGGTTCCACGATCACGCTGACGGTCGCCAAGGCTCCGGAGCAGGCCACCGTGCCGGACGTCGCCGGCAAGAGCTGCGACCAGGCCGTGGCCCAGATGCAGGCCAACGACCTCGTCGGCACCTGCACCGAGGTCGAGACCGAAGACGACAACCTCGTCGGCAAGGTCATCGCGACCAGTCCCGAGGCGGGCACCGAGCTGGACAAGGGCGACACGGTCACCATCCAGATCGGCAAGGAGGCCGAGGAGCAGGAGACCGAGGTCCCGAACGTCGTCGGCCAGACGGTGGGCCAGGCCAAGCAGACCCTGCAGGCCGCCGGCTTCACCAACATCCAGTTCGCGGGCGGCAGCGACCAGAGCGACACCGCGATCGTCACCGACCAGGACCCGGACGGCGGCAACAACGCCGACCCGGCCCAGACGACGATCACCCTCGCCTCGGTGGGCTTCGGCGGCAACAACGGCGGGAACAACAACAACGGCGGGAACGACGGCGGCATCTTCGGATAGCGCCACCGGACCCCACGACAAGGCCTGATCCACAGCCTCGTCCCGCACGACGAAGGAGCCCCGGCACCCTCCCTGAAGGGGGTGCCGGGGCTCCTTCGTCTTCGCTACGTTTCACGTGAAACGTTCGGTTTCACGTGAAACGTCCGTACGAGCGACCAACCCTCGGCGTCGCTACCGCAGCTCCTTCGGCAGCGTGCGCTCCGCGTTCACCCGCTCCACGCGCTCCAACTCGCCCCACACGATGTACCGGTACCGGGAGGTGTAGACGGGCGTGCAGGTGGTGAGGGTGATGTACTTGCCGGCCTTCTTCTTGCCGGACTCCTTGGGGATGTCCGACAGGACCTTGACGTTGTACTTCGAGGTCTCGGTGAGGGTGTCGTAGACCTTGTAGACGTACCAGTTGTCGCGGGTCTCGAAGACGATCGAGTCGCCCTTCTTGAGCTTGTCGATGTTGTGGAACTTGGCCCCGTGGCCGTCGCGGTGGGCGGCGAGGGTGAAGTTCCCGTCCTTGTCGGAGCTGGGGAGGGTCGCCTTGACGGGGTCGGTGTAGTAGCCGGCGACGCCACCGTTGAGGATCTTGGTGGAGGTGCCCTTCTTCACCAGGACCTCGCCGTTCCTCATGGCGGGGACGTGCAGGAAGCCGACGCCGTCCTTGGTGTCCAGGGCGCCCGGGCCGTTGTCGACCGACGCCCAGTTGTCGCGGACCTGGTTCGCTTCCTCGTCCGCCTCGCGGTCGGCGAGGACGTTCGTCCACCACAGCGAGTAGACGACGAACAGGCCGAGCACCAGGCCCGCGGTGATGAGGAGTTCACCGAAGACACTGACCGCCATGGCGATCCGGCCCATACCGCGGCGCCGCGGCACGGTCTCGGACGCGCCCGTCTTCTCTTCGGTGTCGTCGGTGGTCACTGCCACAGTTCTTCCGCCCTTGGTCGAGCCCCTACTGGACGAGCGCGTCGGGCTTCCCCTCGCTGCGCGGCCGTTCCTCCACCATCTTGCCCCACACGATCATGCGGTACTTGCTCGTGAACTCCGGCGTGCACGTGGTCAGCGTGATGTAGCGACCCGGCTCGGTGAAGCCCGACCCCGGAGGGACGGGTTCGAGCACTCTGACGTTCGACGGCGGCGTCACCGGGAGGATCGAGGCCATGTCGTAGACGTAGTACGTGTCCTGCGTCTCCACGACGATCGGGTCGCCGGGCTTGAGCCGGTTGATGTACCGGAACGGTTCGCCGTGGGTGTTGCGGTGGCCCGCGATACCGAAGTTGCCCGTCTTGTCCTCGGGCATCGCCGTCTTGATGCTGTTCTGGTCGTAGTGCCCGACCATTCCGCGGTCCAGGACCTTCGACTTGTTGATGCCTTCGGCGATCGGCACGACGACGTCGAGCTTAGGGATGTGCAAGATGGCGAATCCCTGGCCCGGTTCGAACGCGCCCGGCGCGCGCTTGCCGTTCTTCCACTCCTCCTGGAGGCTCGTCGCCTCCCTGCCGGCCTGCTGGTGGGCCCGGATGTTCGACCACCAGAGCTGGTACGTGACGAACAGCAGCATCACCACACCGGTGGTGATGAACACCTCGCCGATGGCCCGGCTCGCGATCACTCCCGCGCTGGGCTTGCGCGCCCGCGCCGCCCGCCGCGCCTCGACCCGGGAGCGGGGCGGCGCCTCCCCGGCCGCCTCTAAGGCTTCCTCGGGCTCCTGAGCGGCTCCGGAGCCCGCGTGGGCGCCCGGGGACCCCCCGTGTCTCCCATGCCGTCTCGCGGCCTTACGGCGGGCCGCACGGCCACCGGGAGCGGGGGGAGCGGGTATCGGCTCGGCCGCGGCCGCTATGCGCCGCGCCTCCTCCACCCGGAGCGCCACGGTCTCCTCGTCGATCGGAGGATGCTCCTGGGCGGTGCCGGTCGAGGGATGTTCGTGGACGGTCGCCGCTTCATAGGCCTCGAACGGACTGTCGTACGGGGCCTGGGGACGCGCCTCGTAGCCTTCGTACGGCTCGAACGAGGGCTCCGCGTACGGCTGCTGCTGCCCGTACCAGTCGCCTTGGCCGTACTGCGGGGCCTGCTGGGCGGCCCACTGCTGCCGGGGCTCGACCGCGTCGGTGAACGGCGCCCCGGGCTGGAAGGCCTCCGCCTCGAACGACTCGGCGCCCCCGTACGCGGCCTCGCCGCCGTAGGGGGCACTCTCGCGCTCGGGGCGCAGTGCGGTCACGCCGTGGCCCTGCCCACCACGGGGGCGAGCCCCGTCGACCTCGCCACGGCCCCTTGGTCGCCGCATTCCGCCAGCCAGTTGGCGAGCATGCGGTGCCCGTGCTCGGTGAGCACCGACTCGGGGTGGAACTGCACGCCCTCGACAGGCAGTTCACGATGCCTGAGGCCCATGATGATCCCGTCGTGGGTGCGCGCCGTGACCTCCAGCTCGGCCGGCACGGTCGCCGGCTCGGCGGCCAGCGAGTGGTAGCGGGTCGCGGTGAAGGGGGTGGGCAGGCCCGCGAAGACGCCCTGGCCCTCGTGCTCCACCAGCGACGTCTTGCCGTGCAGCAGTTCGGGCGCGCGGTCCACGACACCGCCGTACGCCACCTGCATGGACTGCATGCCGAGGCAGACGCCGAAGACGGGGACGCCGGTCGCGGCGCAGTGGCGGACCATGTCGACGCAGACGCCGGCCTCCTCGGGGGTGCCCGGCCCGGGGGACAGGAGCACGCCGTCGAAGCCGTCCTGGGCGTGCGAGGTCGCCACCTCGTCGTTGCGCAGCACCTCGCACTCGGCACCCAGCTGGTACAGGTACTGGACCAGGTTGAAGACGAAGCTGTCGTAGTTGTCGACGACGAGGACGCGGGCGGGGCGGGCGGCACTCACTGGTCGTTCACCGTCACATCGTTGAAGGGCAGCAGGGGCTCCGCCCAGGGAAAGACGTATTGGAAGAGGACATAGACCACGGCCAGGGTCAGCACGATCGAAAACAGCGCCTTCAGCCCCGCGTTGCCCGGCAGATGTCGCCAGATCCAGCCGTACATGCCGTCCCTTCCTTCACACCACGGCACCGGAATCACGCCGTACCGCCACCAGACTAACGGCGTAGTGCCTCCGGTTTCCCGGCCTCCACAGGGTGTGTGGATTCCAGATGGCCCCAGACGATGAGCCGATGGCTGTGTCCCCACTCCGGGTCGCACGTCGTCAGCGTCAGATAGCGCCCCGCGCGCGTGTACCCCGATTTCTTCGGCACGGGGTCGATGACCTGGACGTCCGTGGGCAATGTCCGATAGGGCCCCTCGTCGATGACGTACGTGAACCAGTCCGCGCCGTCGGTCAGGACCACCGCGTCGCCGGGGCGCAGCTTGGGAAAATCTTTGAAGGGATCGCCGTACGTGCGGCGATGCCCGGCGACTGCGAAGTTTCCCTTCTGTCCCAGCTGCGCGGTGTTCGCGTAGTGCCCGAGCCCTTTCTTGAGAGTGTCCGTCTTCGTGCCCTCGAGTACGGGCTTGTTCCACGTGAAACCAAGACGCGGGATGTACATGAGGGCGAAGGGCTTGGCGTCCTTGTACGGGGCGGGGGGCTCCGGAGCCGCCGAGGTGCCCGGGCCGGATACCGGTTCCACGGGCTGCTTCGCCCACTGGTCCTGGAGCAGGTCGACCTGGTGGTCCATCTCGGAGTCGGCCTTCACGCCGGTCCAGAACAGCACGTAGACGACAAAGAGCACGATCAGGGTGCCGGCGGTGATGCAGAGTTCGCTGACGGTTCTCACGATCACGCGCACCGACACGGGTCCCCCGGCTGCCGTTACTCCACGGGCTTCGCGTACTTCAGATCCACTGTGCCCGAGTAGCCGGGAAGAGTCACCGGCCCGTCCTCGGTGACTTTCCAGCCCAGCCCGTAGACGTTGACGTACACCATGTAGTTCTGGATCGCCTCGGACGCGGCGAGCGCCTTCTGGAGCTTCTCCGGGTCACCGACCGCCTGGATCTTGTACGGCGGTGAGTAGACGCGGCCCTGGAGGATCAGGGTGTTGCCGACGCACCGCACGGCGCTGGTGGAGATCAGCCGCTGGTCCATGACCTTGATGCCCTCGGCACCGCCCAGCCACAAGGCGTTCACCACGGCCTGCAGGTCCTGCTGGTGGATGACCAGGTAGTCGGGCTGCGGCTCGGGGTAGCCGGGGAGCTTGGCGGTGGCGTCCGGCGGGGCGTCGTCGAGGGTGACGGTGAGGGCCTCGCCCTTGAGTTTCTGGGTGCCGGCGTTCTTCTCCAGCGCCTTGAGCCGGGCGTCCTCGGCCTTGGTGCTGCCGTCGTCCCGCTCGGCGAGGGCCTCGACGTCGTCCCGGAGCACCGCGTTGGACTCGTCGAGCTGCCCGTTCTTGTGGCTGCGCTCCTGGATCAGGTCGGAGAGCTTCAGCAGCGAGGCGTCCGTACGGATATTGGTGCCCTTGGCCGTGTCGAAGCTGGTGAAGAAGATCAGCCCGGCCAGGGCGAATACCCCGACGGTGAGCACGCGCGCGGGCCGGAAGCCGCCCCGGGAGGAGGGATCGCCGTTTCGGACGGCGGGATCGGCACCGGTCGCGGAGGAGTCGCCGGAACGGGTCTCCGCAGAGGTGCCGGAACCAGCCTCGGGGGAGTCGGCTGAATTGCTCAACGTACCCTTATCTCCTTAGGCGCCGCGGAAGCACTACGCTAACGGACGCCCGGGGGAGCATTCAGTGTCCCCTTGTACGCTGCCCCGGAGCCCGCCACAGTTCCCTGCGCGGCCACGCAGCGCATCGACAGGAGAGACCCTCGTGCCGAAGTCACGTATCCGCAAGAAGGCCGACTACACGCCGCCGCCGTCCAAGCAGGCCACGGCTATCAAGCTGAACAGCCGCGGCTGGGTGGCGCCCGTCATGCTGGCCATGTTCCTCATCGGCCTCGCCTGGATCGTCGTCTTCTATGTGACGGACGGTTCCCTGCCCATCGACTCACTCGGCAACTGGAACATCGTGGTCGGCTTCGGCTTCATCGCCGCGGGATTCGGCGTCTCGACCCAGTGGAAGTAGCGGTCTCCGCTCGGTGGAAGTAGCTCTGCCCAGAGATATCCACCGAGTTATCCACAGGCGTTTTCCACAGTGGGGAAAAAGAACGACGATCTGTGGATAACTCACTGGACGTTGACGCCGGTATGACTGACCCACCGACATCCGCAAACCTGTTCGCCCCCTGCCTGACCTGCGAAAACGCAGGTGAGCGGCAGGGGGCACACCTGTTCCCGCACCCTATGCACAAGATCCGCCACGGTCTGTGGACAACAGTGCTGTAACAGTGCCGTCGGAGCGCCGGACCGGTGACGGTCCGACATCACCTCAGGTCAGCTGTGCGGTCCTGACCAGCGTCATGACCACCACTGCGGCCAGTACCAGGGCGCATACGCCGTACTGGATCAGCGCCCGCCGCTCGCGCGGCGCGTGCACCATCGCGTAACCGATCAGAACACCGCCGACGAGGCCTCCGACATGGGCCTGCCAGGCGATGTTGAACATCGGGGTGAAGGTGAAGATCAGGTTGATCACCAGCAGGATGATCAGCGGGCGCATGTCGTAGTTGAGACGGCGCATGAGAACGCCGGTCGCGCCGAAGAGCCCGAAGATGGCGCCGGAGGCGCCGAGCGACGGTTGGTTCTGCGCGGCGAGCAGGTAGGTGAGCGCGCTGCCGACCAGGCCGGAGACGAAGTAGAGCGCGAGAAAGCGGGCTCGGCCGAGGGCCGCCTCCAGCGGGCCGCCGATCCACCACAGACTCAGCATGTTGAACAGGATGTGCGTAACGCTGCCGTGCAGGAACATCGACGTCAGCAGCCGGTACCACTGTCCCTCGGCCACGCCCTGGAGCGAGGAGCCCAGTTCCGGGACCCAGGCCCGCCCGATGAGGTCGAACCGATCGGTGAAGTTGTCACCCGCAGACATCTTCACCAGGAAAAGCAGCAGATTCGCGCCGACCAGGATCTTGGTGAGGAGCCGGGGATCGGCGGCGATCGTGCCGCCCGCGAGGGTGCGCGGGGCGGAGGCGGAGGGCGCGTGGCCCGTGCCGGAGCCGTCGCGGACGCATTCGGGGCACTGGAAGCCGACGGAGGCGCTCACCATGCACTCGGGGCAGATGGGGCGCTCGCAGCGGGTGCAGCGGACGCCCGTCTCGCGATCCGGGTGCCGGTAGCAGGTGGGCAGGCTCCGCGCGTCCTGCGAGCTGCTCGGCACCTGGTCCATGGGGTCCCCTCCGTCTCGTGTGTGGAACGCATCGGCCCCGCCCATCCTTACGGATGAGCGGGGCGATTGGTTCCCTTCGGGGCCTTGTGAACCTTTCGGGTCCGACCTCGCGGCGAACCCGGCCTGCTCGGCCCTGGTGGTGAACCCCGGTGACCTCAGCCCTGGCGGGTCTCGATGACGACCGACTCGATGACGACGTCATTGACCGGACGGTCGGTGCGCGGGTTGGTCTGGGCGCCGGCGATGGCGTCCACGATCTTCTGGCTGGCCGCGTCGACGACCTCACCGAAGATGGTGTGCTTGCGGTTCAGCCACGCCGTCGGGGAGACGGTGATGAAGAACTGCGAGCCGTTGGTACCCGGGCCGGCGTTGGCCATGGCCAGCAGGTAGGGCTTGTCGAAGGCGAGGTCCGGGTGGAACTCGTCCGCGAACTGGTAGCCGGGACCACCGGTGCCGTTGCCCAGCGGGTCACCGCCCTGAATCATGAATCCACTGATCACCCGGTGGAAGACCGTGCCGTCGTAGAGCCTGTCCGTGGACTTCTTCCCGGTGGCCGGGTTGGTCCACTCACGCTCGCCCTGGGCGAGCTCGACGAAGTTACGGACCGTCTTGGGCGCGTGGTTCGGCAGCAGCCGCACCTCAATGTCGCCGTGGTTGGTCTTCAGGGTGGCGTACAGCTGCTCAGCCACGATCTGCCTTCCGTTGTCCTCTGTGACTCCCCCGATCCTCGCACGGACGACGCCGTCCGTCCCCCGACGCCCTCGCTCTTGTGCTGCGGGGGCGCGGAAAACCGGTCGAGAACCCCGGTACCGGCGCGCTTCGCGGCGATCCGTGGCATTCTCAGCACTGTCGCGGACAAGTTCCCGTTGCCCCGCATTCATCCCCTATTGCACGTGACCGGTCCATGAGCGGCTCTTGCTCGATGATCAGCCGGAGTCGGTGCCCATGACCCGGATGCCCGCCCGCACATGCCCCGGAGCGCTCCGGGAGGCATGATCCCCAAAAGGGTGGAAAGTCGAATTACCGTACGCCACCGAGGAGGAGGATCCCGTGACCCGCATCGACAGCGTGCGCGCCGCGACCGGCTCGGCGAAGGACAGCGTGCTGCACGCCGCGGAAGTGGTGGCGCCCTACGCCGACACGGCCAAGGACAAGGCCTCGCACTACGCGCATGAGGCACGTGTACGACTCGCGCCGAAGGTGTCGCAGGCCGCGGAACAGGCACGCGTCCAGTACGGCGCCCATGTCGTCCCGCGTCTTGAGCAGGCCCGCACGCATGTACCGCCGAAGGTCGACCACGCGGCCCACGAAGCCGCCGCCCGTACCCGCAAGGCGGCCCGCCAGGCCGCCGACTACTCCCGTCCACGCATCGAACAGGCCGTGGCCGCCGCCGGGCCCGCCCGTGAGGAGGCCACCGCCCGCAGTGTCGCGGCGCTGGCCGCGCTGCGCGGACAGGTCTCGCCCCAGCAGATCCAGAAGCTGGTCCGCAGGCAGCAGCGACGCGCGAGGCTCGGCCGCGCCGTCAAGGGCCTGGCCGTCCTGGGTGCCCTGGCGGGCGGTGCCTTCGCCGCCTGGAAGTGGTGGGACAAGCAGGCCAACCCCGACTGGCTGGTCGAGCCCCCCGCCGCCACCGAGGTCTCCGAGCCCGGCCACCTGTCCTCCGTCGACGGCAGCGGGCAGTCCGCACTCGACCCCGAGGTCCAAGCCAAGCAAGCCGAGGAGGAGGCCGCGGACCGCGACGACCGCGGCTGAGAACCGGCAGCCGAGGAGACTTCCCTCCGAGACTGCTGTCACCCCAGGGCACGTCCCTTCCGGGATGGTTCTTGCCCGAGGGTGCGCTCGTCCGGGCACTTTCAACAGCCCTGTAGGGCAGGAGACTTGCAGGCCTCCTGCCCTACAGGGCTGTTTCACGTGAAACGTCCGCCCCCAGCGTCGCGGAAGCACAGCAAACCGGAATGTATTGATCCGGTTGCGAAGGGTGATGTACACATTCCGCCGTCCACCTCTGTGATCCAGAGCACTGGTTTCGCATGTGCGCACGTCGACACGTGCCATCCCCCGTCACCCCGCACCAACGGCCATCTCCTCACGGACTGCACAGATAGCGATCGCGACGAGCCCGCCCCGAACGCCATGGGCGCCCCAGGGCCCCGGAGGCAAGAAAAAAGACCGGGCCGGATGTCCTACGACATCCGGCCCGGTCGATCCGCTGTGGAGCCTAGGGGAGTCGAACCCCTGACATCTGCCATGCAAAGACAGCGCTCTACCAACTGAGCTAAGGCCCCGAAAGGGAAGCGTCCACCCGGAAGAACCGACCACCGGGAGGCTTCGCAGACCAGAGTACCGGGTCACCCCCGGGATCTCGCAAAAAGATTGGGGGTCCCCGTGAACGACCACTCTCCGTAAGATGCTCGTCGTGGTTCGCTACAGCGAACCACGGTATTTGGGGAAGCGATGGGGAGACGCAATGGACGCCGCACAGCAGGAAGCGACCGCAAGAGCCCGGGAGCTGCAGCGGAACTGGTACGGAGAGCCGTTGGGGGCGCTCTTCCGTAGGCTCATCGAGGACCTGGGTCTCAACCAGGCCCGTCTCGCGGGGGTTCTGGGCCTGTCCGCACCGATGCTGTCGCAGCTGATGAGCGGTCAGCGTGCCAAGATCGGCAACCCGGCCGTGGTCCAGCGGGTGCAGTTGCTGCAGGACCTGGCGGGGCAGGTCGCTGACGGCAGCGTGAGCGCCGCCGAGGCGACCGAGCGCATGGACGAGATCAAGAAGTCACAGGGGGGCTCCGTGCTCAGCAACACCACGCAGTCGACGACGAGTTCGGGGGCGCCCACGGTCAAGCGGGTTGTCCGCGAGATCCAGTCGCTGTTGCGCTCGGTGGCGGCCGCCGGCGACATCATCGAGGCGGCGGACACCCTCGCCCCGACCCACCCGGAACTGGCAGAGTTCCTCCGGGTGTACGGCGCGGGCCGCACGTCGGACGCGGTGGCGCACTACCAGTCCCACCAGAACTGAGCCCAAGGCCCGGTCCCCGAAAGGGGGTTCGGCGACCGGGCCGCGGCCGAAGTGGGGGACGAGGGGCTTACGGGCCTCTCGTGAGTCACTGAGACGTGGACGTAGGCTCCAGAAGAGCCGAGAAGCCAGCGGAACGGAACGGCAGGGGGACAGGGGCGGAAAGCAAGCTCCGAGGGAAGCCGGGCACGTACAAGCCGGCTCCGCGGAGGGCGGCGCGAGCGCCGTGTCCTCCGCCGAAGGGCAGCCAAGGGGGGAGCCGAAGGGGGAACGACGCACAGCCATGGGTGAGGTCTTCGCCGGCCGGTACGAACTGGTCGACCCGATCGGGCGCGGGGGAGTCGGCGCGGTCTGGCGCACCTGGGACCACCGCCGTCGCCGCTATGTGGCCGCCAAGGTCCTGCAACAGCGTGACGCGCACGCCCTGCTGCGCTTCGTCCGCGAGCAGGCCGTGCGGATCGACCATCCCCATGTGCTCGCGCCCGCCAGCTGGGCCGCCGACGACGACAAAGTCCTGTTCACCATGGACCTGGTCGCCGGAGGCTCCCTGGTCAATCTCGTCAACGACTACGGCCCCCTTCCGCCCGCCTACGTCTGCGGTCTGCTCGACCAACTCCTGTCCGGCCTCGCCGCCGTGCACGCGGAAGGCGTCATCCACCGCGACATCAAGCCCGCCAACGTGCTGCTGGAGGCCACCGGCACGGCCCGGCCCCGCCTGCGTCTGTCGGACTTCGGCATCGCCATGCGCCTGGGCGAGCCACGGCTGACGGAGACCAACTACGTGGTGGGAACGCCGGGTTACTTCGCCCCCGAGCAGATGCTGGGCGCCGACCCGGACTTCCCGGCCGACCTCTTCGCGGTGGGCCTCGTCGCCCTCTACCTGCTGGAGGGCGCCAAACCCGACGCCAAGGCCCTCATCGAGCACTTCGCCGCCCACGGCACACCGAGCGCCCCGCGAGGCATCCCCGAGCCCCTGTGGCAGGTCATTGCCACGCTGCTCCAGCCGGACCCGAACTCCCGCTTCCGCACCGCCACGGGTGCCCGAAAGGCTCTCGCCGCAGCCACGGAGCTCCTGCCCGAGCCAGGCCCCGACGACGAACTGGTGGAGGTCTTCGACCAACTCGGTCCGCTTCCCAAGGGGTTCGCCCCCGAAGGTCCGCTGCAGAGGGCGTCGGGTCTGGACAAGACCGGCACCAGCACCGGCGGCACGTCCTCGCCGACTCCCGGCCCGGGTACGCCCACTCCTTCCAACTCGCCTGGCTGGTCCGGCCCTTCATCGCCTTCAGTGCCCGCCGTTCCCTCGGCTCCCGCCTCCACTCCGCCCGCTGCATCACCGCCCTCTTCGTCCGCGTCTCGATCCGCGTCTCCATCCGCGTCCTCGGTCTCGCAGCCGGTCTCGGGAGGTGGCTCCGGCGTAGACGCGACCCCACCGCCGCCCCAGAATCCGCCGCCGTTCAGCCCGCCGTCCCAGGACCCGCCGTCGCCCGGCACAGACACCGCGCTACCGGCACCGCCGGCCGGCTCCATGCCCCAGCCTCCGTACACGGGTTCCATACCGCCGCCGCCCAGGCCCGCCACCGCCCCGCCCCAAGCCGGATCCACCGGCTCCGGCTCCGGCTCCGGCACAAGTCCAAGCAACGGTGCCGACTATGGGCAGTGGTCTCAGGATTCCGGCTCCCTGCCGTCGGCGTCTTCGGCGCACACGGGTCACGTATCGCCCGAGTCGCCCCCGGCCGCCGTACCGCCGCGGCCCGAACGCGACCCCGTACCACCGCAGCCGTCCACGATGTCGGACACCGGCAGCTTCCATCTGCCGCCGCCCCAGGTACTGGCCACCCACACACCGCCGCGCCAGGCGGATCAGCAGCACACCCCCGGCCTCGGCTACCCACAGCAGCAACTGGAGCAGCAGGCCACTCCCCCCGCCGCGACGCCCGTCCAAGCCATCCCAGCGCCACTCCCCGAACCCGCGCATGTGCCCTCCCCCCAGCCGCACCCGCCGCTGGGCCTCTCTCAGGCCCCGACAGCAGCGGTGCAGCAGCACGCGTACGCCTCTACTGGTTCATACACCGCTCGGCCCCCGCAGGTTCCGCGTCGATCGAGGGCACTGTCGCGGCGCCGCCCGGGCCCTCCCGTCAAGGTGGTCGTTCCGGTCCTGATACTCGCGCTGGCCTGCTTCGCGGTGGGGTTCTGGGCGCTGGGCCAACTGTGAGCCTGTCAGCGCTGGGCCAGCTCTGACCCTGTCCCCTGTCCCCTGTCTCCCGGCCACCCCAGCTCGCCAACCCACCCAGCCACCGTGCGCGGCGATAAGACGTCGGCCGGTACCCGCCACCAACTCATCAGGTGCCCGCCACCAGCCGAGCCAGTACCTGCCTGCCCCAGCTCAGCCAGCCTGTCTGCCTGTCTGCCTACCTACCCCGAGACGCCCCATGCCGCCCCCGCGGAGCCGTGCCCACCCGCGGCCGTTCCGGTTCCGCACCGGCCGACGCCCGCCTGCGCGCCACGAGTGTCCACACCACGAGCACGAGGAGCAGCAGGCTCCCCGTGCCGATACCGCTCGCCGCGACGACCGTCATGGCGAGACGCTGGTCTCCAGTGCCCGTGGAGTTCCCGGAACCGTCCCCGCCGCCGGAAGTCCCTCCGTCCCCTTCATCGCCGCTGTCTCCCGCACCGTCCAGCGTGTCCGCCGCCGCGCCGCTCTCCGCGGCCTCCTGGTCCTCCTCGGTGACCTCGAAGGCGCCGCGTGGCTCGGAGGTACCCAGATACCCCGGTCCGGCCTCGGCCTCGCCCTCCAGCCGCACCCGCAGAGTCAGTCCGAGAGGCTCATCGCCGAACCGGTCGGCGACAGACGTCCCTAGGTGCACCGCCAGGTAGTACCAGCCCGCGAAACGCATCCCACTCACCTCGTTGTCGAGGGAGAAACGGTTCTCGTAGGCGACGGGCGGGAGCGGGGCCAGCGCGGCGGACCGCTGTTCGCCGCCGTAGTTGGCGGTTCTGTCGTCCACGAAGCCGCGTACGGGGTTGTAGAGGGACACGACGAACGCGTTCCCCACGTACCCGTCGCCACCGGTCGTGCTGCCCAGTTCGGCGGTGGCGGAGAGCTGCTGCCCCCAGCCGACGGGCACCTTGTAGAAGAGCGTCTCCCCGGCCCTGATGCCGACGTCGTCCTGCCAGACCCCCTGCGCCAACGGGCTCGCCGTGGCGAAGCCGCTCCCCCCACGGCGACGCTCCGGGTCCCCCGACACACCCTGGGGCGACGCGGAGTTCCAGGTCTCCGGGGCACTCGTCGAACCCCCCTTCCGCACAGCGGGCTCCGACATCAAGCCGAGTTCCAGCCCCCACTCCTCCGACGGCCCTTTCGACGGGGAGCCCGACACCGAACCAGACACCGAGCCCGTGCCCGGCCCCGCCCCGGCCCCCGCAGCCGGACCGACCCGTTCGACGACGACGTAATACACCCCGGCCCCCTGGCACATGTACTCGTCGCTGCCGATCTCACGCGACGCCCAAGCCGTGACGGGGTGCGCGCTGCGGGTCGGGCCGAAGCGGGCGGTCTTGTACGAACAGCGGTGCGCGTCGGCGTCCTGCAGAGACACCCTGACGCCGTCCGCGGAGCCGACCGTCGCTCCCGCCCCGGGTACGGCCGTGGCCGACACGTACGCGTTGGTGGCGGCGTCGAGATCGAGGCGGTAGTAGAGCTTGCCGCCCGGTCCGATGGAGCTCCGGTAGGTCGTACCGGCCGTCAGCCGCACGGCTCCGGTGCTGCTCGTCGTGCCCTCGACCGTCCTCGCGTCCTCGGCGTAGGAGTACGGAGTGGGCGTGTCGGCCGCCACGGCGGGCCCGGGCAGCGCCGTCGCCATGTACAGGGCCGCTCCCACGGCCGCCGCAACTCGCCACCAGACCGTGCGCCGCCCCATCACGCGCCACCCCTCGTCGTAGACCCGAAGTCGCGGCTCCGAAGTCGGAGCCCGGAAGAAGCCCAGAAGAAGCCCAGCAGAAGCTCCGGCAGTCGATGCCCGGATGCAGACCAGTTGCCGTAGTCCAGCAGTCGCGGTGCCGAGGCCGCGGCTCCGAACGCGCCCATCCTGCCGGGCCGGACGCGCCGATGCCCATGTTCCTAGGGGTGAGCGGCTGAAAACGGCCTCTACATAGACCGTTGTTTTGCTATCGCAAGCACATCGTTCGCCAACGCGAACACATGCCGTGCGGGATGGGCCCGAATATCCGGGACGACAGGCCCAAGCGACACAAAACCCCGACCGCGAGCGCGGCCGGGGTCTGCTCTGAGACTGATGTCGATGTTCACGAACCCGTGGGCACGGAGTCAGTCGCCTCCGTCCACAGATCCTGCTCGGCGCGATCCGCCTGGATCTGGCGGTACACGAGGAGCCCGCCGATGGCGGCCAGTGCGACCAGGAGAAGCTTCTTCACCGCGCGACCTCGTCTTTCCTTGACGTAGGGGACCTCTGCCGCCCGACTATACACACCGACCGATACCGATCGGTGACCTGCGTCGGCCCCTCAACTCCCGCCGGGAAGAGCGCAGTAGAACCGGACGCCACTGTTCCGATCGCAGGTTCATCACACAGGTCCATCACATCTCGCCCACCTTGCCGACGCCCGCGGCCTGCGCCCTCACCCCTCCCTCGCAACCTCTCCCCGCCCCGCCCTACGACTTCCGGGAACTCTCCCCGCCCTTGCATCCATCCGAGTGGTGTTCATCTGAAGAGCGACGCGCCATGGGCGTCGGTCCACGATTTCGGAGCCCACATACACATCATGAGGAAAGTACGCAAATCACCCGACCCGAAAGTGAGGGGCCATGGCCCAGAACAAGGTCATGAAGCTGTGGACCGCCATCGTCACCGCCTTCCTCGCGCTGTGCACGGCGCTCGGACTCATCACGACCACGGCCTCCGCCGCCGTACCGCGGACCGAGACCGCCCGCAACTGCGCGGCACTCACGACGACGCCGGCGATGTCCCTCCCGGCCCGGTCCACCGACCGGGCCCTGCCCCCCACGATGAAGCAACGCATCCGAGCCGAGGCCCACGGCTCCTCACCCTCCTGCCGCCACCGCACGGCCCTGGAGAGGGCCGCGGACACCGTCACAAGCGTCACCGGACCGGCCTCTGCCCCGGACACCCCTCACCCCCGATCCGAGCAGCACATCACGCCCCTCCAACGCTGATCCCCGACCGGAAGAGACACCGAACAGCGGCGATCTTGCGTACGACGCTCATGGAAGAGCGAGAAACCCCCGGCCATCCCTGCCGGGGGTTTCTCGCATCCGTACTCGCCGGCTCAGACACCTGTCGCGCCCCGACACTCATCGTCCGATCACTCATCGACGATGTCGGTCGCTGCCAAGGCGGTGTCGACTCGATGCCGACCGACATCGAGTCGACATCAACCGACATCGACCGTGAACGACAAAGACCCTCAACCGACATCGGCTGAGGGTCTTCATGCTGGTGGGGCTAACAGGATTTGAACCTGTGGCCTCATCCTTATCAGGGATGCGCTCTAACCAACTGAGCTATAGCCCCGCCGCGCTCTGCGGTGTATGTCCCGCGCGCTGACTCCTGAAGATTAGCGCACGACGTGGGCAGTCCCAAAATCGATACCTGGAGGGGAACCGCGACGCGGTGGGGCACCCCGTAGGGGACGGTGTTCGCGCCGTCCCCGTGGGCACTTCCCTATGCCGTCGCCGTGCTCACTCGTCCTCGGCGAGCGTGAGCTCGATACCGCCGACGAAGCCCGCGGAGAGGTTGTAGATGAAGGCGCCGAGGGTGGCGAGGGCGGTGGCGAGGACGACATCGATGACCGCGATGATCGTGGTGAAGATCAGCACATTGGGCAGCGACAGGAACGACTGAAGGTCGAATCCGTTGGACTCGTTCGAGCCGGTGGCCTCGGAGATGGTGGTGCCGACCGTGGAGAAGACGCCCATCGCGTTCATGACCATCCACAGCACCGCCGCCGCGACGACCGTGCAGATACCGAGGGCGATGGAGAGCAGGAAGCTGACCTTCATTACGGACCACGGATCGGCCTTGGCCACGCGCAGCCGCGCCTTGCGCGTACGAGGCGTCGTACGGGCCCCCGTGCGCGGCTTGCGGGACGAACCCTCCGGAGTCGCCTGGTAGGCCTGCGGCGGGTGGTACGGGCCCGACTGCTGCTGCGCCTGCCGCTCCCCGGGGAGCGCGGAGCCACCGGCCTGGGGCTGAGGCTGCGCCGCAGCCTGGCGGCCGGGCCCGCCCGGAGCCGCGGCCGGGCCGCCCGGTGCGGGCGGCTGGGTCTGCGGACCACGGGTGTCCGTCACAGTTCCCCCCTGGGATCCATGCCCGTCGGGCGAGGGCGAGGCCGAGTCGGTCGTACTCGGCTTGATCGCTTTCAGTTGGGTCGTGTGCGTGTCCATCGCACGCGCGGCGGAGCCACGGCCGCCGCCGTCCGCTTCCGACCCGGTCGAAGTGCCGGCCGAAGTACCGGACGACCCGGCGCCCGTGGCTCCGCTCACGCTGACTCACTCCTCGTGCTACTCAGACGAGGGCGCCTCACCCTCGTCCGTGCCGGTCGTCGTGACACCGTCGGCGGTCTCGTCCACGGCGTCGTCGCCGTCGACCTCCTCCGCCTCGCGCCCCGCCTCGGCGTTACGGGCGATACCGACCACGGCATCGCGCTTGCCCAGGTTGATCAGTTGGACGCCCATGGTGTCACGGCCGGTTTCCCTGATCTCGTTGACTCGCGTACGAATCACACCGCCCGACAGTGTGATGGCGAGGATCTCATCGGTCTCCTCGACCACCAGCGCGCCGACGAGCGAACCGCGGTCCTCGACGATCTTGGCGGCCTTGATGCCGAGGCCGCCGCGACCCTGGACGCGGTACTCGTCGACGGCGGTCCGCTTCGCGTACCCACCGTCTGTGGCAGTGAACACGAACGTACCGGGTCGAACAACATTCATCGAGAGCAGCTCGTCCCCTTCGCGGAAACTCATGCCCTTGACACCCGAGGTGGCACGGCCCATGGGCCGCAGTGCCTCGTCCGTCGCCGTGAAGCGGATCGACTGTGCCTTCTTGCTGATCAGAAGGATGTCATCCTCCGCGGATACGAGTTCGGCTCCGATCAGTTCGTCATCGGAACCGTCCCCCTTCTCACGGAGGTTGATCGCGATGACACCGCCGGAACGGGGCGAATCGTAATCCTTCAGAGGCGTCTTCTTCACAAGACCGCCCTTGGTGGCGAGCACCAGGTAGGGCGTGGCCTCGTAGTCGCGGATCGCGAGGATCTCGGCGATCGCCTCGTCCGGCTGGAAGGCCAGCAGGTTGGCGACGTGCTGTCCACGCGCGTCACGTCCGGCGTCCGGCAGCTCGTAGGCCTTGGCCCGGTAGACACGGCCCTTGTTGGTGAAGAACAGCAGCCAGTGGTGGGTCGTGGACACGAAGAAGTGGTCGACGATGTCGTCTTCCTTGAGCTTCGTGCCGCGCACGCCCTTGCCGCCGCGCTTCTGCGCCCGGTAGTCGACCGTCTTCGTCCGCTTGACGTAACCGCCGCGCGAGACGGTGACGACGATGTCCTCCTCGGCGATGAGGTCCTCGATGGACATGTCACCGTCGTAGGGAATCAGCGTCGTCTTGCGGTCGTCGCCGTACTTCTCGACGATCGCGGCGAGTTCGGCGCTGACGATGCCGCGCTGACGGACCGGGGAGGCGAGGATCTCGGTGTACTCGCGGATCTTGGCCTGGAGTTCGTCGTGCTCCTGGATGATCTTCTGGCGCTCCAGGGCGGCCAGCCGGCGCAGCTGCATCTCGAGGATGGCGTTGGCCTGGATCTCGTCGATCTCCAGGAGGTCCATCAGGCCCGTGCGCGCGATGTCGACGGTGTCGCTGCGCCGGATCAGCGCGATGACCTCGTCGATCGCGTCCAGGGCCTTCAGCAGGCCGCGCAGGATGTGCGCCCGCTCCTCGGCCTTGCGTAGCCGGAACTTCGTACGGCGGACGATGACCTCGATCTGGTGCGTCACCCAGTGGCGGATGAACGCGTCCAGGGAGAGCGTGCGGGGCACGCCGTCGACCAGGGCCAGCATGTTGGCGCCGAAGTTCGTCTGCAGGTCGGTGTGCTTGTACAGGTTGTTCAGCACGACCTTGGCGACCGCGTCGCGCTTCAGGACGATGACCAGGCGCTGGCCCGTACGGGACGACGTCTCGTCACGGACGTCGGCGATGCCGCCGATCTTGCCGTCCTTCACCAGGTCGGCGATCTTCTGCGCGAGGTTGTCGGGGTTGGTCTGGTACGGCAGTTCCGTGACCACCAGGCACTGGCGGTTCTGGATCTCCTCGACCTCGACGACCGCACGCATGGTGATCGAGCCGCGGCCGGTGCGGTACGCCTCCTCGATGCCCTTGCGGCCGACCACCAGGGCGCCGGTCGGGAAGTCGGGGCCCTTGATGCGCTCGATGAGCGCGTCCAGGAGTTCCTCGTGGGAGGCCTCGGGGTTCTCCAGGTACCACTGGGCGCCGGCCGCCACCTCGCGGAGGTTGTGCGGCGGAATGTTGGTGGCCATACCGACCGCGATGCCCGCCGAGCCGTTGATCAACAGGTTCGGGAAGCGGGCGGGCAGGACGGTCGGCTCCTGGGAGCGACCGTCGTAGTTGTCCGTGAAGTCGACGGTCTCCTCGTCGATGTCACGGACCATCTCCATCGACAGCGGCGCCATCTTGCACTCGGTGTAGCGCATGGCCGCCGCCGGGTCGTTGCCCGGCGAGCCGAAGTTGCCGTTGGAGTCCACCAGCGGCATCCGCATCGACCACGGCTGCGCGAGGCGGACCAGCGCGTCGTAGATCGAGGAGTCGCCGTGCGGGTGGTAGTTGCCCATGACGTCGCCGACGACGCGGGCGCACTTGTAGAAGCCCTTCTCGGGCCGGTAGCCGCCGTCGTACATGGCGTACAGGACGCGGCGGTGGACGGGCTTGAGACCGTCGCGTACGTCGGGCAGCGCGCGGGACACGATGACGGACATCGCGTAGTCGAGGTACGAGCGCTGCATCTCCGTCTCGAGCCCGACGGGCTCGACACGCATGACGATCTCGCCGCCCTCTTCGGGCGTCACGGGGGTGTTCTGGTCGGCCATTGCTGGTGAAGATCCTTCCTGGTTCGGTCAGCTGAGACCGACTCAGATGTCGAGGAAGCGGACGTCCTTGGCGTTGCGCTGGATGAACGCGCGGCGCGCCTCGACGTCCTCGCCCATCAGGACCGAGAAGAGGTCGTCGGCCTGGGCGGCGTCGTCGAGGGTGACCTGGCCGAGGACGCGGTGCTCCTGGTCCATCGTCGTGATGCGCAGTTCCTCGGCGTTCATCTCGCCGAGACCCTTGAAGCGCTGGATCGAGTCCTCCCGGATGCGCTTGCCGCGCTGGCGGCCCATCTCGATCAGCGCGTCGCGCTCACGGTCGGAGTACGCGTACTCGACGTCCTCCCGGCCCCACTTGATCTTGTAGAGCGGGGGACGGGACAGGAACACGTGCCCGGCCTCGACCAGCGGCCGCATGAAGCGGAACAGGAAGGTCAGCAGCAGGGTGTTGATGTGCTGGCCGTCGACGTCGGCGTCCGCCATCAGGATGATCTTGTGATAGCGCAGCTTCTCGATGTCGAAGTCCTCGTGGACTCCGGTGCCGAAGGCCGAGATCAGCGCCTGGATCTCCTGGTTCTGCAGGATCTTGTCGATCCTGGCCTTCTCCACGTTGAGGATCTTGCCGCGGATCGGGAGGATCGCCTGGTACTCGGGGTTCCGGCCGGACTTGGCCGAGCCGCCGGCGGAGTCACCCTCGACGATGAAGATCTCGCACTTGATGGGGTCGTTCGACTGGCAGTCGGAGAGCTTGCCCGGCAGGGACGCCGTCTCGAGGAGGCCCTTGCGCCGAGTGAGGTCCCGGGCCTTGCGGGCCGCCACGCGCGCGGTGGCCGCCTGGATGCCCTTGCGGACGATGTCCGCCGCCTCGACCGGGTTGCGGTCCAGCCAGTCGTTCAGGTGCTCGTAGACGACCTTCTGGACGAAGGTCTTCACCTCGGTGTTGCCCAGCTTCGTCTTGGTCTGGCCCTCGAACTGCGGCTCGCTCAGCTTCACCGAGATGATCGCCGTCAGACCCTCGCGGATGTCGTCACCCGTGAGGTTGTCGTCCTTCTCACGCAGCAGCTTCTTCTCGCGCGCGTACTTGTTGACCAGGTTCGTCAGCGCCGCGCGGAAGCCTTCTTCGTGCGTACCGCCCTCGTGCGTGTGGATGATGTTCGCGAAGGAGTAGACACCCTCGGTGTAACCGCTGTTCCACTGCATCGCGAGTTCGAGGGACAGGCTCTTGTCCTTGTCCTCGGCCTCGAGGTCGATCACGGTGGGGTGCACCACATCTCCCTTGCGGGAGTTGAGGTACTTCACGAAATCGACGATGCCGCCTTCGTAGTGGTACGAGACGCTCTTGACCTCGTGCTTCTCGTCCTCGCCCGCCTCGTTCGCCCCGGCCGTGGCCTTCGCCGACTCGCGCTCGTCGGCCAGGTTGATCCTCAGACCCTTGTTGAGGAACGCCATCTCCTGAAAGCGCCGCGAGAGCGTCTCGAAGGAGTATTCGGTGGTCTCGAAGATGTCTGGGTCGGCCCAGAAAGTGACCGTGGTGCCGTGCTCGTCCGTGGCCTCGTGCTTGGCGAGCGGAGCCGTCGGGACGCCCAGCTTGTAGTCCTGTGTCCAGCGGTAGCCATCGGTCTTGATCTCGACGGAGACCTTGGTGGACAGGGCGTTCACGACGGAGACACCCACGCCGTGCAGACCGCCGGAGACCGCGTAGCCGCCGCCGCCGAACTTGCCGCCCGCGTGCAGGACCGTCAACACGACCTCGACGGCCGGCTTGCCCTCGGAAGGGACGATGCCGACCGGAATGCCACGGCCGTTGTCGACGACCCGCACGCCGCCGTCGGCGAGGATCGTGACGTCGATCGTGTCCGCGTGGCCGGCCAGCGCCTCGTCGACGGAGTTGTCGACGACCTCTTGCACAAGGTGATGAAGTCCACGCTCACCGGTCGAGCCGATGTACATACCGGGTCGCTTGCGGACCGCGTCCAGGCCCTCGAGGACGGTAATGGCATTGGCGTCGTACGCCGTGGTTGAGGCCTCGGCAACTCCAGCCGGGGCCTCGGTGGACAGGATGTTCTCGTTGGGGTTGCCGGAATCGGCCACGAAGCGCCCTTTCTGGCACAGCACAAGCCAGACTCCCGGCGGGTTTGCCGGAGCGGCTGCGGCGTGTTGCGGTGGAAGCCTTTGTCAGCGTTGCACAGTGTTTCCGAAGCGGTCCCCACGAATGGGGCGGGATTAGCTTCCAGTCTACCGGTAGCGCCGACAGTGATGGGGGTTTGCCGGTACCTGAGTCCGCATGTGCCGCCCTGAACCGGTCTCTCCCGACTCCCCATATGCGGAGCAGGGCTCCAAGAGGCTCACAGCGGCACTCAGCGCTTCCGGGTGTCAACCCTTTGCTACTCCCGGGTCAGGTGGATGTTCGCAACCGCATGCGAACGTGCGCGCCGGAGTACACAGCCGTTCGCCGGGCGGCGCAGAGCCCCCGGTCATAGGCGCGGAAGCGCCCGGAAATGTGACTACGGTCACCCGTAGGTGTCGCCGGGCCCGGTGCTCCCCGGGGCGCGCAGGGGCCCGTAGCGACGGGCGGAACCGCCGGGACCGTGGACCTTGAGCAGCCGTACGGTGCCGTGGCCGAGGTCCTCGTTGAGACGGGCGACCAGCTGTGGAGCGAGCAGCCGCACGTTCGTCGCCCATGCCGTCGAGTCGCACCGCACGTGCAGGACCCGCTCGTCCTCGTCGTACCGCTCCGGTACGCATTTTCTGGCCAGGTCGTCGCCGACGATCTGCGGCCAACGGCCCATGACCCCGCCGACAGCGGCCGGCGTCTCCCAGCCCCGCTCGGTGATCAGCCGGTTGATCGCGGGGCCGAGGGGCATCGGGTCGCGGCCCGGCGGGGCGCCGGAGCGCAGCCCGCCGCCCCGCCGGGCCCGCTTCTGCTGCTGGGTGGCTTCTCCCCGCGCGCGTGCCGCTTCCTTCGCGGCGCGCAGCGCCACGCGCGCGAGGTCCACGCCGGAGGGCTCGGGAGGCTTCGGGGTTTCCTCGGATCCGCTCATGCGCGCTCCACCGTCCCGTCGGACACGGTGTACCGCGTCCCGGTCAGTACATCCGGTACGTCGTCGTTGACCGCGGCGGTCACCAGCACCTGCTCGCCCGGCGCGACCAACTCCGCCAGGCGCTCCCGTCGGCGGGCGTCCAGCTCGGCGAAGACGTCGTCGAGGATCAGCACCGGCTCGTTGCCCTCGGCCCGCAGCAGGTCGTACGAGGCGAGCCGCAGCGCCAGGGCGTACGACCAGGACTCGCCGTGGGAGGCGTATCCCTTGGCGGGCAACTGACCGAGTTTGAGAACCACATCGTCTCGATGGGGCCCCACAAGGGTGACGCCCCGCTCGATCTCCTGCTTGCGGGCCTCGCCGAGGGCGGCCATCAGCTGCTCGTGCAGCTCCTCGCGCGCGTGGCCGACGATGCCGGGCGAGGAGGGTTTGTATTCCAAACTCACTGGGCCGCCGCCGGGTGCCAGCTGCTCATAGGCCTTGTCGGCGAGCGGCTGGATCGCCGCGACCAGGTCCAGGCGCTGGGCGAGCAACTCGGCGCCCACGCGCGCGAGGTGCTGGTCCCACACGTCGAGCGTGGACAGGTCCATGGTGCGGCCGCCGTGCCGACGGGCCAGCGCGGCCGTTTTGAGGAGCGTGTTGCGCTGCCTGAGGACCCGCTCGTAGTCCGAGCGCACGCCCGCCATGCGCGGGGCTCGCGCGGTGATCAGCTCGTCGAGGAAGCGCCGCCGCTCACCGGGATCGCCTTTGACCAGGGCGAGGTCCTCGGGCGCGAACAGCACCGTCCGCACGATGCCGAGCACATCACGCGGCCTGACCTGCGAAGACCTGTTGACGCGGGCGCGGTTGGCCTTGCCGGGGTTCAGCTCCAGCTCGACCAGCTGCTGCCGCTCGCCCTGCCGCACCTGCGCCCGGATCACCGCGCGGTCGGCACCCATGCGGACCAGGGGAGCGTCCGACGACACCCGGTGGCTGCCGAGGGTCGCGAGGTAGCCGACGGCCTCGACCAGGTTCGTCTTGCCCTGCCCGTTGGGGCCCACGAACGCGGTGACGCCCGGGTCGAGCGGGACCTCGACCCGGGCGTACGAGCGGAAGTCGGCCAGCGACAGATGCGTGACGTGCATGGTCGGGTGCCGACCTCCCCCAGGGTTGTGGACCGCCGTGCGGCCCTGTGGATGACTTCTCGTCGACCGTTCGTTCTTGCGTTCTACGCCTTGGGCTACTTCTTCTCGACCGCGTGCCCGCCGAACTGGTTCCGCAGCGCCGCGATCATCTTCATCTGCGGAGAGTCCTCCTGGCGCGACGCGAACCGCGCGAAGAGGGAGGCCGTGATCGCGGGGAGCGGCACGGCGTGGTCGATGGCCGCTTCCACTGTCCACCGGCCCTCGCCCGAGTCCTGTGCGTAGCCCTTGAGCCGGTCCAGGTGCTCGTCCTCGTCGAGGGCGTTCACGGCCAGGTCGAGCAGCCAGGAGCGGATGACCGTGCCCTCCTGCCAGGAACGGAAGACCTCGCGGACGTCCGTCACCGAGTCGACCTTCTCCAGGAGCTCCCAACCTTCGGCGTAGGCCTGCATCATCGCGTACTCGATGCCGTTGTGGACCATCTTCGCGAAGTGCCCGGCGCCGACCTTGCCGGCGTGCACCGCGCCGAGATCGCCCTCGGGCTTGAGCGCGTCGAAGACCGGCTGAACCTTGGCGACATTCTCCGCGTCGCCGCCGTACATCAGCGCGTAGCCGTTCTCCAGGCCCCAGACACCGCCGGAGACACCGCAGTCGACGAAGCCGATGCCCTTGGCGGACAGCTCCTCGGCGTGCTTCTCGTCGTCCGTCCAGCGGGAGTTGCCGCCGTCCACGACGACATCACCGGGCTGGAGCAGCTCTGCCAGCTCGTCGATGGTCGACTGGGTGGCGGCACCGGCCGGGACCATCACCCACACGACCCGCGGGCCCTTGAGCTTGCCCACAAGCTCTTCGAGGGTGTGGACATCGGCGAGATCCGGGTTCCGGTCGTATCCGATGACGGTGTGGCCCGCGCGGCGTATCCGCTCGCGCATGTTGCCGCCCATCTTGCCGAGGCCGACGAGACCGAGCTCCATCAGTTGTTCCTTAGGTTGCGACGTGGCATGAGGGCACCTGCGTACCCACACACGAGCCTAGACCCGGACGCTCACGCACACCTGTGGGCATACCCGCTCAAACGTACGCCCCGACCTGCGGCTTCGCACCGAGGGCCCGGTGATCCACCGGGCCCCGCAGAGCTGTGGACAACCCCCGGCGGCTCGACCGCGGCGGTGTCCGGCCGGTCAGCCGCTGAGCCGCACCGGCATGATCAGGTACTTGTAGGCCTCGTCCGCCTCGGCGTCCACGGCCGGCTTGCCGCTGAGCAGCGCGGGCTTGGTGGACGTGGTGAAGGACAGCTGGGCGACCGGGGAGTCGATGGCGCTCAGGCCGTCCAGCAGGAACGTCGGGTTGAAGGCGATCGAGACGTCGTCGCCCTCCAGCTGGGCGTCGACCCGCTCCACAGCCTGTGCGTCGTCGCTGGAGCCTGCCTCCAGGATCAGCACGCCCTGCTCGAAACTGAGCCGCACCGGGGTGTTGCGCTCGGCGACCAGGGCCACACGCTTGACGGCCTCCACGAAGGGGGCGGTCTCGATGACGGCCACGGAGTTGAACTCCGTCGGGAACAGCGAGCGGTACTTCGGGAGGTCGCCCTCCAGCAGACGCGTCGTCGTACGACGGCCGGCACCCTCGAAGCCGATCAGGCCCTCGCCCGACCCACCGCCGGACAACGCCAGGATGACGCTGTCGCCGCTCGTGAGGGCCTTGGCGGTGTCCAGGAGCGTCTTGGCGGGCACCAGGGCGACCGCGGACGCCTCGGGGTTCTCCGGCTTCCACAGGAACTCGCGGACCGCGAAGCGGTAGCGGTCGGTGGAGGCCAGCGTGACCGTGTCGCCCTCGATCTCGATGCGCACACCGGTGAGGACGGGCAACGTGTCGTCGCGCCCGGCGGCGATGGCCACCTGGGCGGCGGCGGAGGCGAAGACCTCGCCGGGGACGGTGCCTGTCGCGTTCGGCATCTGCGGCAGGGACGGGTACTCCTCCACAGGCAGCGTGTGGAGGGTGAACCGCGAGGAGCCGCAGACCACCGTCGCCCGTACACCGTCTGTGGAAATCTCCACCGGGCGGTTGGGGAGGGCGCGGCAGATGTCCGCGAGGAGCCGGCCGGAGACGAGCACCGTGCCCTCCTCGTCGACCTCCGCCTCCACGGACACACGTGCGGACACCTCGTAGTCGAAGCTGGAGAGGCTCAGCTGGCCTTCCTCGGCCTTCAGAAGGAGGCCGGCGAGGACAGGCGCCGGCGGACGGGCCGGGAGGCTGCGCGCCGCCCAGGCCACTGCCTCCGCGAGTACGTCGCGTTCCACCCGGATCTTCACTGTTGCCGCCTCCTGCTGTTGCCGGCGCTTCTCGCCCTGCCTGGCTTCGTCGTCTGTCTAGGTGTCGCTGGTTCCTGTGAGGGGGAAGGACACCGGGAACAGTCTGACGCACACCACTGACACTCGGAGCCTCTCGGGGTCAAGTCGTGACGAGGCGCGGTCGGGCAGCCCAGAGCGAGTTGTGCACAGGACCCACTTCGAAACGGATTCCCAGCTCTCTCTAGTTGGGAGTAGTAGTAGGGCCTGTGGAAACCGTGGATAACCCCGTTTTCGCAGCTCAGGCGGCAAATTTTGTCCACCGGGCCTGTGGGTGGGGGCGGTGGACAACCAGGGGTATCTGTGGAGAACAGAAAGTTCTGCACACACCGTGCACAGCCCCGGGGCACTTCTCCCCAGCGGCGTCCCCAGGTTTACCCACCTTTCCCACAGCCCAACCAGGCAACTTCATGTGACGCCTTTCACTCGACATGGTGAGAAGGCCCGTTGGCTTGCCGAACAGTGGACAGCCATGTGGAGAAGCCGACGATCACTGGGGACAACCGGCTGAAGCCTGTGGGCCGTCGGTGGACAACTCCGTCCACAGTCTGTGGATCCCCGCTTCGTCCACAGCCTGTGGAGATCTTTCGTCCACGGATCCACAGGGGACTGACCTGGCCCGATGATCCCTCAATCGCCCGCCCTGTGGACACGATCTGCATAACTTCCCGGTCCCCAGGGTGTGGACGGGAGAAAGTCGCCGAATCTGTGGAGGGAGGCCGTAACGCTGCGGGTATTCGAACACCTGATGACGGCCGGGCTACGGACGAAGCCCTCGGCAGGTGGGCTCAGGGCGGCGGCAGCGCCGTCGGAGGGCGCCCCCGGGAGCGGATCTGGGCCACCCCGAGGAGTTCTTAGGAACGCCGAAGGCGCCCTCGGGAACTCGTCCCGGGGCGCCCTCGGCGGCGTACGACGGCTTCTGTCAGCCGTTCTTGATGCGGTTCGTCAGCTCCGTCACCTGGTTGTAGATGGAGCGCCGCTCGGCCATCAGCGCGCGGATCTTGCGGTCGGCGTGCATGACGGTGGTGTGGTCGCGGTTGCCGAACTGCGCACCGATCTTGGGCAGCGACAGGTCGGTCAGCTCACGGCACAGATACATGGCGATCTGGCGCGCGGTCACCAGGGCGCGGCCGCGCGAGGTGCCGCACAGGTCCTCGACCGTGAGCCCGAAGTAGTCGGCCGTCGCGGCCATGATCGCGGTCGCGGTGATCTCCGGGGACGCGTTCTCGCCGCCCGGGATCAGGTCCTTGAGGACGATCTCGGTCAGCCCGAGGTCCACGGGCTGCCGGTTGAGCGAAGCGAACGCCGTCACCCGGATCAGCGCGCCCTCCAGCTCGCGGATGTTGCGCGAGATACGGGACGCGATGAACTCCAGGACTTCCGGCGGCGCGTTGAGCTGCTCCTGGACCGCCTTCTTGCGGAGGATCGCGATACGCGTCTCCAGTTCGGGCGGCTGGACGTCGGTGATCAGCCCCCACTCGAAACGGTTCCGCAGCCGGTCCTCCAGGGTCACCAGCTGCTTCGGCGGCCGGTCGCTGGAGAGCACGATCTGCTTGTTCGCGTTGTGGAGCGTGTTGAACGTGTGGAAGAACTCCTCCTGCGTCGACTCCTTGTCCGCCAGGAACTGGATGTCGTCGACGAGCAGGATGTCCATCTCCCGGTACCGCTTGCGGAAGCTGTCGCCCTTGCCGTCGCGGATGGAGTTGATGAACTCGTTGGTGAACTCCTCCGAGCTCACGTACCGCACCCGCGTGCCCGGGTAGAGGCTGCGCGCGTAGTGCCCGATCGCATGCAGCAAGTGGGTCTTGCCGAGCCCGGATTCTCCGTAGATGAAGAGGGGGTTGTACGCCTTCGCCGGCGCCTCGGCGACGGCCACCGCGGCCGCGTGCGCGAAGCGGTTCGAGGCGCCGATGACGAACGTGTCGAAGAGGTACTTCGGGTTGAGGCGTGCCGTCGGCTCCCCCGGACCGGGCGCCGGCGCGGGCTGCGCCGCCAGCGGACCGGGCGCGCTGCTGGCCGGGCCGCCCCGGTGCACATGCCCCGAACCGGGCGGCGGCTCGGGGCGCTCACGCCGGTCGGGCCGCTGAAAGTCGGAATCGCCGCCCGGCCGGTCGTAGTCGCCGCGGGGCTGGTCGTAGTCGGCACGGTGCTGCTCGTACGGCGGCCTCGACTGCGAGCGGTAGTCCGACGACGGCGAGGCGTACGGGTCCCGCTCCGGGAAGCCGAGCCGTTGCTGCTGCCAGCCGTAGTCGTCCTGCGACGGCCGAGGCCAGGCGCCCGGCTCGGGACGCTGGTAGTCGGACGGATACGCGGGGCGCGCGGTCGGCAGCTGGTCCGCGCGGCCGGTGGGGCGCTGTTCCGAGCGCGGAGGCGGCAACTGATCGCCGGGACCGCCGGTCAGCTGGTCGCCGCGTCCCGGACCGCGGTCATCGGCGCGATGGCGGCCGTACCCCTCGTAGGGATCGCGGGGCTGCCCCTCATAACCGTTCTGGTTCTCGTACGCGTTCTGGTTCTCGTACCCACCACGCGAGTCGCGCCCCTGACCGTCGTATGGGTCCCTGCGGTCGTACCCGTCGCGGTCCTGGCCAGAGGCGGAAGGAAGCTCGGAATCCTCGAAACGGGACTGGACCGGCGGGGGCGGCGGCTCGCCCACCGAACTGTCGACGGTGATGGCGATACGGATCGGACGGCCGCACTCCCGGCTCAGGGTCTCGCTGACGATCGGCGCGAGACGCCCTTCGAGTACGCCCTTCGCGAACTCGTTCGGGACCGCGAGAAGAGCCGTGTCCGCGACCAGCGCGAGCGGCTGGCAGCGCTTGATCCAGCGCTCGTCCTTCACTTCGACGCCCTGTCCGCGGCCCTCACCGAGGAGCTTTTCCAGTACTCGTGGCCACACTGCGGCAAGATCGGCAGGTACGTCAGCCACAGGGCACGCTCTCTCACAGGTCCCACGAACGTGTGGTTCTGGGACGAATCGGGTTGGAACTCGGGTGGGACGCTCGGAACGAGGTGCTGGTGGGTGGGTCGGGGCCCATCAGCCAAAGGAAAGGGAACGGTTCGGAGTCCAGTCACGGTAGTCACGGCGGCCGGTGCGGTTCAAGTTGTTGTCCCCAGCCTGTGGATAGTGTCTCCTCGTGACCTCCGGTTTGACCGGATGGCGTAGCCGCGCGTACCGTAACCAGGTCGAGTTGTCGATGGCTGCTGCCGCCTGCCTCCGATGGGCACAGATCGCGTCAGGTGATCGAAAAGCGGTGCACTCGGGCGTTAATACGAGCTACTCGTGGGCGCACGGTGACAGCCAGGACGGCACCCCGCAACTACCGATTGATTTCTGGAGCCCCCGAGTGAGCAAGCGCACCTTCCAGCCGAACAACCGTCGTCGCGCGAAGACCCACGGCTTCCGCCTGCGGATGCGCACCCGTGCCGGTCGCGCGATTCTCGCGAACCGCCGCAGCAAGGGTCGCGCCAGCCTGTCGGCCTGAGCCTGATCAGGTCATGACGTCGTGCTGCCTACCGAGCATCGGCTGAGGCGGCGCGAGGACTTCGCGACCGCGGTACGACGAGGGCGCCGGGCCGGACGCCCGCTCCTCGTCGTTCACCTACGTAGCGGTGCCACGGACCCGCACGCGCCTGGGGAGAGCGCTCCCCCGACGCGTGCGGGTTTCGTCGTGAGCAAGGCCGTCGGTGGTTCGGTCGTACGCAACAAGGTGAAGCGGAGGCTTCGCCATCTGATGCGCGATCGAGTCGCCCTGTTTCCCCCCGGTAGCCTGGTAGTCGTACGAGCGCTGCCCGGAGCGGGTGACGCCGACCACGTACAACTGGCCCAAGACCTGGATGCCGCCATAGCGCGACTGCTGGGAGGGGGCGCACGATGAAGTACCCGCTGCTGGCGCTGATCAAGCTGTACCAGTGGACCATCAGCCCGTTGCTCGGGCCGGTGTGCAAGTACTACCCGTCGTGCTCCCACTACGGCTACACGGCCATCGACCGGCACGGTGCGATCAAGGGAACGGCACTCACCGCCTGGCGCATCCTGCGGTGCAATCCGTGGTCGCTCGGCGGTGTGGACCACGTCCCGCCGCGCAAGCGCCCACGGTGGCACGAGATGTTGCGTGGCACATGGCGCGCACGCAAGGGCGGGTCCTCCGCCGCCGAACCGGCCACCGAGGGGCACGTTCCTTCGAGCCCGGCCGCCGAGAGCCCGTCCCATGCCCAAGGAGCATGATTAGTGGACACGATTGCCAGTCTCTTCAGCTTCATCACGACACCTGTCTCCTGGGTCATCGTCCAGTTCCACACGGTGTACGGCGCCCTCTTCGGCGCTGACACCGGGTGGGCCTGGGGCCTGTCGATCGTGTCCTTGGTGATCCTGATCCGTATCTGCCTGATCCCGCTCTTCGTGAAGCAGATCAAGGCGACCCGGGCGATGCAGACGCTCCAGCCCGAGATGAAGAAGATCCAGGAGCGCTACAAGAACGACAAACAGCGTCAGTCCGAAGAGATGATGAAGCTGTACAAGGAGACGGGTACCAACCCGCTCTCCTCGTGCCTTCCCATCCTGGCGCAGTCCCCGTTCTTCTTCGCCCTCTACCACGTGCTCAACAGCATCGCGAACAACGACACCGTCGGTGTCATCAATGAGAGCCTGCTGCAGAGCGCGCAGAAGGCGCACATCTTCGGTGCCCCGCTGGCCGCGAAGTTCACCGACAGCTCCGCGGACGTCGCGGCGCTCGACGCCTCGCTGACCACGGTCCGCATCGTCACCGCGATCATGATCGTCCTGATGTCTGCGTCGCAGTTCTATACGCAGCGTCAGCTGATGACGAAGAACGTCGACACCACGGTGAAGACGCCGTTCATGCAGCAGCAGAAGATGCTGATGTACATCTTCCCGATCATGTTCGCCGTCTTCGGCATCAACTTCCCGGTCGGTGTTCTCGTCTACTGGCTCACCACCAACGTGTGGACCATGGGTCAGCAGATGTACGTCATCCACAACAACCCGACCCCGGGTTCCAAGGCGCAGGCCGCGTACCTGGAGCGTCTGACCAAGCACGTCACGCACCACGGCAAGACCCGCGGCCGCGGCGAGCGCGCCATCGTCAAGGCCATCGTCGCCAAGGGTCGCGACCGCAACGAGTACGAGCGCAAGTTCATCAACGGCCTCAGCAAGGAGGGCCTCGCGGCCCAGGCCGACGGCACCGTGGTCAAGAGTGAGGCCTCGGCTGTCGCCACGGCCGAGGACGGTACGCCCACGACCGGCGCTCCCAAGCGTCAGCAGCCCAAGCGCCAGACCAAGGCCCAGCGTCAGTCCGGTGCGAAGGCTGCCGATGAGGCCGAGCCGAAGAGCGAACCCACGTCCCTGAGCAAGTCCGACCAGCCGGAGGACGCCAAGCCGGCGGCCGCTGCCAAGAAGGCCGCGCCCAAGGCCGGCGCCGGTGGCCGCAGCAAGGCCCAGTCCGGTCAGCGCAAGGGCCAGCAGCGCCCCAAGTCCCCGTCCAAGAAGTAAGAAGGAGCCCATCCCGTGACGGAAGGCACCACCTCCGCCGCCTCCGAGGGTGGCGACACCCTGACCCGCCTGGAGCAGGAGGGTGAGATCGCGGCGGACTATCTGGAAGGTCTGCTGGACATCGCCGACCTCGACGGCGACATCGACATGGACGTCGAGGCCGACCGTGCCTCTGTCTCGATCATCAGCGACTCCGGCAGCCGCGATCTGAACAAGCTCGTCGGCCGCGAGGGCGAGGTGCTCGAGGCACTCCAGGAGCTCACGCGCCTGGCCGTGCACCGCGAGACCGGGGATCGCAGCCGTCTGATGCTGGACATCGCGGGCTATCGCGCCCAGAAGCGTGCCGAGCTCTCCGAGCTCGGTGCCAAGGCCGCGGCCGAGGCCAAGAGCACCGGCGAGCCCGTGAAGATGAAGCCGATGACGCCCTTCGAGCGCAAGGTCGTGCACGACGCGGTCAAGTCCGCGGGCCTGCGCAGCGAGTCAGAAGGCGAGGAGCCGCAGCGCTTCGTCGTCGTGCTTCCCGTCTGATTCGGTACGTACATTCTTCCGGCCCCGTCTGCCCGCAGGCGGGGCCGGACTTTGTCAGCCTGTTGTTCTGATGTCAGCGCCCAGCGCGCTCTTGCGGTACGGAAGGACGGTCCCCGTGACGGAGGCAGCGGAGCTTCCCCCTGCGCCCGAGCAGGCGCGCGACGTATTCGGTGATCGCTACACGGACGCGGTCCGGTACGCCGAACTCCTGGCCGAGGCGGGAGTGCAGCGAGGGCTCATCGGCCCGCGGGAGGTACCCCGCCTCTGGGAGAGGCACCTGCTGAACTGCGCGGTGCTCTCCGAGGTCGTGCCCGAGGGGGTGACGGTGTGCGATGTCGGCTCCGGGGCCGGACTGCCTGGCATTCCGCTGGCCCTCGTCCGGGAGGACCTGAAGATCACGCTGCTGGAGCCACTGCTGCGGCGCACGAACTTCCTGACCGAGGTCGTCGAACTGCTGGGCCTCGACCATGTGACCGTCGTTCGTGGCCGCGCCGAAGAGGTCCTCGGGACGCTGCAGCCGGTCCATGTGGTGACGGCACGGGCAGTGGCGCCACTGGACCGGCTGGCCGGCTGGGGCATTCCGCTGCTGCGTCCGTACGGAGAGATGCTGGCACTCAAGGGCGACACCGCCGAGGAGGAGCTGAAGAGCGCTGCTGCGGCCCTCAGCAAGCTCGGTGCCGTGAAGACCTCCATCCTCCATGTCGGCGAAGGTGTGGTCGATCCGCTGTCCACGGTCGTCCGTGTAGAGGTCGGGGAGAGCCCGGGCGGCGTGCGCTTCGCGGCGAAGCGGGCCAAGGCGGCCCGGACAGGGCGAGCACGTCGACACCGATAAGCGTTGATCTGGACGTTCGCTGATCCCTCCTGACGACGAGTCGTACTCCACACAAGCTTCCAAACCTACGCATCTCGGAGTGTCGCGCGGTCGCGGCCCGTGTCGCTAGGCATCGTGTTTCACGTGAAACGTCGCTCACTGCTGCACGGCATCATCAGTCGTGGCCGCGCCGCGGCCGAACCGCGCGACCGGAAGCCTCTCGGGTCACTCGGAGAGGTAACGGAGTTTTCCACAGAGGTGGAATTCTCCACAGATCACCAGGCCTCACTGGTTCACGACCCCGAAGACATGGGAGGCTCTGTTCATTGCGAGCCTGAAGTCGAGGAGAGTGAATCCTTGCGGTCCGACGCCAACATCGCGGGACCGATGACCGATCCGGTCCCCGGTCCCCGTACCGAGTCGATGGGGGAGGATGTTTCACGTGAAACACCGCCCCCGATGGACGACACTCCCATCGGTCGTGCTGCCCAACTGGCGGTAGAGGCACTGGGGCGAGCCGGTGAGGGCCTGCCTCGGCCCGAGCAGACCCGAGTCATGGTGGTCGCCAACCAGAAGGGCGGCGTCGGGAAGACCACGACGACGGTCAACCTCGCCGCTTCGCTGGCTCTGCATGGCGCCCGTGTCCTCGTGGTAGACCTGGACCCCCAGGGCAACGCGTCCACTGCGCTGGGGATCGACCATCACGCCGAGGTGCCGTCCATCTACGACGTGCTGATCGACAGCAGGCCGCTGGCGGAAGTCGTCCAGCCCGTTCCCGATGTCGAAGGTCTCTTCTGTGCCCCCGCCACGATCGATCTCGCCGGTGCGGAGATCGAGCTGGTGTCCCTGGTGGCACGAGAGAGTCGACTGCAGCGAGCGATTCAGGCGTACGAGCAGCCACTGGACTACGTCCTCATCGACTGCCCGCCCTCGCTCGGCCTGCTGACGGTCAACGCGTTGGTCGCCGGCCAGGAAGTCCTCATCCCGATCCAGTGCGAGTACTACGCACTGGAGGGCCTCGGACAGCTGCTTCGCAATGTCGACCTGGTACGGGGGCACCTCAACCCCACCCTCCATGTCTCGACCATTCTGCTCACCATGTACGACGGCCGGACGCGCCTGGCGTCCCAGGTAGCCGACGAGGTGCGCACGCACTTCGGTGAAGAGGTGCTGCGGACGAGCATTCCCCGCTCGGTCCGTATCTCCGAGGCGCCGAGCTACGGGCAGACGGTGCTGACCTACGATCCAGGATCGAGCGGTGCCCTCTCCTACCTTGAGGCGGCACGAGAAATCGCGCTGAAGGGCGTGGGCGTAGGGTACGACCCGACGCACGCCCATATCGGGGCCCAGAACAATTCGAGTGTGGTGGAGGGGATCCAGTGAGCGATCGACGGAGGGGGTTGGGCCGTGGTCTCGCCGCACTGATCCCAGCGGCCTCGACAGGAGAGAAGGAATCTCCCGCGCAAGGAGGACCCGCACCCGCAGGACCGGCGGCGCCATCCGTCTTCACCCCCGAGCGTGGGGTGGCGGCGTCGAACGTGGCTACGCTTCCGCCTGTTTCACGTGAAACAGAGGCGCTGTCACCGAACGGTGCGACAGAGGTACCCGCAGCTCCCATCGGCGCCTACTTCGCCGAGCTGCCCCTCGACTCCATCACCCCGAACCCGCGCCAGCCGCGTGAGGTGTTCGACGAAGACCTTCTCCAGGAACTCGTCACCTCCATCAAGGAGGTCGGCCTTCTCCAGCCCATCGTCGTACGACAGGTGGGCCCGGCTCGCTACGAGCTCATCATGGGTGAGCGGCGCTGGCGAGCCTGTCACGAGGCCGAGCTGGAGGCGATCCCGGCGATCGTGCGGGCCACGGACGACGAGAAGCTTCTTCTGGACGCGCTCCTGGAGAACCTGCACCGTGCCCAACTGAACCCGCTGGAAGAGGCGTTCGCCTACGACCAGTTGCTCAAGGACTTCAACTGCACGCACGACCAGCTGGCGGACCGTATCGGTCGGTCCCGCCCGCAGGTCTCCAACACCCTGCGTCTGCTGAAGCTCTCGGCGCCAGTCCAGCGTCGGGTGGCTGCCGGTGTTCTCTCTGCGGGTCACGCCCGGGCGCTGCTCTCCGTCGATGACTCGGAGGAGCAGGACAAGCTGGCTCACCGCATCGTGGCCGAGGGACTCTCGGTCCGAGCCGTGGAGGAGATCGTCACCCTCATGGGCTCGAGGCCGACGACCGCTGCTCGCTCCAAGGGACCGCGAGCCGGCTCTGTGCCCTCGCCGGCCCTGGGCGAGCTCGCGACTCGGCTCTCGGATCGCTTCGAGACGCGAGTGAAGATCGATCTGGGCCAGAAGAAGGGCAAGATCACGGTTGAGTTCGCCTCCACGGAGGACCTCGAGCGCATCCTGAGCACGCTCGCTCCGGGCGAGAAGCTCGCTCTCCAGAAGAGTCTTCTGGAGGACGACTCGGAGGAGACGGAGGCCTGAGCCTTCGATTGGTAGGACGGCTTTCGGCTGGTCGACCGCATGAACGGGCTGTGTCCGATGTATACCGGACACAGCCCGCTCTTTGCTTTCAGGCGGTACCTAGGCAATCTCATCGTGGATACGATGCGTTCGGTATGGCGCATCGACCTGGCGGATCTTCTGTGGAGAGGCGGGGGCATGCGAACCGTGAGCCGTTCCGGACTGATGACCGCAGGCCTGGGACTGGGGGCCGTCGGCGGCTTCGTCGGCAGTCTGCTCAGGGAGCGGAGCGCTCTGACAGCCGCTCGCGACGCTGCGGGCGAAGGAAGCGAGGAACAGCCTTCATGGGGCGTCGGCTCGTACCGCTCACGCTGGACAACCTTCAGGACCTTCCCCAGCGCTGTCGCTCGTGTGTCTTCTGGGAGTTGGACCCAGTCAGCGGCGAGGCTGCGGTAAAGGCGGGCACCCCTGCACTGGAGAAGGAGGCGTGGATCTCCGCCGTTTTGCTGGACTGGGGGTCCTGCGGTCGGGTGGTCTACGTCGACGAGGTGCCGGTGGGCTTCGTGCTGTACGCGCCTCCGGCCTATGTGCCGCGCTCCGCGGCGTTCCCCACGAGCCCGGTGTCTCCCGACGCGGTCCAGTTGATGACCGCCTTCATCATGCAGGGCTACCAGGGGCAGGGGCTCGGCCGTGTGATGGTCCAGACAGTCGCCAAGGACCTGCTGCGGCGCGGGTTCAAGGCGATCGAGGCCTTCGGAGACGCCCGTTGGAACGAGCCGGCGTGTGTTCTTCCCGCCGACCATCTGACGGCCGTGGGCTTCAAGACGGTCCGTCCCCACCCGACTCATCCCCGGCTGCGGTTGGAGCTGCGGACGACGCTCTCCTGGAAGGAGGACGTTGAGCTGGCGCTGGATCGACTTCTGGGAGCGGTTCAGAAAGAACCAGCGCTGCGGCCGCTCTAAAACACGAATGGGCCGACCCGCTTGGGTCGGCCCATTCGTGTTTCACGTGAAACATCACTCGGCGATGAAGTCCTCAAGGTCGCGCACGATCGCTGCCTTGGGCTTGGCGCCGACGATGGTCTTGGCGACCTCGCCACCCTGGTAGACGTTCAGGGTCGGGATGGACATGACGCCGTACTTGGCAGCCGTGGCCGGGTTCTCGTCGATGTTGAGCTTGACGATCTCGATCTTGTCGCCGTACTCCTGGGCGATCGCTTCGAGGGACGGCGCGATCTGGCGGCACGGACCGCACCAGGCGGCCCAGAAGTCCACCAGGACGGGCTTGTCGTTCTTCAGGACGTCCTGCTCGAAGGAGTCGTCGGTCACGTGCTTCAGAGTGCCGGCCACTGAGGGCTCCTAACTAGTTGGTGCGGTGGGGCGGACGGGAATCAGACGGCGGTCTTCTCGGGCTCGGCGGCCTGTTCGCCATCGGCGAGGGCGGCGAGGAAGCGCTCGGCGTCGAGGGCGGCGGAGCAGCCGGTGCCGGCCGCGGTGATCGCCTGGCGGTACGTGTGGTCGACGACGTCACCGGCGCCGAAGACACCGGTCAGGTTCGTCCGGGTCGACGGGGCGGCCACCTTCAGGTAGCCCTCGTCGTCCAGGTCGAGCTGACCCTTGAAGAGTTCCGTGCGCGGGTCGTGACCGATCGCGATGAACAGACCTGTCACCGGCAGCTCGGACGTCTCGCCCGTCTTGAGGTTGCGCAGCTTCAGTCCGGCGAGCTTCTGGTCGCCCTGGATCTCGGCGACCTCGCTGTCCCACACGAAGGAGATCTTCGGGTCGGCGAACGCGCGCTCCTGCATCGCCTTGGACGCACGCAGTGTGTCCCGACGGTGGACGACGGTCACGGACTTGGCGAACCGGGACAGGAAGGTGGCCTCCTCCATCGCGGTGTCGCCGCCGCCGATCACGGCGATGTCCTGGTCCTTGAAGAAGAACCCGTCACAGGTGGCGCACCAGGAGACACCGCGGCCGGAGAGGGCATCCTCGTTGGGAAGCCCGAGCTTGCGGTGCTGGGAGCCCGTGGTGACGATGACCGCCTTGGCACGGTGCACGGTACCTGCGGTGTCCGTGACGGTCTTGACCTCGCCGCTCAGGTCGACGTCGACGATGTCGTCCGGGATGAGCTCGGCACCGAAGCGCTCGGCCTGGGCGCGCATGTTGTCCATGAGGTCGGGGCCCATGATGCCGTCCCGGAAGCCGGGGAAGTTCTCCACGTCGGTGGTGTTCATCAGCGCGCCGCCTGCGGTGACGGCGCCCTCGAACACCAGTGGCTTCAGCGACGCGCGCGCGGTGTAGAGCGCCGCCGTGTAGCCGGCGGGCCCGGAGCCGATGATGATCACGTTACGGACGTCGCTCACGGCTTGATTCCTCGTCTCTGGAGACTGCTGCGTAGTGCCGGCGGGAGCTGCTCTCGGAACTCTCACCCGACCCAACGGATCCTAAGGGGCGTGCATTCCCGGTGTGTCCGGGCACACGGAGACGGGGCACACCGCACAGGGATGCCAGGGGTGGCACGGTGAGCACGCGACAGTGCTCAGGGGCGAGGGTAGGACTGCTTCAACAGAACCTCGCCGGCGGGTTCCGAGGACTTGCCGATGCAGGAGGCGTCGACGACGTATGCCATGACGCGTGAGGTGTCGGCGCTGTCGGACAGCAGGACGAGATATGCGTCCGCCCCTTGGTAGGTCCCGGACTCGGCCGCGATGGCAGTCGTGATGTCGCCGATGCCCTTCGCGATGCAGGGTGGCACATCTGTCGTGCGCTTCGCGGTCGGGTTCGCCGCAGACGAGTCCGGCGTAGCGGGGATGGTGGCGGCGCCGAGGGTGTCCCTGCCCGGTGAGTCCTTGGTCTTGGTATCGCCCAGTAGATCCGCCACTCGCTTCTCCATCTTGACGCCGGAGAAAGAGTCGGAAGCCTGGCTCTGAGCCGCTGAGGGGTTGTCTCCGGAGCCGTTGCCACTCATCGACTGGAGCAGCAAGGTGCCGAAACCCAGGGCTGCAGCGGTGAAGGCGGCCGCGAGAACCGTCGTGCGGCGGGATCGGCGCTTGGAGCTCGGGCGGCCAGGCCCGGTGGACGCGCGGGAGTGACCCGTGGGGCGATCCGCTGCGGGCGATGTTTCACGTGAAACATGCACGGCGTCGTGCTCGTCCGACGCGGCACCGGAGGAGCCGGTCGTAACCTTCGCGGAGTCGAGATCGTCTGCCGTGGAGTTGAGGAGGGCTTCGGCGGCCAGGGCAGCGTCGATCCGCCCCGCTACATCGTCGGGCATACGGGGAGGGCCGGGCAGGGTGCCGAGCACGCTGCGGATCTCCTCCAGCGAGGCGTACACGTCGGCGCAGAGGGGGCACTCGTCCAGGTGCTGACGGACATCCGAAGTGCGGGACGGCGGGAGCAGACCCTCGGTGAGGTCGGAGATCTCCGCGACATCCGGGTGCCCGGCCGTGTCGGTCGTGGATGTCACGCTCGCCCACCTCCGCCCTTCACAGCAGCTGAATCGCTTGTCCCTGCATCATGTGGTCCTGCTGCGGGTGGGACGGATGTCCCCTGCGTCCGGTTCCTTCCGCGCCCCGACTTTTTGCCGCCGTCACCCTCGCCATCCGTACGGAGATGGGTCAGGAGCGGCAGAAGTCTGGCTCTGCCACGGGCACAGCGGCTCTTCACCGTGCCGGTCGGCACGTCGAGGATCCGTGCGGCCTCGGCCACCGGGTAGCCCTGCATGTCCACCAGGACGAGTGCCGCCCGCTGGTCCTGCGGCAGGGTGCCCAGAGCCTCCAGCAGCTGGCGGTGCAGATCGTTGCGCTCGGCCGGAGCGGATGCCGACTCATGCGGCTCCAGGAGCTGCTCCAGGCGCTCGGTGTCGTCGACGGGCGAGGTCTTGCGGGAGGCCGCCTTGCGGGCACGGTCCAGGCAGGCGTTCACCGTGATGCGGTGCAGCCAGGTTGTGACGGCCGCCTGGCCGCGGAAGGTGTGGGCGGCCCGGTAGGCGGACACCAGCGCGTCCTGGACGGCGTCGGCGGCCTCCTCACGGTCCCCGAGCGTCCGCAGGGCCACCGCCCACAGCCGGTCCCGGTGCCGGCGTACAAGTTCGCCGAAGGCATCGGGGTCGCCCTCGACGTGCCGGGCCAGGAGGTCCTGATCGCTTACCCCGCTGTGATCAGCGCTGTGCGCCATCGGACCCCCTCCCTCGGTGAGCTCTCAGCCCGTGAACTTCACGTCGGTGATCGCCTGCTTGTAGCCGGCGTTACTGAACTGGTCACGGTCCGCGTTGGGCACATCGGTGAGCCAGACGAGAACGTACCGGGTTTTCACCGACTTCTTGGCCGAGATCTTCAGTTCCGTCCCACTCGTCTTGTTCGTGGCGATCTTCGTCATGGAGCTGAGCGGAGCGGAAGACGACAGGGAGTCGGCCGCGTAGAGCGTGGCCGTGGTGTGGTCGCCGGTGTAGTACAGCCCTATCGAGGCTGCCGACACCTCCTGGACCGAACCGAGGTCGTAGACGATGCCGACGCCCTGCTTGAACGGCGCCAGCGTGGGGCCGGCGTTGTAGGAGTAGGTCCGCCAGTAGGTCGACGTGCTGTTGTCGTACGTCAGATCCGCGTCGTCCGCGTGCTGCGGCTTGCCGTCCGGGTAGTACTCGGCGGCGTCCTTGATGCTGAGCGTCGTGACGGGCTTGGCCTTGTCGGTGCCCTTGTCGTTGCCGTCCGCGGTCTGGCTCGTGTCCGGCTCGCTGGACTGGCCCCCGCGGGCCATGAGCGCGTCGGCGAGCTGCCAGCTGCCGAGACCGAGCGCGGCGATCAGCAGCGCCGAGACAGCCCACTTGAGGGCCTTGCCGGTACGGCTCTGCAGCGGAGGCGGCGGGGCGGGCAGCGGCTGGGTGACGCCCCCATGCGGCGCCTGACGCCCGTACGTCCCCTGCTGGTACGTCGTGCGCTGGTACTCGGGCGGCGCGGTGAACGCGGGCTCCGGCGGGCGGATGCGGGGCATCTCACCGATCGCCTTCACCAGTTCCTCCGGCGTCGTGCACGGAGACTCGTGGCGGGAAGCTGTGGCGCCGTCGTTGACGAGCGCACGCATGGCGAGCTCCGACAGGCCCCTGTGGACGCCCGCCCGGACCTGGTCGGGTGCGATGAGCCCGACACCCTTGGGGAGCCCGGAGAGGCCGTGCGCGTCGTTCTCGTAAGGCCAGCGCTGGGTGAGCGCCGCGTACAGCAGTGCGCCGATCGCCTCGGTGTCCGTGCGCTGCGGGGTGTCCGAGCCGATGCCGCGCAGCGCGGCGTTCACCGCGAGACCGCGGATGCGCCACTGCCCGGAGGCGGAGCGCAGCACGGCGCTCGGGTTGAGCCGCAGATGGGAGAGTCCCTCGCGGTGCGCGGCGGCCATGGCGTGGGAGACCTGGGTGACCATCTGGTACGCGTCGTGCGGCTCCAGCGGGCCGGAGGCCAGCAGCGCCGTCAGTTCCGTGGCGTCGGGAAGCCACTCGTGCACCACGTACACGAGGTCGTTCTCCTCGACCGCGTCCAGCACCTGGACGAAGCGGGGATCACCCAGCAGCGCCGAGGAGCGGGCCGCCGCCAGCACGGAACGAGCGCGCGCGTGGTCGGCGGGCAGCACGTGTACCCCAACCGCGCGACGCAGTTTCTCGTCCACTGCACGCCAACTGCTGAAACCGTCCAGACGGGTGACGCACTCTTCGAGGCGGTAGCGTCTGGCGAGTTTGTGGCCGCTGTGCAGTTCGGGCGGTGTCGTCTTGGAAGGGCTCTCGGAACCGCCGCTCCCTTGTGCCTCTTCGCTCGCCGAGCTTTCCGTGTCCCGCTCCCGGTTCTGGGCCTCCCCGTCGGCCGTGGACTGGTCCGCTTGTGCGGTCAGCGGCTTGTCGCCGCTGTTGTCTGCCACGTCGACGGCAGCCGTGCTCCGTTCCGCCACCGTCGTTCCTGCCTCCCCATCCGTTGAGCGCTCTGCGACGCCAAAGCCAATTGTGCCCACAGTCCGCCGCTATGAGCGACACGCGTCGGCGGACGATGGTTGTGCGCTTACCCAGCCTCAGCGCCCCAGCCGTCCGCGGACCATGCCGACCATCGAGTTGAGTTCTTCGATGCGCATGCGCCGCGCGGCGACGTAGAAGACACCGAGCAGAACGATTCCCCCTCCGACGAGTGCGAGCATCGAGCCTCCGACGCCCTGCCCCAGGGTCCGGCTGATGCCGTAGCAGGCCGCTCCGCTGAGCAGCGCCGCGGGCAGCGAGGCGATGGACAGCCGCGCGTACGTCCGCATGACCCTGGTGCCGTCCAGATCCCCGCCCAGCCGCTTGCGCAGCCGCTGCCAGGCGACGCCGACCCCGATCATGTAAGCCAGACCGTACGAGGCGGCCATGCCGACCACGGCCCAGCGGGCCGGGATCACGAAGAAACAGATCGCGGACGCGCTCGCGTTGACGGCGGCGACGATGACCGTGTTGTAGAACGGCGTCCGGGTGTCCTCGTACGCGTAGAAGGCGCGGAGGACGACGTACTGCACGGAGTACGGGATCAGGCCGAGCCCGAAGGCCATCAGCATGAAGCCCATGTTCGTGGCCGCGCTGGTGCCGGAGGAGCCGAAGATCAGCGTGCACATCGGGATGCCGAGCGCGACGAAGCCGAAGGCGATCGGCACGATGGCAACCGCTGTGGTGCGCAGACCCTGTGAGATGTCGTCACGGACGGCGCCGGTGTCGTCCTCGGCGGCCGAGCGCGAGATCCGCGGGAGCAGGGCCGCCATCAGGGACACCGTGATGATGGCCTGCGGTAGGCCCCAGATGAGCTGGGCGTTGGCGTAGGCGCTGAAACCGGTGCCGGCGATGTTCGTTTCGATGACCGCCGCTGTCGCCAGCTGGGTCACGACCAGGGCGCCCGCCTGGTTGGCGAGCACGAACAGGATCGTCCACTTGGCGAGCATCGCGGCCTTGCCGAGACCGTGGCCCTTCCAGTCGAAGCGCAGCCGCATCCGGAACCCGGTCTCCCGCAGGTACGGGATCATCGCCAGGGCCTGGACCACAAGGCCCAGGAGGATGCCGATACCGAGCAGCCGCTCACCCTCCGGAGGGATGTTCTCGACCGTCATGTGGGAGTCGGCCGCGCTGCCGTAGACCCAGAGGAACGCCCCGAGGGTGACGATGATGACGATGTTGTTGAGGACCGGCGTCCACATCATCGCGCCGAAGCGGCCACGGGCGTTGAGGATCTGACCCATCACCACGTGGATGCCCATGAAGAAGATCGAGGGCAGGAAGTACCGGGTGAAGGTGACGGCGACGTCGTTCGCCTCGGGGTTGGTGGCCAGGGGGGTCGACAGCGCGCGGACGAGGAGTGGTGCGGCGAACATGGCCAGCGCGGTGAGCAGACCGAGGATCACCATGACCAGGGTCAGCAGCCTGTTGGCGTACGCCTCTCCGCCGTCCTCGTCGTCCTTCATGGCGCGCACGAGCTGTGGCACGAAGACGGAGTTGAGACCACCGCCGACGGTCAGGATGTAGATCATTGTCGGCAGCTGGTAGGCGACTTGGAAGGACTCACCGAGAAGGGCGAGACCAAGCGCCGAGACGATCATCGCCGAGCGGATGAACCCCGTGAGGCGCGAGACCATGGTGCCCGCCGCCATCACGGCGCTCGACTTCAGCAGGCCCGAGGCCCGCCCGCCCTTCTTCGCCGCAGGCGCTGGTGTGGGATCCGGTGCGGGCTCCTCGTACTCCGAGCGCCCCGGACCGGGTGTCGGGGCGGGGCTCGGCCCGGGAACGGACGGCTGCCCCATGGGGGCGTGGCCGCCCTGCTGCTGATCCCGGAAGAGATGGGCGAACGCGTCCGGCTCGTGGCGCTCCTCCCCGGCCTGGGTCACCAGGTCGTCCACGCCGACGAACTGGGTCGTACGGGCGTCGTCGCCGTACGGCAGATGCCGCGTCGGCCCGTCCGGCTCGGGCGCCGGCGTCTGGGCCCACACGCGTGGGTCGGGGGTGTACTGAGGTGCCGACGGCTGCCCGTAGAGCGGCTGCTGCGGCTGGTAGGTGCCCGGAGCCGGCGGCGGGTGCGCGGCCCGGTCGTAGAGAGCCTCGGCCACCGGGTCCTGGGCGGCCAGATCCCGGGCGCGGTAGGGGTCCTGGTCGTAGGCGTCCTGGAGGTACATGTCCGCGGGGGGCTGCGGCGGCACCTGGCCCGGCCCGGGCAGCGGGCCGTCGGGATACCCCGAGTCGGCCGCGCCCTGGCCGCGGTCACCGTCGTACGGCGCGTTCATGGCTACCCCACCTCATCGTCCCCGGGCCCACCGGCCACGACAATCGCTCAACGGTCCACTCTCTCACCCGTGCCGGACGGGTCGGCGCTTTCCGGAGCGGTGTCCGGTGCCGGGTCACTCGCGTGCTCCGGCTCGTCTGCCCCGGACTTCACCGGGGACTCCTCCTCGGGAGTGTGTACGACTGAGGCGGCCTCGGCGTTCGCGTCCTCGTCCGGCGGGACGTCTTCCGAGGCGCTGTCGTCCGTTGAGGTTCCCTCCGACTCCAGCCGGGCGGCGGCGCGCTTGCGCTGGGTGTACATCCGGAATCCGGCGAGGACGAGGAGCAGGACGCCACCGGCGATGACCAGCATCACCGTGGGCGTGATCTCGGTGACGTTGACCGTGAAAGTGACCTCGTCACCATACTTCTCGCCGTCCGCCGTGTAGAGCTGGGCTACCACGGTGACTGGTCCGTTGGCCTCGGCGTTGGTCGTGAACTTCACCGACTCGCTGTGCCCGCCGGAGATGTCGACGGGCTGCTCGGCGAAGGACTTGTCATCGATCTTCAGACGCTTCGGGGACTTCGACGTGAGACGCAGCCTCAGGTTGTCGACACCCTGTACGAGGTTGTTCTGCACGGTCACGGGGATCGTCGCGCTGCGGCCCGAGAGCTTCGTCTCGGACTTCTCGATCAGCCGGACCTGGCTGGTGAGCGTGTCGAGGTATGACGTCGCAGTCCCATACAAGTCGTTGCGGTAGACCGCCGCCTCAACAGAGCGGCCCCGCCAGGAGGTGGACATCTCCCGGTCCATGGTTCTGCCGAAGGGCGTGACCACACGGGACGGATCGGAGAGGATCACCTTGAAGCGGTCGAGGCCGACCTGCGTGGCCTGGATCTCTTGGAACGCCGACTTCGGCAGCGCCTGTTTGCGCAGCGACGAGGGGTACGCCGAGGCCGACGGGATCTTGGTGTTGGCGCCCGGATCGGGCTTCGCGGCGGCGGCCGCGGACAGCTCCTGGGACTGAGACCAGGTTCCCCCCCGGAGCGCCGTCAGAGCCTGCGCCATCGTCTGCGCCTGGCTCGTGGACGGCATGCGCTGCGGGGCGATCACGAGGCTGCGCTGCTTGTTGTTCTGGAGGTCCGTCATCAGGCTCTGGGCGAGGAACCTCTGCACCGCCAGCGTGGAGCTCTCGGCCTTCGTCATGTCGCCCTGGAACGAGGTCGACAGCCGGGCGTCGGCGACCACGGCCGTGGTGCCGGCGCCGATGGGCCTGGCCGCGCTCGGCGTGTAGGACAGGCCGTTGTTCTCCTGCAGGCTGTCGCTGCGGGCGATCACCTTGTCGGCGCCCGCGGAGATGGCGACCTTGACGATCGACGGGTCCACGGCGCCGTTCACGGGCCAGGCGAAGTCGGTGTCCGGTACCACGCGGAGGATGTTCTGGACCGTGTCCGCGGCCACATCGGTGGCGTCCTTCAATCGGCTGAGGGAGCCGGTGATCGTCTTGCCGTTGTGCGCCAGCGCCGCGAGGTCGGGGTCGGCGAAGGGCAGGGCGATCACCTCTTCGCCCTGGACCGCCGTCTCCAGTTCCGCCAGCCATTCCTTGGCGACAGCCTGGTTCTTGCCCGCGACGGTGGCGCTGCCGCTCCGGACCCGGTAGCTCTCCGTCATTGCCACGACCGACGCCAGCAGGTCCGGATCGATCACCCAGGTGATGTCGAGGTCCTTGCCCAGCGTCAGCATCTGCTCCAGGCGTCCGCCCGCGGAGATCTCCTTGGCCAGGTCGTCGCTCAGGAAGACCGGCGTCTGCTGCTCGCCGGGACCGGTCTCGGCCGTCAGGTGGGTGGTGGAGATCAGCGGCCAGAGGTACGTCGTCTTCGTCTTCGTGCCCGCCTCGTCGGGCTGCCACGGCAGGAAGGTGCGCTGGATGCCGAGAACCTGGTCGTACGGAGCGGCGGAGGTCCTGCCCGAGAGCGAGACGCCCAGCTGGTAGACACCGTCCGAGCCGAGGTCCAGCTCCTTGACGGGCACCGAGATGGTGAAGGGCTGGGCCACACCGGACGCGAGCTTTGAGAACTTCTCCACGTACTTCCCGCCGACCTCCGTCCCGTCGGTGAACTGGTCGAAGCCGGTGCGCTTGGCCGCGTCGTCGATGGCCGAGCGGCCCGTCACGGCCGCCGAGGCCACGCGCAGGCCCACATGGGCGTCCGTGACCGTCTGCTTGCCCTTGTTCGTGACCGTGCCCGAGACGGTGATCGTGTCGCCGGCGGTGGGCACACTGGGGCTGAGCGAGTCCAGGGAGACCTCAACGGTGTTCGACCCCGTGGCGTCGGCCAGGGAGGCCTTCTGCGCCGCCTGAGCGTACGGGGCTGCGGGCAGCTGCAGCAGACCGGCCAGCAGCGGCACCCCGGCGAACAGCGCTCCGGTGCGCAGCAGCCACCGGCGGGCAGGTGAGGGACTCATCCCCTGGAAGTCTGCCGCCTCGGCCACGCGCTCGCCCGTCCCTCGTCGTCGTCAGTGGTCGTCGGAATGTGCGTCCACGCATGGTAACGATGCGCGCTGAGGGGAAGTGCCGCGGTCCGCTCGACAAGATCGGGGACGAGGCCGGGCTGTCCCTGTATGTGCACGTATCAAGAGGGTCGGCGATGGGGTCACCTGCGCGAAGCCCTTGTGCACGTTCAATGGAGGCGACCGCTGCCACCGGCGCCACGTACCCTTTTCTGTTGTGCCGAACGCCAACGAAGACATCAGTGCCCTGAGCCAGGTGCAGCGCCGCGCGGTGAGTGAACTGCTGCGGGTGTCCCCTGTCGCCGACGACCTCGCCCGCCGCTTCCAGGAAGCCGGGTTCTCGCTCGCCCTGGTCGGCGGTTCGGTCAGGGACGCGCTGCTCGGCCGGCTCGGCAACGACCTGGACTTCACGACGGACGCTCGCCCCGAGGAGGTGCTGAAGATCGTGCGCCCCTGGGCGGACGCCGTCTGGGAGGTCGGGATCGCCTTCGGCACGGTGGGGGCGCAGAAGGACGGATACCAGATAGAGGTCACGACCTACCGCTCCGAGGCGTACGACCGGACCTCGCGCAAGCCCGAGGTGTCGTACGGCGACTCGATCGAGGAAGACCTCGTCCGCCGTGACTTCACCGTGAACGCGATGGCGGTGGCGCTCCCCGAGAAGGAGTTCATCGACCCCCACGGTGGGCTCGAGGATCTCTCGGCGCGGGTACTGCGTACCCCCGGCACTCCTGAGGAGTCCTTCTCCGACGACCCGCTGCGCATGATGCGTGCCGCGCGGTTCGCCGCGCAGTTGGACTTCGAGGTGGCCGCCGAGGTCGTCACAGCGATGACCGACATGGCCGGCCGTCTCGAGATCGTCTCGGCGGAGCGGGTGCGGGACGAGCTGAACAAGTTGATCGTCTCCGCCCACCCCCGCAAGGGCCTGAGCCTGCTGGTCGACACGGACCTCGCTGAGTACGTCCTGCCCGAGCTGCCTGCACTGCGGCTGGAGCGTGACGAACACCACCGGCACAAGGACGTCTACGACCACACACTGATCGTGCTGGAGCAGGCGATCGCACTGGAGGACAGCGGACCGGACCTCACCCTCCGGCTCGCCGCGCTGCTGCACGACATCGGCAAGCCCCGCACGCGACGTTTCGAGGAGGACGGTCGGGTCTCCTTCCATCACCACGAGGTGGTGGGCGCCAAGATGACCAAGAAGCGCATGGCGGCCCTCAAGTACTCCAACGAGCTCATCAAGGATGTCTCGCGCCTGGTAGAACTCCACCTGCGCTTCCACGGGTACGGCACCGGTGAGTGGACGGACTCCGCCGTTCGCCGCTACGTGCGTGATGCGGGTCCTCTCCTCGACCGGCTCCACAAGCTGACCCGCTCCGACTGCACCACGCGGAACAAGCGCAAGGCGAACGCGCTGTCCCGCGCGTACGACGGTCTGGAGGAGCGCATCGCCCAGCTTCAGGAGCAGGAGGAGCTGGACGCCATCCGCCCGGATCTCGACGGCAACCAGATCATGGAGATCCTGGGCGTCGGACCCGGCCCGGTGATCGGGCAGGCGTACAAGTTCCTGCTGGAGCTGCGGCTGGAGAACGGACCGATGGAACACGACGAGGCGGCGGCGGCACTCAAGGACTGGTGGGCCCAGGTACCGCAGGTTTCATGACGGCAGGTCCTCCGCCTCCTTCGGAGGGCAAGCAGTGCGGCGCGATGTTTCACGTGAAACATCGCGCCGCACTGCTGTGTCGCGGGTTCGACAAGGGTGGCGCAGTCGTTGGAGGGGCGATGTTTCACGTGAAACATCGCCGCCCCACATCAGTGCCGCCTCGATACCCCGAACCGAGCCATGGTCGCAGCGCTCACCGCATAGATCACGGCCACGGTCATCACCAGAGCAACCGAGCGGCCGTCGGGAGGGAGCATCAGGGCGGCCACGGCGGCGGCGCCGACGAAGGCCACATTGAACAGGACGTCGTAGAGAGAGAAGATCCGGCCCCGGTAGCCGTCGGCGACAGAGGACTGGACGATCGTGTCCGTGGAGATCTTCGCCCCCTGCGTGACGAGGCCCAGGACGAATGCCGCGATCAATATGGGTACTTCCGTGAAAGGCAGGCCGAGGGCCGGTTCCAGCACAGCGGCGACCGCGGAGCAGATGACGATCCAGAGGCCCGGCCCCAACCGCTCGGCTGCCCAGGGCGTCATCACCGCCGCGGTGAAGAACCCCGCCCCCGAGACACCCACGGCGAGGCCGAGAAGGGCCAACCCCTCATCCGAGCCGGAGTTGTCCGAGGCCCAGGCATACCGGCAGAGCATGAGCACCATGACCGTCAGGGCGCCGTAGCAGAACCGCATCAGCGTCATGGAGGCCAACGACCAGGCCGCTGCCCGACGTCCGGGCTCGGCGAGATGCCGTACACCCGCCGCCAGGCCCCGTGCCGTGCCGGCGAGTGCCGTGCCCAGCCGCGGCTGCACCAATTCAGGGTCCGGGCCGAGCAGTTCCCGGGCGATGCGCAGTGAGGCCAGGGCCGCGCAGAGGTAGAGGGCCGAGCCGACGAGGACCACCGCGGCGTCGGAGTCCGAGGTCACCAGTCGTACGACGAAGGCGAGTCCGCCGCCCGCGGTCGCGGCGAGTGTCCCGGCCGTCGGGGAGAGGGAGTTGGCGACTACCAGGCGATCGGCATCCACCACGCGGGGCAGGGCGGCGGAGAGCCCCGCCAGGACGAAGCGGTTGACCGCCGTGACGCACAGAGCGGAGACGTAGAAGAGCCAGTCGGGTACGTGGCTCAAGATCAGGACGGCTGTCACGGATGCCAGCAGGGCGCGCAACAGGTTGCCGTAGAGCAGCATCTGGCGGCGCCGCCAGCGGTCCAGCAGAACGCCCGCGAAGGGGCCGACGAGGGAGTACGGAAGGAGCAGGACCGCCATCGCGGAGGCGATCGCGGCCGCCGACGTCTGCCTCTCGGGCGAGAAGACCACGTACGTGGCGAGCGCGACCTGATAGACGCCGTCGGCGCCCTGGGACAGCAGCCGTACGGCCAGAAGGCGTCGGAAGTCCCGGAAGCGGAGCAGGACGCGCAGGTCGCGCACGACGGACATGGGCACAGCCTCACATACGGAGAGGGCCCCCGGGCACATGACCCGGAGACCCTCAACAGCCACTACGAACGCCTGGTCAGCGCTCGACCTCGCCCTTGATGAACTTCTCGACGTTCTCGCGGGCCTCGTCGTCGAAGTACTGCACCGGCGGGGACTTCATGAAGTACGAGGACGCCGACAGGATCGGGCCGCCGATGCCGCGGTCCTTGGCGATCTTCGCTGCGCGCAGTGCGTCGATGATGACGCCGGCGGAGTTCGGGGAGTCCCAGACCTCGAGCTTGTACTCCAGGTTCAGCGGGACGTCACCGAAGGCGCGCCCCTCGAGGCGGACGTACGCCCACTTGCGGTCGTCGAGCCAGGCCACGTAGTCGGACGGGCCGATGTGGACGTTGTCAGCACCCATGTCGCGGTCGCGGATCTGGGAGGTGACAGCCTGCGTCTTGGAGATCTTCTTGGACTCCAGGCGGTCGCGCTCGAGCATGTTCTTGAAGTCCATGTTGCCGCCGACGTTCAGCTGCATCGTGCGGTCCAGGACGACGCCCCGGTCCTCGAACAGCTTCGCCATGACGCGGTGCGTGATGGTGGCACCGACCTGCGACTTGATGTCGTCACCGACGATCGGGACGCCCGCCTCGGTGAACTTGTCCGCCCACTCCTTGGTGCCGGCGATGAAGACCGGGAGGGCGTTGACGAAGGCGACCTTGGCGTCGATGGCGCACTGGGCGTAGAACTTCGCCGCGTCCTCGGAACCGACGGGCAGGTAGCAGACGAGGACGTCGACCTGCTTGTCCTTGAGGATCTGGACCACGTCGACCGGGGCCTCGGCGGACTCCTCGATGGTCTCGCGGTAGTACTTGCCGAGGCCGTCGAGAGTGTGGCCGCGCTGCACGGTCACACCGGTGCTCGGCACGTCACAGATCTTGATGGTGTTGTTCTCGGAGGCGCCGATGGCGTCCGCGAGATCGAGACCGACCTTCTTGGCGTCGACATCGAAGGCGGCAACGAACTCCACGTCACGGACGTGATAGTCACCGAACTGCACGTGCATGAGGCCCGGCACCCTCGACGCCGGGTCGGCGTCCTTGTAGTACTCGACTCCCTGCACCAGCGACGCGGCGCAGTTGCCCACACCGACGACGGCTACGCGAACCGAACCCATTCCGGTTGCTCCCTGTGTGTACGAGTGAGGTCCTGGCAGGGACCTCACGTGGTGGTGTCGCCGGGCGCATCCGGACCGGGGCTGTCCCCGGGCCGGGGCAGGGCGCCCGGCGCTCCCTCTGTGGTGTCGCGAGCAGGTTCTCCGTGGACGGGGCCCTTCAGGTCCCGGCCCGCCCGCTCGCTCTCGATGAGCTCGTTCAGCCAGCGCACTTCGCGCTCCACGGACTCCATCCCGTGGCGCTGGAGCTCAAGCGTGTAGTCGTCGAGGCGCTCGCGGGTGCGTGCCAGAGAGGCGCGCATCTTCTCCAGCCGTTCCTCCAAACGGCTCCGACGGCCCTCCAGGACGCGCATGCGCACATCACGGGAGGTCTGCCCGAAGAACGCGAAGCGAGCGGCGAAGTGCTCGTCCTCGTAGGCGTCGGGACCCGTCTGCGAGAGCAGCTCCTCGAAGTGCTCCTTACCTTCTCCCGTCAACCGATAGACGATCTTGGCGCGGCGACCCGTGAGTGGGGCGGCGGCAGCATCGTCCGGGGTACCCCCCGATTCCTCGATCAACCAGCCGTTGGCGACCAGCGTCTTGAGACAGGGGTAGAGCGTCCCGTAGCTGAACGCACGGAACACACCCAGTGACGTGTTGAGTCGTTTCCGCAGCTCATAGCCGTGCATCGGGGCCTCGCGGAGCAGGCCGAGGACAGCGAACTCGAGTATTCCGGAGCGCCGGCTCATCGTCGCCTCCCCTCTCCCGCTGGCCCTGTCGGCACGCTTTATGCCGAGCTGATGTATCGACTCGATACATCCAGACGATAGAACGCCCCTACGGATGCGACAAGTGGGGACGCGGTGAACGGGATCACATCACCGATTAGTAGGAAGTAAGTTGCCTGATTTGGGGTGAAGTTCGGTGCTCAGTAGGTTTTGGCGGTGCGTAGTCTGTGCGGCATGCACACCACTGGGAGCCGAGTGACGTTTGAGCACGTCGTCGTCCTAGGTGCGGTACGGATGAATGCCAACACGACCGCATCCGTACTTCGGGGGGACCGGAAACCAGCCGCCGTTTCCAGGCGCGCACGGGTGCGCCTGCCCGAGGAGTAGTCGTTCGATGAGCGAGCACCGTCGCAAACCGCCGCAGCCGCAGGGAGGCGGACGTGCCGCGGCCCGACGCGGCCAGTCGGCGTCCTCCGGCCGCCGCGCGGCACCGCGGGGCGCCACCGGGTCACTTTCCGACACCTATGGCTCGGGAGGTGAGGAGACCCAGTACGAGGGCCGTGCCGCGGCTCGACGGGCGGCGCAGAGAAGCACCGGCGTCGGTCCGGGCGGTGGCCGCCGTAGAGCGGCCGAGCCTGCCGGGCGCGGCCCGGGCCGTGGGCGCGCCGCTCCGCCCGGCAAGAAGCGATTTATCGACTATCCGCGTGCCGGTAAGTACGGCGCGATGCGCTGGGTGCCGTCCTGGCGCCAGGTGACAGGGTTGTTCATCGGGTTCTTCGGGTGCCTGGTGGCGGCCGCCGGCATCGGGTACGCGGTCGTGGCCGTACCCAACCCGGCCGAGGCCGCGACGGCGCAGAACAACGTCTACTACTGGTCGGACGGCTCGCAGATGGTCGCGACAGGTGGTGAGGTCAACCGCCAGATCATCGCGTACGAGAAGATCCCCAAGGCGATGCGCTACGCCGTCATGTCGGCCGAGAACAAGACGTTCGAGACCGACAGCGGCGTCGACCCGATGGGTATCGCCCGTGCCGTCGTCAACATGGCCAAGGGCGGTCAGACGCAGGGTGGTTCGACCATCACCCAGCAGTACGTGAAGAACGCCATGCTCGACGATCAGTCGCAGACGCTGTCCCGGAAGGTGAAGGAACTCTTCATCTCGGTGAAGGTGGGCGCCTCCGTCGACAAGGACGAGATCATGCGGGGCTACCTGAACACGGCCTACTTCGGCCGTGGCGCCTACGGTCTTCAGGCAGCCGCCCGTACGTACTTCGGCAAGGACGCGGAGAAGCTCAACCCGAGCGAGTGTGCCTTCCTCGCCGCCGTTCTCAAGGGCGCGACCTACTACGACCCGGCCGGAGCGACGTCGATCGACCCGGCGGCCACGGCACAGGCGAACACCAAGCGGGCCACGGAACGCTGGCGCTGGATCCTCGACGAGATGGTCAAGGACAAGCGTCTTTCGGCAGCCGACCGGGCCAAGTACCCCGATTTTCCCAAGATCCAGCCTCCTCGCTCCAACGCTCAGCTGGGCGGCCAGATCGGTTACCTCGTCGACACGGCCAAGGGCTACATCCTCAACAACACCGACATCACGCAGAACGAACTCGAGCAGGGCGGCTACGAGATCCATACGACCTTCAACAAGAACAAGGTCAAGGAACTCGAGAAGGCCGTGGCGAAGGTCCGTAAGGAGAACATCAAGCCGGACAAGCGCCCGGAGACCGACACCCATGTGCAGTTCGGTGGCGCGTCGGTGAATCCGAAGTCGGGTGCGATCGAGGCGATCTACGGTGGCGAGGACGCCACCAAGCACTTCACCAACAACGCCGACGTCACCGGCGCCCAGGTCGGTTCGACGTTCAAGCCCTTCGTCCTGGCGGCAGCCATGACCTGGGGCAAGCGTGATCCCGCTCTCGATCAGGACCAAGCGCAGGACGAGCGCACCATCGTCTCGCCGAAGAGCCTCTACAGCGGCAAGAACAACCTCAAGATCAAGGACTACAACGGCGACATCTGGACCAACGAAGAGGGCAAGGAGTGGCTGCAGGCCAACGACGACGACGAGTCGTACGGCAGCCCGCCGAAGTACCAGATCGACCTCCGCGAGGCGATGCGGGTTTCGGCGAACTCCGCCTTCGTGCAGTTGGGCATGGACGTCGGTCTGGACCGGGTGAAGGAAGCGGCCATGGAGGCAGGCCTCAAGGAGGGCAGCCTCACCGGCACGAGCTACCCGTCCTTCTCGATCGGTATCTCCGATCCCAGTGCGATCCGTATGGCGGGTTCGTACGCGACCTTCGCCGCCAGCGGCAAGCAGAACGACCCGTTCTCGGTCAAGACGGTCGAGCACGAGGGTCTGACCATGTTCGACCACGAGGAGATCGCCGAGTCCAAGCGGGCCTTCACGTCGGAGGTCGCCGACAACGTCACCGACGTCCTCAAGACCGTCGTCGACGAGGGAACCGGTACGTCGGCCCAGCTGACCGGTCGGGAGGTGGCGGGCAAGACCGGTACCACCGACGGCAACAAGTCGGCCTGGTTCGTCGGGTACACGCCGCAGTTGTCCACCGCGATCAGCATGTACCGCATGGACGACGATGAGTCGAACAAGAACCGGACGTTCTTGGAGATGTACGGCACGGGTGGCCAGGAGACGATCCACGGTGCCTCGTTCCCGGCCGAGATCTGGCACGACTACATGGAGGACGCGCTCAAGGGCGTGGCGCCGGAGGACTTCCCGGAGCCCGAGCCGATCGGTGTGATCGTCAACGACGATCCGGACCCGACGCCGACCCCGACGGTGACCGAGTCGGAGGAGGAGAGCCCCGAGCCCAGCCCGACGCCGTCCGAGAGCGAGGTCCTGCCCTCACCGACGCCCAGCGAGTCCTGTAACAACCCGTTCAACCCCACGTGTGAGGACCCGGGCGGTACGGACACGGGCGGTACGGACACCGGTGGCACCGATGGTGGGGTGACCGCGACACCGACGGAGTCGGAGGACGATACGAGAGGCAACCAGAACGGGGGTCTCTTCGGGGGCTCCACCGGGTAGCTCCCCGTCCGGCAGAACGTGTTTCACGTGAAACAAGGGCCACCGCACCGATCAGGTGTGGTGGCCCTTGTCGTGTCCGCCGAGACTGGGGCAGAGCAGTTGAGATGCGTTTCACGTGAAACATGGGCTGTCGCGTGCGACGGGATGCGGTGGTCCTCGGCGTATTCCTAGACGCGTACGGCAGGATGTGCGGCATGCCCAGTGCAGAGACGACGCGAGTGAGCGTGGATGAGCCGGAGCCGGTGCGGCCGACCAAGGAGGACGAGGTCGCTGCCACCGGCAGTGAGCTGATCGGCGGCCCGATCGGGCGGCGGGCGCTGCTCGGCACGTCCTGGTGGACGCCGGTACGGGTTGTCGCGCTGGTGGCCATCGGCATGTTCGCGCTCGGCATGGTGCAGAAGCTGCCCTGCTACGACGGTGCCTGGTTCTTCGGAGCCAGCTCCCAGTACACGCACGCGTGCTACTCGGACATCCCGCATCTCTACCAGGGGCGTGGCTTCGCCGACGGGCTCGTGCCGTACTTCGACAAGATCCCCGGCGACATGGAGTACCTCGAGTACCCGGTGTTGACAGGTGTGTTCATGGAGGTCGCCGCCTGGCTCACCCCGGGCAGCGGCACCATCCAGGAACAAGAGCAGTGGTACTGGATGGTCAATGCCGGAATGCTCATGGTGTGCGCGGCGGTCATCGCCGTCTGCTGCGCGCGCATTCATCGCCGGCGCCCCTGGGACGGCCTTCTGGTGGCCCTGGCGCCCGCTTTCGCGCTGACCGCGACCATCAACTGGGACCTTCTCGCCGTGGCCCTGCTGGCCGCCGCGATGCTGATGTGGTCGCGGCAGCGTCCCCTCGCCTTCGGTGTGCTGATCGGTCTCGCCACCGCCGCCAAGTTCTACCCGTTCCTGGTGCTCGGACCGCTCTTCGTGCTGTGCTGGCGGGCGGGCAAGTGGCGTGCGTACATGACCGCGCTGCTCGGTGCCGTCGGGGCCTGGCTCGCGGTGAATCTTCCGGTGATGCTCCTGGCCCCGGACGGGTGGGCGAAGTTCTATCGCTTCAGTCAGGAGCGCGGCGTCGACTTCGGTTCCTTCTTCCTCGTCATCGCGCAGCGGATGAACATCCAGATCACCGCCGAGACGGCGAACGCGTACGCGATGGTCTCGATGGTGCTCGTCTGCGCGGGCATCGCCGCGCTCACGCTGACCGCCCCGCGCCGCCCGCGCTTCGCCCAGCTCGCGTTCCTGATCGTCGCGGCCTTCATCCTCACCAACAAGGTCTACTCGCCGCAGTACGTGCTCTGGCTGGTGCCCCTCGCGGCGCTGGCCCGGCCCCGCTGGCGGGACTTCCTGATCTGGCAGGCGTGCGAGGTCGCGTACTTCCTGGGGATCTGGATGTACCTCGCGTACACGACCAGCGGCGAGGCCCACAAGGGCCTGCCTGTCGAGGGCTACCAACTTGCCATCGTGGCCCATTTGCTGGGGACTCTCTACCTGTGTGTCGTCGTCGTACGCGACATCTTCATGCCGGAGCGGGACACGGTGCGCCGGGCCGGTGACGACGATCCGTCCGGCGGGGTGCTCGACGGCGCGGAGGACGTTCATGTGTACGGCGCCGCGGCCCATCCCCCGCGGCACGCGATGCACTTCGAGGGGCCGCAGGTGGAGTGGGGCAGCCGTGACCCTGAGGACCGTTCGCCCTGAGTGAACAGAGCCTGGAGGGATCACGCGGAAGGCCGTACACGAGGTTCTCGTGTACGGCCTTCCGCGTGGCACCGCGGGTATTCCGCCCGACGACCGGCTCCTTCGCTCCCTCGGGAGGCAGGCTCAGCGGTCGACGATGCGGTCGAACTGTGTGGTGGTGTGCCGCAGATGAGCCACCAGTTCCTCGCCGACCTTGGGCTCCGGGGCGTCCGACGGCACGAAGAGGATCGACACCTGCATGTGGGGCGGCTCGGCGAACCAGCGCTGCTTGCCGCCCCAGACGAATGGAGAAAGGTTCCGGTTGACCGTCGCGAGGCCCGCCCGGGCGACGCCCTTGGCGCGCGGCATGACGCCGTGCATCGCCTTGGGGGCCTCCAGACCCACCCCGTGCGACGTACCGCCCGCCACGACCACCAGGAAGCCGTCGGAGGCAGCCTTCTGCTGCCGGTAGCCGAAGCGGTCCCCCTTGGCGACACGGGTGACGTCCAGTACGGCCCCGCGGTACTCCGTCGCCTCGTGGTCGCCCAGCCACAGCCGTGTGCCGATACGGGCCCGGAAGCGGGTCTGCGGGAACTGCTGCTGGAGGCGGACGAGGTCCTCGGCCTTGAGGTGGCTGACGAACATGGTGTGCAGCGGGAGGCGGGCCGCGCGCAGCCGGTCCATCCAGCCGATGACCTCCTCGACGGCGTCCGAGCCGTCGGTGCGGTCCAGCGGCAGGTGGATGGCGAAGCCCTCCAGGCGCACGTTCTCTATGGCCGCGTGGAGCTGCGGAAGCTCCTGCTCGCTCACACCGTGCCGCTTCATCGAGGACATCACCTCGATGACGACACGGGCGCCCACGAGGCCGTACACGCCGTCGACCGACGACACGGAGCGGATGACGCGGTCGGGCAGGGGTACGGGCTCTTCAGCGCGTCGGTAGGGCGTCAGCACCAGCAGGTCGCCGCTGAACCAGTCCTTGATCCGGGCCGCCTCGTACGTGGTGCCGACGGCGAGGACATCCGACCCGAGGCGCGTGGCCTCTTCCGCCAGCTTCTCGTGCCCGAAGCCGTAGCCGTTGCCCTTGCAGACGGGGACGAGTCCCGGGAACTGCTCCTGAACGTGCTTGTGGTGTGCCCGCCAGCGCGCGGTGTCGACGTAGAGCGTGAGCGCCATGGCCGGTCCCGGAACCTTTCTAGTGGCTGCGGTGTATCAGAGGTATGGAAGCAAAAACGGGGGCGTCAGCGGCGCGACATGTAGATGTCGAGCGCCTTGTGGAGCAGCTTGTTCAGTGGGAAGTCCCACTCACCGAGGTATTCGGCGGCCTGGCCGCCCGTGCCCACCTTGAACTGGATCAGGCCGAAGAGGTGATCCGTCTCGTCCAGAGAGTCGGAGATGCCACGCAGGTCGTAGACGGTCGCGCCGAGGGCGTAGGCGTCGCGCAGCATGCGCCACTGCATCGCGTTCGAGGGCCGGACCTCACGGCCGATGTTGTCCGATGCGCCGTACGAGTACCAGACGTGCCCGCCGACGACCAGCATCGTCGCGGCGGACAGGTTCACGCCGTTGTGGCGGGCGAAGTAGAGCCGCATGCGGTTGGGGTCCTCGGTGTTGAGGGCCGTCCACATGCGCTGGAAGTACGACAGCGGGCGAGGCCGGAAGCGGTCACGCACGGCCGTGATCTCGTACAGCCGCTGCCACTCCTCCAGGTCCTGGTAGCCACCCTGGACGACCTCGACGCCGGCTTTCTCGGCCTTCTTGATGTTGCGGCGCCACAACTGGTTGAAATTCTTGTGGACCTCTTCAAGCGACCGGTTGGCGAGCGGCACCTGGTAGACGTAGCGGGGCTGTACGTCACCGAAGCCGGCCCCGCCGTCCTCGCCCTGCTGCCAGCCCATGCGGCGCAGCTTGTCGGCGACCTCGAAGGCACGCGGCTCGATGAAGTCGGCCTCGATGTCGCGCAGCCGCTTCACATCGGGGTTCTGGATGCCCGCCTTGATGGAAGTGGCCTCCCAGCGGCGGATGATCACCGGCGGGCCCATCTTCACCGAGAAGGCGCCCTGCTGCTTCAGATGCGCGAGCATCGGCTCCAGCCAGTCGGTGAGGTTCGGCGCGTACCAGTTGATGACCGGGCCTTCGGGCAGGTAGGCGAGATAACGCTTGATCTTGGGCAGTTGGCGGTACAGCACCAGGCCGGCACCGACCATCTCATCGGTCTTGTCGTCGAACCACCCGAGGCTCTCGGAGCGCCACTCGGCCTTGACGTCGGCCCAGGCCGGGACCTGCATGTGGCTAGCCGCGGGCAGGCTCTGGATGTACGCCAGATGCTGCTCTCGGCTGATCGTCCTCAGGGTCAGGCTCATTCGGGGTGCTCCTCGGCTGGTGTGTCCCCATGGGTACAGGGGCTCCGGCTCTCGCGCCGAAGCCTACTGCGCCCTGCGGACGCCCCGAATGGCCGTATGGAACCTGGGGCCCGGCCGGTAGGGGGCCGGGACGTCAGGCGGTGTTATTCGGCCGCTTGGTCCGATGTAAGGCGGCGGACAGCGAAGGACACGGTCCGGCGGCCGTGCGGCCGCCGGTACGGGGTCAGCCTATGACCCCACCGAAGAGGCCTCCATGGGCCATGCCGAGGAAGAAGCCAACGGCCGAGGCACCAAGACCCACAATCAGGCCGAAGCGTTCACGAGTCGTCTCCGAGATGAACTGCCCGTACGCGCCGGTCAGGATCCCCACCAGCCCGGTCCAGGAACTGAGCAGGTGCAGATCGTGGAACATCGCCGTGATGAAGGAGACCGCCCCGAGCACGAGCGTCACGGCGAGCAGGGTGTCCTGCACGGGGTGGGGCTTGTCATCAGTGGCGAGCAGGGAGCCGGCGATGTTGGGTCGCAATGTCTGTGCCATGGGGCACCTCCTGCGGAAGCGGCGCATCGTAGCGCCATACACACCCGATGTGTACAGATTGACGGTCACCGCCACCGGATTTCAACCGGAAGCGGGTGTGCGGGTAGTCTGTACCGTCTGCACCGGTGTCTGCCCAGGCCATGACAGGGATCCCCAGCGGGGACCCCCGATTGTCAGTGGTGGCCGATACCGTTGCGTACGCATCACGACCCTCCTGCCACGGAACGACCGTGGCCGCTGAGTCCAAAGGAGGTGGGTTCCACATGCGTCACTACGAAGTGATGGTCATCCTCGACCCCGATCTGGAGGAGCGCGCTGTCGCCCCCCTGATCGAGAACTTCCTCTCCGTCGTCCGTGAGGGCAACGGAAAGGTCGAGAAGGTCGACACCTGGGGCCGTCGTCGTCTCTCGTACGAGATCAAGAAGAAGCCTGAGGGCATCTACTCGGTCATCGACCTGCAGGCCGAGCCTGCGGTCGTCAAGGAGCTCGACCGCCAGATGAACCTGAACGAGTCGGTCCTCCGGACCAAGGTCCTCCGCCCCGAGACCCACTGAGCTCGCGCTCAGCTGATCCCGGGATCCGAGTAGCAGCACAAGCAGCCAGCAGCAAACCCGCCGAGAGGTTCCCCCATGGCAGGCGAGACCGTCATCACGGTCGTCGGCAATCTTGTCGACGACCCCGAGCTGCGCTTCACCCCTTCCGGTGCGGCGGTCGCGAAGTTCCGTGTCGCGTCCACCCCCCGCACCTTCGACCGTCAGACCAATGAGTGGAAGGACGGCGAAAGCCTGTTCCTGACCTGCTCGGTCTGGCGTCAGGCGGCGGAGAACGTCGCCGAGTCGCTCCAGCGAGGCATGCGCGTCATCGTGCAGGGCCGGCTGAAGCAGCGGTCCTACGAGGACCGTGAGGGCGTCAAGCGCACGGTCTACGAGCTGGACGTCGAGGAAGTCGGCGCCAGCCTGCGCAGTGCCACGGCCAAGGTCACCAAGACCGCCGGCCGCAGTGGCCAGGGTGGTTACGGCGGTGGCGGTGGCGGTGGCGGCCAGGGTGGCGGCGGCTGGGGCGGAAGCCCCGGTGGCGGCCAGCAGGGCGGCGGCGCTCCTGCCGACGACCCGTGGGCCAGCGGCGCTCCCGCCGGTGGAAACCAGGGCGGTGGCGGCGGCTGGGGCGGAAGCTCCGGCGGCAGCGGTGGCGGCTACTCGGACGAGCCCCCCTTCTAAGACACTTCGGGCCGGATCACCGGTCTTCGAGGTCGAGGGTGGGGCCGTACCCCAAACTTCTTGATCACACAGGAGATACACCATGGCGAAGCCGCCTGTGCGCAAGCCGAAGAAGAAGGTCTGCGCTTTCTGCAAGGACAAGGTCACGTACGTGGACTACAAGGACACGAACATGCTGCGGAAGTTCATTTCCGACCGCGGCAAGATCCGTGCCCGCCGCGTGACCGGCAACTGCACGCAGCACCAGCGTGACGTCGCCACGGCCGTGAAGAACAGCCGTGAGATGGCGCTGCTGCCCTACACGTCCACCGCGCGCTAAGGAAAGGGTGACCGACGAATGAAGATCATCCTTACCCATGAGGTCTCCGGCCTCGGCGCTGCCGGCGACGTCGTCGACGTCAAGGACGGCTACGCTCGCAACTACCTGATCCCGCGGAAGTTCGCTATCCGCTGGACCAAGGGTGGCGAGAAGGACGTCGAGCAGATCCGTCGTGCTCGCAAGATCCACGAGATCCAGACCATCGAGCAGGCCAACCAGGTCAAGGGTCAGCTCGAGGCCGTCAAGGTCCGTCTGGCTGTCCGCTCCGGCGACGCCGGTCGTCTCTTCGGTTCCGTCACCCCGGCCGACATCGCTTCCGCGATCAAGGCTTCCGGTGGCCCCGAGGTCGACAAGCGCCGCATCGAGCTGTCTGCTCCGATCAAGACGCTGGGCGCCCACGAGACGTCCGTGCGTCTGCACCCCGAGGTTGCCGCCAAGGTCAACGTCGAGGTCATCGCGGCCTAAGGGTCACGCTCGCTGAAGCGGTGTATGGGGCCGCACCCTGTGAGGGGTGCGGCCCCACATGCTTATCGGGGGGGCGATGTTTCACGTGAAACGACGCCCAGTGGGAGCCGAGCCCTCAGCGCGTCGCCCCGGTGACGATCCAGAGCCCGGAGCGGGAGCGCAGCCACAGGGTCACCATGCGGGTCGCCATCATCAGCGTCATGGCGGCCCAGAGGGCGGTCAGTCCACCACCGAAGGTGGGGACGAGCAGCGCGGCCGGGATGAAGATCGCCAAGGTCAACAACATGGCCCGGGCGAGGTAGGGGCCGTCTCCCGCGCCCATCAGTACGCCGTCGAGCACGAAGACGATTCCGGAGATCGGCTGGGCGAGCGCCACCACGATGAAGGCGGGGAGCGCGGCTTCCTGAACTCCCTGGTCGCCGGTGAAGAGCGGAATGAACAAGGGGCGGGCGACGATCACCAGGAGTCCCAGGACGGTACCCGTGGCGATCCCCCACTGCACCATGCGCCGGCAGGCCTCGCGGGCGCCCTCGGTGTCACCTGCGCCGAGGTAGCGGCCGATGATGGCCTGCCCGGCGATGGCGATCGCGTCCAGGGCGAAGGCGAGCAGGCTCCAGAGCGACAGGATGATCTGGTGCGCGGCGATGTCCTCGTCCCCGAGGCGGGCGGCGACTGCGGTGGCGATCAGCAAAATCGCACGCAATGAGAGCGTACGGACCAGCAGAGGGACTCCAGCCTGGGCCGAGGCGCGTATGCCGGTGGCGTCGGGGCGCAGTGAGGCGCCATGCTTGCGGGCACCGCGGATCACGACCCAGAGGTATGCGGCGGCCATGCCGACCTGGGCGATGACCGTGCCCCAGGCGGATCCGGCGATGCCCAGGTCAGCGCCGTAGACAAGGCCTGCGTTCAGTGCGCCATTGGCGACGAAGCCCGCGACAGCGACGTAAAGGGGTGTCTTCGTGTCCTGGAACCCGCGCAGGACGCCGGTGGCGGCGAGCACGACGAGCATGGCCGGGATACCGAGTGCCGAGATCCGTAGATAGGTCGTGGCGTAAGGAGCCGCAGTGTCCGAGGAGCCGAAGAGAGTCACGAGGGTGGGTGCGGTGGGAACGACGACAGCGACGACGGCGGCCCCGAGCAGCAGGGCGAGCCAGATGCCGTCCATGCCTTGGCGAATCGCGGCCCGCAGATCGCCGGCCCCCACGCGTCGGGCCACAGCGGCCGTGGTGGCGTACGCCAGGAAGACGAAGACGCTCACCGCAGTGACGAGGAGGGCCGAGGCGACGCCGAGACCGGCCAGCTGTGCGGTGCCGAGATGGCCGACGATCGCGGTGTCGACCATCAGGAAAAGAGGCTCGGCGACGAGCGCGCCGAAGGCCGGAACGGCCAGCGAGACGATCTCTCGATCGTGCCGACGCCGGGTGGCTCTGGGGGTCGCGGAAGCCTGTGTCATGAGCACCAATCTAATCTTCCACAGGTAAGAGATGCAATGTACTAATGCCTATTACATCTCGCATGGTCGGGTGCGCTGTCGGGCACTGATCGTGATGATCTTGATCCAGTCGGGAAAGTTTTTCTTCTGCACAGCCGGTGGACGCTAAAGATGCAGGTCAGAGTGGTTCTCATGGAAAGGGCGAGGTCTTGTTCACAGGCCTGTCCACCGAGTCGTGCACAGGTTTTGCGGGGTTCTCCACAGCATCTGGAGCGTCGTCCACATGGCCTGTGGATAACCAGATTGGCTGACGGTGCCGACGGGCCTACGGTGGTGCGACGCCCGCTCCTCGGCAGATCACGGAAACCTCGGAAAACCGACGCGCCAGAACCGGAGTTGGGCCTCTCACTTGTCAGTGTCGTGCCGTAGAAATGAGAAGCACGGCGAGGTCCGCTCGGCGGACGGGAGGAGGCCGCTCGGTGAGCATTTCCGAGCCCTTGGACGACCCGTGGGCCGACAGCGGGCCCAGTGATCGTCTGCCCTCCTCCCGCCGCCGCCAGGACGGCGGTCGCAGCAGGGACGAACGGCACGACCGAGGCCGGGACAACGCGGAGTGGGATGGCGGAGGATCGGCCTTCGAACGCGTACCACCGCAGGACCTGGACGCCGAGCAGTCCGTTCTCGGCGGCATGCTGCTGTCCAAGGACGCCATCGCCGACGTGGTCGAGATCCTCAAGGGCCCCGACTTCTACAAACCGGCACACGAGACCATCTACCAGGCGATCCTCGACGTCTACGCCAAGGGCGAGCCCGCCGACCCCATCACCATCGCCGCCGAGCTCACCAAGCGCGGCGAGATCACCAAGGTCGGCGGCGCCTCCTATCTGCACACCCTCGTCCAGACGGTGCCGACGGCGGCGAACGCGGAGTACTACGCGGAGATCGTCCATGAGCGTGCCGTCCTGCGCCGCCTCGTCGAGGCCGGCACCCGCATCACCCAGATGGGATACGCGGCCGACGACGACGTGGACGAGATCGTCAACAGAGCCCAGGCCGAGATCTTCGCGGTCACCGAGCAGCGCACCACCGAGGACTATCTGCCGCTCGGCGACATCATGGAGGGCGCGCTCGACGAGATCGAGGCGATCGGTTCGCGGTCGGGGGAGATGACCGGTGTGCCGACCGGCTTCACCGACCTCGACCAGCTCACCAACGGCCTGCACCCGGGACAGATGATCATCATCGCGGCCCGTCCCGCCATGGGTAAGTCCACGCTGGCACTGGACTTCGCGCGCGCCTGTTCGATCAAGCACAACATGCCGAGCGTGATCTTCTCGCTCGAAATGGGCCGCAACGAGATCGCGATGCGTCTGCTGTCGGCCGAGGCGCGCGTGGCCCTGCACCACATGCGGTCCGGCACGATGACCGACGAGGACTGGACGCGCCTCGCCCGCCGGATGCCGGACGTCTCGGCCGCGCCGCTCTACATCGACGACTCCCCGAACCTGTCGATGATGGAGATCCGTGCCAAGTGCCGGCGTCTGAAGCAGCGCAACGACCTGAAGCTCGTGATCATCGACTATCTGCAGCTCATGCAGTCCGGTGGCAAGCGGTCCGAGAGTCGCCAGCAGGAAGTCTCGGACATGTCGCGAAACCTGAAGCTGCTGGCCAAGGAGCTGGAGCTGCCGGTGATCGCACTGTCACAGCTCAACCGTGGTCCCGAGCAGCGTACGGACAAGAAGCCGATGGTCTCCGACCTGCGTGAGTCGGGATCGATCGAGCAGGACGCGGACATGGTGATCCTGCTGCACCGAGAGGACGCCTACGAGAAGGAGTCGCCGCGCGCGGGCGAGGCGGACATCATCGTGGGCAAGCACCGTAACGGTCCGACGGCCACGATCACGGTCGCCTTCCAGGGCCACTACTCACGGTTCGTGGACATGGCGCAGACCTGATCCAGCAGAAATGCGCTCGACGCGAGGTGTGGCGCCCGATGGACTTGGTGCATGACGACATCTCAGGAAGAGCTGCTTCCCGCCACGCGCCGGGCTCTGCTGCATCGCATCGCCGTCGCTCAGGCCGAGGGACGGGCGCCGTCGCTGGTCGCGGCGGTGGTCAGGGGCGGGGAGACGGTGTGGAACGGGGCGCGGACCTCCGTGGAGGGGCACGCGCCGGACGCGAACGTGCAGTACCGGATCGGCTCGATCACCAAGACCTTCACCGCCGTTCTGGTCCTGCGGCTGCGTGACGAGGGCGTGCTGGACCTCGGCGACCCGCTGGACAAGCATCTGCCGGGCACCGGCGCGGGGGAGGCGACCATCGCCGAACTGCTCGCGCACACCGGCGGACTGGCGGCCGAGTCGCCGTCGCCCTGGTGGGAGCGGACCCCCGGCTCCCTGCGCCCCGAACTCGCCGATGTGCTCGGCGAGCAGCCCCACCGGCATCCCGTCGGCCGCCGCTTCCACTATTCCAACCCCGGTTTCACACTCCTCGGCGCCCTCGTCGAACAACTGCGGGGCGCTCCCTGGGAGGACGTCCTGCGTCACGAGGTGCTCGAACCGCTGGGCCTGCGCCGTACGACGTGGCACCCGGAGGCGCCGCACGCCGGCGGCTGGGCCGTGCATCCCTGGGCGGACGTGATGCTGCCGGAGCAGGTCGAGGATCTGGGCCGGATGGGCCCGGCTGGGCAACTCTGGTCCACTGCGGCGGACTTGGCGCGCTTCGCGGTCTTCTTGGCCAAGGGGGACGATCGTGTGCTGGGCGCGGAGTCCGTCCTGGAGATGCGGACCCCGGCCGCGCCGGGGGAGGCCGCCGATGTGTCGGCCGGGTCGGCGTACGGGCTCGGTATGCAGCTTCAGCACCGGGACGGCCGGTTCCTCGTCGGCCACAGCGGTTCGGTTCCCGGCTTCCTCGCGAACCTGACGATCAGCGTCGAGGACGATGTGGCGGCCGTCGTGTTGGCCAACTGCACCTCCGGGCCGGTGGTGTCGGAGGTGGCCGCCGACCTCGTACGCATCGTGGCGGCGGCCGAGCCCCGGATTCCCGAGCCGTGGATGCCGCTGCCTCAAGTGGACCGCTCGGTCCTGGAGCTGGCCGGACCTTGGTACTGGGGCACGCACAGCTTCGTGCTGCGACTCGTCGCCGACGGAGGCGTCTCGTTGGAGCCGCTGTCCGCCACGCTGCGCAGTGCTCGGTTCCGGCCCAACGACGACGGCAGTTGGGTTGGGCTCAACGGCTACTTCGCCGGAGAGCTCCTACGGGCTGTACGAAGGCCTGACGGGACCGTGAGCCACCTGGACCTCGGGTCCTTCGTGTTCACGCGTCAGCCGTACGACGAGGGGGCTCCGGTGCCGGGTGGAGTGGATCCCGAAGGCTGGCGCGGGATCTCGTAGGCGTCGTTCTGGCGATGGTGGGGTTCTCGTTCGCCTTGTTTCACGTGAAACACTGCGTGAAACAGCGCCCCACAGGCACTACCGGGCCGCTCCTCACAGCGGCCGTTTGAAGCCCACGTGGGTCGCTTCGAAGCCGAGCCGCTCGTAGAAACGGTGGGCGTCGGTGCGTGTGGCGTCGGACGTCAGCTGCACCAACTGGCAGCCCCGGTGCCGTGATGCGCCGATCGCCCACTCGATGAGCTGCGTGCCGAGACCGCTGCCGCGCTCATCGACGTGGACGCGTACACCTTCGATGATCGAGCGGGTGGCACCACGTCTGGAGAGCCCGGGGATGATCGTGAGCTGAAGCGTGCCGACGACACGGCCCTCGCGAACGGCGACCACCACGTGCTGGTTCGGATCGCCCCTCAGGTGCTCCAGCGCGGTGAAGTACGGGGCCAGGTCGTCCGGCGACTCGCGTTGAGCTCCCAAGGGATCGTCGGCCAGCATCGCGACGATCTCCGGGACGTCGACCTTGGTCGCCGGGCGAATTTCAAGATCTCCCATGGACGCACCCTACGCAGGCGCGTTGAGTGCCTCCACCACGCGGACCAGAGGGGCCAGCTCAGGGTTCTTCGCCGCCTCGTCGAGAACTCCGCGCAGGGCGGCGTCATTTGGTGGGGCGTGCCTCCGCGAGAAGCTTGAGGCCGGCCTCGGAGACGTCGGTGTAGATGCCGCGACGGTCGGTCGGGCACGGGTAGCGCGCGAGGAGACCGCGGTCCTCCAGACGGGTGATCAGCCGGGTGGCGGCGCTCTTGCTGAGGACCACCGCGTCGGCGACCTGCTTCATCTGCAGGTGCCCGCCTTCGCCGTCGTGCTGGCGGCTCAGTACGTCGAGCAGGGAGTACTCGCGCACGCTCAGACCGTGGCCGGACTGCAGTGCGCGTTCGCTGCGGGACCGATCCTCCCGTGCAACAAGGAGACCGTAGCGAACGTCGTCGGAGTCCCGCTGGGCACCCTCATCGGTCAGTCCGTCGGCTGGCGGGTCACCTTCGCCGGAGTGGCCGCGCTGGGTGTCGTCGGTCTGCTGGGAATCGCCCGGCTGGTTCCCGAAATGCCCAGGCCGGAGGAGGTGCGCCTGCGCCACGAAGTGGCCGCCTTCAAGAACGTCCAGGTCCTGCTCGCCATGGCGATGACGGTGCTGGGCTTCGGCGGTGTCTTCGCAGCCATCGCCTACATCGCGCCGATGATGACGCACGTCGCCGGCTTCGTGGGCGGCAACCTCGTGGGCGGCAAGTACGCGGACCGCGGGCTGATGTCCATGCGGTACGTCGGGTGCCCTGGCCGTCGTCCTCGCACTGCGGGAGCGGGAGTGGGAACTGCCGAGCAGCGGGCAGCCGTCCACCGCTGACCGCCGACGGCCGGCCGCACCCGCTGGGACCCGCGCTTCAGCACGCCGCCACGGTCAGCGGGGCGAACCGCCGGGACCAGTCACCCGGCAGCTCGGAAACTCCGTACGTCATCACCGAGTTGAAGGCGATCGACGTCAGGCCGCGTTCCTTCACCCACGTCAGCAGTTCCTCATGGCGTACGTCGATGTCGGTGCGCAACGGCCGGTCGGTGTGGGCGGCCAGGGAGGCGATCAGCGCCTTGGCCGTCTGCGTGTCCCGGGCGATCAGCGGGCCGACGACATGGTCGTCCATGTTGGGCCAGGCGGCCGTGTATCCGATGATCCGGCCGTTCTCCTCGGCCACGCGCAGCTGATCGGCGAAAGCGGGGAGCCGGGTGAGGATGTGGGTGCGATCCGTGCCGAAGACTTCTTCGTCGAGCCGGACGATCGTGGTGAGGTCCTCGGCCGTGGCCGGGCGCGTGGGGACCGAGGGATCAGGGCCGCCCGGTGTGAAGTGCCCACGAACCATCTCGGCCTGTCCGATGATCTTGAAACCCAGTTCCTCATAGAGCGGACGTCCGTACGGAGTCGCGTGCAGGGTCAGCGGGGTCGTACCCATCTCCGAGAGGACATGGCGCATCAGACGGCGGCCGATGCCCTGGCGGGCGTGCCGCTCGGCGACCAGAACCATGCCGATCGCCCCCAGAACCGGACGGCCCGCCGGGCCGTACTCGGTTACTACACAGGCGGTGACGAGACCACCCTCGGGGTCATCGATGCCGTACCCGGTCCCGGCCGTGAGGAGCAGCCCCCACTTGTGTTCCTCACGGGGCCAGCCCCGGTCCTCGGACAGATCGGCGCAGGCGGTGAGATCGCGAGGCGTCAGACGGCGGATGGGCAGGGCGGCGGGGGAAGGTGTCGGCACGCAGGTCAGGCTGTCCGACACGAGCCCTTGGCGTCCACCGGTTTGCGGTCAGACGTACGCCCTTTTGGCCATCTCGTGCACAACCGCACAGCGCGCGGACCGATGTTTCACGTGAAACATCGGTCTCCAGCCACATGCGTGCAGGCATGGTTAGTCTCGGCTCCCATGACACGACTGCACCTGTTCGACTTGGACGGGACTCTGCTCCACCGCACGGCGGCCCCGGTCGAGATCTCGCGGCAGCTCGGCCTGGACAAAGAGATCGCCGAGCTCGAACGGGACTTCGTTACGCGGCGCATCGACTCACGGGCGTACGCACAGCTCGTCCACGGTCTGTGGGCCGGGCTCACCGAGAGCCATGTCGTCGCGGCCTTCGAGGGTGCGCCGTGGCTTCGGCGCATTCGGGACACCTGGGCCGAGATCCGGGACCGGGGGGAGTACTGCGCCGTCATCTCGCTCTCGCCCTCTTTCTTCGTTGAGCGGCTCACGGCCTGGGGTGTGCACGCGGCGTACGGTTCGCGCTTCCCCTCGGTGCCCTTCGCCGAGCCCGTCGATCCGGCCGGGATCCTCACACCGGCGGCCAAGGTGGAGATCGCGGATCGGCTCTGCGCGAAGTTCGGGCTGACCCGCGCCGATTGCGTCGCATACGGCGACTCCCTCTCCGACGCGGAACTCTTCGGTACTGTTCCGATCTCGGTCGCCGTGAATGCCGATCGGCATCTGGTGGGGCTCGCCACTCACTCGTACATGGGGCAGGATCTGTGGGATGTCTATGAATTAGTGCGACGCGCCCGGTAATTGAAGGAATTGTTGATTCGCGCCCGTTGAATTCCCGGCACGGCAAGGGGGGACTTGTGTGTGGCGCGCCTGCCGGTAGGGTCGAGTCCGGTTCGTGTCCGAAGCGAGATGCAGTCGTCTCATGTCGCGGGTGCGAACGCAGCTCAATGCAGCCTAACCGGACAGGGAGATCGAGGACCTGCGTTTGCCGTTACGCGGTGGGGGCGTTCGTGAGCTGTGGAACGCTGCGGTGAGTGCTGCGGCTCACGTCACACTCTCACCTACTTGTCCGTACGGAGCGGGAACCCGGATTGAATGTGGCCGCATTGGTCGTCGGGAACGAACGGGGAAAAGCAAGGCCGTCCGCGGGGGAAAGCGTGCGACTTCCGACTGGGGAAGCGCGCAGATCGACCGAAAGATGCTCGAGGCGAGGCACACCATGGACGCTCCGACCACCACGTCGGCCGGCAACGGCACTTCGGGGGACAGCGACGGAGGCGGCTGGTTCACACCGCGCACGTCTCCGCCGTCCGCTGGCGGAGATCAGGAGCCCGAGGGCAACCGCCTCGCCGCCCTGCGGCCCGTGGGCCGGTCCCAGGAGCCGCCGAACGGCCCGCAGCAGAACCGGGACGGCGCCGCGCGGGAGCGAATACAGACCTCCGCGGACCTTCCGCCCAGCGCCCCGCCTCGCCCCCAACCGGACCAGGCTGCTCAGGAACAGGGCTCCGGGCACTCCGTCTTCGACGCCCGGGTACCCGTCCAACGCGCCGACCGTACAGCCCCCGTCTCCCCCGACGCCGTTCTCATCCGGCGCACCATGGCCGAGATCGGGCCCGTCGCCGACAAGGTCACCTCGTACTTCTACGCGCTGCTCTTCGTCCAGCACCCGGAGCTGCGCTCGATGTTCCCCCCGGCGATGGACGCCCAGCGGGACCGCTTGCTCAAGGCGTTGCTGACCGCGGCCGAGCACATCGACAACGCCCCGGTCCTCGTCGACTATCTGCAGAACCTCGGTCGCGGCCACCGCAAGTACGGCACCCAGGCCGAGCACTACCCGGCCGTCGGTGAGTGCCTGATCGGTGCGCTGAGCCGGTACGCCAAGGGGAGCTGGGACGACGAGACCGAGGCGGCCTGGGTCCGGACGTACACGACGATCTCCCAGGTGATGATCGACGCGGCGGCGGCGGACGAACTGCGCTCCCCGCCCTGGTGGCTCGCCGAGGTCGTCTCGCACGATCTGAGGACCGCGGACATAGCGGTCCTCACCGTCCGTCCGAACCAGCCGTACTCCTTCCTCGCCGGGCAGTACACAACCCTGGAGACCCCCTGGTGGCCGCGGATCTGGCGGCACTACTCATTCGCCTCGGCGCCTCGCTCGGACGGCCTGCTGTCGTTCCATGTGAAGGCGATCTCCGCGGGCTGGGTCTCCAACGCGCTCGTGCACCGTGCCCGGCCCGGCGACGTTCTGCGACTGGGCCCGCCGGCCGGCGCGATGACCGTCGACCACACCACCGACGGCGGACTGCTCTGTCTGGGCGGCGGCACCGGTATCGCGCCCATCAAGGCCATCGTCGAGGACGTCGCCGAGCACGGGCGGCACCGCCCGGTCGAGGTCTTCTACGGAGCCCGCACCGGCCAGGACCTCTACGACCTCGACACGCTGCTACGGCTGCAGCAGAGCAACTCGTGGCTGGAGGTCCGCCCGGTCGTGGATCGGCACGGACTGCTCCAGTTGCCCGACGCCATACGCGACCACGGACCCTGGAACGGGTACGACGCGTACCTCTCGGGCCCGCCCGGGATGATCCGCAGCGGTGTGGACGCGTTGAAGGGCGCCGGCATCCCCTCGGAGCGCATACGCCACGACTCGGTGGAGGAACTGGTGGCCGCCGGAGACTGACCAGCGAGGTCTCCGCGGGGAGTGGATGGCGGCCGTCGGCGGAAGGTCAGCCCAGGTCGTGCGCGTGCATCGCCCGTACGCCCTCGATGTTTCCGTCCAGGTAGTGCCGCAGGGACAGCGGAACGAGATGCACGGAGGCGATGCCGACCCGGGTGAAGGGGATGCGCACGATCTCGTACTCGCCCAGAGGCTCGTCCACCTCGGGACCGTGCCGCTTGGAGAGGTCCATGGACTCCAGGCGGCAGACGAAGAAGTGCTGGACCTTCACGCCGGTGGCGCCGTCCTCGCCGATGTGCTCGACGGTGTCCACGAAGCAGGGCACCACATCGGTGATCTTCGCGCCGAGTTCCTCGTGCACTTCGCGGTGGAGCGCGTCGACGACGGTCGTGTCCTCCGGCTCGACCCCGCCGCCCGGCGTCAGCCAATAGGGATCGACGCCCGGCTTGGTCCGCTTGATCAGGATCAGGTCGTCGCCGTCGAGCAGGACGGCACGGGCGGTGCGCTTGACCACGGGTCGTACGGTCATGGGAGAAATGTGGCCCTGCATGTTCCACGTGAAACATCGGAAGCGAGGAAGGGGGCGTCCTGGCGCTCGCGACGGGTCCGCCGTCGGCACCCGCTTCCGTCGAGCGATGGGGAAGGTCGTCTCAGGACCAGTCCGCCGCCGTCCGCAGCAGCCACTCGTGTGCCCGCGCGATGTGCGGCATGGCCAGGGTGCCCGTACGGGCCACCAGGAAATACGTCCGCAGAGGGGGCACCGCCGGATCGAGGAGTGCGACGACGTCACCGCGCTCCAGGGCGGAGGCGCACAGATAGCGGGGCAGCACGGCCAGCCCGGCGCCGGAGATCGCGCAGGCGAGGACCGCGCGCAGGTCCGGGACGACCACGGTGCCGGAGGTGGCGGGCCTGGAGTCGAAGACCGAGGCCCAGTAGCGCGCGACGAACGGCAGTGACTCGTGTACCTCGACGACGGGGAAGTCCTCCAGCTGGTGCGCCTCCTTGCGGCGCAGCTTGCCGGGAGCGATGCGGTCCGCCCAGCGCGGGGCGGCGACCAGGACATGCTCCTCGTCGCAGAGCGGCGTCGCGGTGAGCAGGGTGCCGCGCGGCTGGGCGGTCGTGATGGCCAGGTCGTGGTGTCCGGCGGAGAGGCCCTCCAGCGTCTCGTCCGCGTTCCCGAAGGAGACCCGCAGCGCGAAGCCCTGACCATCGTCCCTGGTCAGCTCGGTGAGTGCGGGCAGGGCCCGCTCGGCGGTGAACTCCGGTGGGCCGGCGAGATGGAGGGTCCGTAAGGAGGAGTCGTCCTCGAGGCCCGTCTCGGCGATCTCGACCAGCGCGTCGAGATGCGGCGCCGCCTTGTGGGCGAGTTCGTCGCCGATGGTCGTCGGGGTCACTCCCCGGGCCTGGCGCAGGAAGAGCGGGCGGCCCAGCTGGCGTTCGAGGGTGCGTATCTGCGAGGTGACGGCCGGCTGCGAGAGGCCGAGCAGGGCGGCGGCGCGGGTGAAGGAACCGGCCCGGTGCACGGTCACGAACGTTCGCAGTAAGGCCAGATCCATGGTCGCCCCTCCCCTCCCCTCGCCGCCCTCGGAGCGCCCAACTATAAATAAGTCGATAGGCCTCTGTCGCTACTGTGATTGGACACTGACGCAGAGTCAACTAGCCTTGTTCGCGCGGTTCTTCGCGCGCAGAACCGGGGACGGTCCGAGCCACGAGGGGGGAGGCTCGGACCGTCCGTTGTGCGTAGCGCAGTACTAGTCGGTAGCCACAGCGAGCGCACGCAGCACATCCGCCACCAGATCGTCCGTGTCCTCTGCGCCGGCCGAGAACCGGATGAAGCCCTCCGGAACCGCGTCGCCTCCCCACCGGCCGCGCCGCTCGGCGGTGGACCGCACCCCTCCGAAGCTCGTGGCGTCGTCCACGAGCCGGAGCGCGTCGAGGAAACGGTCGGCACGCGCGCGCGTGGGGAAAGCGAACGACACCACGCACCCGTAACGCCGCATCTGCTGCGAGGCGATCTTGTGCGAGGGGTCGTCGGGCAGTCCCGGGTAGCGCAGCCCGGTCACCTCGGGCCGTCCCCTGAGCGCCTCGGCCACGGCCAGGGCGTTGGCGCTCTGCCGGTCGGCGCGCAGCTGCAGCGTGGCGAGCGAGCGGTGCGCGAGCCAGGCCTCCATCGGGCCCGGGATCGCTCCGACGATCTTGCGCCAGCGCCGTACACCCGCCATCAGCGAGGCATCGCGCCCGGCGACGTACCCCAGCAGCACGTCTCCGTGTCCGGTCAGCTGCTTGGTGCCGCTGGCCACGGCGAAGTCGGCGCCCAGGTCCAGCGGACGCTGCCCGAGCGGGGTCGCCAGGGTGTTGTCGACGGCGACGAGACAGCCACGCGCGCGTGCCGCCTCGCTGAGCCGCCGCACGTCGCACACGTCCAGCCCCGGGTTCGACGGTGTCTCGAGCCAGAGCAGCTTGGCGCCGTCCAGCGCGTCGAGCTGGGCGTCGCCGCCCGTGGGAGCGCTGCGCACCTCGATGCCGTACGACCGCAGCTGTTCACCCGCCAAGGGCAGCACGTTGTAGCCGTCGCTCGGTAGGACCAGGACGTCACCGGCGCGCAGCTGTGAGAAGAGGACGGCCGAGATGGCGGCCATGCCGGAGGCGAAGGCGACCGCTTCGGCGTCCTCCTGTCCCGGTGCCTCCAGTTCGCCGATGGCGCGTTCCAGGAGGGTCCACGTGGGGTTCTGGTCGCGCCCGTAGGCGTACGGGCCGGTGGGCTCGCCCGGCAGGTGGTAGTGGGCGGCGAAGACGGGCCCCGGGAGGGTCGGCTCGTGCTTGACGGGCTCGGGCAGACCGGCCCGCACCGCACGGGTGCCGTCACCGGCTCCCGCGGGGTTCTCCGTGCTCATGCGGCTCGTCCCTCCACCTTCTCGCGTACGGCGGCCAGCAGACCGGAACTCGCCGCTTCCACGAGCTCCAGGCACTCCTCGAAGCCGTCCATGCCCCCGTAATAGGGGTCCGGAACGTCGAGGTCGTCGCCCGCAGTGGGGTCGTAGGAGCGCAGGAGCCGGATCTTGTCCGCGTCCGCCGCGGTCGGCGCGAGGCGGCGCAGGGCCTTGAGGTGACCTCTGTCGAGGGCGATGACAAGGTCGAGGCGGGAGAACCAGGAGACCTGGAACTGCCGGGCCGCGTGGATACTGCCGTAGCCGTTCGCCTCCAGCACGGAGATGGTGCGGGGATCGGCGGCGTCGCCCTCGTGCCAGCCGCCCGTGCCCGCGCTGTCGACCTCGACCAGGTGGTCGAGCCCGGCCTCCTCCGTACGGGCGCGGAAGACGGACTCGGCCATCGGGGAGCGGCAGATGTTGCCGGTGCAGACGAAGCAGACTCGGTAGGTCATGCCGGACCCTCAGTCCCGGTCGGGGAGGACGAGGTGGAGCGCCCAGGCGACGATCGAGATGATCAGGCCGCCGAGGACGGCGGTCCAGAACCCCTCCACGTGGAAGCTCAGGTCGAGCATGTCGGCCAGCCACGAGGTGAGCAGCAGCATCAGGGCGTTCACGATCAGCGTGAACAGGCCGAGTGTCAGGATGAACAGCGGGAGGGTGAGCAGCTTCACGAGCGGCTTGACCACCGCGTTCACCAGGCCGAAGACGAGCGCGACCAGCAGGAGCGTGCCGACCTTCTTGCCCGTGCTGTCCCCGGTCAGCGTGATCTTGTCGAGCAGCCATACCGCGACCGCCAGGGCACCCGCGTTGGCGATCGTCTTGACTAGGAAATTCATCATGTGTCTGATCGTGGCAGAAGCGATCGGTACGAGCACTGGGCAGGGGCGACTAAGTCGATGAAGGCATTCCGGTTGGATGAACTGGAGGCGGAGCGCGCCGCCAATGACGGTGCCTACCTGCAGTTCCTGCGCGAGCGGAACATGTCGGTCGGCCTGTACGCGCTCGATGCCGGCGATCTCGACCCGCAGAAGCCGCACAGCCAGGACGAGGTGTATCTCGTCGTGAGCGGCCGCGCCTCGCTCACGGTCGGCTTCGAGACCACCCAGGTGGCGCGCGGCAGTGTCGTGTACGTGCCCGCTGGGATCGCCCACAAGTTCCACCACATCACCGAGGACTTGAGGGTCGTGGTGGTGTTCTCTCCGCCGGAGGGCTGACGTCCGCTTCGGTGTTCCCTAGGGGGACGATCAGGGACGGACAAGGGGTGCGAAGCCCCCGAACGGCCCCTTCGCGGCCCTAGCATCGATGGCAGGACAGCAGAAAGCCCGGAATCAGTGCCCCGGTGGCGGGGCGACGGGTGGAGACACAAGGAGCAAGGGCGATGCGGGAGATCTTCGCGGGGATGCCGTGGTGGGTGAAGTGGATCGCGGTGCCGGTCATCGCTCTGCTGGTGTTCGGAGGGCTGATAGTCAGCGTCGTCCAGGTTGTGGTGGGCCTGCTCTTCAAAGTGCTGGTCTTCGTGGCGCTGGTCGGCGGACTGATCTATGTCGTACGGAAGTTCACGGCGAGTTCCTCGTCGCGCGGCGACTGGTGAGGCGTCAGCACCGCGCAACAGCTGAGGCGTGAGTGGGTGAGGCCCGGTCAGGGCAGTGCGGTAACAGGAACGTGAGGTTCCCTCGCCAGAGGGAAGTTTCCCGGCGGGGCCGTCTGCGGGCGGTGACAGGCGGCTAGAGTCCGGAAACTCATCGCGGGCTCGACCCCGCGGGCGGCGCACCTCCCTCCCGTGTCCCCCGCACGGGCGGCCCTCCTCTCGCTTCGGGAGTGACCCTTGGCCACGGCTGACACCGCACCCGCAGAACCGCTCTTTCCACCCGCCAGGCCGCGTTCCCGGTCGACACAGAGCGCCGTTCCCCCCACCCAGCCGGGACCCCGATCGACACCGACGGCCGCCACGGAGCAGCCGCGCGTCCGGGCCACGGAGGCCCATGCTCAGCCGCCCCCGCCGCGTACGACACCCTCGAAGGCCCCGGTTCCCCCGGTGCAGCCATGGACCTCGCCGGGCGAGGAGAGCGTGCGATGCACGGAGCCTCCCGCGACGCAGCCGCAGGCACAGCCCACGGCACCATCGCCCCGGGCACAGACACCGCCGACGGGGCTCGTCCGCCCCGTGCCGCCTCACGGGCACCCTTCGGGAAGGGGAGCGCGCATTCCGTCCCCGGCAGCCCAGCCGGGCGGGTCGGAGGCGAACGCCGGCACCCTGATCGGCTCCGTACAGCGGGCGATGCGACTGCTGGAGGCTGTCGCAGAGCGGGAACTGGGGGCGCCCGCCAAACAGTTGGCGCGGGACGCCGGGCTCGCGCTGCCCACGGCGTACCACCTGCTGCGCACGCTGGTGCACGAGGGCTATCTGTATCGGGACAAGGGGCTGTTCTTCCTCGGTGAGGCGGCCGAGCGGCTGAGCAGCAGCGGAGCGCAGCAGAAACGTCGCAGCACGGTGGGCGAGGCCCTGGCGCACTGGCGGGACGTCCTCGGCGTCCCCGTCTACTTCGCGATCTACCGGGACGGCGAGATCGAGGTCAAGTGCGTCGCCGACAGCCCGAGCATCCCGGCGGTCGAGGAGTGGGCCGACTTCCGTGAGACGGGTCACGCGCACGCCATCGGGCAGTGCCTGCTGTCCCAACTCGGTGATGAGGCCCGCCGCGACCACCTGGAGCGCTATCCGGTGCAGTCGCTCACCCCGTACACGGTCCGTGACAACGAGACGCTGCTACGGCGCCTCGACCGGATCGGGCGGATGGAACCGGTCGTCGAGCGGCAGGAGTACGCCCTCGGGACGGTCTGCGCCGCGATCCCCATCACCGTGGGGACGACCGCCGGGACCCTCGCCATCTCGCTGCCCTCGCACCAGGCCGATCGGCTGCTGCCCGTGGCCCATCAGTTGCAGACCGAGATCGGAAAGCTACTAGGGACACTCGCGATCTCTATCAGCATCTGAAAAATCACTCCTTGTGATCTCTCGTGTACTTTCAGCAAACTTCCAGGGGTGTCAGGCGGATGATTCCTGGCCAGTCGACGAACACGGCGGGGTAGGCGATGCGCGAGTCGGTACAGGCAGAGGTCATGATGAGCTTCCTCGTCTCGGAGGAGCTCTCCTTCCGCATCCCGGTGGAGCTGCGTTATGAGACCTGTGATCCCTACGCCGTGCGGTTGACCTTTCACCTGCCCGGCGACGCTCCCGTGACCTGGGCCTTCGGGCGGGAGCTGCTCATCGACGGTGTGGGGCGGCCGTGCGGGGACGGGGACGTCCATATCGCGCCCGCCGATCCGGAGACGTTCGGCGAGGTGCTGATCCGGCTTCAGGTGGGCACTGATCAGGCGCTGTTCCGGGTCGGCACGGCGCCGCTGGTGGCCTTCCTGGACCGCACGGACAAGCTTGTGCCGCTGGGGCAGGAGCGTTCCCTCGCCGACTTCGACACCCTGCTCGACGAGGCGCTGGACCGCATCCTGGCGGAGGAACAGAGCGCGGGCTGAACCGTTACGGCGCCGGGGTGCCGTAACGCTTCAGCGCTTGCGGCGGCGGCCCTTCCCGCCTCGTGCCGGAGCGGGCACGGCCGCCGCTTCCGGGGCGCTGGGGCGGTCGGCCGAGACGACGAGGGCGGCCAGTGCGGTGGTCACCGGGACGGAGGCCACCAGGCCGATCGAGCCGACGAGCGTGCGCACGATCTCCTCGGCGACCAGTTCGCTGTTGGCGACCGTGCCGACACTGCTCTGCGCGATCGAGAAGAGGAGCAGCAGGGGCAGCGCGGCACCGGCGTAGGCGAGGACGAGGGTGTTGACCACCGACGCGATGTGGTCCCGGCCGATCCGGATGCCCGCGCGGTACAGCCCGCGCCAGCCCATCGACGGATTGGCCTCGTGCAGCTCCCAGACCGCCGACGTCTGGGTGACCGTCACGTCGTCGAGGACACCGAGCGAACCGATGATGACGCCCGCGAGCAGCAGACCGCTCATGTCGATCGTCGGATACAGCCCGTGGATCAGGCCGGTGTTGTCGTCCGTGTTGCCGGTCAGATAGGCCCAGTCGATGAACAGCGAGCCCAGCAGGCCGATCAGCAGCAGCGAGATCAGCGTGCCGAGCACCGCGACCGATGTACGGGCCGACAGACCGTGGCACATGTAGAGCGCGATCAGCATGATGGCGCTCGCCCCGACCACCGCCACGACCAGCGGGTTCGAGCCCTGCAGGATGGCCGGCAGGATGAAGAGGGTCAGCACCAGGAAGCTGATGGCCAGCGCCACCAGGGCCATGACACCGCGCAGTCGGCCCACCACCACGACGACGAGGGCGAAGATCCCGGCGAGTAGCGCCATCGGGAGTTTCCGGTTCACATCGGCGACCGAGTACTGCAGGTCCTTGGGCGCGGCGGGCTCGTAGGCGACCACGACCTCCTGACCCTGCTCCAACTGCCGTGACTGGTCCGGCTGAACGATCTCCGTGAACGTACGGCCCTTGTCCTTGCCGGTGTCGACCCGGATCGTGGCCTTCTTGCAGGTGCCGTTCGCCTGCTGCTGGGCGGACGAGCCCTCGGCGGTGGATGTGTCGCCGGTCGGAGGGACGCCCGAGGCGTTCACCGATGAGCAGTCGACCTCCTCGACCTTGGTGACGGTGGCCTGCTGCGTCTGCCGGTCGAAGCCCACCCCGGTGCGCTCGTGCGCCGGTGCGCCGCCGGGCCACAGCACGACGAGGCCCACGACGACCGCGGTCGCGAAGGGGATCAGCACCGCCGCGATGACCTTGCGCAGGTGCTTCGAAACGGGCGCGGCGGGTCCGTGGCTGTGACTGTGGGAGTGGCCGCCCCCGGAGGGCGGGCCTTGGCCATGTCCGTCACCGGGGCCGTGGCCGCCCCCGGAACCGTATCCATGGCCACCGTCGGAACCATGGCCACGGCCGTTTCCGGGGCCATGGCCATGGGGCGGTTCGGGGGGCGGAGGCGGGGGCTGCTGCGTCGTGGTCACCGACCGATCATCGCAAGAACGAGCGATGCCCACTGTTCACCGCGCCACATCTGCCGCTAGCGTGGGGGCACCTTTGCACACGCGGGAGCTCGGAGCACCGGGCTGAGAGGGCGCTGACCTCCGCAGACGCGATGTTTCACGTGGAACATCGCCGGGCGGAAATCGCTGCGTCGACCGCTGAACCTGTTACCGGGTAATGCCGGCGTAGGGAGTAGGTCTCATGACCATCGAGGACACACGCACGCCTGCCTCCAACCAGACGGACGCGGCATCCGCCGTGTCCGAGGGCGAAAGGAACCAGGGCGAACAGCCTCTGGAGGCCGGGCAGTCCATCGGCTGGCACAAGGCGTACGTCGAGGGCTCGCGCCCCGATCTGCGGGTGCCGGTCCGCCAGGTGCACCTCACCAACGGGCAGTCCGTCACCCTGTACGACACCTCCGGCCCGTACACCGATCCGACCGCGGAGACCGATGTCAGGAGGGGACTCCTCCCTCTCCGAGAGAACTGGATCATCACCAGGGGAGACACCGAGGAGTACGCGGGCCGCCCCGTCCGCCCCGAGGACGACGGGATCAAGCACACCTCGCCGCGCGGCGGACTGCGCAACCTCGACGCGGTGTTCCCGGGGCGGCCGCGCCAGCCGCGCCGCAGCCGTGACGGTCGGGCGGTGACCCAGCTCGCGTACGCGCGGCGCGGGGAGATCACCCCCGAGATGGAGTTCGTGGCCGTACGGGAGAACGTCGCGCCGGAGGTCGTCCGCGAGGAGATCGCCGCCGGCAGGGCCGTGCTGCCCGCGAACGTGAACCATCCGGAGATCGAGCCGATGATCATCGGCAAGCGGTTCCTGGTGAAGGTCAATGCCAACATCGGCAACTCCGCGGTCACTTCCTCCATCGAGGAGGAGGTCGAGAAGATGACCTGGGCGACCCGCTGGGGCGCCGACACGGTCATGGACCTGTCCACCGGCCGGAACATCCACACCACCCGCGAATGGGTGCTCCGGAACTCCCCCGTCCCCATCGGCACGGTGCCGCTCTACCAGGCGCTGGAGAAGGTCGACGGCAAGGCCGAGGAACTGACCTGGGAGATCTACAAGGACACAGTCATCGAGCAGGCCGAGCAGGGCGTGGACTACATGACGGTCCACGCGGGCGTGCGCCTCGCCTACGTCCCGCTGACCGCCAACCGCAAGACCGGCATCGTCTCGCGCGGTGGCTCGATCATGGCGGCCTGGTGCTTGGCGCACCACAAGGAGTCGTTCCTCTACGAGAACTTCGAGGAACTGTGCGAGATCCTCGCCGCCTACGACGTCACGTACTCGCTCGGCGACGGTCTGAGGCCCGGCTCCATCGCGGACGCCAACGACGAGGCACAGTTCGCGGAGTTGCGCACGCTCGGGGAACTCAACCGGATCGCGAAGCGTTTCCATGTTCAGACCATGATCGAGGGCCCGGGACATGTCCCGATGCACAAGATCAAGGAGAACATCGACCTGCAGCAGGAGATCTGCGATGAGGCCCCGTTCTATACGCTCGGCCCGCTGACCACGGACGTCGCGCCGGCGTACGACCACATCACCTCAGGCATCGGTGCCGCGATGATCGCGTGGTGGGGCACTGCGATGCTCTGCTACGTCACGCCCAAGGAGCACTTGGGACTGCCCAATCGTGACGACGTGAAGACCGGCGTCATCACCTACAAGATCGCGGCCCATGCGGCGGACATCGCCAAGGGACACCCGGGCGCACAGGAGTGGGACGACGCGTTGTCGGACGCCCGCTTCGAGTTCCGCTGGGAGGACCAGTTCAACCTGGCCCTCGACCCCGACACGGCCCGTGAGTTCCACGACGAGACGCTCCCGGCCGAGCCGGCCAAGACGGCCCACTTCTGCTCCATGTGCGGCCCGAAGTTCTGCTCGATGAAGATCTCCCAGGACATCCGCCGTGAACACGGCGGTTCCCGGGACGAGATCGAGGCGGGCATGGCCCAGAAGTCCAAGGAGTTCGCGGAGGCGGGGAACCGGGTCTATCTGCCGATGGCGGACTGAGGCGCACCGGCGCGGAGGGTGACGCACGGCGGACGTGGTCAGGTCATGGCCGCATGATGCCCGTGCGACGAGCGGCGCTCTTCCGGCCGGTTGCCGGGAGAGTCCGCCGCCGCGGTCTGCGGTGCGGGTGTGACGACTCCGGCCGTCGGCCGGAGCCGCGCCGGGCGGCCGCCGAAGCCCGGTGGCTTCCGGGGCGGCGGCCGGATCCCGGGCGTTACTCGGGCTGGTGCTCCGGGCCGCCGAAGTCCGGGCTGCTGAAGTCCGGGCTGGTGTAGCTGGGGCGGGAGCCGGCGCCGCCGCTGTCCGGGCTGGTGAAGCTCGGTCGGCCGTAGCCGAGGTGCGGCATGCGGCTGGGCGGGGCCGGCCGGACCGGGTCGCCCAGCGCCGCCGGGCCCGGGTTCGCGAGGGCATCACGGAGGAACGGCAGGATGCCGCGCTCCAGAAGGGCCTCGCGCCAGGCCTCCCTGGCCCGGGACACCTCGTCGCTCAGCTCGCTGCGCGCTCCGTCGTTCAGGAGGGCGGTGGCGTTGTTGCGCAGGGCGGTGAGCAGAAGGCCGACCGCGGCCACCAGGATCGCCGCCGCTGTGACCGCGCCGAAGACCCACCCCGTGGTGAGGAGGGTCTCGGCGATCGCCCGCTCGGGGTCGAGCGCCTTCATGACGTACCCCAAGAGCAGGAACAGCACCGCGGCGGTTCCGGCGAGGACGGGCGCGAGCACCGCGGCTATGGCACCGGCGCCCGCGCCGGCCGCCTCGGTGACCTCGCCCACGGTGGCCGCGAATCCCACGGCGGTGCCGTCCGGCTCACCGGTGCCGGACGCCGTCCCCTCAGGGGCGGGCGTGGTGGGCGACGACGGGCTGCGGAATTCGTCGCGGACCTTGACGTAGTACCGGTATTCGGTCGCCGCGGCGGTCGTGATGATCGCCGTGGCGTCGAGGGCCATGGTGCGCAGTTGTTCGAGGTTGAGCCGCTGGAGACCAGCGGCGAATTCCGGGCGGTGTGGTGCGGAGCGCAGCACCTCGCCGAGGATCCGCTCGTACTCCTGGCGGTCCTCACTGAGCAAGTGCTGCGGAACGCTGTTCATGTGCATCCCCCGATGCTCCGTAGGGCTTGTGGCTCGGCATGCTGACGAGCCGTCGGGCAGAAACGGAGGGGAGCCTGCTACGGATAAGCCGATGGTAGAGCGGTGACGGCGGGCGGTGACAGGGGGTTTGAAGAAATTGGCCCCTGGCCAGCGAACTCTTCCGACGGGGAACGCCTGCCCGGTGAAGGCTCAGGTACGCAGCGGAAGTTCCTGGACCAGCAGCTTTCCGGCCATGGTCACTCCGCCGTCCATGGCGACGGCCAGACCGTCCGCATAGGTGTACGGGCCGTCGACCGAAGGGCCCGTGTTGTCCTCGCCGTCCTCCGAGCCGACCTCGCCCAGGAGGTACGGGATGGGGCTGTGGCCATGGACGATGCGGGTGCCGCCGTAGGTCTCCAGCAGGGAGCGCACGGCGTCGGCGCCGCCCTCGTCGCGGAAGGAGAAGCGCCGGGTGAACTTACGGAAGAGGTCCCAGACCTCGTCCGGGTCGTTGCGTGTGATCGTCTCGCGGACGGTGTCGTTGACCGCCTCGATGGAGTCGCCGTAGTCGCGGTACGCGGTGGTGTCGGAGTGCACCAGGAGGTGGCCGTCGACCTCCTCCATGGCGTCGAGGCGGGCCATCCACTGGAGGTGGTGGTCCTGGAGGCGGTCCATGTCGGTCTTCTGGCCGCCGTTGAGGAGCCAGGCGGCCTGGAAGGTGGCGGTGCCCGCGCCGGAGTTGACGGGAGTGTCGCCGAACCGTTTGGCACCGAGCAGCAGCAGCTCGTGGTTGCCCATGAGGGCCTTGCAGTAACCGCCGGCCGCGGCCGCCTCGGCGGACAGGCGCATCACGAGGTCGATGACACCGATGCCGTCCGGGCCGCGGTCGGTGAAGTCGCCGAGGAACCAGAGCCGGGCGGTGCCCGCCGCCCAGTTGCCCGCGGCGTCGACGAGGCCCTTCTCGCGGAGCGCGGCGAGCAGCTCGTCGAGGTAGCCGTGAACATCCCCGACGACGAAGAGCGGACTCGGCCCGGCGGAGGACTGCTCGGCCGCCACGGCTTCCGGGTCGATCACGACCTGAACCGTGTCACCCCGGTTGATCACCGGCAGGTCCCGCTGGGTCGGGGTGTACCCCTCGGGGTAGCCCTCCGGCTCGTCGGCGGGCCTGGAGGTCTCGCCGGGGTGGGCGGTGTGTCCGTACGGACCGGCCTCGTGGACGTACGCGGGCACGCGGAAATCGCGCACCGTCGGCGTCCGCACCTCGGGTCCCTGACCGGCCCCCTGAGTCATCGACCCCTCCACCACCATCGCCCGCGTCTGCACCGCATCGGGCTGCCTGGTCGCAGCGGCCCGCGGTGTCGTCCGCCCATCATAGGAATGCGGATCGCGCCATGTGATGACCCAGGGGTGGTGAAATGGCGCAGGACCCCAGTTCACCGCGGTTTTCTCCCGAATTGGGCGGGGCTCTCCCCGCCCAACTCCCATTCGGATCCTCAGTTGGGGCGTCAACCCGCCTCAGGTGATCGTGGCGGGCTGACCGTCGTACGCGGCGGGCGCCGCTCGGACGAGGTCCGCACGATCAGCTCTGTCGGTATCACCTGCTCGACCGGTTGGTCCGATTCGACACCTTCGATGGCGTCGATGAGGAGCTGGACCACCGCCGTGCCGATGCGGCGCGGCTTCAACGAGAGCGTCGTGATCGGCGGCTCGGTGGTCGCGTACACGGTGGACTCGCTGCAGCAGACGAGCAGCAGGTCGTCGGGGACGCGGAGACCGTACCGCCGTGCGGCGGCCAGCAGATCAGTGCCGTTCGGGTCGAAGAGGCCGTAGACCGCGTCGGGGCGGTCCGGCCGGGCCAGCAGCCGGTCGGCGGCGACGGCCCCCGCGCACGGATCGTGCGCGGGATAGGCCTCGTAGACCGGATCCTGGCCCACGCGCTCGCACCAGCGCAGGTATGCGGTGGTGGAGAGATGCGTGTACGTGTCCGTCGTCGTGCCCGTGAGGAGTCCGATCCGGCGGGCACCCGCGTCGGCCAGGTGGTCGAGGATGCCGAGGACCGCGGCCTCGTGGTCGTTGTCGACCCACGCGGTGACCGGGAGCGAGCCGGCCGGTCGGCCGTCGGAGACCACCGGTAATCCCTGGCGGACCAGTTCGCTGACGACCGGATCGTGGTCGGAGGGGTCGATGACCACGGTGCCGTCGAGGGCGACGTTCGACCACACGTCGTGTCGCGAGGTCGCGGGGAGGATGACCAGGGCGTAGCCCCGGGCCAGCGCGGCCGAGGTGGCGGCCCGCGCCATTTCCGCGAAGTACGCGAACTCGGTGAAGGTGAAAGGTTCATCCCCGTACGTGGTCACGGTCAGGCCGATGAGGCCGGACTTGCCGGTTCTGAGGGTTCGGGCCGCCGCCGAGGGGCGGTAGCCAAGTCGGTCGGCGACCTCGCGTACATGGCGTCGGGTGGCGTCCGGGAGCCGGCCCTTGCCGTTGAGGGCGTCGGAAACGGTCGTGATGGAGACTCCGGCGGCGGCGGCCACGTCTCGGATGCCCGCCCGGCCCGACCGGCTGCCTCGGCGGGGTGTTTCCGCGCGGCTCACCTGGTGCTTCCCTGCTGCTGTCATGGCGAGCCGATAGTAGGGCTCATGCGGTGGGGTAGTGCGGACGCATATGCACTCGTTGACAGGCACGTTTCTGCAAGGTCAGTAAGGGTCAATTTCCTTACAATGTAAGGGAGTTGAACGATCCAACGTCAATACGTGACTTGTCGACGCGCATGGGCCTGCCAAGTAGCTCATGTTTCGAAGAGGTCTCAACTCACCTGCACGGGTGATGCGCGCCACGGCGTGAGCCACCGGCGCGTGCGCCCGCGAACGGCGCGCCCCCCTGGTTCGTACCCCTTCGTGCGCTGATGCCCGCGAGGCCGACGGGACGGCAGAGGTGTGGATCCGGCGGGGACGTGGTTGTCCACAGGCCATTCGCAGGGACGCCGAATCCTCATAAGGTGAGAAGCATTGCGTCGACGAGGAGGACTGCGGTGAGCGAGACGAGCCCCAAGCTGCGAGCCGAGCTGGAGGGGATCCCCACCTACAAGCCCGGCAAGCCGGCCGCGGCGGGCGGCCCGGCGGCGTACAAGCTGTCCTCCAACGAGAACCCCTATCCGCCGCTGCCCGGCGTGCTGGAGAGCGTGACCGGGTCGGCCGCGTCCTTCAACCGGTACCCGGACATGGCGTGTACAGGACTGATGAACGAGCTGTCGGACCGCTTCGGGGTGCCGCTCTCGGACTTGGCCACCGGCACCGGCTCGGTCGGTGTCGCCCAGCAGCTGCTGCAGGCGACCTCAGGGCCCGGCGACGAGGTGATCTACGCCTGGCGGTCGTTCGAGGCGTACCCGATCATCACGCAGATCAGCGGGGCCACGTCCGTGCAGGTCCCGCTGACGCCGGGTGATGTGCACGACCTGGACGCGATGGCGGACGCGATCACTGACCGGACCCGGCTGATTTTCGTCTGCAATCCGAACAACCCGACGGGGACGGCGGTCCGCCGGGCCGAGCTGGAGCGGTTCCTCGACCGGGTGCCCGGCGATGTGCTCGTGGTGCTGGACGAGGCGTACCGCGAGTTCGTACGGGATACCGAGGTACCGGACGGCGTCGAGTTCTACCGCGAGCGGCCGAACGTCTGTGTGCTGCGCACCTTCTCCAAGGCGTACGGTCTCGCCGGGCTCCGGGTGGGCTTCGCGATCGCCCATGAACCGGTGGCGGCCGCGCTGCGCAAGACGGCCGTGCCGTTCGGGGTGAGCCAGCTCGCCCAGGACGCCGCCGTCGCCTCGCTGCGCGCCGAGGACGAGCTCCTCGGCCGGGTCGGTTCGTTGGTCTGCGAGCGGAACCGGGTCGTCGAGGCACTGCGCGGTCAGGGCTGGACGGTGCCGGGGACGCAGGCGAACTTCGTGTGGCTGCGGCTGGGGGAGCGCACGGTCGATTTCGCCGGTGTGTGCGAGCAGGCCGGTGTCGTCGTGCGGCCGTTCCCGGGCGAGGGCGTGCGCGTGACGATCGGCGAGACCGAGGCGAACGACATCTTCCTCAAGGTGACGGAGACGTTCCGCAAGGAGCTATAGACAGCATCTGACCAGGGGGTTCGGGAAATTTCCCCGGGCCCCCTGATGTGTTCTGTCCCACTCTTGGGCTTGCGAGGGCCCCCACCCTCATGCCTCGAACGGCCATGCGCCATAATTGCTTGTGAATGTGAACGCGTTCACAAGCGCGTCCCGGTTGCCCTGTGATGTACGTGACAAGCGGGACAAACTGCCGCAGTGCCACGGCATGTAAGGAGAAGACGTGGACCTCGCTCTGGCGCCGGAGACTCTGGCGCGATGGCAGTTCGGCATCACCACCGTCTACCACTTCCTCTTCGTCCCGCTCACGATCTCGCTCGCCGCGCTCACTGCCGGCCTGCAGACCGCCTGGGTGCGCTCGGGGAAGGAGAAGTACCTCAAGGCCACCAAGTTCTGGGGCAAGCTCTTCCTGATCAACATCGCGATGGGCGTCGTCACCGGCATCGTGCAGGAGTTCCAGTTCGGCATGAACTGGTCCGACTACTCGCGCTTCGTCGGCGATGTCTTCGGAGCCCCGCTCGCCTTTGAGGCGCTCATAGCCTTCTTCTTCGAGTCGACCTTCATCGGCCTGTGGATCTTCGGCTGGGACAAGCTCCCCCAGAAGATCCACCTCGCCTGTATATGGATGGTCTCCATCGGCACGATCCTGTCGGCGTACTTCATCCTCGCGGCCAACTCCTGGATGCAGCACCCCGTCGGCTACCGGATCAACGAGGCGAAGGGCCGGGCCGAACTCACCGACTTCTGGCTCGTCCTGACCCAGAACACCGCCCTCACCCAGGTCTTCCACACCCTCTCGGCGGCCTTCCTCGCCGGCGGCGCCTTCATGGTCGGCATCGCCGCCTTCCATCTGGCCCGCAAGAAGCACATCCCGGTGATGAAGACCTCGTTGCGACTCGGTCTGGTCACCGTGGTCATCGCCGGCACGCTCACCGCGATCAGCGGCGACCTGCTCGGCAAGGTCATGTTCAAGCAGCAGCCCATGAAGATGGCCGCCGCGGAGGCCCTGTGGGACGGCGAGGCGCCCGCGCCCTTCTCCGTCTTCGCCTACGGCGACGTCGACAAGGGCCACAACAAGGTCGCCATCGAGATCCCCGGCCTGCTGTCCTTCCTCGCCAACGACGACTTCGACTCGTATGTCCCCGGCATCAACGACGTCAACAAGGCCGAGCAGGAGAAGTACGGGCCCGGCGACTACCGGCCCAACATCCCCGTCGCCTACTGGGGCTTCCGGTGGATGATCGGCTTCGGCATGGCGTCCGTCGCCATTGGCGCGGCCGGACTCTGGCTCACTCGCAAGAGGTTCCTGCTGCCGCAGCACCTGCGGGTCGGCGACGACGAGGTGCCGCATCTCGTGCTGCTGCCGAGGAAGGCCCTCGGCCCGACCCTCACCAAGTGGTACTGGCGCATCGCCGTCCTGACGTTGGGCTTCCCGCTGATCGCCAGCTCCTGGGGCTGGATCTTCACCGAGATGGGCCGTCAGCCGTGGGTCGTCTACGGCGTGCTGCGCACCGAGGACGCGGTCTCCCCCGGCGTCTCCCAGGGCGAGATCCTCACCTCGATGATCGTCTTCACCACGCTGTACGCCATCCTCGCCGTCGTCGAGGTCAAGCTGCTCGTGAAGTACGTCAAGGCGGGGCCGCCCGAGCTGACGGAGGCCGACCTCAACCCGCCCACGAAGATCGGCGGCGACTCCCGTGACGCCGACAAGCCGATGGCCTTCTCGTACTAGGCCGCACCGGGCCAAGGGAGCACAGTCATGGAACTTCACGACGTCTGGTTCGTCCTCATCGCCGTTCTGTGGATCGGCTACTTCTTCCTGGAGGGCTTCGACTTCGGGGTCGGTGTCCTCACCAAGCTGCTGGCCCGGAACCGTCCGGAGAAGCGGGTCCTCATCAACACCATCGGGCCCGTCTGGGACGGCAACGAGGTGTGGCTGCTCTCGGCCGGCGGCGCGACCTTCGCCGCCTTCCCCGAGTGGTACGCCACCCTCTTCTCGGGCTTCTATCTGCCGCTGCTGCTCATCCTGGTCTGCCTGATCGTCCGCGGTGTCGCCTTCGAGTACCGGGTGAAGCGGCCCGAGGAGAGGTGGCAGCGCAACTGGGAGACGGCGATCTTCTGGACCTCGCTGCTCCCCGCGTTCCTGTGGGGCGTGGCCTTCGCCAACATCGTGCGCGGAGTGAAGATCGACCGCGACTTCGAGTACGTGGGCAGCCTCGCCGACCTGCTCAACCCGTACGCCCTCCTGGGCGGCCTGGTCACGCTGACGCTGTTCACCTTCCACGGGACGGTGTTCGTCGGCCTCAAGACCGTCGGGGACATCCGGGAGCGGGCGCGGAAGCTGGCGCTGCGCGTCGGTGCCGTGACGGCCGGACTGGCGCTTCTGTTCCTGCTCTGGACGCAGATCGAGAAGGGCGACGGCGTGTCGCTGGTCGCAGCGGTCGTGGCGGTCGCCGCGCTCGTGACGGCACTGGTGGCGGTGCGAGCGGGGCGCGAGGGCTGGGCGTTCGCCCTGTCGGGGGTCACCATCGTGGCCGCCGTGGCGATGCTCTTCCTGACGCTCTTCCCGAACGTCATGCCGTCCTCGCTGAACGAGGAGTGGAGCCTCACGGTCACCAACGCCTCGTCCAGCCCGTACACCCTGAAGATCATGACGTGGTGCGCGGCGATCGCCACGCCGGTCGTGATGCTCTACCAGGGGTGGACGTACTGGGTGTTCCGCAAGCGGATCGGCACACAGCACCTCGCCGAATCGGCGCACTGAGTCCCGATGGGAGGTGTGTTTGACGATGTTTCACGTGAAACACACCTCCTCAGGCCGAAGAGGCATGTTTCACGTGAAACATGCCCGCTGAGGAGAGGGTGTTTCACGTGAAGCCGATCGACCCGCGACTGCTGCGGTACGCCCGCGCCACCCGCCTCTTCCTGGTGGCGGTTGTCGGCCTGGGCATGGTCGGGGCCGCGCTCGTCATCGCGCAGGCGATGCTCATCGCCGAAGTGGCGGTGGGTGCCTTTCAACATGGGATGCCGGTCGTTGAACTCCGCACTCCCCTGCTCCTCTTGGCTGTCGTCGCGCTGGGACGGGCGCTGGTCTCCTGGCTCACCGAGCTGGCCGCGCACCGCGCGAGTGCGGCGGTGAAGTCAGAGTTGCGGGGTCGGCTGCTTGAGCGGGCCGCTGCGCTGGGCCCTGGCCGGCTGAGCGGCCAGCGCACGGGATCGCTGGTCGCCCTCGCCACCCGTGGGGTCGACGCGCTCGACGACTACTTCTCGCGCTATCTGCCGCAGCTGGGCCTTGCCGTCGTCGTACCTGTGGCGGTCCTCGCGCGGATCGTCACCGAGGACTGGGTGTCGGCGGCGATCATCGTCGGCACGCTGCCACTGATCCCGGTCTTCATGGTGCTCATCGGCTGGGCCACACGCTCGCAGATGGATCGTCAATGGCGGCTGCTGGCACAGCTGTCGGGGCACTTTCTGGACGTCGTCGCCGGGCTGCCGACACTCAAGGTGTTCGGCCGGGCCAAGGCGCAGGCCGAGTCGATCAAGCGGATCACCGGCGAGTACCGGCAGGCGACCATGCGGACGCTGCGGATCGCGTTCCTGTCGTCCTTCGCGCTGGAACTGCTCGCGACGATCTCGGTCGCGCTGGTCGCGGTCACCATCGGCATGCGGCTCGTGCACGGCGAGATGGATCTGTACATCGGGCTGGTCATCCTCGTCCTCGCTCCCGAGGCGTATCTGCCGGTCCGGCAGGTGGGTGCCCAGTTCCACGCGGCCGCCGAGGGGCTCGCGGCGGCCGAGGAGATCTTCGCGGTCCTGGAGACGCCGGTTCCGGCGTCCGGGACCGTGGCTGTACCGCCTGCCGGTGACATCCGCTTCGAAGGGGTGACGGTTCGGTACCCCGGGCGGTCGTACGACGCCGTCTCGGACGTCTCCTTCACGGTCGCCTCCGGGGAGACGGTGGCCCTCGTCGGGCCGAGCGGTGTGGGCAAGTCGACGCTGCTGAGCGTCCTGCTCGGGTTCACGGAGGCCATGGCGGGCGGAGTGCGGGTCGGGGGAGCCGATCTCGCCTCGCTCGACATGGCCGCCTGGCGTTCGCGCATCGCCTGGGTGCCGCAGCGGCCGCACCTGTACGCCGGGTCGATCGCCGAGAACGTACGGCTGGCCCGTCCGGACGCGGATGACGCGGCGGTGCGGCGAGCGCTCACCGACGCGGGGGCGCTGGAGTTCGTGGACGCGCTGCCCGCCGGGGCCGAGACCGTCCTCGGTGAGGACGGCGCCGGTCTCTCCGCCGGACAGCGGCAACGGCTCGCCCTCGCCCGGGCGTTCCTCGCCGACCGGCCCGTACTGCTCCTCGACGAGCCGACGGCCTCGCTGGACGGCGAGACCGAGGCGGAGGTCGTGGAGGCGGTACGGCGGCTGGCGGTGGGCCGGACCGTGCTGCTGGTGGTGCACCGGCCGGCGCTGCTGGGGGTGGCGGACCGGGTGGTGCGGCTTGAGGAGGTCACGACGCCCGCAGCGGCACCGGCCTCCGAGCGCGACGGGGAGGCCGCCTTGAGCCGCCGTGCCGTGCATGTGGAAACCCTGCCCGCGTCGCAGGGGGAAGACCTGCCGCTGGAACAGCGTGGAGGCGTACTGACCCGTGTCCGCCGGATGGCCGCACCCCGCCGGGGCCGGCTCCTCCTCGCCCTGTTGCTCGGCAGCCTCGCGCTGGGCAGTGCCGTCGGACTGATGGCGACGTCCGGGTGGTTGATCTCGCGGGCCTCGCAGCAGCCCCCGGTGCTGTATCTGATGGTCGCGGTGACGGCGACGCGGGCGTTCGGGATCGGGCGGGCGGTGTTCCGGTACGCGGAGCGGCTGGTGTCGCACGACACCGTGCTGCGGATGCTGGCCGATACGAGGGTGGCGGTCTACCGGCGGCTGGAACGGCTGGCGCCCGCCGGGCTCCGGACAACCCGGCGGGGCGACCTGCTGTCGCGGCTGGTCGCCGATGTGGACGCCCTGCAGGACTACTGGGTGCGCTGGCTGCTGCCCGCCGGGGCCGCGGTGGCCGTGTCCAGCGCCTCCATCGGGTTCACCGCCTGGCTGCTGCCGGAGGCCGGCGCCGCCCTCGCCGTCGGGCTGCTCGCCGCCGGGGCCGGAGTGCCCCTCGTGACCGGGGCCGTGGCTCGGCGGGCGGAGCACCGGCTGGCACCGGCCCGCGGAGTGCTGGCCACTCGCGTGGCCGATCTGCTCACCGGCACCGCCGAGTTGACGGTCGCGGGTGCCCTGCCCGCCCGTACCGCCGAGACGCGCCAGGCCGACCGGGATCTCACCCGGATCGCCTCCCGGGCCGCCACCGCCACCGCGCTCGGCGACGGGCTCACCGCGCTCGTCTCCGGGCTCACCGTCACCGCCACCGCGCTGTTCGGCGCCCAGGCCGTCGTCGACGGGCGGCTGAGCGGGGTGGCCATGGCCGTCGTCGTACTCACCCCGCTGGCCGCGTTCGAGGCGGTGCTCGGGATGCCGCTTGCCGCCCAGTTCCGCCAGCGGGTGCGCAGGAGCGCGGAGCGCGTGTACGAGGTGCTGGACGCCCCCGCCCCCGTACGCGAACCGGAGGAGCCGGCCGAAGCGCCGGTGTCGCCGTTCCCGCTGCGGCTGGAAGGGCTCGGAGCGCGGTACGCCGGGCAGGACCGGGACGCGCTCGCCGGGCTGGACCTCACCCTCGAAGAGGGGCGCAGGATCGCCGTGGTCGGTGTCTCGGGGGCGGGCAAGACCACGCTCGCGCAGGTGCTGCTGCGGTTCCTGGACGCGCGCGAGGGAACGTACACGCTGGGGGGCGTCGACGCGTACGCGCTCGACGGGGACGACGTACGTCGGCTCGTGGGACTGTGTGCCCAGGACGCGCACCTCTTCGACAGCTCGGTGCGCGAGAACCTGCTGCTCGCCCGGAAGGACGCGGACGAGGCGGAGCTTCGGGACGCGCTCGCGCGGGCACGGCTGCTCGACTGGGTCGACGGACTGCCCGACGGGCTGGACACCCTGATCGGCGAGCACGGGGCGCGGCTGTCCGGCGGCCAGCGTCAGCGGCTCGCCCTCGCCCGTGCGCTGCTGGCCGACTTCCCGGTCCTCGTCCTCGACGAGCCCGCGGAGCACCTGGACCTGCCGACCGCCGACGCGCTCACCGCGGATCTGCTGGCCGCGACCGAGGGCCGGACGACCGTGCTGATCACCCATCGGCTGGCCGGGCTCGACGCCGTGGACGAGGTGGTCGTGCTGGCGGAGGGACGCGTCGCACAGCGCGGCACCTACGCGGAACTGGCCGCGCTGGACGGTCCCTTGCGGACGATGGTGGAGCGGGAAGCGGCGGGGGAGCTGCTGGTGGAGGTCTGAGCGGCCGTCCTCACTGGGCAGGCGCCTCACTGAGCGCCGCGCTGCCGGGGCCGCTGCCGTGTGACGCGCCTCTCGTCCGCAAGCCTCCCCGCCGAACACCGTGCGGTCAGGCCCCTGTTCGGCGCAGTGCCGTGACCCGTCCGGGGCACTCCGTCCCCCAGACGTATGACTCGAAGAGGACTGCGGCGTCGGACCGGGTCACGATCGCTGACATGCGCTTCTCTCGCCGACGCCCGCTGTTCGTCGCCGTGGTGCTGTGCGCCGCGGCGGTATTCGTGGCCCGGCCCACGGCGGCCGAGAGTGACGGCGGGGCCTCGGGCGGCCCTGGTGAGGCCGGCCCAAGCGCCCAGGTGACGCGGTTGTTCGAGGAAGCGGCGGTGGCGACGCAGCGGTACGAGGCGGGGCGGCGGGCGGCGGAGTCGCAGAAGGCGAAGGCGGAGCGGTTGGAGAGGCTGCTCGTGCGGGAGCGGAAGCAGATCGCGGTACTGAACGCCGACCTCGGCCGGATCGCGCGCGCCCAGTACCGTCAGGGCGGCGGGGTGCCGTACACCGCGCAGATGCTTCTCGCGGAGGACCCCGAGCAGCTGATGCGGGGTCAGCGGGCCGTCTGGCAGGCGGATCTTGCGGTCAACAACGCCGTGGACAAGAGCCGCCGAGCGGAGGCGAGGCTCGCCGCGGACGAGGCGAAGGCCGCGACGGCGTGGCAGACGCTGGAACGGCGGAACACCGAACTCGCCGAGATCAAGCAGGCGATCCAGGAAAAGCTCGAAGAGGCGCAGTGGACACTCCAGGGGCAGGCCGACGAGGCGGCCGCGGCCGGGGCCTGCCGGGGTGCCGTCCGGCTGGACCAGCCGACCGGCGGCCGCACGAGGTCGTGGGTCGCGCCCGTGGAGACGTACGAGCTTTCCGCGGGCTACGGCAGCGGCGGTGAACGCTGGGCCCGTCGCCACACCGGGCAGGACTTCGCCGTGCCGATCGGCACGCCTGTGCGGGCGGTCGGGGCGGGACGCGTGGTGAAGGTGTCGTGTGGGGGCGCCTTCGGCATCGAGATCGTCGTCCAGCACGCGGACGGCTACTACACGCAGTACGCGCACCTCGCCGCCGTCACCGTCGACCAGGGCGAACGCGTGGCCGCGGGGCAGTGGATCGGCCAGGCGGGCACCACGGGCAACTCCACCGGGCCGCATCTGCACTTCGAGGTACGGGTCACGCCGGAGCTGGGGTCGGGCGTGGACCCCGTGCCGTGGCTGCGGAGACACGGGGTGGAGTTGTAGCCGCTCCGATACGGATTTCCGGTACGGCTTACAGCCGTTCCGCGAGAAGCCGCTCGATCACGACCGCGACGCCGTCCTCGTTGTTGGCGACGGTCCGTCCGGAGGCCGCCGCGAGGACGTCCGGGTGTGCGTTGCCCATGGCGTACGACTGGCCCGCCCAGGTGAGCATCTCGACGTCGTTCGGCATGTCGCCGAAGGCGACGACCTCCTCGTGGGAGATACCGCGCTCGGCGCAGCACAGAGCGAGGGTGCTGGCCTTGGAGACGCCCGGGCCGCTGATCTCCAGCAGGGCGCTGGGGCTGGAGCGGGTGATGGTGGCCCGGTCGCCGACGGCGATGCGGGCGGTGGTGAGGAAGTCGTCGGGGTCGATCGTGGGGTGGTACGCGAGGATCTTCAGCACCGGCTCGTCGTCGGCGACACCGCCCGGGGCCAGCAGTTTCTCGGCGGGCGCGAGGGTGTCGGGGATCTCCATGTGGAGCTTCGGGTACTCGGGCTCCTGGTTGAAGCCGTACGTCTGCTCGACCGCGTACACGGTGCCGGGTGCGGCCTCGCGCAGCAGCCGTACGGCGTCGAGCGCGTTCTCCCGGGCCAGCTCGCGGACCTTGACGAAGCGGTGGGTGCCGGGGCCGCCGTGGAGGTCGACCACGGCGGCGCCGTTGCCGCAGATCGCGAGGCCGTGGCCGTGGACGTGTTCGCTGACGACGTCCATCCAGCGGGCCGGGCGGCCGGTCACGAAGAAGACCTCGATGCCGGCCTCCTCGGCGGCCGCGAGGGCGGCGACGGTACGGGGGGAGACCGACTTGTCGTCGCGGAGCAGGGTGCCGTCGAGATCCGTGGCTATCAGCCGGGGCGGGACGGTCGGGGCCGGGGTCTCGGGCTGTCTCGTCGCTGAGGTCACGGGTCCCATTGTCGCGTATGTGCGCGCACGGTCGTGCGGGCGCCCGCACAGGTGAGTGATTACCGTCCTTGTCCGCGCTCCTGCTGCGCTGTTACGACCGGCTGTCCTCGCGCCTCTATGACCCGCCGCGCACGCCCTCGGCCCGCGACTGCTCCGGGGCGCTCTCACGCCAGCTGGGCCGGTGCCTCCATGGCGATCCGCTCGAACACCTTCTCGTCCGCGGCGAAGTCCGAGTCCGGGATCGGCCAGTGGATCACGATGTCGGTGAAGCCCAGCTCGGCGTGGCGGCCCGCGAAGTCCACGAACGCGTCCAGTGACTCCAGAGGTCGGCCGCGGTCCGGGGTGAAACCGGTGAGCAGCACCTTGTCGAGCCGGGCCGCGTCACGGCCGAGCGCGGCGGCCGTGTCGGCCAGCCTCTCGACCTGCCCGCGAATGGCTTGAACCGACTGTTCGGGGGTGCCCGTCTCGTACAGCTTGGGGTCCCCGGTGGTCACCCATGCCTGCCCGTACCGTGCGGCCAGCCGCATCCCGCGCGGTCCGGTGGCGGCCACCGCGAAGGGCAGCCGGGGGCGCTGGACACAGCCGGGGATGTTGCGCGCCTCGTGGGCCGCGTAGTGGTCGCCCTGGTAAGAGACGGAGTCCTCGGTGAGCAGCCGGTCGAGCAGAGGGACGAACTCGGCGAGCCGGTCGGCGCGCTCGCGCGGGCTCCACGGCTCCTGGCCGAGCGCGGTGGCGTCGAAACCGGTGCCGCCCGCTCCGACGCCGAGGGTGAACCGACCGCCGGAGATGTCGTCGAGGGAGATCAGTTCCTTGGCGAGAGTCACCGGGTGCCGGAAGTTCGGCGAGGTCACGAGCGTGCCGAGGCGCAGCTGGTCGGTGACGGCGGCCGCCGCGGTCAGGGTCGGCACGGCGCCGAACCACGGCCCGTCCCGGAAGGTCCGCCACGACAGGTGGTCGTACGTGAACGCGGTGTGGAACCCGAGCTGTTCGGCCCGCTGCCATGTGGCACGGCCGCCCTCGTGCCAGCGGACGTACGGCAGGATCACGGTGCTCAGACGCAGACTCATACGTCGAGCGTAAGCGCAGTCACCGGATGGCCCGACCGGTCCGGACAGCAGCGAATGATCAGGATCGGGCAGGTCCGGTCGGGTCTGGGCAGGCCGGATCACGGCCGGTCCCGCTCAGGACGATTCGGGGAACCGCAGGTACTCGGGCGGCACGGCCTCGGTCAGCCACACCCCGTTGGCGCTGACACGGAAGACATGGCCGTCGCGGTGCATCGCGCCGGCGTCCACGGAGAGCACGACGGGGCGACCGCGGCGGGCACCGACGCGGGTGGCGGTCTCACGGTCGGGCGAGAGGTGTACGTCGTGCCGGTTCATGGCGCGCAGGCCCTCGGCCCGGATCGCGCCCAGGTAAGCCGCCACGGTCCCGTGGTAGAGGTACGGCGGCGGGGTCGCCGAGGGGAGGCCGAGATCGACCTCGACGGTGTGGCCCTGGCTGGCGCGGATCCGGTCGCCCTCGACCGCGAACCGCTTCTTGTCGTTGGCCTCGACCACGTGGTCGAGCTCCGCCCTCGTGAAGCGGAAGCCATGGGCGGCGGCCGCCTCGATGAGCGTGTCGATCCGGACCCAGCCACCCTCGTCGAGCGTGAGCCCGATCCGCTCCGGCTGGTGTCTCAGGTGCTTGGAGAGATACTTCGACACCCTCACGGTACGTCGTTCGTTCATCCCGCCAGCGTGCATGGAGAGACCCGCGTCACGCACTTGATTTTGATCCGGATGTTTGATCCACAACCAAGTGTAGTTATCCACAGGGGAATTGAAGAATCTGTGGACAACTCCCCATCCCATTCATGACGATTGGCCAAGTTTGTTGCTTTCGCGCATATTTGCAGCAAGCGTGTCCAAGGTGCGTGACTGTACCTCCCGTTCGGTGGCCGCCGTGATGAAGGCCGAGGCCTGCTCCGGGCCAACCAGCTTCTCCACGGCCCGCATTGTGGACGCCGGGATCCGTAGGGAACACGACCCGTCGGCGGACTCGGCGGGAGCGTCCGCATCGAGGTGACGGCGCAGCTGTCGGGTCGCGAACAGCCGCATCGCGCGTGCGAGTTCGGCATCCACCGTCTGCTGGGCGAGCGGCCGCAGCCGTCGTACGAGCGTCGCCGCCTCGACCGCGTCGGCCTCGTTCGGCGGCTGGTGCTGCCCGAGGTAGCGAGCGAACACATGCTCGGTGGTGAACTCCAGGAAACGGGTGGCGATGTGCTCGACCTGCCCCCTCAACTCCCTGAGATGGTCCGCGATCGCGGACAACGGCACTCCCGCCTCGTGCAGCTCGGCCGCCACAGCCAGCTCTTGGGGGCTCGGTACGAGGAACAGGTCCTCCTCGCCGGGTAGAAGCTCCAACACGCCCAGCTCGACCGCGTCCGCCACCGCCGCCTCGTCCGGAGCACCGCCGAACCGCTCCACCAGCTCGGCCCGCGAGATGCGTACGGCCTCTTCGTCCGTCCACGGTCCGTCGACCTCCGCGACCAGGCCGAGCACCCCGCCGAGGCCGCGGCCCGCGTCCCAGGCCTCCAGGAGTTCCTTGATGGAGGCCAGGGTGTAGCCGCGGTCGAGGAGGTCGGCGATCTGGCGCAGCCGGGTGAGATGGGCGTCCGAGTACACGTTGGCCCGGCCGCGCCGCTCGGGGCGGGGGAGCAGTCCGCGGTCCTGGTAGGCGCGGATCGTCCGGACCGTCGCACCGCTGTGGTGCGCCAGATCCTCGATGCGGTACGCGGCCCCGGCTGGTTCGTCGTTCACGGTTGTCGTGCCTCCCTGTGTTTCCCCGCGCTGTCCGTCGGCGGTTACGCCGACGCGCCCGCGCGCTCGCGCCCGCCCCGGTGCGTGCCGCGGGCGACTTCGCCAGATACTCGACCGCCCTGCGCAGCGAGCCTTCCTGCGGCGGATGGTAGGAGCGGCGCAGATAGCGGGGGACGGCCGCGCCGAGCTCCTTCCATGTGGGCAACAGGCCCTTGCGTACGGCCCTGTTGTGCGCGGCGAGCGAGTGGCGCAGGCGTCCGGCGAGCTTCGGGTCGTGCCGTATGAGGTACGCGGCGCCCCACGCCCACATGTAGAGCATCACCGGCGCCGTGACCGCCATGCCCGCGACCCGTCGGGCGTAGCGCTGCCGGCCCCGGCCGCCGCAGTGCCGGAACATGTCGAAGGCGACCGCGCGGTGTTCGACCTCCTCCGCGCCGTGCCGGCGCAACAGGTCGAGCATGACCTCGTCCGACCCGGCCCGGTCCCTCGGCGGCCAGCACCCAGTCGCCGAGCACTGCCGTGAACTGCTCGATCGCGGCGATCACCGACAGCCGGAAGCGCAGCCACTCCCGGGCTGGAACCGGCGCCCCCAGGGGAGGTGCCTCACCGAGCAGCTTCTCGAAGAGGAAATCGACGTGCCTCGTGAAGTCCGCGGTGTCGAGCCGCTGCGCCGCGAGATGGTTCAGCACATACGCGTGCTGCACGCTGGGCGTCGCCTCCTGCCCCATGAAGCCCTTGACCTCCTTGAGGAGTTCGGCGTCCCTGACCAACGGCAGCCCCTCCTTGAAGACCTTCACGAACCACCGCTCCCCCGCCGGCAGCGGCAGATGCAGCACATTGATGACGTGGGTGGCGGTGGGCTCGCCGGGGATCCAGTGCAGCGCGGTCTTCTCCCAGCCGAAGGAGACCCTGCGCGGGGCGCTCGTGCAGTGCCCGCTCTTGTGCCGCTCGTCCTGGGGGCTCACAGCGGCGGCTCCAGCCGGGCGAGCGCGCGCAACGCTCTCGGGGCGAAGCGGGACAGGAAACGGCCGCCGTGGGCCTCCGGGGTGACGGGGACGACGGCCTGGTTGCGCACGACCGCGCGCAGGACGGCGTCCGCGACCTTCTCCGGCGGGTAGTTCCGCAGCCCGTACAGCCGTGCGGTCCTCCGCTGCCGGCGCTTCTCCTCCTCCGCGTCGACGCCGGCGAAGCGCGCGGTCGAGGTGATGTTGGTGTTGACGATGCCCGGGCAGATCGCCGACACCCCGATGCCCTGCCCGGCCAGCTCGGCGCGCAGGCACTCGCTCAGCATCAGCACGGCCGCCTTGGAGGTGCTGTACGCGGGCAGCGTCCTGGAAGGCAGATACGCGGCGGCCGAGGCGGTGTTGACGATGTGGCCGCCCTGCCCGCGCTCGGCCATCTGCTTCCCGAAGAGCCGGCAGCCGTGGATCACACCCCACAGATTGACGTCGAGGACCTTCCGCCAGTCCTCCGCGGTGGTGTCGAGGAAGGACCCCGAGAGCCCGATCCCCGCGTTGTTCACCAGCACGTCCACCACGCCGTACTCGGCGGCGACCTTCTCGGCGAGCTTCTCCATGGCCTGCTCGTCCGAGACGTCGACCGCCTCCGCCCAGGCCTCGGGAGCGCCGATCAGCCGGGACAATTCCGCGGTGCGGGCCGCTCCTTCGGCGTCCAGGTCGACGGCGATCACGCGCGCGCCGGCCTCGGCGAACGCGAAGGCGGTGGCCCGGCCGATTCCGCCGGCCGCGCCGGTGACCAGGACCAACTGCCCGCCGAACCGGTCCGTGTACTTCCCGGTGGCCATCGGCGCGGGCCGTCCGCCCTCGGTGGCCATGACGAACTCGGTGATCCAGGCGGTCAGTTGGTCGGGCCGTGTGCGCGGGATCCAGTGCTTGGCGGGCAGGGTGCGCCGGGTCAGCTGCGGAGCCCACGACTCCAGGTCGTCGTAGAGCTGTTCGGAGATGAACTTGTCTCCCAGGGGCGTGATGAGCTGCACGGGCGCGTGCGCGTACGCGTCGTCACGGGGGTGAGCCAGACGGGCTCGCATGTTGTCCCTGTACAGCCACGCCCCGTGCGCGGCGTCCGTGGGCAGCGAAGGGCTGGGGTAGTCGCCCCGCGGCAGCTTCTCGGCCCGCCGGACCAGGCCGGGCCACCACTTGCCGAGGGGGCCGCGCCAGGCGAGCTCGGGCAGCACGGGCGTGTGCAGGACGTAGACGTACCACGACTTGGCGCCCTGGCCGAGGAGTTGACCGATCCGGCGCGGGGTCGGGCGCTTCACCCGCCGCTTGATCCAGTGCCCCAAGTGGTCGAGGGACGGTCCGGACATCGAGGTGAACGACGCGACGCGTCCCTCGGTGCGCTCGACCGTCACGAACTCCCAGCCCTGCACCGACCCCCAGTCGTGCCCCACCAGGTGCACGGGCCGGTCGGGGCTGACGGCGTCCACGACCGCCAGGAAGTCGTCCGTCAGCTTCTCCAGGGTGAACCCGCCGCGCAACGGTTTCGGCGCCGTCGACCCGCCGTGGCCGCGCACGTCGTACAGCACCACGTGGAAGCGCTCCGCGAGCCGTACGGCGACCTCTGACCAGACCTCCTTGGTGTCGGGGTAGCCGTGCACGAGCAGGACCGTCGGCTGCCCGGGGTCACCCAGCTCGGCGACGCACAACTCGACTCCGTCCGCCCGCACCAGGCGCTCCCGCGCGCCATCGAGCCCTGTCACATGTCCCCCTTCGCTCATCGGTATTTCTCCTCCACCCACCGCCGGACACGCGGCAGGTCGTCGTCCAGCCGGAACGCGCTCTCCCGGGGATCCGCGGAGTCGGTGACGGCCAGGATCTCCTCTCGCTTCGAGGCGGCGATCGGTGGGGAAGAACTGCAGCGGAAGTTCACGAACGCCGTGCGGTCGCCGAACCAGGCGAAGCGCAGGTGGAACCAGTCCCGCACCCCGCGCTCGCGCAGCCGGCGGCGCTGCATCCGCGCCGCCTCGCGCTCGGTCACACCCGGCTTCAGCTGGGCCGCGACCTCTTCCCCGCACTCGTACGCGAGGGTCTGCACCTGCCTGAACTCCCGGAGCTCCGCAGCGAGTCCGCCCGTCCGTGGCGACGTCATGTCACTGGCCCACCTGTCTCCATCGACTACGGTCCGTGTTCGCAAGGTGACACTGATGAATGTGACAGTGATTGGTGGCTGCGTCAATAGGAGGGTGCGAGGCCCCTGGAAAACCGGCGGAACGAAGGCAGGGGCGGAGGCGGGCACGAAACGGCGACGTCGGTCGTTCCTCCTCATGGCGGCCACTGCCGCGCGGCTCGGGCCCGTCGGTTGTTCGACCTCAGGGTGACCCCTAGGGGGACCGGCGGCTGACGCCCCCTACGGCCCCGTACGACTCGAGAGTGAGACGCAGACAGCTCTGCGGGGTGACGACTGCGGCGACCCGCGCCCCTAATGTCTAAATCGTGACTGTGATCGCGACCGAAAGCCTGAGCAAGCGGTTCCCGAGGGTGACCGCTCTTGACCGGCTCTCCGTGGACATCGGACCCGGTGTGACGGGACTCGTCGGTGCCAATGGCGCCGGCAAGTCCACACTGATCAAGATCCTGCTGGGTCTGTCCCCCGCCTCGGAGGGGCGTGCCGAGGTGCTCGGCCTCGACGTCGCCACCAAAGGCGGCGCCATCCGCGAGCGGGTGGGGTACATGCCGGAGCACGACTGCCTGCCACCCGACGTCTCGGCCACCGAGTTCGTCGTGCACATGGCCCGCATGTCCGGCCTCCCGCCGACCGCTGCGCGCGAGCGCACCGCGGACACCCTGCGCCATGTCGGTCTGTACGAGGAGCGGTACCGCCCCATAGGCGGCTACTCCACGGGCATGAAACAGCGGGTGAAGCTCGCCCAGGCCCTGGTGCACGACCCGCAGCTGGTCTTCCTGGACGAGCCGACCAACGGCCTGGACCCGGTCGGCCGGGACGAGATGCTGGGCCTCATCCGCCGCATCCACACCGACTTCGGCATCTCGGTCCTGGTCACCTCCCATCTGCTCGGTGAGCTGGAGCGCACCTGCGACCACGTCGTCGTGGTCGACGGCGGCAAGCTTCTGCGGTCCAGCTCCACCAGGGACTTCACCCAGAGCACGGCGACCCTCGCCGTCGAAGTCACCGACAGTGACGAACATCCCGACGGCACCGGCGCGCTGCGCGAGGCCCTCCACGCGCGCGGCGTGACCGTCTCCGACGGCAGCGGCCTCCCGGGCGCCGGGCACATCCTGCTCCTCACCGCCCAGGGCGAGGAGACCTACGACCTGGTCCGCGACCTCGTCGCCGACCTGGGCCTCGGCCTGGTCCGCATGGAGCAGCGCAGGCACCACATCGCCGAGGTCTTCACGGACAACGACGAACAGACGGGCACCCGGAGCGCCCAGGACGCACGGAAGGAGGCGGTCGGCCATGGCGGTTGAGCAGCACGGTGCACAGGCATCGGCCCTCACCGGTGGACAGCCCGCACGCGCGGGCGAACAGAGCCGCATCCACAACATCGGATACCGCTCCTACGACGGCCCCCGCCTGGGCCGTGCATATGCCCGCCGTTCCCTGTACTCGCAGTCCCTGCGTGGCGCGTACGGGCTGGGCCGCTCGGCCAAGTCCAAGGTGCTGCCCATGCTGCTCTTCGCGGTGATGTGCGTACCGGCGGCCATCATGGTGGCGGTCTCGGTCGCCACCCAGGCCAACGACCTGCCCATCAAGTACACCGACTACGCGGTCATCATGCAGGCTGTCATCGGCCTCTACGTCGCCTCCCAGGCACCGCAGTCCGTCTCGCGCGACCTGCGCTTCAAGACGGTCCCGCTGTACTTCTCGCGACCGATCGAGACCGCCGACTACGTCCGCGCGAAGTTCGCGGCGCTGACCTCGGCGCTCTTCGTCCTCACCGCGGTCCCCCTGCTCGTGCTCTATGTGGGCGCGCTGCTGGCCAAGCTCGACTTCACCGACCAGACCAAGGGATTCGCGCAGGGACTGGTGTCCGTGGCACTGCTGTCGCTCCTCTTCGCCGGCATCGGCCTGGTGATCTCGGCGGTCACCCCGCGCCGCGGCTTCGGCATCGCGGCCGTCATCGCCGTGCTGACCATCTCCTACGGGGCCGTGTCCGTCGTCCAGGCCATCGCCGATGTGCAGTCCAGCACCGAAGCGGTGCCCTGGCTCGGCCTCTTCTCGCCGATCACGCTGATAGACGGTGTACAGACCGCCTTCCTGGGCGCCACCTCCGCCTTTCCCGGCGGACACGGCCCCTCCAGCGGGCAGGGAGTCGTCTATCTCCTCGTCGTCCTGGGTCTCATCGCCGGCTCCTACGGCCTGCTGATGCGCCGCTACCGAAAGGTCGGGCTGTGACCACGCTCAACATCGACCACGTCTCACGCTGGTTCGGCAACGTGGTGGCGGTCAACGACGTCACGATGACGATCGGCCCCGGCGTCACCGGCCTCCTCGGCCCGAACGGCGCCGGCAAGTCCACCCTCATCAACATGATGGGCGGCTTCCTCGCCCCCTCAACGGGCTCCGTCACGCTCGACGGCAAACCGGTGTGGCGCAACGAGCAGATCTACAAGCACATCGGCATCGTCCCCGAGCGCGAGGCGATGTACGACTTCCTCACGGGCCGCGAATTCGTCGTCGCCAACGCCGAGTTGCACGGCCTCGGGGCGAAGGCCGCCCAGCGGGCGCTCGCCACGGTGGAGATGGAGTACGCGCAGGACCGCAAGATCTCGACGTACTCCAAGGGCATGCGCCAGCGCGTGAAGATGGCGTCCGCCCTGGTCCACGAACCGTCCCTGCTCCTGCTGGACGAGCCGTTCAACGGCATGGACCCGCGCCAGCGCATGCAGCTCATGGATCTGCTGCGGCGCATGGGCGACGAGGGCCGCACGGTTCTGTTCTCGTCCCACATCCTCGAAGAGGTCGAGCAGTTGGCGGCCCACATCGAGGTGATCGTCGCCGGACGGCACGCGGCGAGCGGCGACTTCCGGCGCATCCGCCGCCTGATGACCGACCGCCCGCACCGCTACCTGGTGCGCTCCAGCGACGACCGTGCCCTGGCCGCCGCGCTGATCGCCGACCCGTCGACCGCCGGGATCGAAGTGGACCTGGCCGAGGGCGCGTTGCGCGTCCAGGCCGTCGACTTCGGCCGGTTCACGACCCTGTTGCCGAGGGTGGCCCGGGACCATGGCATCCGTCTGTTGACGGTCTCGCCGTCGGACGAGTCCCTCGAGTCCGTCTTCTCGTATCTCGTCGCGGCGTAGGAGGCCGAAGATGTACGACCCCACAGTCGCCCGGCTCACCTACCGGGCTCTGCTCGGCCGCCGTCGGGCCCTCATCCTCAGCGCGCTGCCCGCCCTGCTGATCGTGCTGTCCGTGGCCGTGCGCGTCCTGAGCGGCGCCGACGACCAAGTGGCCGCGGACCTGCTCGGCGGATTCGCCCTCGCCACGATGGTGCCGATCATCGGCGTCATCGCGGGAACGGGCGCGATCGGGCCGGAGATCGACGACGGCTCGGTGGTGTATCTGCTGGCCAAGCCGGTGAAGCGGTCGACGATCATCTGCACGAAGCTGATCGTGGCGATCGCCGTGACCATGGCGTTCTCGGCCATACCGACACTGCTCGCGGGCCTGATCCTGAACGGCAACGGACAGCAGATCGCGGTCGCCTACACGGTGGCGGCGCTGGTCGCCTCGATCGCGTACGCGGCGATGTTCCTGCTCCTCGGGACGGTCACCCGGCACGCGGTCGTCTTCGGGCTCGTCTACGCGCTCGTCTGGGAGACGCTCTTCGGGTCCCTGGTGGACGGCGCGCGCACGCTCAGCGTCCAGCAGTGGGCGCTCGCCGTCGCCCAGAAGGTCACCGACGGCGGCCTCGTGACGTCCGATGTGGGGCTGCCGACCGCGGTGGTCCTGCTGACGGTCGTCACCGCGGGTGCGACCTGGTACGCGGGGCAGAAGCTGCGGACGCTGAAGCTGGCCGGCGAGGAGTGACGGAACCCTCCGGGGCGGCCCGCCCTGGAGGACCACCCCTCTTGATCTTGACCGGGGCTTCACGCCCGTCCAAGCACACTGGGCGAGGCGAAACGACCGGGCATACACGGCCATGAAGGGCGGCCAGGAGGCGGGAGGAACGGGGATGGCAGCGGAGGTGTCGCCCGACGGCGGCGAGGCGCAGGGCAGGGTGACGGAGGGTACGGCCGAGGCCGGAGCGCACCCCAGGCCTGGCCTGGCCGCCGGGGCCGGAGTCGGGGCAGGCTCCGGGACGGGGTTGGGCGCCGGGGCCGGAGTCGGAGTGGGCTCCGGGGCCGTATCGGGTGCCGGGGGTGGACCGGCTGACGAGGCCGGAGCCGGATCCATGTCGGGGCCCGGGCCCGAGCCCGCGGCCGGTGACGGGGGCGCGGGCGGGGATGGCTGGGACGGCCTCGTCCTGGACGATGACTTCATACGGTCCGCCGAGACGGCTGAGCCGTCGGCGCGGGCGCGGATGCTCGCGGCGCGCTGGCGGCAGCAGGCACCCGATCCCCAGCCCTGGCGGTCGGACGAGCCGCCCGCCGGGTGGTTCTTCAGCAAGGCTCGACGACGCAGGTGGCGCCGCCGGTGACCGCGTCGCGCGGCGGACAGTCGTGCGGTGGATATTCGGTGGCGTGCAACTCGGCTGCCGGGCACAGTGGTTGATGTCCGGGCCGCCGGGTCGAGCCGGCGCCATGTTCTGGGAGAGGAGCCAGGCGATGCTGTCCTTCAGGCGCAGTACGTCGAGTTCCCGACAGGGCAGCGCACGGCGGGCTCCGGAGTAGTTACCCCTCCGTCGAGTCCGTCCCCCCAGCGGGGAGTTGCCCGGGGCGGCCGCTTCGAGCGCGCGAATCGCTTCGCGTGGGCCGCCCACCCGGAGGATTGGCCGAGTGGTAAGGCACCGGCTTGCTAAGCCGTGGTCGGGTTGTGCCCGCGCACGTTCGATTCGTGCATCCTCCGCCGTTTCGCTGTCGCTGTGACTTGGCCGGATTCTTGGGCTGGGGGTACGTGTACGGAGGCTCACAGGGCTGTGCTGGGCCTCGGGGGCGTTCTTGAGGGTCCCCGGCGGTGGTGTGTCGGCCGGGGAGGGGTTTCGCTCACCGGCGCCGGCAGGGCGCCGCCTGCGCCCACCCGTGCCCGCCACCCGTGCCCGCCACCCGTACCCGCCACCCGTACCCGCCCACCCCTGCCGCCCCAGCGGCACGACTGCCCGCAGATGGGGGGCGGCCAAGTGGAGAGCCACCCCGCGGCTGAGCCGCTGGTTCCGGTTCCGCCCGCTACGGCGCCTCTCGGAGTCGTCGGCTCCCACCAGATCGGTAGCCCGTGGATGAACTCCCTGTAGTGCCGGCCGACCTCCGGCCGACGTCGTTTCGCCGGGTCGCACACCGTTCGCCCGGCTTCTAGTTGAGCAAGCGGTCCAGTACCTCGGCGATGCCGTCGTCCTCGTTGGAGGAGGTCACTTCGTCGGCGATCGCCTTGAGGGCGGGGTGGGCGTTGGCCATGGCCACGCTGTGGGTGGACCAGGTGAACATGGGGATGTCGTTGGGCATGTCGCCGAAGGCGATGGTGTCGGTGCGTTTCGCGCCGAGGCGGCGGGCGGCGAGGGAGAGACCGGTGGCCTTGGTGAGGCCGAGGGGGAGCAGTTCGACGATCCCCTCGCCGGCCATGGCGACGGTGACGAAGCCGCCGGCGGCCTGACGGGCGGCTTCGGCGAGTTCGTCGGAGGTCAGGGTGGGGTGCTGTATGTAGATCTTGTTCAGCGGGGCCGCCCAGAGGTCGGACACGTCCGTGAGCGGAATGGTGGGGAGCGAGCCGTGCAGGGCGTACCCGGCGCCGACGAGTATCTCGCCCTCCAGTCCCGCGCGGCTGGCAGCCAGGCGCAGTGGGCCGGTCTCCGCCTCGATCTTGGCGAGGGCCACGGCGGCGAGCTGCCGGTCCAGGGTGACGGCGGTGAGCAGACGGTGCTCTGCGGCGTCGTAGACCTGTGCGCCCTGGCCGCAGACGGCCAGTCCCCGGTAGCCGAGATCGTCGAGGATGTGGCGGGTCCAGGGGACGGCCCGGCCGGTGACGACGATGTGGGCGGCGCCCGCCGCGGTGGCCGCGGCGAGCGCCTCACGGGTGCGCCGGGAGACCGACTCGTCGGAGCGCAGGAGCGTTCCGTCGAGGTCGGTCGCGATCAGCTTGTACGGGAAGCCCGAGGCAACCTCGGACGACTCCGACACCTTGGGTTTCCCGGAGTCGGGGGAGTCGGCGGGGTCCCCGGCGGCAGCCGCTGCGCTCACTTGGCTACCGGCTCCAGCACCTCGCGGCCGCCCAGGTACGGGCGCAGGACCTCGGGGACGCGGACGGAGCCGTCGGCCTGCTGGTGGTTCTCCAGGATCGCCACGATCGTGCGCGGGACGGCGCAGAGGGTGCCGTTGAGCGTCGCCAGCGGCTTGACCTGCTTGCCGTCACGGACGCGGATCGACAGGCGGCGCGACTGGAACTCCGTGCAGTCGGAGGTCGAGGTCAGCTCGCGGTACTTGCCCTGGGTCGGGATCCACGCCTCGCAGTCGAACTTGCGCGAGGCCGAGGAGCCGAGGTCGGCGGAGGCGACGTCGATGACCCGGAACGGCAGTTCCAGCGACGTGAGCCACTGCTTCTCCCAGTCCAGCAGGCGCTGGTGCTCGGCCTGCGAGTCCTCCGGCGCGACGTACGAGAACATCTCGACCTTGTCGAACTGGTGGACGCGGAAGATGCCGCGGGTGTCCTTGCCGTGCGAACCGGCCTCGCGGCGGAAGCAGGGGGAGAAGCCCGCGTAGCGCAGGGGGAGGCGGTCGGCGTCGAGGATCTCGTCCATGTGGTACGCCGCCAGCGCGACCTCGGAGGTGCCGACCAGGTACAGGTCGTCCTTGTCGAGGTGGTAGACGTCCTGGGCGGCCTGGCCGAGGAAGCCGGTGCCGGCCATCGACTGCGGGCGGACCAGCGCCGGGGTCAGCATCGGGGTGAATCCGGCCGCGGTGGCCTGGGCGATCGCCGCGTTGACCAGGGCGAGTTCGAGGAGGGCGCCGACGCCCGTCAGGAAGTAGAAGCGCGAGCCGGAGACCTTGGCGCCGCGCTCGGTGTCGATGGCGCCGAGGATCGTGCCGAGCTCCAGGTGGTCCTTCGGCTCGAAGCCCTCGGCCGTGAAGTCGCGGATCTCGCCGTGCGTCTCCAGCGTGACGAAGTCCTCCTCGCCGCCGACGGGGACGTCGGGGTGCACGAGGTTGCCGAGCTGGAGGAGGAGCTCCTGGGTCTCGGCGGCGGCCGCGTCGCGCTCGGCGTCGGCGACCTTAACGTCGGCCGCGAGCTGGCTCGCCTTCTTCAGCAGCTCGGCCTTCTCGTCAGCCGAGGCCTTGGGGATCAGCTTGCCGAGCGACTTCTGCTCGGCGCGGAGCTCGTCGAAGCGGACGCCGGAGGACCTGCGCCGCTCGTCGGCGGACAGGAGGGAGTCGACGAGCGCGACGTCCTCTCCACGGGCGCGCTGGGACGCGCGCACACGGTCGGGGTCCTCACGGAGCAGGCGAAGGTCAATCACCCCTCAAGGCTACCGGTGCGTGGTTCCGGCCCACGACTTGAATTCGTTGTACGCCGCTTCTATGGCGATGTGAACCAAATGTCGACGGTGGTGGCAGATGCCCGTGGGCGTCGAGGAAAGTCAACGAATTGGGGTCAGACACCCTGAAAGGGGACACGGATGTGGCGCCTGATTGACTCGACTCCCTTGTGGCATAAGGGACTTGGGGATCGGCTGTCCACAGAAATCCACAGCGCCGGAAAGTTATCCACAGGCTGTGCGAAAGATCTGTGGAAACCGGAGGAGATCGTCGGGAAGGCGGGCGTCGGCTCGATGATTCCCGACTCAAACCACCCTCATGCCCACTTTCGAGTGGATTCGCGCAGGGATGGGTCGCTCTAATGGATTGACTGGAGGAGACGCGTGGACGAAGGGTGACCTACGGGGTTGTGGACGCAGAGGGACCCACGAAGGTGATTTGTCGACTGAGTGGCGCGATGGTGTCGACTTGTCCCCAGGTCGAGAAGCCCACCTGTGGATAACTTCTGTGGACAAAGAAAATAAGCAGGTAGGACCGGCGGCAGGGCTGTCCTAGAACCGGCCGTCCTGGCAGCGCGCCACCCAGTCCGACGCGGCCACGAACTCGGTGTCGGAGGTCCCCGGCAGCGTGGGCCGGATCTTCGCCGTCGTGGCGTCCGCACGCGGGTACGAACCGAGGAAGCGCACCTGGAGGCAGACGCGCTTCAGACCCATCAGGGCCTCGGCCACCCGGCGGTCGGAGATGTGGCCCTCGGCGTCGATGGCGAAGCAGTAGTTGCCGATGCCCTCGCCGGTGGGGCGGGACTGCAGCAGCATGAGGTTGACACCGCGGACGGCGAACTCGCCGAGCAGGTCGCGCAGTCCGCCGGGGTGGTCGTCGCGCTGCCAGATGACGACGGAGGTCTTGTCGGCGCCGGTCGGGGCGGCGGGCCGGGCGGGGCGGCCGACCAGGACGAACCGCGTCTGGGCGTTCTCCGCGTCGTGGATCTCGGTCTCCAGGGCCTCCAGGCCGTACCGCGAGGCCGCGAACTCACCGGCGAAGGCGGCGTCGTAACGGCCCTCCTGGACGAGGCGGGCACCGTCCGCGTTCGAGGCGGCGGACTCCCAGACGACGTCGGACGGGAGGTTGGCCTTCATCCAGTTGCGGACCTGCGGCTGGGCTGCCGGGTGCGCGGTGACCGTCTTGATGTCCGAGAGTTTGGTGCCCGGGCGGACCAGCAGCGCGAAGGTGATCGAGAGGAGCACCTCGCGGTAGATCATCAGCGGTGCGCCGGCGACCAGCTCGTCGAGCGTGGTCGTGATGCCGCCCTCCACGGAGTTCTCGATCGGGACGAACGCGGCCTCGGCCTCGCCGTTGCGGACGGCGTCGAGGGCGGCGGGGACGGACACCATCGGGATGAGCTCGCGGGTCGCGGACTCCGGCAGGGTGCGCAGGGCGACCTCGGTGAAGGTGCCTTCGGGGCCGAGGTACACGTAGCTGGCTGGCATGGACTCACCCTAATGGGCCTGGCAGGGCCCAGGCGCACGGATCCCGCCCCACCACCCCTGAGAGAGACGTACGGCCCTGGGGGCGCCCTCACGCCTCCCCGACATCCCGACGCCCCGCGCCCCGGCACCCGGCCGGCGGCCGACGAACGAGTGGCTAGTGCCGCGTCAGCCAAGGTTCGCCCCGTCGCGACGCCCGGCACGCTCCCCCATTCTCGGCTTCGCTCGAACGGGAGGGGCCCCCACCGCCGCACCGGCCGAAAGCCCAAGTACGTCCGGTCCATCGACGAGGACTTCCGGCCGGCACGCCGAGAGCACGCACCGGACGCCGCTCCTTGACGGGCAAACCTTGGCTGACGCGGCACTAGCTCTCCAGCAGCCTCTGCCCCACGTACTCCCCCTCAGCCGCGCCCCCAGGTACCGCGAAGAGGCCGCTCGACTCGTGGCGGATGAACTTCGACAGGGCGTCGCCGCGGTCGAGTTTGCGTTGGACGGTGACGAAGCCGCGGAGGGGGTCGGCCTGCCAGCAGACGAAGAGGAGACCCGCGTCGGGGGTGCCGTCCGCGTCGATTCCGTCGTGGAAGGAGAAGGGGCGGCGGAGCATGGCCGCGCCGCCGTTCTGGTCGGGGCGGGTGATGCGGGCGTGCGCGTTGATCGGGACGAGGAGGTTGCCCTGGGAGTCGGTCTTCTCCAGGTCCATCGCGGTCGTCTCCGTCGCCTTCGTGCCCCCGCTCAGCGGCGCCCCGTCGGACTTACGGCGCCCGATGACGTCCTCCTGCTGCTTGAGCGAGAGCTGCTCCCAGTCGTCGAGGAGCATGCGGATGCGGCGTACGACGGCGTAGGAGCCGTTCGCCATCCACGCCGGGTCGCCGGAGGTGTCCGGTGAGGCGGACGCCGGCACGAAGATCCGCTCGTCGAAGTCGGACTCGGTCGGCTTCGGGTTGCGGGTGCCGTCGATCTGGCCCATCAGGTTGCGTGCCGTCATGGGGTGGGCCGTGGCGCCCGGCGAACGGTTGAAGCCGTTCATCTGCCAGCGCACCCGGGCCGCACTGCCCGCGTCCTTCTGGATCGCGCGCAGGGCGTGGAAGGCGACGAGCGCGTCGTCGGCGCCGATCTGCACCCACAGGTCGCCGTTGCTGCGTGTCTTGTCGAGATGGTCCGAGGAGAAGTCGGGCAGCGGGTCCAGGGCGTCCGGGCGCTGTTTCTCCAGACCGGTGCGGGCGAAGAAGCTGTGCCCGAAGCCGAAGGTGACCGTCAACGACGACGGTCCCGCGTCACGGGCGATGCCCGTGTCGTCCTGGGCCGCGGCCTCGCCCGCCATCAGTCGCCGGGCCGTGTCCGACCAGCGGCGCAGCAGGGCGGCCGCCTCCTTGCGCCCCGCCCCGGCGGCCAGATCGAACGCGACGAGGTGGCCACGGGCCTGGAGGGGCGTGGTGATCCCCGGCTGATGTTTCACGTGAAACATCACCTCCCCCGCGCCGAGGGAGGACAGGGGGGTCGCCTTCTCGGAGGAGGAAGCGGAGGAGGAGGCTGCCGCGTATCCGGCGGCGCCGCCTGCCGCGCCCAGTGCGAGGCCGGTCGCGCCGGCGGTGCCGAGCAGGCGGCGCCGGGTGATCGTTCCGTTCGCGGGGATCCCGGGCGGGATGTCGCTCTCTCGCCGTAGTTCCGCGTGGCCGGACGGCGACTGCGGGTCGTTCGTGGTTGCTCGCGCAGCTCCCCGCGCCCCTGGGGAGGTGGAGCCTGGCTCGACAGTGCTGTTTCCGGTGGTGTCGTTCCCCTCGGAAGGGACCGTCGTGGACTGGTCAGCCATGGTGTGTTTCAGCCGATCTTCGCGTTCTTGCTGACGGTCACCTGGTCGATGTCAGATGTCCGTACGGTGATCTCGATCTTCCAGTCGCCCGCCATGGGGATCTGTACGCCGTCCGCCGTCCAGTGGCCCGCGGTGATGCGGTCGGGGACGACGGGCAGGGGGCCGATCTTCTTCTCCTCCAGGGTGAAGGCGACCTTCACCTCGGGGACGTCGAAGGGCTTGCCGTCGGGGCTCTGGACGTAGACGTGCATCTCGTTGGCGCCCACGCGCGCGGGGTCGATCTCCAGCCGGGCCACGCCCTGGCCGTTCTTGCCGCCCGTGTCGAACGACATGTCCAGCGCCAGCGCCCCGGCCTGCTCGGCCTCCTGCGTCACGGCCGCGTTGGCCGCCTTGGCCTCCTCCACCGTGCGCCCCGGCTCGGTGGCCGTCAGGACCGTTGTGACGGCCAGGAGTACTACGGCGACGCCCGCCTCCGCCAGCACGGACCGACGCAGACCCGTACGGCCCGGGTCGGCGTTCCGTATCCGCTTCTCACGCGCGCTCGCCATCGCCGCCTGCTGCCGGGCGAGCTGGACGGCCCGCTCGGAACCGCCGGCGGCGACATGCGCGGCCGCCGGCTCCTTCTCCGGTACGGCTTCCGCTTCCACCACGGCCGGCGCCTCCGCCAACTGGGCGGTCCACCGGCGGGAGATCCACGCGATCCCGACGAGTACGGCGACCAGGCCGATCTTCACGAGGAGCAGCTGCCCGTACGACGTGCCGGTCAGCGCCGACCAGGTGCCGACCTGGCGCCACGACTGGTAGATACCGGTCGCGGTCAGGACGAGCACGCTGCCGAACGCGACCCGCGAGAACCGTCGTACGGCCGCCGTCTCGATCTGCGCGTCGACGGGCGCTCGGAACAGGGCCACGAACAGGGTCGCCAGGCCGCCCAGCCAGGTGGCGACGGCCAGCAGATGCAGGACGTCCAGGGGCATCGAGATGCCCGTCTGGATGCCGGTCGAGGCGTGCTCGGCCATCGCCCAGCTCGCGGCGAGACCGGCGGAGACCACGCCCCCGCCGATGGCGAGCCCGAAGGTGAGGTCCCGATGGTGGGAGTCGTCGTCCTCGGAGTCCTCTGCGGTGTCCTCGGAGGTGTCCTTCTTGGAGGCGCCCTTCCCAGAGGTGTCATCGGCCGCGGGCGTACGACCCCGAGGCGCCTCCGCGGCGCCACCGGCACCCTCGGCGGTCTCCCCGTCGAGGGCCTCGACCTCCTCGTCCCGCCGCGCGTACGCCCCGAAGAGCACCGCGATGAACAGCGCGGCCGCGGCGAGCAGCAGGAGCCGGGAGACCAGGGCCGCGCCCGTCTTCGTCTGGAGGACCTGGCCGAGGAGATCCAGGTCGAAGATGTCGCCGAGCTTGCCGGAGCCGGTGTAGGAGCCGCGCAGGAGCAGCATCGCGAGGGTGGCGGTGGTCAGCGCGAGCCAGCCGGAGACCACGAGCCGCTGCACGGGCCGTACCCCGGCACCCCGCTGCCAGCAGGCCAGCACGAAGGCGGCGCCGCCGACCAGCAGGATGAAACCGGCGTACGAGAGGTAGCGCGCGAACCCGTAGAGGCCGCCGACGACCCCGCCGCCGACCGCCTGTTCGGGTACGGCGACCGTCGTCTTGGAGGGCGCCCCCACGGAGAAGGTGAAGGCGCCGGAGACGGGGTGGCTGTCCGCCGAGACGACCTGGTACGTGACGGTGAACGTGCCGTCGGGCAGCCCCGAGTGCAGCTCGACGCCGTAGCTGTTGCCGCCCAGGTCGGTGACGTCGCCGGTGTCGGCCTGCTTGCCCTTGGGGTCGTACACCCGCACCGAGCCGTCGGACATCGCGACTTTCTCGGAGAACGTGAGCGACACCTGCCCCGGCGCCTCCTGGACCACCGAACCCTGCTGTGGGTCGCTGCCGGTCAGCGCGGCGTGCGCGGAGACGGGCACGGCACCGGCGAGCAGCGCTCCGAGGGTGGCGAACAACAGCAACAGCAACGGCCTCAACCGGCTCAACGGTGCTACCTCCCTCAGTGGCCGCTGGTCGGCTGGTACGTCGCCGACTTCACGGGCATCTCGACCGTGATGGCCTTGGACTTGGTGAAGTTCAACCGCAGAGACACCGTCTCGCCTTCCTTCGGCTTGCGCTTCAGGTTCTCGAACATCAGGTGGTTTCCGCCGCTCTTGAGCACGAGTTCGCCGTCGGCGGGGACCTTCAGGCCCGCGACCTCCTGCATCGACTGCCCGGTCGTCTCGTGGACGGTGACGTCCTGGGCGATGTCGCTGGTGACGGAGGTGAGCTCGTCCGCCGTACCGCCGTCGTTCTCGATGACGAGATAGCCGGCGGCCATGGAGTCCGTGACGGGCTGCGGCATGTAGGCGGCCTTCACGGACAGTTTCGCGGCGGACGAACCGGAGGAATCAGCGGAACCGGAGGAGTCGGAGGAACCGCAGCCGGTCAGGACGAGCGCGGCGGCGGCGACCAGGCCGGTGGCGGCCACCCCACGTCCGGCGAGCCGACGCCTCACGGGTTCTCGCCCTTGAGCAGCTTCGGCAGGTCCTTCTCGTAGTCCTGCACGGTCGCGTCCTCGCCGTACAGCACATAGCCCCCGTCGGTCTTCGGCGAGAACGCGATGACCTGGGTGCCGTGCTCGGAGACGGTCTTGCCGTTCTTGTCCTTGGTCGGCGGGTTGATGGAGATGCCGAGGGTGCGGGCGCCGGCCTGGATCTCGTCGAAGTCGCCGGTCAGGCCGACGATCTCGGAGTCGATGCCCTTGAGCCACTTGCCGAGCTCCGCCGGGGTGTCCCGTTCGGGGTCGGTGGTGACGAAGACGAGCCGGAGGTTCGCCAGCTCCGACTTCGACAGCTTCTTCGACACCTCCTTCTTCGCGACCGCGAGGTTGTTCATGGTCAGCGGGCAGATGTCGGGGCAGTTGGTGTAGCCGAAGTAGATCAGCGTCGGCTTGCCCTCGGTCTCCTTGCGGAGGTCGTACGACGTGCCGTTGGTGTCGGTGAGGACCAGGTCCGGCTTGGTGAACGGCTGGTCGAGGACCGTGGCCGCCTTGCGCGGGCCGGTGTCGGAGACCTCGGCGACCGACGTCGTGGAGTCGTCGCCCGTGCCGCAGCCGGAGAGGGTGAGGACGGCCGCGACGAGCAGGGCGCCGGCCGCGAACGTCTTCTTCTTCGTGTTCGTGCGCATAGAAAAATGTCCCAGATGTTCGAGCCCCGGCGCGCACGGGGGCGTACGACGTCCGCGTGCGCGCCGAGGGAAGGAGGAAGAAGGCCGGAGGGCCCGAGCCTCAGGCGTTCGTGCGCCGACGGCCGGCCAGGACGCCGTACGCCACACCCGCGGCGCCGACGACGATGCCGACGATGCCGAGCACACGGGCGGTGGTGTCGCTGGTGTCGGCGGGCGCGGCGGTCTCGTTCGACGCGGCCTCGGCGTCCGCGGCGTCCTCCGACGTGTCCGAGGCGGTGGAGGAGTCGGAAGAGCCGGCCGAGCCGTGGTGGTCCTCGGTCGCGGCGGACAGCGCGAGCACCGGCGCCGGGTTCTCGGGCTCCTCCTGGCCCTCCTGCGGGACCTCGATCCAGCGGGCGACGTCCTTGTTGGAGTACGTCTGGACGGCCTTGAAGACCAGTTCGTCGGTGTCCTCGGGGAGCTGGCCGATGGAGACCGGGAACTTCTGGAAGAAGCCCTTCCCGATGCCGTCGCCGGTGGCGGTCCAGGTGATCTTGGAGACGGCCTCGTCGATCTGCTCGCCGTGCAGTTCGACCGGCTTGTCGAGCTTGGCGCTGGTGACCTCGATCTTCCAGCCGGGAATGGCCTCCGGCTGGGCCGAGGCGAGCGGGTGGTCGGTCGGGAAGTTCACTTCCAGCTTGGTGGTCGTGGCGTTGTCGCGCTCGTTGGGGACCTTGAAGTTGACGGTCGCGTAGCCGCCCTTGGCCGCCGTGCCCTCCGCCGCGACGCTGACGTGTGCGAACGCGGGGCCGGACAGGATGAGGACGGCCGAACCGGCGAGGGCGCCGACGGCGGCGATACGAGAAGTCTTCATGACTGGTGACACTCCACAGTGAATGAGGGAGAAGCGAGGGAGAGGAGCGGCGCGCGCCGAGAGCCGGGAGCGGAACCGGTGCGCGCGTGCCGACGCCGTACGACGGCGTCCCCCCAGGTGCTGTGTGGAGTGAGTGCGCGTCGTGTCAGGCGGCGAGGGCGAAGGTGGGCGCGGCGGTCGGCGGGCCGCGCCGGACGACCGTGTGCTGGAGGGCGGTCGTCCGCAGGGCCGCCGGTGCCGCGTACGTGGCGGCGCGTGGGGCGCGCGACAGGGCTTCCGGCGCACCCGGGAGCCCGGATCGCAGGGCCCGCGCCAGCGCGAGTGCCCCGCGCAGGGACCGTACGAGCGGTTCCTGGGCCGACAGCCGGACGAGGCGGAGCAGCGCCAGGTCGCCGTGGCGGAGCACCCATCCGGCGGCGACGGCCGCGAGCACATGGCCGAGCAGCATGGGCAGCGACGGCAGGACGGCGGCGGAGGAGCCCGCCGCGGTCGTCATGGCGTCCGCCGGGTCGTGCACGGCGTGCGTGCCGCCGACCCCGGCGTCGATGAGGATCCGCCGGGCCTCGGTAGGGCTCAGGGCCGCCGCGGTCGTGCCGCACACGAACCGGGCGGCGCGCTCGACGAGCTGCGCGTCCAGGGTCTCGGCGGTCCTTGACGCGGCCGCCGTCCCCGTGCCGTGCTGGCCCAGCCCGAACAAGGTGTGCAGCACGGTCTGGCCCACCGCCAGCATTCCCGCGATCCCCGCCAGCGAGCGTTCCCGTCCGGCCAGCGCGGCCGCGACGGCGAAGACGCCGGCGAATCCGACGCCCAGGCTCCACAGCGGGATCGTCGCGCACGAGGCGAGCGCGTGCCCGGCTCCGGCCAGCACGACGCAGACCGCGGCGAACACCGCGGCCCGCAGAAGCCGGAGATCACCTCCGGCGCGTGATCGGCGCGGGGTGCCTTGCCGGTGGGGGTGGGGGGCAGTCATGGCGGGCTCATCATCGCATCGGGGTGCTCCGCTGGGGTTGCCGGGTCATGACGGGAGGTACGGGGGGAACTGAGCCGGTGTTCAGGTGTGGGGGTTTGTGCGCGGTAGGGGGTGGGGTGTGCGGTGGGTGTGGCTTGTCGCGCAGTTCCCTGCGCACCAAGAGCGTGGGTCCCGGCGGTCCTAAGTGCGCGGAGTTCCCTGCGCCCCCAAGGACGCGCCTTCCCTGCGCCCCCAAGGACGCGCCTTCCCTGCGCCCCCAAGGACGCGCCTTCCCCGCGTCCCCACAGGACGCACAATTCCCCGCGCCCCAAAAACCCGCGTCGTCCGTGTCTCGTCAGGACGTGCCGTCGCCGCGTCCCTGAAGGTGGGTCGGAGGGTCGAAAGTGACGGGTGATTCGGAAGGGTTCGGTCCGCATACACCGATTGTGAGGTGGGCGCATCCGCCGTATGGGCGGAGAGACGGGTTCCGGGCGATTGCGCGGGGGCGTTGGCGGCAATACGTAACGGTATGTCGAGCCGCGGCCAGGAGGCTGGAGCATGAGCATCTGGTGGTCACTCCATTTGCGGCGTGAGGCTGCGAGCGTGCCGCTCGCCCGGCGGCTGCTGATGGGCACGATGGAGACGGCGGGCGTCGACCCGGACGTCTCCTACGACCTCTCCGTCGCCCTCAGCGAGGCCTGTGCCAACGCCGTCGAGCACGGGGGCGCGGTCGCTGCGGGCGGTACGTCCGAGGCGTACCGGGTCACCGCCTACCTCGACGGCGAGAAATGCCGTATCGAGGTCGCCGACTCCGGACCCGGGTTCCCCCACCGCCACCCGGTCCGCCCGGCCCACACCGACGACGAGAACGGCCGGGGCCTCGGCCTCATCCGTGAACTCGCCGACCACGTCCACATCGGCAACAAGCCGGGCCGCGGCGGCGCGGTGGTCAGCTTCGACAAGATCCTCAAGTGGCGCGAGGGCGCGCCGTTGGTGGCGGTGTAGCCCGCCCGCTCCGGCACGACGGCCGTGCCCGCGCTCTCTCTGGCCACGCCCCTCCGCCCGCCCCGGCGCGGCGACGGCCCCGCCCCACCCCGGCACACGCCCGCACCCGGCCCCACACCCCGCGGCGCGCGACGGCCCCTTCTCCGCCCCGGCACGCGACCGCACCCGCCCCACACACCCCCCCGGCACCCACCCCACCCCGCCGCCCCCTCCACGCCCCTCAGATCTGATGCGGCTCCAAGTCCCGCCCCACCCGCTGCCAGGAGCGGACCAGCGCTGTGACCTGGTGGGTGGTGCCCAGGAGTTGGGAGAGCCGGGTCACCATCTTCTTGTGGAGCCGGTCAGCCTCCTCCGTGCGGCCGGTGTCCCGGAGGGTGATCGCGAGGTTGGCCGTGCCGACCAGCACATCGGGGTGGTCGGGGCCGAAACGCTCGCGGAGCCCCTCCACGGCCTGGCGTTCCCCGTGCTCGGCGCGCTCGTGCAGGCCCAGGTCCCCGTAGGCGTTGGCCAGGTTGAGGGCGGCGGACAGGACGGCCGGATGGTCGTCGCCGAGGGTCGCCGCCAGGCCGTCGTGGGCGTGGCGGCTCAGCTCCTGCGCCTTCTCCGCGTTCCCCAGGACCCGGTGGTACATGGCGAGGTTGTTGAAGCAGTACATGGTGAACGGATGCTCGGCGCCGAACGAGTCCCGATACCCGTCCAGCACCTCTTCGACCTGCCGTACCGCCCGCGCGGGACCGTCCTCGGGGTCCGTGACGAAGTAGTCCGCGGCGAGGTTGAGCCCGCAGGCCAGGACCTCGGGGATGGTGCTGCCGTAGCGGTCGTGATAGCGGGCGTACGTCTTCCAGGTCTCCTCCGTGATCCGCAGTGCCTCGGCGATACGGCCCGCCTTGCGCAGCGAGACGGCGAGGCTCTTGTCGGCCTGCAGCACCTCCGGCACACCCGGGTTGAACACCTGCTCGAACCCTTCACGCACCTCGCGCAGCAGCTCGGCGGAGGTCCGGTAGTCGCCGAGGTCGCGCAGGTCGCGTGCGTGGTGACCCTTGGTGGCGAGGGTGTAGGGATGCGTCGGGCCCAGCAGGGCGGTACGGCGGCGGACCGTGTCCTCGGTGAGGCGGCGGGCGGTCTCGCTGTCGCCGCCCAGCCGGAAGTCGATGGCCAGGTTGTTGGCGGCGGACAGCGTGCGCCCGTGGTCCTCGCCGAAGATCTCCTTGAAGCCAAGATGGATCCGCAGGTCCAGTTCCAGGGCCTCCTTGTAGCGGCCCAGCGCCCTGTAGTCGGCGGCGAGGCTGCCCGAGGCGATGAGGATGCTCGGGTGCCCCTCTCCGAAGAGCCGTCGTCGGCCGTCCAGGGTGCTTTCGTCCATGGCCCTCGCGGCCTGGTACTCACCCTGGGCGCGCAGCACGTTGGCCAACTGGAAGCGGAGGTTGAGAATCTGCTCGTCGTCCGCCTCCGCGAACTCGGTCCATTTTTCGTCGAGTTGGGTGGCCAGGGTCCGCGCGGCGTGCAGTTCGCCACGCCTGCCCAGGTAGCGGACGCGGTCGACCATCAGCTGGCGCGGCCCCTCCTCCGCGCACTCGCGGATCTTCGAGGGCGTCAGATGCGGCCAGATCACCTCGAACCCGAGCCACTGTGCGGGATCGTCCACGGCACCCTCGCGCGGCCGGGCGGCGGCGAGAATGCGGTGCACCTCGTGCATGGTCTGCATGTACCGCTGGTCGTCCAGGCTGTCCCGTACCGCCGCCTGGACCAGGCGGTGCACCTGGATCGAGTTGTCGGCCGAGTCGACCTTGGCGAGGGCGAAGCGGTTCAGGGCCTGGGTGACGCGGCCGAGCATGTAGCGGGCGCGCAGGTCCCGGTCGTACGGGAGCAGGGCGTCGATCATCGCGTCGCTGCTGATCAGGGACATCGAGATGGGCTCGGCCGAGAAGAAGGCGCACAGTTCGAGCAGCCGGGCCGCCGCCGGGGACTCCTCGCGCAGCCGGGTGATGGAGATGTTCCAGGTGACGCCGACGGAGGACGGGTACTCGACGGCGTCCACGGCCTCCTGCACGGACAGCACCCGGGTGGACTGCTCCCGCAGCTGCTCGATGTACTCGTGCACCGGGGTGGCCGTCGCCTCCAGCCAGGCCGCCGCGACCTCCACGGCGAGCGGCAGGTCGCCCAGCGCGTCGGCGACCCGGTCCGCGTCGGCCTCGCGCAGCCCGGGCACCCGGCGGCACAGATGCTCCACGCTCTCCTCGCGGGTGAAGACCTCCATCTCCAGCGACTGGACCAGGGTCGAGCCGGGCCGGGCGCGGGTGGTGACCAGGATGTGGCCGTAGACGTGGTCCTGCGGGGCCCCGGTCTGATCCGGGAACAGGTGCGGCGCCCGGTCCAGGTCCGGGACGTTGTCGAAGATCAGCAGCCAGCGCGCGCACGGATTCCCCTGCCGGAGGGCGGTCATGGCCGCCTCGGCCGCCTCGGAGACGTCGTCGCCGACGGGCAGGCCCAGTTCCCGGGCGAGCGCTGCCACCTTCGGCGGGACCAGGTCCGGCTGTTCGGCGTCGATCCACCACACCAGGTCGTAGTCCGCCTTGAACCGATGGGCGTACTCGCGGGCCAGCTGGGACTTGCCCACCCCGCCCAGGCCGTGCAGCACCTGCGGCAGCCGCTGCCCGGAGCGGTCGCTGACCAGGCGCTCGCGCAGCCGGTCCAGGATCGGGGAGCGGCCGGTGAACCACGGGTAGCGGGGCTGGACGTTGGAGATCCGCGTCCCGGTGTTGGGGAAGCGCGCGGCGCCGCCGGGCGGTGCGGGCAGGACGTCCGGGTGGTCGAGGCCGGTGAGCAGCGTGGTGTACGCCCGCTCCTCGTCCAGCCGGCTGAGGTCGAGCGCGCCCCGGCCGGACTGCGGCAGGCTGAGCCGGACGTCGTCGACGCGCACCGCCACCGGCCGGTTCCGCGGCCCCCGCCCCCGGACGCGTACGGCGTCGTCCCAGGCCCGGCGCGCACGGCGGGAGTTGAGGAAGGCGTGGGAGACCACGGCGAGCAGCCGTTCCGAGCCGTCGGACGTGTCCTCGCCGTCGGCCCCGTCCCGGTCGTCGTCCCGAGGCAGCGCGTCGGCGTCCTGAGGCAGCGCCCGGACGTCCATGGGCGCCACCTCGAACCCGGCGTCCCGCAGCACCGACTCCAGCCAGTCCACCCACATCCGGTCCTCGGAGACGTAGTACAGGACCAGCCGGGAGACCGGCAGCGGCCGCCGCCGGGTGTAGGCGGCCTTGTACCGGGCCCGCTTCTCCTCGCCGATCAGGGGCAGCCCGGTGACCCGGCCCTCGGTGACGACGGAGGTGACCCGTTCGCAGGCGCTCAGCATCGAGTTGGCCGTCTTCGGCGGGTCGCCGAAGGCCGCCAGGATCTCCTCGTAGGCGTAGTACGGCTGGTAGAGGATCTCCATCGACGACCAGTAGTCGGTGAGCCGCTCGCCGTCCAGGCCGGCCGGCAGCCCGGCGAAGCGCTCCCGGGCCAGCGCGCGCCCCGCGTCGAGCTTGTCCTTCTCGCCGAGGTCGATGCGCATGGCCAGCGGCAGGATGCGAATGCCCTTGTGGCCGAACCGCTCCCGGATGTCCTGGGCGACGGCGGCGGCGCCCTCGATGCTCTGGCCGCTGAGGGTGTAGCAGACGACCAGCGTGTTGGGCATCTGCACGGTGCAGATGTCCGCGAGGTCGCTGAGGCCGGTGCGGCTGTCGATCAGGGTGTAGTCGTAGTGGCGTCGCATGTCGGAGCGCATCGCGTCGAAGAACTGGCCGCCGCCGTAACTGGCGTAGAAGAGCTCCCAGTCCAGGTTGCCGACCAGCGGGTAGTCGTCGTGGCGCCGCCCGGCGGACAGGAAGTCCAGGCTGCCGCCCTCGGGGAACGCCCAGTCGAGGGTGAGCGCGTGGGGCCGGACCCGGGCGTGCCTGCGGTGCCAGTCGGGGGCGCGGTCGGGCAGGTCGAGCAGGGCCTGCCGCCGGTAGTCGTCGATGATGTTGATCAGCCCGGGTGTGGCCCGGAGCATGGCGGGGTTCAGGAACGGGTGGAAGAACTTGTGCAGGCCCGGCGCCTCCAGGTCCCAGTCGACGACCAGGACGCGGTGTCCGTTCGCGGCCAGGATCCATGCCACGTTGGCGAGCGTCATGGTCCGCCCGGTGCCGCCCTTGTACGAGTAGAACGTGATCACCGTGCCGTTGCGGTTCTCCGTCATGCGCCTGCCGTCCTCCGCCCGTCCGACCTGCCCTTGCCGTACGCCCGTTCCCCACCTGCGCCCGTACGCCCGTACGTCCCGGTGACACCGGGCCTAGCCGCTCAGATCCGCCGGGCCCCTCAGCCGTGGAGGTCCGGTGCGGGGTCCCAACGGCGGAAAGGTCCGCGCGTGTGCCTCGTAGGAGGCGACGGCCTGCTTCACGGCCGTCTGCAGTTCGTTCCCGAAGGCGTCCAGGGTGCGGATGCCGCCGTTGAGGGTCCGGTGCCCGCTGCCCTCCGTCGTCCGCGTGGCCAGGGCCTTCTCCGTGAGCGCGGTCAGTCTCTTGTCCCGCGCCGACCCGGCGTCGTCGTCGCACCTGGGGATCATCACGCTGATCCACGGCCGCTGTTCCTCGCACAGCCGTTCCATCAGCTCCCGGCCCCGGGCGGAGCCCAGTGCCCACCGGTCGAGCAGCAGCAGTCCGGGCGCCCGGGGCGGTCCCGGGCCGAGCAGACGGTCGGCGTCCTTCTCGAAGTCCCCGATGTTCACCTTGTAGTCCATGGTGCGCACCAGGTCGGCCGCGTGTTCGCCGAGCGGCCGGGCCGACGCCGGGTGGTACGGGTTCCAGTCGCGCGGCAGTGGACCGTAGCAGTCGGGCGCGCGGCCCGGCGGCAGATCGGCGCGGGTGCAGGCCAGGACCGAGATGTCGAACTCCGGGGGATGGCCCAGGGCCCCGAACGCGCTGGGCAGCGACTCGTACTCGTCGTACACCTGCCCCTCGTCCAGCTCGGTCGTCTTGGCCACCTGCACGATCTGCTTGGCCAGCCGGTACAGGGCCCGCTCGTACTCGTCGCGGAGGTAGCGGAGTTTGGTCAGCCCGTAGAAGCCCTCCTCCGCGTAGTCCTGGCCGAAGGACACGTGGTTGAACTGGAGGTCCCTGGCCGCGTGCGGCAGCTGGGCGAGTTCCACGGGCACCCATAACGCGGGGATGATCGCGTGCCCCCGGGCCTCACCGCCGCGCGCCCGGTGGCTGATCTGCCGCTGGGTGAAGGCCCACCACTCCCGGCCGCACTGCTCGCTGCGGAAGTAGCGCGGCGAGTACAGCGGCACGAACACCTTGCAGCGCGCGAGGTTCTCCGACAGCTCGTCCGTCCAGCGGGTGCCGACCGCCATGCCCTGGTCCAGGAAGCCGGCCTTCGCGCCCCGCGGCAGATCGGTCATCTGCATGATGTGGGCGCACAGCCCGTCGTACAGCTTTTTCACCCAGACGTCCGGATCGAGGTCACCGGCGTCATTTCGCGGCGTGTGCGCATAACTGAGGAAGAAATAAGGGCTTCCGCCGCCCCTGGCCGCATCTCCTCGCACCCGTGCCCCCCGATGCCCGGTGACTTTCCTCAGTGTAGGAAGAGCGCGGCGGCCCGTGGAATATGCCGAACCGGCTCAATGTCCCGGCGGCCGAACAGTCCGCCGGTGCTCCTCCGCCGCCCGTCGGGCCGCCCGCAGTGCGTCCACGCTCACCGCGTCCCCGGCCAGCGCCTCCCGGAGCCCGGCGACGAACCGCTCCCCGTCCTCCGTCAGCGCCTTCGATGTCGCCAGTGTCTCCACCGCCTGAGCCGTCTGGTCCCGCCACCGTGAGAACCGCACCTCCGCGTCACGGCCGCCCCCGCCCCGCCATCGTGCCCGCCAGAAGTCGACCACCGCCAGATGCGCGTACGTCCCCTGCAACAGCCCCTCCAGAGGGCGCGGGTCGGCCCGCCAGGGCGCGTAGAACAGCGTCTCGCAGGCCGGATCGTGGAGGTCCACCAGATCCAGTACGGCGCCCAGCTTCACATGCTGGAACTCATGGACGAGCAGCAGCGCCAGCGTCTCCGGTGTGCCCGGGCGGGCGATGGCCACCGCGCCGAAGGCGTCGCGGGCCGCCGAGCTGAGGTCGGCGTTCTCGGGCGAGGGCAGCAGCGGGGTGATCACGCGGAGCCCGGCGGCGATTCCCGGGGCGTACTCGGGCAGTTCGCGGCGGATCCAGGCCCAGGCCGCCGTCAGGCCGGCCCGCCACGCCTCGGCCTCGCCCTCGGTGAGCCGGGGGTGTGCCGGGTGGCCGTGGCAGTCCCGCCAGGGGTCGGTGTCCTCCAGGGCGACGGACCAGCCGTCCAGGTCGAACCGCCGAGTCCCCTGCCAGGCGGGGTCCTTGGCGCCCGTCCGGCCCACCGTGTACGTCCGGCCGCCCGCGTGGACCGTGCAGCCGTCGGCGTCCGTGCGGACCTCGGCCTGTTCGATGCCCGCCTCCAGCGTCAGCGTCCCGAGCGTGGGCAGACGCAGCAGGCCGTCGCGGACCGGGACGACGACCGTTTCCGCGCGCCCGGCGCGCAGCGCGGCGGCCGCGGTGATCTCCGCGATCCCGTGTACGGCCGTCGCGGCCGCCTCCGCGTCGCCGCCGAGGCAGCGCAGGGCCCAGGTCCGTACATAGGGGTGGGCCAGGACCCGGTCCACCGACTCGGGTGCCTCGCCGTCGAGGACGGTCAGCGTCCGCCAGGCGTCCTCGCCCTGCGGGGTGTGCGTCGTCTCGTGCCACACATGCCCCAGCAACTCGCGGACCAGGGAGAGTTGGTGGCGGGCCAGCAGATCCACGGTGGCGGCCGTGCCACGACCGGTGGCGAGTTCGGCGAGGTGGTGCTCGGCGAGCGCCGGCCGGACGGACTGGTCGGTCATATGACGGTCCCGGAGGTCGGTGATGAGGGACAGCAGATCGGAGCAGTACACGGAAGGGTTGCGGAATCCGCTGCCGTCGGACCGGTACCGGTGGGCGTAGAGGCCGCCGCCGCAGGAGCGCACGACCGGACAGGCGCGGCACTGCTCGGCCAGCCCGTCGAGGCCCTGCTGCCGGGCCACGATGCCCGGATGCGCGGCCACCTCGTCCAGGGAGTGGGCGAACACGTCCAGGCCGGTGGCGGGGGCGCCGTCGTGCGCGGTCTTCAGGGAGTCGGCCTGTTCGAAGGTCCCGTCGGTCTCGATCACGGCGAGGTCGGCCGGGGCCAGCCCCAGGGACTCGGTCAGGCTGCTGTCGCCGCGCAGGGTCCGCAGGACGGAGTCGAAGACACGGACGTCCATGGTGCGGCCGGTCGCGGTCCAGCGGTCGTGGACGGCCAGCAGCCAGCGCGCGTACGCCGTGCCGTCGGTGTCCTCGGCCGGGCGCGGCGGCGGCTCGTCCCAGGTGGCGTGCGGGAGGAGGAAGTCGACGCGCGGCGGGGCGAGTTCGGCGAGCGCGTCATAAACGGCGACGGGGTCGTTGCGCAGGTCGATGGTGCACAGGATGCCCGCGAAGAGGTGCCGGTAGCGGGGCTGGTTGAGCAGGGCGATGCCTCTGAGGACCCGGTCGTGGCTGCTGCGTCCGTCGGCGTAGCGGCGGTGCAGGTCGTTCGCGGCCCGGTCGCCGTCCAGCGAGACGCCCACCTTGATCCCGAACTCCGCGAACAGGTCCAGGAACCGCTCGTCGAGGGTGACGGCGTTGGTGTGGATCCGCAGGTCCAGCTCGCACACGCCGTCGAGGGCGGCGGTCAGTTCGGCGGCGGCCCCGCGCAGCCGGGTCCGGCCGGCGAGGAGGGGTTCGCCGCCGTGCAGCACGACGTGCACGGCGTCCAGTTGATGGGTCTTCGCGTGCTCGGAGATACGTTCCGCCGTGGCGCGCAGGACCTCGTCCGACACCACCGGGGGCCGACCGCGCCAGCTCTGGTCCGCGTGTTCGTACACATAGCAGTGGTCGCAGGCGAGATCGCAGCGACTGTGCATCTTCAGCACGAACTGGCGCAACGGCAGGTGCGGTCGGCCCATGACGGTCATGCGGGTGTCGTCGCGTTTCGGCGGCTGTCAGACGGAGGACTGGAAAGCCGCCACCGCGACCCTTCCCGGACCCCTCCGTTCGACGCCGTTCGATACGGCGCGGGTCAGAGCGGGCGACAGCGCGCCGCTGCTCTGCGCCGCCAACCGCACCAAGGACACCCGCTCGGGACCGTCGGCGGCCGTAGTCCCTGACTCTGCGGCCGTGGGGTCGAGGGATGCGTTCATGGGGACCTCATCAATCTGTGCGTGGAAACTGACGGGGTTGCGGAGTCTTGCGGCTCAATGAAGCAGATGCCGACAGGAATTGCTCACTCATGCACCGACCGCAGAAGAAGTTAGCGGTCGACGGGGCGAACGGTGCCGAATATTCGGTCGTCCACTGATCGCGACCAGAACATAGCCGACGCCGAGGAGTGCTTCGGACGGCACCACAAGCCTCGTCCGCATGCGGGTCGGCAAACGTGAGAACCGTCTCACCGCCTGCCGGGGAGTACGGCGGTTGGGGGCAGAGGTGACATTCCGGGCGGCTTCAGTGTTCTCAGCACTCTCAGTCCCCGCACAGCCACGGCCAAACCCGCTGACGGACTGCGTCCCTAACTTCACTGCCATGACGGGAAACCACAAAAGCAAAACGATCACCCGGCGCCGCGCTCTCGCGGTGACCGGAGGGACGGTCGCGGCCGGCGGGCTCGCGGTCGCCGGCTACCGGTCCGCGTTCGCCGACGAGGCGACGACCACCACCGAGGCGACGGCCACGGCGGAGGCCACGAGCACCAGCGACGCGTGCATGACGCTGATGTCGAGCGTCACCGAGGGGCCGTACTACCTCGAACGCCCTGGTCCGGAAGGACATCACCGAAGGCAAGAGCGGTGTCCCGCTGACGCTGCGCCTCACGGTCGTGGACGCCACCGACGGCTGCACCCCGGTCCCCGGCGCGGCCGTGGAGATCTGGCACTGCGACGCCTGGGGCTACTACTCGGGCTACACCACCGCGAACCCCGGCGGTTCGGCGCCCGCCGAGAGCGAGGACGGCTCGACCGCCGACGACGCCACCTACCTCCGTGGCTACCAGATCGCGAACGCGAACGGGGTCGTCAAGTTCGAGACCATCTTCCCCGGTTGGTACACCCCGCGCACCTGCCACATCCACGTGAAGGTGCACACGGGCGGCGAGAAGGAGGACGGCACGTACGAGGGCGGCAAGGTCAACCACACCGGCCAGTTCTTCTTCGACGACGAGATCGCCCAGGAGATCTTCACGCTCGAGCCGTACTCCCAGCACAGCGGCAGCTACACCACCCTCGACAACGACATGGTCTACGACGGTGGCGGCGCCTCCAGCGGCCTGCTCACCCTCAAGCCCGTGAAGAAGGCCGACCCGGCTCGCGGCTACAAGGGCTTCCTCACCCTCGGCATCGACCCCGACGCCGAGAACACCGGCGCCGGCAGCGGCGGTGGCGGCGAGGGCGGTACGCCCCCCTCCGGCGAGCCCCCGACGGACGCCCCGACCGACGGCGCCACGGCCTCCGAGTCGGCCTCGTAGGTACGCCCATGAGCAGCCGCGAGGACGAGACGCTGGCGCAGGCCGCGGTGACCGCGCTGACCTGGCAGTTGGAACTGTCGCCCAAGCCCGGACTGCCCGACCCGCGCGACCTCGGTGCCCGGGTCACCCGGCAGGACCACCGTGCCCTGCGCTGGTCGGCGAAGGCACTGGTGCCCGGCCTCGCGGCGATGGCGGCCTGTGCCCGCCGCAACGGTGCGGCGACGCCCGAACTCCGGGCCGAGCTCGGCGCGATCGGGCGCTGCACCGAACACTCCGTGCAACGCGCCGGGGGCGGGCATCGCGGTGCCACCTGGGTGCTCGGGCTGCTGGTCGCCGCGGCGGCCATGGAGCCCGGCGCCCGGGGGCGCGAACTGGCCGCCACCGCGAAGAAGATCGCCGCGCATCCCGACCGCCGGGCGCCGCGGCGGCCCTCCCGGGGGTCGTCCGTCTCCGCCCAGTACGGGGCGGCCGGGGCCCGGGGCGAGGCCCGGGCGGGCTTTCCCCATGTGCGGCGGGCGCTGGACGTGCTGGCCGAGGCCCGCACGGCGGGGACGCCGGAGCCGTATGCCCGCCTCGACGCGCTCCTGACGGTCATGTCGACCCTCCAGGACACCGAGTTGCTCTACACCGCCGGGCCCCACGGTCTTCGCCACGTCCAGGCGGGTGCGCGGGCCGTCATCGATGCGGGGGGTACGACGACTGACGCCGGTCATGAGGCCCTGACCACCCTCGACACGGACCTTCAGGGGCGGGGATGGAGTCCGCGTGGGAGCGGGTCGCTGCTGGCGGGCGCGCTGTTCGTGGACGCGATAGCGCTCGGGCGGTGAGGGCTCGTGGGCGGGTGCGGGTGAGTCGTGGTTGCTCGCGCAGTTCCCCGCGCCCCTGAAAGACCCCGGGCGCGACCCATGCCGCTGAGGGGCGCGGGGAACTGCGCGACCAGCCCCACTCACCCGCAGACGACAACGGGCGCCGTCAGCTCTTCAGCGACGCCATCCACGCCTCGACCTCGTCGGAGCGGCGCGGCAACCCCGCGGACAGATTCCGGTTGCCGGTCTCCGTCACCAGGATGTCGTCCTCGATACGGACGCCGATGCCCCGGTACTCCTCGGGCACGGTCAGGTCGTCCGCCTGGAAGTACAGGCCGGGTTCGACGGTGAGGACCATCCCGGGCTCCAGGGTCCCGTCGACATATGACTCGGCGCGCGCGACGGCGCAGTCGTGGACGTCCATGCCGAGCATGTGCCCGGTGCCGTGCAGCGTCCACCGGCGCTGCAGCCCCAGCTCCAGGACCCGCTCCACCGGCCCCTCGACGATCCCCCACTCGACCAGCCGTTCGGCCAGCACGCGCTGCGCGGCCTCGTGGAAGTCGCGGTACTTGCCGCCCGGCTGCACGGCGGCGATACCGGCCTCCTGGGCGTCGTACACGGCGTCGTAGATCTTCTTCTGGATCTCGCTGAACGTGCCGTTGACCGGCAGGGTGCGCGTGACGTCGGCGGTGTAGTACGTGTGCGTCTCGACGCCCGCGTCCAGCAGGAGGAGGTCGCCGGAGCGGACCGGGCCGTCGTTGCGGACCCAGTGCAGCGTGGTGGCGTGCGGGCCGGCGGCGCAGATGGAGCCGTAGCCGACATCGTTGCCCTCGACCCGGGCACGCAAGAAGAACGTTCCCTCGATGTAGCGCTCCGACGTGGCCTCGGCCTTGTCCAGCACGCGGACGACGTCCTCGAAGCCGCGCACGGTCGAGTCGACCGCCTTCTGCAGCTCGCCGATCTCGAAGGCGTCCTTGACCAGCCGCGCCTCGGACAGGAAGATCCGCAGTTCCTCGTCGCGCTCGGCGGTGACCTTGTCGGTGAGCGCCGCCTCGATGCCGGCGTCATGGCCGCGCACGACCCGGACCGGGCCCGTGGCCTTGCGCAGCGTGTCGGCGAGTTCGCGCACGTCGGCGGCGGGGATGCCGTACAGCTCCTCCGACTCGGTGAGCGAGTGCCGGCGCCCGACCCACAGCTCGCCCTGGCCGGAGAGCCAGAACTCGCCGTTCTCGCGGTCGGAGCGCGGCAGGAGGTAGATCGTCGCCTCGTGGCCCTCGCCCACCGGCTCCAGGACCAGGACACCGTCCTCGGTCTGGTTGCCGGTGAGGTACGCGTACTCCACCGACGCCCGGAAGGGGTAGTCGGTGTCGTTCGAGCGGACCTTCAGATTGCCCGAGGGGACGACCAGGCGCTCGCCCGGGAAGCGCGCGGAGAGCGCGGCGCGGCGGGCGGCGGTCTCGGCGGCTTGGGCGATCGGCTCCAGCCCGTGCAGCTCCGTGTCGGCCCAGCCCGACTTCATGTTCTCGGCCAGCTCGTCCGAGACGCCCGCGTACAGGCCGTTCTTCCGCTGCTTGATCGGCTCCTCGGCCTCGGCTCCGGCCTCGGTTTCCGGGGTCTGCGGTACGAGCTCGTCCGCCACGGTCATCCTCCTAGATACGGCACTGGACCTCGTCCATCGTACGGTCGCACCGAAGGGGGCCCAGGGCCGAAGCACCTCTTACCGCTGGTCACCGAATGCTCACGCGAAGCAGCCGAAAAGGCTCGGCGTGCCTGGCCCGAGGCGACCGCGCAGGCACGACCGGAGGTCCTCCAGGAGGGCCTACTCGAACCGTGCCGCCAGCAGCACCACGTCCTCCGCGCCGCCCTCCCCCGCTCCCGGCTTCGCTCGACCGGGAGATGCCCCCTCGTCGAGCCCGTGCGGCAGGACGGTCCGCAGCACGTGGTCGGCGATCGCGCCGGGGTCCGTGCGCAGGGCCCGGGGGACGCCTGCCGCGGCCGCGTGGAGGCGGGCGAAGGCGCGGTCGACGGGCTCGCCGGTGCGCTGGAGGAGGCCGTCGGTGTACAGCAGGACGGTTTCTCCTTGCTGGGCGGTCAGCTCGACGCTGGGCGCCTCCCAGCAGGCGAGCATGCCGAGAGGCGCCGACAGGGACGTCTCCACGTACTCGGTGCGCCGCTCGCCGATCACCAGCGGCGGGCTGTGCCCGGCCCCGGCCAGCGTGATCTTGCGCAGCGCCGGCTCGACGTAGGCGAAGAGCGCGGTGGCGGAGCGGGCGGGCTCGGTGAGGCGCAGCAGCAGCTCCAGGTCGGAGAGGACGGCGACGGGGTCCTCGCCCTCCATCACGGCGTACGCGCGCAGCGAGGCCCGCAGCCGGCCCATCGCGGCGATCGCGCTGGGCCCGGACCCGGTCACCGAGCCGACCGCGAGGCCGAGCGCGGCGTCGGGCAGCGGCAGCGCGTCGTACCAGTCGCCGCCGCCGCGCGGCACGGTGCGGTGCCGGGCGGCGAGCTGGACGCCGGGGACGCGGGGCAGCCGGGAGGGGAGCAGTTCCTCGGCGATCGTCGCCATGCACGCGCGCGTGCGCTCGACCTCGACGAGCCGCGCCAGGTGCTCGGCGGCGTACCGCGAGTAGAGCCCGGCGAGGTGCCGCTGCCGCTCGACCGGCTCCGCGGGCTCGTCGTACAGCCAGACGGCGGCGCCGCGGCGGCCGGCCGCCTCGGTGGACAGGGGGAGCGCGTAGCTCGCCGCGTATCCGAGCCGGGCGGCCACCTCGCGGTGGCGGGGGTGGAGCCCGTCCTCGGCGAACAGGTCGGGCTGGGCGATCTCGCCGTCGCCGCCCGGCAGTCCGTCGAGGATGCGGCCGTACGGCAGGGAGCTGCGCGGCACGGTCTCGATGTGCCCGAGATCGGCGCGGCCGAGGCCGAGTCCGATGGTGGTGTCCGGGCCGAGTCCGTCGCCCGGTTCCAGGACGACGAGACCGCGTCGGGCGCCGACGAGGGCGGCTCCGGCGTGCAGGGTTTCCTTCAGGGCGCTGTCGAGTGAGTTCGTGCGGGTCAGACGTTCGGTGAGTTCGTGCAGCGTCGTGAGGTCCGAGACCCAGCCCGCGAGTCTGTCCTGCAGAACGGCGCCCGGAGCGGTGCCCGGTTCTGTGGCGGGAGTGGCCGAGGGGGTGCCCGGGGCCACGGGCGTGGGCGCGACAGTGTGTGCGGGGGAGGGAACCGTTGAATCGATTCCAGCCACTTTCGGAGGGTGAGGGGCGTTCATGGTGTCCGGCTTTCCGACCGGTGCGTATTGCTCAAAAGCATCGCAAACCCCCATGTCATTCTGCGCCGCTAGCAGTGTCTCCACATGTACACGCACTCGTGAGGGGATGTCCAGCATTGTCCTGCTGGGATATCTGGTGTCCGTGAGACACCGTTGGACTCCTGTCCCCTTCTTGTCCAGTCCTCTGGAAAATGCGAAGTTGGCTAAAAAGTGTTGTGGTGAACGGTGTATTGAGGTCGACTGGCCTTGTTCAACAGAGCGTCACAGCGGTCGTGATGGGTACGTACTCGGTGAAGACCAGGGGTGGCGGAGGCCACCCGGAACCTGGCGACGGAACCGGGCGTCCTATCCACCGACGACCGAGCCCCATCCTCCCGTGGCGGAGGCGGCGAGCACACGCGGGACAGCAAAACGCCAGGCGCCGCCACCCCTGCGCCATGGCCATGCTTTTGACAGACGCAAGTCGACGCAAGCGATGGACGCGGACGTAACCGAGCTCGGCCCGCAGGAGTTCCCCTTGTCCGCGACAGGGGTGTGACGCGCCGACAGGTACGCACAGTGAAGTGAACGACACATGTTGTGAGTGACCCCACGGTGTTGCCATGCGTGCAACGGAAAGGACGAGCGCTCATGCGCGAGATCCCCGGAAAGCGACGCAGGCTCCTGTCCAGGCGCAACGGCGGGAGGCCCGAGCTTCTTGAGCAGGCCCTGACGTTCGCGACGGAATGGCAGTGGCCCGTACTCCCGGGGGTGGCGCCGGACCCGCAGGGGCGTGCCCGCTGCGGCTGCCCGGACCCGGAGTGCGTGGTGCCCGGCGCTCACCCCTTCGATCCCGGCCTGCTGGCCGCCACCACCGATGAGCGCATGGTCCGCTGGTGGTGGAACAACCGGCCGACGGCGCCGATCGTGCTGGCCACCGGGGGCAGCGCCCCCTGCGCGGTGAGCCTGCCGGCCCTGGCCGCCTCCCGTGCCCTCGCCGCGCTCGACCGCACGGGGATGCGCCTCGGCCCCGTGGTCGCGGCCCCGCACCGCTGGGCGATCCTGGTGGCGCCGTACTCGATGGAGCAGCTGGGCGAGCTGCTCTACGCCAAGGACTTCGTGCCCGGTTCCCTCCGTTTCCACGGCGAGGGCGGCTATCTGGCCCTGCCCCCCTCCGAGACCGGCCACGGCTCGATCCGCTGGGAGCGCGCACCGCTGCCCGGTTCGGCCGCGCCCTGGGTGCCCGACGTCGAGGCGGTCGTGGACGCGGTCGTCGACGCCCTCACTCGTACGGGTGTGAGCGCGCCCGAGTTCTGAGCCCGCCCGGCGCGCGGGGGACCGGGCGCCCCCGGTCGGTCGTTATCTTCCGCACATGCAGCGTCTTCCCGGGGGCCAAGGGGCTCCGTCGTCGCGCGGTCGCCACAGCGCTCCCCCGCTCCGGAGCCACCGAGCACCGAAGCCGGCGGACGGCGGGCCGGATCCGCGCCGACTCCGCCTCGCGGGACTGACCGCGGCGGTCGCGGTCGCGCTGGGCCTGCCGCTCGCCGCCTCCGCCGGCCCGCTCGGCGACGTACGTACGTCCGAACGCGCCCTCACCTCCGAGCCCGCTCTCCCCTCCGCACTCGATCGTGCCGCCGGGCGCGTCGGTGCTGCCGCCGGACTCGGGGCCGGGGGCGGCAGCGGTGCCGACGGAAGCGCGGACGGGCCCGGCGGGGATGTCCAGGAGTCCTCCGGGCGCGTGGATCCGAAGGAGGGCGGGGCGGACGAGAAGGCGGCGGACGGGGTCGACGCGGCGGACGGCCCCGAGCGGTCCTCGCGCGAGCCGCTCGGCCTCGGACTCGCCACCGCCGCCCGCTGCGGCCCCGAACTCACCTCCCCCGACGGCATCGAGGCGCAGACGTGTGTCCTCACTCAGGGTGAGGAGACATGGGCCCGCACCTACTACCGCAACGCGACCGGGCGGGAGCTGAGTTCGGTCCTCAGCCTGATGGCGCCCGGCGGGCGCACCGTACGCATGCACTGCGCCGTGGGCGCGCACGACGAGCCGGGGGCGTGCGAGACGCCGAGGGAGCGCACGCGGGGCGGTACGGGGGCGTACACGGCCGTGGCGGAGTTCGCGGCACCCGACGGCAGTGGGCCGCTGTTGCTGCGCTCAGGGAGCAACTCGGGCCGCTCGTAAGGGGGTTGACGCCCAGAGGGGTTCCGTACAGCGGAGGCGCTCCGGAGCCCGGGCATGAAAAGACCCGGTTGCTGGCGACGGGGGATGCACCAGCAACCGGGCTAATGGAACCGTAACAAGAGATCGGCGCTTCGCAAATTCGGTCTTGGCTATTCGGACACGAATTTGCCTGTCACGTAGGGGAGTTGTGACAGGAGTCACCACACTTCGAACGCACTCGATCAGCCGGCCGCGCGGTCGGCCCGGGAGCGAATGTCAGCTGAGCGTGACCTGTCGGTTGGTGAGTCCGCCGCGTGCCCGGCGCTCGTCCGCGGTGAGCGGGGACTCGTCGGCCAGGGCGGCGGCGAGCCGCTCGGCGAACTCGGCCGCTGGCTTCTCGATGTCGTCCGCGCCGACCCCGCTCGGCAGGTCCCAGACCGGCACGGTGAGGCCGTGAGCACGGAAGGAGCCCACCAGCCGGGTGCCCTCGCCGAGGCCGGAGCGCCCGGCCGCGTGCAGCCGCGCGAGAGCGTCCAGAAGCCGCTCCTCGGCGTGCGGCATGACCCAGCGCAGGTGGTTCTTCTCGGGGGTCTCGCACCAGTACGCCGAGTCGACGCCCGCGAGCTTCACGGTCGGGATGGCCGCGGAGTTGGCGCGCTCCAGGGAGGCGGTCACCTCCGGGGTCGCGTTCTCCGTGTCCGGGACCCAGAACTCGAAGCCCGAGTGCACAACTGGCTCGAACTCACCTTCGGGGTCGAGCAGGTCCTGCAGGCGCGGACCGTCGGCCGGGGCGCGTCGGCCCGGAACCGGAGTGCCCGGCTCTGCGACCAGGGCGCGCTGGAGGGTGTCGGCGAGGTCGCGGCTGATGTCGCCCGACGCCGTGTCGTTCTGCAGGCCGAGCAGCACCGTGCCGTCGTCGCGGCGCAGCGCGGGCCAGGCCATCGGCAGGACGGTGGCGAGCGTGACCGAGGGGACGCCCTCGGGGAGCGCGTCCTTCAGCTTCAGCTCGACGGTGGCGGCGGGCACCAGCTCGCGCAGCGCGACCCAGTCGCACTCGCCCGGCAGGTCCTCGAAGGGTCGCCGCACCAGCTCGGTCACCGCCTGGGCGGCGGCCCGGCCGTGACAGGCCTTGTAACGGCGGCCGCTGCCGCAGGGGCATTGCTCGCGCGCGCCGACAACCGGAACCTGCCCATCAGCGCCTACGGCGCCGACTCCGCCGGTGTCCTGTGGGCGCTTGGCCTTCGTGTGGGGTCGCTTCTTGGCCATCGTGGGTGTCTCCCGATCACGGCTCGTCTCGTACTGGCGCGAGCCTAGCCGCTCGTACGACGCCCGACGGGACCCTGTGGACAACGCACCGAGTCGTCCCGGAACCGGTGGTTCAAGCCGGGTCGTTCAGGCCGGGTCGCGCCCGACCGGCGGTCAGTCCATGTCGTCGAACGCGTCCGCGAAGTCCAGGTCGGGGAGGGCGGAGACCGACGGGGCCGCCACGCGGGTGGCGAAGTCGTCCCGGCGGTGGGCGCGGAGGACGTCGTGCTGGACGACGACCCACACGGTGACCTCGCCGCGGGCGTCGTCGCGCACGCCCCAGTCGTCGGCCAGTGCCGTCACGATGTTCAGCCCGCGGCCGCCGTGTGCGGTGACCGAGGGCGTGGACGGAACCGGACGGGTCGGACCACCGCCGTCCGTCACCTCGACCGTGAGCCGCCCCGAGGGGTCCACGCGCCAGGCGCAGCGCACATCGCCGTCACCGGCCAGGGCGTCGCCGAGCGGCCTGCCGTGTTTGCAGGCATTGCTGAGTAGTTCGGAAAGGATCAGCAGGGCGTCGTCGATGACCGATTCCGCCACACCACCGTCGCGCAACTGATCGCGCATCCGGTGCCTCGCTTCCCCCACGCCCGCAGGGCCATGGGGTACGGCCATGCTCGACGACGTGGGCACCTCCTGTGCCACCACCAACGCCACCCCCGAGACCTCCTTCGCCCCACGCCACGGTGTGAATGCCCCATTGGACTGGACTGGAAACCGGCCAACACACGTGCTCTGACGCACTCGTAACGATCGAATACGGACCGAACGCGCCGGTGCACTCCCCGTAGCCGTCTGGCTGAATTTCGCCCCCGATGTGCCGACTTGTCCTCGGGTGTGGTCCGGCCGTCTTGGCGGAATTCTTACCTCCGTCAAGAGCGGTCGGCGGCGGTGGCAGGGCTCGGCGGAGTGCTCGCAGATGTGAACAGAAGCGTGTTCGAAGCCGTCGGGGAGGTCGTGTGCGGAGTTGTCGATATCGGGGTGTTCGGAGTTGTTGGAGCCCGTTCGCTCGGTGGTGACCTGGAGGGGGTGCGGTCAGCGGCCGAGTTGGTGGAGGACCGCGCGTGGACGGTTGGTGATGATGGCGTCGACGCCCAGCTCGACACAGAGGTCGACGTCCTGGGGCTCGTTCACGGTCCACACGTGCACCTGGTGGCCGGTTTTCTTCAGGCGCTCGATGAACGCGGGGTGGTTGCGCACGATCCGGATCGAGGGGCCGGCGATCCCGACACCGGCGGGCAGTCGCCCGTCGCGCAGCCGGGGTGAGACGAACTGCATCAGATAGACCGTCGGCAGCGTCGGGGACGCGGCCCGGACGCGGTGCAGGGAGCGCGCCGAGAAACTCATGATCCGTACCGCCGACTCGGCGGCCGGCTCCGGCGCGTCCAGACCGAACCGCTTCAGCAGGACCAGCAGCCGCTCCTCCACCTGACCGGCCCAGCGCGTGGGGTGCTTGGTCTCGATGGCCAGCTCCACCCGGCGTCCGGCGTCGGCCACGAGTTCGAGCAGGCGTTCAAGGGTGAGGACGGAGGTGTCCGCCCGGTCCTCGGGGGTGACCTCCCAGTCGGGGGCCTCGTCGCCGTTCCGCCAGGAGCCGAAGTCCAGGGCGGCCAGGTCGGCGAGTTCCAGGGCGGAGACCGCGCCGCGACCGTTCGACGTACGGTTGACGCGTCGGTCGTGGACACAGACGAGGTGGCCGTCCGCCGTCAGCCGGACATCGCATTCGAGGGCGTCCGCCCCGTCCTCGATCGCCTTCTTGTACGCGGCCAGGGTGTGCTCGGGGGCAGCCTCGGAGGCCCCCCGGTGGGCGACGACCTGAATCGGGAGCTGTGGTGCGTGGGTCACCGCGTCATGGTGCCACCGTGGCGGGGTACGCGTGGGGGTGGTGACGGTGGACGACCTGGTCTGTACGCACAGTACACGCCATTAGTCCGATAGATCCTATATAAAGGAAGGTCCCGGACCCACAGAAACCGCTTATGGTGCCCTGACGGCTCGTGGGAAAAGCTGACCGCATACAACGGTCACGCACAGCCTCATGTGCGACCAAGAACAGTCGACCGCCGACAAGCTGAAGCCGTGGATCGAGGAGAAAAGCTGTGAGCACCGAGAACGAGGGCACCGCGGTACCCCCGGCCCCGTCCGCACCTCCCGTGCCGGTGGAAACTCCCGCTGCCTCCGCGCCGGCCCCGGCGCACGAGCCGAGCGCGGCACCGGCGGAGACCACCGCCCAGGCGGCCCCGGCCGGTATCCCCGCCGACAACGCGCCGACGACGCAGCTCCCGCCGGTCCCGCCGACGGCCCCGCAGCCGGGCGCGACCGCGGTGCAGCCGCCGGTGGCGCAGGTACCGCATGCGGAGCAGCCGACGGCACAGCAGCCGCATCCCGAGCTGGTGTCCGCAGGGGCGCCCGGCTACGCGGCGGCAGCGGGCCAGGGCCAGGGCATGCCACAGGACCAGGGCGTGGCCCAGGCGGTCGGCGGGGGCTACGGACAGGCACCCGGCGGGACCGGTGGCGCAGGCGGGACCGGCGGGACCGGTGGCGTGGGCGGAACCGGCGGGCCCGGTGGGCCTGGTGGGTCCTCCGCGCCCGACGCGGCCTGGCCGCCCCCGCCACCGCCCGCCGTCCCCTCGTACGCGGACAACGGCGCCGGCGGCGCGTACGCGGACGGCAGCGGCGCGTACGGAAACGCGGGCGCGGCCGGAGGCGCCGGTGGTCCTGGTGGCCACGGAGGCTCCGGCGACGGCGGCTGGGGCTCCCCGTGGCAGCAGACGCAGCAGCCGGCCCCCAAGCCGGGCAACAAGCGCGGCGGTCTGATCGCCGCGATCCTCGTGGCCGCGCTGGTCGCGGGCGGGGTCGGCGGCGGCATCGGCTACACGCTGGCCGACCGCAATGACACCTCCACCGGCTCCACGACCGTCTCGGCCTCGCAGAACGGCGGTGACGTCAAGCGCGCGGCCGGTACGGTCGCCGCCGTGGCCTCCGCGGCGCTGCCGAGCACGGTCACCATCGAGGCGTCGAACAGCGACGGCGAGGGCGGCACGGGCACCGGCTTCGTGTTCGACAAGGAAGGCCACATCGTCACCAACAACCACGTGGTGGCGGAGGCCGTCGACGGCGGCAAGGTGTCGGCCACCTTCCCGAGCGGCAAGAAGTACGACGCCGAGGTCGTCGGCCACGCACAGGGCTACGACGTGGCGGTCATCAAGCTGAAGAACGCGCCGACGGATCTGAAGCCCCTGACTCTGGGCGACTCCGACAAGGTGGCGGTGGGCGACTCGACGATCGCGATCGGCGCCCCCTTCGGCCTGTCGAACACGGTCACGACGGGCATCATCAGCGCCAAGAACCGCCCGGTGGCCTCCAGCGACGGCTCGTCGAGCAGCAAGGCGTCGTACATGAGCGCCCTGCAGACCGACGCGTCGATCAACCCCGGCAACTCCGGCGGCCCCCTCCTCGACGCCCGGGGCAATGTCATCGGCATCAACTCGGCCATCCAGTCCGCCAGCAACGGCAGCTTCGGCTCCGGCCAGGCGGGCTCCATCGGCCTCGGCTTCGCCATCCCGATCAACCAGGCCAAGAACGTGGCCCAGCAGCTGATCAGGACGGGCAAGCCGGTGTACCCGGTGATCGGCGCCTCCGTCTCCCTGGAGGAGGGCACCGGCGGAGCGAAGATCACCGAGTCCGGCGAGGACTCCATCACCCCGGGCGGCCCCGCCGACAAGGCCGGCCTCAAGCCCGGCGACGTCATCACCAAGCTCGACGACCACGTCGTCGACAGCGGCCCCACCCTCATCGGCGAGATCTGGACCCACCTCCCCGGCGACAAGGTCACCCTCACCTACGAGCGCGACGGCAAGACCCGCACAGCGGAGGTCACCCTCGGCGAACGCGAGGGCGACAGCTGACCCGTTCTCCGTCGTCACACCCTTGCGCCGCGGCACTCCTGATCACGGGTGCTGCGGCGCGGTGTTGCGGGCAGCGGACCGCGCCGACAGCGACCGCGTTCTCCAGTCAGTCGTGTTCCTCCAGGGCGCGTTGACGACCTGAATCCCCGTAGGCGGCCCGGATCGCGATCGTGAACTACATCGCATCCCCGGGGTTCAGGTTGCGGGCGGGGGTGGTGCGCGTGTTCGGATGAATCGATGCGCAACCCCCACCGCATGGATCCGCGTCACCGTCCCCACGACCGCTCCGAAGCGCCACCCCACGACCGCTCGGAAGCGCCCCGCAACCCCTACGACGAACTCGGCGCCCTCGACGACGGCCCCCTGGAGGACACCTCTCTGGAGGTCTTCTTCGGCGAGGGCACCACCGGTCAGTGGGCCGAACAGGAGCGGGAACCGGAGCCGGAGCGGGAACCGGAGTGGACCCCTCCCGTCCACCGGCGGGGCGGCCGGCGTCGGCGGGGCCGTTTCGCCGGGCTGCCGTTCGCGGTGAAGGCGGTGGTGGGCCTGGTCGTGCTCGCCGCATTCGTCACCCTCGGCGACCGCTGGGCACTGCTGTACGCCGAGCACAGGACCGCGGAGACCCTCAAGGACCGGCTGGACCTGGCCGCGGCGCCCGAGGTGGAGATCGGCGGCTTCCCCTTCCTCACCCAACTCGCCGACCAGCGGCTGGACTCGGTGCGGCTGACCGTGCCGGACGTGGCGGCCGACCGGGTGTCGCTGGCGAAGGTGTCGGCCACGGCCCATGACATACGGCTGGACGCCGACGGCCTCACCTCCGTGCGCGGCGCCCGCGTCCCCCGGCTCGACGGCGACGTCCTGCTGTCCTTCGCCGACCTCAATCGCGAACTCGGCGCGTCCCAGGTGACGTTCACCGGAGACGGCCGTGACCGGGTCCGGGCCCGCGGTACCCTGCCGGTCGCCGGGCACGACCTGAGGCTGCGCGCCGAGGCCACGATCCAGCGGCAGGGCGAGCGGGGCATCGCCACGGAGATCGGCGGTATGCGCCTGGACATCGGGGACCTGGCCACCTACCGCCCCGGCACGCGCGCCTCGGAGGGCCTGCACCTGACGCCGAAGGCATCCGCCGACCTCGCCCGGGAGACCCGTAAGGCGAAGGCGCTGCTGTCGGTCCCGGCGATCGTGCGGCGGCTGGGGATGTCCCGGCCGGCCGTGCGCGAGGCCCTGAACGACGACGGCAAGCTCGCCGAACTGACCGGCTCCCCGCGCTTCACCCGCCAGGCCCAGGGCCTCAACCTCATCGACCTGGCCCTGGACAACCCCGAGGTGCTCCGCGGCCTGGGCCTCGACCCGGCGCTCCTCGACGCCCTGTCCCGGCTCACCCGCCCGGTCCTCGCCGAACGGCTGTCGCTGTCCTTCGAGTTGCCGGAGCCGGAGCACGGGGACGTACGGCTGCGGGACGTCCGCGTGGAGGAGGACGGCGTCCGGGTACGGCTGACGGGTTCGGGGCTGGCCGTGGGCAGTTAGCGGGCCTGCATCCGTGACCCTGGGTTCTTGATGAAATTTGGTGTGCAGATGTGTTGACCTCTGTTCGGGATCTCTTCTACTTTGCGGGAGCCACAGAGCCGCCGACCTGCAGTCGAGGTTTCGCGGACGCAACTGCCCAGAAGGGGATGTCGTGTCACGAAAGAGCCATCGCGGGACAGCTTGCCTGGGGGCGTTCCTGGCCGGCGTCACGGCATTCGGCGGGGCCCTCGCCTCCCCCGCGTCCGCAGCCGCCTCCCGCCACGCCTCGCCGCCGCCCGTCAGTGACTTCCAAGGGGTCAACTGGGCCGATCCGCGCGACAACTACGCCGACGACGCGGTCGTACCCTCGGGCCTGTCCACCTCCGACAGCTACGCCACGACGTACGCCAAGTCCAGGGCGATCATCGGCGGGTTCGCCGAGCTCGGCGCCAACACGGTCCGTCTGCCCGTCAATCCCACCTCCGTGAACGGCTCCTTCTGGAAGTCGTACCGGGGCGCGATCGACGCGGCCACCGCCAAGGGCTTCAAGGTCGTCCTGGGCTACTGGGAGGCCGACAACGCCAAGGACGGCAAGATCGACGACCAGGCCTCGTGGGACCGGATGTGGGCGCGGATCACCTCCGCCTACGCCGGCAACCCCAAGGTGTACTTCGAGCCGATGAACGAGCCGTTCGGCTACACCTCCCAGGAGTGGCGCGACGTGGCCGCGAACTGGCTGACCAGGCACCGCTTCATCCCCCGCGACCGGGTCCTCGTCGGCGGCATCAAGTACAGCGAGGACGTCAAGCCCGTGTGCGCCGACAGCCGGCTCGACGGCACCCGGATCGCCCTGCACAACTACGGCTTCTGGCACACCGACTGGACCAGCGTCGACCAGTGGAAGGCAGACTTCAAGGAACGCATCGGCGACTGCGCCTCCCGCACGATCCTGGACGAGTTCGGCGCTTCCATGACGACCGGCCTGGACTACAACGGCCCGGTCAACGGCTCCAACGAAGTCGCCTACATCCAGGCCGCGACCGACACCATCCGGGAGCTGGGCCTGGGCTCGGTCTACTGGCCCGGCCTGCGCAACGGCGACACCTACTCCCTCACCACCCTCCAGGGCACAGGCACCCGCCTCACCCTGAAGCTCAACAACCAGAGCGGCCTCGACCGCCTGCACTGGGCCTGGAAGCAGTAACGCGGCGGGGGCGCGGCCCCGATGTGGACCACGCCCCCGCGAAACGCTCGGTGCCGGTACGCTGTACCCGCTCCGTCCCAGGTGGCCGGGGCGTAGGTGGGTTGCCCGAGCGGCCTAAGGGAACGGTCTTGAAAACCGTCGTGGCAGCGATGTCACCGTGGGTTCAAATCCCACACCCACCGCCGTAGGTGAGTGAAACTTGCTGGTCAGAAGGGGCGTCCCGGTTACGGGGCGCCCCTTCGGCGTGTGTACGGGATGCGGCCTGTGGGAGGGGTGCTGATTCTGGAGGGGATGGCGAACGGCGGAAGGAGCCGTGATGTCTGTGATGGACAAGCTCAAGCAGATGCTGAAGGGCCACGAGGAGCAGGCCGGGAAGGGCGTCGACAAGGCCGGCGACTACGTCGACGAGCGGACGCAGGGGAAGTACAGCGGCCAGGTCGACACGGCTCAGGACAGGCTCAGGCGGCAGATGGGCTCCGAGCAGACAGGGCAGACAGGGCAGACGGGGCAGACAGAGCCCGGCCGCGAGGATCCGCCGCGGTAGTGGGGTCGTCGCCCGGGGGGTTCCGTGGTGACGGGGGTCGTAGGCCCAGTTCTTCCAACGACCGGCGCCTGTGACATGGGCGCCGGTCGTCTGTGTGAGGGGGCAGTTCGGTTGATCCGCATCACACCCCCCGCCCCGACATCCGCGCCGCCGAAGCGATCGTCGACCTCGCCTCCCGTTCCGTGAGCCCCGTGTGGACGGCCGCCTCGACCAGCGCGTTCGTCAGGTCGGGGCCGAGGCCGTTCTCGTACGCGCGGCAGGCGGCCCAGAAGAGGCGGGTGTTGCGTTGGCCCTCCTGGGCGGTCCGGACGAAGTGGATCAGGCCGTGGCCGTGGCCGCCGGCCCTGTGGGAGGTGTTCGGGCGCGGCGGTGGGAGGAGCAGGCGGAGCAGCTCCGGGGGGCAGGCGGCCGGGGGCAGGTGGGCCGTGCCGGGGGCCGTGCCGTAGACGCCGTGGTCGGTGCGGGAGCCGGGGCCGACGAGGTAGCCGCCGGCGCCGCGGATGTCGATGCCGGGGGCGAGACGGCTCGCGGAGTTGGGGACGACGACGTCGGGCGGGCCGGTGAGCCAGAGGTGGCGGCCGCCGCTGGGGGTCAGGACGACGACCGTCTCCGGGATGGTGAACAGGTGGCGGAGGGCCAGTTCTCGCAGGGCGGTCGAGGAGTCCGTACCGGATTTGGTGTCGAGGTCGATGCCGATCAGGTGGTGGGGACCGACGCCGCAGGCGATGCCGTAGCCGGTGGCCCAGGGGGCGGCGGCGAAGAGTTCGCGGACGCGGTGGGGGTCGGTGGAGGCGTCGTGGACGCCGTGGCCGAAGCGGCCGCATTCGCCGTGGCAGGGAGAGGGAGAAGGAGAGGGGGCGGGGTCGTCCCGGTGGGGGGAGCGTAGGGCCGGGAGTTTTGAGCGGGACAGGGGGATCACCGCCAGTCCGCGTTCGGCGGCGGAGAGGGCGTGCGCCAGGGCCAGGGTGGTGGCCTGCCGGTCCATGGTGGCCATGCTTCTATGTTCGTACGCATGTTCGATAAAGGGAAGGGGGGTTCGGGGGTTCCTTTCGGTCGTGGGGGTCCGTGCGTGGATTGGCTGGAAAGGTGTCGGAACGCAACTCCCCTTGTTCCGCTCGACCTTGTTGCCGTTCGGCGGGCTTATCGCGCCTGAGCTGCGAGTTCCTTGATCCAAGAGGGTTTATCGACTTGTCATCACGCTTCAGGGGGAATCAGGGCTTCCGGGATGGTTCGCCGGGGATTCGGTGGGCAATTCTGGATTCGCGACGTCGAAGACCAGTACCGAGGCGGTCGGCCAACTGCCTTGGGGCAACCCGTACTTGTGGAAAGCCCTGGAGGAAACACACATGGCAAGCATCCGTACAGCCCGCGTTCTGGCCGCCGTCTCGGCGCTTCCGCTCGCCGCCGCCCTGTTCACCGGCGTCGCGACGGCCGACAACGGCGCCATCGCGGACAACGGATCGAACGCGGGCGTGGCGAACCTCGTCGGCAGCGGTGTCGGTCACGACAACAACGGCAACTCGTCGACCTCGCAGCAGCAGGCGAACGGCTCCGGCGCCTCGAACCAGAACAACACCGCCCAGGTCAACGGCTCCGGCCTCACGGCGATCGACCAGAAGAACGCCGTCGTCAGCTTCACCAACCTCTGGTGAGGCGACCGGGGGCGGTTCGGGGGACCGGGGGTGGGGACGGATGAGGTCACCCCGGTCCTGAGGTCCCGCCCCTCGGACGCAGGACGTGTGGGACATGTTTGTGGGGTGTGACACGCCTGTGCGGCGGTGCTTCGGCACCGCCGCACAGGCGTTTCGGCGACCTTGACAGTTGGGGCGACAGTTCCTTCAATCTGACGGACAGTCAGATACTTCGGAGGGGGCTGCGGCACGATGGTCGAGGACCTGTCCGTACGACTCAAGGCCTATGAGGGGCGTGCGGCCGTCCTCGGCGGCCGTGGCAAGGATCCCGTCAACTCGCCCATGATCCGGCACTGGTGCGAGGCCATGGGGGACACCAACCCCGCCTACACCGGCCCGGACGCCATCGCCCCGCCCACCATGCTCCAGGTGTGGACGATGGGCGGGCTGAGCGGGCACGAGACCCGCGCGCCGGCGTACGACGAACTCCTCGCGCTGCTGGACCGCGCCGGGTGCACCTCCGTCGTCGCCACCGACTGCGAACAGGAGTATCTGCGGGCGCTGCGGCCGGGGGACGAGATCATTTTCGACGCGGTCATCGAGTCGGTGTCGGAGCGGAAGACCACGAAGCTCGGCACCGGGTATTTCGTCACGAGCCGGATGGATGTGCGCGTGGGCGACGAACTCGTCGGCACCCACCGCTTCCGGATCCTCAAGTACGCGCCGACCGCCGCACCCGAGAAGCCCCAACCCCCGCCCGCACAGCCCCAGCCCCAGCCCCAGCAGCCCCAGCCCCAGTCCGAACAGCCCCAGCCCCAGCCCGAGCAGCCCCAGCCCCAGTCCGAACAGCCCCAGCCCCAGCTTGAGCAACCACAGCCCCGGCGTCCCCGCCCCGTCGTCAACCGCGACAACGCCGGGTTCTGGGAAGGCGTCGCACGCCACCGTCTCCTCATCCAGCGCTGCGCCGACTGCGCCACGCTCCGTCTCCCCTGGCTGCCGGGCTGCAACGCGTGCGGTTCGCCCGCGTGGGACACGGTCGAGGCGAGCGGCGACGGCACGGTCTATTCGTACGTCGTCATGCACCACCCGCCCTTCCCGGCCTTCGATCCGCCGTACGCGGTCGGGCTGATCGAGCTGGCGGAAGGGGTCCGGATCGTGAGCGACGTCATCGGGGTGCCGTACGACAAGGTGCGGATCGGGATGCCCGTACGGCTCGAATTCGTGCGCTACGACGAGGAGCTGGAGCTGCCGGTGTTCCGCGCGGAGGAGTCGGCGGAAGCGGTGGAAGCGGTGGAAGTGGCGGAAGCGGTGGGAGCGGTGGGAGCAGCGGACGAGGGAGCGCGGGCGTGAGGGCCAGGGCCGGGGAGGCGCTTCCGCCGCTGGAGATCGCGATCACCCGCACGCTCGTCGTCGCGGGGGCCATCGCCTCGCGCGACTACCAGGACGTGCACCACGACCCGGAGTTGGCGCGGCGGCGCGGGTCGCCGGACGTCTTCATGAACATCCTGACGACGAACGGGCTGGTGGGACGCTATGTCACCGACCACTTCGGGCCGACTGCCGTCCTTCGCAAGGTGGCGATCCGGCTCGGCGCCCCCAACTACCCCGGCGACACGATGGTGTTGACCGGCACGATCGAGGCGACCGACGGCCACACGGCCACGGTCAGGGTCATCGGCGACAACGGTATCGGCAGACACGTCACCGGCACGGTCACCGTCACGGTCCCGAGCCCGAGCCTGGGACCGAGCCTGGGACCGAGCCCGAGCCCGAGCCCGGGACCGGTCACAGTCCGGGGCACGCTTCCGGTCACGACGGAGGACGTCGAATGAGTGTACGGACCAAGGACCGGCTCGGCGGACAGGCGGCGATCGTCGGGATCGGCGCGACCGACTTCTCCAAGGACTCGGGGCGCAGCGAGCTGCGGCTGGCCGTGGAGGCGGTGCGGGCGGCGCTCGACGACGCGGGGCTGGCGCCGGCGGACGTGGACGGGATGGTGACGTTCACGATGGACACGAGCCCGGAGATCACGGTCGCGCAGGCGGCCGGAATCGGCGAGCTGTCCTTCTTCTCCCGCGTCCACTACGGCGGCGGCGCCGCGTGCGCGACCGTCCAGCAGGCGGCGCTCGCCGTGGCGACGGGCGTGGCGGAGGTCGTGGTCTGCTACCGGGCGTTCAACGAGCGGTCGGGGCGGCGGTTCGGGTCGGGCGTACGGCACCGGGAGCCGTCGGCGGAGGGTGTGGCGCTCGGCTGGACCCTGCCGTTCGGGCTGCTCACGCCCGCGTCCTGGGTGGCGATGGCGGCCCAGCGGTACCTGTACGCGTACGGGCTGACCCCCGAGGCGTTCGGGCACGTGGCCGTGGTGGACCGCAGGCACGCGGCGACGAACCCGGCGGCGTACTTCCACGGCCGCCCCATCACCCTCGCCGAGCACGCCGCCTCCCGCTGGATCGTCGAGCCGCTGCGGCTGCTGGACTGCTGCCAGGAGACGGACGGCGGCCAGGCGCTCGTCGTGACCTCCCTGGAACGGGCCCGGGACCTGCCCCGGCCGCCGGCCGTGGTCGTGGCGGCCGCCCAGGGCGCGGGCCGGGCGCAGCAGCAGATGACCGGCTTCTACGACAGCGACCTCACCGGGCTGCCGGAGATGGGCGTCGTCGCCCGCCAGCTCCGGCGGACCTCGGGGCTCACCCCGGACGACATCGACGTGGGCATCCTCTACGACCACTTCACGCCGTTCGTGCTGATGCAGCTGGAGGAGTTCGGGTTCTGCGGGCCGGGGGAGGCGGCGGACTTCGTGGCGGAGGAGCGGCTGCCGCTCAACACCCACGGCGGGCAGCTCGGCGAGGCGTATCTGCACGGCATGAACGGCATCGCGGAGGCGGTACGGCAGCTGCGCGGCACCGCGGTGAACCAGGTCCCGGGGGCGGAACGGGTATTGGTCACGGCGGGTACGGGCGTGCCGACCTCGGGGTTGGTGCTGGGAACGGACGGGTGAGCGGTCGGGGTGCGGCGGCTGAGGGGAGCATCAGGTACCCCGGGCCCGGTGCCGTACAACCCGGGCAGGTGCTTCTCAGGGGTACACCCTCAGTACATGGGGGCCGTTCATCCACCTTCAGTAGGTGGGGCCTGCCCCACTCCTACAACCTGAGGGGGATTCGTCTTCGGGACCTGCGGCCGATCCGCCGGGCGGGGCCCGCTCCTAGCGTGGAGCCATGACCACACCCGTCTGCACCAGCGCTTCGAAGGCCGCTGCACCCGTGACGCGGACTCTCTCGACCCCGGCCCGAGCGACCTCGACCCGGCCGACCTCGGCCCGATCGACCTCGACCCGGCCGGCCCTGTCGAGCCTGACGAACCTGTCGTACCCGTCGTTCGCGGCGTACGTGAAGGCCCGCCAGCCGGTGCTGCTGCGCACCGCCAGGTCGCTGACCGCGAACCCGAGCGACGCCGAGGACCTGCTGCAGACCGCGCTGGCCAAGACGTACGTCGCCTGGGAGCGCATCGAGGACCACCGGGCCCTCGACGGCTATGTGCGCCGGGCGCTGCTGAACACGCGCACGTCGCAGTGGCGCAAGCGCAAGGTGGACGAGTTCGCGTGCGACGAGCTGCCCGAGCCCGAGGGGGTCCAGAGCGCGGACCCGGCCGAACAGCAGGCGCTGCACGACGCGATGTGGCGGGCGATCATGAAGCTGCCGGCGCGGCAGCGGGCGATGGTCGTCCTCAGGTATTACGAGGACCTGAGCGAGGTACAGACGGCCGAGGTCCTCGGCGTCTCGGTCGGCACGGTGAAGTCGGCGGTGTCGCGCGCGCTGGGGAAGCTGCGCGAGGACCCCGAGCTGGAACCCGTGCGGTAGCTCGTTCGTTGGCCGGTCAGGCGGCTTCACGCAACCGGCTCGCCGGATGACTCTCTCTGATCGATCATCCTGTGACCTAGTGACATACCGCTCGGTATGCGAGCAGAATCAGCGCGACCGTTACCACCGCGTTGGCAGAGCCGCCCCGGGAGGACGCCGTGCTGAGCACCATGCAGGACGTACCGCTGTTGATCTCCAGGATCCTGACCCACGGACAGGTCATCCACGGGACGTCGCAGGTGATCACCTGGACCGGCGAGGCTGAGCCTCATCGCCGCTCCTTCGCCGAGATCGGCGCCCGCGCCGCGCAGCTGGCACACGCCCTGCGCGACGACCTCGGAGTCGACGGCGACGAACGGGTCGCGACTCTCATGTGGAACAACTCGGAGCATGTCGAGGCATACTTCGCGATCCCCTCCATGGGGGCCGTCCTCCACACCCTGAATCTGCGGCTGCCCCCCGAGCAGCTCGCCTGGATCGTCCACCACGCCGCCGACCGGGTAATCATCGCCAACGGTTCGCTGCTCCCCCTCCTCGCGCCGCTCCTCCCGCACCTCAAGCCGGTGGAGCACGTCGTCGTCTCCGGGCCCGGCGACCGGTCGCTGCTCGCCGGAGCGAGCGTCCAGGTGCACGAGTACGAGGACCTGATCGCCGGCAAGCCGACCACGTACGACTGGCCCGAGCTGGACGAACGCACGGCCGCGGCCATGTGTTACACCTCCGGCACCACCGGCGACCCCAAGGGCGTCGTCTACTCCCACCGCTCGATCTATCTGCACTCCATGCAGATCAACATGGCCCAGTCCATGGGCCTGACGGACGCGGACCTCTCCCTCGTCGTCGTCCCGCAGTTCCACGTCAACGCCTGGGGTGTGCCGCACGCGACCTTCATGACCGGCGTCAACATGCTGATGCCGGACCGGTTCCTGCAGCCCGGCCCGCTCGCCGAGATGATCGAGACGCAGAAGCCGACGCACGCCGCCGCCGTCCCGACCATCTGGCAGGGCCTGCTCGCCGAGCTGGCCGCCCGCCCGCGTGAGGTCTCCTCGCTCACCCAGGTCACCATCGGCGGCTCGGCCTGTCCGCCCTCCCTCATGGAGGCCTTCGACAAGCTGGGCATGCGCGTCTGCCACGCCTGGGGCATGACGGAGACCTCCCCCCTGGGCACGATCGCCCGGCCGCCGGCCCATATCGAGGCCGGCTCGGAGGAGGAGTTCGCGTACCGCCTCACCCAGGGCCGCTTCCCCGCCTCCGTCGAGGCCCGCCTCACCGGTCCCGGCGGCGAACGCATCCCCTGGGACGGCGAATCCGCCGGTGAGCTGGAGGTGCGCGGTCCCTGGATCGCGGGCGCGTACTACGGCGGTCAGGGCGCCGAACCCGTCCGCCCGGACGACAAGTTCAGCGAGGACGGCTGGCTGAAGACGGGCGACGTCGGCACGATCAGCCCCGACGGCTTCCTCACCCTCACCGACCGTGCCAAGGACGTCATCAAGTCGGGCGGCGAGTGGATCTCCTCCGTCGAGCTGGAGAACGCGCTCATGGCCCACCCGGACGTCGCCGAGGCCGCCGTCGTGGCCGTACCGGACGAGAAGTGGGGCGAACGTCCCCTCGCCACCGTCGTGCTGAAGGAGGGCTCGACCGCCGACTTCGCCGCCCTCCGTTCTTTCCTCGCCGACGAAGGCCACATCGCCAAGTGGCAGCTGCCCGAGCGCTGGACGATCATCGAGGCCGTGCCGAAGACGAGCGTGGGCAAGTTCGACAAGAAGGTGCTGCGGAGGCAGTACGCCGAGGGCGCGTTGGACGTGACGCAGATCTAGGGCTGACGTAGGGCTTGCGCACAGGGCAGTGGGGGCGGTGTTTCACGTGAAACACCGCCCCCACTGCCCTGACACGAGGACTCAGTTCCTACCTGACTCAGTTCATACCTGACTCAGTTCGTACCTGACTCAGTTCGTACCTACTCGTGACAGCAGGTCCACGATCCGGGTCTGCACCTCGGGGCTCGTCGAGCGCTCCGCGAGGAAGAGGACCGTCTCCCCCGAGGCCAGGCGCGGGAGTTCGGACGGGTCGACGGCGGCGGTGTAGACGACGAGCGGGGTGCGGTTCAACTGGCCGTTCGTCCGCAGCCAGTCGATGATTCCGGCCTGGCGGCGGTGCACCTGGAGCAGATCCATCACCACGAGGTTCGGCCGCATCTGCGCGGCCAGCGTGACGGCGTCCGCGTCGGACGCGGCTCGCGCGACCTGCATGCCACGCCGTTCCAGCGTCGCGGTCAGGGCGAGCGCGATCTCCGCGTGCTCCTCGATGAGCAGGACACGCGGCGGATGCTGCTCGGAGTCGCGCGGCGCGAGCGCCTTCAGCAGGATGGCCGGGTCGGCCCCGTACGCCGCCTCCCGTGTCGCCTGGCCGAGCCCCGCCGTCACGAGGACAGGCACCTCGGCAGCCACGGCGGCCTGACGCAGCGACTGGAGTGCCGTACGGGTGATGGGCCCGGTCAGCGGGTCGACGAACAGGGCGGCCGGGTAGGCGGCGATCTGGGCGTCGACGTCCTCGCGGGAGTTCACGATGACGGGCCGGTAGCCGCGGTCGCTCAGCGCCTGGTGGGTCGACACGTCCGGCGCGGGCCACACCAGCAGCCGGCGCGGGTTGTCCAGCGGCTCCGGCGGCAACTCGTCGTCCATCGGCTGCGGATGCGGCTGGTCGGGCACCTCCACCGCGCCCCCGGGACCGTCCAGCGGCTCCGGCCCTTCGTCCGCGTTCTCGTCGGGGGCCCCTATGGCGTACGACCGCCCGGCACCCTCCGTACGACCCGTCAGCCGCGACTGCCCGGCGAGTGAGGGCTGCTGCGGCGGGAGCGGGACCTGCCCGGCGAGTGAGGGCTGCTGGGGCAGCGGAACCTGTCCGGCCAGGGAGGGCTGCGGCGCCTGAGCCGCCGTCTGCTGCGGTTGGGCCGCCTGGGCGGGGGGCGGGGTCTGGCCGGTGCCTACGCCGGTGCCGTTGGACGGGGTGGACTGCGGGTGCGGGCGCGCGCCCGACTCCGGGCGGTCGGCCGTCGGCTGGGGCCGCGTCCCGAGCTTGCGACGTCTGCCGGACCCACCGGGCTGGTTCGGCGCGGGAGTGCCTCCGGTCTGAGGCTGCGCCTGGGCCTGCGCCTGGGCCTGGGCCTGGGCTTGTGCCTGAGGGCCGCCGTGGCGGGCGAACGGTACGCCCTGGCCGAGCGTCCGCACGCTGATCGCCCGTCCCTGGGTCGAGTTGGGGTCGAAGGGGGTGGGAGCGGGAGCGGGTGCTGAGGGGGTGGCGGAGGCGGCCGGAGTCGCGGGCGTAGCCGGGGCCGAGGCTTCGGCGGGCAACGGCTGCGCGGCGCGCGGCTGCTGCTGTACGGCGACCTCCGGCGGCAGGGGAGTGCCCGAGGAAGGGGTGGACTGCGGGGGCAGCGCCGCCTGCGGAGCGGCTACGGGGATGCCGGCGCCGGAAGTCCCCTGGTGGGCGTCCGGCCAGGACTGGGGCTGAGGCTGCGGTTGGGGAGAGCCGACCGTGCCCTGAGCGGGGACGGCCTGCGGGGCACCGGGCACACCTTGGGCGGGCACGGGCTGGGGGCCGCCTTGCACGGCCGGGCCGCCCTGCACCTCTTGTACGCCCTGAACGCCCTGAACTCCCGACACGGTGACGGACCGGCCGAGGGCTCCGGCCGGGGCGGGCACCGGTTGCGGACCACCGGGGACCGCCTGGGGCGGTACGGCGCCCTGTGCGGCGACTGCCTGTCCAGCGGCGGCCTGGCGTGCGACCACTTGTCCGGGGGCGGCCTGCCCAGGGTGGGCTTGCCCGGCGGCCCCCGGAACTCCCTGCGGAGCAACGGGCTGTGCGGCGGTGACCGCACCCGGAACGGGCTGGCCGGGAGCTGCCCGCGTCGGCTGCGGGCCACCCGGAACAACACCCTGGGCGGGCACGGGCTGCGCGGCGCCCACCGGTACGCCCTGCGCGGGCACCGCCTGACCCGGTCCTCCCTGCGGGGGAACGCCCTGGGCAGGAACCCCCTGCCCGGGCGCCACGGTGGCGACGCCGTCACCCTGCTGAGGCGCGGGCTGCCGTACCGCCCGGCGGCGACCCGTCGGCGTGGGCACCGGGTGCGGCTGCGGCGGTGTGTGGTCGTCAGCCGGATTGTGCGGCGCGGCGTCATGCCGACCGTCGTCGACACCACCGGCCGGGGCACCCGGAAGCTGGCCTGCGGCGGGGATTTGGCCCGCACTGGGCGCCTGAGCGGCGCCGGGGATTTGGCCCGCGGCGGGGACTTGGCCCGCACTGGCGACCTGTCCCGCACCGGGGGCCTGAGCGGGGCCGGGGATTTGGCCTGCACCGGGGACTTGGCCCGCACTGGGCGCCTGATCGACACCGGGGGCCTGACCGGGTCCGGGGACTTGGCCGGGTCCGGGGACTTGGCCCGCGACAGGGGCTTGACCGGCAGCGGGCGCCTGACCGCCACTGGCGATCTGACCCGCACCGGGAGCATGAGCGGCGCCGGGGATTTGGCCCGCGCCGGGTGCTTGACCGGCTCCGGCGACCTGACCCGCACCGTGCGCTTGACCGGCGCCGGGGATTTGGCCCGCGCCGGGTGCTTGACCGGCTCCGGCGACCTGACCCGCACCGTGCGCTTGACCGGCGCCGGGGATTTGGCCCGCACCGTGCGCCTGACCGGCACCGGCGACCTGACCCGCACCGTGCGCCTGACCGGCACCGGGGACTTGGCCCCCACCGTGCGCCTGACCGCCACCCGGCCCGGCGACGACTCCAGGCCCGGCAACGTGTCCCTGCGGGTTAACGCCCCCCGGCCCGGCAACGACGCCCGCCGCCCCGGCGCCTTGGCCTACCTGCTGCCCGACACCACCGGCCGGCACAAGCCCTCCGCCCGGCACAGCTCCTCCGCCCGGCACAGCTCCTCCGGCGAGCGCGGGCACTCCAGCAGGCGCAGCCCCCTGGGCGGGCGCAGCCCCCTGGGCGGGCACTGGCCCTCCGGCAGGAACCGCCCCTCCGGCAGAAACCGCCCCACCACCGGCGGCCCCCATCCCCCCAGCCGCAGCAGCCACACCCTGGCCGCCCTCACCCTCGTACCCGTCCTCCCCGCCCTGCGCAGGCGCGGCAGTTCCAGCGGGCATCGGCATGGGCATGGGCATGGGCATCGGCATGGGCGCGCCCGGCCCCGGGGGCACGGGCACCGGCCCGAGCCCGGCCGACTGCCCGTACTCGGGTCCCCGGTCGGCCTCGGCCGGTGGCAGTGCGAAGACGGCTCGCGCGCCCGGTTCGGGTGCGGCGGCACGCTCCTCAGGGCCGGCGAGGGCGCGACGACGGCGCCCGGTGGGCTGTTGGGCGCCGCCCGCCTCGCCGGAAGCGGCGTCGGCGGGGCTCGGCCCGGCGGGGAGCGCCGGCGGCAACGCGTTCTGTCCGGGCTCCCGGCGCGCGCGGCGCCCGCTGGGCGCGGGCACGCCCTGCGGCGGCACCGTCCCGCCCAGCCCGGTGGCGGCGGCAGCGGCACCCGCCGCATGCTCGGCCGCCGTGACGACCGCACCCTCGGCGGCCACGGACTCACCGGCGGCGTCGGCCGAGGCGGCTTGTCCACGCTGTTGCCCGCCACCCCCGGAGCCCTCGCCCTCGGCGACCTGCGCGGGCACGGGACCCTCACCGGCAGCGGCCGGGACCTCGCCCGCCGCGTCCGCCGCCCGTCGCCTGCGCCGCCCGGTGGGCGCGACGGCGGTCTCCGCCTCACGATCCTCGGGAGCGTCCTCGCTGTCCAGGAACGCGTCCACCGACGACCGCCGCGCACGTCGGCGCCCGCCACCACCGCCGGCCTGCTCGGGGAGGGAGACCTCGGCACCGGTCGCCACAGACCCGGAACCAGCCCCGGAGTCAGGCTCGGTCTCGACAACCGCGGCGGGAAGCGCCTGGGCGGGCACCGCCCCGGCACCGCCGCCCAGCGGCACCTCCAGCACATAGGCGCTGCCGCTCATCCCCGGCACCTCGACCGTCTGGAGCACACCGCCGTGCGCCCGCACGATCCCCTGGACGATCGGCTGGTGCACCGGGTCTCCCCCGGCGTACGGCCCGCGCACCTCGATGCGCACGACCTCCCCGCGCTGCGCGGCCGCCACGACGACGGTGTTGTCCATGTAGCCGCCGCCGGACAGGGGCGCGTTGCCCGTCGCGTCGACACCGGCGACATCCGCGACGAGGTGCGCGAGCGCGGTCGCGAGCCGCGTCTGGTCCACCTCGGCCTCGATGGGCGGCGCGTGCACGGCGAACTGCACCCGCCCCGGCCCGACCAGCTCCACGGCCCCGTCGACACCGGCCGCGACGACCGCGTCGAGCATGACGGCCCTGCGGTCGAGAACGTCCTCGCCCGCGTCGATCCGCTGATAGCCGAGCACGTTGTCGATGAGCGTCGTGATCCGCGAGTACCCGGCGGTCAGATGGTGGAGCACCTGGTTGGCCTCGGGCCACAGCTGCCCGGCGTCGTCGGCGGCGAGCGTGCCCAGTTCGGCGCGGAGTTGGTCGAGCGGGCCGCGCAGCGAGGTGCCCAGCACGGCGAGCAACTGCTCGTGCCGCGCGGCCAGCGCCTCGTAACGGTCCTTCTCGCGCTCCCCGAGCGCCGCGTACCGCTCGTCCCCGGCGGCGAGTTCCTCGGCTTGCTGTTCGCTCAGCTCGGCCAGCTCGGCGGTGTGCTTCTCCCGCACACTCTCGAGTTCCTCCGCGTGCTCCTTGGTGAGCCGCTCCAACTCCTCCGCGTGGGCCTCGGCCTCGGAGTCCTTCTCCTCGGCGAGCCTGTCGTACGGCCGCCGGTCGGTGAACGTCATCACGGCCCCGACGAGCTGGTCCCCGTCGCGCACCGGCGCGGTCGTCAGATCGACCGACACCTTCTCGCCGTTCTTCGACCACAGCACCTGCCCGCGCACCCGGTGCTTGCGTCCGGACCGCAAGGTGTCCGCGAGCGGCGACTCGGTGTACGGGAAGGGAGCGCCGTCCTCGCGCGAGTGCAGCACCAGCGTGTGCAGCTCACGTCCTCCGAGGTCACTGGCCCGATAACCCAGTATCTGAGCGGCGGCCGGATTGACGAGGACGATCCGCCCGTCCGTATCGGTCCCGACCACGCCCTCGGACGCGGCCCGCAGGATCATCTCGGTCTGCCGTTGCGAACGCGCGAGTTCGGCCTCGGTGTCGACGGTGCCCGAAAGATCCCGTACGACCAGCATGAGCAGCTCGTCATTGGCGGAGCCGTAACCGTCGTACGCCTGCTGGCCGTTCTCCAGATTCGCGCTTGTTACCTCGACCGGGAACTCGCTGCCGTCGGTCCGGCGGGCGATCATGCGGGTCGGTTTGGTCCGCCCCGCCGGGTCCATGGTGGCGGGCCGCCGCATGGATCCGGGGATGAGCCGGGAGTCGAACTCCGGCAGCAGATCGAGCAGCCCGCGCCCCACGAGAGCCGTCCCCGGGGCCTCGAAGGCCTCCAGCGCGATCGTGTTGGCGTTGACGACGGTCCCATTGGCGTTGACCAGCACCAACGCGTCGGGCAGCGCGTCCAGTATGGCTGCGAGGCGAGCAGCGCCTCGGGATGGCCTGCTGCTCACGAGACGCTTCCTCCCTGTTACCGCACCTTGCCGACCGCGGGGGCCATGGCCATCTTGCCAACCGGCCCGCAACGTGTCACGCGAGGGAGTCTACGGGCAGAGGTTGCGCTCGCGACGCCGGATGAGAGGGAGGTCGCACACCGAACATACGGAGATGCCGTGACTGTGCGAACGGGGATGCCGTGACCGTGTGTTTTGCCGGACGGCCCCTCTCGCGGCACATACGTACGGACTGTGGGCGGGCGCCGAGGGGGTCAGCCGTCGTGCTCGTCGTGTGGCTCGTTTCCATCGTCGAGGCCGAGGCCGCGGTCCCGTTCCCCTTTCCCGTCCGCAGCCGCAGCCGCGTCGCCTATACGCGGAGGTCGGGCAGTACGGGCACCAGCGCGTCCCAGCGGGCGATCTCGCAGCCGTTGCCCCGGCCGAAGCGGGCGTCGACGCGGCGCCCGGCCCAGGTCCCGGTGACATACGCGGTGGCGGGTCCTCCGTACTGCATCGTGCACAGGGTGCCGGGCCGGACCGGGGCGAACGGATCCTTCCCCCACGTCGTCCGTCGGTCGAGCCGGCCGCACGCCTCCCGCACGTCCGGGTGGCTGCCCCCGTCCGGATGGCACCGCAACTCGAACGTCCCGTCCGCCCCGCCTCCCGCCTCCCGCACCGTGACGGTCAGCCGGTCGCCGGGACCGAAGGCGGGTGTGGGCAGCGCGGTACGCGACAACGCCTCGGCGGCGTACGCGGCCGGCGCCACCGGCGAGAGCGTGCCGGCGGCGGCCGCGGCGAGCGAGGCGGCGGCACCGAGGAACAGCCGGCCCAGGACGGCCGGAGTCCTCTCCGCCGCGACGGCCTGACGAGGGGAGGCGGGAACAGGGGAGGCGGGAACAAGGGTGGGAGGGCTCTGCGACATGACCTGACTAACGCCACGCCGGCCCCACGGTTGCGGCGCCGCCGTGCCCCGTGTCCACCCCGCCCCGACCTCCCCAGACCCCCTCCCCACGTGCCATACGGCTTTGCCCTGCGGCCTCTCCGCCTAGTACCGTGGGAGGCGATTGGTGACAGCCCACTCGGCTGTGTCATCATCTGCACGCACCACTCGCGCTCGCGCGGGCGGTTGTGCTGGAGGCGTCGCCTAGTCCGGTCTATGGCGCCGCACTGCTAATGCGGTTTGGGACTTCAATCCCATCGAGGGTTCAAATCCCTCCGCCTCCGCGCTTGATCACCGAAGCCCCGGTCCACCCGACCGGGGCTTCGTCGTTCCGAGTCGTCGCGACCCCTGCTTCGCAGGGCCCCACAGGCCGTTTCCCCAGGTCACAAGGGGTATGGCAAACGGATTTCACATGGCGACGGCAGTCATGTAATGTTCTTCCTGTCGCCGCGAGCGGGCCGAAAGGACCAGGACCGGCAGGAAAACAACACAAGCACTCGTAGCTTAACGGATAGAGCATCTGACTACGGATCAGAAGGTTGCAGGTTCGAATCCTGCCGAGTGCACACAGACCGAGGGCCCCGGAGTGATCCGGGGCCCTCGGCGTAAGTACTGGCCGCAAGGGCCCCCGCGAGGCGCATACTGGTCACAATGACAAAGCCAGGTGCACAGAAGCGCTATTTGCCTACCAGTCCCTTCAAGGCCCCGGTGGCACCGCCTCCCAAGCAGTTCGCTGTGGGCGACCAGGTCACACACGACATGTACGGCCTCGGCCGGGTGATCGGCATCGAGGACGGGATCGCGGCGCTCGTCGACTTCGGGTCGGCGCAGCAGCGGATCCTGAGTCCGTACACCAAGATGAGCAAGCTGTAGAACCGCTGTGCCCGGTCACGGCACGCCAGGTGCCTCGACGGCCCTGTACCGAATGGGAGACCTCTCATCGAACCGACCTCGCTGTTCTCCGCTCCGGAAGGGGCGCCCCGCCATGCCACTGCGGCATCGCCGCCCCCGACGATGAACCCCTTCCAGGCCCCGGACTTCGGGGAGGTCGAGTTCTTCCCGACCGAGGACGAGACGGCGTTCATCCCGGACATGAGCATGACTCGACGCAAGGCCGGCTAGCTCCGGCACGTGACAGCGCGGCCGCACCCTCACGGGACGGCGCGCGAGCAACCGCCGGCAGGGCCGTGCCGGCACCAGACATCCGCTGGAGCGTCTACGACGGTCACCACGAGGTGCTTCGTGGTCCGTAGGCCCGAGACATCAGCACAGTCCCGCACGGCAAGGCCCGCCACGGTTTACGTCCCCTCCCCCGGGACGCCCGCCGCCCCGCCGACAGACTTGGAAAGCGCGCACAGCGACGGAGAAGTGGGCCGAGGGCCCCGGAGAGATCCGGGGCCCTCGGTGTGTTCATGGCGGTGCGTCGGTCCATGGTGTCCGGGGAACGGCGTCATCGCCGGGCACGGCCGTTGTCAGTGGTGCCCTCTAATGTCGTGAGAGATGGCACACGCGTGGAGATGTACGGGGCTGCGGTGGAGTGGGGACGGGCCGCTGCTGGGTTGGGAAGGCGGGCGGAGGAGCGCTCTGCCCCGGGGGAAGGTGGTGGCGTTCGAGGTGGTCGGTGCCGGGCGGCGGACCTGCGTCGGCGCCCGGGGGAACGCGTGTCCGGTGCGGGCGGGAGTGCCGGGGCGGAGTACCGGGGCCCGGTGCGAGGAGTGTGCGCGACTCGATCGGGCGCATTCCGTGGCAGCCGACACGATCGCCGATGATCCGCGGCCGTATCACGTGTATCTCGCGTGGTTCGGGCCCGGGATGGTGAAGGTCGGGATCACCGCGGTCGAGCGGGGGTCGGCGCGGCTGCTGGAGCAGGGGGCGGTCTGCTTCGGGTGGCTCGGGCGGGGGCCGCTGATGGCCGCGCGGCGGGCGGAGGAGGTGCTGCGGGCCGCGCTCAAGGTGCCGGACCGGATTCCGTACGCCGAGAAGAGGATCGTGAGGGCCGGCCTGCCCGCCGTCGAGGAACGCGTCGGGGAGCTGGCGGCGCTGCACGGGCGAGCCCTGGGGCTCCATGGGTGGCCCGAGTCGCTGGAGCCGGTGCCGTTCCGGGCGGTCGATCACTTCGGGGTGTTCGGGCTGGACGGGTTGCCGGCCGCCGACGGGGTGGTGAGTGAGCTGGTCGCGGGTGGGGTCGTGGGCGGTGAGGTGCTAGCCGCCGCCGGGCCCGATCTGCATCTGGCCACCGGGCGGGGAGTCCTCGTTCTCGATACGCGCCTCATGACCGGGTGGGAGCTGACCGCTCCCGTCGGTGAGCGAGCCCGTGACGTAGTCACCGTGCCCGTACGGGAGTTGAAGAGCCGAGGGGACGGGGGCGTGCAGGACGGGCTGTTCTGAGACGCGGCTCTGTGAGGGGGAGAGGGGAGCGCGGAGAGTGGAGAGCGCGAAGCATGACGGTGCTTGCGTAAAGGCGGGGTCAGATCATGGCCGTACGAAGCGCTTCCTGCGGCCGTGGAACTGTGCGTTCGCGGTGAGCGGGCCCAACGAATGCCGTGGGAAAGATCAGAAAGGCGCTGGTCGGCGGATTTGCTGTCCGAGAAGTCGGGGATCTTCCCAAGGGTTGCCTGAGAGGCGCCTGTGCGTTTCTCAGAAAAATCACAGGTTCCGGAAAGGGTGTTCTCAGGGGGCCCCGACAAGGTGTCCAGCATGACCACGACCTCGCCCCAGGGGCGCACCGAACTGCTGAGGCCGGACGGGAGCCCCGTCCGCGTGCTTGTGGTGGACGACGAGCTGTCGATCACCGAACTGCTGTCCATGGCCCTGCGCTACGAGGGATGGCAGATCCGGAGTGCGGGGGACGGCACGGGTGCCATCCAGACCGCCCGGGACTTCCGGCCCGACGCCGTCGTACTCGACATGATGCTGCCCGACATGGACGGGCTGACCGTCCTCGGGCGGCTGCGGCGCGAGCTGCCGGACGTGCCTGTGCTCTTTCTCACCGCGAAGGACGCGGTCGAGGACCGGATCGCCGGGCTCACCGCCGGCGGTGACGACTACGTCACCAAGCCGTTCAGCCTCGAAGAGGTCGTGGCCCGGCTGCGCGGGCTCATCCGCCGCTCCGGCGCCGCCGACCGCCGCTCCGACTCCGTGCTCGTCGTCGGCGACCTCATGCTCGACGAGGACAGCCACGAGGTGTCGCGCGGCGGGGACAACATCCACCTCACCGCCACCGAGTTCGAACTGCTCCGCTTCCTCATGCGGAACCCGCGGCGCGTGCTCAGCAAGGCCCAGATACTCGACCGTGTGTGGTCGTACGACTTCGGCGGCCAGGCCAACGTGGTCGAGCTGTACATCTCGTATCTGCGGCGGAAGATCGACGCGGGGCGCGAGCCGATGATCCACACCCGGCGTGGGGCCGGTTATCTGATCAAGCCCGCCGCGTCATGAGCGGACGACGACGGACCCGTACGCAGAAGCAGCCGAAGCTGAGGCGAGGACGACAGCCGCGCACGCTGCGTACGCGGCTCGTCGTCTCCGTGGTGGCGTTGGTCGCGGTGGTGTGTGCGGTCATCGGGACGGTGACCACGGTCGCGTTGAGCGAGCGCCTGAACGACCAGCTCAACGATCAGGTGACGGAGGTCGCCATGCGCGCCTCCGGGGGCCCGAAGAAGTTCGGGGGCGGCGGCGGCCAGCCCCCGCCGGACGGGCCGTACGGGTTCATCAACAAGGGCGGTACCGAGGAGAACACCGTCGTCGCCCAGGTGAGCAGCGCCGGGGGGATCACCGACGCCGTGGTCGCCAAGGAGAAGACCTCCGACAGTGAGGGCTTCGAGGGCATGGTCACCAACGCCCTCGACGACGAGCAGATGACCGCTCTCGGCAAGGTGTCGAAGACCGGCGTCCACACCGTGGAGATCCCCGGCCTCGGCGAGTACCGGGTCACGTACATCGAGGGCAACAGGGGCAACTTCTACGTCGCCCTCCCCACCCAGACCGTCACGGACACCCTCAACACTCTCATCGCCGTCGAGCTCAGCGTCACCGGCGCCGGTCTCATCGCCGCCGGTATCGCCGGCTCCGTCCTCGTCGGCGTGGCCCTGCGCCCGCTGCGCAAGGTGGCCTCCACGGCGACCCGTGTCTCCGAACTGCCGCTGCACACCGGCGAAGTGACCCTCAACGAGCGGGTGCCGGCGTCCGAGACCGACCCGCACACCGAGGTCGGCCAGGTCGGTGCCGCCCTCAACCGGATGCTCGACCACATCCACGGCGCCCTGCACTCGCGGCAGGAGAGCGAGACGCGCGTACGGCAGTTCGTGGCGGACGCCAGCCATGAGCTGCGGACACCCCTCGCGTCCATCCGTGGCTACGCCGAGCTGACCAGGCGCGGCAGAGAGGAGATCGGGCCCGACACGCGGCACGCGCTCGGCCGGATCGAGTCCGAGTCCGGGCGTATGACCATGCTCGTCGAGGATCTGCTGCTGCTCGCGCGGCTCGACGCGGGACGACCGCTCCAGTTCGAGCAGACCGACCTCATCCCGCTCGTCGTGGACACCGTCAGCGACGCGCGTGTCTCCGGGCGGAGCCACAACTGGCGGCTCGACCTGCCGGACGTACCCGCGCTCGTGTCGGCCGACGCCGCACGACTTCAGCAGGTGCTCGTCAACCTCCTGGCGAACGCGCGTACCCACACCCCACCCGGGACGACCGTCACCGCACGCGTCCAGCGGCGTGGGCCGTGGTTGTGCGTCGATGTCGAGGACGACGGACAGGGCATTCCGGAGGACCTGCTGCCGCATGTGTTCGAACGGTTCGCGCGGGGTGACTCCTCGCGCTCCCGGGCCTCCGGCTCGACCGGGCTCGGGCTCGCCATCGTGCAGGCCGTGGCCGACGCGCACGGCGGTGCCGTGACGGTCGACAGCGTGCCCGGCAGGACCGTGTTCACGGTGCATCTGCCCGCCCTCGGACGGGATGTGCCGCTGTACGACGACGCGGCGAACTGGCAGCTCGACGACGTGCACTACGACGGCGAGCTCGATGCGACCGACGCAACACACTGGCAACCGGACTCACAGTCACAGCACAGTGTGAGCACACGGGCATAACAGAGCGGCTCGCGAATGTACTTGTCATGCGAACCGACTCTTCTCCCGGCACCCTGCCGGCGCGGGAGCACCTCCCGGCCGGAAACGCCGGTACGCCTGTCCTGGACGTAGTGATCCCCGTCTACAACGAGGAGAAGGACCTCCAGCCGTGCGTCCTCAGACTGCACGAGCATCTCGCGCGCACCTTCCCGTACGCCTTCCGCATCACGATCGCGGACAACGCGTCCACGGACACCACCCCCCAGGTGGCCGCGCGGCTGGAGGCGGAGCTCCCCGAGGTCACGTCTTTCCGGCTCGAACAGAAGGGGCGCGGACGGGCCCTGCGGACCGTGTGGTCCGTGTCCGACGCGCCGGTCCTCGCCTACATGGACGTGGACCTGTCCACCGATCTGAACGCCCTGCTGCCGCTGGTGGCCCCGCTGATCTCCGGCCATTCGGACCTCGCGATCGGCTCCCGGCTCGCCCGCTCCTCGCGGGTGGTGCGCGGCCCCAAGCGGGAGTTCGTCAGCCGCGCGTACAACCTGATCCTGCGTGGCTCGCTCCAGGCCCGCTTCTCGGACGCGCAGTGCGGGTTCAAGGCGATACGCCGGGACGTGGCCCAGGTGCTGCTGCCGCTCGTCGAGGACACCGGGTGGTTCTTCGACACCGAGATGCTGGTGCTCGCGGAGCGGGCCGGGCTCAGGATTCATGAAGTGCCGGTGGACTGGGTCGACGACCCGGACTCCACCGTCCACATCGTGAAGACCGCCACCGACGACCTCAAGGGCGTCTGGCGGGTGGGGAAGGCGCTGGCCACCGGGTCCCTCGCACTGGACCGGCTCGCCCGGCCGTTCGGGGACGACCCCCGCGACCGCGAGATCCAGGACGTGCCGCGCGGCCTCGCCCGCCAACTCCTCGGCTTCTGCGTCGTCGGCGGCCTCTCCACTCTCTTCTACCTGCTCCTCTACAGCGGCTTCCGGACGTTCTCGGGGTCGCAGATCGCCAACGCGCTCGCCCTGCTGGTCTCGGCGATCGCCAACACGGCGGCCAACCGGCGCCTGACCTTCGGCGTCCGCGGCCGGAGCGGTGTCGTCAAGCACCAGGTCCAGGGCCTGGTGGTGTTCGGCATCGGCCTGGCCCTCACCAGCGGCTCGCTGGCCGCCCTCAACGCGGCGACCTCCGACCCCGCGCACTCCACGGAACTGGCGGTCCTCATCGCCGCCAACCTCGCGGCGACGGTGCTGCGGTTCCTGCTCTTCCGGGCGTGGGTGTTCCCGGACCGCGGCGACGGGAGCGCCTCCGCGGCCTCGACCGTCGTCACCACGCACCACCCGGCCGCGCCCACGTACGCGACGTCCGCAGCGGTGCGCCCGGGACAACCCGGGCCCTACGGCCACCAGGACCGTGTCCAGCCGATGGCCCGGCCGATGGCCCAGCGCCCGGCGGCGCCCCAGAACCACCGCGCCGAGTACGCGACGGCGCCCCAAGCCCCGTACACGAACGCCCCGTACACGAACGCCCCGTACACGAACGCCCCGTACACGAACGCCCCGTACACGAACGCCCCGTACACCACGACCCAGTTCCGCGCCGGTGAAGCCGCGGACCGCACGCGGGGGGACGCGACCACGCAGATGCGGCCGGTGCGCCCGCACGATCAGGATTCGAGGAACGCACGATGACCACGCAGTTCGAGACAACGAGCGGGCCGGGGGGTGCGGAGCCCTCCTGGGGACCGCCCGAGGCGACAACAACCGTGCAGGAAGTGGTGGTTCCGGAAGCGCCCGACGCGCCTACGGCCCCCGACGCCGGTGATCCCAGGCAGCCCTTCGCGAAGCGGCTGTGGAGAGGCCGCCCGGAGGACCACCGCTGGATACGCCCCGGTTTCCTCCTCACGCTGCTGCTGATCGGCGGCCTCTACACCTGGAACCTCACGGCCTCCGGCTACGCCAACTCCTTCTACTCGGCGGCCGTACAGGCGGGCAGCCAGTCCTGGAAGGCCTTCTTCTTCGGCTCGCTGGACTCCGCCAACGCCATCACCGTCGACAAGCCCCCGGCCTCGCTGTGGCCGATGGCGCTCTCGGTGCGGCTCTTCGGCCTCAACTCCTTCGCGATCCTGTTCCCGCAGGTCCTGATGGCCGTCGCCACCGCCGGGGTGCTGTGGGCGGCCGTACGCCGTCGCTTCAACGCCACGGCCGGCTTCATCACCATGGCGGTCTTCGCGCTCACGCCCGTCGCCGCGCTGATGTTCCGCTTCAACAACCCGGACGCGGCCCTCGCGCTGCTGATGGCCGCCGCGGTCCACTGCACGCTCCGCGCGATGGAGAAGGCACAGACGAAGTGGCTGGTCTGGGCGGGTGTCGCCATCGGCCTCGCCTTCCTCGTCAAGACCCTGCAGGCCTTCCTGATCCTGCCGGTCCTCGCACTGGTGTACGTCTTCTGCGCACCGGCCTCGGTGAAGAAGCGGGTCAGTCAGGTGCTGCTCGCCGGGCTCGCGATGGTCGTCGCCGGTGGCTGGTGGGTCGCGATCGTCGAGCTGTGGCCCGCGTCCTCCCGCCCGTACATCGGCGGCTCGCAGAACAACTCCTTCCTTGAACTGACCTTCGGCTACAACGGTCTCGGCCGCCTCAACGGCGAGGAGACCGGCAGCGTCGGTGGCGGTGGCGGTGGCGGCGGCAACTGGGGCGAGACCGGCTGGGACCGGATGTTCGGCTCCTCCATCGGCGGCCAGATCTCCTGGCTGATCCCGGCCGCGCTGATCCTGCTGGGCGCCGCGATCTGGGCCACGCGAAAGCTCAAGCGCACCGACGCCACCCGCGCGGCCTTCCTCCTCTGGGGCGGCTCGCTGCTGATCACCATGGTGGTCTTCAGCTTCATGCAGGGCATCTTCCACGAGTACTACACCGTGGCCCTCGCCCCCTACATCGCACCGCTGATCGGTATGGGTGCCGCGCTCCTGTGGGACCGGCGGACCAAGTTCTGGGCGACGATCACGATGGCGGGGGCCATGACGGCCACCGCGGTCTGGGGTTACGTCCTCCTCAACCGCTCCTCCGACTACCTGCCCTGGCTCAAGTGGGTCGTGCTCGTCGGCGGTCTGGTCGCCGCGCTCGGCCTGGTCTTCGTCGGCAGGCTCAGCCGGCAGCTGGCCCTCGCGGTCGTCGGCCTCAGCTTCGTCACGGCGGTCGCCGGCCCGACGGCGTACACCCTCACCACCCTCAACGAGGGGCACACCGGTTCGATCGTGACGGCTGGTCCGTCCACCGGTGGTGGCATGGGCGGCGGCCCCGGCGGCGGTGGCGGCATGGGCCGCGGTCCCGGTGGCGGCGGTATGCCGGGCCAGAACAACCAGCAGGGCGGCCAGAACGGCAACGGTCAGACCGGCAACGGCCAGATGGGCCAGCCCCCGACCGGCGGCGGCCAGAGCAACCAGCAGGGCCAGGGCACCGGCCAGACCCAGACCGGCCCCGGCGGCGGTGGTATGGGCGACGGTCGTGGTGGTGGTGGCGGTATGGGCGGCCTGATCAACGGCACCTCCGTCAGCGACGAGGCCAAGGAACTGCTGGAGAAGAACGTGTCGGACTACACCTGGGCGGCCGCCGCCATCGGCGCCCAGAACGCGGCGAGCTACCAGCTCTCCACCGGCGACCCGGTCATGGCGATCGGTGGCTTCAACGGCACCGACCCGTCCCCGACCCTCGCGGAGTTCAAGAAGTACGTGGAGGGCGGCGAGATCCACTACTTCATCTCCAGCGGCTCCGGCGGCGGCATGGGCGGCAGCAGCGATGGCACCTCCTCGCAGATCACCTCCTGGGTCCAGGAGAACTTCGAGTCGGTGACGGTCGACGGCACGACGTTCTACGACCTGACGCAGCCGAAGAGCGACAGCTGACGGTCGGCCGGTGAGCGGGGCGGTGGCCCGGGGTGCGGACGAACCCCCGGGCCACCGCCCTTTTCGTACGCCAATGCGTACCAATGCGTACCAATGCGTACCAATGCGTACCAATGCGTAACGATGCGTACCGATGCCACACGCCGATTTGTATGCCGATTTGTGCGCCGCCGGACATCATTTTGTACGCCGTATAGGAGCTGTTCTACGGTGTACAACATGCCGACCCCCGCCACCCCGACCGAGTCTCCTGGCGCCATAGCCCAGGGCCACCCCCAGCGCTGGCTGATCCTCGGGGTCATCTGTCTCGCCCAGCTCACCGTGCTGCTGGACAACACCGTGCTGAACGTGGCGATCCCCTCCCTCACCGAGGAGCTGGGGGCGACCACGTCGGACATCCAGTGGATGATCAACGCGTACTCGCTGGTGCAGTCGGGTCTGCTGCTCACCGCGGGCAGCGCGGCCGACCGCTACGGCCGTAAGAAGCTGCTGATCGCGGGCCTGGTGCTGTTCGGTATCGGCTCGCTGGTGGCCGGACTCGCCCAGTCCACCGGGCAGTTGATCGCCGCACGGGCGGGGATGGGCGTCGGCGGTGCGCTGCTGCTCACCACGACTCTCGCCGTGGCCATGCAGATCTTCGCGCCCGAGGAGCAGCCGAAGGCGATCGGCATCTGGAGCGCGGTCAACGCCCTCGGCTTCGCGGCCGGTCCCCTCCTCGGCGGTTTCATGCTGGGCCACTTCTGGTGGGGCGCGATCTTCCTGATCAACCTGCCGGTCGCCGCGCTGGGCCTGGTGGCGGTGATCGCCCTGGTCCCCGAGTCGAAGAACCCGCAGGGCGACCGGCCGGACCTGCTGGGCGCGCTGCTGTCGACCATAGGCATGACCGCCCTCGTCTACGCGATCATCTCGGGCCCCGAGCACGGCTGGACGTCCGGTCAGGTACTGGCCACGGCCGCCGTCGCCGTGGTCGTCCTCGCGGCCTTCGCGTACTGGGAGAGCCGTGTCCCGTACCCCATGCTGGACCCGCACTTCTTCCGCGACCGGCGGTTCACCGGCGCCGTCGCCGGAGCGGTCCTCATCACCTTCGGCATGGGCGGCGCGCTCTTCCTGCTGACCCAGCATCTGCAGTTCGTGCTCGGCTACGACGCGTTGGAGGCGGGGCTGCGGACCGCGCCCCTCGCCCTGGTCGTCGTCGCGCTCAACTTCTCCGGGCTGTCGGCGAAGTGGACGGCCAGGCTCGGGATGCCGGTGTCGATCGCGCTGGGCATGGTGCTGATGTCCGGCGGTCTGGTCTCCATCGCGACGATGGCCTCCGGCGGTTACACCGGGACCCTGCTCGGGCTGGTGCTGATCGGGGTGGGCTGCGCGATCGCCAACCCGGCGATGGCGCACGCGATCATGAGCGCGATTCCGCCCGCGAAGGCGGGGGTGGGGGCCGGGATCAACGGCACGCTCGCGGAGTTCGGGACGGGGTTGGGGGTGGCCGTGTTGGGGGCGGTGCTCAACTCCCGGTTCGCGGCGCTGGTTTCCGTGGCGGCGGCGTCGTTGCCCGCGGCGCTGGCGGTGGCGGATACGGCGGCGGAGAAGGCGGAGGTGATGTCCGCGTTCTCCTCCGGGGTGGAGACGAGTTTGCTGGTGGGGGCGGTGGCTGTGTTGCTTGGGGGGTTGGTGGCGGCGGGGTTGCTGCGCAGGGCGGAGAAGGGGGATGCGGAGTTGGTGGTCGCCCACTGACTCGGTTGGTGAGGTGAGTGTGCGACTGCGAGTACGTCGTGGCTGATCGCGCAGTTCCCCGCGCCCCTGGAAGCGCGCTGCGCGCGCCCCCAGGTGGCGCATGCGCCGCGCATTCACCGCCGCCACCCGCCTAGCATCGTCACCAGTGAAGGAACGTCAGCATCACATCTCGGAAGGTGCGTCATGGTGAGGGTTGCCGGGCGGGGCGAAGGCGTCGCGCGGGCCAGTGTCTGGCTGGAGGGTGAGGCGCGGGCGGGGCGGGGCGGGCAGCCGTCGGGGCTGGACCGGGAGCGGATCACGGAGACGGCCGTGCGGCTGCTGGACGCGGAGGGGCTGGCCAAGTTCTCGATGCGCCGGCTGGCCGCCGAGCTGAACGTGACGGCGATGTCGGTCTACTGGTACGTGGACACCAAGGACGACCTGCTGGAACTGGCCCTGGACCGGGCGTTCGGCGAGATGCGGCTGCCCCCGGAGGAGTCCGACGAGGACTGGCGGGACCAGCTGCGCACGCTGGCCGGGCAGTACCGGGCGGTGCTGGTCCGCCACCCCTGGGTGTCGCCCCTCGCCGGCACCTTCCTCAACATCGGCCCGCACTCGCTGGACTTCTCGCTCGCCGTGCAGCGCGTGATCCGCCGCACCGGTCTGCCCACGCGCGGCCAGGCCGGTGCCATCTCGGCGGTCTTCCAGTTCGTGTACGGCTTCGGCACCATCGAGGGCCACTTCGTGCAGCGCTGCGCCACCGCCGGGATGACCCAGGAGGAGTACTTCCGGCATGCCATGAGCGCGGTGTCCGACAGCCCCGAGTACCACGAGGTCGTCCAGCAGTCCGCGGACCTCATGGAGGCCCGCGGCGGCGACACCGTCGAGGAGATGCGCGAACGGGACTTCGCCTACGCCCTGGAGACCCTCGTCGCCGGCATCGAGGTGATGGCGGAACGGGGCTGACCGCCCCCGGACACCAGCCCCGACTCCCCGGCCACCAGCCGCGGAGCCCCGACTCCCCGGCCACCAGCCGTGGACCCCTTACTCCCCGGCCACCAGCCGCGGACCCCTTACTCCCCGGCCACCAGCCGTGCCGGGAAACCGCCCGTGGCCACGGGACCCCACTTCACCGGCGTGATCCGGATGATCGACTTGCCCTGCTTGATCATCGCCGCCCGGTATTCGTCCCAGTCCGGGTGTTCGCCGGAGATGTTCCGGAAGTACTCCACCAGCGGCTCGACCGAGTCGGGGGAGTCGATGACCTCCGCCGTGCCGTCGATCTGGACCCAGGGGCCGTCCCAGTCGTCGCTGAGGACGACGACGCTCACGCGCTCGTCCCGCCTGGCGTTCCGGGTCTTGGCGCGCTCGGGATAGGTGGAGACGACGATGCGGCCCGCGTCGTCGACGCCGCAGGTCAGGGGGGAGGCCTGAGGGCTGCCGTCGGCTCGTCGGGTGAGCAGGAGCGCCCGGTGCCGGGGGCGTACGAAGTCGAGCAGGTCTTCGAGGGAGACGGTCGTGTTGGTCGCGATGTTCCGTGCCATGAGGCGCAGCCTAGGCCCTCACCGCCCCGCGAGCCTGACCCTGTCATGCGTACCTGGAGCTATGCCTGCGCCTGCGGCAGCGTCTCGCCCTGGACCGCCTGGATGTCCAGCTCCACCCTCAGCGTCGTACCGATCGCCGCGATGCCCGCCCGCACCACCTGGTTGTAGTTCATGGCGAAGTCCTCGCGGCGGAGTTCGGTGGTGGCCCGGAAGGCGGCTCGCGTGCCGCCCCAGGGGTCGGCGCCGGTGCCGAGGTAGGCGAGGTCCAGGTCGACCGGCCGTACGACCCCGTGCATGCCCAGCTCGCCGTGGACGGTCCAGCGGTCGGGGCCGGCGGGGGACAGGCCTGTCGAGACGTAGGTGAGCTCGGGGTGCCGTTCGACGTCCAGGAAGTCCGGGGACCGTAGATGCTGGTCCCGCATCGCGTTCCCCGTGTCGATCGAGGCGGCCCGGATCACCGCCTCCACCCGGGACTTGGTCCCCTCGTCCGGGCTCGGGGCGATCTCGATCGATCCCGAGAAGTCGGTGAAACGGCCATGGACGCTGGAGATGCCGAGGTGCTGGGCCATGGCGGCGACGGAGGAGTGGGCGGGGTCGATGGTCCAGTGCCCGGGCGGGGGCAGTTCCGCGCCGCCGAGCCGGGACAGGGTGACCGTCCCGATCTCCGCCCGACCGCTCGCCGTCACCAGGGCGCCCGCGGCGAACGGCGCGTATCCGACCGCCGTGACGATCACGGTGTACGCGCCGGGCGCGAGCGCCGTGGGGTCGTGCACGCCCCCTTCGGCGTCCGCCTCGGCCCGCAGCAGCTGCGTACCGGTCATGTCGGTCACCGTGACGACCGCGTGCGACACGGCCCATCCGTCCCGGGTGCGGATCCTCGCGGTCAGTCCGGTCAGTCCCATGTCGGTCCCACTCCTCAGCATGCGACCGGCCGGTGGAGCGGGGGTGGCTCCACCGGCCGGTGGTTCATCTACTCGAACTACTCGCCGGGGTGGGCGAGTTCGATGTCGTGGCCATCGACGCCGGGGCCGGCGACCGTCAGGGCCGTGGCCACCGGCGGGTACCCGGTGGCGATCACCGTGTACTCCCCGCCGTCCAGGTCGCTGAAGGCGTACGCCCCGTCCGCGCCGGTGGTGGCCGTGCCGACCACGTTGCCCGCCGCGTCGACGAGGGTCACGCGGGCGTCGGCCAAGGGCCCGCCCGGCGCCCGTACGACCCCCTGGAGCCGGGCCCCGGCCTCCAGGTCGACCTCGATCCGGGTGACGCCGGTGCCGCCGACCTCGACGGGCAGGGCACGCGGGCGGTACCCGGGGGCGTTCACCGCGACGGTGACCCCACCCGGCACCAGCTCGCCGAAGCCGAACTCGCCCTGCTCACCGGTGATCCCGCCGGCCAGCACGTCTCCGCGCACATCGGTGACCACGACCATGGCGTCCTTCACGGGCTCCCCGGCCCCGGCGGCCCGCACCACACCGCTCAGCCCGCTCGTACCGCTCAGCAGGATGTCGTACGCGACCGGCTCGCCGTTCACGACCACCGTGGACGCCTGCGGCTGGAACCCGTCGGCGGCCGCGATCAGCACATACGACCCGGCGCCGGGCGCGTCCACCGCGTAGGCCCCGTCGGCCCCCGCGACCGAACGGCCGAGCTGCCGCCCGCCGAGCGAGATCAGGGTGACGGCGGCCCGGGGCACGGGCGCGCTCTCGGCGCCGCGGACGTGACCCCGTACGGGAATCCCGCCACCGCCATCGCCACCGTCACCGCTTCCGCTGCCGTCGCCCGATCCCGGGGCGGCGGCCGAAGACCGCGTCTCGGCCGAAGCCTGCGTCTCGGCGGAAGCGGCGGTCACCGCGGCCATGGCCATGGCCGGAGCCGGCGACGCGTCCGGCACGTCCCTCTCCCCGTCGGTCCCCGTCGCCTTGGTCTCGGCCGCCGGGGCGAGCGCCCCGTTGGTCTTCAGCGGCACTTCCTTGATGAAGAGGGAGAAGACGAGCGCGAGGGCGGCGAAGGGGGCGGCGTAGAGGAAGACGTCTCCGATGCCGTGGCCGTAGGCGCTCTCGATGACCGTGCGGACCGGCGCGGGCAGCGCGTCCAGGTCGGGGATCTCGCCGTGGCCCGTGGAGGAGCCGGACACGCCCAGCTCGGCCATGCCCTCCTCCACATAGTTGGTGATCCGGTGGCTCAGGACCGCGCCCAGCGCGGAGACGCCGATCGCGCCGCCGAGGGAGCGGAAGAAGGTGACGACCGAGCTGGCGGCGCCCAGATCGCTCGGGGCCACCTGGTTCTGCGTGCACAGCACCAGGTTCTGCATCATCATGCCGACGCCGAGGCCGAGCAGGGCCATGAAGATCGCCACGTGCCAGTACTCGGTGTCGTGGCGCAGCGTGCCCAGCAGTGCGAGGCCCGAGGTCACCAGCACACCGCCGGCGAGCAGCCAGGCCTTCCAGCGGCCGGTGCGGGTGATGACCTGTCCGGAGACGGTCGACGAGACGAACAGGCCGGCGATCATCGGGATGGTCAGGACGCCGGACATGGTCGGGGACTTGTCGCGGGCCAGCTGGAAGTACTGGCTGAAGAAGATGGTGCCCGCGAACATCGCGACACCGACGAAGAGCGAGGCCAGCGAGGCGAGCGCGATCGTCCGGTTGCGGAACAGCCGCAGCGGCATGATCGGCTCGCTCGCCTTCGCCTCGACCAGCACGAAGACCGCGAGCAGCGCGAGCGTGCCGCCGACCATCGCGTACGTCTGCCAGGACACCCAGTCGTACTTGTCACCGGCGAACGTCACCCAGATCAGCAGCAGGCAGACCGCGGCGGTGATGAGGAGCGCGCCCGCCCAGTCGACCTTGACCTTGCGCCGGACGACCGGCAGGTGCAGGGTCCGCTGGAGCACGATCAGGGCGACGATCGCGAAGGGCACGCCGACGTAGAAGCACCAGCGCCAGCCGAGCCAGTCGGTGTCGGTGATGACACCGCCGACCAGCGGGCCGCCGACCATGGCGGTCGCGAAGGTGGCGCCGAGGTAGCCGTTGTACCGGCCGCGCTCGCGCGGGGAGATCATCGCCGCGAGGATGATCTGCGCCAGCGAGGAGAGCCCGCCCATGCCGATGCCCTGGACGGCGCGGAAGGCGATCAGCGTCCCGGCGTTCTGGGACAGTCCGGCCGCGGCCGACCCGAGCACGAAGATGACGAGGGCCAGCTGGATCAGCAGCTTCTTGGAGAACAGGTCGGCGAGCTTGCCCCACAGCGGGGTGGACGCGGTCATCGCGAGCAGCGACGCGGTCACGACCCAGGTGTACGCGCTCTGCCCGCCGCCCAGGTCCTTGATGATGTCCGGCAGCGCGTTCGACACGATCGTCGACGACAGGATCGCCACGAACATGCCGAGCAGCAGCCCGGTCAGCGCTTCCATGATCTGCCGGTGCGTCATCGGGGCGTCGTCGCCACCGCTGTGGGGGGCACCCTTGGCGGTGCCGCCTCCGTGCTTGGCGTGAGCCCGCACACCGGCCGGTGTGGTTGTTGCCATGGGGCTTCCTTCTCCTGTGCTCTTTGCGGGTGTACGGGTTGCTGGTCTGTCGCTCGCGGCCCGCTACACGGGCGTGCGGGGCGGCGCGGTGGCGTCGAAGCTCTCGCGCAGCCGGCCCAGGAGCCGGGCGAGCTGTCCGACCTCGTCGTCGGACCAGTCGCTCAGCCGTTCGGCCATCAGCCGGCTGCTGCGCCGGTACAGCTCGGCGACCACGGCCCGGCCCTCGGGGGTCAGACGGAGGATGCGCGAGCGTTTGTCCGCCGGGTCGGGGAGGCGTTCGATCCAGCCCCGCTCGGCGACATGCGCGACATGACGGCTGGTCACCGACATGTCCACCGAGAGCAGCTCGGCGAGCCTGCTCATCCGCATGTCGCCGTGCCGACCGAGCAGGGTCAGGACTCCCGCCGATCCGCCCGGGCAGTCGTACGGCAGCATCCGTCCGATCTCCCGCTTCACGGCCCCGATGGCACTGAGCTGACGGGCCAGCTCCTCGTAGTGCGCCTGCCCGGCCATGAAGCCCCTCCCTTATTGTTGCTTAGAGCAACCATAGGACTGGATGGTTGCTACAGGCAAACGAAATCGGACGTTCACGGCCCAAGTCTTGGCAAAGGAGAACGATCCGAAGGTCACGCGGGCGGAAGCGGGGTTGGGCCCCGGATACCCGATTCGCTAAGGTCTCGGGCCATGGCTGACAACCAGGGCCCCCAGGGCAACTACGACCCCGCGGGCAGCACCCAGATGTTCCGCGCCTTCGTCGACGAGACGCCTGCGGGGGGTCGGCAGACGGCTGCGGCGCCATCGGGGCCGCGGGTCGGTGTGATCGTCGGTGTGATCGCGGCGGTGGCTGTGGTGGCCGCCGTGGTGTGGCTCGCGCTGGTGTAAGCGCTTGGCCCGGCTGTGGGGTGCCTACTCGGCTGCCGGGTTCTTGTGATCTTGCGGCTGCCGGTTTGTTCGTGGCTGGTCGCGCAGTTCCCCGCGCCCCTGAGGACATGGGTGGCACCCGGCGCTTTTAGGGGCGCGGGGAACTGCGCGAGCGACCCCATACGACCCGCACTCGTCCACCCACCTGTTACGTACCTACCTATATGCACGACAACCGCCGGGGTGCCCTCTCAAGGGCAGCCCGGCGGTCACGTGTCAACGCGTCCCGAGGGACTCAGTCGGAGATCAGGCCCTCGCGGAGCTGCGCCAGGGTCCGGGTGAGCAGGCGGGAGACGTGCATCTGGGAGATGCCGACCTCCTCGCCGATCTGGGACTGCGTCATGTTCGCGAAGAAGCGGAGCATGATGATCCGGCGCTCGCGGGGCGGGAGCTTGGCCAGCAGCGGCTTCAGGGACTCGCGGTACTCCACGCCCTCCAGCGCCGTGTCCTCGTAGCCGAGGCGGTCCGCGAGGGAGCCCTCGCCGCCGTCGTCCTCGGGGGCCGGGGAGTCCAGCGACGACGCCGTGTACGCGTTGCCCACCGCGAGGCCGTCGACGACGTCCTCCTCGGACACGCCCAGTACGGCGGCGAGTTCGGTGACCGTCGGGGAGCGGTCGAGCTTCTGGGACAGCTCGTCGCTGGCCTTGGTGAGGGCCAGGCGCAGCTCCTGGAGCCGGCGCGGAACGCGGACCGACCACGAGGTGTCGCGGAAGAACCGCTTGATCTCGCCCACGACCGTCGGCATCGCGAACGTCGGGAACTCCACGCCCCGTTCGCAGTCGAAGCGGTCGATCGCCTTGATCAGGCCGATCGTTCCGACCTGGACGATGTCCTCCATCGGCTCGTTGCGCGACCGGAAACGGGCGGCGGCGTAACGCACCAGCGGGAGGTTGAGCTCGATGAGGGTGTCCCGGACATAGGCACGCTCGGGGCTGTTCTCGTCGAGTGCGGCCAGCCGCAGGAACAGGGAGCGGGACAGGGTGCGGGTGTCGATGTTCGCCGAGGCCGACGAGGCCGGAAGGTCAGTCACCGGAGGAGCCTGGGGACCGGGAAGGTCCTCAAGCGCCTGAAGGTCCTGAGGGGCCTGGATAGCGTCGGGCGCGGTCTCGCTCTTGTCGAGCGTGAGCACCTTCGAGCTGCCCTGGTCTGCGGACATGCCACCCCCTTTGGGTCGCGGACGGTCGCGGCGGACGCTCCGTCGTAAGGAACGCAGCCTCCACCTGAATACCGGCGGCGAGGCCACGGCAAACGCGCTGGGGAGAGAATGTCACACGTCGGCAACACGATGTAGTGACATGTCGACATGGAGAGGGTGAATAGGCCCTGGAAACAGGAGGTCTGATGGGCTTTCAGCCCAGAACGGCCACAAAGAGGGGTGATGAGCGATTCGCTCTCCCCGGGGATACCTCGACAGCGCATTCGGTTACGCCCATGGCCTGCACACGCGTCCCGCTGGCCGATTCTGTGCGCCCCGCCTGCCTTTGTGCGCCCCGTGTGCCCCATGGTCCATCCGTGATGGTGCGGCGGTTTTTGGTTACCGACGGTCACTCATTCCAGGAGGGCTGGGGCAGTGCCCCAAAGGGGCGCGGGGAACTGCGCGACCAGCCACGACCAACCCGCAGCCGCAAACCCACAGGACCCGGCAGGCGAATAGGCACCCGGCCCCCCAAGCGGAGCGCCTACGCCTCGATCCGGTTGGCCGACCGCAGCCGCGCGAAGCTCCGGGCCAGCAGCCGCGACACATGCATCTGGGAGACCCCCAGCTCCGCGCTGATCTGCGACTGCGTGAGGTTGCTGTAGTACCGGAGCAGCAGGATCCGCTGTTCGCGTTCGGGGAGTTGGACGAGGAGATGCCGTACGAGGTCGCGGTGTTCGACGCCGTCGAGCTCGGGATCCTCGTAGCCGAGCCGGTCGAGGAGCCCCGGCATTCCGTCGCCCTCCTGGGCGGCCTCCAGTGAGGTCGCGTGGTACGAGCGTCCCGCCTCGATGCAGGACAGGACCTCCTCCTCGGTGATGCGCAGCCGCTCGGCGATCTCGGCGGTGGAGGGGGTGCGCCCGAAGGCGGTGGTGAGGTCCTCGGTGGCGCCGTTCACCTGCACCCACAGCTCGTGCAGCCGGCGCGGGACGTGGACCGTACGGACGTTGTCCCGGAAGTACCGCTTGATCTCGCCGACGACGGTCGGCATCGCGAAGGTCGGGAACTGCACGCCCCGGTCCGGGTCGAACCGGTCGATGGCGTTGATCAGCCCGATGGTGCCGACCTGGACCACGTCCTCCATGGGCTCGTTGCGGGAGCGGAAGCGGGCGGCCGCGTAGCGCACGAGCGGCAGGTTCGCCTCGATGAGCGCCCCGCGCACACGGTTGTGCTCGGGGGTGCCCGGCACCAGATGCTTCAGCTCACCGAAGAGCACCTGGGTGAGCGCCCGGGTGTCGGCGCCGCGACGTTTCTCCGGGACGGGGGCCGTGACCTGGGCCGGCGCGGGATCGGGAGTCGGGACGTCTTCCTGGGGAGGCGCAGTACTGGCCGACACGGTCAACGCCACCTCTTCATCCATCAACTCAACCGTCAAAAGCGGTCATAGCATCACAAGACATGTGCACTGTGATCAAGCACCGCATATCGCCGTGTTGAGCGAGAGTTGAGGGTGGGAAGGGCAATTGGGTGTAAAAAGCCCGGCATTGTTCGGGCGTGGGGCGGAAGATACGGCCGTATGGATCGGAAGGCGTCGTACGGCGCGCATACGTCGTACGACTCGGAAGGCGTCGCACGACTCAGAACGCGTCGTGCGACTCGGAAGGCGTCGTACGACTCAGAACGCGTCGTGCGACTCGGAAGGCGTCGTGCGACTCAGAACGCGTAGTCGGCGATGACCCACGTGGCGAACTCGCGCCACAGTGCCACGCCCGCCTGGTGGTCCGGGTGCTCGACGTAGGCGCGCAGCGCGTCCGTGTCGTCGAACGCGGAGTTGATCGCGAAGTCGTAGGCGATGGGGCGGTCGCTGACGTTCCAGCCCAGCTCCCAGAAGCGGATGCCCTCGATCCTGCCCTCGAGCGCGCGGAAGGCGTCCACGCCCTTCACGACGCGCGGGTCGTCGCGCTCGACGCCCTCGTTGAGCTTGAAGAGGACCAGGTGGCGGATCATGGGCGCTCCGGGAAGGTCGTACGACGTGCTGGTGCTAGTCGGCCCCGTCGGCGATCCAGGTGAAGAAGTCGCCGATGGACTGGGCGGCGTTCGAGACGCCCTCGAACCCTATCTGGACGTAGTCGGCGGCCTTGGCCGGGTCCGTGATGATCACGTAGAGCACGAAGACCACGAGCACATACAGCGCGATCTTCTTCCCCTGCACCGCCACCGCGGCCTCCCCCGCCTCTTGTGCCCTGTGGGCCCCATGGGTCCTCTTTGTCGGCGGCGAGTGTAACCCGATCATGCGTTCGCGCGAGAGACCGGAAACGCACGAAGGGCCCCGTCTGACGACGGGACCCTTCTTCAGCGGTAGCGGAGGGATTTGAACCCTCGGTGACTTGCGCCACACTCGCTTTCGAGGTCTGTTCGTGCTGGTCAGGGCATGATCCGGGACTGTTCAACCCCGTTCATTCCCGTACTCCCGCCCGACGCGCGAACGGCTATGAACGGCGCTGGACCGGGGTGAATGAGACGGAAACTGAGACGGACTGAGACGGCGCCGGTCGTTACTGACCTGCGGCAATCACCACTGGCAGAAGGCAATGGAGGCGTCGTCGCCCGACTTGTAGCGCGGCCACCGTCGCCCCGTCGGGTCTGTGGCTTCGACCTTCCGGACGGTATCGATCAGCTCGCGCGGTCCCTCGGTTCGGAGCGTCGTGAAGACTTCGCGCCACGTCGCCATGGCGTACTCAGTGACGAGACGCGACGCGCCATCGGACAGGACCGCTGCGGCGCGTACGTCCTCGGTGGGGGTGCTGCCGACAAGCGCGTGATCTGCCGCTTCCGGGCCGGCGGCAGCGACCCAGTAACCGGCAGGCGTGTTGCGGGTCTGGCGTTGTGCGGTCACGAATCGCCGCAGAGCCTCCCTGTGGTCTGCCGTGTCGGTCTCGTACTGCTCGACTTCGGCTCGTAGCTCGGGAAGCACTTCGTCCACGCGAAGGTCAGTGATCACGGTGAAGTCCTGGTGTCCTTCGAGAACGACCGGGGAGTCAGCCAAGACCAGGTGATCGATGAAGTCTTCCCGTTCTCGGAGGACTGCGACCGTTGCCGAGGGCGTTCCTGGGTTACTCAAGTCGCATTCGGGATGCAGCGCCGCCACCCGTTCGAGCGCACCCGCCAAGCCGGTCGCGAGCGAAGCGCTCGGCTCTGCCAGTGCGGCGACAAGCTGACTGCCGAGGTGGGCCACGAACCACGGGACGCCGTGGCGGCATCCCGTGTCCAGACCCGCCGTGCTGAGTCCGTCCAGCACCACGGCGAGAGTCGGCGTACCGGCCACCCAATCTTCGTTGGGACCGGCTCCACCAGGTTGGGTGTCAATGGCGACGCGCATGCTCAGCCCTCGTGTCGGTACAGCGGGGTGACGCGTCGACTCTCCAGCACTTCGAGCGTCTGCGGGTCGTAACGGCACGAAATAAGGGTGGAGAAGCGCCGCGTACGGACCTCTCGGTAAAGCTCTGCCAGATTGTTTTCGAGGAAGTGAACGACTCCGCTCGCCCCGATGGCGTGGATGCCTGCGATATAGAGGAACGTCCCCTTGCCGTCCAGGCGGGGGAGCCGTCCCAGGTAACCAATGTCGCCGTCCGACCCGTCTTCGTCGGCGGGCGACCGGTACTCCTTTCCTGCGACCTGGTCCACCAAGTGCCATGCGGTGTCCTTCGCAAACCGAAGGCTGTCGTCTCCTTCGAGCACCTGGGCCACGATCGGGGAGCGGCGCGGACCGCAGATGACGACGTGGTTGTCCCGGTTGAGGTTGACGATCCCGGTCGGTGGGATCACCTCGTACTGTGCGTCGAGTTTCATGCCGATCACCAGCTTGCGCAGGTGCTCGAAGTTGTTGAGGTCTTCGCGGGTGATCACTTCGCTGGGGTTCTGATCGGGCCCCTTGCCCGCCTCATACATGCCGGCGACCGACACGGTGACCATGTCCGTGCCGAAGAACGCCCGCTCTGGCGGAGGGCCGGCGGACGCAAGCTGACCCACTCGCCCCCGGCTGACGCCTAGGCGGGTCGCGATTTCGGCTTGGGTCATGCCGGCCGCCTGCGCCTCTTCGATCGCCTCGCGCCGGATGCGGGACAGCTCATTCACCCGGCTCTGATACCGCGCCATCAGGTCGATTGCGGCTTTGGCTCGGTCGACCGGGTCCGAGATCCCCGACACCTGCTCCACGTCGTCGTGCACAACTCTCCAATCGTCGCCTAGGGGGGCTATCAGACTCTATCGCGAGAGGGGGTTGCGCGCAGCGCTGGGTTTGCCTACCGTACCTATCAAGCGGGACGGCAACCCCCCCTAAGCAAGTCGGGGAGGTTCCGCCGTGGCTGCTTGACCTGCATTGACGGTGCCCGGAGGAAAGCCCGCAGGGGTGAGTACGAAGTGAGCGCCAAGGGATTGAGAACTGCATAGGTGGGCCCCGTCTCCCCGAGTCGAAAAGACGGCCGCGCGGCATACGAACCGCGCATGTCCGCAGTGCCCGAATGGCGCCTGCGGCCGGTTGCCTCCTCCGCCCGTCCGGCACCGCGTTCTGCGCGGTTGTCGTACGGGCGGGGCTGAGGGGAGCCGGAAGGTTTCCGACTTCAACGGCGTGCGGCTCCGGTGCTGGAACACCGGAGCCGCTGTTCGGGCCGTTTCACCTGCTAGGGAGACCACGACCCATGAAGACCATCGTCACTGTTCAGGACGTTGTTACCGCGTTCACCGACTGGATCGAGCCGACGAACGCGGAGCTGGACGCGATCGAGCTGGAGTCCCCGCTGATCCTGGCGGAGGTCGACCTGATCGACGCGCAGATCATCGCGCTCAACCACGCGCCGAACGAGGTGGACGCCAAGCGTCTGCGCCGGGCGTTCGGCAAGGTGCTGGAGGAGCGGCGGGCGCTGGCCAACCGCACCGCCGCCGACCGCACGGCAGGCGGTGCCGCATGAGCCGGGGCCTGATGTACGCCCTCGTCCTCCCGCTGCTCGCTGCGGAGGTCTGGGCTCAGTTCGTCGCCCGCGACCAGCGGTGGACGACGGTGTTCGCCGTCCTCGCCCTGGGCGTCCTCGCCGTCCGCTACCTGCTCGGTCCGCAAACCGGCGCCGAGGGGTGCCCGCCCGACTGCGCGAAGTGCCGTGAGTCGTGGGAGGCGGACCTGTGAGCGCCGCCGAGCACAACCTGACCGCCGCGCACGCCGAGGTCAAGGCGGAGATCGCGCGGACCGACGCGAAGACCGGTCTGCTGCTGGCGTTCATCGGCGCGGTGCTGGCCGGTGCGTGGACTGTCGCCAAGGACATGCCGCTCAACTCCGTCACCTACGTGGTGGGCGGGTTCGGGATGGCGGCGCTGGTTGTGGCGGCTGGTCTGCTGCTGCGGTCGGTGCGGCCGAACCTGCGGGGCCGGCACGGTTTCCCGCTGTGGGCGACGCTCACCGCCGAGGAGATCACCGCCACGCTCGCCGACGTCGACCGCAGCGCGGACATCGCTGGCCTGTCCCGGCTCGCGGTCGCCAAGTTCACCGGCCTGCGCCGCGCCATCGATCTGACCTGCGTCGGTGGGGCGCTGCTCGTGCTCGCCGTTGTAATCGCTGTGGTGAGGGGTGCGGCATGAGCGCCACCTCGGCTCCGCAGGGGTTCGCCCTGCTGCTGATCGTGCTGGGCGGGGCCGTCATGCTGGCCGCCACCGTCGGATCGCTGGTGACGCACGAGCACGTGTGGAAGGTCGTGGTCGCGGGCGGCGGTGCCGTTCAAGTCGCCGGATGGTTGCTGCACGCTCGTCGTCTGCGGCGCCTGCGGGGCGGTGCGCGATGAACCTCAACCGCAAGGGAAAGGCAGCGCTGGTCCTGGCGCTGGTCGTCGTGGTCGGCATGGCGTTTCGGGTGTCGTGGAACGCGCTGCGGGATGTGGCGAGCGCGATCGGCGCGGATGCCACGGCCGCGACGCTGTACCCGTTCGTGGTCGACGGTCTGATGGCGCTCGCGCTGGTCGCGGCGCTGGTGCTGGTCGACGACGACCGTAAGTTTGCGTTGCGGGTGCTGGGCACCTACACCCTCGCCTCGCTGGTCCTCAACTACGTGCACGGGCTCGTGCCGGATCTGCACGGCGCATCGGTCGACTGGGGACGGCTGGCCGACTGGGACGCGGCGAACTACGCGCTGGTGCTGCTTGCGACATCGCTTCCGGTCGGGTCGATCTACTTCGGCTCCGACCTGGTCGCCAAGGTGCTGCACCACCGCCCCACCCCGATTCCTACCCCGGTCGCGAATGCGGAGGAATCTACCGAGATAGTGAGTAAACGGTCTATAGCTGACCTGCCGGAATCGACCCCGGAGCCGATCACGGCGACGGTGGTGCGGGTGCCCGATCCGGTGGCGGTCGACTTCACGAAGTCGACCCTCCCGCTCAAGCCCGTACCGGTCATCGCCCCGGCGGTCGACCGGACGCCAGTCGCCTCGATCGAGAAGCGGACGGTCGCGGCGGAGTCGACCCCGACCCGTCGGGCCACCGGTCGAGTGCCCGAGTCGGCTCGATCCGCCCGGCCGCGCCGGACGGCGACTCAACTCCTGGACGAGGCACGGACGGCGACGGCCGATTGGCCGGACGCCAAGGTGACCGCAGAGGGCATCCGCCGCACGCTCCGCACCTCTCCGGTGAACGCGCGGACGCTGCGGGACACGTTGCTCGCTGAGCGTGCCGCCAAGGTCGCGTGATGGTGGCCCGTGCTGCGTTCTTCGACCCAGACGGCGACCACTACGGCATCCCGACCTACCCGTGGAAGTACGCGCCGGAAGGCTACGCCACCCGGCGCGGTCTGCGGGCGCTGGGCCTGCGTCCGGGTGGTCAGCCGGTGGCCGCTCAGGTCATGCGCGGCCGGCATCGGCGCGGCCCGCTGGTCGCCTACCTCTACCGGATCGACCTCGCCAAGCCGGTACGGCCGATGACCTCGCGCAAGTGGGGCGCGCTCGCCCTGGCGATGCTCGCCCGCCGCACCTGCCCCAAGTGCCAGATCACCTACAGCTACTGCATCCCGACCTCGCTCGGCACCTGCGTGCCCTGCGCCTACCCCGGCTCGCACGGGCCGGAAGGGAGCCATTGACCATGGGCAACTCCGAGATCCGCCGCCTGGACCGTGAGATCGAGCGGACGGCGAAGAAGCTGGAAGCGGTCCGCCGGGGCGAGTGGTGGCCGCTGACCAGCCGTGAGCGCCTGTCGATGACTCGCGCCATGGCCAGTGGTGCGCGCAGCGTCCACAAGGGTCGCAGCACGACCGGCGCAGAGAACCGCATGGACTCCATCGGCTCCGCCGTCGAGACGCGGCTGAGCGCCGAGCTGATGGCCCTGCACGGCGAGCGTCAGCGGCTGATCACCGAGGCCGCGCGCGCCAAGGCCGCCAAGAAGTCGTCCGGCTGGTTCTGACCAGCCGTACCGGGGTGGCCGCCTCTTTCCACGGACACGGCCACCCCGGCCCTTTTTCCTCAACTCCCGCCCCCGAAGGGGTAGTCAGGAGCAGTTCCAGCATGTCTGAGAACGTCGTTCACCTCCACAAGCCCACCGACCCGGCCACCGTCGACGAGACGGCGCCTACGGTGCTGACCGTCGTCCCCGAGCCCGCCCCGGTGCGGCCGGTTCCGCTGTGGGTGCGCTCCGGCCGCGCGGTGAAGCGGGTGGCCACCGATGAGCGCACCAAGAACGCCGGGCGCGTGGTCGTCCGTCACGGCGCCTACATCGCCGGTGGGGCGCGGATTGTGGCCCGTCGTACCTGGGACGGGCGTACCGGGTCGCGCTACGAGCGCATGATCCGCACGGCGGAAGCGGCGGGGAACCTGGAGGCGGCGGAGGAGTGGGAGGAGCGGTTGCAGCGCTTCCGCGCCGCCCGCCATCACCGCCGCATGGACCTGCTGCACTCCCCCGTGGAGGCCGCCAAGGGCCTGGCCGTCGGCACCGGCATGAGCATCGGTGTCCTGGTCGGGCTCGGTGTGGTCATGGCCATCAGCAACGGCGACGTCAAGGACGTCGTCACCCCGCTGTCGGCCACCATCGACTTCATCGCCCTGCTGATCCGCATCGTTCAGGTCGTGTGGGGCCCGCTCATCTCGATCGGCCCCTTCCTCGCCTTGCTCGCGCTGTGGGCGGTCGGCAGCAAGCAGCAGGCCGCACCGCAGTGGGCGCTTCCCGCCCGGGTCCGTTCAAGCGAGGGTGAGCTGATCACCCCGTCCATCGTGGTCAAGGCGCTGCGGCACCTGGGACTGTCCGCGCTACGCAAGGCCATCAAGGACATGGACGACGGGGGCGCCGCGATGCTCTCGCCGATTGTGATGGCCGGATGCGGTGTCGAAGTCGACGTGCTGTTGCCGCTGGAGGTCTCCACGGTCGAGGTGCAGCAGCGTCGGCGCAAGCTGGCAGAGAACCTGTCCCGGCACGAGCACGAGGTGTTCATCACGATCCCCGAGGCCGCCCGCACGGTGCGGCTGTGGATCGCGGACTCGGGTGCGCTGGATGAGCCGATCGGGCCGTCCCCGTTGGTCACCGACGAGACGATGACCGCCGACTACGCCAAGGGCAAGGCGCCGTGGGGGCAGGACCTGCGCGGGGATGCCGCTGAGCTGAGCGTGTATCAGCGGCACCTGCTCATCACGGGTCGCTCGAATCAGGGCAAGACCGCCGCCCTGCGCGCGCTCGCTCTGTGGGTGGCGCTGGACCGGTCGGTGCAGTTCTGGCTTGCCGACCTCAAGGGTGTCGGTGACTGGAGCATGTTCGAGGGCGTGGCCGACATCCTGATCGAGGGCCCGTCCGACGATCACGTTATCCAGGCGACTGAGATGGTCGAGGACGCGGTGAAGGAGATGAACCGCCGCATCGAGGTACGCCGTGACGACCCCGCCGCGACGTTCCCGCCGCTCATCGTCCTGGTGGACGAAGCGCAGAAGGCGTTCATGTGCCCGGCCGTCGACGACCAGAAGCGGCCCTACGGCGGGTCCAAGGCCACCTCCCGCTACTTCATGGCCGTGCGCACGATCCACAATCAGGGCCGCGCGGTCGACGTCCTGATGTGGCAGGGCACCCAGGACCCCACCGACCAGAACCTTCCCAAGCTGGTGCGCGAGGGTGCCCACACCCGGGCTTCCCTCGTGCTGGGCTCGGAGTCACAGTCGAAGATGGCGCTGGGGGACAAGGCGGTCGAGGACGGCGCCGCCCCGCACATGCTGCGTCAGGGCCTGGACAAGGGAACCCTGGTGGTCTCCACCGACGGCATCAAGATGCCCAAGGGCCAGTCGTTCATCACCGTCCGCACCCACTTCATCGACGACGAACCGGCCGCCGAGGTCGCCGCCCGCGCCAAGGCCCTGCGCGACGGAGTGACGACCCTGCGCGCCGTCGAGCGTGGCGAGCAGCGTGACCCGCTCGCCGACATCCTCACCGTCCTCGGGGCGGAGAAGCGCATGCTCACCCAGGACGTCATCAAGGGCCTGTCCGCCCTCGACACCGAGGCCTACGGCCGCTGGTCGTTCGGCGACCTCACGCGCGTCCTGGACGCGGCCGGCACCGAGGCGAAGAAGTCCCACGGGCGCATGGTCGTCCGCACCGAGGACATCGCCCACGCTCTCGCCGAACGTGACGCGGACGGTTCCACTTCCGCCTCCCAGTAGCGGGGAGGCGCACCCTCCCGCCGTGGGGAGGCGGGGAGAACTCCCCAACCGCCTCCCCACTCCTGCCTCCCCCGCGTTGATCAGCAAAAACAACGTTTCGGGGAGGCGGGGAGGCACCCCAGGTCAACCCCCGAGAACCCCCTCAAGGAGCCTCCCGGTAGGGGTGCCCCTGCCTCCCCAACCCAGCACCGGAAGGGATTCCGCATGTCGCACCGTGACCCGCCGGGGATCATCGCCCCGCACGTCCCCGCCGACGACTGGCGCCGCGCCGAAGCCACCGGCCACGCGGTCGTCATCGTCGTCCAGGCCGCCGACAGCAACGGCATTCCGTGGCGCCCCGTCGTCATCGCCATCGGTGTCGCCGGCGCCACGGCGGTCGGCACCTGGGGCCTGGTCGTCGCCCTGTGCACGCTGCTCGACGCCACCGCCCACGCCCTCACTGCCATCGCCACCGCCGCCGGACCCATCGGCGTCGGCGGCCTCACCTTCCGCCTGTCCCGCACCAAGAACACCTAGCTACGCCAAGGGCGGCCCCCACGTCTCGCCAAAGAAGCGGGGCCGCCCTTGTCACTCAGCACCTGTCACAGGAACTGGAGACATTCAGCATGACCGACCACACCAGTATTCCGCGAGTGCCGGACGGCACCGAGCGGGTGACCATGGTCCGCACCGAACCCCGCCCCGACGGCAGCACCGTCCTGGTCCTGATCACCCCCGGACCGCCCATGGTCCTGATCGAACACCGCATGTTCCTCGACCGGTACCTGACCCGCGCCCTGCTGCACACCCTCGACCGCGACCTCGACGGCATCCCGGACCCCGGACCCACCCCCGAGACCGCCGCCCTCCAGCACGCGTTGGACACCGGCGACCGGGAAGCCTTCAACGCCGCCATGGACAACTACAGCACCCGCCTCCTCAGCCTGTGGACGGACGGAGGTGCAGCCGCATGACGCACCCCGCCGACATTCGCGGCCAGGCCGCTCAAGGAGGTGGTAGCGGCATGAGCGAGCACCTGCGCACCGCCCTCGATCTGGCCGCCTCGCAGATCCCTGTGTTGCCGCTGCGGGCGGGCAAGGTCCCATTCGGCAACTGCCGCCGCTGCCAGGACAACGCGTGCGGCGGCCGGCCGAACATGAAGAACTTCGGACCGTGCACCTGCCCCGGACCCTGCCACGGCTGGGCCGCCGCGACCACCGACCCGGACGTCATCAACTCCGGCATCTGGCGCCGGGCATGGCTGCGCGCGAGCGCGGTCGCCTACCACCCCGGCGGGGCGGGGCTGACGGTCGTCGACCTGGACAACGCCGACGCGATCTCGTGGGCCCACGAGAACCTGCCCGCCACGCAGACGGTGCCCACCACCCGGGGTGAGCACTGGCTCTACCTCGGCCGGATGCAGTCCGCGAACGCGGTCCGCCCCGGCGTGGACATCAAGTCCACGATGGCCTACGCCCGCTGGCGTGGATTCGGTACCGGCACCATGGCCCACCTGCCGGACGCCGTGCGCGCGCTGGCCGTGAGCAAGCCCTGCACGGTCCGGCCGGCGCCGCCCGCCGTCACCGTGCCCTCGCGGTCCGGAAGCGGGCAGTGCCGTCACCGCACGCCCGCCTATCTGGACCGTGGCATCGCCATGGCAGAGCAGCGGATCACCGAGGCTCGCAGCGCGGTCCACGCCACCGTCTACCGGGCCTTCCTCGCCGTGCTGTCCACCCATGGCCGGTGTGGCTGCCTCACCGACGCCCACGTGTCGCGTTTGTTCACCGCCGCGCAGGCCAAGGGCGAATCGGCGCGACACTGCACCGACGCGTGGACCAACGCCCGCACCACGTTGGGACTGTGACCATGGCCGAGGACGAGAAGAACCCTGCCCGCGAGATCATCGCCGACTACGCGCAGGCGCACTTCCGCTACTTCCGCACCGCCGACGGAACCGTGTACGCGCAGCGCAACGGCCACCCCGTGGCCCGGCCGATGCGCTCCCAGGGCACGACGGGCAGTCATCGCCAAGAACTCATCGTCGGCATGTACAGGGACGGGGTCGGCGTGTTCAACGGGACCGCGCTCAAGGAGGCATTGGACTTGATCGAAGCGCTCGCGCTGTACGAGGACACGCATGCCGTGAACATCCGCGTGGCGCCCGGGTTCGACGGGGCGACGTGGCTCGACCTGGGCCGCGACGACGGGCAGTCCGTCCGCATCCACCCCACCGGATGGGACATCCTCACCCCCGACCCCCGCGAAGTCTGCTGGCGGCGCACCCAGCTCACAGGGGAACTGCCCCTGCCCGTCAAGGACACCGACGGCAAGGGCATCGACCTGCTGATGCGGCTGTGCAACTTTGCCAACGCCGAGACCGAATGCCTGGCCATCGCCTGGCTCATCGGCTGCCTCGGACCCTCCGTGCCGGTCCCCGCGCCGTTCCTCACCGGCCCGCAGGGCGCGGGCAAGTCCACCGGCGGGCGAATGCTCGTGCGGATCATTGAGGGCATGAGCGGCGACCTTCGGCGGGCCCCGAAGGATGAGGAGAACCTGATCGCAGCGGTGGCGGCCGGATGGGTCACCGCCCTGGACAACCTCTCCCACATGACCCCGGACCTGTCCGACGCCATGTGCTGCATCGTCACCGGAGCCGAGAGCGTCAAGCGGGCCCTGTTCACCGACGGGGACGTCTTCCGCGTCGGCTACCGCCGCCCCCTGCTGCTCACCGGTATCGACGTGGGCGTCATCCGCCCCGACCTCGCCGAACGGCTCCTGCCCCTGCGGTTGGAGCGGCCCCGCGTGCGGCGGACCGAGGCGGAGCTTTGGGCGGAGTACGCGGAGGTGCTGCCCGTCGTTCTCGGGTCTCTTCTGGACCTGACGGTCAAGGTCCGTGCGGTGGAGGCGGAGACGCCCACCGATCTGCGGATGGCGGACTTCGCGCACCTGTGCGCGCAGCTCGACGCGGCCACCGGTCTCGGAGCTCTTAGCGCCTACCGGGCCAGCCTGGACGACCTCAACGACGACGTCATCGAGGGTGACCTCCTCGCGCAGACCGTCCTTCGGCATGCCGAGACCATCGAGCCGGGCGGGGCGCAGCGGATGACGTCCACGGAGTGGCTGCACTGCCTCAGTCGCCTCTACAGCGGCGAGGACTTGCGTGCCCTGCCCAAGGGGTGGCCGACCACCGGGAAAGTCCTCTCCGACCGGCTCAAGCGCCTCCAGCCCACCCTTGCCGCTCGCGGTCTGCTCATCGACACGGGCCGCACCAGCGAGGGCCGCTACCTCGAAATGACCCGCCCGACCGCCCCGCCCCCACACGAGCAGCAACGGGTGGTCTGACCCGCGACCATCGCCCGCACGGACAAGCAAGAGGAGCACCACCGCCCACGCGTGCTCCTCTTGCTGTTCGGCGCGTGCGCCGCTCAAAGGTCGTGCCGCGTGCGGCTCCTTCTTCACGTTGTGAGGCGCACCGAACGACAACAGACACCCCCTTTTTTTGTCCTAAGAGGGAAGCGCTGCGTCATCTGCGTCATGCAGGCGGAGAAACGGCCCCTGGCCTGCGGCAACAGGCATGACGCAGACGGCGGTGTCTGCGTCATCCTGCGTCATCTGCGTCATGCGATGACGCAGCCCATGACGCTGCGATGACGCACCCCCTTACCGCCGCGTCACGCAAAACGGCAGGTCAGAAGCGCGAGTGACGCTGATGACGCAATGACGCAGAAATCCAAGCCTCGGACAGGCGCGCCCCCGAAACAACTCCTCTGCCTCAGCAAGTCCGCTAACCCCGCTGCGATGCGACGAAGGAGAGCTACCACATGGACACGGCCCAACTCGCCGACTCCATCGATCCCACCCTCGCCCTGCTCACCGTCGAAGAGGCCGCCCGACGTCTCCGCATCGGCCGGACCACGTGCTTCGCGCTTGTCGGCTCCGGAGAGCTGGAGTCCATCACCGTCGGCCACCTCCGACGGGTCCCCGTCGACGCCATCCCCGAGTTCGTCACCCGCCTCCGCAAGAAGCAGAACCGCACCGCCACCGTCACCGCCGTCCAGGCCGCCTGAGGAGTACGCATGGCAGAAGAGAAGAAGCGCACCCGCCAGCCCAACGGCCGATCCTCCATCTACCTGGGCAACGATGGGAAGTGGCACGGACGAGTGACCGTCGGCGTACGCGATGACGGCAGCCCCGACCGGCGCCACGTCGAACGCAAGACGCGCGCCGAAGTGACAGCGGCCGTCCGTGAACTGGAGAAGCAGCGCGAGGCCAAGACCCTGGCCAAGCCGGGCAAGGCGTGGACCGTCACGACGTGGCTGACCCATTGGGTCGAGACGATCGCGCCCCTCGCGGTGAACGAGAACACCATGGTCGGCTACGGCGTCGCCGTCCGGAAGCACCTGATCCCCGCGCTCGGCTCACACCGGCTGGACAAGCTGAGGCCGGAACACATCGAGCGCTTCTACGGAAACATGATGATCGACGGCCGTAAGGCCGGAACAATCCACCAGATTCACCGCACCTTCCGCACCGCACTGAACGAGGCGGTACGCCGTGGCCACCTGGGGCGGAACCCCGTCCAACTCGCCAAGGCCCCCAGCGTCCGGGAAGAGGAAGTCGAGCCCTACACCGTCGACGAGGTACAGCGGCTCTTGCGGGCCGCCGACGACCGCCGGAACTCCGCACGCTGGGCCGTGGCGCTCGCGCTCGGTCTGCGGCAGGGGGAGGCACTGGGCCTCAAGTGGTCTGACGTAGACCTGGAACGGGGCGTCATGATGGTCCGGCGTAGTCGCCGCCGGCCACGCTACGCCCATGGGTGCGGAGACACCTGCGGCAGGAAGGCTGGCTACTGCCCGCAGCGTAAGCGGACGAACCCCGAGACGGCCGACACGAAGTCCCGTGCGGGACGGCGCGCGGTCGGTCTACCCGCACAGCTCGTCGATCTGCTCCGGGTACATCAGTCCAAGCAGACCGCCGAACGCGCGGCGGCTGGAGACGACTGGACGGATGAGGGGTGGCTGTTTGCGACGCCGACCGGGCAGGGCACATCCCCCCGAACAGACTACGACGACTGGAAGGACCTCCTCAGTGACGCGAAGGTGCGAGACGGACGACTCCACGACGCCCGGCACACCGCCGCCACGGTTCTGCTGATTCTCGGAGTCTCTGAGCGGGCTGTCATGGGGCTCATGGGATGGTCCACTACGGCCATGGCCGCGCGGTACCAACACATGGTGGACTCCGTCCGGAACGACGTCGCCCGGCGGGTTGATGGGCTGATCTGGGCTCCTGAGCCAGAGCACACCGGCGAAGACGCGTCCTCGACAGAGTGAGCATGCAGGCTTGAAGCCTGCGGCGTTGCTGCGGAGGTAGGCAGGTGGAGCCTGCTCTGTCTGGTGCTGAGCCTGCGGCGTTGCTGCGGAGGTAGGCAGGTGGAGCCTGCTCTGTCTGGTGCTGAGCCTGCGGCGTTGCTGCGGAGGTAGGCAGGTGGAGCCTGCTCTGTCTGGTGCTGAGCCTGCGGCGTTGCTGCGGAGGTAGGCAGGTGGAGCCTGCTCTGTCTGGTGCTGAGCCTGCGGCGTTGCTGCGGAGGTAGGCAGGTGGAGCCTGCTCTGTCTGGTGCTGAGCCTGCGGCGTTGCTGCGGAGGTAAGCAGGGAGTAATGCTGGCTTGCTACCGGTTCTCGCAGGTCAGCCCAGCGAAGCGATTGGGGGCCTCAAGTGGAAACGTCTCCCGGCAAGCAACTTTGTGAGCCCTTCCTCCCTCGCAAGGGAGGAAGGGCCGCTACGCTGACGGTGCAAACCTCGTGTCACCCGCCAAGGCACTGATTGCAACGATCTCTGGAGAGCAACCAGAGAAAACCCAAACAGAGGAACACCCGACAGACCAGCTCTGGACCCGCCACCAAGCTGGTACCTGACTTACTCAGACGCTGTTCCCCCAAAGACGGAGGCCGCAGCGCCATTCGGCGTGCGGCCTCCGGTGCGTCGTACCAGGACGCACTAATCCCTGCTTCTAGGCAGGGAGACTGCTAACGCAGTCATACCGGGAGGGCCTGAGCTGAGGTTGTGGTCACTCGCTGTTGTTCCACCAGTCGCGCATAGTGCGCCACAGGTTGAGCGCGAATGAGCCCGCAGCCCAGTTCAGGCCCTTCTTCTCCTTCGCCGTCTCGGTCTCCCGAGTCGGTTCCGGCTTCTCCTTCGCCGTCTCGGTCTCCCGAGTCGGTTCCGGCTTCCCTTTCGCCGTCTCGGTCTCCCGAGTCGGTTCCGGCTTCCCCTTCGCCGTCTCGGTCTCCCGAGTCGGTTCGGAGGGGGGATGTTCGCACTTGTTGCCTTCCATGAGTCTCCTCTAGATCGAAGCCCGACTGTCGGGCATGGGACGTGATCTGAGGGACTGGTTGGCGTGACGTACGGCCACCCGGACGAAGCCTATGGGTCCCGCCGATCGGGCGTGGGCGGTTCGCCAAACAAGGTCGAGAGACGAGGCGGAAGGGGTTTCATCGGGGTTCCACTCGGAGCAACTGAGACGGAAACTGAGACGGAAACCGAAGGGGCGCCCGGTTCGATGAACCGGGCGCCCCTTCTACCTGCGGTAGCGGAGGGATTTGAACCCTCGGTGACTTGCGCCACACTCGCTTTCGAGGCGAGCTCCTTCGGCCGCTCGGACACGCTACCGAGAGAGACCTTACAACAAGGTGGGGCGTGCTTTGAAATCGGTATCGGGCCCGGTACGGGGGTGGTGTCGACGGGGCGTCAACGGGTGCGGAAGAAGTCGGTGAGGAGGCGGGCGCACTCGTCGGCGAGTACGCCCTCGACGACCTCGGGACGGTGGTTGAGCCGGCGGTCGCGTACGACGTCCCAGAGGGAGCCGGTGGCGCCGGCCTTCTCGTCGCGGGCGCCGTAGACGAGCCGGTCGACCCGGGACTGCACGAGTGCGCCCGCGCACATCGTGCAGGGTTCGAGGGTGACGACGAGCGTGCAGCCGGTCAGCCGCCATGCGCCGAGTTCCGCTGCGGCCCGGCGGACGGCGAGCACCTCCGCGTGGGCGGTCGGGTCGCCGGTCGCCTCGCGCTCGTTGTGACCGGTGGCCAGAACGGTCGTGCCGTCCGGGGACAGGACGACCGCACCGACCGGTACGTCACCGCCCTCGGCGGCCCGCCCTGCCTCGGCCAGGGCGAGCCGCATCGCGGCCCGCCAGCGGTCGCGTACCGGATCGGGGCCCGGTGCCTCTGGGTCGGTTGCTTCGGTCACTCCGGGAACGTAGCGGATGGTCCTAGCGGACCGTCTCCAGGACCTCGGACGCTCCGAGGGCCTCGGCGATCGAGTTGAGGGCGTCGTCGGCGTCGAGGGCGCGCAGCTCCTTCTCGCTCACCCCCAGGTCGTCGAGGATCTCGCTGTCGCCGACCGGGCTGTGCGGCACGGCCTCGGCGGCCGGGGCGGCGTCGTCATCGTCGTCGGCTCCGTCGGTCTCACCGTCCTCCGTGCCGTCGAGGTCGAGGGCGTCCAGGTCGGGGTCGTCGTCGCCGGGCTCCCTTCCGAGCAGTTCGTCGGTGAGCAGGATCTCGCCGTAGCTGCTGCGGGCAGCGGCGGCGGCATCGGACACGTAGATACGAGGGTCTTCCTCGCCATCGATGCGGACGACGCCGAACCACGCGTCCTCCTGCTCGATGAGCACCAGCACCGTGTCGTCGTCGGGCGAGGCTTCACGGGCCAGGTCGGCCAGATCCGACAGGGTTTCCACATCGTCGAGCTCTGTGTCGCTCGCTTCCCACCCGTCTTCGGTGCGCGCGAGCAGTGCGGCGAAGTACACCGTGACTCTCCCACTGGTCATAGGTGTGCCGGTTGGGGGTCCCCCCGGCGGAGGCTGTGGGTGGGGAGGCTTGCGGTCCGAGCCCCACCCACTCGGAATCGTGGCAGAAACAGAGCGCCCAGGGGACGTCTTCGGCTCCCTGTGTCCGGCTCTTTTGATCGCCGGTTGGTCCGCCGTTCACCTGCGCACCTGTTGCCGCCACCAGCGGATCGTACGCGGAGTTCCTGGCCGCATCCGCACGGCCACCCCGTGAACGGCCCACGCGTACCCCGGGAGACGGGGTGGGGGGTCCTTTGGGCGGAGTGGGGAGGGGGGAAGGCCCTGGAAGCCAAGGGGTGGGTGGGGGCCCAGGGTGGCGGGGTGCTGTCCGGCCGAGGTCACCAGCGGAAGGTGCGCATGCGCATGGCGTGGCGGAGCCGGGCGGCCTTGGCGCGTCGCGGCTGGACCCGGTCGCGTAGCTCGCGCGCTTCGGTCAGCTCCCGCAGGAACTGCGCCCGCCGCCGCCGACGAGCGGCGTCGTTCTCCCCCTGGAGCTCCTGTGCCTCACTGGCTGTCTGAGCCCGGCTGGTTGTGGGTGCTGCCCCGCCGGTTGTGCGTGTGGCCTTCCCGGGCGTGCGTGTCGCCTTCCCTGTCGTGCGTGCCGCCCGGTCAGGCGTCTGCGCGGGCCGTGCGCCTTTCCCCGCCGTCCCACCGGTCGTCTGTGCCGCCCGGTCAGACGTATGCGCCGTCCTGCCGGTCGTCTGTGTCGTGCCGTCGTTCGTCGGCCGTGTCGTTCCGTCGACCATGCGCCCCCGCTCGGCCCGCTGCCGCTGGTCGGCAGCATGCTCCTGATCGGTCCGCCTGTCGTCCCCCCTGCCGCTGTCACGCTGTCGCGGGGAACCGTCGTCCACGTCTGCCATGGGCTCACCACCGTCCGGCGTCGGCTCGGCAGTCCGTCTACGTTCATCCCACTTTCCCTCCGGCGGGGGGATTGATGCCATCGGAAGGGTGATCGGGAGGGTGAAGCGGGTGGCGGGGCGGGGAGGGGGCGGGGAGGGGGCGGGGACGGGCGCTGGGCGTTGTGGCCCCAGTTACTGTTGTGGACATGCGTCTCCATGTCGTCGACCACCCCCTGGTCGCTCACAAGCTCACCACGCTGCGCGACCGGCGCACCGACTCCCCGACCTTCCGTCGTCTCGCCGACGAACTGGTCACCCTGCTCGCCTACGAGGCCACGCGGGACGTGCGCACGGAGCAGGTCGACATCACGACGCCGGTCGCCTCGACCACGGGCGTCAAGCTCTCCCACCCGCGCCCGCTCGTCGTGCCGATCCTGCGGGCCGGCCTCGGCATGCTGGACGGCATGGTCCGGCTCCTGCCGACCGCCGAGGTGGGTTTCCTGGGCATGATCCGCAACGAGGAGACGCTCCAGGCCTCCACGTACGCCACGCGCATGCCCGAGGACCTCTCCGGGCGTCAGGTGTACGTCCTCGACCCGATGCTCGCCACCGGCGGCACCCTGGTCGCCGCGATCCGTGAGCTGATCGCCCGTGGCGCGGACGACGTGACCGCCGTGGTGCTGCTCGCCGCCCCCGAGGGCGTCGAGATCATGGAGCGCGAGCTGGCGGGCGCGCCGGTGACGGTCGTGACCGCCGCCATCGACGAGCGCCTCAACGAGCACGGCTACATCGTGCCGGGCCTGGGAGACGCGGGCGACCGGCTGTACGGCTCCGCCGAGTAGCTCCGTACGGTTTCGTACGGGGGCTCTTCACGGGCTCGGTTCAGCGGGTCTTCGTGTCAGGGGGCTCGGTTCAGCAGGTCTTCGTGGCGGTGGACGTCGGCTCGGGGCTGGTCAGGGTGGCCAGGGCCTTGTCGGCGTCCTTCTGCTTGCTGAGGGACTTGAAGCCGGTGCCGATGATGAGGTCGACCTCGGTGGCCTTCGCGCGGCCGTCGGTCTTCAGCTGGGCGCCGGTGAGCTGGGTGTTGAGGACGGGCAGCGCCGCCTCCTCGGCGGCCTTCGCGCCGAGGAGTAGCGCGGCGCCCTTGACCTTCTTGTCGTACTCCTCGGTCGCGTTGCCCACGTTCCCGATGCGGAAGCCGCGCTTCTTCAGCTCGTCCGCGGTCTCCTTGGCGAGGCCGGCGCGGGGCGTGGCGTTGAGGACGTTGACGGTGATCTTGCCGGGGGCGGGGAGGTCCTTCCCGGACGCCCCGGATGACCCGGACGCCCCGGATGACTTGGACGCCCCGGACTTCCCGGAGTCCCCGGACTTCCCATCCGATCCGCTCGCCGTCGGGGACGGGCTCACCCGGGACGCGCAATCCGCCTTCGGGCCGGCCGCGGCCGCCTGGTCGGTGTCGCCGGTGAAGACGTCGATGAGCTGCAGGGTTCCCCAGCCGACGAGGCCCAGCGCGGTCACGGACGCGACGACCGCGAGCACGAGCCTGCGGCGCCTCCTGGGTCGCCGCAGCCGCGGGTACTTGGCCCCCGTGATCCGGTACTGGCCACCCATGCCGGGAGGAGTCAGCATGCTCATGGGCGCAGCGTAGTGCCGTTGGACGGCGATGCCTACTAGATGATCATTGACCGCGCTGCAGTCCAACCCGAAAGGGCCAACCGCGGGGCGTCCGGATCGTCGCGGAGGTGCCCGTGGCGGCTGTCGCGGCGGCTGTCTACGGGGCTGCTGTGACGGCTGACCGGGGGGCTGGGCTGCCTGTGCGGGGCTGGCTAGTCCAGTTCGAGGACGCGGGCGTGGAGCACCTGGCGTTGCTGGAGGGCCGCGCGGACCGCGCGGTGGAGGCCGTCCTCCAGGTACAGATCGCCCTGCCACTTCACCACGTGCGCGAAGAGGTCGCCGTAGAAGGTGGAGTCCTCGGCGAGGAGGGTCTCCAGGTCCAGCTGCCCCTTGGTCGTCACGAGCTGATCGAGGCGGACCGGGCGCGGCGCGACGTCCGCCCACTGCCGGGTGCTTTCCCGGCCGTGGTCGGGGTACGGCCGGCCGTTTCCGATGCGCTTGAAGATCACACGGAAAGCCTACCGGTCGAGACGTTCCGGGCGCAGCCATGGCGGCGGAGTGGGGGCCCGGAAAAGACCGTCAAAACGGGGTGAAACGGTAATTTTGTGGGGGTTCGGTGGGGGTCGTGAGTGCTTGGTGGGGCACTCTCGGGTTGTCCGCGCGTTCTTTACGTGGTCCCTGTGCGGTGTCGCCGGTGACTTGCCGGGGCTTCTCCTGGGGTTCTCCGGGGTTTTGCCGGAGGGGCGCCGCGAGGGTGTGCTCGCGAGGGGGTTCCGGGTGGGGGTGTCTTGGGTGCGTGGGTGGGTGCGGGTCCGTCGTGGCTTGTCGCGCAGTTCCCCGCGCCCCTTTCGGGGCCGGGCGGCAGTTTCGCGTGCTTGGGGGGTTACTTGGCGGAGGGCTTCGCGGCCTTTTCGGCCTTGGCGGCTGCCTTCATTTCCTGTTTGTGGGCGCGGACCTTGGCGAGGGAGTCGGGGCCCTTGATGTCGGCGACGGAGCGGAAGGAGTCGGGGTCGCCGTAGGAGCCGGCGGCCTCGCGCCAGCCGGTGGGGTGGACGCCGAGTTGTTTGCCGAGGAGGGCCAGGAAGATCTGGGCCTTCTGGCGGCCGAAGCCGGGCAGCGATTCCAGACGGGAGAGGAGTTCCTTGCCGGTTGTCGCGTCCTGCCAGACCGCGCTCGCGTCGCCGTCGTAGTGGTCGACGAGGTACTGGCACAGCTGCTGGATCCGCTTGGCCATGGAGCCGGGGTAACGGTGCACGGCCGGTTTGGCGGACAGCAGGGCGGCGAAGGACTCCGGGTCCGTCGCCGCGATCTCGTGGGCGTCCAGGTCGTCCGCGCCGAGCCGTTGGGCGATGGTCCAGGGCCCCTTGAACGCCCACTCCATCGGCACTTGCTGGTCCAGCAGCATGCCGACCAGCGCGGCGAGCGGACTGCGGCCGAGAAGCTCGTCCGCCTCGGGGTCCTGGGCGAGGTGCAGGGTGACGTCCATGCCCCGATGATCGCGCGCCGAGCGACACCCCGCAGCCCGGCCTCCGGCAGGCTGGAGGTGCCGGCGGTCGGGTCGGGGGTGACCAGGGTGTGTGAGGTGGAGCCGGCGGTAGTGCTCGGTGACTTGTTCCGCACCCGTCACCGTGAAGACGAAGTCCTTCGCACGGAGCAGCTCGAGGACCGCTCCCTTCCAGCCGTGCCCCTGCCCCATGGCTTCTGCACCCTTCACGTACGCTTCGATCACAGGCTGCTTAGGTGAGGCTTACCTAAATCACAGGCGGGAGATGGGGATGCGTGACATCGGTCGGACGCAGGGGTGCGCCCAGGCGAACATTTTGAGCCACGAGGCATGCGGGACCTATCGCGATGCCTGGGGTATTCCTCACCTCCGCGCCGCCGACGTCCGCGAACTCGCCCGCGCACAGGGCCGCGTCACCGCCCTCGACCGTGCCTGGCAACTGGAGGTCGAACGCCACCGCGTCCAGGGCACCTCGGCCGCCTTCCTCGGCGTCGACGCCCTCGGCTGGGACCGGTTCGCGAGACGGGCCCGCCTCGCCGACACCGCCCGAAGATGCTTCGCCAGGCTGGAGAGAACGGACCCGGAGACCGCCGACTGGGTTCAGGCGTATGTGGACGGCGTGAACGAGGGGCTCGTCGAAGGCGGGCGGCGCGCGCCCGAGTTCGAGCGGGTCGGGCTCGTCCCCGGGCGTTGGGAGGCCTGGCATCCGCTCGGTGTCTGGCTCGCCACGCACGTCCTGTTCGCCGGGTTCCCCGCCAAGCTCTGGCGCGAGGAGGCCGTACGGCATCTCGGCGCCGACGCGGTCGGGCTCTTCGCCACCGACGGGCCCGCCACCTCCGGCAGCAACGGGTGGCTCGTCGACGGCTCCCGTACGGCGACCGGGCAGGCCGTCATCGCCGGCGATCCACACCGGTTCATCGAGGAGCCCGGCGTCTACCAGCAGATCCACCTCTCCTGCCCCGAGTTCGACGTCGTCGGCCTCGCCGTCCCGGGCATGCCCGGCATCGCCCACTTCGGTCACACGGGTGACGTGGCCTGGGCCATCACCAACGCCATGGCCGACTACCAGGACCTGTACCGGGAGCGACTGCGCATCCGCCGGACCGACGGGGGCGCCATTCAGGAGGGCGGGGACGGGGGCGTCGTGGAGGCGCTCGATCCGGACGGCGAGTGGCGGGCGGCCGTGCATCGGCATGTGGAGATCATCGAGGTCGCGGGTGGGGAGCCCGTCGAGGTGGAAGTGATCGAGACCGCGCGCGGTCCCGTCGTCATCGGGGGCTTGGATCCCGACGCCGACCTTCACTCTGACCTCCACTCCGACCTCCATTCCGACGGCCGCACCGGCTCCGACTCCGAGCCGGTCGGCCCCATCAGCCTCCGTTACCCGCCCCGCGTCACCGAGGATCTCGGGCTCAGTGCGCTCCTCCCCCTGCTCCGGGCCCGGGAAGTCGGCGATGTGGACCGGGCGTTCGACCGGTGGGCCGAGCCCGTGAACGTCGTGCAGGCCGCGGACACGCGGGGCGGGGTACTGCACCGGGTGGCGGGACGCGTGCCCGTGCGGAGCCGGGACAACCGGACGCGGATCGTCGCGGCCTGGGAGCCGGGGCACGAGTGGGAGGGATGGCACGAGACGCCGTACGGCACGTTCGAGGACGGCGTCGCCGTCATGGCCAACCAGCGTGGCCCGGCGACCCCGCTGGGCGTGGAGTTCGCCCCGCCGCACCGCGCCGAACGCATCCGCGCGATGCTGGACGAGAAGCGGATGTGGTCCGCCCCGGACATGCCCACCATCCACATGGACACCCATCTGGCCTCCGCCGGGCCCCTGTTGGACCATGTGGCCGCACTCGTCGACGCCCACGGCACCCCCAAGGCCGCCACCCCCGAGGCCGCCACCCCCGAGGCCGCCACCCCCGAGGCCGCCCCCGACCGACCGGCGCCCCTCACCGCGGCCGCGGCCGGGCTGCGGGAGCGGCTGCTGCGGTGGGACCGGCGGATGGACGCCGACAGTGTCGAGGCGGCGGCCTACGCGGCGTTGCGCGGGGCGGTCGTACGGCGGCTCGCGGCGCAGCCCGCCTTCGCGGCGCTGGCCGTACCGCCGACGTATCCCGAGGTCTTCCGGCCGTGGCTCTCACTCACCGTTCGGATCGGGTTCGCGCTCGAACATCTGCTCAGGGCGGAGGAGTTGTACGGGATCGACCGGGCCGCGCTCGTACGGGAGGCGCTGGAGGAGGTCGCCTGTGTCGAGGCCGGGCGTTGGGGCGACAGCCATCGGCTCGCGCCGTGGCGCGCGCTCCCGGGCGACGGCGACACCCATGCTTCCTCCCACTCCTACGACGAGCCGGGGCTGGCCGGTGACCACGACTGTGTGCTCTGCACCTCGGCCGTCCCCGGTGTCACCGACCTCAGCGCTCGCGGGCCCGCCGCCCGGTACGTCTGGGACCTGGCCCGGCGCGAGGACAGCCTCTGGGTGGTGCCGTTCGGGGCGTCCGGCGTCGGCGGATCGGCCCACCACCGCGACCAACTCCCCCTGTGGCTCAAGGGAGATCTCGTGCCTGTTGTCACCGACTGGGCCCGCCTCACCAAGGACGACGACGACAGCCACGGAGACGACAACAGCCACGACAGCAACCGGAACAGCGAGGAGAAGCGCCATGACCGTTGAGTCGTACGGCGGCCGTGCGGCCGTCCATGAGCAGGTGGTCGACGGGTTCGGGACCGTGCGGATCCTGCCGTTGGACGCGAAGGCCGATGCCGAGGTGGTCCATGGGTGGGTGAGTGAGGCGCGGGCCGGGTTCTGGGGCATGAACGGGCTCACGGAGGAGCAGGTGCGGGAGGTCTACGAGCACCTGGACACCCTCGACACGCACCACGCCTATCTCGCGGTGCGCGACGGCGAGCCGGTCGGGCTGCTGCAGACGTACGAGCCGGAGGCCGACCGGGTCAGCGAGTGCTACGAGGTCGAGCCCGGGGACATCGGCGTCCATGTGCTGCTGGCGCCTGCCGGGGAGGGCGGGGCGCGGCCGGGGTGGTCGGCCTCGGTGTTCGCGGCCTTCACGTCGTACGCGCTGGTCGGGCTGGACCGGCGGCGGATCGTCGTCGATCCGGACGAGCGGAACGAGAAGGCGATCGCGCGGTTCGCGCGGCAGGGGTTCGAGTGCGGGCCGGTGGTCGTGCTGCCGGAGATCGATCTGCCGGATGTGTATCTGCCCGAGAAGCGGGCGCGGTTGGCGTTCCTGAGGAGAGAGACGGTGATCGGTCAGTAGTCAGGGCGCGGGGCGTAGCCTCGGGCGGGTGACTCCTGAAGACCTCATCGCGCACTACGAGTTGGAGCCCATACCGCGCGAGGGCGGGCGTTTCCGCCAGACCTGGGCGGGGCCCGTGCGGGGCGACGGGCGGCCGGAGGGGACCGCGATCGTCGCCCTGCTCACCACCGAGCCGGGCGACTACTCCGCGCTGCACCGGCTGCCCGGCGACGAGATCTGGCACTTCTACCTCGGCGATCCGCTCCAAATACTGCTCCTCGCCCCGGACGGCTCCTCGCGGGTCGTCGTCCTCGGACCGGATGTGCTGGACGGGCAGTACGTGCAGTACGTCGTGCCTGCCGGGACCTGGATGGGCGCGCGGGTGCTGGGCGGTGGCGGCGACGGGGGCTGGACGTTGTTCGGGTGCACGATGGCGCCGGGGTTCACCTTCGAGGGGTACGAGCACGGGGACGCCGGGGAGTTGGCGAGGTTGTATCCGGACCGGGCCGACCTGATAGCGGAGCTGGGGCGGGCGTAGGCCCGGGCGGGGGGCAGGCCGGGGCCGGTCGCGTTGAACGCGGTGTGCGCGGTGTGCGTACGTATCCGAGGAGTCCGAGAGCCGGCGACAGTGGATCCGGAGCAAGACGTGGGCCAAGGCAGGGACAGGGACCTGGTCGAGAACAGGGCCAGGGACACGGACACGGACGGGAACAGCGTCAAGCACGCCGACAAGAACAGCGGCGGGAACAGCGGCGGGAGCAGCGGCGGGAGCAGCGTCAGGCACGCCGGCAAGGAAAGAGGCACGAGGCGATATGGCGGAACAGGCGGGGCCATCGGTGGGTACGGACGCCGAACCGGCGGCCGGGGCCGAGGGGTTCAGCGCCTGGTGCTGCTGGGCACCGTGCTGGTCCTGTTCCTCCTCGGCGGGGCGGGGACGGCGTCCGCGCACGCCGCTCTCAAAGGGAGTGACCCCGCCGACGGAAGCGTCCTCGACTCCGCTCCCCGGGACGTCACCCTCCGCTTCACCGAGTCGGTAAGCCTCCTGGAGGACTCCATCCGCGTCGTCGACCCGGAGAACCGGGCGGTCGACACCGGCAAGCCGGGGCGCGCGGGCGGCCGTTCCGACACGGCACGTGTCACCCTCCCCACCGGCCTCGACGACGGCACGTACACGATTGCCTGGCGGGTGGTCTCCGCCGACAGCCACCCGATCTCGGGTGCCCTGATCTTCTCGGTCGGCGAACCCTCCGCGACCTCGGCGGTCCTCCCCGCCGACCTCGCCGAGGACCCGCTCACCGCCTCCCTCTACGACATCACCCGCTACTTCGCGTACGGCGCCCTCGCCCTCCTCATCGGTGTGACCTTCTTCCTGACGGTCGTGCTCGGAGGCTCCAGCGAGGTACTGCGCAAGCTGCTGTCGGCGGGCTGGCTGGCGTTGCTGCTCGCCACGGCGGTTCTGTTGCTGCTCCGGGGGCCGTACGAGCGGGGCAGCGGCATCGGGGCCGCTCTCGACCCGTCCGTCCTGCGCGAGACGATGGCGAGCCGGCCGGGACTCGCGCTGCTGGCCCGGCTGGCGCTGCTCGCGGCGGCCGCGTTCCTCCTCGTACGAGTACGGCGGCGGCAGGAGCGGCAGGAGCGGCAGGAGCGGCAGGAGCGGCAGGAGCGGGAGGAGCGGGAGGAGCAGCAGGAACTGCAGGAACTGCAGGAGCGGCAGGAGCAGGCGGCGGCATGGGGGAGGGGCTCGCTCGTCTGCGGGGCCCTGCTCTCCGTCGGCCTCGCCGGTACCTGGGCGGCCGCCGAGCACGCCTCCGCCGGTATCCAGGTGCCGGTCGCGATGACCTCCTCCGTGCTGCACCTGCTCGCCATGGCTGTCTGGCTGGGCGGGCTGACCGCCCTGCTCACTGTGCTGTACCGGGAGCCGAGGTCCCTGTCGGCTGCCGTGGTCAACCGTTTCTCCCGCCTCGCCTTCGCCTCCGTGATCGTCCTCGCCGTCACCGGCGTCTACCAGTCCTGGCGCGGCCTCGGCTCCTGGTCCGCCTTCACCTCCACGGCGTACGGGGAGGTCCTCGTCGCCAAGCTCGTCGCGGTGGCGCTTCTGCTGGCGGCGGCGGGGGTCTCGCGGCGGTGGACGGGGCGGTTGGGGACGGGGCGGTTGGGGACGGTTTCGGGGAAGGCCGTCGAGCAGGCTGAGACCGCCGTGTCGACGAAGGCCGTCGAGCAGCCCGAGGTCACCGAGCGATCGGCCGTGGCCGTGGCCGTTGCCGTTGCGGCGCGGGTGCCCGAGCGGGTGGGGGCCGTGGCGCGGGTCGCGGAGGACGAGGCAGCCGACGACGTACGCCCGGGTCACCAGGGTGGCGGCGACGCTGACGCGTCGGCCGATCAGCGGCGCCAGGGCCTGCGGCGTTCCGTGCTCGCGGAGTTCACCGTCGCCGTGGTGGTCCTGGTGATCACCACCGTGCTGACGGGGACCCTGCCCGGCCGGGCGGCGGCGGAGATCGCGAAGGAGAGTGCGAGCGGGGCGGCGGCCGGTGCGGTCACGTCCTCCTCGACGACGGTCCCCTTCGACGTCGGCACCCCGAACGGTCACGGCAAGGTCCAGATCGACCTCGGCCCGGGGCGCGTCGGCAAGAACTCCGTGCAGGCCGTGGTCTTCGGCCCCGACGACGGCATCGCGACCGTCCCCGAACTGCGCCTCACCTTCACCCTGCGGGCCCAGAAGATCGGCCCCATCGACGCGAAGCTCACCAACCGCGGCGGCTACTGGGCCACCGACACCCTCCAGCTCCCCCTGCCCGGCAAGTGGACGATGAAGCTCACGGTCCGGACGACGGAGATCGACCAGGTCACGGTGGAGAAGTCCGTACGCGTGAGCTAGTGCCGCGTCAGCCAAGGTTCGCCCCGTCGCGACGCCCGGCACGCTCCCCCATTCTCGGCTTCGCTCGAACGGGAGGGGCCCCCACCGCCGCACCGGCCGAAAGCCCAAGTACGTCCGGTCCATCGACGAGGACTTCCGGCCGGCACGCCGAGAGCACGCACCGGACGCCGCTCCTTGACGGACAAACCTTGGCTGACGCGGCACTAGATGGTCACGTCGCGGCGAGCACCCGGCGCATCGTCTCCGCCGCTCGTACGGCCGCGTCGGCGCAGCAGTTGTTGAAGAGGACGTGCAGTTCGTCGACCTGTTCGGCGGCGGCCCTCAACCGGGGTGCCCACTCGGCGAGTTCGGGCTCGGAGTAGGCGTACCGGAAACGGTCCTCCTTGCTGCCGGTGCCCCAGGCGGGGCTGCGCCCGTGGAACCGTACGACGGCCAGCTCGGGCGAGGTGACGGGGGCGAGGGGAGGCAGGGAGGCGTCCAGGTCCCGTGCCATGTCGACGCCTACGGCGATCAGGCCGAGCCGGGCCAGCAACGCCGTCGTCCGGTCGGCCTGTTCGCCCCGCCACCACCCGGGGTGCCGGAACTCGACCGAGACGGGCCAGCCGGCCGTACGCTCGGCGCACTCCTCCAGCGTCCGTTCCGCCCGCCGCGCCGGCCGCCCCGGTGCGAACCACGGCGGGAACTGGAAGAGGACCGCGCCGAGTCGGTCGGCCGTCCGCAGGGGCTCGACGGCATCGGTGAATCGCTCCCACACCCGGTCCAGTAACTCGCGTAGCTCGGGTAACTCGGGGGTCCCGTCGCGCCTGTTCTCCCGTAGCCCCTCCCGTAGCCCCTCCCGCAGGTCCTCGGGCAGGGCCGTCGGGCGGGTCGGGTGGCCGGTGAGCAGGGAGAACGCCTTGATGTCGAAGCGGAATCCGGGGGGTGTCCGCTCGGCCCAGAGGAGGCTGTTGCGGCGGCTGGGCAGGGCGTAGTAGCTGGAGTCCACCTCGACGACCGGGAACTGTTCGGCGTAGTAACGGAGTCGGGGCTCGGCGTCGCGACGGCCGCGCGGGTACCAGCCGCTGGCCAGCAGCGCGCGGTCCGTCCAGGAGCAGGTTCCGACGAGTACGTGACCCATGGGGGCCGGTTACCCGGAATCGGGGGGTCGGCTACTTGCCCTCCACCGGCCGCTGCTTGCCCTCCACCGGCCGCTGCTTGCCCTCCACCGGCCGCTACTCGTCCTCCACCGGCCGCTACTCGCTCCGGTCGTGCAGCGGCGCGCCGCAGAGCGACTTCGACGGGGTGCCGTCGACGCCCACGGGCGGGTCCCCCGCGACCATGACGCGGTGCATGATGCGCGGGAAGTCCAGGTGGGCGGTGTCGTTGGGGGCGAGGTGGACGGTGGCACGGTTGTCCCAGAGGGCCACGGAACCCGGCTCCCAGCGGAAGCGGACCGTGTACTCGGGGCGCGTGATCTGCTCGACGAACATCTCGAGGAGGAGCCGGCTTTCCGCCCTGGTCACGTCGACGATGTTCTCGACGTAGTACGGGTTGACGTACAGGATCCGTTCGCCGGTCTCGGGGTGGACGCGGACGACCGGGTGGACGGACGCGACCTGGTGGTCCTGGAGGTGGCGGAGGTAGGGATCGGTGCCGGAGCGGGCGAGATAGCCGACACCGAGGCGGTGTTCGGCGCGCAGCCCGTCGGCGAAACGGCGTACCGGCTCGGACAGGCCCGCGTAGGCGGTGGCGAGGTTGGCCCAGGTGGTGTCGCCGCCGTACGGGGGCACGCGTTCGGCGCGGAGCAGGGTCAGGGCGGGCGGGTCGACGCGCGCGGTGTGGTCGGCGTGCCAGCCACGGAGGGTGGAGTGGCGGCGGCGTTCCAGCCATTCGGCCTGGTCCATGCCGTGCTTGCGGCCCAGTTCCTGACGGTCGGCCGTCGTCTCGATCTCCGGGTGCTCGGCGGGTGAGACCGAGCCCCTCGACCGCAGCCGGATCGGCTCACCGAAGCGGCGCGCGAACGTGATCTGTCCGGCGTGGTCCAGTTTCTGTTCCCGGAAGAACACGACCTTCCAGCGGAGCAGGGCCGCGCGGATGCCGGCGATGGTGTCGTCGTCGAGGGGGCCGGCGAGGTCGACGCCGTGGATGTCGGCGCCGATGTACCCGGAGGCCGGGCGTACGTCGAGGCCGTCGGGGGGTTCCACCGCTTCGCTGGTTGTCATGGCTCACCCTCACCCATTGCCGTGTCGGTCGCACGGGTTGTTGCGCCCCCGCCGCCCCTCCCCCTTCCCATCCCCAGGGGCCGCGCCCCTTCAACCCCGCCTGCGCGCCACCTACCAACCCCGCGCCGCCCCCCGAAGCGCCTCCCCCACCCTCGTCACGTCCGGGTTGGTGTCCGCGCCCGGGCGTTGTACGAGGAACAGGGTGTTGAGCGGGGGTTCTTCCGGGTCGTGGAGGAGGGTGAGCGTGCCGGCGGTGAGGTGCTGCTCGCAGAGGGAGCGGGGGAGGACGCTGTAGCCGGAGCCCGCGGTGAGGGCGGCCACGACGGCGTGGAGGTCGGGGACGGTGAGGGCGGCACGGGCGGTGAGGGGCTTGCCGAAGACGGTTCGCCAGTAACGGCGGGCGATAGGGAGGTCCTCGGCGTAGGCCACCAGCGGGACGTCCCGCAGGACCGTGCACAGGTCGTCCGCCGCCGGGTGCCGCCCGACCCGTTCGCCCCACGTCCGGCCCGCGACCAGCACGTACTCCTCGTCCGTGAGGGGCACCGAGGCCGACGCCCGGCCGCGTGGTCGCCGTGTGGTGATCACCAGGTCGTGGCGGCCGGCCCCTGGCTCGACGGTCTCGTCGCCGCGGCCGACGATTAGGTTCGTGCCCGGTGTCGTACCGTCCCCACGCCCACCCCGGGCTGCGAAACTGCGAACGCACTGTACGCGGCAGGAAGTTGATCTCATGACCGACAAGCTCACCGTAAGTGTCCTGGGTACCGGCATCATGGGTGCCGCGATGGCCCGCAACCTCGTCCGCGCCGGTCACGCCGTACGGGTGTGGAACCGTACCCGCGAGAAGGCCGAGCCGCTCGCCGCCGACGGTGCGCGGATCGCCGGGAGTCCGGCCGAGGCCGTGCGGGGGGCGGATGTCGTCCTCACCATGCTGTACGACGGGGCCGCCGTCCTGGACGTGATGGGTGAGGCGGCGGCCGGGCTGAGCCCCGGCGCGGCGTGGGTCCAGTCCACCACCGCCGGTGTCGAGGCCGTCGCCGAACTGGCCGCGCTGGCCGGTGAGCACGGGTTGGTGTTCTTCGACGCGCCCGTCCTCGGCACGCGCCAGCCCGCGGAGGCCGGGCAGTTGACGGTGCTGGCCGCGGGGCCGGTCGAGGGCCGGGGGACGGTGACGCCCGTCTTCGGCGCCGTCGGCGCACGTACGGTCTGGACCGGCGAGGACGGCGCGGCGGGCACGGCCACCCGGCTCAAGCTGGTGGCCAACAGTTGGGTGCTGGCCGCCACCAACGCGGCCGGGGAGGTCCTGGCCCTGTCCAAGGCCCTCGACGTCGACCCGCACTCCTTCTTCGAGCTCATCGAGGGCGGTCCGCTCGACATGGGCTATCTGCGTGCCAAGTCCGCCCTCATCCTCGACGGCCGGCTCTCCCCGGCCTCCTTCGCCGTCGCCACCGCCGCCAAGGACGCCCGCCTGATCGTCGAGGCCGGGCAGCGGCACGGCGTACGCCTCGATCTGGCCGCCGCCGGCGCCGACCGCCTCGCCCGCGCCGCCGCCCAGGGCCACGCCGACGAGGACATGGCCGCCGCGTACTTCGCCAGCTTCGACGAGGTCGTCGACGTCGAGGGCACGCCTGAGTGATCCGCCGCCCCGACCGATACCGGGCACGACCGAGAACGCCCCGACCGATACCGGGCACGACCGAGAACGCCCCGACCGATACCGGGCACGACCGATACCGGGCACGACCGAGAACGCCCCGACCGACACCCGCCACCCGCACAAGTGAGAACGTACGGCGCCGGCTGTTGGCCGGTACGGCTCAGTGAGCGTCGGCGAGGGCGGCCGAGATGGCCTCCGCGGCCGTGGTCAGGGCCGTGACGACCTCCTTCAGCCGGTCGGGTGAGTGGCGGACGCTCGGCATGGAGACCGAGACGGCGGCGACGGTGCGGCCGTCGGCGTCGGTGACCGCCCTGCCGACGGCTACGAGGCCGCGTTCGGAACGTTCGACGTTGAGGGCCACACCGGTCTGCCGTACGGCGCGGAGCTCGGCGCGCAGCTTGGGCAGGTCGGGGCGTTCCTCGGCGGGATCGGCCGGGGCCGGGGCGTAGAGGGCGGTGAGCTCGTCGTCCGTCAGGGCGGCCAGGGCGATGAGGCCGCCGGTCACCTGGTGGGCCGGGAAGACCATGCCTTCCCGGTTGCCGACCCGCAGCGCCCGGGAGCACTCGACCGAGGCGATGAACCGTACGGTCCGGCCGGTGCGGATGGTGAGGTTCGCGGTCTCGTCGAGGGTGTCGACGAGGGTGCGCAGCGGGCCGAGCGCGGCGGCCCGGAGGGCCGTGACGTCCGACTGCGCCCGGTCGGCGACCTCCAGGACGGGCCCGGCGCGGTAGGTGCGGTCGTCCTCGTTCTGGACGGCGAAGTCCCGGTACACGAGCGTCGACAGCAGACGGTGGGCGGTCGACCGGGCCACCCCGAGCCGCTCGGCCGCCTCGGACACCGTGATCGGGCCCTCCACCTGCAGAATCACCGCGAGCTGGAGCGCGTGGTCCACGCTGGTGACGCCGTAGGTGGGCGGGTTCTTCATGGGCTTGGCCACGCCGGCCTCCATCTCCGTGTGTTCCGCCGGTCCGCCGGTCCGCCGGTCCGCTGTTTCCGCCGGTCCGCTGTTCCGCTGTTCCGTCGGTCCGCTGTTCCGCTGTTCCGTCGGTCCGCTGTTCCGCTGTTCCGCTGTTCCGCTGTGCAGAATCTACTGTTCTCCCGTGGCCCGTGCGGCGCACCGTTCCCGTATGACCGACACCGCCACCGGCACCGCCACCGACATGGAGCCGCACGCCGGCTCTCGCGGCTCTGCCACCTCTCCCGGCTCTGCCACCTCTCCCGTCTCCCTCACCGCCGAGGACCGGCCGGACCAGCCGCCCGTCACCCCGGAGCTGGAGGATCTGTACCGGGGTTTCGAGAAGGCCCTGCTGGTGCCGCTGTGGACGCGGATCGGCGACCTCATGCCGCCCCATCCCCGGTCGAAGGCCCAGCCGCACCGCTGGGAGTGGCGGACACTGCTCGACCTGGCGGGCCGGTCCGGTGACCTCGTGCCGGTCGGGCGGGGCGGGGAGCGGCGCGCGATCGCGCTGGCCAACCCGAGCCTGGGCGGCAGGCCGTACGCCACCCCCACGCTCTGGGCCGCCATCCAGTACCTGATGCCGGGCGAGAACGCGCCCGAGCACCGCCACACCCAGAACGCCTTCCGGTTCGTCGTGGAGGGCGAGGGCGTGTGGACGGTCGTCGAGCGCGACCCGGTGCCCATGCGGCGCGGCGACTTCCTGCCGCAGGCCGGCCTCCACTGGCACGCCCACCACAACGCGGCCGACGAGCCGATGGCCTGGATCGACGGCCTCGACATCCCCTTCCAGTACGACGTCGAGGCGCAGTTCTTCGACTTCGGGCGGGAGGAGCTGTCGGAGGAGGAGCGCCGGGCGCCCGGCCGTTCCCGCTCCGAGCGGCTGTGGGGGCACCCCGGGCTGGCACCGGTCTCCCAGCTCGGGCCCCGGACCGAGTCCGGCGCGGGCACCCCGCTGCTCCGCTACCCCTGGGCCGCCACCGACGCCGCCCTCACCGACCAGCTGGAGCTGGAACGCGCGGGGTACTCCGGCACCGTCGAGCCCGGCCACGCGCTGGTCCGCTACACCGACCCCACCACCGGCCAGGACGTCCTGCCGACCATCCGCGCGCAGTTCCACCGGATCGGCAGCGGTACGCAGACGGCTCCGCGCCGGGAGACGGGGTCGTCGGTCTACCAGGTGTTCGACGGGTCGGGCCGGGTGACCGTGGGCGACTTCTCCTGGTCGGTCCAGCGCGGCGACCTCTTCGTCGTCCCCTCCTGGGCACCCCTCTCGATCCGCTCCGAGGCCTCCCCGTCCGACTCCGACTCCGGCGCCCTCGACCTGTTCCAGTTCGGCGACGCGCCGATCTTCACGAAGCTCAACCTGTTCCGCAGCCACGTAGAGGAGAGCCACGCGTGAAGCTCGCCACGATCCGCCTCGACGCCGCCGCCGACCCTGCCGACCCTGCCGCCCCCGGCGGCCTTGACGGCCGTACCGCCGCCGTACGCGTAGAAGGCGACGCCCTCGTCGACCTCGGCCTGCCCGACGTGGGCGCCGTCCTCGCCGCACCTGGCGGGCTCGCCGCCGCCGCGACCGCCGACGGCCCTCGCCACCCCTCCACCGGTGCCGTGTTCGCCCCGCTCGTCCCGCGCCCGACCAAGGTGGTGTGCGTCGGCCTGAACTACCAGAAGCACATCAAGGAGATGGGCCGCGACCTGCCCGAACACCCCACCCTCTTCAGCAAGTTCGCGGACACGCTGATCGGCGCCCGGGACGACATCCGCCGCCCCGCCGAGACCGGGCAGTTCGACTGGGAGGCCGAACTCGCCGTCGTCATCGGCCGACCGGTCCGCCGCGCGGACGAGTCGGAGGCGGCGGCCGCCATCGCCGGCTTCACCGTCCTGAACGACATCACGTGCCGCGACTGGCAGTTCCGCACCCGCGAATGGCTCCAGGGCAAGAACTGGGACGCCACCACCCCCGTAGGCCCGTACCTCGTCACATCCGACGAGCTCGGCGGCCCGCGCCCGGCACTCGACATCAGCTGTACGGTCAACGGCCGCCTGATGCAGCGGGACAACACCGGCGACCTGCTCTTCGACCCCGTCGACCTGGTCCGCTACATCTCCACGATGATCCGCCTGAACCCCGGCGACATCATCGCCACCGGCACCCCGGGCGGCGTCGGCCACGCCCGCGAGCCCCAGGTGTTCCTCGACCCCGGCGACACGGTGATCACCGAGATCACGGGCCTGGGCCGACTGGAGAACACCGTGATCGCGGACGGCCCACGAGGGGACGGCCCGCGATGAGGGAGCTCAAGACCACTCTCGCCTGGGCCGCCGAGGGCACCGCCCTGTGCCGCAAGGTCCTCGTCGGCCTCGACGAAACGTCTTACGACGCCCCCTCCACGCTCCCCGGCTGGACCCGCAAGCACCTGGTCGCCCACCTGGCCGGCAACGCCGAGGCCCTCGGCAACCTCGTGCACTGGGCGCGCACCGGCGAACCCACCCCCATGTACACGTCCCCCGGCCAACGCGGCGCGGACATCGAGACGGGCGCGCGGCTCTCCGGCGCCCGGCTCACCGCCTGGTTCGAGGAGTCCGCCCAGACCCTGACCGACGCGATGGCCGCGCTCACGGCCGAACAGTGGCGGGCGGAGGTGGTGACGGCCCAGGGCCGTACGGTCCCGGCGAGCGAGATCCCCTGGCTGCGCGCCCGCGAGGTCCTCGTCCACGCCGTCGACCTCGACGACGGTGTGCGGTTCGCCGACCTGCCCGCGGAGTTCCGTGCCGAACTCCGCGTCGACATCCTCGCCAAGCGCGGCGGCACCGCCGTCCCCACGGTCCACGGCACCCCGGCCGAGGTCACGGCGTACCTGGCCGGCCGCCCGTACGAGGGCGTCACGACGCCGGACGGCACCCCGGCCGAACCCCTGCCGCCATGGCTGTGACCAGGCCCGTGCCATCAAGGAGAAGGACATGAGTCCGCTGACGCCAAGCCGTCCCGACGTCCTCGTCATCGGCGGCGGTATCGGCGGCCTCTCCGCCGCCCTCGCCCTCGCCCGCAAGGGTCTGCGGGTACGGCTGTACGAGCGGTCCGCGGAGTTCGGCGAGGTCGGCGCGGGCCTCCAGCTCGCCCCGAACTGCACCCGCATCCTCGACGCGTACGGCCTCCTCGACGAGGCCGTCGCGCTCGGCGTGCTCCCCGAGCACATCCTCATGAAGGACGCGGTCGACGCCGGCGAACTGACCCGCCTGGACCTGGCCGACCTCGAACGCCGCTACGGCTTCCCCTACTTGGTGATCCACCGCAGCGACCTGCACGGCCTCCTCCTGCGCGCCTGCCGCCGCCTCGGCGTCGACCTGGTGACGAACGCGCACTGCGTCTCGTACGAGAACGTCGACGGCGGCGCCCGGGCGGTGTTCGCCGACGGCCGCACCGACGAGGCCGACGTGGTGATCGCCGCCGACGGGCTCCACTCGGTCGCGCGACGGCTTCTCGTCCACGACGAGCCCGTCAACTCCGCGTACGTCGCCTACCGCGCGGCGATCCCCGTCGAGCAGGCGCGCGGCAACGGCGTGCACGAGCACGAGAAGGACGTCGTGGTCTACGTCGGACCGCGCTGCCATTTCGTGCGGTACCCGCTGCGCGGCGGCCGGATGCTGAACCAGGTCGCCGTCTTCGAGTCGCCCAAGGCCCTGGCCGGCGAGGCGGACTGGGGCACACCCGACGAACTCGACCGTGCCTTCGACGGCATGTGCGACCCGATCCGGCGCGGCCTGCCCCTGATGTGGCGCGACCGCCGCTGGCGCATGTTCGACCGCGACCCGATCACCGGCTGGGTCCGCGGCCGTATCGCCCTCCTCGGTGACGCGGCCCATCCACCGTTGCAGTACCTGGCCCAGGGCGCCGTCATGGCCATCGAGGACGGCTGGGTCCTCGCCGAACACGTCGACGCCCAACGGGCGGACCCGTACGACACCCCTTCGGGCGTCGACTGGGAGAAAGTCCTCACCGCCTATCAGGCCGTACGCCCCGAGCACTGCCGCCGTGTGGTCACCACGGCACGAGCATGGGGCGACCTCTGGCACCACGAGGGAATCAACCGGCTGCGACGCAACGCCCTCCTGCGCTCCCGCGACACCTACGACTACGGCTTCACCGACTGGCTGTACGGCCCCACCGCCCTGACCCCCGACCAGGAGCCGGATCCGTACCGGACGATCCCATGGGACTCGGTAACGGGCTGAGCCCAGGCGGCGATCATGAACAACGCTGAGCCCAGTCGGCGATCACGAACAACTCCGTACCTCCGAGAGCCGGAGGTGCCCGGATGGCCGGATGTCAGCGGCCCCGCGCGGCGACCAGGCCGGACTCGTAGGCGAGGACCACGAGTTGGGCCCGGTCGCGGGCGTGGAGTTTGGTCATCGCCCGGTTGACGTGGGTCTTCGCGGTCATCGGGCTGATCACCATGCGGTCGGCGATCTGGTCGTTGGACAGGCCCCGCGCGACCAGGGCGACCGCTTCGCGTTCACGGCTGGTCAGCTCCTCCAGTGCCGTCCCGGGGGTGGGGAGGGGCTGGGTGACGTACCGGTGGATCAGCTTGCGGGTGATGGACGGGGCGAGCAGGGCGTCGCCGCGGGCGGCGACCCGGACGGCGTGCAGGAAATCCTCCGGCACGATGTCCTTGACCAGGAACCCGGCGGCGCCGGCACGCAGCGCTTCGAAGACGTACTCGTCCATGCCGTAGTTGGTCAGCATGACGACGTGCACGCCGGCCAGGGCCGGGTCCGCGGCGATGCGCCGGGTCGCCTCGATGCCGTCCATGACCGGCATCTGGATGTCGATGAGCGCGACGTCGGGCAGATGCTCCTCGACGAGCGCCAGACCCTCTGCGCCGTCAGCGGCTTCGGCCACCACCTCGATGTCGTCTTCGAGGCCGAGCAGCGCGCGGAAGCCGCTGCGGATGAGCGGCTGGTCGTCGACCAGCAGGACACGGATCATGAGGCTCGTTCCACGGGAAGTTCGGCCTGGACGGTGAAACCGTGCTCGGCGCGCGGCCGCGCGCGCAGCCGGCCCCCGAGGGCGGTGACGCGTTCGCGCATGCCGAGCAGCCCGAGGCCGGGGGCAGGGGTGTCATCGGGGGTGGCCTTGCCGTCGTCGTCCACCTGGACAGACAGCGTGTCGAATCGGTATTCGATCCGGACTGCCGCGGTGGTGGCACAGGCGTGCCGGGCGGTGTTGGTCAGCGCCTCCTGGACGATGCGGTAGGCGGTCCGGCCGACCGCGGCCGGCACGTCGTGCCGTTGCCCTTCGATCGTCAGCGTCGCGTCCAGGCCCATCGAACGGGCGCGCTCCACCAGTTCCGGTACGTGCTCGAGGCCCTGCGGCGGGGTCGTGTCGTCGTCGCGCAGGGCCTCCAGGGTCGCGCGCAGCTCCCGGGTCGCCTCCCGTCCGGCCGTCCGGATCGCCAGCAGCGTCTCGGGCACCCGCTCGCCGCGTCTGCGGGCCACGTGGACGGCGACCTCGGACTGCACCTTGATGATCGAGATCTGGTGGGTGAGGGAATCGTGCAGCTCCCGCGCGATGTGCAGCCGTTCCTCGTCGGCGCGGCGCCGCGCGGTCTCCTCCCGGGTGCGCTCGGCCTCGTCCGCCCGCCGCTCGGCCTGCCGCAGCGCCTCCCCGGCGGCGAAGGCGGCGATCAGCCAGGCGATCTCCAGTACGGTCCGGGCCTGTGCGAACGCCTCGCGCGTCGGCCCGTCGCGGAAGACCAGCGCCGTGAGAGGGAGGACGACGAGCAGGGACACGGACACCGCCACCGTCAGGGCACGGTGCCCGGCCCGCACGGCGCCGTACACCGCGACCAGGTACGAGACGGCGAGCACCTCGAAACCCGCCGCCTCGTACGCCACCGCGCACAGGCCGGTGACAGCCAGCACGGCAATCGGAGCCCTACGACGCGCGACCAGCGCCAGACCGCCCGCCGCCAGCAGCACGGAGCCGAACAGCGCGCGCTCCCCGGCCGGGTGCTGCCCGGACAACCCGGTTCCCAGCAGCAGTGCCGCCACGCTGACGGCGATCGCCCAGTCCATGGCACCGGCCGGGACACGAAAACGCCCTGTGTCCATGCGCGCACCCTAGCCGGGCGCCGCCGCGGGCGAGTCCCGCCCGCGGACGAGTGGCCGGCTACCGCACCCGCGGTAGTCGCACGGCGCCTGCCGTATCCGCGGCGTTGGGCTGCGGCGTCGGCGGCAGTCCGAAGTGACCGCGTTCGCCGGACGACCGGCAGGGCGGTCGACAGGCACGCTCAAGGCACAGGCACATCTCGGAGTATGCCAAGCATGAAGGAGGAGAGTGGCATGAGCGCGACAGATGCCTTGATGACGGCCGCCGAGGGCGGAGTCATCGGTGACGGACGGACAGGCGCCAACCTCGCCCTCGGGGTGGCGCTGATCGGCGTGGCCCTCGGCCGGCTGGCCCTGTCCCGCGTCGCCGGCCGCATCAGCACCGGCAGCGCGCGCACCGCCGCCAGGTCAGCCATGGCCGTGGGGCTGGTAGGCACGGCCCTCGCGGCGCTGCATCTGGCCACCTCCAGCGGTGGTCCCGGCACCGGCAACGGGATGGTGGGAGCCATCGGGGCCATCGCGTTGGGGCTGATCGCCACAGCCCTCGGCCGCCGCGCTCTCACCCGCTCCCGACACACCGAGCAAACCGCCGACCGCGTCGCACACGAGCGCGAGTTCGGTCCCGCCTGACAAGCACCGCCTCCCCTTCGTCGAGCCTCTTCAGACGACTGCGGAGGATACGAGAGACCCGGAGTGCCCGCCGGCCACGGGCCGGCGGGCACTCCGGGTCTTCGGGAGCGGCGGCGTCTCAGCGCCGGCATTCACCCGACCTGTTCGCACGGTCGTGCTTGTAGAACTTGAACATCGGCTGCCCGTTGCGGAGCACGTCGGACGTGCCGTCGTAGTAGTAGTTGCGGTCCACGATGTCTCGCTGGGTGCCGTTGATGCCCCACTTGTCGTGGCCCTTCTTCTGGGTCCCGTCGTACCAGTTGTACTCGTCGATCCAGAAGTGCGGGTTGACCCGCACCACGCGCTTGATGGGCGCCGCGGTGAGCCACGCGGTCCGGCCGGGCGGGACGTCCATGTTGACGGAACGGCCCCAGCCGACGGTCTTGCCGTAGGCCCACGAGTACGAGAACTCGGCACCGAGGCCGACCCCGAACAGTTTGCTGACGTTGGGGCTGACGCTGAGGCTGCCGTTCACCGTCTTCGTGGTGGTCGTCGTCGTGCTGTAGCTCTGGTCGACCCGCTCGCTGACGTTGCCGCCCTGCGAGCAGTTGGTCACCTGGTCGGAGTACGCCGTCTGCCTCCCCTCATACGTCCAGGAGGACGAGGCGGGGTAGAAGCAGTGGCCCTTGATCTCACGCCAGCCCGGGTTCATGGCGTAGCGGTTTCCCGCCTTGCTGCCGCCGATGTACCGCCAGACCGGCGTGTGCCCCACGCTTCCACGGCTTCTGTCGAGCAGCTGCTTGGTGTCGACGTTGTAGTACCAGAGGCTCTGTCCGCTCCGGTTGGAGCCGTTCTGGCACATGTTCGGGAGCAGCCAGTCGTGTACGCCGTTGACGTCCGTCGACGCGATGGCGGCCGGGGCGGAGGCGAGGGTCAGGCCGCTGATCGCCATGCCGAAGGCGGCGCCTGTCAGGAGGCACTTCTTGATGGTGGGCACGATTCTTACGTCCTTGCGCGTTGGATGCGGGACCACACGTGTGGGGCCGGGCGGTCGGTCGGTAGCCGTGAGGCCGGCTGCGAGCAGTCTTTTGTCGGCGCGAGTTGGTGCCCAACCCCGTCCAAGGGAGGAATCAACCCTTCCGAGACCCAGCGGCCCGGCCCGGCGCCCCGGCCTCAGTGGCCGCACACCTCGCGGTACGGCGCGTCGGGCACGTACGCGTGCCATTGGGCGGGTGTCAGGTCGGCGTCGCCGGTGCGGGCGCAGATCTGGGTGACGGCCCGGGCGGGGTCGATGGTGTGGCGCTGGAGTGGGACGTGGGTGCCGGCCGTGTGGATGGTGGTGCTGTCGGGGCTGAAGGCGAGGGAGGTGATGGCGTCGCCGGGGGTGGTCAGCGGGCCGCCGAGGGGCTGTTGGGTGGCGATGTCCCACAGCTGGAGCGTGCCGGCGTCACCGCCGACGGCCAGGGTGCGGCCGTCGGGACTGATGGCGAGGGCGCTGACTGCCTCGGCGGTGTCGCCGAGCGACGTGGGGAAGACGCTGGGCAGCGTGCCCGCGCGGTGTTTCAGGGTGCCGTCCCACAGAGTGACCCGCCCGGTCTGGTCGCCCGCCGCGAGCCGGGAGCCGTCGGGGGCGAAGGCGAGGGCGCCGATGTCGTCGCCCCGGACGAGGTCGTGGGCGCGCACCGTGCCGGAGGGCAGGCGCACCGTGCGGTCGGCGGTGACCAAGAGCTGCCCGTCGGGGCGGATGGTCAGCTCGGCGCCGGCCGCGTCCGGGTACACGGCGGTTCTCCGGTGCCGTGCGGTGTCCCACACTTCGTGGCTCAGCTCGCCGATGCCGGGTGTGCGCGTGGCGTACAGGGCGTGACCGCCGGGGCCCAGGGCGAGTGTGACGACCGCCCCGTCGGACGACGGCGTCGCCAGGTCCAGCGTGGTCCGCGCGTGGCCGCGGGCCATGTCCCAGAGCATGAACCGCTGCGGCGCGGTCAGGCGGCCGGGTGCGGAGACGCCGTAGGCGAAGGTGCCGCCCTCGGGGCTGAAGGCCAGCAGGGCCAGGGTGTCCTGCGCGACGACCGGCTGCTCGGGGTCGCGCGACACGGGCAGGGGTACCGGCGGCAGCGTCCGCAGCACGCGCCCGTCGCGGGTGTCGCGCAGCTGGAAGCGGTAGCCGGTGTCCCCGATGGGGGTCCCCCCGCTCGAGCGAAGCCGAGAGTGGGGGAGTTCGGCGGTGGCGAGCGTACGGCCGTCCGGGCTGAGCAGCGCGGCGTCCAGGGGGGCGTCGCGCCAAGCGGGGGTGACGGCGTTCGCGAGGTCCAGGGTGTGGACGGTGCCGCCTTCCAGGTAGCGCAGCAGCGGCCGGTCGGGGTCCCAGACGAGGCCGCCGTAGAGATGCTCGTTGTACAGAGGGTGGCGGAAGACCGGGGCGGGAGCGTCTGTCGTGGAGGAGGTGAGGCGCCACGCCCTGATCTCGCTTGCGTCGGCGGTTGCGAGGAAAGCCCCGTCCTCGCTGAAGGCGAGGCTGTGCACGCCCGGGTCCGCGAGGTCGGCGATCCGGCGTCCGGACGCGGCGTCCCAGACGTGGACGCCGCTGGGAGAAGCCAGGGCGAACCGGTCGGCGGCATCGCCCGGGCCGCCGAACGCCAGTATCGAGTGGTCGTCGTCGCAGAGGGCGCCCGCGTCCTCCCAGGCGCCGGGCAGGGTGCGGTGGCGGGCGGTGTCCCAGACCTGCGGTGCGCGGCCGGTGGGGCAGACGGCCAGCAGCCGGCCGTCGGTGCTCGGCGCGATGTTCGCGCGGCCGGTCACCCGGGTCTCGAACAGCGGTGTGCCGTCCGCGGTCGAGTGCAGCCGCACCCGGTCGTCGTACGGACTGCTCTCCGCGTAGCCGCGGCCGTCGGGGCCGAAGTCCACGATGGCGTCGGCCGGCAGTGCCGGGCCGGTCCACCGCCCGGCGGAGATGTCCCACAGCCGTACGTCGTCGTCGGCGGCGATCACGAGCAGCCGCCCGTCGGGACCGGCTCCGACGACGATTCCGTCCGGCAGCCGGCCCGAGGCGAGCGGGCGGCGTGTGGTCACGTCCCAGGTGCGCCAGGTGCCGTCGTCGGCGCTGAGCAGGGTGCGGCCGGAGCGGGTGAGGAGGCGGGTGGGGCCGCTGCCGGGCGTCGGGTCGGTGAAGATGTCCGTTTCGGGCTGGGCGAGGGCGCCGAGCAGGGCGCGGCGGGTCTCCGGCGACTCGGCGACGCGCCAGGCGGCGACGCCGAGCAACTGGGCGGTGCGCGGATCGGTGGTGCGCAGGGCGTCGGCGACTTCCGCGACGCGGCGGGCCGCCGCTTCGGTACGACGCCGCTGGTTGTCGTGGTGCTCCCCCCAGGCGGCCAGGCCGGCGACCAGGGCCACGGCCAGGACGGCCGAGAGCGTGACCAGCAGCGCCCGGGACCGCCGCGCTGAGCGGGCGGCGGCGCGGAGCTCCGCCTCGCGGGCGTCCAGCCCGGCGGTGAGGAAGTCCCGCTCGGTCGCGGTGAGCATGCCGTCGTCGTCCGCGAACAGTTCCTCCGCGCGCGCCAGCCGCGTGCCCCGGTACAGGGTGCCGGGGTCGCGGTCGTGCTCCAGCCAGGCGCGGGTGGCCTCGGCGAGGCGGCGGTGGTGGCGCAGCCGTTCGCGGTCCTCCTCGATCCAGCCGTGCAGCCGCGGCCAGCAGGTGATCAGCGCCTCGTGGGCGAGCTGGACGCCGTCCTCGTCGGCGGTCAGCAGCCGGGCGCGGGTCAACCGGTCCACGACCACCGGTACGTCGGGATCGGCCCACTCCTCCATGTCGGCCCGGGTGAGCGGGCGCCGGGTGTCGGGGGTGCCCTGGCCCGGCTCGACCATCCGCAGCAGCAGGTGCCGGGCGGTGCGGGCCCGCTCCGGTGACAGCTGCTCGAACACCTCCTCCGCGGTCGCCGCGATCGCGCCGCGCACCCCACCTGTCGCCTGGTACCCGGCAAGGCTGAGCACCCGGCCCCGGCGCCGCCGCCAGGTCTCCAGCAGGGCGTGCGAGAGCATCGGCAGGCCGCCGGGCTCGTCGAGCACCTCCTCGACGAGCCGCGCGGTCAGCTCCCGCTCGACCAGGAGCCCGGCCGCCTGTGCCGGCTTGACGACCGCCTCGCGCAGTTCGTCCGCCGTCATCGGGCCGACCAGCAGGGACGCCCGGCGCAGCGAGTCCGCCAGCCCCCGGTGCTCGGCGCAGCGGGCGTAGAAATCAGCGCGTACGGCGATCACCACCCGCACCCGGCTGCCCGGGTCCCGGGCGGCGAGCAGAAGGTCGATGAACCGGTCGCGCTCCTCCCGGTCCCGGCACAGGGTGAAGACCTCCTCGAACTGGTCCACCACCACCCAGCTGTCCGGCTCGCCCTCGGCCGGGGCCAGCAGATGGCCGTACGTGGTGGCGGGCCGTGGGCCCGGGGTGAGGATGCGCAGTACCGCCGGGCCGCCCTGGTCCGCGATCTTCTCCCGCATCCGGGGTATCAGCCCGGCCCGCAGCAGCGAGGACTTGCCGCTGCCTGACGCCCCGAACACGACCGCGAACCGGTGACCGCACACCAGCTCCCGCAACTCCTCCGCCAGCTGGTCCCGGCCGAAGAACAGGTCGCGGTCGTCCGGCTCGAAACGGGCCAGCCCCCGGTACGGCGGCGTCGCGTCCTCGGCGTCCTGCCGCGCTTCCCCCGCGACCTCGGCCTCGGCCTCCTTCCAGCGCGGCTCCCACTCGCCGGGGTCGCCCCCGCAGGCGCGCACGTACCCCTGGAGCACAGCGAGCGACGGCAGCCGGGTCCCGGCCGCGGCCTTGGACAACGTCGCCGCGGAGAACCCCGCGGTGTCGGCCATGGTCCGGTACGACGGGCTGCCCGCGGCCCGGCGCAGCTGCCGCAGCTCATGGGCGAGGCGCTGCGCCGGGCCCGCCCCGGGATCCAGCGGCCTCTCGGGACGCGCCACCGGCTCACCCACTTCCGTACAGGTTCCGCAGAGCGGTGAAAGGCTCGTGAAAGTGATTCGTAAGGCCGCTAAACATATTTCTTCAGCCGCTCGGGAGTCACCGGTTTCCGCCGAGATGTGGCGTTGATGACAGCCGCGGAACCGGCCCGCGAATCAATCCGGCGGCGCCGCGCGGGATTGATTTCCCTGATGAGAGGGGGGTGAGCAACAACGTGGGCGCTGTCAGCCTCGGCCACATCAGCCCGGACCTCGGACTCCCGGGCCTCCCGGAGTCCCTGGATCCCCGGCACACCGAGTACCTGGAGAACAGCGCATGCCCCCTACCGACATCACGGCGCTCCCCGAACAGGGGGCACCTCAGCCACCGCCGTCACCGCCCCGTCGCCGCGCCCGCGAGGCCACCGTGGCATCGATCGTGACCACGGTCGTGCTGTCGATCTTCGCCACCCTGCTCGGCCCGCTGGGCGTCCTGCAGAGCGCGAGCGCGTCCGCGCCGGAGAAGGCCAGCATCGCCCGCTGGAAGGTCGCCGACAGGCAGAGTTACAAGGTGTTCATCGAGGCTGTCAGCAGGGCGGTGAACGTTGAGCGGGACCCCTCGGTTCCGGGCAGCTCACGGCAGATCATGCACACCAGCGGCAGCGCGGACACCAGTGGCTCCGACTACCTCCACATGGACGACTACATCAACGTCGATGTCGAGGATCAGCACAGCGAGCGGTTCGTGACACTGCGGCTGCGCAGCTCCGACCTGTACCTCATGGGCTGGTGGGCCGGCGCTCGCGGTCAGGAGCAGTACCACTACGTGGACGACCAGCCCATGCCGCCGGTCCGCGGCGACGGCGACGACAACGGCCGCCAGCCGGTGCGAGCGCCGTTCGGGGGCAGCTACATCCGGCTTGAGCGGATGGTCGGTGAACGGAACGACCGCACCCACAGGGACTACAGCCAGGGCACGTTCAACAGCGCGGTGCTCACGCTGATCCACGCCGGCGAGAACGCCAGTGGGCGGGAGGCCCGGGATCAGGCCGGCGCCTTCCTGACGATGGCCCAGGCCGTCTCGGAGGCGGCCCGCTTCCGGCCCATGGCCAACTTCATCGCCGCCTCCCAGGTCCCGCACGCCCACAACCAGCTCGACGGCCGCTACGCGTCGATGCAGAACCGGTGGCGCGAGTTCAGCGACGACGTCAACACCATGGAGGGCAACCAGCAGAGCGTCCCACCGGAGCAGGCCCGGTCACAGTGGATCTGGCAGTACATGCCCGACACGAAGACGTTCGAGTGGAACCTCGTCTACTTCACCAGCCCGAGCGTGTACACGAGCCTGCTCTTCACCGTCCTCGGGCCCATGAGCAAGATGCCGCCCAGGAGAAAGCTGGACCAGGAGAACACGCTGGTCGTCGCCCCCGACGGCTCCGGTGACTACAGGACCGTGCAGGCCGCGATCGACGCCGTTCCCGCGAACGCGACCAAGCAGCAGGTCGTCCGCATCAACAAGGGCTCCTACCACGAGGTCATCAGCGTCCCGAAGAACAAGCCTCACCTGATGATCCAGGGCGCTACCGGCAACCCCTCCGACGTCGTCATCTGGAACAGCAGGGCCCACGGGATGCGCAAGCGCGACGGCACCCCGTACGGCACCGAGGGCAGCGCCGTGGCCTCCTTCCAGGGGAACGACCTGACCGTCTCGGGCATCTCGATCGTCAACACGTTCGACCCCAAGGCCCACCGGGAGATCGGCCCGTACGAGACCCAGGCCGTCGCGGTCGCCGCCAAGGGCGACCGGCAGGTGTTCGTCAACGACCGGATCATCAGCACCCAGGACACCCTGCTCGTCAAGGCGCCGAAGTCCACGGACCAGGCCCGGCAGTACTTCATCAGCTGCTTCATCAGGGGCACGGTCGACTTCATCTTCGGCAACGCCACCGCGGTGATCGACCGGTCCGACATCCAGATGCTCAGCTGGCCCGGCGGCACGGTCCTGGCGCCGAACACCGACTACCGCAAGAAGTACGGCATCCTCATCACCGACAGCGACATCGTCTCCGACGGCAAGTCGCCGCTGCGTTCGATGTACCTCGGGCGGCCGTGGCGCAACACGCCGGACGCCTGGCCCCAGGCGGTGGTCCGCAACTCCGTGGTGTACCCCCAGGTCAATGACACGCAGCCGTGGACCGACATGGTCCCCGACTACAAGTGGCAGTGGGCCCGCTTCAAGGAGTACCGGAACTCCGGCCTCGGAGCCGGCGCCGGAGCGAACGCGCCGAAGCTGACCGACGCCGAGGCCGCCGACTACACCGCCGAGAAGTACCTGGCGGGCACCGACGGATGGAACCCCGTCTGGCCGGGCAAGAAGTGACCGCACGTGAGGTGACAGGCCCACCATCCACCGGCGGCACCCTCGCCCCCGCGGCGAGGTGAACCACGACGGGGCCGGGACAGCACGACTGTCCCGGCCCCACCGCTGGGCTGGACATGGCTGATCGCGGTACGTGCCCAGGTTCCCAGCTTCTGCTCACGCCTTGCGCCGCCAGGCGCTGAGCAGCTCCTCGGGGCCGTACGCCGCCTGAAGCCCGGTACAGCCGGCACCGTTGCGGGAGACCGCCACCCGTACTGCTCAAGCAGTCCGCAGCCTGGGCGGTCACAACCATCGCGACCCGCACAGGTGCCGCGCACGCGACCCGCTCCAGCCGTGGAAGTGCGAAACCAGCGAGCTTTAAAGGGGCGGTGCGTGTCGCACGGCAGCACGATCCCGCCCCGTCCGCCGGGAGTCGCGGGGCGTGCGCCTGCCTGTTCAGGCGGCTGCGGAGGATACGAGATTCGAACTCGTGAGGGGTTGCCCCCCAACACGCTTTCCAAATGTTCGTCTGTGTGTTCAACGGTGGCCGGGGGTGTCCTGACCTGCAGTGCAGCCGGGGATGGTGAGGCTTCCGAACGGTGCTGTACGGCGGTGAATGCAACCAGAACTGCAACCACGGTATAGCGCATCCTGCCTGGTCAGAAGCCCAGATCCTCATCCGCCGGATTCACCGTCCGATCGTGCAAACGTCACCAGCCGAGATCCTTGTACTCGTCCGCGGGCACGCCGATGTCCGGCACGGTCCCCGCCCCGTCGCCTGTCACGCGCGCAGGTCGTGGGCCACCATGGCCGCCTGGACGCGGTTGGTGACGCCCAGCTCGGTGAGGATGCGGCTGACGTACGCCTTCACCGTGGACTCGCGGAGGCCGAGCAGGGCGCCGATGTCGGCGTTGGTGAGGCCGTCGGCGAGGGCGTCCAGGACTTGGCGGTCGCGTGGGGTGAGCCGCGCGGCGGCCGTGCGGGCGGCACGGGTGCGGGAGGCGTCGGGCCGGTGGAAGCGGTTGATGACGGTGCGGGTGACGGCGGGGGAGAGCATGCCGCCGCCGTCGGCGACGACACGTATCGCGCGCAGGATGTCGTCCGGGGGCGTGTCCTTGAGTAGAAAGCCCGCGGCGCCCGCCTCCAGCGCCCCGTAGACGTACTCGTCCAGGTCGAAGGTGGTGAGGACGGCCACCGACGGCGGGTGCGGCAGCGCACGCAGCGCGCTGGTCGCGGCGATGCCGTCCATGACGGGCATACGGATGTCGACCAGCGCGACATCCGTACGGTGCCGCCGCGCCTGGTCCACGGCCTCGCGCCCGTCCGCGGCTTCGCCGACCAGCTCCAGGCCGTCGTCGGTCGCCACCAGGTCGGAGAGTCCCGCTCTGACGAACGGGTCGTCGTCGACGACCAGGACCCGGATCACTCCCACTGCGTTCACTGTGCTGCCGCTCCCGCTTTGGTCTCCTGGGCGTCCGGTTCAGGCGTGCGCGAGGTCACGGGGAGCACGGCGTGCAGGAGGAAGCGGTCCGCCCCGGCGAAGCCCGCTGCGAACTCGCCGTTCAGGGCGGCCACACGCTCGGCGACCCCCACCAACCCGTAGCCGTGCGGAGCCGCCTCCTCCGTCCCAAAACCTTCCGGGACGACCGGGCAGGCGTTCTCGGCCCGTACCTCCACCCGCGTGCGTTCGACGGCGACGGTGAGGTCCACCGGCTTCCCCGGGGCGTGCTTACGGGCATTGGTGAGCGCTTCCTGGACGATCCGGTGCACGGCGAACCGCACCGTCGCCGGAAGCGCGGCCAAGTCGCTGGTGTCGGCGCGGGTGCCGCGTACCCGGGTACCCGCGGTCTCGGCCTGCGCGATCAGCGCGGGGATGTCGTCGGCGGTGGGGGCCAGCGGCACCGGCCCCTCCTGGTCGCGCAGCGCGCCCAGCACCGAGCGCAGGTCGTCCAGTGCGCGGGCGCTGGTATCGCGGAGCAGGCCGAGCCGCTCCTGTACGGGTTCGGACACCTCCGCACCGCGCCGCTGGAGCACTCCGCAGTGCAGCACGAGCAGGCTGAGGCGGTGGGCGAGCACGTCGTGCATTTCACGGGCGATACGGGCGCGTTCGGCCAGCCGTACCCGGTCGTCACGCAGCCGGTTCGCCGCTGCCAGGTCGTCGAGACGGCGGGCGAGGAGCCGGTTGATGTCCCGCTGGTTGCGGGAGGCCAGGCCGAAGGCGAGCGGAATGAGCAGGGAGGAACACGGCATGAAGGTGAGCAGCGGCATGTTCAGGAGCTCCCGCACCGGCCCGAAGAGGACGGGCAGGACGGCCACACCGGTCAGGGCGAGCGCGAGGGTCGGTGGTCGCCGCACGGTCAGGTTGTAGAGCGCGACCAGGGCCGGCCACATCTGGCTCTCCAGCAGGAACCCGGCCGTGGCGACGACCGTGACCGCCACCGGCAGTCTGCGGCACAGCAGCAGTGAGGCGCACAGCACGACAGCGACGGCCAGGCCGGCCCCCCGGCCGGCGATGATCCCGGCATCGACGGTCAGCGCCTCGCGCACCGACTTGTACGACACCAACGCGAAGCCGGCGGCCAGCAGCAGCCGCAGCTGGCCGCCGCTCAGTTCCCGGCCGTTCCACCGCCAACCGCGCCCTCGCGGCTTTGTGATCGCGCTCATCACCGTGGTTGCCATTCGCACATCGTAGGGACCGTGGCCCGTGCGCACAGTCGACGAAAGTCGGTGTTCACGCACTGCACCACCACCGTTCGTAGGTCACGGCCGACCTCCTTTCCGCGGGTGCACGGGAGCATGAGTCGGCGGAGAGTGCTCGGCAGTCGGCACCACACGAGCACTGGGAGGGCGACCATGAAGCGCAGGACCGTCTTGGGGGGTACGACCGCAGCAGCCGCGGGGCTCGCGTTCGGGGCAGGCGGCGCCAAGGCTGCCCCGAACGCCCCGGACAAGGGCGGGGCGTACGCGGGGAAGACGGTCCTGATCACCGGGGCGACCTCGGGTATCGGGCGAGCTGCGGCCGTCGCCTTCGCCGGGGAAGGCGCCAAGGTCGGCTTCTGCGGACGCCGGGAGCGATTGGGCAGGCAGGTGGAACGGGAGATCCGCGAAGCAGGCGGAGAAGCGACGTACATCAAGGCCGATGTGCGCCGCCCGGGCGAGGTGAAGTCCTTTGTGGACCGGGTGGTCGAGACGTACGACGGGCTGGACGTCGCCCTCAACAACGCCGGCATCCAGAAGCCCTTCACGGACCTGCATGAGGTCACGGTCGAGGAGTGGGACGACGTCGCCGTCACCAACACGCGCGGGGTCTTCCTGGCCCTCAAGTTCGAGATTCCGCACATGCGCAGGCTCGGCGGCGGCGTCATCCTGGTGACCGGCTCCACGAACCAGTGGGCCACCCGTGCCGGTCTGGGTTCCTACACCGCGGCCAAGAACGGCCTGACGGGTCTGGTCCAGGCCGCCGCCCTGGAGAACGGCGAGCACGGCATTCGCGTGGTCGCCCTGTCGCCCGGGATGACCGACACCCCGATGCTGGATGTGCACCGGCCGGACGGGGTGTCCGACGAGCAGTGGGCCCAGCTGAAAGCCCAGTTCGCGCAGCAGGGCGTCCCCGCATTCCACCGCATGGCCAAGCCCGAGGAAATGGCGACCGCCGCTCTCGCCCTCGCCTCGTCGGGCTTCAGCTTCCAGACCGGTTCCTGCGTCGCGGTCGACGGCGGTCAGCTCGCCGCGCTGTGATGTCAGCGCATCGGCGTGTCAGCGCCCGGCAAGGCGAGGCGCGGGTTCGAACACACCAACGGGCTCCGGGTGAAGCGAAGATCGTCTACTCCCGTAGCTGGGCCTCCCAGCCTTGTCAGGCGCCACGGTCCGCAGCCCTCTGGCGGAGATGACCCGCCCCGGGCAGTCCTCGCAGCCTCCCCCGTAGCAGCAGAGATCCCCAGCGAAGTCGATCCAGCAGGCGGTTCCGGGCGTACACCACTAAGCGTGATCGGAATAGCCGCAATGTCCGATATAAATGCAGCCAAAACTGCAACCACCCACACTGAAGTGCGGGACCGCGATTCGCGGTCCCGCACTTCGTTTTGCCTGGTCAGGCGGCTGCGGAGGATACGAGATTCGAACTCGTGAGGGGTTGCCCCCAACACGCTTTCCAACTGTGTTGGTGGGGCGGTGGTGTGTGTGCGGGGGCGTTCACCTGTGTTCATGGACGGTTGGCCATCGGCGCTGGCGCGGCTCTGGGTCTCGCCTGAACGGTGGTGAACGGGGCTGAACGAGACGGAAACTGAGACGGCCGGGCAGGCTATGAGGGCTTGCAGACTCTGGAGCTCAGGCCTGTGTCTGACTGCGTTCATCGTGGCTGGATGCCAGAGGGACGAACGGGAGCTCGGGGATGCCAAGTTCTTGGCGCATGGCCGCTGCTGCGGCCTGGGCGGCCTTGTAGTACGTGTGCTGTGCGGTCTGGAAGGTTCCGTCAGTGACGTGCGCGCCGTCTGCGAGAAGGTCACGTAGCGTACGGACGGTGCGGAACGCGTCGACGCCCAACTCCACTACACGTGGCGGAGCGAGCATTGTTAGGCCGAAGCGCTGCTCGAACAGACCAGACTCGGAGAATGCCGCGCGGACTGCACGCCTGCGTTCTTCCGGCATGTCGTAGGTTGCCTCGGCGGCAAAACGCATGCCTTCGGTCGCGCGGGCCAAGTGGGCGAGGTAGGTCACGAAGGTCTCGCGCAGAACGGTCTGTGCGTCGGCCTGTTGGGCGCGTTTCCAGCGGTCCCGGTCCACGACGAACGTTGCGACGATGCCGGCAAGCGCACCGGCTATGGCACTCAGAGGTGCAGTCCAGTCCATGAGAGGCACTGTATTGACTCCACGAGGGGTGTCTGCCGACAGCAAGAACGGCACCTGCCGGGACGCTCTCAGCTTGGGAAGCTGCGATCATTCGAGGCTGAATCGGGGCGCTGACCTGCGTTGATGGCTGACCTGCACTCTCGCAGGTGCTGTCGGCTTTCACCGTGGTTCCCTCCCCGCTCGATCTGGTGCGGTAGTGGTGCGGAGCTGCGGCCTCCAGGAGGTGATCAGCTGACCACATTCCCTTCCCGGACCTCCTCCCTCGCCCGGGATGCCCGGCTGCTAGCGTCCGGCACCATGTGGGCTCACGAGATAGTGGCCGGTCGACCGGCGTGGCGGCACACCCCTTCCGGAGTGGTCTTCCGGGCTGTCCCCGGTGGGACGTTCCTGATGGGTCTGTCCGACGCGGAACTGGACGCGGTTCGTGCCATTGAGCGGTCCGACGGCGCCGATGACGACCTCGAAGCGTTCTTCGCCGGTGCTGTCCATGCCCGGCCGGTACGAGAAGTGCGGGTTGAGCCGTTCTTGATCGCCCGCCATCCGCTGACGGTGGCGCAAGCGCGGCACTGGCTGCCCGAGTACGAGGACAGCTTCGCCGACTCGGATGCAAGCACGGCCCGCTTCGAGGACGACTTGGACGACCTGCTCGGGGCGTTGCCCTTCCGGCTGCCCAGCGAGGCGGAGTGGGAGTACGCGGCCCGGGCAGGGACGACCACTCTGACCTTCCGAGGGGACGGAAAGCCGGACGAGGACCATGTGCTGGACGACTTTGCCGACGAGGAGCGCACAGCCGCGGCTGAGAACGCCTTCGGCTTGGCGGCGATGGGGTCGGCGAACGAGGTCTGCGCCGATGTGTGGATCCCGCATTTCACGGACGCGCCGGCGGACGCACGTGCCCGTACCGGCGACGGACCGCGGGTGGTGCGAGGAGGTGGCGGCGACCTATCTCCGTGGCAGGGCTGCGACGAGTGGCTGCTGTTGCTCTCCGCCACCCGCGACGAGTCTCAGGACTTCACTGCGGTCCGCCCGGTCGCACTCCTGCCAACCAGTTAGCGGCAAGATCTGGATGTCAGAAGGGGGGGGGCCACCTCAGAAATTTTCGGAGGTGGCCCCCCTTCTGGACTGGTGCCCCCGGCAGGATTCGAACCTGCGACACCCGCTTTAGGAGTTCGATCTGAGCCCGGCGTGGTGGGGACTCGCCTCGCGCACTGGCGCCGTGCATGGCCGCTGGTTGTCGCCGCCGTCCGTGCTCGTTGATGTCAACGTTGGATGTCAGCGGAACAGCCCTGGGGCCGGGCAGACCTCCAATGGTTCATCCGGCCGGTCTGCCCAGCTCCACCAGATATGCCGATCGGCACACCGCCACAGCGACCGGCAGGTCCGCCGGCCGTCGTCCTCCCGTTCGGTGAGCAGCAGGCCACCAGACTTCATGGGCTGGCTGCATGCAGGACAGGTCGGGGCCTCGTTGATCACGCGGCGCACCATAACGGAGCGACCTCTTCGTCCCGAAGCAACTTGGGCGGGCACTCGTCCTTGTGCTGGTGCATCTCTCACCTGCGCTGATGGTCCGCTGCCGTCCGCGCTCGTCCGCCGTTGTTTGCTGGCGTTGTCACGCAGTTAGACACTCACCCTTGGTGTTCCTCCGGTACGGGAAACACCGGTGCGTTCGCGCTGATCGCTGCCCTACGATCAGTCTGCCTGCGTCGGCCGGCTCGCTGTACACCCGCACCATCGGCCCCTTGTGGAGGGGGCCAGCCCGTTCGAGCCGGGCTAGGTGGGCTGACATCTGCTGAGTGGTGCGGTGCGCGGTTCGTCTGTGCCGCAGCCGACGAAGCCAGCCACGATGGCGGGTACGCCAACCGATCAGGCGCGCGTGTGCCTCGATGCACCCCCGATCTGGTGCGCTAGAACTCCGTTGCCATCCGGTACCGCCTTGGGCTCGCTGTCCAGACGTCGCAGGATGGGCCATCGCCCCTCCGCGTCTGGCTACTTTCGGGCATCCTGGTCTCTTTCTGCACCTGCTACCTGGAGCCGCCATGCCTCCCCAAGCCATTAACGACAAGCTCACCGAGAACAACGGTATCTCGGCCTTTAACATGAAATGGATCAAGAATGAGTTCGACTCAACCTGGGAGCGCCTGAGCGAGTCACGGCGCCGCGAGCTGCAGGAGTGGCTGCAGTCCCAAGACATCGGATACCTGTGTCCCGGAGCCCACGACGGCCATGACCGGGGATCATGCCCGCTGCCCGCGGTGGAGACATCTGATGTCCTGCTGTATCAGAAAAAGTCGGCCATCGGGGCAATCATCCGGCTGACCACTTTTGAAGCACCGCTCAGCTCTCAGCCGGGGGCAGCCGGCGGCATTCTGTCTATTATGGCGGGCATTTTGGAGAGCTCGTTGAAGGGCGCCTTCGAGAATGGTCGCGACATACTCGGCGAGGGCTCGTCTGAGCAGCAGCGAGCATGAGCGTGGGTGCCCATTGGTGCGCAGCGGTACCGTGCTGGTCCCCAATGGGCCAGAGGAAACGGCTCCGGAGGCCGCTTGGGAGCAGGGCAACGCGGCAGGTCACGGCCTTGCACCTAGCTGATCAGGCGGGACGAGTCCACGGATAGTCCACAATCCCCGTCTCGTCGTGAACCGCCATTGCCTGGCCCAAGCTCTTGCTTGGTACTGGCTGCTTGTCCCGAACTCGACTACTCGGCCGCGCCTTGCTGTATCCGCTGCTGGGCCCTTTCGTAGAACCTGCTCGCCATCGGTGTGTCGGTAGAGGTGATTCGTACGTAGTCGGCGCTCAGCTCTCGGGTTCTGACTTCGAGGACCGCCAGGTCGGATGCCTCGGTCATGAGGCTGATCTCGGTGTCTGCCCTAGAAGCACCACCGGCGCCCCGCAATCAAGCGGGACGATGGCGGGCACCTCGGCACTACACCGGCTCGTAACGACGTCCTCGACGGCATCCGATCCGTGTCGACCGCCCTCGACTTCGGGCTGATGCGTATCCACCGCCCATGCACCGGGCTGCTCGACGAGCTACCGGGCTACGCATGGGACCCCGCAGCATCCGACCGCGACGAGGACCAGCCGATCAAGCGTGACGACCACAGCGCCGACGCGCTGCGCTACGTCGTGCACTCCAATGCGCACGAGTGACGCCACCGGCTCACCACATCCACCGATGCCGGGGAACCGGGATAGTCCGCCCCGTCCGGGCCCTCCACAAGAGCACGGAGCAGTGGACCCAGCCGAACAGGGAGATCAGCCCAAACAGAATACCCAAGGCGCCAACGAGCGCAGCCGAGGGGAACGCGCGCAGATACCCCAGCGCCACGGCCAGACCCTCAACCAACAGCAACCACAAGTTCCAACGTCGCTTCCTGTGAATGACCCTGACGTAGTCTTCAAACCTGCGCTGCTCTGCCGCCTCTTTGGCGGTCCCTTCATCGAGGATGCGCCGCTGACGTTCGCTCCAACGTCGTTGCGTCTCCACTGCCTCCGGGTCCACCGGCGCAGCGGGCGAAGTGAACACAACGTCGCCGTGAATAGCACCGGACTGCACGACGTGGCCCCCGACGCTTCCACTCAACTCGTTGCGTATGGACGGCTGTTCGCTCATGAGGCGGAAGATACGCGCTTGACTCACAAGATCACCATCGAAGCGGCCGATGCCAATGCCCGCGAGCACACTTGGTGACCGCCCCCTTCGCCTTCCCGGAGAGCGGCGTACCGTGGCCGTCGCCGGCGTGGGCCCCGTACTGCCGCCAGGCTCAGGTCTGACCGAAAGGTGTCCCGAAGCTCAGCGAGCCCACGTTGCCAGCCTGAATCACTGGGCCGTGCTGTACGCCCCCACTGATCGTGTTATGGACATCCGCGACCTGTTGATCACCCTTTGGGGGCGCCAAGTCATCAATCATTGACCGCAGTTCGGCAGCTGCGGCCGGATTTGCCAGCAAAGTGCGCCGCAATCGTGTACGCCACTCCGCCTGGACATCCAAGGCGGTCTGTTCGTCGCTGGCCTCCATTGCCGCCGTCAGTTCTCCGCGCGAGGTCTCCAGCTCCCCCTCGATCACGTCTTCCTCACCACCACCGCGACGCGAGAAGAACGACACCATCCGGTCACGAGCTTGTGCCCAGGAGTCCACCGCCATCTGCTGAACCAATGTCGTAGCGCCTGCGGCAGCAAGTGCCACCAACTCCGCTTCCATCGAACCACCTTTGCAGCATCTGAGGCCGCCACCGTACCCCCTGACACTCGACGACCACAGCGTCGACGCCCTGTGCTACGCCGTCCATGCCACTGCACACGATTGGCGCCACCTGCTCGCCCATCAGCTATGCAGGATTGGCCTCTCGTACTTTCCTGGTTTCGTCCCAGAACCTCGGCAACCGTTCGTACAACCCCTCTCGAAAGCGCTCGTGGTTCGACCGTCCAGCCTGCTGGAGATCAAAACCTGCAGCGCGTACCAGCTCGATGAGTGGCTCGCCGGTGTGCCGGACGGGCCGACGCCGCAAACGCAGTGGTACCTCGCTGTGACCGGGTACGAGCAGGCGAACGTCGCTGCACTGCTCGGCGGGAACCGGCTGGTTGTGCACCGTGTCGACCCGCGTTCGTGGCACATCCGGCTCGACGACAACCCGAGCCTCTCCGCGGCCTACATCGACGCGCTGCGGGCCGAGTGCGTCGGACTCTGGCGCCGCCGGATGATCGAGGGCACCTGGGTGATCGCCGAGGGCGCGGTCTACGATATGTTCGACGAGCAGCGGCACGTCGTTGACGAACTGCCGCCGATGCGCCGGTACTGGGTCGCCATCGACTACGGAACCGCGAACCAGTTCTCGGCGATCCTGTACGGCCTCGGCGCCAACGACCGGCTGTACGCGGTCAACGAGTGGCGCCCCAACTCGTGAGCCGCACACCGACAGATGACCGACGCGCAGTTCAGCCGCGCCGTGAGCGCATGGCTCGACGAGCAGCAGGTCGTTCCCGAGTGGACGTTTATTGACCCGTCCGCGACGAGCTTTTCCACTCAATTGTGGACAGACAGGCATCCCGTCGTCGCCCTTGCGAACAACGAGGTGCTCAACGGCATCCGCAGCGTGTCGACCGCGCTCGGTTCGGGGCTGTTGCGCGTACATCGATCATGCCGGGGACTCCTCGACGAGCTGCCCGGTTACGCCTGGCCAGAAGAGACCACAGCACGCGGCGAGGACAAGCCGATCAAGTGCCACGACCGCTCCTGCGACGGGCTGCGGTACGTGATCCACTCGACTGCGCACGTGTGGCGCCAAGTGTCAGACGTATTGAAGGACAACGGTTGATCAGCTGCTCAATCCGGGACTCAGCGGTAGCGTCGAAGAGCCAACCAGTGCTTCGCCAGGAATCCGAAACCGATCACCACGTCGAACCACCCAATCGACGCCCACATCACTCGCGTGCTGTCGCCCCCGGATCCGTGACCACCGACAACCAGGAACAGGCCGAAAAGGATCCATACGACAGACCCGTAGATTCCACGACGTGCCTTCTTGAGGAATCTCTGTCTTTGAAACTGAGACTGGGCGTAGCGTGCTGCACGTTCTGCATCTTCGGCGTCCAGGATTCGTTTCGTGCGTGCCGACCAGCGAGCACGTAACTCTGCCTCCTCTGGGCTCGGCGTAGCAGGCAGGATCACATTGCCGTTGATGGATCCAGCCTGGACCACGGGCCCGTTCACATGGCCGCTCACGCCGTTACTTACGTTGTTGGTGACGTCCCGTCCCTCTCCCATGTTCCAGAAGGTACGGGAGGGCGCCACCACTCTCAATCGACTCATGTTGATCCATGCCTGGCTCGCTTGGTACGCGGAGAAGACCCCGGGCGGGTTGTTGTTCGTGGGCGAGCGGGGCAAGCCTTTCCGTCGTTCGACCTTCGGCCGGGAGTGGCGCAAGGCCCGTAGCGTGGTCGGACTGCCGGCCGATGTCCGGTTCTACGATCTTCGTCACACCGGACACACCCTGACCACCCGATTGGGCGCGACGCTCAAGGACACGGTGGTGCGTGTCGGCCAGTCCACGGATAGGGCCGCGCGCATCTATCAGCACTCGGACTCCGAGCGCCAACGTGAGGTCGCTTCCGGGCTCGACTCCCTGATGCAGGCTGAACGGCGGAAGGCTGCGGCCAAGGCCGATGAACAGGCATCGGGCACGGAGCGGGCACGAGACACCTAGACAGGTCTAGACAACAAACAGGCCCAAGTCGCTGACTTGGGCTTTCATTGTGAAGCGGGTGACGAGAATCGAACTCGCGCTCTGAGCTTGGGAAGCTGCGATCATTCGCGGCCCGTTCAGGCACTGAGCTGGGCTGATGTCCAGGACCAGGTCTCATTGCCCTTGGCCGCATTCACCGTCGTTCCCCGTTGTTCCCCGCTCTATCTGGTGCGCTTGTGGTGCGGTGGCCGCGTCCTCGCTTGATGCCGCCGACTCGTCGGCTTCTCCGTACATGCTGACCCGGAGGCGTTCCTGGGCAGCCTCGAGCCGCTGGGTGTAGTCGGGCATGAAGACCTCGGCCAGCGTCCCGTCCAGCGTGCCTGAGATCGTGTGGATCGGTGACCAGACGGCTCGGTCGCGAATGATCCCCTCAAGGTCGTCGGACCGGAACATCACTTGGTACAGCCAGTCCGACAGCACGAACGCTTGATCGTGCGTGAGCCTGATGGTGATCGCGTCATCGTCCACGGCCTCAACCTAGCTGCCTTCACTCGTGGTGTCGGGGCCCAGGTGTCCACGGCGACCGCCACGCTTTCCAACTGTGTTGGTGGGGTCGTGGGGTGTGTACGGGGGCGTTCACCTGCGTTCATGAGCGGCCGGCTGTCGACGCGGGGACGGCTGAGGGTCTCGCCTGAACGGCCGTGAACGGGGCTGAATGAGACGGAAACTGAGACGGCCGCCTGTGGTCCTAGAGCTGACCTCGCCACCATGGCACGTTCAGGCTGTCAGCCGGGATGACCTTGGCCCTTGCCAGAATCTTCCCGTCGAGGGCCCAAACGAGGGCGCGCAACTCACGCGCGCTCTTCCTGGGCAGTGCGTGAAGCACGGCTTCGAGGTGCTCGCGGAAGCTGGCGCCGTAACACCCGCACTCAGGGATGCCGCAATCGGGACCTGTGAGTGGGTCTACAAGTTGTCTGAGGGGGCCATGGGCATAGGCCTGCCAGTGCCAGAACGCTTCTTCTGTGGCTTCGGGCCAGAAGCGGGTCCGCTCTAGCCGACGCAGGTCAGCTGTGCAAGATCCTGAAAGGCGATCAATGAACGGGTACCGTCGCCGCCTCCAGGGGCGGATAGCGAGGTCGCCCCGCAGGGCTGACGGGCGCCTACGCGGCATTGCCCCTTCGGTTGTCGGTCATGGGGGCAAGCTACAGAACCACGCGTCAGGTGGCCACTGCGTATCCGGAGGCCGAAGCCCTGAGCCTGGGAAGCTTGGGTGCTTAAGGGGCTGGAAGCATGCTGACCTGCGGTGTGACGGTGTCGACGCCTGACGTCCACGGCTTGCAAGCCCCGGTGTTCCCCGTGGCTTCCCGCACGACCTGGCACGGTGCTGGCACGTCTGCCGGGGTGCTGAATGACTCCGCACCCACCCTTCGTCTTCATGCGTCGGCCGTTGTCGGTGCGGTCCCGTAGCTTGAGGCCATGGTTGGTACAGGCGAGAACTTCCCTCACCTCGGCGAGCCGTCGGCGGTGGGCCATCCCGCTGCGGGCGTCCAGCCTTACTACGCGCAGCGTGCCGCATTGCTGGGGCAGAGGTACGGGAGCGTCACCTTCGAGGAAGTGCATGGCGGGGTGTTGGATCTGCTTCCGCCGGCGCCGGCGAAGGTGCTGGACGTAGGTGCTGGCACTGGGCGGGACGCCGTGGCACTCGCACGGCGCGGTTACCAGGTGGTGGCAGCGGAGCCGGTCCGTGAGCTTCGGGAGGTCGCGCAGAGCCTCAACCCGTGCGAGGACGTCCGTTGGGTCAAGGACTCGCTGCCCGCACTGTCCCACCTGCAAGGGCCTTTTGAGCTGGTGCTGCTGTCGGCTGTGTGGATGCACCTGGCGCCGGCCGAGCGTGGGCAGGCGATGGAGCGGCTGATCACGCTGCTGGCTCCGGCGGGGCTGCTGGTCGTCTCGCTTCGGCGCGGAGTCCCGCCGACAGACCGGGTGATGTTCGATGTGCCCGCGGAGGAGGTCGTGCGGGACGGGGAGCGAGCGACGCTGCGGTTGGTGCGACTGGTAGAAGAGGGCGCGGACCGGCTCGGCCGTGCCGATGTGTGGTGGCAGACGGTTGTCCTGCGCAAGGGGGCCGCGTGAGCGGGCGCGAGTTCTACGCCCAGGATTCCTCGGCGCGCGCGTCGTGGCGGTTGGCAGTGCTGATGGGGGCCAACTCGCGCACCTACAAATTCGCCCTCGGCCAAGCGCTTTTGGAGTTCGGGCGGACCGGGCGAGAGGAAATCTCCATTGCCGAGCTCGCCGCTGCCTACAGCCTGGGCCTGGTGCAGCATTTGGCCCAGGACCCGCAGGCGCCGCCGACGGTGGAGCTGGGCGAGAAAGACTTCCTCACCGTCGTTGAGCAGGAGAGAGCCGTGACGCTGGAGGCCGGTCGGCCCACCGAGCGTCTGCTGGCGGCCGCAGTGCGTTCCATGCCGATGATGGTGATGCAGAAGTTCCACAATCTCCGCGGTGAAACCGCGGTGCCCCACACCTTCTACGAGCTGGCAGGGACGGGACGGCAGCGAATCGTGCGCCTGACTCCTGACCTGCTGCGACTGGCGCAGTCGGAGCAAGCATCAAGCCTGGCCGCGGAGCTGGGTGCACGCTGGAGCGTCGTGGAGAGCTCCTTCGCTGCCGGCGTCGGGCGCAGCCTCGTCGAGGAGGGCGTCACGGTCGACTGGGACACCCTTAAGATCACCGACAAACGCCGACGCCGCTCGGTGACCGGCATCGTTGACGCCACGGTCGGTTTTCAACACGGCCGCTGCCTGATCTGTGGCGATGTTCTGACCCCGGACGATGCCATAGCCGTCGACCATGTCTTCCCGTTCTCCCTGATGCGTCGCTTCGACAGCGTCGGCTCCTGGCACGGTCCAGATCTGGACGCCCTGTGGAACCTTGCCCCCGCACATGCCACCTGCAACGGAGCCAAAAGCGACCGACTACCCACCCCGGCCGAACTCGCCCGCCTCGCGGCCCGGAATGACGCAATCATGCAGTCCCCCCATCCCCTGCGCCGCACACTGCAACTCAGCCTGAAACACGCCCTGCCCCGCCAGAAGACGCCCTCGTGGACCGAGTTCCTGGGAGCGGTTCAGACAGCAGTCTGACTCCCGACCCAGGAGTCCTGGGCCAATCACGGACGGCGCGCATGGCTTCCAAGTGATCGCGACGGATGAGCACCGCTTCAGGAGTTCTATTTACGCTCGCTCCTGGGGCCTCCGTCGGCTGATCAGGCGGTCGTCCAAGGCTGCTGTCGTATGCCGCCGTCCGGCCTCGTTGATGTCAGCGTTGGAAGTCTGCACAGCTCCGGAGCTGTGCAGACTTCCAACGGTTCCTCTGGCCGATCCGTCCACCGCCACCAGGTGTGCCGGCCAGCACCCCGCCACAAAGATCGGCAGACCCTCCGGCCGTCGTCTCGCCTGGACAGGACGAGACTGCCGGACTCCAAGGGTTGTCTGCACTCAGGACAAGCCGGGGCGTCGTCGGCCATGCGACGCCCCTTAGCGGCGCAACCCCTCTGTCCCGAACTCTCGGCTGGGTGGCTATTGAGGTCTGGTGGGCTGGCCAGCCGGCTGTCTCCGGTTGTTGGCAGTCAGCTGAGGCCATGATGGTTGCTGTACTGCAACGGCTCCGGAAAGCACGCTCACTGAGACCCTGCCGATGATTTCGACCTGCGAAGAAGCCACGCAAGGGGCGCGGGCTTCTCTGATCATCACGCCCCTCACACGAAGGGGCTTCCATCGCCCGGGTGTCAGCTGTGCCGAGCGGCAGACTCAGTCTCCGCCCCACCAACCCAGCCACCACTCCAAGGCTCGCTTGCCGGCCGTAGAGCAGAGCCCGCCGAGGGTTGCGAGAAGCAGTTGCTTCCCTACTGTCCGACGTCCCGTCTCATGGCGCTCACTCGGGCGCTGTCCTGTCACCTGTCCTCCAGTTGGTTGGCCAGCTCGCAGCGCGGCGTGGGGAAGCCCGTTCCTTGGAGGGCCCCGCGACTGCATCTCCATTGAGCGGCGACGCGCGGAGTGGCTGGCAACTCGGTGACAGCTTCAAGACAAGATTGGTCGTTCGCGCAGTTCAGAGCCTTTGACTCATCTAGCGTATTGGACACCTGCTGACACTTACAGACACTTACAGACGGGGTACGACGCATGTCCACCAGAGGTGCTCGGGGGGTCTCCCTGCCCGGAACGGACCAAGTGTCTCCAGGTCCAAGACGCGACGTGCTCATTGAGCTACACAAGCTCTACCGCCTAGCTGACACCCCGGGCGTCCGCAGCATAAGTACCGAGGTCCACAAGCGAGACGATCTCAGTGCGACTATGAACAGAGATTTGGTCTCACAGATCCTCTCTGGGCGGCGGTGGCCTACGGTCAAGCAATTGGACAGCCTAGTTCGCGTTTTGGCCAGTCAGGCGATTAACAGTCCCGGAGAGGATGCCGAGAGTTCGCGGTTCATTGCTCTCTGGACTGCGGCAGAGGAACCATTTGTGGAGGCGGTCACTGAAACCTACTCGAGAGATCCCATAGGCCGAGCCTTTGAGGAAGCTAGCGCTTCGGGTGATGTAACTCCCGTCGTGGAGCTGGCCGAAAAGCGGCCTCCAGAATCCATCGTCGAGATTTTGAACAAACTGAAGGAGCGGGCTTGGGTTAATTTCGCCAAGGGACTGCTGGAAGGGCTAGCTGAACGCTTAGAACCCTCTCGTGTTCCAGCTTTGGCTTCCCTTCTTCCGGATTTTTCAGACGACGGATGGTTTCCGGCAGAGGGTGGAATCTTCGTGGGCGCATTCGCCAGAGTGCGACCCATCTTCGACGTCTGCCAACTTGCTGACCTGATGATGCGAGCTGGTGCCGCAAGTTATGCAGCTACCTTGGTCAGGGTCGTTCGGGATGAAAGGCCCCTTGCGGAAACAGCCGAGCTCTTCGTCTCGCTACACAAAGGCGGCCACGGCTGGAAGGTGGGAAACACTTGGAATTCTGACAATGTTTGGCCTGATTCTCCGAACACTGTTCTGCTGATGATCCAAGAATTCCTCTCGCTTGATTGTCCCGAGGGTGTTCCCATCCTTGTCGCTCGTTACGGAAGTGGCCACTCAAGTAAGCATCGATGGGATCTCTACCAGCTGCTGGGTGAGAAAGCGATGTGGGAGGTTCGAGAGGGAATGATCCAGTCGCTGGTTGAGATAGTCGCTGATCGTGAGGTGGCCGAATTTGTGTCAATTGCAGCTTCGGCTGGTGATGAGGAACTCGCCTCTAGAGTGATTCGAGGTCTCGTATCCTTCCGCGGCTGGGGTAGGGCATCGCACTTCATTCAGTTTCTCCCTCCAGAGCTCGAAGCGATCGCAACCGAAAGTCGGAAACATGGGAAGGAAGGTCCGTGAAGCGCCTACCAGGGCACGCTGCTATAGGCGCCTCTTGCATTGAGTGCCCCCGTCAGGATTCGAACCTGCACACACGGCTCCGGAGGGCCCGCACTCATCCTTAGGCGAAGCTGCTGGTAGGCGCCCAGTACTCAGTACTCGTGTGGTCGGATCGGATCCGTCCACGGGTAGTCCACGGGTGCGCCTAATCACGCCTGTCGTATCTTGCTCCTACGCTGGTTACACGTTTCGGACGGCTTCGTGCCTCTAGATAGTTGGCCGCGATACGTAGAGCGTCTGGATTATCATTGAATCTGCCAATCCCCGTGTTGCAGGAATCGCAAAGCAGCCCCCGGACGCACTTACCGCAAGTGCGTTTACTGTTTACGGGTCTCTCGATTGAGCAACAGGCGTGATCATGGTCGACGGCGAATGATTTCTTACCGTATCCAGGATCCCGCGTTCCGCATATGGCGCATCCCATCCCCTGGGAAATCAACATGATGATATAGTCCCAGTGATTCATTCCATAATTCCTAAGAACGCTGCAGCGGATACAGTATGTGTTTCTTCGCTCTGTCGTTCCGGTGAATTGATCGACTGTCAGATAGCGTCGGCATGCAGAGCACAGGCGGCGGCCATCCTCCAAGTTTCGCTTCTTTTCAACCTTCACGAGATATTTAGTGGGGTCTCCATGCTTCCTAAAGCGCCCGTGGTGTTTCTTGCACCACCCGAGGGCGTAGTGCCGGTCGGCGCACCCTTCGATGTTGCATGTCAATTGTGGCTGCCTGAAAGCTCTAAGCCCTTCACCTCGCTGCCACTGTCCGTAATGTCCGCGGCATAGACCGCTTGTATGCACGCTCTTGGGGCAGTCGGGAAATTTACAGATCCCCTGTCGTGGGATTATTTGACGAATTGGTGTCAGGCTTTTTCCTGATTTCTGCTGTACATAGTGGCCGCTGCACAAGTTTAAGGCTACGTCAGGTCGGTCGCATCCAGGAAAGGAACATTTTCCAGTCTTCTTAGATCTGATCTTAATGGGCTGCAAATCCTTTCCGCGACGCTTCTGGGCCCAGTGGGTCTGGCAGAGTCCCCTGGCGGCATGAGCCCGGTAACAGCCGTCGAACGAACATGTTGGCGCGGGCTCTGGTCCTGCACTGCTGGCCATAGAGAAAATCTCCATTTCGAATCGATGCGAACCACCGGCGGGGCGGTCGCCTCAGGTCACCTCGGCTGGTCAGCCGGTCACCTGGGGGCGGTGACGGTCACTTGCGGTCGCCGTAGTTGCTGTACTTCGCTGCTGTACAGCAGGCAACTCCGGAGGGTCCTTGGCCTGGGATGCTGCCCGGTCACCCTGGAGGTGGGCCAGATATCCCACCGTTGGGTAGTGGGTAGCGATAGGCCGTGGGGACCAGAGAGTCACGCGCCGGCGTCCAGCTCTGCCAGACTCGCCAACGGCCGCCTGAGCAGCGCAACTCACTGTCGATCTCTATGCGGTCTATGACAATGAGGCATGCGGAACTGTCCTCTGCGTGGCGAACCTCGCCTTCTGTAAGGTCGATGACTTCCCGCTCGGTCGTGCTGCCTTTCACCTCTATGTGCAGCTCGGTTCCGTCGCGGCGGGCTGTGATATCCCACGGGCATCGGTCGCCTACGTCATCAACTTCGTAGCCTAGCGACCCATAGTGGTTCATCACGAGGTCTACCGCATATCGCTCAACTGCTCGCCGACGTGCCGTGTTTTGCTGCCGTCCGTACCCGCTGCTGCTCGACTTCTTGCCGGACGCCCGGATGTGCGTCGAGGACTCGGCCTCGTATGGTTCGGATGCGGCGGACTGGTGCAGTTCGGATAGCAGCGGAATAGCCTCTACGAGAGCGCGGGGCAATTTGGTCAGGTACCCTTGAGCTGCTCGAACGGGTCGTTTCTCAGAAATGGCGAATGGAAAGTAAGTCGGACCCTCGACAGAGGCAGCAAGCAGGTCCCGCACCTGCCTTATCGCAGGCTCAAGCGCCCGCAAGCGTTCCTGTTTCAGAGGTACTTTGAGTCGCTGGTAACCACCGAGAGGTGCTTGCCATGCAGGCTCGGGACCTGATGCGGTGCGCTGACGACCATACGTGCCGCGACTCTGCCATGTAATCGTGGAGGAGAACGGATCCCCTACGACACGCGAATAACCAACGATACCGGGACCGTGGTTCTTGTCCCAGTGCAAGACAAAGTCGCCGGGTCGGACGTATTGAACTAGTGAATATGACCAATACTCGGCGCCACTGTCGTTGACTTTTGGTGCAAGCAGATCGTGTCCGATGTCTTGCCTGTTGGTGATCTCCAGCCAAAATCGTTCGGCGGGGTCACCCAACCACCACGCGTTGACAGGCAAAAGTCTCCTCCCCCGGGAGTTACCACTGGCCATCAGAGCTTGTCAGATCAGGGCTGCCCGGATCGCCGGTTCTGCGCAGCAACCACCACGCTCCCCGGCTCCCATCCCGTCTGCCGTCGGCCCACACACCGTGGAGCGGGCGTGGTTCATGGCGTCCAGGTGGAGCGCGCCACTGTACGAACGACCTGGACGCCATGGGCCGCGTCTGCTCGGCTCTGCCTGGGTCGATGGCAGGCGGGATGGGAGCCTCCCACGCACGCCACTCACGGCCGGCACCCGCGAACGGCGCCCCCGCCATCTCGGAGCCTGAGCGCCCCCGCCGGAGGCACTGCTGTGACGTGCTGCCACCCTGCGGTGATCACCCCATGCCCCCCGGCCCTACCCACATGTGGGCGCGCGTCGGCGCAGCGCGCCCGGAGCGGGCCGAAGGCAGGAGCGCAGGGCGGAGCGGAGCCGGGAGCGCGCCCGGCGGAGCGGAGCGCAGCCGGGGCTTGAACCAGTAGAGAAAGTTGTAACGCAGTCGGACTGCTGGGGCTTGTCTGGTCCCGGGAGATGCTTGACATTTCGGCTTCACCTGATGCTTGACACCGCGTTCCTCGGGCTGGCTGTCTGGGCCCGCCAGGGAGGATGATCGTTCTGGCAGGATGCCGCCATGGGGAACACACGTGCGTGGCCTGTGCTGCATACCGTGGATCTGGATGAAGCGTTGGGGCTTGCCGAGAAGCTGCTGTCAGTCGCGTCCTGGTACAGATCGGGTGGCGCTTACCTTGACGCATGGGCACGCGACGAGGATGTGTTGCGGCGCCTGAGCGAGGCTTCGCCTGAAGCGAGGGTTGAGTGGTACGGGGAGGGCCGTACCGGTTGGCCCGCGAGTGTGTCCCTGGCCGTGGAGAGCTTCGAGCAGGCGCGTGAGGCCATGGAATCTTGGGCTGCCGTCACCAGGTGTTACGTCCTGTGGCATGACATGAAGTGGCCGGCCGTGCCTGAACTCGGACTGGACGAGGAGTACAAGTACGCCGAGTTGCAGGTCGCGTGCAACAGCCGGGACATCCACTGCGAGAAGTGGGCGGCCGAGCACACGGTCTTCGTCCACACGCGACCCGGCCATGACGATCGTGCCGCCTGGCTGGCGGCACAGGTCAACGCCCGAGTCGTCGGGCCCTCTGAGTTCGGGTGGTAGCTCGCCAAACAATCTCGGCGATCGCCTAGCAGGAGATCGTTTAGAGCAGGCGCTTCAACCGCACCTCGGCGGCTGGTTCGAGCGGCCGGTGTGAGGCTTGAAGTCGTATGCGCAGGCCAGAAGTTCCGTGCCCTGTCGGTGTGCGAGTGGCAGGAAAATCACTGGTCGGATCGTCCAGGTGATGCGGGTCGAGTCGAAGGTGACCGACACGGTGCAGGGCTCGGAGCGCAGGAGGGCTCGTCGTGTTTCTATGCGGCCGTCGTACAGCCACTGCCATGCCTGCTCGGATGCTTCCGGGTCGAATGCCGGTGAGATGGTGCGGAGCGCGACGGCAACCCATCGGTCGGCCTGGGGCGCGGAGTAGGCGTCGAAGGATGCCCGGAGTACCAACTCGCCCTCGTCGGTGAGGTCTTCGGTCCAGCACTCGCACCAGTAGCCCCGGCGGGCTTCGCCGTTCAGCACAGGTGGTCTCCCGGTCGGGTGCCGGTGAACAGTTCCGCGGTGACCGTGTATCCGCCGTTGCTGTCGTGGATGACGACTCGGTGGGCGAGTGCGGTGACCATGCCCAGGCCCCGGCCGTGTTCGGCCTCGCCGTCCTGGTGCTCGGCCTTGGGTGCAGTGCCGGTTCCTCCGCCGTCCGTCACTGACAGAGCGATGACCTGCCGGGAGACCGCCAAGGCGAGATGGAAGCTGCCGGACTCCATGCCGCTGGCCGTGTGGAGGATCGCGTTCGCGCTCAGCTCGCTCACGATCAGCTCGGCGTCCTCGGCCATGGGCGATCCGCGCAGGATGTCGCGTGTCCAGCGGCGGGCCCGGCTCACCTCTTCCGGAAATCCTGGGCAAGTGAGTCCCCAGACCCGGGCGGTGCTCGTATACTCGTGCATACAAGTTCCTTCATGCTGGTAGGCCGCCATGTGCAGCGGGTTCGGGCTAGACGAGTTTCACGCCGTCGTGGGCGCGGATGGCCGGCGGGGATGCCGCGTCCAATGCGTCCAGGACGCGGATCGCGTATGCCTCGTCGGCAAGCTCGGTGACTTCTTCACGGGTGGCCCAGCGCAGTGCGCGGGTCTCATCGCCAGTGGTCGGTGTGCCGTCGGCCGCCTCGCAGCGGAAGACCAGCGAGACGATCAGGCCCGTCATGTTCTTGTAGACGCCGGTCAGGGTCGCGGGAAGCGCGATCTTGATCCCGGTCTCTTCGAGCACTTCGCGCTGCAGGGCTTCGAGGAGGGTTTCCTCGCGTTCGAGGACTCCGCCCGGGGGTTCCCACTTGCCGTTGTCACGGCGTTTGATCAAGAGGGCACGGCCCTGGTCGTCGACGATGACTCCGGCGACGCTCACGGAGTGCGGACGGTCGGTGCTCACGTTCCTCGGCCCTCTCGGCTGGCTAGGCTCTCCACCGTAGCAACAACAAACGCCCACTCGTCTAGATATCTAAAGGAGTACACGTGCCCTCTCTTCCCTCAGGCTTCCTCGGTGACCTCGATCCCACGAGTGATCGTGCGGTCTTTCGGCAGATCGCCGACCAGCTGCGCGAGGCCATCGACCGCGGGCGGTTCAAGGAGGGTGAAAAACTGCCCTCGGAAGCCGAGCTTGTGGACCACTACGGGGTATCCCGGATGACGGTCCGCAACTCCTTCTCCGTCCTCCAGGGCGAAGGACTCGTGCACGCCGAGCACGGCAAGGGTGTCTTCGTCCGGCCACGGCCGCCCGTGCGGCGACTCGCCTCCGACCGGTTCGCCCGGCGCCACCGGGAACAGGGCAAGGCGGCCTTCATCGTCGAGGCCAACGCGGCCGGCAGTCACCCCCAGGTCGACAGCCTTGAGGTGAAGGAAGAGAAGGCCAGTCAGGACGTCTCGACACGGCTCGGGTCCGTGCGGCGGGTGCTGGCGCGTCGGCGCCGGTATCTGCTCGATGGGCGGCCGGTCGAGTTCGCCACCTCGTATCTACCGCTCGACATCGCGCGCGGTACTCCCATCGCTGAGCCCAACCCGGGGCCCGGCGGCATCTACGCCCGCCTCGAAGAGCTGGGCCACCGCCTCGACCACTTCGAGGAGGAGATTCGTGCCCGGATGCCCTCGCCCGCTGAGGTAAAGACGCTGCGGCTGGCTTCCGGCGTGCCGGTGATCCACCTGATCCGGACCGCCTTCGACGCCGAAGGGCGAGCCGTGGAGGTCTGCGACACCGTCATGGCGGCGGATGCGTACGTGCTGTCGTATCAGCTTCCTGCGACGTGATGAGGTGATTTGCGGTGGTGCGTGGGGGACATTTCTCCGACTCGTACACCCCAACAGGCATACTCGTATAGACGAGTGGGTAAGTGGTGTGGCAGGGTGGTCCGCATGAGCCCGGAGATCGGGTTCGCAGACCGCATCATGTATAGACGAGTAGATGGGTGAATTGCCTTGCGCACCATTCGGGTTGAGACCTCGGCCGCAACGATCCTGCTGACTGAGGCTCCTGAACCCAAGGTCCGGGACCGGCAGACGGGCGAGATCGCCAAGGACGCCGTCAGTGGGGAAGCGCTGATGACGCTCGGCGTCGTCTACATCGAGGACGGGGAATCGTCTCTGGTCAAGGTCACCGTGCCGGAAGGCGGCGTGGCCGAAGGGCTGACGCTGGGGGCGCCGGTCTCGCTGCCGGGGCTGGTCGCCCGGCCGTGGGAATCCGTGTTCAACGGGCAGCAGCGACACGGCATCGCCTTCCGCGCCGCCGCCGTGACTCCGGCTGCCTTCCCGGCCGCCATGGGGGCCACCGCCTGATGTCCGATCTGGTGACACTTCTGGAAGTGGGTGGTCCTGTCGCCGCACTCGGCGGCGGGGCCGCCTACACCCGGGCCAAGCACCCCCGCGTGTACTGGCCCACGGTCGGCCTGCCGATATCCACCGCCCGGCTCCTCGGCTCGTACGGCTCGGTCATGGAGGCGTGCGGGCTGACCGTGGCGCCGTCCCGGCTGCGGGTCCTCGCCGTCAAGGCCACCACTCGCCGGGAGGTCCGGCCGGTACCGCCTCGTTGGGGCATCATCCGGCCCACGGCGACCGGGCTGCGGCTTCGCCTCCGGCTCGCTCCCGGTCAGGAACCCGCCGATGTCGCCGCCTCGGCCGAACGGCTGCGGCATGCCTGGGGCGTTCACGCCGTGTACGTCTCGACCGTCAGGCCGGGTGTGGTCGAACTTCGGATCGTCGGGTTCGACGTGCTGCGGAACGTGCGGATGCCTCGTAAGTCCATCGCCGAATTCCTCAAGGTTCCTGTGGCGCTGCGGGAGGACGCGACCCCGTTCGTGCGCGACTACCGCACCATCCCGCACCAACTCACCCTCGGCGCCACGCTGTCGGGCAAGTCCATGTATCTGCGCCACTTGATCACCGGACTCGCCCGACAGTCCGTCGCTCTGGTCGGCATCGACTGCAAGCGGGGTGTGGAGCTGGCGCCGTTCGCCTCCCGGCTCTCGGCCCTGGCAACCGATCCCGACGAGGCGGCTGAGTTGCTGCCCGTGATCGTCAAGGAAATGGAGGTCCGATACGACCTGATCAAGGCTCGGCAGGGCATCGCCCCGGGCACACCCGACGAGGAGATCACCTCCGACATTTGGGGCCTGCCCGAGAGCGAACGCCCCGTGCCGGTTGTGCTGTTCGTCGACGAGGTGGCGGAACTTTTCCTCGTCGCGACGAAGAGGGACGAGGAACGGCGGGACGAGATGGTCACTCAGCTCATCCGCCTTGCCCAGCTCGGCCGCGCTGCCGGGATCTACCTGGAGGTCTGCGGACAGCGCTTCGGCGCTGAGCTGGGCAAGGGCGCCACCATGCTCCGCGCCCAGCTCACCGGCCGGGTCTGCCACCGCGTCAACGACGAAGCCTCCGCGAAGATGGCCCTCGGTGACATCGCCCCCGAAGCGGTCTTCGCCGCCTGCGCCATCGCTCCCGAACTGCCCGGCCTGGCCGTGGCCGGTGACACCTCCGGCGGCTGGTCCCGCATCCGCACGCCGTACCTCTCCCTCGGCGCCGCCGCCGGGATCTGTCGGGACTCGGCCCACCTGGTGCCCGACCTGCCCGCGCTGAAGCCCTTCCGGCCCGACACCCCCGTACGGCCCGTCGAGTCCTCGGCCCCGGCAGTGCAGCCGCACCCGGTGACCGACTGACCTTCGCTCACCCGTCACCCCGGTCGGCGTGACCGACTCGCGCCAACTCCCTACCCCTGCCATGCCTGAATCCGGAAAGGAGCCGCATCATGCGCGCCCAACTGGCCCGTGTCGACGCGGTGCTCGTCCAGGCGCTTATCGCCGCCGCGCTGTCCTTCGCCCACCTGCACGACATCGCTATGGCGGCCGGTCAGGGCGGGTGGAAAGCGTGGGCCTATCCCGTCTCGGTCGACCTGTTGCTCGTCGCCGCCTGGCGCCGACTGCGCTCGGGTGAGGCGAAAGCGGCCGGGTGGTGCTGGTTCGTCATCGCCCTCGCCGCCTCCCTCGGTGCGAACGTCGCCACCGCCGGCCTACTCGACCTGAACGACGTACCGGCCTGGCTGCGCATCCTCGTCGCGGGCTGGCCCGCCGTCGCCTTCCTCGGCGGAACACTGCTCGCCCACTCCACACCGACGACGGCCGAGAAAGACGCCGAGGACACGGACGGCACCGTGGACCAGGAGGACGCGCCCGAACTCGTTCCCGATGGACCGCCGCCGACACCACCGGCCATCGAGCCGCCGCCCGAGCTGCCCGCCGTGCCCGTCCCGGCCGCCCTTGTCGAACATGCCCGCAAGGTCGCTGCCGAGCACCACAGCCGCACCGGAACGCCCATCGACACCTCGACTCTCCGCGCTCGCCTCGGCGTCCCCGCGCCCATGGCCGAAGCCATCGCCGCCCACCTCGCCCCGACCGGGAGCTGACCTGTGCCCCTCTTCTGCTTCAACACCGCCGCCGACTACCTCGAAGCGGCCCGCGAGATGGCCGTCAGCGGCCGTACCACGCTGGCCCGGCTCCTCGCCGAAGAAGCCGCCGACCGCGTCACGGACCCCGCCGAAGCCGCCCGCATCCTGCATGACTTCCCCGGCCCCAGCCTGCGACAGGAGGACTGATCATGCCCAACCGCCGCTTCCGCAACGTCACCCGCATCGGCCCCGTCCAGGTCGCCACGTCGTACGACGGCCGGGGCCGTGAGAAGCACACCGCCGCCTGCACGGCTCCGCGCTGCGGCTTCTCCGCCGACTACGACAGCCGCGCCGCCGCCGAGCTGGCCGCCCGCACCCACCGCTGCCCCGTCCGCTGAAGGGACCCGCACCCGTGACCGTCAGCCTGCCGCTCGTCGTCGTCCTCGGCTTCTTCGCCTGGGGCGCGGTCAAGTTCCTCGGCGTCCGCACCTGGGTCGTCGTACTGATTGCCCTCTTCGGCTTCTACCTCTCGCAGACCTTCCTCGCCCCCGCCATCGAATCCGGCACGCGCTCCGGCGTGGACGTCATAAACGGCTCACATGCCTAGACGAGTAGATGAGGAGAGTCGGACCGTGTTCCTGCCCAAATACCCCGACAGCCCCACCCCGCCGCCCGCACACACCCACGCCCCAGCCGATCCGGCGCCCGCACGGCGCTCACTCCCGGCGGTCTCCATCAGCCCCGGAGTCGTGGCGGCCGTGGTCGTGGGCGGTGTCGTCCTCACCGCGCTCCTGGCCGCCGTCGCCGTCTCGGCCGTCTCCGTGGCCATCGCGGCCGTGGTCCTGCGCTCCCTGATCCGCGAGCAGAACCGGCGCTGAACGCGCCCGGCACCCGGGGCGGCACACACGACCAAGCATCCGCCGCCCCGGGGCCATCACTCCTGACCGAGCCAGTCAGAAGGAGAATCGCCATCTTCACCCGCACCACACCGCCCCCGCTCCCGGAACTCGCGAAGCTGGCCGAGCACGGGACCCTGCCCGGTATCCTCCGTCAGCTCTCCGGGCTCGGCGGCTGCGTCAACCCGATCCGTCTCGATGGCCACCGCACCGAGCACGACGTCGACACCACGACCGGTGAGATCGGCCGCGTCCTCCAGCACCTCGACTCCGCCGACCTCCCGGCCGGCCAACTCCTCGTGCGCTGCAACAACCGCCGTACGACTCGGTGTGCGGCCTGCTCCGAGGTCTACCGCCGCGACACCTTCCACCTGATCACCTCCGGCCTGCGCGGCGGCAAGGGCGTCCCCGAACATGTCGCCACCCACCCGCGTGTCTTCGCCACCTTCACCGCGCCGAGCTTCGGCCCGGTCCATAACCGCCCTTCCAGCGGGCGCCCGTGTCGCTGCGGCATCCGCCACGACCAGGACGACGAGGCACTCGGTACTTCGCTCGATCCAGAGAGTTACGACTACGAAGCGGCCGTTCTCTGGAACGCGCATGCGGGTCCGCTGTGGCGACGCTTCTCGACCTACCTGCGCCGGGAGGTCGCCAAGCGCGCGGGCCTGTCACAACGCCGCTTCCGCGACCACGCCCGCGTCTCCTTCGCCAAGGTCGCCGAGTACCAAAAGCGCGGCGCCGTCCACTTCCACGCCGTCATCCGCATCGACGGCCCCGCGGCGGCGACACCCCACCCCCGGCCTGGGCCACCCCGGAACTGCTCACCGACGCCATCCGCACCGCCGCCGCCAGGGTCCGCGTGGACGGCCCGGTCATCGACGGCCGCGCCCACATCTTCACCTTCGGCCGCCAACTCGACGTCCGCACCATCCGCTCCGCCGACTTCAACGACGGCCAGGAGCTGACCGAGCGCGCGGTCGCGTCGTACATCGCCAAGTACGCCACCAAGGGCGCCGAAACCGCCACGGGAGCTCTCGACCGGCCGCTCAAGTTCGCCGCCGAACTCGCCCAGCTCGACATCAGCGACCACGCCCGCCGCCTCATCCGAACCGCCTGGACCCTCGGCGCACGCGAAAGCCTCGAACACCTCCGCCTCCGCGCCTGGGCCCACATGCTCGGCTTCCGCGGCCACTTCTCCACCAAATCCCGCCGCTACTCCACCACCCTCGGCGCCCTCCGCGACGCCCGCGCCGAATGGCGCCGTACCCAAGCCGCAACGGCCGACGGACCAACGCCCGACACGACGTACGTCCTCGCCCACTGGGTCTTCGCCGGAACCGGCCTGTCCGACACCGAAGCCTGGCTTGCCGCATCCCTCGAACCCGCCCCCGGAACGGAAGGAGAGCCCACCCATGGCTGAGCCCCAAGTCACCACCCTCAGGACTGACCCCTGCGACCCGTCCTTGGCTCTCCTCACAGTGGAGGAGGCGGCCCGACGTCTCCGTATCGGCCGTACGACGTGCTTCCGGCTCGTCCTGGCCGGAGAGATCGAGTCGGTCATGGTGGGACGGTTGCGCCGAGTCCCGTCCGATGCCGTGCCCGCCTACGTGGCCAAGCTGCGCCACCGACCCGCTCAAGCGGCCTGAGGGGGACGACGCCATGGCAGAGAAGAACCGCACCCGTCAGCCCAACGGTGCCTCGTCGATCTACCTCGGCAAGGACGGCAAGTGGCACGGACGAGTGACCGTTGGCGTCCGAGATGACGGCAAGCCCGACCGCCGCCACATCGAGCGCAAGACCAAGGCCGAAGTGACCAAGGCCGTCCGCGAGATGGAGCGGGCGCGAGATGACAAGAAGCTCAGGAAGCCGGGACAGAGCTGGACGCTCCAAGCCTGGCTTGAGCACTGGGTCGAGAACATCGCCAAGCCGTACGTCTCCGAGAACACGTACGACGGGTACGAGGTCGACGTACGCGTTCACCTCGTGCCCGGCCTGGGCGCTCACAAGCTCGCCAAGTTGGAGCCCGAGCACCTGGAGCGCTTCTACCGGAAGATGCAAGCGTCCGGGAGCTCCGCCGGCACCGCCCACCACGCCCACCGGACGATCCGGGTCGCCCTCGGCGAGGCAGTCCGACGCGGGCACGTCGCCACGAACGCGGCGGAGATCGCCAAGGCTCCCCGTCTCGAAGAAGAAGACATCGAGCCTTACACGATCGAGGAGGTGCAAAGACTCCTCGTCGAGGCGGCCAAGCTTCGCAACAGCGCGCGTTGGGTCGTCGCCCTGGCCCTCGGCCTCCGCCAAGGGGAAGCGCTCGGCCTCCACTGGGAAGACGTCGACCTGGAGGCGGGATACGCACGCATCCGTAAGAACCGGCTCCGCCCGAAGTACGCGCACGGCTGCGGTGCCAACCCGTGCGGCCGGAAGGCGGGCTACTGCCCCAAGCGCGAGCAGACCCGGCGCGAGCACAAGTCCACCAAGTCACGTGCGGGACGGCGAACCATCGGCCTGCCCGATCCGCTGATCAAGATTCTCCGCCAGCACCAGGAAGCCCAGGAGCGGGAGCAGATCGCGGCCGGTGGTGACTGGGAGGGCAAGGGCTACGTCTTCGCCTCGCCGGTCGGCGGACCATTGAGCCCGAACACCGACTTCCACGTCTGGAAGCGGCTGCTTCGGGACGCGGGCGTACGGGACGGCCGTCTCCATGACGCTCGCCACACCGCCGCGACCGTCCTTCTGATCCTCGGTGTCCCGGACGTTGTGATCGACTCGATCATGGGTTGGGAGCCTGGGGGAGCGGCCCGGATGCGCGCTCGGTACATGCACGTGACGGGGACCATGCTCCGTCAGGTCGCGCAGCAAGTCGGCGACGCTCTGTGGGAGCTCCCGAAAACGAACTGAGACGGAAACTGAGACGGACAACGACGAAGGGCCCCACCGCGAACGGTGGGGCCCTTCGACATCGTGCCCGGTGAGGCACTGGCGGAGGATACGAGATTCGAACTCGTGAGGGGTTGCCCCCAACACGCTTTCCAAGCGTGCGCCCTAGGCCTCTAGGCGAATCCTCCGCCAGGAACATTACATGACGGCGGAGGGTGCTTGCGAACTCGTTCGAGGGCGGGTGATCAAGGGGAGAGGGAGGGCGGGGAGGCGGGTCGGCGGCCCCCGGGGATCGGGTAGGCTGGGGTCAGCCCCTCACGCGGCGCTATCTGACTGAACTCCCCCAGGGCCGGAAGGCAGCAAGGGTAGGTTGGCTCTGGCGGGTGCGTGAGGGGTCTTCGCTGTTCTGGGGGCCTTTGGCCGATGGGTTCCAGGCCTCACTCATGGCCGCCGGTACTGCCACCGCCGATCGCCTCAGCCGTTGCCGCTGTTGGCCGTGACCCCGCTCTCACTGATGTTCCGCCGTGGTGCGCCCGCAGGAACACCCACTCGTCCACGGAGGTCGTCGAGGCGGCGGGTCGCGGCGGGGGAGGCCACCGCGCACGTCCTGGCGCCGGTTCGGGTTCAGCCCTCGTCCCACGGCGGTCCCACGCGATCCCGCAGTGGTCCTGTGGCCGTCCCGTGGCGGTCCGCGTTGTCAGTGGGCGCCTATAACCTCGTATGTGTGTCGTCTCTCGCGCTGTACCGCCGCTATCGCCCGGAGTCGTTCGCCGAGGTCATCGGGCAGGAGCATGTCACCGACCCGCTGCAGCAGGCGCTGCGGAACAACCGGGTCAATCACGCGTACCTGTTCAGCGGTCCGCGTGGGTGTGGCAAGACGACGAGCGCGCGGATCCTGGCGCGGTGTCTGAACTGCGAGCAGGGGCCCACGCCGACGCCCTGCGGGGAGTGCCAGTCCTGCCAGGACCTGGCGCGGAACGGGCCGGGTTCGATCGACGTCATCGAGATCGACGCGGCTTCGCACGGTGGTGTGGACGATGCCCGTGAGCTGCGGGAAAAGGCCTTCTTCGGGCCCGCGGGCAGCCGGTACAAGATCTACATCATCGACGAGGCCCACATGGTCACGTCGGCCGGTTTCAACGCGCTGCTGAAGGTCGTGGAGGAGCCGCCGGAGCACCTCAAGTTCATCTTCGCGACCACCGAGCCCGAGAAGGTCATCGGGACGATCCGGTCGCGTACGCACCACTATCCGTTCCGGCTCGTCCCGCCCGGCACGCTGCGGGAGTACCTCGGCGAGGTCTGCGGCAAGGAGAAGATCCCGGTCGAGGAGGGTGTCCTGCCGCTGGTCGTGCGCGCCGGGGCCGGCTCCGTGCGTGACTCGATGTCCGTCATGGACCAGCTGCTGGCGGGGGCGACGGACGAGGGCGTGACGTATGCCATGGCCACGTCGCTGCTCGGCTATACGGACGGGTCGTTGCTCGACTCGGTCGTCGAGGCCTTCGCCTCCGGGGACGGGGCCGCGGCCTTCGAGGTCGTCGACCGGGTCATCGAGGGCGGCAACGACCCGCGGCGGTTCGTCGCCGACCTGCTGGAGCGGCTGCGGGACCTGGTGATCCTGGCCGCCGTGCCCGACGCCATCGACAAGGGCCTCATCGACGCGCCCGCCGAGGTCCTGGAGCGGATGCGGGCCCAGGCCGGCGTCTTCGGCGCCGCCGAGCTCAGCCGCGCCGCCGACCTCGTCAACGAGGGCCTCACCGAGATGCGCGGCGCCAACTCACCCCGCCTCCAGCTCGAACTGATCTGCGCCCGCGTACTCCTCCCCGCCACCTACGGCGACGAACGGTCCGTCATGGCCCGCCTGGACCGCCTGGAGCGCGGGGTGAACTTCTCCGGCGCGGGCACAGGGCCCGCGATGGGGTACGTGCCCGGGCCCGACGTCCACGGGGGAGCGGGCGCCCCCATGGGCGGCATGGCTCCGCAGGCCTCGCCGACTCCGCAGGCCCACCAGGTTCCGGCGGGGAGCGGGGCCGCGGCGGCCCGGGCTGCGGTCCGGGGGGCTGGGGCGCCGGGTGCGCCTGGCGCGTCGGATGTGACAGGTGTGACGGGTGCTGGTGGTGCCGCGCCGGGTCCCGGTGGGGGCCCGGGTGCTGGTTCGGATGCGTACGGTGCCGGGGGCGCCGGCGGCGGCCAGGCTGGTCCGGGTGGGGGTGCCCCTGCCGGGGTGACTCCGGCCACCCCTCAGGAGACCGCGCCGATCGCGCCGGCCGCTGCGACGGGGGCTCCGGCCGCGCCCGCGAACGCCCACCCCAACGCGCCCGCCTCCCCACCAGGCGCCCCCACCTCTGCCGGCTCCTCCCCCGGCTCCTGGCCCACCCCGGCCGCCGCGGGCAGTGGGCGCCGGCCCGGCGGGTGGCCGACGGCCGCGCCCGCCGGTGGTGGATCCGCCCCCGGCCCGACCGCTCCGCCCCAGTCCGCCGCGCCTGCCGCGTCGGGCCCGCCCGCCGCGTATGCCCAGTCCGGCTCCCCGTCGGCCCCCCAGGCACCGGCCGCCTACAACCCCGCCCCCGGCGGCCCCGACCCCCGCATGCTCTGGCCGAACATCCTGGAGACGGTGAAGAACCGCCGCCGCTTCACCTGGATCCTGCTCAGCCAGAACGCGCATGTGGCCGGGTTCGACGGCACGACCCTGCAGATCGGCTTCGTCAACGCGGGAGCGCGCGACAACTTCGCGAGCAGTGGCAGCGAGGACGTACTGCGGGCGGCGCTGGCCGAGCAGTTCAACGTGCACTGGAAGATCGAGGCGGTCATCGACACCTCGGGCGGCTCGGCCCCTCCGCCGGGCGCCCCCGGCGGTTACGGGTCTCCCGCGCCGGCCGCCGGTGGCTACGGCGGTGGCGGATACGGAAGCGGCGGTGGCGCTGCGAGTGGCGGCTACGGCGGCGGTGGCGCTGGTGGCGGCTACGGCGGCTCCCCGGCCCCGGCGTCCCGTCCCGCCGCGCCCCAGGCCCCGGCTCCCCGCCCGGCATCCCCGGGCCCGGCCGCGTCCCACCAGCCGACCCCGGCCGCTCCACCCGCAGCCGCACCGCCCCCGGCCCCCGAACCCCCGCCCGTCTCCCCCGAGGACGACACACCCGAGGACGACGACCCCGACCTCGACGAGTCCGCCCTCTCCGGCCACGAACTGATCGTGCGGGAACTGGGGGCGACGGTGGTGGAGGAGATCGCGAACGAGTAGGGGGCGAGCAGCGAGCGGGGTTGTCGTGAGGCGCGGGCCAGGTCCGGCAGCTGACGGTGCGCGGCGGCGTGTGTCCCACCCGGTCCCCGGTCCTGCGCCAGGTCCCGGTTCACCTGCGCCAGCTCCCGGTTCACCTGCGGTCGGTTGCGGGCGGTTGCGCGTCGGAGGGTGTCGCGCCACCCGTACGTGTTTCCCGTACGGGAAACACGTACGGGAAATAGGGGACCTCGGGGGGCGGGGGCGCGCGCCGTCGGCGAAGTCCCCCACCCCAGTGCACCCCCAGTGCACCCCTCGTGCACCCCTCGCCGTGGGGAGACGCCTGCCACGATGCCTGTGTGCTGGGCACGCACGGACTTTCATGCGATCCAACAAACCCCCGCCATCCCACTCTTCGGAAGCCCCCACAAAGCCCCCCGCCCCCTCCGGTTAGGCTGACCCCGTGAAGGTCCTCGTCATTGGTACCGGTGCTCGTGAGCACGCGCTGTGCCGTTCGCTGTCCCTCGACCCCGATGTCACCGCACTCCACTGCGCGCCCGGCAACGCGGGCATCGCGGAGGTGGCCGAGCTGCACTCGGTCGACGCGCTGGACGGCGCCGCCGTGGCCGCGCTGGCCACCCGGCTGGAGGTCGGCCTGGTGGTCGTGGGGCCGGAGGCCCCGCTGGTGGCCGGTGTCGCCGACGCCGTGCGCGAGGCGGGCATCCCGGTGTTCGGCCCCTCAGGGGAGGCCGCGCAGCTGGAGGGCTCCAAGGCTTTCGCCAAGGAGGTCATGGCCGGCGCCGGCGTACCCACAGCGCGGTCGTACGTCTGCACCACCCACGACGAGGTCGACGAGGCCCTGGACGCGTTCGGTGCGCCGTACGTCGTGAAGGACGACGGGCTCGCGGCCGGCAAGGGCGTCGTCGTGACGTCGGACCTCGCCCAGGCCCGTGAGCACGCGCTCGCCTGCGGCCGGGTCGTCATCGAGGAGTTCCTGGACGGCCCCGAGGTCTCCCTCTTCGCGATCACCGACGGCGTGACCGTCCTCCCGCTCCAGCCCGCGCAGGACTTCAAGCGCGCGCTGGACGGCGACGAGGGCCCCAACACCGGCGGCATGGGCGCGTACTCGCCGCTCCCGTGGGCCGACCCGAAGCTGGTCGACGAGGTCCTGCAGACCGTGCTGCAGCCGACCGTCGACGAGATGCGGCGCCGGGGCACCCCGTTCTCCGGTCTGCTCTACGCGGGTCTGGCGATCACCGGCCGAGGCGTACGGGTGATCGAGTTCAACGCGCGGTTCGGCGACCCGGAGACCCAGGTCGTCCTGGCCCGCCTGAAGACCCCGCTGGCCGGCGTCCTGCTCGCCGCCGCGAACGGCACCCTCGCCGACCTCGAACCCCTCCGTTGGAGCGATGACGCGGCCGTCACCGTGGTCGTGGCCTCGCACAACTACCCCGGCACCCCGCGCACCGGCGACCCCATCACCGGCCTCGACGAGGTCGCCGCCGTGGACGCCCCGCACGCGTACGTCCTGCACGCCGGCACCAAGCGCGTCGGCGACGACGTCGTCAGCGCCGGTGGCCGCGTCCTCTCCGTCACCGCCACCGGCAAGGACCTCACCCAGGCCCGCGACCGCGCGTACACCGCCGTCGCCCGCATCAACCTCGACGGCTCCCAGCACCGCTCGGACATCGCGGCGAAGGCGGCAATCGAGGCGTGATGGCTGGTGGGGGCGGCCACCGAGGCGTGCTGACCGGTGCCGGTCGGTGCACTGACCGGCAGTCGCCAACCCCGCCCCGACCGGCTGACGGCGGCCGAACAGGGTGCGCTCGGCAGCCCGTCGCCCCCGCCGCGCGCCCGTGACCTTCCACGCCCCTCCACGCCCTTCCGCACGCATCCGTCCCCTTCGCGACATCCGCTTGCGAAGCATCATCAACGGGTACGAACCCCAGGCTCCGGAATCCCTCGGACACCCCAGATACCCCTGGAAAATCCGCCGGAAGCCGGGGCCCCATCCTTGCCCAGCGTCATTCACCTCTCCCCAAAGCCATTCCATCGAGTGAGCGATGGCCTATCCGGCTGACGACGGCCGGGGCCCCAACTAGGGTGCGGCGCAAGTGTTCCGGCACTTGGCCCACCGGCATTGCGATGTCAGTGGTGGGTGCCACAGTGGGGGAGTGAGCAACGACAGGGCATTCGGCGGCGACCACGGTGACGAGCAGTCGTCGCGGTGGGCGCCGCACGGGACAGCAGGGGGTGACGTCGGGTCGTGACCGGTATGGCAGGTGGTGAGGAGGCGGGCGCGCAGGCCGCGCGTTCCCGGGCCCTCGCCGTGCTGCGCGTCCGCAGCAGGGCCCTGGCCGTGGCGTTGCTGCCCGCGGCCGTCGCCGTCGTCCTGCTGGTCGGCGGGTCCACCGGCCATCTGACCGGCTCTGGCTGGTCCGTGGCGAGCTGGATCGTGTCCGGCCTCGCCGCCGGCGTGCTGCTCGCCGCCGCCGGCATCGCGCTCGTCGTCGCCCGTGCCCGGCCCGCCGTGAGCCCCACGGTCTCGATCACCGAGGAGGCCGCGCCCGATCTGTACCGCCTGGTCCGGGACCTGGCCGACCGCCTCGACGTCCCGCCGCCCTCCGCGATAGCGCTCACCCCGGACTGCGACAGCTGGCTGGAGGACCGCACCCACCCGTCCCACGCGCCGCCCGCCCCGTCCTCGACCCACGAAGCCGACAGTCGCGCCGGCGGTGCCACCGGCGACAGGGGCGACGAGATGGCCGACGCACGCGGATCGGCGTCGCCCGGACCGCCGTCCGGACTGTCCTCGCCGGGGCGGCACCGCGCGCCCACCGCCCCCGTGCTCGTCATCGGTTCACCGTTCCTGTGGTGGATGCGGGTCGGTGAGCTCCGGGCGGTGCTGGCACCGGTCGTCGCGGGTACGGGACCGTCGGCGCACCCGGACATAGCCGCGGCCCGCCGTTTCGTACGCGGGCTGGACGCCGCCGTGGCCGTCAGCTCGGCACCGACGCGTGGTCCGTTCGTCCGGACCGTGCTGGCCGGTGTCGGCTGGGTGACCCGGCTGCTCCTGCGCGGCTGCCGAGGGCACGCGGCCGAGATGGAGCGCGGGGTCGCCGCCGCGGCGGCCGAGCGTGCACAGGCTGTGGACTACGGGCTGCGGATCGTCGCCCAGGAGCAGGTCGGCCTGGCCTACGCGGGCTGGGACCGCCTCCTGACCCGGGTGGCGCTGCCCGCCTGGCGGATGGGTCGCTGGCCGTCCCGCCTGGACGCGGGTGTCGTCGCCGCGCTCACGGAGCTGTCCCGCCGCGACCGCCTCGCCGAGGGCTTCGCCTCCCGGCTCGGCGAGCGCCCCGCCTGCGATCTCCTGGAAGAGCCCGGCACGATCGACGAGGCCGCGTCCCTCCTCGCCGCCCGCCTCTTCCACGGCGGCCCCGCCGAGTCCGGGCCCGACTGGGCCCCGGTCAACTGGCAGGAGTACCCGGACGAGGTCGTCGACCGCAAATGGCGCACCGACGCGTCCCGCCTCCACCGCGTCCTCGACGCGCTGGGCGTCCGCCACACACCAGGCAGCACAGGCACGGACCCGACCGGCCCGGCCCCCGGCGGCCCCACGCTGTCCCGAGTACTGGACCACCTGACAGCCTCCCCCACCACCCACGCCCCCGAGGCCACCGACGGTCGAGAGCCGCACGCTGATGCCGGCGAACGTGAGCGGGATGCTGGAGCCGCCGGGGGGCGTGAGCGGGACGCCGGAGCCGCCGGCGGGCGTGAGCCGCACGCTGGAGCCATCGGCGGGCGTGAGCTGGACGCCGGAGCCGCCAGCGGGCGTGAGTCGCGCCCTGAAGCGGTCGGTGAGCGAGCCATGGGCGCTGGTGCCGTCGCTGAGCGCGCCTCGGGTGATGGGGCTGCTGGTGGGGGTGAGTCGCGCCCTGAAGTCGTCGGCGAGCGAGCCGCTGGCGCTGACGCCGCCAAGCGATCCCCGGACACTGATGCCGTCGCCGGGCGCGGGCCGGACGCCGGAGCCACCCACGACCGTGAGCCGCACCCCGAAGCCGCCCACGCCCACGACCACGAGCACCACCCCGCCCACGAACCAGACGGGCACCACATATCCCACCGGGACGCCGACGCCGACGCCGAGGGCCACGTCGACGACCACCCCGACGACGAGGACGAACCCGGCCTCGCCAACGCGCAGTCATCCGCCCTCGCCGCCGCCCTGACCGCCGAGTTGGCGCGGGAGGAGGCGGCGGCCCCGGTGGCCGTAGCCACAGGGCCCGGTGGAGCCGAAGCGCAAGGCCCGGACCGGGCCCTGTGGGACGACGGGCTGCTGCCGCTGTTCCCGATGCAGCCGCCCCGTACGGGCCGCGAGCTGCTGGCGGAGCACGTCACCGCGATGGTCTGCTGCGCGGCGATGGACACGGCGGGCGCCACCCCGGGCCTCGACTGGCTGGACGGCCCCTCCCTCCTCGTCAACGGCGAACGGGCAGCCGACCTCACCCCCCGGGTCCTCACCCTGCTGGAGGACGGCGACCCCGCCCCCCTTCGCGACTGGCTCCGCCGCCTCGGCGTCCGCCCGGAGAAACCGGTCCGCCTGGTCTGAGCCCAACCGACCACGGCCTCACCCCACGTGGTCCGCCCCCCCCGGGGACCGACCACGGCCTCAACCCACACCGCCCGCCCCCCCCACGCGGCCAACCCCACCGACCACCCAGCCGACACCGCCCACAGCACCCACCACGACCCCCCACCGCGCCCCCACCCACCCCCACTCCCCGACTCCCCATCCGGACCCCCCCGTTCCACTCCCACCAATTCACAACGAACGGTGACGGAGTGCGTGCGTAATGTGATGTGCTGGGAACCGATCGCGTACGTAGCAAGGGCTTGCGACAGCTGGCGGGGGACGAGGGAGGGGAGAACTCATGGGCTCGGAGCACCATCACATCCGCCGTTGGGAATCGGGCGCACTCGCCCACGCCGTGACGGACCCCTTCGGCCAGGGCCCGGTCCCCTGGCTACGGGGCAATGTGACGTACTTCGACGACACCGGCCAGGTGGTCCCCTGGTACGTGGACCCAGCCCCGCCGGAGCCCGACGCACCCACCAAAGGCACCCGCACCCGCACCCACATCCCCGCCCCCCGCACCCCACCGGGCCCGCGCTCCGCCGACGACGTGCACCGGCAGATCAAGGGATTCACGGCGACCGGCGTCGCCGCCCCCGGCGAGTCCATCGACTTCCACATCACCGTGGACCCGCCCCAGGAATTCGGCGTCGACATCTACCGCGTCGGCCACTACAGCGGCGACGGCGCGGCGAAGATCACCACCAGCCCCCGCCTCTCCGGCATCGTCCAGCCGCCACCCCTCACCGCCGACCGCACGGTCTCCTGCCACCACTGGTGGCTCTCCTGGCGGCTGCAGATCCCGAGCTACTGGAACGTCGGCGCGTACGTGGCGGTCCTCACCACCGCCGACGGTTACCGCTCCCACGTGCCGTTCACCATCCGCGACGACCGCCAGGCCGACCTGCTGCTCCTGCTCCCGGACATCACCTGGCAGGCGTACAACCTGTACCCGGAGGACGGCCGCACGGGCGCCAGCCTCTACCACGCCTGGGACGAGGACGGCCGGCTGCTCGGTGAGTCCGACGCGGCGACGACCGTCTCCTTCGACCGCCCGTACGCCGGCGCCGGCCTCCCCCTCCACGTCGGCCACGCCTACGACTTCATCCGCTGGGCCGAGCGCTACGGCTACGACCTCGCCTACGCCGACGCCCGCGATCTGCACTCCGGCCGCGTCGACCCCTCCCGCTACCGGGGCCTGGTCTTCCCGGGCCACGACGAGTACTGGTCCCCGCGGATGCGCCGCACCACCGAGCTCGCCCGCGACACCGGCACCTCCCTCGTCTTCCTCTCCTCCAACACCATGTACTGGCAGGTGGAGCTGAGCCCGTCCCCGTCCGGTGTCCCCGACCGCCTCCTCACCTGCCGAAAACGCCGGGGCCCCGGAAAACCCGCACTGTGGCGCGAAATCGACCGCCCCGAGCAGCAGTTGATGGGCATCCAGTACGAGGGCCGGGTCCCCGAACCCCACCCCCTGGTCGTGCGCAACGCCGACCACTGGCTCTGGGACGCGACCGGCGCCCACGAGAACGACGAGCTGGAAGGCATGGTCGCGGGCGAGGCCGACCGCTACTTCCCGCGCACCCCGCTCCCCGAGCACCAGGGCCGCATACTCCTCGCCCACTCCCCGTACCGGGACGCCGACGACGTCGTCCGCCACCAGGAGACCTCCCTCTACCGGGCCCCCTCCGGCGCCTGGGTCTTCGCATCCGGAACGTTCGCCTGGTCCCCGGCTCTGGACCGCCCGGGCCACGTCGACACCCGCGTCCAGCGCGCCACAGCAAACCTTCTGGACCGCATCTGCAAACGGGACTGAGCGCACACACCCCAACCCCTGGCCGAGATCGGTCGTCCGGATACGGGACAATCGAGCCACTTGGACATCACCACGGGGAGGAACCGTGTCCGGATTCGTAGAAAAGCCCGAGCCTCTTCAGGTTCCGGGCCTGGTGCATCTGCACACCGGCAAGGTGCGCGACCTGTACCAGAACGAGGCGGGCGACCTCGTGATGGTCGCCAGCGACCGAACGTCCGCGTTCGACTGGGTGCTGCCGACGGAGATCCCCGACAAGGGGCGCGTCCTCACGCAGCTGTCCCTCTGGTGGTTCGACCAGCTCGTCGACCTGGTCCCGAACCACGTCCTGAGCACCGAACTCCCACCGGGCGCCCCCGCCGACTGGGCGGGCCGCACGCTCGTCTGCAAGTCGCTCAAGATGATCCCGGTGGAGGCCGTGGCCCGCGGCTACCTCACCGGCTCGGGCCTCGCCGAGTACGAGCAGACCCGTACCGTCTGCGGTCTCGCCCTCCCCGAGGGCCTGGTCGACGGCTCGGAGCTGCCGGCGCCGATCTTCACCCCGGCCACCAAGGCCGCCGTCGGCGAGCACGACGAGAACGTGTCGTACGAGGAGGTCGCCCGCCAGGTCGGCGCGGAGACCGCCGCCCACCTGCGCCAGGCGACCCTGGCCGTGTACAGCCGAGCCCGGGACATCGCCCGTGACCGGGGCATCATCCTGGCCGACACCAAGTTCGAGTTCGGCTACGAGAACGACTCCCTCGTCCTCGCCGACGAGGTCCTCACCCCGGACTCCTCCCGCTTCTGGCCGGCTGATCTGTGGGAGCCGGGCCGTGCCCAGCCGTCCTTCGACAAGCAGTTCGTCCGCGACTGGCTGACCTCGGAGGCCTCCGGCTGGGACCGCGGGAGCGAGCAGCCCCCGCCGCCGCTCCCGGACGAGATCGTCGCCGCGACCCGCGCCAAGTACGTGGAGGCGTACGAGCGCCTGACCGGAACGAGCTGGTCGTAAGGCCATGCACCACGAAGAAGGCCCCGGTCCGATGGACCGGGGCCTTCTTTCACGAGCGGACGACCAGGTTCGAACTGGCGACCTCAACCTTGGCAAGGTTGCGCTCTACCAACTGAGCTACGTCCGCGCTGCGCCGTGGCGCGAGGCCTACTATACCCAACCTCGCTCCCGTGCGAACCGCACCGCCGCGTGCCGGTTCTCCACGCCCAGCTTGGAGACGGCGGAGGACAGGTAGTTCCGTACGGTTCCCTGGGACAGCGCGGCCCGCTCGGCGATCTCCGCGACGGGTGCCCCGTCGGCGGCGAATTCGAGGACCTCGGCCTCCCGGGCGGTCAGCGGCGAGTCCCCGGAGGAGATCGCGTCGGCCGCCAACTCCGGGTCCACATAACGGTTCCCCGCGTGTACGGTCCGGATGATCTCCGCGAGCCGCTGCGCGCTGACGGTCTTGGGGACGAACCCCCGCACACCCGCCTCAAGCGCCCGCTTCAGATGCCCCGGCCGCCCGTGTCCGGTGACGATCAGCACCCGGCAGCCGGGCAGTTCGGCCCGCAGGGATGTGGCGACCTTCACACCGTCTGCCCCCGGCATCTGGAGATCCAGCACCGCCACATCCGGCTCGTGCGCCAGCGCCATCGCCAGCGCCTCCGGCCCGCTCGCCGCCTCCGCGACCACCATCAGGTCGTCCTCCAACGCCAGCAACGCGGCCAGCGCCCCCCGGATCAGATGCTCGTCATCGGCGAGCAACAGCCGCACGGGCCGCCCCGCCCCCGCCACTGCCTCCGGTACGGCCGTCATGACGCGCCCCCTCGTACGACCGCCGAGCCGGCCACAGCCGCCGCGCCCCCCGAAGCCGATCCCGAAGCCGATCCCGAAGCCGATCCCGAAGCCTTGCCCAATCCCGATCCCGATCTCGAGCCCGCCGACGCCGAGCCCCCCGCCGACGCCGAGCCCCCCGAGGCCAGCGGCACCCGGGCCACCACCCGGAACGCGTCCCCGCCCACCGGCCCCGCCTCCAGCGTCCCGTCCACGACCGTCAGCCGCTCCCGCAGCCCGGCGAGCCCGGACCCGGCGCCGACGGAACGCCCGACGTCCCCGGTCCCCTCTCCGTCCCCGTCCCCGACTGCCCGTATCCCGTCGTTCTCCACGGTCAGCACCACCTGCCCCTCCGTCACCCTCAACACCACCGAGCACTGCCCCGCGTTCCCGTGCCGCAGCACGTTCGTCGTCCCTTCCCGCACCACCCAGGCGAGCGCGGACTGCACCTCGCCGGGCAGCCCGGCGGTGTCCTCCCCGTCGACCGAGCAGCCGATGCCGGCCGCCTCCAACACACCCTGCGCACCGGAGAGTTCGACTGCGAGGTCGGCCTCGCGATAGCCCCGTACGACCTCGCGCACCTCGCGCTGCGACTCCTGCGCGATCCGCTGGACCTCGATCATCTGCTCGACGGCCTCGGGCCGTTCCCGGCGGGCCAGCTGGACGGCCAGCTCGCTCTTCAGGGCGATGACCGCGAGGTTGCGGCCGATCACGTCATGCAGGTCGCGCCCGAACCGGAGCCGTTCCTCGGCGACGGCCAGCCGGGCACGGGTCTCGCGGGCGGCGTCGAGTTCGTAGACGGCCCTGACAAGCCAGACGGAGAAGACGGAGGTGAAGGCGAAGAACGAGGTGCCGGCCAGCACCGCGACCGACGTGGCCAGCGCGTGGGCAGGGCGTGCGCCCAGGGCGAGGGCCAGCGCTCCGGAGCCGCCCGCGAAGCCCGCGATCAGGTACAGCACGCGCCGTCGGCTGCGGATGCCGAGTGTGATGAGGCCGAGGCCGAACGTCATCACACCGGCGAACATCGAGCCCAGCACGGTGGCGGTGTCGTCGGCCTTCCCGCGGTCGGCGAGGACGAACGCGACGCTGCCGAGCAGCACGCTGACCACGCCCAGCGCCCACATCAGCCGCAGGGGCTGCTCGCGGGTGCCTCGCACCCAGTCGAGTGCCCGCGCCCCGGTCGTCGCGCCGAGCACCCCGTGGGCGCACACCAGCACGAACAGCCAGCCCGAGTGCGGCAGCGGCACCCTGCTGAGCAGCGGCAGCCCGAACGCGAAGACCTCGATCACCGCGAACGAGTGGAACGACCACCGCGTATACGTCTCCACCTTGGCCGGTGTGCTCTTCCCCCGCCACCATGGCCCCGGCCCCCGCATGGCCCAACTCCCCTCATCGGCGCGGTTCCCAGCGGAACCACCGTCGTACAGCAAACACCGCGAGCACGGTCCAGGCCAGCGCGGTGGCGACGGCGCCCAGGGCGTCGTACGCGCTCAGGTCGCCGGTCCAGCCGCCGCGCACCAGCGTGATGACGGGGCTGAGCGGCAGCAGTTCGCAGACGGACGCCAGGCGGTCCGGCAGCACTTCGAGCGGGACGGTGATGCCCGATCCGAGCAGCGACACGAACATCACCGGCAGGCTGGTGACCTGCGCGCTCTCGGCTGTACGGCTGAAGCTCGCGGTGACCGCCGCCAGCGCCACGCACATCACGACGCCCAACAGCACGCCCAGCACGGCCAGATGGGGCGCGGGCGGGGCGCCGACGTCGAGCAGGACCGTGCAGCCGATCGCCATCAGCACACACTGCGCGAGCCCGATCCCCACGGAGGGCAGCGCGGCCCCGACCAGGATCTCCGGGTCGCGCAGCTCACCGGTCCGCAGCCGCTTCAGGACGAGTTCCTCACGGCGTACGACGTAGACGTTGGTCAGGGCGGTGTAGATCGCGAAGAGCAGCGAGAAGCCGATCGCGGCGGGGAGCATGACGGTCCCGACGCTCAGCCCCGCCTTCGCGAGGTCCATCCCGTCGGCCGCCTGACGCACGGTGAGCGGCAGCAGCAACGGCACGAACAGCGCCGTGAACAGCGTGGCCCGGCTGCGGCCGAGCAGGGTCAGCTCGGCGCGGGCGAGGGCGGTCATCCGGCTCTTGAGGGTCGTACCGCTCTTCAGGTCCGTACGACCGGTGTGGGTGAGGGTGCTCATGAGACCGGCTCCTTCTCCCGCGACTTGGCGGCCGTCTCCCGGGCGATCCGCAGGAACGCCTCCTCCAGGGAGGCCGACCGGACCTCCAGCCGCGCCAGCTCGACCCGCGCCCGCTCGGCCCACAGCAGCAGCCCGGTGGCCGCCCGCTGGAGTTCCTTCGTGCGCAGCACCACCGTGCGCCCGTCCTCCTCGTGCCCGGTGACGCCCAACTCGCCGAGCGGCGGCAGGTCGCCCAGGAAGTACCCGGCGGGCAGCTCGAACGAGATGCGGGACGGCTGGGAGGCGGTCACCTCGGCCGGGGTGCCGGTCGCCGCGACCGTGCCCTCGTGGAGGATGGCGAGCCGGTCGGCCAGGTCCTCCGCCTCCTCCAGGTAGTGCGTGGTGAGCAGCACGGTCGTCCCCCCGTCGCGCAACTCCCGTACCAGCTCCCAGGTGTCCTGGCGGCCCTCCGCGTCGAGCCCGGTCGTCGGCTCGTCCAGGAAGAGGACCTCGGGCCGCCCGAGGAGCGCGAGCGCCAGGTCGAGGCGCCGCTTCTCACCGCCGGACAACTGCTTGACCCGGATGCCGGCCCGCCGCCCGAGCCCGACGATCTCCAGTGCCTCCCCGACGGGCCGGGCCCCGCTGGTGCAGCCGGCCCACATCCGTACCGTCTCGGCGACGGTCAGCTCGGAGGGGAAGCCGCCCTCCTGGAGCATCACGCCGATCCGGGGGCGTACGGCCGCGCGCTCCCCGTAGGGGTCGTGCCCGAGGACCCGCACCCGGCCGCCGGACGGCGGCGCGAGTCCCTCCAGCAGCTCGACCGTCGATGTCTTGCCCGCGCCGTTGGTGCCCAGGAGCGCGAAGAGTTCTCCCCGGCCCACGGAGAAGGTGATCCCCCGTACGGCCTCGAAACCGCCCCCGTACACGCGCCGCAGGTCGGTGACCTCGATCACGTTCTCGTGATCGTGAGTGTTCACGCCCTCGTGCCCGTTCGTCTTCATGCCTTCAGCGTCTCGGCGCCACGGGCCGGACAGCAGTGCGCGGTGTCATCACTCGACATGACAAATGTCAGAAGCGGGATGACGCGAGATGACGCGGGATACGGCAGGGGAACACGAAGAAGACCCCGGTCCACTGGACCGGGGTCTTCTTTCACGAGCGGACGACCAGGTTCGAACTGGCGACCTCAACCTTGGCAAGGTTGCGCTCTACCAACTGAGCTACGTCCGCATTGCCTCCGACCGGCTCTCACCGATCGGCGCTAGGACTACTTTACCTCATCCACAACAGTGGTCGGTAAGTGATCCAGAGCGGGTGACAGGAATTGCACACTGCGCCTTCCCTCTGGAAGAGGGATGTTCTGCTACTGAACTACACCCGCGTGACTCCGGTGAGCCGGGCCTTTCGGCCTTGCCCCTCGGCGTGCTCCAGACTCTAGCTGATCCGCCGGGGTGCAACGCAAGTCGGTTGTCCCCGGGGCTCGAGTCGACCGTCCTCGGGGCTCGCTGACGAACCCTGAGAACCGGCCGGCCTGAGGGCGCCTACTGCGCCTCGGCGAACGCCTCGTAGACCTTCTTGGGGATCCGGCCGCGTGCGGGGACCTCCATCTTGTTGGCCTGGGCCCAGGCGCGGACGGCCGCCGGGTCCGGGGCGATCTGGGTCTGCTTGTACGCCTTGCCCGACTTCGACCGCTTGCGGCCGGCCTCCACGTAGGGCGCGAGCGCCTTACGCAGCTGCTTGGCATTGGCTTCGTTCAGGTCGATCTCGTACGACTTGCCGTCTAGTCCGAAGGCGATCGTTTCCGCCGCTTCCGAGCCGTCGATGTCGTCGGAGAGAGTGACCACGACACGCTGCGCCACGAATATCGGTCCCTTCGTGCGACATCTCTCCGTTGACGTGCCCTGACGTCAGGAAGATGTCGGCTGTCCGGCTGTTATTTGGGCAAAGTATCGGCTATTGCCAATTCATTTGTACAGTGCCCGGCATTGGAATGTGAAGACAGACTTAATCCGCCCGCGTGTCCCTCGCGCAATAGGGATCCGGGATCTTTCCCAGAAGTTTTCGCGAGGGTGATCACTCGATACCGGATCGTGACCGCCGTCACGGGGAATCCCTGTAGTTTCCTACGAATCTACTCGCGTAGAAATTCTGTACGGGTAGTCTGAAGGAACCTGCTCAGCACCACACACCGGGAGTGCCAGTGGCACGCGTCGTAGTCGACGTCATGCTCAAGCCGGAGATCCTCGACCCCCAGGGCCAGGCGGTGCAGCGCGCGCTGCCGCGCCTCGGTTTCGAGGGTGTCTCCGACGTACGTCAGGGAAAGCGATTCGAACTGGAAGTGGACGGACCGGTGGACGGCGCCGCGCTCGCCCGCATCCACGAACTGGCGGAATCCTTCCTCGCCAACACCGTGATCGAGGACTTCACCGTCAAGGTCGAGGAAGTCGCGGAGGCAGGAAAGTGACCGCTCGTATTGGCGTCGTCACCTTTCCCGGCAGTCTCGACGACCGGGACACGCAGCGTGCGATCAGGCTCGCCGGTGCTGAACCCGTCGCTCTCTGGCACAAGGACAAGGACCTCCACCAGGTGGACGCCGTGGTGCTGTGCGGCGGGTTCTCCTACGGCGACTATCTGCGCGCCGGTGCCATCGCGCGCTTCTCGCCGGTGATGGAGACGGTCATCGAGCAGGCGAAGGCCGGACTGCCGGTCCTCGGCATCTGCAACGGCTTCCAGATCCTCACCGAGGCCCACCTCCTCCCGGGCGGGATGCTCGGCAACGACCACCTCCACTTCATCTGCCGTGACCAGAAGCTGCGGGTGGAGAACGCGCAGACCTCCTGGACCGCCGACTACGAGGCCGGCCAGGAGATCCACATCCCGCTGAAGAACATGGACGGCCGCTACGTGGCCGACCCGTACACGCTGGACAAGCTGGAGGCCGAGGGCCGCGTCGCTTTCCGCTACCTCGACTTCAATCCGAACGGCTCGCTCAACGACATCGCCGGCATCACGAACGAGGCGGGCAACGTCGTCGGTCTCATGCCGCACCCGGAGCACGCCGTGGAGCCGCTCATCGGCACCGGCCGCACCGACGGCCTCCCCTTCTTCACCTCGATCCTCAAGAAGCTGGTCAACGCATGAGCCGGACGCCTCTGGACACGGTCGAGCACGCGGCCGCGACCCCCGACGTCGAGCTGCCCTGGGCCGAACTGGGCCTGAAGAAGGACGAGTACGAGAGGGTCGTGGAGATCCTCGGCCGCCGGCCCACCGGTGCCGAGCTCGCCATGTACTCGGTCATGTGGTCCGAGCACTGCTCGTACAAGTCCTCCAAGGTCCACCTCCGCCAGTTCGGCGAGAAGGCCCCGCAGAGCGACGCGCTGCTGGTCGGCATCGGTGAGAACGCCGGTGTCGTGGACGTCGGCCAGGGCTACGCGGTCACCTTCAAGGTCGAGTCGCACAACCACCCCTCGTACGTCGAGCCCTACCAGGGCGCGGCCACGGGCGTCGGCGGCATCGTCCGCGACATCATCGCGATGGGCGCGCGCCCGGTCGCCGTGGTCGACCCCCTGCGCTTCGGCGCCGCGGACCACCCGGACACCAAGCGCGTCCTGCCCGGTGTCGTCGCCGGCATCGGTGGCTACGGCAACTGCCTGGGCCTGCCGAACATCGGCGGCGAGGTCGTCTTCGACTCCTGCTACCAGGGGAACCCGCTGGTCAACGCCGGTGCCATCGGCGTCATGCGGCACGAGGACATCCACCTCGCGAAGGCCTCCGGCGCGGGCAACAAGGTCATCCTCTACGGGGCCCGCACCGGCGGCGACGGCATCGGCGGCGCCTCGATCCTCGCCTCCGAGACCTTCGACGACGCCAAGCCGTCGAAGCGCCCCGCGGTCCAGGTCGGCGACCCCTTCCAGGAGAAGCTCCTCATCGAGTGCACCCTGGAGGCGTTCAAGGAGAAGCTGGTCGTCGGCATCCAGGACCTCGGCGCGGCCGGGTTGTCCTGCGCCACGTCCGAGCTGGCCTCGAACGGCTCGGGCGGCATGCTCGTCACCCTCGACGACGTACCCCTGCGTGACTCGACCCTCTCGCCCGAGGAAATCCTCATGAGCGAGTCGCAGGAACGCATGTGCGCGGTCGTCGAGCCGGAGAAGGTCGACCGGTTCCTCGAGATCTGCGACAAGTGGGACGTCATCGCCACGGTCATCGGTGAGGTGACCGACGGCGACCGTCTGGAGATCTACTGGCACGGCGGCAAGATCGTCGACGTCGACCCGCGCACGGTCGCGCACGACGGCCCGGTCTACGAGCGCCCGTACGCCCGCCCCGAGTGGCAGGACGCGCTCCAGGCGGACGACGCGAACAAGCTGCCGAGGCCCGCGACCAGCGACGAGCTTCGTGACCAGGTCATGAAGCTGGTGGCCTCCCCGAACCAGGCCTCCAAGTCCTGGATCACCAGCCAGTACGACCACTTCGTGCAGGGCAACACGGTGCTCGCCCAGCCCGAGGACTCCGGCATGATCCGCGTCGACGAGGAGAGCGGCCTCGGCGTCGCCATCGCGACGGACGGCAACGGCCGCTACGCCAAGCTGGACCCGTACCACGGCGCCCAGCTGGCCCTGGCGGAGGCGTACCGCAATGTCGCCACCACCGGCGCCAAGCCCCTCGCCGTCTCCGACTGCCTGAACTTCGGCTCTCCCGAGGACCCGGCGGTCATGTGGCAGTTCGCCGAGGCCGTACGCGGTCTCGCGGACGCCTGCCAGCAGCTGGGCACCCCGGTGACCGGCGGCAACGTCTCGCTCTACAACCAGACGGGCGAGGTGGCCATCCACCCCACCCCGGTCGTCGCGGTCCTGGGCGTCATCGACGACGTCGCCCGGCGCACGCCGGTCGCCTTCCAGGAGGAGGGCCAGCTGCTCTACCTCCTCGGCGACACCCGTGAGGAGTTCGGCGGCTCGGCCTGGTCCCAGGTCGTCCACGACCACCTGGGCGGTCTGCCCCCGCAGGTCGACCTGGAGCGTGAGCGCCTGCTGGCCGAGATCCTTATCTCCGCCTCCCGCGACGGCATGATCGACTCCGCGCACGACCTCTCCGACGGCGGCCTGATCCAGGCGGTCGTGGAGTCGGCCCTGCTCGGCGGCAAGGGCGCGCGTCTGATCGTCCCGGACGGCCTGGACGCGTTCACCTTCCTGCTGTCGGAGTCGGCGGGACGTGCGGTCGTCGCCGTCCCCCGCTCCGAAGAGGTCCGCTTCAACGACATGTGCGGCGCCCGGGGCCTCCCGGCCACCCGTATCGGTGTCGTCGACGGCGACTCGGTCGACGTCCAGGGCGAGTTCACCCTCACCCTGGAGGAGCTGCGCACCGCCCACGAGGGCACGATCCCGGCGCTGCTGGCGTAACGCCGGTCGGCACGACGCCTCAAGGCCGCCGCTCCGGGCTCCCTAGTGGGTCCGGAGCGGCGGCCTTGTGCCGCTCAGCACCTCATCGCGGTGTCCCGGGAGTCCTCCACATCCCGGCACGGCAGGAACCCCTGGCCCTCCAGCAGCTTGGACACGCCCCGGCTGCGCAGGAAGTCGAGGAAGTTGCGGGGGAGGCCCGTGGCACCCGGCTGGGTGTAGAGGACCTCCGAGGCCCAGAACTTGTAGTTGCCGTTGAGGACGTTCTCGCGGGTCGGGGCCGTGCTGTTGATCGGCACCGTGCGGACGTTGGGGTAGAAGGGGAGGGCGTCGGCCTCGGCGTACCCGATGGCGTTCGGCGTTCGGTTGACGTAGTCGAGCAGTTCCAGCGTGGACCGCACCCAGCAGATCCGGGGCGGGTTCTCGTTGCCGGTGTCCTCCTGGCCCGGCGCGGGGCGGGGGCAGGCGTCGGCGCTGGACAGGGCGGGAACGGGGCCGAGGACCCGGTTCTCGAAGACGTTCCGGGTGCCCGACCCGTTGGAGCGGATGACCGCCACGGGGGTGCTGGTGAGGCGGCCCTCGGTGTCGCCGAGCGTGCCTCCGGAGAAGATCTGCCGGAGCTGCTCCTGGCTCAGGCCCTTGTCCCAGAGGGACTCGCCGTTGGTGAGGTCCTTGCCGAGCGACTCGTTCGCCACGACCGCGAAGACGAGGACCCCGACGTGGTGGGCGTCGTAGCCCTGCTCCGGCTTCTGCCCGGCCACGCTGTCGACCATGGCGATGGTCTCGTCGGCCGGGTGCTCCGCCAGCGCCCGCAGCCCCTCCTCGCTGGAGCTCGGCCGCAGCTCCACCCTGGCCCCGGGGCACCGCTCCTCGTACGCCTCCTTGACCTGGTGGGCCAGGGGCGAGAAGGCGGTCGAGCCCGTCAGGGTGAGCGTGCCCGGGGAGCACGTGGCGTTCAGCGCGAGGCTTCTGTTGTTGGCGTAGACGCCGGTGCCGACGCTGAGGGAGGCCACGAGGAGGATGACGATGGCGGTGGCCAACCGGCGCCTGGCCCGCCCGAAGCTCCACTTGATACGGCCGCCCCGCAGCTTCCCGGTGTGGGTGATCTTGGGCTTGTTCGTGGTGCCGGTGCCGTCGTCCTCGACCAGCACCAGCAGCCGGAAGTGCTCGCCCCGGTTGAGGGTGAACAGCGGCAGCGTGATGGTGTCGGTCGGCTCGGGTACGGGCTGCCGCGCGTCGTCGCCGTCGGCCGGCTCGGGCTGGATGGCGGCGCGCACGAAGGGGCGCAGGGCGCTCTCCAGGGGCTCGTGGGCGTCGCGCACCTTGAAGTGGACGACCTTCTTGCCCTCGAACCGGAAGGTCAGCGGAGCGGCGAAGTGCTCCGGCTCCAGCGGCTGCACCCCGGAGTTGCGCACCTCCAGGATGACCAGACTGCCCTCGCTGATCTGCCGTCCCTGCCAGTGGATCTCCCACATGCCGGGCGGCGGCTGGTTGTTGATGTGCTTGTTGATGGGCCCGTTGTAGACCTCGCTCCAGCTGATCCGCCGCCAACCCTGGTACTTGTCCAGCCAGTACGCCCCGAGGCTCGCGGACAGGGCACACACCAGGGCGCCCGCCCACATCTGTCCGTTGCTCAGCCCGCCGAAGAAGTCGGCGATGGTCTCGAACACCTCTCGTCCCCCTGATCGAGCATGCGCCCCAAGAGGAACGAATGATCGATCAGGGAGACTTACGTCACACCACGTCGCACTGTCCACCCGGAGAACGGACGGTGCCGATCCGGTGACAGCCCGCCGATAGCCGGGTGGTCTCGTTGTCAGTGACCGGCGCCGGCTTCGGCCCCTCGTACGGCCACTTCGCGCTCACCGTCCGCACGAAACCCGGCGACGGCGAGGCCAACGCCGTCAGGACCCTGAAGCACACCTCTTTCCCCAGGCTGTGGATACCGGACGCGCAGCTGAAGGAGCCGCGTCGGCGAAGGGATCCTGCCACTGGTACGCCGAATGCGTCGGCGGCCTGCCGGACGACACCGGCCTCCTCGGGAGGGCGACCCCGCCGTCCACACCATCAGTACCCCGGCCGCGCTCCCCTCGGAATAGGCTCCCCACCATGCCCCCGGCCAAGAAACGCCCCCGCACCTACGACCCGGCCAAGACCCGCAAGGCCGTGCTGGCCCAGTTCGGGAACGTACGGGAGGCCGTGGGCACCCTCACCGCCGAGCAGCTCGCGCTGCCGACCCGGCTCGGGGAGTGGACCGTGCGGGACCTGGCCGCGCACCTCACCATGGCCGTCGAGAGCGTCAGCCGTGCCCTCGGCCGGGACGAGCCCGCCAAGGCCGAGTTCGGCCCGCTCGACTACGCCTCCGTGACCGCCACGTACGCCGACGCCGTCGCCGAGGGCAGCCACCACCTGGCCGAGGCCAACCCCGACCTCGTCGCCCTCTACGCCGGCGCCGGGCAGCGCATCGGTGACGCGCTCGCCGTGACCCCGAAGGACCGGGTCATCGACACCCGCGCCGGCGGCATGATGCTCGACGACTATCTGCTCACCCGCACCATCGAACTCGTCGTCCACACCGACGACCTGAACGCCGCCGTCCCCGGCCTCGACATCCCGTACGACCGGCACGCCCTCGCCACCTGCGTCCGGCTGCTCGCCGACACCCTCGCCGCGCGGGCGCCCGGCGGTTCGACGGAGGTGCGGATCCCGCCGTACGCCGTCGTGCAGTGCGTGGAGGGGCCGAGGCACACCCGGGGCACCCCGCCGAACGTCGTCGAGACCGACCCGCTGACCTGGATCCGCCTCGCGACCGGCCGCCTGGGGTGGGCCGGCGCCCTGGACGAGGCGAAGGTCTCCGCGAGCGGCGAACGGGCGGACCTGAGCGGGCTGCTGCCCCTCATGGGCTGAGCCCGGCTCCCGCAGAGCCCGGCGGCACCACCCAGGAAAACCCGGTGGAACCACCCATGCACCCCACCCGTCCCACCGCCATGGACAAGCGACTGACCCTCACCGCCCTGGCCCTGCTTCCGCTTCCGCTGCTCGCGGCCTGCGGCACCGAGTCGGCCGGCGACTCCGGCAGCGGCAACGTCGGCTCGGACACCTCGAAGGCCTCGGTCACCGGGGTCCGCTGGAAGGTCGACAGCCTCACCGTGGGCGGGAAGACCGAACAGGCCCCCGACGGCGCGTACCTCAAGATCGCCGACAACGGCGAGGTCGACGGCAACTACGGCTGCAACACCTTCGGCTCGACCGCCGCCTTCAAGGACGACGGCATCGACTTCGACACCGCCCGGTCCACCGAGATGGCCTGCGGCGACGTCCCGATGAAGTTCGAGGAGAGCTTCGCCCGCACACTCGACGCCGGGAAGTTCACGGCCGAGACCACCGACGGCACGCTCACGCTCACCACGGGCGACGGCGACACCGTGAAGCTGAGCGAGGAGAAGCCCGCCGAGCTGTACGGCACGAAGTGGCGGATCGACTCCCTCATGGACCACGACGTCGCCACCTCCCTCCCCGAGGCCGCCCAGGGCAAGGCCTGGTTCACCCTCGACAAGAAGGCCGGAACGCTCCAAGGAAGCCTCGGCTGCAACGAGGTGTCGGCGAAGGCCACGGTGAGCGAGGACAAGATCACCCTCGGCAATCCGCGGACCACCCGCAAGATGTGCTCCGACTCACTCATGGCCGCCGAACGGAGCCTCCTGGAGCTCTTCAAGGGCACGGTGGAGTACCGGATCGATCACCGCGCTATCACGCTGACCAGCGAAAACAACGCGGGCATCGGTGCCGTCGCCGCAAAGTGACCTGCGGCCGCCCGCAGTCGGGAACCGGGTCGGGCGAGATCACCGGATTCGGACCGGTGCGCGATCTCGCCTACACTCGGTTGTGTGCCACGTGGTGACGGACGACTCAACCACGACCTTCTCCCCGGCGAGAAAGGCCCCCAGGACGCATGCGGCGTCTTCGGTGTCTGGGCTCCGGGCGAAGAGGTCGCGAAGCTCACTTACTTCGGGCTCTACGCCCTCCAGCATCGGGGCCAGGAATCCGCGGGTATCGCGGTCAGCAACGGCTCCCAGATCCTCGTCTTCAAGGACATGGGCCTCGTTTCCCAGGTCTTCGACGAGACCTCGCTCGGTTCCCTCCAGGGTCACATCGCGGTCGGTCACGCCCGCTACTCGACCACCGGCGCCTCCATCTGGGAGAACGCCCAGCCCACCTTCCGTGCCACCGCGCACGGCTCCATCGCGCTCGGCCACAACGGCAACCTGGTCAACACGGCCCAGCTCGCCGAGATGGTCGCCGACCTGCCCAAGCAGGAGGGCCGTACGCCCCGCGTCGCGGCCACCAACGACACCGACCTGCTCACCGCGCTCCTCGCGGCCCAGGTCGACGAGGACGGCCGGCCACTGACCGTCGAAGAAGCCGCCCCGAAGGTCCTCCCGCAGGTCCGCGGCGCCTTCTCCCTGGTCTTCATGAACGAGCACACCCTGTATGCCGCCCGTGACCCGCAGGGCATCCGCCCGCTGGTCCTCGGCCGGCTGGAGCGCGGCTGGGTCGTCGCCTCCGAGGGCGCCGCCCTCGACATCTGCGGCGCGAGCTTCGTCCGCGAGATAGAGCCGGGCGAGTTCATCGCCATCGACGAGAACGGTCTGCGCAGCTCCCGATTCGCGGACGCGAAGCCCAAGGGCTGTGTCTTCGAGTACGTGTACCTGGCCCGCCCGGACACCGACATCGCCGGCCGGAACGTGTACCTCTCCCGCGTGGAGATGGGCCGCAAGCTCGCCAAGGAAGCCCCCGCCGACGCCGACCTGGTCATAGCGACCCCGGAGTCCGGCACCCCCGCCGCCATCGGTTACGCGGAGGCCTCGGGCATCCCGTTCGGTGCGGGTCTGGTGAAGAACGCCTATGTCGGACGTACGTTCATCCAGCCCTCCCAGACGATCCGCCAGCTCGGCATCCGGCTGAAGCTGAACCCGCTGAAGGAAGTCATCAAGGGCAAGCGCCTGGTGGTCGTCGACGACTCGATCGTCCGCGGCAACACCCAGCGCGCCCTGGTCCGGATGCTCCGCGAGGCGGGCGCCGCCGAGGTCCACATCCGGATCTCCTCGCCGCCCGTGAAGTGGCCCTGCTTCTTCGGCATCGACTTCGCCACCCGCGCCGAGCTCATCGCCAACGGCATGACGGTCGACGAGATCGGCACCTCGCTCGGCGCCGACTCCCTGGCGTACATCTCCCTCGACGGCATGATCGAGGCGACCACCATCGCCAAGCCGAACCTCTGCCGCGCCTGCTTCGACGGCGAGTACCCGATGGACCTGCCGGACCCCGAGCTGCTCGGCAAGCAGCTCCTGGAGACCGAGCTGGCAGCCGGGCCCGCCGCCACGGCCGCGGCCGACGCGATCCGTCGCCCGTAAGACAGCCCGTAGACAGCGGGTAACACCTTCTTACCTGCGCTTATCTGCAGTACGACACGAAAGTTCTCACCGTCATGTCTGAGACAACTGGTGCCAGCTACGCAGCCGCGGGCGTCGACATCGAGGCGGGCGACCGCGCCGTAGAGCTGATGAAGGAGTGGGTCAAGAAGACGCAGCGCCCCGAGGTCCTCGGCGGCCTCGGCGGTTTCGCCGGCCTCTTCGACGCCTCCGCCCTCAAGCGCTACGAGCGCCCGCTGCTCGCCTCCGCCACGGACGGCGTCGGCACGAAGGTCGACATCGCGCGTCAGCTGGGCGTCTACGACACCATCGGCCACGACCTGGTCGCGATGGTGATGGACGACATCGTGGTCTGCGGCGCCGAACCGCTGTTCATGACCGACTACATCTGTGTCGGAAAGGTCCACCCCGAGCGTGTCGCCGCCATCGTCAAGGGCATCGCCGAGGGCTGTGTCCTCGCCGGCTGCGCCCTCGTCGGCGGCGAGACCGCCGAGCACCCCGGCCTCCTCGGCCCGGACGACTTCGACGTCGCCGGCGCCGGCACGGGCGTGGTCGAGGCGGAACGGCTGCTCGGCCCGGATCGTATCCGTACGGGTGACGCGGTGATCGCCATGGCGGCCTCCGGCCTTCACTCGAACGGGTACTCGCTCGTCCGCCACGTCCTGCTGAACCAGGCCGGTCTCTCCCTGGACGCCGAGATCGCCGAACTCGGCCGCACCCTCGGCGCGGAGCTCCTGGAGCCCACCAAGATCTACTCCCTGGACTGCCTGGCCCTCACCCGCACCACCGAGGTCCACGCCTTCAGCCACGTCACCGGCGGCGGCCTCGCCGCCAACCTGGCCCGCGTCATCCCCGACACCCTCCACGCGACGGTCGACCGCACCACGTGGACCCCGGCCCCGATCTTCGACCTCGTCGGCAAGACGGGCCAGGTCGAACGCCTGGAGCTGGAGAAGACCCTCAACATGGGCGTAGGCATGATCGCGATCGTCCCGCAGGAGTCGGCAGACGTGGCCCTGACAACGCTGGCCGACCGCGGCGTCGAGGCCTGGGTGGCAGGCGAAATCACCGACCGCAACGACCACGCAACGGGCGCGGAACTGGTGGGCGACTACGCACGGGGCTGAACAGTAAACGCGCCCCTGATGGGCCGAAGGCCTAAAAGGGGCGCGGGGAACTGCGCGAGCAACCACGACGAACCGGCAGCCGCCAAAACCACAGTGGCCCCCAACCCATTAGGCGCCCCTGCCCCAAGCGGAGTGCAACCGCACAAAACCCGGTCCGGCGGTGGTAACCCGCCCGGACCGGGCAAAGCGCAGCGGTACGGCGTCAAGCTCCGCGACGATGCGACGCGGGACCGGACTCGTCGTCCTCGTCCTCATCGTCGTCGTTGTAGAGATCCGCGTACTGGGCGTACGGGTCGTCGTCGTCTTCGTCGTCCTCGAACGGCTCGCCGTTCGGAGGTTGGCTCGAAGTCGATGCGCCCAGCTCGCTGGCCAGACGCGACAGGTCAGTCCCGCCGCTGTTGTACTTCAGCTGGCGGGCGACCTTCGTCTGCTTGGCCTTGGCCCGGCCGCGCCCCATGGCTCGACCCCCTCGGTGACGGGGCTCGACGGCCCCAGAGTCTTGACACGCGTTCATGATCTGGAACGGGCTCTCCGTGGAGAGACCGGTCCGTAGGGCTTCCACGGTACCTGAGCCCACGCCCATACGGTACGTCGCCCGCAGGACGTGCCGGTACCCAGAACCCGCGATGAGCCCTGTCCTCGCTGGTCAACCGCGATTTTAACCGTTTCTCGGCGAGCGACCCGCCGACGGAAGTGAGAGTTCTCTCTAAAGCCGCCGACGGGTACCGGCCGACGCCGTACGACCGCCGCGAGACCGCCGTACGACGCCCCCGCGCAGGGTCAGCGACGGCGCCGGGCGGCCGCCTCGTGCATCCGCTGCTCGGCGATCCGGTCGGCCGCGGCGGCCGGCGGAACACCATCTGTATTCGCACGTGCGAAGATCGCCAGCGTGGTGTCGTAGATCTTCGCGGCCTTCGCCCTGCACCGCTCGAAGTCGAACCCGTGGAGCTCGTCGGCGACCTGGATGACCCCGCCGGCGTTCACCACGTAGTCCGGCGCGTAGAGGATCCCGCGGTCGGCGAGGTCCTTCTCGACACCGGGGTGCGCGAGCTGGTTGTTGGCGGCGCCGCACACCACCTTGGCGGTGAGCACGGGCACGGAGTCGTCGTTCAGGGCCCCGCCGAGCGCGCAGGGCGCGTAGATGTCCAGCCCCTCGGTGCGGATGAGCGCGTCGGTGTCGGCGACGGCGGTGACCCCTTCCGGGTGACGGTCGAGGATCCGCCGTACGGCGTCCTCGCGCACATCCGTGATCACGGTCTCGGCGCCCTCCGCCCGCAGATGCTCCACGAGGTGGTGGCCGACCTTGCCGACGCCCGCGATGCCGACCCTGCGGCCGCGCAGCGACGGATCGCCCCACAGGTGCTGGGCGGAGGCCCGCATGCCCTGGTAGACGCCGAAGGCGGTCAGGACGGACGAGTCGCCCGCGCCGCCGTTCTCCGGGGACCGGCCCGTCGTCCAGCGGCACTCGCGCGCCACGACGTCCATGTCGGCGACGTACGTGCCGACGTCGCAGGCGGTGACGTAGCGGCCGCCCAGCGAGGCCACGAACCGCCCGTAGGCGAGCAGCAGCTCCTCGCTCTTGATCCGGTCGGGGTCACCGATGATCACGGCCTTGCCGCCGCCGTGGTCGAGCCCGGCCATGGCGTTCTTGTACGACATCCCGCGCGCGAGGTTCAGCGCGTCGGCGACGGCCTCCGCCTCGGTCGCGTACGGGTAGAAGCGTGTGCCGCCGAGAGCGGGGCCCAGCGCGGTGGAGTGGATGGCGATGACGGCCTTGAGGCCGCTGGCCCGGTCCTGGCAGAGCACGACTTGCTCGTGACCGCCCTGGTCCGACTGGAACAGGGTGTGCAGGACGCCGTCAGATACGTCGGTCACTGTGGTGACTCCTGGGTAAGAAGCGGCGGTGGGGTGACAGGCTCCCGTACGGGTGGCGGGGTCTGTGAGCATGAGATTAGAGCCTGCGTCCGCCGTACAGCGGCGCAGCCTCAGGATCACCCCACTTCCGGAGTACGGCCGTGGTGGGATCCGCACAGTTTTCCGGCCCGCCGGTGTGCGGGTTCGGCAGGTTTCCCCGGTGGCAGCCGGGGGAGGGAGCAGGCGTGCCCAAGGTGTCCTCGGTGATCGTCCCGTACGCGTCCTACCTCCGCGTGTACGAGCCGCTGGCGGCCTTCCCCGAGCCCGAGCGCGGCCACTGGGCCCGCTACGCCCGGCGCCCGGACCGGCCCTCGTACCAGGAGGAGCTGCGCCGCTCGCTGGCCGATCTGCTGCCCGTCCCGCCGGTCCCGGTGCCGGTGCACGAGAGCAGTGACGCCTTCGTGCTGGACGTCGACGGGGTGGTCCATATCTGCCCCTGGCGGACCCGGCTGCGCGGCTGGCAGGCGCTCGGCGACCTGGCCGAGGAGCTGCCCGCCCCGGTCCTGGACGCGGTGCTGCCGCCGCTGGTGCGCCGGCAGGCGAGCCAGGACTACGAGCGCTGGATGGTCCGCAACCCCGACGCCCGGCCGTGGATCCGCACCTCGACCTGGCAGGTGCCGCTGAACTGGTTCGTCCTCGTCTCGGACGAGGAGCGGACGTACGAGAAGGGCTCGGGCGAGAGCTCGCCCGTGCTTCGCTATCGCACGCCCATGGTGGAGGCCCGGCGGCGCGTGGCGCGCGGTCTGCGGGCGCTGCGGGACGCGATCGACGAGGGGCCGCTCATCGACGGTCTGATCGACGTGGGCCGCTGGCTGGAGGAGTTCCACCCGCGCTCGCTGGTCGAGCTGGACTACGGCGGTCTCGTGCACGTCCTGCCCGCCGACGAGCTGGACGGCGACCACTCCGCCGCCGACGTCGCCGAGGGCATCGAGGCCCTCCGCACCGGGGACGGCCTCGCCGCCGGGGAGGCGTACGGGCGTCTGGTCGAGCGCTGGCGGGCGGTACGGGACCGGCGCTCGGCGAACTGAGTCGGCGCTCGGTGAGCTGAACCGGGCCGAACCGGTTGAACCGGCTCAACCTCTCAGCCGTACTTGTGACTTGTGAGGCCAGTGGGAAAAGGCTTTCCACGAAAGCCGAAGCATGGTGAACTGTCCACCCTTGGCCCAGACTTGACGCACCGAAGTTCCACAGGGGCGCCATCACGGGACGTAGGTCCCGATCCGGGCTTTTGTATCAAGCAGGCGCCAAGCGTGACGGATTGCACTTACGCGGGCCTTGCCTCTTACGCACCTCCTCGTGTCAAAATAGGACAAGGAGCCCGGGGGAGGCTCCTTCTGCCCACGTATGGGTGGAATCTCAGCATTGCACGCTTTGGGGGGTCTTGTGACTCCTGCACGCCACTGTGACTGATCGTCACAGTGGCGTGACTGTCCGCTATGGCATGGTCCATCGGCATCCGTCGCTGATGAACACCTGGGAGGGCAATTCCATCGGTTTGGCCGACGCGGCTGGACAGATGGTGTAGTTGTAGTGCCGAGGACAAGCCGTTCGTCCTATAACCGACTCGACTCGCGTCCGCCATTTCGGGCAACGCGGGTCAAGGTGCAGAATTTAGAGGAAAGAACCGAGAAGGTTCGGTTCTCCCGAGGAGGCCGCTCATGACCGCTCGCACCCCTGATGCCGAGCCGCTGCTGACCCCGGCTGAGGTCGCCACCATGTTCCGCGTCGACCCCAAGACGGTCACGCGGTGGGCGAAGGCCGGCAAGCTCACGTCCATCCGTACGCTCGGCGGACACCGCCGTTACCGCGAGGCTGAGGTCCGCGCACTGCTCGCGGGCATTCCGCAGCAGCGCAGCGAGGCCTGAACCGCCGCATAGCAGGGCATTTCGGCTGGTCCCCCAATCGGCCGAGAGCCCAGAAGCACCGCTCACACAGCTCCAAGCGACGCGGGTCCTGCCCCAACAGGTCCCACGCCCGAGCCACTCATAGCTTTCCAGGAGGCCACCCGCCTCCTGGACGTCGTCAGGCAAGCAACAAGGGTGCGTCGTAGATCGCGCTGGACTCCGCCGGGTCCAGCGCGATCTTTTTTTGTGCGCGGGGGCGTGTGGATGTGTGGTGGGGGCGCGCGGGGCGTGCGGCGGGGTGGCGAGGGAGGCGCGTGCCTACCGATTTCGGGTCTGGGAGCGGCAGGTTGTGCGCGGGCTTGTCGGACTCTGGGGAGGGGTGTCGGATCTCCTGTGCAGGCTCTCGGTGAGTGGTGCAATTGCACATATTAAATTGACCAGTTGTAGGGGACCTGTAAACGGCGACCTTCTGGAAACTCTTGCAGTGACACCCGTCACATGTCGGGGTCCTTGTTGCCCGAGCGGCATCTGCGGTAATGGGTACGGGAGTTGAGCGCGACACGCCCTCGCCGAGTGTGTTCCCTGTCGGGCGAGTCTCACGCCTTGGAAGGCGTCTCGTCCTCCGCGGGCCCTTCGATGCCGTCCTCGCCGCCCGCCCCGGGCTCCGTCGCCAGCCGCAGCAGCCGGTGGCAGATCGGGCAGTGGGGGGTGAGGTGGCGGTACGAGGAGGCGGCCGACAGATGAGCACGGAGCAGTGCGCGGGTCTCGTGCCGAGCGGACGCCGCCATGCGCCACCTCCGGGGGTCTGTGGGCCCTGAATCTGAGGTACCGGTGGAATGTGACGCCGTCAACCCCCAGCGCCGCCCCTGAAGGGCCGCAGGCCCCTTCAGGGGCACGGGGAACCGCGCGATCGGCCACACGTGACCCGCACTCACCCAACAACCCTGTTTTTCCGAGCTCTTGGGCGGGGCGGAGGCGGGAGAAGCCGGCTGCCCGCAGCACGGCGAAAGGCCCGCATCCATACCGGATGCGGGCCTCTCGTCATCGTGCGGTCCTGACGGGATTTGAACCCGCGGCCTCCACCTTGACAGGGTGGCGAGCACTCCAAACTGCTCCACAGGACCAGGTTTCGCAGATCCGCGCCGTGTTGCCGCGCTGGCCTGCGAGAAGAGACTGTACAGGAGCGGGAGCCTCGCGGTCGAACTCACTCAGCGTGCGGGCCTCGTCACGGCACCGCCGCGTCGATCGCCTTCACGATCCGCTTGTCGGAGACGGGATACGCCGTGCCGAGGGCGTGGGCGAAGTAGCTGACGCGCAGTTCCTCGATCATCCAGCGGATCTCCAGGACGGAGGAGGGGATAGGCCGTCCCTGCGGCAGCTGTTCCAGGAGCCAGGCGTACTCGTCCCGCATCTCGTGGACCTTCTCCATGCGGGAGGTGTCCCGCTGGACGCCGGTCGGCATCTGCTGCAGCCGGCGGTCCGCGGCCACCAGATAGCGCATCAGGTCCGGGAGACGGCGCAGCCCCGCCTCCGTCACGAACCCGGGCTTCACGAGGGCGTCCAACTGCCCCCGTACGTCCGCGAGGTTGGCGAGGAGGGCCGGGCTCCGCGTGGACTTCAGACGGCGCTCACAGGCCTGCCAGGCGGCGAGGACCTGCTGCACCTGCCCGACCGTCCGCACGGTCGTGTCGACGATCTCGGCGCGCACCTTGTCGTACAGCTTGCGGTACGACGACTCGTCCCACGCCGGCCCGCCGAAGTCGGCGATCAGCTTGTCGGCCGCCGCCATCGCGCAGTCGTCGAACAGCGCCTGGATCGAACCGTGCGGATTGGCCGACAGAGCGAGCTTCTGAGCGTTCGTGAGCTTTTCGGACGCGAACTTCGCGGGGTTGACCGGGATGTTGCGCAGGATCAGCCGGCGCGTGCCCTTCCACATCGCCTCCGTCTGCTCCGCCTCCGTGTCGAAGAGACGTACGGAGACGGTGTTCGCCGTCGGTCCGTCGTCCACGAGCGCCGGATACGCCTTCACCGGCTGCCCGGCCCGGCGGGTCTCGAAGACGCGGGTGAGGGAGCCGATGCTCCAGTCCGTCAGACCCTTCCGCTCCAGGGACTCGCCGCCCTGGCGCTCGGCCGTGGCCGCGGCCGCCTGGGAGAGGGCCTGGCGCGCCTTCGGCTTCAGCTCGACGCGCAGCGACTCCAGGTCCTTGTCCTCGGCCACCTTCCGCCGTCGCTCGTCGACGATCCGGAAGGTGATCTTCAGATGGTCGGGGACCCGGGCCCAGTCGAAGTCCTCGGGCGTGACCGGTACACCCACCATGCGCTTCAGCTCACGGGCCATCGTCACGGTCAGCGGCTCCTGCAGGGGCACCGCCTGGGCCAGGAACCGCTGCGCGAAGTTCGGCGCCGGTACGTAGTTCCGGCGGATCGGCTTCGGGAGGGAACGGATCAGCTCCGTCACCACGTCCTCCCGTAGACCCGGGATCTGCCATTCGAAGCCCTCGTCCGTGACCTGGTTGAGGACCTGGAGGGGAATGTGGACGGTCACGCCGTCGGCGTCCGCTCCCGGCTCGAACTGGTAGGTGACACGGAACTTGAGCTGTCCCTGGCGCCAGGAGTCCGGGTAGTCGTCCTTCGTGACCGCCTCCGCCGACTCCCGGATGAGCATCTCCCGCTCGAAGTCCAGGAAGTCGGGTTGTTCGTGCCGCTTGTGCTTCCACCAGGAGTCGAAGTGGGCGCCCGACACGACGTGTTCGGGGACCCGCTGGTCGTAGAAGTCGAAGAGCGTGTCGTCGTCGACCACGATGTCCCGGCGCCGGGCCCGGTGCTCCAGCTCCTCGACCTCGCTGAGGAGCTTGCGGTTGTCGGCGAAGAACTTGTGGTGCGTACGCCAGTCGCCCTCGACGAGCGCGTTGCGGATGAACAGCTCGCGGCTGGCCTCCGGGTCGACGCGACCGTAGTTGATCTTCCGCTGGGCGACGATCGGTACGCCGTAGAGCGTGACCTTCTCGTACGCCATCACGGCCGCCTGGTCCTTCTCCCAGTGCGGCTCGCTGTAGGTGCGCTTCAGCAGGTGCTCGGCGAGCGGTTCGACCCACTCGGGCTCGATCCTGGCGTTGACGCGCGCCCAGAGGCGGCTCGTCTCCACCAGCTCCGCCGACATCACGAACCGCGGGGGTTTCTTGAAGAGGGCGGAGCCCGGGAAGATCGCGAACTTGGCGTTCCGCGCGCCCAGGTACTCGTTCTTCCCCGTGTTCCTCCCGCCCTCTCCCCCGGCCTCCTTCACATCCTTCATGCCGATGTGCGAGAGCAGGCCGGCGAGCAACGACACATGGACATGCTGCTCGGGCGCGTCGTCCTCGTTGAGATGGATGCCCATCTGCTTGGCGACCGTGCGCAGCTGGCTGTAGATGTCCTGCCACTCGCGGATGCGCAGGAAGTTCAGATACTCCTGCTTGCACATCCGGCGGAAGGACGACGAGCCGCGCTCCTTCTGCTGCTCGCGGATGTACCGCCAGAGGTTGAGGAACGCCAGGAAGTCGCTGGTCTCGTCCTTGAAGCGGGCGTGCTGCTGGTCCGCCTGCGCCTGCTTGTCGGCGGGGCGCTCGCGCGGGTCCTGGATGGACAGCGCGGCGGCGATCACCATGACCTCGCGGGCACAGCCGTTCTTGTCGGCCTCCACGACCATCCGGGCCAGGCGCGGGTCGACGGGCAGCTGGGAGAGCTTGCGGCCCATCTCGGTCAGACGCTTGCGAGCGTCCTTCTGTGCCGGGTCGAGCGCGCCGAGCTCCTGGAGGAGCTGGACGCCGTCGCGGATGTTGCGGTGGTCCGGCGGGTCGATGAAGGGGAACTTCTCGATGTCACCGAGGCCGGCCGCGGTCATCTGGAGGATGACGCTCGCCAGGTTCGTACGGAGGATCTCGGCGTCCGTGAACTCCGGGCGGGCCTCGAAGTCGTCCTCGGAGTACAGCCGGATGCACACACCGTCGGACGTACGGCCGCAGCGGCCCTTGCGCTGGTTGGCGCTGGCCTGGGAGATCGGCTCGATCGGCAGCCGCTGGACCTTGGTGCGGTGGCTGTAGCGGGAGATGCGGGCGAAGCCCGGGTCGATCACGTACTTGATGCCGGGGACCGTGAGGGAGGTCTCGGCGACGTTCGTGGCCAGAACGATCCTGCGGCCGGTGTGCGGCTGGAAGACCCGGTGCTGCTCGGCGTGCGAGAGCCGGGCATAGAGGGGGAGTACTTCGGTGAAGCGGTAGTTCTTCTTGATCAGCGCGTCGGCGGTGTCGCGGATCTCCCTTTCCCCGGAGAGGAAGACCAGGATGTCGCCCTTGCCCTCCCCTTGAAGCTCCTCGACGGCGTCGCAGATCGCGGTGATCTGATCGCGGTCCGAGTCGTCGCCGTCCTCTTCGAGGAGCGGGCGGTAGCGCACCTCGACCGGGTACGTACGGCCGCTGACCTCGACGATCGGTGCGTCCCCGAAGTGCCGGGAGAAGCGCTCGGGGTCGATGGTCGCGGAGGTGATGACGACCTTGAGGTCGGGGCGCTTGGGCAGCAGCTGGGCCAGGTAGCCCAGCAGGAAGTCGATGTTGAGGGACCGCTCATGGGCCTCGTCGATGATGATCGTGTCGTAGGCGCGCAGCTCGCGGTCCGTCTGGATCTCGGCGAGCAGGATGCCGTCCGTCATCAGCTTCACGAAGGTCGCGTCCGGGTTCACCTGGTCGGTGAAGCGGACCTTCCAGCCGACGGCCTCGCCCAGGGGCGTCCGCAACTCCTCCGCCACACGCTCGGCGACCGTACGGGCGGCGATACGACGGGGCTGCGTGTGCCCGATCATGCCGCGCACGCCGCGCCCCAGCTCCATACAGATCTTGGGGATCTGGGTCGTCTTCCCGGAGCCGGTCTCACCCGCGACGATGACGACCTGGTGATCGCGGATGGCGGCCGCGATGTCGTCCTTCTTCTGGCTGACGGGCAGCTGCTCGGGATACGAGACGGCCGGCACGCGCGCGGCGCGCTCGGCCATACGGACCTCGCCCTTGGCGACCTCCGCCTCGATCTCGGCGAGAACGGCGGCCCGGGCCTCGGGCTTACGGATCTTGCGTGCGCCTTCGAGTCTGCGCCCGAGCCGGTGCGCGTCGCGCAGGGACAGCTCGGCCAGGCGGGGGGCGAGGGCGCCGAAGGCGGGGGCGGGGTGAGTGGACATACGCGACCCAGGATCTCACCTCCGGGAAACGAGGGGCGAACGCTTTTGCGTCCGGTCCGCTACATGCCCGCTCCGTGCCCGCTTCGTGAGACACGAAGACCCCCTCCGGTTGCCCGGAGGGGGTCTTCGTTCGATGTGGCTGGGGCCGGGGTCGAACCGGCGACCTATCGCTTTTCAGGCGATCGCTCGTACCAACTGAGCTACCCAGCCGCGGTGTTTCACGTGAAACACCAGCGGTCCTGACGGGATTTGAACCCGCGGCCTCCACCTTGACAGGGTGGCGAGCACTCCAAACTGCTCCACAGGACCAAGCTTGTGCGGGACTAGTCTCGCACAGAGTGTTGCGTGCCCCCAACGGGATTCGAACCCGTGCTACCGCCTTGAAAGGGCGGCGTCCTAGGCCGCTAGACGATGAGGGCTATCGGCCCGCCTGGGCGCTTCTCAGCGCGTCGGGGACGTGAGAAGCATACGGGGTGGCGGGAGGTATCGCCAAAACGGTTTACGGGACCGCTCGCGCGGCGGTTTACGGGCCACTGGGGGACTCCTCGGTCGCCGTGCTTCCGGAGGGCGACGGGGACTGCTCGTCCCCGGGTTCGGCCCCCGGCTGGTTCTCCTTCGGCAGGTGGCGGCTGACCTCGGCCGTCGTCAGGCCCAGGCCGCCGAGTTTGATCTCGTCCCAGGCTTGGAGGCGGCGGGTGTCGCGGTCGAGGTAGAGGACCGACGCCTCGATCGGGTCGGGGTACTGCTGCTCCAGGGCGCGCAGACCGCTGCCGCCGGTCGAGCCCTCGATACGGAGGCGGGTGCCCTCGTCCAGGATCTCCATCTCGGGGTGGTGGAGGTGCCCGGCGAGGACGAGGGGGACGTCGCCGTCCGTCTCCCGGGCGGCGTCCGGGTTGTGGGCGATCGCGATGTCCACGGGGGTGCCCGCCGCCTTCTGGGCGCGCAGGGACTCCGCCAGCCGCTGCCCGGCCGCCTCCTCCGAGGGCAGGCCCGACTTCCCGCCCGAGCGGTCCGGGGTGAACTGCGGATCACCCATCCCCGCGAAGCGCAGCCCGCCCACGCTCACCGCCTTGCCCTCGTCGAGGACGTGCGCGTTGTCGATGCCCTCCAGATAGCGCTGGGTCTCCCGCGAGTCGTGGTTGCCGCGGACCCAGACGTACGGCGCCCCGAGGTCGGCGATCGGGTCGAGGAAGGCGTTCTCGGCGGCGGTGCCGTGGTCCATGGTGTCGCCGGAGTCGACGATGACGTTGATCTCGTACTGCTCCACCAGCGAGGCGATGATCTTCCAGCTCGCGGGGTTCAGATGGATGTCGGAGACATGCAGGACGCGGATCGTGGTCGGGTCGGGCTGGTACGCGGGGAGCGTGGACGTGACGTCGTACAGCTTGGTCACGTTCGTCACCAGGCGCGCCAACTCCTTCTGGTAGACGTCGAACTCGGTGACGATGCTGCGCGCGTTGCCCACGATGGACGGCGCGGAGGAGAGCAGGCCCGAGAACTTCGGCTCCAGGACGGAGTTCGGGTTCCAGGTGGCCGCAGCGGTCCCGCCGGCGCCCGCCAGGAGTACGAAGGCGAGGCCGCCGGCGGCGAGGGCGCGGCGGGGGCGGCGGTAGACGGCGAGGCCGAGCGTGGTGGCCCCGGCGACGACGGCGACGCCGGAGCGTATGGCCAGGTCGCGGGTGCCGTGCTCGACGTCGGAGGCGATCTCCTCCTGCAGCCCGGAGATCCGCTCCGGGTGGTCGACCAGGGCCTGGGCGCGGTCCGGGTCGAGCTGGTCGACGTTCACGTCCAGGCGCACGGGGGCGTTGTGGCTGCGCAGTTCCAGGGCGCCGAGCGGGGAGACGTTGATCTTCGTGCCGCCGGTGAAGGACGGGCGCAGGGTCATCGTGGTGTTCATGGGGCCGACCGGGGTGCGTACGTTCCCCACGATCAGCAGGCCCAGCCAGGCGCCGAGCAGGACGACCGCGACCAGTCCGAACGCGCGGCCCCAGGGGTGGGGGTGGTGGACCAGTTCGAGGGTCGGGAGCGTGCGGCGCGAGCGATAGTGCCGCGCCAGGGCGCGGGGGGCCTGCGGCATGGCCTGGGGGATACGGCTCAGGGTCGTACGCAGAGCGTTGGCGGCGGTGGCTAGGGCGGCGGGGACGCGGGCCATTGGTCCCGTATGCCCATGGGTGGGGGTGGATATGCGGCGGGGTGGGTGGGGGTCGGGGAGTGGTGCTGCTTTTGCTGCTCGTGTCTCTCGTACGCGCGGGTCGTGCATGACAATGGCCGTGTGCTGGAGATGACGCGCGAGGAGTTCGAGGAACTGGTCGCCGAGGCGTTGGACCGGATCCCGCCGGAGCTGACGCGGCTGATGGACAACGTGGCGGTGTTCGTCGAGGACGAGCCGCCCACCGCCGACCCCGAGTTGCTCGGGCTGTACGAGGGGACTCCGCTCACGGATCGCGGGGAGTGGTACGCGGGGGTGCTGCCGGACCGGATCACGATCTACCGGGGGCCGACGCTGCGGATGTGCGAGACGCGGGAGGACGTGGTCGCCGAGACCGAGGTGACCGTGGTGCATGAGATCGCGCATCACTTCGGGATCGACGACGCGCGGTTGCACGCGCTGGGGTACGGATAGCCGCGGGGTGGGGCGTGGGCTCCCGGTACGTGCGGGTGTGGGGGAGTTGGTCCGTGCGGTTCCCCGCGCCTCTCCGGGGCGCGGCTTCGACCGGGGGTTGTGAGGCACGGCACTCGTAGGGGCACGGGGCTTCGGTCGGCGCGTGTCTTCTTGTGGGCGGCGGGAGTTGGGCAGGGGGACTCCTCTTTCGCCCCCCTTCGGAGGTGGCCGCTGTGCGCGCCTTGAACGTATCCGTCCGTCTGGCCGCCACGGTCATGGCCGTCGCGGCAGCCGCCGGCTGTATGAGCGTGGGGGACGACGGGCGGAAGCCCGGGCCGTCGCCCTCCGCGGGACAGCCGGGTGGTGAGAAGCCGGACGGGGGCACCGCGGTGACGGGCGGAGGCGGTACGGGGTACCAGGCCGGGAAGCGGAAGGGGCGTGCCTCCGCCTCGCCCGACCCTTCCGCGTCCGGGTCGGCGTCCCCGTCGGCGTCGGCCTCCGGGGCCGCGAAGCCGTCCGGGAAGGCGGCGCCGCCCAAGGGGGGCAAGGAGGAGGGGAAGGGGGAGCGGCCGGAGAAGCCCGAGCCGACGAAGGGGGAGCCGACTCCCACGCCGACGGTGGTGGAGCCTGAGCCGGAGCCGACGAAGCCGGTGGAGTCGCCGTCGCCGGAGCCTTCGGCCGAGCCGTCGTCGTCCGCGCACGAGCAGGGGGCGCAGTTGGTGGAGCGGGAGCCGGCGCCTCGGGCGGGGGAAGCGGCGTAGGCCTCCGGCGGTTGGGCGGGGCTGGTCGGGTGGGGTGGTTCGGCGGCAGCGGGTGGGTGGATGCTGGTCGCGCCGTTCCCCGCGCCCCTTTCGGGGCTCCGCCCCGGACCCCGCCAGGGGCGCTGCGCCCCCGGGACCCCCACTGAGTCCTGTCATTCGTCAGGCCGCGGAATTATCGGCCTCCCCCGTAAGTTGTACTGAGAACCCCGTCACGATTCCCCGTGCCGGACCACACCCCAGCGACCTCTCACCGCTCGCTCCTCCCCCCTCCGATCGGCCCGATCGCACACATCCGGGCCGGGCAGTTCCTGGCCTGACCTGCGGGTATCCGCTCGGTTTGCCTTGAGGGGTGGTGGGTGCGTATGGTGGTAGATCGTTTGATCCCATTTGCCCGGCGCCACTGCAGAGCGCGCCGTGTGGCGCGTACTCTCCCTTGCCGTGGCGGACCGCATAGAGGCGGTCGTGTGCGAATCACGGAGTTGACGGGCGCGTGCCGACGAGACTCCGGAAGGTTTCGCATACGCATGTCCATTTCCAGTACTGATCACGTCGTCGTGCCCGAGAACGGTGAAGACGTCGAGAACGTCGAGAGCATCGACAACGTCTCCGTCGAGGAGGCCCCCAAGGCCCCCGAGGTCACCTTCGCGACCCTCGGTCTCCCCGACGGCATCGTGCGCAAGCTCGCGCAGAACGGCGTGACCGTCCCCTTCCCGATCCAGGCCGCGACCATCCCGGACGCCCTGGCCGGCAAGGACATCCTCGGCCGCGGCCGTACCGGCTCCGGCAAGACCCTCTCCTTCGGTCTGCCGACCCTGGCCTCGCTGGCCGGCGGCCGCACCGAGAAGCACAAGCCGCGCGCCGTCATCCTCACGCCGACCCGTGAGCTCGCGATGCAGGTCGCGGACGCGCTGCAGCCGTACGGGGACGTCCTCGGGCTGAAGATGAAGGTCGTCTGCGGCGGTACCTCCATGGGGAACCAGATCTACGCCCTGGAGCGGGGCGTCGACGTCCTGGTCGCCACCCCGGGCCGTCTCCGCGACCTCATCAACCGCGGTGCCTGCTCGCTGGAGAACGTCCAGGTCGCCGTGCTCGACGAGGCCGACCAGATGTCGGACCTGGGCTTCCTGCCCGAGGTGACCGAGCTGCTCGACCAGATCCCGGCCGGCGGCCAGCGGATGCTGTTCTCCGCGACGATGGAGAACGAGATCTCCACCCTGGTCAAGCGCTACCTGACCAACCCGGTCACGCACGAGGTCGACAGCGCCCAGGGCAACGTCACGACCATGTCGCACCACATCCTCATCGTGAAGCCGAAGGACAAGGCGCCGGTCACGGCCGCCATCGCCTCCCGCAAGGGCCGCACGATCATCTTCGTCCGCACGCAGCTGGGCGCCGACCGCATCGCCGAGCAGCTCTGCGACTCCGGTGTGAAGGCCGACGCGCTGCACGGCGGTATGACGCAGGGCGCCCGTACCCGTGTGCTGGAGGACTTCAAGAAGGGCTACGTCAACGCGCTCGTCGCGACCGACGTCGCCGCCCGCGGCATCCACGTCGACGGCATCGACCTGGTCCTGAACGTGGACCCGGCCGGCGACCACAAGGACTACCTGCACCGGGCCGGCCGTACGGCGCGTGCCGGGCGTACGGGCACGGTCGTGTCCCTCTCCCTGCCGCACCAGCGCCGCCAGATCTTCCGGCTGATGGAGGACGCGGGCGTCGACGCCGGGCGTCACATCATCCAGGGCGGTACGACGTTCGAACCCGAGGTCGCCGAGATCACCGGCGCCCGGTCGATGACCGAGGTCCAGGCCGAGTCCGCCGGCAACGCCGCACAGCAGGCCGAGCGTGAGGTCGCTCACCTCAGCAAGCAGCTGGAGCGGGCCACGCGCCGCGCCGCCGAACTGCGCGAGGAGGCCGACCGGCTGACCGCGCGTGCCGCGCGGGAGCGGGGCGAGGACCCGGAGGCGGCCGTCGCCGCCGCTGCCGCGGAGACCGCCGCCGTCGCCGTCGCTGAGGACGGCGCGTCGGTCGAGGCCCCGGTCGCGATCGTCGAGCAGCCGTCGTACGAGCGTCCCTCGTACGACCAGCCGCGTCAGCGCCGCGAGGAGCGGGGCAACGGCGGTTACGAGCGTCGTGACAACGACCGTGGCGACCGTGGTGGGTTCCGCCGGGACGACCGTCGTGACGGTGACCGTGGTGGGCGTTCCTTCGACCGGAACGACCGCAACGACCGTGGTGGCAGTGCCGGTGGGTTCCGTCGGGACAACGACCGTGGCGGCCGTACCTTCGAGCGTCGCGACGACCGGGGTGGCAGTGGCTTCCGCCGGGACAACGACCGCCGGGACGACCGTCGTGACGGTGACCGTGGTGGGCGTTCCTTCGACCGCAACGACCGCAACGACCGCGGTGGCAGCGGCGGCAGCGGCTTCCGTCGGGACAACGACCGTGGTGGGTTCGAGCGTCGTGACGGTGAGCGTGGCGGTCGTACGTTCGAGCGCCGCGACGACCGTGGTGGCAGTGCCGGTGGGTTCCGTCGGGACAACGACCGTGGCGGCCGTACCTTCGAGCGTCGCGACGAGCGCGGCGGGCACCGGGGCAGCGACCGTCCGTTCAACCGTGACCGTCAGGGCGACCGCCCGGGCTTCCGCTCCGGCGGCCACGAGCGCCCGTACGGCCGTCGTGACGACCACCGCGGCACCGGCACGGGTACTGGCACCGGCACCGGCACCGGCTCTTCCTTCGGCCGTCGTGACGACAAGCCGCGCTGGAAGCGCAACGGCTGAGCCGATGCGCGTGTGATGCCGGCTGATGTGTGATGCAGGCTGACGGCTGACACAGGGAAGGGCCCGTACGACTCCGGTCGTACGGGCCCTTCTGTCTTGCCTCCCCCGCGTCCCAGCCGGTTTTCGGCCACGGTGTGGCGCATGTCACGTCCCCGGTGAGGGAATTGCTGGGGGCATGACAGATGACGACATAGCCCGTGGGGCTCCCGGGGCCTCGGCACCGGACTCGGTCTCGGTGCCGGCACCGATGTCGGACGAGGAACGGCTAGCCCAGCTGGGCTACACGCAGGTCCTCGCCCGCCGTATGTCCGCGTTCTCCAACTACGCGGTCTCCTTCACGATCATCTCGGTCCTGTCCGGCTGTATGACGCTCTACCTGTTCGGCATGAACACCGGCGGGCCTGCGGTGATCACCTGGGGCTGGGTCGCGGTCGGCCTGATGACCCTCTTCGTGGGCCTGGCCATGGCCGAGATCTGTTCGGCCTACCCGACCTCCGCGGGCCTGTACTTCTGGGCCCATCGACTGGCCCCCGAGCGCAGCGCGGCCGCCTGGGCGTGGTTCACGGGCTGGTTCAACGTGCTCGGTCAGGTCGCCGTGACCGCCGGCATCGACTTCGGCGCGGCGTCCTTCCTGGCGGCGTACCTGAACCTGGAGTTCGGCTTCGAGGTGACGCCGGGCCGGACGATCCTGCTGTTCGCGGCGATCCTGCTGCTGCACGGACTCCTGAACACGTTCGGCGTACGCATCGTCGGTCTGCTGAACAGCATCAGCGTGTGGTGGCACGTCGTGGGCGTCGTGGTCATCGTCGGCGCGCTCGTGATCGTCCCCGACGACCACCAGTCGGCGTCCTTCGTGTTCACCGAGTTCGTCAACAACACGGGCTGGAGCAGCGGGTTGTACGTGGTGCTGCTGGGTCTGCTGATGGCGCAGTACACCTTCACCGGCTATGACGCGTCCGCCCATATGACCGAGGAGACGCACGACGCGTCGACGGCCGGCCCCAAGGGCATCGTCCAGTCCATCTGGACGTCCTGGGTGGCGGGCTTCGTCCTCCTCCTCGGCTTCACCTTCGCCATCCAGTCCTACGACGGCGCCCTCGCCTCGGAGACCGGCGTGCCGCCCGCGCAGATCCTCCTGGACGCGCTCGGCGCGACCGGCGGCAAACTGCTGCTCCTCGTCATCATCGGCGCCCAGCTCTTCTGCGGCATGGCCTCCGTGACCGCGAACAGCCGCATGATCTACGCCTTCTCACGCGACGGCGCCCTGCCGTTCTCCCACGTCTGGCACACGGTCAGCCCCCGCACCCGCACCCCCGTGGCGGCGGTCTGGCTGGCGGCGGGCGGTGCGCTGCTGCTGGGCCTCCCCTACCTGATCAATGTCACGGCGTACGCGGCGGTCACATCGATCGCGGTGATCGGCCTCTACATCGCCTACGTCATCCCGACCCTGCTGCGGCTGCGCAAGGGCGACGCCTTCGAGCGGGGACCCTGGCATCTGGGCCGCTGGTCGCGCACGATCGGCGTCATCGCGGTGATCTGGGTCTTCGTGATCACCGTCCTGTTCATGCTTCCGCAGCTGTCCCCGGTCACCTGGGAGAACTTCAACTACGCCCCCATCGCCGTGCTGGTCGTACTGGGCTTCGCCGCGATCTGGTGGGCCGCCTCCGCCCGCCACTGGTTCCTCAACCCCGGGCACGAACGGAGCATGGCCCGGGAGGCGGCGCGGAAGGGGGCGCCGGAGCCGATCGACCCGTAGTCGGGGCCCGGGCGCGGCCAACTCGCCCGACTTCCGCCGATCTTCCGCCCGTTCTGTTCTGCGGCGAACCTTTTTACGGCCCTTCGACGCGGCCGGGACCCCGATACCCGATCGGACTCCCGGCCGCGTCCGGCTATGCTCGGGGAGGCAACATCACGCAACATCGCCTGGGCCCTTAGCTCAATTGGCAGAGCAGTGGACTTTTAATCCATTGGTTGTGGGTTCGAGTCCCACAGGGCCTACGGTTCGCGGGTGGGGGTACCCCCTCTGACCTGCTACGCAGCGTCCGGGTCGGCTTCGGCCGGCTCGGGCGCTGACTCGTTTCCGGGTACGTGCGTGAGCGATGCGTGAGCGGATGTTCGAGCAGGGACAGGACACGCATGTATCCGCGCGGCTTCTGATACCACTGGTGACACGCCACTCTTGCCAGTCTGGTGCGGTCCCGCTCCGTCTACGGTAGGAGCGCGAGACGTGCGCGAAGGCAGTGGCAAGGGGGCGGTCGTGGTTCCACCTACGAAGAAGGTCGTCGTACTGACTGCGCTGCCCCTGGAGTACCGGGCGATGCGCCGCTTGCTGGAGGAGCCTAGGCGGGTCGATCACGCTGGCACCATCTTCGAGTGTGGGCGACTGGCTGGCACATCCACGACCGTCTGCCTGGCGGTCACAGGGGCTGGCAACGACTCAGCAGCTGTCATCACCGAGCGAGCGATTAACTTCTTCCAGCCCGAGGCGGTCTTCTTCACTGGAATCGCAGGATCGCTCAAGGCGGATGTCTCCCCTGGCGATGTGGTGGTCGCCATTGAGGTGTACTCGTATCACGGCGGGAAGCAGGATCCGGACGGGTTCAAGGCGCGCCCGCGGGGTTGGGAAGCCTCCTACTCGCTTCAACAAGTGGCGATGTACGTGGACAACGTGGGCGCCTGGGCCGCGAACTTGGCACAGGACTCTGGGGGCTCTGCGGAGGTGCACTTCAAGCCCATCGTGACAGGCGACGTCGTAGTAAACGCTCCAGCTGGTTCGCCGCTGCGGGTCTTCTTGGACGAGCACTACAACGGCGCCGTCGCAGTCGAAATGGAGGCTGCGGGGTTCGCCAATGCCGCTCATAAGGCTGAAGGGGTCCCTCATCTGATGATTCGAGGCGTCAGCGATCGGGCGGACGGGACCAAACAGAGCACCGACAGCGTCGGTCTGCAAGGGATCGCCGCTGAGAATGCCGCGTCATTCACGGCCGAAGTGATTGCTCACCTCACCCCGGCAGATGTCCCGTCAGCCCCAGAAACGGCTGTCAGTGAAGATGAGCCTACCGATGAGCTGATCTGGCAACCCCTCGATCAGCCCACCAGCCTGGCCTGGCACCGGGACCTCGTGCCATCGAGCGCGTACACGAGTGCTCCTGCCCTGCTGGAGATTCACCTGGCGCCTGTTTCGGTGACGAGCAGAGTCACCGCGACCCGCATGCAGCAGTTGGCCGATGAACTGGTGAACCTGGGGCGCGGGAACGGGTTGTTCTCGAACACCGAACGAGTCGAGACACAAAGCAGCGCCGAGGTGACGGTTGCCTCGGTGACCGGGCGCAACGGACGATCAGCAGGGCTGGCGATCACTCGATCCGGCCAGCGGAGTGCCTGGGAGTCCCTGCCGCATCCGGGTATTGGATTCGTGCTCGATCAGGAACACACCCAGGAGCGAATCGCCACCCTGCTGTCACTGTTGGAGGCCATCGACGTACCTACCGCTCCCGCCTATGCGCCGGCGGTCGGTATTGAGAACCCGAGGATGGTCATGGTTGAGCGCCTTAGCGCGGTCAACCCCACTCACGCCACCTTCTCGCACAGGAGTGATGCTCCCGTAAGGGTCGATCCGGAGGAAGCGGTCACCGCCACGATGCTTGTCGGCCGTAGCGGCGAACTTGCCGAGGAACTGACTGCCCGCTTGCTCCTCGTCTTCCGCGGGCCCGGCCGCTCCTGAGAAGCCTGAGGCTCACTGGCCTCCGGAACGGTGGCTACGGGGAACCAGAGCGGCAGCCTTCTCCGCGATCTCACGGTCCAGTTCGGGTAGCAGGCTCGTGTACGTGTCCGAGGTCAGCGTGATGGTGGAGTGCCGCAGGGTCTCCTTCACGGCGTGGATGTCGCCGCCGCCTCCATGCGTGAGCGTCGCGGCGACGTGGCGCAGGTCCCGCAGGGTGATGGGCGGCAGATCGGTCGTGGCGAGGATGCGGCGGAAGGTCTCCGAGACCGTCTCCGGGTGGAGCCAGGAGCCGTCCTCCTTGGTGAATGTCTTCCCGGTGTCCTGCCAGGCGGTGGCCCACTTGGCGCGCTCCTTCTCCTGGCGAGTTTTGTGGTCACGGAGGACGACGATGTTCATGCTGTCGAGCGCGATTGTGTTGGCGCTGCCGTCCGTCTTCGGCTCGGATTCGTAGAGGTCCCAGCCGTCCACCACGATCTCCTTGGCGGGAGTGATGAGCCCGGCGTTGAGGTCGATCTCGTGCCAGTCCTGGCCGACCGCCTCGCCGCGACGGAGGCCGCGAGTACCCATAAGGTGGAAGATCGCGTACAGGCGATCTCCCTCGGCAGCGTCGAGGAAGGCGCCGAACTGCTGCGGAGTCCACACCATCACGGGCCCGGGGATCTCGCCCGTCTCGCGCCAGCGCCGGACTCGTTCATCGGTCCCGAGGAGTGGCTTCGGGCGCTTGCCGGACTCCAACTCGACGTGGGACGCCGGGTTGGAGGTGATGAGCTGCTGGGCGATCGCGGAGTTCAGGGCCGCGCGCAAGGTTCGGCGTATCGCCTGACGGGATGCCGGGCCGGTGATCTTCCGGAACGGCCGCCATATGGGCCGACCGGCGGACGCCTTCGCCGCCAACGACGTCGCCCGCAACCTGCACCTCACCCCCGCAGAGACCTTCTGTTCGCCTCCCTCGGCCTGGCCCGCCAGGGCGCCATCCACGGAGCGGCACAGGACCGCACCGGCACCCGCCGTGCGTTCGAGCAGGCGCAGGACGCCATGCTGCGCGCCGACCCCGCACTGTCTGGCGCGGATGCAGGTGGTGTCCCGCCAGGTGGTGTAGCGGATCAAGGCGCCGGAATCCGCAGGTCATCGCCGCATCGGCGCAGCTCGGGACCGCGGATGGCGCTGACGGCAGGTCAGCCGCTTCGCGACCCGGCAGCCGTGTCCCATGGGGTGGCCGACGCGCGGCTTACCGGAACGCGCCGAGCAAGGTCGCTTACACCACGAAGCGGGACACGACCCGGATGCACACACATCCACTCTGATCTGGCGCGCGCAGCCGCATGGATGCCCCCGCATCTGTCAGCCGCTTGTGGCCTCATACGGGCGGTCAGGGTGGCGCGAGCCGCCTCTGGTCTCGGGACCGTCCAGGTCGGGTCATGAGCCGGTGTGGCAAGCAGGGCAGTCTTGAGAATAGGAGCGTTTGTCGGCTCTTGAGTGGTTCTATTGTCGTCTGATGTTGTGCCCCAGGGCGGCGTCCGCTGCTCGGCAGCAGCACTAGTCGGCACTCAACGAGCTGAGGTCATCTTTCCAGTCCTTGACCGTGCACGGTCCCTCATCCGCAACAACCGGCCAGGTTCTAACCTGTTGCGCTATCTCATGCTGCGGATGAACAACCGCATTATCAAGGCGCAGTTCGATGTCGAAAAGTGTTCTGCACTCTCCGGGCTACGCGTATCTTGGGGTTGCAGGCCCTTCGACACGATGCCGTTCTGCACATCACCACGCGGACATAACCCGCGCTTTGGGGACCTTGCCGAGAGTCTGGATGCCAGGACTCGGCCTCACGAGCTGCTAGCCAGACGGGTCAGGAGCAATGTCGAGCAGCACGGCGTGATCTATACGCCGATAGCTGAGCTGGAGGACCTCGGTGACCTCGGCGAGTTGATCGCGCAACACAACCGCATGCTTCCACCAACAGAACGACACGCGCGAAGGAAGCTGGCTCAATCAAATGGGCATGTGTTCATCGTCGGTTATGAGGACGACACGGTCTCGATCATCAACAAACTCCGGGAAATCTCTGCTAGCGGCGTCCCCCACCACAGCAGCGACGTGCAGACATGGATTAACGCGAACCCCGGCGTCATTGATGACCCGTTGAAGGCTACAGCTCTGACCAAGTTGTTCGAGCACTCAAATGTTGCACTTATCTACGGCGCGGCCGGTACGGGAAAATCGACGATGGTGAATCACATCGCGAACTACTTCGAGGGCGCGCGGAAACTCTTCCTGGCACATACCAATCCGGCCGTCGACAACCTGAAGAGACGAGTACAGGCGCCGAATTCCGAGTTCAGCACGATTAGCAAGTACGTGCGCAGCGGCACGTCGTTCGGAGCCACGTACGACGTTCTGGTAATCGACGAGTGCAGCACCGTGAGCAACGCAAGCCTGCTCGATGTACTTGAGAACACACCCTTCGATCTGCTCGTGCTGGTTGGCGACGTATACCAGATCGAGTCGATTGAGTTTGGCAACTGGTTCAGCATCATCCGGTCGTACATCCCGAGCGAGTCTGTATTCGAACTCACACAGCCCTTCAGGACGACCGATCAGGGCCTCCTCACGCTGTGGAACAGAGTGCGGAACCTCGACGACCATATCGAGGAGTCGCTCTCAAAGAATGGCTACTCGACGATTCTGGGAGACTCACTCTTCCAACATAGAAGCGACGACGAGATCGTGCTTTGCCTTAACTATGACGGCCTGTATGGCATCAACAACGTTAACCGGTTCCTACAGGCGAGCAACCCGAATTCAGCTGTGACCTGGAGCGAGTCCACCTACAAGGTCGGAGATCCCGTACTTTTCAATGAGTCTGATCGGTTCAGCCCAGTCATCTTCAACAACCTAAAGGGAAGGATCGTTAAGATCGATCGCGCGCCCGGCCGTATCACTTTCGATGTGAATCTCGAACGGGATGTCACTGAAGACGATGTGCTCTTCACAGGTCTGCGTTGGGTGGAAGGATCGACTGTCCAGTTCGATGTCTTCGAGCGCGGTAATAGTGATGATGACGACGACTCCGTCACCACCATTGTGCCGTTTCAGATCGCTTACGCCGTATCGATCCACAAGGCACAGGGTGTTGAGTACGACTCAGTCAAGGTTGTCATCACGGATGCCAATGAAGAGAGCATCTCCCACAGTATTTTTTACACCGCTATCACACGCGCTCGGAAGCGTCTCGAGGTGTTCTGGACTCCGGAAACGCAGCATCGAATCCTGAGCCGTCTCGCAGTGCGCGAGAACACGAAAGACGAGCATCTGATGAAGATCCGCCGGGGTTTGATCCCGGTTGAGAAGCGACCGAAGCGCCAAAAGACGCGTCACCTGCCGTAGACGCCGACGGCGATAGCAACGGTGGCGCCGTGGGGCACCTCCCAGTCGACACGAAAGATGTGGGGTGGAGGTGCCTCTTGTCAGGTACTTATCGCGGCTAGCGGCGGCAGTCGATACCGTCGCTGCTGAACCCACCCCAAGGGGGAACAGATGCGTAGCAAATGGCTATGGGCCACTCTGGGCGCAGCCGTAGTCGGTCAACTCGTCGTTAACGCACGGCCGCGTGCCGCCAGCGAGTCAGACGAGGCGGTCATCCGCAGATTTCGCGACGACCCGGGCAGCTTCGGAACCCACTGGAACAGCGGCTCTGGCGGGTATCGGGCGTGCGGCCACAATGCGTGCAGCAAGAAAGCGAAGGATTCCATCACAAGTCACGACTGCTGTGGCCGGTGCCGGATCGCGGACTACCGGGACTGCGCGGGCAAGGCGCTGCGCGACTACGACGGGCCAGGCCGTTTTTACCATGACTTCCACGACGGGATCATGCAGCCTGGCGTGTGTACCGTCTGCGGTGAACCGCAGGAAGCGCACTGACTCGAAGCGATCCGATTCACACGGACTACACATCCACTGACGGCGGCTTAGCCGTTGGAGTCCTCGCCCGAGTCCATAAGGTCCGGCTGGGGCCCTTCGCAGCACGCAGGGCCCCAGCACCGTTTTCCCGGTGCGGGGCCCACGTGGGTTTCAGGTACCGGCCGTGTTTTCGACCGGCCGGGGATCAGGTGCGCTGGCGCAGTACGCGCGTCCGGTGCACGAGCGGGATGCCGAGGCGGGCGGCCACGGTTTTTTCCAGGACGGAGACGACATGGCCTGGGGTAGCGTCACGCAGCGGGATCACCCAGTATTCAACCCACTCGTCCCGCTTCGACGGGCTGCCGTTGATGTGCTGGCTGAGCCTGGTCGCGGTGGCGCCTCGGTTCAGAATCCGGGTGGGGGCGGTCTTCCCGCAGTAGCAGGCGTTGCCGTTGCGGTTGACCGCGATGTAGATGGCCTTGTCCTCGTACCCGGAGTCCTCGCCGATGGGGATCGGCTCGGGCTGCGGTTCGAGGAGCCACGGGCCCGCGAGGCGGGCGAGCATGGCGTACCGCTCGTCGGTGACGGTGACGACGCCGGCCCAGGTGGTCTCGGTCATCAGCGCGGCTCGCCCTCGGCGATGCGGGCGAGGTCGTTGCCCATGAAGCTGAGCTGCTTGAAGGACGGCTCCACGACGGTCCAGGAGAGTTCCGTGGTGGTGCCGTTCATCTTGCGCAGGGCGATCAGGTCGTCGAGGTCGGAGGCGGCCGTGGTGAGGGAGGTCTGGAAGGCCGTGAGGGCCTTGTCCTCGAGTTCGGTGGCAGTGGGGTCGTTCTGGTGGCCCTCGGGGTTGAACCCGTGGTTGGCGGCGAGGCGCAGGTGGGCGTTGAAGTCGCTGCCCTTCCACTTTTCGCGCTCGACTAGGTGGCCGTCGGCCCACCATCGCGGGGGCAGGCTGGCCCGGATCCGCTTGATCGCGTCGGCGAGGACCTGCCGGCCCTCCTTCGTGTCGAGGACGGTCTTGATGACCGTGCCGACGCCGGCGCGCATGATCTTGATGTTGCCCACGATCTGCTCGGCGGAGCCGCCGGGCGCGAGGAGGTAGCCGCTGGTGACGAGGGTGACCATGGCGAGCACGCCGAGGAGCAGCCGGGCGGGGACGTCGCCGTTGTCGGCGCGCTCCAGGAGGTCGTCCACGGCCTGGTCATTGTCGATGTTCTCGACGGTCCACTCGTGGTTGGCGAGGGCCTGCCACAGGCAGCCGGTGTCCAGCGCGGTGCGCACGGGCGCCAGCTTCTCCTTGGGGAAGCTGGAGTAGGAGCGCAGGCCGAGTTCGACGATCGGGCCGCTGCGGTGGGTGACCTGGAGGCGGCGCTTGTCGAGCTTCGCGGCCATGACCGCGTTCAGCCGGGGCTCCTTGCGGGTGAGTTGCTGGACGACGAACGTGAACCGCAGGTCGCGGAAGGCGGGGTTGAGTCCGAGGGACTTCATGGCGTCGGTGACGTCGGCGCGGCCGAGGAGGACGTCTCGCACGGCCTGGGCGTTGTCGCCGAGCTCGCCAGCGTCGAACAGGGCGGTGACGATCTCCTCGGCGGTGACACCGTTTTTCGAGGGCTCCTTGAACTCCTTCACTCCGATGTTCATGCGCATCAGCAGCGAGCGGACCGCGACGGGGAAGCGTCCCATGCGCATGGACGGGTTGTCGTCGGTGTAGCCGACGATGACCTGCACCGGGACGGTCATCGCGTTGAGGAGCCGGGCGGCCTGGTCGCGCTTGGCGCGGGCGGCCTTGCTCGTGCCGGTGTTGGCGTTGATGTCGCGGTGGGCGTTCTTGACGATCTCCCGGACGAGGTCCCGCCGCTCGGCGAGGGGAAGCCGCATGAGGTGGGACGGAAGCAAGCTGTCGGGGTCCTTGGCGTTGGTGGGGCGGATCGAGCTGGCCGGGACCTTGATGTCGGCTGTGCAGGCCGCCCAGCGGCTGTTGCCGTCGACGAGGCTTAGGTCGTCGTCGGGGTGGCGTCCGGGGTTGCGGAAGGTGGCGGGGACGGCCGTCAGGGACCGCTCCACGATGCGCCGGCCGACTTCCTGCGGGTTGTTCTTCCTCACGCTCTTGGACGCCCGGTCGATGGCGGCGAGGAGGTCGTCCATGGCGTCGGCGTAGACGAGGGTGGCGTCGGTGTCGTGCGCGGTGGGCATGGACAGGACCCGCTGCTGGTTGCTGGTGTCCGGGTCGGCCGCGTAGTGGGCCTCGTCGAGGAGCCGGTCGTTCTCGATCGCGGGGGACAGCATCAGCGTGTACGCGCGGTAGGTGAGGACGCTCAGCCAGCCCGTCTCGACGCGGTGGCGCTCCAGGCGGGCGCCTTCGAGGAGTCCGGGCTCGACCGCGCCGTACGCGATCCGGCGGACAGCGGCCGGGGAGATCTGGACGTCGGGGTGGTTCTCAAGGAACTTGATCACCTTGGTGGTCTTGCTGACCGGCTCGACGCGGTGCTCGAACGGCGTCGAGCGGTCGCCGGAGCGGATATCGATGACCTCGATACCGTCGATGTCGTCGTGCTCGTCAGGGATGTCGATGGTGCTCACAGGGCCTTAATCGAATGGGCCGGCGCGAGGCGGGCTCGCGGCCGGTGACCGGCGTACGCGAGCAGAGCGCCATCGGAGCGCAACGCACCCGTGCCCGCCTCGGTGAGGACCGCGGTCCATCACGGGGCTGACCCGGCGTCGCTTCGGTGATCTGTAGGCGGAATCCGGGTACCCGCCCGTGCGAGCGGCGTACTCAGGTCCTGCCGGTGGATACCGCGGTGTCCACCAACTGCCAAACAGATCGCCCTCAGCGGCGGCGATGATACGAGCGTACAGCCATCCGAGCTGCCGCAGCATGGGAGTTGACGGTCTTTCCGATTCGACCGGTGTGGCCTGCATGATCTAGCCGACGGCCCGTCAGGGGCCGCGTCAGCTGGTATTCACACGCCAGCGGATACGGCTCGGCGAGCACGGCGAGGACTTGGACACGGTCCTGAGCTGAACTGCCAGACGCGGCGTGAGATTTCACGAGAAGCCGCAGGTCACAGCCTGAGCCTAGGGTAGGAGTCACGAGATCCTACAGACGCACGTCCGACAGCCGCCCAGAGACACCCACTCCGCCGCAGGTGAGAACGCCCCACATGCGTGAGCGATGCGTGAGCGGACGGTGTGACACAACCCGCCGCGCGGCGGATCGGCACTCACGGCGCACATGCTCTGACCAGTTGTTTCCGGACACCGAACCAGCGACCGGAACCACCCAACAAGCTTTGGCCAGGACTTTTAATCCATTGGTTGTGGGTTCGAGTCCCACAGGGCCTACGGTTCGCGGGTGGGGGTACCCCCTCTGACCTGCTACGCAGCGTCCGGGTCGGCTTCGGCCGGCTCGGGCGCTGTCTTGTTTTCGGGCCCGCGGGTGAGCGGTGCGGTGGCGGGTCAGTGGTCCGAGTAGCTGAAATCACCCACGGTCCAGGCACTGACGTCCTCGATCGCAACACGGTACATTCCGCCCGTCTCCGGGATCCCCACCGTGCCCTGCAGGATCCGGGCGACATGGAAGTGCAGATGCGTGGGCGGCCCGTCCCCCTTCGCGGGGGTGTCGAAAACGGTGGAGAACCCGGCCAGGTGGGTGGAATCCGTCAGCACCTCCGACACCCTCTGCCTCCACAGGGCTTCGGGAGCCAGTCGACCGGTGATGACAGCACCACCGGTGACCACGGTCAGGGACATCTGATTGCTTCGCCCGGACTCCACCAGGGCGGCGATGTGAACGATCAGCTCGTCAGGCTTCGGCATGAGAGCGGATTCTATCCAGCGGTCCGTCCAGGCGGCTTGGGCGGTGGCGGCAGGTGCGCGCCGGGGACCGGGGAACACCGCCGACGCGCCGCGCCGGTCGACGGCCTCACCGGAAGCCCGGCGGCCGGCTGTGAGTCTCAGCCGGCCGCCGGGCCTGCGCTGCGGGCTGTCCCCACATCCGTAGACGGGCGGAGGGCAATACCTCATCGTCGAGATCGCGAAAATCTATGCTTGCCGGAGTAGACATTGGGTTCTCGGATCATTATGGTTTCTCTCGTAGCCGAGATCGAGCGAAGCCCGGCAGACACGAACTGCCGGGCAGCAGTACACGCATGACGGTGCGGTGGTGGAGTTTCGAAGCCCAGGTTGTTGCACATGGCGACGGGACTCACGGCCGGACCGGGTGGCCCGCGGTGATCAGGGGCCGCCATGAGTAGGACCGCAGTCGATTGGTTCAGAGGGAAGAAACGGAGGAGTCGAGCGCCATCAGGATCGCCCGGGCAGAAGACCTGAGCCCGGGTACCGCAGGACATCGATAGGTAGGTGGTCTCCGGTCACGCATCCGCGATCCCCGTACCCCCGTCGGCGTATCGGACGGGTGTGTGGAAACAGAAGGCCGGTGCAGCACGAGGGCCGGCAGATGGTGTTGTAGTTCCTTCGGGGCCTTGGTGCCGTACGGCACCAAGGCCCCTCCACGCGTTCCACAGAGAGGTGAGATGACAGCAGACGAGTCACTGGGCCGTCTCGATGACGACGACTACCCCGCTTACACGATGGGCCGGGCCGCCGAACTGCTCGGTACCACTCCCGCATTTCTCCGCGCCATCGGCGAAGCACGACTGATCACACCCTTGCGCTCCGAGGGCGGGCACCGCCGCTACTCCCGCTACCAGCTGCGCATCGCAGCCCGCGCGCGTGAACTCGTCGACCAGGGCACCCCGATCGAGGCCGCCTGTCGGATCATCATCCTCGAAGACCAACTCGAAGAAGCTCAGCGCATCAACGCCGAATACCGCCGCGTCGGCGGATCGCCCAATCCATCGGCCGCGGCCTGAGGTGAGGGTGCCCGCCGGTATCGGCGGGCCCTCACCACGTGCTTGACCGGAATGCGCGCAGCGACGGCCCTCGTGGCTGAACGGTGCCCTGACATCTCGCTCGCCTCCGGCCCCGGAGTGAATGCGCTGCTGGGGGGACCCCTTAGGTTGCCGCCGCCTCCTGGGCGCGGGACAGGGCGATGTCGAGTACCACCAGCAGCGCGTCCCGTACCGAGCCGGTTCTTCGGGCGTCGAAGACGATCAGCGGTACGTGCTCCGAGATGTCCAGTGCCCACCGCACCTCGTCCAGATCGTGCCCGACCTCCCCGTCGAACGCGTTGACGGCGACCGCGAACGGGAGCTCCTTGTGCTCGAAGTAGTCCACCGCCGCGTAGCAGTCGTCCAGGCGGCGGGTGTCGACGATCACCAGACCGCCGAGGGCGCCCTCGACCAGGTCGTCCCACATGAAGCCGAACCGGTCCTGGCCCGGCGTGCCGAACAGGTACAGCTTCAGCGTCGGGTCGATGGTGATGCAGCCGAAGTCCATGGCGACCGTGGTGGTGGTCTTGCCCGGAGTGTGCGTGAGATCGTCCACGCCGGCCGCGACCTCGGTGATGGCGGCCTCCGTGGTCAGCGGTCGTATGTCGGAGATCGAGCCCACGGCCGTGGTCTTGCCGACCCCGAAGCCACCGGCGATGACCAACTTGACCGGCAGCGGAGGCTGTTCAACCGGAGTCACGGAGTGTGCCCCGTGCATCGGGGACGGCGCGGAGACCATCGATAACCCTTCGCAGTACGGAGAGATCCTGGGCCGCTCTGGCGTTCGGCCTGTGGATCGCCAGATGCCCGGCGGCACACAGGTCCTCGGCCAGCACACGGACCACGTTGAGGTGCAACCGCAGCTGGGCGGCGAGTTCCGCCGCGGACTGAGGCTGTCGGCAGGCGGCGATGATGTCGCGGTGTTCGAAGGTGAGCGTGTGGAGGACGGACAGCCCGGCCGACGTCGACACGACCTGGGTCTCGATGGGGATGGGCAGCGCGGTGCCACCTCCCGACACCCGGCCGGCGGTCAGCAGGAACGGACGGATGGCGGGGGCGCGGCCGACCGGCTCCGGGGAATGCTCCGGTGAGTTGCCGACGGCTTCCGCCGCATCGTGTGGTTCTGGTCCACCGACGGCCATCACGATCCCTTTCCGAAGTCCCTGCAACCGTGCCCTGGCGTTCGGACGGTCAGCCGGCCGGCGTGGCACCGACGCTCTTCTTCAGCTCCAGCACCAGTTGGGGGGTGAGCGCGGCCCCGGCCCGGTTGGCGAAGAGGGTCATCTCATAGGCGATGTTGCCCAGCTTCGCCTCCTTCGAGGTCACCACGCCGAGGACCGCGCCGCCGCCGATGGCCGACACCAGCACATGGCCGCCCTCCAGATCGATGATGACCTTGTTGAGCCCGCCCAGGCCGTAGTTGCCGGAGGCGCCAGCGGCGAGGCTCGTCATACCGGACACGATCGCGGCGAGGCGCTCGGAGTCGGCATGGTCGCGTAGTCGGGAGGCTGCGATCAGCAGGCCGTCGGACGACACCGCGATGGCGTCGACGACGCCGGCCGTGTCCGAGGCGAACCGGTCGAGGAGCCAGGTGAAATCGGCCGCGGCGGTTCGCAGATCGGTGGGTATCGCCTGTTCGGAACTGCTGTCACCTGTCGACGTGGTCACTGCCCGACTCCTTCTGGGTTTCCTGGTGCGCTGATGGTGCCGACTCCGTCCCGCTCAGGGCGCTGTCCTGCTCCGCCCTGCGTACGGCGGCCTCGAAGTCCTCGAGTTCCGCGCGGACCGCGTCGGCGTCGACGGGGGGCCGTACGGCCGGGTTCCCCCGGTCGGCCGGTGGGGCGGTCCTGGCGAGGGTCGCTCCGCGTACCCGCCTCCGCAGCGGTCGGGAAGCATCCGTCGTGGGCTCCTCGGCGATGGCGACCCCGTCTGTGGGGGCGACCCTGTCCGTGGTGGAGACCCTGTCCGTGGTGGTGACCCCGTCCGTGCGGGTGCGGGTGCGGGCGGGGACGCGTCGGGGGAGGACCTGCGGCGACGGATCTGTCGGCTGGGCTTCGGTGGCGAGGGCCGGCCGGGCGGGCCGGGGCTCCCGGTTCCGGTGTTCGTCCGGGCCCGGGTGCCCGGTTCCGGTGCCGACGCTTCCCGGGCGGCCTTGCTCGTCGCCCGTCGCGTCCTCGTGAGCCGTGTGCGCCGACCTCGCGTCCTTGTGCGCCGTGTGCGCCGGCGCCGCGTCCTCGTGCGCTTGCGTCGCGTCGGTCAATGGCTCCGCCGCGGGCGGCGTTGTCCTGGATGTCCTCACGAGTGCGACGGCCTCCTGCTCGGGCGCTGCTGCGGACCTCGTCGGGAAGGCCGCCACGGCTCCGGTCGGGCCCGTGGCCCGGGGCGGGACCGGGTCCACCGAGCTCATGGTCAACAGGAGCGCGGAGGGGATCCACACGGTGCCGGTGACCCCGCCGCCCGGCGTGCGGCTCAGCATCACCCGTATGCCCCAGCGCCGGGCGATGCTGCCGACGACGAAGAGCCCGAGCACCCTGGTCGGTACGAGGTCGAGCCGTTCCCGGCGGACGAGGCGGGCGTTCTCCTCGGCGAGGCGTTCCGCGCTCATCCCGAGGCCGTGGTCGATGACCTCGATCAGCGCCCCGCCGTCCGAAGTGACGTCGGTGCCGGGGCGGACGGCCACCTCGACGGGCGTATGGGACGGGGAGAAGGCGACCGCGTTCTCCAGCAGTTCGGCGAGCATCAGGGTGAGGTCGCCGATGATGTCGGGGGCGATGGTGACGTCCGCCTCGGCCCGCAGCGACACCCGCTGGAATCCCTCGATCCGGCCGAGCCCCGCGCGTATGACGTCGGCCAGAGGGGTCGGCCGGGCCTCGACGCCGGTCTCCCGGATGCCGGCGAGCAGCATCAGGCTGTCGGCGTTGCGCTGGAGGCGTACGGCGATGTGGTCGATGCGGTAGAGCTGTTCGAGGAGCTCGGGGTCGGTCTCCTCGCGTTCGGCGGCATCGATCAGCAAGAGCTGACGTGATGTCAGGTTGCTGACCCTTCGGCCGACGTTGCCGAACATCTCGGCGACGTTGCGGCGGCTCAGCACCTGCCGCTCCAGCAGCGCGGCCGCGGTGACCTGCACCTGATTGAACGCCTCGGCCAACTCGCCGATCTCGTCACGGACCGGGACCGGGATCGCCCGCGGACGCAGCGGAGTGCTGTCGGCGGCCTCGTCGTCCGCGACGCGCGCGAGTTCCTCCCCCGCCACGTCGACGACCTGCTGGGCGGCGCCGGTGAGTGCCGCCAGCGGGCGTACGACCGAGCGCCGGACCAGGATGGAGAAGCCCAGCCAGACGGCGAAGCCGAGCAGGGCCAGGCCGAGCAGCACGAGAGCCTCCCGCAGGGCACTCGCGGAGACGGCGTCGGCCCGGGCGGCGATCTGACGGATCAGCGACCGGGTGATGCCGAGGCGGGTTTCGGCCTGCTGAGCCCCGGCGGCGATCTCCTTGCGCAGTTGCTGCGGTGTCTGGTTCTGAAGGGAACTCGGATCGATCTGGAGCGCCGCGAACTGGGACTCGATACCGCTCTGCTCGGCACTGCGCTCGATGCCGCTGAGGCTCAGGACCTGGTCCGGTGTGGCGATCCGGCCGAACCGGTCGGACTGGTGGTCGTAGAGCGCGTGGGCGCCGACCGCGCGGGAGTACTCGGTGAGAGCGTTGGCGTCACGGGTCTGCGCGGAGAACACCGCGCTCTCATAGGCGGCGTGGGCGGAGTCGGCGCGCAACAGCGTGTCGAGCAGCGTGGTGACCGACGACGACGAGGTGCCGGAGAAACGGTCGAGGCCGATGCCGTCGATCAGATAGTCGACCGCGGAGGCGTACGCGGGATCGATGTTGGCGGCGGGAACGTAGCCCCGTCCGAGCTTGTCGCGCAGGACGGTGAGACCGCTGATGTACTCGAGGGCCTGCTTCTCCTCGGCCGGCAGGTCCGACCCGAACGCGGAACGCACGGCGGCGACCCGTGCGTCGGTGTCCTGTTGCGCCTGGCGGTAGTCGGTGGGCGACGGCAGGGCGGCTCCGGGGCGGGCCGACTCGTACCGCACCGACAGCACGAGCGCCTGCCGGTGTTCGGCCTGTACGTCGTTGATCAGCCTCGCGACCTGCTCGCTGTCGCGCACCAGGTCGGCGATCCGGCCGGCGTCCCGGGCCCGTCCCACCTGGTCGACGACACCGGCGCCGAGCAGCAGGCCGACGACCAGGATGGGCGCGCTCACCAGGACGTTGAGTTTCCGCCGGAACGGCCATCGGTCGAGCACGGCTCCCGCTCTCCGGCGCAACGGCGGCGTCGCCTGCGCGGGCCCCGGCGGGGCGGGTGCGAGGTCGTGTTCCCCCCGCTCGGGCGAAGCCGAGAGCGGGGGAGGGTCCACTGTCTTCGCGGACACCCGGGGCCTCCTTCGTCGTGTTCCTGAGCGGTGACCGAGGTGCCGTTCGTGCCGGACCGCGAACTGCCGGGAGCGGAGCGTGACACTTTTGGCGCGCCCATCGCTGGTAGGTACGAAGTGATTGCGCCATGTGTCCGAAACTGGCCGTGCGGAGACTATCGTTCGGGCGGGAGGTTCGACTGGCAATATGCCATCAAGAGTTGATTACAAAATGTTTCTCGGTTTATGTGCGGACATGGATGCTTCGTCGCCGTAGGGTCCGCAGCCGATCCATGTCCGGTGCGGGGTGGCGTAGTTGACGAGGGTCGACGGCATCAGAGGCGCGTAAGTCGTCGGCATCGTCGGCGCCTTACGCGCCGCGGCTCGGCGCCTTGCTCGCCGTGGCTCGGTGGCAGATCGTCACCTCGGCGTCGTGCGGAGGCGTGCGGCGTCGTGTCGTCGTGTCGTCGGACGTTCACGCGCACCCTGCTACATTCCCCCCGGCTTACGCCCTGGCAGCCTCCGTGGGCACCGTCGGCGCCTTCGGCCATCTCCTCCCCCCACTCGCCCCGTCCCCCCTTTTGCCCTGTTGAGGAGACCCCCGTGCACGCCACCCGCCAGGCGACCGCGTCGGCCGCCGCGTTGCTGGCCCTGGCCACCGCCGTCGTCGGCTGCGACAGCGGTTCGACCACCGCCGCAGCCACCGCCGGCTCCGCCAAGCCCGGCTGCCCCGCTGTCCTCGCCCATGCCAAGTCGGCGGTGAAGAAGGCCGAAGACGTCGACGCACCGTGGGACGGTCCCACCACCGGCCCCCGGGCGGTTCCCGGCAAGACGATCGTCTTCGTCGCCCAGACCCTGGCCAACCCCGGTGTCACCGGCGTCGCCCAGGGTGTGGAGGAGGCCGCCAAGGTCATCGGCTGGAAGGTCCGCGTCATCAACGGCCAGGGCACGTCCGCCGGCATCAAGGCCGCCTTCGACGAGGCCGTGGCCCTGGAGCCCGCCGGCATAGTCATCGGCGGTTTCGACCCCAAATCCACTGCCCAGCAGGTCCGTCAGGCCAACGCCGCGGGTATCCCGCTGATCGGCTGGCACGCCGTCGGTGCCCCTGGCCCCAGCGAGGACCCGGAGCTCTTCAGCAACATCACGACCAGGGTCGAGGACGTCGCGAAGATCAGCGCCGACTGGATCATCGCCCGGTCCAACGGTCGCGCGGGCGTCGTCCTGTTCACCGATGCGTCGATACCTTTCGCCAAGCGCAAGTCCGAACTGATCAAGGAGGAGCTCGCCACCTGTTCCGACGTCAGGCTGTTGAGCTACGAGGACATCCCCATCCCCCAGGCCAACAGCCGCACCGTTGAGGCGGTCTCTTCCCTTCTCTCCCGTTTCGGCAGCGAGTGGACCCACTCCGCCGCCATCAACGACCTCTACTTCGAGCACGCCGCCACCGCTCTGCGCGCCGGCGGCCGGCAGGGCGCCGGGGCCCCGTTCAACATCGGCGCCGGCGACGGCGACCCGTCGGCTTTCCGGCGCATCAACGGCAGGGAGTACCAGGCCGCCACCGTGCCCGAGCCCCTCTCCGAACAGAGCTGGCAGATCATCGACGAGTTCAACCGCGCTTTCTCCGGCAGAGCCGACAGCGGATACGTCGCCCCTGTCCACATCGCCACCGCCTCCAACAGCGGCGGCGCACTGTCCTGGGACTCCGAGGGCTATCGCCAGGCGTACCGCGAGATCTGGGGCAAGTAGGCAGCCGGTTGTCGGACGCGCCGGGGCACGCGGCGTCCGAGTCGGCTTCGGCCGGCTCGGGCGCTGTTTTCGTTTCCGGGCCTCTGGGGCGTCCCCGCATCCGGGACCCCTCCCGCCTGTGGCATGGCAACCTCCCGTCACGCTCGCGTCATGAGGAGGCCCCGGGACCACGCCATCCGACCCGGACCCGCAGGTGAACGACCCGAACCCGAACCCGTCCCAGTCCCCGTCGAGTGCCCCGGTGCCGCCGACGCCGCCGCAGGAAGCGCCGACGTACGCCGTTGGGCCCGCTTACCCTCCCCACTACTACGCACGACCCCCTCAGACCAACGGGTTGGCCGTCGCGTCCATGGTGTTGGGCATCCTGTGGATCTACTGGATCGGCAGCATCCTCGCGCTGGTCTTCGGCTACGTGGCCCGCAAACAGATCAGGGAACGCGACGAGAGCGGTGGGGGCATGGCCACCGCCGGAATCGTGCTCGGCTGGGTGGGCGTCGGTGTGTTGACGCTCCTGGTGGTCAGCGCCTTCATCTCATACATGTCGACCTGACACAGCGCCGCTGCCCACGGTCGCTGACGTCGCACCACCTCGGAGCGCTGGTCGCCTGCGGCCCGGTACGCCTGAACGACCTGGCCGCACGGCTCGACGCCACCCGGTGGCCGGACGAACCCACCGCTCCCGGCTGGTCGCAGGGCATGCGGCGGGGCTACGACCGTTACGGCGCCCAGGGTAGGGACGCAGACGTCCGGGCCTTCTTCCGCCGCTTCCGCTGACAGTCGCCGTCACGCTCAGGTGTGAACAATGCCGACTGTCCGGTGGCTGAAACCGGTCATCTGGCTTTCGGGCTGTGGTCGTCAGTGGGGGCTGCGCTTGCCGCTTGATGGTTTCTTCAGGGGCTGTGTGGGGATTCTCTGCGTCACTTTTCGGTCACTCTTCAGTATTTGCGCAACATATACAGTTCGTCGCCTGGTTGGGGCGACATGTCTGCATGTGTGTGCCGTGAACGCGGGGAGGGGCATATGAAGAGGATTCTGCTGACGTCGGGGCTCGTCGGGATTCTGGTGGTGGGGTCCGCTGTGCCGACCGTCGCCATTTCGGATGCCGGGGCGACGCCGTTGCCCGGGACGGGGGCGAGGGTTGAAGTCACTGCGTGGCAGTGCAACGCCTATACGGACAAGTGTTCCTTCAAGACGTCCACGAAGACCATGAAGGGCGGCGCGAAGTACCGGGTCAGCAAGATCAGCAATACGGCGACGGTGAAGGCCAACGGCTGGCAGGCGACGCTCGCGCTCAGCCCCAGCGGCACGCAGGTGAGTGAGAGCACCCGGCAGGTCAGTTGGACGAACGAGAACACCTGGATCGCCGACATCAGCGGCATCGCCGACCCGGGAGGTTCGCTCAACACGAGCATCACCACCTGCTCCGACGGCGGTGCCTTCAAGTCAGGTGTCAAGGCGTTCGCTTCGGCCTGTGCCAACGACTGAGCGGTGACTGAGCGCGTGGATCGTCGTGGCCGGGGCCTCATGGCCGTGGGGGTGGTGGCCGCCGCGGCGGCTCTCAGCGCGTCGGTGTTCGGTGGCGGGCCGGTGGATCGGCCCCAGCCGCCCGGTGGTGATCTGGCCGAGCAACTCGACGCCCTGCGCGGAGCGAACGACCTCGTACGTGCCACCCGCGCCGATGTGGGGCGTGATCCCGCGTTGTACCCGACCGCGTACGGGCGTCTGGAGGCTGCCCTCGCCGCTCGGCACCGAGGAGGCGGCGGGGCGGCCGATGTGCCCGACGTACCCGAGCTCCGGCACGCCGCGTTGGCCGACCTCGCCCGTACCGACGTCCTGGACACCCCGGCATGGCGGGCCCACTACGTGTGCCTCTCACTGACGGGATCCCCGGACTCCGAGGGGGCCGAGACCAACGGCGCGGCAACCGTCCTGGAACAGGCCGGGCTTCGCGAGCGGGCCGAGCGCGAGGCGTTCGGCTATCTGACCGCGCCGGACGAAGAGGACGACGCTCCGACCTCGCTCGCCACACGGGCTGCCTTCCTCCACACCCTGACCTGCCTGGGGCGTGACGGTGACGTGCCTCGGGCCGCGGTGGAGACGCTCGCGGCGGACACCGCTCGGGCCGAGCAGGCCGTGCCGGTGCTCTACGCGGTCGAGGCGCTGCGGGCCGTTGGTGTACGGGCTCGTGCGACAGGGGCTGTTCGGGGTGCCGATAGGTGGTTGGCGGCCGGTTGCACCGGCTTCGAGCCCATCCAGCGAGCCGCTCTGACCCTGCTGAGGCATCGGCTGACTCGGCAGACGCGTGTCTGCCTGATGCCTTACCTGAAGGACTCCGACACGCAGACGCGATGGCTGGTCCGCCGTGCACTCACGGTCGGCGGCGACGGGGCCGACACCATCGCTGGTTCACTTCCCGCGCCGGTGGCGCGTGTCCGGTCCGACGGCCTCGTCGCCAAGTCGCCGACCCAACTGGGGACACTGACCGCCACGTACAACGCCGCGCGGGCCCTGACCGCCAGTGCCCAGCGGGAGCACACGCCGTACTGGCTCAAGAGGCGGCTGACGCGGATGGGCTCGGACGCCGGTCTCGAACCGTCCGACCGGCTGCTGCTCGCCATGATTTGCCATCGACTGGCCCTGAACTGCGGGCCCCAGGCCGAGAAGGGGATCGCGGAGGCGGCTCGGCTGGGGGTGCCGGCACGTCTGACGACGGCGAACGAGCGTGGTTGGTACGGCGCCCTGGCCGCGCGCGCGGAGTTCGGGCTGGGCTGTGGGCGTACGGCCGTCGAGGTGCCGGACGGCGAGGGCGGGGCCGCGCTGTCGGCCCGTTCTCTGCGCATCGTCGTGGTGCTCGCGGATGCCGGGTGTACGGCTCAGGCGGAACGGCTCACCGAAGGGACCGATCTTGTCGCCCAGGCCCGGAAGGCGCTGCGAGAGGGGGACCTGGTGACCGCCTCGGACGCGGTCCAAGCGGCGCTCGTCTCCGAGCAGAGCATTCCGCAGGAACTGTGGGACGAGCTGCCGGGGCTTCTTCAGCGCTACCGCGACGCGAACTTCCCCGACCTGTACGCCGCCTCGCCGGGCGGCACCGCTTCGGCGGACGCCACCAGGGCCGCGTACTACCTCCTCGCCTGACCTGCCTGGCCTGCCTGGCCTGCCTGGTCTGTTTCGCCTGTTCGACCCTTCAGAGCCCGCGGCCCTCGCCTCCTGGCCCCACCCGGTTTCCGTCCCCCCACTCCAGAAGGACACCGTCATATGAACACCGCCTCCCCACCCGCCGTCGTAGCCGAAGGCCTGGCCTTCGGTTACGCGTCCGGCGGTGGTCTGACCCGTGCGGATCTCACTCTCGACGCGGGAACGACGGCTGCCGTCGAAGGGCCGTCCGGTTCCGGCAAGAGCACCCTGCTCGCCCTGCTCGGACTGATCCTGTCGCCGGCCGCGGGCTCCTTGCACATCACCGGCAAGGACACCGGGGCGCTGGCCGCGGCCGACCGGGATCTGCTGCGGCGGCGGTCGATCGGCATCGTTCTGCAGGATCTCGGGCTGCTGCCCTTCCTCAACGCGTGGGAGAACGTGGCCGCCGCCTTCGGCCCCCGGCTCGCCCGGCACCGTAGGGAGGCCCGGGCGCTGCTCGGTGACCTCGGTATGGAGGACTTGGCCGACTCCCGGGTCACCGAACTCTCGGGTGGGCAGCGGCAACGTATCGCCGTGGCACGGGCGGCCGTGAAGCAGCCGGTGCTCATCCTGGCCGACGAGCCGACCTCGGGCCTCGACCCCAGGACGGCGAACTCGGTGATGGACGCGTTGCGTTCGTGCGCGGAGCGGGGCGCGGCCGTGCTGCTCGTCACGCATGACGCGGCCGTCGCCGGGACCTGTGACCAGCGGCATGTGCTCGACGGGGGAGTGCTGTCCGCCGTTCCCCGGCAGAACGCCCGTGAGGAGAGCCTCGGGAACAGCCGTGAGGAGAGCCTCGGGAACAGCCGTGAGGAGGGCCTTGAGGATGCCCGTGAGGAGAGCCTCGGATGAGTCGTTGGAGTCTGTACACGTGGACGCGTGACGGGCGTTCGCTGCGCAGGGCCTTGCCGACGCTCACGGTTCTGGCCGCGTTGCTGACCACGTCCGCGGGGGTGGCGGCCGGGGCCGCCGGTGCCGTCGAGCGGGACGTACTGGGGTCGGGCGGCCTCACCCAGATCGAACTCTCCTCGTTCGAGGGTGACGCGTCGGTCCGCCCGCTCACCACCTCGGCTCTGCGGGACGCCGGGCAGGTATCCGGTGTACGGCAGGTCGTCGCCGACTACCCGTCCGTGCTGTATGCCGAGGAGGACGGGACGTATGACTTGGCCGCCCACACGCTGACGCCGGGGGACGATCTGCCCGCCGTGAAGGGGAAGGTTCCGGCGGCTTCCGAAGGGCTCGGTCGGGACCAGGTGGTGCTGCCGGCCACCGCGCAGGGGACCGACTTCGCGCCGCTCCTCGGCCGTACCGTGGCCTTCGGGTACACGAAGGCCACGGGTGTGGCGTCCGGCACCACCCAGATCATCAAGCTGAAGGTCATCGCCCTCTACGACCCCTCCTGGCAGGCCGACGGGCCCGACGTGGCCTATGTGTCCGAGGACACGGCCGCGCTGCTGGCCGCGGCACGGGCCGGGCAGACGCCGGAGACCTTCCGGGCGAGGGAGGGTGCGCGGTCCGCCGTCGTGCTGGTCGGGCATCAGAAGCAGGTGGCCGCCGTCACCGAGTCGCTTCAGAGGGACGGGTTCTCGGCGTCTCCGGTGTCCGATCGCGTACGTAACCTGCCCGGTCTCTTCGGGTTGGCGGATCTCGCGATGCGGGTCGGGGTGCTGGTTCTGGCGGTGGGTGCCGTCGCGCTCGGGGTGGTTCGGGCGGCGGACAGTACGCGGGCGAGGGTCGGGCAGTTCGCCGTTCTGCGGATCCTCGGGTCCGGGCGGCCCGAGCTGCGGCGGATCCTGCTCGGTGAGGCCATGCTCTCCGGCGGGGCGGCCGGTGTACTGGGTGTGGTCGTCGGTACGTGTGCGTCCGTGGGGTTGGCCGGTCCGCTCAGCGATCTGCTCGGACTGCCCATCGCCCGCACGGACGCCCTGCCCGGACCGGCCTGGGTGGCCGCGGCGCTGTTGATGCCCGCCGTCGGTCTGGCCGCCGGCACCCTCCTCGGCAGCCGCGAGGTCCTCCGCCGGGACCCCTACCTCACGGCACGGGCCCACAGTTGACGGCAGGGCGGCGGAGCTGACGCCGAGCGTGCGGAGGCAGAGCGGAGGCAGAGCGGAGGCAGAGCGGAGGCAGAGGGGAGACAGCCTCGGCGTACGGCTCACGTCGAAGAACGGGAACCTTCGCGTCCGTCTGCCGCGTCCGACCGCACAGTGAGGTGCGGATTCCGTGTGTGGCGGACATCATGGACGAGATGGCATCCGGGGGGCCGAAAGCCCTCAGGTGGGGCAGGGGGGCCCATGGCACAGGCGTTGGAGAACAGCGACCCTCGGCAGGTGGGGCCGTACCGGATCGTGGGCCGCCTCGGCGCGGGCGGGATGGGGCGGGTCTACCTCGGGCTGTCGCCGGGCGGCCGCGCGGTCGCGGTCAAGACCATCCGGCCCGAACTGACTTACGACCCCGAGTTCCGGCAGCGGTTCGCCCGGGAGGCGGCGGCCGCCAGGGCCGTCAGCGGGGCGTTCACGGCCGCGGTCGTCGACGCGGATCCGTACGGGGACCCGCCGTGGCTGGCCACCGTCCATGTCGCGGGCATCTCGCTCGACGACACCATCGCGCGCCACGGACCGCTGCCCGAGTCCTCGGTGCTCGCCCTGGGGGCCGGCCTGAGCGAGGCGCTCCAGGCCATTCACACCGCGGGCCTCGTCCACCGTGATCTGAAGCCCTCCAATGTGCTGCTGGCCCCGGACGGGCCCAAGGTGATCGACTTCGGGATCGCGATCAGCGCCGGATCGAGCTCGCTCACCCGCAGCGGAGTCGTCGTCGGCACGCCCGCGTACATGTCGCCCGAGCAGCTGACGGGTGGCCGGGCCGGTACGGCCGCCGATGTGTTCGCCCTCGGTGGAGTACTCGTCTTCGCCGCCACCGGCGAGGGCGCCTTCGGGTCCGGTCCGTCCCTCGGCGTCGGCTTTCGCGTGGTCCATGACGAGCCGAACCTGTCCGGCGTCCCCGCGGGTCTGCGTCCCCTGCTCGGCCGTTGTCTCGACAAGGTTCCGGCCCGTCGGCCCACCGTCGCGGAACTGCTCGCCGAGTTCGCCCGCCGTATCCTCCCGGCGCCCGAAGCGGAGTACAGCACGGACACCGTCACCCTCGCCCTCCACGGCGGAGCCTGGCTCCCCGAGTCCGTCGCCTCTTCGGTGCGGCGTGCGGGGGAGACAGCCGGGCCCGGCGGGGCCGGTGAGGCCGGTGGGATCGGCGGGACGCTGGTGCCGGAACCCGTTACGCGGACCGCGCCGACCGGGGGCCGGGTGGACCCCCGCGTTCCTGCGGACCCCCGCCACTCCGATGCCGATGCCGGTGTCGGTGTCGGCGTCGGTGCCGGTGTCGACGCTCCCGTTCCCGGTCCCGCTTCCGGTCCCGTATCCCCAGCCGGCCCGCCCACCTGGATCGACGGGCGGTCACAGCCGCGCCCCGAGCGCATCGAGGGCACCAACGGCCCCGAGCAACCCCAGCCGGCCTCCGATCCGCTCAGCCCGGCCCGCGCGGGAGACCGTGCCGCCCCCGCCCCGACCCGCCGCCGCGTGCTGGCCGTGCTCGCCGGAGCCGGCGGCGTCGCCGCCGTCGGTGTGGGCACGTACCTGCTGGGGCGCGGCGAGAACGACCCCGACAAGGGTTCGGACAACGGCACCCTGAAGGACCCCGGAGGCGTGCCGAGCCCGGGAGACCTGAGATGGCGGCGCGGTACCGGCGGCCCCGTGGCGCCCGCCCTCCTCGCCGTGGGCGGGCTGGTGTACGCCGGCAGCAAGGACGGGAGCATGTACGCCCTGGACGCCGAGACCGGCAAGCCGCGCTGGCAGTTCGGCACGGGCAACGGCGTCTACACCTGTCCCGCCGTGGCCGGTGGTCTGGCCTATTTCGGCAGCGCCGACTACCACCTCTACGCCGTCGAGGTGAAGACCGGCGAGCAGCGCTGGCAGTTCAGCGCCGGCGGCGAGGTCAACTCCTCACCCGTGGTCGCCGGGGGAGTGGTCTACGCGGGCAGTGACGACGCGCGGCTGTACGCCGTGGATGCCCGCTCGGGTGACCGGAAGTGGACGTTCGCCGCCGAGGGCCGGATCCGTTCGTCCCCGGTCGTCGCCTGGAACAAGGTCTACGTCGGCAGCGAGGACTCCCGGCTCTACGCCGTCGACGCGGCGACCGGCGAACGCCGCTGGGCCTTCAAGACCGACGGCGACGTGAAGTCCTCACCGGCGGTCGCCGACCGCGTCGTCTACGTGGGCAGCTACGACGGCAACCTCTACGCCGTCAACTGCGACACCGGCGAGCTCCTCTGGAGCTTCGCCACCCGGGGCGGAGTCGGCTCCTCGCCGGCCGTGTCCGGCGGAGTCGTCTACGTCGGCAGCGACGACGGCAACCTGTACGCCGTCGACGCCCTCACCGGGAAGCAGAAGTGGAAGTTCACCGTCGGCGCCATCGTCTACTCCTCACCGGCCGTCCTCGGCGACGCCGTGTACGTCGGCAGCAAGAACGGCAACCTCTACGCCGTACGAACGGACACCGGTAAGCGCCTGTGGACGTACCGCACCGGCGCGGACATCCGCTCTTCCCCCACGGCGACCGACGCCACGGTCTACGTCGGCAACGACAGCGGCACGGTCTTCGCGGTCAACCGCTGAACATCCCCGCCCAGCGGTGAGCCGCGCTTTCACCCGCCCCGGGGTGTAACGAGCCACACCCCGGAGGGAAGGTCGGCGCGACCGCCGACCATCTCCCGTCCCAGGGCCGTCGGACGGGACAGTAAGAGGGAGGGGAGAGCGGTGTGAGGAAAGGAACGGCTGGTGATCGAGGCGGAGTTGAAGGCGCGGGTCCGCGCGCCGGAGGCGGTCGCGCGGGCGCTCGACGAGCGGGCCGAGGGCCGGTCCGAGACGTACCAGGACACGTACTACGACCTGCCGGACGGCAGCCTGCGCGCGCGGGACGAGGAACTGCGGCTGCGGTTCGTGGTCGATCGTGGCACGGGCGACCGGCGGACCCTGCTCACCTTCAAGGCGGCCGTGGTGGACGAGGCGTCCGGTTCGAAGCCCGAGTACGAGACGCGGGTGGGCGACTCACAGATCGCGCACGCCATCCTGGAGCACCTCGGCTACGTACCGGCGATCGTGTTCGAGAAGCGGTGCCGCAGCCATGCCTTCGAGGCGTACGGCCGGCAGCTGCTCGCCACCCTCGTACGGGTCCCCGAGCTGGACGGCACGTTCCTGGAGGTCGAGACCCTGGTCCAGGAGGAATCCGAGCTCACCGCGGCCCTCGACGACATCCGCTCGGTACTCGCCGACCTCGGCATCACCCCGGAGGACCTCACCCGCGAGCTCTACACGGACGCGGTGGCGGCGGCCCGCAGCGCCTGATCAGGGGGTACAGACATCAGGGGAGTACAGGGGTACAGACATCAGGGGAGTACAGACATCAGGAGAGTGTGTACAAACACCTGGGGCCCGGAATCCTTGTCGGATTCCGGGCCCCAGGCCTTGAGTAGCGGGGACAGGATTTGAACCTGCGACCTCTGGGTTATGAGCCCAGCGAGCTACCGAGCTGCTCCACCCCGCGTCGTTGAAACCAGTGTACGCCATCCGCGGGACCCCAAGCACACGGGTTAACGACGACCGCCGATCACCACGGATTCACTCAGCCCACCAAGTGGTTGTTGGGTGCCTTCGCCCGCTCCTCGTACTCCGGCAGGACGACGACGTCGGCCCCCTCCGCCGAGAGCACCGCATTGCCGACGGCGGCGTCCGCGACGAAGGTGTCCGGCTCGCGCCAGGCGGTGACGACGCGGCGTACGCCCGCCTCGAGGACGAGCCGCGCGCAGGGCGCGGGGCGGGAGGCGCGGCGGGCGCACGGTTCCAGGCTGCTGTAGACCGTGGCGGAGGCGAGGCGCGGGTCGGCGGGGTCGAGCTTGGCGAGGGCGGCCTCCTCGGCGTGGACGACGGGGTCGCCGTCCTCGCGGGAGTGCCCGCGCGCCAGTTCCGTACCGTTCTCGGCGACCACGACCGCGCCCACGCTGAACGCGGTCCGCGAGGGCGGGCACTCGGCGGCCAGGTCGCACGCCAGTGCCAGCCAGTGCCGGTCGGCGGCGGAGACGGCAGGGCCGGTGCCGGGGACGGTGGGGACGTACCGGATGAGGACGACGTCGCCGACCGGCCGGGTCTCCAGCAGGCGCAGCCGGCTCTTCGGTCCGCCGGGGTACGCGCCCGTGCCGAACATGCGCGGCGCGTCCGACTCGCCCACGAACACCGGGGCGACGGCCAGTTGCAGTTCGTCCGCGAGGCCCTGCTGGAGCAGCTGGGTGTGCACGCGGCCACCGCCCTCGACCATGAGGCGCCGGATGCCGCGTACGTCTCCGAGGTGGTCGAGGACGGCCGTCCACTCCAGGTCGGGGCCGAGGGACACCACGTCCACGCCGTTGGGTCCGGCCGGCAGGCCCAGCCCGCGCAGCCGTTCCGCACCCTTGTCCGTCGTGTACACGGCCTTCTCGCCGCCCGTGTGCCAGAACTGGGCCGCCGGATCCAGATCGCCGGACGCGCTGACCGTGACCTTCAGCGGGTACTCCGGGAGCCCGGCGGCGACGCGGGCCGCGCGGCGCTCGGGGGAGTTGACCAGCAGCCGGGGGTTGTCGGTGCGCAGGGTGCCGGCGCCGATCAGGATGGCGTCGCTGGCCGCGCGCACCTCGTCGACCCGGTCGAAGTCGGCCGGGCCCGAGAGCAGCAGCCGTTCGGGCCCGGTGTCGTCCAGAAAGCCGTCGAGGGAGACGGCGGCGGACAACAGGACGTAGGGCTGGGGCATGGACGCGCTCCCTGACGGTGACCGTGATGGCGGTGGGCTTGGTTCAAGTTTTAAACAATAACTACACTGTACGTATGACGACCCGCTGGCTCACCCCCGAGGAACAGCGTGCCTGGCGCGCCTACGTGGCCGCGAGCTCCCTCCTGGAGGACGCGCTCGACCGGCAGCTTCAGCAGGAAGCCGGTCTGCCGCACCTCTACTACTCCGTGCTGTCCGCCCTCTCCGAGGCGCCGGACCGCCGGATGCGGATGACCGATGTCGCCGAGCGCCTGAAGATCACGCGCAGCCGTCTGACGTACGCCGTGACCCGGCTGGAGAAGGACGGCGTGGTGCGGCGCGAGGACTGCCAGTGGGACAAGCGGGGCAGTGTCGCCGTGCTCACCGACGAGGGCATGGCCCTGCTGGAGCGGACGGCGCCGGGCCATGTCGAGACGGTCCGCAAGGCCGTCTTCGACCACCTCAGCCCCGAGCAGATCGGCCAGTTCGAGGAGATCTGCGCGTCCATCGCGACGGCGATCCAGGGCGGCGCTCCCCGGGCCACCGGCTCCGACGACCTGCCGTGGCGCCGCCGTGCGTGTCCGTCGAGCCAGGCCGGTCAGTAGGCCCACCGCGAGTTCCCTGTGTTGCGGGAATGTGAGGCACCTCAAAACGGGTTGCTTGAAATTTGAAGCAGGGGTTAGAGTCCTGCCGAGCGTGGTGCTTCAAATCTGAAGCACGGCGGCACCCGCACCAGGACCGGAGAACCCGCATGCCCGACTTTCCCGCTGCCACCCCGCGTGCCCGCGTCCGGGTACCGCTGCGTTTCCACGACGGCTACGGCGTCGACACCGAAATGGTCACCTTCCACGGCCTCGTCGACGGCCAGGAGCACGTGGCGATCGTCCTCGGCGACCCTGCGCCCGGCACGGCCCCGCTGGTCCGGCTGCACTCCGAGTGCCTGACCGGCGACGTCTTCGGCTCGGCCCGCTGCGACTGCGGTCCGCAGCTGCGCGAGGCGGTGGAGCGGATCGCCGACCGTGGCGGTGTCCTCCTCTACCTCCGCCAGGAGGGCCGGGGCATCGGTCTCTACAACAAGCTCGACGCGTACGCCCTCCAGGACCAGGGCCTCGACACCTACGAGGCGAACGCGGCGCTCGGACTGCCGGAGGACGCCCGCGACTACACGGCGGCGGCCCAGATGCTGGGCGCCCTCGGCATCGACGAGCTGGACCTGCTCTCCAACAACCCCGACAAGGGGCAGCAGCTCCGTGACCTGGGTGTCGGCGTCCGGCACCGCGTCCCCACGGGCGTCTTCACCACCGCCCACAACGTCCGCTACCTCCGCGCGAAGGTCCTCCAGACCCAGCACACGCTCCCCCTGCCGGAGCTGACCGAACTGACGGCCGGCTGAGTCCCGGAGGAAACGGGAAGGGGACGGGAAGGGGACGGGAAGGGGACGGAAACGAGGACGCGGGGAACGAGCCAGGGGCGGACCGGTGCGACCGGCCCGCTAGCCCACTCGGCCCCGCCGACTGGCCCCGCACCCCACCCCCGTGAACCCTGTATCCGTGGGGCAGCGAGAGGGCGCGAGGCAGCCGGTCGGCCGGCGTTTCTCGTACGCCCGTACGCTCGTCCGCGTCATCCCGGTCCTGCTGATCGCCATCGGACTCTTCTACGACCACTTCACCCCGCGCGAGTTCACGGCGGTCCCCTTCTTCACCGCCGCGCCACTCGTGGCGGCCCCGCTCTTCTCGCTGCACGGCACGGTGATCACCGGTGTGGTCTCGATCGCCGGCATCACCGCCGTACACATCCGCTACGGCGACACGGGCCACGTGGACGCGATCACCGAGATCGCGACGGTGACCACCGTCGCCGTACTGGCCGTACTCATCAACCGCCTCGTCCGCCGCAGCGACGCCCGGCTCGCCACCGCCCGCGAGATCGCCGAGGCGGCGCAGCGGGCCGTACTGCCGGTGCCGCAGGAGCGGATCGGCGGGCTGGAGATCGCCGCGCGGTACGAGGCGGCGCAGGCCGGGGCGTCGATCGGGGGTGATCTGTACGCGGTGCAGGACTCCCCCCACGGCGTACGGCTGATCGTGGGCGATGTGCGCGGCAAGGGGCTCGGCGCGGTGTCGGCGGTGGCGGTGCTGATCGGCGCGTTCCGGGAGGCGGCCGAGCAGGAGTCGACGCTCGAAGCGGTCGCCCAGCGGCTGGAACGGGCGCTGGCCCGGGAGGGAGCGCGGCGGGAGGCGGCGCGGCGGGACGCGGCCGTGGAGCGCGAGGGGTTCGTCACGGCCGTACTGGCGGAGTTCCCGCACGGCGCCGGCCGCGCCCGGATCGTCAACCGCGGCCACCCCTCACCACTGCTGCTGTACGCCGACGGCGTCCTGCGCACCGTGGAGGCCCCGCAGCCCGCGCTCCCGCTCGGCATGGACGACCTGGGCACCTGGCCGGACCGCGCCGAGGAGACCGGATTCCCGCCCGGCGCCACGCTGCTCTTCTACACCGACGGCCTCTCCGAGGCCCGCGACGGCCGAGGCGTCTTCTACGACCCGGCCGAGCGGCTGTCCGGTCGTACGTTCCCCGGCCCGCGCGCCCTGTTGACAACCCTCGCGGAGGAGGTGCGCCGACACACGGGCGACCGCACGACGGACGACATGGCGCTCCTGGCGGTCCGCCGCCCCTGACGCCCTTCTCGCGCCCTTCTCGCGCCCTTCTCGGCACCTCTCCGTGTGCCTCCCCACACGTCTCTCTCACATCGTTCACGATCGATGTCACCGAACGTGTCCGCCCGACCTTTCTCCGTATACCAACTGACGTGCCGTCAGAACTCTTGTTACTCCAGAGGCAAGGTCAACTCGCCCGTTTTCCGCCCCTCATGACCCGTAAGTCCTGCGCGAAAGCCGGAACGATCATCCAGAACAGCTTGGAATGGAGTACTCGCGTCTATTAACGTTCGATAACGCAGCGCGGTCGTCCCAGCCGTCACAAGAGACGGCTCCGTGCTCACGCGCCGAATCCCGCAAGGGAACCGGGGAACCACCACCCTGGGGTGAATCGCGCGGAAACCGTCGTGGCAGCACGTCAGGTTTACGCGCGTAGGAGACCTTCCTGCTCCGAACCCGTCAGCTAACCCGGTAGGCGAGAAGGAAGGAAAGGAGTACGCCCACGTGGCGTCCAACCGGTCCGCGACCGAAGCCCCGTTCGTACCGAGCCAACGCGACGGCGAGAGCCAGACGTTCGGTTACGGCAGCTACAACAGCGACAACGAGGGCCCCTGGCAGGAGTGGAACCCCAACGAGGAGTCCATTCGCCCCGCTCGCGGCCGGCACCGCGTCGCCAAGAAGGGCGGCGGACTCGCCCGTGGCGGACTCGCCCGCAGCTCCACGGTTCTCGGCGTCGGTGTCATAGCCGCCGTCGGCGGCGCCGGTATGGCCAGCGCGCAGTCCGGCAAGGCCCCGGTGTCCATATCGATGCCCGACGTCGGTTCGGTCTTCGAGGACGACACGGAGAAGGAGGAGGAGGCGGAGCCGCAGGCCTCCACCACCCCCCTCAGCAGCGCCGGCCTGATCGCCGCCGACACAGAGCAGGGCACGGCGGACGCCGGCGAGGCGCTGCGCGCCCGCATCATGGCGCAGGCCGAGTCCCAGCAGGACGCCTTCGACAAGGCCTCCGCCGAGGCCGCCCAGACGGCCGCCGCGAAGAAGGCCGCCGAGCAGGCCGCCCAGGAGAAGAAGGAAGCCGAGGCGAAGGAAGCCGCCGCCAAGAAGAAGGCGGAGGAGGAGGCCGCGGCGAAGAGGGAAGCCGAGCGCCTCGAGGCCCTCGCCAAGCAGTTCACGCTTCCCACCTCCTCGTACACCCTCACCTCCACCTTCGGTCAGGCCGGCCCCTACTGGTCCTCCGGCTACCACACCGGCCTCGACTTCGCCGCGCCCACCGGCACCCTCATCAAGGCCGTCCACAGCGGCACCATCACGCGGGCCGGCTATGAGGGCTCCTACGGCTACAAGACCGTCCTCACCCTCGATGACGGCACCGAGATCTGGTACGCCCACCAGTCCTCCATCGGCGTCAGCGTCGGCCAGAAGGTCGCCACCGGCGACGTCATCGGCCGCGTCGGCGCGACCGGCAACGTCACCGGCGCCCACCTCCACATGGAGGTCCACGCCGCCGGCTCCGCCAACGGCATCGACCCGGCGGCATGGCTGCGCAGCAAGGGCCTGAACCCGTAAGACCCGAACGAACGGCAACCCCGCAAGGCCGTTGGGCCGGCAGGGACCCGAGACGCCGCGCAACCCCATGAGGGCTGCGCGGCGTTCGTCATGCGGGGCGGCGGGGGCCCGGGGCCTCTCCTCTGTCTCCTCCTGACGGATGACGGATGACGGATGCTTCACGCACCGTTCACGCTGAGGCGGAATGCGAACGTCTGGCCCACCGGTTGACGTCGCACATGACTTCTCTTCGCAAGCTGGGCACGTCCGACATCGAGATCTTCCCGCTCGCCCTCGGCGGCAACGTCTTCGGCTGGACGGCGGACGAGGACCAGTCCTTCGCGGTCCTCGACGCCTACGCGGCCGCCGGCGGCAACTTCGTCGACACCGCCGACTCCTACTCGGCGTGGGTCGAGGGCAACAAGGGCGGCGAGTCCGAGACGGTCATCGGCAAGTGGGTCAGGTCCCGCGGCAACCGCGCCGACGTGGTCATCGCGACCAAGGTGAGCCAGCACCCCGAGTACCAGGGCCTGACGGCGGCCAACATCAAGGCGGCGGCCGACGCCTCCCTCACCCGCCTCGGCACCGACTACATCGACCTCTACTACACCCACTTCGACAAGCCCGAAGTCCCCGTCGAGGAGATCATCACCGCCCTCGACGACCTGGTGAAGGCCGGCAAGGTCCGCGCGATCGCCGCGTCCAACATCACCCCGGAGCGCCTGAAGGCCTCCCTGGACTTCTCGGAGGCCGAAGGCCTGGCCCGCTACGTCGCCCTCCAGCCCCAATACAACCTGGTCTCCCGGGACACCTACGAGGGCCCCCTCCAGCGCCTCGCCGCCGACTCGGGCCTCTCCGCCGTCCCCTACTTCGCCCTCGCCATGGGCTTCCTCACGGGCAAGTACCGCCCCGGCACGACGATCGACAGCCCCCGGGCCGCCGGTGCCGGCGCCTACCTCGAAACCCCGGCCGGCATCCGCGTCCTCACCGCCCTGGACGAGATCGCCGAGTCCCGCGGTGTCGCCCACGCCACCATCGCCCTGTCCTGGCTCACCGCCCAGCCCACCGTCACCGCCCCCATCAGCTCCGCCCGAACCGTCGACCAACTCCCGCCCCTGCTGGCCTCCGCCGACCTCACCCTCACCCCCGAGGAACTCACCAGGCTGACCGAGGCCTCGGCGTAGCTTCGACACCGTCCGCTGGGGCAGGGACTGAGGCACGCCCCACCGGCACTTGCCGGGCGGCCGCGACGGACGGTGACCCTCACCCCGACGGCGGGCGGCCGCGTACGGCGCGAAGGGGGCGTGTCGGGGGGTGTCCGCCCGCAGCGGTTGGCGCGTCAACAGGTTGGACTTCCCAGGCGACCGATTCCGCGCCGTTCCGAGGACGGATACCCCCCGGCGCGCCCCCGCCCCACCCACCGGACCCAGGCGCCCGCCCCACCCACCGGACCCAGGCGCCCGCCCCACCCACCGGACCCAGGCGCCCGCCCCACCCACCGGACCCAGGCGCTCCCGCCCCACCCACCAGAAGCACACCCCACCCCACCCGGCCGGCGTTCCCCTAATACCGATACGGGTTGTACACGGGATACGTCGGCACCCCATAAACCGCCGATTGCGGATACGCCGCCGACCCAAACGTGCCGTACCCGTACCCCGACCACCCCCGGGGCCCAACCTCCCGCCCCGCATACCCCATGGCCGGCCGAGCCAACTCCCGCCTCCGCCACAGCTCGAACAGCAACTCCCGCTCCCGCAGGACGAAGTCACCCCCGCCCCGCCCCCGCCGCCCCCGATACCGCAGAAACGCCAACTTCGTCGCGTACGCCTCATACTCCGTGACCGACCGAGCCCCCGCCTTCCCGAAGTGATGCGCCGCATACTCCCGCGCCACCCGCCGAGCCCGCATCGACCCCAGCACATACGGCTCCGGCGGCGTGAGCCACCCGGCGGCCGCATACGCCGGCAACTCCTCCCGCACCTTCCGCAACTCCCGCTGCCGCGCCCAGATCACCAACCACGTCAGCAGCCCGAACGCCGGCACCATGAACGCCGCGTACACCGCGAAGAACCCGTACTCCCCGAACGTCGCCGACCCGTTCCACACCGCGTGCATCCCCATGGCGAGCAACAGCCCACCCACCGGCACGACCACCCGCCGCACCCGCTGCCTCTCCGCGGAGAACGCCGCGACCCCGAACCCGATCCCGGTCAACACGGTGAACAGGGGATGCGCGAACGGCGACATGATCACCCGCACGAAGAAGGTCGCGGCGGTGACGGACGCCAGCCCACTCCCCCCACTGAGCTGATCCGTCCCGAAAGCGGTCCCCAGGTACAAAATGTTCTCGGTGAACGCGAACCCGGTCGCAGTGACCCCCGCGATCACCACCCCGTCCACGATCCCGGTGAAGTCCCGTCTCCTGAACAGAAAAACGAGTAAGACGGCCGCGGCCTTGGCGCTCTCCTCCACCACGGGCGCTATGACGGTGGCACCCAAGGCGTCGGCATGCGAAGGATCCGCGGTAGCGGTCGCTATCCACCGGGTCGCGAAGCTGTTCGCCACGATGGCTATCAGCGCCGCCGCACACGCCCCCCACGCGAACGCGAACACCAGGTTCTTCCAGGGCCCGGGCTCCACCCGGTCCAGCCACCGGAACGCGGACATGAGCAACGGCACGGGCAGCACCGCGAGCCCCAGCCCGACAAGAAACCCCTCCGTGCCGGTCTGCTCGCGGACAAGCGCGAGGATGACGAGCCCGGAGACCGCGAGCAGACCGATGAGCGCGCCGTACTGGACGCTCTTCCGCTGCCACCAGCGCGTGGGCCTGAACGCATACCCACCGGCAGATCCGCCGGGGTGCGTCGGATAGGGGGGACTGGTGGCCATTGCATTGACCCTAACGAGGGATGGGCGCCGCCCGCGACGGCACGTGGTGCGGCCCGCCGGGTGGTGAGGGCAATTCGTCAGGCGCCTGTGGGGGGCTGTTCGGACTTCTACTCCTGGTCCTGCTTCTGCTCACGCTCCTGCTCACGCTGCTGTACGCGGCGGAAGAGCAGATCGTTCACCACATGACCCTTGTCCAGTCCCTGCCCCTCGAAACGGGTCAGCGGCCGGAAGTCGGGACGTGGCGCGAATCCGCCGTCGGCCCGGGTGTTCTCGAAATCCGGATGCGCGCTCAGCACGTCCAGCATCTGCTCGGCGTACGGCTCCCAGTCCGTCGCACAGTGCACGATCGCCCCCGGCCTGAGCCGCGACGCGGCGAGCGTGAGGAATTCCGGTTGGATCAGCCGCCGCTTGTGGTGCCGCTTCTTCGGCCAGGGGTCGGGGAAGTAGACCCGCAGCCCGTCCAGCGAGTCGGGCGCGAGCATCTCCCGCAGCAGAATGATCGCGTCCCCGTTCGCGACCCGGATGTTGGACAGTCCTTCCCGGTCCGCGAGATTCAGCAGGTTTCCCTGGCCCGGTGTGTGCACATCCACGGCCAGCACATTGGTCTCCGGATCGGCGGCGGCCATCCGCGCCGTCGCCTCCCCCATCCCGAAGCCGATCTCCAGCACGACGGGCTTCTCGTTCCCGAACAGCTCGACGAGATCGAGCGCCCGCCCATCGATGTCGAGCCCCCACTTGGGCCAGAGCCGCTGCAACGCGTCCGCCTGCCCGGCCGTCACCCGACTCCGCCGAGGCTGAAAACTCCTGATCCGCCGCTCGAAGTGCGCCCCGGCCGGATCAGCCTTCGGCCCATCGGGAAACCGAGGCTCACCCTTGGCCCGGGCCTGCCGAAGGGGGGCACCGGGGGTGCGGGTCTCGGGGGTATTGGCGGAGTCAGACACAGTGAGGTCGATTTTACGACGCCTCGAACACCCTCAAGCCGTCCCAGCCCTGCCCTCAAGCCGACCGAGCGCTGCCCTCAAGCCGACTCAGCCCTGTCCTCAGCCGTCCCAGCAACGTCCCGAGGCTTTCCAGCAACGTCCCGAGGCTTTCCAGCCGGGCTCAGGCATCTCCAGCCCGTCCGGCGTTTGAGGACGAGGCCGTTCAGGCCGAAGGGGGGTCTGGGGGCGCAGCCCCAGGGACAGGATGGGACGGGTAGGGGCGGCGGGGGCGACCTCTCACACCTGAGCCAACACCCCCAGCGCCCGCCTCCCCACTTCCCGCCCGATCGGCAGCGAAGCGGTAGCCGCAGGCGAAGGCGCGTTCAGCACATGCACCGCCCGCGCCCCCTCCCGAATCAGAAAGTCGTCCACCAGCGTCCCGTCCCGAAGCACGGCCTGCGCCCGCACCCCGGCCGCCGCCGGCACAAGATCCCCTTCAGAGACCCCCGGCAGCAACCGCCGCACCGCCCCGGTGAACGCCTTCTTCGACACCGACCGCCGAAGCTCCCCCGCCCCGTACCGCCAGTGCCGCCGAGCTATCCGCCAGGCCCCGGGCCACGCCAGCGTCGCCCCCAGCTCCCGCACCCGCACGGTCCCCCACCCGTACCCCTCGCGGGCCAGCGCGGGCACGGCGTTCGGCCCGATGTGGACACCCCCGTCGATGCCCCGCGTCAGATGCACCCCGAGGAACGGAAACGCCGGATCGGGCACCGGATACACGAGTCCACGGACCAGCTCGGGCCGCGCCAGCTCGTAGTACTCCCCCCGGAACGGCACGATCCGCATCCCGGGCTCGTCCCCGGTCAGCCGCGCCACCTCGTCGCAGTGCAGCCCGGCGCAGTTCACCAGCACCCGCCCCCGTACGACATCGCCGCCCCGGATCCGTACGGCGACCCCCAGCGAGGCCCGCCGGTCGATGCGCTCGACCTCGGCGCCGTAGCGGATCTCGGCGCCGGACGCCCGCGCGAGCTGCCGGGCGACCCCGACGAAGTCGCAGATCCCGGTGGTCCCGACGTGTATGGCCGCGAGCCCGCGCACCTCCGGCTCGTACTCGGCGATCTGGGCGGCGCCCAGTTCCCGCACCGGAATCCCGTTCTCCCGCCCGCGCTGCACGAGGGCGTGCAGCCGGGGCAGCTCCGACCTCTCGGTGGCGACGATCAGCTTCCCGGTGACCGCGTGGTCGATGCCGTACTCGGCGCAGAACTTGACCATCTCGGCGGCGCCCTTGACCGCGTACCGCGCCTTCAGCGACCCGGGCCGGTAGTAGATCCCGCTGTGGATGACCCCGCTGTTCCGCCCGGTCTGATGCCGGGCGGGCCCGGGCTCCTTCTCCAGCACGGTGACCCGCGTGCCCGGCGCCGCCCGCGTGATCGCATACGCGGTGGACAGCCCGACGATCCCACCACCGACCACGAGCACATCACAGTCGTAAGCGCCCTGCCTCCGCACGCGCCCCACCTCCCGACTCCGATAGTGCACTGCACCACTGACAATGCCCTCAAACCCGGGGGACGTCTTCATGACGCCGGTCACGACCTCTTAGGGGCGCGGGGCTGTATCGATATGCGGCTCCGCCGCGCGGGCGCGATCAACCACAATGCACCCGCAGCCGCAAAACCCTCACAAACCCGGCAGACGAGTAGGTGCCCAAAAACCTACGCAGGCGTCATCAACAGAGGTCGTGCCCTCTCCCGCAGCTCGATCACCCGCGGCTCATCCCCATACGGCTCGAGCCGATGCAGCAGATCCTTCACATACTCGGTCGTACGAGCCGAGGAAATGCGCCCCGCGACCTCCACCGCCCGTACCCCCTGCTCGCACGCCGCATCGAGGTTGCCCGACTCCAGCTCCGCGACCGCCGACACGACGAGCCGCAGCCCGTGCGAGCGTACGAACTCCTCCGTCGGCCGCGACAGCGCCTGCTCGGTGAAGCGGCGCACCTGACGCGGCGCCTTGAGGTCGCGGTAGCACTCCGCGGCGTCCGCGGCGAAGCGGTCGTAGCCGTAGAACCCGAGCCAGGTCGGATCGTTGTCGCCGTCACGGGCCCGCTCCAGCCACCCCTCGGCGGCCTTCAGGGCCGCCCCGGCGGCCACCGCGTCACCCGCGCGCGCGTGCGCCCTCGCCTCGACGAGCCGGAAGAAGCTCATCGTGCGGGCGGTGGCCAGCCCCCGGTTGCGTTCGAGCGCGGCCTGCGCGAGATCGACACCCTCGTCGCCGAACCCTCGGTAGGTCGCCTGCAGGGACATCGTGGCGAGCACATACCCGCCCAGCGGCACGTCGGCCGCGGCCCGCGCGAGCCTCAACGCCTGGATGTAGTACCGCTGCGCGGCCTCCTGCTGACCCGTGTCAAAGGCCATCCAGCCGGCGAGGCGGGTGAGTTCCGCGGACGCTCCGAACAGCGCGCGGCCCACCTCGTCGGAGTACGACCCGAGCAGCAGCGGCGCGGCCTCGACGCGCAGACACTCCGGCACCATGGACGAACGCCAGTCGCCGCCCCCGTACTTGGAGTCCCAGCGCCTGGCGTCCTCGGCGGCCTCCCGCAGCTTCTGCACATCGCTGTGGCCGACTTTCAGCGGCGACCCGGAGTCCTCCGCGGAGCCCGCCTCGCGCGCCACCGAACTGTCGGCCGGGGTTATCAGCCATCGTGAGGCGGGTGTCGCGTAGGCGCTCACCGCGAACGATCCGGCGAGGGACTGCCAGATGCCGCCGGAGCCCGCGCGGCGGCCGGCTAGGTCGAGGCGGTACAGCTCCGTCGCCGCGCGCACCGCCTGTCCGACGTCACGGGGGAAGGCGAGGCCCACTTCGGGGGCGGGATCCGCGTCCGCCAGGCCGATCTCGTGGAGCGGCACGGGTCGGCCGAGCTTCTGGCCGATCGCGGCCGCGATGAGATGGGGCGCGGCGCCCTGGGGGACCATGCCCTTGGAGACCCACCGCGCCACCGAGGTCTTGTCGTAGCGAAGTGTCAACCCGCGTTGAGCGCCAAGGTCGTTGACGCGACGCGCGAGTCCTGCGTTGCTGATTCCCGCGAGGGCGAGAACGGCGCCGAGCTTTTCGTTCGGCCCGCGTTGCTCCCTGGACATTGCGCCACCCCTCGAACAGACGGCTGCCGCGGCGGCATAGGCACGCGGCATTCGTAAACCCAGCGTAGTTCGCCGCATCCCAAGCGTTAAGGGGCCCAAATCCGGATGGCGGGATTGTGGTACGTACGAAGTTGCGGACAGAGTACGGAGTGTTGTCACGTGCTCCCGCTGTGTGGCCGTGCGCCCGCCCGTGCGCTCTTCTCCGGCCACCGGGGGAGCGGTTCCATGGTCGTGCGTGGGTCGGCCCGCTGTACTGGATCCAGTGGGCTGGGGGACACCGCCGCCTACATCCCCGCGGGCGGCGGACCGGTCCGGGAGGCGAACTCCGCCTCCCGGACTGTGCGTTGACGCTGAGTCGCCATCGGGGGCGGTATGGAGGGTGTGCGCACTCCGCCCGTCGAGCCCGATTTGGCCGAAAATCGACGGTGGTCGTCGAGGGTGAATACCGCTCCGACCACGTCTGTTCAGGGCGCGTTAGGTGGTCTGGGGGAGCGTACCGGGGGCGCATTCACGTCGTAGACCCGGGGTCCACCTTTGTCGACCACCCCTCTTCCAGGGCGACTTGAGGGTCTGACGGGGGAGCGCTCAAGGCTCGCCAGGGGCGCACTTACCGGTGTGCAAGCCATCGCACACGCCCTCCGACAAGCCTCCTTCGTGGCAGCATGGGAGCCGGTTCGTACGGTGCACTGGTTGTCCACAGCCTGTGGAGGCGTCCATGCGGTGGTTGGTGGGATGGAGCAGTACCGCCGCCGGCGCACCCGTGATCGGGTCCGCGGGCGCCACGGGACTCGACGGCGAGACCGTGCATCCGGTCGGCTCGCACCTCCTGTGGGGGGACCCGGACCCGCTGTGGGCCGTCGGTGACTGGCGCCCGGACGAGGTGCGCGTCGTCCAGGCCGACGCGCAGACCAAGATCGCCGTTCTCGGCATCTGCGGCGCCTCCGACGAGCAGCTGCGCGTGGGCCTGTTCGCCGCCCGCGGCGGCGCCCTCCGTCACCTCACCGCCTGGCCCGGCAGCTACACCGCCATCGTCCAGGTCGGCCGCCGGCTGACGGTCTGCGGCGACCTCGCGGGCGCGCGCCCGGTCTTCTACACCCCCTGGGCCGGCGGCACCGCGTACGCGACGGCCGCTCTCCCTCTCGCCGACCTCATCGAGGCCAACCTCGACTTCGGGCACCTGGCTGCCCTGCTGGCCGCCCCCGACGTACCGGACGCCCTCCACGACTCCACTCCGTACGACGGCGTGCGCCGCATTCCCCCGGGGCACGCGCTGATCCTGCGCGCCGGTTCCCGTGAGATCGCCGGCTACGAGCCGGTCGCGTCCCTCGCCGTCGCCGCCCCCTCCGCCGACCCGGCCAGCGCGGTCGACGCCGTACGCGACGCCCTCGTGGAAGCCGTACGGGCCCGCCTGTCCGCGCCCCGGCACGTACCCGACGTCGACCCCGGCCCGGTCCCCGGCATGGGCCCCGCCGAGCGCCGCGCCTCCCGCGGCATGCCCGTCCCCGGCATCGGCGCCGACCTCTCCGGCGGCCCCGCCTCCGGCACCCTGGCCCTGCTCGCCGCCGGCCTGCCCGGCGCCCCCGGCACGGTCCTCGGCCACGGCACGGGCGCCGGCGAACGCCTCCTCGCCGTCACCTTCAACGACCTGGCCACCTCGGGCCGCGAAGCCGAACTGGAACGCGCGGGCACCTTGGCCGCCAACCCCCGCCTCCACCACGTGGTCGTGACGGGTGGCGAGGAAGTACTCCCGTACGCCGACCTCGAGGGCCCCCTGACCGACGAACCGGGCCCGTCCCTCGTGACGGCCGCCCGGCACCGCGCCCGTCTGGCCTCCGGCAGCGCCGACCACTTCACCGGCTACGGCGCCCGCCAGGTCCTGGACGCCCACCCCGCCCGCCTCGCCGACCTCCTCATGGACCGCAAACGCCGCCACCTGGTCCGCCCGGTCGCCGCCCTCGCCAGGGCCGACGGCTCGGTGATGGTCCCCGCGCGCGTGTACGGCGCCGCCCGGAAACTGGCCCGCACCCCGTACCGGGCAGGCGTGGAAGTCCTCGCCGACCGTCTGATGCAACGCCGCTTCGAGGAACCCTCAGGCGCGGTGGGCGCCTCCCTGGCAGCCCTCAACTGGGCCAGACCGGGCCCGGCGGCCCGCTGGCTCACCGGCGAGGCCCTGGCCGAAGTATCGATTCGTCTGGGCGCGATGACCGGCCGCCCGAGCGTGGGACCCGGCCAGCGCCCCGGAGACTTCCGCGCCCGCGCGGCCCTGGCCCGCCACGCCACGGACCTGAGGATCCTGGAACAGGCCGCGGAGATCCGCTCCCAACGCCTCCACGCCCCCTTCCTCGACAACCAGGTCGTCCGCGCCTGCCGCGCCCTCCCCGAGGCCCTGCGCGTCCAGCCGGGCGCCCGCGCCGCCATCCTCCGTACGGTCCTGGAGGGCGCCGGCATCACCGACCTCCCGCCCGGCTGGGGCGCCCCCTCCCACGCCAACTCCGCCGCCGCCGCCCGCACCGGCCTCCGCGCAGCCGCCGACACCCTGATCGCCCTCTTCGACACCCCCCTCCTGGCCCAGGCGGGTCTGGTCGAAGCCCGAGTGGTCCGCAAGGCCCTCCGCGCGGCGGCCGAGGGCGAACCCCTCCCCCTGGACGGCCTGGCCGACCTGGTCTCCCTGGAACTCTGGCTCCGCCGCCTCCTCTCCCGCCGCGGCACCTGCTGGACAGGCACACCGGCGAGGCAACGCGCGGTACCGGCCGGCATCAAGCCGCAGAGAGGCGCACTGGGAGCGGGGGCGACGGCGAGACGGGGTTAGCCCCGCACGGGAGTGCCCCTTAAGAGGCGCGGGGAACTGCGCGACAAGCCACGACGCTCCGGCACCTACGAACTCACGGCAGCCACCCCTTCATCCCCCAGCGGGGGCCTGGGGGCGGCAGCCCTAGCCGCCGGAACCAGCCGGCGCACGCGGCGATCACCCCGCCCGCTCTGACTCCCAACCACTGCCGACCCTCGCCGCCGAGCCCTCACTCGCAGGTGAACCCGGACTCCGCCCAGTCCGCCAACGCCACCAGGTCGTAGTGGCTGTGCGGCTCGACGACCAGCCGTACCGTCTCCCGCCCACGGAGATCCACATGGACCGGAACCGCCGGCTCCCCACCCCGCACCAGCCCGGACTGCCACAGCCGGACCCCGTCGCCGTAGACGGAGAAGTAGACCTCGCCGAGGCCGTGCGTCATGTCGTCGACGCCGACGAGCGCGTCGTACGCGCCGCACCGCCGGTTGAGGTCGATGGTCACGGAGGACCGACCGTGCACGGTCACCCCGTTCGCGTACTGCTTCCCACCGATCGACACCCCGTACCGCTGCCACACCCAACTGCTCTCCCCGAACCGCATCTCGGGCGCGGTGCCGTCGCCGAGCACGCCGTACCGCAGCGCGTTCCACTGATGGACGGCCGGTGGAGGCGGGGGAGGGGGCGTCGGCGTCGGTGTGGGCGACGACTTGGTCGGCGAAGGAGTCGGAGTGGGCGTAGGTGTAGGCGCCGGTTTCGCGGAGGGCGCCGGTGATACCGACGGCGATGGTGTCGGTGTCGGCGTCGGCAACGGCTTGGACATCGCCACCACCACCGGCGGCGCGCCCGGCGCGGGCTCCTCCTCCGGCGGCGCCGACGGCTCCGGCTCCGGCGAAGCCTCGACGGGCTGGGAGGACGGCGCTTTGGCCGACGGTTCCTTCTTCTCCACGTCGTCGCCCGCCAGCACGAGCGCCACCGCGGCGGCGACCATCCCGGCCACACTCACCGCGATACCGACCTTCGCCGGCGCGCCGAGCTCTTCAGCGGCAGCCCCACCCCCCGCACCCGCGCCACCGGACCCACCACTCGCCGCGGGCGCCGCACCCGCGGCCCCGGCCGCCCCGGCCCCCGCGCCACCGGCGACGAGCGCGGCCACCTTCGCGTACCCGGCCGCACCGAACCACCCGATGACCGCGACCGGTACGACGGCGGGGATACCGCCGGCGACTTCCTTGATCTGCCCGACGGCCAGCCGGCACGCCGCACACTCCTCCAGATGCGCCCGCAGCCCTCGCTCGGCCCGCGTACGCAGACTGCCACGGGCGTACGCGCCGAGCCGGTCGGCGTAACGCCCGCACTCCGCCGAGTTCCCCGCGAGCGTGGCGCTCACATGGGCCTGTAGATACGCCTGTTTGAGCCCCTCCCGTGCCCGACTGGCCAGCACCCGCGTCCCGTTGGCGTCCAGCCCGAAGAGCGTGGCGACTTCGCTCGGCGACTCGTCCTCGACCTCCGTGTGCCACAGCACGGCCTGCCACCGCTCCGGCAACGACCGGAACGCCCGCATCGCCATCGACTGCTCGGCCTCGTGCATCGCCCGCACATCCGCCCCGAGATCGAGTCCCGCTCCGAGGGAGCTCATGGATGCGGTCGTGTCCGACACCTCGGCCCCACGCGACGCCTGCGCCGCGAACACCGCGAAGTCGTCGACCAGGTGCTCCCGCTTGGCGGAACTCGTCCAGGTGGCGGCGACCCGCCGCACAGACGTCAGCAGATAAGCCCGTACGGCGTGCTCGGGCCCCGACCCGCCCCGCACGGCCTGCAACATCCGGGCGAAGACCTCGGCCGTCAGATCGTCCGCGGTGTGGGCGTCCAGGCAACAGGTCCGCGCATACCGACGCACGGCTTCGGCGTGCCGCCGGTACAGCTCCTCGTACGCCGAGTCGTCCCCCGACCGCATCCGCTCGATCAGATCGGCATCGGAAGGCCCCCGCGGCGGCGGCAGCACCCCGAAGTCCAACCGATCCCACTGCGCCGGAACCCCACGCCCCCCTTGGCTGGGCACCTGAGGCTCCGCCTCCGGCCTCGACTCGTCCCGCCCGTCAACACCCATCGCGGAAGCCCCCGCCGCCAGCCGACCCAGTCCCGAACACCAGGTCAGAGTGCCATATTGGCTTTTGTTCAGTCCCTAGCAGCAAGGGCATACCACTCGTCCGAGGGGCCTCCCCGGACATCAGTACAGCCGTTCACTCAAACGAGTGATGCGCATATGGGAGGGGGCCATGCAGAGGGGCTTCGCCCCTTAAGGGGCGTGGGGAACTGCGCGACAAGCCACGACGCTCCGCCACGTACGAACTCACGGCAGCCACCCCTTCATCCCCAGCGGGGGCCCGGGGGCGGCAGCACCCGGATCGCGATCCGGGGTCGAAGGGGCAGCGCCCCTGGGGATGGGAACGGGTAGGGGTGGCGGGGGCGAAAAAACACCCCACACCACCCCTGACGACCCCTCACCCGCCCACCATCAGGCAGGCCGAGACCGCAACCCCTCCAACAGGATGTCCAGCAACCGAGCCGACGCGGCAGCCTGCTGCTCCGCATCCGGCAAGGAAGGCGCCCCCGTGGCGATCACCAACAACACATCCGCCACGGTCACACCGGCTCGCAGCTCACCCGCCGCCCGAGCCCGCTCCACCAACTGCCCCACCACCTCGAGCAGCGCCGAAGCCCCGGCATCATCCACGGCCCCGCCACCGGCGCCCCCGGCACCCGCACCGGAATCCGCCGACACCAGCCGAAGCTCGGCCCCCGGCTGAACCCGCTGCTGCGGCACCCGCGCCTCGTCCACGACGATCCCGCCGACCTCCTCGGACCCGTCCTCCGCGACCCCGACCCGCAGCACCTGCGGCGGCAGCAGCCGCCCGGCACCCGAGGCCACCGACGTCCGCAGGAACCGCGACAGCGCCTGCCACGGGTCCTCCTCCTGCCCGAGCGCCACCCTGGCCTGTTCGGTGAGCCGAGACGTCTCCTCCTCGGCTATCCGGCGGACCAGGACGTCCTTGCTCGGGAAGCGCCGGTACACCGTGCCGACACCGACCCGCGCGCGGCGGGCCACGTCCTCCATCGGCGCGCCGTAACCCAGCTCGCCGAAGACCTCGCGCGCCGCACGCAGCACGTGCTCGAGGTTGCGCTGTGCGTCCACGCGGAGCGGAGTGGAACGCACTCCGTCACCGCGTCCGTTGCCGCCCGCCGAGCCGATCGCACCACCGGGTGCGATGGTGGACGCGGACGACCAATGAGACTCCTGAATATGCATACGTGTTCCCCCGGTAATGACGTCTCCCCCCGGAGACTCTCCCCGTCATCGAAAGCCGGAGCGGCGGAACGAGCGTCCAAGGTCCTCGGTGGTCCCCCGATTCCCTTCGTCGGAGAGCCGGCCCCGAACCTCTTGAACGCATCCCCCTACACCCCGTCGACACACGAACATAGTTGAGAGGGAGTCAATTCAGAAGGGGCACGTTCCGCACGGAGCGCCCCCCGAACGGAGTACGGGCGGTTTACGTCCGCTTTGCGCCCCCTCCTGCCACCCGGCTCACACCATCTGACCTGCGCATCTGCCTCACACGCCGGTAAATCGGCCAACCCCGCGCCCCCACGGCGACCGGTCACACAAATTGCCGGGCCTGTGGACAAACCAACGAGCAAGGTGCGTCATGGGATGGTGAAGGAACCGATGCGCATCCTCATCGTCGGCGGCGGATACGTCGGGCTGTACACAGCGCTGCGTCTGCAGCGACAGCTCAAACCGGAACTCGGGCGTGGTGACGTCGAGATCGTCGTCGTGTCCCCCGACCCCTATATGACGTATCAACCCTTCCTTCCGGAGGCCGCCGCGGGCTCCATCTCGCCCCGCCACGTCGTCGTGCCCCTGCGCCGCGTCCTCGACCGGTGCAAGGTCGTCATCGGCGAGGCCACCGAGATCAACCACGCCAAACGCATCGCGACCCTCAACACCCTCGCCACCGAGGAGGAGGGCACGGGCTCCGAGCAGCTGACGTACGACGAACTCGTCCTCGCCCCCGGCTCGATCTCCCGCACCCTGCCGATCCCCGGCCTCGCGGACTTCGGCATCGGCTTCAAGACGGTCGAAGAGGCCATCGGCCTGCGCAACCACGTCATCGAACAGATGGACATCGCCTCCTCCACCCGCGACCCCGCGATCCGCGACGCCGCCCTGACCTTCGTCTTCGTGGGCGGCGGCTACGCCGGCGTGGAGGCGCTCGGCGAGCTGGAGGACATGGCCCGCTACACCGCGCGCTACTACCACAACGTCAAACCCGAGGACATGAAGTGGATCCTCGTGGAAGCCTCCGACCGCATCCTCCCGGAGGTCGGCGAGGAGATGGGCCGCTACACGGTCACCGAACTGCGCCGCCGCAACATCGACGTACGCCTCCACACCCGCCTGGAGTCGTGCGCCGACCGCGTCGCCGTCCTCAGCGACGGCGCCCGCTTCCCGACCCGTACGGTCGTGTGGACGGCCGGTGTGAAACCGCACCCGGTCCTCGCCGCCACCGACCTCCCGCTGAACGAGCGCGGGCGCCTGAAGTGCACCGCCGAACTGACCGTGGAGGGCGTCGCGCACGCCTGGGCCGCGGGCGACGCGGCCGCCGTCCCCGACGTCACGGCCGAACCCGGCAAGGAGACCGCCCCCAACGCCCAGCACGCCGTACGCCAGGCCCGTGCCCTCGGCGACAACATCGCCCGCTCCCTGCGCGGCGAGCCGCTCCAGACGTACTCCCACAAGTACGTCGGCTCGGTCGCCTCCCTGGGCCTGCACAAGGGCGTCGCCCATGTCTACGGGCGGAAGCTGAAGGGCTACCCTGCCTGGTTCATGCACCGCGTCTACCACCTGAGCAGGGTGCCGACCTTCAACCGCAAGGCCCGCGTCCTCGCCGAATGGACCCTCTCCGGGCTCTTCAAACGGGAGATCGTCTCGCTCGGATCACTCGAACATCCCCGTGCGGAGTTCGAACTCGCGGCCGGTGGAAAGCCTCCTGGGGACCCGAAGGGGTCGTCCTGACCGGATCCAGGAACTCCACCGTTCAGACCGACGTCTGACGGATGTCGGTCCGGTCGGCCAGACTGGTCCGCGAGGTGATCCACGATCCCGGGCGGGGCCACCCCCTTGCCCACGCAACACCCACCAAGCCCGTACGAACCACCCCCTTCAGTACCCGCTCGACATTCGCCCAGCACCCGTTCGGCACCCACGACCAGGCGTCCCCCACCGCCGCACCCCGGGGCAACCCCCCGGGCCACCGGCCGGATCCGGAGCCGGCCACAGACAACAACACGAGGCACGAGGCAAGGATTCGGTGAACTTCACGCGCTGGAGCGCCCGGCTCCCCGGTACGCAGCGCCGCGCCGCAGCGCGGACCGAACACACGGTCACCCCGGACCGGCGGGGGGAAGGCTCCGTGCCCGCAGCCCGCGTCGAACGGCAGACCGACGCCCCCCCGGACGACACGCCGACCGTGCCTGCCGTCGACGACCTCCCCACCCGCGAGATCCTCGACCGCATCCCGGCCCTCGTCGCCCTCGTGCACGGCTCCGACCACCGCACGGCCTACGTCAACGACGCCTATGCCGCGGCCTTCGGCGTACGCCCGCTCGGCGAACCCGCCCGCGAGGCCCTGCCCGAGCTGGACACTCTCGGTCTCCTCCCGCTCCTCGACCAGGTCCTGCGCAGCTCCAGACCCCGCACGGTCAAGTCCCGCAAGGCCCCGAGCGGCCGCAGCTACACGATCACCTGCACGCCCGTCGACGTCCCGAGCGGCGCCGAGCAGAGCGACGGCGGCGTACTGATCTTCGCTGCCGACGTCACCGACCACGCCGAGGCCGCGGAGCGCCTGCGCGCCAGCGAACGCCGCCAGCGCGAAACCGCCGTCACCCTCCAGCGCTCCCTCCTCCCACAGGAGCTGGAGCAACCCGACGACCTGCGCATCGCCGCCGTCTACCACCCCGGCGGCACCGAGACCGCCGTCGGCGGCGACTGGTACGACGTGATCACCCTCGGCGGCGGCCGCACCGCCCTCGTCATCGGCGACGTCATGGGCCGAGGCGTCCGCGCGGCCGCGGTCATGGGCCAGCTCCGTACGGCCGTCCGCGCCTATGCCCGCCTCGACCTCCCCCCGCACGAGGTCCTGCAACTCCTCGACGGCCTCGCCACGGAGATCGACCCCAACCAGATCGCCACCTGCGCCTACGCCGTCCACGACCCCAACGAGGGCCGCCTGGTCTACTCCTCCGCAGGCCACCTCCCCATCCTCGTCCGCGACGAGAGCGGCACCGTCCTGCGCGCCGACGAACCGACCGGCCCCCCACTCGGCACCGGCGGCTGGACCCACTCCTCCGGCTCGATCCCCCTCGGCCCCGGCTCCACGGCCGTCTTCTACACGGACGGCCTCGTGGAACGCCGTAACGAGGACCTCGACGAGGGAATCGCGGCCCTGGAACGCGCCCTGGCCGGCGCCACGGGCACCCCCCAGGTCGTCTGCGACCGCCTGGTCCGCTCCACCGGCGTCACGGCCGACCACGACGACGACGTCGCCGTCCTCGTCCTCCAGCACCCGGCCCGCACGGGCTCCGACAGCGAACTCTTCCGCAACGCGGCCCTGGAACTCCTGGGCGGCGTGGAAGCGGCCCCCCGGGCCCGGGCCTTCGCCTCCGGCGTCCTCACGAGCTGGCGCTTCCCCCCGGACCTCCACGACCTGGGCGTCCTGGCAGCCAGCGAACTCGTCGCGAACTCGCTCCAACACGGCACCCCACCCATGCGCCTACGCCTCCGGCGCACCGACCGCCGCCTCATCGTCGAGGTCACCGACGGCGACGACCACCTTCCCCGGCGCCGCCGAGCCGATCCCGCCGACGAGTCAGGCCGCGGCATCGCCATCATCGCCACCATCGCCTCCAACTGGGGCAGCCGCCGAGCCCCCGGCGGCGGCAAGTCGGTCTGGTGCGAGTTCGCCCTCCGACCCCGAGAGGTGGGTGGGTAGTTCACGGGTGGGGGTGTCTGTGGTGCGTGGGTGTGCGCGGGCGGACGGGGGCTGGCCGCGCAGTTCCCCGCGCCCCTAAAAGACACCGGGCTCGCCCCATGCTTTTAAGGGGCGCGGGGAACTGCGCGATCAACCACAACGCCCCTGCACCCGCCCGACAACCCATGCCCCCCGAGCTCGACCGCGTGCGGGGTCGAAGGGGCGGCAGCCCCTGGTGATGGGACGGGTAGGGGCGGCGGGGGCGAAAAAGTCAGCCCCGCACCACGGCGGGATCCGAAGCCACCCCACCCCGAGCCACCACCCGACTCTTGGCCAACGCCGGCTGATCCTGAACCGCCGTGAGCTCCCGCCCCAACCGGACCGCCAGAACGACGATCCCGAGGGAAAACAGCAGAAACACCACCACATACGGCGCAGGCAACGACGCCCCCATGGGCCCACCCACCACCGGCCCCACAGCCAACGCAAGCTGCTTCACCAGCGCGAACGCGGAGTTGTACTGCCCAGCCGCCCCCTCCGGCGCAAGATCCGCCACCAGCGGGGCAACCGTCGGCGACAACATCGCCTCCCCCAACCCGAACAGCGCATACGTCGACACGAACGCCGCCGTCGCCATGCTCTGACTCACCTGCCCGAGCCCCGCGAACCCGGCCACACCCCAGGCCACGGCCCATATGAGCCCCACACACGCGATCACCCGCGACCGCCGACGCCGCTCCACGAACCGCAGCACGGCGAACTGCGCGACCACGATCACCGCGGTGTTGGCGGCCAACGCCGTCCCGAGCGCGGACGTCGATATCCCGGCCGCCTCGACCCCGTACGCACTGAGCCCCGACTCGAACTGCCCGTAGCAGGCGAAGAACAACACGAATCCGAGCACACACAGCTGCACCATGGCCCGATCGCCGAGCAGCCGCTTCCAGTTCCCCCCGGCCGCCGCCCCCGCCGACGCGCCCTCGACCTTCGGCGCCCGAGGCGTCCGCACGGTCGCCATCACACCCACGAGCAGCAGGAACATCGCCGCCTGGATGGAGAACAACAAGGTGAAGGAACCCGCCCGCGACGGATCGACGAGATGCCCGCCCATCAGCCCACCGACCCCGAGCCCGAGGTTCTGCAGAAAGAACTGCGTGGCGAAGGCCCGAGACCGGTTCTCCGTACTCGAACAGTCGACGATCATCGTCGCGAGGGCCGGCTGCGTCACGGCCTGCCCGGCCCCGAGCGCCGCCGCGGACAGCAGCACGGTCGTCGCACCGGCCGCCAGCCCGAGGCTCAGCGACCCGACGGCGGCGGTGACCAGGGCGGCGAGCAGCACCGGAAGCGGCCCGCGCCGGACTATGGCCCGCCCGGCGAACGGCAGCACCACCAGCGCGGCCACGGCGAAGACCGCGAGCACGAGCCCCGCCGTCATCGAACCAAGATCCCGCACCTGCGCCACATAGACGTACAGATACGGGACGGTGAAGCCGAGTCCGAACGCGCCGAGCGCGTTGCCCACATGAATCCGACGCATCGCTGCGCCCATCCCCCTGGTCACGTTCACCTGCCTAGGTAAGGGAAGCTCTCCAGCCCAAGCGTCAACACTGAAGACTTCGAAGATAAAACTTAGAACCTAAACAGTACACCTCGAAGGACTTCGAGGCCAAGCGACGGCATGCCATACTGCGCCCATGGGCGACACCCCAGGCACCCCCGGCACCGCCGAGCCGACACTCGAAGAGCAGATCGCCGCCTACCAGCGCGAGTTCCAGGACCTCGACCCCCAGGTCGAGAAGATCGTCTCGGCGCTCTCCCGCCTCAACCGCCGTATGAACGTCGCCTACGGCCGTCAGACCTCGGCGCTCGGCATCAGCAACGCCGAGTGGGAGGTCCTGAAGGCCCTCGTCCTCTCCGGCGCCCCGTACCGCATGGGCCCGAGCGAGCTCGCCAAGCGGCTCGGCCTCACCCCGGCCGCCATGACCCACCGCATCGACCGCATGGTCGCCGAGGGGCTGGTGACGAGGGAGCGCGACGAGACCAACCGCGTACGCGTCATCGTCGAGCTCACCCCCAAGGGCCGTGAGAAGTGGCTGGAGGCCATGCGCCTCGCCTCTGTCTTCGAGGAGGACCTCCTCCAGGACCTCTCCCCTCTGGAACGCACCGTCCTGGGCGAGGTCCTGACCCGGCTCCTCCGCCGCGTCGAGCACGCCCAGCCGGATGCCGGCGGTCGGCTCACGGACCTCGGCTGAAGTCGTACGCTTGAAGGGCGCCCGAGGTTTGGTCGTGGGTCACCTTGGGGAAGCTTGACAGTCCACCCCGCGATCCGTAGAGTTCTTCGGGTTGCCACGGAGCTGTAACGGTTCTGCGACAGCACCTCCGCCGCTCAAGCGGCACACAAACCAACCAGAACGATCTCCCAGCCGGGATGAATTCGGCGCGCCCGAATTCAATTCGATTTGGGTTCGACAGCCCCGATTGGGAACTGCCGAGCAGATCCGCTAAGGTTTGGAACGTCGGAACGGCCCAACAGCCGGGAAGACAACCCCCGCTGACTGGGAATCAGGCCCGAAAGGATCTGATAGAGTCGGAACCGCCGGAAAGGGAAACGCGGAAGCGGAAACCTGGAAAGCACCGAGGAAATCGGATCGGAAAACGATCTGATAGAGTCGGAAACGCAAGACCGAAGGGAAGCGCCCGGAGGAAAGTCCGAGAAGTTGCTCGGGTGAGTACAAAGGAAGCGTCCGTTCCTTGAGAACTCAACAGCGTGCCAAAAATCAACGCCAGATATGTTGATACCCCGTTCCCGGCCATGTGGTTGGGGCGAGGTTCCTTTGAAAAAACACAGCGAGGACGCTGTGAACGGCCGGGCTTATTCCGCCTGGCTGTTCCGCTCTCGTGATGTGTGCACCCGATTACGGGTAAACATTCACGGAGAGTTTGATCCTGGCTCAGGACGAACGCTGGCGGCGTGCTTAACACATGCAAGTCGAACGATGAACCACTTCGGTGGGGATTAGTGGCGAACGGGTGAGTAACACGTGGGCAATCTGCCCTTCACTCTGGGACAAGCCCTGGAAACGGGGTCTAATACCGGATACAACCACCGGCCGCATGGCCTGGTGGTGGAAAGCTCCGGCGGTGAAGGATGAGCCCGCGGCCTATCAGCTTGTTGGTGAGGTAACGGCTCACCAAGGCGACGACGGGTAGCCGGCCTGAGAGGGCGACCGGCCACACTGGGACTGAGACACGGCCCAGACTCCTACGGGAGGCAGCAGTGGGGAATATTGCACAATGGGCGAAAGCCTGATGCAGCGACGCCGCGTGAGGGATGACGGCCTTCGGGTTGTAAACCTCTTTCAGCAGGGAAGAAGCGAAAGTGACGGTACCTGCAGAAGAAGCGCCGGCTAACTACGTGCCAGCAGCCGCGGTAATACGTAGGGCGCGAGCGTTGTCCGGAATTATTGGGCGTAAAGAGCTCGTAGGCGGTCTGTCGCGTCGGATGTGAAAGCCCGGGGCTTAACCCCGGGTCTGCATTCGATACGGGCAGACTAGAGTGTGGTAGGGGAGATCGGAATTCCTGGTGTAGCGGTGAAATGCGCAGATATCAGGAGGAACACCGGTGGCGAAGGCGGATCTCTGGGCCATTACTGACGCTGAGGAGCGAAAGCGTGGGGAGCGAACAGGATTAGATACCCTGGTAGTCCACGCCGTAAACGGTGGGAACTAGGTGTTGGCGACATTCCACGTCGTCGGTGCCGCAGCTAACGCATTAAGTTCCCCGCCTGGGGAGTACGGCCGCAAGGCTAAAACTCAAAGGAATTGACGGGGGCCCGCACAAGCAGCGGAGCATGTGGCTTAATTCGACGCAACGCGAAGAACCTTACCAAGGCTTGACATACACCGGAAACGGCCAGAGATGGTCGCCCCCTTGTGGTCGGTGTACAGGTGGTGCATGGCTGTCGTCAGCTCGTGTCGTGAGATGTTGGGTTAAGTCCCGCAACGAGCGCAACCCTTGTTCTGTGTTGCCAGCATGCCTTTCGGGGTGATGGGGACTCACAGGAGACTGCCGGGGTCAACTCGGAGGAAGGTGGGGACGACGTCAAGTCATCATGCCCCTTATGTCTTGGGCTGCACACGTGCTACAATGGCAGGTACAATGAGCTGCGAAGCCGTGAGGCGGAGCGAATCTCAAAAAGCCTGTCTCAGTTCGGATTGGGGTCTGCAACTCGACCCCATGAAGTCGGAGTTGCTAGTAATCGCAGATCAGCAGTGCTGCGGTGAATACGTTCCCGGGCCTTGTACACACCGCCCGTCACGTCACGAAAGTCGGTAACACCCGAAGCCGGTGGCCCAACCCGTAAGGGAGGGAGCTGTCGAAGGTGGGACTGGCGATTGGGACGAAGTCGTAACAAGGTAGCCGTACCGGAAGGTGCGGCTGGATCACCTCCTTTCTAAGGAGCATCTAGGCCGTCGAGCTTGCTCGGTGGTCCAGGGCCACAACGCAGGCGAATGTTCTGCGGTGGTTGCTCAAGGGTGGAACGTTGATTATTCGGCACACTCGGTCTTCTCGGGTTCGTTAGTACTGCTTCGGCGTGGAACACGGATGAGAGAGGCGAGGGTGTCGGGCACGCTGTTGGGTGTCTGAGGGTATGGCCGTGTGGCTGCCTTCAGTGCCGGCCCCAGTGAACTCCGGTTGTTGCCGGGGGTGATGGGTGGTTGGTCGTTGTTTGAGAACTGCACAGTGGACGCGAGCATCTGTGGCCAAGTTTTTAAGGGCGCACGGTGGATGCCTTGGCACCAGGAACCGATGAAGGACGTGGGAGGCCACGATAGGCCCCGGGGAGTCGTCAACCAGGCTTTGATCCGGGGGTGTCCGAATGGGGAAACCCGGCAGTCGTCATGGGCTGTCACCCTTGCCTGAACACATAGGGCAAGTGGAGGGAACGCGGGGAAGTGAAACATCTCAGTACCCGCAGGAAGAGAAAACAACCGTGATTCCGGGAGTAGTGGCGAGCGAAACCGGATGAGGCCAAACCGTATGCGTGTGAGACCCGGCAGGGGTTGCGTATACGGGGTTGTGGGATCTCTCTTCTGTCGTCTGCCGGCGACAGGACGAGTCAGAAACCGTTGATGTAGGCGAAGGACATGCGAAAGGTCCGGCGTAGAGGGTAAGACCCCCGTAGCTGAAACGTCAACGGCTCGTTTGAGAGACACCCAAGTAGCACGGGGCCCGAGAAATCCCGTGTGAATCTGGCGGGACCACCCGCTAAGCCTAAATATTCCCTGGTGACCGATAGCGGATAGTACCGTGAGGGAATGGTGAAAAGTACCGCGGGAGCGGAGTGAAATAGTACCTGAAACCGTGTGCCTACAAGCCGTGGGAGCGTCGGGTGAGCACTTGTGCTTGCCTCGTGACTGCGTGCCTTTTGAAGAATGAGCCTGCGAGTTTGCGGTGTGTTGCGAGGTTAACCCGTTGTGGGGTAGCCGTAGCGAAAGCGAGTCCGAATAGGGCGTTTGAGTAGCACGCTCAAGACCCGAAGCGGAGTGATCTAGCCATGGGCAGGTTGAAGCGGAGGTAAGACTTCGTGGAGGACCGAACCCACCAGGGTTGAAAACCTGGGGGATGACCTGTGGTTAGGGGTGAAAGGCCAATCAAACTCCGTGATAGCTGGTTCTCCCCGAAATGCATTTAGGTGCAGCGTCGTGTGTTTCTTGCCGGAGGTAGAGCACTGGATAGGCGATGGGCCCTACCGGGTTACTGACCTTAGCCAAACTCCGAATGCCGGTAAGTGAGAGCGCGGCAGTGAGACTGTGGGGGATAAGCTCCATGGTCGAGAGGGAAACAGCCCAGAGCATCGACTAAGGCCCCTAAGCGTACGCTAAGTGGGAAAGGATGTGGAGTCGCACAGACAACCAGGAGGTTGGCTTAGAAGCAGCCACCCTTGAAAGAGTGCGTAATAGCTCACTGGTCTAGTGATTCCGCGCCGACAATGTAGCGGGGCTCAAGCGTACCGCCGAAGTCGTGTCATTTCAGCATGAGGGCCAACGCCCGCTGGGATGGGTAGGGGAGCGTCGTCTGCCGGGTGAAGCAGCCGCGGAAGCGAGTTGTGGACGGTTGACGAGTGAGAATGCAGGCATGAGTAGCGATACACACGTGAGAAACGTGTGCGCCGATTGACCAAGGGTTCCTGGGTCAAGCTGATCTGCCCAGGGTAAGTCGGGACCTAAGGCGAGGCCGACAGGCGTAGTCGATGGATAACCGGTTGATATTCCGGTACCCGCTGTGAAGCGTCAAACATTGAACCAGGCGATGCTAAGTCCGTGAAGCCGTTCCGGACCCTTCGGGGAAAGGAAAGTGGTGGAGCCGACGGACCAGACCTGTAGTAGGTGAGTGATGGGGTGACGCAGGAAGGTAGTCCATCCCGGGCGGTGGTTGTCCCGGGGTAAGGGTGTAGGACGTCAGGTAGGTAAATCCGCCTGGCAATAGTCTGAGACCTGATGCCGAGCCGATTGTGGTGAAGTGGATGATCCTATGCTGTCGAGAAAAGCCTCTAGCGAGTTTCATGGCGGCCCGTACCCTAAACCGACTCAGGTGGTCAGGTAGAGAATACCGAGGCGTTCGGGTGAACTATGGTTAAGGAACTCGGCAAAATGCCCCCGTAACTTCGGGAGAAGGGGGGCCATCACCGGTGATAGCACTTGCTGCTTGAGCTGGGGGTGGCCGCAGAGACCAGCGAGAAGCGACTGTTTACTAAAAACACAGGTCCGTGCGAAGCCGTAAGGCGATGTATACGGACTGACGCCTGCCCGGTGCTGGAACGTTAAGGGGACCGGTTAGTGCGCTTTCGGGCGTGCGAAGCTGAGAACTTAAGCGCCAGTAAACGGCGGTGGTAACTATAACCATCCTAAGGTAGCGAAATTCCTTGTCGGGTAAGTTCCGACCTGCACGAATGGCGTAACGACTTCTCGACTGTCTCAACCATAGGCCCGGTGAAATTGCACTACGAGTAAAGATGCTCGTTTCGCGCAGCAGGACGGAAAGACCCCGGGACCTTTACTACAGTTTGATATTGGTGTTCGGTTCGGCTTGTGTAGGATAGCTGGGAGACTGTGAAGCTCGGACGCCAGTTCGGGTGGAGTCGTCGTTGAAATACCAGTCTGGTCGTGCTGGATGTCTAACCCGGGTCCGTGATCCGGATCGGGGACAGTGTCTGATGGGTAGTTTAACTGGGGCGGTTGCCTCCTAAAGAGTAACGGAGGCGCCCAAAGGTTCCCTCAGCCTGGTTGGCAATCAGGTGGTGAGTGTAAGTGCACAAGGGAGCTTGACTGTGAGACCGACGGGTCGAGCAGGGACGAAAGTCGGGACTAGTGATCCGGCGGTGGCTTGTGGAAGCGCCGTCGCTCAACGGATAAAAGGTACCCCGGGGATAACAGGCTGATCTTCCCCAAGAGTCCATATCGACGGGATGGTTTGGCACCTCGATGTCGGCTCGTCGCATCCTGGGGCTGGAGTCGGTCCCAAGGGTTGGGCTGTTCGCCCATTAAAGCGGTACGCGAGCTGGGTTTAGAACGTCGTGAGACAGTTCGGTCCCTATCCGCTGCGCGCGCAGGAATATTGAGAAGGGCTGTCCCTAGTACGAGAGGACCGGGACGGACGAACCTCTGGTGTGCCAGTTGTTCTGCCAAGGGCATGGCTGGTTGGCTACGTTCGGGAGGGATAACCGCTGAAAGCATCTAAGCGGGAAGCCTGCTTCGAGATGAGTATTCCCACCCCCTTTGAGGGGTTAAGGCTCCCAGTAGACGACTGGGTTGATAGGCCAGATATGGAAGGCGGGTAACCGCTGGAGTTGACTGGTACTAATAGGCCGAGGGCTTGTCCTCAGTTGCTCGCGTCCACTGTGTTGGTTCTGAAACCACGAACAACCCCGCCCGGGTCACAGCGGGTGGTGCGGGTGTTTGACAGTTTCATAGTGTTTCGGTGGTCATAGCGTGAGGGAAACGCCCGGTTACATTCCGAACCCGGAAGCTAAGCCTTACAGCGCCGATGGTACTGCAGGGGGGACCCTGTGGGAGAGTAGGACACCGCCGAACAAATATTACAGAAAGGCCCACACCTCACGGTGTGGGCCTTTCTGCATTTCCGGTGCCATTACGGTGGTTGGCATGGATGTGGTGTCGAGTTCTGAGAGCGGTGTTCCCGAGGGATACGTGATCCGGTCCGTTCGTGCCGGTGAGTGGCGGGAGGTACGGGAGCTGCGGCTGGCGGCGCTTCTGGATCCGGTCGCGCATCTCGCCTTTCTGGAGACGTACGAGGATGCCGTGGCCCGGTCGGACGCGTACTGGAAGGAGAGGGCCGAGGGGGCCGCGGAGGGGGTTCGGGAGCGGCAGCAGTTCGTTGCGGAGACCCGGGGCGACGGCTGGGTGGGGACGGTGACCGTGCTCGTGGAGGAAGCCGGCGTGCGGGACTTCTTCGGGGAGGTCGTCGAGCGGCGACAGGGGCATCTGGTGGGGGTGTTCCTGCGGGAGGGGCATCGGGGGAAGGGCGTTGGAGAGGCGTTGTTCGCGGCCGCGTTGGAGTGGGCTCGGGAGGTCGGGGTCGATCGGGCGCGGTTGTTCGTGCATGAGGGGAACGGGCGGGCCGCGGCCTTCTACCGGAGGGTCGGGTTCGTGGCGAGCGGAGTGATCGTGGAGGGGGATGCCGGGCGGGAGCTGGAGTATGGGTTGGATCTGGCGTAGGCGGGGGCGCCGGGCGGGCTGGTGTTAGCGTTCGGCGGCATGGACGACAGCGTGTATGTGGGCAATGCGGGCAAGGACGCGGCGCTGGACCGGGGCTGGCTGCTCGGACATTTCAAGGCGGATGGTGATCCTCGCCGGAGTGACGAGGTGGAGATCAAATGGGGTGTCCACCCACAAGGCGACACGCGCGCGCAGTGGGTCCGGGGTGAGGAACGTACCGCCCTGCAGGTGCTGATCAGCGGTCGCTTCCGTGTCGACTTTCCCGGCCGTAGCGTCGTGCTGGAACGCCAGGGCGACTACGTCGTCTGGGGGCGCGGGGTGGACCACTCCTGGGTCGCGGAGGAGGAGTCGGTGGTGTTGACCGTGCGGTGGCCGTCCGTTCCCGGGTACGCGGTGTCTCAGGAGGACAGCAGTCGGCCGGGTGACGGTTCCTGATCCGCGGGCACGTACGGCTGTTACGGCAGCGGGAGTTCGTGGTTCGGCCAGCGGGATCTGGCCTGTTCTCGGGAGCGGAGGAGGGCCAGGGTGGGCAGTCCCTGGTCGGGGCCGCTGGTCAGGAGGCCGGGGAGTTGGGGGAGCGGGGCCACGGCTGCCACGTCGTCCAGGACCAGGGTGAGTGGTGGGTCGAGGCGGCCGGAGGATGACCGTTCGGCCATGCGCCGGCCGCGCTCGACCACGCTTGAGGCGAGGGCCGTCAGAAGAGGCATGGCGGAAGGGTTCGCCTTGGGGTCCTCGATGGGGTCGCCGACCACATAGAGCGTTCCCCCCTCGTGTACGAAGGAATCCAGGACCAGGGAGTCCGCCCGGTTCGGGGTGCAGGATTCCCGGACGTTGACCGTGGAGAGGGCGGAGAGGGCCCTGGCGGTCAATTCCTGCGCGATGTCCCGGCGTTCGGGGTGCGAGGTGAGGGCCGACTCCAGTTCGCCCGCCGCGCCGGGGGCCGCCTTCGGGTTCGTACGGAGGGTGCGTACCGCTTCCTGGACGTTGCTGCCCTGGGCCCAGCGGTGCAGGTGGCGGATGGTGCGGGTGTCTATGGCGGCGGCGTGCAGGTAGCTGCGCAGGAGTGTTTCCGCCGTGTCCGCCATCGCCTGGTCGATCTTCGCCGTGGGGCGGATGGGGGCGAGGAGGGCGGTCGCTCTGGCCGCCGCCGTCGGCTTGTCCTCGCAGCCGGTGATGGGGGACCAGTGGAGGCGGGCCGGGGTGTCGCAGCGGTGCGCGGGGTCGTAGAGGAGGACCGGGCCCAGCTTCGCGCGGGCGTCCTTCGTGTCCGACCAGAGGGTGGGGTCGGAGGTGACGACCAGGGCGGGGCCCTCGGCGTCGCGTACGGCCTGGGTGGCGGCGGGGCGGCGGGATTGGGCGGGGCCGAGGATCACCGAGGGGGTCGCCTGTGCCCAACCGCTCAGCTGATTGCCGCCCGTTGTGAAGAGAGCCGCTGAGGGCTCTGTGGCTCCGGGGCGGGGGTGGGTGAGGGGAGCGTCGGGTCCCGTACCGTTCGTGGTCGGCAGCGGAGCGGTGGGGTTCGCGGCGGCCCCGGCCACCGCGGCGAACGGAGCCGAGGTGGCGCCGTCGCGCGGTTCGGGGACCTGCGTGGAGGGTGTGGCGGGGGACCCGGCGGGCGAGGCAGCGGTCGTAGCCCCGTGCTGGCCGTGGCCTCCGGCGGGCGGCGGGACAGGGTTTGCCGGCGCTCCGAGGGCTCCGGACGCCGAGGTGGGGGCCTGGCCCGTGTTGTGGACGTAATCCCCGGCGTGCGGGGCGGCAGGGCCGGGGGACTCGGTCGGCGCGCTCGGGGGCCAGCCCTTGCCCTGTGCCCGGGCCGCCTTCTCTCTCGCTCGTACGGCCCTCCAGCGGGCCAGGGTGCCCATCACGAAGACGGTCAGGACGAGGAGGACCATGAGCTGGCTGATGAAGAGGCCCCAGAAGAGGCCGTAGCCGGAGAGCTGGTCGGCGGGGGTGTCCGGCCAGGCGGCGGGGAGGTCCTGGGGGGCGGTGATCAGGCTGCGTACGGCCAGGGGCGTACGGGTGAAGGTGATGGCGTCGGGCCAGGCGCCGTGGGAGAAGAGGCCGGCCAGGCCGGTGGCCGACCAGACCAGCAGGGTCATGCCCACCAGGAAGCCGAGGAGGGCGATCAGCAGCCCGTCGGGGATGCCGCCTCCGCTTTGCTCGGGGCGCCGGTCGTCCGGTCTCATCGCATGCCGCCGTTCACGCCGTTTCCTCCGCCGCCGTTCACGCCGTTCCCTCGCCTGTTCCTGCCGGTCATCGACCGGACCCGCTCGTTAGGCCCGCTCAGGCCACCGTGGACTCGGAGGAGCCGTATCCGTCGACCTCGCTCAGGTGCTGTTCCATGAACGCGGCTGCCCGTTCCTCCGCCTCCAGCTCGGCGGCGCGCAGGGCGTCGTCCTCGTCGAGCAGGTGGTCGGCGGATGATTCGGTCATCGCGCGGTCGGTGAAGACCAGGGGGCGTTCGGTCTCGGTGATCAGGTGTTTGACCACCTGTACGTTGCCGTTGACGTCCCAGACCGCGATGCCGGGGGTGAGGGTGGGGATGATCTCCACCGCCCAGCGGGGCAGGCCCAGTACGCGGCCCGTCGCTCGTGCTTCGTCCGCCTTTTGGGCGTAGATCGTCCGTGTTGATGCCATCTTGAGGATCGCGGCCGCCTCCTTCGCCGCCGCGCCGTCGATGACGTCCGACAGGTGGTGGACGACCGCGACGAAGGACAGACCGAGCCGTCGGCCGAACTTCAGCAGGCGCTGGAAGAGCTGGGCGACGAAGGGGCTGTTGATGATGTGCCAGGCCTCCTCGACCAGGAAGATGCGCTTCTTCCGGTCGGGGCGGATCCAGGTGTGCTCCAGCCACACGCCGACGATCGCCATGAGGATGGGCATGGCGATGGAGTTGCGGTCGATGTGGGACAGGTCGAAGACGATCAAGGGGGCGTCGAGGTCGATGCCGACCGTGGTGGGGCCGTCGAACATGCCCCTGAGGTCACCGTCGACCAGGCGGTCCAGGACCAGCGCCACGTCCAGGCCCCACGCCCGTACGTCGTCTATGGCGACGTTCATCGCCTCCGCGGACTCGGGCTCCGGGTGGCGGAGTTGTTCGACGATGTCGGTGAGGACCGGCTGACGTTCGATGATGGTCTCGTTGACGTACGCGTGGGCGACCTTGAGGGCGAAGCCGGAGCGTTCGTCCAGGCCGTGGCCCATCGCGACCTCGATGATCGTGCGGAGCAGCGCGAGCTGGCCCGTCGTGGTGATCGAGGGGTCGAGCGGGTTGAGGCGGATGCCCATGTCCAGGGCGGCCGTCGGGTCCAGGCGGATGGGAGTTATTCCCAGCTCCTGCGCGATGAGGTTCCATTCGCCGACACCGTCCTCGCCCTGGGCGTCGAGGACGACGACCTGGCGGTCGCGGAAGCGCAGCTGCCGTAGGACATACGTCTTCTCCAGGGCCGACTTGCCGTTGCCGGACTCGCCGAGGACGAGCCAGTGCGGGGCGGGGAGCTGCTGGCCGTAGAGCTGGAAGGGGTCGTAGATGTAGCCCTTGCCGGAGTAGACCTCGCGTCCGATGATCACACCGGAGTCGCCGAGGCCGGGGGCGGCGGTCGGGAGGTAGACCGCCTGGGCCTGGCCCGTGGAGGTGCGCACCGGGAGGCGGGTCGTCTCGACCTTGCCGAAGAGGAAGGACGTGAAGGCGTCCGTGAGGGCGGAGAGCGGGTCGCGCATCAGTGTCCTCCCTCAGGGCGTGCGCCGCGCACTTCCGGGCGTAGGCGTACGCCCGGTGCCGTGGCCCGTACGCCCCGTACCGGTGGCCGTACGCAGGGTGTCGGCGGTGGCACCTGCGTGTGGCGCGAATGATCCCGCATCGCGGCAGCCCTACCTTCGGATTCCGGTGGCGAACGGGAGTGTGTTGACGAAGGCGCGGTGGTGCTCGCGGTCGCACCACTCCAGTTTCAGGTACGACTTGCCGGCCGAGGCCCTTATTGTCCGCTTGTCGCGCGCCAGTGCCTCCGGGGAGCGGGAGGAGACGGTGATGTAGCCGACGAGGTTGACGCCGGCCGCGCCGCTCGCGAGGTCCTCGCCGCGCTGGTCGAGGCGCGAGTGGGAGGCCACGTCGCGGGGGTCGACCGTGCGGTTCATCTTCGCGGCGCGGGACGCCTCCGCCTCGTCGTTCGTCTTCTCGGTCAGCATGCGCTCGATGGCGACCTCGGTGGGTTCGAGGTCCATCGTGACGGCGACCGTGCGGATGACGTCCGGGGTGTGGACCAGGAGCGGTGCCAGGAAGTTGACGCCGACCGGGGTCATGGGCCACTCCTTCACCCAGGCTGTGGCGTGGCACCAGGGGGCGCGGGTGGAGGACTCGCGGGTCTTGGCCTGGAGGTAGTCCGGCTCCATCGCGTCCAGCTCGGCCGGCCAGGCGTTGCGCTTGGTCATGGCCTGGATGTGGTCGATGGGGTGGTCCGGGTCGTACATGGAGTGGATGAGGGAGGCGAGACGGCCCTGGCCGAGCGGCTGCCGGACGCGGATGTCGGCCTCCTGGAGGCGCGAGCAGATGTCCGTCAGCTCGCGGGCCATGACGACGGCGAGGCCCGCGTCCTTGTCCATCTTCCGGCCCTGCGGGCGGGCCGCGCGGGCCATGGCGTGACCCTCGGCGGCCAGCTCGCGGTTGTAGTGCATACAGGCGACGAGGTACGCGCGGTGCTGCTCGCTGCTCGTCGAGACCATGGACTGGAGCTGGTCGTACGACTGCTGCAGCCAGCCCGGGGCGCGCTCGTCGCCGCGCTGGGCGACGTCCTTGGCGTGGGCGTCCGGGTCGGCCGGGAGGGTGCGGGCGAGCATCTGCAGGCGGGTGACGAAGCCGTCGCCGTTGGCCACGTGCTTGAGGAGGGTGCCGAAGCGGTCGACGAGGGCTTCCTGGTCCTCGGAGTCGCGCAGGCCGACGCCCGGGCCCTCGATCTCGATGGCCGCGGTGACGGTTCGGCGGTCGGCGTGCAGCAGTACGGCGATCTCGTCCGGGCCGAAGGGGGCGGCCAGCCAGGTGATGCGGCCGATGCCGGGCGGGGGCCCTACCTCGACTTCACGGCCGTCGAGGCGCGTACCGGCCTCCATGGCCGTGGAGCGGTACGTCGTGCCGCTGCGCAGGCTGCGCTTGTAACTGCGGTTGATCTCGAACCACTTGTAGAACGTCCGCCGCTTGTACGGCACGTACACCGCGGCCAGCGCCAGCATGGGGAAGCCCGTCAGCAGGGCGATGCGGGGGACGAGCACCGGGACGAGGAGGCCGCACATCATGCCGAGGAACGCGCCCGCGATGATCAGCGCGATCTCGCCGGACTCGCGGTTCCGGCCGATGATCGCGTTCGGCCGGGCGCGGCCGATCAGATATGTACGGCGGGGCGTGACCGGATGGGACAGGTGGGACTCGGTCGTCAACGCCCTTCACCTCCCGTGCGATTGCTGTTGCGGGCGTTGCTGGCGTGGGGGGTGTTGGCCGGGCTCGTACGGGGCGGGGGTGCGGTGGCGGGAACCGGTCCGCCGCCTCCGTTCGCGTTGCGCGAGCTGTGGGCGGCCACGCCGCCGGATGCGGGGTTGGAGGGGCGGGGGGTGCTGCTTCCGCCTCCGCCGCCGTTGTTGTCGGCCCGGGAGCTGTGGGTCTTGATGCCCTGGGCGACGAGGGTGGCCGGGGAGCTGATGACGGCCGCGGCCTTGCCTTCGGCGCCGCGCATGATGCGGTTGTTGCGGGAGTTGGCGATCTCGTCGCCGAAGCCCGGGACGAAGCGGTAGATCATCGCGGAGGCGAAGATGGCGAGGAGGATGATGGCGAGGCCGGAGACGATCGCGGCGAGGGAGTCGGGGCCCTCCTCCGTGGTCAGGGCGCCTGCCAGGCCGAGCACGATGACGATGACCGGCTTGACGAGGATGATCGCGATCATGATCCCCGCCCAGCGTCGGACATGGCCCCACAGGTCCTTGTCGACGAGGCCGGCGTAGACCACGACGCCGAGGAGGGCACCGACGTAGAGCAGGACGGCCCTCAGGAACAGCTCCATGTAGAGCACGCCCGCGGCGACGATGGAGATCAGCGACACCAGGATCAGCATGATCGGGCCGCCGCCGATGTCGTTGCCCTGCTTCAGGGCCTCCGAGAACGTGCCGAAGAACGTGTCCGTCTGGTTGCCGGTCGTCTGGGCGATGACGTCGCTGACGCCGTCGGTGGCCGAGACGACCGTGTAGAGGATCAGCGGGGTGAAGGCCGACGCCAGCACGGTGAGCCAGAGGAAGCCGATGGCCTCCGAGATCGCGGTCGTGAACGGCACGCCCCGTACTGCTCGCTTCGTCACCGCGAGCAGCCAGAGGACGAGGGTGAGGATCGCCGAGGCCGCGAAGACGACGGCGTACTGCTTCAGGAACGTCATGTTCGTGAAGTCGACGTCCGCGGTCTCGTTGACGGCTTCGGAGAGCTTGTCGACGGTCCAGGAGGCGGCGTCGGCGCAGCCTTGGGCTAGGGAGGAGAGGGGGTCGAGGGTGGTGGTTACGTCGTTGGGGAGGGTGCTGGTGTCGGCTTTTTCGCCGGATTCTCGTTCGCAGTAGTCTTTGGCGGGGCCGACGATGAGGTCGCAGCGGTCATCGGAGGCTGAGGGAGAGGGCGAGGGCGTGGGTGCTGCAGCTGCCTTGGTGGCCAGCAGGACGGCTGCGGTCTGCACGGCTGTGAGGACGGCGGCGAGCCTGAGTACGTGGTGTGACCTACCGGGCATAAGTGAACCCTCCGTACTCCTCGGCGGCCTTCGAGATCTCGTCGGCAGCTGAGACCTTGTTGTCGCCGTTGACCGGCGCGGGGCCTTCCCTTTGCGCGAAGCTGTCGACCTTCCAGTCATCGTCGGCCCAACGAAGTTGGAGGGTCATGGTGAACCAGTCGCTGGTGACCGGGCTGGTGGTGTCTTCCGACGCCATGCCGAATACACCGGTGCACCAGACCTCGACGGTCGCGATGTTGTCCGAGTAGCTCGTGGATTTGGTGCCGACCGGCATGGTTCGTGAGACGTAGGTGCTGCCGGACGGGGCATTGCCGTTCTCGTCCAAGCCGACGTTGGCCAGGAAGTCCGTGTCATAAGCCTTGTCGAGGCTGTCCTCCAGATCGGCGACCTTGTCGGCCACGAAGACCTGCTGGACAATCTCACTTCGCCGTACGGGCTTGAGGATGTCGGCCGAGACCAGCACCACGGAGTAGTTGGCCGCGGCCGATTCGGCGCCCTGCTGGTCGTGCGCGAAGCCGGAGGGAATCCCGGCCGTCTTCGTCTCCACCGGTCGTTCCCCCGAAGCCGCCGTAGGGGCCGTTTCCGCCTTGTCGCCGCCGGAGGTGCTGTCGGTGTCGGGGTCGCTTCCTCCGCGGTTCGCGAAGGCGATGGCTGCGATGAGGAGGACGACTACGCCGACGATGGTGACGAGGCTTCTGGAGGAGGAGCGGGGGCGGCGGGGGGCGCCGCCGCCTTCGGGGAGGCGGGTGCGGGTTTGGCCGGTGCCGGCGTAGCCCCCGTACGCTCCGTCGTCACCGGCGCGCGAGGACTCGCCGTGCCCGTGCTCGTCGCCGAGACTCATGCCGCAGTCGCCCCTTCAACTTCGACGTCGTACGGAAAGGCGTAGCAGTACGACGGTAGCCGCGCTGGTTCCCGCGCGGGCGCGGTGTGGTGACTCGACATCAGGGAAACGCAACCTCAGCCGGTGGGCTCGACGGACGGGTGGGGTGGGAGGGGAACCGGGCGAAGCCGGCGGCCCGGCCGGGACGAGGGCAGGCCGCCGCGCTACACGGCCATGCCGTACACGATGGTGAAGAGCGTGCCCAGTGAACCGATGATGAAGACGCCGGTGAGGCCGGCGACGATGAGGCCCTTGCCCTGTTCGGCGCTGAAGGTGTCACGCAGGGCGGTCGCGCCGATGCGCTGTTTGGCCGCGCCCCAGATCGCGATGCCGAGGCAGAGGAGGATGGCGACCGCCATCACGACCTCGATCATCACGCGCGCCTCGTTGCCCAGGCTGCCGAAAGGCCCCCAGTCCGGGGCGATTCCGCCGATGATGGTGGTGATGTCGCCCTTGTCGGCCGCAACGAACATGTAGGTCACCGCCCCTAGTGGGTAGTTCTGTTGTCTCCGCTGGTTGTGCGGCGCGTGCGCCTCGGCGTCCGCATCGCACGCCTCCGCGCGGGTGCGCAGAGGTCGGGCCCATTCTCGCCGACAATGACGCTGTCGTATGTCGACTTGGCGTCATTGATTGGCGGGTTTCGTACGGATCCCTTGCCGCCGGCCCGTGTGGGCCCCTAACGGGGTACGTGGGACGGTAAGCGAAGGGTCGTATCGTCACTCTGTGTATCACGGCGGATCACGACGGGCAACGAGGGTGAACCGGAACCTGTGGTGTGGTTCCGTCGTTAGTCCCCTTTTCCCTGCCTGGCCCCGCTTCTGACGGGGTGTCGGGCCTGACCTGTCGGCATCTGTCGATCCGGTGTTCTCCGGGGTTCGAGTGTGCCTGATGTGGACGTAAGGGTCGTGTGTGGGTCCCGGATGTCTGTGTGGGTCGAGCTTTGGCCAAAAGTGCATGCGATCGCGATCGCAATTTTGGTACAAATGATCGACTGGGGTCCCTGTTTGTCCACGCGTCAGGTGTGGGGGCTGGACACCGAGTTGACGGAACGAATCTGCGAGGGCGTCCACGGGGGTAGGCGTGAGCGAGGACAGGCCCGTTGTCTCGGCCGAGATACCGGAGTTCACGGGGAATCTGGAGCAGCTGGAGACGGACGCCGGGGACATCGCGTTCGACGGGATGGCGGTCGGTGCGGCCGGTCTGCTGATTGACGCCAACTTCAACCAACTGGCGCCCTTCTACAAGGCCCCCGAGGCCGATCAGCTCTTCGCGACGACCGCGCCGGTCGCGGCAGCCGGTTACGACCTGCAGACCGAGCTGGGCACGGTCTCCAAGGCGTTGCTCGACTACGCGGCCGAGGTCCGGCCCCTGGTCGACAAGCTCAACTCGCTCCGCGAGGAGGCGGCGGCCTTCGAACGGCGCGTCGCGGACGACGACGAGTGGGTCGCGGACGGCGACCTCATCGACGAGAACACGGCCCGCCGCAACGCGGTGAACGCCGCCTGGACCGCCTTCCAGGCCGCCGAGCTGGCCTGCTACAACAAGATCGTCGCGCTGGTCGGCGGCGAGCCGCTCGTCGTCAACGACGGCTCGAACAAAGAGAACATGTACGGCTACCGCGCCGAGGACCTCAATGCCGCCTCCGGACTGCCGTGGGGTGACGCCGTCGAGGAGGACAACCCCTGGTACTACTTCCACGAGCACACCTGGGACTTCGCCGTCGGGTTCTTCGTCGACGGTGTGTGGGGGACCATCCGGGGGCTCGGAACGCTGGTGGGCGTCGACGGCTGGGACGCGGCCGGCCAGGCGTGGACGGGGCTGGGGAAGCTCCTGACGGGCATCGTCATCACGGGAACGCCGCTCGGCGCCGCGTACTGGCTGACTCCGGCCGACAAGCTGCCGTCCTGGCTGCGGGACTCCCGTACGGCCGTGGTGGAGACCGGTAAGGCGCTCGTCGCGTACGACCAGTGGGGCAAGAACCCGTCCCGCGCCGCCGGGGCCGTCACCTTCAACGTCCTGACGACCGTCTTCACGGGCGGTGCGGGTGGCGCGGTGGCGGCGACCGGCAAGGCGGGTGCCATCGCGAAGGCGATCTCGTTCGCGGGCAAGGCGGGGCGGATCGTCGATCCGATGACGTACATCGCGAAGGGCGTCGGCTCGGCGGGGGTGAAGATCAGTGACGTGATGGCGAGTCTGCGCGGCATCACCGACGGCACGCGCATCAGGCTCGGCGAGGGGACGTATCAGATCGCCGACCAGCCGAATCTCGCCGACGACCTGCCTGCCGGGCTCACCGCCGAGAACACCGTCCGCATGGAGACGCCCAAGGGCGAGGTCGTCTACCTCGACACCAAGACGTTGGTGATGCACAACGCCGACGGGACGGTGCGGGAGTCCCTGGACAGCATCCGGCACGAGGCTACGGCGGAGCGGCGGGCGGGGGAGGCCGCGGCTCGGGCCGAGGAGCCTGCGAGCGCGTCGGGCGTGCGGGAGACCGCGGGGGTCGGGGCGGGTACGCGGGTGGGGGACGGGGCGGGTGCCGTCGGCCGAGGAGGCGACACCGTTGCCCCGGGCGGCGGCCGCGGCAGCGGTCTGCCGCTCCGGGCGGGTGGCTCGGGCGGGTCGGGCTGGCTGGACGATGTGGGGCGGGGCGGTGACGACGCGGCCGGTGACGTGGGTGGGCTCGGGGAGGAGTCGGCCGGTCCTGGCGGTCGGGCGAAGGAAGGGTCCGGCGACGGAGGCGAGCCGGGGACGGGACGTTCCGATCAGTCCGACGCGCGGGCCGTCATGCAACGGCATGTGGATCTCGCCAACAACGATCCGCGCTGGTTCAAGGACCATTACCGGTCCAATGGCTATCGCAGGTCCGCCTCGACAGAGGTGTTCGGGCAGCGTCTGCCCATTCTGGTCCGGGACCCGGCGGATCCCACCAAATGGATTTCCAAGAGCGACCTGCCGCCCGCGATCCAGGCGAAGTACATGGACCCCAACCCGCACGGGAAAGGAATGCGGACGGATGTCGACAGCGGTGTGCTGAAGCGTCTCGACGAATGGGCGATGACGCGGCGCGACGCCATCACCGCCGACAAGGCGGCGGAGAAGGCGCTGACCCGGGCTGAGAAGGAGTACATGGCGAACCGAACGGCCGAGGCGGAGGCGGCCATGGACGCCGCCGAGGCCGCGCACTCACCGCTGCACGGCGACATGCTCAAGCAGAGCGAGCTGTTCGGTGAGCGGGTCGCGGAGCATCACGCCATACCGGAGCGCTATTCGGGAGCGAAGCGCGTCGACGACGGGGCCTTCGGGAACAACCGGTTCGATCAGATCTATGAGAAGCCCGGTGGGGGCTACGTCGTGGTCGAGGCCAAGGGGTCGACAACCGCGAAGATCGGCGAGCGGACGAGCCATCTGGGCAATCGCGTCCAGCAGGGCACCCGGGAGTACTTCGAGACCATCCTGAAGGAAATGGACAAGCGGGCTGACAGGACGAAGAACAGCGCCGAGGCGGACCTCGCGAGCAAGCTGCGCATAGCCCTCGCCACAGGGAAGGTCGACTACGTCCTCGTCAAGGCGGATGCCACGCCGGACGGCAAATATGCTGGCTACGAGATGCAGCAGTTCAACATCCGCAAACCCGGGAGCAACTGATGATCGTACGTGTGCCACGGGACGAGGAGCCTTCGCCCGGGGATCCGACGGACTTCATCGAGTCGGCTGACCGGCGCTTGCTCGAAGAGATCGAGGTCCTCTCGGAGCATCCCGAGATGTTCGGTCTGATCTTCAGCAGTGCCTTGAGCAAAGCGGCGCTGCACTGCCTCCACGATGCCACCGCCGACAAATCCGAGACTTGGGAAGCCTGGGTGGCGGCGATGCAGGTCGGCTCCGCTCTGTTTGAGGCGGCTACCACGGACCAGGAGTCGGTGGAGTGCCGGATCGCGCACAAGGCGCGAACGATCCAGGCCATCGGCGCGCAGCACTTCACCGACGCGGGTAACTGGATCACCGCGTTCTGGCTGGCGGTCATCTGCCGTGACCAGGAGCGCATGACACACCTGTCCGACGTGCCGGTCGATCTGCTGCGTCGTTCCGGGGCGGTCTACGACGAATACATCTATGACTGGGTCGACGCTCTGCAGACGTACTGGATGGAACGTCCGGGGCTCGGCGAGAAGTTCACCGCAGCCTTTCAGGGCACCGACCCGGACCGGCTCCGGGTTGCCGACCGTGAGTTGATGCTGAAGGTCCTCTACCCGCCGCTCAACCTGTTTCTGCAATTCCTCAAGCGGGACGAGGAGCAGTTCAACGTCGGACTCGCCGAGGCGCTCCAGCTCCACAAGGAGTACTGGACCGCGGACGAGGACCGCGAACAGAGCACCGACGGCGCCGTCGCCCTCGGCCCCCTCGCTGTCGCCTGCCTTGCCTACGACGTGGGCATGCCCGTCCAGGTCGAGTCCGAGTACCTGCCCAGGCATCTGCTCGAACGGTCCTGGGTGGGCGAGTTCGAGACGTGAGGTGTGCCTGGGGCGTTGTCAGTGGGTGGGGCTACGTTTTGGGGCATGAGTTCTTCGCTGAGTGTGTATCTGCTGGATGTGGGGGCCACGCGGGCGTTGGTCGGGTCCGGGGATGGGCAGTTGCTGGACGTCATACGGGCCGAGTTCGCGGACGACATGGCGCGTGACGACGACTGGTCCCGGTCCGAGATCGAGGCCGGGGCGCCGACGTCCTACGAGGCGCTGCGGGCGGTCGTGCACGGGGGTCCCTTCAGCGAGGACCGGGGACATGCCTTTCAGTACGGGTACGCGTACAAGCGGCTGTGTTCCCTCACGGGTTCGTTCCTGGACAACAGCTGCTTCACCCCGCACCGGGGCGACTGGCTGTCGGTGGTGGACAAGGGGCTGACCGCCTTGGGCATCACCGCCGTCTCTGTGGCGGCGTTCGAGGACAGCGATCTGCCGGCTCCGCTGCCATGGACGTACATGCCGGGCTGTGGTGAGTGGACGCACGAACGGTGTCTGCGGGCGCTGGAGCAGTTCGAGGCGACCAAGGCGAAGGACGGGGCTCCGCCACCGCTGGAGCCCGAGGTCGTGGAGGCCGTCATGCAGTGCCTTCAGTGGCTGCGGCATGCGCAGTCGCGGCCCGGCTTCGGCGTCATCGGCTTCAAGTCCTGAGGCGGCTCGTATGACGATCACGGGAGACGGGAACGGAAGCGGTACGGCTGCGGTGCGGGCCGCCGATCTCGCGCAGGCCATGTTCACGGACGCCGCGGTGGAGTCGGGGCAGGAGCCCACCGTCGTGCTCACCCATGAGCCGGGGGCGGATCTCGTGGGGCGCCGTGAGGCGTTCCGGCCGGTGTACGACGCGATCGTGGGGCGGATCGGGGCGCCGACGCTGCTCGGGGGAGCCGCGTACGGACCGAGTGTGCGCTGGTCCACACGGGAGCGGACCCTGTTGCTGCGCGGGGACCACGAGCGGGTGGCACTGTCCGTGTACGACTCCTGGGCCCTCGGCAAGCAGGAGTGGTCCGTCTTCGACGGCGGGCTCCGCAGCGGTCCGGACGGGGAACACCGCCTCGGCGACCTGCCGTACACCTGGCAGCTCGATCGCAAGGGGCCCGGCGAGGAGTCGGCGTGGACCTTCAACGGGACGCCGGTCGCCGGGTCGTGGGCACACGCCGAGAGCGCGCTGGAGTTGATGCTCGCGTCCTGGGCCGAGCAGATTCCCGTGCAGGCGCCGGGTGACTGGGTGGGGTTCAAGCTGTGGAACGCCCGGGAGTGGGGCCGCTCCATGATCCTCTCGTACACGCACGAGGACGAGGGGTGTGAGTTCCACATAGCCATCGACGACCGGGGCCGGGAGCAGACACCCCAGTGGCAGACGCGGATGCGCGAGCGTGGCTGGCAGAAGCTGGACGAACACGGCTGGTGGCGGGCCGAGTTCGCCGAGACCGACCCGCGGGCTCCGCGAGTCCTGGCACGGCTGGCGATCGCGGAGGAGCGGGCCCGCGGCGCGACGTGCCCGGACGAGTTGAGGGCGTGGGACATCAGCGCCGGGGACGACGGCGACCTGTGGGCGCCGGGCATCGGCGTACCGACGCATCCGTCCCGCGGCGAACACTGCTGACACCGACGAACACTCCTGACGCTGCCGACCGATCGCGGTACCTACGATGCCCGGCGTGCGCTGAGCCGACCGTGCCGAGGAACGGGTGAGGCGGTTCCAGCGCGGAACAGATATTCGCTGTGGCTTATATAAGTGGGTGGTGATACGTTGGCTGCCATGCACGCGTTCGATGTGCTCGGGGACCCCGTTCGGCGTCGGATTCTCGAGCTGCTCGTCGACGGGGAGATGACCGCCGGGGAGGTCTCGGAGGTCATCCGGGGTGAGTTCGGGATATCGCAGCCGGGGGTCTCGCAGCATCTGAAGGTGCTGCGGGAGAACGGCTTCGCGACGGTACGGCCGGAGGGAGCCCGGCGGCTGTACGCGGTGAACTCGGAGCCGTTGCGGGACATCGACGCCTGGCTGGACCGTTTCCGCCGCTTCTGGACCCCTCGGCTGGACGCCCTGGCCACGGAGCTGGCCCGGGGGAAGCGGGAGCGGAGGCTTCGGGAGGCCGAGGAAGCGCCGGACCCCTGACGACATCCTTAGCGACAGGAGCAGCACCGTGATCGACGTGAGCCATCAGATCAGTGCCGTACGGCGTCGGGTCGGAACCCGGGAGTTCAAGGCGGGAGAGGCGCGGGTGGTGACCGTGAGTCAGGCATATGACTCGACGGTCGAGGACGTCTGGGACGCCTGTACGAATCCAGAGCGGATTCCACGCTGGTTCCTGCCGGTCTCCGGGGAGCTTCGGCTCGGCGGGCGGTACCAGCTGGAGGGCAACGCCGGCGGGACGGTCGAGCGTTGCGATCCGCCCAAGGAGTTCACCGCGACCTGGGAGTACGGGGGCGAGGTGAGCTGGATCGAGGTGCGGATCACCGCCGAGGGGGAGGGGCGCGCACGGTTCGTGCTCGAACACATCGCCCATGTCGACGACGAGCGGTGGGCCGAGTTCGGGCCCGGCGCGGTCGGGATCGGGTGGGACATGGGGCTCATCGGGCTCGCCCTCCATCTCTCCACCGGCGCGGCCGTCGATTCCCAGGAGGCCATGGCCTGGATGGGGACGGACGAGGGGCGGCGGTTCGTGACGCTCAGCGGGGAGGGGTGGTACGAGGCCGCCGTCACCGATGGGGACGAGGCGGGGGCCGCCCGGGCGGCCGCGGATCGGACGATCGCGGCGTACACCGGGGCGGGAGCCGAAGCCGAGGGCGGCGAGGGGACGGACGCGGGGGCGGATGCCGGAGCGGGTGAGCGGACCGGAGAGCGTGAGTGATCAGGGCGCCGCCGCTCGGGCGTTTCTGGAGGGGATACGTGTCGGTGATGTCTGCGGCGGGGTCGTCGCGGAGGTGACGCGTTCGCGCGGGGCGGCGGTGGTACTGGACGGCTTTCCGGACCGTCCGCTGGCGTCGATCGGGCCGTTGGACGCGCCGTGGGGGCAGCGGGCGGCCGAGGCGCTGGAGGTCGGGCGGCGGGTCATCGCCGAGGTGACGGCCGTGGATCTGGGCGGGGAAGTGGTCCGGATGTCGTTGGCCGCCACCGAGCAGCCGGAACTCTGGGCGTTCCTGAAGGGGCTCCGGCTCGGCGAGGTTCTTTCCGGCACGGTCGCGTCGATCGAGAGCTTCGGGGTGTTCGTGGCGCTGGACGACGGGCCCGGGCATCCGGTCTTTCCCGGCGTCGGGTTCATCACCGTGCCCGAGCTTTCCTGGCGGCACATCGAGGCGGTCTCGGACGTCGTCCGGGTCGGGCAGCGGGTGTCCTGCGAGTTCCTGCAGTTCGACACCTGGAACGGGGAGGCCCGGCTGTCGTTGCGGGCCCTGGAGCCCGATCCTTTCCAGGAGTTCGCCGACCGGGTCGAGGCGGGGCGGAGTCTGCGGGGGAGGGTCACCAAGGTGATTCCGTTCGGCGTCTTCGTCGAGGTGGCCGACGGGATCGAGGGGCTCGTCCACTTGAGCGAGCTCACGGAGGAGCCCGTCGAGACGCCGGACGGGGTCGTCGAGGTGGGAGACGAGATCGTGGTTGTGGTCACGGAGGTCGACCGGGAGCGGCGGAGGCTGACGCTCTCCCGCGTACGGGCCTTGCCGGCGCCGCGCGCTGCGGATTAGCCGTGGTTGGTCTCCGGTCAGCTCCGGAGGCTTCGGGGTGGCTGACTGCCTCCGCTCCTCCGTGCCATCCTGCGCCGATGCCGAGAATCGGATCGATCGTTCTGAACGTCTCTGACCTCGACCGCGCCTCCGCCTTCTGGAGCACCGCCCTCGGCCACACCCCTCGCCCCGGCCGGCCCGAAGTGCTGCCCCCGTCCGACGGCACCGGGCCGTTGCTCTGGCTGGACGAGGACGACCGCACGCATCTCGACCTCTGGACCGACAGCGCGGAGGAGCAACAGAGCGAGGTGGAGCGCCTGTTGGGGCTCGGAGCCGCTCGGGTGGAGTGGGAGTATCCCGAGGGTGCGGATTTCGTCGTACTTGCGGACCCGGAGGGCAATCTCTTCTGCGTGATCAACACCGCGGTCGAGTGAAGACCGCGTCTGGCCTCCGGGGTGCCTTCCTAGGCCTCCGGCTGCCGCACCGTCGGCTCGAAGCCCTCGACTCCTTCTACGAAGTGGTCGAACTCCCCTGCCTGTACGCCCAGTACGAACGCGTCCCACTTTCGGCGGTTCGTCGTGACGACGTTGTCCGGGTCGCTGGTCTCGCGGATGTAGACCGGGGCCTCGGGGTCGTCCTCGCCGTTCCCCTCGCCGAAGGCGAGTTCGATCCAGGGGCCGGGGCCGGTCGCGTCGTCGGGGGCGGCGCGGATCCAGTCGAGGTCCGGGGGGATGTCAGACACGGGGGGACTTCTCCTCTTTGAGGGTGTGGATGAGGGCGGTGAAGGAGGAGGGGGCGGTGGTGAGTATGGCTTGGGTGGGGTCGGCGGATTCGGTGATGTGGATGGTGGCTCTGCCTGCGGCTATGTGGACGCAGGAGGCGCCCTCGGAGCAGTACGACGACTTCTGCCAGCGTGTGTTCATGGGCGTTCCCTTCACAGCTCTCGCATCACGTTGTGGATGAGGTCTCGGGTTTTCTCGGGAGCGAGCGCTACGGCTTCGATCCGGTCGAACAGCATGCGGTACTTGTGCAACTGTGCCTCGGCGTCCAGGAACGCGAGGCCGTGGGACTGGTCGAGATAGACGGTGTCCAGTTGTGGCACGTGGGCGAAGGCATAGTGGATCGACTGCCCGGACCCCGGGTAGGCCCCGGCCTCGAAGGTGATCGCGCGCAGGGTGATGTGGGCCCGGTCGCTCATGTCGAGCAGATGCTGCAACTGGTGTCGGGACACCGTGGAACCGCCGACCCGCATGCGCAAGGCGGCCTCGTGGATGACTGCCTCGTACGGGGTCGGGTCGTCCTCGCGGAAGAGGATCGCCTGTCGTTTGATGCGGAACGACAGACGGTGCTCGATGTCGGGCGGCGAGAGTTCGGTGACCGCCTGACGGAAGATCTCAAGGGCGTACTCGCGGGTCTGTAGCAGGCCGGGGATGCGGGCCGTGGTGGCGTCGCGCAACGATCTGGCGTGGTGCTCGAGTTCGGCCAGGTCGAGGAGCGGAGTGGAGAGTAGCTCGTGGTACTCCTCCCACCAGCCTCGCTTACGGTCCGACGTCATCGTGGTGAGCGCCTCGACCAGGGCCTTGTCCGAGCAGTCGTAGTGGCAGGCGATCGTGCGCAGGCGCTCGGTGCCGACTCCCCCGCGTCCGGCCTCCATGTTGCTGACCTGGGTCTGCCTGATGCCCAGGAGTTGACCGGCCTCCGTGACGCTCAGGCCCGCGCGCTCTCGGAGTTTGCGCAGCTCTGTGCCGAAGCGGAGTTGCCTACCCGTCGGGTTGGTCCTCACGGGCCTGCCCGCCTCCTCGCTGTCGCTGGTCACCCACACGGGTGGTGGTGAATGGAATTACGAGTAAATGGTGAATGTATTTACCGTTCGCCGCCACCGTAGTGGTCAGGAGCAGTATCCGACCAACTCCCCTCTGTAATCGGAGACTTCCATGGCCACCGTATCCCCGTCCTGGAGCTACACCCTTCGTCTTCCCCGCGACCCCCGCTCTCCCGGTGCCGGACGCGCCACCCTCCGCGCCGTGCTCGCCACCCATGGGCTCTCCGAACTCAGCCCCAACGCCGAGCTGTTGGCCACCGAACCGCTCACCAACGCTCATCTGCATACCTCGCGGGAGTACGCGCTGCGGGTCTTCGAGAGCGGGGGGCGGTTGACGGTCGGGGTGTGGGATCGGGACTGGCGGGTGCCCGCCGGGTTCGAGGCGGACGTACCCGTCGAAGAGGATGCCGAGGGTGGGCGGGGGGCTGCGGCTGGTGCGGGCCTGTTCCGAGGGGTGGGGGATTTCCGCGATGGTGGAGTCGGGGGTCTGTCTGGGCGGGAAGCTGTTGTGGGTTGATTGCGGGGGCGTCGGGTGATCATTCCTAAGGGGGAAGTCCGCCTTTACACTTAGCCGCGGCGGACTGGCGGGCGGTGAGGGGCGGTTGACGGTGCGTAAGGCGTGGATCGTGGCGATCGCTGCCGGCAGCGCCGGGCTCAGCTTTGTGATGCTGCTGGTCGTGGGTGTCTACCTGGTCGCCGGAAACCTTGCCAACGGGATCGGCGGGAAGTCGGTCGGGCTGGCCAAGGGGGCCGTACCCGCCGCTTATCAGACGCTCGTGCAGAAGTGGGGCAATCTGTGCAGCGCGATCAATCCCGCGCTGCTCGCCGCGCAGCTGTATCAGGAGAGCGGGTTCAATCCCAAGGCGCAGAGCCATGCCGCCGCGCAGGGGATCGCGCAATTCATTCCGGGGACGTGGGCGACGCACGGGCTCGACGGGGACGGCGACGGCGACCGTGACGTCTGGGACCCGAATGACGCGATTCCGTCGGCCGCCTCGTACGACTGCAAGCTCGCGTCGTACGTGAAGGACGTGCCCGGTGATCCGACGGCGAACATGCTCGCTTCCTACAACGCGGGGGCGTACGCCGTCATCAAGTACGGGGGTGTCCCGCCGTACAAGGAGACCCAGAACTACGTCAAGACGATCACGACGCTGCAGGAGAGTTTCGCGGCGCCCACGACCCGGGTCGATCCGAGCGAGCAGGCGGCCGGGGCCATCGCGTACGCGCAGAAGAAGCTCGGGACGCTGTATCTGTGGGGCGGGACCGGTACCGCTGAGCAGGGCGGACGCTTCGACTGCTCGGGGCTGACGCAGGCGGCGTACGAGAGCGTGGGGATCACGCTGCCGCGCGTCGCGAACGATCAGTACAACGCCGGGCCGCATCCGTCGCGCGACGAGCTGCTGCCGGGCGATCTGGTGTTCTTCTCCGACGACCTCACCAACTCCCGGGCCATTCGGCACGTCGGAATTTATGTGGGGGGCGGATACATGATTGACGCCCCGCGGACGGGTGCCGTCATCCGTTTCGACCCCATTGATACCCCCGACTACTTCGGTGCCACCCGGGTCACCGAAGATGGCGCGAAAGCGCTGCCCACGACGGTCTGACGGTGGCGTAATTCTCCGTGAACCCCTGCCCTGAGCTGCGGAGACGTGTCTCTCTTCGATAACGTCTGAGTGATCATTCAGTGGAGGGTGGAACGCATTGAAGAAGAGTGTGCGTTCCTGTTTGACGTAGCGCGTTGACGCTTACGCGGAAGCACTACGCACACCACGGGGGTGGCAGAGCGCGGCGCACGTACGGGTGCGGTCGCGGGAACGACGACGAAAGGGCCGCAGCACGATGGCTGGACTCGCCGCGCATGCCGCACTTGCCGCTGAATCCGGATCCAATCCCGACGTCGAGCTGCTCTACGACATCAATGGTCTGGCCAAGGACGCGCCCGCCTGGCTCGACCGGGTGATGGAGTTCGTGGGGGAGTACGGGCTTCTCATCGTCATGGTGCTGCTGATCCTGGGGTGCTGGTGGAGCGTGCGGAGGCGGGGCGGGGAGGATGCCGCGTCGTCCGTCGCCGCGTTGGTGTGGGCGCCGCTCGCCGCCGGTATCGCCGTGCTGGTCAATGTGCCGATACGTGGGTTCGTCGAGCGGCCTCGGCCCTTTCGCGATCACGAGGGGCTGGACGTGTTGGTCGCCGGGAAGACCGACTACTCGTTCGTGAGTGATCACGCGACGCTGATCATGGCGATGGCGGTGGGGCTGTTCGTCGCCGACCGGAAGTTCGGGGTGGTCGGGCTGGTGGTCGGGCTGCTCGGGGGGTTCATCCGGGTTTACATGGGGGTGCACTATCCGACCGATGTGATCGGTGGGTTCGCGTTGGGGACCGCTGTTGTCCTGTTGCTGTCGCCGCTTGCCATGGCTCTGCTCACGCCGGTGATGAAGGCGGTGGAGCGGTCGGCTCGGGTGGGGTGGGTTGTGCGGGGTCGGGGGCGGGATGAGGGGCGAGCGGTGGTTTCTGGGGCTCGGGTTGAGGGGGTTTCTGCGGAGGAGCGGGATTTGGCGGCCTGAGGGTCGTGTCTGGGTTTTCGCCCCCGCCGCCCCTACCCGTCCCGTCCCCCAGGGGCTGTGCCCCTTCGACCCCCTTGAGCGCCTTATAGCTCGGGGGGTTCTGTTCGTTGGCGGGTGCGGGATCGTCGTGGTTGATCGCGCAGTTCCCCGCGCCCCCATGAAGGGGCCTGCGGCCCTTCACGGGAAGAGGGCTGCGGGCTGGCTGCTACAGGGACTGCGGGAAGTTGAAGAAGTTCTTGGGGTCGTACTTCTTCTTCAGGGTGGTGAGGCGGGGGGCCGCGTCGCCGTAGTAGGACTTTTTCCAGTTGGGGAGGGTGGGGTCGGTGTAGTTCTGGTAGGCGGCGCCGGAGGCGTGGCGGGTCATGGACTTGTGGGCCGTGTTCAGCCAGGACTGGGCTGTCGTGCCGGAGGTGCCGGGCTTCCAGGAGGCGAGGTACTGGGCCAGCATGCGGGAGCGGCGGTGGACGAAGGCCGTGGCTGTGGGGGAGACGCGGTTGACCTGGCCGCCGAGGGCTGTCAGCTGGATGGAGCCGGCTCCGCCTCGTACTCCGGTGATCTGGGTCAGGAGGGTCTGGATGCCCGCCGAGGAGATCGAGCGGTCGAAGAAGTCCGAGCGGGCCGCGTACGTCTCGCGGCGCAGCGCGCCCTCGGGGGAGCGGCCCGGGGTCGAGCCGGGCAGGTGGCACTTGGCGTCGGTCGAGAAGGAGGAGCAGCCCGCGTAGCCCTCCATGGCGTCCTCGTACGAGCGGCGCTTGAGGGAGACGCTGCGGGCGGGGGTGCCGACGCGGTCGGCCAGGCGGTCGAGGGCGTTTTCGAGGTCGCCGTAGGTGCCGAGGGAGAAGGCGGCGACCGAGACGGACGGGGTGCCTCCGTTCTGGATGTGGCAGGACGACCAGATCTCGTCGGGCTGGGTCGGGCCCCACTCCTGCCAGGCCTTCAGTACGGCGGCGGCCTTCGACCACGGCCAGGTGAGGTACGCGGTGACGCCCTTTGCGGCCGGGTGGGTCTTGAAGCGGAGTTCGGTGACCACGCCGAAGTTGCCGTTGCCGGCGCCTCGTAGGGCCCAGAAGAGGTCCTTGTTGGTGGTGGCGTTCGCGATCAGTTGTGTGCCGTCCGCTGTGATCAGCGTGGCCTGGGTGAGGCTGTCGCAGGTCAGGCCGTAGGCGCGGGAGGCCACTCCGTGGCCGCCGCCGAGGGTGAGGCCACAGACGCCGACGGTGGGGCAGGAGCCGGCCGGGATGGTCACGCCCTTGGCGGCCAGGGCTCGGTAGACGTCGATGAGTTTCGCGCCGGCGCCGACCACGGCTTCGTTCGCGGAGGCGCGGACCTTGTTCAGTTTCGAGACGTCTATGACGAGCCGGCCGTTGCCGGAGGACCAGCCGGCGTAGGAGTGGCCGCCGTTGCGGATCGAGACCTTGATGTCATGGGCCTTGGCGTAGGTGAGGGTGGTGCGGATGTCGTCGGGGTGGGCGACGTAGGCGACGGCGGTGGGTTTGAGGTTGTCGAAGCGGGTGTTGTAGAGCTGGCGGGCTGTGGACCAGGACTTGTCGCCGGGGCGGATGAGGGGGCCGTCGAGGTCTCGGGCGAGGGCGGACCAGTTGGCGGCGGTGGATTTGGAGGCGGTGTCGGGGGCTGCGGTTGCGGCTGCGCCTGCGCCGGTTGTTGTGCCGGTGGCTGTTCGGAGGGAGGTGTCCGTGGACTGGGTGGTGGTGCCGGTGCGTTCGGCTGTGCAGGCGGAGGTGGCGAGGGTGGTCAGTGCGGCTGCGCCGCCGCCGATGAAGGTGCGTCGTTCCATGTGTGCCTCCCGGGGCGCCGCGCGGTGGGTCGTGGAACGAGACGGGGTTGGCGGGATGGGGGTTCCCATGGTGCGTGAGCGTGGGCATTTCTTGGGATTTCCTCGCCCCCGCCGCCCCTACCCGTCCCATCACCAGGGGCTGCGCCCCTTCGACCCCCCTTCTGGGGGCTGCCGCCCCCAGGCCCCCGCTGGGGGGAGAGGGGTGCTGTGGTGAGTGGGTAGGTGCCGGAGCGTTGGCAGCGTCGTCGGGTGGCCGGTGGGCTTTGGAGGGGGTGCATGCCGGCGGCGGTGGTCCGCGTTGGCGGTGTCGCCGGGTGACCGACCGGCTTCCGGAGGCGGTGCATGCCGGCGGCAGTGGTCCCGGGAGCCCCGCCCCGCAGGAGCTTGCCTCCCCGATGACGACCCCCTGCCCCCCGGAGCTCCCTCCCTCCGCCCCCCGGGAGCCCCCCTCAGGGCCCCTACGTCCCCGAAAGCCCCTCCCTGATGAGCCATTCTCCCGCCAACCCCCAGCCCACCGAACGCCCGTTCCCCGGGGAAGCTGAGGCATGGCGGCACTCCATCGAACGCCCGCCCCCAAGACCCCTGAGGCGCGGCGGCACCCCCCGAGCCCGTTTCCCCGGGATTCGTGAGGTGCGGCGGCGCCCCGCCGAGCCCGTTTCCCCGGGATTCGTGAGGTGCGGCGGCGCCCCGCCGAGCCCGTTCCCCCGGGATCCGTGAAGCACGGCGGCGCCCCGCCGAGCCCGTTCCCCCGGGATCCGTGAGGTGCGGCGGCGCCCCGCCGAGCCCGTTCCCCCGGAGTCCGTGAAGCACGGCGGTGCCCCGCCGAATGTCCGTCCACCCGAGGCCCTTTGGCTTGGCGGTGCCCCATCGAACGCCCGTCCCCCGGACCCCCTGAGGCACGGCGGCGCCCCCCTCCCCCGTGGGATCAGTGAGGCGATCGGGACAGGTCGACCCCCGGGGCGTGTGGGTGGCGTGGGGGCTGGTGATGTGGTGGTTCGGGGGTTTCGGGATCGGAATCCTCACGTGCTCTCCCCGTGAGCATTCCGTTACCTCACCGCACTGTCGGCAGGGGTTCACTCGCCGTTCACTTCCGTCCATTGGCGGCTTCACCTGATCTGCCTAATTTCGGCCTTACCCGGTGCGGGGCGCGGGCCTGAACAGGGCGGCGCGATCCGTGGCGACAGCAGTTTGAGGGACCAGAGGCATCAGCAGGACAGGTCCCGAGGCTGATACGACGACTTCGCACGCCGCCATCTGGACGGCGGCTCCTGGAAGGAACTCCCGAAAGTGAAGCTTCAGCGCAAGAACCGGCTGCGCGCCCTTTCTCTCGGCGCTGTCGCCGTCACCGGCGCCCTGACCCTCACGGCGTGCGGGTCGGACGACACCACTGGTGGCGCGAGCGGTACCGGCGGCAGCTCGGCGTCCGCCAGCGACATCGACTGCGGCGACGCCAAGGGCCAGCTGCTGGCCGACGGCTCCTCCGCGCAGAAGAATGCGATCGACGCCTGGGTGAAGCAGTACCAGAGCGTCTGCAAGGACGTCGTGATCAACTACAAGGGCAGCGGCTCGGGCGCGGGTATCACCGCGTTCACCCAGGGCCAGGTCGCCTTCGCGGGTTCCGACTCGGCGCTGAAGCCCGAAGAGGTCACGGCCTCCAAGGAGATCTGCTCCGGCGGTCAGGGCATCGACCTGCCGATGGTCGGCGGCCCGATCGCGGTCGGTTACAACGTCCCGGGTGTCGACAACCTGATCCTGGACGCCAAGACCCTCGCCCTGATCTTCGATAGCAAGATCACGAACTGGAACGACAAGGCCATCGCGGCGCTGAACCCCGACGCGAAGCTGCCCGACCTCAAGATCCAGGCCTTCCACCGCTCGGACGAGTCCGGCACCACGGACAACTTCACCAAGTACCTGATCGCCGCGTCCGGCGACAACTGGAAGTACGAGGGTGGCAAGGCGTGGGAGGCCAAGGGCGGCCAGTCCGCGCAGGGCTCCTCCGGTGTCGCCCAGGGCGTCAAGGAGACCAAGGGCGCGATCTCCTACATGGAGCTCTCCTACGCCAAGGACGGCATCAGCACGGTCGACGTCAAGACCGGTGCCGCCGCCCCGGTCGAGGCGACCGTCGAGAACGCCACCAAGGCCATCGCCGAGGCCGAGATCGTGGGCACGGGCAAGGACCTCGCGCTGAAGGTCAACTACGAGCCCACCGCCGAGGGCGCCTACCCGATCACCCTGGTCACCTACGAGATCGTCTGTGACAAGGGCAACAAGGCGGAGACCCTGCCCGCCACCAAGTCCTTCCTCACCTACATCGCGTCCGAGGACGGCCAGGCGCTGCTCTCCGAGGCCGGGTACGCCCCGATGCCCGAGGAGATCATCACCAAGGTCCGTACGACCATCTCGGAACTGAGCTGACCTGAGTGCGGTCCAGTCCCCACCGGGACTGGGCCGCACCGTCCGGTGCACCGCCGCCAGGAGCCTTCCGCCACCGCGGGTGGCTCCGCCCCGAGCCGCCGCCCGCAACGTGACGGCTCCGCAGACCGGAGAACCCGATGGACATATCTACAAAAGACACTCCTGCTCCCCCCACCCCACAGCCTTCCGACGCCGAGCAGAAGCGCGCCGCACGCGCGGCGACCCGCCCCGGCGACCGGATCTTCCTCGGCCTGAGCCGGGGTTCCGGCATTTTCCTCCTTGCGCTCATGGCGGCCATCGCCGTGTTCCTCAGCTACCGAGCCGCGCTCGCGATCAGCAAGGACGAGGCCAACTTCTTCACCACCTTCGAGTGGAACCCCACCGCGGTCCCGCCGACCTTCGGTATCGCGGTCCTGGCCTTCGGCACCGTCGTCTCGTCGGTCATCGCGATGGCCATCGCGGTCCCGGTCGCGGTCGGTATCGCCCTGTTCATCACGCACTACGCCCCGCGCAGGCTCGGCGGCTCCATCGCGTACGTGATCGACCTGCTCGCCGCCGTGCCTTCCATCGTCTACGGCCTCTGGGGCGCCCTCGTCCTCGTACCGCAGCTCGACGGGCTCTACGGCTGGCTGGACGACTACCTCGGCTGGACCGGCATCTTCGAATGGCAGGGCGGCGCCCCCCGTTCGATGTTCACCGTCGGCATCCTGCTCGCGATCATGATCCTGCCGATCATCACCAACGTGAGCCGCGAGGTCTTCCGCCAGGTCCCGCAGATGCACGAGGAGGCCGCCCTGGCCCTCGGCGCCACGCGCTGGGAGGTCATCCGCATGGCCGTCCTGCCCTTCGGGCGCTCCGGTGTCATCTCCGCCTCGATGCTCGGCCTCGGCCGCGCGCTCGGCGAGACGATGGCCGTGGCGATGGTCCTCTCCTCCAGCTTCGAGATCAACGCCAGCCTGCTGGACCCGGGCGGCGGCACGTTCGCCCAGAACATCGCCAGCAAGTTCAACGAGGCCACCGAGATGGGCCGTGACGCCCTCATCGCCTCCGGTCTGGTTCTGTTCGTGATCACCCTGTTGGTCAACGGCGCGGCCCGCATGATCATCGCCCGCCGCAAGGAGTTCTCGGGGGCCAACGCATGAGCAACGCAACCCTCTCCAACAAGGGCCCGAGCACGCTGCGCGCCGCGTCCCTGCCCAAGTGGTTCTCGTGGGCGGTCGCCGCCGGCTCGATCGCCCTGGGCCTCGGTATCAGCGCCGCGGCCGGCCTCGAGAGCTCCATCCAGTGGGCCCTGATCGCCGGAGTCCTCTTCGTCCTCGGGTCGTTCGTCATCACGACGCGCGTCGAGGGCCGCCGACAGGCCAAGGACCGCGTGGCGACCAGCCTCGTCTGGGTCGCCTTCCTCCTCGCCGTCATCCCGCTGGCCTCCCTGGTCTACGAGACCGTCAAGCGCGGTGTGAAGGTCCTCGACGGCTACTTCCTCAGTCACTCGATGGGCGTGGTCTCCACCTCCGAGCCCGGCGGCGGTATCTACCACGCCATCCTCGGCACCCTGGAGCAGGTCGGCCTCGCCACGGCGATCTCCGTGCCGGTCGGTGTGCTGACCGCGATCTATCTGGTCGAGTACGGCCGCGGCAGGCTCGCCAAGGCCGTCACCTTCTTCGTCGACGTCATGACGGGTATTCCGTCGATCGTCGCGGGCCTGTTCATCCTCAGTACCTGGATCCTGATCCTGGACATGGGCTACTCCGGCTTCGCCGGCGCGATGGCGCTGACGATCCTGATGCTGCCGGTCGTCGTCCGCTCCACCGAGGAGATGCTCAAGCTCGTCCCGAACGAGCTGCGCGAGGCCTCGCTGGCGCTGGGCGTGCCGAAGTGGCGCACCATCCTCAAGGTCGTGCTGCCGACCGCCATCGGCGGTATCACGACGGGTGTGATGCTCGCGGTCGCCCGTATCGCCGGTGAGACCGCTCCGGTCCTGCTGCTGGTGTGGGGTTCGAACTACATCAACGCGAACCCCTTCGCCGATCCGCAGGCGTCGCTGCCGATGTACATCTATCTGCAGTTCCAGCAGAGCGGCGGCTCCGGTGCGGCGTACGACCGTGCCTGGGCGGCGTCACTGACGCTCATCGCCTTCATCATGATCCTGAACCTGGCGGCCCGTGGCATCGCCCGCTGGAAGGCCCCGAAGACCGGTCGCTGACGCGGCCATACAGCGACCAGTTCCCCGCGAAAGAAGCAGTGATTTCCATGGCCAAGCGAATTGACGTCAGCGGCCTCAACGCGTACTACGGCTCCTTCCGGGCCATCGAGGACATCTCGATGGCCGTCGAGCCCCGTACGGTGACGGCCTTCATCGGCCCCTCCGGCTGCGGCAAGTCCACGTTCCTGCGCACCCTGAACCGGATGCACGAGGTCACGCCGGGCGGCCGCGTCGAGGGCAAGGTCATGCTCGACGACGAGAACCTGTACGGCGCCGGGGTCGACCCCGTGGCCGTGCGGCGTGAGGTCGGCATGGTCTTCCAGCGCCCGAACCCGTTCCCCACGATGTCGATCTACGACAACGTGGCGGCGGGCCTGAAGCTGGTCGGCAACAAGAAGAAGTCCGAGCTGGACGACATCGTCGAGAAGTCCCTCAAGGGCGCGAACCTCTGGAACGAGGTCAAGGACCGCCTCAACAAGCCGGGCTCCGGCCTCTCCGGTGGTCAGCAGCAGCGGCTGTGCATCGCCCGCGCGATCGCGGTCGAGCCGAAGGTCCTGCTGATGGACGAGCCGTGCTCCGCGCTCGACCCGATCTCGACGCTCGCCATCGAGGACCTCATCGGTGAGCTGAAGGAGCGCTTCACGATCGTCATCGTGACGCACAACATGCAGCAGGCGGCGCGTGTCTCGGACCGTACGGCGTTCTTCAACCTCGCCGCGGTCGGGCAGCCCGGCAAGCTCATCGAGATAGACGACACGGAGCGGATCTTCTCCAACCCGTCCGTCCAGGCCACGGAGGACTACATCTCCGGCCGCTTCGGCTAGGCCGACCTCCCAAGACCCCTCACGGTGCTGCATGGCGGTGCCACCGCGAGGTAGATAAGGGCCCGCCCCCGGCTCCCGGGGGCGGGCCCGTCGCCGTTCGGGGCAGGGGCCGAGGGCCCGTCGCCGTTCGGGGCCGGGGCGGAGGGCCGACCCGGCCTACAGGAACGCCAGGTTCACGATCCAGAAGCTCGTCGCGGCGACCAGGGCGGCGGCCGGCATCGTGATGAACCAGCCGAGGATGATGTTCTTGGCGACGCCCCAGCGGACGGCGTTGATGCGCTTGGTGGCACCGACGCCCATGATCGCCGAGGTGATGATGTGGGTCGTGGAGATGGGCGCCTTGAAGATGAAGGCCGTGATGAACATGATCGACGCGCCGGTGGTCTCGGCGGCGAAGCCCTGCGGGGGGTCGAGTTCGATGATCTTCCGGCCCAGGGTGCGCATGATGCGCCAGCCGCCCGCGTACGTACCGAGGGACAGCATGACCGCGCAGACGATCTTCACCCAGACCGGGATCGGGTCGCCGTAGTCCTCGACGTCCGCGATGACCAGGGCCATCACGACGATGCCCATCGTCTTCTGGGCGTCCTGGAGACCGTGGCCGAGGGCCATGCCCGCCGCCGACACGGTCTGCGCGATACGGAAACCGCGCTTCGCCTTGTGCGGGTTGGCGCGGCGGAAGATCCACATGATCGCCGTCATCACCAGATAGCCGACGACCAGGCCGACCACCGGCGACACGAACATCGGGATGACGATCTTTTCCAGGACGCCGGACCAGTAGACCGTCGTACCGCCCGCGAGCGCCGCGCCCACCATGCCGCCGAACAGCGCGTGGGAGGAGGACGACGGGAGGCCGAAGTACCAGGTGACGAGGTTCCAGGTGATCGCGCCGACCAGTGCGGCGAAGAGGATGCCCATCCCCTTGGAGCCCTCGGGCGTGGAGATCAGGCCCTCGCTGACCGTCTTGGCGACGCCGCTGCCGAGGAAGGCGCCGACAAGGTTCATGACAGCGGCCATGGCGAGGGCGGCGCGGGGCGTCAGCGCGCGGGTCGACACGGACGTCGCGATCGCGTTCGCCGAGTCGTGGAAGCCGTTGGTGTACGTGAAGAAGAGCGCGACCCCGATGGTCACGACCAGAGCGAAGGTGTCCATGAAGGGTTCAGGACTCCTTGACCGCGATGGTCTCCACCGTGTTCGCCACGTGCTCGAAGGCGTCCGCCGCCTCCTCCAGCACATCCACGATCTGCTTGAGCTTGAGGACTTCGATGGCGTCGTACTTGCCGTTGAAGAGGTGCGCCAGGAGCTTGCGGTGGATCTGGTCCGCCTGGTTCTCCAGTCGGTTGACCTCGATCCAGTACTCCGTGAGGTTGTCCATCGTGCGCAGGTTGGGCATCGCCTCGGCCGTCAGTTCGGCCGCGCGCGAGAGGACCTCGATCTGCTGCTCCACGCCCTTGGGCAGTTCCTCGACGTTGTAGAGGACGACCAGGTCGACGGCCTCCTCCATGAAGTCCATGATGTCGTCGAGGGAGGACGCGAGGGAGTAGATGTCCTCGCGGTCGAAGGGCGTGATGAACGAGGAGTTCAGTTGGTGGAAGATCGCGTGTGTGGCGTCGTCACCGGCGTGTTCAGCGGCCCGCATACGCTCTGCGATCTCGGCCCGGCCGGCGGTGTCCGCCCCGAGCAGTTCCATAAGGAGTTTCGAGCCCGTGACGATGTTGTCCGCGGATGCGGCGAACATGTCGTAGAAGCTCGTCTCCCTGGGGGTCAGACGAAAGCGCACGTGGGGTCCTCGGTATGCATTGGTTTCGGTCAGGCTGATGCTAGGCGCATCATCCGGCCACGGCTAATGGGCCGTCCCCCAGTGTCGCCCATCAGGCAGATTTACCGGCAGGGGGGCCGCCCGCAGGGCGTATACCCGCCAAACTTCGATACCATATACCCGGTAGGGGTATATCTCTGGAGGATGCGATGACGACCACAGGGGCCGGCGCTGAGGTTCCCTCCGCCGTGGACGGCGTGGAGCCGGGTGTCGTGACCGACCACGACCGTGGAATCCACGGGTACCACAAGCAGAAGGACGAACACCTGAAGCGCCTGCGGCGCATCGAGGGCCAGATCCGTGGGCTGCAGCGGATGGTCGACGAGGACGTCTACTGCATCGACATACTCACCCAGGTCTCCGCCTCCACCAAGGCGCTGCAGTCCTTCGCGCTGCAGCTCCTGGAGGAGCACCTGCGGCACTGCGTCGCCGACGCGGCCCTCAAGGGCGGTGCCGAGATCGACGCGAAGGTGGAGGAGGCCACGAAGGCGATCGGGCGGTTGCTGCGGACCTGAGGACCGGACGGACTTGGGGGGCCGTGCTGCCGTGGGTCGCTTTTCGGCCACCGCGTACGGCGCCCGGCGTGCCTGTCCGCCTACCGGGGCGGTTCGTCCTCGTGGGCGCGTTCTTCCCAGACGCGCAGGACCTCGTCGATGCGGTCGGGGCTGAGGCGGTCGCCGTCGGTGGCCGAGGCCGCGATGATGAGGTCGCCGCAGAGCTCGATCTCGGCGAGGGCCACGTGGTCCTGAACCGCCGTACCGCCTGCCGGAGCCACGTGCATCACCTCTTCTCTGCCGTCACCGACCCCCTAGGGTAGGCAGCGGCCCACAGTCGGCGCATGGCACCAACGGACCATTTCCGGCTCCGTACTTTCCGCTACTCCTCCTCTCCGGTCCTCCTCGGGGACTACTCCTCCGCGATCTTCCCGGCGTAGATGTCCTCGGGCCTCGGCAGCCGTACGGAGACGGGGACGCCGAAGTCGTACAGCAGGGTTGTCGAGGCGACGGCGACCGTGCCCTGCTGGGAGCCGTTGACGAAGCTGAAGCGGTGGCGGACCTTGCGGATGCGGCCCTCGTCGTCGAGGTAGGCGTCGAAGGGGACGCTGGCCGTGGCGAAGCCCTTGGCCGCGGCGCGCAGGGGGGCCCGGTTGCCCTCGGAGGCCGCGCGGGAGGCCGTGGTGAGGTCGGCGGTGCCGCGGTAGTGCCGGACCCGGGTGCCGTCGACCTCGGTCTCCCCTACATACGTCGCCGTACGGGTCCCGCGCAGGACCTCGGCGGCGGCGAACGGGTCCGTGGCGCCGCCGGTGACCAGATTGCCGTCGGAGAGGGTGCCGGTGTCGACGCGGACCCATTTGTCGGCGGGCACGCCCGCGCCGCGGTTCTTCATGAACAGGGCGCCGGGGGCGAGGAGTTCGGTGATCGGGCGGTGCTCGCTGCGGCCGGCGGGGTCGTGCGGCAGCAGCACCTTGAGCCTGCCGAGCTGCTTGCCGTAGTCGTAGACGCCCTCGCCGTGGATGGTCACGCGGGTGCCGCCGGTGGCCATCTCCATCTCCGTACGGGCCTTGGAGCTGCCCGCGCGGACGAGGGCCGGGGCGGCGCGGTGGAGCAGGTCGACGGGGTCGGAGGCGAGGGGGTCGTCTGCGGTGCCGCGGCCCGCGCAGCCGGTGACACCGGATGCGCCGACGATGAGTCCCGCCGCGACGAGCACCGCGCCCGTCCTGCTGTGCCGCCGCGTCACCATCGCCTGCCAACCCCCTGGCCGGGTCCGTACCGGGTCCTCCTGCTCGTTCGGATAACGACGGGTGGGGGAGGTCGTCACGCGGGGCACTCGTGAGGCCGTCGCAGGGGAGGCGAAGCGGAATGCGCTTACTTGCCTTGGGTAACGTTGTGGGTGTGGCGCACCAGGACGAGCCGGCACCCCCGCAGCAGCACCGTACGACCACCGTCGACCAGGGCCGCTTCTGCGTGGCGAGATGCACCTGCGGCTGGCGCGGCCCGGCCCGCCGGGCCCGGAGCCTGGCCCGGACGGACGCGGCCGGGCACGAGGCGAGCGGGGTGTGAGATCTACGGGATGATGGCTGACCTGCTGGTTTCTCTGTCATCCGCGGCAGTCGCGGAAGATCTTCCAGCCCCGTCTCCCGCCTGATCGGGGAGGCGGGGCTGTCTATTGCCCAGCTCGTTCGGTACCCGTATGAGGCCACGGCTGTGACTGAGGCTTAGCCGTGGCGGGCGAGCTTGACGGCAGAAATGAGCAGGATCACGGCCAGCGCGGGGATGAGCACCAGGTCGGAGAAGACACCGAGGAGTAGCCCGCCCAGCACGGCACCGGCCATCGATCCTGCGGCCATGACCATGGTGAAGCGGAGGTTGGTGCTGAGCAGCACCGCGAAGCCGTTGTCACGGCTGTAGCGGGTGAAGGCCACCAGCATGGTCGGCAGTGACACCAGCAGAGAGAGGCTCCCGGCGGTCTTGATGTCCACGGCGAACAGCAGCACGATCGTCGGAATCAACAACTCGCCCCCGGCCACGCCCATGATCGCCGCGACGACCCCGATGCCGAAGCCGGCCACGATGCCGCAAGTCACTTGAGCCCACAGCGGCAGCGCAAGGGTTCCCAGGGTGGTCGTGTGCGTGACCAGCAGGGCAGCGGCCATGAGCACCATGAGCGCCGCCAGCACCTTGTAGAGGGTGGAGCTGCGCATGCGCACCGCCCAGGCCGCCCCGGCCCAGGCGCCCAGCAGACTCCCGGCCAGCAGGTTGACCGCGACGGACCAGTGTGCGGCCACCTCGGAGGCCGGGACCGCCGCCAGGCGGGCGGGCAGCGCGACCAGGACCACGACCAGGCTCATGGCCTTGTTCAAGATGACCGCTGAGAGTGCGGCGAACCCGAACAGGCTGATCAGCAGAGGCAGGCGGAACTCCGCGCCGCCCAGACCGATCATCCCGCCCAGAACGCCGATGACCGCTCCCGCACCGAACACCAGGGGCATTGAGTGCGTCGAACGCGTCGGAGCGATTTCCTCGTCAGTGGCCATGAGGGGCATCCTCGGCGGTCGCGACTCATACGCGCTACGTCCCGCCTTCGGGCTGCCGGCCACCGGCCCTTCTCCGCCGACTACCGGCCGTGTGCCGAGGCGGCGGTCGGGGTCTTTTCTATGCTGAGCGGGCGCCTCTCTGCTTGTCTGGGTCGAGCGGGGGGCGCTCTTGATTCCGCGGCACTAGCTGGCTTCGCCGGGCGGTGTGCCGCAGTTCGGGCCGCCCGGTCCGTCGAACTGCACCGAGCTGAAGAAGTCCTGATAGGTCGGGAAGAGGTTGCCCTTGCCGGTCGGGCCGGCGGACGTGACAGCCGTGCAGCCGGTGTAGTTGGTGTCGGACCACAGGTAGATGGTCGAAGCGGTCCGGTTCCAATCGGATTTGGCCCGGTCGTTCATGCCGAGTGCCGCGAGGTCCGGAGTGTTCGTCCTCAGCGCGATCATGTCTCCGGTGCCGTCGAGACCTGAGAACATGCAGTAGTAGCCGTCAGGGCATCGGTCGTACCCGTCAGCCGCGTGGGCCGGGGAGACCGGCGCCATGCTCAGGACCGTCACTGCGCCGGCCAGCCCGGCAAGGATCCGCTTGGTGTGCTTCATGCCCGGCTCAACGATCCCTCCCTCTTCAGGTCATTGCCTGGACGGTCCAAGGCGCGAGCTTCCCCCTGATCACAACCACCTACGCTCCCTAGTGGTCCGTCCCGGTCCTGTGCAGCGCTTCGAGGAGTGAGGACACCACCGTTCGGTCCCTCTCGTGCGTGAGGCGCCGCGTCGCGGCCTCAGGGGGCAGCCAGAGGAGGCGGGTCACCTCGTGGTTCGGGGCGAAGATGCCGTTGGTTGCCTCGGCCGCCCAATAGCGCACTTGCTTGGGGCGGTCCTGAGCATCGGTGTAGTGGACGGTGGGGAGTTCCGGGCCGAGGGCGCATTCCATGCCGGTTTCCTCAAGGACTTCACGGAGGGCCCCGTCACGGGCCTCTTCGTCGCGCTTGAGCTTGCCCTTCGGCAGTGACCAGTCCGACCACTTCGGGCGGTAGACCAAGGCCAGCTCGATGCCTTGGCCGGAGGGCGACCGGCGCCACAGGGCGCAGCCTGCGGCACGTACCAACGGTGTGACGTCCATCACTACCTCGATCTCGTCATGGCTCTGACCTGCGGGTTCTTTCACCGTGACTAGCGATCATTCCGGGATGGCGTCGGTGCTCTCGGTCACGGCGTGCTCACCGTCTCCTTCTGCCAGGACTGCTGGAACGCGAAGCGGGATGCCTCCACTTCGTGGCGCTGGTCGGCGTGGAGGACGCCGAGGGCGTAGGCCGTGGCCGGGGCGATGCGGGGGGTGCGGGCCGCGGAGGCCGCCGCGGAGGCCGCCTCGGAGGCGTCGCGGTGGCGGTTGAGGGCCTCGCCCGCGGTGAGGAGGCGGACGTCGACGGGGACCGCGCCGGGGTGGAGGACCTCCAGGGCGTAGCGGTGCAGGCGGAGGAGGAGCCGGACCTGGTGCCAGGGGGCGTCCTGGGGGTGGGGCGCGGTGTCGGGGGAGAGGCCGTGGATGAGGGCCTCGGCGTTGTAGGGGTGGCCGGCGGTGTGGAGCGGGAGGCCGGTGATCGCGTCGCAGAGGCGGTCGTGGGCGGCGGCGGCGAGGGGGCGCAGGTCCGTGGTGGGGGCGGTGGGGGTGAGGGGGACCTCGCTGGCGAGGACGGCGACGCTGTCCGCGACCGCGTGGAAGCGGGATGAGCCGAGGGCCTGGAGGGCGGCGGAGTGGGCTCGGGTGCGGGCGAGGGTGAGCTGGCGGTCCAAGAGGGCGCCCGCCTTCGCGGCGCCTACGGTCAGGTTGCCGCGGTCGGGGGTTGCTGCGGGGCGGTTACCTGGGCCGGCGGTGCCGGGTTCCGCTGTGCCCACCCGTTCCGCCCCGGCGGAACGACTGCCCACAGCGGAGGCGGCGGCAGTGGAACGGCCACCCACGGCGGAGGCGGATGCGGAGGCAGAGGCGGAGCGGGCGGGCAGCGCCGACTGGGAACTGCCCGTAGCCGAGCTGGACTTGGTGGCCTGGGAGGGGAACGGCGTCGCCCCCGACAGGCGGTTGAGGGCCGTCACCAGGCGGTCCAGGCGGGCCGCGTACGCGTGTTCGCGTCCCAACGTGCCCGACAGCCAGGCCAGTTCGGGGCGGAGGGATTCCGACCAGTCGGCGTCCAGGAGGGGGCGGAAGGTGTGGAGGGTGCCGCTGATGCGGCGGGCCGAGCGGCGCAGCGCGAGGGCCGCGGCGGTGGAATCCTCGGTTCCGGCTTCCGCCGCTCGCGGCTGCGCTCGCGCGGGGGTGCCCCCACCGCCCCCACCGGTCTCGCGGTGGGAGCGCAGCGCGCGGAGGAACTCGGTCGCCTGGGCCCGCAGATAGCCGGCGAGGGCATCGGCGGTCACGGCCATGGAGTCCGTCGGGTCAAGGTGTTGCTGTGCCACGCCGGCGCCTCCGGGCGTCAATGAGCATCTCCTGGACGTTGCGCAGGGGCTGGCCGTCCGCGTCGGTCGAGTGCCGGGTCCACTCGCCGTCGGGACCGAGGTGCCAGGAGGAGGTCGTGTCGGACATACCGGTCTCCAGCAGGCGGTTGAGCGCCGCCCGGTGGGCCGGGTCGGTGACCCGTACCAGGGCCTCGATCCGGCGGTCGAGATTGCGGTGCATCATGTCGGCGCTGCCGAACCACACCTCGGGCTCACCGCCGTTGCCGAAGCCGAAGACCCGGGAGTGCTCCAGGAAGCGGCCGAGGACGGAACGGACCCGGACGTTGTCCGAGAGGCCGGGGACGCCGGGTCGGATGGAGCAGATGCCGCGCACCCACACATCGACCGGCACACCGGCCTGCGAGGCCCGGTAGCAGGCGTCGATGAGGGCCTCGTCCACCAACGAGTTGACCTTGATACGGACATGCGCGGGACGTCCGGCACGGTGGTGCTGGACCTCCTTGTTGATCCGGGCGATCAGGCCGTCGCGCAGGGACTTGGGGGCGACGAGCAGACGGCGGTACGTCTCGCGGCGGGAGTAGCCGGAGAGACGGTTGAACAGGTCGGACAGGTCGGCTCCGACCTGCGGGTCCGCCGTCAGCAGGCCCAGGTCCTCGTAGAGGCGGGCCGTCTTCGGGTGGTAGTTGCCCGTGCCCACGTGGCTGTAGCGGCGGAGCATGTCTCCCTCCTGGCGGACCACCAGGGAGAGCTTGCAGTGGGTCTTCAGGCCGACCAGGCCGTAGACGACGTGGCAGCCCGCCTCCTCCAGCTTGCGGGCCCACTTGATGTTGGCCTGCTCGTCGAAGCGGGCCTTGATCTCGACCAGCACGAGGACCTGCTTGCCGGACTCGGCGGCGTCGATCAGCGCGTCGACGATCGGGGAGTCGCCCGAGGTCCGGTACAGGGTCTGCTTGATGGCGAGGACGTCCGGGTCGGCGGCCGCCTGCTCCAGGAACGCCTGCACGGAGGTGGAGAACGAGTCGTACGGGTGGTGCAGCAGGACGTCGCGCTCGCGCAGGGCGGCGAAGACGTCGGGCGGCGACGAGGACTCGACCTCGGCCAGGTCGCGGTGGGTGCCCGCGATGAACTTCGGGTACTTCAGCTCGGGCCGGTCCAGGGCGCCGATGCCGAACAGGCCGGTGAGGTCCAGGGGACCCGGCAGCGGGTACACCTCGGCCTCGGAGATCTTCAGCTCCCGTACCAGCAGGTCGAGGACGTACCGGTCGATGGACTCCTCGACCTCCAGGCGCACCGGCGGCCCGAAGCGGCGCCGCATCAGTTCCTTCTCCAGGGCCTGGAGGAGGTTCTCGGCGTCGTCCTCCTCGACCTCCAGGTCCTCGTTGCGGGTGAGGCGGAAGGTGTGGTGCTCAAGGACCTCCATGCCCGGGAACAGCTCCTCCAGGTGTGCCGCGATCACGTCCTCGATCGGCACGTACCGGTTGGGGGAGGCCTCCAGGAAGCGGGAGAGCAGCGGCGGGACCTTGACGCGGGCGAAGTGCCGGTGGCCGGAGACCGGGTTGCGGACGATGACCGCGAGGTTGAGCGAGAGACCCGAGATGTACGGGAAGGGGTGGGCCGGGTCGACGGCCAGCGGGGTGAGGACCGGGAAGATCTGGTGCCGGAAGAGCGTGAAGAGGCGGGCCTGCTCCTTCTCCGTCAGCTCGCTCCAGCGGACCACGTGGATGCCCTCTTCGGCCAGCGCGGGGGCGATGTCCTCGTGGAAGGTCGCGGCGTGCCGGGCCATCAGCTCGCGGGAGCGCGCCCAGATCATCTCCAGCACCTCGCGGGGCTGGAGGCCGGAGGCGGACTTCGTGGCGACGCCGGTGGCGATACGGCGCTTGAGACCGGCCACCCGGACCATGAAGAACTCGTCCAGGTTGCTGGCGAAGATCGCCAGGAACTTGGCCCGTTCGAGGAGGGGCGTGTCCGGGTCCTCGGCGAGTTCCAGGACCCGCTCGTTGAACGCGAGCCAGCTCCGCTCCCGGTCGAGGAAACGGCCCTGCGGGAGCTGCGCGCCGTCGTAGGGGGCCTCCTCGTAGCCGTCGAGGTCGGCATCCATGTCGGGTTCGAGGTCGGAGACCACGGCCGCCACCGTGTGCGGGCGGTGGGCGGCTATGGAGCCGACGGACGGCTGTGCGTGCTGGATCTGGGCTGCCTGGGCGTTGGACTGGCTCATGGCACCATTCTTCCGCGCCGCGAGCATCACCGGCGCGTCGGACGAGGCCCGTGGGAGTGCTGGGACGGGTGAGGTGGCGTTGGCGGCGTCGTTGTGGGCGATGTCCGCGTCGATGCGCGCGACGACGTCCGCGGTCACGTCCGGGACGACGACCGCGGTCTCCTGGAGGCCGCTCCCCGCGCTCTTCCCGTTGCTTGGGCCGTTGCGTGGGGGAGGCGAGGGCTCGGGCACGACGGGGTTCATTGCGGAAGCGTCGCAAGGTCGTCTGAATGGCCGGTTACGGCGACCTTACGTGCGGGATAGCGCAGGGAGGACCGCCGGTTCTGTGGAGGCACGCTCGCGGCCCCGGCGCACGCCGTTTCTCCGTCGTGCGCCCCTTGCCCTTCGTACGCCGCCGGCACGCCCCTCCCCCCGTGGGAAGGGCGTGCCAGTCCGGGGCGTCTCGCGTCAGCGCGTGCGGCGGCGCAGCAGCCGGAAGGCGGCGGCGGTGGCCAGGACGGTGACGGCGAGGACGACGCCGGTGGCCATGAGGTGCAGGGGCCAGAAGTGGGAGGGCGGGTGGACCTCGGCGTACAGGCCGGTGAACTCGTGGTTGGCCATGCACGCGCGGACGGCGTCCGCGCTCGCGCCGTCGTCGTTGAAGCAGCTCAGGTCGGAGACCCGGGCGCCCGAGTCGGTGATCGAACCGAGGGCGATCTGATCGGCGTTCTCCGGCACCCTGCTCGCGGCCGTGTCCGTGAGCGTCGTGGTGGGCCACAGCTGTCTGGTGTGCTGGTCGAGGAACACGTGGAACCAGGCCATGAAGCCGAGGGCCACGGCGAGCGCCGGCAGCGCCCGCCTCAGGGCGAGGCCCGCGAGGGCGCCGACGGCCAGCGCGCACAGGGCGTACGCCACGAGCAGCGGGCCCCGGTTCACCATCGGGTCGGGGTAGAACCACTCGTCGCCCACCATGCCCCGGTCCGCCGCCCAGGCCCAGCGGTAGAGCAGGACCAGCGCGGTGGTGCCGAGGACGAGCACGACGGCGGGCACGGCCAGCTTGGCGGCCAGCCACCGCGTCGGGGTCACCGACTGGGTCCAGGCCAGCTGAGCCGTGCCCCGCTCCAGCTCACGGCCGGTCAGTGCGGCCCCGGCCCAGGCGGCCACGCCGTAGCAGAGGTAGGAGACGAGCGTGCCGATCATGCTCAGGTCCGAGCTGTACGTCATCGCCGCCAGGACGTCGATGCACGGGTCGCTGTCTCCGCACGAGGCCGCCTCCTGGTCGATCTCGTGCAGCGTGACGATCCGCAGCCAGAGCAGCCATCCGGCCATGGCCAGCACATACGCGCACCACACCAGCAGCGCCGAGCGGTGCGCACGCCACACGGTCCAGGCCGTGCCGCGCAGACGGAGGCCGCGGCGGGGGCCGGGTGCCGCGGCGACGGCGGGCGTGCTCGTGGCGGTCATCGGGCACCTCCCGTACGGCGGCGCAGCACACGGAAGGCGGCCAGGACGAGGAGGGCGGTGACGGCGAGGGCGATGCCGGTCTCGACGAGCTGGAGGGGCCAGAAGTGGGAGGAGGGGTGGAAGTCGGTGTAGAAGCCGGCGGCGTCGGTCCGGTCGCAGGAGACGTCAGCGCACACCGCGTTCGAGACGCGCTCGCCCGAGGTGGTGATGTGGCCGCGGTCGACCAGCTCGCCCGTCCAGTGCGGGCGCTCGGTCTTGGTGACGCGGGTCTCGACCGGCCACAGGAGGTGACGGTTCGACCGGAGCGCGCCGAGGGCGGCGGCCGTGGCCAGGAAGCCGACGGCGAGCGCGGGCAGGGAACGGCGGAGCAGCAGGCCCGCGAGGACGCCGAGGGCCAGGGCGAGCAGGGCGTAGGCGGTGGCGAGGATGCCGTTGCCCACGAAGGTGCTGTAGTCGAACCAGTCCCGCGTCGCCAGCGCGTGGCGCAGCCGCTCCTCCCGCCACCACACCAGGCGGTTCAGCAGGGTCAGCAGGACCGTCCCCGAGACGATCAGTGCGGCCGGGACCGCGAGCTTGGCGGCGAGCCAGCGGGCCGGGGTGACGGACTGGGTCCAGGCCAGCTCCGCCGTACCGCTCTCCAGCTCGCGGGCGATCAGGGCGCCGCCCGCCCAGGCGCCGATGAGGGCCGGGGCGACGACGAGGACCACGGAGCCCAGGGTGACGGCCAGCGCGTAGCGGTCGTACGCGGGGCTCACCGGGCAGTAGTCGGACTCCGCGCAGCCGCTCTTCACGTACTCGGTCCAGGCCGCGTCGACCCCCGGTCCGGCGGCCCACAGCAGCGCGCCGCCGATGAGGACCACCAGCAGTCCCCAGAACCACAGGGCCGACTGGTGCAGACGGAGCGTCGCCCGGATCAGCCCTCGGGCAGGGGTCATGGAGGGGGCCGTTTTCACTGAGTGGGAGGCCGGGGCCTCGGCGGTCTTCACGGTCTTCACGGTCGTGGTGCTCATACGGCGGCCTCCCGCGCGTCGGCCCCGTCGGTCTCGCCGGCGTCATGCCCGTTGTCCGCGTCGCCCTCGTCGTCGAGGGTGAGCGCCGGGGCCTGAGGTGCCCTCAGGTGGGCGAGGACCAGTTCCTCCAGGGTCGGCTCGGCGGTCTGCCAGCCGGGGCCGACCGGGCCCCGCGGGCGGATGAGCGCGGTGAGTTGACGCCCCGTCGTACGCGACTCGACGACGGTGTGCGGGGCGAGATCGCCGACCGGGCCGGAGACCAGGGTGTGCGCGGCGAGGATCTCGTCCAGCGGGCCCGCGAGGCGGACGCGCCCGGCGCCCAGCAGGAACAAGTGGTCGCAGGAACCCTCCAGTTCGGCCACCACGTGCGAGGACATGACAACCGTGGTGCCGTGCTCGGCGGAGTCCGCGAGCAGCGTGCCCATCAGCTGGTGCCGGGCGAGCGGGTCGAGGTCGGCCATCGGCTCGTCCAGGAGCAGCAGCTCGGGCCGCTTGCCGAGGGCGAGGGCGAGGGCGACCCGGGTGCGCTGGCCGCCGGAGAGGGAGCGGATCTTGGCGTCGCGGTCGAGACCGCCCTCGTCCACCACCCGCTCCGCGACGGCCGCGTCCCAGCGCCGGGGGTTGAGCTCGCGGCCCAGGCGCAGGGTCTCGGCGACGGTGAGCTGCGGATACAGGGGCTTGTCCTGGGCGACGTAGGCGATGCGCTCGCGGGCCGCCGCCGGGGTCGTGCCCAGCACGCTGATGCCGCCCTCGGTGGGGGCGAGCAGGCCGGCCGCGTGGGCCAGCAGGGTCGACTTGCCCGCGCCGTTCGGTCCGACGAGCGCGCACACCCGTCCGATCGGCAGCCGCAGCGTGCAGTCGCGCAGTGCCCAGCCCTTGTCCCGCCACCCGAACTTCCTGCCGAGTGCGGCCGCCTCCATCGCGGTCCCGGTCATGCCTCGTCCCCCTGATCTTTCTGGTCTCGCTGGTCTTTCGTGAAGTGTTCGTCCAGTACGGACGTGAAAAGCGCCTCTACGTCGTCCCGCTCGAGCCCGGTCTCCCGGGCCCGTACGGCCCACGCGTCCAGCTCGGCCCGCAGTGGGGAGTCGACCGGCGTGGTGCCCAGTGACTTCCGTACGAACGTGCCGAGGCCGCGGCGGGCCTCGACCAGGCCCTCGCGCTCCAGCTCGCGGTAGGCCTTCAGCACCGTGTTCGGGTTGATCGCGGTGGCCTCCACGACCTCGCGGGCCGTGGGGAGCTTGTCGCCGGGCTCCAACAGGCCGAGCCGCAGGGCCTGTTTGGTCTGCTGGACGATCTGCACATAGGTGGCGACACCGCTGCGCCGGTCGATGCGGTACTCGACCACTCGAACAACCACCCTTTCACTAATTGAGTAGTGAAAGGGTGGTGCAAGAGAGGGGGCGGTGTCAACAACACCGCCCCCAGCCTGTGGACAACTCCGGGTACGCGCAGATGGTTCAGGTTTCGCTGCGGTACATCAGGTCCGTCTCGTACGTCACGAATCCCAGGCGTTCGTACACGGTCACCGCCGCCTTGTTGTCCGCGTCGACGTAGAGCATCGCGGTGGGCAGGCCCTGCGCGGCAAGGTGGCGCAGGCCGATCGTGGTGAGGGCCTTGCCGAGGCCGCCGCCCTGGGCGCCGGGGCGGACCCCGACGACGTAGACCTCGCCGAGCTGCTCGGCGGCGTGGACCTTCGTCCAGTGGAAGCCCAGCAGTTCGGCGCCGCCGCTCTCGCCCTCGCCGCCGCGCCGCTCGGCCAGGAAGAAGCCGGCCGGGTCGAACCAGGGTTCGGCCTTGCGGTCGTCGAGGTCGCGTTGGGTGAGGGAGCCCTGTTCGGGGTGGTGGGCGAACGCGTCCGCGTTCGCGGCGAGCCAGGCCGCGTCGTCCTCGCCGGGGACGAAGGTGCGGACGGTGACGCCCTCGGGGAGCACCGGCTCGGGCGGGTCGAAATCGGCCAGGGAGCGGCGCATCTGCCGCAGTTCGCGGAAGAGGGTGAGGCCGAGGACCTGGGCGAGGTGGCGGGCGGCGGAGTGGCCGCCGTGCGCCCACACGCGCAGACGCTTGCCGGACTCGGCGAGCAGGGCGGACCCGAGGGCCCGGCCGTGGCCGTGGCCCCGCTGGGAGGGATGGACGACGAGTTCGGCGGCGGGGGCCTCGACGGGGTCGGTGTCCTCCAGTTGGGCGTAGCCGACCAGGTCGTCTCCGACGGAGAGGAGGAGGTGGCGTACGCCCTCTCGGGGGCCGCCGCGGAGTTGGAGGCGGCCCTGCTCGGACACCGCGGGTTGGCCGTCGACCTGGGCGGCGTCGTCCAGCAGGGTGAGGACGGCCTCTTTCTGGCTGGGGGTGAGGTCCAGTCGGGTTTCGATACGGCGGCCTCCGGCGGGCCGGGCGGTGTCGTCGCTGGTCATGGATATGAGGTTAGCCCCGAGGGGGTGGGGGGTGCCTACGAGCTCGGCGGGGACATGTGGTCTTGCGGCCGTGGGTTCGTTGTGGTTTCTCGCGCAGTTCCCCGCGCCCCTGACGGGGCGCCGAATGTCCCCTTTCGCTACGAGTCCTACTCGAAGGCAACCAGGTCGTAACCATCAACCCCCTGCCGCGCTACGCGCGTTGACTCTAGGCTTCCGCCGGACGGGGCCTGTTCTCACGTTTCTCTTACTTCTCATGAATTCAGGGGGGCACATGTCAGCCACACCCCATGCGCAACGCCGCAGAAGCCGCCGCAACCGGATCCTCGCCGTCGGCGCCGGCCTCGCGACCGTCGGCGCGCTGGCCGCCGCGATCCCGGCGAGCGCCGGTGAGGCGGAGTCGTACCAGCCCGGCAAGCACAAGCCGAGCCGGTACCAGGACGTACAGCTGCTGTCGTTCAACGACCTGCACGGCAACCTGGAGCCGCCGGCCGGTTCCTCGGGCCGGGTCACGCACGTCCACGAGGACGGCCACACCGAGACGATCAACGCCGGTGGTGTCGAGTACCTCGCCACGCATCTGCGCACCGCCCGCGAGGGCAACAAGTACTCGATCACGGCGGCCGCCGGTGACATGGTCGGCGCCTCGCCGCTGATCTCGGGCCTGTTCCACGACGAGCCCACCATCGAGGCGCTGAACGGGCTCGACCTCGATGTGACGAGCGTCGGCAACCACGAGTTCGACGAGGGCGCCAAGGAACTGGCCCGCATGCAGAAGGGCGGCTGCCACCCGACCGACGGCTGTTACGTCGAGGGTGAGGAGTTCGCGGGCGCCGACTTCCCGTACCTCGCGGCGAACGTCATCGAGGAGAAGACCGGCAAGCCGCTCCTCAAGCCCTACTGGGTGTGGAAGAAGAACGGCGTCAAGATCGGCTTCATCGGCGTGACGCTGGAGGACACCCCCGGTGTCGTCTCCGCCGAGGGCGTCAAGGGCCTCAAGTTCAAGGACGAGGTCGAGACGATCAACAAGTACGCCAAGGAGCTGGAGCGCCAGGGCGTCAAGTCGGTCGTCGCGCTGGTCCACGAGGGCGGTCTCCCGGCCTCGACGGCGTACAACTACGACTGCGACTCGCCCGGCGCCGGTGACGGCATCTCCGGTCCGATCGTCGACATCGCCAAGAACATGACGTCGAAGGTCGACGCCGTCGTCACCGGTCACACGCACGCCGCGTACGCCTGCACGATCAACGACCCGGCGGGCAAGCCGCGCATGGTCACCTCGGCCGCGTCCTTCGGCCGCCTCTACACCGACACGACGCTGACGTACGACCGCCTGACCGGCGACATCTCGCGTACGGCCGTGAAGTCCGCGAACCACGTGGTCACCCGTGACGTCGCGAAGGCCGCCGACATGACGGACCTCATCAGCAAGTGGAACACCCTCGCCGCCCCCATCGGCAACCGTGCGATCGGCTACATATCCGCCGATGTGCCGAACGCCGGCACGGAGTCCCCGATGGGTGACCTCATCGCCGACGCGCAGTACTGGTACGGCAAGGCGCTGGACCCCGAGGTCGACCTCGCGCTGATGAACCCCGGTGGTGTGCGTGCGCCGCTGACCTACGCGGCCAAGGGCACCGAGGGCGACGGCGTGGTGACGTACGCCGAGGGCTTCACCGTCCAGCCGTTCTCCAACACGGTCAATCTGCAGGACTTCACGGGCGCTCAGCTCGTCTCGGTCCTCAAGGAGCAGGTGAGCGGTACGAACGCCGCCTCGCCGAAGGTGCTGCTGCCGTCGTCCGGTCTGACGTACACGCTCGACCTCACGAAGACCGGCGCGGACCGTGTCGTCGTCGACAGCATCAAGCTCAACGGTGCCGCCATCGACCCGGCCGCCACGTACCGCGTCGCGACCAACAGCTTCCTCGCGGGCGGTGGCGACGGCTTCCCCACGCTGGGCCAGGGCACGAACGACCTGGTCGGCGGGGATGACCTCGCCGCGCTTGAGCAGTACTTGCTGGCCAACTCTTCGGCCGCGAGCCCGATCGCGCCGCCGGTGGCGAACCGGATCACGATCGTCAGCTAGCTGTCTTGGGCCGTCGGTTGAGTGCGGCTCGTTCGTGGCTGATCGCGCCCACGCGGCGGAGCCGCATATGTCAGAGCCCCGCGCCCCTTCGGGGGCGCGGGGAACTGTCTTTTGCGGCCTCATCCAATGAGGGCGAAAAAACGCGCCGCACATGCCCCCGGCATGCTTCCGCGCGCCTCCCCGCCCCCGACGCACCCCCGACCCCCCACTCGTTCACATCAGAGCCAGTGAGCGGATCACCACCACGGGGGGACGACCATGTGGGCACGCCTACGCCAACCACGCCTGCAACGCCGCATCGGCCTGGCCATCACAGCCACCGCCCTGATCACCCTGACCGCCGTACTCGCGACGGGAGGCAGCAGGTCCGACCGCGTCTCGATGTGGATCTCGGCCATCTCCGCAGTCATCTCCGCCTGCGCCTTCGCCGCCGACCTCCTCCGTGACCCCGCCCCGGACCCCACCCCGACCACCGACCGCCGCCAACGCGCCGCGGACGAACTCGCCGACGCGGTGGACGAACAGTGGTCGACGGAATTCCGCCGCCGTCGACTACAGGACCCCGCCCCCCTCGACATCCACTGGACCCGCGTCGGTCCGCCGCTCGCCGACCACCCCCACAACATCCGCGGCGGCCTCTCCCTCCCCGTCCCACGCGATGGCGACCAGTCGCTCGACCGCATCGTGGAGACGTTCCGGGAGCCACCGTCGAGCCGTGTGGTCGTGCTGGGCGAGCCGGGAGCCGGGAAGACGGTCCTCGCCATCCGCTTCGTCCTGGCCGTCCTCGAAGGACGACAGGCCGGCGCCCCCGTCCCCGTGCTGTTCTCCCTGGCCGGCTGGGACCCCGAGGCGGCCGACCTGCGCGAGTGGCTCGCGGAGCGGCTGGCAGCGGAGTACCGGCCCCTGGCCGCCGTACGAGCCGAGCGCACCCTCGCCCGCGAACTGCTGGACGCCGGCCTGATCCTGCCCGTACTCGACGGCTTCGACGAACTCCCCGCGGCGGCCCACCCGAGGGCGCTGGAGCGCCTGAACGCCGGCCTCGACGACCGGCTCCCCGTCCTGCTGACCTGCCGTACCGCGGTCTGGGAGGCAGCCGTGTGCGGCGGGGCCGACGTACTGACGTCCGCCGAGGTCGTGCGGCTGCGTCCCCTGGACCGGGCGGCCGCCGAGGCCTATCTGCGGAGCACGGCCCGCTCCACGGGCGAGCGGGACCCGGACGGCGACCGGGACCCGAGCGGAGGCGTGAACACGGGCGGCGACGCGCACACGGTCTGGTCGGGCGTCCTGCCCCACGCCTCCCCGCCCCTGACCGCCGTACTGCGCTCCCCGCTGATGGTGACCCTGGCCCGCAGGGTCTACGGCGACACCTCCCGCGACCCCTCCGAACTCAACGACACCGACCGCTTCCCCACGCCGGACGCCATCGAGAAGCACCTCCTCGACGCCTTCGTCCCGGCCGCGTTCGCCGACGGCACCAGCCCCTGGTCCCCCGAGAGCGCCGACCGCTGGCTCCGCCGCCTGGCCCGCGAACTCCCGTGCCACCGCCCGGACGACAGCGGCACGGGCACACCGGCCGACAGCGGACGCGCGACCGGCACCACAGGCACGACGGGCGGCGGGGCATCCGGTACGACGGACGGCACGCCACCCGGCACGACGGGCGGCGGGGCATCCGGTACGACGGACGGCACGCCACCCGGCACGACGGGCGGCACGACCACACCCGCCACCACGAGCAACGGACCGACGGCCACCGACGTCTGGCGCCTCGCCTGGTGGGAGTTGCCCGCCGCGATGCCGCCCGGGCTGCGGGTGCTCGGCCCGGCGCTGCTGGCCCTGCTCGCCACGGCCACGCTGCTGGTGCCGCTGGCGGTGTACGGCCGTGGCGTGGTCGCCAACTGGGACAGCCCGCTGTCGGCCGTGCTCAACTTCGCGGGCATTCTGGTGGGCCTGTGCTTCGGCCTCGCCCGACTGCTGCCGGCCACGGCCCGATCGCCGCAGGGGCCACGGCAGTTGGCGCGGATGGCGCTGACGATGACGGCCGCGGGCGCGGTCGTCGCGGTGGCCCTGGGCGTCCTCGCCCCGCCCCTCGTCGGCGGACGACTCGGCGCCGTACTGACCTCGCGCCCCACCTGGTTCCTCAACGGCTGCTGCTTCGGCCTGAGCCTGTCGATGATGTTCGCCGTCGGCGGCCTGTCCCGACGCCCCCTCCCGCTGGGCCTGCCGTGGGCGTACAGCCCGGCCGGGCCACGGGCCGTGCGCGCGCTGGGCGGCGCGGTCCTCTTCGCCGGCCTGGCGATCTGCGGCTACTTCACCTTCACCCAGGTCGTCCCGGCCCTGACCTGTCTCGTGGCCGGACTCCTGCTCCTCCTCGCGGGCGCCCGGCGCGGCGAACGGGCGGCCGGTCAGTACACCACCCCGGCCGCCGTCCTGCGCGCCTTCCGGACGGGCCTGCTGCGCGGCCTCCTGGCCTGCACCCTCATCGGCACCTGCGCCGGGGCGGTCGTCGGCGGTATCACCGGCGCGTTCGCCGCGTACGAGATCCACTCGGCCGACCACGTCGCGAGCGGGGGCTGGCACCTCCAGGAGACCGGGGGCAACCGCTCCGTCCGCTCGACGCAGCCGAGGAAGGTCCTGCTCGTACGGCGTACGGCCCTCGCCGCACCGTTCGTCGTGTACGACGGCGCCCGGATCTCGTACGACCGCGAAATCGGCGTGTCCAAGGGGAGCGTACGGATCTACCAGAAGGACCAGCGGTGGGTGTTCGACTGGCACGGCGAACCGAGTCCGCGGGCGGGCCGTGAGGCCGACGAGTGGAAGGGCGAGCCCGTCGACGCGCACAATCTCGTCGTCGCCCTGCCGCACGACGTCGAGGTGTGGCTCGTACGCCGCTCCGTCGCGACGATCGTGTGCGACGCCATGCGCCCCCTCGTCGGCTTCGGTCTGCTCGTCGGGCTGATCGGCGGCTGCGCCTCGGGTGTCTACCGTGCCCTGAACACCCCCTCCGACACGATCCGTGCCGCCGGCCCGCGCAGCACCCTGCGTACCGACCGTGCCGCGACCCTCGTGCGCAGCGCGATCGCCGCGCTGCTCGCGGGCGGGGTCTGTCTGGTGCTGATCTCGGCGAGCGGACGCGGTACGACATTGGGCAGCATGCACACGGAGGTATGGGTGCAGGTGGGCACGAACGCGCTCGCGCTGAGCGCGTGGGGGCGGCTGGGCGCGGCCCGCATCTGGCTGGCGCTGACCGGGCGGGCACCCTGGCGGCTGATGCGGTTCCTCAAGGAGGCCCACCGCCGTGGCGTACTGCGCCAGTGGGGCGCGCACTATGAGTTCAGCCACCTCCGCCTCCAACAACGCCTGGCGGCGGACGAGACGGCGACGGATGCGAGGGCGGCTGACGCCACGGCGGCCGACGACACCGCGGCCGACGACACCGCGATGCCCAGCCCGAGCCCTGGGGGTTCCAGCCCTGGGGGCCCCAGCCCTGCGGGTTCCAGCCCCGCCGACCCGGGCCCCTCCGCACCCAGCCCCGCCGGCGGGAGCCCCCTCCGCTAGGCCCCCCTCAGCGGGCGCAGCTCTTCGGGTCCAGCTTCTCCTCCCACTTGTCGTCGCGGCCGTCGGGCTGGCCGTTGGGGAGGAGCTTGTCGGAGGTGCCGTCAATGTAGTAGCCGTACGAGTAGATCGTGCGGTAGGAGCGGTTGCGCCAGGTGTGGACGGTCTTCTCGCCGTTGCCCTTGTTCCACTGGTAGTCCTCGACGTAGAAGATCGGGTTCACGCGCACCACGCGCTGGTACGGCGTCCACGTCACGGCGATCTGCCGGCACGGCGGGATCGTCTTCTCGCTCCGGCGCTCGAACGACGAGGTCTTCTCCCAGCCCCACTCGTAGTTGATGTTGCCACCGAGCTCGCCGCTGAAGATGCTCTTGGCGAGGGAGAGGCTGATGGAGCCGCCGACGCTCTTCTTGGCGAACGTCTTGGTGCTGTAGCTGCTGACGAAGGTCTCCTTGTCGTCCTTCGACCCCCGGTTGCCGATCCAGGGGGAGGTGCGGACGGGGGTGCCCTTGGTGGACCAGGTCGACGACTGTGCGTAACCGCACCAGCCGCGGAAGATCTCCCAGTCACCGGCAGGCATCCACAGACCGACGATGTCCCGCAGGTACTCGTCCTGGGTCTTGAACTCGCCGGTCCGGACGTTGAGGGCGCCGTACACGCCGGTCAGGCTCGTCTTCTGGGCGCAGAGCCGCTCGATCATCGAGTCGGTGTTGCCGGGGTCCACGCCCCGGATGTTCGTCGCGCCGCCCGGCCCGGTGGCCGCCTGGGCGGAGCCGGTGCCGGCCAGGACACCGGACACCGCCAGCGCGGTGGCCGCCGCGCCGAGCGCGCTCTTCTTCAGCTGTGCCTTGAGTGCAGTTCGCATGGGTGTGCGCTCCTACTGCTGTACGCCGGCGTCGGCGGTCACCGGTTCTGTCGTCTGGGGGAACGGAGAACTCGAAGAGCTCACCAGCAGCGAACACGACCGACATCACAGCCGCCTCAGAGGTTTCTCAGACCCCCCTCAGAAGCTCGTCACGAAACCGCCACGCAAGATCCACAAGGCTTGCGCCCCCGCACACCCCACACACCCCGCACACCCCGCACACCCCGTACGCGCCGAACGCCCCGAACACCCCGAACACCCCGTATGTCGACCGAGCCCGGCGTGCGGTCTGGGTACCGGACCCCCGCGAAGTTGAGTACAAGCACTCAGGCAGGTCGCGGCGTGCCCGCCGACGATGAAGGTCATCATCGTCGAGACCGGGAGACCCGCATGCTGAGCCGCCTCGCCGACGTCCTGGTGCCCACCGTCGGACGTCTCACGGTGACCGCCGAGACCGGCCCCGGCCTGGCGCCGGGCAGCATCATCGCCGCGAACCACACCTCGCTCGCCGACCCCGCCATCGTTCTCGCCGCGCTGCACCGCCTCGGCGTCCAGCCGGTCGTCATGGCGGCCGCCGGCCTGTGGCGCACCCCGTTGCTCGGCCGCGCGCTCGCCCGCGAAGGACACATCCCCGTCCACCGCGGGGACCCGCGCGCCTCCCGCGCGCTGGACCTCGCCGCGGCGGCACTGGCAGCGGGCCGAACGGTCCTCATCTACGCCGAAGGCGGCATCCCCCTCCGCAAGGACCCCGCCGAAGCGGCACCCGAACCGTTCCGCAGCGGCCTGTCCCGGCTCGCCGAACGCACCGGCGCGCCCGTCGTCCCGGTCGGCCAGGCCGGGGCACGCCGGGTCACCTCGGGCAACACGGCCAAGCAACTCGCGGGGCTGGTCACCGCACCGCTGCGCCGCCCGCACCTGCACGTCCACGTGGGCGCCCCGCTCAGCCTCACCGGTGGCCACACCGCGAACACGCGGCACGCGCACAGCGCGGTGACGGCGGCTTGGCGGACAGCCGCCGCCCAGCTCGGCGAGCCGGCCGCGCTCGCCGCCTAGCGGTACGGCCCCGGCCCTTGAGCTGTGGGCACACCGGGGCAGTGGCTGAGGTAGTGGCCGAGGTGCGTCGCCGCGTCGAGCATGGCGAGGCCCCGGGCGGTCAGTCTCCGTCGCCAGTCGTCCAGGGCGCCGGACAGGGTGTCGGTGCCGCCGGCCGTTCGGATCTGCTGGACCACGGTGGAGATGCGGTCCAGGGGATAACCGCCGCGGCGGAGGAGATGGGCGAGTTCGGCGTCGCGGACGTCGCTCGCGCGGTAGACCCGGTATGCGGTGAGCGGGTCGCGTTCGGGCGCCAGGATGCCGGAGTCTTCCCACTTCCGCAGGGTCGCCGGGGTGACGCTCAGCCGGCGGGCCAGTTCGCCGACGGTCAGCGTGTCGGAGCCCGCTGACCGGCTGCGGAGGTCCACCGGCCGACCTGGAGTGCCCGCGCCATCGGACTCCGCCATCAGATGATCCACCGCCTCGCGCACCGCATCCAGGGTTTCCCGGTCGCGGCGCAACTGGCCGTGCCCACGGTCGATGAGCGTCAGGGCGTCGTCGAGCGCGTCGTCGTGGAGGGCGCGCATGATCCGGCCGGCGGCGGAGTGGCCGTAGGCCGGGACGAGGGCGAGGAAGGCGCGGAGCGCCGCCGCGTGCACCTCGGTGTAGATCCGGTAGCCGCTGTCCGTGCGCTCGGCGGCCGGGATGAACCCGTCCCGTTCGTAGTTGCGGACCGCCTGGGTCGAGAGGCCGTGCTCGCGGGCGAGGTCGGAAGGTCGCATGGTGGTCACCGCTTTGAGACTTTACGCGAGATCTCCTCGTCGTTAGCTCCCCAACCCTCAACGGAACCTTCAAGGATACGATTGAGTCTCATGAGTCAGGACATTCGAGACTTCGTGACCCCGTCGTGCGACCTGCTGGCCCTCGGCGAACCGACGCACATGGAGCCGGCCTTCCCCCGCATCCGCAACGAGCTCTTCGCCCAACTCGTCGACCACGGCTTCCGTTCGATCGCCCTGGAAACCGATCGCGTGCCCGCGCTCGCCCTGAACGACCATGTCCGGGAGGGAACCGGCGACTTCGACACGGTGATGAGCGAAGGCATCGCCCACGGCCGCGGCGAACTGGCCCCCAACAGGCAACTGATCACCTGGATGCGCGAGTACAACCGTGACCGACCGGCAGAGGAACGCCTCTCCTTCCACGGCTTCGACGCCGAGATGGAGAACATGAGCGCTCCCAGCCCGCGCCGCTACCTCGAACACGCCCGCGCCTACCTGGGCAACGAAGGAAGCCTCGCCCTCTCCGCCGTTTCCGCCGCCTCCGTCGTCGATATCGCAAGCCTCGCCGGCGACGACGAACGGTGGAGCCGTACGGAGGCGGTCCTGGACCCCGCCATGTCGATCGGCGCCACGGCGGAGGCCGAGACGCTCCGCTCCCTCGCGGACGACATGCTCACCGAGTTCCACGCCCGCGCACCGGAACTGATCGCGGCGACGTCACGCGCCGAGTGGTTCAGGGCGAGGGCCCACCTCACCGCCGGCCTCGGCCTGCTGCGCTACCACAGGCAGTTGGCGCAGCCCATCGAAGAGAGCGTCCGGATATCCCGCCTGCTCGCCACCCGGGACGCCCTCATGGTCCAGAACCTCCTCGACATCCGGGACATCGAGGCCGGCCGAGGCCCGACACTGGTCTTCGGCCACAACCTCCACCTCCAGCGAAACCTCAGCCATATGCGCATGCGCGACCTGGATCTCAACTGGTACGGCGCCGGCGCCATCCTGGGGCCGCTGGTGGGCGAGCGGTACGCCTTCATCGCCGGCAGCCTGGGCCGCGAGGGTGCCGTGCAAGGCCCTACGACCACCTGGGCCCTGGCCCAGGCCCCCGAGCCGACATCCGCCGACGGGTTCCTGCACCTCAACGCCGTCGACTAGACCCCGTCCTCACCACCTTCGGCATCCGCACCGATCCGCCGCCCCCTGCTGACCGCGATCCGCAACACGTCCTCCAACGACTCCGCCGCCCGCGTGAGCGCGAACCGCACCGCCCTCTCACCGGCCGCCGCGTCCCCGAGTACGGCCCTGCTCCCGGCCAACACCTCCTCCGCCGACCCCAGTTGGGACACCTCCACACTGTCGGCGAGGAGGGAGAGGGCCCCGGGGTGCGCGGTGTCCGGGTCGAGATAACAGGGCTTGCCGTCGGGGGTGGTCCACGGCAGCAGACGCAGGCCGGACAGGCCGCCGCACCGCCCCTACGTCCATGATCACGCGAACACTCGGCGCCGGTTGCCGGTGGAGCAGTTCCTGCCGCCCCATACGCGCGGCCACCTGTTCCTCGAACTCCTCGCCGTTGTCTGCCGTTGTCTGGGCTCTGGACAACCCTGACAACACCGTGCGGGCGTAGTCCTCGGTCTGCAAGAGGCCGGGTACGCGGAGCTGGAACATCCACAGGATGCGAGCCGTCGCCTCCAGTTCCATGTACGCCTTGTACTTGTCCTTGATGACCTCTCTCTGCGTGTCCTTCCACAAGCGAACCAGCAGGTCACCGGAGTCGTAGTAGGTGTCCAGGTCCTCCATGACCGCCCGCTTGGAAAGCCGCTCACCCTTCTCCAGGCGGAAGAGATAGCTCTTGTCGTACGACGTCTCGGCGGCCAGTTGCGCCAGCGTCTTGCCCGCCTTCTCCCTCAGGAATCGCAGCGTCCGACCGAGCGCGGCCCGCCCCGATCCCCGCTCCCCGTCAACCACTTCGCCCATGTCACCCCTCCCCGTTGCCTGGCGCTCCAGACAACGCCACTGGTGTGCACGACCTCATGGCAGTGAATGCGATCTTCGATGAAGAGTTCGACCGACGGGCGGACGTCTCGGCCGACCCGTACGCGTCGTGGCCGGAGCCGGTGCGTGGACGAACCACGCGGGGGCGGTGAGCGTGACTATGGTCGTAGACACGGCACGACGAAGGAGGCCCTCGATCATGGCTCCCCACGCTACGGAATCCGATCCGGCGATCCCTCCCATGCCCGAGCGGACCCCGAAGGCGCTGCGCAGGGCCATCGTCGAGAACGCCCCCTTCCTCCTCCCCGACTTCGACGAGCATTGGAAGCGGGCGATTGCCGACACGTACGATCTTGGCCCCGTGCCTGCGTTCATGGCCCGCTGGTGGGTCGAATACGCGATCGCCCGTGATCCGAAGCTCGACGCCTACGTGACCGATCTCCACCACCGTGCGGCAGAGGCCACCGACATTGCTGAGGCCAAGGCACTTATCGAGGAGTCGTCCAATATTCGACACCGGGCACATCGGCTGGAGCCTGGCCAGTGACCGACGACGGATTCATGGGGCCGCCCTGGCAGATGGACTGGACACTCAAAGCCCAGGCTGTCCGCGATTCGCTGCCCGAGCAGGTGCGGAAGATGGTCGACGACGCGCGCGCCGAGCTGGTCACGGCCAAGGACCCCTACTCCGCGGCGTCGACGCCGATGCGGATCTTCCTGCGGGCATGAGTGTCCGGCCGCTGCGGTCCAACGATCCGAAGGGGCGCCGGATCTTCTTCTTCGACGACTGTAACGGCTGGCTGATCTACGACTTCGTGCCTCGTACGGAGGACCCGCAGATTGTCGTGGACGAGGTTTTCTGGCAATGAGCCAAGATCTCTCTATGAGGCGTCCGGCGGAGCCGTAGCCGCCCCCGGCAGCCGCACCGTAGCCACCGTCCCGCCCCCCTCCGCACGGGACAACGACACCTCGCCGCCCGCCTGCTGCACCGTACGCGCCACGATCGACAGACCCAGACCCGAGCCCGGCAGGGCCCTCGCGCTCGGTGAGCGCCAGAAGCGGTCGAAGACGTGGGGGAGTTCGTCGGCGGGGATGCCCGGGCCGTGGTCGCGGACCGTGAGGACACCCGTGTCCAGGGCGACCTCGATCGTGCCGCCCTCGGGGCTGAACTTCACCGCGTTGTCGAGGATGTTGACGATCGCGCGCTCCAGCGCGGACGGCTCGGAGCGGACGTACCAGGGCTGAAGGTCCGCCGTGATCGTCAGCTCGGGGCCGCGCAGCCGGGCCCGGCGCAGGGCCGCTTCCACGGTCTCCTGGAAGTCCACCACCTGGAGGTGACGGCCTCCCTGCTGGCCCGATTCCGAGCGCGACAGTTCCTGCAAGTCGCCTATCAGTGACGCCAGTTCGGTCATCTGGGCCTTCACCGAGGCGAGCAGGGCCTTGCGGTCCTCCGCCGGGATCGGGCGGCCCGTCTCCTCGCTGCGGGTGAGGAGTTCGATGTTCGTGCGGAGGGACGTCAGGGGCGTACGGAGTTCGTGGCCCGCGTCCGCGATCAACTGCTGTTGCAGTTCCCGGGAGTTCGCCAGGGCGCTCGTCATCGAGTTGAAGGAGCGGGAGAGGCGGGCCACCTCGTCCTCGCTCTCCTCCTCCACCGGGATACGGATGCCCAGGTCCTCCGTCCGCGCCACATGCTCGACCGCCTCGGTGAGCTTGTCGACCGGGCGCAGACCCGCCCGGGCCACGGCCAGACCGGCCGCTCCGGCGCCGACGACTCCGATGCCGGAGACGAGGAGGAGGATCAGGGCGAGGTCGTTGAGGGTGGACTGGGTGCCCTTGAGGGGGAGGGCCGCGAGGATGGCCGCGTTGGACGTTTCCCCCGTCTGCGCGTTGGTGAAGCTCACCGGCTGGGCGATGACGCGCACGTCGTTGCCGTCGGAGTCGGTGCTGTTGTGGTAGATCGCCCGCGTGCGCTCCGTGGCGTTGACGACGTCCTTGTCGGTCTGGGTGACCTTGACCGTACCGGCGGAGAACTCCAGTACACAGGGTGTGCCGTTCTCCAGGACCACCTGGAAGTAGGTGTTCCGGGGGCCGAAGCGGGGGTTCTCCTCGCTCGGGGTCTGCGTGCAGTCGTTGATGGCGTTCACGGCCTGCTCCTGGATCGCCCCGCCGATGCGGAGCGACTTGTCGAGCTCGGCGTCGATCTGGTCGTACAGCTTCCCCTGCACGATGAACCAGCAGGTCACCGACACCGCCGCCACAGCGAACGCCACCGCCGCCGCGACCAGCATCGACAACCGGGCCCGGATCGGCAGGGACCGGTACCGGCGTACCAGCTTGTTCACTCCGCGCCGCCTTGTCGCAGGACGTACCCGACGCCTCGGACGGTGTGGACGAGCCGCGGCTCGCCGCCCGCCTCGGTCTTGCGGCGCAGGTACATGACGTACACGTCCAGGGAATTGGAGGACGGCTCGAAGTCGAAGCCCCAGACCGCCTTCAGGATCTGTTCGCGCGTGAGGACCTGGCGCGGGTGGGCCATGAACATTTCGAGCAGCGTGAACTCCGTACGGGTCAGCTCCACCGGCCGCCCGCCCCGCGTGACCTCCCGCGTCGCCAGATCCATCCGCAGGTCCGCGAAGGTGAGCGCCTCGTCCACCTCGGCCGTCTCGTCCACGGCGGCCGCGTAGGAGCTGCGGCGCAGCAGCGCGCGGACACGGGCGAAGAGTTCGTCCAGCTCGAAGGGCTTGACCAGGTAGTCGTCCGCGCCGGCGTCGAGGCCGGTGACGCGGTCGCCGACCGTGTCGCGGGCCGTGAGCATCAGGATGGGTGTGGTGTCGCCCGCGCCGCGGATCCGCCGGGCGGCGGTCAGACCGTCCATGCGCGGCATCTGGACGTCGAGGATCACCAGGTCGGGCTTGTACGCGGTCGCCTTCTCCAGCGCGTCCGCGCCGTCGACGGCGACCTCGGTGCCGTAGCCCTCGAAGGCGAGGCTGCGCTTGAGTGCGTCGCGCACCGCCGGCTCGTCGTCGACGATGAGGATGCGCTGGGGTTCGGGGGCGCCTTCGGTGGGGCTCATGGTGGTGTCGTTCCTCGGGTGGGGTCGGTTACGGGCCGGGGGCGCCGTGGGGGCTCGGGGGCGTGGTCCGGGGCGGGGTGCGTTGTGGCTGATCGCGCCCACGGGGCGGAGCCGCATGGTGACACAGTCCCGCGCCCCTACGGGGCGCGCGTACCGGCCCTAGCCTTGCACGTTCCCTCGGCCACGCAGTAGCCCGTGAGGATCAGCCGCGAACCGTACGGCGGTGCGGCCGTGCCGCCGTGTTGCGGCGGGCGGTCGCGGGTGCCGTGGCCACCTCGGGGGCGCGGGTCACCGGCGGGTGCAGTGCGGCCGCCACCGCGAGGGCGAGGCCCAGCCCGGCCGGGTCGCCGGCGGTCCCGACGGTGTGCGAAATCCGCGCGATCTGCCTGTTCATGTCGAACTCCTTGGACTCAGCGGGACGGGAAGGGAACTACCTGGTCGGAGGGCTGGACCTCAGTCCGAGCCGCCCGCCCGCAGCGTGCTCAGGTCGGACTTGACCGTGTTGACCGGGATGGCGAAGCCGAGGCCGACGCTGCCGGCGCTGGAGGACGTGGCGTCCGCGGCGGAGTACATCGCCGAGTTGATCCCGATGATGTTGCCGTTCATGTCGATGAGGGCGCCGCCGGAGTTGCCGGGGTTGAGGGAGGCGTCCGTCTGGAGCGCCTTGTACGTGGTCGTGGAGGAGCCGGTGTCGCCGTTGAACTCCTGGCCGCCGAACTCGAACGGCCACTGCCCGCCGCCCTGCTGTTGCTGCTGCTGACCCTGGCTCTCGTCCGTCGAGACCGTCACATCACGGTCGAGCGCGGAGACGATGCCGCTGGTCACCGTGCCGGTCAGACCCTCGGGGGAGCCGATCGCCACGACCTCGTCGCCGACCTTGACGCCGTCGGAGTCGCCGAGGGTGGCGGGCTTCAGCCCGGAGGCGTCCCGCAGCTTGATGAGGGCGAGGTCCTTCTTGCTGTCGGTGCCGACCACCTCGGCGGTGTAGGACTTGCCGTCGCTGGTCGTCACCTTGATCTCGGAGGCGCCGGAGATCACGTGGTTGTTGGTGATGATCTCGCCGTCGCTGGTGATGATCACACCGGAACCGGTGGACTCACCCGCGTTCGAACTGGCGCTGATCTCCACGATGCTGGGGGAGACCGCCGTGGCGACCCCGGAGACCGTGCCCTTCTGGCTGGTCGGCACCACGCTCGTGCTGGTGGAGCTGGAGGCGGTGGTGTTCGTACCGGTCAGCTCCTGGATGCCGTACGCCGTCCCGCCGCCTATCGCCGCCGCGACGATCGCCACGGCAGCCAGCAGGGCGAGCGGACCCCGGGCGCGCTTCCTCGGCGAGGGCGAGGGCGAGGACGCGGGGGCGGAGACGGAGGCCGAGTCGGAAGCGGAGGAGACCGGCTCGGTGAGGAGCGCGGTGGGGGCCGAGGCCGCCGCGGCCGGGTCATACGCCGGCGGGGGCGGCCACTCCGGGTTCACCGGGGCGGAGGCCTGCTGCTGGAGGTACGCGGGCTGCTGCGGGGTCTCGCCCTCGGCGTACCCGGAGTGCTGCTGCTGACCCTGGAGGGGGTTCTCGTACTCGCCGCTGCGGCGGAAGCTCTCGGTCATGACTCAGAGCCTGCCGCCCGACCATGAGACCTTCCTGAGTGCTTCCTGAGAAGCCCGCCAGAACCTCGTACGCCCCCTGTAAAGGCGCTGGGCCACTGCCCGGAAGGGAAACAAAAGGTTGCCGTGCGGTGATATCGCGGAACGCGGCATCCGAATACTTGTCCGACCCCTGGGATTCCTGTGATTCCTGTGTACGACGGGACGTACGAGTCCTACGATCACCCAGCCGGAGGGGGGCTCCGCGATACGACCCGTGGCCGGGACAACCGGGTACGGGGCGGTCGGCGTCGTAACGCCCTGCTCGGGCTGCCCACGACACCCACCCGCACCCTCGCATCCCAGGAGCCCTGCGTGATACGTGCCTTCAAGGCACTTCCGGCCGCCGCCCTCGCGCTCGCGCTGAGCGGCGCCGGCGTCCTCGCGGCGCAGCCCGCGACAGCCGCCGACGCGTCGGACCGGCCCTCCGTCACCCTCGACCAGCCCACCGCGCCGAAGGCCTCCGCCAAGGAACTCCGCCAACGTGTGATCAAGGCGGCGGAGGACCAGGCGAGACCGGCGACGGACGACTCCGCCGACGCGTCCGAGGACTCGTCGGACGCCTCGAACCAGTCCCCCTTCATCATCGGCGGCAGCGAGACGACCATCTCCACCGCCCCGTGGATGGTCCAGCTCGCCTACTACGACTCGACCACCGACGAGGGCTACTTCTGCGGCGGCACCCTGGTCGCCCCGAACAAGGTCCTCACGGCCGCCCACTGCGTCTCGGGCCTCGACTGGGAGACGAACGGCGCGGTCCTGGCCGGCACGACCGACCTCTACGACGACACCACGGGCACGGTCGCGGGCGTCCTGCGCGACTGGGAGCACCCGAAGTACGACGAGAGCACGATCAAGAACGACGTCGCCGTCCTCACCCTGGACCGCCCGCTGGAGCAGAAGTGGCTGCGCCTGGCCGCGTCCGACGACAGCGCGCTCTACACCGCGGGCACCAACGCCACGGTGTACGGCTGGGGCCTGACCTCGGGCGGTGCGGACGCCCAGCTGTCCGCGAAGCTCAAGAAGGCGACGCTGCCGCTGGTCAAGGACACGACCTGCGACAGCGCCATGAAGTCGATCCTCGGCACGGACTACTTCGCCGAGGGCTCCATGGTCTGCGCCGGCACCCCGGCCTCCGGCGGCGACGAGGGCACCACGAGCACCTGCAACGGCGACTCCGGCGGCCCCCTCGTGGTCGGTGGCAAGGTCGTCGGCATCGTCTCGTGGGGCGTCTCGGGCTGCACCGCCAAGGGCGCCTACCCGGTCTTCACCAAGGTCTCCGCGTACACCTGGGCCGCCCAGCCCCGGATCGACGACACCGACCTGACGTACGACGGCCGCGCCGACCTCCTCGCCCGTACGCCCTCCGGGAACCTCTTCCAGCAGGACAGCAAGGGCACGTCGCTCGCCACGCGCGCGTACCAGGGCAACGGCTGGCAGAGCGCGAGCTGGGGCATGCAGGCCGACCTGGACCGGGACTTCTACCAGGACCTGATCATCCGGGACAAGAACGACGGCAAGCTGTACCGCAGCTACATGAACCACTCCACCTGGGAGTGGACGTGGATGCAGATCAGCTCCGTCTGGGGCGGCTACAAGTCGTACGCGATCCCCGGTGACATGACCGGCGACGCCCTCCCCGACCTTCTGGCGCTCGACGCCGACGGCTCGGTCTACCTCTACCCCGGCAAGGGCAACGGCCAGTTCAACGCCAAGACCCGGGTGATCAACAAGGCCTGGAAGGGCGCCAAGCTCCTCGGCCGCGGCGACCTCTCCGGCGACGGCAAGCCCGACCTCCTGGTCCGCTTCTCCGACGCCTCGCTCTACCTCTACAAGGGCACCGGCAAGGCCTCGACCCCCTGGTCCCCCCGCATCAAGGCCCGCACGGGCTGGACGTTCACGGCCTACGTCACCAACGGCGACGTCACCGGCGACGCCATCGCCGACGTCATGGCCCGCGACTCCGGCGGCACCCTCTGGCTCTACCCCGGCACGAACAAGGCCTCGACCTCCCTGTTCGCCAGCCGTATCAAGCTGGGCACGGGCTACAACCAGTACAACGCGCTGTTCTAAGAAAACCGATCACGACAAGGCCCGCGCCCCGTTTCTCGGGGCGCGGGCCTTGGTGCGCTTGGGGGTCGAGGCCAACAACGGGCCTTTAAGGGGCGTGGGCCTTGGTGCGCTTTGGGCACGAGGGCAACCACGTGCTTTCAAGGGGCGCGGGGAACTGCGCGACCAGCCACGACGAACCCGCAGCCGACAACGAACCCACCCCGCTACGACGCTATCCGCACCCGCAAGACCGCCGCGCGACCAGCTTCGACGGAAACAGCTTCACCCGCTCACCCCGAGACCCGGCCACCCGAATCCCGTCATCGAGCACCAGATCCACCGCGGCCCGAGCCATCCCCGTACGATCCGTCGCGACCGTCGTCAGCGGCGGATCAGTCAGCGCCGCCTCCTTGACGTCATCGAACCCGGCCACGGCCAACTCGCTCGGCACCTCGATACGCAACTCACGCGCCGCCCGCAGCACACCGATGGCCTGGTCGTCCGTGGAACAGAAGATCGCCGGCGGCCGATCCGGCCCGGAGAGCAGCTCCAGCGCCACCTTGTACGCGTCGTACCGGTTGTAGAGCGCCTGGAAGAGGCGCCCCTCGGTCGAGATCCCGGCCTCGTCCATCGCCCGGCGCCAGCCCTCGACGTGGTCGGAGACGGGGTCGCCGACGAGCGGCGTCTCGGCGATGCCACCCATACAGGCCACATACGCGTAGCCGTGCGAGAGCAGATGGTCCACGGCGAGCTTCGCCCCGCCGACGTCGTCGGTCACCACGGCCACGTCGTCGATCGCCTCGGGCCGCTCGTGGAGCAGCACGACCCGCGCGTCCCACGCGTCGATCTCCGCAGCGGCGTTGTCGTTGAGGGCGTGGCTGACGAGGATCAGCCCGGAGACCCGCATCCCGAGGAACGCCCGCAGATAGTGGACCTCGCGCTCGGCGACGTAGTCGGTGTTGCCGACCAGCACCATCTTTCCGCGCTCGGCGGCGGCCTGCTCGACCGCGTGGGTCATCTCCCCGAAGAAGGGCTGGCGCGCGTCCGGCACGATCATGCCTATGAGATCGGTGCGCCGCGACGCCATCGCCTGGGCGACGCGGTCGGGCCGGTACCCCAGTTCCTTGATCGCGGCGAGGACACGCTCGCGCGTGGCCGGGGCAACCGGCCGGGGTCCGTTGTTGATGACGTAGCTGACGACGGCGGTCGATGTACCCGCCAGTCTCGCCACGTCATCCCGAGTCACCTTGGCCACGCGCGGAGTCTACGCGGATGGAACGCCCCTGGGCAGGGCGTACGCCGGCTTCCCTGTGCGGGAGCTGTGCGTACGGCGCCCGCCGGGGACCCGATGGGGTCGGCCACTACGCCTCGGCCGCGATCTCGGCGGGGTCCAGGGACGCCGTCTCGTCCGCATCCGCCGCCTTTGGCGGGGCCGCCTTGGCCTTCGCGTCGTCGCCCGCGCGCTCCGCCTTCTCCGGCGTAACGAATCGATAACCGACGTTCCGGACGGTCCCGATCAGCGACTCGTGCTCGGGGCCGAGCTTGGCGCGCAGCCGTCGTACGTGGACGTCGACCGTCCGCGTACCGCCGAAGTAGTCGTAGCCCCAGACCTCCTGGAGCAGCTGGGCGCGGGTGAAGACACGGCCCGGGTGCTGGGCGAGGTACTTGAGGAGCTCGAACTCCTTGAAGGTGAGGTCGAGGACGCGGCCCTTGAGCTTGGCGCTGTAGGTCGCCTCGTCCACGGAGAGATCGCCGTTGCGGATCTCCATCGGGGAGTCGTCGTTGACGATCTGCTGCCGGCCCATGGCCAGTCGCAGTCGCGCCTCGACCTCCGCGGGGCCGGCCGTGTCGAGGAGTACGTCGTCGATGCCCCAGTCGGCGGTGACGGCGGCGAGACCGCCCTCGGTCACGACGAGGATGAGGGGGCAGCCGGGCCCGGTGGAGCGGAGCAGCTGACACAGGCTGCGGACCTGCGGGAGATCACGGCGTCCGTCGATCAGGATGACGTCCGCACCGGGGGTGTCGACGAGAGCGGGGCCTTCCGCCGGAGCCACGCGCACGTTGTGCAGCAGCAGGCCGAGGGCCGGAAGCACCTCTGTGGAAGGCTGAAGGGCGTTGGTCAGGAGCAGCAGAGAACTCATACGTCTGGTTCCTCCTCGGTCCCTGCGAGGACATGTGCGGCACTGCGGCACAGCGATTGCGACTGTGGAGCTTCACAGCGTTCTGCTCTGCGATCCCGGGCCCGTACACCTGCGGTCACCTGGCGTTTCCCGCTCGTATACAACGCTACCGAAAGCACAAAAGGACCCGGGGGCTACGTTGCCCGAGTCCTCTGTCCAGCAGAATAGCCCACATGAGTGCTGGTCCGGCAGGTCATGTGACGCGATCTTTCGACATTCCGAACTCTGAGACGGCCGATCAAACCCCTTCGCGGCCGCCCCGAGCCCGTTTGCGCAGGTTTCTGCGCACTGACGACGGGGTGAACATCGAGGCCGTATACGACCCGAAAGCCGTTGTATACAACGCCTCCGGCAACACCGGAGCGCCATCCTCCGGCCACCTTGCCGTTGTCGTCGCCCACGGCTTCACGGGCGACGCCAATCGTCCGCATGTTCGAAGAGTGGCCGAGATGCTCGCCCGGTACGGGTCCGTCATCACCTTCTCCTTCCGTGGCCACGGACGATCCGGCGGCCACTCCACGGTCGGCGACCGCGAGGTCCTCGACCTGGCCGCGGCGGTCCGCTGGGCCCGCGAACTCGGCCACGACCACATCGCCACGGTCGGCTTCTCGATGGGCGGCTCGATCGTCCTGCGCCACGCGGCGGACCCGGACGCGGGCACGGACGCCGTCGTCTCCGTCAGCGCCCCCGCCCGCTGGTACTACCGGGGCACGGCGCCCATGCGCCGCGTCCACTGGCTCGTCACCCGCCCCACCGGCCGCCTCCTCGGCCGCTACGGCTTCCGCACCCGCATCCACCACCGCGACTGGAACCCGGTCCCGCTCTCCCCGGTGGAGTCCGTACCGCTCATCGCGCCGACCCCGCTCCTGATCGTCCACGGCGACAGCGACGGCTACTTCCCGGTCGACCACCCCGAGATGCTGGCGGCCGCGGCGGGGGAGAACGGGGAGCTGTGGCTGGAGAGGGGGATGGGACACGCGGAGAACGCGGCGGGGGAGGAACTGCTGGAGCGGATCGGGGGATGGGTGACGAAGAAGGGGTCGGGCGCGGCGCCCCGCTAGCCGATGGCGCCTGATGATCCAGGGCTCTTCAGGGGCGCGAGGAACTGCGCGATCAGCCCCCACCGACCCGCGGTTTCCCCGCTACGCGAACTCCCCCGTAGCCTGATCCCTGTCACGACTAGTCACAGAGGAACGCAGATGCCAAAGGGCACCGTCCGCTACTGGGCCGCGGCCAAGGCCGCAGCCGGCATCGCCGAGGAGCCCTACGACGCGGCCACCCTCGCGGACGCCCTGACCGCGGCCCGAGAGCGACACCCCGGCGAACTCACCCGCGTACTGCGGCGATGCTCGTTCCTGGTCGACGGAAACCCCGTGGGCACCCGTGAGCATGAGACGGTACGTCTGGCCGAGGGCGGCACGGTCGAGGTGCTCCCGCCGTTCGCAGGAGGGTGACCCCCACATCATGAGCAACCAGCCGTACGGGCACGAGGGCCACCAGGGGCACCACGGGCACCAGGGCTACGAGGGGTACCAGCAGCCCCAGCAGGCCCAGCACTACGGGGCCCAGGCGCAGCCGCAGTGGCAGGGCTACGACGAGAGCCAGCAGTACACCCAGCAGTGGGAGGGCCAGACCTGGGAGACCCAGATCCAGGCCCAGGCCCAGGCCCAGACCGCGGCCGCGGCCGACCTGACGGAGACGGCGTACGTGCCGGCGCAGGCGGACGGCCAGTACGCGCAGTACGGCCAGTACGCGCCCCAGCCCCAGCCCCAGCCGCAGGCTCAGGCCCAGCCCCGGACCGCCCCCGTGGCGGAGCCAGAGCCCGGCTACGGCCCCGCGACCGTCACCGGCAACACCCGGGTCACCGACGCCCAGCGGGCGCGGGCCGAGGGCCGGTCGCCGATCATCGAGCCCGGGATGCAGCCCGCGCTGATCACGGCCGTTCTGGGCCTGCTGCTGGCCGGGGCCGCCGCGATCGGGGAGTACGCCCTCGCCGTACCCCTGGTGATCCTGCAGGCCGTGACGGCGGCGGGCTGGTTCCGGCTGAACGGCATGTGGCCGGCCCGGCAGGGCATCGTGCTGGCCTTCGCGGGCGCGCTCGCCGCGGACGTGGCCCTCTTCGCGGCCGGCCGGGGGCACGCACCCGCCGCGATCCTCGGGACGCTGGGCGTGTGGGTGCTGCTCGGGATCGTGCTCGGCCTGCGCAGCCACGCGGACCCGGACGAGCGGATGTACGGCCTGATGGCGACGGTCGCCTCGGCGGCGCTGTCGATCATCGCGGCCGGGTACCTGGCGGCCGTGGCGGACGCGGTGACGGTGGGCGGGATCGCGGTGGCGGTGGCCGTCCTGGCCCGCGCGCTGCCGCTCCCCACACCGGCCTCGGTGGTCGTCGCCCTGCTGGCGGCGACCGGCGCGGGTATCGCGGTGGGTGGCGCGACCGACCTGGGCACGTCCGGTGCCCTCCTCGGCGGCGCGGCCGGGCTCTGCGCCCTCATTGGCCACCGAGTAGCCGCCTACGACTACCCTTCCCGCTTCGTCCACTTCACCGCGGGCGTCGCCCTGCCCCTCACGGCGGCGGCCCCGGCGGTGTACCTGCTGGGCCGCACGCTGGCCTGACCGGGCTTTTCCTCGCCCCCGCCGCCCCTACCCGTCCCATCGCCAGGGGCGCTGCCCCTTCGGCCCCGGGGCCGTCGGTCGTCTGCGGGTGGGTGGGGCTTCTCGCGCAGTTCCCCGCGCCCCTAAAAGGGGCGCGGGGAACTGCGCGACCAGCCCCCACCGGGCCCGCGGCTGGGGGTCGAAGGGGCGCAGCCCCTGGCGATGGGACGGGTAGGGGCGGCGGGGGCGAAAACCCGTCAGGCGCGCCCATTCGTCCTGTCACAGGTGATCAACAAGGCACACGAACCCACCCCAGGCCCCTCCCGGCGCGATTAGTCTCGGGACGGACCGCCCAGTGGACTACGTGGGGAACCCCGAGACATGCGCGCACTGCGAATACTTGTCATCGTCGCCGTGATCCTGGGCGGCCTCTTCGTGGTCGCCGACCGCGTCGCCGTCGGTTTCGCCGAGGACGAGGCGGCCGAGCAGCTGAAGACCAGCGAGGGCCTGGCCACCACCCCCGACGTGTCCATCAAGGGCTTCCCGTTCCTCACCCAGGTCGCGAGCGGCGAACTGGACGACGTCGAGGTCGGCATCGAGAACTACGAGGCGAGCACCGGCAACGCCGGCGAGAGCATCCGTATCGCCGACCTGAAGGCGACCATGCGCGGCGTCGCCTTCTCCAGCGACTACTCCTCCGCCACGGCCGACAGCGCCACCGGCACCGCGACCATCTCGTACGCCGAGCTCCTCAAGGCCGCCAAGTCGGAGCCGACCGATGTCGGTCTCGGCTTCACCGCCCGCGTCGTCGGCCTCTCCGACGGCGGCAAGGGCAAGATCAAGGTCGCGGTCGAGATCGACCCGCCGGCCCTCGACCCCCAGACCGTCTCCGTCCTCAGCACCGTCAGCGTCAAGGGCGACACGGTCGAGGTGCAAGCCGACTCCCTGCCCTCCGCGGGCGGCCTCGACCTCGCCGAGGACGCCGCCCGTTCGATCACCGACTTCCAGCAGGCCATCGACGACCTCCCCGGCGGCATCAAGCTCGACAAGGTCGAGGCGGCCCCGGACGGCGTCGACATCACGGTGCAGGGTTCGAACGTCAAGCTCGCCGGGTAGGACGACGGACGGCGTCCCCCGTGTACCGGGGCGGCGTCCGAAAGGCGAGACGCCGCAGTCCGTACCGTAGAGGTGATGACGGCCGCACGGGCAGCGACGGGGCTCACCGCAACGCCACCGCAGCCCCCACGCTCCCCATATCTCACATGCCGGACGATCGCGTCTCAGAATACGACATGCCGGTGACACGCCCGCCCGTCGCTCCCTACGATCGACAACCATGAAGCGACAGGCGGACCTCACGAAGCGGCGGGCAGTAGACCTGTGCCGCGTCGCCGCCATGCTCTGTCGCACTTTCTGAGCGGCAGCCCCGACTGTCGCGTTTCCCGTCGCCCTGCCCCGTCAGGGGACACTCGTGCGCGCCCGGCCCGACCGCCGCCAGGCGCCTCGCACGCCCCGCCGTAACTGCCCCGGAGGAGAAAGAGCATGAGCCGCAGCGACGTCCTGGTCGACGCAGACTGGGTCGAGGCCAACCTCGATGACCCGAACATCGCCGTCGTCGAGGTCGACGAGGACACGACCGCCTACGAGAAGAACCACATCAAGAACGCCATCCGGATCGACTGGACGAAGGACCTCCAGGACCCGGTTCGCCGTGACTTCGTCGACCATGAGGGCTTCGAGAAGCTCCTGTCGGAGAAGGGCATCGCCAACGACACCCTCGTCGTCCTCTACGGCGGCAACAACAACTGGTTCGCGTCGTACGCCTACTGGTACTTCAAGCTCTACGGCCACGAGAACGTCAAGCTTCTCGACGGTGGCCGCAAGAAGTGGGAGCTGGACGCCCGCGAGCTGGTCGACGAGGTTCCGGTGCGCCCCGCGACCGAGTACAAGGCCAAGCCGCAGAACACCGCGATCCGCGCCTTCCGTGACGACGTCGTCGCCGCGATCGGCTCGCAGAACCTGGTCGACGTGCGTTCGCCCGACGAGTTCTCCGGCAAGCTGCTCGCCCCCGCGCACCTGCCGCAGGAGCAGTCGCAGCGTCCGGGCCACGTCCCGTCCGCCCGCAACATCCCGTGGTCGAAGAACGCCAACGACGACGGCACCTTCAAGTCGGACGAGGAGCTCAAGGAGCTCTACGCCGAGGAGCAGGTGGACCTGGCGAAGGACACCATCGCCTACTGCCGTATCGGTGAGCGCTCCGCGCTGACCTGGTTCGTCCTGCACGAGCTGCTGGGCGTGGAGAACGTCAAGAACTACGACGGCTCCTGGACCGAGTACGGCTCCCTGGTCGGCGTCCCGATCGAGCTCGGCGCCAACAAGTAACCGACCCGACCGACCTTTTCATCTTCATCACCCTTCAGGAGTACGACATGTGTGGAGCGAAGGCCGGCGGCCCGGACGCCTCGACGATCAAGCCCGGTGAGACCACGATCCAGGGTCAGGTGACCAAGGACGGCGAGCCCGTGGTCGGCTACGTCCGTCTGCTGGACTCGACCGGCGAGTTCACCGCGGAGGTCCCCACCTCCGCCACGGGGCAGTTCCGCTTCTACGCGGCGGAGGGCACCTGGACCGTCCGCGCCCTCGTCCCCGGCGCCACCGCCGACCGCACGGTCGTCGCCCAGAAGGGCGGCCTGGCCGAGGTCGCGATCGCCGTCTGAGGCAGGCCCCGATCAGCTGAGGGCCGCACCCCGGGTATCCAGCCCGTGGGGTGCGGCCCTTCGCCGTGCCCGGGCCTACGCTGGAGACATGTACGCCCGCCGGCGCCACCTCTACTTCGCCATGATGGGCACGTGTCTCGCGCTCTTCGTCCTGGCCTGGGGTGTCGTACGCCTCTGGTCGGTTCCGGTCGCCGTGGGCATGTGCGTCGTCGCCATGGTCATCCCACCCCTCGCCGCCGTCGTCGCCAACCGCAGGGGCCCCGACGACCGCTGGTGGGACGACCCCTCCGGCGACCCCAAGTCCGACGAGTGGTGGGACGAGCTGGACGGGAAGAGGCGGCCGAGGCGGCAGCCTTGACCGTCGATGGACGGGCATCCCGGTAGACGGGCGTCCCAGTAGACGGGCGTCTCAGTAGACGAGCGCCTGGGTGTCGTCCGCCAGGGTCTCCTGCACGAACACCTGCGCGCCCGCGATCCGTACGCCCTTGATGACATCCTGCTCGGTGATGTCGCGGCGGGCGGCGCACTGGGTGCACAGGGTGAGGCGGCCGCCGGCCAGGATCGAGTCGAGCAGGTCGGGGAGCGGGGCGGCGTGCGGGAGTTCGAACTCGGCGGCGCGGCCCGGGAGGGCGAACCAGGCGGACTCGCCGGTCAGCCAGAGGGAGACGTCGACTCCGCTGGCCACGGCGACCGCGGCCACCGTGAAGGCCTGGGAGCAGCGTTCGGGGGCATCGGCCCCCGCTGTCACCTTGATCACGAGCTTCTTCGCCATGGCCGAATGGTAGTCCGAATCGTAATCAACCCCCGCGCAACCCGATGTGTGGGCCATGGGTCTCCTGTGCGCGGATACGGAATCCGCGCTTCACGTTCTGTGGGGGATCGCCTTGGAAGTCGCGGAAGTACCTGAAGTGCCGGAAGTGCCGGAAGAGCCGGAAGCGTCGAGAGTCTCGGAAGCGCCCGATGCCGCTGAGATGGCCGCGGCGCCGGCTGAGGCGGCTGACGCCCCTGTTCCCGCCGGCCGGCCGCGGCGGCGGCGTGGGCGTACGGCGGCGCTGATCGCCGGGGCGGCCGCCCTCGGGCTCGTGGCCGGGACCTGCACCGGCTTCCTCGTACAGGCCGACCGGGAGCCCACCAAGCTGCCCCCGCTGTCGCAGCCGGTGCTCGCACAGGCGAAGGGGAAGGGGCCCGAGCCGCTCTCGGCCGAGCAGGACCGCAAGGTGCGCACCGACGGGGACCTGCGCAAGCTGCTGCTGAAGAAGCCGAGGGGCGCGACCGGGTTCGGGACCGTGTCCGGTGACGACGGCTGGGTGGACATGGCCGGCTACGCGAGCTTCTACAAGAAGCCGGACGGCGCGTTCGCCTCGCTCGTGGAGGAGGAGTTCCGCAGGGTGGCCGTCACCGGCTGGCAGGTCGGCAGCACGTTCCGGGTGGAGATCCGCCTCGTCCAGTACCACCAGGAGGAGCTCCTCGCCGCCTCCGACAACGCCGACAACGCCTACTACTGGGCCACCGAAGAGGACGACACCGACAGCTGGCCCGTCCCCGGCACCGGCGACGGCATGGCCTACGTCCACAACCAGCCCGAGACCGAGCCCGGCTACCTGCCCTACTACACCGCCGAGGCGCACGCCTGGCGCGGCGACATCGCCCTCGAAATCTGGCTCACCGACACCAAGCCCATCCCCAAGTCCAAGATCCTCGACGTGGCCGAGCGTCAGATGGAGCGGCTGTGAACGAGACTTCTCCGGAGCTTCCGGAGCTTCCGGCCGATACGGCGGGTGAGCACGAGCCGACCGATTCAGCCCGTCCGGCGTTCGAGGCCGAGGCCGAAGGCCGATCCACCACCCACGCACCTGCGGACCAATCCGCCCAGCCGCAACTCCCCGGCGTGAGCGAGAAGAAACCCCGCCGACGCGGCCGTATCGCCGCCGTCGCGGCCTGTGTGCTGCTGCTCGCCACCACCATCGGTGCCGTCGGCTACACCGCGCGAACCGTCGACGCCGCCGACCGCGACCCGGGCGCCCCCCTCTGGAAGTTCCCGAAGGTCACGGCCGAACAGAAGAAGGCCCCCGAGCGGACCGGCCTCGCCGCCATGCTCGTCCCGTACGACGACGACGCCTGGACGCGGGGCCCCGACATCGGCGAGTTCGGCTCCGACGCCGTGCTCAGCGGCGCCCAGGCCACGGACCTGCGCAAGGAGTCCCTCCGCGACCTTCCCCGCTCCCAGCGTCGCCAGCTGGAACGGCAGATCGACCGCCAGGACATCCAGGGCATGGCGATGCGCAGCTATCTCGGGCAGGCCGAGTCCCAGTCCTCGGAGGACCAGTTCACCGCCGGCGTCGAACTGGTCCAGATGAACAAGGGCGCGGTCAAGGACATCGCGACGTTCCAGAAGGACTTCCTGGAGATCCTCGACGTCTTCCGTAAGGGCCCGAAGATCGAGGGTCACAAGAACGCGAACTGTTTCCTGCCGCCGAAGGACTCCGACGTCAAGCTCGACGCGGTCTTCTGCATCGCCGCCCAGGGAGACGTCCTGGTCACCGTCGACGCGTACGGCGTCAAGCCGATGGACACCAAGGCGGTCGCCCGGCTCGTCCGCGAGCAGCTCGACCGCATCTCCGAACCGGGGGAGGCGGTATGACCGACCAGCAGACGACGACGGACCGGGAAGGCCCCGCAGCGGACCGGGAACAGGCCCCGCCCGCCGAGCGACGCACCCCGACGAACGCCGCCGAGCAGCCGACAGCCGTAAAGGCCCCGGCCATGCCTGTTGAGCCGCCGCCGGCCGTAAAGGCCCCGGCCATGCCTGTTGAGCCGCCGCCGGCCGTACAGGCCCCGGTCACGCCTGTTGAGCCGCCGCCGGCCGTACAGGCCCCGGTCACGCAGCCCGCTCCCGACGCGGGGGACACGGTCGTCCCCGCCCAGGAGCAGCCCACCCCCCAGCCGCCGGCCGCCGTACCACCGGCATCCGCACCCCCCATGCCCGAGGCGCAGCCCCTCCCCACCACACCCCCGGTCAAGAAGGACCGCCGCGTCCTGCGGGCCGTCCTGCGCTGGACCGCCGCCGTCGTCGTGTTCGCGGCGGTCGGGACGACGGCCGCGATCGGGGTCCTCGGCATGGAGCGGACGGACGTGCCGGGCCTGGCGACGGAGTCGGACGGGCGGTGGGAGTACCCGACGCTGACGAAGCCGGCGTTGCCGTCGGGCAGCCCGGGGCCGTTCGCGGAGACGAACAAGGCGGGGGCCCACCACGCCGACCTGCGGGACCTGGTCCTGCCGGCGCCGAAGGGCGCGAAGGCGGACGCGGCGTTGCGCGGCGAGGACGGCTGGCTGCCCACGAAGGACTTCCTCAAGGAGTTCTCGCCGGAGGACGACGCCGCCGACGAGCTCGGCCAGGTGCTCACCGACTACGGCGTACGGCACATCGCCGCGCGCGGCTGGACCATGCCGGACGGCACCCGCACCCGGATCTACCTGCTGCAGTTCAACACGGCGGCCGTCGCGGACGAGATGTTCTCGCTCGAACTGACCGGCTACAACAGCCCGCGCTACGAACTGCGCGGCACCGACGGGACCATCTCCCGGGACGGGGACTTCTCCGCACGTTCCGAGCTGTTGGACATCGAGCGCGCCGCGTACGTCGAGAGCATGCCGTACGGCGAGGAACAAGTGCGGCAGGCGTATCTCTCCGCCGCCGACACCCTCGCCGTGGTCGTCCAGTCCGGGAAGGGCGCCACCGAGGCGATCCCCTTCCAGCAGACGGTCGTCCTGCAGAGCCAGCTCCTCGACTGAGCGGAACGTCGACTGAGCGAAACCTCGACCGGGCAGAACACCGAACCTGGCGAACCGCCCCGGGCCCCAGCCGCGTAAGCTGGGGCCCGGCCTTGTGTAGTACCGAACCTCCGCTCATCCGAGGAGCACCCCGTGGAGATCTTCTTCGAAGCACTGCTGGTCCTGGTCTGCGTCGGCGTTCTCGCCTTCACCGGTCTGGCCGTGAAGAAGCTGTACCAGGGCCAGCGCTGACCGGCGTCCGACCGACGCCAAGGACCCCCAGGACATCCAGGAACCGCCACTCATGATCGAGATCCCGTCCGACCTGCACAAGGACCTCGTCCCCCTCGCCTTCCTGCTCGGCGACTGGGCGGGCGCGGGCGTCCACGACTTCCCCGGTGCCGAGAAGTGCAACTTCGGCCAGGAGGTCACCTTCAGCCACGACGGCCGGGACTTCCTGGAGTACCACTCCGCCACCTGGGTGCTGGACCAGGACGGCAACAAGGTCCGTCCGCTGGAGACCGAGTCCGGCTTCTGGCGCGTCGACGCCGACCGCAAGGTCGAGATCGTCATGACCCGCGACGACGGGGTCGTCGAGATCTGGTACGGCGAGCTGGCCAAGCAGAAGCCGCAGATCGACCTGGTCACGGACGCGGTCGCGCGGACGGCGGCCTCCGGTCCCTACAGCGGAGGCAAGCGGCTGTACGGCTATGTGAACAGCGACCTGATGTGGGTCGGCGAGAAGTCGACGCCCGACGTCGAGCTGCGCCCCTACATGTCCGCGCACCTGAAGAAGGTCGTCACCGCCGAGGACGTCGAGCGCTGGGCCAAGGCCCTCCCGGACGACATGCCGGACGACGGCATCGCCTTCTTCAAGTAGTCCTAGACTCGTGGTGTGGTGAGCACCGACTGGAAGAGCGACCTCAGGCAGCGCGGCTACCGGCTGACGCCGCAGCGGCAACTCGTGCTCGAAGCCGTGGACACCCTGGAGCACGCGACCCCCGACGACATCCTCGTGGAAGTGAGGAAGACGGCGTCGGGGGTCAATATCTCGACGGTCTACCGGACCCTGGAGCTCCTGGAGGAGCTCGGGCTGGTCAGCCACGCTCACCTGGGGCACGGGGCGCCGACGTACCACCTGGCCGACCGGCACCACCACCTCCATCTCGTGTGCCGCGACTGCACGAACGTGATCGAGGCGGACGTGTCGGTGGCGGCGGACTTCACGGCCAAGCTGCGCGAGACCTTCGGCTTCGACACGGACATGAAGCACTTCGCGATCTTCGGCCGCTGCGAGGACTGCTCCCGCAAGAGTGCGGCCAGCAAGAATTCGACAACCAAGAGTTCAACTACCGAGTCGTAGGCTTAGGCGTATGAAGAGCCCTCTGCTGTCCCTGCCCGGAGCCGTCCCCGCCGAGGGCGTGGACGAAGATGTCGCCGCCCACTACGGCGACCTCTTCCGCGAACAGCGGGCCCTCGCCGACGGCGCCGGATTCGTCGACCTCTCCCACCGGGGCGTCCTCGCCGTCTCCGGCGAGGACCGGCTCAGCTGGCTGCATCTGCTGCTCACCCAGCACGTCAGCGAACTCCCCGTCGGCGAGGCCACCGAAGCGCTGATCCTCTCCGCGAACGGCCACATCGAGCACGCGCTGTACCTGGTCGACGACGGCACGACCGTCTGGGCCCACGTCGAGCCCGGCACCCAGGAGGCGCTGCTCGCGTACCTGGAGTCGATGAAGTTCTTCTACCGGGTCGAAGTCGCCGACCGGACGGACGACTTCGCGGTCGTCCACCTCCCCGCCGGTTCGATCGCCGAGGTCCCTCAGGGCGTGGCCGTCCGTGAGACGCCGTACGGCCGTGATCTGTTCCTCCCGCGCACGGACCTGGAGTCGTACGCGGAGAAGGCGGGCCCCGCGGCCGGCCTCCTCGCGTACGAGGCGCTGCGCGTCGAGCACCACCGTCCCCGCCTGGGCTTCGAGACCGACCACCGCACCATCCCGCACGAGCTGGGCTGGATCGGCACGGCGGTGCACCTCCAGAAGGGCTGCTACCGCGGCCAGGAAACCGTGGCCCGCGTCCAGAACCTCGGCAAGCCCCCCCGCCGCCTCGTCTTCCTCCACCTCGACGGCAGTGAGGTCCACCTGCCGCCGCGCGGCGCGGAGCTCCGCCTGGCGGACGACGGCCCCGACGGCCGCAAGATCGGCTTCATCACGACGTCCGTACGCCATCACGAACTGGGCCCCGTGGCCCTGGCCCTGGTCAAGCGCAACGTGGCGATCGACGCGAGGCTCCTGGCGGACACGACGGCCGCGGCGCAGGAGGTCGTGGTCGAGCCGTAGGAGCGGCGGGGACGTCTACGGTCGCGAGCATGGTCGAACACGATGCCCTCAGTGCCACCGGCGAGGCCTACGACGCCGCTGCCGACACGTATGCGCGGCTGTTCCGCGACTCGCTGCGGGACAGCCCCCTGGACCGCGCGATCCTGGGTGCCTTCGCCGAGGTCGTCCGTGCGAGTGGGGACGGTCAGGTCGCGGACCTGGGGTGTGGGCCTGGCCATATCACCGCTCATCTGGACGAGTTGGGGCTGGCGGCGTTCGGTGTTGACGCCTCTCCCGCGATGATCGAGTTGGCTCGGCAGGCCTATCCGGACCTGCGGTTCGACGTGGGCTCGATGGCGGCGTTGGACATCGCTGACGGCGTGCTCGGCGGCGTACTCTCACGCTGGTCCATCATCCACACTCCGCCGCGGGAACTCCCCGTCATCCTGGCGGAGTTCCACCGTGTGCTGGCGCCCGGCGGCCACCTTCTGGTCGGCTTTTCGGCGAGCGAGGATCCGTCCCACCCGACGCAGGTCTTCGATCACGCGGTCGCGCCCGCCTACCGGTGGTCCCCTGATCACCTCGCCGCGATGCTGCGCGAGTCCGGGTTGGCCGAGGTGGCCCGGATGGTTCGCGAGCCCCAGCCCACCGACCGACGGCAGTTCCAGGAGATCCACCTACTCGCCCGCAAGGAGGCGACCCCTCCCGCCGGCCCGCGACAGCTCCGGCGCCCTACATCTCCAGCAGCACCGTGAACGGCCCGTCGTTCGTCAGCGACACCCGCATCTTCGCCCCGAACCGCCCCGTCGCCACCGTCGCCCCCAACGCCCGCAACCGGGCGACGACCTCCTCCACCAGCGGCTCGGCGACATCACCGGGCGCCGCCGCGTTCCAGGTGGGCCGCCGCCCCTTGCGCGCATCCCCGTACAGGGTGAACTGGCTGATCACCAGCAACGGCGCGTCCACATCGCTGCACGACTTCTCGTCGTGCAGCATCCGCACGGACCACAGCTTGCGCGCCAGCTGCGCCGCCTTCTCCATGGTGTCGTCGTGCGTCACGCCGACGAGGACGCACAACCCCTCGCCCTCGATCGCCCCGACCGTCTCACCGTCCACGACGACGCTCGCGCCGTCGACCCTCTGCACCACCGCACGCATGCCGACCATCATGCCGCCGACGTCCACAGCCGTACGCGAGGGGGTCATCCTTGCGGGGGGTTCGTGATCACGGGGGTTTGAAGAGCGCTTTGCCCGGTCTTTCTCATTGATCCATTACCGCCCATCTGGGGTGGATCGCGGGGACTCGGTCACAAAGCGGCCACCGGGAGTGGCACCATGCTCACACACACCGGTCGAGGGGACGGTTGAGGCGCATGAGCACATCGAGTACCGGGCAGCCCCCGGGAACTGCGACGTTTACCCGTACGAGTCCGGGGCCCGCCCCCGGCGTCCGCCGGCCACCGGTCCAGCGCACGGACAGCGGACCACTGCCGCCGCCGGACCCGGCCGAGCACGACCTGTCCCGGCTGCGGCTGCCCGCACTGCGCACACTGCGCCGGGACGCCCAGCGGGACGAGGCCGACCTCAGCTATCTGCGGCGGCTGCTCCAGGGCCGTATCGACATCCTGCGGGCCGAGCTGGCCCGCCGGGGCGGCGCGGCGGACCCCGGGGCCCCGGGAGAGCCCTCGGCGCTCGTCGACCGGCTCTCGGCGATCCTCACGGACGCCCCGGCCCGGCACCGTTCCTCGGCCCGCCACGTCACGGTGGGCACGCCGTACGGCGAGGAGTACCGCCGGCTCGCCGCCGAGATGCTCGACGAGGTCGAACTCTCCGACCTCGAGGCCCGCACCGACGACGAACTCACCGCCGGCCTGGCCCGCCTCGTCCACCACGAGCAACAGATCTCCGGCCGTCGCCAGCGCCTCCAGCGCACCGCCGACGACTGCAGCGCCGAGATCGCCCGCCGGTACCGTGAGGGCGAGGCCCAGGTGGACGACCTGCTCATCTGACGTATCCGACGTATGTGATGTAGGGGACGTGCTTGACGCGGCGGCTCCGGGGCACCCGGGGCCGCTGCGGCACGGATGACGCCCTACAGGAAGGTCCCCGCCGATGTCCGAGAACCCCGCGATACCGTCCCCGCCCGCAGAACTCCCCGGTGACGTCGCCCCTCCCGTGCTCGCGGAGGTCGTACGTTCCGGGTTCGTGGAGGGGCGGCATCGGGGCAGCATGGTGCTGTTGGCGGCGGACGGCTCGGTGCAGGCGGCGCTGGGGGACGTGACGGTGCCGGTCTTCCCCCGGTCGGCCAACAAGCCGATGCAGGCGGCCGGGGTGCTCCGCGCGGGGCTCGAACTCACCGGAGAGCGGCTGGCGTTGGCCGCCGCGAGCCACTCGGGCGAGGACTTCCACCTGGACCTCGTACGGAAGATGCTGGCGGAACACGGGCTGAGTGCGGCGCGGCTCCAGTGCCCGCCGGACCTGCCGTTGGACCGGGTGGAGGCGGAGGCGTACCTGGCCGCCGGTGGCGTACGCGACCGGGTGGCCATGAACTGCTCCGGCAAGCACACGGCGATGCTGGCGGCGGCGGCCCTGCGCGGGTGGCCGGCCGAGTCGTACCTGGACCCGGACCACCCCCTTCAGCGCCTAATCCGCGAGGTGGTGGAGGAGGCGGCGGGCGAGCGGGTGGCGGCGGTGGGCGTGGACGGCTGCGGGGCCCCGCTGATGGCGATCAGCCTCACCGGCCTGGCCCGGGCCTTCCGCTCCTTCGTCCTCGCCCCGCCCGACTCGGCCGAACGCCGTGTCGCCGACGCCATGCGCGCCCACCCCGAGTACGTGGCCGGTACCCGCCGCCACGACACCCACCTCATGCGCGCCCTCCCCGGCACCCTCAGCAAAATGGGCGCCGAAGCCGTCCAGGCCACAGCCCTCCCCGACGGCCGGGCCCTGGCCTTCAAAATCGAAGACGGCGCGACCAGGGCCCTGGGGCCCGTACTGGCCCGTGCCCTCACGCTGCTGGGCGTGAACCCCGAGGTCGCGTCCCCCATCGGCCGCACCCCGCTGCTGGGCGGAGGCAGAGAGGTGGGAGAACTCCGCCCGACCTTCTGAAAGGGGCGAAGCCCCCTTTCAGGGGCGCGGGGAACTGCGCGACAAGCCACGACGCTCCCGCACCCGACTGACTCACGAACAGCCCCCAAAAGGCCCGGCCGCAGGCCGAAGGGGGTCGAAGGGGCACAGCCCCTGGGGGATGGGACGGGTAGGGGCGGCGGGGGCGAAAACTCCGCGACACCACCGTCGGCACCCCCCTAGCGTGACCCCATGAGCTCCTCCCACGACATCGCCGTACGCCCCATATCCGAGGACGAGATCCCCGCCTGGCTCCACGCCCTGGACACCGGCTTCCTACGCGCTCCGACCCCCCTCTCCCCCCAGGAGCTCAAGGACCGCACGTCCCACATCACCCCACCCCGCACCCTCGCCGCGTTCGACGAGTCCCGCACCCACACCGCACTCCTCACCGGTGGAACCTCCCCGGCCGTGGCCACCTTCCGCTCCTTCCCCCAGGAGCTGACCACCGTCGGCGGCGGAACCGTCCCCGCCGACGCCATCTCGAACGTCACGGTCAGCCCCACCCACCGCCGCCGAGGCATCCTGACCCGGATGATGGCCCACGACCTCACCGCCGCGAGGGAACGCGGCGACGTCGTGGCGACCCTGATCGCCGCCGAGTACCCGATCTACGGCCGCTACGGCTTCGGCCCCGCCACCTCGGCCACCGAGTGGACCATCGACGTCCCCCGCACCGGCCTGGACCCCCGCTGGTCGGGCCCCGCGGACGGCGGCCGTGTCGACCTCGTCGACGGCGCGGCCGTACGCGCCCTCGGCCCCGCCCTCCACGACCGGCTCCGCCACGCCCAGCCCGGCGCGGTGAGCCGCGACGAGCGCTGGTGGCGGATCAACACCGGTGACCTGCGGGTCAGCTCCTCCTGGGACGAGCCGTTCTACGCGGTGTACCGCTCGGCGGCCGGCGAGATCGAGGGCCTCGTCTCGTACGAGGCGGACGACAACTGGCAGCGGAAGCAGCCGCACGACACGGCGGACGTGAACTGGCTGATCGCGACGACCTCGGCCGCCGAGCGCGCCCTGTGGCACTACCTCTGTTCGATCGACTGGATCACGAAGGTCAAGTCGGGCTGGCGGGCCCCCGACGACCTCCTCCCGCACTTCTTCCCCGACCCGCGCGCCGCGAGCGTCACCACCCAGGCGGACTGGCTGTGGGTGCGGATCCTGGACGTCGTACGGGCGCTGGAGGCCCGGACGTACACGGCCACCGGGACGCTGGTGCTGGAGATCGTCGACAGGGACGGCTTCGCGGACGGGCGCTACCGGCTGGACGCGGGCCCCGACGGGGCGCGTTGCGTGCCGACGCGCGAGGACGGCGATCTCGTCCTGGAGGCCGCGGACCTGGCGACGCTGTGGCTGGGCGACGAGTCGGCCGTACGGCTCGCCGCGCTCGGCCGGGTGCGGGAACAGCGGAAGGGCGCCGCCTCCGTGGCCGACGCCCTGCTGCGGACGTCCAGGCGCCCGTGGTGCCCGGACATCTTCTGAGGCCCTACGAGGACCTGTACTGGGACCTTTCCTTGGTGTGTGCGGTATCCGTAGCTATTCAGTTGTGGTTGTGGCTGCGCATTCAGTTGTGGCTGGACCATTCAGTTGTGGCTGTGCGGACCGGTCGAACTCCCGGCTCCCCTCCGGAAGGGAGGTCGATCGGTCGGTCTGTGTGGCAGTTGCCAGTGTCACCAACCATCTGAAAGTTTGACCATGTTGTGAAAGTTGGCGACCAACTCCACCTTACTTATTGCCACGTGGAGTCGTCTCATAACCACCTTCCCTTGAACTGCCCAAAGATGGCGCGAAGTTGTAGTGTTTGTTCGTGGAGCGGGAACGCGCGGCCGTCGATGGGCGGAAGTCGTCACGGCGGCCCCAGAGGTCACATCACGAGGTGGCCGACGTGTTGCGCGGCCGGATCAGGTCCGGCGAGCTGCGACCGGGACAGCGCATGCCCACGCAGGCGAAGCTGGCCGACGAGTTCGGCGTCGAGCGCGGGGCCGTACGGCAGGCCTTGCGCATCCTGCAGTCGGAGCACCTGCTCACCAACGTTTCCCAGGGCAGTCCGGCGACTGTCGCCCCACGCTTCGGCACGGCCCCGTTCGGCGGGCCGGGAGCGGCGCCGCGGCCCACGATGGTGGAGCTCGCCCCGCGTGTGTCCGCCGCGTTCGGGGCCCCGCACGTGGAGATCGACGCCCTCTGTCTGACGTCCGTGTCCCTCACGCTCGCCGTGGGTGAGTCGTTGCGCGAGATTCACGCGGGGCGTACAAAACCGGCCAGGGTCGACGTCCGGGTGATGCTGCCCAGCCGCGACATCCCGCTCGCCTTCCCGACCCCGGTCGACGCCTCGGTCGACGGCCGGCTGCAGCGCCGCTGGCTCGCCCAGCGCAACGCCCAGGGCCAGGTCCTGCGGCACAACCTGCTGGCGTTACGGTCCACGCACGGCATAGACGTCCATGTCTCCTTCCGTGCGCTGCCCTTCACGCCACCCGTGAAGCTGTACCTCCTGAACGGCAGGGAGGCGCTCTTCGCGTACTACACGGTCCAGCGGAAGGAGGCCGAAGTGGACAGCGAACAGCTGGAGATGTACGACGCCGAGGGCACCCAGTCCATGCTCTTCGCCTTCGAGCGCGGCGCGACCGCCGCCCCGCGGGACACCACCTTCGTCGAACAGTCCCACCTCTGGTTCAACGCGCTCTGGGAGACCATCAGCTCGGACCTGCTGCTCACCAGCTGATGGACATCACATCGCGGGCCCGGCGAACATCAGTGCCAGAATGACCGCGCCTATGGAACTGCAGGTGTGGTTGTTCGCCTTCAGCCCGATCGTGAGGAACAGCAGGCCGATGATTCCCATGGTGCCGAAGCGCCACTCGACGAATCGCTGGAAGGCGACGACGACGAGGGCGGAGACGAGGGCGATGGCAGCAGGCATGGTGGTACCTCCTCCGAGGGGCTGGGACGACCGGGGGGTCGGGACGAGGGGAACTATCGCCAACTTGACCAAGTTGGCAACCAACTCTGCTTAGATGGTTCCCAATTGGTTGATCCTCGTAACCACCTTCGCGTGAACTCCCCAAAGATGGGTGAGAGTTGTAGCGTTTGGTCGTGACCCAGGAGAACGTTGCAGTGAACGGCAGCAGAAAGCTCTCGTCCCAGGAGATCGCCGACACCCTGCGGGACCGCATCCGCAGCGGCGTCCTCAGGGCGGGCGAGCGCCTGCCCACCCAGGCCGAACTGGCGGAGGAGTTCGGCGTGGAGCGCGGCACGGTCCGTCAGGCCCTGCGCGCATTGCAGGACGACGGGCTGCTGAGCAACGTGAGCAAGGGCAGCCCGCCCAGGGTCGCCGAGGCCACCCACACCACGCGCGACGACGAGCCGCAGCCGACGATGGTGGGCCTCGCCCCCCGCCTGGCCGAGGCGTTCTCCGCGCCGCACGTCCGCGTCGACGCGGCCTGCCTCACCGCCGAGACCCTGATGCTGGCCCTCGGTGAACCGGTCCGCCGCATCCATGAGGGAACGATCCGCCCCGAATCCATCGACGTACGCATCCTCCTGCCCTCTCGGAAGATCAACCTGGCGTTCCCGGTCCCGGTGGAGAGCCGGGGCGAGGCCGACGAGGAGGACCCCGTCCACAAGCGCTGGCTCGATCAGCGCAACGCCCAGATCCGCGTCCTGCGCCACAACCTCCTGGCCCTGCGCACCTCCCACCAGCTCGACGTCCGCGTGACCTTCCGCGCCCTCCCCTTCACCCCGCCCGTCAAGCTCTACCTCCTCAACGGCCAGGAAGCCCTGATCGCCTACTACATGCTCATGAAGCGCGAGGAGGAGATGGAGGGCGAAACCCTGGAGATGTACGACGCCTTCGGCAGCCAGTCCCTCCTGTTCTCCTTCGAGAAGGGCACCGGGCTGCGTGACGCCGCGTTCGTGGAGCAGTCCCAGCTGTGGTTCAACGCCCTCTGGGAAACCATCACGACGGACCTGACACTCTCCTAGTGACTCCTGATACAGCGCAGACTGAACGGGTGACCGTGGAGACAGATATCCTGCGAGAGCTGATCACCCCTGTTCGTTATGTTCTCTTCGATTTCGACGGCCCCGTCTGCCGTCTGTTCGCCGGCCATTCGGCGGAGCGGGTGGCCGGGGATCTGGTCGCGTGGCTGGAACGGCAAGGGCTGCATGGCCTGCTCACCGAGGAGGAGCGGGTCCATCCGGACCCCATGGTCGTGCTGTACGCCGTCAACAGGAGGCACCCGCGCAGCGACCTGGTGGCCGAGTTGGAGGAACTCCTCACCCGGCAGGAACTCAAGGCGGTTCCCTCCGCGATGCCCACCGCGTACGCCGATCCACTCATACGCACCTGGTCCGCGATGGGCAGCCGACTCGCCGTGGCCAGCAACAACTCCCCGCGTACCGTGACCGACTACCTCAAGGCCCGGGGGCTGGACGACTGCTTCACTCATCATGTCTACGGCCGTACCGGCGAACTCGACCGGCTGAAGCCCGACCCTGACTGTCTGATGCGGGCACTGCGCGCCCTGGGAGCCCCGCCGTCCGACGCTCTGATGATCGGCGATGCCCCCACGGACCTGGTCGCCGCGGAGCGGGCCGGAGTGCCGTTCCTTGGCTATGCGCGCAACGACTGCAAGGAGAAGCAGCTCAGGGACGCGGGAGCCCAGGTCGTGGTGAGGTCACTGGAGCCCGTGCTGCGGGTGGTGCGCGGTCAGGCCTGAGCCATGAGCAGCAGCAGGACCACGGCGCCGGCGAACAGGCACGTGGTGTTGCGAGCCTTGACGCCGATGCCGAAGAGGGTCAGGAACAGGAGTCCCAGGACTCCGTAGTGCGACTTGAGGAGCTGCTCCATGCTGAACATCACCGCAGCTCCTACCAGTTGGATCAATACCATGGGACCCCACCCCTGCCCGTCTCCGGTGGACCGATCAACAACCGGCCCAATTGGACTGCTTGCCTTGAATTGGTTGTGCCCTGACTGCTTGATCCCTTAACTAACGGCAGGGTGAGATGCGGCAACCCTTCCAATTGGACTGTCAATGTGGCTGGGGGTGGTTTGTCGGCTCTCCGGGCGCGGTACGGTCGCGATGTGAACGCGGAACGTGGCGATGGCGGTGGCAGGGGGTTCGCCCTGCTGGAGACGTTGCGTGCCCGTATGGCCGACGGGCAGTACCCGTTGGGCTCGCTGCTGCCCACGCAACGGGAACTCGCCGAGGAGTTCGAGGTCTCGCGCGACACCGTGCAGCGGGTGCTGCGGGAGCTGAAGAGCGAGGGCTGGATCGAATCCCGTCAGGGCAGCGGGTCACGGGTGGTGAAGCCGCCGATCCACTCCACGACGCAGCCGCAGGCGACACCACGGCTCCGTGCCGCACTCGGGTCCTTCATCTCCCGGGCCTTCGCTCAGCGCGTCGTGCAACTGGACGTCTTCACCCTCACCTCCGAGAGCCTGGACGCGCACATCAGGCTGCAGGCCGAGCGGATCCGCCTGAAGGAGATCAGCCCCGAGCACATCGAGCTGCGGATGATGCTGCCCGACGCGTCGGTCCAGTTGCCGTATCCGCAGGCGAAGGTGGAGAGCGACGACCTCCGGGACATCGCCGAGCTGAACCGGGTGCTCCAGGAGCGGTTGCGCACGATCACCGAGCGGCACACGGCCTCGTTGCACGCGGCCCTGCGGGACCTGGAGACCGAGGGGCTGGTGCCGTCCGTGCGGGTGGACATCCAGGAGATCCCGCTGGCGCCGGCCTTCAAGCTGTACCTGCTGCGCAACACCGAGGCACTGCTCGGTCCGTACGAACTGGTGCTGCGGCCGATCCTCCTGGACGACGCCACGGACGACGACGCGGGCATCGACGCGTGGGACGTCCTCGGCCTCGGCTCGACGCTGACCCGCCACGTCAACGACGACGGTGACCCGAACTCGACCGGGTCGGTGTTCATAGAGAGCTGGCAGGCCTGGTTCGACGCATGGTGGCGGCGGCTTGCCGGGACGCCCTGAGCGCGCGCCGCCCGCTGGTGGGGGGTGTCACACTCCGGCATTGTTTTCCCGACTTGGTCAAGCCGCCCGAGTTCGGAGCACTACAGTGTGCCCACTCATGACGCGGCGCATGCACATCACCGCGGTGCACAATTTTTCAGGAGTGACCTTTGGGCCGTTCGCCAGTGCCCGGGCCTTCCGCTTCGAGGTCGGAGCCGGACGACGCGTTCAGCAGCCTTGTGGCGTACGCGAGGGCCGAGGGGGAGTCCAGCCGGGGCCACCACAACCTGAACCACGTCGTGCGGCCGCCGGCGGAGATCGGCTCCAGACTTCCGGCCCTGGCCGGCCACGACCGGGTCACCGTCCGGCGCAGGATCCGCGACGCGCTGCCCGTCGTGATCAGGACCTGGCAGGACGAGGCGGAGATCCTCAGGGCGATCCGCGGTGTGCTGCCTCATGTTCCGCAATGCCTGGTCAGGCACGGGGACATGACGGTCCTGAGCTATGTGCAGGGTGTGCCGCTGTCCACCATGTGCCCCAGTGGCAAGCCGTTGGAACCACATCTGATCTCCGCCCTGGCCGGCCTGTTGGCGGACATGACCCAGGTGAAGAGAAAGGACCTGCCGCCGCTGCCGCAGTCCTGGCCCCGGACCAACCGGGACAGCCGGGCCTTCCTCCGGACGCTGGCGCTCGCGACAGAGGAACAGATCAGGCAGCCCAACTGGCGTAGGTTCGGCGGGCTGTTCGCCTCCCTGGGCATTCCGGAGGACGCGATGGTCCGGTTCGCCGAGCGCGTGCCGGCGATGGTCAGCCGTCCCTTCAGCCTGCTCCACACGGATCTGCACCGCGACAACGTGATCTTCTCCTACGACGGTGACCCCCCGCTGATCTGCGTCGACTGGGAACTGGCGACCTACGGTGACCCGGTCCACGACCTCGCCACCCATCTCGTGCGGATGGGATACCCCCGGGAGCAGCGGGCCGAGGTGACGGACGCGTGGCGTGCGGCCATGGAGCAGCGGCGCAGCAAGGCGGTCAACGGTGTCGAGCGCGATCTGAGGCACTACGTCGCTTTCGAACAGGCCCAGTCCGTCTACCCCGATGTGATGCGCGCCGTGACCTCGCTCGGCGGGCACCTCGATCAACGGGACCTCGATGCCGCGACCCGAGCGGTGCATCGGGCCCTGCTGGTGGCGGAGGAGCCCCTGCGGCTCAAGAGCGTGCCGGACCCGAGAGCCATCGAACGGATTCTCGTGAGTTGGTATGTGTCCACCGGCAAGCCGCACATCGGGGACAGGAGAGTGCAGTCCATCCCCTGGCAGGCCGACAAGCGGGTTCCCCTGCGCCCGAACTTCCCCGCGTGGGCCGTCAGGGACGCGCTGTTCTCGGAGGGCGCCGCCTCGGCGGACCATGTGTTCAAGGGGACCGCCCATCTCAGTACGGCTGTGCGGGTCCGGGGCATCCCCTTCCCGGTCATGGTGCGACGGAAGGTGGGTTCGGCCAACCCCCGGGAACGGCGGTTCCTGAACGAGCACGCCGTCCTGATCGCGATCGAGAAGTCCGGGGTGAAGGTGCGGGCCCCGAGGGTGCTGGCCCTGGGGGACAGCCATTCGAGCCTGAGTGATCGGTTCACCATCCACACGTACGAGGGCCCGGCCGACGAGATCCGGCATCCGGACCATCCGGAGGAGGGCCTGCTGCCGCACGAGGCGGACGATCTGGTCGACCAGCTCCGCGAGTTGACCGAGGTCGACTGCGAGGAGTTGGGCTCGGACACGCTGGGCCATGACTTCTGGCAGGGGCTGCGCAACGAACTGCTGCGTATGGTCGACGAACTTCCCAAGGAGACGCTCGCGCTCGCGAGGGAGCTGGGGCTGCCCGGAAACATCCGTCGGCTCGGCGAGCTGCTGGACCGGCACATGGTGACCCCGCGCCGGTCCGTTCTGCTGCACGGCGACCTCAACCCCTGGAACCTGGTGCGCCGAAACGGCGGTACGGGTCTGACCCTCATCGACTGGGAGATGGCGATGGTCGGTGACCCGCTGTACGACCTGGTCCGCCACATGCACCTGACTCCCACGCTCCCGGAGATCCGGGACCGGCTGTTCACCCGTTGGTCCCGGACGCTGCCGGAGGACTGCACCAAGGGATGGCGCGACGACTGGCGCGTGTACCGGTGGATCGAGACCGTCCGCTCCGCCTACGTGGACCTGGACCGGCTGGTCACCGGCGACAGTCTGGACGCCCCGAACGTCCGTCGGGCGGTGGACACCTACGCCATGACCCTGGCCTCGGCGACCGCGTCACTCGGGCTCGGGATCAAGCCGACCAACCCCTATCTCGCCCAGGCACTGCCCCGCCTCGACGAGGGAACCGGCAGGACGGGCAGAGCCGCGGGAGGCTGACACACAGCCGGGCGCCGCGACAGCCCCACCTGCGTACGCTCGCCCCATGAACGAGATCGGCCTGCGGGAGCGCAAGAGGCGGCGGATGTACGAGACGGTGTCCGAGGTCGCCATTCGGCTGTTCGTCGAGAAGGGGTTCGACGCGGTGTCCGTGGCCGAGGTGGCCGCGGCCGCCGAGATCTCCAAGCCGACGCTCTTCCGGTACTTCCCGGCGAAGGAGGACCTCGTGCTGTACCGGATCGCCGATCACGAGGACGAGACGGCGCGGGTGGTCGCGGGGAGGGCCGAGGGCGAGTCGGTGGTGGGGGCGGTGCGGGAGCACTTTCTGGCGGGGCTGGCCCGGCGGGATCCGGTGACCGGGCTGAACGACCATCCGAACGTGCTCGCGTTCCATCGACTGGTCTACGGGACTCCGTCGCTGGTCGCGCGGCTGTACGGCCATCTGGAGCGGGCCGAGGAAGCGCTCGCCGAGGTGCTCGGGGGAGGGCTCGACGCGCGGGTCGCCGCCGGGCAGATCGTGGCCGTACGACGGGTGCTGGCGGAGGAGAACTGGCGGCGGATGGAACGGGGCGACGCGCTGGAGGAGGTCGAACGGGACGCGGTGGCCGCCGCTGAGCGGGTGTTCGGGCGGCTGGAGAAGGCACTGCCCCTCGGGGCGGCGGGCTGAGGGGGCCCGCACCCTCCCCGGTGAGTCACGGTAAGAAATTTAACTCGGTTACATTATTTCGGTACGCTCGGCGGAATGACGTCTGCCGAGCGTGACCCCGCCCTCCACGACCCAGCCCTTCTGCACTCCGCCCTCGCCCACGAACGCACCTACCACGACACCTGCCGCGCCGCCCTCGCCGCGATGGTCGAGGGAGCGGGGGAGCAGGTCGTCGTCGGTGAGGACGTCTCCGCGTCGGGGGCCGACGCGGAGGTGCTCGGGTACCGGCTGCGCAGCCACGCCAAAGAGATGCGGGAACTACCGGAAGGACCGCTGTTCTTCGGGCGACTCGACTTCGCCGCGCAGGCGTCCACCGATCACGCCGGGCAGAGCTATCACATCGGTCGGCTGCGGATCAGTGAGCACCCGGCCGCGCCGCCCCTCGTCGTGGACTGGCGGGCCCCGGTGTCCCGCGCCTTCTATCAGGCGAGCCTCCGTGATCCCCGGGGTGTCGCCGTCCGGCGGCGCTTCGGGTGGGCGCCGGGAAGTCGCGGTGACTCGGCCGACCTCACGGGTCTGGAGGACGAGCACCTCGGTCATCCCGAGCATCCAGGGCAGCTCGGCCATCCCGGCCATCCAGGTCACCTCGGTCAGGGAGCCCCACATGACCAGGTCTCCGCCCCACCCGGAGGCCTCCTCGCCGCCGAGATCGAGCGTCCCCGCCTCGGTCCGATGCGGGACATCGCCGCCACCATCCAGCCGGAGCAGGACGACCTGGTGCGTGCGGATCTCACCACGTCCGTCTGTGTGCAGGGCGCCCCCGGCACCGGCAAGACGGCTGTCGGCCTGCACCGCGCCGCGTACCTCCTCTACACCTATCCCCAGCGCATCCGCCGCGCCGGCCTGCTGATCCTCGGTCCGAACCGCACCTTCCTCTCGTACATCTCGGAGGTCCTGCCGGCGCTCGGCGAGACGGGCGTACGGCAGTCGACGATCACGGAGGAGATCGCCCGGCACCCGGTCACGGCGGAGGACGACGAACGTGCCGCGGTCGTCAAGCACGACGCCCGGATGGCGGAGGTGCTCCGCCGGGCCCTGTACGCCGGCGTGACCGCCGAGTACGCCGACTCCCTTGTCGTACCGGACGGTTCGTACCGCTGGCGGGTGTCCGGTGAGGAGCTGCGGCGGATCGTGGCGGACGTACGGGCGGAGGAACCGCCGTACGGCCTCGGGCGGGAGCGGGTCCGGGCGCGGGTCGTCCGGCTCGTGCAGACGCAGGTGGAGCGGCGGGCCGGCCCGCCGCCGAACGCGTGGCTGTACCGCCTCTCCCGGTCGCGGCCGGTCGGCGCGTACGTCGACGCCGTATGGCCGCGGGTCCGGCCGGAGGAGGTGGTGGCGCGGCTGCTCGGGGACCCCGACGCGCTCGCCGCCGCGGCGGAGGGGCTGCTCGACCCGGCCGAGCAGCAGGCGCTCACCTGGGCGAAACCCCCGCGTACGTGGCGGTCGGCCCGCTGGTCGGCCGCCGATCTCGTCCTCCTGGACGAGGTCGCGGGGCTCCTCGAACACCCCGACGGCTACGGCCATGTCGTCGTCGACGAGGCCCAGGACCTCTCCCCGATGGAGTGCCGGGCGATCGGCCGCCGGGCGGCCTTCGGCTCGGTGACCGTACTGGGCGACCTGGCCCAGGGAACGACCCCCTGGGCCGCCTCCGACTGGCCTCGGCTCCTCACCCACCTGGGTAAGCCGGACGCCCACGTCGTCCCTCTGACCACCGGTTTCCGGGTGCCGCAGGCCGTCGTGGAACTGGCCAACGGCTTGCTGGGCCGTCTGGGGGTGGACGTGCCCGCCGCCCGATCCCTGCGGAGGGACGGGGAGTTGAGGATCAGGAGGGTGGATGGGATGGACGGGGTGGAGGCAGGGGGTGAGGGTGGCGAGGGCGTCGTCGTCGAGACCGTCGCCGCCGTGCGGGACGCGCTCGCCCGGGAGGGGTCCATCGGGGTCATCGCGGCCGATGGGCCGGATGTCGTACGGCTGCGGAAGGCGCTCGGCGAGGCCGGGGTCGAGACAACCGGTCCCGGCGAACTCGGCGCGCGCGTCGCCGTGTTGGGGGCGGGCGAGGCGAAGGGTCTGGAGTACGACCATGTCGTGGCCGTCGAGCCGGCCGCGATCGTGGCGGCGGAGGGGCGAGGGCTGCACCGGCTGTATGTCGTGCTCACGCGGGCGGTGTCACGGCTGGACGTGGTGCACGCGCGCGCGTTGCCGTGGTGATGCGTGTGGAGTGAGGGCGTACGGGTGTGAGGGCGTGCGGCGGCCGTTACCGGAAGACGGCGGAGTCATGACCGTACTGGCACCTTTTGTGATCGGGTCCGTGGCTACGGTGATCGGGTACCGGTGAGCGGCGGAACACGCGAGCCCGATCTCCCCTCCCCCCGGGGGGCTCGCACGCCGCTCACCGGCACCCGGTCACTCATCCCACCGCTCAGGACTTCGTCGGCACCGCCACAGCGTCCAGCACGGGTATCAACTGCTCCTCCTCGTACGTGAGGTGGGCTTCGAGCTCGGCGATGAGCCGTTCCACCTCCGGGAGTACGGCGACGGGGTCGGCGTTCTCGGTCGTCACGACCCGGCGCAGTTCCTCGGTGAGGGCGGCGATCCGCTCGTGCTCCTCGTGGAGGCGGGTGAGGGCCGGGGCCAGCTCGGGGTGACGGTCGGCGAGGAAGGGGAACAGGCCGATGTCCTCGCCGGTGTGGTGGTTGTGGAGGCCCTGGCAGAAGGTGAGGCAGTTGACGCGGAGCTGGGCACCGAGGCCGGCCTTCCCGTTGCTTGCGATCAACTCCTTCTTGATCAGGGCGAGTTCACGGCGGAAGGCGTCATGGACCACCTTGATGGCCTCGCCCAGGGAACCGGCGTTGATGTTCGGCGGACCGGCCACGGGGAGTTCACGCAGGGCGACGACCGGGATCGTACGGTCCGTCTTCGCCTGGTACTCGGCCCACCCCGGCTCCGCCTCGACCGCCCGCGCGAACGCCCGGTCCCGCTCCTCGCCGTCCAGTACGACGGCCTCGGCCTCGTAGGTGAACGCCCCGCTCTCCACGGTGACCCGGGGGTCGGCCGTGATGTTCCGGTACCAGTTGGGGTGCCTGGGTGATCCACCGGCCGACGCGATCACCAGGATCGTGCCGTCGCCGTCGGGGAGGTAGCCGAGGGGAGTGGTGTGCCGGGTGCCGGTACGGGCGCCGGTGGTGGTCAGCAGGATCAGACGAGCGCCCTCGAAATAGCCGCCGACGTTGCCGTGGTGGGCGCGGAACTCTTCGATGACTTGCTGGTTGAAGGGGTTGGGCATTCTCTGCTTTCTGTGGATGGCGACAGGGGTGTGGTCTGTGGTCTGTGGTCTGTGGTCTGTCGCAGAATTCGGGCAGGGGTGATTTCCGCAGCGCGTTCCGATGGAATGTGCGGTGAAAATACGGAAGGTGTGGAATCGCGCGGCGGCGCAGCTCAGCGCGGCATGAGGAGAAGAACGGCGTTCGGAGAAGAACGGTGTTCAGCGCGCGGAACTCGATAGGCGGACCCCTGGCCCGCCTCGGCCTCACTCGGAGGCCGGGCAACCAATCCGCTCACGGCTCAAGGCCGACCCGGCAGTCATGGGGACAAGGGTAAGGGGAGCGGATGGGGATGGGCAACGCTTATTCGGACGGTGGGCGGGCGGAATTTGGACGGTACTCCGACGGTACTCGGACGAAATTCGGCGGCGGCCTCTGTATTGGGCGGCGACCTCCCGTATTGGGCGGCGATCTCGTCAGCCGGGGCCCGAAGTCACGCCTGCCGGTCGGCCTCCTTGGCCGCGCGCTCCAGGCGGTCGCGATAGTCCTCCCACCACGCCGGGTCGCTCGTCGGCACGCTGGTGTTTCCCTTGTTCATTCCGACCGTGCCGTCGATGAGTTCGCGGAGGATGTCGGCGTGGCCGGCGTGGCGGTGAGTGTCGGCGATCACCCGGGTGACGGCATGATGCAACGTCACCTCGTCCTTGCCGGCCGGCCACCACGGCACCCTGCCGACCGTGTCCAGCGCCAGCGCGTCGAGGGTCGCGTCCGCGTGCGCCCACGCCCGGCGGTAGAGCCCCACGACTGACTCGCGCGACTCGTCGGCGGTGGCCCACATGTCCGCGTTGGGCTCGGCGTCACTGTCGAGCCAGGGCAGGGGCTCGCCCGACGGCCGCCCGAAGGTGTCCCCGAGATAGCCCAGTTCCACACCGGCCGCGTGCTTCACCAGGCCCAGGAGGTTGGTGCCGGTCGGCGTCAGAGGGCGGCGGGCGTCGTACTCCGAGAGCCCTTCGAGCTTCCACAGCAGGGCGTCACGGGCGGACTGCAGATAGAAGCGGAGGTCGGCCTTGGCGTCCGATACGGCGGAGGTCATGGGGCCAGTCTGCCGCTCACGTGATCTTTGTCCACCCCGCGCGAGTCGGTCAGTAGGCTCGTTGTCACTCCGTTCCCACCGGAGTCCTGCGCCGCGAGTTCGTTGGTTCTCAACCGAACCGCATTTCCGGTGCGGCCTACGAGAAGTCGTACGCGGCCCAGTCGGCGAGCGTGCGGTAGCCGAGGCGCTGGTAGAGGGCGTTGCTGGTGGGGTTGGACCGGTCCGCGAACAGCACGACGTCCTTCGCGCCCGCGGCCAGCGCGGCCCGGCTCACCTCCGCGGTCACGGCGCCCGCGTAGCCGTGACCGCGCAGGTGGGCCGGGGTGTAGACGATGTCCACCTGGACCTGGCCGCCGATCATCGGGTTCATGCCCGCGATGGAGACGGGAGTGCCGTCCGGGGTCTCCCAGAGTGTGTAGCGCTTGTCGGCGTAGCGCGTGCCGGCCCAGGAGCCGGCGTCGATGGAGACGTCCTCCCCGACGGCCTTGGCGAACTCCCCGCACCAGAACATGACTTGGTCGAGGTCCTGCTCGCCCAGGACGCGGCCCCGGCCCGCCGGCATCGGCTCCGGTGGGGTGAGCGTGCCGAGGCGGTACAGACGGAGCCGAGTGTCGCGGATTTTCGGCGTGGCCCCGGTGTGCCGCTGCCAGGCCTCGGCGAAAGCGCTGGCGGTGCTGTGGTCCGCGCTGACGGAGGGAAGGGAGTGCCCGGCGGCGGCCAGGTGGGCGGCGAGGGAGTCGGCCTGCTCGGGCGAGAGCGGGGTGGGGCACAGAGCGCGGGGCGGGAGGCGGTGGAAGGCGGCGTGGACCTCGCCCGCTCGCTCCAGCACGCCGAAGACCGGGGCTTCGGTGCCGAACGCCTCCGCCCCACGTGTTCGCACTCTCTCGGCCCACGTCAGCGGCATGACGTGCCGGCCGGGTTGTGAGCGCAGGAAGTCTCCGGCTCGGGCGAGAAAGTCGTCGACGTCTTCGGTGAGGTGCCAGTCATCCGGGCGCATGCTTCATGATTCCCCGGCTGTAGGTGTGCCCAGTGCTTTTCCGCCAGGGCCAGGCGCGCGGTGACGACGAGCCCGGCCCGGTCCAGCAGCGCGACGATCCGATCCGCCGGGAGCGGGCGGGACACGAGGGACACCGGACGGCCGCCGAGATCGTTGTCCTGAAAACGCCAGACGTCGACGACACCTGCCTGCAGCCGGTGAAGAGAGCGGCAGCGACGAGGCGTGGATCCTCCCGCCTCAACTCCTGACGGCCTCCGCGATCCGCAGGGCGGCCTGGGCGGGCGTGAGGTGCGTCGTGTCGACGACCTCGGCCTCGCCGTGCAGCCACGTGCGGGCCGCCTCGGCGTAGGGCTCGAGGTATCGGAGACGGAACGGGGAGTCGGGGCCAAGAACAGTGTCGCCGGCGATGCGCCCGCGGAGGGTGTCCTGGTCGGCGTGGAGGACGAAGTGCCGTACCGGAATGGCGTGCTGGGCGAGGCCCGAACTGATCTCACGCCAGTACTGCTCGACCAGGACGGTCATGGGTATCACCAGAGTGCCGCCGGTGTAGTCGAGCACGCGGCGGGCGGTCTCGACCACGAGCTGCCGCCACGGCGGCCAGTGCTGGAAGTTGTCCGTCCCGGGCAGCCCGGGCGTGATGTCCATGAGTGTCTCGCCGACCTTCTCGGCGTCGAACACCCGTGAATCCGGGATCAGTTGCTGCACGAGTGGACTGGTCGTCGTCTTGCCCGCGCCGTGGGTGCCGTTCAGCCATACGATCACGGGATCCGACACTAGCGCTGTGCGGGCCGCGGGAACGGGCGCGGCAGAAACCCGGTACGGCTTCGGCGTTTCCGCTCATCCGAGACGCAGTGCAGCGCAGTTGCAACAGCCCGCAGGTATCAGGTCCGATGTCAGTGGTGCCTGCCAGACTCGGCTCGTCCCCCGGCCAGGAAGGCAGACGATGACCGACACAGCCACCCCCAAGCACTATGCGACCCGGTGGAACAACGACACCCGCCCGACCCCTCCCGCCGTCGGTGGCGAAAGGGAGACCCTGAGCGCGGTCCTGGACTGGCACCGGGCCACCTTCGAGCTCAAGTGCGCCGGCCTGTCTCCGGAGCAGTTGTCCGCACGGGCGGTGCCGCCCTCCGGGCTGTCTCTGCATGGCATGGTGCGGCATCTGGCCGGCGTCGAGCGCTGGTGGTTCCGCATCCAGTTCGCCGGAGAGAACGTTCCGCTCCTCTACTACTCCGACGACGACCCGGACCAGGACTTCGACAGCCTGGAAGGTGACGCCGAGGAGGCGTTCGCCGTCTGGCGGACGGAGTGCGAGCACTCCAGGCAGATCACGGCCGCTGCCGCGTCGCTGGATGAGACAGGGATCCGCAAGAGGACCGGCGAGCCGATCTCACTGCGCAGGATCATGGTGGACCTGATCGCTGAGTACGCACGACACAACGGCCACGCCGATCTCCTGCGCGAATGCATCGACGGCTCCACCGGGATGTGACCCCGCAGCCGCACGAGCCCCTGGTGGCGACGGATGGCCGCCCGCAGAACGGTCGAAGAAGTGCCGATCAGCGACGACAGGTGCCCGATGGCCACGTGTGTCCTGCCCCGTCGAGCGGGCCGACGACATTGCGGTGATGCTGCCGCTTCCCCTGAGGGAGTCAAAGCTGCTTCGCCTGCCCTGATGGCGGTACCTGGGGAACAGCTCCAGGTACCGCCATCACCGCCGACCCGTCCCGACCGCTGACGTCGAGTACCGGCCGGCAGGAGCGGTCACTATTCCCCTTCGCAGACGCCCTCGACAGCGACCTTCTGGTACAGGTGCGGGTAGGCGACGGTGCCGGCGGGGTAGCCCTCCAGGTGCGAGGCGAACTCCGGCGTGCCGAGCGCCGCACGGAGGTGCTCGGTGGATTTCCAGACCGCGACGTTGGTGAAAAGCCGGCTGCCGCCGATGCCCCGGTACAGCTGCACCGAAAGAAGGCTTCCCGACTTCTTCATGTACTCCGCGTCGTCCGTCCAGGCGGCCACCACCTCGTCCTCCTTGCCTTCCGGAGCGACGAACGTGTTGATGATGGTGACCGGGCCGGCCTTCTCCTTCTGCTGGTCGCGGAAGTGGGCGGACTCGTCGAGGTTGCCGAACTTGAGCATGATTCCTCCATGAACTCGAGAGGGGAAGTGGGTCCACGAACCCCATGGGCGGTCCGGGTGAGGGGCTACACCGCCGTTCGCTGCGTGGCTCCACCCGTGGTGCGCTTTCAGGCGTCGTGCTTGCCGAGGAAGTCGGTGATGAGCTGCAGCCACTCGTCGGTCCGCTCCAGCATCGGCAGGTGGCCGGTGGCGATTTCCACGAGCTGGGCGTCGGGGATGGTCTCGGCGACCTGGCGGTGCAGGGCGGTGGACGTGAGCCGGTCGTCGGTGGTCGAGATGACCAGAGTGGGGATCCTGATGTCGGCGAGGTCGTCCCGGACGTCGACATGGCCGACGAGAACGGTCTGCTCGGAGCTGCCGTCGGCCGCGGCGGCGGCGGTGTAGCCGAGGGTCTGCCGCAGTTGCTCGGCCGGCATGGACTCCAGCGCCTGGGTGCCCAGGGCCATCATGAGCAGGAATTCGGCGAGCAGTTCGCGGTCGCCGGACGCGGCGATCTTGCTCCAGACCGAGGTGGCGAGAGCGAGTCGGTTGTCGCGGTACGGGAAGGCGGCGGTCAGCATGAGTGCGGTGACGCGCTCGGGATGGCGGGCGGCGGCGCGGATGGCGACCGGGCCGCCGAGGGAGAAGCCGGACACGGCGAAGCGGTCGAGGCCCTCCGCGTCGGCGGCGGCGATGAGCTGGTCGGCGAGGTCGTCGACGGACAGCGGGGTGGTGGAGCGGGGGGTGTCGCCGCTGCCGGGGTAGTCGATGCCGACGACGGTGTGGCGGGCGGCGAGTGCTTCCAGGACGGGGCCGTAGGTGCCGGCGAGGCTGCTGCCGGCGCCGTGGGCGAGGAGCAGGCCGGGGCCGGAACCGAGGCGCGTGCGGGAGAGCGTGGGTTCGGGCAGGTTGCGAGGTGACATGGTCATCCGCCTTTCGAATGTGCACCGTCACTCAAGAATCATCCAGTGCGTGTGATTGCTCTCCAAGGTCTATCACACGCCATGTATGATTCGGATCGAACTGTGACCTCAATCACACTTGATGTATGATTTGCCGGTAGGGTGGCGGCATGACGCAGCCCCTCCATCGCCGCCGGCCGACCCCGGGCAACCCGCGCGTGCAGCGCACCCGCAACCGCGTGCTGGCCGTCGCGCGAGAACTGCTGCCTCAGGTCGGACCGGCCGGGCTGACCTACGCCCTGCTGGCCGAGCGAGCGGACGTCACCCGCCAGACCCTCTACCGGCACTGGCCCACCCGAGCCGCACTGCTCTTCGACCTCATCCTCGAAGGCCCCGACCTCGGCACCTACCCCGAACCGGGCAGCGACGTGCGTGAGGTGGCCACCGCCTGGCTGAAGAGCCTGCGCGCCGGCGTCAGCGTGCCGGCCGTGCGAACCGCGGCTCTGGCCGTCACCGCCCAGGCCGACCACGACCCCGACAGCGCCCAGGCACTCGTCCGCATAGGCGAGGACCGCTACGCCGGCTTCAACAAGCTGCTGGAGCCTTCGGGCGTCCAGATCAGCGACGACGAGTTCACCCTGCTCTACGGGCCCGTCCTCGCCCGGCTCTTCCTCGACCGTGGCCAGGTCACCGACGCCTTCATCGACGCCGTCGTGACCCAGTGGCTCCCCCTGCTGGAGCGTGCCGACGCACAGCAGGACTCCCAGTAGCAGTCGCCGAGAGCTCTTGACAGCGCCTCACCTGCCGCATCAGCTTCCTCCGCATGGCGGCCGGGGCCGGCACCTGAATCCGGAAGAAGCAGGAGACCGCCGCAGGAAGCGGCACCAGTCCGGTGATCGGCTTCATGGAAGCTTCATGGGCTGAGTGGTTCGTGCTTTATGAGGCGGCTGTTGCCTGGCGGTCATGCACGTACTCCTCGTCCCGCCGGTGGACAGCGTTGATCACCCTGCTGTTCGACACCTGACTACGGCGGTTGACACCGCGCTGCCCGGTTCCGTCGTGCTCGGCGCGTTCCCTCGTCCGGGGTCGGCCAGCCGCGTGGACCCCGTTGGGCAGGCGGGTCGGCGATGACGCGCCGCATCCCACGCATGAGCGCCGGATCGATCTGCTGACGGCGACTGGCCCGGCCGAGGAGCGACTTACCCGCTTGCGCTCCCCGATCGGCCCGCACCGCGCGCACGCCCGCGCGTGGAGGCAGCGGTCTCCATGACGGCGGGGACCATCACCGTCCCGCGCAGGCCCTGCCCGGCCTGGCGACGGCGCCGTGACGCACGCACATACGACCTGACGCACGCACATACGACCTGACTCGCGCACAGAATGAAGAGGGGAACTGGAAATGAACCTGCGACGGAACATCTCGCGTCGAAGGATGATCGAAGGGGCATCGGCCGCGGCGCTTGTCACGGCGGCGGCGGCCACGGTGCCGGCCGCCATGGCCAGTCCGGAGGCGGCAGCGTCCGGTCCGGGGCTGCCGAAGGGCAACTGGCGTATCGACACCCACGCGCACTATTCCCCCGACGTGTACAACGACTACCTGAAGCGCTACGGCCTCCTCGGCGCCATCACCGGGGCGTACGGTCCGTGGTCGGTCGACCGGCACCTGGCCTTCATGGACCAGTACCGGATCCAGGCCAGCGTCCTGTCGTTCGGCGACCTCCAGGTCACCGTCGGCCCGGTCGACGACCGGCGCGCCACCGCCCGCGCGGTCAACGACTGGGCCCGCGACCTCGTGCAGACCCGTGGTGACCGGTTCGGGATCTTCGCGGTCACCCCGATGCCCGACATCGAGGGCTCGGTGGCCGAGGTGGACCGCGCGCTCGGCGAACTGGATCTCGACGGCATCTGTCTGCTCACCAACTACAAGGGCACCTACCTGGGGGATCCTTCGTTCGCGCCTCTGTACGAGATCCTCAATGACCGCGGTGCCTACGTCTACGTCCACCCGACGGGCCCGGAGAACAACCCGGCTCCCAAGCTCTGCTTCGGCCCCGACATCCCGGCCGGGAACAACGTCTTCGAGTACACCTTCGACGCGACCCGTGCGATGACGAGCCTGATCTACAACGGTGTCCTGCGGGACTACCCGAACATCCGCTGGCACTTCACGCACTGCGGCGGGGCACTGCCGTTCCTGGCCTACCGGCTCGCGACACGGCACTCGGCCTTCCCGCCGTTCAACGAGGTGCTGCCGGAAGGCCCCCTCACGTACCTCTCGCGGATGTACTTCGACGACGCGCAGGCGTTCACCGCCGCGCAGTTGCAGCCGCTGTCGTCGCTGGTGCCCGACAACCACATCATGTTCGGCAGCGACTGGCCGGCGACCCGGCACCTCTACGCGGCCGACAACGTCGAGACGATGCCCTTCCTCAAGGGCAGCCTGCCGCTTCCCAAGGCAGGCGACCCCGAACCGACCGTCGACGAGATCTACAACCGGCGCCAGCGGATCGCTCTCGAGCGGACCAACGCCCTCGAGCAGTTCCCGAAGCTGCGGGCGCGTATACGCCGCGCCGGCTCGCGCTGAGCCGCGACCGAACGCCCAGCCCGCCGCCCGCTGCCCCGCCGACGGGGCGCGGGCGGCGCTCTGTGCAAAGGCCGGCGCCGGCCGACAGGGAGGCCGTCGACGGAAATCGGCGTCGGCGTCGGCGCCGGGCGAACGCGGCCCGCAGGATGGGGGAGCCGGTTCACGCAGGTGCGCTTCGCACGTGGCGGGTCGTCTCTCCTGCCGCGCGGAGCTGCGGGGCCTGGTCACCATGGAGGCCGTGGCCGCGGGCAAGCGAGTCGTCGCGGCCGATGGCGCTGCCGCACCTGGTCCGCCTCGGCCGCGACGGCTACTTCTTCCCGTCCGGTGACGTGCGCGCCGTCGACACCCGCCTCATGGAGTTGCTCGACGATCCGGCGGCCAGGCGGCCAGGCGGCCAAGCGGCCCGGCGCCGGACGGGCGAGGCCGGCCGGGAGATCGTCGTCGACCACGACAGCGACCGTACGCTGGCCGCATTCGAAGCCCTGTACCTCCGCGGCGCCGGTCACCCCGCGGCCATGACGGCCCTCCCCCTTCCCCCCACCTCGGCGATGGAAAGCGAGCACGATGAGTACGCAGCGCGTTCTGGTCGTCGATGACGAACCCAAGATCCGCATGACCGTGCGCGGCTACCTGGAGTCGGACGGGTTCCACGTCATCGAAGCCGCGGACGGACCGTCCGCCCTCCAGGCGGTCACCCGTGACCGGCCGGACCTGGTGGTGCTTGATGTGATGCTCCCGGGGCTGGACGGGTTCCAGGTCCTGCGCCGCATCCGGGAGGCGAGCCAGATCCCGGTGATCCTTCTCACCGCCCGGGACGAGGAGGTCGACCGGCTGATCGGTTTCACCACCGGCGGCGACGACTACGTCACCAAGCCGTTCAGCCCCCGCGAACTGGCTCTGCGCGTGCGCGCGATCCTGCGGCGCGCCGACAACCGGCCTGAGGCGGCCCACGAGGACGGGGTGCTGCGCTTCGACGGCTTGAGTGTCGATCCCGATACGCGAACCGTCCTCGTCGACGCCGACCGGACGGTGGAACTGTCCGCCCTCGACTTCGACCTGCTGCTTGCGATGGCCCGGGTCCCCGGGCGGGTCTTCACCCGGCGCGGCCTGCTGGCCCAGGTGTGGGGCGAGGACTTCTTCGGCGACGAGCGCGTCGTGGACGTGCACATCCGTACCCTGCGGCGCGCACTGGGCGACGACGCGAGCGCACCCCGGTTCGTGGGCACCGTCCGCACCATCGGCTACCGGTTCATCGGACGCCCCGCCTAGAGGGGACACCCACCCATGCCGCCCTCCCGCTTCCCGGCCTACCACGGGTGCCGTGCGCGGCTGCGCCGACTCCAGGAGCGTTTGTCGCTCCGCAACCGGCTGGTGCTCTCGCACGTCACGGTGCTCCTCCTGGCACTGCTGGCCATGGCGGCAATCAGCGCGCTGATCGAGGTGTGGCTCGGGCTTGACGATGTCGAGGCCGACGTGGTCCTGCAGGTCGGCCTTCTGTTCGGAGTGGCCGCGGCCTTCCCGGCGTCCGTCGCCCTGTCCCGGTTTCTGCTGCGTCCGCTCGACAGGGTGCGCGCCGCCACACACCGGCTCGCCGAGGGACACTACGACGACAACCTCGAACTCCCCAGCGAGCCGGGCCTGGCAGCGCTGGTCGAAGACGTCAACACGCTGGCGGCAGCCCTCGCCGACACCGAACGCCGCCGCGCCCGGCTGATCTCCGAGGTCGCCCACGAGATGCGCACCCCCATCACCCTCCTACGCGCCCAGATCGAGGGCATGGCCGACGGGATCTTCATCCCCGATGAGGCGATGTTCGCCTCCCTCACCGACGACCTTCACCGGTTGCAGCGCCTGGCGGGCGACCTCTCCAGCCTGTCCCGGTCGGAGGAGGGCGCCTTCGCTCTCCACCGCGAGCCCACCGACCTGGCCATGGTGGCGCGAACCACCGTCGAGCGACTGCGCCCTCAGTACGACGACCAGATGGTGACCCTCGTCGTGGACGCGGACAACCCCGTCGTCGCCTTCTGCGACCCGGACCGGATCACCCAGGTCCTGGTGAACCTGCTCGGCAACGCACTGGCCGCATCCGATCCGCACGGGCACGTGGCACTGTCCGTGCACACCGAACCGTCGCCCGGCCACCACGTGATCGTCCGCGTCATGGACGACGGCATCGGCATCGCCGCACACGACCTCGAGCGCATCTTCCACCGCTTCGAACGCCTTGAGCATCCCGGCCGCCCCGCTGCCGCCGGCGGCAGCGGCATCGGCCTGGCCATCGCCCGGGGCATCGCCCGAGCCCACGGCGGAGACATCACCGCGGAATCCGCTGGGCTGGGCAAGGGAGCAACGTTCACCTTGCGCCTACCGCAGGAACCCGCCCCAGGAGGCGGCAACCCTCCGGTCTCCCGCTGACTCCGTCGGCCCATCGGCCCCGGAGGATCTGAGAGAACAGACTCGCCGTCCGCTACGAGAGGGCACGGCTGCCGAGGTCGGCTTGCGATGCGGGGCGTAGCCGAGGGCCGCTCGGCGAGCAGTGGGACGTGCGGAGCGAAGACGAGGCGGCGCGCAAACTACCTCGGCTGAGCGCGATGTTTCCCCTGCCGCCGCTGGCCCGGTAGGGGCGACAGCGCGAGGAGTCAGGTCAGCGTTTCGGCAAGGGTGTCGACAGACAGGCGATGCCATTCGTGGCCGCAACCGTCGGAGCAGAAGCGCTCCCGTCGACGTCCGTCGGCTACGGCCAGCACCGCGATCAGCAGCCGGAACGACTTGAGGCGCTCGTCGTGGGGAGTGAGGCCGGCGATCTTCCCGAGTTGCTGGTCGATCCGCCCTCGTGTGATCAGAACTGCCGGTGTGTGCGTGGCGCGAAGTCCGGAACGTCGGATACTTTCCGGGCCGTCCTCGGCGGTGGCGCGGGCCTGAACGCAGAAATGTGACAGGAGGCGCAGGGTGTTGGACTGCTCTTCAGCGGAGAGGCTCTCGAACCACTCGATGCCCTGTGGCATCGGCCGAAGCTCCTGGGCGAGCTCGTTGAGAACGATGTACGGATCAGCCATCGCACGCCCCCGTTGTCCTCGGATCGCCGTTGTCCATGGTGCCGCGATGTGGAAAGCCCCGAACCCGCCCTCACCGCTTCGGATCTGCACGTGGTGATGTGCTGTGCGATGTGCACCTTTACCTGTACGCCGTGCTGAGCTGCACTGTTGATGGGGAGTCGAACCCCCGCGTTGCTCTTCACGCACCAGGAGTGGACCGGAACCGCCGACCCTCGGTGTGTGCACGCCTCCGAAGCTGCTACCTGCTCCACATCGTCCCCGCCTGCTGGACTACTCAGTCCAGCAGATCCACCTCCCAGTTCGTACGCTGGATCCGCACATCGACCTCGCGGATCTCCCGCGCGAGAACATCCGCCTGACCGCGCAGTTCCGCGACCGGAAGCGCGGACAGCATCATCAGCTCGGACCGGAGTTGCCGGCCGTATCCCCGCTCGCCGCTACCCGCCGCCGCGTCCGCCGCCGCGGTGACCACAGAGTGACGCAACCGCAGGACATCCCGGCGTGCGAGGGCATCGGTGAGCGTGCCGTCGGGACCCATCTCCACGGTGGCATTGGTCCGGTTGATCCGCCGGATCAACGTTTCCAGAGCGCTCAGCACCTCACCGGCCTCAGCCAACAACTGGGCGGCATCCTCGGCGGGCGCCTCCCCCTCCTGATACCGCGCACTGCTGACGACGCGCGCTCGCAACTGTTCTACCCGGCGCGTCGCCTCCGCACGTTCCGCCAGTGCCTCAGCAAGCTTCACTGTCTCCACCTCCCCCTCCCTGAGTTCGCACGAGTATACGAGTGTGAACCAGCTCATACGCACCTGGATTTTGATCCACAGGAGGCCCTGACCACTCTGTTCGGGAGCAAGAACGGCCTGGTGGTCGCCCTCGTCGCCGATTACCTGCGGCCGTACTACGAAGAGATCGAGCAGGCGGTTCCAGCTGAGCTGGATCTACTCGAAGCGGTCGACGCCTTCCCCCTGGCTGGCTGGAGCGGGCGTTCTGCGGCGGATTGGGCGGCGCTGACAGGTTGAGGTGGACCGACGGGGGCCATGTGGATGTCACTGAGCGCGAGCTGACCGATCCCTGGGAGGGCGTGCTGGTAGCTCCCGTCCGCGGTAGTGACATCGGTGTCCTGGTCCTGGCGGGATCAAGCGGGCGTGTCGAACGAGAAAGAGCACGCATCCTTGCCAAGCAGGGCATGACGGCCATGTCGATCTGCTGGTTCGGTGGACCGGGGCAGTCCCCGGGGATCTGCGAGATCCCACTGGAAACCTTCACCGCCGCCGTCGACCTCCTCCGGTTGAACGGGGCACGACGTATCGGCATCGTGGGCACTTCCAAGGGGGCTGAGGCAGCTCTGCTCACGGCAGTGCACGATCCACGCGTGGACGTCGTCATCGCGATGTCGCCCACCTCTCGGGTCTGGTGCAACGTTGGTCCAGGCCGCGACGGAGCACGACACCCTTATCGATCGTCTTGGACATGGCGAGAGCGGGCGCTGCCCTTCGTCCCGTTGGACGATTCCTGGACTTCTGCAGGGCCGGACGGCGGGCCGGTCGCCATCCGCGGGTGGTACGAACTGAGCGAGCGGACGTTTGCTGATCTGCTCCCTTCAGCGGAGATCCCCGTGGACAACGCGCGGGCCGATCTGCTGCTTGTCGCAGGCGGCGACGATGCGATGTGGCCGTCTCTGCCCTTCGCCGAACAACTGGCGCAACGCCGACGCTCAGTCGGGGCCACGGTGCGTCTGATCGCCCGCCACGATGCGGGCCACCGGCCACGTTTTCCCGGCGAGAGCCCGGCGTCGACATCCCCACGCTTCCAGTACGGAGGCACGCCCGAAGCTGACGCGCTCTTGGGGACAGCCGCCTGGCCCCACGTCCTTGACGCGCTCCAGAGCAGGGGCTGACCTGCTCTGCAGAGACAGGGCATCGTCTAGCAGTTCCCCGAGCCCCATGCCCCCCGTGGCGTAGCGCACTTTTGCAAGCGGGTGCTTGCAAAAGTTAGCAAGGGTGGGGCATGGTGGAGGCATGGCATCGCTCAACGTCGGCAATCTCGGTGAGTACCTGCGTGAACAGCGGCGAAACGCGCAGCTGTCGCTCAGGCAGCTCGCCGACGCCGCCGGGGTGTCCAATCCGTATCTGAGCCAGATCGAGCGCGGGCTGCGCAAGCCGAGCGCGGAGGTGTTGCAGCAGGTCGCCAAGGCGCTGCGGATCTCCGCCGAGACGCTGTATGTGCGGGCCGGCATCCTCGACGCCGAGCGGGATCGGGACGAGATCGAGACGCGCGCCGTCATACTCGCCGATCCCACGCTGAACGAGCGGCAGAAGCAGGTGCTGCTCCAGATCTACGAGTCCTTCCGCAAGGAGAACGGATTCGAGGTCGACCTCGGTGCCGGCATGGCGACGGACGCGGACGAACCCTCGGACCCCGGCCCCCGTACGGCCGACGGCGGCGACGCCGGTCCGCAGCAGACGGCGAGTTGACGAGCTCGACGACTTCGACGACCTCGATGACTTGGACGACTCGAACGACTCGAACGACTCGGACGACTCGACGAAGGCGTCGAACGCGGACCGGAACAACAGAAAAAACCCTCAGCTGAACCAACCGGGAGGACCCTCACCATGGCCATCACCGACGACATCCGCAAGGCCGTCACCGACCCGACGCCCCTCTACTTCGCCGCCGGCACCGCCGACCTCGCCCTCCAGCAGGCGAAGAAGGTCCCCGGCATCGTCGAGCAGCTGCGCGCCGAGGCCCCGGCCCGGATCGACGCCGTACGCCAGACCGACCCGAAGGCCGTGCAGGAGAAGGCGACCGCCCGCGTCAAGGAGACTCAGGAGAACCTCCAGACCAAGGTCACCGAAATCCTCGGCACCTTCGACACCGACCTGAAGAAGATCGGTGAGACCGCCCAGGACTTCGCGCTGCGCAGCGTCGGCGTCGCCGCCGAGTACGCCGTGAAGGCCCGGGAGGCGTACGAGAAGGTCGCCGAGCACGGTGAGCAGGCCGTGAAGACCTGGCGTGGCGAGGCCGCGGAGGAGATCGAGGAGCTCGCGATCGCCGTGGAGCCGAAGTCCGAGCCGGTCGAGGTCAAGGACGAGCCGGCGGCCGCGAAGCCCGCCGAGGCCCAGGCCGCGCCCGCCCCCGCCGCCAAGAAGACCCCGGCGAAGAAGGCCCCGGCCCGGAAGGCGACGACCTCGAACAAGACCACCCCGCCCGCCAAGTAAGCGGCAGGGCACCCTGCCGAGTGGGCGACGGAGCCGGCGATGGGGCCGGCGACAGATTGAGCGGTATCCCCGCAGTACGTCGCGGTACGGAGACGGGCCGGGCACCTTTGGGGTGGCCGGCCCGTTCTACGGGTACGGTGGCCGCGTGGGAGTGCCGTCGGTAGCGGCGGCAGGTTGATCGGCGAATCAGTCGAATCATCCGAATCAGCCGAATCGGTCGGCAGTCGGAAGAGCGAATGGAACGGGTGGTGTGGGCGGCATGCTGATGACGGGCTTCGCGGGGTTCCTGGGACTTCTGAAGATCGTCCTGATGGCTCTCGCCGCGTTCGGGCTGTTCGACGCCGCGTTCCGGCGTGAGGACGCGTTCCGTGCGGCCGACAAGCAGACCAAGGTGTTCTGGCTGATCATCCTTGGGATCGCCCTCGTCGTGAGCTATCTGTTCCATCTCCTGTCGTTCTTGCCGATCATCGGCGCCATCGCGAGCATCGTGTACATCGTGGATGTGCGGCCCGCGGTCAAGCAGGTGTCCGGCGGGGGCGGCGGACGCCGCGGCGGCTCCAGCAGCGACGGTCCGTACGGCCCGTACAACGGCGGCCGGTGACCCGAGCCGTACGAAGCGGCGGCCGGTGACCCGAGCCGTACGAAAGGGCCGCAGTCGGTCAGCCGTCGCGGTCCAGCAGTAGTACCGCCACGTCGTCGGTCAGTTCGCCGCCGTTGAGGTCGCGGACCTCGTTCACCGCGGCGCGCAGCAGTTCCTCGCCGCGCAGGCCTTCGGCCAGCTGGCGGCGGACCATCTCCACCATGCCGTCCTGGCCCAGCCGCTCCTTGCCCTCGCCGATCCGTCCCTCTATCAGGCCGTCGGTGTAGAGCATCAGACTCCACGCGGCGCCCAGCTCGATCTGGGTGCGCGGCCAGCGGGCGTTCGGGAGCAGACCGAGGGCGGGGCCGCCGTTGTCGTACGGCAGCAGCTCGGCCGGCGGGGTCGCTCCGCCCCGGCTGTGGCGGGCGATCAACGGGGACGGGTGGCCGGCGAGGCAGAGGCCCGCGCGGCGGCCGTCGGGGGCGATGTCGACCGTGCAGAGCGTCGCGAAGATCTCGTCGTTCTCGCGCTCGTGCTCCAGGACGCGCTGCAGCGTGGACAGCAGCTCGTCGCCGCACAGCCCCGCGAACGTCAGCGCGCGCCAGGCGATCCGCAGCTCCACGCCGAGTGCCGCCTCGTCGGGGCCGTGCCCGCAGACGTCGCCGATCATGACGTGCACGGTGCCGTCGGGGGTGCGGACGGTGTCGTAGAAGTCGCCGCCGAGCAGCGCGCGGGAACGGCCCGGGCGGTAGCGGGCGGCGAACCGCAGCGACGAGCCCTCAAGGAGGGGCGTCGGCAGCAGGCCGCGCTCCAGGCGGGCGTTCTCCTGGGCGCGCAGCTTGGACTCGGTGAGCCGGCGCTCGGCCGTGTCCGACCGCTTTCGCTCCACGGCGTAGCGGATCGCACGGCTGAGGAGGCGGCCGTCCAGTTCGTCCCGGAAGAGGTAGTCCTGTGCGCCGACCCGTACCGCTTCCGCGCCGCGTTCGGCGTCGCCGGAGTCGGTGAGGGCGAGTACGGCGTGGCGGGGGGCCAGTTCCAGGACGTGTTTGAGGACGGAGAGTTCGTCGTCGGGGCGGCCGGCCCCGTCGGCGTCCGTGCCGGGGGTGGGGTTGGTGCCCGTACCCGTGCCCGTGCCCGTGGCTGCGTGCGTGCCTGTGTTTGCGCCGGGGCCGGAGCCAGGGCCGGGGCCCGGGCCTGAGTCGGTGGGGCGGGTCGGGGCCGGAAGGGCCAGGTCCAGGAGGATGCAGTTGACGTCGTCGGTCAGCAGCCGCTGGGCCTCGGTGAGGTTGCGGGCGGCGCGGACGCGGATCGGCTTGCCCGCGGAGTCGAGCAGCTCGGGCACGTTGAGGGAACCCGCCGGGTCGTCCTCGATGAGGAGGACCGTGAGGTTGGTGGGGCCGGTCTGCCCGGTCGGACCGATGGGGCCCGTCGGGCCCGCGGCGCCGGGCGGGTTTGTGGAGTTGTCTGCAGGGGTCAGGGCCGAGGCGTTCAGGGCCGCCCCCTCTCCGGACGGGCCGCTGGGTGCGGACACGGCGTGCGCCTGACCACTCTCCACGGCCGGGATCGCTCTCTGCCGCGGTACGGGTACGGGCATCGTCTTGGGTTCCTTCCCTCCCCCCGAGGGCACGGTGGGGCGAGGGACCTCGACCCACCGACGGGGACCTTAGCGCCAGGCGCCGCCGCAACGGAATGGTTGGCGGCACGCCGGGCGGCAATCGGCCAGCGTCATATGCCGCATCCTGTACCGCACTTGGACATGGCAGGGCTTTCTCCTGGGATGACGAATGTCACGCGGCCGAGGTTGAGCCGGAGGGGGAAGGTGGTGAGAGTCACGTGCGATGGGTCACTGCGGCGCCGCTGCCGCGGAAGGGCTCGGGGCGCGGAAGAACTCGGGCAATGGGGTTCGTGGGCGGGTGCGGGTGCGGGTGCGGGTGCGAGTGCGTTGTGGTTGCTCGCGCAGTTTCCCGCGCCCCTGAAAGACACGGCCCTGCGGGCCGAAAAGCCTGGGGCGCAGCCCCTGCTTTTCAGGGGCGCGGGGAACTGCGCGACCGGCCACAACACACCCGCACCCGCCAAACCACAGTCGCCCCCAACCCGCTAGGCGCCCCCACCCCAAGCGGAGCGCCTACGCATCCGGCCGTACAACTCCCAGGATCTCCATCGTCCCCGCCCCCGCGATCGTCACCGTACGACCCGGTCGAGGGGCGTGGATGATGGAGCCGTCGCCTATGTACATGGCGACATGGCTGGCGTCGGAGTTGTAGATGATGAGGTCGCCGGGGCGCATGTCCTGGATGTCGATGTGCCGGAGCTGCTTCCACTGCTCCTGGGAGGTGCGGGGGATGGTCAGGCCGGCGGCGGCCCAGGCCTGGCTGGTGAGGCCGGAGCAGTCGTAGGTCTTGGGGCCCTCGGCGCCCCATTCGTACGGTTTGCCTATCTGGTCCGTCGCGAACTTCACGGCCTTCTTGCCCTGCTCGGACGCCTTGCCGTTGATCTCGTCGAGGATGCCGGAGTCCAACCACGCTGCCTGTGACTGCTGCGCGGCGTCCTCCTCCAGCTGTGCCAGCCGCTCCAGCTCGTCGTCCTCCAGCTGCGCTTCCAGTTCCTCGGCGGCGGCGATCTGCTTCTTGATCTTCTTCTTGGCCTTGTCCTTGGCCTTGCGGTTGGCTTCCAGCTTCTCCCAGCGCGCGGAGGCGTCCTTGGAGTACTGCTCCAAGTCCTGCTGGGTCTGAGTCATTTCGGCGAGCAGGCCCTTGGTCGCGAGCTGCCCCTGGCGCAGGCGGTCGGCGCCCTCCAGGAAGTCCTGGGGGTTCTCACTCAGCCACAGCTGCACCTCGGGCGGGAGGCCGCCGCCGCGGTACTGGGCGCGGGCCGCGGCACCGATGAGGTCCTGCAACTTGTCCAGCTTCTCCTGGCCCTTGACCATCTCGTGGGCCAGATCGACGATCTCGGCGGACTGCTTGTCGGCCTTCTCCTCGGCGGCGTTGTACGCGTCCGTGGCGACCGCGGCGTCGTGGTAGAGGCTCTCCAGCTTTTCGCGGACGGCCTCCAACTCCTCGTTCGTCACGGGAGTCGAGGCGGGTGTCGAGGCCGTATCCGGACTACCTGAATCACCCGAAGTATCGGAACTGTCCGAAGTCCCCGAAGGGGAGGGGCTCGGGGTCGGCTCGGTCGGTTTCGTCTGGCTCGCGTACGCGGTGACCGGTGCGCCCAGCACGGTCATCGCGCAGACCACGGCCACGGCCGCCATGGTCAGGCTCCGCTTGCCGGCTCCCATACCCCTTGCCCCCAACCCCAACAGAACTGGTTAACCGTCAGTAACTTCCTGATGCCCGGGTGATCGTGTCATGGCGTCGCGCAATGCGACAGGGGTGGGCAAGGACTCACTTCTCCTCGCTCCCTCTTGTTTCCCCCTTGCTCTCACCTGCATGACATTGCCCTCGCCTGTGTGACGAACGACCCGCGGAGATCGTTCCCGTGCGTCACGAGAATGTTGCTCTGTGTCACCAAGGTGGCTCTGGGCGGGAGTTCAGCCCCGTGGCGCCAACGCCTCCCACGTCACCGTCACTTCGCCCTGCCGCCAGCGCGTCTCCCCGTCCCGCACCGGCCAGTCCGCGCTCAGGGCGCGGACCGTGCGGATCCAGCGCTGGCGGGCGCCGTACGAGGCGTACGGGGCCGCGGCGGCCCAGGCGCGGTCGAAGTCGCGGAGGAAGGCGTGCACCGGTTCGCCCGGGACGTTGCGGTGGATGAGGGCCTTCGGGAGGCGTTCGGCCAGGTCGGAGGGGCGGTCCAGGGAGCCGAGCCGGGTGGCGAAGGTGATCGTGCGGGGGCCCTCCGGGCCGAGGGCGACCCAGACGTGCCGACGCCCGATCTCGTCGCAGGTGCCCTCGACGAGCAGGCCGCCGGTGGAGTGGGGACCGCTGGAGGAGGAGGGGCTGTGGGGGGAGCGCGGGCCGCTGGAGGAGGGGCTGTGGGAGGAGCGCGGGCCGCCGCCGGTGGAGTGGGTGCCGTCGATGGAGTGGGTGCCGCCGGTGGAGTGGGTGCCGCCGGTGGAGTGGTGCGTGGCCGGTTCGAGGCGGGCGCACAGGCGGGCCCAGACGGCGGTGACCTCTTCCTCGTCGTACTGGCGCAGGACGTTCGCCGCCCGGATGAGGGTCGGGCGGCCCGGCACCGGCACCTCGAAGCCGCCGTGCCGGAAGGTCAGGCCCTCGCACTCGTACGGTTCCGCGGCCGCGACCCTCGCCGGGTCGATCTCGATGCCGACGACCTGGGTACGGGGCGCCGCCGCGCGGAGACGGCGTAGGAGCTCGACCGCGGTCCAGGGGGCGGCGCCGTAACCGAGGTCCACGGCGAGGGGGGTGGTCGCGCGGCGGAGTTCGGCGCCGTGGGTGGCGGCGATCCAGCGGTCCATGCGGCGGAGGCGGTTGGGGTTGGTGGTGCCGCGCGTCACGGTGCCGATGGGATGGGGGGCCATGGGTCGAGGGTATGTGGGCCGGGGGTTGCAGGGTGTCGCCAGTTCGGGTGGGCCCTTTTTCTGGAGCTTTGCCCCAGGCCCCAGGCCCCAGGCCCCAGACCCAGACCTAGACCCCAGACCCAGACCCCAGGCCCCGTGCCATTCGAGCTGCCTGGCCGTTGTCGTCGTCGTCCTGGCCGTGCGGGTTGTGTGGGGCTGATCGCGCAGTTCCCCGCGCCCCTGCAAGACGAAGGACAGCCCCGTCAAAAGACGAAGGGCAGCCCCACCCCCAAAGTGCTCGAACGGTTGAGCGAAGCTCGGTAATAATTCTGCAAAGAGGAAATGGAACGGGCTGCTCCGGCGTTCCCGCACACCAGAGGGCTCCGGATGCCCTCCGAACGGCATGCCCGGAGCGAGGAGGAACGCCACGTGAGCCAGTACGTCAGCAGGCTCGGGCGACGCTCCCCGGCCGCGGCGGCGCGGCTGAGGCTGCACCGGAAGCCGCGTCGGGTCGCGATGCTGTCGGTGCACACGTCGCCGCTGCACCAGCCCGGTACGGGCGACGCGGGCGGCATGAACGTATACATCGTGGAGCTGGCGCAGCGCCTGGCCGCGCAGGGCATCGAGGTGGAGATCTTCACCCGGGCCACGACCGGCGCCCTGCCCCCGACGGTCGAGTTGGCCCCCGGGGTGCTGGTCCGGCACGTCGACGCGGGCCCGTACGAGGGGCTGGCCAAGGAGGAGCTCCCGGCCCAGCTCTGCGCCTTCACGCACGGGGTGATGCAGGCGTGGGCCGGCCACCGCCCCGGCTACTACGACCTGGTCCACTCGCACTACTGGCTCTCCGGCCACGTCGGCTGGCTCGCCGCCGAGCGCTGGGGCGTCCCCCTGGTGCATGCCATGCACACGATGGCGAAGGTCAAGAACGCGGCGCTCGCCGTCGGCGACACGCCCGAGCCCGCCGCCCGCGTCATCGGCGAGACCCAGATCGTCCGCGCCGCCGACCGCCTCATCGCCAACACGGCCGAGGAGGCCCACGAACTCGTACGCCACTACGAGGCCGACCGGGCCAAGGTCGCCGTCGTCCACCCGGGCGTCAACCTCGACCGCTTCCGCCCGGCCGACGGCCGCGCCGCCGCCCGGAGCCGCCTCGGCCTGCCCCAGGACGCCCTGATCCCCCTCTTCGCCGGCCGTATCCAGCCGCTGAAGGCCCCCGACGTCCTGCTCCGGGCCGTCGCCGTGCTCCTCGACGAGCGCCCCGAGCTGCGGTCGAGGATGGTCGTGCCGGTGGTCGGCGGGCCGAGCGGCAGCGGGCTCGCCAAGCCGGAAGGCCTGCAGAAACTGGCCGCGCGGCTCGGCATCGCCGATGTCGTACGGTTCCGGCCGCCGGTCGGACAGGAGCAGCTCGCGGACTGGTTCCGGGCGGCGTCCGTGCTGGTCATGCCGTCGTACAGCGAGTCCTTCGGGCTCGTCGCCATCGAGGCGCAGGCGGCCGGTACGCCGGTGCTGGCGGCCTCGGTCGGCGGCCTCCCGGTCGCCGTGCGGGACGGGCAGACCGGTTTCCTGGTCCAGGGCCACGATCCCGTCGCGTACGCGCGCGTGCTGCGCGATTTCGCCGACACCCCCGACCTCACCGCCCGCATGGGCGCGGCCGCCGCCCGCCACGCCGAGTCCTTCGGCTGGGACAGGGCCGCCGCCGCCACCGCGGACGTGTACACGGGGGCCATGCAGGATCACCGCCGCCACCGGGTACGGGCCCACTACGGGTGAGGCACGGGCCCACTACGGGTGAGCCGTCGGTCATGGGTGGTGAGGGGCGACTGCCGGTGAGCGCCGACTACCGATGCGTGTCGACTGGCGATGAGTGCCGACAACCGGTGAGTGTCGACAACCGGTGAGTGCCGACAACCGATGAGTGTCGACAACCGATGAGTGTCGACAACCGGTGAGTGTCGACAACCGGTGAGTGTCGACAACCGGTGAGTCGTCGACCCGCTCGTACCGGCGGGTACGCTCGCCCCATGGCTGACGCAGTGTCGATCATCGAGCAGGTCCTCACCGAGGCCGAGCTGGCGTGGGAGAGCCCGGGACCCGGCACCTACGTCGTGAAACTCCCCGGCACCCGCAAACTCTCGACGACCGTCTCCCTCATCGTCGGCAAGCACTCCCTCTCCCTCAACGCCTTCGTCATCCGCCACCCCGACGAGAACGAGGCGGGCGTCCACCGCTGGCTCCTGGAACGCAACCTCAAGCTGTACGGCGTGAGTTACGCCGTCGACCGGCTGGGCGACATCTACGTCACGGCCCGGCTGCCGCTCTCCACCGTCACCCCCGACGGCATCGACGGCCTCCTCGGCCAGGTCCTGGAAGCGGCCGACGGCGCCTTCAACACCCTCCTCGAACTGGGCTTCGCCTCCGCGATCCGCAAGGAGTACGCGTGGCGGGTGTCCCGGGGGGAGTCGACGCGGAACCTGGACGCGTTCAGCCACCTCACGCGAGGGGCGGCCGACCAGCCCGATAGCGACCAGGGGTGACCCCCACCCACCGCCTGAAGTGCCGGGTCAGATGTGCCTGGTCGTAGAACCCGGCCGCCACCGCCGCCTCGCCCGGCCGCATCCCCTCCAGCAGCAGCCGCCTGGCCCGCTCCACCCGCCGTGACATCAGATACTGGTGCGGCGCGATCCCGAAGGCCGCCCCGAACGCCCGTACGAGATGCGCGGGGTGGGCATGCACCATCCCCGCGGCCTCCTCCAGGGTCACCCCGTCGGCGACGTGCTCGTCGAGAAGCTCACGCAGCCGATGGGCGACCGTACGACCGACGGGCCGTGGTTCCCGGGTGGCCCGAGGCCGTAGATGCCTCCGCAACCGCTCCCCGACCAGCGTCAGCCGGCTCTCAGCCTCCCACTCGTCCCCCGGCCGCGCGAGCGCCGCGTGCAACTGCCCCACGCGCAGCCGCAGTACGGGATCCCGCAGGTCAGGCCTGTCCACGGCCGCCCCGATGAGACTCTCGTCGAGCGCGCTCGAATCCGGAGCCAGGTACAACACCCGTTTGCGAAAGCCCTCCTCCGTCACCGGCGCCCCGTTGTGCGGCACATGCGGCGGCAACAACGAGACCGTGTCGTTCGGCGTCCCGTGCTCATGCCGGTCCAACTCGTACCGCACGGCGCCGTCGTCGACGATGAGCAGGGTCCAGGCGTCGTGGACGTGCATCGGGTACGCGTACTCGGTGTAGTGCGCGTGGAAGACCTCGACGATCCCGGGCACACGCGGCCGCCAGGCGGACACTTCACGCTGGGGGGACGGCTGAGGGGACGGCCGGCGGGACTGCTGACGGGACTGCTGAGGGGACTTCGGCCGCAGGGGGCGCATGCAAAGAACGTACAAGACGGGGTCGTACGCCATTCGGCAGTCTCATCTCATGAGCAGCGAGACCTCCCCGGATCAGCCCCCCATCCGCTTCGACACCAAGATCGCCGTCCTCCTCCGCGACGACCTGGAAACCTGGCAGCGCCTCAACGTCACGTCTTTCCTGGTGAGCGGCCTGGGATCGACGCTCCCCGAGGTGATCGGCGACCCGTACGAGGACGCCGACGGCACGCAGTATCTCCCGATGTTCCGCCAGCCGGTCGTGGTCTTCGAGGCCACGAAGGAGGTGCTGAAGGCCGCCCACGCGCGGGCCCTCTCCCGGGCCCTGCCGCGCGCCGTCTTCACCTCCGACCTCTTCAGCACGGGGAACGACCGGGACAACCGTGCGGCCGTACGGGCCGTGGGGACGGGGGAGTTGGACCTGGTGGGGCTGGCGGTCTACGGGCCGCGGAACGGCGTGGACAAGGTGGTGAAGGGGGCGCGGATGCATCCGTAAGGGGGGCGCGAACGCATCCGTGAGCGGGCGCGGACGCATCCGTGAGGATGCTCAGACCGAGCCGGTACGAGCCTGCGCCTCCACGGCCGCACCGACGACGGCCTCCACGACGGGCTCCACGACGGCCTCCATGGCGGGCTCCACGACGGCCTCCACGGCGGGCTCCCCGACGATCTCCACGACGGGCTCCCTGACGATCTCCCCGATGGGCTTCTCGGCCGTCGCGGCATCCGCCGCGGTCGCGGCGGCCGCGGCGGCCGCGGCCTCCCCCTCAGGCTCCGGCATCCGCCGCATCAGCGCCCAGTACCCCACCCCCGCCACGGTCCCGATCACCGCGCACAACCCCCACAGCCACTCCGCGCCCCACCGGTCGATGACGACGCCGGACATGAGCGGGGCGACGAGGGCGGCGACCGACCAGGACATGGTGTACATGCCCTGGTAGCGCCCGCGCCCCTGTACGGGCGAGAGCCGGACGACGACGCCGGTCTGGGTGGGCGCGTTGACGATCTCGGCGAGGGTCCAGACACAGACGGTGAGGGCGAAGACGCCGATCGACCCGGCGAAGGCGGTGAGACCGAAGCCGTACCCCGCGAGCACCGACGAGACGACGAGAAGCCGCCCGGGATCGCGATGCTCGATGAAACGGGTGACGGGGATCTGCAGCGCGACGATGAGGACACCGTTGACGGCGATGGCGAGGCCGTAGTCGGCAGGCGTGAAGCCGGCTTCCCCCATCGCGACCGGCAGTCCGACCGACCCCTGCTGGAAGATCAGCGCGACCAGGAAGGACAACCCGACGACGCCCATGAACCGCCCGTCGCGCGCCACGGTCCCGAGCCCTACCTCGTCATCGCCGGCCTTCTCCACCGCCGTACGCTCCGGTCGTGACTCCGGGAGCTTCAGGAAGACGACGATCGCGCAGGCCAGCGTCATCCCCGCCTCGATGAGGAACCCGGCGAGATAGCTGACCTCGGCGATGAACCCGGCGCCCATGGAGGAGATGGCGAAGCCGAGGTTGATGGCCCAGTAGTTGAGGGAGAACGCCCGTACGCGGTCCTCGGGCCGGACGATGTCCGCCATCATCGCCTGCACGGCGGGCCGGGAGGCGTTGCTGGTGGCGCCGACGAGGAAGGCGACGGCGGCGATCGCGACGGGATCCTGTACGAAGCCGAGCAGCGCGACCGACACGGCCGTCGAGGCCTGCGCGATCAGCAGAGTGGGCCGCCGCCCGAGCCGGTCAGCCATGACGCCGCCGCCGAGCGACGAAATGACCCCGCCGAGACCGTGCAGCGAGGCCACCAGCCCGGCGTACGAGGCGGAGTACCCGCGGTCCAGCGTCAGATACAGCGCCATGAAGGTGGCGACGAACGCGCCCAGCCGGTTGACGAGCGTGCTGGTCCACAGCCACCAGAACTCCCGGGGCAGCCCCGAGACGGACTCCCGGACGGCACGTCTGGCAGCGACGAGTGGCATGAAGGTCCCCCACGAACGTAAGCGGCTAAGGCGGCTAGCACACCTTACGAAGACCGTCTGGAACGGGGCCACCCAATTACCAACCCCGGTCAACTGTCGGCGGTGAACGGTGAGGGTGGGCCCCGTCTGTGCGCTTGTCCACCTGTCGGCCGGGCGTGTAGTGGATCCAGGCCGTCGATTACGCTCAGAGCCATGGCCGACGCACCGTACAAGCTGATCCTCCTCCGCCACGGCGAGAGCGAGTGGAACGAGAAGAACCTGTTCACCGGCTGGGTGGACGTCAATCTCACGCCGAAGGGAGAGAAGGAGGCGACGCGCGGCGGTGAGCTGCTGAAGGACGCCGGCCTGCTCCCGGACGTGCTCCACACCTCCCTCCAGAGGCGCGCCATCCGCACCGCGCAGCTGGCCCTCGATTCCGCCGACCGCCTCTGGATCCCGGTCCACCGCAGCTGGCGCCTGAACGAGCGCCACTACGGCGCCCTCCAGGGCAAGGACAAGGCGCAGACCCTCGCGGAGTTCGGCGAGGAGCAGTTCATGCTGTGGCGCCGCTCGTACGACACCCCGCCGCCCCCGCTCGCGGACGACTCCGAGTTCTCCCAGGCGGCCGACGCACGCTACGCGACCATCCCCCCGGAGCTCCGCCCCCGCACGGAGTGCCTCAAGGACGTCGTCACCCGCATGCTCCCCTACTGGTACGACGGCATCGTCCCCGACCTCCTGACCGGCCGCACGGTCCTCGTCGCCGCCCACGGCAACTCCCTCCGCGCCCTCGTCAAGCACCTCGACGGCATCTCCGACGCCGACATCGCGGGCCTGAACATCCCGACGGGCATCCCCCTGTCCTACGAACTCGACGCCGACTTCAAGCCGCTGAACCCGGGCGGCACCTACCTCGACCCGGACGCTGCCGCAGCGGCGATCGAGGCGGTCAAGAACCAGGGCAAGAAGAAGTAACCGGCACTGATGCCGATTCAGGGCTGAGCCCAGAGCTGATCAAGCCCCCGATCTGCGATTCTTCGTTGGTCGGGGGCTTTGTCGGACCTTGGTGAGCTGGGTCCGTGGGCGGTGTGGGAGGTTCCTATGCGGCGCCCCTGACGTCGGGGGCGATGAAGCGGCGGTGTAGTGGGCTGAAGGTGGTTTCGGGGGTGCCCGGGATGTCGGCTTTCTGGATCGCGGGGGCGAGGCGCTCGGTGAAGAAGGTCTCGAACGCCTGCTGGGATTCCCACACGTCGGTGACGTGGAGCCCCTGATCGTCGAACCAGGCCACGTGTACCTGGCCGCCGGGCGCCGGGATCTCCTCCCAGTCGACCGCGTCTCGCACTGTGTCGTACTGCTCCGGAGCCGCCCTTGCCCAGTGCATCGACATGACTACAGCCATGTGAAACCCCCCTATCCACCCACCCGCCCGCGGGCGCGCGCAGGCGGAGGAGCGGCCAACGGGGTGTGCGGTGGCTCAGACCGTCAGCGGTACCGGGTGGATCTCGTCCGCCTTGTGGCCGGCGCGTTCGTGGATGCGCTGGACGGCTTCGGCCGAGGGGGCCTCGGAGAGGCAGTAGACGGTGCCGGACTGGGGGTCGGCCCAGGCGCGTTCGAAGTGGACGTTCTCGTCCTTCTCTATGTCGAGGTCGGCTTTGTGCGCGGCCTGCAGCTGGTCGGCGGTGATGCCCTTCATCCCGTGGTGGACGTCCATGAACTTGGTCATGGCTCGCACCTCCTTCTTCCCTTTCCGGCCTTTCCGATTCCTTGCCCTCCCCCTTCATGCTGCTCCCGTACGGCCGCGCGGGCGACCTCGTGGCAGACACCTTCGTGGCAGACACCTTCGTGGCAGACACCTTGATGGCAGACACCCCTTCGGCAGACGGCCCCTTGGAAGTGACCCGGCATCGAACGGCCGTGCGCTAGCGTCCCCCTCATGCGTATGCAGAGGGTGGGGATGTCCACTGCCGGAGTCGTGGCCGCGGTGGCGCTTCTGGGCGTGGGGCTCCCCGTCGGGTACTTCCTCGTCGAGTACGGGTGCGGGCGGGAGGAGGAGCGGTTGGGGGAGGCGTTGGCCGAGGATCCCGTGCTGGACGACGGCGTGGACGGGGCCCGGGTCGAGGAGTCGTACCAGGAGTGCGACGACGACGATCTGACGGCCGTCGCCGGGAAGACGTACCGGTACGGCGGGGACCGGGAGAGCGTTCTCGCGCACTATCGGGATGCCGCGCAGGCCCATGGGTGGCGGTACCGGACGGGCGACTGCCTCACCAAGTCGATCGACGGGGCCATGGCGGGTCTGACCCTCGAAGGGCCGGGGCCGGGCGACCGTTCCCTCCACGTCGAGATCGTCGCCGCCCGCCAGGACTCGGAGCCCTGGTGCTGAGCGTTCACCAGTCCCGAGACGCGGGACAAGTGACGCTCACCCATCCCCCGAATGAGTGACACTCAGCTGTCCCAGTGCATGAGTGACGCACCTGTCCCAGGCGTGAGCGAAGGGGGCCGTCGCGAGCGACAGGCCCCCTTCTCCCATGTACGAAGAGGCGTACGAAAGCAACCGCGTGCCGGTCAGCCGCACTGGCACGGGTTGCCGGACTGGCACCCGCACGCACATCCGGAGCCGCAGCCGCAGGCGCCGACGAGGGGCAGGATCTTGATGTCGGCGGGCTGATGGGTGTCCCGGACCTGCGTCGGGTCGGGCGTGCTGGGGCTGGCGGGGGATTCGGCCATGGTCCCTCCTCGAAGGCTGGTGCCTGTGCCCATTGGATGCCCCCAATTGCATGCCCGTTCAGCCGGGCGCATCAACGGCGCACAGAGGCGTCCACACGCCCTGCCCGAGCACGAAGCGCCGGGAGCATCGAGCAGCCGGACCGCAGTCGGCCGGAGCCAGCCGCAGCCGGACCACCGACCGCCGGAGGCGCCCAGGGCCCCGGGCGTCGGCGCCCCGCCGAAGCCCTACGCCCCCTCCACCCCAGTGACCGGCTGGATGTCCGCCTGCAGCTCGTCCGCGTGCTCGCCCGTCACCAGGTACACCACACGCTTGGCGACGGACACCGCGTGGTCGGCGAAGCGCTCGTAGTAGCGGCCGAGGAGGGTGACGTCGACGGCGGTCTCGATGCCGTGCTGCCAGCGGTCGTCCATGAGGTGCTGGAAGAGGGCGCGGTGGAGGAGGTCCATCGCGTCGTCGTCCGTCTCCAACTGGAGCGCGAGGTCGACGTCCTTGGTGATGATCACCTCGGCGGCCTTGGCCATCAGGCGCTGCGCGAGCTGGCCCATCTCCAGGATCGTGGCGTGCAGGTCGCGCGGGACCGTGCGGTCGGGGAAGCGGAGCCGGGTGAGCTTGGCCACATGCTGGGCGAGGTCGCCGGAGCGCTCCAGGTCGGCCGACATGCGCAGGGAGGTCACGACGATACGGAGGTCCGTCGCCACCGGCTGCTGCCTCGCCAGCAGGGCTATCGCGCGAGCCTCCAGGTCGTGCTGCAGGTCGTCGACCTTCTTGTCGGCCTCGATCACGCTCTCGGCCAGCTTCAGGTCGGCGTCGAGCATCGCCGTCGTGGCACGTCCGATCGCCGACCCCACCAGTCGGGCCATCTCGACAAGGCCCTCACCGATCGAGTCAAGTTCCTCGTGGTACGCGTCCCGCATCAGGGTGTCCCTCTCTTGCATACGTCTGCTCGTGGGTAACCAGAAAAGCCGTGCCGAAAGCCGTTCCGCCAGGCCAGGACGACCGAATGAACGGTGACCGGGGTCCCGGACGAACCCCACGCTCCCACGTTCCGGCCCGTACGCGTCCGTTTCCGCCACCCCAAATGAATCAATACTGGCTCCAAGGTGAACTCTGGGCGACGAGTGTTCGAGGTCGCCCTCCGACCGCTGTGGAGATGTCCGACCTCGTGCCTAACCTGGATGCATGGACGTGAACGCGGCGGTTGCCGCAGCGGCAGCGATCGCCGGAGTGCTCACCGGTGTCATCGCCATGCTGGCGTTCCGCGTCAGCGAGCGCGAGCAGAAGCGTCCCACCAGAACCTCCCTGCACACGGACCCGGTGCTTCCGCCCGGCGTCGACACCGTGCTCTCCGTGCTGCGCTCCTCCGCGGTCGTGCTCGACGAGGCGGACGCCGTCGTCAAGGCCAGCTCCGCCGCGTACGCCCTCGGGCTGGTGCGCGGCGGGAAGCTCGCCGTCGAGCCGATGTCGAAGATGGCGCGCGACACGCGCCGGGACGGCGAGATACGCCAGGTCGAGCTGGATCTGCCCCGGCGCGGCACGGGACGCGGCGAGGCGCTCGCCGTCTCCGCGCGCGTCGCGCCCCTGGGCTCCCGGCTCGTCCTGCTCCTCGTCGAGGACCTCACCGAGGCCCGCCGTATAGAAGCCGTACGCCGCGACTTCGTCGCCAACGTCAGCCATGAGCTGAAGACGCCGGTCGGCGCCCTCTCCCTCCTCTCGGAGGCCGTCATGGGGGCGTCGGACGACCCCGAGGCGGTGGAACGGTTCGCCGGGCGCATGCAGATCGAGGCCACCCGGCTCACCAACCTCGTGCAGGAACTCATCGACCTCTCCCGGGTGCAGAACGACGACCCGCTGGAGGACGCCGAGCCCGTACGGGTGGAGGAGCTGGTCGCCGAGGCCGTCGACCGCTGCCGCCACCAGGCCGGCACCAAGCAGATCACCATGGCTTCGAACATGGGGGCGCCCGAAGGGCTCGAGCAGGGTGGTGGCGGGCGACGGGCGGGCGGCACCGCCGAGCTGCATGTCTGGGGCAACCGCGGGCAGCTCGCCGCCGCCCTCGGCAACCTCGTCGAGAACGCCGTCAACTACTCGCCGGCCCGCACCCGCGTCGGCATAGCCGCCCGCAGGGTCAGCGCGCCCGGCGGGGACCATATCGAGATCGCCGTGACCGACCAGGGCATCGGCATCTCGGACAAGGACAAGGAGCGCATCTTCGAGCGCTTCTACCGCGTGGACCCGGCCCGTTCCCGCCAGACCGGCGGTACGGGTCTCGGTCTCGCGATCGTCAAGCACGTGGCCGCCTCGCACGGCGGGGAGGTCACGGTGTGGAGCTCGGAGGGACAGGGCTCCACGTTCACCCTCAGGCTGCCGGAGGCGGGCGTGGCCCGCGACCGCGCGGCCCAGCACCCGGACCTCGACGCCGAGGACGGACAGCCTCACACCGCCCCATCCCCGTACGAACCGCTTCCCGCCCCGGAGGTCCTTCCGTGACCCGAGTGCTCGTCGTCGAGGACGAGGAGTCCTTCTCCGACGCCCTGTCCTACATGCTCCGCAAAGAGGGCTTCGAGGTCGCCATCGCGACCACCGGGCCCGACGGTCTCGACGAGTTCGAGCGCAACGGAGCCGACCTCGTCCTCCTCGACCTGATGCTGCCCGGCCTGCCGGGCACCGAGGTCTGCCGTCAGCTGCGCGGCCGTTCCAATGTCCCGGTGATCATGGTCACCGCCAAGGACAGTGAGATCGACAAGGTCGTGGGCCTGGAAATAGGAGCCGATGACTATGTCACCAAGCCCTTCTCCTCCCGCGAACTCGTCGCCCGTATCCGGGCCGTACTGCGCCGTCGCGGCGAGCCCGAGGAGGTCACCCCTGCCGCGCTGGAGGCCGGCCCCGTCCGCATGGACGTCGACCGTCACGTGGTCACTGTCTCGGGCTCCAAGGTCGACCTCCCCCTCAAGGAGTTCGACCTGCTCGAGATGCTGCTGCGAAACGCGGGCCGCGTCCTGACCCGTATGCAGCTCATCGACCGAGTCTGGGGCGCCGACTACGTGGGCGACACCAAGACCCTCGACGTCCACGTCAAGCGCCTCCGCGCCAAGATCGAGCCGGACCCGGGCGCGCCGCGGTACCTGGTCACCGTGCGCGGCCTCGGCTACAAGTTCGAGCCGTAAACCGACTGTGAGCCGTGGACCTACGACCACGTGCTCGTTCTACGCCGAAGGGCGGCACCCTCCCAGGGGTGCCGCCCTTCGGCGTGTGCGGGCGTACGGCGCTCAGTGGCCGGAAGACTCCTGGGAACCGGAACCCGCGGCGGAGGTGGACGGGGAGGCCGTCGAGCCGGCGGCGGTGCCCTCCTCCTCGGCGGTGCCCTCGTCGGGGGACGGCGAGCCCGTGCCGGACGGGGACGGGGAGCCGGTGGTCTCCTCGGACGGCGAGGCGCTCGTGGCGGGGGCCTCGGGGATGTCGGTCGGGCCCCACTTCTCGAAGTAGTGCTCGGCGGGCACGACGAAGGCGCGCAGGCCGACCTCGCCGGTCTCGCTGAAGTTGAACGTGACCCGCTGGGCGTTGCCGTCCTTGACCGCGTCGGAGACGTCCGCCAGGACCGCGGAGGCGTTGCCCTCGCCGCCGAGGACCACGGAGCCACCGGCCGGGACGACGACCTTGCCGCCCCTGCCCTCGCCCTTGACCGGCGTGATCTCGGCGGTACCGGCGCCCTCCACGGTGATGGAGTCCAGGGTCTGGTCGGTCCTGGCGTTGGTGTTGAACAGGGTCGCGGAGACGACGGCCGGGCCCTTGGTCTCGGTACCCGGCTGGGTGACCACGATCGCGTTCTGGATCTTGATGTCGCCGACGCTGGTGGCCGCGTTGTCCGGCTTGATCTCCAGCGTCTGGGCATTGCTGCCGGCGGCGCACGCGGCGAGTGAGGCGATCGAGAACGCGAGGGCGGCGGCGGCGAGGGCGCCGCGTCGAAGGCTGCTGCTCACGGCGGCGGCATCTCCTTGAACGGGGGCGGTACATGGTCTGTGGCGGGCTCAGGTTACCGAGCCGTTCCGCCGCCGCCGCACCCGACCCTCCCCAAGTCCCCGACGAGTCACGGGAAGCAATTGAGTGGACGCACCACGCACACGCTCCTCCGGCATTCGCATAACCACCCCCGATACCGCTGTCGCCCCCTTCGCCGCCGTCCCGGATTTCCGGTAAGGAATGCGGGGCGCCACAGAAAATCGATCACCCGGCAGAACGGCGTAGGAACACGATCCGGTAACGGCGGAACATCCCCCGTAGATCAACCTTCTTGATCAATTCCGGATTCGACTCGTACCCGACTCCACTCACCGAACGGAGTAGCGGAAGTCGCACACTTGGAGCCGGACAAAGCGGGACGTTCGGCCGCTCGTGCAGCCCTCCGGGTGCGTGTACCGTACGCGTTTCGCTCCGCCCGGAGAGCCGCTCCGACCTGCGAATACCCACTTCCGTTCGGCCCCCGCAGCACGTTCCTGTTGCTGTTGTCAAGCCCCGAGATATGCCCTGACCTGCGAAAACGCCATTCAGAACCCGCCGTTTCCGTGTTACCCTGGATAGCCACGGAAGGGGTACCTGTCACATGACGTTCAAGGTTGGCGACACCGTGGTCTATCCCCATCACGGGGCCGCGCTGATCGAGGCCATCGAAACTCGCCAGATCAAAGGCGTGGACAAGACCTACTTGGTGCTCAAGGTCGCTCAGGGCGACCTGACAGTGCGTGTGCCGGCGGACAATGCGGAGTTCGTCGGCGTACGTGATGTGGTCGGGCAGGACGGCCTGGACCGGGTCTTCGAGGTGCTGCGCGCGCCGTATGCCGAGGAGCCCACGAACTGGTCGCGTCGCTACAAGGCAAACCTGGAGAAGCTCGCCTCCGGCGATGTCATCAAGGTCGCGGAAGTCGTGCGTGACCTGTGGCGTCGTGAGCGCGAGCGCGGACTGTCCGCCGGTGAGAAGCGCATGCTCGCCAAGGCCCGCCAGATCCTGGTGAGCGAGCTCGCCCTCGCGGAGAACACGAACGAGGACAAGGCCGAGGCACTGCTCGACGAGGTCCTCGCGTCCTGAACTGACTCCTGAGGCAGGCAGCCAGCCCGCTCAGCCGTTCAGCGCAGCACATGGAAATGCCGCGGTGCCCGATGACGTAGCTATTGTCGCCGGGCGCTGCGGCATGTCCGTACCCGGATGCCGTACGCCGGAATGGGATCCCGGATACTTGGCGTGCCCCGACGCTCATCAGTACAGGTACCTCATCAGTACTCGTACGCGTACTTGGCGTGCCGGGCCCGGGCAGCTGGCTCGACCAGATGTCACGGAAGGGTCCGGTCAAGGTGTCGCGCCCGGCACGCTGTGGCCATACCCACGTAGGCCGAGCACACAAACCTGACAGGAACCGATGTCTGACGATTCGCGCCCTTCGCCTTCCGGAACCGGTACGGGGACCCGTACAGCGGCCGTGATTCCGGCCGCCGGCCGGGGCGTACGCCTCGGTCCGGGCGCCCCCAAAGCGCTACGCGCGCTGAACGGCACCCCGATGCTGATCCACGCGGCGCGGGCCATGGCCGCGTCCCGTGCCGTCTCCCTGGTGATCGTCGTGGCGCCGCCCGACGGCGCCCCCGAGGTCAAGACCCTGCTCGACGCGCACGCGCTGCCCGAGCGGACCGACTTCCTCGTCGTGCCCGGAGGTGAGTCGCGGCAGGAGTCGGTGAAGCTCGGTCTCGACGCGCTCCCACCCGGCTACGACATCGTGCTGGTGCACGACGCGGCCCGTCCACTCGTGCCCGTCGACACGGTCGACGCCGTCATCGAGGCCGTACGGGACGGGGCGCCGGCCGTGGTGCCCGCGCTGCCGCTCGCCGACACGGTCAAGGAGGTCGAGCCGGCGGACGCGCAGGGCGCGCCGGAGCCGGTCGTCGCCACGCCGGAGCGCGCGCGGCTGCGGGCGGTGCAGACGCCGCAGGGGTTCGACCGGGCGACCCTGGTCCGGGCGCACGAGACGGTCACCGGGGAGGTGACCGACGACGCGAGCATGGTGGAGCGGCTCGGGCTGGGGGTCGTGGTCGTGCCCGGGCACGAGGAGGCGTTCAAGGTGACGCGGCCGTTGGATCTGGTGCTCGCGGAGGCGGTTCTGGCGCGCAGGAGGCTGAACGATGGGTTCTGAGGCCCCCCAGGTGGTGTTGCCGCAGGTCGGGATCGGTACCGACATCCACGCCTTCGAGGAGGGGCGGGAGCTGTGGTGCGCCGGACTGAAGTGGGAGGGGGAGGGGCCGGGGCTGGCCGGGCACTCCGACGCGGATGTCGTGGCGCACGCGGCGTGCAACGCGTTGTTCTCCGCCGCCGGGCTCGGTGATCTCGGGCAGCACTTCGGGACGGGGCGGCCGGAGTGGTCCGGGGCGTCCGGGGTGACGTTGCTGGCGGAGGCGGCGCGGATCGTGCGGGCGGCCGGGTTCACCATCGGCAATGTGGCCGTTCAGGTGGTCGGGCCACGGCCGAAGATCGGGAAGCGGCGGGACGAGGCGCAGCGGGTTCTGTCCGATGTCGTGGGCGCGCCCGTCTCGGTGTCGGGCGCCACGACGGACGGGCTGGGATTTCCGGGGCGGGGCGAGGGATTGATGGCGGTGGCGACGGCGTTGGTCGTACGTCTGGGGTGACCCGGGGGATTTCCTCGCCCCCGCCGCCCCTACCCGTCCCATCCCAGGGGGCTGCGCCCCCAGGCCCCCGCCCGAGCCCCCTGCTCGAGTGAGTTGTTCGGGTGTCGGAGCGTCGTGGCCGGTCGCGCAGTTCCCCGCGCCCCTTTTGGGCCTGCGGCCCATCAAGGGTGCGGGCGGGTATGCGTCACGAATGTGTGGCCCTTGGGGGGAAGGGCTCAGGGCATGGGCTATGGCCTACTACCCTGGGACTCGTGACTATTCGCCTGTACGACACCAGCGCCCGGCAGATTCGTGACTTCACCCCGCTCATGCCGGGTTGTGTCTCGATCTACCTGTGTGGCGCCACGGTGCAGGCGGCCCCGCACATCGGGCACATCCGGTCGGGGCTCAACTTCGACATCATGCGCCGGTGGTTCGAGTACCGCGGGTACGACGTGACGTTCATCCGGAATGTCACGGACATCGACGACAAGATCATCGCGAAGGCGGCCGACCAGGGCCGCCCGTGGTGGTCGATCGGCTACGAGAACGAGCGCGCGTTCAACGACGGCTACAGCGTGCTCGGTTGCCTGCCGCCGACCTACGAGCCGCGGGCCACCGGGCATGTGACCGAGATGGTCGAGATGATGCGCGGGCTGATCGAGCGTGGACACGCGTACGAGGCCGACGGGAACGTGTACTTCGACGTGCGGTCGTTCCCCGAGTATCTGAAGCTGTCCAACCAGGAGCTCGACAACCTTCTCCAGCCCTCCGGGGAGGGCGAGACCGGCAAGCGCGATCCGCGTGACTTCGCCATGTGGAAGTCGGCGAAGCCCGGGGAGCCGACCTGGGAGACGCCCTGGGGCAGAGGGCGGCCGGGCTGGCACCTGGAGTGCTCGGCCATGGCGCACAAGTACCTGGGCAGCGCCTTCGACATCCACGGCGGCGGCCTCGACCTGATCTTCCCGCACCACGAGAACGAGATCGCGCAGGCCAAGGCCTTCGGCGACGAGTTCGCCCTGTACTGGGTGCACAACGCCTGGGTCACCATGAGCGGCGAGAAGATGTCCAAGTCCCTGGGCAACTCGGTGCTCGTGAGCGAGATGGTCAAGCAGTGGCGGCCCATCGTGCTCCGCTACTACCTGGGCACCCCGCACTACCGGTCGATGATCGAGTACAGCGAGGACGCCCTGCGCGAGGCCGAGTCGGCGTTCGCCCGTATCGAGGGGTTCATCCAGCGGGTCGTCGAGAAGGCCGGCGGAGTCGTCGAGCCCTCGGCCGAGGTGCCGCCGGCGTTCGCCGAGGCGATGGACGACGACCTCGGGGTGCCGCAGGCGCTCGCCATCGTGCACACCACGGTCCGGCAGGGCAACAGTGCGCTGGCCGCCGACGACAAGGAAGCGGCCGTGGCACGGCTCGCCGAGGTACGGGCCATGCTCGGCGTGCTCGGCCTCGACCCGCTGGACCCGCACTGGGCCGGGGACGGCGGCGACCGCGGCGAGACTGTGTTCAACAAAAGCGCGCACGGCGTCGTCGACACGCTCGTCGGGCTGGTCCTCCAGCAGCGCGAGGCCGCCCGCGCCCGCAAGGACTGGGCCACCGCGGACGCCATCCGCGACCAGCTCAACCAGTCGGGTCTGGTCATCGAGGACGGTCCGGACGGGCCGCGCTGGACGCTCGGCCCGCGCTGAGCCTTTCTTGATCGATTGTGCCGCCCGGCCATCCGGGCGGCACACTGCATTACGTACGTACACACGAACGCTTCTCAGAGACGGGTAGGTCATGGCCGCTAACAACCGCCGCATGTCCGGCAAGAAGGGCGCGCAGGTCGGCAGTGGCGGCCAGCGGCGCAAGGGGCTGGAGGGCAGGGGGCCGACGCCGCCCGCCGAGATGCGCAAGAAGCACAAGGCGAACCGCATCGCCAACGCCAAGGCGAAGCAGGCCGCACGCCGCCCCACGCCGCGCGGCCGGGGCGGCAAGGGCACGTCCGAGATGGTCGTCGGACGCAACCCCGTCGTCGAGGCGCTGCGCGAGGGCGTGCCCGCCTCGACGCTCTACGTCCAGCAGTTCATCGACAACGACGAGCGGGTCCGTGAGGCGCTGCAGCTCGCGGCCGAGCGCGGCGGCATCAACCTCATGGAGGCGCCGCGGCCCGAACTGGACCGGATGACCAACGGGCTCAACCACCAGGGGCTCGTCCTCCAGGTCCCGCCGTACGAGTACGCGCACCCGGAGGACCTCGTGAACGCCGCGTTCGACGAGGGTGAGGACCCGCTGATCGTCGCCCTCGACGGGGTGACCGACCCGCGCAACCTCGGCGCCGTCGTCCGGTCCGTCTCCGCGTTCGGCGGCCACGGCGTCGTCGTACCCGAACGGCGCGCGGCCGGCATGACCGCCGGCGCCTGGAAGACGTCCGCCGGCACGGCCGCCCGTACGCCCGTCGCCCGCTGCACCAACCTCACGCGCGCGCTGGAGGCCTACAAGAAGGCCGGCGTCGTCGTGGTCGGACTCGCCGCCGACGGCGAGTCCGAGATCGGCGACCTGGAGGCCCTCGAGGGCCCGGTCGTCATCGTGGTCGGCAGCGAGGGCAAGGGCCTCTCCCGCCTCGTCGGCGAGACGTGCGACTACCGGGTGCGGATTCCGATGCCGGGTGGGGCGGAGTCGTTGAATGCCGGTGTGGCGGCGGGAGTTGTGTTGTACGAGGCGGCTCGGCGTCGGGCGTAAAAGGGGTTCTGGCCTGGGGTTCGGGGGGTTCTGGATCACCTTGACGGGGTCCGGACAGATCCGGGCGGTCAAAGCAGTGTCCTAACGACACGTCACTCGGTTAGATGAGTGTGGACACCAGAACACCCCGCACACCCACGGGGGACCGTTCGTCGGGATTCGACTCGGGATTCGACGACGCTCCCGCGCTGAGCATGGTGAAGGTGCCGAGCGATCCGGCGCAGGTCATCGTCAACCACGCGAGCTTCCGCGTGCAGTTGAGCGCCTCCACGCGGGCGTCCCCGCGCATCGCACGGCACTTGAGCACCAGCGACGACACCACGCGCATCCCCGTCCTGGGCACGGCGGGCCGGTCCGGCGCGCCCGCCGCCGGGCGCCGCCGCGCGCCCGTCGTCTGGAGCGGGAAGTCCGCGCCGGACGACACCGGAGCCCACCGGCTCCTCCAGGCGGTCCGCGGCGCGGGCGTCGGTCGCGGGGCCCCCGACCCCCTGAGCGACACCGGCTCGACCCAGGTCATCCCACGCGTCGACGGCCCGCGCAGCGGCGGCTACGACACCGAAAGCGGGCGTTACGGCGCCGAAAGTGGGCGCTACGGCGCCGAAAGTGGGCGCTACGGCGCCGAAAGTGGGCGCTACGGGGCCGACTTGACCGTCGAGACCGTAGAGACGCCCATCGTCGGCAGCCAGCGCACCCACGGCGACCACGCAGCCCCCGACGGCACCCGGCTGCTGCCCACCATGCGCGGCGTCGGCAGCGCGTACGACGAACCCCGGTACGACCAGGCGCGCTACGGCAAGGACGCCTACGCCGACGGGGAGTTCGCGGAGTCGTACGGCGACGGCGACGGCGGCGACGGCGGTGAGGACGAGCGGAGCGGGCGCCGGACCGGCAACGAGCCCGTCCGGCACGCCTATTACCCCGGCCGCCGCATGAACCTCGGCGTGGTGCTGCTGCCGCTGCGCGTCTTCCTCGGCTTCATCTCCATCTACGCCGGCATGGGCAAGCTCTGCGACCCGCACTACTTCGACGGCGGCAAGCGCGGCTCCATGGTGAAGTGGCTGAACACGCTGCACCCGTGGGAAGTCGCCGAGCCGCTGCGGCAGTTCGCCCTCGAACACCCCGTGGGCTCGGGACTCGTCATCGCTTTCGCCCAGGTCGTCGTCGGCGTGCTGACCGTCCTCGGACTGTGGCAGCGGGTCGCCGCCGGGATCGGAGCGCTGCTGTCGGCCGCGCTGCTCGTCACGGTCAGCTGGAAGACCGTTCCCGTCTACGAGACGCCCGACATCATCTACCTCGCCGCCTGGTCCCCGCTGGTCATCGCGGGCGCGCCGGTGTACTCCGTCGACGGGCGGCTCGCGGGCGGCGCTTGGCGCAGGCTCGGGCCGCGCGCCGACATCTGGGACCTGCGGCGCTATGTGCTGCGGCGGGGCGCGCTCGTCACCGCGATCGTCGTCGGGCTGACGCTGCTCGTGGGGTCCGTGCTCGGCGGGGCCGTGCGGGACGCCGACCGGATCGTCGTCCCCGGGCCCGGGGAGGCGCCGCGCAACGAACTGCCGGGGTCGCCGCTGCCGGGTGAGCCGACGAAGCGCCGCCAGGACAGCCCCTCCGCGTCCAACACGCCCACCGCGGGCGCGACTTCGGCGAGCCCTTCACAAGAGGCCACGACGCCGGGGGCCACGCGGGACACCGGGGCGGTCACCGGGGGGGAGCCGAGTCAGACGCAGGGGACGGCGGGGCAGGCACCGCCGCAGCAGTCCTCGCCGGTTGAGCAGGTGCCGAGTACGACGGCTGGGCCGAGCTCCAGTGGGGGGGCCTCCGGCGGTACGACCGGTGGGGGGACTGGGTCCACCGGGGGGTCCACTGGGGGGAGCTCTTCGGGTGGGGAGCCTGGGCTGGTGGGGGGGTTGCTCGGGTAGGTTTCGCCGGCTGCGCCGAGGCGTTGCTCTGTGGATGGGCCCCGCGTGTGTGGTGCGCGGGGCCCATTGCTGTGTGTTCTGGCGGGAGGGGGAGTGGGTGGGGCGCCTTATGGGGTGGGGGAGCTGTGGGGTGGCGGCTGCGGGTTGTTTGTGGCTGGTCGCGCAGTTCCCCGCGCCCCTTGAGGGACCGGCGGTCACTTGGCGCCCCGGCGCCTAACGACCTGGTGCCCCAGTGCCTGACGGTTCAGTGCCTCAGCGTCTAACGGTCCAGCGCCCCACGCCCCAGGGCTGGCGCCCGGGCGCCTGACGGCTCAGTGCCCCAGTGCCTGGCGGCACGGCGTCTGACGGTCCGGCGCCTAACGGTCAAGCGCCCTGAGGCCTAGCGCTCTGACGGCCTAACGCTCTAACGACCCAGCGCCGCCAGTTCCTTCGCTGCCTCTGTCAGGTCCTTTGCTGTGTCGATGGCTCGCCAGTAGGCGCCCTGGGGGATGGGGAAGCCTGCCAGGCGGCGTTCTCGGGCGAGGCGGGGGAAGGTGGTGCGTTCGTGGTCGCCTCGGGCGGGGAGGAGGTCGGTGAACTCCGGGGAGAAGACGTAGACGCCGGCGTTGATCTCGTACGTCGTGGGCGGGGCCTCGATGAAGTCCGTCACGCGGCCGAATCCGTCCGTCTTCACGGCGCCCCAGGGGATGCGGGGGCGGGCCAGGGCGAGGGTGGCGAGGGCGTCGCGTTCGGTGTGGAAGTCCGCCATGTCGCGGAGCGAGAAGCGGGTCCAGATGTCGCCGTTGGTGGCGTACCAGGGGCGGTCGGGGTGGGGCAGGTGGGAGGCGGCGTACTTGAGGCCTCCGCCTCGGCCCAGGGGCTCCGTCTCGACGACCGTGGTGACGCGGACCGGGAGGTCTGTCGAGTCCAGCCACTTCTGCAGGACGTCGGCGAGGTGGCCGCAGGAGACGACCACGTCGGTCACGCCCTCCTCGGCGAGCCAGCCGAGCTGATGGCCGATGATCGGCGTGCCCGTGCCGGGGATCTCGACCATGGGCTTGGGCCGGTCATCGGTGTACGGGCGCAGCCGGGAGCCCTGGCCACCGGCGAGGACCACGGCTTGAACGGGGCGCGACGCGGCGTTCGGATCGGTCATGACCGAACTGTACGTGGCGCCCCGTTCGCGGGAGCACGGCCCTGGGATCGGTATACGGAGAGGAAACGGGTCGGTATACGGGGGTGCGAGCCCTGGAGCCCTTGGGGGGTCCTGCGGAGCCGGTGGAGCCGGGTAGAGCCGGTACGGGCCTTGCGGGGCCCTCAGCTGTGCGCTGCGGGGCTTGGCCTGTGCCCTGCGGGCCGTCAGCTGAACTGGGCGGCCACTCCTGTCGCGAAGGACGTGTCGCAGACCGGGCGGGCGTACGACTGGGCGCGGGTGGGGCCGTAGGCGCGGACGGCTGCGCGGCCGAGGGCGCGGGCGATGGAGGCGCAGTGCCTCGCCAGCGCGGGGCGGCCGTTCACCGCCTGCTGGAGGTGGGTGAGGGCGACGCCCGGGTCCTCCTCCTGGAGTTCCAGGAGGAGCTTGTCGCGCAGCACCTCGTGCGGGGCGCGGGTCTTGGCGCGCTGGGAGACCTCCGAGGCGGCGAGCACCGAGTCGGCGGGGTCGGCGCCCGACCAGTTGACCCGGGTGACCGCGAGGGTGCCGGAGAGGACGAGGACGACGGGCAGGACCAGGGCGAGGGAGCGGCCGATCCGGCGGGCGGGGCCGCGGCCGCGCCGCGTCCGTTGGGTGTAGGTGTGGGTGTGCTTCACGCGAGTGAGGGTAGCGCGGGGTAGTGATATGGCGACGTTAGGTCACCGATACGGGGGATGTTGAAGCGCTGTTTTCTGGGTACCGGGTTGACGAACGCTGGTCGAAATGACCAGATTTGCCGGGGTAGTTGGTGACAGTGAAAAAGGCCCCGCAGGCGTTTGCGGGGCCTTTTTCGTCAACCTGGGTGATTTATCCCGGGTCGGTGGTTTCGCGAACCGTCGCGTCGACGGACGTGACCGGTTCAGTCGGAGAGGCGCTCGCCCGTGGACGTCGAGAACACGTGGTTCTCGCCCGGACGCGGCACGACGTGCAGCGTCGCGCCCTTCTCCGGGACCCGGCGGCCGTTGACGCGAACCACGAGGTCCTTGGTCTCGCCGCCGACCTCGGCGGTGCCGTAGACGTAACCGTCGGCGCCGAGTTCCTCGACGACGTTGACGGTGACGGCGAGGCCGGCCGGGGCGTCGTCGGCGTCCTTCGACAGGGTGGAGGCGACGCCGCCGTCGTGCTCGACGATGTCGAAGTGCTCGGGGCGGACACCGACGGTGACGGTGGTGTCACCCTTGTCGGAGGCGGCCTTGAGGGCCTCACGGTTGACCGGGACGACGCTGTTGCCGAACTTCACACCGCCGTCGGTGATCGGGACCTCGACCAGGTTCATGGCCGGGGAGCCGATGAAGCCGGCGACGAAGAGGTTGGCCGGGCGGTCGTACATGTTGCGCGGGGTGTCGACCTGCTGCAGCAGACCGTCCTTCAGCACGGCGACCCGGTCGCCCATCGTCATGGCCTCGACCTGGTCGTGGGTGACGTAGACGGTGGTGATGCCGAGGCGGCGCTGGAGCGACGCGATCTGCGTACGCGTCGAGACACGGAGCTTGGCGTCGAGGTTCGACAGCGGCTCGTCCATGAGGAAGACCTGGGGCTCACGCACGATGGCCCGGCCCATGGCGACACGCTGGCGCTGACCACCGGAGAGGGCCTTCGGCTTGCGGTCCAGGTACTCGGTGAGGTCGAGGATCTTCGCGGCCTCTTCGACCTTCTGCCGGATCTCCGCCTTGTTGACGCCGGCGATCTTGAGCGCGAAGCCCATGTTGTCGGCGACGGACATGTGCGGGTAGAGCGCGTAGTTCTGGAACACCATGGCGATGTCCCGGTCCTTCGGCGGCAGGTGCGTGACGTCGCGGTCACCGATGCGGATGGCGCCGCCGTTGACGTCCTCGAGGCCCGCGAGCATGCGGAGCGAGGTGGACTTGCCGCAACCGGACGGGCCGACCAGAACGAGGAACTCGCCGTCCTCGATCTCGATGTCGAGCGCGTCTACGGCGGGCTTCGTGGAACCCGGGTAGATCCGGGTCGCCTTGTCGAACGAGACTGTGGCCATGGGTCGTAGGCCCCCTTCACCGGCAGGAACGTGCCGGACGATCCGTTGTAAAGGTGGTGATCCACCACGGGCGATGCCGCGGTGGTGTAGTCCACGGGAGTGGATTGGGTCAGGACGGTACCTTCCGTTCACCAGGTCTGTCAGTACCTGGGCCCCTGTGAACTTCGCGGAAATTTTCGACGAGTGCGCCCTGTGGCGTGGGTAGACTGCACGGGCGCCCCCGCGAGGGGCCACGCCTCCTTAGCTCAGATGGCCAGAGCAACGCACTTGTAATGCGTAGGTCGTCGGTTCGAATCCGACAGGGGGCTCCACTGGAACCCCAGGTCAGATACGTTCTGACCTGGGGTTTCGTCGTCAGCGGCTGGATGGAGCCAGGGTTCATGGTGTTGGCTCGCTCCGGCCCGCGCCCTGTACTCCCGACTGGGACAGCACCGCCGACGGCATCGCCGTCATGCCGGCAACGGCGCGGGAGCCTTGTGCCATGCGGACGTCGACGCCGGTCCGCACGTTCCGGCCGTTAGTTGCGGAGAGTGAGCGTCACGTCGGCCTTGTCGTCGGGCTGCCCTTCATTCCAGTTCTGGACGTGTATCGCCCTGGAGGCGCTTTGCCCCGGGTAGAGGAAGATATTCGCGAAGGCTGACGCGCCGTCCAAGTCCCCCGTGTTTTCGCTGTCGCCCTCAAAGAGCTTGACCACACCTTCGGTCACGCGAATGAAGCCACCCTGTTGGTGTGTGAGTTTGTAGTGGACTTCGACTCTTATCTCTCCACCGCACGTGGCCTGGACCACGAAACTCCTGGGAGTTCCGACTGTTATTACGCGAGGGGTGAGCGAGACGTTGCGGTTGCAGACCGTGTTCGAGCCGAAATCCTCATAATCCATGATTCTGAAGGAGGCGCTTCCGGTTACCGTCCGCTGGTGGGTGGCCTGGGCACTCGTTGCCAGGGCGGGGACTGCTATGACCGTTGCGGCGGGAACGATCAGCGCCCGCCAGAGTGCGGAGCGATAGGCGCCGCGACGTATACCTTTTTCCTTCATGGGGGCTCCCTCCATGAAAATGGGCGCACGAGATCGAAACTCGGCGCTCAAGGCCCCCCCTCGTCTTTCCAAGCTACGCCCTGGGTCATCCGTGTGCATTCTGAGTCGGAGCGTCAAGTCGCGTTTGTTGAATGGTCAGTTGTCGCCTCGCACGGTCACGAGCCCTAGCCGTTCAGGTAGCGCTTCTGAGGTCCGGGATTTTCCGTTGGAGGCCGGGGGTTCACCGCAGGCGGCGGGCGATTTCCAGGTCGTCGGGCTGGAGGGGGCGGGCTTCCTCGATTTCCCAGATGGCGTTCTGGAGGAGGCGGCCGAGGGTCCAGGCTCGCGCTCGGGCGCGGTCCAGGGCGAGGACGTCGGTCATCGCGTCGAAGCGCCAGCGGACCTCGGCGGGGTCGAAGCGGTTGTCGAGGGCGGGCCAGAGTTCGAAGGCGGGGTCGCCGGCGAGGGGCTTGGGGTCGATGGCGAGCCAGGGGGCGCGGTCGGCGCCGAGGACGTTGTCGAAGTGCAGGTCCCAGTGGAGGAGGCGGTCGCCGGGTTCGGTGATGACCTCGCCCACCGCTGCCGCGCAGTCCGCGATCAGGCGGCGGTCGGCGGGGTCCGGGATACGGGCCAGGACGGGTGGGGTGCGGTTCAGCATGTCGGCCGCGATGTCGCCCAGGCGGCGCAGGGCCGGCGGCGCCGGTGAGGCGGTCAGATGGGCCAGCAGGCGGGCGATGACCAGGACGGCTTCGCGGGTGTCCGGCTCGTGGGACAGCATCCGGGCCGGGTCGAGGCGTTCGAGCAGCATGGTGCCCGTTTCGTCGTCGTACCGCAGGAGCCGTACGGCTCCGTCGCCGTTCCAGGCGCGCAGGGCGACCGGTTCGCCCTCGCTCTCGTCGTCGAGGATCTGGAGCTTGAGGACCGCCGGGGTGCCGTCGGCTGTGTGGACCACGGGGAGGACCAGGGCGCACATGCCGTGCATGGGCCGGCCGTCGAGGCGTAGTCCCCAGCGGTCCAGGAAGCCGGCCGCCAGGTCGGGGAGGGACGCGGCGAAGGCCCGGCCCTCCTCGTCGAAGAACATCTCCAGGGTGGCGGCCAGGTCCGGCGGGACAGAGAGGTCATCGACCATGCCGCCGACACTACGCGCGCGCCTTCCCGGATTTCATGGGATTTCCGGCCCAGCGGCGGCTCGCGGCCGGTGGTTGTGTCGGCTCGGGCGTGGCGACCGGCAACCTCGCTGCCCGCACCCTGCGCGATCTCGTCCAGCGGGATTCGGGGCAGGGCGGGGAGACCGAGCTGACCTCGCTGCCCTGGGTGAACCACCCGGTGCGCAAGTGGGAGCCGGAGCCGTTGCGTTGGGTGGGCGTGCAGGGGATGTATGCCACGTACCGCGCCGCCGACCGGCGGGAGGCGGTCTCGCGTCGGGGGGAGTCGTCGCGGTTGGCGCGGCTGGCGGATCGGGTGGCGGGGCGGCACTGAGGGGCGATCGGGTGGCGGGGTGGCGCTGAGGGCGACGCAGGGCATTCGGCCGGATCTCCCGCCCGGCATCGGTAGGCATCGGTGGGCATCGGTAGGCGGTGCTGCCGGTCGTGGTGGTGGTCAGCAGGGTTGTGCCGACGGTTGTTCAGCGGGGCCGTGGTGATGGTGTGCGGCAGGCCGTGCCGACGGTTGTTCAGCGGGGCCCCGCCGATGGTCTTCAGCAGGGCCGTGCCGATGGGCCGCCGGGCTGCCGGGCGGCGGGGACGTCACGGTTCCAGTACCACCTTTCCCGTCGTGGCCCGGTTCTCCAGGGCGTGGTGGGCGGCGGCCGCCTCGGCCAGGGGGAAGCGGTGGACGGCCGGGGTGAGGCGGCCGGCGGCGGCCTCGGCGAGGGCGCGGAGTTCGAGGGTGCGGATGGGGTCGGGGCCGCCCGCCCGGCGGCGCATCTCCTCGCCCAGGACCGTCTCCGATACGCCTTCGACGACGTACGGTCCGCCGTCCTTGATGCCGTCCGCCGACCAGCCGAAGACGAGGTGTTTGCCGCCGGGGGCGAGGAGGGCGACGGACTCCCGCGCCGCGGCCCCGCCGACCCCGTCGAAGACGACCGTGGTCCTGCCCCGGTACGCCGCGACCTTCTCCGGCCACGCCGGGTCCGTGTAGTCGACGGCGAGGTCGGCGCCGTTCGCCGCCACCCGGGCCGTCTTCTCGGGGCCGCCGGCGAGACCGACGACCGTGGCGCCCGCGTTCTTGGCGTACTGCACGAGGAGCGTGCCGAGGCCGCCGGCCGCGGCCGGGATCACGACCACGTCGTCCGGGCCGAGTTCGGCGAAGAGCAGGATCCCCATCGCCGTACGGCCCGTGCCGATCATCGCCACGGCCTCGGCGAAGTCGAGGTTCTCCGGTACTTCGTGAAGGCGTTCGACCTCCGTGACCGCCAGCTCGGCGTAACCGCCGGGTACGAAGCCGAGATGGGCGGTGACGCGCTTGCCGAGCCAGAGCTCCGGGACGCCCTCGCCGAGCGCCTCGACGACTCCGGCGACCTCGCGGCCGGGGATCGTGGGCAGTTCCGGGGCCGGCCCGGGGCCCGGAAGGCCCTCGCGGATGGCCGCGTCCAGCAGATGGACGCCCGCCGCGGCGACGGCGATACGCACCTGCCCCGGGCCGGGCTCGGGGTCCGCGACCTTCTCGTACGTGAGGTTCTCGGCCGGACCGAAGGCGTGCAGACGGATGGCGTGCATGGAGGGCCCCCCCTTGGGTGAATTCGGTCGGTGGACCCAGCCTCCAACCTCAAGCTCGCTTGAGGTCAAGGGTGTTCTTCGACCTCCTGCCCAGCGCCAGTGAGACGGCCGCGAGGGCGCTGTTGAAGGAGACCTCGGAGAGCACTCCCGGCGCCGCGACCTGGTCGCCCGCGAGGTAGACGCCGTCGCCCCGGTCCACGGCCGGGCGGTCGCGCCAGCTGGTGCCGGGCAGGTCGACCGCGCCCGTACGGCCGTTCGCGGTCGCCTCGCGCCGCCAGGTGACCCGGTCCCGCCAGCCGGGGAAGGCCAGGTCGAGCAGGTGCTCGGCCCGGGCGACCCCGTCGGCCCTCGACTCGTGGGGCGCGATCGGGAACTGTCCCTGGAGCAACTGCTCGCCCGCCGGGGCGAGCGTGCGGTCCTGTGCGGTGAACCGTTCGATCCAGCCGGGCGCGTCCAGGTCCGAGACCGCGAACGCGTCGCCGCGGCGGGTGCGGAGGGCGAGGTCGACGAGTGCCGTACGGCCGCTCGGCCAGGTCAGCGAGTCGTCCCCGAGCAGCCGGCGGGCGGCGTCGAGGGAGGTGGCGACGATGACCGGGCTGTTGCCGGTGCCGGTGCCGGTGCCGGTGCCGGTTCCGGTTCCGGGGAGGGCGTCGAGGCTGTCGACCCGGCTGAGGGTCTCCATGCGGACGCCGAGGTTCCAGGCGCGGGCCGCCATCCGGTCGATGACGCTCGCCCAGCCGCCGCGGGGGTAGTGCGCCTCCGGGGGCAACTTCGTGGCCCGGCGCAGCCGTTCCTGCACGAACGCGGCGGACAGCGAGCCCGGGTCGTGGTGGAACAGCGCCACCGCCGAGTAGGCGGCGGCGGCACGCGCGGCCTCCTCGCCCGCCTGTTCGGTCGCCCAGGTGAGGAAGTCGACGTCGACGGGCGCCTGTTGGCTCGTACGGCGTGGGCGGAGGAGCTTGAGCATTCCGAACGGCGGGGTCCGGCGCAGGGCGCCCCGGTGGTGCAGCCGCAGCCGGGCGGCCTCCAGGGGTGGGAGGGGCGCGAGCGGCCCGATCAGGTCCCGTTGGCCGAGCCAGGTCCAGTGCGGGCCGCCGTTGTACAGGGCGTGCGGCCCCTCGTTCGTCCGGTACGGCCCCTCCGCGGTCCGCGCCCGGCCGCCGAGCGTGTGGTGCGCCTCGTAGAGGGTGACCTTCGCGCCCGCCTCGGCGGCGGTGATCGCCGCGGTGAGCCCGGCGAAACCGCCGCCGATGACGGTGAGGGGGACGGGGGTGCGGGTGGAGGGGTCGTGCGTGGCTGGAGCGCGGTGCATGGCTGGGCTCCCTCGGGTCTGTGTGGCCTGTCCGTGAGTACGACAGGTCGAGGGCGCCGGAATGTGACATGGGGCTGTGGGTGGGGGCTTCACCGGTTCATTTGCGCAGGTCAGGTGGATTGTCAGTGGTGGGGTGCACGATGGGGGGCATGGTGAGGGCGAGGTCGGTGGTGAAGGCGGCGCGGCGGCCGGAGGTGCGGTTGTCGGTGCTGGAGGCGTACGCGGGCGGGGAGTTGGAGCCCGACGGGGACTACGACGGGCTGGAGTTCCGGGACGAGGACTTCGTCGGGCAGGACGGCGGGGGTGCCCGTTTCATGGACTGCGCGCTGACGGGCTGCGCGCTGGACGAGACGCGGCTGCGTCGCGCCCGTTTCCTCGACTGCGTCCTCACGGGGATACGGGGCGTCGGCACGCATCTGGCCGAGGCGACGTTGCGTGACGTGGAGCTGGTCGACGCGCGCCTGGGCGGGGTGCGGCTGCATGGCGCCGTGCTGGAGCGTGTCCTCGTCCGCGGCGGCAAGATCGACTATCTCAACCTGCGTGAGGCCCGGCTCAGGGACGTCGTCTTCGAGGACTGCGTGCTTGTCGAGCCGGATTTCGGGGGTGCGCGGTTGGAGCGGGTCGCGTTTGTGGGGTGCGCGTTGAAGGGGGCCGATCTGACTGGGGTGACGTTGGTCGACGTGGACCTGCGGGAGGCCGCGTCGGTGGAGATCGCCCGGGGGGTGGATCGGTTGTCGGGGGCGGTGATCAGCGCGGCTCAGTTGATGGATCTGGCGCCGGTGCTGGCGGGGGAGATGGGGATTCGGGTGGAGGGGTGAGGGGGGTGTCGGCGGGGTGGTTTTTCGCCCCCGCCGCCCCTACCCATTCCCATCCCAAGGGGCTGCCGCCCCTTCGACCCCGCACGCGATAGAGCTCGGGGGGATGGGGTTGTCGGGCGGGTGCGGGTGGGTTGGGGTTGCTCGCGCAGTTCCCCGCGCCCCTCAAAAAGCAGGGGCTGCGCCCCGTGCTTTTTGCTTTTAGGGGGCGCGGGGAACTGCGCGACGAGCCACGACGCTCCGGCACGTACCCACTCACCGATCTCACCGATCTCACCGATCTCACCGATCTCACCGATGACACCTCTCATCCCGGGCCCTAGGCGACCCTGGGGAAGCGGGCCTGGAGGGTCCAGATCGCGGGGTTCTCGCTGAGGGCGTCGTGCAGATCGCACAGGTCGGCGACGAGGTCGTGCAGGAAGTCCCTCGCTTCCTTGCGGAGCTCGGCGTGGGAGAAGGTCAGCGGCGGCTCGTCCGCCGGCATCCAGTCCGCCTCGACGTCCACCCACCCGAAGCGGCGCATGAAGAGCATGCGGTCGGTCGACTCGGTGAAGTCGAGCTCCGCGTACTGGGGCCGGGAGGCACGGGAGCCCGCCGGGTCCTGGTCCAGCTGTTCCACGATGTCGCACAGCGCCCACGCGAAGTCCAGCACCGGCACCCATCCCCAGGCTGTGGACAGCTCCCGGTCCGCCTTGGTGTCGGCGAGGTAGACGTCACCGCAGAAGAGGTCGTGTCGCAGGGCGTAGACGTCCGCGCGGCGGTAGTCGGTCTGCGGTGGATCGGGGAAGCGGTTGGAGAGGGCGTAGCCGATGTCGAGCACGTAGGCGATGGTGTCATGGCCTCATAGGATCTCCGACGTGTCCCGATCCGCACCGGTTGTCCCGGCCGCCCTGCTCACCGTCGCGCTGGCACTCACCCTCACCTCGTGCACCGAGGGCGGCGACAACGCCGATCGCGGCGGCGGGAACGCCGGCACGCGGGGCTCCGCCGGCCTGCGGGACCCGTACTTCCCGAAGCTCGGCAACGGCGGCTACGACGTCACGCACTACGACCTCACGCTCAAGTACGACCCCCCGTCCGACGCCGAGCCCGAGTCCGAGACCGACACCGGTGCCCAGTCGGTCGACCACCTGAGCGGCACCGCCGTCGTCACCGCACGGGCGACGCGCGCCCTCGACGCCTTCAACCTCGACCTGAAGGGGATGGACGTCGAGTCGGTCACCGTCGAGGGCACGGCGGCGCGGTGGAAGCGGGCGGGGCAGGAGCTCACCGTCACGCCCGAGCAGGGGCTCGACGAGGGAGAGACGTTCCGTACGACGGTGCGTTACTCGGGCACCCCGGAGACGATCACCGACCCGGACGGTTCCCGGGAGGGCTGGCTGCCGACCGCCGACGGGGTCCTCGCGCTCGGCGAACCGACGGGCTCGATGACATGGTTCCCCGGCAACCACCACCCCTCCGACAAGGCGGCCTACGACCTCACGGTGACCGTCCCCGAGGGCCTGCGGGCCGTCTCCAACGGGGAGTTGAAGAGCGAGGACACCAAGAGCGGCCGTACGACCTACTCCTGGCACACCGCCGAACCGATGGCGAGCTATGTGGTCACGATCGCGATCGGCACGTACGAGATCCGCCGCTCGACGGTGGGCGAGAAGGCGGGGGAGAGGGCGGACGAAGGGGCGGACGGGAGCGCGGACGAAGGAGCGGACGGGAGCGCGGACGACAGCGCGGAGGAGGGGGCGGGCAAGGGGGTCGGCAAGGGCGGCGGACTACCGGTGTACGTCGCCGTCGACCCGGCCCAGGCCGAGGACGGCCGTGAGGTCCTCGGCCGTATCCCGGAGGTCGTGGCGTGGGCGGAGGCGAACTTCGGCCCGTACCCCTTCTCCTCCACCGGCGCGATCGTCGACAGGCCGGGGGACGTCGCGTACGCCCTGGAGACCCAGAACCGCCCCGTCTTCCCCGGCGTCCCCGACATCTCGCTCCTCGTCCACGAGCTGGCCCACCAGTGGTACGGCAACTCCGTCACCCCCAAGACCTGGCGCGACATGTGGCTCAACGAGGGCTTCGCCACGTACGCCGAGTGGCTGTGGCAGGAGGATCACGGCGGCGACACCGCCCAGGAGATCTTCGACGCGCTCTACGAGGGCGACCACTACGAGGACGCCGCCTCGGACGAGGCCCTCTGGGACTTCCCGCCCGCGAAGCCCCCGAGCGCCGCCCGTATCTCCGACAGCCCGGTCTACGAGCGGGGCGCCATGGTCCTGCACAAGATCCGCGAGGCCATCGGCGACGACGCCTTCTTCGGCCTCCTCCAGGGCTGGGCCACCGCCCACCGCCACGGCAACGCGGACACGGCCGACTTCACCGCGTACGCCGAGAAGTACGCGAAGAAGACGGCCCCGGATGCCGATCTGACCCCGGTGTGGGAGGACTGGCTGTACGGGGAGGGCAGGCCGCCGGGGGCGTGAGCCGGGTCCTCACTTCTCGGAGGTCTCCGACTCCTGGAACTCCGCCAGCAGCCGCGGCAGTTCGGGCGGCCATACGGCCTCCTCCGCCTCGGCGAGTTCCCGGCGGCTCCACCAGCGCCAGGCCAGGATGCCCTCCTCGGCGCGCGCGGCGGCGAGGGGGCCGCCGACCGGTTCGCGGCGTGGGCCCCGGGTGACGTAGATCTGCTCGTGCTGGCGGACGGGGATGCCGGCGCGGGTGAAGTCATGCTCCCAGGTGCAGAGGAAGGCGCCCGGCTCCAGGTCCGTCCAGCCCGTCTCCTCGCGGAGCTCCCGCAGGGCACCCTCGCGCGGTGTCTCGTCCGCCTCCAGGCCGCCGCCGGGCAGGGCCCAGTGCGCGCCCACCTCGTCGTTGACGTACTGGAAGAGGAAGACCGCGCCCTCCGGGTCGAGGACGGCGACACGCGCGGCCGGGCGTCGCGTACGCAGCGTCTTGCGCAACACCGTGCAGGGACGCCCCAGTTGGCGGTCCCGGCGGTGCTCGACGACCTCGTAACCGAGGGAGGTCCAGAAGACGAGGGCGCCGGGGTTGTTGTCGAGGACGGCCAGCCGTACGGCGGTACGCCCGGCCCGCCGGAACCGTTCCTCGACGAGCGCGGCCAACTGCCGCCCGTGTCCCTGGCGTTGCACGCCCGCGTGGATGAGCAGCAGCCCGATCCACGGGTCGGGGTCGGCCGGGTCGGGATGCCGGGCGAGGGTGATGGCGCCCCCGACGACGCTGCCGTCCTCGGCGCGGGCGAGCAGGACCTCCACGTCCGGGTTGGCCAGTTCCACGCTCAGCGCCGCGCCCACCTGCTCGGGACGGATGTCGTCCGCGTCCGGGAAGTCGCCGCTCAGGGCGTAGAAGTCGCGGTTGGAGGCGTGCAGGGCGGTGAGTTCGGCGAGAAGGGGGCCGGGGATGGTCCCGTCCTCGGCCGTGCGGAGGGTTTCGAGCAGCAGCATGCCCGCACGCTATCGACCAGGTCCGACACCAGGCGGCGGGCTGAGCTTCTCGATCCCCTGTCGTGTGCCGGGAACTACAGTTCGTCCTCGGCCGCACTGGGTCCGAAGGAGGCGTGTGGAACAGCGGGTGCGTGTGCACAAGGTCCGGCTGGGCGGCGACGAGTACCGGGTGGTCAGGCCGGCCGCGTCCCCGGCACGGTTGGCGTTGCATGACGACCATCACTGGCTGTCCATGTATGCCGACCGGGGTGGCGCGGAACAGTTCGTCGCCATGTGGGCGTTGGCCGCGCGGTCCGCCCGGTCGCTGATCCATCTGCCGATCCGGGCCAACCCCGCTCCCGACGGTGTCGTCGGCGACGGTGAACCCGTCTCGCTCGACCTGGTTCTGGTCCACCACAGCTTGCGGTTTCCGACCGCCTCGTGGAAGGACGTGCGGTCACGGCTCGACGCCGGCAAGCCCCATACGACGGCCACCCCGGACCACGACTTCCCGGAGAAGGCCGCCATCGACCACCGGCGGCGGGGATACCGGTCGTACCGCGACCATCTCGCTTTCGACATCGCGGCGCACACCCTTTTCGTCGTGGGCAGCCCCACCGCGTTCCGGGAGTACGGCACCGCGCTGCGGGGCCTCGTCGACGAGGCCCCGTCGTTCCCGCACCGGTACCCGAACGCCGGGCACTTCTGTGTCGAGCTGGGCCCGGGGCCCTGGTCACGGATCCGGCACCGGCGGCGCGTACCCGCCCCGCTGCACATCCAGTACACCGCCGACTGGCGGGTGTGACGGCGCCCGAAGGCCCCCGCCGTGGCAGTGGACGTGACAGCCGAAGGCCCCGCCGCGACGGTGTGTCGCGGCGGGGCCTTCAGTGGTGTGGCGTGGGGCGATGGCCCCGGACGTCAGACGCTGACGCCGAAGTCCTGGGCGATGCCGACGAGGCCCGAGGCGTAGCCCTGGCCCACGGCGCGGAACTTCCACTCGGCGCCGTTGCGGTAGAGCTCGCCGAAGACCATGGCGGTTTCGGTGGCGGCGTCCTCGGAGAGGTCGTAGCGGGCGAGCTCGGCGCCGCCGGCCTGGTTGATGATGCGGATGTAGGCGTTGCGGACCTGGCCGAAGTTCTGCGAGCGGTTCTCCGCGTCGTAGATGGAGACCGGGAAGACGATCTTGTCGATGTCGGCGGGGAGGCCCGCCAGGTTGACGTTGATCGCCTCGTCGTCGCCCGCGCCCTCACCCGTGCGGTTGTCGCCGGTGTGGACGATGGTCTGGTCCGGCGTCTGCTTGTTGTTGAAGAAGACGAAGTGGCCGTCCGAGTAGACCTTGCCCTGGGGGTTGACCGCGATCGCGGAGGCGTCGAGGTCGAAGTCCGTGCCGGTGGTGGTGCGGACGTCCCAGCCGAGCCCCACGGTGACGGCGGTCAGGCCCGGAGCCTCCTTGGTGAGCGAGACGTTGCCACCCTTGGACAGGCTTACAGCCATGGTTGGGAGTCCTTCCCTCGTTGCTTACGTGCCTTACGGGCTTCGTGCCGGGGACGAAGCTACCTGTACCCCTATGAACGTCGGGAGGGGCGCCAGAGGTTCCTGCGGTTTTTACTTTCTTTACTCGGGGCCGGGCGGGGAAAAGCGCGTGACGTGGACCGGACATTCGCGCGACCATGGGGGCATGTCCGGTCCCCACGTCATCCGCGGCTCCGTCTCGCTTCCCGAGGCCGAGCTCATGTGGCGTTTCTCCCGGTCCTCCGGTCCCGGCGGACAACATGTCAACACCAGCGACTCGCAGGTCGAGCTGCGGTTCGACCTCGCGAACACCGAGGCGCTGCCCGAGGTGTGGAAGGCGCGGGCGCTGGAGCGGCTCGCCGGTCGGCTCGTCGACGGGGTCGTCAGCGTGCGGGCCTCCGAGCACCGTTCCCAGTGGCGAAACCGGGAGACCGCCGCCGTACGTCTCGCCGCGTTGCTCGCGGAGGCGACCGCGCCGCCGCCCAGGCCGCGGCGGGCGACCCGGATCCCGAGGGGGATCAACGAGCGGCGGCTGCGGGAGAAGAAGCAGCGGTCCGACACCAAGCGGGGGCGGTCGGGGCGCGACTGGGGGTGAGGCCAGACCCTGGGCCGCCGGACGGGTTCACCGCGGCGGCTTGGTGCAGCGGCTCGTTTCTCGCCCCCGCCGCCCCTACCCGTTCCCATCCCCAGGGGCTCTGCCCCTTCGACCCCGGGCCGACCTCTGGGGGCTGCCGCCCCCAGGCCCCCGCTGGGGATGAAGGGGTGGCTGTCGTGAGTTCGTACGTGGCGGAGCGTCGTGGCTTGTCGCGCAGTTCCCCGCGCCCCTGAAGGGGCGGAGCCCGATCAGGGGCAACCTCAGCCCAACTGCCTGTACCGGCCCCGGAAATACGTCAGCGGGCCGCCGTCCGTGCCCGGCACCCTCGTGGTCAGGACGCGGCCGATCACCAGTGTGTGGTCGCCGGCGGGCACGCGTTGTTCGGTGCGGCATTCGAGGGTGGTGAGGGCGTCGGCGATCAGGGGGGCTCCGCTGGCCTCGCCGCGGATGTACGGGATGTCCGCGAAGAGGAGGCGGTCGCTCACCCGGCCCTTCATGGCGAAGCGGCCGGCGATGGTGCGGTGGTGCTCGGAGAGGACGGAGACGGCCCACAGGGGCTGCTCGGCGAGGAGGTCGTCCATGCGGGAGCCCTCGCGGAGGCCGACCATGACGAGGGGCGGGTCGAGGGACACGGACATGAAGGACGTGGCCGTCATGCCGACGTCCTCACCACGCGGTCCCTCCGGATCCAGCGCCGGTTCGTGCGCGGTCACCAGGACCACACCCGCCGCCAGCCGGGACATCGCGGCACGGAACTCGTCTTCGCTCACCCCCTCAGCATGCCCGCCGCCGACGGGACCGGGGGCGCCAGGGGTGCCCTCCGCCGACACAGGCGAAGGTGCGAGAGGAACGGCGGAGGGAGTCGGTGTCATCGGCGGAGCCGAGGGCGGAGTCTTGGGCACGCCCGCACGCTAATCCTCGGCGACCGCCCGCCACATCGGCCCAGGGCCCGACCCTCTACCCGGACCTACGACCTAGGACGCCCACGGCACCCTTCCCACGGCCCCCTCAGGGCGGCCGACAAACCCCCGGTCAACCCCGTGCACAGTGCCTACACAGAGTTCTGAATTCTGTTCAGTAAGCGCACGAGGGAAACGCATAAACTCCACTCAATTGCTCATCTTCTGCTGTGACTTGAGTCACAGGAGCCATATTTTGTTGACCCTGTGTACCGAGTGGGCTTCGCGCTGTGATTCAGTGGCGGGGACGCTGCAAGCTGTAAGCGGGAACTGTAAGCGGAGTAAGCCCGCGAGTTACGCAGGTTACAACGACCCTGGAGCCTGGAGCTGCCACGAGATCTCGGGGGGAGGACGCATGGAATCCGAGTCGGAGCCTTACGTCCGTCTGACCACGCTGCGGCAGCTGCACCAGGTGATGGCGGACATGAACACCGCACGCAGCCTGGCCGACACGCTGCAGACCGTCGCCGACGGTGTGGTCAACGGCCTCGGGTACGAACTGGCCTGCGTGAACCTCGTCCGCCCCGACGGCGACCTGGTGGTCGCCGCCCTCTCCGGGAACTCCGCCGCCGAGGCCCTGATCAGCGGCCGCGTCGGCTCCCGCGCCTCCTGGGACCGCCGGCTGTCCATGGGCGAGTCCTGGGGTGACCTGCGGTTCATCCCGCACACCGAGGGCTGGGTGCTGGACGAGGACGACGTACCGCAGTGGTACACCGACGGGCCCGCGCCCCGCTTCGAGGACGAGTGGCACCCCTCCGACCGGCTCTTCGCGCCCATGTACACCCCGGGCGCCGGTGGTGCCTCCTGCGGTGAGCTGCTGGGGGTCATTTCCGTGGACCGGCCGCGAAACGGTCGGCGACCGGGCGCATGGGGACGAGAAGCGCTCCAGATGTACGCCTTCCAGGCCGCCATCGCGATCAGCAACGCTCGCCTTCGCGCCAACATGCAGCGTGCACTGGTCAGGCTCGAAAGGGAGCAGCAGGCGCTCCGCGCCAGCGAGGAATCCTTCCGTCAGGCCTTCGAGTACGCCCCCTCCGGCATGGCCATCGCCGAGATGGGCGGTGAGCAGCACGGCCGGATTCTCCGGACCAATGACGCGCTGTGCCGGCTGCTGGGGCGGCCCGCCTCCGCCATGCGGCGCTATTCGTTCTCCGACCTCGTCCACCCCGAGGACATAGGCACCCTGCTGCGGACCTCCGCCGAGGGCGGGCGCGCGGAGCTGCGGCTCGGGCGGCGCGACGGGACGTACGTGTGGGTGTCGCTGCGCAACAGCGTGGTCGCGGACGCCGCCGACGGGCCCCGCTTCCTGCTCACCCACGTCGAGGACATCGAGGAGCGCAAGCGGCGCGAGCTCCAGCTCGCGCACCGGGCCTCGCACGACGCGCTCACCGGCCTGCCGAACTCCGCCGAGCTGCGCTCGCGCCTCTCCGCCCGGATCTGCCAGCGCCCCCAGTCCCTCCCGGCCGGCGCGGCCGCCGACTCGATGAACGCGGCCTTCGGGCAGTTCGGGGAGCAGGGGGAGTTCGGGGAGCACGGCGCCGGCGAACAGCCGCCGCGGCTGCCGCACCCGTCGTTCGACGCGTACGAGGCCGGCGGGCACGCCTTCGACTTCCACGCGGCCGGTGGGCCGTACGACGCCTTCGATCATCATGTGCACGCCGTCGCGCCCGAGGGCGAGCGGGACGACGGGACCAAGGGGCTCGCGGTGCTCTTCTGCGACCTCGACGGGTTCAAGTCGATCAACGACCGGTTCGGGCACAACGCGGGCGACGCCGTCCTCATCGAGGTGGCCCGGCGGCTCAGCCGGGGCGTGCGCGACGGTGACACCGTGGCGCGGCTCGGCGGTGACGAGTTCGTCGTCCTCGCCGACGGCCTCGGCCGCGCCGACGCCCAGGACCTCGCCGTACGCCTCCGTAACGAGATCATCCAGCCGATCCGGGTGGACGGCCGCGCGATGCGCGTCGGTGCCAGTTTCGGCATCGGATGGGCGCACTGCGGCATCACGGCGGACGAGGTGTTGAAATCAGCTGACGAGCGGATGTACGTCGAGAAACGATCTCGTCCCAGGCAGCACCGGCGGGCCGGATAGCGGCCCGGAGTGACCCCGCGCACGGCCGGAGTGACGCCGGTGACAGTCGGAGAGATGCCCAGGTCAGAGCCTGATCACGGCTGGAAAACACCTGGTGGGCGGTGCGTCGGCGGGACGATGAGGTCTGAGTCACCTGTTTGGGCCAGCCCGAGCGGGTAGGCTCGCTCTCCTGCACCCCCACGCAACCACCCGCCACCCGTACGCGTATGTACCGCACCGCTGAGGAGACCTAGGGATGACGCCCGGCAACAACGGCGCGAGCACGCCCGAGGACGACGACCCGTTCGGCTACCTCTACGCCGACGGGCAGGCCCGAGGAGCCCAGCCGCCCAGCGCGAGTTACGGCTACCCGAACGCGGTCAACCGGGCGCGACCGGTCGGCGAACGCCAGTACGGGCAGCAGACCCAGCAGGCTCCGCAGGCCCCCACGGCGCAGTACGGACAGGTCCCGCAGCAGCAGGCGCCGTACGGCCAGCAGCAGGGCGGCCCCGGCCAGCCGAACGCGCACTACCAGGCTCCCGAGAGCTTCCCCGGCGGCGCCACGACGACCCGTCAGCAGGGGTACGGCAACGGCGGGGGCGGTGGCCGCGGCCGTGGCCCCAACACCAAGGGCCTCCTCATCGGCGCGATCGCCGTCGTGGCCGCCGTGGTGATCGGCATCGGCGTCGCCATGCTCGGCGGCGACGACGAGAACGCCTCCGGCAACGACACCGGCGCCTCGACCACGCCCACCACCGAGGAGAGCAAGGACCCCAGCCCGTCGGCCAGCAAGTCGTCGGACGCGCAGACGGCCGAACTGCCGAAGGCCGAGGCGAAGACCCTCCTCCTCGGCGGCACCGCCAGCCTCGACTCCTCGATCCCCGGCGCCAAGTCGGACGGCGGCTTCTACGTCACCAACTTCAACTCGGTCGGCTCGTCCATCACGTGGAAGGTCGACGACGTCCCGAAGGCCACGTCCTACCGGCTGTACGTCGTCTACGGCGTCCCCGGCAAGGACGGCAACGCGACGCTCACGGTGAATGGCACGGCCCAGAGCCGCGCGCTCAACCTCAAGAACTTCGCGAACGCCCCGGAGGGCGACTACCAGAAAGGCTGGACGTACACCTGGGCGTCCGTCCAGCTCAACAAGGGTACGAACGAGATCAAGATCTCCTGCGAGGACGGCAACTCCTGCGACGTGAACCTGGACCAGCTGTACCTGAAGAACGGCTGATCCCGGACACGGTCCGCGCCTGAGACAAGGACGCGCTCAGGCCGCCGTGACCTCCCCCGTTACCGTCACCTGCCCCAGCAGCTCCTCGTACGTCTCGCGGTCGAACTCGCCCGCCACCGGCGTCAGCACGGTCGCCGCCGAGAGGGCGGTCGCGCGGGCCAGGCGGTCCGGCCAGGGGAGGCGGTCGACGAGGCCCGACAGCAGGCCCGCGACCGCCGAGTCGCCCGCGCCGGTGGGGTTGCCCCGGAAGCGGCGGGGCGGGATCGCACGCCAGTGGCCTTCGGGGGTGTGGGCGAGGAGGCCGTCGGGGCCCAGGGAGGCGACGACCGACTGGGCGCCGCGGCCGCGGGCGTCGAGGGCGGCCCGGACGGGCTCGTGGGAGCCGGTGAGTTCGGCCAGTTCGTCGGCGTTCGGCTTCACCAGGTCCGGGCGGGCCGCCACCCCGCGACGCAACGGCTCGCCGCTCGTGTCCAGCAGGACGGGGACGGCGAGGGTACGGGCCGTACGGATCAGGCCCGCGTACGCGCCCACCGGCACCCCCGGCGGCAGACTGCCGCACAGGGCCACCACCGAGGCGGAGCGCAGCAGATCGACGTACGCCTCCTGGAAGGCGGACCACTCGGCGGGGGCGATGAGCGGGCCCGGTTCGTTGAGCTGAGTCGTGTCACCGCTCGCGTCGGCCACGGCGATCGTCCGACGCGTCGCTCCCTCGACCGGGACCAGCGCGTCCACGACACGCGGTGTGTGGGTGAGCTGGTCCTGGACGGCCCGGCCGGTCGCGCCGCCGACGAAGCCGGTCACCGTCACCTCGTGGCCGAGCGCCGCGAGCACGCGGGCCACGTTCAGGCCCTTGCCGCCGGGCCGTTCGGTCACATCGGTCACCCGGTGCGTGGCGTGGGGACTCAGGTCCCGTACGCGGTAGGTGATGTCGAGAGCGGTGTTCAGCGTGACCGTGAGGATCACCTGGGCCTACCCCCCTTGAGATTCGACTGCGCGCGTTCGGTCGTCACTGACCAGAATGCGATCGTCGGAAGCTGTTGCGGAGGCTCGATCATGCCAAAAAGAGCGGCGGTCGGCCCAGTCCCCCGGGCCAACCGCCGCATTGCTCACCACATGCCAACAACCGGGCCGATCAGGTCAGTTGGGGCGCCTTCACCCACTCGCCCTTCCGCAGCACACCCTTGAGCTCGAAGTCCGCGTCGAGGAGTACGAGGTCGGCGTCCTTGCCCGGTTCCAGGGAGCCCACGCGGTCGTAGAGGCCGAGGAGCTTCGCCGGGTTGGCGGAGAGGGCGGCGACGGCGTCCTCGACCGGGATGCGGTCGAGGGTGACGGCGCGGTTGAAGGCGCGGTCCTGGGTGAGGGTCGAGCCCGCGATGGAGCCGCCCTCCACCAGACGGGCCACACCGTCCACGACCTCGACCGCCTGCGGGCCGAGCGAGTAGAGGCCGTCGCCGAAGCCGGCCGCGTCCATGGCGTCGGTGATGAACGCGACCCGGTCGGCGCCCGCGTGACGGAACGCCAGCTGGAGGGAGGCCGGGTGCAGATGCGTACCGTCGTTGATCAGTTCGACCGTGATCCGCTCGTCCTCCAGGAGCGCCGCGATCGGGCCGGGCTCGCGGTGGCCGAGCGGGGGCATCGCGTTGAACAGGTGGGTCGCCACGGTCGCGCCCGCGTCGATGGCCTGAACCGTCTGTTCGTACGTCGCGTCCGTGTGGCCGATCGCCGCGATGACGCCGTGTTCGGCGAGGAGGCGTACGGAGTCGAGGCCGCCGGGGAGTTCGGTGGCCAGCGTGACCATGGCCGCCCTGCCGCGTGCCGCGTCGATCAGTTTGCGGACGTCCGCCGGGTCGGGGTCGCGGAGGAGTTCCTCGGAGTGCGCGCCCTTGCGGCAGGGGGAGATGAACGGGCCCTCGAAGTGGACGCCGGCGATGTCGCCCTGCTCGGCCAGCTCGGAGAGGAGGCCGGCGCGGTGGGCGAGGCCGTCCATGTCGCCGGTGACGGTGGAGGCGACGAGGGTGGTGGTGCCGTGGAGGCGGTGGGTGTGGATGCCTTTCAGTACTTCGTCGACGGTGCCTGAGGTGAAGGAGGCTCCGCCTCCGCCGTGGTTGTGGATGTCGATGAAGCCGGGGACCACCCAGTGGGCACGGACGTCGATGGTGTGGGCGTTCTCGGGGGCGCGTGCGGTGATTTTCGTGCCGTCGATGATCACTCGGCTGTTTTTCACCGTGCCAGTGGGGAGGACGACGTTGGCGCCTTCGAGGACGTAGGGGCCCTTGAGTGGCGGCTGCGGGTTTGTGGGGGCTGGTCGCGCAGTTCCCCGCGCCCCTTTGGGGGCGCTGGTCGTACCGGAGTCGGGACGTTGCTGTTGGGGGGGCATCAGGTGCGTACCTCCGAAGGGGCCGTGGGGGTGATGAGGTCCCAGGCCATGAGGCCGGCGCCCAGGGAGCCGGCGGTGTCGCCGAGGGTGGCGGGGACGATGGCCGGCACCTTCTGGAAGGTGACGCGGTGGCGGATGGCGGTGCGCAGGGGGGTGAACAGGGTGTCACCGGCCTCGGCGAGGCCGCCGCCGATGATGAGGGTGCGGGGGTCAAGCAGGGTGAGGGCGGTGACGAGGCCGTCGGCGAGGGCGTCGACGGCGTGCTGCCAGACGGCGTCGGCGCGCGGGTCGCCCGACTCGACGGCCTTGGCGCAGTCCGCCGCGTCGGCCCCGGGGTCGCCGGAGGCCTCCGCCCAGGCCTGGCTGACGGCCGCCGCCGAGGCGAACCGTTCCAGACAGCCGTGCTGGCCGCAGGGACACGGAGTGCCCCCGGGCCGTACGACGATATGGCCGATCTCGCCCGCGAAGCCGTGGGCGCCCGCCTCCACCCGGCCGTCGACGCCGATCGCACCGGCGATCCCGGTGCCGAGCGCCACGAAGAGGAAGCGGTCCGCGCCCCGGCCCGCGCCCACGCGCCCCTCGGCGAGCCCGCCGGTGCGCACGTCGTGGCCGAGGGCGACCGGGATGCCGCCGAGGCGCTCGGCGAGCAGCGCGCGCAGCGGGACGTCACGCCAGCCGAGGTTGGCGGCGTAGACGGCTATGCCCTGCTCGGAGTCGACGATGCCGGGCACGGCGACCCCGGCGGCGGCCGCGGGCTCGCCGAAGCGCCGCTCGCCGTAGGCGCGCAGCTCGGCGGCGAAGTCGAGGATGGACGCGACGACGGCGTCCGGCCCGCGCTCGCGTCCGGTGGCGAGCCGTGCCTGGTGCAGCAGCTCGCCGCCCATCCCGACCAGCGCGGCCTTCATCCCGGTGCCGCCCACATCGAGGGCGATGACATGTCTCACGGGGGACAGTGTGACCCTTCGACCCATGAGAGGTCTAGTCCACTTACGTGGTGTAGACCTTATGGAGAAGTTCGAGAAGTTGAGAGATTAACGGCCTTGGACGCAGGGCCGGTGATCCAGGCTGTTGTGCGCGGGGCCGTACGACAGGTTGGGGCAGTACGAGTGCGACAGTGGCAGCGGCGGACGAAGACCGGCGTCAGGAGCAGCGGAACAGCGGCACTCGCCGCACTGACCGCGCTGGGACTGATGGCGACGCTTGCGGGCTGCGGTGCCTCGGAGGCCGACGGTCCGGGCGTCACCCTGAAGCTGGTCGCCGCCGACTACGGCGACTCGAAGGCGAACAGCTCCCAGAAGTACTGGGACGCGCTCGTCAAGGCGTACGAGAAGGACAACCCGGGGATCACGGTCGACGTCAGCGTCCACTCCTGGAACGACGTCGACCGCAAGGTCAAGGAGATGGTCGCCGCCGGTGAGGCGCCCGACCTGGCGCAGATCGGCACCTACGCCGACTACGCCTCCGCCGGCCGGCTCTACGAGGTCGACGACCTGCTCTCCATCCCCGTCCAGGCCGGTTTCCTCCCCCAGCTCGCCGACGCGGGCAAGATACGGCGGGTCGCGTACGGGATGCCGTTCGCCGCGTCCACCCGCGTCCTCTTCTACAACAAGAAGCTCTTCGCCGAGGCGGGCATCGACAGCGCCCCGCGCAGCTGGAGCGAGCTGGCGGCCGACGCGGAGACCCTCGACAAGGCCGGGGTCGAGACGCCGTACGCGCTGCCGCTCGGGCCCGAGGAGGCCCAGGCCGAGACCATGCAGTGGCTGCTCAGCGGCGGGGCCGGCTACACCGACGACGTCGGCACCTACCGGCTCGACTCCGAGGAGAACGTCCGGACCTTCACCTGGCTCAAGGACAAGCTCGTCGACAAGGGCCTCACCGGGCCCACGGCCCCCGCCGAGCTCAACCGCGCCGACGCGTTCGCCGCGTTCGCGCGCGGCGAGGTCGGCATGCTCAACGGTCACCCCAGCCTGATGCGCATGGCCGCCGACCAGGGCGTCGAGTACGGCACGGCCGCCATGCCCGGCGTCGACGGCCGGGAGCACGCCACGATGGGGGTCGCCGACTGGATGATGGCCTTCAAGCAGAACGGCCACGGTGACGAGATCGGCGACTTCCTCGACTTCGTCTACAGCGACGAGAACGTGCTCGCCTTCTCCCGCGAGTACGACCTGCTGCCGGTGACCGCGTCCGCGTCCGAGGCCATGGCCTCGGACAAGGACGACGTCGGCCTCACGCCGTTCCTCGACGAGCTTCCCAACGCCGAGCTGCCGCCCGTCGGCAAGACGTCCTGGGCGGACGTCAGCGCGGCGGTCAAGGAGCAGATCGGGCGGGCGGTGCGGCCGGACGCGAAGCCGCGGGCGGTGCTGGAGCAACTGCAGCAGACGGCGACTGTGGCGGACCGCGAGGACTGAGGGGGCCGCCGGGCCGCCGGGCGCCTATGAGCTCGGGGGGTTCGGTTGTTCGGCGGGTGCGGGTGGTGTGTGGTTGCTCGCGCAGTTCCCCGCGCCCCTAAAAGGCCCCCGGGCGCGACCCATGCCGTCAAGGGGCGCGGGGAACTGCGCGACCAGCCCCCACCCACCCGCACTCGCCACACAACCGCACCCCCCGAGCTCCCCGGCGCAATGTCCCACCCCTCCGTTACCGTGTCCGCATGGATGAGCTCAACGCGCGCGAACAGGCCATCCTCGCGCTGGAGCGCCAGGGCTGGCCGGGGCCGGGGGCGAAGGAGCGGGCCGTACGGGAGCGCCTGGGCCTGGCCCCGGTGCGCTACTACCAGCTGCTCAACGCCCTGCTCGACGACGAGCGCGCCCTCGCCCACGACCCGGTGACGGTGAACCGGCTGCGGAGAGTGCGGGAGGCCCGCCGGGCCGAGAGATGACGGATAGGGTCGGACCCATGGGCAGCCACAAGGACGCAGAGAACCCCAAGGCCACCTTGCCGACCCCCGTGACCCCGGCCGGACGGGAGGCGCTGGACGCGATCCTCGCCGGCCCCGGCCGTACGGTGATCGCGCTCGACTTCGACGGCACCCTCGCCCCGATCGTGCCCGACCCCGAACAGGCCCGCGCCCACCCCGACGCGGTGGCCGCGCTGGCCGCGCTCGCCCCCAAGGTCGCCTCCGTCGCCGTGGTGACCGGCCGCCCGGCCGCTGTCGCCGTCCGCCACGGCGGCTTCGCCGGCGTCCCCGGCCTGGAACACCTCGTGGTCCTCGGCCACTACGGCGCCGAGCGCTGGGACGCCGTCACCGGCACGGTCAGCGCCCCCGCCCCGCACCCCGGCGTCGCCGCCGTCCGTGCCGAACTGCCCGGCTTCCTCGACCGCGTCGGCGCCTGGCAGGGCACCTGGATCGAGGAGAAGGGCCGAGCGCTGGCCGTCCACACCCGCCGCGCCACCGACCCCCAGGCCGCCTTCGAAGCACTCCGCGCCCCTCTGACCGACCTCGCCACCCGCCACGGCCTCATCGTCGAACCCGGCCGCATGGTCCTCGAACTCCGCCCCCCGGGCATGGACAAGGGCGTCGCCCTCCGCGACCACCTGAAGGAAACCGCCGCCGGCTCGGTCCTCTACGCCGGCGACGACCTGGGCGACCTCCCCGCCTTCGCCACCATCGAAAAGCTACGGACCGAGGGCACCCCGGGCCTGCTGGTCTGCAGCGGCAGCCCGGAGGTCACCGAGCTGTCGGAGAGGGCGGACGTGGTGGTGGACGGCCCGCAGGGAGTCGTCCACCTACTGGCGGCAATCGCCGAGCACCTATGACGAGAGGGCGAGCCCTGTGCTTTTAGGGGCGCGGGGCTGTGTCGATTGCGGCTCCGCCGCGTGGGCGCGACCAGCCACAACGGACCCGCACCCGCCGAACAACCTCGCCCCCCGAGCTATCAGGCGCCCTCCAACGCCCGCAACTGATCCAAGAACCACTGCGTCGGCGGCAACGCGGTAGCCGCCGCAGCCAACCGCTTCGTCCGCTCCGCCCTCTCACCCGCCGCCATCGACAACGCCTGATGCAGAGCGACAGCCGTACCGACCACGTCGTACGGGTTCACCACCACCGAGTCGTCACCCAGCTCCTCGTACGCCCCGGCCTCCCGCGACAGCACCAGCACGCACCCCTCCTCGGACACCACCGGCACCTCCTTGGCGACGAGGTTCATACCGTCCCGGATGGGGTTCACCAGCGCGACGTCGGCCAGCCGGTACGCCGCCAGCGACCGTGCGAAGTCGTCCTTCACATGGAGCACGACCGGGGTCCAACCAGGCGTCCCGTACCGCTCGTTGATCTCGTCCGCGACCCGCTGGACCTCGGCGGTGTAGTCCCGGTACACCGCGAGGTCCTGCCGGGACGGGTAGGCGAAGGCGACGTGCACGACGCGCTCGCGCCAGGACGGCTGGTCGTCGAGGAGCTGCCGGTAGGCGAGCAGGCCGCGCACGATGTTCTTGGACAACTCCGTGCGGTCCACGCGGACGATCGTGCGGCGCGGGCTGCCGTCGGGGGCCGTCCCGATCTGCTCCCGCAGCGCGGCGATGCGGTCGTCGACGTCCGGCTGGTGGGCGCGGGCCCGCAGGAAGTCCGCGTCGGCGCCCAGGCCGTGCACGCCGATCCGGGTGCCGGACGGGATCCCGGGGCCCAGTACGGCGTGACAGCACTCCGTGAACGCGTCCGCCCACCGCTGCGTGAGGAACGCGGCCCGGTCGGCGCCGAGGATCCCGCCGAGCACCTGCGCGGCGATGTCGTCGGGCAGCAGCCGGAAGTAGTCGACCGGCGCCCACGGGGTGTGCGAGAAGTGGCCGATCCGCAGGTCGGGGCGGAGTGCGCGCAGCATCCGGGGGACCAGGGCCAGGTGGTAGTCCTGGACGAGCACGGCCGCGCCCTGCGCCGCCTCCTCCGCGAGCGCCTCGGCGAAGGCGTGGTTGTACGTCTCGTACGACGCCCACCGGCGCCGGAACTCCGCGTCGAAGGCGGGCTCCAGTGGGGTCTGGTAGAGCATGTGGTGCACGAACCACAGCGTGGAGTTGGCCACGCCGTTGTACGCGTCGTGGTGCACGTCGGCGGGGATGTCGAGCATGCGGACGCCGGGCTCGCCGACCCCGCGTCGTACGGCCTCGCGGTCGCCGTCGCCCAGTGCGGAACACACCCAGACCGCGCCTGCCTCCGAGTCGATCGCGGAGAGGCCGGACACCAGTCCGCCCCCGCCGCGCTTGGACGTGAGTTCGCCGGTCTTCTCGTCCAGCGCGTACGAGACGGGGCCTCGGTTGGAGGCGACGAGGATGCGCGCGCCGTGCGTTGATGCCATACGGCTCACCCTAGCCAGCGGCCGAACCGGTCAAACGTACGGTTCGGCCGTATACAGGAGCGCCTACAGGGGTGGGGGGTGCGTGTGGGACGGCGGGTGCGAGTCCGTCGTGGCTGATCGCGCAGTTCCCCGCGCCCCTGAAAAGCAGGGGCTGCGCCCCTGGCTTTTCGGCCCGCAGCCCCGTCGTCTTTCAGGCCCGCAGGGGCCTGATCTTTTAGGGGCGCGGGGAACTGCGCGAGCAACCCCCACTCACCCGCAGCCGCCAGACAACCCCACGACCCTCCTCGATCACGCGGCCCTTCGTCGCACGTACTCCGCGATCTCCACCATCGGCGGCCGCTCCTCCAGATCCACCGAATACGTACGGGGCTCGAAGCCCTCCGCCCCCCGCTCGAACTGCGTCAGGACGGGACGGATCAGGTGGCCCCGGGCCAGCCGGAGTTGCGCGGTGCGGTAAATGGCCGCGGACATACGGCCCAGGGCCGCACCGTCCTGGTGGCGGTGTTTGCGGACGCCGACGTCGACCTGGGCGAGGGCGTCGAGGCCGACCAGGTGGAGCGCGTCGACCAGCATGCCCAGTTCGATGCCGTAGCCCACCGGGAAGGGCAGCTGTTCCAGCAGGGAGCGGCGGGCCGCGTACTCGCCGCCGAGGGGCTGGACGAAGCCGGCCAGCTGGGGCCAGTGCATGTTGAGCAGGGGGCGGGCCATGAGTTCCGTCACCCGGCCGCCCTGGCCGGCCGCCGAGCCGAGGGGGCGGTCGTACATCGCCTTGACGAGGTCGACGCCGGGGTCGGTCAGCAGGGGGCCGACGATCCCGGAGACGAAGTCGGACGAGAACTCCTTGAGGTCCGCGTCTATGAAGCAGACGATGTCGCCCGTCGTCACCAACAAGGACCGCCACAGCACCTCGCCCTTGCCGGGCAGGGCCGGGAGGCGGGGCAGGATCTCGTCACGGTGGACCACCCTCGCCCCGGCCGCCGCGGCGACCTCGGACGTACGGTCGGTCGAACCGGAGTCGACGACCACGATCTCGTCGACGAGCGGAACCTGCCGCATGAGGTCATGACGGATGATCGCGACGATGTCGCCGACCGTCTCCTCCTCGTTCAGCGCGGGCAGGACGACGCTGACCGTCCGGCCCGTGGCTCGTTTGGCAGCCATGATCTTGTGGAGCGGGCGGTCGGACATGGACCAGGAGCGGGTGCTCAGCCAGCGCTCGACTTCCTTCAGCACAGTGCGCGGCTCCTCTGCGTTCATCTCGCGGTTCGGACAGCTTCCTCAACTGTCCTGGCCTTCGGTTACAGTCTTGGACAACGCTGGTGACCATCACATGTCATGGCTCGTCCGCGTATACAACCAAATACCGCTCATCCAGAGGGGCAGAGGGATACGGCCCGTTGAAGCCCCGGCAACCCTCCAGCCGGTCTCGTGACGATCACTGCCGATCGCACCGCGAGGCTCCCGGCTCGGGAAGGTGCCAAATCCGTCTCACGGCGAAGTGCGTCGTGAGGAAGATGAGGAGAAAGGGCCTCGCCTCACATGGCTGCGCAGACTGTTGCAAGCACCACCGACACCACCACCGGTTCGGCTACCTCCACCGTAGACCTCGGCCCCGCCGCCGCGCTCAGCTGTCGCGAGTGCGGTCACCGCGTCCCCCTCGGACCGGTCTTCGCCTGCGAGGAGTGTTTCGGGCCGCTGGAGATCGCGTACGACTACTCCGCATACGAAACGGAGGAGCTGCGCAAGCGCATCGAGTCCGGCCCCGCGAACATCTGGCGGTACGCGCCCCTCCTGCCCGTCCCCGCCGACGTGGCCACCAAGCCGAACATCAACCCCGGCTGGACCCAGCTCGTCAAGGCCGACAACCTGGCGCGTGAGCTGGGCGTGACCGGCGGTCTGTACATCAAGGACGACTCCGGCAACCCGACGCACTCCTTCAAGGACCGCGTCGTCGCCCAGGCCCTGGAGGCCGCCCGCGCCTTCGGCTTCACCACCCTCTCCTGCTCCTCCACCGGCAACCTCGCCGGTGCCGTCGGCGCCGCCGCCGCGCGCGCCGGCCTCCGGTCCTGCGTGTTCATCCCGCACGACCTGGAGCAGGGCAAGGTCGTCATGGCCGCCATCTACGGCGGCGAGCTCGTCGGTATCGAGGGCAACTACGACGACGTGAACCGCTTCTGCTCCGAGCTGATCGGCGACCCGGCCGGCGAGGGCTGGGGCTTCGTGAACGTCAACCTGCGGCCGTACTACGCGGAGGGCTCCAAGACCCTCGCGTACGAGATCTGCGAGCAGCTCGGCTGGCAGCTGCCCGACCAGCTGGTCGTCCCCATCGCCTCCGGCTCCCAGCTCACGAAGATCGACAAGGGTCTGCAGGAGCTGATCAAGCTCGGGCTCGTCGAGGACAAGCCGTACAAGATCTTCGGTGCGCAGGCGGAGGGGTGCTCGCCGGTGTCGGTGGCCTTCAAGGCGGGGCACGACGTCGTACGGCCGCAGAAGCCGAACACGATCGCGAAGTCGCTCGCGATCGGTAACCCGGCGGACGGGCCGTATGTGCTCGACATCGCTCGGCGTACGGGTGGGGCCGTGGAGGACGTGAACGATGAGCAGGTCGTCGAGGCGATCAAGCTCCTGGCGCGGACCGAGGGCATTTTCGCGGAGACGGCGGGTGGTGTGACCGTCGGCGTCACGAAGAAGCTCATCGAGGACGGGGTTCTCGACCCCTCGCTGACCACGGTTGTACTCAACACCGGCGATGGTCTGAAGACGTTGGACGCGGTGGCCGGGACCGGGCTGACCGCGACTATTCGGCCCAACCTTGAATCGTTCCGCGAGGCTGGTCTTGCGTAAGACCGGTTAGTCGCTTGGCTGCGGGCAGGTGGGGGCTTGTCGCGCAGTTCCCCGCGCCCCTGACCCTGCTGCACGTACCCGGAGGTTTCACGTCATGTCTGTCAACGTTCGCATCCCCACCATCCTTCGCACCTACACCGGCGGCAAGGCCGAGGTGACTGCGGAAGGGGGCACCCTCGCCGAAGTCATCGCCGACCTCGAGAAGAACCACAACGGGATCGCCGCCCGGGTCCTGGACGATCAGGGCAAGTTGCGGCGGTTCGTGAATGTGTACGTGAATGACGATGATGTCCGGTTCGAGCAGGGGCTGGAGACGGCTACGCCGGACGGTGCGGGCGTGTCGATCATCCCGGCGGTCGCCGGCGGCTGACCCGTGGTCAGTACCCGTCGGTAGTAACCGTCGGTAACGCTGATTACCGAGTGTTCATCGAATTGCCCCCTCCGCGAGAGAAGCGGAGGGGGCAATTCTCTATGATTGAGCACGGTAGAGTTGGGGAACCCGGATCGACCGGCGTAGTGATTCCATGCCGGGCGCATATTTGATCGCGCCGCACGCCCTATATGAAGTAGCCAAAGTGCACAGGGCTTTTGCGTGTTTCGTTCCTTTTGTAGGGCCCGACTTGCCCTGAATTCGGGGGAATTGTTCGTACATTCCCGACCGGTCGTGTCCAGAATTCTCGTCCGATTGACCTGTTGCAGAGGGCAGTTGGACAGATACATTCGGCCGCGGTCGACGCGTTCCGGCGCACACCCCCAACCGTTGGGGGGTGAGGTCTGACCCGGATCCGCGAAGTGCGGGTCTGTGCAAGGGCCAGTAATAGGGGAGTTAGGCATGGCTCAGGGCACCGTCAAGTGGTTCAACGCGGAGAAGGGGTACGGCTTCATCGCGGTCGACGGTGGTGCGGATGTATTCGTCCACTACAGCGCGATCCAGATGGACGGTTACCGCACCCTGGAAGAGGGCCAGCGGGTCGAGTTCGAGATCTCGCAGGGTCAGAAGGGGCCGCAGGCGGACATGGTCCGACTCGCGGCCGGCTGAAGTAACGCGCCGGGTTTCAACGCAGCGACGTTCTTCGTTCTTTTCGGGAGGGCTCGCACCCCGTACAGGGGTGCGGGCCCTCCTGCTTGTGGTGCGGGCCCTCCCGCGTGCGAGGGGTGCCGAGAGGCGCGCGGGGGCGCGTTCACCTGCGGATCATCCGGAGGCGCTTGCACTCGACCATGCCGAGTGCTAATCATTGGCGTTAGCACTCTGAAGGTGAGAGTGACAACGAGGACCGGGTCGGTGAGGCCCGCAGGCCATGTGGGGCAAGGAACCACGAGGCAGGCAGGCCGTCCGTCGCGGGCGCCAGCGCGGTCCGGAGAAATCCACCCCCTGTCCGGGAGGACCACTTCACATGGCCAAGATCATCGCGTTCGACGAGGAGGCACGGCGCGGTCTCGAGCGCGGGATGAACCAGCTCGCCGACGCCGTCAAGGTCACCCTTGGCCCCAAGGGCCGCAACGTCGTCCTCGAGAAGAAGTGGGGCGCGCCCACGATCACCAACGATGGTGTTTCCATCGCCAAGGAGATCGAGCTCGAGGACCCGTACGAGAAGATCGGCGCCGAGCTGGTCAAGGAAGTCGCCAAGAAGACGGACGACGTCGCCGGTGACGGAACGACCACGGCGACCGTGCTCGCCCAGGCGCTCGTCCGCGAGGGCCTGCGCAACGTAGCCGCCGGCGCCAACCCGATGGCTCTCAAGCGCGGTATCGAGAAGGCCGTCGAGGCCGTCTCCGGTGCCCTGCTCGACCAGGCCAAGGAGGTCGAGACCAAGGAGCAGATCGCCTCCACGGCCTCCATCTCCGCCGCCGACACCCAGATCGGCGAGCTCATCGCCGAGGCCATGGACAAGGTCGGCAAGGAAGGCGTCATCACCGTCGAGGAGTCCCAGACCTTCGGTCTGGAGCTGGAGCTCACCGAGGGTATGCGCTTCGACAAGGGCTACATCTCGGCGTACTTCGCCACCGACATGGAGCGTATGGAGGCCTCGCTGGAGGACCCGTACATCCTCATCGCCAACTCCAAGATCTCCTCGGTCAAGGACCTGCTCCCGCTCCTGGAGAAGGTCATGCAGTCGGGCAAGCCGCTGCTGATCATCGCCGAGGACGTCGAGGGCGAGGCCCTGTCGACCCTGGTCGTCAACAAGATCCGTGGCACCTTCAAGTCCGTCGCTGTCAAGGCCCCGGGCTTCGGTGACCGCCGCAAGGCCATGCTCGGCGACATCGCCATCCTCACGGGCGGCGAGGTCATCTCCGAGGAGGTCGGTCTCAAGCTGGAGAACGCGACCCTGGACCTCCTGGGCCGCGCCCGCAAGATCGTCATCACCAAGGACGAGACGACGATCGTCGACGGCGCCGGTGACACCGACCAGGTCGCCGGCCGGGTCAACCAGATCCGCGCCGAGATCGAGAACAGCGACTCGGACTACGACCGCGAGAAGCTCCAGGAGCGCCTGGCGAAGCTCGCGGGCGGCGTGGCCGTCATCAAGGCCGGTGCCGCGACCGAGGTCGAGCTCAAGGAGCGCAAGCACCGCATCGAGGACGCCGTTCGCAACGCGAAGGCGGCCGTCGAGGAGGGCATCGTCGCCGGTGGTGGCGTGGCCCTGCTCCAGGCCTCCACGGTCTTCGAGAAGCTGGACCTGGAGGGTGACGAGGCGACCGGCGCCAACGCCGTGAAGCTCGCCCTGGAGGCCCCGCTCAAGCAGATCGCCGTCAACGGTGGTCTCGAGGGTGGCGTCATCGTCGAGAAGGTGCGCAACCTGCCCGTCGGCCACGGCCTGAACGCCGCGACCGGTGAGTACGTCGACATGATCGCCGAGGGCATCATCGACCCGGCGAAGGTCACGCGCTCTGCCCTGCAGAACGCCGCCTCCATCGCCGCGCTCTTCCTCACCACCGAGGCCGTCATCGCCGACAAGCCGGAGAAGGCCGCCGCGCCCGCCGGTGGCGGTATGCCGGGCGGTGACATGGACTTCTGATCGACCCTGGTCGATCAACCGTCCTTCAGTACCGAGGGCGGCACCCCCTGGACGCAGGGGGTGCCGCCCTCGGGCGTGTCCGGAACCGCCGAGCACTCCCGTAGGCATGACCGGGGTCACAGCGGGCGGGGCGTGGCGGCGGAATGCGGTGGCGGGCGGGGCGGTTGTGTGGAGAGGCACTATATGCGTGCGCATGTAGTGCGTATCCCGCTTATTGTCCGGTGCCGACCTCTCCGACTCCGAGGAGCCCCTACGTGACCACCTCCGCCTCCCCTTCCACCTCCCGTGCCGCCGAGATCCTGTCCCGCCCCGTCACGATCAACGGCCTGACCGTTCCGAACCGGATCGCCATGGCGCCCATGACGCGGGTGTTCTCGCCCGGCGGTGTGCCCGGCGCGGACGTGGCCTCGTACTACGGACGGCGGGCGGCCGCGGGGGTGGGCCTGATCGTGACCGAGGGGACGTACGTCGGGCACGAGACGGCCGGGGACGAGGAGGGGGTGCCGCGGTTCGCCGGTGAGGAGCAGCTCGCCGGGTGGGCGAAGGTCGCGGAGGCTGTGCACGCGGGCGGCGGCACGATCGTGCCGCAGCTGTGGCACATCGGGACCGTCCGGCAGCAGGGCAAGCTCTTCCCCGAGGCCCCGGTTCTCGGTCCGTCCGGCCTGCGGGTCGACGGCACCGAGGCGGAGGGCGGCCGGGCCATGACGCAGGCGGACATCGACGAGGTCATCGCCGCGTTCGCCAAGTCCGCCGCCGAGGCCGAGCGCATCGGCATGGACGGCGTCGAACTCCACGGCGCCCACGGCTACCTGATCGACCAGTTCCTGTGGGAGCGCACCAACCGCCGTACGGACGCCTACGGCGGTGACCTCGTCGCCCGTACGAAGTTCGCGGCGGAGATCGTGGCGGCCGTACGGGACTCCGTGTCCGCGACCTTCCCCGTCATCTTCCGCTACTCGCAGTGGAAGCAGGAGGCGTACGACGGGCGGCTCGCCGAGACGCCGGAGGAGCTGGAGGCGCTGCTGACCCCGCTCGCGGCGGCCGGTGTCGACGCCTTCCACGCCTCCACGCGTCGTTACTGGCAGTCGGAGTTCGAGGGCTCCGAGCTCAACCTCGCGGGCTGGACGAAGAAGCTCACCGGCAAGCCCACCATCACGGTCGGCTCGGTCGGTCTGGACGGCGAGTTCCTCACCGCGTTCGCCGGTGAGGGGTCCTCGACCAAGGCCATCGACGACCTGCTGGACGGCCTGGAGGCCGAGGAGTTCGACATGGTCGCCGTGGGCCGCGCGCTGCTCCAGGACCCCGAGTGGGCGGCGAAGGTGCTCGACGGCCGCTTCGGCGAGCTGAAGGCGTTCGAGCCGGCGGCGCTGGGGTCGCTGAGCTGAGTGCAGGGTGACGACGCCGGGCCCGCGAGTGTTAGGGGCCCGGCATCGGGGACGGGTCAGTCGGCGTAGTCCTTGAGCTTCTCGGTGTTCAGGGTGATGTTGACGGGGGCGGGGAGTTCGATGACGTCTCCGAAGTGATACACGGGGCTCTGTCGGTACTCCCCGTTCTCGGGTTCGCTGCGCACGACCACTGTGCGGTTGTCGCGGTCGATGAGGAGATAGACGGGGATGCCCGCTTCCGCGTAGCCCTGGGGCTTCTCGACGCGGTCGCGTCGGTCGGTGTCACGGTCGTGGGATGTCACCTCGACGACCATGAGAACACCGTCGGTGTCGCACCATTCGCCCCCTTGGGCGATGAAGTGGTCGAGGGGCGCCAGGACGCCGTCCGGGCGGGCGTGGCCTTTACGGTAGGTACCGATCCTCAGCCCCTGGTCCGGGTACAGGGCAAGCTCAGGACGCTCCTGCATGCACAGACGGATGAGCCACATGGCGATGGCGCCGTGCCGAGGGTCCGGCATGGGCTTGACCTCTAGCTTTCCATTGATCAGTTCGAGCCGGACTCCCTTGGGGGCCTTTCGGGCCAGTTCCTCGAAGTCCTCGATCTCGATGTGATCGCCTTTTACATACAGCCGCCCTTCGATGAATTCGAGCTCTACGTGCTCGGGGGCCTGGCTGGCCAGTTCCTCGAAGTCCTCGGCGGAGATGTGCGGGCGCTGAGTGGTGCTGGGGGTCATGTCCTCGCCTCCTCCCCTCCATGGTGCCCCGGGGCGGTGTCGGCGGATCGTTGGAGCGGTCATACGCGCGGCCTTTCTTCTCGGGGGAGCATCGCCGCGCGGGCTGCGGCGGCGCGGGTGTGGACTGCGGAGGCGGACAGGGGCGCGTCGCTGCGGGCCGGGGCGCGTTCGCCTCGGCAGGCGCCGCAGGTGCCGCCCGGCAGGGCCTCCGGGTGGCCCGGGGTGCGGCACTTGGCGCACTCCAGCATGCGGAGGGGTGGGCGTACGGGGGCGGGCGTGCGGACCGGTTCCGGCTCCGGCGGGAGCTTGTTGATGAGGCGGGTGCGGAGGATGGCCGCCGGGCTGTGGACCGGGGTGGGGAGGCCGGAGGTGAGGGCCCGGTGGATGTACTCGTCGGTCGCGCCGCGCTCGAACCAGGGCAGCAGGAGTGGGGCCAGCGCCGCGCAGTCCGCCTGGGAGAGGGAGAGCGCGGGGGTCGCGCGGCCCAGGGCGGCGAGGAGGATGTGGGCGCGGGAACGAGTGGGGGCCTTCTGCGGCTCCTGCTCCTGCGGTACGTCGCCCCGTGTGAATCTCGCCCACCAGGCGTCGTCCCGCGCGGTACGGGAGAACCACGATCGGGTGGTCCAGCGGGAGCTGCCCGAGTCCGTGGTCACGCACTCGCGGCCCCGCCGCAAGTGGCCGGCCTCCTGCAGCCTGTTGAGGGCCGTGCGGAGCGCGCATTGGCCGTACGGGAGTGTCTTGGCCAGCGTCTTCACGGAGATGTCGGCGCCGTCGGGGAGGCGGTCGATGAACGCGGCGATGGCTGCTTCGCGGGGTGGGAGGTCGGCGAAGTCGTGGGCCGTGCGGGGGTGTTGGCCGGGGGCGGTGCGTTTGCCGTAGCCCGGGTTGGCCATGGGGTGGGGGCTCGGAGGGTGCGGGACCGCGTGCGCGGGCAGGAAGGCAGCACTAAGATTGGCATCAGCCATGGGGATCGAATCAATCCTTCGATCTCGTAGGTCAAGCCCCCGCAGGTGTTGGTAGCACCTGGCGGGGGCTGTTTCGTCTGCGGGCACCGTATCAGCATCGTCACCGTGCGTGGCAAGCCGAACGCGTCAAGTCAACACACCGGGTGGGAGGGTGGGTTGAGGCCCACCTCCCCATCCTTGAAAAGAGGGCTCGGAGCTGGGGGCTTGAGCTTCGGGGCCTGCCTGCCGGTGCGTCAGCCCATGCTCTTGGAGCCGTCCAGGGCCTCGCGGATGATGTCGGCGTGACCGGCGTGCTGGGCGGTCTCGGCGATGATGTGCAGCAGTGCCCTCCGGGCCGACCACCGTGCGCCGGCCTCGAACCACGGGGCCTTGGGCAGGGGGTGGGAGGCGTCCAGGTCGGGCAGGGTCGCGACCAGTTCGTCGGTCCGGCGGGCGACGTCGTCGTACTCGGCCAGCACCCCGGCCAGCGTCTCGCCGGGCAGCATGCGGAACTCGTCGGCCCGCCGGGCCCAGTCCTCCTCCGTCATGGCGGTGAAGTCGTCCGACGGCGACGGGCCGTTCAGGATGAAGTCCGCCCAGCCTCGTTCCGCCGACGTGACGTGCTTGATCAGGCCGCCGAGGCACAGTTCGCTGACGGTCGTTCGCCGCCCGGCCTGCTCGTCGGTGAGGTCGCGGGTGGTGAGGCGCAGGAAGTCGCGGTGCTTGGCCAGCGTCTCCAGGAGGTCGCTGCGCTCGCCGGTGGTCACGGTGGGGGTCGGGGTGTTCGTGGTGGTGTTCATGGCCACACGGTAGGAGCGATGTAGGTCAGATCCTGACCTCTAGCCACTTGGGCGGGTCAGTCGCGCTTGAGGTTCTCGACGAACGCGGACCAGGCCTCGGCCCGGAACACGAGCTTCGGGCCGAGGGGGGTCTTTGAGTCGCGAACGGGGATGACAGCGGGGTGGCCGTCGGCGACTTCCAGGCAGTTGCCGCCGCTGCCGTCGCTGTACGTCGACTTGCGCCAGGTCACCGAGTGGAGGTGGTACTCAGGGCTGATCTTCATGGGCGTAATCCTCCGCCACCGATTCGATCAAGGCCAGAGATTCGTGGGGCGAGAGCGCGGTGGCCCCCAACAAATCGTAGGCCAGTTCGTAGCGGGTGACGGTGGCCGGGTCGTCCTCCAGCCTGCCGGTTCCGGGGCCTTCGAAGTACACGAGCGGCGGCGCGTCGTCGAAGGCCATCAGCTTGATCGCCCCGCCCATCGACGTGTGTGCACCCGCCCTGAACGGCAGCACCTGTGCAATGACTCGGCGCCGGTGAACCAGTCCGGCGACGTGGCGTAGGGCCTCGACCATGACGGCCGGGCTGCCCGTCACGCGGCGCAGGGCCGCCTCGTCAAGTACGACCCTCAGCAGCGGCTTTGTTGGATCGTCGAGGAGCTTGGCCCGCTCCAGCCGCGCCGAGACCAGCTTGTCGATCTCCTCGTCGGGAGCCGTCGGCTGATGCGCGATGCACACGGCCTGCGCGTAAGCACGTGTCTGGAGCAACCCCGGGATCAGCATGGGCGCGTACTCCCTGATCCTCGTAGCGACAGCCTCGGCTTCGGCCGCCTGCGCGAAGTGCTCCGGATACTTGGACTTGGCCACCGCCTTGCAGTTCCGGCTGAAGAAGTCCCCCGTATCCAGCGCGACATCGATAAGTCGCGCGATCTCCGGCTGCAAGCGCCGTACCGCCGACTCCAGCTGGCCCACGAACGAACCGCTCACGAACAGCTGCTGGCCCAACTCCTCCTGACTGAGCCCCGCCCTCTCCCTGGCGTGGCGCAACTCCGCCCCCAACAACGCCCGCGGCGACGACGACGGGTCGAGATCCTTCGGTCCCGGCATGGCCCAACTCCCTGTCCAGCAGTCCCCATGTTGGGGCGTCGTATCTGGCCAGGCTAGATGGCTGTCCGCCACGCTGTGTGGTGAATCGGAAACCCAGCGTGGAGGGCGTGGACGTGAAGAACAGAGCGGCGAACGGGCGGGGCACGACGGGGCGCATCCTGGCGCGGACGACCGAGGAGGCCGTCGAACAGCTCGACCAGGCCCTGCGCGGCGTCGGCGTCATCCTGCCGTCCCTGCGCGTCGACCCGGTGACCGGCGCCAGTGAACTCCCCTTCCCACTCGTCGAGTTGGGCTGCTGCAACCTCCAGGTCGCCGCCCGCCTGGCCGCCGTACTGCGGAAGGCGGCGGAGACGTGACCGGGCGGCGGCGGTCGTACGCCGTGGACGTACGCGATGGGCGGCTCGGCGAGGTGATAGGGGAGGTGGGTGGTTATGTGCAGCTACGGCCCGTGGGTGGCGGGCGGGAGTGGGACTGTCCACCGGAGGCGGCGCGGGAAGCGGCACCGGGGGAGGTGCTGCGGGCGCGGGTGCGGCAGGTGAACGGGGAGGGCCGGCTGCCGTGCTGAGCCGTGGAGTCGACGGATCGGCCCCGCCCCCTCACTACAGGTTCCCCATCGGCTCGATGTCCACCCGCACCGGCTCGCCCCAGATGCGCAGGACCTCGTAGTCGGTGAACTCGTAGACCAGGCGGTAGGCGATGGCGGGGCGGGGGCCGCGGCGTTGGGCGGTGAGGTAGAGCTCGGCCTCGCGGCGGTCGCGGCGGGGGGTGCCGCAGAGCTGCCAGACCTGGCCGTTCCACGCTTCCGGGAGCCAGCGCTGCTGGGGCTGGGGGCGGTCGTCCCGTACGCCGTACCGGGACGGGGTCGGGGTGACCGGGCCGGTGGGGTGGGCGGGGCCGTAGCTGTCGTTCAGCTGGGAGCGGCGGGCGGCGCGGCGGCGGGTCTCGCAGAGCAGGCAGCGGTCGGGGGCCTCCTCGTCGACCGGGCCGTTCGGATGCTCGGCGCAGTGGGTCGTCGGCTTGGCCGCCGTGACCGTGTCGTCCAGCAGCTCCAAGGCGCGCTTGATGTCCGCCTTCACCTCGTGCAGCCGGGCGTCGGGGGTCTCGGCGGTCAGGGCCTCCCCATGCTCCCCGAGGACGCGCAGGGCTCGGCCGAGGGCGGTGAGCTGGGCGTGATTCACGGCGTGCGGCTCCGTTTCGTATCCCGTGTCCCGTACGTAGGTCGTTTCTGGCACACACACTCGCACACGCCACTGACATCGCCGCCTCGGCCAAGCCCCGCGCCTCAGTGGCCGCACACCTCGCGGTACGGCGCGTCGGGCAGGTATGTGTGCCATTGGGCGGGTGTCAGGTCGGCGTCGTCGGTGCGGGCGCAGATCTGGGTGACGGCCCGGGCGGGGTCGATGGTGTGGCGCTGGAGTGGGACGTGGGTGCCGGCCGTGTGGATGGTGGTGCTGTCGGGGCTGAAGGCGAGGGAGGTGATGGCGTCGCCGGGGGTGGTCAGCGGGCCGCCGAGGGGCTGTTGGGTGGCGATGTCCCACAGCTGGAGCGTGCCGGCGTCACCGCCGACGGCCAGGGTGCGGCCGTCGGGACTGATGGCGAGGGCGCTGACCGCTTCGGCGGTGTCGCCGAGCGGGGTGGGGAAGACGTTGCGCAGCACGCCCGCGCGGTGTTTCAGGTCGCCGTCCCACAGGGTGACCCGCCCGGTCCGGTCGCCCGCCGCGAGCCGGGAGCCGTCGGGGGCGAAGGCGAGGGCGCCGATCTCGGCGCCCTGGACGAGGTCGTGGGCGCGCACCGTGCCGGAGGGCAGGCGCACGCTGCGGCCGGAGGTGACGAGGAGCTGTCCGCCGGGGTGGACGGTCAGCTGAGGGCCGACCGGGTCCGGGTACTGGGCGGTTCGGCGGTGCCGTGCGGTGTCCCACACTTCGTGGCTCAGCTCGCCGATGCCGGGTGTGCGCGTGGCGTACAGGGCGTGACCGCCGGGGCCCAGGGCGAGTGTGACGACCGCCCCGTCGGACGACGGCGTCGCCAGGTCCAGCGTGGTCCGCGCGTGGCCGCGGGCCATGTCCCAGAGCATGAACCGCTGCGGCGCGGTCAGGCGGCCGGGTGCGGAGACGCCGTAGGCGAAGGTGCCGCCCTCGGGGCTGAAGGCCAGCAGGGGCGTGGTGTCCCGTGCGATGACCGGCTGGTCGGGGTCGCGCGACACGGGCAAGGGTACCGGCGGCAGCGTCCGCAGGAGATGTCCGTCCGCACTGTCGCGCAGTTGGACGCGGTAGCCGGTGTCCCCGATGGGGGTCCCCCCGCTCGAGCGAAGCCGAGAGTGGGGGAGTTCGGCGGTGGCGAGGGTGCGGCCGTCCGGGCTGAGCAGCACCGCGTCCAGGGGGGTCTCGCGCCATGCGGCGGTGACGGCGCCGGCGAGGTCCAGGGTGTGGACGGTGCCGCCTTCGAGGTAGCGCAGCAGCGGCCGGTCGGGGTCCCAGGCGAGGCCGCCGTAGAGGTGTTCGTTGTACAGGGGGTGGCGGAACACCGGGGTGGGGGTGTCTGTCGCGGCCCCCGCCGTGAGGCGCCACACCCTGATCTCGCCGGCGTCGGCGGTGGCCAGGAAAGTGCCGTCCTCGCTGAAGGCGATGCTGTGCACACCCTCGTTGTCGAGGTCGGCGATCAGGCGTCCTGACCTGGCGTCCCAGATGTGGACGCCGCTGGGGGAGGCCATCGCGAACCGGTCGGCGCCGGCACCCGGGCCGTCGAACACGAGTGTCGAGTAGTCGTCGCAGCGGACGCCCGCGTCCTCCCAGGCGCCGGGCACTGTACGGCGACGGTCGGCGTCCCACACCTGCGGTGCGCGGCCGGAGGCACAGACGGCCAGCAGTCGGCCGTCGGTGCTTGGCGTGACGTTCGTGAAGCCGGACGCTCGCGTCTCGAACCGTTGTGTGCCGTCCGCGGTCGAGTGCAGCCGCACCCGGTCGTCGTACGGACTGCTCACCGCATAGCTGCGGCCGTCGGGGCCGAAGTCCACGACGCTGTCGGCCGGCAGGACCGCCCCGGTCCACCGCCCGGCGGAGGTGTCCCACAGCCGTACGTCGGCGTCCCTGGCGATCGCGAGTAGCCGCCCGTCGGGACCGGCCCCGGCGATGCCTCCGTCCGGCAGCCGTCCGGAGGCGAGCCGGCGGTGGGTGGCCACGTCCCAGGTGCGCCAGGTGTCGCCGTCGGCGTGGAGCAACGTGCGGCCGGAGCGGGTGAGGAAGCGGGTGGGGCTGCTGCCGGGCGTCGGGTCGGTGAAGGTGTCCGTTTCGGGCTGGGCGAGGGCGCCGAGCAGGGCGCGGCGGGTCTCCGGCAGCTCGGCGGCGTTCCAGGCGGCGACGCCGAGCAACTGGGCGGTGCGGGGGTCGGTGGTGCGCAGGGCGTCGGCGACCTCGGCGACGCGGCGGGCCGCCGCTTCGGTACGACGCCGCTGGTTGTCGTGGTGCTCCCCCCAGGCGGCCAGGCCGGCGACCAGGGCCACGGCCAGGACGGCCGAGAGCGTGACCAGCAGCGCCCGGGACCGCCGCGCTGAGCGGGCGGTGGCGCGGAGTTCTGCCTCGCGGGCGTCCCGCGCGGTGGTGAGGAAGTCCCGCTCGGTCGCGGTGAGCATGCCGTCGTCGTCCGCGAACAGTTCCTCCGCGCGCGCCAGCCGCGTGCCCCGGTACAGGGCGCCGGGGTCGCGGTCGTGCTCCAGCCAGGCGCGGGTGGCCTCGGCGAGGCGGCGGTGGTGGCGCAGCCGTTCGCGGTCCTCCTCGATCCAGCCGTGCAGCCGCGGCCAGCAGGTGATCAGCGCCTCGTGGGCGAGCTGGACGCCGTCCTCGTCGGCGGTCAGCAGCCGGGCCCGGGTCAGCCGGTCCGCGACCGCCCCCACCTCGGGCTCGGCCCACTCCTCGATCTCGGCCCGGGTGAGCGGGCGCCGGGTGTCGGGGGTGCCCTGGCCCGGCTCGACCATCCGCAGCAGCAGGTGCCGGGCGGTGCGGGCCTGCTCCGGTGACAGCTGCTCGAACACCTCCTCCGCGGTCGCCGCGATCGCGCCGCGCACCCCACCGGCCGCCTGGTAGGCGGTCAGGGTCAGCGTCCGGCCCCGGCGCCGCCGCCAGGTCTCCAGGAGGGCGTGCGAGAGCATCGGCAGGCCGCCGGGCTCGTCGAGCACCTCCTCGATGATCCGCGCGGTCAGCTCCCGCTCGACCAGGAGCCCGGCCGCCTGTGCCGGCTTGACGACCGCCTCGCGCAGTTCGTCCGCCGTCATCGGGCCGACCAGGAGGCCGGTGCCGCGCAGGGCGTCCGCCAGATTCCGGTGCTCGCCACAACGCGCGTAGAAATCGGCGCGTACGGCGATGAGCACGTTCAGTCGGCTGTCCGGGTCGCGGGCGGCGAGCAGCAGGTCGATGAACCGGTCCCGCTCCGCCTTGTCCCGGCACAGGGTGAAGACCTCCTCGAACTGGTCCACCACCACCCAGCTGTCCGGCTCGCCCTCGGCCGGGGCCAGCAGATGGCCGTAGGTGGTGGCGGGCCGTGGGCCGGGGGTGAGGATGCGCAGCACCGCGGGGCAGCCCTGTTCGCGGATCTGCTCCCTCAGCCCGGGGATCAGCCCGGCCCGCAGCAGCGAGGACTTGCCGCTGCCGGACGCCCCGAACACGACCCCGAACCGGTGCTCGTACACCAGATTCCGCAGCTCCTCCACCAGCCGGTCCCGGCCGAAGAACAGGTCGCGGTCGCCCGGCTCGAAGCGGGCCAGCCCCCGGTACGGCGGTGCGGCGTCCTCGGCATCGTGACGGGCTTCCCCCGCGACCTCGGCCTCGGCCTCCTTCCAGCGCGGCTCCCACTCGCCGGGGTCGCCCCCGCAGGCGCGCACGTATCCCTGGACGACGGCGAGCGACGGCAGCCGGGTCCCGGCCGCGGCCTTGGACAACGTTGCCTGGGAGAACCCCGCGGTGTCGGCCATGGTCCGGTACGAGGGGCTGCCGGCGGCCCGGCGCAGCTCCCGCAGCTCGTGGGCGAGGCGCTGCACCGGGCCGGCCGCCGGGTCCAGCGGTCTCTCGGGACGCGCCACAACTCCCCCACTTTCGTACAGGCACCGCAGAGCATGTGAAAGCTCCGCACAAGCTCGGCAAACATACGTTTCCCGCCGCCGGGGAGTCACCGTTTTCCCCCGAGATGTGGCGCTGATGACAGCCACGGAACGGTCCCGGAACCAATCCGGCGGCACCGCCCGGGATTGTTTTCCCTGATGAAAGGGGGGTGAGAACCAACGGCGGCGTTGTCAGCCTCGGTCATGTCAGCCCCAGCGAGACCTGGAGAACAACGCATGCCCCCAACCGACATCACGGCGTTCCCCGAACAGGGGGTACCTCAGCCGCCGCCCCGCACCAGGGGCCGTGCCCGCTCGGGCGCCGTCGGATCGATCGTGACCACGCTCGTCCTGTCGATCTTCGCCACCCTGCTCGGCCCGCTGGGCGTCCTGCAGAGCGCGAGCGCCGCGGACGACGAGACACCGATCTTCAGACTGGACGGCCCCACCGCCACGCGCGACAACTACCGCCGCTTCCTCGACCAATTCCGTGCCAACGTGGCCTATCACGGGCGGTCTCCGGACGGTACGAGCGTGGACGGTCGGGTCCAGGGCACGGGCCTCACCGTCGAGCACACCAACCCCGCGGATTCCGGTTACACCGAGGTCGCCGTCATCACGGAGGACGGCCACAAGGTCGTCCTCCGGTTCCGGGTGAGCGACATGTACCTCGTGGGCTGGTTCGATCGCGACGGCCGCTACAACTACCTCGGCCCCCTAGGGGAGGCGCAGGTCCCGGCGGAACCTCGGCGCGGCCCTGACGGACGGCCGCTCGAACCTCGGCAGCTGATCAGGTCGCCGAGCTACGTCAACCTGCAGACCCAGGGGAACGTGTCCCGCTACACCATGAAGTACGGGCGGGTGGAGACCGAGAACCACGCCATGAGCCTGTGGAACGCCGACGGTACCGACGCCAGTCGACAGCGCGGGGCCGCGGCGGCGCTGTACTTCGCCCAGTTCGTCTCCGAGGCCACCCGTCTCCGTGACACCGGCGAATGGCTCGAAGAGCGAGCGTTCGGCGAGGAGGACTGGGAGTCGTACAACATGCACACGACCATCGACCGCCGCCTCGTCGACCTGCAGAACGAGTGGGGCACGATCAGCGATCACTTCGCCCGCGCCCAGGCCAACCCGGACGGCTTCGACCCCTCCGAGAACCTCCTGACCGTATGGACCGTGAATTCCCGCGGGGACATGGTCGAGCAGACGCTTCGCTGGGCCTACCAGTTCGCGAGCGTGTTGTACGTCGCCAACGCCTTCCCCGGGTACAGCAAGCCCAGGAGGCAGCTCACTCAGGACCGCACGTTCATCGTGGCGCCCGACGGCTCCGGCGACTACCGGACCATCCAGGCCGCGATCAACGCCGTGCCCGCGGACGGCGTCGCGCACACCATCGTCATCGACAAGGGCATCTACCGCGAGGCCATCACCGTCCCGAGCAACAAGACCCATCTGACCATCACGTCCGCCAGCGGGTACAAGGACGTTTACATCTACAACAACAGGGCCCACGGGCTGCTCAGGCCCGACGGTACGAAGTGGGGCACGGAGGGCAGTGCCACGGCCACCTTCAAGGCAGACGACCTGACCGTCTCGTTCGTCACGATCGCCAACAGGTTCGACCCCAAGGCCCACCCGGAGGTCAGCCCGTACGAGACCCAGGCCGTCGCGGTGGCCGCCAAGGGTGACCGGCAGGTGTTCAGCAACGTCGACATCATCGGCCGTCAGGACACCCTGCTGGTCAAGGGGAACGCACCCACGGACCAGGCCCGGCAGTACTTCTACGACTGCTACATCGAGGGCACGGTGGACTTCATCTTCGGTAACGCGACCGCGGTGATCGACCGGTCCCTCATCAAGGTGTACGACTGGCCCGGCGGCACGGTCGTGGCGCCGAACACCGACCGCCGCAAGAAGTACGGAATCCTCATCACCGGCAGCCAGGTGTTTTCCAGCGGCGTCCCGAACGATTCGTACTTCCTCGGCCGGCCGTGGCACAACTCGCCGGACGCCTGGCCCCAGGCGGTGGTCCGTGACACCGAGCTGGACTACATGATCAAGGAAACGCAGCCGTGGACCGACATGATGCCCGACTATCACTGGCAGCAGGCCCGGTTCCGGGAGTACCACAACTTCGGTAAGGGAGCCGGCGTCGGCCCGAACGCACCGAAGCTGACCGACGCCGAGGCCGCGGACTACACCGCCCAGAAGTACCTGGCCGGCACCGACGGCTGGAACCCGGTCCGCTGACCGCGGCAACCACGGCGGGGCCAGGACATGCACGCATGTCCTGGCCCCGCCTCACGGTGCCGTCGCCGCCGCCAGCGCCGCGCGCAGGTGGCCCTCGTTCTCCGTGAGGAGGCGGGTGGCCGTCGGGGCGTCCACTCCGCTGAGGATGGTCAGGATGGCGTTCTTCACCTCGCCGTTCGACGCGGTGAGGGCCGTTTCGATCTCGTCGTCCGTCGCGCCGGTGGCGAGGGCGACGATGCGGTGGGAACGGGCGCGGAGTTTGTCGTTGGTGGCGCGGACGTCGACCATGAGGTTTCCGTAGGTCTTGCCGAGGCGGATCATGGTGATCGTCGAGAGCATGTTGAGGACGAGTTTCTGCGCCGTGCCCGCCTTGAGGCGGGTCGAGCCCGTCACCAGCTCGGGGCCGACGACGATCTCGATGCCGTGGTCGGCGGCCGCCGCGAGCGCGCTGGCCGCGTTGCAGGACAGGCCCACCGTCAGGGCGCCGGCCGCGCGCGCGTGCTCCACCGCGCCGACCGCGTACGGCGTGCGGCCGGAGGCGGAGACGCCGACCACCGTGTCGTCGGGCGTGAGGGCGAGCGCGTCGAGGTCGGCACGGGCCAGTTCCGCCGAGTCCTCCGCGCCCTCGATCGACGTGACCATGGCCTCCCGGCCGCCCGCGATCAGGCCCACCACCTTGGAGGGGGCCGTGTTGAAGGTCGGCGGGCACTCGGACGCGTCCAGGACGCCGAGCCGGCCGGCCGTGCCCGCGCCCGCGTAGATCAGCCGGCCGCCCCGGGCCATCCGCTCGGCGATCGCGTCGATCGCGGCGGCGATGAGGGGCAACCGCGCGGAGACGGCCGCCGGCACGGCCGCGTCCTCGGCGTTCATCAGCTTCGCGATGTCGAGGGTGGGGAGCTGATCGATGTCCGCCAGCTCCGGGCGGAACGCCTCGGTGGTCAGCGACTCCAACTCGGCTCGTACGGCGAGGTGGTTGGGGAGGGCGGAGGTGTGGGGGGAGGTGGGCATGACGGGCTCATTCCGTACGGTGCGGTGTGACTGTGCCTTGGGGGCAGCGCGCCCCTTCAGGGGCGCGGGGAACTGCGCGATCAACCACGACGAACCAGCAGACGACTACGGCGTTTCGTCCCCGGACCTTCTGCCGCTCTACCGCGAAGGCCCCCCGACCCGATGCCGATGCGCCAACGCCTCATACGAAGCCGACAACGCCGGCGCCGCCTGCTCATACGTCCGCTGCGCCACCCCGACGAACAGACAGTCCACCACCAGCAGCTGACTCGTCCGGGACGACATCGCCGCCGGCCGCAGCTCGCTCTCCCGGGCCGTGGACGTCGTCAGGACGTGGTCGGCGTACTGGGACACCGGCCCGTCCGGCCGCCCGGTGATCGCGATCGTCGTGGCCCCGTGGTCGAAGGCGACCCGCAGCGGCTCGATGACGTCGCCCGTCGAACCGGAGTGGGTGATCGCTATGGCGACGTCCTTCGCGCGGAGCTGCACCGCGTTGGTGACGGCGAGATGCGGGTCGCTGTGCGCGTGGGCTATCAGCCCTATGCGGAGCAGCTTCTGTGTGAGGTCCTGGGCGACGAGGCCGGACGCCCCGACGCCGTAGATGTCGATGCGGCGGGCCCCGGCGAGCGCGCCGACCGCCGCGCCGAGCTGGACCATGTCGAGTCCGGCCGCCGTGTCCGCGAGGGTCTGCTGTTCGTCGTACGCGAGCTTGGCGACGACGTCGGGCAGCGGGTCGTCGACGGCGATGTCGGCCGTGACCGAGGGTGCGCGGCCCGACTGCTGGTGGGCGGCGAGGCCGGCGAGGGCGAGGCGCAGGTCGCGGTAGCCCGGGTAGCCGAGGAGGCGGGCGGTGCGGACGACCGTCGCCTCGCTGGTGCCGGTGAGCTCGGCGAGGCCGGTGACCGTGAGCGCCGCACAGCCCGCCGGGTCGTGCGCGACGGCCTCCGCGACCCGCTGCATGGAGCGGGTCATGGAAGGCGCCAGGGTACGCACCTTCGCCGCGAGGGCGGCGGGGGCGGGCGGCGCGGCCGCGCTCTTCCCGCCGACCGCGCTCTTCCCGCCGGTCGCGCTCTGCTCGTCGGCCGAGCGGCCTGTGCCCGTGGCTCCCGGCGGTGAGAAAATTTCCTTCACGTCATCGCTCACCTATGAAAGATATTTTCTGTTCGGGCGGGTGGTCAAGGCTGCGCACAATGGATGCATGAGCCCCAGCAGTGATCCCGCGGACCCCGTGGGCCCAGTGGACCCCGTGAGCCCCCTCGAGCAGGCGCTGCACGCGGCCCGCGCCCTCGTGCTCGCCGATCTGGCGGCCGGCGAGGTCGCCGAGGCGGACGTCGTCTCGATGGTCGAGGAGTCCGTCGTACAGCGCCGCTGGTGGGTCGAGCAGTGGCCGGACGGCGCGGCGTACGTCGCCGGGCTCGTCGCGCAGGACGTCCAGGACGCCCTGCTCGACCGGTACGGCCGCTGGCCCCTCTGCCCGGTCTGCGGCGGCGGCGAGCCGCACGCGCTCGACGTCGAGCCGGAGCTGGGGCCCGATCCGCAGTGGGTGTGCCACAAGGCGGGCGTGCGGGTCGCGGCGCTGGGGTCGCTGGGCGCGGCCTTCGGAGAGGCCCCGTCCCCGTGACCGTCTACATAGACCCGCCCACCTGGCCGGGGCACGGCCGCATGTGGTCGCACCTGGTGAGCGATGTGTCCTTCGACGAACTGCACGCCTTCGCCGTGCGGACGGGCATCCCCGAGCGCGCCTTCGAACGCGACCACTACGACATCCCGTCCCACCGTTACGCGGAGGTCGTGCGGGCGGGTGCCGTGGAGGTGGGCTCGAAGGAACTGCTGCGCCGGCTGACGGGGGCGGGGCTGCGCAGGCCGAAGCGGCGGGGGCCCTCGGCCTGAGGGAGCCCTATAGCCCTACAGCCGTACCTCAGGCGTGCAGACGGAGTTCGTACGCGCACTGCTCCCCGTGCCCCCCGTCGCCCCAGTCCTCGCTCACCTTCTCGAAGCCGGCCCGCGAAACGACGCCCTGCGAAGGGGAGTTGGCCTTGTCGACGACCGCGAACAGCGACCGTACGTCCCCCCGCTCCCGGGCCCGCTCCCGCGCCCAGCCGGCCAGCGCGCCCAGCGCCTCGGTCATGTAACCGCGCCCGCGCGCCCCCTCGACCAGGTCGTAGCCGACCTCGACGCGGCCCTCTTCGTCCGGGGCGCCGTGATAGCCCAGCGCGCCGACGGCCAGCCCGTCCTCCTTGCGTACGAGCACGAACATGCCCCACTCCGGCCGGTGCACCCCCGCCTCGTACGCCTGGAACACCAGCCCCGCGCCGATCCGGGTCCCCTCGACCGGCCCGCCCACGATCCAGTCGAAGCCGCCGGTGCCGCCCTCGGCGAGGTCGGCGGCGGCGGCCGGATGGACGCCTTGCAGGACGATGCGCGCGGCGTCGATGTGCAGCGGGTTGCTCCACCGCCACTCGGTGACGGGGACCCGCCCCGGCAGATCGCCCCGGCCGGTGGCCCACAGCAGCGTCGCCCAGGGGTCGTCACCGGGCCTGACGTGCGGGAAGAGGCGGGCGAGAACGGACTCGCAGAGCCCGACGGGCGGTACGTGCGAGGACGACGGGAGCCCCAGGCCCTCCGTGATGTCGTACGTGTGCAGCAGCACCTCGACGACGCCCATCGCCGCGAAGCCCTCGCGGTCGGCCCAGCGGAACGGATACGGGTGGAAGGCGCGCACCTCGCGGGGGGTCGTACGGACGACGGCGCTGAGCAGTGCCCCCGTCGTCTCGATCACCCGCAGTACGTCGGCGTTGTCCTCGCACTCGGCCATGTCGATCTCGAACGGCACGTACGCCGTCGTCGCCCGCCCCGCCAGCTGTCCCGCGTACGCGATCAGATCCGACGCGATGTGCTCGGCGGTCTTCCGGCAACTCCACTCCAGCCGCCCCGCCTTGACGCCCTCCCAGTCCTGATCGACCACCGTCCGCAGCACCGTGAGGCTGTGTTCGACGGCTTGCTGTACCTGTTCCCCGCCCATTGGTCGCATGGCGGCGAGGATAGAAGGGATCAGACGTCCGTACGTACCGGATTTACGGTGCTGCCGCTCGTCCCGGTCCCGGTCTCCGTTCCTGACCCGGTCCCGGCCACGAGGCGGGAGGCGCTCGTACGCCGGTGGAGGCGGAGGGAGACGGCCGTGGTGGCGATCGCGGCGGCCATGATGGCGGCGCCCGCCCAGGCCGTGGAGGTGTAGCCGAAGTCCGCGTCGATGACGACCCCGCCGATCCAGGGGCCGCCGGTGTTGCCGAGGTTGAACGCGGCGGTGGTGGTGGCACCGGCGAGGGTGGGGGCGGCTCCGGCGACGTTGAACAGACGGGCGTTGAGGGCCGGGGCGGTGTAGAAGCAGGACACGCCGAGGAGGAAGGAGAGGAGGATGGCGGCGACGGCGTACTCGGCGAGCAGGGCCAGGCCGACGAGGAGCACCGTGGAGGCGGTGATTCCGCTGAGCAGTACGCCGAAGAGGTGCGCGTCCGCGATCCGTCCCCCGACCGCCGTGCCGATCAGCGCGCCGATCCCGAACAGCGCGAGGACCGTAGGCACCCACCCGTCGTCCAGCCCGGCCACGTCCGTGAGCAGCGGCGCGAGGTAACTGAACGCGCAGAAGACACCGCCGGCGGCGAGCGCCACGACGGCGATGGACAGCCAGACCTGCCGGTCGCGGTAGATCCGGACCTCCTGGGCGAGCCGGGGCCGCTCGTCGGGCACCGGGATGGCCGGCACGAGCGTGACGACGCCGACGAGCGCGATCGCCGAGGCCACGGCCACCGCCCAGAATGCCGACCGCCACCCGAAGTGTTCCCCGAGGAACGCCCCCGCCGGTACGCCGAGCACATTCGCGATCGACAACCCGCCGATCATGATGGCCAGCGCCCGGGCCCGCGCGTTCACCGGCACCATCGCGACGGCCACGGCCGCGCCGACCGCCCAGAACCCCGCACAGGCCAGCGCGCTCACGATCCGGGACGCGAAGAGAACGCCGTAACTGGGCGCGAGCGCACCCGCGACCTGCCCGAACCCGAAGACCGTGATCAGCGCGACGAGGGTGGTCCGACGCGGGAGGCGGAGGGTCGCCACGGCCAGCAGCGGCGCCCCGACCACCATCCCGATCGCGAACGCCGAGATCAGCAGCCCCGCCCGCGGAATCGACACGTCCATGTCCTCCGCGATGGGCGGCAGCAGCCCCGAGAGCATGAACTCACTCGTCCCGAGCGCGAAGACGGCGAGCCCGAGGACGTAGACGGAGAGCGGAATCCGGAAACGGGCGTGGGCATGGTCATGGTCAGGTGCGGCGGCGGATGGGGGCATGTTCATGGGCAACCGACGGCTGAGGGATCGCATTCCCTCACGAGGACCGGGCCTGCTGTCGCACCAGGACCGGCCTGCTGTCGGCCGACCGCCAGTCCGTCGTCGGTCCGTCGTCGGTCCGTCGTCGGTCCGCCGTCAGCCCTCCTCCAGGCCGTCCAGCTCCGCCCGCAGGTTCTCCCGCGCCCGCTCCTCCCACTCCCGCTGCCCGTACGGCGTCCTGAACAGCCTTGGCAGGTCGAGGAGTTGCCGCAGCACAGCCGCCCGGCCCGCACGGAAGGCGTCGTCAGGCACGAACCCGTACTCCTCCCGCACGGCGGCGGCATAGGCGGCGTACGCGTCCGGCGCCGACGCGAGAACCGCGAGATCCGCGTCGCACAGCACCTGCCCGTTCGGGTCGTCGTCGGCCGGGTCGTGCGTGACGGTGAGGCGCACCAGCCGCGCCACCTCCGCTACCTTCTCCTCCGTCACCCCCGCCTCGGCCAACGCCCGCTCGGCGAGCCGCGCCGACCGCTCCTCGTTCTCCGACCGCTCCGGCAGATAGACCGCGTCGTGGAACCAGGCGGCCAGGCGTACGAGGTCCGGGTCGTCGGCGTACTCCTCCAGCACGTCGATGTGGTCCAGGACCGCGGTGAGGTGGGCGAGCGTGTGGTACTTCCGCTGCGGCTCGGACCAGCGCTCGAGGAGGTTCGCGGCGTAGGGGGCCGGGTCGGGGTCGCGGGCGCCCTCGCGGGCGGAGACGAGGGCCTGGGCCCAGCGGGCTTCCCATGCGTCTAGGGCGTCGGACATGCAGGCATTGTGCCGTGGCCGGACCCGACACGAGACACGGCGGGCCCCCTCCTCCTAGCGTGGGTGGCATGACTGTTGCCGATACGCACGATGTACGGGACCCCGAGCTGCCCGGCCGGTTGCTGGCCGCCGAGCGGGACGCGCTGGTGCCGCTGTTGCGGGAGCGCCCGGAGGAGGACTTCGCGGCGCCCACCTGTTGTCCGGGGTGGACCGTGCGGCATGTGCTCGCGCACTGCGGGGCCGTGCTGTCGCGGGTGGTGGAGGGCCGGTTCGAGGAAGGGGTGTTCAGCCCGGAGTCGAACGACCGGGACATCGCCGACCGGGACGGCTGGCTGGTCGCCCGGGTCGTGGACGAGCTGGAGCGGGGGATGACCGACGCCGGGCCCGTGATCGCCGAGGCCGGTGGGGCGCTGGACGGGATCGCGCTGGGGGAGTGGGTGCACGCCGGTGACGTACGCGACGCCTGGGGCCTGCCGGGGGCGTACGGCGGCGCGCAGCTCGGGCCCGCTCTGGAACTGCTGGCCCACGTCACCCGCGTACGCGGGACCCTTCCGCTCCACGCCGACCTCGACGACCTGGACGAGCCCCTGCGGCTGGGCGCGGCGACCGGCGACGGCCCGCCCGCGCGCTACATCGGCGATGCCACGACCCTCGTACGGCTCTACGCGGGCCGCCGCCTGCCCGCCGACACGTCGTACGAACTGGCCGGCACGACCGAGGCCGAGCTCAACCTCTACGCCTGAGCTTCGCCGACGGGGAGTTGAGGGGCCGCCGCGACGAAGCCCGACCAGGCGGCGGCGCCGAAGACGAGCACACCGCCGGTCACGTTCTTGCTGTCGCGGACGGGGATGATGCCGGGGAAGTCGTTGCTGACTTCGACGCATTCATCGCCGGCGCCGCAGCTATGGCTGGACTTGCGCCAGGAGAGGGCGGCGCCGGTGAAGTCGCCGCCGACCTCCAGGCAGTCCCCGCTGGTTCCCCCGCTGTAGCTGCTCTTACGCCAAGTCGCGGTCCTCAGGTCGGGAGCGGTGCGCATCCTCGTACTCCTTGGCCGCCTGCTCGATCAGGGCGAGGGACGCGCCAGGCGACAGCGCCGCACCCCCAAGCAGATCGTAGGTCAGCACGGAACGGGTCACCACAGCCGGATCGTCGAACAGGCGGCCAGTTTCGGACCCTTCGGTGTAGCTGAGGGGAGGTGCGTCCTCGAACGTCATCAGCTTGAACATGCCTTGCATTCCGGCGGTCGCTCCCTCCGCCAGCGGGAGCACTTGGACGATGATCCGGTGGCGCCTCACCATCCCCGCGATGTGCCGGAGTTGCTCCGCCATGCCCGCCGGGCCGCCCACCGGGCGTCGTAGGGCCATCTCGTCCAGGATCGCCCAGTACCGGGGCGTCCGAGGGTCGTCGAAGATGTGCGCGCGAGCCTGTCGTGCCGCCACCCGCTCCTCGACGATGTCCTCCGTCAGTACAGGGTCGTACGCCCGGACCACGGCCCGCGTGTACGCCGCCGTCTGAAGCAACCCGGGCACCAGGGTCGGGCCCCACTCCTTGATCGTCTGAGCCAGCCCCTCGAACTCCACCACATCCGCGAAGTGGTGCTCGTACGGCGACTTCCGCGCCGCCTCCAGGTTCCGTACGAAGAACCCGTCCGTCCCCAGGATCTCGTCCACCGACCTGGCGTACTCCAGTCGCATCCGGCGGAGTCCGGCCTCCAACTGCCCCACGAAGGACCCGGAGACGAACATCGCCGCCCCCAAGTCCTCCTGGGACATCCCCGCCCGCTCCCGCTGATGGCGGAGTTCAGCGCCGTACAGGGCGCGGGTGGACTCGGACGGGTCGAGGGTCTTCGGCTTGGGCATGGGGCAACTCCCTCTCGAACAGCCGGTCTTGTTGCAGCGCGCCCTAACGAGGGTAGATGCGGAGGGTGGTCGCCCGCCTGCGAACCGTTACGACTGCATCCAACAGTCCGGGTTGTTGCTAAATTGGACTAGACCTGTAGTCGTCACTCGATCAATGCCCGACGAAAGGGGCCCCATGGCCACGCGCGCGCTTCTGGAGGTGATCGCCCTCGACGCCGAGGACGCCGTCGCCGCCCAGACCGGAGGTGCCGACCGGCTGGAGCTGGTCACGGACATGGGGGCCGACGGACTCACCCCGGCGGTCGCGACGTTCGTGGAGGTGCAGGCCGCCGTGGACATCCCGGTCCGGGTCATGCTGCGGCTCGCCGACGGGTTCGCCGCGGGGGACGTGGACGCGCTGGTGCGGGCGGCGTGCGACATGCGGTCGGCCGGGGCGGAGGGGTTCGTGCTCGGGTTCCTCGACCCGCAGGGGGAACCGGACCTGCACGCCGTGGAGCGGGTGGTCGCGGAGCTGGACGGGCGGCCGTGGACGTTCCACCGGGCGATCGACCGCGCCGCCGACCGGGACGCCCTGCGCAAGCAGCTCGCGGACCTGCCGGGGCTGGACACCTACCTCACGGCGGGCTCGGCGGCGGGGGTGGACGACGGTCTGCCCGTACTCCTCGCGGAGGCGGCCCGCCGTGGCGACCCCGGCTACGCCCAGCGCCTCATGATCGGCGGCGGCCTCCGCCTCGACCACGTCCCGCGCCTGCGCGCCGCCCGCGTCGACGCCTTCCACATCGGAGGCGCGGCCCGCCCCGGGGGATGGACCGCGCCGGTCGCCGCCGGTGCCGTACGGGAATGGCGTACGGCACTGGACGCCCGCGCCGCCCGCGCGGGAAACAGAACCCGGGGCGACTGAACCGGGACGGCTCGGCCGTGGATCAGGGCTGACGTCGTTCGGGAAGACCGTGCTCCGCCGCCCTGACGATCGAGTCGCGCAGCTGGGCGCAGTCGGCCATCTCGTGCGCGTACAGATCGGGGTTCAGGTCGGCGAGCGGGGCGAGGCTCTTCTCGGAGGCCGCCACCTCGCGCAGCGCCTCGTCGAAGGCGCCGGTCCAGGGGAGGGTGTCCGCGAGGTTGTAGTGGCAGGTCGCGACGGCCAGCGCGTACTGGTCGGGCTCGATGTGCGGCTCCACCTCGCGGGTCAGCTCCAGCGCCTTGTACAGCTCGGGCAGGGCCTCGCGCTGACGGCCCATCTGGGAGAGCACGCCGCCGTACTGGCTGAGGGCGCCGGCCAGGGCGGACCGGTCGGTGGGCAGGCCGCACACGTCGAGGAGTACCTGCCGGATGGCGACCGCCTGGCCCAACAGGCTCTCCGCGTTGTCCATCTGCCCGGCCCGCAGACTTTCCTGGGCCCGGTCTTCGAGCCGAGCCGCCACGAGGTCGCCGTGCTGCTCGGGATCACGGCGGATCAGGAGGCGGCGGACGAACATCGCCCGGCGGATCGTGGAGCGCGCCGCCCGGGGCCGACCGAGGGCGAAGTAGAGGTCGACGGCGACGGACAGCAGGGCGGTGTACTCGCCCAGGTGGTCGCCCGGGAGGTTCTTGATGTCGCGGCCGTAGTTGCGGACGGCCCGGTCGACGAGTCGCTTCACCCTGCGCAGGTCACCCTGCTGGTCGGGGTTCCTCCGGGCGAGGTCGATCAGGTTCTCGGCGAGCATGATCTGGGCCTGGGCCTCCACCCTGGGGCGGGAGATCTTGCGGCGGACGAGTTCGGAGCCGACCTCCAGGCACTCCTCGGAGGCCTGCCGCGCCTCGTCGAGGCGGCGCAGTTCCGTCAGGACGGACCCGTGCTGGAGGAGGGAGTTCCAGAACAGCTCGTTCGGCACGCCGGCGTCCGCGACGAGGCGTCGTCGGATGGCCAGCCCGCGGCGGATCGGCTCCAGCGCCTCTTCGGGTCTGCCCATGGAGACGAGCGTGCCACCGATGTTGTTGAGGACGACGGCCAGGCCTTCCGCGGCCACCGGGGTGGCCAGGCTCTCCGGCCGGTCGACGACGGCGAGCGCGTCGCGCAGCACGGCGAGTGCCTCCTCGAACCGGTCCAGCTGCCGCAGCCGGTTGGCACGGCCGACGAGGCTGCCCACGGCGTCGTGGCCGAGGGCGTCGGGCCGCTCGTCGGCCATCTGCCGCAGGGTCTGCGCGGTGGGCTCGGACAGCATCTGGGCGGCGGCACGGAACTCGCCCTGGCGATTGAGGGTGCGCCCGAGCTCGGCCTCGGCGTCCGCGAGACGTTCGAGTACGACGGGATCGCTGCTGCCGCCACCGTCGTCGCCGTCGGCAAGGGTGTTGAGGAGGGTGACGCGTTGCTCCTGGAGGGGGCGCGCGGCATCGTCGTCACCGGCGCCGACGAGGACACGGGCACGCTCGCCGAGGATCTCGGCCTCGGCGGGGGCCCGGTCGGCCGGGGCAAGTGTGCCGACCAGGTCGGCGGCCCTGTCCAGCGCGGCCCGGGCCTTGTCGAACTCGGCGGTCCAGCGGTGCGAGCGGGCCATGGTCAGCAGCGCGGTGAACCGTGCGGCGGGGGTGGCTTCAGCCTCGCCGGAGTCGTACAGCCGCAGCGCCTCGTCGCATCGGCGTACGGCCGTCCAGTGGTCCCCGGCGGCGTGCCGCCACCCCGCCTCGTGCACGAGCGCCGTAGCCCGCGGGGTCGGGGGAAGCCCCCGCGCGGCCGTGGCGGCGGTACGCGTGGCCCACCCGGCGAGCACCCGGCTGCGCCCCGCGCCCAGCCGGCCGAGCAGCTCCAGCAGCAGCTCGGGGTCGGTGTCGGGAGCGTCGGTGAGCCGGTGCAGGGCGTCGAGGAGGGGCTCGGGGGACTCGGTGAGGGTGGTGGCCTCCATGACCGTGCCGGCGAGGGCCGAGTCCCGGGCGAGGGCCTCGTCCAGGGCGCGGGCGACGGGGCCCCAGTGGCGGGGGAGTTCGGCCACGCGGGAGAGAGTGACGAGGGCGGCGAGGAGGGTGGGGGCGGCGAGGAGCGTGGGGGTGGCGAGGAGAGTGGGGGCGGCGGAGGGGAGCGGCGGGGGGTCGGCCGACGTCGGCTGTCCGGTGCGGGCGGGCGGCGACTCGGGACTCCCCGTGGACGTCGGCTGTCCGGTGCGGGCGGCCACTGACGCGGTGCGGCGCTCAGGGCCCGGCGGGGCGGGTCGCGAGTCGGGGGCCCCGGCGGGCGTCGGCTCGTCGGCTGGGGACCGCGACAGCGCCGTCCCTGCCCCTGCCCCTGCCCCCGCCCCCGCCAACGTCAGCAACGGCAGCGTCACCAGGTCCGTGTCCGCCCGTGTCCGGTCCCCCACGTGGTACTCCCCGAGGCGGTCCGGCTGGAGGGCGCCCCAGCAGCTGTCGCCCGGGGCGGGGTACATCTCGGCGAGCCAGGCTGTGCCCTGGTCCACGGTCGGGGCGTCCGCCGTGCGGAAGCCGGGTGAGGAGCGCAACAGCGGGGCGGCCAGGGCGGGTTCGGCGCCCGCGGTGAGGACCGCCGTGCCGACCGCGTCGGCCAGGGACACGGGGCCCGCCGCCGCCAGTCGGGGACGGCCGGCGGCGCTGTCCTCCCAGTACGCGCGCTCGTGCAGGAGGAGTTGCTCCTCGACCCGCAGACCGGTGTCGTCCAGGCGGGTCGCGGGGTGGGTGGCGAGGAGGTCGGTGAGCGCGGTCATGTGCAGGGTGAGGGCGGAGCCGTACTCGGGGGCGCTCACATCGCGCGGGGCGACGAGGGCGACGCGTCCCGTCCAGTCACCGGTGACATCCCTGAGCGCCCGGGGCAGTGCCTCGGGGAGGCGCCGGGCGAGGTCGGTGAGGGCGTCGCGGTAGTGCGCGTCGCGGTCCGGTAACTCCGTCAGCGGAGGCAGTTCGTGGTGCGGGGCGTCGTAGGTCAGGTTTCTCGTCTCGCGCGTGCGGGTCCTGAGCTGGTCCCACCAGCCGCCCGTGGTGTCGCCCCTGCCCCGCGCGGTGAGCAGCAGCCGTACCGGAGGGCGGCCGTCGGGCCGTCGGTCCAGCACGGTGAGCAGGGCGGTCAGCTGGGCGATCCGCAGCTCGGCGTAGTCGGCGACCAGGATCAGCGGGCGGTCCACCTCGGCGAGCACACCGAGGTCCTCGGCCGGGCCGCGCTCGTCCAGCCAGCCGCAGACCCAGCCGTGCCGGTCGCGCAGCCGGGTGCACAGTTCGCGGGCGAGCCGGGACTTGCCGGCACCGCCGGGCCCGGTGAGGACGGCGAGCCGTACGCCGTCGCCGTCGCACCAGTCGTCGATCAGCTCCCCCAGCAGGTGCTCGCGGCCGTGGAAGCGGACCACCTCGGCGCGCTGGTCCAGCAGCGTCGCCGGGGACCGGACCCGCCAGCCCTCGGCGGGTGTGACGAGGCCCTGAAGGTCGGCCGGCTCCCACACGGGCGCGGCGGCGGTGTGCCGGGTGACCAGGTCCGTGAACTCCGGGTCGGCCAGCAGCGCGTACACCGGTACGGCCTCCCAGCGCGGCAGCCCCCAGCCGCTGACGTCGGTCACGACGACGCCGGTCAGCAGCGCGCCGCTGAAGAGGGCCGCGCCGGACTGGCCGCTCCACGGGGAGGGTGTGCGGCGGGCGGGGTCGGCGGGCGGCGCGCTGGCGAGTTCCACGGTGTAGCGGTGGGACAGGGCGCCGGTGCCGGGGGCGAGGGTGGCGCGCGGCTGCTGGAGATCGAGGCCGCCGTCGGCCCGGCGCCCGGCCTCGGGGTAGCCGGCGACGTCGCAGGGCTGGTGCCGGGCGGTGACGAGCCGCCCCCAGCGGACCGGGGCGACCTGCTCGCGGACGTCTGCCTCGGCGAGGAGCAGGGCCACGTCGACGTGAGTGGCGCCACGCCAGACGACGGTGCAGGGTACGGCGCGACCGCCGGGCACCTGTACGTGGCAGGTGTCCCGCCCCTTCAGCACATGACGGGCCGTCACTATCAGCCTGCGGCCAAGGAGATAGCCGGTTCCGTTGCCGCCGTACCGCTGCTCCGCACCCGGGAGCAGGACCGCGACGATACGACTCAGTTCCATCCGTGCCCCCGTTCACCGTCGTACGCCTGCGGGCGGGTTACCGGGTCAGCCCGCCCCCACCGGCCAAACCGCCCGTCGGAGCGTCGCTGTTGCCGATGTGGATGCCCTCGCCGTCCTGGTCCACCGCGCGCAGCGTGAACGCCAGCTTGTGGGTGGCGGTCTCGGATTTCACGACCCCCGCCTCCCCGGACACGACCCACGCCTTGACGGACCCCTTCCCGCTCTGCTCGCGGCGCAGCTCGACCGTGAACTCCAGGGAGATGTCGCCGAGTTGGAAGCGCACACCGGAGTCCCTGGCGCGATCGCGGGCGGCGGTCAGTTCGGCTCGAAGGTGGTCGATGGCTTCGCCGACGGTGATGTCGTTCATACGGCCACCGTAGCGACGGACCGAGGCGGCTGTCCCCGCTCCGGCGGAAGGTCAGCCGGACGGATCGACCAGCGTGGGCACCAGATGCCGCTGCGCATGGCGGACGTACTCCCCTACGCGCTCCCACCCGTTCTCCTCCCCCTCCCGCCGGGTGCGCAGCCCCCAGGCCTTGGGCAGTTCGTGCTCCTTGATCCACAGCATGTAGCGGCACACCGCCTCGCGCCGGTCTCCGATCGCCTCCAGTCGGCGGGCGAGGGCGCCGTCGCGGCGGGCGCGGGCGAGCGCGGCGAACATGTCGACCACGGCGTAGTAGCTGAGCACGGCCTCGGTCGTGCGGCTCACGCAGGCCAATACCACTGCGGCCTCGTGCCGCGCCTGTTCCTCCAGCCGCCGGGTCCGGCCGAACCGGCTCGGCCGCCCGTGATGGAAGTGGCGCCGGATGTTGTCGAAGTCGGGTACGAAGGGGCCGTCCTTGCCGGCCCCCAGGATGAGGGCGTTCATCGTGTGGACGTATGCCGCGCAGTCCGCCTGCGTCGCCAGGCGCACCTCCCGGGGCAGCCCTTCGGTGAACGGCACCAGGGGCGGCTCGGCCCCGTCGCTGAGCCTGCCCTCGAGGATCGGGGTGAGTTCGCGGGCGATGAGGAAGAGGGTGCACGCGTCGAAGACCAGGTAGGGGTCCCCGGACCCGTACCGGACCTCGCCCTCCGGCATGGCCATCGGGATGAGCGGCCGAGGTGGGAGCAGGGTGGCGGAGCGCGGGGGTCGCCAGGAGCGCAGGTACGAGGCGACGGTGTCGTCGACATCGGCCCAGGTGCTGTCACGGTCGGGCGTGAAGGGGGCGGGCGTGAAGGAGCCGGGATCGGCGGCGCCGGATGCCGCTTCCCCGGTGACGGCGAAGAGGGTGGGCAGGGCCCAGGAGATGTTGGCCATCAGATCACTGGTCTGCGGCGCCAGTCCGATGACGAAGCCCTGCCGGCCGTCGGCGAGGGGGCGGGCCAGCACCCGGGACTCCGGCTCGGTGGAGGGCTGGACGAAGACCTCGACGGTGGAGGCCGCTCGTCGGACCTCGTCCACGTCGGGGAGGCGCGGGTCGCGCACGCGGTGATCGCCGTCGTCGGTACGGGAGAAGGCGTGGGCGAGCAGGAGCAGGTCGAGCAGTCTGCGGGGCCCGCCGGACATGTCGGCCAGCTTCTCCGGGTTGTCGAGCAGGGTGCCGGTGGGGTCGGCGCCGCTGACGAAGTCCGGGTCGGTGAAGACACGGGCGAGCCGGGTGGCCTCGGCGGCGAGCTCGGCGTTCTGGTGGTCGCGGAACATGATGCTGGGCGCGTAGGGGAGGGGCGTTGGGTCCGGCACCCCCTGTGCGAAGAGGCCGTTGAGAGCGGAGCGCAGGGCTCCGGCGTCTCGTACGGGCACGTCGCGTCGTGGCTTGCGGATCACGATCTGCCCGTGCTCGACGCGGGGATCCGACCGCACGACGACATCGGTCGGCCCCGCGAGGCGTACGGCGATGCCGTACCGGAAGAAGTGACGGAGCGCGGCGACGACGTCCGCGAGGGCGGCGGCCGTGGCGGTGCCGGTGAGGATGTCATCGCCCAGGGCGTCGGCGCCCGGCGGGCGTAAGTCCGCGTACGCGACACCGGCCCGGCTCAACACATCCCTCGCGGCGCCCGTCTCCCCGCGATCCGACGCGGCGAAGAGATGGAAGACCACCTGTGCCCCGGTGCCGGCGCCGATGGCCACCGGTGTCGTCGCTTCCCCCATACCTCGACAGCATGGCGGCAGGCGGAGGGATGAATCAACCGATCGGAGGGACACGGGGAGCGAGCGGGCGAACGTCCGCCTGGGGACGCTCAGGGCTCACCAGCCGTGGGCCACCCCGGGGCGGTGAGGCGTCCCCGGGGTGCTCACGTCGGTCCGCGACCGTTCGTGTCGTCAGGCGTTCGGGTCGAACGAGATCCCCGAAGGCATCGCCGCCGCGAGGTTGGAGGCGAAACTGCCGTCCTTGAGGCCGAAGTTGGCGCTGCCGAAGTTGTACGCGACGAGGGTGTCGCGGATCGCGGTCGACGGGTAGCCGTTCCAGCCGACGAGCGGCGGGTACTGCCAGGTGCCCTCGTGGTTCTCCGGCGGCTCGTCGCCGGAGGTGGCGAGGCGGAAGCAGTGCGTGCTGATGCCGTCCTTGTGGTAGACGATCTTCGGGTGGTTGCCGTCCCAGCGGACGGAGGACGCGGCGTGCACGGTGAAGTCGCCGTGGTTGGAGGTCGAGACGTACCGGGCCGTGCCGTTCTGCACCCAGACGACGACGTGCTCCCAGTCGTGCCGGTGGCCGCCGATGCTGCTGCCCGCGACCGCCTGGTCCTTCTCGAAGTAGAGGTCGTACATGATCGCGCACCAGCCGTTGTTGCACTTGTAGCGCGAGTAGCCGTTGGTGTTGTCCAGGTCGGACGCGTCGCGGCAGTCGCCGCTGAGCGAACCGGTGGGGTTGAGCCCGCCGTTGACCGTGCCGGTGGGGCCGATGGCGGGGGTCGAGTAGCAGCCGTCGGTGTCGTAGTCGTAGGCCGGCTGCCAGGTCGTCTCCAGGGTCTCCGCGTTGGCGGGCAGCGCGGCGGGCGGGGCCGCGTACGCGCTGCCGGCGAAACCGACGACCAGCGCGAGGGCGCCGCCGACGGTGAGCAGGGATCTTCCTGTGCGGGAGCTTGTCTTCACTGCGTCCTCCTGGTGGACCGCGGCGCGGGGGATGCCGATGCGGGGAATCCCCATGCGGGGGGGATCCCGAGGTGGGGGATGGCATGCGCAGGTCAGGTTCGCCTTACTCGCCGGTAGTCCACAAGTGTCGGAAGGTGTCGGAGTGATGAAGACTCAATCACTGTGGCAACGCTGTGAGTTGGGGGCCGAGGGCTTCGGAACCCCGGATCTGCCATGACATGACGTCACATCACGGATCGATATCCGCCACGTAGTTGTTATGTGCGAAGTCGCCGCGAGAGGCCTCCCGGAGATCATTCCGCGCCCGCCCGCGTGCATAGTTGTCTCGCCCCGGCCAAGCGGGGGCATGACAACTTTCAGCCATAACGGGGGACGGGCTCCATGCCATCCATACGCCGCCGCGGCCTCACGGCCGCAGCCGCCGTGATCGCCGCGGTCATGGTCACCACCACGGCCTGCAGCAAGACCGAGGACAACGGGGCGAACGCCTCGGCGCCGACGACCGCCCAGGCGGACGCGGGCGACACCATCGACACCGGTGAGAACGAGAGCGGCGGTGACACGACCGTCGGCGGCTTCAAGCTCCCGGAGGGCGTGCCCACCGAGCTGACCGGTGACGCGCTGCAGAAGTGGAAGGACGGTGGCTGGCAGGACTTCGACAGCGACTGGGCCTCCAAGGCGGAGGACTTCGCCAACCCCTACATCGAGGACTTCTGGACCCCGGAGCGCATCGCCGAGGCCAAGGAGAACATGGCCCAGCTGCCGACGATCGCGGAGGCGGGCAACACGGCGAAGGGTGGCGGCAAGACCACCCAGGTCTGGCTGCCCGACGGCACGGTCAAGAAGCAGAAGGCCGCCAAGGTCAAGGCGACCTACCACAAGTACGCCCCGCCGGTCGGCAAGCTCTTCTTCACGACGCCCCAGGGCTCGAGCGTCTGCTCCGCCGCCGTGGTGAAGGACCCGGCGCACCCGGGCAAGTCCAACCTCGTGTGGACCGCCGGGCACTGCGTGCACGCGGGCAAGGGCGGCGGCTGGTACCGCAACATCGCCTTCGTCCCGTCCTTCAACAACACCGCCAAGCTGAACATCGCCCAGGCGTCGAAGAACTACCGCGCGAAGAACGTCTCCCCGTACGGCATCGCCTGGGCCGACTGGGCCACCACCTCCGGCACCTGGATCAAGGGCGGTGCCGCCAGCGAGGGCACCGTGGCCGCCGCGTACGACTACGCCGTCCTCCACGTGAAGCCCGAGAAGGGCGCCAAGTCCCTTGAGGAGCGCCTCGGTTCGGCCCTGCCGGTGTGGTTCAACGCCCCCGCCGCCAACAAGGTCAAGAACATGAAGGTGCGCGGCTACCCGGCCGAGGCCCAGTACGACGGCTCGAAGATGTACCACTGCCAGGGCGCCACCAAGCGCTTCGTCCTCGGCTACAGCTACCCGAGCAGCTACCCGGCCCAGTACATGGTCGGCTGCACCATGAACGGCGGCGCCTCCGGCGGCCCCTGGTTCATGAGCCACAAGGGCAAGACCTACCTGGTCTCCAACAACTCCCTGAGCGACCGCTCCACGTTCATCACCGGGCCGCGCCTCGGGAAGAACGCCAAGGAGGTCTACTTGGCGACCAGCAACAAGTTCAAGTAGGCCCCACGTGTCGTAGGCAGATGGACAGGGCTCGTGCCTGATCGGCCCCCGGTGACCTCGGTCGCCGGGGGCCGTCGCGTGTGCACGTACATTCGGCGGCATGAACACGTCCGAGTGGTGGGAGCCGCTGCCCGCCGGCATCCGTGAACAGGTCGACGGGTACGTCCTCCAGGACGCCTACATCCAGGCGGTCCACGTCGTCTTCATGGCCGGTCGCGCTCTGGGCCTGGGCCTCCATGACGCCGAACGCGTCGTCCACGACCGCTACGCCCACCACGGCGACCGCGTCGCCCGCACCCCCGACAGCCCCCTCGACCCGGAGTCGCTGGCCGCCCTCGCCGCCGGCTGCCCCGGCCGCGTCGTCGCCATCGAGGCGGTGTGGGACGGCGACACGGTCCACGGCTGGTTCGTGCAGCTGCTGGCCCTGACGACCGACCCGCCCGGGGAGCACCGACTGGCCACCATCCACTGGAAGACGGCCGAGCGGTACCTCGGGGAGGACGGGGACGGGGACGGGGACGGGGATGGGGATGGGGACGGGACCGAGGGCCACCCGTCGGCCGTGGCCGCCGACCGCTGCGGCAGAGCCCTGGCCGCCCGCCTCTCGGTCCCCTTCCACTTCGCGAGCCCCGACACCCCGGACGACCTGGCCAGGTGGACCGGGTGACGGGGGAGGAGCGCGACGCGAGTCCGTCGAGTGTCGAGCACGGCGACACCCATCCGGGTGGCCACCGGCCCCGGGTGACGGCCATGGCGTCACGGGAGTAGGCGAAGCGCGTCGGGGCGGCCATCATCTCCCTCATGGCCGAGCTGACCCGACGAAGCTCGCCAGCCGTACTCGACCAGCGGAACTCGACCAGCGGAACTCGACGAGCCGCACTCGACCAGCAGAAGAAGGGGAGTCGCCAGCCATGTCACTCGCCCGCGTCCACAACTTCTCCGTCTCGCTCGACGGCTTTGGCACCGGTGAGGGCCAGAGCCGCGACGCGCCGTTCGGCCACGCCGGTGAAGGGCTCCACGAGTGGATGTTCGCCACCCGGTGGTGGCACGAGGCGACCGGCCGGCCCGGAGGGACCGGCGGCCTCGACGACGCCTTCGCACGGCAGTTCAAACCCGGGATCGGCGCGGAGATCATGGGCGCCGGGAAGTTCGGCTATCCCGGATGGCACGAGGACCCGGAGTGGAAGGGGTGGTGGGGGCCCAACCCGCCCTTCCACACACCGACCTTCATCCTCACCCATCACCCCCGCCCGTCGATCGAGATGGAGGGCGGCACGACGTTCCACTTCCTCGACGCCCCGCCCGCCGAGGCGCTGGAGGCGGCCCGCGAGGCCGCGGGCGGCCAGGACGTACGCATCGGCGGAGGGGTCACCGTGGTCCGTGACTTCTTCGCCGCCGGGCTCATCGACCACATGCACGTCGTGGTGGCCCCCGTCCTGCTCGGCCGAGGCGTACGCCTCTGGGACGGACTGGAGGGCCTGGAGAAGGACTACGACGTCGAGGCCGCCGCCTCGCCCAGCGGGGTCACGCATCTGACGTTCACCCGTGCCGGTCTCCCCAACACGGCCTAGGCGAGCTGCGGCGGCAGCGGGGCCGCGTGGGTCACGATCAGGCCCGACACGGCACGCGTGAGGGCCACGTACAGGCGGCGCAGGCCGGTCCGTTCGTCCGGCTCGCCGTCGACGACCGCTCGCGGTTCGTCCAGCACCACGTAGTCGTACTCGAGGCCCTTCGCGAGCGACGCCGGTACGAGGGTGAGGCGGGTCTCGTACGTCGTCTCCTCGCCCGGCGCGAGATGGCCGATGCCCGCCGCCGTGAGCGCCTCGGCGAGGGCGGGCACGCGGGCGTCGGCGGCGATGAGCCCGGTCGACCCCTCGTTGCGCAGCAACTCCTCGCAGGCGGCGACCACTTCGGAGTCCCCCGAGCTCGGCCGTACGTCGAAGAAGCCCGGGTTCTCCCGGACCGACGCGACCGGGGTCAGGCCGGGCGCGATGTGGGGGAGGAGACGGGAGGCGTACGTGATGACGTCGGTCGGGACGCGGAAACCGGCGGTCAGCTCCTCCACATGGGCCTCCGCCTTGCCGAGGTGCGTCAGGGCCTCGTCCCAGCTCTTCGTCGCCCAAGGGGTCGTGCCCTGCGCGAGGTCGCCGAGGACGGTCGCGGAACCGGTGGTGCAGCGGCGCCCGACCGCCCGGTACTGCATGGGGGACAGATCCTGCGCCTCGTCGAGCACGACATGCCCGAGCGAGTGCGTGCGCCGCACGAGGTCGGTGGTCTCGTCGATGAGCACGGCGTCGGCGGCTGACCACCTGGCCGACTTCACGCTCCGCACGGGCTTCGCCCAGAGGATCGTCTTCTGCTCGTCCTCGGTCAGGATCCCGTCCGCGTGTACGGCGAGGAAGTCCGCGTCGGAGAGGAGACGCAGGACGAGCCTGGCCGGCTCGACGGGCGGCCAGATCGCCTTGACGGCCGCCTTCACGGCGGTGTTGCGGGCCACCGCGTCCTGCACCCGGTCGTCGGGAGCCTCGCCGGACCGCTCCATCTGCACCAGCACCGCGTGCGCGATCCGCTGCGGCAGCGCCTCACGGGCGGCCCCGTAGCGGATCTCCCGGTCCAGCAACTCCCGCACGATGTCCTGCAGTTCGTACGCCGGTACGCGCCAGCGCCGCGACCCCCTGACGACCACGACGGGCTCGGTGGGGAGGGTGACGTGCGACCGTACGGCCCGGCGGAGCACCTCGGCCATCCGGGCGTCGCCCTTGACGACGGCGGCCGCCGCCTCGTCCGTGCCCCGCACCTCGACGTGGGCGACGAGGTCGTCGACGGTCGCCTGCTTGACCTCCAACTCGCCGAGCGCCGGGAGGACCTGCTCGATGTAGTGGAGGAAGGAGCGGTTCGGCCCGATGACGAGGGTGCCGGTGCGGGAGAGGCGCTCGCGGTGGGCGTAGAGGAGGTAGGCGACGCGGTGCAGGCCGACGGCGGTCTTTCCGGTGCCGGGGCCGCCCTGGACGCAGAGGCTGCCGGACAGGTCGGACCGGACGATCTCGTCCTGCTCCGGCTGGATCGTCGCCACGATGTCCCGCATCGGACCGACGCGCGGACGCTCGATCTCCCGCTGGAGCAGCTTGCTGGTGGTCGCGGCCTCGGCGGGGTCGGAGAGGTGCTCGTCCTCGTACGCGGTGAGGTCGCCGCCGGTGTACCCGAAGCGGCGGCGCAGCCCGACGTCCATCGGGTCGGTCTTGGAGGCCCGGTAGAAGGGCTGGGAGACGGGGGCACGCCAGTCGATGACCATGGGATCGCCGTCGGCGTCGTGGACGTGCCGCCGCCCGATGTAGAACCGCTCCCCTTCCGCTCCTTCCGCCTGATCCGCGGCCGGGGCGTGCAGATAGTCGAGCCGGCCGAAGAAGAGCGGGGTGTGGCTCAGGTCGGCCAGCGCCTTGATCCGCTCGCCGATCTGGTGCGCCAGGACCTCCGCGTTCACCCAGTTCGCGGTGACGTCCCTGATGTCCAGCGCCTCCACGTCCTCCCGCATGGCCCGGAGCGCGGAACGGGAGGCGGCGAGGTGGGAGCGTTCGCGGGAGAGGGGGTCGGTGGGGTGCGCGGACATGCGGGTGCCTCCGGTGGCCTACGGGACCTGGGGGCCGCCTGAGGGCGGGTTCTGCCTGGCGGCGGTGGCCGGCCGGTTTCCGTCCGGGCGGCGGCACTCCACTGACGGGAGGCGGGCAAGAGCGGAGAGTTTAGGTGAGGAAAGGGGGCGGAGGCCAACGGGTTTTCTCCGCCGCCCCGGATCTGCCCTGGATCTGCCTGCGTCGTACCCCTAGGGGGTCCGTACTGCCCGGGTATTACGGGTGGGCTGAACCTGAGAGGGAGTAGAGGGCCCAGCGGGTTCACTCCGGAGACCGACGTAATCCCACGGCGGAAGTTCCACCATGGAGACATGAGTGCAGCGACTTTCATCCCAGCCTCGGCCGCCGGCCGACCCGGTCCGCCGCCCGGCGCGACCGGCCTCGACGACCACCACCACCGCCACCGCCTCGCCGACGCCCTCCGCGCCGTCAAGGTCTTCGCGGGCGCCGCGTTCGGCGTGATCGTCCTCGGCGAGTACGCGGAGGAAGCGGGCATACGCCGCCGGTGAGGCGACGTTCGCTTCCGTGACCTCCGGGTGAGCCGCGGGGTGCACACCCCTGCGGACCGTCAAGGTCCGGTCGCGTGACCCGACGCCACGTGACCGACCGATCACTCCTCGCGTCAGGCGTTTTCCTCCCCACCTCCCTCTCCGCCTTCGTCGCGCTGTGCGTGACCCAAGGCGCCCCCATGGCCGACACCTTGGTGCACCGGGCGCAGGGCGCGGCCGTACGCAACGGCACGGATCTCCACGGCTTCACGGTCACCGAGTGGCGCCTGCCCGCCACCTATCCCCCTTTCGCCGCCCTTCTCTTCGTCCCGACGACCTGGCTCCCGCTGCCCGCACTCAAGGCGGCCTTCGTCCTCGGCAACACGGCACTGCTCGCGCTCCTGGTCCATCTCTCCGCCAGCATGGTCGGGGCCGGCCCCCTCCCGGCCCCGACCATGCTCACCGCCCTGACCGCCTTCCTGGCGACCGTCGCCCTCGGCACCCTGACCCTCCCCGCCGCCTCCGTCGACTTCTGGACCCGCCGCCTGCACGAGACCGAGCGCGTCGGCAAGACCTGGATCGTCGACAACCACTCCTTGCGGGGCCTGCCCGCACGGACCCTGGGGGACCCTTCACCGATGGCATGACGGTGCTGGCCATGCCTCGATCGGGTGATCGGAGCCCTGTGGAGCCTTTGCTCAGGCCCCCTCCGTCAGCAGTTCGTCCGCGTCCATGATCCGGTAGGCGTAGCCCTGTTCGGCGAGGAAGCGCTGGCGATGGGCGGCGAAGTCCTGGTCGATGGTGTCGCGGGCGACGACGGAGTAGAAGTGGGCCTGGTGGCCGTCGGCCTTGGGGCGCAGGACGCGGCCGAGGCGCTGGGCCTCCTCCTGGCGGGAGCCGAAGGTACCGGAGACCTGGATGGCGACCGTGGCCTCCGGGAGGTCGATGGAGAAGTTCGCGACCTTCGACACGACCAGGACGTTGATCTCGCCCTGGCGGAACGCGTCGAACAGCTTCTCGCGCTGCGCGTTGCTGGTCTCACCCTTGATCACCGGCGCGTCCAGGTGGGCGCCCAGCTCGTCGAGCTGGTCGATGTACTGGCCGATGACGAGGATCTGCTGCCCCGCGAAACGGCGGACGATCGCCTCGGCCACCTTCCGCTTGGTCGCGGTGGTCGAGCAGAAGCGGTACTTCTCCTCCTGCTCGGCGGTGGCGTAGGCGAGCCGCTCGGAGTCGGTCAGATTCACCCGGACCTCGACGCAGTCGGCGGGCGCGATGTACCCCTGCGCCTCGATCTCCTTCCACGGCGCGTCGAACCGCTTGGGCCCGATCAGCGAGAACACGTCCGACTCACGCCCGTCCTCCCGCACCAGCGTCGCGGTCAGCCCCAGCCGCCGCCGCGCCTGCAGATCGGCGGTGAACTTGAAGACCGGCGCGGGCAGCAGATGCACCTCGTCGTAGACGATGAGGCCCCAGTCGCGGGAGTCGAACAGCTCCAGGTGCGGGTAGACGCCCTTCCGCCGGGTCGTCAGCACCTGGTACGTGGCGATGGTGACCGGGCGGATCTCCTTCTTCGTCCCGCTGTACTCGCCGATCTCCTCCTCGGTCAGCGACGTCCGCTTCACCAGCTCGTGCTTCCACTGCCGCGCGGAGACGGTGTTGGTGACGAGGATGAGGGTCGTGGACTTCGCCTGGGCCATGGAACCGGCGCCGACCAGCGTCTTCCCCGCGCCACAGGGCAGCACGACGACGCCGCTGCCGCCGTGCCAGAAGTTCTCCACGGCCTGCTTCTGGTACGGCCGCAGCGCCCAGCCGTCCTCGGCCAGCTCGATCGGGTGCGCCTCGCCGTCCACGTACCCGGCGAGGTCCTCGGCCGGCCAGCCCAGCTTCAGCAGTGTCTGCTTGATCTGCCCGCGCTCGGAGGGGTGCACGGCGACGGTGTCCGGATCGATGCGCGCGCCGACCAGCGGAGTGACCCTCTTCGACCGCAGGATCTCCTCCAGCACCGGCCGGTCGGTGCTGGTGAGGACCAGACCGTGGACCGGGTGCTTGGACAGGGTGAGACGGCCGTAGCGGTCCATGGTCTCGGCGACGTCCACGAGCAGCGCGTGCGGCACGGGATACCGGCTGTACTGCACCAGCGCGTCCACGACCTGCTCGGCGTCGTGCCCGGCCGCCCGCGCGTTCCACAGCCCGAGCGGCGTCACCCGGTAGGTGTGGATGTGCTCCGGCGCCCGTTCCAGCTCGGCGAACGGCGCGATGACCCGACGGCACTCGTCCGCCTGCTCATGGCCGACCTCCAGGAGCAGAGTCTTGTCCGACTGGACGATGAGTGGACCATTCACGCGCGACACCCTTTCGATTAGGCCCGAGGGCTCTCCGGCGCTACAGCCAAACGTCCAGTGTGCCTGATCGTTCCGCCCGGCCGCCGGTCCTGCCCGGGTCTTCCTCGTACAACCCGCCCCATCTCGCCAGTGTTATTGGATGTCTATTCATTCCCCTGAGTGGCCGGAATTCAGATTTGCGGCAATGGTTCCGAAGAATGGCGAACCGTGCAGCCACCCACACCGGCCGACCCCGCCGATCCGGTCATCCCGTCCGCCTCCCCGCAGGGCACCACGCTCGGCTACGCCCTCTTCGCCACGCGCTGGCTCCAGGCGCCGCTGTACTTCGGGCTGGTCGCCGCGCAGGGGGTGTACGTCTACAAGTTCTTCAACGAGTTGTGGACGTTAATCGTCCGGTGCGTGAGCGGGAGTGCCACCGAGACGTACGTCATGCTCGCGGTGCTCAAGCTGGTCGATGTCGTCATGATCGCCAATCTGCTGATCATGACGATCGTCGGCGGCTATGAGACCTTCGTCTCCCGCATCGGCCTCCAGGGCCACCGCGACCAGCCCGAATGGCTCTCGCACGTCAACTCCAACGTGCTGAAGGTCAAGCTCGCCACCGCCATCGTGGGCATCTCCTCCGTCCATCTGCTCCAGATGTTCGTGGACGTCCACCACACCTCGCACCACGCGCTGCTGTGGGGCACGGTGATCCACATGGCCTTCATCGCCTCGGCGGTGCTCCTGGCGTACATGTCGGGGCCGATGCTGCGCGAGGACAAGGGGCACGGGTCCCACCACGGGGCACCGCAGGACCCGCCGCCCGGCGATCCGAAGGGCCCGCGGCGGCCGACGGAACCCACGGAGCCGGCCGAGCCGCAGGGCCCCGGCGCCGGTGGAACGGCCGGTTCCCGGCCTCAGGCGACCCCCGCCACCGCCCCCGCACCCTCCGCCCCCGTCCTCCTGCGGGCGCCCCTGCCGATCCCGGCCCAGGCCACCTCGTACGAGAACTACGAGACGTACGAGAGCCGGGTCGCCCCCTACGAGACCCGGTTCACGCAGGGCGGGACGCGGCTCGTGCAGTACGAGGCGCGGCGTACGTCGTACGGAGACGGGGACGGGGCACAGCGGGTGCCGTACGGGGAGGACGCGCGACCCGTGCCGTACGCGCCGTACGGCGGTGAGGTCCGGCGGGCGTTGTACGCGGACGAGATCCGGCGTGGTCCTTCCGGGGCCGACGCGGGGGTCGAGGGGCGGGTTCGGGCCGCCGGGTTCCCGGCGCGGAAGCTGCTGGAGGAGTTCGACCAGGGGCACCCGCGCTCCTTCGACCGGCGGCTGCTGGCGCGGCTCGGGACGCTGGACTTCGTCGCCGCCGGGCGGAACGTGGTGTTCGTCGGCGCCCCCGGCACCGGCAAGACGCATCTGGCGATCGGGCTCGGCGTACGGGCCTGCCAGGCCGGGCACCGGGTGCTGTTCGCGACCGCCACCGAGTGGGCCGCGCGGCTGGCCGGGGCGCGGGCGGAGGGCAGGCTGGCCGAGGAGCTGTCCGCCCTCGACTCATGCCCCCTGCTGATCGTCGACGAGGTCGGCTACCTCCCCTTCGACCCGGACACCGCCCGGCTCCTCTTCCAGCTCGTCGCGCACCGCTACGAGCGGGCCTCGCTGATCGTGACCAGCGACCGCCCGCTCGGCCGCTGGGAGGAGATCTTCGGCGGGGCCGCCCCGGCGCTGGTCGACCGCCTAGCGCACCACGCCGAGATCGTCCGCCTCGAAGGGGAGAGCTACCGGCTGCGGCGCGCTACTTCAGCAGGCTGATGTTCTGGACGAACGGCCCTTCCAGGGTGATGCTGTCGCCGACCAGAGTGCCGAGTTCGGGGAGGGGCAGGGGCGGGTTCGCCGCCGCCGGGGAGGCGAGCACGCCCACCAGGGCGACGGCGGCGACGGAGACGAGAAGCGTGGCGATGGGGCGCATGCGTGCGTGTGGGCCTTTCGAGCGCAGGAGTCGATCTCGATCGGACACAGGGTGGCTGCCCCGCCACCCCCGCCACGATGCGTACGCCCCCGCGCGACCGCTCATCGGGGGGAAATGGCCGGGTGGCCTGCATGAAATCCGGCATACGCCCGAACGGGTGAGGAGCGGGAGACCGCTTGATCCACTCGGTCGGATCGGGGCGCTGAGGGGCGCTCAGATGGTGTCGTCCGCCAGCTCCGCGACCCCGGTGATCCGGTGCAGCGGGTACGTCCGTACCTCGTCCGCGGTGTGGTCGTACGCCGTCACGAAGCCGCCCTCGACACGGACCGGGGCGAGGACGCGCTGGCTGGCGGAGCCCTCGGCGTTGACGTAGCCGACCCACAGGGCCTCGCCGGTGAGGACGGCGGCCTGCATGGTGGCGAGGGTCTCGGCGGAGCTGGTGCGCGGCAGGGCGCCGGCCGGGGCCGGGCCGCCGGCCGTCGTCCTGCGGGGCGCGGTGGAGGCGAGGTCACCGGCGCGGATCGCGCGGATCGCGGCGCCCAGCAGGGTGTCGTCCGGGGCCGGGGGGCCGTCCGGGACGGGCTCCGGGGCCGTGCGGGGCGGGGTGCGGTGGGCGTGCGCCCGGGTGATCAGGACGTCGCCCTCCGCGGACTCGGCGGCCGGCGCGTAGCCCATCGCGCGCAGCCCGTCGAGCAGCGCCGCCGGGTCCGCCTGGGCGGCGAGCACGGTCGGCGCCAGGCGCCGCAGCCCGAGCCCCTGCGACCGCTTGTCGGCGAGGATCTCGTTGAGCATCGCGTCGTCGTCGCAGCGCACGTACGCCGACGCCGCGCCGATCCGCAGATGACCGTGGCGCCGGGCCACGTCGTCGATCAGATACGCGAGCGGCTGCGGGACCGGCGTACGCGAGTGGGCGGTCAGGAAGTCGTGCAGGTCGGAGGCGCTGCGGCCCGCGTCCAGCGCCCGGCGCACCGACCCCGGCGTGAACCGGTACACCGTCGCGCCACCCTTCGACTCCACGTCCGCCAGAACGCCCAGCATGTCCGCCAGCGGCCGCTTCAGCGGGCCGGGCGCGACGGCCGTCAGGTCCGCCTGGAGCAGGACGTGGTCCAACGGCTCGGGCAGCAGCGGCGCGAGCAGCCGGGCCGCCCGGGAGGCCGCCGCGGCCTGCTCGGCGACGAGGTCTGGGGAGGGGGCGTGGTGGGCGGGGAGCTTGTCGCCGGGGGTCTCCGGCAGCTCGGCCGGGGCGGGGGCCTCGTGCGGCAGGCCGAGGAGCGCGCGGCCGTGCGTGGACAGCGCCCCGCGCCCGGTGACGCCGAGCGACTCGGCCTCGGAGAGGGTCCAGCGGGCGATACGGGAGCGCAGGTCTTCGCCCTGGCGCGGCTGACCGCCAGGTTGCGGGGACTGCGAGGGTTGCTGCTGGGCCTGCTGGGCCTGCTGGGCCTGCGGGGGCTGCTGGGCGCCGCGGGTGGGGCGTTCCCAGTGGAGGCGGGCCAGTACGGAGTCGGGGGTGGCCGAGGTTCCCTCGGGGAGCCCGGCGAGCAGGGCGAGGACCCGGTGGCGTACCTCGGGCGCGGCCGAACGGTCCAGGCCCGGGCCCAGCGCCGACAACGTCCGCTCCTTGGCGTCCCGTTCGCCGATCACCCCCGGCGTACGGGTCGCCGTCAGCCAGGCCGTGGCGAGCCGCGCCCAGCGCTCGGCGGGGGGCAGCTCCAGCCACTCGTCGTACGCGGGGGTCGCGGCGTACCGTTCGTCGGCCTCGCCGTCCGAGGCCAACAGCCCGGCGGCGTAGGCGAGTTCGACCCAGAAGGCGGCGACGGGCTCGGGCAGGTCGAGGGCCACGGCCGTCCGCTTCAGGTCGCGCACGCTCAGTCCGCCCGCGCGCAGGACGCCCGGGCCGCCCTCGTCCCAGTCCTTCAGCAGCTCCTCGACGGTCGCCAGCGCGGTGTACGCCTGGCCGGCCGCCGTCGCGTCCACAACCTGTGGACGGTGGGCGGCCGCCGCCTCGACGGGCGGCGGCACCGGCTGGACCTGCCGGTGCGCGCGGCCCGCCCGCAGATGCAGGGCCACCTCGCGGGGGATGACGACCGTGCCCGGGGCGGTGGGCAGCAGCAGGCCCCGGTCCAGGAGCCAGCGCAGATGGGCCGCCGGGTTGGCGGTGACCTGGCCGTACGGCGGCCCCCACACCAGGCGGGTCAGGACGTCGAGGGACTCGGCGGGCGCGGAGGCGAGGAGGGCGGCCATACGGCGACGGTCGGTGAAGAGTTCGCTGAGGGCGGTGACGGCCGAGACGGAGTCGTGCGTGCTCGCCAGACCGGCCTCGGTGACGATCTCCTGGACCCGCCCCGGTGACATGCCGGCGGTGGCCTCGGCGACGGTCGGGCCGAGGCCGGTGGGGGAGGGGTGCTGGGGGGAGGGGGCGAGGAGTTCGCGGGCCGTGCGGACGAGGCGGAGCCGGTCGTCGGGGCCCCAGACGAGGGCCTGGTCGCGCAGCGTGCCGAGGGCGTGGGGCAGCGCGGCGGTGACGGCCGGGTCCGCCTCGTCGCCGGCCAGCAGGGACGCGAGTTCGTCGTACGACGCCGGGTCGGCCGCGACGGCCAGGGCCTGGGCCGTCTGCAGGGCGAACCGGTCCAGGCGTTCCAGGGCCCGTACGACCGACGCGCGCGTGCCGGCGCGGGTCGCCAGCTGGGTCAGGTCCGTGGGCACGGGCGTGATGAGGTCCGGCCGCGCCCGGAGCAGCACGGCGAGCGAACGGTCGTCCCGTCCGCGTAGGGCTTCCGCCAGGGAACGGGGGGTGCCGCCGGGGGGCGCCGTCTCCGTGGGGGTGTGCTGCTCGGGGCTCATCCGGCCAACGGTAGCGGCTGTGCCGAACTGGGGCGCCTAGTAGCTCGGGGGGCGGGTTCTTGTGTGGCGGCTGCGGGTGGGTCGTGGCTGGTCGCGCAGTTCCCCGCGCCCCTTACGGGGCGCGGGCCCTGCTGGCCTTGCGGGCCCAGCGTGCCTGCGGGCCCAGCGTGCCTGCGGCTCCTGTGCCCCTGCGGCCTCAGGAACCGCAGGGGCGCCTAGTAGCTGGGGGCGGGTTCTTGTGTGGCGGCTGCGGGTGGGTCGTGGCTGGTCGCGCAGTTCCCCGCGCCCCTTACGGGGCGCGGGGACTGCTGGCCTTGCGGGCCCAGCGCGCCTGCGGCTCCAGCGTGCCTGCGGCCCCAGTCGTCCCAGCGGTCCCAGCCGTCCTGGCTGCGGGCAGTCGTGCCGCTGGGGCGGCGCGGGTGGGGGCGGCGGCACCCGGGCAGCGCCGGTGAGCGGAACCCCGCACTTCGTTCAGCCCGGGGCCGGGTGCCTGACCCGAGCTGGGGCGGCCGTGGCCCATCAACCCCGGGCGCCTGGAAGCGATACCGTCGGGGGAGTATGCGCGCCAACCCCGGAGGGGCTTCGTGGGGATTGAGAGCGACCAGGTCGTCTATGAGTACCTGAGCCGGGTCGGTGACCTGGCCCAGCAGCGGCAGTTGCCGTCGGCGACGCGGATGCGGCTCGTGTCGGGGCTGCGGGACGAGATCGACCGGCGGCGGGCGAAGGCGCCGGTCGACAGTCCGGCCGCCGTACGCCGCATCATCGCCCGCCTGGGCACCCCGGACGAGGTCGTCGAGGCCGCGGGCGCCCCCGGGGACGTACCGGAGCCCAGGGCCGCCGCCGTGCCCGTACAGCGGGCGACGAGCGGTGAGGGCGAGGACGACGAGCCGCCCAAGGGGTTGGCCAAGAGTCTGCGGCGGGTCGTTCCCCGGCCGCGGCCCGCGGACGACGTGCCGCCGCCGGTGGTGCGGGACGGGGCCGCCCCGCCGCATCTCGCTCCGCTGCACGAGTTGGGCGACGGGGGTGTGCAGCCCGACTGGTGGCGGGTCGGTGGGGGTGCCGGCCCCGGGGGTGACGATCTCGGGTTCGGGCTCGGGGATGCCGTGCCGGGGTTCGTCGGGGGTGTGGAGATCCCGGAGTTGCTGAAGCCGCCGCCGGTGAAGGAGGAGGGGGAGGGGGCGCCGAAGAAGGCGGTGGTCGAGAAGACGGCCGTCGAGAAGGGGGAGGCGCTTTCTGCGGTCGACGCGGAGGAGGAGGTGCCTCGGCGGCGCCGGTTGCCTCGGCTGCGGGGGGTCGGTGGGGGGTGGAGCAATCCGCTGTTGCTGCTGGCCGCGGTGTTGTTGGTCGCGGGGGCGGTGATGGGGAGTCTGGTGCCGTTGGGGCTGGGATGGTTGATCGCCTATCTCTCGCGGAGGTTGACGCCCGCTGAGTCGAAATGGGCGGTCATGGGGATTCCGGGGGTGGTGGCCGGGGGTGGGATCGTCTGGCTGTGGGGGCGGAGTGATGGGCGGTGGGGGGATCCGATCGCTCAGGGGCAGATGAACGATGCACTGGTGGAGACCTGGCCCTGGGTGCTTCGACTTGCTGCCGTTTCCTCCGCGCTGTATCTGCTCTGGCGTTCCCAGCGGGCTCGCTGACCAGGCGTTTCCTCGCCCCCGCCGCCCCTACCCGTCCCATCCAAGGGGCTGCCGCCCCTTCGACCCCGCCACGCGGGAGAGCTCGGGGGGTGGGGGTTCGTGGGCGGGTGCGGGCGCGTTGTGGTTGCTCGCGCAGTTCCCCGCGCCCCTGAAAAGCAGGGGCGCGGGGAACTGCGCGGCCAGCCCCCACCCACCCGCACCCGACCCACAACCTCGCCGGCCCCACAATGGACCGCATGGACTCTCGCGTGCTGACCGTCGGGTTCGATCTCGACATGACGTTGATCGACTCGCGGCCGGGGATCCACGCCTGTTACGAGGCGTTGGCGGCGCGGACGGGGACGTACATAGACGCCGACCTGGCGATCACCCGGCTCGGGCCGCCGCTGGCGGACGAGTTGGCGTACTGGTTCCCGGCGGCGGACATCCCCTCGATGGCGGACCTCTACCGCGAGATGTACCCGGCGATCGCGATCGCCGCGACCCCCGCGATGCCGGGCGCGCCGGAGGCGATCGCGGCGGTCCGGGCGGCCGGTGGCCGGGCGATCGTGGTCACCGCCAAGTACGAGCCGAACGCCAAGCTGCACCTGGAGCACCTCGGGATGGAGCCGGACGTGGTCGTCGGCGACCTCTGGGCGGAGGCCAAGGCCGTGGCGCTGCGCGAGCACGGCGCGAGCGTGTACGTCGGAGACCACACCGGCGACGTACGCGGCGCCCGCACGGCACAGGCGTACTCGGTCGCCGTCGCCACCGGACCCTGCGACGAGCGGGAGCTCCAGGAGGCCGGCGCCGACGTCGTCCTCACGGACCTGACCGTCTTCCCGGAGTGGCTGGCGCGTCACGGCCACCGGTAGGCGCTAGAAACGCGCCTCGCGCGCCCTTCTGCGCCCCGCCGCGACGGACTGGAGTACTCCGGCGCCGGCGATGAGGAATCCGACGCCCATGAGCATGCTCAGGACGAACATGTAGGTGGGAAACGGAGTCGTTCCGAGGAACAGCGGGGCCACGGTGACGAGTGTGGCCACGGCGCCGACGAAGAAGACGATGGCTCCGGCACGGATCAGCCGGTCACCGGGTTCGGCGGAATTCGGTTGGGTTTTGTCACGCACCCGACCAGGGTAGTTCCCAGCGCGAGGGAACAGTCGGCCGACGTCTTGTCACCTGCTCCCGGACCAATAGGCTCATACGTTTCCTTTGGTATCCGTAGCGATGTGTCGCCTGTCGGTGTCGTGCCGTGTGTCCGGTGTCGGTCGGTCTCGGGTCGTATATGAGTGCGTGGATCGAATGGGTGACCTTTTCTCGAGAGTGTCGTTGACCGGATGACAGCACGATGGGCGGGGAAGGGGGAACCGTTGAGCCGGAAGCTGCCGCTGGGCGAGGGTGAAATGGCCCGGACCGCCTGTGCCCGTGGTCTGCTGCGCGCGGGTGTGGTGGAGAGGACGGGTGAGGTGCTGTCGGCTGCTGTGCTGGCGCAGCGGGTGGGCTGGGCAGCTGATCTGGTGTCCGGCATGGCTGGCGAACTGCTGGCCGGGCACTGGAACGCCACCGATGTGGACGTGCTCGCCTCGGGTGAGGATGTGGGCGGACGGAAGCTGCCGTCGAACGCGTGGATGGCGCTGCGACGGCTGGGTTGGACGGCCGCCCCGGCCGACGGCGTGAGGGTCAACGACCGGATTGTGCGCATGGCCCAGGAACAGGCCGGGCGCGCCCTGCGCTCGGCACACTGGCGGGCCGAGCTGACGTCCGCGGTCCTTCGGACGTGGCCGTGCGATCCGGGCAGGCGCACACCTGAGGAGTGGGAGCGGGTGCGGGAGGCGGTCCCCGGCGGTCGGCATCTGCCGTCGAGTGTGATCCGCTCCCGCACCCGGCAGATCACCGCCTTCGCCAGCAGGAACGGCCGCCTGCCGACCGGCGTGTTCGAGCTGGAGGCCCCGCCCCGGGCGACGCGGATGCTGCTGCTGTCGGCGTGTGACGGGCAGCAGGCCACCATCGAACGCGGCGAATACGACCCGCAACGCGCGCTGCTGCGCCTGCAGTTGCCCGCCCGGCCCGACCCGCGCTCCTACCGGGACTGGACCTGGGTAGCCTGCCCCGTCACGCTGCCGCCCACGGTCCCGCCCGGCGCGGTGCTGCACCTGCCCACCCTGCGCATCACGGGCATCACGGGCAGCACGGTGCGCGCCGATCTGGCTTACACCCATGCCGTCCCCGGGTCCCGCCGTACCGGCCACATGGTGGCGCTCGGGGTGGACTGGGGCCTGAACACCCTGCTGTCTGCGGGCGCGGCCCGGCTCCACGACGACGGCAGCATCACCGCGCTGGGGGCGGGGGCCCAGTTCCGGGCCGCCGGAGTTCTGTCCAGGCAGCACCGGTTGCGGCGTCTGTCGGAACACCTGCACACCAAGGCCGACCAGTACCAGCGGCTGATCGGAGCCGACGAGCAGCACGAGCTGTCCGGCAGACATGGGGTGCTGCGGGACGAGATCCGTTTCGTGTCCGACCGTCGCTCGCACCTCAACGACGCCCTGGCCCGGGCCGCCGCCCGCTGGGTGGTGGACCAGGCCATCGCCGCCCACGCCACGGTCATCTACCTGGAAGACCTGCGGTCGATGGAAGCGGGCGGCATGGGCCGCACCACGAATACGCGCCTGTCCCAGACGGTGCGCGGCCAGATCGTCGACCGCATCCGGCAACTGGCCGCCGAGGCCGGCATCGCCGTCGTCACCGCCCCGCCCCGCAACACCTCCCGCCACTGCCCGCGGTGCCTGACCCCGCTGCGGCACCGCAAAGCCCCCGACCTCCCCACCACACCGGGCTGGAAATGGGCCGTCTGCCCCGACCGGGCCGGATGCGGCTGGCAGGGCGACCGCGACCACGGCGCCTGGCAACGCATCACCGCACGCGGCCTCACCCACCAGGCCAGGACCGTCACCGACCGCGCCACCGGGCAGATGGTGATCCGCACGGTCGTGGACAAGTTCGAGACCCACGCGGTCATCACCCCGACCGCCCAGACCAGCCGGGCCGACCGGTCCAAGACCGGCCCCACCCGGCGGAAACCCACACGCCCCGCGCCCAGGCGACGCGGGGCACCCTCCCCCACCGGCCCCTCGGGTCCGGCGGGCAAGCGTCCGGAGGGACACGCACCAACGGACCGCAGGACGCTGCCCCGCGCAGCCCACCGGAACCAGGGCGTGACCACGATCAGCACCCCCACCACCAGCCGACACCGGCCACGAGGAGCAGCACTGGGCGCAGGATTCCACCTGCACGCTCACGCCACCCCTCCACGATGGGCACAACCCACGCCAGACGCTATATCTGACATGGGATCAGTAAGCTGATTAGAGACGCTGGTACCGGCGGGTCCGACGGCCCGCTGTAGCGCTATCCAGAGCAGTTTGCGCACACTTAGTGCGGCACCGCGTTGATCTTTCGGGATTATGAAGCAGGGCGGACGAAATGGAGCACTGGTTCCCCGCTGTCGGGCAGGAGGGTGCGTCCGCTGGGAGTGAAGCCAGCGCGTCGGTAGAGGTGTTGCGCCCGGTCGTTGCTCTCGCCGGTCCATACCTGGAGGTGTGCGTACCCATGCTTGTTGGCGTGTCCTGAGATGCTTTCGAGAAGGAGCAGTCCCAAACGTCGTCCCCAGTGGTCGGGGTGGACGAAAACCATGGAGATGTGGCACAGCTCTTCCAGCCGCGCTCCGTGGCCGTCCTGGTCGCGTCCCGGTTCGGCCAAGGCCATGCCGAGCACCTCATCACCGACCGAGGCCACCAGGACGAGCGCATCGGGTTCGGCGAGCTTGTCTTTCACCCGGGCGATGCGCTGCTCGGTGGGCGGTCGTCCGCGAGCAGTATTGGCTTGGCGCCAGATGTCCACCGCAGCGGCGAGGTCCTCGCCGCGTGCGAGGTGTGCTGTGACCGGGGCGCCGAGATGCAGGCCGCAGGACCAGTCGAGAGTTTCCTCGGGGGTGCCGACCGGGTGCCCGGTCGGCAGGATGGTGTCCTCGTAGCGTCCGGTGTTGTCGGTGTAGAGGGCGAAGCCCCACCGGTCGGGGTCGCCGGTGTCGCGCAGGCGGCACAGCGGGAGTTCGTCGCCGTTGTCGAGCAGCGCGTCGAGGTAGGCGAATCCGGCTCGGTAGCGAACTGTGAGCTCGGTTATGGGCGGCCAGCGCCAGGCCCGCTCGGCAAGGCGTTGTCGTAGCACTTGGGCTTTCACCGTGTTCTGGGTCGCCATGGCTTCCATCATGCCGGGGCCGCTCTGTCCGGGGCCCCGGGCCGGGCTGCCAAGGTCTGCGGACCGGTGGGCTGTTCTCGGGGGTGGGGGATTGGTGCCGGCGAGTCCGTTCGCGATCGTTTTGGAGGCTGACGAGTGGGCCGGGTTCGAGGAGCTGGCCGCATCCCGGACGGAGCAGGCGGGCCCGGTCCAACGGGCCGCGGCGGTGTTGGCCTGTGCCGAAGGGATGTCGAACGCTGCGATAGCGCGGCGGATCGGCCGGCATGTGGACACTGTCCGGGCCTGGCGCACACGCTTCGCCACCGAGCGGATGGCCGCTTTGTCCGATCGTCCCCGGCCCCGCGGCCGTCCCCGGCTCAGCCCCGCCGACCGGCTGCGCGTGATCGCGGCCGCGACCGCAGCTCCGCCGGGCCCGGACGGCACATGGATTCACTTACGGCCGGCCTGCCACCTCCGGCTCTTCGGCCCGGCAGTCTCCGCCTCGCAGGTCGGACGGATCCTGGGCGCCGTCGACCTCAAGCCCCACCTGGTCCGCGGCTGGCTCACGCGCCTGGCCGACCCGGACTTCTTCACCCGCGCCGCCGACATTTGCGCCGTCTACCGCAACTGTCGTGCGGACTCGGTGGTGTTGTCGGTCGATGAGAAGACCGGGATCACCGCCCGCTCCGGCAAGCATCCCGACCAGCCCGGACGACCGGGACGGCGCACCCGCCGGGAGTTCGAATACCTCCGCCACGGCACAGTGTCCCGTCGTCGCCCTCGACGTCCACACCGGCCAGGTCATCACCGAGACCATCGCCCGGAACAATGCCGACACGTTCATCAGGTTCCTGCGGCTGCTGAACTCCAGCATCGCTGCGCACCTGGACATCCACCTGGTCTTGGACAACGGTTCCTCGCACACCGCGAAGAAGACCCGGTCCTGGCTCGCGGCGTATCCACGGTTCCACATCCACTGGACGCCGAAGCACGCGTCCTGGCTGAACCAAGTGGAGATTTTTTCTCCGCGCTCACCCGGCGTTTACTACGTCGGGGCGCGTTCACATCGCGCCAGGACCTCGGCGACCGCATCGACGATTTCGTGCTCCAAAACGACACCACGGACGCTCAGCACTACCGCTGGACCTACGACGGCACCCACTCAAAGCCGCATGAACCCCCGAAAGATCAACGCGGTGCTGCACTAGAACACTTCTCAGACGCAGGTTCCGACGAGTACGCGGCAGACGTGCCTACCGGCAAGGTCCTCGGGGGTGCTCTCCCGTTCGACACTCGCAACGGTGACGATGACCCTCAGACCCTCTTGGCTATCGATATGGGCTCTGTGGTGGCTCAGCTTGAGTTGAAGTGCCAGCGTGGCGCCGTGCCTCTGAAGACGTGGGGACGTCCCAGGGAGATTGACCGTACGGCAATCCTGGAAGACCTTGAGGGCGGCATGAGCGTCATGAAGGTTGCGGCCAAGCACGGTATCGGCCGTGCGACCGTCTTCCGTAGCAAGGTGGAAGCCAAGGAGAGCTAATCCCCTCACACTTCCTGCACCACTTTGAGCCTCTGCCGACACAGGCAGGGGCTCAGTCTCGTTTTAAGGCGTGTTGGGTTGGAGAGACCCCCGGTAGGGTTGCATGACGGCAGTTCAACCGGGTGTCCAGGAGCGTCCGGGACCGATCGAGGGAGTGTGTGCTTTGCCGACTGGCAAGGTCAAATGGTTCAACAGCGAGAAGGGCTTCGGCTTTCTCTCCCGCGACGACGGCGGTGACGTCTTCGTCCACTCCTCCGTACTGCCCGCCGGTGTCGACACCTTGAAGCCGGGCCAGAAGGTCGAGTTCGGGGTCGTCGCCGGTCAGCGCGGCGACCAGGCACTTTCCGTGACGATCCTGGAGCCGGCCCCCTCGGTCGCCGCCGCACAGCGCAAGAAGCCCGACGAGCTCGCCTCGATCGTGCAGGATCTGACGACACTTCTGGAGAACATCACGCCGATGCTGGAGCGGGGCCGCTACCCCGACCGTGCCGCGGGCAACAAGATCGCGGGTCTGCTCCGGGCCGTGGCCGACCAGTTGGACGTGTAGCCCTCACACCTAAGGGAAATCCAGCGCGTTCGGGCCGAGGGGCGGTACCAGCCCCTCGGCCGCCGCGCGGGTGAGCAGGCCCCTGACCGCCGCGTAGCCGTCCTCGCCCAGATCCGCCGTGAACTCGTTGACGTACAGGCCGATGTGCTGGTCGGCGACAGCCGGGTCCATCTCCTGGGCGTGTTCGAGGACGTACGGGCGGGAGACCTCGGGGTCGTCCCAAGCCGCGCGGACCGACGCACGGATCGTCTCGGCGATCCGCGTCAACGTCTCCTCGCCCAGTGCCCGCTTGGCGATGATCGCGCCCAGCGGGATCGGCAGACCCGTCGTGCCCTCCCAGTGCTCGCCCATGTCGGCGAGCTTGTGGAGGCCGTAGTTCTGGTACGTGAAGCGGGCCTCGTGGATGACGAGACCGGCGTCGACCTTCCCGTCCCGCACGGCCGGCATGATCTCGTGGAACGGCAGTACGACGATCTCGCCGACGCCGCCGGGCAGTGTGTCCGCCGCCCAGAGGCGGAAGAGGAGATACGCGGTCGACCGCTCGCTCGGCACGGCCACCGTACGGCCGGTGAGGTCCAGACCGTCCGGGCCCGGCTCCCGCGTCAGCACCAGCGGACCGCAGCCCCGCCCCAGCGCGCCGCCGCAGGGCAGCAGCGTGTATGTGTCGAGGACGTACGGCAGGACGGCGTACGACACCTTCAGGACGTCGAGTTCACCGCGTTCGGCCATGGCGTTGGTGACGTCGATGTCCGCGAACGTCACATCGAGCGCGGGCGCGCCGGGAATCCGGCCGTGGGCCCAGGCGTCGAAGACGAAGGTGTCGTTGGGGCAGGGCGAATACGCCATCCGCAGCGTGCCGTTCAGCGCCTCAGAACTCATGGGGATCACCGGGTTCACGGGGGTCATGGGGGTCATATGGATCCCAACTCTCCAGTACGGGCGTCAGCTTCCCGAAGGCCTCGGTGAGTGCGGTGAGCGCGTCGCCGATGCGCCAGGCGGCGCGGTCGCGCGGGCCGACCGGGTTGGAGACAGCCCGTAGTTCGAGGACGGGGACGGTGTGCGCGGCGGCGGCCTCGGCGACTCCGAAGCCCTCCATCGCCTCGGCCAGGGCGCGCGGGTGCCGGGCGCGGAGCGCGGTGGCGCGGTCCGCGCTGCCGGTCACCGTCGAGACGGTCAGCACGGTGCCGGTGCGGGCGCCGGTGGCGGTCGCGACGGCGTGGACGAGGGCCCGCGGCGGGTGGTGGGTGACCGTGCCGAAGCCCAGCTCGGTGACCGGGACGAAGCCGTCGGGGGTCTCGGCGCCGAGATCGGCCGCCGTGATCTCGTCGGCGAGGACCAGGGAACCGACGGGGGCCTCCGGCTGGAAGCCGCCCGCGATCCCGGTGGAGACGACCAGCGCGTACGGCCTGCCGTCCAGGGCCGCGGCGGTCAGCGCGGCGGCGGTGGAAGCGGCGGCGAGAGCGGGCCCCACACCGGCGGCGAGGAGATCGTAGACGGGGCCGGAGGGCGGGGAGCCGTTGTCCCGGCTGGCGTGAGACGGGGGCAGGGAACCGGTGTCGTCATGGGACGGCGGGGAGCCGGGGGCGTCGTCGCCGGTGTGCCGGAAGCGGTGGAGGGTGGTTGCCGGGAGGGGTACGTCGGTGCCGGGGCCCGGGAACGCCCGTGCCACCGCGTCCCGTTCGGCGGGGACCGCGGTGGCTACGAGGATGCGCATCGTCGGCGGGCGTGGATCAGGCGTCCGGGTTCGTCAGCTTGAAGTTCCACACGCCCTTGATGTCCGAACCGGCCTCGTTCTGCTCGACGACGCTGATGGTCAGCGACTTCGCGGCGGTCTGGCCGGGCTGGGTGGCGAAGAGGGCGGCGTCCTCGAAGGAGAAGTACGTCTTCTTGAACGTGTTGCTGGTGGCCTGCTCCCCGTTGATCCACAGGGCCCAGCCCGTGTCCGCCACCTCGGGGTCGACACCGATGCGCAGGACCTCGCCCTCGGGCAGCTCGATCGACTCGGAGGGCTTCTCCTGCGCGCACTCCTTGGCCTGTGCGGCGTCGAGGGTCCGGTAGCACTCGGCCTCGGAACTGATCGAGTCGGTGCCGATCGTGACGGTCGCCATCGGCGTCGGCTCATCGCAGGCCGACAGGACGAGAAGTCCGGCGGAAACGGCGCCGAGAGTGGCTGCGGCGCGACGGGAACGCTGGGAGGTCATGGGCGAAGGCTATCGGGCATGTCCAGGGGTGCCCCTACGTGGGGTGCGGCGTGCCGTGTCCGGCGGCCGGGGCGGGCCCCGTTTCGCCGGGCCCCGAGCGCTTTCGGCACCGGGCCGGGTCAGGCCACCCGGGCGCGGGGCGCGTCGCTGTGGCGGGCGGAGGAGAGGAGGCCGCGGACCGTGGTGAGCCAGCCGGCGGCGACGATCGTGGCGGCCACGGACAGGCCGAGGGTGCCGTTGAGGGGGAGGGCGATACCGATGGCGCCGCCGACCACCCACGACATCTGGAGCAGGGTCTCGGAGCGGGCGAAGGCGGAGGTCCGGACCGGTTCGGGGACGTCCCGCTGGATCAGGGCGTCCAGGGACAGCTTCGACAGGGCCTGCGAGAAGCCGGCGACCGCGCCGAGGGCGGCGATGAAGAACGTGCCGAAGAACAGGGCCGCCGTGATCGCCACACCGAGTTCGACGGCGACGACGGTGACGACGATCAGTTCCGGCGAACGCTGCTTCACCCACGCTCCCACGGCCGTGCCGAGCGCGTTTCCCGTACCGGCCGCCACGGCCACCATGCCCAGCGAGACGGCGGCGCTCTGCCCGTGCAGCGGGTGTTCGCGCAGCAGGAACGCCAGGAAGAAGATCAGGAAGCCGGAGAGACAGCGCAGGGCCGCGTTCGCGCCGAGCGCGTGGGTGACCGCCGGGCCGACCGTCCGCAGCCCCGGGCGCAGACGCGTGCTGCTGCGGTGCGGGCCGTGCAGATGCTCGGGGTCGGCGGCGAGCAGCGCGATGTCCTCGCCCTTCGCCGAGTCGACCTTCGAGGGGAGCGTGAAGGAGAGGACCGTACCCGCGATGAAGATCACGAAGGCGCCGTAGAGCGGCCATTGGGAGCCGAGTGCCTGCAGTCCCGCGCCGATGGGCGCGGCCACGCCGGTGGCGAGCAGACCGCAGAGGGTGACCCGGGAGTTGGCCTTCACCAGGGAGAACCGGGGCGGGAGCAGCCGTGGCACGACCGCGCTGCGCACCACCCCGTACGCCTTCGACGCGACCAGGACGCCCAGCGCGGCGGGGTAGAGCTGGAGGCTGCCGGTCTCGACGGCGCCGACGAGGACCAGCGCGAGCAGGGCGCGGGCCAGCATCGCGCCGGCCATCGCGGCGCGGCGGCCGTGCGGGAGGCGGTCCAGGAGGGGGCCGATGACGGGGGCGAGGAGGGCGAAGGGGGCGAGGGTGATGGCGAGGTAGAGGGCGACGCGGCCTCGGGCCTCGTCCGTGGGGACGGAGAAGAAGACCGTGGAGGCGAGGGAGACGGTGATCATCACGTCGCCCGCGCCGTTCACACCGTGCAGTTCGATGAGTTTGCCGAGGCCGGATTCGCCGGCGCCGTGCGCGTGCGTCGCCCTGCGGATGCCGCGGGCCGGCCCTGTCACCGGCAGATGCAGGGCACGGCCCACCGAGCGGACGGCCCCGGTCACCCGACCCGATCCGCGCGCTTCGCTCCGCTCGGCGCCGGTCACCTCGTCATAGTGCCCCGAGAAAGGGGGCCGTAGTGCGTTTACCGCTCATATGGCCCCGGAGCGGTGGGGGCGGGCGAGGGTGGGGGTGTCTGTGGTGCGCTTGTTGTCTGCGGGTGCGTGGGGGCTGGTCGCGCAGTTCCCCGCACCCCTGAAAGCCGACGGCCCTGCGGGCCGATCGCCTTTCGGAGGCCCACAGGCCTCTTGCACGGGCCGCGGGCCTTTTGGATGGGCCGCAGGCCCTTGGACGGGCCGTAGGCCCTTCAAGGGGCGCGGGGAACTGCGCGATCAGCCACGATCCACCCGCGGACGCCCGACGACCCGCACCTCCCGAGCTCGAAGGCGCCCCCTTCACACAGCCCCCGGCGGTTTCCCGCCAACAGCCGACCCCGCCTCCCAAAGCCCCCTCCCACCCCCTCCCCGGCCAAAGCCAAGCGCAGCGGAATCGCGGAACCATTACGTCGGTGTGGGCGCGGAGCCTCGGAGAAGGTAGCGTGCATAGCGCGCCTGCGGCGGTTGTTCTCGGCCGCGCGCCTCTCGTTCATCCCGCAGAATGGATGACATAGGTGCGCCCGAGTGCGATCGGGCGCGGACGTCGACGCGGCCCTCCGGTCCGCTCCGTCCGCACCCCCGCCGAGGGAGGCGCACTCGTGAGACGGCGTAGGAGAGAAGCGATACCTGTGAGCGCAGCGACCACGCGAAGCCGCACCCCCGACCGCCTGTGTGCCGAGGCCGTCGACCTTGCCCGCTCCGCCGCCGAGGAGGCCGCCGCCCCCGGTGTGGTGGGCGAGCACGCGGGGCTCGTCTCCGAGGGCGACCGTGTTGTCACGCACTTCTTCGAGTGCAAGGAGATGGGCTACCGCGGCTGGCGCTGGGCCGTCACCGTCGCCCGGGCCTCCCGCGCGAAGTCCGTGACGCTGGACGAGGTGGTCCTGCTCCCGGGCCCCGACGCGCTGCTCGCACCGGAGTGGGTGCCGTGGAGCGAGCGGCTCCGGCCCGGTGACATGGGTCCCGGCGATCTGCTGCCCACCGACGCCGAGGACCTGCGGCTGGAGCCCGGGTACACCGGCGAGGACGAGCCGCTGCCGAACTCCCCGGTCTCGCACGACATGGCCGAACTGGTCGAGGCGGAGGACGCCGAGGTCACCGCCGGTACGCCGGCGCATCTGCCGCTCGCGCCGACCCGGGGGTCGATCGCCGCGGTCGCCGAGGAACTGGGCATGCGGCGGGCCCGCGTCCTGTCCCGGTACGGGCTGCACACGGCCGCGGACCGGTGGGAGGAAGGGTTCGGGGCGAAGACCGCGATGGCCCAGGCGGCACCCGCGTCCTGCGTGAGCTGCGGCTTCCTCGTGCCGATCGGGGGGTCGCTCGGGCAGGCCTTCGGGGTGTGCGCGAACGAGTACGCGCCGGCGGACGGGCGGATCGTCTCCCTGACGTACGGGTGCGGGGGGCACTCGGAGGCCGCGGTCATGCCGAAGCCGCCGCAGCCGGCTCCGCCGCGGCTCGACGAGACGCGGGTGGATCCGTTCCCGCTGCGGCCGTCGCCGGATTCGGGGTCGGTGCCGGTGGGAGTCGATGAGACCGAGGCCGAGGCCGACCTGGGGCACTCGTAGGTTCGCCTGAGAGCTCGGGTGGGTGGGGTTGTCGGGCGGGTGCGGGTGAGTGGGGGCTGATCGCGCAGTTCCCCGCGCCCCCAAAAGACTCCGGGCGCGACCCATGCCGTTAAGGGGCGCGGGGAACTGCGCGAGCAACCACACACAACCCGCACCCGCCCGACACACAGGCACCCCCACCCCCCTGGGCGCCCGGCCTAAGCGGCGCAGCGACGCGGTACCTTCGTGATCCAGGCGACAGGGAAGGTGAACCGTGAGCAAGTTCGTGCGGCCGGCGGCCGAGGGTGCGGACCCGTTCGGGACGGCTCGGCTGCGGCGGGGCGTGCTCGATGCCTGGGCGACCAGTCCGGCCAGGTTCCGTGAGGATGCCAACGCCGAGGAGGATCTCGTCCTCGGCGGCTACCGGGACCGTCTCGTCGTGGAGCTGGCGCAGAACGCCGCCGACGCGGCGGCCAGGGCGAAGGTCCCGGGGCGGCTGCGGCTCACCCTCCGGGACGGCGTCCTCGTCGCCGCCAACACCGGCGCCCCGCTCGACGCGGCCGGCGTCGAGTCGCTGTCCACACTGCGCGCGTCCGCGAAACGGGAGCCCGCTGACAGCACGGGCAGCACGGGCAGCACTGACCGCGCTGTCGGCGCGGTGGGCCGGTTCGGGGTCGGATTCGCCGCCGTGCTCGCCGTCACCGACGAGCCCGCTGTCGTCGGGCGGCACGGCGGTATCCGGTGGTCGCTCGCCGAGGCCCGGCTGCTGGCCGCCGACGTCGCCCGGCACAGCCCGGGGCTGGGGGACGAGATCCGCCGACGGGACGGGCATGTGCCGCTGCTGCGGCTGCCGTTCGCGGCCGAGGGAAGCGCGCCGGACCCGTACGACACCGTCGTCATCCTGCCGCTGCGCGACGCGGCCGCCGCCGATCTCGCCGAGCGGCTGCTGCACGCGATCGACGACGCGTTGCTCCTCGCCCTGCCCGGCCTCGACGAGGTGATCGTCGAGAACGGCCCCAGCGAGGTACGGACGTTGCGACGGCGCGTGGAGGGGCCGTACGTCGTCGTGGAGGACTCGCGGGACGGGGTCACGCGCTGGCGTACCGTCGCCGGGCACGGGGCGATCGAGGCCCCGCTGCTCGCGGACCGGCCCGTCGAGGAGCGGCTGCGGCCGTACTGGTCGGTGACCTGGGCGGTGCCGACCGGGCCCGACGGCGCGCCGGTACGGCCGCGCACCAGCCCCGTCGTGCACGCGCCCACACCCAGCGACGAGGCCCTCGGCGTGCCCGCGCTGCTCATCGCCTCCTTCCCCCTGGACACGACCCGGCGGCACGCCGCGCCCGGGCCGCTCACCGACTTCCTCGTGCAGCGCGCGGCGGACGCGTACGCCGAACTCCTCGCCGCCTGGCAGCCGGTGACCGAGGGGATCATCGACCTCGTGCCCGGCCCGCTGGGCAAGGGCGAGCTGGACGGCGCCCTGCGTCAGGCGATCCTGGAGCGGCTGCCGCGGACCGCGTTCCTGCCGCGTGCGGTGGCGCCGCCCGCGCGGGACGGCCGGCTCCAGGACGCCGCGGCGGCGGTGGAAGCCCCGGAAGCCGACACCTGGCCCGACGTCCCCAATCCCTTCCGGGGCCGCGAGGACTCCGGCATGCCGTCCGCCGAGGGCGCCGAGACCGACGAGTGGGCCGACGCACCCTTCGCGCTCTGCCCCCGGGACGCCGAGGTCGTCGAGGGTGCCGGGGCCGAGACCGTATTGGTGCTCGCGGACGTCCTGCCCAGCCTTCTGCCCGCCGGGCTCGAACGGCGTGCCGAGCTGCGGACGTTGGGTGTCGCGCGTGTGCCGCTGGGTGACGCGATCGACCGGCTCGCGGGCCTGGAGAAGGCGCCCGACTGGTGGCGGCGGCTCTACGACAGCCTCGCGGGCGTCGACCCGGACCGGTTGTCCGGACTCCCGGTGCCGCTCGCGGACGGGCGGACCACGATCGGGCCCCGGCAGGTGCTCCTGCCGATCCCCGACGGGCCGCAGACGGGCCCCGAGATCCTCGCCCGCCTCGGTCTGAAGGTCGCGCACCCGGACGCCGCGCATCCGCTGCTGGAGAAGCTGGGCGCCCTGCCCGCGACCCCGCGCGCCGTGCTCACGACTCCGCAGGTGCGGGCCGCCGTCGCCGCCTCCCTGGACGACGAGGGCGGCGTGTGGGACGAGGAGGACGGCCGTCCGGACGCCGACGAACTCGCGGAGCTGGTCCTGACCCTCGTCCGCGACGCCGCCCTCGACCCGGGCGACGAGCCCTGGCTCGGCGCCCTCGCCCTCCCCGACGAGGACGGCGAACTGGCCCCCGCCGGTGAACTCGTCCTCCCCGGCAGCCCCTTCGCCCAGGTCATGCGCCAGGACGAACTCGCCTTCGTGGACGCCGAGCTGGCCGACCGCTGGGGCGAACAGCCGCTGGCCGCCTGCGGAGTCCTGGCCGACTTCGCCCTCGTACGCGCCACCGACGTCGTCCTCGACCCGGACGAACTGGAGCCGCGCGACGGGGACTTCGCCGAACCCGACGACGCGGGGCTGCTCGACGCGGTGGACGTGTGGTGCGAGGACATCCTCGACCGGTTCCCGGACAGCCCGGTACCGCCCGTCGCGACCGAGCTCGTGGCCGTGCGCGACCTGGACCTCGTCGACGAGGACCGCTGGCCGGAGGCGCTCGCCCTGCTCGCCCGGCCGCCGCTGCGCGACGCCCTCGTCCAGCCCGTACGGATCCTGCTCCCGGACGGCACGCACGAGGTCGTACGCCCGTACACGGCTTGGTGGTTGCGCGGGAACCCGGTCCTGGACGGCCGCCGCCCGGCGGGCCTCCTCGCGGCCGGCGGTGACCCGCTTCTGCACGGCCTGTACGACGAGGCCGACGCCACCGGCTTCGACGACGAGCAGGTGCTGCGGGCGCTGGGCGTGCGTACGTCGGTGGCCGCGCTCCTGGACGAGCCGGGCGGCGCCGCCGAGCTGCTGGACCGTCTGGCCGACCCGGACCGCCCGGTCAGCTCGGCTCAACTGCACGGCCTGTACAGCGCGTTGGCCGACCTCGACCCCGAACAGGTGACCCTGCCGGACGACCTGCGGGCCGTGGTGGACGGCGAGGTGACCGTCGTGGACGCGGCCGACGCCGTGGTCGTCGACTCCCCCGACCTGCTGCCCTTCACCTCCGGCGTCCCCCTCCTCCCCGTACGGCCCGCGCGGGCCGCCGAGCTGGCCGAGCTGTTCCAGGTGCGGCGGCTGAGCGAGTCGGTGACGGGCGAGGTGGACTCGGAGGGCACGGAACACGACGTACCGGAGTCGGTACGGGTCCTGCTGGGCCCGGCCACGCCCTCGTCGTACGTCGAACACGAGGAACTGGTCGTGGACGGCGTTGAGTTGGACTGGCGCCGGACCCGGGACGGCGTGCTGCACGCTTCGACCGTGGAGGGCGTCGCGGCCGGCCTGGCCTGGGCGGCGGGCCAGTGGCCGCGCCGCTTCGAGGTGGCCGCGCTGCTGGAGGACCCGTCCAGGACTCAGGAGTTGGCGCGGGACCGCTGGTTCGACTGACGGGAGCTTTAAACCCTGCGCATGTGATCTGCGCAACATTCACCAAACTAGTTCACAACTCGTACAACCATTCCCCCGAGCCGCGTGTCGTGTCTGGTGAGCCACCAGGCTCACCAGACCATCGGGCCCCGCGTGACAGCTTCCTGCCGCGGGACCCCTTCCACGTGGGGAAAACATTGCGCAAGCGTGTTGCTCTGGGCGCCGCCATCACCGGTGCCCTGGCTCTGACCGCCGTCATCGCTCCGGCCGCGCAGGCTGATGACAAGTACGGCAACATCTCGGTCTCCGGCGTCTCCGTCAACGGCGGCAAGGCCATCGTCCTCGGCTCAACGGCGAAGAAGACGGTCAAGCTCTCCTTCACCGTCACGGACAACTCCGGCGTCAAGATGGCCACCGGCTACCTGTTCCACGGCAAGAACATCGACACCGCGGACAGCGCTGTCCTGCCGAGCAAGGACCCGTTCACCTGCAAGAAGGTGACCTCCACCAAGTCGACCTGCTCGGCGAACTTCACCTTCACGCCCGGTTCGAACGCCATCAACAAGGTCGCCGGTACCTGGAAGACCTGGCTGATCGCCCAGGCCAAGGACAACAACTACGTCCAGAAGGACAACGCCAGGTCCTTCAAGGTCCTGCGCGCCAGCCAGCTCGCGGGAACCAACGCTGCCCCGGAGCCGGTGAAGAAGGGCGCGACCGTCACCGTCACCAGCAAGCTGACCCGCGCCAACTGGGACACCGGCGTGAACGGCGGCTTCGGTGGCCAGCCGGTGGTCTTGCAGTTCAAGGCGAAGAACGCGTCCTCGTACAAGACCGTCAAGACGGTCAAGAGCTCTTCCACGGGCGCCCTGTCGACCACGGTCAAGGCGGGCGTCGACGGTTCGTACCGTTACGTCTTCGCGGGCACCGCGGCCACGGCGGCCTCGAACGCCGCGGGTGACTTCATCGACGTGAAGTAAGCAGCGAGCCCCAGGGCTCACGCGGCAGGGGACGCGCCGGATGAACCGGCGCGTCCCCCGACGCACCAGATCACGCGGGTCAACGGACTCGCGGTCACCCCGGGCCCCATGTGACGACACCCGTCGGGCCCACTTCTCCACCGGGGGAACGCATGCGTATTCGTGCCACCGTGGCCGCCGTCTCCGGCGCCCTCGCTCTCTCCGCCTTCGCCGTCCCGGCCGCACAGGCCGACGGCTCGGCGGTCCCGGACTGGCAGGCGGTCTCCGCCGGTGCCGGGCAGTCCGCCTTCGGTGCCGCCACCGCCGCCGACGCGGACGTGGCGACCCTCGACGTCTCCTTCTCCGGCATGAAGGTGAACAACGGCAAGGCCATTGTCGTCGGCACCAAGAAGGTCTCCGTGCCGGTGACGTACACGCTCAAGCACGCGGCCGGCGTCGACGTCACCTCCGAGAACTTCCTCAACGGGCCGTTCCTGTACCTCAAGTCGCTGCCCACCTCGGTCGGGCAGGCCTTCACGGACCCGGTCCTCTTCGGCGACGAGCCGGCGACCTGCAAGGCCACCTCCGCGACCACCGCCAGCTGCAAGGCGCTCATCGACATCCGGCCGGCCGCCGGTGACCTCCTGAACTCCGGTGCCGCCACCTGGAAGGCGGGCGCCCTCGCCATCCAGGCCGACGACAGCAGCGGAGAGCTGACGGGCGAGAAGTGGCAGGGCAAGCTCGGCACCAGCAAGCTCCAGCGCCACTCCAAGCTGACGGGCACCAACGCCTCGCCGGAGCCGGTGAAGAAGGGCAAGACCCTCACGGTCACCAGCAAGCTGACCCGCGTCAACTGGGAGACCGAGAAGTACGCGGGCTACGGCGGCCAGTCGGTGAAGCTGCAGTTCAAGAAGAAGGGCACGTCCGTCTACAAGGACGTCAAGACGGTCAAGACGTCCTCCACGGGCGTTCTGAAGACCACCGTCAAGGCGACCGTCGACGGCACGTACCGCTACGTCTTCTCGGGTAGCGCGAGCACGGCGGCCGTGACTGCGGCGGCCGACGCCGTCGACGTGAAGTAAGGCCCACGCGCCGCATGGAAAGGGCGTTGCGACCGGCTACCGGTCGCAACGCCCTTTTTTTCGTGTGTGGAGTTATTCGGCCGTCTTCGGCGTCAGGGGGCTCTTCGCCCCGCTGATCGCGAAGTAGATCACCCCGGCGACCGCGACCCCGATGAACCAGGAGTACGGGCCGAGGGTCGCGCCGTACGTGGTGGGGCCGTAGACCGGGAGGATGCTGGAGAAGACCGCGCCGATGGCGGCGGCGACGAAGGCGCGGATGTTCCAGCCGCCCTGGAAGCGGTACTCGCCGTGCTCCTTGTAGAGGTCGGGGACGTTGAGCTGGGCCTTGCGGAGCAGGTAGTAGTCGACGACCAGGACGCCGAAGATCGGGCCCATGGTCGAGCCGATGGCGTTGACGAAGCTCGGGGCGTTGTCCCACGGGTGGAGCGGGTACAACAGCAGCGCTATGACGGCGGCGATCAGGCCGCCTCGGCGGAACGTGATGTGCTTCGGGGCGACGTTGGCGAAGTCGAAGGCCGGGCTGACGAAGTTGGCGACGACGTTGATGCCGAGGGTCGCCACCGCGAAGGTCAGGGCGGCCAGCAGGACGAGGAACGCGCTGTCGAACTTGGCGGAGATGGCGGCCGGTTCGAGGATGACCTCGCCGTAGACCTTGCTCGCGGAGGCCGTGGTCAGTGCCGCGACCAGCGAGAACAGGATCAGGTTGACCGGCAGGCCCCAGACGTTGCCCTTGCGCAGGGTCTTCTCGTCCGGTGTGAAGCGGGCGAAGTCACCGAAGTTGAGGAAGAGGGCGGCGAAGTACGTCACCCACGTGGCCGCGATGGCGGCGATCGCGGCGAAGGAGCCGGGGGTCACGTCCAGGCCGGTGGCGCTCTTGGCCAGGGTGGCGAGTTCGCCGTCGGACATGTCCACCGAGAAGGAGAGCGTGCCCGCCTTGACCGACAGGCCCACCGCCAGGATCAGCATCATCAGCCAGACCGCCGGGCCCGCGAAGTCCTGGAAGCGGCGGACGGTCTCCATGCCCTTGCTGATGATCAGCAGCTGGGCGGCCCAGACGACGAGGTAGCAGATGACCTCCAGACCGGTGTGGTCGAAGAGGGTGCTCGTCTCGTGCAGGTTCTTCGGGCCGTCGTAGCGGACCAGGAAGGCGACGATCGCGCCGGCCGCCGCGCTGGTCTGGGCGCCGTACCAGAAGGTGGCGACGACCGCCCGGACGAGCGCGGGGACGTTGGCGCCGAAGGTGCCGAAGGAGGCGCGGGACAGCACGGGGTACGGGACGCCGGTCTTCACGCCCGCGTTGCCGATGAGCGTCATCAGCCAGTAGATGATCAGCGAGCCGACGCCGATGCCGATGAGGAACTTGAAGGTGTTCCCGGCGACGAGGAACAGGCTGGCGGCGAGGAAGTAGCCGAACAGACTGTGTACGTCGGAGGTCCAGACGTTGAAGATGCTGAACGCGCCCCATTTGCGTTCGGTGGCCGGGGCCAGGTCCTCGTTGTAGAGCCTGGGGGAGTACCCCTCGGGCATCGGTACGGGCGTCGTACCTCTGCTCCCGGTCTCCGCGCCGGTGGCGTCCGTGGTTTCCGTCATCGTGCTTCTCTCCCTGCGCGGGCCGCCCCAACGGCGCTCGATCGCGTACAGGGAACGGTCGCGACATTTCTCCTGGATGCCGCGCACGTAACTTCCCGGTCAACGGAATTTCCGTTCCGTCATGCGGATCCGAGCAGGCGCTATGCCGGGAACCGCCGGTCCACCCACTTCCACAGGAACTCCAGCGCGGCCGACGCCCCCGCCGCGATGGCGACCGCCACCCACGGCATCGTCGTACCGACCAGACGCAGCGCGAAGAACTCCTGGAGCCAGGGCACGACGAGGACCAGCAGGAAACCGGCGCCCATGGCGGCGACCAGGCCGAGCCGCCACCAGGTGTACGGGCGGGCGATGATGGCCAGCACCCACATGGAGATCAGGAAGAGGGTGAGGGTGGCGGCGCTGGTCTCGGCCTCCAACGCGCCCTCGCCCGCGTAATAGTGACGTGCGATCAGATACGTGGCGAAGGTGGCCACGGCCGCCAGGACGCCCCCCGGGATCGCGTACCGCATGACCCGCCGTACGAAGTGGGGTTTCGCGCGTTCCCTGTTGGGGGCCAGGGCGAGGAAGAAGGCCGGGACGCCGATCGTCAGGGTGGAGAGGAGGGTCAGATGGCGGGGGAGGAAGGGGTACTCCACCTGCCAGCACACCACCAGGATGGCCAGGAGCACCGAGTACACCGTCTTGACGAGGAAGAGGGTCGCGACCCGTGTGATGTTGCCGATCACCCGGCGGCCCTCCGCGACCACCGACGGCAGCGTCGCGAAGCTGTTGTTGAGGAGGACGATCTGGGCGACGGCCTTCGTCGCCTCCGAGCCCGAGCCCATCGACACCCCGATGTCGGCGTCCTTCAGCGCCAGTACGTCGTTCACGCCGTCGCCGGTCATCGCGACCGTGTGGCCGTGGGACTGGAGGGCGCCGACCATGTCCCGCTTCTGCTGCGGGGTGACCCGGCCGAAGACCGTGCCGGAGTCGAGCGCCGTCGCCATGTCGTCGCGTTCGGCGGGGAGCCGCCGGGCGTCGACCACCTGTCCGTTCAGGCCCAGCTTTCCGGCCACCGCGCCGACCGACACCGCGTTGTCGCCGGAGATGACCTTGGCCTGTACGTTCTGCTCCTCGAAGTAGCGGAGGGTGTCGGCCGCGTCGGGGCGCAGCCGCTGTTCGAGGACGACGAGGGCGGTGGGGCGGGCGCCGCGGGCGACCTCGGGGTCGTCGAGCTCGCGGGTGACGCGGGCGAGCAGGAGGACCCGTAGCCCCTCCTCGTTCAGGCGTTCGGTCTCGGTGAGGGCCGGGTCGTCGTCGGGGAGCAGGACGTCGGGGGCGCCGAGCAGCCAGGTGCTGGACGCGCCGTCGCCCTCGCTGAAGGACGCGCCGCTGTACTTGCGGGCCGAGGAGAAGGGCAGCGACTCGGTGCAGCGCCAGTCCTCGCTGTCCGGGTAGGCGTCGATGATGGCCTGGAGCGAGGCGTTCGGGCGGGGGTCCGATTCGCCGAGGGCGCCGAGGACCTTGCGTACGTACGACTCCTCGCTGCCGTTGAGGGGATGCAGTCCGGTGACGTCCATGCCGCCCTGGGTCAGCGTGCCCGTCTTGTCCAGGCAGACGACGTCGACCCGGGCGAGGCCCTCGATGGCGGGCAGCTCCTGCACCAGGCACTGTTTTCGGCCCAGGCGGATCACGCCGATCGCGAAGGCGACGGACGTCAGCAGCACCAGGCCCTCGGGGACCATCGGGACGATGCCGCCGGCGGTGCGGGCGACGCTGTCCTTGAAGTCGTTCTCCTTCACCACCAGCTGGCTGATGATCAGGCCGATCGCGGTCGGGACCATCATCCACGTCACGTACTTGAGGATCGTGGAGATCCCGGAGCGCAGCTCGGAGTGGACGAGGGTGAAGCGGCTCGCCTCTTCCGCCAGCTGGGCGGCGTACGCCTCCCGCCCGACCTTCGTCGCGGTGAACGCCCCGCCGCCCGCGACCACGAAACTGCCCGACATCACCTGGTCCCCGGGCTGTTTGACGACCGGGTCGGCCTCACCGGTGAGCAGCGACTCGTCGATCTCCAGGCCGTCGGTCTCGATGCACTCGCCGTCGACGACGATCTTGTCCCCTGGCCCGATCTCGATGAGGTCCCCGAGGACGATGTCGGAGGTGCCGACCTCGGCCGCCACGCCGTCCCGGCGGACCCTGGGTTTCGCCTCGCCGATCACGGCCAGGGAGTCGAGGGTCTTCTTCGCGCGCCACTCCTGGATGATGCCGATGCCCGTGTTGGCCAGGATCACGAAGCCGAACAGGCTGTCCTGGATCGGCGCGACGAACAGCATGATCAGCCAGAGCACGCCGATGATCGCGTTGAACCGGGTGAGGACGTTCGCCCGGACGATGTCCACCGTGGAGCGACTGCTCCGTACGGGGACGTCGTTCACCTCGCCGCGGGCGACTCGCTCCGCGACCTCGGCGGCCGTCAGGCCACGCGCCCGTCCGTCGGCCGAGGCGGCCGGGACGGGGGTGGGGTGCACAGGATCGAGGTCGGCGCCCGCGTCGATGTGCGTCATGCATTCGACGGTACGTGCGGATTTGGGCGTTCACCCGCCGAGTGCGCCAAAGTTCCGACCTGGGGAGGACGGGGGAGGGGCGGGATGGTGCCGTGGTCGTACGACCCGGTGGGGATCTCCTATGCGAGGTGCTACTCGACGGGTTCGACCGGCGTTACGTCAGCCGCTCCGGCGTTCGTGTCGGCCTCGGCCTCGGCCTTGCGCGCCGCGTCCCGCTTGATGGCCGCGTCCCGCCTGCGCACGTAGTAGATGCCGATGAATCCCAGCCCGCCTCCCGCCAGGCAGGTCCACACCCACCACGTGTGCCCGTGGTCCTCGTACCAGCCGTAGAACGGGAGCTGGACGACGAAGAGGACGAGCCAGAGGATCGTGCCGCCGATGATGGTCGACACGATGGGGCCCTCCAGGGGCTCCGGTGCCTCGTGCTTGGGGATCCACTTCGCCATGGGGCACAGCTTACGAGGCGGATGGGTCTACGCGCGAAGACCGCTATGTCAGGATCTCGGAGCGGGGCAGCACGCTGTCGCGCGAGATCCGGGGCGGTCGCGCATGTCATGGCCGCGAACGGCGTCACGCGTCGCCGCCGGCCCGCCGGGAGCGGGCCGGTCACTTGTGAGCGGCCCGGGTCACGTCACCCCGTAGAACTTCTCGGTCTCGTCGACGGCGGTCTGGAAGCGCTCGTCGAAGTCGTCGCGAATGAGCGTCCCGATCACGTAGTCCTGGACGCTCATTCCCCTTTTCGCCGCGCGGGTCCGGAGCCGGTCGAGCAGCTCCCCGTCTATCCGCAGGCTGAGCACAGTGGTCCCCATGTGTACGAGGGTCAGGGGTGCTCTGGTCTGTCGTGTCACGATCTGCGTATGAGTCACTCGTATGAGTGAGGACGACGGGCGGTTCGGTGTGCGGGGATGTAAAGGGGCGTGAGTGGCGGGGCTCACGGCGGCGGCTGTGGGGTTCCGGTGGTCGTTAGGGAGAGTAATGAGTTACGCTAAGGAACATGCCTGACCTAAACCATGGCGACGACGAGGCCGCTGTGAACGCGCTTCGCTCGGCCGTGATGCGCCTGTCCCGTCGGCTCAAGCATCAGCGGGTCGACGAGTCGCTGAGCCCGACCGAGATGTCGGTGCTCGGCACCCTCGCCCGCTGCGGCACCGCCACACCGGGCGAACTCGCCCGCAAGGAGCATGTGCAGCCGCCGTCGATGACCCGCATCGTCGCCCTGCTGGAGAGCAAGGGGCTGGTGAAGCTGGAGCCGCACCCCGAGGACCGGCGGCAGAAGGTCGTCACCCAGACCGAGCGGGCCGAGGCGATGCTCGAGGAGAGCCGGCGCAAGCGCAACGCGTTCCTCACCTCCCTCGTGGAGGGCCTCGACGAGGACGAGTGGGAGAAGCTCCGCGCGGCCGCGCCGGTGCTGGAGAGGCTCGCCCATCTCTGACCGGGCGCCCGGGCCACCGGGTGCGCCGGAGCCGTGGGGACGCGCCGGATCGACCGCCGGTACGCCCCGGCCTACAGCCCGTGCGCCGTCAGAAGGCGTGCATGGGGCGACCCGAAAACCAGCAGACAGAACAGGAGCGGTGAGGCTTACGCAACCGCAGGACACGCACGCGTTCCACGCAAGGAGGCGAACCCCTTTGAGTACGGGCCCCGGAGCACCTTCCGTCCCCGCACCGACACCCACCCACGAGCCCCCGCCCCTCCACGAGGCCCCGCCCACGCCCGCCGTCCCGGAAGCACCGCCGGATACCACCGGCCTGCTCAAGCGGCCCGCTCCGGCTCGGCCGGATGCCGCCGCCGCACCCACACCTTCCGGGCCGCCGCCCGAGCCGGTCGCGAGCGCCCCCGAGGCCCCCGTCGCCCGTGAGCGGGTGTCCATGTTCCGGTCGTTGCGGGTTCGGAACTACCGGCTGTTCTTCGTCGGGCAGGTCGTGTCGAACATCGGCACCTGGATGCAGCGGATCGCGCAGGACTGGCTGGTGCTGAGCCTGACGGGTTCGTCTACGGCGGTCGGTGTGACGATGGCGCTGCAGTTCCTGCCGATGCTGCTGTTCGGGCTGTACGGCGGAGTGCTGGTCGACCGGTTCCCGAAGCGGCGGCTGCTGTTCGTGACACAGACGTCGATGGCGTTGACGGGGCTGGCGCTCGCCGTGCTGACGCTCTCCGGGCATGTTCAGGTGTGGCACGTGTATGTGGCCGCATTCGCCGTGGGCATGGCCACCGTGGTCGACAACCCGGCCCGGCAGTCGTTCGTGTCGGAGATGGTCGGGCCGGAGCACCTGCAGAACGCGGTCAGCCTCAACTCCGCGAACTTCCAGTCGGCCCGTCTGGTCGGCCCCGCCGTCGCCGGTGTGCTGATCACCACGGTGGGCACGGGCTGGGCCTTCCTCTACAACGGCCTCTCCTTCGCCGCGCCCCTCACCGGCCTGCTGCTGATGCGGACCCGCGACCTGAACCCCGTCCGCCGTGCCCCACGCGCCAAGGGCCAGCTCCGCGAGGGCCTGCGCTATGTCGCCGGCCGCCCCGAACTGCTCTGGCCCATCGTCCTCGTCGGCTTCATCGGCACCTTCGGCTTCAACTTCCCCGTCTGGCTGTCGGCGTACGCGGACGACGTGTTCCACGCGGACGCCGGCTCGTACAGCCTCTTCAACACGCTCATGGCGGTCGGCTCGGTCTCCGGCGCGCTGCTCGCGGCCCGCCGCGGCACCGCGCGGCTGCGCGTGCTGATCGGGGGCGCGCTGGCCTTCGGCCTGCTGGAGATCGTGGCCGCGCTGGCACCGGCGTACTGGATGTTCGCCCTGCTCATGGTGCCGATAGGGATGTTCGGGCTGACGGTGAACGTCACCACCAACACGGCCATCCAGATGGGCACCGACCCCGCGATGCGCGGCCGCGTCATGGCCCTCTACATGATGGTCTTCCTCGGCGGCACCCCCCTGGGCGCGCCGATCGCCGGCTGGGTCACCGACGCGTACGGCCCCCGGGTCGGCTTCCTGGCGGGCGGCGCGGTCGCGACGGCCGCCGCGGTCACCGTGGGCCTGATCCTCGTCAGGGCCGGCGGGATGCGGCTGTCGGTGGGGTGGAACCAGGGGCGTCCGCAGATGCGATTCGTGCCGAAAGGGCCGGTGGAGCCGAAGGGCTCGATGGAATCGAAGGAGCAGCCGGTGGAATCGAAGGAGCAGCCGGTGTCCGCCTCCGCTACGTGATCTCCCGTATCCGTTCCAGGGCCAGCTCGAAGGCGGTCGGGCCGACCTTCATCGGGCCGCTGAACGGGTAGTCGAACTCGTACACGATCAGCAGCATCACGCCCATGGTGAGGGCCGGCGCGAAGACCACCCCGGTGTGGGCGCGCAGGCTCTCCATGCCGAAGAGGTAGACGAAGGCGAGCGTGACGAGGGCGCCGATGAGCAGGGCGGCCCACAGCAGCAGGGGGACCCCGGCCGTGGCCGCCTCGTTCACACTCCCCCACTCTCGGCTTCGCTCGAGCGGGGGGACCCCCATCGGCGCGCGTCGCCGAGCTGGGCCACGGCCGTGAGCGCGCCGTTGTAGCGGACCTCGGCGGTGCCGGTGGCCGGTTCCTGCTCGTTGATGATCGTCCGGATCTCGGTGAACTGCCGCCAGGCCGCCGGGTCGTCCCGCTGCTCGGCCAGCAGCGGCCACTCGTCCCGGATGACCCGGGCGGTGTACCGCTCGGTGAGCCCGGCGAGGCGGTCGCCCTCGGCCGGCGGGAGCGTACGGCTGAACGTCCTGTCGTACGTCCATGGTCGTGGGGCGCTCGCCAGGTGATCCATTCCCTGGAAGGGTGACAGGTATGAGACTGTTTGCCGCGGTGCTGCCACCTGCCGACGTCGTGGATGAACTCGGGCTGATGATCGGGGAGTTGAAGGGCCGGGCGGATGCTGACCGGCTGCGCTGGACCGAGCCGCCCGGGTGGCACTTCACGCTCGCCTTCTACGGGGAGGTCGAGGCGTACGTCGTAACGGATCTGTCGGAGCGGTTGGCGCGGGTCGCGCACCGGACTGATGCGTTTCCGCTGGCGGTGGCGGGCGGCGGGCAGTTCGGTCACGGCCGGGCGCTGTGGGCGGGGGCGGAGGGCGACCTGGGTGCTCTGCGGCTGCTGGCCGACCGGGCGGAGGCGGCCGGGCGCAAGGCCGGGGTGGACATGGGGGAGCACCGCCGGTACAAGCCGCATCTGACGGTGGCCCGCAGCCGGGAGGCGTTCGAGGTACGGCCGTACGTCGAGGCGCTCGGTCGTTTCGTCGGGCGTACGTGGACCGTCGCCGAGCTGGCGTTGGTGCGCAGCAACCTGCCGACCTCGGGGGTGCCGGGGGAGCAGCCGCGGTACGAGGTCGTTGGGCGCTGGGGCCTGGCTGCCGGGGGCTGAGGGGGCGCCTGAGGGGGCCGGGGGTGGCCGGTTAGGCTCGGTGGTGTGGACCCGAAGACCCGTAACCGGATCATGGCCGGTGTGCTTGTGCTGATGTTCGCGGTGGTTGCTCTCGCGGCGGCGCTTGGAAAGTGACCGCTCGGTGGGGTGAGCCGGGGAACTGCGGACCGTACTGATCTGCGGCCCGGTGGGGGCTGGTCGCGCAGTTCCCCGCGCCCCTAGAAGACGGCGGCGTCGCTGCTCACAGGGCTACCAGGCGAAGGCCTCGGGGGACGGGCCGGGCCCGGGGAAGATCTCGTCCAGTGACTTCAGGAGCTCCTCGCTCAGGTCCAGCTGCGAGGCCCGGATCGCGGATTCGAGCTGTTCCGCCGTGCGGGGGCCGACGATCGGGCCCGTGACTCCGGGGCGGGTCAGGAGCCAGGCCAGGGCGGCTTCGCCGGGCTCGATGCCGTGCTTGTCGAGGAGGTCCTCGTAGGACTGGATCTGGGCGCGGGCGGCCGGGTCGGCGAGGGTCTCGGCCGCGCGGCCGGAGGTGCGGCGGCCGCCCTGGACCTCCTTCTTGATGACACCGCCGAGCAGTCCGCCGTGCAGCGGTGACCAGGGGATGACCCCGAGGCCGTACTCCTGAGCCGCCGGGATGACCTCCATCTCGGCGCGACGCTCGGCGAGGTTGTAGAGGCACTGCTCGCTGACGAGGCCGATGGTGCCGCCCCGGCGGGCGGCGGTCTCGTTGGCCTGGGCGATCTTGTAGCCGGGGAAGTTGGAGGAGCCGACGTAAAGGATCTTGCCCTGCTGTACGAGGACGTCGATCGCCTGCCAGATCTCCTCGAAGGGGGTGGCCCGGTCGATGTGGTGGAACTGGTAGACGTCGATGTAGTCCGTCCGCAGCCGCTTGAGGCTGGCGTCGACCGCGCGCCGGATGTTCAGGGCGGAGAGCTTGTCGTGGTTGGGCCAGGCGTCGGGGTCCGCCGCCATGTTCGCGTAGACCTTGGTGGCGAGCACGACCTTGTCGCGGCGCTCGCCGCCCTTCGCGAACCAGGTGCCGATGATGCTCTCGGTGCGGCCCTTGTTCTCGCCCCAGCCGTACACGTTCGCCGTGTCGAAGAAGTTGATCCCCGCGTCCAGCGCCGCGTCCATGATCGCGTGGCTGTCCGCTTCGTCCGTCTGCGGACCGAAGTTCATGGTGCCGAGCACCAGCCGGCTGACCTTGAGTCCCGTGCGTCCGAGCTGTGTGTACTTCATGACTCCTTAGCCAAGGCCGTGGAGTGCGCTCTAGGCAAGCGGGGGCGGGTGTGTGGCGGCCTGGATGGGTGGGACCTTGACGCTATCCAACGGTTAGTGCTTTCCTTCGGTAAGTACCACCACCTTGAAACTTCAAGTTATTCATGGGAGCCATCGTGACCCCCACCACGCCTGCCCGCCGCACCCTTGTCGCCGCCCTCGTGGCCGCGGCGCTCACGTCGACCGTCGCCGTCGTACCGGCGGTCGCGGCCCCGACGGCCGCCGCCGAGCGGGTCTCGTACGGGGATGCCTCGCGCCTCGGCTACCAGAAGGCCGTCGCCGTTCGCGTGCTCAAGGGGGTGTTCGAGGAGGGGGACACGGCGGTCGTGGACCGTTACGTGCGGCCGGACTACATCCAGCACAACCCGCTCGCGCCGGACGGGGCGGAGACGTTGAAGGGTCTCGCGGGGGTGATGAACCAGCAGTTCCCGGACGCCGAGTACGACGTCAAGCGGGTCCTCGCGCAGGGCGACCTGGTCCTCGTGCACTCCAACGTCGTGCTGACGCCCGGCAGTCGGGGCTCCGCCGTGTTCGACATCTTCCGGTTCCAGGGCGGGCGGATCGCTGAGCACTGGGACGTGGTGCAGGAGGTGCCGGAGTCGTCGGCGAACGGCAACGACATGTTCTCCACGGTCAGTCGGCCGCGGACCAGCAAGCCGGGGCCGGCCTGGCTGACCTCGTACAACGAGAAGCTGGTGACGAAGGCGTTCGACCGGCTGCTGGTGCGCAAGGACCTCTCGGCGGTCGACAAGTACTGGGGCCCCGAGTACCACCAGCACAACCCGAACATCCCGAACGGGGTGGAGGGGGTCAAGGCCGGGCTGGGCGCCTACTTCCAGCAGTTCCCCCAGCTCTCCGTCTCCCCGAAGCGTGTCATCGCCGAGGGTGACCTCGTCGCCGTCCACAGCCACTACGTGAACGCGCCGGGCGAGCGCGGCCAGGCCGTCATCGACCTCTTCCGGGTGCGCAACGGGAAGATCGTCGAGCATTGGGACGCGCTCCAGGACGTACCGGCGACTTCGGCGAACGACAACACGATGTTCTGACCACGATGCTCTGACCACGATGCTCTGACCACGATGCTCTGACCACGATGTTCTGACCACGATGTTCTGACGGCGACGGGCGTACAGGGCCGTGCCACCCTGTGCGCCATGGAGCGCGTGTGGATTCGGGGACTGGTCGTGCCGCCGTTGTTGGTGTCATTGCTGCGGGAGGGGCGGTGGGTGCATCCGGGGGACGCGGAGATGGGCCGGGTGATTCCGTGGTTCGAGGATCCGCTGCACTTCTGCGGCAGCGTGGCCGAGATGGAGCGGGAGTCCCGGTCGATGGACATGTTCGCCGACGACTCGTCCTCCGATCTGTTTCACGTGCTGCGGGGCAGCCGGCGGGAGGCGCCCGTCGAACTGCCCTGGATGGACGTCGAGAAGGCGTACCTCGTCGCCGTCAATCGGCGGCCGGGCGACGACGTGGCCCTCGCGCTCGACTACCGCACCGATCCGGCGGACCCCAGGGTCGTGGGCAGCGACTTCTGGACGGACCCCAGGCATGGCGCGTGGCGGGTGGTGGCGCCCACCTTCTCGGCGTTCGCCGCCGTGCTCGGGCTCAGGTCTTCGGCAGATTCTGAGGGCTCTGGGGGCTCTGGGGGCTCTGGGGGCTAGGGGGGCTCTGGGCGGTCTGAGAGTTCTGGGTGTCAGGGGGGTTTCGGGGGTTCTTGATGGGTGGCTCGGTGGGGCGGGCCGGTCGGCGGTGGGGGAGCAGGAGGAGTGGGGTCGCCAGGAGGAGGACGCCGGCGGCGGTGATCGCGATGCGGGGGGTGGTGACGGCGGCGAGGAGGCCCCAGAGGGCCGTCAGGGCGGCGGTGGTGAGTTTGCCGGTGACGGACCAGGCGGAGAGGGTGCGGACGACGCGGTCCGGTGGGGTCTCGTTGAGGCGTCGCGTGGCCAGCACGGGGGTGTAGACGGCTATGCAGGTGATCAGACCGAGTTCGACGACCATGACGAGGACGAGACCGGCGGTACCGGGGCCGACGAACGCCAGCCCCAGCGGCCAGCACGCCCGCAGTGTCCCGGCGGTCAGCAGGACCCTGCGGGGGCCGTACCGGGCGACCAGACGGCGGGAGAGGCGGGAGCCGATCAGACCGCCGACGCAGGGCACGGCGAAGGCGAGGCCGTACTGCCAGGCGGAGAAGCCGAGTTGGCCCACCATGAGGACGAGCATCAGCGGCGAGGCCACCATGATCAGGGCGTTGACGAGGACGGTGTTGAGGAAGAGGGGACGCAGGGCCGGGTTGGTGAGGATGTAGCGCCAGCCGTCGAGGAGGTCGCTGGGGCGGAGACGGGGCAAGGGGGCGGGGCGCGGCGGGCCGCTTCCTGGCGCGGGCTGCTGCGGCGAGGGCTCCGGTGGCGGCGCGTTGTCCGGCTCGGGCCCTCGTGGCGGTCCATTCCCCGGCTCGGGTCCACGTAGCGGTCCATTCCCCGGCTCGGGTTCCCGTGGCGGGACGATTCCCGTGGCGGGCTCACGTGGCGAGGGTTCCTGTTGCGGGCCGGTCCTCGTCGTGGGCTCCGGTCGCGGGTGGTCCCCCGGCGCGGGCTCCGGGCGCGGTCCGGTCCCCGGCGTGGGTTCCGGGCACGGGCCGGTCCTCGTCGTGGGTTCGGGTCGCGGTCCGGTCCCCGGCGCGGGTTTCCGTAGCGCCCCGTTTCGTGTCGGGTGGGGCTCGTTGCCGCCGATCGCTCGGATGCCCGCCGCCGAGAGGAGGTAGCTGACCGCGTCGGCCACGAGGGTCGTCACCGGGCCGAAGATGCCCAGCGCGGCTCCGCCCAGTGGTGGGCCGAGCATGGTGGTGGTCCAGGTCGTGGCCTCCAGGCGGCCGTTGGCGGCCAGGAGATGTTCCGGGGGGACCAGGGACTTCAGACAGGCGCCGCTCGCCGCGGTGAAGGTGATGTCGGCCGCGGCGACGACCGTCGACACCAGCAGGAGCTGGGGGAAGGTGAGCAGATCGAGGGCGTACGCCGCCGGGACGGTCAGCAGGGCCGCACAGCGGACCAGGTCCATCGTGATCATCACCGGGCGCTTGCGGCGGAACTCCACCCAGGGGCCGAGCGGTACGGCCACCGCCGCGCCGACCGCCAGGCCGGTCGCCGCCAGTGCGGAGACCTCCGACGGGCCGACGTCCAGGACCAGCACCGCGATCAGGGGGAACGCGTCGAACGCCAGCCGCGTACCGAACGAACTGACCGCGAACGACGCCCACAGCCACCGGAACTCCCGCCCCAGCGCGCCGCCCCGCCCGGCCCCCACCATCTCCGGTACCCCCGCCGTCGCGCCGCTCGACGCGGTCCGTGCGGGTCGCGTCCGACCGGGTCATCCAAGCGGGCGGGAGGCGGTCGATCAAGCCACCGGCCGGCCGGGGAGCGGTTCTTGGCCAGGCCTTTGACGGCTTGACGCGACGGGCTCAGTCGCGGGGGAACTCGTCGGTCTTGAGGGTGAGGTCGAGAAGTGTCATGGTCATATCGACGTCCCCGCCGTACGTGATGGAGAGGTCGCTGACATAGTCCCCGTCCTTGGGCTGCGTGAACAGGCGACACTTGCCCACATAGGGGTCGGCGATGAGGTAGACGGGGACCTCGGCGAGTGCGTACGCGGTCTTCTTGGGGCCGTAGTCGTTCATGGCCGTGTCCTTGGAGATGACCTCGGCGATGAACTCCACGTCCTGGTGACGCCAACGGCCCTCGGCGTCCTTCGTCGAGCCGTCGCGCAGCTTCGCCACGTCCGGGGCGAGACCGTTCTTGTAGCCGGGGAAGTCGATGCGGACATCCGAGAACACTTTCGAGCGTCGCCCGAAGCGATCCCTGGCCGCATCGATGATCAGGAGAATGGTCTCCCAGTGCACGTCCCGCTGCGGCGACATGTAGACGGTCCCCTCGACGATCTCGACCTTGTAACCCTCGGGGACGGGCATCTTCTCGAGCCGCTCGAACATCTCGTCGAGCCAGCTCGTGTTGTCGCTCTCGGCCATCGCGATCCTGTCTTCAAGGACGGTCATCGTGGCGCTCCTCCCCGGCTGCCGCTCGGTCGCACACAGCCGCGCAGTACAACGATACGTTCGGTGGCCAGGACACGGCCGGTAGGGCGAAAACCTGTCGTTCGCGCTGCTGACGGCCAGGGTCAGGAAGCCTGCCCAGGCGCGCGGGGAGGACCGCTCGGGACCCAGCGGGTTCCCGCGGCCGTCACGACAGCTCGTACGGTCCGCCCAGCCCCCACGCCTCGTGCATCGCGCTCGCGAAAGCCGCCGCGATCTTGTGTTCGCCGGAGGCGTTGGGGTGGGTGCCGTCGTAGGTGTCCCAGTGGATGTCGTACGACGGGGGCGGGGACGCCAGGAGGAGCGGGGAGCGGGGCTCGTCGAGGTCGGCGGCCGTCTTGGCGAGGAGTTCGTTGAAGCGGGCGACCTGGGCGGCGAAGGGGGCGTCGGACTCGGCGCGGACGTTCGGGGTGACCGGGAGGAGGACCATGCGGACGCGCGGGTCCGCCTCGCGGGCGGCCGCGACGAAGCGGCGGGTGTTCTCGGCGGTCTGCTCGGCGTTGGTGTAGAAGCCCAGGTCGATGAGGCCGAGGGAGACGAGGAGCACGTTGGCGCGCTGCTCGCGGATCGCGCCGGCGATCAGCGGGGCCATGTGGAGCCAGCCCTCGCCCCAGCCGGCGAGATGGGCGCGGGGGAAACGCGGGTCGGTGTCGGCGTACTCGTACGACGTCGGGGCGTCCAGCGTCTTGTCGTAGAGCGTCTCGCGCGGGCCGACGATCTTGAAGGGGCCGTTGTGCGTCGCGCACAGGTGCTGCCAGAACCGGTAGCGCCATGTGTGTTCGCCCGCGCTCCCGATCGTCATGGAGTCGCCTACGGGCATGAACCTGAGCATTCGCACATCATGAACGATCGCTACCGGCTGGTAGGGGCCGTCCGGGCCGACAGCCCTGTGAACCTTGCCACGTGGAGGGCGCCCCGCAGGGGCGCGGGGAACTGCGCGCCCAGCCACGAACAACCCGCACCCGACCACCCACCGGACACCCCAACGGCGCTCCCCACCCCACCCAGCGGAGTGAGATGGCAGGCTTGGGACCATGCGCCGTCGCCCCCTCCCCTTCCTCCACCCGTTCCTCGCCGGCTTCGCCGGGCTCGCCGCGGTCCTGCTCGCCGCCGTGTCGGCCGCGCCCGCGGTCGCCGCCGACGACGGGTTCACGATGAAGGACTCGAGGATCACCGAGTCGAGCGGTCTGGCCGCGTCGCGGCAGCACCCGGGGGTCTACTGGACCCACAACGACAGCGACGACGGGGCGTTCCTCTACGCCGTGGACAGCAAGACCGGCGAGACGGTCGCCACGGTCACGCTGACGGGCGTCGGCACCCCGCGTGACGTCGAGGCGATCTCCATCGGCCCGGACAACAGGCTCTACGTCGGCGACATCGGCGACAACCTCGGCGGCACCTGGGCGTACGTGTGGATCTACGAGCTGCCGGAGCCGAAGGAGCTGACGGACCAGACGGTCAAGGCCACGCAGTACGTCGTGAAGTACGAGGACGGGGCACGGGACGCGGAGGCGCTGATGGTGCATCAGAAGACCGGGCGGGTCTACATCGCCGACAAGAACGAGGCGGGCGGGTCGCTGTACGAGGGACCGGCCGAGCTCTCCGCCTCCGGCACGAACGTCTTCAAGAAGGTCGCCGCCGTCCCCGACCTGGAGGTCACCGACGGCGCGTTCTCGCCCGACGGCAAGCAGCTCGCCCTGCGCGCGTACTTCGGCGCCATCCTCTACGACTGGAACGACGGCGAGATCAAGAAGGCCGAGCGGCTGAGCGTGCCGTTGCAGCGGCAGGGGGAGTCGGTCACCTTCACCACCGACGGCTCCACGATCATGTACGGCAGTGAGGGGTCGGGCAGCACGGTCGTCGCGCGGGACGTGCCAGGCTCCGGAAGCGGCGGCTCCGGCTCCTCGTCGTCCGAGTCCTCCGACGGGGACGGCTCCTCCGGAACCTCCCAGGCGGACGGCGAGGGCACCAGCTCCACGGTCAAGGTCGGCGTCCTCGCCGTCGCCGGGGCCGTGGTCGTCGTATGGGGCTTCAAGCGGCTGCTGCGCCGGCCGTCCTGAGCCCGCCGGCGACCAGGTGGGTGGCAGACCGGGTCAGATCACGCGGAACAGGTCGGCGGCGGCGTGGACGTCCGTGAGGTCCTCGATGGCGCGGAGGTTGTCGCACAGGGCGTCCAGGACCGAGTCGGCCTCGGCGACGCGCGGGGCGCCGACGGCCACCCCGAAGACGCGGAAGCCCAGCCGGTGCTTGGCGTCGTTCCAGCCGCGCATCCATTCCTCGGTGACACCGCAGTCGTCGTCGGTGATCATCACGATGTCGCCGCGTCTGCGGGCCGCGTCGTCGAACTCCTCCGCCAGCAGTTCGCCGGCCGCCGTCAGCGGCCTGCGGGGCATCGGACCGCCCAGGCCCGACCAGGCATCCCCGGGCGTGAGCGAACCCGCCCCCGCATCCCCGGACCACGCACCAGATGCGTGCCGCCCGGACGCGGAGCGAACGCGGGCGACCAGAACACCCAACACCGTTCGGGGTGTTCGGCTGAGCATGAGTCCTGGCAACAGGACTCACTCCCGCTCAGCCTTTAGGAACGGTGGTAGATCCGCTCGTTGAGGTAGCCCAGCGTCTCGTTCAGTGCCGTCGTGGAGCACTTGAAGATCTCGTCGATGAACGCGATGTGCGCGGTCGTGGCGCGGCTGTCGTAGACCTGGCGGTACTCGCCCCGGGCCAGCGCGGCGACGTCGATGGGGCCGAACATCCGCGTCGGCGCGGTGAACTTCGACAGCAGGATCTCCCAGTAGGACGCCCCCTCGATCCTGCCGGTGAGCTCCCTGGCCATCTCGGACTTCGCCGTGCCGGGCGGGCCGAGCACCAGCGAGTGCTGTCCGGCCAGCAGTGTCACGACCAGCGTCCGCACCACGTCGGCCCGCTCGTAGAAACGGTCCGACAGCTCGTCACCGATCGCCCGCTGCCGCTTGGCGGTGTCCTGCGCGTCCGGTGCGTTCGATGGGTCGCGTGCGTCCGGTGCGTCCGGTGCGTCCATGGTCAACTCCTAGCCTGTGACGCCCTGTTGGGCCGACTGGGCGGCCTTTCGCCGAGCAAGACAGCCTTTCGAACGCCCTCGCTGTCAGGCACCTTCCCCGCCCCCACCCCGCTGTTCGACGAACACCTCCAGCCCGTCCAGGATGCGCTGGAGGCCGAACTCGAAGTGGTCGAAGTCCGTGCCGAAGGCGTCCTCGGAGAGGCCGGCGAGGAGCGGGTAGCGGCCGGAGGTCATGACTTCCTCGATCACCGGCGTGTGGGCCTGCCAGAACTCCGCGTCGGTCAGGCCGGTCCGGCGCTCGGCCTCCCGCTGGTAGAGCTGGGTGCGGGCGGCGCCGACGACATAGCCGTCGACGGCGATGATCGCGGAGATCAGCTCGGGGTCGGTCAGACCCATGGACTTGATACGGGCGAGGACCTTCTCCATGCCGTCGAGGGCGCTGGGGCCGAGAAGCGGCCGGGACTGGTTGACCTGGAGCAGCCAGGGGTGGCGCTGGTAGAGGGCGAGGGTCGCGCGGCCCAGGGCCTCCAGGGCCGAGCGCCAGCCGCCGTCGCCGAGGTCGTCGGGGTTCTCGGAGGGCCGCTGGACGCGGTCGAGCATCAGGTCCAGCAGCTCGGCCTTGCCAGGGACGTAGCGGTACAGGGACATGGTGCCGGTGCCGAGCTCGGTGGCGACGCGGCGCATGGAGACGGCCTCCAGGCCCTCGGCGTCGGCGACCAGGACGGCCGCCTCCACGATCCGGTCCAGCGTGAGCCCCGGCTTGGGGCCACGGCTGGGGCGCCGGCCGGTGTCCCACAGCAGCTGCAGGGTGCGGACGATGTCGCCGCTGCCGCTGGTCTCCGTACCGCCGACGGCACCGCCACCGGTACGGCCGCTGCTCGCGCCGTCACCCGTACTGCCCTTGCCCCTTGTCATGGCCTGAGTTTATGTCCTCGAGGAAAAAACTGGGTACGGCGTACGCGTAATCGGGTACGGTGTACCCAATTGAAGAGAAGGGGGACTCATGAGCGACGGAAACGGAGCCCGGGGCGGCGACGGGTACGCCGTGCGGGCGGAGGGGCTGGAGAAGCGGTACGGCGAGAAGCGGGCGCTCGACGGCTTCGATCTCACCGTCCGCGAGGGCACGGTGCACGGCCTCCTCGGCCCGAACGGCGCGGGCAAGACCACGGCCGTACGCATCCTGTCCACGCTGCTGCGCCTGGACGGCGGCCGGGCGACGGTGGCCGGCCTCGATGTCGCGCGGCATCCGCGCGAGGTGCGCGCCAGGATCGGCCTCACCGGCCAGTACGCGGCGGTGGACGAGGTGTTGACGGGGCGTCAGAACCTGGAGATGTTCGGGCGGCTGTTCCATCTGGGCGGGAGGCGGGCGAAGCTGCGCGCGGCCGAACTCCTCGACCAGTTCGAGCTCACCGATGCCGCGGACAAGGGCGTCGGCAAGTACAGCGGCGGTATGCGGCGCCGGCTCGACCTCGCCGCCTCGATGATCCTCGCCCCGGCCGTCCTCTTCCTCGACGAGCCGACGACCGGCCTCGACCCGCGCAGCCGGGGCGAAGTATGGGAAACCGTACGGGCATTGGTGGCGAGCGGTACGACCGTCCTGCTCACCACGCAGTATCTGGAGGAGGCCGACAAGCTGGCCTCGCGCATCACCGTCATCGACCAGGGGCGGGCGATCGCCGACGACACCCCGGACGGGCTGAAGAGCACGGTCGGCGGTGACCGCATCGAGGTCGTCGTCGCCGAGCGCGCCGACATCCCGCGCGCGGTGAAGGTCGTCGCCCGCGTCTCGGACGGCGAACCGGAGTCGGACGACACGGAGTTGCGCGTCCACGCACCCGTGACCGACCGCGTCTCGGCCCTCACCGAGGTGGCGCGCACCCTCCAGGACGAGGGCGTACGGGTCGAGGACATCGGCCTGCGCAGGCCGAGCCTCGACGACGTGTTCCTGCGCCTGACCGGCCACCGCACGGAGAAGACCGCGAACACCGGGAGTACTGGGAACACCGACAAGGGGGCCGCCGTATGACCGCCGTCGACCTGAGTACGCCGAGCACGCACGGCCGTACGTACTGGCTGCTCGCCGACTGCTGGAACATCGTCCGGCGCGGCCTCACCCACTACCGGCGCCAGCCGGTCAACATCGCCTGGCAGCTGGGCTTTCCCATCCTGTCCGTGTTGTTGTACGGCTACGTCTTCGGCAGCGCCATGCAGGTGCCCGGTGGTGGGGACTACCGGGACTTCCTGATGCCGGGGATGTTCGTGATGACGATGGCCTTCGGGTTCATCAACACGGCGACGCTGGTGGTCTACGACTCCACCAAGGGTGTCATCGACCGCTTCCGCTCCATGCCGATGGCGCCGTCGGCGGTGGTCGCGGGGCGGGGTGTGACCGATCTCCTCGTCGCCTGCGCGGAGTTGGCCATCATGATGCTGACGGCCTTCGCGATGGGCTGGCGCCCGGACGCGGGCCTCGGCTTCCTGGGCGCGTTCGGCCTGCTCCTCTGGCTCCGCTTCGCGCTGATCTGGGTCGGCGTCTGGCTGGGCCTGATGGTCCCCAACCCGGAGGCGGCGGGCGGTCTCTTCGCCGTCGCGTTCCCGCTGACCATGATCTCCAGCATTTTCGTGGCCCCGCAGCTCATGCCCGACTGGCTGGGCTGGATCGCCGCCTGGAACCCGATCTCCTCCACGGCCGCCGCGACCCGCGAACTGTTCGGGACGCCGGTCGGCGGCGGCGACGCCTGGATCGAACAGAACGCGCTGCTGATGGCCGGGGTCTGGCCGGTGGTGCTGACGGCGATCTTCCTGCCGCTGGCGGTGCGGAGGTTCCAGAAGCTGAGCCGGTGAGGCAGGGCTCCTGCCCTGGGAAGGGCGTCCGGTGTACCAGGTGACGCCGGACGCCTTGACGTGTCCATGTGGCGCCTCTTCCATGGGGGGTGCGGGTGGTGGGAGCGCTCCCACCGTTTCCGGGCCCGCGCCTCCCGAGGAGGAAGCAGCGAAATGTTCCGCAGCTTACGGAGAACCCTGGGCGTTCTGTGCGCGGCCGCCGCCGTGCTGGCGCTGCCCCTGACCGGCGGCGCGCACGCGGCCACCGCGCCGGAGGCGGTTGCGGCGGAGATCGGCGCGGCCGAAGCCGGTGCCGGCTACTGGCGCACCAGCGGCCGTCAGATCCTGGACGCGTCCGGCCAGCCCGTCCGCATCGCCGGTATCAACTGGTTCGGCTTCGAGACCGCCAACCACGTCACCCACGGCCTCTGGTCCCGCGACTACAAGAGCATGATCGACCAGATGAAGTCGCTGGGCTACAACACCATCCGGATGCCCTACAGCGACGACATCCTCAAGTCCGGCACCATGCCCGACAGCATCAACCACGCCGACGGCAAGAACGCCGATCTGCAAGGCCTGACGTCCCTTCAGGTTCTGGACAGGATCGTCGCGTACGCCGGTCGGAGCGGTCTGAAGATCATCCTTGACCGCCACCGCCCGGACGCGGCCGGCCAGTCGGCTCTCTGGTACACCTCGGCCGTCCCCGAGACGACGTGGATCACCAACCTGAAGGCGCTGGCGACCCGCTACAAAGGCGACTCGACGGTCATCGGCATCGACCTCCACAACGAGCCCCACGATCCCGCCTGCTGGGGCTGCGGCGACACGGCCAGGGACTGGCGCCTGGCCGCCCAACGCGCCGGCAACGCGGTCCTCTCCGTCAACCCCGACCTGCTGATCCTCGTGGAGGGCGTCCAGACGTACAACGGCGTCTCGGGTTGGTGGGGCGGCAACCTGATGGGCGTGGCCCAGTACCCCGTGCAGTTGGATGTGGCGAACCGGGTGGTGTACTCGGCCCACGACTACGCGACGAGCGTCGCCCAGCAGAGCTGGTTCAGCGACCCGTCCTTCCCCGCGAACATGCCCGGCGTCTGGGACAGGTACTGGGGCTACATCTTCAAGCAGAACATCGCGCCGGTGTGGGTGGGCGAGTTCGGTACGACGCTCCAGTCGACCGTGGACCAGCGATGGCTGGCCGCCCTGGTCACCTACCTCCGCTCGACCTCGACCCACGGCTCGGACTCCTTCCACTGGACCTTCTGGTCCTGGAACCCCAACTCCGGGGACACGGGCGGGATTCTGAAGGACGACTGGCAGACCGTGGACACGGTCAAGGACGGCTACCTGGCGAGCATCAAGGCCCCGGGCTTCCCGGCGGGCGACCCCGGTGACCCCGACGACCCGGATGACCCGGACGACCCGGGCGGCCCCGGCGGCGGAACGGCCGCCTGCACCGCCGCCTACACCGTCACCAGCGACTGGGGCACCGGCTTCAACGCCGACGTGAAGGTGACGAACACCGGCACGACCCCGATCAGCTCCTGGAAGGTGACCTGGACCTGGCCCGGGTCCCAGCAGGTGACGAACATGTGGAACGCGTCGTACACCCAGAGCGGGGCGACGGTGACGGCGACGAACACCGCCCACAACGGGGCCGTAGCCGCCGGAGGTTCGGCGAGCTTCGGCTTCGGGGGCGCGCCCGGGGGCGGGGGTGCGCCGAGCGTGAGCTGTGCGGCGGGGTGACCGTGGCGTGAGATGGGGGCGCCCGGTGCTCGCCGGGCGCGCTCGTCGGTGGGGGGCGTGATGTTCAGGATTGACCCAACCACCCCCTTTCTGTGGGTCACTTGAGCGTTCTCAATGACTCAATTCAGTCAAGTCTTGGTCGAATACGTTCTTGTGTGGCGCGTTCTTCCGGAACCATGCGGCACGGGCCGCGTACCTCGCGGACCTGAACCCCCCTCACCGTTGCGAGAGAACGCCATGAGAAGAAGCGCAGCCGTGTTCTGCGGCGCCACCGTCGTCCTGGCGGGGACGCTCACAGCCGTCCCCGCCAACGCCAGCGCGTCGCAGTCCGCGAACACCGTCCAGGCCGCCGCCGCGAAGGTCGCCTGGAAGAAGTGCGCCACGGACGACTATCCGACGCTCCAGTGCGCGTCGGTGAAGGTGCCGCTCAACTACGCGAAGCCGGGCGGGAAGAAGATCACGCTGGCTCTGTCCCGCGTGCCGCACACCTCGAAGACGTACCAGGGCCCGCTGCTGGTCAACCCGGGCGGTCCCGGCGGCAGCGGTCTGACGCTGGCCGGGTTCGTCGCGTCCTCGCTGCCGAAGAAGGTGGCGGCCCAGTACGACGTCGTCGGCTTCGACCCGCGCGGCGTGGGCAAGAGCAAGCCCGCCCTGGACTGCAAGCCCGGCTACTTCAACCCGGTGCGCCCGGACTCCGTGCCCAGCACGTCCGCGATCGAGAAGGCCAACCTCTCGCGCGCCCAGTCCTTCGCCAAGGCCTGCGGCACGAAGTACAAGGACGTCCTGCCGTACATCAACACCATCAGTGCCGTGAAGGACCTGGACTCGATCCGGAAGGCCCTCGGCGCGAAGAAGATCAACTACTTCGGCTACTCGTACGGCACGTACCTCGGCGCGGTCTACGCCAAGCTGTACCCCCAGCGGGTGCGGCGCCTGGTGCTGGACTCGATCGTCGACCCGACGGGCGTCTGGTACGAGGACAACCTCGACCAGGACTACGCCTTCGACAAGCGCCACAAGGCGCTCATGGCGTGGATAGCCAAGTACGACTCCACCTACAAGCTCGGCACCGACCCGGCGAAGATCGAGGCCAAGTGGTACGCCATGCGGGCGGCCCTCGCCAAGAAGCCCGCGGGCGGCAAGGTGGGCGCCTCCGAACTGGAGGACACCTTCCTCCCGGGCGGCTACTACAACGGCTACTGGCCGTACCTCGCCGAGGCGTTCGCGGCCTACGTGAACAAGGGCGACGCCGATCCGCTGGTCGAGGCGTACGAGAACTTCGCCGCCATCGACTCCTCCGGCGACAACGGCTACAGCGTCTACGCCTCGGTGCAGTGCCGTGACGCGGCCTGGCCGCGCGACTGGAAGAAGTGGACCAAGGACAACTGGGCGGTGTACAAGAAGGCGCCGTTCATGGCCTGGAACAACGCCTGGTACAACGCGCCGTGCGCGTTCTGGCCGACCAAGTCGCTGAAGCCGGTCAATGTCGCCAACTCCAAGCTGCCGCCGGTGCTGCTGTTCCAGGCGACGGACGACGCGGCCACCCCGTACCAGGGCGGCGTCACCGTCCACAAGCTGCTCAAGAACTCCAGCCTGGTCGTCGAACAGGGCGGCGGCAACCACGGCATCTCGCTGAGCGGCAACACCTGCCTCGACAAGTACCTGGCGACGTACCTCACCAACGGCAAGGTGCCGCGTGGCAAGGGCAAGGTCGACGCCGTCTGCAAGAAGCTGCCCGACCCGAAGCCGCAGGCCGCGCAGCAGAGCTCGGCGCAGTCGACGCTGAGCACGGCCCCGGAAACCGCCGCGACGAACGGTGACACCCTGCACGGCATCCTCGGCTTCCGCGGCTGACCGCGTCGCCTGTCTGAGCATCACCTCGTACGGGCCTGAGCATCACCGCGTACGGCAATGACAAGGGCGCCCGGCGATACGCCGGGCGCCCTTGTCATTGCGTGGGGCGATGCGGGACTCCCGATCGGATCGCACCGGATGCCATGGCCGGGGCGGCGTGTTGAGGCGTCGGTCAGTAGACGATCGACACGATCTGGCAGGCGGCCTCGGCCAGCTCGCGGTCGCCGTCGATGCGGGCGCGAGAGAGGGCGGTGTCGGGCTGGATGCCGCGGGTGCACAGGCGCCAGGCGGCCTCCGCATCCAGACGTACGAGCGCGGCGGGACGTCCGGCGTCCGGCTCGGCGAGTGACCAGCGGCGGTGGCCGGTTGCCGTGACCGTCCAACTGCCGCCGGCCGGTCCGTCGATCCGCACCTGGACCTGCGTGCCCACCGGCGCGACGACCTCGCGCAGGGTGTGGGGCAGGGCCCGCATGAAGGTGTCCAGCACCACGGTCAGGAACCGCGGATCAGGATCGGTGTCCTGGCCGACCGCGTGGCCGATCTGTTGGCGATGGGTCCAGAACTCGGTGAACTCGCGGGCGCTGTCCAGCCACATCGGTGCCGGGTCGACGCCGGCCCAGGACACCCCCAGCGACAGGGAATCGGGGTCGGTGGCCTCGAAGAACCGGGCGGTCTGACCGCCGATGAGGCCGAGGGTGTCGGTGAGCGCGGCCGGGCTCACCCGGGAGAAGGCGTCCACCCATTCCTGGTTGACGCGGTGGATGAACGCCTCCAGCGTCTCGCCCCGTGCGAAGGCGGGACCTTCCCGGTGGGCGTCGCGGTGGCGGGCAAGGCGCCCGTAGCAGTCGCCCAGGAGGTGTGCGGCGAGATCGTGGACGGTCCAGCCCGGCACCGCTTCCTTGCCCCAGTCTGCGGGCGCGAGGCCGCGCAACGTGGCCATCAGCGCGGCGTGTTCCGGAGCGAACAGAGAGCGGGCGTCGATCGGGGCACCGAGCCAGGACCGACTCGGCACGTCATTGAGCGGGGAGTCCATGACCGAAGCCTGCCAACCGAATGTCCCGACGGCCATCGGATATCCGGCCCTGGCCCCGACTGAAGTGTCGTTCGGGTGCTGCGTTCCTAAGGGCTGTCCCGTGATCGCTGGTCACACGTGTCCAACGCCCTCATGCTGGGCTTGGGTCAGCGGGGGCGTCATTGGTTGTCGATGCGCAGGCTCCGGATGTACCAGTCGAGTGCTGTCCCGTCCTCGCCGTGCGTGTGCTTGCCAGGGGTAAACCCTGCCCGCTGGGCGACTGCGGCAGATGCGGCGTTCTCCGGCTCTACCCGGATCACCGCCTCCTGTCCGCCCTCACTTGCCGCGTATCGGGAGACCAGGCGCACCGCGCGGGTGGCCAGGCCGCGTCCTCTCCAGAACGGGTAGAGGCCGTAGGCGACATTCACCTGGCCTGGCGCCAAGCCCTCTGCTGCGAACCGCAGATCGATCGTCCCCGCGAGCGTCTCGTCGGCGCCTACCCGTATACCGAAAGCGCGGAGTGGTCCGGCCGTGTCCCACTGCTCCCGGCAGTGCCGGATGTACGCTTCGACACCCTCGCGTGTGCCGGGACCGCCGCTGAGCCAGCGAACCAACGGCTCATCCTCGCCCGCGAGGTGCGCCTCCACATCGTCCAGGCGCAGCGGGGACAGCGTGATGATCCCGTCGGACAGCTTCACTTCATGCATCCGGCGATTCTTGACGCCGGAGCTGCGTCGCGCCATGGGATTCCGCGCGGACAGCCGGGCTCGCGCTGCGGCGAACCGATGTTGAGAGACTCAAGCCATGGGATCTTGGGGAACCTTGGGGCCGGCGCTGTTGTCTCTGGCAGGTGTTGCGCTCGGCGCGGGCGGATCGCTGTTTGGTCAGTACCTCGTCTCGCGAGCAGGTACCCGGCAGCTCGAAGTGCAGGAGTCAGCCGCGCACCGGGCGGAGCTCAAGAGCGCGGTCCTGAAGTTCCTGGGCATTGCGTCGCAGGTGGAGAAGGCGGCGCTCGCGCGCTTGAGCAGTGGCGACGCCGCGGCCGATCCCGTGCTCGACCAGCTCGTCGATGATCTGTGGTTGGCGCAGGCGGAGATCGACCTTGCGGCCAGAAGCGAGCCCCTGCGGGGGGCCGCCTACCGTTATGCAGCCCGCCTTGCCGAGGCGGCCCGGGGCGAGATAGCCGATGGGTCCGCGCTGCGCGGGCCGCAGGTGCAGTTCTTTGACGCGGCGTATGATGACATGTGGCCTGGCCAGCGGCGAGCGGCTGGGATTCCGTGACACCTCTGTAAGACGGTGCGGCGGAACTGCATCGCCACACCGTGTACGGCGCCGAGGCGCGTGAGTTGATTCTGAAGGCGATCGAGGCGCTGCACTGATGTCCGGCGTGGCTCCGCCCCGCCGGATGGGGCGACGGGCTGGCGGGACGGGACGGCCGGGCCTTGGGCCAACGGCCCCTAGCCCTGCGTGAAGTGGTCGAACTCCCCGGCCTTCGCGCCCGCGAGCATGGCGGCGATCTCGGAGTGGGTGAAGAGGAGGGCGGGGCCGTTCGGGGCCTTGCTGTGTCGGATGGCTATGCCGTTTTCGTGGGCGGCGAACTCGACGCAATCGCCGTCGCCTCCGGAGGCCGATGACTTCTGCCATGTGGCGGTCAGTTCGGAGGCGTTGGGGATTATGTGCTGCGACATGGCTGACTATCCTTCGCGGTATCCATTGAGGTGACGTTCGATGAGTTCCAATGATTCGGCTCCTCTCAGGGAGGCCGACATCATGAGCCGTTTGAACAGTCGGCTGTACGCCTGGACTTCGTCGGTCTCTTCCAGAAACCTGTTGCCGGTCAGACCTTCCAGGTAGACGACGTCAGGCTCCCAGCGTTGGGGAAATGTGAGTACTACGAACGGCCCGAACAGTGCTGCGTGAGACTCTGAGGCTTCTGGCAATACGTGGATGTTGACTGTGCCGGGGTATTCCTTGGCCATGATGAGGAGATGTTCGAGTTGTGCTGCCATGACTTCGGGCCCGCCGACGGCATGCCGGAACACCGACTCCGAGATGACACCCCAGAAAACCAGCGGGTTTGGCCGATCGAAGACGCTCTGCCGCTTTGCTCGAATACTCAGCCGCTCGGTTCGCTCTTCCTCGGCCATGCCCGGAAAGTGCTGATCAAGAACGGCAGCCGCATAGTCGTACGTCTGCAACAGCCCGGGAACCAGTGTGGTCTGAACGTTGTACGTGTCCGACGCATCCGATTCGTAGCCGATGAAGTCGGCGTACATGGTGCTCACCACCGAGCGGATGTCGGTCTCCCAGCCGCGGACATTTCCCCGGCGGCGGAGGTCGATCACGTAGCCGCGAAGGCTTCGGTCCTGCACCTTGTAGCGATCGAGTAGCGAGCTCAGGTCCGAATCGGAGATGCCGATACGCCCGGACTCGATGCGCGACAATTTCGCTTCCGACCAGCCGAGTCCGCGGGCAACGGTGTCCTGGCTCCCGTGCCCTCCGTCCTCGCGCAAACCTCGCAGGATGGACCCGAGCCGCACTTGACGCGCAGTCGGCTGCAAGATCCGGCGCGTGGCCATGAGGTGCCCCCTTCTTGGTCTGGGCAGCGATAACAGAGTGCAGGGCACCTGTCTGCCCCGTGACTTGGTGAGCACTCGAACGAGTGCATGTGGGCTGCATGGTTGCATGCCCGCCGAGCTGGTTGCAGGATTGCATCCGTAGTTGGATGCTCACTGTCCGCTCTGCCGCACCCCCCGAGGGGCTGATTGCCATGCCTGGACCCACCACACACCGTCAGTATCCCACCACCAACCGTTCGGTAGCCCGCGCCCGTTCGGACAGCCTCGCCTTCCTCTCCTTCTGCGGTATCGGCCGGGAGGAGGAATTCGCGGGTGATCTGGTGCTTGTCATCAGCGAGTTGGTGACGAATGCCGTAACTCACGGTCGGGCGCCGGGTACTTCCGGCCGACGGGTCGGCATGTCCATCGAAAAGGACGGCAACGTCTTCCGCGTGGAAGTGCGGGACACCCAGAGCGATGCGATGCCCGTGCTGTGCGAGGCGCGAATTGGCCTGGACGGCGGGGGCAGAGGGCTCTGGCTCGTCGACTCCCTGGCGGACAAGTGGGGCGTGCGGCCGGAAGGTGTCGGGAAAACCGTGTGGGCCGAGAAGGAATTCGGCGCGGGGAACGTCGGCGAGTGAAACAAAGGTGCCCCGCAGCGGCGTAGCGGGCCGATGCGGGGCGGTGTGCCAACAGCAAGCGAAGGAGCTGTCGACGTGCGGAACCCTATCGTCTGGTTGCTCGGCAGCCTGGCCGTTTTGCGCATCAGACGGCCACGCAGCCGAGGCGGGCCCCTGCCGGACCCCAGCAACGCCGTACCGGCATCGGATACGCCTCCGGAGACGCCCCGCGAATGGCACCTGAATCCCGGCAGGGCCCGTTGGGCGCGCTGGGCGAGGCGGGCCGAGCGGCTGCGGTGGAGTGGGCGGAGCCTCCCGTTGCTGCCAGAGGAGGAGTGCTGGCAGCGGGGGACTGGCGGGTGCCGGCGGCGTCCTGTCGGGCTGACCGACTGGGAGCAGTGGGAGACAGGGCACCCGGTGCGTACGTATGTGATCGTCGCCCTGGGCGAGGGGGCGGGCCATGGGTGATCGTGCCGCTCGGGTACTGCGCGCGGTGGATGAGCGGGAGTTCCTCGCCTGGGCCACGCATGTGCGGAGGTGCGGCAATGGGTGTCGGGTCAGCCTGGGCGTGGAGTGCGCTGAGGCGGTCCCTCTGCGTGAAGCCGTGCATGAGGCGCGGGCGAGGGCGGCGCCTGGCCCGTGAGCGCTGAGGCGCCCGGCGGCGGTCGCCGGGTGCCCTACGAACGTGCGGACGTGTCACGGCGGTCCGACTTGGACCCCGGCCACGGCGTACCGGCCGAAGCGGGAGCGCAGTCGACGCCAGGTGGGCAGCCGTAGCTGACGGGAAGCGTCCGGAGTGGTCGGTGGGTCCGGTACGACCGGGGCGTTCGGGAGGGCCGACAGGGCGTCGGCCTTGGTGAGCCAGGTGTCGAACACGCCGCGGAACAGGGGGTGGGTCTGGGTGGTCGGTAGGGAGCGCCTTACGGAAGCCACGACATTCTCCTCGCAGTCGTCATTTCGTGCTCGTCTTCGTTCGTCTTCGACGTTACGGAGAAATGGCTCGCTGATACCGTCCAATGGCATGCGGGAATCACAGACCAATCTGGCCGGGGACCTCCTGCTCAACCTGGGACAGGCCGGTGACGGGCCGCTGCACGAGCGGGTGAAGCGGGCGTTGCGGGTCGTGATCAGGCAGGGGCGGGTCGAGGTCGGTACCGCGCTGCCGCCCAGTCGGCAGCTCGCCGCCGACCTCGGCTGTTCGCGGTGGGCGGTGACCGAGGCGTACAGCCAGCTCGTCGCCGAGGGGTATCTGGAGGCTCGTACCGGGTCGGCCACGCGAGTGCGGTGGTCGAACGAGTCCGACGGCGGCGCCCGGCGGCCCGCGACGCACCAGGCGTCCGCGGCCCGTTTCGACCTCGCACCGGGGCTGCCGGACCTGCGGGCGTTTCCGCGTCGGCGGTGGGCCGACGCGGTTCGCGCGCAGGTGACGACCATGGAGTTCACGGAGTTCGGCTATCCGCAGGCCGGCGGGCACCCCCGGCTCAGGAGGCTGCTCGCCGAGTATCTGGGCCGTTCGCGCGGTGTCTCCGCGACCCCGCAGGACGTCACGGTGTGCACGAGTGTGACCGACGGCGTACGCCGTGTCTGCCACGCCCTGCGGGCCCACGGCATCACCGCCGTGGGCTGTGAGGAGCCGGGCTGGACACGGCTACGCGAAGTGGTCGGCGCCGCCGGCCTCGACACGGTGCCCATCCGCACGGACGCCGGCGGTCTGCGCACCGACGACCTCGCCCGGCACCCGGACCTGCGGGCCGTGCTGACGACGCCGGCGCATCAGTTCCCCCTCGGTACCGTGCTCGTCCCCGAGCGCCGCGCCGCCCTGTTGCGGTGGGCGCGCCAGGTGGACGGTGTCGTCCTGGAGGACGACTACGACGCGGAGTTCCGTTACGACCGGCGTCCGGTGGCGACCGTTCAGGGCATGGACCCGTCCCGGGTCGTCCTGTTCAAGTCGCTCAGCAAGATCCTGTCCCCGGCGCTCGGCATCGGCTGGATCGTGGCACCACCCCGCTGGACCGATCACCTCCACCACACCGACCAGGCAGCGATCCAGCCCTCCCCACTCGACCAGCTCGCCTTCGCCGCACTGCTCGAATCGGGCGCCTACGACCGCCACCTCCGCGCCTGCCGGCAGCGGTACCGCAACCGACGCGACACCCTCGTCCGAGCCCTCGCCGATCAGCTGCCCGACGCCTCGGTCTCCGGCGTCGCCGCCGGTCTCCACCTCATCCTCCGGCTGCCCGCCGCCGTGGACACCGCGGCCGTCGTCACCGCCGCGGCCTCCCGTTCCCTGCGCGTCGCCGACCTGACGGCCTATCACGCCACCGACCACCACGCCGATCACGGCCTCGTCCTCGGGTACGGCAATCTCGCCGACGGCATGGTGGACGAAGCGGTCCGCCGGCTCCGCGAGGCGATCGAGGCCGCCGGCCTCGCGTAAGCCGACGGTCCCGTTCAGTACTGGTGGACCTTGTCGCTGCCCGGGCCGCCCGAGAGCTTGTCCGTGCCCTGGCCGCCGCGCAGTACGTCGTTGCCGCCGTTGCCCCAGAGTGTGTCGTCGTCCTGGTCGCCGTAGAGCACGTCGTTGCCCTGCTGGCCGCGCAGGGTGTCGTCGCCCCGGCCGCCGTACAGCTTGTCGTTGCCCTCGCCGCCCCAGAGGTCGTCGGCGTCGGTCTTGCCGTACAGGGTGTCGTTGCCGGAGTCCCCGCTCAGGGTGTTCCTCGTCAAGGTCCCCTTGGTGCTTCCGGTGAGGGTGTCGTTCCCGGCGCCGCCGCCGCAGTTCGAGCAGTCGGTCATGGTGTCGTGGCCCTTGCCGCCCCGGGAACCGAAGCCCCAGACACCGCCGCCGCCGGAGATGCGGTCGTTGCCGTCCTCGCCGTAGAGCTCGACCTCGGCGTTGCCCAGCAGGACGTCGTTGCCGGAGCCGCCGTAGATCCCCGCGTACAGGGAGCCGGCGGGAATCGTCGCGGAGTCGTCGCCGTCGCCGAGGCGGACGTCGTAGACGAACTCGTCCTCGCCGCTCGGGTGAACGCCCTGGGCGCACTGGACGACCTTGTGATCGGTCGCCTCGGGGTAGACGCAGTCGCGCTGGGCCGCCGCGCTCGCGTCGATGGTGATGTCCACCCGGTCGCGGAAGGTGATGATCCAGTAGCCCCACTCCCAGTCGGGCCTCTCCTCCCTCGCCACGGAGACCGTGAAGCGGTTCGACTGTCCGGCGCCGGCCTGGTAGCGCAGGAGGCCGGATTCGAAGACGACGCCGGCCGTGCTCGTCGGGGCCGCCTGGGCGGTCGGCGCCGCGAGCGCGGCTCCGCCCAGGGCGAGGGCGAGAGAGGCGGTGGCGGCGACGGTTCTGTACGAGCGGGTTCTGTACGAGCGCATTCGGAGGTAACCCTTCGGCGGGGCTGTGCGAGGCGATTGGTTCGCGGGTGGTCTTTCCGGTCGCCCCGTTAGACACGCGGCCAGGGGGAGGAGTTGTACGGCGACGTGAGACACGCGAAGGGCGCCCGGCGGTGGTCGCCGGGCGCCCTTCAGCGTCGTACGGGAGTCGGTGTCATACGGTTCGTACGGGGTTCATGCGGGGTCGTACGGGGTTGTACGGGAGTGATCAGAGCTTCTCGATCACGTAGTCGACGCACTTCGTGAGGGCCTCGACGTCCGCCGGGGCGATCGCCGGGAACATGGCGACGCGGAGCTGGTTGCGGCCGAGCTTGCGGTAGGGCTCGGTGTCGACGATGCCGTTGGCGCGGAGGACCTTGGCGACGGCGGCGGCGTCGATCTCGTCGGCGAAGTCGATCGTGCCGATGACCTGGGAGCGCTTGGCCGGGTCGGAGACGAACGGGGTCGCGTACTTGGACTCCTCCGCCCAGGTGTAGAGGCGGGTCGAGGAGTCCTTCGTGCGGGCCGTGGACCAGGCGAGGCCGCCCTGGCCGTTGATCCACTCCAGCTGCTGGTTGAGGAGGAAGAGGGTGGCCAGCGCCGGGGTGTTGTACGTCTGGTTCTTGCGGGAGTTGTCGATCGCCGTGGGGAGGCTGAAGAACTCCGGGACGTGACGGCCGGAGGCGTGGATCCGCTCGGCGCGCTCGATGGCGGCCGGGGAGAAGACGCCGATCCAGAGGCCGCCGTCGGAGGCGAAGGACTTCTGCGGGGCGAAGTAGTAGACGTCGGTCTCGGTGATGTCGACGGGGAGGCCGCCGGCGCCGGAGGTGGCGTCGACCAGGACGAGAGCGCCCTCGTCGGCGCCCTGGACACGGGCCAGGGGGGCCGCGACGCCCGTCGAGGTCTCGTTGTGGGTGAAGGCGTAGACGTCTACGCCCGACTCGGCGGCCGGCTCCGGGTGGGTGCCGGGGTCGGAGGAGACGACCGTCGGCTCGGCGAGCCAGGGGGCGAGCTTCGCGGCCTTGGCGAACTTCGAGCTGAACTCACCGAACGTCAGGTGCTGGCTCTTGTTCTCGATCAGGCCGTGCGTCGCGATGTCCCAGAAGGCCGTCGAGCCGCCGTTGCCGAGGATGACCTCGTAGCCCTCGGGGAGGGAGAACAGCTCACTGATGCCCTCGCGGACCTGGCCGACCAGGTTCTTCACCGGGGCCTGGCGGTGGGAGGTGCCGAGCAGAGAGGTACCGGTCGCGGCCAGCGCGTCCAGCGCCTCCGTCCGCACCTTGGAGGGGCCCGCGCCGAAACGTCCGTCGGCGGGCTTGATGTCAGCGGGGATCTGGATATCAGCCACGGGTGCGAGCCTATCGGCTCCGCGAAACGTGGGCGAAATGTCGTCCGTCGGATGAGACGGGACCCGTGCCCGGGTCGATGTCGCGGGCCCGGTCGCTCATCTGGTCCCAGAAGCGGCGCATACCGGCGACGGGCACCGCGCGCTGCCACGGGGCCTCCCGCCGGAACCGCAGGGAAGCCCACGCCGAGGGCTGCCACTTCTTCAGCAGGTCCCGCTGGTGCAGGCAGAAGACCTCGCTGAACTCCATGCGCAGGTTCTCCACCTTGGCCGGGTAGGGGCACATCTTCAGCCGGCAGTCGTCCGTGCAGTTGGAGCCGGGCTGCGAGGCGCGCTCCGCGCCCCGGACGGGGTCCAGCCGGGTGCGGTTCCCGAGCAGGCAGGAGGGCATCTGGGTCGGTTCACGCGAACACAGGTCCAGGTGGCGAAAACCGTCCTTCGGCCGGTACGACCGCTCGCCGAGGATCATCAGCAGCAGTATGTCCGCCAACAACTGCTGGGCCGTGGGATCCAGGGTGCCCCAGCCGTTGGACGGCGGTATCCACAGGTTGTGGGCGCGCTGCTCCCCGGGCAGCCCGACCTCGGTGCCGATGCTGGAGGCCACGGTCGCCTCGTCGATCCACAGGAACCGCTCGGGCCGCCGGGTCTGCAGCGCGCGGACCGCCAGCTTCGCGGCCGCCGCCACCAGCGGGTGCTCCTTGCGGCTTCGTTGACTCCCCTCGCCCAGCGACAGCCACTCCCTGACCTGGCCCTTCGGGTCCGACCCGTGGCCGCGCAGCGGCTGGTCCGCCATGACGTCGTCGGGCAGGCTCCACAAGGTCAGAGCGTGCAGGAGCGTCAGGCGCGTGTACCAGAAGGTGCTGTACTTCAGCAGCTCCTGGGCCTGCTTGATGAGGTACTCCCGGGCCTTGCTGTTGGACCGGGGGCCGGGGCGCCGGTTGGCCGCGTACTTGAAGCCCTGGGCCAGCGTCACCCCGAGGCCGATGGGTGCGCCGGAGCCGTCCTTGAGGATCCCGGCCCTGTCGCGGATCGCGGCCTCGGCCTTCCCGGTCGCCACCCGGACCCAGTTGTCCAGGTCGTCGCGGGGGCTGGCGAGGTGGCGGGACATCAGGGAGGAGTCGACGAGCAGGGGGAGGAGCCAGGCGCGCATGGCGTTGCAGTTCCAGTTCGTCCGCTCCGCCAGGGCCTCCGCCTCGGCCGCCCTGTATTCCTCCCGTTCCTTCTCCTCGTCCGGACACTGCTGAGCACCGGGGTCGGTCTCCCCCGTCTCCCCCGTCTCTCCCGGCGAGGGCGTCACGCTCTGGCCGCCGCACTGACGATGGGTCGCCACCGTCGCACAGGCCGCCTGCAGTGAGCCGCACACCGCCTGAAACGCCGGTTCGCCGCCTGCTCCCACCTCCCTGACCAGCGCTTCGCGCACGCGGCGGTCCGATTCCTTGCGGCCGATCCGGAACATGAGGCCGTACGGCATGTACGCCGTGTGCGTGTTCTCCGGGTCGCGGCTCCGGGTGGCGGCCACCCGGTGTATCGCCGTACCGCACTGCTTGACCAGGGCGAGTTTCGCCTCGCGGAGCCGCGCGGGGTCCTCGTCCTGGCCCAGCTGGTGCCAGTCCTCCTCGATCGCGTTGATGAGGTGCTCCTGCCTGGGCACGGCCGCGACACTGTCGATCTCCACGGCGGCGCCGTACACCTCGAGTGCCCTCAGACGCGGACTGCCACGGTCGTCGGGCTCGCCGTCTCCGGCCTCCGGGGCCGGCCCGGTCACGTACCAGGCGTGTCCCGCATCGGTCAGGAGGTTCCGGGCCTGGTTCTTCAACAGCTCGCGCATCCTGTCGACGGGGCACCGCAGTTCAGCTGTCTCGGCATCACGGCAGGTGCACTTCCCGCCTTGCGAGCGGGAGTGGAACGTCAGGGCGATGAGGAGTTCCCGTCCGCCCTGCTTCAGAGCCCCGGTGATGTGTGCGTTGTCCGGCTGCCCGTCGGCCGGCGGACACTCGAAGATCTTGCCCAGGAAGCGGGAACCGAGATAGGCCTGCACGATGCTGTGCTGGAAGCGGACCCTGTCACCGATTTCGTTGACCAGACCCATCCGAGTGGCCCACGTCGCGGCCATCCGGATGTCGACCCTGGGGCGCACCCACCAGTCGCCGCCTGACGCTTCCTCGAAGTAGCAGCTGTGCTCCGGACGGGAGGAAGAGGCGTCGTGGTTCGCGGCGTAATCCGCCGGCCGCCATTGCAGCTTCCGCATCCGTCGGTCCAGTTCCTGGGCGACGAGGTCGTTCCACTCCCTTCCGCCCGCCCGGGCCGTTCGCCCGTGTGGGCCGTCGTGCTCGGGCCTGCCGTCCCGGCCGCCTGCGTCGGGGTCGAGCTCGGCGAACCTCACGTCGGCGCTGTCCGAGGCCAGACCGACACACGCCAGCGCGGAGACGTACTCCACGACCGCCAGCCTCGTGTCGTGGTCGATGGGAAGTTCGGGGTGGACGTCGCCGTCGACCAGCGCGGCGATCCACTTCTCCATGAGTCCCGCCCGCCACTTCCAGCTGTCGCGCAGCTGGATGTCCGGATCCCTGCCCTCGGACCACAGGGGTTCCAACAGGTCCTTGCTGTGCAGGTCCCTGGCGAGCTTGAGGTAGATGGGGGATTCCGCCATGTCGGCGGCCTCCACGATCCGGTCGAGCAGGGTCGAGTTGGAGCGCCAACTGCCGCTGCGCGAGATGTAACGCAACGCCGCCTCGTTGCTCAGCGGTTCCAGCTCCGAGACGGCCGCCTGCATCGCGCGCAGCGGGTCGTGCGGCCGTGAGGCGATGACCAGCGGCAGCCCTTCCTCGCCGGCCCGTCGTATCGCCTCCCGGATCAGGTTGTCGCGGCGGCCACTCGCATGGTCCTGGCTGTACGCCTCCTCCAGACCGTCCGCGAGGACCACGATCTGGTCGGCCCGCTGCCGGAGCCACCGCCAGATCCTGTCGACATCGCCGTCGGACCGTACCTTCGCCCGCACCATCTCGTGGAAACGAGCGAGCGCCAACTCGTCGAAGTCCAGCGGCTCCTCACCCTGGATGTCGCGCAGCCGTACCGGGATGGGAACGGCCCCCACGGCCGCGAGCTTCTGCGTGAGACGGACCAACAGCGCGGTCTTGCCGACGCCGACGCCCCCGACGACGACATGGGGTCGTCGGACCTTCTTGTCGCCCAGGTTCTTCATGATGGCGTTGCACAGCTGGTCGCGTCCGACCACCTCGTCCATCAGACTGCCCGCCGTCTGCACCAGACGACCGGGCTCGGTCCTCGCCCGACGTGTGCAGAACCGGCGGACTTCCCACAGCCGCCAGGCCAGGAACAACAGGGTGGAAGAGGCCAGGGCGAGCAGAGGGAGCGCCACGCTGGTGAGCGCGTCGCAAGCGGCGTCCTTGTCGTCCTCGTCCTCTCTGCCCGTGTCCGTGCAGACGTCGTCCGGGCTCTTTGCCCATTTCACCTCAAGGACGGCCATCAGCGCGTTGAACACGTACGCGACGAGCGCCAAGGTCAACAGGATGATGAGCACGAGCAACACGGTCGTCCCCGGCGGAGTCCACCACCGTCTGGCATGACTCACGCCCCGGCGGAGCAGCCACCGGCTACGCAGGTGCCACAGGGCGGCGGCGAACGGGCGCCGGGCGTGCGCCCACAGTTCCCGACAGGGGCCGGCCTCGGGGGGACCCGTGACGACCTTGACCTTGCGGGCGTGGAGTACGTATCCCATGACCCTCCGTCGGCTCCGCCGGGACCGGCTGTGAGCCGACGCTCCCGGGCTGGGGATGTCGAGGTGGAGGGATCCCTGCCTTCAGTTCACCAGCCGAGGCATGAGCTCGCCACTTGGCGCGACGCGGCCGAGATCGCGATGCGGCCGCGATCCTGGCTCACCGGCCGCCGACCGCCGGCGCGGGCGAGAAACGGACCGGCAGCTCCACCAGCCCCCGCAGCCAGGGCGAGGACCGCCGCGTGAGCGTCCGCGCCGGTACGGCGAGGTCGAGGTCCGGCAGCCGGTCCAGTACGACCTCGATGCCCGTCCGCGCGATGACCTCGGCGATCTCCTGCGCCGGGAAGGGGCAGCGGTGTTCACCGTGGCCGAAGGAGAAGTGGGCGTTGTTGCCGCCGGTGAGGGCGGAGCCGTCGGTGCGGACGCGGGGGTCGGAGTTGGCGCCCTGGAGGCCGAGGAGGACGAGGTCGCCGGTGCGCAGGGCGCGGCCGCCGAGGCGGGTGTCGCGGGTGGTCCAGCGGCCGGCGGCGTTCTGGATGGGGGCGTCCTCCCAGAGCACCTCGTTCATGGCCTCGGCGACGCTGCTGCGCCCGCCGAAGAGGGAGGCCGCGAAGCGCTCGTCGGTCAGCATCAGGCGGAGCGAGTTGCCGATCCAGTCGGTGGTCGGCTGGTGCCCGGCTGCCAGCATGACCATCACGTCATGGGTGACCTCCTCTACCGTGAAACCGTGGGCGGAGGCGTTCGTCAGCAGACGGGACACCACGTCGTCCGCCGGGCGCTCCCGCCGCTCCGCCACCAGCCGGGCCATCGCCGCCCCCAGCCGCGCCTCGGCCGGCCGCGCGCGGTCCTGGCCGTCGAGGATGTCGTTCAACGCGGTGACCAGGCCCGGACCCTGCTCCTCCGGGAAACCGAAGAGGTACGCCAGGACGCGGACCGGCAGCAGTGCCGCGTACTGCGCCACCAGGTCGGCCGCGCCCACCCCGCACACCGCGTCGATCAGCTCGTCGGCGAACCGCTCGGCGTGACCGCGCAGTTCGAGCGGGTCGACCGCCTCCAGCGCCTCGCCGATCAGCTCGGCGCGCCGCCGGTGCCGTTCGCCGACCGTGCCGAGAATCGACGGCTGCTCCCGGCTGATCACGGGCGACAGCGGCCAGTCGGCGGGGATGTTCGGCCACTGGTTCCACAACCGGGAGTCCCGGCTGAACAGTTCCGGATCACTGGTCACCTGGTGCAGCTCGCGATAGCCCAGCACCAGCCACGCCGGTACGCCCCCGTCGAGCAGCACGGGCACCACCTCGCCGTGGTCCCGTCGCAACTCCCGGTAGAAGGTGCGGGGTTCGGCATGGAGGCGGGCGCCGATGACGGGTAGGGGTACGGGTACGGAGTGGCCCGTGCCGCTGCCGTTCTCAGAGGTTGCGAAGTCCAACTAACACCTGCTCCAGAATGTCCAGATCGATCAGTGCGGCCTGGTTCGGATGCCGGGCGCTGACCCGGCCCGCCGCGAGGAGGTCGGAGAGCAGGACCTTGGTGATGCTCACCGGCAGCCGCAGCTCGGCGGCGATCTCCACCACCGCCGTCGGCCGCTCCGTCAGCCGCAGGATCGTCACATGCTCCGACTGCATGCCCGGCACCGGCTGGCTCTCCGCGACCACCAGCGTCACCAGGTCGAACGGCGTTCCGGGCGCGGACCGGCTGCGCCCTCCGGTGAGCGTGTAGAGCCGGTCGGGCAGGTCGTCCCTGCCGGGCCGGCTCATGACGTACGGGGCGCCAGAGCCGTAGCGGAGGTCGTTGCCGTACTCGCCGTACTCGTCGTATTCGTCCTGCTCGCTGTGCTCGTGGTGCTCGTGGTGCTCGTTGTGCTCCTCGTACTGGCTGTGTCGGTCGTGCCGGCTGTGCTCGCCGTGTTCGTCGGGCGGCGCGGCTTCGCGCTCAGGTGTTCGCCCAGCTGTTCGACCAGCTCGCTCATGTTGTGTCCGACGAGCCCGGCGTCCGCCTCCTCGTCGGTCACCACGGCCAGATGCGCGCCCTCGCCCGCCTCCACGATGAACAGGACCCCGCCGTAGAACTCCGCCATCGCCGACCGCACACCCCCGCTGCCGTCGCCGAACTCCACGGACGCCCCGTGGGACAGCGACTGGATGCCGGCGGCGATCGCGGCGAGCTGGTCGGCCTGGTCGATCGAGAGCTCCGGCGTACGGCACAGCTTCAGGCCGTCCCGCGAGAGGACGAGCGCGTGCCGGGCGCCCGGAGTGCGTTCCAGCAACCCCTCCATGAGCCAGGTGAGCCTGTCGTCGGCGCTGATGCCGGTGCCGGTCATGGGGTGTGGTCGCCTTCCAGGTGGGGGTGCGTGCGCGGGTCCGGGGCGGGGGGCCGCGCTCTGGCCGGGTCGGGGTCCAGGTCCGGGCCCGTCGCCGGGTAAGAGGGGCTGGGGCCGGGAGTGGTGCCGTCGTCAGGGTCGGGGCGTGTGTCCCGTACGGGTTCCCACGCGAGTTCCCGTACCGGATCGAGCTCCCACTTCGCTTCCCGTACGGGTTCGGGCGCCCACGTCAGCTCTCTGGCCGCTTCCGCTTCCCACGCGAGCCCTTTCGCTCCGGGCTCCCACGCCGACGCTGTCGCCGCTCCGGGCTCCCACGACGGCACTTCCGCGGGTCCGGATCCCCACGCCGACGCTTCCGCGGGGTCGAGTCCCCCTGCCGGTTCCTGCGCAGAGTCGGGCTCCCGCGCCGGTTCGCTCGCGGGTTCCGGCTCCCACGCCTGCTCTCGCCCGGGTTCGGGTTCCCGCGCCGGTTCTCTCGCCGGTTCCGGGTCCCACGCCTGCTCTCGCCCGCCGGCCCGCTCCTGCGCCGACTCTCGCCCGGCTTCCGGTCCTCGCGCCGCCGGTTCTGGTGTGGCTTCCGGCTGCCACGGGAGTCCGCGCGCGGGTTCGGGCTCCCACGCGGTGTCCCCTACGGCCCCGGGTTCCCACTCGGTGTCCCGTACGGCCTCGGGCTGCCACTCGGCCTCCCGTACGGCCTCGGGCTGCCACTCGGCGTCCCGCACGGGCTCGGGTTCCCAGGCCGTTCCCCCTACGGCACCCCACTCAAGCTCCCGCACCGGCTCCAACTCGGGGTGCCGTACGACCTCTTCACGCGGAGCGGCATCCCGTACGGGTTCCAGGGCGCCCTCCTGTACGGGGGCCGCCCCCGGCATCCCGGTGGAAGCCTCGTCCCCCGCGGCTGTCCCCTGGACGAACGCCTGGTCCAGGCCGCCCGTGCCGCGGACCGCGCGGCGGAAACTGCTGAAGCGGATGGCGCCGGTGCTGGCGTCCTCGGCGGGGCTGGAGGCGCGTTCCGGGCGGGCGGAGGTTCCGGTGGCGCGGCTGCGGGCCTCCGCCTCGGAGAGGGACCGGCCGCGGCGGCGCCGGGGGAGGGCGTCGGAGGCGGTGGGGGGCTCATCGGCGGCGGTCGGAGAGCCGGGCCCGGAGCCAAGGTGGGAGCCGGGGTCGGGGACGGCCCCCGAGCCGGCCCTGGAGTCGGAACCGGAGCCGACTCCGGAGCCGACCTCGTGGCCGGTCCCGGAGCCGATCCCGTGGCCGGTCCCAGAGTCGAACCCGGAGCCGAATTCAGAGCTGAACGACGAGGTGAAGGAGGAGTCGTGCGAGGCGTTGCGTGAGGCGTCGTAGGGGGCGCCGTATGAGGCGTCGTACGAGGAGCCGAACGTCGGGGAGCCGGTCGGGGTGTCGGCAGGGGGTGGAGTCCCGGGCCTGAAGCCGGACAGGGAGTCGATCAGGGCGTCGGCCACCGGGTCGGCCACGGGCGCGGCAGGGGCGTCCGTCGGGAACGCGTGCATGGGCGTCGGTTCGGCGGCGTCCAGGTCGTGCGGGGCGCGGACGGTGTCGTAGGGGCGCGACCGGCCGGGCGCGGTGGCGGGCGGCGCGGAGGGGGTCGTGCTCGCGAGGACGTCCTGGGGGATGAGCATCAGGACGCCCGTGCCGCCGCGGGCGGACGGGCGGAAGGAGATCTTCAGGCCGTGCTTGCGGGCGAGACGGCCGACGACGGCGAGGCCGAGGCGGGTGCCGGAGAGACTGGTGAGGTCGGCGCTCTCGCCGGACACGGCGCGTTCGGCGCGCCGCAGCTGGACGTCGCTCATCACGAGGCCCGAGTCCTCGACGGAGATGATCGCGCCGGCCGGGACCTCCTCGACGTACACATGGACCTCGGCGGTCGGCGGCGAGAAGTTGGCCGCGTTGTCGAGGAGTTCGGCGAGCGCGTGCATGACGCCCTCGGCGGCGTGCCCGGCGACGGCGGCCTCGCTGGAGGAGTGCAGCCGGACCCGGCGGTAGGCGCCGATGCGGCCCATCGCGCCGCGCAGGATCGACTCCATGGGGATCGGCCGCGCCCAGCGGCGGCCCGAGCGCGCGCCCGCGAGGACGGCGACGGAGTCGGCGAGACGGCCCGCCTGGGCGGTGCGGTGGTCGAGGTGGAGAAGGTCGGCGAGGACGTCCTCGTCGGCGTGACGTTCCTCCATGGCGCGCAGGTCGGCCAGGGTGCCGGTGGCGAGGGCCTGCATCCGGCCCGCCACATTGGCGGTGACGGCGAGGACGGCGGTGCGGTCGGCCTCGGCCCGCTCGGCGCGTTCGGTGAGCCGGGCCCGCTCCTGGGCGGTCTCCTCCACCGTACGGTCCCGCTCGTCGGACAGCCGTTCGCGCTCGCGCTCGGACTCCGTGGTCAGCCGGACCCGTTCCCGCGCGTACTCGGCCGCGATCCGCGCCCGCTCCTGCACGAACTCCTCGGTCAGCCGCCCCCGTTCCTGCCCGAACTCCTCGGCCATCCGGGCCCGCTCCTGGAGCAGCAGACCGGCGTCCCGGGAGACGGCGTCCAGACGGTGACGCAGCAGTTTCACCGACGCGCGCGCGTGCACGGCGACCGCGACGGCGAGCGTGAGCAGCAGCGCGGCCGCGCCCGCGCCGCCCGCCAGCGGCAACCGCACGGACTGCGGCGCCAGCGCGACCGCGGCGCCGGCCGCGGTGGCGGCGAACAGGGCGGTCACCAGCGGTAACGGAAGGACTGAGCGCGGGGCGGGGCGTTCGCCTGGTGAGCGAGGGGGGCTGGGCGCGGTCATCGGCTGGTGTCCTCGGTCGGTTCTGAACTCGGTAACGCAGTCGGTTCCTGGAAGCGGTAACTCGGTCGGTCCCTGAACGAGAAGCGACGTCTGGTACTCAATCGGTGCTCAATTGGCCGTCACTATATGGGACTTCGTGACTACGGTTGGCCGGTTTCCGGTTAGCTCCCCGGAATCCGGCCAACGTTCCCTGTGCGCGGCGCGCCGTCTTTCCACCGGTCACTCGGTCACCTCGTGGTCACTGTCAGTGGTCGGGTGCATCCTGGGACGCATGACGGAACTCGGGGGTCATGGGGACACGGCGGAGCTGCGGAGCGCGCTGCGGAAGGCCGGCGTGCGCGGCGAGGCCGGCTTCGACGCGACCGCACGCGCGCTGATGACGATGGACGCGTCCAACTACCGGCGCGTCCCGCTCGGCGTGGTCGCGCCCCGGGACGCGGACGACGTCGCGGCCGTCCTGTCCGTGTGCCGTGAGCACGGCGTGCCGGTCGTCGCGCGCGGTGGCGGCACGTCGATCGCCGGTCAGGCCACGGGCACGGGCGTGGTCCTGGACTTCACCCGCCACATGAACCGGCTCGTCTCCCTCGACCCCGGGGCGCGTACGGCCGTCGTCCAGCCCGGCCTCGTCCTGGACCGCCTCCAGGAGGCCGCCGCCCCGCACGGCCTCCGCTTCGGCCCCGACCCCTCCACCCACAGCCGCTGCACCCTCGGCGGCATGATCGGCAACAACTCCTGCGGCTCCCACTCGGTCGCCTGGGGCACGACGGCGGACAGCGTGCGCGAGCTGTCGGTGCTCGGTGCGCGAGGGGACGTACGACGACTGGGGCAGGACTGGGCAGGGGCGCCGGACGGCCTCCGCCCCCTGGTGGAGCGGGAGTTGGCCCGCCTGCGCACCGGCTTCCCCGACCTCCCCCGCCGTATCTCCGGCTACGCCCTCGACGCACTCCTCCCCGAGAAGGGCGCGGACGTGGCCCGCTCCTTCTGCGGCTCCGAGGGCACACTCGGAGTGCTCACGGAGGCGGTCGTACGCCTCGTCGAGGCACCCCGCGCGCGTGCGCTGGCCGTCCTGGCGTACGCCGACGAGAGCGCGGCGGCCGAGGCGGCCCCCGGCCTGCTGCCGCACAGCCCACTGACCGTGGAGGGCATGGCCGCGGACCTCGTCCCGCCGGGGGCGACCGGCCTCCCGGCGGGCGGGGCCTGGCTGTTCGTGGAGACGGGCGGCGACACGGCCGCCGAGGCACGGGCGCACGCCGACGCGATCGTCCGCGAGGCGGACGCGTCCGACACGCTCGTGGATTCCCTCGTGGTGACGGACGCCGCCGCCCAGCGCGCCCTGTGGCGCATCCGCGAGGACGCGAGCGGCACGGCGACGCGGATGCCGGACGGCAGCGAGGCCTGGCCGGGCTGGGAGGACTGCGCGGTGCCGCCGGCCCGACTCGGCGCGTACCTACGGGACTTCCGGCGCCTCCTCGGGGCCCACGACCTGCGCGGCACGCCCTACGGTCACTTCGGCGACGGCTGCATCCACGTCCGCATCGACTTCGACCTCATGACCGCCCCGGGCGTCGCCCGCTTCCGCCGCTTCTCCGAGGACCTGGCCGAACTGGTCACGTCGCACGGCGGCTCCCTCTCCGGCGAACACGGCGACGGCCAGGCCCGCGCCGAGCTTCTGCCGACGATGTACGGCACCGAGATGGTCCGGCTGTTCGAGCAGGTGAAGGGCGTCTGGGACCCGGACGACCTCCTGAACCCCGGCATGCTCGTCCGCCCGGCCCCGCTGGACTCGAACCTCCGCTTCGCGGTCCTGCCACGCGAGCCCGTGCCGGTGGAGTTCGCGTACCCGGACGACGGCGGTGACTTCTCGGCGGCGGTACGACGCTGTGTGGGCGTCGCCAAGTGCCGTACGACGGAGGTGAGTCCGGCGTCCGGAGCCGTCATGTGCCCCTCCTTCCGCGCCACGGGCGAGGAGGAGCACTCCACCCGGGGCCGGGCCCGCCTCCTGCACGAGATGCTGGCCGGCGAGGTGGTCACCGACGGCTGGCGCTCGGCTGAGGTACGGGACGCCCTCGACCTCTGCCTGTCCTGCAAGGGCTGCCGCTCCGACTGCCCGGTCGGCGTCGACATGGCCACGTACAAGGCGGAGTTCCTCCACCACCACTACGACGGCCGCCGCCGCCCGGCCGCCCACTACACGATGGGCCGGCTGCCGCTGTGGCTCCGTTTGGTCGCCCGCACACGCACGGCCGGACTGGTCAACTTCCTTGCCGGTGTACGCCCTCTGGCCGACCTGGCGAAACGGCTGGGCGGGATCGCGGGGGAGCGGGAGCTGCCGCGGCTGGCGAGGGTGCCGTTCGTCCGGTGGTACGAGCGGAGGCTCAGGGAACAGGCCAAGCTGGAGGAGGTGGACGCGGCGGAGGCGGAGGAGCTGTTGGGGGATGAGCCGGTCATCGAGATCCCCTTCGGCGGTTCGGGCTTCTGGAAGTGGCGGAAGCGGGATGTCAGGGGCCGTCCCCTCCGTCCGGAGGAACTGGCGGACACGCTCGCCGAGATGGGCGCCGACGTGGACTTCGAGGCCGCCGACGACTTCGAGGACGACGAGGACGACGAGGCACCGACGACGGTGCTGCTGTGGACGGACACCTTCACGGAATACCTCTCGCCGTCCGTGGGGCAGGCGGCGCTACGGGTGCTGGAGGCGGCCGGGCTGCAGGTGATCGTGCCGCCGACGTTCCGGATGAAGCGGAAGCCGGCCTGGCTGCGGAGGGCGGAGGCGGGCGAGGAGGTCGCCCTCACCCAACTGAAGCTCAGCCGCACCCTGTTCACGATGCGGCAGGGCCGGGTCTGCTGCGGCCTGACGTACATCTCCACAGGCCAGCTCGACCGGGCCCGCGCGGTGCTGCGCCGCACGCTCGACCTGCTCGAACTGTTCCTGAACCCCGTCCCGCAGTGGATGCCGGAGGAGGACCCGGATCTTGCCGTACCTCCCATCCCGATCGTGGTCCTCGAACCGAGCTGCGCCGCGACGCTCCGCACCGACCTGCCCGAACTCCTCCCCGACGACCCCCGGGCCCACCGACTCGCCGCCTCGGTCCTCACCTTCGCCGAAGCGCTGGAACGCCACGCCCCGCACTGGACCCCGCCCGCCGTGGACCGCCCGGTCGTCGGCCAGACCCACTGCCACCAGCACGCGGTACTCGGCGACGCCCCCGACCGCCGCCTCCGCACCGCCGCCGGCCTCACCGGCGACCTCAGCGGCGGCTGCTGCGGCCTCGCCGGCAACTTCGGCTTCGAGAAGGGCCACTACGACGTCTCGGTCGCCTGCGCGGAGGACCAACTCCTCCCGGCGGTGCGGGACGCGACCGACGACACGATCGTCCTGGCGGACGGCTTCTCGTGCCGGACACAGCTGGAGCAGCTGGCGGGGAGGAGGGGGCTGCACCTGGCGGAGGTGCTGGCGGCGGGACTGACGGAGGAGCAGCCGCGGCCGGGAGCCTCCTCCCGATGATCGCCCCGGAAAACGTCCGGAAATGCACACGCGTCACGTGGCCGCCTCACACCGGTCCGACGCCGGGCGGCGGTGGCCCCCGCGCCCCTGCACTACCGCGCAGCCAGAGGATCTTCTCCTACCGCGCAGCCAGAGGATCTTCCCCCGCTTCGCTCCGGGCGGTGCCGGCCTCGTCGGACCGCGCCAACGCGTCGTGGGCGGCCGTGAAGTCCCGCAACGCGCGCGCGTGCCACACGGGCAGCTTCAGCGCCGTCCACCACTGCAACGAACGGTGCAGGTAACCCACCGCGAGTTCGGGCCGGCCCATCGCGAGATCGAGTTCACCCAGGGTGCGCAGCATCAACGCCTGGCCGAAGCCGTCCTGCATCTCGTTGCAGGTGTCAAGGCAGTCCAGCACCTCGTCCCTTGTCTCCTCCTCCTCGCCCTGTTGCCGTGCGAACACGCGGGTCAGGTCGTGCAGGCGGTACCGCAAAGAGCCGCCTTCCTCACCGACGAGCTCCACCAACTGTGCGTCGACCAGCCGTTCCAGGGTCTCCTCGGCCTCGGCCGGCGCAGTGGTCAGCCGGTCCTCGATGGTGCGGACGACTGCTTCCAGGTTCTGGATGTGGGCGAGCTGGCAGCGGCGGGCGAGCGCCCACTGGTCGTGCGTGGCTTTGGTGATGCTGCCCGCCCACCGCGACGACGACAGCGGCGTCAGCTCCCGCTTACGCACCGCCCACGTCTCACCGGAATGCGACACGCCGTCCCGGCAGCGCGTCTTGAGGTCCTTCGAGGCCAGCGACCCCAGATGCCCGCCCACCAGACGCAACACCTTCTCATCGTCCGGCGTCAGCTGCTTCAGGCGGGTACGGACAGCCACGCCACTGGGGCCGGACGCGACGAACGGCTCCGCCAGGCTCCTCAGCCCACCCACCCCGTCACCCCCGTCCGGCCCCACCTGAAGATCTCCTCGCCAAGGCCAACGAGCGCCACCCAGGAAGGTCACGCATTCGATGAAAGAACGTCAGTTCCCCACCGCGAACAGCTTTCACGGACGAGGCCCGGCACGACACAGACCACCCACGCTCACCCCCAATCACCAGAATGCTCTTGAACGCACTCCACTGGAAGCAGCTCAGACCCCGGCAGCGTCGGCACGTCTTACGACCGCTCCGGCGCCGACCGGCCCTCCCACAGGCCGGACTTGTGGCCCTCTGTGGCGGTGGCCGCTCGTTCAGCCCACGTCATCCGTATCCCGCAGCCCCGTCGCCCGCCCCTCCTCGTCCCACTCGATCTCCTGGATCCGCTCGACGGCGTCGCGGTTGATCGGCCCGAAGACGTGAGGGAAGAGGACGTCGTCGGGAACACCGGGCGGCGGGGCCGGGTCCGCCGCCTCGAACTCCACCCTCGCGTCGAGCCGGGTCTCGTCGAGCAGCAGGGCGTGCAACGGCCGTGGTGCCTCCCGGTAGAAGGCGTTGACGACGGCCAGGGTGGTCGCTTCATCGGGAGAACAGTGGACGAAACCGTCCGCCGCGAGGGACGCGGGGGCGTACGGCTGGTCCGGCTCGGCGTACCAGGCCTCAAGTGACACGACGTGGAGGATCATCGCCCGGTTATACAACAGGTGTCGGCGCCAGAAGCCGAGCGGCAGGTCCGCCCACCCCGCCGGTGGCCCCCCTCACCGCCCCTCACACGCCGTGTCGCCGGCCCGGCAGCCGGGTGGGTCGCCGAGTCCGCCACCGCGAGACGCACCTTGATCGGTTGCGGGCCCGCGCCTAGGCTCCCGTGCTCATGGAGACCGGGCGGCCAGAGCGCGGACGTCGACCGTGGCGAGACCGTCAGGCCGGGTGGCGACGGACGGCCGTCGTGGCCGTCGCCGGACTGGTGGGGCTCATAGCGCTCGGCGCGATACTCGTCGTCCTGCCGGGCGCGGTGGTCGACCACGATCTCGCCGGGGCGAGCGTGGACGCGCGGGACAGGCTGAAGGCCGTGAGCGACGTCCGTACGACGCTGCTGCAAGCCATCGGCGGTTTGGCCGTGCTCTTCGGCGCGTACGCCACCTGGCGCCAACTCCGGGTCAGCCAGGACGGTCTGCGCGCGACCCAGGAGGGTTACGTCACCGACCGGTTCAGCCGGGCGGTCGACCAACTCGGCAGCGACAAGCCGGACGTACGCATCGGCGGGCTCCACGCGCTGTGGCGGATCGCGGAGCACTCGGCGCGGGACCGCGAGGCGATCCTCTCCATCCTGGCCGCGTACCTGCGTACGCGTCTGCCCTGGCCGCCCACCGGACCGGAGGCCCCGGCGGCGGAGACGCCGATCAACGACGTCGTGCCGTTGGAGGTACGGACGGCCGACGCCCAAGTGGCGCTGACCGGACTCGGCGTGCTGCTGCTGCACCCCCGGGAGCAGTCGTGGCTCAACCTGAGCGTCACCGACCTGCGACGGGCCGACTGCGACGGACTGTGGCTGACGGCGGTCAACCTCGACCGGTCCTGCCTGGAAGCGGCGGGCCTCTATCACGCCAACCTGACCCGGGCCTCCCTCGTCTCCGCCAACCTGCGGCACGCCGACCTCAAGACCGCGATCCTGCGCCGCGCCCGCCTCGCCCTGGCCGACCTGCGGGGCGCGCGACTCGTCGAAACGGACCTGCGCGAGGCCGACTTCACCGAGGCCGACCTGCGCGAGGCGAACCTGCGCAAGGCCGACGCGTCCGGCGCCGTCCTCCACCGCGCCGACCTCCGCCTGGCCGACCTCCGCGGCACCGACCTGACCACCGCCGACCTCACCGAGGCCCGCCTCACCGGTGCCCTCACCAGCGATCACACCCGCTGGCCCCCCGACTTCGACCCCACCACCGCCGGCCTCGTCCCCACGGAAGACCCCGGCCCCGAACCCCCACCCCTTCTCCAGCCCCCGGGCATCACCACCCGACACCCACCTCTGCGCTCGATGCGGTGATGACCGAGGGGGCCGGCGCATGAGGCCGTGAGGACGCTGTTCGATGCGGGGTGTGTCGCGGGGTGCGTCGCGGGGTTCGTCCTTGCGTGGGCGGCCGGCCGGGACTAACGTACAACCATATGGTTGTAGAAGAGCTGAGTGAGGCGGATGCCGACCGTATCTTCCATGCCCTGGCGGACGCGACCCGCCGCGACATCATCGCCCGGGTGATCCGCGCGGAGGAGTCCGTGTCGGCGCTCGCGCAGCACTACCCCATGAGCTTCGCTGCGGTGCAGAAGCATGTGGCGGTTCTCGAACGTGCTTCGCTCGTCACCAAGAGAAGGCGCGGAAGGGAGCAGATCGTGCATGCCGACATGGCGGCGCTCGGCCGGGCGGCCCGTCTCCTCGACGCGTACGAGGAGCTCTGGCGGCATCGCGCGGCAGGCATCGAACAGATCCTGGCCGAAGACCGAGAAGGTGAAGGGAAGGCAGAACGATGACTGTGATCAGTTCGCACAAGGACACCGAGGCGTTGACGCTGACGTTCGTCGCCGAGTTCGACGCCGCCCCCGAGCGCGTATGGCAGGTATGGGAGGACCCGCGCCAGCTGGAGCGCTGGTGGGGACCGCCCACATGGCCGGCCACCTTCGAGCAGCACGAGTTCCTGGTGGGAGGCAGGTCCCGTTACTTCATGACCGGCCCGGAGGGCGAGAAGGCGCGCGGATGGTGGACGATCACCGCGATCGAAGCGCCGCACCGGCTGGAGTTCGACGACGGTTTCGCCGGTGATGACGGCGAGCCCGTCACCACCATCGAGCCCACCCATGCCGTCGTGACGATCGAGGCGCTCGGAACCCGCTCGCGCATGACGACGGTCACGACGTTCGTCAGCACCGAGCAGCTCGAAAAGATGTCGGCCATGGGCATGGAAGAGGGCATGCGCCTGGCCATGGGCCAGATCGACGCGCTGCTCGCCGACGCCCCACGCTGACACGTCCCCCGGCGTCCCCCCACCACGTCCGCCCGGGCTCGCGGAACCGTCGAGCCCGGAGCCCGGAGCCCGGGGCATACGGCGCGGTCCGACCTCGATCAGTCACCGGAACGGGGCGAGGCATGGTCCTGGACCGAAAGTGGCAGGGTCCGCTGAGATGTAGGCCGGTCGTCCGGGAGGCTCCGTGAGCGCGAACAAGTGGGTCAGCACCTCGATGCCGTATCTGACCCGGCGGGAGAAGGGGCAGGGCGACGCCTGGGGCGCCGACGCGGCGGCCCAGGGGCGCCGGGGCACCCAGCGGATTCTCTACGCCGGTGAGGTGCCGGCACCCGCCGAGGTGGCGCGGCTGTTCGGGCTGGCCGAGGGCGAGACCGTCGTCGTACGCCGCCGCCTGATCCTCCTCGACGACGAGCCGAACGAACTGACCGACACCTACTACCCCGTCGACATCGCCCGCGGCACCCGCCTCGCCGGAACCGCCAAAATCCCCGGCGGAGCCGTCACGTTGCTCGCCGAACTGGGCCACGTCGGCGCCCTCGTCCGCGAGGACGTGACGGCCGACCTCCCGGACGACGAGGAGCGGGAGACCCTGAGGACCGCACCGGGAGAGCCGGTCCTCCGGCTGACCAGGGTCACCCTGGACCACGACGACCGCCCCCTCCAGGTCGACCGCATGGTCATGCCGGCGCTACGGCAGCGACTGCGCTACGAGATCGCGATCGACAACGGAGTCGGATGACGAGGCCGAGACCGAGGCCGAACCCGACGCCCCGACCGCCGCTCCCTGCATGAACCTTCCCGGCTGCCTGCCTGCCTGCCCGCCCGGACGTCACCGTCCGCCGTGATGGTCTCGTGTCCGAATGGTGAATGGCTCTGATCGGCGTTGCCTACTGGTCAGTCGTGTCTTAGGCATGGGATCAAGAACTTCAGTTCTCAAGTAATGCACGAGTGACACAAGTGAAGGGATGGCCTCCGCCCCCATGAAACCCCCCACCCCGAGGCCCAGGAACCTGCTGCGCGGCGCCCTCGCCGTCATCGCCGCCGGGCTCGCCGCCGTGGTTCCGCTGGCGGGAACGGCCGCCGCCACGCCGTTGACCGGCAAGGCGCAGCGGACCGTCACCACCGCCGACGGTGACACCTTCCGGCTGCGACTGAAGGCCAACCCCGTCGTCCTGCCCGCCGCCGGCGGCACCGTCAAGGTCAAGGGCGCCGGATACAACCGGGCGCAGGGCGTCTTCCTCGCCTTCTGTGTGATCCCGGACGGTGTCAAGGTCGGCGACCCCACCACCTACACCACCCTCCCCGGCCCCTGTCTCGGTGGCCGTGAGGCCCAGGACGGATCGTCGCGCCGCATCACCGACACCGGGACGGGGACACCGGGCATCACCCTCCCGTACGAGAAGGGCGGCACGTTCCGTACGACGCTGAACCTCCGGCCCGAGATCGCCGACGGCAAGGTCTGCGGCGAGACCGTACGCTGCGCGATCGTCACCCGCGCCGACTTCACGGCCACGAACGTGCGGCTGTACGACCAGTACATCCCCGTCCACTTCGTGCCGGGCGGCGCGGGGGCGCGCTAGGGCCGGCGACGCTCGCCGGCGATGTGCCGGGCCGGGTGGCCGCCAGTACGCCAGTACGCCCGCCCAGCCCGGTTCACGGGCCGAACTGCCGGGCGAGGTCCGTCAGTTGGTGAGGGACGCGAGCCACGTGGTCAGGAGGCGGTTCGTCTCCTCGGCGCGTTCCTGCTGGATGAAGTGGCCGGCGCCGTCGAGGAGATGGGACGCGGTGAGGCCGGGCAGGGTCGTGGGGTAGGCCTCGATCGCGTCGGCGAGCCAGGTCGTGGAGGCGTCCCGGGTGCCGCCGATGAACAGGGACGGCTGGGGGATGGGCGCGCCGGCGTGCTCGGACAGGTCCTCCCAGTCGCGGTCCATGTTCCGATAGCGGTTCAGCGCCCCGGTCAGGCCGGTCCGCTCGAACTCCCCGGCGTAGACGTCGAGTTCGTGCTCGCCGAGCCAGGCGGGCAGGCGGCCCTGCGGGAATCTGTCGCGCAGCGCCCCGCCGCGGCCGACGAAGTGCGGGTCCGGAGCGCCGGACGCGGGCATGGTGTCGGCCGACAGCGCGGCGTAGAAACCGGCGAGCCAGCCCCGTACATCGGGTTCGATCTCCGCCTCGGCCCGGCCGGGCCGCTGGAAGTAGGAGACGTAGAACTCCTCCGTGAACTCCTCCGTGCCGCCCATCCGCGCGAAGACCTCACTCGGCCGGGGCCCGCCGGGCGGGGTGTACGGCACGCTCAGCAGGCCGACCGCGCGGAAGACGTCCGGCCGGAGCAGGGCGGAGGTGGCGGCGATGGTCGCGCCCCAGTCGTGCCCGACGATCACCGCGGGCTCCCCGCCCAGGGCGTCCACCACGGCGACGTTGTCCGCCACCAGGTCGAGCATCCGGTACGCCTCCACGGCCGAGGGCCGCGACGAACGGCCGTACCCCCGCACGTCGATCGCCACCGCGCGGTAGCCGGCGGCGGCCAGCGCGGGCAGCTGGTGCCGCCACGAGTACCAGGACTCGGGGAAACCGTGCACAAGTAGCACCAGTGACCCGCTGCCTTGCTCCACCAGGTGGATCCGACCGGCGGGTGAGGGGACGAGCCGGTGCGTACGGGCGTGGGGATCGGAGGCCGGGTTGGAGGGGGAGAGCGACGAAGCGTTGGGGGCGGAGGCGGAGGTGGGGGCCGAGGTGGTGCCGGCGGTCGTCTGCGGCATGGATCCTCCCGAGGGCGGGTGAGCGGTGCGTGCCCCCGATCCTCCGGCGGACCGCACCCCCCACACGAACCCCTTTGCCGATTCGGCAACAGTGCGGCGGCTACGACCACCGCAGCCGCAGCCGCAGCGGGACGGTGCCTGAGTCGAAGCGACAGCGGGCCCCGGCCCCGGACCTGGAGCCGCACCGCAAAGCGACTGCCCTCACCCCACCAGCCCGAACCACCCCCGGCTCACCCCGCAGTCCCCGCCTTCCCGCGCCCCGCCTTCCCCCGCCCCACCTGCGTCCGCACCGCCCCCATGCTCGCCCCGATGACCAGCGCGATCGCGAGGGCTTCCGTGGCGGCGAGGGTCTGGTCGAGGATCAGGAACCCGGCGGTCGCGGCGAGCGCGGGCTCCAGGCTCATGAGGATCGCGAACGTGGACGCGGGCAGGCGGCGCAGGGCGAGGAGTTCGAGGGTGTAGGGGAGGACGGAGGACAGTACGGCGACGGCGGCGCCCAGCGCGATCGTCGTCGGGTCGAGGAGCCGCGTCCCGGACTCGACGAGCCCCAGCGGCAGGAAGAGCACCGCCGCGACGGCCATGGCCAGCGCCAGCCCGTCGGCCTGCGGGAACCGTCGGCCCGTACGCGCGCTGAAGACGATGTACAGGGCCCACATCGCCCCGGCGGAGAGGGCGAAGGCGACGCCCAGCGGGTCGAGGCCGCCGAAGCCGCCCCCGCCGCCGAGCAGGAAGACACCGCAGAGGGCCAGCCCGGCCCACACCATGTTCACCGCTCGGCGGGACGCGAGGACGGACAGCGCCAGCGGGCCGAGCACCTCCAGGGTGACGGCGGGGCCGAGGGGGATACGGGCGAGGGCCTGATAGAAGAGGCCGTTCATCGCGGCCATGGTGACGCCGAAGGCGACGACCGTGCCCCAGTCGGTACGCGAGTGCCCGCGCAGCCGGGGCCGGCAGATCACCAGCAGCACCAGCGCGGCCACCGCGAGCCGCAGCGTCACCACCCCGAGCGCCCCGGTCCGCGGCATCAGACTCACCGCCAGCGCCCCGCCGAACTGCACCGAGATCCCACCGGCCAGCACCAGGCCGACCGGCCCGAGGGAACGCGGCCCGCGAGCACCGCCGGACGCGGGGCCGGCCGGTGTCGTCGTCGTGGTGGTGGCGGGCGCGGACTGTTCAGCGCTGGGGAGTGTCACGGGAGCCGTCCAGGAAGAGCGGGGAGCGAGAGCGCTTCGTTCAGTATGTGGAACTTAGTAGTTCAAGGTAATGGACTGGGTCAGGTCTGTAAACCACTTTTGGAGCTTACGCACCCGGAAGTCCGCACCCGGAAGTCCGCACCCGGAAGTCCGCACCCGGAAGTCCGCACCCGGAAGTCCGTCCGCACCCAGAAATCCGCCCCAAAAATACAAGCACGCTTGCTTGTTTCCGGTCCCGCTGCCATGCTCCCCCCATGGCCGACCCCACGCCCGTGATCGACGATCTCCGCGCCGAGAGTCAGGAACTCGACCTGCTCGTGGCCGAGTTGAGCCCGGAGCAGTGGGCGCTCGCGACGCCCGCCCCGCGCTGGACCGTCGCCCACCAGATCGCCCACCTCGCCTGGACCGACCACTCCTCCGTGCTGGCGGTGACCGATCAGGACGCCTTCGCCCGTGAGGTCGAGAACGCGCTGACCTCGCCCGGGGACTTCGTGGACAACGGTGCGGAGGAAGGGGCGGGGAAGCCGCCCGCCCGACTGCTAGCGGACTGGCGGGCCGGGCGCGAGGCCCTGGAGGACGCCCTGCGCGCGGCACCCGACGGCGCGCGGTTCCCCTGGTACGGCCCGCCCATGTCCACCGCCTCCATGGCGACCGCCCGCCTCATGGAGACCTGGGCGCACGGCCTGGACATCGCCGACGCACTGGGCGTTCCCCGGATCGCCCCCACCGGCCGGCTCCGTCACATCACTCGCCTCGGCGTCCGCACCCGCGACTTCGCGTTCGGCGTGCACGGACTGACCCCGCCGTTCGAGGAGTTCCGAGTCGAACTCATCGGTCCTGCCGGTGAGGTGTGGGCGTCCGGCCCCGAGGACGCGACCGACCGCGTCACCGGCCCCGCCCTCGACTTCTGTCTGCTGGTCACCCAGCGGGCCCACCGCGCCGACCTCGACCTCCACGCCGAAGGGTCCGACGCCGACCGCTGGCTGGACATCGCCCAGGCCTTCGCCGGCCCGCCCGGCAAGGGACGCGAGCCCCAGCAGGAGTCCGAGTGAGGCCCCTCCGCATAGGCAACGCCTCCGGCTTCTACGGCGACCGCTTCGACGCCATGCGCGAGATGCTCACCGGCGGCGAACTCGACGTCCTCACCGGCGACTACCTCGCCGAGCTGACCATGCTCATCCTCGGCCGGGACCGCCTGAAGGACCCCGCCGCCGGGTACGCGCGCACCTTCCTCCGCCAACTGGAGGAGTGCCTGGGCCTCGCGCACGAGCGGGGCGTACGGATCGTCGCCAACGCCGGCGGCCTCAACCCCGCCGGACTCGCCGACGCCGTACGGGAGTTGGCCGACCGGCTCGGCATCCCCGTACGCGTCGCCCATGTCGAGGGCGACGACCTCACCACCCTGCACCCCGGCACCCTCGCCGCCCACGCCTACCTCGGCGGCTTCGGCATCGCGGCCTGTCTGCGGGAGGGCGCGGACATCGTGGTCACCGGCCGGGTGACGGACGCGGCGCTCGTCACCGGGCCCGCCGCCGCCCACTTCGGCTGGGGCCCGGGGGAGTACGACCGCCTAGCGGGCGCCGTCGTCGCCGGGCACGTGCTGGAGTGCGGCGCCCAGGCCACCGGCGGCAACTACGCCTTCTTCCACGAGGTTCATGGGTTCAACGGGGTCCAAGAGGTCCAAGAGGTCCAAGAGGCTCAAGAGGTCCACGAGTCCGCCCCGGTTGGCCTTCGGCGCCCCGGCCTCCGCCGCCCCGGCTTCCCCCTCGCCGAAATCCACGCCGACGGAACGGCCGTCATCACCAAACACCCCGGCACCGGCGGCCTCGTCGACCTCGGCACGGTCACCGCCCAGCTCCTCTACGAGACGGGCGGCGCCCGGTACGCGGGCCCCGACGTCACCGCCCGCCTCGACACCGTCAGGCTCACCCAGGACGGCCCCGACCGCGTCCGCGTCGACGGCGTACACGGCGAGGCCCCGCCCCCCACCCTCAAGGTCGGCCTCAACCGCCTCGGCGGCTACCGCAACGAGGTCACCTTCGTCCTGACCGGCCTGGAGATCGAGCGCAAGGCCGCCTTCGTCCGCGACCAGCTGGAGACCGCGCTCTACGCCGCCAAGTCCCGCCCCGAACACGTGAGTTGGGAACTGGCCCGCACCGACCATCCCGACGCCCCGACCGAGGAGACCGCCAGCGCACTCCTCCACCTCGTCGTCCGCGACCCCGACCGGAATGCGGTCGGCCGCGCCCTCAGCGGAGCCGCCGTGGAACTGGCCCTCGCCAGCTACCCCGGCTTCCACGTCCTGGCCCCACCGGGAAGGGGCGCGCCCTACGGCGTGTTCGAGGCGGCCTACGTAGACCAGGGAGCCGTCCAGCACACGGCGGTCCTCCACGACGGCCGCCGGGTCCCCGTGCCCCCGGCCGCCGACACCCTCGTACTGCGGCCGGTCGGCGAGCCACCCCTCCCGGAGCCCCTGCCGGCAGGGCTCCCCAGCCGACGCGCACCTCTCGGCCTCGTCGTCGGCGCCCGCAGCGGCGACAAGGGCGGCGACGCCAACATCGGCCTCTGGGCCCGCACGGACGACGCCTGGCGGTGGCTCGCGCACACCCTCACCACCGACCGCCTCCGCGAACTCCTCCCGGAAGCAGCCGAGTTGATCGTCACCCGGCACGCCCTCCCGAACCTCCGCGCCCTCAACTTCGTGATCGAGGGCATCCTCGGCGAGGGCGTCGCCTCCCAACACCGTTTCGACCCCCAGGCCAAGGCCCTCGGCGAATGGCTCCGCTCCCGCCACCTGGACATACCGGAGGCCCTCCTGTGACCGGCCCGCGTCCGGTCTCACCGGAGGCACTGCCGTGACCGCCCGCCGCCCGGACTTCCAGAGGCCCTGCCGTGACCGGCCGCCGTCCGGACTCATCGGAGGCCCTGCGGTGACCGCCCGCTGCCCGGACTCTCCCGACGTCGAGGTTCTCCCGTGACCGCCCGCTGCCCGGACTCTCCCGACGTTGAGGTTCTCCCGTGACCGCCCGCTGCCCGGACTCTCCCGACGTTGAGCTTCTCCCGTGACCGCCCGCCGCCCGGACTCTCCCGAGGTGCACCCGTGACCGTCCTCAGCTCCGCCCTCGACCCGGGCGGCCCCGACCACACCGCGAACCGCGAGGCCATGCTGGCCAAGCTCGCCGCACTCGACGCCGAGCACGCGAAGGCCCTCGCGGGCGGCGGCGAGAAGTACGTCGAACGGCACCGCGAGCGCGGCAAGCTGCTCGCCCGCGAACGCGTCGAGCTGCTCCTCGACCCGGACACACCCTTCCTGGAGCTGTCCCCGCTCGCCGCCTGGGGCAGCGAGTACACGGTCGGCGCCTCCCTCGTCACGGGCATCGGGACCGTCGAGGGCGTCGAGTGTCTGATCACCGCGAACGACCCGACCGTACGCGGCGGCGCGAGCAACCCGTGGAGCCTGAAGAAGGCCCTGCGGGCGAACGACATCGCACTCGCCAACCGCCTGCCCTGCATCAGCCTGGTGGAGTCCGGCGGCGCGGACCTGCCGTCCCAGAAGGAGATCTTCATCCCGGGCGGCGCGATCTTCCGCGACCTCACCCGGCTCTCCGCCGCAGGCATCCCCACCATCGCCGTCGTCTTCGGCAACTCCACCGCCGGCGGGGCCTACATCCCCGGCATGTCGGACCACGTGATCATGGTCAAGGAACGGGCGAAGGTGTTCCTCGGCGGGCCACCCCTCGTGAAGATGGCCACCGGCGAGGAGAGCGACGACGAGTCGCTGGGCGGCGCCGAGATGCACGCGCGCGTGTCGGGCCTCGCGGACCACTTCGCCGTCGACGAGCACGACGCCCTCCGCCAGGCCCGCCGCGTCGTCGCCCGCCTCAACCACCGCAAGGCGTACGCCGATCCGGCACCGGCCGCACCCCCCAAGTACGACCCGGAGGAGCTGCTCGGCATCGTCCCCGGCGACCTCCGCAGTCCCTTCGACCCCCGCGAGGTGATCGCCCGCATCGTCGACGCCTCCGACTTCGACGAGTTCAAGCCCCTCTACGGCACCAGCCTCACCACCGGCTGGGCCACCCTCCACGGCTACCCGGTCGGCATCCTCGCCAACGCCCAGGGCGTCCTCTTCAGCGAGGAGTCCCAGAAGGCCGCCCAGTTCATCCAGCTCGCCAACCAGCGCGACATCCCGCTCCTCTTCCTCCACAACACCACCGGCTACATGGTCGGCAAGGAGTACGAGCAGGGCGGCATCATCAAGCACGGCGCGATGATGATCAACGCGGTCAGCAATTCGAAGGTCCCCCACCTCTCCGTCCTCATGGGCGCCTCGTACGGCGCCGGCCACTACGGCATGTGCGGCCGCGCCTACGACCCCCGCTTCCTCTTCGCCTGGCCCAGCGCCAAGTCGGCGGTGATGGGCCCGCAGCAGCTCGCGGGCGTGCTCTCGATCGTGGCCCGGCAGTCGGCGACGGCGAAGGGCCGGCCGTACGACGAGGACGCCGACGCCGCACTCCGCGCGATGGTGGAGCAGCAGATCGAGTCCGAGTCGCTCCCCATGTTCCTGTCCGGGCGGCTGTACGACGACGGGGTCATCGACCCCCGCGACACCCGCACCGTCCTCGGCCTGTGCCTGTCCGCGATCCACACGGCGCCCTACGAGGGCGCACGCGGTGGCTTCGGCGTCTTCCGGATGTGAGGAACCTTCAGTGATCACTTCTGTGCTCGTCGCCAACCGGGGCGAGATCGCGTGCCGCGTCTTCCGCACCTGCCACTCGCTGGGCATCCGCACGGTCGCCGTGCACTCCGACGCCGACGAGAACGCCCTCCACGCGCGCGTGGCCGACGCGACGGTACGACTGCCGGGCGCGGCACCCGCCGACACCTACCTGCGCGGCGACCTGATCGTGAAGGCCGCCCTCGCCGCCGGCGCCGACGCGGTCCACCCCGGCTACGGCTTCCTCTCCGAGAACCCCGACTTCGCCCGCCAGGTCCTCGACGCGGGCCTCACCTGGATCGGCCCGCCCCCGGAGGCGATCGAGGCGATGGCCTCCAAGACCCGCGCCAAGGAGCTGATGGGGCTCACCCCCCTGCACGAGGTCACCGAGGACGACCTGCCGGTCCTCGTGAAGGCCGCGGCGGGCGGCGGCGGACGCGGCATGCGCGTCGTACGCCGCCTGGACGACCTGACCGCCGCCCTGGAGAGCGCCCGAGCCGAGGCCGCGAGCGCCTTCGGCGACGGCGAGGTCTTCGTCGAGCCCTACGTCGAGAACGGCCGCCACGTAGAGGTCCAGATCCTCGCCGACACCCACGGCACGATCTGGCCCCTCGGCACCCGCGACTGCTCCCTCCAACGCCGCCACCAGAAGGTCATCGAGGAGGCCCCGGCCCCCGCCCTCCCCGAAGCACTCACGGAGGAACTCCACACCCTGGCCGTACGCGCCGCCCGAGCCGTCGACTACGTGGGCGCGGGCACGGTCGAGTTCCTCGTCTCCGCCGGCAAGGCCCACTTCCTGGAGATGAACACCCGCCTCCAGGTCGAACACCCGGTGACGGAAGCCGTCTTCGCCCTCGACCTGGTCGCCGAACAGATCCGCATGGCCGAGGGCCACCCCCTCCCGGCCGACCCCCCACGCCCGCGCGGCCACGCTGTCGAGGCCCGCCTGTACGCGGAGGACCCGGCCCACGACTGGACCCCGCAGACCGGCACCCTCCACCGCCTGTCCGTGCCCGGCGTCCGCCTGGACACCGGCTACGAGGACGGCGACGCGATCGGCGTCCACTACGACCCCATGCTCGCCAAGCTCATCGCCCACGCCCCCACCCGCGCCGAGGCGATCCGCCGCCTGGCCGCCGCCCTGGACCGTGCCACGATCCACGGCCCGACGACCAACCGCGACCTCCTGGCCCGCTCCCTGCGCCACGAGGAGTTCACGACGGCCCGCATGGACACGGGCTTCTACGACCGCCACCTGCCCGACCTGACCAGCCCCACCCCGGACCCGTACGCCCCCCTGGCCGCCGCCCTCGCCGACGCCCACACCCAGGGCGACCCCCGCTTCGGCGGCTGGCGCAACGTCCCCTCCCAGCCCCGGACCAGGCGCTACGCCCTGGCAGGCAAGGAACACGAGCCCACCTACCGCCACACCCGCACCGGCCTGGAGGCCGACGGAGTCACGGTCATCCACGCCGACAGCCACCTCGTCGTACTCGAAGTAGAGGGCGTACGGCAAAAGTTCGAGGTGACGCGCTACGGCACCCACCGCTACGTCAACACCACCCACCTCACCGCCCTCCCCCGCTTCCCGGACCCCACCACCCAGCAAGCCCCCGGCTCCCTCCTGGCCCCCATGCCGGGCACGGTCGTACGCGTGGCGGATGGCCTGAATCCGGGGTCAGCCGTACAGGCCGGCCAACCCCTCCTCTGGCTGGAGGCGATGAAGATGGAGCACAGAATCGCGGCCCCGGCGACGGGCACCCTGACAGCCCTGCACGTGGCTGTGGGACAGCAGGTCGAGGTGGGCGCCCTTCTGGCCGTAGTCAAGGACCAGCCCACCTAGGGGCGCGGGGAACTGCGCGACCAGCCACACAACCACCCGCACCCTCCTACTGGCAGACGTCCCCTTCCCCTTAGGAGCCCCTCGTGTCCCCCCTCCTGGAATCCGAAGAACACAAGGCCCTACGAGCCGCAGTCTCCGCCCTCGGCAAGCGCTACGGCCGCGCATACATAGCCACGATCAACAAAGAGAACCGCCACCCCGACGAACTCTGGTCCGAGGCCGCCAAACTCGGCTACCTAGGCGTCAACCTCCCCGAGCAATACGGAGGCGGAGGCGGCGGCATCACCGAACTCTCCATCGTCCTCGAAGAGCTCGGCACCGCAGGCTGCCCCCTCCTCATGCTGATCGTCTCCCCGGCGATCTGCGGCACCGTCATCACCCGCTTCGGCACAGAGGCCCAGAAACAAGCCTGGCTCCCCGGACTCGCCGACGGCACCCGCCTCATGGCCTTCGGCATCACCGAACCCGACGCCGGCTCCAACAGCCACCGCCTCACCACCACGGCCCGCCGCGACGGAGTCGACTGGCTGCTCACCGGCCGCAAGGTCTTCATCTCCGGCGTGGACAGGGCAGACGCCGTCCTCATAGTCGGCCGCACGGAAGACGCCCGCACCGGCACCCTCAAGCCCTGCCTCTTCATCGTCCCCACGAACACCCCCGGCTTCGAGTACCGCCAGATAGACATGGAACTCCGCGCCGCAGAGAAGCAGTTCGAACTCACCTTCGATGACATCCGCCTCCCCGCCGACTCCCTCGTCGGCGACGAGAACGCCGGCCTGCTCCAGCTCTTCGCCGGCCTCAACCCCGAACGCATCATGACGGCCGCCTTCGCGATCGGCATGGCCCAGTACGCCCTCGCCAAGGCCGTCGACTACGCCCGCGACCGCACCGTATGGCGGCAGCCCATCGGCGCCCACCAGGCGATCGCCCACCCCCTCGCCCAGTCCCACATCGAACTGGAACTGGCCCGCCTGATGATGCAGAAGGCGGCGTACCTCTACGACGCCGGCGACGACGCGGCGGCGGGCGAGGCCGCCAACATGGCCAAGTACGCGGCGGGGGAGGCCTGCGTGAAGGCCGTCGACCAGGCCGTGCACACCCTCGGCGGCAACGGCCTCACCCACGAGTTCGGCCTCGCCTCGCTGATAACGGCGGCGCGCGTGTCTCGTATCGCACCGGTGAGCCGGGAGATGATTCTCAACTACGTCTCCCACCAGACCCTGGGCCTGCCCAAGTCGTACTGACCGGCACCTGCACCGTATGGCGCGAGGAGGAACCATGTTCCGCAGCGAGTACGCAGACGTCCCACCCGTCGACATCCCCATCCACGACGCCGTACTGGGCCGAGCCGCCGAGTTCGGCGACCTGCCCGCGCTGATCGACGGCATCGACGGCACGACCCTCACGTACGAACAGGTGGACCGCTTCCACCGGCGCCTCGCGGCCGCGTTCGCCGAGACGGGTGTCCGCAAGGGCGATGTGCTCGCCCTCCACAGCCCCAACACCATCGCCTACCCGACGGCCTTCTACGCGGCCACCCGCGCGGGCGCCACGGTCACCACCGTCCACCCGCTGGCCACCCCGGGAGAGCTGGCGAAGCAGCTCCAGGACTCCGGGGCGAGCTGGATCGTCACGGTCTCGCCCCTCCTCGAAACCGCCCGCACGGCCGCCGAACGCGTCGGCGGCATCCGGGAGATCTTCGTCTGCGACAGCGCCCCCGGCCACCGCTCGCTGATCGACATGCTCGCCTCCGCCGCCCCCGAACCGTCCGTCGACATCGACCCGGTGACGGACCTGGCGGCCCTCCCGTACTCCTCCGGCACGACCGGCGTCCCCAAGGGCGTCATGCTCACCCACCGGTCCATCGCCACCAACCTCGCCCAGCTCGAACCGGTCATGCCGGCCGGCCCCGGCGACCGCATCCTCGCCGTACTGCCGTTCTTCCACATCTACGGCCTCACCGCCCTGATGAACGCCCCACTGCGGCTCGGCGCCACGGTCGTCGTCCTCCCCCGCTTCGACCTCGAGGTCTACCTCGCGGCCATCGCCAAGTACGGCATCACGCACCTCTACGTCGCCCCGCCGATCGTCCTCGCCCTCGCCAAACACCCGGCCGCCGAGCGCCACGACCTCTCCACGGTCCGGCACGTCCTCTCCGCCGCCGCACCCCTCGACGCGAAGCTCGCCGCCGCCTGCTCCGCCCGCCTCGGCCTGCCGCCCGTCGTCCAGGGCTACGGCATGACCGAACTCTCCCCCTGCTCCCACCTGGTCCCCCTCGCCCAGGCCGCCACCGCACCCCCCGGCACCGTCGGCAAGCTCATCGCCGGCACCGAGATGCGGATCGTCTCCCTCGACGACCCCGGCAAGGACGTCGGCATCGGCGAACAGGGCGAGATCGTCATCCGCGGCCCCCAGGTCATGAAGGGCTACCTGGGCCGCCCCCAGGCCACCGCCGACATGATCGACGCCGACGGCTGGCTCTCCACCGGCGACATCGGCTACAGCGACGCCGACGGCTGGCTGTACGTCGTCGACCGCGTCAAGGAACTCATCAAGTACAAGGGATTCCAGGTCGCCCCCGCCGAACTCGAAGCCCTCCTCGTCACCCACCCCGGCATCGCCGACGCCGCCGTCATCGGCCACTACAACGACGACGGCAACGAGGTCCCGCACGCCTTCGTCGTCCGCCATCCCACCGCCGCCACGCTCTCCGAGGGCGACGTCATGATGTACGTCGCCGAACGCGTCGCCCCCTACAAACGCGTCCGCCTCGTCACCTTCATCGACGGCGTCCCCCGCGCGGCCTCCGGGAAGATCCTCCGCCGCGAACTCAGGGAACGCCTATGACAGACCCGAAAACCGATCTGATCCACCACGCCCACCACCGGGGCGTCACCACCCTCACCCTCGACTCCCCGGCCAACCGCAACGCCCTGTCCGTCAGGCTGGTGCGCGAACTGACGGAAGCACTGACCCGGTGCGGCCAGGACGACGACGTACGCGCCGTCCTCCTCACCCACACCGGAAACACCTTCTGCGCGGGCGCCGACCTGCGCCAGCCTCCCCACCCCGACGAACTGGTCGAACTGCTCGGCCAGATCCTCAAGCTGCCCAAGCCCGTCGTCGCCCGGGTGACCGGCCACGTACGGGCGGGCGGCCTCGGCCTGCTCGCGGCCTGCGACATCGCCGCCGCGGGCCCCGAAGCCACGTTCGCCTTCACCGAGGTCCGCATCGGCGTCGCCCCCGCGGTCATCTCGCTGCCCCTGCTGCCCCGCACCGACCCGCGCGCCCTCAGCCGCTACTACCTCACCGGCGAGAAGTTCGGACCCGCCGAGGCCACCCGCATCGGCCTGCTGACGGCGGACGGCGCCGATGTGGACGACGTACTCGCACCCGTCCTCGACGGACTGCGCCGAGCCTCCCCGAAAGCCCTGGCGGAGACGAAACGGCTGCTCACGGCTAAGGTGCTGGAATCCTTCGACCTGGACGCGGGCAGGCTGAGCAGGCTCTCGGCCCGGCTGTTCGACTCCGAGGAGGCGGACGAGGGGATGAGGGCCTTCCGAGAAAGACGGGATCCGCAATGGGTGGTGTGACCATGGTCAGCGCGTTCGACCGTGCACCGAAGCAGGACCGCAGCCGGGCCACCCGGCAGCGACTCCTCCAGGCCGCCGTGGCCTGCCTCGCCGAACACGGCTGGGCCGGCTCCACGGTCTCGGTCGTCGCCGAACGCGCCGGCGTCTCCCGAGGCGCCGCACAACACCACTTCCGCACCCGCGAGGACCTCTTCACCGCCGCCGTCGAATACGTCGCCGAAGAGCGCTCCCTCGCCCTGCGCGCCCTCTTCCCCGAGGGCCCCGCCGACCGCCGCGCCGTCGTCGCCGCCGTCGTCGACCTCTACACCGGCCCCCTCTTCCGCGCCGCCCTCCACCTCTGGGTCGCCGCCTCCAACGAGGACCAGCTCCGCCCCCGCGTCACCGAACTCGAAGCCCACGTCGGCCGGGAGACCCACCGCATCGCCGTCGACCTCCTCCGCGCCGACGAAACCGTCCCCGGGGTCCGCGAAACCGTCCAGGGCCTCCTCGACATGGCCCGAGGCCTCGGCCTCGCCAACCTCCTCACCGACGACACCGGCCGCCGCGACAAGGTGGTGGCCCAGTGGGCGGCACTGCTGGACGAGGTACTGGGCTGAAGAGCCCTCACGGACTGAGCCGCTCCACCCGCCACGACCCGTCCGCCTCCGCCACATACCGCAGCCGGTCGTGCAGCCGGTTCCACCGCCCCTGCCAGAACTCCACACGCTGCGGCGCCACCCGGAAACCACCCCAGTTCGGCGGCACCGGCACCTGCTCGCCCTCCGGATAGCGGGCGTGCAACTCCTCGTACGAGGCGTCCAGTTCGGCCCGCGAGGAGATCACCGAGGACTGTGCGCTGGCCCATGCCCCCAGCTGCGAACCATGCGGACGCGTACGGAAGTACGCCGCCGTCTCGTCCCGCCCGGTCCGCCGCGCCGTACCCGTCACGATCACCTGCCGGGCGATCGCATGCCACGGGAAGAGCAGCGACACATACGGGTTCCCGGCCAGGTCCTGGGCCTTGCGGGAGTCGTAGTTCGTGTAGAAGACGAAGCCCTGCTCGTCGTACGCCTTCATCAGCACCGTACGAGAGGTGGGGCGCCCCTCGGCGTTCGCCGTCGACACCACCATGGCGTTCGGCTCGAACACCGCGCCCTCCTGCGCGGCCTGCCGGAACCACCGCCCGAACTGCTCCATCGGATCACCGGCCAGCTCGCTCTCGTCGAGCCCGTCGGCCCGGTACTGCTTGCGCATACGAGCGGGGTCGGGCACGGGTTCCAGACCGGGATCGTTCACGGTGGTCATCTTGCCGTATCGACGGCCGACCGGAAGGCTGGTGGCACTGAGTGCCGCGCACCCTCCCCAAACCTGGCACTCAGGCGTAAGGTGCTGGAACATTCTGGCGAGGGCCGCATATACGCGGCCCCGCCGGAAGCCCCCTGTCGCACACATCAAGAGGAGCCGCCTGATGTCCGACTTCGTGCCCGGGCTCGAAGGAGTCGTCGCGTTCGAGACGGAGATCGCCGAACCGGACAAGGAGGGCGGCGCACTCCGGTACCGGGGCGTCGACATCGAGGATCTGGTCGGCCACGTCTCCTTCGGCAACGTCTGGGGCCTCCTCGTCGACGGCGCCTTCCGCCCCGGTCTGCCGCCCGCCGAACCGTTCCCCATCCCGGTCCACTCGGGTGACATCCGCGTGGACGTCCAGTCCGCACTGGCCATGCTGGCCCCGGTCTGGGGCCTCAAACCCCTCCTGGACATCGACGAGGAGCAGGCCCGGGCCGACCTCGCCCGCGCGGCCGTCATGGCCCTCTCCTACGTCGCCCAGTCCGCCCGCGGCCAGGGCCTGCCCATGGTGCCGCAGCGCGAGATCGACAAGGCCCAGTCCGTGGTCGAACGCTTCATGATCCGCTGGCGCGGCGAGCCGGACCCGAAACACGTGGCGGCGGTGGACGCGTACTGGACCTCGGCCGCCGAACACGGCATGAACGCGTCCACGTTCACGGCGCGGGTCATCGCGTCGACGGGCGCGGACGTGGCAGCGGCGCTCTCGGGCGCGGTGGGAGCCATGTCCGGCCCCCTCCACGGCGGCGCCCCCTCCCGAGTCCTGGGCATGATCGAGGAGATCGAACGAACAGGCGACGCCGACGCCTACGTCAAACAAGCCCTCGACAAGGGCGAACGCCTCATGGGCTTCGGCCACCGCGTCTACCGCGCCGAGGACCCCCGCGCCCGAGTCCTCCGCCGCACCGCCCGCGAGCTCGGCGCCCCCCGCTTCGAGGTGGCCGAGGCCCTGGAAAAGGCGGCCCTGGCGGAACTCCACGCCCGCCGCCCCGACCGGGTCCTGGCGACGAACGTCGAGTTCTGGGCCGCCATCGTCCTCGACTTCGCCGAGGTCCCGGCCCACATGTTCACCTCGATGTTCACCTGCGCCCGCACGGCAGGCTGGTCGGCCCACATCCTGGAACAGAAGCGCACCGGCCGCCTCGTCCGCCCGTCGGCCCGCTACATCGGCCCGGGCCCCCGCGACCCGAGGGAGATCGAGGGCTACGGCGACATCGCGCGCTAGCCGATTCCGCCGGGCCGGAAAACGCAGACGACCCGCAGACTCTGGGTCCCTCCGCCACAAGGACGGGGGAGCCGGCCGGACGTACCGGCGAGCCTGCGGGTCGGGTGACTGCTGGAGATTGGGCCGGCTGCACGCTGAACGCGCTGGTCCGGCACCGCACTGTGTGTGGTGCAGGGCCGCTAGCCCCCAGCCACCTCACGCGTCCGGTTGTCATACATCTGCCGAACCACCTCCTCTCTCGTGTACTGCACACCCTAAGAAGCGCTACGGGAACGCTCAAGCGATTTTCCGAGGCGATTGCCGAGGGATTACCGAAGTACGGCGAAGACCGCGCGGGCCGGGATGTCGTCGGTAAGGCTCCAGTGGCCGGTGACGTGGCCTTTCGCCCCCTCCGGCAGGTCGACCGGGCCGGGCCGTAGCACCCGGTTCAGGCGGAGGACGGTCGTGCCGGGCTGGACAGGCAGCTCGGTGGCCTCGTCGGTGTCGGTGGCGGTGAGGGTGGCCACGGACAGAGGGCTGTCGCCCTTGTAGGACCACGTGACCTCGCGGTCCGGGGTGTCCGTGAGGCTCTGGGTCTGGGGTTCGGCCTTGCCCTCGAAGAGGGCCAGGAGCTGGGTGATCATGACCGGGTCGTGGCAGCCGTCGTAGGCCCAGCGCTTGCCGAGTACGCCGTGTTCGGTGGTGCCGATGAGGGCGTGCTCGGCGTCGGGGAGAGGGGCGCCTCGGTAGGTGAGGGGGGCCAGGTAGTGGACCGGGGCGGGGCCGGAGGTGTCGGTGACGACCATGAACTCGATGCCGACCTCGCCCTCGGGGTCGTCGAGACGGAAGCCGCCGGCCTTGGTCAGTTCGGGTGTGGCGGGGCCGCCCCGGTACCAGGGGCGGGTGGGCAGCCAGGCGGTGAGCAGTTCGAGCTTGGTGGGCGTGAGGGTGGTGCGGTGGATGACAGCCATGGTGGGGATTCTCCGCCGGGGCGCTGAGCGGACGCGAGTCAGTTCCAGCGAGCACCACGGCGGCTGCCGTCCGGTTGCTGTCTCCGCTGCTCCGATCCTCGCCGCTCGGTTCCTCGCCGCTCCGATCCTCTCTACTCCACCGACCTCTCCAGCGCCTCCAGGTCCAGCGCCATGGCGATCCGTACCGCCATGTCCTCCGCGTACACGGCGTCCGTGCGTTCGAAGGGGCTGCGGCCCGCGCTGCGGAGGAAGGTGACGACGCCCAGGGTGCGGCCTCGGCTGCGGAGGACGGCGCAGAGGGCGTGGACGGTGTTCGGGGGCCACTGGCGGCCGGTGGCCCAGTCGCGGGCGGCTTCGGGGGTGGCGGTGCCGGCGCTGGCGCGGACCGAGCCGGCTCGTTCGACGCACTGGAGGGCGGGGTGGCCGTGGCCGTAGCGCACGGGGATGCCGGCGTGGCCGGTGAGGTGGCTGGGGCCGGGCTGGCCGGAGGGGGTGGCGGCGGCGCGTACGAGGCGGGCGGGGCCTTCGCCGTCGGCGAGGGAGCCGCCGGCGACGCGGTCGATGAGGGCGTGGTCGGCGAAGCCGGCGAGGGCGAAGTCCAGGTGGACGGTGGCGGCCTCGCCGGGGTCCTCGCACTCGGCGGCGGCGCGCGCGGCCCGGTGGAGCTGGTTGACGCGGAAGCGGAGCTGGGCGGCTTCCTGCTCGGTCTGTTTGGACTCGGTGATGTCCTGGAAGAGCCAGCCGACGCCGAGGGGAACCGGTTCCTCTGCCAGGGGCGAGGCGAGGCGGAGGAAGCCGCTGCGCCAGCAGCGGCGCTTCTCGCCCTCGGGGGTGCGGACGCCGACCCAGATCTCGGCGGGTGCGGGCGGTGCGCCCTCGGCGAGTACGTGGGTGAGGGCGCTCTCCAGTTCCTCGACGCCCTGGGCGAGCAGTTCGCCGATCGGGCGCCCGAGGACCGCCGTACGGCCGATGCCGAGGGCACGCGCGGCGTGCGCGTTGACGACGGCGGGGCGCAGATCGGCGTCGACGAGGACGACGCCCCAGGACGCGTCCTCGAAGAGGGCCTCGCTGAGGGCGATGGACCGTTCGAGGTCGATCTGCGCGTGGACCTCGCTGAAGGCGCAGTACAGGCCGGCGGGTTTGCCGTCGGGCCCGCGTACGGCGGCGGACTGGGTGCGTACGAGGACCCGCCCGCCGTCCTTGGTGACCAGGGCGAACTCGTGGACCTGCCGGCCGGCCGCGTGCATGGCGGCCATCAGCCGCCCCTCGACCTCCTCGGCGTCCGCCGTCCGTACGGCCCACCCGGCGAATCCCCGGCGCCCGACCGCCTCCTCGGCGGTCCAGCCCAGGATCCGTTCGGCCTCGCGGTTCCAGTGGGTGACGACGCCGTCGGCGTCGAACGCGCACAGCGCGGCGTCCATGCCGTCCAGCAGGGCGGCGAGAAGATCCGATCCACCGGAGTCCGTGTCTTCCGTGCCTTCGGTGTTCTCGATGTCGTTGGTGTCCTTGGTGTCCTCGTTCGTCGGACCGTCCCGCTCGGGCTCGTCGGGCCCGAGCTCGTCGGTGGTCCCTCTACGCCGGGAAGCACTCACCTGAACCCCCTGCAGGCTGCGTTGCGTCCGCATGTACGGCATGTACGGCGCGTCGGTTCGCTCACTCACCATCATTCAACTCGAACGTGACCCAGCCCACATCTGCTTCGCGCAAGATATGGACGAAATCGTTGTACGCCGGATTTCCTTCCCTCCCTTCTCAACGTTCCCACGAACCCAGGGGCGCAGTCAGCGCAGGTAGAAGATCCGGTCGCCGTACTCCCGCATCACCCGGTCGTTCCAGTCGAGCCCGCCGTCGACGTTCCCGGAGCGGAGCAGCGGCGGTTCGATGCCCCGGTCCGCGAGGGAGGCGGCGGCGGTGGCCATGACCGACTGGAGGATCGCGGACGTGACGACGGTGGAGGCCGGGGCGAAGGGCGCGGGGATGGTGTCGAGGGTGAGTTCCGCGTCGCCGACCGCGATCTTCGAGTCGAGGACGAGGTCGCAGTGGTCCTTGAGGAAGGTGCCGGAGGAGTGGCGGGATGTCGTCTGCGTGGCATACGCGACCGACGTGACGCCGATGACCTTCACGCCCAGATCCTGGGCATGCGTGGCCATCTCCACGGGGAGCGCGTTGCGGCCGGAGAGCGAGATGATCACAAGCAGGTCGCCGGCCCGCAGCGGGCTGGTGTCGAGCACGGCCGTCGCCAGTCCGTCGACGCGCTCCAGCGCCGAGCCGAGCGTCGCGGGCCGCACGTCCACGCCCACCGCGCCGGGTACGGCCAGCAGGTTCATCAGCGCGAGGCCGCCGGCCCGGTAGACGAGGTCCTGCGCGGCGAGCGACGAGTGCCCGGCCCCGAACGCGAAGAGACGCCCCCCGCCGGCGACGGTGTCCGCGACCATCTCCCCGGCCGCGGTGACGCTCTCCGCCTCCTCGTCCCGCACCCGAGCCAGCAGTCCGATGGCCGCGTCGAGGAAGCGTCCGCCCAGCGTCCCGTCGTCCATGTGAACCCCTCAGCCTCTTCCCGGCGCCCGCAGTGTCGTGGATCACGTTAGAGGTCTGGACCACTGGGGTGTCAATGGGTGCGTTCGTCGGCCGCGGGTGGGTGGGGGCTGGTCTCGCAGTTCCCCGCGCCCCTCAAAAGCCCCGGGCGCGACCCATGCCGTCAAGGGGCGCGGGGAGCTGCGCGACCAGCCACACACAACCCGCACCCGCCCACGTACCCTCATCCCCAAGCTCTCCCGCGTACGGCGATGCGGTCGAAGGGGGCCAAATCCCGCCTCGGACGGTCGTTGTAACGCCGTGGTCGCACCGGCGCGGCCCGGTTGTCAGCCGGATGCGTAAGAATTGAGTCCAGGCCAGCGCAGCAAGCCGCAGCAAGCCGGTGTGGCCGTCGAAGCCTCCGGCTGAATCTCATCGAGGGGCACGTATGTCCGGACTGATCGATACGACGGAGATGTATCTCCGCACCATCCTCGAGCTCGAGGAGGAAGGTGTGGTCCCCATGCGCGCCCGGATCGCCGAGCGGCTCGACCAGAGCGGCCCCACGGTGAGCCAGACGGTCGCGCGCATGGAGCGTGACGGCCTGGTGTCCGTCGCCGCGGACCGCCACCTGGAGCTCACCGAGGAGGGCCGCAGGCTGGCGACGCGCGTGATGCGCAAGCACCGCCTCGCGGAGTGCCTGCTCGTCGACGTGATCGGCCTGGAGTGGGAGCAGGTCCACGCCGAGGCGTGTCGTTGGGAGCACGTGATGAGCGAGGCGGTCGAGCGCCGCGTCCTCGAACTGCTGCGCCACCCGACCGAGTCGCCGTACGGCAACCCGATCCCGGGCCTGGAGGAGCTGGGCGAGAAGGACGGCGCGGACCCCTTCCTCGACGAGGGCATGGTGTCGCTGGCGGACCTCGACCCGGGCACGGAGGGCAAGACCGTCGTCGTACGCCGGATCGGTGAGCCCATCCAGACGGACGCCCAGCTGATGTACACGCTGCGGCGCGCGGGCGTGCAGCCCGGCTCGGTGGTGAGCGTGACGGAGGCGGCCGGCGGTGTCCTCGTCGGCAGCGGCGGCGAGGCCGCGGAACTGGAGGCGGACGTCGCCTCCCACGTGTTCGTGGCCAAGCGCTGAGTCGCGTGCGGGTGGCCGAGCACTGACCCGTGCACGCGCCACCGCCGCACCGGCCCGCGTACGCGCCACCGCCGCGCCGACCTACGTGCACGCCACCGCCGCACCGACCGATTCCGACCGATTCCAGCCATCCGGTGTCGTCCCATGTCGCCCCCTGTCGGCGGTCGTTCGACACATGTCGGTGCGTGTCCGTATCGGCCGCCAACTCCCGTTGCGGGCGGGGGAGTTGTGACGTACTGGAGTCGATGTCCGCGATCCCGTCGAATCCAAGACTCAGTGCGCCGAATCGCAGCGCTCGGGCCGTTCGCGTGCGAGGCTTGCGCGTGAGGCATATGACCTGAGGGGCTCTTGGCCGCCCGAGACGACGATCTCCGGGTGACAGGGGAAGGGGCGGGGCGGATGTGCCGTGGACATGAGGAGGGCCCCGGCGCCGTATGGCGCCGGGGCCTGTCCTCCCCTGTGCTGACCCGGAGCCCCGAGCTCCCAGGGTCATCCCCCTCGGACCGTTTTCCCCGAGCGGTCCGCCTCCCGTTGAAGATCTCCCCTCGGCGGCGGCGGGCAATCCCCGAGGGGGGTCACTCGAATGAGGGGTGTTGCCGCCAGGAGCGGCATCTTCGAATGTGTATTCGATAACGTGTACCGGCGTGGCGTTGCGTGACCCGGTGCCCGACCCGACGCGCACACCCCACACGTAACGTGTCAACCGATATGCACGCTGTAACACAAGTGCCCGTCGTCCGAGCGGCGCGCGACGGCAAGGCAGCAGCAGGAGCAGCAGCACGACAGCGGTACGACAGCGGTACGACAGCAGTTGGGACGAGTGGACCGGCCGGCTCGAAGCGGGAGCGAGAGACGGGGAGCGAGCGGTCCGGGCGAGAGTCTGGGGGGTGCCAATGGTGCGGCGCATCGACGTGACCGGAGCGGGCGGCGTGAGTCTCGCCGCCTGGGAGTTCGGCGACCCGCCCAAGACCGGCGACAAGGCCGGCGACATCACGGGGGGCGGGAGCAGCGAGGGCGGCACGGACCGGGCCGGCGACCACGCGCCGGGGTCCGGGGTGCTGTTATTGCACGGCCTCATGGGCCGCGCCTCGCACTGGGCACCCACCGCCCGCTGGCTGTCCGAACGGCACCGTGCCGTCGCACTCGACCAGCGAGGCCACGGCCAGAGCGCGAAGCCCGAGCAGGCCGCGTACACCCGTGAGGCCTACGTCGAGGACGTCGAGGCCGCGATCGAACAGCTGGGCCTCGCCCCGGTCGTCCTCATCGGCCACGCGATGGGCGCGCTGACCGCTTGGCAGCTGGCCGCCAAGCGCCCGGACCTGGTGCGCGGCCTGATCATCTGCGACATGCGGGCCTCGGCGCTGGGCGCTGCCTCGCAGCGAGAGTGGGAGAGCTGGTTCAAGGCCTGGCCGCTGCCCTTCGCCACCCTCGCCGACGTCCGCAAGTGGTTCGGCGAGGACGACCCCTGGGTGGAGCGCCCGAGCCCGTCCCGCGGTGAGTTCTACGCCGAGGTCATGCACGAGGGGCCCGACGGCTGGCGGCCCGTCTTCGACCCCGAGCAGATGCTCAAGACCCGCGAGACCTGGGTGTACGACGCGCACTGGGAGGAGCTGGCCCAGGTCCGCTGCCCCGCCCTCGTCGTCCGCGGCCTCGACGGCGAGCTCGGCCGCGCCGAGTCCCAGGAGATGGTCCGCGTCCTGCCCCACGGCCAGTACGCCGAGGTCGCCGACGCCGGCCACCTCGTCCACTACGACCAGCCGGACGCGTGGCGCTCCGCGATAGAGCCGTTCCTGGACGGCCTGTCGGAGTGAGGCCGTGCGCCTGGTAGCTCGGGGGTGCGCGTGATGTCGCGGGTGCGGGTGGTTCGTGGTCGCTCGCGCAGTTCCCCGCGCCCCTTGAACGGCCCTGCGGGCCGATGAAAAGCCGGGGCGCAGCCCCGTGCTTTTCAGGGGCGCGGGAAACTGCGCGAGCAGCCCCCACCCACCCACCCGCAGTCGAAGAGCTACCCCTTGCTCACCGCCGCCAGAATCTCCGGCAGCCGCCGTGCCGTCCGGGGCGCGGCCAACCGAAGACCCAGCTCGGCGATCCCCGCCCCGTACACCACCCCCACCGGCAGCAGCACCCACGCCCACGCGCCGCCGCCCTCCGCCACGTTCACCCAGACGGTCAGGGCGATGACCGGCAGACAGAGCAGCGCCGCCCCGACCATGCCGCCGAAGATGGAGATCCAGGCGAGTCCGGCCTGCCCGGGCGCCACGTTCTTGTAGCCCTCCTGGGGAATGGAGTAGGGGAAGCGCGCGGAGGACCAGGCACCGGTGGCGAGCATCGCGCCGAGGAGCGCGAAGGAGAGACCGAGTGCCTCGGGCAGGGCGGCCCAGTCACCGAGGAGCGCGGTGGTCAGGACGGTCACGAACGTGGCGTACGGCAGCGTGACGACCAGCAACGCCAGTGCACGGCCGCGCAGTTCGACGTACGCGTCCCGCGTGGACGAGATCGTCATGGCGACCATCCAGAACGCCGACGTGTCCTGCCCGAACTGGTTGTACATCAGGATCCCGAGCATCCCCGCCGCGAAGCAGGCGAAGTAGACCGAGCCGGTGCCCTGCAGGGCGTTGAAGACGGGCACGATCAGACCGATCGCCAGCGACGTCACCCACGCCGCCTTCGTCTTCGGGTCGCGCCAGATGTAGCGCAGGCCGCGTTCCATGATGGTGCCCGTGCGCCCGGCGGGCAGCAGGCGGCTCAGGCCGGTCGAGCGCGTCCGCGTCCGGCCCGCTTCCACGACCGGGAGCGTCGAGCCGTCCGGGGACGTCATCAGCCGGGTCAGCGTGCGTGACCACCACCGCAACAGCCCCGCCAACGCGCCCGCGCTCAGCAGCAGTTGGGCGACCCCGACCCCGTACGCCCCCTCGCTCATCGCCCGCACCGCGCCGAGCGCCGACGCCGGCGGGACCCAGCTCAGTACATCCGCCACCGGCTCCAGCCGGCCCAGCCCGGAGGAACCCAGCCGCTGGGCACCGAAGTTGACGACCTGGGCGCCGACCGCGATCACGAGGCCGCTCAGGACGGCGAGGTCGCGCCCCCGGCGGCTGGTCAGGAGGCGGATGTTTGCGGCGGCCACCGCCCGGGCGAGCGCCACGCAGCCGAGGAGCGCGAGAGGTACGGCGGCGACGGCGGTGGCGTACGCCGCGGCCCCCCGCGCCGTCGCCACGACCGACCCCACCAGCACGCACAGGGTGAACAGCGGGCCGATGCCCACCAGGGAGGCCGCCAGCAGCGCCCGTACGAGCGGGCGCGGGCGCAGCGGCAGCATCACCAGCCGCGTCGGATCCAGCGTCTCGTCCCCGCTCGGGAAGAACAGCGGCATCACCGCCCACCCGAGCGCCAGCAACGCCACCAGCGGCACGGTCACGGCCGCCGCGTGCTCGTCGCCGCGCAACGCGATCAGCCCGATCAGCTGGAGCGCCGCGAACAGCAGCACGAACACGACGGAGAAGACGTACGCGGCACGCCGCCCGGCCGACTGCCGCAGACCGTTCCGCAGCAGCGACAGCTTCAGGCGTACGACGACGGAGGTCACCGACGAGGCGCCCGCGGCGCCCGCCGCGCTCATCGGCCGCCCGCCCCGCCGCCCAGCCAGTCCAGATCCGTCCCCGTGTCCCGTTCCCTCGCGCCCACCAGTTCCAGGAACGCCTTCTGCAGCGAGGGCGCGTCACCCCGTACGTCGGCGAGGGGGCCGTGGGCGCGGATGCGGCCGGCGACCATGACGGCCACCCAGTCGCAGAGGGACTCGACCAGCTCCATGACGTGGGAGGAGAAGACGACCGTGGCGCCGGAGGCGGTGTACCGCTCCAGGACGCCCCGGATGGTCTGGGCCGAGACGGGGTCGACGCCCTCGAACGGCTCGTCCAGGAACAGGACTTCGGGGTTGTGCAGGAGCGCCGCGGCGAGGCCGATCTTCTTGCGCATGCCCGTCGAGTAGTCGACGACGAGCTTGTGCCGGGCGCCCGCGAGGTCGAGGACGTCCAGGAGCTGGGTGGCCCGCTTGTCGACCTCGGCGCCGGGCAGTCCGCGCAACCGCCCTGTGTAGGAAAGGAGTTCGCGACCGGTGAGCCGGTCGAAGAGCCGAAGTCCCTCCGGGAGCACCCCGATCCGGGCCTTCACCTCGACCGGGTCCCGCCACACATCGTGTCCGACGACCTCCACGGACCCCTGATCGGGTCGCAGCAGCCCGGTGACCATCGACAGTGTGGTCGTCTTCCCGGCCCCGTTCGGCCCGACCAGCCCGATGAACCGCCCGGCGGGCAACTCCAGATCGACCCCGGCGACGGCGACTTGGGCCCCGAACCGCTTCCAGAGCCCGTGGACACGTACGGCGACGGCTTCACTCACACCGGTTGCCCCTTCCGGTGGTCAAGGGGTGCCCAACGCCCGTAAGGGGCGCGGGGAACTGCGCGACCAGCCATATCCAGCCCGCAGTCGCGCAACGACCGAAGCACCCCACCCGGAGCGTTACCGCCGCCCATCCCTGCCGCAGGCGTAAGCGAGCGGCGAGATCAGTTCCTCGGCATCCGGCAGCCATCGGTTGGCCGGCGTGGGACGGCGTGCCCACTGCACGGCCCCCCGCGACCCGTACCGCGTCGGTGGAGCCGCCACATACTCGCCCTCACCCAGTGCCTTGAGGTCGAGCGCGAGCGGGGACCATCCCAACTTCCGTACGAGGTCGGGGACCTTGACGGAGGCACCGGGCAGCACGAAGAAATGCATACGACGATCCGGCGTCCAGGTCACCGGGCCGAGCGTCAGCTCCATGCGCTCCATCCGGGCGAGGGCCAGCAGCCCGGCTGTCTCGGGAACGTCGATCGTGTCGAATGTACGGCCGGTCGGCAGCAGGATCGACGCGGTGGGCTGCTTCGACCACAGGCGGCGTGCGACGGTCGCACTGCCTGTCGCCTGGGTCCCCCAGTCCTCGCGCGCCGGGTGCGCGCCGGGGGTGGCGCACGCTGCGTTGCCGCAGGAGCAGTGCTGCACCCCGTCGACGGCTTCCAGCCATGTACCGGGGAACACGTCCCAGTGGCGCTCTTCGGCGTATCGAACGGCGGTGTCCAGCAGCGATTCACCACGCTGCTTCGGGATGTGGGCAGCTTCAGGGCCCGCGATGGTCTCTTCCACGATGAACACAACTCTAGCGGTCATCAGGGGTTACGGAAGTCACATGCGCGGGGGAGAGCATCGTTCTCGGGGCCGGGGCGCATGGGTGCACGGTCGGGGGCGCGCAGGCGGGATCACGGAGTGAGCCGGGTAGCCACGTGTGGGGTACAGCATGCGTGTTTACCCCGGCAATCCTGGCATGTCTCGCATCTTCGGTATGTCGGCGGGGCATTGATCTTCGAGGCCGGATCTTTTCGATACATGGGTACACCCATGCGACGGGGATCGACCGCTGAAGACACGTCAACTCGGTGCGTGGGCAAGGCACCACAGCCACAGGGGGTACGCCATGGCCGCAAGGCCGCTCGTCGCCAGGCAGCCGAACGAACGACTGCAGGCACTCATCCAGGAAGCGGGCTGCTCCAACGCGGGGCTCGCCCGGCGGGTCAACATGTGCGGCGCTGAGCACGGACTCGATCTCCGCTACGACAAGACGTCCGTCGCGCGCTGGCTGCGCGGACAGCAGCCACGAGGCCGGGCGCCCGCGATCATCGCCGAGGCCCTCGGCCGCAAGCTGGGCCGCACGGTCACGATCGACGAGATCGGCATGGCCAACGGCAAGAACCTCGCGTCCGGCGTCGGCCTCCAGTTCTCGCCGACGGTACTGGGAGCCATCGAGCAGGTCTGCGAGCTGTGGCGCAGCGACGTGGGGCGGCGGGACTTCCTCTCGGGGTCGTCCGTCGCCGCCTCCGCGCTCGTCGAGCCCAGCCGCGACTGGCTGATCTCCGCGCCGGACTCCCAGGTGGCCCGCTCGGCGGGGCCCCGGGTGGGCCTCGCCGATGTGGCGGCCGTACGGGCGATGACGCAGGCGCTCGTCGACCTCGACCACCAGTACGGCAGCGGGCATGTACGGCCGGTCGTCGTGCACTACCTCAACAGCGTGGTCTCGGGGCTGCTGGCCGGCTCCTACCGGGAGGCGGTGGGGCGGGAGTTGTTCGCCGCGGTCGCCCGGCTGACCGAGCTCGCCGGGTACATGGCCGTCGACACCGGGCAGCCCGGGCTGGCCCAGCGGTACTACATCCAGGCGCTCCGCCTCGCCCAGGCGGCGGGCGACCGCGCGTACGGCGGATATGTGCTCGCCGCGTCCATGAGCCATCTCGCCGCGCAGCTCGGAAACCCGCGGGAGATCGCGCAGTTGGCGCGCGCGGCGCAGGAAGGGGCGCGGGGGCGGGCGACGCCGCGTGCGGAGTCGATGTTCCACGCGGCGGAGGCGCGGGGGCACGCACTGATGGGTGACGCGCGGGCCGCGCAGGCGGCGGCGGGGCGGGCCGTGGAGGCGTTGGAGGCGGCGGATCCCTCGTCCGGGGACGACCCGGTGTGGATCAAGCACTTCGACGAGGCCTATCTCGCCGACGAATTGGCGCACTGCCACCGGGATCTGGGGCAGGCGGAGGCGGCGGCGCGGCGGGCCGAGGAGGCGTTGGCCAAACATCCCGAGTCGCGGGCGCGGCGGCGGGCGATCGGGTATGTGCTGCTCGCCACGGCGCAGGTGCAGCAGCGGGAGGTCGAGCAGGCCTGCCACACGGGGCTGCGGGCCGTGGAGTTGCTGGGGTCGCTTCGGTCGAATCGGGGCGCCGAGTACGTGGAGGACTTTCAGCAGCGGTTGGAGCCGTTCAGGGAGGAGGCGGTGGTTCGGGAGTTCGGGGCGCGGATGGATCTGCAGGCGGCGTAGAGCGCTCCGGGTGGGGTACTTCGGTCGTCTCGCGAGTGCGGGTTCGTCGTGGCCGGTCGTGCAGTTCCCCGCGCCCCTTGGGGCGCGGGTGGTGCTCGGGCTGTCACTCGGACCCGGTAGCGTGAGGCGATGATTCCGGAAGTCCCCCATTCGTAGGAGTCTCGGTGACGCAGAGTGGACAGGGCGAGGAGCCCTCGGCGCGGACCGCGCGCGAAGGCATCGTGCTGCCCTCGGACGGTGGCGCGCCGCTCCATCCGAGTGATCTGCCGCCGGCACAGCTGCCGCCGGCCCCGGCCCAGTCGTGGGAGCAGCGGCAGTGGGGCCCCGAGGGGGCCGCCGAGCCGACTCCGCCGGCGGCCGACCAGTGGAACAGCGCGCCGCCCGCCCCCGACTGGGGCGGCCAGGGGACGTACGACGCGTACGGCGCGTACGGCGCTCAGGGTGGGCAGGACGTGTACGGCCCTCAGAGCGGGCAAGGCGGGCAGGGCGGCGGGATGCCGTTGCCGCCGGAGGGCGCGCAGGGGGCGTCGTACGGTGCCGAGGGGTATGGCGGGGCGGGGTCGGGTGCTCCGTTGCCGCCGGTCGCGGGGGAGGTGTCCCTGGCGTCGGAGGCGGCGTCGGCACCGCAGCAGAGTGCGCCGCTGCCGCCCGTGGACGAGGGGGCCACCCAGTACATCCCGTATGTGCCGCCCGCCGGGCCCATGCCCGTGGACGAAGGGGCGACGCAGTACATACCGCCGGTGGCTCCGGCGGCGCCCGCCGCGGATGCCGCCACGCAGTATCTGCCGCCGGTCGGGCCGGGCGCGCTGCCGCCGGAGGCGCCGGCCGACGCGACGACGTATCTGGGGCGGGTGCCCCACCATGGTGCCGGGCCCCTGCCGCCCACCAGCAACCCCGTACAGCCCGCCCCGCCCATGCCCTCGGCGCCCGCCGGGAACCCGGACGCCGAGGCGACGCAGTACATACCGCCGGTGGCCGCGCAGGCGCGGCCCCAGCCGTACGGTGCGCCGGGGCAGCGGCAGGCGCCGCAGCAGCCGGACGTGTTCGACAGCCTCTTCCGGAGCGAGCCGGGGGACGGCGGAGCCGCCGGGGCCACACAGCACCTGCCGAAGATCGAGCACCCCCATGCCGCGCCGACGCCGCAGGGTCACGGCGGCCATGGGGGCCACGGCGGCCACGGTGGGCGGGCCTCCGCGAGACGGGACAGCGGGGGCGGCGGAGGGCGTACGAGATCCCGGGTGCCGCTCATCGCGCTCGTCGGGGTCGGGATCGCCGTTCTCGGGATCGGGGCGGGTGCCCTGATGGCCGGGTCGGGGAACGACTCGTCGCAGAGCGACAACAAGCCCGCGGCGGCGACCGGGGCGCCCGAGGAGTCGGCGTCCGCGTCGGCCGATCCGGCGAAGGAGCAGGCGGTCGCGCTGGACAAGCTGCTGGCGGACAGCGGCGACAGCCGGAGCAGCGTGATCAAGGCGGTCGCGAACATCAAGGCCTGCACCAACCTGGGCCAGGCCGCGACCGACCTCCGGAACGCGGCCAAGCAGCGCAACGACCTCGTCACCCGGCTCGGCGGGCTGTCCGTCGACAAGCTGCCGAACAACGCGGCCCTGACCACCGCGCTCACCAACGCCTGGAAGGCCTCCGCCTCCGCCGACAACCACTACGCCGCGTGGGCCGACCAGGCAGCCGGGAAGAAGGGCTGCAAGAAGGGCCAGGCCCGTACCACCGGCCAGACCCAGGCCGGCAACCAGGCCAGCGGCACCGCGAGCGCCGAGAAGAACAAGGCCGCCAAGCTGTGGAACTCGATCGCCACGACGTACGGCCTGACCGAGCGCCAGGCGGTCCAGCTGTAGCCGGACCGCGGCCGAGCAGGCCTGTGGCCGCGCCCGAGACGGCCGCACCGGTCCTGGCCCAGCGCCCGGACCCGGTGCCCGGTGGCTCAGTCCTCCGCGTCCACCAGGGTCTGCTCCACGTTCACGAAGCCTCGTCGGGCGGCGACCAGTTGACCCTTGCGCACGACCTGGAAGGTGACCTCGGGGTTGATCAGGCGGGGGAAGCCGGCGGCGGGAATGAGGTCCTCGAAGCGCCAGCTGAGCGTGGGGGTCAGGCCGCCCGTGGTGACCTTCAGGCCCTCGTCGAGGACGCGGTGGACCGACTGGGAGGTCACCTCGCCGTCGCCGATCTTCTCGATGGCGGCCTTCAGGACGGTGTACGCGATCCATGTGGTCTGCACACCCGGGTCCGCCGGGTCGATCCGGTTGTCACCGAAGGCGTGCTCCCGGATCACCTTCTTCATCTCGTCCCACCGCTTGTCGGTCTCCACCGGATACCAGCCGGTGACGTACGACCCCTCGTACGGCCCCGACCGGCCGCCGGTCGCGTCGATCACCGTCTGGTCGACGCTGCCGAGGACGGTCCCGGTGCGGACATCCGCGTAGTCGTCGCGGTCGCGGCGGAAGGAGTCCATGAAGGTGAAGGTGCGGTCGCCGAGCGCGGGCACGACGCAGCCCTCGGCGGCCGGGTCGGTGGTGGCCCGCCGCAGGGCCTCCCGGGCGTGGCCCCCGTACTCGGTCGCGTCCTCGGCGGCCAGCTGGTCCTCGGACTTGCCGTGGCCGCCCGACTTCAGCCCCGAGTCGAGCAGCAGCGGCAGCTGGTCGCCGGCGATCGAGTCGGGGCGTACGAGGGCGACCGGGCCGCAGGCCTTCGCGAGCTGTTCGCCGAGGCCGGCCATGAGGGAGGCCTGGCCGCCGTTGACGGGGTAGGACAGGGCGCTGGCGAACTCGTCGTCGGTGACGCCGTAGCCGCCTATGTAGGGGATGCCCGCGGACTCCAGCGGGGCGAGGAAGGAGCGGCCGTGCTGGCTGTAGGAGCCGACGACCGCGACGACGTTCTCCGAGGCGGCGCGGCGGGCGCACTTCGCGGCGGCCACCGTCTCGTTCTTGTCGTTGCAGGTGAGGATCTTCAGCTCGTGGCCGTTGATGCCGCCGTTGGCGTTGACCCAGCGGGCGTACGCCTTGGCCATGGCGGGCATGCCCGGCTTGTTCGTCGCCGCGGTCTTCTCCGGGGCCCAGGTCATGACGGTGACGGGGCCGTCCCCGGAACCCCCCGCGGTACCAGGGATGACCCCGCATCCGGCGACGAACGACGCGCACGCCGCCAGTGTGGTGGCTCTGACCAGGCCTTTGGAAAGGCCTTTGGGCAGGGTGGTCCGTCGTGCCTGGAAGCCGGTCATGGCTCCGCACGATTCCGCCACATGACCAACCCGGGCGTGACGGACGGTCAACGCGAGGTGGCCGAGAGGTGAATTACGGGGAGCTACGATCGCATTTTCGAGTGGTTTCAGAGAGGAACGCACGATCGATGACCGTTCAAGGTTCGGAGAACCCTTCCCGTCGCGGGCGTCGCTCATCCACCATGGGCGGCATGCCACTGAACGACATGCCGTGGTGGCGCTGGCGCAGCAATGTGCGCTCCGCGCTGCACATGCTCTCCGACCCCGCGTTCCAGCAGAACGTCTGGCTGGCCGGTGTCGACGGGTACGGGGACGTCACCGACGCCGTGTACCGCCTGGTCGAGGACACCTGGCTCGACAACTGGTCCGCCGAGAAGTACGTGGGCACGATATTCCGTGACGCGCAGGAGGCGGCCCTCGTCGACTCCGCCGTGCTGCGCGTGCTCCGGATCATGCACCAGGTCGGCCCGGACGCCCCCGTCTCCGCGTACCTCGACCACGAGGCCTGGCCGGACGCCGTCCGCGCCGCCCGCGAGGCCCATGTGCGCCTCTCGGCGAGCGACGGGGAGGACCCGGACGCGCCGCCGCGGACGCTGGAGGTACTGCGGATCATGACCAGGGCGGCGTAGAGCGGCGTTCGGCTGCCGGCTCGCCGCCGGCTGCCGGGGCTCGGACCGGGCGTCGGCTGCCGGGGGCGGGTGGTCCGGTCTTCGGGACGGTTGCCGACATGGGTACGCCATATGGGACCCTGTCGGGCATGAACGAGCAGTCCACCCGAGCCGCGGCCCCCGCCGACCAGTACGTCCTCACCCTCGCCTGCCCGGACAAGCAGGGCATCGTGCACGCCGTGTCGAGCTACCTCTTCATGACCGGCTGCAACATCGAGGACAGTCAGCAGTTCGGGGACCACGACACGGGTCTGTTCTTCATGCGTGTGCACTTCTCGGCGGAGGCGCCGGTGAGCGTGGAGAAGCTGCGGGCCAGCTTCGCGGCGATCGGTGACTCCTTCCAGATGGACTGGCAGATCAACCGGGCCGACGAGAAGATGCGCATCGTCCTCATGGTCAGCAGGTTCGGCCACTGCCTGAACGACCTGCTCTTCCGGGCCAGCACGGGGGCGCTGCCGGTGGAGATCGCGGCCGTGGTCTCCAACCACACCGACTTCGCCGAGCTGGTCGGGTCGTACGACGTCCCGTTCCACCACATTCCGGTGACCAAGGACAACAAGGCCGAGGCGGAGGCGCGGCTGCTGGCGATCGTGCGCGAGGAGAACGTCGAGCTGGTGGTGCTGGCCCGCTATATGCAGGTCCTCTCCGACGACCTCTGCAAGCAGCTCAACGGGCAGATCATCAACATCCACCACTCCTTCCTGCCGAGCTTCAAGGGCGCGAAGCCGTACCACCAGGCGCACGCGCGTGGTGTGAAGCTGATCGGGGCGACGGCGCACTATGTCACCGCCGACCTCGACGAGGGGCCGATCATCGAGCAGGAGGTCGAGCGGGTGGGGCACGGGGTGACGCCCGAGGGGCTTGTCGCGGTCGGGCGTGATGTGGAGTGCCAGGCGCTGGCGCGGGCGGTCAAGTGGCATGCGGAGCGTCGGATTCTGATGAACGGGCGGCGGACGGTCGTTTTCGCGTAGGGGCTCCGCCGGGCTGGGGCGCCTAGTAGCTCGGGGGTGCGTGCGGGATCGCGGCTGCGGGTGCGTGGTGGCTGATCGCGCAGTTCCCCGCGCCCCTTGAGAACCAGGCGGTCACCAGGAGCCCTTCCGCTACATCCTGCTCAGCGCCGCCGCCGCGAACAGGACGTCTCTGATCGCCTGCCTGTCGCCGCCCTGGCCCGCGGCCGCCTCCTCCGGGGGGACGTGGCCGGCGGTCAGGCGGCAGAATTCGACGCCGTCCAGGGCCACGTGGGCGACCTCGTGGTCGGCGGAGCCGAGGGCCGCGGGGGAGTCCAGGGGGATGAGCCACTCGCCGCCGCCGGAGCCCTCGATCTCCAGGCGGAGGCTGCGGCCGGGGGTGCCGGCCGGGACGAGGTGGCGGCCGGGCGGGGGCGGGGACGCCAGCCCGTTCCGGCGGCGCTCGGCCAAGGACGAGGGCAGCATGCGCGCCGCCAGGTCGATCATGCTGTGCAGATGGCGGCCGGAGGGCGGCTCGTACGGGTAGTCCACGGCCTCCGCGATGTCCTCCGCGTGGATCCAGGTCTCGAACGCCCGGTCCAGCATCGCGTCCCGCAGGGGGAGCTCGAAGCCGCCGTACGAGACCGGCAGCAGGCCCGAGCCGTCGGAGTCGCCCGGGCGGCCGCCGTCGGCGAACGACGTCGTGCGGACGATGTCGTGGCTCTGCTCCCGCCAGGGCGCGCGGACGGCTCGGGTGGGCGGGAAGTGGGACGCCTTCCAGTACGCCTCGGTGCGGGCCATGGGCGTGCCGTCGTCCGGGTCCGCCTTGAGCAGGCCCAGCGGGTCGTCCAGGCCGAGGGCGAGCGCGATCAGGCCGTCGACGGTGAGCAGGTGGGCGATGACCCCGGCGACGGTCGTACGACGGCTCACCGGCCCCTCGCCCTCGAACCAGCGCAGCCGTACGGGCGCGTGCCAGTCCGCGCTCCCGATGTCCTGCAGCAACGCGTCCAGCCGCGCGGCCTCGGCGTCGTACGGGGCGGCCCAGAGCGGCACGGGGATGCGCGGCGGACGCCGGCCCAGACAGACGTCCAGCACCTGCGTACGCAGCGACGGATCGAGATCGAGGCTCTCCGGCGGATGCAGCAGCCCCACGGCCTCCCGCAGCCGCCGCGCCTCGTCCGCACACGACCCGCACTCCCCGAGGTGCTCCTCGACGGCCAACGCCTCCTCCGCCGAACAGACCGCCAACGCCCAGGCCCCGAGCAGCGCCTTCAGCACCCGGTGCTCGAGGACGAGGGGGGCGGGGGAGGGAGGTACGGCCGACTCGGGTGCCGGGGGTGCCGGCGGCGTCTGCGGTGCCGGTTCGGGCGCGGGGTCCGGCAGGGGCAGCCCGCTGTCCTCCACGGAGGCGCGCGGCAGCGGTATACGCGGAGGCCCGACCGGCTCGTCACCGCCACCGCCACCGTCACCGTTGTCGGGTTCCCGGGGCCCACCGGGCGCGGACGGCTCGCCGAGGCCGCTGCCACGGCCGCCGGGACCTACCGGGTCCCCGTCGCGGTCACCGCCCGTCGCCTCACTGCGGCCTGGTGGGTCGCCGAAGTCCGGCCCGTCGGATCCGTTCGATCCCTCCGGTCCGTCTGGTCCCTCCGATCCGTCTGGTCCCTCCGGCCCATGGGAATCGCCGGTCTCCCGCGCACCGCCTGCGTCCGCCAGCCCGTCGTCCAGTGGCCCCTTGGTCGCAGCACCGACTGCGTCGGGCGGCCCGTCCTTCAGTGGCCCCCCGGCCGAAGGCACCCTCCCGCTCTCGGGCCACGCCGGCGCCCGCCCCGAGGCCTCCGGGCCGTCCGGCTCCTCGTCGTAGGCCCCCGAGGGGCTCGGCCCGCCGGTCACAGAGCACCGCCGTATTCGGGCGGGGCTCCGGAGGGGCGGGTGTCATGGGCGGTGGAGAGGAGTTGGAGGCCGAGGCGGAGGCGGCGGCGAGCCTCGTCCTCGGTGACGCCGAGGTCGGTGGCGGTCTGGCGGTAGTCACGGCGCTGGAAGTAGGCGAGTTCCAGGGCGGCGCGCAGCGGCGTGGGCATCGCCTGCACTATGTAGTCGGCGCGGGCGGCGACCGAGGCGTGCTGGACCTTGCGTTCCAGGTCCTCGGTGGTGCCCTCGCCGCCCCGGGCGAGCGCGGCGGTCTCGGTGGCGCGCAGCCGCTGCACGGCCAGGCGGTGGGTCAGTGCCGCGACCCAGGAGCGCAGGGGGCTCTGCTTGGGGTCGTACGCCTCGGGGTTCTCCCAGAGGTGGAGGAACACCTCGCGGGTGAGGGAGTCGGCGGCCCGCTCGTCGCCGAGGACGCGATGCGCGAGACCGTGCACGAGGGACGCGAACCGGTCGTACAACTCACCGAGTGCCGCCGCCTCGCCGTGTGCCAGTCGCTGCTGCATCCTGCGGTCCCAGCGGGGCGGTGCGTCCTTCGTCGCCATGCGGCCCCCTCACCCTGCTCGTACCTGCGCCGTTCCTGATGCCCGGTTCCAGCCTGTGTGCACTGCCGTCCCGAATGTAGTCGGCACCGCTGACCGCGCACGCCCCTTTATGGCAATGTGCGCCCCTCAGAAGGTTGAAGGTGGTATGAACCTCCTCCGCAAGCTGTTTCCACACCACCCACGTGGGCGTCTGCCCGCCTTTCGTATGCCTGTACGACACCGTATGGCGTCTATCCTGCACGAATCCGACGGCTTGCCATCGTGTTGAGGCCGTGTCAGATCAGTTCACGATCAATTGTCGATCACATGCGACCGTACTCGATGGAAATCGCACCGAAAAGGCCCCTGAAATGGCTCGCTTACCACGCGCTTTCGATGGGCCATGGGTGTTTCATGGAACGACGGCGGGGCAGCCGCGCAGCAGGAAGCGGTGCATTGGCTTCCGGTTCGGCGACTGAGAGGCATCGCGGTGGCGTTCGAAGTGACCGATGGCGGGCACGGTGAGTGGGCCGTGCTGCATGTGTCGGGAGAGATGGATCTGGTGACGTCGCCCGTGCTGCGCCAGCGGGTGCACGAGGCGGTGGCGGAGGGCCGCCGAAGTCTCGTCCTCGACCTCTCCGGCGTCGTCTTCTGCGACTCCAGCGGTGTGGGCGTGCTCGTCGCCACCAGGCGGCTGATGCGTTCCTGCCGGGGACATCTCCGGCTGATCCTCCCCGCCGACGGCCACGCGGGCGGCGGCCCGGCCGAGGGCGCGCACGTCAACCGCGTGCTCGCCGCACTCGGCGTCCGCCGCCTCTTCGACGTCCACCCGGACGTCCCCTCGGCGGTCGCGACGGAGTCCGACGACGAGGTCGGCCCTCTGTCGGCCTGAACAGCACCCACGTATGACGTTCCCCACCGGTCGGCGTCACCGCGGCCACACAGTTGTCCCAGAATTCCCGCAGTCTTGGTACAAGCGCCGCTTTCCCGCTCCGCCCCGGGCCCTGACGTCGTACGCTCCGTCCGAGAAGCACCCCACTTGACGTAAGGCGGGCCCGAAGAGACATGGTCAGCAGCGAGTACGAGCGCAGGATCGCCGCCCGGTTCGCCACCTTCGACCAGGACGGCAACGGCTGGATCGACCGCGAGGACTTCAACGTGGCGACCAAGGCGGTTCTCAGCGAGTTCGGCACGACCGCCCGGTCCGACAAGGGCCAGGCGCTGTACGTCGGCGCCGAGGCCTTCTGGCAGGGCATGGCCGGGATAGCGGACCGGGACGGCGACCAGCGCATCACCCGGGACGAGTTCGTGAACGGCGCGGTCAAGCGGCTGCGCGACAACCCCGACCGTTTCGCCGAGATCGCCCGCCCCTTCCTGCACGCGGCCCTCGCCGTCGCGGACACCGACGGGGACGGCACGGCCACGGTCGCGGAGACCGCCCGGGTCCTCAAGGCCCTCGGCGTCCCCGAGCAGATCGCCACCGCGACCGCTGCCGCCCTCGACACCGACACCGACGGCATGGTCAGCGAGTCGGAGATCGTGACGGCGTTCGCGCGCTACTTCACCGTGCCCGAATAGCAGTTCGCCAACAACGGTGCGTCAACAGCCGTTCACGCATAGCGCTCGCGCAGCTTGTACTTGAGGACCTTCCGCAGGGTCTCGTTGCGCGGAAGGGCGTCCACCACCTCCACCTGCTCCGGCAGCTTGTGGACGGAGAGCCCTTCCGCGCGCAGGTGGTCGCCGACCTCCTTCAGCGTCAGGGGGTCGGCCCCCGGCGGCTGTTCGAGCACCGCGCAGACCCGCTCCCCCCGCTCCGCGTCAGGCAGTCCGATCACCGCCACGTCCTGGACGGCCGGGTGCCGGTGCAGCAGGTCCTCGATCTCCTTCGCCGAGATGTTCTCGCCCTTGCGGATGATGACGTCCTTGAGACGGCCGGTCAGCACCAGGTGACCGCTGTCGGTGACATGTCCGAGGTCGCCCGTGACGAAGAACCCGTCCGCGTCGAAGGCCGCCGCCGACTGCGCCGGATCCAGATACCCCTGGCAGACGGCCTCCCCCTTCAGCCGCACCTCCCCGTCCACGATCCGTATCTCCATTCCCGCCGGCGGCCGCCCCTCCGTCGTCGCCAGGTTCTCCACCGAGTCGTCCGGCGCCCCCATGGTGATCATCGGGACCTCCGTCATGCCGTACCCGTGGGTGAGCTGCACGCCCATCTCCCGTACGACGGAGTGATAGACCTCCGGCGGCTTCGGTGCCCCGCCGCCCGCGAGCAGCCGCAGGGAAGGGACGACCGGGACGCCCGGCTGCTTGCGCTGCTCGACGAGGAACATCGAGTAGAACGCCGTCGACCCGCCCGCCACCGTCACCCCGTGCTTGCGGTAGCCCTCCAGCGCGGCCGGCAGCGCGAAGTGCTCGAACATCACCGCCGGGAAGCCGTACAGCAGCAGCATCACCATGTAGTCCGGGCCGCCTATGTGCGCGTAGGGGAAGGCGATCGAGCCGACGTCGTCCCGGGTGAGCCGTAGCGCGTGGGCGAGGCAGGAGCCGCCGGCGATGAGCGAACGGTCCGTGTGCAGGACGCCCTTGGGGTCGGAGGTGGTGCCCGAGGTCCAGTAGATCCAGCGGACGGACGTGCCGTCGGCCGGTGGGGCGGGGAGTACCGACGGGTCGCCGTCCGGGAGGCGGTCGTACGCCTCGAAGACGCCCCGCGCTTCCAGCCGTCGCGCCATCTCCGTGTGGTCGAAGCCCCGCCACTCGCCCGGCACCGCGAAGAACTCCGCCTTCGACTCCCGCAGCGCGAAGCCGGCCTCGCGGTCGCGGTAGAAGGGGATGACCGGGGACTGGACGGCGCCGAGGCGGGCCAGGGCGAAGGAGAGCAGGGCCGTCTCGATGCGGGTGGGCAGCTGCCAGGCGACGACCGTGCCGGGGCGTACGCCCATGCCGTACAGCCCGGCCGCCACCCGCTCGGCGCGGGCACGCAGCTCGCCGAAGCTCAGCGTGCGGTCGTCCTGGAGGAGGACGGGCAGGTCGGGGGTGAGGTCGGCGCGGCGGGAGACCAGCTCCCAGAGCGTGCGGGACTCGCTGAGCGCGTGGGCGGTGTCGTTCACGGCGGCCCCCTCGTGAAGCTGACGGGTAGTCAGATTGTGGGCAGAGCGTAGGGCTCGGCGCCTTGTCGGTCCAGGGGGTCGGGACTAGCGTCTCTGATCAGCTCAGTCATCCCATGCCAGACAAAGCGTCTGGCATGGGTTGTGCCCACTGTGGAGGGGGGGCGTGAGCGTGCAGGTGGAAACCTGCTCCCAGTGCTGCTCCTCGTGGCCGGTGTCGGCTGGTGGTCGGGGTGCTGATCGTGGTCACGCCCTGGTTCCGGTGGGCTGCGCGGGGCAGTGTCCTCCGGTCCGTTGGTGCGTGCCCCTCCGGACGCTTGCCCGCCAGGCTTGTGGGGCCGGTGGGGGAGGGTGCCCTGCGTCGCCTGGGCGCGGGGCGTGTGGGTTTCCGCCGGGTGGGGCCGGTCTTGGACCGGTCGGCCCGGCTGGTCTGGGCGGTCGGGGTGATGACCGCTTGGGTTTCGAGTGTGTCGACCACCGTGCGGATCATCATCTGCCCGGTGGCCCGGTCGGTGACGGTCCTGGCCTGGTGGGCAAGGCCGCGTGCGGTGATGCGTTGCAGGCGCCGTGGTCGCCGTCGCCCTGCCAGCCGCATCCGGCCCGGTCGGGGTGCGGCTCGGAACTGGGCTCCTGTACCGAGTGCGGTGATGCTGCCGTCGTCGTGGAGCCGGGCCGCGCCCGCAGACAGCAGGGTGTTCAGGCCCCAGTCCACCCCGAGCGCCACGATGTGGCCGGTACGGCGGGACCCGGGGACGGCATGGGTGTAAGCCAGATCGGCGCGCACCGTGCTGCCCGTGATGCGCAGGGTGGGCAGGTGCAGCACCGCGCCGGGCGGGACCGTGGGCAGCAGCGTGACGGGGCAGGCTACCCAGGTCCGGTCCCGGTAGGAGCGCGGGTCGGGCCGGGTAGGCAACTTCAGGCGCAGCAGCGCGCGTTGCGGGTCTTCCTCGCCGCGTTCGATGGTGGCCTGCTGCCCGTCACACGCCGACAGCAGCAGCATCCGCGCCGTCCGGGGCGGGGCCTCCAGCTCGAACACGCCGGTCGGCAGGCGGCCGTTCTTGCCGGCGAAGGCGGTGATCTGCCGGGTGCGGGAGCGGATCACACTCGACGGCAGATGCCGACCGCCGGGGACCGCCTCCCGCACCCGCTCCCACTCCTCAGGTGTGCGCCTGCCCGGATCGCACGGCCACGTCCGAAGGACCGCGGACGTCAGCTCGGCCCGCCAGTGTGCCGAGCGCAGGGCGCGCCCGGCCTGTTCCTGGGCCATGCGCACGATCCGGTCGTTGACCCTCACGCCGTCGGCCGGGGCGGCCGTCCAACCCAGCCGTCGCAGCGCCATCCACGCGTTCGACGGCAGCTTCCGTCCGCCCACGTCCTCACCCGAGGCGAGCACGTCCACATCGGTGGCGTTCCAGTGCCCGGCCAGCAGTTCGGCGGCCATGCCAGAGACCGGTTCGGCGGCCCAGTCGACCCGCTGTGTCAGCGCAGCGGCCGACAGGACCTCGCCGGTCTTTTCCACCACACCCGTACGCAGGAGTCCGCGGGCGCACGCGGTCCGGGCCACTTCGCCCTCGCTGAGCGGCAGCTTCCGGCTCACCTGTCCCCACCTTCGCGCCCGTGGTGCTGTCATCCGATCAACGACGCTCCCGTGAAAAGGTCACGTATTCGATTCACGCACTCAGATGCGACACCGAGGCCGGGACCGATACCGAACACGCGGCGACATCGACCGGCAACGCATCGCTACGGATGCCAAAAGAAACACGTGAGCCTGTTCCAGGGAGCAATCTGACGACCCATCAGATACTCTAATCGGATAACTGAGGCAACCGAGTGGGGGAACCCATGACCGAACTGCCCCGCGTCATCAGCGTCGACGACCATGTGATCGAACCCGCGCACCTCTTCGACACCTGGCTGCCGGAGAAGTACCGCGACCGAGGTCCGAAGCCCCTCACCGCCGGGATCGGCGAGCTCGCGTACATCGCCGGCAAGTACCAGATCACGATGGACCCGGACGGGCAGCCGACGGACTGGTGGATCTACGAGGACCTGAAGTTCCCGTACAAGCGGAACATCGCGGCCGTCGGGTTCGACCGGGACGAGATGACGCTGGAGGGGATCACCCGGGAGGAGATGCGGCGCGGCTGCTGGGATCCGAAGGCGCGGCTGGCGGACATGGACCTCAACCATGTCGAGGCCTCGCTCTGCTTCCCGACCTTCCCGCGCTTCTGCGGGCAGACGTTCGCCGAGGCGCACGACAAGGAGGTCGCCCTGGCCTGTGTGCGCGCGTACAACGACTGGATGGTCGAGGAGTGGTGCGGCGACAGCGGCGGCCGGCTGATCCCGCTGTGCCTGATCCCCCTGTGGGACATCGACCTGGCGGTCGAGGAGATCAAGCGGAACGCGGCGAGGGGCGTCCGGGCGGTGACGTTCTCCGAGATCCCCACCTACCTCGGCCTGCCCTCCATCCACTCCGGCTACTGGGACCCGTTCTTCGCGGTCTGCCAGGACACCGGGACCGTCGTCAACATGCACATCGGCTCCAGCTCCCAGATGCCGGCCGCCTCCCCCGACGCACCCCCCGCCGTCCAGGCCTCGCTCTCCTTCAACAACGCGATGGCCTCGATGATGGACTTCCTCTTCAGCGGGGTCCTGGTGAAGTTCCCGGCCCTCAAACTCGCCTACAGCGAAGGGCAGATGGGCTGGATCCCGTACGCCCTGGAGCGGGCCGACGACGTATGGGAGGAGCACCGCGCCTGGGGCGGGGTGCGGGACCTGATCCCCGAGCCGCCGTCGACGTACTACTACCGGCAGATGTTCTGCTGCTTCTTCCGCGACAAGCACGGGATCGCTTCGCTGGATGTCGTGGGGCGTGACAACGCGACCTTCGAGACCGACTATCCGCACGTCGACTCGACCTTCCCGCACACGAAGGAGGTCGCCCTCGACCATGTGAAGGGCCTCGACGACGAGACGGTCTACAAGCTGATGCGGGGCAACGCGATCCGCATGCTCGACCTGGCCTTCGACAAGTGACGGATCTCGGGTAATGGATCTCGCGTACAGCCCCGAGGAGGAGGAGTTCCGGGGGCGGCTGCGGGAGTGGCTGGCGAAGGTGCTGCCGACGCTGCCGCCGAAGCCGTCGCCCGACGACTGGCCGGGGCGGCGCGCGTACGACCTCGGCTGGCAGCGGATGCTGTACGACGCCGGGTACGCCGACGTCCACTGGGACGCCTCCCCGACCGTGCGGCTGATCTTCCTGGAGGAGACGGAGAAGGCGGGCGCGCCGTATGTGGGTGCGGGCTTCGTCGGGCTGCTGCACGCCGGGCCGACGATCGCCGCCGAGGGCACGGCCGAGCAGCGGGCCCGCTGGCTGCCGTCCATCCTGCGCGGCGAAGAGGTGTGGTGTCAGGGGTTCAGCGAGCCGGACGCCGGGTCCGACCTCGCGGCGCTGCGCACGCGCGCGCGTAGGGACGGCGACGCGTACGTGGTGAGCGGGTCGAAGATCTGGACCTCGCACGCCGAAGTCGCCGACTGGTGCGAGCTGTTGGTGCGGACGGACACCTCGGCGCCCAAGCACCGGGGGATCTCCTGGCTCGCGATGCCCATGGACGCGCCCGGCGTGACCGTACGGCCCCTGCGCACCCTCGCCGGCTCCACCGAGTTCGCCGAGGTCTTCCTCGACGAGGTGCGGGTGCCGGTCGCCAACCGGGTCGGGGAGGAGAACGACGGCTGGCGCGTGACCATGGTGACCCTGTCGTACGAGCGCGGGACCGCCTTCGTGGGGGAAGTGGTCGCCTGTCGGCGGGTGTTGGGGGAGGTCGCGCGGGAGGCGCGGGTGAACGGGCGGTGGGACGACGCCGGTGTCCGGCGGCGGCTGGGGCGGCTGAACGCCGAGTTCCGGGCGCTGTGGCGGCTCACGCAGTGGAACGTGAGTGAGGCGGAGGCCTCCGGAGGGGTGCCGGGGGTGGGGGGGTCGGTTTTCAAGCTGAGGTACTCGCGTGTGCGTCAGGAGTTGTACGACGTGGCCGCGGATGTTCTGGGGCCGGGTGCGCTCGATCTCGGGCGGCCGTGGGTTCTTGATCGGCTCAGTTCGTTGTCGTACACGATCGCGGCGGGGACGTCGGAGATTCAGCGGAACATCGTGGGAGAGCGGATCTTGGGGCTGCCCAAGGGGTGACGGTGGGGCGCCTGATGGGCTGGGGGTGTTGTGGATTCGCGGCTGCGGGTTGGGTGTGGCTGATCGCGCCCACGCGGCGGAGCCGCATGTCGATACAGCCCCGCGCCCCTTAAAGGCAGGTCGTGCTCGGCGTTGATAAGGGGCTGTTGCCGTATGCGGTTTCAACTGACCGAGGATCAGCGGGCGTTGCGGGACGGGGTGCGAGGGCTGTTGGCGCGGCTCTTCGGGTCGGAGGCGTTGTGGGCGGCCGTTGACGGGGGTGGGCTGGACCGGGGGCTGTGGCGGGAGTTGGGGGCGGCCGGGTTCTTCGGGTTGCGGTTGGCGGAGGCGGAGGGCGGGGTCGGACTCGGGCTGCCGGAGGCGGTGTTGGTGTTCGAGGAGGCGGGACGGGTGCTGCTGCCCGGGCCGCTGGTGGCCACGCATCTCGCGGCGGGTGTCGTGCCGGGGGCGGCGACCGGGGAGGTCGTGGTGACCGCCGTCGGGGGTGGGGAGCTGGTGGAGTGGCTGGACGAGGCGGATGTGGTGGTGGGGGACGCGGCCGGGGCGGTCGCGTTGCGGTCGGTCGACCCGTTGACGCCGTTGCACCGGGTGCCGGCGGGTGTCTCTGCTGCCCGCCCGGGTGATCTCTTCGTGCTGCTCACCGCGGCCGAGCAGTTGGGCACGGCCGTCCGGGCCTGTGAGCTGGCGGTGCAACACGCGCGGACGCGGGAGCAGTTCGGGCGGCCGATCGGGGCGTTCCAGGCGGTCAAGCATCTGTGCGCGGAGTTGCTGGTGCGGGTGGAGGTGGCGCGGGCGGCGGTGTACGCGGCGGCCGTGACCGCCGATCCGGTGGACATCGCGGCGGCTCGGCTGCTGGCCGACGAGGCGGCGGTGCGCGGCGCGCGCGACTGTCTTCAGGTGCACGGCGGTATGGGATTCACCTGGGAGGCCGACGTACATCTGTGTCTGAAGCGCGCGTGGGTGCGGGCAGAACGTGGCGGATCAATCACGGAGAGTGAGGAGTTGTTGGCGGGGGAGCTGCTGGCCGAGGCGGGCTGATCGCGCTGACCAGGATGGGAAGCGAAATGTGTGGCAGGGCTTCGGCCGAATGTCGCGGAACGTGGCATACCGGAATTACCGAGCGTTGATACCGGGTTGTGTCCTAGGTGTGACTTGTCACGGCCTGGAGTCGGAGTCGTACTCCGGTACCTTCTGGGGGATGCGAGTGGTTCAGAGGTCGAGCCGAGCCGGTGTTGCCCCTGTGGCGGCCCCGGATCCGGCGGTGCCTGCCGCTCGTGAAGTGGGCCGGAGTCTCATCGCTCCGGTCTGTTCGACTCCCCGCGATGAGCGTCGCACAGTATGCCGTATGCGTACTCCTTCGCGCTGGAATATGCCCGAAGCGCTTGTTGGGGTGACTGTACGTCAACCATGCTGTCCGGTAAGGGGATCACGTTCCGTGATCCCGGTGCCGATGGTGTCGACGGCGGTGGCGTCGGCCAGGCAGCAGATGACCACGATCGTGGCCCCTGAGGGGCGTGCGGCGATGTGTCCGCCGGTTCGGATGGTGTGAGCGGTGCAGGTGCTTCAAGTGCAGCTGGAGATCCGGCCCGACCCCTCAGAGGTGGGTCGTGCGCGGAGATGGGCCCGTTCACGGCTCGCCGGGGCCGGGATAGGAGTTGACGAACCGCTCGCCGAGACGCTGATCCTCCTCGTCTCCGAGCTGGTCACCAACGCGGTCGTCCACACCGGGCGTCCGGCGGTGCTGCGGTTGCTGCTGTCCGGCCTCCGGGACGGCTCGATCGGCAAGGTCCGCCTCGAAGTCGCCGACACCAGCGCGTGCCCGCCGACACCGCGGTGCGCCGACGGTGACGAGACGGGCGGGCGTGGCCTTGCCCTCGTCGAGGTCCTCGCCGACCGCTGGGGCTGGTCCTACGAGGGCGTCGGCAAGCACATCTGGTGCGAGCTGGACCGGGTCGTGCCGGGGGTGGCCGGGGCGGTGGGTGTCTCGGATGCGTCCGGTGGGGCGCCGGCTGCGGGGGGCGGGGTAGTCACCCCTGCCGTCTATCCGGCGTGCAGCGCGGTGACGGGGGTCGCGGCGGTGACTCGGGAGGGGCTGGCGGTGCGCGAGGGGTTGGCGTACGAGGTGGTCTAGTTCGTGCGAGGTGGTCTGGTTCGTGCGAGGTGGTCTGATTCGTGGCGGCCGGGGGCCGGTGTGCAGTGGGCCGGGGTGCGGTGGGCCGGGGGTCGGTCGTGCTTTCCGGCGCTTGCAGGGTGCCGCTGCGCCCACCCGTGCCGCCCTTGGCGGCACGATTGCCCGCAGCAGTGACAGGCGGGTCTGTCGTGTCCTCCCGAGCTATTGGGCGCATGGGTCGCCCGACCCTCGTCGCGTTGGCGCCGCACGCGCCTGCGCGTCGGCGCACGGCGGTGAGCGGCTCGGCGGGGGTAGCCGAAACGTGCGCCGGGACGTGCTTCCGTACGCACCGTCGCCATGCGGGTTTTGCCCGGCTGATCCCTGAACGGGTGTTGACGCGTCGTGTCCGTTTGATCACGCTTGTGGTCAGCGATTCGCCGCGAGGGGACGACGAGGGTCTGGGTGACGGAGGCCCTCGACGAGCGTGGGTCGTGTTTCGGCGTCGGCTCCCGACTGGGCCCAGGGAGCGGGGCGGGTACGCCGAGGCTGGATGGCGGCGCGCGGTGCCGTGCTCGGGGCGGGCAGCAGCGCGCCGCCAGCCGACCCGGGGAACAGAGGCTCACAAGAGGGCGACCGGCGCCACCGGCGTGCCCGTGGCGCCGACGAACGGCTCGGGCATCGCCGAGAGCAGGAAGTCGTACCGCCCAAGTTGTCCACAGGCTGTGGACAACTCTTCCAGATTCCAGTTCTGCCCCTGCGGCATGCCCATCTCGACCAGGTGGAGCGCGTGCACCGGCAGCCACAGACCCTCGATCTCCGGCGGGAAGATCTCGAACGTCAGGGTGTCATTGGCGACGGCGGCGACATCGCGCGCGTGGAACCACTCCGGGGCGCGGAGCGAGAGCCCCGGTGACGGGAAGGCGTATGCGTGCTTGTCGCCGGCGAGGTAGGTCCGGATCTGCCCGGTGCGGACGAGGACGATGTCGCCCGCGCGGACCCGGGTGCCCGCCAACTCCTCGGCCGCGTCCAGGTCTTCGGGGATGACCGCGTGATCGCCGGGGAGGCGGTCGTCGCTACGGCCCAGGGCTCGCGGAATGTCCAGAAGGACACCGCGCGAGACGATGTGCCGTGCCTTGTCGATACCGGCGAAGGTCGCGCCGCCGTGCGGGGTGATCGTGTCCGCCGGGCGGCCGTTGTAGATCCGGCCCGAGTGCGAGACATGGGGCAGCGCGTCCCAGTGGGTGGCCGCCTGGAGCCCCATCGTCACGACGTCGTCGCTGCACGCGACCGTGCCCGGGCCGAAGATCTCCTGGTTGATCTGCACCATGGTGTGCAGGGGGTTCACCCGGCCCGGCATCATCCCCGTCTGCACGCCGTCCTGTCGCAGCGGCAACGCGAGCGGCACGCGACGGCCGGAACGGACGGCGGCCGCGGCCTCCCGTACGACCTCGTCGGTGATCAGGTTGAGGGTGCCGATCTCGTCGTCCGGACCCCAACGCCCCCAGTTGTTCACGCGCTTGGCGATGTCGGTGAACGCGGTGAACTCCGTGGGCGATGACATCGGCCCTCCCCGGGGCTTGTGTGGGTGTATCTGACGGGTCGTAGAATCGCCGTGCGAGCAGATCTAACGGACCGTCAGATCTAGCCTGACGGGGCCCGGTTAGATCTAACGGTCCGTCAGGAACCGCGATGAGGGGAAGGGGCCGGGGTGGGAAACTTCTTGGCAGGGAAGGTCGTCGCCGTCACGGGTGCGGGGCGGGGGATCGGCCGGGCGGTCGCCCTCGGCGCCGCCGCCGAGGGGGCGCGGGTCGTCGTCAACGACTACGGCGTGTCCGTCGACGGCTCCGAGCCCACCAGTTCCGTCGCCGAGACCGTCGTCAAGGAGATCGAGGCGGCCGGGGGCGAGGCGGTCGCCGTCGCCGACGACATCTCCACGATGGCGGGCGGACAGCGGGTCGTCGACACGGCCGTCACGACGTACGGGCGGATCGACGGGGTCGTGTGCGTCGCCGGGATCCTGCGGGAACGGATGCTGTTCAACATGACCGAGGAGGAGTGGGATCCGGTGATCGCCACTCATCTGAAGGGCACGTTCACGGTGTTCCGGGCCGCGTCAGCCGTCATGCGGAAGCAGCGGGCCGGGACCTTGATCGGGTTCACCAGCGGCAACCACCAGGGGTCCGTCTCGCAGGCCAACTACAGCGCGGCCAAGGGCGGGATCATCTCGCTGGTGCGGAGCGCCGCGCTCGGGCTGCACCGGTACGGGGTGACCGCGAACGCGGTGGCGCCGGTCGCGCGGACGCGGATGTCCGCCGGGGTGCCGGTCGAGTTGACGGAGATCGGTGAGCCGGAGGATGTGGCGGCGTTCGTGGTGTTCCTGCTGTCGGATCGGGCTCGGGCTCGGGGGGAGCGGATCACCGGGCAGGTGTACACGGTCGCCGGGCCGAAGATCGCGGTGTGGGCGCAGCCGGGGGAGCTGCGCTCGGCGTATGCGGACGGGGGCTGGACTCCGGAGCGGATCGCGGAGGTTCTGCCGGGGGCGGTGGGGGTGGATCCGATGCCGATGTTGGAGCGGGTGGAGGGGATGGCTCGGGCGGCGACCGCCGGGGAGCGGCCGAACGCGGGTGCCTAGTGGCTCGGGGGTTCGGGTGGTTTGGCGGGTGCGGGTGTGTGGGGGCTGGTCGCGCAGTTCCCCGCGCCCCTGAAAGACACGGCCCTGCGGGCCGAAAAGCACGGGGCGCAGCCCCTGCTTTTCAGGGGCGCGGGGAACTGCGCGAGCAACCACAACGCACCCGCAGCTGACGCACCCCCTCGCCTACCCCGCGGCGCGAGGCGGCATCAGCGGTGTTCACCTGGGAGGTGGCATGGACTTCGGGTTCAGTGACGAGGACGAGGCGTTCCGGGCGGAAGCGAGGGCGTGGCTGGGGGCGCACGCCGGGGTGGGGGAGGACAGGCGGGCCTGGGAACGGACGCTGGGGGCCGCCGGGTGGATCGGGATCGGCTGGGGCGAGGGCGGGTACGGGAATCGGACCGCCACGCTCATTCAGCAGGTTGTCTGGGCCGAGGAGTACGCGCGGGCCGGGGTGCCCGCGCGGTCGGGGCATATCGGGGAGAAGCTGCTGGCGCCGACCCTGATCGCCTATGGAAGCGAGGAGCAGAAGGGGCGGTTTCTGCCGGCGATCGCGCGGGGCGAGGAGCTCTGGTGCCAGGGGTACAGCGAGCCGGGGGCCGGGTCGGATCTCGCCGGCGTACGGACGAAGGCGGAGCGGGCGGCGGACGGGTCGTACCGCGTCACCGGGCAGAAGATCTGGACCTCGCTGGCGCATGAGGCCGACTGGTGTTTTGTGCTGGCCCGTACCGAGGCGGGGTCCAGGCGCCACCACGGGCTGTCGCTGCTGCTCGTGCCGATGGACCAGCCGGGGCGGATCGAGGTACGGCCGATCCGGCAGATGACCGGGACGAGCGAGTTCAACGAGGTGTTCTTCGACGGGGCGCACGCCCGCGCGGAGCACGTGGTCGGCGGCGAGGGGAACGGCTGGCGGGTCGCCATGGGGCTCCTCGGCTTCGAGCGCGGAGTGTCGACCCTCGCCCAACAGATCGGGTTCGAGAAGGAGTTGGGGGACGTCGTACGGGCTGCCGTGGACAGCGGGGCCGCGGACGATCCCGTCGTACGCGACCGTCTCGTACGGCAGTGGGCCGAGCTGCGCGTGATGCGGTGGAACGCCCTGCGGACGCTCGGGGGGCTGGAGGGAGGCGCGGAGCCGGGTGCGCCGAGTGTGGCCAAGTTGCTGTGGGGGCGGTGGCATCGGCGGCTCGGGGAGCTGGCGATGGAGGTGCGGGGCGCGGGGGCGGCGGTCGGGCCACGGGAGTGGTCGGTGGAGGAGCCGTACGCACTCGATCCGTTCCAGCATCTGTTCCTGTTCAGCCGGGCCGACACCATCTACGGCGGTTCGGACGAGGTGCAGCGCACGATCATCGCCGAGCGGGTGCTCGGTCTGCCGAAGGAGCCGAGAGGCTGAGCTGAGGGGTGGAGCCATGCGCGGAGTGGTGTTCGACGGGACGCGGGCCGAGGTCGTCGACGACCTGGACGTACGGGACCCGGGACCGGGCGAGGTGCGGGTGGCCGTGTCGGCCGCCGGGCTCTGCCACAGCGACCTGTCGGTGGTGGACGGGACCATACCCTTCCCCGTTCCCGTGGTGTTGGGGCATGAGGGAGCGGGGGTCGTCGAGGCGGTGGGCGCGGGGGTCCGGCATGTCCGGCCTGGGGACCATGTCGCCCTGTCCACCCTCGCCAACTGCGGGGCCTGCGCCGACTGCGACCGGGGGCGGCCGACCATGTGCCGTCGGGCGATCGGGCGGCCCACGCGGCCGTTCTCGCGGGGCGGGCGGGAGGTGTTCCAGTTCGCCGCGAACTCCGCCTTCGCGGAGAAGACGGTGGTCAAGGCCGTGCAGGCCGTACGGATACCGGACGACATTCCGCTGACCTCCGCCGCGCTGATCGGGTGCGGGGTGTTGACCGGAGTCGGGGCGGTGCTCAACCGGGCCCGGGTCGACCGGGGGGACGGCGTCGTCGTGATCGGGGCGGGGGGTATCGGGCTCAACGTCGTACAGGGCGCGCGGATCGCGGGGGCCACGCGGATCGTCGCCGTGGACGCCAACGCGGAGAAGGAGGGGGTGGCGCGGCGGTTCGGGGCCACGCACTTCCTGACCTCCGTGGAGGGCGTGCGCGACATCCTTCCCACGGGCGCCGACCATGCCTTCGAGTGCGTCGGCCGCGTCGAACTCATCCGCCAGGCGATCGACATGCTGGACCGGCGGGGCCAGGCCGTGCTGCTGGGTGTTCCGGCCGCCACCGCCGAGGCGTCCTTCCTCGTCTCCTCCCTCTACCTGGACAAGTCGATTCTGGGCTGCCGGTACGGGTCGTCGCGGCCGCAGCGGGACATCGCGCTGTACGCCGAGCTGTACCGGGAGGGGCGGCTGCTGCTGGACGAGCTGGTCACGGCCACGTATCCGGTGGAGGACTTCGCGAAGGCGGCGGAGGACGCGGGGGAGGGGCGGGTGGCACGGGCGGTGCTGACCTTCTGACCGCCACACGAACACGTACCCCCGCGTGGTGATGCTGGGGTGATCCAAAAGCGGTCGATCTCGCGCACTCGCCAGCGCGAACCAGTCGGGCCAGACTTGGCGGCCAGGCGCCGGCCACGTCCTGCTTCCCCGACAGCCGGACTTCGCAGCCAGTGTCCGAGCCCGAAATCGATCGGCCGATGTCCGAACGGAGCCGGCCCTGGAACGAAGAGGCGGCCAAGGTCATGTCGCCGCTCGGCGCGGGCGGTGAACCGCGCTTCTCGCCAGAGGAGTTGAGGGAATTCCGACAGCCGCGAAAGGCAGGTCGGAATGCTCGTCTCCACGGTGCCCGCCTCCTACCCTGGAAGGACCGGGAGGGGGGACGACTTCGGCGGCTGACCGTGGTGAGCCGCAGTTGCGTCGGCGATCTCGGACCTGTCCATCCGAGAGGACGCCATGGCCTGGATCAACGACCCGCACTTCGCACCCCCGCCGACCAACGTGATCGGCCTCCGGGCCGCTTTCCTCCAGGCCCAGTTCACCGCGGGCGCCATGGCTTCCGTGACGGTCGTCTACCTCGTGGGATCGATCTGGATCGACCAGCCGTTCGGGTTCTTGGAGGTGTGGCGGATACCCAACGACATCCCGGGTGGGATCGCCGATACCTGGTACCTGTTCCTCTGGGGCTTGGCTGTCACGCTGCTGATCAGCGTCATCGCGATCGTGCAGGGCATACCCCGCCTCGTCCCACCCGGCACCGCCGTGGGCCTGGGAGTCTGGGAGAGCGTGAACGCGGGATTCTTCGAGGAACTCCGCTACCGGTGGCTCTTCCTGCTGAGCGCGCCGCCGGGCCTGGCGCTGCTGAACCTGATCACATTCGGGTTGGTGGAGTGGTTGTACACGGTCGTGCTCGTGCCACTGGCCGACACGGTCACGCTCGGAATCCTCGCTCCACAGCTCACCAGCGACGAATGGCTGGTCGGCGCGGCGATCGTCTCGGTGAACGGCGGCTTCCGCGCCATGCACAACGACCAGAAAGGCATTGGGGGCATTTTTCGCCTCGTCAACGCGTGGTTCATCGGGATGCTGCTGTTCTACCTGTTGTTCAACTATGGGCTGTGGGCGGCGATCGTGGTTCACATCCTCTACGACATCGTCGTCTTCACCACCGCCGCCTTGATGTCCACGTTCCTCCGGCCCCTGCAGGGAACGTGGTGACGCTTTGGGGAACTTGAAAGCGGGCTTGCGGCTCTGCCAGTTTCCAGCCGGGCGAGGCGGATTCGGCGGCCAGGCGCCCGCACGGGGCGGCCCCCAGGGGGAGCGCCCGATCCCTCACTGCGGCGTGGTCGAGTACCGCTCGATGCTCGCGCGGCCTGTCGATCGGTCGAGTAGGCGCAGCTCCCACGGGCCCGTGTTCACATCTGCCGACTGCAACCAGTGCCACGCCGGGTGTCACGACTCGCCGAAGTAGTAGTGAGCAACAGATGAGTTGGGGCCTACCCCCGTACGTTGGAGGGTGGGCCCCTCTCGCCGGAAAGGATCACCGCATGTCATTGGCTGAGTCCTGGGACAGATACGCGGTCGGGAGCAAACCACGCAGGACCGTGAACGCCAAGGGTGATACGACCTGGCTGAACTGGACCCTGTACGCCGATCACGGGCCGAACGAGAGCGTTCTCGGTCCCGTGGCCGGACGCCGGGTGCTGGAACTCGGCTCGGGGAGCGGCAGCAACCTCACACATCTGGTGACGCTTGGTGCGACAGGACTGGGCGTGGATGTAGCCCCCGTCCGCGAGACGGTCGCGCGGGAGCGCTGGGGCGATCTGTCGGGCCTTGAGTTCCGTACGGCGGAGGCGACGGCGTTCCTGAACGAGACGGACGAGACATTCGATGTAGTGCTCTCGATCTTCGGCGCTGTGTGGTTCGTCGATCCGGACACCCTGCTCCCGCTGATCCGCTCGCGTATGGCGCCGGGCGGCATCCTGGCCTTCTCGCATTTGCCTCCAGGCAGTCAGGAGCCCAAGCCTGCCAAAGCCGGACTGCGGCACGACCGCACCCCGGATGAGTGGGAGCGCATCCTGACGGGGCACGGCTTCTCTCACGTGTGCGTGTCTCTGATCGACCCTCCAGACGGCAGGGCAGTGGGCACGATGCTTGTCCGTGCCTTGGCGGCCTGACCGCGCGGCTGCGCGCCTGTCTCAGCAGATCCCGGGTTTCCGGCAGACGGAGCGAACCGTCATGGCACTGCAGTTCGCGGCTCTGCGCGGGGGCCCTCAGTGTCGAGCTGCGCGAAGACTGGGAGCGCTCCCGCCCGCTCCCACACCGCGCCGCACTCACCGCCGCCCGCGGGAGTGGGCCGCGCGCCGCACGGGTGTGTGAGCCGCCGAGGCGGTGACGGGTCCGCATACGGCTCGGGTGCGGCCCTACTGGGCGGCGCGTGAGCGGGTCACCCGATTGAGCAGGCGGGCCGCCCTGGTCATGGCTGCGGACTTCGGCATCGACCTCGATACGCGCGACATCCACGCAGTACCGGTCGGGGGTGGGATCCGATGACCGTTGACACAACCGGCACATGCGGGAGGGTCCGGGCCTCCTTGCTCTACCGGGCTCCGATCTTCAGTGAGACGTCTTCCTGCGTCCTCGGTAAGGGGCACACCGGGGATCACAAGGACGCGCACGGTGGTACCTGGAACGTGATCCCGCTGACCTTCGATGGTGAACTCCGGGAAGGCGGGGGAGGGCGGGGTGGCACGGGCCGTGCCGACTCTCGGAGCTGAGTCACGGGGCGCCCTCGTACCGTCGAGCCCCCTCTGTCCTGAAGGTCCGCCGGTACGCCGTCGGGGTTACCCCCAGTGCTCCCTGTAGATGCTGGCGCATCGACTGGGCCGTGCCGAAGCCCGCGTCGTGGGCCACCTGGTCCATGGAGAGGTCGGTGGATTCCAGGAGGTGGCGGGCGCGTTCGACGCGTTGCTGGGTGAGCCACTGGCCGGGGCTGATGCCGACCTCCTCGCGGAAGCGGCGGGTGAAGGTGCGGACGGACATGGACTCCTGTTCGGCCATGTCGCGGAGTTGGATCGGCTCGTGGAGGCGGCCCAGGGCCCAGGCGCGGGCTGCGGTCGTCGTCGCGGTCTGCGGCTCGGGCAGCGGGCGTTCGATGTACTGGGCCTGTCCGCCGTCCCGGTGCGGCGGTACGAGCGTACGCCGGGCCACGTCGTTGGCGACGCCGGTGCCGTGGTCGCGGCGTACGAGATGCAGGCACAGGTCGATCCCGGCCGCGACGCCCGCCGAGGTGAGGACATCGCCGTCGTCGACGAAGAGGACGTCCGCGTCGAGCCGGACCTTCGGGAAGAGCCGCTGGAAGTGCTCGGCGTGGTACCAGTGCGTGGTCGCCGGGCGGCCGTCCAGAAGACCCGCCGCGGCCAGGACGTAGCCACCGGTGCAGATGGAGACCAGCCGGGTGCCGGGGCGGATGTGGGCGAGGGCGGCGGCCAGTTCGGGGGTGAGGACGCCGTCCTCGTAGACCGGGCCGTATTCGTACGCGGCGGGGACGACGACCGTGTCGGCGGTGGCGAGGGTCTCCGGGCCGTTCGGGACGAGGACGGCGAAGTCGGCGTCCGTCTCCACTCGGCCGGGCGGCCGGACCGAGCAGGTGACGACGTCGTACAGCGGTCGCAGGGCCGTGTCCCGCGCCTTGCCGAAGATGCGCTGCGGAATGCCCAGTTCGAAGGGGAGCAGCCCGTCGAGGGCGAGGACGACGACGCGGTGGCGGGCCAGGGACTGGGGCATGGCCTGATCCTAACGAATGCTGTCCCTCGGGCCACTCGTTCGCGGTCACCGCAGGTCCGAAGCTTGGTGGCATGACCCAGACAGCCGCCAGTACGGTCGCAGCAGGCCAGGAACCCACCGAGTCGCGCTCCGCCGGCAGGATCCACCGCGCCTGGTTCGTCGCCGCCGTAACCTTCGTGACGATCATCGGGGCGGCGGCCTTCCGCTCGCTGCCGGGTCTGCTGATCGATCCGCTGCACCAGGAGTTCGACTGGTCGCGCGGCACGATCGCGTCGGCCGTGTCGATCAACCTGGCGCTGTACGGCCTGACGGCCCCCTTCGCCGCCGCACTGATGGACCGCTTCGGTATCCGCCGGGTGGTCGCGGTCGCGCTGACGGTGATCGCGGTCGGGGCCGGTACGACGGTGTGGATGACCTCGCCCTGGCAACTGATGCTCTGCTGGGGGCTGTTGGTGGGGCTCGGCTCCGGCTCGATGGCGCTGGCCTTCGCGGCGACGGTCACCAACCGCTGGTTCACGGAACGGCGCGGCCTCGTCTCGGGCATCCTGACCGCCGCCTCCGCCTCAGGGCAGCTGATCTTCCTCCCTCTGCTGTCGTGGATCGTCTCCGAGCGCGGCTGGCGGCCCGCCTCCGTCACCGTCGCCCTCGCCGCCCTGGCCGTCGTCCCCTTCGTATGGCTGCTGCTGCGGGACCATCCGGCGGACGTGGGGCTGAAGCCGTACGGCGCGAAGGAGTTCGTGCCGAAGCCGGCGCCCGTGCCGGGGGCGGCGCGGCGGGCGGTGAAGGTGCTCTTCTCGGCGATGCGGACCGGGCCGTTCTGGCTCCTCGCCGGGACCTTCGCGATCTGCGGGGCCTCCACCAACGGCCTCATCCAGACCCACTTCATCCCCGCCGCCCACGACCACGGCATGCCCATCACCGCGGCGGCCTCCCTGCTGGCGGTCATCGGGGTCTTCGACGTCCTCGGCACGATCGCCTCCGGCTGGTTCACCGACCGCTACGATTCCCGGCGCCTGCTGGCCGTGTACTACGCCTTCCGAGGCATCTCGCTCCTCTTCCTCCCCATTCTGCTGGCCCCCGCCGTGCACCTCCCGATGATCTTCTTCATCGTCTTCTACGGCCTCGACTGGGTCGCCACCGTCCCGCCCACCATGGCCCTGTGCCGCGAGCACTACGGCGACGACAGCGCCATCGTCTTCGGCTGGGTCCTCGCCTCGCACCAGGTCGGCGCCGCCCTCGTCGCCTTCTTCGGCGGTCTCGCCCGCGACATCTTCGGCTCGTACGACGTCGTCTGGTACGCCTCGGGCGCGCTGTGCGCGGCGGCGGCGCTGATGGCGCTGGTGATCCGGCGACGGCCGGCCGGGACGGCGAGCGCGGCGGTCGCCTGACCGACGCGCCGCGGATTCGACCGGGGGCCGCGCGGGGTAACCGTTTCGGCCGGGGACCCGGAAGCGCAACCGTTTCGGCGGGGGGCCCGGAAGCGCAACCGTTTCGGCCGGGGCACACTCCCTGTAGGCGGGGAGGGGTGCTGGTGATGTCCATGGTGACGGCCGGGGTGGCGGGTGAGGGTGCGGTCCGCAAGGGTGCCGCGCCGTCGGCGGTGTCCATGGCGGTGCTGGGGGTGGAGGGGGCGCTGGTCTGCGCCGCGCTGTTCCTCTCCGCGCTCGACGCCGACCCGGGGCCGAGGACCGCGCCCGGGGGGTCCTTCGGGGCTCTCCTGCTCTCCCCGCTGCTGCTCCTCCTCATCCTCTTCGCGGCCGCCGTACTGACCGTGGGCTACGTCCTCCCCGCCGTACTGCTCGCCCACTGGACCGCACGCCAGCTCACCGGCCGCACCGCCTGGTGGTGGATCCCGCCGGCCTGCACCCTGTGGGTACTTCCCGCCACGGTCGTCCCGGCCTGGCACCTCGCAGGCCTCGCGCTCTACGCGGCGGTCCTGCCCGCGACCCTGGCAGCGCACCACACGGTCGTACGCGCCGACGCGGGCCGCCCCGTCCAGCCCTGCGCGGCGATTCTCACGTGGGGGACGTTGGGCGTGTTGTGCGTGCTGGTGGTGGGTGGGGTGGTGGTGGAAGGGCCCTAGGCGCAAGGATCAGCGGGCCAGGGCGAGTGCTGTCTGCGGGGGCTGGGCATGGACCATGTCGAGGGCCGCACCTGGCGCGGCCGGCACCACCACCCTGACCAAGTACTGCTCGGAATGCCGTCACGTTCCGAGCGAACGGGAATCTGATGGGACCCCACGTGACCGTGTACCAGGGTGGCGCTGCTCCAGACCCGGATTCGTTGTACGACGTCTTCCTCTGCTACACGTGGGCGGACGGCAAGGAATGGGCCGACGACATGTACACGGCCCTGAGTGCCAGGGGGCTGGACGTCTTCCAGGACGATCTGTCGGTGCCCGAGTGGGCCGAGGACGAAATGCTGCCGTCGGTGAAGGCGGCCCTCCTGGGCTCACGGGTCCTCGTTCCCCTGCTCACCCCGTGCTTCGACGACAGCGACCACTGCTGGTCCGAACTGCACCTCGCCCTGTCCTGCGGGAAGGCTCTGGGCGGGACCGCGATGCGCCGGATCATGCCGCTGACCTGGAAGGTGCCGCCCGCCAAGGTCAGGCCCAAGGCGCTCAAGAAGCGCAAGCTCACCCGAGAGGGCCGCTCGGTCGAGGAACTGGCGGACCATGTCGCACACGTGGTCGGCGAGGTACGGGAAGCCGACGACCGGCGCTTCGGCGACGCGATGACCGACGGGCAGAGCTGGATCGCCGACGAACTGACCGGCGAGTCCGGATTCGTCGGACGGCGCAAGGAACTCTGGGCCCTGCACGACGCACTGCAGGAGCCCGGCGGGACACTGGACCGCGGTGCACCCATCGTCTCCGTACGGGGACTTGGAGGTTCGGGCAAGACCACCTTGTGCAAGCAGTACGGCCGTTGGGCGGCGCGGGATCATCCCGGCGGTGTCTTCGTCGTCGAACTGTCAGGCAGTGACCCCCTGGGCCGGCACGACTCCGGTGCCGTCCAGGCCGGCTTCCACACGGAGATGCGACGTATCGCGGCACGTCTCTCCCTGTCCGGACGCGCGGGCACCGACGAAGAGTTGAGGCAGCTCGTGGGCCGCCACCTGAGCGGTCTGCCGCCCTATCTCTGGATCGTCGACGACCTCCCCGCCTCCGTGAGCCTGCGCGAGCACCCGTACCTGCTCGCCCCCAGCCCCAATGGCAGGTCACTCGTCACCACCCGCGGCAGCGTCCGCGGCACGAGCCGCACCGAGATCGTTCTGTCCGGCCTGGGCCCGAGACCGGGACTGCGTCTGCTGACCGCACACCGCGGACCGGACCAGGAGGACATCGAGGAACGCAACGCCGCTCGCGGCATCGTGGCGGACCTGCGGGCACACCCCCTCGCTCTGCAGATCACCGCCGGGCTGACGACGGCGGAGGGATTCACCGGCTACCGCTCCCTCCTCGCGGACCTGCGCGAGGACGCCGGGCCCGTGCTCGAACTGGCGGAACACCTGGGCCACGATCTGCCCGCGGAGACCGCCCGCCCGCTCAGCGGAGTCCTGCTGCGCGCGTTCGACGCCCTGCCGGCCCCTGCCGTCCGCCTGCTCGCCGCCGCGAGCGTACTCGCCGCGGCGCCCATCCCCCACGACCTCCTGACGGCCGTACTCCGCGGCGCGGACGAGAACCCGCACGCCGCCGCGACGGCCATGACGGAGGGCATCCGCACTCTTGAGAGCCGAGGACTCGTCGAGGAGGCCCAGGACGTCTCCGGCGCCACCTACTCCGTCCACGCGCTGGTCGGTCGCGCGGCACGCGTGCTGCTGCGCGACGGAACGCGACGCCAGGTCTCCCAACGGGCCGTGCGCACGCTGGCCGACCTCCTCGACCGGACAGGAACCGACGCCGCGTCGAGGCTCCGTACGCTCGGCCTGCTGGCGCACGTCCAGGCCGCGGCGAACCTGGCGGCTCCGGAAGGCTGGGCCGTCGACAACGGCCAGTGGTCCCTCGTCGCGCAGTCCGGACGTCTGCGCTCGGAGCTGGGCGACAGCGCGGGCGCCGTCGACGACTTCCGCGCCCTGTACGCCTCGTGCCGTGCCTCGCCGCTCTGCGACCCGTACATCACGCTGCGCGCGCTGGTCGGGCTCGGCGCTGTCCTGCAGGAGAACGGAGCACTCACACAAGCGCGCGAACTCCAGGAGCGGGCCGTCGAGGAACTCGACGCCCTGCACGGCCGAGACCGGTTCGACCACCCCCATCCCGACACCCTGTGGGCGATGAACAACCTCGCCAACACCCATCAGGCGCTCGGCGACCACCACACGGCCCGCACGCTGCTGTGGGAGACCTACCGTGGCTGGCACGGACGCTACGGCCCGTCCGCCCGGCAAGCCCTGACGGCCCTGAACAACCTGGTGATAGCGATCGGCCGAGGACCCGGCCGCCACGCGGCGCCCACCGCGCTGCGCATCGCCACCTGCGCCCACGAACGATGGACCAACACGGCCGGACGTGACGCCCGGGGCACGGTGGACAGCCTGTTCAGCATCGGCGCCAACCACCTCCGCCTCGGTGACGCCGCGGCGGCGCTCACCGCGTTCGAGGAGGTCTGGCAGCGACGCCGGTCCCATCTGGGCGACGACCACCCCGACACACTCGACGCACGCGAGAACATCATCACCGCACGCAGGAGGACCGCATCGTGACCGCTGCTCCCGACGACTGGAGCCATTACGCCCTCTACGCGGACCGGCTGCGCGTACAGGGTCCGGATCATCTGGCCACCGTGACGACCCTGTGGGCCCTGCTGCACGGAGGCCTCACGGACCTGCCCGCGCCGGAGGGCGCCGGCACCACCGTCGGCGAGCCGAGCGATCTTCCCGACGGCGTCGGCCCCGAAGACGTCCATCTGGAGGGCGATCACGACGAACTGCTCTCCGAACTCCTGGTCGCCGCAGTCGAGTTCCAGGAACGGCAGGTCGCGCTCCACGGCCCGGACGCCCCCGAGACGCTGCGCGCGACCCTGTGCCTCGCCCACGGATTGGCCGCGGCCAACCAGTACGAAGGGCAGCGCGACGACGCTCTGGTCCTGGCGCAGGACGCCCGGGAGGGCATCGACGACTGGGCGGTACGGTCACCCGAGACCGTCGGTCCCAGGGACCAGGAGGTCGCCAGGATCCTGCACCACTGGATCCTCGACCGGCTGGGCGAGGACCCCACCCACTGAACCGGGCCGCCCGTCGCCGAGGCCCGCCAACTGCGCGGCCACGGCATCGGCGTCCGACGCGCCCAGCGACGTGAACAGCTCCAGCGATGCCTGCCACCGGTCACGGGCCGCGTCGATGTGTCCCCCGGTGGCGTACAGGAAGCCGAGCTGCCGGAGGGCCCGAGCCTCCTCGTACCGACTTCCGGCCCTGCGGCCGAACTCGATGGCCTGTTCATAGGCCCGGGCGGCGGACACGTCGTCGCCGTCCCGCGCCCGGGCCAGACCGAGCGTGTACGCGGACTGGGCGACGTCGAGGTCGAGGCCCAGCGCGGAGAACAGGGTCATCGCCTCGGCCGCGTGGCCCGTCGCGTCTGCGGCACGACCCAGCTCGGTCTCGGCCTTGGCCATGCTGCGCAGGGTGATGCCGACCTTCCGCATCGCCCCGGTCCTGCGATAGACGTCCAGGGCACGCTGCTGCAGGTCCAGCGCCTCGGTGTACGCGCCCTGACGCCGACGGACCGAGGCGAGGTTGGCCAGGGAATCGCTGAGGCCGTGCTCGTCGTCGAGTTCCGCGAACCGGTCGTGCGCCAGCCGGTACTGACGGGCCGCCTCCTCCACGCGGCCCGACTCCAGCAGAGCACGCCCGAGGTTGTTGCGCGTCATGGCCTCGGCACGGCGGTCGCCCATGCGCTCGCATCCGGCCAATGCCAGATAGTGGCTCTCCGACCAGCCGTCCAGGTGCTTGGCCAGGTAGAAGTAGTCACGCAGGGTGTAGGCCAGTTGCCAACGGCGTACGTCGAAGACGGGGTCCTCCAGCCGACAGAGCGCCACCAGCGTGCGCCACTCGGCGTCCATCCAGCGCAGTGCGTCGGCCCTGCTCGTCATCGGCGGCTCGACCGCGATCGGACGCCCTCCGGTCTCCAGGGGGAAGCGGTGGCGGTACGGCATGATGATGCGTCCGGCCCGGTCCGCCATGGACAGGTAGTAGTCGTACAACCCGCCGAGCGGGTGCGGGTGCGGGTGCGGGTGCGGGTGCGGGTCGTGCGTCGGCGGGTCGGCGGCAGCCGTGTGCAGTTCGCGCCCGTAGGAGCGCAGCAGATCGTGCATCGCGAACCGGTCCCCGGCCGTGTCGTCCACGAGGTGCGAGTCGGCCAGCCGGCGCAGCAGACGGACAGCCTCGTCGCCCGACGTTCCGAGCAGCGCCGCGGCCGAGGGGAGGTCGAAGGTGTCGCCGGGGTGCAGCGCGAGGAGTGCGAAGGCGTCGCGTACGGCCGTCGGCAGGCCTCGGTAGGACCAGGAGAACACACCGCGCAGGGTGGAGCGGGTGTCGTCGTCCGCGTCGAAGAGGTCCAGCCCCGTGCCGATGCCGTTCAGCTCGCCGACGAGCGAGGCGATGCTGCGGGTGGGACGCGTGGCGACCTTCTGCGCCGCGATGCGCAGGGCCAACGGAAGGCCCGCGCAATGGGCGGCGAGCCGGCCGACGCTCTCCTTCTCGGCGGCCGCCCGCTCCCCGATCGCGGCATTGAGCAGCGCGAGGCTCTCGGCGCCGCCGAGCACGCCGAGTGCCACGGTCCGCACCGCATGGTGCACGCCCAGTCCGCTCAGCTTCCGTCGGCTGGTGACCACCACGGCGCAGGTGTCCGAGCCGGGCAGGAGGGGGCGGACCTGGTCGGTGGAGGAGGCGTTGTCGAGGACGACGAGTACCCGGCGGCCGCTCAGCGCCGTACGGAAGGTGGCCGCCCGTTCCTCCAGCGGCCCGCTCTCGGCGGCGAACGACCGCCCCAGAGCGCGCAGAAAGCCGCTGAGGACGGTGAGAGGGGAGAGCGGTTCCTCCGGACCGAAACCCCTCAGGTCCACATAGAGCTGGCCGTCCGGGAAATGGGGGGCGGCCCGGTGACCCCAGAACGCGGCCAGCGCCGTCTTACCCGTGGCGGCGGCACCGGAGAGCAGCACGATTCTCGGCTGCCCGACCGTAGGCTGCCGGAGCAGGCTTCCCAGCTCCTCCAGTTCGCGGGCGCGCCCCACGAACAAGCCCGCGCTCACTGGAAGTTGGCGAGGTATCTCGGTTCCCGGCGCGCTTCCGGTCACCTGGATCCCGCCGTCGATCCGGCCTGCCTGGACCACCACGCCGGCGGAGGCGTTGACCGCGTTGGTGACCTTGTGACCTCGGGGGCGCAGGCGACGGTCCGGGTGATCGGTCATGCGGCTCCCCCTCGGCACACGCTGGCGTATCGCCTCCTTCCCGAGAGTAGCCACCACCGGCCTCCGCGGACACCGTGCCTCAACTGCGACGGAGCGGCCAACCAAGTGGTCAGGGACGGTCCGTGAGGTCCGCCCCTGCCGTGTGGCCGTCGCCCGTCACCGGCACGTCCCGGATCTCTCCGGCACCCGGCGTAGGTCTCGTACTCGGCGCATGCGTACCGGCGCCCACTGCCACGGGGACTGGTGCACGAACTACCAGTCGGTGGTGAAGCCGCCGAAGCGGCCCCGGTGGAACAGCAAGGGCGCGCTCTCTTCGCCGCCCGTGCCCAGCGCCTCCACCCGGCCCACCACGATCAGGTGGTCCCCGCCGGTGTGCACGGCGTGGATCGTGCAGTCGATCCAGGCGGGGGCGCCGATGAGGCGGGGGGAGCCGGTGGCGGGGGCCGGCTCGTGGGCGACCCCCGCGAACTTGTCGGCGCCGCTCACCGCGAAGCGCCGGCACAACTCGCCCTGCTCCGCGCCGAGTACGTTCACGCAGAAGACGCCCGCGCGGGCGATACGGGGCCAGGTCGTCGACGTACGGCCGACCATGAAGACGACGAGGGGCGGGTCGAGGGAGAGGGCGGAGAAGGACTGGCAGGCGAAGCCGGCGGGGCGGGCGTCGGGGTGTCCGCCGGCGCGTTCGGCGGGGTGTCCGCTGGGGTGTCCGCCCGCGCGTTCGCTGGTTTCGGAGTCGTCGGCCGCCGGGGCCCCCGAAACCGTCGGTGCCCCCGAAGCCGCCGGGACCGCCGTGATCCCCGGGGCGGTGATCACTGTGACACCCGTCGCGAAGTTGCCCAGTACGCGCCGGAATTCGGCCTGGTCGACGGGCGCGCGCTCGTTCTCGCCGACGCAGCGCAGTTCGGGGCGGGGCAGCGCTTCGACCGGCCCCGTCGTCATCCTCGCGGCCGTACGAGTCCGGTCCGACCGCAGATAGCGGACGGCGGCGGCTGCCATTCCCGCGTGTCCCATCACATCGCCCATTGAAACTGACGGTCCGTCAGAAGGGAAGTCCCCGTGCGGCCCCGTCAGTGGTCCTGTCAGCGGCCCTGGAAGCGCGGTGTCCGTCGCTCCACGAAGCTCGCCACGCCCTCCTGGGCGTCCGCCGTCGTCATGTTGATCTCCTGCGCGGCGGCCTCGGCGGAGAAGGCGGTGGCGCGGTCGGTGTCGAGGGAGGTGTTGACCAGGTGTTTGGTCAAGGCCAGGGCGCGGGTGGGGCCGGCGGCGAGGCGTTCCGCCCACTCGCGGGCCGTCTTCTCCAGGTCCTGGGCGGGGACGACACGGTTGACCAGGCCGAGGCGTTCCGCGTCGGCGGCGGGCAGGGCGTCGCCGAAGAACATCAGCTCCTTCGCCCGATGGGGGCCGACGAGGCGGGGCAGGAGGTACGCGCCGCCGCCGTCGGGGACGAGGCCGCGCCGTACGAACACCTCGATGAAACGGGCCTCCTCGGCCGCCAGTACGAGGTCGCAGGCGAGGGCGATATGCGCGCCGAGGCCGGCCGCCGTGCCGTTCACCGCCGCGATCACCGGCTTCTCGCAGTCGAGGACGGCGGCGATGAGGCGCTGGGCGCCGAGCCGGATGGTGCGCGCCACGTCCCCGGGCACCCGCTGCCCGCTGCCCGCTGCCGCGCCGCGCAGGTCCGCCCCCGCGCAGAAGCCTCGGCCCGTCGCGGTGATGACGACCGCGCGGACGGCGGGGTCGGCGGAGGCGTCCGAGAGGAGGTGGATGAGGTGTTCCCGCTGGTCAGGGGTGAGGGCGTTCATCGCCTCGGGGCGGTTGAGGGTGATCCACGAGACGGCGTTGTCAGTGGCGTGCAGTATCAATGAGTCACGGGATTTTTCGGGATGTTCAAGGGGGGAAGCGGACATGTGGGTGCTCCTGTTTTTACGGGGAGTGATGAATGCCCTCGGTGTGCTGGTCGTCCGTGGTGCGACGGTCGTCTTCGGTGTGCTGGTCGTACGTGGTGTGCTGGTCGTCAGCGGTGTGCTGGACGCCCTCGCTGTGCGGCGGCGCTCAGCGGCACACCGCCAGCGCGTCCAGCGCCACGGCTCCCTGTCCCCTCGGCAGCACCATCAGCGGGTTGATGTCCAGCTCCGCGATGTCGTCGCCGAGTTCGAGCGCCATGCGCTGCACGCGGAGCACGACCTCCGCGAGGGCGTCCACGTCGGCCGGGGGAGCCCCGCGCACCCCGTCCAGCAGGGCCCGCCCGCGCAGTTCGGAGAGCATGGCGCGGGCCTGGTCCTCGCCGAAGGGCGGCACGCGTACGGCGGAGTCGCGGAGGACCTCCACGAGGACACCGCCGAGGCCGACCGTGACCGTCGGCCCGAAGAGGTCGTCGTGGGTGACGCCCACGACCATCTCCACGCCCCGCTCGACCATCTGGCACACCAGCACCCCGTCGAGGGAGACATCCTCGTAGCGGGCGATGTCCGTCAGTTCCCGATAGGCGTCGCGGATCTGGCTCGCGGAGGTCAGGCCGATCTTCACCAGGCCGAGTTCCGTCTTGTGGGCGATGCGGGCGCCGGAGGCCTTCATGACCACCGGGTAGCCGACGAGGCTCGCCGCGCGTACGGCCGCCGCCGCGCTGGTCACCAGCTGCTCGCGCGGCACGCGTATCCCGTACGCGCGCAGCAGCTGCTTGGCCGCGTGCTCGCTCAGCTGCTGCCCGGGTCGCATCAGCGCCTTCGCCTTGCGGAAGGAGGGCGAGGGGGAGCGCGGTGCCTCGTCGAAGGGGGAGCGGTAGGCGGCGGTGAAGCGGGTGTGGTCGAGATGGGCGCGGACGGCGGTGATGCAGTTGGCGAAGGTACGGAAGGTCGCCACCCGGGACGACCCGAGGAGGGTCTCGCGGTACGCGGCTTCCGTGCCCACCGGCGACCCCCACACCACGCACACCAGCTTGTCCGTCCGCTCCGCCGCGGCCACCAGGTCCTGGGCGAGCTTGTCGCTCATCGGCGGGAAGGGGCCGGTGATGGGGCAGATCAGCACTCCCACGGCCGGGTCGTCGAGGATCGCGTCGAGGATGCGGGGGCCGCGCCAGTCGCCCACGGGGTGGCCGCCGTTGTCGACGGGGTTGGCCACGCTCAGATAGTCGGGGATCCACTGGTGCAGCTCGGCCTGCTTGGCCTCCGAGAGGGTGGGGAGGGGCAGTCCGGCCTCCGTGGCCAGGTCGGCGAAGTGCGCGCCCGTGCCGCCCGAGATCGAATAGACGACGACGCCCTCGGCCCTCGGTTCGGCCGGCCCCGGGGTGCGGGGTCGGCGGGCCCGGGCCAGCAGGGTGGCCGTGTCCTGGAGCTCGTCGAGCCCGTCGACGCGTATCACGCCGTACTGCCGCATCGCCGCGTCGACCACCGCGTCCGCGCCGGTCAGCTTGCCGGTGTGGGAGGCGGCGGTGCGGGCGCCGGTCTCGGTGCGGCCGACCTTGACCGCGACGACGGGCACACCGCGCCGGGCGGCCCGGTCGGCGGCGAGGAGGAAGGAGCGGCCGTCCTTCAGGCCCTCGACGTAAGCGGCGATGGCGCCCACCTCGGGGCGTTCGGCGAAGTAGGAGATGAAGTCGGCGGTCTCCAGATCGGCCTCGTTGCCGGTGGGGGCCCAGTGGGAGAGGCGGATGCCGAGTTCCTGGAGGGAGAAGACGGGGCGGCCCTGGTGGCCGGACTGGGTGATCAGCGCGATCGCCGGTCCGTCGAGGTCGTCGCGGAAGCGCTCGAAGGCGTTGAGGTTGGTGTTGGGGCCGAGCAGCCGCAGGCCTTCGGCGCGGGCCACGGCGGCGGCCAGCCGTTCCTGCGCTGCCGCGCCCTCCGCGCCGGTCTCGGCGAAGCCGGAGGCGAAGGCGACGGCGAACTTCACCTTGGCCTCGGCCAGTTCGCCGATCACGGGGAGGGGGTCGGAGAGGAGCAGTACGGCGAGATCGACCCGTTCGGGCAGGTCGGCGACGGAAGGGGAGCAGGGGATGCCGAAGACCGACTCGCGCGTGGGGTGCACGGGGTGCAGCCGGGCGCCGACCCGTTCGGACCAGGCGAGCAACTGCCGGGTGATCCCGGTGTTCGGCCGGCCCTCCGTGTCCGAGGCGCCGACGACGGCCACCGACTCGGGGCGGAAGAAACGGTCCAGATCGGGGACGGCGGCGTACAGCGGACGCCCGCTGACGTCCAGGTCGCCGGCCTCGGCGGGCCTGCCGTGCACGACCTGCGCGGGGTGCTCGCCGCAGGCGATGGCGCGGGCCCGGCGGGAGTCGGTGGTGAGGGTGCCGTGGGTTGATCCAAGCATCGGTCCGCCCGCTCCTGTGTGACAGCCATGACAGCCAATTCAGTGGCGTGGTGCCTTCACGTTCACGTATCTGACGCTACGTCAGATTTCAGACTACTGAACTGACGCTCTGTCAGGGAATGGGTCTGCGAGCAAAGTTACGCGGCAGTAAGGAAGTTGTACCCGCGCGGGCGGCGGTCAGACGTATACGGCCGCATCCGTCTGCGTTCGCCTTCGGGTGCTTGGCGGCGGGGTCGCCACGGGGCCTCGGCTTCCTTGTGTTCGGGACCCCTCCCCGGCCACCCGCGGGAACATCAGGGCCTATGACCGAGCAAGATGCCCTGTCTGTACGGCAGTTGGGGGAGTGAGTCGTTATGAGTGGGTCCGAAGAGCCGTCGGGTGTCGAGCCGTCGGGTGTCGGTGGCACGGGAGAGCCGTCGGGCGGACCTGAGTCCACGCTGCCCGAGCCTCCGTCGTCGCCCCCGCCCCCGCCCCCGCCCCCGCCCCCACCCCCGATGCCCGTTGGTCCGCCGCCCGTTGGTCCGCCGGCCGTTGGTTCGCCGGCCGATGGACCGCCGGCCGTCGAGCCGTCGCCCTCCGAGTGGTTGACCTACACGCTGCCGGAGGAGCCCGAGGACGCCGCGCCCGAGGACACCGTGCCCGGGGACCCGTGGCGGGCCGCGGCGGCGGGGCTGTTCAACCTCAGTGGGCTCGGGCTCGGGTATGTGCTCCTTCGGCGCTGGCCGCAGGCCGCCGTGTGCTGGATCGCGACCGGCTGGCTGCTGGTGGCCGCGCTGCCCGCCGACCCGGACGGGGTGCCGGGCGGGGCGGTGTGGGCGTACGGCCTCGTTCTGGTGCTCGCCGCGATCCACGGGGCGTGGCTGGCGCGCCGTACGCGGCTGACGTTGCCGTGGCGGTCGACGGTCGCCGCCGGGCTCGGGCTCGTGCTGCTCGCCGTGCCGGCCGGTGGGGCGGTGGGGTACGAGGCGGCGCGGGAAGAGGCGTACCAGCAGATGCTGCTCGACCGGCTCGCCAGGACGGACCGGCTGGTCACCGCCGCCTCGCAGCGGGACGGCTTCGCCGAGGCCGAGCAGGACTACGAGCGGGCGCTGAAGGCCTACCGTGCGCTCGGCGACGACCACCCCGGCAGCCGGGCGGCCCAGCGCATCCCCGACCGCCTCGACCGGTTCTACGACACCGTCGCCGCGCCGTACCGCGAGAAGGAGTACTGCGAGGCTCTGGAACCGCTGAGGTATCTGTGGAAGCTGCCCGACAGGATGAGCGGCATGCGGTTCGGCGCCCTCACCTCCTGGCCAGAGGGGCCCCTTGCCACGTCGCTCTACGAGTGCGGCATCACGAACCTCGGCTCCGACGCCGTGACCGAAGCGGAGGCGAACGGCGGCGCACTGGCCGAACTCCTGCGTGACTTCGCCGACTCGGCGCCGGCCGCCAGGGTCGAACCGGCCGTCAGCGCGGAGATCGAGAAGAAGTCCAAGGCGCTGAAGGGCGACGACCCCTGCCCGGCCCGCGAGGAATTGCAGGTCATCAGCCAGACCGTGGCCGACCTGCCCGAGGGCAGCCCCGGTGACGGGCTGCGCACGGCCGCCGGCAAGGCGGTGGAGTCCGGCGCCTACGCCTGCGGGGTGGACGAGTTCGAGGACGACAAGTTCGGCGCGGCGGCGGCGACACTCAACGACTTCGCCGACATGTACGAGGACAACAAGAACGCGAAGCGTGCCCGGCAGATCGCCATCGCCGCGGAGATCGCCGAGGAACGGCCCGAGGCGGGCCGGAAGCTGCCGCCCTCCCGCGGCCCGGGCGGCGCCACGATGCCGATGGAGATCAGCAACGACGCCCCGACGGCGGTCGAGTTTCTCTACACCGGCCCGGTCACCGGCAGCGTCTACCTCCCGGCGTGCACCGACTGCACCGAGTACTCCAGCGAGTCGGAGGCCTCGGACGCCGCCTGCGCGAACAGCGGCATCGACTACCCGACCAACTACCTCAACCTGCCCGCCGGCGACTACCACACCCTCATCAAGTACGCCGACGAATCCGTCGAAGACACAGAGGCCGTGGAGAACAAGGCCGACGGGATGAGCATCGATCCCGGCTACACGTACACCAACTGCACGTACGTCGTGAGCGAGAGCAGCTACCCGGGGTATCCCGACCTTCCGACCCTGCCGGAACTCCCGGAGATAGAGCCGATCGAGCCGATCGAGCCCCTCGATCCGATCGTCTGACTCACTGGGACAGCCATCCGCCGGTACCGCCGGTACCGCCAGTGCCGCCGGTGCCGTGGTTGGCTGTCCCGGCGTCCGCTCAGCGCTCGACGCGGATCCGTACGGTGAGCGCGTCGCGCGTGGCGACGCCGCCCGTCCGGGCGATCGTCTTGGCGATCTTCTCGGCGTCGAGGGCGAGTTCGCGGAACATGCCGCTGATGGGGTTGGTGAAGCCGGTGAAGTACAGGCCGGGGGCGTTCTCGGGGGAGCGCGGTCCGTGCACGACCGGCTTCCCGCGTCCGTCCAGGACGTCGAGATGTCCGACGAGACCTTCCAGGGCACGTCGGTAGCCGGTGGCGGCGATCACGGCGTCGGTCTCGACCCGGCTGCCGTCGGCGAGGACGACCTTGCCGTCCTCGAACCCCTCGACCGCGCCGACGACCTCGACCTTCCCCTTCCGTACGGCGTCGATGAGCCCGACGTCCTGCACGGGGACGGACCCCTCGTTCACGCGGGAGTAGAGGCCGGTGTCGGGCCGGGGCAGGCCGTGCGCCGACAGGTCCGGCACGCTCAGCTTCGCCACCGGCTTGGCGAGCCGGTCCACGAGGGCGACCGGCAGTCGCCGTACGAGGACGGCCGTGTACTGGGCCGCCCACCCGGCGGTCGACCGGCGCACGATGTGCGGGGCCGTCCGCACCGCGAGCCGCACGCGCCCCGCCCCGCCCTCGACGAGGTCGACGGCGATCTCCGCGCCGGTGTTGCCGATGCCGACGACCAGGACGTCCCGGCCGGCGTAGGGCTTCGGGTTGCGGTACTCGCGGGCGTGCACCAGCTCGCCCTCGTACGAGTCCCGGCCCGGCCAGTCGGGGATGTGGGGTGTGTGGTTGTAGCCGGTGGCGACGACGACCGCGCTGCCGGTCAGCTCGCGGCCGCCGGTGGCGTGCAGCAGCCAGCCGCCGCCGTCCGCGCTCCGCTCGACGCGGGACACCTCGACGCCGGTCACGATCTCCAACTGGTGCACCTCGGCGTACTTCTCCAGGTACCGCACCACGTTGTCCCGCGCCACCCACCGGCCGAAGCGGCGCGGCATCGGCAGACCGGGCAGCGCCGACAGCCGCCGGGTCGTGTGCAGACGCAGCCGGTCGTAGTGCCGCCGCCAGGACGCCCCGACCCCGTCCGCCTTCTCCAGCACCACGGCCCGCACCCCCTGCGCACGCAACGCGTACGCCACGGCCAGCCCCCCGGGCCCGCCGCCGATCACATACACGGGGCGGTCGGACACTGGGGTAGCGGAATCTCTGGAGTCGGCCATGTGCCTGAGCGTATGCGCGCCCTCACTTGATGGGTCTCGGTCAAGCCGGGAATTGATTGCGGATTGATCACGGATGTAGGAGGGGTGCGTGGGGTCTGTGACGTAGGTCGCTTGGTATGCGGGGAGGAGGTGATGTGCCGGGTGTACTTATTAGGAGTACAGTCCTTAGGAGTGCACTCCTAAGGAGTCGATGTGCAGCATCCAGGATTGCCGGGAAAGCCGTCGCACGTCTTCGATCGCGCCGCGGAGTGGAAGGGGCTCACCGCCTTCGCGGGGCGGCCACTGCCGCACGCCATGCTCGGGATCGTCAGCGGCAGACGGCGGATGGGCAAGACCTATCTCCTGCGGGCGCTCGTCGAGGAGCGGGGCGGGTTCTACTTCGGGGCCACGGCCGGGACCGAGGCGGAGTCCCTCCGCCAGTTCAGTGCCGCGCTCGCCGATCATGCGCGCTCCCCCGTGCCCTTCTCCTTCGCCACCTGGAGCGACGCGGTCTCCTACCTCTTCGGGCTCGCCGCCCCCGACCGGGGAGGTGGCCTCGACCGGGGAGGCGCCCTCGACCGGGGAGGTGGCCTCGACCGGGGAGGTGCCCTCGACCGGGAAGGCGCTCCCGGCCGGGAAAGCGTCGGCTCGTCCGCGACGTCCGGCGCACCGTTTCTCGTGGTCATCGACGAGTTCCCCTACCTGGCCAAGGTCGCCCCGGAGCTTCCCTCGCTCATCCAGCGTGAGATCGACCGCTTCCAGGTCGAGCGGAGCCACATGCGGCTCCTCCTGTGCGGTTCGGCGATGTCCGTCATGGGCGGACTCCTGGCGAGCACCGCACCCCTGCGCGGCCGGGCCCAACTGGAACTCGTCGTACGCCCCTTCGGATACCGGGCGGCCGCCGACTTCTGGGGTGTCACGGCCGAACCCGCGCTCGCCGCCCGGCTGCATGCCGTTCTCGGGGGCACGCCCGCCTACCGCCGCCAGTTCCTGGCGGACGACGTTCCCGCGAGCCTGGGGGACTTCGACGACTGGATCTGCCGTACGGTCCTCTCGCCGTTCAGTCCCCTCTTCCGGGAGGCGCGCTATCTGCTCGCCGAGGAGGCGGACATCCGCGACACCGCGCTCTACCACTCGGTGCTGGCCGCGGTCGCCCAGGGCAACACGACGCGCGGCGGCATCGCGGGATACATCGGCCGCAAGTCCGTCGACATCTCGCACCCGCTCAACGTCCTGGAAGACAGCCACCTGTTGGCACGTGAGGCGGACATCTTCCGGGCCGGGAAGTCGCAGTACCGGATCACCGAACCGCTGATCACCTTCTACGAGGCTGTCATGCGCCCCTCCTGGGCGCGGCTGGAGAGCGGCCAGGCGGCGGAGGTGTGGGCGGGGTCGGCGGAGCGCTTCGCGGCGCAGGTGGCTGGGCCGCACTTCGAGGGCATGTGTCGGGAGTACGTCCTTGGTCCGGGCCGCTCCCTGCTCCGTACGTCCTTGGGAGAGATCGGTGGCGGCGTGGTGAGCGACCCGAAGGCACGTCGGCAGATCCAGGTCGACGTGGCCGCGGTCGAGCAGGGCTCCGGGGGAAGCCGGCCGACGGTCGCGCTGCTCGGCGAGGCGAAGTGGGGCACGGTGATGGGGCTCGGCCATCTGGAGCGGCTGCGCCGGGCCGGGGAACTGCTCACCGCGCGGGGCATGGACACGGAGGACTGCCTGCTGGCGTGCTTCAGCGCGGCCGGGTTCAGCGACGCGCTGAGGGCCGAGGCGAAGCAGGGGGGAGTGGCGCTCGTCGGGCTGGAGGAGTTGTACGGGGCCGGAGGAGACCGGTACGAGGTGGGAACGGACGCCGCGGCCGGGCGCTGACCTGGGACGGCCCTTCGCCGAATGCCTGGATCTTCCGGGTGTGGTGCCGTTGGCTGCATCATCATGGGCGGTGGGCAACTTCCCCTGTGGAAAGGTCGGTTCACGTACATGACGCACTCTCCCGACGACGTCGGCCTCGGCGTCGCGCCGATCGATCTGGTCTCGGCCGTCAAGGCCCTTCGTACGCAGATCACCGAGGCGGCCGCCTCGGACCCCGAGTCGGACATCCGATTCCAGGTGGGGCCGATCGAACTCGAATTCACGGTGGCGCTGACGCGGGACCGGAGCGTCAAGGGCGGGGTCAAGGCGTGGGTGGTCACTGCCGATGCCGAGGGCAAGCGGTCGACGGCGCACACGCACCGGGTGACGCTCAGCCTCACACCGATATCGGCGGCCACCGGGGAGAGTCCCGAGATCAACAACTCCGACTCCGGTCATCGCATCGTCCGGTGAGGGCGAGTGCCGTCCGACGAGAGCCGGGGGTTCGATGAAGACCGTCCGCCATCCCAGCCGTGCGCATCTGGTCGCCGTCACGACGGCGGGGGACGAGGTGCGGGGCAGTGGCTATCTGCTCGGCGGCCGTCTCGTCCTGACGGCCGGGCATGTCGTGAAAGCCGTCGGGGCCGGGGAGGTGCGGGTCTGCCGGATGCAGACGCTGCGCAGTGTGGCGGCGGAGGGGTGGCGGATCGAGGGCGACGTCGCCCTCATCCGGCTGGCCGAGGACCTGGCCGATCCGGGTGAGCTGGGTGACGTGGAGATCAGCGCGCTGGCGGCCGACGCCCGGTTCGAGGACTGTGCCGCGCTCGGCCTGCCGGCCGTCACGACCAGGGCCGCGGCGGGTGTGACACCGCTGGAGCCGGCGTTCCGTGTGGCCTCCAACAGTGCCGAGAGCCACGACTATCTGTCGCTCGAACTCGTCGGTCATCCGCCAGAGGGGGCGGCGCCCTGGAGCGGGATGTCGGGAGCGCCGGTGTTCCATGCCGGGCGGTGGCTGGTGGGGGTGGTGCTGCGGGACTCCGCGGGGTGGGAGCACTCGCGGTTGGAAGCGGCGCGGATCGCGCCCTTCTTCGAAGCAGTGCCCGAGCTCGACATGCTGTTCGGGGTGTCCCGGCCGATCACGGAGTCGGACGCCCGTGATGCCGGGTTCCTGGACTCGTACCGCAGAGAGGTCGTCCGGCGGTACGGGCACATCGAATTGTTCGGGCTCGGACTGCGGGGGCTCGAGGACGAGATCGGGATCGAGCACGCCTACGTCAGCCTGCGGGCGGGGCTGCCCGCCCCCGGCTGGCTCGCCTCGGGAAGCACGGCGCCCGACCAAGCGCGGCCCATCGAGCAGTTGATACCGAAGAACACCCGGCTGTTGCTCAGGGGCGATCCCGGAGCCGGGAAGTCCACGCTGCTCGAATGGCTGGCCGTCTCCATGGCGCGCCGCTCCTGCCAGGGCCCACTGGAACCGTTCAACCGGTGCGTGCCCTTTCTGCTGAGGCTGCGCGACATGTACGCGCCGCACTGGAAGAAGATCGAGGGGCTGGACGGGATTCCGCCGGAGCCCGAGCGGTTCCTCGACTTCAACCGGATGGCGGTGGGTTCCGCGCCGCCCGACGGCTGGGCCCGTCGCATGCTCTACCAGGAGCGGGCACTGCTCCTGGTAGACGGCCTCGACGAGGTGCTGGAGGCCCACCGGGACGGCGTGATCGGCTGGATCAGTCGTCTGCTCCGTGACCACCCTCAGCTGCACATCATCGTCACCGGGCGCCCCGAGGCCCTGCGCGACTGGCCTCCGCCGCAGCGGCTCGGATTCGCCGAGCTCAAGCTTCTCGAACTGAACGGCGGACAACGGGCCGAGCTGATCCACAAGTGGCACGAGGCGGCCGCCGTCGGCGTGCGCTCTGCCCGTTTCGGCGCGGAGGAGAGCGAGCGCCGGATCAGCCGACTGACCGATCTGGAAGCCGCCCTCACCAGGCACATCGAGGATTCCGAGGACCTCTCGGCACTCGCCGCGACGCCGCTGCTGTGCGCGGTGCTGTGCAAGCTCCACGAGGTGCACGGCGCCCGGCTCCCGCGTTTCCGCCAGGAGCTGTACGCGCGCACCATCAACATGATGCTCGGCCTGCGTGACGAGGAACGGGATGTCCCGGACCCGCTGCCCCACCTGGACGTCGACCAGCGGCGCGCGATCCTGTCCTGGATCGCCGGGTATCTCACGACCGAGGGCGAACGGGAGATCACCCTCCAGCGCTTCGACGAGAAGGTGGAGGAACGGCTGCGGAGCCTCGGCCGCGACGCCGACACCTACACCGCCGAGGAGATACGCGAGGCCCTGCGCAAGCGGAGCGGCCTGCTCGTCGCGCCGAGCGAGGACAGCCTCCGCTTCAGCCACCGGACCTTCCAGGACTATCTCGCCGCCACGGACATGGTGGCCCGGCGGGCCTTCGGGCAGTTGGCCGGGCATTCCGGGGACGAGACCTGGGGCGATGTTCTTCGCTTCGCCATGAGCCAGTGCAATCTCGCGGACACGGGGGAGTTCGTCGCGCAGTTCCGGCGCAAGTTGCGACTGGTGACCGATCGCACGCTACGGGCGCGGATGCGGTTGGCGGCGGGGTCGTGCATTCCGTATGCGGTGCAGATGGTCGAGGCGGACCGGCGGGCGCTGGCTTCCGGGGTCGCGAAGACCTTTTTCTCGGCCGTGAAGAAGAGACGCCTCGGGACTTCCGACTTGAACCAGTACGCGGCCGCGGGACCCGACCTGCTGTCGGCGCTCGAGACGGGCTTCGAGTGGGAGGATTCCACGCTCTGCGTATACGTGGTCCTCCTGGCCGGCGAGGTCGGCGGTCCTGAGGCGGTCCGCTTCCTGGCGCGGATACCACGCGAACTACGGCCGCAGCTGGCGATGTACCTCGTCCAGGTCTGGAAGGGCTTCCCGGGCACCGAGTACCCCAGCGAGGTCCTCGTCGACCTGGACGTGGGTCTGCTGAGGATCACTTCCGCCGAACAGCTCGACCATGGGCAGGCCATCGGCCAGGTGAGCTCCCTCGTGTTGGCCACAGCGGTTTCCGCCGAAGCGGCAGCCGCTTTTGCCAATGATCACTCCGTCCACACTCTCTACCTGGGTGAGGAGGCTCTGCGGAACCGCCCTTCATTCGCCGGTCTTTCCGCCGTACACACGGTGTCCGAACTCTTCTTCGGGGGCCCTGGCCTTGCGCTGGGCAATATGACCAGAGATCCTGCCCTGGCGAGCCTCTGGACGGCGCATTCCCGTGAACTCCCGTTCACCACACCAGCACTGCCCAGTGTCACCGACCTGAGTCTCATCGCCATGCCTGACGACTGGGCGGAACAGGCCGCGGGTTGGACGGGGCTCACCCACCTGGGACTCTTCGGCTGGGCGGCGCAGGGGATGGATCGACTCCGGGACCTTCCCGCCCTCACTTCCGTGCTCGTCGCGTCGGAGTCCGAGTACTCCATACCCCGGAATCTCGCTCACCCCGGTGTGACGCATGTGAGTGTCATTTGTTGCGATGCGTCCTGGGAGTTGGATCTGACGCATCTGACGACGGCCTTTCCCGCCCTGACCGAACTTGTGGTCATCACGCGCTTCGACAGCCGCCAGATCGTCGATGTGACAAGCCTCGGCTCCGTGACGCGACTCCAACTCCGTCTCGTCGGCTTCGCCCCCGACGACGACCGCATCCGCGGTGCCGACGCCTTCCCGAAGTACCGACTGACCCGGCGCTGACGTCCCTCTTGCACATCCACCCCCCATCCGCTGAACTGACGTACCGTCAGAAACTCCACCCGGATGCGGAAGGGCGGCGTCGATGGACTCGGTCTGGCTCTCTGGTGCCGAATGGTTGGCGGTCCTTCGTATCGGGCTCGGCCTGTGGTGGCTGGAGAGTTGGCGGCACAAGGACAAGAAGACCTGGTTCGAGGGGGCCGGGATCGCGTGGGCGGCCGGGGTGGCGGGGAAGCATCGCTGGGAGGCGGTGCGGAGTGGGTTCGATGTCGTGGTCAAGCCTCGGCCCAAGGCCATGGCGTATGTCGTCGCCTACGCCGAACTCGCCCTCGGGCTCGGGCTGATCCTCGGCGTTCTGACGCCGGTCGCGCTGGTCGGCGGGCTGTTGCTGAACCTCCTCTACCTCGTGCTGATGATTCACGACTGGGCCGAGCAGGGGCAGAACTCGATGATGGCGCTGATCTCGGTGGTGGGGCTGTTCGGGATGTCCTGGCAGACGTGGTCGGTCGACAGTGCGCTGGGGTTGTTCTGATGGGGCGGCTGTTCTGATGGGGCGGCTGTTCTGATGGGGGTGGGTCCAGTGGGCGGTGGCGCCGCGCGGTTCGATCTGCCGGAGGTCGACGGCTTCAGTCGTACGTACTGGGACGCGGCCGCCGAGGGGCGGCTGCTCCTGCGGCGCTGCGGGGCGGTGGGCTGCGGGCGCGTGCATCACCCTCCGCGCGAGTTCTGCCCGTACTGCTGGAGCGAGGACGTGCGGTGGGAGGAGGCGTCCGGGCGCGCCACGCTCTACACCTGGTCCGTCGTCCACCGGAACGATCTGCCGCCCTTCGGGGAGCGCACACCGTACGTCGCCGCGGTCGTCGATCTCGTCGAGGGGCCGCGGATGATGAGCGAGGTCGTGGAATGGGGGGAGCGGGACGGGGGGTTGTCGGCGGGAATGGCGCTGGAGGTCGTGTTCCGGGAGGCCGGTGGCTTCGCGGTGCCCGTATTCCGCGCGCGGGCATGAGGTGCCGCGCGTTTCAATGGGGGTGTGAGCCGTACTGATGAGCGATTCCCTGATCCTGCCCGTCGAGCGTCCGCCGAGCCGCACGGTCACGGCCTGCGGCTGTGTGCCTGGGACGCCGAGTCCGACGCGGATGTCGAGGCGTGGTTCCGGGGGCGTACCGATCCGGAGTTCCAGCGGTGGAACACGCCCTTGATGCTGGACGGGAGTCCTGAAGGCGCCCGGGAGTCCTTGCGGCAGCGGGCGGAGTCCGACATGGAGGGGAAGACCGTGGCCTTCCGGGTCACGGACGCGGAGAGCGGGGTGACGCTCGGGCATGTCGGCCTGAGCGGGATCGACGGGTTCATGCGCAGGGCCGTCGTCGGCTACTGGGTGCTGCCCGAGGCCCGCGGCCGGCGCGTCGCCACCCGCGCCCTCGACCTCGCCGCCCGCTGGGCCTTCGCCGAACTCGACATCCACCGGCTCGAACTGGACCATGCCGTCGGTCATGCCGTGTCCTGCCGTATCGCCGAGCGGTGCGGGTTTCCCTACGAGGGGACCTTGCGCGGGGCCGCGTTCGAGCAGGGGCGCCACGACGCCTTCCGGGACGCACACCTGCACGCGCGGCTGGCCACGGACCCGGGACCGGCCGGGATCTAGGGGGTGTTTTGAAAGCCCCGCACAGCACCCGCGGCGCCCGGCACGCACCCTCGCCGCACCGGCCAAAGACCCAAGTAGCTCCGCTACGAGGGCCTTCGTCCGGCACGCCGAGGGCACGCACCGAACACCGCGGGCACCGCACTGGACTTTCAAAACACCCCCTAGGGCCCTTCTGAGGAGAGAGAGCGGAGAAAATCGCGTGCGGCCGCTCCGTGCGCATCGGTACGGTCCCGGCATGCGTGAAGAGGGGCACGACGACGGATACGACGACGGCCACGACGACGACAACCACGACGACAAGGGATACGACGACCGATACGACGACGGCGACGACCCCGACGGCTACTTCGGTGAAGCCGTCGCCGCGCGTTACGACGACACCTCCGCCGACATGTTCAGCACGGAGGCCGTGGAACCGGTCGTGGAGCTGATCGCCGGTCTCGCGCGGGAACGGGGCGAGGCGCGGGCGCGGGCGCTGGAGTTCGGGGTCGGCACCGGGCGTATCGCCCTTCCGCTCGCCCGTCGGGGCGTGCCGGTGCACGGCATCGACATGTCGCGGGCCATGGTGGAGCGGATGCGCGCCAAGCCGGGCGGCGAGGACATCGGTGTCACGATCGGGGACTTCGCCACGACCCGGGTGGACGGCCCCGGCTTCACCGTCGCCTACCTCGTCTTCAACACGATCAACAACCTCACCACGCAGGACGCCCAGGTGGACTGCTTCCGCAACGCCGCCGCGCATCTCGTGCCCGGCGGCTGCTTCGTGATCGAGGTCGGGGTGCCGGACCTGCGGCGGCTGCCGCCCGGACAGGACGCGGTGCCGTACCACGTCGGGCCGACGCGGCTGGGGTTCGACACGTACGACGTGGCGACGCAGGGGATGCGGTCGCACCACATGAGGGTCGTCGACGGGCGGCCGGTGTACTGGTCCCTCCCGTTCCGCTACGTCTGGCCGGCCGAGCTGGATCTGATGGCCCGGCTGGCCGGGATGCGGCTGCGGGAGCGGTGGTCGGGCTGGAACAGGGAGCCGTTCACGAACGACAGCACCACACACGTGTCCGTGTGGGAGAAGGTCTGAGGCGCGGCGGACGACGGCCTGGTCAGGCCCTGACCAGGCCCTGACCAGGCCTGACAACGGCTGCACGGCCCCGGCACAGCCCGCCCACAGCCGCACTTCAGAAATGCTTCAGCTTCGCCCCCGACCTTGGGCGCATGACTGAGAACGAGCATGCTCACGGCCACCCGCACGGCCACGGCCACGGCCACCCGCACGGCCACGACCACGGCCACCGCCCCCGCACCCCCGAAGCCCAGCGCACCCGTCGCTGGTTCATGAACAAGGCGCTGCTCGCCGGCGGTGTCGCCGCCGTGGCGACGATGACCGGCTGCTCCTCCGGCTCGTCCAGCACGGCGACTTCGTCCTCGTCTTCCTCCTCCTCGTCTTCCTCCTCCTCGTCTTCGTCCTCGTCCGCGTCCTCGGCCGCCCCGAGCGGGGCGCCCTCCGGAGGGCCCGGCGGTGGCGGAGGCGGCATGGGGCCGGGCGCCGGCGCGGTCAAGTACGCGGACTTCGTCGGGGTCACGACCGACGGCAAGGTCATCGACGACCTGTACTCCATCCACTCCACGGACGTGTCCACCGACAAGATCGTCCAGAAGGCGCAGGCCTTCCTCGACGGGCTGACGAGCGCGGAACGCAAGGCCTCCGTCTTCGACATCGAGGACGACGAGTGGCTGGCATGGAGCAATGTCGACGGCTACGAGCGTGAGGGCGCCCGTATGGGCGACCTCACCGAGAAGCAGCGCGAACTCGGCTACGCGCTCCTCGGCGCCGCGCTCTCCGCCGACGGGCTCACCCAGTCCCGGAACATCATGAAGCTGAACGCGTTCCTCGGGGAGTACAACGGCGGCGGCAAGGACACCCTCACCGAGGGTGCTTACTTCTTCACCTTCATGGGCACGCCGTCCACGAGCGAGCCGTGGGGCTTCCAGTACGAGGGCCATCACCTGGCCATCAACTACTTCGTCCTCGGCGACCAGGTCGTGATGACCCCGACCTTCATGGGCTCCGAGCCGACGTCCGCCACGTACAACGGCGAGAAGATCACCACGTTCGAGAAGGAGACCACGGCCGGTCTGACCGTGCTGCGCGCCCTCTCCGACGCCCAGCGGAAGAAGGTGATCTCCTCCGAGTCCAAGGCCGGTGACAACCTGAAGGCCGGTGCCGGCCAGGACAACCTCCAGCTCGCCCACCAGGGCCTCGCCGCCGCGGACTGGACCGACGCCCAGCGCGACAAGCTCCTCGCCCTCGTCCGCGTCTACGTCGGCAACATGGCCGACGCGCACGCCGACGTGAAGATGAAGGAGGTCGAGGAGCACCTCGACGACACGTACTTCCACTGGATCGGCGAGACCGACGACGACTCGGCCTTCTACTACCGCGTGCACAGCCCGGTCGTCCTCATCGAGTACGACGCCCAGTCCCCGATCGCCTACGGCAACAAGGACAGCGGCGGCAACGGCGGCGGCATGGGCGGCACGCCCAGCCAGCAGCACATCCACACCATCATCCGCACCCCGAACGGCGGCGACTACGGCATCGACCTCCTCAAGCTGCACCTGGAGAACGACCACTGAGCCTTCCTCACGGCCACAGCAGCTCCCGGCTCCAACCGTCCACTCCCCGCCGGTAGTCGAGCCGTACGTGCCGTCGCCGCGCGTCGCCCTGGAAGAACTCCACCTCGTCCGGTTCCACGACGTACGCCGTCCAGGACGGCACGGCCACGTCCGGCTCCCGCTCGGCCCGCGTCCAGGCGGCCTCCGACGCCCGCTCCAACTCCTCGTACGAGGACAGGACGTCGCTCTGGTGCCCCACGAGGGCGGCGGCCAGGGCCCCCGTCGAGCGGGCGTGCAGATCGGCGTGGGCGACCTCGGCGGGTTCGACCGTGACCCGGCCCCGCACCCGTACCTGGCGGCCGAGGAGGGGCCAGTAGAAGCCGAGCGCCGCGTACGGGCGGGCCGCCAGCTGCCGTCCCTTCCGGCTGCCCGCGTGCGAGGCGAAGTGCCAGCCCCGCTCGTCCACGTCGTGCAACATCACCGTACGGACGTCCGGCCGCCCCTCCGCGTCCGCCGTGGCCAGCGACATCGTGTGGGGCTCCACCTCCCCGGCCGCCACGACCTCCCCGAACCACGCGGTGAAGAGCGGCAGCGGCTCGGCGGGGGCGGCGTCCACGTCGAACAACGGCAACGCGCTGACCTGCGGATCCCACACCCGCAACCCCCGCAGGGCCTGCGTGAACTCGGATGACTGGTCCTGGTCCCCGTCCTGGTCCCGGGAGGGGGACTGAGGCGGGGAAGGGGGCTCGATCATGGGTGGGACGGTCTCACACCGTGCCCAGGTCCGACGACACCCACCTCTCCGGGCGCATCCGGATGATCACCTGTTCGCCGTGGTTCTTGGAGGCGAAATCGACATAGCCGTCGACCTTCTCGGCCGGCAGGTAGCGGGCGGAGATCTCGCGGAGATGGTCGAGGGTGGCGGGGGACGTGTCGATGACGGGGCCCTCGACGGAGACGTAGCGGATGGTGGGTTCGAGGCGGTCGATCATCAGGGTGAAGCGGCCGGCGGCCTGGATGAGCTGGTTCTTGCGGGTGTCCAGTCCGGTCATGACCCAGACGTCGCCGCCGGGTTCGTACTGGTACCAGATGGGGACCGTGAGCGGCGCCCGCCCCTCCTCGGCGTCCACCGCCAACGCGGCCACATGCGCCTCGGCCAGAAACTCCTCGCGCTCCTTGCGGGACAGTGCCATGCCACTTCCTCCAGGACCACTACGGGGACGTCTTCGTCTGCCGGTTCGGTTCAGCGCGCCGGCCCCACCTCATATTCCGGCGGTGGTCTCCTCCCGCGCGGGCAGCCACAGCACCGGATACCAGTCCTGGCCGTTGGCGAGCGGGTCCGTGGGCTGGGCGGGGCGGCTGTCGACGCCGTGCAGCCGGGGGTTGGGCCAGGGCCCACGCCCAGGTCCCGCCGGTGAAGTCGACTTCTCCTCCTCGCCGACCGACCGCCGTCAGCCGACCGTGTAAGCCGCGTCCCCGAAGTCCGCCACCACCCGCAGCTCCCCGCCCAGCGCCCGGACGTAGGCCCGCAGAGTGGCCACCTCCGTACGGTCGTCACCCGAACGGGTAGCCGGGGCCAGCCTCACCCCCGCCCCAGCACCACCGTCCCCGAAGAGCAGAACCACCCGCCCGTGCCCGAGGCCACCGCCAGTCGGGGCAGGTGGCCGTCGGCTGCCCGGATCTGGCGGGTGCCGGCCTCGCCGCGTAGTTGGCGTACGGCTTCGACGAGGAGGAAGAGGCCGCGCATGCCCGGGTGCTGGGCCGACAGGCCGCCGCCGTCCGTGTTCACGGGGAGGTCGCCGGTCAGGGTCAGGCGGCCCTTTTCCACGAAGGCGCCGCCCTCGCCCTTGGCGCAGAAGCCGAGGTCCTCCAGCGTCACGAGGGTCATGTAGGTGAAGGCGTCGTAGATCTCGGCGAAGTCGATCTCGGCGGGGCCGACACCCGCCCGCTCGAAGGCCAGGCGGCCGCTGACGGCCGCCGGGGAGACCGTGAAGTCGGGCCACTCGGACATGGTGGTGTGGGAGACGCACTCGCCGGTGCCGAGGATCCAGACGGGGGTCGTCGGCCGGCAGTCCCGTACGTACTCCTCGGCCGCCAGCAGCACCGCCGCGCCGCCGTCGGAACGTATGCAGCAGTGGAGCTTGGTGAACGGGTCGGCGATCGGCGGGGAGGACAGGACGTCGTCGACGGTGATCGGGGTGCGGAACATCGCCTCGGGGTTGGCCACCGCGTTCGCCCGTGCCTGGACGGCCACCGAGGCCAGCTGTTCCAGGGTCGTGCCGTACTCGTGCATATGGCGGCGCGCGGCCATGGCGTACTTGGCGATCAGGGTGTGCCCGTAGGGGACCTCGTACTGGAGGGGGCCGCGTGCCCCGAAGGAGAGGTTGCCGGTGCGGCGGCCCGCCTTGATGTCGGCGCGGGCCGTGGAGCCGTAGACGAGGAGGACGACGTTCGCGTGCCCGGCGGCGATCGCGTCCGCCGCGTGCGCCGCCATGACCTCCCAGGTCGACCCCCCGACGGAGGTCGAATCCACCCAGGTGGGCCGCAGTCCCAGATACTCCGCCACCTCCACCGGCGCGAGTGTGCCCAGGCCGGTCGAGGCCAGACCGTCGATGGCGGTGCGCTCCAGCCCCGCGTCCGCCAGGGCCCGGCGGGCGGCCTGCGCGTGGAGGGCGTACGGGGTCGCGTCGTCCACCCGGCCGCAGTCGGACAGGGCCGCCCCGACGATCGCCACCCTTCGGTGGCCGCCGGTTGTCGCCCTTCCGTGGCCGGTACCGGGTACAGCAGTCATGAATCTGACGGTACATCAGATCGCGAGGGGGTGGCCCTGTGCTTGCCCTGTGCTTCGGTCGCCTTCCGTCCTAATATGACGGACCGTCAGTTACTGCATTGCGACGCTGCGGTGCAGGAGCAGGAGCAGAAGGGGGACCGCCCATGGATGCCCGCTTCACCGCCGAGCAGGAGGAGATCCGGCGCACGGTACGGGAGTTGCTGCTCAAGCGCTGCGGTCCGGAGGAGGTCCGGGCGGCCGTGGGGACGGGGGAGGGATACGACGGCGCCCTGTGGGCCGCCCTCTCCGATCAGCTCGGCCTGCCGGGGCTCGCCCTCCCCGAGGCATACGGCGGTGTCGGTTGCTCGGTGACCGAACTGGCGCTGGCGGTCGAGGAGTTGGGGCGCACGCTGGCCCCCTCGCCGTTGCTGTCCACCTCCGTCCTCGTCGCCCCCTTGATCCTCTCCCTCGGTACCGAGCACCAGCGCGCCACACTGCTGCCCCGCCTCGCCTCCGGCCGGCTCACCGCCGCCCTCGCCGTACCGGGCACGGCCCTCACCGCCGCGCTGGCGCTGACCGGCGGCAACCGGGGTGAGTGGGCCGGCGGTGGCCGGGCCGGCGGTGTCCAGGCACGACGCGTCGGGGACGGGTGGCGGCTGTACGGGGAGGTCGGGCAGGTCCTCGACGGACACAGCGCGGGGATGCTGGTGGTGGCCGCGCATGCCGGGGGGTTCGCCCGCTCGCGGACACTGCTTTTCCTCGTACGGAGGGAGACGGCCGGCTCGGGGCTCGTGCGGGCGCGGCAGACCTCGGTGGATGAGACGCGGCCGGTCGCTCGGCTCGAACTCCGCGACGTGGAAGGCGAGTTGCTGGGCGCCGATGATGACGTCGATGTGCTGTCCGCGCTGGCCGAGGTCGGGGACGCGGCCGCCGCCGTGCTCGCCGCGGAGGCCGTGGGCGCCGCCGACCGGGTGTTGGAGCGGACCGTCGCGTATGTGGGGCAGCGGGAGCAGTTCGGGCGGCCGATCGGATCGTTCCAGGCGGTGAAGCACCGGCTCGCGGATGTGTATGTGCGGGTGCGGGCGGCCCGCTCGGCGGCGTACTACGCGGCCTGGTCCGCCGCCACGGCCGGCCCCGGCGGGCAGGGCGAGCGGGTCGGCGGTCTGGCGCTCGCGCAGGCCCTGGAGGCGTTGCGGGTGGCCGCGGGGGAGGGGATCCAGCTGCACGGGGGGATCGGCTTCACCTGGGAGCACGAGGCGCAGCTCTACTTCAAACGGGCCGCGAGCGACGAGCTGCTCTTCGGGCCGGTGCACCGGCTGCGGGCGCGGGCGGCCGACGCGGCGGGGGTCTTCACGGTCGACGGGCGGGACGAGCGGCGGGAGGTGCGGGGCTGATGGCTTCGAAGAGCGCGCAGGGGATGGGGCAGGGGATGGCGGCGGGGATGACGGCGGGGATGAAGGACCTGGGTGTACGGCTGGTGCAGAAGGTGTCGTCGGCCCCGGTGTTCGCCCGGGTCGCGCCGCATGTCATCCCCGCGCTGGACCGGGCCGTGCACCGGGTGACCCGGGGCAGGGTGCTGCTCAGCGCACAACTGCTGCCCGGCGTCGTGCTGACCGCGACCGGGGCGAGGAGCGGGGTGCCGCGCCGTACGCCGCTGGCCTGTATGCCGGAGGAGGGGGGCGGCAGTTGGGTCCTCGTCGGGTCGAACTTCGGCCGCCCCGGCCACCCCGCCTGGAGCGCCAACCTGCTGGCCCACCCCGACGCCGAGATCAGCTGGAAGGGCCAGGACATCCCGGTCACCGCCCACCTCCTGGAGGGGGAGGAACGGGCTGCCGTATGGAAGGAGTTGCTGAGGTTCTGGCCGCCGTACTCGACGTATCAGGCACGGGTGGACCGGGAGATACGGGTGTTCCGGATAGTACGGCGGTGATGCCGGCGGTCTGAGGGCCGGTTGCCGTACGGTCGGTGATGCCGGCCGTACGGGGCGTGGTGGCCGTACGGCGAGAAGGGTCTCCGAGTCGCCCCTGAACGCGGCGGGCGGCACGCCTCATGGGTGGGTGCCGTCCGAGTGACAGGAATCGCGTCCGGGGGGCGAGCCCGGGTGCTCCTGGCTACCTCGTGGGCTTCTTGCCGGTGATGCCCAGGTGGACCAACAGGGCCAGATTGGGCTTCAGTTCAGCCGGTTTGACGCCCCAGGTCTGGAAACCCTTCTGGTGCCCGGAGACCGAGGCGAGCATCGCGACGAGGGAACCGGCGACGGCCGCCGGGTTCACGTCCTTGTCGACCCGGCCCTTGGACTGAAGCTCGGAGATCGTCTCCTTGAGGGAGTTGGTGACCGAGTTGAGGATCTTCATACGGATCTTGTAGAAGCGTTTGTCTCCCTCGGCGGCGCCCAGGTCGACGACGCGGAGGATCGCGTCGTTCTTGCGCCAGAACTCCAGGAAACCGTCGACGAGTTCCTGGGCCGTCTGCCAGCCGGCCTTGCCGACCCAGGAGCGGCCCTCGAGGAGATTCGTCAACGTGGCGCCGTCGGCGGCCATTTGCTCGGCGATCTCCAGGACGGCGCCTTCGACGTCCGGGAAGTACTGGTAGAAGGTGGCGGGCGAAGTCCCCGCCTTCCGGGCGACATCAATGACTTTGACGTCCCGGTAGGGCGACGAGCTGAGCATCTCGCTGAGGCAGTCGAGCAGCTTCTGCCGAGTCGCCTGCCCTCGCCGGCCGGCCACGCGGCCGTCGACGGTACGCACTTGTCCTGTCATGCCGTCAGCTTACCGAGGGGTGATCGGAGCGCGATTCGGCCGACTGCAAATGGGGAGTACGGGCTTCACCAAGGGGTTCGCGACGTGACCGGCGGGCACCTTGGCGGGTTTCTTTCGCCAAGGCGGCCGGGTGGGTTGTTCGGGTGCGGGTGGGTGGGGGCTGGGTCGCGCAGTTCCCCGCGCCCCTGAAAGACCAGGCCCTGCGGGCCTGAAAAGCACGGGGCGCAGCCCCTGCTTTTCAGGGGCGCGGGGAACTGCGCGAGCAACCACAACGCACCCGCGGCCGGGGGTCGAAGGGGCGCAGCCCCTGGGGGATGGGACGGGTAGGGGCGGCGGGGGCGAGGAAATCTCCGCCCCCGGCGCGGACCCCTCCGACGAGCGCCCCGCGTGAGCGCCCGTTAGCTTGGCCCTATGGCCGATGAGACGGGAGCCGCCGTCGCGTACCCCGAGGGCGTCCCCTGCTGGGTGGACGCCCAGCTGCCCGATCTGGAAGCGGGCAAACGGTTCTACGGCGAACTCTTCGGATGGACCTTCAGGGTGGCCCCCGGAGACGGCGCACACGAAGTGTGGGCGTACACCCCGAGCGCTCCCACCGACACCCTCACCCCCACGGACGCTCCCACCCCCACAGACGCTCCCACCAGCGCCGTCACCCCCACCAGCGCCGTCACCCCCACCGACACCCTCACCCCCGTCGCCGCCCTCGCCCCCAAGCCCGACGGCCGCCTCCCCACCGTCTGGACCGTCCACTTCGCGACCCCGGACGCGGCCGCCCTCGCCGCCCGGATCACCGCGGCCGGCGGCCAGGTGATCACCCCGCCCACTCCGGTCGGCACGCTCGGCACGGCCGTGCTCGCCACGGACCCGGAGGGCGCCGTCTTCGGCCTCTGGCAGGCCGGTACGCACCGCGGCTTCGGGCGGCGCCACGCACCCGGCACGTTCGCGTGGGCCGAGCTGTACACCCGCGACACCGAGGCGGCCAACTCCTTCTACGCGCACCTGTTTCACGACGCGCTCTTCGGCCCGGACGCGGCCCCGGACTTCGGCCGGGCCACGCTCACGGACGTCTACCCGGCCGAGATGCCGCCGCACTTCCTCGTCCACTTCGGGACGGAGGACTGCGAGGCCGCGCTCGGGGCCGTCAGCCGGCTCGGCGGCCGGGTGCAGGTGCCGCCGTTCGACACGTCGTATGGAAATGTGGCGGTCGTCACGGACAATCAGGGCGCGTCCTTCGCGCTGCTCCAGCAGAGCGAGGGAAACACCTGGCGGGAGGCGCCGTGGGAGGCCGATCAGCCGGAACAGCGCCCCGATGATCTGCGGCAACAGGGGGACGACCAGCGCGAAGACGCCGGCTGAGCAGCGGGCAGACGCCGGATGAGCAGCGGGAGGACGACGCCTCACCGGCCGGGAGACCTCGGCTGACCAGCGAGAAGACGACACCTGTCCGGCCGGAGGACAAGGGCCGGTGAAGACCGTCGCGGGAGGAGTACCGCGACCGTGGCGCGGGCAGACGTACGAGGTTGTGCGCCGGTGGTACGCGGCTCGCCGCGTTGTCCCACCATCCGGGCTCCCGCTTCCCGAGAGGCGGACAACGTGGTTTTGTCCTGAGACACCCCGTTCCGCTCCCGGGTTAGCAACCTGCCCCCGGTAGCAGGAAGAATCGGGGTGCGTGCCGCCATGGCGGTGCGGTGGTGAGACGCTGCACGGGGTCGCGTGCACAACGTGGGTGACGCGGTCCGTACGGGGAGGTGGCAGGGCAAGTGGTGGATCAGCTGACGCAGCACGATCCGCGGCGGATCGGGCCGTTCGAGGTGCTGGGACGGCTGGGTGCCGGCGGCATGGGGCTGGTCTATCTGGCGCGCTCGGCGTCGGGTCGGCGCGTCGCGATCAAGACGGTGCGGACGGAGCTGGCCGAGGACCAGCTCTTCCGGGTCCGTTTCACGCGCGAGGTCGAGGCGGCCCGCGCGGTGTCCGGTTTCTACACGGCGGCCGTGGTCGACGCCGACCCGCGCGCCGCCGTGCCGTGGCTGGCGACCGCGTACGTCCCCGCGCCCTCGCTCGAAGAAATAGTGAATGACTGCGGTCCGATGCCGGTCCAGGCCGTGCGCTGGCTGGCGGCGGGTGTGGCCGAGGCCCTCCAGTCCATCCACGGGGCCGGACTCGTCCACCGGGACCTGAAGCCCTCCAACGTGCTCGTCGTCGAGGACGGGCCGCGCGTGATCGACTTCGGCATCGCGTCCGGCGTCTCGAACACGCGCTTGACGATGACGAACGTCGCCGTCGGTACGCCCGCCTACATGTCGCCCGAGCAGGCCAAGGACTCGCGGAGCGTCACCGGAGCGAGCGACGTCTTCTCGCTCGGCTCGATGCTCGTGTTCGCCGCCACCGGACACGCGCCGTTCCATGGCGCCAACCCCGTCGAGACCGTCTTCATGCTGCTGCGCGAGGGCCCCGACCTCTCCGGCCTCCCGGACGATCTGCGCCCCCTCATCGAGTCGTGTATGCAGATGGACCCGACCGCCCGCCCCAACCCCGCCGACCTCCAGGCCCAGCTCGCCCCCCACCTCTTCGGCTCCGGCTCCGACGACAGCGGTACGGCGTCGGCGTGGCTGCCCGAGAAGGCGGTGAGCATGATCGAGACGCGCCGGGGCGGACGCCCGGCGCCCAAGCAGCAGACCTCCGGCGGCCGCAGCAGTGGCGGCGGTGCCGGGGCGGGTGCCGGTGCGCGCCCGCCCGCCCCCGTACCGCCGCCCCCGCCCTCGTACGACCCCGCGCCCATGTCGCCCGTCTCCCTCGGCGCCCCCGACACCGGGCCGGTACGGCTCGCCGGCGGTCAGGTGCCCATCGGCCCGGGGCCGCGCGTCGCCGACGCCCGCGCGGCCGCCGTGAAGGCGCCCCCTCCCGAGGCGGGCCTCGCCGCGTCCTGGTCCCGGCCGCGCACCGGCGTGAACGGCGCCGACCCCGCGCCCTCCGTGACCGCCCCGCCCGCCGCTCCCGAGCCGACCGCCTCCGGCTGGCGCCCCTGGCGTTTCCGCATGTCGAACGACGTCTGGGGCACCCCGTCCGTCGCCGACGACCTCGTCTACGTCACCTCCTTCGAGGTGCACGCCCTGGACGTGGCCACCGGCCGCCGCCGCTTCAAGACCCGGGACGTCGCCTGGTCGATGGCGGTCGCGGACGGCCGTATCCACGCCTCCGACGGCCCGACCCTCTTCGCGCTCGACGCCCGTGAGGGCGCCGACCTGTGGCGGCTGTCGACGGAGGCCTGGGTGTACTCCCTGAAGGCCGACCGGGGCACGGTCGTCACCGCGACCCGGGGCGGCGGCGTCCAGGGCTGGGAGGCGTCCAACGGGCAGAAGCTCTGGGAGCTGACCGGCGCCCAGAGCGACTTCGAGTCCCCCGAGGCGGGCCCGGTCGTCCAGGACGGCACGGTCTACGTCTGGAAGGACGCCCGGCTGCGCGCCCTGGAGGCCCGCACGGGCGACGAGCGCTGGTCGTACCCCATCGGCGACGCGGCGTCCTGCGGTGGTGTCCCGGTACGGATGACACCGGCCGCGGACGGCTATGTGTACGTCTCCGCCGGCAGCCGCGTCCTCGCCATCGACATCGCGAGCGGGCACGTCCGCTGGCACTTCGAGGCACCGGCGGTGTTCCTGTCCGCGCCGACGTTCGCGCCGGGCCCGGCGGTCACGGGCGGCGGGGTGTACCTCGCCGACTACCTCGGCACGGTCTACGCCCTCGACGCGACGGACGGGCGGGACCGGTGGAGGATCGCGACGGAGTCCCGCTCCTCCCTCGAGCCGGTGCTGGTCGCCGCCGGGCACGTCCACGTCGGCAGCGGCAAGGGCCTCTACACGCTCGACGCGGTCACCGGTACGCCGAAGTGGCGTTTCCAGGCGGGCGGCGAGATCGTGGGGGCGCCGTCGGTGGCCGAGGGCCGCATCCACTTCGGTTCGACGGACCACCTGCTGTACACCCTGAAGGCCGACGACGGCCGACTGCGGTGGAAGCTGGCGACGGGCGGCGAGATCACCGGCTCACCCGTGGTCAAGGACGGCGTCGTGTACGCGTGCAGCAAGGACCGGTGTGTGTACGCACTGGACGCGGAGAAGGGGACGGGGACGGCCCGGACGTCGTGAGGGCGGCGGGTCCGGTCCCCTGACGGGCGAAGCCCCTGAAAGAGCGAAGCTCCTTCAGGGGCCCGGGGCTGTGGGTCAGAGCGAGGCGCTGACGCTGAGGTGGTTGTACTGGGCGACGGTGCCCAGGACCTCGTTCTTGACACCCTCGACCTGGGTCAGAACGGTCGCGTCGCTGACGGCCGTGGGGCCGACGACGAGGCTGGCGTGCGGGGCCAGACCACCGGAGACGTTGTCGAGCTGGGCGTCGGAGATCTCGACGGTCTCGACCTGGAGAGCGGAGTTCATGGGGAAACTTCCCTTCGTATGGATGATCCATAAGGGGGGCGGCCCCGCTGGGGACTAGCGGGCCTCGGCCGCAGGATCAAAGCACGGAGCAGGCCGGGCATCCAATCAACCGGACGGCACCTCCAGGAAGTCGAACGCTCAGACGACGCAATCGTGCAGGCGCGCACACGATTTGGGGACACGTTCTCTACCTACCGTGCGGTATCGGGACGCGACTGAATTCGGCCACCGGAACCCACGGAATCCCGAACAGGACACTTCGCACCAACACAGCGGCATCCCGCATGCCCTTGCGCAGCGGCATCGCACGGCGTGATGCCGCTATGTATTCGCTGTGCAGATTCCCGGAAGCCGGAAACCACGCCGCCTCGGACACCGACAGTTGTCCATGGGTGACAGGGCGGGGTGGTGTTCCGTGAGAGGTCATGGAGGCGGCGACGCGCTCCGCCGGGCCCTGCGGTGGTGACGGAGTCAGTCGGAGAGGGAGGCCTTGATGGTCTTCACGCCTCCGGAGGGGAGTGCGACCTGGGCGGACGCGTAGAGCTGGAGAGGGCTGGCGAGACCGGGGATGGTCCGGGCCACGGTGGCGGACCAGGTGGCGGTGCGCCGGGTGCAGGACGGTTCGCAGAGTTCGCGGGTCTTGAAGGTGTTGGTGCCGTTCATGACGGTGCCGACCCGGACCCACCGCGGCTCGATCCACTTGCCGGCGGCCGGGGTGACCGTCAGCTTGGCACGCTCCTGCATGGTGTCCCGGTAGCCGCGTTCATGCCGGTAGACACAGAACTTGCCGGCGGCGTAGGTGGCGCACTTCTTGGCGACCTGTGCCCAACTGCTCCAGGAGGCAGCGACGTCGAAGGTATAGCCGCCGGGCAGCTCGCCCCGAACCTCGTACGTCCCGGCCCAGGTCTCGACCGGGGACCACGCGGAGGTCCACGCGGAGGTCTGCCGGGCGCAGCCGCCCGAGCAGACCTGCCCGAGTTCCGAGCTGAAGACGTAGGTGGTCGGCTTCATCCAGTTACCCGCAGTGGGGTTGACGGTCACTCTCCCGCGGTAACCGTTGACCGAGCCGGCGTCGGTGACGCGCTTCTGCACCTCCGCGCAGGCCGAACCGAGGCGCTGGGCGTTGGCGTCTGTGAAGGTCTTGCAGATCTTGTCGTGGGCTTGCCAGGTGGCCGCGGCCTGGGCGGCGGGTGCGCCGACGAGGCCACCCCCGACTGCCGCGGCCGTGGCGGCAAGAGCGCTCAGGGTTGTTCTGAGTTTCCGCAAAGGAATTGTTCCTTCTGTTCGAGCCGCTGTGGAGATCAGTTCGCGGAGTGCTGATACACCGCCAGGCGTGCTCTTTCCAGCGGTGCCTTGTGCTCGGCATAGCCGCTCCACCTGCTGTGCTTGATGCGGGCCGTGTGCCAGCCTGAGTCGACCTTCGTCAGCGAGTTGTGGTCACGGGTGGCGGGATCGTCGTTGGGCAGATTCCTGTACTGAATCTTGTGCTGGGAATTCGCGCCCACACCGGAGCCCTCGCTGACGACCCCATCGTCGAACGACGAAATCAGGGTCCAGTCGGTGTCCATATCCGACCGGTAGAGTCCTTCCCCAAGGGTCTTGATGAAATCGCTCCCCGGTTCCATCTGGCGGCACTGGCGGAACCCGTCGCACCCCTCGGCCCAACTCGTGCCATCGTGGGGGGTGCCGAGGGTCACGACATCCTCGATGTAGAGGCGCCTCGGCCAGCCATCCTTCCCGCCCTTCAGTGCGACGTGGCGGAGCATGGTGCGAACGATCAGGCCGCCCATGGAGTGGGCGACGATGTCGACCTTCCTGTGGTTCGCCTCGTAATTCTTGGCAATTCGCTGCGCGAACGCCTTAGCGATTTCGTTGAGCGAGGTGTTGCGGCTGCCCTTGTAGTTGTAGGAGCAGTTCGAGTTGCCTCTGTAGTACCCATACGTGTACAGGTTTCCGTCCCAGTGCTTGTTCTTGAAGAAGGTTCGAGCCTTCTTGAAGTAATCGGTGCAGTCGTGATGCCCGTTCCACGCGTATCCGTGGATGAAGATGACGGTGCCCTCGCTGTTGCTCCGACCAGGGGCGGCACTCGCCGGAGTGGCCGAGGCGAACGCAATCGCCATGGCCACCAGGCTGCTTATGAGTAGCGTGGCAAATCTTCGGATTCGTTGCATGGAATGGTCCTTTCAAGGTGACTGGGCGACCGAGGTCGCCCCCATGAGATGGCCGCGTCGGCCCCGTACTACGGGGACAGTAGCCAGGCCCGGTCGCTGGGTGTGCCGGTCGTTCGCCCCACAAAATCGCGGCTCAACTACCCTTGATCCCATGTGGCTCGGGGGGCACGGGGGGAAGAAGCGCGGAGTCGCTTTGCCGTTGGACGGCCCCAAGTCCAGCGAGCGCCTGTTGATCCTGACCCTCGAGCGGTACGGAGTGTGGTTCCGGTCCACCGTGGTCTGCCTGTGCGGTGCGCTGGGCGTCGTCTCGGCGGACGCGGCGGACGTTCCCCTGGCGATGTCTCTGCTGGTGCCCGCTCTCCTCGCCTGTGGTGTGCGCCTTTACTCGCTGCGCCGCCCGCGCCTGCTCCCGCTCGCCCTGCTGTGGACGTTGGACGCGGCCGTGGTGGTGTTGACGGGGTTGTCCCAGCCGGTGATCGGCGGTGACGGCGCGGATGTGATGGTGGAGGCGATTGTCGGCATCAGCGTCATCACCTTCCAGTACGAGTGGGCGACGCGCCCAGTGGCCGGGGTTGCCCTGGCCGCGTTGGGGGCTGCCGGCTGCGCCATGGGCGACGTCCTCTCCTCGCCGGGGCACGGCCCGGATGTCGTCCCACTCGTGCGCATGCTGATCCAGGTGGTCCTGTCGAGGGCCGCCTACCTCGTTGTTCGGGCGCTGGCCAGGGCGGCTGACCGGTCGGCCGCGGTCAGGGCGGCGGTGCGCCGGGAGGTGGAGGTCGCGGCCGCTCGGAGGGCGACCGAGCGCGAGTACCTGGCGACCCTGCACGACACGGCGAGCGCGACGCTGCTGATGGTCTCCCAGGGCGACGGCCGGGACTGGTCGTGGCTGCCTCCACGTGCCAGACAGGATCTGGAGGCACTGTCAGCCGTGCCCGGATTCGAGACCGGGAGCGTCGACCTCGCGGCGCTGCTCAGCTGCGTGCCCGAGGGCGAGGGACCGGCCAGGGTGCGGCTCAAGACGCACATCGACGGCCCGCTCGCGATTCCGTCCGGCCCTGGGCTCGCGATATTCAACGGGGTCCGGGAGGCCGTCACCAATGTGGCACGCCATGCCGGGGTGCGGGAAGCAGAGCTCAGGGCATGGCCAGAGGGGGACGGCGCCGTCGTCGAACTGTCCGACGTGGGACGCGGCTTCGACCCGGAGTCCGTCCCCGCACGGCGCCGGGGCATCTCCGGTTCCATCATCGGCAGGATGCACGCGGCCGGAGGCTCCGCCACGGTCACCTCACATCCCGGCACGGGGACCCGCGTGCAGTGGCGCTGGCACGACCGGGCTCGGGCGCCAGGGACAGGGGGTGGAGCGCATGTGACGGACGTACCGCGCCCGTCCCGCGTCCAGGCACAGCACACGGCTGTCGTCCGCTTCATCCGCGGGCAGCTCCGCTACGGGGCCCAACTGGCCGTGCTGCTGGTCAGCCTGGGGTGGCAGTTCACCATCTCCCTCCGCCAGCTGACGACCTACCAGGGTGTGTACCGCCCCGCGTGGGCACAGACAGCGGCCTTCGTCTGCCTCACCGCCGTCGTGGCGATCGGGGGCGCCTATCTGCTGCGTGGCAGGCGGATCCCGCCGAGGGTGCGCGGGTGGAGCCTGGGCTGGGTGCTGGCCGTTTCGGCGGTAGGCGCCTTCACGCTCCCGCCGGAGCGGTTGACGGGTGAGGCGGACTGGGCGTTCGCAACGGTCGGCTGGCATGCGCTGTTCCTGCTGGCAGCGGACCTGCGCGTCAGGATGTTCGCGGCGTTTCTCGGGGCACATGTAGGGATCAACGCGATCGCTGTGTTGCTGTCCGGGGCACCGACCGCCGCGGAGTCGGCCACCATGGGGATCTCCGCGATATCCAACTGTGGCTTCCAGCTCTCCGTCGCTGTCCTCATGGCGCGTCTGCTCCACGGTACGGCGCCGGCAGCGGGGACCGCGGCCGCTCGGGAGGAGGAACTGCGTACCCGGGAACGCATCCACGAGGACATGCAGCGTGATCACAAGGAGCGTTACCGCGCGCTGACGGCGACGACCGTGCCGCTGCTGGTGGGCCTCGGCCACGGTGTGCTGAGTCCGCACGACGAGGAGGTCAGGCTGCGGTGCGGCGTGGAAGCCACCCGTATGCGCCGCCTGTTCGCCGAGGGCGATACCGTCACGGACCCGCTGCTGAACGAGTTGCGGGCATGCGTCGAGGTGGCCGAACAGCAGGGGGTGACGGTGAGCCTGGCCGTACGAGGCCGGCCGGGTGAGGTGCCTGTGGAGGTACGCAGGGAGTTGATCGACCCGGTGGCGGTGACCCTGGGCCGTACTCGCTCGACCGCGCGCGTGACTGTCGTGTGGACCCCCCGGGCGGTACGCGTGAGCGTGGTCGGCGTGGACTGCGCGGACGGCCGCCACACGGGAGAGGCTGCACCGTCGCGCGGCCGGGTCACGGACGCGAAGGTGTCCGTGGCCAGAACTACGCGCGGTGGAAGTGTGTGGGTGGAGGCCAGTTGGAGCAGATCGGCGGCCTCGGGAGTTGACCTGACATGAGTAGCGATGCACCAGTCAGCGTGGTCGTCATCGACGACCATCCCGCCATCCTCGCGGGTGTGGAGATGTGGTACGCCGCATCACGGCGGCCCATCACCGTGGTCGCGGCCGGCGGCTCCGTGGGGGAGGCCTGGACCGCGCCGGGCAGCACGGCCGACGTCGTCGTCCTGGATCTGCAACTGGGTGAAGGCGGCCCCGCCTTCGGCAGCCTCCGAAGACTCGTCGACGCCGGGCGACACGTGGTCGTCTACTCGATGCGGGATGACGAGAAGACCGCGCTCACCTGCCTGGACCTGGGAGCCGCGACCTTTCTGACCAAGAGCGAGGGCCGAGAGCACCTGGTCGAGGCGACGCTGGCAGCAGCCGATGAGCGGCCCTACATGCCGCCCGCGCTGGCCGGCGCGCTGGGAACGAACACCCGCGCCGACCGCCCCCAGCTCTCCACGCGCGAGGAGAACGTGCTCATCGAATGGTTCCAGTCGGAGTCGAAGGAACTGGTCGCGCAGCGTCTCGGCATCTCCGTTCGGACGGTCAACTCGTATCTGGACCGGGTGCGGATCAAGTACGCGAACGTCGGCCGCCCCGCGCGGACCAAGGCAAGCCTGGTGGCCCGCGCTGTCCAGGACGGGCTGGTCGACGTGGACGACCTCTGAGCGCTGACCAACGGCCCGGGTGAGCGCCGGGCAGCACGGACTTCGGGTGCTCCACGTGCTGTTAGGGTGTCGTGCACCTGCCCACCGGAGTGATCCCATTTGCAGGTGCGACATCACATCGACGCTACTCAACGGGGGTTGAGCAAGTGCAGTCTCGTCATGTCCGGGCCATCGCGGTATTCGGTATCGCCGTGTTCGCGCTCACCGGAGCGCGCGGCTCCAGCGGCGGAGGCTGCTCCGGCGGCTCCTCCTCGTCCAGCTCCTCCAGCTCCAGCGGCGGCAGCGACAGCGGCAGTACGACCACCACGGGTGGGAGCACCACCACGGGGACGGGCGGGACGTCCAGCTCCAAGGGTGCCGCCAGGGATCTGAAGATCGAGAGCTGTGAGTACGACAACGGCCTCGTCGCGCGTGTCCGCGCCACCAACCGCAGCTCGGCCAGCACGTACACCTACAGGTTCGAGGTCGAGTTCACGGACACCGACGGCAAGAGCGTCGCCACCACCGAGGGCGGCGTCATCCGGTCCGTGCCCGCCGGTTCCTCCGAGGTCCTCAACGTCAAGGTGATCGAGGGCTCGGTGGACGACAGCGCCTTCGCGGCGCGTGGCGGCACCTGCAAGCTGACCGACCTGTCGCGTACCGCCGAGTGAAGGGGCCGCTCATGCACGGGCAAACACGGGCGCGCGGACTGAAGTTCGCGTCGATGGCGGTGATCGTCGTGCTCACGCTGACCGGGTTCTCGACGGGACGCGGTTCCAGCGGCGGCAGCAGTTCCAGCTCCAGCGGCGGCAGCAGCGACGGTGGCGGCGGGGGCGGTTGCAGCTCGTCCTCCCAGGACCACGACACGTCCTCCTCGTCCTCGGGCGGGAGTACGTCCGGCAAGAGCTACGACTATGACGACAACGACGACGATTACGACGACTCCTACGGCGACTCGTCCACCGAGGACACCGGCTCGGGTGAAGAGCAACTGGAGCCGGCGACCGTGCGGTTGGTGAAGTGCGCGACCGTGAAGGAGCCGTACGCGACCGTCGAGGTGACCAACCCGAACCTGAGTGACGCCGCGTTCTGGGTCGCCGTCTCGTTCAAGGACAAGAACGGCACCACGATCAAGGACGAGACGTGGAAGATCGACGTGCCTGCCGATGACAAGGTGACGGTCGACATCGAGATGGCGAGGAAGAGCATGGCGTCGTCGCTCGACCACTGTGTGGCGGAACCGGAGGCCGAGCCGACCAGCTGACCTTCGGCGAGGTCTCACTTCACCGCACCCGGAATCCCCCCGGCCTGCGCCCCGCGAACAGCTCCGCCTGCCGTTTTCCCGGCAGGTTGCCCAGCGACACGAGGTGTGGGGCGTACGCGAGAGCGTGCGCCCTGGCCGCTTCCTGGGCCGCCCAGCAGGCCCGGACCGTGCCCTGGACCGCCTCCGGCGGATACCCGGCGATCACCTCGGCGCACCGTACGGCCGCGGTGACGGCCTCGCCGGGGTCCGTCACCTCCGAGACCAGGCCCACCTCGTACGCTCGTCGCGCCGACATCCGCTCGGCGGTGCCCATCAGCGCCATCCGCGCGGCCTCCCCGTACGGCATCCGCTGGGCCATGAGGACGGACTCGAAGGCGCTGACCATGCCGTAGGTGGTGTGGGGGTCGAAGAAGGTGGCGGAGGGGTCGGCGACGAGGAAGTCCGACTCGCCGAGGAGGTAGAAGGCGCCGCCGCAGGCCATGCCGTTCACGGCCGCGATCACCGGTTTCCAGAGGTCGTTCGACTTGGGGCCGATCCTGAGGAGGGGGTCCTCGATCGTGTACGGGGAGCTCGGCTGCGGTACGGCGGTCGCCGCGTCCCGGTCCAGGCCCGTGCAGAAGGCGCGGTCCCCGGCGCCGGTCACGACGACGGCCCGTACGGAGTCGTCGAACCTCAACTCCCGCCAGAACGAGCTGAGTGTCGCCGCCGTGGGCAGGTCGAGCGCGTTCAGTTTCTCCGGGCGGTCCAGGGTCAGGAGCGCTACGCCTGTGTCCTTGTCCGTCGTGGTGCGCAGGGTCACGGTCGCTCCAGTACCCACTGGGGCAGGCCGGTGGACGTGAACACCACCTGCACCCGCGCCCCGATCCGGATCCGCTCCACCGGTACCGAGTCCAGCCGGGCGTCCGGCTCGCTCACCAGGTTGCCGACGAGGCGGATGCGCGGGGCGTCGGCCAGTTCGACGAGGACGACGTTGTACGGGGCCTGCTCGGCGTAGTCGGGGAGGAGGGGCGGGTGGGGGAGGACGTACGACCAGACGCGGCCCCGGCCGGAGACCCGGCGCCACTCGGTCGCGAACGAGCGGCAGTGGGGGCAGCAGGGGCGGGGCGGGAAGCGGAGTTCGCCGCAGTCGGCGCAGGCCTGGACGCGTAGTTCGCCTCGGGCGGCGTACTCCCAGAAGGGGGCGCCGTCCACATCCACGACGGGGGTCAGCATGCCCTCAACTCCTTCGACTCCCTCAACTCCCTCGACTCCTTCAACTGCCTCAACTCCTCAGTAGCAGGGCTGATGTCGGTACTCCCTCGCCCGCCGTCACCAGACAACTCGCCGCCCCCGGCACCTGCGCGGTGCTCGTGCCGCGCAACTGCCGTACGCCCTCGGTGATCAGGTTGAAGCCGTGCACGTACGCCTCGCTGAGGCCGCCCCCGGAGGTGTTGAGGGGCAGCCGGCCGCCGATCTCCAGGGCGCCCCCTTCCGTGAAGGCGCCCCCTTCGCCCCGGCCGCAGAAGCCGTAGCCCTCCAGGGAGAGCGGGATGAGCGCGGTGAAGGCGTCGTAGATCTGGGCGACGTCGATGTCGTCCGGGGTGAGGTCCGCGTGTTTCCACAGGTGCCGGGCGGCGGTCCAGGCGGGGCCGGTCAGCGGGTCGTCGTTCCAGTAGTTGACCATGCCGTGGTGCTGGGCGGGCAGGCCCTGGGCGGCGGAGTGGACGTAGACGGGCGCGCGGCGGCAGTCGCGGGCGCGTTCGGCGGAGACCAGGACGCACGCCAATGCCCCGTCCGTCTCGAGGCAGTTGTCGAAGAGGCAGAGGGGCTCGCTGATCCAGCGGGAGTTCATGTACATCTCGCGGGTCAGCGGGCGGTCGTACATGATCGCGGCCGGGTTCTGGTTCGCTCTGTTCCGGCAGGCCAGCGCCACGTTGAAGAGGTGGTCGCGGGTGGTGCCGTACTCGTGCATGTGGCGGCGGGCGAGCATGGCTATCTCGTCGGCGGGGCGGAGCAGGCCGTACGGGCGGGTCCACTGGGCCGGGGTGGGGAGTTGGACCGTCGTGTTCTTCCACGGGCGGGGGCCCGAGCCGCGCTTGCGGGACCGCCAGGCGACGCCCACCGTGGCCTGCCCGGTCGCGATCGCGGCGGCCAGATGCGCGACCGTGGCACACGAACCGCCGCCGCCGTAGCCGACCTTGCTGAAGAAGGTGAGGTCACCGAGGCCGAGTGCCTTCGCGACCTCGACCTCGTCCGTCTCCTCCATCGTGTACGAGGCGAGCGCGTCGACCTCGTCCGGCGCGATCCCGGCGTCGTCGAGCGCGGCGAGGATCGCTCGGCACGCCAACGCCCGTTCTGTTTCCGGCAGTTGCTTGGCGAAGGGGGTCTGGCCGATGCCGACGAGCGCTGTCGCGTCCTTGAGCACGGCCATGGGGCACACCTCCGCACAGGGGCATGGGCCAGGGGCTGTCCGGCCTGTCCGGCCGAAACGGCCAGAGGCTGACAGTCCGTCAGGGTACAGCTAATCTGACGGGTAGTCAGCTAGTGGTCGGCGCTGAGCGGCCGGCCGAGTGGTCGGCCACCTGGCCGGCTGCTGGTTCTCGGGTACGGAGGCCTGCTGTGCGCGGTGACGTGGAGGGGCGCGGTGACGTGGAGTGGGGGACCGTGCCGGGGCTGGTCCGCTCGGCGGTCCGGCGGTTCGGCGGGGTCGAGGCCGTCGTCGACGGGCGTACGCGGGTGTCGTACGCGGAACTGGGCGTGCGGGTCGAGCGCGCGGCCGCCGCGTGCGTCGCGAACGGGGTGCGGGTCGGTGACCGCGTCGCCATCTGGGCGCCGAACTCCCTCGACTGGATCGTCTCCGCACTCGGCGCGGTCTCGGCGGGCGCGGTGCTCGTCCCGCTGAACACCCGTTTCAAGGGCGGCGAGGCGGCGGACGTGCTGGCCCGCAGCCGGGCGAAGCTGCTGTTCATCACCGGGACGTTCCTGGGGACGTCGTACGTGGCGTCGTTGCGGCGGGCGGCGGGGGCGGACAGCGGTCGCCCGAGGGCGGCGGGGGCGGGCGGTGTGTGCGAGAGCCCGGGCCCGCTGCCCGGACTCCCGCATCTGGAGCAGGTGGTGGTCCTCGCGGACGACGCCCCCGCCGACTTCCGCACCTGGAAGGACTTCCTCGCGAGCGGCGACGGGGTCGCGGCGGCGGAGACACGGGCGCGTTCGGCGGCGCTGACCGGCGACTCCCCGTCCGACCTCGTCTTCACCTCGGGCACCACCGGCCGCCCCAAGGGCGCGGTGATCACCCACGCGCAGACCCTGCGGGCGTACGAGGTGTGGAGCGAACTGGCCGGTCTCCGGCAGGGCGACCGCTATCTGATCGTGAACCCCTTCTTCCACACCTTCGGCTACAAGGCGGGCGTGCTCGCCTGTCTGATGCGGGGCGCGACGATGATCCCGCAGCCGGTGTTCAACGTGGAGACGGCGATGGCCAACGTGGCGGCCGAGCGGGTCTCGGTCCTCCCCGGCCCCCCGACCCTCCACCAGTCCCTCCTGGACCACCCCGCCCGTGACGACTACGACCTCAGCGCCCTGCGCCTGGTGGTGACGGGCGCGGCGGTGGTGCCGCTCCAACTGGTCGAACGCCTGCGGGCGGAGCTGCGCGTGGACACCGTCCTGACGGCGTACGGCCTCTCCGAGGCCAGCGGCATCGTCACGATGTGCCGGCGCGGCGACGAGCCGTCGGTGATCGCGTCGACGTCCGGCCGGGCGATCCCGGGGACGGAGGTGCGGGTCGTCGGCCCGTCGGGCGCCCCGCTGCCGCCCGGCTCCCCGGGGGAGGTCCTCGTCCGCGGCTTCAACGTCATGCGGGGCTACTTCGAGGACCCCGCCGAGACCGCCCGTGCCGTCACCGCCGACGGCTGGCTGCGTACCGGCGACGTCGGCGTCCTCGACGACGCCGGCAACCTCCGGATCACCGACCGCATCAAGGACATGTTCATCGTCGGCGGCTTCAACGCGTACCCCGCCGAGATCGAGCAACTCCTCGGCCTCCACCCGGACGTGGCCGACGTGGCGGTCATCGGCATCCCGGACGCGCGCCTGGGCGAGGTCGGCAAGGCGTACGTCGTACGCCGCCCGGGGTCACTGCTGACCGCCGACGACCTCATCGCCTGGTCCCGCCGCGAGATGGCCAACTACAAGGTGCCGAGGGCGGTGGACTTCGTGCGGGAGCTGCCGAGGAACGCGAGCGGGAAGGTGGTGAAGGGGGAGCTGCGGGGGCGGAGGACCGGCTGACGGGGCCTCGGAGCCTGGGCCGGCGGTCAGCGCTGTGCGGGTACGGGGGCGCCGGGGGTTGCGCTGCCGTGCTGGGGGAGGCCGTGCCGGGGCTGCCTCGGGCGGGACGCGGTGGAGGTGGTGGAGACGGCGGAGTGCCCGGTGGTGCCTCGCCACCCGGTCGGCGCCTCGGCCATCACCACCGCCAGTACGAACCAGAACAGCGTCTCGATCCGGTCCAGGTTGGCCGGGTGGTCCATCATGCCCATCAGGAAGAACCCGGTCAGCGAGGCCAGCCCGATGGTGCCGACGACCGACTTGGCGCGGGCGGCACGGCCGGCCGAGTACCAGGCGACCACGGTCACCGAGACGATGCCGAGCAGGCCGAGGGGGCCCGTCTCCACGAGCCAGTTGAGCCACATGTTGTGGGCGTGGACGAAGGTCCGCTCGCCGGGCGCGGTGGCGGAGATGACGGCACCGGAGCGGCCGAGTCCCACGCCCAGCGGGTTGCTGACGGCCACGTCGAGGGCCGCGTTCCAGGCCTGTCCGCGCACGCCCAGCGAGTTCCCGGCCCGCGACACGAACGAGATCAGCGCGGCGGCCCCCACGAGGAACCCGAACCCCAGCACCGTCACCAGGCGCCGCTGGGCCCGGTCGGCGAGGCGGGGGGCCAGCCAGTACGCGCCGCCCAGCACGAGCAGTCCGGCGGCACCCGCGACGTATCCCGCGCGGGAGAAGGTGGTGAGCAGGGCGCCGTAACCGACGACCGCCACGAGGACCACGGCCGTACGGGCCGTGCGCTCGTCCAGCGAGACGGCGGCGAGCAGCGCGAACGGCAGCAGCAGGACGAGGAAGGCCGCCAGCAGGTTGGGGTTGGCGAAGGTGCCGATGGTCCGGATCAGCACATCACCGCTGCCCGCGCCCGTGCCGGTGCCTCCGCCGTCGCAGGAGACGTCGGTGAGCAGGCCCGTACGGCAGAAACCGGTCGGTGTGCCGTTGGTGAACTGGGAGAAGGCGGCCGTCCCGGCGGCGGCGATACCGGCCAGGGCGAGGAGGCCGATCGCCCGCCAGGACTCCGGCTGGGTGCGGCGCAGGCCGACGACGAGGTAGTAGCAGGCGACGACCGTGAGCAGGCCGCGCAGCGGGGCGGTGGGGTGCCCGCCGAGGAACGTGGTGGTGAGGGCCGCGAGGAGCAGGACCGCGACGGGCACGTCGAGCCGCGTACGGAAGTTCCGGACCCGCTGCGCCCACCCCTGCCCGCCGCCCGGGAGGACCAGCGCGACCAGGCCCGCCACCACCGCGAGGCGCGTCGGCGTCAGGACCCCGGTGAGGGGGTCGTCGGGGAAGAAGTCGGTGGCCGCGTCCACGAGCACGACGAACACCGCGATCAGCGGTACGAGCTGACGCAGGGCGTACGCCCGGCCGGGGGCGTGCGCGGTACCGGGGCCATGCGCGGTACCGGGGCCGTGCGCGATGCCCGTGTGCTCGGAAGCCATGACACCCGAGGGTGGTGCGCCGGGGCGAAGCCCGGGTGTCGGGCGCGCGAACGGATGCCAGCGGGTGTGGGTGGGATGAGGGGGCGTTCCTGTTGCTGTCGGGGCCGGTGGTGGCGAGGTGAGGTCCGGACATGCCTCGGCCGCGGTGGCTCCCCCTCCGCGCCACCGCGGCCGATCCCCGTGGGAACGGAAGTCGTGCGTGCCGCCGGCCCTACTTGCCGTTGTCGAGGTCGAGGTCGAGGGCGGGCGGGGCGGGCATGCTGTTGTCCATCGTCGTGATGGCCTCGGTCTTGACGGGCTCGCTGGGCATGCTGTTGTCCAGCGGCTTGACGACCGGGTTCTTCGGCGGCGTGGGCATGCTGTTGTCCATCGTCGTGATGGTCTCGGCCTCGGTCTTGGCGGGCTCGCTGGGCATGCTGTTGTCCAGCGTGGTGACGTCCGCGTCCGTCTTCTTGTCGCTCATGGCCTGAGTTCCTCTGCTGTGGTGACGAGTCAGGAACGCCCGTCCGGAAGCTCCCCCGAGGGCCGCCGGACGGGCGATGCGAGGCCGCACCCTAACTGGTTGCGCCCCCCGTGCGGACCGCCTGCCCCCCGACGCGACGGTCTGGCAGGTATGAGAGTGCCGGGCGGAGATAAACGAATGCTGAACGTCCGCAATCGCCCGGTGCGAGCAGACCGCCGCCGGCCGCTGGTCGCCTGGGGCCGCGCTTTTACCCGTGCCCGTGCCCTTGCCCGTCGCCTCAGGCCGCCGCGGCCGGTGCGATCAGTGTGCGTACGGCCGCGGCCTCCTCGGCGGCGCCGCTCTGCTCGTAGAGGCTGATCGCGTCCCGCCAGCAGGCGTTCGCCCGGTCGGTCTGCCCCAGCGTGGACAGGGCCCGCCCGAGGAGCGTCACGATGTGACCGCGCATCCGGTCGCCGCCGACACAGCCCAGGGCGAGGGCCTGTTCGGCGTGCTGGGCGGCGCGCGCGGGCCGTTGCGCGGCGAGGTGCGCCTCGGCCATGCGGAAGTGCGTGTTGCCTTCCCAGAGCCGCTGCCGGTGCTCGGCGAAGATGCCCTGGGCGTCCGAGAACTGTTCGAGCGCCTCGGTGTGCCGGCCCGCACTGGTCAGCGCGAGACCGAGAGCGAGATGGGCGTTGGCGCGGCGCATCGGCCGGCCCATCTCGGTGTGCACGTCGAGGCTGTGCCGCGCGATGTCGATGGCCTTGTCGACGTTGCCCATGCCCAGATGGGCGCGGGAGAGATTGGCCAGCGTCACCGCCTCGTTGAGCCGGTTGCCGGCCGCCCGGTAGCCCTCGATCGCCTGCTCCAGGAAGGTCTTGCCGTCCGCGTAGCGGCCCTGGTGCATGGAGATGAGACCCCGGTCGTTGGCCACCCAACTGGTGGCGACGTCCCGCGCGGAGGCCGTGAGGTCCATGGCGAGCTGTGCCTGGTCTCCCGCCTGTTGGATACGGCCGGACACCAGTAAAACGTTCGTCAGCATCGTCCGCGCCCGCCCCTCCGCCCGTACGTCCCCCGCCGCCCGCGTCGCGTCGCACATGGCGCGCGCGGTGGTCTCGTACTGGTGGGAGTTGGCGCCGGACTCGGTGAGGTCCTTGGCCGCCCAGAGCAGGTCGACGGCGCGGCGCAGCCGGTCGGTGCCCGCGGACTGCCGTACGCAGGCCAGCAGGCAGGCCGCCTCGTTGTAGAGCCAGTCGAGGGCGGCGGAGCCCTCGGTGAAGCGCAGGCCCGGATACTCGGTGGGCTCCAGATGGTCCACCAGCCGGTCCCCCGGCCGCTCGATCGCGTACACCTGCGCCGCCGTCGCCAGATAGAAGTCCAGCAGCCGCGACATCGCCGCCTCCCGCTCGCCCGTCGACTGTTCGTCGCGTTCGGCGCATGCACGCGCGTAGAGGCGTACGAGGTCGTGGAAGCGGTAGCGGCCGGGAGCCGCGGATTCGAGGAGGGACGTGTCGACGAGGATCTCCAGGAGGTCCTCGGTGTCCTCCGTCGGCAGGTCGAGTACGGCGGCCGCGGCGGCCAGGGAGATGTCCGGGCCGTCGGCCAGGCCGAGCAGGCGGAAGGCGCGGGCCTGGGCCGGCTCCAGCTGGCCGTAGCCCAGCTCGAAGGTGGCCTTCACGGCCAGGTCGCCCGCCTGGAGCTCGTCCAGCCGCCGCCGCTCGTCGGCGAGTTTGGCGGCCAGGACGGACACCGTCCAGGTTCTGCGCGCCGCGAGGCGGGAGGCCGCGATGCGGATGGCGAGCGGCAGGAAACCGCAGGCGGCCACGACGTCGAGCGCGGCCTTGCGTTCCGCCGCGACCCGCTCCTCGCCGACGATCTTCGTGAAGAGCCGGAGGGCCTCGTCGGGGGACATCACGTCCAGGTCGACGAGGTGGGCCCCGGCCAGATCCACCATGCGCACCCGGGCCGTGACGAGGGCCGCGCAGCCCGCCGTGCCCGGCAGGAGGGGCCGTACCTGGGCGGCGTCGCGGGCGTTGTCGAGCAGCACGAGCACCCGGCGGCCGTCCAGGACCGACCGGTACAGCGCGGACCGCTCCTCCAGGGAGTCCGGGATCGCCGAGTCGGCGGTGCCCAGCGCGCGGAGGAAGGAGCCGAGGACCGTCTCCGGCTCGGCCGGCCGGGAACCGGCGCCCTGGAGGTCGACGTACAGCTGGCCGTCCGGGAAGGACGGCCGCGCCCGGTGGGCCACATGCACCGCGAGGGTCGTCTTCCCCACGCCGCCTATGCCCGCCAGCGCGGACACCGCCATCACCTGGCCCTCGGCGCCGGACGCCTCCGCCAGCACCTCGCACAGGTCGTTGACGAAGGACGAACGACCGGTGAAGTCCGGGACGGTCGCCGGGAGTTGGGCGGGGCGGACGGGGGCGGCGGCGGGCTCGGGGCCCAGCGGGGCGGAGGGTTCCGCGAGGCCCGGGTCCGCTTGCAGGATGCGCTGCTGCAACTCCCGCAGGCCCGGGCGCGGGTCCACGCCCAGCTCGTCGGCGAGGAGCCGGCGCGTGTCCGCGTACACGGCGAGGGCCTCCGCCTGACGGCCGCTGCGGTACAGGGCGAGCATCAGCAGTTCGCGCAGACGCTCCCGCAAAGGGTGCGCGGCGGTGAGGGCCGTCAGCTCGGAGACCGCCTCCGCGTGGCAGCCCTGCTCCAGGTCCATGTCCAGCCGGGTCTCGACGAGTTGGAGCCGCCACTCGTCGAGGCGGGCCCGCTGCGTCTCCGCGTACGGCCCCGGAACGCTCGCCAGCACCTCCCCGTCCCACAGCCCCAACGCCTTGTTCAGCAGATGCCGGGCCTGGCACGGATCCCCGGAGTTCTTGGCCTTCTCGGCGTCCGCCGCCAGGTCCTGGGCCACCGCGAGGTCCAGCGCGCCGCCGGACAGCGACCGGATCGCATACCCCCCGGACTCGCTCACCAGCACACCGGGGGAGAGGACCTTGCGCAGCCGCGAGGCGTACGTCCGTACGGCGGCCAGCGCCTGCGACGGCGGCTCGTCGCCCCACAGCGCGTCGATCAGCTCGCTCGCGGTGGCCGTACGGCCCTCGCGCAGCAACAGCGCGGCCAGCAGCGCACGTTGCTGGGGCGAACCGGTGGCCAGGGGCTCGACGCCGCGCCAGGCCCGCACGGGCCCGAGCACGCTGAAGCGGAGCTCGGCCGCGGCCTGGGCGTCCGGTTCCGGAATCCGATCGTCCACGGGACCCCTTTGCTCCGGCACTCGCGGCACACCGACTTCCGGCACTCCCGGTTCACCACCCATCGACGTCCCCCCAGCCTCCCTGACCCCTGAGCGGCCCCAGGGAAGCCAGTTTGCCTTGTTCATGGCAGATCCGTCAGCCGTGCGAGAGCTCGATCACAGGTCGCCACGCGGGACATCACCAGGTCCACACAAGCTTTCCTCGCGGATTCGCACCCGAGGGGTTGTGTGTCGCGCCCCGTGCCCCGACGGGGCGGACCGGGGTCCGTCGGGACACGGGCCCCGCCGAACCCCGTACACATCAACGCCTCACCGCACCAGCTGACGGGCCGTCAGATCGGCGCTACCGTGGCGCACATGGAGACCATGGAGACCGCCACGGCGACGACCACCCCCTTCCCGAAGATCATCTCCGTCGACGACCACACGGTGGAGCCCCCGAACGTCTGGCAGGACCGGCTCCCGAAGAAGTACCGGGACATCGGTCCCCGCATAGTCCGCGCGCCGCTGAAGGAGATGACGTTCCTCGGCGGCCGCTTCAAGCCCGTCATGGGTGCCCCCGGCGACGACGGCCCGATCGGCGACTGGTGGGTCTACGAGGACCTGCACCGCCCGCTGACCCGCCTCGACACCGCCGTCGGCTACTCCAGGGACGAGATCAAACTGGAGATCATCACCTACGAGCAGATGCGCCCCGGCTCGTACGACGTCACGCAGCGCCTCGCCGACATGGACGTCAACCACGTCCAGTCGGCCCTCTGTTTCCCGACCTTCCCGCGCTTCTGCGGCCAGACGTTCACCGAGGCCGCCGACCACGAGCTGGGGCTGCTCGGCGTCCGGGCGTACAACGACTGGATGGTGGAGGAGTGGTGCGGGCCGGCGGCGCGGGGCCGTCTGATCCCCCTCACCCTGGTCCCCCTCTGGGACGCGGAGCTGGCGGCGGCGGAGGTACGCCGCAACGCCGCCCGCGGAGTCCGGGCCGTGGCCTTCTCCGAGATCCCCCCGCACCTCGGCCTGCCCTCCGTCCACACCGACGACTGGGACCCCTTCCTCGCCGCCTGCGACGAGACCGGCACGGTCGTGGCCATGCACATCGGCTCGTCGAGCCGCATGCCGTCGACCTCCGCCGACGCCCCGCCCGCCGTCGGCTCCACCATCACCTTCGCCAACTGCTGCTTCTCGATGGTCGACTGGCTGATGAGCGGCAAGTTCGAGCGCTTCCCCCACCTCAAGGTCATGTACGCCGAGGGCCAGATCGGCTGGATCCCCTACATCCTGGAGCGCGCCGACGTCGTCTGGGAGGAGAACCGCGGCTGGGGCGGCGTCGCCGACAAGGTCCACCGACCGCCGTCCGAACTCTTCGCCGACCACGTCTACGGCTGCTTCTTCGACGACGCGTTCGGCTTGAAGAACCTCGACGCGATAGGCGTGGGCAACGTGTTGTACGAGACCGACTACCCCCACTCCGACTCCACCTGGCCCGAGTCCCGCCAGGTGGGCGAGGCGCAGATGGGGCACCTGGACCCGGATGTCGTCGACCGGATCGTGCGGCGGAACGCGATCGAGCTGCTGGGGCTGACGGGGGAGGGGTTGTGGGCGGGGCCGGGGAGCGCCCGTTGAGCACGACCGGCGGGATGCTCCGCTTCGGGATGCAGCTCCCCGTCCAGTCGCAGAGCACCCTGTACGCCGAGCCCTGGGAGGCGGACGCCGGGCCGGAGGACTTGGCCGAGATCGCGCGGGCCGCCGACCGGGCGGGGTTCGCGTACATCGCCACCTGCGACCACGTGGCCATCCCGCGCCGCCTCGCACCCGCGATGAGCACGGTCTGGTACGACCCGGTCGCCACCCTCGCCTTCCTGGCGGGGGTGACGGAGCGCGTCCGGCTCCTCAGCCACGTCGCGGTCGTCGGACTCCGCCACCCACTCCTCACCGCCAAGCAGTACGCCACCCTCGACCACCTCTCGGGCGGCCGACTGATCCTCGGCGTCGGCGCCGGACACGTACGGGAGGAGTTCGAGGCGCTGGGTGTCGACTTCGAGCGCCGGGGAGCCGTCCTCGACGAGTGCGTCGACGCGCTCCGAGCGGCCCTGGGCCCGGACGAATTCCCCTCCCACCACGGCAAGTTGTACGACTTCGAGGACCTTGGCCAGCGCCCCCGCCCCACCCAGGAGCGCGTCCCGCTCTGGGTGGGCGGCTCGTCCCCCGCCGCCGTGCGCAGGGCGGCCGTACGCGGCGACGGCTGGCTCCCTCAGGGCGACCCCCGGGACCGCCTTCCGGCCCAGATCGCCCGCCTACGACGCCTGCGCGAGGAGGCCGGCATCACCGCTCCCCTCACCATCGGCGCCATCGCCGAGCCGCTGTACGTCGGGGAGCCGGGCTGGGACGTCGGGCGTCGCACCGTCAGCGGACGGCCGGAGGTGCTCGCCGAGTCGCTGCGGGCGTACGCGGCGATGGGGGTGGGGCAGATCCAGGTGCGGTTCCGGAGCCGGAGCCGGACCGAACTTGTCGACCAAATGGGGGAGTTCGGGTCCGAGGTGGGGCCGTTGCTGTAGAAGCCACCCGCCTCCGTCCGTGGCGGGATGCTGCTGGCGAATCGCCAAGCGGGAGCCAAGTGGGCGCGTAGTCCCAGCGACACGCCGTGCAGGCGGCGTGTCGCTGGGACTCTCACGCCACTTGACAGCCGTGACGGGATTCGCCAACCACATCGTTGGGGCTGTGGAGGGGCCGGGCTTGCTACCGGGGTTCTGTTTCCTGTCTGGTCCGGCAGCGCGGGCAGCGGCACGGCGGCCACTCGTGCGACTTCGGCAGGCGCTCGGTGTCATGCTCGCTGGAGACCGTGAGCTGCTGTGCGTGGCCGTCGGCCTCGCCGTCCGCGCTGATCCGGTAGGTGCGGATGGTGAGTCGGGAGGCCCCGTTCTCGGGGTATACCGCCCAGCCTTCACAGGGTCCCGTCCTCGCGCAGCGCCGCGCCTGCCTCCGGCGGCCTCACGGACGGGGAACAGGGTTGGTGAAGCTGACCGTCGGCGAGGGCGGGACGGCCGAAGGCCGGTTCCTGCCCGGCACGGTGTCGTTCATGATCGCCCGTCCGCATGCCGCGCCCTCCCTGTCCGGCGTCGCGGACCTGCTGGCCCAGGACGCGGACGAGCGCCCGGCCCAGGCCGGCCCCGGCGTACTGGCCGACGGGACCACTCAGTTCGTCGCCCAGCTCGCGGTACCGGGGGCCCAACACATCGGGATGAGTACGAGCGGCGGCCCGATGCTGCGCCACGTCGTGGCCATGGCCATGAGTTCGTTCGCCACGCTTGTGGCGGACGGCGAGGGCGGGTTCCTGGTGCGACAGGGCGGCCCGATAGGGCTGTGGGACACCGTCGAGGAGGCGATCAGCATGTGGCGGAATGCCGGAGCGCCACCGCAGACCGAGTTCGGGCTCACCGTCACCCCCGACCGTCAGCGGGTCTGGCTCGGCTCCCCCGAGGGGCCGTTCTGGGAGCTGCCCGCCAGACCGCTGCCGCCGGGCCGGATCAGAGTGGGTTGAGGCGGGCCTTGAGCAGGCAGAACTCGTTGCCCTCGGGGTCGGTCAGGACGTGCCACTGCTCCTGCCCTGTCTGGCCGATGTCGGCCGGGCGAGCACCCAGCTCGAGAAGGCGTTCGAGTTCGGCGTCCTGATCGCGGTCGGTGGCGTTGACGTCGATGTGCAGCCGGGTTTTCCCCGGCTCCGGCTCGTCCCTGCGGCTGAGGATGATCGTCGGCTGCGGGCCGCCGAACCCTTCGCGCGGCCCGATCTCCACCATCTCCACCACCGGGCCGTCGGTCTCCCGATCGAGCACGACGAAGTCCAGGACCTCGCACCAGAACCGCGCCAGCACCTCGGGGTCGCGGCAACCGAGCACGAGTTCACTGATACGACATGCCATGGACGAAACCTGCTCTCAGCCTGGGAACGATCCCGGCGACCGTACCGGAGGAGGCGAGCACGGGCGACATGATTTCCGGGCTGCCACTGCCACTGCCACTGCCACTGCCCCCGGCCCGCGGTGGAGATCTCCGAGATCCTCAGCCACTCCTCTCCTACCGCGGTCGCATCAGGTCCAGGTCCTCCCCCCACGCGTCCAGCACCGCGCCGTGGCCGGCCCGCCGGGCCGCTGCCTCGGCCTGGGCGAAGAGGCGACGCTGTGTGGGCACGTCGCCCGTTCCGGAGACGCGGTTCAGGGCGTCGAGCAGCAGGCCGGTGTCCCAGCCGGGCAGCGGGAAGCGGGCGAGTTCCCACTCCAGGTACTTGTTGTAGGGGCGGGGGCGGCGGTCCAGAGCGAAGAGCGTCTCCAGCAGAGCCCCGACGCTGTCGGCGGCGTCGAGCCGGGCCGCGAGCGCCTGCCCGTCGCGGTCGTTCTTGACCGAGCGGTAGAGGGAGTTGGCGTAGGCGTCGAGCCATCCGTCCGCCTCCCGGAAGGCTTCATCGGCGCCGAGCCGTGCCTTGTCGGCCAGCATCCGGGCGATGGCTCCGTCGAGCCGGTCGAGCACGACCCGGGCGCGGGCGAGGGCGTACCGCTCGAAGCCGGGCATTCCGGCGGCGCGGAACTCGTCGAGGGAGAGGACGACGAGGTCGAGTTCGGGTGTGCGGTGTCCGGTGAACCGGGTGAGGGCCGTCGCCCTGCCCTCGGCGAGGACGACGTACAGGTCGTGGTCGGAGTGCTCGGTGGTCATGCCCTCATGGGCCCGGGAACCCTTGAGGACGAGGCCGACGACAGCTGGGTCGGCGGTGGCGAGTTCGACGAACGCGTCGTAGGTGAGGGGCTGTTGAGCAGTCATGGCGTGATCTCCGGTGGGGTGACGACGGGTATGCCGACCGGCGGCCCCTGGCCCGTCGGGGCTCATCGGGGTCGCCCGCACCGTCTGCGGCGGCACTCGGCCACCGCCCGGAAACTCAACGCACGGGCGGACTCTACCGCCGTTCAGTCGCCGCGTGAGTGAACTCTGCGGCCAGGAAGGGGAGTTCGGCGCGGCGGCGGTTCCGTTGTGGTGACGGCGTGGTGGGGCGGGTCCTGTCTGACAGCCACGCTCTTCCTTATTGAAACTTCGAACAACTTGCGCCGGAGTCACGTATGTAGGGGAGTCATGGCTTCGGCGGAAGGACACGCGAAGTGCGATCCCCCCGGCACGTCAGAACTTCCCAGCACGAGCATGTAGGTACCACCGTTTCGGCTGCACCCGCACGTCCCTCCCGTGTCCCGGCGAACCCTCCCAGCGTCCCGGCGAACTCTCCCCGTGTGCCGACGCAGTCCTCGCAGGGGCTGTCGGTCGTGCTCGCCTGTGCCGAGGGGGAGTGGCCGCACGACGACTGGCCGGCCCTCGACGACCAGTACGTGAGCAGCGCGCTGCTCATTTCGCCGCCCTATCGCGCGCTCCACCGGACCGAGGCGGATGTCGTGGTCCTGCGTTGTGAGGATCCGTCGGTCTCCTTCGCGGGGCTGCTGGAGGCCATGGGCTCCATGAGCGCGCCGGTGATCGTCGTCAGCCCTCGCCGGGACACCGACACGGTCGTGGAGGTGTTCCGGGGCGGGGCCGGCTATCTGGTCGAGGGCGACTACTGCACCTGCATGCTCTCCTCGGCGGTCATGGCCGCCACGGTCGGCCACACCTACCTCTCGCCCATCGCCTGCGCCGCTCTCCGGGACGCGGCCAGACGGATGCCGGGTGAAGAGGAGGACGCGAGGGAGCGGCTGCGGTCCCTGCTCTCGCCCCGCGAACGGCAGATCATGGAGCTGCTCTCCACCGGCCTCGGCGCCCAGGAGATCGGACTGCGGCTGCGGCTCAGCGAGAAGACCGTCCGCAACAACCTCAGCAACATCTACGCCAAGCTTGACGCCCGGGGCGGTACGGAGGCGGTCCTGCGGTGGCTGGGAGCGGCGCCGATGGTTCGTTTGTGAGACCGGTGGTTCGCGTATGAGAATGAAAAGAGCCCCCGCGCACTGCGGGGGCTCAATTCGGTGCCATTCACATCCCATTACTGCGCGGAAATCTCCGACAGCGGGATTTCCACATCGGTGACCGCGTCGCCGCCCTCACCGAAACCGGGCTCCACGCGGATGTCCTCGGCGCCATCCTCCACGGACTGCGTACTCACGCCACCGCTGGAGTTCAGCAGCGCGGAGGCTTCGGGAGTGCCGCACTTCACATTGCGCAGCCAGAGCCGTCCGTCCGGGGTTCCGTTGTTCAGGATCTGCGGATAGAAGACGTGGACGGCGGTGGATCCCTCACTCGGCGAGAAGAACACGGTCTTGCCGTCCTGTGCCTCCTTGTACGTGGCCTTGATGAATCCGCTCACGTCGGTCCGCTTGTGGGACCACATGAAGAAGCCGATGTGCTCCGACTTGACGGTGTCGCTGCGCTCGAAGGCCAACGTGGTCTTCTTGTCGTCGCGTGTGATGTTCACTTCCTTCGTCTGGAACTTCGCGCCGATCTCGAAGAAGGAATTGCCCAACTTGATGCCGCTGTCACTGATGAACCCCTCTTCCAGTTGAGTGGTCCGGGTGACGGAGGCGCTCACGCTGAAGGACTTGGTGGTGTCCGTCGTGTTTCCGCAGTTGTTGGAGATGCCGGAGACCCGCTCGTTGGGTCCCAGGCTGTTCCGCTTGAACTGGACGTCGACGAACTCGCAGTTCTCCAGTTTGTCGGAGTCGGACTTGCAGTCGGCCGAGACCTCCGACGGCGTGGCGGCGCCGGCCGAGTTCATCAGCGTGACGCCGGCCGCGACGGCGGCGACGGGCGCGACGATCATCAAGGTGAGCCGCTTCTTCCGGCTGCGGTGGCCGTGGCTTCTGGTACGACTGGTGCGAGACATGAGGGTTTCTCCTGGTGAGGGGCAGGTTCAGGGCTGGAGGTCGGGTCAGCAGTCTTCGAAGACGGTCTTGGCGACGCCGTCCACGACTCCGGGGGCGCCGGCGGCGCCGGGCAGCATGCTCGGACCCTCGACGACGTCTTCGAGGACGAAGTTCTGCTCGGGGGAGCCGTTGAGGACGGTGGTTGGCTCACGGGCGTCGATCCGCACGCGCCATTCGCCGGTCATGCGCTGCATCTTTGGCGTGAACTCGATGTGCGCGACCTTTCCGACCGGCACCTCGACGGCGTCCTTGCTGCCGGCCTTGGCGGTGTTGGTCGTCATGTCGAGGCTGCTCTTGTGTACCTGCCAGGAGCCGCTCAGCGCACCGAACAGGCCCGCTGATGCGCCCTGCACGATGGATATCTGCTTGCCCTTGCCCTGGGCCACCTCGGACTCCCAGGAAATGGACACCTTGGAGGGCTCTGTGGCGTTCGGCTCACAGTTGGGGAAGTCGATCGAGGCCTTCTCTGCGGGGCCGTTGAACGTCTCGAATTTGGTCTCGACAAAATCGCAGTTGTCGGACTCGAAACCGTCCGCGAAGGCGCCGTTGAAATCCCTGACCGACTGCTGTTTCCCGTTGAGTACCGAAGCCCTTTGGCACATCCTCATGATCTGCGCAGGCGTCTTCTCCTCGGCGGCGTTGGCCGACGGCAGCAGTATGGTGACGGCCGCCGCGCCAGTCGCTAGTGACGCCCCGATCGCCACATAGCGGACCTTCTTGTTCCTGAAACGTCTCCTGGCCATGTTCCGCTGTCTCCTTGGGGGTGGCTTTACCTCTCGATGGACAATTATTGAGGTCTTGCGGATCGCTTCGGCAGGGTCAAATATCCCTACTCCCCAGTACTTGAGGGTTAGTTGAGGTCACGAATGCAAGCGTCCTTCGCGCATCTGACGCTGCGTCAGACAAAGCGGTACGCTGACCTCGGCCAACGCACCCCGAAGGGAGTCCACATGGGCAAGCTCGACGGACGTGTCGTCCTCGTCACAGGTGCCGCGCGCGGCCAGGGGGAGCAGGAGGCCCGGCTGTTCCGGGCGGAAGGGGCGCAGGTCGTGGTCGCCGACGTCCTCGACGACCAGGGCGAGACCCTCGCCAAGGAGATCGGCGCGCGCTACGTCCACCTCGACGTGAGCGAGGAGGCGGACTGGCGCGCCGCCGTGGCTGCCGCCAAGCAGGCGTACGGCCGCGTCGACGGCCTCGTCAACAACGCCGGCGTCCTGCGCTTCAACTCTCTCGTCGACACCCCCCTCGACGAGTTCATGCAGGTCGTGCGGGTCAACCAGGTGGGCGTCTTCCTCGGCATCAAGGCCCTCGCCCCCGAGATCGAGGCGGCCGGCGGCGGCACGATCGTCAACACCGCCTCGTACACCGGGATGACGGGCATGGCGTACGTCGGCGCGTACGCCGCGACCAAGCACGCGATCGTCGGCCTCACCCGCGTGGCCGCGCTGGAGCTGGCCCGCAAGGGCATCCGGGTCAACGCGGTCTGCCCGGGCGCCATCGACACCGCGATGAGTGATCCGGGGGACGGAGGGGATGCGGAGGCCGTCGACAGGCTGTACCGCAAGCGCGTCCCGCTCGGCCGGATCGGCCGGCCCGAGGAGGTCGCCCGGCTGGCCCTCTTCCTCTCCTGCGAGGACTCCTCCTACATCACCGGGCAGCCGTTCGTGATCGACGGGGGCTGGCTGGCCGGGGTCAGCCTAATCTGACGGCTCGTCAGCTATTGACGCTCCACGGGGCCGGTGGAACAGTCGGCCGTATCGCGATCTGACGTACTGTCAGATCGACTGCCGGGTATGGCTGAGGACGGTGAACCTCCTTGGAATTCGGGCTCTTTGTACAGGGATACGTGGGCAAGCGGGCCGAGACCGACCCGCTCGCGGAGCACAAGGCGCTGATGGAGGAGACGGAGTACGTCATCCAGGCGGACAAGTCCGGCTTCAAGTACGCGTGGGCCTCCGAACACCACTTCCTGGAGGAGTACTCGCACCTGTCGGCCAACGACGTCTTCCTGGGATACCTGGCGCACGCGACGGACCGGATTCACCTGGGGTCGGGCATCTTCAACCCCCTCGCCCAGGTCAACCACCCCGTGAAGGTCGCCGAGAAGGTCGCGATGCTCGACCATCTCACCGAGGGCCGCTTCGAGTTCGGCAGCGGACGCGGGGCCGGCTCCCACGAGATCCTCGGCTTCATCCCCGGGGTGACCGACATGAACTACACCAAGGAGATCTGGGAAGAGACCATCGCCGAGTTCCCCAAGATGTGGCTCCAGGACGAGTACGTCGGCTTCCAGGGCAAACACTGGTCACTGCCGCCGCGCAAGATCCTGCCCAAGCCGTACGGGAAGTCCCACCCCGCGATGTGGTACGCCGCCGGGTCGCCGCCGTCGTACTCCATGGCCGCACGCAAGGGGCTCGGCGTGCTCGGCTTCAGTGTGCAGAAGGTCTCCGACATGGAGTGGGTGCTGGAGCAGTACAAGACCGCGATCGTGGACGCCGAGCCGATCGGGGACTTCGTCAACGACAACGTGATGGTGACGACGACCGCGATCTGCGCGCCCACGCACGACGAGGCGATACGCGTGGCGGTCAACGGCGGGCTTCACTACCTGCCGTCGCTCGTCTTCCGGTACCACGACACGTTCCCGCGGCCGGACGGCTTCCCGGTGTGGCCGGAGACGCTTCCCGAGTACAACGAGGAGTTCATCGAACTGCTCATCGAGGAAGAGCTGCTGATCTGCGGGGATCCGGACGAGGTGGTCCGGCAGTGCAAGCGGTGGGAGCAGGCCGGGGCGGATCAGCTGAGCTTCGGGTTGCCGGTGGGGGTGCCGAAGGAAGCGACGTTGCAGACGATCAGGTTGGTCGGGGAGCACGTGATTCCGAAGATCGACACGGATCCTGTGCACAGGACTTCGCGGTTCCGGGCGGCGGGGTGAGGTTGTACGGCGGCTGCGGGTTCGTGGGGGCTGGTCGCGCCCACGCGGCGGAGCCGCATATTGATGCAGCCCCGCGCCCCTGAAAACACTTACCAGGCGCCCAGAGGGGAGAGGCATGCTCGACCATGTCATCAAAGGTGCGACCGTCGTCGATGGGACCGGCGCGCCCGCGTACACCGCCGACGTGGGGATACGGGACGGCCGTATCGCCGTCATCGGGACGATCACGGAAGAGGCCCGTACGTCCGAGGACGCGGCCGGGCTCGTGCTCGCCCCCGGCTTCGTCGATCCGCACACCCACTACGACGCGCAGCTGTTCTGGGACCCGTACGCGACGCCGTCCCTCAATCATGGGGTGACCACCGTCGCGGGCGGGAACTGCGGGTTCACGCTCGCGCCCCTCAACCCGTCCCGGCCCGAGGACGCGGACTACACGCGGCGGATGATGTCCAAGGTCGAGGGGATGTCGCTCGTAGCGCTGGAGGAGGGGGCGCCCTGGACGTGGCACGGGTTCGGGGAGTATCTGGACGCCCTCGAAGGCCGTATCGCCGTCAACGCGGGCTTCATGGTGGGGCATTGTGCGCTGCGGCGGTATGTGATGGGGCCCGACGCGATCGGCGGGCAGCCGAGTGATGAGCAGCTGGCCGAGATGCTGCGGCTGTTCCACGAGGCGATGGCGGCGGGGGCGTGGGGGCTGTCGACCACGCAGTCGTCGACGCACAGCGACGGGGACGGCAAGCCGGTGGCGTCCCGGCATGCGAAGCCCGCCGAACTCATCGCCCTCTCCCGGGCGGTGGGCGAGCACGAGGGCACGCAGATCGAGGCGATCGTGGCGGGCTGTCTGGACCAGTTCAGCGACGACGAGATCGATCTCTTCGTGGAGATGAGCGCGGTGGCGGGCCGCCCCCTCAACTGGAACGTCCTGACGATCGACTCGACCGTCCCCGAACGCGTGCCGAGGCAGTTGGAGGCGAGTGAGCGGGCGCGGAAGGCCGGGGGCCGCGTGGTGGCCCTGACGATGCCGATCCTCACGCCGATGAACATGTCGCTGGGCACGTTCTGCGCGCTGAACCTGATCCCCGGGTGGGGGCCGATCCTCGGCCTGCCGGTGCCCGAGCGGATCGAGCGGCTGCGCGATCCGGAGGTGCGAGCGGAGATGCTGCGGCGCGCGGACTCGAAGGAAGCGGGCGTCTTCCGGCGGCTCGCCAACTTCGGGCGGTACGTCATCGGGGACACGTACAGCGCGGCGAACGAGGGGCTGACCGGGCGGGTGGTCAACGACATCGCGGTGGAGCGGGGCCAGGACCCCTTCCACTGCCTGGTGGAGATCTGCGCGGCCGACGACCTCCGTACGGTCCTGTGGCCCATGCCCACCGACAACGACCCCGACTCCTGGACCCTGCGCGCCGAGACCTGGCGGCACGAGGACGTCCTCCTCGGCGGCTCGGACGCGGGCGCCCATCTGGACCGCATGTGCGGTGCCCCGTACACGACCAGGTTCATCGGGGACTGTCTGCGCGGCCGGAAACTGGTCGGGCTCGAACAGGCGGTGAAGATGCTGACCGACGACCCGGCGCGGCTCTTCGGCCTGCGGGAACGGGGACAGGTGCGGGAGGGGTGGCATGCGGACCTCGTCCTCTTCGACCCGGAGCGCGTCGACGCCGGCAAGGCCACCCTGGTGCACGACCTGCCGGGTGACAGCCCGCGCCTCGACTCCAGGGCGATCGGCGTACGGGCGGTCTGGGTCAACGGCGTCGAGGCGATCCGCGACGACGTGGTGACCGGGGCCGTACCCGGGAAGGTGCTGCGCAGCGGGCGGGACACGCGGACGGTGAGTACGAGGTGAGCCTCAAGTGACCGACGCCCAGCGGCTGTTCATCGGTGGCTCCTGGGTGGAACCCGACGGTGGGCACTACGAGGTGATCGACCCGGCGACCGAGGGCGTCGTCGGGCGGGCGCCGGAGGCCTCGCGGGAACAGGTGCACGCCGCCGCCGCCGCTGCCCGCGAGGCCTTCGGCCCGTGGTCACGGACCCCGGCCGCCGAGCGGGCGGCCGTCCTGGCCCGTACGGCCGACCACATACGACGCCACCTCGCCCCGTATGCGGAACTCGCCCAGGCCGAGACCGGTGCGACGACCGGCACCGCACGAGGCATGCAGGTGGGGGTGGGCGCGGCCCGTTTCCAGCGGTACGCCCGGGTGGAGCCGGTGGAGGAGCCGATCGCCCCGCAGATCAACGAGGCGGGCCCCTTCGGCAGGGCGGCCGTGATGGGAGCCCTCGCCGTACGCCAGCCCGTGGGCGTGGTCACCTGCATAACCTCGTACAACAACCCCTGGGCCAACCCGGCAGGCAAGATCGCCCCCGCCCTGGCCATGGGCAACACGGTGGTGGTCAAGCCGGCCCCTCAGGACCCGCTCTCCGTCTACCGCATGGCGGAGGCCCTGGAGGCCGCCGGTGTTCCGCCGGGTGTGGTGAACGTCGTGAGCGGGTCGGGTGCGGCGACCGGCGAGGCGGCCGTGGACTCCCCCGACGTCGACATGGTGAGCTTCACCGGGTCGACGGCGGTCGGACAGCGCATCGCGGAGGTGTGCGGGCGCGGGATGAAGCGCCAACTGATGGAACTGGGCGGGAAGGGCGCGGCGATCGTCTTCGACGACGCGGACGTGGGGTCGGCGGTGGCCGGCATCGCCACGACCTTCTCCTTCTACAGCGGGCAGATCTGTACGGCGCCGACGCGGGTGATCGCGCAGCGCGGGGTGTACGACCGGCTGGTGACCCAACTGGCCGCGTACGCGGGGAGGTTGCCGGTGGGCGACCCGCGCGCTCAGGGCACCGTGGTGGGCCCGGTGATCTCGGCCGCCCACCGGGACCGGGTGGAGTCGTACGTCGAACTGGGCCGCAAGGAGGGCGCGCGCGTGGTGACGGGCGGTGAACGGCCGCCGTACGACCGGGGTTTCTATGTCGCGCCGACCCTCCTCGCCGACTGCACCCCCGACATGCGGGTCGTCCGCGAGGAGATCTTCGGCCCGGTCGTCGTCGTCCTCCCCTTCGACGACGAGGACGAGGCGGTCGCCCTCGCCGACGACAGCGACTACGGGCTCATCGACTACGTCTGGTCGGGGGATGTGGCCAGAGCGTTCCGAGTGGCCCGCCGCCTCCGCGCGGGCGGCGTCGGCGTCAACACGGTCGGGCGCAACATGGAGGCGCCCTTCGGGGGCTTCAAGAAGAGCGGGGTCGGGCGGGACGTGGGGTCGTACGCGCTGCACGCGTACAGCGAGGTGCAGGCGATCGTCTGGCCGGGGTGAGGTCTGCGGCCACGAACGTGGTCGCGGCCGAGGGTGCTCCCTTCCCCTTTGATCGCCGGTGGCGCAATGATGTTCGAATGCAGGGTGAGCGGCGTGGGCGGCCTGGGCGGCGTGTTCAGCGTGCGGCGAAGGCATGGCGCCGGCGCCTGGGCGGCTTGCCGGCCGCCGTGACGGGCCCCCTTTTCTTGCCGGTCGGCGGGCCGCTCCGGGTGCCGTGGTGAGGAGGCGCCCCCTCCTCTACCTGGACGTGGACGGGCCGTTGAACCCGTACGCCGCGAAGCCGGAGCGGCGGCCCGCCGGGTACACCACGCACCGGATGAAGCCGGACGGCTGGCTCGCCCAACACCCCGGGGAGCCCCCGGCGTACGTCAAGCCGCTCCGGGTCTGGCTCAACCCGGACCACGGGCGCCGGCTGCTCGACCTGACCGAACTCTTCGATCTGGTGTGGGCGACGACCTGGGGCAGCGAGGCGAACACGTTCATCGGGCCGGTCATCGGGCTGCCGGAACTGCCCGTGGTCCCCTGGCCGGAGCCACGACGCGACGAGCAGCCGGACACGAATGCCAGGGTGCCCAGGCTGTTCTGGAAGACCCCGCACCTCGTCGAGCACGCGGCCGGCCGCCCGTTCGCCTGGGTCGACGACGAACTCGGCGCCGCCGACCGGGCCTTCGTCACGGCCCACCACGCCGCCTCCGCGCTGCTTCACCACGTGGATCCCCGACTCGGCCTGCGCGAACCGGACTTCGCCGCACTCACGGCCTTCGGACGGGAGACACTCACGGACGGAACAGGCGACAGAGGGATGGTCGACGGATGATCGTGTGGGTGAACGGGGCCTTCGGGAGCGGCAAGACCACGCTGGTGGAGGAGCTGCGGGGGCGGTGGCCCGAGGCGGTGGTGTTCGATCCGGAGATGGTCGGCTATGTCCTGCGGGAGATCGTGGAGGTGCCCACCGGGGACTTCCAGGATCTACGGCTGTGGCGGCGCCAGGTGGCCGAGTTCGTGGTCGGGCTGGTGGAGGAGTACCGGCGGCCGGTGCTGGTGCCGATGACCCTGGTCAATCCCTCTTACGTGGAAGAGGTGTTCGGCGCGATCGGGGCCGCCGGCCTCACTGTCCAGCACTTCTTCCTCAAGGTGCCCGAGGACGTACTGATCGCACGGATCGACGGCCGCAGCTTCACACCGGACCGCCCCGAGCAGGACGAACGCGTCCGGCGGTGGTGCAAGGACCGCATCGCGGCCTGCGCGGCCGCGGTCGACACCCTGCCCGCCGACACGGTCTTCCTGGACGGCGAAGCCGGCCCCGGCGAGCTGGCCGACGTCGTGCTTCGCCATGTGGCCGCCGGGTGAGGGGTGTAGTGCGCCGGGCCCGGTCCTAGTCGCTGAGGTCCTGCTTCGGCGGCTCCCCGCGGCCGACCGACAGGGACCAGCGGACGCCCGGCGCGGCGGTGACGGAGACGGTGCCCGCGCGGTCCGCTCCATCGAGGCCGAACACGTTGTGGACGCTGGTCACTTGGCCTTCGCGGCAGTTCACGGGAAAGGAGGCGTCCATGGGGCGGAGCACGACCTCGATCCTGCCCTTGCCCTCGCAGCTCACCGTGATGCCCAGGGCCTCGCCGTCGCCCTTCTTCGCCTTGCCGAACTCCAGGGACGCGCTGTCCCGCGTCCGGTCCTGACGCAGGACCATGCGGTCGCCCATCAAGTCCGGGGCGCCTTCGGCCAACTCGTCGGCCGCGGACACCTCGTCGGTGTCCGCGGCCGGCGTCGCTTTCGCCGGGCTCGGCTCGGCCGATCGTACGGACCGCGTGTTCGTCCCCGTGTCGCCGTCCGACGAGCAGGCGGTGGTGGAGAGGAGGGTGGCCGCCGACAGCAGCGTCAGGGCGGCGAGTGTGCGGCGTGGCATGCGTGACATGAACGACCCCCGTCAGTCGGCCCGTCGGTGGCGGGCCAGGTCGTGATCGTGACACCGGGCCCGGAACGGCAACAAGGCGAAAGCGCAAGTTCAGAGCTGGATCTGAGGTTGCCGCCGCTCCCTCGGAACTCCTATGAATGACCCGCTGTCACCGTCGTGACGCGGGCGACGGTGCCGATCTCCAGCGCCGTCCACAGCGAGCCGTCCGGGCCGAGGGCGATGCCGTGGGGTTCCGAGGACGGGGTGGGCAGGTCGTGTTCCCGGATGTCGTGGCTACGGCCGTCCGTCGTGATCCGGCCCACACGGTTGGCGCCCCACTCGGTGAACCAGCAACTGCCGTCGGCGCCCGCGGCGATGGCGTGCGGGCGTGACGCGCGGTCCGGGAGGGGGAATGCGTCGATCTTCCCGTCCGGTGTGATCCGACCGATCCGCCCGGCCCCGATCTCGACGAACCACAGGGCCCCGTCACCACCGGCGGCGATCCCCACCGGCGCGGCGCTCGGCGTCGGCAGCGGATGGACTGTGACCTCCCCGTCGAGCGTCATGGCACCGATCGCGTTCGCCTGGTTCATCGTGAACCACAGCCGGCCGTCCGGCCCGGCGGCGATGGCCGACGGAAACGCCCCGGAGAGCGGCAGCGGGAATTCGCCGACCTCCCCCTCGGTCGTGATCCGGCCGATCCGGTCGACCCCCGCCTCCGTGAACCACAACGCGCCATCGGGGCCGACAGCGATCCCGAACGGGCCGGCGTCCGGCGTCGGCAACGGGAAGGACGTGACCTCTCCGTCCGTCGTGATCCGACCGATCCGATGCCCCCGGAACTCCGTGAACCACAGCGCCCCGTCGGGCCCGGCAGCGATGACCGACGGCCCACCGGAGCTCGATTCCAGCGCGTACGACGTGGTCTCACCGGCGAGCGTGATCCTGCCGATCCGCCCGGCATGAACCATGGTGAACCACAGCGCGCCGTCCGGCCCGGCGGTGATCCCGTACGGCCCCGCCTCGGCGTCGGAGACGGTGAACTCCGTGATGGATACGGTCGTCGGGCGAGAAGGCATGGGTTCGGGTTCCTCTGGTCGGCGGTCGGCGGTCGACGCACAGCGTTTCAAGGCCTCCGCGTCTGTGTCCCCTGAATTCTGGCCGGGCGGAGGGGAGTTGATGGCTGGCTCTGCCCGATACCTTCGGCCGCATGGCTGACGAGATCTTCCATGACCGACGGCTGGCCGAGCTGTACGACCCTCTCGACCCCGACCGCAGTGACCTGGACGCCTACCTTCTGCTCGCGGAGGAGTTCGGCGCGAGGCAGGTGCTGGACATCGGCTGCGGGACGGGCGTGTTCGCGCTGCTGCTGGCGGAGCGCGGGGTGGAGGTCGTCGGGCTCGACCCGGCCGGAGCCTCCCTCGACGTCGCGCGGGCCAAACCGGGGGCGGACGGGGTCCGTTGGATCCACGGTGACGCAACGGCGCTTCCCCCGCTCCAGGTCGACCTCGTCACGATGACGGCCAACGTGGCGCAGGCGATCGTCGACCCGGAGGTATGGCGACGAACCCTCGCGGGCGCCCACGAGGCACTGCGACCGGGCGGCCGTCTCGTCTTCGAGACCCGCGACCCGGCCGGGCGGGCCTGGGAGACGTGGAATCGCGAGGACTCGTACACGGTCACCGACGTACCGGGCTTCGGCACGGTCGAGAGCTGGGTCGAGCTGATCGAGGTCACCGGCCCGCTGGTGACGTTCCGCTGGCACCACGACTTCGACGATGGCACTGGCACCGGCCTCACCTCCGACTCCACCCTCAGATTCCGCGAGCGACACGAGATCGAGGCGGATCTGGCAGCCTGCGGATACGTACGGGAAGACGTACGGGAGGCTCCTGACCGACCCGGGAAGGAGTTCGTGTTTGTGGCGCGTCGGCCACCGACGGTATGACCGATTAAGACCTGTACGCAGGATTCGCCCTGGCCGCAGTAGGACGACTTCTGCGGGCGGGAGTACTTCGCGAAACGTCTCCCCACCAGCCGCGTGATATGTCGGTCGAGATGTCGACCACCTTGCGGCGGTGATGGGGGACGAGCCTGCCTGACCGTTCGAAGGCTCACTAGAGTCAGGGGCCTTGGCGAGTCAGGGGGAGCATCGTGACCGTAGCTGTAGGCATCTTCGATCTGTTCACCTATGCCATTCCCGGAGCACTGCATCTATCCTTGATCATTTACGTGCTCGCACGCTTGAACCTCATGGATCCCACAACTCTGGCCTCGGCACCGTCAGTGCTACAGGTGATCGGAGCCGCCGTTGCCAGTTACCTGTTGGGGCATCTCGCCTATCCTCTGAGTGCCCTCCTGGACAAGGTGGCACCGCGTTGGAACTGGAGTGTCGAGAACGCTCGTTTTGAATTCGTGGCCAGAGTGCCAGAAGCCCGGGACCGAGCCTTCGTGCGCGCTGATGCATCTCTGCTGTTGGCTGCGGCGGAACTCCACAACAAGGAGGCAGCGGGCGAGATCACTCGGCTGCAAGGCCTCGCGTTGATGTTGCGGAACTCGGCCCTCGCCCTGGTGTTCGCGCTCGTCGTCGCGGTGATCGAGCTCGTCATGGGGCCCGATCGTGTGCTGGCAGGAGGCTGTGCCGCACTGTTCCTCGTAAGCCTGACCGCCGCAATCAGACACGGGCGCCGGGTGCGGCACTGGGACCGCCTGAAGACGCTGGAGCTCTGCTTCTGGATTCCGGACATCGACGACAGATTCGGCTCCAACCACCGGTGACCGACCCTAGTGGTGCGCCGCGGAAGTTCCGCCGATGACCATCGGCCCGTTGACCGGGCATGGTGCTTGATCCTGACGATCGGTGTGCGCTTGAGGAACGGGTACGTGCGCATACCATTCCGCAGCGTGCTGCCCGTCGTGCGCACATAGTCCTGCTGACTGCTGGAGGGTGCCCGGCGTGGCGGGCAGCGGAGATCGTCCGGGAGGATGTCTCCACGGTGGTGCGGTGGCGGGACCGGTACGCCGGGGAGGGGCTGGCCGGGCTGGAGGACCGGCCCCGCTCGTGCCGGCCGCCCGTCTACGGGCCGGAGGTGCGGCTGCGGATCGTGGAGGCGGCGTGGGCGGACGACAGGGGGGGGCGGGGCGGCGACGGGGGGCGGCCCGCCGGTGTGCTGCGTCACCGTCGCTCCAACTGCCGTGTGGGGGCACCGAGTTCCCAGACGACTTCGAACGCGGAGTTGAGCGTCAGCCGCGGTGTTGGCTCTCTTTCAGCGAGCGCAGCAGGGCGCCGAAGGCGGAAGGAGCGGCGTCGAGTACGGCTTGGGTGGGGTCGGCGCTTTCGGTGAGGTGGATGGTGGTGGGGTCGGCGGATATGTGGACGCAGGCTTTGCCTTCTTGGCAGTGGGACGACTTCGGCGCGGTGGCGGCGACGTGGACGCAGGATTCGCCCTGGGAGCAGTAGGACGACTTCTGCCAGGCGTAGGCGGTCATACGGGTCCTCTCACAGTTCGGTGGCCAGGCTGTGGATGAAGTCTCGGGTCTGTTCCGGGGAAAGTGCTACGGACTCCATGCGTTGCAGCAGATTTCGGTACGTGTCCAGCGCGGATTCGGCATCGACAAGGGCTGGGCCGTGCGACTGGTCCAGGGAGACCGTGTCCAGCCGAGGGGTAGCGCCATGGATGTAGAGGAAGGTCTGTCCGGAGCCCGGGTAGGCGCCGATGGCGAAGGGGATCACCTGGATCGTGATGGTGTCGCGTTCGCTCTGCACCAGGAGGTGCTTCAGCTGCCGCTTGGCGACGGTGGGACCGCCGACGGGCACGCGGAGGGCGGCCTCGTGGATGATCGCCTGGTACGGCACCGGGTGCTCCTGGTCCAGTAGTCCCTGGCGCTGTAGTCGGTGGTTCACCCGGAGTTCGATGTCACGGCGGCTGAACTCCGGCACGCCCTGCTCATAGATGGCGCGGGCATGGTCGGCGAGTTGAAGAAGGCCGGGGATGTGCGCCGTGTTGGCCGCCTGGAGCCGGACGGCGTGGTGCTCGATCTCCGCCAGGTCGAGCAGAGCCGCCGGGAGTGCCTCGCGAAATGTCTCCCACCACCCGCCCTTGCGCTCAGAGGCCAGTTCGATCAGGCCGTCGATGTGGGCCTTGTCGGAGCAGCGGTAGATGCGGGCCAGAGCACGCAGCCGGTCGGCGCTCACGCCGAACCGGCTGGCTTCGATGTTGCTGAGCTGCGCCTGACTGACGCCGAGTTGACGGGCCCCTTCAGTGACGGACAAGCCCGCCCGTTCCCGGAGTCTCCGCAGCTCCGTGCCCAGACGAATGCGGCGGGCGGTCCTGGCGGTTTTGGGAGCCATGGGCCAACTCTCCTCGGAAAGCAGCACGTTGCTGTCACCCACACGAGGTAAAACCTCACGTGATTGCAGAAATGGGAAATGTATTAAGTGGGGAGCCGCTAGCTTACTGGTAGGCGCCCCGCCCAGAAGCGCCCCGCTCGACGGAGCGGCGACGGCCACTGGGCATTGACTCGACACCGACTTCGACTCCTCATCGGCACCATTCAACTCCCCTCAGTGACCGGAGACTTCCATGGCCACCGTATCCCCGTCGCTCGACTACATCCTCCGCCTTCCGCGTGACCTGCGGTCCCCAGGCGTCGCCCGCGCCACCCTCCGTGCCGTCCTCGCCGCCCACGACCTCGCCGAATTCACCCCCACCGCCGAGCTGCTGGCCACCGAACTGCTCACCAACGCGCATCAGCACACCGAGCGGGAGTACGCCCTGCGGGTCCTTGAGACCGGTGGGCGGCTTCGGGTGGGGGTGTGGGACAGGGACCGGAGGGTGCCGCCCGGATTCAAGGGGGACGTACCCGTGGAGGCCGATGCCGAGTGTGGGCGGGGGCTGCACCTCGTACGAGCCTGCGCCGAGGAGCTGGGCGTCTCCGTGCTGCGGGACCTTGGCGTCTCGTACGACGGAAAGCTGCTCTGGGCCGACTGCGGGGGCGTCGCGTGATGACCGGGACGGGTTTGGCGTGCGGAGGGATACTGGGAGGTGGAGCCATGACCGTTCAGCAGGAGCAGACCATGAGCGCACCGCAGGAGCACGACTGGGTGGCGATGCCCCTCCCGGAGATCCGGACCGTGGACGACCTGCGCAGCGCGCTCAGCCGGTACGGGTTCCCCGGTGACCGGGAGCGGTTCGAGGAGGAACTGGCGGCGGCCATAGGTGCCTCCCCGACGGACGACTTCGAGGGCGCCACGGCCGTGGTCAGGGCCTATCGCCACCGGGTCCGTATCAGGAACTCGGCCGAGATCATGACAGCCCTCGAAGAAGCACGTGCCGGAGGCGGCGGCACATGAGCGAGGTCCCGCTGGAGGAGGCCGAGCCCGCCAGGAAGGCGTACGGCGACCTTACGGAGGGAGAGCGGGAAGTGGTCCGGGACGCGCTTTCGGTCATCGCGCGGGACCCGGCGGCCGGCCGTGAGATCCCGGGGTGGCGGCCGCCGTCCGTGGAGTACACGTACACGACACCGCTCGCCGCCGATTCGGCCGAGGCGATCACCGTCGTGTACACGCACACCGGGGGCATGGGCGTGACTGTCGTCTACTACTTTCGTGACCCGCAGGTGGTGGACTGAGCCCGCGGCACCCTCAGTCCCGCAGATCCACCCGCACCGTCAGCAGCTCCGCCCCCAGCACCCGTACCGCCGCGCTGTTCATGCGGGGCAGGGTCCGCAGGCGGGTGATCGGGTCGTCGTCCGGGAGGAGGTGGGCCGTGCCCTCGTGCCAGCGGCCACGGATGCGGACGCGGACCGATGGGTCGGCCTTGATGTTGCGGATGTAGTGGGACTTGTCGCCGTATTCGGAGACGAGCCAGAACGTGTTGCCGATGCGGCGGCCGCCGATGGGGGTGCGGCGGGGGAGGCCGGACGTGCGGCCGGTGGTCTCCAGGACGGTCTGGAGCGGGACGCGGCGGAGGACCGGGTTGGCGACGTGGCGCTGGAAGGCCGTGACGACGCGCTGCTTGAGGCCTGGACGGCCTGAACGGCCCGGACGGCCCGGATGGTCGGCGGGGTCCGCATTGCGGGACATCGGCGTGGTTCTCCTCGGGGTGTGGGAGGTACGGGGTACAGGATCGGGTACGGGTGAAGGCGGTGGGTGGCGGTGCGGGTCATGACGTGGAATCTGTGGTGGCGGTTCGGGCCGTGGCAGGAGCGGCAGAAGGCGATCCTCGCCGTGCTGCGTGAACTGCGGCCCGACGTGGTCGGGTTGCAGGAGGTGTGGGAGCACGACGGTGAGAACGGGGACCGGGAGAATCTGGCCGCGTGGCTCGCCGGGGAACTCGGGATGCACTGGGCCTGGGGCGCGTACGGCGATCCCGAGGCGTGGCAGCGGCGTATAGGCGACACGAGCGTCGGGATCGGGAACGCCGTGCTGAGCCGGTGGCCCGTCCTGGCGGAGGCCGCCATCGGGCTGCCGACGGGTGAGGGCGACAGCGGGCGCGGCGCGCTCCACGCCCTCCTCGACGCGCCGGGCGCGCCCGTCCCCTTCTTCACGGTCCACCTCAGCTCCGCGACCGACGCGTCCGCCGTGCGCTGCCGCCAGGTCACCACGCTGGTCGAGTTCGTCGCCCGCCACCGGGGCGGGGGCGGCTTCCCGCCCGTGATCACCGGGGACCTCAACGCCTGGCCCGACTCCGACGAGGTCCGGCTGCTCGGCGGCTACAAGACCGCGCCCGCCCTGCCCGGGCAGTGCTTCTTCGACGTCTGGGAGTACGCCGAAGCGGGCGCGCCGTCGGCCACCTGGGACAGGGCGAACCCGTACGTCGCCGGGACCTTCGGGCCGAGCGTGCGCGTCGACTACATCCACGTCGGACCGCCCGGGCCAGGCGGGATGGGGCACGCGCGCGGCGTACGGCGGGCGGGCGACGGCCCCGTCGACGGCGTATGGCCCTCCGACCACGCGGCCGTCATCGCCGACCTGGCGGACGGGACCACCCTCGACGCGGCGGCCGGAGCCGCCTGACCCCAGCCGCCCACCCACGTGCCCTACGGCTTCCTGCCCAGCCCCCCGTGCTGCCCGATCGGCTTCGGCTCGCCCTGGGTCGTGTCGTCCGGGTGCCACAGCGGTACCGACACGACGCCGGGGGCCACCATCTCCAGGCCCTCGAAGAACGCCGCGATCTGGTCGATGGGGCGGAGGAAGTACGGGACGGCGCCGGTCTCGTTGTAGGCGTCCTGGGCGCGCTCGTAGTCGGGGTCGGTGCCCCGGGAGCCCTCGTTGATGTTGAGGTAGCTGCCGGAGGGCAGGCCGGCCAGAAGGCGGCGGACGATGTCGCGGGCCTGGTCGTAGTCGCCGACGTGGCCCAGGATGCCGCTGAGGATCAGAGCCGTGGGCCGGGACAGGTCCAGGGTCTTGGCGGCGGCCTCCAGGATGCCCTCGGGGTCGTAGAGGCTGGCGTCGACGTACGCCGTGGCGCCCTCGGGGGAGGAGTAGAGCAGGGCGCGGGCGTGGGCGAGGACCATGGGGTCGTTGTCGACGTAGACGATCCTCGCTTCCGGCGCGCTGCGCTGGGCGACCTGGTGGGTGTTGTCGGCCGTGGGCAGCCCGGTGCCGACGTCCAGGAACTGCCGGACGCCCTCCACCTCCACCAGATGCCGGATGCTGCGCCGCAGGTAGGCGCGGCTGCTGCGGGCGATGGTCACGATGCCGGGGTAGGCGCCGGCGTACGCGTCGCCGGCCGCCTCGTCCACCGGGTAGTTGTCCTTGCCGCCCAGCCAGTAGTTCCAGATGCGGGCGGAGGCGGGCACCGAAGTGTCGACCTTCTCCTTCGCCGCCGTAGCCGCCGCCGCGTCGGGCGTGGTCGCGTGATCGGTCATGGGCGCCGTCTCCTCCACCGTGCAGGTGCGTCACCGGTACGGACGTACAGACGCACGAGTTGTGTCGAGCCAAATTTACGGCCCAACACAGGTGTTTCGTACGCGGGTTCCCCCTGACTTCCCGCTGGCTGCCATCGCCGCCCTATCGCCGCCCGAGGAAGATCGGGTTCGTGAAGGCCGCCAACGGGCCAGGGAAGCCCGGGACCACCGCCGGCCGGCGGACCTCCGCGCGTACGTACGCCGCGTACGAGGCCGTCGTACGCCACTGGGCCGAGCCGGTGCCGGACGCCGGGATCTCGGCGGAGGTGAACAGGACGCCCTGGTCGGTGACGAAGCGGATGGTGCAGCCGGCGGAACCCGTGGCCTCCAGACGGACGGTGACCGGGGTGTCGGGGTCCACCTTCAGCCGCTCGCCGATGCCCGCGTGTTCGCCGCGCGCCCCGGACGCCGTGAAGGTCACGGAGATGTCCTTGGACTCGGCGACGTACGAGCGGCCGGCCCGTAGGCCCTCCTGGATGGCCTCCCTGGTCAGATCGTCGGCGAGCACGACCGTCTGGGGGCGGCCCACGGGGTCGGGGTCGCGGTGGGCGTCGCTGTTGCCCATCGCCGGGATCCAGTCCTGGCGGCCCTCGCGCACGGCCGCCACGAGCATGCCGTCCCAGTCGGCGAGGGCGACCTCGTCCTCGGGCGAGTACGCGCCGTTCCAGACCTCCACCGCGTCCGCCTCGCCGAAGCCGAACTTCCAGTTGCAGCCGATGCAGGTGGCGTGCGGGTGGGCCGGGACGACCAGGCCGCCGGCGCGGCGGATCTGCCGGGCGTACTTGCCGAACCGGTTGTCCCGGGCCCGGTAGCGCCAGTCGACGAACGTCCCCGGGTCGACGCCGAGGGCCAGCACATGGCCGTTGCGCGTCGTGACCTCCTCGCCCAGCAGGATGAGCAGGTCGTCACCCGCGTGCTCGGCCCAATGGGCGTGCGCGGCCTGGGTGTTGTGCTCCGAACTGTTGATGAAGTCGAGCCCGGCGGCCCGCGCGAGCGCCGCCAGCTCGGCGAGGGTGCGGCGGCCGTCGGAGTACCAGGAGTGGAGGTGGCAGTCGCCCCGGTACCAGGCCCGGCCCCGCCCCTTGGCCCGCTCCGGCGGGTACACGGGCTTCACTTGCGTGGCCGGCCGGCCGTAGGTGAGGGTGATCGTGATCTCGTACGGCAGGCCCTCCGGCGCCACCGTGTACGGGCCCAGCGCGATGTGCCAGGTGCCGGGGCGGACCGGGCCGGGGATGTAGCCCGGGGTCGCCTCGTCCACCCGGATGAAGAACTCCGAGCGGGCGCCGCCCGACCAGCCCCGGAAGCCCTTGCCGCCGAGGTCGGTGCCGCGCTCGTCGAAGACACCGATGTCGAGCGCGTTGCCCGCGGTGCCGACCGGGACGGGCGGTCTTTCGTAGGTGTACGAGACCTTCAACTCCCGTACACCGCCCGGCACTTCGACCGGCAGATACACGAAATCGGGGGATCCGGTCGGCAGGGTGCCCCGGATGGTCTTCGTCTCCTGGTCGCCGTCGACGGCCTCGGCGCCGCTCGTCCCAAAGGTCACGCTCCCCAACGTAAGCGCGGCGGCGGCCGACGTCACGAACAACGCACGCCTTCCCAGTCCGGACCCGTCGCCGTGATGGTCGTCGCACATGCTGCTGCTCCCCAGGTCGTCGTGAGTGACATGGCATGGGTGGTGCAGGGATGGTGCGTCCCACTGTCGTATGCGGTGGTGAACGACGGGGCAAGGGAAGGGAATCGCCAGTTTTCCTTATGGGTTTGCTCGCGGCCTCTCCGCCGATCATGATCTCCTCGCCGCGCCCGCTGCCATGAGGGAGCGGTCTCCCGGAACCAAGGTGTAGTTCGCTACACCTTTTGCTGTGCCGTGCCCCCCAACCGACAGGAGACACCGAACGTGCGGACACCGACCTGCCTGCTGGGCGGAGCCGGCATCGACGACCGGGTGGCCCACGGTCACGACGCGGACCGGTTCGTGGAGATCGGCTCCCTCACCAAGGTGTTCACGGGAACCGTCCTGGCCCGGCTGGCGGCGGAGGGGGCCGTCGGCCTCGACACCCCGCTGGAGGAGTGCGTCGAGGAGGTGCCGAGGGGGACGGGCGTCACCCTGCGGCACCTCGCCGAGCACACCTCGGGTCTGCCCCGCCTGCCCGCCGGACCGACCGGCCCCCCGGACGACCCGTACGTCGACTTCACGGAGACGGCCCTGCGGGAGACGCTGCGCGACCTGGACCGGCTGACGGCCGGCCGGCTGGGGGAGGAGGAGTACTCCAACCTCGGCTACGCCGTGCTCGGGCACGCGCTCACGACCGTCACGGGACGCTCGTACCAGCAACTGGTCGACACCTACGTCCTGTTGCCCCTCGGTGTGGAGGCGGGCGCGGTGACGGCGTCCCCCGCGGCCGGCCAACGCCTCGTACCGCGCGGTCTGTTCGGCCGGCCACGGCCCCTGTGGACGCTGACCGGGCCGATCCTGCCGGCCGGCGGCATGTGGTCCACCTGCCGGACGCTGGCGCACATCCTGGTCGCCCTGCTCATCGAACGCAGACTGGGCGACCCGGCCCCCTCCTGGCAGCGGGGCCCCTCGATCCGGTGGCACAACGGTGCCACCCGCGGCTCGTCCGTCGTGGCCGCCGCGCACGACGACGGACGGTGGATCCTCCTCCACCGTCTCGGCGACCGGGCCCGCACGGACGAGCTCGCGAGACAGACCCTCCTCGCGGCCGTCCCGTCGCCGTCGCCTCCGGCGCGATGACCCCGGGCGGCGCCGGTGGAGCTCGACCGGGAGGCGCGGGCGGGGGCGCGGGCGGGTGGGTGCCGACCGGTCGGTATGGACATCCCTCCCGTGAGCCGCTATGGATGACGCATGCGCATCTCCGTGACGATCTTCCTCACCGACGAGACGATCACTCCGACCCGGCTCGCCCGCGAGCTGGAGCAACGCGGTTTCGCGGGGCTCTACCTCCCCGAGCACACCCACATTCCCGTCGAGCGGACGACGCCGTACCCGGCGGGCGGTGAGCTGCCGCGCGAGTACGGCCGCACCCTCGACCCCTTCGTCGCGCTCGGCCAGGCCGCCGCCGTCACCGAGCGGCTGGGCCTCGGCACCGGCATCACGCTGGTCGCCCAGCACGACCCGATCGACCTCGCGAAGCAGATCGCGACCGTCGACCACCTCTCCGGCGGCCGCCTCACCCTCGGCCTCGGCTACGGCTGGAACGTGGAGGAGGCCGCCGACCACGGGGTCGACTGGCGCACCCGGCGTGAGCTGGTGCGGGACCGGATGGCGCTGATGCGGGCGCTGTGGGCGGAGGAGCCGACGGCGTACGAGGGGGAGTTCGGGAGCGTGCGGGCGAGCGAGGCCCATCCCAAGCCGGTGCAGAAGCCACGGGGGCCGGTGGTCGGGCCGCGCACGCTGATCGGTGGGGCGGCGGGGCCGAAGCTGTTCGCGCACATCGCCGAGTACGCCGACGGGTGGCTGCCGATCGGGGGGCGGGGGCTGGGGGAGGCGCTGCCGGTGCTGCGGGCCGCGTGGGCCGACGCGGGGCGGGATCCGGCGGGGCTCCAGGTGGTGCCGTACGCGGTGTTGCCGAGTGCGGGGAAGCTGGCGTACTACGCGGAGCTGGGGATCGAGGAGGCTGTGCTGCAGTTGCCTGCGGCCGGGGAGGGGGAGGTGCTTCGGTTGTTGGACGAGTACGGGGTGTTTGTGGCAGAGGGCGCCTGATAGCTCGGGGGTGCGGGTTTCGCTGGCGGATGCGGGTCCGGTGGGGCTTCTCGCGCAGTTCCCCGCGCCCCTGAAAACCAGGCCCTGCGGGCCTGAAAGACCAGGCCCTGCGGGCCTGAAGGAGCAGCGGTCGTCGCGGCCGAAAAGCATGGGGCGCAGCCCCTGCTTTTCAGGGGCGCGGGGAACTGCGCGAGAAGCCCCCACCGGACCCGCACCCGCCGACGAAACCCGCACCCCCGAGCTATCAGGCGCCCGGCCCGACCGGCGGAGCCAAGCCGCTCGTATGCTCGACGGATGACGAATTCCGCGCACTCTGGGACCGGCCCGACCGAGAACTCCATGCGGCGCGCGCTGAAACGTGCCAGGGACGGTGTGGCGCTCGATGTGACCGAGGCGGCGGTGCTGCTCCAGGCCCGCGGCGCGGATCTGGAGGATCTGGCCGCTTCGGCGGCGCGGGTACGGGACGCGGGGCTCGAGGCGGCCGGGCGGCCCGGCGTGATCACGTACTCGAAGAGCGTGTTCATCCCGCTCACCCGGCTGTGCCGGGACAAGTGCCACTACTGCACCTTCGTCACCGTGCCGGGCAAGCTGCGCCGGGCCGGGCACGGGATGTTCATGTCGCCGGACGAGGTGCTGGACGTGGCCCGCAAGGGGGCCGCGCTCGGCTGCAAGGAAGCGCTGATCACGCTCGGCGACAAGCCGGAGGACCGCTGGCCCGAGGCACGGGAGTGGCTGGACGCGCACGGGTACGACGACACGATCGCGTACGTCCGGGCGATCTCGATCCGGATCCTGGAGGAGACGGGGCTGCTGCCCCATCTGAATCCGGGCGTGATGTCGTGGACGGACTTCCAGCGGCTCAAGCCGGTGGCCCCCTCCATGGGCATGATGCTGGAGACGACCGCGACGCGGCTGTGGTCCGAGCCGGGCGGCCCGCACCACGGCTCCCCGGACAAGGAGCCGGCCGTCCGTCTGCGCGTCCTTGAGGACGCAGGCCGTTCCTCCGTCCCGTTCACGTCCGGTGTCCTCATCGGGATCGGGGAGACGTACGAGGAGCGCGCGGAGTCGTTGTTCGCGCTCCGGAAGGTCTCCCGGTCGTACCACGGCATCCAGGAACTGATCATCCAGAACTTCCGCGCCAAGCCGGACACCGCGATGCGCGGTATGCCGGACGCGGAGCTGGACGAGCTGGTCGCCACCGTGGCCGTCGCCCGGCACATCATGGGCCCCGCCGGCTGTATCCAGGCCCCGCCGAACCTCGTCGACAGCGAGTACGAGCGGCTGATCGGCGCCGGGATCGACGACTGGGGCGGCGTGTCCCCGCTCACCATCGACCATGTGAACCCCGAGCGCCCCTGGCCGCAGATCGAGGAACTCACCGAGCGGTCCCGCGCCGCCGGCTTCGAGCTGCGGGAACGGCTCTGCGTGTACCCCGAGTTCGTCACGCGTGGCGAGCCGTGGCTGGACCCGCGCCTGCTGCCGCACGTACGGGCGCTCGCGGACCCCGAGACGGGCCTCGCCCTGCCGGACGCGGTCGTCGAGGGGCACCCGTGGCAGGAGCCCGAGGAGGTCTTCGTCGCCGCCGGCCGTACGGATCTGCACACCTCGATCGACACCGAGGGCCGTACGTCCGACCGCCGCGACGACTTCGACGAGGTCTACGGCGACTGGGGCGCCCTGCGCGAGGCGGCGGCGCCCGGCATGGTGCCCGAGCGCATCGACACGGACGTACGGGAGGCGCTGCGCACGGCGGCCGACGACCCGACGAAGCTGTCGGACGACGAGGCGCTGGCCCTGCTGCATGCGGACGGCCCCGCGCTGGACGCCCTCACCCGGATCGCGGACGACGTCCGCAGGGCGGCGGTCGGCGACGACGTCACGTACATCGTCACCCGGAACATCAACTTCACGAACGTCTGCTACACCGGCTGCCGCTTCTGCGCCTTCGCGCAGCGCCGCACGGACGCCGACGCGTACACGCTCTCCCTGGACCAGGTCGCCGACCGGGCCCAGCAGGCCTGGGACCTCGGCGCGGTCGAGGTGTGCATGCAGGGCGGCATCCACCCCGACCTGCCGGGCACGGCGTACTTCGACATCGCGAAGGCGGTGAAGTCCCGCGTCCCCGGCATGCACGTCCACGCCTTCTCCCCGATGGAGGTGGTGAACGGCGCGACCCGGACGGGCCTGTCCATCCGCGAGTGGCTGACCGCCGCGAAGGAGGCGGGCCTCGACACCATCCCCGGCACGGCGGCGGAGATCCTGGACGACGAGGTCCGCTGGGTCCTGACGAAGGGCAAACTGCCGACGGCGACGTGGATCGAGGTCGTCTCCACCGCCCACGAGCTGGGCATCCGCTCCTCCTCGACGATGATGTACGGCCACGTCGACCAGCCCCGCCACTGGCTGGGCCACCTCCGCACCCTGGCCGGCATCCAGCAACGCACCGGCGGCTTCACGGAGTTCGTGACCCTCCCCTTCATCCACACCAACGCGCCGGTGTACCTGGCGGGCATCTCCCGCCCCGGCCCCACCATGCGCGACAACCGAGCCGTCACCGCCATGGCCCGCCTCCTCCTGCACCCGTGGATCCCCAACATCCAGACCAGCTGGGTGAAGCTCGGCACGGAGGGTGCGGCGGAGATGCTCCGCTCCGGCGCCAACGACCTCGGTGGCACGCTGATGGAGGAGACGATCTCCCGGATGGCGGGCTCGTCGTACGGCTCCTACAAGTCGGTCAAGGACCTCATCGCGGTCGCGGACGCGGCGGGGCGCCCGGCGAGGCCGCGGACGACGCTGTACGGCGAGGTCCCGGAGGAACGGCAGAAGGCGGCGCAGGTCTCCGACGGACATCTGCCGGAGCTGCTGCCGGTGCTGGACTGACGTCTGCGGCGAGCAGGTCGGAAAACCCTTTCAGCGGTGTCCGTGCCCCCTGTTAGCCTCCTCCGGCCCGTGCGACCCACGGGCACGAGGAAGCTCACAGGGGAGGGGACAGTTGGAGAGGTTAAAGAGATCCGGTGGCCGTGTGCTGCTGGCGATGGGGTGCTCCGTGGCAGCGATGGTGGCGACCACGTCCGGCATGGCGCACGCGGCGGAGAACCTGCCGCCGAAGCAGCCGCTCGTGCGGGATCTGAAGACGGGTGGCAAGGCGTGCGGGGCGGGCGAGGGCAAGGCGTTCCTCGCCGAGTCGCAGCCTCTCGTCAACGCTGTTCTGTACGACACCGACGGAGGGCGCGTCAGCGGTGAGTTCGAGCTCTGGTGGACGGACGCCGAGGGCACCGAGCAGCGCAGGACCCTCACGACCACCGCGAAGTCGTCGGGCAGCCCGTTCACCTTCGGACTGCCGTGGGACGACCTTCCCGCGAACACCGTCATCTCATGGCACGTCCGGGCCGACGACGGCACGGCGAAGTCGCCCTGGAGTTCCGAAGGGGGCGGCTCGGCCTGCGAGTTCGTGTACGACAACGTGAATCCGGCGAAGGCGGAGGTCACGTCCCCCGAGTACCCGCAGGACGTGCTGTGGGTGGACGGAGTGGGCGTGTACGGCCACTTCAGCATGGACTCGCCCTCCGACGACGTCGTGGCCTACCGCTACGACTTCCTCCGAGGCCCGGGCGGGACCGCCCGGCCGGACGAACCCGGCGGCTCCGTGACCCTCCCCTTCCTGCCGCTCACCTCGGGCCCCGACACGCTGACGGTACGCGCCATCGACCGCGCCGGCCGGAGCAGTGGCGAGACGTCGTACCGCTTCTTCGTCAAGTCCGGCCGGGCCCCCGTCGCGCACTGGAAGCTCGGCGACCCGGCGGGTTCCACGACCGCGGCGGCCGAGACCGGTACCGCGGCCGACGCCGGCGGTGGCGTGACCTTCGGCGGTCCGGCTCCCACGGGCACGGGCCTCGCCTCCACGGCCACCCTGGACGGCAGCGGCGACGGCTATCTGACGCCGGACGTCCCGGCCGTCGCCGACCCGCGGAAGACCTTCGCGGTGAGCGCCTGGGCACGGCCCGCGCGGACCGACCGGACCATGACCGTCGCGGGTCAGGACGCGGACGGGTCCTCGGGCTTCGCCCTCGGTCTGACGGCCCGCGACGAGGCGCCCGTCTGGTCGTTCACCGTGGGCGGTGCCCGCGTGTCGGGCGGTGTACCCGAGACCGGGGAGTGGGCCCACCTGCTGGGTGTGTACGACGCCGAGACCGGCGAGGCCCAGCTGTATGTCAACGGCGACGCGGTCGGTACGACGGCCGAGGCCGCACCCGGCGAAGCCGTCGGCGCCTTCCAGATCGGACGCGTCCGTGACGGCGACTCCTACCGTGGCCACTGGCACGGCGGCCTCGGTGACGTCAGGGTCCACGACCGGGTCGTCGTCCCCGACGAGGCGGCCGAACTGGCCCACCGCACACCGCGGTCGCTCGGCCACTGGTCGCTGGAGGACGCGTCGGACGGCGCCAGCCCCGACCAGGGCGGCGGTGCGCCGCTGAAGCTGGGTTCCGGTGCGACGATCCATCGCGGCCCGGACGGCTCCTGCCTCCCGGACCTCGACCCCGACTGCCCCGTGGTGCCGTACGCGCTCGTCGGTGACGGCCATCTGGCGCTCGACGGCGAGACGGGGCACGCGGCCACGGAGGGGCCCGTCGTCGACACGTCCGACAGCTTCTCCATCGGTGTGGTCGTACGCCTCGCGGACGCCGAGCCGACCCGCCCGATGACGGTGCTCTCCCAGGGTGGTGAGCACACCGACGCGTTCAGGGTCCGCTACGAGCCTTCCACGTACGCCTGGCAACTGCTCATGCCGGTCGCGGACGAGCCCGGCGCCGCCGAGACGGTCGTGGCTCAGCTGGCGATGGCTGACGGCGGCGAGGGCCAGGGACATCGGATCGCGGTCGTCTACGACGACGCCACCGACAAGATCAAGCTCTACCTGGACGGTGTCATCGACACGGGCGCGACCGCCGGGTTCTCCAACGGCTGGCCGAGTTCCGGCCCGCTCCAGGTCGGCCGGGCCCAGGTCGGCGACGGTTGGGGAGAGTACTTCCACGGAGACGTCGACGAGGTGCACGCCTTCGCCGGCGCCCTGGACGACAGGGACATCAACCAACTGGGGTCGGGCACGGAGCCCTGCCTCTGCTGAGTGCCGTTCGCCTATTGACAAGTGGCGTGAGGGTCCCAGCGACACGCCGTGCAGGCGGCGTGTCGCTGGGACTACGCGCCCACTTGGCTTCCTCGTGGCGGCCCCGCTTCCAGGCGCGTTACGCGGCGGAGTAGGAGTCGACGAACGCCGTCCACGAGCCGTTCGTGAAGGCGAGTTGTGCGCCCTGGTGGTCCTTGGAGTCGCGGACGTGGACGGTGGGGGCGGTGGGGGATATGGCTACCTCGACGCACTCAGGGCCTTCGTTGCTGCTGTAGCTGCTCTTGAACCACTTCAGCGTGGGCGTCATGTCTCTTCTCCCAGTACTTTCTCAATGAACGCCAGCGAATCCCGTGGCGGGAGAGCCTGCGCCCGGATCATTCCATAGTGCGTTTCCAGGGTCTGGACCTCACGTGGATCACTGATCAGTCGGCTGAGGAACTGGACCTCCAAGTGCCCCAGCGCCTTGCCGTCCTGGAGTTTCAGCAGCTGAAACGAGCCGCCCATGCCCGCGTGGTCCTCACGGTCCGTGGGCATCACCTGGATCACCGCGTGTCTTAACTTACCGATCTCCAACAGGCGTTCGAGCTGTCGTCGCAGCACCATTTTGCCCCCGATCGGCCGTCGAAGTGTCACCTCTTCCTGGACAAAGGTGAGCTGCGGGCGGGGCACGCGCTCGAAGACGGTCTTCCGAGCCATACGCGCGGCGACATGGCGGTCGATCTCATCCTCCGTGTAAGGGGGGCGCCGCATCGCGTACAATTCCCGTGTGTACTCCGGGGTTTGCAATAGGCCGTGTATGTGGTGGCTGGCGTAGGCGCCCAGGTCGACCGCCTCGCCCTCCAACCTCGCCAGATCCCGAACCTTCTTCGGATACCGCGCCCTCTCCACGTCCTCCTTCATCGCCGCGAGTTTCCCGCCCGCCCCGAGCACCTCGTCCGCCGTGTCCAGGAACTCCGGCTTCGGCGCCCGCCGCCCCCGCTCGACCGACGAGACCATCTCCTCGCCGTACCCGATCGCGGAACCCAGCTCGGACTGCCGCATTCCCGAAGCCTCGCGCCACGCCTTGATCTGTCGCCCGACCGCCTTCAGTACGGCCGCGGACTCCTCGTCCTCCATGCTGCTCATCTCCCGCCTCCCGCCTCCCGCGTACGAGCCGTACGGCCCTCCACGACACCCGGACAGTCACGCCGAGTACCGGGGTCGTCACTGTTCAGCGTAGGAACGAGCGGCCACGCTGAGTGACGTGAACCAGGAAACCCTTCGCCAAGTCCCCAGCAGTGCGTACCTCTTCACGGTGCAGTTGTCCGCCACTCGAAGAGGTGCTCGACTGGCCAGACTGCTCACCGAACGCCAACTCGACGACTGGGGCGTGCCGTTGCAGGGCGCGGCGCAAGTCGTGGCCGAGCTGGCGTCGAACGCCGTGCTCCACGGGCGGGTACCGGGGCGGGACTTCCGGCTGAGGATCAAGCTCGATCCCGGCCCCGGCAGCAGCCTCCGGATAGAAGTGACCGACGCCCGAGGTGACCGAATCCCTCGTACCCCCGACCCGGGCGCGACGGACGCGGAGTCGGGCAGGGGCCTGATGCTGGTCGCGGCCTACGCGGACCGCTGGGGCGTCGACGAGGCGCCCGCGGGCTGCAAGACGGTGTGGGCCGAGTTGACGGTGCTGGGTCGCGGGACTCCGTGATGCGGCAGGTCACGGCGCCAAAGACCAAAGGAACTTGGGAAAGAAACCGGCCCGGCCCTGCCCCGCCATCCCCGCGCGGTCACCCTCCCGAGTGATCGTGGCGGATCTGGCTGGCGCGCGGGGCCGTCGATGGTGCAACGTCTGCCGAGCGACACAACTCCACACATACTTCGGCCCTCGCAGGGACTGGCATCCCGGACGAGGGCCTGACCAATCAGGAAGAAGAGACCTTCCCCATGGCTGAATCGCAGCCTAGCGCGCCCGCGCGCGCCAAGTCCCCGCATCCCGGATCCGTTCCCGGATCGGGTGTCGAACACGTCAACGAGCGGCACGACACGCACTTCACGGTCGTCGGAAACCACCTCGCCCAGCATCCGGAGCTGTCCCTGACGGCGATCGGCCTGGCGACCCACATCCAGTCGCTTCCGAAGGGCACGCCGGTCGGGATCAAGGCTTTGGCCGCCAAGTTCCGCGAGGGGGAGGTGCGTATCGCTTCGGCCCTGCGGGAGTTGGAGGCGCACGGCTATCTGAAGCGGTTACGAGAGCGTCTGCCGTCGGGGCGGATCGTGACACGCACGATCTCGTACAACAACCCGCACGCCGAGCAGTCCGGCCGCGAGCCGAAGCCGGTCGAGGCCGACGACACCGGCGACAAGGAGGGCGACAAGCCCGTCCCGGCCCACCATGAGGTGGACGACGAGGCGGAACCTCGGCCCACCGCCGACTCGCCCCAGCGCCGCACCGCGGCCCGCCTCCTCGCCGACCTGCGCACGTACGACTCACGCCTCCTGCTGACCGAGCGCGACGTACGCCGCCTCACATCGGCCGTGGTCACCTGGCTGGAGCGCGGGGTCTCTCCCACAGCCGTACTCCGCGCCCTGACGGAGGGCCTGCCCGAGGAACCGCTCAGGCGCCCGGCGGCCTTCCTCGCCCATCGCCTCGCCGTCGACCTGCCACCCGCCGTCTCGCCGCCCCGTCCGCCGCTGTCGACCACTACCGCCGCCACGGCCCTGCCTGCCCGGATGCAGAACTGCGACGGCTGCGACAGAGGGTTCCGCGCCCACGGCCCGGGCCGCTGCCGCGACTGCCGTCGCCACGCGGCCGAACGGGCGGTGGCATAGGACATGCGGCGAGTGAATCAGGTGGCCCGCGCCGTCCCGGCATCGCGCCGGAGCCTCCGCCGGTACCGTACGAGGAGCGAACCACCAGCACCGGAGGTCACCGTGAGTGCTCAGAGCGACGGCCCGTACGGACCGCTGATCCCCATGCCTGAGCTCACTCCGGACGCGCTCCGCGCCGCGGTCACCCGGATCGCGCCGAGCCGTGTCCCGGCACTCACCCAGCACCTGTTCGAGGCGACGACGAACGCACAGCAGACGCAGAGTCTCGCGCCGCTGCGCGCGTTCGTGCATTCGTGGGCCGTGTTCGTCGCGATTGAGCGGCACCCGGCGCGCGCTGGGCGCCTGCGTGAGCTGGAGCGGATCGTGGACACGGGTGAACAGGATCCCTCCGAGGCCATCGCCGAGATCCGGGCGATCCGGGAGGCCGCCGAAGCCGAGGCAGGTCTGTGACGGAGTGGGCTCGTGGCCCGGCCACGGACTGGTCCTGGGACTACAACCCCAGCGCCGAGTACATCACCGCAGGGCTGCCACCCGGCGTCGTGGCGGAGATCGAGCGGCTCGCCACCGAACTCGCCGCTCTCGGACACGGTTCCGTGCGGGTCGGAAGGCCCGCCGACCGGGAGGGCGGTCTGCGTGAGTTCGACCTCCTGGGCGGACGGGGCTTCATCAGCTTCCTCGCCGTACCCCGACACGAGTGCGTGTACGTCTGCGACGTGACGTGGTACGGCTGACGGGTGTGTGGCCGTTGGTCGGTCAGTCGGCCGTCCGGTCGTTCGTGGGGAGGCAGGTCACCAGCAGGACCACGCCGCTCAGCAGGAACACGCGGAGGGCGGCGTCGAGGCCGTTCCAGTCGTCTGACTGCCACATGACGAACCACTCGCCGCCGATGGCGATGAATCCGGCGCCGAAGAGGAGGAGGACCATGAGGAGGCCGAGGGTGCTGTAGCGGCGGGCGGTGGGGAAGGCGCGGTTGCCGAGGGCTCTGGCCCAGAAGTAGGTGGCCGCGATGAGGATCAGGGCGGAGATCGTCTCCCAGATGATGATGAGGACGTAGGCAGCGTCCTGTATGCCCTTCGATTCGATGGCCCGCCACATGAGGTCCTCGTCCTTGAACGTGGTGTCCATGGCGAAGACATGGCGGACGAACTGCTGGTTCGTGCCGAAGTCGGTGATGTTGCTGAACGCGACGAGCGCCATGTAGAGGGCGACCGTGCCGACGAGCAGTGTCGAGGCCAGGGGGAGGGGTGAGATGCGGGGGGTCTTTATTTCAGCCATGGACCAACTATGTGCGTGAGCATGGATCAACCCCAGGTGGTTTTCGGCGCGTTGGATCACCATGTGAGGCGCTGATGGCGGAAAACCGAGGATGGCCGGAGATGAGTACGGCCGGAGATACGGCCATGGCCGGGCCACCGAGGCGGCGACCCGGCCGGAGCAGGGGCCCGGTTGCCTACTTCGCGAACCCGAGCCCGAACCGCGCGTCCTGCTCCGGTGCCTTGAGGACGGCCGGACCGAACGACGCGATATTCGTCGTGACCAGGCCGTTCTTCGAGCCGCGGAAGAGCCAGACGGCGCCCGAGTCCTGGTACGTGCCGTCCTCCGTGGGCGCGCCGACGGCCAGGTCGGCGCGGTTGTTGGAGTTCACGTCGAGGAGGGAGACGGACGCGCCGAAGGTGTCGCCGGCCTCGGAGGCGCCGGGGACCCCCGAGTCGGACTGGTCGAAGGCCTGGGCGCCGGTGCCGGTGAGACCGGCGGCACCGCCCTTCAGCAGCACGATCGACCCGGCGTCCTTGACGGAGCCGATGTCCTCGCCGGGGACGCCGACCGCGATGTCGGGGTAGCCGTCGCCGGTCACGTCACCGGCGGCGACGGAGTAGCCGAACTGGTCACCGTTCCAGTCGCTGTCGGGCCCCTCGGACTCGGAGACGCCGGGAACGCCCGCGGTGTTCTGGGTGATCTTCGTGGTGCGGGTGGAGGGCCCGTTCGCGGAGCCGTAGACGACGCGGACGTTGCCGGCCTCGCCGTTCCTCACCTCCGAGACCTGGCCGACGTCGCGGGCGACGTAGTCCCCGTAGCCGTCCAGGTTCACGTCGGCGACGACGCCGCCGAGGGTGAAGTGGCCGGTGGACCTCGCGGTCTGGCTCACGCCGGTCGACGTGCCCTTGCGCCACTGCGCCTGGTACGACATCTCCTCGAAGCCGCCCGTGGTGATCAGGTCGTCCTTGCCGTCACCGTCCATGTCGCCGACGGTGATGTCCCAGATCTCGTCCTCCTCGTCGTTCGCGAGGGTGGAGGTCTGGGCCGGGGCGCCGGCGCGGGTGAACGGGCCGAGCTGGATCTGGAGGCCGCCGTCGCCGGTGGTGACGAGGTCGCCCTTGCCGTCACCGTTGAAGTCGCCGTCGACCGCGCGGTTGACCCGGCCGGTGAACGCGGTGGCCGAGGCCAGGCCGCTCGGGGAGCCCCACAGGATCGCGTCGGCGTCGTCGAAGCCGCCGACCGCGAGATCGGTGTAGCCGTCGCCGTCGAGGTCGCGCGCGGCGGTCGTCTGGCCGAAGGAGGTGCCCGCCTCGGCGGTCGCCGGCAGCCATGAGGTGGTGCGGGAGATGACCTGGGGGCGCGCGGTGTCGGCGCCCGCGACGGAGCCGTACACGACCGAGACGTAGCCGGCGCTCTCGGCGCCCGCGACGGTGGCGCGGGGCGCGTTGATCACGAGGTCGGCGAAACCGTCGCCGTTGAAGTCGGCGATCGGCGCCGTCGGAACCGCGGCGGCCGGCACGGCGGCGACGAGCGGAGCAGCCAGCAACGCGGCGGCGACGGCCGCGCATCCCGCGACCGTACGGCTGCGGCTGCTGCTGCGGCTGCTCGTACGGAGGGTGGGGAGGCTGGTCGTGCGACGGCTGTGGCGAAGGGGCACGGGTTCTCCAGGAGTTGGACTCGGTTACATCGGCTGTTCACATTCGATCGTTTGACGACCGAGAGTGCCAAACGGTTGTGGTTTACGGGAGAATTGCGCTCGTCAAGAGCCCTGAACGGACCGTTCCCATTCGATTACAGTGCTGGACTGTCGAGCCGTACGGGCGTACGGATGTACTGACGTACTGACGTGCGGGTGGGCCGTGAGGAGGCCGGGGTGGGTGCGACAGCCGGTGCCGTCTGGGGGCGGGCCGAACAGCAGGACTTCCGCAGCCGGGTGCGCGGGACGCTGCTGGGCGCGGCCGTCGGCGACGCGCTGGGCGCGCCGGTCGACCAGCTGACCCTGCCACAGATCGGCGAGGCGTACGGCCCGGAGTGGCTGACCGATCTGGTCTCCGCGTACGGCAGACGCGGCGCCATCACCGACCTCACCCAGCTCACCCTGTTCACCGTCGACGGTCTGATCCGCGCCCAGGTCCGCCGCGACACCGGCGTCTGGCACCCGCCGACCGATCTGCACCGGGCGTATCGGCGCTGGGCCGCCACCCAGCGGGACTGGGGCCCCGACGAACGCCGCAAGGACGACGGCTGGCTCGCCCGCGAGGAGTGGCTCTACGCCCGCCGCGACCCCTCCCTCATCTGCCTCCTGGGCTTCGCCGACGGGACCATGGGCACCCTCGACGCCCCCAAGAACCCCGGCGCGTGCGGCGCCGAGGCCGCCGCCCGCTCGGCCCCCTTCGGACTGCTGGTCGGCTGGGAGCCCCAGCTCGTCTTCCAACTGGCCGTCGAGTGCGCGGCCCAGACCCACGGCCACCCCACCGCCTACCTCGCCGCCGGCTCCTACGCCGTCATCGTCCACGCCCTCGCCCGTGGCGAGAGCCTCGACGCCGCCGTCCAGAAGACCCAGGTGCTGCTGGCCGCCCGCCCCGGCCACCAGCCTGTCGCCGACTCCCTCCAACTGGCCGTCACCGCCGTACGCCAGGGCACGCCCACCCCGGCCGTCGTCGAGCGACTGGCCGCCGACGGCACCGCCGACGGCATGCTGGCCGTCGCCGTGTACTGCACCCTGGTCGGCGAGGACGTGAGCCACGGCCTGCGCCTGGCCGTCAACCACGGCGGCCCCTCGGGGGTGGCCGGCGCCCTGACAGGCGGCCTCCTCGGCGCCCTCCACGGCGAGACGGCCCTCCCTCCCGCCTGGCTGGCGGAGCTGGAAGGCCGCCCCACCATCCTCGTCCTCGCCGACGACTTCGCCCTGGAGATGACGCAGGGACCGGCCCTGCACGGCCCGGGCGGGGCGGTACCGGGATGGCTGACGCGGTACCCGCGAGGCTGAAGGAACGGGTCGGGAACGACTGGACCCGAAGAGCACGAACAGTGTGGGAGAGGTACGAAGCGAAAGATCATGGCCGACTGGAACCTACGACCGGCGTCCCTGACAGACATCGAACCCGTGGCCGAACTGCGTGCCGTCGTGATGCGCCCGGACCTCGAACGCCTCGGCCGCTACGACCCCCACCGCGTCCGCCAACGCCTCCGCGACTCCTTCGACCCGGCCCACGCCTGGATCATCGAGGTCAGCGGCACGTTCGCCGGCTGCGTCGCCCTCCGCCCGTCCCCCGACGCCCACTGGCTGGAGCACTTCTTCCTGACCCCGGAACTCCAGGGCACCGGCATCGGCACGGCCGTACTCCGCGATCTCCTCGACCGCTGCGACCGCGACGGCGTCCCGGTCCGCCTGAACGTGCTCCAGGGAAGCCCGGCCCGCCGCCTGTACGAGCGGCTCGGGTTCAGGCTGGAGACGGAGGACGCGGTGGATGTGTTCATGGTGCGTGGGCCGGCGCCGGGCAGACGCGGCCGGTGGCCGGCGCCGTCGCGGGCGATCAGCCGCACCCCGACCCCGGCCGAACGCCGGCCCTAGGTCCAGAACGACCGGTAGGGCCGTCGCGCTCCGTCCCGGCCCGGTCCGACGTCGCACCGGACCCGGGACGTGGGCGACAGCGCGACGACGACGTCCACGCGCGGATCGCGCACCGCCGTGAGCAGAGCCGCGTCCGAAAGAGGTTTCGCGTCGCGTGCGGGGCGTCCTACCGTGACCCGGTGACGACTCAGATGATCATCCTCAACGGCGGCTCCAGCGCGGGGAAGTCCGGAATCGTACGGTGCCTGCAGGCCGAACTGCCGGACCAGTGGCTGGCGTTCGGGGCCGACTCCCTCATCGACGCGATGCCCGCGAGGATGCAGACGTCGGACGGCGGGATCGAGATCTCGACGGACGGCGAGGTGGCCATCGGCGCGGACTTCAGGGCACTGGAACAGGCCTGGGCCCAAGGTGTCGTGGCCATGGCCCACGCGGGCGCCAGGATCATCATCGACGACATCTTCCTCGGCGGAGCGGCCTCCCAGCGACGCTGGCAGAAGCTCCTCGACGGTCTGGACGTGCTGTGGGTCGGCGTCCGCTGCGACAGCGCCGTAGCCGCGGGCCGCGAGATCGCCCGGGGCGACCGAGTCCGGGGAATGGCCGCCGCCCAGGCGAACATCGTCCACGAGGGCGTCCACTACGACCTGGAGGTCGACACCACCCACACCGAATCCCTGACGTGCGCCCGCACCATCGCCGCCCACGTCAGCTGACGGCCACACCACGACCCACTGACGGTCGCGTCTCAGCTCTCGATCAGCGGATCGTACGGCTCGTTCTCCGCCGTGGAGAGGAGGACGTAGTAGCCTCCTTCGGAGTCCGCGTAGAGGACGGGGCGTTCCTCGCCGCCCTCGCCGCCCTCGCCGCCCTCGCCGCAGAAGAAGAACGTGCCCCCGGCGCCGTCACCCGCGAAGCCCTCCAGCGTGGCGCCCGACGTGAGATGAACCTCCTCGCCGTGGTCGCCCCGGTCCAGGTCGAAGTCGCCGGGCCAGGTGAGGAACCGGGCGGCCTCGTCCTGTTCGCGGACGGCGGTGATCAGCGATCGCATACGCGGCACCCTAGCGACGCGCACTGACAACGCCCGACGCGGCGGCGAGGACCGTCCCAATGCCCGACGCGGCGGCGAGGACCGTCCCAATGCCCGACGCAGCGGCGAGGACCGCCCCAACGCCCGGCGCAGCAGCGAGGGCCGCCCCGGTCGGCACCGGGGCGGCCCTCACTCTCAAGCTCAGGCCGGCATCGGATCCTCAGACCCCCGTAGGACTGGACGCATCCTTCCCCGGAGCCGGCACCGCGGCCGCGGCTCCCGCTCCGCCCCTGCCGTCGCCGTCCCCATCCGTGTTGATCTTCTCGATGATCGCGAGCCGCTCGGGCGTGTCCTCCGGCTTGATGAAGCCGATGACGATGTACAGCACCAGCGACACCGCCAGCGGGATGGACACCTGGTACTGGAGCGGAACCCCGCCCTCGACGTTCCAGTGGATCGGGTAGTTCACCAGCCAGAAGGCGAACAACCCGCACGCCCAGCTGGTGAGCGCCGCCGTCGGCCCCGACCGCCGGAACGGCCGCAGCAGACCCAGCATCATCGGGATGGCCATCGGGCCCATGAGCCCGGCGACCCACTTGATGACGACGGTGATGATGTCCTTGAAGGCGGGCGAGTTGACCTGCGTGGCCGCCGCCATGGACAGCCCCAGGAACACGACCGTCGTGATCCGGGCGACCCGCAGCCCCTGCCCCTCGCTCCACGTACGGGCCCGGCGCCAGATCACCGGCGCGCAGTCCCGTGTGAAGACGGCGGCGATGGCGTTCGCGTCGGACGAGCACATGGCCATCGTGTGGGAGAAGAAGCCGACGATCACGAGGCCCAACAGCCCGTGCGGCAGCAGCTGTTCGGTCATCAGGGCGTACGAGTCCGAACCGTCGCCCTTCTCCGACGTCACCAGCAGCGGCGACATCCACATCGGGAAGAACAGCACCAGCGGCCAGACCAGCCACAGGATCGCCGAGAGCCGGGCGGAGCGCTCGGCCTCGTGCGGGGTCGCCGTGGCCATATAGCGCTGGGCCTGGTTGAGCATGCCGCCGTTGTACTCGAAGAGCTTGATGAACAGGAATGCCAGCAGGAAGACCGTGCCGTAGGGGCCCACCAGCGGCTCCCCGTGGCCCTGCAGTTCCGGACGGTCCCAGACGCCGAAGAAGCCGCCGTAGTCGCCCAGCTTCGCCACCACCGCGATGAACATCGCGATGCCCGCCAGCAGTTGGATCACGAACTGGCCCAACTCCGTGAGCGCGTCCGCCCAGAGGCCGCCGATCGTGCAGTAGACGGCCGTGATCGAGCCGGTGATCAGGATGCCCTGGTTCAGGGAGATGCCCGTGAAGACCGACAGCAGAGTCGCGATCGCGGCCCACTTCGCGCCGACGTCCACGATCTTCAGCAGCATGCCGGACCAGGCCAGCGCCTGCTGGGTGCCCAGGTTGTAACGGTTCTTCAGGTATTCGAGAGGGGACGCCACATGCAGCCGTGAGCGCAGCCGGTTGATGCGCGGCGCGAACAGCTTGGAGCCGATGGCGATGCCGAGGGCGATGGGGAAGGACCACGTCACGAAGGACGTGACGCCCCAGGTGTACGCGATACCGGCGTACCCGGTGAACATCACCGCGCTGTAGCCCGACATGTGGTGCGAGATGCCGGAGAGCCACCAGGGCATCTTGCCGCCGGCGGTGAAGAAGTCGCTGACGTTGTCCACGCGCTTGTGCGACCAGACGCCGATCGCGACCATCACACCGAAGTAGCCGATGAGCACGGCCCAGTCGAGACTATTCATGGGCCCCCTTCCAGGGTCCGCCGCCAGGGTCAGGCATGTGAACTCTGGGTTCGGTGGCATGCCCACGGCAAGCAAGTGGAAGGTCAAGAGCGGGTAAAAAAGTTCCGAGCGGTGACCTGAGTTTATGTATATGAACCACGAGTTGGCCGAAAAGGAGCCGAGAAGGATCAGCCCCGCGCCTGCTTCCCCCATCGACGGGCCAGGTCAGCGCATAAGCTCCCCCGCATTCACCAGCAGCGACTGGCCGGTGATCGCCCGTGCGCGGTCGGACGCCAGGAAGGCCACCGCGTCCGCGACATCCCCGTCCGTGGCCAGCTCCGGCAGCGCCATCCGCTCGGAGAGCCGCGCCAGCACCTCCGCCTCGGGCACACCCTCGCCGTGCGCGGTGAACCGGACGTACGCCTCCACCGGCGGCCCCCACATCCAGCCCGGCAGCACGGTGTTGACCCGTATCCGGTGCGGGCCGAGCTCCCGCGCCAGCGAGTACATCGCGCTCGTCAGCGCGCCCTTGGACGCCGCGTACGCCGCCTGCCACACCTGCGAGGGCGCGGCCACCGCCGACTGTGTGCCGATGATGACGACCGACCCGCCGCCCGCCGCCTTCAGGGCGGGCAGGCAGGCCCGGGTCATCCGCAGCGTGCCCAGCAGATTCACGTCCAGCACCGCCTGCCACGTGGTGAAGTCCGCGTCCTCCAGGCCCCCGAAATAGCTGTCCCGGGCCGCCACATGCACCACCGCGTCCACACCCCCGAACCGCTCCCGCGCGAGCGCCGCCAGCGCCGCGCACTGCGCCTCGTCGGTGATGTCGGTCGCCCGGTACGCCGTGTGCGCGCCGTCCGGATCCACGCCCGCCGCGGCCTTGGCGAGATTCGCCTCCGTACGCGCCCCCAGCACGGCGTTCCCGCCGTCCCGTACGACGGCCGCGGCGACCCGCTGTCCGAGCCCGGCCCCGACCCCCGAGACGACGACGGTCTTGCCCGCGAGCAATGACATCGGAGACCTCCCGGCTCTGGCGCACTATCTGACGGAGCGTCAGAGTAGGGGCGACCGCAGGTGGACGGAAGGGGAAGCACATGAGCGAGGACACCCGCAGCGCCACGTACGCCGAACTGGCTGCCGTAGGCCCGTACGGCGTCCACCCCGGCCACGCGCTGATCACCATGGTCGAGCCGCACCCGGGCCACGAGTACGCGTACAACCGCTGGTACGAGGACGACCACTACTACGCGGGCGCGATGGCGATGCCCTGGATGTTCGCGGGCCGCCGCTGGGTGGCGACCCGCGACCTCCAACTCCTGCGTACGCCGGAGAAGTCGGCGATCGCCCAGCCGGTCACCGCCGGCTGCTACCTGTCCACGTACTGGATCACCGACGGCCGCTACGACGACCACATGCGGTGGACCGTCGCCATCAACAAACGGCTGAATCGCGACGCACGCGTCTACCAGGACCGTACGCATGTCTTCACCGCGTTCCAGGACCACGAGGCGACCGTCTACCGCGACGGGGCCGCCGGGCCCCGCGACTTCCACGCCCTCGACCACCCGTACGCGGGCCTCGTCCTCGAGGTGATCGACGCCGAAGGGCCTGCCGAACGGGCCGAGTTGCTGGAGTGGCTGCGGGCCCGGCAGCTGCCCAAGCGGCTCGCCGGGTCGCCGGCCGCCATGGTCACGGTCTTCCGGCCCACCCCGCTGCCCCTCGACCGGATGTCGTACGTGAAGCAGGTCGAGGGCGTCGACACCCGCCTCACCCTGCTGTGGTTCCTGGAGGCCGATCCGCGGGAGTGCTGGGAGGCGTGCTTCGGCGGGTGGGAAGAAGCGCTCGCGGAATCGGGGCTGGGGAGACTGGAGTTGCTGGCGCCGTTCGTTCCCACGGTGCCGGGGACCGACAAGTACGTGGACCGGCTGCGGTGACCCCGGGCTGAGGGGCGGGCAAGGCCGAGCCCCCTCGGCCAGGACGGCGGGCCGGTCGAGAGGGCTCTGTCAGTGGATGTATGTGAAGTTGTCGGAGTGGTGATGATGGTTGGGGTGAACCATGGTCACGCGAGGTCGAAGGCTCCCCGGCTGACCTCGGTCACGAACGCGTTCCACGAGTCGGCGGGGAACGCCAGCGTCGGACCGTCGGAAACCTTGGAGTCACGCACGGACAGGGCCGAGAGGACGGGGGACTTGACCTCGACGCACGCGCCGTTGCCCGTGGAGTAAGAGGACTTGACCCACGTGTCCGTGGCGCCTTGCTGAATTGCCATTTCTGCTCCGCTTGCCGGTTGGTCGTTGAGTTGCTGTCGCCGAGCCGTGGACGTTGCTGACCGTTTCCGGAGACCACAGTTCGGTTTCCGCCAAGGTCGTTGATTTCCTTGGCGTGATCGACGCTACTCGCCAACATCGGCCGACGAAGCGACTATTCACTCGGGTGGGTGGCATATTCCATGAGGGTCTTCCCTCCGAGTGTGTCGAAGGTGTATCTTCCGGCCCTTCAGTGGGACTTGGGCAGGACTCACTGCGGCCGAAGCTGCGCGTACTCCTTCGCGATACCCGCGATGAACTGGCGGGATTGATCCACATTCAGGGCCTGTGCCCTCAAGTGCTCGTACATGACGCTGTATTTCTGGACGTCGGTGGGCTTCTCCAGGTACAGGTCGCTGGTGACGCCCTCGATGTAGACGACGCTGGAATCCGACGCGTCCGGGAACTCCAGGATCGCGTACTGCCCGTTCAGGCCGGGATGCGCGCCCAGGTCGAAGGGGATCACCTGCACGGTGACGTGCGGGAGTTGGGACTGCTCGACCAGATACTCCAACTGCTCGCGCATGAGGGAGCGATTGCCCACGACACGGCGCAGCGCGGCCTCGTCGAGGACGGTCCACAGCCGCAGGGGGCTCTCCGGCGCGGAGATACGTTCCTGTCGCCGCAGCCGTACCTGGACGCGCCTGTCGATGTCGCCGGGGGTGGTCTCGGGCAGCGCGCCCGCGATGAGCGCCTCGGCGTACGGGCGGGTCTGCAGCAGCCCGGGGACGACCTGGGGGTCGTAGACGCGCAGACTGGCCGCGTCCGTCTCCAGGCCGATGTAGACGCTGTACGGGACGTCGCCGAAGGCGTGCCACCAGCCCTGCTGACGCGAGTCCTTGGCCATTTGCATCAGCGAGTCGACGAGGCGCTGGTCCTCGACCTCGTAGACCCCGCAGAGGTCGCGGACATCGCGCTGGCTGATGCTGCGGCGGCCGTTCTCCAGGCGGCTGATCTTCGACTGGGAGACCAGCAGCCGCTCGGCGACCTCCTCGGCGGTCATGCCCTTCTGTTCACGGAGCCGACGCAACTCCATGCCCAGTCGGCGTCGCCTGACAGTGGGATTGACATTGGACGCCACGGGACGTGCACCTCCGGCTGCGTGCCTCTACATTGCGTATCTGCTGTTGAGCAGATTGCCACCAAGGTGCCGAGTACCGCTGGAAAACAGCGGATATGCGCTGCGCATGCGCCGTTCGCGCCGGTATTTTTCCGCCGCGGAGGGATCTCCGCCGGATGGATGGCCCTCGCCCGCCCCTTTCGCCGGACATGCGGCCGCGCGGGGCGATGGGGTCGCGTCGTACGGAGTCGTACGTACGGCCTCATCGCCCCGCGCGAGCCTGCGGCTCCCGAACCGGGTCCTGGGGTCCCTACGGTTGGTCCGGTGCCGGCGGTGCAAGCGGTGCTGTGGAACGTGTGGAGCGTGTGGAACGTCTGGTGCGGTCGGCGTCAGGCCCGCGGCTCTGGGCCCGGCACCTCACACCTCCGTGCCTCAGTCCTCCGTGCCTCAGTGCGCCACGACGCGTGCCATGGAGCCGCGGCGTGGCTGCATCGGAACGCCGCGTGCGGGTTCCGGTGCGGGTGGCCTGGCGCCGGGGGCGGCCTGACGGCCGGTCGGTGCCGGGCTGCGGCGTGGCTGCGCGGCCACGCCGTTCTGCACGTCCATGACGGCGTGGGCCACCAGGCCGCCCATGGGGTCGTGCCGGATCAGGTCCCGCAGCCGGGAGCGGGACGAGCGTCCCTCGTTCCCCGGATACAGGTGCTTGCCGAGGCCGACCGCGTGCGCCAGGGCGGCGAGCGCCGCGGTCCGCGGGTCCGGCGGGACGCCGGTGCGGATCGCGGAGTCCAGCCGGGCTCGGATCTCCCGGCTGATCTCGGTCTGACTCGCCTGATAGCGAGTCGTCGGCAGCACTCCGCACATCTGGCCCGCCACGGCATGCACCATGCCGCACCGCTCCAGATGCGAGAGGTAGGTCTGGCGGAGCCCGAGACGCGGCCCGCCAATCCAGTTGACCGCCCGTACGGGAGCGCCACGCCTTCGCAGCAACTCCAACGCGCAGTCCAGTGTTGGATCTCCAGTCGGCCGTGGGGACACCACGGCGATACGATCCCCGTCCGGGGCTATCCGTCCGGCCAGCGCCAGCTCCACTAGCTGTGCTCCGGCCAGACCAAGGTCGAGCGACTGCGGCTGTGCGGTGGTACCCGTGGCCGGGTCCAGCGCCAGCAGTAGAAGCTCTTCCGGAATACTTCTGCGGCTCCTGCCCATCCATGCCTCCCCGCGTGGATGAATGACAGGGTGACCCCTCTCACATTGGTCTGTCGAGAGTGCGTGACCGGAATGTAGTGGAACCAGTAGCTATGTCGTTCTCGTCTACCGCAGGGGTTAAGCCCGCACACAGGACACTGGTACATGGTTCGGACAGCGGCGAGGCGCGGTGGTGCGCGCGGTGACTAGTGTCCGGGCGGCGGGTTTTCACGGATTTCGGATTCACGTTCGGTTGGGCGCGCGCTCCTAGGACGGGCGGCGCGCGGGAGGAGGCATCGGTGGCGGGCACGTCCCCCGACAGGTCGAAGCGGTACGAGTCGTCGACGGGGTCGACGTCGGGGAGCGAGGCGCCGATCCCGGACGCCCCGGCCCCCGGAGCCACCGGCTCCCTCCCGGGCCAGTCCTCCGGCTCCACCGAGCCAACCCCTGACCCCCGCATCTCGATGTCCCGCGAACCGGCCCCAAAAGTCGACCAGGCAACGGCGGTCTTCTCCCGGCGGGCACTCCTCGAGGCGACCGAGACGGCCGAGGCGTCCAAGGCGTCCAAGGCTGAGGCTCTGAGGCCGACCGGGGCGGAGGACGCCGACGGGGTGGGCACCGAGGGGGCGCGGGCCAAGGGGTCGGGGGCCGAGAGGGCTGGGACTGCTGGGCCGGGAACCGGCGAGGCAGGCTCCGCCGAGCCGGGGACCGTTGGGTCGTTGACCGGCAAGTCGGGGGCCGCTGGGGCTGGGACCGGCAAGTCGGGGGCCGCTGGGGCTGGGACCGGCAAGTCGGAGGCCGCTGGGCCGGGGACCGGTGAGTCGGAGACAGGCCGGGGCGATGCTGCGGACGGCGAGGGCTCGGATGCCGGGCGATCGGACGCCGACGGGTCGGACGCCGACTCGGGCGGCGGTGACGGGGCTGACGAGGCCGCAGAGGGCTCGGGCGGCGCCTCTGGCGGCGACGCTGGGGTGCAGGCCGGCAGTGAGGCCGACGCCGACGCCGAGGAGTTGAGCGGGGACGAGCCGGGCGGGGCGGACGAGGCTGTGGAGGGCTTGGACGGTGCCTCTGGCGGCGACGCTGGGGTGCGGGCCGGCAGTGAGGCCGACGCCGACGCCGAGGAGTTGAGCGGGGACGAGCCGGGCGGGGCTGACGAGGCTGTGGAGGGCTTGGACGGTGCCTCTGGCGGCGACGCGGGGGCGCGGGCCGGCAGCGACGCCGACGAGGTCGAGCCGAGCGGGGACGACGAGGCTGCCGAAGCTGGGCCGGAGGCCGGGGCTGAGGCCGGGGGCGGTGACGCTGACCCGCGCGTGCGGGGTGCCGTCGCGCCCACCCGTGCCGCCCCAGCGGCACGACTGCCCGCAGTTGGGGCGGGGGAGGAAGCGGACTCCGAGGAGGACGTGGAAACCCAGGACGACGCCGAACCCGAGGCTGCTCAGGAGCCCGACGCCGAGCCGAAGGCGGCCACGGCACCCGGCTCCGCCGTCGGCACCGAGCCGAAGACCGCCACAGCGCCCGGCTCCGCCGCTGACAAGGGGCCTGGCGAGGAGGGCGAGAGCGCACCCGCCTCCGCCTCCGCAGACGTACGGCCCGGCGCCGCCGACGACGGGACGGACCCCCGTTCCGCCGATGGGACGCACCCCCGTTCCGCCGACGCGGCGGATCCCCGTTCCGCCCTCGACGCACGGCCCGGCGCCGCCGTCGACGCGGCGGGCCCCGGTTTCGCCGTCGACGCGCGGGCCGGCGCTGTTGACGAGTCGGCGTCCGGTACCGGCGGCGGTTCGGACGTCGGCGATCCTGTGGTGGACGATGGGCCGGAAGTCGCTGACGACGAGCCGGAAGCCGCCGACGGTGAGGACGTTCCACAGGGGCCACCCGCAGGTGACGACGAAAGTCGCACGGGTGGTGCGGGTGGGGAGTCGGGGGGCGATGGCGGAGCCGAGGCGGATCGGCCGGTCGACCAGCCGACCGCGATCTTCCGGGCTCCCCGGCCGCCCGCTGTGGATCAGCCCACCACCATGCTCAAGCTGGGGGGCGGGGCAGCCAAGCCCGCCGAGGACGCCGAGGGTGACGAGGGTGACGACGCTGACGCCGCGCCTCCCGTCGAGCGCACCAGCAAATTCGTAGCGCTCAAGTCCCTGGACGAACCCACCGCGCCCAAGCCCCCGGAGGGCCCCGCCGCCCTCAGCCCGGCGGAGGCGACGCGGGCCATTCCTCAGGTGGGGCCGGAGCGCACCACGCAGCAGCCGCTGCCGCCGAAGCCGCCGCTGGATCTCCTGGCGGAGCTGACGAACACACCGCCGCCCCGGCAGACCCCCGTGCGGACGGTCATCCGCCGGGTCAAGATCTGGACGCCGCTGGCGATCCTGCTGGCGATCGTGTTTGCGGTCGTACAGGCTGTGCGCCCGCTCCCGACCCCGACGCTCGCGCTGACGACCGACGCGTCGTACGCCTTCGAGGGCGAGAAGGTCTCCCTCCCCTGGCCCGGCGAGGGCCAGGGCTGGATGGACGTCAACGGCATCGGCACGGTGGACAGCTTCGGCGAGCAGAAGCCCGTGGCCATCGGCTCCGTCGCCAAGGCGATGACCGCGTACGTCATCCTCAAGGAACACCCGATGAAGGTCGGCTCGAAGGGCGCGACGATCCCGGTCGACGCGAAGGCGGAGACCGAGGGCGGATACGACGAGGACGGCAAGGGCGAGTCCACGCTCAACACCGTCAAGGAGGGCGACAAGCTCACCCAGTACGACGCGATCGCGGCCATCATGATTCCGTCCGCGAACAACATCGCGCGGCTGCTCGCCCGTTGGGACAGCAACGGTTCCGAGGAGGAGTTCGTCAAGAAGATGAACGCCGCCGCCAAGGACCTCGGCATGACCAACACCACGTACACCGACCCCTCCGGGCTGAAGGAGACGACGGTCTCCACCGCCGAGGACCAGGTCAAGCTCGGCAACGCGCTGGTACAGATGAAGGCCCTCACCGACATCACCAAGCTGCCCGAGTGGACGGACCCCTCAGGCCTGAAACACCGGAACTACAACACCCTCGTCCCGTACGACAACGCCATCGGCATCAAGACCGGCTCCACCACGGCCGCCGGCGGCAACCTGCTCTTCGCGGCCACGAAGGAGGTCGGCGGTGAGACGGTGATCGTCGTCGGCGCGATCCTCGGGCAGCACACGCCGCCGATCATCGACACGGTCAACGCGGTCAGCAAGACGGCCATGGTCGCCGCCCAGGACGCCCTGACCTCCAGCACGATCCTGAAGAAGGGCGACGTCGTCGGATATGTCGACGACGGGCTCGGCGGACAGACCCCGGTCGTGGTCACGAAGGACGTCTCGGCGGTCGGCTGGGCCGGCAAGACCGTCAAGCTCGAACTCGACCCGAGCGAGTCCATCCCGAACGAGGCGAAGACGGGCACCGAGGTGGGCTCCCTGACCGTCGGCGACGGTTCCGGCGACGGCGTCGTGGTACCGGTCGCCCTCCAGAAGGACCTCACCGAACCCGGCTTCGGCACGAGGCTGACCCGAGTGAGCTGACCACCGCGGTACGGCAGCACGAACCGAACAGGGCGGCACGAACGGAAGAGGGCGGCACGAACGGAAGAGGCGCCCCTCCAGGCCACCGAGCCAGGAGGGGCGCCTCTTCCGTTCGTGAGGGCGTGCCCTACGGCTCCGCCTTCTCGTCCGCTTCCTTCTCGCACTCCAGCGCCGTCGTCCGTGAAGGCCCCCCGTACTGGGAGCTGATGCGGACGTCCCCCGCCTCGTGGACCGTCAGACGGGTGAACTCGGTGAGGTCGCCGTCGGACTCGCGGTCGGCGGTGAGGCAGCCGTTGTCGGCCCAGAGCCAGGGGGAGTAGGCGACGCGGACGATGACCTCGCCGGGCTCCGGCATATGGACGACGAGGTTGGCGCCGTCGGCGCTCACGACGGAGGCCGGCTCGTCGACCAGCGGGGTCGCGTTCTTCACCCGGTAGATCTTCCAGTTGGCGTCCTGCCAGACGGGCTCCAGATAGTCCGGCCCGCTGGTCACCAGGGCGTGTTCGAGCTCGGCGGGCCCGTCCGGCTCGCCGTTGACGAGGACGACGAAGCCGACGGCCCACTGGGAGAGCCAGGCCTTGTAGGCGGCCGGGGTGAAGGCGCCCTCGGGCACCTCCGTCCCGCCGTGGCCCTCGTAGAAGAGACGGCCGCGTTCGACGTCGGCCTGCCGGTTCCAGCCGCGCGCCATGTTGATGTACGGGGCGAGGATGGCAGCCTCGCGGTGGTCGCGGGCCGGTACCACCTCGACGCGGGTCTTCCAGGCGCCGAGCCGCTTCAGTTCGTTCACGACACCGTCGGTCTTCACGGCCCACTCGGGCACCTTGGTGTTGGTGACGATGTCGGCGGTCGTCTTGCCGGTCAGCCAGGTCACGGAGAACACCAGGGCCACCGCGCCGGCCACGATCCGCCGCCGGGGGGTGAACCAGGACAGCGGCAGCCGGGAGTCGTCCGTGCGTGCCTGGCCCCGGTGCAGGCAGATCGCCAGGGCGGCCGCCGGGCCCGCGAGCTCCAGGAGGCGTTCGACGTTGGTGCCGATGGGGGTGGGGATCAGATAGCAGAGGACCACGCCGAGCGCGTAGATCGCGGCGCTCAGGCGGAGCACCCGCCAGGCGCTCGGCGCGACCAGCACGACCAGGGAGCACAGCACGACTGGCGGCCATATCCGGCTGAAGGCCATGGGCTGCTCGCCCTCGAAGGGGAACAGCACGGTGGTGACGGCGACGACGGTCACCGGCGGCACGAGCAGCGCCGCCGCCCGGCCCCACTCGCGGCACAGCAGATACGCGGCGCCGACCACGAGGAGGAACAGCCCGGCGACGGGGCTCCCCATCGTGGACAGCGTCGCGCACACCGCCGCCACGGCGAACCGCCACCGGCCGCGCCCGCTCAGCACGGCGACCAGGGCCCCCATCGCGAAGGCCGTGCCCAGCATGAACGTGGAGCGCCCCGACACCACCTGGCACCACAGGGAGAACGTCGCCGCCAGCGCGATCGGCACCGGCTTGCGTACGCCCGTGCGGGTGACGACCATGCCGGCGAGCCAGGAGGCGGAGAGCCCCGACACCAGCGTGACCGGGACGACGCCGCACACCGCCATCAGATACGGCGAGAGCACGCTGTAGTTCGCCGCGTGCAGTCCGCCGTACCAGAACAGGTTGACCGCGGAGTCCGGGTACGTCTTCGCGAACTCCGCCCACGCCACCTGGGCCGCCAGATCGCCACCACCGGTCGCGAAGACCGCCCACCACACGAAGTACAGCGGCAGGGCGCACAGGGCGGCCAGGAGGGGCACTCGGTGGCGCTCGCGCCACGGCTCGCGCGTCGGCGACGGTTCGTCGGCGCGCGAGACGGGTCGCCGTGGGGTCAGTTCGGCAAAGGCCACTGCGGCTCTTCCGTTCCGTTCGACTCGTGCGGGCGGGTGCGGGTCTTCACAGACGTCTTCCCAGACGTTCTCCGTGTGTTGAGGTAGACGCTAATCACTCACTGACAGTTGGCCGACAGGACGTGTGCGATCCGCTGCGGCCGTAGGGAAACCCCTACGGCCGCAGCGGCCACGGCTGTGTCAGGGTCAGGATGCGACCGGGAACGCCACGTCGCACACCGGGTCCTCGGGGCCCGCCGCGTCCCAGTCCGCGAAGTAGATCTCGCGGCACGGGCCGACGACCTCCAGCCCCTGCCCGGCGATCCACCGCTCGACCGCCTCGAAGGCCGCGAGGATCTGCGGATGCGCCACCTGGGCCTTGGTGATCCGGGTGTACACCAGCCGCCCCGCCGGCTCGACGCGCACCTCGGTCTCCCAGGCCCGCCCGTGCTCGGCCGCCCACGCCCGGGCGGCACCCTCGTCCGCCACCGGCACACACGACTCGGCGGGGCCGTCGCTCTCCATGGACACCTCGGAGTGGTACACCACGAACGGCGCCCCGGTGGTTCCGCCGCAGACCGCCGCACCCTCCTCCAGCCGCCCCAGCGACGCCCCGATCCACGCCGGCAACTCGTCCGCCAGGGTGTGCCTCGACTGGGTCAACAGCACCTGCGGCGCCGTATCGACCGTTTCGACGACAAACTTCCCATATGTCTCGTCCATGCCGTTCACTCCAGGGTCCCTTCCCGACAACCGTCCACGGAGGTAGGCGACAAGGGTCCGCTGGGACGCGAACCGTTCCTCGGCCCCGGCCCAGTACGCGGCGAGCCGGTCGGCGGCCAGGGTGCCGTCCAGTTCGACGGCGTCCACGATCTCGGCGATCCGCGCGAGAGGCATGTCGAGCTGCCGCAACAGGGCCACCAGACGGGCACGCTCGACCTGGTCGGTCCGGTAGTACCGGTAGCCGTTCACCTCGTCGACGTACGCCGGTGTGAGCAGCCCCAGCCGGTCGTACAGTCGCAGCGCCTTCGCCGACAGCCGCGCGCGGGCGGCGAAGGCGCCGATGGTGAGCAGGTCGTCCATGTCCGGCGGGTCCACTGGGTCCACTGGGTCCACTGGGTCCACTGGGTTCACTGGGTTCACTGGGCCATCCTCCGTCGCCGGGCGCCTTCCGCCCGGCGAGAAGGACGGTGCCCCTTACCCCAGGGGCAAGGTCAACGGCGGCCCGCCGGGCGTCAGCCGAGGGCCTTCTCCACGGCGGCGACCAGCTCCGCCGACTCGGGTTCGGTCTGCGGGGAGAAGCGGGCGACGACCGAGCCGTCGCGGCCGATCAGGAACTTCTCGAAGTTCCAGCGGATGTCACCGGTGTGGCCCTCGGCGTCCGCGTGGCCCACCAGACGCTCGTACAGCGTGTGCCGTCCCTCCCCGTTGACCTCGACCTTCTCGGTCATCGGGAAGGTCACGCCGTACGTCGCCGAGCAGAACTCCGCGATCTCCTCGGCCGAGCCCGGCTCCTGCCCCATGAACTGGTTGCACGGCACCCCGAGCACGGTGAAGCCCTGCGCGGCGTAGCGCGCGTGCAGCGCTTCCAGGCCCGTGTACTGGGGGGTGAGACCGCACTTGGAGGCCACGTTCACCACGAGAACGGCCTGCCCGGCGTACTGGGCGAGGTCCGCGGAACCGCCCTTCAGGGCATCGATCTCTACGTCGAGGACGGAGGTGCCAGCGTTGTCTGTAGTCATAAGCGGATGCTATCTCCGGAAGAGGTTTCGCCCCCGCCGCCCCTACCCGTCCCATCCCTGGGGGCTGCGCCCCCAGACCCCCCTTGTCGGCCTTCGGCCTCGTTCTCCGTGTCCTCAAACGCCGGGCGGGCTGAAGGGGTGGCCGCCGGACGGGTTGAAGGGGTGGCCGTCGGACGGGCTGAAGGGGTGGCCGCCGGATCGGCTGACGGGGCGGTCGTCGGACGGGTTGAAGGGGTGGCCGTCGGACGGGTTGAAGGGGTGGCCGTCGGACGGGCTGAAGGGGTGGCCGCCGGATCGGCTGACGGGGCGGTCGTCGGACGGGTTGAAGGGGTGGCCGCCGGACGGGTTGAAGCGGTCGCCGTCGGACGGGCTGACGGGGTGGCCGTCGGATGGGCTGACGGGGTGGCCCGCACCAGTACCTCCCCTGCCGCTGTCCGTGCGTACAGCACCGATCGTCCGGCCCGGCCGCGCCGTACCAGCCCGGCGTCCAGCAGCACCTTCAGGTGACGGCCGACGGAGCCCAGCCGCTGCCCGGTCACGGCGCACAGGTGCGTGGTGCTCATGGGGGAGTCGAGGAGGACGAGGACCCGGGCGCGGGCCTCACCGAGGAGCGGGCCGAGGGCGGCGGGTACGGCCGTCGTGCCGTTGCCGTTGCCGTCGGCGTCGGCGAGGACGCCCGAGCACGGGTACACGACCGCGTACCGCTGCCCCTCCTCCCACGCCACCCACCCGGTGCGCTGCGGGGTGACCGGCACGAAGACCAGCCGCGCGCCGGAGATCTCCCGAGGTGGGTACTCATGGAGATTGACCTGGAGCCGGTTCTCCCCGAGCCACCGCATCCCCGGCCGCATCGCGTCCAGCACGGCCGCCCACCCGCCCTGCCCCAACTGCGCGGTCCGGGCGAGCACGTCGGCCTCCAGTACGCGCCGCCGCCGCTCCCAGTACGGACGTACGGTCTCCTCCCAGACGAAGGTCAGGAGGTCGGCCGCGCGGGCGGGGAGGTCGTCCCGGTGCAGGGCGGCGGGCAGGGGGCCGCGCAGGGAGACGGTGAGGTGGGCGCGGGCGGCCGCGGGATCGGCGTCCCGGACCCGGGCGATCTCGTCCGCGAAGGTCTCGTCCTCGCGGGGCGTGGGGGTCAGGAAGTCGGCGATCCACTTCTGGCCGAGCCCGGAGCGGATCAGCAGGGCGGTGAGGGGGCGGCGGGCCAACTCGGCTCGGTACGCCGGTAGATGGGCCGTCAGCCAGGTCCGCTCACCGGGGTGCGTTCCCGTCCCGGCGTGCAGCATCTTCAGGCTCGCGAACGTCTCGGCGAGCGGTGAGACGACGAAACGGCTGCCCGCGAGGGTGTCGGCGTTGACCTGCCACCAGCCCACCTGGACACCTCCGGGGTTCGGCGCGAGCTCGTCTCGGCTTTCGCGTGTGCGCGAAACATTACGGTGGACGGGTGGCGGCCCCGAGGGTCATTGCCCATGCGCAGTTACCAAGCCCTGTTCCGCACAAGGGAGTTCACGACTCTCTTCCTCTCCTCCACCTTTCAGGTCGCCGCCTCCACGATCGGCGGCCTGGCCCTCGGCACCTCCGTCTACGAGGCGACCGGCTCCCCGCTCCTGTCCGCCCTCAGCATGTTCGGCCCGTCCCTCGCCCAGGTGGTCGGCGCGACGACCCTGCTCTCGGCGGCGGACCGGCTGCCGCCGAGAGCGACGATGACGGGCCTGGCCGTGGTCTTCGCGGCGAGTACGGCGGTGTTGGCGCTGCCCGGTCTGCCCCTGTGGACGGTCTTCGCGGTGATCGCGGCCCAGGGCCTGGTCGCGTCGCTCGGCGGCGGAGTCCGCTGGGGCCTGCTGAACGAGATCCTCCCGAAGGACGGCTATCTGCTCGGCCGCTCGGTGTTCAACATGATGCACGGGGTCACGCAGATCGCCGGGTACGCGACCGGCGGCGCCCTGGTGGCGTTCCTGTCCCCGGCGGTCACGCTGCTGGTGGCGGCGGCCCTGTACGCGACGGCCGCCCTCTGTTCCTTCGCGGGCCTGACCCGTCGCGCCCCGCGCGCCTCCGGCCGCCCGTCCGTCGCCGAGACCTGGCGCACGAACGCCCTCCTCTGGTCGTCGGCCCCACGTCGCCGCCTCTACCTCGGCCTGTGGATCCCCAACGGTCTCGTCGTCGGCTGCGAGTCCCTGTTCGTCGCGTACGCCCCCGACCGCGCCGGCCTGCTCTTCGCCTGCGCGGCGCTCGGCATGCTGGCGGGCGATGTGACGGTCGGCCGCCTCCTCCCGCCCGGGCTGCGGGCCCGCCTCGCCACGCCCCTTCTGCTGCTCCTGGCCGGCCCGTACCTGCTGTTCGTCCTCGACCCACCCACTCCCGTGGCAGCCGTCTGCGCGACCCTCGCCTCCGTCGGCTTCGGCGCGAGCCTGGTCCAGCAACAGCACCTCCTGACCCTGACCCCACCCGAACTCACCGGCCACGCGCTGGGGTTGCACTCCGCGGGGATGCTCACGCTGCAGGGCGTGAGCGCGGGGCTGGCGGGCGGTGTGGCCCAACTGACCTCGCCGGGGGCGGCGATGACGGTGATGGCGGGGGCGTCGGTGGCGGTGACGCTGGGGCTGTGGGCGGCGGGGCGAGATGAGAGGACAGGGCTCACGTCACCGGCGTGTACGTCTTGATGGCCTGTTCGTAGCTGGAGTGATGCGCTATGGGTACGGGTACCCGGCTACACCAGCCCAAGGATGATGCGCACGCACTCTTCCACACGCCGCATCTCGCCCGGGTCCAGCAGGCCGAGACGCCGCCGAAGCCTTGGTTTGTCCACGGTGTGCAGGTCGGTGCAGTTCACGTACGACTCGTCGTACTTGGTCACCCCGCAGTCACGACCGATCGGAACGTGGGTGGAGGTGGGGCCACTCGTTCCGGTGATCACGGCGACAGTCAGCGCCGACAGCGGTTCGGCAATGCGGTTCACCGTGAGTACGACCACCGGATGCGGGCCGACGGGGCTGGGGAGGGCGCAACCCCACACCTCGCCCCTCAGGGCGGAGCCGATGTTCACCACTCGGTCTCGTCCGCTGCCGCCAGTTCGTCCGCCGTCGCGGGCAGAACGCCAGAGGGAGTCGGAGCCTGGGCGCCCTGGTAGAAGTCGCGGATCTCCTGCGAGGCGGCAACCTCGGTCGCCTCGCGAGAGAGCAGCCGAAGCCCTTCGCGCAAGGCGTCGGAGAGCGAGTGCAGCTTGAGGGTCTGCATCACCTGTTGCAGATCCGCCAGCTCATCCGGGCGCAGCCGCACCTGGGCCACGCTCGTCGCACCACTGCCGCCCTGCTGTTGGCGCGCCTGTGAGGTCGAGGCCGCGGTCGGTGTGCGCCTCCTGGGTGTGGCACCGGAGGCCCGGCTCTTCTTTTCGGTCTTCGGAACCATTCCTACCTCCCTTCCCATTGTGTATGACAAATGTCGTACAACCAGTGTCATCCTCGTGTCTCGGCTGGTCAAGAGCGAATGAGTCATGGCTCAGCCAGCCGCCCGAAGCTGGTCATGGGATCGGCAGTCCCGGCAACGGCTGTCTCCCGCCGAGCGGAACCCCCGGTCGCAACCGTCGCAGTTCCGCATGCGCCCGACCGCCGGACGTACTGCGGGTTCCGCGCGCTCCATGCTTCTGGCCGGTGCGGGCAGGGGCGTCTCCTTGAGCCGGTAGGCGAGGATGCCCGCCGGGCGGACCAGGAGGTCGTCCGGGAGTCCTGCGGTGAGGTGGTCCGTGATCTGTGTGGGCAGGAGGCCTGCCGCGAGCCACCGGGTGACGGCCGGGGCGAGACGGACGGCTTCCCGCGCGGACAGGACGAGGCGGGGGTCGACCCGGCGCAGGGAGGCGAGTACGGCGATGGCCTGCGGGTCGGCGTCGGCGAGCGGGATCGGTGTCTCCGCCTCGGCCTGGACGGGCGCGGCCACCGTTTCCTCCACGGCTGCGGCTGCGGGCTGCTTCCGGGGCCGACGAGGCTTGGGCGGCTCCGGAGGCCCGTCCGGGTCCGGATCCAGGTCCGGACCGCCGCCGGGGACGTCATAGAAGTACGTGCGGGTGCGGATCTGCCCGGTGGGCAGTCGCTCGCGGCGGCGCTCCAGGTATCCGGCCTCTTCGAGTTCCCTGAGCGCCCGCGAGATGAGGATCTCGCCCTCGCTGAAGTGCTCGCACAGGGCGGCGATGCTCACGGGGGTGCCGGTGGGCAGGGAGAGGATGTACACCGCGACGCCGACCGTGACCGCGCTGCCGCGCCGCTGGGCGAGGGCGTTGGAGATCACGGTGAAGTCGGCCGTGAGGCGGGTCCGTACGTGGATCACGCCGGAGGTCGGAGCTCCGGCGTCGGCGCGCAGGCGCGCGTTAGACTGCGGGTCAGCCATCGGGAAGGTGCTTTCTTCCTGATCGGTCAGGCCCTCGATCGGGACGGCAATCCCGGCCGGGGGCCGTATCTGTTTGCGGTTGTCGCGGCGAACGTAACCGCCCGTGTCCCGCGCCTGCAAGCCGGTCACTCGGACGGGTGACGGAGGGCTTCCCGGCCAGGGAGGGTGGGTGGGCGGGTAGTTCTTTCCCCCGGTTCTTTGGGGAGGTCAGTGGCCCGCCGGACCCTCGCGGACAAGGGCCCGGTGAACCCGGAAGGCGGACGGCGGCCGGGGCCCGGCCGCCTCAGGGACGGTGGTGCCCGGCCTTCAACTCGCCTATGAAGGCGGCCCAGGTGGCGGTGTCGAAATACAGCGCCGGACCGTGCGGGACCTTGCTGTCACGGACCGGGACGACGGCCCCTCGGAACTGGTCGGCCACCTCCACGCAGTCGCCCCCCGCCTGATTGCTGTAGCTGCTCTTGCGCCAGGCGGCGCCGTTCAGATCGGGACGGGAGATTCGAGCCACGGTAGTTGCCCTCCATCGTGGACCGGATCATGTCGAGTGACATGAGCGGGGGCAGGGCTGCCGCCCGCAGCCGATCGTAAATCACCTTGTAGCGACTGACGTTGGCTGGTTCCTCGATGAGCCGGCCGTAGTCCGAACCCTCTGTGTAGGCCACTTCTGAGCCGTCCGGCAGGGTCAGGATCGTCAGCGAGCCGCCCATCGCCTCGTGTCCGCCTTGGTCGAACGGCAGTACCTGCACGGTGATGTGACGCTCCGCCGCAGCGTCGAGCAGTCGCGCCAACTGCTTCCGCATCACGGCATGGCCGCCGATCGGACGCCTCAGTACCGCCTCATCCAGGATCACGCACAGCTCCGGCCGGTCGGGCGAACTCAGCCGCTGCTGACGTCCCATACGGGCTGCGACGCGCTCCTCCAACTGCTCTTCGCCGTCCAACAGAGCGTCCAGGCTGAGAACGGCCCGCGCGTAGTCCTCCGTCTGCAACAGACCCGGCACCACGTGAGCGGCGTACTGCCTGACGGCCACCGCCCGCGCCGAGTACTCCATGAACTTCCGCGACCAGTCCGGAAACGCCTCCCGGTACACGTACGGCCACAACTCGACCAGCAGGTCGTCCGCGCCGAGGGCCGCGTCCAGCGCACGCGCCAGCTCCAGCGTCGGCTTCGCTCCGGACGCCCGCTCGATCTGCGTGATCCGGGTGCTCACCACGTGCGTCCTGTCGCCGAGTTCGGCCTGGGTGAGTCCGGCCGCCGTACGGAGCCTGCGCACCCGCGCGCCGAACAGCGCCGCCATCGACGCGCTGGGGTCAATTCCATTGGCCAAAGCGTCACTTCCGTTCCTTACGGCCTGAAAAGTAAGGCTGTGTCACCTGTCGAGCGTAGGGCGATCGGACGACTCTTGAGCACGGAACGTGACGAATCGTGTACGTCGCGGGATGCCTCAGCTCGACAGACAAGGACGGACCAGCCGTGCTGACAGGAACGACCGCCGTGGGAGACGAGTCGCGTGAACTCCCCTCAATCACCGAGCAGTTCGTCTCCTCACCGCGAGGTGCGCAACACGCCCGACGTCTCGCCGTCCGGTGCATGGAGGAGTGGGGCTACCCGCCCGCGTCGGACGTGTCGTGCACGGTCGCCCTCGTCGTCGGCGAACTCGCGGCGAACGCCGTACAGCACGGCCGAGTCCCCGGACGCGACTTCGGCCTCCGGCTCGCCCTCGACGCGGCTGCGGGCCTGGTTCGTATCGAGGTCGCGGACGCCGCCTCCGCGAAGCGGCCGCCCACGGCCCCGCCCTCGTCGTACCCCCAGGGTGAGTCAGGTCGAGGGCTACTCCTGGTGGACGCCCTGGCCGTGCGCTGGGGGTCGGTTCCCCGTCGCCCCGTGGGCAAGACGGTATGGGCGGATGTGCCCATCGAGGCATCAACTCACCTGTAGAGGCTGAGATCTGCGATAACCCAGGTTATCGCTGAAAAAGGGATGTGAATCGCATCAGGTGCGAGAACTCGCCTCTCCGTGAGAGGAGGTGCCGGAGCAGGCAGGTTGCGGCCACGCGTCACGCGGACCGGCCGTACACAGACCCCTTGAGCTGCGCCACAGCACCCCGCGCGACCTGCCAGGACCTCGGTGGCCTATGAGTCCCTGCGCAGGTCAGCGGGCGCCTACGATCTGTGACCTCGCAGGAAACCAATGCCGGGTCCTCGATAACTACGGGCAGTCGTAGCGGTATGTGAATGGACGCCCGGGGCAAGTGTGGCACTCGAAAAGGTACACACCACCCAGGTCACCCAGCACCAGGCCCGGCCCCTCGTAAGGCGTGGGGCCCTCTTCGACTGGAGTCCAGGCGTGCCCGGACACGGCATCGGCTTCGGTGCTCTCCACTGTCAGCAGGTGTTCCATGCGATTCCCGCATCCAGCGCAGTCAGGCCACTCTGGGTCCTGGCACCAGCCGGGGTATCCGACCAGCTTTGTGCCGGGCGCGGTGGAGAGGTGGCTCTGGTAATCCCAGCCCGTCTCCTGGTCCAGTTCCAGGAATCGGAACTCCAACTCGTCCCACATGTCGTCATGCAGGTCCCAGTAGGGGTACTCCGTCACCAGCTCCGGATGTACTACGCAAGGACGCGGGACGTAGTTCTCCCACCTCTCAGCTGGGGTTGGCGGCGCATCCAGCATCTTCCGGACCGCGTCAGCCTTCCGCCATTGGACGTGCGGAACGACCCAGCGGAAGCCGCTGTGCTTCCGTGGGCACCACAGGACTTGGAGCAGATCGCATCCGTCGGGAAACGGGACGATGTCAGGAACGCCGCTGCGGTAGATCTGCACGACCGGCACCATCGGCGACCTCTCGTGCTCGGGGCAGAGCGGCCAGGCCTCCTCGGCTGGCCACAGCAGCGGGCCTCCGACCGAGCTGTCTCGGCACGTCGGCTCACCTGCACGCGGGTGAAGCCTCACAGTCTCCTTCCGGAGGGGCGCCACCTCAGGAAACAACTGCTCAACGTCCACTGGGCGCGGCGGGGTATGACGGGTCACGTCGACAGGCTACGAGAGGACAGCCGCCCGGTCCCGCGCGTTCTGCGGAGGAGGCCACCCAGTGAACGCGACGATCCGTCAGTTGCTCAACACCGCCGGACTGCTCCTCGCGGACGTAGGCGGCCCTACCACGGCCGGGCCCGTCACGGTCCTACCCGCTTCGCCCACGGTGCTCACCGCCACCACGGCGAGTCGGTGCCGGGGCGCGGCCTTCGCGCTGCGGGCCGCGCTGGAAGGTGCGGTCGTCGACCGCCTCACCGTCCACGGCGCACCGCGCGCGATCTGCGAGGGCTCGAAGCGACCGTGTCCCTCCGGCTCCACCAATTCTGTGACCGGGGAAGCGGTCACCGGCCGCAGCGGCGGCTCGCGGGGCGCCGCAGGACGGACGAGGACTCGTGCATGCCTCTCCGGGTGAGGCACCGTCGCCGACCCGTAGGAGACGGGCTCCTTGCCCTGGCCTCACCCGAACTCACCGGGCGCGGCGATGACAGTGATGGCGGGGGCGTCGGTGGTGGTGACGCTGGGGCTGTGGATGCCGGCCCGCCGCTCCCGACCCGTCTCCCACCAGTCTCCCACCCGTCTCCCGCCCGTCCTGACCGGACAGGGCGGGAGCGGGTTGCCCCTCCTCGATCGGCACGAGGGGCACGGCCTCCCGGACTGGAAGGTTTCGGCGCTCGGAGCGCCCGCGTGCCCATGATGCGACGTGGCGCCGGAACGGACGCCCGGAGAACCGGGAACTTCGCCCCGAAAGCCTGCACTGCCAGACGTTTTACGGCTGATGTGCGCCAGGAGGCGGTACCGTGCGCGCTGTCGCGGGGCGGCCGCATTGTTCCGCGATTCCCGGATGCCATGGCGTGAGGGTGAGTGGGCCCAGCATGCTGACGTCCGGCTCCCCGACGACGCGTCGGCACCGCTGAGGGGGGCCTCTCGGACGTACGTATGTGGCTTGGAAGGTACCGATGTCCAGAAGGCAAGTCTTATCCGTCCTCGTGCTGTTGACGGTCCTCGGGTGGAGCGTGGTGCTGGCCGCCGTCGGCGAGACGGCCGCGGCCGCCGCCGTGGTCCCCACGCTCGTACTGAGCGCGGAGCAGGTTGTGACGGCGTTGACCGGCATGACACGAGCGGGCGTGGCGAACGGCGAACGACTGCGCGTGGCGGATGACCAGGAGCGCGTCGGGTGACCCCGCCGTCCCTGTCGCGGCGGCCCGGAGGGGGCGCGCCGGCGGGTAAGCCGGGCCGGAAGCTGGGGCCGATAGCGGAGGGCGTGGGCACGGCCCACCGCGCCTGGCTGGAGCCCCTGCGGATCCGGTTCCTGGCGAGCGGCCTGACGATCGGCGAGCTGAGCGACCGGTCGGGCTGGGCGAAGTCGAAGATCTCCGAACTGCTGCGCGGCACGGGACGTTACCCGCGCTGGGAGATCACCTACGGCCTGCTGGACGTCCTCGACGTACCGACCTGGCCGATGCGGCGGCTGTGGATGGCCGCCGCGCTGGAGGCGCAGAAGAAGCCGGACTGGATAGACGGCTGCATCCAGAGCCGTCATGGCAGCCAGAACCCGCACCGGAGGGCGGCCCTGTCGACCGGGCCCGCCGTACCCCCGTTGGAGCATCAGGCGTTCACCGAACTCAACCGCTCCGCCTATCTCGCCTACGCCCGGCTCTTCGTGAGCGAGGAGGAGGCGCGTGAGGTGGTCGCGGAAACGTTTGACGTGCTGTGGTTCCGGTGGGACGAGGCGCTGGCCAGTTCCGACGTGGTGCCGTTCGCGTGGTCGGTGCTGCGCAAGAGCGTGATGGCCCGGGCCTGTCATGTGGACGGCTGCCCCGAGCTGGCCCGTACCGCGTTCGACACGGTCGCGCTGAGCGTGCTGTCGACCCCAGCGGCGCGGTTCGCGCAGATCGAGGAGTCGATGGCCCTGTTCAAGGCCATCAGCCGGCTGCCCGCGCACCAGTTGGACGTCATGGTCCTCACGTACCTGCGCGGCATGGACCACGCCGCCGTGGCCGACGTCCTGGGCGTCCCGATCGCCTCGGTCCACACGGCCGACCGCTACGCCCGAAAGACCCTGACCGCCGCGCTCCACCCCCAGAACGACCTGGGAGAGACCCCAGAATGATCCCCACCCCGATAACTCCGATGTCCCCGATCGACGAACTTCTGGCCCGGGCCCTCCTCCTGGACGAGCCGGCCGTCCCGCACGACATAGTGCCCGGCGCTCCCTGCCGGGCCCCCGGCGGCGGACAGCGTGACGGCACGAGCGCCATGGCCGCCCGCGATCTGCGCACCCTGTGCGAGACGGTGCTGGCCCACACCACACCGGACTCCCTCCAGGATTTCGTCACCGAGCACCTGCCGGAACCGCCCGGCGCGCGCGTCCTCGGCTGCGTCCTCCAACTCGCCGACGCCGAGGACAGCGCCCGCTCCTGGTGGCAGTACGCGGCCGGCGCCGGCGACGACCTCGCCTCGTACTGCCTCTACCTCCAGCACCTGGTCCTGGGCGACGCGGAGGCGGCCGCCTGGTGGCGCGAGCAGACGAAGATCGGCACCCGCCCGGCCCCCGAGTTCCTGCTGGCCGTCCCGGACCCGGGCGTCCCGACCGCGTACGACGCCAGCTTCCCCACGGTCCTGCGCGCCCTCACCCACCTCGACCGCACCGCCACGCCCCGGACGGAGCTGGTCGACGCGGTCATGCACTACGTCCCCGGAGCCGTCGCCCTCGGCTACGTCGACAACCCGGACTTCGAACTCCCTCTACCGGGCCCCGACTTCGCGGAACACATGAGCGTATTGCTGGCCGCCGCGTCGGCCGCGGGGGCCTGGCTGGAGCCACCCCGCCCACGCCGGGCGGCGGCCCCCCGACTGCCCCGCCGCCACCCCGACGCCCGCACCGAGCCGACGGCCCATGGATGAAGCCCGAGCGCACGCGTCCCCATGCGCCGTCAACGCTGTCGGCGCCTTCACGGGGTGGCGGTCAAGTGGCTCGCGAGTCTCAGCGACACGCCGTGAACGCGGTGTGTCGCTGAGACTGAGAAGCCAGTTGCCGGTCACCTGGCGGGATTCGCCAACAGCAACGGAACAAGTACGGGCGGGCCACCGGAGGTCCACACGTGGGTCAGCGCGCGGCCCCGGCCCTTGGCGTCCAGATGGACGGCGTGGACGTGGGGACCGGCACCACGATCTCGACCGAGCGCTGCCGGACGCCTCCCGCGTTCATTTCGTTCATGGCAGCGACTGTCGAGGCCGCTTCTGGGGCGACGCTGAGCGAGTACTGAGGGAAGAATGAGAATCAGAGAACTCACAGCTTCCCCACAGCCGACAGGCTCAGGACTCACAGGGCTGCCGCGCGGACGACGGTTCAGCCGCCCGTACGGCCGCCGCGCGGCCCGTGGATTCAGGACTGGTACGGCTGCTGCTGCGACTGCCCGTTGTACTGACCGGCCTGGCCGCCCGCGCCCTGTGCCTGGAGGCGTTCCGCCTGCTCCGCGTCCACCTTCTGCTCGGCGCCGCAGAAGGTGCACTGCGTCTGGTACTTGGTCGAGATCGGGAACAGCGGCACGAAGAACAGCGTGAACTTCGTGACCCGCTTCCTGAGCGTGTGCGCGGCGGGGTTCCCGCACCGACCGCACACCAGCGTCAGTATCGCCAGCTGGTACAGGTATCCCTTGGTGCCAAAGATGATCACGATCTCGGTCCTTCCCGGGTGGTGCCTACCGGCACAGTGCACACACTGCCATCAAGTGTGCCCGTCCCTCACTGCTTCACGTCGCCGGTGAAGATCGCTCACCCCGTGACGACGAGCGGCGTCGCCCACCCCGTGACTGATCGCGATCGCGTCCGGGCCCTAGCTAGCTGTGGGGAAGCATCAGGGACGAGTCGGCGTGCAGTGTGACCCGCACCGGTACGAAGTCGACGGCGTCCACCCGGGGCGTGCCGGTGCCGGGACCGCGGGCGTAGCGCGGATGGGCGCCGCCGCTGACCTGCCAGCGGACGCGATGGCCGGGCAGGAAACGGTGGGCGGTGACGCTCATCGGCACGACGACCTCCGAGGGCGCCTCCCCCTTCGTCCGCAGGCGGGCCAACCCGTCGCAGAGGTTGGTGGAGCGGCCCTGCGGATCCACGTCGCACAGGCGGACGAAGACATCGGCGTACCCGGTGTCGGTGGAAACGCTCAGCCGCGCGGAGACCGGGCCCAGGACGTCGAGGGGTTCGGTGAGCGGCGGGCCGGTGAACGTCAGGACGTCCTCCCGGCTCTCCAGCGACCTGTTGTCGCGAGGGCCGGCGGTGCGGGAGAGCAGGGGCCCGCCGAGGGAAGGTGTGGGGTCGGCGGGGTCGTAGCGGAAGGACGCCACCGGTGCGGAGGCGGCGGGAGTCGTGGCGCCGCCGGGAGTCGTGGCGCCGCCGGGAAGGGCGGGCGCCTGCCGGGTGAGTCGGCCGTCCGGCGTCGGGAACCACGAGGTGGTCGTGGCGGGGGCGGGCGGCCAGTCGGCGAGGTCGCGCCAGGCGTCCTCGCCGCCGACGTGCACGCGTACGGCGGTCGGTCGCAGGCCGGCGGGCTCGCCGCACAGATGCGCACGCAGCCAGGCGAGGCTCTCGGCGAACACCTCGGGCCAGCCCTGCTGCAGTGCGGAGGTGTGGGTCCAGGGGCCGACGAGCAGGGCGGACTCGCGGCCGGCCCGCCGGAGCCGGGTGTACTGCTCGAAGGTCTGGTCGGCCAGGGCGTCGTACCACCCGGTGATCAGGCTGGTGGGGACCGTCAGCCGCTCGGCCGCCTCCGCCAGGGACGCGCCGCTCCAGTACGGGTCACCGGCGTCCGGGTGCGTCATCACCTCGTCCAGCCACGTCACGTCCCCGAGCGCGGACGCGTACGCCCCGCGCAGCGGCTCCGCGGCGACGATGGAACGCAGTCGGCGCTGCAGGCGCAGTGTCGCTCGCGCGAAGGGGGCGACGCCGCGGTGCTGGTACTGCATGCCCGCGCCGACCACGAGGGCGTTCTCCAGCAGGAGGGCGCCGTCCGTGTGGAACAGGGCGTACGGGTCGTGCAGCCCCACCTGCACCACCATGGCCTTCAGCTCCGGCGGCGGATCCAGGGCGAGGGCCCACTGCACATGTCCCAGGTAGCTCGGGCCGACCGTCCCCAGCGTTCCGCCGAACCACGGCCGCGCGCGCAGCCAGGAGACCGTGGCCAGGTCGTCGGCGGCCTCGTTGCGCCACAGGTCGAAGACGCCGCCCGAGCCGCCGGTGCCGCGGCAGCTCTGCAGGACCACGTGGAAGCCCTGTTCGGCGAAGAGCAGGCCGTACATGGTCGACCACGTCAGCGGCGAACTGTCCACCACGGACGCCCCGACCGGCGACTGGCGCGCCGACCTGAAGCGCATCGCCCACCTCCAGCGTGCTCTCATGCTCCGGCACCCCTGGCTGCCCGCCGCCGTCTCCACCCGCCGCACCCTCGGCCCCAACACCCTGGCCTTCCTGGAGTACGCCCCCGCCGCGCTACGGCCCACCGGACTGGACGGCACGGCGAAACTGGAGGTCTTCGCCCAGCTCACCGCGTTCGTGGCCGGACACGTCGCCCACGAGATCACCCAGGCGGCCACCGCCCAGTCCCCCGACCGGGCCGCGGCCGAGGCCGGCTATCTCGCCGCCGTCGCCGCGGACGGCCACCACCCCGAACTCGCCGAAGTCCTCTCCGCCCCCGGCCGCCCCCTCACCCCCGAAGCCACCTTCACCCGCTTCCTCAACCGCCTGATCGACGGCCTGACGACCACCTGACGCCCAGTCCTCTCCTGTCCTGCGTCGCGGTCACAGTCTCCTGGCCTCTGATGTGAGGGCGGCGCAACTGAAGTCCCCACGGGGCCTAACAGGTCGGAAACCGGCCGCTACGGCGGTCGGACTACCGTCGAGCCATGAGGGTGTGGACGCCATCCCGACCACTGCGCGGCAAGCTCGGCGCGATCGGCAAGGGCAGTCGTGGCAAGGGCGGTTCAGGACGCCGCGAGGGTGGCCGAACGACTCCCGACGACCGAACGACTCCCGACGACCGGGCGGCCCCTGACGACCGGGCGGCCCCGGGCGACCGAACGGCCCCCGGCGACCGATCGACTTCCCGCGAGCGGCCGACTCACGGCGAACGGCCGACGTCTGGCCGCCGCCGACTGACGTCTGGCCGCCGACTGACGCCAGGCCGCCGACTGACGCCAGGCCGCCAACCGACGCCAGGCCGCCAACCGACGCCAGGCCGTCGGCCGATACCTGGCTGGCGCAGCATCAGAGGCCGTGTCGCGGTGGTCATCACGGTGCCGATCTGCTTGCTGCTGGCGGTGGCAGGTCTGGCCGTGTACGACCGCGCCGAGGCCCTCGGCGACGCGCGGACGACCCGCGCCGAGGTCGGCCTCAGCCTGCGGGTCCAGGCGCTGGTACACCAGCTGCAACGCGAACGCGGCCTGACGAACGGCCTGTTGGGCGGCGAGGAGAGCTTCCGCACACCGCTCGCCGCCACGCGCGACCGCGTTGACACCGCGCTGCGCGACATGCGCCCCGAACCCGCCGTCGAGGATGTCATCCAGCGACACCTGCGCCGCCTCACCGCCATCCGCGCCGCCGCCGACAGGGGAACCGCCGGTACGGAGACCGCCGGTACGGAGACCGCCGGTACGGAGACCGCCGGTACGGAGACCGCGGATACGGCCACCGCGGGTAGGGCCACCGCCGACCGAGCCGCCACGCTCGCCTTCTACACCACCGCCGTCGACGCTCTCAACGCCGTCGACCCGGTGGCGGACACCGCGACGCGCGCCGACCGCCAACTGCGCGACAGCCTGGCGGCGTTACAGGAACTGGCCGTGGCCAAGGAGTCCGTCGCCCTCGAACGCGGTCTGCTCAACGGCGTGTTCGCCGAGGGCGCCTTCCACGGCCGCGAGTACCTCACCTTCACCGAGGTGCGCGCCACGCGCGTCGCCGCCCTCACCCGCTTCCGCCAGGTCGCCACCGCGCCCCAGCGCGCCGCCCTGAAGAACGCCTTCGGCACCGAGGACGCCCGACGCGCCACCGTCTACGAGAACCAGGCGGAAGGCGCCGCCGACGGCTCCGCGCTGCGCGCCGACGCCGGCCCCTGGTGGGACGCGATGACCGTACTCGTCGACGATCTGTACGCCGTCCAGCAGTCGGTCGGCGACGACGTACGGGACCGGGCGGACCGGCTCAGCCACGACGCCGAACTGGGCCTCGCCGCGTACCTCGTCGCGGGAACGCTGATCGCCGCCCTCGTCGCGGGCCTCGCCGCCTTCGCCTCGCGTTCCCTCACGCGCCCGCTCCGCGCCCTCGCCGAGGCCGCCCACGACGTGGCGCGGCATCGGCTGCCCGCGACCGTCGCCCGTATCCAGCAGTCCCCGCAAAACCCGCATGACCTCGGGGAGTTCATCCCGCAGACGGGGACTCCGGACACCCCCGAGGCACAGTCGCTGGGCGGCGCGGCGGAGATCGCCGAGGTCGCGGCGTCCCTGCGCCAGGTCGAACACACCGCCCTCCACCTGGCCGCCCAGCAGGCGGGCCTGCGCCGCAACACCACCGAATCGCTCGCCAATCTCGGCCGCCGCAACCAGAACCTCGTACGTCGCCAGCTCAGCCTCATCACCCGCCTGGAACGGCAGGAACTCGACCCGGACGCCCTCGCCGAGCTCTTCGAACTCGACCACCTCGCCACCCGCATGCGGCGCAACGCCGAAAGCCTGCTGGTCCTCGCCGGGCAGAATCCGCCGCGGCCCACGGCGGCACCCGCCGACGGACTGGAGGTCGTCCAGTCCGCCGTCGCCGAGGTGGAGCAGTACCGGCGGGTCTTGATCGCGGCCGTCGAGCCGGTGCGGGTGCGCGGGCACGCCGTCGCCGATGTCGCCCACCTCCTCGCCGAACTCATCGAGAACGGGCTGAACTTCTCACCGCCGACCGAACAGGTCGAGGTGCACGGCTGGTACGACACCGAGGACGACACCTACTGCTTCGCTGTCGTCGACCACGGCATCGGCATGTCCGAAGCCGACAAGGAACGTGCGGGCGCCCGTCTCTCCGACTCCGGCGAGGAAGCCCTGCTCGCCGCGCCCACCCGGTTCCTCGGCCACCTCGTCGTCGGCCGACTCGCCCACCGCCTCGGCGAAGGGGCGCAGGTCCACCTCTTCGACACCCCTGGCGGCGGCCTCTCCGCACTCCTCGTCCTTCCCGGGCGTCTGCTCGCCCCCGCGCAGGACAGCTCCACCACACCCCCACCCGCCAGGCCCGCTGTCTCCACCCTGCTCAACGGCTTCCGAGCAGGTGTCGCCCGTGCCGAGGCCAGAAGCACACAAGGAGCGTCATCATGACCACCGCCGTCCAGAGTTTCGGCTGGCTCATCTCCGAGTTCGTACGCACCACCGACGGCGTCACCGACGCTGTCGCCGTCTCCTGCGACGGCCTGCTCATGGCCGCCTCGGACAGCCTCGGCCGAGATCGCGCCGACCACCTGGCCGCAGTCGTCTCCGGCATCACCAGCCTCGCCCAGAACGCGGCGACGGCACACGGCTTCCACGGCATGAAGCTCGTCATGATCGAAATGCTCGGGGGCTTCCTCATGGTCGGTCGCATCCGCGACGGCAGCTGCCTCGGCGTCCTCGCCGCCGAGGGATGTGACGTCGGCCTGGTCGGCTACGAAATGGCCGTCCTCGCCGACCGCGCCGGCGAACTGCTCACCCCACAGCTGATCCGCGAACTCAACTCCACACCCCGGACCACGGTCTAGCCACGGCGGCCGGGGCGGCGTAGCCACGGCGGCCGGGGCGGCCGGGGGCGGCCTGGGAACCGTACCGCTCGGGCATGTCCCGGGTCGGCCCTGCCCGCGACTCCCACACGATCCTGCTGACAGTTGTGAAGAGTGTCGAAGCGCTTCCGGCAACCTATTGTGACCCCGCCCACACCGCGGCTACCCTTCAACTTCCCTTTCTCCGCATCCCTTTTTCCACTTGCTTCGCAGCACGCCCAGTCGGCCAGGAGCCAGTGTCGTCTCGTGGCGCGGTTCATCAGGACGACCAGGGGAGTTCCTCATGACTGCACCTCTCGACGCCCCCAGATTCCCGAACGACCAGGCCACCGACTTCGTACGGGAGTTCCGGGCCACCGTGGCCCCCAGGTACGCGAACCGGGCGAAGTTGAGGACGAGTCCGCCGTTGTTCATCCTGCGCGTGCCGCAGGCGTCGTACCAAAATGGCGTGAACCGCGTCGTGGCCGCCCTGACCGGGGCGCTCAGTCAGCGCGTGCCGTACGCCCATCTGCCCATCGGAACCAGGGAGGACGCCGGCTCCGCCAGGGCGGACCCCGACTCCGGTCTGCTCTCCGTGGACGCGGGGAGACAGCTGTTCCGCAGTGCTCCGGAGCACATGACGCCCGACCGCTTCCCGCAGTTCAACGTCATGTGCGGCCTCGTCGAGTACATCAGGTCGAACCCGCGCAGGTGGGCCACCACCGATGACATGGAAGCGGCGCTGCGGAAGGACGCCAGTGAGCGGCGGGCCCAGCGGGGCGGTCTGTTGGCGTTCACCAGGATGGGGGGCCCGGACGACGGGGGCGGGATCGCCGGCTTCCTGGCGAAGCTCAGCTGGCTGTCCTTCGTCCAGTTGCTGCCCCGGTGGCTCTGGGCCCGCCGCATCTCCCGCACAGTCGTGCGGAGCTGGCTCGGCGCGGAGCGGGTCGCGCAGGGCAGCAAGAACCTGTTCCGGGTGATGGACCAGGTGGCCGCGGTGCGTTCCGTGCAGCTCATGGACGACCCGGCCGACGAGGAGGCGCTACAGGAGTTCGACTGGCTCGTCCTGCGGGCCCTCCTGGAGGACCTGCGCAGACCCGGTATCGGCCGGATCCTGCCCGGCAGGCGCCGCCGGACCTGCCGTCCGGTCCTGTTCGTGAAGATCCCTCCCGCGGGAGAGCCCGGCGCCCGCGCCGCGGAGCGCTTTCTGCGCTCTCTGCACCGGGCCCAGGGCACAGCCAAGCCGCCGGGCCCGCTCGTCATCGCCGTGGGCGTGCCCTCCGACGCCCTGCTGGAGAAGCTGGGCAGCCCGTCCGAGAGCACGTTTCCGGATGCGAGCGTGCGGCTCGCCGACAGCGCCTCCGTCGGCGAACCCCCGGTCCTGGTCACCGTCTCGGAGGGAGCCCTCGCGGCGCGCGGGGTAGCCGTACCGCCCGTGAAGACGCGGACATTCAGATTCAGCCGGTATGTTCCGTCCTCGATCGCGAGCGGGGTGACCGCCCTGGCCCTGCTCGCGGTGGCGCTGCTGCTCCCGCCCATCTTTCCCGCTCCCCGGGACTGCCTCGGCGGCACGGGGTCCGTGGCGGAGTCCGCCCCCGCGGAGCCGATACAGGTGGACACCACCGGCTGGTACGAGGCGGCCGTGCAGACCATCGAAGAGCAGAACAAGCGGGTCGCGCAGTACGCCGACCAGGGCCGGACCGTACGGACCGTCGTCGCCTTCGTGTCCGACCCGCCGAAGACCGACGACGAGACGCGTTTCGACGGCACGATCCCGGAGCTGCGCGGCATCGCGATGTGGCAGGAGAAGCTGAACAGAGAGGCCGCCGCGGACGACTCCCTGATACCCCTGCACGTGGAGGTACGCCAGGCCGGGGTCGCCTTCCGCGACGCCGAGAGCGAGGCGAAGAAGCTGGTCGCGGAGATGGCGGAGACGGCGGACACGGCGGACACGGCGGACACGGCGGAGACGGCGGACGAGGAGAGCGTTCCGGCGCGCGAGCGGGTCGTCGGTGTCCTCGCCTTCGCGCAGAGCCGGAACGAGACCCGGGCCGCCCTCCGGGTGCTCGGCGAGGCGGGCATCCCCACGATCGGCACCACCGCGACCGCCGACGAGATGCTCTCCGGCCCGGCCACCCGGACCTACTGGCCGTCCACGCCGTTCAACTCGCGCGAGGCCAGGATCGAGGCGGACTTCGCGTACACGGAGAACATCGTGGCCGAGCCGGGCGCCGAGAACGTCTGCGCCCCGGCCCGGCACGCGATCGTGATCGAGAGTTCCGTGGACCTGTACAGCCACAGCCTCGCCGGCCAGTTCATCAGCGCGTTCAAGGGCACGCACGACGTGTTCGACTTCAATCAGGAGGGCGACTTCGGCTCCGCTCCGCTGAGCGGCGCGATCAGCCAGCCCGACGCCGGCCTGTTGGCGCGGGCGCTGTGCGACGCGCTCGAGGACAAACCGGACTCGGTCGTGTACTGGTCGGCCCGGGCCAAGGACTTCACCGCGCTCATCAACTCCATGGACACCGCCGGGACCTGCACCGGGCGCGACCTGACCGTGCTCGGCGGCAACGAGCTGACCAACGTGGCGCAGACCGGGGCCTTCGCCAACAAGGACTGGCTGCGCCTGTACTACTCCGCGCACCGGCTGCCCGCCGACGCGCCGGGCGCGAGCGACAGGACCCGCCAGTTCGTGGCCGAGTACGACGCCTATGTGAAGGCCACCACCGAGGGCACGGACCCCTGGCGACAGGACGGGCACTCGGCGGTCTCGTACGACGCCTTCCACGTCCTGTCGCAGGCGGTGCGCGAGGCCGGACTGCACGACCCGGACATCGACCGCAAGTCCGTCCTGCTGGTCCTCGGCAGCGGCATCGCCTTCGACGGAGCGACGGGATACGTCTCCTACGACGGCGCCAACGCCCCACCCCACGACAAGACCCTCGTCCTGCTACGCCAGTCGGGCAACCACCCGCAGGCCGTCCTCGCCTGCGGCGCCTACCGCCAGGACGAGTCGAGCAAGGCCCAGGGCTCACCCTGCGCGACCTGACCAGCCGCTCCCGGTGTCCTCGCCGCCTCTCGCCTCATCGTGGAGTGGCGCAACGGTGACAGAGGCTGATTCGCCGCAGAGTTGGTGCCCGGTGTTCCCCGCTGTTCCCCGCTGTTCCCCGTACGAGCTGGCACGCATCTGGCACGTCCATCTCCCCCGCCCCGCCAACTTCGACACTGTGACTGCGGGCCGTGTGGGCTGCCGTACCTGCGGCTACAGGTGTTTGAAGGCATCCTCGCCGGGCCGCCAGGTCATCCAGGAGCGATCACTGAAACCGTTGAGCGTCGCGATCTCTGGACCGACGAGTTCGCTCTCGGCGGGGTCGAACTGGATGCAACCGGTCACGAAGTCGACCCTGACCCCGATGCCGGTCTTCTCGTGAGTGGCGGTCACACTCTGGGCGATGAGTCCACGTAGTGCGTCGGTCCAGCCGGTCTCCGTCGGCGAGAACCACTGTCCGGACAGGGTGACGGTGGGCAGCACGTCGCATGTGAGCACGGGCATCTCGTCCGTCGGGCCGTCGAACCGGAGTTGGACATAGTCCAAGACAAATTGCACCGAGTACAGCCGGAAGCCGACGAGGCGGCTGAGTAGGGAGTTCAGCTCATATGCCACGACCGGGAGTCTAAGGGGAAGGAAGGAACACCCGGCTCCCTCTTCGCCCCGAAGCAACTTGGGTGTGCCTCGTCCTTGGGCCGGTGTGCTTCTCACCTGCTGTGATGGTCCGCAGGTGTGCGTGGTTGTCCGCCGCAGCGCATCGGCGTTGTCACGCAGTTGGACACTCAGCGCGTTCCATCTGGGCCGGTATGGCGTGCGGGGTGACAGCCGCCGCATGCTTGCGTACGAGGTGAGGGCCGGCCTGAGCGGGTCGGAGCCTCATCATCTATCGACGTCGGTCCGCCTAGGACTGCCCGGGGACGGTCGCGCCAGTCACCTCAGCTGAGGTCTGACCGCGTACAGGTCCGGCGATGTCCTCCATCAGGCTACGAGCGCTGGATGCGAAACTCGCGAGGCTTGCTGACGCTGAATCATCAAGTCTCTGACGGCTGAGAGCGGCCCGCCTGGCTGCTGCTCCGCTGTCCTCATCTCCCGGCGCAGAGCATGTGGGATCTCGTCAGCCGGCGCGGCGATGTGCGCAGGCCCAAGAACGCTGACCAAAGCAAGCATCGGCCATGTTCAGCCTCGTCGTCTTCGTGCTCGACCTTGGGGGCCGTGCCGGTTCCTCCGCCGGCGGCTCTGCGCGCCAGCGACAGCGTGATCCGGGAAAGCCTCGCCCGTTCCTCCGATCCCGGAGGAGCGCAACCCCTGCGGTTCTGACTGTGTCGTCGGTGCCGCTGTTCCGTAGGCGTCGTAGTCGCCGCTGGAAGCTGACCATTATGGGCCTGCCTCGTCCGACGACGAGTCGACGGCAACCTTGTAGCGCCGGGCCGGGTCCGCGACCGCCGACCAGAGCTCGTCGTCGACGGTGACGCAGTCGTCGCCGTATGCCGGATAGCCGTGCTCCTGCGGACCGATGTGTGCCGTGTCAGTCACCGCATCACGGACACCGACGGCTGCGGCAGCGCGTCTCTAGGCCGGGACGCGGGGGCGCCTGAGTGGTGCTCCGGCCCGATGGAGGCTGGTGAGGGCCTGCCGGTAGGAGGTGATCAGCCCGGTCTCGACGTAGTCCACGCCCAGTTCCTCGCAGTAGCGGCGGACGATGGTTCGGGCCTTGCGCAGGTTGGGGCTGGGCATGCTGGGGAACAGGTGGTGCTCGATCTGGTGGTTCAGCCCGCCCAGTGCGATGTCGGTGAACCGGCCGCCGCGCACGTTGCGTGAGGTGAGCACCTGGCGGCGGAGGAAGTCCGGGCGGTCATCGCCCGTCAGGATCGGCATGCCCTTGTGGTTCGGAGCGAAGAGGGAGCCGAGGTAGACGCCGAACAGGCCCTGGTGGACGGCGATGAAGGCGATCGCCATGCCGGGCGGCAGCAGCCAGAGCAGGACGGTCATGTAGACCGCGAAGTGCGCGAACAGCAGGGTGCCGTCGAGCGTTCGGTGCTTGAACGAGCGGTTGGCCAGCGCCTTCACGCTCGACACGTGCAGGTTGAAGCCCTCCAGGGTGAGGAGCGGGAAGAACAGGAACGCCTGCCAGCGGCCGATGAGGCGGGGGAGCCCCTTGGCGGCCCGAGCCTGGTCCTGGGACCAGACCAGCAGGTCGGGGTCGAGGTCGGGGTCGAGTTCCTCGTGGTTGGGGTTGGCGTGGTGGCGGGTGTGCTTGTCCTGCCACCATCCGTAGCTCATCCCGACGCCGGTGCCGGCGATCCGGCCGGATGCTTCGCTGGCCCGGCGTCGGCGGAACACCTGGCGGTGGGCCGCGTCATGGGCGATCAGGGCGACCTGGCCGAAGACGACGGCCAGGAAGCCGGCGAGGGTCAGCGTCCACCAACTGTCGCCGATGAGCGCGACAGCGGCCCACCCACCGACGTAGAGCGCGGCCACCACTGTGATCCGCACTGCGTAATAGCCGGGACGGCGCCCCAGCAGGCCGGCATCAGCGATCCTTCTCGACAATCGGGCGAAGTCACTGCCGGACGTCTCCGAGGGCGGGGGGCGGACCGTGGTGTTTGTGGTCATGTCGCTGAAACTCTCTCCGAAGGAGGCAGATGGTCAGGCGCCGCCTCGGGAGTTGCTGAGACCGGGCCACAGGCAGGAGTGCGCTTTCGCCGTTGCGGATACACATCGCGCGAGGAGCAGGGACGACGTCCCTCTCCGCATGCGGGTTCCCTGCCAGGCAGGTCTCACACCGTGGCAGGACAGGGCTGGCGGAGCGACGGCCGCGCGCTTTCAGGGGAGCGGGAAGGCCGGGGAAGGGGGGCCGGCTGATCACTGGGGGGCACTCGTCACGGTGGCCGGCGAGGTCCGTCGCCAGGCCGCGGTTTCCGTGATGAGGACGGCGACGGTGGCCGGGCCCGGGGTGTCAGCGGTGGCTGCCTCGGCTACGGCCTCCCTGACGGCGCGGGCGACTTTCAGTGGATGGTGTCCGGGGCCGACCGCGAGGTGAACCTCGACGTGTCGGTCGGGTGGATCATCATGGTCCTCCACCCTGACCGGGCGGCTGCCCAGCACGGCCGTGAGGCGGGCTACGCCCGTCACACCCGTCGCGACGTCCGCCAGCTCCCTGACGAGTCCCCGCATGGACCCTGTTCCGGTCATCGGAGGCGAGCTCCGCGCGGCCGCAGCTTCCGGCGTGGGCCTCATGGCCGTCGCCGCGGTCCGAGACGTGATACCTGCCTCCGGGACCTCGCGGAGATCCGTTACGCGCATGTCAGCCGTCACCGTGGCCAGCCCGAGCTGTTCAGTGGCCGCGCCCAGCAGTGTGCTCCTCAATTCGTCGACGGTCTCCGGCAGCGGCCGCACGAGGGATGCGGTGAAGGCGGCCTCAATGGTGAGCGGGCCAGGCGGTAGCGCGCTGGCCGGCGGACGGACGGCCGGCTCGGACACGGGTTGGAGCGGCGCCGACCCGATGCGCAGGGACTCCAGCCGGACACCGGGGACCTCGGCGGCAGCGCGCCCGAGGGCCTGGACGGCCGCTTGCTCGGTGATCCACGTCCCGTCGTGGGGCCCGCCGAGCGGGAGGAGACGGCCCAGGTCGAGCTGACGTCGTACTGCCTGCGTCCACGTCTCGGTCACTGGCCTCTCACCCTCCTTCTCCACGGCCGCAGTTCTCTTCCCGCGGCGCTCTGCCCGAGTGTCCGCGAGAGGCCGGGGCAGGGGCCTCAGGCCACTCGTCGGACCACCCCGTCTCACGCTCTAGAGCCGCGCAAAAGGTACTAAAGATAATATAATCCGAGTAATGGGTGCTCTGTGGCCTCGCGAGGGAGGAATATCCCGATGACTGAGAACACCGGCGTCAGGCTCGGCGCTGCGCCCGGTTCTCGCGGCCGGACGACCATCGCCGATGTGGTGGTCGAGAAGATCGCCGGAATGGCGGCACGGGACGTACGCGGCGCCTATGCCCTGGGCAGCGGATTCGCGCGCTCGATGGGGTCCGTGCGGGAGCGCATGCCTGGTGCCGGTAGTGGCAAGTCCGTCACGCGCGGGGTCAGTGTCGAGGTCGGAGAGCTGCAGGCGGCCATCGATCTGGAGCTCGTCGTCGAATATGGCGTCGCGATCACGGACGTGGCCGCTGCGGTGCGGGAGAGCGTGATCTCCGCGGTGGAGCGGATGGCGGGTCGGGAGGTCGTGGAAGTCAACATCATGGTCAGCGACGTGAAGCTGCCCGACGAGGAGGACGAAGGGGAGGAGCGGCAGCGGATCCAGTAGCCGGGGCGGCAGCCCGCTTGAGTGAAGGAGCGCGAAATGAGCAGGGCCGTGGTGGGCTTGATGGCCGGAATGGCGCTGGGTTTCGCCGCGTATTTCGGTGACTTCTGGGCTTTTCTGCTGGTGCTGGGGCTGGGCCTCGTCGGTCTCGTCATCGGGCGGTTCATGGAGGGTGATCTCGAGCCGGGCGATTTCGTCCGCCGCCGGGACCGGCAGGATCGGATCCGCGACGACCGGCGACAGGCTCGGGGAGACTGGCGGCGGTGAGCGGGGAAGCCGATGAGCGTCCGGGCGTCCCCCGCGGGGAGCGCGGGGCGACCGCCGTCACCGACCGGGTCGTCGCGAAGATCGCGGCCCGGGTGGCGCGTGAGGCGCTGTGCCGGTTCGCCGAGTCGGCCGGCCACGTACCACCCGGTCGCCGGACGCCACACGTGAGCACATCCGTACGGCGGGCGCCGGAACGGACCAGCGCAGGACGGGACGCCGAGTCCGCCGCCGGAGGGCAGGCGGTGCTCGGCGAGGCACGGCTGCGCATCACCGTCGAGCTCGGCTATCCGTCCGACATCGGGGCGCAGTGCGCCGCGGTGCGCCGGGAGGTCACCGAGCGGATCAGGGCATGGGCCGGCATGGAGGTGTCCGACCTCGCGGTATCGGTCGAGCAACTGCACTCGGCGCATACGCGGCACAAGGACGGGGAGAGGGTGAGATGAGCGCGAACACCTCGCGGCAGCCGACCGGTGCCAGCGACCTCTCCCCCGGTCCGGGACAGGCGGCTCCGTCCGCCGACGGCACCCCTGGGGCGGCCGAGGGCGCCACGAAGGTGATCGATGGATCAGGCCGGCCGACGCACCGTTTCTGGTCCGGGCGGCGGATCCCCGCGGCCTTGGCAGCCCTGCTGTCCGCCGCGGCCGTCGGATTTCTCCTGTACGACGTGGTGGCGGTGCGGGCAGGCCGGAATGCGATGCGCTGGCGGCGGCGGCTCGCCGAGGAACTGGCCACACGGCCCCTGGACGACGTCTGGATGATCGTCGGGGCCGCGGTGGCGATGGCCCTCGGCCTGTGGCTTTTCCTGCTGGCGGTGACGCCGGGACTGCGCCGGCTGCTGCCCATGCGGCGGCCCACCGGTATCCCTGGGGCAGAGGACGTCCGAGCCGGGCTTGACCGCCGCGCGGCCGCCCTGGTTCTGCGCGACCGGGCCATGCAGGTGCCCGGTGTCCAGTCGGCACACGTCGATGTCGGCCGCCGGAAGGTCAAAGCCCGGGCACGGGCACATTTCCGAGATCTTGAGGAGGTCCGCGGGGACCTGCACGCCGAGCTGGGCGAAGCCGTGACGTCCTTGGGCCTGGCCCGGCAACCCACACTGGCCGTGCGCGTCCGGCGCCCCAAGAAGGGCTGAGGTGATCCGATGCTCAAAACGGCGAACCGGGTGCTGCTCGGACTGCTCGGCCTCGGACTGTTCGCCCTGGGCGGCGGCGTGCTGTTGGGCGCACTGGACCTGCAGCGCCACTGGGATTTCGACGTGCCGGGCTGGTGGCCCTTCCGTGGGCCGGACGATGTGGTGCTGGGCGCCGAGGGACGCACCCGGTGGCGGGAAGAGGACTGGTGGTGGCCGACCGTGATCGCGGTGCTCGCCGTGCTGCTGGCCCTGCTGCTGTGGTGGCTCCTCGCGCAGCGCAGACACCGCCTGGACCGTGTACTCGTCGACAGCGAAGGCGGCGCGCCAGCCCGCCTCAATGGCCGCACACTGGAGAACGTCATCGAGGAAGAGGCGCAAGCCCTGGACGGGGTATCGCGGGCTCATGTCCGGCTGACGGGCCGACATACCGCTCCGACCGCACGCGTGCGGCTGCTGTTGGAGCCTCACGCCGATCCAGCGCGGGCTCTTGGGCAGCTGAGCCGCGAAACACTCGCACACGCACGGGACTCGGCCGGCCTGGACCGCCTCCCCTCGAAGGTCCGACTCCGGGAAGCCCGCCACCGCGCCAAACGCACCGCCTGAGATCCCCTGGGCCGAAGCCCCGTGGGGTACCGGCCGCGAGGCGCCCAGGACTCCTGGAACGCGAGCGTTCTGGCACGCGGAGGATCAAACGAACAGCACGCTGCCTGGCGCACTCGCTTTGCTGACGGCGTGCTCGAAGACACCGGCCTTGGCCGTCGTCGGCATCACCTGAGAACCCTGGGGTCGGTGGGGCACGCCGTCGGCGGAGGCCGCCACCACCATGGTGGCGGCCTTGTGCGCCGGGGCCGTCACGTATCACCCCTCGGCCGACGCGACGCGACGCGACGCGACGCGACGCGACGCGACGCGACGCGACACGAGCACAGGCACAGTGTGTCCTGCCGTACCGAGAGACCACGCAGATCTCGCACGGTTCTTCCCAGGAGGCATCCCGTCATGGTCCTCTTCCTGATCCTGTTCACCGCCGGAATCGCTCTGGTCGCCATCGGCGCGGCCGTCGACGGCATGCTCCACCTGATGTCCATCGGCGTACTGCTTCTCATCGTCGATCTGCTCTACCTGGCGGCCCGCTCAATCTGGCGCTCCACCCGGCGCCCTGCCTGCTGACCGGCTCCCGAAAGCCCCCGACCAGTCCCGGGCCCTACCCGATCCTCACGTCACTGGCGGACCTTCGAGCGGTTCGACGACCACGGAGTCCCCGCCCGGCCACGGCTACCGTCTGCCCGGCCACGGCTACCGATTCCGCGGCCTGACGGCCAGGGTCCGTCTCATGCGCCGCCACCACCCTTTCCGCATCCAGGGGATCGCCGCGCGTCTGTCCGCCTGACAGCGACCTTGGGTACGAAAATCCAGGTCAGCGGCCGGCTTCAGCGAGGGAGCCGGTGCATCGTTGCGGGCTCAGTCGAGGGTGGCGAGGTGATCGGCGTCGCCGCCTCGCCACTCGATGAGGAGGATGGTCGCGTCGTCGGTCGTGGTGCCGCCGCGTTCGTGTTTCAGGGCGTGGGAGAGCGCTCGTACCACCGCCCGTACCTCGGTGCGGTCGTGGAGGATCCGGTTGGTCCACTCGATGAGCTGTTCCTCTCCGAACTGTTCCCCGCCGGCCTGGTGCTCCTCGATCAGGCCGTCGGTGAAGCACAGCAACCGGTCCCCGGGTCGCAGCATCCGCTCGCTGACCACCGGCTCCTCACCGCCGAAGCCGACCGGCAACGTGGTCGGGCCCTCCAGCCGGTCCAGCACGGCGCGGTCACGGATCAGGAGCGGGGCCGGATGGCCGGCGTTGACCCACTGCAGCCGGCCTGTGGTGATGTCCAGGACCATCATCTGCGCGGTGACGAAGTGGTCGGGGCCGAACTGCTCGTTGACGGCCCTGTCCATGAACGCGTACACCTGGGACAGATCGGTGTGGGCCCGTCGCGTGTGGCGGTAGGCGCCGATGGCCACCGTCGCCATGGTCGCCGCGTCCAGGCCATGGCCCATCGCGTCGATCATGGCCACGTGCAGGATGTCGCCGTTGAGGGCGTAGTCGAAACTGTCGCCGGCCACGTCGTAGGCGGGCTCCAGGATTCCAGCCACCTCGACCTGCGGAACGGTCATCGACAGCGGGGGCAGCAACGACCACTGGATCTCCGCGGCCACGCTCATCGGGGCGCTGCGGCGGGCCTGGAAGAACAGGTCGGTGTAGGCGTCCTTGGTGACGATCATGTCCGCGACCAGACCGGCGAGTCTGCGCAGCAGTCGCCGGTCGTCGTCATCGACCCTGTCCAGGGTGACGGCCATCGCCCCGATCTGGTCACTGCCGTCCAGCAGCGGCAGGTACATCCGCACACTGCCGTCCTGCGGCACCTCCACCGTTCTGAGGGTCAGGAACGCCTCGCCGGCGGGGGAGTCCTCGACCGACTCGGGGCCGCCGACCTTCAGCCCCCGGCCCGGCAGCGGGACCAGCAGCTCCTGTTCGTAGTCCTGCAGGAGGATGGAGACCTCCCGCCCCCCGACCCTGGCCACCTCTTCCGCGACGAGCGGGGCGATCAACTCCGGCGGCATCTCGTGGGCCCGGTCCAGGAGCACACCCAGCAGTCGTTCGCCAAACCCCTCCGACCGGTCCACCCCGATCCGGTCCGGCTTCCGCCCACCGTCCGTCATCGCTGTCCGCTTCCCTTCATCCCGGGGCATGGGGAACTCATCGGGGTGGCTGCGTCCACGTGGTGTTCACCAGGGGGCCCGGTGCCTTGGCCTCGTCGAACCGCAGCCGGTGCGGGCGGTGCCGGCCGGAATGGCACTGGCCCCTCCGGCACCCGACCGCGTATCCCGACACGGTGCCCGTCGCAACGCACACCCCACCCCTCTTGGATCCACTCGGCAGGTCTTGGATCCACCCGGCAGGCAACGGCGATCAGCGTGGCACGACGCTGTCCACCGGTACAGGCTCGCATCGCCGACCGGTCCAACGAGCCCATCACGTCATGACCGGCACGTCGCCCCCAAACGCCGGTCACCACAAGGGGCTTGGTTCGACGGGGACAGGGGCACGTCGGCCGGTGAGCGGGCCAGGGTGAGGGTACTGGTCTTGATCGAAGGGGCAGACGGTGGCCATGGCCGGTTGGTCGGTAGTGGTGTTCGCGTAGACCGCTTCCAGAGTGCCGATCCTGCGCCCCCTTCGGGTCCACGACGTCGTGGGTCGCGCCACTACCGGACATCGGCGGAACGGACCACGCCCTGCCCCCGGCGGCCGCGTCCGCCGTGCTCCAACGACCCCGGCGTATACACACCGGGGTCGCCCTTCCGGGCCGGTCGCACGTGAGAGTGTGCCGACCCGCTTTCATGCTATGCCTGGTGCACATTTCAGGCATCCGGTGTCTCGCGGTTCTCGTGTCCATTCGGTTCCGCGCGGCCCGGGAAGGGCTTTCGCCCTGTGTCACCCGCGTTCCTCCTCCCCGCTTTCCATCAGCCGGATCCCCTGGTGTGTCAGCGAGACCAACGCGGGTGTGTTTCCCTGCTCCCAGTCGACCGTGGCGAGTCCCTCGCCTGCCAGATAAGCGCAGGCGGCGGGAGATCCTGCTGGGGGATCTGGAGTTCGCTGCGCAACTTCGTCCCGCTGATGCCAAGGAGCCGATGACCCTCCGTGGCCTCGTACAGGGCTTTCAGGATCGCCTCACGGTAGTTCTTCCGCTCGCTCAGTGTTGCCATCGGGCATCGTGTGTCTCTGGCTTGGTGATCCTCGTCCTCTCCGGACAGCACCTTGGGGTCGGGCCCGTCCGGAGGGGGAGCGCAAGGGGGCGATTCATCCGTCGACGGCACCGTCCGTTCGATTTGGCCGAGGAGTACGCTCAAAGTACCGAGGATATTTCGCGCACCGGCTACCACGCTCGTGTCGTTTTCGGCGATCGAATAGGCCGGGTCGGCAGCGGTCGGCCCGGGGCAGGGTTCGCGTCATGACTGCGACGATTTCCCTCTCGCCGACACACGAAGACCGGCTCTCGTCGACCTCCCCCACCTCTTCTCCTCTCCGCCTGTCGCTGGCTCCCGTCGGCGCCGCGCCGGCTCTTCTGGACGGCGCATGGTGGCCCCGCTCCCGCGATCTCGGGGCGGAACTCCCGGCCCTGACAGCCGTACTGGAACCGCTGTGGGGGCGGATCACGCGGGTCACGGTGAATCCCACCCACTGGCCGGTCGTCCCGCGCAAGGTGCCTGTCGCCGGGCATGTCGTGAAGGTGGGCTGGTTCCTGCCGGAGCAGGATCCGCACGAACTGCTGCTGCTCTCGTACCACGTGGGCCGCTGGGACCTGCTGGTGGTCCCGCCGCGGACGGACCCCGTCTCGGCCGCCTGGCTGATGGCCGCCGCGAGCGACCCCCTGGGCACGTCGACCGCGAGCCGGCTGATGGAGCAGGCCGCGCGTCTGCGGACGGTGACGGAGACCGACCGGGCCGTGGAGGCGGTCTGGGACTCCGAGGGAGGGCACGGGGTCCGCGATCCCGCCGCACGGCCACGGATCCCGGCAGCCATGCCCGAGGGCGGAGATCGAGCCGCTGCACCCGTCGCGACCCCGAATCGGCCGATGGGGATGTGAGGACCATGGAAACCTGGCGGGCTGGCTCCTCATCCACCTGGCCAACGGGCAGCACAGCGACCGCACCGTCGCCTTCCACCACGGCCGCTCCTGGGCCATCGCGTGGGGACGCAGCATCCGGAAGGGGAGACCGGGCGGCGATCTGGTCCTCGAACTGCTCCGCCGTCGGGGAAGCCGCGGTCCCTTGCCAGGCGTGCCAGGACGCGGCGGGCAGCAGATCGCTGCCCGCTCGGGGCGCATCAGCTGCGCCGGGATCGTGACGACGGGCGCGCGCGGGAACGGCCTCGCTCGTGACGCGGCGGGTTCCGGCACCGATGCAGAGGGTGCGCCCTCTGGGGAGCGCGCTGGCGGTGCGACGCTGCCGGGGGCAGGGGCGGCATGTCGCACGCTAGTCCTCGCAGCAGTTCCCCGACAGGTGTCAAGTAGCCATCCGTGCCCGGCAGGACGCGCTGACGTCGCACGGTATCCGTAACCTTCGGGCAGGGCTACGCTGTGGGGTGAGGCCCCAGTCCCCGGTATCGATGCTGTGTTCTGCTCCCGGGGAGGCCCACCGTGTTCGTCCTGCTCCTCGCCCTCATCGTGGTCCTGTTCGGCTTCGGCTTCCTCAATCCCATCTGGTGGGTGGCCGCGGCGGTGCTGGTCTACGGCGCCACCCGCTACCGCCGCGATCGCGGCGGAGGCCTGAGCCGTGGCGGCAGTTCCGATCTCGGGGACTACCGGGACTACCAGGAGCGCCGGAATCGTCAGGAACGCTGGGACCGCCGCTACAGCCGTCAGCACCGGGCGCGCTGGCGGCGCGAGGACCGTCGGGACCACGAACATCGCAGGTGACCCGTGAAGCGGTTCGGCAGCCAGCGGTTCCCGGACGGCTTCAGCCGGGCCGGACACGTCGAGATCGTCAAGAGGTGCATGCCATGCAACGCACAACCATGATCCAACAGGAGTGGTGGGATCTGCGGGCCGAGGCCACGTGGGGGAACACGCCGGCGGGACAGGACGTCGTCGCACTGCGCGCCGAGAACGATCAGCTGCGGCGGGCGTTGGCCGGACGTGCGGTCATCGACCAGGCCCGCGGCATGGTGATGGTCCTGACCCCCTGCCGCCGCGGGGCGGCCAGGAAGCTGCTGGTGGATGTCTCACGGCAGTGCGACGCCAGACTTCCGGAGGTGGCCGCGGCCCTGGTCGCCGCCTGGGAGGGCAAGCAGCTCCCGGAACACATGCAGCGGGCGCTACGTCGTACGCTGCGGCGATTTCACGCGGAAAACCAGGGGCGCGGCTCACGACAACCAGGCGGATCGTCCAGGTAGGGAGAGGCCATGATTCACGCAGCCGACGTCCGAGAATGGCGCGACCGCGATGTCGTCGATACCGAGTCGCACAAGATCGGTGTCCTGGAGGCGGTCTATGTGGACACCACCACCGATGAGCCGGCCATGGCCACGGTACGGACCGGACTGCCCACCCGGCACCGGCTGGTCTTCGTGCCCCTTGAGGACGCGATCGCCGGGCCGGGCTATCTCAGGGTCGGCTATGTCAAAGCGCTGGTGAAGCAGGCCCCTTCGATCGGCACCGACGACGTGCTGCCCGCCGAGCAGGAGGAAGCGATCTTCAAGCACTACGGACTGGCCTACAAGCCCGGTGCGGCCGGCGAACGGCAACTGGCGCGTCGCTGACCGCCCACGGACAGGATGACTGCCCTGTGAGGTACGCACCATGCACCAGCTGACCACGCCCAGTGAAGAACAGGGACTGTTGAGAACTGTGCCTTCGGCGGGGGACGCGGCTTTGCTGTCCGAGGTCGTCGAACTACGTGCCAAGAACGAGCAGTTGGAGCACGCGCTGGTGAGCCGTGCGGTGATCGACCAGGCGCGCGGCATGGTGATGGCCCTGGCGCCGTGTTCCAGCGAGAGGGCCTGGGACGTGCTGGTGGACGTGTCGCAGCACTGCAACATCAAGCTCCGGGACGTGGCTGCGGCTCTGGTCGCCACGACGAAGGACCGGACGCTTCCGGAGCCGATGCAGCGGGAGCTGCGCCGAACACTGCGGAGCCTCCATCTGGCGGACCGGAGATGACTGACGGTGTGCGTGCTCCAGAGGACGACACCGGGAGCTGTGAGCTCGACTCTCCGGTGTCTTCGTCCAGGACGGCCGTCGGACGCCCCTCCTGAGTAGCCCGGCCGGAGAATCTCAAACATCGACGGATGTCACAACGAGGCACTGCCGCGATCCTCCGTCGCTCCCGTTCCGGCGCCCCTCCACGCCTGCGTAGGCGCCGCGTCCGGCCTGGCGCGGGCGGCTACTCGGGCCGTTGGGTCCGGGCGTTGTGGGCGAGGCCGTCCGGATGCTCCGTCGTGCGCTCTCCCAGGGGCAGAAGCACTACGCACAGGACGGTCGGTGCGCGGAGGATCCGCCCCGCCTCCTGCCAGCCCCAGGTCTCAAAGGCGGCACGGGCCGGACGGTCGGACTGATCCACCAAGGTGACGCCGAGCGAAGCCTGATCGTCGGCGAGCAGACGCTCCTGCAGGCGGCGAGCGAGCCCGTGAGCGTGCTCATGCGGATGGACAACGGTTTCAGTGATGGCGAAGACATGGCCGGAGGCGGTCAGTTGCTCGAGGTTCTGCGGCAGAGGTCCCTCGAACTCCCGCCACCAGGAGCCGTCGCGCGGCACGGGGAATCCGAAGACACAGCCGGTCAGGGACTGCGCCTCGGCGACCAGCATGTCGAATCCGGGCTGTTGTACGTCGTGTGCCAGACGGCGCAGGAACTCCTGCCGATCCTGGAATTCCTGGCCGGGCGGGGTGGCGGAGGACTCCACGTAGAGATCCGCCAGGTCCTCTCGCATCCCCTCGGCCTGCCAGCGGTTCAACCGGCGCAGCCGCACCGTGTCCATGGCGGACGGCTTCGAGCCTTCGGGTTCGTGGGGTTGCCGCGGAGTCTGCATGGGGCGCCTCGGTTCAGGAGACCGGAAACGTGCGGGAGTGCCATCGTGGCCGATGGGCGGTGCGGCGCCTGGGTCTGGGACGTCTGTTCAGCAGCATAGCCCCCGACCGGTGCCGCGCCGGGGCTCGTTGGGTGCGGGGGGCCACTGTGGCGCCGGCGGATGGACGGTGACGGCGCCGGCCGGCTTGTCCAGGGCGGTGAGGAACACGGCGACGCGCCGGGGTGGGCGAAGGGACGGCCGTCGCCGACGGCGCGGATGTCGGCCGGGGCGTCGCCGCGCCCGTTGCTTTCGCCCGCAACCAACCCCGAGCAGCCGCAGTTGCGTTGTGCAGACCCGTTTGAGAACGGCATGCCGGGCACTCGTCCGCTGTGCTTCAGACCGGAGGCACGCCCGTGGGAGCAGCTGTCGCTGCTCCCCAATGTGCTGCGGTCTGCCGGCTCCCACGGTGAGCGACGCCACCGATCAGGGAGACACGTGCCCATGTCGTACGAACGCACACAGATGACGTACGCACGTGAGCAGAGCCCACGAAGCGCAGACCCCTACGACGACGCCCCGGACACCGCTGCCGCGTTCCGCCGTATCGCCGCTCTCCCGGACGGTCTGGAGAAGTCCGCGCTGCGGCAGGAGGTGGTGTGCGCCTGGGCGCCGATGGCCGTACGGCTCGCCCGGCGCTTCCGAAATCGCGGCGAGTCCTTCGAAGACCTCAAGCAGGTCGCCCAACTGGGGCTGGTCAAGGCGGTGACCCGCTTTGACCCGAGCCGCGGCACCGCCTTCCCGAGCTTTGCCATACCGACGATCCTCGGCGAGGTGAAACGACATTTCCGGGACCACCTCTGGGGCGTGCATGTGCCGCGACGTGTACAGGAGTTGCGCGGCCGGGTCCGCACGGCCGGCCATGAGTGCGTTTCGCTCTACGGCCGCGACCCCTCCGTCCGCGAGATCGCCGCGCACACCGGCCTTACCGAGGCGGAGGTGCGGCTGGGCGAGGGGGCGCTGGAGAGCTTCACCTCCCTGTCCCTGGACGCCGTACCCGGCCGCTCTGAGCACAGCCACCCGCTGACCGACACCCTTGGTGCCACGGAGCCCGGCTTCGACCTGATCGTCAACCGTGAGGCGCTCCGCCCGCTGCTGCGGGCACTGCCCGAACGCGAACGACAGATCCTCTACATGAGGTTTTTCTGCGAGATGACGCAGGATCGGATCGCCCTGCAACTCGGTCTCTCGCAGATGCACGTCTCCCGTCTGATCACCCGCACCTGTGCGCGCCTGCGCGACCAGGTGATGGCCGAGGCCCACGATCGCAGGAGGGCGGTGTGACGACGTCCCTGGTGGCTGAGCCCAATGGCCTCCGCTGCGCCTACTGGCGCCGCCCGATCAGGCCGTGCAGCACCCAGCAGTGGTTGCGCACCGCAACAGTCTTGTGCCGGGGACGCCCAACTGCCCATCGCCGACGCCATCACCAAAGTGTTCAGGCCGGGCCCCTGCGGCCGTGCAGGCTGGTGGCCCTGCCGTGACGCCGGTCAGGCCCCCAGACCGGTGAGGGGTTCGGATCCGCTGATGAGTGCGCGGGCCACGTCGGCCAGGCGCCGGTTGTGGGCGCGGGCGTAACCACGCAGCGCGGTGAACGCCTGCTCCATGTCGATGCCCTGGCGTTCGGCGAGTTTCCCCTTCGCCTGTTCGATCAGTACCCGGCTGTTCAACGCCGCCTGCAGCTGTTCGTTGAGCATGGTGCCGCGGTGGACTGTGCGTTGTTGCAGCAGGCTGATGGTGGCGACGTCGGCCAGCGCCTGGGCGATGAGTGTGGCGGGCGGGTCGAAGGGGCCGGGGGCGGCACGGAAGAGGTTCAGGGCGCCCACGGTCTCGTCCCGCAGGCGCATGGGCAGGGCCTGGACGGCCCCGAATCCGCTGCGGTGGGCCGCCGTGACGAAACGCGGCCAGCGGTCGACCTCCCGGGTCAGGTCGTGGATGATCACCGGTGCGCCGGTGCGGAAGCACTCGAGGCAGGGGCCTTCGTCGTTCTGGAGCTGGAAGAGCTCCAGCAGTCGCACCTGTTCGTCGGAGGCGGCCATGACGCGGAGTTTGCCGTCACGGTCGGCGAGCAGCACCCCGGCGGCGCTCGCGTCGAGCATGCCCACGCAGCGGTCGGTCAGCAGGCGCAGGAAGTCCATGAGGTCGAAGTCGGCGACCAGATTGTCGGCCAGCTCGACGAAGGTCTTGGCCAGAAGCTGTTGATCCATCGTGGGCACCCTCGATTGAGACTAATCCCTGTCTGAAGGGGCGGGAAGTACGGCATGTTCGTCGGTCGGCACCCATGCGTCAGGTTTCCTCTCCGGCTTCCAGGGCCGCGTCGGCGAACACCGTCCAGCGGTCCTGCAGGTCACGGGTGAGCAGATCGGGTGTCAGGACGGCCGAGCCGTGCAGGAAGGCGTCCACGCAGGGCTCCTCGCCCAGGGTGAGCTGGAGCTCTTCCAGTTGCTCGCTGATGTCGTCGGTGCTGCACAACGGATGGCTCGGCGCGGACCGGGACATCGCCGACAGCCCGGCCCCGCCGACCGGCAGCGCGGCCACGGCCGCAGTGCACACGTCCACCACACCGACCCGGGCACCATGCCTGACCGCCTGCTCGGCCACCAGCATCCGAATGCGGACCGACCGCCTGTCAGGCCCCACCCGGGCCACCGCCTCCACGCGTCACGACAAGGCCGTCCACCCTCGCCCCGGTTCGTTCCCCGACGGGAAATACCAGCGCGCGGAACGTGGTGGGACCGGCCGGCCTGCGAAGCTCTCCGACGTCCGTCCACCCCCAGGAGCGAAGCGCAGCGAGAGTAGGGCGATCGGCCCGGTCCACCAGCGTGGCGCCGACTGATGCCTGGTGGTCGGTCAGCAGCCGCTCCAGCAGACGACGGGCCAGAGCCCGGTCCTGCGGGTGCGGCCGGACCATGATGTCGCCGAACGCGAAGACGCTGCCGGACACCGTGAGTTGATCGATGCGGCACGGCAATGCTCCCTCGAAGTCGAACCACCAGGAGCCGTCGCCGCGTATCGGGAATCCGAAGGCGCATCCCATCAGTCCGTCCATCTCGCCGATCACCATGGCGAATCCCGGCCGGCGCATGTCCGTGGTGAGACGGGCCAAGAAGTTCTGGCGGCCGGGACGGCGGTATGCGTCACCCGGCGCCGTTACGCGGGACTCCCCATACAGATCCGCCAGTTCTTCACGCAGGCCCTCCACCAGCCAACCGTTCAGCCGACGCAACCGCACCGGAGCCATGGCGGAGGGCGCACCTTCCGCCGGCTTCCGTGACTGTCCCCGCCCGGGTTCGGCCGTCATCGCGCATCGCCCGAGAGAACAGGCGCAAGTGGGACAGGCCCGTGCGGCGAGGCTGGAACGGGCGTGGCCGGGGTGTCCACGAGAGGAGGTGGCTCGTGTCCGAACGGTAGGCCGAGGAGCAGGAACCCGCAGCCGGCGAGGTCGAGAATCCGAGCCAGCGTCGGTGGCGGATGGTGCAGTCGCAGGGTCCCGCCGACCACGGTGGCCTGCTGCGCGGCGCGGAGGAATGCGCTGAGTCCGGTGCAGTCGCAGAAGGTGACGGAGATGAGGTCGACGTCGATGGCGCGGATACCGTCCCGCAGACACCGCTCCAGGGACGCGCGTACCAAGGGCACGGATTCCAGGTCGATCTCACCGGACAGGGTGATCAGCGCCCGATTCTCTCGGTCCTGGCGGTACACGGTGAGCTGGGGAAGGGGCATGACGCCTCGGTTCAGAAGACCCTCCGGCAGCGGGCGCGGTGGTGCCGGAGTCCCGGCATCCTGGGCGTCCTCCCGGCAGGGGCGTACGTTCGGCGGAGGCGGAGCAACGGCCGGTCCGACAGCCTGCGCGGCAGGACAGAGGACCCACCCAGTTCCCTCCAGGGATGCGCCGGGTGACAGACGAACAGTCCGCACCCCGCAGCCATCTGTGTTCAGCAACAGCATGACGCCGGGGTCTGGGACGTTCGTACAGCAGCGTAGTCCTCGCGTCGTGTGGTGGACGGTCCGAAGCCGCCCAATCCCAGGATGTGGACAGTGCAGAAACGCGGTGGCGCGCGCATATCCGAGGCATCGCACGGTACGTGAAGCACTCAAAAGCGACCGCCCGAGTACGGCACCACGTGCGCCGGCCCAGAAGATGGCTCGCATGACGGAGCCGAACAGTTCCCCCTCGCGGCAGCCCGATCCAGAGAAACCCCGCACTCGCCCGGACCGACGGCGTTCGTGACGGGTCGGCACATGGCCCAGGCACGAGAGGGCGAGGGAAGCGGGATCCACCTGGACTTCGGGATCTCGGGAAGGCGCCCGACACCTCGCGATGGCTCCGCGTTCAGAGTCCGGACCAGATGAGGGAACGCATCACCTTGCTCAACGGCGACGTCATTTCCCCGGGCTCACTGGGACAGGTGCGACCGGGCGGCGTCATCCTCACCACCCTGCGCGCCAGGATGGACGACGAACCGCTGAAGGACTGGGCGGAACGCCGTGACGCGGACACAGCAGCTCCCGGGCCGCGCTGATCTATCAACACATGACCAGCGACCGCGACCGGGCCATCGCCGACCGGCTCGGCGCCATGATCCGGGGTGGTGGGGGAGCGACCTCCGACGCCTCCGGCGAGGACTCTGCAGGCCCGTAGTGGCCCGCCCTGAAACGCCGAAGGGCCAGCCTGGGAGGAAACCCCTCCTGAGCTGGCCCTTTTCTCTGTGCCCCCGGCAGGATTCGAACCTGCGACACCCGCTTTAGGAGTTCGATCCGCTCCCGCTCCCGCTCCCGCTGCGGCCGTCGGCTGGTGCGACGGCCGGACAGAGCCGCTGGGGTACGCCCGTGTCCGGCGTCGTTGATGTCAGCCACGAATGTCGAAGCCTTCTGATCCGTAGCTCTACAGCGATCTGTCATCGGAGGTCATACAGGCTGTGCGGAGAGCGGTGAGGGCCAGTGTCGGGCGCTGCTGGTTGCTGGGGTTGCTGTACCTCTTCGCTGTATCGGGCGGGACAGTCGAGATGGCGGGACAGCCTTGATGAAGTGATCAGCCTCTGACGGGCGGCTCCCAAAGCCCCAGCCGTTGGAGCCGGCCCTGCCTGGCGCGTTCGCCCAAGGCCGTAGGTCCCTCCGGTGCCGCTGACGGTGTGAGCCACGGTTCTCCCTGTCGCGGTAGCCGTCGCCGGAGAGCTGCTCTCGAGCTGTCCCAGAGCGTAGGTACAACCATTCGGCCGCCGCGTACGTCGTAGAGCGCAGTCGATCAGATCAACAGGTCGCTCACAGCACGATCTCGACAACGGAGACCCATGCGCGCCAGACGTACCGCCCTCGCCGCTGCCGTGGCCCTCGCGGCAGCGGTCTGCACACCGCTCCTGACGGCCCCCGCGGCGTCGGCGGCCCCCGCCAAGCTGTCCGACGACTTCAACGGCGACGGCTACCGCGACTTCGTCATGCTCGGCGGCTCGCACGGCAAGGACGGCCGGGTCACCGTCGTCTATGGCACGTCGACCGGCCCCGGCACCCGCGTCCAGACCATCCACCAGGATTCGCCCGGCATCCCCGGCGCGGTGGAGGAGGACGACTGGTGGGGCGCCGCCGCCGTCACCGCCGACCTCGACCGGGACGGCTACGCCGACCTGGTCGTCTCCTCGCCCGGCGAGGACGTCGGCACCATCCAGTCCCGGGGCGGGCTGACCGTCGTCTGGGGCAGCGCCAACGGTCTCGGCTCGGGCACGGTCTTCAACTCGCCCGTCCCGCAGGAGTACGAGAACCAGGGCGACCACCTCGGCGAGGACGTGGTCTCCGGCGACTTCGACGGCGACGGCGACCCGGACCTCGCCGTGACCAGCAACAGCCGGGCGGGCGTGGTCCTCCTGAAGGGCCCCTTCACGCGCACCGGCGGAAAGAGCGGCTGGGATTCCCTGGGCGGTGGCTACGGCTATCTGCACGCCCCCAACCTCGTCGCCGGCCGGGTCACCGCCGACGCCGCGACCGACCTGTACATGCTCGGCTTGGATCTCCAGGCAGGCAATGACATCAACCTGCGGGCCTACTTCCACCGCGGCGGCAGCACCTTCACCCAGCGTGCGGGCGAGGTGCTGGTGCCGGACGACGGCGGCCACCAGGGCGGCGACATCCTCGCCATCGGCGACTTCGACAAGGACGGCTACGGCGACCTCGCCATCGGCCGCGGCTACGAGCCGGGCGACGGCGAGCGCGGCTACGTCACCGTCCAGTACGGCGGCTCCGGCGGCCCCAACACGGCCCGCAAGCCGGTGAAGTTCAGCCAGAACACCACCGGAGTGCCCGGCTCCTCGGAGAACGAGGACTACTTCGGCTCCGCCATCGCCGTCGGCGACGTCAACGGCGACGGCTACGCGGACCTCGCCGTCGGCGCCCGCGGCGAGGACATCGGCACCAAGCGCAACGCAGGCTCGGTCACCGTCCTGCTCGGCCGCGCGGGTGGCCTGACCGGCACCGGCGCCAAGTCCTACACCCAGGACACCTCCGGCGTCGCGGGCGCCCCCGAGACCGATGACCAGTTCGGCGCCTACCTCAAGCTCACCGACTACACCCGCGACGGCCGCGCCGACCTGATGATCGACACCAACGAGCAGCTGGGGTACGAGGACCGCTGGGGCCTCGTCCACCAGCTCAAGGGCTCCACGTCGGGCATCACGACGACGGGCTCCAAGACGTACTCCGTGACGACCCTGAAGCTGTCGTATGCGCGGCTGGGCGGCCCGTTCGCACGCTGACCGCTGACCGCTGACCGCTGACCGCTGACCGCTGACCGCTGAGGAGCGATCCAGAGCCAGCCGCCATCTTCAAGTTGGAGGGAGAGTCAACACCTGCCTCAGGCGGTGTAGCCGGTGGATGCTGTCCGACGAGGGCACGGGTTGTTCAGGGGGCGGCGAGGGGCCGGAGTGAGGTACAGGCGGCGTCTCGTCAGACCTTCTCGACTCGCACGGGGCGTCCCGCGAGGAGTTGATTCATGTCGTCGGTGTCGGAGGTGAAGACGGTTGCCTGAGCTCCCTGCACGGCTTCTCGCCCGGCCACAGCCGCCAGAATGGCGTCGACGGCGTACTTGTGCCCATGCAGGCCGGCTGCATGGTTGGGGTTGGCGTGGTGGCGGGTGTGTTTGTCCTGCCACCACCCGTATCCCATCCCGATACCGGCACCGGCGATCCGTCCGGACACCTCGCTGGCCCGGCGTCGGCGGAACACCTGACGGTGTGCCGCGTCATGGGCGAGCAGGGCGACCTGACCGAAGACCACGGCCAGGAAGACGGCGACTGCCAGCGTCCACCAACTGTCGCCGATGAGTGCGACGGCGGCCCACCCACTGACGTAGAGGCCGGCCACCACTGTGATCCGCAGTGCGTAATAGCCGGGACGGCGTCCCATCAGGCCGACATCAGCGATCTTTCTCGACAATCGGGCGAAGTCACTGCCCGACGTCTCCGAGGGCGGGGGATGGACCATGATGTTTCTGTTCATGATGGTGAAACGCTCCCCCAAGGATGTAGATGGCTCTGCGCCGCCCCGGGAGCCGCTGAGACCGTGCCTAGGTAGGGATGCGCTGCCCCCTGAGGGAAGCGCATCGCGCGACCTTGGAACAAGGATGACGTCTGCTTCGAGTGCAGGCCCTCTATCTGAGTGCGATCTCCCTGCCGGGCATGTCTCACACCGTGACAGGACAGGCAGGGCTTCTGGAGCGGTCCGCGCGCTTTCATGGCAGAACCGAGGCCAGCCCGTGAGTGGGCCGGACTCAGCGAGGCGGGCACCGGCGAGGGCGGTAAACTGGTTGATTTGTCCGTAAATGTTGCGATAGATGGCCGGGAGGAGTCAGAGTCGGAGGGGGACAGGAGGCGACCGTGACCGTCCTCGCGATGTTTCTTCTCATCATCGGGACCATCCTGATTCTGCTTGGGACGCTCCTGGGCATCCTCGGGGCAATCGTGATCCTCATGGGGGTCGCTCTGATTGCCATTGCGGCCTTCCTGCTGATCCGGAGAGCGCTGAAGCCTCGACAGTAGAAATGGCAAGGCCGAGGCGGGTGTCTGCGTGTTCGGGGCCAGGCGGTGGCCGCGGTGCGGCCTGCGCCGAGGGTGAGGCCGGAGAAGTGGGACCGGCATCAGGCCCAGCGCGTCGAGCCTGCCGTTGACGTCTGGCTAGGCTGCGGTTTCTGTGATGAGGACGGCGGTGGTCACCGGGCCCGGGGTATTACTGGTGGCTTCGCTGGCTACCGCTGCCCGGACGGCGCGGGCGACTTCCAGTGGATGGTGTCCGGAGGCGACCGCGAGGTGGACCTCGATGTGTCGGCCGGGTGGATCGTCATGGTTCTCCACCTTGACCGGGTGGCTTCCCAGCATGGTGGTGAGGCGGGCGACGCCCGGAACGGCCGCTGCGACGTCGGCCAGCTCACTGATGGGCCCCCGCATGGATCCTGTTCCGGTCGCCGGGGCCGAGCTTCGCGCGGCTGCGGCTGCGGCTTCCGGCGGGGGCCTCATGGCCTTCTCTGCGGTCCGCGGCTTCACGCCTGTCTCCGGGCCCTCATGGAGATCGGTGACGCGCAGGTCGGCTGTCACGGTGGCCAGGCCGAGCCGTTCGGTGGCCGCGTTGAGCAGTGTGCTCCTCAACTGGTCCGTGGTCTCAGGCAGTGGCTGCCCGAGGGATGCTGTAAAGGCGGCTTCGATCCTGAGCGGGCCGGGTGGTAGCGCGCTGGCCGGCGGACGGACGGCTGGCTCGGATACGGGCTCGAGCGGTGCCGACCCGATGCGCAGGGTCTCCAGCCGGACACTGGGAATCTCAGCGGCCGCGCGCCCGAGGGCCCGGACGGCCGCTTGCTCGGTGATCCATGTCCCGTCGTCGGGCCCGCCGAGCGGGAGCAGTCTGCCCAGGTCGAGTTGATGCCGTACTGCCTGCGTCCACGCCTCGGTTTTCACCGGCCTCTCACCCTCCTTCTCCATGGCCGCGGGTTCTCTTCCTGCCGCACTGCGGAGCCCGGAGTGTCCGCGAGGGCTCCGGGCAGGGACGCTCGGGCCCCTCGTTGGACCACTCCGCCTCACAGTATGCATATCGAGCAAAACGCCCTAACGAGAATATAATCTTAGTAAAGGGTGCAAAGTGGGCTTCTTGAGGGAGGGGTGACCTCGATGACCTCGATGACCTCGATGACAGAGAACACCGGCGTAAGGCAGGGCGTCGCGCCCGGTTCTCGCGGCCGGACGACCGTCGCCGATGTGGTGGTGGAGAAGATCGCGGGAATGGCGGCACGGGACGTACGCGGCATCCATGCCCTCGGCAGCGGATTCGCGCGCTCGATGGGGTCCGTGCGGGAGCGCATGCCTGGTGCCGGTAGTGGCAAGTCCGTCACGCGCGGGGTCAGTGTCGAGGTCGGAGAGCTGCAGGCGGCCATCGATCTGGAGCTCGTCGTCGAATATGGCGTCGCGATCACGGACGTGGCCGCTGCGGTGCGGGAGAGCGTGATCTCCGCGGTGGAGCGGATGGCGGGTCGGGAGGTCGTGGAAGTCAACATCATGGTCAGCGACGTGAAGCTGCCCGACGAGGAGGACGAAGGGGAGGAGCGGCAGCGGATCCAGTAGCCGGGGCGGCAGCCCGCTTGAGTGAAGGAGCGCGAAATGAGCAGGGCCGTGGTGGGCTTGATGGCCGGAATGGCGCTGGGTTTCGCCGCGTATTTCGGTGACTTCTGGGCTTTCGTGCTGGTGCTGGGGCTGGGTGTCGTCGGTCTCGTGCTCGGGCGTTTCATGGAAGGTGATCTCGAGCCGGGCGATTTCGTCCGCCGCCGGGATCGGCAGGAGCGGATTCGTGACGACCGGCGGCGGACTCGGGGGGACTGGCGGCAGTGACCGGTGAAGTGGATCGGCGTCCGGGTGTCCCCCGTGGGGAGCGGGGCGCGATCACCGTCGCCGACCGGGTCGTCGCGAAGATCGCTTCCCGGGTGGCGCGTGAGGCGCTGAGCAGGTTCACCGAGCCGACCGGCCACGTACCACCCGGCCGCCGCACGCCACACGTGAACACATCCGTGCGGCGGGCACCGGAGCGGAACCCCGCAGGGCCGGACGCCGAGTCTGCCGACAGGCGGCAGGCGGTGCTCGGCGAGGCGCGGATGCGTATCACCGTCGAGCTCGGCTATCCGTCCGACATCGGGGCGCAGTGCGCCGCGGTGCGCCGGGAGGTCACCGAGCGGATCAGGGCATGGGCCGGCATGGAGGTGTCCGACCTCGTGGTGACGGTCGAGAGGCTGCACTCGGCGCATACGCGGCACACGGACGGGGAGAGGGTGAGATGAGCGCGAACACCTGGCGGCAGCCGACCGGCGACAGCGCCCCTCCCGCCGATTCCGGACCGGCGGCTCCGTCCGCCGACGACCCCCCGGGGACGGGCGCGGATGCGACGGCGGCGAGGGACGAATCAGGCCGGCCGGCGCGCCGCTTCTGGTCGGCGCGGCGGATTCCCGCCGCCGTGGTTGCCCTGCTGTCCGCCGCGGCCACGGGACTGCTCCTGTACGACGTGGTCTCGGTGCGGGCAGGCCGAAACGCGATGCGCTGGCGGCGGCGGCTCGCCGAGGAACTGGCCACACGGCCACTGGACGACACCTGGATGATCGTCGGGGCCGCCGTGGCGATGGCCCTCGGTCTGTGGCTCTTCCTGCTGGCGGTGACGCCGGGTCTGCGCAGGCTGCTGTCCATGCGGCGGCCCACCGGCATCCCCAGGACGGAGGAGGTCCGCGCCGGGCTCGACCGCCGTGCGGCCGCCCTGGTTCTGCGCGACCGGGCCGTGCAGGTACCCGGTGTCCGGTCGGCACGGATCGCTGTCGGCCGGCGGAAGGTCAAAGCCCGGGCCCGGGCACATTTCCGCGACCTTGAGGAGGTCCGCGCGGACCTGGACGCCACGCTGGGGGAAACCGTGAGGTCCTTGCGTCTCGCCCGGCAACCCACGCTGACCGTGCACGTCCGGCGCCCGAAGGACTGAGGCGATCCTGATGCTCAAGACAGTGAACCGGGTGCTCCTGGGGCTTCTCGGCCTCGGACTGTTCGCCCTGGGCGGCGGCGTCCTGCTGGGCGGGCTGGATCTGCAGCGCCACTGGGATTTCGGCATGCCGGGCTGGTGGCCCTTCCTCGGACCGGACGATGTGGTGCTGGGCATCGAGGGACGCACCCGGTGGCGGGACGAGGGCTGGTGGTGGCCGACCGTCATCGCGGTGCTCGCCGTGCTGCTGGCCCTGCTGCTGTGGTGGCTCCTCGCGCAACGCGCACACCGCCTGGGCCAGGTCCTTGTCGACAGCGAGGACGGCGCGGCGGCCCGACTCAACGGCCGCACGCTGGAGGACGCCATCGAGCAAGAGGCGCAAGCCCTGGACGGGGTCTCACGGGCTCATGTACGGCTGACGGGCCGACGTACCGCTCCCACCGCACGCGTACGGCTGCTGCTGGAGCCTCACGCCGATCCAGCGCGGACTCTGGGACACCTGAGCCGGGAAACGCTCGCACACGCACGGGACTCGGCCGGCCTGGACCACCTCCCCTCGAAGGTCCGACTCCGGGAAGCCCGCCACCGCGCCCGACGCACCGCCTGAGATCCCTGGGCCAAAGCGGATGCCGCCGCTGTTTGGTAGCGGCCTGTGTGCAGGGGCCGTCACGTACCACTCCAAGGCCGACGCGACACCGAGCACAGTCACAGCGTGTCCCGCCGTACTCGAGAGGCCACGCAGATCCCGCGCAGTTCCTTGCCGGAGGCATCCCGTCATGGTCCTCTTCCTGACCCTGCTCATCGCCGGAATCGCGCTCGGTGTACGCGTTGCGTGACCGCGGGTTGGTGACGGTCAATGCGGTGATGCGGGCGTCCGGGTGCGGGTCACGCAGGCCGGGGGCTTCTATCTTGAGCACGGCCATCACCTGGATCACCCGGATCACCTGGATCACCCGGATCACCCTGACCACGCCGATGGTGACACGGGGGCGCTTCCGGTCGGGGAAGGCCAGGTGCCGCCTCAGTAGCTGGCGACAGCCCCCGCTCCGCGGCAACGGGCAGAGCCCAATGCCGTACAGCGAGAGGCCCGTCGCCCGGGTCGCGGCGTGCCAAGGCGAGGGACCTCGTCGAGCGGCTTGTCGCCGAAGGGCGCGTCACGATTTCTGAGCCCGACGAGGACGAGCTGACGGAGTGGCGACTCGTCATCGACTGCGCGAAGCGGCACGGCCTGCCCCGCAGGGCAAGCGCATCGCCCGCCACCGGTCCGAGTGCCCGCGCAACTCGTTCCCCACACCCGGTTGCGGTGGCTCTGCGGGATGACGAGGGGCGGCTGGCGATGCCGTCCGCGCTCGGGCGGGCGCTACTGCTGTTCCAGGGTTTTGTCGCGGAAGCCGTACGGCGGGGACACGGGATCAAGGATCACCCGGTCGCCGATCACCATCGCAGCCGTACGTACACCTACAACAGGCAGCATTTCCCCTCGCGCTACTCGCGACACGAAGGCGAGCTGGGTGTGCTCGTCTGCGGGTTCACCTACGCCGTCACGGTCCAGCAGGAATATCCGCAGTTCCCTGATCCGGAGCGCTCCGGGAAGCTCGTGATCGAGCTCGGCTACAGCACGTCCGGTCGGCAGTGCACTTGGGCTGATCGCAAGCGCTCGGTTGCCGGAGGACATCCTCGGCGGGTGCTCCGGGAGATCGAGATCCAGGCTGTGGAGGATGCTCAGCGCAAGGTCGACAGGAGCGGGCCAAGGTCCGCCGCTGAGAGCCGTGTCGTTGTCTCTGCTGGTACTGGTGTCGCATTGTCGGGGAGCCTGCGACCGAACGGCCCGCCTGACGTTTTCCAGCAGAGGCTCGCCGACCAGGTGGAACCGTGCCAGGTGCGGTGGCAGGCCCGACTTGCGGTGGCAGGCCCGACTTGCCGTGGAGGAGCCCGCCCGCCGGCCAGGCGATCCACGCGACGCGAGGCCCCTGTAGACCTGCGCGTGGACAAACATGCCGAATGCTGAATAATCGGATATAAGTGTGCATTCTGTGGGAGGGGTCGGGAGGTGACAGAACGAGATTCGGGACGCCTCGGGAAGACCTCGCAGACGACACGTGGCCAGAGCCTGAAACGATCCGACGCGAGTGCGGGGTCTCCGGCAGTGCATCGATCCGATGCAGGAGGAGACAGACACCATGAAGAACGGTCAGGTACCAGTAGCCCTCGCCAGCGCCTACCTCCTCGGACGCTCGCACAAGATGCGGTGGGCGCTGCCGCTTGCCGGCATAGCGGCGGGCAGTCGCCTCCGTTCTGGCGGCGGCGGGATAGGGGCAGATCTCCTGAAGTCCCCCGAGATCAACAAGCTCACGCAGACCTTGCGTGACGAGTTGCTGTCGGCGGGCAAGACGGCCGCCGTGGCTGCGGTCGGCAGTCGCATCGACTCATTGAGCGACCGGATGCAACGACGAGCTTCGTCGCTTCGCGCCGGACCGGAGGCGGAGGAGCCCCGCGACGAGGAAGAAGAGCCGCGCGGCGAGGAAGAGGAGGAAGAGGAGGAGCCGGGCGAGGAAGAAGAGAAGGAAGAGCCGGCCGAGAAGGCCAAGCAGCGGGAGAAGGGGCGCTCTGCGCAGACCCGGGCCCCCAGCGGCGGCCGTACGAGGACGCGGGCCACTCTTCCCGCTGCGGACAAGAAGAAGACCCGCGGGAGCAACAGTAAGAGCACGAGCCGCAAGACCGCCAGTAGCCGCAGGACCGCGAGTTCCGGGTCGTCCGGTAGTGGCGGGTCCGCACAGCGAGGCCGAGGGTGATGACGTATGGCTGAACGAACCGACGGTCAGGCTTCGGGCGGCCTGGGCACGTTGACCAAAGAACTGCCTACCGACCGGTTGCTGGAAGAAACGCAGAACCTCCTCGCCGCCCTCGGAGAGCGAGCAGTCGCCAATATGACGGACAAGGTCCAGGATCTGGCTCACGGCGGGGGACTGGGTGGCGGTCTCAAATCCAAATTGGCGCTCGCGGGGGGCAAACACTTCCTGAAGTCCGCCGTTGGCGGCGCCATTTCCCAGGCGAAGGACAAGGTCAAGGAGACGCTGTCCGGCGCCCTGGGCGGCGGTGACAAGAAGAACAAGAAGCTCAAGGTCGTCAACATCGTTGAACAGATCGACGTGGGCCTTCCCGTCTCCGACGCCTACAACCAGTGGACGCAGTTCGAGGACTTCCCCAACTTCATGAAGAAGGTGGAGGACGTCGAGCAGGAATCCGAGACGGTGACGAACTGGAAGGCGCAGATCTTCCTCTCTCACCGCAAGTGGAAGGCGACCGTCATCGAGCAGGTGCCGGACGAGCTGATCGTCTGGGAGTCGAAGGGTGACAAGGGCCATGTCGACGGGGCGGTGACCTTCCATGAGGCCGGGCCGCACCTCACCAGGATCCTGCTGGTTCTGCAGTACCACCCGCAGGGCATGTTCGAGCACACCGGGAACCTCTGGCGTGCCCAGGGCCGCAGGGCACGGCTCGAACTGAAGCACTTCCGCCGGCAGGCCATGAGCCAGGTACTTCTGCACCCCGAGGAGGTCGAGGGGTGGCGGGGCGAGGTGCGCGACGGCGAGGTGGTGCGCAGCGATGAGGAAGTGCGCGACGAGGAGGCCGCGGACGAGGAGGAGCAGGGCGAAGAGCAGCCCGAGGACGAATTCGAAGAGGCGGAGGAAGAGGAGCCGCGTGACGAGGAGGAGGTAGAGGCGGAGGAAGAGGAGGAGGAAGAAGAGCCCGAGGCGGAGGAAGAGGAAGAGGAGGAGGAAGAGGAGGAGGAAGAAGAGCCCGAGGCGGAGGAAGAAGAACCGGCTAGCCACGCGCGCCGGCAGCCCTCAGCGAAGGCCAGGTGAGCGTGTTGACCGTAGCCAGCCAGCCAGCAACTCCCTTGAGGTTCCTTGCGTGACCTCCTCACGACGCGCCCACCTCCCCCGGCTGAATGCAGCCGCCAACTCGAAGACGGCCGGTCCGGCGGTTGCCCTTCCAGGCTCGTCTCCGCCCACTGGAGGCGGTTGCGTCTGGTGACGACGAAGAATGCGTTGGGCATCAGCCATACGACGCGCTGGAGCAGGCGCTCGAAGTCGCGGTGGGTGCGGTCACCGGTGTCCTCGAAGGTGTCCAACAGGATCACCGGCAGTGCGCCGCTGTCGGCCGGGAGCTGGGCCAGGTCCCAGGCGAGAAGGTGCGGGTAGAAGCTGAGGGCTTCCAGGTCGGGCTCGGCCTCCAGGAGGTCGGCAAGGCGCGAGCAGCCAGCAAGGGCGCGTACGGACTGGCGCCGCTCGCGTGACGCCTTGATGAGCGCACCGGCCCCGTGGCCGAGCGCGCCCCCGACGGTGCCGGGCAGGAGCATGGCCCTGGGCGACGTCGCTGAGGGCGGACTGTATCTGCTGGGGCAGGGCGGCAGCGGCGCTGAAGCGGCTCAGCAGCCCGCCTCGGCGCAGGTAGTCCTCGATCGGTTCGCCCGGGTGGTTGTGCTCCCAGTAGCGGCGCAGGGCGAGGAGGGCGTCGTGGATACGCCGGGCGGTGCCGGTCTTCCGCCAGGCGTCCCGGACGCCGATCTCCTTCAGGGCCATGGTCGGATGCTTGGTGTACTTGTTCGCCGGCGCTGGGCTGGTGCGCTGCCAGTAGCGGTCGCCGTGCTCGATGGTGTTGCCGTAGGCGTAGCCGACCGGATGCCCGTCCGCGTACGCGAGGACGGCAACGAACCCCGGCTCGGTGCCGTGCCGGTCCAGGCGTTCGCCGAACGCGGTGACCGCGTGGTTCGGCATATGGAGCAGGGGGGCGCGCACCTCGGCGTACACGTCGAGGAGATCTCCGCGGACGGCGTTGAGGTCGGTGAACGTACGCAGTTCGATGGCGGGCGCTGTGGTCATGGGCCATCCTCCAGGCGCGGTGTGCTCGGTCCAGGTCTGCACGGTGGAACTGCCCGGCGCGGTGGCGCGTAGCGCGGCCCCGAACTCCTGCAGCATGCGCGTTACCCGGGCGTGCTGGGTGGCGGTTTCGGCGGGGACCTTCATCGCGGTGGCCGTGGCGGCGTCGGGGGCGCCCTGGGTGAGCTGGGCGTGTGCGAGCCGGGTGGTGGTGATGGGCCGGGCCGCGGGCTGCGACGGGGCGAGGCGTGCGGCCAGAAGTGGACCGACACCAACCTGGACGCCGGTCTCATCACCGTCGCCAAGCAACCCGTCGTGGACGGCTGGGAGGTGTACGAGGACGACCCCAAGACCGACGTCGGCGCACGGACCATCGCGCTCGACTCCGACACGGTCCAGGCCCTCAAGCGGCACCGCGCTCAGCAGGACCAGGACCGTAAGGAGTGGGAGAACGCCTGGGTGGAGACCGGCCGCGTCTTCACCCAGGAAAACGGTGAGATGCTCCACCCCGCCAATGTCACACGGCGGTTCATCGAGCTGTACGAGGAGATCGACCTCCCGCCGGTCCGGCTCCACGACCTCCGCCACGGCGCCGCGACCCTCGCCCACGCGGCCGGGGCCGACCTGAAGGACGTCCAGGAGATGCTCGGCCACTCCTCGATCATCATCACGGCCGACACGTACACGAGCCTGCTCCCCGAGGCCGACCTCGCCATCGCCGAGGCCGCTGCTCGTCTCGTACCGCGCGCCCGCGCCACCTCCGAGAACACCACTCCGGAGGCGGAGCCTGAACCCGACGGCGAGGAAAAGCCTGGCCCGGAGTCCATGCCGGATGATGCTGATCCGTCGGGGGAAATATCGGGGCCTGGCGACTCATCCGCTCACGCACCGCTCACGCAAACGGCCCCGGACGAGACGTCCGAGGCCGAGTAGGAGTCCTCCTTGGGGGAGAAACACCAGGTCAGAGCAGTAATGCGCTGTGCCCCCGGCAGGATTCGAACCTGCGACACCCGCTTTAGGAGAGCGGTGCTCTATCCCCTGAGCTACGAAGGCGGGGATCTGTCGGAAAACGTGTCTGAAATTCGTCCGAAGCTGGATGAATCTCGATCCGTTGGGTCCCGACAGGTCTGTGGTAGCACGGCCGACAACGGCTGCGCCACCGCCGACAGTGTAGCGGGTGGCCTGGTGGTGGCAGGTGACTCCTGGGTGGTGCGGCCGTCCGTGCGGGGTGGGCGGAAGGGGGGGGCAGTTGGGCTGGGCTCGGTACGGGCGCCGGCGCCAGCTTCGGTCGAGTGTCAGAAGCGGGGCGTATCCGATGTGTGCTGCGGCGTCGGGGTGATGTGCTGGTTGGCGCCGGGGTTCTGGCGGCCGGGCGGCTTGCAGGTGACGTCCTGTGCAGGGAGCTTTCCGCTGCTCAGGTAGGCGTTGACGGTGCGGTCGGCGCAGGAGCCCGGGTGTACGCCGTAGACGCCGTGGTCCAGGCCGCCCTTGACGTACACCATGCGCGAGCCCTTCAGGGCGCGGTGCATGCCGAGGCCGCTGGCCAGGGGCGTCTGGGAGTCCCACTGGTTCTGGACGGTGAGCAGGCCGACCTTGTTGTTCACCGTGGTGACGGGCTCGGCCGGCTTGTCCCAGAACGCGCAGGGCTTGATGTGGGAGGCGAAGTCGCCGTAGAGCGGGTACTTGGCCTTGTCCCGGATCGCGTCACGCCGGTACTGCTCGGGGTCGCGCGGCCAGGCCGCGGTGTCGCCGCAGACCACGGCCCAGAAGGCGGCGGGCTGGTTGTCGTCCGGGACCTCCGCGGCCCAAGCCGCGGACCGGCGCAGTCCCTGCTGATCTTCCAGCGTGGGGGAGCGGTGGGAGGTCGCGTGGCCGCCGGCGATCTTCTTGTACTCGACGACCGTCTCGGCCGCGTCCTTGGGGCTGTAGAAGAACACGTCGCGGAGAGTGGCACGGATGTCGTCCCCGGTGAGCTTTTCGTCAGCGGTCACGAGGGGAGTGCGGTCGGCCTGGGCGATGAGCTTCCAGAACGTCTTCCTCACCTTGGCCGGGGTGTTGCCGAGTTTGTAGGTGCGGTGGCGCTGCGCGGTCCACTTCGTCCAGCGGGTGAAGGCCGGCTCGGCGCCCTCCGCCCAGATCTGGATCATGCCGCGCCAGGCCCGTGCGGGGTCGACCGCGCTGTCCAGCACGAAGCGATCGGTTCGCTTGGGGAACATCTGCGCGTAGACGGCACCCAGGTACGTGCCGTAGGAGATGCCCAGGTAGGAGATCTTCTTCTCGCCCAGAACGGCGCGGATGACGTCCATGTCGCGGGCGGTGTTGCGGGTGGTGATGTACGGCAGCCTGTCGCCGTTCTTGGCACGGCACTTGTCGGCGACGGTGCGGGCCCACTTGACGTCCTGGTTGAACGTCTCCGGCTTGTAGGGGCGTTCGTCGTTCTGCTCCGTGTCCGTGAGACCGCACGTGACCGGGCTGCTGCGGCCCACGCCGCGCGGGTCGAACCCGATGAGGTCGTACCGCTCACGGACGTTCTTGGGCATCAACGGCTTCATTCCGACCGGCATGCTCAGGCCTTCGCCGCCCGGACCGCCGGGGTTGAAGAGGATCACGCCGCGCCGCTTGCCGGGGACGCTGGTCTTCACTCGGGAGATGGCCAGCTTGATCGTCTTGGAGCCGGGGCGGCTGTAGTCGAGCGGGACCTTGATCGTCGCGCACTGGTACGCGGCGGGCTGCGACGCGTCGCATCGGTGCCACGCGGGCTTCTGGTTCTCGAATCTCTTCAGCGGTTCCGCCGCCGATGCCTGCGCCGGGGCGAGGGCGGGGACCAGCGTCGCCGTGACCCCCACGGCGAGCAGGGGGGCTATGCGTCCTATTCGCACGATGGCCGTTCCTTTCGATCAACTTCCGGGACGGAGCGACCATTTCGTGACTGCCGAGGCGGGCGAAACACACTGTGGTGCTATCTCGCTACGACTCCCGGCGTACACGAGAAGAGACGTGCGGAGGACAACCCGAACCGGCTGATCACCATCCGCACCAGCGTGAGACCACCCGGGTTCCATGCGACTGAACCCTGGCTAGGGGGTGGTACGCCGGCGTCATCGCGGCGTGAAGAGGATCATCGGAACCGGTGCCGTCGTCGCGCGGGGCGCGCAGGATCCAGGTGGGGGAGCAGTCGTGGAAGATCGAGGTCGATGGGCTGGGGCATGGGTCACGCTCCTGCGAAACCGGTCCGTGGTCAGGGCGCGGTGACGCTGGGGCGCGGGCAGGGGTGCGCACGTCACACTCTCCCGGGGCGTAAGCCCGTTCAGCCGTAGACGGGGGGCTGTGGACGCGACGGGGCGGCGCCGGGCCACGTCCTCGATGAGGCGGCGGGTGATGGACGGCGCGAGCAGCGCGTCACCGGCGGCGACCACCCGTATCACCTGAACGAGTTCGCCGACCTGCGCTCCCTTGAGCAGGAAGCCGTCGGCCCCGGCGTGCAGCGCCTCGTAGACGTAGTCGTCGATGTCGGAGGTGGTCATCACTGGCCGCAGAGCCGTCCGTGGCCACCGCCTCCCCGCTCCACGGGCCCCGCCCCTTGGTGGGTTCGGCGCCGACGATCGTGCTCCCGGACGGCCACGTGGTTCTGCGTGATCGCGTCGGGGCGGTGGTCAGCCGACCGGTTGTCCGCCCCAGTGCGTCACTGTCCAGCCGCGCCGTGGATCGCCGTCCATGGCCACGATGTGGGTGTTCTCCAGCGGGTGCCGGGCGGCGTACGCGGCGTCGACGTTGCGGGACCGGGCGGCTGCCCAGGTGCGGATGGCCGCGCCGTGGCTGACGACGGCGGCGCCGTCCGCCCCCGATCCGGCTATCTCCTCGATGACCTCGTCATAACGGGTCAGGGCCTCCTCGCCCGTTTCTCCTCCGGGCATGCGCAGGTCCGTCTGCCCCGAGGCCCATGCCATCACCGTCTTCAGATACAGCTGCACGGACTCGGCGTCCCGGTTCATCTCCAGATCGCCCGCGCTCAGCTCGCGCAGGCCCTCCCGTACGACGGGCCGCAACCCGCGCTCCCGGGCCAGAGGCGCCGCCGTCTGCCGGGCGCGCCGCAGCGTCGAGACGTACAAGGCGTCGATCGGCTCGTTCGCGAGACGCCCTACCAGCTCCTCCGCCTGCTGCCTCCCGAGCGTGGTGAGCTCCGCTCCCGGTGCGTCGGTGTCCAAGGCATGCGTGAGGTTGGACGTGGTCTGGCCATGACGGGTGAGCAACAGACGCATCGCAGCGGACGTCCTCTCGGTGAACGGGAACCAGGCCCGTACGGACAACGGAGAAAAGCATACGAGCCACCCTGCGACCCTGGCAGGTTCTTGCTGTGGCCAGAGCTGTCTCCTGCTGGCGAGCGCATGGATGCCAGGAGAGACACGCATGGATGCCAGGGGAGACAAGTAGATACAAGCATCACGGCCTCAGCAACGCAGGCTCCGGGTAAGTATGCTCATGTCCCGGCACTCGGCAGCTGGTGCGCATCTCGTCGCGTAGAGTGCTCTTGTGTCCGAGCCCGAGGTGCCCAGAGGATCCGCGGCGAGCGGAAGATTTCAGTCACTCTTGGATGAACTGGGGTTCCGTATCAGCAGTGGCGCTCTGCCGCCCGGGCATCTGGTTCGCGTGGAGGACCTGGAGAAGGAGTTCGGTGTCTCCCGCAGTGTCGTGCGTGAGGCCGTCCGGGTCCTCGAGTTCCTCGGCTTGCTGCGCAGCGCGCGCGGCGTCGGTGTGACGGTGCGGGAAGACCGCGACTGGAACGCCCTGGACCCGCGCGTGATCGGATGGCGGCTCGCCTACGAGAAGACCCGCGCCACCGAACTGCACGCGCTCGCTCAGCTGCGTTACGCGATCGAGCCTGTCGCGGCCGAGTACATGTGCGCGGCGTCCACACGACGAGAACGCGCCGAACTGCTGCTCTGCGCGGAGGAGATGGCTGCGAAGGCCGATGACATCGCCGCCTTCACGGCACAGGACGTCCGGTTCCACTCGCTCATTCTCGGTGGCACCCGGAACCACCTCTTCACGGCGCTGGAGCCGACCTTCACCACCGGCCTCATAGGCCGTAGTGACTACCACTTGATGCCCAGTACGCCCGATGAGAAGTCGATCGAACTCCACCTCGGGGTGGCCGAAGCCATCTTCGACGGGGAGGGCGGCCGCGCCGCCGAACTGCTGCGGATCCTGCTCAAGGAGGTCGTCGAGCGCTTCGCCGAGGCCGACGGGTGGAATGCGGGCTCCGCCCCGAGCGACTCGGCCTGAGCAGCCGCGAGGCCGCGACGGTCGTCATTTCACCGACCCCGTCGGAAGACGTGGTTGATCACGGTGGTTGATCACGGTGGATGATCACGATGGGTGCCCACGAAGAGGACGCCGGCCATCAGGCTGCCGTCGCCCCGCCTGCCGTCGCCCCGCCTGCCGTCGCCCCGCCTGTCGCCGCCCCGCAGCTCAGCCCTGCCGGTCCGGTGCGACGTGGATCTTGGGCCCGGGACCGGCGCCGGTCGGCCGCTTTCCCGCCAGCACGGCGTCGACCCCGTCGAGGCCGACCGTCTCGGCGATCAGCGGACGTGGGTCCACCTCGCCCTTCGCGTAGGCCTCGATCGTCGCGTCGAGTCCCGGTGACGCGCTGAGAATCCCGATGGCCGTGACGTCCTTGAGCACCAGCGACCGCGTGTCGATCAGGCTCGGGCTCCCCGCGACGCCGATGTAGACGACCCGCCCTCCCGGCTCGATCAGTTCGAGTGCCTTCGCCGGCAGTTCCGGCGCGTTGGACGCGTCGATCACGGCGTCGTAGGGGAGATCCGGAAGCGTGTCCTCCGTCCAGGCGGCATCGAAGCCCAGCGTCGCCGCGAACTCCAGCGAACCCCCCGGACGGCCCATGAGGTGCACCTCGGCGCCGTCCCGCCGCGCGAACATCGCCACCAGAAGCCCGATGGTGCCCGGTCCGAGCACGAGCACCCGGTCTCCGGGCCTGATCGAGGCCGCCTGCGCGGCCCGCAGCGCGTTTCCGCCGGGCTCGACCATCGCGCCCATGGCGTCGTCGACGGTGTCGGGCAGGACGTGCAGCGACGAGGCCGGCACGGCCAGCCGCTCGGCGAGGGCGCCTGCCCGGCCGCCGCGAATGCCCACCTCCTGGCGTGCCTCGCAGACGTGCTGGATCCCGCCTCGGCACCGGCGGCAGTGACCGCAGCCGAGCATGGTGTCACCCATGACCCGCCGTCCGATCCACGACCGGTCGACCCCGTCCCCCACGGCGGAGACGGTGCCCGACCACTCGTGTCCCAAGCGCATGGGAAACCGCGCGTGACCTTCGCGGAGATACTCCATCTCCCCGGTGTAGAACTCGACGTCGGTGCCGCAGACACCGGCACGGGCGACGTCGACGACGACCTCGCCCGGTGCGGCCACCGGAGCGTCGACCTCCACCACCCCGGCCTCACCGGGACCGAAAAGGACGAACGCCCTCACCGGCGCTCAACCCCGCGCTGGGAGTACCGAGCCACCATGAACCTCCTGCCGCCAGAACCCCTTACGTGAAGCTAAGCATATTTGTACAAGGGAACTCGGTAGCCGAAACCGGCTGCCGGGACTGGGGCGGTGCGGCGGCTTGTGGGCGAGTACGGCGCCGGCGGCGTGAAACACGAGCGAAACGGGCGATTCCTAGACTCCGGCAGATGCGCCACCTGACCATCCTTGACGCCCCCACGGAGTGGAGCCGGTTCACCGAGGGCTCCGTCGAGCGCCGGATGCTGCTCGCCCTCGGCGACCGGCTCGGCACCGAGCTGCGTCCGAAGCCGCTCATGCTGCCCGACGGCAGCCGCGTCGAGGTCGAGGGAATCGACACCGCGGGCCGCGTGCTCGTCCAACTCGTCAGCAATCAGGGCGCGTACAAGCCCGCCTACCGCAACAAGGTCATGGCGGACATGTTCAAGCTGCTCTGGCTGCGGGACTCGGTCCCGACCGCCGAGCGCGCCGTACTCCTCGTCACCGAGCTGATCGTGCAGGCACTCGGCGGCTGGGTGACACGCGCGGCGGCCGACCTCGGGATCGAGATCTACGTCTTCGACGGCAGCACGGCCGTAACACTGCCGCCCCGGACGTAAAGTCCCCGAAACGCGGCGGGGTGGGGCGGTGAAACACAGGGCTCCTACGGTCGGAGGCACCTAAGCGGATTTCCGCGTGGCAGTCTCCCGCACTCGCTACGCACGCTCTCCGACTTCCAGGATCGGGCCTTCGTGCTCGCGACATGGATGGGAGCGTGAAGGTGACTGGCACGCCAGCACTTGAGTTGCGGTCGGTGCACCGGGTCTACGGATTCGGGTCGTCCGCGACGAATGCCCTCGACAACGTGGATCTGACGGTGCCGCCCGGCCGCTTCGTCAGCCTCATCGGGCCCAGCGGCTGCGGCAAGTCGACACTGCTGCGCATCGTGGCCGGCCTCGAACAGCCCGACCGGGGCGAGGTCCGGGTGCACGGCGTGCCCCCGGCGCAGGCCTGCGCCGCCAAGATGATCGGGCTCGTGCCGCAGAGCCCCGCCCTGCTGCCGTGGCTGTCCGTGCTGCGGAACGTCACTCTGCCGCAGAAGATCAACAAGGGGTCGGCCAGACGCCGTGAGCGCATCGCCGGTTTCGGGGAGCGCCAGACCGCGCCGTCCGCCCCCGACATGCGGGAACTCCTCGTCAAGGCGGGTCTCGGCGAGGCCATGGACAAGCTTCCGGCCCAGATCTCCGGCGGCATGCGGCAACGTGCCGCGATCGTACGGGCCTTCGGCCTGCGGCCCGACGTGCTCGTCATGGACGAGCCGTTCTCGGCGCTCGACGAGTTCACCCGCGAGAGCCTGCAGGACCAGCTGCTCGACCTGTGGGACGAGCTGAAGACGACGGTCCTGTTCGTCACCCACTCCGTGTCCGAGGCCGTCCGGCTCTCCGACACCGTGGTCGTCATGGCCCCGCGCCCCGGCCGCGTCGTGGACGTCATCGACGTCGACCTGCCCCGGCCACGCGGTGATCGCCTCTTCGGGGAGCGCCGCTTCCACGAGTACGAGGACCTGATCCGAGACCGACTGCGCCGTGCCTGGCACGGCGAAGCCGCATGAGCGGGGCGTGGAGATGACCGTAACCGACGAACGCACCACCCTGGCGACCGAGACGGAACAGCCCACCGAACCGTCGCGCTTCAGCCTCAGGCATCCGAGGTCCCGGATCGCCTGGATCCGTCCCTCCGTGTGGGCGCCCCTCCTGGTGATGCTGGCGTTCCTCGCCGTCCTGTGGCAGTGGGGAGCCGGGCAACTGCCCTACCTGCTGCCGCCGCTGCCCGAGATCGGCAGCTCGTTCACCACCCAGTTCGGCTACTACGTCGACAACGCCCTGGTCACCCTGGGTGAGGCGGTGGCCGGCCTCGCGATGGGGTTCGTCGCCGCGTTCGCGCTGGCGGTGCTGACGACCGAACTCCCGCTGCTGCGCCGGGCCGTCATGCCGATCGCCGTCGTGCTCAACGTCACCCCGCTCGTGGCGATCGCACCCGCCCTGGTCGTGGCCTTCGGCTTCGGCCCGCTGCCCAAACTCGTCATCGCCGGCCTGATCTGCTTCTTCCCGATCCTCATCAACACCGCGGCCGGTCTGCGGTCCGTGCCGCAGCAGGTGCTGCAGGTGTACCGGACGATGGATGCCGGCCGCTTCGAGCTGCTGTGGCACGTGCGCGTCCCCAACGCGCTGCCGTACCTGTTCGCGGCGCTGCGCATCGTCCTCCCCCTGTCGATCGTCGGCGCCGTGGTGGCCGAGATGTCGGCGTCGGGATCGACCCACGGCCTCGGCACCGCGATCAGCGTGGCCTCGTCCATGAACCAGCTGCCGGTCGTATACGCCTCGATCCTCGTCCTCGCGGTCATGGGTGTGCTGCTGCTGCTCGCCGTGACGCTGGTCGAGCGCCGCGTCCTCCACTGGCACGACAGCGCCCACAACTGACCCGGCTCACCCCAGCACAGCAACCCGTCGCCCGCGATGGCGGGGGCTCGGCGACCCATGCCCTCATCCGCACCGTTCCCCGGCGGCCACCGCCAGTTCGGAGTCACCCATGTCACCCGTGCAGTCCCGTCTCATGAGATCCGGGCTCGCCTCCCTCGCCGCGATCGCGCTGACGACCGGCGTCGCCGGATGCGGCTCGGAGGCCGGCGCCGGCACCTCGACCGGCCCGGAAGGATCCGCGATCTCCGCCGAGCGGTGCGCCGAGAACAAGGCCGCCGGCACGATCACCTATCTGTCGGGCTACCAGTACCAGTCGTCGGTGTCGATCCTCGAGTACATCGCCGCGAGCAAGCTCGGCTACTTCAACGACCTCTGCCTGAACGTGGTCCTCAAGCCCGGCACCGGCGACACGGCGCAGAACACCAAGCTGCTCGCGAGCGGACAGGCGACCGTCAGTCCGGTCGCCGAGCAGGACGTCATCCAGGCCCGGGCCAACGGCATCGACATCACGGGCATCTCCTCATATTCGAACGCCGGCCTCGAAGTCCTGATGACGAACAAGGACATCACCAAGCTGACCCAGCTCGACGGCAAGGTCGTCGGCCACAAGGGCTACGTACCGGCCACCGTCCAGGCGATGCTGATCAAGGCCGGAGTCCAGTGGGACTCGCTCAAGCTGGTCAAGCAGGGCTACGACCCCTCCGTACTGCCGCGCGGACAGGGCGGCCTCGAAGCCCTCACCGGGTTCGTCTCCAACGAGCCCAACCAGCTCAAGGCGGCCGGCGACGCCGTCACGGTGTGGAAACCCATCGACTACGGCGTCCCGAGCTCGCTCGGCGCGATGGCGGTCGACCCGGCGTTCGCCAAGGCGCACCCGCACGCCGTCGAGGACATCCTGCGCGCCGCCCTGCACGCCTACGACTACTGCGGCGCCGGCGACGAGCACATCGCCGAGTGCGTCGGGTATGCGGCGCAGCTGTCCGGGCCGACGTACGACAAGGAACTGAACACGGCCATCTGGAAGACCGAGACTCAGGTCGTGAAGGACCATCCGACGGCCGGACAGCCGCTGGGCGCCGTCGACCCGAAGAACGTCGAGGGGATCGTCGACATGTTGCACCGGTTCGAGATCGTGCCCGACAGCGTGACCGCCGACCGGGCCGAGGGATGGTTCGACACCTCGTACGTCAAGAACATCCACGCCGCCGACAAGCTGGTCTGGCCCGCCCCGTAGCCGCAGGAATCTCACGGAAAGGCGCACACACGTGCCCGCGAAAGAATACGGAATCTTCCTCCCCATCGGGAACGGCGGATGGATGCTGTCCACGACCGCCCCGCATCCCGAGGCGAGCTACGAGTGGAACAAGCGAGCCGCCCTGCACGCGGAGAACATCGGCCTCGACTTCGTCATGTCGATGGCGAAGTGGCGCGGCTTCGGCGGCAGCACCGACCACTGGGGCCGCTCGCTGGAGTCGATGACGATGATGGCGGCGCTCGCCGAGGCGACCAGTCGCGTCAAGATCTGGGCGACCCTGCACGCGAACGTCCACAACCCCGCCGTCGCCGCGAAGATGTTCGCCACCCTCCAGGACATCTCCGGCGGCCGCGCCGGCCTGAACATCGTCAACGGCTCCTACGCGGGCGAGTTCGAGCAGTTCGGGGAGTGGGACCCGCGGCTCAGCCACGAGGACCGCTACCGGATGACGGAGCTGTGGACGGAGGCGGTCACCCGGCTGTGGACCGAGGACTCCGTCACCATGCGCACGCCGTACTTCGACCTCGTCGACTGCGAGTCCCGTCCGCATCCGGCCACCCGCCCGACCCTCATCAACGCGGGCAGGTCCGAGGAGGCCCGACGCTTCCAGGCCACGTACGCCGACGGTGCCTTCCTCGCCGCCGAAAGCCTCGACGAGATGCGCGTGCTCTCGGCGGACGTCCATGCCCGGGCGAAGGCCAACGGACGTGTCTGCAAGACCTATTCGATGCTCACCGTCGTCCAGGACGAGACCGACGAGCTGGCCGCCAAGAAGGTCAGGGAATGGGGCGCGGGCCTCGACCGCGAGGCACTCGCCCATATGCGCCGCACCTGGGGCATCCCCGAGGACCAGGCCCGCGCGTGGGCCGATGACGCGGGCGGCGAGGCCGCGTTCCAGACCCCGTACGTCGCGGGATCGACGCGGACGGTCACCGAGCACATCGAGTACATCGTGCGCGAGGCGGACCTCGACGGGCTCATGCTGATCTTCCCGGAGTACGACGAGGACATGCTGCTGTTCGGCGAGACCGTGCTGCCGGCCCTGCGCGCCCGTGACGAGGTGGCGGGATGACGTCCGACCTGCGGGACAGACAGCTCGCCCACCTCACCCGGCCCGGCAGCAGGCCCGCACTGGTCGTGGTCGACGTGCAGCGCGACTTCGCCGATCCGCGATGCCTGAAGGACCACGGCCTGACGGATGCCGCCCTGTCGGCCCTCGACCAGGCGGTCACCCGCGTCGGCGCCCTCGTCGACGCCGCCCGCACGGCCGAAGTACCCGTCGTCTGGGTCGAGTTGGGCAGTGAGCCCGCACGGCCGTGGCGTTCGAGCAACTGGCTGCGCGGGGGCGACTACGACGCCCCCATGAGCCCTGCCGAGCCCTGCGTCCTCGGTACACCGGGAGCCGAGTGGTACCGCGTGACGCCCGCCGAAGGCGAACCGCGCGTCGTCAAGCGCGGCTACAGCGGTTTCCTCGGCACCGACCTCGACGCGCGGCTGCGCGCGGCCGGCTGCGACTGGCTCACCGTCGTGGGCCTGACGAGCGAGTGCTGCGTCCACGCCACCGCCCAGGACGCCCTGCAACTGGACTGGCCCGTCGTCGTCCCCCGGGACGCCACGGCCGCCTACGACCTCGACGTCCACGCCGCGGCCCTCACCCAGCTGGAACTCAACGTGGCCGTGCTCAGCGACACCGACGAGGTCGTCGACCTGTGGAAGAAGGCGGCACGGTGACCGGCATGCACATCGGCTACGACCTCTCCTTCACCCACACCGAGGGCGCGTGGGCCCGGCAGGGCTCCTGGGTCGGGCTGGACTTCCCGGACGTACGCATGTACATGGAGCTGGCGCGGACGGCCGAACGGGCCGGCGTCGGCATGCTGTTCTTCGGCGACGGCAGCGGCATCCCCAGCACCTGGCGGGGGAGCATCGAACCGGCCGTGGAGTGGGGCATCCAGTGGCCGCGCCACGACATGTCCCCGGTCATCGCGGCCATGTCCACCGTGACCGAGCGCATCGGCTTCGGACTGACGTACTCCTCGACGTTCATGCACCCCTTCTACGTCGCCCGGCTGCTGAACTCGCTCGACCACGTGACCAGCGGCCGCATCGCCTTCAACGTGGTGGCGTCGACACGCGGCGCGGACGCGGCGAACTACGGCTTCGGCGAGCTGATGGACCACGACCTGCGCTACGAGCGCATGGAGGAGTTCGTCGCGGTCTGCCGCGCCCTGTGGGACTCGGTGGCGCCCGACGCCATCGTGCGGGACCGGGACACGGGCCGCTTCGCCGACCCCGCGAAGGTGCGCCCGATCGACCACGAGGGACGCTTCTTCACCGTCAAGGGCCCGCTGGCGTCGGTACCCAGTCCGCAGCACCACCCGCTGATCGTGCAGGCCGGCAACTCGCCCCGCGGCATCGCCGCGTCGGCACGGCTCGCCGATCTCGTCTTCGGCTTCGGCGGCAACCTCAACGCCCAGCAGCGCCACCGCAAGCTGCTCGACGAGGCGCTCCTCGCCGAGGGGCGCGACCCGGACCGTACCGGCATCCTCTGGGCCACCCAGGTCATCGTCGGCCGCACGACGGCCGAGGCACGGGCACGCCGCGACTCGGTGCACGAGTTCTGGAACGAGGAAGCCGTCGCCACCTACCTGTCGCACAACGCCGGCTACGACCTGTCGACGCTGCCGAGGTCCTTCCGACTGGCCGAGCTGCGCGACGAGATCGTCGCCGCCAACGCGAGCCCCGCGGGCCTCGTCGGCTCGCTCATCGCGGAGTTCGGCGAGGACCACACGATGAGCCGCGGCGAGTTCTTCGCGCACGGCCGCGGCAGGGCCACAGGTCTCGACCACAGCGTCATCGGCGACCCCGCCACCGTCGCCGACGCGTTGCAGGAGAACTTCGCCGCGACCGGATCACGCGGCGGCTACATGATCTCCAGCCCGCTGGCCATGCCCTCGGGATTCACCGAGATCAGCGAGCTGCTGCTGCCCGAGCTGCGCCGCCGCGGTGCCCTCGCACCGGCCCACGCCGGCGCCACGCTGCGCGAGAACCTGGCGGTGTGAGATGACCGCAGGGAGCGAGCGACGCCACTGGCTCGCCCTCGGCAGCCTGTGCGCGGGGTTCTTCATGCTGCTGCTGGACAGCACCGTCACCTCGGTCGCGCTGCCCGCGCTGATCACCGGCCTGCACACCAGCGAGACCCTCGCGATCTGGGTCAACAGCAGCTACCTCATCGCCTACGCGGTCCCCCTGATCACCGCGGGACGGCTGGGCGACCGCTACGGCCACCGGCGCGTCCACCTGATCGGACTCGCGGCCTTCACGCTCGGGTCGCTGCTGTGCGCGCTGGCCACCACCGTCGAGGCACTCATCGGCTGGCGGGTGGCCCAGGGCATCGGTGCCGCGCTGATGACACCGCAGTGCCTCACCCTCATCAAGGCGCTGTTCCAGCCGCCGCGTCTCGCCGTCGCGCTCGGCATCTGGGGCGCGGTCGGCGGAGCCGCGGTGGCCGCCGGGCCGCTCGTCGGCGGCCTGCTCGTCGCCGTCGGCGGCTGGCCCGCGGTGTTCTGGATCAACGTCCCGGTCGGTGTCGCCGCCATGGCCGCCGTGGCCGTGTTCGTCCCCGCCCTTCCCCGGCAGAAGGCGGGCATCCCGGTGTGGGCGATCTGCGCGAACGCCACCGGCGTGGGCGCGCTCGTCCTCGGCGTCCAGGGCACGGACGCCGCGAGCGCCGACGTGCTGGGCGTACCCCGCTGGCTGCTCACCGTCACCGGCACGCTGGTCGTCGCGGCCGTGGTCTGGCTGCAGCGCCGCGACGGACAACGCGCGCTCGTGCCGGTCGCGTTGCTGCGCAGCCGCGGCTTCGTCATCGCGGCCTGGGGCGGCGCCGCCGCGGCCTTCTGCGCGGGCTCGGCCATGATCCCCCTGATGCTCTACCTCCAGCAGGAGCGCGGGCTCGCCCCGGGCGCGGCGGCGTTCACCCTCGTACCGATGGGTGTGGTGTGCCTGCTCGGTGCTCCGGTCTCGGCCCGGCTCAACAACGGAATCGGACCCCGTGCCGTCGCCGCCGTCGGATCGTCCGCGCTGGTCCTGTCCATCGGAGCCTCGGCGGTGCTCGTCGCGACGGACGCGCCCATCCCCGCCCTGACCGCGGCCTTCGCGGTGTACGGAGTGGGCAACTCGTTCGTCTGGTCACCCCTGTCGATCGCGGCGGTGACCACGGTCGCCCCGGACGAGGTCGGGGCGGCCTCGGGAGCCTTCAACGCGATGAAGCAACTCGGCGCGGTGCTGGGCAGCGCGGTCAGCGCCGTCCTCCTGGCCGGGTTCGGCTACGCCGCCACCCTCGGCGGACTCGCCGCCGCCGGACTGCTCTGTCTCCTCGCCTCCGTGTCCCTGCGAGTCGACCGTCCCGGGGCCGACTCGCCCGCGGCGTCCGCCGCCGCGCCCCACCTACCCACAGGAGTCGCCTGATGAAGGCCGTCGCCGTCATCGGAAACCCCAAGGCCGGCTCGCGCACCCGCGATGCCGCCGAACGCCTCGCCACGGCCCTCGACCTCGACTGCGAGGTCCTCGAAGTCACCGCGCTCGGAGCCGGCCTGCTCGGCTGGGGCGACCCGGACGTCACCGCGGCCGTCGAGCGGGTGCGTTCCGCCGACCTCGTGATCGCCGCGTCCCCCACCTACAAGGGCACCTACACCGGTCTGCTCAAGCTCTTCCTCGACCAGTTCCCCACGGAGACCGGCCTCGCCGGCCAGGTCGCGCTGCCCCTCATGCTCGGTGCGGGACCCGCGCACGCGCTCGCCCCCGAACTCACGCTCAAACCCGTGCTCGTCGAACTCGGGGCGACCTGCCCCGCGCAGGGCTTCTACCAGCTCGACTCCACCTACACGACGGACGACTCCCTCACCCGCTGGGTCGGGCGGTGGGGCCGGACCGTGCTCGACACCGCGAAGACGAGGACCGCACGATGACGACGATGGAAGCCCTCACCTCGGATCCCGGCGAGCTGAAGAGAGCGTTCGCCGCCTTCCCCTCAGGAGTCGCCGCCCTCTCGGCCCGCGTCCACGGCGACCCGAGCGTCATGATCGTCTCGTCGTTCGCCGTCGGCGTCTCCGCCTCCCCGCCCCTGGTCTCCTTCGCCGTGCAGCACACCTCGACGACCTGGCCGGTGCTGTCCCGCGCGCAGGCGATCGGAGTGTCCGTCCTGGGCGAGGAGCACAGCGGCAAGGCCCGGCAACTGGCCTCCCCCAGCAAGGAAGGCCGGTTCGCCGGCCTCGGCACGGCGGAATCGGCATCCGGCGCGATCTTCCTGGAGGGCGCGCCTGTCTGGCTGGAGTGCACGATCGAGCACACCTATCCGGCCGGCGACCACGACATCATCGTGCTGCGGGTGCTCGCCCTGATGGCCGACGACGACCGCAGTCCCCTCGTCTGGCACCAACGGACGTTCAAGATGCTGGCGGACTGAGGCGAGCCGGCGGCGTGCCGGACGCCATGTCCTCCTACGCGGAGGCCGAGAGGCTTCACGCTTGCGCTGCCGAAGTCAGCTGCTTTTCCCCGGCTCCGGTGCGGTGACGTCCGCCCGGCCGGCGCGGAGCATGGCCTGGTAGAGGGCGTCGTGCTCGGGCGAGGCGGGCAGGGGGCCGCGGGCCGGGGCCTCCAGGGACTGGATCAGCAGGGCGACGACGCGGCGCCAGGCGTCGGGGGCGGCGTCGCCGGTGGCGCTGACGACACCGGCGTTGGCCATGTGCAGCAGCACCAGGTCCGAGGAGTCGAAGTCCTCGCGCAGCCGGCCCGTGGCCTTGGCGCGGTCGATGAGCCGCACCATCCCCTCGTAGGCCTCGTTCCGGCGCTTCTCCATCGCCTTGGCGCCCGGGAAGGTCGTGGTCAGGACGTCGGCGAAGCCGTGGTCGGCGGCCTGCATGGCGCAGGCGGCCTCGATGTAGCCGGTGAAGCCCTGCCAGGGGTCGGGGTTTTCGAGGGCGGTGGTGACCGCGTCGGCGTAGGCGTCCATACGGTCGGAGAAGACGGCGTCGAACAGGTCGTCCTTGGTCGGGAAGCGGCGGAAGAGGGTGGCGATCCCCACGCCGGCCTCGCGGGCCACGGAGGCCATGGAGGCGCCCAGACCGTCCCGTCCGAAGACCGTCCGCGCGGCGGCGATGATCCGCTCCCGGTTGCGCTCGGCGTCACTGCGCAGGGGTTGGGCGGCGGGGCCGTCGGGGTGCTGGGCGCCAGGGGTCATGACCGCGAGTCTAGCGATCGGATCGCCCTCTCCATTTTGGCGCGACACCCCGACGAACCGCGCGAGTCACCACGGGGTGGAGATGCCCGGGCGGGTGGTGGTGAACATCTCCAGGAAGTTCATCTGGGCGAGCGGGACGGAGAAGAGGGCGCCGACGCGTTGGGCCGCCGCCTCGGACGCGGGGTCGGAGCGGCGTACGACCGAGATCGTGTGGGGGAAGACGACGTACATGACGTGGGCGTCCTGGAGGTGCGCGTAGTAGCGCTCGGGGCGGAGTGCCGCGGCGAGTTGGAGGCAGGCTTCCTGCGTGGCCTGTCTGGGTATGTCGAGTTCGATGATCTCCACGGGGCCGTCATCGAGCGGCAGGGTGTAGCGCTTGAGTTCGATGCCCGGGACCTTCCGCAGGAGGGCGGGGTCCTTGAGGCTCTCGGTGACGATGACGGCCAACAATTCGTTTCTCTCCTCTGGTGCGCGGGGCCTAGCATGCCGCCGTTGTTCCGGAAGGTGTTCGAAATTCCGAACGTATCTCCGAACATATCTCCGGGTGTATCTGCGGGTGTATCTCCGGATGCATCTCCGGACGTATCGATGTGAACGGATGTGATGCCATTGTCTGCCGTGATCGAGGCGCGCGGGCTGTCCAAGGTGTTCCAGACGACCGTTCGGCGACCCGGTTTCGCGGGTGCGCTCAGGTCGCTCGTCAGTCCGCAGCGCGTGGCCAAGGCCGCGGTGCAGGACGTCGAATTCAGTGTCGGCAAGGGGGAGTTGCTCGCTCTGCTCGGTCCCAACGGGGCCGGGAAGTCCACCACGATCAAGATGCTCACCGGGATTCTGACACCCACCTCCGGCGAGGCACTCGTCGCCGGGGTCGTCCCGCACCGGGACCGGGAGCGCAACGCCCACAACATCGGGGCCGTGTTCGGGCAGCGGACGCAGCTGTGGTGGGATCTGCCCGCCCGGGAGTCGTTCGAGATCCTGCGGGACATCTACGGGGTGCCCGAGGCTCAATTCCGAGCGAGAATCGAGGAGTTCGACGGGCTGCTGGAACTCTCCGAGTTCTGGGACACCCGCGTCCGCCATCTGTCGCTGGGCCAGCGGGTCCGCTGCGATCTCGCCGCGTCGCTGCTGCACGACCCGCCCGTCGTCTTCCTCGACGAGCCCACCATCGGCATGGACGTGGTGGTGAAGGAGCAGGTACGGCGGTTCCTGCGGCACCAGGTCGAGGAGCGCGACCGTACCGTCCTGCTCACCACCCACGACATGACCGAGGTGGAACGCCTCGCCGAGCGGGTCGTGCTGATCAACCACGGCCGGATCGTGCTCGACGGCCCGCTCCAGGAGATCCGACGGCGCTTCGGCGGCACCTGGCAGGTCCGGGCCACCCTCGCCGACCCGGCCGACGTCGAGGAGATCGAGCGCGGCGAGGGAACGAGCGGCCCCGCCTCTCCCGACGGAACCGCCGCACTGCCCGGCCCCGTCCCGCTGCCCGGCTTCGCCGGCATCGGTGTGCTGCGGCGCGAGGGGCCGAGAGTCGTGTTCGGGCCGGTCGGGGAGGACGCGCCCACCGTGCACGAGGCGTTGAAGGTCATCATCGGGCGGTTCCGCGTCGCGGACCTCGCACTGGAGGAGAACGACCTGGAGGACGTCATGCGCGCCGCCTACCTCAGCGACGTACCGGCCCAGGAACCGGCCACCGTCACCCCCGCCGCCGCCCAGGGCGGTTGAGCCATGCCGGCCACGACCGGGACACCGGCCGAGACCCCTACGACCACCACCACCTGGTGGGCGCGCGCCCACCGCATCGCCTGGATCACGCCACGCGGCGAACTGCTCACCCCGCCCCGGATGACCGCCACCGCCGTACGGCTCCTCGTCCAGGTGTGCCTGGTCGTCTACCTCTGGCGCGGCCTGTACGCGAACACCGACTCCAGCGCTGGGCTGAACGAGACCCAGGCCGTCGGCTACGCCGTACTCGCCGTGCTCGCGAACCGTATCCGCGGCCTCGACCGGAGCGCGGGCCGCGACATGGTGATCCAGCATCTGCGCTTCGGCACGATCGTCTACTGGTATCTGCGGCCGATCAAACCCCAGCGCTACTACGCGCTGCGCGCCCTCGGCGACCAGCTGTACGGCTTCGGCTGGGTGCTCGCCGGATACGTGCTGTGTCTCGCCGTGGGGGTCGTCGCCCCGCCCGCTTCCCTCGCGGTGGCCGGGGTCTTCGCGGTGAGCATGCTGCTCGGCCAAGTCGTCCTGTACTACGTGATGATGCTGGTCGACCTGCTGTGCTTCTGGACCCTGCGCAACGAGTCGGCGCTGCTGATCCTCATCTTCGCGCAGAACCTGCTCTCCGGTGTGTACGCGCCGCTCTGGTACTTCCCGGACTGGTTCATCACGCTCAGCGCGTTCCTGCCGTTCCAGGCGACCCTCGGCGTACCGCTCTCCCTCTACGTCGGGCGGATCACCGTCGACGACGCCTTCGGGCAGCTGGCGATCCAGGCCGTCTGGATCGTGCTGCTCGCGCTGCTCACCCGCCGGCTCTGGGACCGGGCCGGCCGACGCGTCGTGGCCCAGGGAGGATGACCATGACGACTCCACACGGGACCGCTACGCCCGGGACCGCTACGCCCGGGACCGCGCACGCCTGGCGGGTCGTCTGGCGGATCACCAAGCTCAACTTCAAGGCCCGGCTGGAGTACCGGGGCGAATTCCTGATGGGTGTCGCCGTCGGGGCGATCTGGCAGGTCTCGATCGTCGTCTTCGCCTCGGTACTGCTCACCCGGTTCCCCGGCCTCGGCGGCTGGTCCAGCTCCGACGTGCTGCTCATCGCCAGCATGCGCATGCTCGCCCACGGGCTGTACGTGCTGTTCCTCGGCCGGGTCCAGTACATGAACATCCTCGTCCAGGAGGGGATCGTCGAGCCCTGCCTGATCCGTCCGATGCCGGTCTACCGGCAGATCCAGCTGACCTTCTTCCCGGTCAACGCCATCGGCGACCTGGTCGTCGCGGTCGGTCTGTTCGTCGCCGCCCTCCAGCGCAGCTCCCTCGACTGGACGGCGGGCCGGATCACGTACGTGGTGGCGGGCGTGCTCGGCGGCATGCTCGTCGAGGCCGCGCTCTTCACGGCCCTCGCCGCCGCCGCGTTCCACTTCCCGGCCACCTCGTACTGGAGCCAGTGGCTGGAGGAGCTGATGGGGACCTTCGGCAGCTACCCCCTCAGCATCCTCCCGAAGGCCGCCTCCGCCGCGTTCACCTTCGTCGTACCGCTCGCCTTCATCGCCTACTTCCCGGCCGGCGTACTCACCGGGCACGGCGACGCGATGGGCGTACCGGAGGCGCTCGCGGTGGCCTCCCCGTTCATCGGCCTCACGGCCTTCGTCCTGTCACGGCTGCTGTGGAACTGGAGCCTGCGCCGGTACACGGGCGTCAACGGGTAGGTGTTCAGGGACGGTTGAGGGCCCGTGGGTGGTGAAATGCAGGGGCGTAGCCCCCTGCATTTCAGGGGCGCGGGGAACTGCGCGAGCAACCACAACGCACCCGCAGCTGGGGGTCGAAGGGGCGCAGCCCCTGGGGGATGGGACGGGAAGGGGCGGCGGGGGCGAGAAAAAACGGGTCACACCCCTGGCACACGCCGAAACATCCCCGCCACCCCCAACTCCCCCTCGATCCGCCCCACCGTCACCCGAAGCTCCGGCAGCACATCCCCCACACACTCCTCCACACTCCGCCGACTGCTGTGCATCGCCACATTCACCGCCGCGACAACCCGCCCACCCCCACCCCCCTCCCGCACCGGCACGGCGATGGACCGCAACCCCTCCTCCAACTCCCCGTCGACCAGCGCGTACCCGGCGACCCGCACACCCTCCAGGACGGCCAGCAGCTCCCGCCGGTCCGTGACCGTGTGCGGGGTCAGCCGGATGAGCCGCTCCGGGAGGGAGACCTCCGGGAGCAGATCGGCGAGCATCACCCGCCCCAGGGAGGTCGCGTACGCCGGCAGCCGCGTCCCGAGGGTGATGTTGACGCTCATGACACGGCTGGTGGCGACCCGCGCGGTGTACTGCACCTCGTCCCCACCCTCGGTGAGGATCGCCAGGGATGCCGAGTCATGGACGCGCTCGGACAGCTCGGCCAGATGCGGGGCGGCGATCCGGGGGAGGGGCAGCATCGACAGGGGCGGGAAGCCCAGGCCCAGCACCCGGGGCGTGAGGCGGAAGACACGGTCGCGGGACTCGACGTATCCGAGGTGTTCGAGCGTGATCAGCGCACGCCGGGCCGTCGCCCGGGCGAGCCCGGTGGCCTGCGCGACCTCGGTGAGGGTCAGTTCGGCCCGGCCCTCGCCGAAGGAGGTGATCACGGTGAGCCCCCGGGCGAGCGACTCGATGAACTCCCGGCCCAGTTCCTGCTTGGAGGCCCCCGTCCAGGCGGCGAGCCCGGAGGGCGCCGGGGAACCGTCCACCGCGGTGGCGACCGCCCGGCGCTCCCGCAGCGCCCGCTCCATCGCCGCCACGGTCGCCCGCAGCCGCGGCAGCAACGTCGAGCGCAGCGACTCCGCGGTGTGCCGGCTGGTGTGGCTGACGACGCTCGCCACACACGCGACCCGCCCCGTACGCGGATCCCGCACCGGTACGGACACCGCCACCAGTCCCGGCTCGATCAACTGGTCGTCCAGCGCCCACCCCTGGGCGCCCGCCCGAGCCGTACGGGCCTCGAAGTCGTCGTACGCGCCGCCGCGCGGTGGCACCGCCGGGAATCCGCGCCCCTCGGGATCGGCCTCGCGGCGGGCCCGCCAGCGTGCCCAGTCGGCGCTGTCCCACTCGGTGGCGAACAGCGGGCCGGGCGCCGTGCGTTCGGCGGGGAGCAGGTCGCCGATACGGAAGCTGAGGGACATCGCGCGGCGGCGGGTCGCCTGGTGGATGAAACGGATGCCGTCCCGGTCGCGGACCGCCAGGGACACCGACTCGTCCAGCTCGTCGGCGAGGGCGTCCGCGTGGGCGTCGAGGAGGCGGGGGAGACGGATAGCGGCCAGGTAGGCGTTGCCCAGCTCCATCAGACGGGGGGCGAGGACCGCGTCCCGCCCGTCCAGCCGTACGTACCCCATCCGGGCCAGCGTCGCCGTGATCCGGTCCACCGTGGAACGCGCGAGCCCGGTGGCCTTCTCCAGCCCGCTCAGACTCAGCGTCCCGTCCGCCTCGGTGAGCCGACGCAGCACGGTGATTCCCCGCATGAGAGGGGCGACGGCCTCCGGCGGTGCGGAGAGGGAGGCCGCGGTGACGTTCGGGAGCATGGGGCCACGGTAATGCTGCGCAGCTGGGCCGGGTGCCCAAGGTGTCGGGGGTGCCTGTGATCGGGCGGGTGCGGGTTCGTCGTGGTTGCTCGCGCAGTTCCCCGCGCCCCTGAAAAGCAGGGGCTGCGCCCCGTGCTTCTCGGCCCGCAGGACGGTCGTCTTCCAGGCCCGCAGGGCCTGGTCTTTCAGGGGCGCGGGGAACTGTGCGAGCAACCCCCACCTACCCGCACAAACCCACCCACCCTAGACACCGCACCCCTGTCTCCCCCCCCACCCACCGTCACTCCCGCCTCACCACCACCCGATGGTTCCCCCCGCCATCCACCCCCTCCACCGCGATCTCGACCCCCGCCCGCACGTCCTTGAAGGACTCCCCCGGCACGAACGGCGCGTCGGAGAGCTCGGCGTGGACATTGGGGCTGCGCGTGCACCCCCCGCTGTCACGCCGCGAGTCGTACACCTTGATCGGCCCGTTCCCGGTGTCGACGGTCGCGTCGACCCGGTAGACGAGCACACCGGGCCGGCACACCGCCGCGTCGTTCCCGGCCCGCGTACGCAGCTCGACGGCGTACGCGGTACGGGAGCTGAGGGGGACCACGACCAGTTTCCCGCCGCCGGGTTCGGCCAGCGGGGACAGCGTGTACTCGGCGCTCCCGACTCCGGCCACGCAGCCGATCTGCCTCTCGTCGAGCCAGCCGAGCTTCCACTTGTGCCAGCCCAGCAGATCGTTGTCGACGCCCCAGTCCTCGCTCATGATGTCCCAGTGCCCGACCGCGCCCCCGCCCTCGTGGGTGTAGAGGTCGGGAAGCCCGAAGACATGGCCGTTCTCGTGGGGGAGGACCCGGTAGCCGGTCTCGTCGTACGAGCCCGAGCCGTCGTCCTGGCGGCTGTAGACGAAGGACGTGTTGGCGACCGGGACACCGTCCGCGACCGGCGCCTCACGGTTGCCGGCGAAGGTCACCGACAGGACGGTGTCGAGGGCGGAGGGGCCCGCGTTCGGGGTGACGAGGACGTTGACGAGGTCGTACGACCGGAAGTCCACCAGCGGATCGGCGACCCGCACCATGTCCTGGACCAGCCGGCGGTAGCCGGGGTCGAAGGGGGCGCCGCGCTCTATGCCGTACGAACGGAAGGACCTCGGCATCCGCAGCCACTCGGTGAGCGGGGCCTCGGGACGGTAGTCGATACGGCCGTAACTGCTGGTCCGGAACCACTTCTGGGTCTGGGGGGCGAACTCCGCGAAGCGGTCCATCGCGCTGCCCTCACCGGGCGCGTCGGAGAAGTCGATCATCAGGTTCAGGGCGCGCACTGTGCCGGTGGAGCGTGAGTAGCCGGGCGGGGTCGGTATGCCCTCGGACATCTGGGTGCCGAGCGGGCCGCGGATCATGCAGGGACCGAGTGCCGAACCGCGGGGGAGGGCGGTGGCCCCCGCGGCCGTCGTCCTCTCCTTCGCCATCAGGTGCCCGGTGCCGGCGGAGGTGCTGACCGCGAGCGTGAGGGCGGTCACGGAAGCGAGCGCGACGACGCGGCGCGGACGTATCCGGTGCGCCCTCCGCCGCGCGCGAGGCGGCTGGGACGGACGTATCCGGCGCGAAGGTATCCCGTTTCTGCGGAACGGCTGCTGCATACACACGCCCTTCGCTCCACGGCAGCCGCCCGGTGACGAGACTGCACCCTTTCGATCACCCTGTGTCGAGGGGTGCGCGGGCGCGCGCTGGAAGGGCCGAACGTGGACCCGGGCCCGTCGTGACACAGTGACGCAGGTCACAGAGGAAGTGCTCCGGGGCGGGAAATAACCGGGGACCGTTTCCCCGTTTAGCCAGGTGTCCGAGCGAAACGGGGACTCCATCCCCGGATAGTCACCGGACATCCCCCCACTTCACTGGATCAGGAAGAGGAGTACGTCGTGGAGACCGCCACCGCCGTACGTCGCAAGGTGGCCCGCCCGCGGGCCGACGCCCTGCGCAACCGGGAGCGGATCGTCACCGCCGCCCGGGAGATGTTCGTGGAGTTCGGCCCCGACGTGCCGCTCGACGAGATCGCCCGCCGGGCCGGCGTCGGCAACGCCACGCTGTACCGCAACTTCCCGGACCGCGACGCACTGGTCCGCGAGGTCATCTGCTCGGTCATGGACCGTACGGCCCTCGCGGCCGAGGTCGCGCTGACCGAGACCGGGGACGCGTTCGAGGCGCTGTCGCGCTTCGTGCACACCTCCGCCGACGAGCGGGTCAGCGCGCTCTGCCCGATGGTCCAGAGCACGTTCGACAAGCACCACCCCGACCTGGAGGCGGCGCGCGAGCGGCTGGAGGAACAGGTCGAAGGGATCATGAAGCGTGCCCGGGACGCCGGTCAGCTCCGCGCCGACGTGGGAGTCGGCGACCTGATGATCGCCGTCAGCCAGCTCAGCAGGCCTCCGGCCGGCACCCAGTGCACGGGCGTCGACCGCTTCGTCCACCGCCACCTGCAGCTGTTCCTGGACGGTCTGCGGGCCCCGGCCCCCTCCACGCTGCCCGGCACCGCCGTGACCATGGAGGACCTGCGGAGGCCGTGCCGGCCCTGACCTGACCTGATCCGACCCGGGCTCGACCCGACTCACCGACCTCACGGCCGTCGACGACGACAAGCCGCCACTTCTAGACGCTCTTTTCGCCATCGACCTTTCACGGTCGACCTTTCACCGTCGACTCTTCGCCACCGGCTTTTCGCCACCGGCTTTCCGCCACCGGCTTTCCGCCACCCGATACCGATTTTTCCGTCACGAAGTCCCGAAGTGGGTATCCCCATGTCTGAAACAGTCCGCAGCGTCCCCGAATCGGTGGACGACTCGCACTCCAACCGCTGGAAAGCGCTCGTCTTCATCGCCCTCGCCCAGCTGATGGTCGTGCTCGACGCGACCATCGTGAACATCGCCCTCCCGTCCGCCCAGCAGGACCTGGGGATATCGGACGGCAACCGCCAGTGGGTCATCACCGCGTACGCGCTGGCCTTCGGCGGTCTGCTCCTCTTCGGCGGACGCATCTCCGACCTGTGGGGCCGCAAGCGCACCTTCGTCACCGGCCTGATCGGCTTCGCCGGCGCCTCCGCGCTGGGCGGCGCGGCCACCGGTGAGGCGATGATGCTGGGCGCCCGCGCGCTCCAGGGCGCCTTCGGCGCGCTGCTCGCGCCCGCCGCGCTCTCCCTCCTCGCCGTGATGTTCACCGACGCCAAGGAGCGCGCCAAGGCGTTCGGCATCTACGGCGCGATCGCCGGTGGCGGCGGCGCCGTGGGCCTGATCCTCGGCGGCTTCCTGACCGAGTACCTGGACTGGCGCTGGACGTTCTTCGTCAACATCCCGTTCGCGGTGATCGCGGCGGTCGGCGCGTACTTCGTCATCCGTGAGCCGGCGGGCGGCCGCAACCGCTCCCCGCTCGACATCCCCGGCGTGGTCCTGTCCACCCTGGGCCTGGTCACCCTGGTCTACGCCTTCACGCGGGCCGAGTCCGACGGCTGGGGCGACTCGACGACCGTCTCCCTGTTCGTCGCCTCCGTGGCGCTCCTCGCGGCCTTCGTGCTGGTCGAGTCCAAGGTCAAGGCCCCGCTGCTGCCGCTGCGCGTGATCACCGAGCGCAACCGCGGTGGTGTCTACCTCTCGCTCGGCCTCGCGATCATCGCGATGTTCGGCCTCTTCCTCTTCCTGACCTACTACCTGCAGATCGTGAAGGGGTACTCCCCGGTCAAGACCGGCTTCGCCTTCCTGCCCATGATCACGGGCATGATCATCGGCTCCACCCAGATCGGCACCCGCCTCATGACCCGGGTCCCGCCGCGCCTGCTGATGGCCCCGGGCTTCCTGGTCGCCGGCCTGGGCATGCTCCTGCTCACCCAGATGGAGATCGACTCCTCGTTCACGGGTCTGCTCCTGCCGGCCCAGCTGCTGCTCGGCCTCGGCATGGGCACGGCGTTCATGCCGGCGATGTCGCTGGCGACCCACGGTGTCGAGCCGCGTGACGCGGGCGTCGCCTCCGCGATGGTCAACACCTCCCAGCAGGTGGGCGGCGCCATCGGCACGGCCCTTCTGAACACGATCGCCGCCTCCGCGACCACGTCCTACATCGAGGACCACATCGGCTCGGCCACCTCGAAGTCGGCCGCCCAACTGGTCCAACTCCAGGGCATGGTCAACGGCTACACCAACGCCATCTGGTTCGCCGTAGCCATCCTCGTCGCCTCCGCCGCCATCGCCTTCACCCTCGTCACGACGGGCAAGCCGGACATGACGGCGACGACGGGAGACGGCGAGAACGCGACGGACGAGGCGAAGATCCCGGTGATCGCTCACTGACGGTTTCACCAGCGCGCTAGATCGCCCCTACCGAAGCCAAGGCAAATCCGCACCGGCCTCCGTCGGCTGAAGTCCCTCCGCGATGATCCCCATGATCTCGCCGAGGGACTTCTGCTGTTCCGCCGACAACCGGTCGAACAGCGCCTGCCGCACCGCCGTCACATGCCCCGGCGCACTCTTCGACAGCATCTCGAACCCCTCGTCCGTCAGCACCGCGAACTGCCCCCGCTTGTCCACGGGGCAGTTCTCGCGCCGCACCCACCCGTTCTTCTCCAGCCGGGCCACGGCGTGCGACAGCCGCGACCGCGTGATCTTCGTCCGCATCGCCAGCTCGGTCATCCGCAGCCGCCGCTGCGGCTCCGCGGACAGGACCACGAGAAGGTGGTAGTAGAGGTGGGGCATGCCCGCGTCGCGCTGCAACTGGCGGTCGAGATGGTCCTCGAGAAGGGTCGTGGCGTGCACATAGGCAAGCCAGGTGCGCTGCTCCTCTTCGCTGAGCCAGCGGGGTTCTTGATCGGCGGAGTCGGTCTTCATACCCCCACTGTACGAGGCTTCTTCTTGAAATTTGAACTATAGAGATGTAAGGTGAAATAATAAATATTGAGACTTCAACTACTGGGGAGTTGGGGGGAGTCTCAAGCGCCGGAAGGCGCGAAGGAAGACCATGGAGACAAGAAGCGACCACCGTCCCCGCCGAGGCGTGTGAGCTCAGAAGTACAGGTGTGTGCCGTGTGCGTCGCGCGTGTGTTGAGGGAGTCACCCCTATGTCCGCCGCCACCGCCGAGCGCATGCCCGCCCTCTATCTGAGTCACGGGGCCCCACCGCTCGCCGACGACCCGATCTGGCCCGGCGAACTCGCCGCCTGGTCCGCGACCCTGCCCCGCCCCAAGGCGATCCTCATGGTCTCCGCCCACTGGGAGGAGGCCCCCCTCGCCCTCGGTGCGGTCGACCCGGTCCCCCTCGTCTACGACTTCTGGGGCTTCCCGGAGCACTACTACAAGGTGCGGTACGGAGCCCCCGGCGCCCCCGAGCTGGCGGCCTCGGTCCGCAAGCTCCTCCAGGCCCCCGGCATCCCCGTCCAGGACATCCCGGACCGAGGCCTCGACCACGGCGCGTACGTCCCCCTGGTGGAGATGTACCCGGACGCGGACATCCCCGTCCTGCAGATCTCCATGCCGACGCTGGACCCGGTCCGCCTGATGGGCATCGGCCGCAAGCTGGCCCCCCTCCGCGACGAAGGCGTCCTCATCGTCGGCTCCGGCTTCTTCACCCACAACCTCGCCGCCCTCCGCCAGCCCGGCACCCCCACCTGGTCCACGGAGTTCGACGACTGGGGCCACCGAGCCCTCGAATCCCGCGACTGGGACGCCCTCCTCGACTTCCTCCACAAGTCCCCGGCCGGCCAACTGGCCCACCCCCGCACCGAACACTTCGCCCCTCTCTTCGTCACGATGGGCGCGGCCGAGGCCGCCGGCGAACTGGACGCCCAGAAGTCGGTGATCGACGGATTCTGGCTGGGACTGGCGAAGCGGTCGGTGCAGTTCGGGTAGGGCTGCCGGGCGGCCGGCTCAGAGCTCCTTCTCGTACCAGGCCACATCCCAGTACCGCCCGAACTTCCGCCCCACCTCGCGGTACGTCCCCACGTACCGGAACCCGAACCGCTCATGCAGCCGGGCCGACGCCTCGTTCGGCTGGGCGATGCCGGCGTACGCGCGGTGCAGATCCTCACCCGCGAGTGCCTCGAACAGCGTCTTGTACAGCAGTGTGCCGACGCCCCGGCCGCCCGCGTCCGGGGCGAGATATATCGACACCTCCACCGAGGTGTCGTACGCCGGTTTCGCGCGAAACGCGCTGCTCGTGGCGTACCCAAGAATCCGCTGTGAGCCCGTGGAGACGGCAACCATCAGGCGGTGCGGGCCGTCTTCAAGGTGGGAGAGGAGCCAAGGGCGGCGCTCTTCCGGAGTGAAGACGGTGGTATCGAATGTGGTGGGCGTCTCACGGACGTAGTGGTTGTAGATGTCGGTGAGGGCGCTGAGGTCGGTCTCGACTCCTGGTCTGACCTGCACCTCTGCGGACTCCGCCGACATCCCGCCACCTCCCGTGGCGGCACAGGGTACTGCAAGATCAGAAAAATAGTGGGATGGGTTGGGAATTCTGTCCTGATTCCAGTCGTTGTTTCCTTCGGAAGCAGGGCACTCGGGAGAGTGTCCGAGCGGCCGCATCAAGACCTATGTAGGACCAGATACGACCCTGCCAGCCCACCATCGCAAGGGAGCACGCATGGCAACCCGTGCCGTCGCCGCTCGTCGTTCGTCCTCTGGCCGGACCGACGCGGCTCGCAGCGTTCGCGCCTCTGGCGGCGAGATCGCCGACCGCGACCTGGTCGGCATGTATCTCGACGAGATAGCGCGTACGCCGCTGCTCGACGCCGCCAAGGAAGTCGAGCTGTCCCAGATCATCGAGGCGGGTGTGTTCGCGCAGCAGATCCTCGACGGCGAGGAGGAGGCCAGGGCGGACGCCACCCGCGAGGAGCTTCAGGCCCTCGTCGCCGACAGCGAGCGGGCCAAGGACATCTTCATACGGTCGAACCTGCGGCTCGTCGTGGCCGTCGCCCGGCGCTACCCCCGCAGCGGCCTGCCCCTGCTGGACCTCATCCAGGAGGGCAACGCCGGCCTGGTCCGCGCGGTCGAGAAGTTCGACTACCGCAAGGGCTTCAAGTTCTCCACGTACGCCACCTGGTGGATCCGTCAGGCCATCACCCGTTCGATAGCCGACCAGTCGCGCACCATCCGGCTGCCCGTCCACCTGGTCGAGGAGCTGGGCCGGATCCGCCGCGTCCAGCGCGAGTTCAACCGTGAACACGGGCGCGACCCCGAGCCCCAGGAGATCGCCACCGAGCTCGGCTCCAACCCGGACCGCGTCATCGACGTCCTGGACTGGGCCCGCGACCCGGTCTCGCTGAACATGTCGGTGGACGACGACGGCGACACCCAGTTCGGTGACCTGCTGGAGGACACCTCCGCGGTCTCGCCCGAGCAGTCCGTGCTCACGCTGCTGCGCAGCGAGGAGCTGGACAGCCTGATCGGACGCCTCGACCAGCGCACCGCCTCCATCATCAAGATGCGGTACGGCATCGAGGACGGCCGCGAGCGCACCCTCACGGAGGTCGGCAAGGAGCATGGACTCACCCGCGAGCGCATCCGCCAGATCGAGAAGCACGCCCTGCTCGAACTGAAGAAGCTCGCCCGCGACACGGGCTTCGACGCGGCAGCCTGATCCGGCCCGAGGCCGGTGTGTCCAAGGGCCGGTGTGTCCAAGGAGCCGGTGTGTCCAAGGAGCCGGTGTGTCCGAGGGCCGGTGTGTCCGAGGGCGGCTGATGGTTCGACACGGCCCAAGGCTCGGCTCCCCGGACCGGAGACCGGCGCAGACCAGGACCCCGTACGGCCCCTCCCCCCGGGGCCGCCGCGGGGTCCGGCCCGGCGTACGGCCCTGCGTCGGCCACTCTTCGCCACACCTTGGCCGTTCTACGCCGCTTCAACTCCCCGATCCCGGGGCACAAGACTTCCGGGCCCACGACTTCACCGGGCCCGGAGCCGCCAGGCCCGGGACCCGGAGTCCGAGGGAGTCGGGGCACCGCAACGCACCGAAGCGAAGCCTGTGCCGCCGTACGCCGTCGTACGTCACCGGAGCCGACAGCAGCTGGCAGAAGCCGACTCGAGCCGACCAAGGCCGAGCCGACCGAAGCCGAAGCGAACCGCAGCCGACCGACCGCAAGCCGCAGTGATGCGAAGCCACCCGAGGCCGAGTCCCGACGCTCTCCCCCCAGCGCCGGGACTCTCCGAGAGCCGGGCTTCGGCGCCTCCCCCCCCGGCGCCGGAGCCCGGCTCCTTTTCGTCAGGGCGGCCCGGCCCGGCTCGGCCCAAGGCGTCCGGGCAGATCAAAGGGCCACCCCGGACCTGAACCCCGGGGTGACCCGAAGGGCAGATTGTGTCACAGCGGCACACTCCACCGCGGGCACGGCGGTGCCATACGCGCACGTCAGGGGGCCCCCTTCAGCCCCCGCCTCACTCTTCGGCGCCGCCCGCCGCCCGCGTCAGCCGTGCCCCCAACTCCCGTACATACCCGACCAGTTCCGGTGGCTCGTGCACCGTGAACTCGCAGTCGACCATGGCGAGCCGTACCGCGAGCCACTCCATGGAGTCGCCGACGGACGCCCGCAGCCGGCAGCTGTGCTCGTCGACGGGTTCGGGCGTACCGAACCAGCGGGGCAGCCGGGCCGCGATGAACTCCACGGGCGCGGCGAAGGTGACATCGAACGCGTACGTCTCCTGCCGCCGGTACATCGACTGCTTCAGATACTCCTCCGCGCTCCCCGTCGGCAGCTCGCGCGGCGTGAACCGGGCGCCCGTGGCGAAGGGCTCCTCGACCCGGTCGACCCGGAAGGTGCGCCAGTCGGCGCGGTCGAGGTCGTACGCGACGAGATACCAGCGGCGGCCGGTCGAAACGAGCCGGTACGGCTCGCAGTGGCGGCGCGAGTCCGTGCCGTCCCCGGAACGGTAGGCGAAGCGCAACCGCTCCTGACCCGCCACCGCCGAGGCCATCACGGTCAGCGTCTCGGGCGTGACGGTCGCCCCGTCGCCGCTGGTCAGGGGAGTGGTGGCGGCCTGCAGTGTGGAGACCCGGTGGCGCAGCCGTGACGGCAGCACCTGTTCGAGCTTGGCGAGCGCCCGTACGGAGGCCTCGTCCACCCCCTCCACCGCGTGCCCGGCCCCGGCCCGCAGCCCCACCGCGATCGCCACGGCCTCCTCGTCGTCCAGCACGAGCGGGGGCATGGCCTTCCCGGCCACCAGCCGATATCCGCCGTCGGCCCCCATCGTCGCCTGCACCGGATAACCCAGCTCCCGCAGCCGGTCGATGTCCCGCCGCACGGTACGACGCGAAACCCCGAGCCGCCCGGCCAGCTCACCACCGGGCCACTCGCGGGGTGTCTGGAGGAGGGAGAGGAGTTGGAGGAGCCGGCCGGGGGTGTCGGTGGTCATGAGAGCCCCTTCCCTATCCGCGATTTCCCTGTCGTCATGACCCGAGCATGCCGCAGAAGTAGGACGCAATCTGACCTAATGGGCGTCTAGTTTCGAAGCATGACCTCGACCACGAGCGCCCCGAACGGGCGCGGGGAACTGCGCGACCAGCCACAAACGACCCGCGGTGACGCCACGACAGCCACCCCAACGGCGCTGGACCCAGCCCTCCTTGGCGGAGCCGACCGCGGAGCCGACCGCCGACGCTGGATCGCCCTCGCCATCGTCATGACCGCCGCCTTCATGGACCTCGTCGACGTCACCATCGTCAACATCGCCATCCCCTCCATCCAGCGAAGCGAACACACCACGTTCAGCCAGATCCAGTGGATCACCGCCGGCTACGCCCTCGCCTTCGCCGCAGGCCTCGTCACCGGCGGCCGACTCGGCGACATCCACGGCCGCAGGCGGATCTTCCTCCTCGGTATGGGCGGCTTCACCCTCGCCTCCGCGCTGTGCGGCCTCGCCGCGAACCCGGAGATGCTGGTGGCGGCGAGGATCGCGCAGGGCGCGACCGCCGCGCTGATGGTGCCGCAGGTGCTGTCGATCGTGCACGCGACCTTCCCGGCGCACGAACGGGGCAAGGTGTTCGGGCTGTTCGGCGCGATCGTGGGCCTCGGCGCGGTCTCCGGCCCGCTGCTCGGCGCCCTGCTCATCGAGTGGAACCCGTTCGGCCTCGAATGGCGGGCGATCTTCCTGATCAACCTCCCGGTCGGCGTCGCGGGCCTGATCCTGGGCCGCCGTTTCATCACCGAGTCGAAGGCCCCGCACGCCCTGAAGCTGGACCTCGTGGGCGTCGCCCTGGTCACCGGCGGTCTGCTGATGCTGCTCTACCCGCTCACCCGGGGCCATGAGACGGGCTGGCCGCTGTGGGGACACATCTCCATGGCCGGCTCGCTGGTCGTGTTCGCGGCGCTGGTGGCGTACGAGCGGCGCAAGACCGCGCGGGACGGCTCCCCGCTGATCGAACTGTCGCTGTTCAAGGTGAAGAGCTTCGCGGCGGGCATCGCCGTACAGACCGTCTTCGGCATCGCCCTCGGCGTCTTCTTCCTCGTCTGGACGCTCTATCTTCAGACAGGCCTCGGCTGGAGCGTCCTGAAGGCCGGCCTCACCGGCATCCCCTTCTCCCTCGCCGTCTCGGTCGCGGCCGGGGTGTCGGTCCAGAAGCTCGTCCCGCGCTTCGGCCGCAAGGTCCTCCAGGCGGGCGCGCTGCTGATGGCGGCCGGCGTGCTGCTGTACCTGGCGGAGTCCGAACGGTACGGCCTCGCCCTCACCCCCTGGCAGATGGCGCTCCCGCTGGTCGTGATGGGCGCGGGCATGGGGCTCATCGTCGCCCCGCTGACCGACGCGATCCTCTCCGGGGTCCCGCGTGAGCACGCGGGTTCCGCGTCCGGGCTGATCAGCACGGTCCAGCAGATGGGCAACGCGCTCGGCCTCGGCCTGGTCGCCGTCGTCTTCTTCGGCGTCATGGAGGACCACCTCCTCCCCGCCGAGATCGGCCCCGCCTTCGTGGACGCCTTCGAGTACGCGCTCGGCTGGGTGGCCGCCGTCCTGCTGGCGATCTTCCTCCTGATGTTCGCCCTGCCGGGGCGAGCCTCGGAGGCGGACCACGAGGCGGCCGAAGCCGTGGAATCGGTGGACGAGGCCGAGCGGGAGGGGCAGTTGGTGCCGTGACCGGCGGCGACGAGAGCGGGGCCCGGCACCTCAGGTACCGGGCCCCGCTCCCGCCGTAAGCCCGATCATGTCCGAGTCGCGCCCGAAACTGTTTACTTTTCGGAAATCCGGGCGTAGCCTCCCGATCGAAACCACAGAATCGGGCATCGGTCGGAGGTGAACGGACATGTACGCACCGGAGCGGCAGCAGGAGATCCTTCGGCTCGCCCGTGACGGCGGCCGGGTGGACGTCGTGTCGCTGGCCGAGGAGTTCCAGGTCACGGCGGAGACGATCCGACGCGATTTGAAGGCCCTCGACCGCGCCGGCCTCGTCCAGCGGGTGCACGGCGGCGCCATCCCCGCCGGCCGACTGGACTTCGAGCCCGACCTCGCCGAACGCGAGGGCACCGCGGCCGACGAGAAGGACCGTATCGCGCAGGCCGCCCTCGCCGAACTGCCGAGCGACGGCACGATCGTCCTCGACGCCGGCACGACCGTCGCACGCCTCGCCGCCGCCATCCCGCTGGAGGCCGCGCTCACCGCGGTCACGCACAGCCTCCCGATCGCGGCCCGCCTCGCCGACCACCCCGGCATCCAGCTCCACCTCGTCGGCGGCCGAGTCCGCCACCGCACGCGCGCCGCCGTGGACGCCTGGGCACTGCGGGCCTACGGCGAGATCCGCGCCGACGTCCTCTTCGTGGCGGCCAACGGCTTCTCCGTCGAGCACGGCCTGACCACCCCCGACCTCGCCGAAGCCGCGGTGAAGCGGGCGGCGGTGGCCGCCGCCCGGCGCGTCGTACTGCTCGCCGACTCCACCAAGCACGGCCAGGAGCACTTCGCCCGCTTCGGCGACCTCAGCGATGTGGACCTGCTGATCACCGACACCGGACTGAGCCCCGAAGACGCCCTCGCCATCGAACGCAAGGGCACCGAAGTGCTGCGCGTCCCGGGCACCGAGCCCCTCAGCGGCTCCGCCACGGACCGCACCAACGGCCGGAAAGACCGCTCATGATCCTCACCGTCACCCCCAACCCGTCGCTCGACCGCACGTACGAGGTCCCCTCCCTCGACCGCGGCGAGGTCATCCGGGCCACCGGCGAACGCATGGACCCGGGCGGCAAGGGCGTCAACGTCTCCCGCGCGGTCGCCGCCGCCGGGCGCCGCACCGTGGCCGTACTACCGCTGGGCGGCGCACCGGGCGCACTGGTCGCCGACCTGCTCGACGCGCAGGGCATCGAGGTCGCCCGGGTGACGGTGGCCGGGGCGACCCGCTCCAACATCGCCCTCGCCGAGGCCGACGGCGTCCTGACGAAGATCAACGCGCCCGGCCCGGAGCTGTCGGCCGCCGAGGAGGAACTCCTCCTGGAGACCGTCCGCGCCCAGTCCGCCGACGCCTCCTGGATCGCCTGCTGCGGCAGCCTCCCGCGCGGCCTCGCCCCGTCCTGGTACGCCGCACTCGTCGCCCGCGCCCACGCGGCCGGCACCCGCATCGCGCTCGACACCTCCGGCCCCGCCCTGCTGGCCGCGCTCCGCGAACGCCCCGACGTCGTCAAGCCGAACGCCGAGGAACTCGCGGAGGCCGTGGGCCGCCCGCTCGCCACCGTCGGCGACGCCGTCAAGGCCGCGGAGGAACTCCGCGAGATGGGCGCCGGCGCGGTCCTGGCCAGCCTCGGCGCCGACGGGCAACTCCTCGTCGACGCCTCGGGCGCCTGGTTCGGCAGCGCCCGCGTCGACGTCGTCCGCAGCAACGTCGGCGCCGGCGACTCCTCCCTCGCCGGCTTCCTGATCGCCGGCGGCAACGGCCCCGAAGCCCTCGCCTCAGCCGTCGCCCACGGCGCCGCCGCCGTACAACTCCCCGGCAGCGTCATGCCGACCCCGGCCCACCTGGACCCGGCCGCGGTGACGGTGACAGCGGAGGTACCGGCGGACCGGATGCTCACGGAGCCGGTGTCATGAGCCCGATACGCCCGCTCCGGGCGGCCCCGAGCGGCGGTGACCACGAGTTAGTCACCACCCTTCCGCAGCACCGCACCCCGTCGGCCCCAGCGGCCCGCGCCCCCCACACTTCCGTCCCCACCCCCGCCCACCACACCCCCCGGGCGATACGCGTGCGAAGGAGCCCGCGATGAGCGAGATGATCACCGCGGACCTGGTCGACCTCGACCTGTCCGCCGATACGAAGGAAGCGGCGGCGCGTGCCCTCGCCGAGCGCATGGTGACGAAGGGCCGGGTCACCGACCTGGACGGCTTCCTCGCCGACGTGGCCGCCCGTGAGGCGCAGATGCCGACCGGCCTCGACGGCGGCATCGGCATCCCGCACTGCCGCAGCGAGCACGTCACCGAGCCGACCCTCGCCTTCGGCCGCAGCGCGGCCGGCATCGACTTCGGCGCGCCGGACGGTCCCGCCGACCTGATCTTCCTGATCGCCGCCCCGGCGGGCGCCGACGACGCCCACCTCACGATCCTGTCCTCCCTCGCCCGCCAGCTGATGAACACCGAGTTCACCGACGCGCTCCGCGCCGTGGACGACGCGGCCCGCGCCGCCGCACTCATCCGGGGCGACGAGGACGCACAGCCCACAGGGAGCCCCGAAAGCCCCGAGAGCACCGAAGACTCCGCGGCGGCACCGGTCGGAACGGCCTCCACCGGTGCCGCCGCGGGCAGCACGGACAAGCCCGCCGCCGCGGCCCCCGCCCCGACGGCACCCGCCGCCGAGGCCCGCCCCTTCCGTATCGTCGCCGTCACCTCCTGCCCCACCGGCATCGCGCACACCTACATGGCCGCCGAGTCGCTGGAGAACGCGGGCCGCGACGCCGGTGACGTCGAGATCGTCGTCGAGACGCAGGGCTCCGCCGGCTTCACCCGCCTCGACCCGGCCGTCATCGCCGCCGCCGACGGCGTGATCTTCGCCCACGACGTGCCCGTACGGGAGAAGGACCGGTTCGCTGGAAAGCCCACCGTCGACGTCGGCGTGAAGGCGGGCATCAGCCGCCCCGCCGAACTGATCACCGACGTCCGCGCCAAGGCCGAGCGCGGCGAGGTCACGGCCGCCGCCCGCCCCGGCACCCCCGTCGACCGCGCGGGCGAGCCCGGCGAGGGCTACGGCACCAAGCTGCGCAAGTGGCTGATGTCCGGCGTGAGTTACATGGTCCCCTTCGTCGCGGCGGGCGGTCTGCTCATCGCCCTCGGCTTCGCCATCGGCGGCTGGGAGATCACCGAGGCCAAGCCGGTCACCGAACACTTCGACTGGCTCCAGGTCGACAGTTGGGCGGCCCTGCTGCTCCAGATCGGTCAAGTCGCCTTCGGCTTCCTGATCCCGGTCCTCGCCGGTTACATCGCGTACGGCATGGCGGACCGTCCAGGTCTCGTGCCGGGCTTCGTCGGAGGCATGATCGCCTTCAACATCAACGCCGGTTTCCTCGGCGGTCTGGCCGCCGGTCTGATCGCCGGCGCGGTCGTCCTCGGAATCCAGCGGATCAAGATCCCGCCGGTGCTGCGCGGCATCATGCCGGTGGTCGTGATCCCGCTGATCTCCTCGCTGATCGTCGGCTTCCTGATGCTGGTGGTGATCGGCAAGCCCATCGCCGAAGCACAGAAGGGCATGACCGACTGGCTGAGCGGCCTCTCCGGCTCCAACGCGATCCTCCTCGGCGTCCTCCTCGGCCTGATGATGTGCTTCGACCTCGGCGGCCCGGTCAACAAGGTCGCGTACGCCTTCGCCACCGCCGGTATCGCCGTACAGGACCCCAGCGACTCCGCGATGAAGATCATGGCGGCGGTCATGGCGGCCGGCATGGTCCCGCCGCTCGGCATGGCCCTCGCCACCACGATCCGCAAGAAGCTGTTCACCAGCGCCGAACGCGAGAACGGCAAGGCGGCCTGGGTCCTCGGCGCCTCCTTCATCTCCGAGGGCGCGATCCCCTTCGCCGCCGCCGACCCGCTGCGCGTGATCCCCGCCTCCATGGCGGGCGGCGCGGTCACCGGTGCGCTCGCCATGGCCTTCGGCTCCACCCTGCGCGCCCCGCACGGCGGCATCTGGGTCACCCCGCTGATCGGCCAGCCCTTCCTCTACCTGCTGGCCATCGCCGTCGGCACGGCGATCACGGCCGGCCTGGTCATCGTCCTGAAGGGCATGCGCAAGACCCAGCCGGGCACGGCACCCGAATCCGCCCCCGCCACCGCCAAGACGGAGACCAAGGAGCCGGTCGCGGCCTGAGCGACTGAGCACCACCCGTGGGAAACGCCGGTCACGGCCTGAACCCGTGACCGTACGACGGCCGCAGCCCTCGCCAGAGAGGACTGCGGCCGTTCGCATGTCCAAGTGAGCCTCACGCGCCCCTTTGGGCGCCTTTACAACCCCTGTGACTTGTACGCCGTACCTGCGAGATACGTCACGGTCCGGGCTCAAAGTCCCATCCGGTGGTGTCTACTGGAGGGCATGCCTGAGCACGTGTCGGTCCTCCAGCTGGTGGGCGTGAGCGCCCTCGCCCTCGCGGCGGTCATCTGGGTCGCCGTGCTCGTCCGCGTTCTGCGCCGGGACCGCGAGGTCCACCGCGGCCGCTTCGCCGAACTGGCCCGCAATCGTGGGCAGCGCCTGCGCGCCCTGCCCCACCAGCGCCGCAAGGGTCCGCACGTGGAGCACGTGGAACTGACCCCGGCGGAACAGGACGCCTTCGCCTTCCTGGCCCGCCAGTTCAGCGACGACCGCCGGTAGACGATCCGCCGAGGTCGCCCGAGACCCCAGCCGGATCAGCCGAGCATCCCCGCGGATCAGCCGAGCATCCCCGCCCGCCGCTCCATCGCGTCCCGGGCCGCGTCCTCCGTCGAGTACACCTCGCACATATGGCGTCCGTCCGGCGTGGCCGTGTGCTCGACCTCCCAGAGAGAGATCTCCTGCCCGTCGGTGAGCAGGAACGCGTGCTCGTAGAGCGAGAAACTCAACCCGGGCCGACCCCGCCGAGCGGGGCGGCGCGGGCGGCCGAAGGCCTGGGTGATCTCGTGCGCGAACGCGGTCCGCAGCAGCAGCGTGGCCAGCTCGTCCCCGGGAGGGTCCGGGTTCTCCGCGCGCCGCAACAGCCGCCGGGCGTGGTCCGCCGAGTCGTCCGGCACATACTCGTGGCGCGGCTCCGGGAACGCCGCCAGCTCCACCATCGTGGGCAACTCGAAGTCGGGGGCGTCCGGCGGCAGCGGCAGCCGCGCGGTGGCGGCCCGCAGCTCCTCGTCGTCCGTGTACACCTCGTGCTGGGTGTCACTGCCGGGCACCGTGTTGTGCACCAGCTCCCACAGGGTGACGGCGGAGCCGTCGGCGAGCAGCCACGTGTGCCGATACGTCGCCCGGTGCAGCCCCGAACTGTAGTGCGCGGAGTGCAGCGAGCTGTCGTGCGCGAGAGCGCAGTCGAGCTGCCGTATGGTCTCGTCGGGCAGCTCGAAGGAGTTCAGGGCGCGGCCGAGGAGTCGCGCGAGGTGCTCCTCAGGAGACTCGGGCGACTCGGGTGGCTCGTACGCTGCCGTCTCGTACGGAACGCTCAAGGTTTCTCCCGGCGTTGCTGCATGTCACCTTGTGGGTGCATACCGTAGCCCCTCGGTCGGACATCATGTCCGGGAACCGAGAAAACGTACGTCCCTTAAACGCCGAAGCCGCGCGGTTGGTTCCCGCACGGCCCGACGAACTCCCGGAACCCCGAGGTCAGATGGCGCTCCCCGCCGTCCACTCACTCCACGACATGTTCCAGCCATTGAGGCCGTTGTCCGGCGCGACCGTGTCGTCCGGGGAATTCTTGACGACCACGACGTCACCGATCAGCGAGTTGTCGAAGAACCACTTGCCGAGCGTGTCGCCCTGTGCCCCCTGGGCATCCGCGAGGCCCACACAGCCGTGGCTGGTGCCCTGCCGTCCGAACGGCGGGTTGGACCTGCTGTACCAGTAGTTGCCGTGGACGAACGTGCCCGAGGTCGTCAGCCGCATCGCGTGCGGAACATCCGGGATGTCGTACTCCCCGCCGAACCCGACCGTCGAACCGTTCATCCGCGTCTGCGTGAACTTCTCCGAGATCACCATCTGACCGTTGTACGTCGGGTTCTGCGCGCTGCCCGCCGAAATAGGCACCGTCTTGATCGTCTTCCCGTCCCGTACGACCGTCATGGTCTGCGTGTTGACGTCGACCGTGGAGACCTGGGAGCGGCCGACCGTGAAGGTGACGGTCTTGTCCTGCACGCCGTAGACGCCGTTCGCGCCCTCCACACCGTCCAGATCGATCTTCATCGTGACCTTGGACCCGGCCTTCCAGTACTCCTCCGGCCGGAAGTCGAGCCGCTGCGCCCCGAACCAGTGCCCCACCACCTCCTGCCCGCTGCTCGACGTCACCGTGATGTGCGACTGCACGGCCTTCTGGTCCGTGATCGCCTTGTCGAAGGTGAACGACACCGGCATCCCGGCCCCGACCGTCGTGCCGTTGTCCGGCGTGTACGTCCCGATGAAGCTGTTCGCCGTCGACACGGTCGTGAAGATGGAATTGGCCGCCGACGTCTTCCCCTCGGCGTTCTTCGCGGTCGCGGAGATCCGGTACTTCGTCCCGCGCTCCAACTGCTCCTTCGGCTTCCAGGACCGCCCGTCCGCCGCCATCTCACCCGCCACGACCGCGCCGCCCTCCGCCGCGGTCATCGTCACCTCGGTCAGCTTGCCCCCGCTGACCTTCACTCCGGTCGCGTTGATGGACGCGTCCGTCGCACCGTCCTTCGCCGAGATCGTGATCCGCGCCGACGTGTCCTGCGTCGACGTCCCCTTGCCGCCCCCCTTGTTGTCGGCCTGGGCGTCCCCGCCGCAGCCGGTGAGGGTCAGCGCACCGACCACCAGCACAGCACAGGCCACCGTCGCACGCCGCACAGCAATCTTCGGCCTCGTCACGATCTGCTCCAGCTTCTTCATGTCCACGCGATCCACGTGATCCCCTCCGGTACGTGAAGAAGGAGCGAACGACGGCCGAGCGGGTTCCCACCGTCCCCACCCGTCGGCATCACGTGACAGAACCGGGACAATCGCCACCGGCGACACCGCTGGAGCTACCGGTCTCCCCATTCCCCGGGGGCGTTGGGGGCCCCTCCCCCCTCCCCCTCCCCTCCCGCCCCCTCAACCCCTCCCGTACAACTCCCCGTACGACGGCCACACTCCGCCCGGCCCGTCCACCGACTCCGCCGCCCGCACCGCCCGTACGATCGCCCGGGTCACCAAGTCCGCGCCCGCCGCGAGGAGTTCGTTCAGCGCGAGGGGACCGGCCTCGGGCGGGAGCGGCCGGGCGCCCGTCGCCAGGGTGAACACCGTGTCCCCGTCGTTGAGCAGATGCACGGGGCGTACGGCGCGGGCGATCCCGTCGTGCGCCGTGCCGGCCAGCTTCTGGGCCTGGGAGCGGGTCAGATCGGCGTCGGTGGCCACGACGGCCAGCGTGGTGTTCAGCGGGGGAGGCGGGCTCTTCGCGGCGGCCTCGGCGAGCCGTCGGCGAGCGACCTCATGGACCTCCGGTGCCGGATACGCCGTACGCCCCTGCGACAACAACTCCCCGTACAGCACCCCCGTCTCCGGATCCATCGCCGAGCCCGCCGCGTTGGCCACGACCAGCGCGGCCACCGTGATCCCCGAGCCCAGCACCGTGCTCGCGGTGCCGATGCCGCCCTTGAGCAGCCCGACCGTCGACCCCGTCCCCGCACCCACGCATCCCTCCGCCACCCGGGCACCGAGCCCGCTCGCGGCGGCGGCCTCGACCGCTTCCCGGCCGGTGGCCGCGTCCGGTCTGGCCCTGAAGTCCCCGCCCCGGCCCAGGTCGAAGACGCAGGCGGCCGGGACGACCGGCACCACGTGCGCCGGATCGCGGCCGACCCGCACACCGCGTCCGCGCTCCTCCAGCCAGGCCATCACGCCCGACGCCGAGTCCAGCCCGTACGCGCTGCCGCCGGTCAGCACCAGCGCCTCGACCTTCTGCACCAGGTTCCGCGGGTCGAGCGCGTCCGTCTCCTTGGTGCCGGGCCCGCCCCCGCGCACATCCACGGCCGCGACCGCGCCGCCCTCCGGAGCCAGCACGACCGTCGTACCCGTGAGCCAGCCCTCGCCGGTCCGGGTGGCGTGGCCGACCCGCAGACCGGGGACATCGGTCAGAGCGTCAACCGCCATGGCTCTCCCGAGTGTTGTGGGGCTCGTGGGCTTCGTGGGCTTCGTGGGCGTTGTGGGTGCTGTGGTCGCGGGCGGTGAATGCCACCCCGACCGCGACCGTCACGGCCGACACGATGCCCGCCGCCAGGACCGCCCAGTGGCCCAGGAACGTGCACACGATCACGGCCAGCGCGGCGAGCGGCAGGACGGTCTGCTGGGCCGTGCCCACCTTGGAGTGGCGGGCGTGCAGCGCCCATACGGAGAGGAGATACAACGCCGTCGGCAGGGTCACCGCGGCCGATGCCGCCAGCGTGGAGATGTGCGCCTTGTGCACGGCCTGCTCCACCGAGACCTCCAGCCCGGCGCCGATCGCCGCGGCCGACGCGAAGATCAGGTAGTGGCCGTAACCCCACAGGAAGCTCTCCTTGTTGGAGCGCAGATGACCGTGGATGGGAACGGTGAAGTAGATCCACCACGCCGAGAACACGATCAGCAGCCCGCCCACCGCGATCGGGAGCAGCTCGCCCAGCGCGTCGTTCTCGCTCGCCGCCGACTTCACGGCGACCGTCGCCGCCAGGATCGTCTCGCCGAGCACGATGATGGTGAACAGGCCGTACCGCTCGGCGATGTGATGCGGATGCCAGGACGTCTGGAAGCCCTTCTCCGCGTACACCGGCACGCACAGCTCAGCGATCGCCATCACCAGGAACAGCCAGGGTCTCGCCGGCTCCGGCAGGACCAGCAGCCCCAGCCAGCCGACCTGGCACAACGCCACGCCACCCGCGTACCGCAGTGCCATGACCCGCTCGGCACCCGTCGCGGTCCGCGCGGCCCGCAGCCACTGCGCGGTCATCCCCAGCCGCATGATCACGTAACCGAGCACGACCAGCAGCCAGTCATGGTCCTCGAAGGCCCGGGCGACCCCGGCGGCGAGCACCAGCACACCGGCTATCTGAACGAGGGTCACCAGCCGGTACGGCACGTCGTCGTTGTCGTATGCCGAGGCGAACCAGGTGAAGTTCATCCAGGCCCACCAGATCGCGAAGAAGACCATCGCGTAGTTCACGATGCCCTCGGCCGTGTGCGCCTCCGCGACGGCGTGCACCAGCTGGACGCCCGCCTGGGCGACGGCGACGACGAAGCACAGGTCGAAGAAGAGCTCCAGCGGCGAGGCGACCCGGTGCTCCTCCTCACGCCCCCGCGCGACCAGCCTGCGCACCGGTGGCCGGCCGGCGCCGGGGGAGACGGAAGCCGAAGCCGCCGCCTCGGCCGCGGCGGAGCTCGGGGTGGGCTCCGGTGCCGGGGGAGGCGAGGGCGTGGAACGGGGCGTCATGGGGCCAAGCACACCAGAAATCCCGGTGGAATTCTCGGTCAGGTGTTCACAAGTGCAGGGGCGGACAGAGGGAGTGCGCGGACAGGCCCGGTGAGGGTGCGGGCGGGCTGGGGGAGGGGCAGGGCGGGAAGGTTGTCCATGCCCGGGGCCGTACTCTGGAGGCATGAGTACTGCTCCCGCCCCCGGACCGCGTGACCCCAAGGCCGCGCTGGTCTTCGACGACCCGCTGACCCGGCCGTCGTCCGACGACACGGACCACGGGTGGGGCGACCGGCCCGGCGACGGCGGCGACAGCGCGGCCGACCTGAAGCGCTTCCTCGACGAGAAGCCGCCCCACCACATCTGACAGCGTCGGCCGAAGGTCTTGAGTCGCCGACACTGCCGGCCGATGGCTTCGAGCCGCTGACACCGTCGGACGAAGGCCTTGGGCCGCTCACACCGTCGGCCCAGGACCTTGAGTTGACGACATCGTCGGCCAAAGGCTTCGAAGTCTCGCTCGCCGACCCCTACTGCCCCTGCCGCTAGTCGCGGTCGTGGCCCGAGCCGCGCTGGGCCACCAGGGCGTCGCGGATCTCCTTGAGCACCTCCAGCTCGGTCAGCTCGATGACCTCGTGCGTGCCTTCCTTCGCCTTTCGGCGGGATTCCTGGTGGGCCAGGTACTTGGCCATGGGAAGGACCATCAGGAAGTAGACGACGGCCGCGGTGATGACGAAGCTGAGGGTGGCTCCCAACACTGAGCCCCACCGGATCTGGATGCCGGTCGCGTCGGCACCGCTGCCTGTGCAGATGCCCTTGAGGCAGGAGCTGTAGCTGTCGAGGTCCTTGGTGCCGAACGCCCCCACCAGTGGGTTGATGACCCCCTTCACCACCGAGTTGACGATGTTGGTGAAGGCCGCGCCGATGACCACGGCGACGGCCAGGTCGACGACGTTCCCCCGCATCAGGAAGGCCTTGAAGCCCTCCAGGATGCTCGGCTCCTTCTTCTCGCTCACCACGAGGCCTCTCTGCGCTGGTTGTGGAACAAACGACTCCGCAACCTACGGCAGGGCGTGACCCGGGTGGCCCATCGGGTCCCTCCATCGTGGGACTTGACGGGTGGGGACCGGTCTGCGATGAGCCGGCGCGAGTGCCCGCAACGGTGTTCGGGGTCACCACAGCGTCACCGCCAGGCGGGAGGTGGCGCCCGCGCCGGCAAGCCGGGCCGCCGTGTGGCGGGGCACGGTCAGGACGACCAGGGCTCCGCTCTCGGTGGCGCTCGCAGCCGGCACCTTGGACACACGGGCGCCGCGTGCGACGACCCGCGCGGCGCCGACGCCCGTCGCGGACTCCTCGGCCGCGATCACGTCGACGCGGTCGCCCGGGCGCAGCAGCCGTACCGTCGCGCCGTCGGCGATGCGTACCGGTGCGGTCACCGTCTCGGCGGGGGTGGGGCGTTCGGGGACGGGGTCGGCCACGGGGTGTCCCCTTACCCGTTCGGCCTCCCTCGGGCCCGCCCCCGTCACCAACATGGCGGCGGCGGTCACCGCCAGACCCGCGGCCATGGCTCGCCTTCGGCAGCGGGCGAGGCGGCGGAGGCGGTGGGCGCCGCCGCGTACCCGTAGCGGGGCGAAGTGCGGGACCTCGCAGGTGGGAGGGGCGTCGGTGCCGGGTGGGCCGGCAGCCCAGGAAGGAAGGCGGGCGGACGTGGATCCGGGCGAGGGCGAGGCCAAGGGCGAGGACATGGATGAGGATGAGGGACGGGGCATGGGAGGGTCACCACCTGCTGTGTGAGATCGGCTTGCGGTCCCACGATGAGGCTTCGCGGCGGAACGTGTCGGGGCCGGTGGACTACTCACCGGTTGTGGAAAACTCCGCCACCCGAACGAGGAGTTCCGCCCCCACCGCCGCGCCGGACGTGCGGGCGCGGCCTTCCACTACGGCAGCTTGAACCCCGGATCTGTGCGGCTTCGCGCTACGGCAGCTCGAACCCCCGGATCTGCGCGGCTTCCCGCTACGGCAGCTCGAACCCGGGATCCATCCCGCCCAGCGCCTTCGAGCACAGGCAATCCCGCGTGCCGTTCGGCGGCAGCGAGGCCACCGTGTCGAAGAGGACGCCGCGGAGGCGGTCGATGTTGGCGGCGAAGACCTGGAGGACTTCCTCGTGGGAGACGCCCTCGCCGGTCTCGGCGCCGGCGTCGAGGTCGGTGACGAGGTTCAGGGAGGTGTAGCAGAGTTCCAGTTCGCGGGCGAGGATCGCCTCGGGGTGGCCGGTCATGCCGACGACGGACCAGCCCTGGGCCTGGTGCCACAGGGACTCGGCGCGGGTGGAGAACCGGGGGCCCTCGATCACGACGAGGGTGCCGCCGTCCACCGGTTCCCAGTCGCGCCCGCGCGCCGCTTCCAGGGCGGTCTTGCGGCCGACGGGGCAGTAGGGGTCGGCGAGCGAGACATGGACGACGTGGGGGATGGCGCCGCCGGGCAGCGGGAGGCCGTCGAAGTACGTCTGGGCGCGGGACTTCGTGCGGTCCACCAGCTGGTCCGGGACGAGCAGCGTGCCCGGCCCGTACTCCGGTCGCAGGCCGCCCACCGCGCACGGGCCCAGCACCTGGCGCGCCCCGACGGAACGCAGGGCCCACAGGTTGGCGCGGTAGTTGATGCGGTGCGGCGGCAGGTGGTGGCCACGGCCGTGGCGGGGCAGGAAGGCGACCCGGCGGCCGGCGATCTCGCCGAGGAAGAGGGAGTCGCTGGGCGGCCCGTAGGGGGTGTCGACCTGTATCTCGGTCACGTCGTCGAGGAAGGAGTAGAACCCCGAGCCCCCGATGACACCGATCTCCGCCAGGCCTGCCTCCGACGCGCCGACCGTCCCCGACGCCTTGGTCATCTCGGACCCCGACGCACCGAATGCCCCGGCCATTCCAGCAGCCCCGGCCACCTCAGACTCGAAGCCGTCGTCAGCCGCCCCGGTCGCCTCGGCCGAGCCGGCCGCCCCCGTCATCCCTGTCGCCGGACCCGCCGCCCCGCCCGCCGGCCCCGCTCCGTTCCCCACGTGCTCCGTGTTCGCCATGCCCGCACCTTAACCGGGCCCGGAAACGCCGAAGACCCCGCCGGTCGTCGTACGACGGCAGGGTCCCGGACGGCAGCGCTATGCGGCCGAGGTGCTGCTTGCGGAGGAAGAGCCCGAGGACGACGGCTTCGAGTCGGAGGACGACGAAGACGACGTGGACGAGGACTTCGCGTCCGAGGAGGACTTCGAGTCCGACGTGGACGACTTCGACGCCGGGCTGCTGCTGGACGACGAGCCGCGGCTGTCGTTCCGGTAGAAACCGGAGCCCTTGAAGACGATGCCGACCGCGGAGAACACCTTCTTGAGGCGGCCGTTGCAGCTGGGGCACTCGGTCAGGGCGTCGTCGGTGAACTTCTGCACCGCTTCGAGGCCCTCACCGCATTCGGTGCACTGGTACTGGTACGTCGGCACTGGTTCTTCCTCCTGGCACTCTCACTCGATGAGTGCTAACGACGATCCATAGTGACCTATTCCCAGGGGTTCAGTCCACTGTCACCGGCACTCGGTGACCGACGACACGCGCGACGGTACGGCTCCGGGGCCTGGTCGCCAGCCGCGTGCGAAGCGCCAGCAGGGTCGCCAGCGCCAGTGCCGTACCGGCCATCGGGACCAGGAATCCGGCGCCGGCCCACAGTCGGTCCTCCAGCTGTCCGGCGGCCGTGACGGCGGCGGCCTGGCCGAGGGCGACGGCGCCGGTGAGCCAGGTGAAGGCCTCGGTGCGGGCGCCCGCCGGGACAAGGCTGTCGACCAGGGTGTAGCCGGTGATCAGGGCCGGGGCGATGCACATGCCGACCAGCAGGCCGAGCGCCGCGAGTACCAGGACCGAGTCGGCGGTCCACAGGGCGGAGGCCACCAGCGCGAGGGCCGTGTAGCCGACGATCAGGCGTCGCTGAGGGGTGGCCTTCCACGCGATCGCGCCGCAGACGATGCCGGAGAGCATGTTGCCGGCGGCGAAGACGCCGTACAGGACGCCGTTCAGGCCGGGCTCGCCGATCGACTCGGAGAAGGCGGCCAGCGAGACCTGCATACCGCCGAAGACGGAACCGATGCCCAGGAAGGTGACGATCAGGACACGCACTCCGGGGAGGGACAGGGCGGAAACGTGCTCCACGCGCGCGTGCGCCATGGAGACGACCTTGGGCTGGGTGCCGCGCTGGGCGGCGAACAGCAGACCGCCGATCAGGGTGAGCGCGGCCTCCGTGAGCAGACCGGCGGCCGGGTGCACGGCGGTGCACAGCGCGGTCGCCACCAGCGGGCCGAGCACGAAGGTCAGCTCGTCGGTGACGGACTCGAAGGCCGCCGCGGTGGGCATCAGGGGCGAGTCCTGGAGCTTGACGCCCCAGCGGGCCCGCACCATGGGGCCGATCTGCGGCACCGAGGCACCCGTCGGGACGGCGGCGGCGAAGAGCGCCCACAAGGGGGCGTCCGCGAGCGCCAGCGCCGTCAGGGAGAGACCCGCCGCTCCGTGGACGAGGATGCCGGGGATCAGGACGGCGCGCTGGCCGTGACGGTCGGCGAGACGGCCGCTGTACGGGGCGAACAGGGCCATGGCGACACCGGTCACGGCGGCGACGGCGCCGGCCGCCCCGTAGGAGCCGGTGGTGTGCTGGACCAGCAGCACGATGGAGAGGGTCAGCATCGCGAACGGCTGGCGGGCCGCGAAGCCGGGGAGGAGGAACGTCCACGCGCCACGGGTGCGCAGCAGCTGCCCGTAGCCCGGGCGGGACGCCCTAGAGGTGTTCGAGGTGACCGTGGATGCCACGGCCGTGCCTTTCCGCCGCCTGGTAGCGCGCCCCCGGGTTCACGGGGATCGGGCGCCGAGAGCTGTCCTCTTGCGCCACTGCGGTAGATGCCGGGCCCACGGTGAGGGGCGTCTCGGCCGCCATACGGTCGCGCCAGCTCTGCGTCAGACAGAGTTGGTCCGATCAAGTGCGCCTTCATCGTACAGGGCGACCGGCGGGGGGGCCTGTGAAAGGGGGCACCACGGGCGGTCGTACCCTCGATTTCAGAGGGTGTGAACAGTGTGAAACGTGTTCTTAACGCCCCGCCCCGCCGCGACCGGTCTCGCCGCGATGCGTACCGCCGTTCCCGTTCCCGTTCCCCGTCCCCAGCCACCCGGCCAGCTTGCCGCCCTGGCCGACGGCCCTGAGGCGGCGCTCCGCCTGGTCGCGGACGGGATCCGTGGCGACGACGAGCAGTTCGTCGCCGCGCCGCAGCACCGTGGTCGGCAGGGGCACGAAGGATGTGCCGTCGCGGACGACGAGGGTGACGGCGGCGCCCGCGGGGAGCCGCAGCTCGTTGACCTCGACGCCGTGCATACGGGACTTCTCGGGGATGGCGACGGACAGCAGATGGCCGCGCAGCCGCTCCAGGGGCGCCGATTCGATGCCGAGGTCGGCGGCCTCGTCGCCGGAGCCGCCCAGGCGCAGCTTGCGGGCCAGCCAGGGCAGCGTCGGCCCTTGGACGAGGGTGTAGACCACGACCAGGACGAAGACGATGTTGAAGATCTTTCGGCTGGCTTCGATCCCGCTGACCATGGGGATCGTCGCCAGGATGATGGGCACGGCGCCGCGCAGCCCGGCCCACGACAGCAGCGTCTGCTCCCGCCACGGCACCCGGAACGGCGTCAGCGCGACGATGACGCTGAGCGGTCGCGCCACCATGGTCAGCACGAGCCCTATGACGAGCGCGGGCCAGATGTCGTCGCCCATCTCGTGCGGGGTGACCAGCAGGCCCAGCAGGACGAACATGCCGATCTGGGCGATCCAGCCGACCCCCTCGGCGAAGCCGCGCGTGGCAGGCCAGTGCGGCAGCTTGGCGTTGCCGAGGACCATGGCGGCCAGGTAGACGGCGAGGAATCCGCTGCCGTGGGCCAGGGCGCCGGCCGCGTAGGCGGCGACGGCGATGGCCATGACGGCGATCGGGTAGAGACCGGAGGCGGGCAGCGCCACGTGCCTCAGGGCCCACGAGCCCAGCCAGCCCACCGCGAGGCCGATGGCGGCGCCGATCGCCAGCTCCAGCGCTATCTCGCCGATCAGCACGTACCAGTGTTCGACCGGTCCGGCCATGGAGAGCGAGGCGACGAGGATGACCACGGGGGCGTCGTTGAAGCCGGACTCGGCTTCCAGGGTGCCCGTCACGCGCGCGGGGAGGGGGATTTTGCGCAGCACCGAGAAGACGGCCGCCGCGTCCGTGGAGGACACGACCGCGCCGATGATGAGCGACTGCCGCCACTCGAGACCGATCAGGTAGTGCGCGCCCGTGGCCGTGACGCCGACGCTCACCGCGACTCCGACCAGCGCCAGTGAGCTGGCGGCCGGCAGGGCCGGCTTGATCTCCTTCCACTTCGTGCCGAGGCCGCCCTCCGCCAGGATCACGACGAGGGCCGCGTAGCCGATGACCTGGGTCAGTTCGGCGTTGTTGAAGTGGATGTCGCCGATGCCGTCCTGGCCCATGGCGATGCCGATGCCCAGGTAGACGAGCAGGCTGGGGAGCCCGCTGCGCGACGAGATCCGGACCGCGGCGACCGCGACCAACAGGACGAGCGAGCAGACGAGCAGGAGCTGGTTGAGGTCGTGGACAGTCAGAGGGCCGTACCTTTCTCGCCGAACCGCACGTGGTTCCGGTTGTGGGAATGCCGAGCACCGGATCACCGGATCAGGGCACGCGCGCGTGGAGGCATGCGAAGCCGATCACGGAAACCGTGCGTTGCGGTTAAGTCAGTGCAAGTACTTCGTTACCTTACCTAACTCTTGACGATTTCTTGACGCTTTCGAGGGCAAGATCGAACGGCCGTCCGCGCCAGTTCCCGACTCCGCGTCAAGTCGTGTCGGGCCCTGCGCCTATGGTTGCTCCAGCGTTCAGTACAAAGCACAGCCCGACCTGCCGCTCGTGTTAGGACAGCAAGGACAGCGATGCCCACCGACACCACCGCCTCCTCCGGCCAGCAGTCCGGCAAGTCCGGCAGGAAGAAGGGGCGCAAAGGCCGACTTCTCCTGATCGTCCTGGTCCTGGCCATCATCGGTGGCGTCGGCTTCGGGGCGTTCTGGTCCGTCTCGACCGTGCGTGCCTCCTTCCCGCAGACCAAGGGCTCGATAGCCCTGGACGGTCTGTCCGGACCGGTCGACGTCAAGCGCGACGGCTACGGGATCCCGCAGATCTACGCCTCCTCCGACGAGGACCTGTTCATGGCACAGGGCTACGTCCAGGCGCAGGACCGGTTCTACGAGATGGACGTGCGCCGCCACATGACGGCCGGCCGCCTCTCGGAGATGTTCGGCGAGGGCCAGGTCGACAACGACGAGTTCCTGCGCACCCTCGGCTGGCACGGAATCGCCGAGGAGGAGTACGAGAAGACGCTCTCGGCGGAGACGAAGAAGTACCTCGACGCGTACGCCAAGGGGGTCAACGCCTACCTCGCAGGCAAGGACGGCGAGGAGATCTCCCTGGAGTACGCGGCCCTGGGCTTCTCCAACGACTACAAGCCCGAGGAGTGGACCCCGGTCGACTCGCTCGCCTGGCTGAAGGCGATGGCCTGGGACCTGCGCGGCAACATGCAGGACGAGATCGACCGCGCCCTGATGACCAGCCGCCTCGGCCCCCGCCAGATCGCCGACCTGTACCCGCAGTACCCGTACGACCGCAACAAGACGATCGTGCAGGAGGGCTCGTACGACGAGCTCACCGAGACCTGGTCGGACGGGACGGGCGGGTCGCAGTCCGCGCAGAGCACCGACGGCTCCACACAGGGCACCGGCGACACCGCGGGAACGGGCACGGGCACCGCCGCCGGTACCTCAACGGACTCCGGGGCTCTCCAGACGCAGCTGGACGGCCTCTACAACGTCCTGGAGGACCTGCCCGAGGCCGTCGGTGTGAACGGCAATGGCATCGGCTCCAACTCCTGGGTCGTCTCCGGCGACCACACCATCACCGGCAAGCCGCTGCTCGCCAACGACCCGCACCTGTCGGCCCAGCTGCCGTCGGTCTGGTACCAGATGGGCCTGCACTGCAAGGCCGTCTCGGAGAAGTGTCAGTACGACGTCGCCGGCTACACCTTCGCGGGCATGCCCGGAGTGATAATCGGCCACAACGCGGACATCTCCTGGGGCATGACCAACTCCGGCGTCGACGTCACCGACCTCTACCTGGAGAAGCTCACCGGCGACGGCTACGAGTACGGCCGCAAGGTGCTGCCCTTCGACACCCGCGAGGAGACCATCGAGGTCGCCGGCGGCACCTCCAAGAAGATCGTCGTCCGCACCACCAACAACGGCCCCCTGCTCTCCGACCGCAACGACGAACTCGTCCAGGTCGGCAAGAAGGCCACCGTCGACCAGGACGCCCCCGACCGCGGCGACGGCTACGGCATCGCCCTGCGTTGGACCGCGCTCGACCCCGGCACCTCCATGGACGCCGTCTTCGCGATGAACCGGGCCGCGAACTGGGAGGACTTCCGCGCGGCCGCCGCCCTGTTCGACGTCCCCTCGCAGAACCTGACCTACGCCGACACCGAGGGCAACATCGGCTACCAGCTGCCCGGCAGGATCCCCACCCGCGGTGAGGGCGACGGCTCGGTGCCCGCGCCGGGCTGGGACACCACGTACCGGTGGACCGGCTACATCGACCAGGACGAACTGCCCTACGAGTACAACCCGGAGCGCGGCTACATCGTCACCGCGAACCAGGCCGTCGTCGGCGAGAAGTACCCGTACACGCTCACCAAGGACTGGGGCTACGGCACGCGCGCGCAGCGGATCACCAGCCTCATCGAGTCGAAGATCAAGGGTGGCGGCAAGATCTCCACCGACGACATGCGGCAGATGCAGATGGACAACAGCAGCGAGATCGCCAAGCTGCTGGTGCCGCTGCTGCTCAAGATCGACGTCAACGACAAGGAAGTCCGCCAGGCGCAGAAGCTCCTGGAGGGCTGGGACTACACCCAGGACGCCGACTCGGCGGCCGCCGCGTACTTCAACTCGGTCTGGCGCAACATCCTCAAGCTCGCCTTCGGCGACAAGCTGCCCAAGGAACTGCGCGTCGAGGGCCAGTGCCTGTCGGTCGAACCGGTCGGCACCACCGGGCCCGCCGACGAGGACCAGCGGGTGCGCGAGTGCGGCAAGCGCGACGCGGACCAGGCGCAGCCGGACGGCGGCGACCGCTGGTTCGAGGTGGTCCGCCGGATCATCGACGACGAGGACAACGACTGGTGGTCCACGCCGAAGACCCGCACCCAGAAGGCCGTCGACACCCGTGACGAGCTGTTCAAGCGGGCCATGCGGGACGCCCGTTGGGAGCTGACCGCCAAGCTCGGCAAGGACATCGACACGTGGAACTGGGGCCGGCTGCACCGCCTGTTCCTGAAGAACCAGACCCTCGGCACCGAGGGCCCCGGCTTCCTCCAGTACATGCTCAACCGCGGCCCCTGGAAGCTCGGCGGCGGCGAGGCCACGGTCAACGCCACCGGCTGGAACGCGGCGGGCGGCTACGAGGTCGTCTGGGTGCCCTCGATGCGCATGGTGGTGAACCTCGGGGACCTCGACAAGTCCAAGTGGATCAACCTCACCGGCGCCTCCGGGCACGCGTACAACGCCCACTACACCGACCAGACCGACAAGTGGGCCAAGGGCGAGCTGCTCACGTGGTCGTTCTCGGACAAGGCGGTCGAGAGCGACACGAGCGACACGCTCCTCTTGAAGCCGTGACTCCCGCCTGAGCAGGGAAAGTGGCCTCCACGCACGCGTGGAGGCCACTTTCACGTTCGGATCACCGGAACCGGCGTACCCCCGACGGGGTCACCACCGCGTGCACCGGGCGGTCGTGTTCCTCCTCCGGCACCCGGTCGACCACCTCCGTGTCGTACAGCAGCACCACCAGGGCCGGGTCCGCGCCCGCGCGCTCCAGTCGGGCCAGGACACGGTCGTACGAGCCGCCGCCCCTCCCCAGGCGCATCCCGCGCGCGTCCACGGCGAGGCCCGGGAGCAGGACCGCGTCGGCGGTGGTCACGGCGTCCGGGCCGAGTCGGTCGCCGGCGGGTTCCAGGAGGGTCATACGGCCGCCGCCGTGCCGCACGCGCGCGAGGGAGGCCTCTCCCTCGTAGGCGCCCCAGTCCAGGTCGTTGTCGGGGAGCAGGATCGGCAGCAGGACGCGCACGCCCCGCGCGCGGAGTGCGTCGAGGAGCGCGAGGGTGCCGGGCTCACTCCCCACGGAGACGTAGGCCGCGACCGTGCGCGCGTGCGCCAGCTCGGGCAGATCGAGGGCCCGGTCGGCAAGAGCGCCCGTCGTTTTCCGGACGTCATCCGGCGTCAACCCATTCCTCACCAGGAGGATCTCTCGGCGCAACAATCGCTTGGAAAGCTCCGGTTCGGGTCTCATCGGGCTCACAGGTTGCTCCAGTAATATTCGTAATCGGCTCATATGAGAGCGAATTCATCGGAGCCACAGATTCCCCACAAAGGCACCGGATAAGGTTCGGCGCATGAGTGAGGCGAACCCCAGGATCAGCAAGGCTGTCATCCCCGCGGCGGGTCTAGGGACCCGGTTCCTGCCGGCCACCAAAGCGACTCCCAAGGAGATGCTGCCGGTCGTGGACAAGCCGGCGATCCAGTACGTGGTCGAAGAGGCCGCATCGGCGGGGCTCGACGACGTCCTGATGATCACCGGCCGCAACAAGCGCCCCCTCGAGGACCACTTCGACCGGAACTACGAGCTGGAGTCCGCCCTCCAGAAGAAGGGCGACGCCGGCCGGCTCGCCAAGGTGCAGGAGTCCAGCGACCTCGCGACCATGCACTACGTCCGCCAAGGCGACCCCAAGGGCCTCGGTCACGCCGTTCTGTGCGCCGCCCCGCACGTGGGCGACGAGCCCTTCGCGGTCCTCCTCGGCGACGACCTGATCGACCCGCGCGACCCCCTCCTCAAGCGCATGGTCGAGGTCCAGGAGCGGCACGGCGGCAGCGTCATCGCACTCATGGAGGTCGCACCGGAGCAGATCCACCTCTACGGATGCGCGGCCGTGGAGGCCACCGAGGACGGCGACGTCGTCAAGGTGACGGGCATGGTCGAGAAGCCGGACCCGGCCGACGCCCCGTCGAACTACGCGATCATCGGCCGCTACGTCCTCGCCCCGCAGATCTTCGACGTCCTGCGCAAGACGGAGCCGGGCCGCGGCGGCGAGATCCAGCTCACCGACGCCCTCCAGCAGCTCGCCGCGGACGAGAAGGTCGGCGGCCCCGTGCACGGCGTCGTCTTCAAGGGCCGCCGCTATGACACCGGAGACCGCGGCGACTACCTGCGTGCCATTGTCAGACTCGCATGCGAACGTGAAGACCTGGGACCGGACTTCCGGACCTGGCTTCGCAGTTACGTAGCCGAGGAGATGTAGTCACTTTGAGCACCACCGCGACCCGCACCACCGGCCCAGGCCACCTCTGGTCGGTGACCGAACACCTGGAGGACATCCTCGCCACGGTCCACCCCCTGGAACCCATCGAGCTGCAGCTTCTCGACGCCCAGGGCTGTGTCCTGGTCGAGGACGTCACGGTGCCGGTGTCACTGCCGCCCTTCGACAACAGCTCGATGGACGGGTACGCGGTGCGGGTCGCGGACATCGCGGGCGCGAGCGAGGAGTTCCCGGCCGTGCTCACGGTGATCGGGGACGTGGCGGCGGGCCAGGCCGAGCAGCCGCAGGTGGGCCCCGGCGAGGCCGCCCGCATCATGACCGGCGCCCCGCTGCCCCCCGGCGCGGAGACGGTCGTCCCGGTGGAGTGGACCGACGGCGGCCTCGGCGAGGGACCCGTCTCCGGGATGCGCGCCCGCAGCGCCGGCCCCGAGGACGCCACCGGCCAGGTCGCCGTGCACCGCGCAGCCGAGGCACGCGCGCACGTGCGCGCGAAGGGAAGCGACGTACGGGCCGGCGACCGCGCCCTCGCCGCCGGCACGATCCTCGGCCCGCCGCAGCTCGGCCTGCTCGCCGCCATCGGCCGGGCGACCGTACGCGTGCGCCCGCGCCCGCGTGTCGTGGTGCTCTCCACCGGCAGCGAACTGATCCCGCCGGGCGAGCCGCTGGCCACCGGCCAGATCTACGACTCCAACAGCTTCGCCCTCACCGCAGCCGCCCGGGACGCGGGCGCGATCGCCTACCGCGTGGGCGCCGTCGCCGACGACGCCGAGACCCTCCGCTCCACCATCGAGGACCAGCTCGTCCGCGCCGACCTGGTGGTCACCACCGGCGGGGTCAGCGTGGGGGCGTACGACGTCGTCAAGGAGGCCCTGGAGTCCGTCGGCGACGAGGACGAGGAGGGCACCGGCATCGACTTCCGCAAGCTCGCCATGCAGCCCGGCAAGCCCCAGGGCTTCGGCACCATCGGCCCCGACCACACTCCGCTGCTCGCCCTCCCCGGCAACCCGGTGTCGTCGTACGTCTCCTTCGAACTCTTCGTCCGGCCCGCCATCCGCACCCTGATGGGCCTCGAGGACGTCCACCGGCCGGCGGCCATGGCGACCCTCCAGGCCCCCAAGGCGCTGACCTCGCCCGCAGGGCGCCGGCAGTACCTGCGCGGGACGTACGCCGACGGCCAGGTCACGCCTGTGGGAGGCGCCGGATCGCACCTCGTGGCGGCCCTCGCGCACGCCGACGCGCTGATCGTGATCCCCGAGGACACCGAGTCGGTCGAGCCCGGCGCGGAGGTCGAGGTCATCCTGCTCGGCTGAACCGTCGAGGGTGGCGTACCGTGTCGCGCACAACAGACCGCGCGCCGCACCGCGACGGGCCCCGACCGGGAGCGCCACACCACCATGAGTACGCCGCAGGACCGACTGACCCACATCGACGAGGCGGGCGCCGCCCGCATGGTCGACGTCTCCGGGAAGGACGTGACCGCGCGCACCGCCCGCGCCAGCGGCCGGGTCCTGGTCTCACCCAAGGTGGTCGAACTGCTCCGTGGGGAGGGGGTGCCCAAGGGCGACGCCCTCGCCACCGCGCGCATCGCCGGGATCATGGGCGCCAAGCGCACCCCCGACCTCATCCCGCTCTGCCACCCGCTGTCGGTGTCGGGCGTCAAGGTCGACCTGTCGGTCGCGGACGACGCCGTCGAGATCCTCGCCACCGTGAAGACCACGGACCGTACGGGCGTCGAGATGGAGGCCCTCACCGCGGTCACCGTCGCAGCCCTCACCGTGATCGACATGGTCAAGGCGGTCGACAAGGGCGCGGTCATCACGGACGTCCGCGTCGAGGAGAAGACGGGCGGCAAGTCGGGCGACTGGAGCCGGTCATGAGCGCCGCCCCGCACGACCCTTCGCCCCGGCCCACCCCCGCCGCGCACGATCCGTCACCCCGGGCCACGCGTGCTGCCCATGATCCGTCACCCAGGTCGACGCCCGCCGCGCCGTACCGCGCGCTGGTCGTGACCGCCTCCAACCGCGCCGCCGCCGGGATCTACGAGGACCGGGGCGGGCCCCTGATCGCCGAGGGGCTCACGGCGTTCGGGTTCACCGTCGAGGGGCCCCAGGTCGTGCCCGACGGCGACCCCGTGGAGGCGGCCCTCAGGGCGGGCGTCGACGCCGGGTACGCCGTGATCGTGACGACCGGCGGTACGGGAATCTCGCCCACCGACCGCACCCCGGAGGCCACCCGCGCGGTCCTCGACCACGAGGTGCCGGGCATCCCCGAGGCGATCAGGGCGTACGGCCGGGACAAGGTGCCGACGTCGGCTCTCTCCCGGGGCCTCGCCGGAGTCGCGGGCCGGACGCTGATCGTGAACCTGCCGGGCTCCACCGGTGGCGTACGGGACGGCCTGGCCGTACTGGGACCCCTGCTCACCCACGCCGTCGACCAGCTCCGCGGCGGCGACCACCCCAGACCCAGCCACGGGGGTGCGAGCTGAACAGCCCATCCTGGCCCGTAGCGCTGGTGGACGGCGATGTCGTCCTCCGGCCCATACGGATGCGCGACCAGCGGGCCTGGCGCGAGGTCAACCGGCGCAACCGGGACTGGCTGCGGCCCTGGGAGGCGACCATTCCGCCGCCCACGCCCAGCGGACCGATCGCGCACCGGCCGACGTACCGTCAGATGGTCCGCCATCTGCGGGCGGAGGCGAACGCGGGCCGGATGCTGCCGTTCGTGATCGAGTACCAGGGGCGTCTCGTCGGGCAGTTGACGGTCGCAGGGATCACCTGGGGCTCGATGTGCTCCGGACATGTCGGCTACTGGGTCGACGAGTCGGTCGCCGGGCGGGGAGTGATGCCGACGGCGGTGGCGCTCGTCGTGGACCACTGCTTCCGGACCGTCGGACTGCACCGCATCGAGGTCTGTATTCGCCCCGAGAATCGGCCCAGCAGACGGGTCGTGGAGAAACTCGGATTCCGCGAGGAAGGCCTTCGTCCACGATATCTTCACATCGACGGCGCCTGGCGCGACCATCTCGTCTTCGCGCTCACCGCCGAAGAGGTCCCGGAGGGTCTGCTCGCCCGCTGGCAGCGGGAACGGGCACGGAACGCCCGGAACGCGGGCTCCGACGCGGGCAAGCCCGGACAGTCCCCGTAAATGCAATGAGTGTTCGAATAAAGGGTTCGGTCGGCGATCGAGTTGAACGAGTCGAACCGTTCTCGGCACGTTAATTTCGCGCTCTCGGCGGCCCGCTGATCGGATCGGTCACAAAAAAAGCTCGAAATATCAGCCAGATCGTGCGACACACCGGCTCAATTGGCGGATGGCCTCACGCAAACCCCTCTACCGTGTGAGGCGTGAGCAGCAGCGGCCTCATCTACGCAGTCATCGTCGGGGCCTGGGCCGCCTACTTGGTGCCGATGTGGCTCCGTAGGCAGGACGAGCTGAACGAAGCCCGTCCGACGGAACGCTTCAGCACCGCCATCCGGTTGCTTTCCGGCCGGGCGGGGATGGAGCGCCGATACGCCAAGGACCTGCGGGCGCGCTCCACCGAGGAGGGGGAGCCCAGCGCCGAACCGGACGGCGTCACCGACTCGGTGGACGTCCGGGCCTTCGCCATGCCTCCGCACCGGGAGCACACGAGGGCACAACTGCCGGTGGAGCGGGGTGAGTCACCGCAGCAGCCGCAGCAACCGCAGCAGTCGCCACCGCAGCAGGCGCAGGCGCAGGCGGCGAAATCGGCGTCCCAGGCACAGGCACAGGCACAGGCACAGGTGCACGCACAGGCGCCGGTGCCGCAGCAGGGCGGCCAACCGTCGGCCAAGCAGGGCGCGGCCGCAGTGCCCGCCCCCGCCCGCGCGAAGCGTCCGGGCAAGCAGACGGCGGGCGCGCGCCGGGGCGACTCGGCGGAGGCCGTCGCGCGGGCCCGGCGCCTGAAGGTGCTCGCGCGCCGGCGGCGTACGACCGTGATGCTCTTCCTCGCCTTCACGCTCGGCGCGGTCGTCGCGGCGGTCGGCGGGCTCGCCTTCCTGTGGGCGCCGGCCGTACCGGCGGTGCTGCTGAGCACGTACATCGCGCATCTGCGCCGTCAGGAGCTGAAGCGGTTCGCGTACACGATGGACCGGCGGCAGGCCGAGGCGGCGGCGCAGCGGCTGCGGGAGCGCCAGCCCCAGCGGCGGCGGCCGATGCCGGACCCGGTGGACACCGACGAACCGGAGGACGGTCCAGAGAACGAGGAGTCCCGGACCGAGCTGAACGCGCTCGCGGCCGACCGCCGAGCCCTCGTCGAGCAGACCGACCACGCCGAGTGGGTCGACCAGCAGCGCGAGCGCCAGCGGCGGCCCGCCCAGGGCGACAGCTGGGACCCGGTCCCCGTGCCGCTCCCGACGTACGTCACGGCGCCGGTGGCCCCCCGGGCCACCTCCGGTGTCGACCTCGGCGCCCCGGACGCGTGGAGTTCCGCGCGCTCCAGCGCGGCCGACCCGCACGGCCAGTCGGGCGCCGCCTCGACCACCGCTGAGGGGGAGCACGGCGGCGAGGAGTGCGCGGACGACGGCGGTGCCTGCGACGCGGGCGACGCTCCCGCCGGCGGCCGTTCCGACGCCCGCCGGGCCGCGTCCGCGCGACGCTCCCGCGAGCGGGGCCGCACGCCCCTCTTCGACCAGTACGAGGACGGCGACCGCCCCCGCGCGGCCAACGAGTGACCCTCGCCCCCCCCGGCCTCCACTCCGCTGACCAGCCAGGAGCCGGTCCGCAGCCGCACCGGGAGCCGCCCGGGAACGGATTTCCAAGCACCGCGATGGGGATGCTAGAGTTTCACTCGTTGCAAGGGCCTGTGGCGCAGTCCGGTAGCGCACCTCGTTCGCATCGAGGGGGTCTGGGGTTCAAATCCCCACAGGTCCACGCAGCTCAGAGCCCCCAGTGGTGATCACCACTGGGGGCTCTGACGTGTTGTCAGGCGGGCGGCGGGCGGCGCTCGTCAGGAGCTTGCCGCAACCGGTTCCGTGATCGCGTCGAAGTACGGCCAGCCATCCACCTCGACCGTCTGGGACGACGGGTCCAGGTCCAGGTTCGGGGCGGCGGCGTCCAGGAGGCGGCGGACCGTGCCGGGCTCGTGGAGGTTGAGGTAGGTGTGGTCCGGGAGGCGGACCAGGGCGCCGGAGTCGAAGTAGCAGTTCGACACCACTCGGTCTTCGGACGGGCCGAAGACCAGGACCAGGCGTCGCCGCCGGGGGCCCTGCGGGTAGAGGGACAGCTTGAGGCGGCAGTGGTCGTAGGCCACGCGATGGGGGTCCCTCCCGCTCGAGTGGAGTCGGGAGTGGCGGAGTTGGCGGACCGTCCAGTGCCAGGTGGTGTCGCCCACGACGAGACGCCGTAGACGGTTGTTCTTCGTCACGCGGACACCGTAGGCGGCCAACGCCGTCGCGGGCACGGGGATTTACGCGCCGGTGGTCAGGGGTGGAGCGGCTTCGCGAAGCACAGGCTCAGTTCGTGGAAGCGGTAGTAGCCGAACTTGGCGCAGGGCTCGTAGCCGCTGGAGGTGTAGAGGGACACGGCCTCGGGCTGCTTGGTGCCGGTTTCGAGCACCATGCGGGTGCGGCCGGCCGCACGGGCGTCGGACTCCAGTTCGGCGAGTATGCGGCGGGCCAGGCCCAGACCGCGGGCCTCGGGGGTGACGTACATACGCTTGATCTCGGCGTCCCCGTCCTGGTGTCCCTCGTCGTTGGTCTCCTGGGAGCGCCAGCCGCCCGTGGCGAGAGGTCTGCCGTGCTCGTCGTAGGCGATCAGGTACAGCCCGGCCGGCGGTACGAAGTGCGCCGGGTCCATGTACGTGGCGTCGCCGTCGTCGCCGTAGCGGACGCTGTACTCGGCCTGGACCTCGTCGTTCAGCTTGACGGCGTCGGGGTGGTCGAAGGGTACGCGGCGGATAAACATGTCATGCATCGTACATCTATGCGGGATGTCGTTTCAGGTGTTCGCGGGGGTTCGGCCGGACAGGAGCCCGTTCGGCCGGGAACGGGCGGCGGTGGCGGGGCGCGCGGTCGCTGGACGGGTGGGGGAGGCGAACGGCGGCGTACGTGCCGGGTAGCGTACGTGCCCTCTGCTACACAGGAGAGTGCTGTGCTGACCGTGACCTCGGTGAATGTGAACGGGCTGCGGGCCGCCGCGAAGAAGGGCTTCGTGGAGTGGCTCGCCGGGACCTCGGCGGATGTGCTGTGCCTGCAGGAGGTGCGGGCCGAGCCGGAGCAGCTGCCCGAGGGGGTGCGGCAGCCCGAAGGGTGGCATGTCGTGCACGCCCCGTCCGTCGCCAAGGGGCGCGCGGGGGTGTCGCTCTACAGCCGCCGCGAGCCCGACCGGATCCAGGTCGGCTTCGGATCGGCCGAGTTCGCCGGCAGCGGACGGTACGTCGAGGCCGACCTGCCCGGGGTCACCGTGGCCAGCCTCTACCTCCCCTCCGGTGAGGTCGGGACCGAGCGGCAGGACGAGAAGGTCCGGTTCATGGGGGAGTTCCTCGCCCATCTGAAGGAGCTGCGGGAGCGGGCCGCCGCGGACGGGCGTGAGGTCGTCGTGTGCGGCGACTGGAACATCGCCCACCAGCAGGCCGACCTCAAGAACTGGCGGGGGAACCAGAAGAACTCCGGGTTCCTGCCGGAGGAGCGGGCGTGGCTCTCGCAGGTGTTCGACGAGAGAGACGGGGCGTACGTCGATGTCCTGCGCGCCCTCCATCCGGATGTCGAGGGGCCCTACACCTGGTGGTCCTACCGGGGGCGGGCCTTCGACAACGACACCGGCTGGCGCATCGACTACCAGGTGGCCACGGCCGGCCTCGCCGCCCGGGCCGTCAAGGGGTACGTGGAGCGGGCGGCCACGCACGCCGAACGGTGGTCGGACCACGCGCCCGTCACCGTGGTGTACGAGTGACCTGGCACCGGCGGGCGACCAACGTCACAGGTCTCTGACGCGCTACGCCGCTCGGCACCGGTTGTTCGATTGCTGTGCGGAAATACTCACCCCCAGAGGACGGTGCTTACCGGCCGGAGGGGCGGAGACGTGCGGGGGCAGGAACGGGGCGGCCACAACGAGCTCAGCGGCGTCGTGCACGGTGCCAGTGTGCAGGCCGCCGTCGTGCACGGCGACGTCCACGTCCGCACCGGCGATCCGGCCGCACCCCGGCCACGCGCTCCGCTGCCGTGGCAGCTTCCGCCCGCGTTTCCCCTCACCGCCCGCAGGGCCGAACTCCGGAGACTGGAACAGCATCGGGCCGCTGCCGCCGGCCGGGGCCATCCCGTCCTCGCCGCGCTGAGCGGACTGGGCGGGGTGGGCAAGACCGCCCTCGCCCTGTCCTGGCTGCACGGGCTGCGCCCGGATTTCCCGGACGGCCAGTTGTACGCGGACCTGGGCGGCCAGTCGCCGGCCGGGCCCGCCGACCCCGCCGAGGTACTGAGCGGATTCCTGCGTGGCCTGGGAGTTCCGCCACGACAGGTGCCCCACGGTCCGGCGGAACGGGCGGCGCTGTACCGCTCCTTGACCGCCGAGCGCGCCATCGTGGTCCTGCTCGACGACGCGGCGACGGCGGCCCAGGTACGGCCGCTGCTGCCGGGCGGCCGGAACGTCACCCTCGTGACCAGCCGGACGCGGATGTCCGGACTGGCACTCGAGGGCTGCCACCAGATGCAGGTGGAGCCACTCGCCCAGGAAGCGGCGGTGGAACTGCTCGCGGCGACCCTCGCCGACGACCGGGTGGCCACCCAGACCGACGACGCCCGAGCCCTCGTCGGGCTGTGCGCGGGACTGCCGCTCGCCGTGCGCGTCGCGGGAGCGCGGCTCGCCGCCCGGCCGGGCCGACGGATCACCACGATGGTGCGGGCCCTCGCCGCCGAGCACGGGCGGCTGGACGCGCTCGCGATCGACGGCGACCACGGTGTGCGCGCCGCGCTGGATCTGTCGTACCGGGGTCTGCCCGAGACGGCGGCGCGGCTCTACCGGCTGCTCGGGGTGCACCCCGGAAGGGAGTTCGGGAGTGCGGTCGCGGAGGCGGTCCTGGCTCGCGGGCACGCCCCCGGTGAGCCGGGTTCCGGGGCGCCCGGCCTCGGCCCGCCCGACGCGGAAAGGTCGTTGGAGAACCTGTACGACGCCAATCTGCTGATCGACACGGGAGAGGACCGCTACCGCTTTCACGACCTCGTTCGGCTGCACGCCGCCGAGAAGGCCGCGCAGGACGAGCCCGACGAGGAACGGGCGGCGGTGTTCCGGCGCATCGCGGACCACTATGTGGCCACCGCGACCCGGGCGGAGAAGGCCGTCGATCCGTACCACCCGCTGCGGGAACGGTCCTACGGGCCCGGCCCGGTGGTCGAGGGGGACCCCGGACCCGGACCACGGGCCGCACTGGACTGGCTGGAGCGGGAACTGCCCCAGTTGATGGCGGTGATCCGGCACGCCAGGGCGGCGGGTGCGGCGGAGGCCTGCTGGCAGCTCGCCGACGCCATGGGGCCGCTCTTCATCCGGCGCAAGCACTACGACGAGTGGCTCGCCGCGTACGAGGAGGGGCTGGTCGCGGCGCGCGAGGTGGGCGACACCCAGGCCGCGTGCCGGATGCTGACGTCCGGGGGCCAGGGCGAGCTGGGGCGTGGCGGGCACGGGCGGGCGCTGGAGATGTTCGAGGAGGCGGCCGGGCTCTTCTCGTCCATCGGGGACCTGCTCGGCCACGCCCGTACGCTCAACTATCGGGGACTGGCCCACCAGCGCCTGGGGCAACTGGACGAAGCGGCCGCGCTGTTCGCCCGCGCGGCCGTCGAACTCCCCCGGCACGGGGACGAGCGGGCGGGCGGGCTCGCCCGGCTCAACGCGGCCGACATCGACCTCACCCTCGGCCGTGCGGAGCGGGCCGCCGAGGGTGCCGCCGCGGCACGGGCCGTGCTGCTGGCCGTGGACGACCCCTACAACGCCGCACGGGCCGCCACCCTGCTCGGCCGGTCCGCCCTGCTCCGGGGCGGGCTCGACGAGGCGGAGCGCCTGCTCTCCGAAGCACTCGCCGATCTCGGTGCCGTGGGGGCGGATTCCGAGACGGCCCGCGCACTCCGGGCCCTGGCCGAGGTCGCCGAGGGCCGCGGGGAGCGTGCCCTCGCCCGGGAGCGCTACCACCAGGCGCTCACCCTGGCCGTCGCGGCGAACCAGCCGGGCCAGGCCGAGGGGCTGCGCGAGCGCCTGCGGCTGCTGGATGGGGATGGGGATGGGGATGGGGATGGGGATGGGGATGGGGATGGGGGCGGGGACGAGGTCGAGGGCGGGGTCGGGGACGAGGTCGAGGGCGGGGGCGAGGTCGAGGGCGGGGTCGGGGGTGAGGGCGAGGCCGGTGGGTGACCAGGGCACGCGGTATGGCGGCCACTGCTGTCGGGTACCGGGTCGACGTGGCGCCGCAGCCGGCGCCGGCCGCGACCGGGCCGACCGTTCCGGTGACCGGACCGGTGTCCCCGGCCACGGTCCTCGTCGCCGGGGACGCCGTTCACCGTGCGTCCGTGACCAGCCGCGCATGAGCCAGGGACGCCCAGACCGGCCAGGGACAGCGGGCCGCGTGCCGCTCGGTCAGGGTCAGCCGGATCGGCACGTGTCCGTACGGGCCCACGCGCAGCCAGCACCTCCCGGCCCCGGTGTGTACCGCGACCACCGCCGCGCCCGGGTGGCCGACGGCGAGCGCGTCGGCCGCATCGTGTCCCGCCCCCGGCGCCACCAGCACATCGGCGAGCGCGGGCCAGGGCCGCGGCGCGGGCAGTTCCACCCGCAGATGCTCGTCGACGACCGCGGGTCCGGCGGCCGGTCCCGGCGCCAGGACGCGGACGTACCGGGCCCACGGCCCCGGCGCCCGTCTCTCCGTCGCACTCACGACTCGGCACCCCCCGGCTCGTCGTACCGCACCAGGACCGGCGGTACCGCTGCCGCCGGGGCGGGCCGTGCGACGGGAGCGCGCAGACGCAGCTTCCGGTAGAGAAGGGCGCGCATCCGACGGGCGAACCGGCCCGGTTCCGAACTGATCCGGGCCGCGACGCGCGCGTACCGGTCCGGGCGGTACGCGGCGGCGCTCTGCCGCAGCTGGCGGAGCAGCGGCCGGCCCATGTCGATCCGGGGCGCGAGCGAGCGCAGCTCGGCCATCGGCGAGGAGGGATCGAGATCGGTGTCGGGGGAGCCGGCGGTCAGCAGCCGGGCGCCCGTCATCGCCCCGTACAGCGACACGGAGCCGTGGTCTCCCACGATGTAGTCGGCCGCGACCACGGCACCGCTCCACTCCGCGTGCTGGCTGACCAGGCCCACGCCGCAGCGGCTCAGCCCGGCGAACGCGCTGCGGATGTGCCACTCGCTGTGCGCGTTCCAGACGTTCGAGTGCAGCATGACGACGATACGGAAGTCCTCCCGCGGGAGTTGGGCGGCCAGCAGTTCCAGCAGGTCCCAGTGGCGTCCGAGCAGCGAGTCGGGTCCCCAGGTCGAGCAGACGAGGACCAGCTCCTGCCGGAGCGCCGCGCCCAGCGCCCTGCGGTAGAGGTCCCGCGCGGGCAGGCTCGCCGCGACGCGGTCGTAGCAGGGGTCCCCGACCACCTCGGCCACGGGCAGCGCCTCGGGGCACTCCCGGCCGAGGCGGGTGCGGTCGTCCTCATGGGCCAGGACGATCGCCGCGGGCACCACCACCCCGTCGCGGACCAGCCACTGCCGGCCCAGTCCGTACACCTCGCGCACCGCGGGGAGACGGCCGCGACGGTCGTCGGGCACGGAGACGCGCTTGTTGTACGAGGCGCCGTGCGGGAGCACGATCACCGGGACGCTCAGTTCGTACAGGCTGCCGTAGCTCGCGGCCAGCGCGAGGTCGAAGCGGGTGTGCACCGCCTGGCCCCACGGCACGACGAGGGCCCTGGTGTTCTCCAGGAACTCGTCCACGCCGTGGTTGAAGACGTCACCGGCCACCGTGAACAGGACCTGCACCCGCGGGTCGCCCTCCAGCAGCCGGACCGCGTCCAGCAGCCGCCGGGCGGAGGTCACCGTGTGCACCACCGCGAGCACCCGCTTGCGGATGCGGAAGGTCGCCCAGCGTTCGACATCCAGACGCAAGGGCACGGCAGGACGCCGTTCGGCGTCCTGCATCAACAGACTCATGTGAACTCCCCCGTGAATCACCAGAGTTGAGGTGCGGCCGGAAAGCCGTACGCGGCCACGGAGTGGGGTCTCCCCGGGCGGTATGACGGCGGGCTTGCAGAAAACTTGCACCTTCCGCGTACGCCGGTCCCCGTCGGCCCTGTGCGCCCCTTCGCGCGACCATGCGCCCCGCTTTACACCTCTGTTCCGTTCGTCGCGGTGGCGACAGTGAGACACGGGGTGGACAGGTGTGCGATCCGCCGGGCGTCCGTGCGGAGACCGCCGGCGCGAGGAAAGAAGCGCAGCGCCCGGGCGGACGCGCACCACCCGAATGTGGCGCGACGCCTCTACGCAACGCCGCTGGGAAACGTCTGGAAGAAGCGGAACCACCTGGGGGAAGTGGTGCACCTTCTTGCGCTCGGGCCGCTCGAACTGTGGCACGGGGGACGGCAGTACCCGCTCGGATCGCTGAAGGAGCGCCGGGTGCTGGCGGTCCTGCTGTACGCCCAGGGGGATCCGGTCGCCGTCGATACGCTCGTCGAACGCGTCTGGGACGACGACGAAGTGCCCGTGACCGCCGTGGAGACGCTGCACACCTATCTCTCCCGGCTGCGCAACCGGCTGCGTCGCGCTGTCGGTGAGCTGGCGCAGCTGGAGCGTACGTCCCCACGCCGCTACCGGCTGCGTGTCCAGCAGGCGGACGACGTGGACTTCGTACGGCTGCGACGGCTGCGCGACGAGGCTCGCACGGCGGCGGGGCGTGGTGACCGGGAGTACGCCGTCGGTCTGCTGCACACCGCCGCGTCACTGTGGCGGGGCGAGCCGTTCGCGGAGTTCACCGGCGACTGGGCCGCCTCCGCCCGGGCACGGCTGACCGAGGACCACCGCCACATCCGACAGGAGCGCATCCGGCTGGAGCTGGAGCTCGGCCGCCACGCCGACCTGCTGGGCGAACTCCATGAGCTCGTCTCCCTGAACCCCTTGGCCCAACAGGCGGTCGCCGCCCTGATGCTGGCCCTGTACCGGTCGGGCCGGGACGGCGAGGCGCTGAACCTCTACCGCACCACGCGTCACCGGCTGAGCGAGGAACTCGGCATCGACCCCGGCACCGAACTCCAGGAACTGCAGCTCCGTATCCTCGGCCAGGACCCGGGCCTGCGGGCGCACCGCCCGGCGGCCGTGGAGCCGGGGGCCGGCCAGGGTGGTGGCGTGCGGGCGGCCGATCGTGGGACCAGGCATCCGGGGAGCAGCCTGCCGCGTGACACCAGGGACTTCACGGGCCGTACGAGCGAGCTCGACATCCTGCTCGCCGACCGTGTTCCCGACGGCAACGGGACGGCGCTGCCGGTCGATGTGGTGCACGGTATGCCCGGAGTCGGCAAGTCCGCGCTGATCGTGCACGCCGCGCACCGGTTGCGTGGGCGCTACCCGGCGGGCCAGTTCTACGTGGACCTGCGTGCCTACGGCGACCAGCCGCCCTACGATCCCGCGGACGCCCTGGCGTTCCTGCTGCACACCGTCGGGGTCCCCGATCCGCTGCCCGTCACGCTGGACGAGCGGACCGCGCTCTGGCGTGAGTGGACCGCCCAGCACCGGGTGCTGGTGGTGCTCGACAACGCCCGGGACGCCGAACAGATACGCCCGTTGCTGCCCGGCTCGCCGGACTGCCGCGCGATCGTGGCCAGCCGTAACCGGCTCACCGAACTGGACGGCGCCACCTCGCTGTTCCTGGACGTGCTGTCCGTGTCCGAGGCCGGTGCGCTCTTCGCCCGGATCGCGGGGGCGGCCCGGGTCTCCGACACGGCGGCCCTGCGCCGCGTCGTGGAACTGTGCGGTCGGCACCCCCTCACCCTGCAACTGCACGCGAGCCGGTTCCGGCACCGGGACACCTGGGACCTGGAGTACGTCGCGGACCGGCTGGAGGGGGCCGGCGACAGGCTGGAGGAGTTCGACGAACGCGTCGCCGCGGCCCTGCAGATGTCCTGCGCCGACCTGGACGCCCCGGCGCGCCGGCTGTTCCGCAGGCTGGCGCTGCATCCGGGCCCCGACATCACGCTGGAGGCCGCGATGGCGCTGTCCGGGGACGTCGAGCCGGGGGCGGTGCGCCGGGCGGCGGAGTCCCTGCTGGACCGCCACCTGCTGGACGAGCCGGTTCGGGACCGCTATCAACTCCATGATCTGGCCCGCGCGTTCGGCGGTCGTCTGAGCCGACGGGAGGACCCGCCGGCCGAGCGTGGCGCGGCACTGCGGCGCCTGATGTCCTACTACCTCACGGCCTCCGACCGTGCGGACCGGCTGGCTCATCCGCGGCGCCGCAGAAGGCCGGTTCCGCCGGAGCTGACGGCACCGATCGCGCCGGGCTTCACCACGGGTCCGCGCGCCGACTCCGCCGCCGACGAGGCGTCGGTGTGGCTGACGGTGGAGCGGGGCAACCTGCTGGCCGTGGCGCGCACGGCCGCGACGGAGTTCCCGGAGTTCGCCGCTCTGTTCCCACACGTCCTCGCGCACTGTCTCCAGCGCTGGGGTACGCACGACATCACCGCCGAACTGCATGCCGCGGCCCTCACCGCACTCCGCTCGGGGGAGGACCGGGCGGCCCTCGCCCAACTGCTGGTGGAACGGGCGAGCGTCCTGGCCCGGGAGAACCACAGCGCGGCCCTCGCCGCCGCGACCGAGGCGCTGACCCTGTTCGAGCAGCTCGGCGATCCCCGGGGCCGCGCCGACGCCCTCCTCGAAATCGGCCGCGCCCATCTCGGCGCGGGCCGCGGTGAGGCGTGCCTGCGGGAACTGGACCGGTGCCTCGTGCTCTATCGCGCGGTCGACGACCGGCACGGCGTGGCCGCGACCCTCAATGTGCAGGGCACGGCCAGGGTGCACCGGGCGGAGTACGCCGAGGCGACGCACTGCTTCCGGACCATGCTGGGCATGACCCGGGAGCTGCGCGATCGCCACGGCCAGGCCCTCGCCTGGAACAACCTCGGCGACATCCGGCTCGCCCTGGGGCTCCATGAGGAGGCCCGCGACCACTACGAGCGGGCCATGGGCCTGATGCGGGAGGTCGGCGGCAAGAAGGAAATCGCGATTCTGGACACCAACCTCGGTGCCGTGTACTCCGCCACCGGTCAGCCGGGGCGGGCGCTGACCTCTTTCCGGCGGGCTCTGGCCAGCCACCGGGCGGGCGGGGACGCCATCGGTGAGGTCAACACTCTGATCTGCCTGGGGGAGACCTGCGCGGGTTCCGGACGCACGGAGGAGGCCCTCTCCCACTTCCGGGCCGCCGAGGAGGTCGCGCGCCGTATTGATAATGCGTACGAGAGGCAGAGGGCTCTCCTCGGAATTGCTGACACGTATGACAAGGAGGGGCGGTTCGGTCTCGCGCTGGAGACCTACCAGAACGCGCTTTCCATAGCACACGAGCACAGTTATTCGCTGTGTTCGGCGCGGGCGCTGGCTGGTATTTCCCGAACGCATCTTCGTATGGGCAGCACCCCGTCCGCCCGCGCCCACGCGGAACGGGCGCTGGCGATGTACCGGAGTCTCGGGGCGAACGGGGAGGCTGCTGAGCTGCGTCGACTGTTCGACGACTGGGGTGCTACCGGCTCGTGAGAGCCGGTGGGGCTACCAAATGCACTCGGCGTGTGCGGCGGTCATGTTCATGACCGAAATGACGGCCGTGGCGAGCAGCATGGTAATCGTGCGCACTTCTCTCCCGATTCGAGCGAGTATCCGAAGTTAGGGCGTGTGATCGATCGACTCGGGAAGACATTAGCCCACGTGGTGTGCGGGGTTTAACGATTCTCCGTCCCTCTAATGGGTGATTTTTTGCCTGCGGCTAGCCATTCTGGCTTTGTTCATATGTCGACTTCCGCAATCGCCTGTCCAGCGCCATCGACAGCTCCGCCTCCGTCACGGCCTTCGCCAGGGGGCGTAGGCGTTCGAGGTCCTCGGGGGTGCGGCCGGGCCGGGTGAGGACCAGGTCGGTGAAGAGGGCGGCGAGGGCTTCGGCGTGTTCGCGTACGCGGCGGCCGGCGGCGAGGACGTCGGCGAGCGGGACGCCCTCGCGGACCAGGGCGGCCGAGGCGTCGAGCAGGCGGCGGCTGATGTGGACGATCTCGCCGCCGTCGGTGGCGAGATAGCCGAGGTCGAGGGCGGCGGAGAGGTTCTCCGACGTCGCCTGGTCGCCGAAGTGGTCGGCGAGTTCCTCGGGGGAGAGGTGGACCGGGACCTCCTCGGTGGGGGCGCCGAGGCCGAGCAGCTCGCCCACGTGACGACCCTGGTCGAAGGCCTCGGCCAGCTCCGCTATGCCGCTCAGGGTGTGGCCACGCTCCAGCAGCGCCGAGATCGTGCGCAGCCGGGCCAGGTGCGTGTCGTCGTACCAGGCGATACGGCCCTCGCGGCGGGGCGGCGGGATCAGTTTGCGCTCCCGGTAGAAGCGCAGGGTGCGGACGGTGATACCGGCCATCCCGGCCAGCTCCTCCATGCGGTACTCGTGTCGCTCGCCGTCGTCTGCCACGCGGGAAGCCTATGTTGTACCGCCGGTAACTCGGCAGCGACCGACCCCTACCCAGCGGTACGGTCCTGCCCTACGCTCCCCACTGCGCCAGTGATTACTGGCGCGGACAAGAGGTGCGAACGCGGTGTGCGCACGCGATGAGGCGTGGAGGTACCGGATGGGCGAGCACAGGGACGGGAACGGGCGGGAGCGGGGACCGCATGTGCGGGTGGCGGTGATCGGGTCCGGCTTCGGCGGGCTCGGGGCCGCCGTGCGGCTGCGGCGCGAGGGGATCACCGACTTCGTCGTCCTGGAGCGGGCCGGTTCCGTCGGCGGCACCTGGCGGGACAACGACTACCCGGGGTGCGCCTGCGATGTGCCGTCCCACCTCTACTCGTTCTCGTTCGCGCCCCACCCCGACTGGCCGCGCGCCTTCTCCGGGCAGGAGCACATCCGGGCCTATCTGGAGCAGGTGGCGGACGTCTTCGGGCTCCGGCCGCACCTCCGCTTCGACTCCGAGGTGACGATGATGCGGTGGGACGCGGAGCGGCTGTGCTGGGACATCGAGACCAGCGGCGGGCCGTTGTCGGCCGATGTCGTCGTCTCCGCCACCGGGCCGCTCTCCGACCCGAAGATCCCGACCGGGGCCGAGCTGCCGGGGCTCGACTCCTTCCCCGGCAGGGTCTTCCACTCCGCGCGCTGGGACCACGGCTACGACCTGCGCGGCAAGCGGGTCGCGATGATCGGTACGGGGGCCTCCGCGATCCAGATCGTGCCGGCGATCCAGCCCGAGGTCGGCCGGCTGACCCTCTTCCAGCGGACCCCGCCCTGGGTGCTGCCGCGCGTCGACCGGGCCATCGGCGGCGTCGAGCGGTGGCTGCACCGGCAGCTGCCCTTCACCGCGCGGGCCCGGCGCGGACTGCTGTGGGGCATCCGGGAGTTGCAGGTCCAGGCCTTCACCAAGCGCCCCGAGGTGCTGGGCGTGGTCGAGCGGGTGGCGAAGCGGCACCTGGCCCGGACCGTCGAGGACCCCGCCCTGCGCGCCCGGCTCACCCCCGGCTACCGCATCGGCTGCAAGCGCATCCTCCTGTCGAACACCTACTATCCGGCGCTCACCCGGCCGAACGTCGACGTGGTCGCCTCCGGGCTGGCCGAGGTCGACGGCTCCACGCTCGTCGCCGCCGACGGGACCACCGCCGAGGTCGACGCCATCGTCTTCGGCACCGGGTTCCATGTCACCGACATGCCCATCGCCGACCGGGTCGTGGGCGCCGACGGCAGAACACTCGCCGAGGCCTGGGCGGACGGCGGGATGCGGTCACTGCGCGGGGCCTCCGCCGCCGGGTTCCCGAACTGGATGACGATCATCGGGCCCAACACGGGGCTCGGGAACTCCAGCATGATCCTGATGATCGAGTCCCAGCTCGCCTACATGGCGGACTTCGTACGGCAGTTGGACGTGCTGGGCGGCCGGGTGGCCCTCGACGCCCGGCCCGCCGCCGTGGCGGCCTGGAACGAGCGGGTCCAGCGGCGCATGGAACGCACGGTCTGGAACACGGGCGGCTGCACCAGCTGGTACCGCGACGCGAACGGCCGCAACACGACCCTCTGGCCGGGGACGACAGCTGAGTTCCGCAGTGCCACCCGGCGGGTCGAGCTGAGTGAGTACGAGGTGCTGCGGGCGCCCCGGCCGGGCACGGAGAACACCGGCGGGGCGAGGAACTGGAACACGGCGAAGGTGGAGGCGGGCGCGTGACCCGACTGACCCATGTGAAGCACGGGCCCTACGCCCCGCCCGTCGCCGTACGGGAGTCGGCGGCCGTGTCCGCCGACGGGGCCCGGCTCCATGTCGAGGTGCACGGACCCCTCGACGACACGGCCGCGCCGGTGGTGGTGCTCGTGCACGGCTGGACGTGCTCGACGGCGTACTGGGCGGCACAGATCCGGGACCTCTCCGTCGACCACCGCGTCGTCGCCTACGACCAGCGCGGCCACGGCCGCAGTCCCGCCTCCGCCGTGTGCACCGCGGACACCCTCGCCGACGATCTGGAGGCGGTGCTCGCGGCGACGCTCGCGCCGGGCGAGAAGGCGGTGCTGGTCGGGCACTCCATGGGCGGGATGACGCTGATGGCGGCCGCCGGGCGGAAGGGTTTCCGGGAGCACGCGGCGGCGGTCCTGCTGTGCAGCACGGGCAGTTCGAAGCTGGTCGCCGAGTCGCTGGTCGTGCCCCTGCGGCCCGGTCGGGTGCGCACCTGGCTCACCCGGAGGATCCTCGGCTCCCGGGCGCCGCTCGGGCCGGTCACACCGGTCGCCCGGCGGATCCTCAAGTACGCGACGATGGGCCCCGGTTCGTCGCCGGTGATGGTCGAGGCGTGCGCGCGGATCGTGCACGCGTGTCCCACGCCGGTGCGCCACGCCTGGTCGCATGTCCTCGACTCGCTCGATCTCGACCAGGGCGTACGGGAGTTGACGGTTCCGGCGGCCGTCGTCGTGGGCACGGCGGACCGGATGACCCCGCCCGTGCACGCGCGGGCGCTGGCCGCCGCGCTGCCCGACTGCGTGGGCGTGAGCGAGCTGACCGGGGTCGGGCACATGGCGCCGGTGGAGGCACCGGAGGCGGTCACCGCCCGGATACGCGGGCTGGTGACGGCGTATGGACGGACCACGCGGGACGAGTTGGAGGAGACGGGCGCATGAGCAGGGGCAGCACCCTGGAGGGACGGGTCGCGGTCGTGACCGGGGCCGCGCGGGGCGTCGGGGAACTCCTCGCGCGCAAGCTCTCGGTGCGCGGAGTGAGGGTCGCGCTGGTCGGGCTCGAACCGGACGAACTGAAGCGGGTCTCCGAACGGCTGTACGGCGGTGGGGGTACCTCCCGCTCGAGCGAAGCCGAGAGTGGGGGAGAGTACTGGCACGCCGACGTCACCGACCACGAGGCCATGGCGCGGGTCGCCGCCGAGGTCAAGGAGCGGTTCGGGCGGGTCGACATCGTCGTCGCCAACGCGGGCGTCGCGAACAGCGGGCCCTTCGTCGACTCCGACCCGGACTCCTGGCGGCGCGTCATCGAGGTCAACCTCGTCGGATCGGCCGTCACGGGGCGGGCGTTCCTGCCCGCGCTGATCGAGAGCCGGGGGTATCTGCTCCAGATCGCCTCCCTCGCGGCGATCACTCCGGCGCCGATGATGACGGCGTACTGCGCGTCCAAGGCGGGCGTCGAGGCGTACGCGCACTGTCTGCGGGCCGAGGTGGGGCACCAGGGGGTGGGGGTCGGGGTCGGGTATCTGTCCTGGACCGACACGGACATGGTGCGCGGGGCCGACAAGGACGAGGCGCTGCGGGAGTTGCGGGAGCGGCTGCCCTGGCCGGCCGGGAAGACGTATCCGTTGGGGCCGGCCGTCGACCGGCTCGTGGCCGGGATCGAGCGGCGGTCCAGTCATGTGTACGGGCAGGGGTGGCTGCGGGGGATGCAGGGGGTGCGCGGCTATCTCCCGGGGCTGATCGGGGCGTTCGCGCCGCGGGAGGTACGGCGGTTCGAGTCGCGGCTTCGTGGGGTGTCCACGGGGTTGGTGGGGGCCGGTGGGGCCGCGGATGAGCGGCGGCGGGGGGTTGGGCGGGGGGTTGGCGTGCCGGGGGCGGGTGACTGAGCGTTACTGATCGAAATGCGCTGAATGTCCGGGCGTGTTTGTCTGGTCGAGGCCCGATCCCCTCACCCGAAACGGGAGTGAATCCACATGGGCATGAAGGACCAGTTCCAGGACAAGGCCGAGCAGTTGAAGCAGCAGGCCAAGCGCAAGTCCGGTCAGTCCGGTCAGTCGCCGGAGGAGTCGCGTGGGCGGTCTCCGGAGGAGCGTGTGCGGCAGGAGCGTGAGCGGACGGGGCAGCGGCCCGGTGCGCGGCCCGGTGAGCATGGGCAGCCGCAGCGTCGGCCGCAGGAGAGTGAGCGGGAGCGGGAGCAGCGTGAAGCCGAGGAGCGGCTTCAGCAGGACTATGACATCTGAGTTCTGCTCGGCTTAGCGGCCGGATTCGAGTGGGGTGCCCTTGTTGGTGAGGGTGCCCCACTTTTGTCTTCGCCCCCGCCGCCCCTACCCATTCCCATCCCCAGGGGCTGTGCCCCTTCTACCCCCTTGAGCGCCTTATAGCTCGGGGGGTTCTGTGGGGTGGCGGGTGCGGGTTTGTTGTGGTTGATCGCGCAGTTCCTCGCGCCCCTTACGGGGCCCGCAGTTCCTCGTGCCCCTTACGGGGCTCGGGGGGGCAAAGGGGGGCGGGATCTGGTGGGGACGTTCGTGTAGGTGGGGGGGTCTGTTGGGGGGTGGGATTTCAGGAGGTCGAGGGCCAGGGTTACCGCCGCGTCGAGTTGGGTGTGGCGGCCCTCGGCCCAGTCCAGGGGGGTGCGGAGGGATTCCAGGTCGGGGGTGACGCCTCGGTTCTCGACGGACCAGCCGTACGCGTCGAACCAGGCGGCGTTCATGGGGACGGTGATGACGGTGCCGTCGCCCAGTTGGTGGCGGCCGGTCATGCCGACGACGCCGCCCCAGGTGCGGAGGCCGACGACGGGGCCGAGTTCGAGGAGCTTGAAGGCCGCCGTGATCATGTCGCCGTCGGACGAGGTCGCCTCGTCGACCAGGGCGACGACCGGGCCGCGCGGGGCGCTCGACGCGTACGACACCGGCTGGGCGTTTCTCGTCAAGTCCCAGCCCAGGATCGTACGGGTGAGTTTCTCCACGACCAGTTCGCTGATGTGGCCGCCCGCGTTGCCGCGTACGTCGACGATCAGGGCGGGGCGGGACACCTCCATGCGCAGGTCGCGGTTGAACTGGGCCCAGCCGGAGCCGCCCATGTCCGGGATGTGGAGGTAGCCGCAGTGGCCGCCGCTCAGCTCCCGTACGACCTCGCGGCGTTTGGCCACCCAGTCCTGATAGCGCAGGGGGCGCTCGTCGATGAGGGGGACCACGGCCACACGGCGGGAGCGGCCCTCGCCCTCCGCCGGGGTGAAGGTCAGTTCGACGGTCGAACCGCCCGCGCCGGCGAGGAGGGGATACGGTCCCGTCACCGGATCCACCGGGCGGCCGTCCACGTGGGTCAGGGCCGCGCCCTCCCGGATGCCCAGGCCGGCCAGCGGTGAGCGGGCCTTGGAGTCGGACGAGTCGCCGGGGAGGATACGGCGGACCACCCAGCCCTCGTCCCTGCGGACGAAGTTGGCGCCCAGTAGGCCCTGGCGGCGCTGGTAGTGGGGTGGGCCCTCGTTGCGGCGCGCGGGAGAGACGTAGGCGTGGGACGTGCCCAGTTCGCCGAGGACCTCGCGCAGCAGATCCGCGAACTCGTCGGGGGACGCCACCCGTTCGACCAGCGGGCGGTACTGGTCCAGGATCCCGTCCCAGTCGATGCCGCTCATCTTCGGGTCCCAGAAGTACGCGCGGATCAGGCGCCCGGCCTCCGCGTACGCCTGGCGCCACTCCGCCCCCGGGTCGACCTGGTGCAGCACGCGCCGCAGGTCGATCCAGACGGTCGAGTCGCTGTCGCCGGGCTCGGTGGAGGGGACGGCCCGTAGCTCGACGTCGTCCACCACGACCAGCCGCGAGCCGTCGCCGCTCACCGCGAACCAGTCCAGGTGTTCGACCAGTTCGGACTTCTTCGCCTTGCTGATGTTGAAGTATTCGAGGGTCGGGCGGCCGGTCATGTCGTCCGGGTTGGCGAAGGTCTCGCCCAGGGCGCCCGAGATCGGCCAGCGCAGCCAGACGAGGCCGCCGCCGTTGACCGGGCAGAGCGCCGAGTACTTGGAGGCGGTGACCGGGAAGGGCGTGACGCGGTTCTCCAGGCCCTCGATCTCCACGGTGACCGTGGAGCCGGTGTCCTCGTCCTCGGTCGGGTCCATGCCTCCGGCCACCGGGCGGCCGTCGGGGTTCAGGGCGAAGGGGGAGGGGGTGGCGGAGGAGAGAGGGACCAGGTAGGGGCGGCAGCCGAGGGGGAAGGACAGGTCTCCCGTGTGGACGTCGTACACCGGGTCGAAGCCGCGCCAGGACAGGAAGGCCAGGTAGCGGCCGTCGCGCGTGAACACCGGGTTCTCGTCCTCGAAGCGGCCGTTGGTGACGTCGACGATGAGCCGGTCCTTCATCCGGGCCATCTTGATCTGGCGGAGGGTGCGGCCGATGCCCGGGTGGGACCAGGTCAGCCAGGCGCCGTCCGGGGAGAAGGCGAGGTCGCGGACGGGACCGTTGAGGGAGGTGATGAGCTCGGTGACCTCACCGTTCGATTCCTCGGTGCCCGCGGCGGCAGCCGCTTCCTCGGACACCGTGAGGAGGAGGACACGGCCGTCGTGCGCGGCGATGGCCAGGCGCTCGCCGCCCGGGTCCGACACCAGTTCCAGGACGCGGCCCAGGTCGCCGGAGGCCAGGCGGCGGGGCTCGCGGTCGCCGGTGGCCCGGGGGAGGTAGGCGATCTCGATCGCGTCCTCGCCGTCCGCGTCCGTCACGTACGCCACCTGCCCGCCGGAGCCGAGCATCTCGGGCAGCCGGACGCGTACGCCGGGGGTGTCGGCGATGGTCCGGGCGGGGCCGTCGCGGTGGGTCAGCCAGTACAGGCTGCCGCGTACGACGACCGCGCTCGCCCGGCCCGTGTCGTCGACCGAGAGGCCGTCGACGTGCTGGGCGGCCGGCACCTGGTACGGCCGCCGCCCGGTGAGCGACCCGCCGAGCCGTACGTCGAGGCGGCGCGGGAAGGAGCCCGGGGCGAGGTCGTCGACGATCCACAGGTCGCCCGCGCACTGGTACACCACCCGGGTGCCGTCGCTCGCCGCGTGCCGGGCGTAGAAGGAGTCGTGGTCGGTGTGGCGGCGCAGGTCGGAGCCGTCGTACGCGCAGGAGTAGAGGTTGCCGATGCCCTCGTGGTCGGAGAGGAAGGCGATACGGCCGCCGACGAACAGGGGGGAGTGGAGGTGCCCGTCGAGGTCGGCCAGCAGCCGCTCGCCGTGCAGCCAGAGGCGGCCCGTCGCACCGCCCCGGTAGCGCTTCCAGGAGGCCGGCTCGTGCGGGGGCGTACCGGTGAGCAGCAGCGTGCGGCGCTCGCCGTCGATCTCGGCGACCTGGATGTCGGAGACCGGGCCCCAGGGGAGCTTGCGGCCCGGCTCGCCGTCGAGACGGACTTTGTAGGCCCAGGTGAAGTACGAGAAGGGCTCGCCGTGGGAGGCGACGGCCAGGATCTCCGAGCGGCCCGACTCGTCAGGGGGCGTCCAGCCGCGTACCTCGGTGTCGGGGCTGCCCCAGTAGGTGAGGCGTCGTGCGGGCCGGCCGCCGTCCACCGGGGTCAGATGGATCTCCGGGGCGATGCTGCGCCAGCTCGTGTACGCGATGTGCCGGCCGTCGGGCGAGAAGCGCGGGGTGGCGACCTTCGTACGGTCGACGGTGAGCCGCCAGGCGCGGTCCGAGCCGTCGAGCGGGGCCAGCCACAGGTCGTCCTCGGCCACGAAGCAGAGGCGGTCGCCGCTGAGGTGGGGGAAGCGGAGGTAGCCGGATGCTCCGGCGGTGGTCCCGTACGTGTCACTGCCGGCTGCCTGCTCGTACTCGTCGCTCACCTACCCATGCTTTTCCTCGGGACGGACACCGGCAACTTGGCGCGGCGAATCGACCGCGTGACCGAGGTGACCACGTGACCACGGTGACCAGGTGACCCAGGACACGAACGAAACCGTTTCGTTTCGTTGACAGGGTGGGCGCCTCTCGGGGTATCTTCAGAGGCGTACGAAACCGTTTCGTTCGGGAGCGGGGTGTTCAGGCCGGGCGATGGCGCGTGGCCGGTAGCCTTGTCGTCTCGAACGTCCAGCCGGAGCAAGGGGAGTGGGATGACTGAGACCGCGACGGCGCGACGCAGTCGGCTCACGCCCGAGCGCGAGGCCGAGTTGTACGCGGCCGTGCTCGACCTGCTCCGGGAGGTCGGCTACGACGCCCTCACCATGGACGCCGTGGCCGCTCGCACCCGGTCCAGCAAGGCCACCCTCTACCGCCAGTGGGGCGGAAAGGCCGAGCTGGTGGCGAAGGCCATGCGGCACAACAAGCCGGGCCCCGACATCTCCTCCGTCGACACCGGGTCGCTGCACGGCGACATGCACGCGCTGGTGAGGAGCCAGGACGACTGCGCCATCGAACAGAACTCCGCGCTGATGCGGGGGCTGGCCATGGCGATCCACGGGAATCCCGACCTCCTCAAGGCGTTCCGTGAGCTGATCATCGAGCCCGAGATGGTGGAGATCCGTCGTGTGCTGCAACGCGCCGTCGACCGGGGAGAAGTCCGCCCGGACAACCCGGCCGCCGCGTACGTGCTGCACATGTTCATCGGAGCCTTCGTCGCCCGGGGCCTCATCGAGGACCAGCCGCCGACGCAGGCCTTCCTCGCTTCGTACATCGACGCCGTGGTCCTCCCCGCCCTCGCCGCACCGACCGACTGACCCCCCCGCGTAGTCGCCGTCCCTGATGCGCGGCTGAGCTCCACCTGACGCGACCGCTCACGTCGTCGGGCCGATCATCCCTGTCCCCGTACACCCGTACGTCCGTGCACCCGTACGTCCGTACACGGGCTGATCACCCCTGCCCTCCTGCACCTCCACGACTTGAACGGGAGTACCGCTCCGTGGCCACATTTCTCTACAAACTGGGTCGGCTCGCCTTCCGGCGACGACATTTCGTAGCCCTGCTCTGGGTGGCACTGCTGACGCTCGCGGGCGTCGGCGCCGCCTCCGCGCCCGCCGCGGGCCCGTCCTCCTTCTCCATCCCCGGCACCGAGGCGCAGAAGGCCTTCGACCTGCTGGAGGAGCGCTTCCCCGGCATGAGTGCCGACGGCGGCACCGCCCGAGTCGTCTTCAAGGCGCCCGACGGCGAGAAGATGACCGACGCCGAGAACAAGGCGACCGTCGAGAAGACCGTCAAGGAACTGGGCGACGGCTCCCAAGTCGGCGCCGTCAGCGACCCGTTCACCACCAACGCGGTCAGCAAGGACGGGACGGTCGCCTACACCTCGGTGACGTACAAGGTCCCGGCCATGGAGCTGGAGGACTCCACCAAGGAGGCTCTGGAGACCACCGCGCACAAGGCGCAGGACGCCGGGCTGACCGTCGAGATGGGCGGTGACGCCCTCCAGGCCGAGCCCGAGACGGCGGCCACCGGCGAGATCATCGGCCTCGCCCTCGCCGCGGTCGTCCTCGTCGTCACCCTGGGCTCGCTCGTCGCGGCCGGGCTGCCGCTGCTGACGGCGATCATCGGCGTCGGCATCGGCGTCTCCACCATCACCGCCCTCGCCAACGTGCTCGACCTCGGCGACACCACCTCCACCCTCGCCCTGATGCTCGGTCTCGCGGTCGGTATCGACTACGCGCTGTTCATCGTCTCCCGCTACCGGTCCGAACTGGCCGAGGGCCGGGATCGCGAGGACGCGGTCGGCCGGGCCGTCGGCACCGCAGGCTCGGCGGTGGTCTTCGCCGGGCTCACGGTCGTGATCGCGCTGGCCGGTCTCGCGGTCGTCAACGTCCCGATGCTGACCAAGATGGGTCTCGCGGCGGCGGGCACGGTCGTCATCGCCGTCCTCATCGCCCTCACCATGGTCCCGGCGCTGCTCGGCTACGCGGGCCGCAAGGTCCGGCCGGCCGGTGAGAAGGGCAAGCTGCTCGGACGCGGCAAGGCGAAGGGCTCCACCAAGGGCTCCACGACGGACTCCACCGAGGAATCCGTCAAGGGCTCCACCGAGGAATCCGTCGAGGCATCCGCCGTGATCAAGCCCAACATGGGCTCCCGCTGGGCGAGCTTCGTCGTCCGTCGTCCGGTGGCCGTGCTGCTGTTCGGCGTGGTCGGCCTGGGCGCGATCGCGCTCCCGGCCACGCAGTTGGAGCTGGGCCTGCCCGACGACGGTTCGCAGCCGACGTCCACCACGCAGCGCCGGGCGTACGACCTGCTGTCCGAGGGCTTCGGGCCCGGCTTCAACGGCCCCCTGATGGTCGCCGTCGACGCCAAGGACAGCGCGTCCCCGCAGGAAGCCGCCACCGCGGTGACCGACGAGATCAAGGGTCTCAAGGACGTCGTGACGGTGACCCCCGCGACGTTCAACAAGGCGGGCGACACCGCGATGATCACGGTGATCCCGAAATCCGAGCCGGCCTCGACGCAGACCGAGGACCTGGTGCACGCCATCCGTGACGCGGGCGTCGGCGTGACGGCGGACACGGACGCGAAGGTGCTGGTCACCGGCGCCACGGCGATGAACATCGACTTCTCGCAGAAGCTCACCGACGCGCTGCTGCCGTACCTGGCGCTGGTGGTGGGTCTCGCCTTCCTCCTGCTGATCGTGATCTTCCGTTCGATCCTGGTTCCGCTGAAGGCGGCCCTCGGCTTCCTGCTCAGCGTGCTGGCCGCGCTCGGCGCCGTGGTCGCGGTCTTCCAGTGGGGCTGGCTGGCGGGACCCATCGGCGTCGAGGAGACCGGCCCGATCATGTCGATGATGCCGATCTTCATGGTGGGCGTGGTCTTCGGCCTGGCGATGGACTACGAGGTGTTCCTCGTGACCCGCATACGCGAGGCGTACGTCCACGGCGAGAAGCCGAACCAGGCCGTGGTGACCGGCTTCAAGTACAGCGCCCGGGTGGTCGCGGCCGCTGCGGCGATCATGATGGCCGTCTTCGCCGGCTTCATCGGCTCCGGCGAGTCGATGATCAAGATGATCGGCTTCGGCCTCGCGATCGCCGTCTTCTTCGACGCGTTCGTCGTCCGTATGGCCATCGTCCCGGCCGTCCTCGCCCTGCTGGGCGACAAGGCCTGGTGGCTGCCGAAGTGGCTCGACCGCGCCATCCCGAACGTCGACGTCGAGGGTGAGGGCCTGCGGACGCGGGATGAAGCCGCCTCGAAGAACGCGGCCGAGGACGACGAGGACAGGGAGCTGGTCCGCGCCTGACGCGACGGACGGCTGCCGAGCAGGACCGCCGGTGAGGGCCCGTGGGGACGGGCGCCCTCACCGGCTTCTGCGTGCTCTGGACCTACCCGCTCGCCCCCCCGGATCCGCTTCCTCAAGAACTTCTGGGCGGGCTGATGGGAATCGCACAGCAATCGCTCATAGCATCAGCGCGCATTCCATGACGGGAACCCGAGAAAGCGCGCAGGCACACCATGAGCGAGAAGACCGGTAGTCAAGGCCGCGGCCACCACCACGACGACGAGCACGAGATCGACGGAGGGCTCGTCCACGACCTCCCCATGTTCGCCCGTCGCCGCATGATCGGACTGCTGGCCGGGGCGAGCATGGCCCCGCTCCTGGCGGCCTGCAGTCCGGGTTCGGAGGACTCGGCGTCGTCCTCGGCGTCCTCGTCGTCCCCTTCCGGCTCGTCCTCCTCCGGCACGTCCTCCTCCTCCGGCTCGGACTGCGAGGTCATCCCGGAGGAGACGGCCGGACCGTACCCGGGCGACGGCTCGAACGGAGTGAACGTCCTCAAAGAGAGCGGAGTCGTCCGCAGCGACATCACGAAGAGCTTCGGTTCGGCCGGCGGCGTCGCCGAGGGCATCCCGCTGACGATCACCCTGACCGTCGTGGACCAGGCGTCCGGCTGCGAGACGCCGAAGGAGGGCGCCGCCGTCTACCTGTGGCACTGCGACCGGGCGGGCCTCTACTCCCTCTACTCCGAGGGCGTCACCGAGGAGAACTACCTGCGCGGCGTCCAGGAGACCGACGAGAAGGGCCAGGTCACCTTCACGTCGATCTTCCCCGCCTGCTACACGGGCCGCTGGCCGCACATCCACTTCGAGGTGTACGGCAGCATCGACGACGCCACCGCCGCCCAGAACATCGTCGCCACCTCGCAGCTCGCCTTCCCCAAGGACGTCTGCGACACCGTGTACGCGACGGACGGCTACAGCGAGAGCGTCCAGAAACTCGGCGAGCTCTCCCTGGAGACCGACAACATCTTCAGCGACGGCTACGACCAGCAGCTGGCCACCATCGAGGGAAGCACCGACAAGGGCTACACGGCCACGCTCACCGTGCCGGTGTAACCCGGCGTACACGGTGGTACCCGGGCTGATTCGGCAGATCATGAGGTCTCTCGGCGGCTGCCGAATCAGGCGAGGTGCCCGGTGTCGCCCCACCGGACGAGACGCAGCCGCCCGCCGTCGCCGTTCCAGTGGGACACCGACGCGTTGGGCACCGGCGGCAGCGCCTCGGGGGCGGGCGCGCCGAGGCCGGCCAGGACGAAGCGGACGGCGACGGCGATCGCGTCGTGCGCGATCAGCAGCACGCGCCGCCCGGGGGCCACCCGGTCCAGCTCGGTCACGAAGTCCCGTACGCGCAACGCCACATCGCTCAGGGCCTCACCGCCCGGCGGCCGGTACGCCCACTCGCCCAGCAGTTCGCGCCGTGCGGCCTCCTCGGGTGCGCGGGCGCGCAGCGCGGCCGGTGGGTGCAGCTCGAAGATGCCCATCTCCCGGTCCCGCAGCCGCTCGTCGATCAGGAGGGGAGGGGAGGGCACCCGAGGACGGGCGGTCATGACCTCCCAGGTCTCCCGGGCCCGCGCGTACGGCGAACAGACCACCAGGTCGGGCCCGCCGCCCTCGCGGGCCACCCCCGCGAGCCACCCGCCCAACACCCCGGCCTGCGCCCGCCCCAGCTCCGACAACGGCACATCCGCGTCACGCCCCGCCAACGGCAAGCCGGTCGAACCGGTCCCCTCCGCCTCCGCGTACGCCACATTCGCGATGCTCTGCCCATGCCGCACGACCCACACCCCACCGAGCGCGTACGACGACATCAGCAGCCCGCGGGGCGCGTCAGTGCGCCACCGGCGTCGCCGTATAAGTCCGTCGCAGAAAGCGGATCAACGCCTTCGTGTCGAACTGCATCACCGCCACCCCCTGGGCGGAGTGGAACTCCATGACGGCCTGGACGCGGCCGCAGGGCCAGATGCTCACCTGGCCGGCGGTGGTGGGGGCGCGCAGGCCGCGTTCGAGGAGGTCGCGGGGGAAGGCCCACTCGGCGGGGCCGGGGAGGCCCACGCGGACCGCGGAGGTGTCGGCGTCGTAGCGGAGGATGACGGGGACCGTGTCGTGGTCCTCGGGGGAGTCCGTGACGACATGGGCCCGGGCGTACTGCTCGACCGTGACAGACATCGGGCGGCTCCTCACGCTGAGTGACCCATGCGGAAGCTGTAAATCCGCTGTCCGCTGCCTCTCCAATGTCGCATATTTTCCGCGCCGCGCCCCCGGAAGGGGTGCACCGCGCTCGCCCATCGGTCGCTAATCAGCTACGAGGCGCTCTTGCAAGAGAGTCGCAATAAGGCTCTATCATCGTGAGGTTCCAGCCACCGCCGACCGGCACCCCGGTCGGCGCGTCCCCACCCGGTGGCCCGGCCCCCGACCAGGAGAGCGAGCCCTCGTATGCACGTCCCCGACGGATTCATCAACGCCCCCGTCTCGGCGGTCGCCGGAGTCGTCGCCGCCGGTGCGGTCGCCGTCAGCCTGCGCGGCGCCCGGCGTGAACTGGACGAGCGCACGGCGCCCCTCGCCGGACTCGTCGCCGCGTTCATCTTCGCCGTGCAGATGCTGAACTTCCCGGTCGCGGCCGGCACCAGCGGACATCTGCTCGGCGGGGCCCTGGCCGCGATACTCGTGGGCCCCTACACGGGGGTCCTCTGCGTGTCCGTGGTGCTCCTCATGCAGGGCATCCTCTTCGCGGACGGCGGCCTCACCGCCCTCGGCGTGAACATCAGCATCATGGCGGTCGTCACGACCGTCGTCGCGTACGTCGTCTTCCGGGGGCTCGTCAAGATCCTTCCCAAGGTGCGGCGCTCCGTCACCGTCTCCGCGTTCGTCGCCGCCCTGATCTCCGTGCCCGCCGCGGCCGCCGCCTTCACCCTCGTCTACGCGATCGGCGGCACCACGGACGTGCCGCTCGGCTCGGTCCTCACCGCCATGGTCGGCGTCCACACCCTCATCGGCATCGGCGAGGCCGCGATCACCGCCGCCACGGTCGGCGCCGTCATCGCCGTACGCCCGGACCTCGTGTACGGCGCGCGCGGCCTGACCGCCCCGCTGAAGCTGCGCGTCAACGGCGAACTGGTCGACGCGCCCGCGGCCGAGCCGGCGCTCGCCCCCGTCGCCGCCCGATCGCCCCGCAAGCTGATCCTCGCGGGCCTCGGCACGTCCCTCCTCCTCGCCGGTGTCGTCAGCTTCTACGCCTCCGCCAGCCCCGACGGCCTGGAGAAGGTCGCCGCCGACAAGGGCATCGACGCCAAGGCCGAGGACCACGCCGCCGCCGACTCCCCGCTCGCCGACTACGGCGTCGAGGGCCTCACCGACGCCCGGCTCTCCGGCGGCCTCGCGGGCGTGATCGGCGTCGGCGTCACGGTCGTCGCCGGGACGGGGATCTTCTGGGCCGTACGCAAGCGGCGTACCGGCGAGAGCGACGCCACGTCCCCCGCCTCCGTGCCCGAGAACGCCTGACATGGGCGCCGGCCACGCCCACAAGCTCTACCGGCACGCGCACTCGCCCGTGCACGCCCTGCCGCCGCACACCAAACTCGCGGCCGTCTTCGCCTTCGTGGTGGTCGTGGTGTCGACGCCACGGGAGGCGATGTGGGCGTTCGGGCTGTACGCCGTGCTCCTCGGCGGGGTCGCGTACACGGCCCGCGTGCCCGCCGGGTTCCTGCTCCGGCGGCTGCTGATCGAGATCCCGTTCGTCGCCTTCGCCGTGCTCATGCCGTTCGTGGCGCAGGGCGAGCGGGTCGAGGTGCTGGGGATGTCCCTGAGCGTCAGCGGGCTCTGGGGCGCCTGGAACGTCCTCGCCAAGGGCACGCTGGGCGTCGCCGCCTCCGTCCTCCTCGCGTCCACCACCGAACTCCGCGAACTCCTCCTCGGCCTCCAGCGCCTCAAACTGCCGCCGCTGCTCGTCCAGATCGCGTCCTTCATGATCCGGTACGGGGACGTCATCACCGACGAGATGCGGCGGATGCGGATCGCCCGCGAGTCACGCGGCTTCGAGGCGAGCGGCGTACGGCACTGGGGCGTGCTCGCCAAGTCGGCGGGAGCGCTGTTCATCCGCTCGTACGAGCGTGGGGAGCGGGTCCATCTGGCCATGATCAGCCGGGGGTACGCCGGCACCATGCCCGTCATCGACGAGGTGACCGCGTCCCGGGCGCAGTGGTCCTACGCCTTCGAGCTTCCGGGCGCGGCCCTCGTTGTCTGTCTGCTGGGATGGACCCTTTGACTCCTCCCTCTTGCGAACAAGAGGGATTCCTGGCTCACGCCGCTCGGTCATCCAGCGGATGATCAAGTCTCACACGATCAACACCAGTCGGGTTGAGACCAGCCCGGATGATATGAACGCCAAAAGGGATGCGCATGCTTGGTTCTCGCTATGCACCGTTCGCCATCGACGTTACCCGATCGCGCAGTGGCATTCGGAGAGTTTCGTGACATTCTCTCTCGAAGTCGCCGGCCTCGCCTTCGCCTACCCCGACGGCCACCAGGCCCTCTTCGGCGTCGACTTCACCGTCGGGCGCGGCGAGCGGGTCGCCCTGCTCGGGCCGAACGGCGCCGGCAAGACCACTCTCGTCCTGCATCTCAACGGCATCCTCACCGGGGGCGCGGGCACGGTGACCGTCGCCGGGATGCCGGTGGGCAAGCGGCACATGGCCGAGATCCGGCGGAAGGTCGGCATCGTCTTCCAGGACCCCGACGATCAGTTGTTCATGCCGACCGTGCGGGAGGACGTGGCCTTCGGGCCCGCCGCGGCCGGGATGAAGGGCCCCGAGCTGGAGGCCCGGGTGGACAAGGCCCTCGAACAGGTCGGCATGGCCGAGTTCAAGGAACGGCCGCCGCACCACCTCTCCTTCGGCCAGCGCCGCCGGGTGGCCGTCGCCACCGTGCTCGCCATGGAGCCGGAGATCCTCGTCCTCGACGAGCCGTCCTCCAACCTCGACCCCGCGTCCCGCCGCGAACTCGCCGATATTCTGCGGTCGTTGGACGTCACGGTCCTCATGGTGACGCATGACCTGCCGTACGCCCTCGAACTGTGCCCGCGCTCGCTGATCCTCAGCGAAGGGGTGATCGCGGCGGACGGGGCGACGGGGGAACTTCTCGGCGACGACGAGCTGATGCGGGCGCATCGCCTTGAACTGCCGTTCGGGTTCGACCCGCGGTCGGTGAGGGCGGGTTAGAGCTCGGGGGTGCGGGCCGTACGCCGGGTGCGGGTGCGTCGTGGTTGCTCGCGCAGTTCCCCGCGCCCCTTGGCGGCATGGGGCGCGCCCGGGATCTTTCAGGGGCGCGGGGCTGTGTCGATATGCGGCTCCGCCGCGTGGGCGCGACCAGCCCCCACCCACCCGCACGCGACAATGGGCCCCGTGACGACTCATGAGGAACCCGAAGGGCAACGGTACGGCTCGCTGCTCCTCGACGAGCAGTTGTGCTTCGCGCTGTACGCGGCCCAGCGCGCGGTCACCGCCGCGTACCGCCCGCTGCTCGACGAACTCGGCCTCACCTACCCGCAGTACCTGGTCATGCTCTGCCTCTGGGAGCGCGGCGAGACCACGGTCAAGGACCTCGCGGGCGCCCTGCGGCTCGACTACGGCACGGTCTCGCCGCTGCTGAAACGGCTGGAGTCGGCCGGGCTGCTCCGCCGGGAGCGGTCGCTGCGGGACGAGCGCTCGGTGAGCGTCGCACTCACCGGACGCGGCGAACAGCTCCGCGACCGCGCGGCCGCCGTCCCCACCACGCTGGCCGCCGCCACGGGGCTCGACGGCCCCGAGGTGGCGCGGCTGCGCGCGGAACTGTGGGAGCTGACGGCGCACGCGGCGAAGGCGGCCGGCCGCTGAGCGGTGACCTTGGGTTACCCCTGGTTACTACCCCCTGGTAACCAAGATGGCCCTACCAGCCGGTACCTTGTGCACGATGCATTCGTGCGCGCCTGTCCTGGGGAAGGCCACGCGCTCGTCCTGGGGGAGGCCAAGGAATGACTGACGACGCCGCGACGGAGGCGCGTCCGGACACCCGTCCGACGAAGATCATGTACGTCGCCGAGGCCACCGCGCACGGCGGCCGGGACGGCTACATCACCAGCCAGGACGGTCAGATCGACCTCAAGGTCGCGATGCCGCCGGCGATGGGCGGTGACGGCAACGGCACCAACCCCGAGCAGTTGTTCGCCGCCGGGTACAGCTCCTGCTTCCACAACGCGCTGGTCCTCGTCGGCCGCCGCGAGGGCTACGACCTGACCGGCTCCACCGTCGCCGCGAAGGTCGGCATCGGCCCCAACAAGCAGCGCGGTTACGGCCTCGCCGTCGCCCTCAGCGTCTCCCTCCCGGTCATCGACCAGGACCTCGCCGCCAAGCTCGTCGACGCGGCCCACCAGGTCTGCCCGTACTCGAACGCGACCCGCGACAACATCGAGGTCACGATTCTGCTGGGCTGACCATCCACGGAATCCCCGCCCGCGAGCGCGTGTTCCCCCCAGGGCCACCATGGCCGCGGACGAACGGACAGGGAGTGCGGGCGTGGACGTGAACGGCACTGTCGCGGAGGGCTTCGAGCCGGTCAGGGCGGCGTTCCTACGAGGCTTCGAGACGCTCGGCGAGCGGGGCGCGGCCGTCGTCGTGTACCGGCACGGCCGCAAGGTCGTCGACCTGTGGGGCGGCACGCGGGACGTCGACGGCGCCGAGCCCTGGCAGCACGGCACCGCCCAGATCATGCGCTCCGCGACGAAGGGCGTCGCCGCCGCCGTACCGCTGATGCTGGCCGAGCGCGGCGAACTGGACCTGGACGCGCCGGTGGGCCGGTACTGGCCGGAGTTCAAGACGCACGGCAAGGACCGCGTACTGGTCCGGCACATCCTGAACCACCGGGCCGGCCTCCCGGTCCTCGACCGTCCCCTCACCCCCGCCGAGGCGCTGGACCCGCGCCGGGGCCCCGAAGCCGTCGCCGCCCAGGCCCCCGCCTGGGAGCCCGGCACCGACCACGGCTACCACCCGCTGACGTACGGCTGGCTGCTCGACGAACTGGTCCGGCGTGTGACCGGGCGGGGGACCGGCGAGTGGATCGCGTCGGAGATCGCCGCCCCGCTGGGGCTGGACACGGACCTCTGGCTGGGGCTTCCGGAGTCGGTGGCGGCGACGGGCCGGGTGGGCCGCGCCGGCCGCCTGGAATCGGCCCCCGAGTCCACGGGCGGCCTACGCGTGCGCGCCAAGCGCTCGGTCACCGAGGCCTACGACGACCCGGACTCCCTCACCCGCCGCGCCTTCGCCGCGATCACCCCGTTCCCCGACCAGAACGACCCCGCGTACCGCGCGTCCGCGCTCCCCGCGACCAACGGCATCGCCACCGCCGACGGCCTGGCCCGCTTCTACGCGGCGCTCATCGACGAGGTCGACGGCGTACGGCTGATCGGCCCCACGACCATGGAGGCGGCCCGCGCCGAGGAGTCCGCCGGCCTCGACCGCGTCCTCGTCATCAACACCCGCTTCGGCCTCGGCTACATGCTCCACGGCCCCGCCTCCCCGCTCCTGGGCCCCGGCTCCTTCGGCCATCCCGGCCGAGGCGGCCCCCTCGGCTTCGCCGACCCCGCCACGGGCATCGCCTTCGGCTACGTCACGAACGGCTACCGCAAGACGGTGACAGCGGACCCGAGGGCCCAGGCGCTGGTGAGGGCGGTGAGGGAGGGCCTGGGGGCTTGAAAGGGGGCGCAGCCCCTTCTTCAGGGGCGCGGGGAACTGCGCGATCAACCACGAACGACCCGCACCCGCCCGCCGAGAGGTCCTCCCGAGCTATAAGGCGGTCTACCCAGCGGAGCGACACCGCGGAGCGACCGTCACGGACGAGCGACCAGACCGGCCCAGGGCTCCCCCGTGGTGTCCTGGCCCGACCCCGATGATCCGGACAGCCGCCCTCCGCGGCGGCGATCACCAGAATGCGCCGAAGTCCCTCCCGTGTCGTTGGCTGACGGTCCACGATTACTTGGCAACGCGTCCACTCCCGGCCACCCGGCTGGAAGTCACCCCGCGCCGCAGCTCACTCGGCGGCACCCCGTACGCCGTACGGAACGCCCTGCTGAACTCGGCGGCACGCGGAAACCCCCAGCGCGCGCCGATCGCGTGGACCGGCGTGGCCCGCAGCACCGGGTCGGGATCGGTGAGGTCGCGGTAAGCGTTCCGCAGCCGCTGGTCGCGGACGTACGCGCCGACGGTGAGGCCCTCCGCCTGGAAGAGCCGGTGCAGATAACTGCGCGAGATGTGATGCGCGGCGGCGATCGTCGTGGGGGTCAGCTCGGGGTCGCCGAGGTGGCGCCGTATGAACGCCTTGACGTTCAGGAGCAGCGTCCTCCCATGGGCCTCCGGTGTCAGCCGCGGTTCCGCGTCGACGGCGTGCGCGAAGAGCGCGGTGACCAGGTCGGCGACGACCGTGCCGAGGCGGGGCGCGTCGGACGGGCGGTACGGGGTCGTGTCGGCCGCCAGCTGCATCAGGAACTGCGCCAGCAGCGTGCCGACGCCCTCCCGTCCCGACAGGCGGCTGCCGATCACCTGGTCCGCGTGCCGGGCGGGCAGGGCGACGAGCGAGCGCGGTATCTCGATGCCGACGGTGGTGACCGGTTCGGTCCCGGTCAGGATCTCGTACGCCATCGAGGTGCAGTTGACGTGGAAGTCCTGTGCGCCGTACGCGACTTGCTGTCTGCCCCAGGTGGCCGCGCCCTCGCCCCGGAGAAGGAGGGAGAGGTGGAAGTTCTCCGGGTCGGACTGGCGGATCAGTTTCGGGGTGCGGCGGAAGACGATCGGGTCGAAGGTGGCCGGCCATATCGTCACGTCGCCCAGGGCTATCAGGCGTTGGTGGGCGTGGTAGTCCGCCGGCGGATGGTCGGGGCGGTCGGCTGCCGACAGGGGGATCGGGGAGAGCCCCATCGGTGCGTGCGTCTTCCCCAGCAGCTCCGCCCAGGCCTCGAACCGGCCGCCCACCGGGAGGTCCACGGTACGGAAGACCGACTCGTGCAACACGGGGTCAGTCAACCACAGCGCCGGATTCGGGCCGTTGGGCGCCCGGCGGCACGACTGCCCGCAGCCACGGACGTCCATGAACAGCTGCGAGCCAGTCGCGCGGCCGTACTCAGAGGGCGATCGGGTGCGACGTCCGCCCCGATGCCTCGTCTATCTCGTCGTGGGCCTTGGTGAGGAGCTTCATGGCGAGCTCGTTCAGGGCCCTCGCCCCGGCTATCTCCTCGCCGACCCGGGGCTGATTGGGGTCGGTGTGGTGGCGGCTGGCGTAGCCGTGGGCACGTACTTCCTTCCCGTCGGGAAGCCGTACGAGGGCCGCCGCCCGTGTGCGCTGATCGTCCTCCTGGAACTCCAGCTCGATGTGCCATCCGACTGCGGTTTTCATCATGACGATCACCTCCGGAACCGCTCTCTCCAGAGTGCTCCTCCACGCCCGCCGATGCACGGCCTGCCCGTCCCGCACGGCCTATCCGGCCCGCAGCATCAGCCCGATCCCCACCACCAGCAGTCCCGCCGCCACGAGCCGAGGCGCCCCGAACCGCTCCTTGAAGAACACCGCCCCGATCGCCGCCCCCACGATGATCGACGACTCCCGCAGGGCCGCGATGGGCGCCAACTCCGCCTTCGTCTGGGCCCACAGGACCAGCCCGTACGCCGCCACGGACAGCGCGGCGCCGAGGAGCCCCACGGCGGCGAACGGCCGGAGCATCGCGACCGTCTGCCCGCGCCAGCGCCAGACCGCGTACGCGGGGATCGCCAGCCCCTCCAGGGCCATCAGCCAGGCGATGTAGCTCAGGGTGGACCCGGAGGCCCGTACGCCGAGGCCGTCCACGACCGTGTACGCGGCGATCGACAGGCCCGTGGCCAGCGCCGCCCCGATCGCCGCCCAGTGCGGCCGGCCGCCGCGCAGGCCCCACAGCGCGACCCCGGTCAGCCCGGCGCAGCTCAGCAGGATGCCGGCCGCCGCCCAGCCGTCCGGCACCTCGTGCGCGAAGACCGCGGCGAGGACGGTGACGACGAGGGGCGCGGAGCCGCGTGCGAGGGGGTAGGCCTGGCCGAAGTCGCCCAGCCGGAAGGACGTCATCAGCAGCACGTAGTACACGAGGTGCACGATCGTCGAGGCGATCAGATACGGCCACGCGTCGGCCTCCGGGAACGGCACGAACGGCACCATCGCGAACCCGATCAGCGCGCCGCCGCCGGCTATCAGCGTGAAGCCGACCAGCTTGTCCGTGATCCTGTGCGCGATCGCGTTCCAGCTGGCGTGGGTGACCGCGGCGAGCAGCACCGCCGCGGTGACGACCGGCGTCACGCGTGCGGCTCGCATCCGGGCATCTCCCGTACGACCTCGGGGCGGGCCTCGGCGAAACGGGGGTGGGCTCCGGAGCCCTCGGTGTCCTGCGCGGCGTTGGTCATGTCCGGCACGCTAGTGGTGGGTGTACGGGCCATGCGAGTGGGTTGTTGAGGCTGTCGGGCCGGTGCGGGTGGTTCGTGGTTGCTCGCGCAGTTCCCCGCGCCCCTGAGCGGCATGGGTCGCGCCCGGTGCTTTCAGGGGCGCGGGGCTGTGTCGATGTGCGGCTCCGCCGCGTGGGCGCGACCAGCCCCCACCGGACCCGCACCCGACCGACAACCCATCCGGCCACAGAGACGGCACTGGACCGGCAGATCCGTTTCGCTGACGATCAGGGGATGACAGAGACTCCGCCTACCCCGCCCGCCGACGGCACCCGCGCCTTCCTGATCCTGCACGGCTGGCAGAACCATCGGCCGGCCGAGCACTGGCAGCACTGGCTGGCCGACCGGCTCACCGATCTGGGCCACGAGGTCGCGTACCCGCAGTTGCCGGAGCCGGACGACCCGGATCTGGAGCGATGGCTGGCGGAACTGGACGCGCTGCTGGGGGAGTTGGCGGGGCGGCGGATCACCGTGGTCTGCCACAGCCTGGCGTGTCTGCTGTGGCTGCACGCGGTCGCGCGGGACGACGTGCTGTCCGGCCCCGTCGACCGCGTCCTGCTCGTCGCCCCGCCCGCACCGGAAGTCGCCCTGGAGCACCCGGAGATCGCCGAGTTCGCCCCGCCGGAGCCGGCGCCCGCACGGCTGGCCGCGGCCGCCTCGTACACCCGGGTCGTCGGCACCGACAACGACCCGTACTGCTCGCGGGGCGCGGCCGCGACGTACGCCGTACCGCTGGACCTGCCCGCCGACGTGCTGCGGGGTGAGGCCCATCTCGACCTGGACGCGGGCTACGGTTCCTGGCCGTCGATGTTCGACTGGTGCCTGGACCCGTCACCCGAGTCGTACGAGAAGAAGCCCCTCCACAACCGAAGGCACCGCACGGCCGCCCCCGGAACCTGAAGGCTCCCGGCGGCCGGCGCCGTACCGCTCAGCCTCCGCTGCCCGCCTTGAGGAGTGCCGCCACGATCGGGCCCGCCGACTCGCTGCCGTGGCCGCCCTGTTGGACGACTCCGGCGGAGGCGAGGTCGCCCTTCCAGGCGGTGAACCAGCCGTTGGGCTGCTTCTGGCCGTCGACCTCGGCGGAGCCGGTCTTGGCGCCGTAGTCGGGGCCGAGGCCCGACATCGCCTCGGCCGCCGTACCGGCCGCGGCGGTGTACTGGAGGAGTTCGGTGAGCTGGGAGCGGACGGCGTCCGACATGGGCCGGGAGGCGGTCGCGAGCGGGCGGCCGTCGACCGACGGCGGGACCAGATAGGGCTGCTTGAAGACGCCCGTCTTGGCCGTGGAGACCACCGACGCCATGTTCAGCGGGTTCATCCGCACCCCGCCCTGGCCGATCAGCGAGGCCGCCATCGGGGCGTCGCTCTGCACCGGCACCGCGCCGTCGAAGCTGGACACCCCGATGGCCCAGTTGTTGAGGCCGAGCCCGAAGACCTGCTGGGCCTCCCGGGTCAGGGAGTCGTCGTCCAGCTCCTTCGCCTGGGAGATGAAGGCGGTGTTGCAGGAGCGCGCGAAGCTCGCCTTGAACGTGCCGCCCTTGATCTCGAACTTGTCGTCGTTCTGGAACTTCCAGCCGCCGTACGACGAGAACTTGGGGCACGGGTGGACCTTGTCCGTCGAGGCCAGGCCCTTGTCGATGAGCAGCGCCGACGACACGATCTTCATCGTGGAGCCGGGGGCGAGCGAGCCCTGGAACGCCACGTTGAAACTGCTGGAGTTCGCCGCGGCCAGGATCTCGCCGGTCGACGGGCGCATCACGACCACCGACGCCTTCTTCGTGGACTTGACCTGCTCCTCGGCGGCGGCCTGGAGCGACGGGCTGAGCGTCGTCTTCAGCTCCCCCGGCGTGCCCTCGCTCAGCTCCAGCAGCGTCTTGTCGGCTGCCTTCTCCTTCGTGGACTTCTCGGAGGTCCCCGACTGCTCGTCGGACTCGGCCGAGGCGTCCTTGGCCGGATCGGCCCGGACGACCCGCAGTTCGACGCCCGCCTCGCCGCCGGCCTTCTTGCCGTACTTCTCCCGCAGGCCGTCCAGCACCGAGCCCAGCGACGGGTACTTCTTCGTCGTCAGCTCGCCGCCGTCCCGGTCGAGGGCCTTCACCGGGGGTGTGCCCGCCTCGCCGGTCACCAGCCGGTCGCCCTCGTCGAGGTCGGGGTGGACGACGGACGGCTGCCAGTCGACGACCGGTTCGCCGTCCTTCTCCGCCCGTACGACGGTGAGGGCGGACGCGTAGGTCAGCGGCTTCTCCGTGCCCTTGTAGGAGACCGTGCCCTTCACCGTGAACGGCACCTTGTCACCCGAGCGCTTGCCGCGGGTGAGGGTGACGTCCTTGATGTGGGCGTCCTTGGTGAAGCCGGTCAGCGCGGTCTTCGCGGCCGCCGAGTCGTCGGTGGCGGCGGCGGCCTTCGCGACGGTGCCCTTCTGCCAGGCGGTGAGGAACGCGGTCGCGGCCGTACGGACCTCGCCGGCGGACAGCGGCCCGCTCTTCACGGCCTTGGCGTCGGCCGAACGGTCGTTGGCCGCCGCGCCACCGCCGAACACCGTGTACACGGCGAACGCCCCGCCGCCGAGGGCCACGACCGCGATCCCGCCCAGCACGACGTGCCGCCGTGACCTGCCCGCCGTCGACGACTTCACAGTCTTGCGCTCGTCGACACGCCTTCTCTTACCCACGCTCCCGACCTTCCGCTGCCCCCGGCTGCCTCTCGTCCGTCAACGAGAACCACCACCCTAGAGTCCCGCGGGTCACTCCGTGGGTTCGGCCGGAAGTACGTGCGGGTGGGTGGGGGCTGGTCGCGCAGTTCCCCGCGCCCCTGAAAGACACGGCCCTGCGGGCCGAAAAGCACGGGGCGCAGCCCCTGCTTTTCAGGGGCGCGGGGAACTGCGCGACCAGCCACGACGAGCCCGCACCCCGCAACGAATCCGCACCCCTACGGCGCGACCCGCAAACTCACCCGCCCGCCTTCAGCACATCCACGACCATCGGCCCGGCCGCCTCACCCCCACGACCGCCCCCCTCCGACATGGCCGCGGCGGCGACATCCCCCCGGAACCCGGTGAACCAACTGTCCGCCTCGGCGTTCCCGTCGATCTCGGCGGATCCGGTCTTCGCCCCGATGTCCCCACCGAGACCGGACATGACGTCCGCGGCCGTCCCCTGCGTCGCGGTCAGCCTCATCATCTGCTTCAACTGCGAGGAGGTGCCGGCCTTCAGCCCCTTCGCCGTGGCCAGCTGCCGGTCGTCCAGCTCCGGCGACACCAGGTACGGCTGCCGGAACTGTCCCGTGATCGCCGTCGCCGTCACCGACGCCATGTTCAGCGGGTTCATCAGGACGTCGCCCTGCCCGATCGCGTTGGCGGCCCGGTTCGGCCCGCTGGAGGGCGGCACCTTGCCGTCCATGGAGACGATGCCCGTCTTCCAGTTGTCCCTGCCGAGCCCGAACCGCTGCTGGGCCTCCTCGGTCAGCGACGCGTCGTTCATCGGCCCCTCGTCGATCAGCTTGATGAAGGCCGTGTTGCAGGACCGCATGAAGCTGTTGGCGAGCGTGGCGTTCGGCGTCTCGTCGGCCTTGAGCCCCGGCAGGTTCTTGAAGGTCTGGCTCTGCCAGGTCGCAGTGTCCGGGCAGGGGGCGGGGCCGTTCATCGAGGTCACGCCGTTGTCGATGAGGGTCGCGGCGGTGATGATCTTCATGGTGGAACCGGGCGGCAGTTCGCCCTGGAAGGCCGCGTTGAAGCCGTCCTGACGGTTGTTGGCGACCGCCAGCACCTGCCCGGTGCTGGGCCGCAGCGCGACCACGGACGACTCGGCGTACTTCTTGACCGCCTTCTCGGCCGCCGCCTGCACGCGCCCGCTGATCGTCGTCTCCACCTTGCCCGCCTTGCCCTCGGCGAGGGTCAGCAGCGTGGTGTCGCCGGCCTCCGCGGCCGTGTGGCGGATACCCAGCTCGACACCGGGCGTGCCGCCCGCGTCATCGCCGTAGCGCTCGCGCAGGGTGTCGAGGATCGGCCCGAGGGAGGGGTACTTCTCCTTGGTCAGCACGGTGCCGTCCCGGCCCACGGCCTCGATGGGCGGCGCCGCGGCCTCCCCGGTGAACAACGTGTCACCGGCCTTCAGCTCGGGATGCACGACGGACGGCTGCCAGTCGACCAGCGCACGCCCGGTCGTCTTCCCGCGTACGACGGTCAGTTCGCTCTTGTACGCGAGCTCCTTGCTCTTCCCGTCGTACGACACCGTCGCCGCGACGGAGAACGGGACGGTCCGGCCGCCGGTCCCCGTCGGCTTCCCCGGCTCGATCCTCACATCGTCGATCCGCGCGTCGACGACGAAGCTGCCGAACACCTTTCCCGCGTCCACCTCGTCGTTCGTGTACGACGACGCCGTGGCCGAATCGCCCTTCTCCCAGGCCGCGAAGAACTTCTCCGACGTCTCCTGGACCTCGTCGGCACTCGGCGGCCCGGTCCGTTTCTCCGTACCGCCGCCGCCCCCGTTGAGCGCGGTCACGAAGTTGTACCCGCCGTACCCGGCGCCCCCCACCATCGCGGCGAACACGCTGCCGACTATGGCGACCTTGACCCCCTTGCGCATGAAGCGCCCCCCTTTTTCGAACGCGTTCAGAAAACGCTTACTGTGGCTCACTGTAAGCACGGTGACGAGACGGGTGGGGCGGATGCTTCCTGTGTGTTCCCTGATTGTTAGCCCGGCGGACCGGGAGAACCGGATTCAGGCCATCAGACCCAGGTATCCAGCCACATCCGTGACCGCCAGCTGTCGATCGGGATGGCCTGGCCCGTGTAGAGGGGCCAGAAGTAGATGAAGTTCCAGGTGATCAGGAGGACCAGGACGCCGGCGCCGGCCGCGCCGGCGACGCGGCGGCGTTCCGTCGCGCCGGGGGGGCCGAGGATGGCGCCGATCATCATCGTGACGGCGAGGCAGAGGAAGGGGAGGAAGACGACGGCGTAGAAGAAGAAGATCGTTCGCTCCTGGTAGAAGAACCAGGGGAGGTAGCCGGCGGCGATGCCGCAGGCGATCGCGCCGGCGCGCCAGTCGCGGCGGAAGAGCCAGCGCCACAGGACGTAGAGGACCGCGAAGGCGGCGGCCCACCACAGCAGCGGGGTGCCGATGGCGAGGACCTCGCGGGCGCACTTGTCGGCGGTGTCGGCCGCGCAGCCGTCGTTGCCGGGGGACGGGGACTCGTAGAAGTACGAGACCGGGCGGCCGACGACGATCCAGCTCCACGGGTTCGACTCGTACGTGTGCGGGGACGACAGGCCGACATGGAACTCGTAGACCGCGTGCTCGTAGTGCCACAGGCTGCGCAGCCAGTCCGGCAGCCAGCTGAACCAGCCGCCCTTGCCCTCGGTCGCGGCCCAGTTGCGGTAGTAGCCGCCGGTGCCGTCGTCCGGGGAGAGGATCCAGCCGGTCCAGGAGACCAGATACGTGGCGATCATGACCGGGACCGTGGACAGGAAGGCGAGCCCCAGGTCGCGCTGGAGCATGGCGATCAGCGGCTGGCGGGCGCCGGCGACCTTGCGGGACGCGTAGTCCCAGAGCACCGCCATGATCCCGAAGAACACCAGGAAGTACAGGGCGTTCCACTTGGTGCCGAGGGCCAGGCCCAGGCAGAGACCGGCCAGCCAGCGGTACGGGCGCCATCCCAGGCGGGTCGTCTCGGCGATGAGGGAGTTGGGGCGTACAACTCCGTCGCCGTCCGGGGGGAGGGCCTCGGCCAGTCGTTTCCGTGCCCGGTCGCGGTCGATGACCAGACAGCCGAACGCGGCGAGGACGAAGAACATCAGGACCTGGTCGAGCAGCGCCGTGCGGCTCATCACGAAGTGCAGGCCGTCCACCGCCATCAGCGCGCCCGCGAGACAGCCGAGGAACGTCGAGCGGAAGATACGGCGGCCGATCCGGCACAGCATCAGCACGGACAGCGTGCCGAGCAGGGCCGTCATGAAGCGCCAGCCGAACGGGTTGAACCCGAACATCAGCTCGCCCAGCCCGATGACGTACTTGCCGACGGGCGGGTGCACCACATACGCCGGGTCCGTCGGGATCGGGACGTTCCCGTTGTTCTGGAGGATCAGCTCATTGGCGTTCTTGGCCCAGTTGACCTCGTACCCGCGGTGGACGATCGCCCACGCGTCCTTGGCGTAGTACGTCTCGTCGAATATCACCGCCTTGGGACTGCCCAGGTTGTAGAACCGCGTCAGCCCCGCGACCAGCGTCACCAGCAGCGGACCGCCCCACGCCGACCAGCGGGCGATGAGCGCCCCCAGCTCCTCGCGCAGCCCCAGCACGGCCCACACGCGCGGGCTCGGCCGGGTGTACGGGGGCATCAGTCGGTCGCGGACGTCGACTCTCGGCGGCGCCGCGTAGCCGAAACGGCGCAGGCGCTGCTGCCACGACGGCCGCTGCTCTTCGGTGGCCTGGTCCTGCCGGGTGTCCGTGGAGGACGCGGTACTGGTCACCGCGCCATCGTAGGGAACACGGCTGTGGGAGTCCCGTGGGACGGGGATGTAGGCCGTGGGCGCCTCATGGGATGGGGGTGCCTGCGGTACGGCGGCTGCGGGTGGGTTGTGGCTGGTCGCGCCGTTCCCCGCGCCCCTGATGGGGGCTTCGCCCCCATCACGCGCCGGCTGGGAGGATGGGGGTGTGACAGGAATCCTTGTGTTGGCAGGCACCCCCATCGGCGACGTCGCGGACGCGCCGCCCCGGCTTGCCGAGGAGCTGACCGGTGCGGACGTGGTCGCGGCCGAGGACACCCGGCGGCTGCGCCGGCTCACCCAGGCGCTGGGTGTGCAGCCGGGCGGGCGGATCGTGTCCTACTTCGAGGGCAACGAGGCCGCGCGTACGCCGGAGCTCGTCGAGGCGCTGGTGGGGGGTGCGCGGGTGTTGTTGGTCACGGACGCGGGGATGCCGTCGGTCTCCGACCCCGGGTACCGGCTCGTCGCCGCGGCCGTGGAGAAGGACATCCGCGTCACGGCCGTGCCGGGGCCGTCCGCGGTGCTGACCGCCCTCGCGTTGTCCGGGCTGCCCGTCGACCGGTTCTGCTTCGAGGGGTTCCTGCCGCGCAAGGCCGGGGAGCGGCTCGGGCGGCTGCGCGAGGTCGCGGAGGAGCGGCGCACACTCGTCTACTTCGAGGCGCCCCACCGCCTGGACGCGACGCTCTCGGCGATGGCCGAGGTGTTCGGGACCGAGCGACGGGCCGCGGTGTGCCGCGAGCTGACCAAGACGTACGAGGAGGTCAAGCGGGGGCCTCTCGGGGAGCTGGCCGAGTGGGCGGCGGCCGGTGTGCGCGGGGAGATCACCGTCGTCGTGGAGGGCGCGCCGGAGAAGGGGCCGGAGGAACTCGACGCGCAGGAGTTGGTGCGGCGGGTCCGGGTGCGGGAGGAGGCGGGGGAGCGGCGCAAGGAGGCGATCGCGGCGGTGGCGGTGGAGGCCGGGTTGCCCAAGAGGGAAGTGTTCGACGCGGTGGTGGCTTCCAAGCGTTCGGCGTCGTAGGGGGTGCGTGTCGTTCGCCGGGTGCGGGTGGATCGTGGTTGCTCGCGCAGTTCCCCGCGCCCCTGAAAGACCCCGGGCGCGACCCATGCCGCCAAGGGGCGCTGGGAACTGCGCGACCAGCCCCCACCCACCCGCACCCGACAACGCACCCCCAACCCCTACGGCGCTCCCCGGAACAACCCCCCGCCCCATGCCCTGGCAAAGCCGAGCAAAGTACAGCCCTCGCGCAGACGGCCTTCCCACAAGGGAAGGCCAAAACGGCTTCAACAGTCGGCAGATCGGCTGCACTTGGGGTCGGCGCGGGCGTCCACTTGGTGGTGAGGACGTACACGTTCTCACCGTCCAGCGGACAAGAGGAGCTGGCAATGACCGAAACCGTGGAGCGGGCCGTACTGCGCGACACCGCCACCGCCATCGTGCACGAGTCGTATGCGTTCGCCTGCATGCGCTGCGGGCACGGCTGGGAGCAGTCGTACGAGATAGAGCACCACAACGACGCCCAGGGGCGCGACTTCGTGATGTACGTGGCCGACGGTCAGGTCGTGCCGTCCCCGCTGTCCAGGCCCACGTGCCAGAACTGCGACGGTCATGTCGTACGGATCATGCGGGCGGGCCAGGTGTCGTCGGTGCGGGACGCCGAGCGGCGGCGGCACCTGCCGAAGCCCCGCCCGGCGGAGACGGACGCGACGGCGTCCGACGCGGCGAAGCCCGAGGAGCACCACCACTGGCACCTGGCCGACCTGCTGCACACGTTCCACCGCAAGGCGAGCTGACCCTCCCCCAGCGAGCCTGGAGGGCATGCCCCGATCGTGCGATTCGTAGGATCGGGGCATGCCTTCGAACGACTCCGGCAACGCCTCCGGCAAGAGCGCGTCCGGCAAGAACGACAAGAACGCCGCGCCCCCGCTTCCCGAACCCCTCCGGGTGCCGGTCGCCGATTCGCACACCCATCTGGACATGCAGTCCGGCACGGTCGAGGAGGGCCTCGCGAAGGCCGCCTCCGTGGGGGTGACGACGGTCGTACAGGTCGGCTGTGACATCAAGGGCTCGCGCTGGGCCGCCGAGACCGCCGAGCGGTACGAGGCCGTGCACGCGACCGTCGCACTGCATCCCAACGAGGCACCGCGGATCGTGCACGGCGACCCGGACGGCTGGTCCCGGCAGGGCGCGCGGACGGCCGGCGGGGACGCGGCGCTCGACGAGGCCCTCGCCGAGATCGACCGGCTGGCCGCGTTGCCGCAGGTCAAGGGGGTCGGGGAGACGGGGCTCGACTACTTCAGGACCGGGCCGGAGGGCAAGGCCGCCCAGGAGCGGTCGTTCCGCGCGCACATCGAGATCGCCAAGCGCCACGGCAAGGCGCTGGTCATCCACGACCGCGACGCCCACGACGACGTGCTGCGGATCCTGAAGGAGGAGGGCGCGCCCGAGCGGACCGTCTTCCACTGCTACTCCGGCGACGCGGCGATGGCCGCGATCTGCGCCGGGCACGGCTACTTCATGTCCTTCGCCGGGAACATGACCTTCAAGAACGCCCAGCCGCTGCGCGACGCCCTCGCCGTCGCGCCGCTCGAACTCGTCCTCGTCGAGACCGACGCGCCCTTCCTGACGCCCGCGCCGTACCGCGGACGGCCCAACGCGCCGTATCTCATTCCGGTCACGGTTCGGGCGATGGCCGAGGTGCGGGGCATCGACGAGGACGCGCTGGCGACGGCGATCGCGGCGAACACGGCGAGGGCGTTCGATTACTGACGGGTCACGTTTCGTCAGCCGTCAGGGGGACCCAAAAAGATGATCAGCGGCCCGTGTCGCGACACTGCGTGACCACGTTGCTTTGGAGGGTGACCGGAGTCCGCTAGGTTCACGTCGCCCGACCCGGACCCGGATCCCCTCTGGAGCGTGTCGTCGTGAGCAACGTGCAGTCGTCGTCGCAGGAGACCTATGACCCGGACGGTACGGATCGGCAGCCGGCGTGCGACGCCGAGACGCTGCCGTACGGGGTCCACGAGGACACGTACCGGCCCGCCTATGAAGACCTGCGAGGCCGCCCTGATCCGGCCCCGACGCCGGCCGGCCGGGGCGGCTCCCGGCGGGCCGTGCGCCGCCGACGGGTGGCCGACCGGCCGACCTCGTTGCGGCGGCTGCTGCCGCAGGCGCTCGTGGTGGCGTTCCTCGCGGGCGGGACCTCCGCGTTCGTGGCGGAGGACAAGGCGATCGAGCTGACCGTCGACGGGCGGCCGCGCACGCTGCACACCTTCGCCGACGACGTCAGCGAACTCCTCGCCGACGAGGGGGTCGCCTTCGGCTCGCACGACGTCGTCGCCCCCGCCCCCGGTACCGCGCTGAGCAGCGGTGACGAGGTCGCCGTGCACTACGGGCGGCCCGTCGCCCTCACCCTCGACGGCCATCGGCGCAGGGTCTGGACGACCGCCCGCACGGTGGACGGGGCGCTCCAGCAGCTCGGGGTGCGTGCGGAGGGCGCGTACGTGTCGACCTCGCGCTCCCAGCGCATCGGGCGGACGGGGCTGGAACTGGACGTCCGCACCGAGCGGACCGTCACGATCATGGCGGACGGGCGGACGCGGACGATCCGTACGAACGCGGCGACCGTGGGGGAGGCCGTGGAGCAGGCCGGGGTCACTCTGCGTGGGGAGGACACCACCTCCGTCGCGTGGTCGAGCTTCCCGCGCGACGGGCAGACCGTGACCGTGCTGCGGGTGACCGGGTCCAAGGAGGTCCGGGAGGAGCCGATCCCGTTCCAGGTGCGCCGCAGCGAGGATCCCTCGCTCTTCCGGGGCACCGAGGTCGTCGAACGCGCCGGGCACGCGGGTACCCGCCGAGTCACGTACGCGCTCCGCACGGTCAACGGGGTCAGGCAGCGGCCCCGGCTGCTGCGGACCGAGGTCGTGCGTGAGCCCCAGGACCGGATCGTCAAGGTGGGGACGAAGCCGGTGCCCACGTCCGTGCGGGGGGCGGAGGGGCTGAACTGGTCGGGTCTGGCGGCGTGCGAGTCCGGGGGGCGTCCGAACGCGGTCGACCCCTCGGGCACGTACGGCGGCCTCTACCAGTTCGACACCCACACGTGGCAGAGACTCGGCGGCCAGGGGCGGCCCCAGGACGCCCCCGCCGCCGAACAGACCCTCCGCGCGAAGAAGCTGTATGTCCAGCGGGGGGCGAGTCCTTGGCCGCACTGCGGGGCCCGCCTGCGCGGCTGAGGCAGGCTTTCTCGCCCCCGCCGCCCCTACTCGTCCCATCCCCAGGGGCTGCCGCCCCTTCGACCCCGAGGGGTGGGCTTTCGGGTGCGGGTGGGTGGGGGCTGGTCGCGCAGTTCCCCGCGCCCCTGAAAGACCCCGGGCGCGACCCATGCCGTCAAGGGGCGCGGGGAACTGCGCGAGCCACCACGACGAACCCGCACCCGCCGACGTACCGCCCCCCGAGCTCCAAGGCGCCCAAGAACCGAGGCGCACCCCCCGCCCCGTACCCTAGGTGCCGTGACCAGCCCCACCCCCGACGCCCTCCTGGGCCCCGCCGACGTCCGCGAACTCGCGGCAGCGCTCGGCGTGCGGCCCACCAAGCAGCGCGGCCAGAACTTCGTCATCGACGCCAACACGGTGCGCCGGATCGTGCGGACCGCGGACGTCCGCCCGGAGGACACGGTCGTCGAGGTGGGCCCGGGCCTCGGCTCCCTCACCCTCGCCCTGCTGGAGGTCGCGGACAGGGTCACGGCCGTCGAGATCGACGACGTGCTCGCCGGCGCGCTGCCCGCGACGATCGCCGCCCGCATGCCCATGCGTGCCGACCGTTTCGCCCTCGTGCACTCGGACGCCATGCACGTCACGGAGCTTCCCGGCCCGGCCCCCACGGCCCTCGTCGCGAACCTCCCGTACAACGTCGCCGTCCCCGTGCTGCTGCACATGCTCGAGACCTTCCCGACCATCGAGCGCACCCTCGTGATGGTCCAGGCGGAGGTCGCCGACCGCCTCGCCGCGGGGCCGGGCTCGAGGGTGTACGGCGTGCCGTCGGTGAAGGCGAACTGGTACGCGGAGGTCAAGCGGGCCGGGGCGATCGGGCGGAAGGTCTTCTGGCCGGCGCCGAACGTCGACAGCGGGCTCGTCTCGCTGGTCCGCCGGACGGAGCCGCTCAAGACGACCGCCACCAGGCGCGAGGTGTTCGCGGTCGTCGACGCGGCCTTCGCCCAGCGGCGCAAGACGCTGCGCGCGGCTCTCGCGGGATGGGCCGGTTCCGCGGCCGCCGCCGAGACCGCCCTCGTCGCCGCCGGCGTCTCCCCGCAGGCCCGCGGCGAGTCCCTGACGGTCGAGGAGTTCGCGGCCATCGCCGAGAACCGCGTCACCGAGAACGCCGAGAGCACGCAAAGCACCGAGAACGCCGAGAACGCCGAGAGCACCGAGAACGTCGAGAGCACCGAGAGCACCGAGAACGTCGAGAGCACCCAGACCGTCGCGAGCACCCGGAACAAGGAGCCCCGTCAGCCGTGAGCGTCACCGTTCGCGTCCCCGCCAAGGTCAATGTGCAGCTCGCGGTCGGCGGCGCCCGGCCCGACGGGTTCCACGACCTGGCCAACGTCTTCCTCGCCGTCGGGCTGTACGACGAGGTCACCGCCACCCCGGCCGACGAGCTGACCGTCACCTGCGAGGGCCCCGGCGCCGACCAGGTCCCCCTGGACCGTACGAACCTCGCCGCCCGCGCCGCGCTCGCGCTGGCGGAACGCCACGGCATCGAGGCCGCCGTGCACCTGCACATCGCCAAGGACATCCCCGTCGCCGGCGGCATGGCCGGCGGCAGCGCGGACGCGGCCGGCGCGCTGCTCGCCTGCGACACCCTGTGGGGCACGAACGCCTCGCGCGACGAACTCCTCGACATCTGCGCCGCGTTGGGGAGTGATGTGCCGTTCAGCCTGGTGGGCGGGGCAGCCCTCGGGACCGGGAGGGGCGAGCAGCTGAGGCCCCTCGACGTGGGCGGCTCGTTCCACTGGGTGTTCGCGGTCGCCGACGGCGGGCTCTCCACCCCGGCCGTCTACCGCGAGTTCGACCGGCTCCACGAGTACGACGTCGTGCCCGAGCCCGTCGCCTCCCAGGTACTGATCGACGCGCTCGCCAAGGGCGACGTAGACGCCCTCGCGGACTTCCTGCCGGACTCCAACGGCCTCCAGCCCGCCGCCCTCTCGCTGTTCCCGAAGCTGGCCGACACCCTCGCCGAGGGCCGCGCGGCCGGCGCCCTCGCCGGGCTCGTCTCCGGCTCGGGGCCGACCACGGCGTTCCTCGCCCGGGACGCCGAGTCGGCACGCGCCATCGCTCAGGGGCTCCTCGCGTCCGGCACGTGCAGGGCGGCGCGGGTGGCCGCCTCGCCCGCACCGGGCGCGACAGTCATTCCATAAGTCCGGTGAGTCCGGTGAGTCCCGCGAACGCGACGTACTCAGACGTGAGTTGAGTACGGGAGCGCTGATGCCCGCCCGGGCGCCCGCGCGACCGTACTCCCATGAGTGCAAGCGTGAGTGCGAGAGAACTCGCCGCCGTCACCCCGTCCACCCGAGACCGGTACGTCGACCTCCTCCGCGTCGCCTCCCTCGGCACGGTCGTCCTCGGCCACTGGCTGATGGCGGCCGTGACCACCGGCGGTGACGGGCGGGTCGAGGTGGGGAACCTCCTCGCCGTCGAGCCACGGCTCCAGATCCTCACCTGGGCCCTGCAGATCATGCCGGTGTTCTTCTTCGTCGGCGGCTTCTCGCACGCCCTCTCCTACCGCTCGCTCAGCCGAAAGAGCACGGATGAGACGGATGAGGGGGCATCCGTCTACCCCGCCTTCCTCCGCGCCCGTCTTCAGCGGCTCCTCCGCCCCACCATGGTGTTCATAGGTGTGTGGGGTGCCGCCGCCGTCCTTCTCCAACTCGCGGGCGGAGGCGGCGGACTGCTCGACGTCGCGCTGCGGCTGGTCGCGCAGCCGTTGTGGTTCATCGGGATCTATCTCGCGATGGTCGCCTTCACCCCGCCGCTGCTGAAGCTGCATGAGAGGTACGGGTGGGGCGCGTTCGGGGGGCTGGTCGCGGCCGCCGCGCTCGTGGACGTGCTGCGGTTCGCGCTCGACGTGCCGTTCGTCGAGTTCCTCAACTTCGCCTTCGTGTGGCTCGCGATCCACCAACTCGGGTTCCTGCGGGCCGACGGGCGGCTGACACGGCCGTATCTGCTCGCCGGCGCGGGGCTCGCGGGGGCCGCGCTGCTGGTGGCGTACGGGCCGTATCCGCTGTCGATGGTCGGGATGCCGGGCGAGAAGGTGTCGAACATGGCGCCGCCGACCTTCGCGCTGCTGTGCCACGGGCTGTGGCTGGTCGGCGCGGTGGAGTGGCTGCGCGGGCCGGTGACGCGGTGGCTGGAGCGGCCGAAGGTGTGGCGGGCGGTCGTGGCGGCCAACGGCATCTCGATGACGGCGTTTTTGTGGCATCTTTCGGCCATGCTCGGGGTGTACGGCGTCCTGCTCGCGCTGGATGTGCCGCTGCCCGCGCCCGCGACGGGTGCCTGGTGGGCCCAACTGCCCCTGCGGATCGCCGCCGCGGCCGTCCTCACGGCGGTCCTCGTCACCGCCTTCCGGAGCTTCGAGCGGCCCGCCGCACGGTCGTCCCGGGCGAGTGGTTCGCGCAGGCCGGGGGCGTATTCCGGTCCCGCCGCGGCCCTCGGGGTGACCTTGTGTCTCTTCGGTGTGCTCGGGCTCTCCATGGTCGGTTTCGGCGGGCTGTTCGAGGGGCGTTCGGCTCTGTTGATCGCCGTCCAGGTGACCGCGCCGATGGCGGTGGCCATGACGGTCGCCGGGTGGTCGCTGGTGGAACTCATTGGTCGTGCCAAACGGTCAAGTGCTTGACCGGGGTGGTCCGGTGGAGGAAATGTGCACGTCGCGCATTGGTTTGCCAAACCTCTCAGTTTGTAACCCACGCCACAGCGTTTTAATGTTCACCCAAGTCCCTTGTGGTCCCTTTCGATCGGTATGCCCGTCGTTTTCGAGTGGCATGATCTCGATCCCCGGTGACTCGTTACCGGCGGTACTTCCCGTGCGCACGGTGTCGTCCGCGCGGCGGGCGAGAGGGGTTCCTTCATGGGACACATGGACCACTTCAGCGCCGGATGGGTCACCCCCGTCCTCTCCTACGTCATGGCCTGCGTCGGCTCCGCACTCGGACTGCGCTGCACCGTCAGGGCACTTGAGGCCGAGGGCGCCTCGAAGCGGAACTGGCTGACCCTCGCGTCGTTCGCGATCGGCTCGGGCATCTGGACCATGCACTTCGTGGCGATGATGGGCTTCGGCGTGGAAGGGACGCCCATCCGTTACGACGTCCCCATGACCGTCCTCAGCCTGGTGATGGCGATCGCCGTGGTCAGCGCCGGTGTCTTCACCGCCGGTTACGGCCGCTCCCGGGTCCGGGCGGTGGCCTTCGGCGGCCTGGGCACCGGGCTCGGCGTGGCCGCCATGCACTACACCGGCATGGCCGCGCTCAACCTGCACGGCGAGGTCAGCTACAACCCGTCCCTGGTCATCGCCTCCGTGGTGATCGCGGTCGTCGCCGCGACCGCCGCGTTGACGCTCACGCTGATCGTGCGGGGCGGGGTGCTCGCCGCGATCGCCGCGCTCGTGATGGGGCTCGCGGTCAGCAGCATGCACTACACCGCGATGTACGCCGTGAGCATCGATCTCGCGCCCAGCACGGCCCAGTTGGCGGGGGCCACGGCCACGGAGTTCCTGTTCCCGCTCGCCGTGTTGCTGGGGTCGTTCCTCTTCCTGACCTCCGCGTATGTGGCGCTGTCGCCGACGGGCAAACGTGCGGAGTCTTCCTTCGCCGATGAACTGCTGCGTGAGGTTGAGCTTTCGACTGCGTGAGCGGTCCGCTTTGAGCGCCGTTGTCATCTGCGGGCCCGGTGGGGGCTGGTCGCGCAGTTCCCCGCGCCCCATACGGGGCGCTTGAGCCGCCCTTTCCGAGCGAGGTCCCCATGCAAATCTTCCGAATGACCGCCCGGCTGCGACCCAGATCCGTGCGGGCGAAGATCGTCGCCCTGTTGATGCTGCCCATCGTGTCGCTGATGGCGCTGTGGAGCTACGCCGCCGTGACGACCGTGGCGAGCATCGGTGACACCGAGCGTGCCAAGGACGTCAACAGCGAACTGCTCGCGCCGGTCGCGGAGTTCGTGACCGCCCTGCAGGCCGAGCGGACCGCCGCCATCCGGTACGCGGCCAAGCGCACCGAAACCGGCCTGGACGAACTGCGGGCCGACCAGCAGACCACCGACAAGGCCGTGACGGAGCTCCGCGCGGGCCTCAACTCCTCCAGCTCGGACGCGGGCCTCATCGACAGCGGTCTGCCCAAACGCCTGGACGCCCTCGAAGCCGACTTCAGCGACCTGGCGGCCCTGCGCGCGGAGACCACCGCGTCCGGGGCGAAGGACGCGGTGTCGACGGCGTACACCCAGTACTCGGCGGTCATCGACCACGCCTTCGCCGTGACCGGTGCGCTCACCAGCGAGAAGGGCACCGACGCGACCTCCGAGGCGCGTGTCGTCCTCGAACTCTCCCGCGCCCGCGACGCCGTCGCCCGCGAGCAGGCGCTGCTGGCCGCCGCCACCGCCTCCGGGACGCTCACCAAGGAGCAGTACGCGCAGTTCATCGGCGCCGTCGCCACCCAGCGCGAGCTGCTGAAGCCGGCTGTCGCCGACCTCAAGCCCGAGCACCAGCCCGCCTACAACGTGCTGCTGGAGAGCGACGGTTACACCACCCTCGCCGAGGTCGAGGACCGGGTGACCGACGCCGGGGCGGGAGCCGTGTCGGCGGCCGTGCTGCGGGACTGGGACTCCTCCTCGACGACCGTGCTCAAGGGCCTCGCCGAGGCGGAGGAGGCCGCCGGTACGGGCGCGGCGGCCAAGGCGGACGCCTTCGGCTGGGACTCGCTCGGCGCCTCCGGCGTCGCGGTCGTCCTCGGCCTCGTCGGCGTGCTCCTGTCGCTCCTCGTCTCCGTGGGCGTCGGCCGCGGCCTCATCGTCGAACTCCTCGACCTGCGCAACTCCGCCCTCGAGGTCGCCGGCCGGCGCCTGCCGCAGGCCATGCGCAAGCTGCACGCCGGGCAGGGCGTCGACATCGACGCCGAGGCCCCGATGCGGCGCCTCGCGGGTGACGAACTCGCCCAGGTGGGCACCGCGTTGACGGCGGTGCAGCGGGCCGCGCTCAAGGCGGCCGCCGAGCGCGCCGAACTCCTCAGCGGCATCTCCGGGGTGTACGTCAGCCTCGCCCGCCGCAGCCAGGTGCTGCTCCACCGCCAGCTCGACCTGCTCAGCGTGATGGAGCAGCGCCAGCAGGAACAGCAGAACCACGCCGAGCTGTACGACCTCTACCGCATCGACTACCTCGCCACGCGGATGCGGCGCCACTCCGAGTCGCTGCTCATCCTGTCCGGGATCGCCCCCGGCCGCGGCTGGCGCGACCCGATCGCGCTGTCGGACATCCTGCGGGCCGCCGTCGCCGAGATCGAGGACGCGACCCGCGTGCAGATCTGGGCCGCACCACGTGTGTCGCTGAACGGCGGTTCCGTCGCCGACGTCATCCATCTGCTCGCCGAACTCGTCGAGAACGCCGCCGCGTTCTCCCCGCCCTCCACCAAGGTGCAGCTGCGCGCCGCCCGGCTGCGCGACGGGGTCCTCATCGAGGTCGAGGACAGCGGCTTCGGCATGAACGAGGAGGCGATGGCCGACGCCAACCGCAAGATCCAGTCGGAGAAGGTCGACCTCCTCGACGCCAAGCAGATCGGTCTGATCGTGGTGAACCGGCTCGCCGACCGCCAGGGTCTGCGCGTCGAATTGCGCCAGTCGACCAACGGAGGAGTCGCCGCGGCCGTCTTCATCCCCGAGAACCTGATCCGCGACGACATGCCCGTCCACCAGGAGTCGGCCCCCGACGGGCGCTCTCTGGCCCCGGCGTCGGCGCTGATCCAGCGGCAGCGGCCGTAGGGGTCCCACAGGACTGCCGTGCGCCTCGGGTGATGATTCCCCGGGGCGCACGGCCTTTTCCGACGAACTTTTCTGACGAACTGCTGCTCTTCAGGCGGTACGTCGAGCCGTCGGGGGCGACGAGGTCGGCCGGGTCGGCGGCGAGCCGCTTGCCTGCCGGCGCCGCAGTGGGGGCCACTACCCTCGCAGTCGCCTCGGATCCGGCTGTGGGTCGGGCTCCGGCTCGGGCTCGGGCTCCGGCTCGGGCTCCGGTTCCGGCTCAGGGCGGCCCTCGGACTCAGGGCGGAGCACGGTCCAGGCGAAGCGCATGGCCAGGGCCAAGGAAGGCACCAGCAGAGTTGCCGGCAGCAGGCTCCACCATCCCAACCCCATGGTGCCGGTCCGGGTACCAGCCGGCGAAGGTCAGCGGCTTGCCCGCGTCGTCGAGGAGCGGCTCCCGGTCGAGGTCGTCGACGCGGTCGCGGCGACGCTGTCGGCCGCGCGGCCGGGGCCCTCGGTCCGAGTCGTGCGCCCCGTGGCGGCCCGCTCGCCGCGGGCGGTGGCCTGCCGCAGCCGACGGCCACGCCTGGTGAGGCCCCAGGGCTTCAGCACCGAGATGGCGGTCATGAAGACGTACGCGGTCAGCGAGACGACCGGTCCGAACAGCACGTCTCCCGCGTCGGGCAGCGGGCCGCCCGCCGCGACGGCGGTGAGCGCCGAGTTCACGCCGGGGCGCAGCGCGAAGACCGTGGCGGTGAGGGTGGCCAGGGTCAGCCAGAACTTCGTCCAGACCCAGCGGTGCCGGGCCAGCCCCCACGGGGTGCCCAGCGACAGCACCAGCCCGCTGCCGAACGTCAGGAGCGCGACCGGGATCAGGAGCCAGTCCGCGAACAGCTTCATGGCCCGGACGGACGCCTCCACCGTCTCCGAGGACCCGGTGGTGCCCGCGGTGACCCCGAGCGCGAGCAGCCCGAGCGTGAGCCCGAGCCAGCAGGCGGAGGCGGCGACATGGACGACGAGGAAGCCCCGGCGTACGGGACGGCTTGTCTTCATGCGCACCACGGTGCCGGGCGGGGGCGCCGGGGTCGTCTGCCGGCGGGAGTATCCGGGGCTACTGGGCTCGGCGTACGGGACGGGGGCACGGCTGCTCCCCCACCGCTCCCCGCTCCTGTCGGCGCCATCGGTGCCTGGGTGATCAGGGGTGGGCGGACGTACGGCAGCGGGTCGCGGCGTTAGGTGCCGCGTCGGCCGACGGCGCGGCGTTCGGGGAGCTCGGGCACGGGCGGGGCCTGGAGGAACCTCTTGCCGAGGACTCGCCGGCCGAGCTGGAAGCGCAGATGGGCGTGCGCCTGCCGAGGAGTACGGGACATTCCTCACGCGAGTAGGAGCGGGTGGCGCGGGACCGTCGTACGGGGTCTACCGGGTGTGGCGTGTGGAGGGCCGCTGCCGCTGGGAGGGCGACGGGGCGGACCTGGCCTCTGGCCTCTGGCCCCCGGCCCCCGGCCCCCGGCCCCCGGCCCCCGGCCCCCGGCCCCCGGCCCCCGGCCCTGAGTATGTCCGCCCCCAGTCCCCGCCCCCGGTCGCGGCGTCCCGCCCCGGTCCCACCCCCGCCCCCCACCCCGCCGCCCGTCACACCCCTCCGCCCCGCGGACTACCCTGGAGGGTCGATCGTCCCCGTGGCAGGAGAGTAATGGCCGTCAACCTGGTCAATGTCGAGAACGTCAGCAAGGTGTACGGCACCCGCGCCCTGCTCGACGGGGTCTCGCTCGGCGTCTCCGAAGGGGACCGGATCGGCGTCGTGGGGCGGAACGGGGACGGGAAGACGACCCTGATCCGGATGCTCGCGAAGCTGGAGGAGGCCGACTCCGGGCGCGTGACCCACTCCGGCGGCATCCACGTCGGCGTGCTCACCCAGCACGACTCCCTGGACCCGGCCGCCACCGTCCGGCACGAGGTCATCCGGGACATGGCGGACCACGAGTGGGCGGGCAACTCCAAGATCCGGGACGTACTGACCGGGCTCTTCGGCGGGCTCGACCTGCCGGGGTTCCCGCAGGGGCTCGACACCGTCATCGGCCCGCTCTCCGGCGGTGAGCGGCGGCGTATCGCGCTCGCCAAGCTGCTCATCGAGGAGCAGGACCTGATCGTTCTCGACGAGCCCACCAACCACCTCGACGTGGAGGGCATCTCCTGGCTCGCCCAGCACCTCCGTGAGCGGCGCTCCGCGCTGGTCTGCGTCACCCACGACCGGTGGTTCCTGGACCAGGTGTGCACGCGGATGTGGGACGTGCAGAAGGGCTCGGTCTTCGAGTACGAGGGCGGGTACTCCGACTACGTCTTCGCACGCGCCGAGCGGGAGCGCATCGCCGCCACCGAGGAGACCAAGCGGCAGAACCTGGTCCGCAAGGAACTGGCGTGGCTGCGGCGCGGGGCGCCCGCCCGTACGTCGAAGCCGCGGTTCCGGGTCGAGGCGGCGAACGAACTGATCGCGGACGTGCCGCCGCCGCGCGACACCAGCGAGCTGATGAAGTTCGCGTCGTCCCGGCTGGGCAGGACCGTCTTCGACCTGGAGGACGTCACCGTGCAGGCCGGGCCGAAGGTGCTGCTGAAGCATCTGACGTGGCACCTCGGGCCGGGCGACCGGATCGGACTCGTCGGGGTCAACGGCGCCGGCAAGACCTCCCTGCTGCGGGCCATGGCCGAGGCCGCGCGCAGCGACGGCGAGAAGCAGCCCGCCGCCGGACGCGTCGTCACCGGCAAGACCGTCAAGCTCGCGTACCTGTCCCAGGAGGTCGCCGAGCTCGACCCCACCTGGCGGGTGCTCCAGGCCGTGCAGCAGATCCGCGACCGCGTCGACCTCGGCAAGGGGCGCGAGATGACGGCGGGGCAGCTCTGCGAGACCTTCGGGTTCAACAAGGAGAAGCAGTGGACGCCGGTGGGCGACCTCAGCGGTGGTGAGCGGCGGCGGCTCCAGATTCTGCGGCTGCTCATGGACGAGCCCAACGTCCTCTTCCTCGACGAGCCGACGAACGACCTCGACATCGAGACCCTCACGCAGTTGGAGGACCTCCTCGACGGCTGGCCGGGGTCGATGATCGTGATCTCCCACGACCGGTTCTTCATCGAGCGCACGACCGACAAGGTGTTCGCCCTCCTCGGCGACGCGACGCTGCGGATGCTGCCGCGCGGGATCGACGAGTACATCGAGCGGCGCCACAAGATGGAGGAGGCCGCCGCGGCCTCCGCCGGGGTGGCCGTGAAGCCCGCCGCCGAGGCCGCGCAGAAGAACGCCGCGGACGCCCGGGCCGCGAAGAAGGAACTCCAGAAGATCGAGCGGCAGTTGGACAAGGTCTCCGAGAAGGAGGCGAAGTTGCACGCGCGGATCGCGGAGAACGCGACGGACTTCGCGAAGGTGGGGGAACTCGACGGGGAGTTGCGGGCGTTGGGCGCCGAGAAGGAAGAGCTTGAGATGCGGTGGCTGGAACTCGCCGAGGAAGCGTGAGGGTTCGCCCAGTCGCCGTGGGGTGCGGTGTTCGATTGCGGGTGCGGGTGCGGGTGCGGGTGCGGGTGCGGGTTGTTCGTGGTTGCTCGCGCCCACGCGGCGGAGCCGCATATCGACACAGCCCCGCGCCCCTTGAGGGGCGCGACTCCTGACCGGCGCTCATAAGTTCCCTGGCCTTCAAATGGCGTATCGCGCACGGCGCGCACGTCCCGTGAAGGGGGCGTGAAGGAGCGTAACGAGGGCATCACGGGCCGGTTCTCCCTTGGGAACAGGGGAGCGACCGGCCCCGTGCGTGGGAGCGTCGCAGTGATAGAAAGAGCCGTCTGAGAAGAGTCTCAACAGTCTGAGAAGCGACACCACGCGTGACCACGGGTGGCTCGAAAGCAGCGAACAGGGGGAAAGCGCTGATGACTCAGCCACCCGATCAGCCGCCGCAGGGCGGCTTCGGAACTCCGCAGCACCCACCACACCAGTCACAGCCGCAACCGCCGCAACCGCCGTACGGCTACCCGCAGACGCCCCCGCCGCAGGGCCCGCCCGCGCAGGGCCCCGGCTACGGCTACCCCCAGCAACCGCCCGCGCAACAGGGCCCGTACGCCCAGCCCGCGCAGTCCGGTCAGTACGCCCAGCCGCAGCAGCCCGGCCCGTACGCGCAGCCGCAGCAGTCGGGGCCGTACGCGCAGCCCGGCCCGTACAACCCGGCGTCGCAGGCCGGTTACGGCTACCCGCAGCCCCAGTACCCGGGCGGGCCCACCCCGCCGGACGGCGGCGGAGGCTCGAAGAACCCCTTCAAGGGCAAGCCCGCGATGATTGTCGGCGCCGCCGTGGCCGCGCTGCTCGTGGTCGGCGGCACGGTGTTCGCGGTGACGAGCCTCGGTGACGACGGCGAGAAGAAGCCGGTCGCCAAGGAGAGCGCGAGCCCCACCGGGGACGGCAAGCCCACCCCTTCGCCCACCCAGCCCGTCAACAAGGGCGACGGCAGCGGCGACGGCGCCGAGGACGTCGACGTCTCCGACCTCAACGCGGACCGCAAGGCCGGCGAGGCGAAGGTGCTCTGGTACAAGAGCGCGCCCGACGCCCCCGGTTCCGGCGCCAACGCCCCCGGCCTGTGGGTGACCGACAAGGTCGCGGTGAAGCCGGCGTACAAGCAGCTCTTCGCCTACAACGTCGGTGACGGGAACCCTGCCTGGGACCCGATCGAGTTCCCCGGCAAGGTCTGCTCGGTCACCCCGGAGGCGACCTCCGGCGGCCGGGTCGTGATCTCGTACCAGAAGACCACCTCGGCGAACGCCGAGTGCGACCAGCTCCAGCAGGTGGACCTGAACACCGGCGAGAAGGGCTGGTCGGCGGAGCTGGAGAAGAGCGACCTGTTCGACAGCGCCAGCAGCGTGCAGCTGTCCGTCACCGGTGACACGTTGATGGTGGGCCGCTCGCAGTCCGGGACGGCGTACGACGTCAACACCGGCAAGAAGCTGTGGGACAAGAAGAACTACGGCCAGTCCTGCTACCCGGCCGGGTTCGCGGGCGGCACGCGGCTGATCTCCCTCTCCTCCTGCGCGGTGACCACCGACAAGGAGCACGACGAGGTCCAGGAGCTGGACCCGAAGACCGGCAAGGCCAAGTGGACGTGGAAGGTCCCCAAGGGCTGGCGGGTCGAGCACGCGTACTCCGTGGACCCGCTCGTCCTCTACCTCACCAATGAGGAAGACAACACCTGGAACATCGCGACCCTGAAGGCCGACGGCTCGATCCGTTCACAGGTCGACCCCGCCGCCGAGCCGTTCGCGCCCGAGTGCGACGGCGGGATCATCACCCGCGACATCCAGAGCTGCGTGGGCGTCGCGGCCGACGCGAACACCGTCTACCTGCCGACCGAGGAGAAGGACGGCACGAACGAGATCGTCGCGCTGAACCTCGCGACCGGCAAGGAGAAGTGGCGCGTCAAGTCCCCCTCCTCCGACGCGGTGATGGCGTCGGTCAAGATCGACGGCTCGAAGCTGATCGCGTACGTGGAGCCGTCGCAGGGCGAGGGCGGCCAGGTCGTGTCCTTCCCGACGACCGGCGGCAACCACAAGGCGACCAAGCTCCTGCAACTGCCGGCGAGCGCCGCGAAGATCGAGAGCACCTTCTACAGGGAGGCCGTCGACTACGTGGACGGGCGCTTCTACATCTCCAACACCCTGCTGAACGGTGCCGACGACGCGAAGGAGAAGTTGATGCTGGCCTACGGCAAGTGACCTCCCGACCCTTCCCGTTCGTCCCCCATCCGTCCACCCAGATCCGCTCCGAGGTATCCACGTCATGACGCAGCCGCCGCCCCCGCCGAACCAGCCGCCGGGCCCGCCCCCGAACCAGCCGCCCGCCCAGCCCCCGCAGGACGCCCCGCCGCAGGGCGGCTTCGGCGCGCCCACGCCCCCGCCGCAGGGCGGTTTCGGCGCCCCGACGCCCCCGCCGCAGGGCCCGCCCGCCCAGGGGCCGGGCTACGGCTACCCGCAGGCACCCCCGGCCCAGCAGACCCCGCCGCCGGCCCAGCCGCCGCAGGGCCCCCCGCCCGCGCAGGGCCCCGGCTACGGCTACCCGCAGCAGACGCCTCCGCCCCAGCCCGGCTACGGCTACCCGGGCCAGCCGGGCCAGCCGGGCCCCTACGGCCAGCAGCCGCAGCCGGGCCCCTACGGCCAGCAGCCGTACGGCTATCAGCCGCAGACCATGCCGATGCAGCCGCAGGTGGGCCAGGCCCCGGTCGGCAAGAAGAAGCTCAACTCCACGGCGATCATCATCACCGCGGCGGTCGCGGCCATCGCGCTCATCGTCGGCGGCGGCGTCTATGTCGCCACCTCCGCCGGGGACGACGACAACGGCAAGAAGGACACCGCCAGTTCGGAGGGCACGACCGGCGGCAAGAACGACCCCAAGGGCGACGACGGCGGCACGTCGTCGTCCGGCGGCTCGTCCACCGGCGGCGTCGAGGTGCCGACCGAGGCGCAGGAGAAGGTGCCGTCCAGCACCGGCGCGAAGATCCTCTTCCAGGTGCCCGCGCACGAGGTCAAGGAAAAGCTGCAGATCGACAGCGTCAAGGGCTCCTGGCTGACGAAGACCACGTACGCGAAGGCCGCCGTCAACCAGATCATCGGTTACGACCCGGACAGCGGGAAGTCCAAGTGGACGCTGGACCTGACCGGTCAGACCTGTGCGAGCTCCCGTGAGGTCACCACCGAGGGCGTCGCCGTCGTGGTGACGGAGGCGGCCAAGCGCAAGAACAAGGACGACCGCCAGCCCTGCACCGAGGTCACCGCGTTCAACGTGGAGACCGGCAAGGAGCTGTGGACCAAGAGCTCCGAGCTGAGCGGCGAGAAGGTGCCGTTCGGCGAGGTCACCATCTCCGGTACGACGGTCGCCGCGGCCGGCGGCTACTCCGGCGGCGCCGCCTTCGACGTCAACTCCGGCAAGGTGCTGTGGTCGCCGAAGGTCGGCGAGTGCACCGACGAGGGCTACGCGGGCGGCGCCCAGCTGATCGCGGTCCGCAAGTGCGGCGACTACGGCAGCGAGACCTTCGAGATCCAGCTGCTCGACCCGAAGTCGGGCAGCGTCAAGTGGACCTACAAGGTGCCGTCCGGCATCCAGCGAGCCAAGATCATCTCCACCAACCCGGTGGTCTTCGGTGTGGTGACGGGCAGCGACGTCCCGCTGACCGGCACGACCGACATCTTCTCGCTCGACGAGAGCGGCAAGCTGCGCGCCAAGATCTCCATCCCGGACGACAAGTACAACTACGAGTGCCCGGTGCGCGGCGTCTGGGCCTGCAAGGGCATCTACGTCGGCAACGACAAGGTGTACATGCCGACCGAGAACCACGACGGCACCGGCTCGTACAGCTCGACCAACGAGATCGTCTCCTTCTCGCTGGCCACCGGTAAGTCCACCGGCGACCGGGTCGACGCGGGCGACGACTACGAGCTGTTCCCGATCCGCATGGACGGGCCGAACATCATCGCCTGGAAGGACGGCCCGTACGACAAGGGCTCCCAGGTGGTCTCCGTCGACGGCAAGACGCTGAAGCAGACGGTGCTCCTGGAGACCCCGGCCACCGACACGGTCCGCTCCACGATCAGCAGCATGGTCCCGACGATGAGTGAGCTCCTCTACACCGACGGACGGCTCTTCATGGGCAAGGAACTCGTCAGCCAGCCGTACTCGAAGGACGAGAAGGAGTACACGGCGCTCGGCTTCGGGGCGAAGTAACCCCACGCGCCCCCTCGGCCTCGCTCGACGGCCCCGTCCCAGCTCAGGGGCGGGGCCGTGGACGTATCCCTCATCACGCTCGAATCGGAGGGAATTTCGGTAATCCGGGGCACTTCTCTCCGATAGGGGGAGCGCAACGTCGAACAAGCGTGTAGCTTCCGGGGGCATGAGAGCGGGGGAGCAGACGGGGAAGTCGGGGGGCTTCTGTCCGTGAGCACCGGTGGGCAGCCATAGTTGGCAACCATTGGGGGGACTGGGGGGTGGCTGGCTCGATGGGAGTGCGGCTCATGGTGGTCGACGACCACCGACTGCTCGCCGAGGCGCTGGCCTCGGCGCTGAAGTTGCGGGGGCACCGGGTGCTCGCCGCGGCGGCACCCGCCGCGGGCGCGGCGGAGCTGGTGATCACAAGGGCACCCGAGGTGTGCCTGCTCGGCACGGCGACACCCGCCGAGCCGGGCATATTCGACCCGGTGGTGAAGATCAAGCGGGAGCGTCCGCAGGTGGCGGTACTGGTCCTCGGCCCCGTACCCAGCCCGCGCGGCATCGCGGCCGCGTTCGCCGCGGGCGCGTCGGGCTACGTCCGGCACGACGAGCGCATCGAGGGGGTCGAGCGGGCCATCATGAAGGCCCGCGCGGGAGAGGCGGCGGTGGCGCCGCAACTGCTGCAGAGCGCCTTCAGCGAACTGCTGAACCCCGCCGCCCAGCCGGACGACGAGGGCCAACGACTCCTGCAGATGCTGACGCCCCGCGAGGTCGAGGTCCTGGTCCGCGTCGCGGACGGCGAGGACACGAGACTGATCGCTGCGGGCATGGGCATCGCCCCGTCGACGGCCCGCACGCACGTGCAGCGGGTGCTGATGAAGCTGGGGGTGGGGTCGAGGCTGGAGGCGGCGGCGCTGGCGGCGCGCACGGGGTTGCTGGACCGGGCGGGACCGGTGCCGCAGGCTCCGCCGGGGGTGGGGGGGTAGGGGTTCGGCCTCGGCCCCGGCGGCTGCTTCCGATGCTGTCGGCGCATCCGGCCAACGGTTACCTATTGGCTCGCGAGTCCCATCCCGATCGGCCGTTTCACGGCGTGTCGTGAGACGGTGCGGACACTTGTTTCTGGGCGCACACGGCGTGGTCGATCAGGTCCGTGATGCCCCGGATCTGGCGTACGGCGGTCGCCTCGTCGCCCGGCCGGCTGTGTACGGAGACGGTGACCGAGACCCGGCCGTCTGGCGTGGTCGCGGGCCACGCCAGATAGCCGAAGCCGCTGCCGCTGTGGCCCCAGTAGCCGCCGCCGCAGGTCAGCGGCGTCCACGCCAGCCCCAGTCCGTAGCGCGAGCCCGGCACCTCGTCGGGGGCGTCGGGCACGGCGACCGTGCGTCGCATCTCGGCGAGTTGGGCGGGGGCGAGGAGCTTGCCGCTCAGGAGCGCGGAGAAGAAGCGGTTGGTGTCGGCGGTCGTACTGATCATCGAGCCGTCGGCGTCTCCGTCGAACGGGAGGTAGGCGAGGGTGGTGTCCGTCATGAGGCCGCCCCCCGACTCGGACGGCTGGAACTGCTGGTAGTTACGGGCGTGGGGACGGGGGAGACGCGGGTCGTCGCCCGGCGCGTAGGTGTGCGTGAGCCCCAGCGGGCGCAGGATCCGATCCCGCACCTCCTGGTCCCAGGTCCGGCCGGTGACCGCCTCGATCACCATGCCGGCCAGGATGTAGTTGGTGTTGGAGTACTCCCAGCGGGCCCCCGGCTCGAAGACGGGAGGGTGTGTCATGGCGAACGCGACGCGCTGCTCCGAGGTGTACGTCGTCGAGCGGTGCTTGAGGTATCCGGCGGCGCTCATGTCCGGGACGACGTCCGCGGTGTAGTCCGGCAGCCCGCTGGTGTGCTGGAGGAGTTGCCGGACGGTGACCCGCCGCCCGTCATTGCCGTTGCCCCGAACCACCCCCGGCATCCACCGGTCCACGCTGTCCTCCAGCGACAGCCGCCCCTCGCCGACGAGTTGGAGGACCACGGTCGCGACGTACGTCTTGGTCGTGCTGCCGATACGGATGTACCCGGCGGGCGGCACTGGCGTCCCCGTGGCGAGGTTGCCCACGCCACTGAGCACGGTCTGTTTGCGGCGAGGCGCGTCCAGCCGCACGGACACCCCGGTCACGCCGGTGTCCCGTAGGGCGTCAGCGTCACGTTGCAGGGGGTCCGAGGTGGTGGCTTGGGCACGGGCTGGGGCGAGCGCTGCGAGGAGCGCGAGGGCGAGACCGAGGGCTGACGTTGCGGTCGTTCGGCCGGCGGCGTGGGGCGTGGGGGAAGGCATGCGACCACCGTAGGAACGCCCGTTCCGGCCCTGCCATCCGGCGGGCCCCCGCGCGCCGACGGGGGTTTTCCTCAGTCCGCCGTACGGAGGCGGCCGGCCTTTATGCGGTGGAGGAGGCTGGCGAGGGGGGTGGGGGTGGTGCTGAGGTGGGTGGTGGGAGTGTCGGACTCGCGGAGGTGGAGGGTGGCGGGGGAGGCGGCGATTTCGACGCACGCGTTGCCCTCGGCGCCACCGGAGAAGGTGGACTTCTGCCAGTAGTCGGGGGCTGCGGCCAGTTCGACGCAGGTGTCTCCTTCGCCGCCTCCGGAGAACGTCGATCTCTGCCAGGTGCCGGGGCTCATCATGGGCTGCCTCACGGTTCCTTCGTCCGAAGAGCTTCGGTGATCACGGGCGGCGCGGGGTGAACCTGCCGGAGTTTATTGCGCGGAGGAGTTCCGTGACGGGCACGGGCGTGGTGGTGAGGATGGCGGTGGGGGTGTCGGATTCACGGAGGCCGAGCAAGTGGGGTGATATGGCGGCCAGTTCGACGCAGTTGTTGCCGTCACCGCTGCCCGAGAAGGACGACTTCTGCCAGTTGTCGCGGGTGGTCACGGCACGCCTCACAGCTCTTTCGTCAACCTGTGGATGAAGTCACGCGACCGCTCGGGGGCGAGTGACGCAGCCTCCACTTTACGGAAAAGCGTTCGAAAAGTGGTGAGTTGGGCCTCGGAGTCGATGAAGGCGGCGCCCTGCGGCGCGTCGCGCAGCGCGGTGTCCAGCTTGGGTACCGGCCCGCCAATGTACGTCATGCCGTTCGTGGCTCCGGCGAAGCCGTCCAGGTCGAAGGGGATGACGCGCACGCTGATGTGTTCCGCTTCGGAGAGGTCCAGGATGCGCGTGAGTTGGCTTCGTGAGGCGGCACGGTCTCCCACTCTGATGCGCAGCGCGGCCTCGTGGATCACCGCCTCGTACGAGACTGGGCCGGGTTCCTCGATGATCACCCGGCGCTGTGTTCGGTGCCGCACGCGCAGGTCGAGGTCGGCCTCTGGAAGCTCGGGAACTCGATACCCGAAGACGGCGCGGGCGTAGTCCGCTGTCTGGAAGAGGCCGGGGATGTGCAGAAACTCCACGTCGAGCCGATACGTGGAGTGGTACTCCAGCTCGGCGAGGTCCAGGAACGACGTGGGCAGCAGGCCCCGGTACTCCTCCCACCAGCCGCACGCCTTCTCGCCGGCCATCGCCACCAGCGCGTCGATCAATTCCTTGTCCGTGCAGGAGTAATGGGCGGCCATCTGCCGTACGCGTTCCTTGCTGACGCCCGCCGTGCCGGACTCGATCTGGCTCATCTGTGCCGAGTCCGTCCCGAGTAGGGCGGCGGCTTCACGTCCCTTGAACCCTGCGGCCTCACGCAGTTTCCGCAGTTCGGCACCGAGGCGCTCCTGACGTGCGGTGGGCTGCTGCCTGCGCGGCATGACTTCCTCCCCAACTGCTGTGAAGCAGTGTCTCGTTCGAGGGGAAGATTACGGCAACGACTTGCCTGGGCCCAAAATGTGGCCCTACTGTCAGTGACGCGCAGCACGCGCTGCGGAACGCCGGGCCCCCGGAAGCGCACCACTCCGTCACGCCACGACGGCTGAGGCAATGCCACCGCCCGCCCCGACCAACTCCCCACCCCCTCCACGGAGCTGACCCATGCCCGAAAACGACTCCAAACCCTGGGAGTACGTCCTCCACATCCCCCAGGACCCCCGAGCCGTCACCGTCTCCCGGCGCACCCTCCGCCTCATCCTGACGATGCACGGCCTCACCGCCCTCCTGGACACCGCCGAACTCCTCGCCACAGAGCTGATCGCCAACGCCGTACGCCACACCAAGGGCCCCGCGGCCCTCCGCGTGCGCTGGTCGGGTGGCGCGCTGTGGATCGGCGCCTGGGACGCCGACCCCGAACCACCGGAACCTCCGGGCCGGTTGGCGGAGCCCGGCGCGGAGGACGGCCGAGGCCTCGCCCTCGTACGCGCCTGCACGGACGTATGGGGCTGGCAGCCGTCGTCCCGGTTCGGGCACCGGGGCAAATACGTGTGGTGCGAACTGATGGCCGCGTAGCTCGTTGAACACGCCGACAGAAAGGAGATCCGATGGTCAGCTCGCCGCACGAGGCGCTGCATCAGATCTGCCAGAAGGACACCGACGGCATGATCCGCAGCTTCCGGAGGCTGTTCCACGTGCCGTTTCCGGAGCCTCGCTCGATCTCCGTGGTCAACACGGACTTGACGGAGATCGCTCCGGTGGAGCGCCGGGTGGACAGCCTGGTGCGGGTGGACACCGACGAGGGCGCCTTCCTGCTGGTCCTGGAATCGCAGGGAGAGAAGGACGACAGGAAGCGGGGCAGCTGGCCGTACTACCTCGCGTACCTCCACGAGAAGTACCGCTGCGAGCCGGTGCTGATCGTCATGACCCAGAGCCGTGCCACCGCCCGATGGGCCGCCCAGCCCATCCGGTTCGGTCTGCCGGACTGGGCCTCGCTGGTCGTACGGCCGCTCGTCCTCGGGCCGGACAACGTGCCGGTGATCGCGGACGAGGCGGAGGTGGCGCGGGATGTCACCCTCGCGGTGTTTTCGGCGATCACGCATGGTAAAGGCCGGGATGCCGCTGCGATACTGGAACCACTCGCAGCGGTTCTGGATACCGTGAACCCTGACACTGCGTCGGTGTTCGCGGAGCTTGTCGAGTCAGGCTTGGTGGACGCCCAGGCGAAGAAGGTGTGGAGGGAGCTGATGATGCCGGTGAACTACTTCTTCAAGAACCCGGTCGCGGTGAAGCTGCGAGAAGAGGTGCGGGTGGAGGAGCGGATCGCGGGCATCCTGCGCACCCTGGATCGGCGTCACATCCTGGTACCGGACTCCGTGCGGGAGCGCGTGCGCAGCTGCACCGACCCCGAGGTGCTCCAGGTCTGGCTGGACCGCGCCTACGACGTCACCGACGCGGCAGACCTGTTCGATGACGACGAAGCCTGATGCGGCGAACGCGGGCTCGGAGAACGACCGGACTCCATGGAAGCTGCCCCCGCACATCTGGCACCCGTCGGCACGACGAGCATGGCTGGAAGCTGCGGAAAGGGCCTGGACCGAAGGCTATGTGGAAAGCTTTGAGCAGCGCCGTCTGCAGCGCCTGGTCCTGAGACTCCTCTACTGGCGAGATATCGAGGCGCCGCCCGCCGTTCGCAGCAAGATCCTGGCGACCACCGACTTGGACAAGCTCAAGATCTTGCGCGACCGCGCCTACGAAGTGACGGACCCGGCTGACATCTTCGCCCCCGAGTGACGTGTGAGGGCCGGGATGAACTCCGGCCTTCACTCACTCGGAGTCCTCCCCCGCCACCCGCTCCACATCCACCGGTGGAGGCGTAGGCCTGAGCCACAGCCACCCCAGAAAGAAAACCCCCAGCCCCAGCATCCCCACCCCCGTCCACAGGTTGATGTTGACCCCCTCCGCCTTGTCGATGTCGGCGTCGGAGGCCGTGATGCCGGCGAGGGTCACGATGATGCCGTAGACGACGAAGAGGCCGCCGATGATGCGGCGGATGTCGAAGAGCTGGGCGGCGGTGGCGGACTTGCCCTGGAGTTCGGTGACCTCGCGCTGGACGTCGCGCTCGGAGTACCCGGAGGAACCGGGGTGCTCGGGGGGACCGGAAGAGCCCGAGGAGCCGGGGTGTTCGGACATGTGGATCAACCCTCCGGTGTCAGAACGAGAACGGGATGTAGCACGCCGCAGCCAGGACGACCGCGCCCCAGCCCAGCAGCGCCGGCCTCCGGTACCACGCGTCGTCGCCCTCGCCGGGCGGTTCGTCCATGCCGGGGGAGCGCGTGCCGTAGACCAGGCCCTGGAGGTCCTCCTCCGGTTTGGGGGCCGTGAAGAGCGAGACCGCCACCATCACCACCGCGCCCGCCACGAAGCCCGCGATCGCGGAGACGAAGTTGGCGCCCTGGTCGGAGGGGATGTCGATGATCTCCTGCTTGTAGAGGACGAAGTAGTTGATCATTGCCGCCGTCGTGCCGGCCAGCAGGCCCCAGAAGCCGGACTTCATCGACGCGCGCCGCCAGAACATGCCGATGATGAAGACGACGAACATCGGCACGTTGAAGAAGGAGAACAGCGTCTGGAGGTAGCTCATGATGTTGGAGAAGGAGGACGCCAGGAAGGCCGTTCCGATGGAGGCCAGTACGCCGATCGCCGTGATCAGGCGGCCGAAGCGCACGTAGTAGGCGTCCTCCCTGTCCCGCACCACGTACTTCGCCCAGATGTCGCTGGTGAAGACGGTGTTGAAGGACGAGACGTTCGCCGCCATGCCCGCCATGAACGCCGCCAGCAGGCCGGTCACGGCGATGCCGAGGACGCCGTTCGGGAGCAGGTCCTCCATCAGGTACGGGATCGCGTCGTTGTACTGGTAGCCCGACTCGGCGGTGCCGAACCGCGGGACCAGTACGGCGGCGACCAGTCCCGGGATCATCACCAGGAAGACGATGAAGATCTTCGGGAAGGCGGCGATGAGGGGGGTGCGCTGGGCCGCCGAGAGGTTCTTCGCGGACAGCGCGCGCTGCACCTCCGCGAAGTTGGTCGTCCAGTAGCCGAAGGAGAGCACGAAGCCGAGGCCCAGGACGATCGTCAGCCAGTTCGCGCCCAGTGGATTGTCGCTGCCGATGCCTGTCCCGCCCCAGGCCGTCACGAAGTCGGGCCCATGGCTTCGCGTCAGTGAGTCGGACAGGCCGTCCCAGCCGCCGACCTTCTTCAGGCCCAGCACCGTGATCGGGATGAGGGCCGCCAGGATCACGAAGAACTGGAGCACCTCGTTGTAGATCGCCGAGGAGAGACCGCCCAGGGTGATGTACGCCAGCACGAAGACCCCCGCGACGCCGATCGACACCCACTCGGGCCAGCCCAGCAGCGCCTCGACGACGATGGCGAGGGCGTACAGGTTCACCCCGGCGATCAGGATCGCGGCGAACGCGAACAGGACCGAGCTGAGCAGATGCGCGCCCCGGTCGAAGCGCAGCAGCAGGAACTCGGGCACCGACCGGACCTTGCTGCCGTAGTAGAAGGGCATCATCACCAGGCCGAGGAAGACCATGGCCGGGATGGCGCCGATCCAGTACCAGTGCGTGGTGTAGACGCCGTACTGCGCGCTGTTCGCGGCCATCCCGAGGATCTCGGTGGCGCCGAGGTTGGCCGCGATGAACGCGAGGCCCGTCACCCAGGCCGGCAGGGACCGCCCGGAGAGGAAGAAGTCCAGGCTCGTCCTCACGGACCGCCGGGCGGCGAATCCGATGCCGAGGACGACGACGAAGTAGAGGGCGAGGATCGTGTAGTCGAGCCAGTCGACGGGGAGCCGTAGCTCGGCCGCGAGTTCGGCGGGTTTCTCCATGCGCAGCTCGCTTCAGTTGGCATTCTGGTGATCTTTGTTTAATTTTGATGGTGACGAGGGTGGGGACTTGTGCTTTGATGTGTTCGGTTCTGTTTGATGAGTCGATGTGATGTATCGATTGCCTGATGCGGTACGGATGGGGAGTCCGGCGTGAAGAAGACCTCGACCCGGCTGGCCGACGGTCGTGAGCTGATCTACTACGACCTGCGCGACGACACCGTCCGCGACGCGGTGGACAAGCGGCCCCTGGAGCGCACCGTCACCACTTCGGAGGTGCGGCGGGACCCGCTGCTCGGCGACTCCGTCGCGATCGCCTCGCACCGCCAGGGGCGCACCTATCACCCCCCGGCGAACGAATGTCCGCTCTGCCCCTCCGAGGGCGACCGGCTCAGCGAGATCCCCGACTCCTCGTACGACGCCGTGGTGTTCGAGAACCGCTTCCCGTCGCTGGCCGGTGACGCCGGCCGCTGCGAGGTCGTCTGCTTCACCTCGGACCACAACGCGGCCTTCGCCGACCTGACCGACGAGCAGGCCCGTCTCGTCCTGGAGGCGTGGACCGACCGCACCGCAGAACTGTCGCATCTCCCCTCCGTGGAGCAGGTGTTCTGCTTCGAGAACCGCGGTGCCGAGATCGGTGTGACCCTGGGGCACCCGCACGGGCAGATCTACGCGTACCCCTTCACCACGCCCCGTACCGCCCTGATGCTGCGTTCGCTCGCGGCCCACAAGGACGCCACCGGCGGCGAGAACCTCTTCGACGCCGTCCTGGAACGGGAGCTCGCCGACGAGCGGATCGTGCTCCAGACCGAGCACTGGGCCGCCTTCGTGCCGTACGCGGCGCACTGGCCGTACGAGATCCACCTCTACCCGAAGCGCCGCGTGCCCGACCTGCTCGCGCTCGACGAGGACGCGCGCTCAGAATTCCCCAAGGTTTATCTGGAACTCTTGAGGCGCTTCGACCGGATCTTCGGCGAAGGTGAGCCTCCGACGCCGTACATCGCGGCCTGGCACCAGGCCCCGTTCGGCGCGCTGGAGGAGTTCGACGGCGTGCAGCGTGAGGACTTCGCGCTCCACCTCGAGCTTTTCACCATCCGCCGCACCTCCGGCAAGCTGAAGTTCCTCGCGGGTTCCGAATCCGGCATGAACGTGTTCATCAACGACGTGCCGCCGGAGCGCGCGGCCGAGCGATTGCGAGAGGTAGCGAGTTCATGAGCGGTAAGTACCTGGTCACCGGTGGCGCGGGCTATGTCGGCAGCGTGGTCGCCCAGCATCTGCTGGAGGCGGGCCACGAGGTCGTCGTGCTCGACAACCTCTCCACGGGCTTCCGCGAGGGCGTGCCCACGGGCGCGTCCTTCATCGAGGGCGACATCCGCGACGCCGCCAAGTGGCTGGACGCCTCCTTCGACGCCGTCCTCCACTTCGCCGCGTTCTCGCAGGTCGGCGAGTCCGTCGTGAAGCCCGAGAAGTACTGGGACAACAACGTCGGCGGCACCATGGCGCTGCTCGGCGCGATGCGCGAGGCGGGCGTCCGCAAGCTGGTCTTCTCCTCCACGGCCGCCACGTACGGCGAGCCGGAGACGACCCCGATCGTCGAGTCCGCGCCGACGAAGCCGACCAACCCGTACGGTGCGTCGAAGCTCGCCGTCGACCACATGATCACGGGTGAGGCGGCGGCCCACGGCCTGGGTGCCGTCTCGCTGCGCTACTTCAACGTGGCCGGCGCGTACGGCTCCTGCGGTGAGCGCCACGACCCCGAGTCGCACCTCATCCCGCTGGTCCTCCAGGTCGCGCAGGGCAGGCGGGACGCGATCTCCGTCTTCGGTGACGACTACCCGACCCCGGACGGCACCTGCATCCGCGACTACATCCACGTGGCCGACCTCGCCGACGCCCACCTGCTGGCGGTGGACGCCGCCGTCCCCGGCGAGCACCTCATCTGCAACCTGGGCAACGGCAACGGCTTCTCGGTGCGGGAAGTCATCGAGACCGTCCGCCAGGTGACGGGCCACCCCATCCCGGAGGTGGTCGCGCCCCGCCGCGCCGGCGACCCGGCGACCCTGGTCGCCTCCGCCGCCACGGCCCGCGAGCGGCTCGGCTGGAACCCGTCCCGCGCGGACCTCGCGGAGATCGTCGCGGACGCCTGGAAGTTCGCGCAGGCGCACGCCGAGTAGGGCGTCTTCGCGCTGTCGCACGCCAAGTAGTGTGCCGGGTCGGCCAGTTCGTCGGTCGATCCAGTTGTTCGTCGGTTGAGTACGGAAAGGTCAGGGTCAGGGGATGAGCGAGGCTGTCGTCGTCGCCGAGCGGTTCGAGGAGCTGTACGGGGCGGAGCCGGAGGGAGTGTGGGCCGCGCCGGGCCGGGTGAACCTCATCGGCGAGCACACCGACTACAACGACGGCTTCGTCATGCCCTTCGCCCTCCCGCACACCACCGTCGCGGCGGTGTCCCGGCGCACGGACGGACTGCTGCGCCTGCACTCCGACGACGTCGAGGGCGGCGTGGTCGAGCTGTCCCTCGAAGGGCTGACCCCGGAGGCCGACCGCGCCTGGACGGCGTACCCGTCCGGCGTCGTCTGGGCCCTCCGCGAGGCCGGCCACACGGCGGTGACCGGCGCGGACATCCACCTCACCTCGACGGTCCCGACGGGCGCCGGCCTCTCCTCCTCGGCGGCCCTGGAAGTGGTCGTGGCCCTCGCCCTCAACGACCTCTTCGACCTGAACCTCAAGGGCTGGCAGCTGGCCCGCCTGTGCCAGCGCGCGGAGAACGTCTACGTCGGCGCCCCGACCGGCATCATGGACCAGACCGCCTCCGCGTGCTGCGAGGCCGGCCACGCCCTGTTCCTCGACACCCGGGACCTCTCCCAGCGCCAGATCCCCTTCGACCTGGCCGCCGAGGGCATGCAGCTCCTCGTCGTCGACACCCAGGTCAAGCACTCCCACAGCGAGGGCGAGTACGGCAAGCGCCGCGCCGGCTGCGAGAAGGGCGCCGCCCTGCTCGGCGTCGACGCGCTGCGGGACGTCGCGTACGACGAACTGGACGCGGCCCTCGACCGCCTCGGCGACGACGAGGAGGTCCGCCGCCTGGTCCGCCACATCGTGACGGAGAACCACCGGGTGGAACAGGTCGTCTCCCTCCTGGAGTCGGGCGAGACCCGCGCGATCGGCCCCGTCCTGATCGAGGGCCACGCCTCCCTGCGCGACGACTTCCGCATCTCCTGCCCCGAACTGGACCTCGTCGTCGACACCGCCGTCGCCTCGGGCGCCCTCGGCGCCCGTATGACCGGTGGCGGCTTCGGCGGCTCCGCGATCGTCCTCGTCGAGGCGACGACCGCGGACACGATCACCAAGGCGATCGAGGAGGCCTTCGCCGCGGCCGGCTTCACGGCACCCCGCGTCTTCGTGGCGGTGCCGTCGGCGGGGGCGCGACGGGTGTCCTGACCTCGGCGGCAGTCCTTCCCGGAGCGGCCGTCAGCCGAGCCTTTTCGTCAGTGTGTACTCCGTGATCCCCGGCGGATAGTCGGGGATCACGCACACCACCTCGTAGCCGAGGCGCTTGTAGAACTCCGGTGCCTGGAAGTCCCAGGTCTCCACGCGGGCCGAGCGGCTGGCGCGTTCGTGGGCGGCCGTGCGTTCGGCCCACGACAGCAGATGCGAGCCGAGGCCCGCTCCCCGGTGGTGTTCGTCGACCCAGAGATAGGTGATGTGGAGCCAGGTGGCCCAGGTGTGGCCGACCAGGCCGCCGGCGAGATCACCCGCCTCGTCCAGGGCCCAGACCTGGAGCGGAACCTCCCGTGCGCCGGGGGTTCCGCGCAGCTTCTGGAGGACCGGCGAGGCCGCGGTGTTGTCGGCACGCAGTCGGGAACGCAGCAATTGGCTTCGTTCCTTGTCGACTTCTGTCTCAATACGAAACATGTGGCACACCATAAACGTGCTGGACAACCAGTTCTGCAAATTACCTTCCGCTCCTGCCACCCGGCCTTACTCTGATGAACAGCGCCGGTGGGGGCCGGTGTGATCAGGGGGCGAGACAGTCGGGTACGACGCCCGGAGTGGGGGTAAGCGGTTCAGCACGGCGGCGGCCGTGCGGCTGCGACGCCCCGTCCCAGGTGTAAACCGGGGAGCGCTCCGGGCGCCGTACTCGCGCCGGTCGTCCCCCGACCAGTGGGGGTTTCAGTGGTTCGCATCCGAGTCCTGGTCGTCGACGACCACCGTATCTTCGCCGAGTCGCTCGCCGCGGCCCTTGCCGCGGAGCCGGACGTGGACGTGTCCGCGGCCGGCAGCGGTCCCGCCGCGCTGCGCTGTCTGGACCGCGCGGCGGCGGAAGGGCGCAAGTTCGACGTGCTTCTGGTCGACGCCGACCTGGGGGGCCATGCCCATGTCCCAGGCGTGCGTCCGGCCGCCGTACCCGTGTCCGACGGCGGCGAGGACGGGCTCGTGGACGGCATATCGCTGGTCGCGGGCGTGCGTTCGGGACAGCCGAGCGTACGGACCGTCGTCCTCGCCGAGAAGGACGATCCGCGCCGGGCCGCGCTCGCCCTGCAGGCCGGGGCGTCCGGGTGGGTCGCCAAGGACTGCTCGCTGTCCCGGCTGCTCACGGTCATTCGCGGTGTGCTGCGCGACGAGACCCATCTGCCGCCCGCGCTTCTCACCGGCGTCCTGCGGGAGTTGACCGCCGCGCGCAAGCACCGCACGGAGAGTGAGCGGCTCGTCGAGTCCCTCACCCCACGTGAGCGGGAAGTACTTCGGTGCATGGTGGCGGGGCTGGGGCGCAAGGCCGTCGCCGAGCGCCTGTTCCTCTCCCCGCACACCGTCCGCACGCATATGCAGAACGTCCTCGGCAAGCTGGGCGTGCACTCCACCCTCGCCGCGGTCGCGCTCGCGCGCCGGGCGGGTGTCGGGCCGGTCGATCTGGGGCCTGCCGGGCGGATCATGCCGGAGGAAAGTAGCAGCGCCTGATCACCGGCAGGGTCCGCCCGGGCAGGCCCTCAGCCGGGGATGTTGTCGAACGGGGCGGTCAACTGGCGTAGCAGGCCGGCCAGTTCGCTCCGCTGGGCGTGGGACAGCTCGGCCAGGATCGCGCGTTCCTGGTCGAGGAGTCCGGCGAGCGCCTGGTCCGCGCGGTCCCGGCCCTCGTCCGTCAGCCGGACGAGGACGCCCCGGCGGTCACTGGGGTCGGGCAGCCGTTCGACCAGGCCTTTCTTCGTCAGCCGGTCGATACGGTTCGTCATCGTGCCGGAGGTCACCAGCGTCTGCGTGAGCAGCTGACCGGGGGAGAGCTGATACGGGTTTCCGGCGCGCCTGAGCGCGGTCAGCACGTCGAACTCCCACGGCTCCAGCTGGTGCTCGGCGAACGCCAGCCGGCGCGCGCGATCCAGGTGCCGGGCCAGCCTGCTCACCCGGCTGAGTACTTCCAGCGGCTCCACGTCGAGGTCGGGGCGCTCCCGGCGCCACGCTGCGACCAGCCGATCGACCTCGTCCTCCATGACGATCAGTGTAGTGGTTGTGTCGACATGAAGTCTCTTGAGATCGAGAAAGTTAGGGCCAAGTCTCTTGACTTCGAGATATTCGCCCCGCGACAGTGGAGTCGTCCGGAGCCGACGGGTGACGCCCGGCAGGTATCGGAGCCCGGAGGAGTCACGAGGAGGTAGTCCCCCATGCCCGCCACCACCCCCACCTGGGACCCCCAGCAGTACCTGCGGCACGCCGGCCACCGTGCCCGCGCCTTCGTCGACCTGCTCGCCCACATCCCCGAACCGCCCGCGAAAGCCCCGCGCATCGCCGACCTCGGCTGCGGCCCCGGCAACGTCACCCGCCTCCTCGCCGACCGCTGGCCCACCGCGCGCATCACCGGGTACGACAACTCGCCGGAGATGCTCGACAAGGCCCACGTCGACCACGAGGGGCCCACCCCGGGCGGCGGCCGCATCGACTTCGCCGCGGCGGACGTCCGCACCTGGGTGCCCCCGGAGCCGTACGACCTGATCGTCAGCAACGCCACCTTCCAGTGGGTCCCCGGCCACCTCGACCGCTTCCCCGCCTGGATCGACGCCCTCACCCCCGGCGGCACCTTCGCCTTCCAGGTCCCCGGCAACTTCGACTCGCCCAGCCACCGCCTCATGCGCGAACTCGCCCACTCCGCCCGCTGGCGGGACCGGCTCGGCGACACCCTCCGTCACGACGACGCGGTCCACACCCCCGTCGGCTACCTCACCGCCCTCGCCGACCTCGGCTGCGAGGCCGACGCCTGGGAGACCACGTACGTCCACCTCCTCCAGGGCGAGGACCCGGTCCTCGACTGGGTCAAGGGAACGGGACTGCGACCGGTCCTCACCGAACTGGGCCCGGACGCCGCCCCGTTCCTCACCGACTACCGCACGGCCCTGCGCGAGGCCTATCCCTCTACCCCCCACGGCACGCCGTACCCGTTCCGCCGCATCTTCGCCATCGCCCACAAGCCGCAGGCCGGCCGGTGATCACCACTCCATCGGAGTCAAGGGCCGGCTGAAGGCGTACTGCTTCGGCGTCCTCGGCATGACGGAGAGCGCGAAGCCGCCCGCGCGCGGTGTGCGGGGGGCATCGCGGAGGGCCGGTCGGCGATGTCGATGTTGTGCAAAATATTGACGGCGGGCAGATGCGCGCCTACCTTCGCGGTGTTCCTCCCTCGTTCCCCCTTAGCTCCAGGGAGACCCGCATGTCCCCGTCCCCCCTCCCCAACCCCGCCGAGCAGGCCGAACAGGCGCTGCGGACAAGGCAGTTGCGTCGTGTCGCGCTCTCCGGGCTGCTCGGTACGGCCGTCGAGTTCTACGACTTCCTCGTCTACGGAACGGTCGCCGCGCTCGTCTTCGGCCAGCTGTTCTTCCCCGGCGCCGACCCGGCCGTCGGCACGATCGCCGCGTTCGGCACCTTCGCCGCCGGCTATGTGGCCCGCCCGCTCGGCGGCATCATCTTCGGGCACTTCGGCGACCGGCTCGGCCGTAAGTCCATGCTGCTGCTGACCATGGGCCTGATGGGTGGCGCGAGCTTCCTGATCGGCCTGCTGCCCACCTACGAGACCATCGGCGTATGGGCGCCCGTGCTGCTGATCACCCTGCGGGTGCTGCAGGGCATCGCCATCGGCGGTGAATGGGGCGGCGCCACCCTGATGGTCGTCGAACACGCCGGGGAGAAGCGGCGTGGGCTGTGGTCCAGCTTCACGCAGATGGGAGCACCGCTCGGCTCCCTGCTCTCCTCGGTCGTCGTGACGCTCGTGGTGGCGATGCCCCGGGACCAGTTCGCGGCGTGGGGCTGGCGCGTGCCGTTCCTGCTCAGCGTCGTCCTGCTCGGCGTCGGCCTCTTCGTCCGGCTGAAGGTCGTCGAGAGCCCGCTCTTCACCAAGGTCAAGAAGGACCGCGCCGAGGCCCGGATGCCGATCGTCGACGTACTGCGCCGACCGCGCGCGCTGGTGCTCGCCGCCTGTGTCGGCATCGGCGCCTTCACCGCGCAGTCCCTGCTGACCAGCTACCTCATCTCGTACGCCACCGGTATCGGCTATCCCCGGCCGCAGGTGCTGACCGCGCTCACCGTCTCGGCGTCCGTCGCGCTCGTCGTACTGCCGTGCGCGTCGGCGCTCTCCGACCGCGTCGGCCGCCGCCCGGTCGTCCTCGCCGGAGCCATCGCCTCCGCCGCGCTCGCCTTCCCCGTGCTCGCGCTGGTGGACTCGAAGTCACCCGGACTGCTGATCCTCGCGGTCGTCCTGGGCCACGGCTTCGCGCAGTCCGTGATGTACGGGCCGCTGGGGGCGCTGCTCACCGAGATGTTCGGGACGAAGGTCCGCTACACCGGGGCGTCCCTCGGGTACCAACTGGCCACGCTGATCGGTGCCGGGTTCTCGCCGATGATCGCCGGGAGTCTGGTGGCGGCCAACGGCGGGTCCAGTACGCCGATCTCGCTGCTGGTGTGCGGAGGCGCGGTGATCACCGCGGTGACCGTGTGGTTCGTACGGGAGACGCACCGGGAGTCGCTCGGCGAGGTGTCCCTCCGGGAGGGGGCCGCGAAGGAGGAGGTGGCCTCCTAGGTCGGTGGGCCGAGCCCCGCTCGGGGTGGTGGTCGGGGGGCTGCGGGGCGTCGTTCGGCTGCGGCCGCGTGGGGCTTCTCGCGCAGTTCCCCGCGCCCCTCTCGGGGCGCGGTCGGAGCCCGGCGCTCCGATTCCGTACCCCGGACCGCACCGGCCCCGATCCCTGACCACGTGTGGGCGGTCGCCGTACTCTTACCGCTGTGGAGGACGAGATCCTGGACCCCTTGGAAACGCTGGACGCCGAGGTCGTGGACGCGCCGCAGCCGCGGCCGCAGTCGCTTGTGCTCTCCTTCTTCGGGAACCACGTGCTGGACCGGGGGGAGGGCGACCTCGGGGTGTACTCGGGGAGCATCATCGATGTGCTCGGACGGGTCGGCACGGGTGAGCAGGCCGTGCGGTCGACGCTGACGCGGATGGTGAACCGGGGGCTGCTGCGGCGGCAGCGGGAGGGCCGGAAGATGTTCTTCGGGCTCACCCCGCACGCGGCGGACGTCCTGCGGGACGGCGGTCAGCGCATCTGGCGCGACGGCGCGGTCAACGAGGACTGGGACGGCACCTGGACCCTCCTCGGCTTCTCCCTCCCCGAGTCCTGGCAGCGCCAGCGGCATGATCTGCGCTCCCGGCTCACCTGGTCCGGGTTCGGCGCCCTGTACAGCGGGCTGTGGATCGCGCCGGGACGGGTGGACGTACGGGAGATCGTCTCCGGGCTCGGGCTGGACGCGCATGTGAAGGTGTTCCACGCGCGGGCCGACGAGTTCACCGACGTCGGGCTGATGATCCGCGAGAGCTGGGACCTGGAGACCCTGGCCGCGCGATACGTCGCCTTCGACAAGCGGTGGACCACCGCCGACCTCGCCGCCGCCGACCCGATCGCCACCCGGCTGCGGCTGGTCGCCGAATGGCTGCGCATCATTCGCACCGACCCCCGGCTGCCCGGCCGGCATCTGCCGGCGGAATGGCCCGCGCGGCAGGCCCAGGACACCTTCCGGCGCATCGCGGAACAGACGGCGGGCCCGGCCGGGCGAATGGCGGCGGAGGTTCTGGAAACGACCCCGCTGCGGCCCGCTCCGCTCGAAAGTCCGTAACTCGAAGTGGAGCGGGATATTCCGAGTCCGGTATCTCCGGCTCAGGTCTGGCTGATAATGTTCTTTGGCTTCGGTTTGTGATGACTATATCCTCACTTCACTTTCTGTTGTCTTGGATGTTCATGCAGGGGTAGCGGGGGAGGCTGCCTTGACCAGGGGGGATTCGGGCCAGTGAGCTTCTGCTGAGTTGCTCGGCGCGTTCCTGCGTCGTTTCGTGACGCACGTCACTATTCTTTCCGTCGCCGACCGGGATTTCTTTTCCGATGCGTTCCCGTGCGCATTCGAACATGTCTCTCCCGGTCGGTCGATTCGTGCTGCGTCCATTAATTCCTATTCACCGACGATGTAAATCGCCGTGCCCGCGCACAGCCCCGGCGTCCCGACCGGACCGCCAGGAGCCGCGGACGCGATGCCGCCCGCGCCGGGCGGGCTCCAGGGGGAAACACACGTGAAGATCGTCTTTCTGATCAACAACGCCTTCGGGATCGGCGGCACCATCCGCTCGACGGCCAACCTGTCCGCCGCGTTCGCCGACCGGCACGACGTCGAGGTCGTCAGCGTCCACATCTCCCGCGACGAACCGGCCCTGCCGTTCGACCCGCGCGTACGCCTGACCTCGCTGATCGACCTGCGGGAGGAAAGCCCCGGCCACGAGGGCGACCACCCACTCACCAAGCTGCCCGGCACGATGTTCCCGTACAGCGGGGCCACCGGAAACCTGCCCTACACCGCCCTTCAGGACGAACGCATCGGCGGCTTCCTCGCCCGCACCGAGGCCGACGTCGTCATCGCCACCCGCCCGGACCTCAACGGCTATCTCGCCCGCGACGGACGCCGCCGCTATCTGCGCGTCGGCCAGGAACACCTGAGCCTCGACCAGTACCGGGAACCGCTGCGCACCCACCAGAACGAGGCCATCGCCGGACTCGACGCCTACGTCACCGTCTCCGAGGCCGACGCCGCCCAGTACCGCGCCGCCCTGCCCGACGTCACCACGACCATCGTCTGCGTCCCCAACGGGGTCCAGGCCCCCGCCGTCGTACGGTCGTCCCTGGACTCCCAGGTCATCGTCGCCGCCGGCCGCCTCATCCCCATCAAGCGGTACGACCGACTCGTGAACGCCTTCGCCAAGGTCGCCGCCGAACATCCCGGCTGGACCCTGCGGATCTACGGACGCGGCCCGCAGAAGGAGAACCTGCGGGAGCAGATCGACCGGCTCGGACTGCACGACCGGGTGTTCCTCATGGGAGCGGTCTCCCCCATCGAGACCGAGTGGGCCAAGGGCGCCGTCGCCGCCGTCTCCTCCGACATGGAGTCCTTCGGCATGACCATCGTCGAGGCCATGCACTGCGGGGTCCCGGTCGTCGCCACGGACTGCCCGCACGGGCCCGGCGAGATCATCACCCACGGCGAGGACGGCCTGCTCGTCCCCCTCGACGGCGACGTCGACGCCTACGCCGACGCGCTGAAGCGGCTCGTCACCGACGAGACCCTGCGCGAACGGCTCGGCAAGGGAGCCCTCGACAGGGCCGAGGCGTACGCGCCCGCCACCATCGCCCGCCGCTACGAGGCCCTCTTCGAGGAGCTGTCCCAGTCCCGGCGCCGCAGATGGGACGGCGCGGCCCGGCTGAGACAACTCGCCGCCCGCACCCTCCGCCCGCGCTCCCAGAAGGCCGTCGCCGCACCTCAAGGGAGCGCTCCCACACCCACCCTGCACGCCCGCGCGACCACCGACGGCGGCATGACCGTCCTCCTCGACCCCGCCGAGCTGCCCGCCGGGCCCCTCGACCTCATCGCCCGACTCCGCCGCGACCCCGCCAAACGGCAGATCCGCGTGCCGGTACTGCCGAGCGCCGACGCCCCGAACACCGTGGCTCAGGCGACCCTGCGCCGGGCCGAGCACACCCTCGCCGAAGGCCGCTGGGACTGCTACGTCGCGCCGCGCGGCACGAACAAGCGAGTACGGCCGGCCGTGCGGCTCGTGGAGCAGGCCGCGCTGGTCGGGCGGGCACCGAGCGTCGATCAGCGGGGGGTCGGGGCGTGGATTCCGTACGCGACCGCCGACGGGTTCCTCGCCCTGCGGACGTGGCTACGGCCGGCGCATGCCGAGATCGACACGGTCGAGGTGGGGGAGGCGTCGGTGACCGTCAGCGCGACGGTGTACGGCGCCGCCGGTCCGGTGGGGGAGGGGGCCACGGTCCGGGTCGTCTCCCGGGCCGATACCGCGTACGACTTCTCCGTGGCCGCGTGGGCTGTGGGGGACCGGGGGGTCCGGTTCACCGTTCCGTACGGCGAGATCATGGCTCGGCGGAGTGTCGAGCACGATCTGTGGGATCTGCGGCTGGGAGACGTTCCGGTGGGGCGGATCGGTGGGGATGTCGTGGAGCGGCGGAAGACGGATCTGGTGCCGGCGCGGGTGTTCGAGCACCTTGAGCGGGGGCGGACCCGGGTGAGGCCGTACTTCACCGTGAACAACGAGCTGGCGCTCAGCGCGAAGGATGTGGAAGAGGCCGGCTGAAGGGCCCGGTTCGCCGTAGGGGTTCGGGTGCGTACGGGGCTGCGGGTGCGTCGTGGTTGCTCGCGCAGTTCCCCGCGCCCCTTGACGGCATGGGTGGGGCGCCCGGGGTTCTTGGGGGCGCGGGGCTGTGTTGGATCTGCGGCTACCGCCGCGTGGGCGCGATCAGCCCCCACTCACCCGCACCCGACCGACAACCGCGCCCCCCCCACTAACTCTTCCGGTGTCCAATCAGCCGCGGCTTCTGGTTGAGCCCGTCAAGGCCGTGCCACGCCAGATTGACCAGGTGCGCCGCGACCTCCGCCTTCTTCGGGCGGCGGACGTCCAGCCACCACTGGCCCGTCAGGGCGACCATGCCGACGAGGGCCTGGGCGTACAGCGGGGCGAGCTTCGGGTCGAAACCGCGGCTCTTGAACTCTCGGCCGAGGATGTCCTCGACCTGCGTGGCGATGTCGGAGATCAGGGACGCGAAGGACCCCGTCGACTGCGGGATGGGCGAGTCGCGGACCAGGATGCGGAAGCCGTCCGTGTACTCCTCGATGAAGTCGAGGAGTGCGAAGGCGGCCTGTTCGAGCAGCTCGCGGGGGTGCCCTGCCGTCAGGGAGCTGGTCACCATGTCCAGCAGACGGCTCATCTCACGGTCCACCACCACCGCGTACAGGCCCTCCTTGCCGCCGAAGTGCTCGTACACCACCGGCTTGGAGACCCCGGCCTTCGCCGCGATCTCCTCCACCGACGTGGCCTCGAAGCCCTTGGCGGCGAAGAGGGCGCGGCCGACCTCCAGCAGCTGCGCTCGGCGCTCGGCGCCCGTCATCCGGGTGCGGCGCGTACGCCGCGGCTTGTCGTTGCTCGGGGTGCTGCTGGAGTCGGTCGCCACGGCGTCAATCATGCCGCCTCGACGGGCGCCTTCCGCTGCCGGGAGCCGTCCTCACCCGTGATGCGCCTGGAATCGATACGCGAGCGTGACGGCCAGCGGACGTCGTACGCCCAGCCGAACACTTCGAACCAGCGGATGAGCCGCGCGGAGGAATCCAGCTGGCCGCGCTCCACACCGTGCCGGGCGGAGGTGGGGTCGGCGTGGTGGAGGTTGTGCCACGACTCGCCGCAGGACAGGACCGCCAGCCACCACACGTTGCCCGAGCGGTCGCGGGACTTGAAGGGGCGCCTGCCGACCGCGTGGCAGATCGAGTTGATCGACCAGGTCACGTGGTGCAGCAGCGCCACCCGGACGAGCGAGCCCCAGAAGAACGCCGTGAACGCGCCCCACCAGGACATCGTCACCAGACCGCCGATCAGGGGAGGAAGGGCGAGGGAGAGCATCGTCCAGTAGATGAACTGACGGGAGATCGTCCGCAGCGCCGGGTCCTTGATCAGGTCCGGGGCGTACTTGTCCTGCGGGGTCTGCTCCTCGTCGAACATCCAGCCGATGTGGGCCCACCACAGGCCCTTCATCAGCGCGGGGACCGTCTCACCGAAACGCCACGGCGAGTGCGGGTCGCCCTCGGCGTCGGAGAACTTGTGGTGTTTACGGTGGTCGGCCACCCAGCGGACCAACGGGCCCTCGACGGCCATCGAGCCGGCGATCGCCAGCGCGATCTTCAGCGGACGCTTGGCCTTGAACGAACCATGCGTGAAATGCCGGTGGAAGCCGATCGTGATGCCGTGGCAGCCCAGGTAGTAGAAGAACACCAGCAGGCTGATGTCCAGCCAGCTCACGCCCCATCCCCAGGCCAGCGGCACCGCCGCGAGCAGCGCGAGGAACGGGACGGTGATGAAGAGGAGCAGCGTGAGCTGTTCGATCGATCGCTTCTGCTCGCCGCCCAGCGTCGCGGACGGAGTGGGGGAGTCGGTCGCGCCGGAGGCTGGGGAATCGGTCGCGTTCGAGGCTTCTTCGATCACATCGGACCTTGTGCTCATGGGGCGTCCCCTTGTGGGGTCGAGGGTGGAGAAGGGGGGAGGTGCCTGTGGCAACAGCGTGAGGGAGCTACCTGTCAGCTTTCCCTACGGTTCCGTAACCTACGGCATCGTAAGTATGGCAGCGCGGTGCCGGGCGGCAAGAGACCACCGACCTGCGGGTCCAGGTGGAGCAGTCCACATCGGCGGGTATGTGGCACTCAGTGCCGCAGACATGGCACCTGTCGCCAGACGCGTCCAAGTGGCCACCTATCCTGGAGTCGGTCGGACAGCGCGGTCCGCTCTGAATCCTGCCCGGATGCCAAGCCCGTACAGGCGCCCAGCCGCCGGGTGCCTGTCCGGGTTCCCCTCCAGAGAAGCTTCAACACTGCAAGGAGCCGCACCTGTGAGCAGTGCCGACGACCAGACCACGACGGTCAGCAGCGAGCTGCGCGCCGACATCCGGCGCCTGGGCGATCTACTGGGCGAGACCCTTGTACGACAGGAGGGCCCCGAACTCCTGGAGCTGGTCGAGCGCGTCCGCCGCCTGACCCGCGAGGACGGCGAAGCCGCCGCCGACCTGCTGCGCGGCACCGAACTGGAGACCGCCGCCAAGCTGGTCCGCGCCTTCTCCACCTACTTCCACCTGGCCAACGTCACCGAACAGGTGCACCGCGGCCGCGAGCTGAGGGCACGGCGTGCCGCCGAGGGCGGTCTTCTCGCCCGTACCGCCGATCGCCTGAAGGACGCCGACCCCGAGCACCTGCGCGAGACGGTCGCGAACCTCAACGTCCGCCCCGTCTTCACCGCCCACCCCACCGAGGCCGCACGCCGGTCGGTACTCAACAAGCTCCGGCGCATCGCCGCGCTTCTGGAAACCCCCGTCATCGAGTCCGACCGCCGCCGCTGCGACACCCGGCTGGCCGAGAACATCGACCTCGTCTGGCAGACGGACGAGCTCCGCGTCGTGCGCCCGGAGCCCGCCGACGAGGCCCGCAACGCCATCTACTACCTGGACGAGCTGCACGCGGGCGCCGTCGGCGACGTCCTGGAGGACCTGACGGCCGAGCTGGAGCGCGTGGGCGTGGTGCTCCCCGACGCCACCCGCCCCCTCACCTTCGGCACCTGGATCGGCGGCGACCGCGACGGCAACCCCAACGTCACCCCCCAGGTGACCTGGGACGTCCTCATCCTCCAGCACGAGCACGGCATCAACGACGCCCTCGACCTCATCGACGAGCTGCGCGGCTTCCTCTCCAACTCCATCCGCTACACGGGTGCGACGGAGGAGCTGCTGACCTCGCTCCAGGCCGACCTGGAGGCGTTGCCCGAGATCAGCCCCCGCTACAAGCGTCTCAACGCCGAGGAGCCCTACCGCCTCAAGGCCACCTGCATCCGGCAGAAGCTGGAGAACACCAAGGAGCGCCTGGCCAAGGGCATCCCGCACGAGCCCGGCCGGGACTACCTGGGCACGTCCGAGCTGATCGGCGACCTGACGCTGATCCAGACCTCCCTGCGCGAGCACCGCGGCGGCCTCTTCGCCGACGGCCGCATGAACCGCACGATCCGGACGCTCTCCGCCTTCGGCCTCCAGCTCGCCACGATGGACGTCCGCGAACACGCCGACGCCCACCACCACGCCCTCGGCCAGCTCTTCGACCGTCTCGGCGAGGAGTCCTGGCGGTACGAGGACATGCCCCGCGAGTACCGCCACAAGCTCCTCGCCCGCGAACTCAGGTCGAGAAGGCCGCTGGCTCCCACGCCCGCGCCGCTGGACGCCGCCGGCGCCAAGACCCTCGGCGTGTTCGAGACCGTGAAGAAGGCGCTCGCCGTCTTCGGCCCCGAGGTCATCGAGTCGTACATCATCTCGATGTGCCAGGGCGCCGACGACGTCTTCGCCGCCACGGTTCTGGCCCGCGAGGCAGGCCTCATCGACCTGCACGCCGGCTGGGCCAAGATCGGCATCGTCCCGCTGCTGGAGACGACCGACGAACTCAAGGCCGCCGACACGATCCTCGAAGAGATGCTCGCCGACCCCTCCTACCGGCGGCTCGTCGCCCTGCGCGGTGACGTCCAGGAGGTCATGCTCGGCTACTCCGACTCCTCGAAGTTCGGCGGCATCACGACCTCGCAGTGGGAGATCCACCGCGCCCAGCGCCGCCTGCGCGACGTCGCCCACCGGTACGGCGTACGGCTGCGGCTCTTCCACGGCCGCGGCGGCACCGTCGGCCGTGGCGGCGGCCCCTCGCACGACGCGATCCTCGCGCAGCCCTGGGGCACCCTGGAGGGCGAGATCAAGGTGACCGAGCAGGGCGAGGTCATCTCCGACAAGTACCTCGTCCCGTCCCTGGCCAGGGAGAACCTGGAACTGACGGTCGCCGCCACCCTCCAGGCCTCCGCCCTGCACACCGCCCCGCGCCAGTCCGAGGACGCCCTCGCCCGCTGGGACGCGGCCATGGACCTGGTCAGCGACGCGGCGGAGTCCGCCTATCGCCGACTCGTCGAGGACCCCGACCTCCCGTCGTACTTCTTCGCCTCCACGCCCGTCGACCAGCTCGCCGACCTGCACCTTGGGTCGAGGCCTTCGCGGAGGCCCGACAGCGGCGCCGGGCTCGACGGCCTGCGCGCCATCCCCTGGGTCTTCGGCTGGACCCAGTCACGGCAGATCGTGCCCGGCTGGTTCGGCGTCGGCTCCGGCCTGAAGGCCCTGCGCGACGCGGGCCTCGACACCGTGCTCGACGAGATGCACGAACAGTGGCACTTCTTCCGCAACTTCCTCTCCAACGTCGAGATGACCCTCGCCAAGACGGACCTGCGGATCGCCCAGCACTACGTCGACACCCTCGTCCCCGACGACCTCAAGCACGTCTTCGCCACCATCCAGGCCGAACACGAGCTGACCGTCCGCGAGGTCCTGCGGATCACCGGCGAGGACAAGCTGCTGGACGCCAACCCCGTCCTCCAGCAGACCTTCTCCATCCGCGACGCCTACCTCGACCCGATCTCCTACCTCCAGGTCGCCCTGCTCAAGCGCCAGCGCGACACCGCTGCGGCGGGGGAGGCGGCTGATCCCTTGCTCGCGCGGGCGTTGCTGCTCACGGTCAACGGGGTCGCGGCGGGGCTGCGCAACACGGGCTGACTTCGGAGGGTTCGTTCGCGGCTGACGGCCGGTGGGGCTTCTCGCGCAGTTCCCCGCGCCCCTGAAAGACCAGGCCCTGCGCCCCTGAAAAGCAGCGGGCGCAGCCCCCTGCTTTTCAGGGGCGCGGGGAACTGCGCGACCAGCCCCCACCGGGTCGTCAGCCGCGAACCCGCCTCAGAGCGCCACCCAGGCCGCCGTGATCAGCGCGACGCCCAGCCCGCCCAGCGCCCACGCCGACCGCACCATCCGCAGCCCACCCGCCACGACCACCGCCGCCAGCAACAGCGCTCCACCCAACGGCACCCAGGCGTGCAACAGGCCCGCCGGACCCGTCCGTACGACATCGCTGCTGCCCGGCTTCACGACGACGGTGTACGTCTCACCCGTCTCCACCGCCACCGTCCGCTCGATGTCGACCCGCTTCCGGGCCAGCGAGCCGGTCGACACCGGCTCGTACGGTCCCCAGCAGATCTCGCCGCCGCAGCGGGACACCGTCATCGTCCCCTGCTCGCGCCCCTTGCTCAGCATCACGTGCTGGGCGCAGCCCCAGGAACCCCACACCCCGGCGATCAGGATCACCACTGTCACGACACCCATCGCCCCCAGCCGCGCGTACCGCAGCGCGACCGACGCGCCACCGCCGCCCGGGCGCGGACGGCGCCGCGAGCGGGGAGCGGGGGCTTTGGTGTCGGGCATGGCGGGGATCATTGGCCATGACAGTGCGGTCGGTCAACTCCCGCAGGCCAGCACGGCGGACGGCCGAATCCTGACTTGTCCGGATCGATTCAGGAGTCGTACGGCTCGGTGACCTACGGCCTGCTTCAGGAGTTGTACGTCCCCTGCGCCCGCTCCAACCCGTCGATCACCAGACACTCCACCGCGTCCGCCGCCCGGTCCACGAAGTAGTCCAACTCCTTGCGTTCGGCGGAGGAGAAGTCCTTCAGCACGAAGTCCGCGACCTGCATACGGCCCGGCGGACGACCGATCCCGAACCGCACCCGGTGGTAGTCCGGCCCCATCGCCTTCGTCATCGACTTCAACCCGTTGTGACCGTTGTCACCACCGCCCAGCTTCAGCCGCAGCGTCCCGAAGTCGATGTCCAGCTCGTCATGGATCGCGACGATGTTCGCCACCGGCACCTTGTAGAAGTCCCGCAACGCGGTCACCGGACCACCCGACAGGTTCATGTACGACATCGGCTTCGCGAGAATCACCCGACGGTTCCCCGGCCCCGGCGGACCGATCCGCCCCTCCACGACCTGCGCCTGCGCCTTCCCCGCCCGCTTGAACCTCCCCCCGATCCGCTCCGCCAGCAGATCGGCCACCATGAACCCCACGTTGTGCCGGTTCGCCGCGTACTCGGGCCCGGGATTCCCCAGGCCGGCGATCAGCCAGGGCACACTCGGATCGGTCGTCACGTGCATGTCTCCTTGATACGCGCCAGCCGCTGCTCCCTGAAGGGAACAGCGGCTGACGAACCGATGACAGAGCTGAGGATCAGGCCTCGGCGGACGCTTCGCCCTCGGCGGACTCCTCCGACGGCTCCTCCGCCTGGGCGGCCAGCACCTGGAGGACGACGGTCTCCCCGTCGACGCCCAGCTTGGTGCCCGACGGCAGCGGGATGTCCTTGGCGAGGACGGAGTCACCGGCCGTCAGACCCTCGACGGAGACCGTGACCGACTCGGGGATGTGGGTGGCCTCGGCCTCGACCGGCAGCGCGTTGAGGACGTGCTCCAGCAGGTTGCCACCCGGGGCCAGCTCACCCTCGGTGTGCACGAAGATCTCGACGTTGACCTTCTCGCCCCGCTGCACCAGCTGCAGGTCGACGTGCTCCAGGAAACCCTTGATCGGGTCACGCTGCACGGACTTCGGGATCGCCAGCTCGTTGGTCTTGCCGTCGATGTCCAGCGAGATCAGGACGTTCGGCGTACGCAGCGCCAGCAGCAGCTCGTGACCCGGCAGGGTCAGGTGCAGCGGGTCGGAACCGTGACCGTACAGAACACCGGGAACCTTGGCGTCACGACGGATACGACGGGCGGCACCCTTGCCGAACTCGGTACGCGTCGACGCGACGAGCTTTACCTCAGACATGATCACTCCTCGTAGAACAGGAAGGGACGTGGTCACCCGGCCACGAACGGCCTGCTACGAAGAGCGCGTCGATAACGGATCGCCGTACGGTCCGTGAAACGGAGTACGGCCTCCCTCGCCGAGCAACTGGAGCAGTCTACTCGGAGGGGGAGGCCGTACCCAAAACGATCTCTACCGCGGGATGCCTACCGCACGATGCCTATCGCACGATCTCTACTGCTCGTCGAACAGGCTCGTCACCGAACCGTCCTCGAACACCTCACGCACCGCGCTCGCGATCGTCGGCGCGATCGACAGCACCGTGATCTTGTCCAGCTCCAGCTCACCCGGCGTCGGCAGCGAGTCCGTGAACACGAACTCACTCACCTTCGAGTTCTTCAGCCGGTCCGCCGCCGGACCCGACAGCACACCGTGCGTCGCCGTCACGATGACATCCTCCGCACCATGCGCGAACAGCGCGTCCGCCGCGGCACAGATGGTCCCACCGGTGTCGATCATGTCGTCCACCAGGACACACACCCGACCCTTGACCTCACCCACGACCTCATGGACGGTCACCTGGTTCGCCACGTCCTTGTCACGCCGCTTGTGCACGATCGCCAGCGGCGCACCCAACCGGTCGCACCAACGGTCCGCCACCCGCACACGACCCGCGTCCGGAGACACCACCGTGAGCTTGGCCCGGTCCACTTTCCGGCCCACGTAGTCCGCGAGCAGCGGCAGCGCGAACAGATGATCCACCGGACCATCGAAGAAACCCTGGATCTGGTCCGTGTGCAGATCCACGGTCAGAATGCGGTCGGCACCCGCCGTCTTCATCAGATCCGCGACCAGACGCGCCGAAATCGGTTCACGACCACGGTGCTTCTTGTCCTGCCGCGCGTAACCGTAGAACGGCACGATGACCGTGATCGAGCGGGCCGACGCCCGCTTCAACGCGTCGATCATGATCAACTGCTCCATGATCCACTGATTGATCGGAGCCGTGTGGCTCTGGATCACAAAGCAGTCCGCGCCACGCGCCGACTCCTCGTAACGGACGTAGATCTCACCGTTGGCGAAGTCGAAGGCCTTCGTCGGGACGACCCCGACACCCAGCTGCTGGGCCACCTTCTCGGCAAGCTCGGGGTGGGCGCGGCCGGAGAAGAACATCAACTTCTTCTCGCCGGTCGTCTTGATCCCGGTCACAGCACTGTCTCCTCAGGTGTCTCAGCTGGGCACGCGACAGCCGCTCAGCTGCGGTGCGGATCTGCACTTATCACGGTACGCCGTCCCAGACGCACCCGTTTCCGGTCAGCTCTCGCTTTCCCCCTCCCGGGAAGCCACCTCGGCCGCCTTCGCCGCCGCGCTCCCCGGGCGCTTACGAGCCACCCAACCCTCGATATTCCGCTGCTGGCCACGGGCCACGGCCAGCGAACCGGGCGGCACATCCTTCGTGATCACGGACCCGGCAGCGGTGTACGCGCCGTCCCCGACCGTGACGGGCGCCACAAACATGTTGTCCGAACCCGTCTTGCAGTGTGAACCGACGGTCGTGTGGTGCTTGTGCTCGCCGTCGTAGTTCACGAACACGCTCGCCGCACCGATGTTCGTGTACTCACCGATCGTCGCGTCACCGACGTAGGAGAGATGCGGGACCTTCGTCCCCTCACCGATGTTCGCGTTCTTCGTCTCGACGTACGTTCCGATCTTGGACTTCAGTCCGAGACGGGTACCCGGACGCAGGTACGCGTACGGCCCCACGGTCGCCTGCGGTCCCACCTCGGCACCGTCCGCGACCGTGTTGTCGACCCGCGCGCCCGCCCCGACCTTCGTGTCCTTCAGCCGCGAGTTCGGCCCCACCTCCGCGCCCTCGGCGAGATGCGTGGCGCCGAGGAGCTGGGTGCCCGGGTGGATCACGGAGTCCCGCTCGAACGTGACCGTGACGTCGACCCACGTGGTGGCCGGGTCGATGACCGAGACACCGGCGAGCATGGCGTCGGTGAGCAGCCGGTCGTTGAGGATGCGGCGGGCCTCGGAGAGCTGCACACGGTTGTTGATCCCGGCGATCTCCCGGTGGTCGCCGGCCACGGAGGCCCCGACGCGGTGCCCGGCCTCCCGCAGGATCCCGAGGACGTCGGTCAGATACTCCTCGCCCTGGCTGTTGTCCGTACGGACCTTGCCGAGCGCGTCCGCGAGGAGCTGGCCGTCGAACGCGAACACCCCGGAGTTGATCTCACGGATCGCACGCTGCGACTCGGTGGCGTCCTTGTGCTCCACGATGGCCGTCACGGCACCGGAGGCGCCGTCGCGGACGATACGGCCGTAGCCGGTGGCGTCCGGGACCTCGGCGGTCAGCACGGTGACGGCGTTGCCGTCCAAGGAGTGGGTGGCGGAGAGCCGGCGGAGGGTCTCGCCGGTGAGCAGCGGGGTGTCACCGCAGACGACGACCACGGTCCCGTCGACGACCCCGCCGAGCTCCTCCAGCCCCATCCGCACCGCGTGCCCGGTGCCGTTCTGCTCCGCCTGGAGCGCCGTACGTACGCCGGGGTCGATCTCGGCGAGATGCGCGGTGACCTTCTCCCTGGCGTGCCCGACGACCACGACCAGGTTCTCCGGGTCCAGTTCGCGCGCGGCGGCGAGTACATGGCCGACCAGCGATCTGCCGCAGATGTCGTGCAGAACCTTGGGTGTGGCCGACTTCATACGGGTGCCCTCACCCGCTGCGAGTACGACGACGGCTGCCGGGCGGGTTGCGCTCACGGGGATGCCCTTCGGCTGTGGATGAAGTGGGGTGTGGACATCCGCAGGATACCGGGGCGTTGTGAGGGGGAAATGTGAGTGGGTCCTGACCCGTTTACTTGGGTGAGGACCCGAACATGTGGAAGCTCCCCCGCCAGGACTCGAACCCGGACAGATGGCACCAAAAGCCACAGTGCTGCCAATTACACCACGGGGGATTAATTTCGACCAAACCGGACATTTAGTCAGGCCGTCGAGTGGCGCCTCCTACTATGCCGCACCAGGCGCCTTCCACGCGACGGTATAGGTCGGCGCTGCTGAGTGCGTAGCCGACCAGGCAGCCGCGAAATCTCGAAGTCGGCGTGGCCGTGGGGTGTAGGTCAGTACGGGAAACTCGCCGGAAAAGCGGGGGCGCTCGAACGTAGGCTTGGGTGTATGACCACGACGGGGGAAGATCACCACACCGGGGCCGGGGCGGGGGAGAGAGCCGGGCCGTGGTGGTGGGAGCGGTGGCGTGGGGCGTTGTTCGACGGTGGGCTGGCGTTGGTGTCGGCGGTCGAGTGTGCGGTGGAGGGTGTCGAGTTCGCCCGGGACGCCGCGTTGCCGGAGGCCGTGGGGGTGGTGTTCGGGGCGACAGCCGGGTCCGTGCTGCTGGTGCGGCGGATGTGGCCCGTTGCCGTCGTCTTGGTCTTCATCGCTGTCGCGCCTGCTCAGATGGGGTATCTGATGGGGCTCGTCGGGCTGTACACGCTCGCGGCGTCGGAGGCGCCGCGGCGGATCATCGGGGCGTTGTCGGGGATGGCGTTCGCCGGTGTGTTCATCGTGTGGTTCGTGCAGGCCACGCAGAGCGATCTGCGGGGGGACGGGGCCGTCGGGGGCGGGGAGGCGTTCGCGCCGTTCCTGGCGCTGACGATGGCGATCGGGCTGACCGCGCCGCCGGTGCTGCTGGGGCTGTATGTCGGGGCGCGGCGGCGGTTGATGGAGAGCTTGCGGGAGCGGGCCGACAGCCTGGAACGGGAGCTTCAGCTGCTCGCTGAGCGGGCGGAGGAGCGGGCGGAGTGGGCTCGGGGGGAGGAGCGGACGCGGATCGCCCGGGAGATGCATGACGTGGTCGCGCATCGGGTGTCGTTGATGGTGGTGCATGCGGCGGCGTTGCAGGCGGTGGCTCGGAAGGATCCGGAGAAGGCCGTCAGGAACGCGGCGCTCGTGGGGGACATGGGGCGGCAGGCGTTGACCGAGTTGCGGGAGATGCTCGGGGTGTTGCGGTCGGGGGAGGGGTTCTCGTCGATGGCGCGGGTGGAGCCGGTGTCCGTGCCGGTGCCTCTGGCGGCGGTGGGGGCTGCTGCCGCGGCCGCCGCGTCGCGGGCCGAGGACGAGTTGGGTGAGGGGCCTTGTCTGGCTGAGCTCGAGGTGTTGGTGGGGCAGTCGGCGGCCGCGGGAATGGTGGTCGAGCTGTCGGTGGAGGGGGAGGTGCGGGTGTATGCGGCGGAGGTGGAGCAGACGGCGTACCGGGTGGTGCAGGAGGCGTTGACGAACGTGCACAAGCATGCGGCGGGGGCGAAGACGCATGTGCGGTTGGCGCATCGGGCGGCGGAGATCGCGATGCAGGTGGAGAACGGGCCGCCGCCGGAGCCGGGGGCGGCGGGGGCCGCGCGGTTGCCGAGTGGGGGGAACGGGTTGCTCGGGATGAAGGAGCGGGTGGCTGAGCTGGGGGGCGTTTTTGTGTCCGGGCCCACGGAGGCTGGGGGGTTTCGGGTGTCTGCGGTGATTCCGGCGGCGTAGGGGTTGCCTGGGTGGTGACCCGGCGCCGGGGCCGGACCTCGTTTTTGGGGCACCCGGCGGCTTCGGCTGGGCGGGGGTGGGTTTCGCTTGCCGGCGCGTGCAGGGTGCCGCTGCGCCCACCCGTGCCGCCCCAGCGGCACGATTGCCCGCAGTTGGGGACGGCCATGTGGAAGTGCGGCGGCGCGACTGCCCGCAGTTGGGGACGGCCATGTGGAAGTGCGGCGGCGCGACTGCCCGCAGCTGGGACGGCTTGTCCAGCCCGATCAGCCTGCTGTCAGGCGGGTGGGGTCGAGGCCTGCGAGGAGGGTGGTGAGGGCTGTGTCGATGTTGGGGCCCAGGTACCAGTCGCCGGTGTGGTCGAGGGCGTAGGTGCGGCCTTCGGTGTCGATGGCGATGAGGGCTCGGGTGGCGGTTTCGTGGCCGAGGGGGCAGACCTCGGTGTCGAGGGCGCGGCCGAGGTCGCCGAGGGTGCGGGCCATGTGGAGGCCGTGCAGGGGGTCGAGGTGGAGGTCGGCGGGGGCGAGCTGGCGGCCGGGGCCCTGGGCGGTGAGGTGGAGGCCGCCGAATTCGGCCCAGGCCTCGACCGCCGCCGGGAAGACCGCGTGGCGGTGGCCGGCGGGGGAGGTGTGCTCACGCAGGGTGTCGGCCCAGATCTCCGCCTGCTTTATGTCCCAGCGGCCTGGCTGCCATCCGGCGGCGCGCAGGGCGGCGTCGACGGGTACGGAGAAGCGCGTGGAGGTGCGGTCGGTGTGCATCTGCCCTTTGTTCGTCGGGGGTTCGTCGGTGGTTCGCACTCTGGTCGGGAGTCTCGCTGGGACATTGGCGTACCAGGTGGGCCGGCGTTCCCGGGGCGGTTTCCTGTTTTCAGACGCGATCTTCAGGGGAGTGGGTTCCCGCTCAGTTCTCCTGGGTCGGGTCCACGATGCGGACGCCGAAGTGGGCGCTGAGGGCCGTGCAGGAGCGGCAGGGCGGGGCGAAGCCGCCGTGGAGGGGGTCGCCGTCCTCGCGGATGTGGCGGGTGGTGAGTTTGGCCTGCTTGAGGATCTTGCGGGCCTCGCCGTTGGTCATGGGTCTGCGGGCGGCGCGCTTGCTGCGGCCGGCGTCGGCGCTGGTGATGTGCCGGGAGATGAGGATGGCCTCGGCGCAGCGGCCGGTGAAGCGGTCGCGCCGGTCGGTGGCGAGGGAGTCGAGGAACTCCTGGACCAGGGGGTGCAGGGGCGGGGCCTGGTCGCCGCGGGCGGCGGTGCCGGTGAGGGTCTCGCCGCGTACGGAGAGGGCGGCGGCCACGGTGGGCAGGATGCCGTCGCGGCGGTGGAGGAGGGCGGGAGCGTGTGGCTGTTCCGCGGTGCTCCAGCCGATGCGAGGGTCACCCGAAGGTCCCGCCTGCGTCGCGCTCATGATCGTGATCCCCTCCTATTACATCCCCCGCCAGCGGACACAGAGTGCCAAACGGTGTGGCCGGTGCGGAAGCTGGGGCGGTGCGACACGCCCGGGCTTCGGCGTTGCGTAAGGGTGGTGTGACGGCTGGTCACGGAAGCGGAGGCCCGGTGACCGGTGTCGCCGTACCGCATAGGCTGTCGACAACCGCGATCCGTACGGGTCCCGCGTTCGAGGGCAGTTCGAGAGCAGGCCGAGAGCAGACCGAGGGATCGGTCGAGGGCTGTTCACGGGCTGATCGAGGGTGGGTTCGGGGCGGATCGGGGGAACCGGAACGGGCCGTACGCGGGCCTTTTCGCAGCCAGCCAGAACAGGTCACACAGAACGCCGCAGGGGGGCAACCGCCATGACGACAGGTCGGCTCGGGCAGCAAGCCGCGCCGCCGAACGCGGCCTACGCCGGGCAGGTCGTGCAGTTTCCGGACCCGGTCCGGGCCGCGCGTCATCCGAGGGGTGTCCGTGTTGACGCGCACGGCTATCCGGACTTCTCGCCCTATGCCCGTGCCGCGGCGGAGATCGCCGATCCTCCGGAGGGGTTCGGGGTCGATGAACTGCGGTTGACGGACTATGTGTCCGCGAACGCGGCGTTGGCGGCGACGGGGCACGAGTTGTGGGACACGATCCCGCCGGTGGCGACGCCGCACGGCTGGACGTGGCATCACGCGCCGGGCGGGCGGCGGTTGGAGCTGGTGCCGGTCGAGGTGAAGGCGCTGCTTCGGCATCACGGTGGCATAGCGACGGCGCGCGTGGACCAGCACAAGCGGGGCACGCGGCCGTTGCAGGAGACCCGGCCGGCGCACTTCGGGCTGCCGAAGTCGTCGGCGGTGGCGGTGACGGAGACGCAGGTGCAGGGGGTCGAGGAGGACCTCGGGTACCGGCTGCCGGGCGCGTACCGGTCGTTCCTGAAGGCGGCGGGAGGCTGTGCTCCCGTGGGGGCGGCCCTCGACGCGGAGTTGGGGCTGCTGGTGGACCAGCCGTTCTTCACGGTGCGGGACGAGGCCGCGGTCAACGACCTCGTGTACGTCAACAAGTGTCTGCGGGACCATCTCACCAAGGACTATCTGGCGGTCGGGTTCGCGCAGGGCGGGATTCTCGCGGTGAAGGTGAAGGGCGACCGGATCGGGTCGGTCTGGTTCTGCGCGTACGACGACGCCCGTGATGTCGATCCGTCGTGGCCGCCGGCCGAGCGGGTGGAGCGGTTGCTGCTCCCCGCCGGTGAGGACTTCGACGCGTTCCTGTCCCGGCTGGCGGGCAATCCGCCGGAACTGGAGACGGTGGCGAACCTGATGGTGGACGGTGGCTTCGCACGGGCCGTGCCGGTCGCCGCGGGCGCCTCGGTGTCTTCGGTGGGGGAGTGAGTTTTCGATGGTGACGTTCGCTCAGGCGCAGGAGCGCGCAGAGGAGTGGATCAACGGGGATCTGCCGGGCTATCAGCACCGTGAGGTGCGGGTGCGGGAGTTCGACCTCGGGTTCGTGGTGTGGGCCGAGGACCGGGCGGACGGTCCGCGGTCCGACGGTGGCGCGCAGCGGCTGGTCATCGCCCGGGACAGCGGGGAGGCCACGCTGTGGCCGTCGCTGCCGGTGGGTGAGGTGATCCGCCGGTTCGAGGAGGAGTACGGCCGTACGGACGCGGCTCCGGCCGCCGCGCCCGCGCCTCCGGCCCGGGTGGATCTGAACCAGACGTCGTTCCTGCTGACTCCGCCGGAGTGGTTGCAGGACGCGGCGGACAAGCTGGGGATTCCGGACCGCCGGTCGGGTGCGGGTGCGGGTGCCTCTGACGGTGCCGGGTCTCGTCCGGCTGCGGCTGATGCGGGTGGTTCCGGCTCCTCGGGCGCCGGCGGGGTGTCCGGGGGCGGCGGTTCGATGCCCGAGACGATGCCGGGGCCGGTGGGGCAGTCGCCTTCGGCCGGCCGTGGGGTGCCCGCGGCACCGGCCGACGCCACGCCGTGGCCGGCCGCCGCGCCGGCGGACGACGAGGTGCGGGACGCGGTGCCGCCGAGGGACGCCGAGCCGCGCGACGCGGTGCCGGGGGTGCCCGCCGGGGCGACTCCGTGGGCCGGGACGGACACCAACGCCGAGGCCGAGGACGACCGTTCGGTGCCGCTGCCGGAGACCGTGTTCGCGCCGCAGTTGTCCGAGGTGAACGACCGGGACGACGCCCCGGCGCCGAGTACGCTGCCGGAGGCCAAGACGGCGCTGATTTCCGGGGGCAGCCAGCTCCCGCGTACGACGGTGGCGCCGGCTGTGGGCGGCCCGGGCTCGGGTGCGCCGGGCGGCCTTTCGCAGCCACAGCAGCATCAGCAGCCGCCGTCGGCGGGTCCGGGGACTCCGCCTCCGGGTGCGCCGTCGTACGGGTATCCGCAGGGTGCTGGTGGTCCGGGGACTCCGCCGCCCGCGCCGTCCTATGGCGATCCGCAGGGTCTCGGTGGTCCGGGGACTCCGCCTCCGGGTGGGCCGTCGTACGGCTATCCGCAGGGTCCCGGTGGTCCGCAGGGTCCGGGTACGCCGCCGCCGGGGCGTCCGCTGCCGCCCCATGCCGGTGACATCGCCGACGCCGCCACCAGCAAGGCGGCACCGCCTCCGCGCCGGGGCGCCGGGCCTGGGGCGCCGCCGCCTCCGGCTCCGCCCGGAACCCCGGGGACGCCGGGCGCCCGCCCGGGCGCCACGCCTCCGCCGCAGTCCGGGCCCGGTGCACCGGGCACTCCGGCGGGCGGGTACGTGCCGACCCAACTGGTCTCCTCCCTCGGCCCGGACGGGCCGGAGGGTCTCGGCGCTCCGGGTCGGCCCGGAGCTCCCGGTTCCCCTGGGGCTCCCGGTCAGCCGGGCGGTCCCGGCGCGCCGAATCCGCCCGGGAGTACGCCCCCGGGCGGCATGCACCACGCGGCGACGATGCTCGCAGGGCCCGCGATCGGCGGCCCGGGCGCGCCGCTCCCGCCGGGGCCGCCCGGTGCTCCGGGTCAGCCGGGTGGTCCTGGCGTCCCTGGTCCTCCGGGTCAGCCCGGTGTCCCCGGGGCCCCCGGTCAGCCGGGCGGTCCTGGTGCCCCCGGCGCTCCCGGCGCGCCCAACCCGCCCGGCGGTACACCCGCAGGCGGCGTGCACCACGCGGCGACGATGCTGGCCGGGCCCGCGGTGGGCGGCCCGGGCGCGCCCGGGGCTCCGGGGCAGCCGGGTCATCCGGGGATGCCGCCGGGTGCCCCCGGCCCCGTACACCATGCCGAGACGATGCTGGCCGGGCCGCCGGTGGGCGGGCCCGGCGGTCCCGGTGCGCCGCAGCCGCCCGGTCCGCCCGGGATGCCGCCGGGGGCTCCCCAGGGGATGCCGGGGCAGCCCGGTCAGCCCGGGCCGATGCCCGGTCAGCCGGGGCCGCCGATGGGGGCCCCGCCGGCGTACGGCTATCCGCAGCCGCCCGCCGGGCAGCCGACCGTCGGGCCCGGCTACCAGGCCGTGCTGCGGTTCCGGGCGCCGGACGGCTCCGAGCAGCAGGTGATCCGGCGTTCGGCGCCGGGTACGCCGCACCCGGAGTGGCAGATCTTCCACGAGCTGCGCGGGTTGAACATCCCGCCGGAGGCCGTGCTGGAGCTGCACACGGAGCTGGAGTCGTGTGAGCTGCCGGGGGCGTACTGCGCGCGGATGATCCGTGAGCAGTGGCCGAACGCGCGCATCACGTCCATCGCCCCGTACGGCAAGGACCATGCGAGCCGGCAGCAGGGCATGGCCCAACTCATCGCGCACCAGGGCGAGTTGCACCAGGTCGCGGACGGTCCGGCGCGGCTCGCGCCGGTGCGTGCGCCGTTGCCGCCGGTGCAGCCGGCTCCGCCGGTCCCGCCGGAGGCGATCGGGCAGGAGCTGGCGGCGGCGTTCGGGCCGGGGGTGTTCCGGTTCGACCAGCAGGCGGTGTCGCGGCAGGGCGTTCCGCCGATCGTGGCGCACACGCTGGTCGTGGCGGGACTGCCGGTGGACATGGGCCCGTTCTTCTGGGCGCAGGCCCAGCCGGGCCGTCCGGTGCCGACGTTGGCGGAGCTGGCGCAGGAGCGGGGTGTGCAGCCGGCGGCCGACGCGGGCTCGTACCTGGTGATGGGCAGCGACTTCGGCAAGGCGCTGTGTGTGCAGTACGGCACGGCGAACATCGTGGCGGTGCCGGTGGAGGCGGGGCCGGGCGGTGCGCCCGTACCGCCGCAGTTCGTGAACACCGGGCTGCCGGAGTTCGCGCGCTGCCTCGCTCTCCTCGGCCGTATGTGGCGGCTGCGGTTCGGCCTCAACCAGGAGCAGGCGGGCCGTTGGACCGTCGACTTCCAGGCGCAGCTCGCCGGCCTCGACCCGGCGGCGCTCGCCTCGCCGGAGAGCTGGTGGTCGGTGCTGCTGGAGCAGATGTGGGACGGGCTGCTGTGATCCGTCGCGGCTGACGGCCGCCGCGCCACACGCACGTCGCAAGGGCCCGACCCGGTCTCGTACGACCGGGTCGGGCCCTTCCGCGTGCCCGGCCGCGCCTCCCGAGTCCCTCGTACGGAGTGTCACGTTATGAACACTTCCGTCCGATACATCAAGATGTGCGCGAAATCATCATTTCGTGTGCGTCCGGCGGAGAGGGCCCAGCATGAGCAGCGCACCGACGGCACCCCATGGCTTCGAGTTCGACGTCGTACGCCGTGGCTACCGCCCCGACCAGGTCGACGCCTGTGCGGCGGCCCTGTGGCGGGACCGGGACGCCGCGTGGGAGAGGGCCGCCCGGCTGACCGTGCTGGCCCGGGACATGGGCGCGGACCTCGACCGGCTGCGCGAGACGGTCGCCGGGCTGACCCCGCAGACGTACGAGGCGCTCGGCGGGCGCGCCCGCCAACTGTTCGAACTCGGTGTCGAGGAGGCCACGGCCGTCCGTGAGGGCGCGCGCGAGGAGGCCCGGCGGATGGTCGCCGAGGCGGAGGAGGCCGGACTGCGGCTGCGGGGTGCCGCCCAGGCCTACGCCGACGAGGTGCGCGGCGAGGCCGAGGAGCGGGCCCGGCACCGGTTGCTGGCCGCCCAGGCCGAGGCCGACGACCTGCGGATCGCGGCCCGGCGCGCGGTGAAGGAGGGGCGGGGCGAGGCGCTGTCCGCGCTGCGGGAGGTGCGGGAGCGGACCGAGGGGATGCTCGCCGAACTGGACAAGGAGTTCGACGACCGGGTGGCCGACATCGAGCGGGAGGTCGCCGAACGGGAGGCCGTGTTCGTCGCCCGGCTCGCCGAGCGGGCCGCCCGCGCGGAGGCCGCCGCCGCCGAGGCCGAGCGGGCTCTCGCCGACGCGGAGGCGGCCGCGGTACGGCTGCAGGGCGACGCCGAGGCCCGCGCCGCCGAGCTGATCGCGGAGGCGCGGCGGCGCGAGCAGTGGGTGGTGGCGGAGACCGAGCGGGTGTTGCGGGAGCACGGGGAACGGTGGGACGAGGTGCGGGCGCAGATGGACCACGTACGCAGCAGTCTGACCGCGCTGACCGGCCAGGCTCCGGGCGAGCAGACGCCGTGGCAGTGATCACCACCGTGCCGTGGCGGGCGGCGTGTTCTTCCCTCGCGTCAGCCGTGGGCGGCCGGGGCCGGGTGCGTGAGGCTGATCTCCAGGTCCGGCCGGGCTTTCGTGAGGAGGGTGAGGCTCGGGTCCTCGGCGGAGAGCCGGTGGCCCGTGGGGGCCGTGAGGGCGAGCTTGGTGAGGGACGGGAAGACCTCCGTGAGTTGCTCCACCCCCCCCTCAGGTCGGTGACCTGCCGCAGGCGCAGGGACTTGACGCCGGGCAGGACGCCGAGGTGACGCGGTTCGGAGAACGACTCCGAGAAGGACTGCACGGTCGTGTCGACCTCCGAGACGCGGCCGGACTCGCGGATGAAGTCCCAGAACCCGCGTGTGTTCAGGGGGCTGGGCAGCATGAGGGAGGTCAGTGACTCCCAGGCGTCGAGGCCCTGGGTGTCGACCAGCCGTTGCACCGGCAGGGAGAGCCGGGTGACACCTCGGTGGACGGGGATCGATGCCACGGAGGTGATGTACGGGGTGGACAGGGTCAGGGCCGTGAGCGCGGGGTCGGGTGGCATCTCGCGGAGCACCTCGTGCGCGTACGCGGCGCAGGGCAGTTCCTCGGCGGTGAGGAGCAGCGCGGCGTCCTGCTCCTCGTCGGACCAGATGACCTGGGCGGTGGTGCGGTGGGCGCGCCGGGGGTGGGCGACCTGCGGCGCGGTGCTGCCGCCGATGACGTGGGCACAGGTCAGCACGAGGCGTCCGTTGAGCGCGACGCCGCTGCCCTGGCGGTCGCCGAGGACCACGACCGCACGGCTCGCGGGGCTGTCCGCCGGTGTCATCGGGTGGGGTGGGCGGGGCGCGGAACGGGCGGGGCCTCGCCGAATCCCGCCGTGCTGCCCGGGTCGTCGTCGCCGACCAGCCAGGGAGCGTGGGTGCGGGAGTCGCGCGGGGTGAGGGTGAAGGCGACGCGGTGGGTGCGGCCGGTGGCGCGGGCGGCGTCGGCCCCGGCGTCGACCACCCATGCCTTGACCCGGCCGCCAGCCTTCGTCTCCTTGCGCAGTTCGAGCGTGAACTCCATCTCGATGGTGCCCACTTCGAAGACCACCGGCTGTCCGGTCGCGCGCGTCGCGGCCTCGACGAGCTGGTCACGGACCGAGGCGATGGCCTCGGTGAGATCGATGCCGTCGAAGGCGTGACCGTCGGTGGCGTGACCGGCGGCCCGGGGCGTGGTGTCGCCGTCCCCTCCCGATGGCCCCGGGAGTCCCGATGGCCCTGATTTCCGGGACCGCCGTGGGTGCGAGGGTGGTCAGTCCTTCAGGACCGGAAACCTCCGCGGCGCCACCACCAGCAGCACCACCAGCGCCACCGTCGCCGCGCATCCAGCGCCCAGGTACACGGCGTGGACCGCGTCCGCGACGGCGCGGCGGACGGGCTCCGCGGCCGTGCCGGCGTCGAGGGAGTGGGTGACGGCGTCCAGGTCTCCCGCGCCACCCAGCCGGGACGCCAGCACGCCGTTCGCGACCGCCCCGAACAGCGCCGCGCCCAGGGTCTGTCCCGTCTGGCGGCAGAAGAGGATCGACGCCGTGGCCGTGCCCCGCTCCTCCCACCGCACGCTCGACTGGACGCCGATGATCAGGGGGAGCTGGAAGAGGCCCAGCGCGGCGCCCAGGAGGAGCATCAGCAGCGCCGGCTGCCAGGCCTCGCCCGGGTAGGGAAGGAGCGGGAAGGCGAAGAGGAGGGCGGCCGCCGCCGCGATGCCCAGGACCGCCGTGTTCCGGAAGCCGATGCGGCGGTAGACGTGCTGGCTGAGGGCCGCCGACACCGGCCAGCTCAGTGACCAGACGGAGACGACGAAACCGGCCGCCACCGGCGCCAGGCCCAGCACCGACTGGGCGTAGGTCGCGAGGAATACCGTCGGTGCCACCATCAGCAGGCCCAGCGCACCCAGCGCCAGGTTCACCGCCGCGATCGGGCGGCGGCGCCACACCCAGCCGGGGATGATCGGCTCGGCGGCCCGGCGTTCGATCAGGACCAGCAGGGCGATCAGGGCGACTCCCGTGCCCAGCAGGGTGAGGGAGGGCCACGACAGCCAGTCCCACGCCACCCCGCCCTGCACCAGCGCCGTCAGCAGGGCGCCGCCGCAGGCGAAGACGGTCAGGGCGCCCGCCCAGTCCACCCGGGGCCGGCCCGTCGACTCCCGCCGTGGCTCGTGCAGATGACGGACCAGCAGCCACAGTGTCGCCGCGCCGAGCGGCAGGTTGATGAGGAAGATCCAGCGCCAGTCCGCGTAGGTGGCGAGGACTCCGCCCGCTCCCGGGCCCGCCACCGCCGACACCGCCCACACCGTGGAGAGCTTGGACTGGATCTTGGGGCGTTCCTTCAAGGGGTAGAGGTCGGCCGCCAGCGTCTGCACCGTGCCCTGGAGCGCCCCGCCGCCCAGGCCCTGGATGACCCGGAAGGCGATCAGGGAGCCCATGTTCCAGGCCAGCGCGCACAGCAGCGAACCCAGCAGGAACAGGGCGGCGCCCACGATGAGGACCGGCTTGCGGCCGAAGGTGTCGGAGAGCTTGCCGTAGAGGGGGAGGGTGACGGTCACCGCCAGCAGGTAGCCCGAGAAGAGCCAGGAGAAGACGGAGAAGCCGCCCAGGTCGGCGACGATCTGCGGGACGGCGGTCGAGACGATCGTGGAGTCCACCGCGGCCAGGCCCATGGCCAGCATGAGGGCGGCGGTGACGGTTCTTCGCCGGCCGGTTCCGGTGTGCTGTGCCGAATCGCGTATCGCGGGTCGCGTGTCGTCCACCGGATGCCTTCCCCTTGCACCTATCTGCCGCCGACCACCATGCCACTTGAGCCTCACGCCACGGCAGGGTGCAAGCTGACCGCGCCGGAAGGAGGAGGTGAACCCCGAGGCCGTCTCCTCCCCTTGGCCGACATCCCTTAGGGGTGTCTCCGTACAAGGGCTCGGGGAGCGGTCGTACCGCCGGAGGACGAGACGGGGCGGCTCCGGTCCTTAACCTGGCTTTACGCCGCTGGGGGGCGGTGCACCGGATGTGGGGGGCGGTGCACCGGACCGGCGGGGGTGGGGTTTTCCCCCGCAGAAGACTGCGCTGGGCACCAGCGCGCCGGGCCCCCTCGGGGGACCAGACTCAGGGGCACATCACCTCGCAGGACTCGGCACCTCACTTCGTACGGCTCATCTGCTGACCGACATAGGAGACATACCGTGACATCGGCTGTGACCATCACCAGGCACGGGGGTACTGGAGGGACTACGGCCGTTGCCGCGCGGGCGCGGCAGGTCGTGAAGGCGTACGGGTCCGGTGAGACCCGTGTCGTCGCCCTCGACCAGGTGGATGTGGACATCGCGCGGGGACAGTTCACCGCGATCATGGGCCCTTCGGGGTCCGGCAAGTCCACCCTCATGCACTGCCTCGCCGGACTCGACAATGTGACGTCGGGTCAGATCTATCTCGACGACACCGAGATCACCGGGCTGAAGGACAAGAAGCTCACGCGGCTGCGCCGGGACCGGATCGGGTTCATCTTCCAGGCGTTCAACCTGCTGCCGACGCTGAACGCGATAGAGAACATCACGCTCCCCATGGACATCGCGGGGCGGAAGCCGGACAGGGAGTGGCTGGGGCGGGTCGTGGACACCGTCGGGCTGAGCGACCGGCTCAAGCACCGGCCGAACCAGCTCTCCGGCGGCCAGCAGCAGCGCGTCGCCGTGGCCCGGGCACTGGCCGCGCGGCCGGAGATCATCTTCGGTGACGAGCCGACCGGCAACCTGGACTCGCGGGCCGGCGCCGAGGTGCTCGGCTTCCTGCGCACGTCCGTCGACGAGCTGGGCCAGACCATCGTGATGGTCACCCACGACCCGGTGGCCGCCTCGTACGCGGACCGTGTGCTGTATCTGGCCGACGGCCGCATCGTCGACGAGATGTACAAGCCCACCGCCGAAGCCGTGCTCGACCGCATGAAGGACTTCGACGCCCGGGGGCGTACGTCATGAGTGTCATGAAGACCTCGATGCGCAACTTCTTCGCGCACAAGGGGCGGATGGCGCTGTCGGCCATCGCGGTCATGCTGTCGGTCGCGTTCGTGACGGGGACCCTCGTCTTCACCGACACGATGGGCACGACGTTCGACAAGCTGTTCGCGGCCACCGCCTCCGACGTCACGGTCAGCGCCAAGGGCGCCTCGGACAGCGGTGAGACCCAGTCCGACAACGGCAAGCCGCCGGTCCTGCCGGCGTCCGTCGTCGACAAGGTGGGCGGCGCGGACGGCGTGAAGTCGGCGGAGGGGACCGTCTTCACGACCTCGGTGACGGTCGTGAACGCCGACAAGGACAGCCTCTCGCCCACCAGCGGCGCCCCGACCATCGTCGGCAACTGGAACGCCAACGACGCCCGCACCATGAAGATCGCGTCCGGGAACGCCCCGCGCGGACCGGACCAGATCATGGTCGACGCGGACACCGCCGACAAGCACGGCCTGAAGCTCGGCGACGAGATCGGCGTGATCACGGCCGTCGGCACGCACGAGGCGAAGGTCTCCGGGATCGCCGACTTCACCGTCACCAACCCCGGCGCCGCGATCTTCTACCTCGACACCGCCACCGCCCAGAAGACCCTCGTCGGCGAGACCGACGTGTACACCAACGTCAACATCACCGCCGCCGACGGCTTCACGGACGCGCAGGTGAAGAAGAACGTCGCCGCCGAGCTGGGCGGCGCCTACAAGGTGCAGACCGCCAAGGAGATCGCGGACGCCAACGCCAAGGACGTCGGCGAGTTCATGGGCGTGATCAAGTACGCCATGCTCGGCTTCGCCGGGATCGCCTTCCTCGTCGGCATCTTCCTGATCATCAACACCTTCTCGATGCTGGTCGCCCAGCGGACCCGCGAGATCGGCCTGATGCGGGCCATCGGCTCCAGCCGCGGCCAGGTCAACCGGTCGGTCCTCGTCGAGGCGCTGCTCCTCGGTGTCCTCGGCTCGGTCCTCGGCGTCGCCGGCGGCGTCGGCCTCGCCATCGGCCTGATGAAGCTGATGAGCGCCACCGGCATGAACCTGTCCACCGACGACCTCACCATCGCCTGGACCACCCCGGCGGTCGGCCTGCTCCTCGGCATCGTCGTCACCGTCCTCGCCGCGTACGTGCCCGCCCGGCGCGCCGGCAAGGTCTCCCCGATGGCCGCCCTGCGCGACGCCGGCGCTCCGCTGGACACCAGGGCCGGAGTGGTACGGGCCGTGATCGGCCTGCTCCTGACCGGCGCCGGCGGCTACTGCCTGTACCTGGTGTCCGCCGCCGACAAGGCGAGCGAGGGCTCGTTGTGGCTGGGCGGTGGGGTCGTCCTGACCCTCATCGGCTTCGTCGTCATCGGCCCGCTGCTCGCCGGCGCCGTGGTGCGGGTGCTGGGCACGGTCGTCCTGCGGGCCTTCGGACCCGTAGGCCGCATGGCCGAGCGCAACGCGCTGCGCAACCCCCGCCGTACGGGGGCCACGGGCGCCGCCCTGATGATCGGCCTCGCCCTGGTCGCCTGTCTGTCGGTCGTCGGCTCCTCGATGGTCGCCTCGGCCACCGATCAGCTCGACAAGACGGTCGGCACGGACTTCATCATCCAGTCCGACGCCGGCCAGCTGATCACTCCGCAGGCCGTCAAGGCCGCGAAGTCCGCCGAGGACATCAAGAACGTCACCCAGTACAAGTGGACGCAGGCCGACTTCACCACCCCCGACGGCAAGACGCTCAAGGAGGCGGCGATCACCGCCGCCGACCCGAGCTACGCCACCGACCTCGCCACCGAGGTCGTCGCGGGCAAGCTGCCGGACGCCTACAAGCCCGACTCGATGTCCGTCCACGAGACGTTCGCCGAGGACCACGGCATCGAACTCGGCTCCAAGATCGCCGTCGACTTCAAGGACGGGTCCACGGCCCAGCTGACCGTCCGCGCGATCACCAGCAGCGATGTCGTCATCGACGCCGGCGCCATGTACACCTCCATCGACACGATGGCCAAGTACGTCCCCGCCGACAAGATGCCCCTGGACGAGATGCTCTTCGCCTCGGCGAAGGACGGCCAGGAGGCGGCCGCGTACAAGTCCCTCAAGGACGCGCTGCACGACTATCCGCAGTACGTGGTCCGCGACCAGACCGACTACAAGGAAGCGCTCAAGGGCCAGATCGACCAGCTCCTCAACATGATCTACGGCCTGCTCGCCCTCGCGATCATCGTCGCGATCCTGGGCGTCGTGAACACCCTGGCCCTGTCGGTCGTCGAGCGGACCAGGGAGATCGGCCTGATGCGGGCCATCGGCCTCTCACGCCGCCAGCTGCGCCGCATGATCCGCCTGGAGTCGGTCGTCATCGCCCTCTTCGGCGCGCTGCTCGGCCTGGGCCTGGGGATGGGCTGGGGCGCCACCGCCCAGCAACTCCTCGCCCTGGAGGGCCTGAACGTCCTCGACATCCCCTGGCCGACGATCATCGGCGTCTTCATCGGCTCGGCCTTCGTGGGCCTGTTCGCGGCGCTGGTGCCGGCGTTCCGGGCGGGCCGCATGAACGTACTGAACGCGATCGCGACCGAGTAGCCACCGAGCACGGGGGACACGGGGGACACGGGGGAACCGGGGGAACCGGGGGAGAGCCCGGCGCCGGGAAGCGGATGCTTCCGGGCGCCGGGTTCCACCGTTGTCCGGGTGCCTGAGAGGAGGCGTCCGGGTGCCTGAGGGGAGGCGCCTATCGGGACGTGCGTTTCAGCAGCACGTACCCCTGGATGACGCCCCGCAGCTCGTACCGGTCGCGCGGATGCAGCTGACGGGCGTACCCGGGGACGTCCTTCACCCAGCGCGAGGCGTTGTTGAAGACGATGTAGTCGGGGGCGAGGCCCTTGGCCCGGCCGATCCAGAAGACGCGGCAGCGGGAGGTCAGCCGGCTGATGGGGCCGACGTTGGACTCGACGGTGGCCCCGTCCGGGATGGTGTCCAGCAGCTTTTCCACCGCCCGGACATCGGCCGGGACCCGATAGGCGTCGGCCTCGGTCAGGGCGCCCACCGGCAGCACGGTCGTCAGCGCGAGCGCCGCAGCGACGACGGCGGTGGGCAGATGGACGGCGTACGAACGCAGCCACGGGCGGGAGCTGTGGCGGGCGGTGGTGAGCGCGTCGACGAGGGCGAGGGTGACGATCGGCATCAGTACGGCGCTGTAGTGCCAGTCCGTGCCCCAGTAGTGGTGGTCGGAGGAGACGAACCGCCAGCCCAGGGTGGGGAGGACGGCGAGGAGGATCGGGGAGCGCAGGGCGAGCAGTCCGCTGGTCGGGATCAGCAGCCAGAGAACGGTGCGGATCTTGATGTCCGCGCCGGTGAGGGGCCCGGCGTCGCCGACCTTGGACAGGTAGTCGGAGACGCCCGCGGTGTTGAAGGCCGGGATGATCATGGTGAAGGTGAGCAGCGTGGCGACCGCCCCGAACGACGCGACCGCGACGGCGTACGGCACCACCCGGGGCGAACCGTGCCGCCGGGCCCGTAGCGCGACGACCACCGCGATGACCGCCAGCGTCAGCCCCTGGTCCTCCTTGACCAGCACCAACGGCAGCGCCCAGAGCAGCGCCGCGCGCCACCGGTGCCGGAGCAGCGCCTCCAGGGAGAAGGCGATCAGCACAACCGCGAAACAGATCTCGTGGAAGTCGAAGTCCACGGCCTTCTGCAGCCCCCACGACAGCCCGTACGCCACCCCCAGCGCGAGCCCCCGCGCCCGCCCCAGCAGCCGCGTGGCCGCCCGCGTCACCGGTATCGCCGACAGCGCGAACAGCGCGGCCTGCGCGACGAGCAGCGTCACGGGTGAGGGGAAGACCCGGTAGAACGGCGCGAGCAGGACGGTGACCGGACTGAAGTGATCCCCGAGAACGTTGTACCCCGGCCCCTTCAGATCGACGATCGGCGCCTGGAAGTGCGCGTACGCCCGCACCGCCTGCTCGAAGATCCCCAGATCCCACGACCGGTTCCCCATCCGCCGGTACCGCCCGACGGAAACCGCCGTGTACGCCACGAACAACACGACCGCCAGCACGTACGGCTCCCGCCGCTGGAGCGAGAAGCGCCGGTCACGGGGCGGGGGCGAGACCGTGACCGGCCCGGGTATGAGCGCCAAGGGTGTCGGGGCGGTCGGGGCCATGGATGCTCACGTTCGGTATGGGACAGGGGCGACGGCTGCCCTAAAGGTTAGGCGCGCCGTGGTGTGAAGGGGCGAAGCCCCTTCCTCGAGGGGCGCGGGGAACTGCGCGATCAACCACGACGCTCCGTCACGCACTCACTCACCGCGGCCACCCCTCATCCCCCGGCGGGGGCCTGGGGGCGGCAGCCCCCAGAAAAGGGGGGTCCCAGAAAGGGGGGTCGAAGGGGCACAGCCCCTGGTGATGGGACGGGTAGGGGCGGCGGGGGCGAGACCCCCACGGTTGTCCACAGCCCCCACACCACCCACACCGCTCGTCGTACCCTGGACACCCCCGGCCCGTCACACGAGTCCGGGTGTTCGTGTTGCCCCACCCCCTTGTCCCACCCCCCTTGCCCACCCGGACGGGAACCGCCCTTCATGAGCCTCCACGGTCTGCTAGACGCCGTAGTCAAGGACGCCCCCCTCGCGGAAGCGATCAGGGCGGCAGCCGACGGCCACCGCACCCACGTCGACCTGGTGGGCCCCCCGGCGGCCCGCCCCTTCGCGGTGGCCGCCCTCGCCCGCGACGCCGGCCGCCCCGTACTCGCCGTGACGGCGACGGGCCGCGAGGCCGAGGACCTGGCGGCGGCCCTGCGCTCGCTGCTGCCGCCGGACGGCGTCGTGGAGTACCCGGCCTGGGAGACGCTCCCGCACGAGCGCCTCAGCCCGCGCAGCGACACCGTCGGCCGCCGCCTCGCGGTCCTGCGCCGCCTGACCCACCCGAGCCCCGACGACCCGGAGACCGGCCCGGTCTCGGTGGTCGTCGCCCCCGTCCGCTCGGTCCTCCAGCCCCAGGTCAAGGGCCTCGGCGACCTGGAACCCGTCGCCCTGCGCACGGGACAGACGGCCGACCTCAACCGTACGATCGAAGCCCTGGCGGCAGCGGCGTACTCCCGGGTCGAACTCGTCGAGAAGCGCGGCGAGTTCGCCGTACGCGGCGGCATCCTGGACGTCTTCCCGCCGACCGAGGAGCACCCCCTCCGGGTGGAGTTCTGGGGCGACGACGTCGAGGAGATCCGGTACTTCAAGGTCGCCGACCAGCGCTCCCTCGAAGTCGCCGAGCACGGCCTGTGGGCCCCGCCCTGCCGTGAGCTGTTGTTGACGGACGAGGTCCGCGACCGCGCGCGTGCCCTCGCCGAACGCCACCCCGAACTGGGCGAACTCCTCAACAGGATCGCCGAGGGCATCGCCGTGGAAGGCATGGAATCCCTCGCTCCGGTCCTCGTCGACGACATGGAACTGCTGGTCGACGTCCTGCCGAAGGGCGCGATGGCGATCGTGTGCGACCCGGAGCGGGTGCGCACGCGGGCGGCGGACCTGGTGGCCACCTCGCAGGAGTTCCTCCAGGCCTCCTGGGCGGCCACCGCCGGTGGCGGCGAGGCGCCCATCGACGTCGACGCGGCCTCCCTCTGGTCCATCGCGGACGTCCGTGACCGGGCCCGCGAGCTGGACATGATGTGGTGGTCGGTGTCGCCGTTCGCCGCCGATGAAGAACTGGACGCGGACACCCTCAAGCTCGGCATGCACGCGCCGGAGACCTACCGCGGCGACACGGCCAAGGCGCTGGCCGACACCAAGGGCTGGCTCGCCGACGGCTGGCGCACGGTGTTCGTGACCGAGGGCCACGGCCCCGCCGCCCGCACGGTCGAGGTGCTCGGCAGCGAGGGCATCGCGGCCCGACTGGAGGCCGAGCTGGGGCAGATCTCCCCGTCGGTCGTGCATGTGGCGTGCGGCTCGATCGACTACGGCTTCATCGACCCCGCCCTGAAGCTGGCGGTCCTCACCGAGACCGACCTCACCGGCCAGAAGGCGGCCGGCAAGGACGGCGCCCGGATGCCCGCCCGCCGCCGCAAGACCATCGACCCGCTCACCCTCGAACCGGGCGACTACATCGTCCACGAGCAGCATGGCGTCGGCCGCTACATCGAGATGGTCCAGCGGACCGTGCAGGGCGCGACCCGCGAGTACCTCGTCGTCGAGTACGCCCCCGCCAAGCGCGGCCAGCCCGGCGACCGCCTCTACATCCCGACGGACCAGCTGGAACAGATCACGAAGTACGTCGGCGGCGAGGCCCCGACCCTGCACCGCCTGGGCGGCGCCGACTGGACGAAGACCAAGGCCCGCGCGAAGAAGGCGGTCAAGGAGATCGCCGCCGACCTGATCAAGCTCTACAGCGCGCGGATGGCGGCGCCCGGGCACGCGTTCGGCTCGGACACCCCCTGGCAGCGCGAGCTGGAGGACGCCTTCCCGTACGTGGAGACCCCCGACCAGCTGACGACGATCGCCGAGGTCAAGGAGGACATGGAGAAGACGGTCCCCATGGACCGTCTGATCTGCGGCGACGTCGGCTACGGCAAGACGGAGATCGCGGTCCGGGCCGCCTTCAAGGCCGTCCAGGACGGCAAGCAGGTGGCCGTCCTGGTGCCCACGACCCTGCTGGTGCAGCAGCACTTCGGCACGTTCAGCGAGCGGTACTCGCAGTTCCCGGTGAACGTCCGGGCCCTGTCCCGCTTCCAGACGGACACCGAGGCCAAGGGCACGCTGGAGGGCCTGCGCGAGGGCGCGGTCGACATCGTCATCGGCACGCACCGCCTCTTCTCCTCCGAGACCAAGTTCAAGGACCTCGGCCTCGTCATCGTCGACGAGGAGCAGCGCTTCGGCGTCGAGCACAAGGAGCAGCTGAAGAAGCTCCGCGCGAACGTCGACGTGCTGACGATGTCCGCGACGCCGATCCCGAGGACGCTGGAGATGGCGGTCACGGGCATCCGGGAGATGTCGACGATCACCACCCCGCCGGAGGAGCGCCACCCGGTCCTGACCTTCGTCGGCCCGTACGAGGAGAAGCAGATCGGCGCGGCCATCCGCCGTGAACTGCTGCGCGAGGGCCAGGTCTTCTACATCCACAACCGGGTGGAATCCATCGACAGAGCGGCTGCCCGGCTGCGCGAGATCGTCCCCGAGGCGCGCATCGCCACGGCCCACGGCCAGATGTCGGAACAGGCCCTGGAACAGGTCGTCGTCGACTTCTGGGAGAAGAAGTTCGACGTCCTGGTCTCGACGACGATCGTGGAATCGGGCATCGACATCTCGAACGCGAACACGCTGATCGTGGAGCGGGGAGACACCTTCGGCCTGTCGCAGCTGCACCAGCTGAGGGGACGGGTGGGCCGAGGCCGGGAACGCGGTTACGCGTACTTCCTCTACCCGCCCGAGAAGCCCCTGACGGAGACGGCCCACGAGCGTCTGGCCACCATCGCCCAGCACACGGAGATGGGCGCGGGCATGTACGTGGCGATGAAGGACCTGGAGATCCGGGGCGCGGGCAATCTGCTGGGCGGCGAACAGTCCGGCCACATCGCGGGCGTCGGCTTCGACCTGTACGTCCGCATGGTCGGCGAGGCCGTCGCGGACTACCGCCGCCAGCTGGAGACGGGGGAGATCCAGGAGGAGCCGCCGCTCGAGGTCAAGATCGAGCTGCCGGTCGACGCGCACGTCCCGCACGACTACGCGCCCGGCGAGCGGCTGAGGCTCCAGGCGTACCGCTCGATCGCCTCCATCAACAACGAGGCCGACGTCGCCGCCGTACGCGAGGAACTCGTCGACCGCTACGGCAAGCTCCCCGAGCCGGTGGAGAACCTGCTCCTGGTGGCCGGGCTGCGCATGCTCGCCCGGGCCTGCGGGGTGGGCGAGATCGTCCTCCAGGGCACCAACATCCGCTTCGCGCCGGTGGAGTTGCGGGAGTCGCAGGAGCTGCGCCTCAAGCGGTTGTATCCGGGGACGGTCATCAAGCCGGCCGCCCATCAGGTGCTGGTGCCCCGCCCGAAGACCGCGAAGGTGGGCGGCAAGCCGCTGGTCGGGCGGGATCTGCTGGGGTGGACCGGGGAGTTCCTGGCTTCGATTCTGGGGTCTTAGCCGTTCCGGTTGTTCCGGCCGTTCCGGTTGTTCCGGCCGTTCCGGTTGTTCCGGTTGTTCCGGCCGTTCCGGTTGTTCCGGCCGTTCCGGCCGTTCCGGCCGTGGCTGCGTGGCTGCGTGGCTGCGTGGCTGCGTGGCTGGCGTGGCCGCGGGGGTTGGTTGCGGTTGTCGTGCGCTTCAGCTCTCGTGGCCGAGTCGGGGCGTGGGCGCAGTGGATCGGAACAGCAGCTCCGTGGCCGTGCGGAAGACCTCCTCGGGGTCCTGGTCGCCCACGACCGCGGCCAGATTGCCGCTGAGCAGCAGCGTGGCGAAGCCGTGGGAGAGGGACCAGGCGGCGATGCCGGCCAGCCGGGGGTCGGTGTCGGGGTTCTCGGGGCGCGCGGTGGTGACGGCGGTGCGCAGCTGCTCGCGTGACAGGGCGCGGGCCGTGGTCAGTTCGAGGTCGTCCTCGCGCAGCAGCTCCGGTCTGAACATCACCTGGAAGTGCGCGGGGTGTTCGCGGGCGAAACGGACGTACCGGCCGCCCGCCTCCCGCAGGTCCCCGGCCTCCGCGAGCGTGGCCGCCAGCAGCGCGTGCCCCTCCGCCGCGATCGCCGTCAGCAGTCCCGTGCGGTCCTTGAAGTGATGGGCGGGCGCCGCGTGCGAGACCCCCGCGCGGCGGGCCAGGTCCCGCAGGCTCAGCGCCGACGGCCCTTCGGCGGCGATGACGTCGAGGGCGGCGTGGAGGATCGCGCGGCGCAGGTCGCCGTGGTGGTAGGGGCGGTCGGGCCCCTTGGACTGCTTGGGCTGTTCGGATCGCTTCGGCTGCTTGGGCTGTTCAGGCTGATCGGCCGTGGTGCTGCGGGGCATGGGCACAGCGTAGGCCTCTCGCGACATTCGATCTAGTCGTTGACAAGTTTGGGGCGCTCGGGCAATCTAGTCAGTGTCAAGTTCCGGCTCGGTCGGTCCGGCCGGGGGAGTGGCAAGGGGGGATGTCATCGTGTCCGAGAGTGTCGAACCGGCCGACCTGGCCGACCTGGCCGACCTGGGCGAGGTGGCCGACCTGGGCGAGGTGGCCGACCTGGGCGAGGTGCGCCGCATGTGGCACCTGCTGGAGCCCTTGCACGCCGTCCTGTACTACGCACCGGAGGCCTTCGAGGAGGCGGCCGCGCTGGGGTACGGCGTGGAGGAGCGGTGGCCGAGCTACTTCCCGTTCCGGGCGGCGCCGTTGGGTGCCGTCGGGGTCGAGCGGACGGCCTCCGCCTTCTACAGTTTCAGCCCCCGCATGGTCGCGGAGCACATCGAGCCGGCCTGGAGGACCGCGACTCCCAAGGCCGTGCTGGAGGCCCGGGACCGGGCGATCGACCGGACCTGCCGAGCGATATTCGGCGACCGGGTGGACAGCCCCGAACTCGCCGAGGCAGCCGCCCTGGCCCGCCGTGCCGCCGGGTTCGCGAACACCGCGGGCCGCCCCCTGGCCGCGGCCAACGCCGAGCTGCCCTGGCCCGAACCCGCGCATCTCCAGCTCTGGCGGGCGGCCACGATCCTGCGCGAACACCGCGGTGACGGCCACCTCGCGGCCCTGCTCATCGCGGACCTCGACCCCGCCGAGTCCCTCGTCTCCTTCGCCGCTATAGGCGCGGCCTCGGTGGAGCGCTTCGAGAGCCGCGGCTGGAGCCCCGACGCATGGGCCGCCGCCCGCGCCCGCCTCACGGCACGCGGCCTGGTGCATCCGGACGGTACGGCCACGGAGGCCGGCCGGAGTCTGCGCCGACAGGTCGAGCGGCACACCGACCGACTGGCCGCCGCCCCCTGGCAGTTCCTCGGCCCGTCCGACACCGCCCGACTCGCCGACCTGCTGGGCGAGTTCTGGGTCGCGGTCCTCGGCTCGGGCCTGCTGCCGTCGGAGACGACCCTCGGCATCGGAAAGGTGTGAGTGACTCCTGACCGAGCCCGGCTGACCTCCTCCCCATGCTCACCCCCTCACCACCGGAGATACGCCGGGCGTGCACCCGATGCCTGTTGGGTGCCGGTATCGCGGTTCCCGGCGGCCGCTACGGTGTCGAGCAGGGAAGACGGGGGAACCCCACGCAGGACCGGGTGAGAGCACAGACGAAGGAAGAGGTGTCGCGTGGTGCGTCTGAGGGGTGGGGTGGCCGTCGTCGCTCTGGTGATGGTCGCGGCCACCGGCTGCGAACTGGACACGCAGGGTTCGGCCGGACCGCAGGAGGGCTCCGGTGAGGGCGGCGCCGCCTTCGCCGCCGCGGAGGCGCTGACCGTCAAGGGGCGGGCGCCCAAGACCAATTACGACCGCGGCGAGTTCGGCAGCCCCTGGGTCGACACGGACTCCAACAGTTGCGGCACCCGCGACGACATACTCAAGCGCGACCTGGACGACGTGAAGTTCCGTGACGGGGACTGCACGGTGGTCTCCGGCGTGCTCGACCCGGACCCGTACACCGGCGAGGACGTGTCGTACGTCCGGGGCCGCAGCAAGATCGACGTGGACCACATCGTGGCCCTCTCGGATGCCTGGCAGAAGGGCGCCCAGCAATGGGACGACAGCAAGCGCATAGCCCTGGCCAACGACCCGCTCAACCTCCTCGCGGTCGACTCGGGCACCAACCGCGGCAAGGGTGACGGCGACACGGCCACCTGGCTCCCGCCCAACAAGGCCTACCGCTGCACCTATGTGGCCGCCCAGGTCGCCGTGAAGAAGAAGTACGGCCTCTGGGTCACCTCGGCCGAACAGTCCGCCATGAAGCGTGTCCTGACCACCTGCCCCGACCAGAAACTCCCCACCGGCGGCAACCCCACCAAGGCCCCGGCCCGCTTCCACGCGGACTGAAGCCGCTGCGGTGCCGCCTCGCGGGAGGGTGCGTCAGCTGAAGTCCTCGTCCAGGTCGATGACCTTGCCCTTGGGGGCCTCGGCCGGGACCGGCTTGTTGTAGTCGGTGAAGACGAGGTCACCGGGCTCGTCGGCGGACTTGCTGACGACCCGCAGGAGGTACGGCTTGCCCTCGGTGGCCACGTACAGCGTGTAACGGTCCTTGCCGTCACGCTCGTCGAGGACGATCGCGGGGGTGCCGTCGAGCTCGGTGGTCTTGCCCCGCGTGGCGTCGGAGTTCACGTCCTCGAAGTCGGCGAGCACGGTGTCGAGGTCGCAGAAGCTCGCGATGTCCTTGGAGTCCTCGGCGGTCGCGGACGTCTTGGTCCACTTGTCGGCGAGCCACTCGACGGCCAGGTCGGCCTCCTCCTTGGGGGCGTCCTTCGACTGGGCCCGCAGGAACGCCTCGTCGTACTTCATGTAGATGGTGTCGCCGACCTTGATCAGTTCGGCCTCGCCCTCGCCGTTCATGCTCAGCGTGCCGGCGCAGTCGCCCTTCTTGTTCATCGCCATGTCCATCTGGACCGTGCCGCCGGCGGAGTCGTCCTGGACCTCGCCCTTCATCCGGAGCGAATCGGCGTCCGAGGTGGCCTTCACGGCCTTGTCGGCGATCTCGCCGCCGGTCAGCCCGGCGAACGGGCCCTTCGGCTCGTCCTTGTCCCCGGGCAGGCAGCCGGTGAGCGAGAAGGTGGCCGCGGCGGCGATGCAGAGAGCGGCGAGTGCGGTGCGACGCATGGGAGTTCCCCCCTGGGAATCGATGAGTGAGGTGAGTGGACCGAGCGGTGTCGTTCTCGCGGGTCGGTGAGCGGTGCGTGTCAGGACGCAGCGCAGCCGACCTGTGACCACCCGGATCGGGCGGCCCGTCGTTCGATGGGTCAATGACAGCAGAGCTTGTGAACCGAGTCAACATGGTTCACAAGCTTGAGTGTGTACACGGCGTGTAGGGGTAGATCTTGCGTACGTCGGTATGCTCGACGCCACAGACCAGGTACGAGGGGAGCCGGGCGCGTGCAGGGGAACGGGACAGAGGTCACCGCAGCGGACATCGCGCGGCTCGCCGGGGTGGGTCGCGCCGCCGTCAGCAACTGGCGCCGTCGGCACGCCGACTTCCCCAAACCGGTCGGCGGCACCGAGACCAGCCCGGCCTTCGCGCTCAGCGAGGTCGAGGAGTGGCTGCGCGACCAGGGCAAGCTCGCCGAGGTGCCCCTGAAGGAGCGCGTCTGGCAACAGGTCACCGGCCACCCGGAGGGCCCCGTCACCGCCCTGGTGCACGCGGGCTGCGCCCTGCTGTACCTCCATGACCGCCCCCTGGCCTGGCTGGAGTTCAGCGCCTGCCCCGACGACGAGCAACTGGCCCGGATCCTGCCCGAGCCGCTCGGGCAGGTGCTCACTCCGCGCTTCGGCCCGGTCCGCGAGTCGGCCGTGCCCCAGCCCACGCCGGCCGAGTTGCTGCCCTCGATCCCCCTGTTGCGCGGCGCCACCGAACTCGCGGCCGACCTGGGCGCGCGGCAGACCTTCGAGTTCCTGCTCGCCCGGCACCTCGACGCCAACCCCCGCCAGTACACGCTCACTCCGGGCGAACTCGCCGAGCTGATGGCCGAACTCGCCGGCCCCGCCCGCTCGGTGCTCGACCCGGCCTGCGGCACCGGCGCCCTCCTGCGCGCCGTCGCCGCCCGCCCCGGCCAGGAGCTGTACGGGCAGGACAGCGCCCAAGAACTGGCCGCCCTCACCGCGCTCCGCCTCGCCCTGCGCACCAAGAGCACCATCCGCACCGCCCCCGGGGACAGCCTCCGCGCGGACGCCTACGCGCACCTCAGGGCCGAGGCCGTGCTGTGCCACCCGCCGTTCAACGAGCGCAACTGGGGCCACGACGAACTCGCCTACGACCCGCGCTGGGAGTACGGCTTCCCGGCCCGTACGGAATCCGAACTCGCCTGGGTGCAGCACGCCCTGGCCCGCCTGGAGGACGGCGGCACGGCCGTCCTGCTGATGCCGCCGGCCGCCGCGAGCCGCCGCTCGGGGCGCCGTATCCGCGCCGACCTGCTGCGCCGCGGCGCCCTGCGCGCCGTGATCGCCCTGCCGGTGGGCGCCGCACCCCCGTACAACATCCCGCTGCACCTGTGGGTGCTGCGCCGGCCCGGCAAGGCGCCCGTGCGGCCCGAGCTGCTGCTGGTGGACACCGGGCGGCTCGGCGCCGAGGGGCGGAGCGGGTTCGACTGGGCGGCGGTGCGCACCGCCGTGCTCGACGCCTGGCGGCCCTTCGACCGGGCGGGCGAGGTGGCGGAGCGGCCGGGGCTCAGCCGTTCGGTGCCGGTCATCGACCTGCTCGACGACGACGTGGACCTGGCTCCCGCCCGGCATCTGCCGCCCCCGGCCGCGGGCGGCGGCGCCGAGGAGCTGACCGCCGTACGCGAACGCCTCGGCGAGACCCTCCGTCTGGCCGCCGACCTCACCCCGCCGCTCGCCGACGACGCGCAGCCCGCGCGCTGGCCGCTCACCACGGTCGGCGAACTCGCGCGCGGGGGAGCCCTGCTGCTGCGCACGGGCGGAAACGGCCCCCACGCGCGCGTGCTCACCGATCACGACGTCCTGGCCGGCACGGCACCCTCGGGAACCCTGCCGGAGACCGGCGAGGACCCCGTGCTCGTGGAGCCGGGCGACGTCGTCGTCCCCGTCCTCGGCGGCGGCGGTGTCGCGCGGGTGATCGACGAGGAGACCGCGGGCGCCGCCCTCGGCCGCAACCTCACCCTGCTGCGCCCCGATCCGGCCGCGCTCGACGCGTGGTTCGTCGCCGGTTTCCTGCGCGGCACCGCCAACAGCCGCCAGGCCAGCAGCTACGCCTCCACCGCGAGCCGCCTCGACGTACGCCGCCTCCAACTGCCCCGGCTCCCCCTGGACCAGCAGCTCCGCTTCGGCGAACGGTTCCGCGCCCTCGCCGCCTTCGAGGACGCCCTCCGCCAGGCAGGCCGCCTCGGCGAACGGCTCGTGCGCGGCATGTACGACGGACTGACGGACGGTACGGTCGCCCCGGACTGATCCGCCGGACCGAGCGGTCACCCGGCCCGGCACGGCCAACTCCCCTTACCGATCACGCCTACCGGACGGAACCACTCCGCGTCGGACGGCGTGACCAGCACTGCGGTACTACAACGGTTGTCCACAACCCTGGACCTCATGTCGTGACCGACCTATACCCTCGGAACGACATCGCTCGTCCGCTCTCACCAGGCCCTCAGGAGCAGCCATGCACGGCCACGGCTATGCGCCGACACCGCCCCCCGGCCCCGACCAAGGGGGCCAGGTCACACTGCGTGTGATCTTCGTGGTGGTCGCGGTCATGAGCTGTGGCGTGCTCGCCTGGGCGTGCCTGCTGAGGCTCGCCTCGGTGACCCGCAGGACCCGGGACTGGTGGTTGTTCGCCCTCGCGATCGTCCACATCGTCGCGACGCTGTACATCATCGGCACCGACCCGGGCAAGGAGGAGTTCACCACCTGGCGCGGCGACGTCGGCATGTCGATGCTGTTCGGCGGCCTGATCGCGATCGTCGCGTACTACCTGGCCGCGGACATACGCCACTTCAGCCGCTCCGGGACGGTCCCGTCGTCGCCGTACGCCCAGACCACGGTGTACTCGCAGCAGTCCGGCTACAGCTACCCGCCGGTCCAGGTCCCGCAGCCCTACACACCCGCCCCGCCGGTCCAGCAGTCGCCCGTCCAGCCGCAGCCCCCACAGCAGCCGCAGGCTCAGCCCCAGCCGGGGCCCGCCCGCATAGACCAGGTGCGCGCCGAGCTCGACGAGCTCAGTGACTATCTCCGCAAGCACGAAGGAGACCGGTGATCCAGGGACAGGGGACCGGCCGCCTGATCACCGGCCGCTACGAACTGTCCACGCTCATCGGGCAGGGCGGCATGGGCCAGGTGTGGACGGCGTACGACCAGCGCCTCGACCGGCGCGTGGCGGTGAAGCTGCTGCGCCCGGACAAGGTCGCGGGCCAGGAGGCCGACGAGCTGCGCCGCCGCTTCGTGCGCGAGTGCCGTGTCACGGCCCAGGTCGACCACCCCGGCCTGGTGACCGTGCACGACGCGGGCAGCGAGGGCGAGGAGCTGTTCCTCGTCATGCAGTACGTCGACGGGGCCGACCTCGCCGACCATCTCGCCGAGCACGACCCCTACCCGTGGCAGTGGACCGTCTCGGTCGCCGCCCAGCTGTGCGCCGTGCTGTCCGCCGTGCACGCGGTGCCGATCATCCACCGCGACCTCAAGCCCCGGAACGTGATGGTCAAGCAGGACGGCACGGTCACCGTCCTCGACCTGGGCGTCGCCTCCGTCATGGACACCGACACCACGCGTCTCACCCACACCGGCTCGCCCATCGGCAGCCCCGCCTACATGGCCCCGGAACAGGCCATGGGCGGCGCGGTCGGCCCGTACACCGACCTGTACGCCCTCGGTGTGCTGATACACGAACTGCTCAGCGGGAACGTCCCGTTCACGGGCTCCACGGCCCTCGGTGTCCTCCACCGCCACCTCTACGAGCCGCCGGTCCCGGTCCGCCGGCTGCGCCCCGAGGTGCCCGAGAACCTGGAGGCCCTGGTCCTCCGGCTGCTCTCCAAGGACCCGCAGCACCGCCCGTCCTCCGCGCAGGAGACGTACGAACAACTCCTCCCGCTGCTCCCCGCGCGCGGTATGCCCACCGGCTCCCCGCTCGACCCCGCGCGCCCGTTCCTGCGCCCGCACGCCCCCTGGCCGGACCGCGCCCGCATCCCCGCGCCGCAGCCGTCCGCCACGCCCGACCCCGCGCCCGCGGCCGACAAGCCCGATGTGGCGGGCGCCGTCGACGAGGTCAAGCGGCTTCTCGGCGAGGGCCGCATCACCCAGGCCGTCGACATCCTCGGCGCGATCCTCCCGGCCGCCGCCGCCCAGCACGGCGAGCACTCACCGGTCGTCCGCACCCTGCGCAAGCAGTACGCGGCCACGCTGATGGACGACGGCCAGTACCGCCGCGCCTTGCCCGAGCTGCGCCGCCTCGCCGACGAGCGCGCCGCCGAGGCCGGCCAGGCCGACCCGCAGTCCCTGCGCTTCCGCTACGAGTCCGCCCAGTGCCTCGAACAGCTCGGCGAACCGGCCGCGGCCCTCGCCGAGTACCGCTCGCTGCTGCCGTACTTCGAGAACCAGTACGTGGGCGGCGACCCCGAGCTCTCCCTCGACGTCCGCCGCCGCATAGGCCACCTCCTCCTCGCCCTCGGCGACCGCGGCGCAGCCCACGAGACCCTGGGCCGCCTGCTGCTCGACGTGGAACGGCTGCGCGGGCCCGGCCATCCGCTGGCGAGCGAGGTCCGGCGCACGTTGCAGTGGCTGGGCCAGGTGCGCGGCTGACGCACGGCGGACACACGGGAGGCCTTGTTTTGCGCCACCTTGGCCGAAGTTTGTCGTGATCCGGAGGCGGAGTTTCCCGAACGCGGAAGCGGCTCCGGTTGGCTGTGCGTACATCGAAGCGAACAAAGGGTGGGGCCACTCATGTCCAGCAAGTCCAGCCATCGGCAGTCGAGGAAGTTCAGATACGCCGCCTGGACCGCGGCCGGCGCCGCCGTCCTCGCCGGTGCCGGTCTCGCCGCGCAGAACTCCCTCGCCACCACCACCGCCTGGCCCGCCGCCAGGATCTACACGGGCCGCGCCTTCGACACCTGCACGGCCCCCTCCCTCGCCGCGATGAAGGCATGGAAGGGCGGCCTCTACGGCGCGGCGGCGGTCTACGTCGGCGGCAAGAACCGAGGCTGCTCCCAGCCCAACCTCACCGCCTCCTGGGTGAAGTCCGTCAACACCCTCGGCTGGAGGCTCGTCCCGCTCTACGTCGGCGCCCAGCCGCCCTGCCAGACCGGCTCCAGCCCCGAGGTGATCACCGCGTCGACCGCCGCCTCCCAGGGCGCCGCCGACGGAGCCGACGCCGTGGCCAAGGCCGCAGCCCTCGGCATGAAGCCGGGCAGCGCGCTCTATCTCGACATGGAGGCGTACGACATCACGGACACGGCCTGCGACAACGCCGTCCTCACCTACGTCCGCGCCTGGCACAAGGCGCTCGGCGCCAAGCAGTACCGCTCCGGCTTCTACGGCTTCAGCAGCTCCAGCGCCAAGTCCGTCGCCACCGCCACCGACCGCACCGACCTGCCGGGCAACCTCTGGTACGCCAAGTGGGACAAGGTCAACACGACGACCACCGACTGGCCGTACGACCCGAAGCTGTACACCGGGCACCACCGCGCCCACCAGTACATGGTCAACAGCAAGGAGACCCGCGGCGGCTACACGATCACCGTGGACCGCAACGCGTGGGACGCGCCCGTGGCGATCGTGGGCTGAGCCGGACGTGGCATGTGGCGGTGCCAAAGTCGACGTGAATCGTTGGTCGAATGGCTGGCCGAGAGCAGGGCCACTGCCTACCATCGATCACCGCAAGACCTTGTGCACCGCCGCACAATCTCCTCGGGAGGCCAACTTGCACCGCCGCCGTCGCACCGTGCTCCTCCTCTCCGCCGCGATCGCCGCCGCGGCCCCGCTCCTCACCGCCTGCGGAAACGATGCGCATCCTGGCGCGGCGGCCGTCGTCGGCGGTGAGCGGATCACGGTCTCGCAGCTGGAGAACCGGGTGAACGCGGTACGCGCCGCCCAGCGCGCCGCCAGCACCGACGAGACCCAGTACCAGCAGGTCGTCGCCCAGAGCAGCGCCCTCACCCGCAACACCCTCAACGGCATGGTCCTGGAGAAGGTCCTCGACCAGGCGCTCGACGACGCCGGCGTGACCGTCACCCGCAAGGACGTCCAGAAGTACCGTTCCGACCTCGAGAAGAACGCCGGCGGCGCCGAGGCTCTGGAGATGGCCTATCTGCAGCGCTACAACGTCGCCCCGGAGCAGCTCGAAGAGAGCCTCCGCAGCGACGTCGAGGTCCAGGAACTCTCCACCGCCCTCGGCGCAGACCTGAACACCCCGGAGGGCGGCACGGTCTTCTGGCAGGCCCTCTCCGACGCGTCCAAGAAACTCGACGTGGACCTCAACCCCCGCTACGGCAGCTGGGGCGTCGACCAGTCCGGCCGCGTGGGCCTGGTGGACGCAAAGACACCGTGGCTGCGGGAGGTCACACGGACGGGGACGCAGGAGACGGCTTAGCGACCCTATGGGCGCCCGGGTCCGCACCTCATGGCATGCGGGCGTCGGGCGGACCTGTTCCCGCGGCCTGTGGATAACTTCGGAGGTCGTCCGTGGCGTGGGTTACGTTCGTGGGGTGAACGCACACCGCCCCGACGGCGCCCCCGCCACCCCGGCCGCCGACACCACGGCCTCCGCCCCCGGCCCCGGCCGGGTCGTCCTGCTCACCACCAGTCACCGTGTCGCGCCCGGCCTGCTCTCCTGGCCCGCCTGGCAGGCGCTGCACGGGGCCGACCGCGTCCTCTGCGCGGACGGGGCGCACCCCCAGCTCCCCTACCTCCGCGAGGCCGGCATAACGGTCGAGCAGGCGACCGCGACGGCCGACGAACTGGTCGACGCCTGCGCCGGCGGCCGCACGGTGGTCGTCGTGGCCGCCGCCGAGGGCGAACCCCACCTCACGGACGGCCTGGCCCGCCTCGCCGGCTCCGGCCGCGTCCAGATGCCGTCCCTGGAACTCCTCCCCGCCTCCTACGACCTCCCCGGCGCCCGCCTCCTCGACCTCGTCCAGGTCATGGACCGCATCCGCGCCGAATGCCCCTGGTCCTCCCAGCAGACCCACAAGGGCCTGACCAAGTACGGCATCGAGGAGGCGTACGAACTCGTCGAGGCCATCGAGGAGGGCGACCGCGAAGAACTCCGCGAGGAACTGGGCGACGTCCTCCTCCAGGTCGTCTTCCACGCCCGCATCGCCGAGGACGACCCCGACACGCCCTTCTCCATCGACGACGTAGCCGCCGGCATCGTCACCAAGCTCATCCACCGCCACCCCCATGTCTTCGGCGACGCCACGGCCACGACCCCGGAGGAGGTCAAGGAACACTGGCTCCGCACGAAGGCCGTGGAGAAGCGGCGCGAGTCGGTGACCGAGGGCATACCCCTCGGCCAACCGGGCCTCGCCCTGGCCTCGAAGCTCGCGTCCCGGGTGCGTACGGCGGGCCTGGACGTCCCGCTGCCGGTCGGCGAGGGCCCCGGCTACGAACTCCTGGCGATGGCGGTACGAGCCGAGGCGGCCGGAGTCGACCCCGAGGCGGCGCTGCGGGCCGCGGCCCGGGCGTACCGGGACGCGGTGCGTGCTGCTGAGGGGCTGGACGCTTAGTACCGTTGTCCTTACGACTGGTTGCGACGCGTGGGGGCTTGTGTGGAGCGGGAGTCGGAAGACGAGACGGGTGAAGAGCGCTCCGTGGAGGCCGGCGGCAGCAGGTCGGTCGCTGCCGGGGGCAGCATAGGCATGGCCGTCACCGGCGACGGCGCCACGGTCAACACCGTCTCGGGCGGAACCTCAGACGGCTCCGTCATCCAGGCCGGCTACATCGCCACGGCCTCGACAGGGCCTCAGTACACCGGTGACCACTACGACTTCCGGGACGCCGAATTCCACGACAAGGTCGTCGCCCGGGAGAACAACCACACGGAGAACAACTACTACGGCACCGTTCCTGCCCCGGCCGACTGGCGGCCGGTGGCCGATGTCGAGCCCTGGGAGCTCGGCGTCAGCGCGACACTGCACATACCCGGGCAGCCCGACATACCGCCGTACGTCCCCCGCGACTGCGACGAGGACCTGCGGGCCAAGCTCGCGCACAGCGGCCTGGTGCTGATCCTGGGGGAGCGGTACGTGGGCAAGTCGTACACGGCGTGGCAGGGCGTGCGGTCGCTGGACGGCTATGTGTTCTACGCGCCCCATCACGGCGAGGACCTGCGCGACCTGCTCGCCGCGTTGCAGGGCAGGCCCGGCAAGTACGTGATCTCGCTGGACGAGTTGACCGATCACCTCGGTGAGGGCGGCCTGGAGCCGAGGCTGTTGCGCAAGCTCACCGGCCTCGGGGCGATCGTGCTCGGCACCATGCGCCCCGACGAGTACTACCGCCGCCGGACGCGGACCGCCCCCGGCGACCGTGTTGTGGCCACGGCCCGCACGGTACGACTGCCCCGCGAGTGGACCGACGCCGAGCTACGGCGGCTGTCGCACCTCGACGACCCGCGCGCCTACCCGGCCTACATGTGGAGCGGCAAGGAGGGCGCCGCCTCGTACTTCGCGGTCGGCCACCTGCTGTTCGACGAGTGGCGGCGAGAAGGGACGAGGGACGAGCATCCGCGTGGACAGCTGTTGGTGAGGGCGGCGGTGGACCTGGCACGATGCGGCGTGACGGGCGCCGTACCGGCCGACCTGCTCAGACGGGTCCAGGAGCAGTACGGGACGGAGGAGCGCGAGTCGTTCGAGGACGCCCTCGCGTGGGCGACGACACGCATGTTCGGGGTGTCGGGACTCCTCCTGGCCGGGGAGGAGGCCGGCACGTGGCGGGCGTACGGCGCGCTGGTGGCGGAGGCGCTGCGGTCGGAGGATCTGGACCCCGTCCCGGACGGGGTGTGGTGGCTGCTTCTCGACGAGGCGCAGGCCGGGGCGCGGATCGACCGGGACGCCGTCCTGGAGGCGGCCCGTGCGGCGCTGCACCAGCGGTTGGAGGCGGGGGACGTAGAGCTGATGTTCGCCTTCGCGGACCGCGTCGGGGGCGGTGAGAGCGAGGAACTGCTGCGCCGGGCGGCCGAGGGGGGACACCCACGGGCGGCCGAAGCCTGGGCGAGGCATCTGCTGGACAGCGGCGACGAGCCGGCGGCGCTGCCGTATCTGGAGGCCGCGGCGGAGAGCGGAAGCGTCAGCGCGGCACGCGAGACGGGGCGGTTGCACCGGGAGCGTGCGGAGCGGTGGTTGTGGAGGGCGGCCGAGAGCGGTGACGCCGAGGCGGCGCACCGTCTGGGTGACCTGCTCGTCGGTAGCGGAAAGACGAACCAAGCCCTCGGGTGGTACGTCAGGGCGTTTGACGCGGGTCGGGAAGAAGTCGCGACCAGCCTCGGCCGGCTGATGTTCTACCGGCGCAACATGGACGACGCGAAGCTCTGGTTCCGGCGTGGTGTCGCCCTTGAGGACCCGGCCGCGCTGTACGGCCTCGCCCTCGTTTTCCAGGTGTCGGGCGATCTGGACGCGGCGCAGCAGATGTATCGCGAGGCCATGAAGACCGGCCATCTCAACGCGCGCCGGAATCTGGCAACTCTTCTCCTGCGCACTGGTGCCGTCGAGGAGGGAGAGAGGCTCCTTCGCGAGGCCATGGCGCAGGAGGAGGAAGGAGGCTGGGCCGCGTACGCGCTGGCAAAGCACATGGAAGGGGAGGAAGCGCTGGAAGAAGCAGGGCGGTTGTTCCATGAAGCCGCCCGGCAAGGTCACTACTTCGCGAAGATCCGGCTGGGCGAACTGCCCGCACCGCGGAAAGACGCGCCCGCTACCGTCGACGAGTGACCAACCAGCCCCCCGCCCCGCCCCCGGCCCCCGCTCTCTTCACCTGGGAATTCGCCACCGACCCCTACCCCGCCTACGCCTGGCTCCGCGAACACGCCCCCGTGCACCGCACGAAACTCCCCAGCGGCGTGGAAGCCTGGCTGGTCACGCGCTACGCCGACGCCAAGCAGGCCCTCGCCGACGGACGCCTCTCCAAGAACCCCGCACATCACGACGAGCCGGCCCACGCCAAGGGCAAGACCGGTATCCCCGGTGAGCGCAAGGCCGAGTTGATGACGCATCTGCTCAACATCGACCCGCCGGACCACACCCGCCTCCGCCGCCTCGTCTCCAAGGCGTTCACGCCCCGCCGGGTCGCCGAGTTCGCCCCCCGTGTCCAGGAACTCACCGACCACCTCATCGACCAGTTCGCGGACCAGGGCGAAGCCGACCTCATCCACGACTTCGCCTTCCCGCTCCCCATCTACGCCATCTGCGACCTGCTCGGCGTCCCCCGCGAGGACCAGGACGACTTCCGGGACTGGGCGGGCATGATGATCCGGCACGGGGGCGGGCCGCGCGGCGGCGTCGCGCGGTCGGTCAAGAAGATGCGCGGCTACCTCGCCGAACTCATCCACCGCAAGCGCGAGGCGCTGCCCGACGCTCCCACCCCCGGCGAGGACCTCATCTCCGGGCTCATCCGCGCCTCCGACCACGGTGAGCACCTCACCGAGAACGAGGCCGCGGCGATGGCGTTCATCCTGCTGTTCGCCGGGTTCGAGACGACCGTCAACCTCATCGGGAACGGCACGTACGCCCTTCTCACCCACCCCGAACAGCGCGCCCGCCTCCAGGCATCCCTCGCCGCCGAGGAGACCGCGCTGCTCGAAACCGGCGTCGAGGAACTCCTCCGCTACGACGGCCCCGTCGAACTCGCCACCTGGCGCTTCGCCACGCAGCCCCTCACGATCGGCGGGGAGGACATCGCCCCCGGCGACCCCGTCCTCGTCGTACTCGCCGCGGCCGACCGCGACCCGGCCCGTTTCGACGACCCCGACACCCTCGACCTCTCCCGCCGCGACAACCAGCACCTCGGTTACGGCCACGGCATCCACTACTGTCTCGGCGCCCCCCTCGCCCGCCTCGAAGGCCAGACCGCGCTGGCGACGCTCCTCACCCGCCTCCCCGATCTACGACTCGCCGTGGATTCGGCCGATTTGAGGTGGCGCGGAGGGCTCATCATGCGGGGATTGCGCACGCTTCCGGTGGAATTCGTCGCGCGGAAGCAGCCCGTGAGTGGTCTGTGAGCGGCCCGTAGCAGTACCCCATTCCGCGCCAGGAGATGACACTCTCTCAGCTCTGTGATCTTCACGTGATCTGCGCTGCATTAACTTGTGACAACTGATCGACTGCCGATACGTTCACACGTCAGTGCGAAGGGCCACCACACCCGTCGCACAGGCCCCTGCTGTCGCGTGAAAGGCAACCGCATGCTCTCCGGGAACGGTCGTCACCGTCGCCCCCGTCAGGCTCCGGCCCTCCTCGTCGCGGCCGGAGTGACCGGCTCGGCCATCGCCATCCCACTCCTCGGCGCCACCGGCGCGAGCGCGGCCAGCGGAACCACCTGGGACCAGGTGGCGGAGTGCGAGAGCGGCGGCTCGTGGAGCGCGGACACCGGCAACGGGCGTTATGGCGGCCTCCAGCTGACCCAGGCGAACTGGGAGAAGTACGGCGGCCTCGACTATGCGACGAGCGCCGACCAGGCCAGCCGTTCGCAGCAGATAGCGATCGCCGAGAAGGTGCTCGCCGACCAGGGCGTCGGTGTCTGGTCCGTCTGCGGAGTGCTCCACAACCTCGCCGGTGACTCCGGTTCCGCCGACGTGGACACCGGCGCCGCGGACGGTTCGTCGAACTCGGACAGTTCATCCGGATCATCCGATACATCCGGTACGTCTGATTCATCCCGTTCGACTGACTCATCTGAATCATCGGACTCGTCCGCGAATGTCATCGAAGGCTCCACCAAGGCCGACATCGACTCGGATGACTCCACCGGTTCCGGCAGCGACACCTCGAAGGGGTCCGACAGCTCCTCCACTGACGACTCCGAGAACGACAACTCGGACAACTCGGGGCAGAGTGATGACTCTTCCGCCGCCGAGGACACCGAGAACGGCACCGGCCGCCACCGCGGCACCAGCGCCGACGAAAGCACCGATGCCGACGCGGACGCGGCCGGCGACTCCCGTACCGGCTCCCGTGCCGACTCCTCGTCCTCCGGCCGTCACGCATCCCGCGGTGGCGACGCGGCGCGCGAGGCCGTGGACGGCTCGTACACCGTCCGGGCGGGCGACAGCCTGACGGGCATCGCGAACTCGCTCGGGCTGGACGGCGGGTGGCGGGAGCTCTACGCCGAGAACGAGGGCACGGTCGGAACTGACCCGGACCTCATCCTTCCCGGTCAGACCCTTGAAGTCGGCGTCGAAACGGGCGAAAAGTAGCGGGAGTTCGGGTCGGGGTTCGCCCCTGAATGTCGGATTTGATCTCGGTGGGAGATGAATCACAGACCCCCTGATCGTCTTTGATATTCGGCGAATCACGTGTTTACGGTCGTGACCGCTCGCCACAGCGGGCCCCTGCGGTCGGTACGCCGAATCCTGCCAACGGCCGCATGGAACAGTCGTCGCGTCAAGCGCCGTAGGCAGGAGCGGGGGACCCAAGGTAAGTGCCGCACCGGGCAGTTGACGGAGCGGCTTGGGGTGAAGCCACGCCTCCCACGGAGGAGTGGCCGGGCAACTCAACCGGCCCGAACCCGACAGCTCACCTCGCAGGCGTCGGTGAGGGGATCTCTCCATGCTGTTTTCCAGCAAGGGCAAGCACCGCCGCCCGTCCAAGGCTGCTCGCGCCATCGCCGTCGCCGGTGTCACCGGTGCCGCCGCGATCGCCGCCCCGCTGATGGTCGCCGGCAGCGCCTCCGCCGCCACCGCTTCCGAGTGGGACGCCGTCGCCCAGTGCGAGTCCGGTGGTAACTGGTCCATCAACACCGGCAACGGCTACTACGGCGGCCTGCAGTTCTCGGCCTCCACCTGGGCCGCCTACGGCGGTACGCAGTACGCCTCCACCGCCGACCAGGCGAGCAAGGCCCAGCAGATCGCGACAGCCGAGAAGGTCCTCGCGGGCCAGGGCAAGGGTGCCTGGCCGGTCTGCGGCACCGGCCTGTCCAGCGCCTCGTACGACGGCGCCGCCGCCTCCAGCGGCAACTCGAACTCCGGCTCCTCGCAGGAGAGCACCCAGGAGAGCACCCAGGAGACCCGCGCCTCCCGCTCCTCCGAGCGCGCCACCGTCGAGACCCCGACCGGCAAGAAGGTCAAGAAGGGCGACGGCGAGTACAAGGTCGTCAGCGGCGACACCCTCAGCGCCATCGCCGAGAAGGAGAACGTCGAGGGTGGCTGGGAGAAGCTCTTCGAGCTGAACAAGGACATCATCGACGACGCCGACTTCATCTTCCCGGGCCAGCAGCTCCACCTGAGCTGACCCGGCATGGCCGGACCGGGTGTGGCCGGGCTGAGCTGGGCCGAAAAATGGCCGCTCCCCAGCTGAACCACAGCCCGCTCACATCCGTGTCCTCCATAGTGAAGGCCTCGTGAGGGCCGTCCCCCCGTCCCCACGAGCTCCCCGCCCCGGTGCGCATTCCCCCGTACGCACCGGGGCGGGGTTTTGTCTTTCCCGCGGGGCCCCCTTTCCTGCTCACTCCTCCTGTTCACCCCTCCTGTTCACCCCTCCTGTTCACCCCTCCTGTTCACTTCTCGTGTTCACCCCCGCTTTGTTCCGGATGGGAACAATGGATACCGTCTGTCTGCCCATGGGGCGGTCGGTCGGGTGTCGACGGCTCCGGGGCGGTTAGGCTCTAGTCGCCATCGCGTCACATCCCAAGAAGGAGATGCTCGTGCCGTCCATCGACGTCGTCGTAGCCCGGGAAATCCTGGACTCCCGAGGCAATCCCACGGTCGAGGTCGAGGTCGGCCTCGACGACGGCAGCACGGGTCGTGCCGCCGTTCCGTCCGGCGCCTCCACGGGTGCCTTCGAAGCCATCGAGCTCCGTGACGGCGACCCCAACCGCTACCTCGGCAAGGGTGTCGAGAAGGCCGTCCTCGCCGTGATCGAGCAGATCGGCCCGGAGCTCGTCGGCTACGACGCCACCGAGCAGCGTCTGATCGACCAGGCGATGTTCGACCTGGACGCCACCGACAACAAGGGCTCCCTCGGCGCCAACGCCATCCTCGGCGTCTCCCTCGCCGTCGCCCACGCCGCCTCCGAGGCCAGCGACCTGCCGCTCTTCCGCTACCTGGGCGGCCCGAACGCGCACCTGCTGCCCGTTCCGATGATGAACATCCTGAACGGCGGCTCGCACGCCGACTCCAACGTGGACATCCAGGAGTTCATGATCGCCCCGATCGGCGCGGAGTCCTTCTCCGAGGCCCTGCGCTGGGGCGCCGAGGTCTACCACACCCTCAAGAAGGTGCTGAAGACCAAGGGCCTGTCCACCGGCCTCGGCGACGAGGGCGGCTTCGCCCCGAACCTGGAGTCCAACCGCGCCGCCCTCGACCTCATCGTCGAGGCCATCAAGCAGGCCGGTTACGTCCCCGGTGAGCAGATCGCGCTCGCGCTCGACGTCGCCGCGTCCGAGTTCTACAAGGACGGCAGTTACGAGTTCGAGGGCAAGTCCCGCTCGGCCGCCGAGATGACCGAGTACTACGAGGAGCTCGTCTCCGCGTACCCGCTGGTCTCCATCGAGGACCCGCTGTACGAGGACGACTGGGACGGCTGGAAGATCATCACCGACAAGCTGGGCGACAAGGTCCAGATCGTCGGCGACGACCTCTTCGTCACCAACCCCGAGCGCCTGGCCCGCGGTATCGAGGAGGGTGCCGCCAACGCCCTGCTCGTCAAGGTCAACCAGATCGGCTCGCTGACCGAGACCCTGGACGCCGTCGAGATGGCCCAGCGCAACGGCTTCAAGTGCATGATGTCCCACCGCTCCGGCGAGACCGAGGACGTCACCATCGCGGACCTCGCCGTCGCCGTGAACTGCGGTCAGATCAAGACCGGCGCCCCGGCCCGCTCGGACCGCGTCGCCAAGTACAACCAGTTGCTGCGCATCGAGGAGATCCTCGACGACGCCGCGGTGTACGCCGGCCGCAGCGCCTTCCCGCGCTTCAAGGGCTGACACCGCCGCCGCACCAGCAGGACGGCAAGTAGGAAGCGTCGTACGTACGTCCCCGTACTCGGTCCCGTACCGTGTGCGGGGACGTACGCACGTGCACGCAGGAGAAGGCAGCGGAAGAAGGGGAAGCGGGACATGGCCGTGAAGGACCGGGACCGGGACCGTTTCTCCACCGCGACCCGGCTGAAGCTGCTCGGTGAGCAGACGGCGGCCCGGGTCTACCGCTCCCAGACCAAGCGCCAGGCCCGCCGCTCCCGGCTGACCGGCCGGGCCGCCCTGCTCGCCCTCGTCCTCTGCTCGCTGATCGTGGCGCTCGCCTATCCCATAAGGCAGTACGTCTCCCAGCGCGCCGAGATCGCCGACATGCAGCGGCAGCGCGAGGAGGCGCGCGAGCGGGTCGAGGAGTTGCGCGACCTCAAGGCGCGCTGGCAGGACGACGCGTACGCCGAGCAGCGCATCCGGGAGCGGCTGCACTATGTGATGCCGGGGGAGACCGGCTACACGATGATCGACCCGGACGCGGCGAAGCAGTCCCGTACGACGCAGGGGGCGGCCGACCGCCCCTGGTACACCAATGTCTGGGACGGGGTCGACAAGGCCGACGCCGCCGACCAGTGAACCGACCAGAGCTCTAGAGAGATTTACTTACAGGCATGCAGACGCCCCCGCCGCCCACCCCGCGCACCGAGCCCACCGACGCCGACGTCGAGGCCTTCCAGCAGCAGCTCGGACGCCCGCCGCGCGGGCTGCGCGCGATCGCGCACCGGTGCCCGTGCGGGCAGCCGGACGTCGTCGAGACGGCCCCGCGCCTGCCGGACGGGACGCCCTTCCCCACGACGTACTACCTGACGTGCCCGCGCGCCGCCTCCGCGATCGGCACGCTGGAGGCGAACGGCGTGATGAAGGAGATGACGGAGCGGCTGGCGACGGACCCCGAGCTGGCCGCCGCGTACCGGGCCGCGCACGAGGACTACATCGCCCGCCGCGACGCGATCGAGGTCCTGGAGGGCTTCCCGAGCGCGGGGGGCATGCCGGACCGCGTGAAGTGCCTGCACGTCCTCGTGGGCCACTCGCTGGCCGCGGGCCCCGGCGTCAACCCGCTGGGCGACGAGGCGATCGAGATGCTGCCGGAGTGGTGGGCGAAGGGCCCGTGCGTGGTGCCCGCGCCGGAGCCCGCGAAGGAGGCCGGCAAGTGACCCGGGTCGCCGCCGTCGACTGCGGTACGAACTCCATCCGGCTCCTCGTCGCCGACGCGGACCCGGCCACGGGTGAACTCGTCGAGCTGGACCGGCGGATGATCATCGTCCGGCTCGGCCAGGGCGTCGACCGTACGGGCCGGCTGGCCCCCGAGGCGCTGGAGCGGACCTTCGCGGCCTGCCGGGAGTACGCGGCGGTCATCAAGGAGCACGGCGCCGAGCGGATCCGCTTCGTGGCGACCTCGGCCTCCCGCGACGCCGAGAACCGGGGCGAGTTCGTCCGCGGGGTGCTCGACATCCTCGGCGTCGAGCCCGAGGTGATCTCCGGCGACCAGGAGGCCGAGTTCTCCTTCACGGGCGCGACCAAGGAACTGAAGGGGCGCGCCGACCTCGCCAAGCCGTATCTGGTCGTGGACATCGGCGGCGGCTCGACCGAGTTCGTCGTCGGCGACGACCAGGTGGCCGGCGCCCGCTCCGTGGACATCGGCTGCGTACGGCTGACCGAGCGGCACCTCGTACGGGACGGGGTCGTCGTCGACCCGCCCGGGCCGGAGCAGATCGCCGCGATCCGCGCCGACATCGAGGCCGCGCTGGACCTCGCCGAGCAGGGGGTTCCCCTGCGGGAGGCGCACACCCTCGTCGGTCTCGCCGGCTCGGTCACGACGCTGTCCGCGATCGCCCAGGATCTGCCCGCGTACGACTCGGTCGCCATCCACCACTCCCGGATCCCGTACGACCGCGTCCGGGAGATCACCGAGTGGCTGCTGCGGTCGACGCACGCCGAGCGGGAGGCCGTCCCGTCGATGCACCCGGGACGCGTGGACGTGATCGCGGCGGGTGCGCTCGTGCTCCTGTCGATCATGGAGCGGATCGGGGCGGCGGAGGTCGTGGTGAGCGAACACGACATTCTGGACGGAATCGCCTGGTCCGTGGCGTGAGTGCCGGCTTGAGGCCCGGGCGGGTTCCGCTGCCCTCCCTGCGCCCCGGGGGCACTTGTGAGCATGTGTTTACTACTCGCCGGTAGCCTCGCCTGAGCTGTTCGGATAACGTATGAGCGCGTCCGAGGGGTGCTCCGGCACCCCTCGTCGACTCGCCGCCGAGAAAGTTCGTGAAGTTCTTCACAAGAGAATCGGCCCTGTTGAGCGATGTTTTGAGGCTGTGCAGAGCCTGCGCGGGCTCCGGGGGGTCAACGGGGCGTCCCCGAGGGGGTCTCACGGGGGTCTCGTCCGTGTGAAACCGGAGGGCGGTTCAGAGGGGTCGCGGGCCCGGAACGGCAGTTCACGCGGCATTGACAACGGTCGGTCTCAGAGGTCGGTTCCCCTGGTCGCCCATGACCTGTGCAATGGGGGTCGCGCAGTGTAGCAGAGGGCGTGAGGAAGCTTGTGAAGGGGCGCACGAGCGACCCCCCGATGGCGGGTACATACTCGATGGCATGAGCACCACGGAGCGTCCCAGGATCCTCGTAGTAGGCGGTGGGTACGTAGGCCTGTACGCAGCTCGGCGCATTCTCAAGAAGATGCGCTACGGCGAGGCGACCGTCACGGTCGTCGACCCCCGGTCGTACATGACCTACCAGCCCTTCCTCCCCGAAGCCGCCGCCGGCAGCATCTCCCCGCGGCATGTCGTCGTCCCGCTGCGACGCGTGCTCCCCAAGGCGGAGGTTCTCACCGGTCGGGTCACCACCATCGACCAGGACCGCAAGGTCGCCACCGTCGCGCCGCTCGTCGGCGAGGCGTACGAGCTGCCTTTCGACTACCTGGTGATCGCGCTCGGCGCGGTCTCCCGCACCTTCCCGATCCCCGGCCTCGCCGAGCAGGGCATCGGTATGAAGGGCATCGAGGAGGCCATCGGCCTGCGCAACCACGTGCTTGAGCAGCTCGACAAGGCCGACTCCACGACCGACGAGGACGTCCGCCGCAAGGCGCTGACCTTCGTCTTCGTGGGCGGTGGCTTCGCCGGCGCGGAGACCATCGGCGAGGTCGAGGACATGGCGCGCGACGCCGCGAAGTACTACAAGAACGTGTCCCGCGAGGACATGCGCTTCGTGCTCGTCGACGCCGCCGACAAGATCCTCCCCGAGGTCGGCCCGAAGCTCGGCCTGTACGGCAAGGAGCACCTGGAGGGCCGTGGGGTCGAGGTCTACCTCAACACCTCCATGGACTCCTGCGTCGACGGCCACGTCGTACTGAAGAACGGGTTGGAGGTCGACTCCAACACGATCGTCTGGACGGCCGGCGTCAAGCCGAACCCGGTCCTCTCCCGCTACGGTCTGCCGCTCGGCCCCCGCGGCCATGTGGACGCGGCGCCGACCCTCCAGGTCACCGGCACCGACTACATCTGGGCCGCGGGCGACAACGCCCAGGTCCCGGACGTCGCCGCCCGCAAGGCCGGCGTCGAGAACGCCTGGTGCCCGCCGAACGCGCAGCACGCGCTGCGGCAGGCCCGGGTCCTCGGCGACAACGTGGTCTCCGGCATGCGGGGCTTCCCGCAGAAGGAGTACGCGCACTCCAACAAGGGTGCGGTGGCGGGCCTCGGCCTCCACAAGGGCGTCGCGATGATCGTCATGGGCAAGATGAAGATCAAGCTCCGTGGCCGCCTCGCGTGGTACATGCACCGTGGCTACCACGGTCTGGCCATGCCGACCTGGAACCGCAAGATCCGCGTCTTCGCCGACTGGACCCTCGCGATGTTCCTCAAGCGCGAGGTCGTCTCGCTCGGCGCGATCGAGACTCCCCGCGAGGAGTTCTACGAGGCGGCCAAGCCGGCGCCGGTCGCCGCCGCTCCGGCCAAGACCGAGGAGAAGGCGAAGGCCTCCTGACCCTCCCGGTCACCCCTCTGCTCGACCTGAAGGACCTCCCGCCATCCGTGGTGCGGGGGGTCCTTCGGCGTTGCCGAGACTCTTCGGTCTGTTGGCGCGGGAGAGCTCGAGGGGTGGGGTGCGTTGGCGGGTGCGGGTGGGTGGGGGGCTGGTCGCGCAGTTCCCCGCGCCCCTAAAAGATCAGGCCCTGCGGGCCTGAAAAGCGACGGGTCCGCGGGCCGAAAAGCACGGGGGCGCAGCCCCTGCTTTTCAGGGGCGCGGGGAACTGCGCGACCACCCCCCACGCACCCGCACCCGAAGAACACACCTCCCGGCGGGAATACGGCTCAGCCCCGCAGGTGATTACGTTGGCGTTGGACATTCCGGGATCTCTCGTCACGGAGGTGTGCGCCATGCAGGACGCCGCGTCGCGGCTGAAGACCCTGCTCGAGCAGATGCTGGGGGCCCCGCTCCCGGTCCGGCTGCGGGCATGGGACGGTTCGGAGGCCGGCCCCCCTCAGGCCCCCGCACTGGTGGTACGGAACCGCAGGGCCCTGCGCCGGCTGCTGTGGAAGCCGGGGGAACTGGGCCTCGCCCGCGCCTGGGTCGCCGGAGACCTCGGCATCGAGGGGGACCTGTACGCCGTACTGGATCTGGTGGCCGGACACGTGTGGGAGCGGGACGAGGACGCCCGGAGCCTCGCCGAGTCCCTGCGCGACCCGGACGTGCGGGCGGCCGTCAAGGGCCTGCTGAAGCTGGCCGGCCCCGCTGTCCTCCTCCCGCCCGAACCGCCGCGCGAGGAGGTCCGCACCCGCCACCTGCACACCAGGCGCACGGACAGACGGGCCGTCAGCCACCACTACGACGTGGGCAACGACTTCTACGAGCTCGTCCTCGGCCCGTCGATGGTGTACTCCTGCGCCTATTGGGCGGCCCCCGACGGCACCACCCTCGAAGCCGCCCAGCACGACAAACTCGACCTCATCTGCCGCAAACTCGCCCTCAGCCCTGGGCAGCGGCTCCTGGACGTCGGCTGCGGCTGGGGCTCCATGGCCGTCCACGCCGCCCGCGAGTACGGCGTCCATGTCGTCGGTGTCACCCTCTCCCAGGAGCAGGCCGCGTACGCCCGTAAACGCGTCGCCGACGAGGGCCTGACCGACCGGGTCGAGATCCGCGTCCAGGACTACCGCGACGTCACCGACGGGCCGTACGACGCCATCTCCTCCGTCGGCATGGCCGAACACGTCGGCGCGGACAAGTACCTGGAGTACGCCCAGGATCTGTACCGGCTCCTGGCCCCCGGCGGACGGCTGCTCAACCACCAGATCTCCCGGCGGCCGCAGCGCGACGAGAGCACGTACTCCGTCGACGGCTTCATCGACGCGTACGTCTTCCCGGACGGCGAACTCGCCCCCGTCGGCACCACCGTCACCCTGCTCGAACGCGCCGGGTTCGAGGTCCGCGACGTGGAGTCCCTGCGCGAGCACTACGCCCTCACCCTGCGCGCCTGGGTCACCAACCTCGAAGCGCGGTGGGCCGAGGCCGTCGGCCTCGTCGGCGCGGGCCGTGCCCGCGTCTGGCGCCTCTACATGGCCGCCTCCGCCCTCGGCTTCGAACGCAACCGCATCGGCGTCAACCAGGTACTGGCCGTACGGACCCCGGAAGGGGGTGCGTCGGGGCTGCCGCTCAGGGCCCGGACCTGGGGAAGCTGACGGCCGTACGGGGGCGTGTGCGGGCGTGTAGGGGGGGGCGGCGGTGAGTGAGCGCCCCCCCGTAGGACCCCCGGACGCGCGAGCGCGAGTGGGCCCCCGTTCCTGCGCGGAACGGGGGCCCACTCACCTGCTGTCACGCCTCCCTCGCGGCTACTCCGACTTGATCGCCGCCAGCATGTTCAGCTTCGCCGCGCGGCGGGCCGGCCACAGGGCGGCCAGGATGCCGACCGTGGCGGCCAGGAGGAGGAAGACGGCCATCCGGGCCCAGGGGATGACCAGTTCGTACGTCGGCATCTTGCTGGCGATGAGTTCGCCGGCGGCCCAGCCGAAGAAGACGCCGAGGCCGATGCCGAGGACACCGCCGAAGAGGGAGATGACGAGGGACTCCAGTCGGACCATCCGCTTGATGCCCTGTCGGTCGAGACCGATCGCGCGGAGCATGCCGATCTCCTGGGAGCGCTCGAAGACCGACATGGCGAGGGTGTTGATGACCCCGAGGACGGCGACGATCACGGCCATGGCCAGCAGTCCGTAGAGCATGTTCAGCATCAGGGTGAACATCTTCGCGATGTCGTCGGAGAGGTCCTGCCCGCTCTGGACCTTGATCGCCGGGTTCTCGCCGAGGGCCTTCTCCAGCCCGTCCTTGGTGGCGTCGGAGGCGCCGGCCGAGGTCTTGACCATGACCATCATGTCGGCCGGGTCGGCGGCGGCCGGCAGGCGCTCGGTGAGCGTGGCGTTGTCCAGGAGGATGCCCTGGATCAGTTCGTTGCTCTCGTAGACCCCGGCGACCGTCAGCTTCTGCTTCTCGCTGCCCTGGAACCCGGCGGTGAACTCCGAACCGGCCTTCCAGCCGCGCCGCTCGGCGGTCTCCGCGTCCACGACGACGTCCGCGCCGCCGACCTTGAACGTCCCGTTGTCGACGGGGAGGTCCGTGAGCTTGCCGATGGCCGAGCCGTTGACCCCGGTGAGGTACTCGGTCTCGCCCTCGATGCGCGACTCGGCGTTGCGCAGCGACGAGGTGGCGGTGACGCCCTCGGCGGCGGCGAGCTTCTTCTCCACTTCGGGGGAGAGGTAGTTGCCACTGGCCATCGAGACGACGTAGTCCGCCTTGATGGCGTCGGCGGCCATCTTGCCGATGGACGTCTGCAGGCTGCCCGCCATCACCGTCATACCGGTGATCAGCGTCAGGCCGATCATCAGCGCCGAGGCGGTGGCGGCGGTGCGGCGCGGATTGCGGACGGAGTTCTGCCGGGCGAGCTTGCCGGAGATCCCGAAGACACGCATGACGGGGGCCGCGGCCGCGATCAGGGGGCGGGAGAGGAGGGGCGTCAGGACGAAGACGCCGATGATCAGGAGGACCGCGCCGATGCCCATCGGGGCCTGGCCGTCCGAGCCGTCCATCGTCGTGGCGTACAGGACGGTGGCGATGCCCGCGCCGGAGAACAGCGCGCCGATCGTGTTCCGTACGACGAGCGACTTGGTCGTCGCCTTCGCGTGGACGCTGCTCATCGCGGCGACCGGCGGGATCTTCGCCGCCCGGCGGCCCGGCAGCCAGGCGGCCACCATGGTGATCAGTACGCCGACGAGCAGGGCGGTGGCGACCGTGCCGGGGGAGACCACCAGCGGGCCGTCGGGGACCGTCTCGCCGAGCGCGCCGACCAGGGCCCGCATGCCGGCGCCGATGCCGACACCGGCGGCGAGACCGGTGACCGCGGCGACCGCGCCCACGACGAACGCCTCGATCAGCACGGACCGCGTCACCTGGCGGCGGGAGGCGCCGACCGCGCGCAGCAGCGCCAGCTCCTTGGTGCGCTGGGCGACCAGCATCGTGAAGGTGTTGGCGATGATGAACGTGCCCACGAACAGGGCGATCCCCGCGAAGACCAGCAGCCCGTTCTTCAAACCGCTCATCTCGGCGGCGATCCGCGTGGCCTGGTCGTCGGCGAGCAACTGGCCGGTGGTGGTGTACGCGGTGTCCTCGGGGAGGATCTTCTCGACGGCCGACTGCAGCTGGTCCTGGCTGGTGCCGGCCGCCGCCGTCACGTTGATCGCGTCGTACTCGCCGTCCATGTGGAAGAGCCGCTGCGCGGTCGCCGTGTCGAAGAGGGTGAGGCTGCCGCCGGCCGCGACATTGCCGTCGTCCGTCGTGAAGATCCCGGTGACGGTGGGCGTGAGGACCGGCCCGTTGACGGACAGCCGGACGGTGTCGCCCACCTTGTACCCGGCCCGCTTCGCGGTCTGCGAGTCGATGGCGATCTCGTTCTCGCCCTTGGGCGCGCGGCCGTCCTGGATCGGATACCGGGGGTCGTCCGTCTCCCAGTAGTTGCCGCCCTGGGACTGGAAGCCGCCGCCGATCAGCTCGCCGTCCTTGTCGGCGAGCGCGGTGAACCCGCTCACCACACCGGTCGCCGACTCGGCGCCGGGCGCGCGCTCGACCTTCTTCAGCAGCTCCGGCGTCAGCTTCGGCTGTTCGGCGATGGCGTCGCCCTCGTCCGGTCGGTAGTCCGGCTCGATCGCGACGTCCACGTGGTCGAAGCCCTTGGCCGAGCTCTTCTGGAGCGCGTCCGAAATGGTGTTCGTGAAGACCAGCGTGCCGGACACGAAGGCGACGCCGAGCATCACCGCGAGCACGGTCATGAGCAGCCTGGCCTTGTGCGAGAGCACGTTGCGCAGGGCGGTACGGAACATGAAGGGGTCCCTGTTTCGGGGTGGGGAAGCGATGACGGGTGGTCGGGTGCTGCCTCGGGGGCGAACTGCCCTAGCTCGTACGGCCCTTGGTGTCGAACCGCTTCATACGGTCCAGGACGGAGTCCGCCGTCGGCTCGTGCATCTCGTCCACGATGCGCCCGTCGGCGAGGAAGATGACCCGGTCCGCGTACGCCGCGGCCACCGGGTCGTGCGTCACCATCACCACGGTCTGCCCCAACTCCCGTACGGAGTTGCGCAGGAAGCCCAGCACCTCGGCGCCCGAACGCGAGTCGAGGTTTCCGGTCGGCTCGTCCCCGAAGATGATGTCCGGCCGCGAGGCGAGCGCCCGTGCCACGGCCACGCGCTGCTGCTGACCGCCGGAGAGCTGCGCGGGCCGGTGGGTCAGCCGGTCGGCCAGGCCCACCATCTGGATCACGGTGTCCAGCCACCGCTTGTCCGGTTTGCGGCCCGCGATGTCCATCGGGAGGGTGATGTTCTCCAGCGCCGTCAGCGTGGGCAGCAGGTTGAACGCCTGGAAGATGAAGCCGATCTTGTCCCGGCGGAGCTTGGTGAGCTGCTTGTCCTTCAGTGAGCCCAACTCGGTCTCACCGATGCGGACGGAGCCGGCCGAGAAGGTGTCCAGGCCCGCCACGCAGTGCATCAGCGTGGACTTGCCGGACCCCGAGGGGCCCATGATCGCGGTGAACTGGGCCTGCCGGAAGTCGACGGTCACCTGGTCCAGGGCGACCACCCGGGTCTCGCCCTGTCCGTAGACCTTCGACAGTTCCGTGGCGCGGGCGGCCACGGCGGTGGCCCGGTCGGCGAGGGGAGTGGTGGTCACGGGTGGGAACTCCTTGCGGGACGACGGCATGTGGGGGCCTTCGAGGGACGGCCGGGGACGTGCCCGGAGGCCGTTTCGTGGAATACCTCCATCGTCGCGACGGAAGGGCGCCGTGTAGTCAGCCGCAGTTCTGGTTCCGGGGGCAGACTTCTGACGGACGGACAGGCGTCGCGTCATACCTGGGGATGACGGCGGGCCCCGAGGGGGCCTCTGGAGCGCATGACCGACACGAGTCACCGCGTCACCGCTCGTATCCACGGTGGGACCGCCCGTTCGGGCGGTGAAATTCCGTCATTCCGCATACACCCGGTCGTGGCCTCCGAAAGGCTACTGGCAAGTGCGGATGGCGTGTTCCCTGGGCTGATGCACCCTCAGACGTCAATAAAATAAGACAACATCGGTCCGCTCATCGACTGTTCGGGGGAAGCGTCCCGATAGGCTCGGCACCTCAGCGCGGAGCCCATGGCCTGCCCGGATGGTGGAATGCAGACACGGCGAGCTTAAACCTCGCTGCCCCTCGCGGGCGTACCGGTTCAAGTCCGGTTCCGGGCACCTCCGACCAACCCCGCACACATTCCCCCATAACCCCACACTCTGCCCCCTCGGGCAACCCACACCCGGCACTCCCCCGGCCGTACGTCGTTTCCCTGGCCGCCGGTGGTTGATCGCGGTTGATCTCTGGACGATCGCGGGTGTGTACCGGGTTCGTCATGGATTGAGGGTGGTGGGACGGGGAATCAGGGAGACGCGTAGCGTGTTCGATGACAGGGCAGGGAAAGATCCTCCCCAAGCACTAGGGTCAATCCTTTGCCTACCTATTACTCTTGAGCCAAGGCCACGCAGGGTGGCCATGGAGGAGTGAAATGAGGAGCAGCAACCCGGTCTTCTCGCGACGGGGGTTCAGCCGCGACAACGGCCACGCGGGCTTCAACACCGCGCCGCAGGCCGGGGGAGCAGCTGTCGGCACCCAGGGCAACCCTTACGCCCAGGGCGGCAACCCGTACGCGACGAACCCGTACGCCCAGCAGGACGTACAGCACGGCGCCCCGCCGCAGGCCCCGGTCACCACCGGCCGGATGACGATGGACGACGTCGTCATGCGCTCGGCCATGACGCTCGGCACCGTCGTCGTCGGCGCGATCCTCGCCTGGGCCCTCCTGCCCGTGTCGCCCACGAGCTACGGGCTGGCCATCGGCGCCGCGCTCATCGCCTTCGTCCTGGCGATGGTGCAGTCCTTCAAGCGCAAGGCCTCGCCCGCGCTGATCCTGACGTACGCCGCCTTCGAGGGTGTCTTCCTCGGCGTGCTCAGCGAGATGTTCAACTCGCAGTGGAGCGGTGCGCCCTTCCAGGCGGTGCTCGGCACCATGGCCGTCTCCGGCGCCACCCTCCTGGTCTACAAGGCGGGCTGGATCCGGGTCACCGCGCGGTACGCCCGCATCGGCATGACCATCGCGATCGCCTTCATCCTCGTCATGGCGGTCAACCTGCTGCTGGTCGTCTTCGGGCTCGCCCCGGACGGCGGACTGCGCAGCATGGGCCCGCTCGGCGCGATCGTCGGCATCCTCGCGATCCTGCTCGGCGCGTTCTTCCTGACCCTCGACTTCAAGCAGGTCGAGGACGGCATCGCGTACGGCGCCCCGCGCGAGGAGGCCTGGCTGGCCGCGTTCGGCCTGACCATGACCCTCGTGTGGATCTACGTCGAGATGCTCCGCCTGGTGGCCATCTTCAGCGGCGACGACTAAAGCGCCCCGCAAGGCGACGTGACACGGTCGAAGGGCCCGCGAACCGACAGGTTCGCGGGCCCTTCGTGGTTTCGGTGTCCTCAGCGGAGCTTGCGCGCGGCCCTCCTCAGGTCGTACTCGTGAACGATCGCTTTGGCGTGGCCGTACGCGAGGTCGTACTCGTGCCGGAGCCAGCTGACCTTCTCCTCGAAGTTGAAGAGAGCGGGGCCTTCGTCGACTTTGCGGATCCAGTCGGAGATCTCACGACCGGTGCAATGGGGGATGCGGGCGAGCAGGTTGCGATGGGTCTCCTCAGAGAAGACTTGGGACATCGGCGCCTCCGGACGAAAGGGAATGTAAGCCGGTCCTTCAGGTCACGTTGCCTGAGTGGCGGCCTGTTGGCAACAGTCCAGTTAAGGCGCGTACTCTCGCGGCGTGCTTGATACGACGCCGTTGACCCGTGCCGTGGACCATTTCGCCGACCGGTTGCGGGCCGCTCCGCAGAGCCGGCTGCAGCGGGGCGCCGCCGCGGAGGCGCTGGCGCTGGCCAGGGCTTTGGCACTGCGTGCCCAGCGGTTGGAGTCGCCCGGGGGGCCTCTTCGGGAGATGCCGGACGTGGGGATGTTCGCGGCGGCTGATCAGGTCATGGTTGCCGGGAATGATCTCGCGCTGGTTCTGGGTGATGAAGGCGAGTTGGCGGAGGCGGTTGCGCTGGTGGAGGAGGCTCAGCGGCGGGCCGGGGTGTGAGTCGGCGCCCAGGAGCTCGGGGGCCACTGTGATCGGGCGGCTGCGGGTTGTCTGTGGCTGATCGCGCCCACGCGGCGGTAGCCGCATATCCAACACAGCTCCGCGCCCCTGATGGGGCGCGGCTGCCCTTCACCGGCAGCTGAAAAATGGTCCTACAGTGACGCGATCACCCTGTCCGCCAGGATGTAGACCATGTCGTCGCCGCACTGGAACGTGAGGGTGTAGGCGCCGGAGATGCCCGAGCCGCCGAGGAGGACGGGGGTGTCGCCGGTGTGGAGGGCGCCGGCGAGCCGTTCGGCGGTTTCGCGGTGGCCGGGCGTCATGCAGAGGGTGGTGCCGTCGGCGAAGACGTAGACGTCGAGGGTGCCGAGGGGACCCGGGCGGACGTCGGCCAGCTCGGTGCGGGACGCGGCGAGGTCCTCCAGGCAGGCGACCGTGCGCTCGTGGTCGGTGGTGACAGCTGACTGCACCGGCACGAAATCGGGGTGCGAGGGGTGGCGGCGGCGGGCCGCGGCCAGCTCCGCGGAGTCCGCGGCGAACTCGTCGCCCTCAAGGCTCGGCTCGGTCACCGGCTCAAGGTGCTCCAGACCCGCGAAATCGGACTGCCTGGGCAGGAACAGGTCACTGTCGGGCAGACCCAGCAGGGAGGGCGTGTCCGAGACGTCACGGGACTCCTGGGCGGCCCAGAAAGCCCGCGCCTCGGCCAGCTCACGCTCCCGCTCCTCGGCGAGCGCCTCGGCGACGGCCGCGCGTATCTCCTCCGTGTCGGCGGCCGGACGGGCGGCCGGCACCAGGGCGCGCCTACCGACGGCCCGGCTCTCGGCGAGCTCGGTGCGCAGGGCGGCGACCTGTCGGCGCAACCCCGTGAGGGTGCGCAGGACGGCGACGCCCACGGCGGCGGTGGCGGCCGTGGCGAGCAGCAAGGCGATCGGCATGGCGCTCACTGACGTACTCCCGGTTCAAAGTCGACCCCCGACTTCCTACATCAGCTTGAAGGGCGGACTAACCAGCTGTCAGTGCGTAACGTCACGAAACGGGCAGGATTTTTGTCCCGATGTTTGGTGGTGAAACGGCTCTGACCTGCGTACATCGCTCTCCGGGGGGAGATAGGTCACATCCTGGGGGAGATTGGATCACAAAACGGCCCGGAGCCCCCCAGAAACCGGGACTCCGGGCCACAGCATCACCGTGCGCACCCGTACGGTGACGGGTTCGCGCGCGGGCGGTCGGTCAGCTGAGGCGCTCGATGACCATCGCCATGCCCTGGCCGCCGCCGACGCACATCGTCTCCAGGCCGAACTGCTTGTCGTGGAACTGGAGGGAGTTGATGAGCGTGGCGGTGATACGGGCGCCGGTCATGCCGAAGGGGTGGCCGACGGCGATGGCGCCGCCGTTCACGTTCAGCTTGTCCAGCGGGATGTTCAGGTCGCGGTACGAGGGGATCACCTGGGCGGCGAAGGCCTCGTTGATCTCGAACAGGTCGATGTCGTCGACGGTGAGGCCCGCGCGGGACAGGGCCTGCTTCGACGCCTCCACCGGGCCGTAGCCCATGATCTCGGGGGAGAGGCCGGAGACACCCGTCGAGACGATGCGGGCGAGCGGGGTCAGACCCAGCTCGCGGGCCTTCGTGTCCGACATGATCACGAGGGCGGCGGCGCCGTCGTTCAGCGGGCAGCAGTTGCCGGCGGTGACCAGCCCGTCCGGGCGGAAGACCGGCTTCAGGCCCTGTACGGCCTCCAGGGTGACGCCCGCGCGCGGGCCGTCGTCCGCACTGACGACCGTGCCGTCGGGCAGCGTCACGGGGGTGATCTCGCGCTCCCAGAAGCCCTTCTTGATGGCTTCCTCGGCGAGGTTCTGCGAGCGGACGCCGAACTCGTCCATGTCCTGGCGGGTCACACCCCACTGGCGGGCCAGGTTCTCGGCGGTCTGCCCCATCGCGATGTACGGGTCGGGGAGCAGGCCGTCCTCACGCGGGTCGTGCCAGTCGGCGCCCTCCGACTTGGACACGGCCTCCGTACGGGCCTCGGCCTCGGCGAAGAGGGGGTTGTGCGTGTCGGGCAGGCCGTCGCTGGTCCCCTTGACGCTCCGGGACACCGTCTCGACACCGGCCGAGATGAAGACGTCGCCCTCGCCGGCCTTGATGGCGTGCAGGGCCATGCGGGACGTCTGGAGCGAGGAGGAGCAGTAGCGGGTGATCGTGCAGCCCGGCAGGTGGTCCATGCCCAGCTGTACGGCGACGATCCGGCCCAGGTTGTGCCCCGCCTCGCCGCCGGGGAGGCCGCAGCCGAGCATCAGGTCGTCGATGTCCTTCGGGTCCAGCTCCGGGACCTTCGCGAGGGCGGCCTCGATGATCGTGGCGGTCAGGTCGTCGGGGCGCAGGTCCTTGAGCGAGCCCTTGAAGGCGCGGCCGATGGGGGAGCGGGCGGCTGAGACGATCACGGCTTCGGGCATCACGGCTCCATTGGCATGCGTACGGAAAGCAGGGCTGTGGGGGAAGTTACCCGTACGTACGGGTCGGGTCACGGGCAAGGGGGTGTGACACCGACCGCACTTTTCTAAGCGCTTGCTTTTTGCTGGGCGCCTCATGGGTGGGGGGTGCCTGTGATCGGGCGACTGCGGGTGATTCGTGGTTGCTCGCGCAGTTCCCCGCGCCCCTTAAACGACACGGCCCTACGGGCCGAAAAGCAAGGGGCGCAGCCCTGCTTTTCAGGGGCGCGGGGAACTGCGCGACCAGCCCCCACGCACCCGCAGTCGCCCGATCACAGGCCCCCCACCCATTAGGCGCCCGGCTGCGCCTCCGCGGCCGCGGCCGGCGTCGGGTCCGACACCGGCACCCTCCGCCGACGCCGCCGCTTCAGCAGAGCCCAAGGCCCACGCGGCCCCGTAGGCATGGCGGCCGTCACCTCGGTGCCGGCCTCCGACGCGGCCTCGGCGGCGGCGCGGGCAACCGGCAGGAAGCCCTCGCGGCGGCTGACATCCGGCCGCTCCTCCTCCGCCGGCCACAGGCCCAGCGCCGCGCACACCGTCGGCAGGACGGCCATCGCCGCGGTCGCGTAGCCCTCGGCGGAGGGGTGGTAGTTGTCGGGGCCGAACAGTTCGCGGGGGTTCTGTTCGAACTCGGGGCCGAGGAGGTCTCCGAGGGACACGGTGCGGCCGCCTTGTTCGACGGTCCCGATCGTCTGGGCGGCCGCCAGCTGCCGCGAGGCCCGGCGGGCGAGCCAGCGCAACGGCTGCTGCACGGGCTCGATCGTGCCGAGGTCGGGACAGGTGCCGACCACCACCTCCGCGCCGGCGGTCCGCAGCCGCCGTACGGCCGCGGAGAGGTGGCGGACCGAGCGGGTCGGGGGCATCCGATGGGTCACGTCGTTCGCGCCGATCATGATCACGCAGACGTCGGGGACCTGGGCCGGGTCCTCCAGGACGAGTGCCACCTGCCGGTCCAGGTCGTCGGACTGGGCGCCCGGCAGCGCGACGTTGCGCAGCCGCACCGGGCGCTCGGCCACCGCCGCGAGCCCCGAGGCGATGAGGGCGCCCGGGGTCTGCCGGGCCCGGTGGACGCCCTGGCCGGCGGCCGTGGAGTCGCCGAGCATGACGAGGCGGAGCGGGGGATCGCCGGGAGTGTCGTACGAACTACCGTACGAGCCGTATGAGTCGTACGTACGGCCGTGCCGACTGGCGTACCGACTGCCGTACGCGTGGCCGTACAGCCCCTCCGCGCTCGGGGGATGCGGGCTGTGCCCGTTGCCCACGACGCGCCTGGCCATCCGTACCTCGGCCAGCAGCACACCCACGGCCGCCGCACCGACCAGCCCGATGCCACCACCGCCGTACGCCGCGCCCGCCGCGATACGCCGGGCCACCCTCGCTCTGGACATGCTCGACATACGCCGCCGCCACCTCCTTGGAGGACCTGCCTTAGCCGTACACACTCATTGCCCCGTACCGGCCCTCGGTCAATCCCGACGGAAGGTGAACAGGGAGGAGAAGAGTGAAGGCGGGGCTTAGGCTGGCGGAACATCACGACATCCCTTTTCGCGGCTCCGGAGACAACGGTGCGATTCCACGACTCGATGATCAGCCTCGTCGGCAACACCCCGCTGCTGAGGCTCCACAGCGTGACCGAGGGCATTCAGGCGACAGTCCTGGCCAAGGTCGAGTACTTCAATCCCGGCGGTTCCGTGAAGGACCGCATCGCACTGCGCATGATCGAGGCGGCGGAGAAGAGCGGAGAGCTGAGGCCAGGCGGCACGATCGTCGAGCCCACCAGCGGAAACACCGGTGTGGGGCTCGCCATCGTCGCCCAGCAGAAGGGGTACAAGTGCATCTTCGTGTGCCCCGACAAGGTGAGCACCGACAAGATCAATGTGCTGAGGGCCTACGGGGCCGAGGTCGTGGTCTGCCCCACCGCTGTCGCCCCCGAGCACCCCGACTCGTACTACAACGTCTCCGACCGGCTGGTCCGTGAGACGCCGGGTGCCTGGAAGCCCGACCAGTACTCCAACCCCAACAACCCGCTCTCCCACTACCACTCGACCGGCCCTGAGCTGTGGGATCAGACGGAGGGGCGGATCACGCATTTCGTGGCGGGTGTGGGGACCGGCGGGACGATCTCCGGCACGGGGCGTTACCTGAAGGACGCCAGCGACGGCCGCGTCCAGGTCATCGGCGCCGACCCCGAGGGGTCCGTGTACTCCGGCGGCTCCGGGCGGCCGTACCTCGTCGAGGGCGTCGGTGAGGACTTCTGGCCGACCGCGTACGACCGGACCGTCGCCGACGAGATCGTCGCCGTGTCCGACAAGGACTCCTTCCAGATGACCCGGCGGCTGGCGAAGGAGGAGGGCCTGCTCGTGGGCGGCTCCTGCGGCATGGCCGTCGTCGCCGCGCTGAAGGTCGCCGAGCGGCTCGGCCCGGACGACGTGGTCGTCGTCCTGCTGCCGGACAGCGGGCGCGGCTACCTCAGCAAGATCTTCAACGACGAGTGGATGGCCGACTACGGCTTCCTGGAGGACGAGGGGCCGAGCGCGCGCGTCGGCGACGTCCTCAGCCACAAGGAGCACGGCGCCATCCCCTCCCTCGTGCACATGCACCCCGACGAGACGGTCGGGCAGGCGATCGAGGTGCTGCGGGAGTACGGCGTCTCGCAGATGCCGATCGTCAAGCCGGGCGCCGGGCACCCGGACGTGATGGCCGCCGAGGTGGTCGGGTCCGTCGTCGAACGGGAACTGCTGGACGCCCTGTTCACCCAGCGCGCCTCGCTCGACGACCCGCTGGAGAAGCACATGTCGGCGCCGCTGCCGCAGGTCGGTTCCGGTGAACCGGTCGCCGACCTGATGTCCGTGCTCGGCTCGGCGGACGCGACGATCGTGCTGGTCGAGGGCAAGCCGACGGGTGTCGTCAGTCGGCAGGACCTGCTCGCGTTCCTCGCCAAGGGCGGGACGAAGCAGTAGAAATGCCTCACCGGGGGAGGAGGTGCCCTCAAGAGGCTCTCCGGGGTGAGGAATTGAGCGGTCGCGCGTTTAACTTCGCGGAAGTGGTACGAGCGCGACACGTCCGCGCAGCACTCGCTTAACACGGGTCCGGCACATTAGTGGATGTCGGCAGGGCGGGAGCGGCTCCCCGCCCGGGCCGGCAACCAAAACGGCGCCAAGGACCTCCGGAGCGGCTCCCGGACCTCCATGGACGCCAAGGACGCGTAAGCCCGGTCCTGACCCGGCCCGCGTCCCTCGCGGGGACCGCCGTCGTCCCGCCCCCCGTCACACGGGGGTGCGGCGGTCCCCGCGCTATTTTTTTTGCCCTCTTCCGGGAACCTAGTCGGGATCACTCTTCCCAGTCCGAGTCCCCCTGCTTGCCCCTGCGGCGGCGCAGGGCCGAGGAACCGCGCAGCGCCCACGCCATGTTCACGCCCACGATCCCCGCCCAGGTGACGAAGAGACCGGGCAGGTCGGCGACGCCGCCGCCGATGCCGGAGAGGGGGATGGCGACGACGAGGGAGACGACGCCGAAGCCGTAGCGTTCGCCCCAGGTGTCGGTGGACTTGGGGGAGCGGGTGCCACGGGCCACCACCATCTGCTGCTCGGCGACCTGCCGCCGGACCCGGCGGTCGACCGCGCCGTCGATGCGCTGGTCCACCTTCTCCAGGAACGACTCCACGAGCGCGGACTCGTAGTCGTCGCCCAGCTCTTTCCGCGCGTGCAGGGTGGCGGCGAGTTCCTTCTTCAGCTCGGTGTCTTCGAGTTGTGCGTCACGGGCATGCATTCCGGTCATGCCGTTCACGGTAGGGAGCCGGGGGCCGCTTGACACTGGGGTTAGCCCCCCTGTTCCCGGCACCACTTGGTCCCGAGGGTGCCCGCGTTGGACCTCACCTAGTGCCGCGTCAGCCAAGGTTCGCCCCGTCGCGACGCCCGGCACGCTCCCCCATTCTCGGCTTCGCTCGAACGGGAGGGGCCCCCACCGCCGCACCGGCCGAAAGCCCAAGTACGTCCGGTCCATCGACGGGGCCTTCCGGCCGGCACGCCGAGAGCACGCACCGGACGCCGCTCCTTGACGGGCGAACCTTGGCTGACGCGGCACTAGATCGAAGCCTCGTCGGTCGGCGAAGGCACGGCGCGCGGGCGGAGGACCATGAGTGAGTCCTCCAAGGCCGCCACCATGGCAAAGGGGAACCGGTCGAGCTCAAGACAGAGTGCGACGTCATCAGGATGGACTCCTTGACGCACACCCTCCGCCAACTCGGCGGCGGCGCGTGACTCGCCGGCGCGGCGGAGGAACTCTGTTGCGTCCGTCCCAGCCTCGGTGGCCCTGCGAGCGATGTACTGAGCGCACGCCAGATCTTCGTCGGCCTGCCCATCTTCGCCCGTGACCACGAACGTGACACTGTCGCTCCTGCGCGTCCGCAGGAGCCGAGCCGTTGCCTCCGCCACCACGAAGCCGGCGCACAGCACCAGCGACGCCTCCTTGACCGCGAGGGCGCCGACCGTCCCTGCCGTGGTCTTCTGCACAACGGTCCGTCCGCCAAGGTCGACAGACCGCAGCAGGCCCGGCGAGTTGACCATGTCGAACCCGGGCGCGGGCGGGCCGTCCTTGAGCGCCATCCAATCCGGGTGGCGAGCCTTGACCGCCAGGGCCTCGTCCAGCGACTCAGCGAGAACGATCTTCTCCGCCCCCTGGGCAAAGACCCAGGCGGCCACCGTGAAAGCACGCATGACGTCGACCACGACCGCCACGGACGGGGCTTCGACCAGCTCGGCGATGCCAAGGAAACGAGCGTCCATCCGATCATGATCGAGCATGCCCGACCCGAAGCACCCGGACAGAGATGCGCATCACACCGACGGTCTCGGAACGCAACCCCTCGACTTCGTGCCCCTGACCGCGCTCGGTGGTCGTGCGGGGACCCCTTCACCGGATTCTCAGGTCCGGCAGCTCTTGCCCGGCCTGTATAGCTTCATGCAGAGTTCTCGGTGTCTGAATATGTAGTGTCTGCTTGGGGCTGAGGAGGCTGCGGGTGATGTCCTCTCGGATCAAGGGCGCGACGGACGGCCCCACTCCCGCCGTGGCGGCCGCTCCGACCGGTCTCGTCGTCCTCGACGGGCACGCGCTCGGTGTCGCCGATGTCGTACGGCTCGCCGACGGGGCCGCGCGGCCCGTGCCGGGCAGTGAGGCGATGCGGCGGGTCGAAAAGTCCTGGGACGCGGCCCGGCAGATCGCGGCGACCGGACGCGTGTACGGCCGCTCCACGGGCGTCGGCGCCAACCGCAGCGAGGACGTGCCCACCGAGGCCGCCGCCGAGCACGGTCTGCGGCTGCTGCGCAGCCACGCCGGGGCCATCGGGGAGGAGCTGCCCGCCCGGGAGGTACGGGCCATGCTCGCCGTACGCGCCAACCAGCTGCTCGCGGGCGGCGCCGGGCTCCGGCCGACCGTGGTCACCGCGCTGTGCGAGGCGCTGGAGAGCGGGGTGTACCCCGTGGTGAACGAGTTCGGCTCGGTGGGTACGGGGGACATCGCGGCGCTGGCGCAGATGGGGCTGGCGCTGGCGGGGGAGCACCCCTGGCGGGGGCCGGGGACCTCGGTCGAGGTCGGCTCCGGCGTTCCCGAGGCCCAGCCGCTCGACAACAACGACGCCCTCGCCCTGATCAGCAGCAACGCCCTCACCCTCGGACAGGCCGCACTGGCCCTGCACGAACTGCGGGGGCTGATCGCCGCCACCCAGGTCGTCGCCGCGCTGTCGCTGCTCGCGGTGGACGGCTCGCACGAGGCGTACGCGGCTCCCGTGCACGTCGCGCGCGCCCACCGGGGGTCGCGCGAAGTGGCGCGGCGCATGCGGGAGCTGATCGGCGCGGCCGACCGGCCGACCCCGCCGCTGGGACGGATCCAGGACCCGTACGGCTTCCGGTGCCTGCCGCAGGTCCACGGGCCCGCCCTGGACGCGGCGGACGCGCTGGACGGCGTGCTGGAGGTGGAGATCAACGCGGCGGCGGAGAACCCCCTGATCTGCCCCGAGGACATGGCCGCGTACCACCACGGCGGCTTCTACCAGGCACAACTCGCCCTGGCGTTGGACCACTTCAGGCTGGCAGCGACGCAGGTGGCGCGGCTGTCGACGTCCCGGCTGTCCTCGCTCAACGAGCCCGGGTACACCCGGCTGCGGCCCTTCCTCGCCGACCACGAGCCCGCCTCGTCGGGCGTGATGATCCTGGAGTACGCCGCCGGGGCCGCCCTCGGTGATCTCCGGGCCTTCTCCGCGCCCGCGTCGCTCGGCCACGCTGTACTCTCCCGGGGCGTCGAGGAACAGGCCAGCTTCGCCTCGCTCGCCGCACGGCAGACGCTACGGGCGTGCGGCGCGTACCGGCTCGTCGTCGGCTGCGAACTCGTCGCCGCGGTACGGGCGTTGCGCCAGCGGGACCTGCGGCCGGATCCGGAGCTGCCCGTCGGGCGGGCGCTGGAGCTGGCGGAGGCGGTGCTCGACCCGGACCCGGCCGACCGGCCGCTGACGGCGGACGTGAGCGCGGCGGCCGTACTGCTCGACCGGTTCACCGAGATCTGGACGGACGTCCAGGACGACCTGCGGAGGGGGAGCGCGTCATGAGCGCGGACAAGGGCACGGGCGTGACGGACAGTCCTGCCGCGCGGTTGCAGACCCTCTTCGAGGGGCACCGGCTGACGCCCACCCAGCGGCGGATCGCCCACAGCATGGTGCGGCGGGCGGCGGACGCGCCGTTCCTGTCGAGCGTGGAGCTGGCGGAGCTGGCCGGGGTCAGCCAGCCGTCCGTGACACGGTTCGCGGTGGCGCTGGGCTTCGACGGCTACCCGGCGCTGCGCAGGCATCTGCGGGACGTCGCGCCCGCCGAACCGGCCCCGGACACCACCGCCTACAACGAGTACCAGCAGGCCGTCGAGGCCGAGATCGAGAACCTGCGGCATCTGGCCGAGGTGCTCGCCGACCCCGCCCCGGTGACGCGCGCCGGGCGGCTGCTGGCCGCGTCCCGGCCGCTGCCGGTGCTCGGGCTGCGCGCCGCGGCCTCCCAGGCGTACGGCTTCGCGTACTTCGCCGCGAAGGTCCACCCCGACGTACGGCTGCTGCACGAGGGCGGCAGCATGCTCCACGACCGGATCGACGCGGCGGTACGGGCGGGCGCGACCGCCCTGCTCTGCTTCGCGCTGCCCCGGCATCCGCGCGAGGTCGTCGAGACCCTGGCGTACGCCAAGGAGGCGGGGCTCTTCGTCGTCACGGTCGCCGACTCCGCCTTCGCGCCCGTCGCCAAGGTCTCCGACCTGCTGCTGCCCGCCGCCGTCGGCACCGGGCTCGCCTTCGACACCGCCTGCGCGCCGATGCTGCTGGGCCGGGTGCTCCTGGAGGCCATGTGCGACGACCTGCCGGAGGCGCAGGCCCGCCTGGAGGAGTTCGACGCGAGGGCCGCGACGCGGGGGCTGTTCGTGGAGTAGCACTTCGGGAACGAATCCGTGATTCTCAGGCGCGTTTCACGTTCGCTGGTTACCGTGCCGGGCGACTGTCGTACGACCTTGGAATTACGGGAGGCGGAGCGTGGCGCGCGGAGGGCAGGGGCTGGCTCGGGTGGCCGTCGTGGTGCGGGCCGGAGCGGCACCGTTGTGGTGGCTCGGAGTGGTCGCGGCGGGCATCGGTGTGGTGCCGTCGGGGCTGACGGGGCGGCGGATCGGGGTGCTGGCCGGGGCCGTGCTCTTCCTCGTCGCCGCCGGTGCGGTGGCGTGGGTGCGGCGCGGCCGGTATCTCACTCCGGCGCGCGCTGCTGTGCGCGCTGGCAAGCACGATGTGCTCCAGGACCGGGCCGTCACTGCTCGCAACTGGCGCCGCGGGCACCGCTGGTGGCTGCTCCTCGGCTTCGCGGCCGCGCTCGGCTCCTCCTTCGCGGTCCCCGCGGCGGGCGGCATGCTCCTCGCCGGCCTCGGCACCGGCCTCCGCCTCAAGGCGGCTTGGTTCGGCCGCCACGAACTCGCCACGGGTCAGCTCTACTGGCTCCGCGTCGACTGGCTCTCGGCCGGGGCCGGCCGCCCGACGGGCAAGCGGGTGGCCGGCTACCGGACCACCGGGCTCGGCGCGGGCGACGCGGGGCCCGGGGGCGGGCGGCGGAGGTAGGGCTACTCGCCGCGTGTCCGCAGGACCAGCTTGTTCACGGCCCACAGGGCGATGCCGATGGCCAGCAGCACACCGGCGCGGATGTAGACGTCGGCCGGACGGTCGGCCAGGGGGCTGGCCAGAATCAGTGCGGTGACGGCGCCGAGGACGGGCAGAACCGTCGGTGTCCGGAAGTGGGCGTGGTCGACGGGGTCGCGGCGGAGCACCAGCACCGCGATGTTGACGACGGCGAAGACACAGAGGAGGAGGAAGGCGGTGGTGTCGCCGAGGCCCTCGATCTCGCCGGTGGAGACGAGGCCGATGGCCAGGAGGGTGACGAAGACGATGCCCACGACCGGGGTGCGGCGGCGGGGCAGGACACGGGCCATGCCGCGCGGCAGGATGCGCTCGTTGGCCATGCCGTAGCAGAGACGGGAGGCCATCATGATGTTGATCAGGGCGGAGTTGGTGACCGCGAAGAGGGCGATCAGCGCGAAGAGTTTGTGCGGGAAGTCGACCCCGCCGGCCTTCACCACTTCCAGCAGCGGGCCGCTGGAGCCCGCCAGGGTCTTGGAGTCGACCAGCAGGGACGAGACCAGGGCGACCAGGACGTAGATCGTGCCGGTGACCGCCACGCCGATGAAGATCGCTCGGGGGAAGGTCCTGGTCGGGTCCTTCGTCTCCTCCGCCATGTTCACCGAGTCCTCGAAGCCGACGAAGGCGAAGAAGCCGAGGGCCGTGGCACCGAGAACGCTGGTGAGCAGCGCGTATCCCGCGCCGCTCGCCTCGAACTCGGTGAGGCGGGCCGGTTCGCCGTCGCCGCCCAGGACCGCCCAGGCGCCGATCGTGAGGATGATCAGCAGGCCGGTCAGCTCGACCAGGGTCAGCACCACGTTCGTCTTCACCGACTCGGAGACGCCCCGGAGGTTCAGGGCGGCCAGCAGCACGATGAAGGTGATGGCGATGAGGGTGGGCGGCAGGGCGCCGTTCGTCAGCTCGTCCAGATAGTCGCCGCTGAAGGCGCGCGCGGCGGCGCTCGCGGACGACAGGCCCGAGCACATCACCATGAAGGCGACGATGAAGGTCACGAAGGGCAGCTTGAAGGCCTTCTGCGTGTAGAGGGCCGCCCCGGCCGCCTTCGGGTACTTGCCGACCAGTTCGACGTACGAGGCCGCCGTCAGGATCGCCACCACGAAACCGATGACGAAGGGGAGCCAGAGGGCTCCGCCGACCTTCCCGGCGACCTTGCCCGTGGTCGCGTAGATGCCAGTGCCGAGGATGTCGCCGATCACGAAGAGGATCAGCAGCTTGGGCCCGAGCACCCGCTTGAGGCCGGCCTCCTCTGCGGGTGCCGGTGTACCGGTGGTGCTTTCGGTGGTGGACAAGAGAACCTCCCCCGATCGGTGATCCGTCCGAGGGAGTCCTGCCCGGTCGCGGGCCATGGATGCACTCGCAACCGATTCTCAGAGGTTCACCAGAGGTTCGGAGGCATGGGCACGGCTCGCGGGGTGAGTGTGGGGCGCGCGGGGCTCAGGTGGTGCGCAGGGTCCGCCTGGCGAGCTCGTACGCCGGGAGCATCTCCTCGTGTTCCTGGGTGTCGAAGCCGCCGAGATGGACGACGACGGGGCCGTCCGGGGTGACCGCGAGGAAAGCCCGCTCCTTCTTCGTCTCCTCCAGGACCTCACTGGTGTAGAGGTACTCGACCTCGGCGCCGGAGACGTCGGAGTCCGAGGTGAACGCGGTGTACTCGGCCTTGCTCGTGTTGCCCTCGGCCGCCACGAACTCCTTGAGCAGTGCCTCCGCTTCGCCCTCCTTCGCGCCCGCCTCGCCGGTCCAGACCCGGAGGAAGCCGATGTTCCCGGCCGGCTTGGCGTCGATCTCACAGGCGGCGGTGAACGGGCCCTGGTGGAGCAGCCCCTCGGCCAGCTCCGCGGCGAGCTGGTCCTCCTCGGAACCGCTCCCGCCGCCGGGCACCTCCGTCTCGACGGCCTCCGGCTGCCACTTCTCGGCCGTGTCGAAGGTGACCGGCAGTTCGCAGGCGGAACCGGCCGCGCCGACGCTGCCGCCGCTCTCGACGGTGCCCTCCGGGGCCTGCGCCATCGCCTCCGCCGCAGCCTCCGCCGTTGCCGGCTTGGTGGCGCCGGCCGACGCCTTAGCGTCGTCGCCGTCGGCCGCCTCCGAGCATCCCGTCAGCACCCCGGCCAGCAGCGCCATCTGCGCCAGCACCGTCCCCCGTACCGCTCTTCCCACGGCCACCCTCCCCTTGTCGTTCCAGGGCGGACACGGTAGCCGAGGGACAGGGACGGTGTTCGCACGGGTGTGCGGGGGTGGGGCTTCTGCCGGGGAATGCGCTGGGCGGCGCTCCCCGCGTGAGGGGGGCGCCGCCGGAGCCCTCAGGGTGATCACCCTGGTGTCAGCGTGGTCAGACCTCCAACTCCGCCTCGATCCTCTTCAGCTGGTGCCTGGCCATGGCCAGGTTGGCCCGCTTGGAGTCGAGGACCAGATAGAGGAAGAGGCCGTTGCCGCCGCGGCCGGTGAGAAGGCGGATCAGGTGGTACGCGTCGGACAGGGTGATCAGGATGTCCTCGATCTCGCCCTTGAGGCCGAGGTGTTCCATGGTGCGCAGCTTGGCGCGGACGACATCGGTGTTGCCGGCGGCGGCGACGGTGAGGTCGAACCCCTTGCTGCCGCCGATCGTGCCCAGTGCCATGCCGCTGGTGTAGTCGACCAGCGCGGCGCCGGTCGCGCCCTCGATGGACGCGAGGGCCTCTTTCAACGCGGTCTCGGTGTTGGCCATGGTGTGCGGTGTCCTTTCAACTCTCAGTGGTGGTAGCGGTGTTGGGAGTGGTTCTGGGGGTGGCGCGTGGGGTGGTCGTGCGGGGGGTCCGGCGGGGCATGGTCGACCTGACCGTGGCCGTGGCCGGCGTCTGTGGCGAGATCGCGGTGGTGGCCGCGCTCGGGGCGGTGTTCGGGGCGGCGCTCGCGGTTTTCGCCGCCGACCGGGCCGCGTTCTTGGTGGCCGCCTTGGCGGCGGCCGTGTCGTCCGGCCGGGGCGGGGCGTCCATCAGCTCGCCGATACGGCTGCCGGCGCGGCGGCCCTCCAGGTGCAGTCGGCCCACGTTGACCCGGTCCTGGGCCAGCAGGGTCAGCACGGCCGAGTCGCCGGCCGCGTAGGTCGCCACATAGCCGTGGTCGCCGCGCAGCAGCAGTTCGCGGAGCTCGCCCCGGCCGGCGGCGTCCGTCATCCGCACGGCGACGCCGAGCGCGGCCGCGGTGAGCGCCGCCAGGCCCTCCGGTTCCACGCCGGGGGTGTCGTGAGCCAGGACCAGCCCGTCCACACTGGCCGCGAGCGCGCCGGTCAGCTGGGGTACACGGGCCCTCAACCGGTGCAGTTCATCGAGGACTTCGGCCTCTGCGGCCATGAGCAGTCTCCTCTCGGCGGGACGCTCCCGCTGCCGCTCAAAGGGCCTCCAGCGCATCCCTGAGCCTTTGCAGTAGGGCCACGTCGGGGTCTGTGGTGGTGAGCGGCCAAGGTGGGGTGGGGTGTGATTTCCCGTCACCGACCGCCAACTCCGCCGACGGGTCGCGGCCCGGTTCGGTCGGCAGGGCATGGCCGGGGCCGGCCGGCATCGGTGGTGTTCCGGCCGGGCTGTGCCGAGTGGGGGATATGAGGCCCGCCGCCGCCAGCCGTCGTACGTCCACCAGGGTGTGGAAGGCGGGGCGCCCCAGGGTCAGGGAGATCTCGGCGGCCGTGCGGAAGCCGTTGACCTGCCCGAGTACGGCACCCTGGCGGGCCGGGACCGGTGGGACGTCCAGGCTCGCCGCCCTGATCAGCGGGGCGTCGTCGGTCGCCGGGTCGGGCCAGATGCGGTGCAGGAGGTCGCGGCGGCGCCGGGCCTCGCGCTCCACGGTGGCCACCGGCACCGGGCGGATCGGTCCGAGCCAGTGCGCGGCCCCGTAACGGAAGCGGGCCGGCGCGCCGCTCGGGCCGAGGACGAAGTACGCCGCGTCGAACAGCGCCCCCGCGTGGCACAGCTCCAGCGCGCCCCGGGCGACCCGGCCGCTGTCCACGAGGAACCGCCCGACCCGCAGCCCGGCCCCGGCCGTGTCGACCGCCTCCCGCCAGCCGTCGCCGTCCAGGATGCCGCCGGTGGTGAGCAGCACGTCGAGGCCGGGGGAGCGGGGGCTCTCGGCGTGCACGACCTCGCCCTCGGACAGATACAGCGAACCACTCTCGCGCAGCAGTACGCCGGTGGCCCGCTCGGCGGCGAGCCGGCTCAGCATGGGGGAGACGGCGTGCGGGGTGTGCTCGTCCCGCACGGGCAGCCGGGGCGCGGGTGTGGTGATCACGCTCATGCCAGCACCAGCCGTCCCGCCATCTCGCCGAGCCGGATCCGGGCCAGCGCGAGATTGCCGTCCGTACGGGTCAGCCACAGATGCAGAAACACACTGCTGTCGAACGTCGTCCGCACGAACCGCAGCACGTGGTACGTGTCCCGGTTGCTGACGATCAGGTCCTCGACCGGCAGATCCGCCCCGGACCAGTCGGAACCCGCCTCCGGCGCGAACGCCCGGTGCTCCGCCGCGAGCCGCGCCAACTCGGCCGCCTCCGCCGCGGTCGTCTCATGGTCACCGCCGGGTGCCTCCCCGACCGTGCCCAGCGCCAGCCCGCTGGTCCAGTCGACCACCGCGGCGCCCAAGGCACCGGGCAGCCTCATGGCCTCCACCAGACACTCGTCGATTCCGGGCACCGTGGCTCCCCCTCCTGCCTGCGGTTCGGCTGAGTGACCCAGACGCTACGCAACGTGTGCGCGAGGAGTGAGGGATCTGGCATTTTCCAGCGGAACATGCGGCCAGGCGACTAACGTAGGTCGACTTGCCTGGTTTTCACCGCTGTTGAGACCCGGGAGGCACGCTGCCGTGTTGACGTGGGCATATGCGGACACCTCGCATGCCGGGCCGGGTCGCGACGCCGGGCGTCAATCCTTCTGGGGGGCTTGAGGAGCGCGCGAATGGGGGCGGTTAATACTCCTGGGCGCCCCCCGGACACCCAGGGGCGCGGGGAACTGCGCGATCAGCCACGAACAACCCGCAGCCGCCACATCACAGTTACCTCGAGCTCTCAGGCGTCAAAGCCCCAACAGCCCCGACCTCTCCACTCCCCCCGCCTCCGCCACGATCTCCTCCACGGTCTGCGCCTTCCGAACCACCGCGAACCGCATCTCCCCCTCCCCGGGGGCGTACCCATAAACCCCCGGCCGCGGCAGCGAGTTGTACGCATAGTGGTGCGCGAAGTAATACGCGCCCGTGTCCAACGCGGCCGCGTAATCCCCCGGCTCGAAGAGCGGCAAAGCCCGCCCCTCCGCCAGCAGATCCCCCGCGAAACACGCCGGCCCGGCCACGTCCTGCACCGCCACCGGCCCGCTCTTCACCCGGCCCTTCCCGTCGTACGCCGCGATCCGCAACGGCCAGGACCCCGGCGCGTACACCGTCCGCGTCGCCACCTGCACCCCCGCATGGGTGACCGCGATGACCCGCCCGCCCGCACTCTTCGTGTACTCCACGCGCGCGACGATCGTCCCGTGCTTCGCGAGCAGCGACCGCCCGAACTCGGTGACCAGCCCGTACCGCCCGTCGAACAGCCCCGGCACCGCCTCCGCCAGCAGCCGCGCGTACTGCTCGTACGTCGGGGTCGCCGCCTCCGACGCGAAGTTCACCGGCAGTCCGCCGCCGATGTCGATCGTGTCGATCTGCCGCCGCCCGATCCGCCGGTTGATCTCCTCCGCCAGCTCGTACGTCTCGGAGATCCCCCGCGTCATCAGCGACAGCGGCATCCCCTGCGACCCGGTGTGCGCGTGCAGCCGGCTCAGCCAGGGGCGGTCCAGATACGCCTGTACGACCCACTCCCGGGCGCCCTCGTCCCGGAGCGCCACCCCGAACTTCGACGTGGCCGTCGCCGTGGACAGCGCGTCGATCGTGCCGCCGCCGACCTGCGGGTTCACCCGGATGCCGAGGGGGGAGCGGGTGGTGGCCGACCGTACGAGCGCGTCGATGCGGTCCAGCTCCTGCGGATTGTCCGCGTTGACCGCGATGCCCAGCGCCAGCGCCTCCCGCAGCTCCGCCGGGGTCTTGGCGGGGGAGTCGAGCACGGTCTGCTTCGGTGACATCCCGGCCGCCCGTGCCAGGGCCAGCTCCCCGGCGCTCGCCACCTCCGCGCCGATCCCCGCCTGCCGCAGCAGCCGCAGCACGGGCACGAGCGGCGTCGCCTTCACCGCGAACGCGTGCAGGACGGGTGTGCCGGGCGCCGTCACCGCGTCGAACGCCCTCCGCAGCGCTCCCGCCGAGGCCCGGATCCCGGTCACGTCCAGCAGCGCGACCACCGGAGTGCCGGGACCGAGCAGCCCCTGCTCCACGGCCGCCCGCACGGCCTCGTCCCGCCGGGCGGCCCGCTCGCCGTCGGTGTCGAACAGCCGCAGCGTGCGCTCACCGTCCCCCTCGTCCCGCGGGTGGGCGCAGCCCTCGGCCGACCTGTCCTCACCGGTCCCGTTCGTCACGTCTCCCATCTGTTCCCCCGTTGTCGTGTCGATGTCCGCACCCACGCGGCCAGTGTGTCCAGCCAAACACCCGCGACGCGCCGTCGCTGGCCGTACGACTGTATTGACTAGTTCTATTCATCAAGTCAGGATGTGAATAGTTGCTGTAAAGCGAGGAGGCAGACGTGTCAGGACCCCGCCCCGTTCGGGCGCCGCGCGGTACGGAACTCAGCGCCCTGGGCTGGCAGCAGGAAGCCGCCCTGCGCATGCTCCAGAACAACCTCGACCCCGAGGTCGCCGAGCACCCCGACAAACTCGTCGTCTACGGAGGCACGGGCAAGGCCGCCCGCGACTGGCGCTCCTTCGACGCCATGGTCCGCACCCTGCGGACCCTCAAGCAGGACGAGACCATGCTCGTCCAGTCCGGCCGCCCCGTCGGCGTCATGCAGACCCACGAGTGGGCGCCCCGCGTCCTCATCGCCAACTCCAACCTCGTCGGCGACTGGGCCAACTGGGAGGAGTTCCGGCGGCTCGAACAGCTGGGCCTGACCATGTACGGGCAGATGACCGCCGGCTCCTGGATCTACATCGGCACCCAGGGCATCCTCCAGGGCACCTACGAGACCTTCGCCGCCGTCGCCGCCAAGAAGTTCGACGGCACGCTCGCCGGGACCATCACCCTCACCGCCGGCCTCGGCGGCATGGGTGGCGCCCAGCCGCTCGCCGTGACCATGAACGACGGCGTCGCCCTCTGTATCGACTGCGACCCGCGCGCCATCGAGCGCCGTATCGAGCACCGGTACCTCGACGTGAAGGCCGACTCGCTCGACCACGCCCTCCAGCTGGCGGTGGAGGCCCGTGACGCCCGCCGTCCGCTGTCCATCGGCCTCCTCGGCAACGCCGCCGAACTCGTCCCCCAGTTGCTCGCCATGGGCGCCCCCATCGACATCGTCACCGACCAGACCTCCGCCCACGATCCGCTGGCCTACCTGCCGGTGGGCGTGGACTTCGACGACATGGCGTCGTACGTGGCGAAGGACCCGGCCGGCTTCACCACCCGTGCGCGTGAGTCGATGGCCCGGCACGTCGAGGCCATGGTCGGCTTCCTGGACGCCGGTGCCGAGGTCTTCGACTACGGCAACTCCATCCGTGGTGAGGCCCAACTCGCCGGATACGAGCGGGCGTTCGCCTTCCCCGGCTTCGTCCCCGCCTACATCAGGCCGCTGTTCTGCGAGGGCAAGGGCCCCTTCCGGTGGGCGGCCCTCTCCGGCGATCCCGCCGACATCGCCAAGACCGACAAGGCGATCCTCGACCTCTTCCCCCAGAACGAATCCCTCCACCGCTGGATCAAGATGGCCGGGGAGCGCGTCCAGTTCCAGGGCCTGCCCGCGCGTATCTGCTGGCTCGGCTACGGCGAGCGGGACAAGGCCGGTGAGCGGTTCAACGACATGGTGGCGAGCGGGGAGCTCGCGGCGCCGTTGGTGATCGGCCGCGACCACCTGGACAGCGGCTCCGTCGCCTCCCCCTACCGCGAGACCGAGGCCATGCTCGACGGCTCCGACGCGATCGCCGACTGGCCGCTGCTGAACGCGATGGTGAACGTGGCGTCCGGTGCCTCGTGGGTGTCCCTGCACCACGGGGGCGGCGTGGGCATGGGCCGCTCCATCCACGCCGGGCAGGTGACCGTGGCGGACGGCACGAAGCTGGGCGGGGAGAAGATCCGCCGGGTGCTGACCAACGACCCGGGGATGGGTGTGATCCGGCACGTCGACGCGGGCTACGACATCGCGGAGTCCGTCGCGGACGAGCGGGGCGTGCGGGTGCCGATGCGTGAGGGCGGCGAGGGTGAGGACGCGTGACCCGGAGCGAAGGCGGACGTAGCGGCAGCGCCTCGGCGGGGGCCGATGCCGCGTCGCCGCCTGCGCCCACCCGTTCCGCCATGCGGAACGACTACCCACAGCCTGTGGCGGGTGGCGGCGGCCCGCGGCCTGGACGGCCTGTGGCCGGGGTCGGTGAGGCCCGGCCTGTGGCCGCGCAGGAGGGCGGTGGCCGGCAGCCCGTCACCCGCGGTGCCTCCTTCCATGAGATGTGGCGTGAGCTGCGGCCCATCGGGCGGCACCCCGAATCCGGTGGCTATCGGCGGTTCGCCTGGACCGGGGCCGATGCCGAGTGCCGGGCCTGGTTCGAGGAGCAGGCCCGGGACCGTGGGCTGACCCATGAGGTGGACCGGAACGGGAATCAGTGGGCCTGGCTCGGGGATCCCGCCGCCGGGGATGCCGTCGTCACCGGATCGCACCTCGACTCCGTTCCCGACGGGGGCGCCTTCGACGGCCCTCTCGGTGTCGTGTCCTCCTTCGCCGCACTCGATGAACTGCGGGCCCGGGGCGCCCGGTTCGACAAACCCCTCGCCATCGTCAACTTCGGGGATGAGGAGGGGGCCCGGTTCGGGCTGGCCTGTGTGGGGTCTCGGCTGGCTGCCGGGCAGCTGACCGTCGAGCAGGCGGGGCGGCTGACCGATGCGGACGGGGTCACGTTGCCGCAGGCGATGGAGACCGCGGGGTACGACCCCGAGGGCATCGGGCCCGATCCGGAGCGGCTCGCGCGGATCGGGGCCTTCGTCGAACTGCACGTCGAGCAGGGGCGGGCGCTGGATCTGTCGGGGGACGCCATCGGGATCGCCAGTGCCATCTGGCCGCACGGGCGGTGGCGGTTCGACTTCCGGGGCGAGGCGAACCACGCCGGCACGACACGGCTCGTCGACCGGCGGGACCCCATGCTGTCCTACGCGGAGACCGTGCTCGCGGCCCGGCGCGAGGCGCGGCTGGCCGGGGCCGTCGCCACATTCGGCAAGATCTCCGTCGAGCCGAACGGGGTCAACGCCATCCCCTCCCTCGTGCGCGGCTGGCTCGACTCCCGCGCCGAGGACCAGAAGACCCTGGACACGGTCGTCGGCGCGATCGAAGAGGCCGCCCGTGACTACGCCCGGGAACACGGCATCGAGCTCGATGTCGTCCGGGAGTCGTTCACCCCCGTCGTCGAGTTCGAGCACGCGCTGCGGGACGAGATCGCCCGCATCCTGGGCCGGGACACGGCCCAACTGAACGTGCCGGTGCTCGGGACCGGCGCCGGACACGACGCCGGGATCCTCTCCGGGAGCGTCCCGACCGCCATGCTGTTCGTGCGCAACCCCACGGGCGTATCGCACTCCCCGGCCGAGCACGCCGCAGAGGACGACTGCCTGGCCGGGGTGACCGCGCTCGCCGACGTACTGGAAGGGCTGGCCCGCAGGTGACGGAGACGACCTACTGGCTCGAACACGCCTGGCTCGGCACGCATGTCGAGCCGGGCGTGGCCTTGACCGTGGCGGGAGAGGGCAGCCCCCGAGCCGGCCGCATCACCGCCGTGCGCACCGACACGCCCACCCCGCCGCCCGGTGCCGTGGCCCTGCGCGGGCTTACCCTGCCCGGCCTCGCCAACGCCCACAGCCACGCCTTCCACCGGGCCCTGCGCGGCACCGTGCAGGTCGGCTCGGGCACCTTCTGGACCTGGCGCGAGGTCATGTACCAGGTGGCGGAACGGCTGACCCCGGACACGTACCACGCTCTCGCGCGGGCGGTGTACGCGGAGATGGCCCTGGCCGGCATCACCGCCGTCGGCGAGTTCCACTACGTGCACCACGCGCCCGGTGGCATCCCGTACGCCGACCCCAACGCCATGGGCGAGGCGCTCATCGCGGCCGCCGCCGAGGCGGGCATCCGGATCACCCTCCTCGACACCGCCTACCTGTCCGCCGGCATCCTGAACAAGCACAGCGGCCAGGCGCCCAACCACCACCAGCTCCGCTTCTCCGACGGCACGGCGGAGGCCTGGGCGGAACGCTGTTCAGTTCTCAAGGACCGGGATCACGCGCGGATCGGTGCGGCCGTCCACTCCGTACGGGCCGTGCCGGCCGGGCAGTTGGCGACCGTGGCGCGGTGGGCCGAGGAGCGGCGGGCCCCGCTGCATGTGCACCTGTCGGAGCAGACGGCGGAGAACGACGCCTGCCGTCAGGCACACGGGTGCACGCCCACCCAACTCCTCGCCGAGCACGGTGTGCTGGGCCCCCGGACGACGGGCGTCCACAACACCCACCTCACCGACGAGGACATCGCCCTGATCGGCGACAGCGGCACCGGCACCTGCATGTGTCCCACGACGGAACGCGACCTCGCGGACGGCATCGGCCCCGCCGCGGCCCTGCAACGGGCGGGCTCCCCGCTCTCCCTCGGCTCCGACAGCCACGCCGTCATCGACCTGCTCGAAGAGGCGCGCGCGATGGAGCTGAACGAGCGGCTGCGCACCCGTACGCGCGGTCACTGGACGGCGGCGGCCCTGCTGCGGGCGGCCTCGGCCGACGGCCACGCGGCGATCGGCTGGGACGACGCCGGTGCCCTGGAGGCGGGCGCGCTCGCCGACTTCACGACGATCGCGCTCGACTCGGTCAGGACTGCAGGGCCGCTTCCACGGCTGGGCGCGGAGACCGCGGTATTCGCTGCGTCGGCAGCAGACGTGTCGCACACGGTCGTGGGTGGTCGGCACGTCGTACGGGACGGGGCGCACGCGCTCGTACCGGATGTGCCGAGAGCCCTCGCGGACGCCGTCGCGGCACTGCGCGGATGACCCCCGGCCGCCCGCCCGCGCGACCGGTCCCCGAACCCGACCCCACCGCCGACCAGGCAACCAAGGACGCCATGAGCAGCCCGACGACCGTCAGCCCCGCCAACTCAGCGAGCACCGCAAGCACGCTCATCACCAACATCGCTGCCCTGGTCACCAACGACCCCTCCCTGGGCGACGGGTCGCCCCTCGGACTGATCCAGGACGCGGCCGTCGTCATCGACGGTGAACGCATCGCGTGGACCGGTGATCAAAGCAAAGCACCCGCCACTGACAATCGGGTCGACGCCGGTGGCCGGGCGATGATCCCGGGCTTCGTCGACTCCCACTCCCACCTGGTCTTCGCGGGCGACCGGACCGCCGAGTTCAACGCCCGTATGTCCGGCCGGGCCTACAGCGCGGGCGGCATCCGTACGACCGTCGCGGCCACCCGCGCCGCGTCCGACGAGGAACTGGAGGCCAACCTCACCCGTTACCTCCGCGAGGCCCTCCGCCAGGGCACGACCACCTTCGAGACGAAGTCCGGCTACGGCCTGACCGTCGAGGACGAGGCCCGGGCGCTGCGCATCGCCGCGCGGCACACGGACGAGGTGACGTACCTCGGCGCGCACATCGTGTCCCCCGACTACGCCGAGGACCCGGCCGCATACGTAGCCCTCGTCACCGGTGAGATGCTCGACGCCTGTGCCCCGTACGCCCGTTGGATCGACGTCTTCTGCGAGAAGGGCGCCTTCGACGGCGACCAGGCCCGTGCGATCCTCACGGCCGGCAAGGCCAAGGGCCTGCACCCGCGCATCCACGCCAACCAACTGTCGTACGGCCCGGGTGTGCGACTCGCGGTCGAGCTGGACGCGGCGAGCGCGGACCACTGCACGCATCTCACCGACGCCGACGTGGACGCCCTCGCCCACAGCCGGACGGTCGCCACCCTCCTCCCCGGCGCCGAGTTCTCCACCCGCGCCGAGTGGCCGGACGCCCGCCGACTCCTCGACGCGGGCGTCACCGTGGCCCTGTCGACGGACTGCAACCCCGGGTCGTCCTTCACGTCGTCCGTGCCGTTCTGCGTCGCGCTCGCCGTGCGGGACATGGGGATGACCCCGGACGAGGCCGTCTGGTCGGCCACGGCGGGGGGTGCGCGGGCGCTCCGCCGCGATGACATCGGCCGCCTCACGCCGGGCGCGTACGCCGATCTCGCGCTGCTGGACGCGCCCAGCCATGTCCATCTCGCCTACCGGCCGGGGGTTCCCCTGGTCGCGGGGGTGTGGCGCAGGGGCGTACGCGTGGTCTGACCGGGCCTCAGCCGTGCACGGGCCCGGCGCCCGCCCGCCACCGTTGCCGGTCGCGCCCCTTCTCCTCGGCGAAGGCGACGGAGCCGAGCGCATCCGGTGTCACCGCGTGGTCCGGGGCGATCGCCGGGCGGATCACTCCCCGGGAGTCGACCTCGAACCGCAGGTTCTCGCCGTTGTCGCCGTCGAGCGAGTCGCACTCCCAGATGCCCACACCGTCGTCGGTCGCCCCCCGGCTGTCGAGGCACAGGTCGGGGTCGGCGAACGACTGGAGGGCGTCCCGCTCGGCGTCGACCCGCCAGCGCTGGGTGTCACGCGAGGAACAGGTGGCCGTGACGACGTCGGTGCCCTTCTCCAACTCGCCCCGGATGTCCAGGCACAGGCCCGAGGCGACGTTCACCACCTGGGTGTAGGCACCGTTCAGCGGCGGCCCGTACGGCAGCGACGGTGTCGTGGTGTCCGGCTTCGACGGGCTCGGGCTCGGGCTCTTCGTCGGCTTGGGGGACTTCGGGGGCTTCGACGGCCGCTCGGTGCGCGAAGCGGTCGGAGAGGGCGTCGGGCTCGACGGGGCCGTCGGCGTCACGCTGACCGGTGGCGGAACCGACGGCGTACCGGCGGAATCCGCCGCGTCCGGTGACGACGAGTCGCCCCGGCCCGAGAACACCAGGAACGCCAGCAGCGGCGCCAGCGCCACGCCCAGGGCCACCGAGGACAGCACGAGCCGCCGTGACGGCGGCCACACACCAGCCGGGGTCCCGGCCCCGGCCCCGCTCGCAGCACCGGCCCGGGCTGCCACGCCGCCCGCGACCCCGGCCGACGCGTCGGCTCGGACCCCGCCCCCCGCTCCGGCCACCGCACCGAACCGGGCCTCAACCCCCGCCCCAGCCCCGGCCCCGGCCCAAGCCTCAGCTTCCGCCCCGGCCTCCGCGCGGTCCCGGCCGTCGGCCTCGACGCCGGAGCCGACGCCCGGCTCTCCCCACGGCTCCGCCGCTGCCGGCGCCCATCCCCCTGCTCGGAAGCCTGCCCCGGTCCCCGCCCGTGCTCCCGGCCCGGCTTCGGCAACCGGGTCCGCGAAATTCTCGGCGGCTTCCGCCCCGGCGCCCGGACGACCGCCACCAAAGCCCGGTCCCCCACGCGCACTTGGTCCGCCAAGCGCACCCGGTCCATCACCTGGTCCGTCAAGCGCACCGGGTCCGCCATGTGCCCCCACCCCGCCCCCCGCGTACGCCGTACCGCCCCACGGCAGCAACCCCTCCGCGAGCGTCGCGCGCGGGTGGTCGCGCAGGGCGCACAGTTCCTCGTACGCGCCGGTGCAGTGTGTGCAGTGCGCCATGTGGGCCTGCAGATCCGTGCTGTGGCGAGGGGTGTCCGGGCGTACGGACTCCTCGATCAGCCGGCGGAAGTCCTGGCAGCGCGGGTCCTCGGAGGCGACGAGGCGCACTCTGAGACAGGCCTGGCGCAGGGCGTTGAGCGCGGGGTCCCGCCGGTACGCCACTTCGTCGGCGGTGAGGCCGAGGAGCACGGCCGTACGGTCGTCGGGCTCGCGCTCCACCACGCCGTACCAGACGAGGCCCTGGGCGCGCGACGGCAGGGATTCGAACGCCGCGAGCAGGGGCGGGACGAGGCCGTTGGGGCCCACCGTGTCGAAGGCGCGGCGGAGGCCGCGGGCGAGGCCGGACGCGTGGTCGTCCGCGGCCCAGGTGGCGGCCACCCGTGCGGTCAGCAGGAGCAGATGGTGGCGCCAGGGGACGGTCGGCTCGCTGCCGCGCGCCGTCTCCCGGGTGGCGACGGTGAACACCTGGGTCGCCAACTGCCGTGCCGCGGACTCGCTCGCGGCGCACAGCCGCGCGTAGGCGAGGACCGAGGGGTGGTGGCGTTCGCGCAGTTCCCGCAGGGCCGGATACGCGATGGGCGAGTCGGCGCGCAACAGCGCGGTGAGGCGCGCGTCGGACGCGCCCGCGTGCCGTTTGTCGGACGGGTCGCCCGGGCGTATGCCGTCGCCCGGGCGTACGCCCAGTGCGTTGGTGTCCTGGTGTGCCTCATGGCTGTCGTCGTCGCCGGGGCGCTCGTCCCGAGCCCGAGTCATCCTCGTGCCTCCTCGCCCCCCGTGTCCGCCCGCCGGTTCTGGCATACCGATCAGTCTGGGCGCGTGACCATAGTGGCGGAAGGAGGACCGCGGGGAAGGTGTTTCTCGCGGTAAGGGGTTGCTATAGGGGTCGGGCCGGGAACAGTTCGGCCGGGTACGGGAGGAGTGTCGCAACTCCTGCCGCACCCGGCCGACTTGTGTCACTACCGCCGTCATCGCCGTCACTGGCCCGCGCCGACACCGATGTTCTCGGCGTCGGAACGCGCTCACTCCTCCAGCGTCAGTCCCTTGCGCAGCCGTACCAGCGTGCGGGACAGCAGCCGGGAGACATGCATCTGGGAGATGCCCAGTTCGTCCCCGATCTCGGACTGCGTCATATTGGCGACGAACCGCAAGGAGAGGATCTTCCGGTCGCGCGGCGGCAGTTCGGCGATCAGCGGCTTCAGGGACTCGACGTACTCGATGCCTTCGAGGCCGTGGTCCTCGTAGCCGATCCGGTCCGCCAGCGCGCCCTCGGAGTCGTCCTCCTCGGGCTGGGCGTCCAGTGACGAGGCGGTGTACGCGTTCGACGCCGCCATGCCCTCGACGACCTCGTCGTTCGTCAGCCCGAGGCGCTCCGCCAACTCTCCCACTGTCGGAGCGCGATCGAACTTCTGGGCGAGCTCGTCACCGGCCTTGGCCAGGTCGAGCCGGAGCTCCTGAAGTCTGCGCGGGACCCGCACGGACCAGCTCGTGTCACGGAAGAAACGCTTGATCTCGCCGACGATGGTCGGCATCGCGAAAGTGGGGAACTCGACGCCCCGGCTCAGTTCGAAGCGGTCGATCGCCTTGATCAGGCCGATCGTGCCGACCTGGATGATGTCCTCCATCGGCTCGCTGCGCGACCGGAAGCGTGAGGCGGCGAACTTCACCAGGGCCAGGTTGAGTTCGACCAAAGTATTGCGGACGTACGAGTATTCGTACGTGCCTTCCTCGAGGGACTCCAGCCGCTCGAAGAGGGTCTTGGACAGGGCCCGTGCGTCCACCGGCCCCACCTCGTCGTACGGGGGGATCTCCGGAAGGCCGGCGAGCGCGTCGCCCGGATCGTGGGCGAGGTCGTCCGGGATCTCTTCCGGAGAGGGTGCCGACGTCGCCCTCTGGGTATGCGATTCGTCGAGCCGGGGTGACATGATGTCCTCCATCGTTCTCGGCATATGGCCGCCGATGCCAATACGTGCACTGCGGTGTGCGGCGCCTCCAAAGCCGGCCGTGTCGATTCGTGTCTCTACTAGCCCTACCCGGTTTCACGACGTCGTCGCAAGTGCCTACTGTGGCGAAATGTCCATTTGTGGGCGATTGTTCGGGTGTCGGGGTGTGTGGAGAAGGCGTAGTGTTCGAGGGCGAGTCAGCAGGCACGACGGTCGGGAGAGAGACGGCATGGACCGTGGGACGGTCGGCAACGCGCAGTCGGGCCGACTACGGGTCGAGGTGCGGGAAGTGGGCCCCAGCGCCGTCGTGACCCCGGCGGGTGAGCTCGATCACCACACCGCCGATCTGTTGCGTGAGCCACTCGAAAGCTGCCTGGACAAGGGATTCGCGCGCCTGGTGGTGGACTGCTCACGCCTGGAGTTCTGCGACTCCACCGGGCTGAACGTCCTCTTGGGCGTGCGGCTCAGGGCGGAGGCCGCGGGCGGCGGGGTCCATCTCGCGGGAATGCTCCCGGCGGTGGCGCGGGTGTTCGAGATCACCGGGGCGGACGCGGTGTTCACCGTGCACGACACGCTTGCGGCGGCCTTGGGCGACTAGGAGTGGCCGAACCGGTCGGCGGCACCCCGGGGAGGGGGTGCCGCCGACCGGTCGGCCGGACCGGTCTCAGCTCTCGGACCGGTCGCCCGCCTTCGGCGCCGTCCCCAGGTGTCCCACCCCGAACGGCGGGTTGTTCTCGTCACAGGTTCTGTGCCGAAAACGTGGGTGTTCTCACGGTTCGCTCGGGCAGGAGACATCCTGAACATGTCGTCAGCGGCCCGGGAACGGTTCGGTGACGGTGGCGCGTACGGGCGGCGGCGTGGACGGGCGGCGGCGTGGACGGACAGGGGTTCGGCGGCGGCCCGGCGGCCCGGCGGCAACTCGGCAGCGGCCGCAGAGGCTTGGCGGTACGACGGAAGTACGGATGGCGCTACGGATGACAGCAGAAAACGGCATGTGCCGCGGGCCTTCGTCCCGCACCCTTGATGAGTCCTGAATCGTGAACTGGCGAATCGGTGAGGTGAAGCGCTGATGAGCACCACCCGGCCTTTCTCGCCGGGCGACCGCGGCCCGGAACCGGGTGCCGGCGGCGCTTCCGGGGCGCCAGGCGAGGACCCGCCCGCGGCACCCGTCGCGAGCCGTCAGTCCCGCCGGTTGAGCTTCGACGGCGAGAGCGGGGTGGTTCCGCTCGCCCGTGACTTCACGCGGCAGGCCCTGTACGCGTGGGGGTGGTTGCCGGCCGCGACCGCGGATCAGCGGGCGGCGGCGGAGGATGTGCTGTTGGTGGTGTCCGAGCTGGTCACCAACGCGTGTCTCCATGCGGAGGGCCCGGCCCAGTTGTGGATCAGCTGCGACAACAAGGTGCTGCGGATCGAGGTGTCCGACCGGGGGGCGGGGAATCCCGCGCCGCGGACACCGCATCGGGCTGGGCGGCCGGGCGGGCATGGCATGTTCATCGTGCAGCGGCTCTGTCTGGACTGGGGGGTTGTACGGGCTCCGGGGGCGGCCGGGAAGACTGTCTGGGCGGAGTTGGGGGCACCGGCCTAAGCGTCGTGGGGGTGCTCTGGTTCGGCGGCTGAGGGTCGTTCGTGGCTGATCGCGCAGTTCCCCGCGCCCCTGGGTATCCCGGGCGAGCCCATGGCCTCGAAGCCCAGCCCGGTTCATCGACACACATCCGACACTTGCGTGTGTCTTCCTTCTCCACGAGGCCCGGCGTACCTTGAGCGGCCGATCTGATGTTCCGTCAGAATGTGGGGTGCCAAGGTGTCGTACCGGACGTACCAGAAACGAACCGCCGCGCTCGCGTCCCTCGCGGCCCTGGCCGGCTCGGCGGTGCTGATGGCCGCTCCGGTGGCCCATGCCGAGGTCGTGGACGTGGAGTACAACTGCAAGACGCCGATCGGGGACAAGTCCGCGGTGTCGCCGATCGACATCAAGGGCGTCGAGAGCGGCGACGGCTACAAGATCACGATGTCGTGGCAGAAGGGCGTGTCGTCCAGCCCGGTCGAGCTGGGCAAGGGCGCGATGACGCCGAGCGCCACGATCGAGCTGGGCGGGGCCGACAGCGGCACGCTCACGGTGACCGGGCCCGCCAATCAAGAGGCGATTCCGGCCAATACGCCGATCGAGATCAATGACCTGAGCGGCACGTACACCCCGAAGGAGACCGGCAAGGTCGACTTCACCGCCGGCGTGCTCACCATCAAGGCCCTCGGGACGGTGACGACCTGCACGCCGGGGAACGATCCCGGGCCGTCGTTGACGCTCGACGTCACCGCCGCGGGCGGGAGCGCCTCGGGTGGGACTTCGGGTGGTACGGGGGGCGGCTCGGACTCGGGTGGATCCGGTGGGTCGGAGGGTGAGCTTCCGCAGACCGGGCCCCTGGACTCGGCGGTCGCCCTCGGCACGCTCGGCGGCACGGTGCTGCTCGCCGGGGCGGCGGGGGTGCTGTGGGTGACGCGCAGGAATCAGGCCGTACGTCGCTGACGGGAGACGGGAGCGGTGACGTGATCGGAAGGCGGCGGCTCTCCGCGTCGGCGGTGGTGGTGTTCACGTTCGCGTGCGTGCTCGCGCTGCTCGTGGCGCCGTTCGCCGGTGGGGTCGCCCGGGCTGCGGAGAAGCCGACGGTGACGTTGTCCAAGTCGCAGGCCGGGACCGGTGGTTCGGTCACCGTGACCGGCAGCGGCTGGCGGCCGAAAACGATCCTGATGATCCTGATCTGCGGTCGGTCCGAGCCGTCGCGGGGTGTGCCCGGCGGCACCGACACCTGCGCCAACGCCGACGGGCGGGCCGTGACCGCCGACGGCAAGGGCCACTTCGAGCGGGAGGTGCCGGTGGCGGAGCCGCCGGTGCCGTGTCCGTGCGTGGTGCACGTCAGCACCATCACGGGTCCGAAGGCCGAGGCCGACGCGGTCCTCCAGGTCGCCGGGCACTCGGTCGAACCGTTGCCCCAGGAGGCGACCGGCGGACGGCTGTCGCTCCTGACGGACGGTCGGCTGAAGGGTTCCAGTGGGCTGTTGACCTGGTTCGGGGCGCCGCCCGCCCGCGAACTGGTCTTCACCGTCGGCAACGTCGGCACCTCCCCGGTCGAGAACCCCGTCTTCCAGGTCGGCACCTCCCACGGTGTGTTCGCGCCGCAGTGGGAGGAACAGCGGTGGCGCGGCACGATCCAGCCGGGCCGCAAGGCCCTCGTCACCCTGCCCGTGGACCTCGCGGCCGGGGCCCACGGCGACTACACCGTCTCCCTCAAGTACGGCGGCAAGGTCCTCGCCGAACAGTCGTGGGGCGTGGGCCGCCCCTGGGGCGTCACCCTCTTCTGGCTGATGCTCTGCGTCGTCGTACCGGCCGCGCTGTTCCGGATCGGGATGGCGGTGGTGGACCGGGTACGGCCGGGGCGCACGACGGCCGGGCGGCGGGGGCGGGGACGGGGGTGGAGGATGCCCGAACTCCCTGTCTGGGTACCGAGGTTGGGCACCTCGACCGCCGCGCACGCGCAACCCCGTACGTCGTCCCGCACGCGTACGGCCTCGACCCTGCCGTGGTTCACACCGGACAACGATCCGGGCGCGACCGGGGCCGCGCGGCTCTCCGTACGGCAGGAAGACACATCCACGTGAGAGGCCTGAGACATCTGAGGCTGTGAGACACGCAAAGAACGGGGAAGGGCCGCCGCACCCGGAGGTACGGCGGCCCTTCCTGCGCATCGTCCGCATCGGATCGTCCGGGGCCGGGGCTCAGTGGACGTCGCCCGTGAGGGCCCTGACCTTCTTGCGGTACATGTAGATCGCGAAGCCGGCGAGGGCGGCGAGGGTGGCCTCGAAGGCGACCATTCCGGTGCCGCTGAGGTCGAAGCCGCCGACGGCCGGGTTGGAGAGCAGACCGGTGACGGAGTCGCCCGCGGTGACCGCGAGGAACCACACACCCATCATCTGGCTGGCGTACTTGGCCGGGGCCATCTTCGTCGTCACCGACAGACCGACCGGGGAGAGGCACAGCTCACCGACGGTCTGGATGAAGTAGATGCCCACCAGCCACATCGGGCTGGTCAGCGTGCCGTCCGCCGCCATGCCCAGCGGGATCAGGAAGAAGAAGAACGAGACGCCGATGAGCACCAGGGCCATCGCGAACTTCACGGCCGTGCTGGGCTCCCTGCCCTGACGGTTCAGCCACAGCCAGAGCCAGGCGAAGACCGGGGCCAGCGCCATGATGAACAGCGGGTTCAGCGACTGGTACCAGGAGGTCGGGAAGGCGAAGCCGAGCAGCGAGCCGGCCACCTTCTCGTCGTTCGAGCCGAACGCCTGGACCGTGGACGCGCCCTGGTCGTAGATCATCCAGAACACGGCGGCGGCGACGAAGAACCAGATGTAGCCGGTCATCTTCGACTGCTCGGCGGCCGACAGCTCCTTGTCCCGCTTGATACGCAGCAGCACGCCGGCCGGGACGATCAGACCGATGACGGTCAGCGGGATCATCGCCCAGTTCAGGGTGAAGTGGCCGCTGAGGCCGACGGCGCCGTAGAAGACGGCCGCGACGGCCAGCCAGAGCAGGCCCTTGCGGAGCCAGGCGGCGCGCTCCTCGGCCGCGAGCGGCTTGGGGACGATGTCGCTCTTCGGGTTCAGGGTCCGGCTGCCGAGGAGGAAGGCCGCGAGGCCGATGGCCATGCCGACCGCGGCGAGACCGAAGCCGAGGTGCCAGTTGACCTCCTGGCCGACGGTGCCGATGGCCAGCGGCGCGAAGAAGGCACCCGCGTTGATGCCCATGTAGAAGATCGTGAAGCCGCCGTCGCGCCGCGGGTCCTCGGGGCCGTCGTACAGATGGCCCACCATCGTGGAGATGTTGGCCTTCAGCAGACCTGAGCCGGCCGCGACCAGCGCCAGGCCCGCGAAGAACGGGGCCTGGCCGCCCGGCAGGGCGAGCACCAGGTGCCCGGACATGATCGTGACCGCTGCGATCGTCACCGTCTTGCGGGGACCCCAGACACGGTCGCCGAGCCAGCCGCCGGGCATCGCGAGCAGGTACACCATCGCCGAGTAGACGGCGACGATCGTGGTGGTGGTGGCCAGGTCCATGGCCAGGCCGCCGCCCATGCTGCCCTTGCCGGCGTCGGGGCCGCCGGAGAGCAGATACACGGTCAGGAGGGCCTTCATGCCGTAGTAGGAGAATCTCTCCCACATCTCGGTCATGAAGAGAGTGGCCAGTCCGCGGGGGTGGCCGAAGAAGGTGCCCTCGGTGCCGGGGGTTCCCCGGCCGGCCGAGTCCTTCGTCAGGCTGGACGCCATGGTCGTTCCTTGCAGGTGGGGACGGCGCACGTGGGGGCGCGCGCCCGGTGGAGGGGGGCGGCCGGCACCGGCCGGCCGGGACGTCCACCCCACGCCCACGGGGATTCCGCCCCGGGTCACGGGGCGGCGGACGGCGACCACCGGGATCCACGCCCCTGTGCGCGCGTCGACGCGTCGATGCGTCCCGCGTGTTCGGGGCCCGGCCACAGGTCGTTCCGCACACAAAAGAGACCTTCAGCGCAGATATGCCGCCAAAGGCCCCCACGTGTTGCTACAGGCGTTCCGTCACCATACGTCAGAAGACTGAGGGAAACGGAAGGGCTTGAGAGGTGAATCACAGGTAAGAAGGGAACCGTGATCGCCTATTCGAAGGTCATTCATGGGTTCGCATCGCACAGACGCAGGGCATGACTACGGAGGGTGCGGTACGGCGACGCCATGTTCACGGGATCAGCGCGCGATCCGCACCGGACCCGGGCACCTTCTCCACGCATCGGCGCGCATCTTCACCGGGGCGGGACGAAACGCCCGCCGCAGTGGATCATGCCCCGGCGAAGTAAGAGAACCGTTGGACAAAGGTGTGAATCACGCTTGCCGATCACCCTCCACCTGCGGTTCTCGGCGGACTACCATCACTCCATGACCCGTGTACTGCTCGCCGAGGACGACGCGTCCATCTCGGAGCCGTTGGCTCGCGCACTGCGCCGGGAAGGGTACGAGGTGGAGGTCCGCGAGGACGGCCCCACCGCGCTGGACGCCGGAATGCAGGGTGGTGTCGACCTGGTCGTCCTGGACCTGGGGCTGCCCGGAATGGACGGCCTGGAGGTGGCCCGCCGGCTGCGCGCCGAGGGTCACGCCATCCCGATCCTCATCCTGACCGCGCGTGCCGACGAGGTGGACACCGTCGTCGGCCTCGACGCGGGCGCCGACGACTACGTCACCAAGCCCTTCCGGCTGGCCGAGCTGCTCGCCCGTGTCCGGGCCCTCCTCCGGCGCGGTGCCGCGGAGCCGGCGCAGCCGCCGGCCACCCATGGGGTGCGGATCGACGTCGAGTCGCACCGGGCGTGGATGGGCGACGAGGAGCTCCAGCTCACGGCGAAGGAGTTCGACCTGCTGCGGGTGCTCGTGCGTGACGCGGGGCGGGTCGTCACCCGTGACCAGCTGATGCGGGAGGTCTGGGACACGACGTGGTGGTCGTCGACGAAGACGCTGGACATGCACATCTCCTGGCTGCGGAAGAAGCTGGGCGACGATGCGGCGAATCCGCGGTACATCGCCACGGTGCGGGGGGTTGGGTTCCGCTTCGAGAAGAACTGACGGGCCCCGGGGGGCCTACCAGCTCGGGGGTTCGCGTTTCTGTGCGGCCGCGTGTGGTTCGTGGCTGATCGCGCCCACGCGGCGGAGCCGCATATGGATGCAGCCCCGCGCCCCTTACGGGCGCCCCTGCCCCCGGGTGCCAGAACACCCGGGGGGACACTGGTCCACGTAAAACACACCGCCCCGCCCGGAGGGCAACCGTGCGTCGCCGTCTCATCCAGTCCACCCTCGCCGTCGTCCTCGTCGTCATCGCGGTCTTCGGTGTCTCCCTCGTCATCGTCGAGACCCGGACGATCAGCAACAGCGCCCAGGAACGCGTGGAGTCCGAGGCGGTCCAGCTGACGAGCATCGTGGACAGCCGGATCATCGGCGACGAACGGATCACCGCGGAGGTCCTCAGGGACCAGGTGGGCGACGAGCGCTACGCCCGTATCGAGGTCCCGGGCCAGCCCACGATCGAGATCGGCGAGAAGCCCGTCGGTGACGTCATCCGGCACCAGGCCAAGGGCGAGAAGGACGAGATCGTCACGGTCGAGGAGTCCCGCTCCGCGGTCAGCCGCGAGGTCGGCCGTACGCTGCTGATCATCGCGGCGGTCGCCCTGCTCGCCGTCGTCGCCGCCGTCCTCCTCGCCGTACGCCAGGCCAACCGCCTCGCGTCCCCCCTCACGGACCTCGCCGAGACCGCCGAACGGCTCGGCTCCGGCGACCCGCGCCCCCGCCACAAGAGATACGGCGTCCCGGAGCTGGACCGCGTCGCGGACGTGCTGGACGCCTCCGCCGAGCGCATCGGCCGCATGCTGACCGCCGAGCGGCGCCTCGCGGCGGACGCGTCCCATCAGCTGCGTACGCCGCTGACCGCGCTGTCCATGCGGCTGGAGGAGATCACCCTCACCGACGACCTCGCCACGGTGAAGGAGGAGGCGCACATCGCCCTCACCCAGGTCGAACGCCTCACGGACGTCGTGGAGCGGCTCCTCACCAACTCCCGCGACCCCCGCAACGGCTCCGCCGTCTCCTTCGAGCTCGACGAGGTCATCAAACAGCAGCTGGAGGAGTGGCGGCCGGCGTACCGCAGCGCCGGACGGGCCATCGTCAGCTCGGGCAAGCGGCACCTGCAGGCCGTGGGCACGCCCGGCGCCGTCGCCCAGGTGCTGGCCGCGCTGATCGAGAACTCGCTCATGCACGGGGGCGGCACGGTGGCGTTGCGGACGCGCGTGACCGGGAACCAGGCGGTGATCGAGATCACGGACGAGGGGCCGGGCGTTCCCGCCGACCTCGGGGCGCGGATCTTCGAGCGGGCGATCAGTGGGCGCAACTCGACGGGGATCGGGCTGGCCGTGGCGCGGGACCTCGCGGAGGCCGACGGGGGGCGGCTGGAGATGCTCCAGACGCAGCCGCCGGTGTTCGGCCTGTTCCTGTCGCGTACGCCGGTGAGGGCGCCGTCCGGCGATGACCGGCCTGTTCGGTAGCTCGGCGGTTCGGTAGCTCGGCGGTTCGGTGGCCCGGTGGCTCGGTGCGAGTGGTGTTCGCGGATGCGCCGTAGCTCCGGGGCGTAGGACGGCGACTGCGGATGGTTCGTGGTTGCTCGCGCAGTTCCCCGCGCCCCTTACGGGGCGCTGCCCCTCAGCGGCGCTTGCCCGTGGTCGCGGGTGGGTGGGCGGCCCTTGCTTCGAGGAACGATTCCGCGCTTGCCACCGCCTCGCGGGCCGGGAGGGCGCGGAACACCCAGGTGCGGTACGACCAGAAGCGGAAGAGGGTCGCGACGCCGATGCCGAGGAACTTGAAGATGTTGGACTGCAGGGGGCTGTCCCAGCCGAAGCTGTACGTGGCGGTGTAGAGGATGCCGTTCTCGATCACCAGTCCGACCGCGCTGAACAGCAGGAAGAGCGACATCTCCTTCGTACGGCCGCTCTTGTCACGGTCCCGGTACGTGAAGTAACGGAAGCCGATGTAGTTGAAGGCGATGGCGACGACCGTGGCGATGACGCTCGCCCGGACGACCTGGAGGTCGGTGGTGTGCCGCACGAGGTTGAACACGGCGAGGTTCACCAACAGCCCCGCACCGCCCACCGCGCCGAACTTGGCGACCTCCCGTATGAGCAGGTCGATCCGGCGGCGCAGAGCGCTGCGGGGCTTCGTATCAGGCCCCGAGGTGGTACTTCCCATGGGTACGGCCCCCGTCACTCGGTCCGGTCGGTGTGGTGCCGGTGGTCAGCCGGTTGCTGTTCCGTCCGAAATGAGTTGATCTTCGGTCGAAATCCACTGGTTCAGCCATGCTAACCAGCGCTCCTCGGCAATGCCTGTGCAGAAGCTCACAGCGGCGGTACGGGAGCGGTACGGAGGCGGTACAGGGGTGGTCCAGGGGGGAAAGGGGCGGGGAAATCGGACAGCTGGGAGTGGCCGATTCCGTGGCCGATACCCTGGGGGCGTGACGTTCCCGGTAGTCGGCATGGTCGGCGGGGGGCAGCTCGCTCGTATGACACACGAGGCGGGCATCCCGCTCGGCATCAGGTTCAAGCTCCTCAGTGACACCCCTCAGGATTCCGCGGCGCAGGTCGTCGGCGATGTCGTCATCGGCGACTACCGCGACCTCGACACGCTGCGTGCGTTCGCGCAGGGCTGCGACGTGATCACCTTCGATCACGAACATGTACCCACCGAGCACCTACGCGCCCTGGAGGCGGACGGCATCCCCGTCCGCCCGGGGCCGGACGCGCTCCAGCACGCCCAGGACAAGGGGGTGATGCGCGCGAAGCTCGACGCGATCGGTGTGCCGTGCCCCCGGCACCGCATCGTCGCGGACCCCGACGACGTGGCCGCTTTCGCCGCCGAGGGCGATGGGTTTCCGGTCGTTCTCAAGACCGTGCGGGGCGGCTACGACGGCAAGGGCGTGTGGGTCGTCCGGTCGGTCGAGGACGCCGCCGAGCCCTTCCGCGCCGACGTCCCGGTCCTCGCGGAGGAGAAGGTCGACTTCGTACGGGAGCTGGCCGCCAACGTCGTACGGTCGCCGCACGGCCAGGCCGTCGCGTACCCGGTCGTGGAGTCGCGGCAGGTGAACGGCGTCTGCGACACCGTCATCGCGCCCGCGCCCGACCTCGACCCGGCCCTCGCCCTCAAGGCCGAGCAGCTGGCCCTGACCATCGCCAAGGAACTGGACGTGGTCGGCCACCTCGCCGTCGAGCTCTTCCAGACCCGCGACGGTCGCATCCTCGTCAACGAGCTGGCCATGCGCCCCCACAACTCCGGCCACTGGAGCCAGGACGGCGCGATCACCTCGCAGTTCGCCAACCACGTACGGGCCGTCCTCGACCTGCCGCTCGGCGACCCGCGCCCGCGCGCCAAGTGGACCGTCATGGTCAACGTCCTCGGCGGCGACTACCCGGACATGTACTCCGCGTACCTGCACTGCATGGCCCGCGACCCCCAGCTCAAGATCCACATGTACGGCAAGGACGTGAAGCCCGGCCGCAAGGTGGGCCACGTCAACACCTACGGCGACGACCTGGACGACGTGCTGGAGCGCGCCCGTCACGCCGCCGGTTACCTGAGAGGCACGATCACCGAATGAGCCCCGTCGTAGGCATTGTCATGGGATCGGACTCCGACTGGCCCGTCATGGAGGCCGCCGCGCAGGCCCTCGACGAGTTCGAGATCGAGTACGAGGTCGACGTCGTCTCGGCGCACCGGATGCCGCGCGAGATGATCACGTACGGCGAGGAGGCCGCGGACCGGGGCATCAAGGTGATCATCGCGGGTGCGGGCGGCGCCGCCCATCTGCCCGGCATGCTCGCCTCCGTGACCCCGCTGCCGGTCATCGGCGTGCCCGTGCCGCTGAAGTACCTCGACGGCATGGACTCGCTGCTGTCGATCGTGCAGATGCCGGCCGGTGTGCCCGTCGCGACCGTCTCCGTCGCCGGGGCCCGCAACGCCGGCCTGCTGGCCGCGCGCATCCTGGCCACGCGCGACGAGGAACTTCTCGGCCGTATGCGGGAGTTCCAGCAGGAGCTGAACGACCAGGCCGCCGAGAAGGGCAAGCGCCTGCGCACCAAGGTCGAGGGAGCCGGCAACGGCTTCGGCTTCGGGAAGTAGACGTAACGGATGACGGGATGACGGGATGACGGGGGACATGGGTATGGCATCGCTGGAAGCAGCCCGGGAGCTGCTGCGGGAGTTCCCGGTCGCGGACGGGCACAACGACCTGCCCTGGGCGCTGCGCGAGCAGGTCCGTTACGACCTGGACGCGCGGGACATCGCCACCGACCAGAGCGCCTATCTGCACACCGACCTGGCGCGGCTGCGCGCGGGCGGAGTCGGGGCGCAGTACTGGTCGGTGTATGTCCCCTCGGATCGCCCGGGGGCCGTGCCCGCGACGCTCGAACAGATCGACTGCGTACGGCAGTTGATCGACCGTTACCCGGCAGAGCTGCGGGCCGCGCTGACCGCCGCCGACATGGAGGCGGGCCGCGCCGAGGGCCGCGTCGCCTCGCTGATGGGTGCCGAGGGCGGCCACTCCATCGACAACTCCCTCGCCACCCTGCGGGCGTTGTACGCACTGGGCGTCCGCTATATGACGCTCACCCACAACGACAACATCGCCTGGGCGGACTCCGCGACCGACGACCCGGCGGTCGGCGGTCTGTCGGCGTTCGGCCGCGCGGTCGTGAAGGAGATGAACCGCGAGGGCATGCTCGTCGACCTCTCGCACGTGGCCGCGACGACGATGCGCGACGCGCTCGACACGTCCGTGGCCCCGGTGATCTTCTCCCACTCCTCGTCGCGGGCCGTCTGCGACCACCCCCGCAACATCCCGGACGACGTCCTGGAGCGCCTGCCGGCCAACGGGGGCGTGGCGATGGTCACGTTCGTGCCGAAGTTCGTGCTCCAGGCCGCCGTCGACTGGACGGCCGCCGCCGACGAGAACATGCGCGCCCACGGCCTGCACCACCTCGACACCACCCCCGAGGGGATGGCGGTCCACCGCGCCTTCGAGGAGCGGAATCCGCGCCCGATCGCCACGGCGGCCACGGTGGCGGACCACCTCGACCACATGCGCGAGGTCGCCGGCATCGACCACCTCGGCATCGGCGGCGACTACGACGGCACCGCGTTCACCCCGGACGGCCTGGACGATGTCTCCGGCTACCCGAACCTGATCGCCGAGCTCCTCGACCGCGGCTGGTCCCGGACCGACCTGGCCAAGCTGACCTGGCAGAACGCGGTCCGGGTACTGGGCGCGGCGGAGGACGTGGCCCGGGACCTCCAGAGCCGTACGGGCCCCTCGAACGCGACGCTGGAGCAGCTGGACGGGTGACCCCGGGCGTCACCCGGGTGGCGTACGGCGGCCCTCGCGGCGGCCGTACAACCCGAACGCCCCACCCACCAGGAAGGCGGGCGGCCCCCGTGCCACGGTGACCAGTACTGCGATCACCCAACGGCTACGGAGGTCCGCCATGGCAGATCTGCAGGACGAACTGGAAGCGGCGGGGGAGGCGGGGGAACTCGACACCGCGCCCACCACCGGTACGAAGCGGAAGCCCGAACGGGGCGATCGGTCACCGGTCGCGGAGCCGATATCCCCGGGCGACGGGACGGCGGGGACGGCCGAGCCCGGGACGCCCATGGGGACGGCGGAGCCTCGGACCGCTGAACACCCCGGGCCCGGGAGCGCCGGGCACGGCGAGGCCGGGACGACCGCGCTCGCGAACGCCGAGCCCGGGGGCGCCGAGCCCCCCGATGAGCTGGCGGAGGCACACGCGTTCCTCGTCGAGCACCCCGTCGCCGACGGCTACAGCGGGCTGCCGTGGGTGCTGCGCCATCTGCCCTGGTACGACCTGGAACTGGGCGAGGGCGGTGTGGACACCGATGTGCCGAGGATGCGCAAGGGCCACATCGGCGCGCTGTTCTGGTCGCTGCACCTGCCGGAGGGTATGACGGGCGACCGGGCGGTGGGCGCCACCCTGGAGCAGCTGGACCTGGTCAGGACGGTCGTCCAGTCCCACCCCGAGGGCCTGCGGCTCGTGCACAGCGCGGGGCAGACCACCGACGCCCGCAACTGCGGCCGGGTCGCCATCCTGCTCGGCCCCGCCGGAGCGCCCGCCCTCGGCGACTCCCTCGGCATCCTGCGCACCCTGCACGCCCTGGGCCTGAAGATCCTCACCCTCGCCGGTGTGTCCTGGACGGGCGAGGCCGGGCTGACCAGGTTCGGCGAGGAGGTGGTCCGCGAGATGAACCGCATCGGCGTCCTCGCCGACGTCTGCGGAGCCTCCGAGGCGACCGTCCGCCGCACCCTCGCGGTCTCCCGCGCCCCGGTCCTGTGCACCCGCTCGGCGGCCCGCGCCCTGTGCCCCCACCCGGCCAACCTCCCCGACGACCTCCTCGCCGAGCTGGGCGAGGCACAGGGCCTGTGCATGGTGCCGCTGACCAGTGAGCAGACCGGCCCGTCCATCCGCGACGTGGCCGACCACCTCGACCACGTCCGCGCGGTCGCCGGCCCCGAGTGCGTCGGCCTCGCCGGCACGTACGACTCGGGCGCCGCCCACCCGGCCAACCTCCCCGACCCCTCCTGCTACCCCCACCTCGTCGCCGAACTGCTGCGCCGAGGCTGGTCGGCGGACGACCTAGCCCTCCTGACCTGGGGAAACGTTCAGCGCGTCCTGCGCAGCGCCGACTTCACGGCGCGGGCGGCCCAGGACCGCCGCGAGGCGTCGACGGCGAAGATCACGGAGCTGGACGGATAGTCCGTGGGGCTGCCGGGCGTCTCGGACTGTGCGTGGGCTGCCGGGCGTCTCGGACTGTGCGGGGGCCGCCGGGCGTCTCGGACTGTGCGGGGGCCGCCGGGCGTCTCGGACTGTGCGTGGGCCGCCGGGCGTCTCGGACTGTGCGGGGGCCGCCGGGCGTCTCGGACTGTGCGTGGGCCGCCGGGCGTCTCGGACTGTGCGGGGGCTGCCGGGCGTCTCGGACTGTTCGTGGGGCTGCCGGCCGTCTCGGACTGTGCGTGGGCCGCCGGGCGTCTCGGCGGGCGCGGAGTCAGTCGGCGCAGAGGCAGAACGGGTGGCCGGCGGGGTCCGCGTAGACCCGCCAGCTCCGCGAGCGGTCCTCGGCGTCCAGCGGCCGCGCCCCGAGCGCGAGCACCTCCTTCTCGGCCGCGTCCATGTCCTCCACGGTCAGGTCCAGATGGAACTGCTGCGAGGCGTCGGGCGCGGGCCACTTCGGCGGTACGTACCCCTCGGCGGCCTGGAACGCCAGCGACTGCCCGCCCGGCACCTTCAGATCCACCCACTCCCCGTTGTTCTCGTCCTTCACGGTGCCGCCCAGCACGCCGGCGTAGAAACCGGCGAGCGACCGCGGATCGGGGCAGTCCAGGACGACGACACCCAGCTTGGCGACAGCCATGACTTCCTCCTTGCAATCGGTGCCACTCAAGGGGTACCCACCCCGGTCACATCACTCCACGGGTCACCAGCCCGGGTCACCCACCCGGGTCACCCCGATGAGCCGGGCCTTTCCCCCTCCCCCTCCCGCGCGGCCGCCGCCCGTGAGCCGACCAGCAGCAGACACAGGACGGCGACCCCCGCGACCAGCCCGGCCAGCACGAGCAGCGGGTCCAGGGGGCGGGCCGCCGACGCGGTCGTCGTCTGGGTCTGTGGCGCGGTGGTCGCGGGCACGGGGTCCACGGCCACGGCGGGTGGCGTGGACGCCAGGGCCGTGGTGGGCGGCGGTGCCGACGAGGGAGTCGTGCGCGCCGGAGTCCGGTCGCCCGTCCGGGGTGCCGTCGTCGCGGCCCGGCTCGGCACCGTCTCCTGATGCCCGCCGGAGGTCCCCGAGTGGTCGTGCGCGGTGGGCGCCGCCGAGGTCGCGGGCGCCGGCGCGCGGACCACGATCCGGGCGGTCATGTCGGGGTGGACGGTGCAGTAGTAGCCGTACGTACCGGCCACGGTGAAGGTGAAGCTCCAGCTCTGGCCCTTGTCGAGCATGGGGGAGTGGATCGAGGCGGGGCCCGAGGTGGTCTTCACGTCGTGCGGTGCCGTGTCCTGGTTGGTCCAGGTCACGGTGGAGCCGACGTCGACCGTGAGTGTGCCCGGCGCGTAGGCGTACCCCTTCATCGTCACCCGGTACGAGGCCGCCGACGCCCGCTCCGGTGCCACGAACAGCGAGAACAGCGAGAAGAGCGAGAACGACAGGAAGGCGAGGACCAGTACGGCGGGGACGGCACCCGGGGCCGCCCGCCCGCGCGTCCTCACGCGAACTCCGCGGCGACCAGCAGCCGCAGCCGCGTCGCCGGGCGCAGCCGCCCGAACCGGAACCCGGTGGCCCGGCGCAGCAGCCGGTACGGCAGCCGGGCGGTGCCGACCACGAGCAGCCGGTCGTCGCCACGCTCGACCACCCGCAGCCACAGCAGCACGGGGAAGGCGACCCCGCGCACGTCGAGGTCGGCGAGCAGCCGCAGCCGGCGCCCGCCGTCGAGGGAGTCGACCTGCTCGGAGACGAGAACGGACCGCGCCCCGGCCCTCCCGACGAACTCGAACCGGAACACGGGCTGTTCGGAGCCGTCCGGCACGGTCAGCGACGCCCCGGTGAGGGTGACGCGGCGGCGGCCGGTCGGCAGTGGGCCGTACCACGCGGTGAGTTCGACGAGTGAGCGGTCGGGGGCCACGGCGTACCGGCCGGGCAGGGGAAAGGGTGGCGGGTCGGTTCCGCCGCGGGACTCCGGGGGCGGGGGAACGGTGGGCAGGGTGACGGTTGTCATCCCGGATCTCCTTGGAAGCGGTTCCCGAGGTGTGGGGAGGATGTGGAGAATGGGGGTGGGCGCCGGTCCGGCCGGCTGAGCCCCGGCCGGACCGGCGCCCACCTTCGTCGCGGCGGGACGCGTCAGCAGCTGTTCGTGAGGAAGTCCTCGGTGGGGGCGAGCAGTTGCCCGGCCCAGACCGTGTGCATCTTCACGTAGCTGTCGGCGTTCAGCAGGTCGGTGACCTGCTGCCCGAGCGACTGCTCCAGGTGCGCCTTGTTGATGTGGTTCAACAGCGTCGAGAGGGTGTCGTCGGAGATCGATCCGCCACCCTCCACGACCGGCGCCAGGATGGTCTCGACCCACACCGTGTGCATCTTGATGTACGAGTCGAGCGCCAGCGCGTCCTGCACCTGCTCACCCGGCGAGCGCTCCAGGTGGGCGCTGTTGAGGTGCTGCAGGATCGGCAGCAGCACGTCCTGGACGCTGGCGCACTGCTCGTCGTCACCGTCCCCGCCACCGCTCGTGCCACCGGACGTGGTGGTGCCCCCGCTGGTGCTCGACCCACCGGAGTCGGAACCACCGCTGGATCCGCCGGTCGTGCCGCCGGTCGTACCGCCGGAGGTGCCACCGGTCGTGCCGCCCGTGGTCCCCCCGGTGGACCCGCCGGTCGAACCGCCCGTGGACCCGCTTGTGGACCCGCCGGTCGAGCCACCGGTGGACCCGCCCGTCGACCCGCTGTCGTCCTCGACGACCTTCACGGACGCCACCATGTCCGGGTGCACCGCGCAGTAGTACTCGTACGTCCCGGCCTTGGTGAAGGTGTACGACCAGGAGTCGCCCTGCTGCAGCGTGCCGGAGTCGAAGTCCGCCGGCGCCTTGGTGGTGGTGACCGTGTGCGGCGCGCTGTCGTGGTTGGTCCACTGGACCGTCTCGCCGACCTTGACGACGAGCTGCTCACCGTCCCCGTACTCGTAGTTCATGATGTCGATCTGGTGGTCCGGCGCGGCGGCGGCGGCCGGCTGCGCCTCGGCGGCGGCCGCGGGCGCCTGAGCCGCGTCCGTGGTCACCTCCGAACCGCTCGCCGAAGTGCCCGCGGCCGCCTGCAGCAGCCCCAGACTCAGTACGGCGGCCATGGCCGCTCCGAGCCCGCCGACGAGCAGGGCCCGGTTCCCGGCCGGCGGCTTGCGACGCAACTCCCGCTCGCCGGGTTCCTTGGTGCTTTCCACAACAACTCCTTTGTGTTTCGGGGGAGTTCAGCGGCCGGGATCGGCCGTGACCAGCACACTCGTCACGGCGAGGACGGCGAGGACGAGCCCCGCCTCCGCCGCGACCGAGTAGGCGAAGGGCCGCACGGAGGCGGCGTCGCCGCGCAGCAGCACGGCGAGATCGAGGCGGGTGCGCACCCACTGGCGGCTGCACTGGGCCGCCACCAGCACCACGGCGAGGACACCGGTCTTCAGCAACAGCAGCTGCCCGTACGAGGTGTGCAGCAGCGCGTCGTACGACCCCACGACCTGCCAGGCGAGGACCAGCCCGGCGGCGGCGACGGCGGCCACGCTCGCGGCGGCGAGCCGTGAATACCCGGGCACCACCGCGGCCAGCTCACCGGGCTCGCGACGCGGCAGCACCGCCACCGTCAGCATGACGAGCCCGCCCACCCACAGCGAGGCACCCAGCAGATGGACCAGATCGGCGACGGCACCCCATGTGGGCTCGCCGCCCTCGGCGTTGTGACCCGTCATGCCGGTCGTCCGCAGCAGCCCGAGCGTCACCGCGAGGGCACCCACACACCAGCCGGGCGAGCGCGCCGTGCGCCCACCGCCCTGCAACAGCCCGGCCAGCACCACGGCGGCGAGCACCCACACCAGCGCACGGGCCGCGAGCACGACGCCGGGCCGGGTGGCCAGCACCTCGGCGAACGTCTCGGGCCGCAGCGCGTCCCGCAGCCCGCCGAACGTGCCGTACGCGCCCTGCAGCCCGAGCCCCGCGACGGTCGAGAGCAGCCCGCCGGTCCACGCCAGCCCGAGCAGCGCGCGGGCCCGGGGCTCGTGTGCGCCGCGCGGCCACAGCAGCGCGACGAAGCCGAGCCCGCCGACGAAGAGGGCCAGCGACACGTATCCGGTCCAGCGAGCGGCGACGAGGCCTTTCCGCACCAGGGGGGACGGTGCGGGGGCGGCCTCGTCGCCGCGTTCCTGGTCGGCCACCGGCGCGGTCGCGCCGATGCCGAAGGCGAGTCGGCCGGAGGAGGCGTGCCCGTCCTCCTCGTCGACGACGGACCACATGACGGCCACCTCGTGCCCGGCGGGATCGCCGAGGGCGACACGTACGGTCTCGGCGCTCTCACCCGGCGACCGGCTCACGGGCAGCCGGTCGCCGTCCATGGTCAGTACGCGTACGTCACCGAGGTCGACGGCTTCGTCGAACACGAGGGTGAGACGGTCGGGCACCTCGGCGAGTTCGGCACCGTCCTGGGGCGTCGAACGGACGAGTTCGGTGTGGGCGGAGGCGGGCGTGGCACCGACCACGCCGTAGAGCAGCGGGACGAGGAGAAGCAGCAGGACGGCGTGGAGTCGCGGGCGGGCTCCGTGGCTGCGGCCGGTCACGGGGTGGCCTCCGGCAGCGGGGAGACGGAGATCCCGGGAAGTCCGAGAACCCCGGGGACCCCTGAGACCCCAGGTACGCCGGTGATCCCGGAGGTCCCGAGCAGGCCGGTGAGCGGGACCAGTCCCACACAGGGCGAGGACGAGGGAGAGGGCGAAGGCGAGGACGGGGGCTCGGGCGTCGCGGCGGTGCCGTTGAGGACGCCGAACAGCGGCTGGGTGACCCCGGTCAGCAGCGGCGTCACGAGCCGCACCTCGCCGTCCGCGCAGCCGCCGTCGTCGGTGCCGTCCCCGGGCTCGTCACCGGGGTCGTCCCCGGGCGCGGACTCCGACGGCGAGGGCGACGGGGAGCCGGTGGGGGTGGTGCCGTGCTCGTGCCCGCCCTCGTCCCCCGAGTGCCCCTCGTCTCCGGAGTGCCCCTCATCGTCACCGCCCCCGTGCCCGGTGTGCGTGTCGCCGCCGCCGTCCGACACGGGCAGCTGCCCGTTGTCCACCGGCATCTGGTCCATCGGGTTCTGCGGCGCGGGCGTGGGAGCGGGGGGCGCTGTCGCGGCAGGGGGCGAGGCCGGGGGAGCGGCGGCCTCGCCCGGGCCCTGGGCGGAGGACGCGCCGATGCCCGACGCGTAGCCGAGCACGATCACCACGGCGCCGACGAGCGCTCCCGCGACCAGTTCGTCACGGTGGTCCCTGGGCCACTCCACCCTGCGCGAGACAGGCATGATCACTCCTGGCATGGTCCGGACAATCCCGGTCGATGAATGCGGAACGGCGAATGTCGATCAGCGAATGCGGACCAGTGGAGTGGCAAGCGGATTCCATGCGAATACGCATTTGTTAACCGCTTGTTGCCTACCTCTCTTTCGGGGGTGACCCTCCCGTGAGAACGGTCGACATCGGTCGTATTCCGCGCAATGTGATCGTGAAGAAAGCGAGCAGAAGGGACACCGATTCCTTCACAGTGCTCGAATTGAATTCGAAAAGGAAGGGGGTGCGGGAGGGAGAGCGGAAGGGCCAACTGCCCTTTGGCACCGGCGATTAGCCGGATTCAGCCGGCCCCATAAAAACCGCCTCAGGCGGTCGGTCGCCCCATCGCCCGGTACTTCCAGCCCGCCCGGCGCCACAGCTCAGGATCCAGCGCGTTGCGCCCGTCCAGCACGAGCCGGGTCGACGCCACCTCGCCCAGCGCCGCCGGGTCCAGTTCGCGGAACTCACGCCACTCGGTCAGGTGCAGCACGATGTCGGCGCCCCGTACGGCCTCGATCGCGGAATCGGCGTATCCGAGCGTCGGAAAGAGCCGCCGGGCGTTGTCCATGCCCTTGGGGTCGTAGACGGTGACCTGGCCGCCCTGGAGGTGGATCTGCCCGGCCACGTTGAGGGCGGGCGAGTCGCGTACGTCGTCGGAGTCCGGCTTGAAGCTGGCGCCGAGCACGGCCACCCGCTTGCCCAGGAAGGACCCACCGCCCAGCGCCTGCCGCGCCAGCTCCACCATCTGCCCGCGCTGACGCATGTTGATGGAGTCGATCTCCCGCAGGAAGGTCAGCGCCTGGTCGGCACCCAGCTCACCGGCGCGGGCCATGAACGCCCTGATGTCCTTCGGTAGACAGCCACCGCCGAAGCCGATACCCGCCCGCAGGAATTTCTTGCCGATCCGGTCGTCGTGCCCGATGGCCTCCGCCAGCATGGCGACATCACCCCCGGCGGCCTCGCACACCTCGGCCATGGCGTTGATGAAGGAGATCTTGGTGGCGAGGAAGGAGTTCGCGGAGGTCTTCACCAGTTCGGCGGTCGGGAAATCGGTGACGACGAAGGGCGAGCCCTCGCCGACCGGTGCCGCGTACACCTCGCGCAGCAGCTTCTCGGCCTTCTCGCTGCGCACACCCACCACGATCCGGTCGGGGTGCAGCGTGTCCTTCACGGCGAAGCCCTCGCGCAGGAACTCCGGGTTCCAGGCCAGCTCGGCGTCCGCCCCGGCGGGCGCGTGCTCGGCGAGATAGGCGGCCAGCCGGTCGGCGGACCCCACGGGCACGGTCGACTTGCCGACGACGAGGGCAGGGCCCGTCAGATGCGGGGCGAGCGAGGCGAAGGCCGCGTCGACGTACGACATGTCGCAGGCGTACTCGCCGTGCCGCTGCGGGGTGTTCACACAGACGAAGTGGATGTCACCGAAGGCCGCGACCTCGGCGTAGTCGGTGGTGAACCGCAGCCGCCCGCTGGACCCCTCGATCCCCGCGACGTGCTTGCGCAGCAGCTCCTCCAGCCCCGGCTCGTACATCGGGACCTCGCCGCGCCGGAGCATGTCGATCTTCTCCTCGACGACATCGAGCCCGAGCACCTCGAACCCCAGCTCGGCCATGGCCGCGGCGTGCGTCGCGCCGAGATAGCCGGTGCCGATCACGGTGATCTTGAGGGCCATGAGTGCTCCTGGGATGTCCGGCCATGAGGTGTCAAACATGATCTGGTCGTGCGCTGCCTGAGCATAGTCGGGGCGTGTTCGAGCCCTTCACCGGGCAGATTCCCCGCGGGCCCCGGCCTGTCGTCAAGCTCACGTATCACTCACGTGGGCGGACCTCTAAAATTCGGGTTACTTAACGGTAGTTAGCGTCAGGAGCGTGAGAGACCTTGGCCGGATCGGCTGATTTCGACCTGTATCGCCCGTCCGAGGAGCACGACATGCTCCGCGACGCGATCCGTTCCCTCGCCGAGGCGAAGATCGCGCCCCACGCGGCCGCCGTGGACGAGGAGGCCCGCTTCCCGCAGGAGGCGCTCGACGCGCTGGTCGCCAATGACCTGCACGCCGTGCACGTCCCCGAGGAGTACGGCGGCGCCGGCGCCGACGCGCTCGCCACGGTCATCGTGATCGAGGAGGTGGCCCGCGCCTGCGTGTCGTCCTCCCTGATCCCGGCCGTCAACAAGCTCGGCTCGCTGCCCGTGATCCTCTCCGGCTCCGAGGAACTGAAGAAGAAGTACCTGGGCCCCCTCGCCAAGGGCGACGCGATGTTCTCGTACTGCCTCTCCGAGCCGGACGCCGGCTCCGACGCGGCCGGTATGAAGACCCGTGCGGTCCGCGACGGCGACCACTACATCCTCAACGGCGTGAAGCGCTGGATCACCAACGCCGGCGTCTCCGACTACTACACGGTCATGGCGGTCACCGACCCCACCAAGCGCTCCAAGGGCATCTCCGCCTTCGTCGTGGAGAAGTCCGACGAGGGCGTCTCCTTCGGCGCCCCGGAGAAGAAGCTCGGCATCAAGGGTTCGCCGACCCGCGAGGTCTACCTCGACAACGTCCGCATCCCCGCCGACCGCATGATCGGCGAGGAGGGCACCGGCTTCGCCACGGCGATGAAGACCCTGGACCACACCCGCATCACCATCGCCGCCCAGGCCCTCGGCGTCGCCCAGGGCGCCCTCGACTACGCCAAGGGCTATGTCCAGGAGCGCAAGCAGTTCGGCAAGCCGATCGCCGACTTCCAGGGCATCCAGTTCATGCTCGCCGACATGGCCATGAAGATCGAGGCCGCCCGCGCCCTGACCTACCAGGCCGCCGCCAAGTCCGAGCGCGGCGACAAGGACCTCACCTTCCAGGGCGCCGCCGCCAAGTGCTTCGCCTCCGACGTCGCCATGGAGGTCACCACGGACGCCGTCCAGCTCCTCGGCGGCTACGGCTACACCCGCGACTACCCGGTCGAACGCATGATGCGCGACGCGAAGATCACCCAGATATACGAAGGAACGAACCAGGTCCAGCGGATCGTGATGGCCCGCAACCTTCCGTAACCCCTTCGGCGCAACCCGTACACGGCCCCCGGCACCCGCCGGGGGCCGTCGTCGTGCGGGACGCAGGGGGCGGATTGTTGCCGTCCGCCCGATGGCGCGCGGGGGCGAGGAGGCGTAGGACGGAAGGGCACGGGGTCCGCCCCGGATCCCGCTCCCACCACCTCCAGGAGGAGCCATGACGCAGCAGCAGACCCGAAGCATGACCGCGATGAGCAAGGAGATGCAGGACTGTGTCAACGCCTGCATGACCTGCCACAGCGTGTGCGAGGAGACCATGAGCTCCTGCATGCAGGCCGGCGGCCAGGCTCAGATGCAGATCATGCGCGCCCTGATGGACTGCGCCGAGATGACCCGTATGTGCGCGGACATGATGATGCGCCGCTCGCCGCTGTCCGCCGAGATGTGCGCGATGTGCGCCCGCGCCTGTGACATGTGCGCCGAGGCGTGTATGTCCATGCCGGACGACCAGCAGATGATGCGCTGTGCCGAGGCGTGTCGCCGCTGCTCCGAGATGTGCCGGACGATGGCGGGCGCGACCGCCTGACCCGCCGTACGACCCACGGCTGAGAGGCACCCCAGCACGGGATGCCCCTCAGTCAAGCGGTCCGGCGGGTCAGTTGCTCGACACCGTCACCGTCTCGTCGTTCTTCAGCTGCTCCACCAGCTGCTTCACCTTCGCGGTGTCCCACTGGAGGTTGCCGTTGGCGGAGTTGCCCGAGATCGGCATGTTCATCGACTTGCCGTCGCCGCCCGTCACACCCTTCATCGCCCAGAACATGTCGGCCAGGTCGAACAGACCCATGTCCTTGTCGACGATCAGGGTGTCCAGGCCGGCGCTCATCGTCGGGTACAGCTTGAACGGGTTCAGCACCGTGCTCGGCGTCGCCGTCTGACTGGCAAGGGCCGCGAGGAACTTCTGCTGGTTCTTCGTACGGTCCAGGTCGCTGCCCGCGAGGGCGTAGCGGGTCCGGACGAAGGCGAGGGCCTGCTCGCCGTTCAGGGTCTGATTGCCCGCCTCGAAGTCGGCACCGGACTTGGTGTCCTTCATGCCGCCCTTGGGGATCTCGATCTCCACCCCGCCGACCGCGTCGACGATGTTCGCGAAGCCCGCGAAGCCGATCTCCACGTAGTGGTCGATGTGCAGGCCGGTGTTGGCCTCGACGGTACGGACCAGCAGCTCGGGGCCGTCCTCCGCGTACGCCGCGTTCAGCTTCACCTGGCGGCCGGTGCCCGGGAAGGTCTTGCCGGACTCGGAGCCGACGAACGTCGGTATCTCGACGTTCGAGTCACGCGGCAGCGAGATCAGCGTCGGGCCGTTGGAACCGGTGTGCAGGATCATCATCGAGTCCGTGCGCTTGCCGTCGGCGGACCCGGTGTGGAGCTCCTTCTTCTGCTCGTCGGACAGGCCCTCACGGCTGTCGGAGCCGACGATCAGGTAGTTGGTGCCCTCGCCCGCCTCCGGCCGCTCGATGACCTTCGACAGGTCGACCTCGCGGTTCAGCTTGGAGTCGGCCCAGAAGTACGTGCCGATCGTCGTCGCGAGCAGCACCACGGTGGCCGTGATCGCCGTCACCTTGATACGACGCCGCCAGTTCGGCGCGGGGCGCTCCCCCCTGCCGCCGTGGCCGGTGGGACCGCCCGGGCCGCCGGAGCCGTACACCTGGCCGGTGTTGTAGTCGCTGTCGTACCCGCCGCCGTACTGGTCGGGTCCGTTGCCGTAGCCGTCACCGTACGGATCGCCGTACGACGGCTGCTGGGGCACACCTCCCTGAGGGGGTGCCGACGGGCCGCGACGGACCTGGCGCATCACACGCGCCCCGTCGGGCTGTGCGCTCGCGCTGCCGTGTCCGTACCCACCGCCGCGGTAGTCGCCGCCGCGGTTGTTGCCGGACCATCCCTCGGGCCAATCGTTCATGCGGTCCAGTGTGCCGGGTCAGGCTGTGCCCATTACAAGGGTCGATGAAAAACAAAGGCAGGGCTGTTGCGAAGCTGACACACATTGCACGGATTTGTAAGGGAGCCGGACGCCCGGTCACGGGGCGCAGGACACCTCGTCGCCCGTCACCACGCCCGACTCGCCCTGCTCCGGGTCCTCGGCCCGTACCTTGCGGACTTTCTTGAAGTCCGTGCCGGCGATCACCCTGAGGGTGGGGCCCTGGGCGCGGACGGGGCGTAGTTCTGAGCCGGGGAGGGCGGCGGCGAGGGACTTGGCGGAGCGGTCCCAGCGGGGGTCGTGGACGACGAGGGTGCGTCGGACGTCGTTCTGCCGGGAGTTGACCGGGGTCTTCGTCGTGCGGAAGCCGGTGGCGGCCAGCTGGCGGTCCACCTGCTTGCCGAGGCCGGGCACGGTCGTGCCGTTCTCCACCTGCACGTGGATCTGCTGGGGAGCGACCTCGACCAGGGCGTACCTGCCGCGGGGCTTGTACGGGGCGAGGGGGCGGTCGTCGCGCAGCGCCTTGAACAGGCGGGCCGACTTGGCCTCGTCCCACTTGAGGGTCGAGCCGATGCCCTTCACGGCGTACCCCATGCGGCCGATGGGCACGGTGGTGAACTCCGAGGAGGCGGGGCTGAGGTTCCGCATCGCGCGGCCGAGGTCGATCAGCTCGCCGGTGCCGAACTCCTTGTCGGCGCGGACGGAACCGAGGACGGCCTGCGTGATGTCGCGGAACTTCATCGGGTTGAGCAGAACACCGGAGGAGGTGGCCTGCGCCATCAGGGACGCCATGAACCGCTGCTGGCGCTTCATCCGGCCGAGGTCGGAGGAACCGTCGGCGTGCCGGGAGCGGACGTACTGGAGGGCCTGGCCGCCGTCCAGCTCGTGGGTGCCGGCGGCGAGGTCGAGGCCGGTGTACGGGTCCTTGAGGGGGCGGGCGGTGCAGATCTCGACGCCGCCGAGGACGTCGACGGTCCGCATGAAGCTGGTGAAGTCGACCTCGACGTAGTGGTCGATCTTCACCTTGGTCATGTGTTCGACCGTGCGCACGGTGAGCTGCGGGCCGCCCTCCGCGTAGGCCGCGTTCAGCTTGATCGGGTGGGACCGGAGGGTCTTCCCGGTGGCGCGGTCGGTGTGCTCGGGCGTCTCGGCGTACGAGTCGCGCGGCAGGCTCACGACGCTCGCACGCTCCCGGTCCTCCGAGATGTGCACGATCATCATCGTGTCCGTGCAGTGGCACGGGGCACCGCCCAGCCGGTACTTCCGCCGCTGCTCCTCGCTGATCCGGTCGCGGCCGTCGGTGCCGACCAGCAGGACGTTCATGCCGTGGCCCGCCTCGGGGCGGTTCTTCATGTCCTTGAAGGCGTCGACCCGGGCGATCTCGTCGTCCAGGCGGGTCACCACCGCGTGCCCGATGCCCGCGGCGGCCAGCACCACCACCGAGAGCGTGGTCACCGCCCGCATGGCCCAGCTCAGCCGCCGGGGAGGTACGGGGGGCCGGGGCTGCTGCGGGCGGGCTGGGCGGCGGGGCGGCGTGGACACGGGGGACACCTCCGCGAGACCGGTCAGGGGAAGTCAGGGATCCGTGAGCACCGTAGGGCCCCATGATCCGTGCCTCGTCCCGGCGGCCGGGCGGCGCGCGTCGGTGTCCCCCGTTCGCGGTAACGTGAGGCCCCTATGAACGCCAAGCCCGACGTGCAGCTCCCCGCCGTGTCTGTGATCATGCCGGTCCTCAACGAGGAGCGGCATCTGCGCGGAGCCGTCCAAGCGATCCTCGCGCAGGAGTACGCCGGCGAGATGGAGGTCGTGATCGCCCTCGGTCCGTCCACGGACCGCACGGACGAGATCGCCGCCGAGCTCGCAGGGGAAGACCCGCGCGTCCATACGGTCCCGAACCCCACCGGTCGTACGCCCGCCGCGCTCAACGCCGCGATCGGCGCCTCCCGCCACCCGATCGTCGTCCGCGTCGACGGCCACGGCATGCTCTCGCCGAACTACATCGCCACCGCCGTACGGCTCCTGGAGGAGACCGGCGCGCAGAACGTCGGCGGCATCATGCACGCCGAGGGCGAGAACGACTGGGAGCACGCGGTCGCCGCCGCGATGACCTCGAAGATCGGTGTCGGCAACGCGGCCTTCCACACGGGCGGGCAGGCCGGTCCGGCCGAGACGGTCTACCTGGGCGTCTTCCGGCGCGAGGCGCTGGAGCAACAGGGCGGCTACAACGTGGAGTTCATCCGCGCCCAGGACTGGGAGCTGAACTTCCGGATCCGCGAGGCGGGCGGCCTCATCTGGTTCTCGCCCGAGCTGAAGGTGTCGTACCGGCCGCGGCCCAGCGTGAAGGCGCTCGCCAAGCAGTACAAGGACTACGGACGCTGGCGCCACGTCGTCGCCCGCTACCACGAGGGCTCCATCAACCTGCGCTACCTCGCCCCGCCGACCGCCGTCGTCGCGATCGCGGCGGGCATCCTGGTGGGCGGTCTGCTGACCCCGCTGGGCTACCTCGTCCCCGGCGGCTACCTCGCGGCGATCGTCGCGGGCTCGCTCCCGGCGGGCAGGGGCCTGCCGCTCAAGGCCCGCCTCCAGATCCCGGTCGCCCTCGCCACCATGCACATGTCCTGGGGCTTCGGCTTCCTCACCAGCCCCAGGTCCCTGGCGAAGAAGGTCATCGCGTCCCGCCGCCCGGCGGTACTGGCCGAGAGCTGAACACACGTACGCCATCGGGCCCCTCTCGATCAGGAGAGGGGCCCGATGGCGTATGTCCTGCGACGGCTACCAGGTGAAGTTGGGGTTGACCTCCATACACGCCTTCTTGTTCGCGCCGTTCAGGGCGTCCGCCGACTTCGGAGTCGAGTCGTCCTTCTTCTCGGCCTCGTACGCCTTGCCCTCCCGCCAGTCGGCGCCGACGACCAGCGTCACCCCGCTGACGTTCGTGGACTTCTCCACCTGGCTCAGCGGGATGCCGAGGGCCTCGGCGACCGCCTGGGCGTCGCCCTCCAGCTCGGCGCTCGGGTAGCGCACGACCGTCTTGTCCTCGGCGGTCGCGGTGGTCCTGTCGGACGAGGCCTTGGCGAAGCCGTCCTCGACGAGCAACTGGGACACCGTGTGGGCCCGGCCGCTGACGGCGCCGAGCGTCGAGGTCATGGTGCCGTTCTGCACCAGTACACCGATCTCGTCCTTCGCCGCCGCCGGATCGTCGGAGGTCTCGTCCTCGGTGGTGGTCTTCTTCTTGTCCTTGCCGTCCAGCGCGATGTCCTCGCGGACCAGCCGGAACAGCTTCTCCGCGTCGCCCTCCTTGGGCACCACACGCGCGCCGACGTACGTGTACGGCATCGTCGTCATCGTGATCCGGGCCGGCTCGACCTTGCGCAGCTCCGTGCTGAGGTCGTAGAGCTGCGTCACCGTGGCGAGGCCCTCGTCGACGGTGAGCGCCTTCGTGGCCTCCTCGGCGAGCTTGCGCAGCTTGTTCGGGTTGGTGATCGTGGCGTTCTCGCGCAGCTCGCGGACCATCGAGTTCATGTACATGTGCTGCGCCTTGGCGCGCGCGATGTCGCTGCCGTCCTCGAAGCCGTACCGGGTGCGCAGCCACTGCAGGGCCTGCTCGCCCTTGATGTACGTGGTGCCCTTCTCCAGCTTCAGCCCGGAGCCGTGGCCCTGGCCGTCCTTGGACTCGATGTTGTCGGTCACACAGACGGGCACACCGCCGATCGCGTCGGCCATCGAGACCACACCGGAGAAGTCGACCATCATGAAGTGGTCGATGTGGATGCCGGTCAGCTCCTGCCAGGTGGCGACCGTGCAGCCGGGGCCGCCGCGCCCCAGCGACTGGTTGGTCATCGTCATGGTGCTCGCCTCGTACACGTCGCCGCTGTCGGGGTCGGTGCACTTGGGTATGGCGAGCAGGGTGTCGCGGGGCATGCTGACCACCGACATGTTGGTGCGGTCGGCGGAGAGGTGCACCAGCATCTGGACGTCCGCGAGCGGGGTGGCGCCGAAGGTCTCCTTGGCGCCGCCGAGCTTCTGGTTCGCCTCGGTGTCCCGCGCGTCCGAGCCGATGACCAGGATGTTCAGCGGGGTCTGGCCGGCCGCGTTCGGGGTCGGCTCGGCGATCTTCGTGTCGCCGAGGTTCAGCTTCTCTTTCTTGATGTTGTCGTTGAGGTGCTGGTAGTAGAGATAACCGGCACCCGCGGTGCCGAGTATCACCACCGCCAGCACCGACGCCGACCAGCGCAGCGCCCGTCTGCGCCGGGGCCTGCCGGCGGTCTTCGGGCGCCCCCGCCCGTCACCCCCGTGCCGGCCACCGCGCCCGCGCTGTTCGGGAACTCTGACGTCCGCGTCCTCGCCGGACGACTCGTCCGGCCCTTCCAGGTTCCCGTCCCGCTCGCCGGGCTCCCCGACGCGCGGTTGCCCCCCGTCCCCGCGCACGTCGCTCCGTACCATCTCCCTGCCCCTCCCCACCCTGCCGTGCCGACGGGACCGTCCCCGCCTCCTGTTGGACCGCCGAGACCCCGACTCGGATGTACTCATGACCTGTTGAACGCGTCATGAGTTCCGGTCGGATGACATCGCCGCTCGACCGTCCGCGCCGGCACCGCTCGCGTACGTCCCCTCGGACGCCGTACGCGGATACGGACATGGACACAGGTCGGTACGGCGGCACGGCCGCCCGATGACATTCGGAACCGACCGGCCGGGCGCATCCTCGCGCCCGCCCGGTGTTCACCGCACTGATTCACTGCACTCGCGTCCTGTCAGACGCGTGATGACGCCGTCAGGTCATCAACTGGCGCACTTTTCCTTGTCCGCGGTGTTCTTCTGGACGTCCAGATCCTTCGCCGACGCCCCGCTCAGCGACACCCCGGCGCCCTTGAAGTCCTTGCCCAGGGTCAGCACCATCGCGGGCAGTCCCTGGGAGTTGGTCTCGCTGTTGCCCTTGCCGGGCTTCAGCGCCGATGCGGACAGGCCCATCAGGTCGGCCAGCTTGCGTGCCTGGTCGGCCTGGTCGGGGTCGTACGCGAGGGTGGTCTTCGACAGCGTCTTGTCGGCGTTGCCGAGCTGACTCGACTTGGTCACGCCGACATCGTTCTGCAGCCAGTTGAGAGTGGCCTGTGCGCTGCCGGCGACGGCGCCGCCGTTGTAGACGTTGACCCGGACCTCGGAGGCCTCGGCGCGCGTGCCCTTGAGCTTCGCGGCCTCCTTCTCCTTGGCCTGCTTCTTCACCTCGGTGAGCGAGATGTCGTTCTTGATGGTCTCGAAGAGCTGCTCGGCCTTGCCCGGCGTGGGCAGCACGGTCGCGCCGTCGGTGTTGTCGACCACCGGCACCGTGGTGAAGGTGATGTTCTTCGTCTTGACCTTGCCGACCTCCTGGCCGAGCGAGGCCAGCTTCTTGATGTCGGAGATCTTGGAGTCGACGGACAGCGCGCTCGTGGCGGCCTCCGCGAGGTTCAGCACCTTCGTCGGGTCGGTGAGCGTGTCCTCGGACTTCATCTGGCGGATCATCGAGCTGAGGAACTGCTGCTGCAGCTCGATCCGGCTCAGGTCGCTGCCGAGGCCCACGCTGTAGCGGGTGCGCAGGAACGCCAGCGCCTGCTCGCCCTCGATGGTGTGCTTGCCCTCGGAGAGGTTCAGCTTCGACTTCGAGTCCTTGATGGGCTTCGCCAGACAGACCTCGACACCGCCGATGGCCGTGGAGAGCGTCTTCACCGCGTTGAAGTCGGCCACCATGAAGTGGTCCGGAACGATCCCGGTCAGCTCGGTGACCGTGCGCATCGTGCAGCTCGGGGTGCGGTCGTCCTGGCCGAGGCTCGTGTTGAAGCGCACGTCGTTCGTGCCCGCGATGGTCTCGGTGGAGCCGTCCTCCTGCTCGGTCGGGCAGTCCGGGACGTCCACGATCATGTCGCGGGGGATGCTCATCGCGGTCGCGTTGGAGCGGTCCTTGGAGACGTGCAGCAGGATCGTGGTGTCCGCGTGGCCGACGCTGCCCGAGTCGCCGTACTTCTCGTTGCCCGCGCCGGTGCGCTTGTCCGTGCCGATCACCAGGAGGTTGATCGCGCGGTCCTTGCTGAAGCCGCCGGTGCTCGCCCCGTCGTCGGCGATCTTGTCGATGTTGTTGTTGAGGTGCTGGTAGTAGAGGTAGCCCGCCGCGCTCACCCCGACCAGCAGGAAGGCCAGCGTGCCGCCGGTCCACACCAGGATCCGCTTGCCCACCGACTTCTTGGGCTTCGTCCTGCCCCGGCCCCCGCGCCGGCCCGGCAGCGGTTCCTCCTCGGGCACGCCCCGCCGACGCCGGGGTCCCGGCAGCGTGTCGGGGATCTCCCGGGTGTCCGTGCCCACCGACGCGGAACGCGTGGATGTGCCCGCCGACCTGGCCCCCGCCGCGGCGGGCGTGGGTGTGGCCCTGCGCGGCCTGGGTACCCCCGACTGCGGTGCGGAAGGGGTCAGTCGCAGTTCGTATTCACCGGTGCTCGGGTTGAGTACCCACTGGTCTGCGGGGTCGATGTCGTCCGCCCGCCCACGGCCTTGCGCGTCCACGGTTGTCTGATTCCTCCGTCGGGGCCACGCGGCGTCTTCCCCCCTCAAAAGACGCTCGGGTCTCGATGCAAGTGGTGCGCGGCCGAGAAGGCCTGACGCACCGGATCGCTCACACTAGCCGCCCGATCAGGCGTCAAGCGACGACGGTGACAAATTCCACGTCCCTACAACTGGGCAATCTGCCCAATTCCTAGAGCATTTGTTCCTTCTGTTGACACGCGCTTTACCTGCGGAACCCCTCCGAGGTCACCCACAGGACTCCTCCGCGGCCGTACTGCCACGGAAAGTCGGCATCGGATCCGGGTTGTCGGCGAGGCCTCCCGAAAGCTCTTCCGAATGCCCTTCGCGCATCCCTTCCGGTAGTTCCCGCGCCACCGCCACCGGGGCGTCGGAGCGCAGTCGAGCGAAAAGCATCCGCGCAGCCGGCTCCACGAGCTCATCACGATTGGCGTCGTACGCATACGACTTCCGGGGAACGGTCAGGAATTGCACCTTTTCCATGGGAATGGTGCGCAAACCGCGCACAAGGTCGTAGAGCCCGCGCAGACTTGCCAGCCCCGGATCCGTGGTGAGCGACGACGTGGCCGCGTCCAGCACCGGATACAGCTTCACCGGATTCAGCAGTACGTCATTGCCGCGCACCTTCGTCGCCAGCGCCGCGAGGAACCGCTGCTGCCGGTCCATCCGATCGGTGTCGCTGCCGTCCCCCAGCGACTTACGGGCCCGCACATACCCGAGCGCCTGCTCGCCATTGAGCTTCACCTTCCCGGCGGGCAGCCGCAGTTTGGCCTGCTTGTCGTGAATGGGCTCGGCGAGACAGACCTCCACCCCGTCCACGGCGTCGACCATCTCCTTGAAGCCGCTGAAGTCCACGACGACGTGATGGTCGATCCGGATGTCGGTCATCCGCTCGACGGTCCGAATGGTGCAGGCCGAACCCCCGCTCTGGAACGCGTAGTTGAACACCGTGAACACCGGCTCGGTGCGACTGCCGTCCGCCTGCCGGCAGCTCGGGACATCCACCATCAGGTCCCGTGGCAGCGACACCGCGGTCGCACTCCGCCGATTCGCCGCCAGATGCAACAGGATCGTCGTGTCCGACCGCTCGGTCCCCGAGTCCCGCCCGTACTTGCCGTTGTCGTCCCCCGACCGCGAGTCCGACCCGATGACGAGGATGTTCTGCGCGTCCCGCACGAGCGCGGTAGGCCGCTCTCCCTCGAACCGTGCCAGCTCGTCCGCCGCCGCCCGGTCCGACGTGATGTTCCCGTCCAGCTTCCGATAGGCCGCCCACCCCACCCCCAGGGCCCCGACGACCACCAGCACCGCCCCACCCGCCACCCACCGCACCCACCACCGCCGCCGACGCCGCCGCCCGAGCCCGGCCCCGGTGGGCGACCCACCCACACCGGGCCCCAGCCCGCGCACCTTCCCTCCGACGTCGTCCACTTCCGGCCACCCCTCACGGCGTACGAGCGAGTCGTTGCTCTTACGACGATGGCGCGGGAGGAGGGTGGAGGCGGCCGGGACTAGGCCGAATGGGGGAACTGTTCTCCGTGGCTCAGGGGCAGCCGTGCCCCAAAGGGGCGCGGGGAACTGCGCGAGCAACCACAACGAACCCGCAGCCGCCCCACGCCCTCACCCCCGCGGCGTCACCGCGCGACCGCGGTCACCCGCTCACTCTCGATCCGCTTGGCCAGCGCATCCTCACCCAGTTGCTCAAGGTGCCGACACAACACCACGGACCCCCCGGTGGTGAGCGGCCCGTACAACCCCGCGGCCAACCCCTCCCACGTGTCGTACGGCAACCCCGACAGCAACCGAGACCCCGGCCCGGTCAGCCCCAGGCCGGAGGCCTCCGCGCCGGCCCGCTCGACAACCTCCGCCCCACTGAACTCCCGCCCGGCCACGATCAACGCGGCCGCATCGGGATCGACCGGCGCATACGCCATGAACCGATCCCCCTGGGACGGCACCTCCACCGCGTAATCGGCGAACCCGGCCGGCGGCTGCGGAAACCTCCCCCCGAGCGGCCGCAACGCGAGAGCGACCCGCTCCCCGGAGCACGCCCGAGCCGCCTCCAACGTCTCCGGCCCACTCACCACGATGTCGGCCGCCCCCGGATCCCCGGCGACATCGGCGACGACTCCCACCGACGAACACGCCAACAGCCACACCGCCGTCTGCCAGTGCGCCGGCAGCAGCAGCGCGACCCGGTCCCCCGGCTCCGCGGACAACTCGCCCTGAAGAAGGTTCGCGGTCTTGGCCACCCAATTGGCGAAGGTGGCGACGGACAATTCGACCCGCTCACCCGTGGCGTCGTCGTAGAAGGTCACCAGGGGGCGCGCGGGATCCGCGGAGAGCGCGGATCGCAGCAGGTCGGCAGGGGTGCGGTCGGTGGCGTTCACCCGCGTAAGCGTACGCGGGCCCGCCCCGCGCGCGGGGCCCCGGCCGGACCGGAAGCGCCACCGGTTCGGCGGAGCGCGGCCGATGGCCCGTCAATTCCGCGATGGACAGATATGTATGACTATGTCCAGGATCGGAAACATGCGTAGATCTCGATTCCTCGCGTCCTCGATCGGCATCACCTGCGCGGCGGCACTCGCCCTCCCGGCGGCACTCCCGGCGACGGCCTCCGCGGCGACCCCGACGGACTCGTCCTCCACAGCAGCCCTGAACCCGGCGTGGACCCCGGCCCTCACCGGCCGGTTCGCGCCCGCGCCCGCCTCTGCATCCGCGTCCGGCAGTACCCAGTCGCTCCCCCTCACCCCACGAGGAGCGGACCGCCACCTCGGCCCGGCCGCCGCCGAACAGGGCCTCGAAAAGCGGGACGTACGGTCGTTCTCGCTGGTCGGCGTCGTCTGGGACGACCCGGACGCCGAACTCCGGGGCAGCGTCCAGGTCCGTACGCGCGCGAGGGGCACCGCCCGCTGGTCCGGCTGGCAGGACGTCGAGACGCACAACCACGAGCACGCGGCCGACCCGGACACCGCCGAGCGCTCCTCGGGCCGGGTGCGTGGCTCCACCGCCCCGCTCTGGGTGGGCGACTCGGACGGCGTCGAGGTGCGCGTACACGCCGAGCCCCGGGGCGCTGCGGCCGCTCCCGGCGTCCAGATGCTCCCGGACGGCCTACGTCTGGAGCTGGTCGACCCCGGCTCCGGCACCCCGGAGGGCGCGGCGGGACCGGAAACCGGGACGGGAACCTGGGCAGGGGCCGAACCGCCGCCCGTCGGTACCCCCGTGGACGCCCCACGGCTGGGCGCGCTGACCGCCGAGTCGGCCGCCTCCTCCGCCGTCAACGCCGACCTCGCGCCGCTCGGCGCCACCACGATCCCGGCGCTGTCGCGCAAGGAGACGGAGGAGCGGCTGGCGAACCTGGTGCCCGGGGCGAAGCCGTACATCGGCCCGCGTCCGCGCATCGTCACGCGGGCCGGCTGGGGCGCCGACGAGAAGCTGCGCGAGCGCGACTTCCGCTACACCACGCGGGTCGACGCGGCCTTCGTGCACCACACGGCGTCGGGCAACAACTACACGTGTGCGCAGGCCGCTTCCGTCATCCGCAGTATCTACCGCTACCACGTCGTGAGCAGCGGCTGGCGCGACATCGGCTACAACTTCCTCGTCGACAAGTGCGGAAACATCTACGAAGGGCGCGCGGGTGGTGTCGCCAAGCCCGTCATGGGTGCCCACACCCTCGGTTTCAACACCAACAGCATGGGCATCGCGGTCCTCGGCAGTTTCGGCACCACCAAACCGCCCGCGGCGTCGGTCAAGGCGATCGCGCAACTAACCGCCTGGAAACTCGGTCTTTACGGGGCGAACCCGAATGGCAAGACATACCTCACTTCCGGTGGTGGCAATCTCTATCCAAAAGGTAAGAAGGTACGACTGAACGTGATCTCCGGCCACCGGGACGGGTTCGCGACCGAGTGCCCGGGGGGGCGCCTTTACGGAAAGCTCGGCGCGGCACGCACGGCGGCAGCCGGCTATCAAGGCCGATAGCGCGGCGACAGGATGATGGGGGGAACCGGGGTCCGAGCACCCCGGCCGGCAACCAGTGACCGGCCGGAGGTCGCCGCCAGAACGCAGCACAGGCCGAGGGCGCGCCCAGCGTGCCCTCGCCGGAAACCCCGTCGACGTGCCTCTTCGGCCGTCGACGGAGATCCGCACGGCCACGAAGGCGCCATGAACGGTCTGCATACACTCGCCGGTCGAATGAGAGTTCGGCCGGTCCCGGCAGGAAGCAGAGACGACAGGTGACAGAAGCGATCCTCCTGGTCGGCGGCAGAGGCACCCGGCTGCGTCCGCTCACGGTGCACACTCCGAAGCCCATGGTCCCCGCGGCCGGAGTCCCTTTCCTCACACACCAGTTGGCGAGAGCCAAGGCGGCGGGAGTCGACCACATAGTCCTCGCCACCTCCTATCTCGCCGAGGTCTTCGAACCCCACTTCGGCGACGGCTCCGCCCTCGGCCTCCACCTCGAATACGTCACGGAGGAGGAGCCCCTCGGCACCGGCGGCGCGATCCGCAACGCCGCCTCGCATCTCCACTCCGGCCCCGAGGACCCCGTCCTCGTCTTCAACGGCGACATCCTCACCGGCCTGGACATCCGCCGCCTGGTCGCCACCCATGACAGGACCGGCGCGGACGTCTCCCTCCACCTGACCCAGGTGACCGACCCGCGCGCCTACGGTCTCGTCCCCACCGACGGGACGGGCCGCGTCCTGGCCTTCCTGGAGAAGCCCCAGACCCCCGAGGAGATCGTCACCGACCAGATCAACGCGGGGGCGTACGTCTTCCGCCGCTCGGTCATCGACACGATCCCGGCGGGCCGCCCGGTCTCGGTCGAACGGGAAACGTTCCCGGACCTCCTGTCCGCGGGAGCCCACCTCCAGGGCATGGTGGACTCGACGTACTGGCTGGACCTGGGCACTCCGGCGGCCTTCGTCCGCGGCTCGGCGGACCTCGTCCTGGGCCGGGCCCCGTCCCCCGCCGTCCCCGGCCGCTGCGGCGACCGCCTCATCCTCCCCACCGCCCGAGTGGCGGGCGACGCCAAGCTGACCGGCGGCACGGTCGTGGGCGAGGGCGCGTTCGTCGGCGAGGGCGCGCGGGTCTTCGGCAGCACGGTCCTGGCAGGCGCGGTGGTCGAACCCGGAGCCGTCATCACCGACTCCCTCATAGGCGCCCGAGCCCGCATCGGTGAACGCTCCATCCTCACCGGCACCGTCGTCGGCGACGGCGCCGTCATCGGCGCCGACAACGAACTCCGCACCGGCGTCCGAGTCTGGTGCGACGCCCAAATCCCCACGGGGGCGCTCCGCTTCTCGTCGGACCAGTAGCCGCAGGGCGCGTCGTCGTCTGCGGGTGAGTGGGGGTTGGTCGCGCAGTTCCCCGCGCCCCTCAAAAGCCATGGGTCGGCCCGGGGTCTTTCAGGGGCGCGGGGAACTGCGCGACCAACCACGACGATCCCGCACCCGCCAACGCACAGAACCCCCCGGGCCATAAGGCGCTCAGGGGGTCGAAGGGGCACAGCCCCTGGGGGATGGGACGGGTAGGGGCGGCGGGGGCGACCTACAACCGCCCGATATCCCCCCGCGGCATCTTCGGCGTCCGCCGCCCCGGAACCCTCCCCGACAGCAAGATCAACCGAGCCGCCCGATGCCGCTGCCCCGCATACGGCTCCAACAACGACAACATCACCGCGTCATCCGCATCCCGATCCCCCGCCAACGCGAACCCCACGATCCCCGGCAGATGCAGATCCCCCACGGTCACCGCATCCGCCGCCCCATGACTCCGCTGCACGGTCTCCGCCGAGGTCCACGGCCCGATCCCCGCCACCAACTCCCACCGCGCCCGCGCATCATCCGGCGACATCTCCACGGCCTCCTCCAGCCGCCCCGCCACCCGGACCGCCCGCAGAATCGTCGACGCCCGCTTGTTGTCGACCCCGGCCCGATGCCACTCCCAGGACGGAATCAGCGCCCACTCCCGAGCCGTGGGCATCACGAACATCCCCGGCGGAACGGCCCCCGGCGCCGGCTCCCCGTACTTCCGTACGAGCAACCGCCACGCCCGATACGCCTCGTCCGTCGTGACCTTCTGCTCCAGCACCGACGGAATCAACGACTCCAGCACCAGCCCGGTCCGCGTCAGCCGCAACCCCGGCCGCCGCCGCCAGGCCATCGCCACGATCCGATGCCGAGGCGCGAAGATCTCGGGCTCGTCCAAGGCGCCCAGCATCGACGGCATCCGATCGAGCAGCCACTCGGCCCCCGGCCCCCAGGCCTCCGCCTCGACGACCCCACCCCGCATCGCCACCCGCAGGGTCCCGGCCCCGACCGGCGTACGACTGGCCCGCCACACGGACCCGTCCGGCGTGGCCCGAAACGTGGGATCCCCGGGCCCCCGCCGAAGCGGCCCCAGCACCAGCCCCAGATCGAGCGGCCCCTCCGGAGTCCAAGCCCGCCGCCGCCCGGGCGCAACGCCCTGCCGAGGCACCCCACCGGGCACGACAACATCCCCACCCCGCACAGTCGTACGAGTGGGCCGCTGAACAAAACGTCCGGCCACGATGAGGTCCTAGGTAGCGATGCGGTGCCTATGAGCCTAGGGGCCCACGGATGCTTTTAGGGGCGTAGGGAACTGCGCGATCAGCCACAGCGAACCCGCACTCGCCCACAGCACACGATCCGCCCTCGAATCTCAGGCGCTCCCCACGTCACCTCACCGAACCTCGATGAACATCCCCGCATCCCGCTCCCCCCGCGCCGAAGGCTCAACCGCCGCATGCCCCACAGCCACCGCCCCCATCGGATCCCACTCCTCCGGCAGCCCCAGCACCCCCCGCACGACATCCCGGCAGAACATCGTCGAAGACACCCACGCCGACCCCAACCGCTCCCCGGCCAGCGCGACGAGGAAGTTCTGCACCCCGGCCCCCGCCGCGACGACGAACATCTCCCGCTCGGCCGCGTCCCGCCGCGCGTCCCCGTAGGAGTGCGCCCCGTCCATCACCAGACACGGCACCACCAGATACGGCGCGTTGCGCAGCACGTCCCCGCGCCGCACCCGCTTGGCGATGGACTCCTCGCTCTTGCCGTCCCGCCGCAGATCCGCGATCCACGCGTCCCGCATGGCGTCGAGCAGCCGTACCCGCGACTCCTCGGACTCCAGCAGCACGAACCGCCACGGCGTCGTGTGATGCGGCGCCGGCGCGGTGACCGCGGCGGCCACGGCCCGCCGCACCGCCCCGGGATCGACCGGCTCGTCCGTGAACGCCCGTACGGTACGCCGCTGGGTCACCGCCAGCCGTACGGCCTCGGAGGTGCCGAGCCGGAACATGTCGTCCCGCGCACCCCGGACCAGGGCCCGCGTCCCCTCGCCGTCGTCCTCGGCCACGACATGCCCCAGCCCCCGCACGACGGCGACGGGCAGCCCGGCGGCCTTGCCCTTCACCAGGTCACCGGCGGAGGCCAGCTCGTCGGCGGTGGCGACGACGGTCGCGCTGAGCGGATTGCCGTACGCGTCGGTCCCGCCCCGCAGGTCGTCGAGGACGCGCACGCCGGCCGCCCCGATGGCGACGTCCGTCAGCCCGCTGCGCCAGGGCCGCCCGAAGGTGTCGGTGACGACGACCCCGACCTCGACCCCGAGCGTGTCCCTGATGCCGTCCCGGATCGCCCGCGCGGAGGCGTCGGGGTCCTCGGGCAGCAGCAGCACGGTCCCGGACGGCGTGTTGGAGGCGTCGACCCCGGCGGCGGCCATCACCAGCCCCTGCCGGTTCTCCACGATCCGCAACGCCCCCCGCCGGGCCACGACCCGCACGGTCTCGGCGTCGATGGCGTCCTCCCGGTCGACCGCCTCGACGACGCGTCCCTCCGCCTTGGACACGATCTTCGAGGTGACGAGCAACACGTCCCCGTCGACCAGCCCCGGCTCGGCCGCGGCGATCAGCTTGGCGAGGTCGTCCCCCTTCTGTACCTCGGGAATACCGGCCAGGGCCCAGACCCGGTACTCGGCACCGGGCCGCACTTCTCTCACGCTCTCCTCGCTCAAGCTCCCCGCACCTCCTCCGCCAGCGCCAGTGCCTCGCGGGCCATGGCCGTCGTCGCGTCCAGGTCCGTCATCATCAGGGGCACGGCCCGGCACCGTATCCCGGCGCTCTCGACGCGCTCCACGACGCCCGCGTCGACCGTGTCGACCAGCCAGCCGTCGAGGAGCCCGGAGCCGTAGTGCTCGGCGACGGCCGCGGCCGTGGACTCGACGCCGACGGCGGCGAGGACCTTGTCGGCCATCCCGCGCACGGGCGCGTCGCCGACGATGGGGGAGAGGCCGACGACCGGCACCCCGGCCTCGGCGATCGCCTCCCGGATCCCGGGCACGGCGAGGATGGTGCCGACGGAGACGACGGGGTTGGACGGCGGGAAGAGGATCACGTCCGCCTCGGCGATGGCCTCCAGGACGCCGGGCGCCGGCTTCGACTGGTCCGCGCCGACCGGCACGATCGCCTCGGCCGGCACGGAGGCCCGCAGCCGCACCCAGTACTCCTGGAAGTGGATCGCCCTGCGCTCCCCGTCCTGCTCGACGGCGACATGGGTCTCGACGCGGTCGTCGGTCATGGGGATGAGCCGGACGCCCGGCTTCCACCGGTCGCACAGCGCCTCGGTGACCGCGCTCAGCGGATACCCGGCACTGATCATCTGCGTCCGCACGATGTGCGTGGCGAAGTCCCGGTCCCCGAGCCCGAACCACTCGGGCCCGACGCCGTACGCCGCGAGCTCCTCCTTCAGATGGAAGGTCTCCTCGGCCCGGCCCCAGCCCTGCTCCTCGTTGATGCCGCCGCCGAGCGTGTACATCACCGTGTCGAGGTCGGGGCAGACCTTCAGCCCGAAGAGGTGGATGTCGTCCCCGGTGTTTCCGATGACCGTGATGTCCCCGTCCGGCACGGCCCGCTTGAGACCGCGCAGAAACCGGGCACCACCGATGCCGCCTGCCAGAACCACAATGCGCATGGGAGCCAGTCTTGCAGGCGGGTACGACACGGGGTCGCCGGGCCGCGACCACGGCCGGTTTCACTTGGTCACGGTCACCGTCTGTGCCGCGCAGGCCTTCGTGTGCATCGGCATGTCCGTCAGGCCGGGGTAGTAGACGTGCAGGCTGATGGCCGGTTCCAGCGTGTCGTTGACGACCTCGTGCGCGTAGCCCGGCGCGAACACCCGCTGCGCGCCCGCGCCCAGCACCCGCGTGCCCCGGTCGGTGCGCTCGGTCAGCGTGCCGTCCAGCACGGTGAGTACGCCGGAGGAGCCCCCGTGGTCGTGCGGTCCGGTGCCCTGCCCCGGCACCCAGGACAGCAGCCACACCTCGTACCCCGGGCCGGTCCGCAGCCGGTGGTACCAGCGCGTCGTCGCGTCGTACTCGACGAGGTGCTCCCACTGGGAGCGGTCGTCGGCGAGGGAACGGGCGAGTCCGGCGAACTCGGCCACGGTGACGGGGTGTTGGCGCGGCGCCTGGAGGAGGTGCGGTACTTCGAGGAGGTCGCCGGCGATCTGGAGGTCGCTGTCGCTGTTCATGAAGGGGTGGTTCCTCGACGGTTGTGGGCGAAGGGGAACAGCAGCCGAGCCTGGACGGGCTCAGTGCCAACCGGAGCGTGTGGGGCTCAACAGCTGGAACGGCAACAGCAACAGCTACAGCGAGCAGCACCGAGGGACCCGGCGGAGCGGGTCGAGGTGAGTGCCGAGTTCGCGAGCATGCCCACAAGGACACCGGCTCACACCTCCGCTGTCAACTTCGCGTCCGGTATGTGGATGTCCGTTCACCTCTTCCGGTGCATCCGCTCGGCGAAAGGTTTGTGCAGGGGGTGCCGAGGACACATGGCGCACAACCCGGAACGAGTGAAGTGGGATCGAGCCGGAACGAGATCGAACTCCTGGGCGTCCTTTCCCGTAAGGAAGGGTGATCCGCTGGGAGCTCCCCTCTGCCGCCAAGCCTCTGTCAGGGTTTATGCCGATTTGAACACTTTCCGCATAGCCTTGGTTCCGCAGAGTGAATAAGGGGCTCAATAGCAGATCTCGGCTTGACTCGCCCGTAGCAGCACACTTGTAATTTCACTCGTGTCGTTCAGCCGAAATCGGTAACGGCCGCACGACGGGGACGCGAAAGACGGACGAGGGGCGCACATGACCGAGCTCGTGCAGCAACTGCTGGTCGACGACGCGGACGAGGAACTCGGCTGGCAGGAGCGCGCGCTGTGCGCCCAGACCGATCCCGAGTCCTTCTTCCCCGAGAAGGGCGGCTCGACCCGCGAGGCCAAGAAGGTCTGCCTCGCCTGCGAGGTCCGCTCCGAGTGCCTTGAGTACGCCCTCGCCAACGACGAGCGGTTCGGTATCTGGGGCGGCCTGTCGGAGCGCGAGCGCCGCCGCCTCAAGAAGGCAGCCGTCTGACCCCGTCCCGGACGGTCGAACAGGAACAACCGAACATGCACGGCCCGTCGCACGTGGGTTGTCCACAGGCGGCGGGCCGCCGTGCTGCTCAGCCGTTAGTGTGGGCCCTCGTCCGAGACGTCCCGTTGTCCCCGCCGGACACAGGCGTCCACCGCAGTCCATCGAACCGGGGCCCGTACCTCGATGTCCGTGCACAGCCACACCGCAGCCCACCAAGACGCTGCCACTCCTGAGTTCCCACGTCATGTGGTGACCGCGGTCCTCGTCGCGCACGACGGCGCCCGCTGGCTGCCCGACGCGCTCGCCGGGCTGCTCGGCCAGGAGCGCCCCGTGCAGAGCGCCATGGCGGCCGACACCGGCAGCGCGGACGACTCCGCCCGGCTCCTCTCCGACGCCCTCGGGGCCGACCGCGTCCTGCACCTGGCCCGACGGACCGGTTTCGGCCAGGCCGTCGAGGAGGCCCACCGCACCGCGGGCGTCCTCACCCAGGACGACCTGGCGTACCTCAGGCGCCCCAGCGGCTGGGACCCCGTCACCCGCACCTGGCGCGACGACGCGTACGACATGCCGGAACTCCCCCACGGAGAGCCGGTCCAGTGGCTGTGGCTGCTCCACGACGACTGCGCCCCCGAGCCCGACGCCCTCGCCCAACTGCTGCGGGTCGTGGAGAACGAGCGGGAGCTGGGCCGGGACGACGTCGCCGTCGTCGGCCCCAAGCTGCGCGGCTGGTACGACCGCCGTCAGCTCCTGGAGGTCGGCGTCACCATCGCCAACTCCGGCCGCCGCTGGACCGGCCTGGACCGCCGCGAGCAGGACCAGGGCCAGCACGACCACATCAGGCCCAGCCTCGCCGTGTCCACCGCCGGCATGCTGATCCGCCGCGACGTCTTCGAGGAGCTCGGCGGCTTCGACCGGCGCCTGCCCCTGATGCGTGACGACGTGGACCTGTGCTGGCGCGCCACCGCCGCCGGGCACCGCGTCCTCGTCGCCCCCGAAGCCGTCGTACGGCACGCCGAGGCGTCCTCGCGCGAGCGCCGCACCGTCGACTGCGTGGGCCGCAGCGCCGCCTCCCCGCACATGGTCGACAAGGCCGGCGCGATCTACACCCTCCTCGTCAACTCCCGTACGGCACAGCTCCCCTGGGTGCTGCTGCGCATCGTCCTCGGCACGCTGCTCAGGACCGTCGCGTATCTCGTCGGCAAGGTCCCCGGACAGGCCGTCGACGAGATCCGCGGTCTGCTGAGCGTGCTGCTGCGACCCGAGCGGATCATCGCCGGGCGGCGCAGAAGAGGCCGCCCACAGCTGGACAAGGGCGAGCTGCGCCCGCTGTTCCCGCCGCCCGGCGCCACCGTCCGGGCCACCGTCGAACAGGTCGCGGGCGATCTCTTCGGCCGCTCCGACACCGACTCCGCCCCGGCCGGACGGCACGGCGGCGCGGTCGAGTCGGGGCCCGGCGACGACGACGCCGACTTCCTCCAGGTCGAGCAGTTCGCCCGGCTCAAGCGCGTCGCCCGCAAGCCCGGGCCCGTGCTCTTCGCGCTCCTGCTGATCGCCGCGCTCGCCGCCTGCCGCGACCTGCTCGGCGGCGGCGCGCTCACGGGTGGCGCCCTGCTGCCCGCCCCCGCCGACTCCGCCGAGCTGTGGTCCCGCTACCTGGACGCCTGGCACCCCGTGGGCGCGGGCGGCGCCGAGGCCGCCCCGCCGTATCTGGCGCTCGTGGCCATGCTCGCCTCCCTGCTGTTCGGCTCCACCGGACTCGCGGTCACCGTGCTGCTCGTGGCCTCCGTGCCCCTGGCCGGCTTCACCGCGTACTTCGCCTCGCGGCCCCTGGTCGAGTCCCGGCTGCTGCGCGCCTGGGCGGCCGTCGCGTACGCCTTCCTGCCCGCCGTCACCGGCGCGCTCGCGGCCGGCCGCATCGGTACCGCCGTCCTCGCGATCCTGCTGCCCCTCATCGCCCGCGCGGGCGCCGCGGCCGGCGGCCTGACGAGCAGCACGGGGGCGCGCGGCAGTTGGCGCGCCACCTGGGCGTACGCGCTGCTGCTGACGATCACCACCGCGTTCACCCCGATCGTGTGGCCCATCGCGCTGCTCCTCGGTCTCGGACTCCTCGCCGTGCGCCGCCGCGAGATCACCGCCTACGGCCCGCGCTTCCTCGCCCAGCTGGGCACCCCGCTGCTGATCCTCGCCCCCTGGTCGCTGACGCTGCTGCCGTTCGGCTTCTTCCAGGAGGCCGGCATGGAGTACGGGGGGAGCACGGCCTCCGCGACGGACCTGCTCGGCATCAGCCCCGGCGGGCCCGGCACGGTCGGCGGACTGACGCTCATCGGCGTCGTCCTGGCCGCACTGGCCGCCCTGCTCCGCTCGGAACGTCAGTTGGGAATCCGGACCGCCTGGACGGCCGCCCTGGTGGCCCTCATCTTCGCGGTCCTCTCCAACGGCTCCACCTGGGCCGGCCCCGCCACCCTCGTCTACGGCATCGCCCTCCTCGCCGCCGCCACCCTCGGCGCCGACGGGGCACGCTCACGCGTGGCCGAGCAGAGCTTCGGCTGGCGCCAGCCGGTGGCCGCGCTCATCGCCCTCGCCGCCGCCGTCGGCCCGCTGCTGGCCGCCGCCGGATGGGTGATCGGCGGCGCCGACGGCCCCCTGGAGCGCCGCGACCCCGTCCAGGTGCCCCCGTTCGTCGCTGAGGAGAGCGGCACCCGCGACCAGGCCCGCACCCTCGTCCTCGACAGCGACTCCACCGCCAAGGTCGCCTACACCCTGGTCCGCGGCTCCGGCGTCCGCCTCGGCGACGCCGAACTCACCGCGGCCGCCGGGGAGAACAAGCAGCTCGACGAGGTCGTCGCCCACCTGGTCGCGGGCTCCGGCGCCGACCAGACCGACGAACTCGGCGGCTTCGCCGTGCGGTACGTCCTCGTCCGCCCGGGCGCGCCCCGCGAGGTCGGCCGCGTCCTGGACGCCACGCCCGGCCTGAGCCGGCTCAGCCAGCAGAACGGCAGCGCCCTGTGGCGCGTGGACCGCCAGGTCGCCCGCGTCACCATCGAGGCCTCCTCCGGCGACCCGAAGGCCGTCGCCGCGGGCCCCGTCGACGTGCACACCACCATCCCGGCCGGCGGCTCGGGCCGGGTCCTGCGCCTCGCCGACACCGCCGACGAGTCCTGGACCGCCACCCTCGACGGCAAGCCGCTCACCGCGACCACGGTCGACGGCTGGGCCCAGGGCTTCCAACTGCCCGTCGACGGCGGCAAGCTGGACGTCACCTTCGACGCCCCGGTGACCCACACCGGCTGGCTGTGGGCCCAGGGCTCGCTCGCCGTCGTCCTCGTCGTCCTCGCCCTGCCCGGCCGCCGCCGGGACGTCGACGACGACCTCCCCGACGAGCCGGTCGCCGCGCCCGCCCAGGACACCACCGGCGACGGCCGCCGCGCCCGCCGCCTGCGCGCCCAGGCGGAGTCCGAGGCCGAACAGTCCGCCGACCCCGACCTGCCGACTCCTCCGGGGGAGGCCCCGGTCGCCGCCCCCGTCCCGCAGCAGCACGCGTACGGAGAGTGGGACACCGCCAACCACGCGGGCGCGGGCGCCACATACGGCCAGTACGACCAGCAGTACCAGGGCGCCCAGCAGTACCCGGCGGGCACGTACGACCAGCAGCACTACCAGGGCGACCCCTACCAGGGCGGCCAGTACGACCCGTACGCCTCCTACGGCGGCAATACGGCCTCGTACGACCAGACGTACACCCAGGGCTACGACGCGACGTACGACCCGTCGCACGGCACCGGCGCCGACAGCGAGCGCCCCGACGGGAGCCAGCAGTGAACCGCACGACCCTGTCCCTGATCGCCGGCACGACCGCCCTCGCCGCCGTCACCGGCTTCGCCGCACTCACCGCGCCCGACGCCTCCGGCGGCGACACCACCACCAAGGCCGCCGCCCAACTGCCCGTGCAGCGCACGAGCCTGCTCTGCCCCCAGCCGAGCACCTCGGACGTCGCGGAGACGGCGTACACCTCCTTCACACCCGTCACCGAGGGCACCGGCGCCGAAGGCAGCGCCGAACTCGTGGCGGCCGGCGAGGAGTCGACGGGCAAGGCGAACAAGACAGACAAGGCGGACAAGGGCAAGGCCGACAAGCCCGTCGTCGAGGTCAAGGGGCCCGGCAAGCCCGTCACCGGCAGCACCGACGGCGGTGACTCGCCCGCACTGATCGGCACGGCCGAGGAGAAGTTCGCGCCCGGCTGGACGGTCCAGGAGACCACCGAGGTCGCCGCCGGCACCGGCCGCGGCCTGCTCGGTGTCAACTGCACCGCCCCGGACACGGAGTTCTGGTTCCCGGGCGCCGGCACGGTCGCGGACCGTACGGACTACGTCCACCTCACCAACCCGGACGATTCGGCGGCCGTCGTCGACATCGAGCTCTACGGCAAGGACGGCGCCCTGAAGTCCACGGTGGGGGAGGGCATCACGGTCCAGCCCCGCTCCACCGAGCCGGTCCTGCTGTCGACGCTCGCCACGGCGAAGGAGGCCGACCTCACGGTCCACGTCAGCGTCCGCAGCGGCCGGGTCGCCGCCGCTGTCCAGGCCCTCGACGACAAGCTGGGCGGCGACTGGCTCGCCGCCGCGACCGACCCGGCCGCCGAGCTGGTCCTCCCCGGCATCCCGAAGGACGCCACGTCCGTACGCCTCGTCGTCTTCGCCCCCGGCGAGACCGACGCCGACCTGAAGCTGCGACTCGCCTCGCCCAACGGCCCGATCACCCCGGCGGGCAACGAGACGCTGCACGTCAAGGGGGGCATGACCGCCTCCGCCGACCTCGGCGACATCACGCGCGGCGAGGCCGGTTCCCTGCTGCTGACCCCGACCGACGCGTCGGTCCCGGTGGTGGCCGCCCTCCGCGTCGTCCGCGGCAAGGGCGACAACCAGGAAACGGCCTTCATCCCGGCCACCCGCCCGGTCGGCACGCGCGCCACGGTCGCCGACAACCGCGCCAAGGGCACCACCCTCGCCCTCACCGCCCCCACCCGCACGGCCAAGGTCAAGGTCACCGCCTCCGCCGGCACCACCGCCGGCGAACCCACGACCAAGACCTTCACGATCAAAGCCGGCACGACCCAGAACATCGACATGCCCGCCCCGGCCGGCCTCAAGGGCACCTACGCCCTCACCGTCGAACCGGTCTCCGGCGGCCCCGTCTACGCCTCCCGCACCCTGGAATCCAAGCTCGGCACCCTCCCCGCCTTCACCATCCAAACCCTCCCGAACGACCGAGGCACGGTAGCGGTCCCGGAGGCGGAACAGGACTTGTCGGTACTGCAGAGGTAGACCGCGGGAGAGCCCCCGGTCAAAAAGCACGGGGCGCAGCCCCTGCTTTTTTTTGGGGGGCGCGGGGAACTGCGCGACCAGCCCCCACCCACCCGCACCCGAAGAACCACCTGAGTGGGGTCGAAGGGGCGCAGCCCCTGGGGGTGGGACGGGTAGGGCGGCGGGGGCGGCGGGGGCGAAACCCATCCCGGGCGAACCCCCGCCGTCAGTCCTCCCCGTACCGAGGATCCACCGTCTCCGGATTCAGCCCCAGCAACTCGGCCACCTGCTCCACCACGACCTCATGCACCAGCGCGGCCCGCTCATCCCGCCCCTTGGTCCGAATCTCCACCGGCCGCCGATAGACAACAACCCGAGCCGGCCGCCCCTCCCGCGCGACGACGATCCCCCCCAGAGGCACAGCCTCGTCATTCCACTCCGCGTCCCCCGGCCCATCGAGCCGAGGCACCTCAAGCACAAGAAAGTCGACATCCGTGAGCTGCGGCCACCGCCGCTCCAGCCGCTCCACGGAGTCCTGCACAAGATCCGCGAACATCTCCGCACGACTCGCCGCGAGCGGCACCTGCGGCGGCGCGATCGGCCCGCGCATCCCCCTGCCGTGCCGATCTCGGCGGCGGGGCCCAGGTGCGGAGGCGGCGCGAGGCGGTACGAGGTTCTCCATCACCTGTGAAGCGTAGTCCTCACGAGGTCCGCCCGCCCGGCTCCACACCCTCGGCCACCCCCACCGGCCTGACATCGCTGACCTGGCACGTCCAACCGGCTCGCCGTACGACGGGGCTCCGGAGGGTTGTAGGGCATGTCGCAGGATGACCATTCCGGCCAAGGTTGGGCTCGATTCCATATCTCTCCGAGACTGATGAACTAGCGCCAATTGGCATGGTTTGTATAGAAAATTGATCGAATTCAGGATCGTTCGGCATCCCGGACGAGGGGTTGCTCGCAGGTCAACGCGGTGGGGCCGGAGGGGCGTGTGGGGCGTTTCACAGCACGACACGGTGGAGTGACCTGGTGGAGAGTCGTCGCGGCCCGCTCAAGAGTGCGGTACCGTCCAACGTCGTGAGCCCTGTACGTCGCTGTTCGCGCACCGCTTGCGGCCGCCCCGCCGTCGCGACGCTGACGTACGTCTACGCCGACTCGACCGCGGTCCTCGGCCCCCTCGCCACCTACGCCGAACCCCACTGCTACGACCTGTGCGCCGAGCACTCCGAGCGCCTCACCGCCCCGCGCGGCTGGGAAGTCGTACGCCTGCTGGACGGCTCGGCCCCCGCCCGCCCCAGCGGTGACGACCTGGAAGCGCTTGCCAACGCCGTGCGCGAGGCGGCCCGCCCGCAGCGGCGTGCCGCGGAGGCCGGTGGCGGCGCCCGCTCGGCGGACCCGATGGAGGTCGCCCGCCGCGGCCATCTCCGGGTCCTGCGCTCCCCCGACAACTGACGCGCGGACAAGCTGACGCGCGGACAGCACGCGCGGACAAGCTGACGCTCGGACAACCGGCGTGCCGAACGCGGCCGTTGCCGGACGCGCTCCTTCGCGGTCGTCCCCCTCCCGTTCGGTGTGGCTGTTTCCGTTCCCGCCGTTCCGCCCAGTGGTGCACGCCTGTTGACGCCGTGTCGCCGCGGACGCGACCATTCCGGGTGCCCGTGCCGTGAGAAACCGCTTTCCGCATCGCGGAATACGGGGAGGCTCCCGTGTACGTCCAGGAACTGGAACCCGTGGCCGGCTCGCTCGGCCTGTCCGCCCTCGTCGCCACCCTGCCCCTCGTCATCGTCCTGGTTCTGCTCGGCGGTGTGCGCCTGAAAGCGCATCTGGCGGGCTTGATCGGCCTCCTGGCGGCCGTTCTGGTCGCCTGGCTCGCCTATCGCATGCCGCTCGGCCAGACGCTCTCCAGTGCGGCCCAGGGTGCCGCGTTCGGCCTCTTCCCGATCATGTGGATCGTCGTCAACGCCCTGTGGGTGTACCGGATGACCGTCCACACCCGGCACTTCGACATCCTGCGCCGTTCCTTCGGGCGGCTCTCCGACGACCCGCGCATCCAGGCGCTCGTCGTCGCGTTCTGCTTCGGCGCGCTCCTGGAGGCCCTCGCCGGCTTCGGCGCGCCGGTCGCCATCTGCTCGGTGATGCTCGTCGCGCTCGGCTTCGAACCGGTGAAGGCCGCCGTGGTCGCCCTGGTCGCCAACACCGCACCCGTCGCCTTCGGCGCCATGGGCACCCCGGTCGTGACCCTCGCCCAGGTCACCGAACTGCCCCTGGACACCGTCGCGTCCGTGGTCGGCCGGCAGACACCGCTGCTGGCCCTCGTGGTGCCCCTGGTGCTCGTCTGGCTCGTCGACGGGCGGCGCGGGCTGCGCGAGACCTGGGTGCCCGCCCTGACCTGCGGGTTCGCCTTCGCCGTCGGCCAGTTCGTCGCCTCCAACTACGTCTCCGCGCAACTCGCCGACATCGGCGCCGCCTTGCTGGGCGCGGGCGCCCTCGTCGCCGTACCGCAGGCGCGCCGGCCCGCCGCCGAACCCGTACGCGCCGCCGTCCTGACCGGCGCGCGCAGCGAGGACCTCGACGAGGAGGACCCGCCGCGCGAAGTCCTGCGCGCCTACGCCCCGTACGCGCTGATCGTCGCGATCTTCTCCGTCGCCCAGATCCCGGTGGTGAAGGACTGGCTGGCCACCACGACACAGGCGTACGACTGGCCCTTCCTGAACGTCGCCGGCCCGGACGGCGACCCCGTAGGGGGCAATGTCTTCACCTGGCCGATCGTGTCCACCGGCGGCACCCTGGTGCTGCTCGCCGGGCTCTGCACGGCCGTCGTACTGGGGGTCCACGCGCGCGTGGCCGTCAGGGAGTGGATGGCGACGGTCCACGAACTGCGGTTCGCGATCCTCACCGTGACGTCCGTCCTGGCCCTCGCCCACGTCATGAACCTCTCCGGACAGGCCGCCACCATCGGCCACTTCGTGGCGGCGGCCGGCGCGGGGCTCGCCTTCCTGTCACCGGTCCTCGGCTGGTTCGGCGTCGCGGTCTCCGGCTCCGACACCTCCGCCAACGCGTTGTTCGGCGCCCTCCAGGTGAGCGCGGCCCGCGAGTCGGGCCTGTCGCCCGAACTGCTCGCCGCGGCCAACAGCTCCGGCGGGGTCCTCGGCAAGATGATCTCCCCGCAGAACCTGACCATCGCCTGCGCGGCCGTCGGCCTCGCCGGCCGCGAGGGCGACCTGCTGCGCAAGGTGCTGCCGTGGAGTCTGGGGCTGTTGCTGGTGATGTGCCTGATCGTGGTGGGGCAGAGCACGCCCGTACTGGAGTGGATGCTTCCGTAGCCGGTGAAGGGAGGGCTCACAGCGAGTCGGTGGGCGTACTCAGAGGTCATACAGCTGGCTGTCACATCAGGCGGGTAGTTTGGGGTGACCAATGAGACTTCTGGAGGGCCGGCCGTGGCTGCTGATCTGTCGACGATCGTGAAGGCGTACGACGTACGCGGGGTGGTCCCGGACCAGTGGGACGAGACGCTGGCCGAGCTTTTCGGGGCGGCCTTCGTGCGGGTGACCGGCGCGGACGCCCTTGTGACCGGGCACGACATGCGGCCCTCCTCGCCCGGCCTGTCGCGTGCCTTCGCGCGCGGGGCGGCGGCGCTCGGGGTGAACGTGACCGAGATCGGCCTCTGTTCGACGGACCAGCTGTACTACGCGTCGGGCGCGCTGAACCTGCCCGGCGCGATGTTCACGGCCTCCCACAACCCCGCCCAGTACAACGGCATCAAGATGTGCCGCGCGGGCGCCGCCCCCGTCGGCCAGGACACCGGCCTCGCCGAGATCCGCGAACTGGTCGAGGGCTGGAGCGAGTCGGGCGCGCCGGCCTCGGCCGCCACGCCGGGAACGATCACCCAGCGTGACACGTTGGAGGATTACGCGGCGCACCTCCGCGGCCTCGTCGACCTGACCTCCATCCGCCCCCTGAAGGTCGTCGTCGACGCGGGCAACGGCATGGGCGGACACACGGTCCCGACGGTCTTCGCCGGCCTGCCGCTGGACCTGGTCCCGATGTACTTCGAGCTGGACGGCACGTTCCCGAACCACGAGGCCAACCCCCTCGACCCGGCGAACATCGTCGACCTCCAGAAGCGCGTCCGCGAGGAGAGCGCCGACCTGGGCATCGCCTTCGACGGCGACGCCGACCGCTGCTTCGTCGTCGACGAGCAGGGCAACCCGGTCTCGCCCTCCGCGATCACCGCCCTGGTCGCCTCCCGTGAGCTCGCCAGGCACGGCGGCAAGGGCACGGTCATCCACAACCTGATCACCTCCTGGTCCGTCCCGGAGGTGGTGAAGGAGAACGGCGGCACGCCGGTGCGCACCCGCGTCGGCCACTCCTTCATCAAGGCCGAGATGGCCAGGACCGGCGCGATCTTCGGCGGCGAGCACTCCGCCCACTACTACTTCGCCGACTTCTGGAACGCCGATACGGGCATGCTGGCCGCCCTCCACGTCCTCGCGGCCCTCGGCGGCCAGGACGGCCCCCTCTCCGGCCTCGTAGCCCAGTACGACCGCTACGCCGGGTCCGGCGAGATCAACTCCACGGTCGACGACCAGACGGGCCGCCTCGCCGCGATCCGCTCCGCCTACGAGAGCCGGGAGGGCGTCACCCTGGACCAGCTGGACGGCCTCACCGTCACGTCCGCCGACTGGTGGTTCAACGTCCGCCCCTCCAACACCGAACCACTCCTCCGCCTGAACGCGGAAGCCCGCGACGAGGCCACGATGGCGAAGGTCCGGGACGAGGTGCTGGCGATCATCAGGGGCTGACTGCGGGACCGCGCCTGAGAAAGCACCCTGAGAAAGCACGGGGCGCAGCCCCTGCTTTTTCAGGGGCGCGGGGAACCGCGCGAGCAACCACACACAACCCGCACCCGCCCACGAACCCCCGCCTCCCGAGCTGCCAGGCGAAGCGGGGTCGAAGGGGCGCAGCCCCTGGGGGACGGGACGGGTAGGGGCGGCGGGGGCGAGACGCCCCAGAGCCCCAACCCCGGCGCCAACTCCCTCACGGCGGTACGCTGACCAGGCCGCACCGCACAACAACCCGCCCCCGAAGGGACCCGACATGCCGCTCGAAGCCGGCCTCCTGGAGATCCTCGCCTGCCCGGCGTGCCACGCCCCCCTCACGGAGGAGGAAACGGAGCTGGCCTGCACGAGCCAGGACTGCGGCCTCGCCTACCCGATCCGGGACGGCATCCCCGTACTCCTCGTCGACGAGGCCCGCCGCCCCGCGTGACCTACGCGACCGAGACTCTCGCGCAAGGCACCACGCACGCGCCGGGAAGCCCGACGCAGGCGTACAGGCGAACGTAAAGGCGAAAAGGCGTAAAAGGGCACCCGGCGAATCGGAGGCTGCCGCCCATGCTCGACGAATCGCTGCTAGACACCCCCGACGCCCTGTCGGAGGCGGACCATCGCGGCCTGCTCCGCGGCGCCGCCGAGGCCGGCGCCCGGGTCCGTACGGCCATCCGCCTCGGCATCGAGGCCGGCATCCCCGGCCTGAAACCGGACGGCCGCCCCCGCGCCCTCCTGATCGCGGGCCCCGGCATGGCCTCCGCGGGCGTCGCCGACCTGCTCGGCGCCCTCGCGGGCGCGAGCTGCCCCATCATCCGTCTCCACCCCACCGGCGTAGCCCCCGCCGCGGGCGCCCTCCGCTGGGAACTCCCCGGCTGGACGGGCCCGGTCGACCTCCTCCTGGTCGCCACCGCGGACGGCAGCGAACCCGGCCTGTCGCTCCTCGTCGACCAGGCGTACCGCCGCGGCAGCACGGTCGTCGCCGTCGCCCCGGCCCGCACCCCCGTCGCCGAGGCGGTGGAAGGCGCCCACGGCCTCTTCGTACCGATGGCGACCGCCCCGTACGAGCAGGAGGTGCCCCTCGGCGCCGCCGCTCCCGGCGTCCTGTGGGCGCTGCTCACCCCGATGCTCGCGCTGCTGGACCGCACCGGCCTGGTCGCCGCCCCGCCGGAAGCCCTGCAGAAGGTCGCCGACCGCCTCGACGGCGTGGCCGAGCGCTGCGGCCCGGCCATCGCCACGTACAGCAACCCCGCCAAGACGCTCGCTGCCGAGCTCGCCGACGGGCTCCCGGTGATCTGGACCGAGGGCCAGGCCGCAGGCCCGGTGGGCCGCCGTTTCGCGGCCGCGCTCGCCGAACTGGCGGGCCGCCCCTCCCTCGCCGCCCAGCTGCCCGAGGCCCTCGCCTCACACACCGTGCTGCTGTCCGGCCCGCTCGCCGCGAGCGCCGACCCCGACGACTTCTTCCGTGACCGCGTCGATGAGCCACCCGCCCTCCACGCGCGCGTGGTGGTCCTCCGCGACCGCCCGACCGGCGGTCTGAGCGCCGTACCGGCCGCCCGCGAGCTGGCCCTCAGCCACGACACCGCGATCAGCGAGCTGGAACCCGAGGAAGGCAGCGACCTGGAAACCCTCGCGGAGATGATCGCCATCACGGATTTCGCCGCCGTTTACCTGTCGCTCGCTTCCAGAGCCTGATCTTTACCGGAGCCCGACCCTGACCGGGGCCTCGGCCGGCTCCCCACCTACGGAGAAACACACACCATGGACCGCCTCGACAACACCGTCCGCCCCTACGCCTGGGGCTCGACCACCGCCATCCCGCAGCTCCTCGGCGTGGCACCCACCGGCGAGCCACAGGCGGAGATGTGGATGGGCGCCCACCCCGGAGCGCCCTCCCGCACCGGTCGCGGCCCTCTCACCGAGGTGATCGACGAGGACCCGGAACGTGAGTTGGGATCTCGAACCGTCGCCAAGTTCGGCCCCCGCCTCCCGTTCCTCCTGAAGCTCCTCGCCGCCGGCGCGCCCCTCTCCCTCCAGGTCCACCCCAACCTCGAACAGGCCAGGGAGGGGTACGAGGACGAGGAGCGCCGGGGCATCCCGATCGACGCGGGCCACCGCAACTACAAGGACGCCAACCACAAGCCCGAACTGATCTGCGCCCTCACGGAGTTCGACGGCCTCTGCGGCTTCCGCGACCCGCTCCGGGCCGCCGACCTGCTCGCCGCCCTCGACGTCGACTCCCTCAAGCCGTATGTCGACCTCCTGCACGCCCACCCCGAAGAGGCCGCCCTGCGCGAGGTGCTGACCGCCGTCCTGGGCGCCGACCCCGAGGAGATGGCCCACACGGTCACCGAGGCCGCGGCCGCCTGCGCCCGCCTCGGCGGCGACTACGCCCCGTACGCCGACATCGCCCACCACTACCCGGGCGACCCCGGCGTCATCGCCGCCATGCTCCTCAATCACGTCCGCCTGCAGCCCGGCGAGGCCCTGTTCCTCGGCGCCGGAATCCCGCACGCCTACCTGAACGGCCTCGGCGTCGAGATCATGGCCAACTCCGACAACGTCCTGCGCTGCGGCCTGACCCCCAAGCACGTCGACGTCCCCGAACTCCTGCGCATCGTCCGCTTCGAGGCGACCGACCCCGGCGTCCTGCGCCCCGAGGCGTCCCCCGACGGCGAGGAGGTCTACGAGACCCCCATCGAGGAGTTCCGCCTCTCCCGCTACGTCCTCCCCGAGGCCACCGCCGCGCACGACCTCACCCGCGCCACCCCGCAGATCCTCCTCTGCACGGCCGGTTCCGTCCGCGCCGGCGAACACACGCTCGCCCCCGGCGAATCCGTCTTCGTACCGGCGGACCAGAAGGCCGAGGTGTCCGGACCGGGCACGCTGTTCCGCGCCACCGTGGTCGCCTGAACGGCGTGAACCCCTCCTGATCCACAGCCTGGCGCACCGCCGCCGGACCGGGCTGCAACAATGCCCCCTGCAAAAGGCTGGCAAAGCCCGGCCGGTGACGGACGGAAGCGTGGGTACCCATGCCCATGCACAGACATATGCGTAGGCGAAGGGAACCCCGGACACATGAGCGCGTCAGGCGGCACCAAGGCGATCGTGGCGGCACTCGCCGCCAACCTCGCGATCGCGGTAGCGAAGTTCGTGGCGTTCCTCTTCAGCCACTCGTCGTCGATGCTCGCCGAGTCCGTGCACTCCCTCGCGGACTCCGGCAACCAGGCGCTGCTGCTCCTCGGCGGCAAGAAGGCCAAGCGCGAGGCGACCCCGCAACACCCCTTCGGCTACGGCCGCGAACGCTACATCTACGCCTTCCTCGTCTCCATCGTCCTCTTCTCCGTGGGCGGTATGTTCGCCCTCTACGAGGGCTACGAGAAGATCAAGCACCCGCACGAGATCGAGAACTGGTACTGGCCGGTCGGCGTCCTCGTCTTCGCGATCATCGCCGAGACCTTCTCCTTCCGGACCGCCATCAAGGAGTCCAACGCCCTGCGGGGCAAGAAGTCCTGGACCGAGTTCGTCCGCCACGCCAAGGCCCCCGAACTGCCGGTCGTCCTCCTGGAGGACCTCGGCGCCCTCGTCGGCCTGATCCTCGCCCTCGGCGGCGTCGGCCTCGCCCTGCTCACCGGCGACGGCGTCTGGGACGGCATCGGCACCCTCTGCATCGGCGTCCTGCTCATCCTGATCGCGATCGTCCTCGCCGCCGAGACGAAGTCCCTGCTCCTCGGCGAGGCCGCGGGCGCCGAGGACGTCGAGAAGATCGCGAAGGCCGTCGTCGACGGCGACACCGTCACCCGCGTCATCCACATGCGCACCCTCCACCTCGGCCCCGAGGAACTCCTCGTCGCCGCCAAGATCGCCGTCCAGCACGACGACACGGCCACCGAGATCGCCAACGCCATCGACGCGGCCGAGGCCCGCATCCGCGAGGCCGTCCCGATCGCCCGCGTCATCTACCTGGAGCCCGACATCTACAGCGAGGCGGAGGCCGCCAGGGGCGCCGACCCCGACGCCGCCCCCGGCGGCCCGGCCCCCACCGCCGAGCACTGACCCACCAGCCACTCCCCAGGACACCGGGGCCCGTCGCGAACCGCAGCGACGGGCCCTTTCCCGTCCCCGCCCAACGGATCTCCGCCCCAGCCACCCTCTTCGGCTTGATCTGTACGCAGGCGGACTGGGGCAGGCCGGGCCGACCGGTGTAGCTTGGGACGGAGCCAGACGTCGCTGCTGATGGCGGTCGGGCGGTCCCACCGAGGACCGGCCGAGGGAGAGAGGGCCTCCGACGGACTGTGCTGCGCGCACGCGGGCATGCCTGTGTCCTCTTCGGGCACTCCTGTGTCCGCCGCCGCGCAGACCAGCCCTATCCACCCTCGACCCGACACCGAGGAGCAGCTCGTAATGACGACTGTCGACAACCGGCAGGACTTCAAGGTCGCCGACCTCTCCCTGGCCGAGTTCGGCCGCAAGGAGATCACCCTCGCCGAGCATGAGATGCCCGGCCTGATGGCGATCCGCAGGGAGTACGCCGAGGCGCAGCCCCTCGCCGGCGCGCGTGTCACCGGCTCCCTGCACATGACCGTGCAGACCGCCGTCCTCATCGAGACCCTGGCCGCCCTCGGCGCCCAGGTCCGCTGGGCCTCCTGCAACATCTTCTCCACCCAGGACCACGCCGCCGCCGCCGTCGCGGTCGGCCCCAACGGCACGGTGGACAGCCCGCGGGGCATCCCGGTCTTCGCCTGGAAGGGCGAGACTCTGGAGGAGTACTGGTGGTGCACCGAGCAGGCGCTGACCTGGCCGGACAGCCCCACCGGCGGCCCCAACATGATCCTCGACGACGGCGGTGACGCCACTCTCCTCGTCCACAAGGGCGTCGAGTACGAGAAGGCCGGCAAGGTGCCCGCCGTCGACACGGCCGAGAACGACGAGCACCGCGTCATCCTCGAACTGCTGAACCGCACCATCACCGACGGCTCCCAGAAGTGGACCCAGCTGGCCTCGGAGATCCGCGGTGTCACCGAGGAGACCACCACCGGTGTCCACCGCCTGTACGAGATGCAGCGTGACGGCGACCTGCTGTTCCCGGCGATCAACGTGAACGACGCCGTCACCAAGTCGAAGTTCGACAACAAGTACGGCTGCCGCCACTCCCTGATCGACGGCATCAACCGCGCCACCGATGTCCTCATCGGCGGCAAGACCGCCGTCGTCTGTGGTTACGGTGATGTGGGCAAGGGCTGTGCGGAGTCTCTGCGCGGACAGGGCGCCCGCGTCATCGTCACCGAGATCGACCCGATCTGCGCGCTCCAGGCGGCGATGGACGGCTACCAGGTCACGACCCTCGACGAGGTCGTCGACAAGGCCGACATCTTCATCACCACGACCGGCAACAAGGACATCATCATGGCCTCGGACATGGCCAGGATGAAGCACCAGGCCATCGTCGGCAACATCGGCCACTTCGACAACGAGATCGACATGGCCGGCCTCGCGCAGATCCCGGGCATCGTCAAGGACGAGGTCAAGCCGCAGGTCCACACCTGGAAGTTCCCCGACGGCAAGGTGCTCATCGTCCTGTCCGAGGGGCGCCTGCTGAACCTGGGCAACGCCACCGGCCACCCGTCGTTCGTGATGTCCAACTCCTTCGCGGACCAGACCCTGGCCCAGATCGAGCTGTTCACCAAGCAGTCCGAGTACCCGATCGGCGTGTACACGCTGCCCAAGCACCTCGACGAGAAGGTCGCCCGCCTCCACCTCGACGCGCTCGGCGTGAAGCTCACGACGCTCCGCCCCGAGCAGGCCTCGTACATCGGGGTCGAGGTCGAGGGCCCGTACAAGCCGGACCACTACCGCTACTGATCCGCCCCGCGACGGGTGCGTCCGTGCACTGACGCACCCACGTCGGCAGCAGCTCCCAGGCAGGCCCCCGCACCCCCGTGCCGGGGGCCTGCCCCTTCGGCTCCCGCCCCGCCCGTCGGCCGGACCAGCCCGTCAAGACCCAGGACCCCCATGCCCCGCGGCCGGTATTCGCTTCACGACCCGCACGATCACACCCTCCTCGCCGAGGAACACTTCCACTGCGCGCCCGGCCCGTCCGGCTGGCGTTATGTGTCCCAACTGACCACCCCCTCCGGCGACCACGCAGGCTCCGTCGACCTCGCCCTGGACGAACTCGGCCGTCCCATCCGCCTCGAACTCCACGCCGCGAGCTGGCAGGTCCGCGGTGCCGCCCTCGACGGCGTCACCTGGGTCCGCACCGACCCCACCGGCACGGAGGCCACCGAAGGCAATGTCCGCGCCCATGCCTTCACCGGCACCTCCCCGGCGTTCCTCATCGCCACCGCCCGTCTCCTGCGCCTCACCCCTGCCGAGCCCGCCACCCGCGTACGCCTCGTCGCCTTCACCGACCCGGTCCTCGCCCCGCGCACCCTCGACCAGTCCTGGGCCTTGATCGCAAGAGAAGCACACGCCACTGACAACGGCCCCCTGACCGTGGACAAATACCAGGTCACAGCCCTGGACACGGGCGAGCGGCACACCGTTCACATCGCGGGGGACGTCGTTCTGGCGGCACCTGGAATCGAGCTGGAGCACCTGGAAACACCGCCGTCGACGTTCGACTGACAGCAGCTTGCACGTTTTGGACGTGAGGGGCCGTGGCTTACGCGGGCGGCGCGAACCCGGTGCCCGGCCGCTCGGCAGGTGGCCCTTGTGGCCCTTGCGGCTCCTGGGGTGCCTCGGAGATGCCCGAAGCCGTCGTGCCGGAAGCATTGGCCCCCGGAGCGGCAGCGGCTCCGCCAGGCGGCACATACCCCAAGGGGCCCGCCGGCGGCGCCTGCCCCACAAAACCCCCAGGCGGCGCATACACAGGGGCCACCGGAGGTTGAGGCATCGCGGGCCGAGCCATCGGCCCACCCCACCCGGGGCCACCGACCGGCGCCCCCGGCCCGACAGCACCCGCGCCCCCGAACGCCTGCCGAGCCTCCCGAGCCTGCCGCTCGTGCACCACGGCCGCGAGGTACGCGCCCGGCGGCACTCCATGCGGCGCCGGCGCCCCCGTACGCGCCGCGAGGTCCGAGGCGAGACGTTCCGCCATGGCAGCGCCGACGTGCGGGTCCAGCTGCCGCATGCGCGTCAGGTACTGGCGGATGGCCAGCCACAGCCCGTCCGGAACGGCGGACAGGTCGAGCCCGGAGAACCGCCCGACCAGCCAGGGCGGCGGGGGAGGCATGAACGCCGTCTGCCCGGCCGGCACCCGCTCCCGCACGACCAGCGTCCCCGCGAACACGTCACCCAGCCGCCGCCCCCGCGCCGACACGAGCGAGGCGATGCACGCGACGACTCCCAAGGTCATCAGGATCTCGACCACCCCGACCGCACCGCGCACCAGCGCGTGCCGGAACCGGATCGGCCCGCCGTCGTCCCGCACCACCCGCAGCCCGCACGCCAGCTTCCCCAGCGAACGCCCATGGCTCAGCGTCTCCACCGCGATCGGCCCGCCCACCAGTACGAGCAGGAAGCTCGCGATGGATATCGCCATCTGGGCCGCCTCGTCGAGGCCGGCCGTCGCCAGCACGAAAACCAAGACCACCGCGAAGTAGACGACCATGGCCACGATCAGGTCGACCAACACGGCCAGCGCCCGGCTCGGCAGCTTCGCGGGACGCAGCTCCAGCGCCACCGCCTCGCCCGTCACTAGCTCACTCACACCCGTAGTCCTTCCGGTTTCATCCCCTGACCTGCCCCGAGAACGGCCAGTCTGCCAAGCTGAAGTCACATCGCGCCGCAGTACGACCAGTACGACAAGCTGACACGCAATACGAGAGGGACGAGGAGCAGCACACCCGATGGACCTCGATGTCTTCGTGTCCGCCCATCGCGCCGAGTGGGACCGCCTGGATGCCCTGCTCCGCCGCCAGCGCCGCCTCAACGGCGCCGAGGTCGACGAACTCGTCGCCCTCTACCAGCGCACGGCCACCCACCTCTCGCTGATCCAGTCCAGCGCCCCGGACCCCCAGCTCACCGGCCGTCTCAGCCAACTGGTGGCACGCGCGCGCAGTGCCGTGACAGGAAACCGACGCGCTTCCTGGCGAGATGTCACGCGCTTCCTGACCCACGGATTCCCGGCCGCCGTGTACCGCTCCCGCCACTGGTGGGTCCCCACAGCACTCCTCTCCACCCTCGTCGCCGTCCTCCTGGGGTGGTGGATCGGCATCCATCCGGAGGTCCAGGCCACCCTGGCGGCCCCCGACGAACTCCGCGAGATGACCCGTCCCGGGGGCCAGTACGAGACGTACTACTCCAGCCATCCCGCCGCCTCCTTCGCCGCCCAGGTGTGGACGAACAACGCACAGGCCGCCGCGATGTGCCTCGTCCTGGGCATCTTCCTGGGCCTGCCGGTCCTCTGGATCCTGCTGCTGAACATGCTCAACCTTGGCGTGGGCATCGGCCTGATGTCCTCGGCCGGCCGCCTCGACGTTTTCCTCGGCCTGATACTCCCGCACGGCCTCCTGGAACTGACCGCTGTCTTCGTGGCCGCCGGCACGGGCCTACGCCTCGGCTGGACCGTCATCGATCCCGGTCCCCGCACCCGCCGTTCGGCCCTGGCCGAGGAGGGGCGAGCCGCCCTGGGCATGGCGATAGGCCTGGCGCTGGTCCTCTTCGTCTCCGGCGCCATCGAAGGCTTCGTCACCCCCTCCGGCCTGCCCACCTGGGCCCGTATCAGCATCGGAGTCCTTGCCGAGCTGGCCTTCCTCGCCTACGTCTATGTCCTGGGAGGACGCGCCGTCCGGGCCGGCGACACGGGCGACGTCGAGGAGCACGAACGCAGTGCCGCGGTCCCTACGGCCGCCTGATGTGCGGACACCCCCGTCGGGCTGTTAGTCTCCTCTTCGTTCCCGCAGGAGCCGTTGACACGGCGCGTGTGGGGAGGTAGATTTACACAGTTACCTAGAGGTGGACATGCCCCAGGTGACAGTGAATATCTGTCGGCTTCTCGTGAAGATGATTCCCGAGTGAGCCCATCCGATGATTCAGAATGAGCGGCTGGTCAGTCCGGCCAAAAACTTCTGATAAAGTCGGACTCGCCGAAAAGAAAGCCGTAAGGCAATCAAATAGGCAGAGGCCCTCCAACGGCCACTGGAAATGAATTCCGACCGGAAACGGAACGGAAAACGGATCTGGTAAGGTTGGAAATGCAAGACCGAAGGGAAGCGCCCGGAGGAAAGCTCGAGAAGTTGCTCGGGTGAGTACAAAGGAAGCGTCCGTTCCTTGAGAACTCAACAGCGTGCCAAAAATCAACGCCAGATATGTTGATACCCCGTTCCCGGCCATGTGGTTGGGGCGAGGTTCCTTTGAAAAAACACAGCGAGGACGCTGTGAACGGCCGGGCTTATTCCGCCTGGTTGTTCCGCTCTCGTGATGTGTGCACCCGATTACGGGTAAACATTCACGGAGAGTTTGATCCTGGCTCAGGACGAACGCTGGCGGCGTGCTTAACACATGCAAGTCGAACGATGAACCACTTCGGTGGGGATTAGTGGCGAACGGGTGAGTAACACGTGGGCAATCTGCCCTTCACTCTGGGACAAGCCCTGGAAACGGGGTCTAATACCGGATACAACCACCGGCCGCATGGCCTGGTGGTGGAAAGCTCCGGCGGTGAAGGATGAGCCCGCGGCCTATCAGCTTGTTGGTGAGGTAACGGCTCACCAAGGCGACGACGGGTAGCCGGCCTGAGAGGGCGACCGGCCACACTGGGACTGAGACACGGCCCAGACTCCTACGGGAGGCAGCAGTGGGGAATATTGCACAATGGGCGAAAGCCTGATGCAGCGACGCCGCGTGAGGGATGACGGCCTTCGGGTTGTAAACCTCTTTCAGCAGGGAAGAAGCGAAAGTGACGGTACCTGCAGAAGAAGCGCCGGCTAACTACGTGCCAGCAGCCGCGGTAATACGTAGGGCGCGAGCGTTGTCCGGAATTATTGGGCGTAAAGAGCTCGTAGGCGGTCTGTCGCGTCGGATGTGAAAGCCCGGGGCTTAACCCCGGGTCTGCATTCGATACGGGCAGACTAGAGTGTGGTAGGGGAGATCGGAATTCCTGGTGTAGCGGTGAAATGCGCAGATATCAGGAGGAACACCGGTGGCGAAGGCGGATCTCTGGGCCATTACTGACGCTGAGGAGCGAAAGCGTGGGGAGCGAACAGGATTAGATACCCTGGTAGTCCACGCCGTAAACGGTGGGAACTAGGTGTTGGCGACATTCCACGTCGTCGGTGCCGCAGCTAACGCATTAAGTTCCCCGCCTGGGGAGTACGGCCGCAAGGCTAAAACTCAAAGGAATTGACGGGGGCCCGCACAAGCAGCGGAGCATGTGGCTTAATTCGACGCAACGCGAAGAACCTTACCAAGGCTTGACATACACCGGAAACGGCCAGAGATGGTCGCCCCCTTGTGGTCGGTGTACAGGTGGTGCATGGCTGTCGTCAGCTCGTGTCGTGAGATGTTGGGTTAAGTCCCGCAACGAGCGCAACCCTTGTTCTGTGTTGCCAGCATGCCCTTCGGGGTGATGGGGACTCACAGGAGACTGCCGGGGTCAACTCGGAGGAAGGTGGGGACGACGTCAAGTCATCATGCCCCTTATGTCTTGGGCTGCACACGTGCTACAATGGCAGGTACAATGAGCTGCGAAGCCGTGAGGCGGAGCGAATCTCAAAAAGCCTGTCTCAGTTCGGATTGGGGTCTGCAACTCGACCCCATGAAGTCGGAGTTGCTAGTAATCGCAGATCAGCAGTGCTGCGGTGAATACGTTCCCGGGCCTTGTACACACCGCCCGTCACGTCACGAAAGTCGGTAACACCCGAAGCCGGTGGCCCAACCCGTAAGGGAGGGAGCTGTCGAAGGTGGGACTGGCGATTGGGACGAAGTCGTAACAAGGTAGCCGTACCGGAAGGTGCGGCTGGATCACCTCCTTTCTAAGGAGCATCTAGGCCGTCGAGCTTGCTCGGTGGTCCAGGGCCACAACGCAGGCGAATGTTCTGCGGTGGTTGCTCAAGGGTGGAACGTTGATTATTCGGCACACTCGGTCTTCTCGGGTTCGTTAGTACTGCTTCGGCGTGGAACACGGATGAGAGAGGCGAGGGTGTCGGGCACGCTGTTGGGTGTCTGAGGGTATGGCCGTGTGGCTGCCTTCAGTGCCGGCCCCAGTGAACTCCGGTTGTTGCCGGGGGTGATGGGTGGTTGGTCGTTGTTTGAGAACTGCACAGTGGACGCGAGCATCTGTGGCCAAGTTTTTAAGGGCGCACGGTGGATGCCTTGGCACCAGGAACCGATGAAGGACGTGGGAGGCCACGATAGGCCCCGGGGAGTCGTCAACCAGGCTTTGATCCGGGGGTGTCCGAATGGGGAAACCCGGCAGTCGTCATGGGCTGTCACCCTTGCCTGAACACATAGGGCAAGTGGAGGGAACGCGGGGAAGTGAAACATCTCAGTACCCGCAGGAAGAGAAAACAACCGTGATTCCGGGAGTAGTGGCGAGCGAAACCGGATGAGGCCAAACCGTATGCGTGTGAGACCCGGCAGGGGTTGCGTATACGGGGTTGTGGGATCTCTCTTCTGTCGTCTGCCGGCGACAGGACGAGTCAGAAACCGTTGATGTAGGCGAAGGACATGCGAAAGGTCCGGCGTAGAGGGTAAGACCCCCGTAGCTGAAACGTCAACGGCTCGTTTGAGAGACACCCAAGTAGCACGGGGCCCGAGAAATCCCGTGTGAATCTGGCGGGACCACCCGCTAAGCCTAAATATTCCCTGGTGACCGATAGCGGATAGTACCGTGAGGGAATGGTGAAAAGTACCGCGGGAGCGGAGTGAAATAGTACCTGAAACCGTGTGCCTACAAGCCGTGGGAGCGTCGGGTGAGCACTTGTGCTTGCCTCGTGACTGCGTGCCTTTTGAAGAATGAGCCTGCGAGTTTGCGGTGTGTTGCGAGGTTAACCCGTTGTGGGGTAGCCGTAGCGAAAGCGAGTCCGAATAGGGCGTTTGAGTAGCACGCTCAAGACCCGAAGCGGAGTGATCTAGCCATGGGCAGGTTGAAGCGGAGGTAAGACTTCGTGGAGGACCGAACCCACCAGGGTTGAAAACCTGGGGGATGACCTGTGGTTAGGGGTGAAAGGCCAATCAAACTCCGTGATAGCTGGTTCTCCCCGAAATGCATTTAGGTGCAGCGTCGTGTGTTTCTTGCCGGAGGTAGAGCACTGGATAGGCGATGGGCCCTACCGGGTTACTGACCTTAGCCAAACTCCGAATGCCGGTAAGTGAGAGCGCGGCAGTGAGACTGTGGGGGATAAGCTCCATGGTCGAGAGGGAAACAGCCCAGAGCATCGACTAAGGCCCCTAAGCGTACGCTAAGTGGGAAAGGATGTGGAGTCGCACAGACAACCAGGAGGTTGGCTTAGAAGCAGCCACCCTTGAAAGAGTGCGTAATAGCTCACTGGTCTAGTGATTCCGCGCCGACAATGTAGCGGGGCTCAAGCGTACCGCCGAAGTCGTGTCATTTCAGCATGAGGGCCAACGCCCGCTGGGATGGGTAGGGGAGCGTCGTCTGCCGGGTGAAGCAGCCGCGGAAGCGAGTTGTGGACGGTTGACGAGTGAGAATGCAGGCATGAGTAGCGATACACACGTGAGAAACGTGTGCGCCGATTGACCAAGGGTTCCTGGGTCAAGCTGATCTGCCCAGGGTAAGTCGGGACCTAAGGCGAGGCCGACAGGCGTAGTCGATGGATAACCGGTTGATATTCCGGTACCCGCTGTGAAGCGTCAAACATTGAACCAGGCGATGCTAAGTCCGTGAAGCCGTTCCGGACCCTTCGGGGAAAGGAAAGTGGTGGAGCCGACGGACCAGACCTGTAGTAGGTGAGTGATGGGGTGACGCAGGAAGGTAGTCCATCCCGGGCGGTGGTTGTCCCGGGGTAAGGGTGTAGGACGTCAGGTAGGTAAATCCGCCTGGCAATAGTCTGAGACCTGATGCCGAGCCGATTGTGGTGAAGTGGATGATCCTATGCTGTCGAGAAAAGCCTCTAGCGAGTTTCATGGCGGCCCGTACCCTAAACCGACTCAGGTGGTCAGGTAGAGAATACCGAGGCGTTCGGGTGAACTATGGTTAAGGAACTCGGCAAAATGCCCCCGTAACTTCGGGAGAAGGGGGGCCATCACCGGTGATCCGATTTACTCGGTGAGCTGGGGGTGGCCGCAGAGACCAGCGAGAAGCGACTGTTTACTAAAAACACAGGTCCGTGCGAAGCCGTAAGGCGATGTATACGGACTGACGCCTGCCCGGTGCTGGAACGTTAAGGGGACCGGTTAGTGCGCTTTCGGGCGTGCGAAGCTGAGAACTTAAGCGCCAGTAAACGGCGGTGGTAACTATAACCATCCTAAGGTAGCGAAATTCCTTGTCGGGTAAGTTCCGACCTGCACGAATGGCGTAACGACTTCTCGACTGTCTCAACCATAGGCCCGGTGAAATTGCACTACGAGTAAAGATGCTCGTTTCGCGCAGCAGGACGGAAAGACCCCGGGACCTTTACTACAGTTTGATATTGGTGTTCGGTTCGGCTTGTGTAGGATAGCTGGGAGACTGTGAAGCTCGGACGCCAGTTCGGGTGGAGTCGTCGTTGAAATACCAGTCTGGTCGTGCTGGATGTCTAACCCGGGTCCGTGATCCGGATCGGGGACAGTGTCTGATGGGTAGTTTAACTGGGGCGGTTGCCTCCTAAAGAGTAACGGAGGCGCCCAAAGGTTCCCTCAGCCTGGTTGGCAATCAGGTGGTGAGTGTAAGTGCACAAGGGAGCTTGACTGTGAGACCGACGGGTCGAGCAGGGACGAAAGTCGGGACTAGTGATCCGGCGGTGGCTTGTGGAAGCGCCGTCGCTCAACGGATAAAAGGTACCCCGGGGATAACAGGCTGATCTTCCCCAAGAGTCCATATCGACGGGATGGTTTGGCACCTCGATGTCGGCTCGTCGCATCCTGGGGCTGGAGTCGGTCCCAAGGGTTGGGCTGTTCGCCCATTAAAGCGGTACGCGAGCTGGGTTTAGAACGTCGTGAGACAGTTCGGTCCCTATCCGCTGCGCGCGCAGGAATATTGAGAAGGGCTGTCCCTAGTACGAGAGGACCGGGACGGACGAACCTCTGGTGTGCCAGTTGTTCTGCCAAGGGCATGGCTGGTTGGCTACGTTCGGGAGGGATAACCGCTGAAAGCATCTAAGCGGGAAGCCTGCTTCGAGATGAGTATTCCCACCCCCTTTGAGGGGTTAAGGCTCCCAGTAGACGACTGGGTTGATAGGCCAGATATGGAAGGCGGGTAACCGCTGGAGTTGACTGGTACTAATAGGCCGAGGGCTTGTCCTCAGTTGCTCGCGTCCACTGTGTTGGTTCTGAAACCACGAACAACCCCGCCCGGGTCACAGCGGGTGGTGCGGGTGTTTGACAGTTTCATAGTGTTTCGGTGGTCATAGCGTGAGGGAAACGCCCGGTTACATTCCGAACCCGGAAGCTAAGCCTTACAGCGCCGATGGTACTGCAGGGGGGACCCTGTGGGAGAGTAGGACACCGCCGAACAAATATTACAGAAAGGCCCACACCTCACGGTGTGGGCCTTTCTGCGTTTGGGGTGCTCCCTCCCTTTCCAGGATTGCCCCCCTGAATTAGAGGAATCAGAGGCGACCTGCTGCCTTCAGCGCCAGATAGGCATCAGCCAGGGCCGGCGCCAGGTTCTCCGGGGTCGCGTCGACGACTGTGACGCCGTGGCGGCGGAGTTGTTCGGCGGTGCGGTGGCGGTCTGTTTGGGCCTGCGCGGCCGCTGCGGCCTCGTAGACGGCCTCTGTGGTGCCTCGTGAGCCGGCCATGCGGGCGATGTGCGGGTCGGCGACCGAGGCCACCAGAAGCGTATGGCGTTGGGTGAGGCGGGACAGCACCGGGAGGAGGCCCTGTTCGACGGGGGCCGCGTCGAGGGTCGTGAGGAGAACGATGAGGGCGCGGCGGGATGCCGTACGGAGTGCGGTGGCCGTGAGGCCGCGGGCGTCCGTTTCGACGAGCTCGGGTTCGAGGGGGGCCATCGCGTTGACCAGGGATGGGAGTACGTCGCCGGCCGTGCGGCCCTGGACGAGGGCTCGTACGTGGCGGTCGTAGGCCAGGAGGTCCACACGGTCGCCGGCTCGGGAGGCGAGCGCGGCCAGGAGGAGGGCCGCGTCCATGGAAGCGTCGAGGCGGGGGGCGTCGCCCACGCGGCCTGCGGAGGTTCGGCCGGTGTCCAGGACGAGGAGGATGTGGCGATCGCGTTCGGGGCGCCAGGTGCGTACCGCCACCGAGGACTGGCGGGCCGTGGCGCGCCAGTCGATGGAACGGGTGTCGTCGCCGGGGATGTATTCGCGGAGGCTGTCGAACTCCGTGCCCTCGCCTCGGGTCAGGAGGCTGGTGCGGCCGTCGAGTTCGCGCAGGCGGGCCAGCTTGGAGGGCAGGTGTTTGCGACTGGTGAACGGCGGGAGGACCCGTACGGTCCAGGGGACCTTGTGGCTGCCCTGGCGGGCGAAGAGGCCGAGGGGGCCGTACGAGCGGATCGTGACCTTGTCCGCTTGGCGGTCGCCTCGGCGGGTGGGGCGCAGGCGTGTGGTGACGCGGCGGCGTTCGCCTGGGGGGACCGTGAGGCGGTGGCGGGAGGCGGCCACTTCGGTGCCGGGGAGCCAGCTGCTGGGGGGCCAGGCGTCGCGGAGCTGGGCGCGCAGGGGGCGGTTGGAGGAGTTGGTGACCGTGAGGGTGACGTCCGCGGTTTCGCCCAGGCGTGCGGAGGTGTCGCCGGAGCGTGTGAGGCCCAGTCGGCGCACTGGGGCGGCGAGGGCGTAGTCGCAGGCGCATGCCAGGGCCAGGGATGCGTTCACGGCGAGGATGCCCGTCCAGCTGGGTTCCCAGATGCCCACGGGGAGAGTGCCGAGGGCCGCGAGGAGTGCGGCGCGTCCGGTGGGGGCCATCAGCGGGGGACGGGGAGGTGGGCGAGGATCGCGTTGATGACCGAGTCGGCCGTCACGCCTTCCATCTCGGCCTCCGGGCGGAGCTGGACGCGATGGCGGAGGGTCGGAAGGGCGAGTGCCTTGACATCGTCGGGGATGACGTAGTCGCGGCCCGTCAGCCAGGCCCAGGCGCGGGAGGCCGCGAGGAGGGCTGTGGCGCCTCGGGGGGAGACGCCGAGGGTGAGGGACGGGGACTCGCGGGTGGCGCGGCAGATGTCCACCACGTAGGCGGTGATCTCGGGGGAGATCGTCGTCTTGGCCACGGCGGCGCGGGCCGCTTCGAGGTCGGCCGCGTTCGCGACGGGGCGTACGCCGGCGGCGCGCAGGTCGCGCGGGTTGAAGCCCTCTGCGTGGCGGGTGAGGACGTTGATCTCGTCCTCACGGGACGGGAGTGGGACCGTCAGTTTGAGGAGGAAACGGTCCAGCTGGGCTTCGGGGAGGGGATACGTGCCCTCGTACTCGACCGGGTTCTGGGTCGCGGCGACCAGGAACGGGTCCGGGAGCGGGCGTGGGGTGCCGTCGACCGTGACCTGGCGCTCCTCCATGGCCTCCAGCAAGGAGGACTGGGTCTTCGGCGGGGTGCGGTTGATCTCGTCGGCGAGGAGCAGGTTGGTGAAGACCGGGCCGGGCTGGAAGGAGAACTCGGCGCTGCGGGTGTCGTAGACGAGGGAGCCGGTGACGTCGCTCGGCATGAGGTCCGGGGTGAACTGGACGCGCTTGGTGTCCAGTTCCAGTGCGGACGCGAGGGCGCGGACGAGCAACGTTTTGGCTACTCCAGGGACTCCTTCAAGTAGGACGTGTCCGCGGCAGAGGAGGGCGACGACGAGGCCGGTCACGGCGGGGTCCTGGCCGACCACGGCTTTGGCGATCTCGGCGCGCAGGGCCTCCAGGGAGGCTCGGGCGGCACCCGGGTCCCCGGTGGTCCCGGCGTTGTCAGTGGTCGGGTCCATCATGAACGGCGTACCTCTCTTTCGAGGGCGTCGAGTTGGTCGGTGAGGGCGATGAGGGCGGTGTCGTCGCTGGGCGGCGGGCCGAAGAGGAGGGCGTGCAGGGACTGTCCGTCGCCGTGGAGGTGTGAGGACAGGGCGGGGAGCAGGGCCTCGGGCGTGTGTGCCCGGGAGACGGGGACACCTACGAGGGGGGCGAGGCGCGTGCGGGTGGTGGAGCGAAGAGCGGCGGCCGCGCGGTCGCGGGCGTTGGCCTTGCGGTAGAGGCGGGCGCGGCCTTCGACGGTTTCGGAGGCGCGGATCGCGACGGGGAGTTTCTCGGGCACCAGGGGGCCGAGTCGGCGTGCCCGCCAGAGGGCGGCCAGGGCCCCGGCGACGAAGAGCTGCGCGGTGCCCCAGATCCAGCCCGAGGGGAGCAGGTCGAAGAAGCTGCGGCTGTCGGCGTCGGAGGCCGAGTCGTCGGAGAGCGAGGGGAGGTACCAGACCACATGGGAGCGCGAGCCGAGGAGTTGGAGGGCGAGGGAGGCGTTGCCCTGCTCGTCGAGGCTGCTGTTGTAGAGGACGTCGGGGGCGCCGAGTACGACGGTGTCGCCGTCCCCCTCTGCCGCCGGGACGCGCACCAGGGTGGGCAGGCCCTCGTCGGAGTAGCAGGTGTCGGCCGTGCGGGCTGTGACGTGGTAGCGGATGCCGCCGGTGTCGGCGCTGCCCGCGCGGCGGGCGGCGGGCAGGTCGCAGCGGGGGGCGAGGGTGGAGTCGAAGCTGAGGACGGGGTCGGCGGTGACCCCGGGGGCGAGGGTGCTGACGGACGGGGAGCCGGGGGCGACGAGGACCGTGCGGCCGCCGGAGGCCTCGGTCGCCGTGCGCAGGCGGCTCTGCTGGGAATCGGTCAGCAGGTCGGGGACAGCGATCAGGAGTGTGGTGTCGGGGCCCGCGGCGGCGCTCGCCTCGTCGAGGGTGGTGACGAGCCGGGTGGACACGTCCCGGTCGGTGAGGAGTTCGGCGACGGCGCGGCTGCCGTTGGTGTCGGCGGAGCGCGGGTCGAGGCGGCCGTGCTCCGCGCCCGACTGGATCACGGCGATCACGACGGCCGCCGCCAGGAGGATCACGGCCGCGAGCACGACACCGCGTGCGCGGGTCCACACCTGGCGGGCGGTGGGCGAGACCGAGGTGGACGGGAGCGTGGCCTCGGTGGTCATTCGGCGGCTCCCCGGCGCGTGCTGTGGGCCGTGTTCGCGGTGCTGGCGGTGCTGCTCGCCAGGGCGGGCTTGGTGCGCTCCAGGTCGTCGTCGAGGGCGGCGAGCCGGCGGTACGTTCCTTCGGCCGCGGACCGGCCGCCGTATGTGACGTCGTCGAAGTCCCGGGCGGCGGCGCGCAGTCGGTCCGCGTGGGCGGGGAGGACCCGGCCGGCTTCGGAGGCCGCCTCGTCGGCGGTGCGGCCGGGGCGGGCGTCGAGCAGGGCGCGCTCCTCCAGGGAGCGGACGACGGCACGCATGCGTTCCTGGACGGCCTGGTTCCAGTGGCCCTGGGCGGCCTGCGCCTCGGCGGCCGCGCGGTGTTCGGCGGCGCTGCGGGGGCGGTCGTCGAAGAGCACAGCTGACGAGACAGGGGCGCGGCGAGGGGTGCCGAGGCGCCACCACAGGGCTCCGAGGAGGGCCAGGACGGCCAGGACGATGACGACGAGGCCGAGTGTGCCGCCGGGGGTGGCTGCGGAGGCGGCGCCGAACAGTTTGTCGAGCCAGTCCCAGAAGGCGTCGATGGCGCGCTCGTACCAACTGGGGTCGTTCTCGTGGTACATGCCCTTGGACAGCTCGCGCTGTGCCGCCTCTCGCGCGGGGTCGCGCGGGAGGGTGATGGGTGGCTCGTCCGCCGAGCGCCAGGACATCGGTATGGCTGTCAGCGCTCCCCCCGACAGTCTCACCGCATCAGCTCCCCGGGGTGGCGGCGGGGGTGTCGCCGCCGTAGCCCTGGACACCGGCGGCGCGGCCCAGTTCGAGGTCGAGGGCCTCGCGGCGGATGCGCTGGTCGATGTAGAGGAGCACGGTGACGCCGGCGCTGATCGGGAAGGTGACCGTGGATCCGATGACCGCGCCGACGCCGCTGATGACGAGGTACGTCCAGCCGATGTTCGCGCCGCCGGAGGCGATGAAGTCGGAGATGCCGTTGCCGTCCAGGAGAGCGGCCACGACGGAGAAGGGGATCACGACGATCGACGCGACGACGTAGGCGATGATCGCGGCGAGCAGTTGGATGCCGAGGACCCGCCACCAGGAGCCGCGCACCAGCTTGACGGAGCGGTTCATCGACTTCGCCACGCCCTGCTTCTCCAGCATCAGCGCGGGCGAGGCGAGCGAGAAGCGGATCATCAGCCAGACGGTGAGGGCGAAGGCACCGATCCCGCCGACGAGGGCGAGGAGGACGCCGGCGCCGGCCGAGCCCCCTGCGGCGACGAGGATGCCGGGCAGGACGCCCACGGTCATGATCAGGCCGGCGATGAGGAGCAGCAGGAGGGTCAGGCCGCCCAGCCTGAGGAGTTGCGGGCGGGCGTCCCGCCAGGCTTCGGCGGTGGTCACCGGCTTGCCGAGGACGGCTCGGCTGGTGACGGTCGTGAGCAGGGCCGTCGCGATGATGGTGCCCAGCAGGGAGATCACCAGGACGGCGGAGGTGGTCAGCAGGGTGTCGCCGAGGGCGCGGCCCAGCTCGTCGGGCGTGGCGGTCGGGTCGCTGAGGACGTCCGAGTTCGCGGTGTCGTTGAGAACGAGGCCCTGGAGCAGGATGGCCGCGATCTGGGTGATGACCGCGACGGTCAGGGAGATGCCCAGGACCGTGCGCCAGTGCGTGCGCATGGTGGAGACCGCGCCGTCGAGGATCTCGCCGATGCCGAGCGGGCGCAGCGGGATCACGCCGGGCTTGGCCGCGGGCGGGGGGCCTCCCCATCCGCCGCCCCAGCCGGGAGCGCCGTAGCCCGGGCCAGGGGCGCCGTAGCCGGGGTGCCCGCCGGGCGGGCCGTAGCCGCCGGGGCCGGGGTGCTGGGTGCCGGGCTGGGGCGCGCCGGGGTGGCCGCCCCAGCCCGGGACGGGCGGTGGTGGTGGCGGGGTCTGGCCGGGGCCCTGCGGGCTCGGAGCGGTCCACTGGGCGGGCGGCGGCTGCTCCTTGGACCACTTGGACGGCGATTGTGCCTGGTCCGCGCCGCTCTGGTCAGCCGGCTGCGCGGAGCCCTGCTGGTCCGGCTCCTGGCCGCCCGAGGGGGCGGATCCGGGCGAGGCCCAGCCCGGAGTGTCCTTCATCGTCGCTCCTTCACGGTGCTCGTCCGCGGTCGCGGCGGCAGGTTGGCGCCCATCGTGCCACGCGGTGTCCGAGAAGTGACCGGGGGCCGTATGCGCTGCGTACCTTCAATTGTCCGACGGATACGGGGCAGACTGACCGCATGGCTGATCAGTACGCGCGATCCGGCGACGACACCAGGCCGACCGAGATACCCGCGATCCGTTGGGACGAGCCACCTGAAGGCCCCGTCCTGGTCCTCCTGGACCAGACGAGGCTGCCGGCCGAGGAGGTCGAGCTGGTGTGCACGGACGCGCCCGCGCTGGTGGAGGCGATCCGTTCGCTCGCTGTGCGCGGGGCGCCGCTGCTGGGCATCGCCGGGGCATACGGCGTCGCGCTCGCCGCCGCCCGGGGGTTCGACGTGGAGGACGCCGCCCAGGCGCTCGAGGGTGCCCGGCCCACCGCGGTGAACCTCGCCGTCGGTGTGCGCCGGGCGCGGGCCGCCTACCGGGCAGAGCTCGGCCGGACGAGCGACCAGGAGCAGGCCGCCGAGGCGGCGCTCGCCGCGGCGCGGGCGCTGCACCGGGAGGACGCCGAGGCGAGTTCCCGCATGGCCGCGCACGGGCTGGCGCTGCTCGACGAGCTGCTGCCGGGCGGCGGGCACCGGGTGCTCACGCACTGCAACACCGGTGCGCTGGTGTCGGGTGGTGAGGGCACGGCGTTCGCGGTGGCGCTCGCCGCGCACCGGTCGGGGCGGCTGCGTCGGCTGTGGGTGGACGAGACGCGGCCGTTGCTGCAGGGTTCCCGGCTGACCGCTTATGAGGCGGCGCGCAGCGGAATGGCGTACACCTTGCTCACGGACAATGCCGCGGGTTCGCTCTTCGCGGCGGGGGAGGTGGACGCGGTGCTGGTCGGGGCCGACCGGATCGCCGCCGACGGATCGGTGGCGAACAAGGTCGGGACCTATCCGCTCGCGGTGCTTGCCCGGTATCACCATGTGCCGTTCATCGTGGTGGCGCCGGTGACGACGGTGGATCCGGACACCCCGGACGGGGCGTCCATCGAGGTGGAACAGCGCGCGGGTCATGAGGTGACCGAGATCACGGCACCTCAGGTGCCGGTGGCGGGAGCAGAGGCGGGAGGCGGGATCGCGGTGGCACCCCTGGGGACCCAGGCGTACAACCCGGCGTTCGACGTGACACCGCCGGAGCTGGTGACGGCGATCGTCACCGAGGAAGGGGCTGTGTCGCCCGTGACCGCCGATGCGCTTGCCGAGCTGTGTGACAGGTCACGCCAGGTAACGATTTAGTTAATGGGATGATGGCATTCATGAAGGGACGAGTCCTTGTCGTCGACGACGACACCGCACTGGCCGAGATGCTCGGCATTGTGTTGCGTGGTGAAGGTTTTGAGCCGTCTTTCGTAGCCGACGGCGACAAGGCGCTGGCCGCGTTCCGTGAGGCCAAACCGGATCTGGTGCTGCTGGATCTGATGCTGCCGGGCCGGGACGGGATCGAGGTGTGCCGTCTGATCAGGGCGGAGTCCGGGGTGCCGATCGTGATGCTCACGGCGAAGAGCGACACCGTGGATGTGGTGGTCGGCCTGGAGTCGGGCGCGGACGACTACATCGTGAAGCCGTTCAAGCCGAAGGAGCTGGTGGCCCGGATCCGGGCCAGGCTGAGGAGGTCGGAGGAGCCGGCGCCGGAGCAGCTCGCCATAGGTGACCTGGTCATCGATGTGGCCGGGCACTCCGTGAAGCGGGAGGGGCAGTCGATCGCGCTGACGCCTCTGGAGTTCGACCTGCTGGTCGCGTTGGCGCGGAAGCCGTGGCAGGTGTTCACCCGGGAGGTCCTGCTGGAGCAGGTCTGGGGGTACCGCCACGCGGCGGACACCCGTCTGGTGAACGTCCATGTGCAGCGGCTGCGCTCCAAGGTCGAGAAGGACCCGGAGCGGCCGGAGATCGTGGTGACCGTCCGTGGCGTCGGATACAAGGCAGGGCCCAGCTGACATGTCCGGTGACAGTGCCGCTTCGGCGCCCGGCCAGCCGGGGACCCGCGCGGAGCGGCCTGTCGGCCGGAAGTCGTCGGGTTCCCGTTGGGGGCGTCTCCTCGACGGCGGGTTGCTGCAGGGCGGAGTCCAGGGCAGCCCGGTCCTGAGGCTGTTCATGCGCTGGGTGCGCCGTCCGCTGCTGCCCGTGATGCGGCTGTGGCGGCGCAACATCCAGCTCAGGATCGTCGTGACGACCCTGCTGATGTCGCTCAGCGTCGTACTGCTGCTGGGCTTCGTCGTCATCGGGCAGGTCCGTAACGGACTGCTGGACGCCAAGGTCAAGGCCTCGCAGAGCCAGGCCACCGGCGGCTTCACGGTCGCCGAGCAGAAGGCCGACAGTGAGGCGAGCGCGGCAGGGAACGACAGCGCGGAGCCGGACGGCGACCAGGTGCAGAACGTCGTCGAGTGGATGACCAACCTGGTGAATTCGCTGTCCAGTGGTGGCCAGGGCGCGTTCGACGTCGTGACCCTCAGCCCCGCCTCCGCCGACGGTGACACCGGGGGGCTCGGCCCGCGTGTCTCCGGGGGCGTGAAATGGGACCTCAGCGTGCCCGTGGAGCTGCGCGAGCGGGTCGACGACGGCACCAGTGCCGTCCAGAGCTACACGCGGATCTACTACGACAACGGGCAGGAGCCCCAGCCGGGGCTGATCATCGGCAAGCAGGTCAGCGACCCCAACAGTGAGCCGTACCAGCTGTACTACCTCTTCCCGCTCACTCAGGAGGAGAAGTCCCTCGATCTGGTCAAGGGGACGCTGGCGACGGCGGGGCTGTTCGTGGTCGTGCTGCTCGGGGCCATCGCCTGGCTCGTGGTGCGGCAGGTCGTCACGCCCGTGCGGATGGCGGCCGGGATCGCCGAGCGGCTGTCCGCCGGACGCCTCCAGGAACGTATGAAGGTCAGCGGCGAGGACGACATCGCGCGGCTCGGCGAGGCCTTCAACAAGATGGCGCAGAATCTGCAGCTGAAGATCCAGCAGCTGGAGGACCTGTCGCGGATGCAGCGGCGGTTCGTCTCCGATGTGTCGCACGAGTTGCGTACGCCGTTGACGACGGTACGGATGGCGGCGGACGTCATCCATGACGCGCGCGTGGACTTCGACCCGGTGACCGCGCGGTCGGCCGAGCTGCTCGCCGACCAGCTGGACCGGTTCGAGTCGCTGCTCGCGGACCTGCTGGAGATCAGCCGGTTCGACGCGGGCGCGGCGGCACTGGAGGCCGAGCCGATAGACCTGCGCGAGGTCGTGCGGAAGGTCGTCAGCGGGGCCGAGCCGCTCGCGGAGCGCAAGGGGACGCGGATACGGGTCCTGGGGGACCAGCAGCCCGTCGTCGCCGAGGCCGACGCCCGGCGTGTGGAGCGAGTGCTGCGCAACCTCGTGGTGAACGCGGTCGAGCACGGTGAGGGCAAGGACGTGGTGGTCAAGCTGGCGGCGGCGGGCGGCGCGGTCGCGGTCGCGGTGCGCGACTACGGCGTCGGGCTCAAGCCGGGCGAGGCGACGCGGGTGTTCAGCCGTTTCTGGCGGGCCGACCCGGCACGCGCGCGTACCACCGGTGGTACGGGACTGGGGCTCTCCATCGCCCTGGAGGACGCCCGGCTGCACGGCGGCTGGTTGCAGGCGTGGGGTGAGCCGGGCGGCGGTTCGCAGTTCCGGCTCACTCTGCCGCGGACGGCGGACGAGCCGCTGCGGGGGTCCCCGATACCCCTGGAACCGAAGGACTCACGGCGAACCCGTGGGCTGAACGACGCCGGTCTGCCGCTCGGCGGCAGCGGCAAGCTCGCCACGGTGCCGGTCCAAGCCGGTGAGCGGGGGGCCGCGCGGGCGGCCATAGGGCCCCGGCCGGGCGCCGGGCAGGTGCCCACGGCCGACCCTACGGCGCTCCCCGGCAGCGGCGCGCGTGTGGTGCCCCGGCCGGGCACGCCGCCCACGACACCGTCTCCGGCCTCGCCGGCGCGGCGGTCGGACGACGCGGGGCAGGCCGAGGAGAGGCCGTCGGAGAGCGGCGTGGAGCGGCAGCACGAGCAGGGGGAGGCATTCCGTGGGCGCTGACCGCGGGAAACGCGGCCGTGGGCGTCCGGTGCGGGCGACGGCATACGTCGGCATCGGTGCCGTACTGCTGGCGGGGTGCGCCTCGATGCCGGACAGCGGTGACATGCGTGATGTCGAGTCCACGCCGAGGCAGGACGCCCAGGTGCGGGTCTTCGCGCTGCCGCCCGCGGAGGACGCCGAGCCGCGGGAGATCGTGCAGGGTTTCCTGGAAGCCCTGACCAGCGACGACCTGAACTATGCGACGGCACGCAAATACCTGACCGGTGACGCGCTCAAGAACTGGAAACCGGGCGAGTCGACCACGGTCCTCGCCGAGGCACCCACCCCCTACACCCAGGTCACGGGGGAGCGGCCGCAGACCGACGAGTACCGGTACGAGCTGTCCGGCAAGAAGGTCGCCCTGGTGGACGGGCAGCACGCGTACACGCCCGTCGGCGGGGAGTACCGCCGGACCGTGCATCTCACGCGCGTGAAGGACACCCAGCAGTGGCGCATCGACCAGCTGCCGCCGGGCGTGGTGCTCGGCAGGTCGGACTTCGAGCGCAACTACAAGTCGATCAACAAGTACTACTTCACCTCCGCCGCGCAGTCCGGTGAGCCGGGGACGGTCGCCGACCCGGTCTATGTGCGCAGCCAGGTCGACCCGGTGACCCAGGTGGTCCGGGACCTGTTGAAGGGCCCCACCAGCTGGCTCAACCCGGTCGCGAGGACGAGCTTCCCCTCCGGTACGGCCCTGCGGAAGGGCACCGGGCCGCTGACGCCCGACGACCAGAACAGGCTGGTCGTGCCGTTGAACAAGAAGGCCGACCGCGTCTCGGAGAGCCGATGCGAGGAGATGGCCGCCCAACTCCTCTTCACACTCCAGGACTACATGCCCACGGGCGTGGACGAGGTGGAGCTCCAGGGGTCGACCGGCGCGCAGCTGTGCGTGCTCGGTGAGGGCCAGGCCGACATCATCGCCTCGCACGGCTTCGGTAAGAGCGCGGAGTACGAGTACTTCATCGACGGCGAGCACAAGCTCGTACGCCTGCCCGAGCGGAACACGGTGACCACGCCGACGGCCGTTCCCGGCGCGCTCGGCGAGGGCGAGAAGCAGTTGCGGTCCGCCGCCGTGTCACGCGGTGAGGACCGGGCCGCCGGGGTGTCGCTCGACGGGAGCGAGCTGTACGTGTCGCCGCTGACGGCGGACGGCGCGCTCGGCGATCCCGCGCTGAGCAGCGCCGGCGCCACCGCGAAGGACCGGCTGACGACGCCCAGTTGGGACGGGCGGGGCGACCTGTGGGTCGCCGACCGCGACCCCAGGAATCCCCGGTTGCTGGTGCTGGCGGACGGCATGGGGGAGCCGCTGGAGGTCAGGACGCCGGGGCTCAACGGGCGCATCGAGGCGGTGCGTGTGGCCGCCGACGGGGTACGGGTCGCGCTGATCCTGGAGGACGAGGGCGAGCGGGCGCTGTACATCGGCCGCATCGAGCGCGACGCCGACGCCGACGGCACCACTGTCTCGATCGTCGAACTGCGGTCCGTGACACCGGACCTGGAGGACGTCACCGCCATGTCGTGGGCCGGTGACAGCCAGCTCGTGGTCGTGGGGCGCGAATCCGGGGGTGTGCAGCAGATGCGGTACGTCCGGGTCGACGGCTCCCCGGCGCCGGGCGCCGGGCCTTCCGCGCTCACCGGCGTGGAGGAGATCGCCGCGTCCGAGGACGAGAGCCAGCCGCTGGTCGCGCACTCTGCCGACGGCATCGTCCGGCTGTCTCCGGGGGCGCAGTGGCAGACGGTGGTCAAGGAGGGGACGGCGCCGGTCTACCCGGGGTAGGGCCGGGGCGGGGCCTGTCTCCGCTGTGTCCGGCGTGTCCGGCGTGTCCGCCGTGTCCGCCGTGTCCGGCGGACGGGTTCCGCGGGGCTGGCCACTGGTGGCTTCTGGGCGGCTGTGGTTCAGCTGCGCCCGGTTTCGGTGCCGCCCGTGGTTCGGTGGCGCCCGTGATGTCGGCCGGCGTCGACGCGCGGCGGAGGTGGTGGCGTGCGCCCATCTGCGGCGGCACCCGGTCCTTTTGTGATGAGACTCGGCCTTTTCTGAAGGCACTCGCTCTTCTTCGGGCGCCCATCGCTCATGTGGGTGACAACCCCTCTGTCCTTTCGGTGACTTGTCCACAGGCGGTTGTCCACAGGGGTGGCAGGGCGTCGCATGCGTTGGCACAGTGGTGGGCATGCGGGGGTGGTGGCAGGACCTCACGGATCTGGTGCTGCCGGCCGAGTGCGGAGGCTGCGGGAGGCCTCGCGCGGTGCTCTGCCCGGAGTGTCGCGCGGCTCTGACCAAAGGCGCGCCGTGCCGGGTGCGACCGGTGCCGGAACCGTCGGGGTTGCCCGTGGTGTACGCGGCGGCTCCGTACGAGGACGCGGTGCGGGCCGCGCTGCTCGCGCACAAGGAACGGGGTGCGCTGGCGCTCGCCGGACCGCTCGGCACGGCCTTGGCAGGGGCCGTACGGGCGGGCGGTGGCGATGGACCGGTGCTGCTGGTTCCGGTGCCGTCCGCGCGGCGGGCGGTGCGGGCGCGTGGGCACGACCCGGCGCGGCGGATCGCGCTCGCGGCGGCCGGGCAGCTGCGGCGTACCGGTACGCCGGCCCGGGTGCTCGGTGTGCTGCGGCAGCGGCGTGCCGTGGCCGATCAGTCGGGGCTGGACTCCCGGCAGCGGCTGGACAACCTCGCGGGTGCCCTGGAGGTGGTCGCCGGGGGTACTCGGCTGCTGGGTGGAGGCCTGGTCGTGCTCGTGGACGACCTGATGACGACCGGTGCCTCGCTCGCGGAGGCGGCACGGGCGGTGCGGGTGGCCAGGGCCGGGTGGGAGGTGGTTCCGGAGGAGTTTGACGCGGGACGAACGGTAAAGGAGATGGTGCGAACACAAGGGGTAACGGGAATGGCGGGTGCGGACGGCGTCGGAGACGTGATCCGTGCGGCGGTGGTCGCCGCGCCGCCCGACTCTTTCCAAATAAACCGGAACTGAGAGAGAACTTGCATCGTTGCAGGTAATGAGAGGGTCAATTCACCTGAACGGAGGTATGTCTCGGTAGAGGGTGACGACATACGTCCGGGCGAGATATGTTCGGTTGTGAGGGAATGGCCCCGGCTGTTCGCGCCATATCCGAATGCTGTGCTGCGGGTTTTCCGAATCACCCGCGCCGGCGGGGTGGAGATCTTGTCCACGGGGGAGGAGGAGGTGGAAGTCACCGAGTCCGCGGTTCCGGGAGCCACCGGAACCTGGTGCACAAGGGAGATGCTCCGCCAGTGGAGCGGAGTGATCCGGGAACGGAGTTCTGCGTGGACATCGTCGTCAAGGGCCGCAAGACCGAGGTGCCCGAGCGGTTCCGCAAGCACGTGGCCGAGAAGCTGAAGCTGGAGAAGATCCAGAAGCTCGACGCCAAGGTGATCAGCCTCGACGTCGAGGTGTCCAAGGAGCCCAACCCCCGACAGGCCGACCGCAGTGACCGGGTGGAGATCACGCTCCACTCCCGCGGACCGGTGATCCGGGCGGAGGCCGCGGCAAGTGATCCGTATGCGGCGCTCGACCTGGCGGCGGACAAGCTCGAGGCCCGGCTGCGCAAGCAGCACGACAAGCGTTACACGCGCCGAGGCGCGCGCAGGCTCACGGCCGCGGAGGTCGCCGACCACGTCCCCGGTGTGGCGACGCTCAACGGCAACGGATACGTCGCCGACGAGGAGAAGTCGGACGGCGTGCCCACCAAGAGGATCGGCTCGCTGGAAGTGAAGGGCGAAGGCCCTCTCATCGTCCGCGAGAAGACCCACGTCGCCTCCCCGATGACCCTCGACCAGGCTCTCTACGAGATGGAGCTGGTCGGGCACGACTTCTACCTGTTCGTCGACTCCGAGACCAAGGAACCGAGTGTCGTCTACCGGCGGCACGCCTACGACTACGGCGTCATCCACCTCAGCACGGACCCGATGGTCGCCCAGGCGCATTCGGACGCCGCGGGCGGCGCGCTCGGCGGCTGACCGCGCCGTGTGACAGCTGAGCTGGTGCCCCTGGAGCGCTTGTGCGCCCCCAGGGGCACCGGTGTGCGACCCCTCGTGGCCCGCTCTGTCACCGCAGTGTCGGCCGGGCATGAAATCATGGCCGAACCGGCCCCAACCGGCGGGCCGTTGCCTTGGGTTGGCGATGGCACAGAAACACAGGCCACGGCCTTCAGGGGGAGGAACGATGGCGGACAGCAGTTTTGGACCGATGCGTGACGAGGATGCCGACGAAGGCTCCGTCGGCATGGGCCCCGCCGCGGGCTCCCAGCGCAAGGAGCCGATCCGGGTCCTGGTCGTGGACGATCACGCGCTTTTCCGCCGCGGTCTGGAGATCGTGCTCGCGGCCGAGGAGGACATCCAGGTCGTCGGCGAGGCCGGTGACGGGGCGGAGGCGGTCGACAAGGCCGCGGATCTGCTGCCCGACATCGTGCTGATGGACGTACGGATGCCCAAGCGCGGCGGTATCGAGGCGTGTACCTCCATCAAGGAGGTGGCTCCCAGCGCGAAGATCATCATGTTGACGATCAGCGATGAGGAGGCCGACCTCTACGACGCGATCAAGGCGGGGGCCACCGGTTATCTCCTCAAAGAGATCTCCACGGACGAGGTGGCCACGGCCATTCGCGCGGTCGCCGACGGGCAGTCGCAGATCAGTCCTTCGATGGCGTCGAAGCTGCTCACCGAGTTCAAATCCATGATTCAGCGGACCGACGAGCGGCGGCTCGTGCCGGCGCCGCGGCTCACGGACCGGGAACTGGAAGTACTCAAGCTCGTGGCGACCGGGATGAACAACCGGGACATCGCCAAGGAGCTGTTCATTTCCGAGAACACCGTGAAGAACCATGTGCGCAACATCCTGGAGAAGCTTCAGCTGCACTCCAGGATGGAGGCCGTGGTCTACGCGATGCGGGAGAAGATCCTCGAGATTCGTTAGGTCCGGTCGTTGGGCCGCGAGGTCACGTCAGGGCGCGGATCAGGGGCTCGCGGAGCTCCGGGGCGTCCACGCGTTCCACGCGTACGTCCGTGCAGTCCACCCAGGTCGCGGCCTCCAGGAGGGCCTGCGCGACCGCCGGGACCGCCTTGGGGCCGTTGAGCGTGACCTGTTTGGCGACCAGGGTGCGGCCGTCGCGGGCGGGGTCGACACGGCCGACGAGCCGGCCGCCGGACAGGACCGGCATCGCGAAGTAGCCGTAGACGCGTTTCTGCTTGGGGACGTAGGCCTCCAGGCGGTGGGTGAAGCCGAAGAGGCGTTCCGTGCGGGCCCGTTCCCAGACGAGGGAGTCGAACGGGGACAGGAGAGTGGTGCGGTGGCGTCCGCGTGGGGGTGTGGCCAGGGCCGCCGGGTCGGCCCAGGCCGGCTTGGCCCAGCCCTCCACCGTCACCGGGACCAGACCGGAGTCGGCGACGACCGCGTCGAACTGCTCGCCCTTCAGACGGTGGTAGTCGGCGATGTCCGCGCGGGTGCCGACGCCCAGGGCCTCGCCCGCCAGACGGACCAGGCGGCGTAGGCACTCCGTGTCGTCCAGCTCGTCGTGCAGCAAGGTGTCCGGCACGGCGCGCTCGGCCAGGTCGTACACCCGCTTCCAGCCGCGGCGCTCCACGCAGACCACCTCGCCGTACATCAGGGCGCGTTCGACGGCGACCTTCTCGCCGGACCAGTCCCACCACTCGCTGGTGCGTTTGGCTCCGCCGAGTTCGGTGGCGGTGAGGGGGCCCTCGGTGCGGAGCTGTTTGATGACGCGGTCGTAGGCGCCGTCCGGGAGTTGGTGGTTCCAGTGGGGGCGGGCTCGGTAGGCGCGGCGGCGGAAGGCGAAGTGGGGCCACTCCTCGATGGGGAGGATGCAGGCGGCGTGGGACCAGTACTCGAAGGCGTGGGGGCGTGCCGGAGGTGCGCCGGTGGGCGCGGCCGTCCAGTAGGCCTGGTCGACCGTGGTGCGGCCTATGGCGCCGAGGCGGGCGTACGGGATGAGTTCGTGGGAGCGGGCGAGGACGGAGATCGTGTCGAGTTGGACCGCGCCCAGGTGTCGCAGGACGCCGCGGACGCCGGCTCTGCGGTCCGGGGCGCCGAGGAAGCCCTGGGCCCGGAGGGCGATTCGGCGGGCCTCGTCTGCGGTGAGTTCTGTGGCGGGGCGCGGGAGGGAGGTCATGTTCCGCAGGGTAGGGGAGGGCACTGACAGCGGGGGATGCGCTGCGGGGTTGGGGGGAGGGGGAGGGGCTGCGCCACCAGACCCCCGTCGGCCTTCGGCCTCGTCCTCAAACGCCGGACGGGCTGGAGGGTGCGGGCAGATACGGCGTGGCGGAAGGCAGGCCCAGGTCTGAGGGGAGCAGGGAGGCCAGCCAGCAGTCGCGGCGTACTCCGTTGTTGGTGAGGGCGGCTCGGAGGGTGCCTTCGAGGGTGAAGCCGGTGTGTTCGGCCACGGCTCGGGAGGCGGTGTTGCCCACCTCGGCGCGCCATTCGAGGCGGTCGAGGGCGAGCGTGGTGAAGGACCAGTGGGCGGCGGCGCGGGTGGCCTCGGTGATGTAGCCGTTGCGGCGGTGCTCCTTGGTGGCCCAGAAACCGATCTCGCCGGTGCCCAGGGACCGCATGGTGACGCCGAGCATGCCCACCAGTTCCCCGGCGGGCAGGAAGAGGCCGAAGGTGAACATGGAGGCGTCGGCCCAGCCCTCGGGGACGGCCTGCTCGACGAAACCCTCCGCGTGCTCCCGCAGGTACGGCGAGGGGATCGTGGTCCAGCGCTGGATGTCCGGGTCCTGCGCGGCCGCGTACACCGAGTCGGTGTCGTGCCGGTCCACGGTGCGCAGCAGCAGGCGCGCGGTGGTCAGGGTGACGGGGTCCATCGGGCGATTCTGCTTGGCGGAAGCGAAGGACGCCATCCCATTTGAGGCTGTTCTGTGGACGGCCCAGGGGCGCGGTGGGTGAGGAGACGGTCACAATTCGCGCATTTCGTGTACGGAACGCGGCACCATCCGCATCGGCCGCCCGTTGTCCTAGTGGCTGTCACTGACAGACCTCCCGGCACGGCGGGGTCCTCGCTTACGATGGCCGTTGCTCAAGCTGTGATTTAAAACTGCCAACTGTCATTGAAACCGACCGTCCCAGGCCCGACCGGCAAGGAGACAAACCCCCGTGTCCGTCCTCTCGAAGATCATGCGTGCAGGCGAAGGCAAAATCCTGCGCAAGCTGCACCGCATCGCGGACCAGGTCAACTCCATCGAAGAGGACTTCGTCGACCTCTCCGACGCCGAGCTGCGCGCCCTGACCGAGGAGTACAAGCAGCGGTACGCCGACGGCGAGACCCTCGACGACCTGCTTCCCGAGGCGTTCGCCACCGTGCGCGAGGGTGCCAAGCGCGCGCTCGGCCAGCGCCACTACGACGTGCAGATCATGGGCGGTGCCGCCCTCCACCTCGGCTATGTCGCCGAGATGAAGACCGGTGAGGGCAAGACCCTCGTCGGCACGCTGCCCGCGTATCTGAACGCGCTGTCCGGCGAAGGCGTTCACCTGATCACGGTCAACGACTACCTGGCCGAGCGCGACTCCGAGATGATGGGCCGCGTCCACAAGTTCCTGGGTCTGAGCGTCGGCTGCATCCTCGCCAACATGACGCCGGCCCAGCGCCGTGAGCAGTACGCGTGCGACATCACGTACGGCACGAACAACGAGTTCGGCTTCGACTACCTCCGCGACAACATGGCGTGGTCCAAGGACGAGCTCGTCCAGCGCGGTCACAACTTCGCGATCGTCGACGAGGTCGACTCCATCCTCGTCGACGAGGCCCGTACGCCGCTGATCATCTCCGGCCCGGCCGACCAGGCCACCAAGTGGTACGGCGACTTCGCCAAGCTGGTCACGCGCCTGAAGAAGGGCGAGCCCGGCAACCAGCTCAAGGGCATCGAGGAGACCGGCGACTACGAGGTCGACGAGAAGAAGCGCACGGTCGCCATCCACGAGTCCGGCGTCTCCAAGGTCGAGGACTGGCTGGGCATCGACAACCTCTACGAGTCGGTGAACACGCCTCTGGTGGGCTACCTGAACAACGCCATCAAGGCCAAGGAGCTCTTCAAGAAGGACAAGGACTACGTCGTCATGGACGGCGAAGTCATGATCGTCGACGAGCACACCGGCCGTATCCTCGCCGGCCGCCGCTACAACGAGGGCATGCACCAGGCGATCGAGGCGAAGGAAGGGGTGGACATCAAGGACGAGAACCAGACGCTCGCCACGATCACCCTGCAGAACTTCTTCCGCCTCTACAAGCGCCACGACCACAACGGCAAGGAACGGCCCGGCCTCTGCGGCATGACCGGTACGGCGATGACCGAGGCCGCCGAGTTCCACCAGATCTACAAGCTCGGCGTCGTCCCGATCCCGACCAACCGGCCGATGGTCCGCAAGGACCAGTCCGACCTGATCTACCGCACCGAGGTCGCCAAGTTCGAGGCGGTCGTCGACGACATCGTCGAGAAGCACGAGAAGGGCCAGCCGATCCTCGTCGGTACGACGTCGGTCGAGAAGTCCGAGTACCTGTCCCAGCAGCTGAGCAAGCGCGGCGTCCAGCACGAGGTGCTCAACGCCAAGCAGCACGACCGGGAGGCGACGATCGTCGCCCAGGCCGGCCGCAAGGGCGCCGTGACGGTCGCGACGAACATGGCCGGCCGTGGTACGGACATCAAGCTCGGCGGTAACCCCGAGGACCTCGCCGAGGCCGAGCTGCGCCAGCGCGGCCTCGACCCCGAGGAGCACATCGAGGAGTGGGCCCACGCCCTGCCCGAGGCCCTCGCGAAGGCCGAGGAGGCGGTCAAGGCGGAGTTCGAGGAGGTCAAGGACCTGGGCGGGCTCTACGTCCTCGGCACTGAACGGCACGAGTCCCGCCGTATCGACAACCAGCTGCGCGGTCGTTCCGGCCGTCAGGGCGACCCGGGCGAGTCCCGTTTCTATCTGTCGCTGGGCGACGACCTGATGAGGCTCTTCAAGGCGCAGATGGTCGAGCGCGTGATGTCCATGGCCAACGTGCCGGACGACGTGCCGATCGAGAACAAGATGGTCACGCGCGCGATCGCCTCCGCCCAGTCGCAGGTCGAGCAGCAGAACTTCGAGACCCGGAAGAACGTCCTCAAGTACGACGAGGTCCTCAACCGGCAGCGCGAGGTCATCTACGGCGAGCGTCGCCGTGTCCTGGAGGGCGAGGACCTGCAGGAGCAGATCCAGCACTTCATGGACGACACCATCGACGCGTACATCACCGCCGAGACCGCCGAGGGCTTCGCCGAGGAGTGGGACCTCGACCGGCTGTGGGGCGCCTTCAAGCAGCTCTACCCGGTGAAGGTCACCGTCGAGGAGCTGGAGGAGGCCGCCGGCGACCGGGCCGGGCTGACCCCCGAGTTCATCGCCGAGTCCATCAAGGACGACATCACCGAGCAGTACCAGGCGCGTGAGGCGCAGCTCGGCTCCGAGATCATGCGTGAGCTGGAGCGCCGGGTCGTCCTCTCCGTGCTGGACCGCAAGTGGCGTGAGCACCTCTACGAGATGGACTACCTCCAGGAGGGCATCGGCCTGCGCGCGATGGCCCAGAAGGACCCGCTGGTCGAGTACCAGCGCGAGGGCTTCGACATGTTCCAGGCCATGATGGAGGGCATCAAGGAGGAGTCCGTCGGCTATCTGTTCAACCTGGAGGTCCAGGTCGAGCAGCAGGTCGAGGAGGTCCCGGTCGAGGACGAGAAGCCGTCCCTGGAGAAGACGGATGCGGTGCCGGCCCAGGCCGGTGCGTCCCGGCCCGAGATTCGTGCGAAGGGTCTGGAGGCCCCGCAGCGCCGCGACCGGCTGCACTTCTCCGCGCCGACCGTCGACGGCGAGGGTGGCATCGTCGAGGGCGACCTCCCCGAGGACGAGCCCGTCCGCTCCGAGGCCGACGGCCTCACCCGCGCGGAGCGCCGCAAGCAGCAGGGCAAGACGAGCCGCCGCCGCAAGAAGTAAAGGGCCGCTCCACGGGCACGCTCCGTGGGCGAGACGGTGAAACACGAGCCGTGAGGCTTTGAAGGGCCGGGCATCTTCGGGTGCCCGGCCCTTCGCGCTCAGTCGTCGTCCTGGTGGGGGAGCCTCGGGCCGCCCAGTTCCACCGCTGTGCAGCGCCAGCGGTGGTCGGGGCCGTGTTCCAGGCGGAAGGCCATGGCACGGAGTCGGTCGCCCGCGCCGATGCGGGCGAAGACCTCCAGGGCGCCCGGGGCGGCGACGTAGTAGCCGATGTCGCGGACGACGGGGTGGGCGCCGTGGGTGGTGCGCAGGGGGCCTCGTTCGGCCAGCCAGGCCAGTTCGTCGTAGGCCCGGCCCGCCGTGTGGCGCAGCATGCTGTGGACCGGGCGGCGGCCGCTCAGTACGGCGAGGAGGAGGTCGGCGAAGTGGTCGGTGGGGCGGGGTTGGGGGACCGGCCTGGAGAGGGGTGGGATGGCGTCCTGGGGAGACGTGGGGGCCGGGGTTGTGAGGGCTCGGGAAAGGGCCGCCGCTGAGGGGTGGCCGCCTCCCGGGGTCGTGCGGGCGGGGGTGCGGCCGGGGCGGCGGGTGTCGTGGCGGACGGGTGGGTGGGTGCCGGGCCGGCGCTTGGTCCTGGTCATGACCTTGTTCATCGGAGATCCCCGTTCGTCGGTGAGGCCACTGGGTACCGGTCGGTAACTTTGCGCTGGGGATCTTGTACGAGGCGGGAGGGTGCCGTCGCAAGGAAGGGCGGCGTCCGGCGGGGGGGCGCGAAATGTTCACCTATCAGGGTGACGGGGTGGGGGTTCGGGCCCGGCGGGGCGGGGGTGCACCGGGTGAGGTGGCGGGCCTGGGGTGGACGCCTCCAGGGGGTTGGGCGGGGGCTCGAAAGGGGACGCCCGCACGTATCCTGAAGGCCGTCCGGGGACTTCGCGAGAACCTCCGGAACGACCTCCGCGGCGGACCTTCGCGGAACCTCCGCAACGCTCCGAGATCAGCGACCACGACTACGAAAGCGGCCTGCCATGCGCGTCTACGTCCCCCTGACCCTTCCCGGGCTCGCCGAGGCGTACAAGACGGGTGAGTTGGGGGAGGGGGCGTTCGTCGCGTACGCCGTCACGCCGGCGTTGCGGGAGTGGTATCTGTCCGACGACATCGAGGAGTTGGAGTACGCGGCGTTGAACCGGGCGGCGCTCGCGTCGTTGCGGTTGGTGGCGGGGGATCCGGGGGCTGCTCGGCGGCGGGTTGTGGTGGCGGTGGATGTGGCCGACCGGGACGCGGTCGCCGATCCCGACCGGGGGCTCGATCCGGTGGCGCTCGGGGAGGTGCGGGTGGCTGGGCCGGTGTCGTTGGGCAAGGCGGCGGCTGTGCATGTCGACTCGGTGGAGGCCGAGGGGGAGGTGGGGGAGGCCGCGGCTGCGTTGGGGGCGGCGGATCAGGGGGATGACGACGCGCAGTTCATCGTGGACGGGGCGGACGATCACGAGCTGTTGTGGTACGCGACGCAGGAGATTCCCAACCTGGTGGGGCTGGGGGGCTGAGCGGTCCCGGCGGGGTTGGGGGCGTGCCGGCCGGGGCTGGAGTGCGGTGCCCTGTGCTGGGGCTGAGCCAGGGGCGGGGTCTCGCTCACCGGCGCTTGCCGGGTGCCGCTGCGCCCACCCGTGCCGCCCCAGCGGCACGATTGCCCGCAGTTATGGCGGGTGGGTGGGTGGCTGTCCCAGCGGCACGGTTGCCCGCAGCTATGGCGGCTGATCAGGCAGCCGTGAGTTCGTGCGCAGGTACGGTCGGCGTACTCGTGGTCGCGGTGCGTTGTCAGTGGTGAAGGGTACGTTTTCGGTATGGGGAAGCACGGAGTCGGGGCGCATATCGTCTGGGACTGGAACGGGACGTTGTTCCATGACAACGAGGCGATCATCGGGGCCACGAACGCGGCGTTCGCGGAGTTGGGGATCGAGCCGATCACGCTGGAGCGGTACAGGGAGCTGTACTGCGTACCGGTACCGAAGTTCTATGAGCGGTTGATCGGGCGGCTGCCCACGGACGAGGAGTGGGAGGCCATGGATGTGGTCTTCCATCGGTACTACGCGGAGCACCGGGTGGCCTGTGGGCTGACCGAGGGTGTGCCGGGGCTGCTCACGGACTGGCTTTCGGCGGGGCGCAGTCAGTCGATCCTCAGCATGTATGTGCATGAGGAGCTGGTTCCGCTGGTGCGGGGCTTCGGGATCGAGCCGCACTTCATACGGGTCGACGGGCGGACCGGGCCGTCCGGGGGCAGCAAGACCGAGCACATGGTGCGGCACCTGCGGCGGCTCGTGGGTGTGGAACCGGCGCGGACCGTCGTGATCGGGGACGCGGCCGACGACGCCGTGGCCGCCCGGCATGTGGGCGCGCGGGCCGTGCTCTACACCGGGGGGTCCCACAGCCGGGCCAGCCTGGAGGGGGTCGGCGTGCCCGTCGTGGACACCCTGGAGGAGGCCGTCGCGGAGGCCGAGCGGCTGGCCGCGTAGCGGTCGGAGCACCTGCGTACTCGTACCTCCGCCCGGTCCGCCCGGCCCGCCCGCTACGTCACCGGCGCCTTCGCCCGCAGCACCGTGAGGAACTCCCGCATCCAGCGGGAGTGGTCCGGCCAGGCGCGGGCGGAGACGAGGGTGCCGTCGACGACGGTCTCGGTGTCGTGGAAGGTGGCGCCGGCGGCCTGCATGTCGAGTTCCAGCGCGGGGTACGCGGTGACGCGGCGGCCGTGGAGGGCGTCCACGGCGGCGGTGAGCAGGGGGCCGTGGCAGATCTGGGCGACCGGCTTGTCGGTGTCGAAGAAGGACTTGAGGATCTTGCGCAGCTCGGGGTCGTTGCGGAGGTACTCCGGGGCCCGGCCGCCGGGGACGACGAGGGCGACGTACTGACCGGGATCGACCTCGGAGAAGGCCAGGTCGGCGGGCCAGGTGTAGCCGGGCTTCTCGGTGTAGGTGTCGTAGCCGGGTTCGAAGTCGTGGACGACGAAGCGGAGCTTCTTGCGGCTGGGGGCGGCGATGTGGACCTCGTATCCCTCCTCGCGAAGACGCTGGTAGGGGTACAGGACCTCCAGTGACTCCGCCGCGTCGCCGGTCACGATCAGGATCTTGGCCGTCATGGTGGGGCTCCCCTCGGCTGTGCGGCGAGGCGCGGTCGGTCACCGGTCGGCTTCGGCGCGTCCTTCGCCTTCGTCGGGCTAGGGCTTTTCAGGCTTCCCAAGGCTTGGCAGGGCTTGGCAGGGCTGTCGCAGGGCTTCCTTCGTCGGGCCACGGCTTTCGTCGGGCCAGGGGCTCCAGTGGGCCAGCGGCTTCGTCAGGCCAGGGGCTCTCCCGGCTTCAATCGTCAGGCTAGGCCTTCCTGGGCACCGTGCATCCGGGGTGAAGGTTTGCCAAGAGGGCGCGCACATTCGGGGTCCGACGGATGCGCGTATAGGCTCGGTTGCGCGGAGGTAAGCTCAAAAGTGCGCGATGGGCACTGTGCGGAACGTCAAAGTTCCACCCTCGGTTTTGTACACATACGGCTCATGACGGGCCCCCCGTCCGGAGGGATAGCCTTGTGGCGTGATCAGCGCGATAGCTCGCGGGGACGTCATCGTCCCTGCCCTGCGCCCGGTGAACACGGACGACATCCGTGACCGGGCGGCGGTCGCTGGTCCTCGCGGGCGGGAGGGAGCCACCAGGGCTCCCGGGACGCCGGGTACACCCACGGGCCGGGCGCCGCAGAGAGCAGCGTCACACCCCTGTCGGGTACCGAGAATGGCTGATTGCCCCCCGTTCATCTCACCCCGCGGCATAGCGTCGAAGCAGACCGGACACCCCGTGTCGTGGCGTTACGTCGGAGGGGAAGACACCGTACTTCCTTCTACGTCACGCAACGGCGCGCGACAGGAGCCAGAGGACAATGCAGACCAAGCTGGACGAAGCCAAGGTCGAGCTGCTCGAGAGGGCCGCCCGGGTAGCTGAGAACAGCCCGGTCGGGGGGTATCTACCGACTGGGACGACGAGCGAGAGTACGTCCGGCATCCCGGACCACGACACCGTGCTCGCGTTCCTCCAGCGCTACTACCTGCACACCGCCCCGGAGGACCTGAGCGGCCGCGACCCGGTCGACGTCTTCGGAGCCGCCTACTCCCACTACCGGCTGGCCGAGAACCGCCCCCAGGGCACGGCCAACGTGCGGGTCCACACCCCGACGGTGGAGGAGAACGGCTGGACGTGCAGCCACTCCGTCGTCGAGGTCGTCACCGACGACATGCCGTTCCTCGTCGACTCCGTGACCAACGAGCTGTCACGGCAGGGGCGCGGCATCCATGTCGTCATCCACCCCCAGGTCGTCGTCCGGCGGGACGTCACCGGCAAGCTGGTCGATCTGATCACCGAACCGGCCGCCGTCGCCGCGGCGTCCGCCGCCGTGGCCGCCGGTGAGACGCTGCCGCACGACGCGCACATCGAGTCCTGGATCCATGTCGAGGCCGACCGCGAGACCGACCGGGGGGACCTGAAGCAGATCACCAACGATCTGCTGCGCGTCCTGTCCGACGTCCGCGAGGCCGTCGAGGACTGGGAGAAGATGCGGGACGCGGCGGTGCGTATCGCCGACGGACTGCCCGCCGAGCACACCGCCGACGACCTGCGCGAACAGGAGGTCGAGGAGGCCCGCGAGCTGCTGCGCTGGCTCGCCGACGACCACTTCACCTTCCTCGGGTACCGCGAGTACGAGCTGCGGCAGGACGACTCGCTGGCCGCCGTCCCGGGCACCGGGCTCGGCATCCTGCGCGCCGACCCGCACCACGCCGGGCACGACCAGCACCCCGTCAGCTCCTCCTTCGAGCGGCTGCCCGCCGACGCCCGCGCCAAGGCCCGTGAGCACAAGCTCCTCGTCCTGACGAAGGCCAACAGCCGGGCCACCGTCCACCGGCCGTCCTACCTCGACTACGTGGGCGTGAAGAAGTTCGACGCCGAGGGGAACGTGGTCGGTGAGCGGCGCTTCCTCGGACTGTTCTCCTCGGCCGCCTACACCGAGTCCGTGCGCCGCGTGCCCGTCATCCGCCGCAAGGTCGACGAGGTCCTCCAGGGCGCCGGTTTCTCACCCAACAGCCACGACGGACGCGACCTGCTCCAGATCCTGGAGACCTACCCGCGCGACGAGCTGTTCCAGACCCCGCCCGACGAGCTGCGCTCCATCGTCACCTCCGTGCTCTATCTGCAGGAGCGCCGGCGGCTGCGGCTCTACCTCCGCCAGGACGAGTACGGGCGCTACTACTCCGCCCTCGTCTACCTGCCGCGCGACCGCTACACCACCGGCGTACGCCTCAGGATCATCGACATCCTGAAGGAGGAACTCGGCGGCGTCAGCGTCGACTTCACCGCCTGGAACACCGAATCGATCCTCTCCCGGCTGCACTTCGTGGTCCGCGTCCCGCCGGGCACCGAACTCTCACCCCTCAGCGACGCCGACAAGGACCGCCTCGAGGCCAAGCTCGTCGAGGCCGCCCGGTCCTGGTCGGACGGGTTCGCCGAGGCGCTCAACGCCGAGGTCGGCGAGGAGCGCGCCGCCGAGCTGCTGCGCCGGTACGCGAACGCCATCCCCGAGGGGTACAAGGCCGACCACAACCCGCGCACGGCCGTCGCGGACGTCGTCCGCCTCGAAGCGCTCGAACAGGACGAGGACTTCGAGCTCAGCCTGTACGAGCCGGTGGGCGCCACGCCCGACGAGCGCCGGTTCAAGATCTACCGCAAGGGCGGCTCCGTGTCGCTCTCCGCGGTGCTGCCCGTCCTCAACCGCATCGGCGTCGAGGTCATCGACGAGCGGCCGTACGAGCTGCGCTGCTCGGACCGGACGACCGCGTGGATCTACGACTTCGGGCTGCGTATGCCGAGGCCGCAGGCCGGCAGTGTGGACTACGCCGGGGACGACGCCCGGGAGCGGGTGCAGGAGGCCTTCTCCGCCACCTGGACCGGGCAGGCCGAGAACGACGGGTTCAACGCGCTCGTGCTGAGCGCGGGCCTCACCTGGCGGCAGGCCATGGTGCTGCGGGCGTACGCCAAGTACCTGCGGCAGGCCGGGTCCACGTTCAGCCAGGACTACATGGAGGACACCCTCCGCAACAACGTCCACACCACCCGGTTGCTCGTGTCGCTGTTCGAGGCGCGGATGTCGCCCGAGCGGCAGCGGGCGGGCAGGGAGATCGTCGACGCGCTGCTCGAAGAGGTCGACGCGGCCCTGGACCAGGTGGCGAGCCTCGACGAGGACCGGATCCTGCGGTCGTTCCTGACCGTCATCAAGGCGACGCTGCGGACGAACTTCTTCCAGGAGGCGGCCGGCGGCAAGCCGCACGACTACGTCTCCATGAAGTTCGACCCGCAGGCCATCCCCGACCTCCCGGCGCCGCGTCCGGCGTACGAGATCTGGGTGTACTCGCCGCGTGTCGAGGGCGTGCACCTGCGGTTCGGGAAGGTCGCCCGAGGAGGGCTCCGCTGGTCCGACCGGCGGGAGGACTTCCGGACCGAGATCCTGGGCCTGGTCAAGGCGCAGATGGTCAAGAACACCGTCATCGTGCCGGTCGGCGCCAAGGGCGGCTTCGTCGCCAAGCAGCTGCCGGACCCGTCCGTCGACCGCGACGCGTGGATGGCCGAGGGCATCCGGAGCTACAAGACCTTCATCTCCGCGCTGCTCGACATCACCGACAACATGGTCGCCGGCGAGGTCGTGCCGCCGTCGGACGTGGTCCGGCACGACGAGGACGACACCTACCTCGTCGTCGCCGCCGACAAGGGCACCGCGACCTTCTCCGACATCGCCAACGAGGTCGCCGAGAGCTACAACTTCTGGCTCGGGGACGCCTTCGCCTCCGGCGGCAGCGCCGGGTACGACCACAAGGGCATGGGCATCACCGCGCGCGGCGCCTGGGAGTCGGTGAAGCGGCACTTCCGGGAGCTGGGGGTGAACACGCAGGCCGAGGACTTCACGGTCGTCGGCATCGGTGACATGTCCGGTGACGTGTTCGGCAACGGCATGCTGCTCAGCGAGCACATCCGGCTGGTCGCCGCCTTCGACCACCGGCACATCTTCATCGACCCGCACCCGGACGCGGCCACCTCGTACGCCGAGCGCCGCCGCGTCTTCGAGCTGCCCCGGTCGAGCTGGGCCGACTACAACACGGAGTTGATCTCGGCCGGCGGCGGCGTCTTCCCGCGGACCGCCAAGGCGATCCCGATCAACGGCCACATCCGGGACGCCCTCGGTATCGAGGACAAGATCGCCAAGATGACCCCGGCCGACCTGATGAAGGCCATCCTCAAGGCGCCGGTCGACCTGCTGTGGAACGGCGGCATCGGTACGTACGTCAAGTCCTCGACCGAGTCGCACGCCGACGTCGGGGACAAGGCCAACGACGCGATCCGGGTCGACGGCGCCGACCTGCGCGTCCAGGTCGTCGGCGAGGGCGGCAACCTCGGCCTGACCCAGCTGGGCAGGATCGAGTTCGCGCAGAAGGGCGGGCGGGTCAACACCGACGCCATCGACAACAGCGCGGGCGTGGACACCTCCGACCACGAGGTGAACATCAAGATCCTGCTCAACGGCCTGGTCGCGGACGGCGACATGACGGTCAAGCAGCGCAACAAGCTGCTCGCCGAGATGACCGACGAGGTCGGCCGCCTCGTCCTGCGCAACAACTACGCGCAGAACACGGCGATCGCCAACGCCCTCGCCCAGTCCAAGGACATGCTCCACGCCCAGCAGCGCTTCATCCGCCACCTGGTCAGGGAAGGGCGCCTCGACCGGGCGCTCGAATTCCTGCCCACCGACCGCCAGATCCGCGAGCGCCTCAACACCGGGCAGGGGCTCACCAGCCCAGAGACGGCCGTCCTCCTCGCCTACACGAAGATCACGGTCGCCGAGGAACTGCTGCACACCTCGCTGCCGGACGACCCGTATCTGCGCAAGCTGCTGCACGCGTACTTCCCGACCGCGCTGCACGAGCGGTTCCCGGAGCGGGTCGAGAGCCACCCGCTGAGCCGCGAGATCGTCACGACCGTGCTGGTCAACGACACGGTCAACACAGGCGGTACGAGCTTCCTGCACCGGCTGCGGGAGGAGACCGGGGCCTCGCTGGAGGAGATTGTCCGGGCGCAGACCGCGTCCCGCGCGATCTTCGGGTCGGGCGCGGTGTGGGACGGCGTCGAGGCCCTGGACAACAAGGTCGACGCGGCCGTCCAGACCCGGATCCGGCTGCACTCCCGCCGCCTCGTCGAGCGCGGTACGCGCTGGCTGCTCAACAACCGGCCGCAGCCGCTGGAGCTCAGCGGGACCATCGCCTTCTTCAAGGAGGGCGTGCACCTGGTCTGGGGCGAGCTGCCCAAGCTGCTGCGCGGCGCGGACCTGGAGTGGTACCAGAAGATCTACGACGAGCTGACGGGCGCGGGCGTTCCGGAGGAGCTGGCCACGCGGGTCGCGGGCTTCTCCTCGGCCTTCCCCACGCTCGACATCGTCGCCGTCGCCGACCGGGTCGGCCGGACGCCGATGGAGGTCGCCGAGGTGTACTACGACCTCGCCGACCGGCTGCGCATCACCCAGCTCATGGACCGCATCATCGAGCTGCCGCGCGCCGACCGCTGGCAGTCCATGGCCCGCGCGGCGATCCGTGAGGACCTGTACGCGGCCCACGCGTCCCTCACCGCCGATGTCCTGTCCGTGGGCAACGGCACCTCCACGCCCGAGCAGCGCTTCAAGGTGTGGGAGCAGAAGAACGCGGCGCTGCTGGGCCGGGCCCGCACGACCCTGGAGGAGATCCAGAGCTCCGACGCGTTCGACCTCGCCAACCTGTCGGTGGCGATGCGGACGATGCGGACGCTGCTGCGCGGCCACTCGTAAGGTGTACGACGGAAGGGGGCGCCCCATGGCCGTGGGGCGCCCCCTTCCGTGTGCGCCGCCTGGGCTACTCGGTGATCTTCCAGAGAGTCAACTTGCCCTGCGCGCTGGGTACTTCCCAGCTGTACTCGCCCGGGGTCAGAGTGGTGATCTCGTACATGGCGAGGTTGCCGTCCTTGGTGATCGTGCAGAGGCGGGTGCCCTCGGCGATGGCCGCGTCCTCGCCGAAGTAGTCGGGGTCCACGTAGGAGGGCAGGACGTCCGTCTCCGCGCCCGTGCGGCACTGCTCGGGCGTGGCACCCTCGCTCTTGCCCATCGTGGTCTCGAAGTTCCACCGGCCGTTCTCGACCGACATGTCCCGTCTCTTGTCGACCATCTCGGCCTTGGTGTCGATGCTCGGCTCGTCCAGGTCGACGTAGGTGTAGTTCACGGCGGGGGTGCGCAGGACGAAGGACTGGCCTTCGAAGACCACGGTGTACTCGGCGTTGGCGGGCACCGAGGCGGACTCGGTCGGGTTTGTCACGTCCTCCCCGTTGCCCTGCCCGCCGGAGCCGGAGCCGGAGCCGGAGCCGGAGCCGGACTCGGTGGCGGTCGGGGTCGCCTTGTCGTCGGCCTTGTCGCTGCCCTTGGTGTCGCCCGCCGTGCTGTTGCTGTCGTCCTTATTGTCCAGTACCCACACCGCGGCGGCCGCGCCCGAGCCGGCCACGAGGACGAGGACCAGGGCGACGAGGGCCGCCTTCAGGCCGCGGCGGCTCTTCTTGGGGGCGGCGGCCGGTGCCGGGGCGGGGACGGGGGTCTGAGGGGTGAGGTTGTAGGTGCTGGGGGCCGGGGGCGGGTAGCCGTAGCCCGGTGCCGGGCCCGAGCCTGGGGCCGCCGGGCCGAAGCCGGTCGCCGGGGACGCCTGGGGGACGCCCTGAGTGGTGCCCTGGGCCGACGCCGGGTCGTGGGGCGGCGGCGTCACGGGAGGCGCCGGGGCGGCGGTCGGGGGGCCTGCCGGGGGTGTGCCCGGGGGCGCCGCGGGCATCTGGGGTGCCGTCGCCCGGGGCGGGGTCTGGGCGGAGTGCTCGCGCCGGGCGATCTCGGCGGTGAGCGGCTCCGGCAGCCAGCCGGTGAAGTCGCTGAGGCCACGGCCGGCCAACTCCTGGCAGAGCGCGGCCAGTTCCTCGGTGCCGACGCGCTCGGCCGGGTCGGCGGTCAGGCAGCGCTCCAGCAGGGGGCGCAACCGGTCGTCGTACCCGTCGAGTTTCGGCGGCCGCTGGGCGGTGTTGGCGATCTGCGCGGCGATGGTGATGGCGCCGCCGTCGCCGTACGGGTGGCGTCCGGTGGCCGCGACCGCCGCGATCAGGCCGAGCGAGAAGACGTCGGTGGCCGGGGTGACCGTCTCGCCGAGGGCGTGCTCCGGCGACATGTACTGCGGGGTGCCGATCAGGCCGCCGGACTGGGTGAGCTGGGTGGCGTCGGCGGCGCGGGCGATACCGAAGTCGATGACGTACGGGCCCTGCGAGCCCAGCAGGATGTTGCTGGGCTTGAGGTCGCGGTGGATGACGCCGGCCGCGTGGATGGAGGTCAGGGCGCGGGCCGCGCAGCCGACCAGCTGGAAGACGGCGGGCAGGGGGAGCGGGCCGAAGGCGACGAGGGCGTCGTGCAGGGGGATGCCGGCGATGAACACCGAGGCCAGCCAAGGGAGGTCGCCGGTCGTGTCATGGTCGACGACCGGGACGATGTGGTAGCCCTGCACGCGGCGGGCCGCCTGGACCTCCTGCTCGAAGCGGCGGCGGAAGTCGGCGTCCTGGCCGTACTCGCGGCGGATGACCTTCAGTGCGACGGGCTGGCCGCCGCGGGTGTGCGACAGATAGACCGTGCCCATGCCGCCCTCGCCGATGCGGGCCTGCAGGTGGTAGCCGGCGGTCTCGCGCGGGTCCTGTGGTCCCAGTGGGCTCAGGATGTCGCCAGTGCTGGTGGTAATGGGAGCCTCCCCCGGTACGGTGCCGAACTCCTGTGCCGTGGCGGGGCACTTGAAGCGGTCCGAAGCTTATACGGCACTTATGACACGTGGGCCTGGCGTTACGGTTCCGTGTGACTGTTGGGACGAGGCGCTTCGCGATGGTGCGTGGGGTCGTGTGGCGGGTGCGGGTCCGGTGGGGGCTTCTCGCGCAGTTCCCCGCGCCCCTGAAAGACACGGCCCCTGCTTTTCAGGGGCGCGGGGAACTGCGCGACCAGCCCCCACCGGACCCGCACCCGGCGACGTTCCTATGGGTCCCGGCGGACCCTGCGGCGCCATTCCTCGTCCCGCACCGTGATCGGGGCCGTCGCCGGTAGCCGGCGGGGCGGCGGGGCCGGAGTCGTAGGGGCTTCCGTGAGGGAGAGCGTGCGGAAGGCCGTCTCGATGATGGCCACCGACGTGGCGAACGGGCCCGGTAGCCAGGACGTGAAGTCGCGGACGTCTCGGCGGGCCGCTCCCGCGCAGTGTTCGGCGATGGCGGCGGCCGAGGGGCGGGCCGTGGGGTCGGCGGTGAGGCAGCGGCGTACGACGTCGAGGAGGGGGCGGTCGATGCCGTCCAGGGCGGGCGGGGCGACGTCGGTGCCGGCGATGCGCGTCGCGATGGCGAGGGGGTTGCCGCGGCCGTACGGGTGCCGGCCGGTGGCCGCGACGGCGGCGATCAGGCCGAGGGCGAAGACGTCGGACGCGGAGGTGACCCGGCGGCCGAGGGCGTGCTCGGGGGACATGTAGCGCGGCGTGCCGATCAGGCGTCCGGCGGTGGTGAGGGTGGCCGCGCCCGCCGCCCGGGCGATGCCGAAGTCGAGCAGCCAGGGCCCGTCCGCGGCGAGCAGCAGGTTGGCGGGCTTGACGTCGCGGTGGATCACCCCGGCGGTGTGCACGGCGTCCAGCGCGTACGCGGCGCAGGCCAGCAGCTGGAGGACGGTGGGGACGGGGAGCGGGCCGTGGGTCTCCAGGGCCTGGTCCAGGGGGATGCCCGGGACGTAGTGGGTGGCGAGCCAGGGCCGCTCCGCACCGGCGTCGTGGTCGACGATCGGCACCAGGTGGTAGCCGGAGACGCGGCGCCCGGCAGCCACCTCGCGGGCGAAGCGCTCACGGAAGGCGGGGCTGTCGGCGTACTCCGGGCGGACCAGCTTCAGCGCGACCGGCTGGCCGCCCCGGCTGCGGGAGAGATAGACGGTCCCCATGCCGCCCTCACCGATCCGGGCGTACAGCGGATACCCGGCGATCTCCCGCGGATCCTCCGTCCGCAGCGGCTCAGGTACCACCCCGCGCATCGACCGCCCCCTCCGCTCAGCCTGTCTCCGGAGCGTATCGCGGCAGCGGAACCCGCACTCACCCATTGACATCTACCCAAGTGGCCCTCAAGCGCGCCGGCGCATATAGAGGGTAGAAACATTGACGAACGGAACTGATGGGGTGAATGTGGACGTGGACCAGCGACCCGCCGTATCCGACGTCGCGATGTCCGTCGTCGTGATCGTCTACAACGACGAGGCCAGGCTGCCCACGGCCGTGCGCTCGGTGCTGGAGCAGACGCTGCGGAGCGTCGAGGTCGTGATCGTCGACGACCACAGCACGGACGGCTCGTACGAGGTGGCCGCCCGCCTCGCCGCCGAGCACCCGGGCCGCGTACGGGCGTACCGGCTCCCCGAGAACAGCGGCGGCTGCGGCGCGCCCCGGAACCAGGGCATCCGCGAGACCCGCGGCGAGTACGTCCTCTTCCTCGACAGCGACGACGTCCTGGAGCGGAACGCCTGCCGGAACATGCTGGAGGCAGCCGAGACCACCGGCGCCGACCTCGTCTCCGGCCTCTGTGTCCGTGTCCACGTGGACTCGCGGACGCGGAAGGAGGTCAAGTGGTACCCGTGGCTGTACGCCCGCACGCGCACCCTCGACTCGGTCGCCGAGCTGCCCGACCTGCTGGTCTACGACACCCTGTCGACCAACAAGTGCTACCGCCGGGACTTCCTCCTCGACAACGGCCTGAAGTTCCCGGTCGGCATCCACTACGAGGACCTCTTCTTCTCCGCGCAGGCCTACGCGGCCGCCCGCCGCATCACCCTCATCCCCAACCGGGTCTACGACTGGAACGTCGTGGAGAGGGCCGAGGCGAAGTCGATCAGCAACCGCCGGGCCGAGATCGCCAACTTCGCGCACCGCATGGAGATCCACCGCCGGGTCGACCGGCTCCTCGCCGACAAGGGCATGGAGGCGCTGAAGTTCCACAAGGACGTCAAGTTCCTCAAGCACGACCTGGTGCTGCATCTGCGTGACCTGCCCTTCCGGGACGCCTCCTACCGCCAGGAGTTCGCCGAGCTGGCCCGCGCCTATCTGGCGTCGATCGACCCGGCCGCGTACGACGAGGTCGAGCCCATCCACGCGGTCTGCGCGTATCTGCTGCGGATGAGTGACTGGGACAACCTGCTGCCCGCCGTGGACACGCTCACCAACCGCGACAAGGTCTCCGCGCCGCTCGTCGAGCGCGACGGACGGATCTACTGGTGTGCCGAGCACATCCAGGACGACCCCTTCGCGCGCCGGATCCTGGACGTCACCGAACTCGGCTACCACGCCCGCCCGGTCGGGAAGCTGTTCCTGCGCAACGAGCTGACGGAGTACGAGGAGACGGGCCGGGGCGGTGTCCGTCTCGCCGGGCGCGTCACCAACCCGCTCGGCGTCATCCCGCCCACCGCCCGGCTCGCAGCCGGGCTGGAGTTCTACGCCCGCCGCCCGGGCGTACGCTTCCAGACCTTCCGCATCCCGGTCGCCACGGTCCGGCACGAGGGCCCGTACGTGTCCTGGGAAGCCACGGCGGACATCTCGAAGACCCTCCGCCCGCTCGGCATCGTGGACGCCGTCTGGGACGTACGCCTCCACCTGGACGTCGACGGCGAGCGCACCAGCAGCCGTCTCACCGCCGCCGAACCCGGCCTGGCCACCGGTCAGTTGCCGGTCCGCCCCCGCCTCACCCGGCTTGTCGCCGACCGCGTCGAGCCGCAGATCTCCGCCCGCGGCCACCTCGCCTTCCGTCTGGTCCCCGACAAGAAGGCCAACGCCCTCGTCACCCGCGGCCTCCAGGGCACCCCCGCCCGGCTCGCCAAGAGCGGCTACCGCAGGGCGAAGGAGCTGCGCAAGAAGGCCACCTCCGGAGACACCAAAATCCGCCTTTATCATGAGGTTTTCCAGCGCATGCCGGTGCAGCGGCGCCTCGTGGTGTTCGAGAGCCACCTCGGCCGGCAGTACAGCGACAGCCCCCGGGCGATCTACGAGGAGATGCGCCGCCAGGGCCTCGACTTCGAGGCGGTGTGGTCGTACACGGGCCGCCCGGAGGGCTTCCCCTCCGACGCCACGCTCGTCCGCCGCTGGTCGCTGCCCTACCTGCGGGCCCTGGCCCGCGCCGAGTTCTGGATCGACAACCAGAGCTATCCGCTGAAGCTGACCAAGCGCCCCGGCACGACCTACCTCCAGACCTGGCACGGCTCCGCGCTCAAGCGCATGGGCTTCGACGAACCCGGCTGGAAGCTCAAGACCCGCGCCGAGCAGGCCGAACAACAGCGCACCCTGGAGCGCTTCGACCACTTCCTGATCCGCTCCGAGCACGACGTCCGCACCCTGGCGAAGGCATTCCGGCTGCGGGAGAAGGTGCTGCTGCGGGTGGGCTATCCGCGCAACGACGCGCTCGTACGGGCGAGAGCGGCGCGAGGTGCGGCCGAACGCCCGCCGCTGGCAGCCGAGTTGGGCATCCCGGCGGACAAGAAGGTCCTGCTCTACGCCCCCACGTTCCGGCACCACGGACAGCGCCGCTTCACCCTCCCCTTCGACGTGGAGCGCTTCGCGGAGACCTTCGGCGACGAGTACGTCCTCCTCGTCCGCGCCCACTACCTCAACCACGTCGTCCTTCCGCCCTCCGTCCGGGGCCGGGTCATCGACGTATCGGCCCACCACGACGTGACCCCCGTCCTCGCTCTCGCGGACGCGCTGATCACGGACTACTCGTCGGTGATGTTCGACTACGCGCTCCTGGACCGCCCGATGCTCTTCTTCACCTACGACTACGAGGAGTACGTGCACGAGGGCCGGGGCACCTACTTCGACCTGCTGGAACGGGCGCCGGGCCCGATCGTGCGCACGGAGGACGAACTCCACTCCGTGCTGGCGTCGATGTCACTGGACGAGCAGACGATCAAGTACGCCGCCGCGCGGGAGCGGTTCACGGCCGACTTCGGCGAGTACGACAAGGGCACGGCGGCCCAGAGCGTCGTCGACCAGTTCTTCTCCGAGTGGAGGCACAAGTGACCGGGCCGCGGGACGTCTTCCTCGTCGCCAACAGCGTCGACGAGCTGGGCGGTGTGACCAGCTGGACGCACCACATGGCCCGGCTCCTCACCGAGCGGGGTCACCGCGTCCATGTCATCGGCATCACCACGCCCGAGGATCCGCACGACCTCGGCGAACTCCCCTACCCGACGACCAGGTTGTACGGCGGCCAGCCGCCGGGCCCCGGCCGGGCGAGGGATGCGAGCATGCGCGAACGGGCCGCCCTGCTGACCCGGCTCTTCGCCGCAGCGCGTCCCGGTGGGGTCGTCATCGTGACCCAGGTGTGGGCGATGGAGTGGGTGAAGCTCGCGGACACCGCCGGTCTGACCGTCATCGGGATGAGCCACGAGTCGTACGAGACGTCCAGGGCCAGTTCCCGCTTCCGGCGCGTCCTGCAGCACTACCGGGACGTCGACCGCATGCTCGTCCTCACCCGCGAGGACGCCGACCTGTGGATCGGCGCCGGCCTCAACAACACCTCGTTCCTCCCGAACGCCGTGCCCTGGCTGCCGGACGAGCCGTCGCCGCGCACCGAGAAGGCCGTCATCAGCATCGGCCGGCTCAGCGACGAGAAGGGCGTCGACCTGCTCCTCGACACCTGGTCCGAGGTGGGCCCCCGTCACCCCGGCTGGGTCCTGAAGATCTACGGCTCCGGCGAGGACGAGGAGATCCTGCGCAAGCAGTGCGCCTCCCTCGGCCTCGACGCATCGGTCCGGTGGATGGGCCGCACGAGCGACGTCCCGGGCGCGCTCCGGGGAGGCTCGGTCTTCGCCCTGTCGTCCAGGGGCGAGGGCTTCCCCCTCGCCCTCATGGAAGCCATGGCCATGGGCGTCCCCTGCGCCGCCTTCGACTGCGCACCGGGCGTCCACGAGATCGTGCGGGACGGGGAGGACGGCCTCCTCGCCACCCCCGGCAACACGGGCGAACTGGCCCGCAAACTGGACCTGTTGATGTCGGACAAGAGCCTGCGGGACCGGATGGGGGAGACGGCGAGGGAGAACATTCGGCGGTACGGGACGGAGGAGATCGTGGACAGATGGGAGCAACTTTTCACCTTCCTGGAGAGGTGAAGAGTCAGGGGCGCGGGGAACTGCGCGATCAGCCACGACGAACCCGCAGTCGCGACACAACAGTTCCCCCCGAGCTCTCAGGCGAGACGACCTACTTCTTCCCACCCGTGAACTTCTCGTACTCCTTCAGCACGTCCTCCGTCGCCCCGTCCATACGAAGCTCCCCCCGCTCAAGCCACAACACCCGATCACACGTATCCCGGATCGACTTATTGTTGTGGCTGACAAGAAACACCGTCCCCGCGTTCTTCCGCAGCTCACGGATACGCGCCTCCGACCGCTTCCGGAAGGACGCGTCACCCGTCGCCAACGCCTCGTCGATCAACAGCACGTCATGGTCCTTGGCCGCGGCGATGGAGAACCGGAGCCGCGCCGCCATTCCGGAGGAATACGTGCGCATGGGCAGCGTGATGAAGTCGCCCTTCTCGTTGATGCCCGAGAAGTCGACGATCTCCTGGTACCGCTCCTTGACCTGCTCACGGGACATCCCCATGGCGAGCCCGCCGAGATGGACGTTGCGTTCACCGGTGAGGTCGTTCATGAGGGCGGCGTTCACGCCGAGCAGAGACGGCTGGCCGTCGGTGAAGATACGGCCGTTCTCGACGGGAAGGAGTCCGGCGACGGCCTTGAGGAGGGTCGACTTGCCGGACCCGTTCGTGCCGATGAGGCCGATGGCCTCGCCCCGGTACGCGGTGAAGGACACGTTCCGCACGGCGTGCACCGTGCGTACGCCGGCCGCCTTCTCGGTCTTCTTCCGCCGCAGGATGCGGTTGAGCGCGGCGGTGGCGGTGCCGCGCCCGGCCCCCGTGCCGTTGACGCGGTAGACGATGTCGACGCCGTCGACGACGACGGTGGGGACGGCTTCGGCGCCGGTCTCCCGAGCGGTCTCCCCGGCCTGGGGGGCGGTGATGGTGTCGATGTCAGCCACGGCCGTACGTCTCCTCAGCCTTCCAGAAGTAGATGAATCCGCCGACGCCCGCGAGGAGCGCCCAGCCGGCGGCGATCGCCCACACATGCGTCGGCAGCTGGCTCCCGTGGAAGCTGTCGATCAGCGCGAAGCGCATGAGGTCGATGTAGACGGCGGCCGGGTTGTACTCCAGCAGCACGTGGACGAAGGCCGGCAGGTCCCGGTCGGCGAGGATGTGGTCCATGCTGAACATCACGCCCGACGCGTACATCCAGGTACGCAGCACGAACGGCATCAGCTGCGAGATGTCGGGGGTCTTGGCGCCGATCCGCGCCATGACCATCGCGACCCCGGCGTTGAACACGAACTGAAGCGTGAGCGCCGGCACGATCAGCAGCCAGGACGCGGCGACCGGCACTCCGAAGGCGAGCAGGATCACGACCAGCGCGGCCATGGAGAACAGCAGCTGCTGGAGCTGCTGCAGGCAGTACGACAGGGGCAGCGAGGCCCGGGGGAAGTGCAGGGCGCGGACGAGGCCGAGGCTGCCGGAAATGGCCCGGGTGCCCGCCATGATCGAGCTCTGCGTGAAGGTCCACACGAACACGCCGGTCACGAGGAACGGGACGTAGTCCGGCACGCCGTTCTTGGTGCCCATGAGCAGGCCGAAGATGAGGTAGTAGACCGCCGCGTTGAGCAGCGGGTTCGCCACCTGCCAGATCTGGCCGAGCTTCGCCTGGCTGTACTGCGCGGTCAGCTTCGCCGTGGCGAAGGCGGTGATGAAGTGCCGCCGGGCCCACAGCTGCCGTACGTACGCGCCGAGCGAGGGGCGGGCCCCGCTGACGCTGAGCCCGTACCGCTCGGCGAGCTGGGCGGGGCTCTCGGCGGCGGGGGTGCCCGGGGCGGCCGGGGGGTTGGCCGCCGTTTTGGTCGGCGGTGTGTGGAGGACCTGGCTCACATCCGCTGCTTTCGCTAGTGGGGGACGTCCCGCGTACGCGACCGTACTCGGCCGTACGCGGCCGTACTCGGCGTCGTCTCACGCGACTTACGCCGCTCTCGTACGGCTCTTGCCGTGCGCTTACGTCGGGACGGGACCGTATCGTCGCAACGCGAGCGTAAGCCGTTATGACGTCGGAACGCAACCGTTTCGTCGTCGCGCCCTATGCTGGGAGGCATGACGACGAACGCCGGCCCCTCCGCAGCGCAGCCGCCGCCACGGCCGCGTCGCCGGGCCCCCGCCGGGGCGGCCGTGCTCCGCGAGGATGTGACCGAGGCGATCCGGGCGGCGGTCTTCGAGGAGCTGGCGGCGGTCGGCTACGCCCGGATGTCCATCGAGGGGATCGCGCGCCGCGCGGGTGTCGGCAAGACGGCGGTGTACCGGCGCTGGCGTTCCAAGCTGCACCTGGTGCTGGACCTCGTCTCGGCGGTGGCGGTGCAGGGCCTGCCGATGCCGGACACGGGTTCGCTGGAGGGAGACCTCAGGTTGTTGTACGAGGTCACCTCGCGCGCCCTGCGCCACCCGGTCGCGGGCCAGATCATCCCCGACCTCCAGGCCGAGGCCGCCCGCAACCCCGAGATCGCCGAGGCGATGCAGAAGGCGCTCCGCGAGGGCCAGCAGAGTGTGGCCACGGGGATCGTCGCGGCGGCGGTCGCGCGCGGGGAGGTCCGGGAGGGCGTCGACGAGGACCTGGCCCTGGATGTGATCTCCGGGCCGCTGTACTGGCGGTCGGTGGTCGTGCGCGCGCCGAAGCTGCCGAAGGGCTATCTGGCGAGCTTGACCCGGGCCACGGCGGCGGCGCTCAGGGCACTGTAGGTCGGCTCAGATCCCGGGCGAGATCCGCCAGTTGGTGCGCCCGCAGTACCCGGTCCCCGAACCCGGGGAGGGGCACGTGCAGCGGCTCCAGCCACCGCTCGGGGATACCGCCGACGCCGTACACCGCCCCCGCCAGCCCTCCGGTCACCGCCGCCACCGTGTCCGTGTCGCCGCCGAGGTCGACGGCCGCTCGTACGGCGTCCTCGTACGAGTCGGTCGTACGCAGCGCCCAGACGGCGGAGCCGAGACAGGGCCAGACGGCACCGTTGAACTCTGTGGCGTCGTCCGGGTGCCAGTCGGGGGCGAGGACGACGGCGTACCGGGTGCGGTGGTCGGGGCGTACGGCGTCCAGCGTCTCGGGGAGGGCGGCGAGCGGATCGCCTCCGCCCAGCGCGACCCGTACCAACTCGTGGAAGACGGCCGTGCCCTCCCAGGCTGCCGCGTCCCCGTGCGTCAGCGCGGACAGCCGCCGCCCGGCATCCATGCCGGCCTCTCGCCCGTACGGCGCGAAGTACACGGCCGAGGTGGCCGCCCGCATCAACGCGCCGTTGCCCGCGGCCCGCAGGTTCACCTGGAAGTGGAGGGCGGCGGCGAAGTCCCAGGGTTCGCCGTTGGTGAGGACGTCCTCGGTCTGGATGCCGATGTCCTTGGGCCCGGCGGCCGCCCAGCGCTGGAACCGCCGGAAGACATCGGGGAGTTCGAGGCCGCCGTGTTCGACGAGTGACTCCCCGACGAGCACGGCCATCTGCGTGTCGTCCGTGGCCTCGCCCGGATCCCAGGCCGCCGCCTCCGCACATCTCCCCGCGGTGGCCCTTCGGGAAGCGTGCGGAGAACGCGCCCTCGGGGCCGAACTCGAAGGGCGCGCCCAGCGCGTCGCCGACGGCGGAGCCGAGCACTGCGCCGAGGGCGCGCTGCGGGTCAATGGCCGCCAAGGGTGCCTTCTTTGAGGGTGGTGAGGAGGGCGTGGAGGGGGGTGGGGGTGGTGGTGAGAAGGATGGTGGGGTGGTCGCTTTCGCGTATGTGTATGGCGGCGGGGGTGGGGGCGAGTTCGACACAGGTGTCACCCGCATCAGCGCCTGAGAAGGACGACTTCTGCCAGTGGAAGCGAGGATCGGGCACGTCGGTTCCTTTCACAGCTCGTGGGCAATGCGGGCGATGAGGTCTCGGGACTCCGCCACAGGGAGAGCCGCTGCCGTCACCCGCTCGTATCGCCGTCGATACTGCAACAAGCGTGCCTCCGCGTCGAAGAACTCGCTGTCATGGCCCGTATCGATCTGCACGGTGTCCAGTTGGGGGACGGGTCCGTGCAGGTAGAGCATCGAATAGCCCGTTCCGGCGAAGTCGTCTGTATCGAAAGGCAGCACACGAACGGTCACGTTGGCCGCTTCCGATCGTTCGAGGAGCCGCTTCAACTGGGCCCGGGTCGTGTCGCGGCCACCAACGCGGATGCGGAGAGCAGCCTCGTGGACGATGGCCTCGTACGGCGTCCCGGAAGGGTCGTCGAGGACCTGCTGGCGTTGGGTACGGAACGCCACGAAGGTGTCCAGGTCGCCTTGGGGCACGTTCTGTGATGCGTAGTTGAACAGAGCCCGCATGTGCTCCTCGGTCTGCAACAGGCCAGGAACATGCACGACCTGGAAAGTTCGGATGCGAGTGGCGTGATACTCGGACTCTGCGAGAGCGAGCCCTTGGGGAACGACGGTGCCCCGGTACTTGTCCCACCACCCCTTGCCGCGCTCATTCGCCATGCTCACCAACGCGTCGACGTACGCCCTGTCATCGCACGCGCAATGCGCCGCCAGGCGACGAATCCGCTCCTCGCTGATGCCGCTGCGGCCGGCCTCGTAGGCACTCTGCTGTATGGGGTTCGTGCCCAGGAGTGAGGCAGCTGCGCGGGCCGTCACACCCGCCCGTTCGCGGATCTTGCGCAGCTCGGCGCCGAGGCGCTCCTGCCGGGCGGTAGGGGTGCTCCTGGGTGGCATCGGTGCTCTCTCCCTGGTTGTTCGGCTGACGAGTATGCCGTTCACCCGAGCAAGACGGTCACCGAAACGGGGTCAATATCCGGCATCAGGTTGTGCCGTCACCAGGTTACGCCCTACGGTCGGTGACGTGCCCGGCACCCTGAGTGCGCCCAGCCCTCGCGTGCCTCAACTCACCCACGCCCCCAGCAAGTTGGAGTTGATGAGCCATGCCCAAATACCAACTCAACTGCCCCCTCCTCCCCACCACCCCCCACGTCGCCCGGGACTTCGTCACCACCGTTCTCCACGCCCTCGCACTGGACGCCCTCGTGGACGACGCCGTGCTCTGCACCTCCGAACTGGTCACCAACTCCTGCGTGCACACGAAGGAGCGGGGCGTCCGGCTGCTGCTCGACACGGACGGTTACCGCAATGCCGTACGCGTCACGGTCTACGACGAGTCCCGAAATCCCCCGATCCGACTTGAGGGTTACGACGCCGAATCGGGCCGTGGTCTGTGGATCGTGGACACGGTCACGGAGGGCCGCTGGGGGACCGAGCGGCTGGGCGCGGCGGGGAAAGGGGTGTGGTTCGAGCTGGGCGAGGGCAGGGCGGCGGCTGCGCGTCCTCTCGCCGAGCACCCCGTGGGATGCCACTCACACCAGGGACCAACCGGCCGGTCCTGGCAGTTGACGCACCGAGGAGCGTATGGGGGACGACCTGATCAGTCGATGTCCGTTCCGCCGACCTCACGGCTCTCATCCGGCCCCGAGCAGATCCCCTGACCTGCCGGCGACGGCACCACGAACATCATCACTGTCAGAGCAGGTCCGTCAGGTCCGGGCCATGGCCGTCGATCGCCTCCGGGGCCTTGATGCCGTGGCCTTCGGCGCTGCCGAAGTACGTGGTATCGCCGGGCTCGGCGGAGACGCCCAGCAGTGCGTCGAGTGACTGGAGGGCCGCCGCGAGGCGAGGGGCGTTCCGCTGCTCGACGTCCGGATGGGGCAGGCCCCGGAAGTCGAAGGGGCCCCAGATGTCGTGGAACACGGCCAGTTCCGCCCAGATGCCGGGCGCGTCCGGCGCCACCGTCAATTCGACCAGCCGGTGTTCCCGGTGCTTCTCCCCCGCCGCGTCGATCCAGGTGCCGGAGCCCACGACGAGGATGCTCCCGACCGACGCGTCGGGGAAGCCCACGGGGCGGGCCGCCAGAACGTGAGCGGGCAGTTCCGGGTCGGCCAGCGGGCTCCGGAGCGACAATCGTGTGGTGACGCCGATGCCGCCGCTGCCGTACACGAACCAGTCCCATTCGAGGGCGAACGGCGGTACCAGAAGCCCATGTTCCCGCAGGACCTGACTCATACGGGCCACGACGGTCAGCGCGGACTCCAGGCCAGGCGGCTCGACGTCGTCCAGGTTCCAGGTCCAAGACGCGGACTCGCTCGGAGAGCGCAGGAGTGTGGAGGTCACTCAGTACCGTCCTGACGGTTCTTCCAGGGTGTCGAGGGAAGTCGCTTCCCGGGGAAGTGGCCGAGGGCCGGGCCCGGTGGGGACTGCCGTGCGCCTGCGTCAGCCAGGACTCGGTGAGGTCCCTGCCGGACAGATCGACACCATGGAGATCGAGCCCGGCGGGTCCCATCCACCGGCGCCCGGCCTGGGAGCGTGGCCGGGCGTGTTCGTCACTTCCCTCCCCTCACCGTGGCGGGTCAGTCGCCGTGCATGGCGGCTTCGCGCAGGTCGTCGAGGGCGATGATCTGCGGCTCGGCGTTCCCGGATACGTGGCCCGCCACCGGGTCGGCGGGCAGGGCGGCGCAGGCCGCGAGGGCCTGGACCGGGGTCAGGCCGCGCTCGTACGACTCGTGCAGGCGGTCCAGCCACACCAGACCCGCCTTGCGGCCTTCCTCATCGGCCGCCGCGCGCGGTTCGAAGCTGGCGGCGGCGTCGGCGTCCGAGGCCCACAGGTAGCCGAGGACGCCGCCGTGGTCGGCGACGACCGGGACGCACTGGACCTGCTCGGCCCCGGACCGTTTGTAGCCCACGGAGTCGAAGACGGGGCCATGCCGGAAGACCTCGCTACGCCTCGGGATCTCGAAGCGGGACCACACGTCGGACGGGGAGCCGTCCGGCTCGAAGAAGTTGTCGACGCCCGTCTCGGTCGGCCTGCCGAAGAAGGTCGGGTCGTCCGGGTCGGTCTCCTCGCCCAGTGCTTCCGCGAGGTCGCGCAGCGCGGCCTCCAGGCGCGGGGCGTTCGCGCCGTGGACGTCAGCCTGAGGGCGCCCTTCCAGGTCGTACGGCATCCAGGCGTCCGAGAACGTCACGAGGTCCGTGGTGACATAGTCGCGGTACGCGGCCGTGCCCAGAAGAAACAGCCTCTCCTGGCGGCTTTCCCGTCCCTCGCCGTCGAGCAGGACGCCGGTGCAGGTGATCTCGGCCTCCACCGAGCCGATTTCGCCGGGACGAAGCGCGGCACGGGCCTCGTCGGCCAACCGTGTGGCGGCCTCGTCCGGATCATGCCCTTCACCCGGCAGAAGCTCGCCCTCGAACAGGCGGTTCTTCGGGTTTCCCGACTCGGGCACCTTGAGACGCACCTTCGGCGCGCCGAGCGCGAGGCGGTGGGAGGCCAGCACCGCGTACGCGCCCAGCACATCACGCAGGCACAGGACCAGACCGTCGGCAGCCTCGTCGTCACGTCCCCAGGTCCACCGGGCGACGGGTGTAGTGGTGATCACAGCGTTCCCTCCGGCATGAACCTACCGCCCGGCGGGATGAACACGATTCCGTCCGGTGTGCGGATGACGACCTGCACGTTCTTGTCCATGTAGTTCTTTTCCAGCCGCCCGAGGTGCGGCGCGAGGTCCTGCTTCGAGACCACCGTGTCCAGCACGAAAGTCTGCACGTCGGCGCCCGAGTCCGTCAGCTGGCGCATCTCCTTGAAGACCTTGCCGACCACGTTCCTGGGGTTGGTCGACTGGACGTCCTTGAACTGCCAGCCGTGGACGTTGCCGGCCGCGTCCCGGGCCATCACGTCCAGGTCGGTCCGTTCGCCGGTGACGACTCCCGGCTTGATCTCGTGGCCTCCTTGCTTGACCTCGAACGAGATGTCGGTCAGTCCGCTCTCGTGCAGCCGGTTGGCCAGCCGGATCTGCTCCAGGCTCCCGGGCATCTCCGAAGGACGGGACATGTTGGAGACGACGTCCGAGAAGTTCGGGGCGTCCCTGAAGCGCCCGGAGGCGATGACGTCGGCGACCTCGCGCCCCGCCGGGTGCCCGGCCAGGGTGTTCAGGATCGACTCGACGTCGCCCGGCTTGACCTTCGTACCCCGGATCTGCTGACGGACCTGGTCCTCCAGCTGACCGCCGCGCTCGAAGGGCGCCGGGTCGCCGTCGGGCCGCTCCCAGCCGCTGGGTTCGTCCGGACCGCCGCTACCGGCTCCCGGGCCAACCGGCGGATCCTGAGGAGGCCCACCCGGACCGTCAGCGCCACCGCCGGGTCCGTCGGTACCACCGCTGCCGGGTCCGTCGGTGCCGCCACCGCCGGGCGTCTCACTGTGACCGCCGCCCGCAGGGCTCTCCGGGTGACCGCCGCCCGAGGGGGTTTCCGCCTGTCCACCACCCGGTGTCTCACCACGACCACCACCGGTCGGCGTCTCATGGCTCCCGGACGGCAGGCCGTTGTCCCCGACCTGCCCCACAGTCCCCGTCCCGTCGCCCACCCTGGCCCCGGCGCCCACCAGCTCCGGCTGGCGCTGCGAGACATCGGCCCCCCGCTCGGCCGCCGTACCCTCCTGCTTGATGCTGTCGAGCGACTCGCGCACCGTGCCGTCGGCGTTGTGCATGACCAGCGTCTCGGTGTTGAGGTAGACGACCTCGCCCTTGGGGGTCTCCATGCGGACGCTGTTCTCGGGGGTCAGGCCGGCCGGCAGGTCGTCCGTGATGTTGGGCGGGTCGGCGATCTGGTACGTGCCCTCGCCGAGCCTGATCTGCGTGCCGTCGGTGATGCCGCGCAGGCCCGCCATCACGTCGCTGATCCTCACCGCCGTCGCGCCGACGCCCTTGGTGATGTACGTCATCGGGTCGACGATCTTGCCGGCCTTGCCCGCGAAGGAGATGGCCCTGGCGATGGCGCCGGCCTTGCCCGCGCCGGCCACGGCACCGCCCGCCCCGCCCGTGAAGACGGTGGTGAGGACGTTGAAGGTCACGGCCCCGGCCGCCCGCGACGGGTTCTTGCCCCACTCGTCGTAGGCGATGAGCGCCTTGCCGGTCTCCACGACCGCCGTACGGGAGTCGCGGATCCAGGAGGGCAGTTTGTCGTCGGGGGTGAGCCAGAACGCGGCGGCGGTCACCGGGTTGGACATGATGACGATGCCGGTGGCGAGCTTGGCGAGGCCGACCCAGGCCTGGCCGGCCGCGTCCAGGCCGTTGAAGCCCACCAGTGTGCCGAGACCCTTGATCGTGCCCCACACACCGTCGACGACGAAGCCGACCGCGAAGTCCCAGGCGTGCTCGTGGATGTAGTACCACGGGTTGGACTCCTCGACGGGGTCGCCCCAGGGCAGACCACCGGCGTTGTTGAGGTCCTCGCCCCGGTAGCCGTACATGTTCTCTTTGTTCGAGCCGTCGTTGACGACGAGCGCCTCGCCGCCGACCAGCGCGACGATCTTGTTGTAGCAGTCGCGTTCGGCGGCCTGGAAGGCGGCGTACGCGGCGTTGATGTCCGAGCGGCGGTTGTTGTTCTCCTCGACGAGGTCGCCGTCGGCGCGCCACTCGTCGTCACCCGCGATCCTGTTGCGGAAGGCGATCGCGTCCTGGCGGAGCTGGTCGAACCTCTGCTTGAGCGGGCCGACGGCGGCGGCATACGTGTCCAGGGCCGAGGCCACGGTCTCCAGCTCGGTGGCGAACTCGTCGCCCTTGGCCGCCACCGGCGCGGTCGTCGCGAACAGCGCCTCCGCCTCCGGCGCCTTGTAGTACGCGGAGAGGCCGCCGAAGCGGGTGTGGATCGCCGAGCCCGAGTCCTTCAGGGAGGTGCCGGCCGAACGGACGCCCGCGATGTGCTGGTCCAGCAGCTCCAGATCGCCCGTGAACTCGGGGACCTCCTCCGGGATGACGGGGATGTCGTCGCTCACTTCGGCCCCTGCCCGCCGTTGCCGTCGACACCCGGCGGCGGTGGCACGACCGTCGCCTTCAGGGCGCCCGCCTGGTGCTCGGCGGCCATGTCCAGGTCGCCTGTGACATAGGCGTTGGTGGCCTTGGCCGCGCCCTGCACCGAGTCGATGGTCCGCTGCGCCATGAACGCCAGCTTCTGCTGCCGCTCCTGGAGGTACTGGCTCAGCGCCGCCGCGACCGGGCCGACCGGCACCCGGGGAGTGCCCGCGGCCACCGGCCCGATCATGGGCCCGTTGAACTGCCCGCCCGGCACGGCCGTACCGGCCGACTCGGCCGCGCTCGCCATGTTCGTCACCAGAGAGTTGGCGGCCTTCTCCAGGCCGCCCGCCGCCTCACCGGTCGAGTTCAGCGTGGTCTGCACGTTGATCGGATCGATGTCCCATGCCGGCATCGTCGCTACCCCCGTAACGCCCCTGTCGGATACGTCGTACGTCGCTTGCTCGTCGTACTTCTCGTACGCGTCGTTCGCTTCCCTCAGTACACACGCGCAAACGGCACGAACAGTTCCCGCATCAGGTCGATCCAGCCACACATCTCACTGCGCGGCGTGGTTCAGCGTCCAGCCCGCCCATGCCGACGCGATCATGTCCTCGACGCCGTGCCGCGCCTTCCAGCCCAGCTCGGAGGCGATCCGGTCCGCCGAGGCGACGACACGGGCGGGGTCGCCCGGGCGCCGGTCGACGACCGTCGGAGGCAGGTCGTGACCGGTGAGCGTGTTGATCCGGTCGATCATCTCGCGCACCGAGACGCCTTCCCCGCGACCGATGTTGAGGGTCAGGTCCGTGCCCGGCGCCTCGCGCAGCCGCCGCGCGGCCGCCACATGGGCCTCCGCGAGGTCGACGACGTGGATGTAGTCGCGGACGCACGTCCCGTCGGGGGTCGGGTAGTCGGCGCCGAAAACGCGTGGCGGGGCGCCCTCGGAGAGCTTCTCGAAGACCATGGGGACGAGGTTGAAGACGCCGGTGTCGGCCAGCTCGGGGGTCGCCGCCCCGGCCACGTTGAAGTAGCGGAGCGAGGCCGTCGACAGGCCGGTCGCCCGGCCCGTGGCCCGCACCAGCCACTCGCCGACCAGCTTGGTCTCGCCGTACGGGCTCATCGGCAGACACGGCGTGTCCTCGGTGACGAGGTCCACGTCGGGCATGCCGTACACGGCGGCGGAGGACGAGAAGACGAAGGAGGCGACCCCGGCGTCGGTGACGGCCGACAGCAGGGTGCGCAGGCCCTCGACGTTCTCCCGGTAGTAGTGCAGCGGTAGTTCGACGGACTCGCCGACCTGCTTCTTCGCCGCGAGATGGACGACTCCGGTGATGCCTCGGTCCCGGATCACCCGCGTCAGCAGCTCCCCGTCGAGGGTGGAGCCGATCTCCAACGGCACCCCGTCGGGGACCCGTTCGGCGATCCCCGTGGACAGGTCGTCGTAGACGACGGCCTGTTCGCCCGCGTCGAGCATCGCGCGCACCACATGCGCCCCGATGTATCCGGCGCCACCGGTGATCAGCCAGGTCATGTACGACCGTCCCCTCGTAGTCATGGTGTTGATGCGGGTGCCGGCGGATGCCGACAGACGCCGGCGGGTGCCGGCAGATGGGTCATCGCAGGTAGGTCATCAGTGAAGCAGGCGTTTGAGGCGACGGCGTACCACTTCGGTCAATCCTCGCCAACCGGGCGCGATCCGCACCGCGAGCGCCCCCGCGTGCGTCGCGTACGGCTGCACCAGGAGCACACCGTGGCGCGTGCTCGGCAGTGCGCTCCGGCGCAATAGCCCGGCGCCCGCGACGGCGTGCGCGGTGGTCTCCCGGTGGGTGCCGTCCTGGAACCGCAGCCGCAGCCGGAGGTCCCAGGTGCCGCTGCCCAACGCCGCCAGGTCCAGCGGGACGTCGGCCGTCCAGCTGTCGAAGTCCGGCTGGGCCGCGAGGGCCGCCGTGCCGCTGAACCCGACCCGCCCGGTCTCCCGTTCGGTGAACTCCACCCGCACGGTCTCCGGCCCCGCGTCCGCCATCCGCTCGTACAGCTCGTGCAGGCGCAGCCGGAGCGCCGTCCCACGCGCGCGTGGCCGCAGTTCCGCGTCGACGGCGGCGGGCAGCAGATGCACGGGCCGGACGAGGAGGTGGTCCAGCTCCACCTGGGGGAGATCGGCGGACCAGACGGGGGAGCCGTCGGCCGCGCGCGCGTAGGGCGGGTTCAGCCGGGCCGGGCGGGCCGCGAGCTCCTTGAGGCGGGCCAGGTCGCGCGGCTCCTCGGAAGCGAGGATCACCCGGGCGACGACCCGGCCGGGCGCGGGCGCCGGCGTGAAGTCGCCCTCGTCGAAGGAAGACAGGTACGCGCGCGTCAGGGCCCACCACTCGCGCCGGTACTCCGCGCCGCGCAGGTCCAGCTCGCGCGCGTACATCCGCAGCGAGTGGTCGAGGAACCGCGTCCGTGTCGCCCGCGCGAGCTGCTTCTCGCCGGCGCCCAGCAGGATGTCGTACGACAGCTTGTCGGCCTCGAGGCGGGCCCGCCAGTTGGCGATGTCCGAGCGGTCCAGGGAGATGGACAGCCGGGCCGCCGACCGGCGTACGTGCCAGACGTACACCGGGTCCGGTACGAGCGCGACGCGCGGCACGGCGGCCAGCACGCGCGCGACGAACACGAAGTCCTCGTACGGGTAGCGGCCCTCGGGGAAGCGGATGGCGCGTTCGCGCAGGAAGGCGGTGCGGTAGAGCTTGTTGACGCAGAGGGTGTCGTGCACCAGGCGTACGCGCTGGGCGGGATGTGCCACCAGCGTGCGCCGGGCGTACAGCTCGGGCTGCCAGGGGGTCTCCCGGCCGGACGGCAGCTCCTTGCGCACACACAGCCCCGACACGACCGGCGCGTCGTGCTCCAGGGCCGCGCCCAGCAGCGCCTCCACGGCACCCGGCGGCAGCACGTCGTCGCTGTCCAGGAACATCACGTACGGCGAGGCGGCGGCGTCGAGCCCGGTGTTGCGCGGGGTGCCGCAGCCGCCGCTGTTGGCCGGGCGCCGGATCACCCTCAGGCGGGGCTCGTCCTCGGCCAGCCGCTCCAGCAGTTCCCCGCTGCCGTCCGTAGAACAGTCGTCGACCGCGATCACCTCACGGACGGCCGGCCCTTGTGCCAGCGCCGAACGCACGGCGTCCGCCACATGGGCGGCGTCGTCGTACCCGATGACGACGACGGAGACCTGCGCCTGCTGAAGAGCCATGCTTGCCCCGCACCTGTGAGAGGTATGTGTGCAATCTTCCCTTAAGGGGCGCTTCGCGGCCCCGTGGGGAAGATGGCACCCGTGAGGTCGGGGTTCCGTTCAAGGTTGTTGGATTCCGTCCGATCGCCCGGACGGGGCGCGGCGTCAGACCTGTGACTGACCCGTCGGGTCCTCCAGCGCCGCCTCGTCCAGTGCGGCCGTCAGGCGGTTCAGGCGGTCGCGCAGATCGCGGATCTCGTCGATGTCGAAGCTCGTCGCGGAGACGATCCGGCGCGGCACGGCCAGCGCGCGCTCCCGCAGGGCGGTGCCCTCCTCGGTCGGCCGCACCACCACCGACCGCTCGTCGCGGGCGCTGCGCTCACGCCGTACGAGACCGGCCGCCTCCAGGCGCTTCAGCAGCGGCGAGAGGGTTCCGGAGTCGAGCCGCAGATGCTCGCCCAGCCTCTTCACGGGCAGCTCGCCCTGCTCCCACAGCACCAGCATCACCAGGTACTGGGGATAGGTGATCCCGAGGTCCTTCAGAACCACGCGGTAGACGCTGTTGAAGGCGCGCGAGGCGGCGTGCAGGGAGAAGCAGATCTGCCGGTCGAGACGGAGGAGGTCCTCCTCGGAGACCTGCCCGGGGATCTCCCGGGAGATCCCCTCGGGCAAGGGGGCGGCGTTCGTGGTCATGGCTCCAGAGTAACTCGTGTCCGCCATTTAGTTGTGGTCAATTGAATTGTGTGCTCTACTTGAGTCCATGAACGGCGGTCGGACCGGACCGCCGGACGTGACATGACCCTTTGAAAGGGATGGTTCTCCCATGGACGCGCTCTACACCGCTGTCGCCACCGCCACCCACGGCCGCGACGGTCGCGCCGTCACCAACGACGGCAAGCTCGACCTCGACCTGGCCCTCCCGGTGGAGCTCGGCGGCAACGGCCAGGGCACCAACCCGGAGCAGCTGTTCGCCGCCGGCTACGCCGCCTGTTTCGCCAGCGCCCTCGGCCTCGTCGGCCGCGCCGCCAAGGTCGACGTCAGCGAGGCCGCCGTGACCGCCGAGGTCGGTATCGGCAAGGAGGGCGAGGGCTTCGCCCTCAAGGCCACCCTCCGCGTGGAGCTCCCCGACACCGTCGACGAGGCCACCGGCCGCAAGCTCGTCGAGCAGGCCCACCAGGTCTGCCCCTACTCCAACGCAACCCGCAACAACATGCCGGTCGAGCTGGTCGTCGAGTAGCCAAGCGATCCGGGAAGGGCTCACACCTTTAGGGGCGCGGGGCTGTATCAATGTGCGGCTCCGCCGCGTGGGCGCGACCAGCCCCCACCGGCCGCAAGCTCGCGGATCGCTCCGAAACCACCCCCTACGGAGCGATCCGCGCCAGCACCTCCCCGGTCTCAGCACTCCACCCCACGACCACCGCCTCCCCCGGCACCCGCTGCCAACGAGCCAACAACACCCACCTCACCCCGTACCGCCGCGCGACCACCGCGCGCTTCGCACGCGAGGACGCGGGATCCAGATACGCCCGGACATCCGCGTACCGCCGAGCCCGCTCCCGCTCGTCCAGCGCCGGATCGGGCCAGGTGGGCACCGCCAGGTTCACCCCGTAGCCGGCGACCGCACGCTCCGCGAAATACCCGTCCGTGATCAGCACGTCCCCCGCCCGCACATGCCGCGCCACCCACGCGTACGAAGGCCACCGCGGCGGTGGATCGAACCCCACGGGGTCGAGCCGGGACGGCACCACCGCCCCGGCCTGCACGGTGAGGAACCCCACGCACGCCCCCGCGACCGCCGCCCCGCCCAGCACGTGCCGGGCCCACCCCCACGGCCGGGGCGCCGCCAGCTCCACCGCCAGGGCGAACTGCGCGGGCACGGCCGCGAGCCCGAGGACGCGGCCGTACGTGTAGTGCCCGCTGACCCAGCCGTACGCCACCACCAGGCATTCCGCCGCGAACATCAGCACCAGCGGATCCCTCGGGGACCTGCGCCCCCGTGCCCACAGCGCCGGCAGCCCGAACAGCGCCAGCCAGAGATGTCCGGCCACGTTCTCGTACAGCGGCTTGTGCATGCCGTCCACACCCGTGTTCCCGGCCAGCGACAGGATGTCGTAGTACGGCCACGACACCGCGACCGCCAGGGCGATCGCTCCCGTCAGCGCCCAACGCCCCACCAACGGGCCCCGCCATCCACGCTGCCAGGCCGCCACGATCGCCACGGCCCCGGCCATCGACGCCACGGCCGTGATCGGATGCACCAGCAGGATCAGCCCGTACAGCGTGCCGAGTCCGGTGTACGCCCAGAGGCTGCCGAGGCCGCTAGGGCCCTTCTGATGGATCTCCGCGGCGTCGCGACGCCCGGCACGCACTCTCGCCGCACCGGACAAAAGCCCTAGTGGCTCCGCTACGAGGGCTTTCGCCCGGCACGCCGAGAGCACGCACCGAACGCCGCTCCTTCTCCCACGGAGATCCATCAGAAGGGCCCTAGGCCCGACGTACCGCACGCCCCGCGAAAACCCGCCGCCACGCGCGCGTGCCGCCGTCCACGCCCACGCCCAGAACGTCAGTCCGGTGGCGCACGCCGACGGATAGCCGAGGTTCGTCGTCATCGACATCAGCCCGAGGTAGCCGCTCCACAGGATCCGCTCGGTGCCCCACAGCAATGTCATGAACAGCAACGCGAGGACCGGCGCCCACGGCCGGGGTGTCAGCACGCGCACCAGACGGCCGATCCCGGTGAGCAGCACCAGCAGGTTCACCGGCCCGGCGAGCTTCACCAGCGACCACCCGCTCAGGCCGGTCAGCCGGGCGAGGACGCCCTGGGTGACGGCATACGGGGAGTAGTACGGGCTGCCGGCGCCCGGGAGGTCGGCGGTCGGGTGGGCCGGATGCAGCAGGTCCCAGCGGAGGCGTTCGACGACCGCCGCGTGCTGACCGGCGTCGCAGCACAGCGGCACCCGCCAGTACGCCAGCGTCATCACCAGCCAGAACAGCCCGCCGACGACGACATAGGGAGTCGGCCGCCGGGTCAGCCAGGTACGGCCGCCGCGCAGGGCGGTGGCGCCGAGGGCGACACGGCGACGCCGGGCGCCGGCTCGCAGGGGATCGCGGCCGGAATCGTGACCGGTATGGGCTGTTCGAGGCATTCGCCGTATATTCCCGCTCGGGTCAACGGCTTAGCTCGCGGTCACCACATCGAGTGAGGTGTGGGTGCCCGGCCGGGGCGCGGGAACCGCCGCCGCCCTCTCACCCAGCATCAGCGTCCGCACCACCCGCTCGGCCGCCCGCCCGTCGTCGAACTCGCAGTACCGCTCCCGGAACCCCGCCCGCAGCCGCGCCGACTCCGCGTCCCGCCACTGCCCGGAGTCGAACAGCCAGGCCAGCTCCCGGTAGGAGCGGGACACATGGCCGGGCGGGTCGGCGGTGATGTCGACGTACATGCCCCGGCTCGCCGCGAAGGCGTCCCGGTCGTCGGCGTGCACGACGATCGGCCGGTCGAGGTTGGCGTAGTCGAACATCAGGGCCGAGTAGTCCGTGACCAGGACGTCGGAGGCGAGCATCAGCTCCTCCGCATGCGGCTCGTCGGTCGCGTCCACGACGACACCCCGCCGGTGCAGCTCGGCGAGCCCGAACCCGCGCGCCGGGCCGTCCGCGAGCGACGGATGCAGCCGTACGACGAGGGTGTGGGCCTCGCCCAGACCGCACCGCAGGTCCGTGGCGAACCGGGCGAGGTCGAAGCGTTCGACGTGGCCGCCCCGCCGGTAGTCGCGGGGCGTGGGCGCGTACAGCACGACCGTGTGGCCGACCGGGATGCCGAGCCGCTCACGGATCGACGCGCCGCTGTCCGGCCCGGCGTTCACCAGGACGTCGTTGCGCGGGCTGCCGGTCCGCAGGGAGGTGAAGCCGCACGGGTACGCCCTGCTCCACACCAGCTCCGAGTGGCGGTTGGCGACGAGGCTGTGGTCCCAGCGGTCGGCCCGGCGCAGCATCCGCGGCACATCCACACCGAGCCGGGCACCCGGCTTGTGCAGCAGATCGGCGCCCATGAACTTGAGCGGGGCCCCCTGATGGGTGTGGATGTGCACACTGCCCGGACGCTTGGTGAGGGTGCCGGGCCAGTTGACGTTGTTGACGAAGTACGTGGCCCGCGCGGCCACCCGCAGATACTCGCGCGACCCCGGCGTCACGTACTCGACGCCCGGCGGCAGCGTCGCCACCCGCTCCGGCCGCACCACCCACACCCCACGCAGGTGCGGCGCGAGATCGCGGGCCGCCTGGTACACGGCCGCCGGGTCCCCGAGCACTCCCCGGTGCGAGAACGCCGAGTACACCGCCAGATTCGGGTCCAGCGGCAGCCGCTCGTGCGCCAGCGACCAGCCCCGCCTGATCCCCTCGGCACCGGCCGCCCGCAGCCGCTCCCCGTGCGCGCCGAGCGCCGTACGGACGCGGACGGCCCCCTGCCGGGCGCGGTAGGCGGTCCAACCGCCCTCCAGGACAGGGAACTCCGGGGCCACGGGGTCGTCGTCGGACCGGTACTTCCGGTACAGCACGGCTGTCCGCCGGAAGAACTCGGCCTTGTCGGCAGGCGGCAGCCGGTCCGGCTCGGCGAGGATGTCCAGGCAGTGCTCCGCCATCCTGTTCCGCAGATACGGCCGCCAAGTCGCCAGCTCCGGGCGGGAGTCGAGGAAGCCGAAGACCCTCTCGTACTGGTCGTGGACGTCGAAGTGCCGGCGGCTCGTGGTGGACAGGGTGTCGCCCTGCCGCCGCTGCCGGTGGGCCACGCAGATCCGGTCCAGCGTGGCGATCCGCCCGGCGCTCAGCAGCGCCGGGAACGTCCAGGGCGTGTCCTCGTAGGAGCCGGGCGGGAACCGGAAGCCGTGCGTCTCGACGAACTCCCGCCGGTACGCCTTGTTCCACACGGACATCCACAGTTCGAGGATCTCGGGGCGCTCGGAGACCGTGAAGGTGCCTTCGCCCGCCGTGTTCAGGAGGTGCGCGAGGGCGTTGCGGCGCGTCCCGCCCCACCAGTACGTGCGGGCGTGGTCGAAGACCAGCACATCGGGATCGCCGGCCTCGTCGAGCCGGTCGGCCAGGGCACGCAGGGCACCCGGGATGAGGGTGTCGTCGCTGTCGAGGAAGAGGAGGAAGTCCCCGGTGGCGTAGGGCAGCCCGGCGTTGCGGGCCCGGCCGAGCCCCACGTTCGCCGGGAGACGCAGCACCCGTACGCGCGGGTCGCGGGCGGCGTACGCGTCGAGGATCTCGCCGCTGCCGTCCGGCGAGCAGTCGTCGACAGCGATCACCTCCAGGTCCCGGTACGACTGCTCAAGGACCGAGTCGAGGCATTCCCGCAGGAAACCCCGGACCTTGAAGACGGGGACGATGACAGTGAAGCGGGGCATGTCCGTCAGCTCCTCACGAGGGTCGCGGCGGCGGGCGCCGGGGCCGGGGTGCGCTCGGCGAGCGGCACGACGGGCGGCAGCGCCTCCGGCCGCTCACCGAGGAACACCCGCCGTACGACCCGCTCGGCAGCCCGCCCGTCGTCGAACTGGCAGAACCGCTCCCGGAAGTCGGCCCGCAGGGCGTCGGCCTCCGCGTCCGCGTACGAGCCGTCGCGGAACAGGTCCGCCAACTCCCGCTCGGTACGCGCCACATGACCCGGCGGCGCGGCCGGAAGGTCGACGTACACGCCCCTCGTCTCCCGGTGGACCTCCCAGTCGTCCGCGCGGATCACGATCGGCCGGTCGAGGTTGGCGTAGTCGAACATCACGGAGGAGTAGTCCGTGATCAGCGCGTCGGCGGCGAGGCAGACGTCCTCGGTGGAGTGGTGCCGGGTGACGTCGATGATCCGGTCGTCGCTCGTGCGGGCGGTGCCGTCGTCGGGGAAGTGGTGCGCCCGCAGCAGCACCACGAACTCCTCGCCCACCGCCTCGCAGAACGCCTCCAGGTTCAGCCGGGTGCCGTGGCCGGTGGCCTGGTCCCGGTGGGCGGGGGCGTAGAGCAGGGCCTTCTTGCCCTCGGGGATGCCCAGTTCACGCCGGACGCGCGCCACGTCCGCCGCCGTGGCCGTGTAGTAGACGTCGTTGCGCGGGGAGCCGTACTCCAGTTGCTCGTACGTGCCCGGGAACGCGCGCTCCCAGGTCTCCGTGGAGTGCCGGTTCGCGGAGAGGCTGAAGTCCCAGCGGTCCAGGCGCTTGAGGAGGCTGGTGAGGCTGCCGGACGCGGCGGCCGCCACCGGGTACGGGGACCGGTCCACGCCCGTCGTCTCCAGTGGGGTGCCGTGCTGGGTCTGGAGATGGACACTGCCGGGACGCTTGACGACCGTGTCCGGGAAGCCGGCGTTGTCGACGAGGTACTTGGCGCGGGCGAGCACCCGCCAGTAGCGCCGGCTGCCGATGACGGCGTGGTCGAGGTCCTTCGGGAGCCGGTCCACCACATCGGGATCGACGAGGAACACCGAGCGGAGGTGCGGGGCGAGTTCGCGGGCCTTGGCGTGGAGGGCGGCCGGGTCGCAGGTGACACCTCGACCCCGGTACGAGCAGTACACGGTGAGGTTCTTGTCCAGCGGGAGGCGGCGCTGGGCGGCGTACAGGGCGCGGGCCAGGGGCGTGCGGGGGCGGGGGAGCGCCGCGAGCGCTCCGGCCGCCGCCCGGTTGGCGGCGCACAGGACCCGGAACCCGGCGTACGAGCCGGTCGCGAGCAGCCGGTGCTGCACGCCGAGGCTGCCGCCGGGCGGGCGAAAGCCGGCCGGGAGGTTGTGGAGGTAGAGGTGTGCGGCGCGACGGAAGAAGGCGCGGCGGTGGTGGGCGGGCAGCCGCTCCGGGTGCGCGGCGGTCCGCAGCACGACCGCGAACAGCTGCTCGAACAGTGCCTCCGACAGGCCCTGCTTGGCCGTGGCCCTGGCGAGCACCAGCTCCACCTGGTCGAGGAGTTCGAGCTGGTGCTCACCGGGGGCGTTCAGCCGGCTGCCCTGCCGGCGCAGCAGATGCCGTACGCAGACCGTGCTCCGCAGCTCCGCCGTGCGGTCGGTGGCGAGCGCGACGAGACCGCTCCAGCCGAGGTCGGTGAAGTGGCCGATGGGGAAGGTGAGTTGGTGCGCGGTGAGGAAGTCCCGGCGGTAGGCCGCGCTCCACGCCGGGGTCCGCACACCGGTCGGGCGCACGAGGGTCGTACCGCCCTCCCACCAGTGCGCCCGTTCGTGTGCGAAGTACAGGACGTCGGGGCCGCCGGTCTCGGCCAGCCGGTCCGCGATCGCCTGCAGCGCGCCCGGGGCGAGCGTGTCGTCCCCGTCCAGGAACAGGACGTACGTCCCGTGCGCCGCCGCCAGTCCCGCGTTGCGGGCAGCGCTCAGCCCGCCCGACGGCGGCGACTCGACGGGGGCCACCCGGGTGTCCCTGGTGGAGTACGCGGTGCTGACCGCCTCCGCGGGTGAGCCCGCCGCGTCATGGACCGGGATCAGCTCGAAGTCGCCGAACGGCTGCGTGAGGATCGAGTCCAGGGCGAGGGGGAGGCGCCCTTCGACACCGTGCGTGGGGACGATGATGCTGAAGCGGGGCATTCTGTCCTTTCGGGGGGGGCGTTCTTCGACTGCGGCTGGGTGGGGCTTGCTCGCGCAGTTCCCCGCGCCCCTGAAGACGGCCCTGCGGGCCGATGAAAAGCGGCGGGCGCAGCCCCCGCTTTTCAGGGGCGCGGGGAACTGCGCGACCAGCCCCCACCGGACCCGCGGCTGGGGGTCGAAGGGGGCGCAGCCCCTGGGGATGGGACGGGTAGGGGCGGCGGGGGCGAGGGAAAGGCGGTTACGTGCGCAGGGAGTCGTCCACGCCCGGCTGCGACTGGCCAGGGACCGTCGCCAACGGAGACGACGGACGGGCCGCGGCGGCGGACGGGACGGGACGGCGGTCGGCCAAGGGGACGAAGTCGACCGGCGCGGTGTCACCCAGGACCACCCGCCGCACCACCCGCTCCGCCGCCCGCCCGTCGTCGTACGGGCAGAACCGGTCACGGAAGGCGGCCCGCAACTGCGCGGAGCGCGACCCGCGCCAGTGCCCCGTCGCGAAGATGTCGATCAGCTCGTCCTCGCTGCGCGCGACCGCGCCCGGCGGGAACGAGCGCAGGTCGAAGTACGTGCCACGGGCCGCCTCGTACGCCTCCCAGTCCTCGGAGTGGATCACGATGGGCCGGTCGAGGTTGGCGTAGTCGAACATCAGGGAGGAGTAGTCGGTGACGAGCGCGTCGGAGGCGAGGCACAGGTTCTCGACGCTCGGGTAGGCCGTGACGTCGAGGAGACGGCCGTGCGCCAGGTCCGTCAGCGGGGAGTCGTACGCGTGGTGGGCGCGGGCCAGGATCACGAAGCGCGGGCCGAGCTTGCGGAGCACCCGCTCCAGATCCAGGTGGGCGCGTTGCGAGTGGCGGTAGTCGCGGTGTGTGGGGGCGTACAGGACGGCGACCGCGCCCTCGGGGATGCCGAGGTGTTCGCGCACCCGGGCCACATCCGTCGAATTGGCCTTCAGGAACACGTCGTTGCGCGGGGAGCCGTACTCCAGGGTCGTGTACGCGGACGGATGGACGCGCTCCCAGACGAGGGTGGAGTGGCGGTTGCCGGACAGGACGTAGTCCCACTGGTCGCTGCCGCGCAGCACGGCCGCGAAGTCCGTGCCGCGCGCGGCCGCCGGGCGGTCCTGGAGGTCGAGGCCCATGTGCTTGAGCGGGGTGCCGTGCTGGGTCTGGAGGAGGACCTGGCCGCGACGCTTGACCAAGCGGCGGTCGAAGTCCACGTTGTTCACCAGGTACTTGGAGCGGGCGAGCGCCGTCCAGTACGCCATCGAGCCGGGGCGCACACGCCGGGTCGCCACCGGAAGGGTGTGGTGGTGCTCGGGGCGCGCGATCCACGAGGTGCGCATCTTGGGGACGTACGTACGGAACGCGTTCTCCAGCGCGGCCGGGCTGCACACATAGCCCCGGCCGCCGTACGCGGCGAACACCGCCCGGTCGGCACGCAGCGGGAGGAGGCGCTGGACGCGGTAGTGGAGGCGCAGCCCGGCGTCGCGCAGCGGCCGGGCCAGGCCCGCCACCAGGCGTCCGGCGCCCCCGCCCAGCCGTGCCACGGCCCACAGCGCCCGGTAGACGCGCTGGCTGCCCAGCCGTAGGAGCGCGTGCCGGAGGCGGGCGTGGGCGCGGATGGGGGCGCCCGGAGTGCGGTAGCGGGCGCAGTGCGCGCGGACCGTGCGCAGGAACTCGGCGCGCGCCTCGCGCGGCAGCCGGTGGCGCCGGGTGAACACGGACGTGAGGTGGTCGACCATGCGCCGGAAGAGCACCGGACGCCACTGGGCCAGCTCCGGCCGCTCGTCGACGTACGCGAACACCCGGTCGTACTGCTCGAACACATCGAAGTGCGCCCGCGTGGTCGCCCCGAGGAGGCTGCCGTGGCGGCGCCGGCGGTGGTGGACGCAGACCCGGTCGAGGGTGGCGACGGACTCGGCGGTCATCAGGACCGGGTACGTCCAGGCCGTGTCCTCGTAGATGCCGGGCGGGAACCGGAAGTCGTGGTCCTCGACGAACTCGCGCTTGTACGCCTTGTTCCACGCCACCGGGCGGACGCTCAGCAGGCCCGGGCGGTCGTCGAGGCGGAACGGGGCCGTGCCCTGCTCGGTGAGTTGGAGGGCGCGTTCGTTGCGGACGGACTCGCCGGACCAGGAGGTGCGGGCGAAGTCGTGGACGAGGACGTCGGGTTCGCCGGTCTCCTTGACGCGGTCGGCGATCGCCTGGAGCGCGCCCGGCGTGAACGTGTCGTCGCCGTCGAGGAAGAGGAGGTAGTCGCCCCTCGCGTACTCCATCCCCTTGTTGCGGGCGGCACCCGGCCCCGCGTTCTCCCGCAGGCGCACGGTTCGCCTGACCCGGGGGTCGCGGGCCGCGAACTCGTCGGCGATCGACCCGCCGTTGTCGGGCGAGGCGTCGTCGACGACGATCACTTCGAGGTCGGTGAAGGACTGGGACAGCACGGAATCCAGGCATTCGTGCAGGTACGCCTGAACCTTGTACGCGGGAACGATGACACTGAACCTGGGCAAGGAGGACATCCTTGGGTCGGCGCGGGCATACTGCCCGGAAACGGCCGATCCGATGATTTGGTTACGCGACGTGTTCCATACGGGGGATATCGCCGGGTGGTGGGGGCGCACGGGTGTGAACTTGCGGGTGTAGGAGGGGAGTTCGCGCGGTGGGCTCTGCCGGGGCCGGGGCCGGGGCCGGGGCCGGGGGCGCCTACTAGTGCTCTGACCGCATAGGTCCGCCGGGTTGGGCCAGGGTGCGACCACCGCCTGGTCGACGGCCGAGTCACTGCTCAAGGCAGCGGACCAGGAATGTCAGTCCCTCTGGGCTGCTCAACCGCACAACACGACGACCGGTTTCCTCGAACCAGGTGGCCGGGTCTTGGCCGTAATCGTGTGCGCGGGCGACGGCGCTGTCCGGATCCTCGACCTCGACCGCAAGTTCCCACTGCGGGGCGGATGCACTGGGTCCACGTGTGGCGATGAAATCGGCGCAGTTCGGAGGGGTCCCCATCGTCTTGTCGTAAAAGTGCCGGGCCTTCTCAGGCTGGTCGCACGTCAGGACCATGCGGTGCGGGGCACCTGCCAAGTGGGACGGGAACTTCCATCCGGTGAAGTTGCGTGGCTGCCAGAGGGAGAAGGCGGCACCTACTGGATCGATCAATGTCGCCATGCGCCCCTGATCGCCCGCGTCGAAGGGAGGCACGACAAGACGAGCGCCGTTCACCGTCGCCGCTTCGGCACGGCGATCGACGTTGTCGACTGCCAGATAATAGGCGATATGGGCGGGTGTTCCCGGTGGGTAGACCGGGTTCGCCAGGTCGCTCACGCTGCCGATCAGGTGGCCGTCGATGGCTATCTTGGTGGCCTTTCGCCAGTCCTTCTCGTCCACCGCGAAGCGCCAGCCCAGCGTCTTCGAGAAGAAGGTGGCGGTGCCGGCCAAGTCACGGGTTTTGAGGTCCATCCAGCAGAACTCGTTCAATGAACCCAGAGGGGTCGTCATCCTGTGCTCCTTGTCGTCTCGATGCTGGGTATCGAGTGCTCAGACGACTCCGCAAGAGATTTTTGGCTGCGCTGCGGAGAGGGGTCTGCGGCAAACCGGTTCCTTCCGCACCGATTCGAGCCTTCGCAGGCGTGTCCAGTCTTCGCCGGTCTGGATCAGGCTGCGGCCGTCAGGGGGCGTCCGCCCCAGCGAATGCCCTTCTCGCTGCGGATGCGGGCGCGTTCCTTGCGCTGGGCGGCCAGGAGGTCGGGGTGGCGGGCGTTGGCGTTGCGCCAGCGCAGGTAGGCGTGCAGGGCCCGGGTCTGCACGGGGTGACTGCGGTGGTGGGAGTTGGCGAGGGTGAACTGCCGCAGCGGGCCGAAATGGGCCTCGATCGGGTTGGCCCAGGAGGCGTAGGTCGGGGTGAAGCACAGCTCGACCTTGTTCTTCTTCGCCCAGCGGCGGATGTCCGCTCCGGTATGGGCGGAGAGGGTGTCCAGAATGATGTAGATCGGGGCGCCGTCGGGGCGGGCGGCGCGGATCGACTTCAGCGCGACCAGGCTGTTGGCGGTGCCCTTGCGGCGGTGGTTCACTCCCCACAGCGTGTCGTCGCCGACGGAGTAGCAGCCGTGGAAGTAGGTGACGCCGTGGGTGCGGCGGTACGTCGCCGGCAGGCGGTCGGGCCTGCCCTGCTTCGCCCAGCAGGAGCCTGCGGTGGGCCGGATCCCGAGGGGGCCGAACTCGTCGAAGGCGAAGACCCGGTCCGGGAAGCGTTCCAGCACCTCTTCGATGCGGTCGAGCTTGGCATCACGGTCGGGATCGGGCGACTCCTTCCAGGTCTTGGTGCGCTGGAAGGTGATGCCGCGGCGCAGGAGCAGGCACCGTAAGGCTTCCCGGCCGATGCGGATGATGCGTCCGTGTACGCGGCGCAGGTAGGCGGCGAGTTTGCGGACCGACCAGCGGGTGAAGGGCTGGCCGAGCTTGGTCGGGCGGGTGGTGGCCGTCTGGACGACGAAGTCCTCGTCGTCGGGGCTGAGTTGGCGGGGACGGCCTCCCGCCCACCGAGGGTCCAGACAGGCCAGGCCGATCTCGTTGAAGCGGTGGATCACATCGCGGACGGTGTCCTCGTCGGCCTGGACGAGCTGGGCGATCACCGGGACACGGTTTCCGCCGGCCGAGGCCAGCAGCATCATCGCCCGCCGATAGCGCACCGAGCTGGTACTGCCCCGGCGCAGGATCTGCTGCAGTTTCTGCCCTTCCTGATCGGTCAATCGGCGCACCCGCACAAGCTCGGCCACCACACCTCCAGCGGTCGGAACGAACGTCGCCATCCAACCGCTCCGAAGGCCCACCCGGCTGGCTAGGGCGGTGTTCAGTGGCCCCACCGAGGCGACTCCAACTGGCCCCAGGGGAAGGGGTGTTCGGGGGCACTGAGGGGTAGTGGCGAGGCGAAGTGGTCCCACCTTGGGTCTTGCGGTGGAACGGTGGATGTGGTCCGCCGAGGGTCGACCGCTACAGCCGGATCACCGTCAAGATGTGCTCGTACTCCGTCCCGGTCCGCTTCATCGACCGCAAGGTCACCGTCCACCTGACCGGCGACACGCTCGTCGTGTTCGACAACCGTCGCGAGATCGCCCGCCATGCCCGGCTCGCCGGCCGCGGCCAGGAACGTCTGGTCCTGGACCACTACCTGGAGGTGCTGCTGCGCAAGCCCGGTGCCCTGGACCGCTCCGAGGCGTTGCACCAGGCCCGCACCGAGGGCACCTTCACCACTGAGCACGAGGCGTTCTGGGCCCTGGCCCAGCAGCAGCTCGGCGAGATCGAAGGAACGAAAGCCCTGGTCAGGGTCCTGCTCTTGCACCGCCATCAGCAGCACGCGGACGTGATCGCGGGACTGCGGGCCGCCGTCGCGCTGGGTACCTGCAGCGACGACGTGGTTGCCCTGGAGGCCCGCAAGGCCGCCCAGGCGGCCGGCCGGGCACCCACAGTCACCGCGACACCGGCGCCGCCGGATCAGACGGATCCGCTCAGCCCGCAGATGCCGCAGGTCAGCCACCTCACCTCGCGCCGCCTGGCCCAGCCATTGCCCGATGACGCCCGCCCCCTGCCCCGCCTGGAGCAGTGGGACGAACTACTCCAGCTCCGCCGGAAGGATTCGCCATGACCGCTGCCCATCACGCGCTTACCGCGCAGACACCCGATGCCGCGATCGACACCGCCTGCCGCATGCTGAGGCTGCCCACCATGCGGGCCCAGGCCGCCGACACCATCGCCCGCGCCGAACGCGAAGGGCTCTCCTACGCGGGCTTCCTCGCCGAGCTGCTGATGGCCGAGTGCGAGGACCGCGACCGCCGCCGGGCCGAACGCCGCATCCGGGCCGCCCACTTCCCGCGGGAGAAGTCCCTGCGCGACTTCGACTACCGCGCCAACCCCAACGTCGACCCGGCCGTCATCCACTCCCTCGCCACCTGCGACTGGATCGCCAAGGGCTACCCGCTGTGTCTGATCGGGGACTCCGGCACCGGGAAGTCCCACCTGCTGATCGGCTTGGGTACTGCGGCCGCCATGGCCGGCTACCGCGTCCGCTACACGACGGCCGCGGCCCTGGTGAACGAGCTCGTCGAGGCCGCCGACGACAAACAGCTCGGCAAGACCATCGCCCGCTACGGACGCGTCGACCTTTTGGAGATCGACGAGCTCGGCTACCTCGAACTGGACCGCCGCGGCGCCGAGATGCTCTTCCAGGTCCTGACCGAACGCGAGGAGAAGAACAGCATCGCCATCGCCTCCAACGAGGCGTTCACCGGCTGGAGCAAGACCTTCACCGACCCCCGGCTCTGCGCGGCCATCGTGGACCGGCTCACCTTCAACGCCACTCTCATCGAGACCGGCACCGAGTCCTACCGCCTGGCCCGCACTAGGGCCAACAAAAACAGCGGGACGAAGTGACCCGGCCCCGGTCCGACGGCCGAACGATCTCCGCACTTCTCGGCGTGACCAGGAGCGCCCGCCGGAACTGATCAGCCGCTCGGGTGGTCATGCAGCGTCCGCACGCCGCCCGGCCGCACCCGGTTACGGGCGCGGCTCCCGGACCGTCGGCATGAGGTTGCGGGCCAGCACATCCAATGCTTCGCAGACCTCCCTCAGCCGCTGCGGGTCGTCGGATCCAAGTGCCGCGGCGAGCGCATCCTCGATGCCTGTCGCGCGGACCTGCGTCACTCGCTCGGACACCTCGGCGGCCTGGCGCACCAGCACCCGCCGCCGGTCAGCGGGATCAGGCGCCGTCTGGACCGATCCGGCCTCCTTCAGCCGGGCGATGGCCGCGGACACCTGGCTCTGCGGCAGGCCGGTGCGGGCGGCGATCTCACCGACGGTGGTGTCGGGATGGGCGGCGATGTCGCTGGCCACGATGAGCACCAGCAGGGTGCTTCCGGCATAGCGGCCGGCGTCGCCCGGGGGCTCCGGCAGGGCCTCCTCGCCGATCTTCATCAGGGTGCGTCCCAGTAGGAACAGCTCGACTCCGTTCACGCCGACCAACATACATCGAGCTCGATTCATCGAGATTGATGTATCTAGTTCGATGGATTACGGTGGTCGAGGCCGCGACGGAAGGCCCGTCGCGCACAAAGGGGGGACCGCCGTGCCCAAGCCCACCGGCACACTCACCGTTCCCGGCACCGTCCTGCACTACCAGGTCCGCGGCACTGGGCCGCCGCTGCTGATCTCGCAGAGCGGGGAGGGCGACGCCGACCGCACCACCGACCTCGTCGCCCACCTCACCGACACCTACACCGTCGTCACCTACGACCGCCGCGGCCTGTCCCGCAGCCGGCTCCGCACCGCCGAGAAGGGCGCCACCCTGGCCGAGCACGCCGACGACGTCCACCGCCTCCTCGCGCATCTCACGGACGCCCCCGCCCTCATGCTCGGCTGCAGTCTCGGAGCCGTCGTCGGCATGCACGCCGCCCTGCGGCATCCCGGACAGATCCACACCCTCATAGCCCACGAGCCCGTCGCCCCACGCCTGCTGCCCGACGACGAACGCGCCCGACACGAGCACGAACTCGCCGCCCTGCAGGACCTCTACCTTCACCAGGGCCTCGGCGCCGCCCTCCCGGAGATCGCCAGGACTCTCGGGATCGACCCCGCCGCCACGGACGCCGAACCCGGCCTGACGCCCCAGCCGATGGACGCCCGGCGCACCGCCAACTTCGACTACTTCATCCGGCACGACTTCACCGCGATCGTCCACGACACCCTCGACACCGCCGCTCTGAAGGACGTCAGCGCCCACATCGTGCCCGCCGCCGGGCACGCCACCCCGAGGACCGTCTTCGACTACCAGTGCGCGACAGCCCTGGCCGCACTGCTCGACCGCGAACTGCAGGAGCTGCCCGGCGGCCACAACGGAAACACCACCCACCCTCGGGCCTACGCGGCACGCGTCCGGGAGATCCTCAACGACGCACGATGACACGAAGCGGCCCGGCCCGACGGCCTATCGGAGGGCCAGACGGGACCGACCACCCCCACCCTGGTGGTCCCAGATCAAGCCGCCTTCCGGAGCCACCTCGCGACGCCTGATCTTTACGCATCATCCATGAACCGGGGCCAGTTGGAGTCGCCTTGGTGGGGCCACTGAACACCACCCTAGCCACCCGGCGAACCAATGCGGTCAGAGCACTAGCTCGGGGGTGGGGGTGCGTCGGCGGGTGCGGGTGGTGTGTGGTTGCTCGCGCAGTTCCCCGCGCCCCTTGACGGCATGGGGCGCGCCCGGGGTCTTTTAGGGGCGCGGGGAACTGCGCGACCAGCCCCCACGCACCCGCACCCGCCGACGCACCCCCACGCCCCGATCTATTAGGCGCCCGGCGGCTACTACTTCACCGCCCCCGCCATCACACCCGACACGAACTGCCTCTGGAACGCGAAGAACACGGCCAACGGGATCACCATCGAGATGAACGCACCCGGCGCCAGAATCTCGATGTTGCTGCCGAACTGCCGTACCTGCTGCTGGAGCGCGACCGTCAACGGCTGTGATCCGGAGCTGGAGAAGACCAGTGCGACCAGCATGTCGTTCCACACCCACAGGAACTGGAAGATCCCGAGGGACGCGAGCGCCGGCGCGGCGAGCGGCATGACGACGGTCGCGAACAGCCGTACCTCACCCGCCCCGTCGAGCCGCGCCGCCTCCAGCAGCTCACGTGGGATCTCCGCGAAGAAGTTCCGCAACAGGAAGATCGCGAACGGGAGTCCGAAGGCGACGTGGAAGAGGACGACGCCGATGATGTCGCCGAAGATCCCGAGGTCCCGGAAGAGCCCGGACAGCGGGATCAGCGCCACCTGCACCGGCACCACCAACAGCCCCACCACGACCATGAACCACCCGTCGCGGCCCTTGAAGTCCATCCAGGCGAAGGCGTATCCGGCCATCGCGCCGATCACGACGACCAGCAGGGTCGCCGGGACCGTGATCCAGATCGTGTTGAACAGGGCGCCCGTGATGTCGTCGTTCTCCAGCAACGACTCATAGCTCTTGGTGGTGAGTTGGGCCGGTGCCGAGAACACCTTCCACCACCCGGAGGTGGAGATGTCGGTCGGGTCGCGGAACGACGACACCAGCAGTCCGAACGTCGGCACCAGCCAGAACAGCGCCACCAGGAGGAGGAACACACGCAGCGCGCCGCCCGCCACGCCGCTCGCCAGCCGGGAGGCGACGGAGCGCTGGGCGCGTACGGGCGGGTCGAGTTCGGGGGTCTTCGGAGCCGGGGCCGGGGTCTCGAGAGTGGTCACCGCTGGCGCTCCTTCCGCAGTCGCCGGATGTTGACCCACATCACCGGCAGCACGAGCAGCAGCAGGATCACACCGATCGCGCTGCCGAGCCCGAAGTCGCCCCCGCCGCCGTACGACACCAAGTACAGCTGCAGTGCGAGGACGTTGGCCTCGTCCTGGGTGGGCTGGGGCGCGATGATGTAGACGAGGTCGAAGACCTTCATCACGTTGATCATCAGCGTGACGAGGACGACGACCAGGACCGGCGCGAGCAGCGGCACGGTGACCTTGCGGAACACCTGCCACTCGTTCGCCCCGTCCACCCGGGCCGCTTCGAGCAGATTGCGGTCCACACCGGCCAGCCCCGCCGCGATCAGCACCATCGCGAAGCCGGCCCACATCCAGATGTACGAGCCGATCACGGCCGGGGTGACAAGGGCCGGGCCGAGCCAGTCGATGCCGTTGTAGGGCGCCGCGAAGTTCGAGCCCGGCAGCCGGAGTCGGGCCCCCTCGGCCGAGTCCGGGAGGCTGAACGTGCCGTCGGTGCCGCTGGTCGCGGTGGCGACGACCTTCCCGTCCTTCACCGCCTCGACCTTGACGCCCTCCAACGCCTTCTCACCCGGGTCGACGGCTCCCTTCTCGCCGCCGCCACCGAGCCGGAAGTCCAGCCAGACCGTGCCGGTGACACCGTCGCCGGTGGCCGCCTTCGCGTCCTGTGCGTCGCCGGGCAGCCGGTTGGGCGCGATCCCGACGAGGGGGAGCAGGGCGGGGCTTCCCGCCCGCACGGTGCCCTCCGTGGTGAACGAACCCCCGCCGGACGCCCGTAGATCGCTCACCTGGGCGTTGGGCCGGGCCTTCGGATACACCGACTCGTCCACGAAGACGTCATGTACGGACGTGGCGATCGCGTTGGCGACACCCTGGTTCGGATCCTGCTCGTACACCAGCCGGAAGATGATGCCCGCGGCCAGCATCGAGATCGCCATCGGCATGAAGACGATCAGCTTGAACGCGGTTCCCCAGCGCACCCGTTCGGTCAGCACCGCGAAGATCAGACCGAGCGCGGTGACGAGCGCCGGGGCGACCGCGACCCAGATCGCGGTGTTGCGTACGGCGACGAGGGTGGAGTCGTCGGAGAAGATCTCCGCGTAGTTGTCGAGGCCGACGAAACCCGAGCCGTCTCCGTCGAACAGGCTCCGCCAGACCGAGTACCCGATCGGGTAGACCACGAGCGCGCCGAGCAGCACCAGCGCGGGCAGCAGAAACAGCCCTGCCACCCACCACCGGGTACCGGTCACGCTCTTGCGCGGTGCGGCGGGGGGCGTCGGCAGTGCGCCGGCGCCCCCCGCCGTCTTCGCCACAGCGGACGACATCGCGGCCGTCAGCCGTTCCCGTAGGCCTTCGCCGCGTCGGTCTCCAGTTGCTTCTGGGCACCGGCCACGTCGTCGGGGCTCTTCAGGAAGTCCTGCAGGTCCTTCCACTCACCCACGCCCTGCGTGCCGCCGAACGCCGCCGGGGCCTGGTCGGACATGTCGAAGCGGAAGTCGTCGCCCGCCGCGAGCAGCGCCTTGGCGATCTCCCGGGTGACGTCGTCCTTGTAAGTCCCCTGGTCCATCTCCTTGTTGGGGGAGAGGAAGCCGCCCTGGGCCGCCCAGATCTCCGCCGCGTCGGTCGAGGCGAGGAAGGTGAGCAGCGCCTGCGCGCCCTTGCCGTCCTTGAGCGCCACGGCCGCGTCGCCGCCGGTCACCACGGGGGAGGCGTCGCCGACCGCCGGGAACGGGAAGACCTTGGCGTCCGTGCCGATCTTCGAGTCCGTGTCACCGTTGATGGTGACGGCCACGAAGTCGCCCTCGAAGACCATGCCGGCCGGGGTGTCCCCGCCGAAGGTGTTCGTGATCGACTTGATGTAGTCGGTCTGCAGCGCGCCGGAGGCGCCGCCCGCGAGCAGGTCGTCCTTGCCCCACAGCTCCGCGAGCGTGGTGAGGGCCTCCTTGACGGAGGGGTCGGTCCATTTGATCTCGTGCTTGGCGAGCTGGTCGTACTTCTCCGGGCCCGCCTGTGACAGATAGACGTTCTCGAACCAGTCGGTGAGCGTCCAGCCGTCCGCGCCGCCGATCGACACGGCGGGGGAGCCGGCGTCGGAGAGCGTCTGCGCGGTCTGGATGAACTCGTCCCACGTCTTGGGTTCCTCGGTGATGCCCGCCGCCTCGAAGGCCGCGGTGTTGTACCAGACGAGGGACTTGTTGGCGGCCTTCGCGTACACGCCGTACTGCTTGCCCTCGTACGCGCCCAGGTCCTTCCAGCCGGCCGAGAAGTTCTTGTCCAGCTGCGCCTGGGCCTCACTGCCGAGCGGTTTGACCCAGCCCTTCTCGGCGAACTGGTGCAACACGCCGACCTGCGGCAGGAACGCCACGTCCGGCGGCTTGCCGCCCTCGATCTTCGTACCGAGGAAAGTGGACGTGTTGTTGCCGGTCGGCACGAACGTCACCGAGGCGCCGGTACGTTTTTCGAACTCGTCCAGCACCTTCTGGAAGTTGTCCAGCTCCGGGCCGGTGAAGACCGCCGCGACCTCCAGCTTCTGGCCGTCCAGCTGGGGGAGTTGGACGGTGGCCTTGCTGCCGCCGCCGTTGCCGGTATCACCGCTGTCACCGCCGTCGTCGTCACCGCCGCACGCGGTGAGCGAGGCGGCGAGGAGGCCTGCGGCGAGGGCGGCGAGGGCCTTGGCGTTGGGTGTACGAAGCATGCTGCGCATGACTGACCCCGTTCTCCGTGCGTCGTCGAACGTAGAAGCGCTGTCCCGTGCGCTCTGGTCTACGCCGCGTGCCTGGGGGCGGCAAGAGCGCCTGCGGTGTCAAGTCCTTGATCGTGACCGCGTCGTGACCATGAGCCGCGGGCGAGCGGGGGGTGCCTACTCGCCGTGGGGGTGGCTCGTCGTGGGCGGCTTCCCGCCGGGGGTGGTTGCTCGCGCAGTTCCCCGCGCCCCTAAAAGCACCGGGGGCGCCCCCGGTGCCATAGCTGCCATAGCTGACGTGGCTGACGTGGCTGACGTAGCTGATGTAGCTGCGGGCAGTCGTGCCGCTAGGGGCGGCACGGTGGGCGCAGCGGCACCTCGTAGCGCCGAGTTGCGCAGCCCACGCCCGGCCGACCCAGGCGCCGGGCGCCTTGTGACGAACGGTCAGAGCAGCGACGGCACTCCCGCCGCCGAGACTTCCCGCGCCGCGCGGTCCAACGCGCTGGCCAGCAAGGCCAGATCCGTGGGCCCGTTCCCCAACTCCCTTACGGGGCGCCGCGCAGGCGGGTCCCCCATCCGCGCCCAGTCCAGCGGGACGACGGTGGGCCGAAGGGTCGCCGTACGAGGAATGCGCCCCGTCACCCGCCCCGCCTGGAACGGGGTCGCCCGACCCCCCTCACCCAGCAACTCCCCTCGCCCGGGCGCCGGTTCGTCCGGCCCCGGCACCGGCGCGCTCAGCACGACACGCCCCCCACCCGCACGCCCGAACTCGCTCTCTCCCACACGCCCACCCCCACCCGTGGTGGCGACGAGATGCACCCCGAGCCGCTCACCCTCCCGGGCCACCGCCTCCAGCGCCCGTACGACGGATCCGGCCGCAGGCCGCCCCGTGGAGCCCAGGGGCGGTGACAGCAGGGCGTCGAGGTCGTCGACGATCACGACGAGACGGGGCAGCTCCGAGCCGGGGGCAGGGCGCTTCCCGGCCGCCCCCTTGCCGCCCTGGTCCCCGGGCCTGCGGCCGGCCCCAGGCCGCAGCCGGAGCGTGGAACTGGAGGACGAGTCGAGGTCGGCCGCCCCGGACGAGCCCGCCGACACACCGCCGGACCCGGCCCCCGCCGACCGCTGCGGGACGATACGGCCCGACACCTCACGCCGGGTGTGCCACTCCATGAACCCGAGCCCGCCGAGCAACTCGGCCCGACGCTTCAACTCGGCGCTCAGCGACTGCGCGAACTCCCGCATCCGGACGGGATCGTTGGCCGTGAGATGCGTCCCGACGTGGGGCAGGTCGGTACAGGCCCCCAGCCCTTCCCCGGTCCGCCCCCCGCCCGCACCACCGGCGCCGCCACTGCCCCCGCCGTCCCGCCCGTCCACGAGGGCGATCCCCAGCCGGTCGGGCCGCTCGGCCGCGGCCAGCGACGCGGCGACGGACCGCAGCAGCTCCGTACGACCGCTGCCGGCCGGCCCCTCGATCAGCAGATGAGGGCCCTCGGCGACGAGGTCCACGGACACCGGCCCGCGCGGCCCCGCGCCGAGCACGGCCCAGGCCCGCCCGCCGAGCGCCGTCGTGTCGTCGCCCGCGTCCGCCCACCGAGCCATCAACGACGCCGGCGTGGCCCGCGCCAGCCCCAACTCGTCCAGCAACCGCGCCGACTGCGGCAACGGCGCCGACACCCGGGCCTGCCGGTCACCGGCCGACCCGTCCGTACGCAACGGCGCCAGCGCCCGCGCGAACCGCTCCGCCCACGCCACCGACACCGCGTCCAGCGTGGCCACCGTGCCGTGGTTCAACAGCCCGGGCGCCGCCTCCGGATCGAGCGAGGGGAGATTCTGGGTGCCGGGATGCGTGCGCTCGTCGGCACCGGAGAGTCCGCTCCCCGCGAGGTCGATGTTGGTGTGGGTTCGGCTCACCAGACCGGGGTCCGAGTGGGCCGCACGGTCGGAACGGGGGCGGCTCGACGGGCCGTCGAAGTCCGCACCGCGCGCGTGGTCGGCGGGTCCGGGATGCGCGCTCCCCGTACGCCCGGACCGAGCGGGCCCCGACGGACCGGGTGCCCCGGAACCGCTCACCCCGGCGTACCCGGAGGCCACGCGCAGCAGCCGCAGCGCCGTGGCGACGTCACCGCTGAGCAGGGCGACGGCCCCGCACGCGCGGAACGCGGGCGAGACCTCGCAGGCCGCCGCGTACGTCTCCGTCACCGGTGAGGCGGGCGACGCGGACTCCGTCTCGGCGAGGCACACGACATGGATCCCGGCGACCGGCCCGTCCTGCGCCAGCCGCATCACGGCCTTCCGCACATCCGCGCCCCCGGGGTCCCCGTCCACGATCACCACCGTGTACGGCCCCGGGAAGTCACCGCCCGCCGGACCGTCCTCCCGAGCCCACGAGGGCCGCCGCACGGCCCGCCGGCCGGAAGCACCGTCGTCCCCCTGGCCCGTCGCGTCCCCGGCCCCGGCGGTGCGGCCCGTCGCCTCCCGGGACAGCCGGCCCGTCGTGTCGTCCGACCGGTGGCCTGCCACGCCCAGGGTCCCGGTGCCCTGCGTACGACTGGTTCCGGCGCGCGGCGTACGACCGGACCCGGCGCCCGCCGCGCGCCCGGGCGCATGCCCCGCCGTGTCCGCCGCGTGGTCCTCCAGGCGGCGCAGCAACTCGTCCAGACGTGCCGTCGTCTGCTCGCGGTCGTAGGCGAGGAGGAGGCGGCAGTCCTGGTTGTGGGCGGGGCGGAGGTGGGGGAGCCAGCCGAGCCAGGACCAGTCGGTGGCGCGTTCCTCGGCGGAGCGGGAGCGGTCCGCGCTGATCAGGACCAGTTCGAGGATGTCGGGGGAGTGCAGCGCGGCGAGCTGGGCCACGACCGCGCGGGTCAGTCCCATCAGCCGGGGGCGCGGCCCGGCCAGCCCCAGCGCCCCGACCTCGCGCAACCCGGTGGTCACCGGCACCGCCGGCAACAGCCCCGAGCCGTCCGGCGCCACCCGGTCCGTCGTACCCAGCCGCACCGTCAGCGCCTCCGGGTGCCCCGGCCCCCGCTCCCACAGCCGGGCGCCGGGCCCCAGCGCGGTGAGCAGCAGCGCGGCGGGATCCGGCCAGGTCTCCGGCAGCCGCTCGCCACCGGCGGGCAACACCGAGGCCATCGCCCCGCGCTCGTCCTCGTCGTACTCCGCGTCGTACTCGTACGGGTCGTGCTCCGCCCCCGCCTGCCCCCGCCCGCCGGCCAACCGCCGCGCCCAGGCCCCGAACCCACCGCGCTTACGCACCCCACGCGGCACATCCGTCCCCCGAAGGGGAGTGCCCTTACGGGTACCGGACCCGACGGCATCACCGGCGCCGACCGACCCGGCCCGAACACCGGCCACACCGGAACCGCCGGCCACACCGGAACCGCTGGCCCCGCTGGGACGGTCTGGCCCACTGGAGCCGTGCGCCCCACGGGAGCCTTGGCCCTCATCGGAGCCGTTTGTCCCACGGGAGCCCTGGCCCCCACCGGAACCGTCGGCCCCACCGGAACCATGGGCCCCACCGGAACCGTCAGCCCCATGGGGACGGCCTGGCCCACCAGAACCGCCCGGCCAGCCAGAACCGCCGGGCCCACCGGAACCCGTAGGCACGCCGGGTCCGCCGGACATGTGGGGATCACCGGCATCGCGGGGATCGTGGGAATCGCGGCCGCTGCGGTGATCCCGAATACCACGAGCTTCATGGGCATCACGGCCCTCGCTGAGGCGGCCATGAGCTTCCGCTCCGCCCCCGCCCGGAGCACCCTCGTACGCGCCCGCCCCGCCCGTACCGGACGCGGCCTCCGTACCCTCCGCCGTCCGCTCGATCCCCGGCGCCCCGCCTTGCCCCGGCACCGTCCGCCGCTCGGCACGCCCCTGCCTCAGCTCCTCCGCCGCCTGCCCGGACGCACCCGCGCGAGACGCTCTGCCGGAGCCGGAGCCGGAGCCGGAGCCGGAGCCGGAGCCGGAGCCGGAGCCGACCTCGGCGCCCGCCCCCGCCCCCGTACGAGAACCGGTACCGGCCCCCGCTCCCACCCCGGAACCCGTACCGCCCGTAGAGCCCGAACCGCCTCCCACAGACCCCGAACCGCCGTCCGTGGAACCGACACCGCCTCCCGCTGAACCGACACCGCCGCCCGTCGAGCCGTCACCCCCCGGCCCCCGCGCCCCCACCGTCACCCGAACATGTCCCTCCCCGTCAGGCGTCGTACCGACCCCCCGCGCCCCCGACGACGAGGCCAGCCGAAGGGCGGACTCGCCGATGCGGAGCAGGGCGCCCGGGGCCAGACGCACCGGGCGGTCGCCCACGCGGGTGCCGTCGAGGGTGGTGCCGTTGGTGGAGCCGAGGTCGACGACGGAGACGCGGCCGTCGGCGGAGAGGGTGACGGCGCAGTGGAGGCGGGAGACGTCGGGGTCGTCGAGGGGGACGTCGGCGTCGGCGGAGCGGCCGATGTGGATCTTGCCGCCGTGCAGCAGATGGACGCCGCCGGCGTCGGGGCCGGCCACCACGTGGAGCTGGGCGGCGGCCTCGTCGACCTCGGGGCCCGGCTCGGCGGGGGCGCCCAGGGAGAGCACGGCGCCGTCGATGAGGGGCGGCTCGCCCAGGGTGCAGCGCTGGGCGTCCAGGCGCTCGGCACCGGCGTACAGCACGACCTGGCCGCCGCCGACCTCCCGGCTGCGCTCCAGCCGCTCGGCACCGCCCTCGCCGACGGCGGAGGCGAGGCCCGAGGCCACGGCGGCGAGAGCCGTCCCGGCCGGCGCCGTGACCAGCACGTCGCAGGCCGTGGCACGTCCTCGCGGCTCCGAGGGCGGTCCCAGCGGGTCTACGACGGTCAGCCGGATCTGCATCGCCGTCAGCGGTCCCTTCCGCGCGGGCACCCGCGACGACGAGGACGAGACTGCGCGGTCCCCACCGCAGACTTCCCCCACCGCTCACGGGCACGTCGGCCAGTACTGGAGGCATCCTCGCACCTGCCACTGACAACACGCCCGCCGCCCACCGTCAAGTGATCTTGATTGGTCGGCTCTGCCCCCAAAAGTGCCTGACCAGTGCCCGCTAGTTGATCACTTGAGATCGGTCACGTCCGTATCGCGTCCGGATTCAGGATCGGTCGCGTCCGCATCCGGGCCGGTGCGCGTCCGTATCCGGAATCGCGTACGTCCGTATCCGGCAACCAACCGCCCACGGGTGAGCGTCTTTCCATCGAACGCACACGGGTACCCGTACGTACTCGCGGACACGGACACCGACAGGCAGCACACAGCAAGCCGGAGCAAGCCACGGCAAGGGGGCCGGAAGGCACAGGAAGCCGCAGGAAGTCGACAGCCCGGTCCCGGGGACGGCCGCACTACAGTGGGGCGGAACGTCCGAAGGACGAGGCCAGACGAGCAGATGCCAGGCAAGCAAGCAGCCAGCAAGTAAGCCAGCAAGTAACAGGGAGCGCATGACGTGCGGCCGGTAGGGAGCAAGTACCTCCTTGAGGAGCCGATTGGACGCGGCGCCACAGGCACTGTCTGGCGCGCCCGCCAGCGGGAGACCGCGGGGGCCGAGGCGGCCGTGCCCGGCCACCCCGGCGAGACCGTGGCGATCAAGGTCCTCAAGGAAGAGCTCGCGAGCGACGCGGACATCGTGATGCGGTTCCTGCGGGAGCGCTCCGTGCTGCTGCGGCTCACCCACCCGAACATCGTGCGGGTGCGGGACCTCGTCGTCGAGGGCGATCTGCTGGCGCTGGTCATGGACCTGGTCGAGGGCCCCGACCTGCACCGCTACCTCCGGGAGAGCGGCCCGTTCACGCCCGTCGGCGCGTCACTGCTCACCGCGCAGATCGCCGACGCGCTCGCCGCGAGCCACGCCGACGGCGTCGTCCACCGCGACCTGAAGCCCGCCAACGTGCTGCTCAAGCAGGACGGCGGCCAGATGCACCCGATGCTGACCGACTTCGGCATCGCCCGCCTCGCCGACTCCCCGGGCCTGACCCGGACCAGCGAGTTCGTGGGCACGCCCGCGTACGTCGCCCCCGAGTCCGCCGAGGGCCAGCCGCAGACCTCAGCGGTCGACATCTACGGCGCCGGCATCCTGATGTACGAACTGGTCACCGGGCGCCCGCCGTTCAACGGCCAGTCCGCGCTCGAAGTGCTGCACCAGCACCTCAGCGCCGAGCCGCGCCGCCCCTCCACGGTCCCCGACCCGCTGTGGACGGTCATCGAGCGCTGCCTGCGCAAGAACCCGAGGGAGCGGCCCAGCGCCGTCAACCTCGCCCGCGCGCTCCGCGTCGTCGCCGAGGGCGTCGGCGTGCACGCGAACTCGATGCAGATCGCCGCCGCCGAGGGCGTGGGCCACCTCCTCGCCCCCGACCCGGCGCCCGCGCAGGTGCCGGGCGCACCGGACGCGTTCGGCTCGGCCGACCCGACGCAGGTACTGCCGCAGGGCGCCGGCTCGTACGACCCGAACGGCGCGACCAGCGTGCTCCCGCACACCTCGGGCCCGGCGGGCGCCGCCGATCCCACCGCCGTGCTCCCGCACACCTCCGGCGCCGACCCGACTTCCGTCATGCCGCCGGTGCCGCCGCACGACCCGGGCGGGCAGCAGCCCGAGCAGCCGCACCCCTGGCAGAACCAGCTCCGCGCGGCCCGCGACCGCAACGAGCAGACGCAGGTCCAGTACCTCGACCCCAACGAGGACCCGCTGCGCCGCCGGCCCCAGCGGCAGGTCAACCGCCCGCAGCAGCCCCCGCAGCAGCCGCCGCGCCGGCAGCAGCGCCCGCCCCAGGGCGGCCCCGGCCCCGGGTACGGCCATCCGCAGCAGCAACAGCCGTACGCCGCCCCGGCGCCGCAGCCTCAGCGCCAGCAGCCCCAGCGGTACGCCCCCGCGCCGCAGCCCCAGCAGCCCGCGCCGCGGCCCCAGCGCGAGCCCCGGCCGCCCCGCGAGCCGCGCCAGCGCAGCGCCAACCCGATGAGGATCCCGGGCCTCGGCTGCCTCAAGGGCTGCCTGTTCATGATCGTCCTCCTCTTCGTCGGTGGCTGGCTGATCTGGGAGTTCACCCCCCTCCAGGAATGGATCGGTACCGGTAAGAGCTGGTGGGAGCAGGTCGCCGACTGGTTCAGCGAGGCCGGCAAGTGGATCGGCGAGCTGGGCAACGCCTTGGATTCGGGCTCCGGCGGCACGGGGCAGTGACGGGGGCGGGGGCGCGGGGCGGGGGGCCTGGCACCGGCAACGGTCGTGAGCGGCTGCGGGCCGGTGGGGGCTGGTCGCGCAGTTCCCCGCGCCCCTTGACGGGGCGCAGTCGCCCACAGGCCTGAATCGCCCGGCCTCCCGACTTCCGCCTCTTGGCGCCCGCTCCCGCCCTGCCCCCCGCTCGGCTGCACGGCCAGGGCATCGACCCCCTGAGGCACCGTCCCGCCTCGGGCCTTCCCCCCTCTGGGCTACGGTCCCCGGCGGCCAGGCGGCCGGCGATCCCTGACCCGCTGACCCGGCGACCGGCGACCCGCCGACTGGCGATCCCTGCCCGGCGACCGGCGACCCGCCGACCGGCGATCCCTGACCCGCCGACCGGCGATCCGGCGACTGCCGACCCGCCGACCCGGCGATCCCTGACCCGCCGACCGGCGATCCGGCGACCGGCGATCCGGCGACTGCCGACCCGCCGACCCGGCGACCGCTGACCCGGCGACCGCCGCCCCGCCGACCGCCGCCCCGCCGACCGCCGCCCCGCCGACCGCCGCCCGGCAGCCCGGCCTCGCGGTTTCGTGGTTTCGGCCCTGCGTCTCCCCCTTACGCCTTCACGCCCTCTGTCACCCGGCCTCCCACTCCCACCTCGCGTCACACCGTCCCACCCGGTATCCCGCTCGGGCCTGCCGGCCGACGGTTGGTGCACCTCGTCGTCAGGGTTGGGGATTTGTCGACATCTGGGGGGTGATTTCCGCCTCGGCGGTGAAGGTTGGGTCTTGGGGCGCGTAGCTTTGTCGCCAACACGCGGCCTGTAGGAGCAGTCTTGGGACGGAAGATCGGAAGCCGGTACACCGCGAACCAGATTCTGGGGCGGGGCAGCGCCGGCACGGTGTGGCTGGGTGAGGGCCCCGAGGGCCCCGTCGCCATCAAGCTGCTGCGCGAGGACCTCTCGTCCGACCAGGAGCTCGTCAGCCGTTTCGTCCAGGAGCGCACCGCGCTGCTGGGCCTCGACCACCCGAACGTGGTCTCCGTACGCGACCTCGTCGTCGACGGCAACGACCTCGCCCTCGTCATGGACCTCGTCCGGGGGACCGACCTGCGCACCCGCCTGGACCGGGAGCGGCGCATGGCCCCCGAGGCGGCGGTCGCCATAGTGGCCGACATCGCGGACGCCCTGGCGGCGGCCCACGCGGCCGGGGTCGTCCACCGGGACGTGAAGCCGGAGAACGTCCTCCTCGACATGCAGGGCCCCCTCGGCCCCGGCGGCTCGCACCCGGCCCTCCTGACCGACTTCGGCGTCGCCAAGCTGATCGACTCCCCCCGCCGCACCCGCGCGACGAAGATCATCGGTACGCCGGACTATCTCGCCCCCGAGATCGTCGAGGGCCTGCCGCCCCGCGCGGCCGTGGACATCTACGCCCTCGCGACCGTGCTGTACGAGCTGCTCGCGGGGTTCACCCCGTTCGGCGGCGGGCACCCCGGCGCCGTACTGCGCCGCCATGTCACCGAGACCGTCGTCCCGCTGCCCGGCATTCCCGAGGAGCTGTGGCAGCTGCTCGTGCAGTGCCTCGCCAAGGCGCCGGCCTCGCGGCTGAGGGCGTCCGAGCTGGCGGCGCGGCTGCGGGAGCAGTTGCCGTTGCTGGCGGGGATGCCGCCGCTGGACGTCGACGAGCCGGGGACGGAGTCCGGGGACGGCTATGAGGAGGCTCCCGCCGAGGCCGCCGCTCCGCGTGAGCGGGTGCGGCGGGGTGCGGTGCCGTTGGTGCCGGGTGCCAAGCCGGATTCCAACCGGGATACGCATACGTCGATGCGGGTGCCGGGGCCGGATGAGCTGGCCGGGGGTGCGCGGGGGACCGCGCGGGTGCCGCGGGCGGCGGGGGCGCCTCGGCCGGGGTCCGCGCGGAATCGGGGGAGTGCGGTGCGGCGGCGGCGGATCACGTTGAGTGCGGCGGCGGTGGCTCTGATCGCGGCGGTGGGGGTGGGGACGTGGGCGGCCACCTCCGGGGATGAGGACGGTGGGGCGCCGTCCGACACGAAGAATTCGGCGCCGGGGAATCCTTGAGCAGGGCGTCCAGTAGCTCGGCGCGGACTGTGATCGGGCGACTGCGGGTCCGACGTGGTTGCTCGCGCAGTTCCCCGCGCCCCTGAAAAGCAGGGGCTGCGCCCCGTGCTTTTCGCTTTCAGGGGCGCGGGGAACTGCGCGACCAGCCCCCACCCACCCCGCAGCCGACGAACCCGCCACAGACACCCCCACCCTCCCCACCTTGAACCCCCAAGCACCGGGTGCCGACCCCCGCCGCGGTCACCCCGCCATGGCTCACCCGGCGGAGCCGTTACGCTGGGGGGCGTGGCAGTCGTCGATGTATCCGAAGAGCTGAAGTCCCTCTCCTCGACCATGGAGTCGATCGAGGCCGTTTTGGACCTCGACAAACTGAGGGCAGACATCGCCCTGCTCGAGGAGCAGGCGGCCGCGCCGTCCCTGTGGGACAACCCGGACGAGGCGCAGAAGATCACCAGCAAGCTCTCCCACCTCCAGGCCGAGGTCAGGAAGGCGGAGGCCCTGCGCGGTCGCATCGACGACCTCGGTGTCCTCTTCGAGATGGCCGAGGAGGAGGACGACCCGGACACCCGCGCCGAGGCCGAGTCGGAGCTGACCTCCGTCAGGAAGGCCCTGGACGAGATGGAGGTCCGCACCCTCCTCTCCGGCGAGTACGACTCCCGTGAGGCCCTCGTCAACATCCGCGCCGAGGCCGGTGGCGTCGACGCCGCCGACTTCGCCGAGAAGCTGCAGCGGATGTACCTGCGCTGGGCGGAGCAGAAGGGCTTCAAGACCGAGGTCTACGAGACGTCGTACGCGGAAGAGGCCGGCATCAAGTCGACCACCTTCGCCGTCCAGGTCCCGTACGCCTACGGCACGCTCTCCGTGGAGCAGGGCACGCACCGGCTCGTCCGGATCTCGCCCTTCGACAACCAGGGGCGGCGCCAGACCTCCTTCGCCGGAGTCGAGATCCTGCCCGTGGTCGAGACGACGGACCACATCGAGATCGACGAGTCCGAGCTGCGCGTGGACGTCTACCGGTCGTCCGGCCCGGGCGGCCAGGGCGTCAACACCACCGACTCCGCGGTGCGGCTGACCCACCTCCCCACCGGCATCGTCGTCTCCTGTCAGAACGAGCGGTCGCAGATCCAGAACAAGGCGTCCGCGATGAACGTGCTGCAGGCGAAGCTCCTCGATCGGCGTCGGCAGGAGGAGCAGGCCAAGATGGACGCGCTCAAGGGCGACGGCGGCAACTCCTGGGGCAACCAGATGCGTTCGTACGTCCTGCACCCGTACCAGATGGTCAAGGACCTCCGCACCGACCACGAAGTCGGCAACCCCGAGGCCGTGTTCAATGGCGAGATCGATGGCTTCCTGGAGGCCGGAATTCGCTGGCGCAAGCAGCAGGAGAAGTAGCACCGCGTAAGCGGGAAGAGCCGCGGGCGAGAATCCCGGACAATTTCAGCGCTTTGTCGACAAGGCAACTGTCTTCCCCTGGAAGGCAGTTGCCTTGTCTGTGCGGGGATGTCTGGGTTTTACGTCACACTCACATGTCGTTGTCGCGGTCAAATGCGGTGAACGGGACATCGCGTACGCAACGACCTTGACGTTGCTGCGAAAACTGGGAAGGCTGGCGCGTGGCATGCGCATTACTGGGGCGCATGTGAACCGGGGGACTTCGAATCAACCGAGTTGCTCCCGTTGATCGCGGCCCCGGGCGCTCTGCTCCATTTACTGATGAGCTACTGGGGGTAGCAGCCATATGACGAAGAAGACGCGGATCCGCGTGGCGCGAATAGCCGCGGGTGCCGTGATCGCCGCCGGCGCGTCGCTGACCGCCGCGGGTGCCGCTTCCGCACTGGACCTCGGCGTCGGCGTCGGTGTCAGCACCGACGACGGTGTCTCCGCCAATGTCGGTGTCGAGGTCAACACCGGCAGCACCGACGGCAACACCATCATCGGTGCGAGCACCGGTGACGCCAGCAGCACCAGCACGACCGGTGACGCCAGCAGCACCAGCACGACCGGTGACGCCAGCAGCACCAGCACCACGGGTGACGCGAGCAGCACCAGCACGACCGGTGACGCGAGCAGCACCAGCACGACGGGTGACGCCAGCGCCAGCGTGAGCACCAGCACCACGGGTGACGCCAGCAGCACCAGCACCACGGGCGACGCCAGCAGCACCAGCACCAGCACGACCGGTGACGCCAGCAGCACCAGCACGACCGGTGACGCCAGCAGCACCAGCACGACCGGTGACGCGAGCAGCACCAGCACGACGGGTGACGCGAGCAGCACCAGCACCACCGGTGACGCCAGCTCCAGCTCCAGCTCCAGCTCCAGCAGCTCCAGCACCGGCGGCGAGACCAACTCCACCGGTACGACCGGCACCACGGGTGGCGACAGCTCCACCAGCGGTGACACCACCGGTGGCACCGACCCCGACGGCGGCAACGACGAGGTCGTCCAGGAGGAGGGCTCCGAGGCCATCACGGACACCGGCTCGGAGACCGAGGCCCAGGGCGCCGGCAGCGGCGAGCTGGCCGAGACGGGTGCCGCTGAGACCACGTTCCTGCTGGTCGGCGCCGCCACGATGATCGCCGGCGGTATCGGCTTCCGTCTGCTGCCGCGCCTGATGGTCGGCCGCGGCGCCGCCGCCTGACGGCACGCCGAGCGACAAACGGGCGTGTGAGCGTCCGAGCACAGATACGACGAAGGCCCGGGGCAGCCAGCTCCGGGCCTTCGTCGTACGTCCTGCGTCGCGACGCCCTGTGGCGTCGTACGTCCTGTGCCGTCCTATGCCGTCTGGTGCGCCAGCAGCGCCACTGCCGCTATGAGGATCGCCAGAAGGGCGATCAGGGTCATGGGGCTCAGGTTCGCGAAGGGATTCTCCTGCTGGAGTCGCTCGCGGCTGGCCCGGCACACATGGCAGCGGCCCTCGGCGACGGGGGACGCGCAGTTCGCGCACACCAACCGGTCGTACGTCATGCGCCTCGCCCTCCTTGCAACGGCCTCACACACACCTCAACGCTTCGCGGGACCGGACCGTTCCTCTACTCCACTGTGCCAGGTTCCTCCGGAGGTTGCGCGGGGGCCTACGAAAGGGGTGGGTGCGGTTGTCGCGCGGCTGCGGCCCGGTGGGGGCTGATCGCGCCGTTCCCCGCGCCCCTCTTCGGGCTGTGCCCTCATACGGCGCGGTACAGTCTCGTCCATCCATTCCCGACGGCTTGTGGTGCATCCGTGATCCGATTCGACAACGTGTCCAAGGTCTACCCCAAGCAGACCCGCCCCGCACTCAGGGATGTGTCCCTGGAGGTCGAGAAGGGCGAATTCGTGTTCCTCGTGGGGTCCTCCGGCTCCGGAAAGTCCACCTTTCTGCGGCTGATCCTCCGGGAGGAGCGGTGCAGCCAGGGGCAGGTGCACGTCCTGGGCAAGGATCTCGCGCGCCTGTCCAACTGGAAGGTGCCGCAGATGCGCCGCCAGCTCGGGACGGTGTTCCAGGACTTCCGGTTGCTGCCGAACAAGACGGTCGGCGAGAACGTCGCCTTCGCCCAGGAGGTCATCGGCAAGTCGCGCGGCGAGATCCGCAAGTCCGTGCCGCAGGTGCTGGAGCTGGTCGGCCTCGGCGGCAAGGAGGAGCGCATGCCGGGCGAACTGTCGGGTGGTGAGCAGCAGCGCGTGGCCATCGCGCGGGCCTTCGTGAACCGGCCCAAGCTGCTGATCGCGGACGAGCCCACCGGCAACCTCGACCCGCAGACCTCCGTCGGCATCATGAAGCTGCTCGACCGCATCAACCGGACGGGCACCACCGTCGTCATGGCGACCCACGACCAGAACATCGTGGACCAGATGCGCAAGCGCGTCATCGAGCTGGAGAAGGGCCGCCTCGTCCGCGACCAGGCGCGCGGCGTCTACGGCTACCAGCACTGACCGCCACAGTCCACGAAAGGCTTGACGAGACGCCATGCGCGCCCAGTTCGTCCTGTCGGAGATCGGTGTCGGTCTCCGCCGCAACCTCACGATGACCTTCGCGGTCATCGTCTCCGTCGCCCTCTCCCTCGCCCTGTTCGGCGGATCGCTGCTGATGAGCGACCAGGTCAGCCAGATGAAGGGCTACTGGTACGACAAGGTCAACGTGTCGATCTTCCTCTGCAACAAGAGCGACGCGGAGTCCGACCCCAACTGCGCCAAGGGCGCGGTCACGACCGAGCAGAAGAACCAGATCAAGTCCGATCTGAACAAGATGTCGGTCGTCGACAACGTCGCCTACGAGTCGCAGGACCAGGCGTACAAGCACTACAAGGAGCAGTTCGGCGACTCCCCGCTGGCCAGCAGCCTCACCCCGGACCAGATGCAGGAGTCGTACCGGATCAAGCTGAAGGACCCGGAGAAGTACCAGGTCATCGCGAGCGCCTTCAACGGGCGTGACGGTGTGCAGTCGGTGCAGGACCAGAAGGGCATCCTGGACAACCTGTTCCGGCTCCTCGGCTATCTGAACTGGGCGGCGCGCGGTGTGATGGCGGTCATGCTGGTCGTGGCGCTGCTGCTGATCGTCAACACGGTGCGGGTCTCGGCGTTCAGCCGCCGGCGTGAGACCGGGATCATGCGGCTGGTCGGCGCGTCCGGCTTCTACATCCAGGCGCCGTTCATCATGGAGGCCGCGGTCGCCGGGATCATCGGCGGCTCGATCGCCTGCGCCATCCTGATCCTGGGGCAGTACTTCGTGATCGACAACGGGGCGTCCCTGTCGACGAACCTGCCGCTGATCAATTTCGTCGGCTGGGACGCGGTCCTGACCAAGCTGCCGCTCATCCTCGCGGCGAGCTTCCTGATGCCCGCGTTGGCCGCCTTCTTCGCGCTGCGCAAGTACCTGAAGGTGTGACGCACGCCCCTGGGGCCGTACCGGCAAGGGCCGGTGCGGCCCTTCGCGTTGTCCTAGACTCGCCGACATGTCAGGCCGCGACCTGTTCTCCCAGCCCCGCCGCATCGGCCGCGGGGCCGCCCTGACATTGGTCTTCGCGAGCGTGCTCGCCACGGGCGCCGCGACCGGCTCCTTCGAGAAACCGCCGCGCGGCACGGCCTCCGCCGTCGAGAGGCCCCGCTCCACCCCGGCCGGCAAGGAGCAGGACGTCGCCGACGCCGCCGCCGAGGCCATGGCCGAGGGCAAGTCCCCCGTGGAGGCCGCCGAGCGCGCCGTCAGCCGCAGCGGCGACCGGTGGGGCGCGGTCTACTCCGAGGGCGAGTACGAGGAGTTCGAGGAAGCCCTCGACGGCGAGTACACCGGCGTCGGCCTCTGGGCCCGGCTGGAGCGCGACGGCCGTATCGAGGTGGCCCGGGTGCAGGACGGCTCGCCCGCGGCCGGTGCCGGGATCCGCGCGGGCGACCGGCTCGTCAGCGTCGACGGCGAGAAGGTCGACGGCCGCCCGGTCACCGAGGTCGTCTCCTTACTCCGCGGCGACGCGATCGACGAGGGGACCGAGACCACCGGCACCCCCGAGAGCGCGGCCGCCGGTACGAAGGTGACGCTGGAGTTGCAGCGCTCCACCCGGACCTGGCACGAGACCCTGCGCCGGGCACGCCTGTCCACCGAGGACGTGACCGTCAGCCACACCGCCGGCGGGGTCGCCGTCATCAAGGTCGACGCGTTCACCAAGGGCTCCGGCGATCTCGTACGGGCCGCCGTGGAGCAGGCCACCGACGCCTCCGGCTTCGTCCTCGATCTTCGCGGCAACTCCGGCGGTCTGGTCACCGAGGCCGTCACCGCCGCCTCCGCCTTCCTCGACGGCGGCCTCGTCGCCACGTACGACGTCAACGGCGAGCAGCAGGCCCTGCACGCCGACCCCGGCGGCGACACCGCCAGACCCCTGGTCGCGCTGGTCGACGGCGGCACGATGAGCGCGGCCGAGCTCCTCACCGGGGCCCTCCAGGACCGCGGCCGCGCGGTGGTCGTGGGCTCCCGCACCTTCGGCAAGGGCTCGGTCCAGATGCCGAGCCGCCTCCCCGACGGCTCCGTCGCCGAACTGACCGTCGGCCACTACCGCACCCCCTCCGGCCGCGGCGTCGACGGCAGCGGCATCACCCCCGACCTGGAAGCGGACGAGGACGCCCTCCAGCGGGCCGAGACGGTGCTGAGCGGCCTCGGGCAGTAGCCCCCCCGCCCCCCTTCGCACCCCCCTGGTCGCCGCTCCCGTTAATCGGCTTCCCGTGGACCCCCTCCGTAGTGCGAAAATGGACGGCACTATGAGCAAGGGAATGTACGTACCGAAAGAGTCCCAGCCCAAGCAGGGTGGGGCGTCCGTCCAGGGCCGGGACGGCGAGAAGGGCGGCAAGCGCAAGATCGTCGCCCAGAACAAGAAGGCCCGGCACGACTACGCGATCATCGACACCTATGAGGCGGGCCTCGTGCTCATGGGTACGGAGGTCAAGTCGCTGCGCGAGGGACGGACCTCGCTGGCCGACGGCTTCGTCCAGATCGACGGGGGTGAGGCGTGGCTGCACAACGCCCACATCCCCGAGTACCACCAGGGCAGCTGGACCAACCACTCCGCGCGCCGCAAGCGGAAGCTGCTGCTGCACCGCGAGGAGATCGACAAGCTGGAGGCCAAGGCCCAGGAGACGGGGCACACGATCGTGCCCCTCGCGCTGTACTTCAAGGACGGCCGGGCCAAGGCCGAGATCGCGCTCGCGCGCGGCAAGAAGGAGTACGACAAGCGGCAGACCCTGCGGGAGAAGCAGGACCGGCGGGAGTCGGACCGTGCGATCGCGGCGGCGAAGCGGAAGCAGCGCGCCCAGGGGTAGAGCCGGGCCGCCGGGAATACGGTGGCATGCGCTCGCGTTGGTCACGTACGATGGCATCCGCACCCCACAGCGGGTGCGCGAGTCCTCCTCGGAGGACATTGAAAAAACAACATGGGGATGATCGGTTTCGACAGCGGATGTCGAAGCAGGGGAAGCGTGTCGAGGAAGCGGCCACGATCTCGTAAACCACAGGCCGAAAAAAATAATCGCCAATTCCAACAGCGATTCTCCCAAGCAGCAGTTCTCTCTCGCCGCCTGATCTCAGGTAGCGAAGCGACTGCTCCTTACTAAAGGGAGTGTCAGCCCGGGAGTGTTCCCGACCCGGATCCTGGCATCAGCTAGGGGACTAAACCTTGATCCCGGTCACGGGGTGAAGAGGGAAATCTAACAGTGACTGGGCCCGTCGGCGACTTGTTCGCGTGATCGCCGGGGCCGAGAAAAGCACAGCGAACTGCACACGGAGAAGCCCTGATTCCACACCGTTGGACGCGGGTTCGATTCCCGCCATCTCCACAATTCCCATGTGATGCACACGAGTAGGGGCCCGGCAGTCGATGCGACCGCCGGGCCCCTTTCGTTGTGCGGAGAGCATTGCGGAGAGTCACCGGTGGACAGCGGAGCGTCAAAAGCCTTGTAGGATTTCCCTCGTGACGCGCCCGATGGGTGCGTCCTCCCTTCATTCCGGGCCCCACCTTCTCGGGGCCCGGCCCGACGAGAGCGGCCCCGGGACCTTGGGACGGCCGCCTCACGTCGAAGGGAGGACGCCCTCAGATGGGTTGTCACGAGGAGCGGAAGCCGACTCTCGTCGTCCGGCTGATCCGGCTGATCCGGCTGCTGCCGGAGCGGGTCGCGAGGCACGCGAGGAGGTGGCTGCTCTGGTGGCTCAGCAGGTAGCCGGATGTCCCCGTCCAAGGTGGGGACATCCGACAAGCTCCTGGTGAGCCTGGGCCCTCGCACGGATTCCCGTCCGATGCGGGGGCCCACCTTTTCTGGTGGCTCAGCAAGTAGCCGGATGTCCCCTCGCTAGGTGGGGGCATCCGACAAGCTCCTGATGAGCCTGGGCCGCCGTCCGGTTACAAGGTCCGGGCGGGGGCCCACCTTTCGTCCAAGTACAGCACACGAGGCGCCCGCTCGGCAGCGTGGAACGGGGACTCGTCACCCCGTCACCCGGCGGGCCGTGCTGGTCCGGACGGTCAGGCGGGGCGGGAGCAATGTGGCCTGGGGGACGGGGGTGCCGGCCAGCTTCTTCATCAGGAGGTCGACCGCCTGCTCGCCCACCTCGGCCGACGGGATGGCGATCGAGGTGATGGGGACGCGGAGGGACTCGGCGAGGTCGTCGGGGCAGAGGGCGGTGAGGGAGAGGTCGGCGGGGATGCGTAGGCCCAGGTGTTCGAAGGCGTCCAGGAGGGGGTCCAGGATTGCCTCGTTGTGGACCACCACGCCGGTGAGGGCCGGTTGTTCGCGGAGGAGGCGTTCGGCCACCGCGCGGGCGGCGGCGGGGGTGGGCTCGCAGGGGTGGACCGTGGAGGACATGCCGTTGCGGGTGGCGGCGGAGGTGAAGCCCTGGACGACGCGTTGGGCGAAGGAGGTCTGGCGGACGTAGACCTCGGGCGGGGAACCGATCAGGCCCACCACGCGGTGGCCGAGTCCCGCCAGGTGTTCCACGCACAGTTCGCCCGCCGCCCTGAAGTCCAGGTCTATGCAGGTCAGGCCGGAGGGATCGGCGGGGAAGCCGATCAGGACCGACGGGCGGTCCAGGGTGCGCAGCAACGGCAGCCGGGGATCGTGGAGTTGGACGTCCATCACGATCAGCGCGTCCACCAGGGCCGTGTCCGCGACCCGGCGCAGACCCTCCTCGCCCTCCTCCTGCGTCAACAGCAGGACGTCGTGGTCGTGTTCGCGGGCCGTCGTGACCGCCGAGACCGCGAACTGCATGACCACCGGCACGTTGATGCCGGCCCGTAACGGCACCACCATCGCCAGCACATTGGACTTGCTGCTGGCCAGGGCCCGGGCGCCCGCGTGGGGGCGGTAGCCCAGCTCGCGGATGGACGCCTCGACCCGCGCCCGGGTCTCCGCCGAGATCGGGCGCTTGCCGCTGAGGGCGTAGGAGACGGTGCTGGGGGAGACGCCCGCGTGCCGGGCCACATCAGTGATCTTCACCGTCACACCGACCCCGTTTCCTCAGGCTCCAGGTCCATGGTCAGAAAGCCCGTGCCCGCCTCCGCCCGGACCTCACGGTCGCCCACCGCGAGCCCCCACGGCGCCCTCGGGTCACTGCACGAGGCGCGCAGTACGTGGCCCTCCCGGACGACCGTGAAGACCGAGTCGCCCACGGGGACCGTGACCTGGGCGCCGTGGGCGAGGCCGTACGCGTGCAGGGTGACCCCGTCGGCGTGGTCGTAGTCCGGGCGGTCGACCGCCGCGCCGACCGGGACGACCGCGCCGGGGCGGACGAGGAGGGGGGCGCTCAGGAAGTCGTGGCGTTCGTGGACCCAGCGGGGGCCGGTGACCGTCCCGCCGGTCGGGAAGCGGGTCCAGGTGCCCTCGGGGACGTAGTACGTGACGTCGCCCTCGTCGCTGAACACCGGCGCGACGAGGAGGTCCGGGCCGAGCATGTACTGCCGTTCCAGATGCGCGCAGCCGGGGTCGTCCGGGAACTCCAGCACCATCGCCCGCATCATCGGCACACCTTCGGCGTGGGCGGTGCGCGCGGCCTCGTACAGGTAGGGCATCAGGCTGAGCTTGAGATGGGTGAACTTCCGTAGGACGTCGACGGATTCGTCGTCGAAGAGCCACGGGACGCGGTACGACGACGAGCCGTGCAGGCGGCTGTGGGAGGACAGCAGGCCGAAGGCGATCCAGCGTTTGAAGAGCGCGGGGGAGGGCGTGCCCTCGAAGCCGCCGATGTCGTGGCTCCAGTAGCCGAAGCCCGACAGACCCAGCGACAGCCCTCCCCGCAGGGACTCGGCCATCGACTCGTACGTGGACTCGCAGTCACCGCCCCAGTGGACGGGGAAGCGCTGGCTTCCCACCGTCGCCGAGCGGGCGAAGAGCACCGCCTCGCCCTCGCCCCGGTGTTTGCGGAGGACGTCGAAGACCGTGCGGTTGTAGAGGTACGTGTAGTAGTTGTGCATCCGCTCCGGATCCGTGCCGTCGGACCAGGCCACGTCCACGGGCACCCGCTCGCCGAAGTCGGTCTTGAAGCAGTCGACGCCCTGCGCGAGCAGCGCCTCCAGCTTCGACGCGTACCACGCGCGGGCCGCCGGGCTGGTGAAGTCGACGAGGGCCATGCCGGGCTGCCAGAGGTCCCACTGCCAGACGCTGCCGTCGGGTCTGCGGAGGAGATGACCCAGCTCCTTGCCCTCCGCGAAGAGAGGTGAGCGCTGGGCGACGTACGGGTTGATCCAGACGCAGATCCGCAGGTCGCGCCGCTTGAGGCGGGCGAGCATGCCCTCCGGGTCCGGGAAGACGCGGGGATCCCACTCGAAGTCGCACCACTGGAACTCGCGCATCCAGAAGCAGTCGAAGTGGAACACGGAGAGGGGCAGCCGCCGCTCCCGCATGCCCTCGATGAACGAGGTCACCGTCTCCTCGTCGTAGGACGTGGTGAAGGACGTGGACAGCCACAGGCCGAACGACCAGGCGGGCGGGAGGGCGGGGCGGCCGGTGAGGGCCGTGTACTTGCGGAGGATGTCCTTCGGCGTCGGGCCGTAGATGACGTAGTACGTCAACTGCTGGGTCTCCGCGCTGAACTGGACCCTCGACACGACCTCCGAGGCGACCTCGAAGGAGACCTTGCCGGGGTGGTCGACGAAGACGCCGTAGCCCGCGTCGGTGAGGTAGAACGGCACGTTCTTGTAGGCCTGTTCGGTGGCCGTGCCGCCGTCGGCGTTCCAGATGTCGACGACCTGGCCGTTCTTGACGAGCGGGCCGAAGCGTTCGCCGAGGCCGTAGACGGAGGTGCCGACGCCGAGGCCCAGCTGTTCGCGGAGGTAGTGGGCGCCGGAGGCGTCGCGCATGATGCCCATCGACTTGGGGCCGCTGGTGGTGAGGGTGCGGCCGTGGGCGAGGAAGTCGACGTGCCAGGGGCCGGTGCGGGAGACGCGGACCGACAGATCTCCGGCGGTGAGGGTGGCGTGCTCGTCGTCGTAGGAGGTGTGGGGCGTGAACTCCTCTGCGGTGAGCTCGAATTGGGGGCCGCGTGGCTGTTCGCCCTCGAAGTGCGTGAAGGTCACGCCGATGACGTCGGGCATCGGGGCGTGGGCGCTGATCGTCACGACCGGTCCCTTCAGCAGGTCGCCGCGGTGGCGGATGGGCTGGGTCGGGGCGTGGACCTCCAGGGCGCCGCCGTCCGTGGCGGTGACGTCGAGGACCTCGACCGGGTGGGCCGCCGTGACGCCCTCGCGGAGCAGCCAGTAGCCGTCGGTGAACTTCATGTGGGGGAATCTCCTTACGTCACGGCCTACTTCACGGCGCCCACGGCGATGCCGCGGGTGAGCGTGCGCTGGAAGAGGAGGAAGAACACGAGGGCGGGGAGCAGGCCGAGCAGGGCCGCCGCGTTGGTCATCGTGGCGTCCATCAGACGCTGGCCCTGGAGGACGCCGAGGGCCACCGAGACGGTCTGGTTGTCGTTGGAGATCAGCATGACCAGGGGGAGCAGGAACTCGTTCCAGGTCCAGATGAAGAAGAAGACGAGGAGCACGCCGAGGGTGGGTCGGCTGACGGGGACGACGATCCGCCACAGGACCTGCCACTTGTTGGCGCCGTCGATCCGGGCCGCCTCGATGATCTCCCGGGGGAACCGGCCGAGCACGGAGGCGAGGAGATAGGTGCCGAAGGCCGCCTGGATGACGGTGAAGACGATGACCACGCTGAGGCGGGTGTCGTAGATGCCGGCTTCCTTGGAGAGGAAGTAGACGGGGTAGACCAGCGCCTCCTGCGGCAGCATGTTCGCGAGCACGAAGAAGGCGAGGATCCAGGTACGGCCCCGCAGCCGGCCGATGCCGATCGCGTACGCGTTGAGGACGGACAGGACGACGGCCAGCACCGCCACCGAGCCGCTGATCAGCACGGAGTTGAGCAGCTTCTGGCTGTAGTCCACGCGCTCCCAGAAGTCCTTCAGCCCGTCCAGGTAGAGGCCGTCGGGGAGGCTCAGGGGGCCGTTCTGGGAGTACTCCGCCGGGGACTTGACCGCGTTCACGGCCACGATCAGAAACGGGACGACCATGAAGAGGGCGGCGACGCACAGGGCGATCAGCACCGGGTAGCGGCGCAGGGCGGTGGTCATGACTCGGCCCCCTCCTCCGCGCGCGTCTGGAGCTTCAGGCCGATCAGGGCCAGGGCGAGGATGATCACGGTCAGGACGGTGGAGATCGCGGCGCCGTAGCCGACCTGGGTCTTCTCGAAGAACGTGGTGAAGGAGAAGTAGGACGGCACGTCGGTGGCGCCGCCGGGGCCGCCCTTCGTCAGGACGTACACCGCGCCGAACACCTTGAGCGCGGCGATCGTGCACCACAGCAGGACGACATAGGTCTCGGGCCGGATCTGCGGCAGCGTGATGTGCCGGAAGCGGCGCCACCAGCCGGCGCCGTCCAGCTCGGCCGCCTCGTACAGCGCCGGGTCGACGCGTTGCAGGCCCGCCATGAAGACGACCAGCGGGAAGCCGAGCTGCACCCACACCATCACGGCCATGACGGTGTAGAGGGCGAGGTCGGGGTCGCCGAGCCAGTCCTGCTGCCAGCCGCTCAGCCCGATCGCCTTGAGCAGCTCGTTCAGGGAGCCGTTCTCGGGGGCCAGGATCCAGCTCCAGACGATGCCGGCGACCGCGATCGGCAGCACCTGGGGAAGGTAGAAGCAGGCGCGCAGCACGGCGGTGACCCGGCTGCCGAAGTGCTTGCCGACGTAGTCGAACAGGGCGGCGGCCAGGACCAGCCCGAGCGCGGTCGGCACGGCGGCCATGGCGACCACCATGAACAGGCTGTGCCGGAACGACGCCCAGAAGTCCGCATCGCCCATCAGCTCCCGGTAGTTGGCGAGCCCCGACCACTCCGGGCTGCCGACGCCCTGCCAGTCGGTGAAGCTCACCCCCGTGTTCATCAGGAACGGGACGATGACGACGGCGAAGAAGGCGAGGGCGCCGGGGAGGAGGAACAGCGCGTAGGAGTCGGTGCGGGTGCGGCGCTCCTTGCCCACCGTCGACCCCCGTTCGACGGTCACCGTCATTGCTCCGGTACGTCCTTCTCGTACGCCTCCCCGATCGCGTCCAGATACGCGTCCGGGTCCGCGCTGCCGGTGATCAGCTTCTGGGTCTCGGAGACGAGGACGTCGTAGAAGCCGGGGGCGGGCCAGTCGGGATAGAAGGCCAGTCCGTCCCTGTCGGAGAGGGTGTTGAAGTCCGCGATCAGGTCCTTGGCCCGCGGGTCGGTGATGGCGGCGGGGTCGGCGGCGACCGGGACGCCGCCCTTGTTGCCGAGCAGGTTCTGGATCTTCTCCGACATGGTGATGTCGATGAAGTCGTAGGCGAGCTCCTTGTTCTTCGCGCCCTTCGGGACGACCCAGAGGTTGCCGCCGGAGCCGAGCGTGAGGTTCGTGTCGGGCCACAGGAAGGTGCCCCAGTCGAACGTGTTCTCCGCCCTGAACCGGCCGTACCACCAGCTCCCCGAGAACAGGATCGGCGCCTTGCCCCGGATGAACGAGACACCCGCGTCCTCGGACTTGGTCCCCGTCGACTTCTCGCTGATGTACCCCTTCTTCACCCAGTCGGCGAACGTGTCCGCCCCGTACGTCCACGCGGCGTCATGGAAGTCCGCCTTCCCCTCGTACAGCTCGTAGGAGTCCACCCAGGCGCGGTCCGCCTTGCTCAACGCCAGCTGGTACAGGTACTGCTGCGCCATGTACTCGGCGCCGGCGTTGGCGAGCGGGGTGATGCCCGCGTCGACGAACTCGTCCATGGCAGCGGTGAGTTCGGCGAGGGTGGTGGGTTCGGTGATGCCGTGCTTCTTGAAGAGGTCCTTGTTGTAGAAGACCATCGTGTACTCGGCGTAGTTCGGCACGCCGTACCAGTTGCCGGAGCCCATGACCCCGTCGGCGTCGTACTGGCTGGTGGTACGGACGCCCGCGCTGAGCTTCTTGTCCCAGCCGCGCTCGGTGACCTCGGGGGTGAGGTCGGTGAGGAGGCCCTGCTTGGAGAGGAGCCCGGCGGTGGCGTTGCCCTTGTTGTACTCCATGAGGTCGGGTGCGTCGGAGGAGTTGAGGACCATCGGGGCGGTCTTCCGGATCTGTTCGAAACCTTTCTCCTCGAACTCGACCTTGACGCCCGGGTGGGTCTTCTCGAACTCCTCGATCGCCGCGTTCCAGGCCACGCCCATCGCGCTGTCGGGGCTCTCGTAGTGCCACAGGCGGAGGGTCTTGCCGTCCGCGCCGCCGCTCTCCGAACCGCCGCAGGAGGCCAGGAGCAGAGCCCCGCTGAGAGCCGCCGCGGCCATCGCCGTCACACGCCTTCGTGCCGTTGACATCCTGTGCCTCCAAGGGAGCCGGATGGTTCTCGGGGCGTCACGCGGCAGCCGTACGACGGTCGTCGAACGGCGTAGTCGAATCGTTTCGATGCGTGACGTCGAAGCGCTTCGACGGAAGGTAAGGGCGGGCTAAGGGCGCGTCAATGGGGCGGGCGGGAATTCGTCGGGGGTTCGGGGGGTCGAACGGCGGTGGGTTCGGCTGTGTGTACGGCGGTGGGTCCGCCCGCGTGTCCGGCGGTGCGCTGTGCCGAGGCGATCAGCAGGGCCAGGGCCGCCGCGGCCACCGGTACGCCGAAGCCGGTCGTCCCGGAGCCGGATCCCGGCCCGTGTTCCACCACCCAGCCGCCCAGCGCCGATCCGCCCGCGATGCCGCCGAGGAGGCCGGTGACGGCGAGGGTCATGCCCTCGTTCAACTGCCCCTTGGGAGTGCGGTGTTGGACGAGGGACATGGCGGTGACCATGGTGGGGGCGGTGGCCATGCCGGCCAGGAGGAGGGCGGGGGCGAGGAGGACGAGGGAGCCGGTGGTGGTGGCGGTGAGCCAGGGCAGCGTCATCAGGGTCGTCATCGCCGCCAGGCACCAGGGGAAGCGGCGGTCCGCGGGGCCCGTCACCCGTAGGGCGCCGAAGGCCAGGCCCGCCGCGCAGGAGCCCGCCGCCTGGAGGCCGAGGATCACGCCCGCCGCCGAGGCGTGGCCCCGGGCGTCCGCGTAGGCGATGGTGACGACCTCCAGGGAGCCGAAGACCGCGCCGGTGGCGAGGAAGACGGCGAGGAGAGCCGGGATACCGGGGGTGCGGAGGGGGGACTTCGCGGTCGTACGGCCGGTGGGGGGCGGTTCCGTGGAGCGTTGGGCGGCGAAGATCAGTACGCCGGTCATGCAGAGGAGGCCGCCCATGAGGGTGCCGGCCTCCGGGAAGAGGGTGGTGCAGAGGAAGGCCGCGAGGACCGGGCCGAGCATGAAGCAGAGTTCGTCCGCCGCCTGTTCGAAGGAGTTGGCGGTGTGCAGGGCTGCCGGGTCGTCCTTCAGGAGGTGGGCCCAGCGGGCTCGGGCCATGCCGCCGGTGTTGGGGGCGGTGGCGGTGGCCGCGTACGAGGCGAAGAGGGTCCAGTCGGGGGCGTTCCAGTGGACGCAGGCGATCAGGGCGAGGCCGCCCAGGAATGCGAGTGCGGTGGCGGGGACGGCGACCTTGGCCTGGCCGTGGCGGTCCACCAGGCGGGCGGTCCAGGGGGCGACCAGGGCGGTCGCGGCAAGGCCTGTCGCGACGACGGCGCCGGCCAGGGCGTAGGAGTCGCGGGAGCCGGCGATCATGAGGATGGCGCTCACGCTGAACATGCCCATGGGGAGGCGGGCGAGGATGCCTGCGGCGGTGAAGCGGAGGGTGCCGGGCTTTTTGAAGAGGGTGCGGTAGGGGGTTGTGGCGCCTGGGAGCTCGGGGGTGCGTGTTCGTTGGCGGGTGCGGGATTGTTGTGGCTGGTCGCGCAGTTCCCCGCGCCCCTTATGGGGCGCTGCGGTTGGCCTCTTTTGGGATGAGTGCGGCATGGGGCAACCGTCGTCCCGCTCGTGATCCGTCGTCCAACACTTACTCCGTGGTGATTCACGCACCTCGGTTGTAGGTTCGCCGGATGTCCGTCGTCCCCTATGCCGTCGAGCCTCGGCTTCTTCGTGGGTTTCTCGCTGTGGCCGAAGAGTTGCACTTCACCCGGGCCGCGGCCCGGCTCTACGTCGCTCAGCAGGCGCTCAGTCGGGATGTGCGGCGGCTGGAGCGGGAGTTGGGGGTGGAGCTGTTCGTACGGAGTACCCGGCAGGTGGTGTTGACCGGGGACGGGGAGCGGCTGGTGCCCTATGCGCGGCGGGTGTTGGAGGCGCAGGACGAGTTGGTGGCCGCGTTCCGGCAGGCGCGGCCCCTGCTGGTGGATCTCAACTCGCCGGGACTGGCCACCGGAATGCGGGTGCTGCGTCGGGCCCGTGAGCTCGCGCCGGAGCTGGAGTTGATGGCGCGGTACGAGAGCGGGCTGACCCATGCGGCGGCCGAGATCCTCGCGGGGCGGCTGGATGTGTCGTTCGGGAGGTTCGCGGGGCTCGATCCGGCGGTGCGGGCGCGGCTCGAACAGCAGCCCGTGCGGTACGAGCCGATGACGGTGATCCTGCCCGAGGACCACCGGCTGGCCGCGCTGGACGCCGTACCGCTGGCGGAACTCGCGGGCGAGCAGGTGTACGCGGGGGCCGGCAATCCCCGTACGCCGGAGTGGACGGAGCTGGCGGCGCGGCTGTTCGAGGGGCGGGGGATCGAGGTCGCCGCGCCCGCCCCGCTGGCCGTGGGGGAGGAGGAGTTCCAGCGGCTCATGGCCAAGACGGGGAACCCGGTGCTGGCGGTGGTGGACTTCCCGCCCATGCCGGGCACGGTGTCGCGGCCGCTCGTCGATCCCGTACCGCTGTCGCCCGTCTCGCTGGTGTGGCGGAAGGGGCTCGCGCATCCGGGACTCGACGCGTTGCGGCGGGCCGCCGCCGAGTTGGCGCGGGCGGAAGTATGGCTATCAGATCCGGAGGACGGGTGGATTCCGCCCACGGATGCACTCATCATGATGACCTTCACCTGATATCACACAGAGGCACATCTCTCCCACCCCTACATTCGTTGGTCCGGGTGCGTGTGATGGGCGGGGCGCCCCGGATCGGGTGGGGGCCCGGTCCGGTACAGGAAAGTGCGATTGCCCGGCATCGAACACGCACCCGGAACGATCCCGTGGGGGGAAGTGCGTGCACGTCGAGAACTGGCCCAAGGGCATTCAGCCGAAGCGGACCGATGGTGAAGGCCTTGGCCGAGGCCGTGGTGGTAGTGGCTCCGAGGACGAGGTGGTCTGGCCCGAGGCCGCCGGCAGAACGGGAGCCGTGTCCCGGGTGGAGCGGGAGTACGGGATGGGCATCTCCGGGCAGGCGAGTACCGGTGGGGGAGTGCCTCAGCAGCCGACCGCTTCCGGGGTTTCGGGTGCTTCGACTGCGTCTGGTGCCTCTGGTGCTTCGGGGCGTGAGTCGGAGTCGTCGGGTGTCGTGCCGGCGCCCTGGGAGCAGCCCGGTCAGCCCGGGCGCACTCACGACCCGCACGAGGTGACCGTGCAACTCGACGGTGTGGGGCGCGAAGTGGACGAGGGGCCCGGCAAGCACGCCGGCAAGGAATCGGCGGCGGGTGCCGGCGACTCCGACGGGCCGGTCTTCGTCGACGAGTCGGGGCGGCGCAGAAACCTCTACCGGCGGCTCGGTATCGCCGTCGGCACGGCCTGCGCGGCGTACGCCGTGGTCATCGTCGGCACGCTGGTGTCGGGCAACTCGGACGCGCCCTGGCTGCCGGTGCCGATGCAGAAGAACGACAAGCCGGCGGGCAAGGTCGACACACCGCCGCTGCCGGCCGAGTCGGCCGGCCGGTCCGACACGGCGGACGGCCCCGTCCCGGACGTGGGGCCGGGCGGGGGCCGTACGGGAGTGACGTCCTCGCCGGGCGCCAAGGCCCCGAGCGGCTCGTCGGGCCGTGCCAAGAAGCCGGGGGCGTCCGCGAGTGCCAAGCCCTCGGCCGGGCCGAGCGCCGGCGTCCCGCCGCAGCCGAAGCCGAGCACCAGCGTGAAGGACCCCGTGCCGTCCGCCTCCGTGTCCGAGCCGCCGAAGGTCGACCCCAGTCCCTCGGTCACGCCCTCGCCCGTGCCTTCGGACTCCGCCGCCCCCGGCCCCGGTCCGGGCTCCGGCACGGACCCCGTCGCCCAGGGCCCGGCGTCCCCGCAGCCCGTCGAGCCCGGCCCGGCGACGTCGCAGAACCCGCAGGAACCGCAGAACCCGGAGACTCCCGCCTGATGACCCGCTCCAAGCGCGGCGGCACGCCTTCGCGTGCCGCCCAGCGCTCTACCCACTCACCACGTTCATCGAAGAGCGCCGAGGAAGGCACAGCCGGCAGTACGGCCGGCAGTACGGCTGACGGCACGGTGAAAGGCTCCGCCGAGCGCTCGCGGAAAGGTTCACGCAAGAGCGCGCGGAAGCGTTCCGGGCGGCGTCTGCCACTGCGCCATCTGCTGCCCTGTGTGCTGCTCCTCGCGCTGATGGCGATGCTGATGCTGCGCGGATACGTGCACAGCGAGATCCTCGCGGACCACCGGGTCGGGGCGCCCGCGGCGAACGACCGGGTGCCGAAGAAGATACTCAAGGGCGGGCCCGTGATCGACACCCGCCCGGGACGCCAGCTCAGCCTCGACGTCCCCGACTACGAGTTGGTCCTGACGTTCGACGACGGGCCGGACCCCGAGTGGACCCCCAAGGTCCTCGACGTGCTGAGGAAGCACGAGGCCAAGGCCGTCTTCTTCATCACCGGCACGATGGCCTCGCGCTACCCGGACCTCGTCCAGCGCATGGTCGACGAGGGCCACGAGATCGGCCTGCACACCTTCAACCACCCGGATCTGACCCTGCAGTCCAAGGACCGCATCGACTGGGAGCTGTCCCAGAACCAGCTCGCGCTCGCGGGCGCGGCGGGCATCCGCACCTCGCTGTTCCGGCCGCCGTACTCCTCGTTCTCGGAGCGCATGGACAACCGGACCTGGCCGGTGACGCAGTACATCGGCAGCCGCGGCTACATCACCGTCGTCAGCGACACCGACAGCCAGGACTGGAAGCGGCCGGGGGTCGACGAGATCATCCGCCGGTCCACGCCCGAGCACGGTGACGGCGCCATCGTGCTGATGCACGACTCCGGCGGCGACCGCTCGCAGACCGTCGCCGCGCTGGACCGCTACATCAGCCAACTCCAGGTCAAGGGCTACAAGTTCGACACCCTGACCGAAGCCCTGAAGGCGCCCAGCGCGCACACGCCGGTCACGGGGCTCGGCCTGTGGAAGGGCAAGGTCTGGGTGACGCTCGTCCAGATCTCGGAGAGGACGACGGGTTTCCTCGTCGTCGCCCTCGCGGTCGTCGGCGTCCTCGTCCTCGCCCGCTTCGGTCTGATGCTGATCCTGTCGATCGCGCACGCCCGCAAGGTCAGGCGACGCACGTTCCGCTGGGGACCGAACGGGCCCGTCACCGAACCGGTGTCCGTGCTCGTCCCGGCGTACAACGAGGCCAAGTGCATCGAGAAGACGGTCCGTTCGCTGGTCGCGAGCGACCACCCCATCGAGGTGCTGGTCATCGACGACGGCTCCAGCGACGGCACGGCCGGCATCGTCGAGGAGCTGAGCCAGGACCTGCCGGGCGTCCGTGTCGTACGGCAGCTCAACGCGGGCAAGCCGGCCGCCCTCAACCGGGGCATCGCCAACGCCCGGCACGAACTGATCGTCATGATGGACGGCGACACGGTCTTCGAACCGTCCACCGTCCGTGAGCTGGTCCAGCCGTTCGCCGACCCCCGCGTCGGCGCGGTCGCGGGCAACGCCAAGGTCGGCAACCGGGACACCCTCATCGGCGCCTGGCAGCACATCGAGTACGTGATGGGCTTCAACCTCGACCGCCGTATGTACGACATCCTGCGCTGCATGCCGACGATCCCCGGCGCGGTGGGGGCGTTCCGGCGCACCGCGCTCGAACGCGTGGGCGGCATGAGCGAGGACACCCTCGCCGAGGACACCGACATCACCATGGCCATGCACCGCGACGGCTGGCACGTCGTGTACGCCGAGAAGGCCCGGGCCTGGACGGAAGCACCGGAATCCGTCCAGCAGTTGTGGTCGCAGCGCTACCGCTGGTCGTACGGCACCATGCAGGCGATCTGGAAGCACCGGGGCGCGTTCTTCGACCGGGGTCCGTCGGGCCGCTTCGGGCGCGTGGGCCTGCCGCTGGTGTCGCTGTTCATGGTGGTGGCGCCCCTGCTGGCCCCGCTGATCGACGTGTTCCTGCTCTACGGGCTGGTGTTCGGGCCGACGGAGAAGACGATCGGCGCCTGGCTGGGTGTCCTGGCCGTCCAGGCGGTGTGCGCGGCGCTCGCGTTCCACCTCGACAAGGAGCGCATGACGCACCTGATCTCGCTGCCGCTCCAGCAGATGCTCTACCGGCAGCTCATGTACGTCGTGCTGTTGCAGTCGTGGATCACGGCGCTGACCGGCGGCCGGCTGCGCTGGCAGAAGCTGCGGCGGACGGGGGCCGTGGGGCTGCCGGGCGCGCCGCAGGAGTCGGCCGTGCCCCAGCAGTCGGGGGAACGGAGGCCCGTCGGATGAGCACGCTCACCCAGGACTCCACCCCGCAGACCCCGTCGGTGCCGTCCGCGCCCGTCCGGGACCGCTACTTCGACCTCCTCCGGGCCCTCGCGCTCTTCCGTGTGGTGCTCTACCACCTCACCGGCTGGGCCTGGCTGCCGCTGCTCTTCCCCTCCATGGGCGTGATGTTCGCACTCGCCGGCAACCTCATGGCGCGCTCGCTGAAGCGCCCGGCGGTGGACGTCGTCCGGGGCCGGCTCCGCCGGCTGCTGCCGCCGGTGTGGCTGCTGGGGATCGTGGGCGTGACGGGGATGGTGGCCCAGGGCTGGGGGCCGGACGCGGACGGGCATCCCCTCTGGTGGTGGTTCCACCTCACGTTCTGGATCCTCCCGATCAGCGATCCGCCGTACGCCGAGGGCCTGCCCGCAGTGCACGGCCTCATCGGCGCCGACTGGGCCGTGGAACTGGCCGGACCGCTCTGGTACGTCCGCGCCTACCTCTGGTACGTCGTCCTCTCCCCGCTGCTGCTCCGCGCGTTGCGGGCGGTGCCGGTGGTGACGGTCCTGGCGCCGATCGCGCTGGCCGGGGTGTTCCAGCTGGGCCTCCTGGACCTGCCGGGCGAGCGGTTCGACTCGGGGCTGACGGACTTCAGCACCTTCGGCGCCTGCTGGCTCCTCGGCATGGCCCACCAGGAGGGCATCCTCAAGCGCCTCCCGCGCTACATCGTCCCGTCGGTGGCCCCGGCGATCGCCCTGGCCGGCCTCTGGTACGCCCTGAACCACGACTTCGGCGACGGCAACGACCTGGACAGCATGCCGTTCGCCCAGTCCCTGTGGTCCTTCGCCACGGTGGCGCTGCTGCTGCACATCAGCCCGTCGTGGTCCGAGTGGCCGCCCCGGCTGCGCCGCTGGGACGGGGCGATCACCCTGCTCAACTCCCGTGCGGTGACGATCTATCTCTGGCACAACACCTGCATCCTGATCGCCGCGACCCAGTGGGACCGGCTGTGGAGCGTGGTGTTCCTCGAACGACACGTCCCGTGGCTGCTGGAGAGCGTCTGGCCGGTACTCGTCGTGACCTGGCTGCTGATCGCCTGCTGTGTCGTCGCGTTCGGCTGGGCGGAGGATCTGGCGGCCCGGCGGAGGCCGAGGTTGTGGCCGAACGGTGCGAATCGTGGGAGGGCCGGGGGAAGGTCCTGACGCGGACGGTCGCTTGAGTGCGTTCGGTCATGTATTGACCCCGTAACCAACCGGGATACGCACTTGCGTACGACTGAGCGGGTGGTGGATGTTGGGCACGCTGGAGGCAGGTGTTCCGCGCACGTCGTGCCTCGCCGAAGCGACTCAAGGAGTGACACCCGCCGATGACGCAGCCCCCCGGCCAGCCGCCGCACGACGGTTACGGCGCCCAGCCACCGCAGCAGCCGTACCCGGGGCCGTACACGCCCCCGCCGGCTCCCGGCGGCCAGGTCCCCGGACAGCCGCCGGCCCCGGGCCAGGCCCCCGGCCAGCCGCCGAACCCGTACGCGACTGCTCCGCAGCAGCCGTACGCGACTGCTCCGCAGCAGCCGTACGCGACTGCTCCGCAGCAGCCGTACGGGGGTGGCGGGCAGCAGCCGTACGGTGCGCCGCAGGCGCCGGGTGCCCCGGGCATGCCGGGAGCACCCGGCGCCCCGGGCATGCCGGGGATGCCCAACTACGGTGGGCAGTACGGGGGTTATCCGCCGCCGCCCCCGCCTTCCAACGGCAGCGGCGGCAAGATCGCGCTGATCATCGTCGCCGCGGTGGCGGCGCTCGCGGTGATCGGCGGCGGCGTCTTCCTCCTCACCAGCGGCGGGGACGACGAGAGCGTCGCCACGCCCGGGCAGAGCGTCTCGGCGACGGCGACCGAGTCCGGGAGCCCCACGGAGGAGCCCACCGACGAGCCCACCGACACGGCCACCACGACGCCCGACGGCGGTCTGGACGACGGCGGCTCGACCGCCGCGCCCGCCACGGGTGTCGAGGGCCAGTGGCAGGACGACGAGGCCAGGACCCTGACGATCGGTGACGAGCAGACCACCGGGGAGGGCAAGGGCCAGCACCCGCTCTCCTACATCGACATGGTCGGCGGCAAGGGCATCATGACGGGCGTCGGCGCCTACCGCGACGAGAACAACTTCCGCATCGCCCTCACGCCCATGGCCTCGAAGGACGTCGCCGACGAGGACATCACCTTCGGCACGGTCCGCCGCTCCGGCGACGACGTGATCATCACGTGGGAGGGCGGCGGCACGGACAGGCTGAGCTATGTGGGCGAGGCGTCGAGCTGACGCTGCTCCTACTTCGCCTTCGCTCCCTTGAGGGTCTGTATGAGGGAGCGGAGGGGGGCTGGGGTGGTGGTGAGGATGGTGGTGGGGGTGTCGCTTTCGCGGAGGTGGATGACGCCTTCGGAGGGGTGGGCGGCGAGGTAGACGCAGTTGGAGCCGTCGGGGCTGTAGCTGGACTTCTGCCACTGGTTGTCGGGCACGGTCAGGCTCTCTCAGGTCGTTTGGATGAGGCGAAGGATCAGGTCACGGGACTCGGCTGGTTTGAGCGCCTTGGCTTCCATCCGGTCCAGCACAGAGCGGTATTTCTCCAACTGTGCTGCGGCGTCCAGGAATTCGCAGCCGTGATGGGTGTCCAGCTGAACAGTGTCGAGCTGCGGGACCTCGCCCGCCAGGTAGTCGATGGACTGTCCATTGCCGGGGAAGGATCCGCTGCCCATCGGGATGATGCGTACGGTGACGTGGTCCAGCTCGCTCATGTCCAGCAGGTGCTGGAGCTGGGCGCGGGCTGTGGCGGGGCCGCCGTATCATCTGCGCCTGCTTGACGCCGAGCAGCCCCGCAGCGGCGCTGGACGTCAGCCCTGCCTGCTCCCTGAGCTTGCGCAGTTCGGCACCCAGGCGCTGCTGGCGCATTGCGCCAGGCCAGGCGGTAGTCGGACCACTCATCAGCGTCTCCAACGGCGCCTCTCGGGCCCGGTGACACCACCCCCCCAGGTCATCTGTTCGACAGGGGGGACCAGTCATGCCGGGCCCGGAGGCCAGCGGCCCTCTTGCAGGACCGCGAAGAAGATAACGGGGGGCGGAGTACCCGCCCCCCGCACCGCCTACCGCGATGTCGTCGCCGACCACACCGTCACGGCCAGCGCCGTGCACGACGTCAGTGCGGCCAAGGACGGCAGGGGCCAGCGGGAGCGCTCCAGGGCGTCCAGGCGGTCCTCGTGTTCGGAGAGGGTCTTGTCGGTCTGGTCGGCGCGCTGGAGGAGGAGGGCGAGGTCGCCCCGGGTGGTGGCGAAGCCGACGTCGACGGCGCGGCGCAGGCGCTCCAACTCCAGGGCCACCACGGCGCGTTCGTCACTGCTCACCATCGGCGCCCCCTCCGGCCCCGGCTCTCAGCCACGGGGGGAGCAGACGCTCCACCGACGGCATCGACATCAGCCGGCTCAGCGCCGTGGCCGCGACCACCAGCGTGGCGTAGCCGGGGAGGTCGGCGATCCCAGGGGTGTCGGCGAGCAGCGGGACGGCGGCTGCCACCGCCAACAGCGCCTGGAACGCCGTACGCAGTGCTCTGCGGTTCGAGTCGGTCATGGTTCTCCGAACCTCCGTTCAGGTAGGGGACTCAGGTACGGGGGACGCGCAGCTTGTCCCAGCTCACGCGGCCCGGGATGCCGTCCGCGTCGGTGCCCGAGTAGCCGAGCTTGTGCTGCCAGGCGGCGTACGAGCGGCGGTCGGCGGCGGTCCAGGACGGGCCGGGGCCCACCTCGTAGCGGCCGCAGCCTTCCGCCACCAGGCGTCTGCCCATGGCCGTGATGACCGCGCTGCGGCGGCCGGTGGCGAAGAACGCGGCGCCCGGGAAGGGCTCGTACACGGTGGTCGACGTGCCGCCTCCGCTCACCGTCCTGGTCAGGCGCTTCGCGATCCGCGTCCGCATCGCCGCCATCGAGAACGTCGGGTCGATCTTGCGGGTCGTCCACTCCTTGTGGCCGATGACCCGGGACGCGGCCCAGCCGTGCGCCCGGCACACCGCCGCCGCGACCTTCTCCACGGCCGCCAGCTGGGCGTCCGGGTACGGGTCGCGGCCGTTGCCGAGGTTCTCGATCTCGAAGCCGTAGAAGTGGGCGTTGCCGTCGACCGCGTCCGCGCCCGGCCGGGACGGGAGCGTCGTGCCGTTGCGTACGGCGTTGTAGGCGGCCGTCGAGCCCCGGCCGGCGTGGTTGGTGCGGCCGTAGCCGACCAGGTGGACCGTGCCGTCCTTCGCGATCACCGCGACGCAGAGGGGGCCGGGGAGGTCGGCCATGCCCGTGCGGCACAGGGAGACGCTGTCGCGGCCCGCCGTGTGGTGCAGCATCACGCCCTGGGCCGGGCCCCAGGCGCCGATGGCGTTGCGGTTGTGGGTGGACCAGTTGGCGTGCTCCTTGAGCGTGACGCCTTCGGCGCGGAGTGCCGCCTCGAACGCGGCGGCGGAGAGGGGTGTGGCCATGGGGTGGTTTCCTTTCGGGCGGGCGGAAGCCCCGGTACGCCGCCGGGGAGGGCGGCGTACCGGGGCTTCGGGGGACGTGGGGATCAGAGGACGGGATCGACCTTGACGAAGCGGTTGTCTCCCCGGTCGGGGGCGCGGTGAACGCGGCCACCAGCGGGTCGCCGACCGCGCCCGTCAGGGGCTCGGCGGCCGTGGTCGAGGTCGTCGTACCGGCGGCGTTGTTGAATACGGCAGCCCGTTGAGGGGGGTGCAGGCGGTCACACGGCCTCCGTTCCCGTCGGCTCCGTCTCGGTGTCGGTCGCGCCGTCCGGATCGGTCTCCTCCACCGGCTGCGGCTCCACCTCCGCCGTGCTGTGGCCACCGGCCGCGTCGGGCGAGGCGGCCGCTGCGCCCTCCTCCTGCTCGTCGGGTGCGGGCTGCTCCTCGGGCACGTTCTCGGTGACGGTCACCTCCACGGGAGCGGCGTCCACCACCGTGACCTGCTCCTCCTTCGCCTCGAAGTACGCGGTGAGGCTGGTCGCCACGGCCGAGGCCAGCTGCAGCAGCTGCTCCTCGGCCAGCACGACCGGCACTGTCTCCGAACTGTTCTCAGACATGCGCGGACTCCTTGATCTCTCCCCAGGTCAGCCCCGACGCGGTCAGGTGCGAGAGGGCCGGGAAGGTGCTTGTGACGGAGGCGTACGTCGCGTACGTCACCGTCGCCGGGTCGCTCGGCGCGTCCGGGGTGAGTCCCGCGTCGGCCGGCAGGGGACCGGGGTCGACGCCACGCAGGGTCAGGGTCTGCTGGACTCCGCCGTCGGCCGTGGCCGAGGTGCGGACGCCGACGACCCAGGCGAGCGTGTCGAGCGCGGCCCCGGTGCTGTCCACCACCCGTACGACGTCACCGAGTTGGATGCGGGGGTCGTACAGCACCTCGACGTCGCCGATGACCGGCACGGGCAGGACGCCCGCGTCCCGCATCGCGTGGGCGAGGTCGGCGGCGACGGACGCGTCCTGCACCCAGTCGGTGCTCTCGGCGGTGTACTCCTGACGGCCGTAGAACTTCTCGCTGGCGACCCCGGCCGGGTCGTTCGCGGCGTTCTCCAGATACGCGATGGCCTGGCGTTCCACCGGGTCGGCGGACGGCTTCAGTGTCTGCAGGACGAACGACGGCGTGCCGGTCCTGGTGGCCGTGTAGAGCGTCTGGGTGCTGCGGTTGGCGAACCGCACCACCAGATAGCCGTCCTCACGGCGGACCATCAGATCGACGGCCCCCTTGACCGCGGTGCCACCCGTGGCGGCGGTGCCGAAGCGGACGTTCGTGCCCAGCTCGGTGACCGAGTCGTCGTCCGTACCGGGCGGACTGATGTCGTACTCGTCGTCCGACATCAGGTACTTCACGGTGGTCGTCGAACTGGCCGGGATGGTACGGACGACGGTGTCGGTGGACGTCGTGCCGGTGACGGCCTTGATGCCCGTCCAGTCCTTGTACGGCTGGATGCAGTAGTTGCGGCAGGCGTCGATCTCCTCCGTCGCGGTCAGCGACGCGATCTCCCGCACGCTGGTGAGCGTGAGGTCGGGGACCGTCGGGCTGGTGGCGAACCGCGAGTGGTTCCGCCACCGGAAGACGCCGCGCTCGTCAATCTCGGCGGTCGACATGCTCGCCTTGGCGATCTGCGAGATCACCTCCCACTGCGAGCCGCTGACCCGGGGCAGTGCGATCAACGGCAGGATGACGTCGTCGAGTTCGGCGCTCTTCGTCCAGGCGTACGTCCCGGTGTGGGCGAACTCCGCCGCACTCGGCATGGCGGTCAGCCCGCTGGTGACCTGGAGGCACTCGGTCGGCATGTCGGTGTAGAGGATGACCTGCCGCAGTTCCGAGGCCGACTGGAGCGCGGAGGAGTCCGTGAACGTCGCCGCCGAGCCGAGCAACTGCGTGCCGTCCGGAGCGGTCAGCCGGGGCTGCACGGTCGGATGGACGCTGGTACCGGTGGAGGCGGTGTCGAAGAAGGCGCCGATGTGCCAGACACCCCGCTGCTGCCAGACGCCGCGCAGCTCCGTGTCGTGCCACGACCACTGGAAGTACCAGCCGCCCGCCGCGTCCGTGGAGGACATGCGCACCCAGCCCTCGGCGAAGTCCACGACCACGCGCAGGGAACCGGTGGCCGATCCGACGCGGTTCAGCTCCAGCCGGATCGTCACCTGGTCGCTGTTGCTGTTGACCACGCCGTCGTCGAGGTCGCCGTACGCGACCGCGTTGTTCACCCAGGCCTCGGCGAAGATCTTGCTGCCGGGCACCGTGACCCGGCTGCGCGGGAACCAACTCGCCGCCAGCTGCGGCCCCTTGGGCACGAGCGCCATCTCGTGGGGCGCGCCCTCGCGGCTGAAGACGTAGGCGCTCGGGTCCGGCACGTACTCCGGCTGTCCGTACGGCGTGCTGAACCCGCCGTGCAGCGAGGCGTACACCAGGGTCAGCGGCTTGCCCTCGACGAAGTCCGGGTACCGGGGCGGCGGGCAGGCGTACACGCCGCCCTGGCGCAGCAGTTCGGACACACACCAGGTCGCCGACGACACCGGGTGGGCATGGCCCAGGAACCCGGCGTACGGCTTCGGCAGTACGGCGGGACCACGCAGCCGCTCCGCCCCGTCCAGCGCGGTGACCTGCACACTGTCGGTCCCTGAGGTGGCGGAACGGGAGCGGACGGTGCCCCGGAACGCGGGGAGCTTCGCACCCCCGACCCCGTTCTCGTGGACGACGGACTGACCGGGGCGTACGACGTCGCCGGTGGCACGGTCGGCCCACGGGGAGTACATCTCCGGCGCCGAGGTCCCCGCCGTGCCGGACAGCTGCACCTGCAGCTGCGCCGCGGAGGAACCGGAGAAGGCCCGCATCGCGGCCGGCAGATCGGTCGCGTACGACCGCTCCACCTGCCAGGACTGGACCTGCGCCGAGACATCCTTGCCGCCGAGGCGGGTGGTGTGGGTGGTGGTGCGCTCACCGGCCGCGAGCGCGGACTCGGTGGCGTCGTCAGCCTGCTGCACCGGACACCTCCACGAGGTCGAGGCTGAAGTTGCGGAAGGGGAGCGGGCGGCCGGGCGTGTCGCTGTAGCCGGTCACGGACATCGGCGGCAGCCCGTCACCCGGGATGCCGTCCGCCGCCGTACCGCCGTACGTCAGACAGGCGCCGGCCAGCGAGTACGTGCCCGCCGTGCCCGGCTTGCAGGTCGGGGTGACGTACGCGGCATTGGCCGGGACGGTGCCGGTGACCAGCGGACCCGAGGCAGAGACCGTACTGATGTACGAACCGTCCGCCTTCTTGAAGTCCAGGCCCACGCTCTCCGTGCTGAGCGCGGCGATCGCGGTCGGCGCCCGGAACGAGACCTGGAGCCCCGGCGAGACCGGGAAGTTGCCGACGGTGCCGACGCAGCGCCAGGCCAGGGCGCTGTCCGCGCTCACCGCGGTGAAGGTGAACGCGCCGACGGCCGTGGCGCTCTCGGCCACCGTGCCGGTCGAGGTGGTGAACCACTGGGCGAGCCCGGTGATGTCGGTGGCCTTGGTGGTGCCCCGGCCGAGGGCCTGACCGGCGGTGAGCACATTGCCGGCGGCCGGGTCCACGAGGAACACGGTCGGCGCCAGCGAACTGTCGACCCGCCGGGCGATCCGGTCGAGCGCCCGGGCGTGCGCCGGCGGCAGCAGGTCCCAGGCCAGCTTGATCCGGCGCACCGGAGCGAGGTTGCGGGTGACGGTGACCCGGCCGCCGAGCGACTTGAACTCGCTGACGCCCAGGTCGGCGGTGCGGTCGAAGGACTTGGCGGCCTGGTCGATCTCGTACATGGAACCGGGCGGGCCGATCCAAAGGTTTCCCATGATCTCCCCTGGTGGTGGGTGGGTTTCGATGGCTGGTGGGCGGTGATCTGGGCAATTGAGGGCATGCGGGCATGCGGGCATGCGGGCATGCGGGCATGCGGGCATGAAAAAAGCCGACGGCGGTGAAGTGCCGTCGACTGCTGCGGAACCCTGGTGTCGTTACCGCCTGGCCAGCTGCCGCTGCCCCAGGAACACCGCCCGGGCGATCTCCTGCGAGTCGACCTGTACGACGACGGGCCGGTCGGCGAGCCGCTCCACGGCGGAGGCGAGGGTGCGCAAGCCCCCGCCCGAGCCCAGCATCCGCTCCAGCTTGGAGAGCGGGATGACGGCCTCGTGCTCACCGGCCTCACCGAGCAGCGCGAGGGTGCCGCCGGAACGGGCCTGGACGACGCCGCCCTTGGCGAGCTGCGGCACGGGGATGGACGGCAGGTTGAACTGGAAGCCCCGGCCGCCGATGACCGGCACCCAGTCCGGCACCTTGATCTTGACCCGGTTCAGGGAGCTGATGAGCATGTTGAGCCCGCGGATCAGCATCCGGGACGGCAGCAGGAACCCGTTGACGACGCCCTTGAACAGCGGCCCGAGCATCCTCGCGGCCGACGACGAGGCGTTCTTGATGGCGCTCCACGCGGCGACGAGCCCACGCTTGACCAGGGCGGCGACCTTGTCCATGTTGACGAACTGGGCGATCAGCGGCGCCAGCAGCGTCATGATCAGCCCGAACGGACTCGCCGCCATGGCGAGGTTGAGCCCCTTCTGAGCGAGCGAGGCCCCCTTGAGCCCCTTGCCCAGATTCCCCATCGACTTCCCGCCCTTGTCGGCGTTCTTGCCGGCCTGCCCGACCGACTTCTCGACGGCGTCGGCCTGCTTCTTGACGCCCTGGAGCGCCGTCTTGGTGCTGTTGGCGGAGGACTTGAGCTTGTCGAGGGAGGACTTGAGCTTGTCCGCGCCGCCTTTGGCCTTCCCGACCCCGGTGTTGAGCCCACTGGCCTCGGACTTCAATTTGCCGAGCCCGCTACCGCTCTGGGTGGCGGAGGTCTTGAGCTTGCCAAGTGCGCTGTTGAGCTGGCTGGAGCCGGTCTTGACCTTGTTCATCGCCGTGTCGGCCCGACCGAGCGAGGCCCTGAGCGTCCCGAGCTTGGCGTCGACTCCTGCGATGGCTTGTTTCAGATTCACTGCTACCCTCGATTCACTCGTCGCGTGTGATCAGACGTCTGAGAGCGCTCGGCTCAGGTTCTCCGCGGATTTCCTGAGCGTGTCGAGTTCTTCCCGCTTGGTCCCGCGATTTCCTGGGTCGGCCGCGCTGCCGGCCTTTTTCAGCTTTTCCCTGAGGGCCTGGATGTCGTATCGCGCGCGGTTTGCAGTGTCCTTCACCGACTTGAACTCCGCGCCCGACTTTTCGAGGAAGAGCTTCTTCAGGCGGTCGTCGAGTTTCTTTTCCTTCTCCTTGGCCTTCGCATCCTCCGCGTCCTTGACGTTCTGCCAGGTGATCTTCTGTACGCCGCGGAGGGAGATGCCCTTTTCGTCGACCTTCAGAAAGCTGTAGTCGATCTTGATGAACTGGGCGGTCGCAGCCACCCATGACACGACGAACTTCAGGCCCTCGACGTCCACTTTGATTCCGGTCATCGAGTGGCTGAAGCCCGTCATGCTCTTCTTGATCCCCTCCACCTCCTTGCGGACGAAGTGGAGGTCCTTGTCGATATCGAAGCCCATGTGAACTCCTGTTGAAGTCATTGCTCGGTGAGGTGATGGCGGCATAACATGCGTATATGGCATCCGCTGGTATGAATCTTCCAAAAAGCAGGACGAAATCCCGTAAAGGGGTGCTTTCCGCATCCCTGATCGCACGCTTCAGCGGTGTGCGGCGGGATTCCGTCAGGGTGGTGCTGGCGATTCCCGGGGCACACCGTTATCCGCTCGAGTCCGGGGTTGTGGCCGATATGGCGCGCAGGGCCGCTGTGTTGGGTGAGGTCATGTCGCCGGTCGCGGAGGTGGAGGCCTGGATCTACACGGCACGGGCGTATCGGCTGCCGAATCTCCGGTTGGCGGATGCGGAACGGTGGATCGCGGACTGGGCTGTACTGCCGAAGGAGCCTCTGCTGTCGCGGGATGCCGTACCGGGAAACTCGCTCGGTCGGGGCGCGGAGGAATACGGTCTCTTCGATGCGGAGGATGCCGCCGAGGCGGTCAAGGGGATTACGCAGAGCCTCCCTGAAAGCGAGGTCGCGACCCTTGTCCTGTTCTACTTCTGGGGACTCCACTCCGAAGGCACGGCCCTCGCCGACCAGTTCGACGCGGGGGCCGGTCGTAACGTGTTCTGGCTGTTCCTCGGAGACCTTGATGGCGGTTCGTCCGTGCTCGACGACCTCGATGCACTGCGGGCCGAGGCTCCGCACATCAGGAATGTCAGTCTTTACCGAGGGTGGGATGCGATCGAGGAGACTCCCGATCATTCCTTCTGGCGTGGAGTGCTGAATCCGTTCGCTCGTTGGAGAAAGGGGTATCCCGCGGCTCGACGCTGACAGGCCGAGTATCCCGGGGTGACCTTCGTTTGCTGCGAGTACCTCGATCCGCGGGGGATTACGAGGTACCGGACATCACGAGGTACCGGACGACGAAGGGAAGCCTTCGGCCGTACGCGCAAGGAATTGGTGTGAGCCCTGGTCCGCGGATCTGAGGCCTACAGATCGTCGTCCGACGGGTGCGGGCGCGCGGTCGGCGGGTGCGGATGGGGATGCGGGGTGGAGGGCGTGCCCGGCGGCGGTGTTTGCTGCGGGAAGGGGAGGATCTTGCCGCCGGCGTCGCGGCGGGGCGGGGCGGCCTGCCCTTGACCCGTACCCGGGCTCTGGCTGCGGAGCGCGGCCGCCGACCGGCGTCGCTGGTCCTCGTGCTCGCCCCGGTCCCGCCAGCCCTGCCCGTACGCCCTGAACTCACGCTTCTCGATCTCGGTCCGGGTGGTGACGACCAGGTCCGCAGGGACGGCCCGTTGCATGCGTACGGCAAGGACCTGCCGCAGTTCGGCCTCGGCTCTGTCCAGCTCGACGCCGCCCCACGCCTCGCCCTCGTTGTTCGTCACTCGGCCCCCACTCCCCGCAGACTTCAAACATGTGCTTCGAACATATGCTCGATTGCACTTCGCAGGATACCCGAAGTGCCTGTGGTGGCCAGGACAAAACGGAGACGGTTCCCGGCCACCTCACGCCGTACGGCCGAGGCTCACGCCACCTCGTACGTTCCCCCGATCCGGATGATGTTGGCGCTCGTCCAGGCGTATCCGAGCAGCCCGGCGCTGCCGAGCTGGCCGAGGTGGGAGGTCGAGGCCGAGGCCGGACCCCACAGCGTGTACGTCGTCGCGTTGGTGCTCGCGGTCGGCTGGCAACTGATCATCCCGCGGCCCTGGCTGCTGCCCGAACCGCTGGTCGCCACCCCTTGGTGCTGCGGCAGCCCGCCCAGCGCGCCCGCCTGGACCGGGTAGCTCAGGTAGTAGCTGCCGCTGCCGTACGTCGTCGTCGATCCGAACTGCATGAGCATCGTGAAGTGGCAGGTCTTGCCCACGATCGCGTACTTGCCGGTCAGCGTGCCGTTGCCGATCGCCGGGTTGGTCGTCTCAGCCGTCCAGGCCGGGGTGTACGTGTTCCAGACGCCCATCGCCACCCACGCCGAGCCGGTGTAGTAGCTGAGCGTGCCGGGGGTCGTCAGCCAGGCGACCATGCCGGCGGCCGGGGTGGTGATCGCGGCGTCCCGGTCGGCGGCGTTCGCGTACCGCAGGACCGTACGGCTGTCGATGCCCTCGGCCAGGGACTGGAGGTGGAGCGGGAGGTTCGCGACGTCGGTGGGCTGCGGATACGGCAGCCCGCCGAGTGGGGTGTAGAGGGTCATGGGCGGGATCACTCCTTGGGCTCAAGAGAAGAACTGGGCGAGTTCGATGGGTGTCGGGTTCCGCACCGGCTCGGCGGCCGACGACGGTGACGCGCCGGACGGTGACGTCCCGGAGGGTGACGTCGCTGAGGGCGACGCGTCGGACCGTGGCGCGGCCGCCGTGGACGCCGGTCCGGTCCGCCCGTCCTCCGCCGTCACCGGGCGCGGCACGGGCTCCGGGTAGTCCAGCGGTTCCGCGTCCTCGTCCCGGTTCACCGTGGCGAACATCCAGTTCGCCTCCGCGAGCTGGTCGACGACGGACGCCAGCAGGTAGTCGTTGACGGACCAGAGGGCGGCCTCGCCGTGGAGTTCCTGGAGGGTCGCGCTGTCGCGTGGCAGATGCTTGACCAGCACCGCGAGCCGGCGGGAGGAGAGCCGGCCACGGTGCCAGTCGAGCAGGTCCACGCCGTAGTGGCGGAGCAGGTCCGCTTCGAGGGCCTCGGCGTGTTCATCGACGAACTCGCCGAGGCTCAGCCTTCCCCCAGGCCGAGCCCGGTCTCCTTGCCGTACGCCTCCATGATCGCGGCGATGTCCTGCATGGTGACGTCGAGGCGGTCGAAGCGCTCGTACTGGGCGTCGCCCAGGAGTGTGCGCAGCAGGCCGTCCACGTCGTTGTCGTCGAGGTCGCGCAGCGTGCGCGCGGTCTTGCGGGTCAGCTCGGTGGGGAGCGTGAAGGTGTCCCCCTCGACGGTGAAGGACCAGGCGCGACCGAGCGCCTCCTGCCGCTGGGCACGGGCGGCGCTGACGTCGAATGCCATGGAGCTACTCCTTGTTGGTGACGTTCGTGACAGTGTGTGACGTTCGTGACTGCGTGACGTTCGTGAGTGGTGGTCAATGGGGACGGCGGGCGGGGCCGGGGAAGGGGGAGGTCCCGGCCCCGCCCACCTGGGCGGCCCCCGCCCGAAGTGACGGGCGGGGGCGACGGCTTGAGGAGCCGGTGGCTCGGCAGCCGGTGAAGCGGGAGCCGCCGGCTCAGGCGGTCGCGCCGTACGCCGGGTCCTTCATCAGGAAGGTGGCCAGCGGCTTGGTGTTGTCGACGGCCAGCGCGGTGAAGGTGACACCGAGCTTGATGGAGGCCGTGCGGGTCAGCGACAGCTCCTCGGTCTCGGTGACCTGGCCGCGCGAGACGACGAAGCGGTACGTGATGTCCGTGCCGTCGCTGAACTCGATGCCCATCGCCTTCTCGTTGAACTTCGGGTCGGCGGCCAGCTCGTACTTGTACACACCGGAACCGGTGGTGGTCTCCGCGACGGCGTCACCGCCCATGAAGAACGGCAGGGTGTCCTCGTTCAGCTGGAGCAGCTGGAACTTCACCGTCAGGTCGCGGTCCGAGTAGATGAACCGGGCCGGGGACACGGACTGCCAGGTCTCGACCGGGTCGAGCTTGTCCTTCTTCGCCAGCTTGATGCCGTCCTGCGAGGTGAAGCCGAGGTCCTTCCAGCCGGACCCCCACGCGGAGGTGACATCGGCCGGCGCGGTCGTCCCGACCGGGGCGACCAGAATCCGCCCGGTACCGGCGACACGGATCTCGTTGGCGTTGCTGCCTGCCATGCGTAACTCCTTCAGAGAGATGAATACAGAGGGGTTGTGCCTGCGAACTGCCCCGGCGGACCGAGCTCTTGGGCGGGGCGGGACTCTCGGGCGGAGCCCTACGCGGGACGAATGTGCAGCCGGACAGTCGCGTAGTAGCGATTGGCCGCGGCCCGATTCCAGTCCGGCAGCCAGCGGGGCCCATCGGCCTCCACCACGTCGGACACAACCGCCGCCCCATACGTCGTCCCCCGCAGCGCGAGCACCGCGGAACGAACCGTCAGGGCCAGCGCATGCGCCGCCGTCTTGGTGGGCCCGTAGACCTCGAAGTCCACGAGCGGCTGGTCCAGACGCAGGTCGTCCACCCAGGCCCCGCCGGCGCGGGAGACCAGGACGACCTGCTGGGTGCCGTCGAACCCGCTGGGCGGAACGTTGTCCACGGTCGCGGTGGAGAGTTCGGGGCGGTCGGTCAGGAAGTCGACGACGAGTCGTTCGACATCCGGGAAGGTGACCGTCGGATCGGCCACGGTGAGACCTCCCTTCTTGTGTCGGAGGTATGCGAAACGGCGGGGCCGTGCCCCTGTGGGCACAGCTCCGCCGCTGCACCAACTGTGACACGTTGCGAGCGCGCGCGCAACTATGAGTTTTCGAGGCCGCTCCGAAACGCACGTTGCCCCGCCACACCCAGGGGTGTGGCGGGGCAACGAAGATCGGTTCTGCCGTCGTGCTCTCAGCCGCGACGCCCACGCCCCCGCGTGGCCCGCTCCGCCGCGAACACGTCCTCCAGCCGGTAGAGATGGGTCCGCCCCTGCCGCCCGGCGGCCTCCAGATGGCCCAGCTGAACCCATTTCCGTACGGTCGCGGGGGCCACCCCCGCCTCGGCCGCGGCGGCCGCGCCGGTCACCAGTGCCGGGGAGGAACCCGTTGGCCCCGCGAGAGAGTTACCCATCACGCGGCCCCCGCCTCGACCGAGCGCCCGACCCGGTCGGTGCCGGCGTCGGTGTCGGCGTCGGTATCGACCAGCGCGGCGATCTCGTCCGCGTCGGCCCCGGCCTCCGCCGCGAGCTGCGCCCAGCCGGTCTCCGTCCAACTGTGCCGGTGGGCGGCGTTGTCCGCGCACGGGCACTCCTCGTCGGTGCACCGGCACCCGGGGTTCACACACAGGACCGTGCGCCAGGCCGGCATGGCCCGCAGCGACACCGAATCGCACCACGGGCAACGGCCGTTGACGCGGACCATGGTCTCGGGGTCACCGAGCGTACGGCCGCAGCGGCGGGCCATCCGGCGGCACTCGTCGAGGACGTGCCGGGCGAGCACGGGATGCCCGGCGACATCGTCGAGCAGGGCGGCGACCCTGCCGAGCCGCTGCGGAACGTCCGCCCGCGGAGGCCGACCGAGCCCGAGTTTCTCCCACACCGCCTCCTCCAGTTCGACCACCCCGTCGGTGATGTCGCGGATGGCGTCGGAGACATGGAGGCGGATCGGGGCGGCGCTCGCGCCCAGCGGGCCGAGACCGTGCTGCTCGCCGAGCAACGCCTCGGCGCGCTCCGCGGCGTCCCGCTCGCCGAGGGCGCGGAGCGCGGCCGGTCCCAGCGGTGGGCGGGAACGGGTCCCGGCGCCCGGCCGACCCGGGGTCAACTCCGTGAGCAGCTCGGGGGATTGGCGCCGCAGGATGTCGATCCAGCGGGCGGCGCGGGCGGTGTGCTGGGTGGCGAGGCCTGAGGTCATGGTGGACACACTCCGATCTGGGTCAACCGGGAGCCGGGGCGACGGCGACGAAAGGCCGGTCGACGGCAACCAAGAACTGGGGCGGCGGCAACTGAAGGGAAAGAAGAGTCTCCTGTTGTTGCGAGCCCGCACACAGCTTCACATGTTGCGATCTCGCGCGCAACGGAGATCGGCGATCGGATCGACATCGGAATGGATCGGATCGACATCGGAATGGCCGGATTGACGGAATGCCCTCACTGAACCTTTACTCGTGCGTGCGCGCAACTGCATAGTTCGCGTGCGCACGACCGTTAAGGTGGGGTGAGCTGAGGGGAGCGTTCACACATGAAGAGCGATGCCGAGCACATCGACGAGTTCGCAGCCTGGATAGAAGGCGTGATGCGGGCGCGCGGTTACGACATCGACAGCCCGCGCGGCGGCGGCAAGACCAAGCTCGCCGAGGACGCGGGGGTGCACCGGGCGGCCATCACCCGGCTGCTGCAGCGCCAGAGCATGCCCGACCTGGAGACGATGCGCGGTCTGTCCCGCGCACTCGGCATCCCGGTCCGGGATGTCCTCATCCGATCGGGCAAGCTGACCGAGCAGGACCTGCCCCAGGCCCCGGTGCCTCCGGAGACCGCTACGGCCCCCGGAGACCACGCGCTCTCCGCCGAGCAGGCGGCGACTGCCCTCGGCATCCCGGAACACCTCCGGGCGGCCTTCGTGCAGATCACCGAACAATTCAGACTCGGCGCCACGGGCCCGGCGATCCCTGAGGCGGGGGCGGACGGCCAGGCCGGCACCTGACCGCCGGCGCCTGACAGCCGTACAGCGTACGGGGGGACGTACGCTGTACGCATCGTCATGCCGTCTCGTCATGCCGTCGGACGCCACGCCGTTCGTCGCGTGTGCGTCGCGTGTGCGTCACGCCGTACGTCAGGCGTCGCCATGTTGCACACCGCGGGCTTGGCGCTCGACCGCGCCGACCGCACCGACCGCACCGACCGCACCGACCGCACCGTACGGCCCGCCGGGGCAGCGACCGGCCAGCACGCCTTCTTCCTCCGCATCGGTGCCGACCGAGGGTGTCGCCGTCGCCCGTCGATCCCGGCCCGCTGCTCACCAACGGCGGCTCCCCCCGTCCGCTCGGGAGGGAGTCGTCATCACGGTCGGCGAGAGGAACGGCACACTGCCTGTGGTCTTCGCCACGCTGAGCGACGGCACGCGGTGCGCCTACATTGGCACGAGGACGGCGCCGAAGGTGGCGTGACCGCAGGGTATGACGCTCTGCTCACGGATTCCTCACCGTCCGGGTCGCCCGCTCGTGAGAGCAAAGTTCCTTTCCGGTCACCCGGTGCCACAGGCAGGAAACGCGCCCTCCCTACCTTCGGGACTCATCACCCCTCATCACCCGCATCGCAACACCCGAGCCGGAGAACCGTGGAGGCGTCATGACAGCCCCGAGCACTGCCCCCGCTGCCAGTAGGGGAGGCCGCTGGATCGAGCACTGGGATCCGGAGAACGAGGCCTTCTGGAACGAGACCGGCGAGAAGGTGGCCCGCCGCAACCTCCTCTTCTCGGTGCTCTCCGAGCACATCGGCTTCTCCATCTGGACCGTCTGGTCGGTGATGGTGCTGTTCATGGGCCCCGAGTACGGGCTCACCCCGGCCGACAAGTTCTTCCTCGTCTCGATGGCCACGCTGGTCGGCGCGATCGTGCGCATCCCGTACACCTTCGCGGTGGCGATCTTCGGCGGCCGCAACTGGACGATCGTCTCGGCGAGCCTGCTGCTCATCCCGACCGTCGCGGCCTTCGTCGTGATGGAGCCGGGGACCTCGTTCAACACGTTCCTGATCTGCGCGATGCTCGCCGGTATCGGCGGCGGCAACTTCGCCTCCTCCATGACCAACATCAACGCCTTCTTCCCGCTGCGGAAGAAGGGCTGGGCGCTCGGCCTCAACGCGGGCGGCGGCAACATCGGTGTCCCGGTCGTGCAGCTCATCGGTCTCGCCGTCATCGGGGCCAGCGGCGGTCCGCGCGTGCTCCTCGGGATCTACATCCCCTTCATCGTCATCGCCGCCGTGCTCGCCGCGATCTACATGGACAACATCTCGTCCGTGAAGAACGACACCGGTGCCGCCAAGGACGCCGTGAAGGAGGCCCACACCTGGATCATGTCCTTCCTCTACATCGGCACCTTCGGCTCCTTCATCGGCTACAGCTTCGCCTTCGGCCTCGTCCTGCAGACCCAGTTCGGCCGTACGCCCCTGGAGTCCGCGTACGTCACCTTCATCGGCCCCCTGCTCGGCTCGCTGATCCGGCCCGTGGGCGGCGCGCTCGCCGACAAGTACGGCGGCGCCAAGATCACCCTGTGGAACTACGTCGCCATGGCCGGCGCCACCGGGATCATCGTCATCGCCTCCATGCAGAAGTCGCTGCCGCTGTTCACCACCGCGTTCATCGTGCTCTTCGTCCTCACCGGGATCGGCAACGGCTCCACCTTCAAGATGATCCCGGGCATCTTCCAGGCCAAGGCCGTCGCCAAGGGTCTGAACGGTGAGGAGGCCGCGGCCTACGGACGTCGCCTCTCCGGTGCCTCCATGGGCATCATCGGAGCGGTGGGCGCGCTCGGCGGCCTCGGCATCAACCTGGCCTTCCGCCAGTCCTTCCTCTCGGTCGGCTCCGGCACCGGCGCCTTCCTCAGCTTCCTCGCCTTCTACGGCCTCTGCTTCGCGGTGACCTGGGCCGTATACCTTCGCAAGTCGGCCTCGAACACCGCTACGACCACGGCCGCGGCGGACTCGAAGCCGCAGCTCAGCTACGCCGAGGTGTGACATCGCCCATGCCGTGACACGTGTGACGTAACACCAGCGACATCAAGCCGAACCGAGCCTGTCACGTGCCGTTGACAGGCTCGTTCGGCATGTAGGTGCAACGACTCGACTGCGGGACGAGAGCCATGTACGACGAACAGCGACCCGAGCGATCAGATCGAGCCGATCGACCAGACAGGACGGATCGGATGGATCGGACAGCGCAACCGGAACACGGGCCGCTCGCGGGGTTCACCGTGGGTGTGACGGCAGCCCGCCGGGCCGACGAACTCGGAGCACTCCTCCAGCGCCGCGGAGCCGCGGTCCTCCACGCGCCCGCCCTGCGCATCGTGCCGCTCTCCGACGACAGTGAACTGCTCGCCGCGACCAAGGACCTGCTCGACGTGGCGCCCGACATCGTGGTGGCGACCACCGCCATCGGTTTCCGCGGCTGGATCGAGGCCGCGGACGGCTGGGGCCTGGGCGAAGCCCTCCTGGACCGGCTGCGCGGCGTCGAGGTCCTGGCGCGCGGACCGAAGGTGAAGGGCGCGGTACGAGCCGCCGGTCTGACGGAGGAATGGTCCCCGTCCTCCGAATCCATGGCGGAGGTACTGGACCGCCTGCTGGAGCAGGGCGTCGAGGGCCTCCGCATCGCCATCCAGCTGCACGGTGAACCGCTCCCCGGCTTCGTGGAGTCCCTGCGTGCCGCGGGGGCGGAGGTCGTGGGCGTCCCCGTCTACCGCTGGATGCCCCCCGAGGACATCACCCCCGTGGACCGTCTCCTCGATTCCACGGTCAGCCGCGGTCTGGACGCGCTGACCTTCACCAGCGCCCCCGCCGCGGCGTCCCTCCTGTCCCGGGCGGAGGACCGGGGCCTGCTCCCGGAGCTGCTCAACGCCCTCAACCACGACGTGCTCCCCGCCTGCGTGGGCCCCGTGACGGCCCTGCCCCTCCAGGCCCACGGCGTGGACACGGTCCAGCCCGAACGCTTCCGCCTCGGCCCCCTCGTCCAGCTCCTCTGCCAGGAACTCCCCGGCCGCGCCCGCGCCTTCCCCATCGCCGGCCACCGCGTGGAGATCCGAGGCCACGCGGTCCTGGTCGACGGCGCCCTCCGCCCCGTCCCCCCGGCCGGCATGTCGTTGTTGCGCGCGCTCTGTCGCAGGCCCGGCTGGGTGGTGGCCCGCTCCGAACTCCTCCGAGCCCTCCCCGGCGCCGGCCGGGACGAACACGCCGTGGAAACAGCCATGGCCCGCCTCCGCACGGCCCTCGGCGCCCCCAAGCTGATCCAAACGGTCGTCAAACGCGGCTACCGCCTGGCCCTGGACCCGGCAGCGGACACGAAGTACGGCGACACCTGAGCCCGAAAGGGCCCGCCGGTTCACGTTTGTCCGCGGGCGAGTGGGGGCTGGTCGCGCAGTTCCCCGCGCCCCTGAAAGACACGGCCCCTGCTTTTCAGGGGCGCGGGGAACTGCGCGATCAACCACGACGAACCCGCACCCGCCACCCCACAGAACCCCCCGAGCTATAAGGCGCCCAAGGGGGTCGAAGGGGCACAGCCCCTGGGGGACGGGACGGGTAAGGGCGGCGGGGGCGAGCAAATCCCCCCGAACCCCAGAGGGTTCCAGCACAGCGTGCGGCCAGGCACTGTAGGGGGTACGACCCTCTCAGACGCCCCACGGCAACCCCCAGGCGGTGACAGGCACATGGCACAACCCCCCCGCTTCGACTGCGGCCACCTCTGCCTGGACTTCCTCGCGACCACCCACCCCGAGGAACAACTCGACTCAGCACTCCACCTACGCACCTGGATCACCGCCGCCGCCCTGGTCCCCGAGGACACCCCCCTCGACCACATCACCCCGCACTGGCTCGTCGGCTTCCGAGAACTACGCGGACACATCGGCCAGTTGGTCCGCACCGAACCGGACCGCAAGCCCGACTCCCGCCGCTTCGACGTCTCCTTCGACATCTCCCTGGCGAGGATCAACGACCTGGCCCGCGCAGCCACTCCGGCCCTCCAGGCCGTCCGCACGGACGACGGCACCCTCACCCGAGCCCTGGACCGCGCCCCCGACTGCGCCGCCCTGCTCGCAGTGATCGCCCGCGACACCGTGGAGCTGCTCACCGACCCGGCCGCCTGCGCGAGCCTGCGCCAGTGCGCCGGCGACAACTGCCCCATCGTGTACGTCGACACCTCCCGCGGCCGACGCCGCCGCTGGTGCTCCAGCGAGATCTGCGGCAACCGCGAACGCGTGGCCCGCCACCGCCGCCGAGCCGGCCTCGCCCGCGCCTAGGGCCCTTCTGATGGATCTCCGCGGCGTCGCGACGCCCGGCACGCACTCTCGACGCACGGCGTGAAGGGACAGGTGGCTCCGCCACATGACCCTCCACGCCGCACGCCGAGAGCACGCACCGAACGCCGCTCCTTCCTCCACGGAGATCCATCAGAAGGGCCCCAGGGCCTGTCCCCGGCCGAGGCGACTGACTCGCGTAACCCGAATCGATCCTGTTCGGGTCACTTCTCCGCTATTGCCCATCTCCCTTGGGATGCCAGGGAGTTGGGCATGGTTCCAGTTCTCGTAAAGAAGCAGCAGTGCTGTTTTTCACATCACGTGATGCGGATCTTCACAATTCCCGCCCGTGTGTGCCGGGTTAGGAACCGATATGGGCACGCTTGTCCCTCAGCTGCCCCAACTTCCCCACGTTGAATCGAGAAAGTTGTGTCTCAACTCTGAACACACAACTGATTACCTACGTATCCCGATGTGAGCGACCGACTGGGGGAACCCCCGGACACCGGAGGTAGCCGTGCGCAAGGATTCCGCTGTGGCCGATGAACGCCCGCACAGGGCACGACATCGCGCATCGCAGCCCTCAGAGCCAGACGAGGAGCTGATGCGCGCGTTGTACCGCGAGCACGCTGGACCCTTGCTCGCGTACGTGCTGCGTCTGGTCGCGGGCGACCGCCAACGCGCCGAGGACGTTGTGCAGGAAACTCTCATCCGGGCCTGGAAGAACGCCGGTCAGCTCAATCGAGCGACCGGATCGGTACGCCCCTGGCTGGTGACGGTCGCACGCCGCATCGTCATCGACGGCCACCGCAGCCGGCAGGCCCGGCCGCAGGAGGTCGACCCGTCGCCGCTGGAGGTCATCCCCGCGGAGGACGAGATCGACAAGGCGTTGTGGCTGATGACACTGTCGGACGCGCTGGACGACCTGACCCCTGCTCACAGGGAGGTCCTGGTCGAGACCTATTTCAAAGGGCGTACGGTCAATGAGGCGGCCGAGACGCTTGGCATCCCCAGTGGCACCGTCCGCTCCCGGGTGTTCTACGCCCTGCGGTCGATGAAGCTGGCTCTAGAGGAGCGCGGGGTGACGGCATGAGCAACATCTACGGGGGGTATGGACCGGGAATGCCCGGGTCTGTGCAAGGAGCCCAAGGTTCCGGTGACAACATCCACGAAACCGTCGGCGCGTACGCCCTCGGGATACTGGACGACGCCGAGGCCACACAGTTCGAGATGCATCTCGCCACGTGCGAGTGGTGCGGCCAGCAGCTGGACGAGCTGGCCGGTATGGAACCGATGCTGGCCGCGCTCGCGGACCTGCCCGCTTCCCAGGGCACACCCGCGATCGGCGAGTCCCTGTCCGCGAAACCCACGACAGGACTCGCGGACCGGCTGGTCGGCGAGGTCGTCCAGCACCGCGCGAAGAAGAGCCGACGGAACTTCTTCATGCTGGCGGCCGGCGTCGCCCTGATCGTCGGCGGCCCGACGGCCGTGATGGCGACGACGGGCGGCGGGAACGACGCCCCGGAGAACCGGCCGAACGTCGCCAGCCCGGCCCAGGACGCCTTCGATCACATGAACGCATCGGACAAGGTCTCGTCCACCGACGCGTCCACCCAGGTCACCGCCACGGTCGGCATGGAGTCCAAGGCCTGGGGCACCCACGCGGTCCTGGAGCTGAAGAACGTCAAGGGCCCGGAGAAGTGCTCGCTCATCGCCGTCGGCAAGAACGGCGAGCGTGAGACGGTCACCTCCTGGTCCGTCCCGAAATGGGGCTACGGCATCAAGAACGCCGAGACCGACCAGGCCAAGAAGCCGCTCTACGTCCACGGCGGCGCCGCCTTCACCCCGGACCAGATCGACCACTTCGAGATCCTGACCTTCAGCGGGAAGAAGCTCGTCTCGGTCAAGGCATGACACATCGAGGCGAGTGGTGAACGGACCCCGGTCGGGCGCATAGCCTGTCGGGGTCCTTTTCGCGTACGGTGGACGGCTGCCCAGCACGTCAGAAGGGGGCCCGGGTGGCCGCTCAGGTTCAGCAGGAAACGCTCGACTCCGCTCACGACTCGGTGCGTGAGAAGGAGATCGGCGTAGAACAGGAACATCTGGACCGGGTGTACCGGCGTCTTGAGGAGAAGATCCACGAGGCCGAGTTCCTGATGAACGACGCGGCCAAGCGCGGTCAGGTCGGCACCCCGGGCGCGCTCGCCGAGCGGGACGCCCAGGTCTTCCGGGCGGGCATCCACCTGAATCGCCTCAACAACGAGTTCGAGGACTTCCTCTTCGGCCGTATCGACCTGTTGCTCGGCAAGGACGGGAAGAAGGGACCCGACGGCGCGTACACCGCCGTCGAACCGGCCGAGGGCGCGGTCCGCCCCGACAACACCGCCGACATCGCCGAGACCCTGCACATCGGCCGGATCGGTGTCCTGGACTCCGAGTACGCGCCGCTGGTCATCGACTGGCGGGCCCCGGCGGCCGCCCCCTTCTACCGCTCGACCCCGGTCGACCCCGGCAGGGTCGTACGGCGCCGGGTCATCCGCTCCAAGGGCCGCAAGGTGCTCGGCGTCGAGGACGACCTGATGCGCCCCGAGCTGAAGGCCTTGCTCGACGGCGGCGAGCTGCCCGTCATCGGCGACGGCGCCCTCATGGCCGCCCTCGGCCAGGCCCGCAGCCACACCATGCGCGACATCGTCGCCTCCATCCAGGCCGAACAGGACCTGGTGATCCGCGCCCCCGCCGCCTCGGTGACGTACGTCGAGGGCGGCCCGGGCACGGGCAAGACGGCCGTGGCGCTGCACCGGGCCGCCTACCTCCTCTACCAGGACCGGCGCCGGTACGCGGGCGGCATCCTGATCGTCTCCCCGACCCCGCTGCTGGTGGCGTACACCGAGGGCGTCCTGCCGTCCCTCGGCGAGGAGGGCCAGGTCGCCATCCGCGCGATCGGCTCACTCGCCGAGGACACGGGCGGCGCCGAGGCCACGCTGTACGACTCCCCGGCCGTGGCCCGCGCCAAGGGCTCGTACCGCATGCTCAAGGTGCTGCGGAAGGCCGCCCGGGGCGCGCTGGAGTCGAACGACGCGCCGAACCGACTTCGTGTCGTCGCCTTCGGCCGCCGCCTCGAACTGGAGGCCGCCGAACTGGAACGCGTCCGCCACAACGCGCTCGGCGGCACGGCCCCCGTCAACCTGCTGCGTCCCCGCGCCCGCAAGCTGCTCCTCGACGCCCTCTGGTCGAAGTCCGGGGCGGACGGCCGCCACACCGACCCGGAACTGGCCGCCGAACTGCGCTCCTCCTTCGACGAGGACATCACGAGCGAGGACGACTTCATCGCCTTCCTCGACGCCTGGTGGCCCGAGCTGACCCCGCGTGGCGTGCTCACCGCCATGGCCGACGAGCGCCGCCTCGGCCGCTGGGCCCGCCGCATCCTCAATCCGGGTGAGGTCCGCCGCGTCGCCCGCTCCCTGAAACGGGACGGCTTCTCGGTCCACGACGTCGCCATGCTGGACGAACTCCAGGCCATCCTCGGCCTTCCGGCCCGCCCCCGGAAGAAACGCGATCTCGACCCCTTGGACCAGCTCACGGGCCTGGAGGAACTCATGCCCGTACGCGAGGAGACCCAGCGCGAGCGGGCCGAGCGGCTGGCCCAGGAGCGGACCGAGTACGCGCACGTCATCGTCGACGAGGCGCAGGACCTGACCCCGATGCAGTGGCGGATGGTGGGCCGCCGCGGCCGCCACGCCACCTGGACGGTCGTGGGAGACCCCGCCCAGTCCTCGTGGTCGGACCCCGACGAGGCGGCGGAAGCCCGCGACGAGGCCCTGGGCAGCCGCCCCCGCCGCCGCTTCACCCTGACGGTCAACTACCGCAACCCCGCCGAGATCGCCGAACTGGCGGCGAAGGTGCTGGCGCTGGCCATGCCGGGCTCCGAGTCCCCCTCGGCGGTCCGCTCGACGGGCGTCGAGCCCCGCTTCGTCACGGCCGTACGGGAGTCCCTGGCCCGCACGGTCCGCGCGGAGGCCGCGCGCCTGCTGGACCTGGTCGACGGCACGGTCGGCGTCGTGGTCGCCATGAACCGCCGCGACGAGGCCAAGCGGTGGCTGGCAGGACTCGGTGATCGTGTCGTGGCTCTCGGCAGCCTGGAGGCGAAGGGGCTGGAGTACGACGCGACGGTGGTCGTCTCCCCGGCGGAGATCGCGGACGAGTCCCCGGCGGGGCTGAGGGTGCTGTACGTGGCCCTCACCCGGGCGACCCAGCAGCTGACCTTGGTGTCGGGGGAGCGGGACGAGCCGGACGAGAGGGGCGTACCCGACCTGCTGCGCGACTGATGTCGTCTGCGGGTGGGTGGGGGCTGGTCGCGCAGTTCCCCGCGCCCCTAGAAACCTGGCGGCGCCCCCCGACCTTTAAGGGGCGCGGGGAACTGCGCGATCAACCACACACCACCCGCACCCGCCGAACCACCCCGACCTCCCGAGCTCCGAGGCGCCCCAAAAACAACTCCCGTGCGGGAATGGCCTTACGGGATCTGTTTGTTAGCCTGGGTGTGGCACCGGCTCGATCCAAGCCCCCGGGCCCAACCTTCGTCGCTTAGAGCGACCACTTGCCGCGAGGCGAGCATGGCGGGTCGGTGCCACTGAACGGAGAAGAGGTCCACGTCCACTGTGACGTGGACCTCTTCGCGTTGTGAACAAAACGTTCTCAATCCCACGTGGCTAACGCCTACTCGGCGGTAGGTGCGACGATCGGACCGCAAAACGCAGCGGCTCGAACGCGGCAGAACGCAGTAGCAGCGAAAGCAGAGGAAGTCGGCCATGGCAACGGCGCCCAGCGTCTCCTACTCGATGACGGTCCGGCTGGAGGTGCCCGCGAGCGGAACCGCGGTCTCCCAGCTCACCGGAGCCGTCGAGTCCCACGGAGGCTCGGTGACCGGCCTCGACGTGACCGCCTCCGGCCACGAGAAGCTCCGCATCGACGTCACCATCGCCGCCACCTCCACCGCGCACGCCGACGAGATCGTCGAGCAGCTGCGCGGCATCGAGGGCGTCACGCTCGGCAAGGTCTCCGACCGTACGTTCCTGATGCACCTCGGCGGCAAGATCGAGATGGCGTCGAAGCACCCCATCCGCAACCGTGACGACCTCTCGATGATCTACACGCCGGGTGTGGCCCGTGTCTGCATGGCGATCGCCGAGAACCCCGAGGACGCCCGGCGTCTGACCATCAAGCGCAACTCCGTTGCGGTCGTGACGGACGGCTCGGCCGTGCTGGGCCTCGGCAACATCGGCCCGATGGCCGCCCTGCCGGTCATGGAGGGCAAGGCCGCCCTCTTCAAGCGGTTCGCCGGCATCGACGCCTGGCCGATCTGCCTGGACACCCAGGACACCGACGCGATCGTCGAGATCGTCAAGGCGATCGCCCCCGGCTTCGCGGGCATCAACCTGGAGGACATCTCCGCGCCCCGCTGCTTCGAGATCGAGGCCCGGCTGCGCGAGGCCCTCGACATCCCGGTCTTCCACGACGACCAGCACGGCACGGCGATCGTCGTCCTCGCCGCGCTCACGAACGCTCTTCGCGTCGCGGGCAAGGCGGTTGGGGACATCCGCGTCGTCATGTCGGGCGCGGGCGCGGCCGGCACGGCCATCCTGAAGCTGCTCATCGCCGCCGGTGTGAAGAACGCCGTGGTGGCCGACATCCACGGTGTCGTGCACTGCGACCGCACCGACCTGGTCGACGCCGCCGCCGACTCGCCGCTGCGCTGGATCGCCGACAACACCAACCCCGAGGGCCTCACGGGCACGCTCAAGGAGGCCGTGCGCGGCGCCGACGTGTTCATCGGCGTCTCGGCGCCGAACGTCCTCGACGGCGACGACGTGGCCGCCATGGCCGACGACGCGATCGTGTTCGCGCTCGCGAACCCAGACCCCGAGGTCGAGCCCGCGATCGCCCGTCAGACCGCGGCCGTCGTGGCCACCGGCCGCTCCGACTTCCCGAACCAGATCAACAACGTGCTGGTCTTCCCGGGTGTCTTCCGCGGTCTCCTCGACGCCCAGTCCCGGACCGTCAACACGGACATGATGCTCGCTGCCGCGAAGGCCCTCGCGGACGTCGTCACCGAGGACGAGCTGAACGCGAACTACATCATCCCGAGCGTCTTCAACGAGAAGGTCGCGGGCGCGGTCGCCGGGGCGGTGCGGGACGCCGCGAAGGCGGCGGCGTCGGTCTGAGGGCCGCTCGCCGCTCATCTGTGACGGTCGCCACGGCGCCCGCGTACCGGCGCGTCGCGGGGGCGGGGGCCTTGCGCGGCCCTTTAGGGTGGCGGCCAGGTCCAGGCCTGCCAGGCCCCGCTTTCCGTGTGACTCCCAGGGGTGTTCGTGTGACTCCCAGGGGTGCCGGATTGGCTTTCCCGCCGCAGGTGAGTGCAGGATGCGTTTCTGGGCGCGAGGGTCTGACGACGGACCCGGGTCCGCCTCAACGGCAAGAAGAACACGGGAGTAACAAAATGAACCGCAGTGAGCTGGTGGCCGCGCTGGCCGACCGCGCCGAGGTGACCCGCAAGGACGCCGACGCTGTGCTGGCCGCGTTCGCCGAGGTCGTCGGCGACGTCGTCGCCAAGGGTGACGAGAAGGTCACCATCCCCGGCTTCCTGACCTTCGAGCGCACCCACCGTGCCGCTCGCACCGCGCGCAACCCGCAGACCGGCGACCCGATCCAGATCCCGGCCGGCTACAGCGTCAAGGTCTCCGCGGGCAGCAAGCTCAAGGAAGCGGCCAAGGGCAAGTAGCCTTGCCGGCTGTCCCTCTGGGGATGGTGTAGCGCGCGTAGAACGCCTGATGGGGGCGGCACCTGGATTTCCGGGTGCCGCCCCCATCGTTGTTCGGCGCGGGTTCGTCGTGGCTGGTCGCGCAGTTCCCCGCGCCCCTGAAAGCAGGGGGCTGCGCCCCATGCTTTCAGGGGCGCAGCCCGTGGCCCCAGCCGGGAGCCGCGCTGCCCAGCCGCGGCGGTTGTGTGCTTGCTCTCAGCCTCAGCCGAGCGCTTTGCCGGGAAGCTCGACCTTCGCGCCCAGTTCCATGAGCTTTTCCATGAAGTTCTCGTAGCCGCGGTTGATCAGTTCGATGCCGTGGACACGGGAGGTGCCCTGGGCGGCGAGGGCCGCGATGAGGTAGGAGAAGCCGCCGCGGAGGTCGGGGATGACCAGGTCGGCGCCCTGGAGGCGGGTGGGGCCGGAGACGACCGCGGAGTGCAGGAAGTTGCGCTGGCCGAAGCGGCAGTGCGAGCCGCCCAGGCACTCGCGGTAGAGCTGGATGTGCGCGCCCATCTGGTTCAGCGCGGAGGTGAAGCCCAGCCGGGACTCGTAGACCGTCTCGTGGACGATCGAGAGGCCGGTGGCCTGCGTCAGGGCGACGACCAGGGGCTGCTGCCAGTCGGTCTGGAAGCCGGGGTGGACGTCCGTCTCCAGGGCGATCGACTTCAGCTGCCCGCCGGGGTGCCAGAAGCGGATGCCCTCGTCGTCGATCTCGAAGGCGCCACCCACCTTCCGGTAGGTGTTCAGGAACGTCATCATCGAGCGCTGCTGGGCGCCCCGGACGTAGATGTCGCCTTCGGTCGCCAGCGCGGCGGAAGCCCAGGAGGCGGCCTCCAGGCGGTCCGGGAGGGCCTTGTGGTTGTAGCCGCCGAGCGAGTCCACACCGGTGATGCGGATCGTGCGGTCGGTGTCCATCGCGATGATGGCGCCCATCTTCTGCAGGACGCAGATGAGGTCCTCGATCTCCGGCTCGATCGCCGCGTTCGCGAGTTCCGTCACCCCCTCCGCGAGGACGGCGGTCAGCAGCACCTGCTCCGTCGCGCCCACCGACGGGTACGGCAGCTGGATCTTCGTACCCCGCAGCCGCCGCGGCGCCTCCAGATACTGCCCGTCCTCCCGCTTCTCGATCTTCGCGCCGAACTGCCGCAGCACCTCGAAGTGGAAGTCGATCGGCCGGCCGCCGATGTCGCAGCCGCCGAGACCGGGGATGAAGGCATGGCCGAGCCGGTGCAGCAGCGGGCCGCAGAACAGGATCGGGATGCGCGACGAACCGGCGTGGGCGTCGATGTCGGCGACGTTCGCGCTCTCCACGTTCGTCGGGTCCATCACCAGCTCGCCCGGCTCGTCACCCGGGCGGACCGTTACGCCGTGCAACTGCAGCAGTCCGCGCACGACCCGCACATCGCGGATGTCGGGCACGTTGCGCAGCCGGCTCGGACCGCTGCCGAGCAGCGCGGCGACCATGGCCTTGGGTACGAGGTTCTTCGCACCGCGGACACGGATCTCGCCACTGAGCGGGGTGCCGCCGTGTACAAGCAGTACGTCGTCAGAGCCGTTGACGGTCATGAATCTCGCGTTCCGTGGAGTTGGGCAGAGGCTTTCCGGCGTGTGCGGCCGGCCGGTGGACCCGTTGTGCGGGAGCCGGCGCGGCGTGAGCCGGAGAGCTAGCGTAATCGCCGCCCACCCCCCTTCCGTAAGCCCAAGTGCTTCTCAGCCACGTCATGGGTTTGCCACAACACGAACCGTTCCCCACCGGCCACACGGGGTCACCATCACGCGCGTGCGCCCCAGTCGCTTCCCTGCGCCGTGAGCTGCATTCACATCGCTGGGGGGATTGGCTCCCCGCGCGCGGGCCGGATGCGGGATCATGTCTGGCATGACCGAGGTGTCCTCGCTCACAGGGCGGCTGCTCGTGGCCACGCCCGCCCTGGCGGACCCGAACTTCGACCGCGCGGTGGTGCTTCTCCTCGACCACGACGAGGAGGGCTCGCTCGGGGTGGTCCTCAACCGCCCGACCCCCGTGGATGTCGGTGACATCCTGGAGGGCTGGGCGGAACTCGCCGGCGAACCCGGTGTCGTCTTCCAGGGTGGCCCGGTGCAACTGGACTCGGCGCTCGGGGTCGCGGTGATACCCGGCGGCGGCTCCGTCGACCGGGCGCCGCTCGGCTGGAAGCGCGTCCACGGCGCGATCGGCCTCGTCGACCTGGAGGCCCCGCCAGAGCTGCTGGCCTCCGCGCTCGGCTCGCTGCGCATCTTCGCCGGGTACGCGGGCTGGGGGCCCGGCCAGTTGGAGGACGAACTGGTGGAGGGTGCCTGGTACGTCGTCGAGTCCGAACCCGGCGACGTCTCCTCGCCCTGTCCGGAGAGACTCTGGCGCGAGGTCCTGCGCCGCCAGCGCAACGAGCTCGCGATGGTGGCCACGTACCCGGACGACCCTTCGCTCAACTGATGCCTGTGAGCTTCAGTACCCTTGGCGTCATGAGCACTCTTGAGCCCGAGCGCGGTACTGGTACGGGGACCCTCGTCGAACCGACGCCGCAGACGTCGCACGGCGATGGTGACCACGAGCGCTTCGCCCACTATGTCCAGAAGGACAAGATCATGGCGAGCGCCCTCGACGGCACGCCGGTCGTGGCGTTGTGCGGCAAGGTGTGGGTCCCGGGCCGTGACCCGAAGAAGTACCCCGTGTGCCCCATGTGCAAGGAGATCTTCGAGTCCCTCGGCGCGGGTGGTGGCGACCAGGGCGACGGCAAGAAGTAACGGGGCGCCTCCGGCTCGGGGGTACGGGTACGTCGGCGAGTGCGGGTGAGTGGGGGCTGGTCGCGCAGTTCCCCGCGCCCCTGAAAAGCACGGGTGACCCCCGGGTCTTTCAGGGGCGCGGGGAACTGCGCGAGCAACCACAGACCATCCGCACTCGCCGACGTACCCGTACCCCCGAGCTTTGTCGCGCCCCCGTTGCACAGAACGCTTCCCAGGATCACAAGGTGGTAGAGACCTCTTGTGGTCATGTTCATGTACTCCCTAGCCTCCGGTGTGTTGTGTAGAGCAGAACGCCCGTTGCAGAGAATGCAACACTCCGCTCCCCTCCGGAGGACTCGCTCCATGAAGCTCGTCGCCAGACTCGCCGCGCCCGTAGCGGCCCTAGCCCTCGCCGGGCTGACCGCCTGCGCCCCGCAGACCTCCGACAACTCCTCCTCCAAGGAGGACGAGACGACCGGCACCCTCCGGATCTGGCTCTTCCAGGAGGTGAGCAACGAGCCGAAGCAGAAGGTCGTCGACAAGGTGGTCTCGGCCTTCGAGAAGGCGCACGACGGCGCGAAGGTGAAGATCGAGTACATCCCCGTCGAGACCCGCGCCCAGCGGATCAAGGCCGCCTTCAACGACCCGAAGAGCGCCCCGGACCTCATCGAGTACGGCAACACCGACACGGCCGGTTACGTGAAGGACGGCGGACTCGCCGACGTCACCACCGAGTTCAACGACTGGTCCGAGGCCAAGGACTCCGACCCGACCGCCAAGACCTCCGTGACCGTCGACGGAAAGATCTACGGCGCGCCCTTCTTCGTGGGCGTACGCGCGCTGTACTACCGCACCGACGTCTTCGAGGAGCTCGGCCTCGAAGCCCCGAAGTCCCTCGACGAGCTGACCGCCACCGCCAAGCAGATCCGCGCGGCCAAGCCCGACCTGTACGGCCTCGTCGTCGGCGGCGCCTACACCTACGGCGCGATGCCCTTCGTCTGGGCCAACGGCGGCGAGATAGCCGAGGGCAAGGGCGGCTCGTACGCCTCGACCATCGACAGCGCGGCCGCCCAGAAGGGCATCGAGGCGTACACCTCGCTCTTCGGCGACGACAACTGCCCCGCCGCCAAGTGCGCGAGCATGGGCGGCAACGACACGGTCACCGCGTTCGCCGCCGGCAAGGCGGGCATGGCGATCGGCGGCGACTTCAGCCACGCGGCCGTGGAGGCCGGCAAGGTCAAGGGCAAGTACGCGGTCGTACCGCTGCCGGGTGTGAAGTCCGGCTCCGTGGCGCCGGCGTTCGCGGGCGGCAACAACATCGGTGTGCTGAAGAGCACCACGCACCGCACCCTCGCCGTCGACCTGATGAAGCGGCTGGCGTCCAAGCAGACCCAGGGCGAACTCTTCGACGCGATGGGCTTCCTGCCGACGTACACCGACGTGCGGGCCGAGGCGGCCAAGGAGGAGCCGTTCATCGAGCCCTTCGTCAAGACGCTGTCCTCCGGCACGAAGTTCGTGCCCGTCTCGCCGGCCTGGGCGCAGATCGACGCGTCGCTGGTGCTGCCGACGATGTTCCAGGAGGTCGTCAGCGGCAAGAAGGACGTGGCCGAGGCGTCGAAGGACGCGGCGACGCAGATGAACGATGCGTTCAGCTCCGCTGGTTGAGCGGGGGGCGCCCAGGGGGGTGGGGGGCGGGGAGCGTGGGCGACCGCGGGTGCGTCGTGGCTGGTCGCGCCCACGCGGCGGAGCCGCATATGTCACAGCCCCGCGCCCCTATCGGGGCGCCACCCCCTGGCTCTATCTCGCGCCCGCGCTCGTCGTGCTCGGCGGGCTGCTCGTCTACCCCATCTACCAGCTCGGTCTGATCTCGCTCCTGGAGTACACCCAGGCTCAGGTCAGCGGCGGCGAGCCGACCAGTTTCCGGGGGTTCGCGAACTACACGGAGCTCCTCGGGGACGCCGAGTTCTGGCGGGTCCTGCTGGCCACCGTCGTGTTCGCGGCGGCCTGCGTGGTCTGCACGCTCGCCGTCGGCTGTGCGCTCGCCGTGCTGCTGACCCGGGTACGGGCCCTGCCCCGCCTCGTTCTGATGCTGGCCGCGCTCGGTGCGTGGGCGACCCCCGCGATCACCGGCTCCACGGTCTGGCTGCTCCTCTTCGACCCCGACTTCGGCCCGGTCAACCGGATCCTGGGCCTCGGCGACCACTCCTGGACGTACGAGCGCTACAGCGCCTTCTTCCTCGTCCTGCTCGAAGTGGTCTGGTGCTCCTTCCCGTTCGTGATGGTGACCGTCTACGCCGGCATCCGCGCCGTACCCTCCGAGGTCCTGGAGGCCGCGGCCCTGGACGGTGCCTCGCAGTGGCGGATCTGGCGGTCGGTCCTCGCGCCGATGCTCCGCCCGATCCTCGTCGTCGTCACCATTCAGTCGGTCATCTGGGACTTCAAGGTCTTCACCCAGATCTATGTGATGACGGGCGGCGGCGGTATCGCCCGGCAGAACCTCGTACTGAACGTGTACGCCTACCAGAAGGCCTTCGCGTCCTCCCAGTACAGCCTCGGCTCGGCGATCGGCGTGGTGATGCTGGTGATTCTGCTGGCGATCACCCTGGTGTATTTGCGACTGCTGCGCAGGCAAGGGGAGGAGCTGTGAATTCGTTGGGTTTCCTGCGGCGGCCCTGGCGGCTCGCCGCGGAGGCATCCGCCCTGGTCATCGCGGCCGCGGTGGCGTTCCCCCTTTACTGGATGGTGCTCAGCGCCTTCAAACCGGCGGGGGAGATCGAGTCCAGCGAGCCCCGGCCCTGGACCCTCGCGCCGACCCTGGATTCCTTCCGCCGTGTCTTCGGACAGCAGGAATTCGGCCGCTACTTCGTCAACAGCCTTGTCGTCGCCTGCACGGTGGTCGTCGTCTCCGCGCTGATCGCGTTTCTCGCGGCGACGGCCGTCACCCGATTCCGCTTCCGTTTCCGGACCACCCTGCTGATCATGTTCCTGGTGGCCCAGATGGTGCCCGTGGAGGCGCTGACCATCCCCCTCTTCTTCCAGATGCGGGACTTCGGCCAGCTCAACACCCTGGGTTCGCTGATCCTGCCCCACATCGCCTTCTCCCTGCCGTTCGCGATCTGGATGCTGCGCGGCTTTGTGAAGGCTGTACCGGAGGCACTGGAGGAGGCGGCCTACCTCGACGGGGCGAGCCGTTCCCGATTCCTCTGGCAGATCCTTTTCCCCCTCGTCTTCCCGGGGTTGGTGGCCACCAGCGTCTTCTCCTTCATCTCGGCCTGGAACGACTTCCTGTTCGCCAAGTCGTTCATCATCAGCGACACGTCACAGTCGACCCTGCCGATGGCCCTCCTGGTGTTCTACAAGCCCGAAGAGCCGGACTGGGGCGGCGTGATGGCGGCGTCCACCGTGATGACCATTCCGGTGCTGATCTTCTTCGTACTCGTACAGCGACGACTGGTCTCCGGACTGGGCGGAGCGGTCAAGGACTGACGTGACGAACGACATGACGAATGACGTGACGGGAACGGAACTCATTCCGGCGCCCGGGAGCATCTCCTGGAACCAGCCCGGCTACGGGCGCCTGGACGAGGAGACGCGGCTGGAGGCGGGGCCCGGCACCGAGGGCGTCGCCCGCTGGCTGCGGGCCACGGTCGGCGCGGCGACCGGTTATCCGTTCCCGGAGGGCGGCGACTTCGCGTACCGCATGGCGCTCGGCATCGACCCGCAGCTGCCCGCGGAGGGCTACCGCGTCGTCATCGACGGCGCCGACCACCTGATCCAGGGTGGCAGCGCGGCCGGCGTCTTCTGGGGCGCGCAGACCTTCCGGCAACTGCTCGGCCCCGAAGCCTTCCGCCGGGCCCCGCTGGATCCCGACAGGGACTGGGACCTTCCCGAGATCACCGTCGAAGACGGCCCCCGCTTCGCCTGGCGCGGCCTCATGCTCGACGTCGCCCGCCACTTCATGCCCAAGGACGGAGTCCTCCGCTATCTGGACCTGATGGCCGCCCACAAACTCAACGTCCTCCACTTCCACTTGACGGACGACCAGGGCTGGCGCATCGAGATCACGAGGTACCCCCGGCTGACGGGGATCGGCTCCTGGCGGGCGCGCACGAAATTCGGCCATCGCGCGTCCCCCCTCTGGGAGGAGAAGCCGCACGGCGGTTACTACACGAAGGACGACATCCGCGAGATCGTCGCCTACGCGGCCGAACGGCATATCACCGTGGTCCCCGAGATCGACATCCCGGGACACAGCCAGGCCGCCATCGCCGCGTATCCGGAACTCGGCAACACCGATGTCATCGACACGACCTCCCTCACCGTCTGGGACACCTGGGGCATCAACAAAAACGTACTCGCCCCCACTGACAACACCCTGCGCTTCTACGAGGGGGTGTTCGAGGAAGTCCTGGAGCTCTTTCCGTCGCCCTTCGTGCACATCGGCGGCGACGAGTGCGCCAAGGACCAGTGGAGGGAGTCGGCCACCGCGCAGGCCCGCATCCGGGAGCTGGGGCTCGCGGACGAGGACGAGTTGCAGTCGTGGTTCGTCCGGCACTTCGACAACTGGCTGACCGCGCGCGGGCGTCGCCTGATCGGATGGGACGAGATCCTTGAGGGCGGCCTCGCGCCGGGCGCCGCCGTGTCGTCCTGGCGGGGCTACGCGGGCGGCATCACGGCGGCCCGCGCGGGCCACGACGTGGTCATGTGCCCCGAGCAGCAGGTGTACCTGGACCACCGTCAGGACGGCGGCCCCGACGAGCCGGTGCCCATCGGCTACGTACGCACCCTGGAGGACGTCTTCCGGTTCGAGCCGGTTCCCCCGGAGTTGACGCCCGACGAGGCACGGCATGTGCTCGGCACCCAGGCGAACGTGTGGACCGAGGTGATGGAGGACCCCGCGCGCGTGGACTACCAGACGTTCCCACGCCTGGCGGCCTTCGCCGAGGTGGCCTGGAGTCGCCTGCCGGAACCCGCCGAGCGGGACTTCGCGGACTTCGAGCGCCGGATGACGGCCCACTACCCGCGACTTGACGCCCTGGGGGTCGGTTATCGGCCGCCTTCCGGCCCTCGTCCGTGGCAGCGGCGACCAGGTGTGCTCGGACGTCCGATCGAGGGGGCGCCCCCGAACGTGTGAGGCGACCGTGAACCCGTAGGACCGAAAGCGCGTGCCCTGCGACGGTGGCCCCAGAGGGAACAAGAGGCACACAAGGATCACCAGAGGGTGTCAATGTGCACCTATGGGTGATGCCGTGCCAAAACGGACCATCTCTCGGGTGAGGTGGGCGAATGCCTCCTAGCGGACCCCCGCGTTCGGGCCTCGCGAGAATGTGCCAGAGTTGCCACGTCCGCCCTGTCAGCACGTACGGTACGGCAACACAGGCGGACCAGGTGGGGCAGCGGGAAGGGGCAGCCGGTTTGACCACGCACGCACCGCAGGCGGCGCAGGCCGTGACCCTGCCCGGCTCGCTGGACGAGGCCGTGGCGGCCCTCGCCGCCATGCCCTGGGCGGTTCCGGTGGCGGGCGGCACGGACCTCATGGCCGCGGTCAACTCCGGGCAGCTCAGGCCCGCCGCGCTGGTGGGCCTCGGCAAGATCAGCGAGATCCGCGGCTGGCAGTACCAGGACGGACACGCCCTGCTCGGTGCCGGACTGACGCACGCACGCATGGGGCGCCCGGACTTCGCGGCGCTCATTCCGGCGCTCGCCGCGGCCGCGCGTGCCGCCGGACCACCACAGATCCGCAACGCGGGCACTCTCGGCGGCAACATCGCGACGGCCGCCCCCACGGGGGACGCGCTGCCGGTGCTGGCCGCCCTGGAGGCCACGCTGATCATCGCGGGCCCGGGCGGGGCCCGCCGTGAGATGCCCGTCTCCCACCTGCTGGCCGGCATGGAGATGCTGCGCCCCGGTGAACTCATCGGGTTCGTGCGCGTGCCGCTGCTGCACGCGCCCCAGGTCTTCCTGAAGGCCACCGGCCGCACCGGCCCCGGCCGCGCGATCGCCTCCGTCGCCCTCGTCCTCGACCCCGCCCGGCGCGGGGTGCGGTGCGCCGTCGGTGCCATAGCGCCGATGCCGCTGCGCCCGCTGGACGCCGAGGCGTGGGTCGGGCAGCTGATCGACTGGGACGGCGAGCGCACCCTCGTCCCCGAGGCGCTGCAGGCCTTCGGCGAGTACGTCGCCGCCGCCTGCATCCCCGACCCGGCCCCCGAGGTCGACGGCTCCGTACCACCGCTTCCGCCCGCCGTACTGCACCTGCGGCGCACCGTCGCCGCGCTGGCCCGACGAGCACTGGGGAGGGCGCTGTCGTGACCGACGACCAGCACGGAGAGGGCACCCCGCAGCAGGGGGGCCAGGGCGGCTGGGAGCGGCTGCCGCAGGGCGACTACGACGACGGCGCCACCACGTTCGTACAGCTCCCCGAGGGGGGCATCGACGCGCTCCTCGCCGCTGACAGCCCGCTCGCCGCGCCCGGCCACGGCTATGTGCCGCCGCAGATAGCTACGAACTCCATCAACACGGCGGACACCGCCGGAACCGACCCGTCCGCCCCGGGCGCCTGGGCGATGCCGGCCGAGGGTGCCCAGTGGCACGACCCGAACGCCGGGCAGCCGCAGCCCCCGGCGCAGGACGCGTTCACGTACAACCCCGGCTCGACCGGGCAGTGGACGTTCGAGGAGCCGGCCGCGCAGGAAGGCGCCGCTCCCGGTCACGATGTGACCGGCGAGTGGTCGATTCCGGTCGCCGGGGGCGATCTTCCGGACGAATCCGGTGAGTTCAGCACCTCGGCCCTCGTCGAGCAGTGGGGCGGCACCCCGCCCGCCACGCTCCCCGGCGGCGCCCCCGCGCCCTGGGCGACCGAGGAGATCGGCACGGCCTGGACCGCGCCGCCGCCGGACCGGGCCGAGGAGCACGGGACTGACGACCGTACGCCCGGGGAGGACGCGACCGGCGTGACCGCGGAGGCCCCTGGGGAGCCCTCCGCGGCTCCTGGGGCCGCGTACGCAGACCCGGCCCCCGAGACCGCCGGGGAGGCCCCTGAGGCCGCCCAGGAGCCCGCTGAGCCGTCCGGGCCGGTCGGTGAACCCGACGCCGAGCTCTCGGGCCCTCAGGAGCCGGAGACGGCCACTGAGGCGGCCGAGGCCGCCGGGACCGACGCCGAAGGCGACCCGGCCCTCGCCGACGAGCCCGCCCCGCCCCCGCACGACGACCACCCCCTCGCCTCGTACGTCCTACGCGTCAACGGCACCGACCGGCCCGTCAGCGACGCCTGGATCGGCGAGTCGCTGCTCTATGTGCTGCGCGAGCGGCTCGGCCTCGCGGGCGCCAAGGACGGCTGCTCGCAGGGCGAGTGCGGCGCCTGCAACGTCCAGGTCGACGGCCGGCTCGTGGCGTCCTGCCTGGTCCCCGGCGTCACCGCCGCCGGCAGCGAGGTGCGCACCGTCGAGGGCCTCGCCGCCGACGGACAGCCCTCGGACGTGCAGCGGGCCCTCGCCAAGTGCGGTGCCGTGCAGTGCGGTTTCTGCGTCCCCGGCATGGCGATGACCGTCCACGACCTCCTCGAGGGCAACCCCGCGCCCACCGACCTGGAGACCCGCCAGGCGCTCTGCGGCAACCTCTGCCGCTGCTCCGGCTACCGGGGCGTCCTGGCGGCCGTCCGCGAGGTCGTCGCCGAACGCGAGGCGCACACCGCCGCCGAGAACGAGGCAGGCGCCGACCCCGACGAGGCACGCATCCCGCACCAGGCGGGCCCCGGCGCGGGCGGCGTCAACCCGGCGGCGTACGACTCCCAGGGAGCACCCCCACCGGAACCGCACGACCCCGACCGGTCGTACGGCGGCCAGGGCCTGTCGTTCACGGACCAGGACGACACGTACGGCGGTCAGGACCGGTCCTTCGGCGGTCAGGGCGGCGACACCTATGGCGGACAGGGCCAGTCCTTCGGTGGTCAGGGCGACACCTATGGCGGTCAAGGTCAGTCCTTCGGTGGTCAGGGCGACACCTATGGCGGCCAGGGGCAGTCCTTCGGCGGCCAGGACGACTCGTACGGCGGTCAGGGCCGGTCGTTCGGCCAGGACGGAGGCCAGGCGTGAGCAACGAAACCGTCATCGCGGCGCCCGCGGGCCCCGGGGAGGCCGCGCCCGCCCCCGAGCAACCGCCGCACGGCCTCGGCGTGTCCCTGCCGTCCGCCGACGCCCGCGCCAAGTCGGAGGGCACCTTCCCGTACGCGGCCGACCTGTGGGCCGAGGGCCTGCTGTGGGCCGCCGTGCTGCGCTCGCCGCACCCGCACGCGCGCATCGTGTCCATCGACACGTCCCACGCGCGCGAGATGCCCGGCGTACGGGCCGTCGTCACCCATGAGGACGTCCCGGGCACCGCCCTGCACGGCCGCGGCAAGGCCGACCGCCCCCTGTTCGCCTCCGAGGTCGTACGCCACCACGGCGAGCCCATCGCGGCCGTCGCCGCCGACCACCCGGACACCGCGCGGATGGCCGCCGCCGCCGTCATCGTCGAGTACGAGGTGCTCGACCCGGTGATCGACCCGGAGCAGGCCTTCGAGGCCGAGCCCCTGCATCCCGACGGCAACCTGATCCGGCACATCCCGCTGCGCCACGGCGACCCGAACGCGGCCGGCGAGATCGTCGTCGAGGGCCAGTACCGCATCGGCCGCGCGGACCCGGCCCCCATCGGAGCCGAGGCCGGTCTCGCCGTGCCCCGCCCCGACGGCGGTGTCGAGCTGTACGTGGCCTCCACGGACCCGCACACCGACCGCGACGCGGCCGCCGCCTGCTACGGCCTGGCCCCCGACCGCGTCAAGATCGTCGTCACCGGCGTCCCCGGCGCCACCGCCGACCGCGAGGACCAGGGCTTCCAGCTCCCGCTCGGCCTGCTCGCCCTGAAGACCGGCTGCCCGGTCAAGCTGACGGCCACCCGCGAGGAGTCCTTCCTGGGCCACGCGCACCGGCATCCCACGCTGTTGCGGTACCGCCACCACGCGGACGCCGAGGGCAGGCTCGTCAAGGTCGAGGCGCAGATCCTGCTCGACGCGGGCGCGTACGCCGACACCTCGTCGGAGGCGCTGGCCGCCGCCGTCTCGTTCGCCTGCGGGCCGTACGTCGTCCCGAACGCCTTCATCGAGGGCTGGGCCGTACGCACCAACAACCCGCCTTCCGGCCATGTGCGCGGCGAGGGCGCCATGCAGGTCTGCGCCGCGTACGAGGCCCAGATGGACAAGCTCGCGAAGAAGCTGGGCCTCGACCCGGCGGAACTGCGCATGCGCAATGTGATGTCCACGGGCGACGTGCTGCCGACGGGCCAGTCGGTGACCTGCCCGGCCCCGGTCGCCGAACTCCTCCAGGCCGTCCAGGAGTTCCCGCTCCCGGCGCTGCCCAAGGACACCCCCGAGGAGGAGTGGCTGCTGCCCGGCGGCCCCGAGGGCGCGGGCGAGCCGGGTGCCGTCCGCCGGGGCGTCGGCTACGGCCTCGGCATGGTCCACATGCTCGGCGCCGAGGGCGCGGACGAGGTCTCCACGGCCACCGTGAAGGTCCACGACGGCATCGCGACCGTCCTGTGCGCGGCCGTCGACACCGGCCAGGGTTTCGCCACCCTCGCCCGGCAGATCGTCCAGGAGACCCTGGGCATCGACGAGGTCCACATCGCCCAGGTCGACACCGACCAGCCCCCGGCGGGCCCGGGCTGCCGAGGCCGCCACACCTGGGTCTCGGGCGGCGCGGTGGAGCGCGCGGCGAAAATGGTCCGCACGCAACTGCTCCAACCGCTCGCCCACAAATTCGGCATGTCCACGGAGCTGTTGCAGATCACCGACGGCAAGATCACGTCGTACGACGGTGTCCTGTCGACCACGGTCGCGGAGGCGCTGGACGGCAAGGAACTCTGGGCCACGGCCCAGTGCCGCCCGCACCCCACCGAGCCGCTGGACGGCGCCGGCCAGGGCGACGCGTTCGTCGGCCTCGCCTTCTGCGCGATCCGCGCGGTCGTGGACGTCGACATCGAACTCGGCTCGGTACGGGTCGTGGAGCTGGCCGTCGCCCAGGACGTCGGCCGGATCCTCAACCCCGCCCAGCTCAACGCCCGCATCGAGGCCGGTCTCACCCAGGGCGTGGGCGTGGCCCTCACGGAGAACCTCCGCACGCCCCGCGGTCTGATCCGCCACCCCGACCTCACCGGCTACGCCCTGCCCACCGCCCTCGACACCCCCGACATCCAGATCGTCAAACTGGTCGAGGAACGGGACGTCGTGGCCCCCTTCGGCGCCAAGGCGGCCAGCGCGGTGCCGGTGGTCACGTCTCCGGCGGCCATCGCGGCGGCGGTACGGGCGGCCACGGGACGCCCCGTGAACCGCCTGCCGATCCGCCCGCAGGCGGCGGTGGTGACGGGCGCGTAGGCGTCCCGACGTAGCCTCTGAGGTGCGTGTTTGCACGTACGTCGGGCGTTGTCAGTGGTGCGGCGTATGGTTCTTGGCAGTGGGGCGGACGACCGCTGAGCGGTAGGACGTGACCTCACTGGGGGAAGCACGATGCGCACCATGTGCTGGGGGGAGCCATGAGCACAATGACGATGGGGACAATGGGCCTGACGGACCTGAACGACCTGGACCGACCGAACGACCTGGCGGTACTGACCGGAGGACCGGTCACCCGGTCGGGGCTGGCGCTCGACCTGCCCGCCCGCCTGCTGGACGAGGAGTTCGGCCGGAGCAAGGTGTGGCGCTTCGAGGACTTCGACTTCCCGGCCACGCTCACCCACGAGCCGACCCGGCGCTTCCTGCGGGACATGGGCCTGCCCGAGGAGCACGGGTTCTTCCGACTCGACACGGACATCCCGCTGCCGACCCTCGCCGAGTACCACGCGAACGAGCGCCCCGGCGGGTTCACCCCCGACCGACTCCCTGCCTCAGCCGCCCACTTGATACGTCTCGGTCACTTCGTCGAGGGCAGCAGCCTCGTCGTCGACGGCACCACCGGCGCGATCCACAACTGGAGCGAGTCCGAGTCGACCCTGTGTCCCCTGGACGCCGACATCTCCACCCTCGCCTTCAAGCTGTGGCTGCTGCATCGCGAGAAGCGCGAGGGGACGGCCACGGGCTGCTGGGTGGAGACGCTGCGGAACGAGGCTTGCGCGGGCGCTGAGGCCCTGGAGACCGTGGCGGGAATCGAACCCGCGTAAGTCGCTTTGCAGGCGACTCCCTGAACCACTCGGGCACACGGTCGTGTGGGGAGCGAGGTGTCCGCTCCGAACTCGATAGGGAGACCGTAGGCGGGGCTCGGGCGGTGGCTCAAGGGGCGCGGGGGCGCTGCAACGGGACTGCCATACGCCGTTCATGAATGGCGGGGTGTAGGGCCAAGGTCGTAGGAGGTGGGGGACTTCCGACAGGGGTGAATATGGGTGGTGCCCCTTACGCTGGCGGGCATGGCCGCCTTGGAACCGCGTGACACGGATGTCGCGCAGACGAAGCCTGACCTGCCTGTTGTCGCCGAGGGTGCACAGGGGGTGCTGGGGCGGTCCTACCGGGCGCTCAGTGTGGGGATCGTCTCCGTCGTGCTGTTGATCGCGTTCGAGGCCACGGCGGTCGCGACGGCGATGCCGGTGGCGGCGCGGGAGTTGGACGGGATCTCGGCGTACGGGTTCGCGTTCTCGGCGTACTTCACGACCAGTCTGTTCGGAATGGTGCTGGCGGGGCAGTGGTCGGACCGGCGGGGGCCGTTGGGGGCGGGGATCGGTGCCTTCGCGGCGGGGCTGGTGATGTCGGGGACGGCCGGGGTGATGTGGTTGTTCGTCCTCGGGCGGGCCGTGCAGGGGCTCGGTGGCGGGCTGGTGATCGTCGCGCTGTATGTGGTGGTGGGGCGGGCGTATCCGGGGCGGTTGCAGCCGGCGATCATGGCGGCGTTCGCGGCGTGCTGGATCCTCCCCACCGTGGTCGGCCCGCTCGCCGCGGGTGCCGTGACCGAACACCTGGGCTGGCGCTGGGTGTTCGTGGGGATCCCGGTGCTGGTCGTGCTCCCGCTGGTGCTGGCGCTGCCGCAGATCCGGCGCCGGGCGTCGGGCCCGGCGGAGGTTCCCTCACAGGACCCGGCGGCGGCATCGGCCGCCTCCTTCGACCGGCGCCGCATCCGGCTCGCCCTCGGTATCTCGCTCGGGGCCGGGCTGCTGCAGTACGCGGCCCAGGATCTGCGGTGGCTGTCGATCGTCCCGGCGGTGGCGGGAGTGGGGCTGCTGGTGCCGGCGGTGCTGGGGCTGTTGCCGCCGGGTACGTACCGGGCGGTGCGGGGGCTGCCGTCCGTGGTGTTGTTGCGCGGTTTGGCGGCGGGGTCCTTCATCGCCGCCGAGTCGTTCGTGCCGTTGATGCTGGTCACCCAGCGGGGGCTGTCGCCGACGCTCGCCGGGTTCTCCCTCGCGGCCAGCGGTGGGACCTGGGCGCTGGGCTCGTGGGTGCAGTCGCGGCCGAGGGTGGAGCCGTACCGGGAGCGGCTGATGACGCTCGGGATGGTGCTGGTCGCCGCCGCGATCGCCGCGGCGCCGGGTGTGCTGATCGAGGGTGTCCCGGTGTGGACCGTGGCGGTGGCCTGGGCCGTCGGCTGCTTCGGGATGGGCCTCGTCATCTCCTCCACCAGCGTGCTCCTGCTCAAGCTCTCCGCACCCGACCAGGCCGGCGCCAACTCCGCCGCCCTCCAGATCTCCGACGGCCTCTCCAACGCGCTCCTGCTCGCCGCGGGCGGCGCCGCCTTCGCGGCCCTGGGCGGCGGCGCGGTCGCGCACACGACCACGACGGCCTCCGGTGCCGGGTCGCATCCGGCCGCCTTCGTCGCGGTGTTCCTGCCGATGGTGGCGGTGGCGTTGGTGGGGGCCTGGGTGACTACGCGGGTGCGGGGCGAATCGCGGTGACACCATGTGGTACCGCGTAGTACCGTTGCTGCATGGCTGGACTGAACCTGCGGTTTACGGATGAAGAGCTCGATGCCCTGCGCGAGCGCGCGGCGGCGGAGGGGCGCAGCATGCAGGCCTTCGCGCACGACGCGGTGATCGCGGCCATAAACGAGCACTCAAGACTGTTCAACGAGGCGGCCGAGCATGTGCTGAAGGCCAGCGCCGAGTTGAACCGGAGGCTCGCCTGATGCACTACCTCACGATGCCCGAGCTGCTGAATCTCGCACAGCGGCTCGGGGCGGACGAGGTGCGCGACTACGGGCTCCTGGACTCGGCCCTAGCGCGTCCCCAGTCGAGCGTGTTCGGGCAGGACGCGTACCCGGACGTGTGGCAGAAGGCCGCGGCGTTGATGGAGTCGCTGGCTCGCAACCATGCCCTTGTCGACGGGAACAAGCGCATCGCCTGGTATGCGACCTGGGTGTACCTGCACATGAACGGGCACCCCCTGGACGTCGACTTCGACGTGGACGAGGCCGAGCACTTCGTGCTGGATGTCTGCCAGGGCGCACTGGACGTACCCAAGATCGCTGCTCAACTGCCGCGCTTCGCGCGCTGACATCGCCGGCTGCCCAGTGTGAGGTGAGTCCCACCTGTGGGCCGCCCGGCGCAGTTCGCGCGTTGACGGAACCGGGGCGCCGGTAGGGTGGCCCGGTTGTCATACGTAGCCAGGGTGTCCGAGTCGCTGCGCGAGTCGCCCGGGGCTACCCGCCGAGCCGCCCGACCACCAGACCGGAGACCGTGACTACCACCGCCGCCTCCTCGAACCATCACCTCTCGCCCGCCTTTCCCGGGCGTGCCCCCTGGGGTACGGCCAGCAAGCTGCGTGCCTGGCAGCAGGGGGCGATGGAGAAGTACATCCAGGAGCAGCCGCGGGACTTCCTCGCGGTCGCGACTCCGGGCGCCGGGAAGACGACCTTCGCGCTGACGCTCGCGTCCTGGCTGCTGCACCATCACGTCGTGCAGCAGGTGACGGTCGTGGCGCCCACCGAGCATCTGAAGAAGCAGTGGGCGGAGGCCGCGGCGCGGATAGGGATCAGGCTGGACCCGGAGTACAGCGCGGGGCCGCTCAGCAAGGAGTACGACGGCGTCGCGGTCACCTACGCGGGCGTCGGCGTACGGCCCATGCTGCACCGCAACCGCAGCGAGCAGCGCAAGACCCTCGTCATCCTCGACGAGATCCACCACGCCGGTGACAGCAAGTCCTGGGGCGAGGCGTGCCTGGAGGCCTTCGAGCCCGCCACCCGACGGCTCGCCCTCACCGGTACGCCCTTCCGGTCCGACACCAACCCCATCCCCTTCGTGACGTACGAGGAGGGCGCGGACGGGATCCGGCGGTCGTCCGCCGACTACACCTACGGCTACGGCAACGCGCTCGCCGACAATGTCGTGCGGCCCGTCATCTTCCTCTCCTACAGCGGCAACATGCGCTGGCGGACCAAGGCGGGCGACGAGATCGAGGCGCGGCTCGGCGAGCCCATGACCAAGGACGCGGTCAGCCAGGCCTGGCGTACGGCGCTCGATCCGCGCGGCGAGTGGATGCCGAGTGTGCTGCGCGCCGCCGACCAGCGGCTCACCGAGGTCAGGAAGGCCATCCCGGACGCCGGCGCCCTCGTCATCGCCACCGACCAGGACTCCGCGCGCGCCTACGCCAAGCTGATCCGGGAGATCACGGGGACGAGCGCGACGGTCGTTCTGTCGGACGACTCGGGCGCGTCGGACCGTATCGACGAGTTCAGCCACAGCACCGACCGGTGGATGGTGGCCGTCCGGATGGTGTCCGAAGGCGTCGACGTCCCCCGGCTGGCCGTCGGCGTGTACGCCACCACGATCTCCACCCCGCTCTTCTTCGCCCAGGCCGTCGGGCGATTCGTACGGTCCCGGCGGCGCGGCGAGACCGCGTCCGTGTTCCTGCCGACCGTGCCCGACCTGCTCACCTTCGCCAACGAGATGGAGGTGGAACGGGACCACGCCCTCGACAAGCCGAAGAAGGAGGGCGAGGAGGACCCGTACGCCGAGGAGGAGAAGCTCCTGGCGGAGGCGGAGAGGGAGCAGGACGAGGACACCGGCGAGCAGGACATGCTGCCGTTCGAGGCGCTCGAGTCCGACGCGGTGTTCGACCGGGTCATGTACAACGGCGCCGAGTTCGGCATGCAGGCCCACCCGGGAAGCGAGGAGGAGCAGGACTACCTCGGGATTCCCGGGCTGCTGGAGCCCGACCAGGTGCAGTTGCTGCTCCAGAAGCGGCAGGCGCGGCAGATCGCGCACAGTCGCAAGAAGCCGGACGCCGAGGCCGACCTCGTCGAGCTGCCGGCCGACCGGCGGCCCGTCGTCACCCACAAGGAGCTGCTCGAGCTGCGTAAACAGCTCAACGGCATGGTCGGCGCGTACTCCCATCAGAGCGGCAAGCCGCACGGTGTCATCCACACCGAGGTACGGCGCGTGTGCGGTGGACCGCCGAGTGCCGAGGCCACGGCGGGGCAGCTGCGGCAGCGGATCGCCAAGGTGCAGGAGTGGGCGACCCGGATGAAGTGACGCGCTCGTGCGTCCGCGTATGCGCCGGGCGTGAGGGCCGCGCACGCAGGGCGAGATGCGCCCGTACATTTCGCGACAAAGGCAAGTAGTCCATACCGGACACTGCCCGGATTCTGGACGGAGTCTTCCGCTCAGCGAACCCGCTCGTCTACTGTCCCGCTACGCACACGCCCCGTGGCAGCGCCGCCGCGGAGCGCAGCCGTGAAGCGACTCCGCCCGGATCAACCGGGTTCAGCCGATCGGCGGCCTCTGTAGCGCGTCGCCGAACGGGACCGGTGGCGCATTAGCCGTGACAGAGGTCGCCGCCCTCACCACGAAGGAGTGGGCGTCGTGACCGCGGAGACTTCCCAGACTCTCGATCGAGGACTGCGGGTCCTCAAGCTGCTCGCCGACACCGATCACGGGCTGACCGTCACCGAGCTGTCCACCAAGCTCGGGGTCAACCGGACCGTGGTGTACCGCCTGCTCGCCACCCTGGAACAGCACTGCCTCGTACGGCGTGACCTGGGCGGACGTGCCCGGGTTGGCCTGGGGGTGCTGCGGCTGGGGCGGCAGGTGCATCCGTTGGTACGGGAAGCCGCGTTGCCCGCGCTGCGGTCGTTGGCCGAGGACATCGGGGCCACGGCGCATCTGACGCTCGTCGATGGCAGCGAGGCGTTGGCCGTCGCCGTGGTCGAGCCGACGTGGACGGATTACCACGTGGCGTACCGCGCCGGGTTCCGGCACTCCCTGGACCGGGGGGCCGCGGGGCGGGCGATTCTGTCCGGGCGGCAGCAGCCGGGGGACTGGCCGGGGTACGCCCTCACCCACGGGGAGTTGGAGGCGGGGGCCAGCGGGGCCGCGGCGCCGCTGCTCGGGGTGACCGGGGTGGAGGGCAGCGTGGGCGTGGTGATGCTGGCCGACGCGATACCGGAGCGGGTCGGGCCGCGTGTCATGGACGCGGCCCGAGAGGTGGCCGACGCGCTGCGGTGACGCCGGGTACGTACCGCGGGGACGCCGGGTACGTACTGCGGGGACGCCGGGTACGTACTGCGGCGACGCCGGTTGGTCTACGGCAGGGTGCTCAGCCACTCCAGCAAGAGCTTGTTGAAGGTGTCCGGCTGTTCCATGTTGGCGTAGTGGGCCGTGCCCTCGATCGAGGTGGCGCGGCTGTCGCTCGCGACCGTCGCGACCAGGCGTTCGGCCATGGCGATGAGGTCGGAGGCGTCCAGGGTGCCGTTGATGGCGAGGACGGGGGCGGTGATGCCGGCGGCGCGGGCCCAGGTGTCCGTCACCGGGACGTGCCAGTCCGTCTCGCCGACCGTGTGCTTGGCGGCGGTGGCGCGGCTCATCTCCCGTACACGCCGCACGATGTCGGGGTCCACGTCGGCGATCGCGCGGTGCGGGCCGGCGACGACCTCGCCGACGATGTCCAGCCAGCCCTCGATGTCGCCGGACATCAGCGCGCCGTAGTACCGGGCGGTGCTGTCCTTGGTCCAGGGGTCCGTGAACTCGGGCTCGCTGGTCCCGACGCCGCTGACGACGAGGGCCCGTACCAGTTCCGGGTGCTCCAGCGCCGTGTCGACGGCGGTGGCCCCGCCCATCGACATGCCGATCAGGACCGCGGGGCCCGTGTCCAGGTGGCGCAGCAGCGCGGCGAGGTCGTCGGTGAGGCGGAACGGTTTGCTCGCGTTGGCGGAGGAGCCGTGACCGCGCGCGTCCGGGGTGATGACACGGTGGTCGACCGCGAGGGCGGGGACCAGGTCGCGCCACATGCGGTGGTCCGTGAGGCCGCCGTGCAGCAGCACGAGCGGGGGGCCCGAACCGACGTCCCGATAGGCGAGCGGGCCGTCGTCGGACTGGAAGGTGAGTACCTCAGAGGCATCAGTCATGACAACTAAGGTGTCATATTGGGGAGATGGTGACAACCAGGTTGTCATTCTGTCCCGTGGTGAGTGTGCAAGAGAATGGCCCCGTGACAGAGAACGATGAGCCGCTGCCGCCCGATGTCCTCGCCGGGCGGCTGTCCGAGGTGTTCGCCGTGCTCGGGCCCCTCTACCGGCGCACGACCCGCGCGCTGGAGCTGAAGGAGTCGAAGGAGGGCTTCCCCGTCGGCGTACGCGCGGTCCTGGAGCTGCTGCGTATGGGCGGGCGGCCCATGACCGTGCCGCAGATGGGGCGGACGCTGGCGCTGAGCAGGCAGTTCGTGCAGCGGATGGTCAACGAGGCGGCGGGGCGGGACCTCGTCGAGGCCATCCCCAACCCCGCGCACCAGCGGTCCTCCCTGATCCGGCTGACCGACACCGGTCGTACGGCCATCGACACACTGATCGCCCGGGAGAGCGTGCTGTTGGAGCAGGCGAGCGGGGACCTGACGGGGGCCGATGTCGACGCCTGCGTACGGGTGCTCACGCGCATGCTCGCCCTCTTCGAGGACGTGGACGTCAACTGAGGCCCGCCTCCCCCCTCCAGGCCCGCCTTCCCGCACCGGCCCACCGCCGTGGCCCCGCCCCCGGTAGTACCGCCCCCTGGCCGGAATCACCCCTCACGTTAGATTGACCTCGTGCTCTCTCGTCTCGCCAGCCTTTCGCGCCCCGTGGCCGTAGCCGTATGCGCCCTGCCCGTCGTGGGGCTGCTCGCCACGGCGGCGTTCGCGCCGTTGCCGTTCTCCGTGGCGCAGCCGGGGATGACGGCGAACGTGCTGGGCGAGAACAAGGGGGAGCCGGTGATCACGATCACCGGAGCGGAGCCCCGCAGGACCAGCGGTCAGCTGCGGATGACGACGATCGAGGCGACGGGGCCGGACGCCCGGATCGAGCTGGGCGAGGTGCTCGACGGCTGGTTCCGTACGGACCAGGCGGTCATGCCACGCGACGCGGTCTACCCCAGCGGCGACACCACCGAGGAGATCCAGGAGCACAACGAGGCCGAGATGAGGGAGTCCCAGGACACGGCCACCGAGGCGGCGCTCGCCTACCTCGGCGAGGACTCCGGCGACATCAAGGTCACCCTGCGCCTCGCCGACGTCGGCGGCCCCAGCGCGGGCCTGCTCTTCTCCCTCGGCATCATCGACAAGCTCGACGGTGACGGCAGCGGCGGCGACCTCACCGGCGGCCGCGTCATCGCCGGTACGGGGACCATCGACACCGCAGGCAAGGTCGGTGCCGTCGGTGGAGTCGCTCTCAAGACCCAGGCCGCCCACCGTGACGGCGCGACCGTCTTCCTGGTCCCCAAGGCCGAGTGCGCCGATGCGAAGGCCGAACTGCCCGAGGGGCTGCGGCTCATCCCGGTGACGACCCTGAAGGGCGCGGTCAGCTCGCTCGTGGCGCTGGAGACGGGCAAGGGTTCCGTACCCGGCTGCTGATCGACCGTCGTTGACCGAATGCGGTACGAGCGTCAGCAGGGGCGTACGCGGTCTCACGAGTCCGCCTCCGAGCCGCGCGGCCGGAGCAGCAGTTCCGCCAGTGAGGCGAGCCAGTCGACGAGCAGCGCCAGGGCGACCGTCAGGATCGAGCCGAGCACGAGGACCGGCATGCGCTGGTTGGTGATCCCGGTCGTGATCAGTACGCCGAGGCCGCCGCCTCCGCCGAAGGTGGCGAGGGTCGCCGTGCCCACGTTCAGGACGAGGGCCGTCCGGACGCCCGCGAGGATCAGCGGTACGGCCAGGGGGAGTTCGACGCGGGTGAGCACCTCCGTCGGGGACATGCCGATGCCCCGTGCCGCTTCGAGGAGGGTCGGGTCGTTCGCCTTCAGGCCGGCGATCGTGTGGGCGAGGACGGGCAGGACGGCATAGACGATGATGCCGATCAGCGCCGCCGTCCGCCCGATGCCCAGCCAGATCACCAGCAGGGCGAGCAGGCCGATGGCCGGGGTCGCCTGGCCCCTGTCGGCGATGGTCATGGCCACCGGGGTGGCCCTGCGGAACGTTTCCCGCGTCAGCAGGATGCCCAGCGGGATCGCGGTGATCAGCACGAAGAAGGTGGAGATCGCGGTCAGCTGGATGTGCTGCCACAGGGCCTGCCGCACCTGCCCGTTCGACACGGCGTTCGAGGAGATCGCGTCCAGTTCGGCCTGCCGGAACCAGAGCCAGGTGGTGAGGAGGACGACGACCAGGACGGAGGGCAGAAGGGTCAGCTTCCGCCAGGTCACCCGGGGGGTGGCGGGCTCGGTCGGCGGAGGGGTCTCGTCGGCGGCAGGGGCCGTACCTGGCGCGGAGGTGCCGTCCGGCGCGAGGGCGGCGCGAGCGTCGGCAACGGGGTCCTCTTCGGCAGCGGCTCCCTCTTCGGCGGCGGCTCCCTCTTCGGCAGCGGCTGCCTCTTCGGCAGTGGGGCGCCCCCCGGCAGTGGGGCCTGTTCCGGCAGCGGCCCCTGCCTCGGCCGTGCGGTCCTCCTCGGCGGCGGCTCCCTCTTCGGCAGTGGGGCGCCCCCCGGCAGTGGGGCCTGTTCCGGCAGCGGCCCCTGCCTCGGCCGTGCGGTCCTCCTCGGCGGCGGCTCCCTCTTCGGCAGTGGGGCCCGCCCCGGCAGCGGCTCCCGCCCCCGCCGCGCGGCCCGCCCCGGCGGCGTCGGCCGCCTCGGTCGTGGAACCCACCTCGGCCGCGGTCACGTCCGTGCCCCCGAGGGGACCTCTTCGTCGCCCGCCTGCTCGGCGTGCGTCTGCCCGGTGCGGGCCCCCTCCGGTTCGTGCCGGTGTTCCAGGGCGTTCAGCCGGTCGGCCTTCAGGAGCCCGTGGACGGAGCGGAGCAGGGTCTGCATGTCCACGACGCCGGTGTACTCCCCGTGCCGTCCGGTGACGGCGACCCGTCCCGCGTCGCCGGTCAGTACGGCCTCCAGGGCGTCCCGCAGGGTGGCGTCCTCGGCCACGGTGGAGCGCACCGGGGTCCCGGCCCGCGCGAGCGCCCCCTTGGCGCGCATCAGGTCGCCGCGCCGCAGCCACTTCAAGGGCCGTCCGTGCCGGTCGAGGAGCAGGACGTCGCCGGTGCCGTCGGCCCGCAACAGGCTGAGGACCTGTTGCAGCGGGTCATCCACATCGACCGTCGGAAAGTCGGTGACCTGGACGTCCCGTACGCGCGTGAGGTCGAGCCGCTTCAGGGCTGCCCCCGCGCCCACGAAACCGGAGACGAAGTCGTCGGCCGGGCCGGCGAGGATCGCCTCCGGGGTGTCGAACTGCGCGATGTGCGACCGCTCCCGCAGGATCGCGATCCGGTCGCCGAGCTTGATCGCCTCGTCGACGTCATGCGTGACGAACACGATCGTCTTGCGCAGCTCGCGCTGGAGCCGGAGCAGTTCGTCCTGGAGATGGCCGCGCGTGATCGGGTCCACCGCCCCGAACGGCTCGTCCATCAGCAGCACGGGCGGATCGGCGGCCAGCGCCCGCGCCACGCCCACCCGTTGCCGCTGGCCGCCGGAGAGCTGACGCGGATACCGGCCGCGGAACTCACCCGGGTCGAGCCCCACCAGTTCCAGCATCTCCGCCACCCGCGCCCTCACCCGGACCGCGGACCAGCCGACCATCCTCGGCACGAGCGCGATGTTCTGGGCGACGGTCATGTGCGGGAAGAGGCCGGACGACTGGACGGCGTACCCCACCTTGCGTCGCAGCTTGACCGGATCAATGCGGGTGACGTCCTCACCATTGATCCGGACGGAGCCACTGGACGGCTCGATCAACCTGTTGATCATCTTGAGCGTTGTTGACGTGCCGCATCCGGACGGCCCGACGAGCACGACGGTCTCGCCCGCGTTGATCCGCATACTGACGCTGTCGACAGAGGGTTGACGACTGCCTGGATACCGCTTGCTGAGGTTGACCAACTCGATGGTGGCCCCCGTCGTACCGGTCGCACTCGCCGTGCCCGCCATCGCCTTCATGCCGGTGTCAGCCACGGATCCCCCTCGGAATTGTCAGCCGCCCGATCAGCACGTACGCGGCGTCGAACAGCAGCGCCAGCGCGACGATCCCGAGCGTGCCCGCGAGCACCTGGTTGAGGGCGTTCGCGCTGCCCAGGGAGGCGATGCCGCGGAAGATCTCGTTGCCGAGGCCCGGCCCGGAGGCGTACGCGGCGATCGCGGCGATGCCCATCAGCATCCGCGTGGAGACCCGGATCCCGGTGAGGATCGGCGGCCAGGCGAGCGGCAGTTCGACCCGCAGCAGCCGCGGGAGCCGGGACATCCCGATGCCCTTCGCCGCGTCCACCAGCGCCGGGTCGACCCCGCGCAGGCCCACGATCGCGTTCCGGACGACCGGCAGCAGCCCGTACAGCGTCAGCGCGATCACCGTGGGCGCCACGCCCAGGCCCGTCACCGGGATCAGCAGACCGATCATGGCGAGGGAGGGGATGGCCAGGAGGGTGGTGGTGGTGGTGGTCGTGGCGAGCCCGGCGGCCCACTCCCTGCGATACGTCACGACACCGATCAGCACTCCGAGGACCGTGGCCACGACCATGCACGGGAACACCGCGCCGGCGTGCTGGTACAGGTCGAACAGCAGCTTCTCGTGGTAGCTGCCGACGTACTCCCAGAAGCTCACCCGCACACACCCCCAGGGTCGGCTAGGTCGTCGTCTCCCGGTCCCCCTCGATCGCCGCCTGCTCCACCAGCGGGATGATCCGCAGCGGTACAGGGTTCTCCATGACGATCGCCGTGGCGGCCCGGACGATGCCATCAAAACCGACAACCCGGTCGATCACCCGCTGGAGATCGGCGTTCGAACGGGCCACGAGGCGGCACAGCATGTCCCCGCTGCCGGTCGTCGTGTGCAGCTCCAGCACCTCCGGCACGGTCGCCAAGTGCGCCCGTACGTCGGCCCCTTGCCCCTGTCTGATCTGCAGCGTCGCGAACGCCGTGACCGGGTAGCCGAGCGCGGCCGGATCCACCTGGGGCCCGAATCCCCGGATGACTCCATTCGACTGAAGCCGGTCGAGCCGGGCCTGCACCGTGCCCCGCGCGACCCCCAGCCGCCGCGACATCTCCAGCACCCCGATCCGTGGCTCCCGCGCGAGCAGGACGATCAGCCGGCCGTCCAGATGATCGATCGACATGAGACCTCCCGGGATGGTCACCCTGTACAGAAGAAGCTGGAGTATGGGTTCTTCACTGGTCAGATTGTCCAGCGGAAACCGCAAGTGTTGCGCACCTTGCCTCCACGGGAGGAACCTGCGGCCATGACGCAGATCACACACCCCGTCCCCGACACCGCACGGCAGGCAGACCCCTTCCCGGTCAAGGGAATGGACGCTGTCGTCTTCGCCGTGGGCAACGCCAAGCAGGCCGCCCACTACTACTCGACCGCCTTCGGCATGCGCCTCGTCGCCTACGCCGGCCCCGAGACCGGCAGCCGCGAGACGGCGAGCTACGTCCTGGAGAACGGCTCGGCCCGTTTCGTCCTCACCTCGGTCGTCAAACCCGCCACCACCTGGGGCCACTTCCTCGCCGAGCATGTCGCCGAGCACGGCGACGGCGTGATCGACCTCGCCATCGAGGTCCCGGACGCCCGCCGCGCGTACGCCTACGCCATCGAGCACGGTGCCCGCGGCGTCACCGAGCCGTACGAGGTGAAGGACGAGCACGGCACGGTCGTCCTGGCCTCCATCGCCACGTACGGCACGACCCGCCACACCCTCGTCGAGCGCACCGGCTACGACGGCCCGTACCTCCCCGGTTACGTCGCCGCCGACCCCCTCGTCGAACCGCCCGCCCAGCGCACCTTCCAGGCCATCGACCACTGCGTCGGCAACGTCGAGCTCGGGCGCATGAACGAGTGGGTCGAGTTCTACCACCGGGTCATGGGCTTCACGAACATGAAGGAGTTCGTGGGCGACGACATCGCCACCGAGTACAGCGCGCTGATGTCGAAGGTCGTCGCGGACGGGACCCTGAAGGTCAAGTTCCCCATCAACGAGCCCGCCATCGCCAAGAAGAAGTCCCAGATCGACGAGTACCTGGAGTTCTACGGCGGCGCGGGCGTCCAGCACATCGCGCTCAACACGAACGACATCGTGCGGACGGTACGGACGATGCGGGCGGCGGGGGTCCGGTTCCTGGACACCCCGGACTCCTACTACGACACGCTCGGCGAGTGGGTGGGCGACACCCGGGTCCCGGTCGAGACCCTCCGCGAGCTCAAGATCCTCGCGGACCGGGACGAGGACGGGTATCTGCTGCAGATCTTCACCAAGCCGGTCCAGGACCGGCCGACGGTCTTCTTCGAGATCATCGAGCGGCACGGGTCGATGGGGTTCGGCAAGGGCAACTTCAAGGCGCTGTTCGAGGCGATCGAGAGGGAGCAGGAGAAGCGCGGCAATCTTTGAGGGCGCCGAGTGACTCGGGGCTGACTGTGTTCGGGCGACTGCGGGTGGTTCGTGGTTGCTCGCGCAGTTCCCCGCGCCCCTAAAAGACCAGCCCCTGCTTTTCAGGGGCGCGGGGAACTGCGCGACCAGCCACAACGCACCCGCACCCGCCTACGAACCGCACCCCCCGAGCTAATAGGCCACATACGGGTTGAGGCGACGCGCCTCGGCCAGATGCCGCCGCGCCGAGGCCGCCAGCCCCAGCGCCTGCTCGATCGCTCCCCGGTGGGAGAGGAAATCCGCACTGCGCACCTCCCCACCACGCTCCCTGTCGGTCGCCCGCCGCGCATACCCGAGGGCCTCCTGATCCTCCCCGGCCCGATGCAACGCCCACCCCAACGCGTCCGCCACCCGCAGACTCGGCTGCCGCTCCCACTCCGCGCGCAGCACCCGCACCGCCACCTCCGGATCACCGTGCTCCGACTCGAGCGCGCCGAGGACGAGCGACTCGTTCACCCCGGCCGCGGCGGACCGCCGCACCAGCGCGCGCACCACGCCGTACTGCTCCCGCGCCTCCTTCGCCCGCCCCAGCGACTCGTACAACTCGCCCAACCGCAACGCGACGTGGGCCGACGGCCGCCGGGACAACGCCACCCGGTACGCCCGTACCCCCTCCGCCGTGCGCCCCAGCGCGGCCAGCGCACGCCCCCGGCAGGCATCGGTGTCGGGCTCGCCCCCGGCGGTCAGCCGACCGGCGGCCTCGCAGTACCGCAACGACTCCTCCGGCTCCCCCCGCTCCCAGGCCAGCTCCCCGGCCCGCACCCACCACGCGGCCCCCTCGGCCGACTCACCCGAGACCGCCGCGTCGGCGATCGTCGCGGCCGCGTCCTCCCGTCCCCCCTGGTCCCAGTAGACCTGCGCGGCCCGCGCCCGCGCCGCCGGCCCGGAGTTCACGGCGAGCAGCTTCTCCAGGGTGCCGCGCGCGGCCTTGTACCGGCCGAGCCCGTCGTACGCGTCGATGAGGAGCGCGTACGAGGTCCAGCGGCCCGGTGCCACCCGTGCGGCCTCCTCGCCCCACTGCTCCGCCGTCCGGAAGTCGCGGCGGGCGCTCGCGAGCGCGGTCAGCCCGGCGAGGGCGTCCGCGTTGCCGCGCGGCCGGAGCCGCAGGGAGGTGTGCAGCGCGCGTTCGGCCCTGGGGTAGTCGGCGACGGTGCCGGTCCGCCGGGCCCGCTCGGTGTACGCGACGCCGAGCACCGCCCAGGACGCGTGGTCACGCGGACGCTCCCGCACCCGGGCCTCGCGTTCCCGGATGACCTCGGCCACGTCGGGCAGCGCTGCGGGCACCCCGGCCGTCACGACGGCCCGTGTCCGCACCTCGGGCCCGGCCGCGCCCACCGGCCGCGCCTCCCGGCCCCCACCCCCGTCACCCCCGTCCGGCGGCACCGCCATCAGCACACCCCCGAGCACGAAGCATCCGAGGACCGCACCGATCACTCCCCGCCCCTGCCCCCACCCGGGCACCCTCCGCAGAGTCACTCGCGCGGCCTCGCCCAGCCCGCCCAGCACGCGCCCCAGTCGCCTGGCCGCCCGCTCCTCGTTCTCCACAGACATGCCGCTCACTGTGCGTCAATACGACGACCACATCCCGCACCCCGGAAGGCTCGCGTCGACGGGTTCACACCGATGGCCGTGAGTGCGAACCTGTGATCATGAGCCGTATTCAAGCCCCGAGTGACGAGACGACCGGCAACCTCGTCGACCGTCTGCTGAGCGGCCTGCCGCCGGAGGCGGTCCTCGCCGATCCGGACGTCACGGCCTCGTACGCGAACGACATGGCGAGCTTCTGCGAGGCGGGTGTCCCGGCGGTCGTCGTCCTGCCCCGGACCGTCGAACAGGTGCGGCACGTCATGCGCGTCGCCACGGAACTGCGCGTCCCGGTCGTCCCCCAGGGTGCCCGCACGGGCCTCTCCGGCGGCGCCAACGCCTCCGAGGGCTGCATCGTGCTGTCCCTGACGAAAATGGACCGGATTCTCGAAATCGATCCCGTCGACCGCATCGCCGTCGTCGAACCCGGCGTCATCAACGCGACCCTCTCCCGCGCGGTCAACGAGCACGGCCTCTGCTACCCGCCGGACCCCTCCAGCTGGGAGATGTGCACGATCGGCGGCAACATCGGCACGGCCTCCGGCGGCCTGTGCTGTGTGAAGTACGGGGTGACCGCCGAGTACGTCCTCGGCCTGGACGTCGTGCTCGCCGACGGCCGGCTGATGTCCACCGGCAGGCGGACCGCGAAGGGCGTCGCCGGGTACGACCTCACGCGGCTCTTCGTCGGCTCGGAGGGCTCGCTCGGCATCGTCGTCCGCGCGATCCTCGCCCTCAAGCCGCAGCCGCCGCAACAGCTCGTGCTCGCCGCGGAGTTCGCGTCGGCGGCCGCCGCGTGCGACGCGGTCTGCCGGATCATGGCCGGCGGGCACGTGCCCTCACTGCTCGAACTCATGGACCGTACGACGGTGAAGGCCGTCAACGACCTGGCCCACATGGGACTGCCGGAGACCACCGAGGCGCTGCTGCTCGCCGCCTTCGACACCCCGGACCCGGCCGCCGACCTCGCCGCCGTCGGGGAGTTGTGCGAGGCCGCGGGCGCCACCCAGGTCGTACCGGCGGACGACGCGGCGGAGTCCGAACTGCTGCTCCAGGCGCGGCGGTTGTCGCTCACCGCGCTGGAGGCGGTGAAGGGCACGACGATGATCGACGACGTGTGCGTGCCGCGCTCGAAGCTCGGCGAACTGCTCGACGGCGTCGACCGCATCGCCGAGAAGTACGACCTGACCATCGGGGTCTGCGCACACGCCGGCGACGGCAACACGCACCCCACCGTCTGCTTCGACGCGGCAGACCCCGACGAGTCCCGGCGCGCCCGCGAGTCCTTCGACGAGATCATGGCCCTCGGCCTGGAACTCGGCGGCACGATCACCGGCGAGCACGGCGTGGGCATCCTCAAGAAGGAGTGGCTGGCACGGGAGATCGGCCCGGTGGGCATGGAGATGCAGCGGGCCGTGAAGTCCGTCTTCGACCCGCTGGGCATCCTCAACCCGGGCAAGCTGTTCTGACACCTGCTGTTCTGACATCTGCTGCTCTGACGCCCGCTGTTCTGACGCCCGCGCGTCACTGGGCGAGCAGTTCGGCCAGACCGTCGTCGATGCGCAGCATGTCGAACTCGGACCCCGGCGGGACCACCCGCAGGGTCCGCTCCAGCCAGGCCGACACGGCGGCGGCCGGCGCTTCGAGCAGCGCGTCCCCGTCCGGCGAGCTGAGCGCCATCAGCACGAGGCCGCGGCCCGACACCTTCGTCGGCCACACCCGCACGTCCCCGTGCCCGCACGGCCGGAACACGCCCTCCACGAGCAGCTCCCGCGCGAACGTCCAGCGCACCGGGCGGTCGGAGTTGATGTGGAAGGTGATGTGCACGGCGTACGGGTCGTCGCTGCGGTAGCGCAGCTTGGCCGGCACGGGGACGCTGCGCTCGGGCGACAGGACGAGCTTGAGCTCCAGCTCACGCTCCACGACGGTGTGCCGCATGGTGATCGTTCCTCTCTCGTACGGGGCCCCGTGGGCGGGCCCGTACGAGTGAGAGGGCGGTGGGGCCCGAAGCATTACGCGGGTTCGCGGAACTTTTTTCCGACGAGTTCACGGACGAGTTCGCCGAGCAGATCACCCACCCGATTCCGGCGCCCGACGGCCGTGTCGTCCCGTAGCAGATCCGTGCTCGAAAGGGGTGGGTCCGGCGGCAGCGGTCATGGGACTTGCCGGCGTCTGGTAGATGTGGATGCCCCCTACCAAACCCACGAGCAGATACGGGACGACGGACATGAGCGCCCCAACCCCGGCCCCCGGCGACGACAGGCCCCGCGAAGGGTATTACCCGGACCCGTCCATTCCTGGATATGTCCGGTACTGGAACGGCGCGGCCTGGGTGCCGGGTACGAGCCGTCCGGCGCCCTCCGACGGCGAACCGCTCGCCCCGCCGCCCGGCTCCGGCCCCGGCTCGGCCGGCGCCGTGGAGGAGACGGGCCCGCACTTCTTCGACGAGGACCCCGCGTCCGGCGGCGAACCGGCCCGCCCGGCCTCCGACAGCGCCCTGCACGGCTCCCGCCCCGAGCCCGCCACCGCGTGGGGCGCCGACCGCTCCCGCCAGACCGGCTTCGGCGGCGACAAGGACCGCCGGGTCTCCTGGGGTTCGGCCACGGGCGCCGACCCGCGCGACCCCCGGGTCTCCCTCGCGGCGGACACGGGTGGCGACATCGACTCCGCGGACTCCGGACCTACCGCGAGCACGGACGGTACGGCGACGATCCCGCCGACGGAGACCCAGGACGACCCCGGGGCTCCGCAGGGCACGGTGGTCTTCCGCCGCCCGAACACGTCCGGGAGCCCGCGGGCGGCCGACAGCGCGGAACCGCCGCAGTCGGACGGCACCATGACGTTCCGCCCGTCCTCCTCGCGCGCGGGACAGCCGGACGGGGGCGCCGCCGCGACCCCCGGCGTCTTCGGCGCCCCCCTGACGAGCGCCCAGGCAGCCGCCCAGCAGGCCCTGGGGCTCGCCCCCCAGTCCTCCACGCCCTCGACGGCACCGTCCGGACCGCAGCAGGGCCCGCAGGGTCCGCAGCCGGGTCCGCAGGGTCCGCAGCCGGGCGGCACTGCCCCGGCGGCGGCGGCTGCGGCTGCTGCGGCGGCGGTCGCTCCTGCCGTACCCGCCGCTCCTGCCGCCCCAGCCACTCCGGTCACCCCGACCACCCCGGCCCAGCGGCAACCGGAGCCGCCGCAGCCCTCGTTCGGCGGTGCCTTCCCGCAGCAGGCCACGCCCACCCCGCAGCCCGCGCCGGGAGTGCCCCGGCAGGCCGCCGCCCGGCAGTCGGCGGACACGCCCATGGCCGTCGGTTCCGGTGGCGGGCAGCCCTCCTGGGCGCAGCAGGTGCACCGGCTCGCGGGGGGTGAGGGGGAGCAGCCGGTCGCGCCGTGGAAGCCGGTCGTGGAGGACCCGTTCCAGGCGGTGGTGCGGCGGCAGTCGGAGGCCCGCCCCGCGGGGCTCGGCAGACGGCTGGCCGCCCGGCTCGTGGACAGCCTGGTCGTCGGCGCCGTCACGGCCGGGGCCGCCGTGCCGTTCGGCACGAAGGCGATGGACCACATCAACGAGAAGATCGACGCGGCCAAGCTCTCCGGCGAGAAGGTCACCGTCTGGCTGGTCGACGGCACGACCTCCGTCTATCTGGGCATCATCCTCGGCGTCCTGTTCCTCGTCAGCGCCCTCTACGAGGTGTTGCCCACCGCCAAGTGGGGCCGCACCCTCGGCAAGAAGCTGTTCGGTATCGACGTCCGGGACATCGAGGGCCACGAGCCCCCGTCGTTCGGCCGCTCCCTGCGCCGCTGGCTCGTCCACACCGTCTCCGGGCTGCTCGGCATCGGTGTGATCGGCGTCCTGTGGTGCCTGATCGACAAGCCGTGGCGCCAGTGCTGGCACGACAAGGCGGCGCACACGTTCGTGGCGGGCAAGTAGCGGTACGGGCGTCGCACCTTGCGGGAGCGGTGCGGGCGCCGCGCCGGGTGAGTGGCGAACGGGCCGGACGGGGAATGCGTACGGAGCCTCGTACCCCGGACGGCCCCGTGCCGGATGCGGAGCCGGGGGGTTCGCGGTCGACTCGGGCCATGAGTACCGAACCGCCGCCCTACGGATCTGGTCAGTCCCCGGACGACGACCCGTTCAGGAAGCAGCAGCCCCCGCCGCACCAGGGCGGCGGCTCCCCGTACGACCGCCCGCCCCAGGAACCGCCGTACGGCGGCGGCCAGGAACCGCCGTACGGAAGCCAGCCGCCGCCGTACGGTGGTGGTCCCTATGGCGGCGGCGGTGGTCCCTACGGCGGTGACCCCTATGGCGGTGGGCAGTACCCCAATGACCCGCTCTCGGGCATGCCGCCGCTCGCCGACAGCGGTAAGCGGGTGCTCGCGCGCATCCTCGACATGATCCTCGTGGGGATCGTGGTGGGGCTGCTGGCGTGGGCGTTCAGGATCAGCCAGTACACCGTGGACTCGGGCGACTTCGAGTTCGGCAAGTCCCTGGCGCAGGAGGCGCTCGCCGCGATCCTCTACATCGGGTACGACACCTACTTCACCGTCAAGGACGGCCGCACCCTCGGCAAGCGGCTGATGAAGCTGCGGGTGGCGAACCTCAACGACGGCTCCACGCCCTCCCTCCAGACCGCTCTGACGCGCGCGGCCGTGCTGTGGATCCCCTTCGCCTTCTGCTGCTGCTGCGTCTGGACCGCGATCGCGGGCGGCTGGAGCTTCTTCGACAAGCCCTACAAGCAGGGGCTGCACGACAAGGCGGCCAAGACGGTGGTGATCAGCACCGGTTGACCGAAGAGAGCCGGCTGGACCGGGGGAGGGTGGGACGAGACGGCACGGCACGACACGACGACGGCGGGTCCGGGATCCATGATCCACGGGCCCGCCGAAGCGTTTCAGCAAGCTGTCACCCAGTGCCGGTTCAGGAACCCGTCCGTTCGTGCACCGGCTCCCGTACGGCTTCGGACTCCACGGCGGCCGGTGTCGGGGCCGGGGCGGTGGTGGATGCCGTGGAGCGCGCGACGGTCCTGCTCGCGGGCTTGGGGGCGGGCTTGGGCAGCGGCACGGTCAGTGCGACGAGCAGGCCGAGGGCGAGGGCGGAAAGGGCGATCACCGTGATGCCCACGCCGGAACTCGTCTGTGACAGCAGCAGCATGGCGAGGGTGGACAAGATCACGGTGCAGGAGCCGTAGGCGAGCTGTGCGGTCGTCGGACGAGGCATGGCAATCGTGTCCTCGGGTGGGTCTCCCCGTGCCTCTCACAATGGGGGGAGGGTTACGGATACGAATCAAAGGTGAAGCAGTGCCGTCGGCTTGGCTTTCGCCGACTTCCGGCGCTCCGCCAATCGACTCTATTCGCCAGGGTGCCCGAGTGGAACGACGGGTAAGCGTGACCTGACACACGGTGCCGGGTGCACAGGGGGCGCACGGAGTCATGGCGTCCGGCGGCAGGAGGCATATGCGCGCCGGGTGAGGGGTGCGCGGGGATGTGTGGACGGTGCACGTAACGTCCGGATAACGAACAGGCGCTTCCTGTGGACGCCGATAATGCACTTGACCTGTCCAAGTCAAGATCTGTTTTTTATCTCGAAACTCCGGTCGAATGACGTCACTTGACTACACGCGTATACCGCGCGCGGACTCCTCCACGACCGGGGCATCCCCTTCCGCGCGAACGGGCGCGGGGGAGGACCTCAAGTGACCAGTAGACCCTGGACATCCAGAGCGGCCGCTATCGGCGTCGCGGTCGCCACGGCGGCCGCGACGTTGTCGGGCCTCACGGTGGCGCAGGCCGCCGAGGGTGCGCCCGCGGCGGCTGTGGACCGGCAGGACCCGGCGGACCACGAGCACGCCGACCATGACCTCGAAGGCCCTCTGAGCAAGACTCAGGAGGCCCAGCGCGAGGAGGCCCTGCAGCAGGTCATATCCGGCGACGCCACGGTCAAGAACCGTGACGGCTCGCAGGTCGTGCAGCTGAAGAGCAAGAAGGGCAAGAGCAAGTACGTCGAGCTCGGCCGCGAGAAGACCGACAAGATCTTCACGATCCTCGTCGAGTTCGGCGACCAGATCGACAGCCGCTACGGCGGCACCGTGGGCCCGGCGCACAACGAGATAGCCGAGCCGGACCGCACCCAGGACAACTCCACGGCCTGGCAGGCGGACTACGACCAGGGGCACTTCCAGGACCTGTACTTCGGCGACGGCACCGCCTCGATGAAGACGTACTACGAGAAGCAGTCCTCGGGCCGCTACTCGATCGAGGGCGAGGTCTCCGACTGGGTCAAGGTCCCCTACAACGAGGCCCGTTACGGCAACAACGCCTGCGGCCAGTCGACCTGCTCCAGCGTGTGGAACGTGGTCAGCGACGGCGTGACGTCCTGGGTCGCCCAGCAGAAGGCAGCGGGGCGCACCGACGCCGAGATCAAGGCGGACGTGGCCGAGTTCGACCAGTGGGACCGCTACGACTTCGACGGCGACGGCGACTTCAACGAGTCCGACGGCTACATCGACCACTTCCAGATCGTGCACGCCGGTGAGGACGAGTCCGCGGGCGGCGGCGTGCAGGGCGAGGACGCCATCTGGGCGCACCGCTGGTACGCGTTCGGCTCCGACGCGGGTGCGACGGGCCCCGACGGCAACCGGCTCGGCGGCGCCAAGATCGGTGACACCGGCATCTGGGTCGGCGACTACACCATCCAGCCGGAGAACGGCGGCCTCGGTGTCTTCGCCCACGAGTACGGCCACGACCTCGGTCTGCCGGACCACTACGACACCCAGGGCGGCGACAACTCCACCGGTTTCTGGACCCTGATGTCCTCCGGTTCCTGGCTCGGCACCGGCAAGGAAGCCATCGGCGACCTGCCCGGCGACATGACCGCCTGGGACAAGCTGCAGCTGGGCTGGCTCGACTACGACACGGCGAAGGCCGCGACGAAGTCGAAGCACAAGCTGGGTGTCGCGGAGTACAACACCAAGGACAAGCAGGCCCTCGTGGTCGAGCTGCCCAAGAAGACGGTCACCACCGAGATCGTCGAGCCGGCTCAGGGCTCCACTCAGTGGTGGAGCGGCAGCGGTGACAACCTCTCCAACACGCTGACCCGTTCCGTGGACCTCACGGGCAAGTCGTCGGCCGCGCTCACCCTCGACGGCTGGTACGACATCGAGGCCGAGTACGACTACCTCTACACCGAGGTGTCGACCGACGGCGGCGCCAACTGGACGCCGATCGACGGCACGGTGGACGGCGCGGCGATCCCGCGCGACGCCAGCGGCAAGCCCGCGCTGACCGGTTCCTCCGCCGCGTACAAGAAGCTGTCGTACTCCCTGGACGCCTACGCGGGCCAGAAGTTCGACCTCCGCTTCCGCTACCAGACGGACGGCGGGGTGGCCCCGAAGGGCTTCACGGCCGACTCGATCGCGGTGACCGCCGACGGCTCCGTCCTTTTCTCGGACGACGCGGAGAGCGCGGACGCGGCCTGGGCCGCCAAGGGCTTCTCCCGTGTGGGGGCGGCGATCACGGACGACTACGCCCAGTACTACATCGCCGAGAACCGTCAGTACGTGTCGTACGACAAGACCCTGAAGGTCGGCCCGTACAACTTCGGCTTCTCGACCACGCGTCCGGCCTGGGTGGAGCACTTCCCGTACCAGAACGGTCTGTTGATCTGGAAGTGGGACACCTCGCAGGCGGACAACAACACCAGCGTCCACCCGGGTACGGGTCTGCTGCTGCCGGTCGACTCGCACCCGGCGGCGCTGAAGTGGGCCGACGGCACGGTGATGCGCAGCCGGATCCAGTCCTACGACTCGCCGTTCAGCCTGTACCGCACGGACGGTCTCAAGCTGCACAAGGCGGACGTGCTGACGAAGATCCCGTCGTCGAAGGGTGTGTCCACGTTCAACGACCACACCCACACGTACTACGACGAGGCGACCCCGCTGGCCGGTGTCAAGATCACTGACACCAACACCAAGATCAAGATCGTCAAGGAGGCCAAGGACGGCTCCACGATCTCGGTCCAGGTCGGCCCCGCAGTGAAGTAACCAGCATTTTCGCAGGTCAGAGCATGTCCGGCCGTGACCCCCTTGGCGGGTCGCGGCCGGACGTGTTTAGGTGCGGGGTGTGGTCTTCTTATTGACACTGACGCGTACGGGGGTGTGACCTGCATGGCCGCAGGAGGTTTCTGCAAGCTGCCGGACGGCAATGTCGTCGTCGCACTCAACCTGCCGGGAGCGACGGCGAGGGGCGCGGGAAGCGCCGCGCTGCCCGGGGACGGGTCCGGGGGTGCCTCCGGGGCTCTTCCCGGGGTTCCCGAGGCTGCCGCCGGGGCTCTTCCCGGGGCTGCCTCCGGGGGAGTCCCCGGGGCTCTGCCCGGGGCCGTCGGGGCTGTGCCCGGGACTGTCGGGGCTGTGCCCGGGACTGTCGGGGCTCTGCCCGAGGCTGTGGTCGGGGCATTGCCCGAGGCCGTCGCCGGGGCTCTGCCCGGGGCCGGCGTCGGGGCATCGCCCGGGGCCGTCGGGACTCTGTCCGCGTCCGTCGCCGGGACTGCCGTGGCCGTGCCCGGACCCGCACCCTGGCCGGACGCTGAGAGTCTGCCCGCGGAGCCTGCCGGTGCTTCGACCGCCATGTCCAGGGCCGTGTTCGGCGTGCCCGCCGGGGCCATGGTCGGTGTTCCGGCGGGGGCCGTGCCGGGCGACGGCTCCGTCCGCGTCCTCGTCCTGGCCGCGAACCGTGCCCGTGCCCTCACCCGGCTCCGTAACCTGGGCATGCGCGCGATCTACCTCCGCGGGAACGCGGCGCCCCCGACTCCGGACGAGATCACCGCGGTCCTTCACCACCCGGACGGCCTCATATGGCGCACGTCACCCGTCTGCCCGGCCTCCACGACACCGGAGCTGTGGCATCCGATCAGGGCGCTGCTTCGGCGGCCGACGGTACGGGTGTGAGCTTTTCCGTGGTGCCGAGCCGGCCGCACCCTGCGAAGCCTCCCCGCGGCGGGGGCTGAGCTCGGGCGGGGTTCCGCTCACCGGCGCTCGCCGGGTGCCGCTGCGCCCACCCGTGCCGCCCCAGCGGCACGATTGCCCGCAGCTGTGCGTGGCAGGGAGTGCTCAGCGGCGCGGTTGCCCGCAGCTGTGCGTGGCAGGGAGTGCTCAGCGGCGCGGTTGCCCGCAGACGGGTTTTTGGGGCTATACCACCGGCTTGCCCGAGAGTTCCACGCCTGCGTCTCGGAGCTCCTCCAGGGCGCGCTCGGTGGTTTGCTCGGCTACTCCGGCGGTCAGGTCCAGGAGGACGTGGGTGCGGAAGCCCTCCCTCGCGGCGTCCAGGGCGGTGGCTCGTACGCAGTGGTCCGTGGCGATGCCGACGACGTCGAGTTCGGTGATGTCGCGGGCGCGGAGCCAGTCGGCGAGGGGGACGCCGTTCTCGTCGGCGCCCTCGAAGCCGCTGTAGGCCGCCGCGTACGCGCCCTTGTCGAAGACGGCGTCGACCGCGCCGGAGGCGACCGCGGGGGCGAAGTTCGGGTGGAAGCCGACCCCCTCCGTCCCGGCGACACAGTGGGCGGGCCAGGAGTGGACGTAGTCGGGGTTGTCGGAGAAGTGGCCGCCCGGCGCGATGTGGTGGTCGCGGGTGGCCACCACATGCTGGTACCCGGGGCCGGCCGCCTGGCCGATCAGCTCGGTGATGGCGGCGGCCACATCGGCACCGCCGGCCACCGCGAGGCTGCCCCCCTCGCAGAAGTCGTTCTGCACGTCAACGACGATCAAGGCGCGGCGCATGGTGTCGGTGTCCTTCGCGGATGAGGGGTGAGGTGAGGTCTGGGACGGGTGGCGAGGTGCGGTCATGGCGTGGTCGTGCGGTGCCGGCCGATCCGCTGTGTTGCGCATGTGCTGCGAAACGCTGGACTTCGAAACTACGAACTTCCGAGCCTAGAGACTTCGAGAGCTGTTCGGGAGGGGGCATCCGGCGCTCGCCCGGGGCGCGGACCGGAGCACGGGCCGGACACGCGGGCGCTGAGCGGCTCGCAGCGGGGCACGCCCACCCCCAGCGTGCCCCCACCGCCCCCGCCCGGCATCCCGCACGGACTTGCGCGCCTCAGACGTACTCCGTCGGAAGGACGGCCTCCCCGCGCGACAGCTGTATCGCCGACAGCGGCAGGTTCGCGCGGGCGGTCACATGCCGTTCGCGGACGACGTCCAGGGACTCGCGGGCGAGGACCTGGCCGTCCCTGATCAGCGGGACCAGGAGCTGCCGTTCCTGGAGCTCCTGGGGGACGGGCCCGGTGCCGACCACCTCGGCCTCCGCGACGCCGTGTTCGTCCAGCCGCCGGGCCGCCCACTTGCGGCCCCCGATGGACGTCTTGCCGCCGGTGGACTTCTTCGCCACGGGGACGAGCGGATCCGTGGGGTCCGCCGACTCGGCGCGGGCGACGAGTTTGTAGACCATCGAGCAGGTGGGGTGGCCGGAGCCGGTCACCAGCTGCGTTCCGACGCCGTACGCGTCCACGGGCGCCGCCGCCAGTGAGGCGATGGCGTACTCGTCGAGGTCCGAGGTCACGATGATCCGCGTGTCGGTCGCGCCCAGCTCGTCCAGCTGCTGCCGCACCCGGTGGGCGACGAGGAGCAGATCACCGGAGTCGATGCGCACGGCGCCGAGCTCGGGCCCGGCGATCTCCACGGCGGTCCGTACGGCCTCGGTGACGTCGTACGTGTCGACGAGCAGCGTGGTGTTCCGGCCGAGGGAGTCCACCTGGGCCTGGAAGGCGTCGCGCTCGCGGTCGTGGAGCAGGGTGAAGGCGTGGGCGCTGGTGCCGACCGTCGGGATGCCGTAGCGGAAGCCGGCGGCCAGGTCCGAGGTGGAGGTGAAGCCGCCGACGTACGCGGCGCGCGAGGCGGCCACGGCGGCCAGCTCGTGCGTGCGCCGGGCGCCCATCTCGATCAGCGGGCGCTCCCCGGCGGCGCTCGACATCCGGGAGGCGGCGGCCGCGATGGCCGAGTCGTGGTTGAGGATGGAGAGGATCACGGTCTCCAGGAGGACGCACTCCGCGAAGGTGCCTTCGACCCGCATGATCGGCGAGCCCGGGAAGTACACCTCGCCCTCCTGGTAGCCCCACACGTCCCCGCTGAAGCGGTAGCCGGCGAGCCAGTCGAGGGTTTCCGCGTTGACGACGGAGCGCTCGCGCAGGAAGCCGAGGACGCCCGGATCGAACCGGAAGTTCTCCACCGCGTCCAGCACCCGCCCGGTGCCGGCGACCACGCCGTACCGTCGTCCCTCCGGCAACCGCCGTGTGAAGACCTCGAACACCGAACGCCGCTCGGCCGTACCCGCCTTCAACGCGGCCTGCAGCATCGTGAGTTCGTAGTGGTCCGTGAAGAGCGCGGTCGAGGGGACGTCGACCGGCAAACCAAGGTCCGCTGTGTTCATGGCAAGGGATCGTACTCCCATCTCGTCAATCTGACGATTTCCGGGGCGATCGTTTCTCCCGGGACCTGGTCGCGGACGCCCGTTTGTGCGTCCACCCCCCTGTGGTGGCAGCATGGGCGTGTGACGGCAGCCGCACCCATCGAGATCGAGAAGACCGAGTCGGCGGAGGAGGTCTTCGCCGTACCCGAGCCCGACGTGCCGTGGCTGACGATCGTCCACAACGATCCGGTCAACCTCATGAGCTATGTGACGTATGTCTTCCAGTCGTACTTCGGGTACTCGAAGGACAAGGCCACCAAGCTCATGCTCGACGTCCACCACAAGGGCCGCGCGGTCGTCTCCAGCGGAACACGCGAGGAGATGGAACGCGACGTACAGGCCATGCACGGCTACGGTCTGTGGGCCACCCTCCAGCAGGACCGGAAGTAGCGACGCACCTGATGCCAGGACAATTCGAATCGCTCCCCGGCGGCGGCGCGGCCGTCGCGCTCGACGAGGTCGAGATCTCCATCATCCGCTCGCTGGCGGTGCAGCTCCTGGAGCTGATCGGCCCGGGCCCCGCGGAGGACGCCGGTGACGACCCGCTCGCCGAACTCTTCGCCGAGGGTCCGAGCGAGCCGCCCAAGGATCCCGTGCTGCTCCGGCTGTTCCCGGACGCCTACAGCGATCCCGAGGGCACCCCGACGGCCCGGGAGGCTGAGGAGCAGCGGGCGTACTCCTCGGAGTTCCGCCGCTTCACCGAGAACGACCTGCGGGCCGGCAAGCGCGACAACGCCCTCGCGGTGATCCACTCCCTGGACGCGCTGGCGGCGACCGGTGAGGGCGGGGCCGTACTGAAGCTGTCGGCGGACGACTCCCGGCAGTGGCTCGGCTGCCTCAACGATCTGCGCCTCGCCATCGGCTCCCGGCTCGACATCGTCGACGAGGAGGACAGCGACCTCCTCTACCGCCTCCCGGACGAGGACCCGCGCAAGCCGATGGTGATGGCCTATCTGTGGCTGGGCGGCCTCCAGGACTCGCTCGTCACCACGCTCATGCCCTGAAATTCCTTTCCGGGTCGCCCCCGGGACGTTGTGTGTTCGCTCAGAGGACACTCAAATCCGGATAACGATCGCGTCACCACGCCCGCGAGGGATGCCCTCGCGGGTGTTCTTTGTCCGCCTCTCCCTGTGTTGTACGCCACAAAACGCCCAGTCGATCAAGATGGCGGCCGTGATAGATCTTCACGACCGCCCGACGGACGACACCCATGTCCGCTCGGGTGCGCCACCGAGCCGACGACCGTCGGCCAGGCATCGCTCCATCACATCCGGGGGGATCGGAACCCGATCCGGGGCCGACGAACGGCACGGGTCGGCACGGCGTGGAGAAAGGCGCACCACACATGACCTCCGCTCAGGTCAACAAGAACAGCGACGAAGCCGTGCGCGGCGACGCACCCGAAGAGGGGTACGAGCGCGGGCTCGGCAGCCGTCAGGTCCAGATGATCGCGATCGGCGGCGCCATCGGCGTCGGCCTCTTCCTCAACGCCGGGGCGAACATCGCCAAGGCGGGGCCGAGCCTCATCCTGATGTACGCCGTCGCCGGCGTCATCATCTTCTTCATCATGCGGGCGCTCGGTGAGCTGCTGCTCTACCGCCCCGTCTCGGGCTCCTTCGCGGAGTACTCCCGCGAGTTCCTCGGCCCGTTCTTCGGCTATTTCACCGGCTGGACGTACTGGCTGCTGTGGGTCGTCACCGGCATGGCGGAACTGACCGCCGCCGCGATCTACATCAACTACTGGTTCCCGTCCGTCCCGCAGTGGGTGACGGCCCTGGTCTTCCTGGTCGTCCTGTTCGTGGCGAACCTGATCTCGGTGAAGCTGTTCGGCGAGATCGAGTTCTGGTTCTCGATGATCAAGGTCACCGCCCTCATCGGCATGATCGTGATCGGCCTCGGCGTCCTCACCTTCGGCTTCAGCGCCGCCGGCGACACGGCCGCGGTGTCGAACCTCTGGGCCTTCGACGGCTTCTTCCCCAAGGGCATCGGCTCCTCCCTGATGACCCTTCAGGGCGTGATGTTCGCGTACCTCGCCGTCGAGCTGGTCGGTGTCACGGCCGGCGAGTCCGAGAACCCGGAGAAGACCCTCCCCAAGGCGATCAACACCCTGCCCTGGCGCATCGGTCTGTTCTACGTCGGTGCCCTCACCGTCATCCTGTGCGTGGTGAAGTGGACCGAGTTCGCGCCCGGCGTCAGCCCCTTCGTCGCGGCCTTCGCGAAGATCGGCATCCCGGCGGGCGCCGCGATCGTCAACTTCGTGGTCCTGACCGCGGCCCTGTCCTCCTGCAACTCCGGCATGTACTCCACGGGCCGCATGCTGCGCACCCTGGCCGACAGTGGTGAGGCCCCCAAGGCCTTCAACAAGCTGTCCGTCACCAAGACGCCGGCCTTCGCCATCTCCGTCTCCGTGCTCTTCATGGGCATCGGCGTGATCCTGAACTACGTCGTCCCGGAAAAGGCTTTCGGATACGTCGTCTCCGTCGCCACCGGGGCGGGTATCTGGACCTGGCTGATGATCCTGGTCAGCCATGTCCGCTACCGCCGCGCGGTCGACGCGGGCCGGCTGCCCGCCTCCTCCTTCCCGGCGCCGGGCGGCTCGGTGGGCAGCTGGATCGCCATCGTGTTCCTGCTCTTCGTCACCTGCCTCATCGCCTACGACCACGAGGCCCGCGTCAGCCTCTACGTCATGGCCGGCTGGGCGGCGGCCCTCGGCATCGGCTGGGCCGTGCTGAAGTCCCGCAACCCGGAGGTCACCGGGCGCCGCGAGCCGGAGCTCGACAAGGTCGGCTGAGACCTTCCGCTCAGCATGTGGGCCATCCCGTACCACCCTTCGGTACGGGATGGCCCACTGCTTATCCTGACGAGCATGCTGACCATCACCCAGGCACTCGTCGACCAGATCGTCGCCCACGCGCGCACGGACCACCCCGACGAGGCGTGCGGCGTCGTCGCGGGACCGGCGGGTTCGGACCGCCCCGAGCGCTTCATCCCGATGCTGAACGCGGCCATGTCGCCCACGTTCTACGAGTTCGACTCGGGCGACCTGCTCAGGCTCTACCGCGAGATGGACGAACGCGACGAGGAGCCGGTGGTCATCTACCACTCCCACACGGCCACCGAGGCCTACCCCTCCCGCACCGACATCTCCTACGCCAACGAGCCGGGCGCCCACTACGTCCTCGTCTCGACCGCGGACACCGACGGACTCGGCGACTTCCAGTTCCGCTCGTACCGGATCGTCGAGGGCGAGGTGACCGAGGAGGAGGTGAAGATCGTGGAGGCGTACTGACAGCCTTCGCGGTTACGGTGTGCGTACGCACGCACGCGCACGCACACAACAGCCCGCGACGGAGACGGTGTTGACACAACAGACGCGACGACCGCACGGCCGGCGCCCCACGCTCGACGACGTCGCACGCGGCTCGGGAGTGTCCAAGTCGACCGTGTCGCGGGTGATCAACGGCGAGGACAAGGTACGCGCGGAGGTCGTCGAGCGGGTCCGGGAAGTGATCGCCGAGCTGGGCTATGTGCCGAACTCCGCCGCCCGGCAGCTGGTCACGCGCCGCAACAACGCGATCGCCGTCGTGGCGAGCCAGCCGCAGAACCGGCTCTTCATCGACCCCTTCTTCGACCTCCACCTCCGCGGCATCCGCAAGGAGCTGGTGGCCCACGGCGCCCAGCCCGTCCTCCTCTTCCTGGAGGAGCCCGAGGAGTACCCGCGCGTCGGCGACTTCCTGGGCGGCGGCCATGTCGACGGCGCCCTGCTCTTCTCCCTGCGCGCCGACGACCCGCTGCCCGGCATGATCGAACGGCTCGGCCTGCCCGCCGTCTTCGGCGGCCGGCCGCTGGTCCGCGAGGGCGAGCCCGTGCGCGACTGTGTGTACGTCGACGCCGACAACCGGGGCGGGGCCCGCGAGGCCGTCCGCCATCTGGTCTCGCTGGGCCGGGAACGCATCGCGACGATCACCGGACCGTGCGACCAGGAGGCCTCCGCCGTGGACCGCCTGGACGGCTACCGGGACGTCCTCTTCGGCACCGCGCCGCTCCTGATCGAACGCGCCGACTACACCCGGCAGGGCGGCGTCGACGCCATGGCCGCGCTCCTCGACCGGTGCCCCGACCTGGACGCCGTCTTCGTCGCCTCCGACCTGATGGCCTCCGGCGCGCTCCAGGTGCTGCGCGAGCGCGGGCGCCGGGTGCCGGACGACGTGGCCGTCGTCGGCTTCGACGACCTCGCGCCCATCGCCGAGCACACCGATCCGCCGCTGACCACCGTCCACCAGGACGTCGAGGGGATGGGCCGGCTGATGGCACGGCTGCTGTTCAGCCGTACGGAGGAGACGGGCGCGGCGGAGGTGGGGCCGCTGTCCTCGGTGGTCACGCCCACGCGTCTGGTCGTACGGAAGTCGGCCTGACCGGGTCGCTGAGGTGCGCGGTCTCATTCCCCGGCCCCCATGCGTCCGACATATGGGATCACCTTCCGGGACCCGGACCGGGAATCGATACGATGAGCGCATGGTTCTTGACGACGTGAGCGAGAAGACGCCGGGCGCACTGCTCGTGGCGCGGCTGCACGTCGACCTGTGCAGGCTTGCCAGCGCCATCTGTTGACGCCGCCCCTGCCGCCGTACGGCTGTGAGCCGCGGCGCCACCAGCTGTGTGACCACGCACTTCGCGCTGCCGCGCGCCACCGACCGACTACTCCCGACAGGAGCCGCACACCATGGCCATCGAGGTCCGCATCCCCACCATCCTCCGCCAGTACACCGACGGTCAGAAGGCGGTGGAGGGAGCCGGTGCCACCCTCGCCGAGCTGTTCACCGACCTCGAGAGCCGTCACACGGGCATTCAGGCCCGCATCGTGGACGCCGGTGAGCTGCGCCGCTTCGTCAACGTGTACCTGAACGACGAGGACGTCCGCTTCCTGGACGGCATCAACACCAAGCTGACCGACGGCGACAACGTGACCATCCTGCCGGCGGTGGCCGGCGGCATGGTCTGATGCGTTCCCAGTCCTCCGCCTCCGATCCGATCGGCCGCTGATCCCGTATGCGATACGACTCCCCGCTGGCCGCGGTGGGCAACACCCCTCTGGTGCGCCTGCCGCGGCTCTCGCCGTCCGCCGATGTCCGTATCTGGGCGAAGCTGGAGGACCGCAACCCGACGGGTTCGGTCAAGGACCGGCCGGCCCTGCACATGATCGAACAGGCGGAGAAGGACGGCCGTCTGACGCCCGGCTGCACGATTCTGGAGCCCACCTCGGGCAACACGGGCATCTCTCTCGCCATGGCGGCCAAGCTCAAGGGCTACCGCATGGTGTGCGTCATGCCCGAGAACACCTCCCAGGAACGGCGCGAACTGCTCGGCATGTGGGGCGCCGAGATCATCCCCTCGCCGGCGGCCGGCGGCTCCAACACGGCCGTGCGGGTGGCGAAGGAGCTTTCCGCCGAGCACCCCGACTGGGTGATGCTTTACCAGTACGGCAACCCGGACAACGCGGGCGCCCACTACGCGACGACCGGTCCCGAGATCCTGGCGGACCTCCCCTCCATCACCCACTTCGTGGCGGGTCTCGGCACCACCGGCACGCTGATGGGCGTGGGCCGTTTCCTGCGCGAGCAGAAGCCGGACGTCAAGATCGTCGCCGCCGAGCCGCGCTACGACGATCTCGTCTACGGCCTCCGCAACCTCGACGAGGGCTTCGTCCCCGAGCTCTACGACGCGTCCGTCCTCACCACCCGCTTCTCCGTGGGCTCCGCCGACGCGGTGACCCGCACCCGTGAGCTGCTGCAGCAGGAGGGCATCTTCGCCGGTGTCTCCACCGGTGCCGCCCTCCACGCGGCGATCGGTGTGGGCAACAAGGCGGTGAAGTCCGGGGAGCCGGCCGACATCGTCTTCGTCGTGGCCGACGGCGGTTGGAAGTACCTCTCGACGGGCGTCTACACGGCGGCGACGACGGAAGAGGCGATCGAGACGCTGCAGGGCCAGCTCTGGGCGTAGGGGAGCTCTGGGCGTAGGGGCTGGGCCCCTTCTACCCCTTGGGCGCCTAGTAGCTCGGGGGGCGATTGGGTGGCGGGTGCGGTTGTGTGTGGTTGCTCGCGCAGTTCCCCGCGCCCCTGAAAGATCAGGCCCTGCGGGCCTGAAAAGCACGGGGCGCAGCCCCTGCTTTTCAGGGGCGCGGGGAACTGCGCGACCAGCCCCCACCTACCCGCAGACGAACAACCCACCTGAGCGGGGGCGAAAGGGCGGCCGTCAGTTCGACAGGCGGCGGATCTGGTCCCACAGCACCGGGTCCACCACCCCCGCCTTCCTCCGGAAGTCACCCACGGGCACCTCACGCAGCTCCCCCGTCTCCAGGAAGCTGGGACGGCCGCGGGCATCGCCGACCGTGCCCGGCGGGAGGGGAATCACACCGGCCCGCTCGTCGCGGTACCGACTGGTGATCTTGGCCACGCGGGCGCGGTCCCCGCGGACGGCCAGGACGAGGCAGGGGCGGTCCTTGCCGCCGGGCCCGTCCTCGAAGGGGACGCTGGCCCACCAGATCTCGGACGGCCGGGGCCGCGGCACGGGCCCGCGCGCCCGCCCGGGGCGCCCCGGCGGCCGCGTCCGCCCACCCGGCCGCTCCGATCGCCTCGACGGCCGTCGCGACCGCCCCCACCCGTCGACCACGGTCGCGAGCAGCGCCAGCAGCACCACCGCCGCGAGCGCCAACCACCAGGACGTGTCCATAGCCCGACGGTACCGGCGCACACCGCGCCACGCCCGCCCTGTCGCACGCTCCCGCGCCCTTCGGTGCCACCTCACCCCGGCCCACGCGCGCCCCAACGGCCCCACCACCAGCCGAACCGGTGACAGCACAGGTGAGTTCGCCCACAACAGCCCCTGGCGGAGGAGCGACCCACCCTTTTGCGCCTTACGCTCATCGGACCGCACAACCCTTGCTGCACCCACGTCCGTCCTTGGCAACCCCGCCAACTGCAATCCGCACCACGCATCCGTCACGCACTCTGCAATCCGCAACCCGTCTGCACGTCACGACTGACACGACTGTCACGACTTCACGCCAGCGCGGAGGTTCCAGCTCTCATGAAGCTCACCGTCGTCGGCTGCTCGGGGTCGTTCCCGTCCGCGGAATCGGCCTGTTCGAGCTACCTCGTAGAGGCCGACGGCTTCCGGCTGCTTCTCGACATGGGTAACGGTGCCCTGGGCGAGCTGCAGCGCCACTGCGGTCTCTACGACCTCGACGCGATCTTCCTCAGCCATCTGCACGCCGACCACTGCATCGACATGTGCGCGTACTTCGTCGCGCGCTACTACCGCCATGACGGCGGCCGCTGCGACCCCATCCCGGTCTACGGACCGGAGGGCACCGAGCAGCGTCTGACCACGGCCTACGCCGACACCCCGTCGGCCTCCTCCATGAGCGAGGTCTTCGACTTCCACACGGTCAAGCCGAGCACGTTCGAGCTGGGCCCCTTCACCATCCACACCGAACGGGTCGCCCACCCCGTCGAGGCGTACGGCATCCGGATCGAGCACGGCGGCCGGGTCCTGACGTACTCCGGGGACACCGGTGTCACCCACACCCTGGACGAACTGGCCCGCGACAGCGACCTGTTCCTGTGCGAGGCCGCCTTCACCCACGGCAAGGAGAACATCCCGGACCTCCACCTCAACGGCCGCGAGGCCGGTGAGACGGCCGCCCGGGCGGGCGCCCGCCGTCTCGTCCTCACGCACATCCCGCCGTGGACCGACCCGCAGGTCAACCTGGTCGACGCCCGCGAGGTGTACGACGGCCCGGTGGAGCTGGCGGTGCCCAGGATGTCGTACGAGATCTGACCCCGTACGTTCGTACGCCCGTACGCATGAAGAGGGCCCCCGGAGCGAGACGCTCCGGGGGCCCGACGTCGTTTCCGGGGCTGCTCACGCCTTGGTGAGGTCCTCGATCTCCTCGTCGGGCTCGCGGCCCGGGGTGGGGAGGTTGAACCTGACGATGGCGAAGCGGAAGACGACGTAGTAGATGGCGCCGAACACCAGGCCGATGGGGATGATCAGCCAGGGTTTGGTGGCCAGGTTCCAGTTCAGGGCGTAGTCGATGAAGCCGGCGGAGAAGTTGAAGCCGGCGTGGACGCCCAGCCCCCAGGTGATGGCCATGGAGAGCGCGGTCAGCAGCGCGTGGATCACGTAGAGGAGCGGGGCGATGAACATGAACGAGAACTCGATCGGCTCGGTCACACCCGTCACGAAGGAGGTCAGGGCGAGCGAGATCATCATGCCCGTGACGACCTTGCGGCGCTCGGGGCGGGCGGTGTGCGCGATGGCCAGGGCCGCGGCCGGGAGGCCGAACATCATGATCGGGAAGAAGCCGGACATGAACATTCCGGCGGTTGGGTCGCCGGCCAGGAAGCGGCTCAGGTCGCCGTGCGAGACCACGCCGGAGGCGTCCTTGAACTCACCGAGCTGGAACCACGCCACCGTGTTGACGAACTGGTGCATGCCGATCGGGATGAGCGCCCGGTTGATCGCGCCGAACAGGGCCGCGCCGGCCGAACCGAGGCCGGTCATCCACTCGCCGAAGCTGCCGATGACCTCACCGATCGGCTCCCAGACGAGCCCGAAGAAGACACCGACCGCGACACCGACGAAGGCCATGATGATCGGCACCAGGCGGCGGCCGTTGAAGAAGCCGAGCCAGTCGGGCAGCTTCTTGCGGTGGTACCGCTGCCACAGGACCGCCGAGAGCAGACCCATGACGATGCCGCCGAGGACACCGGGGTTGTTGTACGTCGCGGCGACGTCCGCGCCCTTGGTGATCTCGGCCTCGGTCACCGGGAACGCTTCCAGGACCTTGCTGTAGACCAGGAAGCCCACCAGCGCGGCGAGGGCGGTGGAGCCGTCGGCCTTCTTGGCGAAGCCGATCGCGACGCCGATGCAGAAGAGCATCGCGAGGTTGCCGGTGATGGCGCCGCCCGCCTTGTCGAAGACCGCGGCGACCTTGTCCCAGCCGAGGCCCTCGGCCCCGAAGACGTCCGGCTGGCCGAGCCGGACCAGCAGGCCCGCGGCCGGCAGTACGGCGATGGGCAGCTGCAGGCTGCGGCCGACCTTCTGCAGGCCCTGCATCAGGCCTGATCCCCACTTTTTCGCGGGCGCCGCCGAGGGCGCGGTGGCGGTGCTCATAGACTTCCTCCATCGGGTGGTGGTCTACACCACTCAGTGGTGTAGACCTGTTGTAGCAGATGGGGAAGCGATCAGGAACCCTCGATTCCTACCCGGCACGCGGACGGCTCGCAGAGTGCCCGGTGAGAGTTCAGGGGACGTCCGGTGAGCCTTCGGAGAGGGCGCGCAGCGTCTCGATCAGCGTGCGCACCGCGAACCCGGTACCGCCGTACGGCACTTCGGCGTACGGGCCCTCGTCGTTGTACGCGGGCGCGGCGATGTCCAGATGGGCCCAGGGGACACCGGCGGCGACGAAGTCCTGGAGGAAGAGGGCCGCCTGGATCGTGTCGCCGTGCCGGTGCGAGCAGTTCACCCGGTCCGCCACGGCGGAGCGCAGGTTCCGCCGCTCATGGGCGAGCAGCGGCAGCCGGCAGAACGACTCCCCGGCCCGCTCCGAAGCGGCCAGCACCGTCTGGGCCAGCTGGTCGTCCGGCGTGAACAGGGCCCCGGTGCGGGTGCCGAGCGCGTGGACGGCGGCGGAGGTGAGGGTGGCCACGTCGACGACGAGGTCGCTGCGGTGCGGGCCGGGGCGGCTCGCGCGGACCAGGACGTCGGCCAGCACCACCCGGCCCTCGTTGTCCGTGTGGGTGATCTCCGTGGTCGTACCGTCCAGATGCCGTACGACGTCCCCCACCCGCAGGGCGCCGCCGTCCGGCATGTTCTCCGCGAGGGGGAGGTGGCCGCGTACCCGCAGGGGCAGGCCGAGGCGGGGCAGTGCGGTCAGCGCGGCGACGACGGCCGCCGCGCCGCCCATGTCGGCCTTCATCGCGTGCCGCTCGCCGGACGGTTTCAGGGACAGCCCGCCGGAGTCGAACGTGACGCCCTTGCCGACCAGGCCGACCGTGAGGGCAGGGTCGGCATCCGGCGGGTCGTACGTCAGCTCCACGTACCGGGGCGGTTCCGCCGAGCCCCGGCCCACGGCGGTCAGGCCCGTGAGGCCCAGCTCCGTCAGGCCGGCTCCCTCGTACACCGCGCAGTCGAGGCCGGCGGTGTGCGCCAGCTCCCGGATCCGGTCGGCGAACGCCGGGGGAGTGAGGGTCCCGGCCGGGCAGTTGACGAGGTCGCGGGCCAGACAGGTGGCCTCGGCGGCGGCCAGGCCCTCGGCGACGGCCCGCCGCTCCGGGGTCGCCACGATCACCTCGGCCAGCGGACTCGCGGCCCGCGCGGAGCGGTACTCGTCGTAGCGGTACAGGCCCAGCACCGCGCCCTCCGTCACGGCCCGGGCCCGGTCGGCGGCCGGGACCCCGCTGCCGTCGGCCAGCGCGAGGTCGAGGCGGAGCGTACGGGCGGGGCCCGCGGCCCGTACCGAGGCGGCCGCCGCGGCGCGGAACGTGGCGGCCGTGGCCGAACCGGCGGGCCCCAGGCCCACGTTGAGCACCACCGCGCGGCCGTCGGCGGACGGCTCGGCGACCACCTGCCCGGGCCGTGCCACGAAGCCCCGGCGGCGGCTGAAGGCGCCGACGGCCGCGCCGGTGTGCCGGCCGTACGCGACGACGTCGGCCGCCCGGCTCGCCGTATCGGCTGTATCTGCGGTATCTGCGGTATCTGCGGTATCGGCCGTATCCGGCGTGTCCGTGCCGACGTCACCCGCCACGACCCGTGTCATGCGGTCATACGCGTTCGTACTGCGTGCCCGACTCGTCGCGGCGCAGCAGGTTCTCGTCCACGAGCGCCCGGCGCAGGGTCACCCAGTCGTCGAACCACTGGCCGCAGATCGCGTTGACCTTGGCTTCGGAGTAGGTGACACCGGCCTCGAAGGAGTCGGCCACGACGGTGAGCACCCGGCTGCGGACCTCGGCCTTGCCGGGGATCGAGGTCAGCCGTCCCTTGCGGAAGTAGGCCCCCGCGCCGTCGCCGCCGCCCCGGCCGGAGATCCTGACCTCCGCCTGGACGGCCAGCCGGAACGTGTCGTCGATCAGCCGGTAGGTGCGGGCGTCGGCGTCGTACGCGGCGATCCGCCCGTCGACGAGCTTCTGCAGGGCGACGGCGGCGGCGGCCGGGCGCAGCCCCGCCCGCTCCGCCACCTGTGCCACGGAGGTCGCGCCGAGCGCGAGAGCCGCGAAGGCGTCGCGCCGGTCGGTCTGGGCGAGGATGCCGATCAGATCGCGGCAGGACGGCGGCAGGTCCTCGGCGCGGGTCTGGTCCTCGGTGGGGGCCGTGGTCATAGTGATCAACTTCCGGGTCGTGATGCGGCGTTGTGCTCGGTGCTGCGTGGTGGTGTTGGTGTGGTGTGTCGTGTGTGGTGCTCGGAGCTGTGCACAGTGATCCTCTACGAGTACCGCGCCGACGGGCGGTCACCGCAAACGGGAAACGCCGTGCGGGACGGATTTCAGCCAGGCCGCCGCGGCGGAGGCGGACCGGTGAGCGTGAGGGGTACGGCAGTTCGGGACCGGCGGGGAGTTCCTTTGCGGGGCGGGGTCCGATAGGCGGAGGGTTTTTCGCGTACGGGGAGGGCGATGACTTTCGTGCCCTCGATGTAGACCCACCTTTTCTCCTGCCAGGTGTGGAGCTTTTCCAGGGGCTGCCCGTCTCGCCCTTCCTGATTCTGGAGGTCGCGGAATCGGGTGCCGCCGATGATCGCGCGGAAGAGCCGGGCGTCCTCGTCGCGCAGCACGGTGGTGTGGGCCGGCAGGCCGGGCCGGTGGTCGGTGAGGGTGACGGAGTCGAAGCCGAGGCGGTAGGTGAAACGGGCCCGGTGGTGCTCGGTGCGCCAGTGGTGGACGGCCGTGGCGAGGCGTTCGCGGACGGCGGTGTTGCGGGGGTCCTCGGTGAAGTCGCCCTCGAAGTGGTAGGCGAGGTCCCACAGGTCGCCGGGGGAGAGACGGGGATAGGCGTACTGGTAGCCGGGCAGCGGGTGGGTCAGGGTGAGACCGTAGTCCTGCGGGTGTTCCACGTACGGGCTGAACCGGTCGAAGTGCACGGCGAGGATGTCGTTGTCGGGTGGTTCCAGATGGGTCAGGGAAGGCAGCAGATCGATCTGGGTGAGCATCGACTCCGGGGTTTCGTGGGGAAATCCGGTGAGGATGTTCCACACCGGCAGGACACCGAATTCGGCGCAGCCGAGCAGGAAACGGATGTTCTGGAAGGCGGTCGCGCCTTTCTTCAGCAGTCGCAGCCCCTCGGTGCTGAGGCTTTCGATTCCCGGCTGGACCGAGCGGACTCCGGCGCGGCGGGCGGCCTGGATGTCGGCCCATTCCATGTTGGCCTTGACCTCGAAGAACAGGGAATGGTCGGTGTTGAGCTTTTCGACCAGCGGGAGTGCCGTGTCGAGGTATTTGAGGTCGAGGATGTTGTCGACGGCGAAGAAGTCGAGGACGCCGTAGCGGTCCATGAGGTGGCGGAGTTCGTCGGCGACGGTGTCGGGGTTCTTGCTGCGGTACGTCATGGTCGCGCCGTTGAGGCCGCAGAAGGTGCAGTGGGTTTTCGCGCCCCACCAGCAGCCGCGGGAGAACTCCACCGGAAGAGTGATCTCGGGTTCGAGGGTGTGCAGGCCGGCGGTGTGCAACTGCTCGAAGAAACCGTCGTAGTCGGGGGTGGGCACCTCCAGCGACTGACCGGCGGACATGCCGGCCGGGGCGCTGTCGGCGAGGGCGGGCAGCCGGGTGATCAGTCGGCCGTGGGAGCGCGGCGGGTCGCCGGCCCCGACCTGGCGGAGCAGGGTCACGAAGGCGTCCTCGCCGGGGCCGTCCACGATGGCGTCCACCGCCGGGTAGTTGGCGAGCAGGGCGCGGCCCATCGAGCCCTCGCAGTTGCTGCCGCCGAGCACGATCACGCCGCCGTAGCCGAGGTCCCGCAGGCGCTCGGCCACGGCCAGCGTCGGGCCGTTCTGGCTGAAGGTGCTGGTGAATCCGATGAGGTCGGGGGCTGATTCCAGCAGCTCGGCGGCCGTCCGCTCCACATGGCGGTCGGCCACCTCGCGCAGCGCGTCGACCAGCTCGATCGTCGCGTCGTCGACGCCCTTGGTGCGCAGCATCCGGAAGTACGCCTCGCGCGGCGCCGCCCCGCCGTCGCGGCACGCGAAGATCCAGTCGCCGACGGAGAGCTGGTACAGCCCCTCGGACACCGTCTCGTACGCCTGCGACCACTCGGCGTCCCGCATGCCGAGGGCCGCGCGGGCGAGGCCGTAGAAGGAGAGGTAGGCGTAGTGCGAGTCGACCCGCCACCCCTCGGCGCGGGCGACGGAGCGCAGGGTGCCGACCTGGATGGAGGGGCGGCGGACGTTGTTCCAGGGCATGGAGACGAGGGCGACCCGGCCTGGTCGGGTGGGCACTGACGGGGTGGTGGGCTCTGTCGGAGTGGTGGCCAAGGTCGGCTCGGTCGTGCCGGTCGCCTCGGTCGTGCCGGCCGTGCCGATCGCCTCGGTCCTCTCGGTCGTTCCGGTCATGGCGCCCTCACCAGACGAGCCTCAGGTCGTAGGAGTTGCGCAGGAACGGTGGCTCGGCCGTGCGCTGCTCGGGGGACGGCGCGTAGTCCGGGACGAGGGCGTGCCACTCCTCCAGGGCCACCAGGATCTGGGCGCGCGCGAAGGCCGCGCCGAGGCACTGGTGGGGGCCGGTGCCGAAGGCGATGTGCGGGTTGCGCGCCCGGTCGAAGTCGATCCGGCCGGGCTCCGGGAACACCTCGGGGTCGTGGTTGGCGAGGGCGAGCGGAAGCAGCACGGTGTCGCCCCGGTCCGCGACCCCGCCCGCGCCGCCGGTCGCGGCCTGCCGGCCCGGGTACATGCACGAGTTGGCCCGCAGGAACTCCTCGACCGCCGGCGGCCGGACCTCGGGACCGGCGAGGAACCGCCGCCGGTCCTCCTCGTGGTGGGCGAGGTGCTGGACGGCGTTGGCCAGATGGTTCACCGTCGAGTCGATGCCGGCCAGGAACAGCGTGCACAGCAGGGAGGCACGGTCGTCGTCGGTGACCTCGGCACCGTCGATCTCCCAGCCGAAGCTGGCGGTGGTCAGGTCGTCGGCGGGCTCCGCGCGCCGCCGGGCGATGTGTTCCCGGGCGAACCGCTCCAGCGCCGGAAGCCCGAGTTCGCCGTACGCCGCCGCCCTGGGGTCCGGTGCCGAACGGGAGTCGATCATCGCCCGGTTGATGGCGATGAGCAGGTCGAACCCGTCCGGGGGCCAGCCCACGGCCGTCATCAGGTTCTCCAGGACGTACGGCCGGGCGAAGTCCTCGTTGAACGACACCTCGCCCTTCTCCAGGAACCCCTCGATCCGCCGCCGGGCGCCCGCACGCATCGACGGGGTCAGCTCCCGCACCCGCTGCGGGGTGAACCAGGCACCCAGCCGCTGCCGCCACGCCGTGTGCTCGCGGCCCTCGACGGTCAGCGGGATCCAGCGCTCCTCCTCGGCGCCCTCCGCCGCGCTGACCCGCCCGACGGTGAACGTGCCCTCGTCCTTGAACGCGTCCACGATCCCGTCGTACGTCGTCAGCACCCAGAAGCCCCGGTCGCTGTAGAAGGCGCCGTGCTCACCGGCGTGTTCGGCGGCGGCGTCGCGATACGTCTGCGGCGCGGCGAAGAAGTCGAAGTCGACGGGGCATGTGGCCTGCTGTGGGGGGTGGTCGGGTTCTGCGGGGCGTTTCGCCTCCTGCCCCGTGCGGTCGGGTTCCCGGTCAGCCTGCATGGGCTGTCTCCTTCGTGGGTCGGCCGGTGGTGACCGGTGGGTCGAGGGTGCCGCGGGCCCAGCCGGACGGGTCGAGGCCGGACGCGGCCAGGCGTAGCGCCCACAGGCGGTCGAGGTCGGTGCCGTCGAGGAGGACTCCGTCGACGAGCACCGCGTCGGGCCGGGCCAGGGCGGTCACGTCGCCGTCGGGCGGCCGCCGGTAGAGGACCAGGTCCGCCGGATCACCGGGCACCGGGCCCGCCCGCCGCCCCATGGCCTCGTACGCGTGAGTGGTCGCCGCCCGCAGTACGGCGCCGAAGTCGAGCCCCGCGCGGGACAGTTCGGCCAGCTCCTTGTGGAAGGAGGGGCCGGCGAGGACGAACGGGTTGCCGCAGTCGGTGCCGGCCAGCAGCCGGGTGCCCGTGTCGGCGAGGGCGCGGGCGATCCGGCCCAGCTCGTCGACGAGGCCGCCGCGCCGGTGCACCTCGGCGGCGTCCAGCCGGAGGGCGTCCCGGGCCGCCGACTGCCAGGACCGGCGGCGGCCCTCGTCCACCGCCTGGAGGGCCGCGCGGGAGGGGCGGGTGTACCGGCGCTCACCGCTGCGGGCGCGCCAGCAGACGAGGGTGGGGCAGACGAAGTGGCCGGGTACGGCGCCGGGTGCCGGGTGGTCGCGCAGGGCAGCCGCCAGCGCGTCCCAGCGCCGCTCGGGCGGCAGCCGGAACACATTGGGCACGATGCCGTACAGATGCTCGGACGACCGCAACGTGCGCTGGGCCAGGTCCAGGGGCACCGCCTCGGGGATGTGGCCCACGACCGGCAGCCCGGCCCGCTCGGCCTCCCGCACCAGGACCTCGAACGCCGGGCGCGCGACGTCGTCGTACACCTTGATCCCGTCGAAACCGAACGCCAGCGCGTCCTCGATCACCTGCCGGACCGACCGGACCCCGTCCACCACGGTGACCCCCTGCGGGATCCGCGACCCGGGCCCGTCGACCACCCCGGCGGTGACCCAGGGCCGGGGCAGGACGGCGTGCCGGGCGCGGTGCACCCCGGCGGCGTACAGATGCGCCGGCTCGCCCCACAGCTGCCGGAAGCCGGTGACACCGTGGACGAGGAGACCGACCAGGTCGGCGGCGGACGAGACATGCGCGTGGGAGTCGACGAGGCCCGGCACGGCGTACGAGGTGTACGGCGCCGCGCGCCCGTCGGAGGCGGGCGGCGTCGGGGTCCAGGCGGTGACCGTGCCGTCGGTCACCGTCAGATCGTGCGGGGGACCGGGCCGCCCGGTGGCGGGGTCGACGAGCCCGACGGCCCGCAGCCGATGCCCGCGCCCGCGCTCCGCCAGCTCCTCCAGGGCCCGCACCAGCGGGTCCCCGTCGGGCAGCAGCCCCCGGCGCCGACGCCACATGGTGTCCTCGGTCGCCGTCATACGACCCCCGTCCCGGACGCGCGGGCCTCGGCCGGTGCGTCTCCGGTCGTACGGGCCTCACCCGGTGCGTCTCCCGTCCCGTGCCCACCCTCCGCCAGTACCCCCGCCACCCTCCGCCCGACCTCCGCGAGACGCCCCGCGGCCTTGATGCGGGTCGGGGCGTCGACGAGCCACAGGTGGGCGCCGAGGCGGCGCTCCCCGGCGTGGAAGGGGGCCAGGTCGGCGTCGCCGTCGGCGGTGATCAGTACCAACTCCTGGTCGGGGTGGCCGCGTTCGGTCCGCCGGTCGGAGCCGTGCAGCAGACCCCGCGTGGCCGCCCCCAGCTCACCGGGGTCGACGCGGGCGCAGGCCTCGACCATCCACGGCGGGGCGCCCCGCCCGGTGAAGTGGTCACGCAGATAGGCGTGCCCGCCGGGGCCCTCGACGGCCACCGCCTCCTCCTCGACGGCGTCCTCGGGGATCTCCACCTGCTCGGCGTGCGCGCAGAAGGAGAACGCCCGGGCCACCCGGGTGTCCACGGCGGCGACCTGGAGGGCGATCCGCCCGCCGAAGAACGTGCCGAACAGGCTGTACCGTGCGCGGCCGAACCGGTCCAGGACCGCGCGGACGTCCTCGACGTACCGGCGCAGGGCGTGGCCCTCCGCCGTGCCGACGCGCCCGCTCTCCCCGCGTCCCCGCAGGTCGAGCGCGAGGACATGGGCGTCCGGGAGCGCGTCGAGGAACCCCGACTCCGCCCAGATCCGCCGGTCCATGGCCACACCGTGGACGAGGACGACGGTCTCGCCCGGCCCGGGCCTGCTGAAGCCCCGGATCGGCGTGCCGTCGCGGGAGAACACCTCGAAGACGTCCCTACGGCTCGTGCCGTTACCGTCCCGCACCGACCCTCCCCGATCCCGCACCGGCCATCCCCGACTCGGCGGCGGCCCGCTCCGACTCGGCCGCGGCTTCCCGCAGCTCCGCCGCCCGGCCCAGCTCGTCCCGCATGCCGTCGCGCACCGCGAGGACGAGACCGCGCCGGCCCTCCAGATGGATCCAGCCGCGCCGCGCCCACTCCCGTACCGTCGCGTGCACCTCGTCCTCCGGCCGGCCCGTCATGGCGGCGACCTGGCCGACGGCCTGGTGCAGCCGTCCGCCGTGGACCAGACAGCGGAACAGCTGGTCGTCGCCGCCCCGCAGCACATGCCGCCCGGTGCCGACGTGCGGCCGGCCGTCGTGCAGCACGGTCATGTTCGGCCCGAACCGGAACGAGAACCGCGACTGATCGTGCAGCTTCTTCCACAGGCCCACCCGGGCCCCGAGACGCCGCCGCAGCGCCAGCATCTCCGCGGCCATGGCGGAGTCGTCCCGCCCCGCCAGCTCCACATGGTCGAACGAGTAGGCCAGCTCGGCGCGTTCGGCGGCGGTGCGGCCGGCGTGCACGAAGCGGTACTTCGGCTCGGGCCCGTCCAGCGCGATACCGAACTCCTCGGGCTTCTCGAAGTACGGGCTGTAGCGGTCGACCCGGACCTTGCTCACCGTCGACGGCGGCGCGAGATGCGTGATGAACGGGATCAGCCGCAGCTGCTCCTGAAGCATCGCCGCCGTCTCGTCGGGCATCGCCGACAGCAGGTTCCACTGGGCGTCGATGCCCAGCTCCTGGCACAGCACCAGGAAACGCAGGTTGTGGAAGGCCGTCGCCCCCTTGCGCAGCAGCTTCAGCGCACCGCTGCTCAGGCTCTCGATGCCCGGCTGCACCATGGTGACGCCCGCCGCCCGCATCTCGCCCACCTCACGCGGCCCCAGATTGGCCTTCACCTCGAAGAACGTGGTGATGTCGACCTCCGCCGCGGCGAGTTCGGCGAGGCCGTTGTCGTTCCTCGCGAGGATCGTGTCGACCGCGTACGTGTCGAACACGCCGTGCTCCTCGGTCAGCCGGCGCAGGGTCTTGGTCAGCTGCTCGCCCGGCTTGCTGCGGTAGACCATCCCGCTGCCGTTCTCCCCGCAGAAGGTGCACTGCAGCTTCTCGCCCCACCAGCAGCCCCGCGACATCTGGAACGGGAGCGCCACATGCGGGGCGATCAGCTCACGGTGCGGCAGCGCCCGCAGCCGTTCGAAGTACTCCGCGTACCGGGGCACCGGCGCCGACTCGGCCGGCTGCACCGTCGGCAGCGACACCCGCAGCCCGCCCTCGTGCCGCAGGACCAGACCCGGGGCCGCCGCGAGGTCGTGGGCGCCGCGCGCGGCCCGGACCGCCGCCACCGCCGCCTCGCCCTCGCCCTGCACGACCGCGTCGACGAACGGGTACGCCCGCATCACGGCCTGCCCCATGGGCCGGTCGCAGTTCGCCCCGCCGAGCAGCACCAGCCGCTCGGGCGCCTGGTCCTTGACGGCCCGGGCGACGGCCAGCGCGGGCATCAGCTGACTGAACGACGTGGTGAACCCGAAGCACTCCGCGCCGGTCGCCACGAGCCGCCCGGCGAGCCCCGCCGTGAACCCGGGCGCCACCGCGCGCAGCGCCAGCACCCGGCCCACCAACTCCTCGGCCACACCGTGCTCGGTGAGGAAGGCGGCGTACCGGTCGCGGACGTCCGCCTCCTCCCCGGGACCATGGGCGTCCAGGACCCCGCCGAAGATCCAGTCCCCGACGCCGAGCCCGTACAGCTCCTCGCCGATCGTGTCGTAGACGGTGACGAACTCCGCCGGATCGCACTCCAGCGCGTCGACGGCGTACTCGAACCAGTCCAGGTACGCGTACACCGGTGTGATCGGATCACCGTCCCCCGTGCCCTCCAGCGCCGCGAGGGTGGCGATCTGGATGGACGGGCGATACAGGCTGTTCCAGGGTGGTGCCACGAGCGCGAGCTTCACCGGGGCGCACCTCCGTGGTCCTTTCCGTGGTCCTCTCCGTGGTTCTTGCGCGGTCGCAGCCGCTCGCCGAGCCGCCCGGTCGGCAGCACCGGATAGCCCGCCCGCGCCTTGTCGAACATCTCCAGGCCCGGCGCGACGACGTCGACGACCGTGACGGACCCCGGCGGCGTGAGCACCCGGTGGTGGACGTCCACGCCCAGGTCCCGCAGCCGGTCCACGAGATGCCGCAGCAGCTGCTCGGGGCTCGCGGCCGCGGGCAGCCCGTCGTCCGCGTCGAACGCCCGCCGCTCGTGCGGCAGTTGACCGACATCGAACCGGGCGGCGGCGAGATGGCGGGGATAGCGGGCCAGCGCGGTGGCGATCTGCCCGGCCTCGGTGTCCGCGTCCACCGGCCCGTGCTCGAACATCGTGCGCACCTGGAGGTATTCGAGCAGGGCCCGCTGCAACGCGTACGTCCGCACCGGCGAGGCCCCGCTGCCGATCAGCCGCACCTCCTCCCGGCTCCGCGCGTCGCACACCACATAGGCCGGTACGCCGGTGTCACAGGTGATGTCGACGATCAGCACCGGCGCCTCGCGGACCTGCTCGACCGTGCCGGTCAGCTCCCGCAGTTCGGCGGGCAGCGTGTCGTGGTCGACCACCCGCAGCTCGGGCCCCTCGCCGGGCAGCCCGAAGTACGACCGGGCCAGCTGGTACGACCAGGCGTCCCGCTCGATCAGCTCGTTGACGGCGTGCACCAGTGCCTCGTGCACGGTGGCGCCCGCCGCGTAACCGGCGCTGGAGGTGTAGTGCCACAGCGGCTGGAACGACCGGTCGTCGTCCGGGTGGGGCCAGTTGCGGTAGCCGCCGTCACGCAGGAACACGGGGTGCCGGTGCGGCCGCCCGGCCGGGCCGTGGTCCGCCCGCCCGGTCAGGGTCTCCTCCACCGGGCGGTACGTACGGGTCAGCACGGGCGCGTCCGGCATGATGCCGCCGAGCCGGCGCAGCAGCGCGGACCGCCGGGCGGTGTCCTGGCCCGCGATCTCCCGGCCCGGCAGGAACTCCGCCTCCGACGCCCGCGGATCCCGGCGCCAGTCCAGGTGGTAGTGCTCGGCGCTCTCGAACAGCGCGCTCGCCATGCTCCGGTGCCCCAGCCCCTTGCCGGAGCTGCGGGAACAGAGCGCGCCCCGGGCGTCCGTCAGCCGCACCTCGTAGGTCGGCGCGGACTCGATGCCGTACTTGCGGATGTCGGCCGTCAGCCGCTCCGCGGCCAGCCAGTCCCCGACGGAGGACAGGGCCTGCTGGATGGCCGTCTCGCGCTCAGGCGGAACGTCGTCCTTGGCGGCCCCGTCCAGCAGGGCCGCGGTCAGCAGATCGGTCTCGGGCTGCGTCTCGGGGTGCGCCTCGGGGTGTGTCTCGGTGGGCGTCTCGGCGGGACGGGTCAAGGGTCCTCCTCACTTCTCCCGTGTCGAACACGGGGATGCCTGCGCGGACAAGGCCCAGGAGGGGCTGCGGATCCGACACCACATGGGCGAAGCAGAGACGGGTCCTGGGGATGTCCGGGCCTGAGATGTCGACGGCACCGGAGTCGGCCCACACGGTGATGCCGCCGGCCTCCAGCTCTTCCAGGGGGGACGCCGGGTGCGGCCCGTCGTCGTACGGCGCCGGGCGGCCGGCCGGATCGTTCGGAGCGCTCAACCCGTCGAGACCGCTGAGACCGCTCAGATCGTTGAGCTCGAAGTCCAAGGTCGCGCACCGCGTGAGCAGCGGCCACCGCTCGAAGCGGCGCAGAAAGAAACGCTCGGCCGGCTCGGCGGTGGGGTTCGACCGCCACATCGTCTCGGCCTGCGCGAGCTCCAGCAGCGCCCGGTCGGTCGCCTCGGCCCGACTCGCCCCGCAGCCCAGCCCGGTGGCCGGCATCAGCCGCCCGCGGCCGTACGCCACGGCGAGCACGGTCGGCGTACGGACGGCGCCGCCCAGCGGCACCACCAGCGTCTCGTCACCCGCCGACCGGGGCCGCGCCGGGCCCGCCAGACGACGGTGCAGGAAGACGCCGTAGTCGATCAGTTCCGTCAGCTCCAGCAGCGCCCCGCGCAGGGCCGCCTCGGGCGTCGGGGCGACGGCCCAGCCGACCGTGCTCGACAGCCGTGCCTCCGCGGCCGACAGCGTGCCCGCGCGCAGTTCCTCGCCGGCGACCCAGGGCGAGGACCAGTACAGCGGCACCCGGCGCGGTCCGTCCCCGGACAGCGGCCGGTACTCCCGGCTCGCACAGCCGTCCGGCGCGGTGCGTACCCCGGCCGCCGGGAAGGGCGGGACCGGACCGGAGCCCGAGCCGGGGGCCGGGGTCGTCGGCGGACGGGCGACCGTTGCGAAGGGGGTGCACGCCACCAGCCGCTCCACGGCTTCCGACAGGGCCTTCGCCCGTGCCACGGCCTCGGTCGTGGCGGTGCCGTAGCCGTCGGCCTGGGCGGTGCCCTCGGCGGGGCGTACGGTGCACCGCACGGTCACCGTTCGATCCGACGGATACGAACGGTGGACGACCTCGCGCAGCTCACACTCCGTCGCCGTCGCTTCGAGCATGCTCCCTCTCCCGGTGGTCCGTCTCGCCGACTTCACACCCGCCGGCTACTCACCGGCCGGCGCTCAAGAGGTGGCTTCGCCGTCCCAGGCACCCCAGGACTCCAGCTCCTCCATCTCCAGAGCGCTCAGTTCGGCGTTGTTGGGGTCGTCGTTGAGGAAATCCGCGGTCATGCAGTCGAATACGACTACGGGTCCCATATCTCGATCCTTTCGTCGGTCTGGCTTGCCGTTCGATTTCGGTTCCGTGCCTCATGGGGTACGCGGCGGCCCGCATCCGCGCGATGGGCGGCCTCCTTACGGTCGAGCGGTGAGCGTGAGGGGTACGGGGGTACGAGCCCGCCGGGGAGTGCCCTTGGGCGGTGGGGTGCGATAGGCCGAGGGCTGCTCGCGTACCGCCAGTGCGATGACCTTCGTGCCTTCGATGTAGACCCACCGCTTCCGCCGCCAGGTGCGCAGCGTTTCCAGGGCCTGGTCCCAGCGTTCCCCCTGCCACTCCTGCCCTTGGAGGTCGCGGAACCGGGTGCCGCCCACGACGGCGCGGAACAGCCGCGCCTCCTCGCCCCGCAGGGTGGTGGTGTGCGGCGGCAGCCCGGGTCGTTCGTCGGTGAGGGTGACCGAGTCGAAACCGAGCCGGTAGCTGAAGCGGGCGGAGTCGTGGTGCGCCCGCCACAGCCGGACGCGCGCGGCGAGCCGCCGCCGCACGGGCCCGTTGTCGGGGTCGTCCGTGAAGTCACCCTCGAAGTGGTACGCGATGTCCCACAGATCCTCCGGAGAGAGGCGGGGATAGGCGTACTGGTAGCCCGGCAACGGGCTGGTCAGCGTGAGCCCGTAGCTCTCGGGCGCCTCGACGTACGGGCTGAACCGGTCGAAGCGGATCAGTGTGATGTGCGGCGGCGTCAGATGCGTCAGCGACGCGACGACGTCCAGCTGCGCCTTGAGGGAGTCCGGCGTCTCGTGCGGATACCCGGTGAGGATGTTCCAGTCCGCCCGCACGCCGTACTCGGCGCAGCCCAGCAGGAACCGGATGTTCTGGTACGCCGTGGCACCCTTCCTGAGATGCCGCAGCCCCTCCGTGCTGAGGCTCTCGATCCCCGGCTGCACGGAACGGACCCCCGCCCGGCGCACGGCCCGGATGTCGGCCCACTCCATGTTGGCCTTGACCTCGAAGAACAGCGAGTGGTCGGTGTTGAGCTTCTCCACCGACGGCAGTGCCGTGTCGAGGTACTTGAGGTCCAGGATGTTGTCCACCGCGAAGAAGTCGAGCACCCCGTAGCGGTCCATCAGATGTCGCAGCTCGTCGGCGACGGTGTCGGGGTTCTTGCTCCGGTACGCCATGGTCGCGCCGTTGAGGCCGCAGAAGGTGCAGTGGGTCTTGGCGCCCCACCAGCAGCCGCGGGAGAACTCCACCGGAAGGGTGATCTCGGGTTCGAGGCCGTGCAGACCGGCGGCGTGCAACTGCTCGAAGAACCCGTCGTAGTTGGGGGTGGGTACGTCCAGGGCGGCGGCGGTGAGCGGGGCGGCCGGCGCGGCGTCGTCGTCGGCGGGCAGGCGGGTGACCAGGCGTCCTCGCGTACGGAGCGGGCCGCCGGCCCCGACCTGGCGGAGCAGGGCGACGAAGGCGTCCTCGCCGGGGCCGTCCACGATGGCGTCCACCGCAGGGTAGTTGGCGAGCAGGGCGCGGCCCATCGAGCCCTCGCAGTTGCTGCCGCCGAGCACGATCACGCCGCCGTAGCCGAGGTCCCGCAGGCGCTCCGCGACCGCCAGCGACGGGCCGTTCTGGCTGAACATCGAGGTGAAGCCGACGACGTCCGGCGCGGACTCCAGCAGCTCGGCGGCCGTCCGCTCCACATGGCGGTCGGCCACCTCGCGCAGCGCGTCGACCAGCTCGATCGACGTGTCGTCGACCCGCCTCGCCCGCAACTGGGCGAAGTACGCCTCCCGCCGCTCGGCATCACCCCGGCGGCACGAGAAGATCCAGTCGCCCACCGAAAGGTGGTAGAGCTTTTCGGAGACCAGCTCATAAGCCTCCGACCACTTCTCGTCGGAGAACCCCAGCATTCTCTGGGCCAGTCCGTAGAAATCCAGATAGGAATATCGGGCGTCTACTTGCCAGCCTTCACTCTCGGCGAGCGAGCGCAGAATACCGACCTGAATCGAAGGCCGGATGACGCTGTTCCAAGGCATTGATACAAGAGAAACGTTTTTGGCGGCAGGCACGAAAACAACCCCCGGAGCCGGTTGCGGCAACTCGAATCACCGTAGAAGGGGCCGATTACGCGAGTCAACAGTGCCCAAAGCATCGGTATAGGTTGGCTGGAAACATTCGTCCGGCATGCACCCCTCGACAATGCGTGGCCGAGTATTTGTGATCAACTCCGTGATCGACGGGGAAGGTGCGCAGGTCGTACGCGTATACGCAGGTGAGATGCGTGGTGGACAATGGGACCGGTCGGGTTGTACGGTGTATGGTGCTCCTTGCGTATGCTGTGTCATGACGCGCCGGGAGTCGACGCGAGCTGTCCCTGTCGGTCGGAAAATCCCTGCCGAGGGCTTTACCTTGCGCTCGCCGAATCAATATTTCCCGCCGACCCTATTTCTGTGCGCAGAGAGGCGAGAAGTCGCGTGAAGATTTCCCTGACCGGCGCGGCGGAGACCCTGCTCGCACCCCTCTATGCCCGCGCGCTCGACGCCCGCTCCGCCCACCCCCTGCTGGGCGACCACATCGCGGCCGAACTGCTGGACCGCATCGACTACGACTTCGACCGACTCGGCATGGGAGAGGCCTCCGCCGTCGGCGTGGCCCTGCGCGCCCGCTATTTCGACCGGCGGGTCCGCGCATTCCTCGACGCGCACCCCGAGTCCACCGTGGTCCACCTCGGCTGCGGCCTCGACAGCAGGTTCGAGCGCCTCGCCCCCGGCCCGGGCGTGCGCTGGTTCGACCTCGACCAGCCCGACGTCATCGAACTGCGCAAACAGCTCTACCCCGCCCGCCCCGGCCACGAGACCCTCGCCACGTCCGTCACCGAACCGGACTGGCCGGCCCAGGTCCCCACCGACCGCCCCGTCCTCGTGGTCGCCGAGGGCCTCAGCATGTACCTCTCCGCCGACGAGGGGCCCCGCATGCTGCGCACCCTCGTCGCCCACTTCCCGCAGGGCGAGCTGCTGTTCGACACGTACTCCCGGTTCGCCGTACGGTCCACCCGCTCCCTGACCCTCTTCCGCAAGACGGGCGCCCGGCTCGCCTGGGGGGTGAACGACCCACGCGAACTGGAGCGCGGGATACCCGGGTTGCGGCTGATCGAGACCGACAGCGCGTACGCCACCGCGGCGGGCGTCGACGTGAGCCACCTGCCCCGCACACTGCGGCGCCGGATGCGCATCGACACCCACATCCTCGCCAGGCTCCCGGTACTACGCCACATCGGCCACATCTCCCGCTATGCGTTCGGCCCACCTGCCTGAACCCGCCGGAGCCCCCGGCGGACCGGGGGTCCCGGTCACTCGGGGGTCAGGCCTCTCGGGAAGGCTCGACAGATGGGTAGCCCGGGCCACCTGGGAACCCCGACCGCCGGAAGACCCCGGCCATCCGGGGAAGCCTCGGCAACCCGGGGGCCCGGGCCACCCGGGACCCCGGCCGCTGGGAGACCCGGACTGCCGGGAACCCCCGGCCACCCGGCGGTGACGCCGGTCAACCATCCGACGGGCCATCGGCCCACGACCAGAATGCCCCGATGCTGCCGCTCTACCTCATCTCCCACGGCCTTTCCCTGCTGGGCAACACCGTGGCCTCGATCGCCCTGCCCTGGCTGGTGCTGCTGCGCACCGGTGATGCCACCGCGGTCGGCCTCGTCGCCGCCGCGAGCGCCCTGCCGATGCTCCTGTCGGCCGTCGCCGGCGGCGTGCTCATCGACCGGGTCGGCCGCCGCCGCCTCTCCATCGGCGCCGACCTCGCCTCCGCCGCCTGCGTCGCCGCACTCCCCGTCGTCGACGGCCTCCTCGGCCTCACCGTCGTCTGGTTCGTCGTCCTCGGAGTCGCCGGCGCCGTCTTCGACGTACCCGGCATGACCGCCCGGGAGGCCCTCGCACCGGACATCGCCGAAGCCACCGGCATCGGTATGGAACGCCTCGCCGGACTCCGCGAGAGCATCGCCGGCGGCGTCGTGATCCTCGCCCCGGCCGCCGCCGGCGGACTCATCATGCTCGTCGACCCGGCGACCGTCCTCTGGCTCACCGCCGGCTGCTCGGCCCTCGCCGCGCTCGTCACCCTCGCCCTCCCGAAGACCATCGGCGCCCAGCCCACCGCCACGGCCCAGGGCGACGGCGCCGGACTGCGAGGCGACCTCAAGCGCGGACTCGGCGTCCTGCGCGGCGACCGCGTCCTCACCGCCGTCACCCTGGTCTCGGCCGGCAGCGTCGCCGTCCTCGCCCCGCTCCAGAACCTGGTGCTCCCCGTCCACCTCGTGGGCAAGGACTCACCCGGCGGCTTCGGCGTCGTGGTCTCCCTCCTCGCCGTCGGCGGCATCGCCGGCGCAGGCCTGTACGCCGCGATCGGCACCCGCTGGTCACGCCGTACCGTCTTCGTGGCCGCCCAGCTCACCTCCACGATCGGTATCGCCGGGCTCGCGCTCCTGCCCCCGGTGCCCGTCATGTGGGCGGCCGCCGTCCTGGCCGGCGCCGGCGCGGGCCCGCTGCCCGCCCTCTTCCTGGTCCTCGTCACCGAACGGATCCCCGAGGAGGTACGCGGCCGCGTCCTCGGACTCCAGAACGCCGTATCGATGACCGCCGTCCCGCTGGGCACCCTCGTCGCCGGCCTCACCGTCGACCGGATCGGCCTCCGCCAGACCGGCGCACTCCTCGCCATCGCCTGGTGCGCGGTCACCCTCGCGATCGTGGCCCTGCCGGCACTCCGCAACCTCGACGCGGGCCGTGCCAAGTCCGAACCCCCCGCAGAGGATCAGCCGACCCCCGACGGAGGATCCCCCATCCCGGGCCAGGGCTCAGAAACGGCGGATACCCCGACGGCCTGAACTCCGGAGGGCGGGGGCGCTGGGCCCGCAGGGCCCGCAGGGCCCGCGCCCCCGAAGGGGCGCGGGGCTGTTTCGATGTGCGGCTCCGCCGCGTGGGCGCGACCAGCCACAACCGACCCCGGCCGCCCGACAACACCACCCGGCACCTCCATAGGCGCGACGACCCAGCAGCCACTCGCGTTCATTTGGCGACCTTTCCCCCAGTGGTGTAGACCAGTCGCGGGACAGTCCTGCAAGCTGTCCCCGTACGGTTCCGCGGGGAACGCGGCTCGGATCAGGGAAACAGGGAGCGTGGCCATGGCCAGCAAGGCTGAGAAGATCGTCGCCGGACTCGGCGGCCTCGACAACATCGAAGAGGTCGAAGGCTGCATCACCCGCCTCCGCACCGAGGTCCACGACGCCTCCCTCGTGGACGAGGCCGCCCTCAAGGCCGCCGGCGCCCACGGCGTCGTCAAGATGGGCACCGCGATCCAGGTCGTCATCGGCACGGACGCCGACCCCATCGCCGCGGAGATCGAAGACATGATGTGAGCCACGCCGGCTCATGGACAGGGGCTCCTTTCCGCCGCAGGAGGAGCCCCTTCCGTATGTGCGGCTAGGCTCAGCGCCATGTCTCGAATCGACGGCCGCACGCCCGAACAGCTCCGCCCGATCACCATCGAACGCGGCTGGAGCAAGCACGCCGAGGGCTCCGTCCTCGTCTCCTTCGGCGACACGAAGGTCTTCTGCACCGCCTCCGTCACCGAAGGCGTCCCCCGCTGGCGCAAGGGCAGCGGCGAGGGCTGGGTCACCGCCGAGTACTCCATGCTCCCCCGCGCCACCAACACCCGCGGCGACCGCGAGTCCGTACGCGGCAGGATCGGCGGCCGCACCCACGAGATCTCCCGCCTGATCGGCCGCTCCCTTCGCGCCGTCATCGACTACAAGGCGCTCGGCGAGAACACGATCGTGCTGGACTGCGACGTCCTGCAGGCCGACGGCGGCACGCGTACGGCCGCGATCACCGGCGCGTACGTGGCGCTGGCCGACGCAGTGTCCTGGGCCCAGGGCAAGAAGCTGATCAAGGCCGGCCGTCAGCCCCTGACGGGAACCGTCTCGGCGGTCTCCGTGGGCATCGTCGGCGGCGTCCCCCTCCTCGACCTCTGCTACGAGGAGGACGTGAAGGCCGACACCGACATGAACGTCGTCTGCACCGGCGACGGCCGTTTCGTCGAGGTCCAGGGCACCGCCGAGGCCGAGCCGTTCGCCCGCGAGGAACTCAACTCTCTCCTGGACCTGGCCGTTTCCGGCTGCACGGAGCTGGCGCTTCTGCAGCGCAAGGCGCTTGATACGGTCCTCGAAAGGTAAAGGGAGCACCAAGAGCGACGGCCGACGATGGCAACCACGGCGGCCCCGCCCGCGTCCTTGCACATACGGGCGCACGGCACACCACCGTGCGCCCGGCCACACCGGCAAGTAGCCGTACCCGGGGCCGTCAGGCCTGCAACCAGTAGGAGGACCGTTCCATGGCCGCGAGCCGCCGACGTCGTATGACCACCATCGCCGGAGCCATAGCTGCCGTCGCTCTCACGGCCGGGCTCACCACCGGCTGCGACGCTGTGAGCAAGGCCCTGGACTGCGTCCAGACCGCCGAGGCCATCGCCCAGAGCGTGGGCGACCTCCAGCAGGCCGTCGAGAACGCGTCGAACGACCCGACGCAGCTGGAGGAGTCCCTCAACTCCATCGACGAGAACCTGAAGGAGATCGGCGACAAGACCGACAACGCCGACGTCAACAAGGCCGTCGACGACCTTCAGAAGGCCGTCACCGACACCCGCACCGCCGTGGAGAGCGGCGACGCGACCCCCGACATCAGCGGCATCACGGACGCGGCGGGCGAACTGACGAAGGTCTGCACGTCCTGACGACGAGCCGCGCTGCACAACCCCTGCGAACCGGGCGGCGGGGATCGCGATACTGGAGGGCATGACCCGCCTGATCCTCGCCACCCGCAACGCCGGCAAGCTCACCGAGCTGAAGGCCATCCTCGCCGACGCAGGTTTGTCCTACGACCTCGTCGGCGCGGACGCCTACCCCGAGATCCCCGACGTCAAGGAAACCGGCGTCACCTTCGCCGAGAACGCCCTGCTCAAGGCCCACGCCTTGGCCCAGGCGACCGGCCACCCCGCCATCGCCGACGACTCCGGCCTCTGCGTCGACGTCCTCAACGGCGCCCCCGGCATCTTCTCCGCCCGCTGGGCAGGCCGCCACGGCGACGACAAGGCCAACCTGGAGTTGTTGTTGGCCCAGCTCGGCGACATCGCCGACGAACACCGGGGCGCCCACTTCACCTGCGCGGCGGCCCTGGCCCTGCCGGACGGCACGGAACGGGTCGTCGAGGGGCAGCTGAGGGGCGTACTGAGGCATGTGCCGACGGGCACGAACGGCTTCGGCTACGACCCCATCCTCCAGCCGGAGGGGGACTCGCGGACCTGCGCCGAGCTGACTGCTGAGGAGAAGAACGCGATCAGCCACCGGGGGAAGGCGTTCCGGGGGCTGGTGCCGGTGCTCCGGGAGCTGTTGGGCTGAGGTGACGCAAGAACGGCCTGCGAGTCGAATCTTCGATTCGCAGGCCGTCTGTGTGCGGCGGAAGGGATTCGAACCCTCAAGCCCTATCACGGGCCACAGATCCTAAGTCTGCTGCGTCGCCGTTGCGCCACCGCCGCTAGCCGCCTGTCATCGTACCGGGAGTTGTGTGCTGCCTTCTGCCTCCCCTGCACCAGGTGTCGGTGACCGCGTGGCAGTTGGGGCACAGCAGCCGCAGATTCTCGCGCCGGTCGTCGCTCCAGTCGCCGTTGATGTGATCGACCTCCAGCGTCATGGGCTTGCCGAGCCACTCGGGTCCGATTCCGCAACGGGCGCACTCCTCGGGCACGTCGACTTCGAGAAGTGCACGGCGTAAGCGCGTAGTCGCCGTCCGGTGGGTGCCGCTGTGCTGCACGAGCACTTCCTCGGCGCGCCTGGCGTTCGCGGCCGGTTTGCCCCGCCGATGGGCCTGCCCGAGAAAGTGCGAGGTAGAGATCTTGTGCTCGGCGATCCATGTACGTAGTTGGGTGCGTTGCGAACCGTTGCCCGGACGGCCCAGGCGGCGCAGTACTTCTGCGAGAGAGGACGAATCGGCAACTGCCGCCCGCAGTTCGCTCTCCGTGGGGCGAGGGCGCCTGCCGCAGGGGCGGAAATGCGAGATGTCGATGTCGAAGTGAGCGAACCGTCTCGCGAGGTAGCCGCGGAGATGCCCGTACGGTTGGGTGCCGAAGAACGCGATCACCTCGTCGATGTCGCCGCACCTCTCGGCGGCCTCGGACAACCGCTCCCGTGTGTACTGCGTGCCGCTGGTCATGAGGCTCGACCCCTGGTGTGTCGTTTGCCGCGTCCCCGGTAACTGTCGGTCGTTGAGTGGCAGTTGGGGCACAGCAGTCTCACGTTCTCGATCCGGTTGTTGCGCCAGTCGCCGTCGATGTGGTCGACCTCAAGAGGGAGCGGTTTTCCGAGCCACACCGGCTCGATTCCGCACAGAGCGCAGCGCTCCTCCAGGCCCTGCTCACGCATCGCCCGCTTGAGGCGGCTGCTCGGTACACGCCTGACATGTGCCGAGGTGTTTTCGACGAGGATCTCTTCGGCCGTACGGCGGCGTTGGTTGTACCGTTGCCGCTCCGTTCGCACCACCGGCGTGAAGTGCGAGGTGTCCAGGCCGTACGCCTTGATGCGCCGGGAGATGTTCGTGTGGTGGCCGCCGACCGGGTCGAGCCCTCGGTTCCCCTCCGTCCCGGCCACCTGTTCGTGACCTCGTACGGAGTAACGAACCGTTTATCGGACGGTCACGTCCGGGATGTGGAACGGCCCGTACCGGATCGTTCCGGTACGGGCCGTTGGGGGCTACCGCGGAGCTCAGATGCCCAGGTCCTTGATGATCTTCGCCACGTGGCCCGTCGCCCGGACGTTGTACAGCGCCCGTTCGACCTTGCCCTCCTCGTCCACGACGATCGTGGAGCGGATGACGCCCATGTAGGTCTTGCCGTAGTTCTTCTTCTCGCCGAAGGCGCCGTACGCGTCGAGGGCGGTCTTGTCGGGGTCGCCGAGAAGGGTGACCTTCAACGACTCCTTCTCGCGGAACTTGGCGAGTTTCTCGGGCTTGTCGGGGGAGATGCCGAGGACGTCGTACCCGGCGTCCGCGAGGAGCTCCAGGTTGTCGGTGAAGTCGCAGGCCTGCTTGGTGCAGCCGGGGGTCAGGGCGGCCGGGTAGAAGTAGACGATGACCTTGCGGCCCTTGTGGTCGGACAGGGACACCTCGTTGCCGTCGGCGTCCGGGAGGGTGAAGGCGGGGGCCACGTCCCCGGGCTGGAGTCGCTCGCTCATCGTTCCAGCGTAATGGCGGGCCCTGGCGGTACGGCGCCGGGTGGAGCTGACAGACTGTCCGCAAACAAGAGATTTCACCGACAACGGAGGCAGCGCGGTGGCGGAGACCTCGGACACCAGAAGCCCGGCCGAGATCGAGGCGGACATCAAGCGCCGCCGCGACACCCTCGCCGAAACCCTCGACGAGATCGGCGTCCGCGTCCACCCGAAGACCATCGTGGGCGACGCCAGGGCCAAGGTGGTCTCCAACATCGACCACACCCTCGGCAAGGCCTACGTCTCGGTCAATCGTGTGGTCAGTGACGTCAGGGGCCAGTTCGTCGACGAGGACGGGGCGCCCAGGGTCGAGCGCATCGTGCCCGTCGCTCTCGTGGTCGTGGGTGTCGTGGGCGTCGTGGGGTTCCTCGCCCTCGGGACCCGGCGTCGTAGGGCCTGACGGAGACAGGTCCTGACGGAGACAGGTAGGGAAGGCAGGTAGGTTCGGGGCGTGAGCGAGAAGACCCAGCACGACAAGTTGCCCATCCGGATGCTGCACGACCGTGTGCTCGTGCGGCAGGACACCGCCGAGGGCGAGCGGCGGTCCGGCGGCGGCATCCTGATCCCCGCGACGGCGGCCGTCGGTCGGCGTCTCGCCTGGGCCGAGGTCGTCGCGGTCGGCCAGAACGTCCGGACCGTCGAGGTCGGCGACCGCGTCCTCTACGACCCCGAGGACCGCGCCGAGGTCGAGGTCCGTGGTGTCGCGTACGTCCTGATGCGCGAGCGCGACCTGCACGCCGTGGCCGCGGACCGCTTCGAGGGGGCGGAGGACTCCACGGGCCTGTATCTCTGATTTCAGACATAGAAGGGGCTGGTGACAATCGTCACCAGCCCCTTCTGTCGTTCGATCAAGCCGTCAAGCCGTCAAGGCGCTATGGGAACGTCCCCTCCGTCGTCCCGCCCCCTGTCGGCGCTCCGCCGTCCGTCGTTCCGCCGTCGGTGGTGGTGCCTCCGCCGCCGTCCGTCGTTCCGCCGTCGGTGGTGGTGCCTCCGCCGCCGTCCGTCGTGCCTCCGTCGGTGGTGGTGCCTCCGCCCGTCGACGTCGTACCGCCGTCCGTCGTTGTGCCTCCGGTCGTCGTGGTGCCACCGTCCGTGGTGGGGGTGCCGCCGGTGGTCGTGCCGCCGTCGGTGCCGTCGTCCGGCCGGCCGGTCTCCTCCTCGCCCGTGGCGCCGCCGTCCTGCTCCTCGCCGGTGGCGCCGGGCTCGTCGGCGGGGGTGCTGGGCGGGGTGATGACGACGTCGGCGCCGATCTGGAGGTCGAGGTCGAAGTCCTTGACCTTCTTGCCCTTCAGGGCGGCCTTGGTGAACTGCGCCCAGATCTCCGTGGGCGCCCCACCACCGTTGATACGGGGCAGACCCATCGCGCCGTACAGCGACTTGTGGGCGCCCGTCTTGGGGTCCTGGGCCATGACGGAGACGACGGTGGCGAGGTCGGGGGTGTAGCCCGCGAACCAGGCGGCCTGGTCCTCCTCGGCGGTACCGGTCTTGCCGGCGACCGGGTGGCCGGAGGCCTGCGCGGCGGTGGCGGTGCCGCTCTCGACGACGCTCTGCAGGACGGCGGTCGTGGTGTCGGCGGCCTTGCGGCTGACGGCCTGCGTGGACTCCGTGGAGGGCAGCTTGACCGCCTCGCCGTCCTTGGAGATCTTCTCGACCATCGTGTACGTGCCGTGCTTGCCGTGGTTGGCGAGCGTGGCGTACGCCTCGGTCATGTCGAGGACGCTCGCGGTGGCGGTGCCCAGCGCGATGGACGGGTACGGGTTCATGTCCGGGGTGTCCTTGGGGAGCCCGAGGTCGATCGCGGTCTTCTCGACCTTCTCGGGGCCGACGTCCACGGCCATCTGCGCGTACACCGAGTTCACGGAGCTCTGGGTGGCCTGGCGGACGGTGATGTTGCCGTAGTTGACGTAGTCCTCGTTCTCGGGGGCGTACGTCTCGCCGGGCCAGCCCACCACGGGGCGCTTGTTGGTGCCGTCGTAGACGGTGTTCGGGGTGATCGCCTGGCCGCTCTGGTTGTTGGAGGCGTTCTCCACGGCGGAGGTGAACACGAACGGCTTGAAGGTGGAGCCGACCTGGAAGTCGCGGCGGGTCGCGTTGTTCACGTACTGCTTGGTGTAGTCGATGCCGCCGTACATCGCGATGACCTTGCCGGTCTTCGGGTCGATGGAGACACCGCCGGCGCGGACGTAGTTGTCGACCTTGCGGTTCTTCTTGTCGAGTTCGTCCATCAGCTGGTCGTCGACGGCCTTGATGAAGGCGTTCTGCATCTTGGGCTGGATGGTGGTGGTGATGCGGTAGCCACCGCCGTTCTCCAGCGCCTCCTCATCGATGATCTTGTTGTTGATGAGGTACGACTTGACGGCCTCGACGAGGTAGCCGCGCTGGCCGGAGAAGGCGCTGGACGTGGTGGCCTGCTTCGGCATCGGGAACTTCATGCCGGTGCGCTCGGACTCCTTGAGCCAGCCCTCCTTGACCATGCCGTCGAGGACGTAGTTCCAGCGGGCGACGGCCGCGTCCTTGTTCTCGGGGTGGGCGACGACGTCGTACATGCTGGGCGCGTTGACGAGCGCGGCGAGGTAGGCGCCCTGCTCGGCGGTGAGTTCGTCGGCGTCGACGCCGTAGTAGGCCTGGGCGGCGGCCTGGATGCCGTAGGCGTTGCGGCCGAAGAAGCTGGTGTTGAGGTAGCCCTCCAGGATCTCGTCCTTGGTCACCTCGCGGTCCAGCTTGATCGCGATGAAGAACTCCTTCACCTTGCGGGTGACGGTCTGGTCCTGGGCCAGGTAGTAGTTCTTCACATACTGCTGGGTGATCGTCGAGCCGGACTGCTTGCCCTTGCCGGTGGCCGTGTTCCAGGCCGCGCGGATCATGGCCTTGGCGTCGATGGCCGGCTCGGAGTAGAAGTCGCGGTCCTCGGCGGCCAGTACGGCGTGCTGGGCGTCCTTGGAGACCTTCGACAGCGGGACGTTCTCGCGGTTGACCTCGCCGTCGCGGGCGATCTGGGTGCCGTCCGCGTACAGGAAGACGTTGCTCTGCTTGGTCGCGGCGTCCTGCGGCTTGGGGATGTGGACCATGTTGTAGCCGAGGACGAAGGCGCCGATGATCAGCATGAGCCCGACGACGAAGGCGCTGAGCACGAAGCGCCAGGTGGGGATCAGCCGCCTGAACCCGGTGCGCTTGGGCCGCTTGGGCTTCTTCGCCTTGCCGCCCGTGCCGGCGGGGTCGGGCGTGATGTCGGGTACGGCGGCGGGTGCGGTGGCCTTCCCGGCGGGGATGACGCCCAGGGCCTGGGTGGGTGTGTCCGGCGCCGGCCGGGCCGGCGTGATGCCCAGGGTGGTGGTGGGGGTGTCGTCACCGGCCGCGCCGGATGCCGCGGCGGGCGTCCGGGGGGCCTTGCCGTCATGGGCCCCGGCGGGCCGGCCGTCACGTCCGCCGGGGGGCCTGGCGTCACGGGTCGCGGCGGGGGTGCCCTCACGTCCGGGGACGGGCCTGGTGTCACGGGGGCCGGCGGGGTTGCCGCCAAGTGCGCCGGCGGCCCTGGCGGCCCTCGCGGCCCTGGCAGCCCTGGCGTCCGGGACCCCGGCGGGGTTGCCGTCGCGTCCGGCGACGGGCCTGGCGTCACGGGATCCGCCGGAGGCACCGTCACGCGCGCCGGCAGGCTTGGCGTCACGCGCGTCGGCAGGCTTGGCGTCGTGGGCGTCGGCGGACCGGCCGTCGCCGGCCCCGCCTGGCTTGCCGTCAGAGGTCGGTGTCGGCTTGGCCTCAGACCTCGGGGCGGATCCCGCGCCGGGCGTCCCTCCGGGGGTCGAGCCGGGCTTCCCGCCCGACGCCGCACCGGACTGCCTGCCGGGCACAGCACCGGACTGGCCACCGGCCACCGCACCGGACGGCCCGCCAGGCACCGTGCTGGGCTTACCGCCAGGCGCTGCGCCGGGCTTCCCGCCTGGCATCGCGCCGGGCGTGGGGTCGGGCCTTCCGCCGGGCGTCGTACTGGGCTTCCTGCCGGATGCCGCTTCGGGCTTCCCGCCGGATGTCGCGTCGGGCTTGCCGCCGGGCGTGGGGTCGGGCCTTCCGCCGGGCGTGGTACCGGGCTTCCCGCCGGGCGTCGTGCTGGGCTTCCTGCCGGATGCCGCTTCGGGCTTCCCGCCGGATGCCGCGTCGGGCCCCCCACCGGGCACCGCGCCCGCCGTACCGTCGGTCTTTCCCTTGGCGGCGTTGTCGGCGGACTCGGGAGTCGCGCCCGGAGCGCGGGGCTCCGGTTCTCTTGGTGCCCAGCCCGGGCCGTTCCGCTGCGGCTCGTCGCTCATCGTGCTGCCGTGCTCCTGTTTTCGCGTCGTACGTTCATTTCCGTACGGCCTCGTACGCTTTGCGCCCGCTCCGGGCCGGTTCTGCGCCCCTGAGTAAAGACTCTCGCACCGTTCGATCCGTTCCCGGATCCCGGCACGTGCCCCGTACGCCCCGCGAGCGCCACCGTCCGCCCCGTAAAACGTGTGGCAGCCCACTCCGGCCGCTGACTAGGCTTCTCCGCTTCGGCCCGAATCGGTCTCGGCCTCGGCATTGCGCCTAACTCTTCGCAGCGGATGGGGGTTTCCTCGTGGGCACAGGGCGGTTGTACGCCGCCGTCGCCGCCGGTGGTTTCAGGCGGTACGCGACATATCGGGTGGCCACCGCGGCGGGGGTGTTCACCAACACCGTCTTCGGCTTCATCCTCGCATACACCTACCTGGCCCTCTGGCACGAGAAGCCCCACCTCGGCGGCTACGACCAGGCGCAGGCACTCACCTATGTATGGGTCGGCCAGGCGATGTTCGCGGTGATGGTGCTGGGAAGCGTGGGATTCGAGGAGGAGTTGATCGAGCGCATCCGCACGGGCGACATCGCCGTCGACCTGTACCGGCCCGTCGACCTCCAGCTGTGGTGGCTCGCCGCGGACATGGGCCGGGCCCTGTTCCAACTGCTCGGACGGGGTGTCGTCCCCATGGTGTGCGGCGCGCTCTTCTTCGACCTGGCCTTACCCTCCGGCCCACTGCCCTGGCTCGCCTGCCTCGTGGCGGTCGCCCTCGGGGCCCTCGTCAGCTTCGCGATCCGGTACATCGTCGCCCTGTGGGCGTTCTGGCTCCTCGACGGCGCCGGAGCGATGCAGATCACCTGGCTGACCGGAGTCTTCTTCTCCGGGATGCTCCTCCCGCTCAACGTCTTCCCGGGCGCGCTCGGCGACCTCGCCCGCATCCTGCCCTGGTCCGCGCTGCTCCAGGCACCGGCGGACGTCCTGCTGGGCGAGGCCGACCCGCTGGGCACGTACGCCTTCCAGCTCGCCTGGGCGGCGGTGCTGCTGGCGGTCGGGCGGCTGATCCAGTCGGCGGCGACACGGAAGGTGGTGGTCCAGGGTGGCTGACCTCGACGACCGCACAGTCGTTCGAATCGAGGAGGAGAACCCGTTCGGCGAGTACGGCGTGTACAGCCGCGTACGGGACGGTCTGCGCGCCTACCGCATGATCGCCGCCATGTGGATCCGCTCCACGATGGCCTACCGCGCCTCCTTCGCCATGACGACCTTCGGGAACTTCGCGGCGACCTCCTTCGACTTCGTCGCGATCCTGCTGATGTTCTCCCAGGTCGACGAGTTGGGCGGCTTCGCCCTGCCCGAGATCGCCCTGCTGTACGGCACCTCCGCCGTCTCCTTCGGTCTCGCGGACCTGATGATCGGCTCCATGGACCGGCTCGGGCGCCGCGTGCGCGACGGCACGCTGGACACCCTCCTCGTGCGCCCCGTGCCGGTGCTCGCCCAGGTCGCCGCCGACAAGTTCGCGCTGCGCCGCCTCGGCCGGATCACCCAGGGGCTGTTCGTCCTCGGCTACGCCCTCACCACGCTCGACATCGCCTGGACACCGGCCAAGGTGCTGATGATCCCGCTGATGGTGTGCAGCGGCGGCCTGATCTTCGCGGCGGTGTTCGTCGGCGGCGCGGCCTTCCAGTTCGTCGCGCAGGACGCCTCCGAGGTGCAGAACGCCTTCACGTACGGCGGAGCGACCCTCCTGCAGTACCCGCCGGCCCTCTTCGCCAAGGACCTGCTGCGCGGCGTGACCTTCGTCCTGCCGCTCGCCTTCGTCAACTGGGTGCCCGGGCTGTACGTCCTGGGCCGCCCCTACCCGCTGGACCTGCCGACCTGGCTGGCCTTCGCACCACCGCTGGTCGGTGTGGCCTGCTGCGCGCTGGCGGGGGTCGCGTGGCGGGCGGGACTGCGTTCGTATCGGAGTACAGGGAGCTGACCGTGGCAGACGTGGCAGACGTGGCAGACGTGGCAGACGTGGCAGACGTGGCAGACAGTGCGTTCATCGAACTCGACCGGGTCGAGAAGGTCTTCGACGTCCGGAGGAAGACCGGGTTCCTGCGCCGGGAGCGGCGCGAGGTGCGGGCCGTCGACTCGCTCTCCTTCACCGTGGCGCGCGGCGAGATGGTCGGCTACATCGGGCCGAACGGCGCCGGAAAGTCCACCACCATCAAGATGCTGACGGGGATTCTGACGCCGAGCGGGGGTCGGCTCCGGGTCGCGGGCATCGATCCGTCCCGCGAGCGGACGCGGCTCGCCCGTCGTATCGGCGTGGTGTTCGGGCAGCGTACGACCTTGTGGTGGGACCTCCCCCTGATCGACTCCTACCGGCTGATGCACCGCATGTACCGCATCCCCGACGCCCGTTACCGCGAGAACCTCGACCGCTGCGTCGAACTCCTCGAACTGGGCGCCCTGCTGGACGTACCCGTACGGCAGCTCTCGCTCGGCCAGCGCATGCGCGGGGACATCGCGGCGGCCCTGCTGCACGACCCCGAGGTGCTGTATCTGGACGAGCCGACGATCGGGCTCGACGTCATCAGCAAGGCCAAGGTCCGTGAGTTCCTGAAGGAGCTCAACACCGAGCAGGGCACGACCGTGCTCCTGACCACGCACGACCTCCAGGACATCGAACAGCTGTGCCGCCGGGTGATGGTCATCGACCACGGACGCCTGATGTACGACGGTCCGCTGACCGGGCTGCACGAGGTGGGCGAGAGCGAGCGCACCCTCGTCGTCGACCTGGAGCGCGAGCTGCCGCCGATCGAGGCGGCGCCCGCCCGGGTCGTACGGGTCGAGGGGCCCCGGCAGTGGCTCGCGTTCCCCGCGTCGGAGTCGGCTGCTCCGCTGGTGGCGCGGATCGCGTCGGAGTATCCGCTGATGGACCTGTCGGTGCGGGAGCCGGACATCGAGGCCGTGATCGCCCAGATGTACGCGCAGCAGGCCGAGCGCGTGGGGGAGACGGGGCAGGCCGTGCCATAGCCCCGGGGGAGAGGGGCGAGGCTGTGTCGTAGCCCGGGGCGACGAGTGGGGCCGTGTCGTAGCCCGGGGCGACGAGTGGGGCCGTCTCGTAGCCCGGGGCGACGAGTGGGGCCGTCTCGTAGCCCGGTGTGGGGAGTTCCTCGTACGCTGATTCGTATGACGGACGACCTGCCGGATCTTCCGGCCGCCATGGACCTCCGCGCTTCCGACGCCGATCGTGAACGAGTTTCCGAGCAGCTGCGGGACGCCCTCGCGGAGGGGCGGCTCGACATGGAGGAGTTCGAGGAGAGGCTGGACGCGACATACAAGGCGCGGACGTACGGCGAGCTGGCGCCGATCACCCGTGATCTGCCCGGCGCGGGGACCGTGGCACCGCCGGCCGTCGTGCCGCCGTCGTCCATCTCGCTCGTCAAGGGGCCTGCGGAGGGCGCGAGTTGGCCCGAGCGGATCGTGGGCGGTGAGGGCTCGTCCACGTGGGGCGTGGCGGTCATGTCCGGGTTCGAGCGCAAGGGGCGGTGGACCGTGCCCAAGCGGTTCGACTGCTTCGCGTTCATGGGCGGCGGGGAGCTGGATCTGCGGGACGCGTACTTCGCGGAGCGCGAGGTCACCATCAACTGCGTGGCGATCATGGGCGGCATCAGTGTGGTCGTGCCGCCGGGGGTCGAGGTCGTGGTCCGGGGGATCGGGATCATGGGCGGGTTCGATCACAGCGCGGACTATGAGCCGGGGGAGCCCGGTGCACCCCGCGTGGTCGTCACCGGGTTCGCGTTCATGGGCGGGGTCGAGGTCGAACGGAAGGTGCCGAAGGCCGAGCGGCAGCGGGAGAAGGAGGCGCGGCGCAGGGAACGGCTGGAACGCCGTCAGGCGCGACGCGAACTCCACGCCTCTCGCCGTGACCACATGCACGACCTGCACGACGCGCATCGCGACGCGATGGAACAGGCGCGGGACGCGATGAGGTCGGAGCGGGAACGGCGTAGGCGGGGGGAGCGTTAGGCCGTTCGCCGACTGCGGGTGTGCGGGGGCTGCTCGCGCCCACGCGGCGGAGCCGCACATGTCAGAGCCCCGCGCCCCTTACGGGGCTACAGCTCTGCTGGAGCCGCGCCCTTCAGTTTCTCCAGGTCGAAGACCTCCGCCATGCGCTCGTAGCCCTTGTCGCTCGGGTGGAGGTGGTCCCCCGAGTCGTAGTCCGCCCGGAGCCGACGCGGGTCGTAGGGGTCGCGCAGGGCCTGGTCGAAGTCGACGTACGTGTCGAAGACTTCGCCGGAGCGGATGCGGTCGTTGATGGCCCGGCGGACGGATTCCCGCTGGTCGGAGTAGCCGCGGTGGCCGTGGAAGGGCATGAGGGTGGTGCCGACGACGCGGAGGCCTCGGGCGTGGGCCCGGTCGACGAGTTGGCGGAGGCCGGCGGTGATGGCGTCGGGGTCGGCCCGGCCGGGGTTCCTGAGGATGTCGTTGACGCCGAGGTCGATGACGACGGCCTTGACACCCGTACGGCCGAGGACGTCGCGTTGGAAGCGGTTGAGGCCGCTGGGGTTCTCGGCGGGGCGGCCGTTGCCGTCGGTGAGGACGCGGTTGCCGCTGATGCCCTCGTTGACGACGCTGTAGCGGGGCGTGTCCGAGGAGCCGGCGGCGGCGCGGAGGCGGCCCGCGAGGACGTCCGTCCAGCGCCGGTTCTCGCCGACGGTGGAGGTGACGCCATCGGTGAGGGAGTCGCCGAGGACGACGACCGTGCCCTCGGACTCTTTGCTCAGCACGTCCAGGGCGGTGACGTACCGCCAGTGCAGGGACTGGGTGGTGTACGGCTCCCCGGTGACGTCCGCCGCCCGGTCGCCCTCGGCGGTGTACGAGATCTGCCGGGCGTGCGCGTGGTAGGTCGCGGGGCCGGACGGGGTGGGGGAGTAGGTGGTGATCAGTACGTCGCTGTCGTACGGGATCGCCACCCGTACGACGTCGCTCACCACCTGCTGACCCGCCGCGATGACGACCGTCGGGTTGCCGGCGAAGGTGAGGCGGCGCATGGTGTCGGCCGCGGCGGCCGCGGTGTTCGTGGTGGCGGCGACCGCGAGGGAGGCGTGGGTGATGGTCAGCGGCTGCTGGCCGTAGAGGTTGGAGAGCGTGACGCGGGCACTCGTACCGGCGGCCGTCGTGTGCACCACGTTGCGGACCGAGCGGCCGGCGAAGCCGTTCGTCTCGGTGCCCGGCTCCGACCCGCTCGGCGAGGTCGCCCAGGCGCCGACCCAGACGCCGGTGGAGGCGGGGGCGGCGCTGTTGTGGGGTGCGCGGGCGAAGGTCTCCTGGCGCCGGCTGCCGTCGTCGATGCCGACGCCGATGTATATCGCGGCCGAGATCGCCACGACCAGGGCGGCCATGGCCGCCAGAAGTGCATAACCGTGTTGCCTGGTCATGCGGTGTGTTACTCCTCGGGCTGTGGAGCCCCGAGGCTCCGATGTGATCACCCCATGATGCGGCATGGGACGGGGGCGGCTGGGGAGAACCCCCATCGGTTCCCCCGCCCGGACAGACGCGGGGAACTCCTGTTCCGTTCCAGGAGTAGGTCTGAGTAGACCTATGGAGTACGTCACCAAGCATTCGAAGAGCCGAAGATTTTCGAAGAACTGACGATCCGAAGAACTGACGAGCCGAAGAGCCGAAGAGCCGACGAACGGACGAGCCGACGAGCTGAAGCGCCGAAGAACGGGACAATGTGTACGGGGGACAGGAACGGGTGGAGTGAATGGACCGTACGAAAGCGGAAGAGGTGGCGGAAGCGGCAGTGGCCGCCGAGCCGCGCGTGTCGCACCGCACCATGACCACCTTCAGCGCCGCCGACGAGGAGAAGCAGCGGGGCGTGCGGCAGATGAAGCTCATCGCGGCCGGCATGCTGCTGTTCGTGGCGGTGGTGTACGTGCTGGCCAAGTGGGCCTCGCACGAGGGCGCCGGTGCCTGGGCGGACTATGTCGCGGCGGCGGCCGAGGCGGGCATGGTGGGTGCGCTGGCGGACTGGTTCGCCGTGACCGCCCTGTTCCGGCATCCGCTCGGGCTGCCCATCCCGCACACCGCGATCATCCCTACGAAGAAGGACCAACTGGGCGTCACTCTCGGTGAGTTCGTGGGCGAGAACTTCCTCTCCCAGGACGTCGTACGGCAGCGGCTGCGCGCCGTCGGTATCGGCAGCCGGCTCGGCGCGTGGCTCGCCGAGCCGCAGAACGCCGACCGGGTGACGGCGGAGCTGGCGACCGCGCTGAGGGGCGCGCTGACGGTCCTGCGCGACTCGGACGTGCAGGCCGTGGTCGGGGAGGCGATCACCCGGCGGGCGGGTGCCCAGGAAGTCGCGCCCGGCCTCGGCAAGCTGCTGGAGCGGATCGTCGCCGACGGCGGCCACAAGCGGGCCGTCGACCTGATCTGCGCCCGCGCCCAGCACTGGCTGATCCTCAACGAGACGCAGGTCATGGACGCGATCGAGGGCGGCGCCCCCGGCTGGACCCCACGCTTCGTCGACCGGAGGATCGGCGAGCGGGTCTACAAGGAACTGCTCCGCTTCGTCACCGAGATGAGCGACTCGCCCGCCCACCCGGCCCGGGGCGCCCTCGACCGCTTCCTCACCGACTTCGCCACCGACCTCCAGTCCGACACGGACACGCGTACGCGGGTGGAGCGGCTGAAGGGCGAGGTGCTCGGCCGGGGCGAGGTCCAGGACCTCATCGCCTCCGCCTGGACGGCCGTACGGTCGATGATCGTGGCCGCCGCCGAGGACGAGCGCAGCGAGCTGCGGCTGCGTGTGCGGACCTCCCTGCTGTCGCTGGGCACCCGGATGGCGACCGAGCCGATGGCGCAGGCCAAGGTCGACAAGTGGCTGGAGGGCGCGGCCGTGCACGTCGTGACCACCTACCGCAAGGAGATCACCTCCCTCATCACCGAGACCGTCGCCGGCTGGGACGCCGAGCACACCACGCGGAAGATCGAGGCCAATATCGGTCGCGACCTGCAGTTCATCCGGATCAACGGCACGGTGGTGGGTTCGCTGGCCGGCCTGCTGATCTACACGGTGTCGCGGGCGCTGGGGGCGTAGGCCCTGCCCGCGCGGGCACTCGGCCCGGGTTCGCTCGATGTGGAGGGAGCCCGAGACCATGTCCGTCACAGTCCCGAAGTCAGCGGGTGTGATCACCACCGCCGTACCGTCGCGCCTGGACCGTCTGCCCTGGTCGCGCTGGCACTGGACGGTGGTGATCGGCCTCGGCACCGTGTGGATCCTCGACGGTCTGGAAGTGACCGTCGTCGGTAACATCGCGGGACGGCTCTCCGAGGACGGCAGCGGTCTGCCGATCACCTCCGCGCAGGTCACGGGAATCGCGGCCGCGTTATACGTGGCCGGCGCCTGTTCGGGCGCCCTCTTCTTCGGCCATATGACCGACCGGTTCGGCCGCAAGAAGCTGTTCATGGTGACGCTGGCGGTCTATCTGGCGGCGACCGCGCTGACGGCCGTCTCTTTCTCCTCCTGGTGGTTCTTCCTCTTCCGCTTCCTCACCGGTTTCGGTATCGGCGGTGAGTACGCGGCCATCAACTCCGCGATCGACGAGCTGATCCCGTCCAAGTACCGGGGCCGCGTCGACATCGTCATCAACGGCAGCTTCTGGCTCGGCGCGATCGGCGGTTCGCTGCTGTCGATCGTCGCCCTGAACACGGACCTCTTCGCGGCGAACGTCGGCTGGCGGCTGACCTTCGCCCTCGGTGTGGTGCTGGGCCTGGTGATCCTGCTGGTCCGCCGGAACGTCCCCGAGAGCCCCCGCTGGCTGCTGATCCACGGCAAGGAACAGGAGGCCGAACGGCTGGTGAGGGACGTGGAGGAACAGGTCGAGACGGAACAGGGCCGCCCGCTGCCCGCGGCCGGCCAGGAGATGACCATCCACCAGCGCGGGAGCGTCGGCTTCGGCACGATCGCCCGTACGGTCTTCTCCCGCTACCGCCGCCGCGCGGTCCTCGGCTTCTCCCTCTTCATCGGCCAGGCGTTCCTCTACAACGCGATCACCTTCGGCTTCGGCGCGATCCTGACCACGTTCTACGACGTCCCGACCTCCGACACCGGCTACTACTTCGCCGTCATCGCCGCCGGCAACTTCCTCGGCCCGCTGCTGCTGGGCAAGCTGTTCGACACGGTCGGCCGCAAGATCATGATCTCGTCGACGTATCTGCTGTCGGGTGTGCTGCTCTTCGGCACGGCCTGGCTGTTCGACCGGGGGTCGCTCGACGCGGTGACCCTGACGGTCTGCTGGTGCGTGGTGCTGTTCTTCGCCTCGGCCGGCGCGAGCAGCGCCTACCTGACCGTCTCCGAGGTCTTCCCCATGGAGACCCGGGCCATGGCCATCGCCTTCTTCTACGCCCTCGGCACCGCGGCCGGCGGCATCAGCGGCCCGCTGATCTTCGCCCAGTTGACCGAGTCCGGCGTCGTCGCCGACACCGTCCTCGCCTTCCAGATCGGCGCGGGCCTCATGTGCGCTGCGGGACTCGTGGCGGCGTTCCTCGCGGTACGCGCGGAGCGGCGCTCCCTGGAGGACATCGCCCAGCCGCTGTCGGCGACGGCCGCCGCCAACTAGGGCGCTGACGGCTGTGGCCAACCAGGGCAGCTGACGGCCGCCGCAGGAGAGGGCCGCCGGATGATGACCGCAGGCCAGGGCCGCCGGACGATGACTGCAGGCCAGGGCCGCCGGACGATGACTGCAGGCCAGGGCCGCCGGACGATGACCGCGGGCCAGGGCCGCCGTCATCGTCGCTACTCAGGTACCGCTGAGTACCTTCGGGGTGCGGCCGACTGAGTATCCGTACTCTGTCGGCCCGCCGCCCGCCCCGGAACCCTCGTACGCATGACCGAGAAGCTGCTCCGCCCCCTGCGCACGCGCCCCTGGCCGGAACGCTGGCTGACCCGCCTGCTCGGCGCCGCTCTCGCCGCGGCCGCGTACCGTCTCTGTCTTCCGTGGGATCTGCGTAACCGGCCCGAACTGGAGGGTTCCCTCACGGAGACGACCCCCGTGACCGCCCTGGGGGTCGTCGTCCTCGCCCTCGTCCTGCTGCTCCTCGCGGCGTACTTCGGCCGTCGGGACGCCCTGGCCTGGCCGTTGCTCCTGGTGGCCGTACCGCCGTCCGCCCTGATGTACGTGTCCTTCCACGGCCACCCCGAGCCTCCCGACGCCGCCGTCTGGCCCCTCGCCTGGGCCTTCTTCACGCTCGTCCTCGGCGCGTGGGTGCTGATCGCGTCGTCGGTGGCGCGGCGGTTCCGGGTGGAGGCGGTGGACGAGGAGTGGCTGCTCAGGGCCCAGCGGTGAGCCGTCGCAGAGGGCGGGCGGTGTCACCGCCGCGTCACTGGCCGTCGAAGTAGAGCCTGCTCTTCTTGATGAGGTGCGACGCGTAGCCGCTGCCGATGAAACCCCTGCGCCGGAACGTGCCCACATACTGGCGCGCGCTGTCGACCACGACGGGCCGGGCCATGATGGCCCACTCGTTGCGCGCCTGTGCCTCCGCCCACTGCACGGCGGCCGGGTCCACCCGGTCGCTGACCAGCACCGGGAACACGCCGATCCCGGTCTGCAGACCGGCCGGCAGCCCGCCTTTGGTGCGCTTGGCGTACTCCATCGCCTGGAAGGTGAAGGTGCCGATGGTCGGCATGGTGATCTCCGGGACGGCGGCCGCCACCGTGAACAGATGGAGCTTCGTCCCCATCCAGCGGAGCCGGAAGTCGGAGCGCCGCCCCACGAGCACGGGCACCCCACCCCAGTCCTCCCACCAGGTCTGGCATTCGTCGGCGGCGAGACGGGCGGCTACGGAGGCGAGGTAGGTCTGAGAGGGGGACTGCTGTGGATGCATGGCCGGATCATGCACCCACCCGAGCGTGGCTGGGAAGTCATGCCCCCGTGGTCGAACCGGGCCGGACGATCATCAGGATCGTGACCGTCGCCCACAGCAGGTTGAACACGCCGGTGAACATGGCCAGTTGGGCGGTGACTTTCGGGCCGACAGCGGAACCCCCGATCCCCTCCAGGATCTCCTCCTGCCGGGGCAGCACGAGGGCCAGCAGGACCATGGCCGCGAGGGCGGTCAGCACCATCGACACGATCAGCCAGGCGTCCTTCAGCACCCCCATGCTCATCGCCGTGGCGAACCCGAGCACGGGCACGGCGATGCCCACACCGCCGTACACGCGGCAGATCCGGTGCAGCAGTCGCAGCGCCGACACCGCCCGCTCGCTCCCGGGTTCGGCCAGCGCCTTGCACGCGCTCGGCGGGAACATGCTGGCCGCGACGGTGATGGGCCCGACGGCGATGATCGCGGCGAGGACATGGAGGGAGAGCAGGAACTTGGTCACGCTGGGACGGTAGGACGCGGAACGATCTCGTAGAAGTGGCGGGATTGCCAGGACCCAACGGATTCTCGCCAGCGCCGCGACAGCAGAGCAGCGGGAGAGCAGGGGGAGTCCGGCCCTGCTTGGCGGGAACCCGGTGCGGGCCTACGCTCCCGCCATGCACACCGTGGCCGTACTGGCGCTGGACCAGGTCATCCCGTTCGATCTCTCCGCCCCCATCGACACCTTCGGCTGGGCGCGGCTGCCGGACGGGCGGGAGGCGTACCGGGTGCGGGTCTGCTCGCCGGCGGGGGACGGGGAGGTCAAGGCGGGGCCGTTCAGCGTGCGGGCGCCGTACGGGCTCGACGCGCTGGCCGAGGCCGACACGATCATCCTGCCGGGGACCGAGGACCCGACGGTGCCGCTGCCGCCGGGCGTCACGGAGGCACTGCACGCGGCGGCGGCGAGCGGGACGCGGATCGCCTCGATCTGCGTCGGCGCGTTCATCTTCGCGGCGACGGGCCTGCTGGACGGGCTGCGCGCCACGACCCACTGGTTCGCGGCCCCCGACCTGGCGGCCCGCCACCCGGAGGTGACCGTCGACCCGAACGTCCTCTACGTCGACAACGGCCAGTTCCTGACCTCGGCGGGCGCGGCCGCGGCCATGGACATGTGCCTGCACATGATCCGCAAGGACCACGGCTCGGCGGTCGCCGCGTTCACCGCCCGCATGTGCGTCATGCCCCTGGAACGCGAGGGCGGCCAGGCCCAGTTCATCGTCCAGGACCAGCCCCCGGCCCCCGCCGGCGCCACCATGGAACCCCTCCTGCGCTGGATGGAGGAGAACGTGGAGAAGGACCTGACCCTGGACGACATCGCCCTCCACGCCGGCACCAGCACCCGCACCCTGAACCGCCGCTTCCGCGAACAGACGGGCACGACACCCTTGCAGTGGCTGCACCGGGCGAGGGTCCGCCGAGCCCAGTACCTCCTGGAGTCCACCGACCACACGGTCGAACGCATCGCGACCCAGTCGGGCTTCGGCTCCCCGACGGCGTTCCGGGACCGCTTCAGGAGGGTGGTGGGCACGAGCCCGTACGCGTACCGGCGGGCTTTCAGGGGGGAGTAAATGCAGGCAAGTCAGGGGCGCGGGGCTGTGACATTGTGCGGCTCCGCCGCGTGGGCGCGAGCAACCACATACAACCCGCACGTTCAGACGGCAGTACGCACCCGAGGGCCTCGCACCACCATCGCCAGCAGAGACGCGACAAGGCACGTCGCACTGAGGCTCGTCCAGACGACGTCGTACGCGCCGAAGAGATCGCGCGCGGTCGCACCCAGGAACGCCGATGCCCCCGCACCGAGTTGGTGGGCGGAGTTGACCCAGCCGAAGACGATGGGACCGTCCTCGCCGTAGACGCGGTCGCTGAGGGCGATGACCGGCGGGACGGTGGCGACGTCGACCAGGCCGTAGATCACGACGAAGGCGACCATGATCGGGGTGACGGTGGACGAGAACACCATCGGCAGCGCCAGCAGGGTGAGCGCGCGGACCGCGAAGTACGCGGTCAGCAGCCGGCTCGGGTCGAAGCGGTCGGTGAGCCAGCCGGAGAAGACCGCGCCCAGCGCCGAGAACACGCCGATCAGCGAGAGCAGCGACGCGGCGGCGGTGGCGCGCATGCCGTGATCGTGGGCGGCGGGCGCCCAGTTGCTCCACATGATCCCGTTGGTGGAGGCGCCGCAGATGACGAACATCCCGGCCAGCACCCAGAACGGCCCGGTGCGCGCGGCGTCGAGGAGCACCTTCAGGGCGCGCTGCGCGGCCCCGGACGCCGGCGGCGGCTTCGGCACGAACTCCGTCGCCCCGTACGGCTTGGCGCCCACGTCCGCCGGGTGGTCGCGCAGCAGCAGGAGTACGAGGGCGGCCACCGCGAGCGCCACGAACGCCAGCGTCACCACCGGCGGACGCCAGCCGTGCCGGTCGACGCCCCACGCGAGCAGCGGCAGGAAGAGCAGCTGGCCCAGATGGCTGGAGGAGCTGAGCACCCCGGTGACCAGACCGCGTCGCCGCTCGAACCAGCTGCCGGTGATGCTCGCCGCGAACGTCATGGTGAGGCAGCCGCTGCCGAGCCCGATCAACACGCCCCAGTACGCGGTCAGTTGCCAGGGCTCCGCCATCACGCTGGTGAGCAGCGCGCCCCCGGTGACGAGCAGCAGCGCGCCCACGACCACGCGCCGGATGCCCACGCGGTCCATCAGCGCGGCGGCGAAGGGGGCGGTGAGACCGAACAGCACCATGTTCACCGAGGCGGCGAGGGCGATCTGGCCCCGGTCCCAGCCGTAGCTCTCGTGCAGCGGCGTCACCAGCAGACCGGGGACGGTGGTGAAGGCCCCGGCGGTGACGATGGCCGCGCAGGCGGCGACGGCGACGGCCCAGGCGCGGTGGAGCGGATGACGGGGTTCTGGCGTGGGTTCTGGCGTGGGTTCCGGTGTGGGTTCCGGTGTGGGGGGAGTGCTGCTGGTCGGTGAAGGTCGGGTCAACTCAGCCATGTCTCCAGCCTGATGACCGAGTCCTGCCCTCACGAGTGGCCAGATGGACCATGTGCGCAACAATATGGCCATGCCTGTCTTCGCCCACCCCGGCCGCCATCGTGTCGCCGTACTCGCCCGCCAGTTGCTCCTGCCCATCGAGCTGGGAATCGTGCACCAGCTGTTCGGGCAGGCCAGAGAGGGTGCGACGGCGGCGGGGGAGCCGTTGTACGAGGTCGTCACCTGTGGGCTGCGGGCCGGTGTCACGCGCACGGACGGCGACTTCACGGTCAACGTCCCGTACGGCCCGGAGGCCCTGGCCGAGGCGGACACCGTCATCGTCCTGTCGTCCCACGAGGACTACGTCCAGGACACCCCCGACCTCACCACCCCCCTGGCGGACGCCCTCGCCCGCATCCGCCCCGGCACCCGGATGGCCTCCATCTGCACCGGCGCCTTCGTCCTCGCCTCCGCCGGACTGCTCGACGGGCACACGGCCACCACCCACTGGCGGTACACCGACCAGTTCGCCCGGCTGTTCCCCCGGGTCGAGCTGGACCCGGACGTGCTCTACACCGACGGTGGAGACGTCCTGACCTCGGCCGGCTGCGCCTCCGGCATCGACCTGTGCCTGCACATGATCCGCCGCGACCACGGCACGGCCGTCGCGGGCGACGTGGCCCGCCGTACCGTCGTGCCCCCGCACCGCGAGGGCGGCCAGGTCCAGTACGTACGCCGCCCCGTGCCGGCCCTCTCGGCGCCCGCCACCTCCGCCGCCCGCGAATGGGCGCTGCGGCACCTCCACGAGCCCGTCACCCTGGGGCAGCTGGCGGCCAGGGAGGCGATGAGCGTGCGCAACTTCAACCGGCGGTTCCGCGACGAGGTCGGGACGACCCCGATGAACTGGCTCACCCAGCAACGAGTCGAGCGGGCAAGGGAGTTGCTGGAGGAGTCGGACCTCCCCGTCGACCAGATCGCCGCGCGCACGGGCCTCGGTACGGCGGCCAACCTGCGCCGGCATTTCCAGGCGGCGCTGGGGACGTCGCCGAGCGCGTACCGCACGACGTTCCGCGCCCTGTGACGCCGAGCGGGGCGGCCCCTTCGAGGAGCCGCCCCACTGGTCGTACGGGTCGCCGTCGGTCACATCCCTCGCGGGAACTCCCGGTTGCCCAGGTGCTGCGGGCGGGGCGCGGCGGCCGCGTACGGCTCCTCCAGGGCGTTCTCCACGCTGTTGTAGACGATGAAGATGTTGGACCGCGCGAACGGGGTGATGTTGCCGTTCGAACCGTGCATCAGGTTCGAGTCGAACATCACCGCGGACCCGGCCGGGCCGGCGATCTGCTTGATCCCGTGCTCCCGCGCCATCCGCGTCAGGTGCTCCGGGCCGGGGGAGCCCACGGTGATGCGGTGCACCCGCAGCGACTCCTTGTGGAAGTCCGGGGGTGTCTCGCCGACCGAGGGGACGAACGTCCTGTGCGTCCCCGGCATGACCATGAGCGGGCCGTTGAACTCGTAGTTCTCGCTCAGCGCGATGGACACGCTGAACGCGCGCGGCTTGGGCATGCCGTCCTCGGCGTGCCAGGTCTCGAAGTCCGAGTGCCAGTCGAACTGGGCGCCGCCGAAGCCGGGCTTGTAGTTGACCCGGCTCTGGTGGATGTACACCTCCGAGCCCAGCACCTGCCGGGCCACGTCCGTCAGCCGCGGCGAGGCGAGCAGGTCGGCGAAGACCTCGCTGACCTTCTCGACCTCGAAGACCGAACGGAGGCGGTCGGAGTCCGGTTCCAGCACCACACGGCCGCCCGCGAGCACCGCCGGGTCCTCGCTCAGCCGCTGGAGTTCCGCACGGTAGAGCTGGACCTCCTGCTCGCTCAGCAGGTTGTCGAAGACGTGGTAGCCGTCGGCATCGTAGCGCTCCAGTTCCCGCCGGCTCAGCGGCCCCGCCTGGGTGCCCCACACGGTCGGGTCGAGGCGCGGCTGGGCGATGGCCTCGCCGGTGACGCGGGTCGGGTAGCGGTCGATGCGGGTGGGGGCGGTGGTCATGCCTGCTCCTTCTCCTGGTGGGTGGTGATGCCGGTGGTGGTGCTGGTGAGGGGGCCGGTGGTGGTGCTGGTGCTGGTGGTGGTGCCGGTGAGGGGGCCGATGCGGTGCAGGACCTCGTCGTGGTGGCCGTCGCCGAGCCACGCGGCCGGGAACAGCACGCGTTCGGCGACCTCGGCCGACCGCTTGCGGGCGTACTGCTTGAGGACCATGTGGATGGCCTTGTTGTCGGCGGACACGGTGGCCTCGACATACCGGGCGCCGCGCTCGCGCTGCCGCTCGGCTGCGGCCTCGAAGAGCCGTACGCCGAGGAACGGGATGCCGTGCCGGGGGCTGACGGCCGTCTGCCAGACGAAGTACGTCTCGGGCTCGTCGGGACGCCGGTAGCCGGTGAGGAAGCCGACGATCTCGCCGTTCACGGTGGCGAGCAGGGAGCAGTCGGCGAAGTCCCGGAACCACAGGACGTAGGAGTAGGGGCTGTTGGTGTCCAGGCCCGGGGTGTTCTTCACCAACTCCCAGACGGCGAAGCCGTCTTCGGGGCGCGGGGTGCGGAAGACGGCCCTCCGGGCCGGTTCGGCGGCCGTGTCCTCGGCGGTGGACGGCGCGGCGATCGACGTGGTCACGGGCGGCCCGCCCCCTCACCGGTCAGTTCTCCCGTCAGTTCCCCGGTCAGTTCTCCGGTCAGCAGGGGGTACGCGCCCGACTCGTCGTGGTCCTCGGCGCCGGTGACCGGCGGGTTGAAGACGCAGACGTAACGGGAGTCCGTCCTGGGGCGGAGCGTGTGCCGCTCATGGCCGTCGAGGAGGTACATCGTCCCCGGTGTGATCCAGTGCTTCTCGCCGGTCTCCTCGTTGGTGAGCTCGGACTCGCCCGCCACGCACAGCACGGCCTCGATGTGGTTCGCGTACCACATGGTCGTCTCGGTGCCGGCGTAGACGGTGGTCTCGTGCAGGGAGAAGCCGACCCGCTCCTGGGCGAGCACGATGCGCTTGCTCTCCCACGTTCCCGATTTCGCCTTCACATGACGGTCGGTGTTCTCGATGTCCTTGAACGATCGGACGATCACGGTGAGTTCAGCCCTTTCTGTGGACAGACGTCTCGTGCTGTGGACAGACGTCTCGTGCTGTGGTCAGGCGTCTCGTGCAGTGGTCAGGCGGTTTCGCGGACGGCTCGGGCCAGGACGCGCAGCCCCTCGTCCAGTTCGTCGGGGGTGATGGTCAGCGCCGGCAGCAGCTTGACGACCTCGTCCTCGGGGCCCGAGGTCTCCAGGAGCAGGCCGAGCTGGAAGGCGCGGCGGCACACGGCCGAGGCCCGCGCCCGGTCGGTGAACTCGACGCCCCAGACCAGGCCGCGCCCCCGGTGGACGGCGTCCCGGTGCTCGTCGACGAGCGCGAGCAGCGCCTGTTCGACCTGCTGGCCGCGGGCGAGGGTCTGCTTCTCCGTCTGGTCGTCGGCCCAGTACGTGTCGAGCGCGGCGGCCGACGTGACGAACGCCGGGTTGTTGCCGCGGAAGGTGCCGTTGTGCTCGCCCGGCTCCCAGACGTCCAGCTCCGGCTTGAACAGCGTCAGGGACATCGGCAGCCCGTACCCGCTGATCGACTTCGACACCGTCACGATGTCCGGGACGATGCCCGCCTCCTCGAAGGAGAAGAACGCGCCCGTGCGCCCGCAGCCCATCTGGATGTCGTCGACGATGAGCAGCATGTCCCGCCGCTCGCACAGCGCGGCCAGCGCCCGCAGCCACTCCGGCCGGGCGACGTTGACACCGCCCTCGCCCTGCACGGTCTCCACGATCACCGCGGCGGGCGTGTCCAGACCGGAGCCCCGGTCCGCCAGCATCCGTTCGAACCAGAGGAATTCGGGGACCTCGTCGAAGCCGCTGCCGACGTGATCGTCGAGGTGGCCGATGGGATCGACGCGGTCGACGCGGTCGACGCGGTCGACGCGGTCGATGCGGTCGACGCGGTCGAGGTAACTGTCGTACGGCAGCGGTACGGCGTGCACCAGGGGCACACCGGCGCCGGCCCGTTTGAAGGCGTTGCCGGTGACGGCGAGCGAGCCGAGGGACATACCGTGGAAGGCGTTCGTGAAGGACACGACCGACTCCCGGCCCTTGACCTTCCGCGCCAGCTTCAGCGCGGCCTCCACCGCGTTGGTGCCGGTCGGCCCCGGGAACATGACCTTGTACGGCAGATCGCGCGGCCGGAGCACGAGGTTCTGGAAGGTCTCCAGGAACGTCCGCTTGGCGGTGGTCGCCATGTCGAGGCCCTGGGTGACGCCGTCCCGCTCCAGATGGTCGAGCAACGCCCGCTTGAGCACCGGGTTGTTGTGCCCGTAGTTGAGTGAACCGGCGCCCGCGAAGAAGTCCAGGAAGACATGGCCGTCCTCGTCGTACAGCCGGCTGCCCCGGGCCCGGTCGAAGACGGTGGGCCAGCCCCGGCAGTAGCTCCGTACCTCCGACTCCAGGGTCTGGAAGACGCTCAGGTCGGGCGGGGCGATGGTCATACGGCGGCCCGCTCGGGATCGGCCGTGGCCCCTGAGGCGAGGACGAAGTCGGTGAAGGTGTCCACCGAGACGAAGTCGTCCGCGTCCAGCTCCTCCGGGTCGACGACCAGGCCTATGGAGTCCTCCAGCGCCATCAGCATTTCGAGCATCGTCGTGGAGTCCAGGTGCAGGTCGTCGAAGAGCCGGATGTCGCCGTGGAGACCGGTGACGGGCCGTTCGAGGACGTGGGTGAGGGCGTTTTCGAGTGCGGTGACGACGTTCTGACGATCCATCACATGTCCTTATGGGTGGGGTTGTCGTGCTGGTGGGTTGCTGGGGTGCTGGTTGCTGGGTTACTGGGCTGGGCCGGGGTGCTGGGTTACTGGGCTGGGCTGGGTTGCTGGGGGCTGGCGGGGGCGATCAGCGGGCGGCCGGTGCGAGCAGGTCGGGGGAGGAGACCAGGGCGGCGAGCTGCTTCCGGTCGACCTTTCCGTTGCCGTTCACGGGCAGTGCGTCGAGGCGTACACAGCGGCGGGGGATCTTGAAGGGTTCGATCAGGTCGCGCATGCGCTCGCGCACCTCCTCCGCGGGCAGGTCCGCGACCACGGCGAGCACCGCGGACCGCTGCCCGTCGGGAGGCAGTACGGCGGCCGATACGACGCCCTCCACGCGGGCCGCCGCGGCCTCGACCTCGGTGGCGCTGAGCCGGAAGCCGCGCTCCTTGTAGAGGTCGTCGCGGCGCCCGGCGAAGTAGAGGTAGCCGTCCTCGTCCTGCCGGCCGTAGTCGCCGGTGCGCAGCTCGGGGAAGAGGCCCTCGGCGCGCGGGAAGCGCTCGGCGGTCAGGTCGGGGCGCCGCCAGTAGCCGGCCATCACATGCGGTCCGCGGACCACGAACTGCCCGATCTCGCCGGCCGGTAGCCGTTCACCGTCGTCCCCGACGACGAAGACCTCGGTGCCGGGCAGCGGCAGACCGCAGGAGCCGGGCCGGGCGAGGTCGCCGTCGGGCGGCATGATCGCGGTGCGCTTGCACTCCGTGAGGCCGTACATCACCTGGATCCGCAGCCCCGGCAGCGCGCCGCGCAGCGCGGCCATGGTGGTGTCGGACAGCGCCGCCCCGGTGTTGGTGAGCAGCCGCAGCCCCCGCAGCCGGCCGCCCGCTTCCCCGGAGCCGCGCCGCAACAGCCACGCCAGCCGGTCGGCCACGGACGGCACCCCCGGCAGCACCGTCGCCCCGCTCTCCTCCAGACTCCGCAGCAGCGGCGGACCGGCCTCCGCGACCGTGCCGAGATGCAACCGCGCTCCGCTCAGCGCGGACAGATAGAGCTGGTAGAGGCCGTAGTCGAAGGAGAGCGGCAGCGGGCAGTACACGACGTCGTCGGCGCGGTAGCCGAGACAGGCCTGGATGGCGGACACCGCGAACAGCACCTGCTGGTGAGTGCTCACCACCGCCTTGGGCAGGGCCGTGGTCCCGGAGGTGTAGATGAGGCTGACCGGGTCGACGGTGGTCAGGGGGCCGGGACCGTGAGGGTCGGTTGGTGGGGCGGCAGTGTGGGCGCGGGGTTGCGAGGCGGCGGTGTGGGCGCGAGGTTGCGGGGCGGCGGTGTGGGCACCGGGTTCGCGAGGGTCGAGAGCCGTTCGTACGAGGTCCTCGATCCGTACGGCCGTGACGCCGGCCCCCTCAGCGGTACGGAGGGCCTCCGTGTCGTCGGAGACGAGGACGCGGGGCTCGCAGTCGCCCAGCACATGCTCCAACGGGCCGCCGCGCACCTGCTCGTGCAGCACGCTGAACACCGCCCCGATCCGGGACGCGGCGTACACCAGCATCGCCACACCGAGCCCGTCCTCCGCCTTCACGACCAGACGGTCACCCCGGCCCAGCCCCTCCCGCCGAAGCCGCCCGGCCAGCCGCACACTGGCGTCGGCCAGCTCGCCGTAGGTCAGACCGCCGCCGCGGGTGCTCAGGGCGGGGGCCTGGGGGGCGCGTTCGGCGGCCCCGTCGAGGAGGTGGTGGAGGAGGTGGGGGGTGGGGGATGCCGGGGGCGACGATGGGGGTGGGGGCGCGGGGCGTTCGAAGAGGGTGGGAGGCGCGGGGCGCTCCGTGGGGGCCGGGAATTGCTGGGACTCTGTGGGCATCAGGGCTCCCTCGTCGCGGCGGTGGCGGCGGTGGTGGCGGTGGTGGTGGCAGCGACGGTGGTGGTGGGGACCGGCCGGGTGAGTGATGCGGCGCCGTCGGCGATGCCGGTCCCGGCGCTTCCGGCAGCCCCAGAAGCCGCAGCAGCCGTAACAGCCGTAACAGCCCCGTCGCTCCCAGCCGCCGCCCTCTTCCTGGCGACCTTCCCGATCGGCACCACCGTCGTGGCCGTCGCCGAGCAGACGAGTTGGGGCTCGTCGAGCACCTCGGCCGCGCTGTCACCGGTGTCGCCGGGCCGGGCGGCGATCACCTTGTGGGCCCGCAGCTCCACGATCCGGCGCAACCTGGTGCTGCGCACGAGCCGGCCGCTCGCCTCGATGTAGTCGCCGGGACGCACGGGCGCGGTGAACCGGACGTCGGAGTACTCGGAGAGCAGCCCCTCGTCGCTGTCCGTCCGTACGGTGATCTCGGTGACCAGATCCCCGAAGAGCCGCAGGACCCGGGCGCCGTCCACCAGACCACCGCCGTAGTGGGCCTCCTCCTGACCGACCCGTACGCGCAGGAAGGCCATGGTGTGCTGCTCCGCATGCCCCTCTGAGCTGCGGTGGTCCTCGTCGCTGTCCGCCGCGGACGACATGATGGCGAACTCCTCTCTGTCGATCTTTCTTTCGGGCTTTCTGTCGATGGAGCTGTCGATGGAGCTGTCGATGGAGCTGGCGATGGGTCTGTCGGTGGGCCTGGCGGTGGGCTTGGCGGTGGAACCGGAGACGCCGTCGGGCAGGGCGATCGCGACCGCCGCGACGACGTTCTGCTTGTGGGTGATGGACAGGGCGATGTCCGGCGGCCCCAACCGCGCCGCGCGCCCCCGGAACCGGACGACGGGAGCCCCGTCGGTGTCCCGGTCCACCCAGATCTCGTGGGGCGCGACGCCCTGGAGCATCCCGGTCCCCAGCACCTTGAGCACCGCCTCCTTGGCGGCGAACCGCCCGGCCAGGAACTCCAGACGGCGCTCGGCACCCATAGCGTCGGCGAGAGCCGTCTCCTCAGGGGCGTAACCGAACCGCAGGAACCACGGCCGGTCGAGCAGCGCGCGGAGTTCGTCGCGGTCGAGCACGTCGATGCCGATCCGCAGGTTCAAGACGTGCCGTCGAAGTCGAAGCCGGAGTTGAGGCCGGAGCCGGAGCCGGAGCCGGAGCCGGAGCCGGAGCCGGAGCCGGAGTTGAGGCCGGAGCCGGAGCCGGAGCCCGAGCCAGAGCCGAGGTCGAGGCCGGAGCCGAGGCCGAAGTCGACGAGCCGCTGCTTGGCGAGCAGATCCTCGGTCGTGTCCCGCTCCCTCACCAGATGGGCCCGCCCACGGTGGACGATGACCTCGGCCGGATAACCGTGGCTCAGAAAGAGACCCGGCGACGCGGTCGGCCCGTACGCCCCCGAGCGCTCCACCCCCAACAGATCCCCCGGCCGCACCTCGGGCAGCTCGACCTTCTTGGCGACCACGTCGTTCGGCGTGCAGAGCGGCCCGGTGAGGGTGTAGCGGCGCACAGACGGCTCGGAGGGCGAGGCCGGTTCGGAGGGCGAGGTCGCCTCGGACGGCGAGGCCGACGACGGCGACGACGGCGAGGCCGACGACGACGGCGAGGTCCGCCCGACCCTCCGCCCGGTCGGTCGACTCAGGTGGACGACGGGAAAGTTGCGCTTGACGAAGCTGCCGACACCGACCGCCGCCATGTGATGGTTCGTGCCGCCGTCCGCGACGACGAACGTCTCACCCCTGGACTCCTTCACATACCGGGCGCGTACGACATACGTGCCGGCCGTCGCCGTGAGGAAGCGGCCGAGCTCGATGATCAGCCGGCACCTCGGGTTGCGCGCGGCGAAGGGCGCGATCGCGGCGCGCATGCCCTCGCCGAGGGCCGCCAGGTCCAGGTCTTCCTCGTTGTCGAAGTAGGCGACTCCCAGACCGCCGCCGAAGTCCACGGTCTCCAGCGGGAAACCGAGCCGCCCCGCCAGATCCTCGGCGGCGGCAAGCACCTCCCGGGTGTTGCGGACCACGTCCTCGTGCTGGAGGAACCGCGTCCCCATGTACGCGTGGACGCCCCGCACCCGGACGTTCCGCAGATCCGCCAACTCCCCCTTGAGGCCCCGCAGTTCCTCCTCGTCGATACCGAACTGCCGGGGCTTCCCACCCATGGCCAGCCCGGACCCCTTGGCACTGAAGGAGGGATTCACCCGGAGGACCACCGGGACCTTGGCCCCGCGCTCGCCCGCCAGACGGTCCAACTGTCGTAGCTCTTCCAGCGATTCACACACCACCGCGTGAATCCCCGCCTCGACACAGGCCGTCAGCTCCCGCAGGTCCTTGCCGGGCCCCAGGAAAATGATGTTCCGCGGCGCGACGCCGGCCCGGAGCGCGGTGACCAGTTCGGCGTACGAGGAGACCTCGGCCCCCGCACCCCGCGCACCGAGGAACGCGCACACGCTGATGTTCGGGTTGGCCTTGAGCGAGAAGAAGATGTCGACGGACTCGGGAAGCAGTCCGCGCAGTTCGCGAAAGGTCCCCTCCAGCACGTCCGCGTCGTAGACGAACAACGGCGTGCCGAATTCTTCGGCGAGGTCTTCGAACGATTTTCCCTGGATCTGGACGCCTACTGCACTCACGAAATTCCCTTCCTGGGTTTCCCGGCCCCCGGTTGTGCCGTCACTGCCAGCCGGAGTCGTCGTCCTGAGCTTTCCGAACCGTCCCCTTGGATGCCATGAATGCCATGAATTCCATGCCCATTCCTCTGAGGGTGGTGGTGTGCTGCCGACAAGCAAGAGTTTTGCGGCTCGGAGATGCCGTGGGAAGTGGAACCCGATGGCCCAAACTGGCCGTGGCCTATTCAGTCCTGGGCCACCAGGGCCATCCGGTGTCCGGCACGAAAAGGGGCGACTCGGAACACGTCACATGCCAGGTCCGCAGGTCGGGCCGACACGCGGCCGTCCGTCGCCAGAGCCGCTCCGCCGCGGCCTCGGCCTCCGCCAGACAGGCCGCGCGCAGGAAGAACCCCACCACCGGTCGCGTGGGGTCGTCCCGGTGCACGGTGACATGTTCGAGCGCGTCGGCCTCACCGGCGCACGCGGCGATCGCCGACCCGGTGTCCGTAGGCAGAGAACCACCGCCGACACCACGGCCGCAGGGCTCCAGAGCAAGGTGGATGAGATACATCCCCCTAGCTTGGGGCGCCCGCCGAATATGCCCTGCCGACGGTCGCGGGCCGGTTTGGGCCATGGCCGGGACCGGCCCGCCCCGCCCGGTGCGAAACGCCCGAGCGCGACCCGCGCAGCCCCGCTTACTCGTGTGACCAGCAGTGATCAGCCGTGATGAGGGGTGATCAGCCGTGATGAGCCGTAACGAGCAGCGATGAGCCGTAACGAGCAGCGGTGAGCCGTGATGAGCCGTAACGAGCAGCGGTGAGCCGTGATGAGCCGTAACGAGCAGCGGTGAGCCGTGATGAGCCGTGATAACGGTGTCGAGCCGTGCTGAGCTGTGATCAGCCCTGGATGAACCCCTGCTGGGCGGCCCGCACTCCCGCCTGGAACCGGCTGCGGGAGTCGAAGTGCTCCATCAGGGTGGTGGCGATACGGCGGGCCGTGCGCGCCGAGACCCCGAGCCGCTTGGCGACCATCTCGTCCGTGTGCCCCAGTGCCAACAGGCGCAGCGCCTCCAACTGCTGGGGGTTCAACCCGTCGGGCTCCTTCGGACGGCTCTCCACCCCGAACGGCTCGGCCGTCTGCCATACGTTCTCGAACAGGGCGGCCAGGGCGGCCACGGTGCCCTGCGCCCGATGGATCGTGACCCCCGCCGCCGTGTCGTCGCTGTTCGCGGCGATGAGCGCGACCCGCCTGTCCCAGATGATCATCCGGTTGGGCAGCGAGGGCGCCGTCCGCACCTGCGCCCCGTGCGAGGTGAGCCACTCCGCGTGCGCCACCGAGGCGGAGTCGTTGCGGATGCTGTCGAGGTAGACGGTCCGCATCCGCACACCGCGGTCCAGCAGCCGCCGGTTCAACGGCCGTGAGTTCCGCATGTTCTCCTCGGTCTGGGCACCGCCGGGCGCGAAGGTGAGAAACTCGTCCTCGACCTCGTTGTTCATCGCGGCCAGATGATCCCGGATATTGTCGAGACCCTCGACGTGCTCCGCGTCCCCCTTCACCGTCGCGGAATCATCGAGGGCGAATTCCGAGATGATGCGCGCGGCCGCCGCCCGGCCCTCCTCCACCCGCTGCTGTTGAACGGCGAGTTCGGCCTGCTGCCGGGCGATCAGCATCTCCATGCCCAGCTGGGGATTGAGCGCGTGCATACGCTGCGGGTCCTCGACGGACGGCCGTATGAGCGCCATTTCGCTGAGTCTGTCGAGAGCGGTCCGTATTTCTTCCCGGGAGAGACCTAATTCGTCACTCAGTCCCGTGACTCCGGCTTCGGGATGGGCCAGCATCCCCCGATAGACGGATTCAGTGAGGGCGTCAATCCCAAAGACATCGAGCATGCGTCTCATCCATCTCCAGTACGGGTCCCCTTCGCACGCCCACATCCGGACCCGTGACGACTGCGACGCCGACCCGGGGCCCCCTCTCGTGATCATGCGTTGCTGATCCGCTACCCCGAGTGGCGCCCACCACGCCCACCTTCAGCCCGCCTCCAGGGGACGTGCACACCATGCGCGCGTTCTACGGCGCCGCCCTCGGCGGCCGGGGCCCTTGCTCGGCTTCGGTCGGTTCCGGTGTGCGGGGCGCGGCAGCTCGGCATCCTGGCGGCGTCGGCCACCGGCATGGTGCCCTGGTCGCCGTACGACGCCGAATCCCTCAACTCTCCTACGGGCAGCGGCAGTTGAGCCGTACGGCAATGTGATCCAGGTCACCGCCGGGACGTGGGGAAGTGGGCCGCGACACCCCCGTAAGCCTGGCATGCTCATGCATGGCTACTGGGGGGTAACCACCGCATGCGCGCTGTCATGACGACAGCTGTGCCGCCACGGCCCGCCCTCCACCGCCAGGTGCCATCTCTCCTCTCCCACCTGTCCCATCTCGCACCTCTCGCACCTCGCACCTCTGGCACCTCTCATCCCTTCTCCTCCCTCCTGAAGCGCACCCCCCAATCTCCGCTCCCGAGGACTCACACGTGTACAAGCTCAGAAGGCATGCCCTGGTGTCGGCACTGTCGGCGATCACCGTCGCGACCCTGCTGGCCACCGGCTGCTCCGCCACCTCCCCGTCCACCGCCGACAAGGCGGCCGCCACCACGGCCGAGACCCCCGAACCCGCGGCGGCCGAGGAACAACTCGCCGTCGTGTCCGCCCCGACCGGCGACGCCACCCCCACCGCCGTGGCCGACGCCGACCCGGCCGACCAGGGCAAGGCCAAGAAGTCCACGCTCAAGGTCGCGTCGTACGACAGGAAGAGCGGCCGGGCGGTCATCTCGGCACCGGCAGCTTCGGGCACCGGGTCCTCGGCGACCCCGTCGAAGACGGCCTCAGCGTCCCCGGACCCGGACTCCGACGCCACCCCGGATACAGGCTCCGAGCCATCCCAGGACACCGGCGCGAAGCCGAAAGCCGCCGTGGCCGTGGGCGACGTCATAGCCAGCGCCCCCGCCCCCGGCGCCCCCGACGGCGTCCTGGCCAAGGTGACGGAGATCGTCGAGACCGCGGAGGACGGCGACGGCGGTACGACGGTCGAGACGGAGCCGGCCAAGCTCAACTCGGTCCTAGGGGAGAGCGAGGCGGACGGCACGGTCCCCGTGGACCCGTCCACGATGGAGGTCGACCCGCTCGTCGAGGGCGTGAAGGTCTCCTGGGCGAAGACCGGCGACCTCACCTTCGGCCCCGAGGGCGCGAAGCTCCCGCTGGGCAGCCTGCGCATCGACGTGGGCGCCGCCGTGGAGACCGCCGAGGACGCCCCCGCCTCGGCCGCCGCGTCGGTCGAGGGCTTCGTCCAGCTCGCCCCCGAGGTCGCCTTCTCGTACGACGGTTCCGGATCCGGCACGGGCTCCTCGCCCGGCGGCGCGTTCCTGGGCCTGACCGGCGACTGGGCGTCCCAGTGGTCGCTGAAGGGCCGCGCGGCCGGCTCCACCGACGGCGACCCGATCCGTATCCCCTTCGCCGAACTGCACGCCGACCCCGTGATCCAGGTCGGCCCGGTCCCGATCGTCGTCAACCTGGACCTCGTCTGCTACTTCCAGGTGGACGCCGACGGCCGCGTGACGGTCGACGTCGAGCAGGACCTCAAGGGCGACTTCAAGGTCGGCGGCAACTTCACCTGGTCCAAGGGCTGGACCGGCGTCAGCGAGTCCCACATGACGGGTGAGCCCCTGAAGACGACGGTCACCGCCGCCGGTGACGTCAAGGCCGCGATGGGCGCCGAGGCGACGGTCGGCCTCTACGGCACGGTCGGCGTCACCGCCGACGTCGCCCCGTACCTGCGGGCGGAGGCCGACGCCACGGCCGAGGGATCGGCGAACGGCACAGGTTCGGCGAAGGGCTCCTGGGCCCTCTACGGCGGCCTCGACCTCACCGGCACCCTCAACCTCCAGCTCTCCATCTTCGGCACCCCGATCTTCCAGAAGAAGATCCCCCTCGGCGCACTGCACGAGGAGTGGCTGCTGACGAAGGGCGAGGCGGCGACGACGTAGCACGTCGCGCACCCCCGCCTCGCACAGGCCCTGCCCCACCTCCGCGTAGGGCAGGGCCTGTAGTCGTCTTCTCCTTCTCCTTCTCCTCCTCCTTCTCCTTCGTCTTCGTCTTCGCCCCGTTTTTGTCCAGCTGGCCGAACACGACGGACCACCCGCCCGCCCACCCGCCCGCCCGCCCACCCAGCCGCGAGAATGACGTCATGGGGACCAAGAAGCTCACCGCCCGCGCCCTCAACCGCGCCACACTCGCCCGCCAACTCCTCCTGGCGCGCGAGCCGTTGGACGTGGTCGAGACGGTACGACGCGTAGTGGCCCTGCAGGCCCAGCAGCCGGCCTCCCCGTACATCGCCCTGTGGAACCGCCTGGACCCCTTCGACCCGACGGCCCTCGACACGGCCCTCACCGACCACCGCCTGGTCAGATCAACCCTGATGCGGATCACCCTCCACACCGTCCACGCCGACGACTACACCCCCTTCCGCGAGGCGATGGAACCCACCCTCCGAGGCTCCCGCCTCGGCGACCCCCGCTTCAGCGCCTCGGGCCTGACTCCCGCAGACGCCGACGCAGTCCTCCCACCCCTCCTCACATACGCCGAAACCCACCCCCGCACAGCCGCCGAACTCAAAACCTGGCTGGAGAACCACCTGGGCACCCCCCTCGACACCAGCGCCCACCGCCTCCTCCGCCAGTACGCCCCCCTCTGGCACTCCCCGACCGGCGCCCCCTGGTCCTTCAACACCCGCCAGTCGTACGTCACGGCCACCCCACCCCCGTCCCTCACGAACCCGGAAGCCGCCGCCGAGGGCCTGAAAACCCTGATCCGCCGCTACCTGGAGGGCTTCGGCCCGGCCACGGTGGCGGACATGGCCCAGTTCGCCCTGGTCCACCGCCCCCGCGTCAGAGCGGCGATCCAGGCACTCACGGACGAGGACGAACTGGAAGTACTCCAGCCCCTGGACGGCAAGGAACCGCTGTACGACCTCCCGGAAGCCCCCCGCCCCCCAGCGGACACCCCCGCCCCACCCCGCCTGATGGCCATGTGGGACAGCCCCCTCCTCGCCTACGCCGACCGCGGCCGCCTCCTCCCACCCGAGTACCGCAAACACGTGACCCGAGTGAACGGCGACGTACTCCCGACCCTCCTGGTCGACGGCTACGTGGCAGGCATCTGGCGCCCACTCGACGAAGCGATCGAGGCCACGGCCTTCCATCCCCTCCCCGAGAAAACCTGGAACGCCCTGGCCACAGAGGCGACGGCTCTCGCGACCTTCCTGGCCCCCCGCGACCCGACTCCCTACCGCCGCTACGACCACTGGTGGACCAAGCCCTTCCCGGCCACGGCCGAGACCCGCCTGCTCCCCGGCAGTTGACCGCGCGGCACTCATCGGCCGACCACCCACATCGGCAGCCCTTTCCACCCCCACCACATAACGTAAAGGGCATGCGCAACCACCCCACATGGCCGCCCTCGCCCCACCGGATGACACCCCAGTGACCCACCGCGACGAGGAAACCGTGCAGGAGCAGGCGTCCGCCGTAGCCCTGCTCCTCCACCACCTCCATATCCCCCTGGGCCCGAAGCAGTACCTACGAGGCATCCTCCCCGCCCCCAAGGGCCGCCCCGCCCTCCGCCTGGCGACGGGCCGCCGCAAGGCCACACCCCCCGACCTCCACCTCTACGAAATCCCCCTGGCCGACGAGGAAGACGAGCCCACAACTCCCCACCACATGCTCGCCCTCCTCCAAGCAGCCCACCGAGGCACGGCCCTCTACTCCTCAAGCCGCATCGCCAAAACGATGGGCATGCTCCTGATCCACCTGAACCCGTCGCAAGACCCCACCGCGCCCGAGTCCCCCCACAGCCGCCAGACCACGTTCCTGATGACCCTCACCTGCCCACACGACGAAGAGCCCTCCCGCCTCCCCCTCATCGGCTTCCTCCCCACGACCCCCGACACCCTCCGCCTGTACGTCGCCCCACCCGAATCCCCGGGCACCCTGGCGGCAGACGTACGCCTGTCGGGCCCCCTGACAGCCATCGAGGCGTCCCTCCCGACCCTGCTCACGGAGAAAGAACGCTGGCGAAAGGACAAGACGGACCCGCACTGCTGGCGGCGGGTGGATCTGACGGGCTGGTAGAGGGTTGAAGCGGCAGGCGGGAAGACAGCACCGGCCTGGCACTGTCCTTGGCCCTGGCCACGTCGCAGGAGGACCCGCATGCCAAAGACCACTCAGCTGCGCACCTACACCGTCCGGGAGGGCAGGCTCGATGAGTGGGTGGAGCGCTGGCGTGCGGAAATCATGCCGCTGCGGCTGAAGTTGGGCTTCACTGTCGACGGCGCCTGGGTCGACCGTGAGCGCAACCAGTTCGTGTGGCTCATCCGTCGGAGGATGCGGTCAGCTGATCATCACTCGCGCGGGCGCAGCTATCGTGGACGAGGCCCCTACGTCGAGGGAGGCCGTGCATGCGTGGGCTCGGAGATCATCTGACCATCGGTGAGCGGATCGCTTTCCACCGGAGGCGACGTGGCTACACACAGCAGGTGTTGGCCGGCCTGGTGGGGCGCAGCACCGACTGGTTGGCGAAAGCGGAGTCGGGTCGGCGAAAGCCTCCCCGTATCGACATGCTCGCCGAACTGGCCCGTGTGCTCCGAGTGCCGCTTGGCGACTTGCTAGGGAAACCGGTCCTGATGGAGGACGAGAGACAACAGGACGACGTACCGGCTGTCCGGGACGCCCTGATGAGCCCGCGCCGCCTGTCGCGGTTGCTCTTCGGGCCTGAGGCGGAGAGCCAGCTCCCGAGTCCCGGTCCAGTGGCTCCGCGTGTTGAAGCGGCATGGGACGACTATCAGGCGGGTCGGCTCGGCAAGGTGATCGCTGCGCTTCCTGGACTCCTTCAGATCGCCCACGGGCTGGAGGATCGTGCTGTGCGTTCCGCCGCAGAGCGCATGGATTCCTGGGCCGTCTCAGCACGTATCCACCACCTTGCAGCCACGACGCTTGCCAAGGTGGGAGAGTCCGACATGTCGTGGCTGGCTGCGGAGAGAGCCATGAGGGCCGCCGATGAGTCGGAAAATGCCCTGGTGTTGGCCTCCGCTGCGCGATCGGGCACTCATGCCCTACTGGCCAATGGCCGGTATGACGATGCACTGGAATTGGCGGTCACCGCGTCGAGATGGCTTTCTGCCCGGATCGAGCAGAGCGATCCGGCGGCAGTGAGCTTGCTGGGCATGATTCACCTTCGGGCGGCCATCGCTGCGGCCAGGCATCAGGACCGCTCGACAGCCATGAGCCTGTTGGGGTGTGCCGAGGAGCTGGCCGAACGACTTGGCTCGGATGAGAACCATTGGCACACATGCTTTGGCCCCACGAACGTGATGCTGCACCGGCTGTCGGCCGAGCTGGATCTCGATAATGTTTCGTACGTCGTAGAACACGGCGAGGTCGATGTGGATCACATGGCAGCCGAGCGAGGGGTCTCGCACCGTATCGACTTCGCCCGAGCACTGTCTTTGGCCGGGCGAACGGACGACGCGTTCGCTGAATTGCGCACAGCCGAGTCCGTGTCCCCGCAACTTGTGCGGAACAATCCTCGTGTCCGTGACACGTTGCGGGACCTGATCAAACAGTCTCCGGTCACGGGCGGTGCTCGGTCGTCCGAGTTGTTCGTGATGGCTCAACGTTGTAGGGCGGTGCAGTGAGCACAAGCAGGGGCTGGACTCTGGGAGTTGTGGCTTCCAGCGCTGGCGGTGTCGAGTGCTTGCGGACTGGCCTCGTCGAGCCTGCCCTCTCTCGCGGGTGGCGGGTGGCTGTGACACTCACGCCGACCGCCGCCCACTGGCTTCGTATGAGCGGTGAGGTCGACCGCTTGGAGGAGCTGACCGGCCTGGCCGTCCGGTACGAAGCACGCTTGCCCGGTGATGCGAGTCCGCATCCGAAGGTGGACTGCTATGTGGTCGCCCCCGCCAGCGCCAATACCGTGGCCAAGCTCGCGACCGGTATCGCCGACAACCAAGCACTGACACAGGTGGGGGAAGCCATCGGCACGCTCGGCCTGCCCGTTGTGGTGTTCCCCCGGGTCAATGCGGCCCACGCCCGCCACCCCGCATGGAAGCGTCACATCGCGGCACTGCGAGACGCCGATGTCCATCTCGTCTACGGGCCTGACGTCTGGCCACTGTACGAGCCGCGGGAAGCGCCTGCCGGGCGCCTGTTGCCGTGGTCTGCTGTGCTCGACGCAGCCGACCGAGCGATGGAATGACGCCCCGTCAACCCAGCTGAGCAGCAGGGACACAAGGACCCGGACAGACTGTCCGGGTCCTTTCTTTGTCGCCCACCCAAGATTGCTGTCATGCCGATGACGTGTGAGCAGCATGGCCTTGTGCCGAACTGGCCGGCCTGCAGCTAACTTCCGACGTTTCGGCAAGTCGTGGGCGCCATTCCCTGTATCGCTCGCGCATTGAAGAGACACGTGCTTGTGGTGAAGCGCGCTCAAAAGACGCCCAACCATCAATGCCTGCTGGGTAACCTCGGAAAGGTTGGTCCCGTGATAGCTGCACATCATCTCATTGTGGTTGGTTTCGATTCGATAGTGGCCAATAAATACCTTTCTTGTATCCGAAACGCTGTCCGGTCGGGCCATATCGACTCCTACTCCATCATTGACCTGGAGTCCCAGAGGTTGGCAATCGAGCAGCGTCTCCAGGCCGTTGACCTGAAGCCGCGAGGAATCGTCTACCTTCCGGACTCCGAGGCTCGAGTGCAGGGAACCCCGCAGGAATTAATCGCGGGGGCAGTGCAACGCCTCAGTGCACCAGGCGTACCGGCGAAGGTATACATCGCCACGGAAGTACGGGCGCACGAGGCGTACCTCCGGTTCTGTGTGGAGAACCACATCGACTCGCTTGTCGAGAAACCTGTATTGGCCCCGATGGTTGACGGTAGTTTCAGGCCGTCGTACATCACCAAGATCATGGAGGAACTCATCGGACTCTCCGGTGACTCTCCGGCGAAGCACTCGGTCATGACCTTGAGTCGATACCACCAGATCTACAATCAGAAGGTGATCGCTTCGCTCAGGGAGAAGATGGAGAGATGGGAGGCTCCCCTGACTTCATTCCATATCCGGGCGGCCGGCGGAGTATGGAATCTCCAGCGCGAGTTCGAGAGCCGCGACGATCACCCGTACAAGTACGGCTACGGCATGATGATGCACGGCGCGTACCATTACGTCGATCTGGCGACGCAGATTCTTTCGCTCAACGCTGCCCTGTTCTCGGACCGTCAGTTCAAACTGGAGCTCAGCGGTTTCGGTGCTTTCCCCGTCGATCAGCATCAGCGGATGTCTCGGCCGATAGCGAGCAGGTTCCAGGACGGAAATCCGGCATGGGCTGATGACGTCGACGGCGCCCTTCGCTTCGGTGAGACCGACGTAACCTCCGCATTCCGCCTCGTCGACATCGCATCGGGCAGGACTGTCTCGCTCGGGACACTTTCCTTCGAGCAGACCACCCCGTCCATCCGGAACTGGGGCGAGCTTTCGTCGGAGCTGTACAACGTGAACGGTCGCACGTCGAGCGTCGACATGGAGGCACAGCTCTCGACGCTGTACTCCACCCATGTCCACTGCTACGACATCCCTCGCGGCGTCAGCGCAGACGGGATCGATGCCTTCGCCCGCTTGACCACGCGCGCCAACGCTGCCCTTCTTCCAGACGAACAGTACGTGTCGCAGGAAACGTTCGACGGACTGTTCCACAGCGACAGCAACCGTCGGCTGATGGAGCACTGGCTGAACGGCACGGAGGAGCGGAGTTCGCTGGCCAGTCACCTCCTTCCCATGAAGGTGACCGAGGCTCTCGCCGCGTCCGTGCTTGCTCCTGGCCGTTTGTTCGAGGTCCCTTTCCAGGAGTGTTCCGTCCCCGTCTCACCGCACTGAGGAGGAGTTCGTGACGAACCTTGTCTCGAAGGCATCCGTGCATGCCTTCTACGTGGACGCAATCCGGCACGGAAGGAACACGGCGGAAAACCTTCTCGCCCCTACTTCGGAGCGGTTCAACTCGTTTCTGAAGTCGATCGGAAAGGGAACTCCGCAAACAGCCTTGGATCTCGGATACGGCGCAGGGAACTACAGCATTGCCATGGCGCGGGCAGGTTACCGAGTGGTTGCCGTGGATCAGCTCCCGAGCCGTCTGTTCTTGCAGCGCCTGGATGCTCAAGGGGATTGGGATCATCGGATCGACGTCAAAGAGTGCCTTGTCGAGGAGTACTCGATTGATCACGAATTCGGGATCGTCGTGGCCAGGGATGTACTGCACTACCTCTCAAAATCTGACGTCGAGTCCGTGTTGGAGAACGCAGTCGTCAACGCGCACGCAAGGAGTCATCATTACCTTGAGGTCTTCACGTCGATCACCCGAAGATCGCGTGACGGCCGAATCCGGCAGGTGGAGGGCGAGGCGGGCTACTCGCCTGAGTCCTTTGGCCATCTCATCGAGCGCGTCTACGACGGGTGGGAGGTCACGCTGTTATGGGACGAGCATGCTGAAAAGGACAGTCGAACCGGGGAGAACTGCTTCGAAGCGATCCGCGCCACTGTTATCGCGGCAAACGCGTCAGTCTGATCCGGAACAGAGAGGTAATCGTGAAGTCGACCACGTTCGAGGGGATCAGTTTCGTCATCCCCTGCTACAACTCGGGTGATTACCTTATCGAGGCCGTGAATTCACTCATCGGGCAACCGCACGTGTTCCCTTACGAGATCGTGATCGTGGACGACGGTTCCGACGACGAGGCCACGCTCAGTTCCATCTCGGCATGCGGCGAGCGATCGGAGGTACGCGTGATCCGCCTCAGCCGCAGTGGGCATCACGCAGCCAGAAACGCTGGTGTCGAAGCCGCGCGCTTCGAGTACGTCATGCAGCTCGACGCTGACGACCGCCTCGCCACAGCTCCGGAACTCCTCACAGGCGGCAGTTATCCGGACCGCGCGGTCGAGATCCTCCGGGCGCAAAGCGATGTGGCCTTCGTCCACACGATGTCCCGCATGATCGGTGAGTTCGACGGCCTCACGATCTCGTCCTATCCGTGCCGTGAGGAGCTGGTGCTCCGCAAGCATCACGTGCCCACGTCGATCGTCTACCGCCGCGCCGATGCGGTCCGTGGCGGGATGTACGACCCGCGGGTACTGAAGTGGGGGGACTGGGCGTTCGCCGTGAACCTCCTCGCGGGGCGTTTCCGCAAGGGAGCGCACAACGCCATCGTGTGCATCGCCGGTCCGCTGCACGAGTACAGGGTGCACTCGCGCGGACGGCGCGTGTCCAATGCCGCGGTTGCGGAGTTCGACATGACTCTCCTCGTGGTGGAGAAGAACCTCGACCTGTTCCAGTACCACTTCCAGCGTGATGACTGCGCAGAGGACATCGCCCGCCATGTCCTCGCGTCGAAGCCTTCTCGGCTCGACGACCTGATTCGTATGGCCACACACGATGTCGAGCAGGCCTTGATGGTCGCGCGTCAGAGGGAGTTCTCCCTGTCGAGTCCGTTCGAGTGCCTGGGAATCCCTTAGAACTCGTAACAGGATCTTGCTGACGTGTCCTGGTCGGGCGTGACTGTTGTGACGATCTGACCGTTCGGGTTGGTGTGACGACTCGGCCGTGGATCGTGGACGACGACTTGTGGGCGCTGATCGAACCGCTGCTGCCGCCCTGGCCCGAGCGGGTACGGATTACGTGGGTGAGCGACGAAGCCGCGTAACCAACGGCGGAAGGGGCTGACCTTGAATAGTCAGCCCCTTCCACACTTAGAAGCGCTTACCCGGCAGCCCAAACGGCGGCGCTGACCGTGCCAGACTTGTGCCACCCGGTGGAGTAGGTTTCACTGCTAGGCGTTCCTAGCGTCGGCGATTTCCAGGATCCAATCTTGATCTCGGCGTAGGCTGCCTTCCTGTCGTTCTTGTTGGTGTCGTAGAGGGTTCCTCGAACCAGGGTTTCACCGTCGCCGTTGAAGCACCTGCTGTACGTGATCTTTGCGCCAGTGACTTCCTTCGTCTGGGCTTTCAAGCAGCTGCCTGCCGCAGTGGCCGACGTGGCGGTCAGCGCGGTCAGACCGCTCACAGCCAGGACGACGCTCCCCGTCACAGCAGCAAGGCGCCTTACAGCCGTCATATGTAACTCCCCGTTTCAGTACGAGCGTCCATGCTCGCTTCGTGACACGTGCACCCCAGCATGGAGGGCCCCCGCTGCCCTGCGTACCTATAACGTTCCAGGGTCTGAGCCGTCGCGCTCACGCTGCCATGCACCAGGCCACAGCGGAGGGCGCGGGAATCTCCTGTCTGACCTGGGGTGATGCAAGAGTGTTGGTTTGTACTTGATCTCTGTACACCATAAGAGCTCGTAACGCGATCATGATCCGGCCTTCTTGAGCCGTCGCCAGCAGATGAGGCTGCAGCCCAACGAGACGAAGGTGTCGTGGAGTTCGAGGCGTCGCTCCCAGCGCGCGGCCAGGCGTTTGAACTGGTGGAGCAGGGCGAAGGTCTGCTCCACGACGTAGCGGAGCTTGCCCAGACCTTTAATGTTCGGGGCGCCCTTGCGGGAGATCACCGGCAGGATCCGGCGGCGCCGCAGTTCACGGCGCACGGCCTTCGAGTCGTACGCCTTGTCACCGAGGACGGACTCGGGGCGCCGCCGAGGTCGGCCGGGCCGTCCGGCGACGGGCGGGATGCCGTCGACGAGGTTGAGGGTCTGGGTGATGTCGTTGACGTTGGCGGCGGTCGTGATGACGTGCAGCGGGGTGCCCTTGCCGTCGCAGATCAAGTGGTGTTTGCTGCCTGTCTTCCGGCGGTCGACCGGCGACGGGCCGGTCGCGGCTCCCCCTTTTTCGCGCGGATGTGGGAGCCGTCCACGCACGCGCGGGTCCAGTCGAGTTCGCCGGCCGCGTTCAGTTCGGCGAGCAGGGTGCGGTGCAGTTGCTCGAAGACGCCGGCCTGCTGCCAGCGGTCCAGGCGTCGCCAGCATGTCTGTCCGGAGCCGAACCCCAGCTCCAGGGGCAGGAGTTGCCAGGCGATGTCCTGGTGCAGGACGTACAGGATGCCCTGCAGGCACAGCCGGTCGTCCACCGGCTTCGGCCCCGGTGACCGCTCGGGCCAGGGCGGCAGCAGCGGTTCGATCCGTGCCCACAAGTCGTCGTCCACGATCCACGGCCGAGTCATCACACGACGCGAACGGTCGAATCATCACATCGGTCACGCCCGACCAGGCCACTTCAACAAGATCCTGTTACGAGCTCTTAGCCACCACGTACTCAGACAAGAAGCCCCGGACATCACGTCCGGGGCTTCTGTGCCGGCCTGGCTGCTAGGCAGACGGCAGATTGTCGATCTGGGTCCGGAGCCGGACCATATCCTCTTCCGCCTTGGCCAGGCGGGTGCGGATCTTGTCGACCACATTGTCCGGCGCCTTGGCCAGGAACGCCTCGTTGCCGAGTTTGGCCTCGGCCTGTGCCTTCTCCTTCTCGGCCGCAGCGAGATCCTTGCCGAGACGCTTCCGTTCGGCCGCGACGTCGATCGTGCCGGACAGGTCGAGTGCGACCGTGGCGCCGGCGACGGGCAGAGTCGCAGTCGCGTTGAAGCCGTCGCCTTCTGGCTGGAGACGCAGCAGCTGGCGGATGGCAGCCTCGTGAGCCGCGAGCTGTGTGCCCGACAGATCCAGACGGGCGGGGACCTTCTGCCCCGGCTGCAGGCCCTGGTCGGAGCGGAAGCGGCGGACCTCCGTGATCACCTTCTGGAGGTTCTCGATCTCTGCCTCGGCAGCCGGGTCGCGGAATCCGCTGTCCGTCGGCCAGTCTGCGATCACGACGGATTCGCCGCCGGTCAGCGTCGTCCAGAGGCTCTCGGTGACGAACGGGACGATCGGGTGAAGGAGGCGCAACGTGACGTCGAGGACTTCGCCCAGCACACGGCCGGAGACCCTGGCCTGCTCGCCGGCCTCGAAGAAGGTGGTCTTGGACAGCTCGACGTACCAGTCGAAGACCTCGTCCCACGCGAAGTGGTAGAGGGCGTCGGCGAGCTTCGCGAACTGGTAGTCGTCGTAGTAGGCGTCCGCTTCGGCGACAGTCGCGTTGAGCCGGGACAGGACCCAGCGGTCCGTGGCCGAAAGCTTTTCGACCGGCGGGAGGTCGCCTTCGATCGTGGCGCCGTTCATCATCGCGAAGCGTGTGGCGTTCCAGATCTTGTTGGCGAAGTTCCTGGACGCCTGGACCCAGTCCTCGCCGATCGGCACGTCCGTACCGGGGTTGGCGCCCTTGGCCAGGGTGAAGCGGACGGCGTCCGAGCCGTACTTGTCCATCCAGTCCAGCGGGTTCACGGTGTTGCCGAAGGACTTCGACATCTTCTTGCCGAACTCGTCGCGCACCATGCCGTGGAACGCGATGGTGCGGAACGGCACTTCGCCGTCCATCGCGTACAGACCGAACATCATCATGCGGGCGACCCAGAAGAACATGAGGTCGTATCCGGTGACGAGGACGGAGTTCGGGTAGAACTTCTCCAGGTCCGGGGTCTGTTCGGGCCAACCGAGAGTGGAGAACGGCCACAGGCCGGATGAGAACCAGGTGTCGAGAACGTCCGTGTCCTGGGTCCAGCCTTCGCCGGTCGGCGGCTGCTCGTCGGGGCCGACACAGACCGTCTCGCCGTTCGGCCCGTGCCAGACCGGGATGCGGTGTCCCCACCACAACTGGCGTGAAATGCACCAGTCGTTGAGGTTGTCGACCCAGTCGAAGTACCGCTGGGACATGTCGGCGGGGTGGATGTTCACGCGTCCGTCGCGGACCGCGTCACCGGCCGCCCTGGCGAGCGTTTCGACCTTGACCCACCACTGCATGGACAGCCGCGGTTCCAGAGTCGTCTTGCAGCGCGAGCAGTGCCCGACCGAGTGAACATACGGGCGCTTCTCAGCGACGATGCGGCCCTCGGCGCGCAGCGCGGCGACGATCGCGGAGCGAGCCTCGAAACGGTCGAGGCCCTGGAAGGGACCGTGCACCGTGATGACACCGCGCTCGTCCATGACGGTCAACGACTCCAGGTCGTGCCGCTGGCCGATGGCGAAGTCGTTCGGGTCGTGGGCCGGAGTCACCTTGACGGCGCCGGTGCCGAACTCGGGATCGACGTGTGCGTCCGCGACCACCGGGATGGTCCGGTCGGTCAGCGGCAGCTTGATCCGCTTGCCGATGAGTGATGCGTACCGCTCATCGTCGGGGTGGACCGCCACAGCGGTGTCACCGAGCATCGTCTCGGCGCGGGTCGTCGCGACCACGAGCGTCTCGTCGCCCTCGCCGTACTTGATGGAGACGAGCTCGCCGTCGTCGTCCTGATAGTCGACCTCAATGTCCGAGATCGCCGTCAGACAGCGCGGGCACCAGTTGATGATGCGCTCGGCCCGGTAGATCAGACCGTCGTCGAACATCTTCTTGAAGACGGTCTGGACGGCCCTGGAGAGACCCTCGTCCATGGTGAAGCGGTCCCGGCTCCAGGCGACACCGTTGCCGAGACGACGCATCTGACCGGCGATCTGACCGCCGGACTCTGCCTTCCACTGCCAGACACGGTCGACGAAGGCCTCCCGCCCGAGATCGTGGCGGGACTTCCCCTCCTTGGCGAGCTCACGCTCGACCACGTTCTGAGTGGCGATTCCGGCGTGGTCCATGCCCGGCTGCCACAGCGTCTCGTAGCCCTGCATACGCTTGCGACGGGTCAGAGCGTCGATCAACGTGTGCTCGAACGCGTGGCCCAGATGCAGGGAGCCGGTGACGTTCGGCGGCGGGATGACGATGGTGTACGCGGGCTTGTCGCTCTTCGCGTCGGCCTCGAAGTAACCCCGATCTACCCAGCGCTCGTACAGCATCCCCTCTACCTCGGCCGGCGCGTACTGAGTCGGCAGTTCGGGGGAGCTGTTCGGCCCGTTGCTGGGGCGCTGAGAGTTATCGGTCACGACGGCCATTCTAGGGGCCGGGCGCCTCCGCCATTGCCTGACTTTCCCCGGGGGAGCGGGCCTGGGCCAGGGCATGAAAGTGGCCGCACGGAGACGATTCGAGTGTGACCAAGAACGCTCCCGTGCGGCCGTGGGCAGTTTACCCCTTTGATGCGCGTGCGCCTGCGCACCGCAGGCGACGGGCGGGTAGCGGCGTGCTCACCCGCCAGTCGGCGCGCCTTCGATACGGACGCCCTCGCGGGACGACGGCGCGCGACGGCTGGTTCGAGGGGGGCTGGGCGGCGGCGCCTATGCGCCCGATGTTCTCAGGCCGAGATCGTGGCTGGCTGCGCGACCGAGAATCCTACGTGGTGCCCGACATGGATGAGTAGCCCGCGCCGACCGCCACCGTCAATGGCTCGGGCCTACCCATCGGCCGCACCCTGGCCGCCGTCCTTGAACAGCACCAGCAGCCGACGGCTCAATCCTCCCGCCCGAACCCCTCGCCAATACCTCGGCTTCCGCCGGACCAAGGGAGACGTAAGGCCCTCGGAGGCGTGGGAGATATTCGGTGTCTGAGGCCTTGCAGCGGTTGAGAACTCGCCAACACCGATGCGACCGGGGCCGCACGGTGGCTCCAAAAGATCGCCGCAGACGCCGATGCGGAGAGGTCACAGGAATGGGTTCCCGTCGCGAAGGTACAGAACTTGTCCTGCTGCGTGGGCCCTCCAGGCCGCGTCAAGACGGCGGGCCATACGCTCCCGAACCATCGACATGGCTTCCCCGGGGGCGACGAATAGCACATCGGAGATTTCCTCATCGCGAGGGCGGAGCGACGCAGCCTGGGTGTTGTCGATCTGGCCGCCGTCGAAGATGAGCGCGATCTGGTCGTCCCATGGCCCGTGCGGGGGAACCCAGTCGACCACCAGCAACCCAGACAGAGCGATCCCTAGGCCGAGCTCTTCGCGTAGTTCCCGCGACGCGGCCTCGTCCGGAGGCTCGTTGGCCTCGGCCATCCCGCCCGGGAGGTCCCAGCCGGGCTTGTAGGTGGGGTTGACCAGCAGGATCCGACCGGCTTGGTCGCATATCAGGACATCGGCGGCGACGCGCTTGCGGGCCTGCGTGGCGTTGCCCTCGGCCAGCCACTCCCTGTAGGCGTCCGGGTCAGCGGGAACGGGCCTCATACGGGGCTGCCTCCCTGGGAGGTGAGGATATCTGCGAGCAGAAGCATTCTGGCCCTGCGCTCGGCCTCGAGCCTCATGAGGAACGTCCTCACGGGCGGATGCGACCGGTTGGGCTCGAACTCGTCCCGGAGGGAGTCGAGCTGCCGCACAACCCTGATCGAACCCAAAGTGGGCGCGGTGGTGGTCAGCAACTCCTCGCCGACAACGAGGGCCGCGTCCAAATCTCCGCATTGGATGTGGAGGCCGGCGAGGGTGATCCTGGACAGGGCCAGCGAGCGGGCGCGTCCGGATTCGCGCAGGTCGACAGCCTGCTGGGCGTATTCGACGGCCTGACGTAGGCGTCCCATGTCCCGTAAGGTCTCCGCGGTCTCGCTGGCGAGCGCGGCCGCATCGAACGGGCTGACCCACGGATGAGCGATCCCGGAAGGCGCTTCGTGGAGGGTGGCACGAGCGCGATCGAGGGCTTTTTCGGCCGGAGCATGCTGTTCTGCGACGGCGAGTGCACGAGCTTGCATCACATGGAGCCGTGCCATGAGGCTGGGCACACCAGGACTCTTGTTTCCCGCATCAAGCCCGATCCGCGCCCAGTGCACCGCTCTCGCGGGGTCGCCGATTTGTAGCGCCAAGTGGGAGCTGGAGGCGGCGATGTTCGCAGCCAGAGCAGTGTCGCCGGAGACGTGGGCGAGAGGCAGCGCACGGGCGAAGTGGGCCTGCGCCACTTGGTCACGACCCGAGTCGTGGGCCATCCAACCGGCCATCTCCGTCAGGGCCGCCGCTGCGGCGAACGCCTGACCACCATTGAGGTCGACGAGTCGGGCCGCGACCTTCTCGCGGAGATGGGTCACCACAGCGGAGTAGAGGCGGCCCCCGCCGGTCGCCTTGTCTGCGTTTCGGAAGGCGTCCACGGCCGCCAGGTCCGGGTCTTCCGCGGAGCTGCTCCCGACCGCTGCCAGGGAAACGGAAGCAGAAGATGCAGTCGGAGACGAGTCGGCCCGTGGTTCCCAGTGGCGTCGGGCCAGCCCAAGCAGATGTCCGGGAATGTAAAAGGCATCGGCGATCTGCTCGAACAACGCCAGCCGCTCGACGCGAGTCTTGCCGTTCATGTAGTCGTACAGGCGGCCCTGTGCGATCCCGACCGCCGCGGCGATCCGGCGAGTGCTGACTCCACGGTGGTTAAGCATCCGGAACAGCGATCCCATGTCCCGCCGGGCACACGCGGACAGGAACCTCTCGTCGGCGAGCAGTCCGGCAACGATCTCACGTGGCTCCTGCAGCAACTGTGGCTCCCATGACTGTATTTCGAGGCTACCCGTCCATGACTCCATCTTGGAGTCACCCGGTGGAGTCCCGTAGCTCCAACTGCACGCCGTTGACTGGGCCACGCGCCTTCCCGGGACGTGGGATCACACCGCCACATCCTCACGGCATTCCGTGCCGTGCTCACCGGGATTCCTCCAACGACGAGAGAGACGTCCCCATGACGAAGTCAAGCCGATTGCACGAGCGGGAGGCGGCGGTCGAGCGACTGTCACCGGTGGCCTCCTTGTGCTGGATGGAGAAGGAGAAGGACGGCTTGGTGCTGCACTGCACGGAGCCGGCCGGGCATGAAGGCAACCACTGGCATGCCTACTCGAAGACCGCCTGGCCGTCGCCGTCCACGCAGACCGCCGCCTTGCCCCCGCCGCACTGCCGTTGTTCGCCTCCGGACCCGACCACCTCCAAGGAGACCTCGTGACAGCGCACAGCACTCAGGACCAGCTCACCCCCGTTCGTCCGTGGGGTATCGGCCGCCTAGCTCCCTATCCGACGACAGTGAAGCTGCCCTTCAACAGCATCACTATCGATCCCGCGACGCAGACCGGCGTCTTCCGTGACCACCTTGGCCACCCGATGGAGATGGGTAAACACGGCACCAGCTCCGGCACCGAGACCTCCACCTCCACGAACCTCGACTCCCAGCCCGACGAGGGTCACGACCAGGACAGCGAGCAGGACTGACTGCCGTGACCGAGGAAAGGCCCGTACTGGTGGCCACCGAGACGAATGACGTCACCGCCGACATGGTGATCAGCCATCTGAACCAGTGGGGCGTGCCAGTGATTCGTTTCAATCCTGCGGATATCGGCTGGGACTTGACGATCACAGCACGCTTCGGCGGCCGTCCGACCACGATGGCCGGCCGGCTCCGTACGCGATCGAGATCCGTCGACCTGGAGCAGCTGGGGGCGGTGTACTGGCGCCGCCCCGTCTGGCCCATGTTCGAACACCTTGCGGAGGCGGACGCCCGGCTAGCCGCTGCTCAGGTGCGCTACGGGATCGGCGGCACGCTCTACGCGTTGCCGGGCTGCCTGTGGGTGAACCACCCACTCAGGAACGCTGCCGCCGACTACAAGCCCACCCAACTCGCACTCGCCCATCGGCTGGGCCTCACAGTGCCGCCAACGCTTGTGACCAACGACTCCGACGAGGCACGCCAGTTCATTCGCGAACACCGCGAGGTCATCCACAAGACGCTGCGCTGGACCCCCTACCAGCGCGACGGCATCAGCCTCACGTCGTGGGCGTCACCGGTCCGCGCCGAGGAACTGGACGACACCGTGCGCGTCACCCCTCACCTCTTCCAGGCCCGCGTGGACAAGGTCGCGGACGTACGCGTCCTGATCGTCGGACGGCGGGTGTTCGCCGTACGAATCGACTCCGACCTCCTGGACTGGCGCAAGGACTACACCGCGCTCAAGTACAGCGTGGTAGACCTGCCGAACCGCCTGGAAAAGACCCTGCTCACCTACCTGGACCACTTCGGCCTCGCGTCCGGCTCCTTCGACCTTGCCGTAGACCGCGACGGCGAGCACCACTGGCTGGAGCTGAACCCCAACGGCCAGTGGGGTTGGCTGGAGGAGAAGACGGGCCTGGAGATGGCTGCCGCGTTCGCCGACCTACTCGTACGAGGAGAACCCCATGTCCTTGCCCGATAGCGCCCCACAGCGGCAGGCTCTCGCCGACCGCTTGAAGGCGGCCGGAGTCCTCAAGGACCCAAAGTGGAGGGCAGCGGTCGAGGCCGTCCCGCGCGAACTGTTCCTCACCCCAGGGGTCTTCCTGCCGGCCGAGGGCGGACGGTGGAACCCGGTGACTGCACTTGGTGCGGAGCCGAAGGAATGGTTGGAGATCGCCTACAGCGACAACTCCCTAGCCACCCAACTCGACGGCCACCTGACTTCCGATCAGACTGCCGACCCCGTCACCGGAGTGCCCACCTCATCCTCCACCACGCCCATGACCGTGGTCGGGATGATCGAGGACCTGGAAGTGGGCGACGACCATACGGTGCTGGAGGTCGGTACCGGCACCGGCTACTCAACCGCCTTGCTTTGCCACCGACTCGGCGAGGACAACGTCACCACGATCGAGGTGGACCCTCAGGTGGCCGCTCGCGCGGATGCCGCACTGGAGGAGACAGGGTTCTCCACTTGGGCCGTGACCGGCGACGGGCTCCTCGGCCACCCTCGCCGAGCCCCGTACGACCGTGTGATCGCCACGTGCGCCGTACGCCGCATCCCCTACGCCTGGGTCCGCCAGACCAAGCCTGGCGGCATCATCCTCGCCACGGTCGGCTCCTGGACCTACGGCACGGGCTTGGCCAAAGTCATCGTGAACGAGGACGGTACGGCCGAAGGGCGAATTATCGGTCGCTCCTCCTTCATGCACGCCCGCGCACAGGCACCTACGCCGCTGGCCGGGGACCTGTCTGCCCGTACGGCGTACCCGGACACCGAACGCCAGGCCAAGTTGCCACCAACTCTGTTGCAGGAGTGGATGCCGGCATTTCTGGCGCAACTGGCTGCACCGGGAGCCCAGTTCGTACGGGCTACGGGGAGCGATGGAGCTCAACTGCTGTATCTCTTCGACGCTGAGCGGGAGTCTTTTGCAGCCTTCACCGAGGATGCGTCAGGCTGGACGGTGCGCCAGGGCGGGCCTGTGGCGCTTTGGGACGACGTCGAGCAGGGCCTGGTGGCCTGGGCGGACGCCGATCAACCCGACATCAGCACCGTACGACTCCACATCACCGACGCTGCTCACACTTACTGGATCGGCGGCCAGAAGATCAGTACGAAGAGGCGCTCGCACTGGATCGGGGAGAAGCACATGCTGCGGTGGGAGCACAGGTTGACCAAGCCAAGGAGTGATCTCTGAGGCGCTTTCTACGTAATGATGTAGTGACATTTGGTGGCCGGGTTCTGATGTCTCAGAGCCCGGCCCTCTCAATGGCGGCAATGAAGTCAGCCCAGGCCTTGCCGCTAAAGGTCAACCAGGGAAGGGACAAGTCCTTGCTGTCCCGCACGGCGGCACCGCCCTGCACGAAGGCGGCCTCCACACACTCTGTCCCACTTCCTCCGCTGTAGGAGGACTTGAACCAGTGGTGCTCGGACCGTATCGGCATCACGACTCCTTGCTAATGCGGTGGATCAATTGGGCTGAGGAATCAAGGTCGAGGGCCTGGGCCTTGAGGTACTGGAACGCCAACCTATACCGCTCTAGTTCCTTCGGCTTCTCCATGAAGAGGCCGCCGCCGATGAGGTCTACGTAGACGACATCGAGGTCGGGGGTCTGGCCGGCCAGAAGGAGAAAGCTGCCAACAGCGGGTGCATGGGCGCCTGTTGAGAAGGGCAGCACCTGGACCGTGATGTGGGGGAGCTCTGCCATGGTCAGCACGTGGCGGAGTTGATCGCTCATGACCTTGGTTCCGCCGACGGTTCGTCGGACAGCGGCCTCGTCGATCACGCACCAGATGTGAGGTGGGTCTTCCCGCTGTAGGAGCTCCTGTCGCTTCATGCGGATGTCGACCATGTGCTGCACCTCCCGCTCGGGGCACTGCTTTTCGGAGGCGCGATGGACGGCTTCGGCGTAGTCGCGGGTCTGGAGCAGGCCTGGGATGAACATGCAGGCGTAGTGGTCCTCCCGTACTACCTCGTCCTCCAGAGTGAGCATGAGGTTCATGGAGTCGGGGATGGGGTCGGCAAGTGATCGCCACCAGCCTTGGACTTTGGCTGCTTTAGCCAGTTCGACCAGAGCGAGACGCTCCTCATCGGAAGTGTCGTACTCGCGGCAAAGGGCATCCACGGTAGGCCACTTGACCGAGCCTTCCTTGGTCTCGTAGCGGCTCAGCGTTGCCTTGGAAACGCCGACTCGGGCGCCTGCTTCCTCAAGAGTGAGCCCCTTGAGCTCGCGAAGGCGACGCAGATCGGCGCCCAACTGGCGCCTGCGGGTGGTGGGGCCAACTGCCATGCTCCGGGCCTTTCAACTCGAACCGTCAGATCCTGGGGCTTCCTTGCCTGCGTTCGCAACGCGGTGCGCGCCGGGGGCGTGCGATGAGAGGCGTGCTCCCACCGCTCATAAATGAGAGTTCCATTTTGAGAGTTCCAATGCAACTCTCTGTGTGCGGGAGAGCGCAGATCGCAACCAGTGCTGCAAGTAGAGGAGTTGAACGATGGACTGCATCGCAGGCGTGCCAAGGAACCCCTGGAACCTGCCTTTCGTAGCCGAGGTGGAGGAGGTGGCAGCCCTCCGGCGGATCATGCGGCTTCACTTGGGCCTTTGGGGACTCCACGAAGTCATCGACGCTGCCCAACTCTGCGTCAGCGAGCTCGTGTCCAACGTCATCAACCACGTGGGCGCCGGAACACCCACCACGCTCGCTGTCTCCATGAATGGAACTCGTCTACGGATCGAGGTCCACGACCCCGACGCCCGAGCCCTGCCCACTCTCCTCAACGCCACAGACGCCGCACCCGAGGCTGAGTCCGGCAGAGGCATGGCTCTGGTCAATGCCGTTGCCGCGCGATGGGGTGTCCAACCTCATGCCGACTGGAAGGTGACGTGGTGCGAGCTGGCCACGGGGCTGAGCTCCAGCGACGGGCACACGGGAGGCGTGCCCGTCGCCAGAGCCGAGGCGATTCTCGGGCTGTACGGGACGGCAAGGCTGCCGCAGACAGCGAGGCCCAGTGCTCTCACCAGGGCTGTTGCCGAGGAGTCGGTGAGTGCTCTGATCGCGGACCTACTGCACTGGGTGAGAGCCCACGGATGCGACGCCGACGACGCACTCGATCGGGCCCAGAGCCGCTTCGAGGCAGAGACGTCGAGGTAAGGGCGCTCCGCCTTCGTAAGCGAGCCTGCTGAGTAGAACCCGTCGTCCTGGTAGGGGCATAGGTGATCACCGGCGCAGTCGTCCGCCGCTATCCGCCGGTGATCGCCGAATACGTCCACACGTCGGCCGGAAGCTCATGCTCCAAACGCCACGTGATGGCCATCGGCTTGCTGCCGGTATGCCCCTCGTACGTCGCAGGGCCGAGGAGCATCCAGGGATGAGCTTTGCCGATGTCGGTGTCCTTGTACCGGCGCATGAACAGCAGAACCTGGCTGCCTTGCTGTGCATGCCGCTGATACCGCAGGCCCGTGGGGGAGTTCTCGGCCGTGGCGTTCTGGGATTCCCAATGGAAGAGAGTGGGACTCAAGGCGAAGTCCTTGTAGCGGACTGTGGGAGAGAAGTCCTTTTCGTTCTTTTCGAGGGTGATGAGCAGTGCATCGGTTTTGATGTCCTCGACCCACTGCACCCCCTGCGCGAAAGACCGGGGCATCTGGCCGCCGAAGCGAGCCACGCCGAGCGCAGCCAGTATCTCGGAACGGTTGTAGGCGCTGTGGACCTTCAGGGGAATGTCGCGGTGCGGGTCTGACAGAGGGATCGGGAAGTGGTCGTACTGCTCCATGACATGCGACAGCACCTGGCTGAGTTCATCGCGGAACGCCCACTGGGAGCGTAGGGATTCGAGGCCCTCCTGGAAGCTGGTGAAGCCTCCAGCGTTGTCCCACAGGTTGAAGAAGAGCATGCGGGCGTATGCCTGATCGGTCGGCGGCAGGCTCTCGTACGGGGGGGCGTCATCGGCAAGGAGTCGGAGGTAGGCCTGGGCCCGGTCGGGGTCATCGACGTGGAGGAAAGCGTGGACTCGCTTGAGGAGTCCTGCTTCCCCTGCTGGACCTGACTCTTCGAGTGCGTCGGTCTTGCGGAGGACCATGGTCCAGGAATTGCCGCTCTTGTAGAGCTCTTTGATCTCACGGCGACTCTCTCGGAGATAGTCCGCGAGACGCGGAGTGCGATAGTCCTTGACCTCCTTCATCAACGTCTTGACGGTGGCGCCCAGTTGGGTGCGGATGTTATCGAGGACGATGTCCTTGGACTTTCCTTCCAGGATGATCTGGCAGCCCGAGGGAAGCTGCGGGAAGTCGTGCTCAATGTGGTCGACCAGCCGGTTGCGGGACAGGTTCGTCAGAGCGCGGAACTGCTCTTCGAAGCGGAACTCCGCTCGGTGCTGACCGATGAAGTCGAGGACGGTGAGGACGGGCTTCGTCTCCGTACGGCGAAGGCCTCGCCCCAACTGCTGGAGGAAAACCGTGGCGCTGCTGGTGGGGCGCAGGAGCAGCAAAGTGTCGACGTCAGGGATGTCGAGGCCTTCGTTAAACAGGTCGACGGAGAAGATCACTTGAAGCTTGCCGTCCCGGAGGTCGGCCAGTGCTTGCGCCCGATCTGCGGCGGTTGAGTCGCTGTCGAGTGCTACGGCCTGGAAGCCGGCCTGCCGGAAGAAGTCCGCCATGAAGTGTGCATGGACCTTGGTCACACAGAATCCGAGGGCGCGCATGGCTCCCGGATGGGAGACCTTGTCGCGGATCTGCTTGACGACGATCCGGGCGCGGGCGTGGTTGCCGGTGTAGAGGTTTTCGAGGTCGCGATCGGCGTACGCGCCCTTCTGCCAGCCGAGGTTGGTCAGGTCGGTCCCATCAGGGATTCCGAAGTAGTGGAAGGGGCACAGGAGATCGTTCTCCAACGCCTCCCATAGCCGCATCTCGGCTGCGATACGACCCTCAAAGAACTCGTCCTGCACATTGCGCCCGTCCATCCGTTCAGGCGTTGCGGTGAGGCCCAGGAGTTCCTTCGGCTTGAAGTGCTCAATGACTCGGCGGTACGTGCTCGCCGTAGCGTGATGGAACTCGTCGATCACGATGACGTCGAAGTGATCGGGAGCGAGCTGCTCAAGCCGCTGGACATTGAGTGATTGGACGCTGGCGAAGACGTGGTTCCACTCGCGTGGGTCCTGTCCGCTGTAGAGAAGCTCGCCGAAGGAGGCGTCGTCGAGAACCTCACGGTACGTACGCAAGGACTGTTTCAGGATCTCCTTGCGGTGGGCTACGAACAGCAGCCGCGGATTCCCATTGCCCAGCGTCTTGCGTAGGCTTCGGTAGTCCAGCGCCGCCATGACCGTCTTGCCGGTCCCGGTCGCTGCAACAAGGAGGTTGTGGTTCCGTCCACGCATTTCCCGCTCAATGCGGAGGCGTTCGAGCATGTCCTGCTGATGTGGGAAGGGGCGCACCTCAAGCCCTGAGAGGCTGATCTTGAGGTCGGTCGTGGGGCCGGTTCCGCTGGCTTGTGCCAGTGCCCGATCGAGACGCTCACCGTCGGCGTCAGGGTCGTACATTTCGAAGGCGCTGTCGTTCCAGTACGCGTCGAAGGTGGCCTCGAATTTGTTGAGCACTGCCGGGGTGGCCACCGATGACAGACGTACGTTCCACTCCAGCCCGTCGAGCAGCGCCGCTTTGGAGAGGTTGGAGCTACCGACGTACGCCGTATCGAAGCCGCTGTTGCGCCGGAACAACCATGCTTTCGCATGCAGCCGCGTCGAGCGGATCTCGTAGTTGATCTTCACCTCGGCGCCGAAGTCACGGACGAGACGGTCGAGTGCGTGTCGGTCGGTGGCGCCGATGTAGGTGGTCGTGATGACGCGGATCGGGATGTCGCGTTCCTTGGCCGCGCGGAGCGAATCTTCGAGTACGCGCAGGCCGTACCACTTCACGAATGCGCAGAGCAGATCGATCTGGTCTGCCGTGGCCAACTCGGCGCGCAGTTCGCTGCCGAGGCTGGGGTCCTCGGGGGAGTTGGTGATGAGCGCCGTCTCGGAGAGCGGGGTGAGGGGGCGGATTGCGTAGACGCCGGGAGCCTCTTGCTCAGCCAGCGCCAGGAGCTGGCGAGGTCCGTCCGCGATGAGCTCGACAGCATCACTGGTGTCTAGCTCAGATGGATCGGATGCGAGCGACTCGATGATCTGGTTGGCCAAGGCGACACGCTTGCCATGTGGCAACTGGCTGAGCTTGCGCCCTATGGCTTGGCCGATGTGCCGTGCGAGCACATGCGGGGACGATTCTTCACTGACATCGGCGTCGATCGCCTTCCAACCAGCGGAGTCCAACTGCTCCATCTGCGCTTGCATGCGCTGAGTGATGAGCTCCTCGTACACGCCCGCGATGGGCTGCGACAGGTCCCCCGACTCCAACACGCTGGCTCCCTTGATCGCTCGGATAGCTGTAACCAGTTGTAACAGGAGCCACTGATAGGCGGAGGCGAGTTGCAGCTGATGAAGGGCACTGTCAGTGCCATCTGGTCAGATAGTCCTACTAGTAGGGCTGAGGGACTGGAGTGGCGAAGTGGCCGACGAGCGGGACTTGATCAAGCGAATAGGGAAGCTGCGACCGGCCCACCGGCCCACGGGACAACATCTTCACCGACCCCTGCTGCTTCTGTGGGCCATCGCGCAAGCCGTACATGGTCGTCCACGTGAGCAGCCCTGGTCGGTGGTCAAGGAGGCTGTGGGGCCGCTACTCAAGGCGTTCGCTGGCGCAGACGGCGGCGGCCAGGACGTGCTGTATCCCTTCTGGGTGCTGCAGAAGGACGAGCTGTGGGAGGTAGCGGGGTCCGCTGATCTTGCCATGACGAGTCAAGGACGACGCCCGAAGTTGTCTGCCTTGGAGGAAGCGAACCCTCTCGCTGGGCTGTCGATGCAGGACTACGACCGTCTGTCCGAGGACCTGGAACTGGCGGCTTGGGTAGTCAGTACGTTGCTCATACGGTTCTTCACTCCCATGCCGCCTTTGTTGTTGGAAGCGTTGGGGCTGAAGGAGCTGGTCGCAGGGCAGGCTGCCACCGGTTTGCGTCCCATTCCTGGAGAACCGTATGCGGATCGCTTCAAAATCGCCGCTGTGTATGGCGGCAATCGTGTAAAGGGAATTACTCCGCTCTCTGACGGCATCCTCAGCGCTTACTCGGACGACAAGGGGCCGTACGCAGACCAGCGCCTCCCGGAGATGGACTGGATCGCGTACACCGGCGATGGGCTATCCGGCGATCAGACCCTGAGGGCGGGCAACCGCAATATGGCGGAGTACCAGGAGCAGGAGAGGGCTCTGCGCTATTGGCACAAGCCCTACAAAGGTCACTGGACCTTCGAGACTTGGGCCGTCATCGTTCAGCGCCGGAAACGCTGGGGTCGCGGAGAGGACGGCCAGCAGCGCCGAGAGTTCGTCTGGGTCCTTGCACCTGTGCCCTCGCCGATACGTGAGACCTGGCCCTTGGAGGTCATTGAAGCCCTCGAGGAAGATGACAAGCGGCTGCATGACGACACTGTCGACGTCATCCCCATCGAAGTGGACTCTACGGCGGAGCCGAAGCCGATCAGTGCCCGCGAGAAGTACAAGCGACTGGCGGCGGCCGCTCGTCGGACAGCGGCTGGACGAACCCGGCGGTCCAAGCTTGCTCAAGCGGAGCGATACCTGCGCTCACCCGCTGCTCGCGAAGCAGTGATACTCCGTAGTGAAGGCCACTGCGAAAATCCCTCCTGCTTGGGGCATCCCCTTGAGCGCACCGATGCTGGCGCACCCATCCTTGACGTTGACCACGTCAAAGATCTGGCTGGTGGGGGCCCGGACACCCCTGACACGATGATTGCTCTTTGCCCCAACTGCCATGCCCTCAAGACACGGGGCAAGGACCGAAGCGAACTGCAAAAGAAGTTGCTGGCCGTGGCTCGCGCTCGCCACAGAGCCTTCATGCAAGAAAGTCGGGAAGTCTGAGTAGGGCGTTCCATCACGAAGCGTTAGCCCCTTACCCGTCCTGCCCGCTGCATGGTTGCGGTAGGGGCCGCTCGCTTCTTGGCAGTGTCGTGCTTCCGCGGCCCGCGTCAAGGGCGCTTCGCGTCGCCTTCGGCGATCGGCCTGCGGCCGACCCTTGACCCGGGCCGCTCCAGCACGGGGGAGAAGCGAGCGAGCGGCCCGGAAGGGTGGGTGGCCCAGGTGGGGTGGGGGAGAGGTTGGGTGCGTTGTGGGCCGGGGCGTGGGGCGCGTTCTCGTCTCGCCGGCACGCCGGGTTTGCTTAGCGGCTTGTGGCCTGTGGGTGGTACGGCCTCCACTGATGGTGGTTGGGTGCTACGCGCCGTGGCAGCCCTCGTACTGCTGGCCCGAGCCGCACCAACACGCGCTGCTCCGCTGCGGTGGCCATGCCACGGCCAGGCCTCGGGCTGCCAGGGTTGTTGCGTACTGGGGGAGCAGGGTGGCGTCGTCGGGGGACGAGCTCTCCGATGCCGCGAAGGCCTCGTACGAGGGGACCGTGCCCGTCACGATGCCCAGGTTCGGGGTGCCTGAGGACGATAGTTCTCGTAGGGAGGCCTCTATCGTCGCGAGGTGGTCCTCGTGGGACGGGTATTCGGCGGTCAGGCCCGGGTACGCCGTCACCAGTTCTGAGAGTTCTGGGGCCGGCCAGTGCAGGACCGCTACCGGGAAGGGGCGGGAGAGGGCCTCTCGGTAGGTGCCCAACTCCGCCCGTAGGCGGGAGATTTCGGCCTGTAGCTCTGCCGGGTTGTCCGAGCCCAGGGACCAGACGCGCTTCGGGTCGTGTAGTTCGTCCAGGGAGACCGAGGACGAGTGGAGGGTGTCCGCCATGGCGTCCCACTCGTCGTGGATCGCGCCCAGCATGCGGCGGACGCGGTGGCGGCCGAAGAGCAGGGCGCGTGTGGCGTAGGGGGGTTCCGGGACGTCTGTCAGGAGGAGGGTTACGGCTGCCGTGAAGGTGTCCTGGGCCGCTTCCAGCTCGTCGTGGGATTCCAGGGCCTCGGCGACGATCACCCAGGGGGCCGGGTCGCGGGGGAGGGCCGCGCGGACGCCGTCGATGATGGCTCGGGCTTCGGCCTCGTGGCCGTACTCCCAGAGGTTGGAGGCTTTCAGCGCTCGTACGAGGTGGGGGTTCTCCAGGGGGGTGGAGGACGAGAGGAGGCGGTCGTAGAGGGCCGTCGCGGTGGGGCGGTCGCCGGAGAGTTCCCGGTGGGCGGCGGCCTGCAGGAGCAGGTGCTCGGCGTCCTCGGGGTAGAGGTCGGCGGTCCGCTCCAGGCGTGCCGCTTCGGCGTTGTGGTCGACGTTCTCGGCAGGCGTGTCGGGGCGCATGGACGACACCGTACTGCCCGATGGGGGACGGGGGTGAGGTACGGGTTGAGGTGGGGGCGGGGGTGTGGGGAGGAGGGGGATGGGCAGCAGGCGAGGGGCGCCCTCCGCCGGGCTTGGCCCGCGCCCGGCCCAGGCCCCCGGGGCCGCCCCCGACCAGACCTCAGCCCGCCCCCGGCCAGGCCCCGGTCCCCGACTAGGGTCTGTCGCGGAGGTGGATCTTGGTGGTGGATGATCCCGCCCAGAGGCCATCGCCGCGGTGGCCGGCGTGCTCGCGCCGGGTGACGCCCGCCGGTGACGGCGGCGCGCGGGCTCCCGTCACAGGCCGCAGTCGGCCAGGTAGAGCACGGCCGGCAAGGCCACGGCCACGGCCACCATGCCGATGCCCGGTCCGGGCCGCTGGGCCGGTCCGGGCATCGGGAGTTATGGGAGGGGCGCCTGGGTCACGCCTCGGCGACTTGGAGCAGCCAGCTGACCGGGATGTCGTCCTCGGTGTCGTTCGTGGTCTTCTTGACGCGGCCGATGGCGATCTTCATCGTACTTGTCGGGAGCTTCGCGCCGTGGTTGACGCGGCCGCCTGCGTGCGTGACGTTCAGGTCCACGGCGGCGCTCCAGCTGGTGCCGTCGTGCCAGTTCACCTTGATCTTTGCATCCGCCCAGGCGGAGGCGAAGCTGATCCACATGTCGCCCGACCAGCCGGCCTGGTTGGCCGCCGGGACGGCCAGGACGATGCCGTACTTGTAGTGGATGAGCCCGCCGCTCTCAGTGAACGCGAAGCCGGGGGGAATCTCGCCAGTCTGGAAGTTCGCCATCAGTGCCCCTTGTCTGTCACTGCTCCGATGCCGCGGGAAGCGACACCGCACCGCAGCCCGCAGACCACGGCACGAACAACGCTAGGGACGCATTCAGGGCCCTTCTCAACTTCCCATGCCAAACCATCAGTTGAGGGGTAGTGCAAGCATGCCCAGTTCATCCGCTCCGCTCCTGCGCCTCCGGATGCCCCCTGCTGCACCCCGGGGAGCGGCTGACTCCTTCGGCCGCCGACCGGGGCCCAGCGTCTGCTGCGGCAGCAGCTCGGAAGGGTGCAGAGGCGCGCGGATGGTGTGCGGATGGGGTGGGCGGGCCGAGGTGACCCCCCGGCCCGCTGAGGCGTTCGGCTTCGACAGGTTCCCTGGATCGCCTTCGACAGGTTCTCTAGATCGTCACCCCGTCGATCTGCAACGTCTGCACCGCCCCCGCCGCGAACGGCACCGCCACCGACTTGCCGTTCAGGCGGGTGTCCGAGTACGCGCGGTAGCGGTCGCTGCCGCCTGAGGTGTGGGTGTTCCAGCGGGGGACGAGGCCGTTCGTGCCGCCTGTCACCGTGGTGAAGCGGGAGAGGTCGAAGGTGAAGGTCTGGGCGGAGGTGGAGGTGTTGATCGCCACTATCACCAAGCGGCGCGCTGCCGCGTCGTACGCCGCCGCCGTGTAGCTGGAGCCCGCGTCCAGGATCGTCATTCCCGGGCGGATGTGGCGGCTGAACTGGGCCATGACGTAGTACTTGGTCTGGACTGTTGTCGGCTGGAGGGTGTTCGCGTCGTAGGCGATCATCGCCCAGCCCGCTGTCGGGTCCATCACCTGCCAGTAGACCCAGGCCGTGGGGTGGAGCCAGCGGAAGTCGTAGCAGAGGTTGCGGGCGAGGGTCCAGCCGGTGCCGTCGCTGTCGCCCGTTTCCGAGTTCCACAGCTTCTTGCCGGAGGTGGTGACCACGTCCGTGTACAACAAGTCCCTACGGCCGCCCGCGCCCTGGTAGCCGTGGACGTTCACCTGGCTCACCAGGGACTTCGTGGAGGCGCCGAAGGAGTTCCACGTCGAGCGGGCCACGTCGTAGTTCGTTTCGTCCGAGGCCGCGATGCGGACCGATGTCAGGCCTCGGGCGTCCAACTCGCTGCGCATGTAAGGGAGTACGGCCGCCTGGACGGCGGGGTCCATGTGGCAGCCCTCCTGGGTGCCGGTCGCCGTCCACCACGATGCCGCCGGTTCGTTGAAGGGGTCGACCGTCGCGAAGTTCACGCCCCAGTTGTTCTTCGCGCGGAGGGCTACCGCCGCGAGGTGGGAGGCGTGCTGGCGGTAGTTCCAGGTCTGGAGGTTGTTGCCGCCGCCGGAGGCGCCTGAGGGGTTGTGGTTCGCGCACATCCACCACATGGGGGAGTTCGCGAAGAGTTCGGTGGTCGCGCCGCGCGCGACCGCCTTCGTCAGGGCGGCGCGCTGGTTCGCGTCCGCCGTCCAGTCCCAGGCGGAGGAGTTCGGGTCCTCGTTGTTCCAGTCCTGCCAGAAGCCCTCGATCTGCTTGAAGGCGGGGATGTTCGCCGACTCGACCATGGTCGAGCCCTCCACCGTGTTCCAGCTGCACGCGCCGAGGTTGTAGCGGGCGATGTTCATGCCCAGGCCGGGGAGGGCCGTGCCGTTGTACGTCGTCGTCTTGGTGGTGAACCAGAGGTCGGCGAAGTCGTCCCGGGCGCCGAAGACGTTGGCCCACCAGGCGAGCGAGGTGCCCCAGCCCTCCCAAGTGCCGTACTTCGTGGCCGGGTTGACCGCGATGGTCGCGTCGGCGTGTGCGGTGCCGGTGCCGAGGGCGGTGCCCACCACCGCGCCGCCGGCCGCGGCCAGCAGGGCTCTGCGGCCGAACGTGCCGGGGCGGCGGCCGGCATCCGGGGACGCCTCCGTCTCCGCGGTCGGTCTCGCCTGGTCGTCGTGGGGGCCGGGGGATGCGGTCATGTCAGCTCCGGGGGATGCGGGTGCCGAGGGGAGGGAAAGGTGGGGAGGGGAGCCGCCACCTTCCGAGCTGCTCCATAGGGACATCGGAAGAGTCAGGGGTGAACGGTGGGGTTGTCGAGATGCGTGACAGCGCTTTCTTCGATTTCTTTCAACGGTTGTGAGAAGGGGAGAGGAAAGGGGTCGCACAGGCGGCGGACAGCGGAGCGGACAGCGACGGGCGGGGGCGGAGCTCCCAAGCCCGCGCGTTCGGGGGCTCCGATGCTCGCGCCCTCTACTCCGGCTGCTGGGGCACTGCCCTCCCACGTGCGAGGGCACTGGCCTCCTACGTGCTGCGCCGCCGTGTTGCCGACCTCCGCACCCGGTGCGACGGTGTTCGAGGCGCCTCGCGCAGGCAACGGTCCAGCACGGAACCGTAAGGAACCGCATGGAACCGCCTTGCCGGAAGCGACGGCGCCGCGCGTCGACGCGCGGTTCGGCCGTGCCCATCAGCCCTGGAGTGCCTCAGCTCCCAGTGCCCTGTGAATCGACGCGCGTCCACGAAGCCTCGGGGGCAGCGCACAGAAAGCGGGAAATTCAATGGCGAACGGACCCATGGACAGGCGCGCCTCGGACGGGCAGCCCAATCGACCCGGCGGCCCCGGCACCGGCCAGGGTGCGGAGTACACCGGTCGGTACGTGGTCATGCTCGACCCGGGCAACCAGGAAAGCGGACTGAACGCACTGCGTTCCTCCGCCGACATCGCGTCCGTCGAACGTGTCCGCGGAGCCGAGGCGGGGAACGTCTCCGAACTGCTGGAGCGCCCCGACGTCTCGGTGCACTTCGAGGAACTCGCCGCCGCCGTCGTCGAGGTGCGGCCCGACCAGCGCCACGCGCTGGTGACCACGGCCGAGGCCGACCCGGCGATCATCGCGGCGGAGCCGGAGCGCATGGTGTACGCCATGCCGATCACCGCCCCGACGCAGGCGCCGACCGAGTTCTTCCCGGCCTACCGCAGCGACGAGGACGTCGTCGACCGCCACACCAGGGCCGAGATCGCCGCCACCCAGGGCCCGGCCGCGGACGAGCAGAGCTTCACCTGGGGCCTGCAGGCGATCCGGGCCAACCTCACAAATCTGACGGGACGCGGTGTGAAGGTCGCCGTCCTCGACACCGGCGTGGACATCACCCACCCGGACCTGGTCGGCTGCATCGAGGACACCATGTCCTTCGTGGTCGGCGAGGCGGTCGAGGACCGCAACGGCCACGGCACCCACTGCATCGGCACCGTCGCCGGCCCGGCCAGACCCCAGGAAGGACCCCGTTACGGCGTTGCCTGCGACGCCCGGATCCTCGCCGGAAAGGTCCTCAGCAACAGGGGCAGCGGCGCCGACGGCCAGATCCTGGCGGGCATGGCCTGGGCCGTCGCCCGCGGCGCGCGCGTGATCTCCATGTCGCTCGGCGCGCTGGTCCGACCGGGCGAGCTGTTCCCGCAGACGTACGAGATCCTGGCCAGGCGCGCGCTCGAGCGCGGGACGGTGATCGTCGCCGCGGCGGGCAACGACAGCGAGCGGCCCCCGGTCATTCACCCCGTCAGCCGGCCCGCCAACTGCCCCTCCATCCTCGCGGTGGCCGCCCTCGACAGGTCACTCACCCCGTCGTCCTTCTCCAACGGCGGCATCAACGCCCAAGGCGGCGAGATCAACATCGCCGCGCCCGGCAGGGACGTGCGCTCGGCCGCCCCCGGCGGCAGGTACGTGAACCTGAGCGGTACGAGCATGGCCACACCGCACGTCGCCGGTGTCCTCGCCCTGCTCGCCGAGGCGAACCCCAACGTGCCCGCGGCCGATCTCGTGGCCCGTCTGAAGGCGGGCGCGTTCCCGCTGGCGCAGCCCGTCAGGGACGTCGGCGCGGGCCTCCTCCAGGCCCCGTGAGCGAGCCGTCCCGGTCCGAGCCGGTCGGGGTCGTCCTCGCGGTCGACCCCGACCGGTTCGCGGAAGTCGTCGAGGCCCTACGGCGGGCCGGACTGACGGTCACGGGCGAGCAGCCGATCCTCGGCACGCTCTCCGGAACCGTCGCGGAGGAACGGATCCCGGACCTGGAGGCGATCGACGGCGTCGAATCCCTCGACCGGGAGCGCACCATCCAGCTTCCCCCGCCCGACTCCCCGATCCAGTAAGCCATCCAGTGAGTCGGAGAAACGCCCCGGGCCGGCGCGCCCGGGGCGTCCTTCTGGCCGAGACCGGCGTGCCCGCTCGCGGCCCACCGCCCGCCCCGTTGTCAGCGGCGTCCTGTATAAACGAAAAACGGAAAGAGGAAAGAAGGGGGAGCGAGTCATGTTGCAGGCCTGGGCCAATCTGCGTCCCGTCGCCGTGCTGCTCCTCGTCCTCTTCGAACTCTCGGTGCTGGACGCCGGCACGCTCTCCGCGGCCGTCGCCTTCGCCGCGACCGCCGCGGCCGGCTCCGCGTTCGCCGCCTGCGCGCTGATCGCCTCGCGCTGCGCACCCGTCGTACCCCGTACGCGCGTACGAACGGCCATACGGGACCGTGAGCGCCGTACGGCGTTCCTGCCTCAACGCGATCCCGACGCCCGCGGCCGTACGCGGCCCCGGGCGCCCGGACGTGCCCTCCTGACGGCCACCGCGTAGGGCACGCCCCCAGCCATCCGACTGCACGTGCCCTTTCCGCGGGCCGTCGCGCCGAGTCTCCCGTCGTCCGGACCGCTCCGGACGACCACGTCCTGACTTCCTGGCACGACGAGACCCTCTGGAGGGCTCCCACCCATGTCCGTTTTCGCCGACCTGGTCGCGTATCTCGCCGATCTGCTCCAGCCGCTGTTCCACGCCTCCGCGACGGCCGTCGCGATCGTCCTGTTCACGGCGCTCGTACGGCTGCTCGTGCATCCCCTGTCCCGGGCGGCGGCGCGGGGGCAGCGGGCGCGGATCGCGTTGCAGCCGAAGATCGCGGAGCTGCGGAAGAAGCACGCCAAGAACCCCGAGAAGTTGCAGAAGGCGGTGCTGGAACTGCACACGGAGGAGAAGGTGTCGCCGCTGTCCGGCTGCCTGCCCAGCCTCTGCCAGCTGCCGGCCTTCTTCCTCCTCTACCACCTGTTCTCCAACAAGACGATCGGCGGCGAGGCCAACGCCCTCCTCACCCACCGGCTCTTCGCGGCCCCGCTCGGCGACCGCTGGGCCGACGCGCTGGGTGAGGGCGGCGTGTTCGGGGCGCAGGGGCTTGTCTACGTGGGGTTGTTCGTGATCGTCGCGGGCGTCGCGGCCTTCAACTTCCGGCGTACGAAGCTGATGATGGCCGCGGGCACCGCCGGGATGCCGGCGGTGTCGGACGAGCAGGTGCCCGGGATGGCCGCGAGCATGGGGGCCGTCAGCAAGTTCATGCCGTTCATGTCCTTCTTCACGCTGGTCACCGTGGCGGTGGTGCCGCTCGCGGCCGCGCTGTACGTGGTGACCAGTACGACGTGGAGTGCGGTGGAGCGGGCGCTGCTCTATCCCCTGCCTTCGGCCGGGACCGCCGCCGGAACGTCGTCAGCCGCTACCGCCCAGTAGGTCGGATCGGGGCAGCGGCACGGGAGGTCCACTCCGTGAACCGGGTATTGCGGAGTGGACGGTGACCTTGGAGGATCGACCAGTCCTCCGATGGCTGCACCCATCGGTCGGGCGGCGGACGAGCGAGGGAGATGTACGACGATGAAGCTGCTGCGAGTCGGTACGGCGGGCGCGGAGCGGCCCGCGCTGCTCGACGCCGAGGGCGTTCTGCGGGACCTGTCGGGGGTCGTGCCGGACATCGACGGCGCGCTCCTCGCGGACGAGGAGGCGCTCGGACGGGTCCGGGCGGCGGCCGGGAGCGGTGAGCTGCCCGTCCTGGACGCGGCCGGGCTGCGGATCGGGCCGCCGCTCGCCCGCATCGGCAAGATCGTGTGCATCGGGCTCAACTACCACGACCACGCCCGCGAGACCGGGGCCGAGCCGCCCTCCGAGCCGGTGATCTTCTTCAAGGCGGCGGACACGGTCGTCGGGCCGAACGACACGGTTCTCGTGCCGCGCGGGTCGGCCAAGACCGACTGGGAGGTCGAGCTCGCGGTCGTCATCGGGCGCACGGCCCGCTATGTCGAGTCGCGGGAGGCGGCGCTCGCGCATGTCGCCGGGTACGCAGTCTCGCACGACGTGTCCGAGCGGGAGTTCCAGCTGGAGCGCGGCGGGACGTGGGACAAGGGCAAGAACTGCGAGACGTTCAATCCGCTGGGGCCGTGGCTGGTGACCGCGGACGAGGTTCCCGATCCGCAGAAGCTCGGGCTGCGGTTGTGGGTCAACGGGGAGTTGAAGCAGGACGGGACGACGGCCGAGCAGATCTTCGCGGTGAGTGAAGTCGTGCGGTATGTCAGTCAGTTCATGGTGCTTTACCCCGGGGATGTCATCAATACGGGGACGCCGGCGGGGGTGGCGTTGGGGGAGCCTGAGCCGAAGCCGTTCCTTCGGGGCGGGGATGTTGTCGAGCTGGAGATCGAAGGGCTTGGGCGGCAGCGGCAGGAGTTCAAGAACGCGTAGGCGCTCCGCTCGGGGCGCCGGGTGCCTCATGGGTGGGGGACTACGGGTTGTTGGCGGCTGCGGGTTCGTTGTGGCTTGTCGCGCAGTTCCCCGCGCCCCTAAAAGAAAGGGCGCGGCCCATAACCGGCAGTTACAAGTCTTCCTTGAAGCGCTCCAGGGCCTCCACCACCATCGCGTGGTCCTCCAGTTGGGGGAGGCCCGATACCGTCACCGTGCCGATGACTCCCGTGCCCTCTACCGTCAGCGGGAAGGAACCGCCGTGGGCCGCGTAGAGGTTCGGGTCCAGACGGGAGGACTCCTCGAAGGTCGTGTCCTTGGCTCGGAAGCGGGCGCCGACCAGGTACGAGGAGCTGGCGTAGCGTTCCGCTACTCGGCGTTTGCGGTCGATCCAGGCGTCGTTGTCCGGGGTCGAGCCGGGGAGGGCGGCGTGGAAGAGCTGTTGGGGGCCGCGGCGGATGTCGATGGCGACCGGGGCGTTCCGGTCGCGGGCCAGCTCGACCAGCAGGGAGCCCAGCGCCCAGGCGTCCTCGTAGGTGAACCGGGGAAGGACCAGGCGGCGTTCCTGGGCCTCCAGTTCCTCGATGCTCGGGGTGTCGGTCATGTCAGCTTCACCGCCACGCCCTCGCGCGCCGACTTCCGTGCCGCCTCCAGTACGTCCAGCGCGGCGGCCGCCTCGTACGCGGTCACCGGGTTCTCGCCGGTGCCGTGCAGGGCGGCGGCCACGGCGGCGTAGTACGCGGGGTAGTCGCCGGGGAGGGTCGGGACGGGGCGGCCGCCGTCGGTCAGGGGGGAGTCGCCGGCGCCGACACGGCCCCAGAGGTCCTCGGGCTCCTGGCCCCAGGCGGTGCCGGGTGTCGGGCGTTCGCCGTCGCGGAGGGCCGCCTCCTGGGGGTCGAGGCCGTACTTGACGTAGCCCGCCTCGGAGCCCAACACGCGGAAGCGCGGGCCGAGTTGGGGCGTGACGGCGGAGGCGTAGAAGTGGGAGCGGACGCCGCTCGCGTGCGTGACGGCGATGAACGTGTCGTCGTCCGTCTCGGCGCCGGGGCGGCGGAGGTCGGACTCGGCGTAGACGAGGGTGGCGGGGCCGAAGAGGGTGAGGGCCTGGTCGACGATGTGGCTGCCCAGATCGTAGAGCAGACCTCCGATCTCTGCGGGGTCGCCGGACTCGCGCCAGCCGCCCTTGAGCTGGGGGCGCCAGCGTTCGAAGCGGGACTCGAAGCGGCGGACCTCGCCCAACTCGCCGGCGGCGAGAAGGCCCTGGAGGGTCAGGAAGTCGTTGTCCCAGCGGCGGTTCTGGAAGACGGAGAGGAACAGGCCGCGGGAGTCCGCGAGGGCGGCCAGCTCGCGCGCCTCGGCCGCCGTACCGGCGACGGGCTTGTCGACGACGACCGCGAGGCCCGCCTCCAGGGCGGCGGTCGCCACGGGTACGTGTGTCTTGTTCGGGGAGGCGATGACGACCAGGTCCAGTTCGTCCGCCCGGGCCCACAGCTCGTCCGCCGTGGACGCGAACCGCACCTCCGGGAACTCGGCGCGGGCCTGCGCCTGCCGCTCCGGGTTCGAGGTGACGACCGTGTCGAGGGCCAGGCCCTCCGTCGCGGCGATCAGCGGGGCGTGGAAGACGGAGCCCGCGAGGCCGTAGCCGACAAGGGCGACGCGGCGGGGCCTGCCTGTGCTGGTGCCTGTCATACCGTCCACTTAAGCAACGCTGTTGCCAAAGTGCAAGCGCGAGAGACAATGGAGGTGTGAACGGCAACGGGATCGGCAGCGGGACGGGCAACGGCGGCGGGATCGGCAACGGGATCGGCAACGGGAACGGGCGTACCGCGGGAGTGACCGGCGTGAACCTCCTCGCACTGCGCAGCCACAACGGGGCGCTGGTCCTCGATCTGCTGCGGATCGCCGGGGCGGCCGGGATCAGCCGGCTGGAGCTGGCCGAGCGGACGGGGCTCACCCCGCAGGCCGTCAGCAAGATCACCGCCCGGCTGCGCGCGGACGGGCTCGTGACCGAGGCCGGGTACCGGGCGTCCACCGGCGGCAAGCCGCGCACCGTGCTGCGGCTCGTGCCCGACGCCGGGCACGCGATCGGCCTCCACCTCGACCGCGACGAACTGACGGCCGTGCTCTGCGACCTGACCGGCGCGGTGGTCGCCAAGCGGCGGACGCCGCTGAGCCTGGGGGCCGGGTCGGACGCCGTGATCGAGGGTGCGGCGCGTGAGGTGGAGGCGCTGCTGGCGGGGGCGAGTGAGAGGCGTGGTGCGGTCGAGGCCGCGCCGCTCCTCCCTGTACTGGGGGTCGGAGTCGCGCTCCCCGGCCCTCTCGATCATCTGCACGGTGTGCTGCACCGGGTCACCGGGTTTCCGGAGTGGGACGGGTTTCCGCTGCGGGCGGCGCTGGCGCGGCGGCTGGGGATGCCGGTGGTGGTCGACAAGGACACCAACGCGGCGGCCCTGGGGCTCGCGGCGGTCGCGGGGGCGCACGGGTCCTTCGCCTACCTCCACCTCGGTACGGGGCTGGGGGCGGGGCTCGTCATCGACGGGGCGGTGCACCGGGGGGCCCGGACCCGGGCCGGTGAGTTCGGGCACCAGGTCGTCCAGCTGGACGGGCCGATGTGCGAGTGCGGGAACCGTGGGTGCGTCGAGGCGCTGTGCCTCGCGGCGGTGGCGCGGGGGGACGTGGACGAGGCGGCGCGGGTGCTCGGTACGGGGGCCGCGAATCTCGTGGGGCTCCTCGATATCGAGCTGGTGCTGCTGGGCGGGCGGACGGTCGAGGCCCATCCCGAAGCGTTCGTGCGGGGGGTGGGGTTCGTGCTCGACGCGTGGGCTCGGCGGCAGGGGGAGGATCCGGCGGTGCCGGTGCGGGTGGCCGGGGGTGGGGCGTCCGGGGTCGCGGAGGGGGCGGCTCAGCTCCTGCTGGCGCCGTTGTTCGGGCGTGAGGACGGGTGAGGCGCTCTGAGGAGCGTTCGGGATGTGGGGTCAGGCCCTGCCCCGGTGTCGCTGATCCTCCGCTCGTCCGCTCGTCCGCTCGTCCGCCGTCCGCTCGTCCGTTCCACCGTTCCACCGTTCCTCCGCTCGTCCGTTCCACCGTTCCTCCGTTCCTCCGTTCCTCCGCGACGCACCGATTCGGTGTGACGGCAGAATCTCGCCCGCCGAGGGATAGCCGCGGGCGGCCCATCGCGTCGTGACGGGTGCCGAGAAGGGGGAGGGTCGATGAAGGCCTCTGGCCAGGACGAGTTCCGGGAGTTCGTAGCGATGCGCTCCACCGCGCTGCTGCGGCTCGCGGTGCTGCTCACCGGCGGGGACAGGCATGCCGCGGAGGATCTGCTGCAGATCGCGCTGATGAAGGCGTACGGGCGCTGGGCGAGCATCGAGCAGCCCGAGGCGTACGTCCGCCAGATCCTGTACCGCCAGCAGGTCAACCGCTGGCGGCTGCGCAGACATCGCGCCGAGACGACGGTGCCCGTACTGCCCGAGTCCGGCACGGACGCCGACGCGGGCGCGGACTCCGAGCTGCGGATCGCGCTGTGGGCGGCGCTCGGCCGTCTGACGAAGCGGCAGCGGGCCGTGGTCGTGCTGCGCTACTTCGAGGACCTGCCGGAGGCCGAGGTCGCGGCGCTGCTGCGGTGCCCGGTCGGCACGGTGCGCAGCACGGCGCACCGGTCGCTCGCCAAGCTCCGGGCGCTCGTACCGGAGCTGGGGCCCGAAGGTCATGTGGAACAGGTCCAGCCGCTCAGCTACACGCCGAAGGGGGTCCGGGGATGACGACGGAGCAGGTGGAGGAGAAGGTCCGGGAGACGCTGCACGCGGTCGCCCTGGACCGGGTGCGGGCACCCGGGGACCTGGCCGAGAAGGTGGTGCGGCGCCGCGGCCGGCGCCGTTTCTCGCAGGCCGCGGGGACGGCGGTGGCCGTTGTCGCGATCAGCGTGGGGGCGGTGTTCGGCTTCGGGGGCGGCGGTGCGGTGGAGCAGGACCGGCCGGTGCGGCCGGCGGCGTCGCCGGAGGGCTGGAAGCCGTGGCAGAGCAGTGTCCCGGGGGTCAGCGAGCGGGGCTGCCTGGTGGAAGGTTCCGCGCTGTACTGCGCCGGGACGAAGTACGACGTCGCGAAGATCGACGCCAACACCGGCGAGCGGCTGTGGACCGTCGAGGTCAATCGCGAAGGCGACGGGATCGACCACCCGTTCGCCGTGCGCGACGGCCTGGTCTACGTCTTCCGGAACCACACCGCGGAGAACGAGCCGAACGGGGACTACTACGGCGGTACCGATCTGATGGCGGTGCACGCCGCCAGCCGCAAGGTGGTGTGGACGGTCGAGATGCCGCAGGACGACCGCGGCGACCAGGCCGCCATGCTCATCGACGGCGCGGTGCTGGCGAACACCCCGACGCCGCGCACGATGTCGGCCCTCCATCCGCTGTCCGGCAAGGAGAAGTGGCGCCACACCTGGGACAAGGGCACCGCGTGTCAACGGGCGGTGCTGAGCGGTGTGCCGTATCTCCTGTGCATGCGGGACGCCGAGGATCCGGGCGACACCGAGGTCTTCCGTCTCGATCCCGCCACCGGACGTGCCGAGAAGGTCATGACCGTCCCCGGCGGGCAGCAGCTCATCGGGACCTCGGAGGATCGGATGGTCCTGGCCGGAGTGAAGGACGCGGCCGGCAAGGAGATGCCGCTGACCGTCATCAGCGGTTCCGGGGAGCGGACCTCACACACCTATCGGATCGAGGGACAGCTCGCCAACCTGGATGTCATCGGTGATCGTCTGATCTCCGTGTCCTGGCAGGGCAAGGCCTCGGCCTACTCGCTGACCACCGGAAAGACCCTGTGGACCGGCCCCGTGGGCGTCGAGATGCCGGACAAGGACACGGTCGAGGGCATCGCGTCTCCCGTGGTGTCGGAGAAGCAGGGGGTCGTGTACTTCCTGAGCCCGAGCGGAGATCTGTCCGGCCTCGATCTGCGCACGGGTGAGCAGGTCTGGCGCGGTCACGCCGACATCGGCAAGCCGAAGCCGGGGCCCGGGTTCGGGCTCGCGCCCCAACTCCTGAGTTACGAGGACGTGTTGGTCGCCCGGGACGGCAGCAGGATGGTCTCCCTTCTGCCGAGGATCGGCGACTGACCCGAAGGACCCCAGGCCGGTGCGGTCGCTCCGCTGATCGAGCGGACTTCCGCACCGGTCCTGTGGCCCCAAGGCGTGGCGGGGCCCCTCGGCGCAGGCAGATGGCATGGTCATGTGTTCATGCGACTGTGTACGTGTCTGACCCTTGCCCTCGCCACCGCAGCCGCCCTCGTCAGTGGTCCCGCAGCGGCGCTCGGCGGTACCCCCGGACCCTCGCTCGGCGGTACCCCCGGACCCTCGCTCGGCGGTACCCCCGGACCCCCGCTCGGCGGTACCCCCGGACCCCCGCTCGGCGGTACACCCGGACCCCCGCTCGGCGGTACACCCTCGCTCGGTGGTGCCCCCGGACCCCCGCTCGCGGCAGCGGACGACCACCGGCCCACCTGTGTCGGCGCCGACAGCAGCGCCTTCCCGATCCGGACCCGTATCCGAGGCGGCCCCGCCACCTACGTCGCCGGCGGCGGCTTCCACACCTGGGCGCTGGAACTCACCAACACCACCTCCCGGACCTGCGCGAACATCCACCCGGTGGTCGTGCTGGTCGACGGCGCGCGCACGCTGAAGCGGACGCAGCCGCAGCTGGAGTTCTACGAGGACGCCAAGGGCACCACCTCCCGGCCGGTGACCTTCGAGCGGACCGACTCCGACGAACTGGTCGGCGTCCTCGGCGGAGACGGGGACGGCGGCGGGACCGGCTTCACCGTGCCGCCCGGCCGCACCCTCACCGTCAAGGTCCGCCTCTCCGTCACCTCCGACGCGGCCGTACCGAACGACGTCGTGGCGAACGCGGCCGTGGTCGAGCGGCGGGGCGACGACAGCGAGTGGGTGGGGGAGTCGAACGACTACCGCTTCCGGATCACCGACGAAGAGGAAGACGGAGAGGCAGACGAAGAGGAAGACGGAGAGGCAGAGGAAGAGGGAGACGGAGAGGCAGAGGAAGAGGGAGAGAAAGAGGAAGGGGAAGAGGAAGGGGCCGCCAAGGAGAGCGGCGGTGACGCGGACGGTGACGCGGCCGGTGACCGTGAGGCCGTACGGGGCGAGCGGCCGTACGCCGACGAGCTGGCCGAATCGGGTATGCGCGAGGCACTGCCGTACGTGACCGGGCTCCTCTTCCTGTCCGCCGGCGGGCTGCTGATGGCGGGCGTCCGCAGACGGTCCGGGTGACCTGATGGCGGCCGCCTTGCGTGCCTGATGGCGGCCATCCCCGTACCCGCCCGCCGACCTGAGGCGGGCGGGTCTCAGCGGCCAAGATCGGCCTCCTCATTTCAGCCACCCCTCACTAGGGTTGGGGGCGGCGCCGGACGTACAGATGTACGGACGTACGGCAGGAATCGACAGAGGTCGGCAGGAGATCGCACATGGCAGAGCGCAAGCCCATCGAGTCGTGGCTCACCGACATGGATGGTGTGCTCATCCACGAGGGCGTGCCGATCCCCGGTGCCGACGCCTTCATCAAGAAGCTCCGCGAGTCCGGGCGCCCCTTCCTGGTGCTCACCAACAACTCGATCTACACGGCCCGTGACCTGCACGCCCGCCTCGACCGCATGGGCCTGGACGTGCCCGTCGAGAACATCTGGACCTCCGCCCTGGCGACCGCCCAGTTCCTGGACGACCAGCGGCCCGGCGGCACGGCGTACGTCATCGGCGAGGCGGGGCTGACCACCGCGCTGCACGACATCGGGTACGTGCTCACCGACCACCAGCCCGACTACGTCGTCCTCGGCGAGACCCGCACGTACTCCTTCGAGGCCATGACGAAGGCGGTACGGCTGATCAACGGCGGCGCCCGGTTCATCGCCACCAACCCGGACGAGACCGGCCCCTCCACCGAGGGCCCGCTGCCCGCGACCGGGGCCGTGGCCGCGCTGATCACCAAGGCGACGGGGCAGAAGCCGTACTTCGCGGGCAAGCCGAACCCGCTGATGATGCGCACCGGACTGAACGCGATCGGTGCGCACTCCGAGACCAGCGCGATGATCGGCGACCGCATGGACACCGACGTCCTCGCGGGCATCGAGGCCGGGATGGAGACCTTCCTCGTCCTCACCGGCCTGACGACCCCCGCGCAGATCGAGAAGTTCCCGTACCGCCCGTCGAAGGTCGTGAACTCGATCGCGGACCTGGTCGACCGCATCTGAGCCTTTGAGCCTTCCGACCCGCTGGATAAACCCCCAGACACCCGTACGGAGTAGTCGCGGCCCTTCCCCGGATGCGTCCCGGCCTCCGGCGGGGGAGTCTCAGGTGTCTGGAGGTTCACCATGGGTTCACTGCGACTCACTCTGTGTGCCGGGGCGGTGGTCGCGGTCGCGTCGACCGTGACGGCACCCTCGGCACCCTCGGCCCACGCGGCCGACTCCGGGGACATCTCGGTGGTGCCGGCCTCGCCGGCGCCCGGCAGCGACATCCAGGTGCGGGCCAAGGGCTGCGGGGGGAAGTCGGGATCCGCCGCCTCGAAGGCGTTCGTCGCGGACGCGCAGCTCACCCGGCTCACCCGGCTCATCCGGCTCACCGGGCAGGGTGTCGGCACGCTCTCCGGGGACACCCGCGTACGGTCCTCGCTCGAACCCGGCACGTACGACGTATCGGTCACCTGCGACGGCAAGGAACACAAGGCCAGGGGCACGATCACGGTCGGCGAGAACGGGAAGCCCGCGGCCACCGAGCCGGGGCCTCCGAAGCCCGACGCCACCAAGCCCGACGCCACCAAGCCGGAGGCCGCCGAACCCGCCGCCTCCGCGCGGCCTTCGGCCCCCGCATCCCCCGCCTCCCCGGTCGCCCCCGCGCGCGCGGGCGGCGGCGGAGCGGCGGACCAGGTGGCGACCTCGCAGGGTGCGGCCGACCCGGTCGATTCCATGGACGACGCCCGGCACACCGGACCCGGCGCCCGGCACGCGGTCGTCGGTCTGGTCCTGGCCGGGGTGGCGGCGGTGGTGGTGGTCGCGCGGGGCGTGCGCCGGAGCCGCCGCCGAGGTACGGAGTAAGGGGTCGTCGTGACCAGACGGGACTACACCTACGACGCAAGCGGGACCGGCACCGGGTCCGGCAGCGGAACCGGTCGCGTCACCACCGGTGTCGCCTGGGCCGTGCTGCTGCTCGGCCTGTGGCTGTGGGGCCGCGAGATCACCGACGTACGGCAGGGCATATCCGCCCCGACCACCGGCGACGTGGCGGCGGTCGGACGGCCCGCGCAGGCCGAACTGCCGCCCGCCGTCGAGCCGTTGAGAGGCGCGCGGCCCCACCGCCTCGACATCCCCTCGATGGGCGTGCAGGCGCCGGTCGTGGCACGCGGCCTCGACCGGGACGGGGCGATCGAGCCGCCGCCGTACGGCCAGCCCGGCGTCGTCGGCTGGTACGCGGGCGGTACGCCGCCGGGGGCGACCGGGGCCGCGCTGTTCGTCGGGCACGCCGACACCGAGACCCGGCCCGCCGTCTTCCACGAGCTGAGCGCGCTGCGGATCGGCGAGAAGATCCGGGTGGCCCGCGACGACGGCAGGCTCGCCGAGTTCACCGTGGACGACGTCCAGGTCATCGGCCGCGACGACTTCGATGCCCAACAGGCGTACGGCGTACGGCAGTCGGGCCGCGCCGAGCTCCGCCTCGTCACCTGCGGCGGCACCTTCGACCGGACGAGCCGCACGTACTCGGCGAACGTCGTCGTCTCCGCGTATCTGAGCGGCACAGGACCCTGAGCGGCAAAGGCCCCTGGTCGTCACGGGACCCTGAGCGGTACGGGCCTTGTCCGCGTGAACCCTGAACGGGCGTACACACCCGGCCCGGTCGGCGACCCGCTCCCCCCGGGGCCGCCGACCGGGCTGGTCCTCGACCGTGCGCGCTCGGGCTGCGGGAGTAACCCGGCGCCGACACGGGAGGTCCTGGGGCGATCCGATGCGACTCTAGAACGGATGAGCGCCCCGGGTAGAGGCTGTTTGACGCCAAGTTGACGGGCTGTGACGCTGCGTCATCCATCCTGCTGGCGACGGGAAAGGTAAGCAGGTTCTCGGTCAAGGTCGCGACGACCTCGTGGGCGAGGCGGGACTTATGTCAGGATTGGGACTTACGACACGGTGCACCCAAGGGGGAGTTGGATGTACGGCAGTAGGGGGGCCGGGGTTCGGGCGTCCGTGGCGGTGGTGGCGTTATTGCTCGCCGGCTGTTCCGGAGGAGACAGCGGTGACGGCGGTGACGGCGAGAAGGACCGGGCCTCCGGTTCCGACATCACCCAACAGCCGAGCGGCACGGACCCGTTCTGGGTCAATCCGAAGGGAAACGCGGCGGCACAGGTTGCCGCCTACGAGAAGGCCGGCAAGGGCGAGGACGCCGAGCTGATCCGCAAGATCGCCGAGCAGCCGACCGGCGAGTGGATCGGTGCGGAGAACCCGGAGCAGGAGGCCAAGGGCTTCACCGAGGCCGCCGAGAAGGCCGACCGGGACGCGATCCTCGTCCTCTACAACATCCCGCACCGCGACTGCGGCCAGTACTCCGGCGGCGGCGCGGCCGACGGCGACGCGTACCGGGCCTGGATCGACGGTGTGGCCAAGGGCATCGGGGACCGGCCGGCCACGATCATCCTGGAGCCCGACGCGGTGCTCCACGTGGTGGACGGCTGCACCCCGGGCGAGTTCCACGAGGAGCGGTACGACCTGCTCAAGGGGGCGATCGAGAAGCTCGGCGCGCTGAAGAACACGAAGGTGTACCTCGACGCGGGCAACGCCGGCTGGGGCGACCCCGAGGAGATCTACGACCCGCTCAAGTGGGCCGGCGTCGAACAGGCCGACGGCTTCGCCGTCAACGTCTCGAACTTCTACACCACCGAGGACTCCATCGAGTACGGCAAGCAGCTCTCCTCGAAGATCGGCGACAAGCCCTTCGTCATCGACACCAGCCGCAACGGCAACGGTCCCTGGACCGAGGGCGACGAGGACGAACGGTGGTGCAACCCTCCGGGGCGCGCGCTGGGGGAGTCGCCCACGACGAAGACGGCGGACTCTTTGGTGGACGCGTACTTGTGGGTGAAGCGGCCGGGAGAGTCGGACGGGGAGTGCAAGGGCGGGCCGAAGGCGGGGGAGTGGTGGCCGGAGTACGCGCTGGACTTGGCGAAGGCGTCTGACTGACGGTCCGTTGTGGCTGGTCGCGCAGTTCCCCGCGCCCCTAAAGACACGGCCCTGCGGGCCGAAAAGCACGGGGCGCAGCCCCTGCTTTTCAGGGGCGCGGGGAACTGCGCGACCAGCCCCCACGCACCCGCACCCAAAAAACTACCTACGGAACCTTCACCCACCGCGCGGCGCTCGGCGTCCCCGCGTCATCCGTCACGAACAGCATGTACCACCCCGACTGCACCAGATTCCGATTCTTCGGCACAGTCACCGTGATCTCATCACCCTCCGCCTTGAAGTCCACCTCGATCGACTTCTGATCCACATCCGTCACATGCGTCGACGCACTCGGCCGAATCAACCGCGCCGACTTGATGGACGAGGCATGCCGCGTACCGAACGTCGCCGTCCCGCCCCGCGCCACCGTCTTCGGCCCGCCGGACAACGTCGGCCGCGCGTCCTGGTACAGATACGGCGGCGTATAGATCTCGATCCGCTGCTCGAACTCCCCCGGCTTGGTGTTGGCCTTGTCGGCGTACAGGGAGTCCGACCCGAAGAACACCACGCGCCCGTCCGGCAGCAGGATCGACCCGGAGTGGTAGTTCCGGCCGACGAGCGGGTCGGCGACCCGCCGCATCTCCCCGGTCTTCGCGTCGTAGAGCCGCGCCTCGAGGATGTTGGAGTCGCCGCGCCCCCGATAGTCCTCCGAGCCGCCGGAGATGAGCACTGTGTCGTCGGGCAGGATCGAGGCCTGCGGATAGCGCGTGCCCTTCGCCAGCTCCGGCCCGTCCACGAACCGCGGCTTCTCGGCCAGCAGATCGATCAGCCGGGTCTTCTTGCTGGACCGCTCCGACTCACCGACCCCGCCCCCGCCGATGACCATGTACTTCTCGTCCTGCGCCGGAGGCAACAGCACGGTCCCGGCGGTTTCGAGCAGCTTGTTGTCGCTCATCCCGGGGACCTTGGTGAACTTGTTGGTCTTCAGGTCCCAGATACCGGGGTCACGGCCGATGTCGTCCGGCCCGTACCCGGCGTTCGCGCCCGAGTAGAACAGCTTGCCGTTCTGCATCAGGGAGATCGCCGGGTACGTCGGGAACTGCTGGACGTCCTTCGTGTATGTCCACTTCTTGGTCTCGGGGTCGTAGACCTCGTTCTTGCCCGGGACCAGCTGGCCGATCTCGTCGAGGCCGGACAGCGACAGGATCGTGCCGTCCGACAGCGTCGTCAGCGTCGGGTACCAGCGCGCCTCGTTCATCGGGTCGACCTTGATGTACTTCTCGGCGACCGGGTCGAACTCGTAGGCGTCCTTGATCCCTTGGAAGTCCTTCTTGTCGAGGGCGAGCTTCTGCGCGATGCCGTACGTGTTCCGCGCGTCCTCACCCTCCAGGCCCACTACCCGGTAGTTGTCCTCCGTCCCCGTCTCGTACTTCCTGCCCCTCTTCTCGGCCTCGACGTAGGCGCGCGCGATCCCCGGCTTGTTGCCGGTGAACTTCCCGGTGTCCTTGTCGAAGGTCTTCGTGGCCTTCTTGATGTCGACCGTGTCCTTCAGGACGAACGTCTTGCCGTTCGCCTTGCCGACGAACCGGGTCCCCGCCTTGATCTTCATCCCCTTGTCGGGGTTCTCGTTGTGGATGATCATCAGGCCGCCGGCCTTGGTGACATCACCCTTCAGCTTCTCGTAGCGCTTGGTGCCGCCCGCGATCAGCAGATTGCCGTTGGACAGCTGGGTGTGACCCGTGCAGAACAGGTCGGCCGGGGTGGGTACGCGCTTGATCGTCTGCTTGACCGGGTCCCAGACGCGGGTGTCGAACTTCTTGGCGTCGAAGTTGTCGGCGTCGTTGCCGGAACCCGCGATCAACAGGACCTTGCCCGTGTGCAGAAGCGCGGCGTGGATCGTGTTCTGCCGGTACTCCTTCGGGAACTCCACGATCTGCCAGTGCCCGTTGTCGGCCTTGTACTCGGGTCTGTTGATCTTGTACTCGTGGTATTTCTCGGTGCTCACGCGGTACAGCCACGGCCCGTTCATCCCGGCGAGCGCGAGGACCACCGCCGAGCCGATCGCGAGGCGACGGGCGCGGCGGCGGCCTGCACGGTCCTTCATTCCTTACGTCCCCCAAGTCCGCCCAGGGCGATCTGCATGGTCTGGTCGCTACCCCCGCTGCCCGACCCGGACGCCGCCCAGCTCGGCTTGTGCTGGGGAGCGTGCGGCGCGTGTGGGGCGTGCGGTGCGAGTGGCGGCGCGTGTGGCGCGGGAGCCGCCTCGGGCGGCGCCACCATGGAACCCTGCAGTGCGGCCGCGGCGGCGGCCTTCTTCTTGTCCTGCCGCAGCATGTAGCGCCAGACGAAGATGGGGAAGGCGGTGATCATCATGGCGAACGTGGCCCAGATGATCATCGCGGGGTGCGCGTTGCCGAAGACGAAACCGGCGGCGATCGAGCCACCGAAGATCACGATGAAGTACCAGTGGTACCGGAAGGTGCCGAACCACCTGTCAGGGCTCGCCGAGTCTCCCTTGGGCGTGACCACGAACTTGCTCTTGCGGCGCAGGGCCGAGTCGATCAGCGCCTTCGCGTAGAGCGGCGCGGACAGCGCGGACATCACCATGCCCGCCACACCGCCGGAGCCCTCCGGCTCGTGCGGGGAGACGTTGTGCCGGCGGTTCCAGACGTACAGGCCTATCTGGAGCGCGGAGGCGTTGCCGTAGAGCATCAGCCACACGGTCGGGTCGATGTTCACACCCGAGGCGCCCAGACCCAGGAACAGGGCGCAACTCAGCGCCGCGAGGATCCAGTTGAGGGCGGACATCGGGTAGAAGATGATCATCATCGTGTAGTTGAAGAGCTTGCTCGGCGGCAGCGAGTACCAGCCCTTCCAGTACTGCTTGAGGATCGTCTCGTACGTACCGCGCGACCAGCGCATCTGCTGGGTGAAGAAGTCCGTCCAGGCGCTGGGCCCCTCACCCACCGCGAGCACGTCCGGGGTGTACACCGAGCGCCACTTCTTCCCCGTCGCCGGGTTCTTGTGGCGGTGGATCTCGAAACCGGTCGCCATGTCCTCGGTGATCGAGTCGTACAGCCCGCCGATCTGCTTGAGCGCCCTGATGCGTACGGCGTTGGAGGTGCCGACGAACATGGGGGAGCCGTACTTGTTGCCGGCGCGCTGGATCAGCGCGTGGAACAGGAACTGCTGGGACTCGGCGGCCTTGGTGACGAAGTTGTCGTAATTGCCGTACACCTGGGGGCCGATGACGAAGCCGACGTTCGGGTCGCGGAAGAACCCGAGCATCCGCTCCAGGTAGTTGGGCAGCGGCACGTGGTCGGTGTCGACCGAGGCGAAGAAGTCGTAGTCGTCGCCGTGCGCGTCCAGCCAGGCGTTGTAGTTGCCGTGCTTGGTCTTGGCGCGGTGCGGGCCCTTGGGCTGGTTCCACTTCGCGATTCCCTTGCGGGAGAAGTGATGTACGCCGAGGCGCGCGCAGACCGCCTTCACATCCGGGTCGTCGCCCTCGTCGAGGAGCCAGATGTGCAGAAGCCCGCGGTGACGGAGCTTGACCGCGGCCTCCAGGGTCTTCGTCACCATCTCCAGCGGCTCCTTGCCGGGCACGAAGGAGGTGAGGAAGGCGACTCTGGTGCCGGTCTCGGGCACCACCGGGATCGGGTCGCGGGCGACCAGCGTGGCGTGCGCGTTCGACAGCACGTTCATGCAGCGGAAGAACTCGATCAGGCCGATCGAGACCAGCATGACCATGTCCAGGGCGGGCAGGAACTCGTACTCGACGAAGTCGCGCTCGGTCCAGTGCTCCTGCTGCAGCAGCCAGGCGAGCAGGACCAGGGAGAGCAGCGGAGCGGCGGCCAGCATCAGGGCGACCCTCATACGGTGCGGCTCCTGGGAGATCAGGGAGCGGTACCGCACCTTGTAGGGCTTGGTCGGATCGGGCTGAGTGAGAGGCCCCGCGAGCCGGCTGTAGTGCTCGTAGTCGTATCTGGGAAGGGTCTTCTTGAGCTTTCGGAAGGCTCCGGTCCGGTGCGACGGCACCTTCAGTTGGGTCGTCTCGGACGGGTCGTGGTTGTGCCGGGCGCCCGTCGGCGTCGACGTCATGAGTCATTCCCCCCGCACACACGTTCGTGTGTGTTAGTCGGTCTTCCGCCCGCTTCGGTCCCCCTCGACCGTTACGGACGCATCAATGGGCCATCGTCACCATGTGATCTACACCATGGAGACACGGGGTGACGGCCATCCGGTTGCATTGATGCCCCCCTCGGCATCTGTTCATGAGAGCGTGCATCGCGTGTGTCGGTGAGGGCCTAAGATCCCCATCCCCGGGCGCGCAAATCGCCCATGGCCCCCCAACTGCCATGTATCCGCAGTCTCTTACGGCCCAGGGTTCTATGGTGTTCATCTTGATCGCAAGATGCGAAACGCGGTGTTTACCGGTCATACGCGGATATTGGGGCATCGGTGGAGGATCTGTGGGGAGTGAGAGGGGAGCGAGGGGGGAGTGCGCGGGGTGACGTGCACATGCGGAGAGGCCCCTCGCGATTCACTCTCGCGAGGGGCCTCTCCAGGTGGTGCGCCGCCAGGGACTCGAACCCCGGACCCGCTGATTAAGAGTCAGCTGCTCTAACCAACTGAGCTAGCGGCGCGCGAGAAAAATCTTAGCGGAGGGGCGGGGGTGCTCCTGACCACGGAGCCACCCGGTCAGAGGCCGAGCCCCGCCGGGCTCGTCGGCCGACGGGGGGCGGTGTACATCATTTGGACCGTCAGCATGCGACATGGGATGACAGTTGAGAAACTGACCCGCGTGCAGAAGCGTGGAATTCTTCGGTCGGTTCGCGAGGGGAATCGCATGGAGACTCCGGTATTCGAGGAGATCGATCCGGGGGCCGATTGCGAATGCCCCGGTTGTGTCCACTGGCGGCGGGTCATGCCGTACTCCGCCCAGTACGCCCATCTGAGTCACCCGGCCGCCAGGACGGCCAGGAACGCGCTCGTCGTCGCCACCGCCGCCGGCGCCGCACTCGGCGTCGGCCATGCCGCACCGGCGGTCGCGGCGGCCCACGGCCCGGTCAGTCCCGGCGGTGTTCCCGCAGGTGAGGAGCCGGACACCCCGCAGGGGAAGAGGGCTCCCCTGCATGGCCCGGCCGGCCGTCCGGCGGACGGGGAGAAGCCGCCGAAAGGGGTGAAGACGCCGCCCACCACCCGCGCCGAGATCATCGGGCGCGCCGCATCATGGATCGCGGCCGAGGTGCCGTACAGCATGAGCGAGTACTGGTCGGACGGTTATCGGCAGGACTGCTCGGGGTTCGTCTCGATGGCCTGGAACCTGCCCGGAAACGAATGGACGGGCAGCCTCGACAAGTTCGCCCAGCGCATTTCGAAGGACCGGCTGGAGCCGGGCGACATGCTGCTCTTCCATAATCCGAAGGACCCCCAGAATGGCTCGCACGTCGTCATTTTCGGCGGCTGGACGGACTACGCGGAGACCCACTACATCGCCTACGAGTCGACCCGCCCGTACGCCCGCAGACAGGCCACCCCGTACGCCTACTGGGACAACGGGAACCGCTATGTGCCGTACCGCTACAAGGGGCTGACCGACGACGGCGAGGATGCGCCGGACGACCGGACGGACGGCTCCGGCGACTCCGGTTCCCCCGGTGTCCCGTCGGAGAGCCCGGGGCGGAAGGGTTCCGCCGGGCCGTCCGGCGGTGACCGTTTCCCCGGCCCCGACGCCTTCGGGCCCGGCGCCGACAACAAGCACGTCACCCGGCTGGGGCAGATGCTCGTGGAGCGCGGCGGGGCCCGCTTCTACACCGGCGGGCCGGGACCGGTCTGGTCGGACGCCGACCGCAGGGCCACCCAGGCGTTCCAGCGGGCGCAGGGCTGGTCGGGCCGCGACGCGGACGGGATGCCGGGGCCGCTGACCTGGTCGTATCTGGTGACCGGCAGGGGCAAGAACATCCCTCCGGCCGCGAACCCTGGACCAGCGGGGAGGCCTGCGGCGCCCAAGCCACCCGTCGCGCATCGGCCACCGGGGACGGCCGGCAGGCCCGGCGCATCGGGGAAGCCCGCCACGTCCGGCCGGCCCGGGACGTCCGGTCGGCCTTCCTCGCCCGCCACGTCCGGTCGGCCCGGTTCGCCCAGGACGCCCGCCTCGCAGGGCGTCCCCGGCTATCCCGGACGCGGGATGTTCCGCCCGGGCGCGAACAACGCCTATGTCACCCAGCTAGGGAAGCAGCTGGTCAAGAAGGGGTTCGGCAAGTACTACACCTCGGGTCCGGGTCCGCGCTGGGGCGAGTCGGACCGGCGGAACGTGGAGGCGTTCCAGCGGGCCCAGGGGTGGCGCGGCGGTGCGGCGGACGGCTATCCGGGCCCGGAGACCTGGCGGCGCCTGTTCCACTGACGGCCGCGACACCCGCCCCACCCCGTTGACCGATCCCCCAGGCCACGGCCTCACCACTCACCACCACAGCTCACTCCTCACCACCACAGCTCACTCCTCACCACCACAGCTCCTCGCTCACCACCCCGGCTCATCGCTCAGACCACGGTTCTTCCTGCGCGGAGGCATGGAGGCACGTATGAGTACGACCACCTCACCCACACCGGAGCCCGAAGGGGCCGCGCGGCCCGCCCGGCTCATCCAGAACGAGACGACGACCGAGATCCCCGTACATCTGCTCTTCCGGGACGACCCGGCCCCCGTGTCCGTGCCGGTCACGCCCGCGATCGTGGGCCGGCGGCTGGGCACGGGGGAGCAGCCGAAGGTGCGGCGGGGGCCGGGGGCGGTGAAGGCGCGGCCCACCGTGGAAGTGGACCAGGAGCTGGTCGAGCGGCCGGCGCGGGTGATGCCCGGGGTGGTGGGAGTGCTGGGCGGGGCGTGCGGGGTGGCCGGGTGTGTACTCACCTCGTGGTGGGCCGGGGTGTTGCCGGGGCTCGCGGTACGGGCGCTCGGGCTGCCGGCCGCGTACGCGGGTGCCGGACTCGGGCCGGCGCAGTGGGCCGCGTACGCCGCTGCCGGCGCCCTGACCCTGTTCGGGTTCGGCGGGCTGGCGCGCGGGCGGACCGGTCGGGCCTGGGTGCTCGGGCTGTTCGGGCGGTACCGGGGGACCGTCCGCCGCACCGGCCTCCTCTGGGTGAACCCGCTCGTGCTGCGCCGCCGGGTCGACGTACGGCTGCGGCACTGGCGGAGCGAGCCGATGGAGGCCGTCGACGCGAACGGGGTCGCGATGCGGGTCGTCGTCCTCGTGGCATGGCGGGTCAGGGACACCGCGCGGGCGTTGCTCGGGATCGAGGACCACGAGCGGTACCTGCGCGAGTGTGTGGAGGCGGCGGTCTCCCGGGTGCTGTCGCAGCTCCCGGCCGACGTATCGCCCAACGCGCTGGTCAGGGACGCGACCCTGCGCAACACGGAGGCGGTGAGCGAGGCCCTGACCCGGCTGGTGGCGGCGGACGCGGCGCCGGTCGGGCTTCAGGTGTTCTCCGCCCAGCCGACCCGGATCGAGTACGCGCCCGAGGTGGCCGCCGTGATGCAGCGCCGCCGGATCGCCGCGCTCGACGCCCAGCACCGCGACACCGTCCTCACCTCCGTCGTCGACTCGGTCGAGGACACGGTGACCCGGCTGACCATGCGCGGCCTGGTCGAACTGGACGACTACGAACGCAAGGCGCTGGTGAAGGACCTGACGGTGGCGTTCTATACGGGACGCCGCGAGACCTCCTCCTGAACAGTCCGCGGCAGCCGGCCGCAACGGTCTGCGATTGGTATGGACATGTTGAACCAGCGCTCATAATCTGGGACTTGGTCTAGACCTGGAACACCCCCCACGTACTCCAGGGAGCGGCAGCATGCGCAGTCATACGCGTAGCAAGACCAAGTGGTACGCGGCCACGGTCGGCCTCGCCACCACCGGAGCGCTCGTGCTCTCCAGCGGTGGCGCCACCGGCCACGGCTACACCGACCTCCCCGTCAGCAGGCAGAAGCTCTGTCAGAACGGCACCGTCACCAACTGCGGCGACATCCAGTGGGAGCCGCAGAGCGTGGAGGGCCCGAAGGGCTTCCCGGGCTCAGGGCCGGCTGACGGCCAGATCTGTTCCGGTGGCAACAGCAGGTTCAACCAGCTCAACGCGTCCACCAAGCCGGGCGGCGGCGCCTGGCCCACCACCAGGGTGACGGGCGGTCAGAACTACACGTTCCGCTGGCAGTTCACCGCCATGCACGCCACCACCGACTTCAAGTACTACGTCACCAAGGCGGGCTGGAACCAGAACCACGCCCTGGCCCGCTCCGACCTCAACCTGACCCCGTTCTTCACGGTCCCCTACAACGGCCAGCGCCCGCCGTCCACGCTCTCCCACACCGGGCGCCTGCCGTCCGGCCTGAGCGGCCACCACGTGATCGTCGCGGTATGGACGGTCGCGGACACCACGAACGCGTTCTACGCCTGCTCGGACGTCACGTTCTGAGACGTTCTGAGTGTCCTGCGCCTGGGGTCCCGTTCAGTTCTGAGCATCACTTGAGCTGCGCGGGGCCCTGGCGCGGGTAGGTTCCCACACACCGCTGACCAGGGCGGTTGAAGAACATGGGGGAACACACATGGACGCCTTCTTCTACCTCGTTCCCGTGCTCATGATGGCCGTCATCGCCTTCTGGGGCTACCGCGTGCTGCGCCGCTGGCTCCTGATCAGGAGTGCCTGGAACAGCGGGCTGACGGCCGAGGCGCGCTGCCTGAAGACGTTCACGACGGTCAGCGAGGGCATGGGTGAGTACAGCCGCGTGCACACGACGATCCACCACGTGTACGAGTTCACGACGCACGACGGCCGCGCGATCCGTTTCGAGGAGGAGGACGGGCCGATGACGACGGTCGAGGGCGACTTCGTCACCGTCCACTACACCGACGGCCCGAACGTGGTGGCCACGGCCCACGGGCCCGGCGAACGGATCAAGCAGGGCGCGGCGAGCCTCGGCCTGCTGGCCTTCCTCGGGGTGGCCTTCGCGTTCTGCGTCGGCTTCATGGTCACGTTCCACCAGTTCTCCACGGACACCTCGTTCCCGACGCCGTGACCCTCCTCAACTGACGGTACGTCAACTACCGTGCGCCGACATGGAGTCCATGAGGCGCACGGTCGCACAGCTCGTCGCCGACCGGTGGGGCGACCACCGGCCCGGGCTGTGGTTCGAGGAACAGGTCCTGACCCACCACGAGGTCGCGTCCGGAGCCGCCGCCCGGGCGGCACTGCTGGCCGACCTCCTGCCACCCGACGCCGAACCCCACATCGGCGTCCTCCTCGACAACACCCCTGAATTCCCGCTGTGGTTGAGCGCGGCCGCCCTCGCGGGAGCCGCCGTCGCCGGAATCAACCCCACCCGCCGGGGCCCCGAACTGGCCCGAGACATCCTGCACACCGAGTGCGGGGTACTGGTCACGGAACAGTCCCACCTGCCCCTCCTCGACGGACTCGAACTCCCGGGCGTGCGCGTGCTGGTGACGGACACCCAGCCCTACGCCGACCTCCTCGCCCCATACTCCGACGCCGTGCCCGATCCCACCCGGGCCACCCCCGCCCACCGTCTCCTGCTCTACTTCACCTCCGGCTCCACCGGCGCCCCCAAGGCCGCGATCTGCTCACAGGGGCGGCTCGCGGCGGCCGGGCGGGCGCTCGTGGACCGCTTCGGCGTCGGACGGGACGACGTGCACTACCTCTGCATGCCGATGTTCCACGGCAACGCGGTCATCGCCGACTGGGCCCCCGCCCTGGTCGCCGGCGCCGGGATCGCCCTACGGCGCCGCTTCTCGGCCTCGGGCTTCCTGGACGACGTACGGGCGTACGGGGCCACGTACTTCACCTATGTCGGACGCGCCGTGCAGTACCTCCTCGCCACCGAGCCCCGCCCCGACGACCGCGACAACCCCCTGCGTATGGGCTTCGGCACGGAGGCGGGGGCGGTGGACGCGGCGGCGTTCGAGGAGCGGTTCGGGGTGCGGCTCGTGGAGGGATACGGGTCCTCCGAGGGCGGGGCGGCGATCCAGCGGTCGCCCGGGGCGCCGCCGGGCGCGATCGGGCGGGCGGCACCCGGCGACGACCTCGCGGTGGTCGACCCGGAGACACGGAAGGAGTGCCCGCCGGCCCTCCTCACCGACGATGGACGCCTGCTCAACGGCACCGAGGCGATAGGGGAGTTGGTCAACCGCGGCCCCAATCCCTTCGAAGGCTACTGGCGCAACCCGGAGGCGGACGCCGCCCGCCGCCACGACGGCTGGTACTGGACCGGCGACCTCTTCTACCGCGACCAGGACGGCTTCCTCTACTTCGCCGGCCGTACCGACGACCGCCTCCGCGTCGACAGCGAGAACCTCGCCGCCGCCGTCATCGAGAACATCCTCGCCCGCTACGAGGGCGCCGAGGCCGTCGCCGTCTACGCGGTCCCCGACCCGGTCGCCGGGGACCAGGTCATGGCGACCATCGCCGGCACCTTCGACGCCTGCCGCTTCGCCGAGTTCCTCCTCGACCAGCAGGACCTGGGCACCAAGATGGCCCCCCGCTTCGTACGCGTCGTCCCCACCATGCCCGTCACCGCCACCAACAAGATCCAGCGCGCCACCCTCCGCCACGAGGGCTTCCGCTGCCCCGACCCGGTGTGGTGGCGCCCGCCCGGCAAGTGGGCGTACCGGAAGTTCTCGGCGGTGGACCAGGCGCGACTGGTGGCGGAGTACCGGGCCCGGGGGCGGGAGGAACTGCTGACCAGGTAGGGCCGGCCCCACCCCCGGAACGCCCCCTGCGCGTATGGCCGTTGTCGTCCCCCTCCGCCTACCGTGACCCCATGATCCGAACGGTCGTACGCGACGTGCCGCGCACGGTGGCGTACCTGCTGAGCGGTGTGCTCATCGGCGTGCCCCTCCTCGTGGTGCTCCTGGTGCTGAGCACCCTGGGCCTCGCCCTGGCCCCGGCCCTCGTCGGCCTGCCCCTGCTCGCCGTGGCCGTGCTGTCCGGCATACCCGTCGGTGCGCTCGAACGACGGCGACTGGCCCTCACCCACATCCCGCCGCCGCCCGACCCACACGCCACCCCGGCCGAGCCCGGTCTCGCCGCCTGGGCCCGGCTGCGGCTGACCGAGCGGGCGACCTGGCGGGAGCTGGCGTACACGGGTCTGCTCGGGTTCGTGCTGTGGCCGCTCGACGCGCTCGTGCTGTTCGGGGCGCTGGGCCTGCCCGGCGCGATGATCGGGGCGCCCGTGCAGCTGGCGACGACGAGCAGCGCCAGTGGTGACGCGCGGATCGCCAAGCTCTGGCTGATCGACTCCTACGGCCAGGCCCTGCTGTGCACGGCCGCCGGTGTCGTCCTCCTCCTCGCGCTGCTCCGGCCGCTCGTCCTGTACACGCGGGCCCGCGCCGCGCTCGCCCGGCTGCTGCTCGCGCCGAGCGAGGCGGAGGCGGAGCGGCGGCTGGCCGAGGTGACGCGGTCGCGGGCCCGGCTGGTGGCGGCCTTCGAGGCGGAGCGGCGGCGGATCGAGCGCGATCTGCACGACGGGGCCCAGCAACGGCTCGTGTCCCTGAGTATGACCTTGGGCCTGGCCCGTCTCGACGCCCCGCCCGAACTGTCCGACCGCCTCGCCGCCGCCCACCGGGAGGCCGACCAAGTCCTCGGCGAACTGCGCGAGTTGATCCACGGCATCCATCCCCAGGTCCTCGCCGACTACGGCCTCCCGGACGCCCTCGCCGACGCGGCCGACCGTTCCGCCGTACCCGTGGAGCTGGATGTGGACCTTCCCCGGTTCGCCGAGTCCGTGGAGTCGGCCGCGTACTTCGCGGTACGGGAGGCGCTGGCCAACATCGGCAGGCACAGCGGGGCGGGGCGGGCGTGGATCAGCGGCCGGTACGCGGGCGGGCGGCTGCGGGTGGAGGTGCGGGACGACGGGACGGGCGGCGCCGATCCCGCGCGGGGTACCGGCCTCACCGGACTCGCCGACCGGCTCGCCGTGCTCGATGGGACACTGGCCGTCCACAGCCCGGCCGGCGGCCCGACCGTCCTGTCCCTGGAGATCCCGTGCCCCCAGCGCTGAAGATCGTGCTCGCCGAGGACAGCGTGCTGCTGCGGGAAGGGCTCGTCGGCGTGCTGACCAGGTTCGGACACGAGGTCGTCGCGGCGGTCGGGGACGCGGAGTCGCTGACGGCGGCCGTGCGGTCGTACGCCCCCGACCTCGTCGTCACCGACGTACGCATGCCGCCCGGCCTCACCGACGAGGGCCTGCGCGCCGCCCTCGAACTGCGCGCGGCGAACGCGTCCCTGCCCGTCCTCGTCCTCAGCCAGTACGTCCAACGGGCCTACGCCGCCGAGCTGCTGGACACCGGCGACGGCACCGGCGTCGGCTATCTCCTCAAGGACCGGATCGGCCAGGTCGAGCAGTTCGCGGAGACGGTGGAGCGGGTCGCGGCCGGCGGCACGGTCGTCGACCCCGAGGTCGTACGGCAGCTGCTGCGGCGTCGGCGTGATCCGCTGGCGGCGCTCACCCCGCGCGAGAGGGAGGTGCTCGCGCTGGTCGCCGAGGGGAAGTCGAACGGGGCGATCGCCCGCGAGCTGGTCGTCACCGAGGCGGCCGTCGGCAAGCACATCGGCAACATCCTGGGGAAACTGGATCTGCCACCGGCGGAGGACACGCATCGGCGGGTGCTGGCGGTCCTGGCGTATCTGCGGGGATAGCGGAAGGCCCCCCACCGAAGTGGAGGGCCTTCCGTTTGGTGCGCCGCCAGGGACTCGAACCCCGGACCCGCTGATTAAGAGTCAGCTGCTCTAACCAACTGAGCTAGCGGCGCAGACTCTGTCGCCCTTCCGCCTTCGGCGGCTGGCGACAGAGAAAATACTACCTGGTCCGCAGGGGTGCCCTCGACCAGTTAAACGTGAGCTGGATCTCTGAAGGACGGTGGGTGGCTAGATCGCCAGGGAGAGGAGCACGGGCGCCGCTCCCCGGTTGAGGGTGTTCGCGGCGGACCGCAGCCGGTGTGCGTGCTCCAGCGGGAGCGACAGCGCGAGGCAGCCGACGGAGGAGCCCGCGGTGAGGGGGACGGCCGCGCAGACCGTGCCCGGCGCGTACTCCTGGAGGTCGAGGACCGGGACCGTGGGTGTCTGGGCGTCGAGATTGCTCAGCAGCACCTTCTCGTTGGTGATCGTGCGGGCGGTGAGCCGGGCCGGACGGTGGCGCGAGAGGTGGTCGCGGCGGCCGTTGAGGTCGAGCTGGCCCAGCAGGCCCTTGCCGAAGGCGGTGGCGTGGGCGGAGGAGCGGAAGTCGACCCACTCGTGGACCGCGGGTGTGGCCGGGCTGTCGGCCCAGCCGGTGACCTGGATCTCCCCGTCCAGATAGCGGGTGACATAGACGGCGGCGCCCACCGAGTCGCGCAGCCGGTCGAGGGTGTGCTGGAGCTGCTCGCGCAGGGCCTGGTCATGACCCTGGGCGGAGCCCAGCCGGGCGAGTGCGACACCGGTGACGTAGGCGCCGTCGGCGGTCTGTTCCACGTACCCCTCGCGGCGCAGCATCCGCAGGAGCGCGGTCAACCGCTCGCTGCCGACGCCGGTGCGACGGGCGATCTCGGCGTCGGTGACGCCACCTGCCTGCCGCGCCACCGTCTCCAGGACGCGGAGGGCGTCCTGGGCCGAGTGGTACGGCGCGGTCGGCTCGTGCTTGAGCGCCACGGTTTCCCCCTGCGCTTCTCGGGCCGTTTTTCGGACAGCTTGCCGTGTCCCACGATACGGCCCAAGGGGCGTACGTGGAGGGGTTGTTCGCGAGAAATTCCGGGTGCCTCCGGGCCCCTCAACTGCCGGACCAGCACTCTGGCATATGCCGCAGTCATGGCCCGGCGAGCGGACCTCGGACGTTCCCGTGTGTTCGCTCGTTCACTCGCCGTAATCAGAGGACCGCGCCGAGAAACTCGCGCGTTCGTTCGTGCGCGGGGTCGCCGAATATCTTCTCGGGGCTGCCCGACTCGATGACCTGGCCAGAATCGAACATCAGAACTTGATCCGAGATGTCCCGGGCGAAGTTCATCTCGTGGGTCACACAGAGCATCGTGATGTCGGTGGTGCGGGCGATGTCCCTGAGCAGGTCCAGTACGCCCGCGACCAGCTCGGGGTCGAGTGCGGACGTCACCTCGTCGAGGAGCAGCACCTGCGGACGCATCGCCAGCGCCCGGGCGATGGCCACCCGCTGCTGCTGCCCGCCGGACAGCTGGGTCGGGTAGGCGTCGCACTTGTCGGCGAGCCCGACGAGGTCGAGCAGCTCGCGGGCGCGCGCCTCGGCCTCGTCCTTGGAGAGCCCGAGGACGGTGACGGGCGCCTCGGTGATGTTCCGCAGCACCTTCATGTTCGGGAAGAGGTTGAACTGCTGGAACACCATCCCGATGTTCTTGCGGACCTCACGGCACTGCTTGTCGCTCGCCGGGAACAGCCGCTGCCCGCCGACGGTGATCGTGCCCTCGTCGGGCTTGGTCAGGGTCATCAGCAGCCGCAGGATCGTCGTCTTGCCGGAGCCGGACGGGCCGATCAGCGTGACGTGCTTGCCGGCGTCGACGGAGAAGTCCAGCCGGTCCAGGACCGTATTGCTGCCGAATCGTTTGGTCACGTTCTCGAAGCGGATCAGCTCGGCACGGCCGGCGGCCGGGGCGCCGTCGGTGTTGGCGTCCGGTTCTTTCCTCAGCGGGGTGTCAGCGGACAAGACGTCGCTCCAGGGTTCGCAGAAGGAGGGAGGCCAGATAGGAGATGAGGATGAAGGCCACCCCGATGACGGTCAGGGGCTCGGTGAAACGGAAGGTCTCCTGGGCGTAGAGCCGTGCCTCGCTCAGCATCTCCGGCACTGTGATCACCATCAGGATCGGTGTGTCCTTGAGCATCGAGATCACGTAGTTGCCCAGCGCGGGCACCACCCGGCGGACCGCCTGCGGCAGGATCACCACCGACCACGTGCGCCGCATCGGCAGGTTCAGCGCCGTGGCCGCCTCCCACTGGCCCGCGGGCACCGCCTCGATGCCGGCGCGGTAGACCTGCATCGTGTACGTCGAGTAGTGCAGCCCGATCGCGAAGACGCCCGTGGTCAGCGCCGAGAAGGTCAGACCCCACTCCGGCAGCACATAGAACAGGAAGAACAGCTGGACGAGCAGCGGAGTGTTCCGGATGAACTCCGTGACGACGCCCACCGGCCAGCTCACCCACCGGGTCGGCGTCCGCACCAGCAGCGCCCACACCAGTCCGAGCACGAAGGAGACGACCGAGCCCAGCGCCAGCGCCTGCAGGGTGACCAGCAGACCGTCCCGGAAGTGCGGCAGGAAGTCGGTGACCGCGTTCCAGTCCCAGTTCATCAGGCACCGCCTCCCGCACTCGCGCCCTCGGGGACGCGCGCCGGCGGCACAGCCGCCTTCCTCGCCGGAGCCTTGCCGACCCCGGCCTTCAGCCGCCGTTCCAGCACCCGCATGGCCCGGGTGAGCAGGAAGGCGATCACGAAGTAGATGACCAGGAGATACGCGTAGATCTCCACGCTCTCCTGCAGCGCCAGCCGCACCAGGCTGCCGCTGAACGCCAGGTCACCCATGCCCATGACCGACACCAGCGCCGTGCCCTTGAGCAGTTCGACCACGAGGTTGGCGAAGGGCGGGATCATCTCCGGGACCGCCTGTGGCAGCAGGATCAGCCGCATCCGCTGCCACGGCGTGAAGCTCAGCGCGATACCGCCCTCGCGCTGCGCCGGATCCACGGCGGTCAGGGCGCCGCGCACGATCTCGGCGCCGTACGCCCCGTACGTCAGCCCGAGCGCCAGGACGCCCGCCCACATCGGGACGAGCTGCCAGCCGAAGGCCAGCGGCAGTACGAAGTACACCCAGAAGATCATGATCAGCGCGGAGGTGCCGCGGAACACCTCGGTGTAGAGGCCCGCGACGAAGCGGACGATCCACCGCCGGTGGGTGCGCGCGACCCCCACCACGAAGGAGACGACCGTGGCCAGCAGCGCGCCGAAGACCAGCAGCTGAAGGGTGACCCAGACGCCGCGCAGTACCAGTTCCCAGAGTCCCGGTGTCATGCGCGACAGAGCTCCTTCGTGGTCAGGTCGGTCATCTCGACCTTGGTGAAGCCGAAGGGCCGCAGGACGCGCAGCAGTTCCCCGCTCTCCTTCATCTTCCGCAGCTCCACGTTGAAGGCGTCCCGCAGCCGCGTCTCGGCCGGCCGGAACGCGAAGCCCGCGCCGTCCACCCGCGGCTTGCCGTCGACCAGCGCGGCGAACGGCTTGGTCGCCTCCGTCGTGCGGGACTTCTTGACCACCTCGCGGGTGGTCAGCGACGTCCCCGCGAACACGTCGACCCGCCCCGCCTCCACGGCGTTCAGCCCGGCCACCTGGTCGGGCACGATGACGATGTCGCTCTCCGGATACCCGGCCTCGACGGCATGCGCGATCTGCGCGTACCCCGACCCGGTGGCGAACCGGGCCTTTTCCCGAATCACATCCGCGTAGTCGTTCAGGCCCTTCGGATTGCCCTTCCGCACCACGAACGCGTCCAGCATCTGATGGTCGGGCTCGGAGAAGATGACTTCGGCGCAACGCTCGGGATTGATGTACATCCCGGCGGACACGACATCGAACTGCTGCGAATTCAGCCCGGGTATGAGCGAGCCGAACTCGGTGGGCACGGGCTGAACCCGCCCCACCCCCAACCGCTTGAAGACGATGCCGGCCACTTCCGGCCCCTCGCCGGTCAACTCACCATCCGTGTCGATGTAGCCGAACGGGATCTCCCCCGCGATACCCAGCCGTACGACGCCCTGCGCCCGCAGCCGGTCCAGCAGCTCACCCCCCTCCGTGCTGGAGGCGGTGGCCACCCGACTGCACCCGGCGGCGCCCAGCGCGCCCACCGTGGCGAGCGCGGAGGCGCCGGCGAGCAGCGCCCGGCGGCTGGGGTCGCGTGTCTTCCCGGTTCTCCCGGAGGTCTCTGTTGCTGGAGCCATGGCCGCGCGGCTACCCGACCCGATGCGATGTATTCACGCCACTGCCGGGGCCTTCACGCCCCCTGCACACACCCGGCCAGGCGGGTCGGGCCAAGGGAGGCACCCTTGACCCGGGCGGCACCATGGAAGACATGACCGACCGCTACATAGAGATCTCCCTGCTCAAGCGCCAGGTCGTGTGCCGGGCGAAACTCCTGGACGACCGCGCGCCGCTCACCTGCGCCGCCGTCTGGGACGCCCTGCCCCTGTCCGGCGACGTCTACCACGCCAAATACGCCCGCAACGAGATCTACGCCCTCTTCCCACCCTTCGCCCCCCAGGAGCCACCCCTCGAGAACCCCACCGTCACCCCCATCCCCGGCGACCTCTGCTACTTCTCCTTCGCCGGCACGGAACTGGCCACGAACGCGTACGGCTACGACGACGAGGTCCGCCCCGGCACCACCCTCGTAGACCTGGCCCTCTTCTACGAACGCAACAACCTGCTGCTGAACGGCGATGTGGGGTGGGTGCCGGGGATCGTGTGGGGGCAGGTGGTCTCGGGCCTGGACGAGATGGCCGAGGCGTGCAACGACCTTTGGCGGACAGGGGCGTTGGGGGAGACGCTGCGGTTCCGGCGGGCGTGACGTTGTGGGTGGTGCGAGATCCGACTGCTCGGGGACAGGTGCCTATGGGGCGACAGGCGCGCTGTTCACATGGTCAACCCACGCCGACTGCCGCTGACTCGTAGCCCGTGATGTCGTCGGGCTTCACCAAGCCGTCCTCGATCGCCCGGGCCAGCATGTCCGCCTTCGTCGGTGCGGATCTGCCGACCTGCGCGTACTTGACTCGCGCCCGACGGATGTACACATCGACGGTGTGAACCGACACGCCCATGCGCCGGGCGACCGAGGCCTTCGACATGGACTGGAACCACCACAGCAGGGCGGTACGTTCCTGCGAGGACAGCTTGGGCCTGTTCGCGCCGCGATCACCGACGAGGACGCCCGCGGCCGTCGGCGTGACGTACGGCCTGTCGCCCGCCGCCGCCAACACCGTGTTCACCAGGTGCGCCCGTCCTTCGTTCTTCGCGACGAACTCGCAGGCGCCGGCCTCCAGCGATTCGAGCACCACCCGCTGCTCGGTGAACTGCGAGAAGGCGATGACCCGTTGACCCGCCGCGGCCAGCGTGGCGATGTCGCCGATGACGAGTCTGCCGTGCAGATTCAGATCGAGAATGAGGACATCCGCGACGCCGGGCTCCACATCCACGGTTTCGCCGGTGTGCCCCACCGAGATCCGCGGCTCCTCGGACAGCCAGGTCTGGATGCCTTCGATGACGACAGGGTGATCGTCGATGATGGCAACGGTCAGGGGGCCGGTCGTACGGGCCATCGGGTTTCCCACCACAACTGGTCCTCCTCCTGGTCGTATGTGGAGGATACGGTGAGGGGGCCCGGCGATTCCAAGAGCGTCTGAGGCGGGGCGTCGGCCACCACGCTCACCACGACCTCCTCGGGCGATGTCACCACGGTCACCCGCGCTCGGGTGGCGGCGCCGGCCAGGACCAGCAGGGCCCCTTCCGCCAGTTCCCGGCGGACGGATGCCGGCAGGTCGGGCAGGTCGCCGTAGCTCAGCAGGGCCACGCGTACGCCGCGCCGCTCGGCGACATCGGCACAGGCCCGCAGTTCGTGCAGGAGCGGGTGCGGGGTGTCGTCCGTCTCCACGAACAGCCTCCGCAGCCGTGCCGCCTCCACGGCTGCGCGCTGGCGTACGACGGTGTCTCCCGGGTCCAGTTGACGTTCCGCCAGACCACGCAGCAGCGGTTCCACTCTGATGCGCAGGTATGCGTAGCGGCGCCGGCGCTCGGCATGCACGGCCTCGTCGGCGGTGGCACGGGCGAGGTGCTCCGCCTGCCCCGCGGCGATCTCGGTGGCTTCCCTCGCACCGTCGTTGAGCTGCCGCGCCAGATACGCGAAGGTCAACTGGATACCGGCAGTGGTGTAGACCGCGGCCAGCAGACGGGAGACGGTGACCTGGTCGAGCGCACCGTCGGCGGCGAGGAAGCCCACCGTGACAGCCGTGTTGGCGCCCAACAGGGTGATCAGCTCCCACAGCGGACGCTGAATCAACAGCAGCACGCCGAACCAACCGACGGTGTTCCACGCCCAGCTCACGTCGCCGATCGCCCCGCCCGGCGGGTACGTGGCGGTGGCGACGACTCCGGTGACCAGCGTCGCCCCCGCAAGCCCCCGCGCGGTGCGCCCGCTGAGCGCGGAACGCAGCAACAGGATCGACCCGGCCGTCTGGATGACCGCGAGGGCCAGCCAGGCGCCGGCGGCCGCGACCCGCGGCTCGTACACCGGCCAGCCCCTGAGCACCAGCAGGGTGTCCAGACCCAGGTGCCAGACGCCGACGATCGCCACCAGCCCGATATTGACGGCCTTGGCGAAGCGGGTGGCGACCACGCCCTCGACGACGCCGACGGTCATGGTTCCCACCTCAGCACGACCCGGGTGCCGGCGCCCGGGGACGAGTCCGCCCGGGCGCTGCCGCCCACGGCACTCATCCGGCCGCAGACCGATTCCCGCAGGCCGCGCCGGTGGGAGGGAACAGCCGCAGGGTCGAACCCGTCTCCTTCGTCGCGGACTTCGACCGCGACGCCCTCCCCGACGCGTCGGGCCGTGACCCGGGCGGCGCCGGTGTTCGCGTGCCGGGCCACATTGGTCAGGGACTCGGCGACCCCTTGCGAGAGGGCTTCCACGACCTCGTGGGGCAGGTCCAGAGGCGGCACGTCGAACTCGATGTCCAGGGGTGGGAGGCCGACGCGGCGCGTCAGCACGACGGTGCGCAGCGCGACATCCAGCGGTGCGGGGGCCTGCACCCCATCGCGCGCCACGCCGGGATGCGCCCGCAGGTCCGCGATGACGGCCAGGTCGGCCGCGGCCCGTTCCGGCAGCGCGGCAGAGTCACGGGTGATGCTGCCGGTGCCCACCATGGTGAGCGTGGCGAGCACGGTGTCGTGCAACAGCCGCTGCTGGTCCCGTTCGTCGGTGCGGGCGGCGGACCGGGCCCGCGCCGACGCGCGCGCCGCCGCCTCCTCGGACAGCGCGAGGTCCGCCCTGCGCGCTCCATGCCGCAGCAGGACCATGACAGCGGCGGCGAGCAGCCCCTGGAGCACCAGGACGACGGAGGCCTCTCGTACGCCGGCGCCCACCGCGTGGGCCGCCGCGATGGCGATCGCCGAGGCCATCGCCCAGGGCTGACGCAGCATGAACTGTGCGATGAAGACGCCTGTGCCGGCGACCATGTCGATCCATCCGGAGCCCGCGCTCGCTCCCAGTACCTCGGCTGGGACAAGGTTGCCCTGCGCCAGGCAGAGCATGAGAACGACGGCGACATCACCGGCGTAGAGCCAGGCATGAGGTTCCGGCCTGAGCGTCAGAACGGTGAACAGGCCGCTCCACAGCAGCAGTCCGACGACCGCGACGGCCACCCAGATCGAGCGGGCGGGCGGCGCGAAGCCGACCACGGCGACCAGGGCCGCTCCGACGGCACTGACTGTTCTCAGGACAGCGGACAGACGTGCGGACCTACGCCGAAGCTGAAGTTGGGCCGGCCCCTGCGTCGGCACGCCGTCTCCACCAAAGAAATTCACGACTCCGCCAATCAAAGCACGGAATCCGACCGAATTCTTCACAGTGTTTCCCCCGTACGCTGATGAGGCCCGCCTCCCGACCTGGATTCCTCTCAACTTAGATCAGCGCGCGGGCGGCGCACCGGTGTTGTCACGTGTTTGCGTGACATGCCCTTCTGTGGCCCGCCGCGTAACTTTCGATACCGGGCCGCCCGAAGGGGAATTCGGGCAATCGGCCCCAAAAAATTGGAAGGTGGAGCTGAATTGACCAGAATCGGAAGAGGGCGCGCGAAGTCGACCGCGGCCGCCGGGGCTCTTCTGGCCGGCCTCCTCGGCGGTTTTCTCGCCGCGCCGTCCACGGCGGCGGCAGCCGGCTCGGGTGACGCGAGGGCGCTTGACAGGTGCGACAGGGTATGGGTGAAGAACGTCTACGGCTACAAGGCCACGTTCTTCGGCAAGGGTCCTGTCTACTCGGACGGGCCCGGCGGAAAGATGACCCTCACGAAGATCAGAGCCGGGGAGCTTGGTACGTCGATCAGCGGCACGGTCGGGGTGAGCGTGAAGGCCGCTGTCGTCGAAGCGAAGGCTGAGGTCAGCGCGGGTGTCCAAGCCAAGGCTACCTGGACGTCCAGCCACTCCTACGAGCGCGAGATCAGGAGGGGCAAGTACGGCAACGTGCAGTATGGGGTGAAGGGGCACACCGCCAAGGTGGAGAAGTACCTCACGCTCCCTGACTGCCGTAAGTCGCAACGCAAGACCGGGACCGTGAAGCTGGCAAACAAGAGGCAGGGATTCCGGTACTGGGAGACCAACTCCTGATGCGGCGGACGGTGGCGCTCTTGGCGGCTGTCGCCTTGGTTTCCGCGGTCGCGGCCTGCACCGGTGGCGAGGAAACGCGGGGTGCCCACTCGGGCACCTCATCGCCCACGGCATCCAAGGCGCCACCGGCGCTGTCCGCGCCCGAGCTGGAGATGGGGTTCACGGAGGCCCTGTCCGCAGGACCGACGCGTGGCAGTGACGTATTCAGCCCGGTTCCGCTGCAAAAGGGCGTCACGTTGATCGCGCTCGATTGCGTGGCTGATTCCGGATCGCCGATGGTGGACGTCGTCGTCGATACCGTAGCGACCTTCTCGACCGCCTGTAAGAGCGGTGAAGTCAGCTACTACGCACACGAACTCAACCTCTCCACGAAACGCAAGGGGCACGTCTCGATCGAGGCACCGGACACTGTGCGGTGGACGATGAGTGTCCAGGTGTCCAAGCCCGATGGCACGTAAGAAGAACAAGAAATTTTCACATGGCACATCAGGAGGGGCTTTCATGAGGCTCAAGCGTGTGGGCCGGTTCGGCACCACCGGCGCGTTGGTCGCCGCGGCGCTTGGCGCGTCGATCGTCTTCACCCCGTCGTCGGCGTCCGCAGAAAGCGCATGGGAGTGCTACGGCACCCAAGTCAAGCGCTGCGCCACCGTCTGGTGGGACGAGACCGCCGACACCTACCGAGCGCGGGCGAAGATCACCGACGTCGCCGGTGGCGGCAGCTACCAGGTCAAGGTCACCAACGTGAAGCTCCAGCGCTTCAGCAATGCCAGTGGCTGGGTGACGATGCGCACCGCGAAGGACGGCGACGGCTGGCATGGCACCGAGGACTTGGCCGGCACCAGCTCCGTCAACCCGTGTAACTGGCCACGGCAGACTTTCGGCGTGGTGGCGACTTTCAGTTGGAAGGGCACAGGCTCCGGCGAGAAGACCTGGCGTCCCAACAATTCATGGGGCCTTGCCTGCGACTGACCCGCCGAACGCGTCCGTCCCACACCGACCGGTGCGGGACGGACGCGTTTCCCTCGGCGCATGCGCGCGATCACCTGGGGGCCGGAGCCACCCCCGCAACCCCCACCTCGTACAACGCATGCCCCACCCGCAGCACCAGGTCGTCCCGGTGCCGGGCCGCGACCACCTGAAGCCCCACCGGCAACCCGCCCCCGTCCACCCCCACAGGAACACTCGCCGCAGGCTGCTGCGTCAGGTTGAAGGGGTACGTGAACGGCGTCCACCCCGTCCACCGCCGATGCCCGGACCCCCGCGGCACCTCCACCCCCGCCTCGAACGCCGTCACCGGCAGCGTCGGCGTGACAAGAACGTCGTACCGCTCATGAAAGCCCCCCATCCGCCGCCCGAGATCCATCCGGACATCCACCGCGGCCAGATAGTCCAGCGCGGAGAGCCGCGCCCCCATCGCCCGGATCTCCCGCAAGCCGGGGTCCAGCAGCTCCCGCTGATGCGGCCCGAGCCGTTGCGTCACCCGTGCCGCCCCGCTGAACCACAGGGTGTGGAACGCCTCGACGGGATCGGAGAAGTCGGGGTCGGCCTCGGTGACGTACGCGCCGAGCCCGGCGAGCCCCTCCACGGCCCGCCGCACCGCGAGGGCGACGGCGGGCTGTACGGCCACCTGCCCGCCGAGCGACGGGGAGTACGCGACCCGCAGCCCCCGCACGCCTCCCGAGAGCGCGTCCACGAAGGATCCCGGCGCGGGGGCGAGCGCCGACCAGTCCCGTGCGTCGGGGCCGCCGATGACGTCCAGCATCAGCGCGGCATCCGCCGCGTCCCGGGTCAGCGGCCCCACATGGGCCAGCGTGCCGAAGGCACTCGCGGGATACAGCGGCACCCGCCCGTACGTCGGCTTCAGCCCGAACACCCCGCAGAAGGCGGCCGGGATACGGACGCTGCCACCCCCGTCCGTGCCCAGCGCCAGCGGCCCCGCCCCGAGCGCCACGGCCGCCGCCGCACCCCCGCTGGAACCCCCGGCCGTACGCGAGAGGTCGTACGGATTCCGTGTCACCCCGCTCAGCGGCGAGTCGGTGACGCCCTTCCAGCCGAACTCGGGCGTCGTGGTCTTGCCGAGGAAGACGGCGCCGTGTTCACGCAGCCGGGCCACGGAAGGCGCGTCCTCGTCCCAACTCCCCTGCGCCGAAATGGTCTTGGAGCCCTTCAGGGTCGGCGCGCCCCGCATCAGCAGGATGTCCTTCACCGTGACCGGCACCCCGTCCACCGCCCCGGCCGGCTCCCCGCGCCGCCAGCGCCCCTCCGACTCCCGGGCCTGCGCGAGAGCCGTCTCGGCGTCGATGCGCACGAAGGCGTTCACATCCGGCTGCACCCGCCCGGCCCGTTCCAGGGCCGCGCGCACCACGTCCACGGGGCTGAACTCGCCCTTGCGGTAGCCCTCGACGAGTCGTACGGCGGACAGTTCCGTCAGTTCCGTGAGTTCAGTCGGCTCCGGCATACGGCCCCTTCCAGGGGAGTTCAGTGCCCGGGCACGTACCCGCGCTGCTTGTCGACCACGTTGGGCAGCGGCTTGCCCGCCTCCCACAGCCCGAACAACTCCACGAACTGGGTGCCGAGTTCGTCCCGCCATCCCACCGTGTCCCCGCTCATGTGGGGCGAGACGATCAGCCCGGGCACCTCCCACAGCGGGTCGTCCGGGCCCAGCGGCTCGCGCTCGAAGACATCCAGCGCCGCCCCCGCGATCCACCGCTTGCGCAGCGCCTCGACGAGCGCGTCCTCCACCACGAGCTGCCCACGCCCCACATTGACGAACCGCGCGGACGGCTGCATGACCCCGAACCGCCGGGCGTCGAACATGCCGTACGTCGCCTCGGTCAGCGGCGCTGCCGCGATCACCCAGTCGGCGCGGGCCAGCAGCCGGTCCAGTTCCTCGGGACCGTGGACGCCGGCGCGCGCGACCCGGCCCACCAGGGCCGTGTGGATGCCGAGGGTCTTCAGACAGCGCGCGATCGCCCGCCCGATCGGCCCGGACCCCACCACGCACGCCCGGCCGCCCGCCACCCGCAGCGCCTCCCGGTGCCGCCACTCCCGCCGCCCCTGCAACTCCCAGGTACGCGGCAGGTCCTTGGCCATGGCGAGGACGAGCGCGGCGACGTACTCGGCGATCGGCGCCTCGAACACCCCGCGGGCGTTCGTGACCACCGTGTCCTCGTCGGCCGCGAGTTCGGGGCACAGCAGATGGTCCACGCCCGCGCTCGCCGTGTGGACCCAGCGCGGCCGCGGCCCGTCGCCCGGCCAGGCGTCCCGCACCGCGTGGGAGGCGAAGTCCCACACCAGCAGCACATCGGCGTACGGCAGCCGCTCGGCGAGCGTCGAGGCGTCGGCGTACTCGATCGTCGCCCGCCCGGTGAGCCGCCCGAGCCGGGGACGCGGCTCGGTGTCGAGGACGAGAAGGTTCGGTCGGTGCGACGGCGTCATAGGCGTAAGCAACCAATCAGCAAGCGTAAGCAACCAATCACGGCAGAAGCGGCTCCACTCACGAGCAGAAGTGGCTCCCCTCACAAGCGGAAGCGGCTCCACCGGCCCCACGGGATGCGTGTGACATGCACTGATTGACCACGCTCGCACCCGAACCTACCTTCGTCAACACGGACTTGCGCACGGTCTGTCGTCCGCACATCTCTCTCCGTGAGGCCGGTGGCTGTCATGAACGTCTCCTTCCTCGGTGGACCCTTGCCGCAGCGCGGCGTCGGTGTCATCGCCCCGTTCGATTTCGCCCTCGACCGCGAGCTGTGGCGCTGGGTCCCGGACGACGTCTCCCTGCACCTCACCCGGACCCCGTACGTCCCGGTCGAGGTGAGCCTCGACCTGGCCCGGCTGGTCTCCGAGCACGAGACGCTCCACGAGGCGGTCCGGGCCCTGAACGAGGTCGCGCCCGAGGTCGTGGCCTACGCCTGCACCAGCGGCAGCTTCGTCGGCGGGGTCGCGGGGGAGCGCGCGATGGGCGAGGCGATGACCCGCGCGGGCGCCGCGCACGCGGTCACCACCTCCGGCGCGATGCTCGCCGCCCTGGCCGAGCTGAACGCGCGCCGCATCGCCCTGGTCACCCCGTACACCGTCTCGGTCACCCAGTCCCTGGAGGAGTACCTCGCCGAGGCGGGCATCAGTGTCACCGGCCGCGCCTCGCTCGGCCTGGTCCGGCACATCTGGAAGGTCCCGTACCACGATGTGGTCGCCATGGCCCACCACGCGGTCGGCACGGCGACGCCGGACGCCCTCTTCATCTCCTGCACCAACCTGCCCACGTACGACGTCATCCCCCAACTCGAAGCGGAACTGCGGATGCCCGTTCTCTCGGCCAACCAGGTGACGATATGGGCGGCACTGCGTCACCTGGGTACCCGGGCGGTGGGTCCGTACCAGGCTCTGCTCGACGAGTCGGCCAGGCAGACGTTCGGTGCGGGACCCGTTCCGCCACCGCCGGTACTGCCGGAAGAACAGGAAGGTTGGGCATGACCGCACTCGGTTTCCTCTACCCGGGCCACTCCGCCGAGGACGACTATCCGCGCATGGAGCAACTGCTGGGCAGCGACATCCGGTTGGACGTGGTGCACACCGACATCGGCGAGGACGCGCACCGGGTGGACGCCCTGCGGGAGATGGGCGCCCCCGAACGGCTCGCCGCCGGCTGCGAGGCCCTCCGCCTGTCCGGCGCGGAGGCCGTCGTCTGGGCCTGCACCAGCGGCAGCTTCGTCTACGGCTACGAGGGCGCCCACGAGCAGATCCGCACCCTCGCCCGCACCGCCGGCCTGCCCGCCTCCTCCACGTCCTTCGCCTTCGTCCACGCGGCGCGGGAGATCGGCGCCACGCGGGTCGCCGTCGCGGCCACCTACCCGGACGACGTCGCCCGGCTGTTCGTGGACTTCCTGGCACCGGCGGGCGTGGAAGTCCTCTCCGTACGCGGCGCGGGCATCATCACGGCGGCCGAGGTCGGCACCTGGGGCCTGGACGACATCCTCACCCTGGCCCGGGCCGCCGACCACCCCGAGGCCGAGGCCCTCCTCCTCCCCGACACCGCCCTCCACACCGCCTCCCACATCCCCACCCTGGAAAAGGAATTCAACAAGCCCGTCCTCACCGCCAACCAGGTAAGCGTCTGGGAGGCCCTGAGGCTGACGGACAGGAGGGTCAACGCCCCGGAACTAGGCGAACTGTTCACAAGGGAACCGATCGTGCAGGTCCACTGACAGGGAAGGCCCCGCGCCCTGCTTTTTGCTTTTAAGGGGCGCGGGGAACTGCGCGACAAGCCACGACGATCCCGCACCCGAAAACGCGGATGGTCCGGGGGCCTGGGGGCTGCGCCCCCAGTGATGGGACGGGTAGGGGCGGCGGGGGCGGGAATAACCGGAGCCACCCTCCTGTTCCCATCCTCCGTACCCAACCCCACATACACCGCAGGAGGCGCCCCGTGACCACAGACGAGATACGAGGCGGAGCCAAAGGCACCGCCCCCGTAGCCCTCTCCGTCCTCGACCTGGTCACAGTCGGCGCCGGCCGCACAGCCACAGACGCCCTCCGCACCAGCGTCACCCTCGCCCGCCAAGCCGAGCGCCGCGGCTTCCACCGCTACTGGGTGGCGGAACACCACTCCATGCCCGGCGTCGCCTCGTCCTCCCCCGCGGTGATCCTCGCCCACCTCGCCGCCCACACCACCCGCATCCGTCTCGGCTCAGGCGGCGTGATGCTCCCCAACCACGCCCCCCTGGTCATCGCGGAGCAGTTCGGCACCCTCGAAGCCATGGCCCCCGGCCGCGTCGACCTCGGCCTCGGCCGAGCCCCCGGCACGGACGGCGCCACCGCCGCAGCCCTCCGCCGCTCGACCCGCCTTCATGAAGGCGCCGACGACTTCCCCGAGCAACTCGCGGAGCTGACCCGCTTCCTGGACGACGACTTCCCCGACGGCCACCCCTACCGCCGTATCCACGCGGTCCCGGGCCCGATCCAGGCCACCTCACCCGGCGGCGTCCAGTCCCCGCACCGCCCCCCGGTCTGGCTGCTCGGCTCCTCCGGCTTCAGCGCCCGCCTGGCCGGCTCCCTCGGCCTCCCCTTCGCCTTCGCGCACCACTTCTCCGCGCGGAACACGATCCCGGCCCTCGACCTGTACCGCGAGTCGTTCCGCCCCTCGCCGGTCCTCGACGCCCCGTACGCGCTGATCGGCGTCTCCGCCCTCGCCGCGGACGAGGAGAAGGAGGCCCGCCGACAGGTCAGGGCCGCCGCCCTGAACATGGTCCGGCTGCGCACCGGCCGCCCCGGCCTCGTCCCCACCCCGGAGGAGGCGGAGGCGTACGAATTCAGCGTGGTCGAACAGGACTTCATCGACTCCTGGAACGCGGACGTCGTCCACGGCACCGTCGACGAGGTCCGCACCCGCCTCGACGACCTCCAGAAGCGGACCGGCGCCGACGAGCTGATGCTCACCACCCACGCCCACAGCGCGGACCTGCGCCTGCGCTCGTACGAACTGATCGCGGACGCGTACGACCTGCCGGGAGCCGGGGGCGACTCCCAGACCTGATCTGGCGTGATCTGGCTGATCTGGCCCGATCGCACCCGATCTGACCAGATCAGACCCGACCGACCGATCAGACCCGACCGACCGATCTGGCCCGATCGCCCGATCAGGCCTGAGGACAGGCCGGATCGCCCGATCAGGCCTGAGGGCAGGCCGCCGCCCCCAGCAGCTCTGCGATCCGCTCCGGCGACACCGCGCGGGAGTACAGCCACCCCTGCCCGGTGTCGCAGCCGAGCCGGCGCAGCCGGGAGGCCTGCGCGTCGGTCTCCACGCCCTCCGCCGTGACGCTCAGCCCGAGCCGATGGGCGAGCTGGACCAGGGCTTCCACGATGATCTCGTCGGCGGGGTTGGGCTGCCCGTCGTCCCCGGCCCCGCCCTCCTGCGGGCCCTCGTACTGGAACCCCCGTACGAACGCCCCGTCCAGCTTCAGCACCGATACCGGCAGCCGGCTGAGGTACGCGAGGTTGGAGTACCCGGTGCCGAAGTCGTCGATGGCGATGCGGACGCCCATGTCGCTGAGGGCCTGGAGGGCCTGGAGGGGACGGCCGGCGGAGCCCATCAGCGCGGACTCGGTGAGCTCCACCTGAAGCAGGTGCGGGGCGAGTCCGGTCTCCGCGAGGATCTCGGCGACGTCGGCGACCAGGTCGGAGTCCCAGACCTGACGGACGGCCACGTTCACACTGACGAAGATCGGCGGCCGGTCGGGGTGGTCGAGCTGCCAGCGGCGGGCCTGTCGGCAGGCGGTGGCCAGAATCCATCGCCCGAGCTGGACGATCGAACCGTCCTCCTCGGCCAGTGAGATGAACCGATTCGGCGTCAACAGGCCGAACTGCGGGTGATGCCAGCGCACCAGCGCCTCGACCCCGCGCACCTCGCCCTCCGCCATGCCCACCAGCGGCTGGTACTCAAGGACGAACTCCCCCCGCCCGACGGCCGCCCGCAGCGTCGAGGACAGGGCCTGGCGGGTCATCCGGTGGGCGTTGCGCTCCGGGTCGAACAGGGTCCAGCGGGCCCTGCCGTCGGCCTTCGCCCAGTACAGCGTCGTGTCGGCGGCCTGCATCAGCCCGGTCGCCGTCGTGCTCGCCGACTGCCGCTCGACGACCCCGATCGAGGCGGAGACGGACAGCCGCTGACCGGCCAGTTCGAAGGGCGCCTGCAAGGCCTTCAGGACGGAGTCGGCCAGGTCGGCGAGTTGTTCCGTGCCGGTGGAGTCCTCGACGAGCAGCGCGAACTCGTCGCCGCCGAGTCTGGCCACGAGCGGCGCTCCGGCCGCCGCGCCCGCCGTCCGGTGGAGGGCGGCCTCGTCGGCGCACCGGGTGAGCCGCTCGGCGACGGCCGTGAGAAGCCGGTCGCCGACGTTGTGGCCGAGGGTGTCGTTGACCGCCTTGAAGCCGTCCAGATCCAGATAGACCAGGCCGATCCGGCCGGTGCCGGCCTCGTCGTACGTATCCCGTTCGAGGGCGGCGGAGAGCTGTTCGAAGAAGAGGGTGCGGTTGGGGAGCCGGGTCACCGGGTCGTGCATCTGCAGATGGCGCAGCCGGGCCTGGAGTTGGCGGTTGGCGCTGATGTCGGCGACCGAGAGCAGCACCGCGCGCTCCTCCTCGGGCAGCGGTGCCACCGACACCTGGACCCACAACCAGGTCCCGTCGGGCTGTTTGAGACGGCGCGTACAGCGCAGCCGGGCCTGCCGTCCGCTCAGCACCTCGCGGTACGCGTGCCAGGTGCGGGTGTCCGAGGCCAGGTCCACCAACTCGGCGGCCACTCGCCCCACCAGCGTCTCCGCGCCGACCGAGAGCAGCGTCCCCATCGCCCCGTTGGCGGTGACGACGAGCCCGTCCTGATCGACGACGGCCATGGCGAGCGGCGCGACGGAGAAGGCGGCGGGGGCGGTGGGACTTTCCCCGGCCGACCCCGGCGACTGATCTGACGCATTGACGTGACGCTCTGTAATCGCCGGCCGGACGAGGTCTGCCGCGGGCGCCGGCCCTTGGGACGTTCCGCTCACCGTTCGCTCCCGCAGTGCACTCGTTTTCGTACGGATCTCATGTGTCTCGTCGGAGCGGCCGAACAAAGTACGTAAGGGCGCTCAAGCCGTGTCCGTGCAGGAAAGTGTGCCGATCATAGAGGCTGGCCCCAGGGCCTTCTAGCCACTCTCCAGTCTCCCTGAACAACGACCTGATCTGACAGATCGTTTCTGCCCCGAGGTGAACGGCTTCCTCGCTCCGTCGATCGGTTGTGACGTTCCGTGATTTTCCCGGGTGTCGGCCACCGGAGACCATCCGACTCCTCCTCGCCCTTCCCTCTCACTCTTCTGGTGCAGACAAACAGGGCAAAGTACTACAAACTCCGAAAATCTGGATGCGGCATCCCAAGATCCGCATCCGGAGGTCTCCGTGCAGAGTCCGCTCCCCTGGAAGGAACTCCTCGGCGACCGGGCGCCCAGTCTGCGCAGTACAGCTGCCATGCTCACCTCCCTGACCGCGCTCGCGGCGACCTCGCTGATCGCGGCCCCCTCGGTCGCCGTACCGCTGTCGGAGGCGTGCGTGCTGCGGCGCACCCAGGCCCACCACTCGGAGGGCCTCGACACCTGGAACTCCGCGTATCCACGCCCCACCCGCGACCTCGACGCCGTACTTGTCTTCTTGTCATTCCCTGACGCGGCCCCGCTCACCACTCCGGCCGAGCTGACCGCCGATCACTTTCCGGCCACGAGCGAGTTCTTCGAACGCGCTTCCTATGGAAAGTTTGCCCTCCGTCCGCATCCGCGCCGCAAGTGGCTGGAGATGCCACGGCCCTCGACGGCGTACGCCATACGGCGTGACTGGAGCGCGGAGCGCCGGGCCGCCTACCTCGAGGACGCGCTCGCTACGGCCGACCCGCACGTCGACTTCTCCCGCTACGACATCGTGTACTTCGTCGCCGACCCGCACGCCCCCGGTGTGGACTCGGACGCGACGAAAGTGGTCAACCTCGAAACCCCGCTGGAGGTCGACGGCACGGGTCTGCGCCGGGTCGTCACCGTGTTCGAGCGGCATCCCCCGGACCGTCTCGTCCTCGCCCATGAGACCGGCCACGTCTTCGACCTCCCCGACCTCTACCACCGCCCCGCCGACGGCAAGGGCGACTGGGACACCTACGTCGGCGACTGGGACCTCATGGGCAGCCAGTTCGCCCTCGCCCCGGACCTCTTCGCCTGGCACAAGTGGAAGCTCGGATGGCTGGAACCGCGCCAGGTGACGTGCGTACGGGGGACCGGGAGCACACGGCTGACGCTGGAGGCGGTGGGGGCGGGGCCGAAGGACGGGTACGAGGGGGAGGGCGGGAAGGTCGGGGAGGTCGGGAACGCGGGCGGTGGTGGGCGGGTGGCGGGTGATGGCGGCGGTGGTGGTGGGCCGGTTGCCGACTCCGGGGTCGGTGGCGGTTCCGGGGTCGGGGTCGGTGGCGGTTTAGGAGTCGGGGTCGGGGTCGGTGGTGGGGCGGCTGGGGCGCGGGCCTTCGGTGTCGGCCGGGGGGCGAAGCTGGCGGTCGTCCCCACCGGCCCCGACAGTGCCCTCGGCATCGAGGCGCGGGGCGCGGTCGGCAACGACGGTTCCGTCTGCACCGAGGGCGTCCTCGTCTACCGCATCCGTAGCGGCGCCGAGTCCGGTACCGGCCCCATCGAGGTCCTCGACGCCCACCCCCGTACCGAGGCCTGCCGGGAAGAGTCCGTCTACCCGCCCCTCGCGGACGCCCCGGTGGGCGTGGGCGAGAGCTTCACGGTGCCGGGGGAGGCCGTACGGGTGGCGGTGGAGGGGCGGACGGCGTCCGGGGCGTGGACGGTGCGGATCACGACGGGGCGGTGACGGGGCGGTGGCGGAGCGGTAAGGAGGACGAAGGGGGTGTACCGGAGTGACGAAAGAAGCCCCTCGCTTCCGCGAGGGGCTTCTTTCGTGTCGTGCGCCGCCAGGGACTCGAACCCCGGACCCGCTGATTAAGAGTCAGCTGCTCTAACCAACTGAGCTAGCGGCGCCTGCTGACGTCGTAGACCTTAGCACCCTGATCGGGGGGAGGAAAAATCGATACGCGCACGGTCGCGGAGGTGCTCGCACGGGCCGCCCGGACGGCCGCCCAGAGCAGTACGTCGGGCCCCGGGAGCCAAGGTCGCCGGGTGTCCGGGGCGACGAGCCAGCGGGATCCGAGCCGGGTGGTGCCGGGCGCCTCCGGCATGCCGTCGCCGGTGCTGAGCAGGGCCGGGACGGTCACGGTGTCGCCGGTGCCGTGGCAGAGGAGCGGCGGGACGGCGCCGGTGCGGCCGGGCGAGCCCCACTCCTCCCACTCCAGGAGCGTGGGCAGCCGGTGGGCGGTGCCGGGGGAGGCGAACAGCAGCGTCCGCCCGCGGTACACGGCCACGGGTCCGGAGCCGGGCCCCTCGCCCCATATCCGGTCGAGCATCCGCCGCCCGAAGATCGCCGGCACGCTGACGACGTCGAACACGGTCCCGCACGGCAACACCAACGGCGCCGCCGACCGCTCCTCCCGCAATGCCGACGCACCCCGCGGATACGTTCCTGCCGAGGCCAGCCAAGCCGCCCCCTCCGCCGTGACCCCCGCGACATCGACCCCGTCCCGCGGATACCTGCCCGATCCCACGTCACTGCTCATACCCCTAGATCTACCGCCCGTGACCACCTGACCCCGGGCAGTTGCCGGAAACTGATACGAGAGATGGGCAAGTGGGGTATCTTGCCCACCCGGCATATGCCAACCGTCGTTTCGCCCCGGATATCCCGACTGCCCGCCCAGCCACGCTCAGCGACCCCACTGAGGCGGCTACGCCCCCCCACAGCCGCGGACAGTCGCGCCGCTGAGACGGGCCCCCACGGATCCCGGTCCGGCTTGCGGGGGCGGTTGCGCACGCACCCCGTCCTGGCTGGGGCAGCGGCGCCGCTGGGGCGGTGCCCGCCCACCCGGTCCTCGCTGCGGGCGGTCGTGCCGCTGCGATGGTTGCACCCCCACCCCGTCCTGGCTGGGGCAGCGGCGCCGCTGGGGCCGTTGCGCACCTACCCCGGGGGGGCGGCTGTGCCGCTAGGCCGGGCTCGCCGCCCCCGGTCCTGGCTGCGGGCGGTCGTGCCGCTGGGGCGGGTGCCCACCCCACCCGTCCTGACGGGGGCAGCGGCGCCGGCGGGGCCGCTGCCCATCCACCCGTCCTAGCTGCGGGCAGTCGTGCCGCTGGGGCGATGGGGGCACCTCCCGCTCGAGCGAAGCCGAGAGTGGGGGAGGGTGGGCGCAGCGGCACCCTGTCAGCGCCGGTAAGCGCCTCCGACCCCCGCCCAGCTCCGGCGCAGGGTCACCTGTCACCCCGGCCGCAGAACCCCGCGCTCAGATGGTCTCCGGCCCGCTGACATCCCGCCCCCGCATGAGATCCCGCCCGAACTCGACCATCTTCTTCGCATAGTCCTCGGTCCACTCGGCCCGCTCCGCGATATCCGCCGAGGTCAACCGGTCGAACCGCCGAGGATCGGCAAGCTGCGCCGCCGCGATCGCCTGGAACTCCACGGCCCGGTCCGCCGCCGCCCGAAACGCCTGCGCCAACTCCGTCGCCCGCGACAGCAACGCCCGCGGATCGTCGATCGACTCCAGATCGAAGAAGTGCTCGGGATCGCCGGCCGCCTCCGCCGGCTCGAAGAGCAGGGGCGCGGGGCGTAGCCGCGGTTCGTGCCGACGCGGCGTGGGCTCCGCCATGTCTTCTCCTCCTCGTACGACGGTTCAGTGGGCCGGCCCCGGGGTGTCCCGGGAGGAGGGCCACCGTCCATTGTCTCGTGACAGCGCAAGTGGGCATCGCCCCCGCCCCACCACCCCACACGCCGCCCCCCACACACCCGCGCCCCCGAAGGCGCGGCCGCCCCACCCACACACCCCCGAAGGCGCCGCCCCACCCTGATCCGCCCCATAGTGAGGCCCCTCCTGGCGAGGCCTTTCATGGCGAGGCCCCCTGGGGAGGCCCCCACGGCGACGCCCGCCCCAAGGCGCCCCCGCCCTAAGGCCGCCAAGCCACCCGATGCTCCGCCAGCTCCGCCAACACCGAGTGGTTCGCCTCCCAGCCGTCCGGGAACTTCACGGTCACCCCCAGCTGCACCGGCTCGGTTGACGGGTGGTCGTCGAGCAGGTCGGTCACGCCCGCCCGGCACACCACGACGCACGCGTGCCGGTGCCGGGAGGCGAGGACGCACAGCCGCCCGGTCTCCAGGTGGAACGCCGTCGCGTCGGGCCGCCCGGACAGCGGATGGAGGACGACCGTGACGTCGTACTCCCGCCCCTGAAGCCGGTTCGCCGTGTCCACGACCACGTCCACGACCCCCAGCTCGGCCAGCGCGGAGCGCACCGCGGCGGCCTGGTCCCGGTGGGCCGTGCCGACGGCGATCCGGTCGGCGGTCAGCGGGACGGGCACCTCGGACCGCTCCGAGGTCGCCGCCCCACCTCGGTCGAGGAGCCGTCGTACGACGCGCGCGACGGCCCGTACCGCCTCGGGATCGGTGCGGGGCGTGTGCCGGGCCGGCAGTTCCAGCAGCCCCCACCCCGACTCGGCCGCCTCGTCGATCACCCGGTCCGGGCCGGAGCCGTCCGACGGCACCGCGAAGGCGAGCCGCCGGTCACCATGCCCCGTACCGCTGCGGAACGGCGTGAACGGATAGAACGCGTCGGAGACGAGGGGCGCTGCGGACGCCGGGAGCCGCCACGACACCGGCAGCCGGTGCTGCGGCAGCTCGGGGTTGTGCGCCAGCAGCGTCGTCACCGCCGAGGCCGACGGGTCGTACGACAGCCCCGCCCACTGCTCGCTGCCCACGATCGCGAACGGATCCAGCTGCCCGGGATCACCCACGAACAGTGCCCGCTCGAACAGCCCCGCCACGGCCAGCAACGCGTCCGACCGCATCTGGTACGCCTCGTCGACGATCGCGTGGCGCCACGGCTCGACCCCCTTCACATGCGCCCACTTCGCGGCCGTCGAGATCACGACATCGAGGCCCGCCAGATCGCCCGCCTTCGTCGACTTCCGCACGTTCGCCAGATCGTCCAGCGCCTTGTCGTACGGGTCGCTGTCACTGCTGTGCAACCGGCCGACCGGGAGGTCCGGGTCCTTCTCCGCGAGCCGGATCACCAGGTCGTCGACCTGCGCGTTCGTCTGCGCGATGACCATCAGAGGGCGCCCGGCGGAGGCGAGTTCCAGCGCGGCACGGACGACGAGCGTCGACTTCCCGGCACCGGGCGGCGAGTCGACCACGACACCGCGCGCCTCGCCGCGCAGCGTGTCGCGCAGGATCGCGTCGGTGGCGCGACCGGCGGCCGCCCCGGGGTCGAGCACGGCCTCGGGGCTGGTCACAGCGCGTCCTCCTCGGTCACCGGATCCGGCAGCGGTACGGCGTCGGGCTCACCCGGCGGTCCGCCGTGCGTCCACGGTGTCTCCTCCGGGTCCGGCAGCTTCGCCCCGCCCCGCTGGTCGTGCTCGAAGAGCGTGAAGCAGAGCAGATCGCCCTTCTCGGGGACGGACCCCGCCTCCGGCTCCTTGCCGCGCCCCATCTTGTCCATGATCCGTAGGACCAGCAGCCCGCCGTCCTGAGCGCCGCCCTCGTCCCCCTCGTCCTCCTCGAACCGCACGAACTCCGCCGTCTGCGGCTTCCCGCCCAGCGAGCGGTACACCTTCGCCCGCTCCCCGAGATGCGGCCGGTCCCGCGTCCGTACGGTGACCAGCGGCCGCGGGCTGGGCCGCTTGCCCTCGCTGTACGCCATGACGACGTCCGTGACCTCCCCGGCGAACGCCTCCCCGGCCAGCCGCCGCCCGGCCATGACGAGGGGGTCGTCCAGGGCCTCCTGGGCGTCGAGGCGGGCCTGCTCCCGCTCGCGCGCGGCCAGCTTGTTCGCGGCGGTGACCGCGTCGTCCAGGCGGGGCTGCGGGGGCTCCCCGGCGACGATCCGGTCCCGGTGGCCGGTGAACGACCAGCGGTCGCGGGTCCACCGGTCGGCCGCGTGGGCGCCCTCCGGCAGGGCGCGCAGCAGGTCGAGGCCGTGCCAGACCGCGTCCCAGGTGGGCCGGGTGCGGCTCTCGACGAGGGCGCGGATCTCCCGCTCGGCGGCGGTCAGCGCACCCCACCGGTCGTCGGCCTCCAGACCGTCCTCGGCGGCGGCCAGGGCGAGCCGCGCCCGGTCGTACCGCTCGATGGCCGGGGCCAGCAGCTTGTTGTCGAACGCCGGATCGGTCGCGGGCCCGGCGGGCGGGCACAGCAACTGGCCCTCGGCGTCCCGCGCCAACTCGGCCCGCCGCGCCGCCGCCTCGCCCGATTCCCCCTCCGGGGGGTCGATCCAGGCGAGCAGCGACCCCAGGTGCTGGTCCTCCACCCCGGACTGCCCGGTCGCCCAGTGCCGCGACAGCAGATCGGTGAGCGCGAGCAGCAGTGAGGAGCCCGGAACCCGCGCCCGCTCCCCGAAGTGCGTCAGCCACCGCCCGAGCAACGGCACGCGCGGCGGCGCCGGATGCGGCGCCTCCGGATCCTGCTCGGCGGTGCGCCGGAACCGCATGGACCGCCCGAGGAGCCGTACGAAGTCGATGCCCGTCCGGCTCGGCACGATCAACTGCGGTGCGTCCGCGCACAGTTCGACCTCGACCTTGACCCGCTTGCCGGTCTCCGGGTCGGTCTCGCTGCGCTCGGCCGCCTCCACGACGTCGGCGTACGCGTCCATGTACGGCAGCACGATGTCCGCCAGCTCGGCCAGGAACGCGAACCGCAGGTCACGGTCCCGGGGCTGCGGCACCACCAGCAGCCGGGGCGCGTCCCGGTCGGTGCCGATGAGCGCGCCGAGCGGGGCCCCGGCCTCACCGGCGGTGGTGAGCGGCACGAGGACGAGGGGGTGTGCGGAGAGATGCCGGTGCAGGACCGTGGCGGCGGGCTGCGCGCGGCCCGTACTGACGGCTTCGAGGCGGGCGAGGGTGGCGATCAGCGACACGGAACCCCCTCCGGGGCCGAGCCGGGCAGGCCGGCGCCTGCCAGTGCCTCCGCCCGCAGCTCCGCCGCTCTCCTGAGCGCGGCCACCGCGGGGTCGTCCGGGTCCCCGGCCCTGCCGTGGGCCGCCGCGAGGACGTCGTCGACCGTCGTGAGGCCGCCCAGCTCGGCCCGCGTGGCCCGGCCCAGGGACGTCACCGCGCCCTCGGTGCGGGAACGGGCCCGGCAGTGGAAAGCCAGCTCGCAGGCGGCGAGGCACTCGGGGGCGTAGGTGGCGGACAGGGCCTCGACGGCGGTCGTCAGCTGCTCCTGGGGGAGGTCCGGGGCGAAGCACGTGCCCTCGGGGAGGGAGCCGGCGATCTCCTCGATCCTGGTCAGGCGGGTCAACTGGCGGCGCGTGACCGCCCGTTGCTTACGGATGTCCACCGCTGCGGCCGTCGGGAGGTTGGTGAAGTCCTTGGGGCAGACCAGCAGCACCCGGTGGTGGACGTCGGGTGCGGGATCGAGCCGGGCGGCCACCTCCTCCAGCGCGAGCACATACACCGCGGACTGGCGGGCCGCCGCGCCCACCTTCGCCGGGTCCGCCGAACCGTCCAGCATCGGGAAGGACTTGATCTCCACGACCGACCAGGTGCCGTCCGGGTGGACCACCACCGCGTCCGGCTCCAGGAAGGCGGGGGAGCCCGCCACGTCGAGCGCGAGCATGGGGTGGTCGAGCAGCGCCCAGCCGTCGGCGTCCGTGGCTTCGCGGAGCGCCAGCGCCGTACGGGCGGCGCGGCCCTCGGGGCCCACGGCGGCGAGGTCGGGGACGGAGACGGGCGACGCGGCCGGTGGCTCGGCCCCGGGGTCCAGTCTCTCGTGCACCAGCCGCAGCAGCTCGGCGCCGCCGTCCGCCTTGACCCGGGCCTCGAAGGCGTTGCCCCGCATGAAGGCGAACTGGGACTGGCCGAAGGCGGAGGGCGAGCCGAGCGCGTCCGCCAGCACCGCCTTGTTCACGCCCGCGCCGTCCAGCAGCGCACGGCGCTCGCAGCCCGGGTTGGCCGCGAGCGCGGCGAGGGCGCGCGCGTCCAGCGCCTTGGGTGGGACCTCGGGTCCGCGCAGCTCAGCGAGCCGCTGCCGGAGCGCCGTCTCCTGCTTGCGAGGGGGCGGCACCCGGCTCGGGTTCGATGATCCGCTGCCGTGGAATTCGCTCACCCGGGGAAGTCTGGCACCCACCACTGACAATTGGGGAAACCGAGCCACGAGAGGCGACCGCGACCGGAGTGACGGTCCCCTCGACGCGCCCCCGGCCCCGCCCCTCGCCGCGCCACGGCCCGACACCGTCGACCCGGCCTCCGAGCCCGCCGTCCTGCCGGTCTCCGAGCCCGCCGTCGACCCGGCCTCCGAGCCCGCCACCGAACCGGCCGTCGGCCGCCGCCCCGAGTTCGAGCGTGACCCGGCACTGGTCCACGATCCGCAGCACCAGCGGTGTCAGCAACAGGCCCGTGCCCATCACGGCGGCGCCGGCCACCGCGTCGAGGAAGTAGTGGTTCGCGGTGCCCATCACCACGATCGTGGTGATCAGCGGGTACGCGACGGCCGCGGTCCGCATGAGACGGGAGCCGCTGCCGAAGCGCCAGAGGATCACACCGCACCACAGCGACCAGCCGACGTGCAGACTCGGCATCGCCGCGTACTGGTTCGTCATGCCGCCCAGCCCCCGGGGCGCGCTGGCCTCGCCGCCCCACCAGCCCCACGAGCTGTAGTGGGCCATGGTGTCGACGAAGCCGTACGACGGGTCGAGCAGGCGCGGCGGGCAGGTGGGGAGCAGGGTGAAGCCGATCAGACCGATGAACGTGGAGGTCATCAGCCAGGTGCGGGCCGCGCGATAGCGCACGGTGCGGGACCTGAAGAGCCACACCAGGAGCAGGGGTGTGACCAGGTAGTGCAGCGACGCGTACCAGAAGTCGGCGGGTATCCCGATCCAGGGTTCACGGACGAACAGACGGTTCAGCGGATGCTCGGCGTTGAGCCACAGGGCCTTCTCGATCCGCAGGATCGCCAAGCCGTGGTCGACCGCGTCGGAGGTGTCGCCGCGGGCCAGCAGCCGACCGACCGAGTACGCCCCGTACACCAGCAGGATCAGCGGCAGCTCGGTCCACCAGCGGAGCCGGATGCTCGGTGCCGCCTCGGTAACCGGTGCGCCGGTCGCCCCTCTGGTAACCGGTGCTTCGATCGCCTCGGTCTGCGGCATCCGAACGTCCTCCCCCGTCTGCGTGCGTCGGTGTTCATCTGTGTTTCGTCCAGCTGTGGCCCCTGTGCAAGACGATGTCCAAGACGCTGGGATCGCCTCTCGGGTTGCCTCGCGACAGCGTGAGCGATGATGGACCCGTCCGCCTCTCATTTCTCCTTTCTCCCGAAGGCCCCTCGGAAAGGTCTCCCATGGCACCGCGCATCCTGTTGGCCCGGCACGGACAGACGGAATGGTCCCTGCTCGGGAAGCACACCGGCAGGACGGACATCCCCCTCCTCGAAGAGGGCCGACGCGGTGCGAAGCTCCTCGGCGAGCGCCTGCACCGTGCGCCCCTGGACGGGTTGCCCGGCGTCGATGTCCGGACGAGTCCCCTCGCGCGTGCGCGTGAGACGTGCGCACTGGCCGGCTTCGGCGACCGGGCCACCGAGTGGGACACGCTGATGGAGGTGGACTACGGGGCGTACGAAGGACTCACCCCCGCCGAGATCCAGGCCTTCCGGCCCGGCTGGCTCATGTGGCGCGACGGCGTCCCCGAAGGGGAGAGCCTTCAGCAGCTCTCCGCGCGCGCGGACGAGGTGGTCGCGTGGGCACGGAGCGAGGACCGCGACGTACTGGTCTTCGCCCACGGCCACATCCTGCGCTCCATAGCCGCCCGCTGGCTGGGCCTCGGCCTCGACTTCGCCGCCCGCATCCGCCTCAACCCGACGTCCCTGTCGGTACTGGGCTGGGCCTACGGCGACCCGGCGATCGAGTCCTGGAACGACACGGGGCATCTGGCCGGCTGATTACTTCGCCGTCCGCGTAGCTGCGGGCAGTCGTGCCGCTTGGGGCGGCACGGGTGGGCGCAGCGGCACCCGGCGAGCGCCGGTGAGCGAGACCGACCCCCGCCCACCCACAGCGAGGGGCACCCTCAAAACCGCCGCCTAAGCCGACCGCGCAACCCCCGCGTGCCGCTCCAGGAACGCGGACACCCCCGAAGCCCGCCGATGCGGCAGCAACACGCGCGCGGTCCCCGCGAGCATCTGCTGCACCCGGGAGGACTGGACCTCGTCGAGGAGGTCGAGGACCCGCATACCCGCCGCCGCGGCCTCGTCCGGCAACCCCCCGCGCGCGAGATCGTCGGCGAGCTCGGCGGTGTACAGCGCGATGTTGCGCGTGAAGTGCGGGTTCTGCAGCCCGGCCGCCCGGCGCGCGTGCCGGGCCGCCCGGGTCCAGTCGCCCAGCGTGGACCAGCACTGCGCCTCAAGGCCCTCCAGCTCGGCCTCCCCGTAGAAACTCATCCACTCGGGGTCGGCCTCGCAGGCCCCCCGCCCGAACAGGGCGTGCGCCCGGGCCAGCGCCTGCTCGCACCCGGTGCGGTCGGCGAGCCCCGCCCAGCCGCCCGCCTCCCGCAGCGCCAGCAGGGACATCAGCCGCGGCGACCCCAGCGGCCGGGCGACCCGCTGCGCGGCCTGCGCCGCCCGTACCGCCTCGCGCGGCCGGCCCGCGTCCCGCGCGAGGAAGGCCGTGTTGCAGAACGCGTGCGCCTCCAGACCCGGGTCCCCGGACATCCGGGCCGTGGCCAGCGCCTCCGCGTAGTGCGAGCGGGCGTCGTCGAACCGCCCCGAGTCATGGGCCAACCAGCCCACGGAGATGGCCAGTTCCCCCGCCCCCGCGTACAGCCGGTCGGCGGTGGTCTGCCGGGTGGTGCCCGCGTCGAGCAGCGCGTACGCCGCCCGCAGCGGCGCCGAGGCCCTGCGGTACAGCCCGTCCGCCCCGTGCCGGTCGTCGAGCAGCCGGATCTTGCGTACGGCGGCTTCGAGGGCCCCCGCCTCCCCGGTGCCCGCCCGGTGGACGGGACGGCCCGCGGCCGAGGCCGTGCCGCCCAGGGCGAAGGGGCCGAGCGAGGCGGCCGCCACCGCGGCGGTACCCCCGGTCATGAATGCGCGACGTTGCACGTCGCTCTCCTCGTGGTTCTGGTACGTGTGCTGCGGGCCCCGCCGGCCGCGCACATAGCCCGTGCCGCCCCGCGGGTCCTGCATGTCGTACGTCTCTTGCGTGTCATACGGCTCGTACGCCTCTTCCGTCTCACCCCTCATTCCCTGTGAGGAGTGCGAGCGGCTCTTGTTGCGAGGGGAGGGCGCTTCGTCGGCGGGGCGCGCCCCTCGACCGCGTACCTCCGCGCGGGGCGCGAACCCCAGGTCGGTCAGCGTCCGGCCGGGGAACATATGCAGGAACACCCGTTCGTACGCGTAGTTGGGGCAGCGGATCTCGCCTGCCTCCACCCGTCCGACGTACCGCGCGTCACAGCTCACCCGCTCGCCGATCTCCCGCGCGGCCCGTCGTACCGCGGCGGCGAACTCGCCGGGCGAACGCTGCCCGCGCAACTGCCGGAAGGCGAGGTTCGGCCGCTGTGGACGGGGGAACTCGGACGAGGTCACCGATGACGACACCATGGCCGGGCCCTCTCTCGCGAACCGTCGAACCATGCCGGAACCAGTCGGACTTGTGTGCGTGCTGCACGGTTGGTTCCGCTGTGTCCGGCGGGGCAAGAACGTACCTGCCCCGTCGGTGCCCCCACGCGAGGTTTGGCTACAAACCGGATATCTCATCCTGGATCTGCCATGAACTGCCATCCTTTGCGGCGCAGTTTCGCCGTAGCCGTTGACGGGGTGACGCGTTGGGCAGGGGGCTGGTAGGCATGGGAGGCCCGGATGAAGAACCTCGAACCCCGTTCCGAGTGTGACCTGGTGACCGTGCCTGCGCGGCAGGGGCTGGAGGCGGTCGACATCCTCCGCCGGGGTGCCGTCGACGCGGTGGGGCCCGTCATGGCGGTCGGGCCCGTGCTGCATGACGACACGTGCGACACCCTGGGATTCCTGGTGCCGCCGGGTACGGCTGACGCGTGGGACGTGCCGGGGAGTACGTGTACGCACAGCGATGGGCGGGGGGCGGTGCCGGCACCCGCGGACGGGGCGGACTGGCTGCTGCCGCCCGGCGAGGCGGACCTCGCGACGGATCCGACGGTGTTGCGGGCGGCGCTGGATGAGGCTGCGCGATTGATCGAGGCCGCGGACAACTGCCGGTGAGCTCCGCAGGTTGAGCCAGCCTGGTCGCCGTAGGGCTTCTGTTCGTCGGCGGCTGCGGGTTTGTCGTGGCTGATCGCGCCCGCGCGGCGGAGCCGCAGATCGACACAGCCCCGCGCCCCTCAAGGGCGGGCCTGCGGCCCGCAGCGTGGTGCCCCCGCGTGACGCGCCCCTTTTCGTCCGGGCGGATAATGAGTGAATGGGCAGGTCGAAGAAGGGGCAGGGGCGGCGGGGGCAAGGGGCCGACGCCGTGGTCGAGGCGGTCGACGGGGGGCTTGCCGAACTGCTTCCGGACCGGGATCGCGCGCGGGCGTGGACGCTGCTCGTCGACGGGGCGCCGCAGTCGCATGTCGATCTCGATGATCCGGCGTATCTCTCCTTCGAGTACCAGCGGCGGCTCGGGCATGTCATCGATCTCGCCGCCCCGGCCGGGCGGCCCGTGCACGCCGTGCACCTCGGTGGGGGCGCCTTCACCCTCGCCCGGTACGTGGCCGCCACCCGGCCCCGGTCCACGCAGCAGGTCGTCGAACGGGACGCGGCGCTCGTCCAACTGGTCCGGCGGGAGCTGCCGTTGGATCCGAACGCGCGGATACGGGTGCGGTCGACGGACGCGCGCGAAGGGCTCGCGAAGGTGCCGGACGGGTGGGCGGACCTGGTGATCGCGGATGTGTTCAGCGCGGCGCGCACCCCGGCGCACTTGACGTCGACGGAATTCCTCACGGACGTACGGCGGGTGGTGAAGCCCGGCGGGTTCTACGCCGCCAACCTCGCCGACGGCCCGCCGCTCGCCCATCTGCGGGGCCAGATCGTCACCGCGGCCGTCGTGTTCCCGGAGCTGGCGCTGGTCGCCGACCCGACCGTGCTGCGGGGCAAACGATTCGGCAACGCGGTCCTCGTCGCCTCCGACCAGCCGCTGCCCGTCGCCGAACTGACCCGCCGCGCCGCCTCCGACCCGCACCCCGGCCGCGTCGAACACGGCAGGACGCTCACCGACTTCACGGGTGGCGCGGTGCCGGTGACGGACGCGGGGGCGGTGGCCTCGCCCGCACCGCCGTCGTCGGCGTTCCGCTGAGCCCCGCCGAGTTCCGTTCAGAAGTTCTGGACGTCCACCCGGGGCGCGCTGTCATGCCAGGCGCAGAACACCGACACCCGGTCCGCGCCGGAGGCGAAGTCGACCCGGATCCAGGTCTCCGTCTTCCACACCTGCATCGACCAACCCGAGCCGGGCGTCGCCGAGACGAGGGTCGCGTCCTCGTCGCCGAGTGAGAGGACGACCCGGCCGCCCTCGGTGTCGTACGCCTTGATGTCGCCCGAGTCGGCCGGGGTGCCGGTGCTCGGACTCGGGCGGGGCTTCGCGGACTTCGACGGCGTGGAGGGGGTGGGAGACGGCTCGCGGCTGTCGTTCTTCTCCGGTGCCTTCGTGCTCGTCGACGGCTCCGGGCGGGGCGTGCCGCTGGTCGGCGCGGGGGCTCCCTGGGCCTGGGCATCGGCGGCCGTGATGGGCAGGGCGCGGGGCGGGTCGTACGCGGTGCCGGCCATCACCGTGTGGACGCCCCACCACGACACGGTGACCGCCGCGCCCGTGGCGAGCAGCCAGGCCAGTACGTGCAGGAGTCCTCTGCGCATCGCGGCCATACTGCCCCACCAGCCACGGTGATGTCGTGGGGCGTCCCGCTTGCGGGGCCGTTGCGCAGGGCCTGCGCGGGAGTTGTCCACAGGCCCAGACCGGCCTCTCCCGTTTGGCGTACGGTGCGGCGCATGGCAAGTGTGCTCGTGGTCGAGGACGACCAGTTCGTACGCTCGGCGCTGATCAGGCATCTGACGGACGCCGCACACATCGTGCGCAGCGTCGGTACGGCCCTGGAGGCGCTGCGCGAGGTCGCGCATGTCCGCTTCGACGTGGTGATCCTCGACCTCGGGCTGCCCGATCTGGACGGCTCCGAGGCGCTGAAGATGCTGCGCGGCATCACGGACGTACCAGTGATCATCGCCACCGCGCGGGACGACGAGGCGGAGATCGTGCGGCTGCTGAACGCGGGCGCGGACGACTATCTGACCAAGCCGTTCTCGGTCGAGCACCTGTCCGCCCGGATCGCCGCCGTACTGCGCCGCTCCCGCGCCTCGACCGGGGAGGCGCCCGCGTCCCCGGTGCTCCGCGTCGGCGGCCTCGCGATCGATCCGCTGCGCCGCCAGGCCGAGCTGGACGGCGTACGACTGGACCTCACCCGGCGCGAGTTCGACCTGCTCGCCTTCCTCGCCGGCCGGCCCGGCGTCGTCGTGCCGCGCAAGGAGCTGCTGGCCGAGGTGTGGCAGCAGTCGTACGGGGACGACCAGACCATAGACGTGCATCTGTCGTGGCTGCGGCGGAAGTTGGGGGAGACGGCGGCCAAGCCCCGCTATCTGCACACGCTGCGGGGGGTCGGCGTGAAGCTGGAGCCGCCGGCGGCGGGGGCAAGGCCATGAGGGGGACGCCGGGCGCAGTGCGCGGGGCGGTGGGGCCATGAGGTGGGCGCTGGTCAAGGTGTGCGTGGCGGTGACGACGATGGTCGTGGTCGCCTTCGCGGTGCCGCTCGGGCTGGTCATCAGGGAGATGGCACGGGACCGGGCCTTCTCCAATGCCGAGCGGGAGGCGGCCGCGATCGCCCCGGCCCTCTCGATCACCACCGACCGGGAGCAGTTGGAGCGGGTCGTCGCCTCGGCGGGGGCGGACGAGGGGATGGCCGTGCACATACCGGCGGGCGGCGACGGGGCCGCCGCGATCGATCTCGGGCGGCAGCGGGCCTCCGACAAGGACATCGCCACCGTGCGGAAGTGGGGCCGGGCGTCCACCGCCGAGGTGCCGGGCGGGTCCACGCTGCTCCAGCCCACCGCGCTCAGCTCCGGCGAGATAGCGGTCCTCGAGGTGTATGTGCCCGAGTCCGAGGTGAGCAACGGGGTCGTCATGGCATGGGCGGTGCTCGCCGGGGTGGGCGCCCTGCTGATCGTCGGCTCGGTCGCGGTGGCCGACCGGCTCGGGGTGCGCATGGTCCGGCCCGCCCAGCGGCTGGTCGAGAGCGCGCACGAACTGGGGGAGGGGCAGCTGGGCGCACGTGTACCGGAGGAGGGGCCGAAGGAGCTGCGGCTGGCGGCGATGGCATTCAACGCGATGGCCGACCAGGTGGTCCAGCTACTGGCGAACGAGAGGGAGCTGGCGGCCGATCTGTCGCACCGGCTGCGGACACCGCTGACCGTGCTGCGGCTCAACGCGGCCTCGCTCGGCGACGGGCCGGCCGCCGAGCAGACCCGGGCGGCGGTGGAGCAACTGGAGCGGGAGGTCGACACGATCATCAGGACGGCGCGGGAGGCCAAGCCGCAGACCGCGACGGCGGGGCCGGGTGCCGGGTGCGACGCGGCCGAGGTGGTCCGGGAGCGGATGGCGTTCTGGTCGGCGCTCGCGGAGGACGAGGGCCGTAGGTGGCGGATGGCCGGGGCCGAGCGCCCGGTGCGCATACCCGTCGCCCGGGCCGACCTGGCAGCCGCCCTGGACGCCCTCCTCGGCAATGTCTTCCGTCACACGGCGGAGGGCACGGCGTTCGCGGTCGACGTTCACAACGGCGAGGACGCGGTGATCGTTCTGGTCTCCGACGCCGGCCCGGGCATCGCCGACCCCGAGGCCGCCATGGCCCGTGGCCGTGGCTCCGGCAGCGACGGCTCGACCGGTCTGGGACTCGACATCGTCCGCCGACTCGCCGAGTCGACCGGCGGCGATGTACGGATCGGGTCGTCGGTGCTGGGCGGCGCCGAGGTGCGGATCCGGATCCAGTTGAAGGGGGGAGCGGCGCGGGAGGGCAGGCCGCCGACGCGGCGGGGACACCGGGGCGCGTCCATACGCCGACGCAAACACCTGAAGGGGCACCCCGCCTTCAAATGATCACGCGCACACCCGCGCGCGAGCATGTGCGACCGCTCTGTCCCGTATATGTGCGCATGTCCGTGGGTGATGTGGCTCACGTGTATGACGGTCACGTTTCGACAACCAGGGATTACGTTTCAACAAAGGGGGACAAGAAGCCTTGACGTATGACATGACATAGAGCTGTTATTGCGGCCACGATGTTCGGTCGAGTTGGTTTCTGATTGTTTTCGATCAGTCACCGGCGAGGGCCATGGAGACCGAACGACCTGTCCCCCCAGGGAGCCGTACATGCATCTCACACCTTCTGGTCTCGCCGTGCCCGGTCCGAGCCGCCGCACCCTGCTGCGCGGCATAGGCGGCGCCGCCGCGCTCGGCGCCGGCATCCCCCTGCTGAGCGCCTGCGGCGGCAGCGGCACGGCCGCCGACCCGAAGACCGTCACCCTCGGCTCCAAGGCGTCCGACCCGGTTCCGAAGAAGGCGTTCGCCGAGATCTACGCGGCGTACCAGAAGAAGTCCGGCATCACGGTCGACGTGAACACCAAGGACTCCAACACCTTCCAGGAGCAGATCAACTCCTACCTGCAGGGCACGCCGGACGACGTGTTCACCTGGTTCGCCGGCTACCGGATGCAGTTCTTCGCGGCCAAGGGCCTGGCCTCGCCGATCGACGACGTGTGGAAGACCATCCAGGGCAACTTCCCCGAGGCGATGCAGAAGCTCAGCAAGGGCGAGGACGGCAAGTACTACTTCGTGCCGCTGTACAGCTACCCCTGGGCGCTCTTCTACCGCAAGAGCGTCTTCGCGGAGAAGGGCTACGAGGTCCCCACCACCTGGGACCAGCTGATCGCCCTGTGCAAGCAGATGCAGAAGGACGGGCTCGTCCCGATCGCGTTCGGTGACAAGGACGCCTGGCCCGCGCTCGGCACCTTCGACCAGATCAACTTCCGCAAGAACGGCTACGACTTCCACGTCGAGCTGATGGCGGGCAAGGCGTCCTGGACCGACGCCAAGGTGAAGTCCGCCTTCGACCTGTGGGCCGAGCTCCTCCCGTACCACCAGGAGGGCGCCGTCGGCCGCACCTGGCAGGACGCGGCCCAGACCCTGGTGTCGAAGAAGGCCGGCATGTACCTGCTGGGCACCTTCGTGGCGCAGCAGTTCACCAACAAGGAAGACCTCGACGACCTCGACTTCTTCGCCTTCCCGGAGATCGACCCGGCGTACGGCCAGGACACCGTCGAGGCGCCCACCGACGGCTTCATGATGAGCAAGAACCCCAAGAACAAGGCCGAGGCCGTCAAGCTCCTGGAGTTCCTGGGCACCACGGAGGCCGAGGACATCTACCTCAAGGCCGACCCGAGCGTGGTCCACGCCGCCACCGGCGCCGACACCTCGTCGTACACCGCCCTGCAGAAGAAGGCGTACGACATGATCGCGGGCGCCAAGAGCCTCACGCAGTTCATGGACCGCGACAGCCGCCCGGACTTCACGTCCACGGTGATGCAGCCCTCGCTGCAGAAGTTCATCCGTGACCCCAAGGGCATCGACAGTCTGCTCTCGTCGATCGAGCGCCAGAAGAAGACGATCTTCGCCTCCTCATGACCAAGACCGACACCACCCCCGAGAAGTCGGGCAACCCGGAAGCGGCCAAGGTGCCGCCTCCGGGCTCTGCCCATGTCCCCGTCAAGAAGCACGCGACGGGCCACAAGCGTCTGCTGACCAGGCGCGACCGGCTGACCCTCGGCGTGATGGCGGGTCTGCCGACGATCCTGCATGTCGCCCTCGTGTGGGTGACGGCGCTGGCCTCGATCCTCCTCGCCTTCACCACCTGGGACGGCATCGGCTTCGACACCATCCAGTGGGTCGGGCTGGAGAACTTCAAGGAACTGTTCAGCAACAACCCGCAGTTCTGGCCCGCCGTCGAGCACAACGTGGTCTGGTTCGTCGTACTGATCCTGATCCCGACGCCCATGGGCCTGTTCCTGGCCGTGCAGCTGGACAAGAACATCCGGTTCAGCCGGGTCTACCAGACGGCGTTCTTCCTGCCCGTCGTGCTGTCCATGGCCGTCATCGGCTTCGTGTGGCAGCTCGTCTACAACCCCGACACCGGCCTGATCAACAGCCTGATCGGCGCCAACGAACCGGGCCAGTACATCGACTGGATCGGCGACCCGGACCTCAACCTCTGGGCCATCCTCATCGCCGCGTCCTGGCGCCACACCGGCTACATGATGATCCTCTACCTGGCCGGCCTGAAGGGCGTCGACCCCTCGCTGCGCGAGGCGTCCGCGCTCGACGGCGCCAACGAGTGGCAGACCTTCAAGAACGTCATCTTCCCGACGCTGCGCCCCACCAACACCGTGGTCCTGGTCGTCACCATCATCGAGGCACTGCGCGCCTTCGACCTCGTCTTCGTCTTCAACGGCGGAGCCGAGGGCACCGAGCTGCTGTCGATCCTCGTGACCAGCAACATCATCGGTGAGTCCAGCCGGATCGGATACGGGTCGGCGATCGCGGTCGTCCTCCTGCTGATCTCCCTCGTCGTGATCATCCCGTACCTGATCAGCACCTTCCGGAAGGAGCGCCGCGCATGAGCGCCTCCACCGCCCCCACCGCCACCAAGGACGTCGTGGCGGACCTCACCACGGGCACCCACAAGGAGCGCACGCCCCTGCGTCCCGCCCGGGTCCTGCTGCACGTGTTCCTGGCCGGCACCGCGCTGGCCTGGCTCGCCCCGCTGCTCTGGGCGGTCTACGCGGCGCTGCGGCCGTACTCGGAGACCAGTGAGAAGGGCTATGTCTCCTGGCCCGACAAGCTGACCTTCGAGAACTTCACGAACGCGTTCACCCAGTCCGACATGACGCACTACTTCGTGAACACGCTGGTCATCGCCGTCCCGGCGGTGCTGCTCACGCTGTTCCTGTCGTCGATGGTCGCGTTCTACGTGTCCCGCTTCGACTTCCGGATCAACCTGGCACTGCTGCTGGTCTTCACGGCCGGCAACCTGCTCCCGCAGCAGGTCATCATCACCCCGCTGTACCGCATGTACCTGCTCATCGACCTGCCCGGCATCACGATGAGCGGCAAGCTGTACGACTCCGCGCTCGGCCTGGTCCTCATCCACATCGCGTTCCAGTCCGGGTTCTGCGCCTTCGTGCTCAGCAACTACATGCGCTCGCTGCCGCACGAACTGACCGAGGCCGCGCTCGTCGACGGCGCCTCGGTATGGCGGATGTACTGGCAGATCGTCCTGCCGCTGTGCAAGCCCGCGATGGCCGCCCTCGCCACGTTGCTGTCCATCTGGATCTACAACGACTTCTTCTGGGCGCTCGTCCTGATCTCCACCGGCGAGAACATGCCGATCACCTCGGCCCTGAACAACCTCTCCGGCCAGTTCTTCACCGACAACAACCTCGTCGCCGCCGGAGCCCTGCTCACCGCGATCCCCACTCTCATCGTCTACTTCCTGCTCCAACGGCAGTTCGTGGGCGGTCTGACCCTGGGCGCGAACAAGGGCTGACGCCAGCCCGTCACAGAGGTCTGGCGCCGGGCTTGCAGAAGGTCACGCAGGTCCGGCGCCGGACTCACCCCAAGGCCCGGCGCCATCAGAACCACCGTGCCCGACCGTTCCTCCGGACTGAGCAGCGAGTCCGCTCAGCCGCACGCCCCGAACGGTCGTGGGCGTACTGGTCCCCGGCGTACTCGACCCCAGGTCGGCGACACGGATCGTGTCCGTGGTCCGGGCCCAGGAGGCCGGTTCCCTCACGACCTGGCCATGCGGGTATGGCCAGAGGCGACGGGGAGGCCCCGAACCATCACTCCGGTGGAGCGGGGGCCCCGCAGCTGGCGCCCTACCCGGCGTCCCAGATCGCACAACAACGCTAGCCAGGTCGGCCCAGAGTTCCGCAAGCCCAAAGGGCCGACCATCACATGATCGAGCTAAAGCGACGTTATGAACATTTCTCCGCCAACAGCGGCCAACCCCTTCACGCCGGTCGCCTCCGTGCCCGTGGACCTTCGCACCGCGAGGGTCCACGAGGAGGGCTGGCAGTCCTGGAGCCCCAGCGGCTCCTACGCGCTCGGCGACGCCCCCTACCGCCCGACCAACGCCAACTGGGCGACCGTCTGCTACCGCCCCGGCCGCACCGTCCCCGCCGGCACCTTCCAGGGCGAGGGTCTGCTGGTGCTCGACCCGGGCGACGGCACCCCCGTACGGCTGTGGGCGGCGCCCGAGCCGACCGCCGAGGTGCCGTCGATCCGCCTCGTCGTCCGCGACGGACAGGCCGACGTGAGTGCCGACGGCCCCGTGAAGGAGTGGACCGGCACGGACATCCAGTCCGTCCTCGCGGACTGGGCCACCGGCCTCGGCCTGACGGCCCCCCGCCAGGCGCCCACGGTCTGGTGCTCCTGGTACGAGTACTTCACCTCCGTCACCGAGGACGACATCCACGAGAACCTCCGTGCGATGGACACCCTCGACCTCCCCATCGACGTCGTCCAGATCGACGACGGCTACCAGAAGGCCCTGGGCGACTGGCTCACCCTCTCCGGCCGCTTCCGCTCCCGCGCGGGCATCGCCGACGCGATCAGGGCGAGGGGCCGCCGCGCCGGCATCTGGACGGCCCCCTTCCTCGTCGACCCGTCCAGCACACTGGCCGCCGAGCACCCGGAGTGGCTGGTCAAGGACTCCGACGGCGAGCCCCTGCACGCGGGCCGCAACTGGGGCCACGACCTCCACGTCCTGGACACCACGCACCCCGAGGCGGCGGCGTACCTGACCGAGGTCTTCACGACCCTGCGCTCCGAGGGCTACGACTACTTCAAGGTCGACTTCCTCTACGCGGGCGCGCTGGAGGGCGTACGGCACGCGCCGGTGGACGCCCTGACGGCGTACCGCCAGGGGATCGAGCTGATCCGCGACGCGATCGGCCCCGACGCCTACCTTCTGGGCTGCGGCGCGCCGATTCTCCCCTCCGTCGGCCTGTTCGACGCCATGCGGATCAGCCCCGACACGGCTCCGCACCGCCGCCCCGAGGCGGACGACTACAGCCAGCCCGGCCAGGACCCCGCCGAGTTCACGGGCGTCGGCCGCCAGTGGCAGCACGGCCGCCTCTGGGTGAACGACCCCGACTGTCTGATGGCCCGCCCCGCCGTGGAGACACGGGAACGCTGGGCGGCCCATGTCGAGTCGACGGGCGGCCTGATGGCCTCCAGCGACCGCCTGCTGTCCCTTGACACCTGGGGCGTGGACACCACACGCCGCCTCCTGACGGGAGTTGCCCGATGACCGCGCGCGAACTGAAGGTCCCCGGCATCGCCTACGGCGGTGACTACAACCCCGAGCAGTGGCCCGAGGAGGTCTGGGCCGAGGACGTACGCCTCATGCGTGAGGCCGGCGTCACCATGGTCAGCGTCAACATCTTCGCGTGGGCGCTCCTCGAGCCGAAGGAGGGCGCGTACGACTTCTCCCGCCTCGACCGGATCCTGGCCCTGCTCCACGAGAACGGCATCGCGGCCGACCTGGCGACGCCGACGGCGGCCCCGCCGGCCTGGTTCTTCCGGGCCCACCCGGACGCCCTGCCGGTCGACAAGGACGGCCGCACGCTCTCCTACGGCAGCCGCCAGACCTTCTGCCCGTCGAGCCCCGCCTACCGCGAGGCGGCCCTGCGGATCGCCCGTGTGCTGGGCGAGCGGTACGCCGACCACCCGGCCGTGGTCATGTGGCACGTCCACAACGAGTACGGCTGCCACAACGGCGAGTGCCACTGCGACACGAGCGCGGCGGCGTTCCGCGTCTGGCTCCGGAACAAGTACGACGACGACCTGGCGGCGCTGAACCACGCCTGGGGCACGACGTTCTGGAGCCAGTGGTACTACGACTGGGACGAGATCATCCCGCCCCGCCCGACGGGCGCGGTCCCGAACCCGACCCACCAGCTGGACTGGCGCCGCTTCTGCAGCGACGAACTGCTGTCGCTGTGCAAGGCGGAACGGGAGGTGCTGCTGGAGGCGGCCCCGTCCACCCCCGCCACCACCAACTTCATGGTGATGTACAACTTCGACAAGCTGGACTACTGGCGCTGGGCCCCCGAGCTGGACATCGTCTCGAACGACCACTACCTCCAGTCGACGGACCCGGAGTCGCAGATCGACATCGCCCTGAGCGGCGACCTGGTGCGGTCCTTGGCGGGCGGCCGTCCGTGGCTGCTGATGGAACACTCCACGGGCGCGGTGAACTGGCAGCCGGTCAACCGGGCGAAGACGGCGGGCGAGCTGCGCCGCAACGCCCTGTCCCACGTGGCCCACGGCGCGGACGGCATCGCGTACTTCCAGTGGCGGGCCGCCAAGGCGGGCGCCGAACAGTGGCACTCGGCGATGCTCCCGCACGCGGGCACGGACAGCCAGATCTGGCGTGACGTGGTCCGACTGGGCGCGGATCTGCGGTCGTTGGCCGAGGTGCGCGGCAGTGAGGGCGTCGCCGAGGTGGCGATCGTCTGGGACTGGAGCGCCTGGTGGGCCGTCGAACTCCCCTCCCAGCCCAGCGAAGAGGTCCGCTTCCAGGACCTGGTCCGCGCCTGGTACGAGCCGCTGTGGCGGTCGGGCGTCGCCGTGGACTTCGTACGCCCCGACGCGGACCTCTCCGCGTACAAGCTGGTCCTGGCGCCGAGCCTCTACCTGGTGGACGACGAGGGCGCGGCGAACCTGACGGGCTTCGCATCGGACGGGGGTGTCCTGGCGGTCGGCTTCCACAGCGGCGCGGTGGACGAGAACTGCCATGTCCGGCTGGGCGGTTACCCGGGCGCGTTCCGCGAGGCGCTGGGCGTCCGGACGGACGAGCTGTTCCCGCTGCTGCCGGGGGAGTCGGTGGGGCTGAGCGGGGGCGGTACGGCGGGGCTGTGGTCCGAGCGCGTCGCCTTGGCGGGCGCCGAGCCGGTGGCCACGTACACCTCCGGCCCGCTGACCGGTGTCCCGGCGGTGACCCGTCACACCCACGGCTCGGGCACCGCCTGGTACCTGGCCACGCTCCCGGACCCGACGACGCTCGCGTCGGTGCTGGACCGCATCCGCGCGGATGCGGGCGTGGAGCCGGTGCGTACGACTCCCGAGGGCGTGGAGGCGGTACTGCGACGGGGACCGGACGCCGACTACCTCTTCCTGATCAACCATGGGGACGAGGACGCCGAAGTCAGGGCCGACGGCACCGAGTTGCTGACGGGCAAGGCGGCCGAGGGCGGCTCGGTGAAGGTGGCCGCCGGGGACGTGGCGGTCGTACGGGAACCGCGCTGACAGCGATGTGAGGGGGCCGGCCGTCGGACGCCTGTCCGACGGCCGGCCCCCTGCGGATCCTCACGGTGCCGGGACCGCGGCCAGCAGGGCCGTGTCGTCGTCGACGCGGCCGGGGGTGGCCAGCAGGCCGAGGGCCTGGCCGATGATCACGTCCGGGGCGGGCGCGGCGTGCGGGGACTCCGGGGCGGGCATGGCGTCGCGGCAGAGCAGACGCAGGGCCGCGAGCCGGTCGTCGAGGGGCGCGGTGTGGTGCTCGACCAGGCCGTCGGTGAAGAGCAGCAGGCCGGTGCCGGGGAGAAGCAGCGTCTCGTGGTCGGTGGCGTCGCCGCGGGCCACGCCGAGGGGCATGCCCGGGGCGAGGTCCAGGTAGCCGGTCCGGTCGCCGGCCACCAGAAGCGGGGGCAGATGGCCCGCGGACGCGTAGCGCAGCCGACGGGCTCCGGGCTCGTAGACGGCGTACAGGCAGGTGGCGAAGCGCTCGCTGTCGAGGGTGCGGCAGTGGGCGTCGAGGCGGGCCAGCACCTCGCTCGGGGTGGAGGACTCCAGCGCGTAGGCGTGCAGCGCCGACCGCAGGCTGCCCATCTGGATGGCCGCGTCGACGTCGTGGCCCATGACGTCCCCGATGGCCAGCCCGACCGCGCCGTCCGGCAGTTGGATGACGTCGTACCAGTCGCCGCCCACCTCGGCGCCGAGGGCACTGGCCCGGTAGTAGGACGCGGTGGCCACGCCCGGCACCTGGGGGAGGGCCTGGGGCAGCAGCGCGCGTTGCAGCGCGACGGCGAGGCGGCGCTCGTTCTGGTAGCGGGTGGCGTTGTCGTAGGCGACGGCGATCCGGCTGGTCAACGCCTCGAGGTAGGTGCGTTCGCCGTCGGAGTAGGGGCGGTGGCGGCGGGCCACGGCCAGGGCGCCCAGCGTCCGGCCGCGCGAGGTCAGCGCCATGGCCAGGAGCCGGCCGTCCGGGTCCCGCGGTGCCGGGCCCCCGCGCAGGACGCGGGCCACCGCGTCGGTCAGCCTGTCGTCGGCCGCGGCGCCATGTCCCGAGGTGTACACGGCGGGGTCCGGGGACCCGGCCGTGTCGGGGCCGAGCGCGTCGCCGAGTACCTCGACGCGGACCTCGTCGGCGAGCTGGGGGACGAGCAGGTCGCCGGCCGTCTCCAGGACCTGCCGGGGTTCGAGGCTGCCGGACAGCCGCAGCCCCGCGTCGGCGAGGGCGGCCAGCGCGGTCGCGTGCTCACGGGTCTCGGACAGGATGCGGTCCCGCAGCCGCGAGAGCTCCAGGTTGGCCCGTACGCGGGCGAGCAGCTGGCGGGACGAGAAGGGCTTGGCCAGGTAGTCGTCGGCGCCCGCCTCGATGCCCTGGACGGAGGCCTCCTCGCCGGCCCGGGCGGTGAGCATCACGATCGGCAGTTGGGAGGTACGAGGGGAGGCCCGCAGCGCGCGGACCAGTTCGAAGCCGTCCATGCCCGGCATCATCGCGTCGGTCAGCACCAGGTCGTACGGGCCCTCGACGGCGGCCGCCAGGGCTGTCCGGCCGTCGGGCACGAGCCCCAGGTCGTACTCGGCGTGCAGGAGGTCGTACAGGTACGCCCGCATGTCGCTGTTGTCGTCCGCGATGAGCAGCCGGGGGCGGGCACCGTGGCCGGAGGCGCCGGGGCGGACGGCCCCTTCGGCGTGGGTCTTCCACTCGGCTCGGCTCTCCTGCCCGGCGCGGTCCGCTCCCTCCTCGTGGGTCACCTCCGCGGCGCAGGCCTCCCGCTCGGTGCGGGTCGGCTGTCCGTGGGGGACGGCCAGGCCGCGCTCCACTTCCGCGTAGGCGGTGGCCTGGCGGGAGGGCCCGGTCGCCGCGGCGACGCGCTCGTGTTCCGCACGCGGTGGCGGGGACAGATGGGCCGTGCCGAAGGGGATCTCCACCGTGAACGTGGTGCCCCCGCCCGGGCGGCTGTCGGCGGTGACGGTGCCGCCGTGCTGCTGCACCAGGTCCTTGACGAGTGCGAGGCCGATACCGCTGCCCTCGTGGGTGCGGGCGGGTGCTCCGTGCACCCGGTGGAAGCGTTCGAAGAGCCGGGGCAGTTCCTCCTCGGGCACCCCGATGCCCGTGTCCGACACCGTCAGCCGGGCACGGTCGCCGACGGCCGACAGGACGACCCGGGCGCCGCCCGACGGCGTGAACTTCAGCGCGTTGCTGAGCAGGTTGAGGACGATCTTCTCGTACATCTCGCGGTCGACGCAGACCGGCTGGGGCAGCGGCGGGCAGTCGACGTCCAGCGCCAGGCCGGCCGCCTCGAAGGCGGAGCGGAACATCCCGGCCAGCTCGGCGGTGGTGGCCGACAGATCGACGGGTTCGAAGTCGCCTCGCAGGGCCCCCGCCTCGGCGCGGGTGACGTCGAGCAAGGTGTTGACCAGCCTCAGCAGCCGCAGGGCGTTGCGTTCGGCCATCTCCAGCCGCCTGCGCGGCTCGGGCCGGTCCTCCCGCGCCAACGCGTCCTGGACCGGACCGAGGAACAGGGTGAGCGGTGTGCGCAGTTCGTGGCTGACGTTGGAGAAGAACGTCGTCTTGGCCCGGTCCAGCTCGGCCAGCGCCTCGGCGCGTCTGCGCTGTTCCTCGTGCGCGAGCGCGGCCGAGAGCGCGGCGGTGACGGCGCGCGCGAGGATGTCGAGGAAGTCCCGGTAGCCGCCGGCCAGGGGAAGCAGCGGACTGATCCCCGCGACGAGTACCCCGCGCACCCGGTCGGCGTTGCTCAACGGGAGGGCGAGCGCTTCGGCGGGGGGCGCCTCGGCGGACGTCGCACCGGGCTCGCACAGGAAGGGTTCCGCGGGCAGGGTGACGGCGGTGCCCCCGGTGACCTCGCCGGCGACGTCGTCGGGCAGCCGGGCCCGGGCCCCGTGGGGCGGCGGACGGCAGGTGGACGCGGCCAGGGCGAGCCCTTCCGTCCCGGAGGGCAGGTACAGGTGGGCGAACGGCACGTCGTCCGCGTGGCGGGACAGCACCTCGGCGATCTCCCGCGCCACCTCCGCGGGGCCGGGCAGGTCGGTGGTGTGCACCCCGATGTCGGCCAGCAGCCCGAGGCGCCGCTCGCCGAGCACCCGGCCGGTGGTCTCCGACACGAAGCACAGCACCCCGCCGACGGTCCCGTCGTCCATGAGCACCGGCTGGAAGGAGATGTCGAAGTACGTCTGTTCCAGGAAGCCGTGGCGGATGAGGCGGAAGGGCTGGTCACGGACGACCAGTGCGCGACGCCGGTCGACGACGGACTGGAACATGGGCCCCGTGTAGTCGTCCCAGTTCTCCGGGAACAGCTGGCCGGCGGGGGCCCCGAGTGCCCCCGGGTGCTTGGAGCCGATGATCTCGGCGTAGCTCTGGTTGTAGAGCATGACGAAACGAGGCCCCCAGAACAGCGCCATCGGCAGTTCGCAGGCCAGCACGACGCGCAGGCTCTCGACCAGCCGGCGCGGCCAGGTGTCGGTGGGACCGAGGACGGTCGCCGGCCAGTCGGTTCCGGCCAGCACCTCACCGAACGGCCCGCCCTGGGCGAAGACCCGGGCGGCCTCGTCGTCCTCTCCGTACGCGTCCTCTCCGTACGCGTCGTGTCCGTGCGCGTCGTGCGGTGCGTCCCCGTTGTCGGGTCCGTCCATCTCGTTCGTCCTCTTCGTCGTCCCCGTCTTCGTCGCCTTCCTCGCCTTCCTTGCCTTGCTCGCCGCCTTGCTCGCCGTCTTCCTCGCCGTCTTCCTCGCCGTCTTCTTCGTCCTCTCGTTCAGGCCTCACCGTCCGGGCAGGGCCTGTTCCGCCCAGATGGTCTTGCCGAGGGCCGTGTGGCGGGTGCCCCACGCCTGGGTCATCTGGGCGACCAGCATCAGGCCGCGGCCGCCCTCGTCGAACGTGCGGGCGCGACGCAGGTGCGGGGCGGTGCTGGCGGCGTCGGACACCTCGCAGATGAGCGTGCGGTCGTTGATCAGCCGTAGCTGGATCGGCGGCTCGGCGTGCCGGATGGCGTTGGTGACCAGTTCGCTCACGACCAGCTCGGTGATGTACGTGGCATCGTCCAGCCCCCATTCCGCGAGCCGGCCGGCGGCCAACTTGCGGGCTCCGGCGACCTCGGCCGGATCGGCGGGCAGGTCCCAGGTGGCCACATGGTCGGCGTCGAGCGTGCGGGTACGGGCGACGAGCAGGGCGATGTCGTCCATGGGGCGACCGGACAGCATGGCGCCCAGCACCGTGTCGCACACGCCGTCCAGGGAGGCGGCGGGCTGCGCGAGGGCGTGGCGCAGCACGTCCAGTCCGCGGTCGATGTCGGGGTCACGGGCCATGATCAGCCCGTTGGTGTAGAGGGCGAGCAGGCTGCCCTCGGGTACGTCGACCTCGATGGCCTCGAACGGCAGTCCGCCGAGGCCCAGGGGCGGCCCGGCGGGCGGCTCCAGAAGGGTGACCGTTCCGTCGGGGCTCACCAGGGCGGGTCCGGGGTGCCCGGCGGCGGCCAGGGTGCAGCGGCGCGCGATCGGGTCGTACACGGCGTACAGGCAGGTCGCGCCGAGGTCTCCGTCGGAGTACGGGGCGTCGTCCTCGTTGTCGTCGGCGGCGAGGTGGGAGACCAGGTCGTCGAGGTGGGTGAGGAGCTCGTCGGGCGGCAGGTCGACGTCGGCGAGGGTGCGGACGGCGGTGCGCAGCCGGCCCATCGTCGCCGAGGCGTGCAGGCCGTGGCCGACCACGTCGCCGACGACCAGCGCGACCCTGGCGCCCGACAACGGGATCACGTCGAACCAGTCGCCACCCACGCCGGCCGTGCCCCCGGCGGGCAGATAGCGGGAGGCCACGTCCACGGCCGCCTGGCGGGGCAGCCGCTGCGGCAGCAGGCTGCGCTGGAGGGTGACGGCGGTGGAGCGCTCGCGGGTGTAGCGCCGGGCGTTGTCGACGCAGACGGCCGCCCGGGCGGTGATCTCCTCGGCCAGCAGCAGATCGTCCCGCTCGAACGCCTCGGGGCGCTGGTGGCGTACGAAGACGGCCACGCCCAGGATGGTGCCGCGGGCCCGCAGCGGCACCATCATCACGGAGTGGATCCCGAACGTCCGGATCCGGTCCGCGCGGGCGGGGTCCCTCGCCGTCCACGGGGCGAACCCGGGATCGGTCATCGCGAACAGCGCGCCCCTGCCCGCGCTCAGGCACTCCACCGGGGGCGAGCCCGCCGGGTAGACGTCCGTCTCGCCCACCGCGACCACGGACTCCGGAACGCCCTGGTACACCGACTGGTGGGCCATGCGCCGCAGCTCCGTGGCGCCGTCCGCCGTGCCGGGCCGGCTGCCGGGGACCGGGTCGGCGGCGCCGTCGAGGGAGGCGAGCAGGTCGACGGTGACGAAGTCGGCGATGGCGGGGACGGCCACGTCCGCCAGTTCCTGCGCGGTCCGGGTCACGTCCAGGGTGGTGCCGATGCGGGCGCTGGCCTCGGTGATCAGCTGGAGCCGCTGGCGGGCCCAGTACTGCTCCGTCATGTCGTGCGCGGAGAGGAGGACACCGTGCGTCCGGCCGTCCTGGTCCCTGAGCGGGACGAGGTAGACCGACCAGGCGTGCTCACGGCTCTCCCCCTCCACCCGCAGGTAGTTCTCGATGTACTGCGGTTCGCCGGTCTCCAGCACCTTGACCATGGCCCGCTCGGTCTTGTCCGAGTCCGCGTGCACGACGATTTCGGCCACCCGCAGCCCGCGCATCTCGTCCTCGGTGAGGGACAGGGCGCGTTGCATGTCCTCGTTCGCGCGACGCAGACGCAGACCGGTGTCGTACAGCGCCATCGTGCAGCACGGGGTCTGCGTGAAACTCCAGCCGGTCAGGCGGTCGTCCTGGGGCTCCGGGCTCGTTCCGGTGAGGGCCGAGACCACCAGCCAGTCGCTCTCCCCGGTGCCGGATGTCCGGTGGTGGGCCAGGACCGCCACGTCCAGTCGCCGTCCGTCCCGGTGCCGCAGCGCCACCCGGCCGTTCCAGCGCGGCAGCGCCGCGAGGGACCGCGGGTCCGCGTCGAGGCCGTCGGCGCCGTCGGCGAGCAGGGCGGCGCCGGGGCGGCCGACGATCTCCGTCGCGCGGTAGCCGAGCAGCCGCTCGGCCCCCGTGCCCCAGCCCGTCACCGTGCCCTGCTCGTCGAGTGTCACCCTGGCCGTCGCCGCCTCGTCGATGACACCCGCCGAGGGCAACCGCTCACCGACCTCGGTCCGCGTCCTGCCCATGTGCCTCATCCCGTCCTCGGAGACGTGGCCACCGCGTCAAGTATGACGCAATCATGGTATGTCGGTTATATGGTGAATGTGGGGTCGTGGGTGGGCTCCTCGGGCAGGTGGCCAGGGGTGGATCAGTCGCCCAGGACGGCCTCGGTGCCCGCCGCGAGCTGAGCCATGCCTGGGCCTCAGCGACTGAGGCCTTCGCCCTTGACCGTGTGCAGGAGGTGCGCCAAGGCACGGGGAGCGGCCGTGGTGATCTCGTCCGGCCGGTCGCTCTCGCGGAGGTGTATGCGGTACGGGGTGGCTGCCGCCAGCTCTATGCAGTTGCCCTCGCCGCCCGAGCTGAACGATGACTTCTGCCAGCCGAGTTGGGCCATGGCGGTCCTTTCAGAGGGTGTACATCACGTGCTGGATCAGGCTCAGTGAGTCGCGTGTCTCGTGCGATTCGGGCGCCGCTTCGGGATCGACCGGTGCCAGCGCCAGCTCGGCGAGCCGCTCGAACATCTTCGCGTACTCCGTGAGTTGCTCTCCATCCCTCAGAAAGAGCGACTGCGTGGGGTGCTCCAGGTAGACCGTGTCCAACTCGGGGGCCGCGGCACCGTAGATGACGAACGACTGGGTGTGCGCGGCGTAGTTCCCCGCTTCGAACGGGTACACCTGAACGGTCACGTTGGGCAGCCGGGAGATCTCGATGAGCCGCAGCAGTTGTCTGCGCATGATCGCAGGGCCACCCACACGGGTGTGGAGCGCGGCCTCATGGATGACCGCGTGATACGACACCGCAGGGGCATCGGTCAGCACGCGCTGCCTCGCGAGCCGGAACTCGGTGTACCGGCGGACGCGTTGCGGGTCGACTTCCGTGGCTCCGATGACGGCGTGGGCGTAGTCCTCGGTCTGGAGCAGGCCGGGGATGAGGAGCGGTTCGTGGGTCCGTAGCACGTGTGAACGGGACTCGAGTTCGGCCAGGTCCCGGGCTGCCGGGCCGATCGTGTCGCGGAACCCACCCCACCAGCCCTTCCCGCTCTCGTGGGCCATGTCCAGCAGGCGTTCGAAATAGGCGCCTTCGGGGCAGCCGTACGCGCGGAGCAGCCTGTACATCCCGTTGCGTGGAACGTCGACGCGGCCGGATTCGATGTGGCTGATCCTGGTGCGCTCGACGGCGATGAGCTTGGCGGCGGCATCACCCGACAACCCGGCTTGAATGCGCAGTTTGCGCAGCTCGCTGCCCAGGCGCCGCTGACGTTCGCTGGGGCTGGTCCTAGGTGGCATGCGGTCCTCCTTGTGGCCGTGCGCAGTGTGCCGCGCGCGTTGTGCCGACGTCCAACGCCGCTGCGGAGGCGTCACCCCCAAGGGGGAAAGCTGGTGTACACAGTTGTAACTTTCTCACGTGTGGCCCTACGGTCGGTACTGAACCGCCCACCCCGCGTCACGAGGAAGTACCCCCGCCCTCAAGCCAGTCGCCAAGGCGCCGAGGCCCGGACCTGGTCACCGCGTGCATGCTCAACCCCACCGAAAGAGGCCGCCCCCATGAACGTCTCCCTCGCCTTCCCGCCGCACCCCGTCTGGGTCCGCCCCGCCCGGGAAGCCGTCCGAGCCCTTCTCGCCGCCTCCGGTCACCCCGAACTCACCGACACCGCAGTCCTGCTGACCTCCGAGGCCGTCACCAATGCCATCAACGCCTGCACGGCGAAGGGCTGCACGACCCAGGTCATCCTCCACGCCGCCTGGATCCGCCCCGCCCGCCTCCGCATCCTGGTCCACGACGAGGCCCCCGGCCTGCCCACCGCCCGCTCGGCCACCCCCGACGACGAGGGCGGCCGGGGCATGCGGCTGATCTCGTTCGGCGCCCACGCGTGGGGTGTGGATACGAACGGCTCCGGCCAGGGCAAGGCCACGTGGTTCGAACTGGGGGCACGCACATCACGACTCGCCGCCTCCACCAACGCCGAGGGCGCGGCGCTCCCCTAATCGCGCCGCGCCCCGGACCCCCGCTCCCTCGTCCCCCCCAGAGGGCTCCCCCTGCCCCCGGCTCCTACGCCGAGGTGGTCACCAGCGGCGGCAACGCCCCCGTCTTCGCCGCCTGTCCGTACCAGTACGCGCTCGACTTCGGTGTACGAGTCAGCGTCGCGTAGTCCACGTACACCGCCCCGAAGCGCTTCTCGTACCCGTACGCCCACTCGAAGTTGTCCATCAGGGACCACAGGTAGTACCCGCGCACATCCGCACCCTCGGCGATCGCCCGGCGCACGGCCCGCAGATGGCCGTGCAGATACGCGATCCGCTCGGGGTCGTGGACGCGCCCGTCCGCGTCCATCTTGTCGTCGTACGCCGCCCCGTTCTCGGTGATGTACATCGGCAGCCCGGGAGCCTCCCGCGAGTACCGCATGATCAGCTCGTGCAGGCCCGTCGGGTCGATGGTCCAGCCCATCTCCGTACGCTCGCCGGGAGTTTGGTGGAACAACACCTCGTCCGCGCCCGGCCACGGCGAGAACTCGCTCGCGCCGTGCCCGTCGGCGCGCGGGCCCTCCGCGGAGGTGTCCGCCGCGCCCACCAGCGTCGGCGTGTAGTAGTTCAACCCGAGCGCGTCCAACGGCTGCTTGGCCGTCGCCACGTCACCGTCCTGCACGAACGACCAGTCCGTCAGCGACGAGGTGGCGGAGAACAGGCTCTCCGGGTACGCCCCGTGCAGCATCGGGCCGTGGAAGACGCCGTTCGCCAGGTCGTCGATCTTCCGGGCCGCCGCCAGGTCCTCCGGGGAGTCCGAAATCGGCCGTACGACCGATGAGTTCAGGCTCACCGCCACGGAGTTGCGCGCCGGCATCGACGAGCGCAGTGCTTCGACGCCCAGCCCGTGCGCCAGGTTCAGATGATGGGCCGCGCGCAGCGACGCCACCGGGTCCGTACGGCCCGGCGCGTGCACCCCGGAGCCATAGCCCAGGAACGCGGTGCACCACGGCTCGTTGAGCGTGATCCACTGCTCCACGCGGTCGCCCAGCGCCTCGCCCACGATCCGCGCGTACTCGGCGAAGCGGTGGACGATGTCCCGCTCGGGCCAGCCGCCCGCGTCCTCCAGCTCCTGGGGGAGGTCCCAGTGGTAGAGGGTGACGGCCGGCTTGATGCCCTTGGACAGGAGTTCGTCCACCAGCCGGCGGTAGAAGTCCAGACCCTTCTGGATCGCGGGGCCCCGGCCCGTCGGCTGCACCCGAGACCAGGAGATGGAGAAGCGGTAGGAGTTGAGGCCCAGCTCCGCCATCAGCGCCACGTCGTCGCGGTAGCGGTGGTAGTGGTCGACAGCGATGTCACCGGTCTGACCGCCGGCGGTCTTGCCCGGGGTGTGACTGAAGGTGTCCCAGATGGAGGGCGTACGGCCGTCCTCCCGCACCGCTCCCTCGATCTGGTAGGCGGAGGTGGCCGCGCCCCACAGGAAGGCGGGAGGAAAGGTCACCGGCGTTGTGGGCTCAGGCATGGAAGCGCTCCCAAGGTGGTCGTGACAGACCGACGGAGGTGGGTGGGGGGAGAGGAACGACAGAGGACAGACAGGGGTCGAGGCGGCGGTGACCCGACCCCCACAAGGGAAACGAACCGAAGCGGAACCGGGCCTCAGCCCTTCACCGCGCCCTGCATGATGCCCCCCACGATCTGCTTGCCGAAGATCGCGAACACCAGGAGCAGCGGAAGCGTGCTGAGCAGCGCGCCCGCCATGATCAGGGCCTGGTCGGGGGTGTAGCCACGGCCCAGACCGGCCACCGCGACCTGCACGGTCGGGTTGCCCAGCTGGGTCAGGACGAGGAACGGCCACAGGAAGTCGTTCCAGGTCTGTACGAACATCAGCATGCCCAGGACGGCCATCGCGGGCCGCGCGGCCGGGAACACCACGTGCCAGATCACCCGCCAGCTGCTCGCGCCGTCGACGCGGGCCGCCTCGATGATCTCGTCGGGCAGCGCCTGGATCAGGTACTGCCGCATGAAGAACACGCCGAACGCGCTGACCAGCGAGGGCAGGATCACGGCCTGGAGCTGGTCGGTCCAGTCGAGCTTGGCGACCATCATGTACAGCGGGATCACCTGGAGCTGCGGCGGCACCATCATCGTGCCGATGACGATCAGCATCAGGGCACCGCGGCCCCTGAAGCGCAGCTTGGCGAAGGCGAACCCGGCGATCGTCGACAGGAAGACGATGGTCAGCGACGAAATGCCCGCCACGATCGTCGTGTTGAGGAACGCCTCGCCCAGATTGGCGTCCTCCCAGGCCACTTCGAGCTTGTCGAAGAGGTTCGCGCCGAACCAGAAGGGCGGCGGGGTCTCCGCCAGCCGCGCGTTGTCGCGCGAGGCCGCGACCGCCGTCCAGAACAGCGGGAACACCGACACGAGGGTGAACACGGCGAGGATGATGTACGCGACGGGGCCCGCGTGATGCTGCCCGCCCGCACGGGACGCCTTCGTTCCGAGCCTGCGTCGCCCGTTCTTCGGCGGCTCGGGGGTGGCGTCGGCCGGGGGTTTGGTGAGTGTCGTCGTCACGGCCGGTCTCCTAACTACTGGCGCGCAGCCGGCGCGAGATGACGTAGTTGATGATTCCGACCACGATGAGGATCAGGAACATCGTCCAGGCGATGGCGGAGGCCCGGCCCAGGTGCTGGTTCACCCAGCCCTGCTCGTACATGTACAGGCCGAGCGTCTGGAACTGGTGCTGCGGGCCGCCGGAGGCACCCTTGTTGGCGTCGAACATCAGCGGCTCGGCGAAGAGCTGCGAGGCGCCGATCGTCGACACGACGACGGTGAACAGGATCGTCGGGCGCAGCGACGGCAGCGTCACATGGAGGAACTGCTTCCAGCGGCTGGCGCCGTCGAGCGCCGCCGACTCGTACAGGTCCTGCGGGATCGCCTGCATCGCGGCCAGGTAGATCAGCGCGTTGTAGCCGGTCCAGCGCCAGATGACGATGGACGAGACGGCCATCTGCGCGTACCACTTGTCGTTCTGCCAGTCGATGTTGTCGACGCCGAACAGGCCCAGGAACCAGTTGATCATGCCGTAGTCACGGCCGAAGAGCAGCACGAAGACGAGGGTCGCCGCGGCGATCGACGTGGCGTACGGCGCGAGCATCACGACCCGGAAGAAGTTCGAGGCACGCAGCTTGTAGTTGAGGAGGTGCGCGATGCCCAGCGCCATCATCAACTGCGGGACGGTCGAGATGATCCCGATGGTGAAGGTGTTCTTCGCCGCGTTCCAGTAGAACTCGTCGTCGAAGATCCGCGTGTAGTTGCGCAGCCCCGCCCACTCCATGTCGGTGGGCGCGGTCAGCTCCACCGTGTGCAGCGAGGCCCACGCCGTGTAGATCAGCGGGAACATGCCGAACGCGACGAAGAGCAGGAAGAACGGCGAGACGAAGGCGTACGGGCTCCAGCGCACGTCCCGCTGCCAGCGGCGGGACAGCCGTGCTCGCTTCCGGAGCGTCTCAGGTGACTCGACGGGCGGACGGGCCGGGGCCGCGCCCCCCTCCTTGGCGGGGGGCGCGGCGGCGGTGTCGTGCGGGGGCGAGATTCCGGTCACCTGATGTCTCCGAGGAGACGGTGGCCTTCAGACCGGAGGCCAGGTGCCGTGCACACGATCAGGTGAACGGCGCTCGATGCGTTGCGAGAACCAAGCATGAGGCTGGATCCTTGGTGTCGTTGTAGACCGGGCTGGTTCCAACCCGGCTGGTGTTGATCGCGTAGGACTCGATCGCTTGCTGAGCGGCCAAGCAGCGTGAGCCAGGAATCCCTCTGCTCCGGCTGGGGGAGGGTTCAATTCTCCAGGTTGTTGTCGATGGTCTTGACCGCGTTCTCCCAGGCCTCCTTGGGCGACTTGCCCTGGGTCACGAGGATGACGCCGTTGTCGGTCAGACCCTGCTGGATGATCTGGTCCTTCGCACCGACCACCTGAACCGGGAGCTCCGCGGCCAGCGGCGCGTAGATCTGGCCGATCGGCGCGTCACCGGTCATCTTGTTCTTCGCGTCCTTGACCAGCGGCAGGTCGTAGGCGGCCTGCGCGGTCGGGAAGCTGCCGCGCTTGGAGAAGAGCTTCGCCTGCTGCTCGGGCGCGGTCAGCCAGGCGGCCAGCTTCGCGGCCTCCTCGGTGTTCTTGCCCGACTTCGGCACGCTGAGGAAGGAGCCGCCCCAGTTGGCGGCCTTCGGCGGCGTGGCCACGTCCCACTTGCCGGCGTTCTCCGGGTTGGACTTGCCCTCGATGTAGCCGAGCATCCACGGCGGGCAGGCCATCGCGGCGAACTTGCTGTTGGCGATCGTGGTGTCCCAGGCCTGCTGGAACTGCGTCTGGTTGCCGATCAGGCCCGCCTCGGCGGCCTCGGCCGTCAGGTCGAACGCCTTCTTGACCGCCGGGTTCGTCTTGTAGATGACCTTGCCGGAGGCGTCGTAGTACCGCTCCTTCTCACTGCCGACGATGGCGTTGAACAGGCCGCCGGGGGAGTCCATGAAGGTGGTGCCCTTGGGGGCCTTCGCCTTGTAGTCCTTGCCGACCTCGACGAGCTTCGCCCAGTCGCCCGTCCACAGCTTGCCGACCTCCTCGCGGTCGGTGGGCAGGCCGGCCGCCTCGAACATGTCCTTGCGGTAGCAGATCGCCATCGGACCGACGTCGGTGCCGAGCCCGACCGTCGAGCCGCCCTCCGCGGTTCCCTGCTCCCACTTCCAGGGCAGGTAGTCGCTCTCCTTGCCGTACTTCGACAGGTCGACGAACTTGTCGGCGTACTTGTCGACGACCTCGGCGATGTTGCCGACCTCGATGCCCTGGATGTCCTGCAGACCACTGTTGGTGGTGAGGTGGTTGACCAGCGGCGGGTAGTAGTTCTCGTTCCGCTCGATCACCGTCTGCTCGACGTCGATCTTCGGGTTCAGCTTCTCGTACTCGTCGTAGAGTCCGGCCTCCTCGAAGCCGAAGCTGCCGAAGAGCCCCAGGGTGATCTTGGTCTTGCCACCGCCGCCGTCGCTCGACGACGAGCCGTCCTCGTCCTTGCCGTCGTCGGCACAGCCGGCCAGCAACCCGGCGCTCAGCGCGGCGACAGCCGCGATGACCACCGTCTTGCGGGTCCTGCGGGCGATACGGGTGCCCCCGCCCGACCGGAGCCGAGAGTGCGGGAGGGTACGTGCTCGCATTGCGTCCTCCTGATGCCCTGACGTGCCGACCCCCGGCCAACTGCGTTGTTGGGCCCGTGATTTCAAGCTGCGGCTCGGGTGGGGAACGTGCGGGATGTGTAAGTGCCAGGTACCGTGGGAGCGCTCCCACAAGTGATGTGTTGAAGAGTCGTCGGTTCGTGCGGGGGTGTCAAGGGAGCGAGCGCGGAGATATCGCTTCGGTTATCGGGCTGTTAACTAACGCCGGGACCGGCGGCCGGGCGCCCCCGGAAGTCGTCGGGCGGGGCGCGGGCGGGACTTCAGAGGTCGGCGGCACGGGGCGCGGGCGGGACTTCAGAGGTCGGCGGCACGGGGGCTCGCGGGAGCCGCAGGGTGCGCTGGGCCGGGACGGGCGGAGGCAAGAGGCCGGGACGGGTTGAAGGCAGGGGGACGACGGATGTCCGTGCCCGCCGGGCACGGACGTCCTCTGCCCGCCGCACGGATGTCCCCTGCTCGTCGCCCCCGAATGACCACTTCCCGGGCGTCGTACGGGGATCGGGACTGTTAGATTCCACGCCAGCGCGGTGTGAACGGGAGGCGACCATGGTGGCAGGCCACGGGGCACGGGGCCGGAGCGGTGGGCGGCCGACGTTGGAAGAGGTCGCCGCACGGGCCGGTGTGGGCCGGGGGACGGTGTCCCGGGTGATCAACGGCTCGCCCCGGGTCAGCGACGCGACCCGCGCGGCGGTGGAGGCGGCCGTCGCGGAGCTCGGTTATGTCCCGAACACGGCGGCCCGCGCCCTCGCGGCGAACCGCACCGATGCGATCGCGATGGTCGTCCCCGAGCCGGAGACCCGCTTCTTCGCGGAGCCGTACTTCTCCGACATCCTCAAGGGCGTCGGCGCCCAGCTGTCCGACACGGAGATGCAGCTCCTGCTGATCTTCGCGGGCAGTGACCGCGAGCGCCGCCGCCTGGCCCAGTATCTGGCGGCGCACCGGGTGGACGGCGTGCTCCTGGTCTCCGTCCACGCGGACGACCCGCTCCCGGATTTGCTGTCACAACTGGAAATCCCGGCGGTGATCAGCGGCCCCCGTTCCGAGCACGAAACACTTCCCTCCGTCGACTCCGACAACTACGGCGGCGGCCGCTCGGCGGTGGAACACCTGATCGCACGCGGCCGTACCCGCATAGCCACGGTCACCGGCCGCCTCGACGTCTACGGTGCCCAGCGCCGCATCGACGGCTACCGCGAGGCCCTGGAGGACGCCGGCCGCGAGGTCGACGAGCGCCTGATCGTCTCCGGCGACTTCACGGAGGAGGGCGGCTGCCGGGCGATGACGGAACTGCTGTCCCGCTGCCCCGACCTCGACGCCGTCTTCGCCGAGTCCGACGTCATGGCCGCCGGCGCCCGCCGAGTCCTCCGCGAGGCCGGCCGCCGCATACCCGACGACGTGGCCCTCGTCGGCTACGACGACTCGGCCATCGCCCGCCACATGGACCCCCCGTTGACGAGCGTCCGCCAGCCCATCGAGGAAATGGGCCGCGCGATGATCGACCTCCTCCTCGACGAGATCGCGGACCGCCGCCCGGCGGTGTCCCGGGGACTGGAACGGCGCCAGGTGGTGCTGCCCACGGAGCTGGTGGCGCGGGATTCTTCCTGAGCTGCCTCCCGGGGAAGGAGCGGTGAGCAAGGCGGCGGCCCGCCGACTGTCGGGTCAGCGGGCCTCGGTGCTCGGTGCTCGGTAAGCGTCACGGGGTGCGTCGCAGGCGGCCGACGCCGGGGGCGGCGGGCAGCACCCGGCCGAGTACCAGCACGCTCAGGCCGGACATCAGGACGCCCAGGGGGACATGAAGCGACGGCATGCGCGCGCTGCCGAGCACTACCAGCCCGTCAACTCTCCGATGACGTCCGGGCGTTCCGGGCGTTCCGGTGCCTGGGCCCACCCGGCGTGGCTGGGGCCTGCCGCTGGCAGCCTGGCCTTCATGGAGAACCTTGTGGGCAGGGGAAGTGCGGGTGGCCACCCGCTGTTGGGCGTGGACCGGATCGAGGGCCCGCTACGGGCGTACCTGTCCCGGATCGGTGATGTGTTCCGGGTGTTCGAGAAGCAGGACTCGGGGTGTCTGGCGTACGGCGTGCGGTTGGGGGGCGACGGCGGTGACGAGCGGTGGTTCGTGAAGAGGGCGGCGGGCGGTGCCGTGGGCCTGCGGTCGCTGGAGCGGGCGTGGGCCTTTCACCGGGCCGTGCGGCACCCGGTGATCGTTCCGCAGGTGCACCGGATCGCCCTCCGCGAGGGCGGCGGTGACAGTCTGGCCGTGGTCATGCCCTGGAGGGACGGGGAAGTGCTGTACCACCCGGCTGAGCGCGGCAGGCGCGACCGTACGACCCCGGGCAGTCCCATGGCCCGTTTCCGGGCCCTGCCCGTCGCCCGGATCGAGGCGGCCCTCGCCCGTGTCCTCGACGCCCACCTCGCGGTGGAGGCCGCCGGGCACGTCGCCGTGGACCTCTACGACGGTGCCTTGCTGTACGACTTCACGGCGCACGAGATGCGCCTGGTCGATCTCGATGGATACCGGCCGGGGCCTTTCGTGCTGGACGCCGAGCGGCTGCCGGGCTCGACCCGCTTCATGGCACCGGAGGAGTTCCAGCGCGGCGCGACCATCGACATCCGCACCACGGTGTACGTACTGGGCCGCACCGTCCGGCTGCTGCTCGACGCGGGGGACGAGGAGCGGGCCTGGCGGGGGACGGCGGCCCAACTGGCCGTGCTGCGGAGGGCCATGGCTCCCGATCCCGGTGAACGCTTCGCGGGTGTGGGAGAGCTCACGAGCGCTTGGCGGAGGGCTGGGTGCTCCGGCGGGGCGTGAGGGGCGGACAGCGATCGGCCCCGGTCCGCTTTCGCGAACCGGGGCCGATTCATCAGGGTGAGTGACGGGACTCGAACCCGCGGCATCCTGGACCACAACCAGGTGCTCTACCAGCTGAGCTACACCCACCATGACCGGCGGTTCATCCGAAGGTTTCACCGACCGGCCGAGAAAAAGTGTACAGGGTCTTCAGGGGTGCCCGCGCACGCGTTTCGGTGAGGGGCGTTCGGGGCCCGGGGACGGGGCTACCGCGCGGGCAGGACGTGCTTCGCGGCGATCGTGCGGGCCGTGTCCGAGTCGGGGCCGGGCTGCGGGACGAAGATCGCCTCGCGGTAGTAGCGGAGTTCGGCGATGGACTCGCGGATGTCCGCCAGGGCCCGGTGGTTGCCGTTCTTCTCGGGGCTGTTGAAGTACGCCCGGGGGTACCAGCGGCGGGCCAGTTCCTTGACGGAGGAGACGTCCACGATGCGGTAGTGGAGGTAGTCCTCCAGCGTCGGCATGTCCCGGAGCAGGAAGCCTCGGTCCGTGCCCACCGAGTTGCCGCACAGGGGGGCCTTGCCCGGCTCCTTCACGTGTTCCCGTACGTACGCCAGGACCTGCTCCTCGGCGTCGGCGAGCGTCGTGCCGCCGGGCAGGGCGTCGAGGAGGCCGGACGCGGTGTGCATGTGGCGCACCACCTCCGGCATGGTCTCCAGTGCCGAGTCCGGCGGGCGGACGACGATGTCGACGCCTTCCCCGAGCACGTTCAGCTCGGAGTCGGTGACGAGGGCGGCCACCTCGATGAGCGCGTCGTCGGACAGCGAGAGGCCGGTCATCTCGCAGTCGATCCACACCATGCGATCGTTCATGTGTCTCACCTTACGGCCCGTGACAGCCGTACGGCCCGGTCCTGCACCGGGGTGATCAGTGCGGGACCGGGCCGTCATGCGCCGGTGAGGGCTAGGGCGCGCTGCGCTGGCCCGGCAGGCGGCCCGTCGCGTACAGCTCCGGCTTGGCGCCCTCCGTGGACAGGGACGCCGACGGCGCCAGGGCGCTCGCCGCGGCCGTACGCCGGGCCTGGAGCGGCACCGGGGCGTGCTCCGGCGACACCGGGGACGGCCCCGGAACGCCGTGCGGGCCGTCGTGGTGGTCGCTGTGCTTCTCGCCCTGCGGACGCCGGGCCCGGTACGCCGCCCGGTACGCCGCAGGCGACGAGCCCAGCTGCCGCCGGAAGTGCCCGCGCAGCGCCACCGGCGAACGGAAGCCGCAACGCCCCGCGACCTCGTCCACCGAGTAGTCCGACGTCTCCAGGAGACGCTGCGCCTGCAGTACGCGCTGGGTGATCAGCCACTGCAGGGGAGCGCTCCCGGTGAGCGAGCGGAACCGGCGGTCGAACGTACGACGGCTCATGTACGCCCGTGCCGCGAGCGTCTCCACGTCGAACTGCTCGTGGAGGTGCTCCAGCGCCCAGGCGACGACCTCGGCGAGCGGGTCGGCGCCGATCTCCTCTGGTAAAGATCGATCGAGGTAGCGCTCCTGGCCGCCCGATCGACGTGGGGGGACCACCAGACGACGGGCCAGCGCGCCGGCCGCCTCGTTCCCGTGGTCCGTCCGCACGATGTGCAGACATAGATCGATTCCGGCCGCGGTGCCGGCCGATGTCAGTACGTCGCCGTCGTCCACGAAGAGCTCGCGTGGATCGACGTGGACGGACGGATAGCGCTTGGCCAGCGTCGGCGCGTACATCCAGTGTGTCGTCGCGGGCCTGCCGTCCAGCAGGCCGGCGGCGGCCAGCACGAAGGCGCCGGTGCACAGCCCGACGATACGGGCACCCTCTTCGTGCGCTCGGCGCAGTGCGTCGAGCGCCTCCTCCGGCGGCGGTGAGGTGATCGAACGCCATGCGGGCACGACCACCGTGCCCGCCCGCGAGATCGCCTCCAGGCCGTTCGGTGCGGTGAGTTCCAGGCCCCCTGTGGTCCGCAGCGGGCCTTCCTCGCCCGCGCACACCAGCAGGCGGTAGCGCGGTACGCCGGCGTCCTGGCGGTCGATCCCGAACACCGAAAGTGGTATGGAACTCTCGAAGATGGGGCCGCCGCTGAACAGCAGCACCGCGACGATCTCCTTGCGGCGTCGCCCGGAGAGTTTCCGGGCCGCGGCTTCCGGCGCGGCGGTGGAGTCGTGGCTCATACTGCTAAGCCCCCCTCGGTGGTCGCGGCTCCTCGGTTGTGTCGCTCCTGCACGTTTCCCCTTGGTCCTGCACGAGTCCCCCGCCGTAAGACAGTCATGATCGAATCTACTGTGTCCCGTGGTGCCGGCGTGACCAGATCGCCAACCGGCACATTGTCGACATGGCAACTTGGCGTGAAGCATTCGATCACGAAGCGTTGCACTCGTAGGCCGTGCAGGGAAGTGCGCCTTGTCCCAGTGGCCGGTCCACGTAGGGTGCGCGTCGCCCCTTGACCCCTTTCAACGCAGGTCGAACGGGGGGTGGAGGGGTGTTCGACCAAGGGAGGTGCAGGTGGCCGAAGTTGGCTGAAAAGATACGGGGGTGTGCGCGGAAACCGGTCAGTCGACCGGCGTACTCGGGCCGGAGTTCCGTCCGCCCCTGTGCGCCCCGGAACCGGAGCGTCCGCGTCGGCCGCGCGGGAGGGTGTGATCTTCGGCCATCGAACGGTCGGCGGCCGTTGAAGGGGCTGTGGTCGTTGAAGGGGCTGCGGGCGTCGCGCGGTCGGCGGCCGTCGTACGGGCGGCGCGGGCCGCTCCGCGTTCGGACCGGCGCAGGAGGATGCGGCAGACGCCGGTGACCGCGGCGAGGCCGAGGGCCGCGCCCGTCGCGCCGGCCAGGGAGGTGCCGTACCAGACGAGGACGACCGGCACGAGGACGCAGCTGAACGCCGCCCAGCGGACCACGTCCGTGGCGGGGTCGCTCGCGTGGGGGGTCGTCTGCGAGATCGTCCGGGAGGCCGGGGGGACCTCGTCGGTTTCGGGGGCGGACTGGGGCGCGGTGCGGGGTGCGGACACGGTCGGCTCCCTCCTGGCTTCCTCGGGTACGGCTTACGGGGGTTCAACGCGTGTTCGAGCTGTCGGTCACTGGTGCGCGTCGGATCGGGTGGTGGCACGACTGCCCACAGCCGGGCCGGTTATGGCGGCGACTGTATTCCTGTGGAAAACGGCTGTACGTGGCAGCAACCATTGCGTTGCGGGCCGGGGGTCGTGCATGCTCCCTGGAATCCCGCGCAGCCGGTGCGGGATATGGGCGGAGGAGGCGTGCGGTCGTACCCTTGGGGGTATGGGGTTGGGAACATGATTCCCGGACACGGCTCCGCCGCGCACTGACGTCCCCTTTCACGTCGTCCCACCCACGAGGATCCGAACGCCGAGACACCCATGGCCGGTCACGAATTCTTCGACTCCGCGGACCGCAAGCGGCGGCCCGTCGCCGATCACACGGCGGCCGACCCCCTGGCGGCGGAAGAGGCACGCCCCTCCTGCGACCCCGCTTTCAAGCATGGCGTCGTCGTCGGCTTCGACGGTTCGACGTCCAGTGAACGCGCCCTCGCGTACGCCATCGGCATGGCCCGCCGCTCCGGCTCGGGCCTGATCATCGTGCATGTCGCCAACCGGCTGCCCACGACCGTGTGGGCCGGCTGCGAGCCGCCCGTCTTCGTCGACGTCCCCGATCACCGGACCGAGGTCCTCGGCCTGGAGCTCGCCTGCGCCGACTATCTCGCCGAGGTGCCGTGGATCCTCGTCGAGCGCGGCGGCGACATCTGCCATGAACTCGAAGAGGTGGGGCGGGAGTACGAGGCCGACGCGATCGTCGTCGGGTCCACGCACGGGATCGTCGGCCGCCTCTTCGGCTCGGTCGCCGGGCGGCTCGCCAAACGGGCGCAGCGGCCGGTCATCGTCATTCCGTGACGGTCCGTCTCGCTGCGGCTGCTTCCGCGGCACTTCCGGAAACGCGTAAGTCTACTGGCGCGTAGGGGTGTTTGTGTCTTTGTGAAGGGCATAACCCGTTCGCCGTACGACTGCGCGCGTGCTGCCGGACGGGGTGGTGTGACGGCCACCGGGCAAAGGGCAGCCGGCGTCGGGGTATTGGGCGTCCCCGGCGATTGAAACGGACCCCCGCGTGATGGGTGGCATCACGTGGGGGTCCGTCCTCTTGTTCGGCGTCTGCGGGTGCGTGGGGGATGATCGCGCCCACGCGGCGGAGCCGCAAATCGACACAGCCCCGCGCCCCTTCAGAAGCGAGCCCTTGCCGAGAAGACGCTCTACTCCACCGTCACCGACTTCGCCAGGTTCCTCGGCTTGTCGATGTCGCGGCCCAGGGACAACGCCGTGTGGTAGGCGAGGAGTTGGAGGGGGATGCCCATGAGGATGGGGTCCAGTTCGTCCTCGTTCTTGGGGACGACGATCGTCTGGTCGGCCTTTTCCTGGTCGCGGTGGGCCACGGCGAGGATCCTGCCGCTGCGGGCCTTGATCTCCTCCAGGGCGGCGCGGTTCTTCTCCAGGAGGTCGTCGTCGGGGACGATGGCGACCGTGGGGAGGGCGGGCTCGATGAGGGCCAGCGGGCCGTGCTTGAGCTCGGAGGCGGGGTAGGCCTCGGCGTGGATGTAGGAGACCTCCTTCAGCTTCAGGGAGGCCTCGCGGGCCACCGGGTAGCCCCGGACGCGGCCGATGAAGAGCATCGAGCGGGCCTCGGCGTACTCCTGGGCCAGCTTCTTGATCTCGTCCTCCTGCTCCAGCATCTCGGCGATCTGGGCGGGGAGCTTGCGCAGGCCCGCGATGATCCGCTTGCCGTCGCGGACCGAGAGGTCGCGGGTGCGGCCCAGGTGCAGGGCGAGGAGCGCGAAGGCCACCGTGGTGTTGGTGAAGCACTTCGTGGAGACGACGCAGACCTCGGGGCCCGCGTGGACGTAGATGCCGCCGTCCGCCTCGCGGGCGATCGCCGAGCCGACGACGTTCACCACGCCAAGGACCCGCGCGCCCTTGCGCTTCAGTTCCTGCACGGCCGCCAGCACGTCGTACGTCTCGCCGGACTGGGAGACGGCGATGTACAGGGTGTCGGGGTCGACGACCGCGTTGCGGTAGCGGAACTCCGACGCCGGCTCGGCGTCCGCGGGGATGCGGGCCAGCTCCTCGATCATCTGGGCGCCGATCATGCCCGCGTGGTAGGAGGTGCCGCAGCCGAGGATCTTCACCCGGCGGATCTGGCGCGCCTCGCGGGCGTCCAGGTTGAGGCCGCCGAGGTGCACGGTGGAGAAGCGGTCGTCGATGCGGCCGCGCAGCACGCGGTCCACGGCGTCGGCCTGCTCGTGGATCTCCTTGTGCATGTAGGTGTCGTGGCCGCCCATGTCGTACGAGGCCGCCTCCCACTCCACGGTGGTGGGCTCCGCCGTGGTGCGGGTGCCCTCCGTCGTGTACGTGCGGAAGTCGTCGGCCTTCAGGGTGGCCATCTCGCCGTCGTCGAGCGTGACGATCTGGCGGGTGTGGGCGACCAGCGCGGCTATGTCCGAGGCGACGAACATCTCCTTCTCGCCGATGCCGAGAACGACGGGGGAGCCGTTGCGGGCGACGACGATGCGGTCGTTGAAGTCGGCGTGCATGACGGCGATGCCGTACGTGCCCTCGACGATGCGCAGCGCCTGGCGGACCTTCTCCTCCAGGGTCTCCGCCTGGGAGCGGGCGATGAGGTGGGTCAGGACCTCGGTGTCCGTCTCGGAGAGGAACTCGACGCCGTCGGCCTCCAGCTTGCGGCGCAGGTCGGAGGCGTTGTCGATGATGCCGTTGTGGACGACGGCGACCTTGTTGTCGGCCGACATGTGCGGGTGGGCGTTGATGTCGGAGGGGGCGCCGTGGGTGGCCCAGCGGGTGTGGGCGATGCCGGTGGTGCCCTTGAAGCGCGCGGGGACCTTGGCCTCCAGGTCACGGACCCGGCCCTTGGCCTTGACCATCTTCAGGCCGGCCGTCTTGGGCGAGGTGACGACTATGCCCGCCGAGTCGTAGCCCCGGTACTCCAGGCGCTGCAGGCCCTCGAGGAGCAGCGGCGCCACATCGCGCTTGCCGATGTAACCGACAATCCCGCACATATATACGTATCCCGTTTCTCGGTCGGTGGTCCCGGGTCCGACGGCCGGTACTGCTCAGCCGTAGACGATGCGGCGCAGCTGCCTGAGCGTGAGCTCCGGCGGTGCGACCGCCCGGTATTTCAGGTCCGCCTCGATCCGTTCGAAGATCGCCGCGTTGACCAGGCCCTGGGCCTGGAGTTCGCGGTGGCGGCGACGGACGTAGTCCTCCGTCGTCTCGTCGAAATAGGCGAGCACGTCCTGGATCACACGCAGCGCCTCGCCCCGGCTGAGGGGCGAGGATCGCGTCAAATGATCAACAAGTTCGTCGTGCACTCGGTAGATCCTGGGGGACCGGCGAGTGTTTCGCAAGAATCCTGCCCGATTTCGGGCAGCTCACTGTTACTGGTCCTTGGGGGAGCGTTGAATGTGTTATGAGTGCCTGTTCGTGAGCTGTCCACACGGCGTCCCGCATCCCGTCGCCTGAGGCGACGAGTTTCGGACGCCATGGACATTCCTCGCATGGGCGTACCCGAGCGGCTGGCCGAGCGCATGAGCATGGCCGAGCAGCACGAGTACCTGCGCGCCCGGTTCTCCCGGCGCTCGATGATCAGAGGCGGCGCGGTCACGCTCGGCGCCGTCGCGGGCGGCGTCTTCGTCCCGGGCGCCACGGGCCGGGCCGCCACCCCGGCCGCCCTCCGCACCTCCGTTCCTCCCCAGGCCGCCACCAGCGCCGAGCGCGTCGACGGCTCCCTCGTCGCCCCCTTCGGCCGCCACCTCGCCTACGGCAACGACCCGCGCACCGAGATCACCGTCTCGTGGCAGGTCCCCCTCGCCGTCACGAAGCCCTTCATCCGCGTCGGCGCCCATCCCCAGGACCTCTCCCGACGGATCGACGCGGAGGTGCGCACCCTCCACACGCCCGCCGGCGTCGGCGCGAGCGCCGACCACACGCAGTACTACGTGCACGCCAAGCTCACCCACCTCAAGCCCGGCCGCACCTACTACTACGGCGTCGGCCATGCCGGCTTCGACCCGGCCGAGCCGCACCTGCTCGGTACTCTCGGCACCTTCACCACCGCCCCCGCCCACAAAACACCCTTCACTTTCACGGCCTTCGGTGACGAGGGCGTCGGCTACCACGGCCTCGCCAACAACAACCTGCTGCTCGGCCAGAACCCGGCATTCCACCTGCACGCCGGCGACATCGCCTACGCCGACCCGTCCGGCGCCGGCAAGACCGCCGACACAGGCTTCGACTCCCGCGTGTGGGACCAGTTCCTCGCCCAGACCGAGTCCGTCGCCAAGTCCGTGCCGTGGATGCCCGCCTACGGCAACCACGACATGGAGGCCTGGTACTCGCCCAACGGCTACGGCGGCGAGGAGGCCCGCTGGACCCTCCCCGACAACGGCCCCGACAAGAAGAACCTGCCGGGCGTCTACTTCTTCGTCCACGGCAACACGGCTGTCATCTCGCTGGACGCCAACGACATCTCCTTCGAGATCCCGGCCAACCTCGGCCTCTCGGGCGGCACCCAGACCACGTGGCTGGAGGCACAGCTCAAGAAGTTCCGCGCCGCCGAGGACATCGACTTCGTCGTGGTCTTCTTCCACCACTGCGCCTACTGCACCTCCACCGCGCACGCCTCGGAAGGCGGTGTGCGCCAGGAGTGGGTGCCGCTGTTCGAGAAGTACTCGGTGGACCTCGTCATCAACGGCCACAACCACCAGTACGAGCGCACCGACGTCATCAAGGCGGGCGCGGTCACCAAGAAGCTCCCGATCGGAGGCACGGCGTACCCCGAGAGCGAGGGCGTGGTCTACGTGACGGCGGGCGCGGCGGGCCGCAGCCTGTACGCGTTCAGCGCCGCGGAGTCGTACGAGGGCCACGAGAACGAGGCCGAGTCCGTCGCCTCCTTCGTCAACACCAAGGACGGCAAGCAGAACGAGACCGTCACCTGGTCGCGCGTGCGTTACCTCGACTACTCCTTTCTGCGCGTGGACGTGAAGCCCGCGCCGAAGGGGCACCACGCCACGCTGACCGTGCGCGGTATCGCGGAGACCGGTGAGCAGGTGGACCACTTCACGGTGGCGCGCAGGGCGAAGTAGCGCGGCCGGTGCGCCCGGAAGGCGGGGCGCACACGCGGTACCGGGCAGGCGGTCCTCGGATGCGTCACATGCGTTTGAGGACCGCCTGCTTGGCCAAGGTGAACTCCTCGTCCGTGAGTACGCCGGACTTGTGGAGGTCGCCCAGTTCGCGGAGGCGGCGCAGCAGGGCGTCGTGGTCCTGTTCGGGAGTCTGCCGGTCCGGCTCCGCCGGGGGTGGTGGCGGGGTCAGCTGCTTCGGTGCCGGAGTCGCGGGGTGCGGGAGCCGGGCCTGGACCGCCGCCGCGACCAGGGCCATCAGCGGATCCTTCTTGAAGCCCCACAACTCGACGGAGTTGGGGTCGTACTTGGGCGGGGCCTTGGTCGGCGCGTTCCGTACGGTGAAGCGGAGGTAGCCGTTCTCCAGGCCGACCGAGGGGTGCCACTCCACGGCCGCGACGTCCGGCAGCGACAGCGTCCGCGTGCCGGCGGCGGCCTTCGCGTCCTCCGTCTTCCAGTTCCACTCCAGGCGTATGTGCTCGCCGTCGAAGCTCGCGGTGCCGTCCCCGGCCGAGACGGAGAGCGGGACGGCGGGGCCGGCGAGGAGGTACGTGTCGACCGCGTCGGCCGGCACCTGGTCGAGGAGCAGCGCGTTGCGGATCTCGTCCACGAAGTACTCGGCGACGCCGTACCGGTCCGACTCGACGCTCAGTTGGTACGGGTCGTTGGAGTCGGTGAGCCGCCCGCCGGTCGCCTGGAGGAGCGGGTCCGATCCGTCGCGCAGCCGCAGCCGAAGCCGCCCCGACTTCCTGCCCTGCTCGAAGGAGATCCCCGCCAACGCGCCCAGGGGGACGGAGAGTTCACCCAGAGTCTTGCGGAGCAGGCTCACGCTCTTGTCGCGGCCCGGGGTCAGCCGCAGTGTGTCGCCGTCGAAGGTCCACGTGCCGTCCCGCTGGAGGATTTCCGCCATGAAAGGGATTCTTCCATCGGCTGCGAGTGACATGGTCTAGACCTGGTGGGTCCGTTGAGGGGATGGTGGTGTCGTCCGTTCGGTTGGTGGAAGGGAGCTCGTCGTGAGACCGCACCACAGATCGACCCGCCTGCTCGGTTCGCTGCTGCTCGTGGTGGCCGGGATCCTCGCCGTGGGAGCCGCACCCGTGTCCGACAACGCCGACGCCGTCGCCGACGCCGTCACGATCCCGCTCGGGCGGGTGATACCGGCCCCCGCCTCGGTCGAGGCGGGCGGGTCGCCGTACCGGATGACGAGCGGTACGCACATCGTCGTGGACGGCGGGCCCGAGGCCCGCCGGATCGGGGAGTACCTCGCGGGGATCCTGCGGCCGTCGACGGGGTACCGGCTGCCGGTGACCGAGCGTCGGGCGGCCGGAATCCGCCTGCGGTTGGCCCCCGGGGAGGCGGCTCTCGGCCAGGAGGGCTACCGGCTGGAGAGCGGCCGCTCCGGCGTCACCCTCACCGCCCGCGCGCCCGCCGGGCTCTTCCACGGCGTGCAGACCCTGCGGCAGTCGCTGCCCGCCGCCGTCGAGAAGGACTCCGTGCAGCCGGGGCCGTGGCTCGTCGCGGGCGGCACGATCGAGGACACCCCGCGCTACAGCTGGCGCGGCGCGATGCTGGACGTCTCCCGGCACTTCTTCACCGTCGGCCAAGTCAAGCGCTACATCGACCAGTTGGCCCTCTACAAGTTCAACAAGCTGCACCTGCACCTCTCCGACGACCAGGGCTGGCGCATCGCGATCGACTCCTGGCCGCGCCTCACCACGTACGGCGGCTCCACACAGGTCGGCGGCGGCCCCGGCGGTTTCTACACGAAGGCCGACTACCAGGAGATCGTCCGGTACGCCGCCGCCCGCCATCTGGAGGTCGTCCCCGAGATCGACATGCCCGGCCACACCAACGCGGCCCTCGCCTCGTACGCCCAGCTGAACTGCGACGGCGTCGCACCCCCGCTCTACACCGGAACCGACGTCGGCTTCAGCTCCCTCTGCGTCGACAAGGAGGTGACGTACGACTTCGTGGACGACGTCGTACGGGAGCTGGCCGCGCTCACTCCGGGGCGCTACCTCCACATCGGCGGCGACGAGGCGCACTCCACCAGTCACGAGGACTACGTCACGTTCATGGACCGGGTGCAGCCGGTCGTCGAGCGGTACGGGAAGACCGTGATCGGCTGGCATCAGCTGACCGGGGCCACTCCGGCACGGGGGGCGCTCGCGCAGTACTGGGGGCTGGACAGCACGAGCGCCGAGGAGAAGGAGCGGGTCGCGGCGGCCGCGCGGAACGGGACGGGGATTGTCTTGTCGCCGGCCGACCGGATCTACCTCGACATGAAGTACGACAAGGACACGCCGCTGGGGCTGGATTGGGCCGGGTACGTGGATGTGCGGCGGTCGTACGAGTGGGATCCGGGGGACTATCTGGAGGGGGTGCCGGGGGCGGCTGTTCGGGGGGTGGAGGCGCCGCTGTGGACCGAGACGATCGTGACGTCGGCGGATGTGGAGTACATGGCGTTTCCGAGGTTGCCGGGGGTTGCCGAGCTGGGGTGGTCGTCGGCGTCCGCGCACGGTTGGGAGGGGTATCGGGTTCGGCTTGCGGGGCAGGGGCCCCGGTGGGAGGCGCTGGGGATCGGGTATTACCGGTCGCCGCAGGTGCCCTGGCCTGCGCGGTAGAGCTCGGGGGTCTGGGTGCGTGGGCGGGTGCGGCCCGGTGGGGCTTCTCGCGCAGTTCCCCGCGCCCCTGAAAAGCAGGGGCTGCGCCCCGTGCTTTTCGGCCCACGGACCCGTCGTCTTTCAGGCCCACGGACCCGTCGTCTTTCAGGCCCGCAGGGCCTGGTCTTTTAGGGACGCGGGGAACTGCGCGAGAAGCCCCACTCAGCCGCAGCCGAAGAACCGACCGGCGGAACGCGACGGGCACCTCGGAGGACCGTACTCCGAGGTGCCCGTCTGCTCAGGTGGGGCCGTGCCAGGGGCTACAGGCCCGCGATGGGGTTCTTCAGGTTGCCTACGAGTTGCAGCGCACCCGCCGGGTCCGCCAGGTCGACCATCTGCTTGTTGTCGCGCAGTTGGAGGCGGTTGAGGCAGGACAGGGCGAACTCGGGGGCGAACATGTCGTACTGGGCGAACTTGTCGGCGAGTTCGGGCATCGAGTGCTGGTAGTCGCGGACGGTCTCGGCGACCGTGCGCCAGAACTCCTCCTCTTCCAGGACGCCTTCCTCGGCGAGGTTGGCGGCGAGGAAGCGGAAGTAGCAGTCGAAGACGTCCGTGAAGATGGACAGGAGCTTCTTGTCCTCGGGGACTTCGACGCGCAGGCGCTCGACCGTCGGCGGGAGTACCGCCTGCGGGTCCATGACCGCGATCTCCTCGGCGATGTCCTTGTAGATCGCGCGCTCGACGGCGCCGTCCTTGAGGACGAGGATGACGTTCTCGCCGTGTGGCATGAAGACGAGGTCGTACGCGTAGAAGCTGTGGAGGAGGGGAGTGAAGTACGCCCGCAAGTAGCGGCGCAGCCACTCCGTCGGCGTCAGGCCCGAGCGTTCGATCAGTGCCGCCGCGAAGCCGTTGCCCTCGTGGTCGACGTGGACCAGGGAGGCCATCGTCGCCAGCGACTCGCCCTCGCGCAACGCGGACACCGGGCTCTCGCGCCACAGCGCGGCCAGCATCTTGCGGTACGCGGAGTACTTGTCGGTGGCGGCCTCGTACTCCAGGTGCCGGTAGCCGACGGCGGCGCGCTCGCGGATGATCGACAGGCCCGTGGACTTCAGCACCGGGTCGCTGTCGATGAGACCGGCCAGCCAGTCGTTGATCGCCGGGGTCGCCTCCATGTACGCCGCCGAGAGGCCGCGCATGAAGCCCATGTTGAGGACGGACAGGGCCGTCTTCACGTAGTGCTTCTCGGGGGCGGACCGGTTGAAGAACGTCCGGATGGACTGCTGGGCGATGTACTCGTCGTCGCCCTCACCTAGGCAGACCAGGTTCTGCCGGGCGACCTCGGCGGCGAAGGTGACGGTGAGCTTGTTCCACCACTGCCAGGGGTGGACCGGGATGAAGAGATAGTCGGCGGGGTCCAAGTCCTGGTCGATGAGGACGGAGTTGAAGCGGGCGACCGTCTCCGTGCCCAGCTCGTCGCGCAGGAACGTCTCGTACTCGATGCCGACGCCCGCCGTGAACGCCGCCCGGGAGCGGTGCGCGGCCAGCCAGATCAGCTTCACGGGGCTCGCGGTCTCGGGGGCGTACGCGAGGTACTCGTGGACGCCGAAGCCGAGGCGGCCGTTGTTGGCGACGAAGCAGGGGTGGCCCTCGGTCATGCCGGTCTCGATGGCCTGGAAGCCGGCGTCCACCAGCTCGGCGACCGGCGTCTGCGGCTTGGTGAGCTTGTAGCAGGTGCCGGAGAGGGTGGAGGAGATCTCCTCCAGATAGACCGGGAGGATCTCGTCGCTCAGGCCCAGGGACTGCTTCAGCTCGATGAAGAAGTCCAGCGCGGCGAGAGGAAGGTCGACGCCGTCTCGTTGACGGGAGATCGAGTCGGCGTCGACCTGCCAGTGGTCGAGGGCGCGGCGGACGGCCGTGAACCCGTAGCGGGTCAGACCGTCGTCGCTGCGCACCTCGAAGCGGCCGTCGGCGGTGGCCTCCGGCGTGATGAGCCGCTCGTGGGCGAACTCGGCGAGGGCTTTGCGGATGAGCAGGCGGTTGGCCCGTGCCCAGCGGTGGGGGGACAGATGCGCTACGGCATCGGACAGGGTCATACAGCGACTCCTCGGGCAGCCAGGCTCTGGCTGTTAAAGAACTGCTCTCGCGTACAGAAGCTCAGCAGTGCGCGCTTCTCCGGCTTGTCGATCTCGCGGTCGGGGACGAAACCGACGACGTCGTTGAGGGCGTGCACCGCCTTGTTGGACACGTCCGGCTCGACGACGACCCGGTGGGTGGCCGGGTCCTCGAAGAGGTGCGCCATCACGGCGGTGATCACGGACCTGGTGAAACCGTGCACCGGGGTGTCCGTCGGCGGCACCAGGAAGTGCATGCCGACGTCTCCGGGCTCGGGCTCGTACAGGCCGACGAGTTCACGGTGGGCGGGGTCGTACCGCTCCATGAGGAAGGCGGGCTCGCCGTCGAGCAGCCCCAGCAGGGCGTGGTGGTGCGGGTCGGCCGCGATCTCCATGTACGCCCGCTCGACGTCCTCCAGCTTGGCGTCCTGCATCATCCAGTACGCGGCCTTGGGGTGCGTGACCCAGCCGTGCAGCAGCTCGGAGTCCTTCAGCGGGTCGAGGGGACGGAAGGTGAAGTTCCTGCCGTTCATGTCGTTCATCCCGCTCATACAGCGAACTCCTGGAAGGCGATGGTCTTCTCGACCGGGTAGTACTCCGTGCCGAGCAGCTCGCGGATGATGTACGAGTTCCGGTACGCGCCCATGCCCAGGTCGGGCGAGGTGATGCTGTGGGTGTGGACGCCCGCGTTCTGCAGGAAGACGCCGCGGCCCGTGGTGTCGATGGCGTAGTTGCGGGCCACGTCGAAGCGGCCGTGGCCGTCGAAGAGGAGCCGGTCGTTGATCCCGGCGAGGAAGGCCGGCGGCCGGTAGTGGTAGCCGGTGGCCAGGACCAGGCCCTCGGTCTCGATCTCGTAGTCCTTGCCCTGCTCGTCCTGGCGCAGGCCGAGGGTGTACCGCCCGTCCTCGTAACCGGCGCTGTTGAGGGACGAGTTGGTGAGCAGGCGGGTGGGGACCGGGCGGCCGCCGCTGCTGACGTTCTTCTGGTAGAGCAGGTCGAAGATCGAGTCGATCAGTTCCGAGTTGATGCCCTTGAACAGACCCTTCTGCTGCTTCTCCAGCCGGTAGCGGGTCTCCTCGGGCAGTTCGCGGAAGTAGTCGATGTAGTCCGGGGACGTCATCTCCAGTGTCAGCTTGGTGTATTCGAGGGGGAAGAACCTCGGGGAGCGGGTGACCCAGTTGAGCTGGTAGCCGTGCGTGTCGATCTCGGAGAGGAGCTCGTAGTAGATCTCGGCGGCGGACTGCCCGCTGCCGACGATCGTGATCGACTTCTTTGCCTGGAGCTCCGCCTTGCGGTGCATGTACTGGGCGTTGTGGAAGAAGTCGCCGCCCAGGCCCTGGCAGGCCTCGGGGATGAAGGGGACGGTGCCGGTGCCGAGGACGAGGTGCCGGGCGCGGAGGATGTCACCGGCCGCCGTCCTTACGGCGTAAAGCTCAGCCCTCTCGTCGTACGTCACCTCGGTGACCGTCGTGTTGAAGCGGACGTTGCTCAGCCGGCCTGCGGCCCAGCGGCAGTAGTCGTCGTACTCGACGCGGAGCGGGTAGAAGCTCTCGCGGATGTAGAACGAGTACAGACGGCCCGAGTCCTTCAGGTAGTTGAGGAAGGAGTAGGGAGACGTCGGGTCGGCGAGGGTGACCAGGTCCGACATGAACGGGGTCTGGAGGTGGGCGCCGTCGAGGAACATGCCCGAGTGCCACTCGAAGTGGGGCTTCGAGTCCAGGAAGATCCCGTCGAGTTCGGCGATGGGCTCGGTGAGGCAGGCGAGGCCGAGGTTGAAGGGTCCCAGTCCGATGCCGATGAAGTCGTGTGTTTTCACGGCTGTTTTCACGGCCGGTTCAGGAAGCGACGCGGTCAAGGGATTCTCCCAGGTACTGCTCGGCATGGCCGGCGATCAGATCGAGGACGGCGGCGATGTCGTCGGCCGTGGTCTCGGGGTTGAGCAAGGTGAACTTCAGGTAGTGGCGACCGCCGACCTTGGTGCCCGCGACCACGGCGTCGCCGGAGGCGAACAGGGCCTTGCGGGCGTAGAGGTTGGCGCGGTCGATCTCGGCCGGGTCGGTGACGGCCTCGGGGATGTAGCGGTAGACCAGCGTGGACAGTTGGGGCTCGACGACCACGTCGTAGCGCGGGTCGGCGGCGAGCAGTTTCCAGCCCTCCTCCGCCAGGTCGCAGACCTCGTCGAAGAGCTGGCCGATGCCGTCGGCGCCCATCGTGCGCAGCGTCATCCACAGCTTGAGGGCGTCGAAGCGGCGGGTGGTCTGGAGGGACTTGTCGACCTGGTTGGGGATGCGCTCGGTGACCATGCGGCGCGGGTTGAGGTACTCCGCGTGGTAGGTGGCGTGGCGGAGCGTGGACGCGTCCCGGACGAGCACGGCGGACGAACTCACCGGCTGGAAGAAGGACTTGTGGTAGTCCACGGTGACGGAGTCGGCGCGCTCGATGCCGTCGAGGAGGGCGCGGCGCTTGAGCGAGACGAGCAGGCCGCAGCCGTAGGCGGCGTCGACGTGCATCCACGTGTCGTACTGGGCGCAGAGCTCGGCTATCTCGGGCAGCGGGTCTATGGAGCCGAAGTCGGTGGTGCCGGAGGTGGCGACGACGGCCATGGGGACGAGACCGTCGCTCTTGCAGCGTTCCAGCTCGCGGGCGAGGGCCATCGTCTGCATGCGCTTGTCGGCGTCCACCGGGATGGAGACGACGGCGTCCTGGCCGAGGCCCAGGAGTTTCGCCGACTTCTTCACGCTGAAGTGGCTGACCTCGGAGGCGAAGATCCGCAGTTTGGCGGTGTCGGCTGGTCCCCCCCACCCGCCCGGCCCTGGCTTGGCCTCCTCACGGGCGAGAAGCAGCGCCTGGAGGTTGGACTGCGAGCCGCCGGAGGTGAACACGCCGTCGGCGGAGGGACCGAACCCGATGCGCTCGTTGGTCCAGTCGATCAGTTTGCGCTCGATCAGGGTGCCGCCGGCCGACTGGTCCCAGGTGTCCAGGGAGGAGTTGACGGCGGAGAGCACGGCCTCGCCGAGCACGGCCGGGATGACGACCGGGCAGTTGAGGTGGGCGAGGTAGCGCGGGTGGTGGAAGTAGATCGCGTCGCGCAGGTACACCTCCTCGAGTTCGTCGAGGACGGCGGCCGTGTCGTGCAGCGGCTTGTCGAGGTCGATCTTCTCGATGCCGGGGGAGAGGGCGTCGACGGTGACACCGGTGAACGGTCGGTCGGTGGTGGCGAGTTTGGCCGCCACCCGCTCCACGCCTTCGGTCACGGTGCGGCGGTACCGCTCCGCGGTCGTGTCATTGAGCAGGTGCGAGCGCATGGGGAGGTCCTCCGAGCGGGGCGGTCCGGGTGGGACGGAGAGGTGAGTGGGGGGTGACATCACGTCGTCCAACTTAGGTAAGCCTAACCTAATTAACTTGGGTGAAACCCTGGCTCAGCCGTGACTGCGGTCACTCTGGTGACCGGGGTGACTCCGGCGACTCGGGCAACTCGGTTTATTCGCCGCGCTCCCGCAGCTGCTCCTCCGTCAGACCCTCACGCCAGTACCCGACGAAGGTCACCCGCCGCTTGTCGATCCCGCGCTCCCGCACGAGATGGCGGCGCAGCTCCTTCACCCGGCCGGACTCACCGGCGATCCACGCGTACGGCAGTTCGCCGGGCGGCAGTTGGGCGGCGCGGATGGTGTCGAGGGCGGTCGGCGCGCCCTCGGTCCGTACGATCCAGTTGATCTCGGCGTCGGCGTCCGTCGCCAGGTCCTGGATGTCCCCCGGGTGGTGGACCTCCAGCCAGACCCGGGCCCGCGTGCCGGCGGGCAGCGACTCCAGGATCGACGAGGCGGCGGGCAGCGCCGTCTCGTCGGCCCAGATCAGCACGAGGTCGGCGTCCGCCGGCGGCCGGAAACGGATCGCCCGGTTGTCGGCGACGGCGGGCCCGAGCAGGACCACCCGGTCGCCGGTGGTCGCTTGGGCGGCCCACCGGGACGCGGGCCCGGCGGGCACGGCCGCCCCCGGCTCCACACCGTGCAGCACGAAGTCGATGTCGATCTCGACGGTCTCCCCGTGGACGTCCGAGCGGAGCCCCCGCAGGGTGTACGAGCGCATCACCGCCCGCACGTCGTCCGGCAGTTCCCGCCACGCCTGCCACCAGCCGTCGCCCAGCTCGAAGGGGATGGCCGGGGCGTCCTGCCCCGGATGCGGCAGAAAGAGGGACAGCGACTGATCGCGGCCGTCGGAGTGGAAGTACCTCAGGTCGTCCCCGGCGAACGAGACACGCACGAGAGACGGCCCCAGCCGCTCCGTCCGTACGACCTGAAGAGAGAAGAAACGGAAGGGTGCGGCTACGGCCGTCGTCATGTCGGGGTACTCCGGGGTCAGGAGCGGGGCACAGGCGGGAAAGGGGCAGCCCGGGGCACCCAGGGGGCGCGGGGAACTGCGCGACCAGCCACCTACGACCCGCAGTCGAATACGGCGGTCAGGAGACCTTCTTCGCGTTCTCGATCGCCTCGGCCAGCTCCTCGAGAAGCGGCGCGCACTTGTCGTAGGACAGGATCGGCTCGGGGTTACGCCCGATGACCTGTCCCGCCTTCACCGCCGGCAGCTTCTTCCACGTCGCCTCTTCGATCGCGTCCGGCTGGATCGCCGACGTGCGGTTGTCCATGATGATGACGTCCGCGTCGTACTTGTCGACGTTCTCCCAGCTGAGGTTCTCGAACCAACCTCCGCTGGCCTTCAGTGCGGCAGCGCTGGGCTCGGCGAAGTTCACGCCGAGGGCCTTGTAGTACTCGAGGTCGATGGAGAGGTTCGAGCCGGACACATAGAAGATGTCCTGGCTGGCGGAACCGGCCAGCACCTTGATGTCGGGCTTGGCCTTGGCGGCCGCGCGCAGCCGGGCGGCCGCGTCCTCGAACCGCTTCTTGGCCGCGGTGATCTTCTCCGACTCCGCGTCCGCGCCGAGCGACTTGGCCAGCTCCAGCATGCGCTGCAGCGGCTCGGTCAGCTGGCGGTCGTACGCGGAGATGCCGACGCTCGGGGCGAGCTTGGCGATCTTGTCCTTGGAGGCCTCGGGGACGTACCAGAGGGTGCCGGCGTCGTCGAACAGCGTGGTGATGAGGACGTCGGGGGAGAGAGCGGCGTACTTCTCGACGTTGAACTCGTCCCAGACGTTGCCGAGGATGGTGACCTTGCTGATGTCGAGGTCGCCGGCCTGGACGTCGGCCTTGCCGTCCGTCGTCTTGGTCGGGCCGAAGACGCCCTTGACGTCGATGCCGTAGTCGTACAGCGCGGCGGCGACACCCACGAACGCGACGATGTTCGCCGGGACCTCGTCGGTCTTGGCGGTCTCGCCGCGGTCGTCCTTGAACGACCAGGGGCCGGACTCGGCGGCAGCCGTCTCCTTGTCGGAGCCAGTGCTGCTGCTCGTCGAGTTCTCGTCTCCACAGGCGGCGAGCACGGCACCGAGGCCGAGTGCGCCACCGGCGGCGAGGATGCCACGGCGGGTGAGATGAGCGGCTCTGGCGTTGGACATGTGTGTGGCTACTTTCGAACGGGGCGGAGTGCCGCCCGGGGGTGAGTTCGAAGGTAGGTTAGCCTAACCTCACTGCAAGTCCAGAGGGTGGTTCCACGTAGTGGGATGCCCGGGTCGACACCTGTCCTAATCTTTGAATTGCCTGTGAATCAAAGGTTGGTGTGGCGTACCGGATGCTGACGGCCTCCGAATTGGCCACTGTCCTCGCGGAAGAGAAGGTCTGCCTCGAACGATCCGAACCCTGGTGGCGACCCTCAACTTCCGTGTTCCAGAAGCCGGTTGGGCATACCTCTTCGGTTCGAGAAATCGAACAACGTCGGCGGCTCGTGGCCGAGAACATTCGTGCTTCAGTCGGCGAGCAGGTCCACGTACGCGTCCCGCAGAGGAACCGTGTAGAAGGGCCCGGTCTCTCCCTCCGCGGTGAACCGAAAGCACTCCACGTCGCTGTCGCCCTTCACCGTGCCCCTCCTGACCAGGTCGCCGGTGCGTGCCTCGACAACGGCGACGGTGTAGACACCCTGCGAGAACGTGACGGACTGAGTGACCTCGCCCACACCACTCGGGCTGTACGAACAGGTGATCTCCGTGTCCATGACCGCCCCGGCCTGCTCCCTGCACACCACCAACTGCACTGTGCCCGGGTCCGGTTCCTCTTCCGGCTTCGGCTCTTTCGTCTGCTTGTCCGTGGAGGAGTACGAGTCCCACCCGTCCTCTATCACCACCCACGGATGCGGCCCCGTCGACGGCTCGTAAGGGGCCGCGCGCGGGAACGGCTCGCCCTCGTGGTCGTCCTCGCAGACGCGCGCGAAGTCCCTCAGGTCGCGCGGCTTGTCGCCGAGGACGGCATCGTTGACGGGGGGCAGCAGCATCAGCCCCCACGACGCCAGGCCGAGCACCGCCGCGGTACCGACGAGCCACACCGCGACCAGGGCCGGCTCCTCCGTCCCGTGCCTCAGGACCTCGCGCACGACGACCACCACGAACGCCACGACCGCCGCGCCCGCCAGCACACCCCCGACGATCAGCCAGGACATACCGCTCCTCCTCCCGCTTCCACGCATCGACGTCCACCGGCCGCTACGTGAGTGACGACGGCCGGAGCCGACAGGAGCAGCACCCAGGCCGCGGTACCGGCCAGCTCCGCGCAGCCAAGCCTCCGTCTTGCCGGCGAATCTACGGCCGGAGACCGGGACCCCTCCCGAACGGCGGGCAAACGGTGGCCGGACGAGCCGCCCCCGACGCGTGACCTGTTGGTCTCAGCTGACCAGCGGATTCCTGGGTCGTCTCAAGGTCCTTCGGTCGCGCGTCACCTTGAGATGCGGGCTTCGATGCCGTCGAGCAGGAAGTCGAGTCCGATCCGGAAGGTGTGGTCGGCGTCCAGGTGGGCGGCATCGCGCACCACCGTGGCCAGCGCGGGGAATCGGCCGGTGGCGAAGGTCCGCTCCAGATAGGGCCCGAGTGAGGCCTGCCAACGCTTCTCGTCCATCCCGGTGGCCCGCTCGGCACGCCGCTCGGCGATCTCCCGACGCACCGCGCCGATCGCGTACGCGTTGACCGCGGCGACCACCGGCATGACGGCGTCCACGTCGACGCCGTCCAGTGCGGCCACCACGGTCTCCCCACTGGCCAGCGCGTGCGGCCCGAGCTGGGGTCGGCCACCCAGGAGATCGGCGAGCCATTCGTGCTCGTGAGCGGCGTGCCGAGTGGCTTCGGCAAGAGACCGGAGCATCTCCCGCCAGCCGTCTCCGACCGGCCGGATCTCGGCGTGGACCGCGTCGACCATCAGGTCGAGCAACTCCTCCTTGTCGGCGATGTAGCCGTACAGCCGCATCGGCCCGACGCCCAGCGCGGTGGCGACCTTGCGCAGCGACACCGCGTCCAGGCCGTCCGCGTCGGCCAGCCGGATCGCCGCTCGCACGATCCGCTCCCGGCTCAACGGGGCCGGCACGGGTCGATTCGGTGGCTCCGGCCTCTCCCACACCAACATGCCGCTCACCATACATCGCATCATGTGGATACAGTGTATCGATCAATACGGTGTATCGAAGGGGAAACGACCATGACCATCGCCATCGCCATCGTCGGAGCCGGCCTCGGCGGCCTGGCTCTCGCCCGTGTACTGCACGTGAACGGCATGCATTCCGTCGTGTATGAACGTGAATCGTCACGCGGTGCGCGCGCTCAGGGCGGCATGCTCGACATCCACTCCGGCCAGCGGGCGCTGCGCGAGGCCGGTCTGATCGACCAGTTCCACGCGATCGCCCGTGGTGAAGGCCAGGACATGCGCCTTCTCGAGCCGGACGGCACCCTGCTGCTCCAGGAGGACACGCCCGACGACGCCCCGCTCGATCGACCCGAGGTCGACCGCGCCGATCTGCGCGACCTGCTGCTGGATTCCCTCCCCGAAGGCGTGGTGCGCTGGGGGCACGCGTTCGCATCCGCCGACAACGGCCTGCTGCACTTCGCCGACGGCGGCAGTGCGCCGTATGACCTGGTGGTCGGCGCGGACGGCGCGCAGTCCCGGGTCCGCGCGCTGCTCACCGACGCCCGCCCGACGCACATCGGCCAGAACGTCGTCGAGGTCGGCATTCCCGACATCGACCGCACGCACCCCGACCTCGCGGCGATGGTCGGACGCGGCAACTACTGGGTGCTCGGCAACGGACTGTCCCTGGCGGCGCAGCGCAACGGCGACGGCCGCGTGCGCATCGGCCTCAGCTTCTACCACACCGCCGAGGACTGGTTCGCCACCAGCGGGATCCCGTTCGACGACCCGGCCGCCGCCCGGGCGCGGCTGATCGAGCTGCTCCCCGGCTGGGACTCACGGTTCACCGCGCTGATCGCGGCCTGCGACGACACGGTCGTGCCGCGGTCGATCACCACTCTCCCGGTCGGCCTGACCTGGCCGTCGACGCCAGGCGTCACGCTGCTCGGCGATGCCGCGCATCTGATGCCGCCGGTGGGAGAGGGCGCGAACATGGCGCTGCTCGACGGCGCCCTGCTCGGTCTCGCGCTGGCCGCGCACCCGGAGGACTTTCCCGCCGCCGTCCAAGAGTACGAACGCGAGATGTTCGAACGCACCAGTGCTGCCGCCCGGATGTCCGCGGACATCCAGGAATTGCTGACGTCGCCGGACGCCGCCCGGAAAATGCTCACCTTCTTCCAGCCCGGCTGAAGGTGACCGAGTACGACCAGGCAACCGGCCGCCCAGCCGGCCGCGGCGGCCGCCGCACGACAGCCTCCGCGACCTCGGCGCCGAACAGAGTCGGTCTCATGCCGCCTGCCCCCGCCGCGAGTTTCACCTGGTTCCTGGTTCAGCCGGTGAGCCCCAACTCCCGGGCGATCAGCATGCGTTGGACCTCGCTCGTGCCCTCGCCGATCTCCAGGATCTTGGAGTCGCGCCACATGCGGGCGACGGGGTACTCGTTCATGAAGCCGTAGCCGCCGTGGATCTGGGTGGCCTCGCGGGCGTTGTCGACGGCGATGGTGGAGGAGTAGAGCTTGGCGAGGGCGGCCTCCTTCTTGAAGGGTTCGCCGGAGACCAGGCGGGAGGCGGCGTCCCGCCAGGCGAGGCGGGCGGTGTGGGCCTTCATCTCCATGTCGGCGATCTTGAACTGGATGGCCTGGTTGGCGCCGATCGGCCGGCCGAAGGCGTGCCGCTCCTTGGCGTACTTCACCGACTCGTCCACACAGCCCTGGGCGAGACCGGTGGCGAGCGCCGAGATGGCGATACGGCCCTCGTCGAGGATGCGCAGGAACTGGGCGTAGCCGCGGCCGAGTTCACCCAGCAGGTTCTCCGCCGGGACGCGTACGTCGGTGAAGGACAGCTCGCGGGTGTCGGAGGCGTTCCAGCCGACCTTCGAGTAGGGGGCTGCCACCGCGAAGCCCGGGGTGCCGGACGGGACGATGATCGAGGAGATGAGGGGCTTGCCGTCCGGGGTGCGGCCGGTGACCGCCGTGACCGTGACCAGTCCCGTGATGTCCGTGCCCGAGTTGGTGATGAAGCACTTGCTGCCGTTGATGACCCACTCGTTCGTCGACTCGTCCAGGCGGGCCGTCGTACGGGTCGCGCCCGCGTCCGAGCCGCCGTCGGGTTCGGTGAGACCGAACGCGCCCAGGACCTCCCCCGAGCAGAGGCGCGGCAGCCACTCCTCCTTCTGGGCGGGTGTGCCGTAGAGGTGGATCGGCATCGCGCCCAGGGAGACACCGGCTTCGAGCGTGATCGCCACGGACGAGTCCACCCGGGCCAGTTCCTCCAGCGCGATGCCGAGCGCCAGATAGTCGCCGCCCATGCCCCCGTACTCCTCCGGGAACGGCAGCCCGAACAGCCCCATACGGCCCATCTCGCGCACGATCTCGTAGGGGAACTCGTGCCGCTCGTAGAAGTCACCGATCTTGGGGGCGACGACCTCGTGCGCGAACTCCTCGACCGTCCGGCGGAGTTCTTCCAGTTCGGGGGAGAGACGGTGGTCCATTGAACTTCACCTGTTTCTTGCGAGGAGGGCCCCGGCGTTCACGTCGGGGAGGGATCGCATCCGGGTGTCGCGACGCGGAGCGTCGCCGTATCCGGTTCAGGGCGCGGAGCGCCCGTAGCGCCGTCGGTATCGCGGAGGTGATGCGAACACGCGTGCCTGTGGTCGCTGGTCGGGGTGGTGGCTGCGGGATCGGGGGCGTTTGTGCGGCTGTCGTACGTATGGTCCTTCGCAGGGGTCGGGACGGCACGGTGTCCCGGCCGGGTGGCTGTGAGGGGGGGGCGAGATGGCGCAGGCGGGGGCGGCTGCGGAGGCCGGGCATGCCCGGTACACGTACCGGCTCCGTGTGTCGTCCGCTGCCCGTACCGCGCTGGTGGTGGAGTGGGATCGATGCCGCTGGGTGTGGAACGAATGCGTTGCCAAGTCCAAGGCGGTACACCTGCGCAACAAGTCCACCGGCGAGAAGGCCACGTGCGGCCCGGCTCAGCTCGACAGGATGCTGACCGAAGCCCGCGCCTGTACGCCGTGGCTGCGTGAGGGCTCGTCGGTTGTCCAGCAGCAGGTCATCCGCGACTTCGGCCGCTCCCGCGCCAAGGCGTGCAAGGACATCGAAGCGCGCCTGCCCATGGCACGCCGGGCGGGGATGCCCACGTACAAGAAGAAGCGCGAGGCGCTGCCGACCCTCAACTACACCAAGCGCGGGTTCCGGTTGAAGGACGGCCGTCTGCACCTGGCGGGCGGCATCGTCGTCGCGGTGGTGTGGTCGCGGGAGTTGCCGGCTGAGCCGTCTTCGGTGCGCGTGTACCAGGACAGCCTCGGGCACTGGTACGGCTCGTTCGTCGTCCCCGCTCAGGTCCAGCCCCTGCCGGAGACCGGCCGCGTACTCGGTGTCGACTGGGGGGTGAAGGAGACCGCGACCACTACGTCCGACGCGCACGACCTCCCGCACGCCGAGCACGGCAGGAAGGCGAAGGCGCAGCTGACCCGGTATGACCGGATGATGGCCCGCCGCAAGCCGCAGAAGGGCAAGCCGGCATCGAAGAGCTACCGTGAGGCGAAGAAACTGCGGGCGAAGGCGCACAAGAAGGTCGCAAGGCAGCGTGAGGACACCGGTCGCAAGTGGGCCAAGAAGGTGGTCCGCGATCACGACGCCATCGCTGTCGAGGACTTCCGTCCGAAGTTCCTCGCCAAGAGCACCATGGCCCGCAAGGCCGCTGACGCCGCCATCGGCGCCACCAAGGCCGCTCTGATCGAGATGGGCCGCAAGCACGGGCGGGACATCCGCCTCGTACACCCCGCGCACACCACCATGGACTGCGCATCGTGCGGAGCGAGAACCAAGCACGCACTTCCTCTTTCGGAACGTACCTACACCTGCACCGCCTGCGGAGCCATGTCCTCCAGGGACAAGAACTCCGCACGCGTCATGCTCGTCCGGGCTGGTCTCAACCCGGCTGGTGCTGATGGCGGAAGACCTCCTGGAGCGCTGCTCCAGGAGGCAGCCTGAGCCAGGAATCCCCATCCCTTCAGGGAGGGGAGGATTCAATGCTCCTTGTGGTCCTCGTGGACCTCTGCGTCCTTGTGGGACAGGGCTCGTACGGTGCGGGACGGGCTGGGTCGGCCCAGGTGTCCGGCCATCCACGTGCTCGTGGCGACGAGGCGGCCGAGGTCGACGCCCGTGTCGATGCCGAGGCCCCGCAGCATCCACACGAGGTCTTCGGTGGCGAGGTTTCCGGTGGCGCTCTTCGCGTACGGGCAGCCGCCGAGGCCGCCGGCCGACGCGTCGACCGTGGTGACGCCGTGCCGCAGCGCCGCGAGGGTGTTGGCGAGGGCCTGGCCGTAGGTGTCGTGGAAGTGCACGCCGAGGGCTGATGTGGGGATGTCCGCCGCGTTCAGGGCGGTGAGCAGTGCCTGGACGTGGCCCGGGGTGGCGACGCCGATCGTGTCGCCGAGGCTCAGTTCGTCGCAGCCCAGGTCGAGGAGCGCGCGGCAGACCCGTACGACCTGGGGGATCGGGACCGGGCCCTCCCAGGGGTCGCCGAAGCACATCGAGAGATAGCCCCGTACATGCACGTCGCCCTCGGCCTTCGCCCGCGTCACCACCGGGTCGAACATCGCCAGCGCCTCGTCGACCGTGCGGTTGAGGTTGGCCTTGGCGAAGGACTCCGTCGCGCTGGCGAAGACGGCGACGCGGCGGGCGCCCAGGGCGAGGCCGCGGTCGAGGCCGCGTTCGTTCGGGACGAGGACGGGGAGGTCGACCGGCAGCTCGCGCACCAGCGGGAACAGCTGCTCCGCGTCCGCCAGTTGGGGCACCCACTTGGGGTGTACGAAGCTGGTGGCCTCGATCGTCGTCAGCCCCGCGTCGGCCAGGCGGCGGATGAACTCCGCCTTCACTCGCGTGGGGACCGTGCCCTTCTCGTTCTGCAGGCCGTCCCGCGCGCCCACCTCATGGATGCGGACGCGCGCGGGCAGGTCCGGGGCGGGGACGGCCATCGGGAGGCCCAGGTTCGAGCTGTTCATTCGGTGGCCTCCTCCGTCGGGTGCGGCTCGACGACGGCCAGCACCTGGTCCATGGCGACGGTCGTACCGGGCATGACGTCCAGCTCGGTGACCGTCCCGGCGTGCGGCGCGGAGACGACGTGCTCCATCTTCATCGCCTCCACCACCAACAGGCTCTGCCCTGCGGCCACTTCGTCCCCCACGGCCACCTTCACCACGGTGACCGTGCCGGGCATCGGCGCGGTCAGCGAGTCGGCGCCCGCGTGGGCGGCACCGGTGAGGGCGGCGGCGACGGGGTCGTGGTCGCGCACGTGCCAGGCGTCGTCGTCGCGGCCGAGCCAGGTGCCGTCCGGCGATACGGCGAAGGTGTGGGTGAGGCCGTCGAGACAGAAGGTGAACCGGCCCTCGGCTTCGGGCCGCGGGGGCGCGCCCCCGGACCCCCGGAGGGGAGTTACGGCCCCGTCCGGCAGGACCTCGGTCCCGCCGTCCGGTGTGCGGCGCACGCGCACGGTCACCGGCTCGTGTCCCGGCAACCGCAGGTGGTGTGCCGTCCAGGCCCGCTCGCCACCCAGCCGCCAGCCGACCGCCGTGTCGAACGGATCCGCCCAGCCGGTGCCGTCCGGCGGGGTGAGCGCGGCCTGCCGCAGCAACGCCGCCGCCGCGTAGACCTCCACCGGCACGTCGTCCGGTACGAGCCCGTCCACCTCCCGCTCCACCAACCCCGTGTCCAACTCTCCCGCCACGACCGCCGGATGGGCCAGCAGCCGCCGCAGGAACCCGGCGTTCGTCTGGACGCCCAGGGTGACCGTCCCGGCGAGGGCCGCGCGGAGTCGGCGCAGGGCGGTGGGGCGGTCGGGGCCGTAGGCGATGACCTTGGCGAGCATCGGGTCGTACAGGGAGCCGACCTCCGTGCCCTCGGTCAGGCCGGAGTCCGTACGGATGCCGTCTCCGGACGGCTCGCGCAGGCGCAGGATCGTGCCGCCGGAGGGGAGGAAGCCCCGGGAGGGGTCCTCGGCGCAGATGCGGGCCTCGACCGCGTGGCCCGTCAGCCGTACGTCCTCCTGCCCGAACGCCAGCCGCTCGCCCGCCGCCACCCGGAGCTGCCACTCCACCAGGTCGACGCCCGTGACCAGCTCGGTCACCGGGTGCTCGACCTGGAGGCGGGTGTTCATCTCCATGAAGTAGTACGAGGACGGATCGACGCCGGGGACGATGAACTCGACGGTGCCCGCGCCGGAGTAGCCGCAGGAGCGGGCCGCCTGGACGGCCGCCTCGCCCATGGCCGCACGCGTCCCGGAGTCGAGAAGCACACTGGGCGCCTCCTCGATGATCTTCTGGTGGCGGCGCTGGAGCGAGCACTCGCGCTCACCGAGGTGGACGACGTTCCCGTGGCCGTCGGCCAGGACCTGGATCTCGATGTGCCGGGGGCGGTCGATCCACCGCTCCACGAGGAGCGTGTCGTCGCCGAAGGAGGCGCGGGCCTCGCGCCGGGCGGCGGCGATCTCGTCGGCCAGCCGCTCCGCGTCCCGTACCAGCCGCATGCCCTTGCCGCCGCCGCCCGCGCTGGGCTTCAGCAGCACCGGCATGCCGATCTCCCGTGCGGCGTCGGCGAGTTGGGCATCCGTGAGCCCGCTGCCGCTCGAACCGGGCACCACTGGCACCCCGGCCGCCCGAACCGTCTCCTTGGCGCGGATCTTGTCGCCCATGAGGGAGATGGCGTCGGAGGGCGGACCGATGAAGACGAGGCCCGCGTCGGCGCACGCCCGCGCGAACTCGGCGTTCTCGGCGAGGAAGCCGTAGCCGGGGTGGACGGCCTGGGCGCCGGTGCGGGCCGCCGCCTCCAGCAGCCGTTCCGCCGACAGATAGCTCTCGGCCGCCGGCGCCGGGCCGATCCGTACCGCCGTGTCGGCCTCCCGGACGTGCCGGGCGTCGGCGTCCGCGTCGGAGAAGACGGCGACGGAGCGGATGCCCAGCGACCGCAGGGTGCGGATGACGCGGACCGCGATCTCGCCCCGGTTGGCGACGAGGACGGTGTCGAACATGGTCACTTCCAAAGCCCCCTCTACATCCGGAAGACGCCGAACTGGGGGTCACCCAGGGGCGCGTTGGCACAGGCGGTAAGAGCGAGGCCCAGGACCTGGCGGGTGTCGAGCGGGTCGATGACCCCGTCGTCCCAGAGGCGGGCGGTGGCGTAGTAGGCGTTGCCCTGGCGCTCGTACTGGGCGCGGATCGGGTCCTTGAAGGCCTCTTCCTCTTCCGCCGGCCAGTTCTCGCCGCGCGCCTCGGACTGGTCCCGCTTCACGGTCGCGAGGACGGACGCGGCCTGCTCGCCGCCCATCACGGAGATCTTGGCGTTGGGCCACATCCACAGGAAGCGGGGGGAGTAGGCCCGGCCGCACATCGAGTAGTTGCCCGCGCCGTACGAGCCGCCGATCACGACCGTCAGCTTGGGGACGCGGGTGCAGGCCACGGCCGTCACCATCTTGGCGCCGTGCTTGGCGATGCCACCGGCCTCGTAGTCCCGGCCGACCATGAAGCCGGAGATGTTCTGCAGGAAGACCAGCGGGATGCCGCGCTGGTCGCACAGCTCGATGAAGTGGGCGCCCTTCTGGGCGGACTCGGAGAAGAGGATGCCGTTGTTGGCGACGATCCCGACCGGGTGGCCGTGGATCCGGGCGAAGCCGGTGACGAGGGTCTGCCCGAACTCGGCCTTGAACTCGGCGAACCGCGAACCGTCGACCACGCGCGCGATGACCTCGCGTACGTCGTAGGGCGTGCGGGAGTCGACCGGGACGGCGCCGTACAGCGTGTACGGGTCCACCTTGGGCTCGACGGCCGGCTCGACCGACCAGGGGAGCGGGCCCCGGGAGGGGAGGGTGGAGACGATGTTCCGCACGATGCGCAGGGCGTGGGCGTCGTTCTCCGCGAGGTGGTCGGTGACGCCGGAGATCCGGGAGTGGACCTCGCCGCCGCCCAGCTCCTCGGCGGTGACGACCTCGCCGGTGGCGGCCTTCACGAGCGGGGGGCCACCGAGGAAGATCGTCCCTTGGTTGCGGACGATCACGGCCTCGTCGCTCATGGCGGGGACGTACGCGCCGCCCGCCGTGCACGACCCCAGCACGGCGGCGATCTGCGGAATCCCCGCCCCCGACATCCGGGCCTGGTTGTAGAAGATGCGGCCGAAGTGCTCGCGGTCGGGGAACACCTCGTCCTGCATGGGGAGGAAGGCGCCGCCGGAGTCGACGAGGTAGAGACAGGGGAGGCGGTTCTCCAGCGCCACCTCCTGTGCCCGCAGATGCTTCTTCACGGTCATCGGGTAGTACGTGCCGCCCTTGACGGTGGCGTCATTGGCGACGACGACGCACTCACGGCCGCTGACCCGGCCGATCCCGGCGATCACGCCCGCCGCCGGGGCCTGCCCGTCGTACATCCCGTCGGCGGCGAGGGGGGCCAGCTCCAGGAAGGGAGACCCCGGATCGAGGAGGGTGTCGACCCTGTCGCGCGGCAGCAGCTTGCCGCGTGCGGTGTGCCGGGCCCGCGCCTTCTCGCCGCCGCCGAGCCGGGCGGCGGCCAGCTTGGCGCGCAGCTGTTCGGTGAGGGCGCGGTGCGCGTCCTCGTTTGCCCGCCAGGCCTCCGCCGCGGGATCCGCCGCGGTCGTCAGCTCCGGTGCCTGGTCCATCGTGCGGTCCCCTCACCCAGTGGTCACGTGTGGTCACCTGTTAATGAGCGTTAACGTGTTTCCCTCAGGTTAACGACCGCTAACCTCCCTGTCTAGAATTGCCTCCATGGCCACGAGAACCGACGCGCCCACCCGCCGCGAGCAGATCCTCAAGGAAGCCGCCCGTCTCTTCGCCGAGCGCGGTTTCCACGGGGTCGGTGTCGACGAGATAGGAGCCGCCGTCGGCATCAGCGGCCCCGGCCTCTACCGCCACTTCGCCGGCAAGGACGCGATGCTCGCGGAGCTGTTGGTGGGGATCAGCGGGCAGCTCCTGACCGGCGCGAAGCGCCGCCTGGCCGAGGCCGACGGGGGTTCGGCGGAGACGGTCCTCGACTCGCTCATCGAGGGGCACATCGACTTCGCCCTCGACGACCGTCCCCTCATCACCCTGCACGACCGCGAGCTGGACCGCCTCCGGGACAGCGACCGCAAGCTCGTACGGCAGCTCCAGCGGCAATACGTCGAGCTGTGGGTCGGGGTGCTCCGCGAGGTCTACCCGGATCTGGCGGAGCCCGCGGCCCGTTCCGCCGTGCACTCGGTGTTCGGCTTGCTGAACTCGACGCCGCATCTGGGGCGACCGGGGTCGTTGCCCGGGCGGGCGGCGACTGCGGGGTTGCTGCATCGGATGGCTCGGGGGGCGTTTGGGGCGGCCGCCTCCGGCTGACCGCCGGTTACGGCTACCCGATGAACCGGGTTGGGGGTTCTGGCGGTTGCGGGCTGCCGGCCGGGCGTGGCTGGTCGCGCCCACGCGGCGGAGCCGCATATGTCGCTTCCCCGCGCCCCCGACGGCGCGGGTCCGCGCCGACGTGACGAGCGTTACGGAGGGGTTGGTCTGGACGGGCTTGTCTACCCGCCGGTACGGTTGTCTGAGCAAGCGCTTAGCCGTGTCGATGGGACCGCAACCATCAATTGAGGAACCCGGACGGCGAGCAACCACATCCGCGAGAGCGGCGCCGGCTTAGGCGCAGAGAGGGGCCGGCGGTGCGCCGTACGGTGTTCAACGAGGATCACGAGGCGTTCCGGGAGACCCTGCGTGCCTTCATCGAGGCCGAGGTCGTGCCCGTGTACGACGAGTGGTTCGCCGCCGGCCAGGCGCCGCGCGAGTTCTACTACAAGCTGGCCGAGCTGGGTCTCTTCGGCATCAACGTGCCGGAGGAGTTCGGCGGCGCCGGCATCGACTCGTACAAGTTCGAGGCCGTGATGTACGAGGAGACGGCCCGTGCGGGCGTCCACTTCGGTGGCTCCGGTGTGCATGTGCTGCTCGGTCTGCCGTACATCAAGATGCTCGCGAACGACGAGCAGAAGAAGCGGTTCCTGCCCAAGTTCGTCTCCGGTGAGGAGATGTGGGCGCTGGCCATGACCGAGCCGGGCACCGGGTCCGACCTCGCGGGCATGAAGACCACCGCCAAGCTCAGCGAGGACGGCACGCACTACGTCCTCAACGGGTCCAAGACCTTCATCACCGGTGGTGTCCACGCCGACCGCGTGATCGTCTGTGCGCGCACCGACGCGCCCAGCGCCGAGGACCGGCGGCACGGCATCTCCCTCTTCGCCGTGGACACCAAGTCCGAGGGCTACTCGATAGGGCGGAAGCTCGACAAGCTCGGGCTGCGCACCTCCGACACCGCCGAGCTGGCGTTCGTCGACGTCAAGGTCCCGGTCGAGGACCTGCTCGGCGAGGAGAACAAGGGCTTCTACTACCTCGGCCACAACCTCGCCTCCGAGCGCTGGGGCATCGCCTTCGGCGCCTACGCGCAGGCCAAGGCCGCCGTCCGGTTCGCCAAGCAGTACGTCCAGGACCGCGTCGTCTTCGGCAAGCCCGTCGCGTCGTTCCAGAACACCAAGTTCGAGCTGGCCGCCTGCCAGGCCGAGGTGGACGCGGCCGAGGCCGTCGCCGACCGCGCGCTCGAAGCCCTCGACGCCGGTGAGCTGACGCCCGCCGAGGCCGCCAGCGCCAAGCTGTTCTGCACCGAGGTCGCCCACCGCGTCATCGACCGCTGCCTCCAGCTGCACGGCGGCTACGGCTTCATGAACGAGTACCCGATCGCCCGCCTGTACGCGGACAACCGCGTCAACCGCATCTACGGCGGCACCAGCGAGATCATGAAGTCGATCATCGCCAAGGACATGGGTCTGTAGGGATCTACGGGGACATGGGGCCGTAAGGTTCCGGAAATTACTGTCCAGTACAAATGGCCTCATGAGTCAGGTACCACTTGAGTCTCTCCTCGATCTGCTCGACCTGGAGCAGATCGAGGAGAACATCTTCCGCGGCCAGTCCCGGCCCGCCATCGTCCCGAGGGTCTTCGGCGGGCAGGTCGCGGCCCAGGCGCTCGTCGCCGCCGGGCGGACGGTCCCCGAGGACCGGCTGCCCCACTCCCTCCACGCGTACTTCCTGCGCGTCGGCGACGCCGGCGCGCCCATCGTCTACACCGTCGAGCGCATGAACGACGGCCGCTCCTTCAGCGCGCGCCGCGTCGTCGCCGTCCAGCACGGGCAGCCGATCTTCGCCCTCTCCGCGTCCTTCCAGCGGCACGAGGAGGGCCTCGAACACCAGGCCCCCATGCCGTTCTCCCCCGACCCGGAGACCCTCCCCACCGCCGAGCAGCGGCTCCCGGCGTACGGCCTCGACCCGGCCGTCGTGGAGAAGATGCTTCAGGCCCGGGCCGCCGTCGACCTGCGCTATGTCGACGACCCGCCCTACGGCCGCTACGGCGAGCCGCGCGAGCCGCACTCCCAGGTGTGGTTCCGCGCCAACGGCAAGCTCGACGACGACCCGCTGCTGCATGTCGTCCTCGCCACCTACGTCTCCGACATGACGCTCCTCGACTCCATCCTGCTCGCGCACGGGCGCGGCGGCTGGGCCGTCGGCGACGTCGTCGGGGCCTCGCTCGACCACGCCATGTGGTTCCACCGGCCGTTCCGCGCCGACGAATGGCTCCTGTACGACCAGGAGTCGCCGTCCGCGTCGGCCGGTCGCGGCCTCGGCCAGGGCCGGATCTACACGCAGGACGGCCGCCTCGCGATCTCCGTGATCCAGGAGGGCGTCGTCCGCGTACCGAGGCCGAAGACGCCCTGAGATCCGGCCGGCTCGCCCTGAGACCTGGCCGGCTCCGAGGCCCGGGGCCTACCTCTCCTTGAGCCCCGCCTGCTCCAGCAGGTACGCCGACATCGGGTCGTAGTAGCGCGGGCTGACCACGTGGTCGTCGAGCGGGACCACGGCCTGGAGGGTGCCCTCGGACTCGCCGAGGAAGAGGGCCGGGTCGTTGGAGTCCGCGTAGCCGACGGAGTCGACGCCGAGCTGGCCGGCGCAGCCCGCCCAGCCGTGGTCGGCGACGACCAGGTCGGGCAGCGGGCGGCCGGCGCCCTCCAGGCCCCGGAGGATGGCGCGCATCGGCTCGGGGGAGTGGGTGTGCCAGAGGGTGGCGCCGTGTTCGAGGACGGCCACGTCCGCGAACTGCATGACGTACCCCTCCTCCGTCTGCAGGCCGTCCGGGATGACCATGATCTCGCAGCCGGCCGCGCGCAGCGCCCGCGCCGTCTCGTGGTGCACCTGGAGCAGACCGCCGGGGTGGCCGGTGGCGAACAGGACGCGCTGCCCGCCCTCCGCGGCCTTGCGCAGCCGGGCCGCCATGCGCTCCAGCGCGTCGACGGTCAGATCCGGGTCGATGGTGTCCTGGCCGTAGCGGTACCCCGGGTCGTCGTTCACGCCGACGCGCTCCGCCATCACGGCCAGCACGTCCTGCTCGTCGCTCCAGCGGTCCCCGAGCTCCAGGCCGAGCCAGTAGTGGCGGTTGCCGTTGGCCAGTTCGCGGTAGTGGGAGAGGTTGTTCTCGCGCGGCGTGGCGACATCGCCCGCGATACGCGTCTTCACGAGGTGTTCGACGAGCTCGGCGCGGCTGGGGGTCCCGGGTATCGGCATGCGTCCATTGTGAGGCAGACAACTGTGGGAGTCGCGGACGTACCGCCCGCTGCGACCTGCGTCACTCTCCCTCGGCCCTGGGCGCCCGCCGCCGGTTCACTCCTGTCGCAGCGCGAACCACAACTCCATGCGCACGTCCGGGTCGTCGAGGTCCGCGTCCAGCAACGCCGCGCAGCGGCCGATCCGTTGGCGGACCGTGTTGCGGTGGACGGCCAGCGCGACGGCCGTGCGGTCCCAACTGCCGTGCAGGGAGAGCCAGGTGCGCAGGGTTTCGGTGAGGGACGGAGAGGCGGAGAGGGGGGCCAGCAGGGCGCGGGCGTGGGCGGTCGCGTCGGCCTCCGGCAGGAGCTGGGTGAGTGTCGTGCGGGGCCCGTGCCGGACCAGCGGCGTCCGTGTCGCCCTGGCCCGGGCCAGGGCCCGGGCGGCCTGGACGTCGGCGGTCGGCCACGCGTGCGGCTCGGCGGGGGCGCTCACCCCGCAGGTCCAGCCGGCCTGGGGGGTGACCTCGCGGTCGGCGGGGACCAGGACGCGTACGACGTCGTCCCGGGTGTCGATCAGGGCCGAGCCCAGGGCCGCGCCGAGCGCGGCGGCGGCCAGGGCGTCCGGCGGGGGGCCGTCCTCGGGGGGCCGGGCGTGTACGACGTGCCAGCGGGTGGTCTCGCCCAGGAGGGGCGCCACGTCCGCCGGCTCGGCGCCGAGCAGGAGCCGTACCAGCGCGGATGTGCGGGCGGCGCCCGTGCCGCTCTGCTGTTCGCCGGTGAGGAGGGAGAGGAGGACGGCGGCGACGGAGGTGATGGTGTGGTCGCCGGGGGTGCGGTGCGGGGTGGCTACGCCGAGAGTGAAGCCGCGGCCTGACCCCAGGGAGTAGGCGGCGAGGTGGGTGCCGTTGATTGTGTCCGTGGCGGAGGAGGGGGTGGGAGTGCGCGGGGAGAGCTCGGGAGGTTGCGGTGTTCTGGCGGGTGCGGGTGGTTCGTGGCTGGTCGCGCAGTTCCCCGCGCCCCTGGCGGGGCCGGGGCGGACCACTGTTGTCAGGGCTGCCAGGCCTTGGTTGATCGCCTTCTCCGGCTCGCGTCCGAAGGCCGCCAGTTCCGTGCCCTCCGGGCCGTACAGCACCGCCCGGCCGTTCACCCGTTGGGCCAGTTGGCGCAGGACCGCCGGGACCGGGTCCGGGCGGGACGCGGCGGCCGCGAGGGCCTGCTGGGCCTCCGTGACGCGGCGGAGTTCGGCGTGGCGGGCGCGGGCCATGAGTTGCCAGACCGCGCGGGCCACGCCCGAGAAGGTCGTCCGGGGCGGGACCTCGATCAGCGGCAGCTCGTAGGTGTCGCAGGCGGCGACCAGCGCCCTGGGGACCGTGTCGTGCACGGGGGCGACGCCGAAGCCGAGGGCCGCGCCGCCCGCCGCGACGATGCGGGAGACGTAGTCGTCGAAGTAGGTGCCCGAGCCCGCCGCCTCCGGGATGTGGACGCCGGCCGTCAGCAGCAGCTCGCCGCCCAGCAGATACGGATACGGGTCCGACATCTCCGAGGTGTGCGCCCAGTGGATCACCGTCCCCTCGTCCAGGGGCCCGGCGATCTGCCGCAGGCCCAGGTCCTCGCGGGCGAGGAGGGCCGAGAGGGGCACGGGCGGGGTGGGAGGGACCGCCGGGGCGGGTGGCGCGGCTGACTCCGGCATGGTGTGCGTTCCCTCCATGTCACCCCGCTCGAATGGATGAAACGTACACTTCGCAGTCGCTTTCCGGCCACCTACTGTCGGTGCACGTCACCCGCCGGCGACACCGAGCTGAGGAGGGCCCCGTGGCCGTCGACTACACCGTGATCGTCGTCTATCTGGCCGGCATGCTGGCCATGGGCTGGTGGGGCATGCGCCGCGCCAGGTCGAAGAGCGAGTTCCTGGTCGCCGGGCGCCGCCTCGGCCCCACGATGTACTCCGGCACCATGGCGGCCATCGTCCTCGGCGGCGCCTCCACCATCGGCGGGGTCGGGCTGGGATACCGGTACGGGCTGTCCGGCGCGTGGATGGTGTTCACCATCGGCCTCGGGCTGCTCGCCCTCTCCGTCTTCTTCTCGGCCCGCATCGCCCGTCTGAAGGTCTACACCGTCTCCGAGATGCTCGACCTGCGCTACGGCGGCCGCGCGGGCGTCATCTCCGGTGTCGTCATGTGGGCGTACACCCTGATGCTCGCCGTCACCTCCACCATCGCGTACGCCACGATCTTCGACGTCCTTTTCGACATGAACCGCACGCTCGCGATCGTCCTCGGCGGCTCGATCGTCGTCGCGTACTCGACGCTCGGCGGCATGTGGTCGATCACCTTGACGGACATGGTCCAGTTCGTGGTGAAGACCATCGGCGTGCTGGTGCTCCTGCTGCCCATCGCCGTCGTCAAGGCGGGCGGGTTCGGCGAGATGAGGGACGAGCTCCCCACCTCGTACTTCGACCCGCTGGGCATCGGCGGCGAGACGATCTTCACGTACGTCCTGATCTATACGTTCGGCATGCTCATCGGGCAGGACATCTGGCAGCGCGTGTTCACCGCCCGGAGCGACCGGACGGCCAAGTGGGGCGGCACGGTCGCGGGCACCTACTGCCTCGCGTACGCCCTCGCCGGCGCCGTCATCGGTACGGCGGCCAAGGTGCTGTTCCCGGACCTCGCGAGCGCCGACGACGCCTTCGCGACCATCGTCAAGGAGGAACTTCCCCTCGGCGTCAGGGGGTTGGTGCTCGCCGCCGCCCTGGCCGCCGTGATGTCGACGTCCTCCGGCGCGCTCATCGCCTGCGCGACCGTCGCCAACAACGACATCTGGTCGCGGGTGCGGGGGAAGGCCACGTCCGGTGAGCGCGACGAAGTGCGGGGCAACCGCGCCTTCATCCTCATCATGGGCCTCGCCGTGATCGGTACGGCCATCGCTCTCAACAACGTCATCGAGGCCCTCACCGTTGCCTACAACCTCCTCGTCGGCGGACTCCTCGTCCCGATCCTCGGTGGCCTGCTGTGGAGGCGCGGCACCGCACAGGGTGCCCTCGCCTCGGTGATCGTCGGCGGCCTGGCGGTCATCGGCCTGATGGCGTCCTACGGCATCCTCGCCAACGAGCCCGTCTACTACGGCCTGCTCTCCTCCCTGGTCGCGTACGTCGCCGTCTCCCTGGCGACCCCGGCGACCGACGCCGCCGTACTCGACGCCTGGCGCGAGCGTCTCGCCGGGCGGACCCCCGAACTCGTGACCGAACCCGTACCGACTCACCAGTAGAGTCGTCAGCAGAGTTGTACATACGCGACGAAGCGTAAGAAAGAAGGCTTTACCCCATGAGCAGCATCGAGACGCCCCGCGGTCCCGTCGACGCGCCCCGCGGCCCGGTCGACTCCTCCCGCGTCCCCCGGTACGCCGGCCCCGCGACCTACGCCCGGCTGCCCCGCCTCGACGAGGTCGGCCGCGCGGACGTCGCGGTCGTGGGCGTGCCGTTCGACTCGGGCGTCTCGTACCGGCCGGGCGCCCGCTTCGGGGGCAACGCGATCCGTGAGGCGTCCCGGCTGCTGCGCCCCTACAACCCGGCCCAGGACGCCTCCCCCTTCGCCCTCGCCCAGGTCGCGGACGCCGGTGACATCGCCGCCAACCCGTTCAACATCAACGAGGCGGTGGACACGGTCGAGGCGGCGGCGGACGAGTTGCTGGGCACGGGGGCCCGGCTGATGACCCTCGGCGGCGACCACACCATCGCCCTCCCGCTGCTGCGCTCGGTCGCCAAGAAGCACGGTCCGGTGGCGCTGCTGCACTTCGACGCGCACCTCGACACTTGGGACACGTACTTCGGCGCCGAGTACACGCACGGCACCCCGTTCCGGCGGGCGGTGGAGGAGGGGATCCTCGACACGGAGGCACTGTCGCACGTGGGCACACGCGGCCCGCTGTACGGCAAGCAGGACCTCACCGACGACGAGAAGATGGGCTTCGGGATCGTGACGTCGGCGGACGTGATGCGGCGCGGCGTCGACGAGGTCGCCGACCAGCTGCGTCAGCGCATCGGCGACCGCCCCCTCTACATCTCCATCGACATCGACTGCCTCGACCCGGCCCACGCGCCGGGCACGGGGACGCCGGAGGCCGGCGGCATGACCTCCCGGGAGCTGCTGGAGATCCTGCGGGGGCTGGCGTCCTGCAACCTGGTATCGGCCGACGTCGTCGAGGTGGCGCCCGCGTACGATCACGCCGAGATCACCGCGGTGGCCGCCTCGCACACGGCGTACGAGCTCACCACGATCATGGCCCGGCAGATCGCCGAGACCCGCAAGGAGAACGAGGGCAAGTGACCCACGACCACGACCTGGTACTCCGCCCGACGGCCGCCCAGACGGAGGCCGCGCTGAACCCTCCCCACGGCCGCAACGGCGGAGACCTGGTCGTGGAGACGCTGGCCGGCCTCGGCGCGACGACCGTCTTCGGGCTGCCCGGCCAGCACGCGCTCGGCATGTTCGACGCGCTGCGCCGCTCGGACCTGCGGTACATCGGTCTGCGAGTGGAGAACAACGCCGGCTTCGCGGCGGACGCGTACGGCCGCATCACCGGCGAGGCGGCCCCGCTGCTCCTGTCGACGGGCCCGGGCGCGCTCACGTCCCTGGCCGCGCTCCAGGAGGCGGCGGCCGCCTCGGCCCCCGTCCTCGCCATCAGCAGCCAGATCCCGACGGCCGGCCTGGGCGGTGGCCGCCACGGCTACCTCCACGAACTCCCGGACCAGTCCGCCTCGTTCAGGGGTGTCGTCAAGTCCGTCCACACCGTCCGTGCGCAGTCCCAGATCCCCTCCGCCGTTGCCGCCGCCTGGCAGTCCGCGCTGACCGCCCCGCACGGCCCGGTGTGGGTGGAGATCCCGCAGGACGTACTCCTGGCCGAGACGTCGATCCCGGTGGTGACGGGCGGCGACGCCTTCCCCGAGGAGCTGCCGCCGCGCCCCGAACTGACCGCGCTGGCAGCCCACTTGCTGATCTCCGCGGCCCGCCCGGCGATCATCGCGGGCGGCGGGGTCGTACGGGCGGACGCGTCCGGCAAGCTGCGGCAGCTGGCGGAGCGGCTGTCGGCGCCGGTCGTGACGACGTTCGGCGGGAAGGGCGCGTTCCCGTGGACGCATCCGCTGTCGCTCCAGTCCTGGCTGGAGGACCGCCACACGACGGACTTCCTGGAGGACGCGGACGTCCTGCTGGTCGTCGGCTCCGGGCTCGGCGAACTCTCCTCGAACTACCACACGTTCAGGCCCCGGGGACGCGTGATCCAGATCGAGGCGGACCTCGGGAAGCTGGAGTCGAACCACCCGGCCCTGGGTATCCACGCGGACGCGCGACTGGCGTTGCAGGCGCTGCTGGAGACGATCGAGGAGCCGCGGGAGGACGAGTCGGCGCCGGAGCGGGTGCGTGACGTGCTCGCGCGGGTTGGTGAGCGTATCGATGGACAACAACTCACCCTCGAACAGGACTTGTTGGCATCCATCCGGCGGGCCCTGCCGCCTCGCGCGCCCTCCTTCTGGGACATGACGATCCTGGCGTACTGGGCCTGGTCGGCCTTCGACGCCAAGGGCCCCAACCTCATGCACTCCGCCCAGGGCTCCGGCGGGCTCGGCTACGCCTTCCCGGCGGCCCTCGGCGCGGCGGCGGCCGACCCGACGCAGCCGGTGCTGGCCGTCTCGGGCGACGGCGGCGCGCTGTACTCGATCGCGGAGCTGGCCACCGCCCGGCAGTACGACCTCGACGTCACCTGGCTCATCGTCGACGACGGCGGATACGGCATCCTCCGCGAGTACATGACGGACGCGTTCGGGGAGACGACCGGCACCGAGCTGACGCGACCGGACTTTGTGGCGCTGGCGGAGTCGTTCGGGGTGCCGGGCCTGCGGACCACCCCCGAGACCCTCACCGAGGACCTGGCCAAGTCCCTTGCCACGCCCGGCCCTTCGGTGGTCGTGCTCCCGACGGTGCTGCGGATGTTCGCGCCGACGCACGTGCAGAACTGACGTCACGACATGTGATGCACGTCACATGACCGGAGGTGATGATTCCCCCGAGGAATCGCCCATGCGTCCGAATTAATCCTCCTTCCCTGAGTCCCACGCGCCACTTTAGGTTTCAACGGACCCACGGCCGTCCCACAGTTCGGCCACACAAACTTCATAAGGGGCTCTGGGGAGAGCCCACGGGGGAAGGAGCAACGGGAATGACCGCCCGTTGGAACCGGCGGCCTCGCGCTGCCCGAAAACTCGGCGTGCTGCTCGGCACCGCCGTCGTACTCACCGGAACAGTGGCCACGGCGGGAGCACCTGCCGTCGCCGCGCCCGAGTCCACCACCGAACCGACCACGAACAGCACACCCGACGCGCCCGCCGGCGCCGAGGCGTCCGCCTTCGCGAAGGCCGCCGCCACCGGCGAACGCGTGGAGATCGTCGACCGGCGTGCCGAGGACGAACTCGTCTACGCCAATCCCGATGGCACGCTGACCAGCGAGACCAGCGTCCAGCCGCAGCGGGTGCAGGCTCCCGACGGCAGCTGGGAGAAGGCGGACGCGACCCTCGAACGCCGCCCGGACGGCACGGTCGGTCCCAAGGCCGCCGTCGTCGACCTGGCCTTCGCGGCGGGCGGCTCGTCGGACTTCGTCACGCTCGGCGAGGAGGGCAGGTCCTTCACACTGAGTTGGCCCGCGCCGCTGCCCGAGCCGGTCCTGGACGGGGACACCGCCGAGTACCGCGAGGTGCTCCCCGGCGTGGACCTGCTGGCCAGCGCCTCGGTCACCGGCTACTCGTACGTCCTTGAGGTGAAGACTCCGGAGGCGGCCGATAACGCGGAACTGGCCGAACTTCGGCTGCCCGTACGGTCGGAGGGCCTGGACCTCGGCACCGGCCCGACCGGTGGCCTCCAGGCGGTGGACGCCTCGGGCGAGATCGTCTTCGGCGGGCAGGCCCCCAAGATGTGGGACTCGTCCACCACCGGGGTCCCGACCGACGCCGTTCCCGCCTCGGGCACGGACACGCCCGCCCAGGAGGCGCCCGACGCCGGCGCCAAGGTCGCGGACATGGCCCTCGACGTCTCCGCGTCCGCCGTCACCGTCGAGCCCGACCGCGCCCTGCTCACCGCCGCCGACACCGACTTCCCGGTCTACATCGACCCCGAGGCCGGGATGTCCAAGAGCGAGTGGCTGTATGTGTCCAGCGGCAACCCGAGCACCGAGTTCCACAAGTTCAAGAAGGACGAGGGTGTCGGCCGCTGCTCGGCCAAGACCATCGGCGGCATCTACTACGTGTGCAGCGGCTCGCCGTACACGAACCGGATGTACTTCCAGTTCTCCACCGCCGGCTGGAAGAACCGCACCATCTCCAAGGCCGTCTTCGAGGTCTACGAGACCTTCTCCTTCTCCTGCACCAAGAGCACCGTCAACCTGCACATGGTCGCCGAGGGGGGTGTCGACTCCGCCACCAACTGGAACAACAAGCCCAAGGACGGCGACCTGATGGTCGACCGGACCGTCGCGTACGGCCGGGGCGACAGCTGCAGCCCCGACGCGCCGCCCAGCTGGGTCGACTTCGCGGACAGTGCCGACGAGAGCAACGAGAACCTCACCTCCTCCGTCCGCAAGAAGGCCGCCGCCGAGGACCCGATCGCCTTCTCCCTGCGCGCCGCCGACGAGGACGACCCCAACTCCTGGAAGCGGTTCCGGGGTGACAACGCCAAGCTCGTCGTCACGTACAACACCCGCCCGACCAAGCCCACCGGCGAGCGGCTGACCAACCCGGACGAGAAGGCCTGCACCACCGACAACACCAAGCGGCCCTGGATCCGCGACGCGACCCCGACCATGTCCGTCACCGGCACCGACGCCGACTCCCACACCGACGGCACCGGCCAGAACCTCACCGCGACCTTCCGGGTGTGGGACCAGGTCGACGGCCGGCCCATGGTCTACGAGGGCAAGGACGGACCGCAGAACGAGGGCAAGTTCGAGGAGAACATCCCCATCAAGGAGCTGGCCCACGGCCACGGCTACAAGTGGCACGCCCAGACCTACGACGGCTCCACCGGCAAGCTCAAGGACTCCGGGTACTCCGAGTGGTCCGACTGGTGCGAGTTCGTGGTGGACGTGGAGCGGCCCGACACCAAACCGCACGTGGCGCCGGTGGCGAGCGAGGCCGACCTGCCGGCGGGCGGCAAGCGGCACTTCACCTTCTCCGCGAACGGCAACTCCGACCCGGTCTTCAAGAACGACGTCGAGTTCTACGAGTGGGACCTAGGCAACGACACCCCCACCCGCAAGGCGGACCCGGCCACCCTCGGCGGCAACGCCACCATCGAGGTCGCGCCGAGCACCTTCGGCCCGAACGTGCTCTACGTCCGCAGCGTCGACCGGGCCGGCAACCGGGGCCCGCTGGAGAAGTACTTCTTCACCGTCGACCGGGCCTGCGCCGACGTGCTCGCCGACACCTGCGCCGCCGCCGTCTACGGCCTCGACCAGACCTCCGGCACCACGGCCCCCGACGCCTCCGGCCACAACCGGACGCTGACGGTGAAGGGCGCCGACTGGGTCGCCGGCCACAACTCCGCGAGCGACCCGGCCGACAAGGCGCTGCGCTTCAACGGCACCACCGACCACGCCACCGCCGTGTCCGCCGTGCACACCGGCCAGGCGTTCACCGTCTCGGTCTGGGTGCGGCCCACCTCGCTGGACCGGAACATCTCGGTGATCAGCCAGGCGGGCAGCCAGGGCAACGGCCTCAACCTCTACTACTCCACCGCCTACAAGCGCTGGATCTTCGGCCGCCACCTCAGCGACACGGCCGACTCCGACCTCGTCCGCGCCATGGCGACCAGCGAGCGGCCCGCGACCGTGAACAAGTGGGTCCACCTGGCCGGGACCTACGACCCGGTGGCCCGGAGGTTCACGCTCTTCGTCGACGGCGAGGAGCAGGGCAGCGCGACCGTCACCGACGTCTGGAACGCCTCCGAGGGCCTCAACATCGGCCGCGCGCAGTACGGCGGCGAGTGGTCCGACCCCTTCACCGGCGACGTCGACGACGTACGCCTCGTCCCCGGCCTGCTGTCCGCGACGGAGATCTTCCGGCTCGCGAACGACTAGAGATCTCCCGGCTCACGAACGACTGAGCCACAGCCGACCTTCAACGCCCCTGACCAGGGCGTCTTCCACACCATTCAGAGGGGGAGCACGCGTGCGCCCATCACGCAGACGTATGCCCTATGGCTGGGCGAAAGCCATCGCTGTCACGATCACATCCGCCCTGACGGTCACCCTGCTCCAGGGCACGCCGGCCCTCGGCGACGACCCCGACGAGGCCCGGGAGAAGCGGCGCCCGAAGACCCAGGACGTCGCCTCCACCCCGGTCGTCGACGAGGACGGCCAGGCCACCCCGCTCAAGCACACCAAGGGGTACGGGAAACCGCTGGACCTCAAGGCCACCTGGCCGAAGGCGGGCAGTGCGACCGTCGATCTCGCCGGCTCCAAGAAGCGCGGTGCGCTGTCCAGCGCCAAGGCGGGGTCCCTCCCCGTCCGTGTCGGCCCGCCCCAGGGCAAGACCCGGTCCGCCCTGGCCGCCGCGCCCACCCGGGCCAAGGTCGACGTCCTCAGCCACGCCGCCGCGCAGAAGGCCGGGATCGACGGCCTGCTGCTGAAGGTGACCCGCGCCGACAGCCGTACCTCGAACGGAAAGGTCTCCGTCGAGGTCGACTACGCGGCCTTCGCCCAGGCCTACGGCGGCGACTGGGCCCAGCGGCTGCGCCTGGTCGAACTCCCCGACTGCGCGCTGACCACGCCCAAGGCGGCCAAGTGCCAGACCAGCACCCCGCTGAAGACCGACAACAACGTCCGCGACCAGAAGCTCACCGCCGACGTCGCCGCGCTGCCCGCGGCCAAGGCCCCGCTGCTCGCCGTCGCGGCCGCGGCCTCCGGCGGCTCCGGCTCCTACACCGCGACCTCGCTGGCGCCGTCCGCCTCCTGGCAGGTCGCGGGTCAGACCGGCAGCTTCACCTGGCAGTACCCGCTGCGGGTCCCGCCCGCGATCGCCGGGCCCTCCCCGCAGCTCGGTCTCGGCTACAACTCCGCGTCCACGGACGGCCGTACGGCCTCCAGCAACAACCAGACGTCCTGGATCGGCGAGGGCTTCGACCTCAGCGCCGGCTACATCGAGCGCTCGTACCGGGGCTGCACGGAGGACGGCCACGACGAGGCCGGGTCGCAGAAGTACGACCTGTGCTGGCACTCCGACAACGCCACCATGAACTTCGGCGGCCGGGCCGGTGAGCTGGTCAAGAAGGGCGAGAACGAGTGGCGCCTGAAGCAGGACGACGGCACCCGCATCGAGCGTAAGCACGACGGCTTCAACTCGGACAACAACGACGAGTACTGGGTCGTCACCACCACCGACGGCACCCGCTACCACTTCGGCAAGGGCAAGCGCGAGTCGGAGGCCGCCGACACCGAGGGCACCGGCTCCACCTTCGAGGTCCCGGTCTTCGGCGACGACAAGGACGAGCCCTGCCACGCCGACACCTTCAAGGACTCCCGCTGCCAGCAGGCCTGGCGCTGGAACCTCGACTACGTCATCGACGTGCACGGCAACTCGATGACGTACTACTACGGCACCGAGACCAACAAGTACGACTCGGTGCGCGGCGACAAGGTCGTCTCCTACGACCGCGGCGGGTACCTCAAGCGGATCGAGTACGGCGAGCAGCAGGGCAAGGAGAACACGACCACCGCGCCCGCGCAGGTCGTCTTCGACGTCGCCGAGCGCTGCACCGGCGCCGCCGCCGACTGTGAGCCGGCCGACCTGAAGGAGTCGACCGCCAAGCGCTGGCCGGACGTGCCGTTCGAGCAGATCTGCACCTCCGACACCGAGTGCAAGGACCAGTGGTCCCCGACCTTCTTCTCCCGCAAGCGGCTGGCGAAGGTCACCACGCAGGTGCTGGGGTCCGACGGCAAGACGTACACGGACGTCGACGAGTGGGACCTCGCGCACAAGTACCAGAGCGCCGACACCACCCACGCCCCGGCCATGTGGCTGGAGTCGGTCACGCACTCCGGCAAGGACGGCGCGAACAAGCTCCCGAAGGTCACCTTCTACGAGCGGCAGGACGCCAACCGTGTCGACACCGGCTCCGACGACCGCCTGCCCATGTACAAGTGGCGCATCCGGGCGATCCAGTCGGAGACGGGCGGCACGATCTCGGTCAACTACAAGCCGAACGAGTGCACGCCTACCACCCTCCCCACCCCCGAGACCAACACCAAACGCTGCATGCCGTCCTTCTGGTCGAAGGAGGGCACGGTCGGGGAGAAGGAGGACTGGTTCCACAAGTTCGTCGTCGACACGGTGATCGAGGACGAGGTCACGGTCACCGGCCCCAACAAGGTCACCTCCTACGACTACTCGGGCGCCGCCTGGGCCTTCGACGACAGCGAGCTGGTCAAGACCAAGAAGAAGACGTGGAACCAGTGGCGCGGCTTCCGCTCGGTCATCACGAAGACCGGTGAGGCCGGCAGCAAGCAGCTCCGCACGGAGACCACCTACCTCCAGGGCATGGACGGCGACCGGGAGAAGGAGTCCGGCGGCACCAAGTCCGTCTCGGTCACCGCCTCCGACGGCACGAAGATCCGTGACGACGCCCGCCACCAGGGCTTCCAGCTGGAGCAGCGCAGCTTCAACGGCGCCGCGGAGGTGACCGGTTCGGTCAGCACGCCCTGGAAGTCCGAGGCCACGGCGACGGAGGGCAGCGACGAGGCGAGCCTCGCCGCCGTCAAGTCGGTGAGAACCCGTACCGCCCTCGACGACGGCAAGGTCCGCCGCGCCTCGATCGAGCACTTCTACGACGCGTACGGCATGCTGTCCCGCTCCTCCGACTCCGGCGACCTGGCCGACCCGGACGACGACACCTGCACGACGAACGCGTACAACCGCAACACGGACGCGAACCTGCTCACGCTGCTGAAGCGCGTCACGGTCGTCCCCGTCAACTGCGACGACGGCGCGCCGACCTCGTACAAGGGCGAGGCGATCTCCGACGTCCGCACCTGGTACGACGATCGCGACACCTACGGCACCACGCCCACCAAGGGCGACGTGGTGCGCAGTGAGAAGGTCAAGGGGTACGCGGCCGACGGCACCCCGCAGTACGTGACGACGTCGACGGCCAAGTACGACGTGCACGGCCGTGTCGTGGAGTCCGCCGACCAGGCGGGCAACGCGACGAAGACGACGTACACGCCGACCACCGGCGGCCCGGTGACGGGCATGAAGGTCGAGGATCCCCTCGGCAACACCACCACCTCCACCGTCGACCGCCGCTGGGGCCTGGTCACCGCCACGGTCGACGCCAACAAGCAGCGCACCGACCTGGAGTACGACGCCCTCGGCCGTCTGCTGAAGGTCTGGCTCCCGGGCCGCGCCAAGGCGACGGACACGGCGAGCATCGAATACGCCTACCTGGTCCGCAACAACGCGCCCGTCGTCACCACCACGAAGTCGCTGCTGCCGAACGGCTCGGTGGCCACCAGCCACCAGCTCAGCGACGGCCTGCTGAGGCCCCGCCAGACGCAGACGCCGGCCGCGAACTCGGGACGGGTCATCACGACCACCGAGTACGACAGCCGCGGGCTGGCGGTCAAGGAGATCGGCCCGTTCTACAACACGGCCGCCGTCGGCACGACGTTCGTGAACGTGGTGGACGCCTCCGAGGGGACGCCTCGGGAGACGGAGACGGTATACGACGCGGCGGGCCGCGCCACCGACTCGATCTTCCGCGTGGCCGGCACCGAGAAGTGGCGCACCAAGACCGCGTACCACGGCGACCACACCACGGTCGACCCACCGGCGGGCGCCACGCCCACCGCGACGTACACCAACGCGCAGGGGCAGAAGACCAAGGTCCTGGAATTCAAGGCCAGTTCGCCGACCGGTGCGGCGGACACCACCTCGTACGACTATGACGCGGCGGGCCGCCTCACCGAGGTGAAGGACACGGCGGGCAACGTCTGGTCGTCCGAGTACGACGTGCGCGGCCGTCAGACCAAGTCCGTCGACCCCGACGCCGGTACGTCCTGGATGACGTACAACGACCTGGACCAGCTCAAGACGATCCGCAACCAGCGCGAGATCACTCTCACCTTCAGCTACGACAAGCTGGGCCGTCAGCGTTCGCTGTACAACGGCGACAAGAAGCTGACGACCTGGGAGTACGACAGCGCGACCGTGCCGAACGGCAAGGGGCGTCTGACCTCGGCCACCAAGTGGGTGGGAGACGACGGCTATACCTCGTCGGTCGACGCGTACGACGTGGCGGGCCGTCCGACGAAGACGTCGGTGACGATCCCCGCTTCCGCGGACACCGGCAAGCTGGCCGGCACGTACACCTCGACGGCGTCGTACAAGCCGGACGGCTCGATCGATGACATCAGCCTGCCGGCGGTCGGCGGGCTCCCGGCGGAGACGATCACCACGGGCTACACGGCGACCGGTCTGCCGTCCTTCACCCTGGGCGACTCGACGGACTACGCCCGCGAGACCCGCTACTCCAACTACGGCGAGATGCTCCAGCTGACCCTGGGCACCGCCAGCGCGGACAAGTACACCTGGCTGACCAACACCTACGAGGAGGGCACCCGGCGCCTGGAACGCGCCCGCATCGACCGGGAGATCGTCAAGACCCCGGACTCCGACATCACCTACGGCTACGACGCCACCGGCAACATCCAGAAGATCGCCGACGCGCCCGAAGGTAAGACGGCGGATGTCCAGTGCTTCACGTACGACTACCTGCGCCGCCTGACCGAGGCGTGGACCCAGACGGCGACCGCCTGCGCGCCGAGCGCCGGTGAGGCGACCGTCGGCGGCCCGGCCCCGTACCGGCACTCGTACACCTACGACGCGGTCGGCAACCGCACGAGCGAGGTCCGCCACGCAACCGGCACGACCGGCGACGCGGCGATCACGCAGACGACGACGTACGTGCCGAAGGCCCAGGACACCAAGGGCGGCATGCACGCGCACGCCCTGAAGTCGGCCGAGGTACGCACCGCGACGGCGGCCAAGGAAGTGACCGCGGCCCAGAGCTTCCAGTACGACGAGACCGGGAACACCGTCCGCCGCACCAAGGCGGCGACGGACCTCTCCCCGGCGGTCGACCAGAAGCTGGACTGGGACGAGCAGGGCCGCCTGAGCGCGGTGACCCCCTATCTGTCCGGTGACAACCTCGACGAGGCGAACAAGACCTCGTACGTCTACGGCCCGGACGGAAGCCGCCTGCTCCGCAAGGAGAAGGGCGCGATCACCCTTTACCTGGGCAGCCAGGAGATCCGCCTCGACACGGCGAAGAACTCCCTGTCGGGCACGCGCTACTACTCGCACGGCGGCAAGCAGATCGCTGTGCGGACGTCGGCCGGGGTGACCTGGCTGGTGGGTGGCCAGAACGGCACGGCTGAGATCGCGATCAAGGCCGCGGACTCGGCGATCACACAGCGTCGGACGTCGCCGTTCGGTGAGGCGCGTGGCGCCAAGCCGGCGGCGGGCGCGTGGCCGGGCGACAAGTCCTTCGTGGGCGGCACGGCGGACGCGTCGGCGGGTCTGATCCAGCTCGGCGCCCGCGCGTACGACCCGGCGGCAGGCCGCTTCGTCTCCGTCGACCCCGTGCTGAATGTCGCGGACCCGCAACACCTCAACGCGTATGCCTACGGGCGCAACAACCCGCTCGCCTTCCCGGACCCGACGGGCCTGTACTGGGGCGAGTCCTGGATCAGCCCCATCGGTCACGGCGCCCTCGACGTCGTGGGCCTGGTCCCCGGCTTCGGCGAGCCCGCCGACCTGCTCAACGGCGTCTGGTACACGGCCGAGGGTAACTACATCGACGCGGGCCTGTCCTATGCCTCGGCCATCCCGATCGCGGGCTACGGCGCGACCGCAGCGAAGGGCGCGCGGTACGTCAACAAGGCGGTCGACGCCGTCGACACGGCGACCGACACCACCAAGGCGGCCAAGAAGACCGAGGACGCGGTCGACGCCGCCGACACGGTCACGCCACCGGTGGCCCCGAAACCGAAGCCCACCCCCAAGCCCGCCCCTCCGGCCAAGGCCAAGGAAGCGCCCCAGACGAAGAAGGGCGACTCCGGCGGAGCGAAGACCGAGGGCGGCGGCAAGGGCGGCAAGGGCGGTGACGACGGCGGGAAGAAGAGCCCTGCGGGCAGCGCCGACGACGACCTCCCCGAGTGGACGAGGGCGGAGGCCAAGAAGAGCGGCACCAACAACACCGCCGGTGCCGGGGCGCGCGACGGGTACACGGGAGAGCGCCGCTACGGCGAAAGCGGTGCCGTACCCGGAAACGTCCACCCCGATCTCGCTCCCCGCCTGCAGGAAGCACAGGACATGCAGGCCCAGGGGAACCATCTGGAGGAGTGGGATCCGGGGACCTGCGCGGAGTTCCACGCGTGCAACAATCTGATGAATGATGTCGGAGCAAGCCTCGACGAGATCGACTACTTCACCATCACCCGGGCGGACGGAGCACCGTTCCCGTCGTGCGGCTGGTGCAGAAGAATTCTGGGAGGGGGCGGCGCGCGTGACGGATCGGCCGGATAGCCCTCGCGAGGCAGGACTGCCGGAAAGGCTGTCGGACATCCTGGCGGAGGACGCCCGGTGGATAGCCTCCGAAGCGGACGTCCAGCACATCAGGGATGTCTGGGATGAGCTGGGAATCCACTGCTCGCCGACGGCGCTGCGTTTCGTCGAGGAATTCAACGGAACTTGCTTCGATTACCCCCGCCATCCGCTCGATCCAGGGACGCACAGCTGCGAACTGAACGCCGAGCGCGCCAGTCGCATCGTCAACGGCGAAAAGCTGACGGGATACGAGCAGCGAACGGGAGAGAAGCTGACGCCCGTGGGCACGGCGGCCTCCGGTCCTCTCGTGCTTCTCGTCGCCGAGGGGGGCCGGACGTACGGCGCCTACGATGCGTTTCTCGCCCTCTATGGCGGAAGCCCGGAGGAAGCATTGGTGCATCTGGTCGACAGAGTTCGTCCTGAGCGGCTGGACTGACGGCGGTCATGACACACGACCGCTGACAGTGATGTGAGAAGGCCTTCGGCCCCCGCCCGACAGGGCGGGGGCCGAAGGCCTTTGACCGCGGGGGTCGCGGTCACGCCGAACCGGAAATCAGCGCAGGGCCGCTCCGAACATCGCGTCCGTGGACGGGCCCGACAGGTCCTGGGGCCCGAAGGCGAGCGCCGACGTGGTGGTCAGGCCGGTGGTGGTGCCGGGGAGGACCCAGACGGCTCCGTTGTCGCTGTTCTCGGTGGGGGCGCCGGCGACGAGGTCGGGGTGGCCGTTGCCGTTGAGGTCCAGGAGGGCCGTGGTGGCGCCGAACTTGTCGTCCTTCTCGGCGACTCCGGGGACCCCGGCGGTGTTCTGGTGGAACACCCGCGTGCCGGTGCCCGTGATGCCGGAGGCGCTGCCGGGGACGAGGGCGACCGAGCCGGCGTTGACGATGCCGTCGACGTCCTCGTACGCGATGCCGAGGGCGAGGTCGGCGTAGCCGTCGCCGGTGACGTCGGCGACCGAGACCGCCGAGCCGACCAGGTCGCCGTCCTCCTGCACACCGGGGAAGCCGGGGAGGTCCTGGTCGAAGGTCTTGGTGCTCGCCTCGGACGGGCCGGTGGCGGAGCCGTAGGCCACCCGCACCTGGTCGGACCAGCCGTCCGCGCCCACGACCACGTCGTCGTAGCCGTCGCCGTTCACGTCGCCGATGCCCGTGCCCGCCGGGTCGCGGCTCACGTCGTCCCCGGGCACGTAACCCCGGGTGAAGCCCGAACTGCCGCCCAGGAGAAGGCGGTTGCCCCAGGTGCCGTCGCCCGTGTAGTGCCACTGGACCAGGTCGTCCCGGCCGTCGCCGTTGACGTCCCCGACCTGGCCGGAGACGACCGGACCGGTGATGGAGGACGGGCCGTTCTCGCAGCCGCCGCCACTCGCGCAGGAGGCGTCGTCCTCGTTCCAGCCCCACCACAGGGACTTGTCGAGGAGATCGAGTACGGCGGTGGGCTTGCCGGCGCGGGATATCGGGCCCTTCCACAGGGCAGCCGGTGCGCCCTCGGGGTCGTCGCCGCCGACGGACTGGGCGGAGAAGAGCGCGAGGTCGGTCTTGCCGTCGCCGTCGAAGTCGCCCGCCTGCGGGGCCGCCCCGAACCCGGCGACGCTCGTACCGCCGGTCAGACCGGAGGCCGACCCCCAGACGATCACGGAGCCCGCCGTACCGCCCGCGATCACCAGGTCGCCGTAGCCGTCCCGGTCCAGGTCACCCTTGGTGAACGTCGAGCCGAAGCGCTGGTTCGCCGTGGCGGAGCCGGGCACGCCGCTCGTCGAACGGCTGACGAGCTTCTTCTTCGCCGTCGAGACCCCGCTCTTCGAGCCGTACATGACGGCCACATAGCCCGCCTTGGCCTTTCCGGACACCGTGGCGTTCGGGGCGCCGATGACCAGGTCGGCGTACCCGTCCCCGTTGAAGTCGTCCGCCACGCCCACCGACGCGGTGGCCGCCGAGGCCGGGCCGAGGGACCAGGCGGTCAGGCCTCCGGCCAGCAGCACCACCGCGGCCAGGGGTGCGCTCACTCGTGCGGTGCGGGTACTGCGTCCTGCTCGTCGTGCTGCTGCTCGTGCTCGTGACATGCACGTGCCTTTCGGGTCGGTGGGGTCCGGCGCGCGGAAGCGCCGCGTCCGTGTAGTCCGACTCGGTTGGGGGTTCACCGGTTGTACGTTCGGATGTCATGAATGGGTAACTGGCGGAGGGCCCCTGGACGAGGGTTCGTCCAGGGGTTCGGAGCTGTTGCCGCTGGACCTGTGAATGCACACAGGGGGACGTAAAAGGTCGGCCTGTGAACACGGCGAACTCCCGGCCGCCGGACCGGGAGTTCGCCCTGTGTGTTCGTTGCGCGTTCGCTTGTGCGCTCGCTTGTGCGTTCGTTCGTGATCCGGCGTCTACCAGATCGCCTCGATCCACTCCGGGTGGTCGATGAACGGGTTCCGGTTGCCCTGGTAGTTGCTGTAGATGAGGTCGTTGCGGCGCTCCTCGAAGGAGTCCGGCGGGTCCTCGTCGTTCCAGGCCTTCAGTACGGAGAGGCGGCCGTGGAAGCGGGTGCCGCCGTTGGTGACCAGGTCGTTGGGCTCCAGGTTGGGCCAGCCGTCGTCGCCCTCGTACCGGACGGCCATGTAGAGGATCATGCGGGCCACATCGCCCTTGACCGCGTCGCGGGGCTCGAAGGAGTTCGTGTCGGCGAGGCTGCCACCGCTGTTGGTGAAGCTGCTGCCGCCGTTGTCGAAGTCCAGGTTGCCGCGTCGGGCGTTGACCGCCACGTCCTCGGGGCGGAGATGGTGCAGGTCGGTGCCCGGGCCGGCGGAGGTGCCGAAGTCGCCGTGGGACTGGGCCCACACGTGCTCACGGTTCCAGTTGCCGGAGTTGCCGCCGTTGAGGGACTTGCTGCGGGAGATGCCGCTGTACAGCAGCTTGACGTTGCTGCTGTTGCTCGGGTCCTGGTCGGTGACCTTCAAGGCCTCCCAGACGGCCGAGTACGACAGCTTCGTCTGGGGGCTGATGATCGTGTGCAGGGAGGACTTGAGGCTCGTACCGGTCTTGCCGATCGCGTTCTTGTAGTACGTGCTGTCGTACGCGGTCGTCGTCGCCGAGGCGGGGGCGGCGGTGGCCGTCGGCAGGACGAGACCGACGAGCACGGCCGACGTCGCGAATGCGACCGTCTTCCAACTGCGAATCCGCGCAGCGGGCATGAGGGGTGTCCCTTCCCAGAGGGCCGCGCAGCACGAGGAGTTGGTACGGGGAGCCTCGGTCTACGCGGGTTGACTGTGTGGGTAACCGAGAGATTGGCATGGACGGGTCAGTCCGTGTGTTACGGCGGGAAGGCGATTCGGTGACGTTGTCGCTAACGGGGCAACCCCCGTGCCGCAACTCCCCTCAACATGCCCCGAGTCGAGGGAAGACCCCCATTGACGTGGGGAATCAGGCGTGCTGCGGCCTACGGCGGGACGGTATTCGTCGCGCTCCTCGGTCGTCTACGGCCATGTGCGGACCGACCGACTGTGGGCGCGGGAGGCCGTACCGGAGCGGCAGCCGGAACGACGAGCGGAACGGCAACCCGAACCGGTGTGAGTTGCTCAGCCCTCGAGGCGCTCGCGCAGTTCGTCGACGTCGGCCAGGAACCAGGTCTGGCGGCCGCGGTTGCATTCACGGACGAAGTCGCGCAGGGCCGAACTGGCGGTCGTGTGGCGGGAGATGTCACCGATGACGGCGAGGCCCACGCGGTACTGCACGAACTTCTGGATGATGTCGCCGGCGACACGGGTGTGCAGGTGGAAGAACGTCTCGTCGAACCGTTCGACGGGGGCGACCACCCAAGCGGCGCCCTGGTACCCGGCGTTGCCGATGAGATCCAGGGCGTCGCTCTCGCGGGCGATCGTCTCGCCCTCGGGGGCGCACATCAGAACGGGCACGTCGTGGATCGTCTGCAGGGTGGTGGTCATGAACGCTGAGGCTACTTCCCCGCTCGTCTTCTCGTTATGTGGTGGGCGATGGCCGAGGCCATGTCTCGCGGATGGCCGACAACGTGGAGCGTGTGCAACTGGACATGGCCGGGGAACTCCTCGGTCACGCGGCCGACCTGCTCGCCGACCGCCGGGCCACCGCCCCACAACTCCGGTTTCTGCTTGCCCGGATGACCGAGTCGCTGACCGATGTCCATCGGATCGCGGAGAGCCGGGGTGCGCGTCTGTCCGACCGCACCGCCGATGCGGGATTCGACGGCTACGACGCTCTGAGCGATCCGACGGCATCGGACTCGCCCGGACTGTCGTGATGCGATGGCGGACCCCCCGGATCACCGCCGCAGCCACACTGTCAGTTCTCTTCGACGGAGTACTCGGCGGTGTAGTCCTCCACAGGCATGGCCATGTCCGCCGCGTACTCGGCGCGTGCACGGCGGTCTTCCTCGGTGATCTCGGGGTGGATCGGGGGTGTCTCGGGGGCGGGCCAGAGCTGGATCAGGTGGCGTTCGCCGTGGTCGCCGATGCCGGGTTCGGGGTCGTCGGCGTGGCAGTACAGGCGCATGCGTACCCAGCCGTCGAAGTTTTTGAGCGGGGGTTCGTCTTCGGGCCAGGCGTCCAGGATGTCGCCCTGTTCGAGGGTCGCGAGGCAGAGGTGGGGGAGGTCGGTTCGGAGGCTGAGTTCCTCCGCGGGCTCCCAGTCGCCGTTGGTCTCAGCGGGCGGTGGGGCGTCGTGGACCTGGATGGTGATCAGGAGGGGGCCGGTGTCGGTGGTGGTGAGGACGACGGCGTTGGCCTCGGTGGCCGGGCCGCAGCGCCAGCCGAAGGGCATCTCCTGGGGGTAGGCGTAGTCGTCGGTGAAGCCGATGAGGTAGCCGTTCTCACCGAGTTCGACGGTGAACGAGGATTCACGGACCAGCAAGGGAAGCCTCCTTGAGACACCTTGAGCGGGGCAGGGTGCCCCCTCCCGCATCGCGCGGGAGGGGGCACCCTGTCTGGCGGTGGGAGTGTAGACGGCTCAGGAAGTGACCACGTAGAACGGGTCACCATGCATGACGTGCATCTTGCCGCGCCATGCGGTGATGCGTCCGCCCTGGGACTTGTTCTCCTGGACCTTGACCCAGGTGATCTCCCGCTGGTTCGCGGGAAGGTGAGTGCCGCCCTCCCTGGTGGAGGCGAACGGGTACTCGTCACACGAGGTGCGGCCGACGCGCTTCATGTCGGCCGGCGCGGAACGCGGGCACACCGCGGCCCGGTTCTTGCCCTCCTGAGTCTTGTCGGTCATCCAGTGCAGTGGCTTGCCCCCGTTGGGGTCGCCGTAGTGGCCGCCGCGAGCGCGCAGCTTGCGGATGCCTTCGTCGATACGGGCCAGGCCCACCATGCTCACCGCGGTGGGGGCTTCGGGGAAGGCGCATCCGGAGCGGTTCGTCCGGGTGCTCCCGTAGTAGTTGTCGCACCGGTACGTGGCGGAGGCGTAGGAGACGCCGCCCGGGCTGTAACCGGCCTTGGTGAAGGTGTACTTGTAGGTGGTTTTCGCCTTGGGCTTGATCTTCTTCGGGGCGATGGCGGCGCTCTTGTAGCTCACGGTGCCGTTGCCCGCGCTGTCAAGGGTGCGCCCCTGGGGGAACTTGACGGTGGCCTTGGTGCCGCCGCCCGAGGTGGCGCCGATGTTGACGCGGACGCCCTTGCCCTTGCCGGTGGTCTTCGCCTTGGAGACGGTGAACTTCTCGCTCCAGTTGGCGGAGTTCGCCTTGAGGGTCATCTGGTGCTTGGCGTTGAAGTCGGCGGTGCCCTCGATGACGGGGCGTCCGTTGACGACCCTGATGACGTCGACGTGGACGGTGACCCACTCGCACGAGCTGTAGCGGTTCACCGTGATGCGGTTGATCGTGCAGGTCGCGTTGGCCATCGGACTGGCGACGGCACCCGCCTTGCCCTCGGCCGAGCCGATGGTGACCCGCAGTTGTCCGGCGCTCGCCTGTCCGGCGCCGGTCTGGGCGGCTGTCGCTGACGGGGCCGCTGCCGTTATCAGCAGACCTATCCCCACGGCCCCGGTGATGAGCGGCTTGGTCAGTTTCAAGTTGTACCCCCGTGTGTCGGTCACGGCCGACGAAGGCACACCGTCAACTCATGTACGCCCCCGTCGCGTTGGCGCCATGGAAGCACAGGAAACGCAAAGAAGAGGCGGTGATTTGATCGGTTTCGATTCGGTTTCGGTCATGATCGAGTGGCTGTCGTGCGGTGACGGCCGATATCGGCCGGTCAGAGAACGGGTGGGGGTCGGTCCGGCTGGTGGGTCCGGGGCGGATTCGGCCGGAACCGGACTTGTCCTTACGGACACCTCCCTTTGGGGCGGGTCCCGGGATGAAAACCTACGTACGTACAACTTTCGACCATCCTTGCGAGTCGAGTGGGGTGAACGCGCCACGAGCGCGTTCGTCGTCGCTCAATTCGTCGTCGCTCAAGGGGATGGGAAGGTTTGATGACTCAGCGGATATTCCGGAGATCCCGGACGTCCAGACGGACCCGGGTGCTCGCCGCGGGCATCGGGGCCGGGATGCTCCTGCCGTTGGCGGTCGGCTTCGCGCCGGGCGCGGCGGCCGCGCCGCCGCAGGTCAGTTGTACGTCGGGGCAGGCCGGGCTGGCCGAGAAGTTGCGGAAGGACATCACGGCGGCGCTGGCGAAGCGGAAGGGGACGGTGGCGGTCGGGCTGTACGACCGCACCACCAAGACCACCTGCACCCTGCGCGGCGGCACCGCCTTCGACTCGGCCAGCGTCGTGAAGGTGACCGTGCTCGCGGCGCTGCTGTGGGACGCGAAGAAGCAGGGGCGGTATCTCACCGACCGTGAGACCAAGCTCGCCACCGCCATGATCACCAAGTCGGACAACGCCTCCACCAGCACCCTGTGGAAGCAGCTCGGGCTGACCAAGATCAAGGCGTTTCTCGCCGCCGCCAAGATGACCCAGACCAAGCCGGGCGCGAACAACTACTGGGGTCTCACCCAGATCACCGTCCGGGACGAGCAGCGGCTGCTCGCGCTGCTCACCGCGAAGAACAGTGTGCTGAGCGACAACGCCCGCGCGTACGTCCTCAAGCTGATGAACAAGGTCGTCTCCTCGCAGCGCTGGGGGACCCCGGCCGGGGCGCCGTCGACCGTGAAGGTGCACGTCAAGAACGGCTGGCTGTCCCGCGCCACGCACGGCTGGCGGGTGCACAGCGTCGGCACGTTCAAGGGCGGCGGACGGGACTACACGATCACCGTCCTCACCCACGGCAACCCCGACATGAAGTACGGCGTGAACACCATCCAGGGCGTCGCCAAGGTCATCCACAAGGATCTCGTGCCGGTCAGCACGTCGGCGAGTACGCAGCGGTACGTGCCCACCGATCAGCCCCAGGAAGCGACCGTGCCCGTGCCGGCCGGCACGACCGGCGGCTGATCCCCGGACGTTCACGGAGAGGCAATCTCCGTATCACCGGCGTCGTCCTACCGTGACGCCATGCGTCTCAGAACCCTTCTCGCGACCGTCACCGCCGGTCTGGCCGCGGCCACCACCACACTCGCCGCCGCCGGGCCGGTGCACGCCGACTCGCCGCGGAACAACGCCTGTTCGCCGTCCGTCTCCATCGACGCCTACTCCGACGCCCTCGACAAGACGACGTACGAGGGCACCTTCGTCGGCAACTTCTCCGCTCTCGCCGTGGACCGGGACGGGTCCCTGCTCGCCGTCTCCGACCGGTCCTCCCTCTTCTCCCTCGACCGCCGCACGCTCCAGCCGAAGGGCGTCGTACCGCTCGCCACCGAGAGCGGCGCGGCGCTCGACTCGGAGGGGCTGGTCGTGGACCGGGACGGCACCCGCCTCGTCACCTCCGAGACCGAGCCGACCGTACGGCGGTACGACCGGGAGGGCCGGATCCTGGGCAGCCTCCCCGTGCCCGACGCGCTGAAGGTCGCCCCCGCCGGGCGCGCCGCCACCAACCAGACCTTCGAGGGGCTCACCCTCCTGCCCGGCGGGCGCACCCTGCTCGCCTCGATGGAGGGCGCGCTCTCCGGCGACACGGCCGGGATCGTCCGCCTCCAGACCTGGCAACGGCACGGCGGCGGACGGGACTTCCGGCTCTCCGCCCAGTACGGCTACCGCGCCGACACCGGCCTCGGCGTCGTCGAGGTGGCGGCCCTCCCGGGCGGGCGGCTGCTCGTGCTGGAGCGGGGCTTCACCGCCGGCGTCGGCAACACGGTCCGCCTCTACGTCGCCGACACCCGCCGCGCCACGGACACCAGCGGCGTCGACGTCCTCACCGGCCAGGACGGCAGCGGCGTACGGCTCGTCCGCAAGACGCTCCTCGCCGACCTCGTGAACTGCCCGACCCTCGGCGCCACCGCCAAGCAGCCGCAGCCGAACCCGCTGCTCGACAACATCGAGGGGATGACGATCACCGGGCAGCGGCACGGGCGGCTGAACGTGCTCCTGGTCAGCGACGACAACCAGAACGCCGTACAGACGACGCGGTTCTACTCGCTCCGGGTCCGCGTGGCGTGAGCCCGGGCCGGTGGCGGCCGGCCCCGGCGGCGTTCAGCTCCGCCGTTCGCAGTCGCAGTCGGCCGCCGTGCCGTCCTCCAACAGGCCGCTCTTGGCGGTGAGGTAGGCGAGTTGGGCGCGGCTGTTGCTGCCGAGCATGTCGCCGACCTTCTTCAGGTGGCTGGCGACGGTACGGGTGCTGATACCGAGCCGCCCGGCGATGGCGGCGTCGGTGTAGCCGTCGACCATCAGGCGCAGGACGTGCAGCCGGGTCTCGTCGGTGAGGAGCGGGGGGCGTTGCTGGTCGTGCTCGTAGACGACCGGCTTCGCCCGCTCCCAGGCGTACTCGAAGGCGGAGACCAGGAAGTGCACGACGCCGGGGTCGGTGACCTTGAGGGCGTGGGTGCCGTGGTCCTTGCCCATGTCGGGGATGAAGGCCAGGGCACGGTCGCAGATGATCATCCGGTCGAAGACCTCGTCGACGGTACGCACCTCGACGCCCAGGTCGGTGACCTGCTTGATGTAGTCGAGGGTCGGGCCGTGGGCGCGGACCGTGTGCTGGTAGAGCGTGCGCTGCTTGACGCCCTTGCGGTGCGCCTCCAGCGTGCGCGGCAGGGCTTTGACCAGGACCTCTTCGGGTCTTCGGCCGCCCGGGTGCGCGGTCAGCAGCTCCTTCTTCGTGCCCTGGATCGCCTCGTCGAGGGCGGCCGTGATCGCCGGCGCCGGGGTGAGCCGCTGCGAGGACTCGCTTCCCTCACGGCGGGCGGTGCGGTAGACGCTCTCCGCCTGGGACATCGACGCCCGTACGGCGACCAGGGCCTGCTGCTGTTCCAGGATCTGCTGCTCCAGCGGGTGCGCCAGCGCCGCGGTCGCCACCGAGGGCGGTACCGGCACCATGGCCTCCGGGTCGTCCACCGCGGGGGCCACGAGCCCGAACGCGCTCACACATCCCGGCGCGTCCGCGCGGGGAGCCCTCCCCGCCAGCAGAGCGGTGCGATAGAACGCGATGCCCGCGCCGCACAGCTCCGCGGCGGTATCGCCGCCCCCGCGTATGGCCGCCTCACCGCACATGCCATCCCCCTTCAGATTCCTGCATTGCACGATCATGACCCCTCCATTCGCTTCCGGCAACCGGCGGCCCACGGCATGCTCTTCGTGTGGACACCGGCGAAGAGCCGGAAGTCGGAGAATTCTTCTGGGGGTAAGAGAAATGAAGTACATGCGCAGAATGGCCGGGGCGCTCGCGTTTGTCGCCGCCGCGGTGCTGACCCTTTCTGTCGCCGCCGAGACGGCTGACCGCACCACGGTCGCCAACGCCCAGGCGTCCATCGCCGCGGGCGACCCCGGCTGGCCCTGAGCCCGGGGCTCGGCCGATCTACCCGCGTAAAGCCCAGGCAAAAACGCGCGTAAAGCCGACGTAGTGCTCATGTGCCGCTCACGTGGCACACATGTGCGACGGCGGCTCGACGACGGCTCGGTGCGGCCCGGACGGCCTATCTGACGGGGCGTCAAGGTGCGGCGGGGGTGCGGGGCTTCACGACTGACCGCTCGCGGGACCGTCCTGCCGGATCGGTGTCCATTCGGTGTCCAGTCGATGTTCATGCGCTGTCCGGTGAAATCCGCCTGCCGGTTTATCGGTTCCCGTGAGTTGTTCCGGCATGTCGGTTTCATATTGAACCAACGAAGGAGTCCGAGGAAATGACCACCGCCATTGCCGCACCGAAGTGCTTGGTGTGCGACACCGAATTCGAGGTCCAGGGGGACTGGGAAAAGGGGGAGATCACCGAGTGCACGGCCTGCGGCCAGGAGCACGAGGTTGTCGAGAAATCCGCCGCCGGGGTACGTCTTGATCTCGCCCCCGAGGTGGAAGAGGACTGGGGCGAGTGACGACCGCTGATCAGGTCCTGCTCTCGGTGACGATGCTGCGGCCCGAGGAGAAACTGCTCCTCGGGGCGCTGCGGGCCGAGGGGCTGACGGCTCGGCCGTTGCTCATGGAGGATCTCGCGGAGGTGGTGGCCGGCCGCACCGGTGGCCCGCCGCCCGGCCTCGCCGTGATCCGCAACCTGTCCCATCGGGACGCCATCAGCGTCTCCCGGCGGCTGGAGTACGCCGGGGTGACCACCCTCAACCGGTCGTCCGTCATCGAGGCGTGCAACGACAAGGGGCTCCAGTCGCTGCTGTTCGCCCGCCACGGCATTCCGCATCCGGTCACCCGGCATGCCTTCAGCTACGACCAGGTGCGTGCGGCCGTGGGGGAGTTGGGGATGCCGGCCGTCGTCAAACCCGTGAGCGGGTCCTGGGGGCGGGGGGTCACCAAGATGGCCAACGCGGAGTGTGTCGAGGCGTGGGCCGGGGGGCGGGAGTCCGCGGACGCGACCGGGAAGCTGTTTCCCGTGGTCGTGCAGGCGTATGTCGACAAGCCCGGGCATGACCTGCGGGTCGTGGTGGTCGGGCGGACGCCTGTCGTCGCGATTCAGCGGGCGTCGGAGGACTGGCGGACCAATACGCATCTGGGGGCGAGTGTTGAGCGCGTCGAGGTGAGTGCCGAGATCGACAAGCTGTGCCAGCAGGTGGTGGATGTGCTGGGGCCCGGGTTCTACGGCGTGGATCTGGTGGAGGACCGGGCCACCGGGGAGCTGCTCGTCCTTGAGGTGAACGCCAATCCGGAGTTCGCCAAGTCGTCGGAGCGGCATGGGGTGGATGTGGCGGGGCTGTATGCGGCGTATGTCGCGGAGCAGCTGTCGGTGAACGCCGCCGCCTAGCCACGGGGCCTTTCTCCGCCCCCGCCGCCCCTACCCGTCCCATCCCCCAGGGGCTGCGCCCCTTCGACCCCCAGCCGCGGGTGCGTCGTGGTTGCTCGCGCAGTTCCCCGCGCCCCTGAAAGCGGCGCGGGGAACTGCGCGACAAGCCCCCACCCACCCGCACCCGTCCACACACCCGCTGGACCGAGCTCTTCGGAAAGAGGACCGACATCACATGGAACTGTTCGACACGGCCACCGTGCTCACCCGCGTCCTGACCTCGGGCGTGGTGATGAGCATCGAGAAGAGTGACCGGGAGCTGCCCGGTCTGGAACGACTACTGACGAAGAAGACGGGGCGGAGCAAAGCCGTCCTGCTCAACAGCCGTACCGGGGCGATCCACGCCGCGCTGGCCGGTCAGGGGATCGGGCACGGAGACAGCGTCGCGCTCGCGGAGCCCGACGCGGAGACCTCCGCGTTCCTCGCCTGGCTCGGCGTCAACGTGACGTCGTACGACGGGCCCGCCGCGTACGACCACATCGCGCTGGACCCGGCGAACGCCGACCGGCTCGGCGAACTGGCCGCGGGGGCCACCGCGCCGGCGCTGGTCGTGGACCTGACCGGCCTCGGCTTCGGTCCAGCCGCCGCCGTGCTCACCGACGACCCGCGCCTGTGGGCCCGCGCCGAGCGGCTGAAGATCTTCGGCGCCTACGACCTGCGGACGATGTGGACGCAGGAGGAGGCGGACGCCGAACTCGTGCCCGGAGTGCAGTTCAACTACCGGCTCAGCCCGCTCGTGGCCGCCTGTGTGCGGATGGCCCTGACCCAGGCGGCGCGACCCGCCGCGACCTCCGGAGCGACCCAGTCATGATCACCGACTTCCCGAACTCGCCGCTGCCGCTGCCGAATCCGGCGGACCTCGACGACGAACTCGCCGCCCTCGGCGGTGGCGAGATCATCCCCAAGGCCATGCGCCGCACGCTCTTCCCGGTCATCACCAAGGAAGACGTGTTCAACCTGATGCTCGCCCAGCGGCAGGCGCCCGAGAAGGTCGTCGCCGACTTCGCCGAGGCCTACCGGGCGTATGTGGGCGCCGGGTACGCGCTGCCCACGGCCAGCGGTACGTCCAGTCTGCACATGGCGCTCGTGGGCGCGGGCGTACAGCCCGGTGACGAGGTCATCGTGCCGGCGTTCACCTTCATCGCCACCGCGCAGGCCGTCGTCGCGGCGCACGCCGTCCCGGTGTTCGTCGACATCGACCCGGTGACGTACTGCATGGACCCGGCCGCCGCCGCTGCCGCGATCACCGACCGGACCCGTGCGCTCATGCCGGTGCACGTCCACGGGCTGCCCGCCGACGTTCCCGCCCTGCGCGCCCTCGCCGACCGGCACGGCATCGCCCTCGTCGAGGACGCCTCGCACGCCCACTCCGCGAAGATCGGCGACCGGGTCGCGGGATCCCTCGGGGACGCGGCCGGGCAGAGCCTCATGGCCGACAAGAACTTCCCGCTGGGTGGGGAGGGCGGCATCGCCTTCTTCGCCCAGGAGGAGTCGTACGAGCGGGCCGTCACCTACCTCGCCCGGCACGGCATCGACTACGGCATGTCCTGGGTCGCCGCCGCCTTCGGCAGCAGCCAGCTCAAGCGGCTGCCGTACTACGACGAGATCCGGGCCCGCAACGCCACGCTGCTCGGGGAGGCGCTCGACGAGACCGGCCTGTTCACTCCGCCGCACGTGCCGGACGGGCACGTCCACGCCTACAACATGTACCGGATCACTCTGCACCCCGAGGCCGTCGGCCTTGAGGACCTTCCCGTGTACGCCGTCAAGGAGGCCGTGCACGAGCTGCTGGTCGCCGAGGGCGTGCCCGCCCGTGAGTGGCAGAACACGCCCATCCCGTGCCATCTGCCCTTCCGGAACCGTGACGGGTTCGGCAACGGCTATCCGTTCAGCCTCAACCCGGGGGCCGTGCGCGACCACCGGCCGGAGGACTTCCCCGTCACCCTCGGCATGCTCGACTCCACCCTCGTCCTCTGCCGCGAGCTGCGCTCCCCGGTCGAGTACGAGCGGATCCTGCGCTACGCCGACGCCTTCCGCAAGGTCGCCCGCCGCCCGGACGCCATCCGCAAGCTCGTCGAGGACCGCGACTACGTCCGGCCGTACGAGAAGGCGGCCCGCCTTGGCTGACATCGACCTCACCACACACGCGCACGACAAGATCCGCGTCGCCGTCGTCGGTGCCAGCGGATACACCGGGGGCGAGGTCATCCGGCTGCTCCTGGAGCACCCGCACGTCGAACTCGCCTTCCTGTCCGCCGAGCGGGCGGCCGGTGCCGCCATCGGCACGGTGCACCCGTGGCTGCGCAACCATCCGAAGGCGGGCGGGCTGAAGTTCCGGCCGCTGGCCGAGCTGGCGGACGTCGACCCCGTCGATGTGGCCTTCGGCTGTCTGCCCACCGGGGCGCTGCCCGAGCGGCTGCCCCTGATCGCGGCGCACGCCAAGCGGGTGCTGAACCTCGGCGGCGACTTCCGGCTGCGGGCCGAGGACGACGTGCGGGCGCACTACCCGAAGACCGCCGAGCACCCGCCGCTGGAGGACTTCGCCTACTACGTACCGGAGTTGAGCTCCGAGGTACCGGACGGGCGGTTCGTGAACCTGCCCGGCTGCATGGCCGTCACGACGATCTACGCCCTGTACCCGCTGTTCGCCGGAGCACTCGGGGCCGAGCCCCTCGCGACCGACAAGGTCGTCGTCGACGCCAAGACCGGCTCCACCGGCGGCGGCCGGGGCAGCAACGAGCCTCCCGCCGAGCGCAGCGGGAACTTCCGGGTGCACAAGCTGTACGGGCACCGGCACGCGCCGGAGGTCCGCCAGGCCATCGCCGACTTCACCGGCGCGGCCGTGGACCTGCGGTTCTCCACCCACAGCCTGGACGTGGCCCGGGGCATCCTGGTCACCGCGTACGCCGAACTCCGGGACGGCGTCACCTCGTTGGACGTCAAGCGGGCCTACGCCAAGGCGTATGTCGGCAAGCCGTTCGTACGGGTCCGCCCGGCGCCCAAGGCGCCGCAGGACTTCCCGATGCTCAAGGCGGTCGTCGGCTCGAACGTCGCCGAGGTCGCCATCGCCGTCCAGGGCGGCCAGGTCGTCGCCGTCGCCGCCCTCGACAACCTCATCAAGGGCGCCGCCGGCCAGGCCGTCCAGGCGATGAACCTCATCAACGGCTTCGACGAGACGGCCGGCCTGCCGACGACGGCGGTGTCACCATGACGACGCAGATGGAAAGGCCGACGGGGGCGGGGATCGAGCCTCCGGCTCACATCAACGCCCCGGCGCCGGCCCCGGTCCCGGCGACGGCCCCGGTCCCGGCTCCGACCTCGGTTCCCGCTCCGGCTTCGGTTCCGGCCTCGCAAGCCGTCCCCACCCCTGCCCCCACCCCCCAGCCGACCCGCCGCACCCTCACGCCCACCCGCCCCCTCTACGTCATCAAGGCCGGCAGCGCCACCCTCGACCGCGGCGCCATCCACAAGGAGCTCGCGGACCTGGTGGCCCGGGGCGCCCGTGTGCTGCTCGTCGCGGGCGGGGCCACCGGGATCGAGCGGCACTACGAGACCATCGGCCGGCCGATGCCCCAACTCCGGCTGACCAGCGGTGACTCGGTGCGGTACTGCCCGCCGGAGGAGATGGCGCACCTGGTCGACGCCTACGAGCGGGTCACGCTGCCCGCCGTGGAGCGGGACCTGCGGGCGCTCGGCCTGAGCGTGTTCACCTCCGTCGCCGCGCGCGGCGGGCTGGTGACCGGAAAGGCGAACCGCCCGCTGAAGGCGGTGTCCGCCGAGGGCCGGACCGTGGTCGTCCGTGACCACCGGGCCGGGGTGCCGACGGAGGTCGACACCGACGGGCTCACCGCGCTGCTGGAGGCGTACGACGTCGTGTGTCTGTCGCCGCCGGTCGCCGATCCGGCCGGTGGTGCCCCGCTGAACGTGGACGCCGATGTGCTCGCCGCCGTACTGACCGGCGCGCTCGGCGCCGACCATCTGCGGCTGGTCACCGGTACCGCCGGGCTGCTGACCGACCCGTCCGACCCGGACTCGACGCTGTACGACGCCTATCCGGGCGAGGGCGCGAAGTACGCGGGCGGCAGGATGCGGCAGAAGGTGCGGGCCGCCGAGATCGCCATGAAGAACAGCGGCGCGGATGTCGCCATCACCGGCCCGCACACGATGAGCGAGCCGTCCTGCTGGACCCGGTTCTGGCGTACGAAGGAGCCGGCGGCCGATCTCGGGCTGCTCACCCGGGTGGCGTGCGTGCCGTCGGTCTCGCGCGACGAGGCCGAACTCGCCGTCTACCTGGCCGAGTGGTGCCGGGAGCGCGGCATGGACGCCCATGTCGACGAGGCGGGCAATCTGGTCGCCACCCGCGGCGACGGGCCCCGGCGGCTGCTGCTGCTCGGCCACCTCGACACGGTCCCGCACCACTGGCCGGCCGAGTGGCGTGACAACGAGCTGTGGGCGCGGGGCAGTGTCGACGCCAAGGGCAGCCTGGCGAACTTCCTGGAGGTGCTCGCCCACGCGGACATCCCCGAGGACGCCCAGCTGCGGGTGGTCGGCGCGGTGGAGGAGGAGATCTCCTCCTCCAAGGGTGCCTTCCACGCCCGCGACCGCTACCCCGCCGACGCCGTCGTCATCGGCGAGCCCAGCGGCTCGGGGACCCTGACCCTCGGCTACTTCGGGCTGTTCAAGCTCCGGGTGACGGCGTCCGTGGCGAGCGGCCACTCCGCCGGGATGGACGCCGTGTCCGCGCCGGACCACCTGATCGACGTGCTGGGCCGCATCCGGGCCTCGGTGCTGGCCGAGGCGCCGGACGCGCTCAGCGCGGTCATCGACGTCCAGGTGGAGAACGGGCGGGAGCGCGGCACCGCCACCGGGATCCTCAACTTCCGGGTGCCGCCCAAGGTCGAGGTGGCGGTGCTCGAGGCCGCCGCGCTGGGCCATGCCGGCGACGACGTGCGCGTCGAGGTGCTGCGGGCCACCCCCGGGCACGCCGGCGGCCGGTCCAGCGCCCTGGTCAAGGTCTTCACCCGGGCCTTCGCGCAGGCCGGGATCAGGCCCCGCTTCGTGGTGAAGAAGGGCACGTCCGACATGAACACGCTGGCCACCACCTGGCACGACGTGCCGATGGTGGCGTACGGGCCCGGCGACTCATCCCTGGACCACACCGACGAGGAGCGCATCGACCCCATGGAGTACCGCACCGCCCGCTCCCTGCTCGCCGACGCCGTCCACCGGTGGTTCGCCCTGTCCGAGGGGAGCCGGCGATGACCACGGCCGTACGCGAAGAGACCCGGGTCGGGGACGACGTGACCGACCTGGCTGCCCTGACCGACCCTGTCGACCTGGTGGCCACCCTCACCGAACGTGCCGTGCGGGCCCGCCGGTTGGTGGTCGACATGGCGGCGAGCCCGCGCGGCTGCCACCTCGGCGGCAGCCTCTCCGTCCTCGACATCCTGATCGCCGCGCTGCACCGCGCCGCCGGCGACGACGGCACCGAGGTCGTCCTCAGCAAGGGCCACGCGGCGGCCGGGCTCTACGCGGCCCTGCACGTCAGCGGCATCCTGCCGGAGAACCCGGCCCCGCTGTACGGCCTCGCCGGCCACCCCTACACCGGCCACCCCGGCCCCAAGGTGCCCGGCGTCCGCTTCCCCACCGGCAGCCTCGGCCACGGCGTCCCGTACGCCGCCGGCTGGGCGCTGTCGCAGCGGATCGGCGGGGGGAACGGGCTCGGTATCGCGGTCGCCGGGGACGGCGAGCTGCAGGAGGGCCTGGTCTGGGAGACCTGCCAGGTCGCCGCCGCGCAGGAACTGGCCAACTTCGTGCTCGTCGTCGACCGCAACGGCGGCCAGAACGACGGGATGGTGGCGGACATCTCGCCGCTGCCCCAACTCCCGCAGCGGTTCGCCGCGTTCGGCTTCGACGTCGTCGAGGTCGACGGCCACGACCTGCGCGCCCTCACCGCCCTGCTGGCCGAGGACCGCTCGACCGCCCGCCGCCCCCTCGCCGTCGTCGCCGACACCGTCAAGGGCAAGGGCGTACGAGCCGTCGAGGGCAAACCCGGCTGCCACTACGTGACCATCGACGAGGCGCGCGCCGCCAAGTGGAAGCGAGCGATCCGATGAGCCTTCCGGCAACCGCGCTCCTCACCGACGAGCGACCGGTGACCCTGTCCGGTCGCGACGCCTACCGGGACGAGCTGACCCGGCTCGCCGCCTCCGACGACACGATCGTCTGCCTGGAGGCGGACCTGGGCGGCAAGGGACACCCCTTCCAGGCCGCCCACCCGGAGCGTTTCTTCAACCTCGGGATCGCCGAGGGAGCCATGGTCGACATGGCGGCGGGCCTGGCCGCCGGCGGGCACAAGCCGTTCGTCAGCACCTTCGCCCCGTTCGCCGCCCTGCGTGCCGCCGAGAGCCTGAAGCTGACCCTCGGTTATCTGGCCGCCGGGGTCACGGTCGTCGCGCCGTACGCCGGGGTCTCCGGCGCCTGGTTCGGGACCACCCACCACTGCCTGGAGGACCTGGCGATCCTGCGCAGCGTGCCGGGCGTGACCATCGCGGCCCCGTACGGCGACGCCGAGATGCGCGCGGTCGTGCGGGAGGCGGTCCGCTCCGGACGCCCGCACTACATCCGTACGGGACGCAACGCGACATACGAGTCCCTCCCGGGCGTCGGTGCCGAACTGCCCCTCGTGAACTGGGAGTTCACGGCCGCCGACCCCGACGCCGTCTGCCTCGTCTCCGTCGGCGAGGAAGGCACCCGGCTCGCCCTCGCCGCCCGGCGGGCCGCACCCGGCACCGCCCACGCGCACCTGGTCTACCTGGACCACGAGCACCTGACCGAAGCCGCGGCCGAACTCGCCCGCCACCACTCCCGGTTCGTGGTGGTCGAGGAGCACCGCGGGCAGGGCGGGGTCGCCGAAGCGCTGGCCCTGCTGCTGCCGGCCTGCCAGGTCACGTCGGTCAGCGCGAACCGGAGCTGGCCCTCGCAGGGCGGCGACCACGAGGAGGTCATGGCCGCACTGGGCCTGGACCTGCCCGCCGTACTGGACGCACTGGACCGTGCCGCCACCGCCGCCGGTCACCCCACCACGCGCTGATCGCACCCACAAGCCAACCAAGGAGCCCGACATGCACATCCTCATGATCGAATGCAACCCGAACGGCATGGCCGGCATCGCCAACGCACTCGACCTCGGCCACGACGTCACCCTCGTCTCGGTCGACCCCGACTTCTACCTCGCCGTCTCCCCGCTCACCGAGGCCGCGTACGCGCACCCCAACTGCACCGTCATCAAGAGCGAGCAGGCCTTCTCCATCGAGGAGCTGACGGCCCTGGCCCGCGAGGTCCACGCCGAGCGCCCGGTGCACGGCGTGACCACGTACAGCGAGTACCACACCGTCCACACCGCGGCCGTCGCCGAGGCGCTGGGCCTGCCCGGGATGAGCGTCGACGGCGCCCGCAACGCCCGTCACAAGCACCTCACCCGCCTCACCCTGGACGGCAGGGGCATCCGGCAGCCGCGCTTCGCGCACGTCTCCGACCCGACGAAGGTCGAGGCGGCCGTCCGCGAGATCGGCTTCCCGTGCGTGGTGAAGCCGTCCGACGGCACCGCCAGCCTGCACGTCCTGCACCTGAAGGACGAGGACGACCTGACGGCGTACCTCGCCGAGCTGGCGGAGGTCGTCGACTACGGGCGCGGTGTCGTCCGCATCCCGGACATCCTGATCGAGGAGTTCGTCACCGGTGAGCTGATCTCGGTGGAGTCCTGCGTGCTCGGCAAGGGCGAGGTCGTCAACCTCGGGCTGACCGACCGTCCGCTGAGCGGCTTCCCGCACTTCATCGAGATGGGCGCCACGTACTTCACCGGCCACCCGCTCCAGGACGAGCTGTTCGAGATGACCACGAAGGTCCTGAACGAGCTGGGCGTCGACTTCGGCTTCATCCACACCGAGTTCCTGCTCGGCCCGGACGGCCCGGTGCTCTGCGAGGTCAACGGCCGGCTCATCGGCGGCATCGTGCCGAGCCTGATGCAGATCAGCTCCGGCGTCGACGCCTACCTGGAGGTCATCCGCCAGGCCCTCGGCGAGCGCCCCGAACTGCCCTTCCCCGGCGAGACGATCGCGGGCGGCCACTGGTTCGGCTCCCCGGTCGCCGGCACGGTCGAGTCCATCGGCTTCGACGGCCTGAAGGACCTGCCCGGCTTCCACAGCGCCCTCGCCTACAAGAAGCCCGGCGTCGAGGTGAGCAGGCTGTCGAAGAGCAACTTCGACTGGATCGGCCACATCATCTTCACCGGCGCCGACCGCGACGAGGTCAACAAGCGCAACGAGGAGGCCCTGGACGCCATCGACCTCCGCCTGAAGGTCGAGGTGGCCCGATGACCGAGGCCGTACGCGGCCAGGACGCACGCCGTCAGGCCGAACGCGGTGAGGAGGGACCGGTCACCCTGCACGGGGTGGCCGTCCCGGCCCTCGACCCCGAGGCGCTGTACGACGTCACGACGGAGAACGGCGTCTTCACCGCCTTCACGAAGACCGGCCCCCGGCAGGGCGGCGAGCACGAGCTCTGGCCCGGCTACACCGAGACCCACGCCCATGTCTCGCTCCCCGCGAACTGGGACGACACGGTCGAGGACCCCCGGATCGTGGCCCTCCAGTACCTCTACCACGGGGTCACCCACGTGGTGGACATGTTCGGTTTCCCGCTGGCCGCCGACGCCTGGGCGGCCGGCCGGGCGGCCTCCCCGTGGCCGTACCCCGAGATCACGCACTGCGGCTACGCGGTGACGGCGACGACCGACGCCGCCGGCCGCACCGGCCACGGCGTCGAGTTCCCGGCCCCGGTGTACATGCTGGCCGTGGAGTCCGACCTGGACCACGCCCTGCGCGCCAACGCCGAACGCGGCGGCACCTTCCTGAAGGTGATGTTCACCGACGGCACGGAACAGCCGGGCAGCCCGGTCAGGTTCTCCCGCCTCTCCGAGCGGGTGCTGCGCTTCACCGCCCGGATGGCGGCCGAGCGCGGCGTCACGGCGGTCATCGACTGCAACACCCTCCAGGAGACCCGCTGGGCGTACGAGTGCGGCTTCCGCCTCTTCGCCCACACCGTGCGCGACCGCACCCTCGACGAGGCCGACTGGAAGGAGTTCGAGGGCGCGCGCTTCGTCTCGACGCTCGCCGGGCTCCGGCCGATGATCATGACGGGGGAGGAGTTCCTCGCCGAGTACGGCCGCGAGGGCTTCGCCGAGACCCAGGACGTCCGCAACCTCGACTTCGTCAAGGGCATCGAGAAGCCCTACGGCATCGAGTACGGCGTCCAGGAGACCCGCACCGCCGCCCTCGCCGACATGCGCCGCAACGCCGTCGCGGCGCTGGCCCGCGGCGACCTCCTGGTCGGCACCGACTCGGGCAACACCGGCGCGTACCACGGCTATTCGCTGCTCAGCGAGCTGGACCTGCTGCGCGGCGACGACGCGTCACTGGAGGCGATGCTGCGCCACCAGGCCACGGTCGGCGGCCGCCGCTACTTCGACGAGCTGAGCGGCCGGGCGACCGGGGCGCACCCGCTGAGCGTCGGCGCCACCGCCACGTACAACGTGCTGCACGCGTCCACCCCCGACCGCCCGCTGTCGGCCCTGCCTGTCAGGACGGTCGTCCGGGGCACGGAGATCGACCGCCCGGCGCTCGCCCGGGCGATAGCGGCGCTGCGCGCCACCCATGCTGTGACTGATCCGAAGGGACTGGCCGCGTGACCATCGAACGCAGGCGGGCGCTGATCGGCGTGAACGCCGGCATCTTCCTCGCCCACATCGGGAACTTCATCTGGTTCCCCGTCCTCGTCGCCTCCCTCGGCGGCACCGACAGCGGCTTCTGGGCCGGTGTCGTGATGTGCATGACGTATGTCGGCCGTCTCGCCGCGACCTTCTTCTACGAGGGGGTCGCGGCCCGGATCGGCATCCGTGGCGCGGTGTTCGCGGGCACCGCCATGGAGGCGGTCGCGCTGGGCCTGATGGGCTTCGGCAGCGGCGTCGTCGTCTACTCCGCGCTCGCCTTCTTCATCGGCCTCGGCTCCGGCACCGCCTTCCCCGGCCTGAAGAACATCCTCGTCTCGTACCCCGACGACGAGCGCCCGAAGGCCTTCTCGACCTTCCAGATGTCCGCCCAGGTGGGCCTCTTCGGCGGCGCGCTGGTCGGCGGCCTGCTGGCGGACGTGAACCTGCGGACGCTGTTCTCCGTCGTCTTCGCCATCTTCATCGGCTTCTGCCTGGCGTCGTCGGCGTTCATCCCGAGGGACGGCTTCGGGGAGCCGCCCGCCAAGGAGCACAAGCCCCTGGTGAGCACGGCGGTCTTCAAGGGCATCGAGGTCCGCGGCGCCACCCGCTACTTCCTCCTCTCCGCCGTCTTCTGGTTCCTCTCCATCGGCTTCATGGTCGGCATCCCGCTGCACATGGAGGAGTACGCGTCGGGCTGGGCCCCCTCGTCCCCCTTCTGGATCACGGGCCTGGCCGTCCTGATCCTCCAGTACCCCCTGTTCAAGTTCCTGATCAAGCACCTGCGCCCCGGCGCGGTGATGGCGCTGGGCCTGGCCGGCATGACGGTCGCCTTCACGGCCTTCGGCGCGGGCCGCACGGCCCCCTGGGTGATCGTCGGCTGCCTGACGGTCGTCCTCGGCGAGATCCTCTTCGTCCCCTCCTTCGACATCTGGATCGCCCGCAAGGTCCCCGCCGACCGCCTGGCCAAGGCCATGGGTGCGATGCACTTCTTCCGCAGCGCCGGCAACATGGTCGGCTCCCTCCTGGCGGGCATCCTCTTCGACCTGGCCCTGTCGTGGGACGTGCCGGGTGCGAACTGGTACATCGCGGCGGTGATCGCCGCCGCGTGCGGGTTCATCTGCCTGTTCAGCAAGGACGACAGCGCCACGGAGGAGCCTGCGGACGAGTCCGCCCCGGAACCGGCCGAAGCCGCCGCGAGCTGAGAGGGAGGAACGAGAGGCATGGCTGACATCTGCGTCATCGGCGGCACCCGGTTCTTCGGCAAGCTGCTCGTACGGCGACTGCTCGACGACGGTCACCGCGTCACCGTCGTCAACCGGGGCCGCGCCCCGGACACCTTCGGCGACTCGGTGCGCCGGCTCCGGGCCGACCTGTCCGTCCCCGGCGAACTGGCCGCCGCCGTCGCGGGGGAGCGGTTCGACGCCGTGGTGCACCAGATGTGCTACTCCCCGGTCACCGCGGTGGAGGCCGTCGAGGCGTTCGGCGAGCGGGCCGGGAAGTACGTGCTGACCAGCAGCATGGAGGTGTACAACGCGGACACGTTCCGCTGGAAGATCCCGGCCCCGCCGATGAGCGCCTTCGCCCGCGAGAAGGAGCTCGACCCGGCCGCGTACGCCTACGACACGGCCCTCCCGTGGCACGACCCCGACTTCGCGGGGCCCAACTACGGCGAGGGCAAGCGTCAGGCCGAGGCCGCGCTGACCGCCCTCGCCGAGGTGCCGGTGGTCCTGGCCAGGGTCGCCCACGTGGTGGCCGCGGAGGACGACTTCACCGAGCGGTACGGCTTCCACGTCGACCGGGTCCGGGCCGGCCGCCCGATCGTCGCGCACGCCCGCCCCGGCCGTACCTCCCTGGTCCACGCGCCGGACGCCGCGTCCTTCCTGGCCTTCGCCGCCACCACGGACATCACCGGCGCGGTCAATGTCGCCTCCCCCGACGCCGCCGACGTGTACGACGTCTGCGCGGCGGTGGAGAGCGCCCTCGGACTCGTGCCGCAGGTGATCGAGAAGGAGGACGCCCCCGGCGACCCCGACCTCTCCCCGTTCTCCTGCCCCGCCGACTTCGGCATGGCGACCGACCGGGCGGCGGCGCTCGGCCACCGCTGTGCTCCCGTGAGCCAGTGGCTGCCCGCGCTGGCCCGTACGGTCGCCGACCAGGAAGGAAACTGATGTTCGATCTGATCGTCATCATCCGCGTCCCGGACCCCGCCGGGATCCCGGCGGTCGCGGACGCCCTCACCCGCATGCGGCCCCTCTGCCTCGCCGAGGAGGGCTGTGTCGCCTGGGAGGCGTACCAGTCGCACGACGACCCCGGCCGCTTCGTGCTGGTCGAACGCTGGGAGACCCGCGAGGTCTGGGAGCTTCACGGCGACGGCGAGGCCATCCAGAAGATCTACGTCCCGGAGATCATGCCGCGCATCGAACGGGAGGTGCATTCCAGCCGTCCCCTGCGCCCGGTCGCCGGCGCGGACGCCGTCCCGAATGTCGCGGCGGGATGAAATCCCCGGCCGGCCGTGTTGGTGCCTTCCGGAAGAGAACAGCGACAAGGAGGGCACCGCGTGGCCGCGCGACAGGGGGAGGAAGCCGTAGAGGACCTGCGAGAGGAACGTGAGAAGCCCGGTGCCGGAGGCGACGGCTGGGCCCGCAGGCTCGCCGGATACGCCTGGCGGTACCCCAAGGGCGTGATCCTCGCCCTCGGCTCGTCCCTCGCGGGCATGGCCCTGATGGCCCTCGTCCCCCTGATCACCAAGGTGATCATCGACGACGTCATCGGGGACAAGACCCGGGACATGGCCCCCTGGGCGGCCGCCCTGATCGGCTCCGCCCTGCTCGTCTACGTCTTCACCTATATCCGCCGCTACTACGGCGGCCGCCTCGCCCTCGACGTCCAGCACGACCTCCGTACGGAGATGTACGGGACGATCACCCGGCTCGACGGCCGCCGCCAGGACGAGCTGTCCACCGGCCAGGTCGTCGGCCGTGCGACCAGCGATCTCCAGCTGATCCAGGGCCTGCTCTTCATGCTGCCGATGACCATCGGCAACTTCCTGCTGTTCCTGATCTCCCTCGTGATCATGGCGTGGCTGTCCCTGCCGCTCACGCTCGTCGCCCTCGCCGTCGCCCCCGCCCTGTGGTGGATCGCCGAGCGCAGCCGCACCAAGCTGCACCCGGCCACCTGGTACGCCCAGGCCCAGGCCGCCGCCGTCGCGGGCGTCGTCGACGGCGCCGTCAGTGGCGTACGCGTGGTGAAGGGGTTCGGACAGGAGGAGCAGGAGACCGGGAAACTGCGCGAAGTGGGCCGCCGGCTCTTCGCGGGGCGGCTCCGCACCATCCGTTTCAACTCCAGGTACACCCCCGCCCTCCAGTCCGTCCCCGCCCTCGGCCAGGTCGCCATGCTGGCGCTCGGCGGCTGGCTGGCCGTCCGGGGCCACATCACCCTCGGCACGTTCGTCGCCTTCTCCACCTACCTCGCCCAGCTGGTCGGCCCCGTCCGCATGCTCGCCCTGGTCCTCACCGTCGGCCAGCAGGCCCGCGCCGGCACCGAGCGCGTCCTGGAGCTGATCGACACCGAGCCGAGCCTCAGCGACGGCACGAAGACCCTCCCGGCGGACGCCCCCGCGACCGTCGAGTTCGACGACGTGTCCTTCGGCTACCACGATGAGCGCCCCGTCCTGAACGGCCTCAGCTTCGAGATCCGCCCCGGCGAGACCCTCGCCGTCGTCGGCTCCTCCGGCTCCGGCAAGTCGACCGTCTCTCTCCTTCTCCCGCGCTTCTACGACGTCACACGCGGCGCCGTCCTCATCGGCGGCCACGACGTCCGCGAGCTGACCTTCGACTCGCTGCGCGCCGCGATCGGCCTGGTCCCCGAGGACTCCTTCCTCTTCTCCGACACGGTCCGCAACAACATCGCGTACGGCCGCCCGGACGCGACCGACGAGCAGATCGAGACCGCCGCCCGCGCCGCCCAGGCCGACCGCTTCATCGCCGACCTGCCCGACGGCTACGCCACCAAGGTCGGCGAACACGGCCTCACCCTCTCCGGCGGCCAGCGCCAGCGCATCGCCCTGGCCCGCGCGATCCTCACCGACCCGCGCCTGCTCGTCCTCGACGACGCGACCTCGGCGGTGGACGCCCGTGTGGAGCACGAGATCCACGAGGCGCTGAAGCACGTCATGGAGGGCCGCACCACCCTCCTCATCGCCCACCGCCGTTCCACCCTCGGCCTCGCCGACCGCATCGCCGTCCTCGACGAGGGCCGCCTCGCCGACATCGGCACCCACGAGGAACTGGAACGCCGCTCCGCCCTCTACCGCCGTCTGCTCACCGACCCGGACGAGCTGGGCGGCGTCTCGCCCGGCCACATCCCGCCGACCTCCCTGGCCAAGTCCGACGACACCCCCGTACGCGACTCGATACGGGACGAGCTGGACGCCGAGTTCGACGCCGAGCGCGGGATCACGCCCCGCCTGTGGACCGGCGACCGGGAGCCCCGCGACACCGCCTTCGACGGCACCCCCGCCACCCCCGAACTCCTCGCCCAGGTCGAGGCGCTGCCCCCGGCGACCGACACCCCCGGGATCGACGAGGCCCGCGCGGTCGCGCCGGAGGAGTCGTACGGCCTGAGGCGGCTGCTGCGCGGCTTCGGGCTGCCGCTGCTGATCAGCCTGGGCCTGGTCGCGGTCGACGCGGGCATGGGCCTGCTGCTGCCCGTGCTGATCCGGCACGGCATCGACCAGGGCGTCTCGCAGGCGGCCCTGGGTGCGGTCTGGGCCGCGTCGCTGCTGGGGCTGCTCGCGGTTCTCGCCCAGTGGGCGGCCCAGATCGGCGAGATGCGCATGACCGGCCGCACCGGCGAACGCGTCCTCTACTCCCTCCGCCTGAAGATCTTCGCCCAGCTCCAGCGCCTCGGACTCGACTACTACGAGCGGGAGCTGACGGGCCGGATCATGACGAGGATGACGACGGACGTCGACGCTCTCTCGACGTTCCTCCAGACCGGCCTGGTCACGGCCTTCGTCTCCGTCGTCACCTTCTTCGGCATCATGGTCGCCCTGGTCGTGATCGACGTACAGCTCGCCCTCGTCGTCTTCGCCACGCTCCCGCCGCTGATCGTCTGCACGGTCTTCTTCCGCCGGGCCAGCGTGAAGGCGTACGAACTCGCCCGTGAGCGGGTGTCCGTGGTGAACGCGGACCTCCAGGAGTCGGTGTCCGGGCTGCGGATCGTGCAGGCGTTCCGCCGTGAGCGCGACGGCGGCCGGCGGTTCGCGGCCGGCAGCGACAGCTACCGCCAGGCCCGTGTCCACGGCCAGTGGCTGATCTCCCTCTACTTCCCGTTCGTCCAGTTCCTCTCCTCGGCGGCAGCGGCGGCCGTCCTGGTCGTGGGCGCCCACCGCGTCGACGCGGGCACCCTCACCACCGGCGCCCTGGTGGCGTACCTCCTCTACATCGACCTCTTCTTCGCCCCCGTCCAGCAGCTCTCCCAGGTCTTCGACGGCTACCAGCAGGCCACCGTCTCCCTGGGCCGCATCCAGGAACTCCTCCAGGAGCCGACCTCGACGAAGGCCGCCGACGAGCCCCTCGAGGTGCTGTCGCTGCGCGGCGACATCGCCTTCGAGGACGTGGACTTCGCGTACGGGGACGACGAGGAGGCATTGAGCGGGGTCGCGTTGACGATCCCCGCCGGGCAGACCGTCGCCTTCGTCGGCGAGACCGGCGCCGGCAAGTCGACCCTCGTCAAACTCGTCGCCCGCTTCTACGACCCCACCGGCGGCCGGGTCACGGTCGACGGCACCGACCTGCGCGACCTCGACATCACGTCGTACCGCCACCGCCTGGGCGTCGTCCCGCAGGAGGCGTACCTCTTCCAGGGCACGATCCGGGACGCCATCGCCTACGGCCGCCCCGACGCCACCGACGCCCAGGTGGAGGCCGCCGCCCGTGCCGTCGGCGCCCACGACATGATCGCCACCCTGGAGGGCGGCTACCTCCACGAGGTCGCCGAACGAGGCCGCAACCTGTCCGCCGGACAGCGCCAGCTGATCGCCCTGGCACGCGCGGAGCTGGTGAACCCGGACATCCTGCTCCTCGACGAGGCGACGGCGGCCCTGGACCTGGCGACGGAGGCCCAGGTCAACCACGCCACCGACCGCCTCGCCGGCCGCCGCACGACCCTCGTCGTGGCCCACCGCCTCACCACCGCCGCCCGCGCCGACCGCGTCGTCGTCATGGACCACGGCCGCGTCACGGAGGACGGCACCCACGACGAACTCCTGGCCCGCGGCGGCCGGTACGCGGAGCTGTGGCGGACCTTCGTGGGCGAGCCGGTTCTGCGGCCGTAGGGCGTCTCCCCAGCCTGTTCCGCCGGGCGCGCAACCGTTCGAGGGGGGTTGCGCGTCCGTACATCAGTACGGTTCCGAGGCGGGAGGGGCAACAGTGAGCAGGCGTGGGACACGTCGGCCGATGGCGCTCGTGCTGGCCGTGTTGACGACGGCCGGGCTGCTGACGCTGGCCGGGCCGGCGGGGAGCGCGGAGGCGGCCGCCCCGGGGTGCGGCGGGCGCAAGGTGCGGACGTTGACGTTCGACGCGGGGACCATCAAGGTCTACCGGAAGGGCACCCGGTACGTGTGCGCCGTGCTCGTGCCCAAGAAGACCGGGACGAACAAGGCCCGCAAGGCGTCCGTCGAGATTCGCCCCTGGGCCGGGCGGTGGGCGAAGAACAAGAAGCGCCCCACCGGGCCCGTGACCGTGCACGCGGGCAAGCGCGGTGTGTGGATCAAGGCGCGGGTCGGCTCACTGACCTACAACTCGGGCTGGATCCTGCGCTGAGCCCCAGCCGCAGCCCCAGCCCGCACAGGGTTTTCCCTATCTCTCCCATCTCCGGCTGAAAGCAGTCCAGTTGGCCCCTTTCTTCCCTGGTGCCCCGGCGGTCGCTCCGATAGCTTCCGGCGCACAGCTGCTGCATAGGGGAGAAACGCATGCGCAAAGCACTCGGATGGGTGCTGTCGCTCGTGGTGCTCATAGGCACGTTGAGCACGGCGGGGGCGGCCAACGCCGCGGGGTCGGACACCGCTGACATCAAGGACCGACTGCTCGCGATACCGGGCGTGAGCCTGATCGAGGAGAAGCCGTACCCGGGTTACCGCTTCTTCGTCCTCAACTTCACCCAGCCGGTGGACCACCGGAACCCGGCGAAGGGCACGTTCCAGCAGCGGGTCACCATGCTGCACAAGGACACCAGCCGCCCGACGGTCTTCTACACCGGCGGATACAACGTCTCCACGGCCCCCGGCCGCCGCGAGCCCACGCAGATCGTGGACGGTAACCAGGTGTCGATGGAGTACCGCTTCTTCAACCCCTCCCGCCCCGACCCGGCCGACTGGTCCAAGCTGGACATCTGGCAGGCGGCCAGCGACCAGCACCGGATCTTCAAGGCGCTGAAGAAGATCTACGGCCAGAAGTGGATCTCGACCGGTGGGTCGAAGGGCGGCATGACCGCCACCTACTACGAGCGCTTCTACCCGAAGGACATGGACGGCGTCGTCGCGTACGTCGCCCCCAACGACGTGGTGAACAAGGAGGACTCGGCGTACGACCGGTTCTTCGCGAAGGTCGGCACCGAGGAGTGCCGCGACCGGCTGAACGCCGTGCAGCGCGAGGCGCTGGTACGCCGTGAGCCGCTGAAGAAGAAGTACGCGGAGGTCGCCGCCGCCGAGGGCTACACCTTCGACACCGTCGGCAGCCTCGACAAGGCGTACGAGGCGGTCGTCCTCGACTACGTGTGGGGCTTCTGGCAGTACAGCCTGCTCGCCGACTGCGACAGCGACGCCATCCCGAAGGACGCCGAGTCCGCGACGGACGACGAGATCTGGACGTCCATCGACACGATCTCCGGCTTCTCCTTCTACACCGACCAGGGCCTGGAGCCGTACACGCCGTACTTCTACCAGGCCGGTACGCAGCTGGGCGCGCCCACGATCCGGTTCCCGCACATCGAGAAGAAGTACATCCGCTACGGCTACCAGCCGCCCCGGAACTTCGTCCCGCGCGACATCAAGATGAGGTTCCAGCCGTACGCCATGCGGGACGTCGACACGTGGGTCCGTAACAACGCCCACCAGATGCTCTTCGTGTACGGCGAGAACGACCCGTGGGGTGCTGAGCCGTTCCACCTGGGCAAGAAGGCCCGCGACTCGTACATCTTCACGGCGCCCGGCGCCAACCACGGTGCCAACGTCTCCCGTCTCGTCGACTCCGAGAAGGCGCTGGCCACCGCCCGCATCCTGGAGTGGGCGGGCGTCGCCTCCGCGACGGTCCAGGAGGACCCGAGCAAGGCCAGGCCGCTGGCGAAGTTCGACAACAAGCTCGACAAGCGTGACGTCGAGCGAGAGCCCGCGCTGCGGCCGTAACCTGCCCCAGCGGTAAGTGAGTTGAGCCCCGGTGCCGTCGAGAGCGGCGCCGGGGCTCACCTCTCCTCGGCGGCCTCGGTGTCCAGCGCCATCCAGCCCACCCGGGTCGAGGGGACGTAGACGATGCCGCCCGCCACCATCGGCTCGGTGTCCAGGCCCGTCTCCACACCGCTGGCGTCCTCGACGCTCGGCACGCTGTGCTGGTAGAGCAACTCGCCCGTGCGCGACTCGAAGACGGCGACCTCACGGGTGTTGGCGACGTAGACGCGGTCACCGGCCTGGACGGGCGGTGCGTCGGCCGGGCCCAGTCCGGGCATGGGCCTGCGCCACAGCTCGGTCCGCTCGACCGTGTCGACGGCGACCAGTTCGCCGCCCGTCTGGGTGGGAGCCATGAACAGCACCCGGCCCGGCGTCACCGACAGCTCGGGCGCCCCGATCTGACCGCCGCCCAGGGTCGCGTCGACCTCGATGCGCACGCCCTTGGCGCCCGGCGCGAGATCCTGGCTCAACAGGGCGCTCTCCGCGGTCTCGTCGTTCACCGCGATGCAGTACAGCCGAGTCGCGTCGTCCTCCTCGAGCAGCGCCTGGCTGCCGGGTTCGCACGACGCGGACAGCTTGAACGCGGCGACCCGCTTGCCGCTGCCGGTGTCGAAGACCGTGACGAAGTCCTCGCCGAGCCCGTCGACGGTCACGCCGGTGAACGCGTAGAGCCGGTCGCCGACGACCCGCAGCGCGGGCGGATGCCCGGTGCCGGCCTCGGGGACGGTGCGCGCCTGCAGCGACCAGGCCTCCCGGCCCGTGCGCGCGTCCACGGCCTGGACCAGCCCGCCGTGGTCGACCACGTACACCCGCTCGCCGTCGCCGATGAGCCGCTGCGTGAGCAACGCCATCGCGTAGCGCCATTTCACCTCGCCGTCGGCGAGCGAGAGACCGACGACGCGGTCGCCGATGTTGACGATCGCGGTGTCGCCGACGACGACCGGCGTGTTCTGGCCGTACGACGAGGCCTCGTCCGTCCGCCACAGCTCCCTGCCGGTCGCGGCGTCGATCCGGACCGTCCGGTCGCCGACGCACACCAGGGACGAGTCGGCGTACACGCAGTCGCTGTTCTGGAGGTTGTACTGCCACCGCCGCCAGCCGTCCGGGCGGCGCTCGGGGCTGTCGTGGTACGTGAACGTGAAGCCGCCCGAGCCGGACTGCGTGCTCGCGTACGGGGCCGACCCCTCCGGCTGTGTGACGGCGCGGGCGGTCCGGCTGGGCTTCCCACTCGGACTCCCGGCGGAATCCGAACCGCCCCCGCCGCCGTCCTCGCCGCCACGCAGCCCGTACAGCAGTCCGCCCGACAGCGTGGCGACCGCCACCACCGCGGCCGCCACGGCGACGAGCCGCCGGCGCCGCCGGGGCGGGGGAGTGGCGGCGGAGCCGGCGCCCGTGCGCACGGGCGGCGCCGGAGAGCCGGACGCCGGTGAGCGCAGCACGAAGGTGTCCGGGGAGTCGAGGGCGGCCGGGTAGGACGTGCTCTGCAGGAGGGCGAGCAGCTTGTCCGCATCCGGGCGGTCGGCCGGCTCCTTGGCCAGGCAGCTCTCGACCACCGGCAGCAGCCAGTCGGGCACCCCCTCCAGGTCGGGGGGTTCGTGGACCAGCTGGTACGCCACCGCGTACACGTCCGTGGCGTCGAACGGCACATGGCCGCTCGCCGCGTACGTCAGCACCGAGCCCAGCGCGAAGATGTCGCTCCGTGGCCCGACGTCCTTCTGGGCGCGGATCTGCTCCGGCGACATGAACGGCGGGGTGCCCACCGTGATCCCCGTGCCCGTGGGCATGTCGGTGTCGGCGGCGCGCACGATGCCGAAGTCGATGACCCGGGGGCCGTCGGCGGCGAGCAGGACGTTGGCCGGCTTGAGGTCGCGGTGCACGATTCCGGCGCGGTGTATGTCGCGCAGCGCCTCGGCGAGGCCGGTGGCGAGGCGGTACAGCTCCTCGGCACCCAGAGTGGGCCCCTGCTTGATGCGCTGGTCCAGCGGCTGCCCCGGCACGAACAGGGTCGCCATCCAGGGCGGGTCGGCGTCCGGGTCGGCGTCCACGACCGGCGCGGTGAAGGCGCCGCTGACCTGACGGGCGGCGGTCACCTCACGGCGGAAACGGTGCCGGAAGTCGGGCTGGTGAGCGAGGTTGCCGCGGATCACCTTGACGGCGACCTGGCGGCCCGAGGGCGACGTGCCGAGATAGACCCGGCCCATGCCGCCCGACCCGAGGAGGGAGTCGATGCGGTAGCCGGGGATCTCCGGCAGCTCCTCCTTGCCCGGAGCGCCCTGAGGATCCTGGGCCATCGTCCCCCCACCGTTCACCGCCGTCGTACGGTCGTCAAGCGGATGATATCGATCAGGGGCGACGGCGTACGGAGGGTTTCTGGACTCAACTCGGTAAGGGGCACCGGGCACTCGGGGGCAGGCACTCACTCGGGGGCAGGCACTCAGACGGGGACCGCGCACCCCACCGGCCTGTCCCCGCCCAGCTGCACATACAGATCCGTGGCGGCCGGGCACCGCGGCTTCGTGCCGACGGCGGCCGTGACCTGGTACTCCGGGGCGTGCTTGCCGTTGCCGTCGCAGGCGGTCTCACGGACCTCGCCCCGCCCGGCGCCGTAGACGCAGTCGCCGACGATGGTGCGGGGGCCGCCTCCGCCGCCGGGGTCGCCCGGATGCGGCGGCTGGAGCTTACGCATACAGGCGTAGCCCTGGGGGACCGAGCCGTCGCCGTCCTCGTCCTCGGCGGACTCGGTGGACCCGCCGGACCCGCCGGAGGAGGGCCGGGACTCGCTGATGTGGAGGACGAAGTCGGTGGTCGGCGGACAGAGCGGCCCCTGCCCGACCCGGCCGTCGTGCCGGGCCACGACCCGGGCGGCGGCGCGCTCGCTCGCGCAGGGCACCTCGGTGAAGCTGGTCGTCCCGAACGAACTGCACTCGTCGACCCCGAGGAACACGGTCCCGTACCCGGACTGCCGGGTCGGCGCGGTCGTGGTCGTCCACTCCTCGGGCTCCTCGCCCACCCCTCCCGACCAGGCCTGACACCCGCAGAGCGCGGCGACCGCCAGGAGGACGGCAGCCACGAGCACCCCTGTACGCACCCTTCGAACGGGACAAACCCCTCGCATGGCCACCCCCCGATGAACCCCCGTCCAGCGTGACCCGGTGGAGAGGGCCACGCCAGACATACCGTGCGCTTTGCGTCACTTGGGGGTGGTGCGCGAGGTGTGCGGCGTAGGTCCCGTACGTCAGGACCCGTACGTCAGGACCCGTACGTCAGCCCGTGCCCGATCGGGTACAGCACCCGCGCCGGGTCGTCGGCCCGCTGCACCGGCACCGGCAGCCTCCCGCGCGGCGCCACCCGCCCGGCCAGCACCCGCGCCGCCGCCCGCACCTCGACGTCCGTCCACGAGTACGACGCCAAGTAGCCCTTCACCTCAGGCAGTTGGGCCACGTCGTACGGGTTCCGGAGGGCGACCGCCACCACCGGCACCCCGGTGGCGAGGAGCCGTGTGACGAGGGTCCGCTGAGCGCTGCTCGCCGTCACGTTGTACGTCCCCACGACCACGGCGTCCTTGCCCCGCGCCGCCACGGCCTGGTCGATGAGGGCCTGTGCGGGGGCCGTACCGGTCGACAGGCGGGTCGTCGTGAAGCCGAGGGAGGTGAGTTCGGCGGCGAGGACGGCCGTCGGCGGTCCCGTGGTGCCCGACGGGGACGCCGGATCGGCGCCGACCCGCCGCAGGATGCCGGTAAGGATCGGGCGGGAGAGGGTGGCCGGGTGGTCCGCGGGGAAGGCCGAGGGAGGCGCGCTGGATCCCGTTCGACAGGCCGGCGATCTGGTGCGGGTCACGGGTGTTGTGCGCCCAGGCGAAGTAGATGATCCCGCCGACCCGGTACGTGGCCAGCAGCTCGGCGGCCGTCCGGACGCCGAGCTCCCGGAGGTTGGCGTCGATGTCCGCCTGGTCGGGCGTGGTCGCCGAGTGCCCGTAGACCCGCATCATGAAGAGCTGGCCGAACTTCTCCTCAAGGGTCATACGGGAGATGAGGCCGCGGAGTTTCCTGTCGTCGGCGCCGCGCGCGCCGCCGGCCTCTGCGTCGGTGCCGAGGGCCAGGGCCGCGGTGACGCCTGCTGTGGCGGCGAGAACGGTACGTCTGGAGGGCACGTGCGCTCCTTCCGGAGGTGTTCACGGGACTGAGGGGCCGCCACCGGCGCTGTCGGAGGGGGCGCGCCGGTGGCGGCGTGCTGCCGGCCGCAGGCGGCGGAGAGGGTTGGTCAGCGATCGCAGCCAGCAGCGAGGCCGACGTCCGCTCTGCGGAGACTCACCCGGCAGTATGGCGGTTGGACGGGGTGGGGTGGGTTCGGGTTCCCGGGGAAGGGTGGAATTCCGGAAGTTGGTGGGGGTGGGGGTGTTGGTGCGCGGGGGAGCTCGGTGGGTTCGGTGCGTCGGCGGGTGCGGGTGAGTGGGGGCTGGTCGCGCAGTTCCCCGCGCCCCTGAAAGACCAGGCCCTGCGGGCCTGAAGACGACGGCCCTGCGGGCCGAAAAGCACGGGGCGCAGCCCCTGCTTTTCAGGGGCGCGGGGAACTGCGCGAGCAACCACGACGCACCCGCACCCGCCGACGCACCGAACCCCCCGAGCTGGACGGCGGACACAAGGTCCACTCCCCGGACGCCCCGGCACGGACACGGCATCGCGGGCCAGCATGGCGCCCATGGCCCTCGTCGACATCCCCGGTTCCAAATCCATCACCGCCCGCGCCCTGTTCCTCGCGGCGGCGGCCGATGGCGTCACCACCCTCGTACGCCCCCTCAGGTCCGATGACACGGAGGGCTTCGCGGAGGGTCTGGTCCGCCTCGGCTACCGCGTCGGCCGCACCCCGGACGCCTGGCACGTCGACGGCCGCCCGCAGGGCCCGGCGGTCGCGGAGGCGGACGTGTACTGCCGCGACGGCGCGACGACCGCCCGCTTCCTGCCCACCCTGGCCGCCGCCGGCCACGGCACCTACCGCTTCGACGCCTCCGCCCAGATGCGCCGCCGCCCCCTCGCCCCGCTGACCCGCGCCCTGCGCGACCTCGGCGTCGACCTGGTCCACGAGGAGGCCGAGGGCCACCACCCCCTGCGTATCGCGGCCAACGGTGTCACCGGCGGCGACGTCACCCTCGACGCCGGCCAGTCCTCCCAGTACCTGACCGCCCTGCTCCTCCTCGGCCCCCTCACCCGCGACGGCCTCCGCGTCAAGGTCACCGACCTGGTCTCCGAGCCGTACGTCGACATCACGACGGCGATGATGCGCACCTTCGGCGCCGACGTCCGCCGCGAGGCCGACACCTACGTCGTCGCCCCCGGCGGCTACCGCGCCACGACCTACGCCGTCGAACCCGACGCCTCCACCGCCAGTTACTTCTTCGCGGCGGCCGCGCTGACCGGTACCGAGGTCACCGTCCCCGGCCTCGGCACCGGCGCCCTCCAGGGCGACCTGCGCTTCGTGGACGTACTGCGCCGGATGGGCGCGCGGGTGGACGTGGCCGCCGACCGCACGACGGTCACCGGCACCGGCGAACTCCGCGGCCTGACCGTCACCATGCGCGACATCTCCGACACCATGCCCACCCTCGCCGCGATCGCCCCCTTCGCCTCCGGCCCGGTCCGCATCGAGGACGTGGCGAACACCAGGGTCAAGGAGTGCGACCGCCTGGAGGCCTGCGCGGAGAACCTGCGACGGCTGGGCGTACGGGTCACCACCGGCCCCGACTGGATCGAGATCGAGCCCGGCACCCCCGTCGGAGGCACGGAGATCAAGACGTACGGCGACCACCGCATCGTCATGTCCTTCGCCGTGACGGGACTCCGGGCGCCCGGAATCACCTTCGACGACCCCGGCTGCGTACGGAAGACGTTCCCGGGCTTCCACGAGGCGTTCGCGGGGCTTCCGCTACTCTCCCGGCCATGACTGCCTCCGAGCCCACCATCGTCGCCACCTCGGGCGGTCACCGTCTCGGTGACCGCACCCGGGTGACCTTCCACTCACTGGTGCACCACGCGGTGGAGCTGTCGGGGGTGAACGGGCGGCGCCCGAAGGTCATGTACGTCGGTACGGCGGTCGGCGACTCCGAGCACATGACCGCGCGCATGAGTGAGGCGGCGCGGGTGGCGGGCTTCGACCTGACGCCCCTCGCGCTCTTCCCGATGCCGAACATCGAGGACGTCGAGTCGGCCGTCCTCGACCAGGACGTCGTCTGGGTCATGGGCGGCTCGGTCGCCAACCTGCTGGCCGTCTGGCGCGTCCACGGCCTCGACCGGATATTCCGGCGCGCCTGGGAGTCGGGCGTCGTCCTCAGCGGCGTCAGCGCGGGTTCCATCTGCTGGTTCCGGGGCGGCACGACCGACTCCTTCGGGCCTCGACTCCGGCCGGTGAACGACGCGTTGGGGTACCTCCCGTACGGCAACGGCGTCCACTACGACAGCGACGCGGGCCGGCGGCCCCTGGTGCACCGCCTCGTCGCCGACGGCACCCTGCCGGAAAGCCACTGCACGGACGACGGGGTCGGCCTCGTCTACCGCGGTACGCGGTTGGTGGAGGCCGTGACCGAACTCCCGGGGAAGGGTGCCTACATCGTGCGGCGGGAAGGCGATTCGGCGACCGAGGAGCGCGTGGAGCCCCGCGCCCTGCCTGAGCCTCGCCGCTAGGCCCCACCGAGCGGATTTCGCCCCCGCCGCCCCTACCCGTCCCGTCCCCAGGGGCTGCCGCCCCTTTGACCCCGCACGCGTCGGAGCTCGGGGGCTGAGGGTTGTCGGGCGGGTGCGGGTGCGTTGTGGTTGCTCGCGCAGTTCCCCGCGCCCCTGAACGACTCCGGGCGCGACCCATGCTGTTAAGGGGCGCGGGGAACTGCGCGACCAGCCCCCACGCACCCGCAGCCGAACGCGGGAAGAACGCTCACCACTGCTGGATGCGGCGCCCAGCGCTCTCTGGCTGTTGGCTGGGCCGGCGGACCGCCGGGTCGAAGAGCGAGCCGGGGGTGTCGTGGACCGGGTGGGGGAGCGGCACGTCGGGGCGGTCGGGGCGCCACGGGTGTCGCGGTGCCTCACGGTCGCGCTGCCCGGCGGCAGCCGACCGGTCCCAGTCCCCCTCCCCCAGCACGAGCATCGGGTCGAACATCACCACGACCCCCGCCAGCAGCAGGAAGATGATCGGCCCGATCAGCATCGGCAGGAGTATCGACGTGGGCGACTCCCCGGTGACCGTGCCCCCGGTCGTGCCGTGCAGATGCACCCCCACCGCGGCCATCCCCGTGTAGTGCATCCCGGACACGGCGACCCCCATGACCAGGCTGGCCCCCAGGCTCGTCAGGAAGCCCCGGATCGACACGGCCGCCCAGAGCGCGGCGGTCGCGGCGATGATGGCGATGACGACGGAGAGGGCGACGACGGCGATGTCGTACTGGATGTAGCCGTTGAACTGGATGGCGGCCATGCCCAGGTAGTGCATGGCGGCCACCCCGAGCCCGGTGACACCCCCCGCCGAGCAGAGCGTGGCCGTGCTGACGCCGCGATAGCCCACCGCGAAGACCCCGACACCGACGACGGTGACGGCCACGACCAGGCTGAGCACGGTCAGCCCGACGTCGTAGTGGATCGGGCTCTCCTTCACGCGGAAGCCGATCATCGCGATGAAGTGCATCGTCCATATGCCGCAGCCGATGGAGGCCGCCCCTAAGGCGAGCCAACCGGGCTTCCAGGACCGTTCGTTGTAGATCGACCTGACGACGCAGCGCAGTCCGAGCGCCGCGCCCAGGCATGCCATGACATAGGCGGCCACTGGGGTGACCGCACCGTAGCTGAAACCGTCGACCGTGCCTTGCATATGCCAAATCCCCCCGGTATGTGGCTAGCTGGGCCTAGCTGGTAGCGGGAGGCAAGTCTGGTGTAAGCGCGTACCGCAGCGCTCCGTTTTCCAAGAGTTACTGTCGGTACTTGTTCGGCGGGCGATCGGCTTTGGGTGAGTCGATACTGATTCGCCGTCAAAATCCTTGCGGAGGCCGGCCTGAGCTTGATGATTCAAGCTCAGGCCATGGAAGCCTTGCGCTTTACGCCGCGTCGTTGAGGAGCCGCCCGAGGTGCTCCCGTCCGGCCGCCAGCAGCTCCGGCAGCGGCGCGGCCCCCTCGTACCACCGCTTCTCGTACTCCCAGCAGAGCCAGCCGTCCCAGCCCTTGCGGGAGAGGAGTTCGACGCACTCGCCGAGCGGAAGGACGCCCGCGCCGAGGGGGAGGGGGGTGGTGTCGTCGGGGGAGGCGATGTCCTTGACCTGGACGTAGCCGAGGAACGGGGAGAGGGCGGCGTAGGACTCGGCGGGCTGTTCGCCGCCGAGCCAGGTGTGCATCACGTCCCAGAGGGAGCCGACGCTGCCGTGGCCGACCGGGCCGAGCACACGGATCGCGTCGGCGCCGGTGCGGTGGGAGTCGTGGGTCTCCAGCAGGATGCGTACGCCGCGGTCGGCCGCGTCCTCCGCCGCCGTCCCGAGCCGCCGGGCCGCGATCACGTCGGCCTCGTCCGCGCTCTGGCCGCCGGCGAGGTCGGCGCCGGGGAAGACGCGGACGAAGGGTGCGCCCAAGTCCCTTGCGAGGTCCAGCAGTTCGCGGATCTCGTCCAGTACCGGGCCGTCCTCGCCCGGCGCCGCGACCCGCGCGTACCCCGCGAGGCCGAGGATCTCGATGCCCGCCGCCTTGAACTCGGCGGCGACCTCGGCCCGCTCCCCGGGCCCGATCCCCGGGTGCACCGGCTCCTCGGGATGCGCGCGCAACTCGACACCGTGATAGCCGTGGGTGACGGCGAGCCGTACGACGTCGGCGATGGGGAGGCCAGGGACACCGAGGGTGGAGAACGCGAGCTTCATGCCTTCGGACCGTACACGTCAGCCGGCGATCCGCGTCACCCTGCCGGGGTGTGGGGTGTGGGGTGTGGGGTGTGGGGTGTGGGGTGTGGGGTGTGCGGGTCAGCTGTCGTGCGGCGCTGCGGGGTGCTTCGTCGGCTGCGGCTGCGTGGGGGCTTGTCGCGCAGTTCCCCGCGCCCCTGAAAGACTCCGGGCGCGACCAGCCCCAGCGCCCCCACCCACCCGCGGCCGCATCAGATGTCGCGCCGCTCCAACGGCTTCGTCGCCGGACCGTGGAGGATCCGGCCGTCCGGATCGAAGCGGGAGCCGTGGCAGGGGCATTCCCAGGCGCGTTCGGTGCGGTTGAAGGCGACGAGGCAGCCGAGGTGGGTGCAGCGGGCGGAGACGGAGTGGAGGGTGCCGTCGTCGTCGCGGTGGACCGCGCAGTGGTGGCCGCCGACCCGGACGACCGCACCGTCCCCGTGCGCGATGGCGTCGACGGAGCTTTCCCCGGCCGGGGCGAGCCGGTCGCCGACGAAGTGCCGGGCGACCTGGGCCTGGTGCTTGATGAAGCTCGGCGCCTCCCGCACCGCGCTGAGCACCCGGCGCGGGTCGTACAGATCGCTCCACGGAGCCTTGTGCCCGGTGATCTGCGCGGCGAGCAGCCGCCCGGCCATGATGCCGCCGCTCATCCCCCAGCCGCCGAAGCCGGTCGCCACCCAGGTGTGCCGGCTGCCCGCGTGGAAGGGGCCGACGAGCGGGACGGAGTCGGTGGAGTCGTTGTCCTGGGTGGCCCAGCGGTGGGTGAAGTCGAGCGGCCCGAAACGCTCGAGTGCCCAGTCCGCGAGGAGCCCGAACCGTTCGTCGACGTCGGCGGTGCCCGGGGTGAAGTGCTCGCCGGTGACGATCAGCAGCCGTCGCCCGTCCCCGTACGGGGCGGTCCGCGCCGAGCGGGTGCGCTGCTCCTGGGTGATGTACATGCCGTGCGGATCGGCGTCGGCCGGGATCGGCGCGGTGAGCACGAGTTCGCGGCGCGGGGAGAGCCGGGTGAAGAGCAGCGCCCGGTCGAAGACGGGGTAGTGCGTGGCGACCACGACATCCCCGGCGATCACCGTGAACCCCGCGTCGGTCGTCAGCCGGCACGGCCCACCCTCCTTCAGCCGCACCACCCGGGTCCGCTCATGGACCGACGCGCCCTGCCGTACCAGATCGTCGACCAGGGCCAGCAGGTACTTACGGGGATGGAACTGCGCCTGCTCCTCGACCCGCACCGCCCCCGCGACCGGGAACGGCAGCTCCGTCTCCGTCACGAACTCGGCGGGCAGCCCGGCCTCCCGCGCGGCCTCCGCCTCGGCCCGCAGCTCCGGCACCCGCCGCTCGTCCTCGGCGTAGGTGTAGGCCGCCGTGTCCTCCCAGTCGCACGCGATCCCCAGCTCCGCCACCAGCGCGGCGGCATGCCGGATCGCCTCCGTCTGCGACCGCGCGTACAGCCCCGCCGCCTCGGCGCCCCGGGTCCGCCGCAGCCGGTCGTAGATCAGCGTGTGCAACGCGGTCACCTTGGCCGTCGTGTGCCCCGTGACCCCCGCCGCGACCCGGTCCGCCTCCAGCAACGCCACGCGCCGCCCCGACCGGGCCAGCTCCCAGGCGGTACTGATCCCCGCGATCCCGGCCCCCACGACCGCGACATCGACGATCAGGTCTCCGTCCAGCGCCGGGTACGCGCCCTCCTGCGGGGCGCTCTCGATCCAGTACGACTGCTGCTTCGGCTGCTTCTGCTGCATGGCTCGGGGGTCCCTTCAGGTGGGCGGCGGCTGAGCGCGGGGCGGGTCGTCGGCACCGGCCCGGCGCCGGTGGCTGGTGTCGCACCACGGGTAGATCCGGCTGCGGCGACAGGTGCACAGGGCCACGCAGAAGCGGTCCGACGACACGGTCGTCCCGTCCTCCAACGTGACCTCGACCGGCCCCTCGACCAGCAGCGGGCCGGGGCGTTGGAGGGTGACGCGGCGGCGTTCGGCCGGGACGTGGCGTTCAGCGGGGACGTTCGGCACGGATGATCACCAGCTCTTCCTTCTCGTCGCCGTCGCCGTCGCCGTGCCCGTGACCGTCGTCGCCGTCGCCGTCGCCGTGCCCGTGACCGTCGTCGCCGTCGCCGTCGCCGTGCCCGTGACCGTCGTCGCCGTGCCCGTCACCGCCGCCGCCCCGCTCGGCTTTGGCTCCCAGTAGCCCGCGGCGGCGCAGCCAGTCGCTCCGCGACCGCAGGACGGGCCCGAAGGCGATCCGGCGATGGTCCACGACGTCGGCCCGCAGCCCCTGCGCCCGCAACTGCGCGAGCGTCCGCTCCGCGTCGCTCAAAGCCGACTGGACCAGCAACAGCACCCCGCCGGGCCGCAACAGGGACGGCGAGTCCCGGCAGATCCGGTCCAGCACGAGCCGTCCGTCCCAACCGGCCTCCCAGGCCCGGGCGGCGCCCCGTCCGGGGCCGAACCCGCCGAAGCCCGGCCCCCTGCCGGGAAGCAGCCCCGGCTCGGGAGTCGGCACGTACGGCGGATTGGACAGGATCAGATCGAAGGACCGCCCCGACACCGGGGCCAGCAGATTCCCCCGTACGACCCTCAGCGGCAGCCGCGACAGCACGGCGTTGACCTTGGCGTTGAGGACGGCCCGCCAGGAGATGTCGACCGCCGTGACCAGCGCACCCCGCCGCGCCGCGGCCAACGCGACGGCTCCCGTCCCCGTCCCCACGTCGAGAACGCGGGCCCGTGGGGCAAGCGGCTCCCGCCCCAGGGCGTGGACCAGGAGTTCGGTGTCGTCCTGCGGGGCGTAGACGCCGGGCAGCGAGAGCGGGATCACGGGAGGCCGTCCTCCAGGTGAGTCGGCCGGCGAGCAGGCCAGCCGGCGGGTCGGTCGGCGGGTCGATCGGTCGGCGGGTCGGCAGGTCGGCGGGTCGGGCGGGTTGGCTGTCGGTCGGGTCGGTTGGGTCGGCAGGTCGGTCGGGTCGGTCGGGTCGGCGGTCGGCGGTCGGCAGGTCGATCTGGTCGGCGGGTCGGTCCGGTCGGCAGGTCGGGCGGGCCGGCAGGGCGGGCCGGGCGTCAGACGGGCGTGCGGAGTGACGACCGGCCCGCCCGCCACGCTCCGAGGAGCCGCTCGGCGAGGGCGTCCTCGAGGTGGTTGGTGGCGTCCACGCCGAAGGCCACATCGGGGTCCAGCTGCGGCTCCTCCTCCAGCAGACCGGCGACGACCTCCCGCCGTACGACCTGCTCGTGTACGGCGTCGGCCTCGACGTGCTCGTCGTAGAAGTGCTCGGCGGCGGCGCCGGCCCCGGTCCGCCGCATCGCGCGGGCGAGCCGTCGGGAGCCGGGGGAGGAGGTGATCTCGACCGCCGCGAAGTGCCCCACGAGGGCGCCCCGCAGGGCGCGGTGCAGGCCGAAGAGGGACATCAGGTTCACGAGGGCGAGCGCCTCGGCACCGGCGGCGTCCACGTAGCGGCCGTACGCGGGGTCGAGCCCCAGGTCCGTCATGAGGTCGGCGAAGAGGCGCGCGTGCACCCGCTCGGCCCGGCCCCCGCCGAACTCGTCGAACTCGATCGCGGCCATCCCCGCCTTCGCCCGCCCCCACAGCCGGGGCAGCACCCAGGCGTGCGGGTCGGCCTCCTTCAGGTGGTACAGCGAGCGCAGGGCCGCGTACTCCCGCAGCTGCCACAGCTCGCCCTCGTCCTGCAGAAAGTCACCGACGCCGCCTTCGCCCCCGCCCGCCGGTTCCACGAGCAGTTCGTCCAGCGCCTCGCGGGCGCTCTCATGCCGCGTCGCCCGGTCGCGCAGGGCTTCGAGGAACGGCCACTCCAGGGCCGCCCGGCACCGCAGCAGCTCCGGGTCCCATTCGAGGTCGGCGTCGACATCGGCGAAGCCCCGGTAGTGCAGCTCGTAGCAGAGATAGAGGGCGAGCTGGAGATCGTCGCCGAAGGGGTCGGCCCCGGCGATCTGCCGGGCGTCGGGCGGTGCCCCCGTCCTCCGCAGACACCGCACGACCGCAGCCGAAACCCGCCCCCTGCTCTCCGGCAGCACCGGACTTGCCACCCCGGTCTCCATGCGCGCCGGGTACCCCGTGACACGCGAGTACTCACCTGCACGCACCCGACCACGGCGCCCACAGCGAAGGGGGCTCCCCTACGCAGGGGAGCCCCCATCCACTGGCCGTCGGCCGCACGCGTACTCAGTACGGTCGTGCTCCGCCGAACGTCAGGTACGGTCGCGCTTCGCCGACGTCAGGTACGGTCGCGCTTCGCCGAACGCTGCGTCTCCTCGACGCGCTCCTGCGCCTTGCCCTTCATCTTCTTGGCATCGCCGCGCGCCTGCTCCATCTTGCCCTCGACCTGCTGCTCGCGGTCGCCGGTGACCTTCCCGGACATCTCCTTGGCCTTGCCCTTGATCTTGTCCATGTTGCCCTTGCTCTTGCCCTTGGCGGCCATGGTTTCTCCTTGGTGGGGGGAGGTTGGCTCTCCCGCCCAACGTAAGGCGGCTCGGTGGCTGTCGCGAGCCGAAGCGTCACGCTGCGTGGTGACCGTGATCGTCGTGATCGTCGTGATCACCGTGGCCGCGCGGCGGTCGGCCCCGGGGAGGGGTCCCGGACCGGCCGGGCTAGAAAGGCCCTGCGGGAAATCCCTTGGGGAGATCCCTGTGAGAGCCTTTCCACCCCTGAGGACAGGAGACCCACCTCATGACCACGGGTATGAGCCGACGAGCCGCGAACACCGCCGCCACACTGACCCTCGCGGGCGCACTGGGCCTCGGTGCCCTGGCCCCGGCCGCGAACGCCGCCAACGGCCCCTGCTACGACGGCCGTTGCAAGACCACCGTCACGGCCGGGAAGTCCATCAAGGTCAACAGCAAGAAGTTCGGCTTCGGGAAGTTCAAGGTCGTCTCCGTCAGCTCCAGGTCCGTGAAGTTCTCGGCCACTTCGAGCGGCGTCTACCTGAACGCCAGCGTCAGCCCCGGCGGCACCGTCAAGCTCAACAACCTCAAGATCTGGGTCAAGTCCGTCTCCGGCAAGAAGGCCAAGATCCAGCTGTTCCCCACGAAGTACTGAGCGTCGGCCCGAGGGCCGAACGGGTCGGGCACCTCCCCAGCCGGGGAGGTGCCCGATGTGCTGTCCAGGGCCCTTCTGAGGGATCTCCGGGGAGATCCCTCAGAAGGGCCCTGGGGCCAGGGATGTTGAGTGAGGACGTGCTTCCCGGCCGTACTCTCTTCCCTGAGGAGCACCTCAAGCCTCCCGAGGCCCCCCGCTCGACCCCCGCACCATCAACTCCCCCCGAACCGTGGCGATCCCGCCCGGCGGCGGCTCCTCCCGCCCCATCGCGATCCGCCCCGCCCGAGCTCCCGCCTCCGACAACGGCAACCGCACGGTCGTCAGCGCGGGTACCGCGTCGATACTGAACGGCAGATCATCGAAACCGGCCACGGAGACATCGTCCGGAATCCGCAACCCGGAATCCCGCAGGGCCGCACAAGCCCCCAACGCCACCGTGTCGTTGGCCGCGACCACGGCCGTCAGAGAAGGATCCCGCCGCAACAGCTCCAGCGTCGCCTCGTACCCGGAGAGCCGGTCGTAGCGCCCGTACACGGTCCGTCCGGGATCGTCCTCGATGCCGGCCGCGGCCAGTGCCGCCCGGTGCCCCTCCAGCCGGTGCCGCGTGGTGGTCCGCTCCTCCGGCCCGGCGATGTACCCGAGCCGTCGATGCCCGAGCCCGATCAGGTGCTCGGTGAGCTGCTGCCCGCCGCCCCGGTTGTCGAAGGTGATCGCGATGGCCTCCGGTGCGGGCGGCCGCCCGCACAGCACCACGCGCGTACCGGCCTCCGCCAGCTTCCGCAGCTTGTTGCCGACGGCGGCCAGATGCACCGGGTCCTCGACGGCCCCACCCGTGAGGACGACCGCCGCGGCGCGCTGGCGCTGCAACAGCGTGAGATAGGTCAGCTCGCGCTCCGGGGAGCCGCCCGTGTTGCACACCACGGCCAGCCGCTCCCCGCCCGCGCGCCCGCCCGGCCCGCCGATCTCGGACTGGATGGCACCGGCCATGATCCCGAAGAAGGGGTCGGCGATGTCGTTCACGAGGATACCGACGAGGTCGGAGGTGGCGGCGGCGAGCGCGCTCGCGGGGCCGTTGAGGACGTACTCCAGCTCGTCCACGGCCTTCAGCACCCGCTCGCGCGTGGACGCGGCCACCGGATAGTTGCCGTTGAGCACCCGGGAGACGGTCGCGGGCGACACCTGCGCGCGGGCCGCCACGTCCGCCAGGGTCACAGTCATCGTTTCCTCGTCCTCCGGTGCGCGTCTTGTTCGGTTGTAGGGGAGCGAAGGAACCATACGACCGCGATCGCCGTTCGCCCCCTCGAACAACTCGACCCCCCTGCGGTCTTGTCCGGACCGCTGGTCAGAGGCTAGCTTCTCATTGGATAGAAAGCGCTTGCTGTGACGCTCACCCTTCAGTCGGGCGTACGCGGCGCCGGACGCGTACGAACAAACGAACGCATACGAACGCAGATGAACGAAGGGATCGGGCCGTGACACGCAAGACCGTACGGATCGCCATGAACGGCGTGACCGGGCGCATGGGCTACCGCCAGCACCTGGTCCGCTCCATACTCGCCATCCGTGAGCAGGGCGGCCTCGACCTCGGTGACGGCACCGTGCTGTGGCCCGAGCCGATCCTCGTCGGCCGCCGCGAGCACGCGCTGAAGGCGATGGCCGAGCGGCACGGCCTGGAGCACTGGGCGACGGACGTGGACGAGGTCCTCGCCGACGACTCCGTCGAGATCTACTTCGACGCCCAGGTCACCTCGGCCCGCGAGGAGGCGATCACGAAGGCGATCGCGGCGGGCAAGCACATCTACACCGAGAAGCCGACCGCCACCGGCCTCGACGGCGCCCTGGAGCTGGCCCGGCTGGCTGCCGCCGCCGGCATCAAGCACGGCGTCGTCCAGGACAAGCTCTTCCTCCCGGGCCTGCTGAAGCTCAAGCGCCTCATCGACGGCGGCTTCTTCGGCCGCATCCTCTCCATCCGCGGCGAGTTCGGCTACTGGGTCTTCGAGGGCGACTGGCAGGAGGCCCAGCGCCCCTCCTGGAACTACCGCGCCGAGGACGGCGGCGGCATCGTCGTCGACATGTTCCCGCACTGGGAGTACGTCCTGCACGAGCTGTTCGGCCGTGTGAAGACCGTCCAGGCCCTCACCGCCACCCACATCCCGCAGCGCTGGGACGAGCAGGACAAGCCGTACGACGCCACGGCCGACGACGCCGCGTACGGCATCTTCGAGCTGGACGGCGGCGCGATCGCCCAGATCAACTCCTCCTGGGCCGTCCGCGTCAACCGCGACGAGCTGGTGGAGTTCCAGGTCGACGGCACGGAGGGCTCGGCGGTGGCAGGTCTGAGGAACTGCCGTGTCCAGCACCGCTCCGCCACCCCCAAGCCGGTCTGGAACCCCGACATCCCCGCCACCTACTCCTTCCGCGACCAGTGGCAGGAGGTGCCCGACAACGCCGAGTTCGACAACGGCTTCAAGGCCCAGTGGGAGCTGTTCCTCAAGCACGTCTACGCCGACGCGCCCTACCACTGGGACCTGCTGGCCGGCGCCCGCGGTGTCCAGCTCGCCGAGCTGGGCCTGAAGTCCTCGGCCGAGGGCGTCCGTCTCGACGTACCGGAGATCCAGCTGTGACGATCCGACTGCCCGGCGCGGACGGGGTGTTGAAGGCCTACAGCCCGCGCACCGAACCGCTTGCCCTCTCCACCGGTGCCCCCTTCACCTCCCGTACGGTCTTCTCGGCGGCGCACGTCGTCGCCGACCCGTACGCGGACGTGTCCCCGGATTCCCCCGCCGCCGTCGACTGGGACGCCACCCTCGCCTTCCGCCGCCACCTCTGGTCGCACGGCCTGGGTGTCGCCGAGGCGATGGACACCGCCCAGCGCGGCATGGGCCTGGACTGGGCGGGCGCGGCGGAGCTGATCCGCCGCAGCGCCGCCGAGGCCAAGGCGGTCGGCGGGCGCATCGCGTGCGGCGTCGGCACGGACCAGGTCGCCTCGGGTTCGCTGGGGGAGATCCGCAAGGCGTACGAGGAGCAGCTGGCCGTCGTCGAGGAGTCGGGCGCCCAGGCGATCCTGATGGCCTCGCGCGCGCTGGCCGCCACCGCGCAGGGCCCCGAGGACTACCTGGAGATCTACGGCCACCTGCTGCGGCAGGCCGCCGAGCCGGTCGTCCTGCACTGGCTGGGCCCGATGTTCGACCCGGCCCTGGAGGGCTACTGGGGCTCGTCGGACCTGGACACGGCGACGGACACCTTCCTCGACGTCATCGCGGCCCACCCCGACAAGGTCGACGGCATCAAGGTGTCGCTGCTGGACGCCCAGCGCGAGATCGACATCCGCCGCAGACTCCCCGTCGGGGTCCGCTGCTACACGGGCGACGACTTCAACTACCCCGAGCTGATCGCGGGCGACGAGAAGGGCTTCAGCCACGCGCTGCTCGGCATCTTCGACCCGCTGGGCCCGCTGGCGGCGGAGGCGGTCCGCGTCCTGGACACGGGGAACGTGCAGGGCTTCCGGGACCTGCTCGACCCCACGGTCGAACTCTCCCGCCACCTCTTCCAGACCCCCACCCGCTTCTACAAGACGGGCGTGGTGTTCCTGGCCTGGCTGTCCGGCCACCAGTCGCACTTCACGATGGTCGGCGGCCTCCAGTCGGCCCGCTCCCTCCCGCACTTCGCGCGCGCCTACGAACTCGCCGACGGCCTGGGCCTGTTCCCGGACCCGGCGCTGGCGGAGGCCCGGATGAAGAACCTGCTCTCCCTGTACGGAGTGGCCCAGTGAGTACGGGACTTGAGCGTTTCAGCATCAACCAGATGACGGTCAAGCAGCTGTCGATGCCCGAACTGGTCGCCGGTTGCGTCGAGTTGGGCATCCCGGGCGTGGGCCTCTGGCGCGAGCCGGTGGCGGCGTACGGCCTGGACGCCACGGCCAAGCTGATCCGCGACGCGGGTCTGACGGTCACCACCCTCTGCCGGGGCGGCTTCTTCACGGCCATCGACGAGGCGGAGCGGACGGCGGCCCTGGCCGACAACCGCAAGGCGATCGACGAGGCGGCGACGCTGGGCACGGACACGCTGGTGCTGGTGTCCGGCGGTCTCCCGTCCGGCTCGAAGGACCTGCACGGCGCCCGCGAGCGCATCGCGGACGCCCTGTCCGAACTGGGCCCCTACGCGGCGTCGAACGGCGTCCGCCTCGCCATCGAGCCCCTGCACCCCATGTTCGCCTCGGACCGCTGCGTGGTGTCGACGCTGTCCCAGGCCCTGGACATCGCCGAACGCTTCCCGGCGGAGCAGGTGGGCGTGACCGTCGACACGTACCACATCTGGTGGGACGACACGGCCCCGGCGGCGATCGCCCGCGCCGGTGCCTCCGGCCGTATCCACACCTTCCAACTCGCCGACTGGATCACCCCGTTGCCCCAGGGCGTCCTGACCGGCCGGGGCCAGATCGGCGACGGCGCGATCGACATGAGGGAGTGGAAGGGGTACGTCGAGGCGGCGGGCTACGCCGGTCCCATCGAGGTCGAGCTGTTCAACGACGACCTGTGGGCCGGGGGCGGGCGTGAGCTGCTGGCCGAGACGGCGCGGCGGTTCGTGGAGCACGCTGCGTGACGTAGTCGCCGTACGTTCCCGGGGACGTGGTCGTGTCCCCGGGAACCGGCGGCCTCCCGAGCGGCTCGGTGCCGGGCCGCGGTACCGGGTGTCGCGCCGCTCGTACGCCTCACCGGTGACGGTGGCGGCGTCGGTACCAGAGCGCGCCGACGGCGGCGGATGCCGTGGCCACGACGATGCCGAGGACCGGCCAGCGGCTGTCGGCGATGCGCAGGCCCGTCAGGAAGGTCACGGCGATCAGCACGAGCGGCACGAGGAGGGAGAGCAGCGCACGGAGCGCGGCCCCCACCACTTGCGGTTCGACGTGGGAGGCCCGGTGGGGCGGGGCGGGTGCGGAGTCGGCGAAGTAGTAGGCGAGGACACGGTCCGTCAGGCGGGCGTCGGTACGCCGGTAGCTCACCGCCAGGTACGGGAGCCAGACGAGGGGGGCGACCGTTCCGATCAGGAGGACCGAGCCGAGGAGCAGCCACCGCGAGGCCTGGACGGCGACCCGGCGTACGTGTCGGCCCGCTTCCGGGCTCTCGTCGCCCGGCGTGAGCACGCCGAGGATGCGGGCCATGCGCAGGGTGACCTGCCACAGGGCCGCCCATCGCTTCCAGCGGGCGGGTGCCTCGGCGACAGGTCCCGTACGGGCGAGCGCGTCCCGCGCCTGCCGGGTGTTCTCGTACACGCCCTGGAAGACGAGGAGTTCGCCGGCGCGGGCGCTCGCCGTGGGGTCGCGGCCGTCGAGGGCGGCCAGTTCCAGGGCGGTACGGGCCTGACTGAGCAGCGCCGCGCAGAACGCGACGGGGATGAGCACGAGGAAGGGGCCGCCCACCAGGGAGCCCTCCGACACGACGGCCCGTCGGCCGCGGGCGATCACCCGGGCCCGGAGCTCCGTCTCGGTGGCGTCAGGGTGGTTCCGCCGGAGCCGGGTGATCGCTTCGGACGCGGCCGGACCCATCCGGCGGACGGCGAATTCGGCGAGGAGTTCGGGGAGGTGCCCGGGATCCGCGACGACCAACGCCAGCAGCGAGCGCTCCGGGGAGGGCTCCTTGCGGGAACCCGCAGTGCTCGGAGTCTCCAGGTGAGGCATGAATCGTATCTATCACGAATCGCCGTAAATCAGGCATTAAGGGGAACGTCGCCCAGCGGACCTCGGCCAGGGCCGAGGGAGAAAAGGCCTGGTGAACGGGCCCGGCCCGCCGCCGCTGCGCGCGTAGGCGGGAACGCTGCCATGCTGGATCGAGGGGCGCGGCCCAGGACCTGACCGTGACGGACAGTGGTGGTGAGCGCCGTGGCGGAGGCTGACGAGAACATCTCAGGGGCGGCCGGCCCAGCCGTTCTGTGCACCGATCCGCAGGGGGACCACTTCCTGCGCACCCGGATCGTGCTGCCGGCGAGGCCCGCCACCCACCTGCCGCGCCCGCGGCTCGTCCGCCATCTCGACCAGGCTCTCCGGACGCCGTTGACGCTGGTCAACGGACCGGCCGGAGCGGGCAAGACACTGCTGGCCGCCGAATGGGCCGCCGGTCTCGGGCAGGCGGTCGCCTGGCTCACCGTCGAGGCGGGGGACCGGCGTCCCGGTGTGTTCTGGGCGTACGTCCTCCAGGCCCTGCGCGCCTGCGGAGCGCCGGCGTCCGGCGGGGTCGGGTTCCCGGCGGAGGCGTCCCGGATCGACCGCGGGCTCCTGGTGGCGCTCGCCGCCGAACTGGAGGAACGTGACCAGCCGGTGGTCCTGGTCCTCGACGAGTACGAGCGCGTGACCGCCCCGGAGATCGCGGAGCAGCTGGAGTTCGTCCTGCACCACGCCGGACGGGGCCTGCGCCTGGTCCTCGTCACCCGCACCGAACCCCTGCTGCCGCTGCACCGTTACCGGGCGGCGGGCGAGCTGACCGAGATCCGCGCCGCCGAGCTGGCCTTCACCCCGGAGGAGGCCGTCGCCCTGCTGGAGCTGCACGGTCTGAGCCTTCCCGTCGCCGCCGCGCGCGCCCTGGTGGACCGTACCCGGGGCTGGGCCGCCGGCCTGCGCCTCTGTGCCCTGGCAGCGCGGGAGAACCCCGACCCGGAGGCCTACCTGAAGGAGTTCGAGGCGGACCGGAGCGTCGTCGCGGACTTCCTGCTGGCCGAGGTGCTCAAGCGGCAGCCGGAGAAGACACAGGACCTCCTGCTGCGCGTCAGCGTCCTGGAGCGCTTCTGTCCTGATCTGGCCGACGCGCTGACCGGCCGGACCGACGCCGAGCCCCTGCTCCTCGGTTTGCACCGCGAGAACGCGTTCGTCGAGCACCTCGGGCGTTCGTGGTACCAGCTCCATCCCCTGTTCGGTGAGATCCTCCGGGCGCATCTGCGGGTGCGTCTGCCGGGGCTGGAGCCGGAACTCCACCAGCGGGCCGCGCGGTGGCTGCGCCGTGCCGGATTCCTGCCGGAGACACTCGCCCACGGAGCCGCCGCGGGCGACTGGGAATGCGCCGCCGGTGCCCTCATAGACGACCTGGCGATCGGACAGCTCTTCACCGGCCTGCGCTCGGGCGACCTGGCCCAGTTGTTCTCCCGTATGGGGCCCGAGGCCGGCGGTCCGGCGACGGACCTGGTGCGCGCGGCCCGCGACCTGTCCCGGTGCGACCTCGACCGTGGTCTGGCACGCCTGCGCCGCGCCGAGGAGCAGCTGGCCCACGACGCGCCCGGCCTGGCGGCCGCCCAGCTGAGCTGCGCGCTGCTGGGGGCGCTGGCCGCCCGGCTGACCGGATGCCCCCCACAGGTCGAAGAGGCCGCCGCGGCGGCCGAGGGACTGCGCGGGGAGATCCCGGCGCATCTCCTGGACAGACATCCCGAGTTCACCGCTCTCCTGCTGACGCATCTGGGCTCGGCGCGCCTGTGGGCCGGGCGTTTCGAGGAAGCCCGCACGGTGCTGACCACCGTGGCCGGCACTCCCGGCGGAACCTCCACCGTGTTGCCCCGGGAGGAGTCGATGGGGCACCTGGCCCTCCTCGACTACCTGAACGGCTGGCTCGTCAGGGCGGAGCGCAAGGCCCTGGCGGCGGTGTCCGAGGCGGAGCGGGGCGGCGTGCCCCAGCCGTCCGGCTCCGGCCTCGCGCGGCTGGTCCTGGCGGCGGTGGCGGTCGACCGCGATGATCTGGACCGGGCCCAGGCGCTCCTCGACGAGACGCCCCGGCTCCCCTCGGAAACGCGTGATCCGGTGCCGGCGGCGGGACGAGCCCTCGCCACAGCCCGTCTCCTGCTGGTCAGGGGGAAGACACGAGCCGCCGCGGAGGCGGCGGTCCCGGCCGTCTCCGCCGCCGTGACCTCACCCTGGGCGGCGAGCCATGAAACGCTCGTCGCCTCCGCCGCCCACCTGGCCGAAGGACGGCCGGACACAGCCGCCGAGCTGCTCCGGGGAGTCTCCGGCGACCAGCCGGCGTCGGCCGTGGAGGCCGCGGCGATCCAGCTCGCCGCAGGGCGTCGCGGGGAGGCGATCGACCTGCTCGACAGCATCCACCCCCAGGGCGGGACGGGCCCGGCGGTGACCGTGCGGGCGGCGCTGGTGCGGGCGCGGGCCGCGGACGGGGCGGGAGACACCGCCACCGCCCGCAAGCTCGTGGCGCAGGCGCTCCTCGACGCCCGGCGCGAGCGGCTGCGGCGCCCGTTCCTCGACGCGGGAGCGTGGATCCGGCCTCTCCTCGCCACGGCTCCGCTGCACGAGCTCGCAGCGGGCTGGCTCACGCCCGGCGCGCCGCGACACGGTGAGCGGCCTGGACCGGAGTCGCCGTCCTCGCCGCTCGTCGCGGTGGAGCTGAGCGCGCGCGAGCGCGACGTCCTGGAGCGCCTGGCCCGCATGATGTCGACGGAGGAGATCGCCGCCGACCTCTACGTGTCGGTGAACACGGTGAAGACCCACCTCAAGAGCGTCTACCGGAAGCTCGCGGTGAACCGGCGGGGCGACGCGGTACGCCGCGCGCGCGACCTTCGGATGCTGTGACCACGCGCGACCCCCGTGCCGTCTCTTCCCCCGCGGAGGGTGAGGCACGGGGCGCGTACTTCGGATGCGATGGGAGCAGCGGCGGGACGGACGACTCTGCGAGGTGGACACCGTGAAGCGCTGGCGGGCTCTGATCGTCCTCGGTACGGCCCAGTTCCTGATGGTCCTGGACACCTCCGTCATGAACGTGTCCATCAGCCAGCTGGTCGAGGACTTCGACACGGAGGTCACCGCGATCCAGGCCGTCATCACCCTGTACGCCCTGGTCATGGCGGCGTTCATGATCATCGGCGGCAGGTTCGGGGACATCCTGGGGCGTCGCCGCATGTTCCTGCTCGGGCTGGTCGTCTACGGCGTGGGGTCGGCCCTGACCGCCGTGGCACCCACGCTGTGGGTCCTGGCACTGGGCTGGTCGGTCATCGAGGGACTGGGCGCCGCCATGGTGCTGCCGGCCATGGCCGCACTCGTCGCGGAGTCGTACCGGGGGAAGGACCGGGCCGTCGCCTACGCGGTCATCGGCGGGCTCGCCGGCGCCGGGATCGCGGTCGGTCCGCTGCTGGGCGGCTGGGTGACGACGTACCTCACCTGGCGGCTGGTCTTCGCGGGCGAGGTCGTGGTCGTCGCGGCCGTCCTGCTGTGCCGCCGGGTGATCGCGACGCCCGCGCCGACCGTGCGGCGCCCCCGGCTGGACTGGGTGGGTGCCGTCCTCTCGGCGGCCGGACTGGCGCTGGGCGTGCTCGGGGTACTCCAGAGCAGTACCTGGGGCTGGGTCCAGCCCCGCAACCCGCCCTTCACCGTCCTCGGCTTCGCCCCGACCCTGTTCGTCATCGGCGCCGGCGCGGCCGTACTGGCCGTGTTCCGGCACTGGGAACGGCGCCGCGACGAGCAGGGCGCCGACCCCCTCGTACACCTGTCCCTGCTGGGCAGGCCCGTGCTGCGGTCCGGCCTGATGACGCTGCTGAGCCAGAACCTCATCCTGCTGGGGCTGTTCTTCACCATCCCGCTGTACTTGCAGGTGGTGCAGGGGTTCGACGCCTTCCAGACGGGCCTGCGCCTGCTCCCGGTGTCCGTCACCATGCTCGTGACCTCCCTGTGCGGGTCCTCGCTGGGGCGTGTGATGGGGCCGCGCGGGGTGGTCCGGCTGGCCCTGCTGACCCTGACGGCGGCCATCGTGTGGCTGCTCGCCACCATCGACCCGGTCATCGACGACGCGTCGTTCGCCGGAGCCATGGCCCTGCTGGGCGTGGGCGTCGGCCTGCTCGCCTCGCAGCTGGGCAACGTCGTCCAGTCCAGCGTCGGCGAGGAGGAACGCGGTGAGGCCGGAGGGCTCCAGTTCACAGCCCAGAATCTGGGCTCCGCGCTGGGCACCGCCCTCATCGGGTCGATCCTCATCGGTGCGCTCGCCCACGCCTTCACCACGCAGGTGGCGGACAACCCGCGGCTGTCCGAGGAGACCCGTGAGCAGGTCGGTGTCGCTCTCCAGGCCGGGATCACCTTCGTCCCCACCGACGAGGTGCGCTCGGCGGCCGAGCGTGCCGGGCTGCCACCGTCCGAGGTCGAGGCCGTCGCGGACTCCTACGCCTCCGCCCAGCTCGACGGCCTGAAGGCGGCGATCCTGGCCACCGGCGGCATCGCCCTCGCCAGTTTCCTGGTCACCCCGCACCTGCCGACCGCCCGGGACAGCCGTACGCGACAGCCGGACGCCGATGCCCCGGCCGGAGCGAGCGGACCGACGCGCCGAGCGCGCTGAGTCCGGAGGGAGCCACCGGTGTCCAGGACCAGGACCAGGACCAGGACCGCCCCGGCCACGGCCCGCGGAGCGCGCCGTGCCGAGCGCCGGGCTCGCCGTGGTGCGCGCCGCGCCCACGCGGACTACACGGGCGGCGTCTACGGATCCATGCTCGCTGCCTCCGTGGTGATCGGCGCCGGCTCCCTGGGCTCGTTCCCCCGCACCGAGCTGGTGCTGCTGCTGTTGCTCACCGGCGTGGTCTTCTGGATCGCGCACGTGCATGCCCAGCTGTTCGGGGCGCGCCTGGCGCGTCAGGCTCCGGACCGTCGGGTCGTGCTGGACGTGTGCCGGGACGAGTGGCCGATCGTCAAGGCCGCCGTCCCGCCGGCGGCCGCGGTGGCGGTCAGCCCGCTCCTCGGCCTGGACCTTCGAGGTGCCCTCTGGCTGGCTCTCTTCGTCGCCGTGGCCGGGCAGGTGGGCTGGTCCGTGGCCGCCGCACGCCGCGCCGGTGCTTCGCGGCGGCTTGTGGCCGCCACGGCATCGGTCAACCTGTTGCTGGGCCTGCTGATCATCTCCTTCAAGATCGTTCTGAAGCACTGAGATCTGAAGCACTGAGATCTGAAGCATGCGGCGGGTCACCTGTACCGGGTGAGGCCCGAAGGAACGTGGAGGCGGACGATCGCAGGTGAGGGTGCCGTCCGCCTGTCCGAGGCGGCCCATGGAGGGACAGCTCGTGCGCTACGAGATCCGGGTCGAGGGACATCTGTCGGAAACGCTGGCCCAGGCCTTCCCGGAGCTGGGCCATGTGGTGATGTCCGGCCAGACCGTCCTCTTCGGCCCGGTCGTGGACGAAGCGCACCTGTACGGGCTGCTGGCACGCTGCCAGTCACTGGGACTGAGGGTCGTGGAGATGCGGCAGCTGCCGGAGTGACGAGTGACGGGGCTGGGCGGTGTGCGGCGCCGGACAGCCGGCGACGGTGTGCGGCGCGGACAGCCGGCGGCCTCGCGTGGTGACCGGGGCAGCCGGCGGCCTCGCGTGGTGACCGGGCAAGGGGCGGGCCTTTCGTGGTGACCGGGCAAGGGTCCTTTCAGAGCCGCTCCGCCGTGATCCGGCCGGAGCGGCGAGCGGCTTCCAGGGCCTCGAAGTCCCGCTCGTTCTGGTCGGCGTAGCTCTGGGCGAACTCGGCGAGAGCGCGGTCGAAGCGGTCGCCGCCGCCCAGGTAGGCGGCGAGGGCGATGGGATCGCCGGAGCGGGCGTGGGCCCGGGCCAGGGACGCCCCGCACAGCCGGCCGAAGAGGGCGAGCAGGCCCGGCCCCATCGTCTCCGGCCGTGCGATGCCCTTCCAGTCCCACAACTGGCGCACATAGAAGTCCCGTCCCCGCCCGTCGAGGCCCACGGCGTGCGTCCAGCCCAGGAAGATGTCGCCGGACGTCTGCATCAGGCGCTGCCCCGTCACCACCCGGCGGCCCTGGTTGTCGTAGCGCTCACCGCCCGTGTGGGCGGCCAGCACCGACTCCTGGGCCTCCTTGGCCTGCAGCAGCAGGGGATCGTCGTCGTCCCTGCCGAGCAGGAGCAGCACCCAGCAGCGCGTACCGACACTGCCGACCCTCACGACTTTCCGGGCCATGTCCACCGGGCGGTAGTGGTGCAACAGGTGCCGGCGCTCGGACGGCAGGGTCCGTGCGTACCGGTCCAGGAGGGCCTGGAGTTCCTCTTCCCGGGTGGCCTCGGACGGGTCGGCGGCCGACAGCTGGCCGAGCGGGGTGATCAGCGGCGGGTCCGGTGCGATACGCCGGCCCTCGGCCGTGACACGGGTGAGCTTCTCGAAGGCCCGGAGATGGGTACGCGTACGGGCCCGCGCGGCGGCCCCGGCCGTACGGCGTCTGGCCTCCCCTTCCAGCGACCTGTCCTTCGACGAGGCCAGCAGTTCCCCCAGCGCGTCGGCATCGTCCTGGGCGTACCAGATGTCCAGGGTCCGCATGCCGGCGAACTCGCGCATCCGTTCCCGGTAGGACCGCACGCAGGTCCGTACGACGCTGTGCTGCTCCTTGGGCGAGAAGCCGTTCGCGCGGCCCGCCGTCACGAAACCGGCCGCCAGCCGCTTGACGTCCCACTCGAACGGCCCGGGCAGGGTCTCGTCGAAGTCGTTGATGTCGAAGACGAGCCGGCGCTCCGGCGAGGCGAGCAGCCGGAAGTTCAGCGGATGCGCGTCACCGCAGAGCTGCACGTGCAGTCCGGTGTTGGGGAGACGCCCCAGGTCGGCCGCCATGATCGCGGCGGCGCCGCGGTAGAAGCGGAACGGCGACTCCAGCATGCGGCCGTAGCGAATGGGCACCAACTCCGGTACCCGATCGGCCGACTGACGCTCTATCACCTCGACGGGGTCGGGTCGCGGCTGTTCCGTCTCGTATTCCGTCTCGTACCAGCCGTGCGACGAACGCGACGCCCGCCTCCGCGCGTTCCTGCCGTGCTCCGCTCGCTCGGCCGGGGACAGGTGTGAGGTGAAAACGCTGGGCACGGTCATGGTCCGTCCTCCCGGTCCGGCGTCCCGGCGTCGCTGCCGGAACCCCGCTGCCCCGACGGCCCCCGGCGCTGTCGGCGCAGCCCCGCCTGGACCGCGCCCGCCAGCACCCGTGCGGCGACACCGACGAGCAGCAGCCCTCCCGTCATCTGCAACATCGTCAGCACGCGCCCGGCCTGGGACCGGGCCGCGATGTCCCCGTAGCCGACGGTGCTGAACGTGGTCAGAGCGAAGTACAAGGCGTCCGTCCTGGTCAGCGGCTCACTGAAGGAGCCCGGGGCGGAGCGGTCCAGCAGGTAGTAGGCGCCGGCGAAGAGGACCAGGAACAGCACCAGCGTGGCGGCGAGGGCCTCGACGGCCTTCAGGCGCGGGTGGGGCGAGCGCGCGATGACCCGCACCTCCCACGAGAACACCAGCCCCACCGCCACCAGGCCGCACACGAGCAGCGTCGACGCGCCGGCCGTCCCACGCTCGTCCAGAGGCAGCAGGTAGTAGGCGGTGACCAGGCCGACGGCGATGAGCACGGCGCGGACGCCGGCGACGGCCGCCGCCCACCGGTGGGGGCGGCGCCGCCGACGCGTCCGGCGCGCGTCCGGCCCGGACCGGGCGCGGTCCGTCCGGGCAGTGCTCGGATCGCTCATCTCGTGTCTTTCATTCCTCTCGGCCCGTCCGGCCGGCCGTTTCTCACGGTCCGTACGGCGTTTTTCCAGTTCGGTTCGGTCCGTCCGGCGCCGGAATGCCAGTGGGGCGGGCGCCGGGGGACTTCCATCCCACCGCCGCGGCGGCGTCGACGGATCACCCGTGGTGGGTGACCCGGTCGCCCGGCGGCAGGCATGACCCTGGAGCGGCCAGGGCCTCGAACATGCCCGCCGGGGCTGCGCACACACGGAAGGGAGCGTCCATGAACCCGGCCGCGACCCCGGATCCGCCGGACCCCGGCGGAGCCGCGAACCCGAAGCACGTCATGACCGCCGACGAACGAGCGGAGTACGAGCGGCTGCGCCGGCACGCGGCGGTACGCCACCGGCGGCTGCGCCAGGCCGGTTCCTCGGTCCTCCTGCTGCTGGCCCTGGTCCTGGCGCCCCTGGCCGTCGTCGCGGCCTGGGTCCAGGACACGGTCTCCGACACCGACCGGTATGTGGAGACCGTCGCACCGCTGGCGTCCGAGCCGGCGGTGCAGGAAGTCGTGATCAACCGGCTCACGGACCGCGTGGTGGAGAACGTTGACGTGGCGGCGGTGACGGACGCGCTCACCAAGGCCCTCCAGGACGCCGGGGCACCACCCCGCGTCGTGGAGGGCGCCGACTCCCTCGAGGCTCCGCTGCGCTCCGCGGTCACGAGCGTCGTCGACGCCACCATCAGGCGTGTGATCATCAGTGACGCCTTCCAGCAGGTGTGGGAGGGCGCCAACGAGCGGTCGCACGCCGCGGTGGTCAGCATGCTGACCGGCGACGACGAGGGCGCCGTGCGCGCCGAGGACGGCGCCGTCCGACTGGACGTGGGAGAGATCGTGGACCAGGTCCGGGAGCGGCTCGTCGACGCGGGCTTCGACCAGGCCGCCGCCATCCCGGACACCGACCGGACGATCACGCTGTTCCAGGCCGAGGAACTGGACGAGGCGCAGGACACGATGCGGCTGCTGGACATCCTCGGCACCTGGCTGCCCGTCCTGACCGTCGTACTCGCCGCGCTCGCCGTGTGGACCAATCCGGCACACCGGGTGATGCTGGCGATCACCGCGACGGGTGTCGGCGTGATGATGGTGGTCCTGCTCGTCGCGCTCGCCGTGTTCCGACGGGTCTATCTGGACTCGGTTCCGCCCACGGCGCTGCCCACCGACGCGGCCGCGGCGATCTACGACACGTTCGTCCGCTTCCTGCGCGACAGCACACGCACCCTGCTGGTGATCTCCGTGATCACGGCGCTGGTCGCCTACCTGTACGGTCCCGGACGTCCCGCCCGGGCCGTCCGCACGACGGCGGACCGGGGCGCGACGGCCGCCGGCCGGGCGTTGCGTCGTGCCGGGATGCGCACCGGAGCCACCGGGCGCTGGCTGACCGACCACCGGGCATGGACCACCGGTGGCGTCCTCGCGGCCGGAGCGCTGGCCCTGCTGCTCTGGAACCACCCCACGGTCGGCGCGGTGGTGCTCGTTCTCGGCATCGCCCTGGCGGTCCTGATCGTCCTGGCGATCCTCGCGGCCGCCGCCGGACGGGCCGACGACGGGGCGGCAGACCGGTCGGCAGACCGGGCGACCCCATGAGCGCGTGCCTCACCGCGTTCCCGCCGCCGATGACACTCCCGGCGTCCGCCGCACTCACCCGCGCCGGGTGAGGCGCCCCGTGTCCGCCGTGGGCACGCTGAAGACGCCACACACCCGCTACGGCACACACCCGCTACGGCACACACCCGCTACCGGGGCGAAGGCCCGGGACGGAGGACGGACATGAACGAGCCGACCTACCTGGCGTACGACTTTCCCCTGCTGGGGGCTTTCTGGACCATGCTCGTGTTCTTCCTGTGGATCATGTGGTTCGTCCTGCTCTTCCGGATCGTCGTCGACGTCTTCCGTGACGACGACCTGAGCGGCTGGGCGAAGGCCGGCTGGCTGGCGTTCTGCGTCGTCCTGCCCTTCCTGGGCGTGTTCGTCTACGTGATCGCCCGGGGCAAGAACATGGGCCGCCGGGAGATCGCGCAGGCGCGTGCGCAGCAGGACGAGTTCAACGCCTACATCAGGGAGACCGCCGCCGACAGCCGGCGCAGCAGCGTCGACGAGCTCGCCAGGCTGTCCGAGATCCGCGACCGCGGCGCCATCACGGACGAGGAGTTCCGCAGGGCGAAGGAACTGGTCCTGACCGGCCACGGTCCGGCTGAGCACTCGGGTTCCCCCACCCACATGTCCGGTCGCTGAGCATCCGGACCACACGAAACGAGGCGCGAGATGACCGCGACACACACCCGGCCGACCCACACCGCGAAGCAGGGATGGGCATCCGGCCTGACGGCCTTCGGGGCCGTGATGCTCTTCCTCGTCGGCCTGCTCGACATCTTCCGGGGCATCATGGCCATCGCCGAGGACGACATCTTCCTCACGACGCGCAATTACGTGTTCGAGTTCGACCTGACCGGCTGGGGCTGGGTCCACCTCGCCCTGGGCGCGGTCGCCGTGATCGTCAGCTTCGGGCTGCTCAAGACCTCGACCTGGGCGCGCGTCGCCGGCGTGGCCATCGCCGGACTCGTCATCATCGCCAACTTCCTCTCGCTGCCGTACTACCCGGTCTGGTCGGTCGTGATGATCACCATCTCGGGCTTCATCATCTGGGCCCTGTGCGTGGTCCGGCGCGACAACCTCTTCGACCTGTCCGAGGAGCGCCCGATGTACGAGGAGCGCCCCTCGCACCGGGTGTGAGGCGGAAGGGAAGGGCCGACCGGTGGGACCGCGCGGCGGGGACACGGGGGCATCGGGGGAGACAGGAACCCCGACCGTACGCGGGGGCAGTGCCGGGCGGGCCCGCTTGGCTCTGCTCGCCCTGCTGGGCAGCATCCTGGTGCCGCTCGTCGCCGCCGGTCTGCGGAGCGTGCTGTGGGCGCTGGCCGGCATCGCGGGACTGGCGCTCGCCGCCGTCGGAGCGTGGTGGGCCGTGGCGCACACCGGCGTGCCGCGTGCCCTCGGCGCGGCCCTGTCACTGGCCGCCCCCGTCGCCGTCCTCGCCCTGTACGCCACGTTCGGCATGCTGGGGCCGGCCCTGCTGTCCCTGGCCCTGTGGCTCCTCGCCGTCACGGCGGCACGCACGGCTCTGAGCCCGGGTCACACCGCCTCCGAAAAGTCCGGGCGCCCCGGACCGGCTGTCGCGGAGGCACCCCGTACCCCCTGGATCCTCATGAATCCGCGCTCCGGCGGCGGCAAGGTGGACCGCTTCCACCTGGTGGAGAAGGCCCGGGCGGCGGGCTGCCGGGTGGCCCTGCTCGACGCGGGCCGGCACCAGGACGTCGCCGAACTGGCCCGGCGGGCCGTCACCGAGGGCGCCGATCTGCTGGCGGTGGCGGGCGGCGACGGCACCCAGGCCCTGGTGGCCGAGGTCGCCGCACGCCACGACCTGCCGTTCGTGGTGATCCCCGCCGGTACCCGCAACCACTTCGCCCTCGACCTCGGCCTCGACCGCGACGACCCGGCGGCGGCCCTGGAAGCCCTGACCGACGGCGTCGAACTCCGCGTCGACCTCGGATACGCCGCGGACCGGGTCTTCGTCAACAACGCCTCGTTCGGCGCGTACGCGCACGTCGTCACCGACCCCGCCTACCGGGACGCCAAGACCCGCACCACCCTGCGAACCCTCCCCGGCCTCCTCACCGGCGAGGACGCACCCGGACTGCGGGCGCGGACCGACGGCACGTACGTCGACGGACTTCAGGCGCTGCTCGTCAGCAACAACCCCTACGGCCGTGCCGTCGACGCGGCCCGCCCCGGGCGCAGGGAGCGGCTGGACACAGGGCTCCTCGGCGTGGTGTGCGTGCGGGTCGGCAACACCGCCGAGGCGGCACGCCTGCTGCGCGGTCCACGCTCCCGGGGACTCGTCCGGCTGAGCGCCGGGGAAGTCGTCGTCGAAGCCGACGCGGGCATCCTCCCGGTCGGCATCGACGGAGAGCACGTCGTCCTGCCGTCACCCGTCGTGTGCCGCAGCGCACCCGGGGCACTCCGGGTCCGCCTACCCCGCCACCGCCCCCATGCGCCACGAGTGACCGGCGCAGCCGCCGACTGGCCCCGCGTGGCCCGCCTGGCCCTGGGCCCCCGGATCAGGTCCGATGGGCGGGCTGGTCGCCACCGTGGAGCACGGCCCCTATGAAGGGCTCGGGGTCGGCGTCATGAACCTGAACCGCTGACGGACGGGCTGTGCTCTGTTCTGCCCTGGCCGGGCGGACCGACGGAGTGCTCTGCCCTGGCCTGGCGGACCGACGGAGTGCGGAAGCGGGCGGCGAAGTCGCCGCCCGCTTCCCTCTCATGGGCGAGGCTCACACAGCGGTCGTGCGGAAGCTACGCGAGCTGCTCCCACTGCTGTTCCCGGTTGGTGGTGACGCTTCTGCACGTCCATTGGACGGCCGCGACGGAGTTCGCCCCGCTGGCGCTGGGGATGGCGAGGCAGAGGTCGCTCTTGTTGTTCCGCAGCCGGTGGGTGCTGTCGTAGACCCATTCCTGTTCGTCGGCGCCGCTGTTGCAGGGCCACTGGATGGCCTCCGCGCCGTTGGCGGTGCTGCCGCCGCCGATGGCCAGGCACTGTCCGGTGGCGTAGTTCTTGATGGTGTACGTCGACGTGGCCCCGGGGATCAGCTCCCAGGTCCACAACTGGTCGGTGTCCCACACGCCGTCGGCGGGCGAGTCGCAGGTGAACTGGATGGCGGCCGTTCCCTGCCCCGCCGAGGAACCGCCGGGCATCGCCAGACACTTCCCGGTGCCCGCGTTCCCGACTGCCCAGCGGCCCTCGACCCCGACCGCACTGGCCGACGTGGCCGACAACGGAATGGCGATCGCCGCGATCGCTCCGGCGATCGCCATGCTGCGCTTGCGCATTGGTTTCCCCTCCTGTGGGTGATCACGGTCACGTGCCCGATCACCATGCGGGGCGACACCTGGGGCTGTCGTTAGGAGCGAGTCCACAGGGGGCTTGGTTCTGCGTCTACGGACCGTGCCTGTGCGCGGTACTCCGTCGGCGACACCCCGTACGCGCCCCGGAACGCGCGCGTGAAGTCGGAGGCGCGGACCAGGCCCCAGCGGGTGGCGATGGTGTGGACCGGCGTGGAGCCGAGGTTGGGGTCCGCCAGGTCGCGGCGGGCGCCTTCGAGGCGCTGGACGCGGATCCAGGCCGCGACCGTCTCGCCGGGGGAGTCCTCCTGGAAGAGCCGGTGCAGATAGCTCAGGGAGATGTGGTGGGCGGCGGCTATCACGGGCGGGGTCAGCTCCGGGTCGTGCAGGTTCTGGCGGATGAACGCCCGTACGCGCGTCATCAGGGCCCGCTGGCGGGTCTCCGGTGGCAGCGCGTCCTCCGCCTCCAGCACCTGGGCGAACCAGGCGGACAGCAGGTCGATCAGCACCGTGCCCAGGCGGGGCGCGTCGGACGGCTGGAGGGAGTCGGCCTGCTGCTCCAGACCGGTGAGGAACCCCGTCAGCAGGGCGCCCACACCCTCCCGTCCGGACAGCCGACGCCCCAGTAGCTGCCCGATCCGGGCGGGCGGCAGGGGCAGCAGCGCCTTGGGGAAGTCCACGCCCACCCCCGTGATCACCTCACGGCCCAGGTCGGCAGGCGGGTGCACGTCATACGGCCGTGACGTGTCACTCACCCACAGGTCGCTCGGGCCGTACACCTCGGCCCGCCCCACATGCTCGAACCCCAGCCCGCCGCCGAGCACCAGCGACAGGTGGTACATCTCCGGGTCGGCCTGCCGCACCAGCTTCTCGGTTCGCCGGAACCCCGTCGGCAGGTGCGCCGTCGGCCATACCATCAGCGGCCCCAGCTCCAACAGCCGCTGCCGTGCCCAGAAGTCGTCGGCGAACTCGCTGCTCATCTCGCTGGGCGCGATCGCCCTGTGCGTCAACTCCCGCCAGTAGTCGAACCGGTGCTCCACGGGCACCTCGTCGCTCCGGAACACGGTTCCGATCATGCTGGGGGTCAGCCCCGCGCGGTGGAGGAGACGAAGTCCGCCCAGGCGGTGGGGGAGAGGGGGAGCCGGTGGCCGGTGGCGTGGGACGTGAACCAGGACAGTTCGGTGGTGCTCACAGGTCCCCTCGCATTCGCTGCAACAGGCCCACGGAGTCTCGGATGGCGTGAGTCTGCGAACGCATCCTCACATGCCGCTGCCAGCCGGGTCGTAGGACGGCTTGTGAGCGTCGCTACGGTGACCCGCATGACCGACAACAGCTTCTGGACCCTCCCGCCCGACCGTATGGTGCGCGGCTCCATGGGCCACTGTAACCTCACCGTTCTCCTCCCGCCGTTCGACGTGGACGCGCGCACGTTTCCGGCCAACGACCCTGTCCGGGCAGCGGAGTTCGTCGCGTCGTTCGGAACGGTCGACGAGGTCCTGGAGGAGATCGGGCCCGGGTCCGTCCTCGACGTGCCCTACCCGAACACGCGGACCGACCTCGACATCGTCCAGGCCGCCGCCTGGGGGCACGTCCTCGGTATCAGTGACCCCGCGCTGGCCGACAACGGCAACGACACCCCCCTCCTGTCCGAGGCCCGCACGCTGCGCGAGCGCTACCCCGACGCCCGCATCGTCGGCCGCGTCCACTTCCACGGCGGGGCCTCCCACACCGAGGACATCGTCTGGCTGCCCGACGGGGCCCTGTTCCACGCCGCCGGCTGGCCCGGGGACGAGCCGTTCGAGGTGACCGGCGACCCGGGCGCCATCGCCTCCGCCCTCGGCATCGCCGCCGAGAAGCTGGAAGAGCTCGGCCTGGACGAGGAGGACCCGGCGGACATCGAATGGGCCGACTTCGCCGCCCTGGCCCTGGGCAGGGCCGACCCCTGGGGGTGGCGGCAGATCCAGACCACGGCCTTCCGCGTACGGCACACGGAGTTCGCCACGTCCACGATGGAAGAGCTGTACTTCGTCGGCTAGTCGTCCGGCCCCCGGCGGGTCTTGTGGAAATCCTGTGCGGCGCCTGTGGCGTCCGGGGCGTGTTCTCGGTGTGCCGGAGGGAAGCCCTCGACGAGGCCTCCGGCTTCGGGTGGAGCCGGGAGCGGGGGAGGAGCTACCTGGGTTTTTGGCCGGTGCGGCGAGGGCGTGTGCCGGGTGCCGGGGGCGCCGCGTGGGACCGCCGTCACACCTCGCTGAGACGAACTGCCCACGCCTCGCTCACAATTGATGCTCCGTTGACAACGCCACCAACGTCAACAATCCCCTGGATACGCCGACTTCGGGCTCTATGGTGAGCCGCGGCGCGTACACGTCACGGGGGCCTCACGCGCCACCCACACCCCCTCAGTGCCCCCCACAACGAGGGAAGACGCCATCTTTAATCGAGCGCTCCAGATACCCAGACGGTGGCGGCTCACCGCACGCCTCACGGCCGCCGCGGGCCTGGCGGCCGCCGTCACCCTGACCGGCCTGCCGGGCATGCCCGTCGACGACACGGCCGCCGCCGGTCCGGCGGTCTCGGCCAAACTCAAGGACAAGACCGGCAAGCGCTGCGATGTCCGCAACGGGCTGCCACCCGCCACCAGGACACCGGCGAACTCCGGCTTCCCCAACAGCCCGCTCGGCAACTTCCACAAAGCGGACAACCTCCCGAAGAACTTCGACTACGACCTCCCCGGCCAGGCGTACGACGGGCTCGAGGCCCCCACGCCGGACGAGGAGAAGAAGGTCCTCTCCAAGGTCCCGGGCGACACGGAGAAGAACTACAAGGCGTGGCGGAAGACCGCCGACGCCTCCGGCAAGCCCGCCGACCGGGCGATGGAGATCTACGCCCGCTGGCTGAACACCGGCAAGAAGAGGCCCTTCAAGCAGTGGTTCACCAACATCTACCTCCGCAACCAGGCCAACCTGAACAAGGGCGCCGGCTTCGAGTCCCAGCTCGTACGGGACTACAAGCTCATCGGCCCCGACTGGCTCTGTGAGGTCTACGTCGAGCTCTTCGACGCCGAGGGCAACAAGGTCGGCGAGCGCCGCTACGACGCCTACAACAGGCGCACCAAGGAGTTCAACGAGTTCAAGTCGGACTCCAAGCCGAGGGCGGACCAGCTCGCCAAGGACCGGGTCGTCGCCCGCTCCATGACGGACCACACCTTCCGCTACACGGGCGCGAAGAAGTTCACCAAGGGTCAGCAGCAGCTGGTCGACGACTTCAACCGCGAACTCGAACGAGAGCGCGGCAGGTCCAACCAGGTACGGGGCAACCAGCGCCTCTACAACCCCGTCCCCCAGAGCACCCCCATCAAGGGCTACTCCGACCACCAGCGCTGGTTCGCCCCCGGCTGCCAGACGGGTGGCACTCAGACCATGGCCGCCTCCGCGAACAGCTGCGGCACCCGCGGCCCGGCCAACCAGCGCGCCCTGGACTCCGGCCGCACCCCGGCGGAGGCCAAGCAGATCCAGGCCGAGGCCCGCCGCCTCGACACCCGCGGCACCCTCCCCAGGGGCGGCCCCGGCGGGATCGACTTCACCACCCTCGAGCTGCGTTACGTCGGCGGCCTCGGCAAGGGCAAGGGCATGCAGTACAGCATGCGCGCCGACCAGATGCCCGACCCGGACACCAACCCCGGCTGGGGCGGCGAGGCGGCGATGCAGCTCTCCTCCGACGCGATGTTCACCTGGCTGGCGCTGACGCCGGACAAGTTCTGGGTGAACCTGAACCCGGACGAGCCCGACCGCGTCATGGACTCCAAGTTCGCCTCCACCGACGCCGGCCGCATCCTGCTCGAAGCCGACCTTCAGATGAAGCACGACTTCTACAAGGCCATGGACCCCAAGACCGACCTCGGCAGGCGGTACTGGGCGGCCCTGCCCCGGCAGAACGGCAGGCCGTGCATGCCCGGCCTGCGGAACTGGATCGAGCCCAAGCCCGCGCAGGTGCGTGAGCAGGACGGCGGCATCTACATTCTCGACGCCCCGCTGGCCCTGAAGTCGACCGCGCAGGAGACCGTCACCGAGGGCCCGGGCGAGCCGATCTGCGACCCGAACGACGCCGAGATCGCGGCCGCCCAGGCGGTCATCGACTCGATGATCGTCCCCGAGGTCGAGAAGCAGATCAACAGCGCCCCGCAGTACGCCGACCTGCGCCGCGTCTACACCTCCCGGGTCGCCGCCGAGTACATCCGGCAGCAGGACGCGAAGAACCCGACCGACTTCCGGCCGATCATCAACAGCGACGACGTCAAGGCGTGGCCACTGCGGGCGCCGAACCAGAACTGGGACAAGGACGAGCTCTTCCGCAAGTACCGGAAGATCTACACGGAGGGTGAGTTCACGTACGACGTGGAGACCGCCCAGGGCGTCCAGGTGTACATCGTCGGCGGCGTGGACTTCTCCAAGCAGCCCAAGCGGAACATCTCCCGCACCCAGTTCAACGTGGAGAACCGGGACCTGGACAACACCACCGTCAACTCCCGGAAGTCCGACGACACGTCCTACCGGGACACCGACACGCTCTATCTGGGTGGCGGCAAGATGTCAGCCGTGGACGGTGACGACCCCAACCCCAACCCCACTCCCCCCAAGCCGACCCCCACGGAGTCGGACAAGCCGGACCCGACCCCGACCGACAAGCCCACCGACGGCACGGGTACGCCGGACCCGGACGACACCGGGGACGAGCCGACGCCTCCGGGCGGCGACCTCGCTGACACCGGATCCGACACGCCGGTCGGCCTGATCGCGGCGATCTCCGCGGCGCTGGCCGCGGCGGGCGCCGCGCTGGTGTGGTGGATGCGCCGCCGTGGGATCAGCCCTGGGAGGCGTACGGGATGAAGTCGGCCCAGGCGGTGAGGGACAAGGTGAGCTGAGGCCCGGCCGCGTTCTTGGAATCGCGGACGTGGATGGCATGCGGGACGGCGGCGACTTCGACACAGTCGTCGCCGTCGCCGCTGCTGTAGCTCGACTTGTGCCAGGAGAGGGCGACCTCGACGCAGTCGCCGTCGCCGCTGCTGCTGTAGCTGCTCTTGAACCAGACCAGGCCGCCGGTGGTGCTCATAGGTCTCCTCGCATCCGCTGCAACAGGCTCACAGAGTCCGGGATGGTGAGAGCCTGTGAACGCATCCTGGCATACCGGCTTTGGAGGACGCTGACCTCTTTCGCGTCGGAAACAAGCAGGCCACCGCGCTGCCCCTCGCAGTAGGCGAACCAGCGGTTCTCGGGCGTCTCCAGTAGTTGGATGGGTCCGGCGAGTCCAGCGTGGGACTCCCGTGCCAGGGGCATGACTTGGATGTCGATGTTCCGCAACTTGGCCATCTTCAGCAGGTGATCGAGGAGTCCACGTGTGACATCCACACCGCCCGTGTGCCGCAGGAACATGTGTTCCTCCAGCATGAAGCTGAACGCCGTGTTCGGCCGCTCATGGAGCAGCCGCTGCCGCTGTGCCCGAGCCCTCCACTGTTCCTCGACCTCCTCGTCGGTCAGCAGTGGCAGCCGGTCGTCGAACAGGGCCCTCGCGTACGCCTCTGTCTGCAACAAGCCCGGGATCATGCGGCTCTCGTACGTGTAGAGCACGATCGCCGTAGCCTCCAACCGCGCCCACTTCCGGAACCACGCCGCCAACCCCGGCTGCCGCCCCAGATGCTGAGCCGCCTTGGTCAGCGCCCCGGTGTTCCCCAGCGCCCGATCCACCCCCTCCACGAACGCCACATCCGGCATCCGCCTCCCCAACTCCACCGACGCCACCATGTGCTTGGAGTACCCGACGAGGTCCGCCAACCCCTCCCGGCTCAGCCCCCCGTGCTCCCGCAACGCCTGGACCATCGCCCCGAACGTCCGCAGGCTGTCGGACGCCTCCGGCTCCCCGCCCCCGCCCATCCCCATTGCCGCCACGCCGCCGCTGTCGGCCACCATGGGCCACCTCCCGCGCACCCGCCCGCTGAACCACACCGTTCAACGCCCATGGTCACAGCACGTCACCAGTACCGTCCAGTGCGTAACCGCGTACGCTCGCGCAGCGTACGCGGCGTGGAGCTGGTGAACCGGCCCGCGCGCAGGCCACATTGGCGGCATGACCGCACTGCCCGCCGCTCAACTCCCCGCCACCGTGCACGCGTTCAGTCAGCGCTTCAGTTCGACCCCGCTGGGCGCCCGCCTGGCGAGACACCTCGCCCTCACCCAGCTGCACAGCTGGGGCATCCCGCACGGCTCGGACGCCTCCGAGAGAGCCGCGGCGGTCGTGGCCGAGCTCGCCGCGAACGCGGTGACACACGGCCGCGTACCCGGGCGGGACTTCGAACTGCGGCTCTCCCTGCCCACCGGCTCGCTCCGCATCGAGGTCACCGACACCCGCGCCGAACGCCACCCGCCCGGCCCCGGTGCCGTACGACCGTCCCGCCCCCTCGACGAGGGCGGGCGCGGCCTGACCCTCGTCGACGCCCTCGCCGACCGCTGGCAGGTACTGGACCGGAACCCGCCCGGCAAAACCGTCCTGGCCGAGATCGACCTGCCGCGGTGGCTGTCCCTGGTCAGGCGTCTGTCGGCACCAGGGCGCTAGGGCGCTGGGTGTATACGTCGCGTATACTCGCCTCATGTCCGACGTCATGATCCGCGTGCCCGCCGAAGTCCGTGACCAGCTTGCCGCCGTGGCCGAGGCCCGGGGGACCAGTCTTCGTGCCCTGATGCAGGACATAGCCGCTCAGACACTGACTCCCGAGCAGATCAGGGAGCGGGCCGACCGTACCCGCCTCCTGCTCGCCGAGCGCTTCGGGCACGACGTGTCCGACGAGGAGTCCGCCGAGATGCGGCGCAAGATGCGGGAGGCCACAGCCGCTCACCGGGCGGCCCTCGCCGAAGCGGAGTCGTCCCGTTGAGCCAGACCGAGCACTACGTCCTTGACTCGCCGACCCTCTTGGCGCTGGGAGGCGACAAGCAGGTTTCCGGCCTCGTCCATGCCGCTGCGGCGAGCGATGATGTGCGCCTCTGGGTGCCTGTCCTGTGTCTTCTGGAAGCCGAGCGCCGACGTGCGGGCATGGTCGACCACGTCGGTGTGCTGGTGGACGTCCTTCATGTCCTGGACGACGACTACGCGATGGCTGTGACCATCGCCGAGCTGGGGCGCGCGGGTGTCGCACAGGGCACCTCGGCCGCTGTCCATGCCGCGAGGCCGAACCAGCTGCTTCCGATGGGCGGGCTGGTCGCCACCGTGGAGCCAGGCCCCTATGAAGGGCTCGGGGTCGGCATCATGGACCTGAACCGCTGACGGCGTGTCCCCGGGAGGGCCGGGCCGCCCCTCTCGGGGCTGCGGGCCCTCCCGGGGAGGTGACCCGTCACGACGTGACCGTCAGCAAGTCCCGCTGGTCCTCCGGCAGTTCCACCTTGTCCGCGTACAGCAGCGCGTGCCCCGGGTCGAAGACCAGCGCCACGTCCCCCGCCAGCCCCCCGTTCCCGCTCAACACCTGCACCACCTGGTCGCCGAGGCGGACGTCGTACTCGTAGCGGGAGCCGACGTAGGAGCTGGTGATGACCTGGGTGTCGAGGCGGTTCACCCCCGCCGGGGTCTCGGCCGAGGCCACGACCTCAAGGCGCTCCGGGCGGACCGCCACCGTCACGGAGTCACCGGTCGGGACGCGCGCGTCGCTGTCGACCCGTACGACATCCCCGCTGGCGTCGAGGAGCACGGTGTGCCGGGTGCCGTCCAGGCTGACGACCTTGCCGGTGAGGAAGTTGCAGCGGCCGACGAACGCGGCGACGGCGGGCGCGGCGGGCCGCTCGTAGATCTCGTGCGGGGTACCGATCTGGATCATGTTGCCGCCCTCCATCACGGCGATCCGGTCGCTGAGCGCCAGCGCCTCGTCCTGGTCGTGGGTGACGTAGACGGTGGTGATGCCCAGCTCCTCCTGGAGCCGCTTCAGCCAGGCGCGGGCCTGCTCGCGGAGCTTGGCGTCGAGGTTGGAGAGGGGCTCGTCCAGCAGCAGGACCGTCGGGGAGTAGACCAACGCCCGTGCCAGGGCGACGCGTTGCTGCTGGCCGCCCGAGAGCTGGTGCGGGTAGCGGCCGCTGAGCGCGGCGAGGCCGACCTTGTCCAGCGCGTCGTGGATCAGGGTCTTCTGCTTGTCCTTCGGCACCTTGCGGATGTTGAGCGGCAGCGCGAGGTTCTTCGCGATGGTCATGTGCGGCCAGAGCGCGTACGACTGGAAGACCATGCCGAGGTTGCGCTCCTCGGGCGGGAGGAAGATCCCCGCCCCGGCGTCGACGAAGGGCCTGCCGCCGACCGCGATCGAGCCCTCCGTCGGCTGCTCAAGGCCCGCTATGCAGTTCAGCGTCGTCGACTTGCCGCAGCCGCTCGCGCCAAGGAGCGTGAAGAATTCACCATCCCTGATGGTGAAGGTGACATCACGCAGGACGGAGTTGTCGCCGAACGTCTTGGCGAGGTTCTTGACGGTCACCTCAGGCATGGTGCTTTCCCTTCATGAGCAGTCCCGCGAGTGCGACGAAGACCGCGGTGATGCCGATCTGGAGGGTGGCCAGCGCGGCGACGGATCCGGCCCTGCCCTGCGTCCAGAGACTGAGCATGGTGGTGCCGAGGATGTTGTTGTCGGCCGAGGAGAGGAAGACGGCCGGGGAGTACTCCTTGAGCATGATCACGAAAGTGAGGACGAGCGCTCCGGCGAACGCCGGCGTGATCAGGGCCCGCAGGACCCGGAAGAAGGTCATCAGCCAGTCGGCGCCGGAGACCCGGGCCGCGTTGTCCAGCTCACCGCCGATCTGCATGATCGCCGGGGCGACCGAGCCGAAGGCGCTGGGCAGGGCCCGCATACCGAAGGCGATGATGACGGCGTAGATCGTGCCCTGGAGCACCGAGCCCATCCCGAACGGGGCGAGCGCGAAGGCCCAGAAGAAGCCGATACCGATGATGATGCCGGGCAGGGACTGCGGGATCAGGGCCAGGTACTCGACCGCCCGGCCCCAGCGGAACGTGGACCGCCGGGCCACCATCACCGCCAACACGGCGAGCGCGCTGACGACCACCGAGCCGACACCGGCCACGATGAGGCTGTTCCACAGCGACTGCACGTAGTTGTCCGAGTCGAAGACGAGCTCGTAGTTCTTCGTCGTCACCGTCCTGAACGGCGACTGGAGCGGGGTGAAGACGAGCGTGAAGGACCGCATCACCAGGCCCGCGATCGGCACCACGGCCCCGACGATCACGTACAACCAGATGCACGCGATGCTCACCCACTTCAGCCAGCCCAGGTCGAGCTTGCGGGGCCGGGTCACCTTGCCGCGCACGGACACGAACCGGGCCGCGTCCTTGAGGAGCTTCGCCTGTACGGCGACCAGGCTCAGGGTGACGACGAGGATGACCGTCGAGGCGGCGCCCAGCATCGTGTAGTCGGGGTCCACCGACTGAAGTCCGTTGTGGTAGAGGAAGGTGGAGAAGACGTCGATGCTGACCGGCTGGCCGTACAGCAGCGGCACACTCAGCGTCTCGATCGACACGGAGAACACGAGGATGGCGCTGTAGACGATCGGCGGCCGCAGCAGCGGCACGATCACCTGAGCCAGAATTCTGAACGGCCCCGCGCCGCAGACCTGGGCGGCCGACTCCAGCGAGGCGTCCGACTGCCGGAGCGCGTTGGCGCAGAAGACGTACGCGATCGGCGCCAGCGCCACGGCCTCCGTGAGCGCCATGCCGGGGATCGAGTACAGGTTCCACGGCACCCCGCCGAAGATCTGCTGCACCTTGACGCTGACGAACCCGGCCGGGCCGTACATGATGATCCAGCCGAAGCCCAGGATCAGCGACGAGATGAAGAACGGCCACTGCATCGCCAGCGCGACGAGCCGGCCGCCCGGCAGCTTCGTCCGGACCACCACGATCGCCATCGGGATGGCGATGGCGAGGCTGAGGATGGTGGTCAGGGATGCGAACAACAGCGTATTCAGGGCGACTTCACCGAAGCCGGCCTCGGTGAAGAGGTCGCTGTAGCCGCTGAGGGTGAAGGCCCCGCCCGCCTCGTAGAGCGGGCGGTTGCGGATGCTCTGGTAGAGGGTCGGGACGATCGGGGCCAGCACCAGGACGGCGAGGAACGCCAGGACCGCGTACTGGACGACCGTGTCCCGTCCGATGCCGAGGGGGCGGCGGTAGCGCGGCGGCTCGAACGTTTCCGTGGGTGACTCGCCGGCCGGTGTGCGGGGCGGCTGGGTGAGGGTTGACATGTGCTCTGACTCCGATCGTCCCGGGAGGGTGCCTGACGCGGACTACTTACGGAGTCCGTCGAAGCGCTCCAGCCAGGCCGCGGCGTCGTCCTTCGCGACCGCCTCGTACTTGACGTGGATGATGTTCTCCTCGCCGACCGCGTCGACGACCTCCTGGTAGGTGTGCAGGCCCTCGCCCTTCACGCCCTCGCGGTACGAGGCGAGGCCGCCCTCGGCGACCGCGCGCTGGCCCTCGTCGGAGAGGGCGAAGTCCAGGAAGAGCTTGGAGGTCGCCGGGTGCGGCGCCTCGGCGGCGATACCGAGACCGCGCGGCAGGACGACCGTGCCGTCCTTCGGGAAGACGATCTTCACCAGGCCCGCGCTGTCCTCGACGACCGGGTAGGCGGGGGAGGCGCTGATCAGGAAGCCGGCCGTGTACTCACCGGCGACGATCTTCTCCAGCTGGGTGCCGGAGGAGGTCTCCGGGCGGGTCAGCGGAAGGATCTTCTCCAGGTCCTTCCACGCCTCCGGGTTGCCCTCGGTGAGCGCCCGCGTGACCGTGAAACCGAACGAGCCCTCCGGGTCGCGGACCGTCACCTTGTTCTTGAACTTGCCCTCGTCCCCGGTCACGATCTTCGCGAAGTCCGTCAGGGTGGTCGGCGGGGTCTCCATCAGCGAGGTGTTGTACGCGATCGTCATGGGGTCCTGCGACATCGAGTACACGCTCGGCAGCAGCTCCGCGCTCTCGCCCAGCTCCTCCAGCTCCGGCGACTCGTACTCCAGGACCGTGTTCTTCCGGGCCGAGAAGTCGGCCCACGCGGTCGCCGCGCTGGAGATCAGCACATCCGCCGGGGACGACCCGGCCGCGTTCTCGGAGAGCGTCTTCTGGAACAGCTCGTCGCTGTCCAGCTCGTTCACGGAGACGGTCTTGATGAAGTCGTACTTCTTCTTGAAGTCCCGGACGATCGGCGCCATGTTCTCGTCACCGAGGTTCGAGTAGACGGTGAGCTTGCCGCCCTCCTTCTCCGCCGCCTCGATCAGGTCCGCGTAGTCCGCCGGGTAGTAGTCCGGCACCTGGCCCGCCGAGATCTTGTTCTCCGCCACCTTCGGCGCGTCGTCACCACCGCCGCCGCACGCGGCCAGCGTGGCGAGCGCGAGGGTCGCGGCGAACGCGGCCGTCAGGGGGCGCCGGAGCGCGGGTGCCGTTGTGTGGCTGGATCTGGCCATGGTTCTCCTCCTGGCGCATGCCGTGTGGCAGCTGTTGCCGGGAGGTTAGAGACCCAGGTCAGGCCGGTAAATCCCTCACCCGTCAGAGCTCGTACTGCTCGTATTGGTCGTTGTGTACGTGACGCGAGTCACCGCTTGCGAGCAGGGGGCGATGGCTGGGAATGATCGCATCCGAGGTGCGCTGCGAGTCGCTGCGACCGCCCCCTACGCCGCGGTGTCCTCCGTCTTCCCAGGGCTTCCCCAGGGCGGTCGGATCACACAGCGGGCAGCGCGTAGATCCGCTTCCCGTGCGTCACGGCCAGCCGGTTGCCCGCCGCCATGACGTACCACTCCTTGTTGTCGCCGGTGTTGTCGTTGTAGGTCCAGCGCAGCTTCCCGCTCTTCACGTCGAAGGCGTGCACGCCGCCGTCCTTGTCGAACGTGGTCGCGCCGTACAGGGTGTCGCCCACCTTGGCGAACTGCCAGGCCTGAGCCGACTCCAGCAGATCCTCGTTGCGCCAGACCTGCTTGCCCGTGTCGGGGTCCACCGCCCACATGCTGCGTGCGGTGTCGGACGCGTAGAGAACCCCGTCCACGACATGGGGGTCCTTGAAGATGCTGAACTCGTCCGTGGCGAGCGACCAGCGTTCCTTGCCCCCGGCCAGGTCGAGCGCTCGCAGCCGCCGGCCTTCCGCGAGGATCACCAGATCCTTGTGCACGGCGAAATGACGGTAGTTGGACGTGCTGAGCTTCTTGGTCCACACCTGTCGGCCGGTCGCCGTGTCGCGGACGGTCACGTTCTTCCGGAAGTCCGTGTAGACGAGGCGTTCACCGGTGACCGTGGCAGTGATGCCGTACTCCTCGGTCCCCGCGTCACGCTTCTCACGCCAGGCGATCCTGCCGGAGGTGGTGTCGATGGCGGCGATCACATTGGTGGGCGACGAGAAGTCCTTCTCCAGGACGCCGGCGAGGACGTAGACGTGGCGGTCGTCGGCCGCGATCGGGCGTGGCTGGTCGTACTCCTTGCCCAGGCGACTGCGCCAGGTCTCCTTGCCCGTGGCCGGATCCAGACCCACCACGTCACCGTCGTACTCGGCGCTGGCGAGGTAGAGCGTTCCGCCGCCGACTATGAGTTTGGCGCCGGGCGTGGTGACGCCGGCTCTGGACCACTTCGCCTTGCCGCTCGCGATGTCGCGTCCCACCAGCGGGTCGCCCGCGACGAGGACCAGGTTCCCGATCACCGCCAGGGCCTCGGTACCGGACACACCGTTGTTCGCGGCCTCCGCCTTCCACAGTGGCTCGGGTGCGGTGCCCGGCGGCGGGGTGGTGAAGCTGTCACCGTTCTTGTCCGCGCCCGGTGTCGAGCCGTCACCGTTCTTGTCCGCGCCGGGTGTCGAGCTGTCACCCGACGCGTCCGCCTCGTCCCCGGGACCGCACGCCACGACCCCGGCCCCGAAGACGGCCAGCCCCAGCCCTGTCCCGGCCAGCCTGAACATCTGCCTGCGTGACACCGCGTGTACGGCACGTCTGTCCACGTCTTTTCCCACTTCCGCGTTCTGTTCGGCGACCCTTGGAAGATCTTGAGCGCCGTCAGGTTAGCCGTCGACTTTCGGCCGAACGCCGGACGGAACGCAATCGGGACAGAGCCGTGAATCTCCTGTCACTCCGTCAAGGCCCTCCCGCACGGCGGTCGTGCGGGAAAAGAGACCTCTCACCGAGGGGCGCGAGGATGACGACGTAGACGTGTCACGTCCTGCGCTGCGTCACCGCACCGCCCGCAGATGCGCCGTCAGCTCCTGCAACCGCCCCCACGCCTCCGCGTCCTCCGCTTCTCCGAGGGGGAAGTACAGCGCCGGGCGGGACGTCGCCCCCAGCGACACGGGGCGTACCTCCACCGGCGGGCGGCGCGCGTGCTCGACGCCGATGGCGTGCACGTCCTCCGGGCCGAGCGTGAAGGCGTACGGGATCGGCGGGCCCTCGAGCCGGGGCGCGGCCGTCAGGTCGGTGCGGGCCCGGCGGACGGAGACGAGCATCGTCTTCAGGGAGTGGCCCGAGAGCAGGGCCTCGGCCAACGGCTGGACGCGGTCCAGCGGCAGCTCCTCGCCGTCCGCGTACCCGACCGTCAGGACCACGTCCTCCTCCACGCCCTTCGTCGTCCGCGTCACCCGGACCGTCGCCATGGCCGGCCGGTCCGGGGTGCCGACCACGACCAGGTGCGACGGCTCGGGCGCCCGCTCACGGGCCAGGTCGGTCAACTGCCGTGGCGACCAAGGCAGGTTGACCGGCTCGGCCGTGCCCCAGCCCGCCGGTGCGGTCCCCGTCAGCGCCTCCCAGGCGGCCTCCAGCGCGCCGCCCAGCAGCAGCCGGTCGTCCGCCTTGTGCACGGTACGGAGGGCGACGATCAGCTGGCGGCCAGGTGCCTCGTCCGCCGGGCGCGTGAAGGCCGCAGCCACCGTCGCCGTCCCGTCCTCCGCCAACGCGGGCGAGAACGCCCCGTCCTGCCAGCGCAGCACCGCCCCCGACAGCCCGTCGTAGTAGCCGCACTCCGGGTCCTGCACGACCCAGCGGTTGGGGACGCGCGCGAGGGTCGTACGGGCCGCGGTGGTCAGGCGTACGCCGGGCGGCGTGACGATCTGGAGGGACCGCCGGGACGCCACGGTCGTGCGCATGATCTCCGCGAGCCAGCTGGTCAGGGCGACCACCGGCCGGTCGATGAGGACGACGGCGGCGTGGTCCGTCACCACGTCCACGGCGGGCTGCCCCGACCCCGCCGACGGTACGGCGGACACATCGACGACCTTCGTGCTCGCCGCCTCGGGAGGCCAGGTGGAGCCGCCCAGCAGCGCGTTGAGCCGCCCGCACACCACCCCCGCCAGCTTCTCCGCCTCCGGTACTGCCGTGGACGCCCGTGCCTCCGTCCACCAGAACGGCGCCTCCACGCTCTGCCCGAGCAGCCGCTCCGCCTCACCCGGCACCTGCACCAGGACCGGCGACTCCACGGACACCAGCGGGCGCCCACCGGGACCGTGCAGCTGTACGACCGCTCCGTCGGCCGCCGCCGACAGGTCCAGGTCGGAGCCGCCGGCGTACAGACTCGCCATGAGGGCCCAGACGTTGGGCATCTTCGGGGTGAGGGCGATGACGTCCTTGGTCACGGGCGGTGGCCCTCCTCGCTGTCGAGTGCCGTCTGGATCAGCTGGTGGGTCCGGCCCCGGCGGACCAGCGTGCCCCGCCCCGTCGGCTGCGCCGAGGCGTACAGGCCGGGGAAGAGCTGGCCCTCGCTCCGCTCACCGGTCATGAGCAGCGCGGCCGTGCCGGTCTCGCGGAGGGTCTGGAGCAGCGGCTCGTACATCGCCCGGGAGGCGCCCGCCACCCGGCGCGTGATCACGAAGTGCAGCCCGATGTCCTGCGCGGACGAGACGTAGGGGAGGAACGGCGACAGCGGCTGCTGGCCCGCGGTGGTGAGGATGTCGTAGTCGTCGACCAGGATCACGATCCGCGGGCCCTTGAACGCGGGCTCGTCGGTCATCGCGTCCGGGTCGGCCGTCTCCGGCATCCGCTTCTCCAGCTCGCTCGCGATACCCGTCGACAGCCCCGCCGCGAGCTTCGCGTTGTGCGCGTACCCGCCCCGGTACGGCTCCGGGATCACGCCCCGCAGTCCGCGCCGGGGGTCGAAGACACCGAAGACCAGCTCCTCGTCCGAGTACCGCTCGACGAGCTGTGCCGCGACCAGCTTCAGCAGGTTCGTCTTGCCGCACTCGTTGTCGCCCAGGATCAGGAGGTGCTGGTCCGAGCCGAAGAGGTCCAGGAGGACGGGAGCAAGGGCGTCCTGGTCCACGCCGATCGGGACCCGGTTCGGCTCGGCGATCAGCGACGGCAGCTCGGCGGACGGCATGCGCGTCGGCAACACCCGTACGGGCGCGGCCAGTTCACCGTGCCAGGTGGAGCGGATCGTACGGGCCGCGTCCTCCAGGGCGGGACCGAGATCACCTGTCGACGGCCGTCCGTCGAGGCGGGGGAGAGCAGCTTGTGCGAACAGCTTGCCGTCGGTCAGGACGCGCCCCGGTGTGTCGGGCGAGAGCGTCTCGGAGAGCTTGCGGTCCACGCTCGAATCGCTCGGGTCGTTGAGCCGCAGCTCCACCCGCGTCCCGAACATCGACTGCGTCGCGATCCGCACATCGTTCCAGCGCAGCATGGAGCCGACGACATGGATGCCGTAGCCGCCGCCGCGCTTGAGCAGATCCACGACCGTGTCGTCCAGCTCGGCGAACTCGTCGCGCAGCGCCCCGAATCCATCGATGAGGAGGACGATGTCCGTCGAGCCCAGCTCGCGCAGCCTGCCCTGCCCCCGCAGATGCCGCAGCTGGTCGACGGAGTCGATCCCGTGCTCGCGGAACAGCTCCTCCCGCTCGATCAGCATCGTCCGCACCTCGGCGACCGTCCGCGCGGCCCGCTCCCGGTCGGCCCGCCCCGCGATCCCGCCGACGTGCGGCAGTCCGGAGAGGGCCGAGAGTCCGCCACCGACCAAGTCCAACCCGTAGATGGCCACTTCGGCGGGTGTGTGGGTCGTCGCGAGGGACAGCGCGAGCGTCCGCAGCAGTGTCGTCTTGCCGGACTGCGGGCCGCCGATCACCGCCGCGTGACCGCCCGCGACCGTCAGATCGAGCACCCAGTGGCCCTGCCACTGCTTCGCCGGATCGTCGAGCACACCGAGCGGCACCCGCAACGGGCCCTGCCCACCGACCAGTTGAAGCCCCCGCTCGTCCACCTGCACCGGCCCGGCCGCCGCGTCGAGGGTGATCGCGTCCGGCAGCGGCGGCAGCCAGATCCGGCGCACCCGCCCTGCCGCGGAAGCGAGTTGGTCGACCATCACCGACATCACGGTCGGCCCGGTCTCCCGCTTGGTCGCCTTGGGCTCTTCGGCGACCGCCTTCGCGGGCCCGCTGTCGAGCGTGTTGTACGTCGGATACGGCCAGGCCAGCGGCGTGTCATCCTCCTGCGCGACCAGCGCCGGACCCCGGTACGCGCCCGACACGTAGCCCGCCTTGAACCGCTCGTACGTCGACGTGTCCACCTTCAGATAACCGAAGCCCGGCAGCGGCGGAAGGTGGAAGGCGTCGGTGGTGTCGAGGACGGTCCGCGACTCGTCGGCGGAGAAGGTACGAAGCCCCAGCCGGTACGACAGGTAGGTGTCCAGGCCCTTGAGCTTGCCGCCCTCGATGCGCTGGCTGGAGAGCAGGAGATGGACGCCGATGGAGCGGCCGATGCGGCCGATGGACAGGAACAGGTCGATGAAGTCCGGCTTGGCGGTGAGGAGTTCGCCGAACTCGTCGATGACGACGAAGAGGTGCGGGAGCGGTTCGAGGTCCGGGCGCCGGGTCGCGCGCAGGGCGGCGTAGTGCCCGATGTCGGCCACGTTCCCCGCGTCCTTCAGCACCTGCTGACGGCGCTTGACCTCGCCCGCGAGGCTGGAGTGCACGCGCTCGACGAGCCCGGCCTGGTTCTCCAGGTTGGTGATCACACCGGCCACGTGCGGGAGTTCGGTGAAGGGCGCGAAGGTCGCGCCGCCCTTGTAGTCGACCAGGACGAGCGCCAGATCCTCGGGGGAGTGGGTGGCGGCGAGCGCCAGCACGAGCGTGCGCAGCAGCTCGCTCTTGCCGGAACCGGTCGCGCCCACACACAGCCCGTGCGGGCCCATACCCAGCTCGGAGGACTCCTTCAGGTCGAGCAGCACGGGTTCATGACGGTCCGTCAAGCCGATGGGCACCCGCAGGAATTCCCGCTCACCGCGCGGCGCCCAGAGCCGGGCCAGGTCCAGCACGGCCGGGTCGTCGATGCCGAGGAGGCCCGGGAAGTCGACGGGTCCGGTGACCGGGGTGCCCTCGGCGGCCGACTCGGCGGACAGCCGCAGCGGCGCGAGCAACCGGGCGAGGCCCTCGGCGCCGGCGGCGGTCACCTCGTCGGAGGTGCCCTGCGCGGTCATGACCGCCTGCGGATCGCGAAGATCCTCTACGACGACCTGGTCGCCCCGCACGGTGATCCGCACCGACACCTGGTCGGGCTCGTGCACCTGCTCCGCCAGCAGATGCAGCACGGTGACACCCATGTCCGACAGACCGACCGCCGTGTCCGGACGGGGCAGTTCGGCGGCCGTCTCCCCGTACTCGTCGCTCACGACGAGCATGCGGGACGCCAGCGCAAGTGCCTTGCGGTCGGCGAGCCCCCGGCGCACCTCCGCCGCGTACGAGGCACGCCGGCCCAGCTCGTGCCTGAAGTGCCGGGCCAGCTGCGGCAGGCTCGGCGCGATACGGCGGGCCGCCACCGGGCCGTCGTGCTCCTGCCCGTCCAGCACATGCGGCAGCCACTTCGCCCACTCCCAGTCCGCCAGCCGCTCACCGGGCACACCGAGCGCCACGGCCACGTCGTCCGGCGCGTGCGAGACGGCGACCTGGACGAGGAGCGCCCGGGCCACGCGCAGTACGCCCTCCCGGTCGCCGACCACGCTGACGTTGCCCGCGCGGTCCAACGGCACGGTGATCGGGCAGTCGTTGGCGACGGAGTAGCGGGCCAGCAGCGCCCGCGCCTCGTTCAGCATGAACGGGTCCGGCGGCGTCAGCACCCCGCCCTGGTTCTGCCCGATGGCCAGGTGCGCCACGGGCACGTCACCGGTGCCGACCCGCACTCGCAGGAAGTCCGGGTCCCGCCGCCGCCGCTCCCAGAGCCGGGCGGGGTCACGCGCGAGGTCGTACAGCGCCTCCGGGGGCGGATCGAGCACCCGCGCCAGCTGCCGCCGCGCCCGCTCGTCGGTCCCGAACTCCTCGCGCAGCTCCTCCAGATACTCCAGATACCGCTCGCGCTGCGTACGCCGGGTGCGCTGGGCCTTGCCGCGCTGGGAGAGGAAGAGGGCGACCGCGCCGAGCAGCGCGAAGACCAGCACGATCGCGCCGAGCGCGGCGAACTGGCTGTTCCGGATCACGGTCATCATCACGACCGAGCCCATGACCCCCGCCATCGGCAGCAACGCCGTCGCCGCCGTCCCCGCCTTGCCCTCCGGGAGGTTCGGCGGCGGCTCGATCGTCCGGGCCCCGGCGGCCCCGAGCGGACGTGTGCTCCGCGCGGGCCGGTGGATCAGCTGCTGGGTCACGGACGGACCCCTTCTCGGCTTCGAACTCGACGGGTGTTCATCGCATCCTCACCGCCCGCGTCATCGCCTCCGCCGCCAGCTTGATCGCCGCGTCACGGGTCTCCTGGCCCAGCAGGGCGGTGCGGATGGGGCCGCCCTGGGCGAGGTGGCGGTCGTAGGGGACGGGGACGACATGGACGCCGGACTCCTTGAGGTGGGCGACGGCCGTCTTGCGGTCCAGCGTGACGTCGGGGGAGTTGGCGGTCAGCGCGACGACCGTCGAGGCGAGCGCGGAGTGCGGCAACTGGCCGAGCCAGTCCAGGACCTGGCGGGTGCCGTTGACGCCCTCGGCGGTCATCGGCGCGACGACCACGCGCGCGTGGGCGGTGTCCATCGCCGTACGGGCCACCTCACCCGGCAGCGTCTCGCAGTCCACCACGGTCACCGCGAAGTAGCGCCGCAGCGCGAGGGTCACCGTGCGGTACGTACGGATGTCCAGCGGGGCGCCGACCCGGCCCTGGCTCCCGGGCAGCAGCCAGCCGCCGTCCGACACCGGCACCAGGTAGCCGGTGACATCGGTGAGTTGCATCGCCGGGTTCAGGATCCGCGCGAGATCGCCCGCCGCCCAGCGCACCGAGTCGGCCCCCATCCGCACCGGCAGCGTGCCGAGCGCCGCGTCCGCCTCCATCGTGAGCACGGGGTCGTGCCGGTAGTGGTTGAACGTCCGCCCCAGCAGCGCGGCCATCGTCGACTTCCCGACCCCGCCCCGGATCGACGTCACGGCGATCACCCGCCCCGTCGTCACCGGCTGCTGCAACTCCCGCGCGATCCGCGTCTCCTCCGCCACGTCCTGCGAGGCGGACGCCGTGAGCTTCCGGATCGAACGCCCCGTACGCCGAGCCACCGAGTCACCGTGCTGCGGCCGCCCGAGCGCATGCGCGAGCCGGGGGTCGATGGTGGGGACGGAGTCGGGGGTACGCATGGGGGACTGCGGCGAGCGCGAGCCGCGGGGGGCGGGGGCGGCCGGGGAGGTCCCGGGTGCCGGAGAAGTCTCGGGTGCCGGGCGGGGATCGCCGCCGGGCTGCCCGGGCGCCGGATCACCGGGCGCGCCCGGTGGCTGCGCTGCGGCCTGGGGGTGCCCTACGCGGGGGTCTGCGGTGGGTACGACCGGGGTGGGCATGACCGGCGGTGGTACGACGGGGTGCACCAGTGGGGGCATGGCAGGCGGCATGGCGGGCCGCACCGGCTGCTGCACGACGGTCACCGGCTGATGCGGCGCCGGCTGAACCGGCAGCGGCTGAACAGATGCCGGCTGAACCGGCAGCGGCTGAACAGATGTCGGCTGAGCGGGCGTCGGCCGCACGGGCCGGTCACCCCCGGCCTCCTCCACAGGCCCCGCCGGTCCCGACGACTCCGCACGCTCCGACGGCACCGACCGCACCAACCTCAGTGTCGGTTCCACGCGTCCGCCCGGAGCCCCGGAGGCCCCTGCCGAACCGGATGCCGGATCGGCCGCTCCACCAGCACCGTCGCCGCCACCCACCCCGGAATCGCCGCGCGCCCCCGCCCCGTCCCGCCCCAGCTCGCGCAGCACATCCCGCTGCCAGTCCCCTGCCCCTGCCTGCGCCATGTGCGGTCCCCAGCTCCTACGCGAAGGTGTCGAGCAGTCGTCCGTACACGCCGAACACGCCGATGAGCAGCGGGAACAGGGTGATGACGCCGATGGACTCCAGTGTGTCGCCGAAGCGCCGGAGCCGTACCCGTACGTGTTCGGCGGGCTGCACGGCGAGCACCAGCAGCGGCAGTACGGCGAGGACGACGAGGACGGCGAGCGGGCCGGCCGCGTCGCCGGAGTGGTCCAGCCAGACTGAGACCAGCCGCACGGCGAGCACGGCCGCCGCGCCGAGCAGCACCACGACCTCGGCGACCAGCGGGAACGCCCGGGCGCGCAGCGCGAGGACGACCATGGTGAGGACGGCCAGCAGAACGGTCCACTTGGTGGGCGCGCGCAGCGCCAACACCCCGGCCACGGTCGCCGAGACGGCCATGGTGACCGTCGCGAGGACCAAGCCCCGGTGCGTGGCGGTGAGGGCCGCCGACACCTGGTACCGGCTCACCGAGGCACCCCCGGAACGCCGGTCGTCGAGGCCGGAGAGCCCCGACGCCATCAGCGCGAGCCGCGGCAGCAGCCCGAGCACGATCACGGAGACCACCGCGAGGACGGCCCCCACCTCGGCCTGGTCCGTCACCGACGACGACACCGCGCCCGACACGAACGCGGCGACCCCCAGCCAGCACACGGCCGCCCCGGCCAGCGCCCCGGCCCCGACCAGCCCACCCCGCCCGAGCGGGGTGAACAGACCGAGCAGGGCGAGGGTGCAGACCCCGGCCCCGGCCATGGCCGCGACCTGCGGGGTCGCGGACCAGTTCTGAGCTTCCGCCAGCGTCGAGGCCCCGAGCAGGCCCAGCGCACCGGCCGTCGCGATCAACGTCGTCGCCGGCCCCGCCTTCTTGATCCGCCCCAGCAGCGCACCCGCGAGCGCGGCCACGACGGCCACGGCGAGCAGCGCGCCCGCGACGGCCCCGGGCTCGTACGCGCCCCGCGCGAACGTCCCGGCGGCCAAGGCCCAGCCGACCGTGGCGATCCCGGCCGTGATCCGGCGCGTGGCCGGACGCCAGCGCCAGCCGCGGGCGTCGAGGTCCTCGGCCGCCTCGTCCGTGACGTCGTGCACGACGGGCGCCGACGGCGCGTCCTCGGCCCGGACGAGCCGCAGCACGGCGCCGTCCGGGACCCCGGCCGACTCCAGCGTGCTGTCGTGCGCCAGCGCGGAACCGTCCGCGGTGACGAGATGCCGCAACTCGGGCCGTCCGCCGACCTGGTCGTCGAGCAGCCGCATGATCTCCGGCAGCAGCAGCCCGACCGGTTCCCGCGAGGGCAGCACGAGATCCACGCGCCGCCGCTCACCCACCAGCGTGACCCGGCTGAGCGCCGTACGCCCGCCGTCCGTGGTCTGCCCCAACGTCCCCGTAGACATCACGATTTCGAACCTATCACCGGGTAGAAGTGCTGGTAGGAGCTGTGGAAACGGTCGGCGAGGGTGTGACCGAGGGCTGCACGGAACCTCCGTACGGGCTCTTGCCGATGATGCGGTTCGACACGAAGGACCACCCCACACAACCCGCGCACAGCACCGCCGCGATGACGATTCCGGCGAACACCTTTCCGATCCGTTCGTCCACCGAGCGCCGCTGCCGCCCGGCCCCGAACAGCAGGGCGTCCCGCAGCCGTCGACGCCGCACCGACACCGACTCCAGCAACTGGCTGTCGTAATCCTGCGCTGCCACCGCTACGGGACCCCCGCCACCTCTGTCACCGACTCCGCGTCAGCCGATCTGGTCGACCGCCGCGCGGGCCTTGGCCAGCGTGGACTGGGCGGTGCCGTCGTTCTGTTCCAGCGTCGTGCGCACCAGACGGATGATCTCGCGGACCTCGCCCGCGGCCTTCTTCCAGCGCTCTTCCTTGCCGTGGTAGTCGTCCGAGACACCGTCGGCCTGGAAGTCGGTCATCGCGGCCTTGACGGCGGCGTCGCGGTCGCCGAGCACCCGCTCCAACTGCCCCACGATCGTGCCGAGCGCGGTCTGCACCTCGCCCGAGGCCCCGGTGTCGTACGAACGGCGGTCCTGGTTCTGAGCCATGTGGATGTCCCCCTGCTAATGCTCTCGGTGGCTTATCGGGCGCCGAAACGGGCCGCGTCGAAGTTGGCCAGGCCCATGTTCTGGTTGGCGTTGTCCTGGGATTCCACGTCACCGGTGCCGAACGCGTTGTCCATGCCGGACTGACCGCCCAGGATCGCGGCGAGCGAGCCGTTCAGATCGGCGGTGATCTCGTCCGCGCGGTTCTTGAACGAATCGAACGCCAGCTTGCCCGCGCCGTTGAACTTGCCCTCCAGCGGTTCCGCCGCGCTGATCAGCAGCTGGATGAGCGTTCCCAGGTCGTCACTCGAACCGACCGTGCTCTTCCCGAGCTCCGCCAGGGTCGTCGACCCCATGTCGAACTTCACGTCGTGTCCACCCCCGTGTGTCTGGGTCACCTACGTCCCGAACATGCTCTCCCACACCGCGTTGCACCCGCAACGCACTTGCCCGCGAAGTGACACCATCGGGACATAATTCGAACAGCCCTGTGGCGCGGTCACCGCCGACCGTCGCGGGTCTCTGCGGCGGCCTTCAGGTCGCGCAGCCACCCTTCGAGGCCCCAGCCGAGTGCCGCGGTCGCGGTGGGGACGTCCGCCTCGACCTGCGCGCCGGTCCAGGTCTCCTCGGTGTGCACGCGGACACCACCCTCGACCTTCTCGAAGCGCCACAGGTGAACTCCCTCGTCGATGCGCAGCCCTTCGCCGATCGCGGGCCCGCTCCACAGGACGCAGGCACCGCGCTGGAGCTGCCGGACGGTGGAGGTGATCTCCAGCATGGTGGCGGGGGTCGTGGGCGTGGCGGGCGCCGGCGTCGTCCACCGGAACAGTGAACCCTTCCGGAACGGGCCGTGATCGAGGCGCTCGTTGGTGAGCACGGGGGCCTGCCAGGACGGCCAGTCCTCCACGTCGGTCTGCAGCTTCCAGATGGTGCTCAGGGGCGCGTCGATGACGATGTCGGCCTGGTAGCGGATACGGGCGGCGGGGTCGACGCCCGCCCCGCGGCATACGGACGCGTCGCTGTGCTGGGCGGCCGGGGCGGCCTGGGCGTGCGGGAGGGCGGTCCCCAGGAGGCCCGCGACGGCGAGAGAGACGGTGAGCGCGGCGGTGCGCATGCTGAACATGGTGTTCCCTTCGGGGGGTTGGCGGTGGCGGTGGTTGTCGCACGTGGTCGGTTCGAACGGTGAGAAGCCCTATGGACGACCGGAGGCCTTACGGGCGATGTGAGACCCTGCGGGCGACCGGAGGTCTTACGGGCGACCGAAGGTCCTACGGATGACGCCGAGCCGTGCTACGGCTTGAGCACGACCTTCCCGGCGACCGTCCCGGACTCGGCCAGCCGCATGGCCTCGGCGATCCGGCTGAGCGGCAGTTGGGCGGCGATCCGGGCGGTGACGTCACCCCGCTGGAGGGCCGCGAAGACCTGGGTGAGGTCGGCGCGCAGCCGGGCCCGGAACCGCTTCTTGGCCAGCGAGCGCCCGGCCCAGAGGTTGAAGAAGTAGGCGCGGCGGCCGTTGGGCAGCGCGTTCCACAGCCACACCCGGCCGAGCAGCTTGAGCACGGGCCACTGCCCGGACCCCTCGTCGTCCCGGGTGGAGGCACTGCCGTAGGAGACGAGCGTGCCGCCGGGCGCGAGGAGGCGCCAGGAGTCGACGATGCCCTGGCCGCCGACGTGGTCGAAGACCGCGTCCACCCCGCCGGGGGCGAGCTCGCGGATCCGCGCGGCGACATCCTCGGCGCGGTAGTCGACGGGGGCGACGCCCTGTTCGCGCAGGGCGGTGTGGTGGCGCGCGGAGGCCGTGCCGATCACCTTCGCGCCCGCGGCCAGAGCCAGCTGGACCAGGATCGAGCCGACACCGCCGTTGGCGCCGAGCACCACGACGGTCTGCCCGGCGCGGACCCGTGCCGTGTGATGCAGCATCCGCCAGGCGGTGACGCCGTTGACCACCAGGGTCTCCGCCTCCGCGGCGCCGATCCCGTCGGGCACCGGCACCACGTCCGCCGCCTCGACGAGCACATGGCTGGCCCAGCCGCCGACCTTGAGCAGCGCGGCCACCCGGCTGCCGGCCAGGCCCGGATCGACGCCCTCGCCGGTCGCCAGCACCGTGCCGACCAGGTCGTAGCCGGGCACGAAGGGGAACGCCGGCTGGTCGTAGTACCGGCCGCGGCGCATCTGCTGCTCGGCGAAGGAGATCCCGGTGGCTTCCATCCGGATCACGACCTGGCCCCTCCCGGGCACGGGAACGTCTCCGTGCCGTATCCGCAACCCCTCCGGCTCGACCTTGCCCGGCAGTACGACCTCGACGAGTCCTTCGGTGTTCATGACGACCTCCATGGTGGTCAGCGGCATGGTTAGCGGCTTTCGCTGTCGTTAGAAGTTGTAACCGCTCACGCCTGCGACTGTCAATAACAACAGTGATAGCCTCTAACCATGACGGAAGCCGAGGACGCGAAGACCCCCCGCGAGCGCTACCGCGCCCAGGTCCGCGCGGAGGTCAAGAAACACGCGTGGGAGCAGATCGCCACAGCGGGCGCCTCCGCGCTCTCGCTCAACGCGATCGCCAAACAGATGGGCATGAGCGGCCCCGCGCTCTACCGGTACTTCGCCGGCCGGGACGAACTGATCACCGAGCTGATCCGGGACGCGTACCGAAGCCTCGCCGACACCTTCCGCGCCACCTCCGAGGCCGGTGCCGACGTGGCCGCGCTGGCGACGGCCCTGCGCGAGTGGGCCCTGGCCGACCCCCACCGGTACTTCCTCGTCTACGGCACCCCCGTGCCCGGCTACCACGCGCCCCGCGAGATCACCACGATCGCGTCCGAGATCATGGCGGACCTGCTCGAGGCCTGCGCCACACTGCCCGCGGACGGACCCACGCCCCTCCACCGGGCCCTGACCTTCTGGACCCGCCTGCACGGCGTCCTGTCCCTCGAACTCGCGGGCCACTTCGACGGAATGGGGTTCGACCCCGCGCAGTTCTACGCGGCCGAAGTCGACGCCCTCCTCACTCCCTGAAGGGGCGTTGGCCTACGAAAAAAATTCTCAGGAGACCGTGCAACCCTCTCCGCACCCGGTGGGTCGTACTTGGCATCAGGACTTCTCGGAGGGGGATCCGGGGGGATCGCGGGGGTTCTGATACGGAGGGGAAAGCCGAGGGGCCCGGTCCACTGGACCGGGCCCCTCGAAACATGTTCAGCACTTGCTCAGCCGCTCAGAAGAACACCCCGCACCGCAACAGCACATTCGCGTACGGCCGCGCCTCCCCGGTCCGTACGACCAGCCGCGCCCCCGCCGACAGCTCCTTCAGCCTCTCGTGGGAGACCAGCACCAGCTCGGGGAAGCGGTCCTCCAGCAGCGCCCCGGCCTCCGGGTTCGCCCCGTGGACCTCGCGCGCGGCGGTCGCGCCCTCGACCACGAGCTCGTCGAGCAGCCCGTCCAGCACCTCCGCGAAGGACGGCACCCCGGCCCGGAACGCGAGGTCGACCACCCGTGGCCCCTCCGGTACGGGCATCCCGGCGTCGCACACCAGCACCCCGTGCCCGTGCCCCAACTCGGCGATGGCACCGGCGAGATGGCGGTTGAGTATCCCGGCCCGCTTCACAGCGCGGCGACCTCCTCGGCGGTGGGGAACGACACCTGTGCCCCGGCCCTGGTGACGGCGGCGGCCCCGACCCGGGCCGCGTACGCGGCGGCCTCGGCAGGCTCCGCGCCCGCGCCCAGCTTCCACGCCAGCGCCGCGGTGAACGCGTCCCCGGCCCCCGTGGTGTCCACGGCGTCCACCTTCACCGCCGCCACCCGCGCACTGCCCTCGGTGTCGGCGACCAGCGCCCCCTCCGCGCCCAGCGTGACGACCACCGAACGCGGCCCGAGCGCCAGCAGCGCCCGCGCCCAGTCCTCCGGCGAACCCGCCAGCTCACCCCCGACGATGACCTGCGCCTCGTGCTCGTTGACGATCAGCGGATCACAGGCGGCCAGCACCTCCGCGGGCAACTCCCGGGGCGGCGACGGGTTCAGCACGAAACGCGTGCCGTCCGGCAGCCGCCGGACGACCTCCACCACCGTCTCCAACGGGATCTCCAACTGCGCCGAGACCACCCGAGAGGCCCGCAACAGCGCGTCGGCCGCCCGTACGTCCTCGGGGGTCAGCCTCCCGTTGGCGCCGGGCGACACCACGATGCTGTTGTCGCCCGACGGGTCCACCGTGATCAGCGCCACCCCGGTGGGCGCACCGCCGACCAGCACCCCCGCCGTGTCGACCCCGGCCGCGCGCTGCGAGTCGAGGAGCAGCCGGCCGTGCCCGTCGTCACCGACCCGCGCCAGCAACGCCGTACGCGCCCCGAGCCGGGCCGCCGCCACCGCCTGATTGGCACCCTTGCCGCCCGGATGCACGGCCAGATCCGAGCCGAGCACGGTCTCGCCCGCCCCCGGCCGGCGCTCGACACCGATCACCAGGTCGGCGTTGGCCGACCCCACGACCAGGAGGTCGTAGTCGTACATGAACCATCTCCCTGTGCAGGTGGGTTGGAGCTGCTCTCAGCCGTCGGTCGTCAGCCGTCGGTCGTCAGCCGCCGAACTCGGCCACGTTCTCCGACGTGACCACCTTCACCGGCACCATCACCGACTTCTCGACCTTCTCGCCCTCGGCGGCCTTGACCGCGTTGCGCACGGCGATCCTGCCGAGTTCGGCGGGCTGCTGCGCGACCGACGCGTACAGCGTGCCTTCCTTGACGGCCTTGAAGCCGTCGGCGGTGCCGTCGAAGCCGATGACCTGGACGGACTTGCCGGCCTTGGCGCCGAGGGCCTTGATCGCGCCGAGGGCCATCTCGTCGTTCTCGGCGAAGACGCCGTCGATGTCGGGGTTGGCCTGGAGGAGGTTCGTCATCACGTCGAGGCCCTTGGTGCGGTCCCAGTCGGCGGGCTGCTTGGCGAGGACCTTGATGCCCGGGTAGGCCTTCAGACCCTCGGTGAAGCCGGCGCCGCGCTCACGGCTGGCGGAGGTGCCCGCCTGGCCCTGGAGGACGACGATCTCGCCCTTGCCGCCCAGCTTCTCGGCGAGCGCCTTCGCGGCCAGCTTGCCGCCGCTGACGTTGTCGGAGGCGACGAGCGCGGCCGTGTTCGCGCCGTTGACCGCGCGGTCGACGGCCACCAGCGGGATGTCCGCCTTGTTCACGGCCTTCGCCGCCGGGGTCACCGCGTCGGAGTCCACCGGGTTGACGATGATCGTGCCGAGGCCCTCACTGGTGAAGTTCTGCAACTGGTTGGCCTGCTGCGAGGCGTCGTTCTGCGCGTCGGTGACGGACAGGTCCACGCCCAGCTTCTTCGCCTCGTCCTGCGCACCGGCACGGATCTGCACGAAGAAGGGATTGTTGAGGGTCGACAGCGAGAGCCCGATCTTCTCGCTCTTCGCCACCGACGACCCGCTGTGCAGGAAAGACGTCGCCCCCACGACGGCCACCGCGACCACCGCGGCCAGCACATACGTCACCGCCTGCTTGCGCCGCTCCCCGGAGCCCCCGGCACCGGCCGGCAACGCGGTCGCCCCGGCCTTCCGGCGGACCGTGTCCACCAGTACCGCCAGCGCGATCACCACACCGATGACGACCTGCTGCCAGAAGGCGGAAACGGACAGCAGATTCAGCCCGTTCCGAAGCACCGCCAGGATCAGCGCGCCGATCAGCGTCCCCGACGCCTTGCCCGTACCGCCGGCCAGCGAGGCACCGCCGATGACGACCGCGGCGATCGCGTCCAGCTCATAGCCCTGCGCGGCCTGCGGCTGCGCGGAGGAGAGCCGGGAGGCGAGCACGATGCCCGCGGCGGCGGCGAACAGACCGGACAGGGCGTAGATCGCGAGCTTCTGCCGCTTCACCCGCAGGCCGGAAAGGCGGGCCGCCTCCTCGTTGCCACCGATCGCGTACATGGCCCGCCCGATGTACGTACGCCCGAGGATCACGGCCGTGACGAGCCCCAGGACCACCATCACCAGGACCGGCACCGGCAGCCAGCCGCCGAGGTTGTCCCCGAGGTGCGACACCGACTCCGGGAACGCGATCGGGCTGCCCTGCGAGATCACCAGCGACAGACCGCGCCCCACCGACAGCATGGCGAGCGTCGCGATGAACGGCGGCAGCTTCCCGTACGAGATGAGGAAGCCGTTGACGAGACCGCACGCGATGCCGGTGGCGATCGCCAGGATCACGGCTATCCAGACCGGTACGCCCTCCGAAGTGGCGCTCCAGGCGAGGACGGTGGCCGAGAGGGCCGCCACCGAGCCCACTGACAGGTCGATGCCCGCCGAGACGATCACGAAGGTCACGCCGAAGGCGAGGATCGCGGTGACGGCGGCCTGGACGCCGATGTTGAGCAGGTTGTCGGCCGTCAGGAAGTCGCCGGACAGCACCGACATCACGACGACGAGGACGATGAGGGCGCTCAGCGCGCCGTTGTCGAGCAGGAGCCGGCGAAGCCCCGAGGCGCCACTCGCGCCCGTCGTGCTCTTGAGCGTGTCAGCGGCCACGGGGGGCCTCCTTCTCAGCGGTGAGGGTGGTGGGGTGGGAGACGGCGAGCGCCATCACGGCGTCCTGGGTGGCCTCGGCGGCGGGCAGTTCGCCCGCGATCCGCCCCTGGGCCATGACCAGCACCCGGTCGCTCATGCCGAGCACCTCGGGCAGGTCACTGGAGATCATCAGCACGGCGGCACCGGCGGCCGTCAGCTCGTTGATCAGCTCGTAGATCTCGACCTTCGCGCCGACGTCGATCCCGCGCGTCGGCTCGTCGAGGATCAGCACCTTGGTGTCCGCCAGCAGCCACTTGCCGATGACGACCTTCTGCTGGTTGCCACCGGAGAGCGTGCGTACGTGCTGGTGCAGCCCGGCCATCCGGACCCCGAGCTGCCCCGCTACCCGCGCCGCGCTCTCCCGCTGCCCCTTGAGGTCGACGAACCCGCCCCTGGTGGCGCCCCGCAGGGTCACCAGACCCAGGTTCTCCTCGACGGACGCGTCCAGCACCAGCCCCTGGCCCTTGCGGTCCTCGGGGACGAGCCCGATCCCGGCCGTCATCGCCGCGTTGACGTCGTCCTTGGGAACCGGGGCCCCGGCGACCCTCACGGCCCCCTTGTCGTACGGGTCGGCGCCGAACACGGCCCGCACGACCTCCGTACGACCGGCCCCGACCAGCCCGGCGATGCCGACGACCTCACCGGCCCGCACCTCGAAGCTCACGTCATGGAAGACGCCGTCCCGGGTGAGCCCCTCGACGACGAGCAACGCCTCCCCGGCGCCGGAGTCGCCCTGCTGCCGCGGATACTGCTGCTCGATCGACCGCCCGACCATCAGCCGTACGAGCTCGTCCTGGGACGTGGAGGCGGGCACCTGCCCGACGCTCTTCCCGTCGCGAATGACGGTGACCCGGTCACCGAGCGCGGCGATCTCCTCCAGATGATGGGTGATGAAGATGATCCCCACCCCGTCCTCGCGCAGCCGACGCACGATCGAGAAGAGCTTCTCGACCTCCTCGGTCGTCAACACGGCCGTCGGCTCATCCATGATCAACACGCGGGCGTCGAGACTCAGCGCCTTCGCGATCTCGACCATCTGGAGCCGAGCGATACCGAGTTCACGCACGCGCGCGCGTGGGGACACGTTCACGCACACCCGCTCCAGCAGCTCGGCGGCCTCGGCCTCCATCCGCTTGCGGTCGATCAGCCCGAAGCGGCGCGGCTGCCGCCCCAGGAAGATGTTCTCGGCGACCGTCAGATCGGGTACGAGGTTGAACTCCTGGTAGATGGTCGCGATCCCGAGGCGCTCGGAGTCCTGCGCGCCATGGATGCGCACCTCCTCGCCACCGGCCAGGATCCGCCCGGCGTCGGGCGTGTACGCACCGGAGAGCATCTTGATGAGGGTGCTCTTGCCGGCGCCGTTCTCACCGAGCAGTACGTGCACCTCGCCCCGGCACAGATCGAAGTCGACGCCGTCCAGCGCGACCACACCGGGGAAGGATTTCCGTATGCCTTCGATGCGCAGCAACTCGTCCGGGTTGCTCACGTCTGGCTCCTGTTCGTTACGGGGGACGGCTCTGGGGAAGCCGGTCGCTCTGGGGGAGCGGGCTCGCCGCATGAGCGGCGTACGACGAGACGGGCGGGGAGGGTGACGGACTGCGGGGGCCGCCCCTCGATACGGTCGACCAGTGCGCGTACGGCGGCGCGCCCCAGCTCACCCGTGGGCTGGGCGATCGCGGTGATCGGCGGATCGGTGTGCACGAACCACGGGATGTCGTCGAAGGCGGCCAGCGCGAGATCGTCCGGAACACGCATCCCCCGCGCGCGTACGGCGTCCAGCGCGCCGAGCGCCATCAGGTTGTCCGCCGCGAACACGACCTCGGGCGGTTCCGGCAGATCGAGGAAGCCCTCGGTGACCCGGCGCCCGCTCTCGGCCTGGAAGTCGCCCTGCCCTATGTAGGCGTCGGGAAGTTCGAGACCGTACGCGCGCAGCGCCTCCCTGAAGGCCGCCACACGCTCCTGACCGGTGGTGGTCGCCGCAGGCCCCGCGATGATCGCCAGCCGCCGGTGCCCGAGCCCGTGCAGATGCGCCACCAGATCCCGTACGGCTCCCCGCCCGTCCGCCCGGACGACCGGCACCTCCATCCCCGGGATCCACCGGTCCACGAACACCATCGGCGTCCCCGCCCGCGCGGCGTCCAGCATCAGCGGGGAGCCGCCGTCGGTGGGGGAGACCAGGAGCCCGTCGATCCGCCGGTCCAGCAGGGTCCGTACGTGGTGGTCCTGCAGATCCGGCCGCTCGTCGGCGTTGCCGATGATCACGCTGTAGCCGAGCGCGCGGGCCTCCTCCTCCACGGAGCGGGCCAGTTCCGTGAAGTACGGGTTCATCACGTCACTGATGACCAGGCCGAGGGTGCGGGTCTGGTCGGTGCGCAGGGAGCGGGCGACGGCGTTCGGGCGGTAGCCCAGCGTGCCGACGGCGGCCAGCACACGCGCGCGTGCGTCGGCACTGACCGACGGATGGTCGTTCAGGACCCGCGACACCGTGGCGACGGACACACCCGCCTCGGCAGCGACGTCCTTGATGCTCGCCATCACCGCTCCACCTCCTCGTGGAATCGATTACATCGATGTGTAGGGAGGATTGGAATCGATTACATGGCGATGCGGCAAGGGCGCGGCAGTGGCTGAAATCCAATTGTGACCGAGGCGTCGTGACTGGGATGCGCGGTGTGCCCAGGCTCAGGAGACGCGGGCATTGGCGGATCAGTCTTCGTTGGGCCGCCACAGCCAGCGCAGAGCGTCCGGCAGCAGGACGCCGCCGTGGTTGGGGCTGTGTCCGCCGTCTCCCAGGACAAGGCGGAAGTCATAGCCCGCTTCAGCGAGAGCGGCTGCCACGCGCAGGTTTTCGGCGAGCCAGTTCCACTGTGGCTCATTCCAGTGCAGGTCGCGGTGGCCGCCTTGCATGAAGACGCGCAGCGGCTTGCGGGGCACGCGGGAGATGAGGTCTGGGTAGGGGTTGCCGTCCGGCATCTGCGCGAAGCTGGACAGGTATCCGATGACGCGGCGGAACTTGTCCGGACGCAGCCACGCGACGGTAAAGGCGCAGTTGCCGCCGCTGCTCCCGCCGCAGATGCCCCACCTCTCGGGCGACTTGGCGAGGGTATAGCGCTCCGCAACCTGCGGGATGATCTCGGTGAGGAGGAAGGTGACGTACCGGTCGTCGAAGGCGTCGTACTCGTTGTTGCGGTTCTTCGGGTTCTCCGCATCGAGGAAGACGCCAGGATCGACGAACACACCGATGGTGACGGGGATGTCGCCGCGGTGAACGAGGTTGTCCAGGACGATCGCGCCGCGTACTTCCCCTGCGGGGTCCAGGTACCACCATCCGTCCTGGAACACCATCAAGGATGCCGGTTCCGCCGGGTCGTACTGTGCAGGCACGTGTACCCAGAACTTCCGGAAGGTTCCCGGATAGACCTCGCTGTCCCCCCAGTCGAACGCGACCGTCTCGCCAGCAGGCACGCCCGGCTGTGGACGGAATCGGGTCCGTGGACGTAGCGCACGTCCGACTGGTCGATCGGAAGTGGCTGGTAGGGCATCTCGATGGTCACGGGGAGCAACCGTAGGACGATCACCACCCTCGACCGCAAGGAGTTTTCAAGAGGGCCCTACGCCGCCGCCGGCTCGCACCACACGTACTTGCCCGGGCTGCGATCTGGCCGACGGCATCCACCCCCAGTACTTCGTGCAGGCCGCGACGAGACCCAGCCCGCGCCCGCCCTCCTGCTCACCCACCCGCTCCAACGGCCGTGGTGGCTCCGGCGGTTCGGGATCGGACGTCCCACGCCCCGATCCACACCATGCCCTCCGCCGACCGCCGCACCCGGAGCGCGGCGGGCCCCTTCGTGTGCAGTGCGGCATTCGGACCAACTCGGTCGCAAGCAACTCCGCGGTGTCCACGAGGCCGGTGAGGCCGTGCATGGTGAGCATCAGGCGCAGGGTGCGGCGGCAGATGGTCACGGCTCTGGGGTCGTTGGGGATGTGGAGGGTGTAGTCCCAGGTTTCGGGCATGGGTCATCAACTCCGGTGAATGAAGGGGGATTTCCGCGCACGGTGGCATTGCCGACGCCGTCGTGGCAGGACGGAGCGGTGCGCTTCCGTAACGTGTTCGTCGCGTCACAGACGCTATGGGTAACCTGTAACCCGAATCAAGCCGGTCGCGGGATCCGGCCCCGAAAGAGGAGAGCAAGGCATGGTCCAGAGGCGTGAACCAACGGCTCGTCAGGTACGCCTGGGCATCGAACTGCGCAGGCTCCGCGAGGCCGCCGGCCTGACAGCCATCCAGTCGGCGGCGCTTCTCGGAGCAAACAGAGTGCAGATCAGTCACATTGAGTCGGGGCTCATCGGGGTGAGTGAGGAAAGACTGCGCCGACTCGCGTCCCATTACGCCTGCACGGACGTGGAGTTCATTGACGCACTGGTCGCTATGGCCACGGACCGGACGCGGGGTTGGTGGGAGGAGTACCGGGGGAGGTTGCCAACGCCGTTTCTGGACCTGTCGGAACTTGATCACCATGCGGCGTTCCAGCGGGATGTGGCCATCCTGTACGTACCGGGCCTCCTCCAGACAGAGGACTACGCTCGTGCGGTCTTTTCATCCAGGCTGCCTGAACTCACGCCCGGCGAACTGGAGTTGCGCGTACGCCATCGAATGGCTCGACAGGGGAAGGTCGATTTCCCCCACGAGATCGTGATCCATGAGGCCGCGCTCCGCATCAGGGTCGGTGACCGCGCTGCCGCCAGGGCTCAACTCGCCCGGCTCCTTGAGCTTTCCGAAGAGGACCGCATCACATTGCGTGTCATCCCCTTCGACTTGGACGGCTTCGCCAGGGCCTCAAGCGCCATGACTTACGTCGGTGGCCCTGTATCCAAGCTGGACACCGTGGTGCGCGACGCCCCTCATGGCTCGATGCTCATCGATTGCGAGGCTCAACTCACCAGTTATCGAATGCGTTTCCGTAGGGTGGAGGCGGTATCACTCGAACCGGATAGGTCGCGTGACTTCATCAACCGCTTGGCGAAAGAGTTGTGAGGCCCTCGATGAGCAACTGGCGAAAGTCGTCCTACTCCGGCGACGGCGATGGCGACAACTGCGTGGAGATAGCCACCACCGCCACCCACATAGCCGTCCGCGACTCCAAGAGCCCCACCACCCGCACCCTCGCTTTCCCGGTCGCCGCCTTCACTCCCTTCCTCGAAGCCCTGAAGGCACATCCCCGCCACTGATGCCCGCACCCCTGCCAGACCCTGGATGTGCCCTGGTCTTGGGGCTGTCCGGCACTGGTGGAAACTCAGGTGGCCTCAGCGCACGATCTGGGTAGAGTCGGGCGATGCCCGAGCTGAAGCGGCTGCATGCCGGCCACGCCCCGGCGGTTCTGGCCTTCGAGCTGGCGAACCGCGCCTACTTCGCTGCCTCGATCTCCGACCGCGGCGACGACTTCTTCGACCAGTTCACCGACCGGTACGACGCTTCGCTGGCCGAGCAGAAGGCCGGCATCTGCGCGTTCTACGTGCTCGTCGCCGAGGACGGCTCGGTACTCGGCAGGTTCAACCTGTACGACTTGGAGGGCGGCACTGCCAGACTCGGCTACCGGGTCGCGGAGCGGGTCGCCGGCCGCGGCGTGGCGACCGCGGCCGTCCGGGAGCTGTGCCGGATCGCGACCACGAGGCACGGCCTGCGCACACTGCGGGCGGCCACCTCCCACGACAACGCCGCGTCCCAGAAAGTCTTGACCAAGGCCGGGTTCGTCCCGGTCGGCCCTGCCACCCCGGCCGATCTCGGCGGCAAGTCAGGTACCTGGTACCAGCGCGACCTCCAGCCGTAGACCTTGATCGTGCTCGTGGGTCGGCTGTCGTAGGCGCGACAAGCGAGTCCCACCAACGGACTGGGCGGACCGAAAACACCCCGGAAGGCGTCCGCCGCGGCCCTTGGGACGGACCGCGGCGGACGACCGGTCAGGAGGCGCCGGTCAGGAGGTGCCGGTCAGGAAATGCCGGTCAGGAGGTGCCGTCAGGAGGTGAACGGTGTGGACCCGTCCTCCGCGACGATGCTCCACAGATGGTCGGCGGTGCCGTTGTCGTCCCACTGCAGGGCCTGCGCCCCGGACGACTTGGACATTCCGTCGATGCCCAGCACCAGCCCGCTGTTCTTGTTGACGAGCTTGGCGTAGCCGCCCCCGGCGTCCACCACGGACCACAGATGGTCGGCGGTGAGCGTGTCACCCCACTGCAACGCCGTCGCACCGGCGGTCGTGGAGGCGCCGCTGATGCCGAGCACCCGCCCGCTGTGGGTGTTGAAGATCTTGTAGTAGCCGTTCTCGGCCGGGGCGATCTTCCACCAGTGGTTGGCGGTGCTGTCGGTGGTCTGCTGCTGTACGGCGCCTCCGGGGGCGATCGAGGAGCCGGCGACACCGAGCTCCAGGTTGCTGTTCTTGTTGGTGATCTTCACCCGTGGTGTCTCCGGGTACCAGGACTCCAGCTCGGTGACGCCGACGAACTTGCCCGCCTGCGGGGTGAAGACGACCCGGAACTGCGAGGTCGTGATCGTCGGGAAGGTGACCTCGTTGGGGTTGTTGGCGACCGGCGCCGCCGGGCTCTTCGTCTGGCTCGGGACGTTCACCCACGCGCCGTCCTTGAGGTACTGGACGGTGTAGCTCGCCGGGACGCGGATGTTCGCGCCGTCGTCGTAGGTGTAGAACTTCACCTCGTTGATCTTGCGCGGCGCGCCGAAGTCGACGCCGAGGTGGTCGGTGGCGTTCGGTGAGCCGGAGTTGGTCCACCGGTCGTCGGGGATCTTGTCGTAGCGGATCCAGCCATCCGTCGCCCGCAGCGGGGCGTCGAAGGTGGTCGGCTTGCAGGTCTGGCCGCTGTGGCAGTGCGGGCCGTTGGAGACGGTGTTGGTGTAGGAGGCGAAGGCCTTCGGGTAGGGCTGGGTGATGGCGCGGCCCAGCCAGTCCTGCTCGGCGGTGAGCGGGTTGGCCGCCACGTTCATCATCCGCGCGGGCTGCGCCGGGGTGACGGGGGCGGCCACGTTCACGGTGGTGTTGCCGGCGGTCGAGGACTGGTGGATGCGCTGGCCGTCCTGGAAGACCTGCAGGCCGCTGCCCTTGCCGTAGTGCGAGCCGTCCCGGTCCCAGCGGATCGAGAGGGTGTGCCCGTGGTAGGGCACGTTCTCCACCGCGAAGTAGTCCCAGCCGGACGGGATCAGCGGCTTCAGCACCAGCGTGTTGCCCGCCTGCGGCTTGATGCCCAGCAGACCGGTGAGCACCAGGTCGTTGAAGCTGGAGTGGTTGTAGTGCTCGCTGAAGTTGAACCCGTCGTAGATCCACTCGCCGGTGTCACCGTTGGCGGCCTCGGCGACGTAGGGCTTGCCGTCCTTGTGCTGGAGGTCGGCGAACTGGGCCAGCATCGTCTGGTAGTCGGCCTTGGTGACGAAGTTCTGCGCGGGGTAGTCCTGGAGCAGGTTGGCGAGGCCGGTCAGGATCTGGCTGGTCTGGTAGGGCCAGCTCGGGCCGTTCCAGTGGCAGCAGTTGGCGTCGTCGCGCTTCTGCTCGGCGGGGATCGCCTCGTAGTTGAAGTACGGGTTCGCGGTGATCCGGTCGAGCTCGGCGAAGCCCGTTCCCTTGGCGAACTTCAGCGTGTTGGCCCCGGCCTTCATCGGGACCTGCACGGTGACGGACTTCGACTCCGAGAACTGGCCCCAGCTGCCGCCCAGGGCGTAGCTGACGGTGAGCGGGTTGGCGGTGTCGCCGTTCACGACGACCTTGTGGGTCGACGTGGCGGAGGTGGCGTTGGCGTAGTGCACGGTCACCGGGTACGTGCCGGTGCCGGGCGCGTCCACGGTGAAGGTGACGGAGCTGTCGTCGAAGTCGATCTGCCCGACGTACTTGCCGTTGGAGGCCGTCGAGGAGTTCTGGGTGTTCGCATGGACGACGGTGGCCTGCTCGGCCTCGAAGTCGTGCACCCGCTCCAGCGTCGTGGGCCCGAACGGCGCCTTGAACCGCTTGGAGTCGGTCAGGTACTTCCACGCCGAGGAGTACTGCGCGTCCGGCAGGTTGAACGCCCAGGGGGCGAAGCCCATGGCCTCGCGCCAGGTCGTCCTGGTCTGCTTCAGGGTGCCGTTGGTGCTGTCCGTGTTGTAGACCTGCATGAAGAAGTCGCGCTGCGGGTCCCACAGCGAGTTCTGCACGGCGGCCTTGAGCTGCGCGGCCTTGGCGTCGTACTCGTTCGCGGTCGCCGTGTCGCCGTTCAGCGTGGAAATCCTGCTGATCGCCTGGGCGGCGCTGAACATGTACGCGTTGATCGTGGGCCGGAAGCCACGGCCGCCGCTGAACCAGTTGCTGCTCTTCATCGACGTCTCGGTGTACTCCGTGGCGTCGGACAGCGGGGTCTGGTGGTACAGGTCGCTGGTGGACTGCGTGCCGTTGACCGTGATGTCGGTGGTGAAGTTCGAGTCCCACCGCTTGTACAGCGCGATGAGGTGGGGGAGCGCGGACTTGATCTGCGCGGCGTCCCCGGTGACGAGGTAGCGCTGGTACGCGGCGCTGGTGATCCACTCGCTGAAGTTCCGCGCGCCCGAGTTGCCCGCCCCGCGCAGCCAGAAGTCCAGGTAGTCGCCCGCGTAGTCGCGGTTGTGCAGCCAGCGCCCGTCCAGCAGGTGATAGCCGGTGGCGTCCGGGAGCGCGGTGTACGGGTTCCCCGCGTAGCCGATCGGCACGTCGTACTCCGTCGACACGTACCCGGTGCCCGGCACCGTGTAGCGCAGCGCGCGCTTGAAGGTGCTCCACCGGTAGTAGTAGACGTCGTCGATGTCGTTGTCGGGCGTGTCCAGGAACGGGATGTTGTCCTTGTACCACTTGCGCTCGTCGAGCTGCTGGGCGGCGAGGATCGCGTCCTTGTCCAGCGCGACCGCGTTGGGGTCGTCGGCGGCTCGGGCCTCGGATGCCCCCGGCCCTGCCGACAAGAGGCTGATGGACAACACCGAGCCGCACAGGGCGGCCAGCGCGCGGCTGCGACGTCTGAGGCGGTAACGCATAGAGGTGTCCTCCATTGGGCACTCATGCGGTGGCTCGAAATGTTCGAAATGGCGAACACTGTTCGAAATTCTGCGCGACGGTAATGACAGGCCCGAAAGGAAGTCAAGAGGCGCGACAAGAGTGGGTCAAAGCGGCGCAAGCGGGCGGTGTGCCCACGGCCGGGGCACGGACTCGTGCCAGGGGCGGTCCGCTCTGTCGGACCCCGGCGGTAGCGTCGGATCATGGTGGCGAATCAGACGGAGGGCGGGGAGCGTCGACTGGCCGTCCTCGAAGGCGTACTGGAGCGGATCACCTACGCCAACGAGGACAACGGCTATACGGTCGCGCGCGTGGACACCGGCCGTGGCGGCGGTGATCTGCTCACGGTCGTCGGCGCGCTCCTCGGCGCCCAGGTCGGCGAGTCCCTGCGCATGGAGGGCCGCTGGGGCTCCCATCCGCAGTACGGCAAGCAGTTCACCGTGGAGAACTACACGACGGTCCTGCCCGCCACCGTCCAGGGCATCCGCCGCTATCTCGGATCCGGCCTGGTCAAGGGCATCGGCCCCATCTTCGCCGACCGGATCACCCAGCACTTCGGCCTGGACACCCTGAAGATCATCGAGGAGGAGCCCAAGCGCCTCATCGAGGTCCCCGGCCTCGGCCCGAAGCGCACCAAGAAGATCGCCGATGCCTGGGAGGAACAGAAGGCGATCAAGGAGGTCATGCTCTTCCTCCAGACGGTGGAGGTGTCCACGTCCATCGCCGTGCGCATCTACAAGAAGTACGGCGACGCGTCGATCTCCATCGTGAAGAACCAGCCGTACCGCCTCGCCTCGGACGTCTGGGGCATCGGCTTCCTCACCGCCGACAAGATCGCCCAGTCCGTCGGCATCCCGCACGACAGCCCGGAGCGCGTCAAGGCGGGTCTCCAGTACGCCCTGTCGCAGGCCACCGACCAGGGCAACTGCTACCTCCCGGAGGAGCGGCTGATCGCCGACGCGGTCAAGCTCCTCCAGGTCGACACGGGCCTCGTCATCGAGTGCCTGGCCGAACTCGCCCTGCCCGACGAGGACTCCGGCGAACCCGGTGTCGTCCGGGAGAAGGTCCCCGGCGAACACGGCGAGCCGGTCACCGCGATCTACCTCGTCCCCTTCCACCGCGCCGAACTCTCCCTCTCCGCCCAGCTGTTGCGCCTCCTGCGCACGGACGAGGACCGCATGCCCGGCTTCCGGGACGTGGCCTGGGACAAGGCGCTCGGCTGGCTCAAGGGCCGTACGGGCGCGGAGTTGGCCCCCGAGCAGGAGGCGGCCGTCCGGCTCGCGCTCACCGAGAAGGTGGCCGTCCTGACGGGCGGGCCGGGCTGCGGCAAGTCCTTCACCGTCCGCTCGATCGTCGAACTGGCCCGCGCCAAGAAGGCGAAGGTCGTCCTGGCCGCCCCCACCGGCCGCGCCGCCAAACGCCTCGCCGAACTGACCGGTGCCGACGCCTCCACCGTCCACCGCCTCCTCGAACTGAAGCCCGGCGGTGACGCGGCCTACGACAAGGACCGCCCCCTCGACGCCGACCTGGTGGTCGTCGACGAGGCCTCCATGCTCGACCTCCTCCTCGCCAACAAGCTGGTGAAGGCGGTGCCTCCGGGGGCGCACCTGCTGTTCGTCGGGGACGTCGACCAACTGCCCAGCGTCGGCGCCGGCGAGGTCCTCCGCGACCTGCTGGCCGACAACAGCCCCATCCCGGCCGTCCGCCTGATGAAGGTCTTCCGCCAGGCCCAGCAGTCCGGGGTGGTGACCAACGCGCACCGGATCAACTCCGGGCACCACCCGGTCACCGAGGGCATGAAGGACTTCTTCCTCTTCGTCGAGGACGACACGGAGGAGGCCGGGCGGCTCACGGTGGATGTGGCGGCCCGTCGTATTCCGGCCAAGTTCGGGCTCGACCCCCGCCGGGACGTGCAGGTGCTGGCGCCCATGCACCGGGGGCCGGCGGGCGCGGGCAACCTCAACGGGCTGCTCCAGCAGGCGATCACGCCCGCCCGGCCCGACCTGCCCGAGAAGCGGTTCGGCGGCCGCGTCTTCCGCGTCGGCGACAAGGTCACCCAGATCCGCAACAACTACGACAAGGGCGAGAACGGCGTCTTCAACGGCACCGTCGGCGTGGTCACCGCCCTCGATCCGGTCGACCAGCGGCTGACCGTCCGCACCGACGAGGACGAGGAAGTGGCGTACGAGTTCGACGAACTGGACGAGCTGGCGCACGCCTACGCGGTGACGATCCACCGCTCCCAGGGCAGCGAGTACCCGGCCGTGGTCATCCCCGTCACCACGGGGGCGTGGATGATGCTCCAGCGCAATCTGCTCTACACAGCGGTGACCCGGGCGAAGAAACTGGTCGTCCTCGTCGGCTCCCGCAAGGCGATCGGCCAGGCGGTGCGCACGGTGTCCGCGGGCCGGCGGTGCACGGCCCTCGACTTCCGGCTCGCGCCCCGGGCCCTGCAGCCCGCAGGATCGTCATGAGGACCCTCTCGCGACGCCTCGGCGACACGTGAGTGAAATTTGATCGATCAAATGAGTCGTAAAGGTCACACAGCCCTTCCAGATGTCGAACGGAGGGGGCAGGATGAGCAAGTTGGCGGCACTCAGTGCCGCCGATAGGCCCGATGGTCGACCCCGAGTGCACTCTCCTGAGCCAATTGGGGGATGGTAGAGACAGTCAGGGCACCTCGAAGATGAGGCACTACGTCGGTGAGGGAAGACGTGAGCGACAACTCTGTAGTACTGCGGTACGGCGACGGCGAGTACACCTACCCGGTGATCGACAGCACCGTCGGCGACAAGGGCTTCGACATCGGGAAGCTCCGGGCCCAGACCGGTCTGGTCACCCTGGACAGCGGATACGGCAACACCGCTGCTTATAAATCCGCCATCACCTATCTCGACGGCGAGCAGGGCATCCTGCGCTACCGCGGCTACCCGATCGAGCAGCTGGCCGAGCGCTCCACCTTCCTTGAGGTGGCGTACCTGCTCATCAACGGTGAGCTTCCGACCGTGGACGAGCTCTCCACTTTCCAGGGCGACATCACGCAGCACACCCTGCTGCACGAGGACGTCAAGAACTTCTACCGGGGCTTCCCGCGTGACGCCCACCCGATGGCGATGCTGTCCTCCGTGGTCAGCGCCCTGTCGACGTTCTACCAGGACAGCCACAACCCGTTCGACGAGCGGCAGCGCAACCTCTCCACGATCCGCCTGCTCGCCAAGCTGCCGACCATCGCGGCGTACGCGTACAAGAAGTCGATCGGTCACCCGTTCGTCTACCCGCGCAACGACCTCGGTTACGTCGAGAACTTCCTGCGCATGACCTTCTCGGTCCCGGCCCAGGAGTACGACCTCGACCCGGTCGTCGTCTCCGCGCTCGACAAGCTGCTGATCCTGCACGCGGACCACGAGCAGAACTGTTCGACCTCCACGGTCCGCCTGGTCGGCTCCTCGCAGGCGAACATGTTCGCCTCGATCTCCGCGGGTATCTCCGCGCTCTGGGGCCCGCTGCACGGCGGCGCCAACCAGTCCGTCCTGGAGATGCTGGAGGGCATCCAGGCGAACGGCGGCGACGTCGACTCCTTCATCCGCAAGGTGAAGAACAAGGAGGACGGCGTCCGCCTGATGGGCTTCGGCCACCGGGTGTACAAGTCCTTCGACCCGCGCGCCAAGATCATCAAGGCCGCCGCGCACGACGTCCTCTCCGCGCTCGGCAAGTCCGACGAGCTGCTGGACATCGCGCTGAAGCTGGAGGAGCACGCGCTCTCCGACGACTACTTCGTCTCGCGCAACCTCTACCCGAACGTGGACTTCTACACGGGTCTGATCTACCGCGCCATGGGCTTCCCGACCGAGATGTTCACGGTCCTCTTCGCCCTCGGCCGCCTGCCGGGCTGGATCGCCCAGTGGCACGAGATGATCAAGGAGCCGGGCTCCCGCATCGGCCGCCCGCGCCAGATCTACACGGGTGTCGTCGAGCGCGACTTCGTGCCGGTCGAGGCGCGTTAGCTCCGCTGGTAGGGCCGAGTTCGTCTGCGGGTGTGTGGGGGCTGGTCGCGCAGTTCCCCGCGCCCCTTTCGGGCCTTCGGCCCTCAATCGGGCCGCCACTCCTTCCGGCAACCGGGCCGTGACCCCTTCGGGTCGCGGCCCTCTTGCGGTCCCGGGGCCTCTTGCGGGTCGCGGGCCCTCATGCGCATAGAAGAAGGCGCCCTGCAACGCTGGTCCCCCCACGGGCCGGCGAGCAGGGCGCCTTCCCATGTCCCGGTGCGGATTCCCCCCACGGGATCCGGCCGGGCGTCTGGTGGGCCAGCGCCTGAATCGCTGGGCAGAACGAGCAGAACTCGTCGTACCACTGTGTTGTGCTGTGTACCTTTTACTGCGGTCTGCCGGGACGCGTACGTACGGGAGGGCCGCTCAAAGCTCCCCGGTGCACGTGCCCCGGCAACGCAATTCCGGGAACGTCCCCCAAGACATCCCCAGATGCCAGTCACGCCCCCCAAGACGCTTCTGACATCGCCAACTTAGACTCACGAACCCCTTCGGTGGTTACGTTCCCGTCACTGTGATCTGCGTCTCTTGCCATATGTCCTGAAGATGCGCAAGAGACCCGATACGGCGATCGAGACCCCAGCGTAAGGATGATGCGTGAGCCTTGTGAAGAGCTTATGTGAGGCTACTTCCGGACTCTAGAGGCACTTTTGCCCGGCGGTCATGAAAATGTCCTGAGTCGCAAGCTGTTCGTTACCACGAATACGGACGAAAAGGCCATTGCGGCCCCCGCGATCATCGGGTTCAGCAGCCCGGCGGCGGCCAGCGGCAGCGCGGCCAGGTTGTATCCGAACGCCCAGGCCAGATTGCCCTTGATGGTGGCCAGGGTCCGCCGCGACAGCCGGATGGCGTCGGCGGCCACCCTCAGGTCCCCGCGGACAAGCGTCAGATCGCCCGCCTCGATCGCCGCGTCCGTCCCCGTGCCCATGGCGAGCCCCAGGTCGGCCACGGCCAGCGCGGCCGCGTCGTTCACCCCGTCCCCGACCATCGCGACCGTACGGCCCTCACGCTGGAGCCGGCGGACGACGTCGACCTTGTCCTGCGGCAGCACCTCGGCGATCACGTGCTCGGGGGAGACGCCGACCGCCGCGGCCACGGACCGGGCCACCCGCTCGTTGTCCCCCGTCAGCAGCACCGGTGTGAGCCCGAGCGCCCGCAGCCGCCGCACGGCCTCGGCGCTGGTCTCCTTGATCGCGTCGGCGACCGTGACGACACCGAGTGCCACCCCGTCGCGGGCGACCACGACCGCCGTGTGCCCCTCGTGCTCGGCGGTCTTCTTCGCGCTCTCCAGGGCCTCGGGGAGCGGGCCGTCGAGGATCCGGCCCACCTGGACCTCGTAGCCCCCCACGAGGCCGCGTACGCCCTTGCCCGGCAGGTTCTCGAAGCGCTCGACGGCGGGCAGTGCGCCGAGGCGGTCCTCGGCGCCCGCGGCGATCGCCCGGCCGACCGGGTGTTCGGAGGCGTGTTCGACGGCGCCCGCGAGACGCAGGACGTCCTCTTCGAGGGCGTCCTCGGCGGCGTACACCTTCCGGAGGGTCATCCGGCCGGTGGTGACGGTGCCGGTCTTGTCCAGGACGACGGTGTCGACGCGGCGGGTGGACTCCAGGACCTCGGGGCCCTTGATGAGGATGCCGAGCTGGGCGCCGCGGCCCGTGCCGACCAGCAGGGCGGTCGGGGTGGCGAGGCCGAGCGCGCAGGGGCAGGCGATGATCAGGACCGCGACGGCCGCCGTGAAGGCGGCGGTGGTGTCGTCCGTGACGCCGAGCCAGGCGCCGAAGGTGGCGACCGCGACGAGGAGGACGGCCGGGACGAAGACGGCGGAGATCCGGTCGGCGAGCCGCTGCACCTCCGCCTTGCCGTTCTGCGCGTCCTCCACCAGCCGCGCCATCCGCGCCAGCTGGGTGTCCGCGCCGATCCGGGTCGCCTCGACGACGAGCCGGCCCCCGGCGTTCACGGTCGCGCCCGTGACGCCGTCCCCGACGGCCACGTCCACCGGTACCGACTCGCCGGTCAGCATGGACGCGTCGACGGCGGAGGAACCCTCGACGACGGTCCCGTCGGTGGCGAACTTCTCCCCGGGCCGTACGACGAAACGGTCGCCGACCGCGAGCCGCCCGACCGGGATCCGCACTTCACGCCCCTGGCGGAGCACCGAGACGTCCTTGGCGCCCAGCTTCAGCAGCGCCCTGAGCGCGGCGCCCGCGCGGCGCTTGGAGCGGGCCTCCAGATAGCGGCCCAGCAGGATGAACGCGACGACGCCGGCGGCCACTTCGAGGTAGATCGTCGACGAGCCCGTCGTACGGGCCACCGAGAACTCGAAGCCGTGCCGCATCCCCGGCATGCCCGCGTGTCCCCAGAACAGGGCCCACAGGGACCAGCCGAAGGCGGCGAGGGTGCCGACCGAGACGAGTGTGTCCATCGTGGCCGCGCCGTGCCGGAGGTTGGTGAACGCGGCGCGGTGGAAGGGCAGCCCGCCCCATACGACGACCGGCGCGGCGAGCGTCAGCGAGAGCCACTGCCAGTTGTCGAACTGCAGGGCGGGGATCATGGACATGAGGATCACGGGCGCGGCGAGCAGCGCCGAGACGGTGAGCCGTTGCCGCAGGGAGACGAGTTCGGAGTCCGCCGCCTCGGCCCCGGCGGGCTCGTCCTGGACGTCCTCCGGGGGAGCCGGGGGCGGTGGCTCCTCGGCCGTGTAGCCCGTCTTCACCACGGCGGCGATCAGATCGGCCACCTCCACCCCGGCGGGATAGGAGACTTTCGCCTTCTCCGTCGCGTAGTTCACCGAGGCGGTGACCCCGTCCATGCGATTGAGCTTCTTCTCGACGCGGGCCGCGCAGGAGGCGCAGGTCATCCCGCCGATGGTCAGCTCGACCTCATGGACGGGGTCGCTTATGGGGGCGACTGCCGTGGTGCTGGTCATGTCCGTGTCCGTGCTGACCTCGTCCGTGCTGACCTCAGGCCTTGCCGACCAGTTCGAAGCCCGCCTCGTCGACGGCGGCGCGCACGGCCTCCTCGTCGAGCGGGGCGGCCGAGACCACGGTGACCTCGCCGCTGGAGGCGACGGCCTTCACGGACGAGACACCGTCGAGCTCCGTGATCTCGCTCGATACGGCGCCCTCGCAGTGCCCGCAGCTCATCCCGCTCACCTTGTAGACGGCGGTGACGGAACCCTGGGTGTCGGTCTCGGTGGTCATGTCGTTACTCCTCATCGGGGCATGTGGGGTTCGGGTAACCCTTCAGGACGCCTACCTTATACCCCCTAGGGGTATGAATCCAAGAGGGGGGTGGGGCGGGCGTGGTGGGGTGCCGGGGCGTCCGGGGGTGTCCGGTGCGCGGCGGGGATTCATGGACCCCGCCGGGGAGTCGCCGGTCTCAGCGGGTGGGGGCGGGGGCGGCGCCGGAGGGCCTGGCGGCGGGTCTGTCGCCCACCAGCGGTTCCAGGTAGCGCAGGACGACGTTCTTCAGCTCCTGGATGTACGCGTCGCGCTCGGCGCCCTCGTGGGCGAGCACCAGCTCCAGGCCCGCCATGTACACGCTGATGCAGACCCGGGCGGTGCGCGTGACGTCGGCGGCCGGCTTGTCGGGCAGCAGCGGCGCGAGGAGGGCCTCGACCCGTGCGACCAGGGTCGTGTGCAGGGTGTCGTGCTGCTCGGCGATACGGCCGGGGACGTCCGGGCCGTGCATCAGGGCGAAGAACACCGGGTGTTGGCAGTTGAAGTCGATGAAGCGGTCGACGGCCGCCGCGACGGCCTCCTCCAGCGGGGTGGCCGGGTCGACCGGGGCGAGCGCCTCGCCGTACGCCGCCTGCATCTCGTGCATGAGCCGCTCGCCCAGCTCGATCGCGATCGCTTCCTTGTTCGGGAAGAACTGGTACAGCGTGCCCGGCGAGACCCCCGCCTCGCGGGCGATGGCGTTGGTGCTGGCGGCGGTGTACCCGGTCGAGGTGAACACGGCGGCCGCGGCTTCGAGGAGTTGGGCGATACGGCGCTCGCCGCGGGCCTGGCGGCGGCGCGGCTGCTCCTTCTCCTGGTTGGTGGCCACGCGGTTATCCCCAGCTTTCCGGACGTGATTGACAAACGCGAGTGGTCACTCGCATTCTGGTGAAACGCGAGCGATCTCTCGTGTTTGCCAGTGTATGGCTTGGCTTTCCCATGCTGCCTTGCCGCGCACAGCACGGTTCAGATGCCTTGCCGCGCACAGCACGGTTCAGATGCCTTGCCGCGCACAGCACGGATCAGATGATCAGAGTGAAGGGGACACCGCACCATGACCGAAGTCAACCGGCCACCCCGAGTCGGAGGCTGGACCAGGTTCGTGACCGCGCGCCCCCGGCTCTCCCTGCTCGTCGCCCTGGTGCTCACCGCCCTCGCGGTCGTGGCGGGCAGCGATGTCGCGGACCGCCTCGGCAGCGGCGGCTGGGAGGACCCGGGCGCCCAGTCCACCTACGCGACGAAGGCCCTGGAGCGCGAGTTCTCCGACTCCAACCCGAACTTCCTGCTGCTGGTCGACGCGGGCGGCGCCTCGGTCGACGATCCGGCGGTCGCCGCCGAGGCGAAGAAGCTGACCGACCGGCTCGCCGCCGAGAAGGGCGTCACGGGCGTCGGCTCCTACTGGCAGACCGGCGCACCGGCCCTGCGCGCGGAGGACGGCAAGGAGGCCCTGATAGCGGCCCGCCTCACCGGTGACGAAACCGCGGTGAACAAGACCCTGGACCGCATCGCCCCCGAGCTCCGCGGCACACACGGCCCGGTCGACGTCAAGGTCGGCGGCATCATCGCCGTGCGGCACGAGATGCAGACGATCATCCAGGAGGACCTGCTGCGGGCCGAGATGATCGCCCTGCCGGTGACCCTCGTCCTGCTGGTCATGGTCTTCGGCAGTGCGGTCGCCGCCCTGCTGCCCCTCGGCGTGGGCATCGTCGCGATCCTCGGCACCAACGCGATCCTGCGCGGCCTCACGGAGGTCACGGACGTCTCGGTCTTCGCCCTGAACCTCACCACGGCGATGGGCCTGGGCCTGGCGATCGACTACGCCCTGTTCATCGTGCGCCGCTTCCGCGAGGAACTCGCCTCCGGCGCCGAACCCCTGCCCGCCGTGGCCACGACCCTCCGCACCGCCGGCCGCACGGTCCTCTTCTCCGCCCTCACGGTCGCCGTCTCCCTGGCCGCGATGATGGTCTTCCCGCAGTACTTCCTGAAGTCCTTCGCCTACGCGGGGATAGCGGTGGTCCTCCTGGCCGCGGCGGCCGCCCTGATCCTCCTCCCCGCGGCCCTGGTGCTGCTGGGCGACCGGGTCAACGCGCTGGACCTGCGCAAGCTGTTCAAGCGCCGCAAGACGTCCGACACCGCAGCAGGCTCTCCGCCCGTGGAGGAAGGCGCGGCCTGGGGCCGCATGGCAACCCTCGTCATGCGCCGAGCCCCCTACTTCGCCATCGCCACGACAGCCGGCCTGGTCCTCCTGGGCCTGCCCTTCCTGGGCGTGAAGTTCGGTACGGCCGACGACCGCCAGCTCCCCTCGACCGCCGAGTCCCACGTGGTGCAGCAGCACATCCGGGAGGGCTTCCCTGGCACCCCCGGCGGCGGCCTGGAGGTCCTCGCCGAAGGCAAGGCGACGGAGGCCCAGTACGCCGCGTACAAGGAGCGCATAGCCGACCTGCCCGAGGTGCTCCGCGTGGAGGGCCCCCTGGTGAAGGGCGACTGGGCCTACTTCACCGTGCAGCCGAAGGGCGAGGCGGTCGACGAGGGCGCGCAGAGCCTGGTGGACGACATCCGGGCGATGGACGCCCCCTTCGACACCTCGGTGACGGGCACGGCGGCGGTCCTGGTCGACACGAAGTCGGCGATAGCGGAAGGCCTTCCCTGGGCCCTCTCCTTCATCGCGATAGTCACCCTGCTCCTGGTGTTCCTCCTGACCGGCAGCGTCCTGATCCCCCTCCAGGCGGTCCTGCTCAACGCGCTCAGCCTCACCGCGATGTTCGGCGCGCTGGTCTGGGTCTTCCAGGACGGCCACCTCTCCGGACTCCTCGCCTTCACCAGCCCGGGCTCCATCGAGACCACCCTCCCGGTCCTGATGTTCTGCGTGGCCTTCGGACTCTCCATGGACTACGGCGTCTTCCTGCTCTCCCGCATCAAGGAGGAGTACGACCACACCGGCGACCACACCGCCTCCGTCCGCTTCGGCCTCCAGCGCACCGGCGGCCTCATCACCGCGGCCGCCGTCATCCTGGCCGTGGTCATGGTGGCCATCGGCACCTCCCGAGTGACCAACACCAAGATGCTCGGCCTGGGCATAGCCCTGGCCGTCCTCATGGACGCCATGGTCATCCGCAGCCTCCTGGTCCCGGCGGTCATGCGCCTGACCGGCCGCGCCACATGGTGGGCACCGGCCCCGCTGAGGAGGTTCCACGAGCGTTTCGGACTGAGCGAGGGGGAACCGGCGCCTACGGCGCCCCCACAGCCCCACGAAAACACGGACAAGCCGGAGCCGATCTCCAGCCACTCCGAACCTGAGGCACTGAGGCGCTGAGCTGAGGAACTGAGGCCCTGAGGCACGACCGGCCCGAAGGGCCGTCGTGCCTCAGGGGCGCGGGGAACTGCGCGACAAGCCACGACGCTCCGACACGTACAAACGCACACCGGGCCCCCAGATCCCGCAGCGGGGGCCTGGGGGCGGCAGCCCCCAGAAAGGGGGTCGAAGGGGCGCAGCCCCTGGGTGATGGGACGGGTAGGGGCGGCGGGGGCGAGAAACCCCATACCGACAATGCGATGCTGACCGGGGTCCGAAAGGGACCAACGGCCCCGAACCGAAAGGTGGGACACATGCGCGCGGTGGTGTTCGAGCAATTCGGAGAGCCGGCCGAGGCAAGAAACGTCCCGGACCCCACCCCCGCCCCGCACGGCGCCATCGTCCGAGTCGAAGCCACCGGCCTCTGCCGCAGCGACTGGCACGGCTGGAAGGGCCACGACCCGGACATCACCCTCCCCCATGTCCCCGGCCACGAACTCGCCGGAGTCGTCGAGGCGACCGGCACGAGGGTGACGGCCTGGCACCCCGGCGACCGCGTCACCGTCCCCTTCGTCTGCGCCTGCGGCACCTGCGCGGCCTGCGCGTCCGGCGACCAACAGGTGTGCGAGCGACAGACCCAACCGGGCTTCACCCACTGGGGCTCGTTCGCCCAGTACGTGGCCCTGGACCACGCCGACGTGAACCTGGTGGCACTGCCGGAGGAGTTGTCGTACGCCACGGCGGCCTCCCTGGGCTGCCGCTTCGCCACGGCGTTCCGCGCGGTGGTGACACAGGGCCGCGTAGCGGCGGGGGAGTGGGTGGCCGTCCACGGCTGCGGCGGAGTGGGCCTCTCGGCCGTGATGATCGCGGCGGCCTCGGGCGCCCGGGTGATCGCCGTCGACGTATCCCCCCGGGCCCTGGACCTGGCCCGCAAGTTCGGCGCGGTGGAATGCGTGGACGCGTCGACCGGAGCGGACACGGCCGAGGCCGTGTCCGACCTCACCGCCGGCGGCGCCCATCTCTCCCTCGACGCCCTCGGCTCCCCCGTCACCTGCGCGGCCTCCGTCAACAGCCTCCGCCGCCGAGGCCGCCACATCCAGGTGGGCCTGCTCCCGTCCTCGACGGGCACCACCCCCGTCCCCATGGCCCGCGCCATCGCCCTGGAACTCGAACTCCTGGGCAGCCACGGCATGGCGGCCCACGCCTACCCCCAGATGCTGGAGCTGGTCCGGGCGGGCATCCTCCGCCCCGACCTCCTGGTGACCGCGACCATCCCCCTGGACGAGGCCCCCGCCGCCCTGGCGGCGATGGACACGGCCCCGGGCAGCGGAGTGACGGTCATAGAGCCGTGGAGCTGATTTGGTGCGAGGCGGGTCAGTCGACCTTCTTGCGCCCCCGGTTGCCCGGTCTGGAGGCGACCCAGGCGCGGACCGTGTCGGCGTACCAGTAGGGCTTGCCGCCCTCCACATGGTCGGGCGGCGGCAGCAGCCCGTGTTTGCGGTACGAGCGGACGGTGTCGGGCTGCACACGGATGTGCGCCGCGATGTCCTTGTACGACCAGAGGCATCGGTCGGTCATCAGTGGCCTCCCTGCGCGCACCACGGCGGCGGCCGGGACGACCGTCGGGGGAGCCGGGCACTGCGCTGGCGATCACAAGCCTGTGCCCGGTGAACGACACCCAGTGATCATCAGGAAGGCCCATGGGCCACAGGTGACGGAAGAACCGCATACATGTGACATGGGTGACAGGAGAGTGTCTTTTGTGGCAGAGGTGACGAATTGAGCGTCGCTCAGGCCCCGCGCCCCTTTAGGGGTGCGGGGCTGTGTTCGACATGCGGCTCCGCCGCGTGGGCGCGACCAGCCGCGAATCACCCGCAGCCTCGAACGATCCGCAGTCCCCCACCGCTTCCGAGCCGAAAACCTACGCCCCGCAAGACCTCAGGAACGCCCGGGTTCGCTTGGCGATCGGCAGCGGAGCGTCCGGCTCGCACGGGTACATGTCCTGCTCGACGATCGCGAACAGGTCCACATCCAGCTTCTGCGCGGCGGCCAGTACCGGCCCCAGCTCGGGAACACCCCTGGGCGGCTCGCACATCACACCCTTGGCCACGGCCGGCCCGAACGGAATCTCGTTCGCGCGGACCTCCGCCAGGATCTCGGGGTCGACCTGCTTGAGATGCAGATACCCGATGCGCTCCCCGTACGTCTCGATCAGCTTCACGCTGTCGCCGCCGCAGTAGGCGTAGTGCCCGGTGTCCAGGCACAACGACACCACCGACGAGTCCGTGCCGTCCAGGAAGCGGACGACGTTCTCCTCGCTGTCGATGTGGGTGTCGGCGTGCGGGTGGACGACGATCTGGAGGCCGTACTTCTCCCGCACCTCCCGCCCGAGCCGCTCGGTCAGCTGGGTGAGGTGCCGCCACTGCTCGACGGTCAGCTCGCTCGGCTCCAGCACCTGGCCTGTCTTGTCGTCCCGCCAGAAGGAGGGGATGACGACGAGATGTTTGGCGCCCATCGCCTGCGCGAGCACCGCGTTGTCGGCCACGTGCGCCCAGGTCTTCTCCCAGATGTCCGGGCCGTGGTGCAGCCCGGTGAAGACCGTGCCGGCCGACACTTTCAGGCCGCGTTTCGCGGTCTCCTCGGCGAGGACCGCCGGGTCGGTCGGCAGATAGCCGTACGGGCCCAGCTCGATCCACTCGTAGCCGGAAGCGGCGACCTCGTCGAGGAAGCGCTGCCAGGGGACCTGCTGGGGGTCGTCGGGGAACCAGACGCCCCAGGAGTCGGGCGCCGAGCCGACTCGGATGCGCGAGAGTGAGGACTGAGGTGACAACGACGTCATGGGAGTCAGCTTCAGCCTCGAAGCGGAGGGTGTCAATAGGTAGTCCGAATGTCTGGACAAAGTATTGACAGGGTCGCTGGAACGCGACTAGACCTTGTGCGTGGCCGAACCCGGGGGTCACGGGCCCGTAGGGACACGGACCCGCCCCGGTTCGGCCGTGGCGCGGCCGGCACGCAGCAACGCGAAGGGAAGTCGATGGCGTACGACCTGATCACCATGGGGCGGATCGGTGTGGACCTCTACCCGTTGCAGACGGGGGTCCCGCTGCCGCAGGTCACGTCCTTCGGGAAGTTCCTCGGCGGATCGGCGACGAACGTCGCGGTGGCCGCGTCCCGCCTGGGCCGCTCCACCGCCGTCATCACGCGCACGGGCGAGGACCCTTTCGGTGACTACCTCCACCAGGCACTGCGCGACTTCGGAGTCGACGACCGCTGGGTCACCCCGGTCCCGGGCCTGGCGACCCCGATCACCTTCTGCGAGGTCTTCCCGCCGGACGACTTCCCGCTGTACTTCTACCGTCGGCCCAAGGCCCCGGACCTCGAAATCGACGCCCATGAACTGGACCTCGACGCCATCGCCGGGACCCGGATCTTCTGGGTGACCGGCACCGGCCTCAGCGAGGAGCCCAGCCGGACGGCGACGCTCGCGGCCCTCGCCCACCGCGCCAGGGCCGGTACGACGGTCTTCGACCTCGACTGGCGCCCCATGTTCTGGACCGACCCGGCCGAGGCCCGCCCGTTCTACGAGGAGGCCCTGCGGCACACGACCGTCGCCGTCGGCAACCTCGACGAGGTCGAGGTCGCGACCGGCGTCCGCGAGCCGCAGGCCGCCGCCCGCGCGCTCCTCGACGCCGGGGTCGAACTCGCGGTCGTCAAGCAGGGCCCCAAGGGGGTCCTCGCGGTCAACAGCAAGGGCGAGTCCGCCGAGGTCCCGCCCCTCCCCGTGACCGTCCTCAACGGCCTCGGCGCCGGTGACGCCTTCGGCGGCTCCCTCTGCCACGGCCTGCTCGAAGGCTGGGACCTGGAGAAGATCATGCGGTACGCCAACGCGGCCGGCGCCATCGTCGCCTCCCGCCTGGAGTGCTCCTCCGCGATGCCCACGGTGGCAGAGATCGAGTCGGCCGTAGCGGCGGGAGAAGTCCTGTGACCGCCTCCGAGCCCGGCGGCCCCACCGCTGCCACCGCCCCCGAGCCCGGCAACTCCGGCGCCGAGCCGGTCCGTTCCGGCACCCCCGCCCCCGGCACCCCCGCCCCCGGCACCCCCGCCATCGGCCCCCTCAGCCCCGTCGACGTCTCGGCCCTCGTCCGTACCCGCGTCCACCACCCCGAGGCGATCGCCGAGGCCGCCGCCCGGCGCACCCGGCGCCCCCTCGTCGGTGACAGCGGCCGGCTGATGATCGTCGCCGCCGACCACCCGGCCCGCGGCTCCCTCTCCGTGGGTGACCGCAAGCTCGCCATGGCGAACCGGGCCGACCTCCTCGAACGACTGTGCCTCGCGCTGTCCCGCCCCGGCGTGGACGGTGTCCTCGCGACCGCCGACATCCTCGACGACCTGCTCCTCCTCGGCGCGCTCGACGGCAAGGTCGTCATGGGCTCGATGAACCGCGGCGGTCTCGCCGGCGCCAGCTTCGAGCTCGACGACCGCTTCACCGGCCACCGCCCCGAGGACATGGAGCGCCTCGGCTTCGACGCCGGCAAGCTCCTGCTGCGCATCGACTACGACGACCCGGGCTCCCTCAACACCCTGGAGTCCACCGCCCGTGCCGTGGACGCCATGGCCGAGCGCGGGCTCCCCGTGTTCGTCGAGCCGTTCATCAGCCGCCGGGACCCCGCGACCGGCAAGGTCAGGAACGACCTGGGCGCCGACGCCGTCACCAAGTCGATCGCCATAGCGGCCGGGCTCGGCGGCAGTTCGGCGTACACCTGGCTGAAGGTGCCCGTCACCGAGAACCCCGACGACATGGCCCGCGTGATGGAGACCTCGACGCTGCCCGCCGTCCTGCTCGGCGGCGATGTCGGCGAGGACCAGGAGGGCGCGTACGAGAAGTGGCGGGGCGCGCTGCAACTGCCCACCGTCCAGGGCCTGGTGGTCGGCCGCTCGTTGCTCTACCCGGCGGACGACGATGTGACCGCCGCCGTGGACACCGCCGTAGGACTGTTGTGAGGGCCGCATGACACAGAAGACCGAGCTGTACGTACCCAAGGGCGCCACCGCGAACGACCGGTACGTCGTCGACATCGACCCCGGGCGGGCCGGCTGGACCCACAGCAGCCTGCGCATCGTGGAGTTGGGGCCGGACGGCACGCACACGTTCACGACGGGGGACAGCGAGTGGATCGTGCTGTCCCTCAATGGCGGTTGTACGGTGCGGGTATCGGGCGAATCCGGTGAATCGGGCGGCGAAGAGGGCGCAGAGTTTCAGATCCTGGGCAGGGAGAGCGTGTTCGCCGGAGTCTCCGACTTCGTGTACGCGCCCCGTGACGCCCGGGTACAGATCGCCTCCGGCGCGGGAGGCCGCTTCGCTTTGGCAGGAGCGAAGTGCGAGCGACGACTCCCCGCCCGCTACGGCCCCGCGCCGGAGGTCCCCGTGGAAGACCGCGGCAGCGGCACCTGCGCCCGGCAGGTGCGCAACTTCGCCTCCGCCGACGCCTTCGAGTGCGACAAGCTGATCACCGTCGAGGTCATCACCCCCGGCGGCAACTGGTCCTCGTACCCGCCGCACAAGCACGACGAGAACCGGCCGGGCGAGGAGACCGAGCTCGAAGAGATCTACTACTTCGAGATCGAGGGTCCGGGCGGCTTCGGATACCAGCGGGTGTTCCCCTCCCGCGAGGGCGGTTCCGACGTCCTCGCGGAGGTCCGTTCCGGTGACGCGGTGCTCGTTCCCGACGGCTGGCACGGCCCGTCCATCGCGCAGCCCGGCCACAGCATGTACTACCTGAACGTGATGGCCGGTCCGGGCTCCGAGCGGCAGTGGCGGATCTGCTTCCACCCGGAGCACACGGAGGGGTACCGATGAGCACGACCCGGCTTACGGTCGCCCAGGCACTGGTCCGCTTCCTTTCCGCCCAGTACACCGAGCGTGACGGCGAGCGGCAGCGGCTGATCGGTGCCACCTGGGGCATCTTCGGCCACGGCAATGTCGCGGGCCTCGGCCAGGCGTTGATCGAGTACGCCGACGACATGCCGTACCTCCAGGGCCGCAACGAGCAGGCGATGGTCCACGCGGCCGTCGGCTACGCCCGGCAGTCGGGCCGCCTCTCCACGCACGCCGTGACGACGTCGATCGGCCCGGGCGCCACCAATCTCGTCACCGGTGCCGCACTCGCCACGATCAACCACCTCCCGGTCCTGCTCCTCCCCGGCGACATCTTCGCCACCCGGCCCGCGGACCCGGTTCTCCAGCAGCTCGAAGTCCCGTACGCGGGCGACATCAGCGTCAACGACTGCCTGCGCCCGGTGTCGAAGTACTTCGACCGGATCACCCGCCCCGAGGCCCTGATCCCGGCCGCGCTCCAGGCGATGCGCGTCCTCACCGACCCCGTCGAGACGGGCGCGGTCACGCTCGCCCTCCCGCAGGACGTGCAGGCGGAGGCGTACGACTGGCCGGAGGAGTTCTTCGCCGAGCGGACCTGGTACGTCCGCCGTCCGGCCGCCGACGCGAGCGAACTGGCCGCCGCCGTACGGGCGATCCGAGAGGCCCGCCGCCCCCTGATCGTCGCCGGTGGCGGCGTCCACCACGCCCGCGCCGAGGAGGCGCTCGCCGAACTCGCCGACGCCACCGGCATCCCGGTCGCCTCCACCCAGGCCGGCAAGGGCTCGCTGCGTCACGACCACCCGCAGGACGTGGGCGGCATCGGCCACACCGGCACCGCGACCGCGAACGAACTCGCCCGCACCGCCGACCTGGTGATCGGCGTGGGCACCCGGTACACGGACTTCACCACCGCCTCCGGCACCCTCTTCGCCGCCGACGGCGTCCGCTTCCTCAACCTCAACATCGCGCCCCACGACGGCCACAAGCTCTCCGGGCTGCCGCTGATCGCGGACGCGCGAACGGGGCTGGAGGCGCTCACCGAGGCGCTGGCGCGGCATGGACACCGGGTCGCGGACGCGTACGTCGCCGAGTACGCGGAGGACAAGCAGCGCTGGGAGCACCGCGTCGACGCCTGCTACGAGGCCGACGAGCCGGACACCCGGCCCACCCAGGCCCAGGTCCTCGGCCTCCTCGACGAGATCGTCGACGAGTCCGACATCCTCATCAACGCGGCCGGTTCCCTCCCCGGTGACCTGCACAAACTGTGGCGGGCGCGGTCGCGGGACCAGTACCACCTGGAGTACGGCTACTCCTGCATGGGGTACGAGATCCCGGCCGCGATCGGCGTCCGTATGGCCGCCCCCGGGCGCCCGGTGTGGGCGCTGGTCGGCGACGGCACGTATCTGATGATGCCGACGGAGATCGTCACGGCCGTGCAGGAGAACATCCCGATCAAGGTGCTGCTCGTGCAGAACCACGGGTACGCGTCCATCGGCGGCCTCTCGGAGACGGTCGGCGGTGAGCGGTTCGGCACCGCCTACCGGCACCGCAACCCCGACGACGGCCTGTTCACGGGTGCCCCGCTGCCCGTGGATCTCGCCGCCAACGCGGCCAGTCTCGGCCTGCGCGTCCTGCGCGCCAAGACGGTCCGTGACCTGCGCGCCGCCCTCGCCGAGGCGCGGGCGGCCGACACTCCCACATGTGTCTACGTGGAGACCGAAACGGCAGACACAGTGTCGGGCCCGCCTCCCGCGCAGGCCTGGTGGGATGTTCCTGTGGCCGAGACCGCGACCCGCTCGTCGGCGGTCAAGGCCCGCGAGGAGTACGACCGGCACGTCTCAACCCGACGCCGCCATCTGTGAGCAAGGAGTTTCTGGCATGACGAAGATCGTCAACCACTGGATCGGCGGCAAGACCGTCGAAGGCGCGTCGGGTACGTTCGGGCCGGTCACGGACCCGGCGACCGGCGCGGTCACCACCAAGGTCGCCTTCGCGACCGTGGGCGAGGTCGACGCGGCGGTCCGCACCGCCAAGGAGGCCTTCGCCACCTGGGGCCAGTCCTCGCTGGCCCAGCGCACCTCCATCCTGTTCAAGTTCCGCGCGCTGCTCGACGCCAACCGTGACGCGATCGCCGAGCTGATCACCGCCGAGCACGGCAAGGTGCACAGCGACGCGCTCGGCGAGGTCGCGCGCGGCCTGGAGATCGTGGACCTGGCCTGCGGCATCAACGTCCAGCTGAAGGGCGAGCTGTCGACGCAGGTCGCCAGTCGCGTGGACGTCGCCTCCATCCGCCAGCCGCTGGGCGTCGTCGCGGGCATCACGCCGTTCAACTTCCCGGCGATGGTCCCGATGTGGATGTTCCCGATGGCCATCGCGACCGGCAACACCTTCGTGCTGAAGCCGTCCGAGAAGGACCCGTCGGCCTCGATCAAGATCGCCGAACTGCTGTCGGAGGCGGGCCTGCCCGACGGCGTGTTCAATGTGATCCACGGCGACAAGGTGGCGGTGGACCGCCTCCTGGAGCACCCGGACGTCAAGGCGATCTCCTTCGTCGGCTCGACCCCGATCGCCCGCTACATCCACACCACGGCCTCCGCCAACCACAAGCGCGTCCAGGCCCTGGGCGGCGCCAAGAACCACATGCTGGTCCTCCCGGACGCGGACCTGGACGCGGCGGCGGACGCGGCGGTCTCGGCGGCGTACGGCTCGGCCGGCGAGCGTTGCATGGCCATCTCGGCCGTGGTGGCGGTAGGCGCGATCGGCGACGAACTCGTGGACAAGATCCGCGAGCGCGCCGAGAAGATCAAGATCGGCCCCGGCAACGACCCCACGTCGGAGATGGGCCCGCTGATCACCGCCGTGCACCGCGACAAGGTGGCGTCCTACGTCACGGGCGCGGCCGAAGAGGGCGCGGAAGTGATCCTCGACGGCACGGGCTACACGGTCGACGGCTTCGAGGACGGCCACTGGATCGGCATCTCGCTCCTCGACAAGGTGCCCACGACCGCGAAGGCGTACCAGGACGAGATCTTCGGCCCGGTCCTCTGCGTCCTCCGCGTGGACACGTACGAGGAGGGCATCTCCCTCATCAACGCCTCCCCGTTCGGCAACGGCACCGCGATCTTCACCCGCGACGGCGGCGCCGCCCGCCGCTTCCAGCTGGAGGTCGAGGCCGGCATGGTCGGCGTCAACGTCCCGATCCCGGTTCCCGTCGGCTACCACTCCTTCGGCGGCTGGAAGGACTCCCTCTTCGGCGACCACCACATCTACGGCAACGACGGCACCCACTTCTACACCCGGGGCAAGGTCGTCACCACCCGCTGGCCCGACCCGGCCGACGCCCCCACAGGCGTGGACCTCGGGTTCCCGCGCAACCACTGAGCATCTGCACATGCCCGCCGGCCAGGAAGCAGTAGGGCGGCGGGCATGTGTGAGCCTGGTGGTGGCGCTGCAAATCCCGGGAGTGCACAACACCCGCTCCGCCCGGCCCGCATGCGAACGGCCCCCGTCCTCGTTGAGGCGGGGCCGTTGTTCGTCGCGCAGTACTGGTTAGCCTGGCCGGTATCGGGTACTTCGTCCGAAAATACCCCACTTCGAACGGAGTGCCGGCATGGTCATCCAAAAGATGCACGACATGGGCATCCGCAGCGAACACGCCTACCTCGCCGCCTTCGGCAGCATCGGCCTCTCCATCGCCACCTGGGTGACATCTCTCAAAGCCGAACCCGTCGGCGGCCTGGCCCGCGCAGACCGCTGGGGCATCTTCATCGGCGAATGGGCACCCACCTTCTTCGGCCTCGGCGTGGCCCTCTCCCACTACGAACAACAAGACGGCACCCTCACCGCCAGCGTCCACGAACTTCGCGAACAAAAGGCCGGCTGACTGCGGGTCATCCCGGGGGTCCGCGCAACCACTGAGCCGCACCGTCTCGGCCCGCGCCCTTGTGTTTCAGGGGCGCGGCCGCTGGAGGACGGGTCGGGCAGGGGCGGCGGGGGCGACTTATCAGGTTGCTGTCAGGTCCGTTCCCCACCCCCGCATACCGCGACCGCTGTATGCCGAATTCCCCCCGTACGACCGTGGGATGCCCCACTCTTCCCCCCTGAGGGGGCCATGAGGCACCGGCAGGGCCCCTTACCGTTGACGCATGGATCTTCGACTGCCCGGACTGCGACTGCGCGCGGCGCTGCGGCGGAGGCCGCGGCGGGCCCTCGCCGCCGCGGCCGCCGTCGTCGTGCTCGTCGGCGCGGGCACCTGGACCGCCACCGCCTCGGACGAAGCGGCGCCGGTGAAGCGCACCGACCAGGCCATGGGCACGGCCGAGGGCGTGCGCATCGACACCTCGTACTTCACCTCCGGCACCGGCGGTCGCCGCCCCGCCGTTCTGCTCGCGCACGGCTTCGGCGGCAGCAAGGACGACGTCCGGCAGCAGGCCGAGGACCTCGCCCGGGACGGCTACGCGGTGCTGACCTGGTCGGCCCGCGGCTTCGGAGAGTCGACCGGCAAGATCGGGCTGAACGACCCGAAGGGCGAGGTCGCGGACGTCTCGAAGCTGATCGACTGGCTCGCGAAGCGCCCCGAGGTCCAGCTGGACAAGGACGGCGACCCCCGGGTGGGCGCCGCCGGCGCCTCGTACGGCGGGGCGGTGTCGCTGCTGGCCGCCGGATACGACGACCGCGTCGACGCCGTCGCGCCCGCGATCACGTACTGGAACCTGTCGGACGCCCTGTTCCCGAACGGCGTCTTCAAGAAGCTGTGGGCCGGCATCTTCTTCAACACCGGCGGCGGCTGCGACAAGTTCGAGACCCGGCTCTGTGAGATGTACCAGCGGGTCGCCGAGTCCGGGCAGCCCGACGCCGAGGCCGTGAAGCTCCTCGACGAGCGCAGCCCCGAGGCCGTCGGCGATCGTATCGACGTGCCCACGCTGCTGCTCCAGGGCCAGACCGACTCCCTCTTCCCGCTCGGCCAGGCCGACGCCGCCGCCGAGGCGATCAAGGCCAACGGCGCGCCCGTGGACGTCGACTGGATCTCCGGCGGCCACGACGGCGGCGACATGGAGGCGGACCGCGTCCAGTCCCGCGTCAACGCCTGGTTCGACCGCTATCTGAAGGACGACAAGGGAGCGGACACCGGTTCGGCGTTCCGCGTCACCCGCACCCTCGGCACCGGCTCCGGGGACGGCGAGCCCCGCCTGAGCGGTACGATCGACGACGCGTACCCGGGCCTGGAGAGCGACCCCACGTCGATCGCCCTCGCCGGACGCGAGCAGAGCTTCGAGAACCCGGCCGGCGCCAACCCGCCCGCCGTGTCGGCCCTGCCCGGCCTCGGCGCCGCCGGCGGCCTCTCCCAGCTGTCCTCGCTCGGCGTCAGCATCTCCCTCGACTTCCCCGGCCAGTTCGCCGCGTTCCAGTCGGAGCCCGTCGCGGACGACCTCCAGATCACGGGCTCGCCCACGGCCACGGTCCATGTGAAGTCGACCAGCGAGGACGCCGTCCTCTTCGCCAAGGTCTACGACGTCGGCCCGAACGGCACCTCCCAGGTGCTCCCCTCGCAGCTCGTCGAGCCCATCCGGGTGGAGGGCGCCAAGTCCGGCAAGGACGTCGAGCTCACCCTCCCGGCCATCGACCACGAACTCGACGACGGCCACAGCCTGCGCCTGGTCCTCGCTTCCACCGACCTCGGCTATGCCTCCCCGGCGACCCCGGCGACGTACACCGTCTCCCTGAAGGGCGACCTGGAGGTGCCCACGCCGCTCGGCCGGGCCGACCGGACGGACGTGCTGCCGGCCTGGGTCTGGTACCTGCCGATCAGCGGCGCGGTGATCGCCGCGATCCTGCTGGTCACCGGCCGCCGCCGCATCGTCACCCCCGCCCCCGATCCCGCGCTCGCCGAGGTCCCGCTCCAGATCACCGATCTGAGCAAGAAGTACAAGAACGGCGACCGCTACAGCGTCCGCGACCTCTCCTTCCGTGTCGAGAAGGGCCAGGTCCTCGGCCTCCTCGGACCGAACGGCGCGGGCAAGACGACGACCCTGCGCATGCTGATGGGTCTGATCCAGCCGGACGGCGGCCAGATCCGCGTCTTCGGTCACGCGATCGTGCCGGGCGCCCCGGTGCTCTCCCGGGTCGGCGCCTTCGTCGAGGGCGCGGGCTTCCTCCCGCACCTGTCCGGCCGCGAGAACCTGGAGCTGTACTGGCAGGCCACCGGCCGCCCCGCCGAGGACTCCCACCTGGACGAGGCCCTGGAGATCGCCGGCCTCGGCGACGCCCTGGCCCGCGCGGTCCGCACCTACTCCCAGGGCATGCGCCAGCGCCTGGCCATCGCCCAGGCCATGCTCGGCATGCCCGACCTGCTCATCCTCGACGAGCCGACGAACGGACTCGACCCGCCGCAGATCCGCGAGATGCGCGAGGTCATGATCCGCTACGCGGCGGCCGGCCGTACCGTCATCGTCTCCAGCCACCTGCTGGCGGAGGTCGAGCAGACCTGCACGCATCTCGTCGTCATGGACCACGGCAAGCTCGTCCGGGCGGGCCAGGTGAGCGACATCGTCGGCTCCGGCGACACGCTGCTGGTCGGCACGTCCGAGCCCCTGGACGAGCCCATGGTCGAGAAGATCGCCGCCCTGCCGGGTGTCGACTCGGCCGTGCGCGCCGCCGACGGCCTGGTGGTCCGCCTCGACGCCGACGGCAGCGCCCAGCGCCTGGTCGCCGAACTCGTCCGGCTGGAGGTCCCCGTGGAGTCGGTCGGCCCCCACCGCCGCCTCGAAGACGCCTTCCTCACCCTGATCGGAGAGTCCGCATGAGCACGCTGGCCGAGCGCGCCGAACGCGGCGACCCCGCGGCACCCGTGGAGGTCGCCGACGGCTACCGCGCGGGCCGCACCCTGCCCTTCAGGGTCGAGCTGGTCCGGCAGCTGAAGCGCCGGCGCACGATGGTCATGGGCGGCATCCTGTTCGCCCTGCCGCTCGTGCTGCTGATCGCCTTCCAGGTCGGCGGCACGCCCGGCGAGGGCAACAACCGGGTGAACCTGATGGACACGGCCACCGCGTCCGGCGCGAACTTCGCCGCGGTGAACCTGTTCGCCGCGGCGGGCTTCCTGCTCGTCATCCCCGTCGCCCTGTTCTGCGGCGACACGGTCGCCTCGGAGGCCAGCTGGTCCTCCCTGCGCTATCTCCTCGCCGCGCCCGTGCCACGCGCCCGGCTGCTGTGGTCCAAGCTCGCCGTGGGGCTCACGCTCAGCCTGGCGGCGCTCGTGCTGCTGCCGGTCGTCGCGCTCGCCGTCGGCACGGCCGCCTACGGCTGGGGCCCGCTGGAGCTGCCCACGGGCAGTGAACTCGCCCCGGGCGCCGCCGCCCAGGCCCTGCTGATCACCGTGGCGTACATCTTCGTGTCCCAACTGGTCACCGCCGCCCTGGCGTTCTGGCTCTCCACGAAGACCGACGCCCCGCTCGGCGCGGTCGGCGGCGCCGTCGGCCTCACCATCGTCGGCAGTGTCCTCGACGAGGTGACCGCCCTCGGCGACTGGCGCGACTTCCTCCCCACGCACTGGCAGTACGCCTGGCTGGACGTCGTCAACCCGCAGCCGGACTACACTGACATGATCCAGGGCGTCTCCATCTCCATAACGTACGCGCTGGTGCTGTTCGCCCTGGCCTTCCGGGGTTTCAGCCGCAAGGACGTCGTCTCGTAGGTCAACGGAGGATCACCCACCGGTCTCGACGGGCCCCCGCCGTGGCCGCTTCGAGACGCATCCGCAACACCCCGTAGCGCACATCCGGGCCCCCTCCGCCGTCACAGTCACAACAGTCGCCCACGGAAAGGCGACAGGTGACGTGGCTAGGGGGCCCGGATGCACACGTATCGCAGGACCAGGACCAGGACCAGGACGACCACGCGGCCGAGGCCGACGGCACGGCGACGGCTGAGCACCGCGCTCCTCGCCCTGGGCACGGCAGGCGCCCTGCTCCTCACCGGCTGCGGCGCGAGCGGCGGCGACAACTCGTCGTCGTACGACCGGGGACAGGCCGACAGCCGCCCCGACGACGGCTTCCCGGCCCCGGCCCCCGAGGGCACCGGCCCCGACGAACAGCGGGGCGAGCAGCCGGACGACGAGTCCCGGGACATCGCCCCGTCCCCCGACCACCTCTCCACCTTCGCCCTCGACGTCGACACCGCCTCCTACGGCTACGCCCGCCGCACCCTGGACGACGGCGGCCTGCCCGACCCGTCGACGGTCCGGCCGGAGGAGTTCGTCAACAGCTTCCGCCAGGACTACGAGCGCCCCGACGGTGACGGCTTCTCGGTCACCGTCGACGGCGCCCGGACAACCGACGACAGCCATGACGGGGACTGGTCCCTCGTCCGCGTCGGCCTCGCGACCCGCGCCGCCGAGGGCGACAGTGAACGCCCGCCCGCCGCCCTCACCTTCGTCATCGACGTCTCCGGCTCCATGTCCGAACCGGGCCGCCTCGACCTCGCCCAGGACGCACTGCGCACGATGACGAACCGGCTGCGCGACGACGACTCCGTCGCCATCGTCACCTTCAGCGACGAGGCCGAGACCGTCCTGCCGATGACCCGCCTCGACGACCACCGCGGCCAGATCCGTGAGGCGGTCGACGGCCTGGAACCCACCGACTCCACCAACCTCGCCGCGGGCGTCGAGACCGGCTACGAGACCGCCGTCGAAGGCCTGCGCAAGGGCGCCACCAACCGTGTCGTGCTCCTGTCCGACGCCCTCGCCAACACCGGCTCCACCGACGCCGACACCATCCTCGAACGCATCGCGAGCGAACGCCGCGAGCACGGCATCACCCTCTTCGGCGTCGGCGTGGGCAGCGACTACGGCGACGCCCTGATGGAACAGCTCGCCGACAAGGGCGACGGCCACACCACGTACGTCTCCACCGAGGAGGAGGCCGAGAAGGTCTTCTGCGAGGAACTCCCGCGCCATGTCGACCTCACGGCCCGCGACGCCAAGGCCCAGGTCTCCTTCGACCCGGAGACGGTCGAGGAGTTCCGCCTGATCGGCTACGACAACCGGCAGGTCGCCGACGAGGACTTCCGTGACGACCGCGTCGACGGCGGCGAGGTGGGCCCCGGCCACACCGTCACCGCCCTCTACGTCGTCCGCACCAAGTCCGGCGCCGAAGGCCACCTCGCCACCGCCACCGTCCGCTGGCTCGACCCCGACAGCCGCACCCCGCACGAGGAATCAGCCGACCTGGAGGCCTCCTCCCTGCACGGCGACCTGTGGGCCGCCTCCCCGTACGGCCTCCAAGTAGCCGCCGTGGCCGCCTACTTCGCCGACTCCCTCCGCCAGGAGGACACCCGCTGGTCCGGCCTCCCGGGCCGCCCCTCGATCCGCGAACTGGGCTTCCGCGCCGACGACTTGGCGAGGGCCCGCGAGGACAAGGACGTGTACGACCTGGCTGACACGATCGAGAGGGCGGACCGGCTGATGGGTTAAAGCTTGTCGTCACACACGGACGGCAACGCCCGCGCCAGTCCCTCCCCATGCAGCCGGTCCAGCCGGTGTTCGAACGCCGACCGCACCGCCGCCACCCGCAGCCGAGGCTCGCACGACGCCCCGGCTCGCAGGGGCTCCGTGTCCTGGAGCGCGGTCAGCAGCCGCGTGGTGATCCGGTCGAGGACCGGCCGGACGTCCTTCACGAGGTCGGGCCGCTCGGTCGGCCGCTCCTCCGGGTGAGCGTCCCAGCGGGCGTAAAGGCCGTGCTGCACCAGCTTGTTCGCCTCGATCTGATCCCGGAACACGGCGGTCACGGCATCCGGATCGAGGCCGAGCCCCACCGCCCGAGCCGCCACGTCGTCCAGGATCGCCTTCTCCCGCACGGGATCGTCGATCGGCGTGGTCGTGCCGTACTTGGCCGCCGCCACCTTGTCCGCGACGAGCAGCCGCTCCGCGAACAGATCCGTCAGCACGGTGAGCGACCGGGCTCCCGCAGCCGTACGAGGGGGAGCGGAGGAGGACTCGGCGACGGCCGGTACGGCACCGGGCAGAGCCACGGCGGACGCGACACAGACGGAGACACAGGCGGAGATCAGGACGGACCTGAGGCGGTGGGGGCGCATGAACCACGCTTATCACACGCCCCCGACGGTCCTTCGCCCGTCCCCGGAGTCCGCCGCAACCATTGAAAATTCCTTACGCACCGGTAAGTTGACTCGTCAGTAATGTAGGGGTCGTCGGCCTCGGGGAGCCGTGATGGGCGTACACAAGGACTTGAACCGGGCGAAGCAGCACACCGATCTGGTCGACCGGGTCAGGGTCGAGGTCGCCAAGGACGCGCAGGGCGTCGTCCGCGAGGCACACACGCCCGCCCTCGCGCCCCGTCCCACGAGCGGCAGCATCGCGGACCTGCCCTTCGTCAACGCGACCGAGGCCCCCGACGCCGTGGTCCTGCGCCGCGCCGACCACCACGGCACCTATCACCCGGTCACCGCCACCGCCTTCGCCCGCGAGGTCACCGCCACCGCCAAGGGGTTGATCGCCGCCGGCCTCGAACCGGGCGGCCGCGTCGCGGTGATGTCCCGCACCCGCTACGAGTGGACGGTCCTCGACTTCGCCGTCTGGGCGGCCGGCGGCCGGTCCGTCCCCATCTACGCCACGTCCTCGCCGGAGCAGATCGAGTGGATCGTCCGGGACTCCGGTTCCCGCTTCGTGATCGTGGAGACCCCCGAGAACGCGGCCGCCGTCGCCACCGCCACCGCCCGCCACTCCCAGCCCCCGCACGTCTGGCAGCTGGACCAGAAAGCTCTGGCGCAACTCGCCGACCTGGGCCGGGGCATCCCCGACGACGAGGTCACCAAGCGCCGCGCCGCCCTCACCCCCGACACGGCCGCGACCATCTGCTACACCTCCGGCACCACCGGCCGCCCCAAGGGCTGCGTCCTCACCCACGCCAACCTCCACGCGGAGGCGGCGAACACGGTCGAACTGCTCCACCCGGTCTTCATGGCGGTCACCGGCCAGACCGCCTCGACCCTGCTCTTCCTCCCGCTGGCCCACATCCTCGGCCGTACGATCCAGATCGCCTGCCTGATGGCCCGCATCGAGATCGGCCACTGCCCGAGCATCAAGCCCGACGAACTCCGGCCCGCGCTCAAGAAGTTCCGCCCCACCTTCCTCGTCGGCGTCCCGTACCTCTTCGAGCGGATCCACGCCACCGGCCGCGCCACCGCCGAACGCATCGGCCGCGGCGCCTCCTTCGACCGCGCCCACCGCCTCGGCGTCCGCTTCGCCCGCGCCCACCTCGACAAGTTCCTGGACAGGGGCCCCGGCCCGACCCCCGCCCTGTACGCCGCCTGGGCCCTGTACGACCTGCTGGTCTACCGCCGCATCCGCAAGGAACTCGGCGGCCGTATGCGCTACGCCATCAGCGGCGGCTCCCCGCTCGACCGCGACCTCAACCTCTTCTTCTACGCCGCCGGGATCATCGTCTACGAGGGCTACGGCCTCACCGAGACCACCGCGGCCGCCACCATCGTCCCGCCCCTCAAACCTCGCCCCGGCACCGTCGGCCAGCCCGTCCCCGGCACCGCGATCCGCATCGCCGACGACGGCGAGGTCCTCATCAAGGGCTCCATCGTCTTCGGCACCTACTGGAACGACCCGGCCGCCACCGGCGCCGCCCTCACCGACGACTGGTTCGCCACCGGCGACCTCGGCGCGCTCGACGAGGACGGCTATCTCACCATCACCGGCCGCAAGAAGGACATCCTCGTCACCTCCGGCGGCAAGAACGTCTCCCCGGCCGTCCTGGAGGACCGCCTGCGCAGCCGCCCCCCGGTCGGCCAGTGCATCGTCGTCGGCGACAACCGCCCCTTCGTCGCCGCCCTCATCACCCTCGACCCCGAGGACGTCACCCACTGGCTCCACGTCAACGGGATGCCCGCGGACACCCCGCCGGCCGAGTTGGTCCACGACCCGAGGATGCGCGCCGACGTGCGGAAGGCCGTGGAGTACGCGAACCAGGCGGTATCCCGGGCCGAGTCCATTCGTGAGTTCCGACTGGTGGAGGGGCATTTCACCGAGGAGAACGGACTGCTCACACCGTCCCTCAAGATCAAGCGCCACCAAGTGACGGCGGAGTACGCGGCGGAGATCGAGGCGCTGTACGGCGCTTGAGGCGTCCTACGACCTCGCCATGCCGACGTAGTCGTTGTGTCCGCTGCGCGGTGTTCGCATGCGATCCGCCGTTGTGCTGCGTTCGGGTGTCTCCGGTGCGGCGTTCGGGTGAATTCCCAAGCGCGCCATGTTCCGTGGTTTCTTCATTCGTCTATCCCTCGTTTACAGCCTGCAGGTCATGGTGCGAGCCGTTCAAGCTGTGCTCGCTCGGTTTCGGCCGTCATGGGTGCATGACCGCAAAGAAGGGAAACACGTGAAGCTCAAGAAGGGCGCTGCAGCCGCCGCCGGTGCGATCATGGTTATCGGCGCGGCCACTCCGGCCGTAGCCGACGCGGACGCCAAGGGGTTCGCCGCCGGATCCCCGGGTGTTCTTTCCGGCAATGTGGTCCAGGTCCCCGTGCATGTTCCCATCAACGTGTGCGGCAACACCGTCAATATCGTCGGACTGCTGAACCCGGCGGCCGGCAACGTGTGCATCAACAAGTGATGTAGCGGGGCAGCCACCCCGATTGTGTCTCGGCCGGCCTTGGCCCGTTTCTACGGTGCCAAGGCCGGCCTTTCCCCCTTCTGGAACAAGCAGGAAGACAACAAGATAGTGCGACAGACCCTGAGTAAGGGAATGGTGGCGGCGGCGGCCGCGACGGGCATTCTTTCCCTGTACAGCTCCTCGGCGCTCGCGGACTCGGGCGCGCACGGCGTGGCCGAAGGCTCGCCCGGCGTCCTGTCGGGCAACAACGTCCAGGTTCCCGTGCACGTTCCCATCAACGCCTGCGGTAACACCGTCGACGTCGTCGGTGTCGGCAACCCGGCCTTCGGCAACGCCTGTGTCAACGAAAGCTCGACGTCACCGGAGTTCCACGAGGCTCCCGCCCACGGCACTTCCGGGCACGACGACGGGAAGGGAGCGCACGGACCCTCGGACGAGCACGGTCCCTCGGACGAGCACGGTCCCTCAGGCCCGCACAAACACGCGGGGGAGCATGGTCACGCTGAGGGGCACGCTCCCTGGGACGCGCCCGTCTCCGCGGAGGAGCACGATTCCTCGGACTCGCACAAGGCCTCTGGTGCCTCGGCGCACGGCGTGGCCGAAGGCTCGCCCGGCGTCCTGTCGGGAAACAACGTCCAGGTGCCGGTGGACATCCCGGTCAACGTCTGTGGGAACACCGTGGACGTGCTCGCCGCGCTCAACCCCGCGTTCGGCAACGAGTGCGTCAACGCCGGGTCGCCGAAGGGTCCCGAGGCTCCCCCCACGGAGCACCGCGACACCCCGCCGGACGAGCCTCAGCACCAGCCGCCCACGACCCCTCGGGTGACTCCGCCCGCCAAGCCGCCCACGACCCCACCGGGCAAGCCTGTCATCACCCCACCGGGGACGCCGACCATGGCGGAGACCGGCAGTGACGGTCTGCTCGCGACCTCGGCCGCCAGCGCCGCGCTGCTCGCGGGCGGGGCCATCCTGTACCGGCGGCGCCGAGTGTCCTCCCGCCGGTGACGCCACGGGTGCCGGACGCTCAGCGTCCGGCACCCGAGGCCCTGCGGCCCGCCTCAACTCCGGATGACGACCCCGGTCCCGGCCAGCCGCACCCCGCCTCCCGGCGCCGGGATTCGGCTGCCCGAATCTCCCGAGCGCAGTCGCCGCCGTACCCCCCTTACCAGCGTCCCCGCCGTGAACGTCGCGCCGTGCACGAAGCGCATCGCGGGGCCGAAGCCGGAGGCCGTCGTCAGGCCCGCGAAGAACAGTCCGGGTACCGACGACTCGAAGTCCCGCCCGACCGCGGGCGAACCGTCGGACACGGCCTCCAGGCCTCCGCGAACATTCTCCGCCAGGAGTCCCAGCCGGCCGCAGGTGGCCCGGAAACCGGTGGCCGCGATGACGTGGTCGGTTTCCAGAGACGTCGGCTCACCACTCCGGCCCACCGTCTCCAGCCGTACGCGGCCGCCGGACTCGTACGCGGACGTGATCCGCTGCCCCAGCCGCACCTCGACGACCGGCTCGAACCGCTCGCGCACCCACCAGGCGCCCGCCGGGCCGAGGGCGGTCTCCGCGATGTGTGCCCGTCTGGCCTCCGGGAGGAGGCGGAACCAGGCCGGCCGCTCGGAGTAGAGCCAGTTGCGCCAGCCGCAGCCCAGACCGCTGAGCGGAGAGCGGACCGACTGCCATGGCGAGCGCTCCCGGGGCGAGGGAACGTCGTTCCAGTTCAGGTGCGGCGCCCGGGCCAACACCCGGGCTCGGGTGCCCTGTTCGGCGAGAATCGCGGCCGTCTCCAACGCCGCCTGTCCGCCGCCGATCACCGTGACGTCCCGGCCCCGGAAGCGCTCGAGGTCACTGTGGTCGCTGCTGTGCGAAACATGGATAGGCGTCAACGTTTTGAGTGTGGACGGCACTTCGGTGAACGGCAGGACGCCGATGGCCAGCGCCACCGTCCTCGCGCGCAGCGCCTCACCGTCGTCCAGGAGCGCTTCGAAACCGCCGGGGCAGAACCGGAGCGCCCTCACCATCCTTTCGTCGACGGGCGGTACGGCGTGGCGCGCGAACCACAGGCCGTACGAGGCGAAGGTCTCGACCGGGATCGGCTCGCCGTGCCGGGCCGTCATGCCCTGCTCCGCGCAGTACACGTCCAGGCGCCACTTGCCCTGCGGGTCCGAGAGGTTGGAAGCCCACGGCTCCGACTTCAGGAACATGCCACGGGGCATGTGGTCGCGCCAGGACGCCATGGGCCGTCCGACGACGCGCAGGTTCAGCCCGGCGGCTGCGGCATGGGACGCGATGGACAGTCCATAGGGTCCGGCACCCACCACCAGCAGGTCGTACATCAGCAGTTACTCGCTCTCTAGTCAGTCAGTCGGTCAGTCGGTCGGGGGCGTCGGGGACGTCGGGGACGGCAGGGAGGTCGAGGACGGTGGGGATGCCGGGGCGCCTGCCTGCCGTACGATCCGCACTTCGGGAGCGGGGCGCCGGTCCGACAGGCTCCGGGCCGCGTGCCGGCACCACAGCGCCCACAGCGCGAAGCTGGGCGCGAGGTCGTCCCGGGCGTGCCAGGCGAACTCGCGCCCCCGGCGCGGACGCAGCGCGGCCAGCGGCGCGTAGTTCTCGACGACGAAGTCCCGGCCGGGCAGCGGGTCTCCGTCCGGGATCGGGCGGCGCGTCAGATCCAGATGCAGGGCTCGGACGACATCCACTCCGGCCGTGTCCGTGAAGAGCCGGAACTGGGCGCCGGGACGCGGGTTGAAGTCGAGCAGGTGGTACGCGTGCGTCGTGCCGTCCCTGCGGAAATCGAGGTCGAAGACTCCCCGGAAGCCGAGCGCGCCCACCAGTCGCTCTGCCAGCGCCTGTACCTCGGGGTTCGGCGTCCAGCACCCCACGGTGGTCAGACCCGCGCCGCGCGGCCAAGCACGCTGTTTGCGGCCGGGGCCTCCGCCGCGTACCACGCCGGCCCGGTCGACGTACCCGTGGAAGAACCAGTCACGGTCCGGCCCCGGGGGCAGATACGCCTGGAGCAGCAGCCGGCTGCCCGCCTCTTCCGTCCGCCGGAACAGTGCCTGAGCCTCCTCCGGGGAGTGCACCACCATCGTGCTGCGCAACCCCGACCCGCCGGGTACCCGCCATGGGCGGCTCCACTTCGCCACCAGAGGGAGCCCCAGCTGCCAGGCGAAGGCGGCCGTTTGGGCCACGCTGTCCGGGACCAGGGTCACCGGATGCGGAACGCCCACGCGTCCGCACAGGGTGGCGAGCTCCGCCTTGTCGGCCACCCGCTCGGCGAGACCGACGGGCTGGTCGGGGAGCAGATAGCCGTACGCGAGTTCCGCACCCAGGCGGCACACCGCGATGGCGCTCGCGTCGTCCATGGGGATCAGGACGGAGCGCCGGCCGATCCGGGCGGCCACCCGGCGCAGGACGGCGGCGATCTCCGCAGTCGACGCACCGGGCGCCGGCGGGGAGTGCGTGTCGGTCACGAAACGCGATCGGGTGTGGGGGCTGCCGGCGGAATCAGCGATCACGTGCACCTCCACACCGGCTCGGCCCAGGGTGCGTACGGCCCCCAGCGTTCCGTGGTGGAAGGGATTCCGGTCGATCCGCAGCAGAACGGCGGGGACGCGGATGTCGAGCAGTGACACGGACATTTCCTTTCAGGTCGTTCGGGTGGTCGGACCACCCGCACGGGTGGTCCGACCACCCGAACGACGGAGCTTCGGCTGGCGGACTCCGTATTCATATGACTGTGTGTCAGTAGGTGAGAAGCAAAAGCAGTGGAAGCGGAAGCAGCCGGGGGACAGCGCAGGAGCGGCGGAAAGGAGTGGACATGGCCCTACAGCGGCGGCGACGCCGGAGCGGACGGTCGGCGTGCGTCGCGGCTGGTGTCGTTGCATGGCTCGTCCTCGTCTCGGGACCCGGGTACGCCGTCGGCGCCGGGCCGGTGCGGGTCGGCGACCCTCCGGTACCCAGGCCGACCCCGCTGACGACCCCGGGAATTCAGACAAGGCCGGTCCCGGTGCCCTCGCCGCCGGCGTCTGCCGCGCCCGCTGCCCCAGGGGCCGAGCCCGACAAGGAGTTCCCGGCCTTCGGCGCCTACGTCGGCTACGGTCCCCTGGGCACAGCCCGGATCGCCCAGCTCAGCGACTGGCTGGGCGGGGCCGATCTGCGCGTGGCGCACACGTATCTGCCGGGCGACCGGTGGAGCAACATCGAGGGCCGGCTGGAATTCCTCGATGTGTGGGCGGACTGGCGGCGGGCGAGGGACGACCGGATGTTCGTCCTCAACGTGCCCATGATGGAGCGCAATGAGGAGCGTGTCTCCGACGCCGAGGTCCGCGGACTGCTGCGGCGCGCGGCGGTGGGCGAATTCGACCACCACTTCCGCAAGCTGGCCGAGCGGCTGGTCGAGCTGAAGCTGCCGGACACCGTCATCGTGCTCGGCTGGGAAATGAACGGCATCACGTACACCCATCGCTGCGGGCCGGACCCGGAGAACTGGAAGCGGTACTGGAACCGGATCGTCGCCACCATGCGAACGGTGCCGGGCCAGAAGTTCGCGTTCGACTGGACGCCGAACCGTGGCCGGGACGCCATCCCTTGGACCCGGTGCTATCCGGGGGACGGTACGGTCGACATCATCGGCATGGACTCGTACGATCAGCCGCGCGGACGGTCATTCGACGAGCAGGTGACGGAGCCGTATGGGCTCCAGGCGCACGTGGATTTCGCGAAGGCCCATGGCAAGCCCATCTCGTATGCCGAATGGGGGCTGTTCCACAACGGGGACAACCCGGAGTACATGAGGGGCATGCTCGCCTGGATGGACAAGCACAAGCCGCTCTACAACACGCTCACCGACTACTGCCCGCACGGTGTGTGGCAGTGCAAGGCCAACCCGAAGGCGTCCGAGGTCTACCGGTCCGTGCTGTCCGGGCGCACCGACCCCGTGCCGACGACTCCGCGGCCCACGCCCACCATCCCGGGGCTCTGGCCCCACTGCTGGCCGCTGGACCTGGGGGAGTGGGTCGAGTACTGGCTCGGTGGGAAGCTCTGCCTGCGCTTCGCCTGGTGGTCGCGCGACCGGTGACGCGGTGGCGGGCCGGTCACGGCCCGCCCCACCGCGTTCCCGCCAGCGACGGACCAGCTTCTTGCCCCGACTGCGCGCGGTCGCGTCCCAGACGACCGCCGACACCAGCGGTGCCGTACGCCGCCGGGCGAGGAGGAACCGCTGGTTGACCACGGTGTCCGGGCGCCAGGCGAACTTGTACGACTCGGCCCCGCGCAGCATGCTCAGCACCCGGCGGTCGCTGTTGCCCACGCGCTCGGCGCAGGCATGCAGCACCATCGTGGCGACGTCCGCCTTCCACTCCCGCAGTCGGGGATGGGCGCCGTACAGATAGCCGCCCGCCAGCTGTTGGGACAGCAGGGTCACGTCGACGGCCAGGACCTCACCCCCGACCCCGAACTCGGTCACCACGGCGTCCCCGGACCTGACCATCGGGCCGATCGAGCGGGCCAGGTGCTCGTGGAACCGGGGCCTGAGGTGCTCGGTGGTCACCTTGCGGCCCTGCCACTGCAACCGGTGCAGGTCCAGCATGGTGTCCAGGGCCGTGTCCACCTCGTCGTGCGGTACGACACGCGGTTCGACGCCGAGGCCGCCGAGCTTACGGATCTTGGCCCGGACGCGCTGGGCCCGGGCGGTCGGCAACCGCGTGAGCAACTCGTCCATCGGCCGGGCCGGCAGCTCCAGGCACACCGAGTCGGCGACCCGCCGCCGGGGACCGCGCCACCTCTCGTACACGTGCTCCACCGCGGCGCCGGGCCGCACTTCGCGGAAGTCGATCAGCGCGGTGCGGGCCAGGGCGAACAGCCCCTCGGTCAGCGCCGCCGCCGCGCGGTCGGTGTGCTCGTCGTCGATGAGGACGTCCGCGTAGTCGGAGATCGTGCCGCCGAGGGGGATCAGGGCGGGCAGCGGCAGCGCGGTGAGTGTGAGGGGAGCGGCGGCGAGCAGTTCCTCGCCGTCGCGTACCAGCATGATCCGGAGCCGGCCGCGCTTGCCGTACGACAGCCACCACGAGTGGAGCCAGGCGTGGCTCTGGAACGGTGTGGCGGCGGAGCACCGCCGGTGGAGGCGGGTCCAGGCGGGACCGAGCGTGGCGAACTCGCGTTCGTCGGTGCAGAGCTCGGCGTGCAGGGCGTTCTCCGTGCGGATGCTGTCGTTGCCGTCGTCCACGGCTCGGAGCGCGCCGGTCACAGGTGCCGGTGTGCGTCGGCGGAGGTGGCCGGGCCCGGCACGGCGGCCAGCAGGGGGGCGTCCGCGGTGCGTCGCGGGCGCACCAGCAGGAGCAGTCCGCCGAGCAGTCCACCCGCACTTGCGCCCACCAGGCCCGTCACCGTCGGCGAGGCCGAGGACGCCTCGTTGGGCTTGGTGGCGCGCGCGAACTGCTGGAGCTCGACGTGTGTGCTTTTCTCGGCGGACTTCGCGTGCCGGGTGAGGGCGCGCGACACGGCGTTGGCCATGTCGGCGGCGAGGTCGCGCCGTGTGGAGGTGGCCGAGACGGCGACCATCGGCGCGTCCGGGGAGGTCGCCGTCCGTACGCTGTTCCGCAGGGTGGTGACCGGCACTCTGGCCCACACCTGCGCGTCCCCGAGCACCGCGAGCTGTGTGGCCACCCGCCCGTACGCCTGCGCGAAGCCCAGCGCGGCCTGCGGGTCCGACTCCTTGGCGGGCACCGCGACGACATAGCTCGTGGCTGTGTAGGCCGGAGGCGTGACGACGCCGTACGCGCCCCCGAGCCCCCCGCCGAGCAGGACGCCGACCGCGAGCAGGGACCAGGGCGGCAAGGACTTCACTCGGGCGAGCGGGCCGGCCTCCTGTGGGTTCCCGGGAGCCCGGTCGGTCGTACGGTCTGTCTGGTCGGCGATGTCGGTCATACGGAACTCACTCCCAAAGACAGGCTTCCGGAAGGCGTGCTGGAGACGGCCGCGTACACGTCCATGAGCTGGGCGGCGCTGCGAGTGATGCAGTAGTGGTGGGCGGCGGCGGGAACGGCCCGGGACCGTGGCCCCTCGGCACGGGCGTCGAGGAGAGCGTGTACGAATGAGTCCGCGCTCCCCTGTACGCGCCGGGCGCCGTCGGCCCTGTCCTGCGGCAGGTCCTCGATCGCGGGGCAGGAGACGTAGAGCACAGGCAACCCGGCCGCCATGGCCTCCACGACCGCCAGTCCGAAGGCCTCCTCGGTGCTGGGCGAGGCGAGGACGTCCATGGCGGTCAGCAGCGACGGCAGATCGGCGCCCGGGCGGCCGCCCGCGGCCCGCTCGCCGGTGAGCAGCACCCGGTCGGCGACCCCCACCTGTTGGGCGGCCCGCCGCAGGACGTTCTCCTCCGGGCCGCCACCGACCAGCAACAACCAGCAATCCGCGGGGAGCTGGGCGAGCGCCCGGACGAGGACGTCGAACCGCTTGCCCGCCGCGAGCCGTCCGACGCCGCCCACGACGTACGCGCCCTCCGGCAGCCCGAGCCGCCTGCGGGTGCGTTCGCGCAAGTCCGGGTCGAAGCGGAAGCGGGCGAGATCGATGCCGTTCGGCACCACCTCGATGCGCGGTCCCGGCACGCCCCACAGTCGCAGCCGTTCGGCGACCGTGGGGGAGACGGCGACCGTGGCGCGGCCCAGGCGTTCGCTGGCGAGGTACAGCGCGCGGACCCCGGCGGAGAGCCGGTGCCCCTCCATCTGCGATTCGCCCAGGGAGTGTTCGGTGGCCACGACGGCCCGCACACCGGCCAGGCGCGCGGCGGTCCGGCCGTACACGCACGCCCGGTACAGATGCGTGTGTACGAGGTCGTAGCCGCCCGCACGGATCAGCCGCACCAGGCGGGGGAGGGCCGTGAGGTCGCGATTGCCGGACATGCCGAGGTGGGTGACGCGTACGCCGTCGGCCGTGAGGCCGTCGGCGACCGGGCCCGGGTTGGTGAGCGTCACGACCTCGCAGTGGAGCGGCAGGTGCCGCAGCAGCAGCCGGAGTTGCTGCTCCGCGCCGCCGACCCCGAGGCCGGTGATGATGTGCAGTGCCTTCACGTCCTCAGGCCCCCTCGACGGGGCGGCGGCGCATGCGGTGCAGCCGGTGCTTGAGGTAGAGACGCACGGCGGTGTCCTGCTCGCCCATGTGGACGCGGGGGAGGGCGTACGGGCCGTACTGCGGGCCGGGGTCGATGGCACAGGCATACGCGTACCCGGCGTCCCGTACGGCGTCGACGGCTCGCTGGTCGACGGTGCCGTACGGGTAGCAGAAGCCCTGTACCGGAGCGCCGATCAACTCCGAGAGCAGCGCTCTGCTCCCGGCGACCTCGGCGCGCAGCGTCTCGTCGTCCACCTTGGTGAGGTCGATGTGGGCGAGCCCGTGCGAACCGATCTCGATGCCCCGCGTGGCGGCGGCCAGCAGGATGCCCCGCTTGCCCAGCAGGCGCTTGCGCGGGCCGAGCGGATCCCAGTGGTTCTCGCCGTCCAACTGTCCGGGAAGGACGAAGACGGTGGCCCCGCAGTCGTGGTCACGCAGCAGAGGCAGGGCGCCGTCGAGGAAGTCCGCGTACCCGTCGTCGAAGGTGAGCCCCACCAGTTTCCGCCCTTCGCCCCGTGCCCGGGCGGCGAGCAGGTCGGCCACGCTCACCCCGCGCAGCCCCCTGCGGCGCAGCCAGGCCAGATGCCGGCCGAGGCGGTCGGGGGAGACGGTGACGCGGTACGGGTCGTCGGTGCAGTCGCCGACGGAGTGGTACATCGCCACCCACAGGCTTGTGCCGAAGGCGGGTCTGGTGCGGCCGGTGGGTGGGGTCGGTTCAGCGGTTACGGACATACGGGAGCCTTCGTGTGACGGAGTGGAGTGCGGGTGTGAAGCCGGCGGCCCCCAGGGCCCGTGCCAGCGCGACGAAGACGACGGACACCACCGCGGACCCCACGGCGAGCCCGATCACGGGTGTGTCCACGCGGCTCGCGCAGAACAGTCCGAGTGCGGCGGCGACCACGGCCGCACACACCGGCCGGCTCATCTCGGCCACCACCTGCCGGACGCGGATCGGCACCCCGCGCCCGCCGACCCCGTACAGCAGGAGCAGGGCCGTGACGGTGATCCCGGTGGCGTTGGCGGCGGCGATCCCGAGCACGCCCCAACTGCCGGCGGTGAACGCGCCGATGCAGGAGGTCACCAAGATCCCGGTGGCCATGGCGGCGAGCGGGTACCAGCTGGGGCGCCGGGTCGAGAAGTACGAACGGACCAGCGCGCCCACCATCGCGTGGCCCAGCAGCCCGAGGGCGTACACACGCATCACGCTGGCCGTGGCGGCGGTGTCGTGGCCGGTGAACGCGCCGCGTTGGAAGAGGAGTTCGATGATCTGCGGCGCGCAGGCGACGATCACCGCCGCGCCGAACAGCACGATGCAGGAGACCAGCGCCAGATCCTTCTCCACCCGGCTGCGGGCCCGCTCGGCGTCGCCCGCGGCCAGCGCTTGCGCCACCACCGGGAAGGTGACGGTGCACAGCATCAGCGAGAACGTCATCGGGATCTGGGCCACCTTCTGCGCGTAGTTGAGGTGCGAAATGGCCCCGGCCGGGAGCGTGGAGCCGAGGAAACGCTCGATGAGTACCTGGGACTGACGGCACAGTCCGAAGAGGAGGACGGTGCTGACGAGAGCGAGATCCATCGGACGCTCCGGCTCCGCCGCCTCGATGACCGTGGCCGACTTGCGTCTCAACACCTGGAGGAGAGAAGGCAGTTGGGACATGATCATCAGTCCGCCGCCCACCGCGACCCCGATCGCCGCCGCGCGCACCCCCCAGCGCCCGCCGAGGACGAACATCGCCGCGATGATCCCGGTGTTGTACGCCACGTAGATCGCCGCGGGCGCCATGAACCGGTGGTGGGCCCGCAGCGCCGCGCTGCAGTACCCGGCGAGCCCGAAGGTGAACACACAGGTCGCCGTCAGCCTGGTGCAGTCCACCGCGAGCCCCGGATCGGGCAGCCCGGGCGCGAGCACCTTCACGAGGTAGGGCGCCCCGGCGATCAGAGTCGCGGCCGCCGCCATGAAGGCCAGCGACAGCCGGGGCAGCGTGGTGGCGACCAGCGAGCGGACCGGGTCGCCGGGGGCGCCCTGCGCGCGGCGGGCCACGGCCACACTGATCATCGGCACCAGCACGATGGCCAGCCCGTCCTCGATGAGCAGCGTCGCCGCGAACTCCGGCACGGTCCAGGCGACCAGGAAGGCGTCCGTCTCGGGGCCGGCCCCGAACAGGTACGACAGCGCTTGGTCGCGGCCGAGGCCCAGCAGCGACCCGACGGCCGTGAGCGCGGCTGTGACGAGGGTTGCCTTGGCGAGGAACCGGCTGGTCGGCGGGGCGACGTCAGTGGGTCTGTCAGCGGCTCGGGCGGCGGGCGCGGGCGAGGGCCCGGGCACCGCGGGGGTTCCGTCGGTCGTCCGAGGAGGCGTCATCGTCATCGCGCTCCGCCCCCCTCCGGTACGGCGGTCCCGGCCCGTTCCTCGGCGGACGCGCGGGAGGAGGAAGTGATGTCCGCCAGCGCCCACCACGCCACCAGCCCGAAGGCCACGGCGGTCAGCACGGTCGAGGGCCCGCCGATGTCGGCGTACACGAAGTCGACCAGCACCCACACGAGAACCCCGCACGCGACGAGCCCGCAATCGAGCCCACGGGAGCCGGGCGCGAGCCCGCCAGGTCCAGGGACGAGCTCACCAGGTCCACGGACGGGCCCTCCCGGCTCACGCCGTACCCGCACGAGCCCCCGCACCGCGCACACCAGGAGCGCCAGCCAGCTCCCCGCCAGGGTCAGCAGTCCGACGAGCCCCTGCTCGCTCAGTACGAGGAGGTACATGTTGTGCGGCGACAGCAGGGGCTGCTTGTGGTACGTGGTGCCGACGCCCCCGATGTCGCTCCCGGACGACAGCGCCAGCGAGGCGTGCCCGTCCCGGAACTCGGGGAAGCCCTTCAACCCCACGCCGGTCAGCGGCTGTTCGTGCCACATGTCGACGGCCGCCGCCCACATCGTGTACCGGTCGGTGACCGACCGGTCGGGGCTGTCCGTGACCTGGGTGATGCTACTGATCCGCTGCTGGAACATCGCGGAGCCGATGCCGAGCCCGCCCACGAGGACCACGCCCACGGCGGCCACCGCCGCGAACACCGTGACCGCCCGCCGCAGCCCTGCCAGTACCACCTGGAGCCCGCACGCCACCGCCGTGGCGATCCACGCGCCCCGGCTGAACGACACCGCGAGCGGCAGCACGAGTACCACCGCGCAGAGCCCGGACGCCGCCCGCTGCCCGGCGGCGTGCGGCCGCAGCGCCAGCCCCACCGCGCATACCATCCCCAACGACACGACCGTCGCCATCCCCATGACGTCCGTCGGCCCGAAGGTCCCCACAGCCCGGATGTCCTCACCCGCGTACGAGGCCCCGGTACCGGTGGCGTACTGGTGCACGCCCACGGCCCCCTGCCACAGCGCCAGCCCGACGAACGCCCAGGCCACCACCCGGAAGTCCGCCCGGCCCCGCATGCTCAGCAGTACCGCCGCCGGCACGAGCACGAAGATCTGCAGATACCGGGCGAGCCCGGAGACCCCGATCCCCGGCGAGGCCGCCCCGGCCGCCGCCAGGGCGAGTCCCACGACGGGCAGCCCCAGCACCACGGCAGCCGTCCGGGACAGCGGGCGCCGCCGTTCCCGTAGCAGGCGGATCCCGCACCACAGCACGAGCAGCCCGGAGACGGCGTCGGCCGCGGTCGCCCCGTCCTTGCCCTCGGGGAGGACGGGCAGCGCGAGCATGGCCATCATCGCCGGCACCGGCAGAACGGACGATGTGGCACTGGCACCCAGCCGGGTCACGGCTCAGCTCCCCGTGGGCCGGACGAGCGCGGCCGCCGTGCGCAGCAGGACGCAGACGTCCTGCCACAGCGACCAGTCGTCGATGTACGCGTTGTCGAAGCGGGCGCGGTCCTCGATCGAGGTGTCACCGCGCAGCCCGTGGATCTGGGCGAGGCCGGTGATGCCGGTCCGCATCCGGTGCCGGTCTGTGTAGCCGGGGTACGTCTGACTGAACTTGCCGACGAAATAAGGCCGTTCGGGGCGAGGTCCGACCAGGCTCATGTCGCCGCGCAGCACGTTCCACAGCTGGAGCAGCTCGTCCAGTGAGGTGCGTCGCAGAAAACGGCAGAACCAGCGCATCTCCTGCTCGTTCGCCACGCTCCACCGGGTCGCGGCCTCGTGCGCGTCGGCCGGGCGGTGCGTACGGAACTTCAGCAGCGTGAACGGCCGCCCGCCCCTGCCGATCCGCTCCTGCCGGAACACCACCCCGGGTCCGTCGCTCAGCCGCAGAACGACGGCGGTGGTCAGCAGCAGCGGGCTGACCAGGAGCAGTAGGGTCCCGGAGACGACGATGTCCAGCGCCCTCTTGCCGACACCTTCGTAACGCGGTGTCAATTCCAGTCGACGGCACGGGAATCCGGCGAGACGCTCACTGCTTCGGTCGTATGACGGCGACTCCGCGTCCACCTGCCACAGCACGCAGCCCGCCTCGGCCAATGCCCGCAGCAGCGGTCCGCGTTCGGTGCGGGAGCCCACGACGAGGACGGTCTGGACGCCGTTCTGGACGAGCGCCCGCCGCACCTCCTCGTCCGTGGCCAGCACCGGCAGGCCTTCGCCCCCGGCTGCCTGGTCCGCGACGACGCCCACGGGCCGCAGTCCGCACCCCGGGCGCCGAAGGAACGCGGCGGCCACGCGCTGCGCGGTCGCCGCGGGACCGACCACCAGGGCCGCACCGGGCCTGCGGACGAGCGCCCGGCGGCGCTGCCAGTGCACCGTGCCCCGGCCCGCGCAGCTCGCCGCCGACTGCAGGACACAGCCGAGGGCCAGGGCGTCGACGGACAGGGAGTGGTCCGGGGAGTAGGCCGCCACCGCCGCCGCGAGCACGCACCAGCAGACGACGATCCGCGCACAGATCGCGGGCAGTTCGTCCAGTACGGCAGGCACAGCGGGCGGCCGGTACAGCCGTGCCCGCGCGTTCAGGCACACGACGGCCAGCAGCAATCCGGCGACCAGCAGCGGATGCCCTGGTGTCCGGGCGTCGGTGAGCGCCTGCGCGACGAGGAGTGCCGCGCCCGCGTCCACCGCGAGCAGCGCGAGCGCCGAGGAGTGCCGCCGTATGGCGGGCCGCGCGGCCGGGAATCCGGAGCCGTCGTCGGCCCCGCGTGGCGTGATGACCGAGACGCTTGAGACGCTTGAAGATCCGTGCCCCTGTGCCTGTCCGCCAGGGGAGGGAACGGTGCTTTCCGCAGTCACGTGAGGATGGACTTCCTGTACTCGGTGGGTTCCCCGCACGGGGCGTGCCCGACGGATGCGGAGCCCGGCGCGCGACCGCCGCGTGACGCGCCCGCGCCTCTCGCACCGTTTCCGTCGGCCAGCAGTTCGCGGTACACGTCCGCCACGGCTTCGGCCGTGTGCCGCACGTCGTGGCTGGTCAGGACGTGGCGGCGCCCTTGGTGGCCGAGAGACTCGCGCCGCACCGGATCGCGCAGCAGCCCGGTGATGGTGCGGGCGAGCGCTGCGGGATCCTCGGGGGGCACGGGTTCCTGACCTGGCGGCAGACTCTCGCGGGCACCGTCCACGTCCGTGATCACGACCGGCCGGCCGCACGCCATGGCTTCCAGCGGCGCCAGCGCCATGCCCTCCCAGCGGGACGGCAGGACGACGAGATCGGCGGCCTGGTACCAGGGCACGGCATCGGCGGCGGCTCCGGCGAACAGCACCTCGTCGGGTGCGAGCCCCCGCAGCGCCTGAGTGTCCGGCCCGTCGCCGACCAGCACGAGCCGGGCCCCCGGCACCTGCCTGACGACCGTGCTCCACGCCGCCAGCAGGATGTCCTGCCCCTTCTGCCGGCACAGCCGCCCCACACACACGACCAGCGGAACGTCGGCACCGATACCGGCGAGCAGCGGAATTTCGGCCCGTACGGCACCGGGGGCCGCGGGATGGAAGCGCCCCGGATCGACGCCGTTGGCGATCACCCGCCACCGGGCCCGCACCCCGGCACGCTCCCCGGTGAGCCGCTCGGCCTCGCTCACGCAGACCACGCGGTCGGCCCAACGCGCGCCCCACCGCTCCCATTTCAGGGCGAGCGAGGCGGTGACCCCGCCGACCGCCTCGAACGACCAGGCGTGCGGCTGGAACACGGTCGGAATCCGCCCGCGTACGGCGAGCCGCGCGGCCAGCCCGGCCTTGGCGCTGTGCGCGTGGACCAGGTCGGGCCGCACGTCGGAGAGGACGCGCCGGAGGTGTCGGACCTCATGGAGGAGAGTGGGCCCCGGCGAGCGTGTCGCGTGCCAGTGCCGTACGTTCGCGCCGAGCGCCCGGAGAGCGGGGGTGAGACCACCACCGCCGGGACAGGCGACGGTGACGTGCAGTCCGTCGGCGAGTTGTGCCCGCATCAGGTCGGTCACGACCCGGGCCACCCCGCCGTCCACGGGCTGGGTGATGTGCAGGATGCGCGACGGAGGGTCCGTGGGTGGCAGGTGCATGGGGCTTCCTTGCGCACGGTCGCGACGCGGGTCGGTGTGCGTCATGGCTTGGCGTCCACGGCGACGAAGAGCACTCCGACCCAGGCGGCGTCCCGCTGCGAAGCGATCCGGAACGCCAACTGGTCGCCGCCGGGCCGGATTTCCTCGCTCAGATCGAGGATGTCGGAGTCGTAGCCGAGCGTGTTGGGATAGGCGGGCGCCCGCCCCGGGCCGGTCGCACCCGGATCGCTGATCGTCGAGTTCAGAACGTCATTCCGCGGGTTGGCCGCGTCGCCCAACGCGATCGGCTTCCCGTGACCGGTGGAAACGGTGAGCGTGTCGCCGGGTGCACCGCGGTCCCCGTTGTAGGCGACCAGTCCGACCCGCCCGCCCGCGCTCTTCGGGAACGCCATGGCGGGCAGCCGGACCTCCTGGTCCCGGTCGGCCGAGAGCGCGTCGAAGCCGTCCCACACCGCCAGGTGGCGCAGCGGCTCCGACCTCTTCTCGTACGCCGCCACCAGTGTCCAGCCGCCCCAGGCACCGGTGGCCGAGTGGCCCCTCGCCACGTTGACCTGCGCCACGGTGTAAAAGCCCGGACCGCTGGACCGCACCAGCTCCGTGACGTCCGCCGAGGCCTGGAAAGCGTCCGCGCCGTGCGCAGCGCGGTGCCCGACCACGGTGTCCGCGAGCACCTCCTGGTACGTGCCGCCGGGCTCCGCGATCAGCACCCGGCCGTTGTCCTCCGGTGGCTTCTGTTCCCCTACACGCAGGTTGCCGCCCCAGTACAGACGGGCGTACGTCACCCGCGCCCCCTCCGGCAGACGGAGCTCGCCCTGGCTGGAGTTGTAGGTGTTCGGGTCGTTGTCCACGTCGATGTAGAACATGTCGAAGTCGCCGTTCGCCGCCGTATCGCCCCCGCGCGCGTCCGGGCACGACGGCGCGTCCGCACGCGGCAGGGCGGTATGGCAGGTGATGGACGAGTTGGCCGCGCGGACGATCCCCCCGTGTTGCACGGCGCTGTGGCGTTGCTGGAACGCGAGGCTCTCCGCCTCGGCCGTCGGCGCGGTGGACGTGGCCGTCGCGGGGGTGCCGGGTGTCCAGAGAGAAGCGAGAGCACAGCAGCCCACGATGGCGCGGCGTAGCAGATGACCCGGGTTATGGCGCATGACCGGCGGTGCCCTTTCGCGATGCTCGTGCAGGTGGACCGCGGGGAGGAAGCGGGACAACAGCGGTTGAGGGGTGCCCTCGACCGGTGCACAGCAGCCTTTGGTTGCGGAGAACCGCAACCGTATCTGCCAATTCGTATATATCGGTGAAACCAGACATGCGTGTCGAAATCGTGAAACTATGCGTTTCGCGGATCACTCTTTCGGCCGCACAACCCCCCTTGTGTGCCATGCGTTGATCGAGTGTCGGGCGCACCGCCCGGATGTATGGCGTCACTACCAAGGAGCACTTCTCCATGCCGCGTATCGCGAAGGGCCTGGCCCTGACCTCCGTCGCCGCCGCCACCGCTGTGGTGGGCACCGCCGGCGTCGCCGTTGCCGACAGCGAGGCGAAGGGCGTCGCCGCCCACTCACCCGGTGTGCTGTCGGGCAATGTCGTCCAGGTCCCGGCCCACATCCCGATCAACCTCTGCGGGAACACCGTCAACGTCCTCGTCGGTGTGCTGAACCCCGCGTTCGGCAACACGTGCCTCAACCGTTGACGTAGTCGCGCACCGTTCCCCGGCCGTCCTCCCTGATGGGAGGGCGGCCGGTCTGCTGTGCCCCGAATGGAGCGAAGGGCGCGTCACTCTCCTTGCGGCGGCTCACCTGCGGCGACGGCAGCGATTGGGGCCGCAGGCCGCTACAGAAGGAGACCGACCGGTTGCAGATGGTGATGGCTGATTTAACGGTGAATGCAAGATCTGCCGCACCGATCGAAGGGAAACACCCATGCGTGCTCTGCCCGCCCGACGCCTCGCGTCCTCCGCCCTCTGCGCCACGCTCGTGCTCGGGATCACCGCCTCCGCCGCGCTGGCGGTCGACGGAGACTCGAGCCGTGACCGCACCCGGGCGACGGCACCCGTACCCGCCGCGGATGCGCTCATGACGCAGGTCAAGTCGTTGGATGACCTCGCCGGCGTCCTGAAGCCGGTCACCGCTCTGCTCGACTCCGTGCTCAAGGCGAACAACGGCCAACTCTCCGACAAGCAGGCGGCCCGACTCGGCGGCGACGTCAAGAAGTCGCTCGCCAAGCTCACCGGCACCTCCCCGGCGGCCCAGCCGGCCACGTCCACCAAGCCGTCGGCGCCCGCTCCTTCCGCGGCGCCCAACAAGCCCACGGCACCGATCACGCCGGCCGAGTCCACGGCATCGACGCTGCCGCTGCTTCCAGCCGCACCCTCGTCGCCCGTACAGGGCGGAAGCATCGCGTATGACAGGCCCACGCGCCCGATCGACCTCAAGCGCGACGCCCTGGCCGACCTCCAGAAGAAGGTCGACGCCCTGCTCAAGGCGGCCACCTCCGACGACCGCGCACGGGTGGCGCCTGCGGCGAGGAGCGTGCTGACCGGCATGGTCAACGTGATGACGGCCAGCTTGGTCGGCGGCGGCCTGCCGAAGGCGAACCTGCCCGGTCTGCCCCCGCTGAACGCGCCGACCGGTGATCTGCGGCGGTCCTGACGGTCGCAGATCACCCTCTCGGGACCGGGGAACGGTGCCTGAGGCGAAGCAGGCACCACCCCGCCGTCGGGCCGGCCTTCCCAAGCTCCGCTCGAGCAGGGGAGACCTCATGGTCGGCCCGACGGCATTTCGTGCCCACCGACTTATCCGTACCGACTTATATGAGAATGCGACACGCCGTTCATTCGAGTGAGTCGCGGAATTTGCACCCCCATGGGGTTACCGAGGAGGCCGGGTCTCGTTGGGCAGGCAGGGAGAGGCCAGGTATTCCCCTGCCTGCGCAGTGAGAATTCCCCTGATGACATGAGTTGCCGAAGAAAGGAACACGATGAAGTCGCTGAAGGCCGCCGCCGTTGTTGCCGGGTCCATGGCCATCGCCGGTGCTGCCGTGCCGGCCCATGCCCACAGCGCAGCGGACCTCGCGCCCCCCAACCTCACTGGCGCCATGAACACCATCACCAAGAGTTCCCTCGACGTCGTCCCCATGCGGCAGCAGTCGAACTCGCTCGACACCGAGAACAAGGACTCCGTGCTCAACACCGTCAAGGGCGCGACGACGGCCCTCAACTCCGACGGCAGCCCCACCCGGCTCCTCGGCGGGCTTCCCCTCAAGCGCTGATCTCTTTCGCGAGTTCCGCGCGCACCAAAAGTCAGGGCCGATTCCGCACCGGCGCGGAGTCGGCCCTCCGCGTTGCCAACAGGCCGTACCCGCACCGGCGTTCGACGCGCATTCCTCGTTCGTGTGGTCGTTCCTGGAAATCGCCGGACGGGTGAAAACGTGGCGGGATTCGTCCGGAGGGCGCGCATAGGATCCCGCGGTGACCTCAATCCCTACTGAAACGCTCCCTTTGCGCCGCGGCGACCTCGGCACGGTCGTCGTCATGGCCTGGAGCGGCGAAGCCCCCGCCGACGCCATGCCCCACCTTCGCGGCCCCATCCCGGGTGACGGCGAGAACCGCCCGGAGGCGCCCTCGGCCACCGTCACCGTCACCGTCGAGCCCGAGGCGCCGGCCGCGTTCACGGGCGACACGGAGACGCTGACCCGTGCGGCGCACGTTCTCCTGCCGACCCGCGGCCTGCGCGCCTGATGGCGGCCGCGGCGTTGCCGGCAGGGCGGACGACAGCCTCCGAGCGGTCCGAGCGGACGGCCGGCGGCCACCGAGGGTTCGCCCTGCTGTTGGTGATCACGGGCGCGGCCGGGCTGCTGGCCTCCTGGGTCATCACGATCGACAAGTTCAAGCTGTTGGAGGACCCCGACTTCACCCCCGGGTGCAGCCTCAACCCGGTCGTCTCCTGCGGCAACATCATGGAGAGCGACCAGGCTTCGGCCTTCGGGTTCCCCAACCCGATGCTGGGCCTGGTGGCGTACGGCATCGTCATCTGCGTCGGCGTGAGCCTGCTGGCCGGGGCGAGGTTTCCGCGCTGGTACTGGCTCACCTTCAACGTCGGCACTGTCTTCGGCGTCGGCTTCTGCACCTGGCTGCAGTTCCAGTCCCTGTACCGGATCAACGCCCTGTGCCTGTGGTGCTGTCTGGCGTGGGTCGCCACGCTCGTCATGTTCTGGTACGTGACGTCGTTCACCGTGCGGCGCCAATTCCTGCCCGCGCCCGGCTGGTTGCGTGGATTCCTCGGGGAATTCACCTGGGTCCTCGCGGTGGTGCACACAGGCGTCATCGGCATGCTGATCCTGACGCGCTGGTGGGACTTCTGGACGAACTGAACACCCGCCTGGGCGCGCCGTCCGGTGCCGACGACAGACCCGCGACGGTGTGGCCTGCCGATCCCTCGGCCGGCGGACAATGCAGCTCACAGGCCGGACGGTGGACGTTGTCGGCCCTGATGCCCGCGGAGTCCTGAGTGACGTCGAAGCAGACCCGATCGCCTTCGACCAACGTGCGATCCGAACAGTCGTGAACCGCTGAGCGGCAGGCGACCGCATCAGGTTCCCCGCCCTCCTGGGCGATGACGCCCAGGCCCCGGCCGGGATCGAACCACTTCACCACGCCACTTGGCACAGCCCACCTCCGACGCGACCGATTGAGACCGGAGGGCTCAGCGTCCACCCGCACCCCCTCGGCCGCAACCAGCGCACGCCCTGGCGTCCGAGGCACTCGTTCCGCGCTCAGGGCACGCATCACCACGCCGCCGCCCGACGACACCGGCCAAGCTCAGCGACTGGCACGTCGGAGAGAGCACGTCGGCTGCGGCGCGCCGGGTCGATCGGCCGGCGGCCGGGCGATCCCTGGCGTTCGCAATGCGCGGTGGCTCGCCCTCACGTCCGCCCGCCCCGCAATAACCGGGGCCCGGGCGCCCGATCCCCTGCCCGCACGGGGTTTATCGTAGACGACGAGAAGCGTCACGCATTCCCGCTCAGCTGGGCCCTATTCCCTCGTCTGCCGTAACTTCGGGCCATGCGAGTGAATGACCGGGCCGTCGTTGCGGGATGTTCGTTGCTCCTGGTGTTGCATTCTTCTCAGGGCTTCGTAACCGCGTTGCCTCAGTGGAAGTTCGAAAGGAACGAATTCCGTGTCGAAGATCACTTTCGAAGAGCTGGACGGTCTGACCGGCGAGATGCTCCCGGAGCGCTCGGTCCTGTCCACCTTCGCCCCCGGCGGCGGCAACGACGGCGCCATCGTGACGAACGCCTGCGTGTCGCACCACGTCGACACCAACCCGGGCCTGCTCGGGCTGAACATCGCTGGGACCCCCGCGCAGTCCAGCATCACCTGCGCGCCGGGTAACGCGGTCGCGTTCTGATAAAAACGCCAGCGGCCGGGGCACTCTGTCCCCGGCCGCTGGCCGTCCACCGGCACACGCTTGTCGAAGCGTGTGCTTTCGACGCCAGAAGCGGTGCTGGTGCCTGCTTGAAGGCGCCATGCACCGCTTTTTGGCATGAGGAAGGAAAGTCATTTCTGGCATCGGTCATGAGGAACTCGACGCCCTCTCCGGCGAGCTGCTCCCCGGAAAGATGCTGCTCTCCATCGTAATTATCGATAACAGTACTCATAACACATATAACTTCCCCGCAGGCGGTGACGGCAAGGGCGGCGGAGCCACGGTCGCCTAGGCCTGTCAGGCCCAGCAGACCCAGGGCTCGGGGGGCCTGCTCGCCGCGCTGGGCCTGGGCACCCCGGCCAGCAGCAGCATGACGTGCATTCCGGCTGCGGTCATCGCCCGCTGAGACGTACCCCCTCCGCAGCCGGCTGCGTTCACATGACGGAAGTACCGGTGCACCGGAAAGGCCATCGCGGCCGGGACCGCGGTCGGCGGCTCGAGACCGCCCCGTCGCAGGCGGCGGAAGACACCCGGGTCCGGCCGCCGCAAAGCCCCGGCGGGAGAACTATCTCTTTGGGAGATCGCCATCAGTACGCAAACACCCACGTCGGTCCACGAGGAGTCGCCCGTCCCCGCCGGGGCGGGCCCGATGCTCACCGAGGGAACCGAGCTGCTGGGCGAGTTCGCCGGTTCCGGATACCGCCACCCACCCCACCTGGTGCACCGCTTCGACGGGCAGGTCATCCACTTGCCCGACCTGCTCTACGAGACAGCCAAGAGCCTGGAGCGGCACCAGGGCAGGGCGACGAAATCCGGGGGCGGCCCGCACCTCCTCGACCGCGTGGCGCGGGAACTCACCCGGACCACGGGCCGTACGTTCACCGCCGACCACGTGGCTTTCGTGCTCGACAACAAACTGGCACCGCTGGGGATCACCACCCGAAGCGACGGCACCCTTGCCGACTTCGCCAAGGCCCAGCACCAGTTCCTCGGCTTGCGCTACCGCGCCGCACTGGTCTCCGAAAGCGTTTCCTGGGTCATCGCGGGGCTCTTCGCCTGGCTGTTCCAGCCCCTCCTCGTACTCATGGCCGTGTCGACGTTCCTGGCCACCGAGATCTGGCTGTTCTCCACCGAGAACGCGGGCCTGGCCATGGCCCAGGTGATGTCCGACCCCGGCGGCATTCTCGTCATGCTGGGACTGACTCTGGCCTCCGCCGCCTTCCACGAAGTCGGCCACGCCGCGGCCTGCCGATACGGCAAGGTGCGCCCCGGGGCCATGGGGTGTGGGCTCTACCTGGTGTGGCCGGCCTTCTACACCGACGTCACCAGTTCCTACCGACTGGGCCGCGGCGGAAGACTGCGCACCGACCTGGGCGGCGTCTACTTCAACAGCCTGTTCGTCCTCGGCTTGACCGCGTTGTACATCCACAGTCCGTCCCCGGTACTGCTGGCGGCGATCCTGCTCGTCAACTTGGAAATGGTCCAGCAGCTTCTGCCGACCCTCCGGTTCGACGGCTACTACATCATCTCCGACCTGGTCGGTATCCCGGATCTGTTCAAGTACATCGGGCCCATCCTGCGACGGACCATCCTGCGACGCCCAGCGGATGAACGGCTCCAGGCCCTCAAGCGGTGGCCCCAGGTCGTTGTCACGATCTGGGTGCTCACGGTGCTGCCCGTCCTCGTCCTGCAACTCGGCATCATTCTCTTCCACCTGCCCCAGATGGCGACCACGGCATGGTCCACCGCCACCATGCTCATCACCAGCGCCACTGTCAGCACCACACCCGTGCTGAGCATCACGGCGGCCTGCGTGCAGATCTTCTTCCTTCTGCTGCCGCTGGTCGGCATCCTGCTCATCCTCTGGCAACTGGTCAATCTGGTGGTCCAGCTGCTCCGTAAGCGCTACGGCAAGCACACGGCCCGGTCCCAAAGCCGGCGGAGCCACCGAAGCCACGGGCACGGCACCCTTTCGCTGGTGCTGTGGGGGGCTCTCGCCACCGTCGCCGCGCTCGCCCTGGCCTACGTGCTGTGGACCCTGACCCACCCCGCGGCAGGGCGGTCCATGGACCGGGCGGCCCTCCACGACGCCACCCGAGCACAGCCGACAGTCCCGCCAGAAACACCACCCGCCGAGGTGCGGCCCCCCGCACGCAGTGAGCGGCCCTCCGGGCCCACCGGCCACGTCCACGGCTCCCTGCGCAACCTCAGCAGGACGACTGGCGAAGCCCACACCGTATCCGGACCATCCGACCGCAGGCACAGAGCGCCGACCACGACCGAAGGCGCCACCCCCGCCCCCACCAGCACCAGGGCCGACGGCCCGAACCCCCACCAGGGACGGCCTGAGCCATCTGCCGGAGGCGACGCCTCCGGCCCGGGAGGCACCCCCGATGTCGTCTGCTCTCCCCCCTGAACGTGCCTGTCGTCGAGGTCGGGGTACTCACCATCTGCCCCTGATGCGCACAGAACAAGGGCCCGGCACACGTGGTGTGCCGGGTCCTTCGCGCTGGACGTCGTGGGTATCGGGCCCCGTAAGGTCCCCCGTTTCGGGGCACGCCAGTGAGATGAGCAGGAATACGGTACGGACGACTAATGGGTCGGTCGGGGGAATATCGCCTGGATAACGACTGACATTGAACCCGGCCTCGTTATCCGGTACGGACAGTGAGATTTCGAACCCGAATCCCGAGCCTTGAAAGGGACTGTGCCGAGATGAAGTCGAGCCCACGAGGAACCCTTGCTGCCGTCGTCACGGGTGTGGTGGCCGCGTTGGGTGCTGGTGCCGCGGCCCCCGCCGTCGCGGCAGAATCGGTTCCCGTCCTTGTACCCCTGGAAGGTGTGGAGAAGTCCCACAACATGAAACTGCCCAAGATCGGCGGGGAAGTGCCGCTGCCCACGCAGGGTCGGCCGGAGGGGCCCCATTACGTCGAAGGACGGCTGATCCCGGAGAACACCCTGCCGCAGGTGCCGCTCGAGGCTCCCCTGCCCGGTCTGTCGGCCGAGAGCCCGTTGCCGCGAGTGGTCGGCAAGGGTTTCGAGCGCGCCACACTCAGCGCGCCCGCGGCCGACCTGAAGACGCTGACGCCCGGCCTGTCTTTGGACGCCCCGTTGACCGCGCCCGACCCCGAGGCCTCCAGCCTCCCGACGCTCCAGAAGCCGCAGGCGGCCGTGCGTACGCCGCTGCTGCGCACGGCCCCGACCGTCGACATGGGGCTCGGTCAGCTATAGAGCCACGTTCGGGGAGCTGAGGGTTCGGTGGGCCCGGGAAGGTCGGGGTGTCCGGCCGATCCCGGGCCTTCGGTGCACCCTGGGACGTGCCGGGCCGGTGGTCGGTGGTTTCCGTACGCGGGCGCCGACATGTCGTACGCGGGCTGCCGGCTTGGGCCGTCGCCCTGGCTGTCACACCGGTCGTCGCCTGCCCACGGCTCAGGCGGTCGGCGCTTGCCGAGGAAGTCGCGTTCGACGAGATCACCTCGGCCATCGGATCCGCCGTGCCGTCGCTGACGCGTAACTGGCGGTCGAGCCTGCGGTGGCACGTCAGTGTGGCTGGGCGGCCGCTGCACCTGACGCGGCACGGGTGGCACTCGGTCCGGAAAGCCATGTGGACGGGCACGTCGGGGGTGGCGGCGGGTCAAAGGGGAGCGGCCGTGACGTAGACGCGTAAGGACGGCATGGCGCTGATGTGAGCGGAGCGGCGGCACATGGCGCCCTCCTGCCTGCCCTGGCAGCGTGAGTTCCTGCTGGGGCTGCGGCGCGTGAACCCCTCATTGAGCGTGCCGTACTGGCACTGGACCCGGGACCGTTCGCTGTCAGCCGCGTGCCCTGACCCGGACCTGCTCGGCGGCAATGGGCGGCGCGTGGACCACCAGGTGACGCGAACGGACGTGGCGCTGACGACCCCGCCCACGTCTCCGCGCCCTGGAACTCGACCTTCCGCGAGAGCTTCCACAGCAGGTGGAAGGTTGGGGCGCGGGGAGTGGCAGCCCCTCCACGCGCACTCACCGGGTGCATCGTAGGGCGGCCACTTGATCGGCGATGCTTCCGTCAGGGCGCCAACAGATGGAGGACGTCGGCGGGATCTACCGTTGCACGTCAGTCGCACGAGAACGGCTGAGCCCTCGGCGATCGACACCGTCGGGGGCTCAGCCGTGTGTTGCCTGCTTGTCGGCGCTGACCGGGGTCAGTGGCCGTGGCTGTGGCTCTTCTTGTGCCCCTTCTTGCCCTTGCCGTCGTCCTTCTTGCCCTTACCGTCGTCCTTCTTGTTCTTGCCGTCGTCCTTCTTGTCGTCCTTCTTTTCCTCGTGGTCGTCGTTGATGCACGTGTTACCGAAGGCGGGGTTCAGCAAGCCGACGATGTTCACGGTGTTCCCGCAGACGTTGATCGGCACGTGAATGGGGACCTGGACGACGTTGCCCGACAGGAAACCGGGGGAGCCGATGGCCGCGGCGCGGGCGTCCGTGTCGGCCGAGGCCAGTCCGGCCCCGCCGAGGACCATGGCGGACGTACCCAGAGCGACGGTGGCCACCTTCACCATGCGAGACATCACGTTCTCCTTTGAATCGATGAACTCGGCCGCACGAACGCGACCGGACGCTCCTTCAACGCGCCCGCGTAACAGGGGTCACGGTGTTCATCCTGGAATCACCCATTTTGAATGGTGGGTTCCGTTGTGCGGGCTTCGTGATTATCCGGACGGGGGCACGGCCCCGTGGTGACACGCCGTTCGCCTACGAGAGCGCGGTGGTCAGTCTGCGGACCATGGCCACCGACCAACTGATCCGTCGTCTCGGCGGCCGACGCCGGCTGAGTGTCGCGTACGGGCACTTCAGGGCGCGCGTACGGGAGGAGCCGGTCATCGGGGGAGTCGAGGAAGCGTGCCGGACGACCGCCCCGGGGGCGGGTGGCACATCGCCGAGCGCACCTTCGAGCCGGGCGTCGAGTAGTCGGAGCGCGAGGGCAACGGGTTCTACTGGCGGCCCGATCGTGCGAATGGGTGAGGCCGTCAGGTCGTGAGGCGTGACGCCTCAGCTGAGGAGCCGTACCGGGGAACCGGCCAGGTAGGCCCGGATGTCCTCGACCGCCTGGCCGTAGTAGGTGGCGTAGTTGGCCCGGGAGACGTAGCCGAGGTGCGGGGTGGCGAGGAGGCGGGGGGCCGTGCGCATCGGGTGGTCGGCGGGGAGGGGCTCGCTGTCGAAGACGTCGACGCCGGCTCCGGCGAGGCGGCCCTCGTGCAGGGCGGTGAGCAGGGCGTCCTGGTCGACGATGGCGGCGCGGGAGGTGTTGACCAGGTAGGCGGTCGGCTTGAGGAGGGCGAGTTCGGAGGCGCCGAGGAGGCCGCGGGTGCGGTCGCTCAGAGCGAGGTGGACGGAGACGAAGTCGCTGTCCGTGAGCAACTCCTCCTTGGAGGCGGCCAGATGGACGCCCACCTCGTCGGCGTACTCCTTCGTGAGGTTCTGGCTCCACGCCGTCACCCGCATGCCGAAGGCGAGGCCCACCCGGGCGACCCGGCTGCCGATCTTGCCGAGGCCGAGCAGCCCGAGCCGGGCGCCGTGCAGATCGGCGCCGACCGTGCTCTGCCAGGGGCCGCCCTCGCGCAGGGCGTTGTTCTCGGTGACCAGGCCGCGGGCGAGGCCGAGCAGCAGGGCCCAGGTCAGCTCGACCGGTGGGGTGGAGGAGCTGGCCGTGCCGCAGACCGTCACGCCGTGTGCCTCGGCCGCCGCGTAGTCGATCACCGAGTTGCGCATGCCGGAGGCGATCAGGAGCTTCAGACGGGGGAGTCGGGCGAGGAGCGAGGCGGGGAAGGGGACGCGTTCGCGCAGGGTGACGACGATGTCGTACTCGGCGAGGGCCGCCGCGAGGGTGTCCTCGTCCGTGAAGTGCTCGGCGAGGCTCACGACTTCGACGTCGTCGACGACCGGGGACCAGTCGGCGATCTCGGTCGCGACGGACTGGTAGTCGTCGAGTACGGCGCAGCGGAGTCGCATGGCGGATGCCTTCCGGACGGCCCGTCGGGCCCGACGGGCCGTCCGGTCCGGCCCTCGGGCGCGTGGTTCGGGAGCTGGGTGCTGGGTCTGAGGGGGACTTTACCCAGCGGTGGTCTCCGTGATGGGGGGCAGCGGCGACCTTCTTGATGGGGCCCGGCGGCGAGCCTCTCCAACCATCTGAAGGTGCTGCGCGAGGCCGGGATCGTGGAGACGGAACCGTGCGGGCGGTGGACGTACTACCGGCTCAGGCCGGAGGTCCTCGCCTCCCTCGCGGGTGGCTTCGCCGACTTGGCGGAGGCCGCGCGCGCCACCGCCGAGAACAACGTCAAGCGGTCCTGTTCCTGACCGGCGTCGCCGGCCGACATCGAGGAGTCCCTGTTGGTCGCCATCGAGGAGAGTGCCGGCGAGACCGTTCCGGTCGCGGGGGCAGCCGTTCCGGTTGTCGCTGAACCCGTTCCGGTTGTCACCGCAGCCGTTCCGGTCGTCGCTGAACCCGTTCCGGTCGTCGCCGTGTCCGGGCGTACGCCGTTGGGGGCGTGTGCCGCCGCCGAGTTCGTCGGTACGGCGGCTCTGGTCACGGTGGTCGTCGGGTCCGGCATGCAAGCCACGGGGCTGACGCGGGACGTCGGCGTGCAGCTGCTGGCGAATTCCCTCGCCACCGTCTTCGGGCTGGGGGTGCTCATCGTGCTGCTCGGGCCGGTTTCGGGGGCGCACTTCAACCCCGTCGTGACCCTGGCCGAGTGGTGGACCGGGCGGCGCCACGGACGTGAAGAGGGGGCGGGGGTGACGGGGCGGGAGGCCGCCGCGTACGTCCCCGCTCAGATCGTCGGGGCGATCGCCGGGGCGGTGCTGGCGGACGCGATGTTCGGGGAGCCGTTGGTGAAGTGGTCCACGCATGAGCGGTCGGCGGGGCATCTGCTGCTGGCCGAGGTGGTCGCGACCGCCGGGCTGGTGCTGCTGATCTTCGGGCTCGCCCGTACGGACCGGCTGCGGTTCGCGCCGGTGGCGGTGGCGTCGTACATCGGCGCGGCGTACTGGTTCACGTCGTCCACGTCGTTCGCGAACCCGGCGGTGACGGTGGGCCGGGCCTTCACCGACACCTTCGCGGGGATCGCGCCGGGGTCGGTCGCCGGGTTCGTAGGGGCTCAACTGGTCGGTGCGGTGGTCGGGTTGGGGCTGGTGGCCGTCATCTTTCGGGCTCCTGACGCTTAAGCTCCTGCCCGTCACGGCCTTGTCCCTCAGGCTCCCGATCTTCAGGCTCCCGCCGTTCAGGTCTCGCGGCCGGCTCCGCCGAGCAGCGCACGGTGTATCCGCACGGCGTACGCGAGCTCTCCCACCCCGACCCGGACGTTCACCTCGTCGGCATGAAGAGCTACGGCCGCGCCCCCACCTTCCTCGCCCTGACCGGCTACGAACAGGCCCGCTCCGTCGCCGCCGCCCTCGCCGGCGACCACGAGGCCGCCGAACGCGTGGAGTTGACGTTGCCGGAGACCGGGGTGTGCGGGGGGTCGGTGTTGTTCGACGAGCCGGGTGCCGCGGGGGCTGAGACGGGTGCGGGGGCGTCGGGCGGCGGATGTTGTGGAGGCTCCGGGGTGCTGCAGATCGGCGGGGCGCCCGGAACGGCGGTCTCGACAGCCGTCCGACATGGTGACGATCCGTCGGTCGTCGATCGCTGAACGTGAGCGCGGGCCCCCTGTCGGTCACCTCCGTGCCGGTCTGCTTCCCGGCGCCCGGCCGGGCCCCGCCCGCTGTCGAAATTGTGATGCCGTGCGGTTGGTCCCCGCGACGCGATGTCTGGCGCTTGGACGCGCGGCCCCGCCTTCGACGCGTATTTCGACGCGGCCACCCACGAACGTGGTGGGAGCCGTGCGCGGCGAAGATGTCCCTGAGGCCACCCGGAGAGGGGGCAGGGTTCTATTGCGTAGGGCTGAACCTGCTCTGAGCAGCGAAAATGCCCTCCCGAGGGAGGGCGGGGTAGGCGCCCCCGGCAGGACTCGAACCTGCGGCCAAGCGCTTAGAAGGCGCCTGCTCTATCCACTGAGCTACGGGGGCCGGTTGTGGTGGCCTCTGTCCTGGTGCCCGGGTGTGGGCTGATCCGTGACGTTGCCGGGGACAAGGATAGGGCTCCCGAGTCCTTGTCCCTGTTGCTTCGCCTCCGTGGCTCAATGTGGAGGTTCGGTGAAGCGGTCCTGATAATCGCAGGCAGGTACGAATCGTGCACCTCTTTTGGCGTCTCCCGCCTCGGGTGTTGTGCACTCGTTATGCCTGCGCCCCTCTCGCCCCCTCCGTCCCGTGTGTCCTGTCGGCGCGCAGGCGAACTTATATGCTTCAGAATGTCCACAAAATTGGGCATTCTTCGCATGTGGTGACCTTGGACGTACGGCCTCAGCTGCTCGACGCGCTCTCCGCCCTGCGCGACCGTGTCGCCGCCGCGCGCTTTCCGCTGCCCCTGGCAGGGGCCCCGCGCGCGCGTGCCAACCGCGACGAACTGCTCGCGCAACTCGACGACTACTTGGTGCCCCGGTTGCGGCAACCCGAAGCGCCCTTGCTGGCCGTTGTCGGGGGATCGACCGGAGCCGGCAAATCCACTCTCGTCAACTCCCTGGTGGGGCGGAAGGTCAGCGAGGCCGGTGTCCTCCGGCCGACGACCCGGACGCCCGTGCTGGTCTGTCATCCCGAGGACCATCACTGGTTCAGCGGCATGCGCGTCCTGCCGAACCTCACACGCGCGTGGGTGCCTCCGCAGGAACCGGGCCAGGACGCGGACGACGACTCGTTTCCGCCGGGCCGGGACGGCGGCAAGGACGGCGAGCGGGTCCTGCGCATCGAGACCACCGACAGCCTCCCGCCCGGTCTCGCCCTCCTCGACGCGCCCGACATCGACTCCCTGGTCGCCGACAACCGCGTCTTCGCCGCCGAACTCATCTGCGCCGCGGACATCTGGGTGATGGTGACCACGGCCGCCCGCTACGCCGACGCCGTGCCGTGGCATCTGCTGCGGAGCGCCAAGGAAAACCGGGCGACCCTGGTCACCGTGCTCGACCGGGTGCCCCACCAGGTCGTGTCCGAGGTCTCCCGGCAGTACGCGGCGCTGCTGACCAAGGCCGGGCTCGGCGACGTGCCCCGGTTCACCGTGCCCGAACTGCCCGAGTCGGCCTGGGGCGGCGGACTGCTGCCGGCCAGCGCCGTGGCGCCGTTGCGTACGTGGCTCATCCAGCAGGTCACCGATCCGGCCGCCCGGCAGCAGGCCATGGCACGCACCGCGCAGGGCGTGCTCGACTCGCTGAAGTCCCGGATGCCCGAGCTGGCCGGCGCGGCGGCCCAGCAGTACTCCGCCGCCCTCCGGCTCACCGCGGCCGTCGACACGGCGTACGACAGCGAGCACGCGCGCGTGAAGGCGAGTCTGCAGTCGGGGGCCGTCCTCGCGGGCGACGCCCTGAAGCGGTGGCGCAGCTATCCGCTCGACTGCACCGCGGGTGAACTGCTCGACGCCCTCGTCGAAAGCCTCGGCACACTGCTGCTGTGTGCCGTCAGCGCCGCCGACGAGCGGATCGGCGAGGCCTGGCTCCGCGAACCGGCCGCCGTGGACGCCGGGCTGACGGAACGTGACGCGACCCGGGAAAGCGTCGAACACCGGATCGGGATGACCGTACGACGCTGGCGGCGCGTCCTCGAGGAGTACGCCGAGGAAGAGGTGCGCGACCTCGACCGGAGCGTCGCGCCGGACACCGAGGTGGTGGCCGCCCTGGTCGCCACGGCTCTGCTGGGCGGCCGACGGGCCCGGTCCGCGGGGGAGGGGCTCGCCGAACGGATCGGGGCGCACGGCGCGCTCCGGCTGCGCGACCGCGGGGGGCGGCTGCTCACCCAGTACCTCGACCGGGCCCTCGACACCGAGCGCGACCGCCGCCTCGCCCCGCTCGACGCCCTCGACGTACACCCCGAGCCACAGGCCGAACTCATCGCCGCCCTGTCCGTACTGCAGAAGGAGAGGTGACCGCCGTGACTGCCGTCGCTGACCACGCGGATCAGATCGGAGACAGCGTGCCCGAGAAGGGTGACGAGGGTGAAAACAGCCTCCCTGTAGAGGGCGCTTCCGAAGAGGAGCACCAGAAGAGCCCTGTGGGAGGTGCCTCGGGAAGCGCCGAGAGCAAGCGCCCTGGCGAGGAGAAGCGTCCCACCGAGAAGAACCGTCCCACCGAGAACAAGTCTGCCGAGAAGAAGCCGACCGAGAACAAGCCTGCCGAGAACAAGCCTGTCGAGAGCAGGCTCCCTGAGGGCACCGAAGAGCGCGGCAAGGTCGAGAGCCGTCCGAGCCGCGAGCAGCTCCGGAAGCGCGAGAACGGTGTCCACGCGCGCGTGCCCGGCAGCCCCGACGGCCCCGACAGCGACGCGTCCGGTGAGGACGGCGCGTCCGGCCGTACGGAATCCGGCGATCCCTGGGACGACGGGCTCATCGCCCGGCGGGTCACCGAGACGAGCGCCGCCGAGCGGGTCCCGGTCGTGGAGACCAGGGCCCCGGCCGCGCAGACGGTCCACCCGCTCGCGTACGACGGGCCCCTGCGGTCGCGGCTCGACGCGCTGCGGGAGCTGGTCGGACTGTCCCGTACGCGGCTGGACAGCAGGACGCTGGCGGAGGCCGGACGGGTGCTGGACGAGGCGGCGGCGCGGCGCAGACTCTCGGGGCAGCACACGGTCGTCGCCATCGCGGGCGCCACCGGCAGCGGCAAGTCGATGCTGTTCAACGCGCTCGCGGGCGTGACGATTTCGGAGACGGGCGTACGCAGGCCCACCACGGCCGCGCCCATCGCGTGCAGTTGGAGTGACGGCGCGGCGACGCTCATCGACCGGCTGGGCATTCCGGGACGGCTGCGGCGGCGGCCGTTGCAGAGCCCGGAGGCGGAGGCGCAGTTGCGCGGCCTCGTCCTGGTGGACCTGCCCGACCACGACTCGGCGGCCGTGCAGCACCGGGAACAGGTGGACCGGATCCTGGCGCTCGTGGACGCGGTCATCTGGGTCGTCGACCCGGAGAAGTACGCCGACGCCATCCTCCACGAGCGTTATCTGCGCCCCCTGGCGGGTCACGCGGAGGTCATGTTCGTCGTCCTCAACCAGGTGGACCGGCTGCCCGGGGAGGCCGCCCACCAGGTGCTCGACGATCTGCGGCGGCTGCTCGACGAGGACGGGGTCGCGCTGGGGGAGTACGGCGAACCGGGCGCCACCGTGCTCGCACTGTCCGCACTCACCGGGGACGGGATGGGGGAACTGCGCGAGGCGCTGGGGCAGTTCGTGGCCGAGCGGGGCGCGCCGGCCCGCCGGGTCCGCGCCGATCTGGACGCGGCCGCCGCGCGGTTGTGGCCGGTGTACGCCAATCAGCGGCGCGCGGGGCTCAGCGAGCGGGCCCGGGACGAGTTCGCCGCACGGCTCGCGGACGCCGTCGGCGCCACCGCGGCGGGCGAGGCCGCCGAGCGCGCCTGGTTGCGCAACGCCAACCGCGCCTGCGGTACGCCCTGGCTACGGCTGTGGCGGTGGTACCAGGACCGCAACGAACCCCCGACCGGGCGGCTCGCCCTGGCGGCGCCCGTGGACGAGGAGGCCACCGCACGGCAGCGCGTCGAACAGGCCGTACGCATCCTGTCCGAGCGTGCCGCGACCGGGCTTCCCCTGCCCTGGGCCCAGGCGGTGCGCGAGGCGGCCGTACGCGGGGCGCAGGGGCTGCCCGAGGCGCTGGACGAACTGGCGGTGCGGGCCGGGGCGCCGACGGGACGGCCGCCGCGACCTGGCTGGTGGCCCGTCGCCGTGCTCGCGCAGGCGGCCATGACCCTCCTGCAAGTCATCGGTGGGTTCTGGCTGTTGGGGCAGATCGTCGGGTTCATGTCACCGAACCTCGGGGTGCCGGTGCTGCTGATGGTGCTCGGCATCGCCGGCGGTCCGGCCGTCGAGTGGGGCTGTCGGCTGGCGGCACGCGGTCCCGCACGGCGTTACGGCTACGAAGCGGAGCGGCGGCTGCGGGAGGCGGCCGCCGGGTGCGGCCGGGCGCGGGTGCTGGATCCGGTGGCGGCCGAGCTGCTGCGGTACCGGGAGGTGCGGGAGCAGTACGGGCGGGTGCTGGGGGCGGCGCCGGTGGGGTGAGGAGCGGCTTGCGTCTGGACAGTTCACCCCGTCGGGTGACGGAGATATCCACAACCGGCGGGTAGCGCACAGGGCTCAGCGGGCCCGGCCCGACGGCGGCAGTCTGAACACGCGGCGATCACAGCACCGCCGCACGACAGACGCGGCAGCCGTACGGGACGGGCCCGTACGCGTGTCCGGCCGGCACCGGCGTCGGTGCCGGCGTGAAGGAGGGTTCGCGAGATGAACGAGACGATGGTGTGCGTGGTGGGGAACGTGGCGACGCAACCGGTCTGCCGGGAGTCGGCGACGGGTTCGTCGGCCCGGTTCCGGCTGGCGGTGACCTCGCGGTACTGGGACCGGGAGAAGAACGAGTGGACCGACGGCCACACCAACTTCTTCACGGTGTGGGCGAGGCGCACTCTCGCCGCGAACGTGGGGTCGTCGGTGTCGCTGGGCGATCCGGTCGTGGTGCAGGGGCGGTTGAAGGTGCGCACCGAACAGCGTGACGGACAGAGTTGGGCCTCGGCGGACGTCGACGCGGTGGCGATCGGCCACGACCTGTCGCGGGGCACATCGGCCTTCCGGCGGACACCCCGTGGTGAGGCAGCGGTGATGGGTCAGTCCCAGCCGGAGCCGAACTGGGAGACACCGCCGCCCGGGAGCCGGCTCGACGCCGCGTCCGAACTCCGGCCGGAGTCAGCGGGGGTGACGTGACATCAGGTACCGGGTGCCCTGCCCGATAACCAACGCCCTGGCTGAACTGCGGCTTATCGGCGAATGCGTTGTGATCGGTCCTCGCGCAGATCCCATCGATTTGTCGATAAGTGCTGTTCGCAGGCTGTGCAACCGATAACGATTCCGATTCGGATCGGTTGTCCGACGATACGACTGGGAAGAGTGGTGCGCCGCATCCCTAGGATGCCGGGCATAGCTCACGGGGCTTCTGATTCTGCCGCGGGACCACAACCCCCCACGTCAACGGGTCCTGCTCGAAGGGAATTTCTGTGCTTTCTTGGTTCTCGGCGTCGTTCGCCGTGTGGTCGGGGTGCTCCGCGCGCAGGCGAGGGGCAGCCCGCCTCGCCGCCGTGTCACTCGCGTCCGGACTCGTCGTCGCGGGTGCGATCGTCACCGCGGGCCCGGCCGCCGCCGACGAGACGGCGCAGAGTTCGGGCGGAGCGACCGCGACCATAGGCGGCCTGAAGACGTACGGGACGGCCGTGCTCCGTACCGACGGCGAGGAACAGCAGCTCCCGGCAGGCCTGTTCGAGATGTTCGTCGACGGCGGCGGCACCCTGCAGACCTACTGCGTCGACGTCCAGAACCCGACGCAGAAGGACGCCAAGTACCAGGAGACCCCCTGGAGCGGCACCTCGCTCAACGCCAACAAGGACGCCGGCAAGATCCGCTGGATCCTGCAGAACTCCTACCCGCAGGTGAACGACCTCGCGGCACTCGCCGGCAAGGCCGGCGCCAGGGGCCTCACCGAACAGGACGCGGCGACCGGTACGCAGGTGGCGATCTGGCGGTACTCCGACGGGGCCGATGTGACGGCTCTGGACCCGGAGGCCGAGAGGCTCGCGGACTACCTGGAGAAGAGCGCGCGGAACCTGGCGGAGCCGGCCGCCTCGCTCATCCTCGACCCGCCGGCGGTCTCCGGCCGGGCGGGCGACCGGCTCGGCCCGGTCACGGTGCACACCAACGCGGACGCCGTGACCGTGACCCCGCCCTCGGACGCGACGGCGGACGGGGTCAAGGTCGTCGATGCGGACGGCAAGGCCGTGACCTCGGCCGGTGACGGCGGCGAGCTGTACTTCGAGGTGCCCGAGGACGCCGCGGACGGCACGGCCGAGCTGACCGTGCAGGCCTCGACCACTGTGCCGGTCGGCCGGGCCTTCGCCTCCGAGACCCGCAGCCAGACCCAGATCCTCGCGGGCTCCAGCGAGTCCACGGTCTCCGCGACGGCGACCGCGCACTGGGCCGAGAAGGGCGCCATACCCGCACTCTCCGCCGAGAAGAACTGCGCCGAGGGCGGCCTGGACATCACGGCGGCCAACCAGGGCGACAAGGCCTTCACCTTCGAGCTGATGGGGATCACGTACGCCATCGAAGCGGGCGAGACCCGCACGGTGACGATCCCGCTGCAGGAGGACCAGGCGTACGACTTCACGATCAAGGGGCCGAACGGCTTCGCGAAGCGCTTCCAGGGCGTGCTCGACTGCCAGACGGAGACCGAGGCGAGTGAGAGCGGCGACTCGGTCCAGACGCTGAGCGAGCCGAGCCCGGCGACGGTCGGCGGCAACGCGGCCGCCGACTCCGGCACCGACCTCGCCGAGACCGGCAGCTCCGGCGCGACCCCGGTGATCGGAGGCATCGCCATCGGCCTCGTCGTGATCGGTGGCGCGGTGATGGTCGTCCTCCGCAAGCGGAACCCGTGAAGAGACAACCACTGAGATCCGCGACATGGGTCAGTGAGAGAAAGAGCTCCTTGGCAACTCAACAGTGAGTGACCGCGCGGTGACACACGCGTGCGATGCGGCCCCGGTACGCCCCTCAGGGCGCCGGGGCCGTGTCGCTCGTCCGAGGGGGTTCACGATCCGGTTTCCGTCGAGGGCTGGCCGTGCGGCAAGATGGGTGGTACTGCCCACTGCCAGATTTCAAGTTGCCGGACGGTTTCTCTTGGCTGAGTACATCTACACGATGCGCAAGACACGCAAGGCGCACGGCGACAAGGTGATCCTTGACGACGTCACGCTGAGCTTCCTGCCCGGCGCGAAGATCGGTGTGGTCGGCCCGAACGGTGCCGGTAAGTCCACCGTTCTCAAGATCATGGCGGGCCTCGAGCAGCCCTCCAACGGTGACGCGTTCCTGTCGCCCGGCTACACCGTCGGCATGCTCCTGCAGGAGCCGCCGCTGGACGAGTCCAAGACGGTCCTGCAGAACGTGCAGGACGGCGCCGCCGAGATCATGGGCAAGCTCAAGCGTTTCAACGAGGTCGCGGAGCTCATGGCGACCGACTACTCGGACGCGCTCCTCGACGAGATGGGCAAGCTCCAGGAGGACCTGGACCACGCGAACGCGTGGGACCTGGACACCCAGCTGGAGCAGGCCATGGACGCCCTGGGCTGCCCGCCCGGCGACTGGCCCGTCACCAACCTGTCCGGTGGTGAGCGCCGCCGCGTCGCGCTGTGCAAGCTGTTGCTCGAAGCCCCCGACCTGCTGCTGCTCGACGAGCCCACCAACCACCTGGACGCCGAGTCCGTGCAGTGGCTGGAGCAGCACCTCGCGAAGTACCCCGGCACCGTCGTCGCCGTCACCCACGACCGGTACTTCCTCGACAACGTCGCGGGCTGGATCCTGGAGCTCGACCGCGGCCGCGCGATCGGCTACGAGGGCAACTACTCCACGTACCTGGAGACCAAGCAGACCCGTCTCAAGGTCGAGGGTCAGAAGGACGCCAAGCGCGCCAAGCGGCTCAAGGAAGAGCTGGAGTGGGTCCGCTCCAACGCCAAGGGACGGCAGGCCAAGTCCAAGGCGCGTCTGGCCCGCTACGAGGAGATGGCGGCCGAGGCCGACAAGATGCGGAAGCTGGACTTCGAGGAGATCCAGATCCCGCCGGGCCCGCGCCTGGGCAGCGTGGTCGTCGAGGTCAACAACCTCAGCAAGGCCTTCGGCGAGAAGGTCCTGATCGACGACCTCTCCTTCACGCTGCCGCGCAACGGCATCGTGGGCATCATCGGCCCGAACGGCGCCGGCAAGACGACGCTCTTCAAGATGATCCAGGGTCTGGAGGAGCCCGACTCCGGTTCCATCAAGGTCGGCGAGACCGTCAAGATCTCCTACGTCGACCAGAGCCGCGAGAACATCGACCCGAAGAAGACGCTGTGGGCCGTCGTCTCCGACGAACTGGACTACATCAACGTCGGCCAGGTCGAGATGCCCTCCCGCGCCTACGTCTCCGCGTTCGGCTTCAAGGGCCCGGACCAGCAGAAGCCGGCCGGGGTGCTCTCCGGCGGTGAGCGCAACCGCCTCAACCTGGCGCTCACCCTCAAGCTGGGCGGCAACCTGCTGCTCCTCGACGAGCCGACCAACGACCTCGACGTCGAGACCCTGTCGTCGCTGGAGAACGCGCTCCTGGAGTTCCCGGGCTGCGCCGTGGTCGTCTCCCACGACCGCTGGTTCCTGGACCGTGTGGCGACGCACATCCTCGCCTACGAGGGCGAGTCCAAGTGGTTCTGGTTCGAGGGCAACTACGAGTCGTACGAGAAGAACAAGATCGAGCGACTCGGTCCGGACGCCGCCCGTCCGCACCGCGCCACCTACAAGAAGCTGACTCGGGGCTGATCTTGCGGCACATCTACCGCTGCCCACTGCGCTGGGCGGACATGGACGCGTACGGCCACGTCAACAACGTGGTCTTCCTCCGGTACCTGGAGGAAGCCCGTATCGACTTCCTGTTCCGCCCGGAAAAGGACTTCAAGCAGGGGTCCGTGGTGGCACGCCATGAGATCGACTACAAGCGGCAGTTGGTGCACCGGCACCAGCCGGTGGACATCGAGCTGTGGATCACGGAGATCAGAGCGGCGTCGTTCACGATCACCTACGAGGTCAAGGACCCGGACCAGGTCTACGTCCGGGCCTCGACGGTGATAGTGCCGTTCGACTTCGCGACCCAGCGGCCCCGGCGGCTCACCGCCGAGGAACGCGAGTTCCTGCAGGAGTACAGGGACGACGAGGAGGAGGCCGTCGCCGCATGACGGTCCTCCACCTCGCCGACGAGGGGGAGACGGCGGATCTCGCGGCCTTCCTCTCCCGGCTGCTCCACTACGACCGTGGAGCCGCGGTGCGCCTCCAGGCGGCCGGCACCGCACTGGCCGTCTTCGGCCGTCCCCCGTCCTTCGACGTGCTGGCGATCCGCGCGGTGCGCCTTGGCAAGCCGTATGAGAACGGGCTCGACGTCACGCTCGACGAGACCGTGTCGGCCGGTGAACTCCTGGAGTCCATCGACGAGTCGGCGGGTACGGCCGTCGTTCCGGGGGCGGTGACCGGGCCGCCGTGGGCCGGGGTGCTTCCCCCGCGCGGCGGCTGGCGGCAGGAGGCGGGGCTGCCCGCGCCGGACGCGTTGCGGGCGATGGTCTCCACGGCGGTGAGGGAATTCCGGTCCCGTACCGAGGAGTTGGAGCCCGAGCGGCGTACGCGGGCCGAGCTCGACCGGATCGGGCGGGAGATCTGGTCCCGGACGGTCGGGGACACGCGGCTGCCGGTGCGGGCCGTGCACGCGGCCCAGTCGCTCGGCTTCCTCCGTCCCGCGCGAACGACCGGCGCGGGAGACGTGGCCTCGCTCGGACTGTTCTCGTCGGGCGCGTGGCTCCGGCTGCGCACACCGTACGGGTCGATCGCCGTACGCAGGGCGGGACTTGGGGCATTGGACGTCAGCGTCCGCTGAGGTCGCGGGCTCGTCGCCGGGTTGCCGGGGAACGGGTCGCCCTTTCGCCGAGGGTGCCCGCCAGGATCAGAAGGGTCGGCTCGGCGCCGACTCGGGCGGGCGCTCAGCCCGGGGCGTTCACCATCGAGGCCGCCGCGTAGGTGAGGTAGTTCCACAGGGTGTGCTCGTGTTCCTCGGAGAGGTTGAGCTCGTCGACGGCGACGCGCATGTGCTTCAGCCAGGCGTCGTGGGCGGCACGGTCGACGGTGAACGGGGCGTGGCGCATACGGAGCCGGGGGTGGCCCCGGTTCTCGCTGTACGTCGTGGGGCCGCCCCAGTACTGGATCAGGAACAGCGCGAAGCGGTCCTCGGCCGGGCCCAGGTCCTCCTCGGGATACATGGGCCGCAGGATCGGATCCTCGGCGACACCCTCGTAGAAACGGCGCACGAGGCGCCGGAAGGTCTCCTCGCCACCGACCTGCTCGTAGAAGGTCTGCTCCTGAAGCGTGCCTCGCCGAATCTCTTTCACGTCACCCATGGTCTCAGATGAGGGGATGGAGGATAAGTACGGACCGTAGGTACCCAATGGGAGGTGTAAGGCACACAGTGTTACGAGGAGGGGCGATGGCTATCACAGTAGCCGACGTCCAGCGCCGGCGTGCTGTCGCTGCGCTGCTGCTCACGCCCGAACTCCGCGGGCAGATACGGATCACCGTCGCAGGGTTGGCGGGACGCGGGGAACCGAGCGGATCAAGTGGGTCACCACCGCCTGATCGTCCGCACACGACGGAGCCCCGCCCGGGAGGCAACATCGGGCCGGGCTCCGTGCCGTCTACCGCTTGAGCTGAGCCAAGAAGTCATCCACGAACTTCTCGACCTCGGCTCGGCTCTTCACTTCCTCCACGTTCAGCCGGTCGACCACCTTCACGCCGGAGTGCAGGAACAGACGGCTGCGGCTGTGGTCGCGACCCGCGTGGTCCTTGTGCCGCGGGCCGTCGATCTCGATCACACCGGCGGACCCGCGATAGGTTGATCCATGTGCCGTGGTGCTCGCCTCGGGGGGCGTCGGGCCGCACAGTGGAGGTATGGGCACGCACACTGTGGACCACGACCTGGAACGCCTCGCCGCCGAGGCCCGGTCGGCGCTGGTGCGCGAGATCGAGGCAAGCGGGGCCTGGGACGCCGATCCTGACTGGCGGAAGGCGTTCGAGAGCGTTCCCCGGCATCTCTTCGTCCCGTACTACTACATCGGCGTCATGGGCGGCTTCGAACGATTGTGGGGCGAGGAACGCGACCCCCGGCGGCGTGAGCGCTGGGTGCGGGGCGCGTACGCCGACACCCCGCTCGCCACGCGGGTGCGCGACGGGGAGCTGATCTCCTCCAGCAGCCAGCCCTCGCTGATGGCGAAGATGCTGGCCGAGTTGGAGGTGGAGGACGGCAACAGGGTCCTGGAGATCGGCGCCGGGACCGGCTACAACGCGGCGCTGCTCGCGTACCGGCTGGGGGACGGCCACGTCACCACCGTCGACCTGGACGCCGACATCACCGAGGCGGCGCGCAGGCATCTGGACGCCGCCGGGTACCACCCGACCGTCGTCACCGGGGACGGGGCGCGCGGGGTGCCCGAGCGGGCGCCGTACGACCGGATCATCGCGACCTGCACCTTGCACTCGATCCCGCGCGCCTGGCTCGCCCAGTGCACCCCCGGCGCACGCATCCTGACGCCGCTGGCCACGGGGCTGGTACGGCTGCGGGTCGAGGACGGCGAGCACGCGGAGGGCCGTTTCCTGCACACGTCCGCGTACTTCGTGCCGTTGCGTGGGGGCAGTGAGCCAGAGGCGGCGCATCCGCACCTCGGCGGACTGCCGCACCGGGCCAGGGACCACGAGCTCTTCCGGTTCCTGCTGGCCCTGACGGCGGGCAGCCTCGACCCGCACGAGGCGCTGGCGCTCTGGCAGCGGGAGGGCATGCCCTCCCGCGAGCGTTACGGCATCACGGTCCGCGGTGAGCACGCCTGGGCCTGGCTGGACGACCCGGAGGGACCGTACGCCTGGCCTCTTCCGTGACCCGAAAACCGGCAACCGGCAACCGGCAACCGGCAACCGGCAACCGACAACCGACAACCGGCAACCGGCACCCGGCACCCGGCATCCGACACCGGCAACCGACAGATCAGGGCCGACTGAAGCTGCTCAGTCGGCCCTGATCGACCTGATCGATTCGTTGGTGCGGGCGGTCAGCCCCGGCGGATCGTGATCGTCGTCCACGCGCCCACGTGTACGCGGTCCCCGTCCTGGAGGGGGACCGGCACGAAGGGCTGGATGGGGTCCTCGGAGCCGTTGACCGTGGTTCCGTTGGTGGAGTTCTGGTCGACGACCGCCCAGCTGCCGTCAGGCTGCTGCACCAGCACCGCGTGCTGGTGGGAGACGCCCGGGTCCTCCGGCGGCACCGAGAGATCGATGTCGGGGGTGTCGCCGGTGGAGTGGCGGCGCCGGCCGATGGTGATCTGGTTGCCGGTGAGGGTGCGCTGCTGCTCGGGGGAGTACGCGGGCAGGTTCAGGCCCGCGGCCTCGGGGCCCGAGCGCTGCATCATCGCCATGAAGTAGTCGCGGTCCGGGCCGATGGTCGCGCTCCAGGTCGTCGGCGCCTGCGGGTACGCGGGGCCGCCGGGCGGGGCCTGGGTGGCACCGGGCTGCGGGTAGCCGTAGCCACCGGGGCGAGCCCCCGCACCGCCGGGACCACCGGATCCACCCGGACCCGTCGACGACGGTGGTGAGATCACCCAGTCGTCGTCGCCTCCGAAGGAGGGGCCGCCGCCGGACTGCGGACCACCGGGGCCACCAGGACCACCCGGTCCACCGGGACCGCCTGGGCCTCCGTGCTGCGGCCGCCGGGTCTCCTGCGGGAACGCGGGCGGAGCGGGCGGCGCCGACTGCTGGAACGCCTGCGGCGCCCCACCGGCCCCCGGACCACCACCGGGCCCGTGAGCACCATGCCCCTGACCACCATGCCCCTGACCACCGGGACCTTGGCCGCCAGGACCACCGGGACCACCAGGTCCCCCGGGCCCGCCGGGAAACCCGGGTCCGCCAGGCCCACCGGGCCCGCCCGGCGTAGGCCCGGGCGGCGGCGGAACCGGTCGTGAGGGATCGCCGCCGAAGCCCGAAGGCCCGGGCCGCGAAGGATCGCCCCCGAAGCCCGAGGGGCCGGGCCGCGACGGATCCCCACCGAACGGGGACGGACCGGACTGACCAGGCTGGCCGGGCTGACCAGGCTGGCCGGACTGACCCGGACCGGGCTGCCCGGGCTGGCCCGAAGGCCCGCCACCGAACCCGGAGGAACCCCCCGGCCCCGACGGCCCACCGGGACCACCAGGTCCACCCGGACGACCGGGCCCACCATGACCAGCGTTGCCCCCAGGCCCACCAGGCCCACCAGGCCCGCCGAAGCCACCGGGCCCACCGGACCCGCCGGGACCCCCGGGCCTACCCGGACCCGACGGATCCCCGCCGAACGGCGGCCCAGGCGGGATCGGCTCGGCGGGACGATTCATCTGCGAGGGGCGTGAGCTCTGGTAGTCGTACCCGTCACCGCCGCCGCCGAAGGACGGCGGAGGCGGCTGCTGGAAGCGGAGCGCCGGATTCCCACCGGGACCGGCACCCGGACCGGCACCGGGTCCGCCGGAGCCGGGTCCGCCGGGACCAGGCCCGCCGGGACCGGGCCCGCCCGGCCCCGCACCCGCCCCGGGCGCCGGAGGCCGTGGCGCGGCCGGCGTGTACGTCGTCGCCGTGTTGGTCAGGAAGTTCCACCGGCACTCCTCGCAGAAGGGCGCGCCGCCCTCACGGGGCGTGCGGCACTGCGGGCAGAGTTCCGACTGTGCGGCGAGGTGCGGGCGCCCACCGGGCGCACCGGGCCCACCAGGCCCCCCGGGGCCGCCCGCGCCCGGAGGCGGGGGAGGCGAGCCGGGCGGCGGGTATCCGTAACCGGCGCCAGGGGGCGGCGGTGGTGGAGGCGGCGGGGGCACGGCACCGGCCATACGGTGACCGCAGACCTCGCACCAGTCGTCGGAACCCGACTGGTGTCCGTTCGGGCAGGTCGGCATGTCGGCGCTTCCCCCTCTCCTTTCCGGCCTCTCGGCCGGGTCCCGCTGTCCGGATCCCCGGTGGGGGAGCCAGGTTCGCCGGCTTCGGTATGTCGTGATGGTGGTGCTGTGTCTCTGCTGCTGCTTCTACTTCTTTACACGAACAGTCTTTGTCGACCGAGTTTCGAGAGTCATCTCGTCGGCCTCCGTGACCTTCGCCTTCAGTCGCACAGTACCTGTCGCCGCGTCGACGACGTCCACCACCTTCGCAAGCAGTTTCGCAGTATCCGCGTTCCCCGACGCACTCGCGAGCTGAACGGCCCGTCCCAGCTTGGCCGTTGCTCCGTCGAAATCACCGGATTTACGGGCATCGAGTCCCTGTTGGATGACTTGTGCCAGTTCGGCCTGGCCCGTGTAGTGCGCGACCTGGGGGTTGATCGACGTGGACGCGACCATGTCGTCGGTCCACACGGCCTTCACCAGCCCCTGGGCGCCGAGGTTCTGGGCCGTGCCGTCGGGCTGCGGGATGACCAACGAGACACGGGCGGCCAGCATCTCCTGGCCGAGGGTCGCGGCCGGGACCTCGACACACACGTGGTAGTCACGGGACTCGTCTCCCCACGAGCCGGTCGGGTAGTCGCCGGCGCGCGGCCCCGCCTCGCTGCGACGTTCGGTCAACTCCTCGACCGTGGGCGCCACTTGCTTCACGAACTTGATCTGCGTGCCGACCGGCGTCCACAGTCGCAGGGCGACGTCCGCGACCTCCTTGCCCATGGCCGCCTCCATCATCTGCGTGAAGTCGGCGGACAGGGCCGCCGGGTCGGCGACGATGTCGGCGGTGCCGAGCAGCGCGGACGCGATCCCGGTGACCTCCTTGACCTCCCAGTCGGTCCCGACTCCACGCGCGTCACAGGTGAACCGTCCGGCACAGGCGTCCAGCGCGGCCTTCAGGTCCTCGGGCGACTCGTGTTCGTTGCGGCCGTCGGTGAGCAGGATGCCGTGGCGGATGGCGACATCGGCCGAGGCGAGCAGCCGGTCGGCGAGCTTCAGCCAGGTGCCGATCGCGGTGCCGCCGCCCGCGCTGAGCCTGCGCAGCGCCTGCTTGGCCTGGTCCCGGGTGGCGGAGTCGGCGACCGCGAGCCGCCCGCCACCGGGGTAGACCTCCCGGGCCACATGGGTGCCGTCGATCACCGCGAAGTGGACGCCGTCCCGCAGGGTGTCGATCGCGGCGGCCGTGGCGTCCCGGGCGTTGCGCATCTTGGTCGGCGGGTAGTCCATCGACCCCGAGCAGTCGACCATGATCGCCACGGCGGCGGACGGGCCCTGGCCGGGCGAGTAGAGGTGCGGCGCGGCGACCGCGCTGCCGATGGTGCCCCCGCCGGTCGCGCTGACCGTCACGATGGCGTTGACCTCGCGGCCGCCTTCCGGCAGGTACTCGTTCTGGTACACCTCGACCGAGAACTGCGGCACGTTCGACTTCGAGAAATTGGCCATGCCTACTCAGATCCCCCTAGCGGCCCCACAGCACGTGGGGTGATGACTGTGCGTGCCCGTGACCGGACCGGTCCCCTCCGGTCCGTCGGCCGTTCCCGTCCGGCCGCCGAGGCGCCCGCGAGCACCCCGCCCGCGAGCACCCTCAGGCCGATCCTGCCCCCTGAGGAGGGGCAGGGAACGGCAGGACGGCCACTGTTACGTTGTCGTGGCCCCCTCCGTCGAGCGCGCGGCCGACCAGAACCTGCGCGCAGTGCAGTGGTCGCCCGGCCGCGTCCAGGGGCACGGCCCCGGCCATCTCGTCGGCGGCCTCCGCGTAGTTCCACAGTCCGTCGGTGCACACCACCACCACACCCGGCCGGTCCGGCTTGAAGGAAGCGGTGTGCGGCTCCAGTTCGTACGCGTCCGCGCCGAGCCAGCCGGTGATCGCGTGGGCGCGCTCGTCGGCGTACGCCTCGGCCTCGTTCATCAGTCCCGCGGCTACCATCTGCGCCGCCCACGAGTCGTCCTCGGTGAGCCGGGCCGGGGGTGCGCTGCGGTCCACAGGGACCCAGTAGGCCCGGCTGTCGCCGACCCAGCCGACGACGAGCAGGCTCGGGGTGACGATCGAGCCGACGATGGTGCACGCCGGCGCGTTCTGGTGCGGGGCGTGCTCCTGCGCCGTCTCCGGCTCCTCCGCCAGGGCGTTGACGGCGTGGGAAGCGGCGACGATCGCGTCGTGCATGGCCTGCTGCGGGTGGGTGCCGCGCGGCAGGGAGTCCAGGAGCGTTCCGTTGGCGGCGCGGGCCGCGGCGAGCGAGGCGTCGTCGGGGCGGGTCGCGGAGGACACGCCGTCGCAGACGATCGCCACGACCGCGGGGGAGCCGTCGGGCAGCGCGGTCGAGGAGATCGCGAACGAGTCCTCGTTGCGGTGGTGGCGCAGGCCCCGGTCGCTGACCGCGGCGACCGCGCCCAACTCCAGTTCCATGTGGTCGCGTTCCCGCGGCTGGGCGTGCCCGCAGTTCTCGCAGTAGCCGTCCCGGTCGACATGGCCCGCGCGGCAGGCCACGCACACCTTCGTGCCGGCCGGCGGCGTGGCCAGGTCGGTGGTGCGCGGGTCCGGCGGCTGGGGCGCGGCCAGCGGGTACTCGTCGGGCTCGCGGGTCCGGTCGAATCGCACGCCTCGCCCCGGACCGGGCAGGTCGCCGCCGCCCGAGTCGGTGCCCTGGATGTCGGTGGGACGGACCACCGGCGGGGGCGTGTCGGAGCTGGGCTCGGAGGCGACGGGCCAGGCCACGGACGCGGTCTCGTCGGGCGGGTCGCCCGCCGTCCCGTTCATCGTGATGGTCGGCTGGTCCGCCGCCGGCGGCGCGGGCAGCGCCGAGAGGTCATGGCCGCACGCACCGCAGAAGCGGTCGTCCGATGCGAGGGGCCACTCGCAGATCGGGCACTTCGTCAGCGCGGTCGGCTGGGGCATCTGCGACATGAACTACACCCACGTCCGGGGGCGGTAACGGTTGGCACGTTCCACCAGGTCGATCCTCTCCTCGCCGCCTCGGGCGAGCCGGGCCAGTGTGCGGTACGACCGCTCCAGTCCGAAGCGGAGGCCGCGCTCGTCCAGCGCGCTGCCGAGCAGCACCCGCCCGCCGGCCGGGGGCGCGGCACCCTGGCCCCCGGAGAGTACCCAGTCCAGGGCGCAGCCAAGGACCTCTGTGGACAACTGCTCGCGGCGCACCGCGTCCAGACCGTACCCGTCGAGCGCCTCGACCTGCCCGGCGGCCGCGGTCAGGTCGTCCAGGAACGGCGCGTCCGGCACGGCACCGGGCGCGGCCTGCGTACGGTGTCTGAGCCGCGCCCGTACGGCGGCGACCCGGGCGGCGGTGTAGTGGATGGACGCCTCCGGTACGGACTCCAGGGTGCGCACGGCGTTCTGCCGGTCCCCGGCGGTCAGCCGCACCCGGGCGAGCCCGAACGCGGCGCTGACGAAGCTGGGGTCGGTCGTCCACACCAGGCGGTAGTACTCGGCGGCGTTGTCGAGCTGCCCGAGTACCTCGGCGCACAGGCCGAGGGCCAGCTTGGGGGCCGGCTCGCCCGGGAAGGCGTCGTAGATCGCGTCGAAGGACAGCGCGGCGTTCTCGTGGTCGCCGGTGGCGAGCGCGGCGACGCCCCGGTACCAGACGACCCGCCAGTCGTCGGGGTGGTCCCGCTCCAGGGCGTCCAGCGTGGCCAGGGCGATGGTGAACTCGCTCATCTCCAGCCGGGCCCGCAGCTCCCGCAGCCGCAGCTCCAGGGAGCCGCTGGGCGCCGCGTGCAGCGCCGTGATCAGCTCGGTGGGTGCGGAGGCGATGAGCCCCGCCAGGAACCCGGCGTTCGGATCCCCGGGGTCCACGCGTGGGACGGGCAGCGCCAGGGCCGCGGCGGCGGTGTCCAGCTCCTTGGTGAGCCTCGCGGGGGAGGGCGCACCGACGGTGAGCGGCGCGGGCGTGGCGGAAGGTGAACCACCGTTCTTGACGGCCGCCTTGTCGCGGCGCGTCCCCAGCCGGGACACATCCCCGTCCAGCTCCGCGAACAACTCCGTGTCCGTGACCTTCACTTCGGGCCCGAAGATCGTCGACAGCGCGGGCCGCGCCCGGCCCGTCTGGAGGGAGACGACCTCCCGCAGCACACCCGTCAGCTGCTCCGACATCTCCTGCGCGGAGGCGAACCGGCGGGCCGGGTCGGGGTCGGTGGCACGTACCAGCAGGCGGTAGAAGGACTCGTACTGGCGGAAGACCTCGATGTTGTCGGGGTCGGGCAGGGAGTCCACGAAGACGTTCGTGTAGCCCTGGAAGTCGAAGGTGAGGACCGCGAGCGTACGGGCGACCGTGTACAGGTCGGAGGCCACCGACGGGCCGACGTCGGCGACTTCGGGGGCCTGGTAGCCGACCGTGCCGTAGATGGCCGACTCGTCGTCGTCCATCCTGCGCACCGCGCCCATGTCGATCAGCTTGAGCTGGTCCTCGGTCTGGATCGCGTTGTCGACCTTGAAGTCGCAGTACAGCAGGTTGCGGCTGTGGAGATGGCCGAGGGCCTCCAGGGCCTCGATGCCGTACGCGCACGCCTGCTCGACCGGCAGCGGATCGCGGCGGCCGTCCGTGGTGCGGCGGCCGTTGGCGATCTCCTTCAGCGACTTGCCGCCGACGTACTCCATGACGATGTACCCGTCCAGCGAACCGGTGCGCTGGTCGAGGTGCTCGACGAAGTTGTAGATGCGGACGATGTTGGAGTGCTCGATCTCGGCGAGGAAGCGGCGCTCGGAGATCGCGGCGGCCATCGCGTCCTGGTCGCCCGTGTCGAGGAGGCCCTTCAGCACGACCCAGCGGTCCGAGACCGCCCGGTCTATGGCCAGATAGATCCAGCCCAGGCCGCCGTGCGCGAGACAGCCCACGACCTCGTACTGGCCGCGCACGATGTCGCCCGAGTGCAGCTTCGGCACGAACGAGTACGGGTGGCCGCACTTGGTGCAGAAACCCTCCGTGCGCCCCGGCCGTTCACCGCGCGCCCGCCCGACCGGCGCCCCGCAGTCGGAGCGCGAGCAGAACCGCTTCCGCTCGGGCACCTCGGCGGTCTCCAGGACCATCGAGCGTGGGTCCGGGCGCGGCACGTCCGGCACCTGGACGAGACCGACGCCGAGCCGCGCCCGCCCCGAGGAGCCGGCGGTCTTGCCGGAGCTGCGCACCGACACCGAGCGGCCCGTCGACTTGCCCGACAGGGCGCGCGAGAGCCGGCCCGAGACCGAGCGCCGGGACTGCGAGGAGCGCGCGGACGCCCGCGAGGAGCGTGAACTGCTGGAACCGGAGCCGCGCGAGCCCCTGCCGCCCCCGGTGATGCCGGTGGGCGGGGAGGAGACCATGCCGCCGGCCGAGACGACCGGAGCCAGACCGCAGGTGTCGCAGTACAGCTCGCCGCCGCCCACGTCCTCGTACGATCCCGAGCAACCGGGCCGCTGGCACGACTGCTGCCGGCTCTCTTCGCCTGTCCGGCTTTCCTCCGTCTGACTCACGATTCCTCCTTCCTCCGGTCCTGGGGCACGCGCGGGACCGAGGTGCCCAGCAGTTCGGCCGCCGCGTGCTGGTAGCGCAGCACCGCCTGCTCCGCGACGCGCAGATCGCAGGGGGCGCTCCACAGCATGCGGCGCGCGGCGTCGTAGCGCTCGACCAGCAGCGAGTCCTCCGCGAAGCCGTGCCGGGCGACCTTCGCCTTGTACGCGTCGAGCCGGCCGCGCAGCTCCGCGCGGACCGCCAGCGGAGCCGTGACCGCCGTCAACGACTCGCGGGCGCGCAGCAGTTCGTCGTCGGCCTTCTGCTCCAGGGACTCCAGGAGCGGGGACAGCCGGTGCCACTGCGCGTGTCTGCGGTACTCGGCCGCCATCGCCAGCTGCTCCTGGAGGACCGTCGGCGGGCCGCTCACCACGGGCACCTCGGTCGCCGCGATCTTCGCCAGCACCTCACCGCGCGCGCTGCGCGCCTCGGCGAGCGTGCGGTCGGCGCGGCTGAGCACGTCCCGCAGCTTCAGCAGCCGCGACTCCGCGTCCTGCCGGACCGTCAGCACGGCGTCGATCTCCCGCCGTACGTCCTCCAGGGCGCGCGCCTCACGGTCGTACGTCGAGGTGTCCGGGCGGCCGCCGCCGGGCGCCGAACTGCCCGGCGCGGGGACCCAGAAGGCCAGCGGATCGGAGATGACCTGCTCGCGGAGCCTGGTCAGGGTGCGGGTGATGCGCTCCAGGTCGTCGCCGGCCGGGTGCTCGCCGGGGCGTACGCCGACGGAGTGCGCGAGCTGGCGGGTGCGCTGGAGCTCGGCGGACAGCAGATCGATCCTGGCGGGCAGCGCGGACCACACCGCGTCGGCGGCCACGACCATGTCCAGCGAGGACGCGTACAGGTCGTTCATCCGGTCCACGAGGGTGACCAGCGAGAACTGCTCGCTGAGCCGGCTCGCGCCCTGCAGCGTCGGCGCGTTCGCCATCGCCGTGGCGCTGCCGGCGACCGTGACGGCCTCGCCGCGCAGCAGTTCGGTCAGCTCCACGAGGTCCTCACGGCTGGACCAGCGGCGCCGCGAACGGATCTCGCGGGCGGAGTGCAGCGCGTCCGTGTACGCGTCGAAGTACGCCCACAGCAGCGTGATCGACGCGTCCGCGGTGGTCCAGCGCTCCTTGGTGACGCCGGTCAGCTCGGCGCCTTCGAGCAGCCTGCGGCCCGCGTGGTCCTGCAGGGCGAGCAGCGAGGTCTCGATGGCCTCGTGCTCCGCGCCGAGCCGCGCGAGCGCACGGTCCACCTCGTCCCGGTCCATCACCGGCCCGGTGGATCCCGCGACGCCCATCGATCACCTCTCGCTGCTGTCGGTGTCGGTCATTGGATGTTCGGCCGGTCGCCTTCAGTCCCCGTACTGGGGCGCCGGCGGTCGGGAGTTCGTCGAGTCGGCGCCCAGCGTCGCGGACAGCCACCGGGTGTACGAGTCCTGCCAGCCGTCCTTGAGATAGTCCACCAGCACCTGGTTGACCCGGCGTACCAGATCCTTCGCGTCCAGGTTCATCGCCACGCCGTAGTACTCGGTGGTGAACGGCTCGCCCTTCAACTCGACCGTCGGGTCCTGTGCCGCCTGGCTCGCGGCGAGCGCGCCGTCGGTCACCACCGCGTCGACCTCGCCCAGCTGGAGCCTTACCAGGCAGTCGAGTTGGTTGGGCGGGTTGACGGAGGAGATGTCGGCGGAGGTGGGCAGCTTGCCGGACTGCTGGTCGGCGGTCAGGTTGTCCAGCGCGGTGGAACCGCTGGCCGAGCAGATCCGCTGGTCAGCCAGCGTCTTGTCGTAGCCCTCGATCGTCGAGGACTTGGGGGCCAGGACCTGCTGTCCGGTCTTGAAGTAGGGCTGGGAGAAGGCGACTTCCTTCATTCGCTCGCAACTGATCGTCATGGTGCGGACCACCATGTCGACCTGCCCCGATTGGATGGCGGGGATGCGCTGGTTCGTGGGAATCGCCCTGAAGCGCACCTTGTTCGGATCGCCGAGGATCTCCTCGGCGATGTGGTGCGCGATGTCGATGTCGAAACCTTCCAGCTCGGCGCCCGCGGTCGTGTTGTTCGGGTCGCGGTAGCCCCAGCGGTAGCTGTTCTGGTCGACGCCGATGGTGAGGTAGCCCTTCTCCTTGATCTTCGTGATCGTCGTACCCGACTCGTCGGAGGAGGGCCTGAGGCTCTGGTTCTGCGGATCGGCCATGGTGTCGCACTCGTCCGCCCGCGCCTGGGTGCCCCGGGCGACGCCCCGGCCTCCGGTGCCCGTGGTGCCGTCGCCGCGTGTCCCGCTCACCGGCAGCACCAGGGCGAAGACCACGGTCAGGGCGCAGAGGACCGCCATCGCGCCCACGCCGCCCCAGCCCCGGAGGCCGGCCCGCAGGCGTCGTACCGCATGCATCGCTCCTCCTTCCACCGTGTCTCCTTCCGCCGCCGTCACCGGTACTCCGAAAGCCTGCGCCCGATGCCCAGCACCGCGCCCGCGGCGCCCAGCACGGCCAGGGCCGCGGCGCCCACCGGGAGCCCGATCATGGCGTTCCGGCCGCCCTGGGCCGCCAGCTCGAACTCGTTCTCCTCGTGCTTGCTCGCGTTGTCCAGGTTCTCGTCGACCTTGTCGAAGCACTCACCCGTCGGCTCGGCGCCCTGCGGGCATTCTGCCGTCGCCTCGCCGCCGATCACCTGGTCGAGGGCGCACTGGTAGTCGCCCGTCTCATCGGCGGCGCGGGCGCTCTCGTGCCGCTCCAGCCATACCTTCATATTGGCGACGGCGGCCTTCACGGGCTTCGCGCCACTGTCGTCGTCGGCGATCTTCTCGGCGGCGGCCAGCCGTGACTTGAGTTCCGTCATGTCGGTCGTGAAGGCGTGGTCGAACTCGTCCACGACCACCTCCGCGCCCTTGTCCTTGACCGTGACGGTCTGCGCGCCCCGGCTGATCAGCGTCAGGTTCTCGTTGCCGCGGGCGGTGAGGGAGGCGATGCGCGCGTCGTTCAGCACGGTCAGCGACCGCACGCCGCTGTCGTAGGAGTCGTTCAGGCCCGCGCGGGCGAGGGTGTGGCCGGCGGCCAGCCACAGCAGGACGACCGTGGAGGCGGCCGTCGCCGCGACCAGGCCGTGGTTCAACACCCGGTTCGTCCGCTGGTAGTTGCGCCGCTGGGCCCAGCCGAGGCCACCTATGGCGAGGACACCGAGAGCGATCGCGGCCCACGGATACGACGTGGCGTCGGCGTAGTCGTCACGCAGCCGCTGGTTCTCGTTGTCGTAGATCCTCTTGGCCTCCGGGAGCATGTCGTCCTGCATCTTGTCGTTCGCGTAGCGCAGGTAGGCGCCGCCCAGCGGGTAGCCCAGCCGGTTGTTGGCGCGGGCCCGCTCGACCAGGCCCTTGTACTCCGGCAGCAGGGCGTTCAGCTTGGCGACGCGCTCCTCGGAGTCGGAGCCGGACTCCGAGGCGGCGGCGGCGACGGCGAGATTGTCGGCGGCCTCCCGGATCTCCCGCTCGTATCTCTCGCGCGACTCCTTCGTCTCCTGGCCGCCCGCGAGGAAGCCGCTGGAGGCCGCGGTGTTGGCGTCGGCGAGGGAGCTGTAGATACGGGCCGCGGCGGAGCTGAGGGGCTGGCTGCCGTGCAACACGTCGTCGGCGGCGCTCGAACGGTCGTTCATCTGCCAGGCGGTGACGGAGCCGAACGCGACGACCAGGAGGGCGAGGACGGCGCCGATGATGCGCAGTCGGCCGGGCTCGGTCGTCGCGGCGGCGCGCAGCTGGTCGACGCCCTCCGCGAACGCCGTGCGGCGGGGCGGGCCGCCGTCCGGGGCCGGGGACGGCACGGGCGGCCGGGACGCGTGCGTGGCCTGTGGCGGCACGGCCGGGCCGGGGCCCGCGGGTGGTGCCGGCGGTGGCGCGCTGCCCTTCGGCGTGTATGTCACCTGACCTCCCCCTGGTCATCCGTCCATCACTTCCGCCCGCTCGCACGGACAGAGGTGCACGGCCGCAAGTATCGCCGTCGGGACTGACATCGCACAGGTCTTGACTCGATCTTGTTCCCCGATCGTGTCCGTACGTGCTGTGCTTGTCGAATTCCGGCGCAGCAGAAGGCTTCCCGCACCACCCCCTGCCCATGAATACGCGCTCCGGTGGGGTTCGGTTCCCTGGGGGTTCGAACGCGTTCGGGGGAGATTCGAGGGGTGGCGCGGGCCGCCGGGTCACCCTCTTTCGTACTGCGTGCGCACGCGCGCGTGCACGGTCCTCGGGGCGCCCACGTGGTCGAGTCCGAGCAGCGCCGCGCCCAGCACCGGGGCGGCCGTGACCACCCGGGGGACGGCCTTGGGCGCGGCGGCCGCCAACGCCTCGCGCACCGCCGCGTCGAGGAGGGGGTGCCGGGCGGCGAGGACACCGCCGCCGAGGAGGACGGGGGTCTCCTCACCGAGGAGGTCCAGGCGGGTCAGGGCAACCGTCGCCATGGCCACCACCTCCTCGGCCATGCGGTCCACGAGCGCGCGGGCCACCGGGTCGCCGGCGGTCGCCGTGGCGAAGAGGACCGGGGTGAGTTCATGGCGGCGGGCGGCCGGAACGTGCTCCAGGTGCAGGGCCTCGATCAGGGCGTACATGGAGTCCAGGCCGAAGTGCGCGGGCAGCGCGCGCGCCAGCGCGGTCGGGCCGCCCCGGCCGTCCTCCGCGCGGGCCGCGTGCCACATCGCCTCCTCGGCGAGGCCCCAACCGCCGCCCCAGTCACCGGAGATGCGCCCGAGCGCCGGGAATCGGGCGGTACGGCCGTCGGGGCGCATGCCGACGCAGTTGACGCCGGCGCCGCAGACGACGGCCACGCCCCGGGGCTCGGCCACACCGGCCCGCAGGATCGCGAAGGTGTCGTTGCGGACCTCCACCGTCGCGCCCCACGCGCGCGTGCGCAGCGCCGCCGCCAGCCGCTCCTCCTCCACGGGGAAGTCGGCGTTGGCGAGACACGCCGACACATGGTCGACCGAGCCGACCCCGGCCTCGGCGAACGCCTGCCGCACGACGTCCGCGAGGCCGTCGACAGCCGTGGTCACCCCGACCGTCGGCGGCTGGAACCCGCCGCCGCGCGCCGCGCCCAGCACCTCCCCGTCGGGCGCGATCACGGCGACGTCGGTCTTGCTGTTGCCGGCGTCGACGGCGAGTACGCTCCCGCGCCCGCCGTCGCTCCCGCGCACGCCTGAGGACGACTCCGCACGCCCGCCGTCGCTCCCGCGCACGCCTGAGGACGACTCCGCACGCCCGCCGTCGCTCCCGCGCACGCCTGAGGACGACTCCGCACGCCCGCCGTCGCTCCCGCGCACGCCTGAGGACGACTCCGCACGCCCGCCGTCGCTCCCGCGCACGCCCGCGTCCGAACCCGTGTGCACGCCGTCGCTCACGCCCACGCGAGGTGCTCCCGGTTGTGGGCGATCAGCCGGTCGGTGAGGGCCTCGGCGTACTCGTACTGCCCGATCAGGGGGTGGGAGAGCAGCGCCCGGAACACCCGGTCCCGCCCGCCGCGCAGGGCCGCGTCGAGGGCCAGGTCCTCGTACGCGGTCACGTTCGCCATCAGGCCCGCGTACAGCGGGTCCACGGTCGGCACCGGCAGCGGTGCCGCGCCCTGCCTGCCGACGGCGGCCTGTACCTCGATCACCGCGTCGGCGGGGAGGAACGGCAGCGTGCCGTGGTTGTAGGTGTTCACCACCTGGTACGTGCTGCCCCCGTCGCCCAGCAGCGACGCGGCCAGGTCGACGGCCGCCTCCGAGTAGAAGGCCCCACCCCGCTTGGCGAGCAGCGCGGGCTTCTCGTCGAGCGCCGGGTCGGCGTACATGTCCAGCAACTGCCGTTCCATCGCGGCGACCTCGGCCGCCCGCGACGGCTTCGTACGCAGTTCTCGTACGACCTCGTCGTGGGAGTAGTAGTAGCGCAGGTAGTAGGAGGGGACCACGCCCAGGCGGTCCAGGACGGGGCGCGGCAGGCGCAGGTCGGCGGCGATGGTGTCGCCGTGGTCGGCCAGCAGCTTCGGCAGGACGTCCTCGCCGGAGGGGCCGCCGAGGCGTACGCCGGTCTCCCAGGTGAGGTGGTTGAGGCCCACGTGGTCGAGGTGCACCTCGGCCGGGGCCACGCCGAGACGCTCGGCGAACTTCCGTTGCAGGCCGATGGCCACGTTGCACAGGCCGACCGCCCTGTGGCCGGCCTGGAGCAGGGCGCGGGTCACGATCCCCACCGGGTTGGTGAAGTCGATGATCCAGGCGTCCGGGTTCGTCCGGCGGACCCGTTCGGCGATGTCCAGGACGACCGGCACCGTGCGCAGCGCCTTCGCCAGGCCGCCCGCGCCGGTCGTCTCCTGGCCGACGCAGCCGCACTCCAGCGGCCAGGTCTCGTCCCGCTCGCGGGCGGCCTGCCCGCCGATGCGGAGCTGGAGGAGGACGGCGTCGGCGCCCTCGACGCCCCGGTCCAGGTCGCCGGTGGTGACGATCCGCCCGGGGTGGCCCTGCCGGGCGAAGATACGGCGGGCCAGCCCGCCGACCAGCTCCAGCCGGTCGGCGGCCGGATCGACGAGCACCAGCTCCTCGATCGGCAGCGTGTCCCTGAGCCGGGCGAACCCGTCGACGAGTTCGGGTGTGTAGGTCGACCCTCCGCCGACCACGCAGAGCTTCATACTTGTATCAACCCTTTACTCCGGTCAGGGTGACGCCTTCGACGAACGCCTTCTGAGCGAAGAAGAACACGAGGATCACGGGGGCCATGACCATCACGGTCGCGGCCATGGTCAGATTCCAGTCGGTGTGGTGCGCGCCCTTGAAGGACTCCAGGCCGTAACTCAGTGTCCAGGCCGCCGGGTTCTCCGAGGCGTAGATCTGCGGGCCGAAGTAGTCGTTCCAGGCGTAGAAGAACTGGAAGAGGGCGACGGCCGCGATGCCCGGCTTGGCCATCGGCAGGACGACCCGCAGCAGGGTGCGCAGTTCGCCGCAGCCGTCGACGCGGGCCGCGTCCAGGTACTCGTTCGGGATGGTCGTCAGGAACTGCCGCAGCAGGAAGATGGAGAACGCGTCACCGAACGCCATCGGGATGATCAGCGGCCACAGCGAGCCCGACAGGTCCAGCTGCTTCGCCCAGAACAGGTACATCGGGATCACGACGACCTGCGGCGGCAGCATCATCATCGAGATGACCAGCATCAACGCCAGATTACGGCCCCGGAAGCGGAACTTGGCGAGCGCGTACGCCACCGGGACCGACGACACGACGGTGAGGACGGTGCCGAGGCCCGCGTAGATCAGGGTGTTCTTCCACCAGGTCAGGAAGCCGGGGGTGTCCAGGACCTTCGTGTAGTTGCCCCACTCCCAGGTGTCCGGGACCAGATCGCGGGTGAGCGCCTGCTGGTCGCTCATCAGCGAGGTCAGGACGACGAACACGAAGGGCAGGGTGAAGAAGAGCGCGGCGGCGATGCCCAGGGAGTGGACGGCGATCCACTCCAGGAGCGCCCGGCGGCGGGCGGTGCGCTCACTCGCCGGCGTGGCGCCCGCGTCAACGGGTCTGTCCAGTACTTGGGTCATCAGTCACCCGTTCCGATCAGTCCGCCCCGGCGCCGCATCAGCAGTGCGGTGAACGCCATGGACAGGGCGAACAGCACCAGCGCGACCACACAGGCGGAGCCGTAGTCGAAGCGCTGGAAGCCGAGGTTGTAGACGAGCTGGGGCAGCGTCAGGGTCGACTTGTCCGGGTAGCCCGGCTCGAACTGCTGACCGGAGCCGCCGATGATGCCGGAGGCGACCTTCCCGGCCACCAGCGGCTGCGTGTAGTACTGCATCGTCTGGATCACGCCCGTGACCACGGCGAACATCACGATCGGCGAGATGCTCGGCAGTGTCACGTACCGGAACCGCTGCCAGGCCGACGCCCCGTCCAGCTCGGCGGCCTCGTACTGCTCCTTCGGTACGTCGAGCAGCGCGGCCATGAAGATCACCATCAGGTCGCCCACGCCCCACAGCGCGAGCGCGGTGAGCGCCGGCTTGGACCAGGCGGGGTCCGTGAACCAGCCGGGCGTCGGCAGTCCCAGGCCGTCGAGGACGGAGTTGACCGGCCCGGTCCCGGGGTTGAGGAGGAAGACGAAGGCCAGCGTCGCGGCAACCGGAGGGGCGAGGTACGGCAGATAGAAGAGGGTGCGGAAGACGCCCGCCCCGGTCCTGATCTTCGTGATCAGCAGACCGACGCCGAGCCCGAACACCACCCGGCAGGTCACCATCACGAGCACCAGCCAGAGGGTGTTGCGCAGGGCCGGCCAGAACATCGGATAGTCGTTGAAGACGTAGGCCCAGTTGCCCAGGCCGCGGAAGACCGGTGTACCGAAGCCGTCGTACTTCATCAGCGAGAAGTACACGGTGGACACCAGCGGATAGGCGAAGAAGACGCCGAACCCGATCAGCCAGGGTGACAGGAAGGCCACCGTGCGAAGCGCCGACCGGCGGCGCTTCGCACGGAGCGTGCCACTGGACACGCGCAGGGTGTGCGTGGACATCGGATCGCTACCGCTACCGCTACTTCGCCTGCGCGATGTCGGTGTCGATCTGCTTCGCGGTCTTCTCCAGGCCCTCCTGGAGATCCGTCACCTTGCCGGACTCGTACTGGTAGCCGAAGTCCTGGAGTGTCGTCTGGTACGTCGAGCCGTTGATCGAGGCCGGCGGGGTGTTCGACTCCGGGTTCTGGGCGATGTCCAGGAACGTCTGGAAGCCCTCGTCCACCTTCAGGTCGGGCGACTTCAGGGCCGCGAAGGTGGACGGTACGTTGTGGATGGCGTTGGCGAAGGAGACGACGGCCTCGGTGTCGGTCGTCAGGTACTTCACCAGCTCCCAGGCCGCGTTCTGCTTCTCGCTCTGCGGGGCGATTCCGATGATCGTGCCGGAGAGGAAGCCCTTGCCGTACTCGTCCACCTCGTCGTCGGCCACGGGCAGCGGGGCGGTGCCGATCTCGAAGTCGGTCCCGGCGTCCCGCGCCATTCCGAGCCGCCACTCACCGTCCAACTGCATGGCCACCTGACCGGTCTGGAACGGGTGCTTGGCCCCCCACTCGTCACCGAAGGTGTTCCGGTACTTCTCCAGCTTCGCGAAGCCGCCGAGCGAGTCCACCAGGCTCTTCTGGTACGTGAACATCTCCGCGAACGCCGGGTCCTCGGCGATGTTCGACTTGCCGTCCGCATCGAAGTACGCGTGGTCCCACTGCGACATGTAGTGGTCCACGACCGTCTCGTAGCCGTGGTAGTTCGGCATGAAGCCGAGCTGTGCGTAGCTGTCCCCCTTGGCCTTGGTCAGCTTCTTCGCGACCTCCGTGAACTCCGACCACGTCTTCGGCGGCGACTCGATGCCCGCCTCCTCGAAGGCGTCCTTGTTGTAGTACAGCCCGTACGCGTCGCCCAGCAGCGGCAGCGCACACCGGGTGCCCTCGAACTGCGTGTAGTCCAGCATCGGCTTCGGGATGGTCTTGTCGAGGTCGAGCTTCGACTTCTCGATGAAGGGCTTCAGATCGAGGAAGGCTCCGGAGGAGCAGAACTTGCCGATGTTGGAGGTGGTGAACGACGACACCACGTCCGGCCCGTTCGAACCGCCTGCCCGCAGTGCCTGGTTGAGCTTGTCGTCATTGATGTTCCCGACGACCTTCACCGTGATGTTCGGGTGCTCCTTCTCGAACCGGTCCACATTCGCCTGGATCGCCTTCACCTCGCCGGGCGCACTCCACCCGTGCCAGAAGGTGATCGTCGTCTTGGCGTTCGGGTCGTCGGAGGCGGCCGTCTCGGCCTGACCGGTACAGGCGGTGGCGAGAAGGGCGAGGGACGCGGTGGCGGCGAGCGCGATCGCCGCGTTCTTGGATATTCCGGGCATGGTGGGGTCTCCTGAGGGAGGGATGGGGTGAGGTGAGAGGGAGGGGTACGCCCGGGAAGCCCAGGGGCGCGGGGAACTGCGCGACCAGCCACGGACGGCCCGCAGCTTCTGAACGATCAATCAGCGCGAGGTGTCAAACACTTCGTCACGCGTGGCAGCGAGCGCACTCTCCAACGCCCCACGCAGCACGGGCTTTTCGCGTACGTCACCGAGAACCAACCGTGGCCGGGAAGCCGCCAGCTCCGCCAACTCGGCCTGGACAAGGGCACGCAACGGCTCGCCACCGGCGGTCAACGCCGTACCGCTGAGCACGACGACCTCGGGGTCGAGCACGGCCACGAGCGAAGCGATACCCGTGGCGAGCCCGGTGGCATACGTGGCCAGAAGTTGTCGGTGGGGACCGGAGTCGATGTCCGCGGCCCTCGCCACAAGCGCCGTCGCGACCTCCGCGTACGGCCCCTCCGGCACCGGAGAGATCCCCAACTCGCGGGCGAGCCGGGGAATGACCTGCGAACCGGCGAGTTCCTGGAAGCCACCACTGTTCGCCTTGGTCACCTGCCGAACCAGCGGAGCGCCCGGCACGGGCAGGAACCCGACCTCCCCGGCGCCCCCGGTGAACCCCCGGTGCAGCCGTCCGCCCAGGACGACCGCGGCGCCGAGACCGCCTTCGTTCCACAGCAGGACGAAGTCGTCGTGGCCCTTGGCCGCGCCCAGCCGTTGTTCGGCGACGGCGGCGAGGTTCACGTCGTTCTCGTACTCCACCGGCATCGGCAGCGCGGCGGCGAGTTCGCCGAGGAGGGTGGGGGAGTGCCAGCCGGGCAGATGCGAGGCGTAGCGCAGCCGCCCGGTGTTGGGGTCGAAGGCGCCGGGGGTTCCGATGACCAGCCGACGCACGTCGGACCGGACGAGCCCGGCGGCCTTGACCGCCCCGTCGAGGGCGGTGGTGACCTGCCGTACGACAGGTTCGGCGGGGCGGCGTCCGGGGGTGGGGACGGCGTACTCGCCCACCGTGCGGCCGGTGATGTCGGCGACGGCGGCGAGGACGCGTTCGGGGGTGACGTCGAGGCCGGCGGCGTACGCGGCGGTCGGGTCGACCGCGTAGAGCTGGGCGTTGGGGCCGGGTCGGCCCGCGCCCGAGCCGCCCCCGCCGGTGCCGGATTCGTCCGTGCCGGTGCCCGTGGCGATCACGAGTCCGGCGGCTTCGAGCCGGGCCAGGAGCTGTGAGGCGGTCGGCTTCGACAGTCCGGTCAGCTTGCCGAGCCGCGTCCGCGAGAGCGGTCCGTGCTCCAGCAGCAGATCGAGCGCGGCGCGGTCGTTCATGGCGCGCAGCACGCGGGGGGTTCCTGCCATGTGGACGCCACCTGCCCAACTGTTAGGAAAGTTTCCTGTCGGATGCCAGGACGATAGGACTAGACCAGAGGGGCGTCAATATCCGGCCAACAAAAACCGCCCCCGGGCAACGGAGTCGTTACCTGGGGGCGGTGCCCGCGACGCGGGAGGCGGTGCTACGTCATGTCACTTCACGTCGACGTAATCCGCCGCGGACGTCTTCGCCGCGGTGGTGGACGTACCGGCGAACTTGTAGCGGTACGAACCGTCCTTCGACGCCTTCACGGTGGTGGACAGGGCCCCGGCCGTGCCGGAGGTCACCGTCTTCACGTCCGTGTAGGCCGTGGCGCCCTTGGCCTTGAACTGGAGGGTCACCTTCTGGCCCTTGTAGCCGGTGTAGGCGCGCTTGGCCCAGTCGGCGCGGGTGAGGCTGCCCTTGACGGTCAGGGTCTTGCCCTTGACGACCGGCTCGGGGGTGGCGTTGACGGTGACCTTGGCGATCCGCTGCAGCTTGGCCGTGCCGAGGCCGCCCCACAGGTCGTAGCCGTTCTCGAAGCTGATGTGGTCGTCGGAGTCGTCGTTGTCCACCGAGATGTGTCCGTAGAAGGCGCCGGCCTTCCAGGTGGTGGCGTCCGCGGCGCCCATCAGCTGCTCCCGCGGGTTCACGGTGAGCACCGTCGTGCACGACTCGGTCACCGTGGTGTCCGTCGTCGCGGTCGGGGTGCACTTGGGCGTCCTGGAGAAGGTCTCCAGCCCGTTGTCGGGGTCCGCGAGCCTGCCGCGGTACAGGAGGACGCCGAGGAAGTTCGTCTCGTAGTCGATGGCGAAGTCCGACGGGCGGGTGAAGCTGTACGTGACCGGAACGGTCACCGTGGCCTTGGTGCCGACCGCGATCGGCTTGCCGTTGTTGACCGTGACGGCACCGAAGGTCAGGTCCGGCGAGTCGGCCAGCGCGGCGGGCGCGGCCAGACCGGTGAGAGCCAGGGCGCCGGACATGACGGCGCCTATGGCGAGCTTGCGCATGTATCCCCACATTCGAAGCGGACCCCCGGGCGTTGCGCTCCAGAACAAGGGCCCCCCTTGGGGGCGACACTAGGCGATCACCGTTGTGTGGGGAACGCGTGGGGTCTGTGAAAGTAGCTGGAGGTCATCCGATCCTGGCGGCCCACTGCAGGTAGGCCTGGTCCAGAGGACATCCAGCCAGATGATTCAAAGCGAGGCAGGTCGTGGTGACGTGGTGGTAGCCGAGGGCGTCGGCAGCGACGCCGGTGGTGTACAGGTGGTCAGCCGCGGTCTGTGGCCTTCCTTTCCACTGCCATCCAACTCCAGTTCCGGCTGTCCATGACTCGGTTGTCTTCGAACAGGATGTTCCAACCCTTCATCCAGTCGCCTTGCCGGAGCCGACGTGGGCGTGGTTGCGGGCTTGGCAGGAGCAGGTGCACCGTGGGCTCTGGGCGTTCTTGCACCGCCAGTTGCATGCCTCCAGTTCGTTGTATTCGCGTCCCACCGACACGCGTGGATGGCGTTTGAGGAAAACTCCGGCGAGCTGGAGGAAGTGGTCGTCGGAGACGGTCCAACACCCGTGCTCCGCATCCCATGTCGGGCGTACGTTCTTGGCCAACAGATCCTTGATGATCTCCTCGTGATCCGCTCGGCTGATCTTGGGTATCCAGTAGCCCATGCGGCGCCGGGCGAAGAGAACGATCGATGGGTAGCTTTCGCCCTCCCACCCTGGGAACCAGATCGGCATCGGCATGGGCGTTCCGGTCGGCCTGTGCTCGACCGCAGATTTTGTGCGGAGACGGCGCTGGACGCCGTCGGGTGTCAAGCCGGATGCCCAACAGGTTTGAGGCTGTCCGGGTCTTGTGTGGATGAATATCTTTTGCCAGTTGGGTGAGGTTTGTGTCTGGACGCCGCACACGGAGCACGTAAACGGCTGAGCGTATCTGTGATGCACGTGCGGTTCCTTCTCTTGTTCGCATACAAGCAGACCCCACGCCGGCCATCAGGAGTTCTTCCAGGTGAGCGGCTGATCGCCAGGGCTGGAGTTCGTGGAAGGGCGTGAAGTCCCGCGCGGCAATCCTCAGCTTGGCCCGCCGCCATGGGGTCGAGATGCCCATCACCGAGTCGTAGCCGACGTCGTCGACGGTCGGCCACCGTGCTGGACGTTGCCGCCGCGTTGATGTCACGCACTCCCAACCGGAGCGATACGTCAGCTGATGTCAGCACCGAGCAGCCGAGTTCCCGGACGGTCACGTGCGTGGGCAGCGCAGGGACGCGGTGAACTTCGCCCAGGTGTGAGGGGCGAGGCGGAGTATGGGGCCATCGGGGTTCTTGGAGTCACGTATAGCGACGGTGTGCGGGTTGTTGCGGGCGAATTCGAGGCATTGGCCGCCGGTGTTGCTGTAGCTGGACTTGACGAAGTCGAACTCGGGCACGGGTTACATCTCCTGGCGAATCGCGTTGATCAGCAGGGCCGAGTCGTGCTGGGCGAGGCTCAGCCGAGCAGTACGGTCGAAGAACGTGCTGTACGCCGCACCTTCGGCCTCGTTCTCCACCCACACGGTAGACGCGATGGTGTCGGCGTGGACCACGTCCACGGCCTCGGTCTCGGCGAACGAGATGATGGTGAACGGGCCCGTGATGCACGGGTGCCCTCCCACGTGGAACGGGAGCACTTGCAGGCGTACATTCGGGAGCTGGGCCACTTCCAGGAGGCGCTCAAGCTGGGTGCGCATGACATCGGGCCCGCCGATCAACTGTCGTAGCGCTGCTTCCCAGATGACTGCGTACACCTGGAGCGGGCGTTCCTCGTGCAGGCGCCCCTGGCGGCGCATGCGGATCTCGACCAGGTGCTCGATCTCGTCGGGATCCTCCCAAACGCCCACGCCTTCGCTGACCGCCAGGGAACGGGCGTACTCGGCGGTCTGGAACAGGCCCGGAATCAGGGAAAGTTCCCAGGTTCGTACGCGACTCGCGGCATCCTCCAACGCGATGTACTCGGACAGCGTTCCTGGGTGGGGTGTGTCCTGCCACCACCCCTTCGCCTTGCGGCGCTCGCGGTCCAGCTTCGCCAACTCCAGCAGCCGGCCCACGACTTTGCGGTCCTCCACGCCGTAGAACTCGCACAGCACCCGGATGTCCGGGTCCCTCATGGGTACCCAGCCTCGCTCCATCTTCACGATCTTCGTGCCCGTCGCGTTGATGGATGCGGCAGCCTGCTGCTGTGTCTTGCCTGCGGCGTCACGCAGTCGCAGAAGTTCGCCACCGAGCTTGCGCCCCAGGACGGTCGACGCTCGGTTGCCTGTCGGTTCGATTGATCGCCTCACGGTCACAGTCTGTCCGGTGGTCGTCACGCAGCGGCCGCTGACTCAGCGGTGCCACTTGGCATTCCCGACCGCACACGGAGGTGTGTGTCCATGACCGAAGCCGAACTCCTGCACGACGATTACCTCGACTACGCTCCCATCCCCGGCAGCGTCCCCCTCGCCCGCCGCCGCACCACCCGCCTCATCACCGAGTGGGGCTACCCGCACCTCGCCGGGGACGCCGCCCTCGTCGTATCCGAGCTCGCGACCAACGCCCTGCTGCACGGCAGCCTCCGGGACCGGCTCATCCGCGTACGGCTCACCGTCACGGCCACCACACTCCGCGTAGAGGTCAGCGATCCATGTGGCGAACGGCTCCCGGAGCCGCGCACGGCTGATGACGCAGATCAGTTCGGGCGCGGACTACTACTGGTGGCGGCGCTGGCCGACCAGTGGGGATGCGACCCCCGGATCGTCGGCAAGACGGTCTACGCGGAGTGGGTGCTCGCTCCGGCCCGAGTCGAGGGCAATCGGCTCGTGGGCGCGAAGGAGTGACGGGAATGGCGCTAGCGTGGGCACGTGCCACAGCGGGGCTCGACGAGCGGAAGGGGCGGCCGATGACCATGCCGTACGCGGAGGGCGACACTCCGCTCATCCCTCGTCCCGCTCTCACGCTTCCGGCTCTGCGTCAGGCGGTGGCCACGGTCGTGCCGTCCCGGCTTCCGGAGTTCTTCGAGGACCTTCAGAAGGCGTTCGTGCGGGCCGGCGACGAGGACAGCGTCGTACCGATCCGGATGTTCTACCGGCAGTGGGGCGTGGTCGTGGAGATCGAGCGGCACCCCGAGACGGCTCGCCGCCTGCACGCCGCCGAGCAGGACATCAGCAGCCCGGATCCCGCCGTACGCGACCGTGCCATCCGCGAGGCCGGTGACATCGTGCGTGCCGCGCACCGAGAGGTCGCCGGTGGCTGACTGGCACTGGGAGCTGTTCCAGGACGATCTGCTGGACGGGCTTCCGGACGTGGCGCGCACGGAGACCGGGCGTCTGGCCAACGAGATCGCCGTACGTGAGTCGATGGTGTTCCTGGAGGGAGCCGCCTACTCCGGGACAGGTCCCGGAGTGCGGACCGAGAGCCGCGGGCTGCTGATGCTCACGTATCTGACGGACGTGCGCGGTGAGCGGATCGTCGTAGTGCAGGTGAGCTGGTTCGGCTGACGCCGTGAACCCCTGCTCCCGCCTTCGTGCACACCAGCAGGCCCCGGGGCACGAGCACCCCAGGGCCCAATCAGGTCACCCGGCGCGCCCCAGAGGGCGCCGAGTCATGCAAAAACCCGGACCGTCAGGCGGAGATGCCGTCGATCCGGGCCAACGCGTCGTCCGCGCCGAACGGCTGCAGGTAGGGCAGCCAGCGCGGATCCCTATGCCCGGTGCCGATGATGCGCCAGGCCAGGCCGGTGGGCGGGGCGGGTTTGTGGCGGAGCCGCCAGCCGATCTCCACGAGGTGGCGGTCGGCCTTGACGTGATTGCAGCGGCGGCAGGACGCCACCACGTTGTCCCAGACGTGCTTGCCCCCGCGACTGCGCGGGATGACGTGGTCGACGCTGGTTGCGACGCCACCGCAGTACATGCACCGGCCCCCGTCGCGGGCGAACAGTGCCCGACGGGTGAGAGGAACGGGCCCCCGATAGGGAACCCGGACGAATCGCTTGAGCCGGACCACGCTGGGTGCGGGGAGTGTGACGGTCGCGCTGTGCAGATAGGCGCCGGATTCCTCCAAGGCGACAGCCTTGTTCTCCAGGACGAGGACGAGCGCGCGGCGGAGCGGTACGACGCCGAGCGGCTCGTACGACGCGTTGAGGACCAGGACGTGCGGCACGGATGCCTCCTTGTACGCCGGCGGCGCGTGGCTCGCGCCGTGGACGATCCGTAGTCAGTCTCCCCTCATGCCTGGTGGAAGCGCCACCATGTCCCGGTAACGGGCTGGGAGTGTTTTCGACCACACCCTGATTCATCCCCCGTCGTGTGCGCCCTTCACTCCCTGGTGAGCGCCCTGTCTCCTCGAACGTGCCGGGGACCTCCACACAATGCCCCGTTAGTGTGGTGGGCCTGCCCGTCCGGTGACCTTTCCGTGACCAGACGGATCTTGACCGCCGTACCGGAGGGCAGATAACGCACCTGGAGGTACCCGCCGTGTCGTCCGTTTCTTCCCTGCCCCTCCTACTGGCCGCCGCCACGCCGTCGCCGTCCCCCTCGGAGACGTCGACGACACCGGCCGTGCCCTCGCTGGAGGACGCTCAGGAGAGCGCGACCAACGCCGCCAGCTGGGTCGAGGAGAACTGGTCCACATGGCTGGCCATCGGTCTCCGCGTCCTGCTGATCGTGGTGATAGCGGCGGTGCTGAGAGTGGTGGTCCGGCGGGCGATCACGAAGCTGATAGACCGCATGAACCGCTCGGTCCCCGGCGTCGAGGGCAGCACCCTCGGCGGGCTGCTGGTCAACGTCGAGCGCCGCCGTCAGCGCTCCCAGGCCATCGGCTCGGTCCTGCGCTCGGTGGCGTCCTTCCTCATCATGGGCACCGCCGCCCTGATGGTCCTCGCCACCTTCGAGATCAACCTCGCCCCGCTGCTGGCCTCCGCCGGTGTCGCGGGCGTCGCCATCGGTTTCGGCGCCCGGAACCTGGTCACGGACTTCCTCTCCGGTGTCTTCATGATCCTGGAGGACCAGTACGGCGTCGGCGACACCGTCGACGCGGGCGTCGCCTCCGGCGAGGTCATCGAGGTCGGCCTGCGCGTCACCAAGCTGCGCGGCGACAACGGCGAGATCTGGTACGTCCGCAACGGCGAGGTCAAGCGCATCGGCAACCTCTCCCAGGGCTGGGCCACGGCCGGCGTCGACGTCACCGTCCGCTACGACGAGGACCTCGACCGGGTCCGCCGCACCCTCCTGGCGGTCGGCGAGGCGATGAGCAAGGAGGACCCCTGGAACGAGCTCCTCTGGGGCCCCATCGAGGTCCTCGGTCTCGACGACGTGCTCCTGGACTCGATGGTCGTCCGCGTCTCCGCCAAGACCATGCCCGGCAAGGCCCTCACCGTCGAGCGCGAACTGCGCTGGCGCATCAAGAAGGCCTTCGACGCCGCCGACATCCGCATCGTCGGCGGCGTGCCCGCCCTCGCGGACGCCGACCCGGAGGCCGACCCGACGGCCGGCATGGCACCCCCGTCGGCCTACGCGTCCACCACGTCCCCGCAGTCGGAGCGGGCGACGCCGATCGCGCCTTCGGGAGTGCCCAAGTAGAGCGCGTCCGCTCGCGTGAAGGCGGTGGGGGCGCCCGGTTTTCACCGGGCGCCCCCACCGCCTTCACGCGCCCCGGGAGCACCCCCGTACCTCCCGGGACGTTCACGCGCCGCTACGTGTACCGCAGCTCCCCCGGCCGGACCGTCCGCCGCAGCAGCGGCAGCGACGTGGCCGCCGCCAGCAGACAGGCGCCGTAGACCCCGACGGGGACCAGCAGTGCCCCGAACGGCAGGATCGAGACGCCGTCCATGGCCGTGGCGTACATGAAGGCGATCGCCGTGCCCCCGGCCCCGGCCACCAGCACCGAAGGCGCCAGCGGCAGGGCGGTCTCCAGGAGCAGGGCGCGGCCGAGCACGTTCTGCGGCACCCCGGCGGCGACCTGCGCGGCCAGGCCCCGGCGGCGGGTGGCGAGCGACTCGGCGGTGCCGACGGCCAGCCCGAACAGGGTGACGGCGAAGCCGACGAGGATGGCGGCGGCGGTGAAGTTCAGGCCGGTGACGTAGAAGTCGTCGTTCTCGGCCAGGTACTTCTGGCTGCTGACCTCCGCGAGCAGCGCCTGCCGTACGCCGATGTACCCGCTGCCGACCACGGCCCCCATGATGACGGCCGCGTGGGTGCGGGCCGCCGCCCACGGGTCGTCGCGCAGCCGCTCGGCGGCGATCAGGACCGCCGGGTTCTCGGCGCGCGCGGCGAGCAGCCGGCCGGTGAGCTTCGAGACCGTGCCGGACAGCAGCACCGCGCCCGCGCCCACCGCGAGCAGCGCACCGCAGAAGGTCAGCGGAGCCTGGCCACCCGAGTGGTCGGGCATGTTCCTGGAGGTGTTGGCGACGGCGACGAGGGCCGCGACCACCAGCAGCGCCACCGCGCCCAGGAACACCCACCCCGGCCCCCGGCCCGTGCTCGGCGTCACCCGCCGCACCCAGCCCAGCGGAGAGGCCACCACCCGGCGCAGCGCCAGCACGCTCGCGACCGCGCCCAACACCGGCACGCCCAGCGCCACCAGCGCGATCACGATCCAGGCCGGCACGGTGGGGCTCTGCCACTCGCTCAGCAGGAACACCACGAAGGCGACCGTCGTGACCAGCGAACCGGCCAGACAGGCCACCCCGGCCTCCAGCGCCGCGATCCGGCGCACCTGGCCCGCCGACGCCCCGGCCAGCCGTAGCCCGGCCAGGCGGCGGTCCCGGTGGACGGCGCCCACGCGGGTGCACTGGCCGAGGAACCCGAGCACGGGGAACAGCAGGAACAGCAGGGTGACGATCACCCCGGAGCGCTCACCGGGGTTGTCCAGCAGACCGGCGGCCATGTCCACCGGGTGGTGGCCCTTCAGCGTGGCCAGCACGCCCGCCGCCATGCCGAAGGCCGTCGCCAGGGCCGCCCCCAGCCCCGTCAGCGTCACCCGCCACCACTCGCGCCGGTCGGAGCCCCGGGTCAGCAGGAGGGCGAGGCGGAGATCGTTCGCCAGCGTGCTCACCGGGACACCTCCAGGGAGGCGTCGGCCTCGGAGACCACGACGCCGTCCTTCAGCGTGACCTCGCGGTCCGCGTACGCCGCGGTCTGCGCGTCATGGGTGATCAGCAGCACCGCCGTACCGGACTCCCGGGCCGTGTGCGTCAGCGCCGCCATCACCTGCTCGCTCGCCAGCGAGTCCAGCGCCCCGGTCGGCTCGTCAGCGAACACCACCTTCGGCGCGGTCACCAGCGCCCGCGCCAGCGACACCCGCTGCGCCTGCCCGCCGCTCATCTCCCCGGGCCGCTGCTCCTCCTGCCCGCGTACGCCGAACCGCTCCAGCCACGCACCGGCCCGCTCCCGCGCCGCCCTGCGGGGCGTGCCCGCGAGCAGCAGCGGCAGCGCGACATTGTCGACGGCCGTCAGCTCCGGTATCAGCTGCCCGAACTGGAAGACGACACCGAAGTCCGTCCGGCGCAACTCGCTGAGCTGCTTCTCCGGGAGCCGGTCGAGCCGCTGCCCGGCGTACGACACCGAGCCCTCGTCCGGCCGGACGATCCCCGCCAGACAGTGCAGCAACGTGGACTTGCCGCTGCCGCTGGCCCCGGTGACGGCGAGGATCTCGCCCTCGCGCAGCTCCAGCGAGGCGCCGCGCAGCGCCCGCGTCCTGCCGTGCTCCTTGACGAGACCACGGGCCGCCAGCAGCGGCACGGGGCTGGGGTTCTTCTCGTTCATGCTGCGTCGACCTCCGCGGTCAGGGTGGTCAGCCGGGCCGCGGTGGTGTTCATCCAGCGGAGGTCGGCGTCGAGATGGTTCAGGGCGTAGTCCGCCGCGAGCACGGTCGCGAGATCGGCCCCCGGCGCGGTCTTCACGGCCGTCAGCTCCCGCATCCGCGTCATGTGCGCGGTGCGCTGCGCCCGTAGGTAGGCGGCCGGATCGCCGTCGGCGAGGATCGAGACGACGAGCTTGGCGAAGATCTCGTTCGTCACGAACGGCGCGGGCGGCGTGATCTCCCCGGCCCACTTGGCCAGCTCGCGCGCCCCCTCGTCCGTCGAGCGGTACATCGTCCGCTCCGGACCGCTGTCCGCCTCGGTGCCGTCGATCTCGGCGAGCCCGTCGCGGACCAGCCGCTGCAGGGTCGTGTAGACCTGCCCGTAGGCCAGCGGGCGGGCCTGCGGGAAGCGTTCGTCGTGCCGTCGCTTGAGGTCGTAGCCATGGCTCGGCCCACCGGCGAGCAGCCCCAACAGGATGTGACGGGTGCTCATGGGAACCAGTATGCACCGAGTACATGTACTGAGTGAATAGTGGGTGCGATAGTGGGTGCGGAAACGGTCCCGCCAAGGCCGGTGCCGAAGGGAGACCGAAGAGAACAGGTTCTGACGCGGAAGTGACCAAAACCACGATCTCCGTACACCCACGTCTGCGGCGGCGCCCGCTGGGTAGGGCTGGAGTACCCCGGACCCGCACCCCATCGCCGTACGACGACAAGGAGGCCCCCGTGGCCGCACCGGCTCACCTTCCGACCCCGGCCCGCTCCAAACGCGAGGCGCAGCCCTTCGAGCTCGTCGAACCCCATGTCTGCGTGTTCAGCGCGGAGGGCCCCTGCGCCGACGTCCCGCTCACCAGCGAGCCCCCGCTCCCCGACGCCGCCCCCCTCACCAGCGAGCCGCCCCTCGCCGACGCGGCCCCGCTCACCAGCGAACCCACGTCCAACGGCGCCGCATCGGGGGTCTAGATGCCACCACACCCGGCCGATTCCGGGGATCTCCCACCACGCCCGACCGATTCCGGCGACGAACCGCCTCCACCGACCGATTCCGGTGCCCCGCGTCCACGACCGTCGGATCCCGAAGCCCCACCACCCGGCCCGGCCGACCCCGGTGCGCCGCCATGGAGCCCCGCTGACGCAGGCATGCCGCCACAGACACCGGCCGACCCCGGGGACCCACCGTCCGGTCCGGCCGACCCCGGCCTGCCGCCACAGAGCCCGGCCGAACCCGGCCTGCCGCCACAGAGCTCGGCTGACGCAGGCGTGCCGCCACAGAGCCCGGCCGACCCCGGCCTGCCGCCACAGAGCTCGGCTGACGCAGGCGTGCCGCCACCGGAGACGCCCTTGGCCCGGCTCGCCGCGCTGCACGGTGTCGCCACCTCCTACAGCCCCTCACCGGACCGTACGGTCGCGGCCTCGGCCGGTGCGGTCGTCGCCGCCCTCGCCGCACTGGACGTCGACGCGAGCAGCCCCGAGGCCGTACGGGCCGCCCTCACGGCACGCGAACGGCAGCTGGGCGAGCGGCTGCTGCCGCCGACCGTGGTCCGCTGGGCCGACGGCGAACCGCCCGCCGCCCTGAGCGCCCTCCCGGCCGGCACCCGGCTGCGCATCGAGACCGAGCAGGGCGAAGTGCGCTCCACCGTCGAGGAGCTGCCCCCGGGCGTGCACGCCCTGCGCGCCACCGCCCCCGACGGCCGGACCGCCGAGGCCCACCTCGTCGTGGCCCCGGCCCGGCTGCCCGCCCCGCCCGGCCGCACCTACGGACTCCTCGTCCAGCTCTACTCCCTCCTCTCCCAGCGCAGTTGGGGCATGGGCGACCTCGGCGACCTCGCCGAACTCACCGCCTGGGCCGGCCGTGCCCTCGGCGCCGGATTCGTCCAGGTCAACCCGCTGCACGCGGCCGTCCCCGGCACCCCCACCGACCCCTCCCCGTACCGCCCCTCCTCCCGCCGCTACCCCGACCCCGTCCACCTGCGCGTCGAGGACGTCCGGGAGTACGTGTACGCCGCCTCGTCCCCCGACGATCGCGACCGCCTCGGCGCCCTGCTGGAACGGGCCGCCCGGCTGCGGGAATCCGTCCTGGCCAAGGGCGAGCTGATCGACCGGGACGCGGTGTGGGACCTCAAGCGCGAGGCGCTGGAACTGGTGCGTGCCGTACCGCTCGGCCCCGGACGGCGGGCCGCGTACTCGGACTTCCTCGCCGAGGAGGGCGAGGCGCTGGAGGACCACGCCACCTGGTGCGCGCTCGCGGAGGTGTACGGCTCCGACTGGCAGCGCTGGCCGACCGGCCTGCGTGACCCGCGCTCACCCGAAACCGCCCGCGCGCGCGGCGAGTTGATGGACCGCGTCGACTTCCACACCCGCCTGGCCTGGCTCACCGACGCCCAGCTCGGCACCGCCCAGCGCTCCGCGCGCGACGCCGGTATGCCGATCGGCCTGGTGCACGACCTGGCGGTCGGCGTCCACCCCGGCGGCGCCGACGCCTGGGCCCAGCAGGAGTACTTCGCCGCCGGCATGTCCATCGGCGCGCCCCCCGACGCCTTCAACTCCCGCGGCCAGGACTGGGGCCTGCCCCCCTGGCGCCCCGACCGCCTCGCCGCATCCGGCTACGCCCCCTACCGCCGCCTCCTCCGCGCCCTCCTCCGCCACGCGGGCGCCCTCCGCATCGACCACGTCATGGGCCTCTTCCGCCTGTGGTGGGTCCCGCAGGGCCAGGCGCCGACCGAGGGCACCTACGTCCGCTACGACGCCGACGCCATGCTCGCGATCCTGGTCCTGGAGGCCTCACGGGCCGGTGCCCTGGTGATCGGCGAGGATCTGGGCACGGTCGAGCCGGGCGTACGCGAGGCCCTGGACGCACGCGGCGTCCTGGGCACCTCCGTCCTCTGGTTCGAACGCGACTGGGACGGCACGGGCCGCCCCCTCCCACCCGAGCGCTGGCGGGCCAACTGTCTCGCCACCGCCACCACCCACGACCTCCCGCCCACCGCCTCCCGGCTGACCTGCGACCACGTCGACCTCCGCCACGGCCTGGGCCTGCTCTCCCGCTCCCTGGACGAGGAACGGGCCGAGGCCGCCGCCGACACGGGCGAATGGCTGGCGCTGCTGGCCAGACTGGGCCTGCTGAACGGCGCCGGCGGAGGCATCTCCTCCGCCTCCGAGGAGGCCGCGATCCAGGCCGTCCACCGCTTCCTCGTCCGCACCCCCGCCCGCATGATCGGCCTCTGGCTCCCCGACACGATCGGCGACCGCCGCCCTCAGAACCTCCCCGGCACATGGGATCAGTATCCGAACTGGCGCCTCCCCATCGCCGACGCGACGGGGCGCCCCGTGACGTTGGAGGACCTGGCGGCTTCCCCCCGGCTGCATGCGTTGGTGGAGGTGCTGAGGGACGCGTGAGAGCTCGGGGCGTGGGGTGCGTGGGCGTCTGCGGGTGCGCTGTGGTTGCTCGCGCAGTTCCCCGCGCCTCTGAAAGACGACGGTCCGGCGGGCCGAAAAGCAAGGGGCGCAGCCCCTGCTTTTCAGGGGCGCGGGGAACTGCGCGACCAGCCACCCACCACCCGCACCCGCCAGACCACACGCACCCCCGAGCCATTAGGCACCCCCCGACCAAGCGGAGCGCACCCGCGTTCGTTACCTTTGGGGCGTGGACAAGAAGAACGCCCTGCGCGCCGGCGCCCTGGCCGCCGGTACGACGCTGATGATGCTGCTCATGTCGTCCCCCGCGCTCGCGCTGACGCCCGACGACGGTGACGACCCGGGCCCGGGCCTCAATGTGATCGAGACGCTGGGCCTCTTCGTCGTGGCGCCGCTCGCGCTGTTCGCGGTGATCGCCGGCCTGGTGATGGTCCTGGACCGGTCGGCGGACCGTCAGCCGAAGGCCAAGGCCAAGGCCTGACCTCCACCGCTCCACCGTTCTCGAACGCTTTCCCTCGAGGGCACCCTCCGCACACCTGTGCGCCGGGGGTGCCCTCGACGTGTTCCGCTCAGGGATACGGCGTCGGATAGGGCGCCGTGAGATACCGCTGCACCGTCGGCCCCAGCCACTCCACGATCTCCTCCCGGCTCAGCGCGACCGCCGGCTGGAACCGCAGGATGTAACGCGCCAGGGCCATCCCCAGCACCTGTGACGCACAGAGCGCCGCCCGGGTCGCGGCCTGCTCGGGATCCGGGCACACATGCCGGGCGAGCGGCAGCAACTGGTCCCGGAAGACCCCCTGCATCCGCTCGGCGCCCGCCTGGTTGGTGGCGCCGACCCGGAGCATCGCGGTGAGCACCTCGTTCTTCTCCCAGAGATCGAGGAAGTGGCTCACCAGCGTCCGGCCCACGTCCCGTGGATCGACGCCGATGGGGTCGGGCAGCAGCAGATCGATGTCGAGCGCCGCGGCGTACAGCCCCTCCTTCGAGCCGTAGTACCGCATGACCATCGACGGGTCGATGTTCGCGTCCTTGGCGATCGCCCGGATCGTGGCCCGGTCGTACCCGTCGGCCGCGAACCGCTCGCGCGCTGCCTGGAGGATCGCGAGCCTGGTGGTGTCGGAGCGGCGGGGCGCTCTGGGAGGGACGGGTTCCGTGTCAGCCATGCCAACAAACGTAGGCCAACACCTGTTGACAGTCCAGAGGCCTCTCTCTATGTTGACAACAGGCGTTGGCCAACAACCGTTGACCAACAAGTGTTGGCAGGAGGCCGCCATGAACGGCAGGAACGGCAACACCTCTGACTCCCGCGACGTCATCGTCGTAGGCGCGGGCCCCACCGGCCTGCTCCTGGCCGGCGACCTGGCCGCCGCCGGCATCCCGGTCACACTCGTCGAGAAGCGCCGCCACGAGATCAGCAACCTCTCCCGCGCCTTCGTCGTGCACGCCCGCACACTGGAGCAGCTCGACGCCCGCGGCCTCGCCGACGAACTGGAGGCCAAGGGCCGGCCCCTCGACCGCATCAACCTCTTCGGCCGCTTCTCCGCACGCCTCGACACCCTCCCCTCCCGCTTCAACCACCTGCTCGTGATCCCGCAGTACGAGGTGGAGAAGGTCCTGGAGCGTCGGGCGGTGGAGGCCGGGGTGCGGTTCCGGTACGAGACGGAGGTGACGGCGGTCGAGCAGGGCGCGGGCGCGGGCTCGGACGCCGGCTCGGGCACCGTCGCCGTGGAAGTGCGAGGGCCGGCCGGCGAGACGGACCGGCTGACCGCCGCGTACGTCGTCGGGACGGACGGGCACCGCAGCGCGGTCCGTGAGGCGATCGGGCTGCCGTTCCCCGGGAAGTCGGTCATCCGTTCCGTGGTCCTCGCGGACGTACGGCTCGACGAGAAGCCGGCCGAGGTGCTGACCGCGAAGGCCGTCGGCGACGCCTTCGCCTTCATCGCGCCCTTCGGCGACGGCTACTACCGGATCATCGGCTGGCACCGCGGCCGCGACGTCCCCGACAGCGCGCCGCTCGACCTCGACGAGGTCAGGGAGATCACCCGGCTCGCGCTCGGCCGTGACTACGGCATGCGCGACGCCCGCTGGATGTCCCGCTTCCACAGCGACGAACGCCAGGCACCCGCGTACCGGGTCGGCCGCGTCTTCCTCGCCGGGGACGCCGCCCATGTCCACACCCCGGCCGGCGGCCAGGGCATGAACACCGGCCTCCAGGACGCCGCCAACCTCAGCTGGAAGCTCGCCGCGGTCCTCGGCGGCCACGCCGACCCCGCCCTCCTCGACACCTACGAGGCCGAACGCCACCCCGTCGGCAAGGCCGTACTCCGCAGCAGCGGCGGCATCGTCCGCCTCGCCATGGCCAAGCACCCCTGGGCCCTGGTGCTCCGCGCCGCCCTCACCACCCTCGCCAACCTCCTCCCCCCGGTCCGCACCCGCGTCATCGGCCAGGTCAGCGGCCTCGGCTACAAGTACCCGGCCCCGCGCGGCGCCCACCGGCTCGTCGGCACCCGCGTCCCGGACGTCACCCTCACCACCGGCCGCCTCCACGAGGCCCTGCGCGGCGGCCGCTTCGTCCTCATCACCCCGCGCGCCACGGACCGGCCGTACGCCCACGGCGACCGCAAGGACCGCCTCGCCGTCGCCCGCTGGACGAGCGACCGCCGTACGACCGTGCTGGTCCGGCCCGACGGATACGTGGCCTGGGCGGCGGAGGACGCGGACGTCGCGACGATCGAGGCGGCCCTGACGGCGGCACTGGGAGCCGCTTCCTAGTACCCGGCCTTCCCGGCCGCCCCTCGGCCCGCCCCCTCGGCCCGCCCCCTCGGTCCGCCCCTTCGGTCCGCCCCTTCGGTCCGCTTCCTCGGTCCGCTTCCTCGGTCCGCCCGCTCGGTCCGCCCGCTCGGTCCGCCTTTCAGGCCGCGGTCACGATGCCGTCCCCACCACCAACATCCTCAGCAGGTCGGCCAGTTGGCCGGCCTGCTCCTCGTTCAGGTGGGACAGCGCCTCGGTCTGGACGGCCACGCCCGCGCCGACGGCCTCGTCGATCAGGCGCAGTCCCTCGTCGGTGAGGGTGACCTGGAGGGCGCGGCGGTCGTGGGGGTCGGGGGAGCGGCGGAGCAGCCCCGCGCGTTCGAGTTTGTCGAGGCGGCCGGTCATGCCGCCGGTGGTGAGCATCAGGGTCGCGGAGAGCTCGCGCGGCGAGAGCGTGTACGGCTCACCGGACCGCCGCAGGGTCGCGAGCACATCGAATTCCCCGCGTGAGACCCCGAACCGCGCGTACGCCTTCTCCATCCGGTCGCCGAGCGCCCGCGAGAGCCGGTAGACGCGCCCGAACACCTCCATCGCGGTGGTGTCCAGGTCGGGCCGTACGGCCGCCCACTGGTCGATGATCGCGTCGACGGGGTCGCGGAGGGGCTTGTCGGACGGCTCGGACGGCTCGGACCGCTGGGGCCGGGGGCTCGCGCTCATGAGGTGAGTATCGGATGCCGGTGGGTCGGCCGCAAGAAAGTAGCTTGACGGAAAGTTGCTTAGAGCTAAGCTAATTCCACTAAGTCAGTGTTGGGAAGTTGAAGTTTCCTCAGTCGAGCCGCGAAGGGCACGCGCAATGACCGCGAACATCGAGAGAACCGGGGAAACCGGGAAAACCGCGAACCGTTTCCCCCTCATAGCCCTGACCGCGCTCGCCCCCATCTCCTGGGGCACCACCTACGCCGTCACCACGGAGTTCCTGCCGGCCGACCGCCCCCTGTTCACGGGACTGCTGCGGGCGCTCCCGGCGGGCCTGCTGCTCCTGGCGATCTCACGCACGCTGCCGCGCGGCGTCTGGTGGGGGAAGGCCGCGGTACTGGGCGCCCTGAACATCGGCGCCTTCTTCCCGCTCCTCTTCCTCTCCGCGTACCGCCTGCCGGGCGGCATGGCGGCGGTGGTCGGCTCGGTCGGCCCGCTGTTCGTCGCGGGCCTGGCGGCCGTGCTGCTGGGGGAGCGGCCGACCGTCCGCACGCTGCTCACCGGGATCGCCGCGGCGCTCGGCGTCAGCCTGGTCGTGCTGAAGGCGGCCGGCGCGCTCGACCTCGTCGGCGTGCTCGCGGCGCTGGCCTCCACCGCCTCCATGTCCACCGGCACGGTCCTCACCAAACGCTGGGGCCGCCCGGACGGCGTCGGCCCCCTCGCCCTCACCGGCTGGCAACTGACCGCCGGCGGCCTCCTGATCGCCCCGCTCGCGCTCCTCGTCGAAGGCGCGCCCCCAGCCCTGGACGGCCGGGCGATCGGCGGCTACCTCTACCTGGCCCTCGCCAACACCGCCGTCTCCTACTGGCTCTGGTTCCGGGGAATCGGCCGCCTGTCCGCCACCCAGGTCACCTTCCTGGGCCCCCTCTCCCCCCTGACCGCGGCGGTCGTCGGCTGGGCCGCGCTGGGGCAGGCCCTCACCCCCCTCCAACTCCTCGGCATGAGCCTCGCCTTCGGCGCGACGATCCTGGGCCAACTCCAGCCGCGCACACGGCCGTCCACGACGACACCCTCTCCGAAAGTGCTCCAGTCGCACGGGAGCGCCCGGTGAAGTCACCGGGCGCCCCGTCGTCGTACGGATTGGCCCTCGGCTACTCCGTGGCCGCCGCCGCGTCCGCGGACTGGGCGCGCAGGGCGCGTTCGACGCCCGCGCGGGACTCCGAGACCAGGCGGCGGAGGGCCGCGTTGGGGTCGGTGGAGGTCAGCCAGGAGTCCGTCTTGCGGAGGGTTTCGGCGGAGACCTGGATCGTCGGGTAGAGGCCGATCGCGATCTGCTGGGCGATTTCGTGGGAGCGGGAGTCCCAGATGGACTTCACGACCTCGAAGTACTTGTCGGTGTACGGGGCGAGGAGGTCGCGCTGGTCGGTCTGGACGAAGCCGCCGATGACGGCTTCCTGGAGGGCGTTGGGGAGCTTGTCGGATTCGATGACCTGGGACCAGGCCTCGGCCTTGGCCTCGGGGGTCGGGCGGGCGGCGCGGGCGGTGGCGGCGTGGCGTTCACCGGCGGCCGTCTTGTCCCGCTCGTACTCGCCGGCGATCTCCGCCTCGTCGTAACGGCCCACCGCCGCGAGCCGCTGGACGAAGGACCAGCGCAGCTCGGTGTCGACGGCCAGCCCCTCGATCGTCTGCGTACCCTCCAACAGGGCCTCCAGGAGGTCCAGTTGCTCGGGGGTGCGGGCGGTCGCGGCGAAGGCGCGGGCCCAGGCCAGCTGGTGGTCGGAGGACGGGGCGGCCGCGCGCAGATGCGCCAGTGTGGCGTCCGTCCAGCGGGTCAGCAGCGCCTCACGGGCCGTCGGGTCCGCGTACAGCTCGATGGCCAGCTTCACCTGGCGGTGCAGCGACTGCACGACGCCGATGTCCGACTCCTTGCCGATGCCCGACAGGACGAGGGAGAGGTAGTCGCGGGTCGCCAGCTCCGCGTCGCGCGTCATGTCCCAGGCCGATGCCCAGCACAGGGCGCGGGGGAGCGAGGACTCGAAGTCGCCGAGGTGCTCGGTGACGAAGGCCAGCGACTGCTCGTCCAGACGGACCTTCGCGTACGACAGGTCGTCGTCGTTGAGGAGCACGACGGCCGGGCGGCGCTTGCCCGCCAACTGCGGTACGGCGGTCAGCTCGCCGTCGACGTCCAGCTCGACGCGCTCGTCACGGACCAGCTTGCCGCTGGCCTCGTCCAGTTCGTAGAGGCCCACCGCGATGCGGTGCGGTCGCAGCGTCGGCTCGCCCTTCGCGCCCGCGGGCAGCGCCGGGGCCTCCTGGCGGATCACGAAGGAGGTGATGACGCCGTGCTCGTCCGTCTCGATCTCCGGGCGGAGGATGTTGATGCCGGCCGTCTCCAGCCACAGCTTCGACCAGGCCTTCAGATCACGGCCGGAGGTCTCCTCCAGGGCGCCCAGCAGATCGGACAGGCGCGTGTTGCCGTACGCGTGCGCCTTGAAGTAGGCCTGCACGCCCCGGAAGAACTCGTCCTGGCCGACGTACGCGACGAGCTGCTTGAGCACGGACGCGCCCTTGGCGTACGTGATGCCGTCGAAGTTGACGAGCACGTCGTCCAGGTCGCGGATCTCGGCCATGATCGGGTGCGTGGACGGCAGCTGGTCCTGCCGGTACGCCCAGGTCTTCATGGAGTTGGCGAACGACGTCCAGGCGTGCGGCCAGCGCGACTCGGGGTGGGCCGCCTGGCAGGCGATCGACGTGTACGTGGCGAACGACTCGTTCAGCCACAGGTCGTTCCACCACTCCATCGTCACGAGGTCGCCGAACCACATGTGGGCCAGCTCGTGCAGGATGGTCTCGGCGCGCGTCTCGTACGCCGCGTCCGTCACCTTCGACCGGAAGACGTACTGGTCGCGGATGGTGACCGCGGCCGCGTTCTCCATCGCGCCCGCGTTGAACTCCGGCACGAACAGCTGGTCGTACTTCTTGAACGGGTACGCGTAGTCGAACTTCTCCTGGAACCAGTCGAAGCCCTGCCGGGTGACCTCGAAGATCGCGTCGGAGTCCAGGTATTCGGCGAGGGAGGGACGGCAGTAGATGCCGAGCGGCACGCTCTGCCCGTCCTTCTCGTGCACGCTGTGGACGCTGTGGTACGGGCCGACGATGAGGGCCGTGATGTACGTCGAGATACGGGGCGTCGGCTCGAAGACCCAGACGTCGTCCTTGGGTTCGGGCGTCGGTGAGTTGGAGATGACGGTCCAGCCCGTCGGCGCCTTCACGGTGAACTGGAAGGTGGCCTTCAGGTCCGGCTGCTCGAAGGAGGCGAAGACGCGACGGGCGTCCGGGACCTCGAACTGGGTGTACAGATACGCCTGGTTGTCGACCGGGTCGACGAACCGGTGCAGGCCCTCACCCGTGTTGGTGTACGCGGCGTCGGCCACGACCCGCAGGATGTTGGGGCCCTCCAGCAGGCCGGGGAGCGCGATCCGGGAGTCCTTGAAGACCTCCGCCGGGTCCAGCGCGTCGCCGTTGAGGGTCACCTCGTGGACGGTCGGGGCCACCAGGTCGATGAACGACGCCGCGCCGGTTTCGGCGACGTCGAAGCGCACCGTGGTCACGGACCGGTAGGTGCCGCCCTCCTGCGCGCCGGAGAGATCGAGATCGATCTCGTACGAGTCAACGCTGAGCAGCTCCGCCCGCTGCTGAGCCTCTTCGCGGGTCAGGTTTGTGCCAGGCACGCGGTCATCTCCTCGTTATGTGTGGGTTGCGCCATCCTTCCATGCGACCCGCGCGGACGCGATGTCCGATTCCCGCCGGTGAACGGGGTGTACGGGCGCGAGGCTGGGGACATGACGACGTACGCCGCACGACCGATCGACCCGGCGGTTCTGAAGGAGCTGCGCTCGGCCGACGATTCGGGGCGCTCGCGCGCCCCGTTCGTGGACGACGAGGGCGGCGCCCCACTCCGCTGCTGTCTGCGCCGCAGTGAGCCGGGGGAGCAGATCGCCCTTGTCTCGTACGCGCCCCTGCGCCGCTGGGCGGCCGGGACGGGCGTCGACCCGGGAGCGTACGACGAGCAGGGGCCGGTCTTCATCCATGCGGAGGAGTGCGCGGGCCCGGACGGGGACCGCTACCCCTTCACGAACGCCCACCGCACGGTGCGCCGCTACTCGGCCGAGGGCCGCATCTTGGGCGGCCGACTCGTGGAGGAACCCGAGGAGTTCGGCCTGGCCTTCGACGAGGCGTTCGCCGACCCGGAGGTGGCGTTGGTCCATGTCCGCGCGGTCGAATACGGATGCTTCCTTTTCGAGGTGCGCAGGTCGTGAGGGTACGGGCACACTCTGTCCATGGAGCACGAGAACGAGCAGCTCATCGCGGAGTACGCGGCGGCTTTCGAGGAGTGGGCCGCGAGTGAGGACGCCGAGTTGTGGGACCGGACAAGCGGTGACGGGCTGGACGAGGAACCACCCGCGGACGAGTGGGCGGCCACCGACGAACGGTGACCGCCCACTTGGCGTACTGCCCGCCTACTCGCTCAGCTCCGCCGCCACCAGCTCCGCGATCTGCACCGCGTTCAGCGCGGCGCCCTTGCGGAGGTTGTCGTTGGAGATGAAGAGCGCGAGGCCGTTGTCGACGGTCTCGTCGGCGCGGAGGCGGCCGACGAACGACGGGTCCTGGCCGGCGGCCTGGAGGGGGGTCGGGATGTCGGAGAGGGCGACGCCCGGGGCGCCGGCCAGCAGCTCCGTCGCGCGCTCCACGGAGATCGGGCGCGCGAAACGGGCGTTGACCTGGAGGGAGTGGCCGGAGAAGACCGGGACGCGGACACAGGTGCCGGAGACCTTCAGCCCCGGGATCTCCAGGATCTTGCGGGACTCGTGGCGGAGCTTCTGCTCCTCGTCCGTCTCGTGCAGACCGTCGTCGACGATCGAGCCGGCGAGGGGGATGACGTTGAAGGCGATGGGCCGCTTGTAGACACCGGGCTCGGGGAAGTCGACGGCCGAACCGTCGTGCGTCAGCTTGTCCGCGTCGGCCACGACCTTCTGCACCTGGCCGTGCAGCTCCGCGACGCCCGCGAGGCCGGAGCCGGACACGGCCTGGTAGGTGGCGACGACCAGCGCTTCGAGGCCCGCCTCGTCGTGCAGCGGACGCAGCACCGGCATCGCGGCCATCGTCGTGCAGTTCGGGTTGGCGATGATGCCCTTGGGGCGGTCGGCGATCGCGTGCGGGTTCACCTCGGAGACGACGAGCGGTACGTCGGGGTCGCGGCGCCACGCGGAGGAGTTGTCGATCACGACCGCGCCCTGGGACGCCACCTTCTCGGCCAGCGCCCTGGAGGTCGCGCCGCCCGCGGAGAACAGGACGATGTCGAGGCCGGAGTAGTCGGCCGTCGCCGCGTCCTCGACCGTCACGCCGTCGATGACCGAACCCGCCGAACGGGCGGACGCGAACAGGCGCAGCTCGCGCGTCGGGAAGTCACGGTCCTTGAGGATCCTGCGCATGACCGTGCCGACCTGACCGGTGGCTCCGACGATTCCGACCCTCACGGCGACTCCTTTTACGTGGCTTGTCTGTGTCTGCGGCATGGCCGAGGCGTTTCCATCATGCTGTCAGCCCGGGTCCGCCTGTCCAACCATTTGACCGGGGCGCTCGAACCGTGGGACGCGACGACCCCCGCCGGTGAAGCCGCTTCTTTGGCTCGCACCCCGGCTGAGCTGGAGAAATTCACCCTACGACGGTCCCGTACCGCAAGCTGTGCTGCCTCGACCCTGCCCACGGCACCCGGGCGCACGCGAAGGTGTGACATACGCCTCTGCGCTGCGCCGGAAAAGGTCGGGCGACGGTTCCGAACGTTTCGGCCCGGACCGGCGTCGTAGAGGAAACGCGGGAGGGGAGGGGTGGCTGTGCTGCGCAGAAAGGCGCGCCGCGTCCAGGAGGTGGACGATCCGCTGCACGCGGGCGGCGACCTGCGGACCGGGGCCGGCGACCTGCGGACCGGGGGCGGCGACTCGCCGGCGGCGACGGGGGAGGCGGGGAACACGGGGGACGCGGGGGTCGCGGGGGGCACGGAGGACACCGCTGCCACCGTGCCCACCGCCGCCGCCACGGCCGTCGATCCGCTGGACGCGGCCCAGGAGCGGCGGGTGCGGGCGGTGCTCGCGCTCGGCGGTGTGCCGCAGTCGGACCTGCTGGACGGGGTACAGCAGGTCCGGCTGCGGCTGCTGGAGAGGGCCGCGAGCGGCCGTGAGGCACCGCGGGACGTGTCCGCGTGGGCGGCGGTGGTCGCCTCCAACCTGGCGATGGACTGGCATCGCGCCAAGCGTCGCCAGGAGCGCCTCGGCGAGCGGCTGGCCTCGCTGCGCCAGCCCGTGGCGCACCCCTCCGGCGAGGACTCCAGCGTGCTCTCGCTCGCCGTCGCCCGCGGCCTGGACGAGCTGCCCGACGCCCTGCGCCAGGTCCTCGTCCTGCGCTTCTACGCCGACCTGCCGGTACGCGGGATCGCCGACGAGCTCGGCATCCCCGAGGGCACGGTCAAGAGCAGGCTCCACTCGGCGGTCCGCGCCCTGCGCACCCGCCTGCACGAGGACGAGGTGGTGTGACGTGGCCGCCCGGGACAACAGCCGGCGCGACGCCGAGTACGACGACATGGCGCACGGGGACGTCGAGCATGGGGACGCGGGGCGCGCTGACGCCGGGCGCGGGGACGCCGGGCATGGCGACCTCGGGCTCGGGGATGCCGGGCGCGCCGACCTCGCGCACGGAGATGCCGAGCACGGCGGCGCCGAGCGCGGAGACGCCGAGCACGGCGACCCCGCTGTCGACGGCGTCGCGCGCGGCGGCCTCGTCTTCGGCGACGGCGTCGGGCGCGCGGGCCTCGACCATGAGGGCGGCGTCGGGCGCGCGGGCCTCGAGCATGAGGGCGGCGTCGAGCGCGCGGGCCTCGAACACGACCGCGTGCAGTCCGCCGAGGACGTCCGGTACGACGGCCCCGCGTACGCCGGCATGGACGCGCTGATGGCCGCACTCGTCGACGAACCGTTGCCCGAGGACGCCCTGCGGGACTCCGACTTCGTGGCCTCGCGGGACGCGGCCGCCGCCGACATCGCTCTGTTGCGGGAGCAGCTGGGGCTGATCGGTGAGGCGCTGGCCGGGGCGGGCACCGCGAACGCCGACGCCGGGGCACCGCCGGGGCGACGCGTGGCCGCGCGGCCGGGGGACGCGGCCGGTGCCGAGACGGACCCCGGGCAGATGTCCGGGCCCGCGACGGCCCCCGTCGCGGAGGTGAGGCCCCTGCTGCCGCGGCCGGCCCGCGCCCGGCGCGCCCTGAACATCGCCTTCGGCACCCTCGCCGCAGCCGTGGCCGCCTCCATGGTCTTCGGCGTGGGCTGGGTCTTCGTACAGGCCGGCGGCGGGGCGGACACGACGTCGTCGTCCAAGTCGGACAGCGGCTACGACAGTGGCGCCGATCAGCAGGACGGCGAGGTGAGCGGCCCGCACGACGACAGCGGCGGCAAGCTGAGCCACCTGGGCTACCTCGCCTGCGCCCGTCTCGTCGTCGAGGGCACCGTCACCGACGTCGAACCCGTGCCGGGTGCCGGGCAGTACCGGATCGCGGTCGACGTGGACCGCTACTACAAGCCCGCCGAGGGCGCCGACGAGGTCGTCTTCCCCATGGCCGAGGACGTCGATCCCCGGCTGAGGAGGGGCGACCACGTCCTCATCGGCATCTCGCCGGGCTCCGCCGAACCCGACCTGTGGACCGTGGGCGAGCGGAAGATCGCCGACGAGCGGGCCTGGATCGAGGAGGGCCTGCCGGCGGCGGCGCGCATGCCGTGCGAGTGACGGCGCCGAGTGACGGCACCGGCGGCTGACGCCGAAGGGGCGGGTGTCCCCCCGGACACCCGCCCCTCACGCACTGCCTGCTACCTGAGTGCTACGGCGTGACCTTCTCGATCCGCACGCTGCCGGTGCCCGCGACGGTGCCGCGGGCGTTGACCAGCTGGACCCGGCCGAAGAACTCCCGGCCGGCCGGGGCCTCGGCGGCCGCGACGACCTCACCGGAGACGGTCGTCGAGTCACCCGTGCCGAGCTTGACGGCGGTGTCCGCGACCTTCACCTCGCCGAGCGAGGAGGAGAAGAACACGTCGCGGTAGTCGTACGCGGTCGACCCGGCCGGGATCGCGTAGCCGATGACCTGGATGGTGTACGTACCGGCGGCCGGCGACGGGACGGAGACGGACTCCTCGGAGTCGCCGTCCGCGTCGAACGCGACCTCGTTGCCCTCGGCGTCGTAGACGTACAGGTCGAGGTCGGCGGCGGTGTCAGCCGTGTTGCCGATGGTGACGTCCAGGGACTCGGCGCCCGCGGGCACCTCGACCGTGGAGGTCTGGGTGGCACCGTTGGCGATGGTCGGCCGGTCGGTCTTGGCCGAGCCGAGCGGCCCGCCCGCCAGCTTGCCGTCGACGGCGGCGAGGCTGTTGGTCACCTTCCAGGAGGCGGCGGTCGGGGTGCCGACCTTGGCCTCGGGCACGGTGACGACCTCCGGGTCGAAGCTCGCCCCGTACACCGCGAAGTTCAGCTTGAAGGTGTTGTCGAGCACCGGCGACGTCCGGCGCGACTCGACCTCGATCTCCCAGACGCCGGGCTGCGGGTCGGCGTACGACCGTACGTCCGGCTTGCAGCCGCTGCCGTCGAGGTAGTTGCTGTAGCAGTACGGGGAGCCGGTGTCCTCCACCGCGACGCCGTACGGGTGGTTGGCGATGAAGCGGGTCTGGCTCTTGTCCTTCAGCCCGCTGATGGCGACCTCGAGGGTCTTCGCGCCCTCGGGGACGGTGATGAAGTACGACTTGAAGGAGTTGCGCTGGACCGTGCCGGACGCCGAGTGGGTGTACTTCAGCGGCGTGGAGACGACCACCGTGTTGAGGATCTGCTTGTCGATGCCCACGGTCTTCGGGTCGTCGACCTCCAGGATCGCGCTGCTGATGCCGGAGTTCTCCGGCTTGGCGGCGACCTTCACGGTGACCGGCTTGTTCAGCGGCAGGGAGACCACGTCGTCGCCGACGATCCGGAACGTGTTGTCCCGGTTGTTCTCCAGGTGCAGCTCGTGGCGGATCGCCTTGTCGGCACCGGACGTACGGGTGATGGTCACGTCGTACGTCTTCTTCTGCCCGGCCTTGAGGCCGCCCTCACGGTCGTAGATGCCGGTGCCGAAGCCCGGGGTCTCGAGCGCGAAGTCGATGGCCGTGTCGACCGGGGCCTTGACGGCGTAGTCGTGCGCCGTGGCGCCCGCCTTGACCGACTTCCACGCGTCGACGATGTTGATCAGGCCCGCGCCCTCGGCGTACGCCTGGACGCCGTTGATGTGGTCGGCGGTCGAGGTCAGCGCGGTGCGCAGCTTCGCGGGCGTCAGGTCGATGCCCTTCTGCTTCGCGGCGCTGAGCAGCAGCGCGGAGGCGCCGGCCGCCTGCGGGGAGGCCATCGAGGTGCCGTTCAGCATCTGGTAGCCGGCCGGCAGCTGGTAGCCCGCCTCGGGGACGATGAAGCCCGGCAGCCAGGTCTGCGCGGTGTTGACCGCCGCGCCGGGCGCGACCAGGGTCGGGGTGAAGCCGCCGTCCTCACGCGGGCCGCGCGAGGAGAAGTTGAACAGCTGGTACGGCTTGGTCACCTGTGAACCGTAGTTGGACGCCCAGGTCTCCTTGGAGATGGCCGCGCCGACCGAGATCACCTTGTCGGCCAGACCGGGGTCGCCGATCGTGTTGGCGCCGGGGCCCTCGTTGCCGCCGGCGATGACCAGCTGGACGCCGTACTCGTCGATGAGGCGCGTGTAGAGCTCGGCGCGCGCGTTGTTGCCGTCGTTCAGCGCCGGGAGACCGCCGATGGACATGTTGACGATGTCGACGCCACGGTTGGCGACGAGGTCGATCATGCCCTCGGTGAGCGCGACGTTGGTGCAGCCGGGGCCGAACTCGCAGGCGCGGGACGAGACGAGCTTCGCGCCGGGCGCGGCGCCGTTCATCTTGCCGCCGAACAGGCCGTTCGCGGCGGTGATGCCGGCGACGTGGGTGCCGTGCTCGCTGGAGATGAGACCGATGTTGACGAAGTCGGCCTTCTTGCCGACCCAGTCGCCCCCGAAGGGATCCATCGGGACGTCCTTGCGGTACTCCACGACGAACGGCTGGCGCTCGGCGACGTCGGTCGACGGGTCGTCGGTGCCGAAGTAGCCGATCTGGTAGCCGTCCTTGTACGGCTTCATCGGCTTGTCGTCGGTGAAGTCGAAGTTCTGGTTGACGTCGACGGTGACCGTGCCGGCCGCCGCGTCGTAGAGCACGCCCCACGCGTCGGTGGTGTCGCCGTCGCGGTTCACGTCACCCGCCGCGTCACCGGCCGCCGTGATGGACTCGCGGAAGGTGTTGACGGAGTAGGAGCCCGAGGGCGCGCTCCAGGTCCGGCCGCCGAAGGTGAAGGTCGGCCCGGAGACCGAGTTCGTCATCGGGCGCCAGCTGCCGTCGCCGTCGATGATCGGGTCGGTGGAGGTCACCCAGTCGACGATCTTGCGCTCGCCGGTGGACGTCTTCTGCAGCGCCGGGTGCGCGAGGTCGACACCGGAGTCCAGGACGCCGATGGTGATGCCCCGGCCGTCCGCCTTCGGGTTCTGCTTCACGAAGTCGACGGCGCCCGTCTCGAACGACGGGTTGTACGGGTTCTCGGCGGGGGTGTTCTTGCCCGGCCCCGGGTACGTCTCCGCCACCGTGGGCTGCGACGTGGCGCCCTTCGCGGTGTCCGCGGCCGGCGACGGGTCGTCGAGGAGGATCTCCTGGCGCAGGTCGATGCCGTGCACGGAGGAGAGCTTCGTGGCGGCCGAGATGGCGGAGTCGGCGCTCTTGGTGGGAACCGTGGCGCGGACGTAGCCGAGCTTGTCGTCGGTACGGCCCACGGAGCCGCCCTTGACCGCGTCCAGTTGCTCGGCGACCTGTTCGGTCTTCCCGGGCGCGGTGGCGATCATCATGGTGACGTTCTTGTCGCCGTCGGCCTTGGCCTCGGCGAGCAGATCGGCGTCGGTCGAACCGAGCTTGTCGTGCGCGGACTTGACGCCGCCGTCGGCCGGGACGGTCGCGGAGGGGTCGTCCGCCGAGAAGGCCATGGGTATCGGCCCGGCCGCGGAAAGCGCGGCGACCAGACCCGCGGCCACGGCTATGCGCGCCACGCGTCTCGTACCCGGCCGGGGGCCGGGCTGGGGGGTGAGGGTCATCGACGTCCCTTTTGGGTAAGGAATTCAGCTGAAAACGATCATTGATGATCCGAGCGGCGGTTCGGATCGGTCCGGTCCGTTATGCGGTCCCGGATGATCGCTCAGCCTTACCGAAGTGACGCATGTTTGGGGAGAGTTGACGGCGGCGGGATTGTGTCATGGCGTAAACCCGCCACTTGAACCCGCCACCCGTCAGGGGCGCCACGGCCACTGAGTAACGTCTCCGTATGCGCGAGCAGTTGAGGGTGGCGGCCTACGCCATGTGCGTACGGGACGGGCGGGTGCTGCTGGCCCGCTGGGTCTCCCGCGACGGCAGCGAGAAGAAGTGGACCCTGCCGGGCGGCGGCATGGACCACGGCGAGGACCCGTACGACACGGTCGTCCGCGAGGCCGCCGAGGAGACGGGCTACGACATTGAGCCCACCGCCCTCCTCGGCATCCACTCCGTCCGGCGCGACCGCCCCCGTCACGTCGGCCGCGACGTCGACTTCCACGCCCTCCGCATCGTCTACGAGGCCCGCGTCACCGGCGGCGACCTCCGCCACGAACTCAACGGCTCCACCGACATGGCCGCTTGGCACCCCCTGGACGAGGTGCCGAACCTGGAGCGTGTGGACCTGGTCGACGCGGCCCTACGACTCTGGAGGGAACGCCCGGGGAACGGCCACCTGGCACTCCCGATCAGTCGATAAGGGGCGCGGGGAACTGCGCGACAAGCCACGACGCACCCGCAGCCACACAACCACCGCACCCCCACGGCGAATAGATGCCGTACCCCGCCAGATGAACAAGGAGTGACCCCCTCCCTTCACTCCCGCTCACATTCGGGAACCCCCAGTGAACGCGCACCGTACTCGAAGATCCACGTACGGTGATCGGCGCCACCCGTTGCCGCCTCGTTAACGTCCAGGTCACCCCAACTGCCAAGCATCAAGTACGAGCGGGAACCCCACTCCGGCCCCCACCGCGGAGCGGCCCCGCGACCACTTCCGACGCGTTCGCACTCGGGGAGACCGCGCCATGTCGCGCATACGCTCAGTCGCAGCAGCCGCCACCAACCCTGACCGCAGGGCCTTCCTCGCCGCAACCGGCGCGGTGGGCCTCGCCGCGGGGGCCGGCTTCGCCATGCGGCCGGAGACCGACGCCCACGCCGCCGCCACCGCCGACAAGGCGGCCGAGGTCCCCCTGGCCAACCTCTCGAACAGAGAGGCCCCGGCCGCCCCCCTCGCGCCGTACACCCGGGGCACGACCCTCGCCTCGGTCGCGGCCCCCCGCAACGCCTCCGGCTACCGCCGCCTCGGCGACGGCCCCGCCTGGAAGCGGGTGGTCCGCGGCGACCTCGCGACCCCCAAGTCCGGCCGCGAGACCCGCCGTACGACGCTGGCGTCCTTCGTGCAGTTCACCGACCTGCACGTGGTGGACGTCCAGCACCCGTTGCGCTACGAGTACCTGCGCGCCCAGACCGCGAGCGCCTGGCGTCCGCAGGAGGCCCTGTCCGTGGCCGGCGCCGTCTCGCTCGTCGAGCGGGTGAACGCGCTGCGCGGAGCCCCGGTGACCGGCTCCCCCCTGCACTTCGTCATGACGACCGGCGACAACACCGACAACAACTCCAAGACGGAACTCGACTGGTTCCTGAAGGTGATGAGCGGTGGCCGGGTCACCCCCAACTCCGGTGACCCGCGCCGCTACGAGGGCGTCCAGAACAGCGGCCTCAAGCTCTACTGGCAGCCGGACGCGATCCTCCGCGACGCCGACAAGCAGCTCGGCTTCCCGCACCTGAACGGCTTCCTGGCCGCCGCGATCCGCGAGGTCAACAGCCCCGGCCTGAACGTCCCCTGGTACTCCACGGTCGGCAACCACGACTCCCTCCCCGGCGGCTGCTACGCCCCCGGCGACTCCTTCTTCGCCGACTTCGCGGTCGGCGGAAGGAAGCTGATGACCCTGGACGAGCAGGTCGGCAAGGCCATCTGGGACAACGTCAAGAGCGGCGGCGACCCCCGGGGCGCCGAGTGGAAGGCCATCCTCAAGGCCCAGGCGAAGAAGATGCGCTCGGTCACCCCGGACGAGAACCGCGCCCCCTTCACCCCGCAGGAGTACCTGAAGGCCCACCTGGACCCGGCCCACACGGGCCCCGGCCCGGTCGGCCACGGCTACTCGAAGGCCAACCTGGACGCCCGCACCCAGTACTACGCCTTCCGTATCGCCGACGACGTCATCGGCATCAGCCTCGACTCCACCGACCCCGGCGGCCACTACGAGGGCTCGCTCGGCACGGCCCAGCTCAAGTGGCTGGACCGCACGCTGAAGGAGGCGGCCAAGGACGGTTCGTACGCCGTCGTCTTCAGCCACCACACCAGCAAGTCGATGCGGAACCTCAACAAGGACCCGTCCCGCCCGGGCGAGGCCCGCCACGGCGGCGACGAGGTGCTGTCCCTGCTCGGCCGCCACCGCAACGTCCTGGCCTGGGTGAACGGCCACAGCCACCGCAACCGCATCACCCCGCACTCGGCCGCGAGCGGCGGTTCCTTCTGGGAGATCTCGACCGCCTCCCACATCGACTTCCCCCAACTCGCCCGCGTCATCGAGCTGGTGGACAACAAGGACGGCACGATCTCCCTCTTCACCACCCTGATCGAATCGGCCGCCCCGCACGCCACCGACTTCACGGACCTCTCCCAGACCGGCCTCGCGGCCCTCTACCGCGAGCTCTCCTACAACGCCCCCGGCCGCCGCGACACCCTCACCGGCACGGGTGGCGACCGCAACACGGAGCTGGTCCTCCGCAAGGGCTGAAAAGCGCTCAACCGGAGCGAACCTGCTCAACCTGCCCGCCCACCGGGGTGTCCCCCTTCGCGACCGAACGTTCTCGGAGCCGCCGAGAATGTCGGTGCGAAGGGGGAGATCACATGGCAACACGCACCGTACGTACGGCTCTGGTGGCGGCGACCGCGGTGGCCGCGGCGGTGGCGCTGGCCGCGCCCGCCGTGGCGGCACCCGCACCGGCCAGAGCGGACCACGTGGCGACCCGGAAGGCCATGGACGCGGCCGTGAAGGACGGCGTCGCCGGTGTGGCCCTCCAGGCCAAGGACAAGCACGGCGTCTGGAAGGCCACGTCCGGCGTCGGCGACATCAGGACGGACAAGCCGCGTTCGGCCCACGACCGCTACCGCGTCGGCAGCATCACGAAGACCTTCGTGTCGACGGTCCTGCTCCAGCTGGAGGCGGAGGGGAAGCTGTCGCTGGACGACAAGGTGGACACATGGCTGCCGGGCCTGGTGCGCGGCAACGGCCACGACGGACGTGAGGTGACGCTCCGCCAACTCCTCAACCACACCAGCGGAATCTCCAACTACACGGACGACGAGGAGTTCGGCCGCACGTACTTCCTGAAGGACGGCTTCTTCAAGCACCGCTTCGACACGGCGCCCCCGGAGCACCTGGTGGCGGTCGCCATGAAGCACAAGCCCGACTTCGCCCCCGGCACCGACTGGAACTACTCGAACACCAACTACGTCCTGGCCGGCATGGTGATCGAGAAGGCCACGGGCAACCCGTACGGTGACGAGATCCGCGCCCGCGTCATCGAGCCCCTCGGCCTGCGCTCCACCCTCGTCCCCGGCACCTACCCGAAGGTCCCGAAGCCGAGCAGCCGCGCCTACGGCAAGCTGGCCGAGACGACGACGGGCCCGACGTACGACGTCACGGAACTGAACCCGTCCCTGGCCTACTCGGCGGGCGAGATGATCTCCGACTCCGGCGACCTCAACCGCTTCTACTCCGCGCTGCTCAAGGGCAAGCTCCTGCCGCCGAAGCAGCTAGCCGAGATGAAGACCACGATCAAGGTCGACGAGATCCCCGGCGCCGGCTACGGCCTGGGCCTCATCGAACGGAAGCTCAGCTGCGGCATCACCGTCTGGGGCCACGGCGGCGGCATCCACGGCTCCACCTCGGAAGCCGTCACCACGTCCGACGGCGGCCACTCCCTCGCCTTCAACTTCAACAGCGACTGGACGGGCGACAGCGAGGCGATCGTGGAAGCGGAGTTCTGTAAGAAGTAGGAAATAGGAAAGAGGTGCCCGCGTTCCCGTGCCCATGAGGAAGGGGCGCATGAGGAAGGGCCGCCGAAGCGGGCGGCGGCCCTTCCTCTCCCCTCCTGGTGCTCCGAGTTACCCGATCAGCGGGGAACCACCACGACGTACGCGGCCGGATCGCGGTCGCACGCCGCCATCAGGGCGGTGCGGACGACGGTCGCCTGCTGCTCCAGGGAGTCACGGAGCTTCTTGGGGGTGATGTGGACGACGGTGATGCCGAGCCGCTCCAACATCTCCCGCTTACGGGCGTACTCGGACCACAGCGCGTCGTCCTCCTGACGCGGGGCGCGGGTGTCGAGCTCGACCGCGACGGCCTGCTCCGGCCAGTACGCGTCGAGACCGCCGAGGTGAGGGCCGCCGGGGAGGCGGAGGTCGACGTTCCAGACGGGGTCGGGGAGGGCGTATGCGCGGACCATCCGATACAGGTGGTCCTCCGCGATCGCCCGCCCCTCGGCGAGCAACGTCTCCACCGCGTCCACGACATGCGGGCGGCTCAGCAGCCGCGCCTGCGTCAACTCCCGTACGACGGCCGCAGGTTCGGCGTGACCGCCGCGCACCGCCTCCGTCAGCAGCCGGCGTACGGCGCCCGCGTCCGAGAGTTCCGCGACCGCGTCGGCCAGCGCGCGCGGCACGGGGGCGACGGGCAGGCCGGTGACGTACGACGGGGTCGGCATGACCGGTGTACGGACGATCCGCACGCATCCCATGGTCCGCAGCCGGCGCATGCGCGGGACCAGGACGTCGATCGAGTCGAGGGAGGGGAGCGGGGGAGCGGACGAGAAACCGTGCAGCGTCAGGGCCGCCAGGCCCGTGATCACCGCGTCCGAGTAGCGGGGCGCCGGGCGGGGCTCGTCGGCGTTCGGCTGTGCCGGTACGCCGGCGACCGCGGCGGGCGTCTCGCGGAAGGCGGAGCGGGCCGCGTACGACAGCACCGCGTGCAGCCGCTCCTCGGAGGTGGGCGGGCCCGGGTGCAGCAGGAACACGCCCGGCAGGATCTGCTGCCAGGGACCACCGGGCCGGCACTGCTCGTTCGTCTCGGCCGCGGTGACACCCTGCGCGCGCAGCTGCGCGGCCGTCAGCACCCGGCGCGTGACGTCCGAGTGGCGACGGAGGGGGCGGGGGGAGAGCGGGGTGTTGTGGGTCATGCCCCGGAGGTTCCCGCTCCGGGGCCGCCCATGAACCCTTGTTACACGCTCGTCGACAAATCCGGACAAGACCACACTAAAGTACGTGCGTTCGACTGCCGATACCCGCTGGTCCGGACGGGGATCAAAAAAGGTTACGGCTCGGATTACCCGAATTCAGTAACCCCGAACCCGGCCGCATCCACCCGCCTGCTCAGCCGCGGGCAGTCGTGCCGCTGGGGCGGTGCCCACCCGGCAGCGACAGGGGTCGTGCCTGTCCTAGCTGCGGGCAGTCGTGCCGCTGGGGCGGTGCCCACCCGGCAGTGGCAAGGGTCGTGCCTGTCCTAGTTGCGGGCAGTCGTGCCGCTGGGGCGGCACGGGGGGGCGCAGCGGCACCCGGCAAGCGCCGGTGAGCGAAATCCGACCTTGCTCAGCGGCAGCTGCCGGGTGCCCAACACCCCAGGACTCAGCGGCAGTTATCCGGCAGCCGCCCCGGCCGCCGCGTCACACGCCTGCCCCCGCAACCCCCGAGCCAGATCGTCCCGAGCCTCCAGCACCAGCCTCCGCAACGCCGGCGCCGCACCCTCGTGCGAGGCCAGCCACGTGTCCGTCGCGTCCAACGTCCCCTGGGAGTCCTGGAGAGACGGGAACAACCCCCGCACCACATCCATCCCGATCTGGATCGACCGCTCGGCCCACACCCGCTCGATCACCTCGAAGTACTTGGCGGCGTACGGCGCCACCAACTCCCGCTGGGACGGCCGCGAGAACCCCGTGATGGTCGCCTCGACCAGCGCGTTGGACAGCGCGTCCGACTCCACGACCGACGCCCACGCCTGCGCCTTGACCGCGGCCGACGGCCGAGCCGCCAGGCACCGCACCTGATGCCGCTTCCCGGACGCCGTGTCGTCACGCGCCAACTCGGCGGCCAGCACCCCCTCGTCGGCAACCCCGTACGTCGCCAGCGGTTCGAGGAACGCCCACCGCAGCTCCTGATCGACCTCCAGCCCGTCGACCTTCTCGGTCCCGGCCAACAACCCCCGCAGCACCGCCAGATCGCCCTCGCCCGACGCCACCGAGGCGAAGAACCGGGCCCACGTCAGCTGGTGCTGACTGCCCGCCTCGGCCGCCCGCAGCTCACGCAGCGCCCCCTCCGCCAGCAGCCGGCCCCCGGTCTCCCGCCACTCCGGCGCCACGTAGTGCGTGAGCGCGGAGTTGGCCCACGCGTGCAGCATCTGGAGCACCCCGATGTCGGACTCCCGCCCGGCGAACCGCAGGACGAGGTCCACGAAGTCCCGCGCCGGCAGCAGCGCGTCCCGGGTCAGGTTCCACAGCGCCGACCAGCACAGCGCCCGCGCCAGCGGGTCGGAGACGTCCCCGAGCCCGGCCCGCAGCGTGTCCAGCGACTCCGCGTCGAACCGGATCTTGCAGTACGTCAGGTCGTCGTCGTTGACCAGCACCAGCTCGGGCGCCTCGGCCCCGGCCAGCTCACCCACGACCGTACGCGGCCCGTCGACATCCACCTCGGCCCGTGCGTACCGCTCCAACGCGCCCGCGCCGCCCTCCCCGTTCGCCCGCCGGTACAGCCCGATCGCCACCCGGTGGGGCCGCAGCTCGGGATGCGACTCGGCCGCCTCCTGCACCACCGCCAGCTCGTCGATCCGGCCGGCGGGGTCGAGAAGCACCTGCGGCGTAAGGGAGTTGACCCCCGCCGTCTGGAGCCACGCCCGCGACCAGGACGCCATGTCCCGCCCGCTGGTCTCCTCCAACACCGACAGCAGATCGCCGAGGCGCGTGTTGCCGTACGCGTTCCGCTTGAAGTAGCGCCGGGCGCCCTCCAGGAAGGCCTCGCGCCCCACATACGCGACCAGCTGCTTCAGTACGGACGCGCCCTTGGCGTACGTGATGCCGTCGAAGTTGAGCTTCGCGTCCTCCAGGTCACGGATGTCGGCCGTGACGGGGTGGGTGGAGGGCAGCTGGTCGGCGCGGTACGCCCAGGACTTGCGGTTGTTGGCGAAGGTGATCCAGCCGTTGGTGAAGCGGGTCGCCTCGACCATGGAGAAGGACCCCATGAAGTCGGCGAAGGACTCCTTCAGCCACAGGTCGTCCCACCACACCATGGTCACCAGGTCGCCGAACCACATGTGCGCCATCTCGTGCAGGATGACGTTGGCCCGCCGCTCGTACGACGCCCGCGTGACCCTGCCCCGGAAGATGAACTCCTCGCGGAAGGTGACGAGTCCCGGGTTCTCCATCGCGCCGAGGTTGTACTCGGGCACGAACGCCTGGTCGTACTTCCCGAACGGGTACGGGTAGTCGAAGTGGTCGTGGAAGAAGTCCAGGCCCTGCTTGGTGACCAGGAAGACGTCGTCGGAGTCGAAGTAGGGGGCGAGACCCTTGCGGCACATCGCGCCGAGGGGGATCTCCAGCCGCGTACCGTCCTCGAAGGTCCGCTCGTAGGTGTCCGTCACGTAGTGGTACGGGCCCGCGACGACCGCCGTGATGTACGTCGAGATCGGCTTCGTCTCCGCGAACCGCCAGACCCCGTCCGTGTGCTCGCCGACCCCGTTGCTCCACACGACCCAGCCCTCGGGCGCGCGCACCTCGAAGCGGAAGGGGGCCTTGAGGTCCGGCTGCTCGAAGTTCGCGAAGACCCGGCGGGAGTCGGCCGGCTCGTACTGCGTATAGAGGTAGACCTCGCCGTCCTCGGGGTCGACGAAGCGGTGCATGCCCTCGCCGGTGCGGGAGTAGGCGCACTGGGCGTCGACCACCAGTTCGTTGTCGGCGGCCAGGTCGTCGAGGACGATCCGGGAGCCGTCGAAGACCTCGCTCGGGTCGAGGTCCTTGCCGTTGAGGGAGACCGCGGTCACACTCGGCGCGATCAGATCGGCGAAACTGGTGGCGCCCGGGTCGGCGCACCGGAAGCGGATCGTCGTCACCGACCGGAAGGTGCGCGGCTCGCCACCGAGGTCACCGGTGTCACCGACGGCGGTCCGTAGGTCGAGGGAGACGTCGTAGCCGTCCACGGACAGCAGCGCGGCCCGCTCCTGGGCCTCGTCGCGGGACAGATTCTCACCGGGCACGGGCGGCACTCCCTCAGGGTGGTGTTCAGTATGCGGACAGGCCGATCCTGCCATGCGCGGCTGACGCCGGGCTGTTGGGAATGCGATGCCCGGCCGTCGGTGTTGCCAGCTGAAACGACTGCCTTCCGAGGAGAACCATGTCCGAGCAGACCTCCGGCAAGACCCCTGTCGACTTCTGGTTCGACCCGCTGTGCCCCTGGGCCTGGATGACCTCGCGATGGGTCCTGGAAGTGGAGAAGGTCCGGGACATCGAGGTCCGCTGGCACGTGATGAGCCTCGCGGTGCTGAACGAGCCCAGGATCGACGAGCTGCCCGAGGAGTACCGCGAGCTGCTGGAGACCAAGGCCTGGGGTCCGGTACGGGTCGTCATAGCCGCCCAGCAGGAGCACGGCCCCGAAGTCCTCGGCGACCTCTACACCGCGCTCGGCACCCGCTTCCACAACCAGGGCGAGGGCCCGGAGAAGGAGACGGTCGCCGCCGCCCTGAAGGACGTCGGCCTGCCCGAGTCCCTCATGGACCACTGGGACTCCACTCCGTACGAGGCGGAACTGCGCGCCTCCCACAAGGAGGGCATCGACAAGGTCGGCCAGGACGTCGGCACCCCCGTCATCGCCGTCCCCGGCGCCGACGGCGAGCAGATCGCCTTCTTCGGTCCCGTCGTCACCCCCGCCCCCCAGGGCGAGGAAGCCGCCAAACTCTGGGACGGCACCCTCCTCGTGGCCTCGGTCCCCGGCTTCTACGAGATCAAGCGCACCCGCACCCAGGGCCCGGACTTCAGCAACCTGATCTGACCGCCCCGGTCACCTGAACGACTCGGGGAGACTCAGCCCCTCGCTCTTGTTGCCCCACGGCTGGACGTAGAGGCAGCGCCCCTTCTCGCCATGGTTGCCGCAGCGCCACCAGCCGGCCGGGTTCTTCCCCAGGGACCTCAGGTGCTCCTGTACTTCCTTGTCGACCTCGTAGAACGGCAGCGGCTTGCTTCCTCCGCAAGGGGGGCAGTGCTTGTAACTCGGCATGCGACCTCCCGGTCCGGTCGGCCGGATCGGGAATCCGGCTGGAAAACGGGAGCATAGGGCGAAAGTTCAGGAAACCGTCAGACCGGAATGCGTCCCGCCGTGGCGTTTTCCGGCAGCCCGGGAGAGCGAGAACCCCCGCGAGTCACGTCCTCGCGGGGGTTCTTCGGCGGCCTCATGACGGCGGGCCACGTCGACCCTCTGGTCGCGTCCGCCGGCTCGCCCACACCGTCCTTCTCCTTGTCCCGCGCCTCCGCGAGCTTCTCCGGCGCCTCGCGTTCACCCCGGGCTCGATTGGAGAGAACCTACAGATCCCACCCGGCACCCTCCCGTGGTCGGAGCCACGTCACCTCAGTGACCGGCATCACGCCGTATCCGGTGTAACCCGCAATCTTTGTCAGAAGCCCATCAAGCCGTCGCTCCCGGCTTTGTCGAGCGCTGACGGTGTCCGGTGCCGGGGGCCTGAGATAGCGTCACCGTGTCCCCGACCGCCTTCACCCGCCGGAGTGAGCCCGAACATGAGCACTGCCGCCGCCACGTCAGCCCGCCCCGGCGAGGTCCTCGCCGACCTCCTGCCCGCCTCCCGTGTCCGCGACATCGCGCTCGTGGTCGGCGGCGCCGCGCTCACCGGGCTCGCCGCCCAGATCGCCGTACCCGTGCCGGGCTCCCCGGTCCCGGTCACCGGCCAGACCTTCGCCGCCCTGCTCGTCGGCACCACCCTCGGCGCGGGCCGCGGCGTCGCCTCGCTCGCCCTGTACGCGCTGGCCGGCCTCCTCGGCGTGCCGTGGTTCGCGAACGGCACCTCCGGCGTCGGCGTCTCCTTCGGCTACATCCTCGGCATGATCCTCGCCGTCGCCGCCGTGGGCGCCCTGGCCCGCCGCGGCGCCGACCGCTCGATGCTGCGCATGGCGGGCACGATGCTCGTCGGCGAGGCGATCATCTACGCCGTCGGCGTCCCGTACCTCGCCGCCACGGCCGACATCACCTTCTCCTCCGCCGTCGCGGCCGGCTTCACTCCCTTCCTGATCGGCGACGCGCTCAAGGCCGCGCTGGCCATGGGCCTGCTGCCGACGGCGTGGAAGCTGCTCAAGCGGTAGCGCCGTAACCCCTCCCGAAGAGGCTCGCCATGTCGTACTCCGACTTCACCATGGCGAGCCTCTTCCGCGTTCCGCGCCCAGGGGCTCAGTCCACGAACGCCGGGCCGATGTCCCGTACAGGACTTGCCCGGACCGGGGCGAACCGTGTTGTCATGAAAGGAGGTGGGAGGTGGGCGCTTATGCGGGTCGCGGGGCGCTACCGCCTTGAAGACCCGGTCGGGCAGGGCGGCATGGGCACGGTGTGGCGCGCCGCCGACGAGGTGCTGGACCGTCCGGTGGCCGTCAAGGAACTGCGCCTGGACGGCGGCGGCGACGTGGAGGACCGGCGGACCCGCCGGGAGCGCGCCCTGCGCGAGGCCCGGGCCAGCGCACGGATCGACCACCCCGGAGTCGTACGGGTCTACGACGTGGCCGAGGACGCCGACCGGCTCTGGATCGTCATGGAACTGGTCGACGCCCCTTCCCTGGAGACCGTCGTCCACGACCACGGCCCCCTCGGCGTACGGGAGACCGCGCGCGTCGGCCTCGCCCTCACCGAGGCCCTGCGCCGGGTGCACGCGGCCGGCGTCCTGCACCGCGACATCAAGCCCGGCAACGTCCTGCTCGGCCCCGGCACCCGGGTCGTCCTCACCGACTTCGGCATCGCCTCCCTGGAGGACACCCGTGCCCTGACCCGCTCCGGTGTCCTCATCGGCTCCCCGGAGTACATCCCGCCCGAGCGTGCCCTCAGCCGCCCCACCGGCCCGCCCTCCGACCTCTGGTCCCTGGGCGCCACCCTGTGCACCGCCCTGACCGGCCGCTCCCCGTTCGCCCGCGCCTCCACCGCCGAGACGCTCCTCGCCATCGTCTACGACGAACCCGAACTCCCGGACGCGGACTGCCCGTTGACGCCGCTGCTGCGACGACTGCTGGCCAAGGACCCGGCGGAACGCCCCGACGCGGACGAGATCGTGGCGTACCTGACAGCGGCGGCGGCCCCGAACCCGCAGTCCGACGAGCCGCCGCAGCAACCACAGCCACAGCCGCAGCCGCCGCCCGACTGGCGTCCGAGGCTTCTCGTCACGCTCGTACTCCTGGTCACCGCCGCCGTGGTCGCCGTGATGATCGCCACCGCGATCCCGCCGGGCGGCGAGACCCGCCTGCCCGACACCAGCGATCCGCCGACGGTCGCGGGCACCTCCCGGCCACCGTCTTCGAGCCCCTGAGCGACGAACGGGGCCCGGCGGCGTACGCACGCCACCGGACCCCGGTTCCCTGAGGCGGACTCGACCGCCGCCCCGTCAGTGCACCTTGTCGGAGACCTCGGCGGTGGCCTTCCCGCCGCCGACCTTTTCCTTGATCAGCGCGATGCCGACGACGACGGCCGCGACCAGCAGCGACAGCAGCAGGATCTCCTGGTTGCCGTGCTCGGTGTCGGTGAGCATGTAGCCGAGGACGAAGAGGATGAGGCCGATGGTGGCCCAGGTCAGATACGGGTACAGCCACATCTTCACGACGAGCTTCTCCGGCGTCTCCCGCTCGATGATCTTGCGCATACGGAGCTGGGAGAAGCAGATGACGAGCCACACGAACAGGGCGACCGCGCCGGAGGAGTTGACGAGGAAGAGGAAGACGCCCTCGGGGAAGAAGTAGTTGAAGATGACCGCGACGAAGCCGAAGACGACCGAGGCGAGGATCGCGGTCATCGGCACACCCCGGCCGTTCGTACGGCCGAACGCCCGCGGCGCGTCCCCGCGCTGGCCGAGGGAGAACGCCATACGGGAAGCCGTGTACAGGCCGGAGTTGAGACAGGACAGCACCGACGTCAGCACGATGAAGTTCATGATCTGCCCGGCGTGCGCGATCCCCAGGGAGTCCAGGGCGGCGACGTAGGAGCCCTTCTCCTTGATCGACGGGTCGTTCCACGGCAGCAGCGCCACGACGACGAAGATCGAGCCGAGATAGAAGACACCGATCCGCCAGATGATGCTGTTGGTGGACTTGGTGACGGCCTTCTGCGGATTCTCCGTCTCACCGGCGGCCAGCGTGGCGATCTCGCTGCCCATGAAGGAGAAGACGACCAGCAGCACACCGATGAGGATCGCGCCGGGCCCGTTGGGCAGGAACCCGCCGTGGTCGGTCAGGTTCGACAGCCCGGCCTTGTCGCTGTCGGCGCCCGGCAGCAGCCCGAAGACGGCCAGCCCGCCCACCACGATGAACGCGGCGATCGCGACGACCTTGATGCCCGCGAACCAGAACTCGAACTCACCGTAGGAACCGACCGAGACCAGGTTCGTGGCGGTCAGTACGACCATCACGATCAGCGCCCAGCCCCACTGCGGCACGGCCGGGATCCAGCCCTCCAGGATCACCGCACCCGCGGTCGCCTCGACCGCGAGCACGACGACCCAGAAGAACCAGTACAGCCAGCCGATCGAGAACCCGGCCCAGCGGCCGAGCGCCCGGTCGGCGTGCGCGGAGAACGAACCCGACGTCGGGTTGGCGGCGGACATCTCACCGAGCATCCGCATCACCAGCACCACCATCGTGCCGACGAGCGCGTACGACAGGAGGATGCCGGGACCGGCGGTGGCGATACCGGAACTCGACCCGACGAACAGCCCGGCCCCGATCACACCACCGATCGCGATCATCGACAGATGGCGGTTCTTGAGGCCGGCGTGCAGACCGGGGGAGGGGGGAGGGGGGGAGCCTGGGGATCCCGTCTGTGACGGGAGAGTCGGCTGCGAGGTCATGGGGGGAGTTTCCTTTGCGCCGTTGTGGGGACTTCCGTGCGTCTGCCCACGCATTCCCCCGTGACTCTCGCAAGAGCGGGAAACGAGAGTCGACAGCCGGGGGCGGTGTGAGCCGCTGTAAAGATCGGTCCAGTGAATCGGAGGTGAAAGGAATCCTGAACCTTTGAATCAAGATTGTTACTTGAGGTTTACTTGAGGTTTCGTGGTACAGCTCACGGTTTCACGTGTCCGCACCCCGTCGTGCCGCACCGAAACACGCGTGTCACACTCGGACCATGCGCGTCTACCTCGGCTCGGATCACGCCGGCTACGAACTCAAGAACCACCTCGTCGAGTGGCTGAATGCCGCCGGCCATGAGCCCGTGGACTGCGGGCCGCACATCTACGACGCCCAGGACGACTACCCGCCGTTCTGCCTCCGTGCGGCAGAGCGCACGGCCGCCGACCCCGGCTCCCTCGGCATCGTCATCGGCGGCTCCGGCAACGGGGAGCAGATCGCCGCGAACAAGGTGGCCGGGGTTCGCGCCGCCCTCGCGTGGAGCGCCGAGACCGCCGCGCTGGGCCGTGAGCACAACAACGCGAACGTCGTCGCCGTCGGTGCCCGTATGCACTCCCAGGAAGACGCGACCAAGTTCGTCGAGACCTTCGTCAACACGCCGTTCTCCGGTGACGAGCGTCACATCCGCCGCATCGACATGCTGGCCGCCTATGAGACCACCGGGGATCTGCCGCCCATCCCGGCGCACCACCCTCAGCGGTAGGTTTTTGAGCCGCCCGCCCACGAGCTCGGGAGCCTCGGCTCGTAGGGCGGCTGCGGGTCGTATGTGGTTGCTCGCGCAGTTCCCCGCGCCCCTTAAAAGCACCGGGGGCGCCCCATGCTGTTAAGGGGCGCGGGGAACTGCGCGAGCAACCCCCACTCACCCGCACCCGAAAACGCACCCCCAGCCACCCCCCACCCACCCTGCCGAACCGCCGGAGGCCACCGTGCCGGAGGGGCACACCATCCACCGCCTCGCCGAGGACTGCCTCACCCACTTCGGCGGCCGGAAAGCCCACGTCACGAGCCCCCAGGGCAAGTTCGCCGACGCGGCCGCCCTCCTCACGGGCACCCCCCTCCACACCGCCGAGGCCCACGGCAAGCACCTCTTCCTGCACTTCGGCGACGCCGACGCCGAGGAACGGGTCCACATCCACCTGGGCCTCTTCGGCAAGGTCACCTTCGGCCCGGCCCCCGCACCCCCGCCCACGGACACCGTCCGCCTGCGGCTGCGCAACGACACCTCGTACATGGACCTCCGCGGCCCGACGACCTGCGCCCTGATCACGGACGCCGAGAAGCAGGCGATCCACGCCCGCCTCGGCCCGGACCCGCTCCGCCCCGACGCCGACCCGGCGCGCGCGTACGCCCGTATCTCCCGCAGCCGTACGACGATCGCCGCGCTCCTCATGGACCAGAAGGTCATCGCCGGCGTCGGCAACGTCTACCGTGCCGAGGTCCTCTTCCGGCACGGCATCGACCCGTACCGCGCGGGCAAGGACATCGACTCCCGCGCATGGGAGGCGATGTGGGCCGACCTCGTGATGCTCATGCGCGAGGGTGTACGCAACAACCGCATCGACACCGTCCGCCCGGAACACACCCCGGAGGCCATGGGCCGCCCGCCCCGCGTCGACGACCACGGCGGCGAGGTCTACGTGTACCGCAGGGCCGATCTGCCCTGCCACATCTGTGGCGGCGAGATCCGCACCGCCGATCTCGCCGCCCGCAACCTCTTCTGGTGCCCGGCCTGCCAACAGCGGTGAACCCGTAACCAGAGCAGTGAACCCGTAACCAGAGCGATGAACCCGGAACCAGACGGCGGTGAACTCCGGCTCCGGGCCCTAGAACCCGTGCGGCAGCCAGGGCGCCAACCCCGCCGCGAAGAACCCGGTGGACGCCTCCGCCACCGCCCCCTGCCGCAGCTCCCGCACCCGTCCGGCCGCGGCCAGGGACGCGAGGCTCACACCGCCCAGATAGGCCGTCCCCAACTCCCTTACGGACAGGGAGAGATCGGCGGCGTCGGCGGTCCGTTCGCAGGTCGCGCCCTTCGGGTCGCCGGTGAGCCGCCAACGCCCCTCGTTCCACGGGCAGAAGGAGTCCTCGACCTCGAACACCACATCCAGCGGCGCCTGATAGGTCCGCGCCCGCAGGGCCGCGCCCACATCCACGAGCCGTACATACAGGTCGTCCTTCACCCGCAGCCCGCAGCGGCGGATGTCCGACACCAGGTGCAGCGCCGGCTCGTCCACGGGCAGCCGATGCGCGACGATCTTCGAGGTCAGGTCGATGTCGAAGAGGAACCGCCACAACGCGGCGTGCGCGGCGGGATCCACGGCCTCCAGCGCGCTCAGCGCCACCACACCCTCCGCCCCGCCCGGCCCCCAGTCCGACTTGGTCCGGAACCGCGCGTACCCGACCACTTCGGAGCCGTCCCCGCCCCCACCGCCGATCCGCTCGGCCACCACGCACTGCAAGGGCGACGCCCCGTCCCGATGCCGATCCGAGTCGCGCATTTCCACCTGCTCCCAGCCCGGCCGCCGCGCCAGCATCCCCGGCCGCTCCGGCACCCGGCGGGCGTACACCGCCTCGCACACGTCGAGCACGTCGGCCGGGTTCGCGTACCGCAGACGTAAGTCATCGGTGCCGGGCGGTACGGACAGCCGTACACGGGTGGTGTCGATCTCGGCGCTCATCCGGTGCGAGGCGAGGCCGTACCCGAACCGGCCGTAGATCACCGGCTCGGACGCGGTCAGCACCGCCAGCGACTCGCCCCGGGAGCGGACGTCGTCCAACTGCCGCCGCATCATGGATGTCAGGACGCCGCGCCGCCGGTGCGTGGCCGCGACGCTCACCATCGTGACGCCCGCCGCCGGGACGACCGTGCCGCCGGGAACCGAGATGCGGAAGTCGAACGCCGCGGCCGTACCCACGCATTGGTCGCCGTCCCACGCGCCGATCGAGCGGTCGCACTCCGTGAGCGTTTGCCAGAACTCGCGCTCCTCGGCCAGGTCGGGGGATCCGCCGAAGGCGCGGAGGAAGTTGTCGTACCAGACGTTCCAGTCATCCTTGCCCAGCGCACGCAGCTCAGTCGTCATACACCATGCCTAGCAGCGAGATGCGGCACGAGCGAGCGAATTACCCCCGCGCGCCCGGAAGTCTCATGGGATCCTTCCCAGGTGCCGCATGGAGGGCGCACGGGGGCAGAAGGACGCGTTCCGGTGTGAGATCTGTGTGAGATTCGTCGTGAACCGGCCCTCGGAAGGGGGACAAGTAGGACCTCCTGTGCACAGGGGCTGGTCCGATGGATAAGGTCCCGAACAATGGCAGCAGGACGAGAGCGGCGCGCGGCGGCCGATACGTTCACGGCCCGGATGAAGAAGCTGGTTCACCGGGCCCGCACAGGCCTGCGCAAATCCGCCGTCGACTACTTCCGCGGGGACGGCTCCGACTGGATCGCCCTGGCCGGTCTGCTGCTGATGATCCCGGTGATCGCCTGCTTCACGATGGTCAACGAGGTGTGGTTCTCACCCGCCGTCCTCGTCCTCCCCATCGTCGCCGGCGGACTCCTGCTCCGCCCCGCCAGCCTGCTCGGCCTGTACGCGGCCGCCGCGACCGCGCTGATCGTGGAGTCCGTACGGCTCGGCCCCTATACCGAGGGCCCGGCCCGGGTGACCCCGGGCATAGTGCTCGTGGTCGCCGCCTGCGGTTTCTTCGGCCTTCTCATCGCCCAGTTCCGCAGCCGCGTCGGCGTCCCCTGGCGGCGCGGCGGCACCATGCTCTTCGACCTGCGTGAACGCATCCGCGTCCAGAGCAAGTTGCCGCAGCTGCCGGCCGGTTGGCACCGCGAGATGGCCCTGCGTCCGGCGGGCGGCCAGTCCTTCTCGGGCGACTTCGTCGTTGCCGCCCGGACCAACGGCGGCCGCACCCTCGAAGTCGTCCTCACCGACGTCTCCGGCAAGGGCATGGACGCCGGCTCCCGCGCCCTGCTTCTCTCCGGCGCCTTCGGCGGCCTGCTGGGATCGCTCCCACCGCACGCGTTCCTCCCGGCGGCGAACGGCTATCTCCTCCGCCAGGACTGGGACGAGGGCTTCGCGACCTCCATCCACCTCGTCCTCGACCTCGACTCCGGCGACTACGAACTCTTCTCCGCCGGCCACCCGCCCGGCCTCCAGCTCAGCGCCGGCACCGGCCGCTGGGAGGAGAAGGCCGCCGAGGGCCCCCTCCTGGGCGTCTACGACGGTGCCCAGTTCGACCCGGTCAAGGGCTCGCTGCGCCCCGGCGACGTCCTGATGCTCTTCACCGACGGCCTCGTCGAGACCTCCGACCGCGACATCGTCGAGGGCATCGACCGCCTCACCGGCGAGGCCGACCGCTATGTCGCAGGCGGCTTCCACGGCGCCGCCTGGCACCTCATCGAAGCCGTGGCCAAGGACGTCAACGACGACCGAGCCCTGCTGCTGATCTGCCGAGAGGGCCCCACAGCGGGAAAGTAACGGCCCCGGCCGTTTTAGGGGCCCGGAGAACTACGCGATCACCCACGACGTCAGGGTCACGGAAAACTACGCGATCAACCACGCCGTCAGGGTCACGGAGAACCACGCGATCAACCACGCCGTCAGGGGCGCGGGGAACTGCGCGATCAACCACGACGAACCCGCACTCGCCGACGAGCCCATCCTCCCGAGCTCCAAGGCGGGTTCCAGGGGCGCAGCCCCTGGGGATGGGACGGGTAGGGGCGGCGGGGGCGACAATCCAGACCCGCACCCACCACACGACAGGAGCCCCACCCCGATGCCCCCAACCCCTCTCCCTCTCCCCCTCCCCCTCCCCGAAGTAGAGGCCCTCGCAAGGACCGCCCACGCAACCCAGACCGACAAGGCCGGCCGCCCCTACACCGAGCACCTCCAGGCGGTGGCCCACGGAGTCAAGGCACGCGGCGGCGACGCGGAGCAGATCGCCGCAGCCTGGCTGCACGACGCCGTCGAGGACCACGCCCTCACCGAGGCGTGGCTGGCCGAGGCTCCGCTGACCGCCCGCACGAAGGCCATCGTGCTGGCCCTCACCAAACGCCCGGGCGAACCCCCGGAGGCGTACGCCGCCCGTATCCTCGCCACCCCGGGCGCCCTCCTCGTCAAGCAGTCGGACCTCGCGCACAACGCCGACCCGGCCCGGCTCGCCGTCCTGGACGAACCCACCCGCACCCGCCTGACGAAGAAGTACGCCCACATGCGAAACCTCCTCGGCCTGCCGGACGAACCGGCGGCCGAGGAGGTGACGTGACGGACAACCTCTGAGGGTCGAACAAGGGCTGAAGAAGGGCCGAAGAAGGGCCCAAGGAACCCGGGCCGCCCTACGCCTTGGCCCCGACCTTCCCCCGCTCGCGCGCCAGCTCCGTGGCGTCCCGCTTGAACGCCCACTTCATCTCGGGCTCCATGGCGAACCGGAACATCCGCTGCACCGGCGGGGTGCACAGCACGGTGATGACGGCCGCCGCGAAGAGGGTGACGAGCAGCTCTCCGAGCGGCTGATACACCCACGCACTGGCGTCGTACCAGTCCCAGAAGCGCGAGCCCTTCGCGAGGAACCCGTGCAGCAGATAGCCGTACAGCGTGCCCGCGCCCAGGACGGTGAACCACATCTTCCGCCGGGGCACCCAGGCGAAGAAGCAGGTCGTGAGCAGCATGGAGCAGCCGAACAGCGCGAAGGTCATGACGACCCCGGCCCACCACGGCGCACCCAACTCCTGCGCGCTGTCGCGGTGGTAGAACCAGGCCGAGTTCATGTCGGGCCCCACCCAGTAGGCCAGGGCCAGCGCGCTCGCCGCCACCGGCACGGACAGGATCCGCACCTCACGGCGCCGCATGAACTGGAAGTGCGCGGGCTTCATGAAGAGACCGACGACGAAGAACGGCAGGAACTGCAGCACGCGTTGCAGATCCAGGTCGTCGCCGATGTCGGGCGAGACGGAGGCGAGCGCCGCGATGCCGAGCGCCACCGGGATCGGCCAGCGGACGACCTTCCACAGCGGCGTCGTCAGCCGCCACACGAACAGCGCGATCAGGAACCAGGTGAGGTACCAGGGGTCGAGCAGACTGATCGGGTGCGAGGGGTCGTCGTTGCCGTACCGCTTGAAGACGGAGTAGGCGACCTCGAAGAGGACGTACGGCACGGCTATGCCGGTGACCAGCCGCCGGAGCCGGTCGGGGCGCATGTCGAAACTGCGCGAGAAGTAGCCGGAGATGATGATGAACGCCGGCATGTGGAAGGTGTACACGACCATGTACAGCGCCTCGGCGGCACGGCTGTGGTCGGTCAGCGGCTCCCAGGCGTGCCCCATCGCGACGAGCACGATGGCGAGGTACTTGGCGTTGTCGAAGAACGCGTCACGTTGTTTGGCCGGTCTGGCCTCCGGGGAGGCGCCACTTGGCGTCGGGTGGGGGGACGAGGACTTCAGCGAGCGCGGACTCGGCACTCCGTCCGCCGGCGACTGTGGTGACTGTGCCGGGGGGAGCGGCGCCCTGGGCCGGCCGTGCGGTCGCAGCGAGTTCGTCACAGACCCTCCCGCCGGAAACTCGGCGGGGCGGTCCGAGCACTCGCTGCGCAAGTGGGGGACGAGGCAGCGGTGAACATCTGAGGCACCCTAGCGTTGTCTGTGCGATTTCGTAAAACCACCGACGTGAATCCTGTATTGAGGGGTACGTGTCACCTGCGAGTACCCCGGATTCGGTGAAGCTGTCATCGGGCAGAGCGTCACCGTCCGTGCACCGCAGGGCAGATGGCATGAGGGGAAGGCGACCCTTCTGTCCGCATTCATCCCGACTAAATGGTGCATAACATGCGCAGGCGACTCCGGTGAAATGTCCGGTTAATTGCTCGCCTGGGTAAGGCGCTTGATGTGTCTGTGGCAACAATTCGAATTACCTGCGGACGATATGTGTGTGCACGGAAACGATCACTCTGAATTCCCCACGGACGCCTGCTCGTTGGCGGAGGATGCGTGGGGGGACGTGCGTCGGGATCCGTGTGATCGTGGCCGACGTTGCCCCACCAGCCGCATACGAAGGCCTGGTTGGTGGCACGATGGTTCTGGCGGGGTGCGCGTGGGGTCGGCGCCCCGGGCCGGGAGTGCGGACCGACCGAGGGTGTGATCTGTTGTGGCCATTTCGCTGTCAGTGGTGCTCTTGCTGGGGATCATCCTGGTAGTCCTGATGCGAGGAGGGACGATCAAGGCCGGACCGGCCGTCGTCGCCATCCTCTTCGGCTTCTTCCTCGCCTCGACGGGCATGGCCGACGACATCCAACGCTTCCTGAACTCGATAGCGGACACGATCAACTCGATCCAGTTCTAGTGACCGACCGGATGCGTAGCGTGAAAGGGTCATGCCGCGTACGCGGCGCGAAGCCATACGAAAATCCTCCGGCCCGGTTGGGAGGAGTCCCTCGAAACCGGGCCGGAGGCCGTTGGAGCGGGCGACGGGAATCGAACCCGCGTAGCTAGTTTGGAAGACTAGGGCTCTACCATTGAGCTACGCCCGCACAGCGCGCGCCACAGGTCGCAGGACCGCGGCACAGAAGGCATCGTAGCGGGTCGGGTGCCCCCGCCGCACACCGCTTCCCGGCCGCGCCCGTCACCCGCCGTCGTACGCCCCCGCGCACTCCGTAAATGCGGCAACCGCGCGGGCTGGGGGCATGTACCCTACGTGTCGCACCAGACGGGGTGTGGCGCAGCTTGGTAGCGCGTCCGCTTTGGGAGCGGAAGGCCGTGGGTTCAAATCCCGCCACCCCGACCACCGTGCCGGACGGCGCGCCCGCCACCGGCAAGATCACCTTTTGGGGCGTGTACCGCCTGCGGTTACTATGCAAGCTGCGCGCCCGTGTGTCTGCACTCACGTATATCAAGGGCCGCGAATCCGCTGAAGCCCTGCCGCTCCCGGCAAGGACAGGCAGAACCCCAAGAAGTCAGCCCCCAAGGAGACCGAACCGTGAAGAGCGCCGTGGAGACCCTGAACCCGACCCGGGTTCGGCTCAGCATCGAGGTGCCCTTCGAGGAGCTCAAGGACAGCCTCGACGCGGCGTACAAGAAGATCAACCAGCAGGTCACGGTGAAGGGCTTCCGCAAGGGCAAGATCCCGGCCCGCGTCATCGACCAGCGGTTCGGCCGCGGTGCGGTCCTGGAGGAGGCGGTCAACGACGCGCTCCCGAAGTTCTACACCGACGCGGTCAACGAGGCCGAGCTCAACGTCCTGGGCCAGCCCGAGGTCGACATCACGGAGCTGAAGGACGGCGAGACGCTGAACTTCACCGCCGAGGTCGACGTCCGCCCGACCATCGAGATCCCGGACTACTCCGGCATCGAGGTCGAGGTCGACGCCGTCGAGGTCACCGAGGAGGACGTCGACGAGGCGGTCGAGCAGCTCCGTGAGCGCTTCGCCTCGACCTCCCCGGTCGAGCGTGCCGCCGAGGACGGCGACGTCGTCACGATCGACCTGCAGGCCAAGGTCGACGGCGAGGTCCTGGAGGACGGCGTCGCCGACGGCGTCTCCTACACCATCGGCTCCGGCGAGCTGCTGGAAGGCATCGACGACGCCGTGAAGGGCCTGGAGGCCGGTGGCGAGGCCACCTTCACCTCCGAGCTGAAGGGCGGCTCGGCGGCCGGCAAGGAGGCCGAGGTCTCCGTCAAGGTCACCCAGGTCGCCGCCCGCGAACTGCCCGAGCTGGACGACGAGTTCGCGCAGCTCGCCTCCGAGTTCGACACCCTCGAGGAGCTGCGGGCGGACAGCCGCAAGCGCCTGGAGAACATGAAGCAGTACGACCAGGCCACGCAGGCCCAGGAGCGCGTCCTGGAGAAGCTCCTGGAGATCGTCGAGGTGCCCGTCCCCGAGAAGCTGCTCGAGGACGAGATCAACACCCGCAAGCACAACCTGGAGCACCACCAGCTCGGCCAGATGGGTCTCGACCTCGAGAAGTACCTCGAGATCCAGGGCAAGACGGCCGAGGAGTTCGAGGCCGAGACCAAGGAAGCGGCCGTCAAGGGCATCAAGACCCAGTTCGTCCTCGACGAGCTGGTCGCCAAGGAGAAGCTGAACGTCAACCAGGAGGAGCTCACCGAGCACCTCATGCGCCGCGCGGCCTCCTCCGGCATGTCCCCGGACCAGTTCGCCCAGGCCGTCGTCCAGAACAACCAGGTCCAGCTCCTCGTCGGCGAGGTCGCCCGCGGCAAGGCCCTGGCCCTCGTCGTCGAGTCCTCCACGGTGAAGGACACCAACGGCGAGATCGTCGACCTGGACGACGAGGACGAGGACGAGACCACCGAGGGCTCCGCCGAGGAGACCGAGGAGACCCCGGCTGCCGCCGAGGCCGAGGAGAAGGCCCCCGAGGCCTGATCGCTCCGCTCGTAACGCCGTGATGGGCCCCTGGGGACTTGTGACCCGGGGGCCCATCCGCTTCCCCAGGGGCGCGGGGAAACTGCGCGACCAGCCCCCTGCGAGCCGCACCCGCCGACACACCTGGTGTGGCGGACGCGTCTGCGGCCTGTCCGTGGCTCGTCGCGCAGTTCCCCGCGCCCCTTACGGGGCCGGTGGCCCCACCGCACCCCCGGCCCCACCAGCGGAGCCCATGCGCTGACAGCGAACAGTTCCCTTTGCGGGATTCCTCGACGGTGCCCTCGCGTTAGGGTCCATGAATACGAGGGCAGTGGAGTCCCCGAACGGCTCCAGCCCCGCAGGGAAACGTGAAGACGGCCCGGCGCCGTCGTAAGACGAGCAGGTGGATACGTGACGAATCTGATGCCCTCCGCCGCCGGCGAGCCTTCCATCGGTGGTGGCCTCGGCGACCAGGTCTACAACCGGCTGCTCAACGAGCGGATCATCTTCCTCGGCCAGCCGGTCGACGACGACATTGCCAACAAGATCACCGCACAGCTTCTGCTCCTTGCCGCGGACCCCGACAAGGACATCTACCTCTACATCAACAGCCCCGGCGGCTCGATCACGGCCGGCATGGCGATCTACGACACGATGCAGTTCATCAAGAACGACGTGGTGACCATCGCCATGGGCCTCGCGGCCTCGATGGGCCAGTTCCTGCTCAGCGCGGGCACGCCCGGCAAGCGCTTCGCGCTGCCCAACGCCGAGATCCTGATCCACCAGCCCTCGGCCGGCCTGGCCGGTTCCGCCTCGGACATCAAGATCCACGCCGAGCGGCTGCTGCACACCAAGAAGCGCATGGCGGAACTCACCTCCCAGCACACGGGTCAGACCGTCGACCAGGTGACCCGCGACTCGGACCGCGACCGCTGGTTCGACGCCTTCGAGGCCAAGGAGTACGGCCTCATCGACGACGTCATCCCCACGGCCGCCGGCATGCCGGGCGGCGGCGGTACCGGGGCGGCCTGAGAGCCGAAGACGGCAGCAGGGCCCCAGAGCGCTCCCCGGAGCCCCTGAAAGCCCGCCGGGGGAGTCCCAGAGCCTCCCCAGGGCCGTCAGCGCCCCTCCCAGTCCCTCCCCAGCCCACCGCCCCAGCCCTCTTTCCAGGAGACACCGTGAACGACTTCCCCGGCAGCGGCCTCTTCGCCCGCACCGAGGCCGAGTACACCGGCCCCCGCGCCGAGTCCCGCTATGTCATCCCCCGCTTCGTCGAGCGCACCTCGCAGGGCATCCGCGAGTACGACCCGTACGCCAAGCTCTTCGAGGAGCGGGTGATCTTCCTCGGCGTCCAGATCGACGACGCCTCCGCCAACGACGTCATGGCGCAGCTGCTGTGCCTGGAGTCGATGGACCCCGACCGGGACATCTCGGTCTACATCAACAGCCCCGGCGGCTCCTTCACGGCGCTCACGGCCATCTACGACACGATGCAGTTCGTGAAGCCCGACATCCAGACGGTCTGCATGGGCCAGGCGGCCTCCGCCGCCGCGATCCTGCTGGCCGCCGGTACGCCGGGCAAGCGCATGGCGCTCCCGAACGCCCGGGTGCTGATCCACCAGCCGTACAGCGAGACGGGCCGCGGTCAGGTCTCCGACCTGGAGATCGCCGCCAACGAGATCCTCCGGATGCGCGCGCAGCTGGAGGAGATGCTGGCCAAGCACTCGACCACGCCGATCGAGAAGATCCGCGAGGACATCGAGCGCGACAAGATCCTCACGGCCGAGGACGCACTGTCGTACGGCCTGATCGACCAGATCATCTCCACCCGGAAGATGAACAACGCGGACGTCCGCTGAGGCCGGAAAAGCTGTATTGTCTGCCGCCCCTTGGCATGGTTGGCACCGTTCGACCCAGTGCACGACAAGGTGCACGTCAAAGCGAACCATGCCAAGGGGGGCCCGAACGGGGGGCCCGGCAAGGTACCGTCGACATAAGGCAGCACCAGGAGCCGCTGGATTCCAATTGTCCAGGCGTCTCCCATGGCGAAGGGGAAGCACACCGTGGCACGCATCGGTGACGGCGGCGATCTGCTCAAGTGCTCGTTCTGCGGCAAGAGCCAGAAGCAGGTCAAGAAGCTCATCGCAGGGCCCGGTGTGTACATCTGCGACGAGTGCATCGACCTCTGCAACGAGATCATCGAGGAGGAGCTCGCGGAGACCAGCGAGGTCCGCTGGGAGGAGCTCCCGAAGCCCCGGGAGATCTACGAGTTCCTCGAGGGCTACGTGGTGGGCCAGGAGGCGGCCAAGAAGGCCCTCTCCGTCGCGGTGTACAACCACTACAAGCGGGTCCAGGCCGGTGAGAACAGCGGCGGTCAGAGCCGTGAGGACGCCATCGAGTTGGCGAAGTCCAACATCCTCCTGCTGGGCCCCACGGGCTCCGGCAAGACCCTCCTCGCCCAGACCCTCGCGCGCATGCTGAACGTGCCGTTCGCCATCGCGGACGCGACGGCGCTGACGGAGGCGGGCTATGTCGGCGAGGACGTCGAGAACATCCTGTTGAAGCTGATCCAGGCGGCGGACTACGACGTCAAGAAAGCCGAAACGGGCATCATCTACATCGATGAGATCGACAAGGTCGCGAGGAAGAGTGAAAACCCCTCCATCACCCGCGACGTCTCGGGCGAGGGCGTCCAGCAGGCCCTGCTGAAGATCCTGGAAGGCACGACGGCGTCGGTGCCCCCGCAGGGCGGGCGTAAACACCCCCACCAGGAGTTCATCCAGATCGACACGACGAACGTCCTGTTCATCGTGGGCGGCGCCTTCGCCGGCCTGGAGAAGATCATCGAGTCCCGGGCCGGCGCGAAGGGCATCGGCTTCGGCGCGACGATCCGCTCCAAGCGCGAGCTGCAGTCCAAGGACCAGTTCGAGGACGTCATGCCCGAGGACCTGGTGAAGTTCGGCATGATCCCGGAGTTCATCGGCCGCCTCCCCGTCATCACCTCGGTCCACAACCTGGACCGCGAGGCCCTGCTCCAGATCCTCATCGAGCCCCGCAACGCCCTGGTCAAGCAGTACCAGCGCCTCTTCGAACTCGACGGCGTGGAGCTGGACTTCGAGCGCGAGGCCCTCGAAGCCATCGCCGACCAGGCCATCCTCCGCCAGACCGGCGCGCGCGGCCTGCGCGCCATCATGGAGGAAGTCCTCATGTCCGTGATGTACGAGGTCCCGTCCCGCAAGGACGTGGCGAGGGTCGTCATCACGGCGGACGTCGTCCACTCCAACGTGAACCCGACCCTGATCCCGCGCGACGCGCGCGGGCGGGGGCCGGGGGAGCAGAAGACGGCGTAACACCCGCTCTCTCCACCCACTTGGCCGGAAGGGGCCTGGCGCAGCAATGCGCCAGGCCCCCTTTTTTTTCGCTCAAGTGGCCATAGGCCGAAGGAAACACGCCAGGCTCACGTCAAAGCCTTGGATCCTTGCTTGCTCTCATGATCTAGTCGAGGTCGACCATATCGATCGCTCGTTCGAGCGATGGGGAAAGTGGAACGGGAGACCCCTCGGTGAAGGCAACGAAGATCAAGAGAGCTCTCGCAGTGATGGGTGTGGTGACGGCGGCGGGCATCGTCCCGCTGGTGACGGCCGCGCCGGCGCATGCGTCTCAGGCGCGCTGCGTGAACTACCTCGGCAACCAGGGCTATCTGATCGGCCCCAGGGTAAGGGCGGCTTGCGACTACGCGGCGCTCTCCTCCGGAGTGATAAAGCTGCCCAACCCGTATTGCGTGACCGGGCTCGTAAACATTGGCGTCAGGTCAGGTGACGCATCGACGGCTTGCAAGCGCGCCTGATGAGGTGACGCCTCGTGCGGACGACGGCTCGGCCCTCTCAATGAGGCGCCGAGCCGTCTTCTCCGCCAGTGGAACGCGGGAGTTGATGAGCGTCAGATCTTGACGCGCACGTCGTTGCGGAAGTTGGCCGCCTTGTCGGCAGCGCCGCTCAGGTCCGCGCTTTTGCCCGCCATCGCGGACGCCATGTCGGCGTAGATCACGACGCCGAGGGTGCTGTGGTCACCCCAGATGCAGATTGGCACGCTCATCTGGTCGGGGCCCGACGAGGAGTCACCCTTGAACTTGGTCTCCTGGCACTTGAGTACCGCGCCGTCCAGCGCGCTGGGCGTGAACGCCTCGGGGCTGCCTACGAGTTCCCCGGTATCCGAGGAGTCGCTGCTCGCCTCCTTCTTCATGTTGGCGAACATGGCGTCGACGACCGCCTCCGGGTCATCGATCTCGCCGTAGACGCCCATGAAGTTGATCATCTGCGCGGACAGCGGGTTGCTTTCGTCGCCGGACTGGTATCCGGCGCTCACGTCCTTCGCGTCCTTCACACCGTTCTTCTCGGCTTCCTCGATGTCGCTCTCGCTGAAGCCGCCGCTGTCGGCGTTGCTGGACTTCTTGAACTCGTCGTTGAGCACAGTCGCCGGCGTAGTCAGCTTGTGCGGCCCGTCATCGGCGATGTCCGCGCCGCCACCTCCGCCGAGGACGAAGTAGGCGCCCACGGCGATGGCCGCCACGACGGCCACCGCGCCGAGGATGATGCCGACCTTCTTGCCGCCGCCACCGCCGGAGACGGGAGGCTGGGGCACGGTCGGGTAGGGCTGCTGGCCGTACGGGGCCTGCTGCTGGCCGTAGGGCGGGGTCTGGGGCGGGACGCCCTGGGGGGTCTGCTGGGGGTACCCGTAGCCCGGCTGCTGCGGAGGTGCCTGCTGGGGGTACCCGTAGCCGGGCTGGGGGGCGGCCTGCGGCGGCTGCTGGCCGTAGGGGCCGGGCTGGCCGCCCGGCTGACCGTACGGTCCGGGCTGCTGGGGCTGCCCGCCGTACGGGCCCGGCTGGTTGTAGCTCATCTCTGGGTTCCCCTCCAGATGCTTATGTGTTTCAGACATCCTGGCTCAGACCTGAGGAGCACAACGCACCGGGGGTCACACCGTTACCGAAGAATCGAGTTTCGGGACCACCCCGTGACACCCCTAAACTGAGCGGGTGACCGAGAACGCTCAGCAGCAGCCTCCAGCGCCCGCCACCGATCTGCCGACCCAGTACGCGCCGGCCGATGTAGAGGGGACGCTGTACGAGCGCTGGGTGGAGAAGGGTTACTTCGCGGCCGACGCCAAGAGCGACAAGCCCGCGTACACCATCGTCATCCCGCCGCCGAACGTCACCGGCAGCCTGCACCTCGGGCACGCCTTCCAGCACACCCTCATGGACGCCCTCACGCGCCGTAAGCGCATGCAGGGTTATGAGGCCCTCTGGCTCCCCGGCATGGACCACGCCGGCATCGCCACCCAGAACAAGGTCGAGCAGCAGCTCGCCGAAGAGGGCAAGTCCCGCCACGACTTGGGGCGCGAGGAGTTCGTCGAGCGTGTCTGGCGGTGGAAGGAGGAGTACGGCGGCAAGATCCTCGGCCAGATGCGCCGGCTGGGAGACGGAGTCGACTGGAACCGCGAGCGGTTCACCATGGACGAAGGGCTGTCCAAGGCCGTCCAGACCATCTTCAAGCGGCTCTACGACGACGAGCTGATCTACCGCGCCGAGCGCATCATCAACTGGTGTCCGCGGTGTCTGACGGCCATCTCGGACATCGAGGTCGAACACCAGGAGGACGCCGGCGAGCTGGTCTCCATCCGGTACGGAGAGGGGGACGACTCCCTCGTCGTCGCCACCACGCGTGCCGAGACGATGCTCGGTGACACGGCCGTCGCCGTCCACCCGGACGACGAGCGCTACAAGCACCTCGTCGGCAAGCACATCAAGCTCCCGCTCACCGACCGCACCATCCCGGTCGTCGCCGACACCCACGTCGACCCGGAGTTCGGCACCGGCGCGGTCAAGGTCACCCCGGCCCACGACCCGAACGACTTCGCGATCGGCCAGCGCCACGGCCTGCCCGCCATGACGATCATGGATGAGCACGGCGTCATCACCGTCCACGGCCCGTTCCTCGGCCAGGACCGGTTCGAGGCCCGCTCGGCCGTCGTCGGCGCGCTGCGCTCGCAGGGCAGGATCGTCGCCGAGAAGCGGCCGTACACCCACTCCGTCGGTCACTGCTCGCGCTGCAAGACCACCGTCGAGCCGCGGCTGTCGATGCAGTGGTGGGTCAAGGTCGCGCCCCTGGCCAAGGCGGCCGGTGACGCCGTCCGCGACGGCCGGGTCAAGATCCACCCCGAGGACATGTCGAAGCGCTACTTCGACTGGGTCGACAACATGTACGACTGGTGCATCTCGCGCCAGCTGTGGTGGGGCCACCGCATCCCGGTCTGGTACGGCCCGAACGGCGAGACGGTCTGCGTCGGCCCGGACGAGGAGCCGCCCGGCACGGAGGCCGAGGGCTGGACCCAGGACACCGACGTCCTGGACACCTGGTTCTCCTCCGGCCTGTGGCCGTTCTCCACGCTCGGCTGGCCCGAACAGACCGAGGACCTGCGGAAGTTCTACTCGACCGACGTCCTGCTCACCGGTCACGACATCATCTTCTTCTGGGTCGCCCGGATGATGATGTTCGGCCTGTACGCGATGGACGGCGAGGTCCCCTTCAAGACGATCGCGCTGACCGGTCTGGTCCGCGACGAGCGCGGCAAGAAGATGTCGAAGTCCTTCGGCAACGTCGTGGACCCGCTCGACTGGATGGACAAGTACGGCTCCGACGCGCTCCGCTTCACCCTCGCGCGCGGCGCCAACCCGGGCACCGACGTCCCGATCGGCGAGGACTGGGTCCAGGCCTCCCGCAACTTCGCCAACAAGATCTGGAACGCCACCCGCTTCGCGCTGATGAACGGCGCGACGGTCCAGGGCCCGCTGCCGGAGGCCTCGAAGCTCTCGGCGACCGACCGCTGGATCCTCGCCCGCCTGGGCGAGACGGTCGAACAGGTCGACGTGTACTACGAGGACTTCCAGTTCGCGAAGCTCAGCGAGGCGCTGTACCACTTCGCGTGGGACGAGGTCTTCGACTGGTATGTCGAGCTGTCCAAGACGACGTTCCAGGCGGGCGGCGAGCCGGCCGAGGTCAGCCGGCGCGTCCTGGGTGAGGTCCTGGACGTCACGCTGCGGCTGCTGCACCCGGTCATCCCGTTCGTCACGGACACCCTGTGGACGACGCTGACCGGCGGCGAGTCGCTCGTCATCGCCGACTGGCCGAAGGACAGTGGCTTCCGCGACGACGCCGCCGAGCGTGAGATCGAGCTGGTCCAGCGGGTCGTCACCGAGGTCCGCCGGTTCCGTGCCGACCAGGGCCTCCAGCCCGGCCAGCGCGTCCCCGCCCGCCTGACGCTCGACGGTACGGCCCTGGCCCCGCACGAGGCCGCGATCCGTCAGCTCCTCCGCCTGCAGCCCGAGGGCGAGGGTTTCTCGGCCACCGCGACCCTGCCGGTGGCGGGCGCCGAGGTCGCCCTCGACCTCTCCGGCGTCATCGACGTCGCCGCCGAGCGCAAGCGCCTCGCGAAGGACCTCGCGGCGGCCGAGAAGGACAAGGCCCAGGCCACGGCCAAGCTCGGCAACGAGGCGTTCCTCGCGAAGGCCCCGGACCAGGTCGTGGAGAAGATCCGCGGCCGCCTCGCCAAGGCGGACGAGGACATCGCACGGATCGCCGCGCAACTGGAGAGTTTGCCGAAGGCGTAGCTCTCCGGGCTGTACGTGGGTGAAGGCCCCGGTGCTTCTCGGGCACCGGGGCCTTCGACCGGCCGGGGAGGCCGCGCGGCCCGGCGCTTACGGGTGGGCGGGCGCCGAAAGGGCGAAGCCCTTTCAGGGGCGCGGGGAACTGCGCGAGCAACCACAACGCAGCCGCAGCCGCCACACAACCCGCGCTCCCGAGCGATAAGGCGCCCCAGCTCGGCGGAGCCCCACCCGTAGACTGACCCCGTGAGTGAGCGCCCGCACGACAGCAGTCAGCAGCCCGACGCAGTCGACCCCTTCGAGGAGATCATCTCCGCCGAGACGGACCGTGACCCGGACCTCGCGGTGATCGAGGCCGGCAGCCGTACCCTGCGTGCCCAGGGCGGTATGCCGCAGACCGACGTACCGACGCGGCCCGCCGACCCGGCCCTCGACAAGGCGCTGCGCGAGGTCGAGACGGAACTGGCGACCCGCTGGGGCGAGACCAAGCTGGAACCCTCGGTGACGCGGATCGCCGCGCTGATGGACGTCCTGGGCGACCCGCAGCGGTCGTACCCCTCGATCCACATCACCGGCACCAACGGCAAGACCTCCACCGCCCGTATGATCGAGGCCCTCCTCGGCGCCTTCGAGCTGCGCACCGGCCGGTACACCTCCCCGCACGTCCAGTCGATCACCGAGCGCATCAGCCTCGACGGCGCACCGATCTCCGCCGAGCGGTTCATCGAGACGTACGAGGACATCAAGCCGTACATCGAGATGGTGGACGCAGCTCAGGAGTACCGGCTCTCCTTCTTCGAGGTGCTGACCGGAATGGCGTACGCCGCCTTCGCGGACGCCCCCGTCGACGTGGCCGTCGTCGAGGTCGGCATGGGCGGCACCTGGGACGCCACGAACGTCATCGACGGGGACGTCGCCGTCGTCACCCCCATCGACCTCGACCACACCGACCGGCTCGGCGAGACGCCCGCCGAGATCGCCGTGGAGAAGGCCGGGATCGTCAAGCAGGACGCGACCGTGATCCTGGCGCAGCAGCCGGTGGACGCGGCGCAGGTGATGCTGAAGAAGGCCGTGGAGGTCGACGCGACGGTGGCCCGGGAGGGCCTGGAGTTCGGCGTCGTCTCGCGGCAGGTCGCCGTCGGCGGGCAGATGCTCACCCTGCGCGGCCTCGGCGGCGAGTACCCCGAGGTGTATCTCCCGCTGCACGGCCCGTACCAGGCGCACAACGCGGCCGTCGCCCTCGCGGCGGTCGAGGCGTTCTTCGGTGTCGGCTCGCAGCGCCCGGAGCCGCTCGACGTGGACACCGTCCGCAAGGCCTTCGCGGCGGTCTCGTCGCCGGGACGGCTGGAGGTCGTACGGCGGTCCCCGACCGTCGTGCTGGACGCCGCCCACAACCCGGCGGGCGCGCGGGCCACCGCCGAGGCCGTCGGAGAGGCGTTCGACTTCAGCCGGCTGATCGGGGTGGTCGGGGCCAGCGGCGACAAGAACGTACGGGGGCTGTTGGAGGCCTTCGAGCCGATCTTCGCCGAGATCGTGATCACGCAGAATTCCAGCCACCGGGCGATGGACGCCGACGAGCTGGCCGGGATCGCGGTCGAGGTGTTCGGCGAGGAGCGGGTGCAGGTCGAGCCACGGCTGCCCGATGCCCTGGAGGCGGCGATCACGCTCGCCGAGGAGGAGGGCGAGTTCGCCGGTGGCGGCGTCCTCGTCACCGGTTCCGTCATCACCGTCGGCGAAGCCCGGCTGCTGCTGGGGAAGGGCTGAGTCTCACCACCATGCGTACCCTCTGTGCTTCGACCCTGATCGGCGAGTTCTTCGTGATCGCCTTCGCCGGGCTGGTCGCCATGAAGGACCCCGACCTGACCATGACCACGATCTGGACGGTCAGCGGCATCGCCATGTTCCTGTGCGTCGTGCTGTGCGGCCTCGTCACCCGGCCCGGTGGTGTCCAGATCGGCTGGGCCCTCCAGATCGGTCTGATCGCGTCCGGGTTCTTCATCCCGACGATGTTCTTCATGGGTGCGATGTTCGCCGCCCTGTGGTGGGCCTCGGTCCACTTCGGGCGGAAGATCGACGAGGCGAAGGCCCGCTTCGCGGCGCAGGCCTCCACCGAGGCCGGCGCCGGAGCCTCCTGAGGCCGAGCCCCAGGCCGGGGCTTCCTGACGCTGCGTAACACCCTGTCGGACTCGCCCTGTAGCCTCTGAGCTCCGCACCCTTGTGAAATGAAGGAGTCACCACCGTGAGCCAGCGCACCCTCGTCCTGCTCAAGCCCGACGCCGTCCGGCGTGGCCTGACCGGCGAGATCATCAGCCGTATCGAGCGGAAGGCCGGCTGGCAGATCACCGCGCTGGAGCTGCGGACACTGAACCAGGAGACGCTGGAGCAGCACTACGGCGAGCACCAGGGCAAGCCCTTCTACGAGCCGTTGGTCGAGTTCATGGCCTCCGGTCCGGTCGTCGCGCTGATCGTCGAGGGCGAGCGTGTCATCGAGGGGGTGCGCGCGCTGGCCGGTCCGACCGACCCGATCGCCGCCGCACCGGGGTCCATTCGCGGTGACTACGGCGTCATCGTGCGCGAGAACCTGATCCACGCGTCGGACTCCGAGGAGTCGGCCGAGCGCGAGCTGAAGATCTTCTTCCCCGGGCGCGCGTAGCAACGTCCGTGACGGCGGGGGCCGGTGAGTCGTCCCGCCCCCGCCGCGCTTACTCTTCTGGAACATTCGGCCAACATTCGGCCACCACCCACATGGCCTATACCCCGGCTGACCAGCCAACCCCGCTGAAATACCGGCCGTACAACGGCATATGCGCGGCGATCGGGGGAACGCGCACCCCCGATGGATCGTCTCCACAGGCGAGGCGACGCATCGCATGCCCACAATGGCGAAGACCCTCGCGCAGTGTTCGTGCGGGCGAGACTACGATGTAAGCCTTCACGTCACAGCACCCACTTCGCCGACCTGAAAAGCCTGAAAAGCTCTCAAAAGCCGTCAGCGCTCCACTTGGGAAGGCCAGACGAATCCTGATGGGGAACTCAATGTCGTTCATCGGCCGTGACATGGCTGTCGACCTCGGGACCGCCAACACGCTGGTGTACGTCAGGGGTCGCGGGATCGTACTGAACGAGCCGTCCGTCGTCGCGATCAACACCAACACCGGTGGCATCCTCGCGGTCGGCGCGGAGGCGAAGAAGATGATCGGGCGGACACCGGGCAACATCGTTGCCGTACGTCCGCTGAAGGACGGTGTCATCGCCGACTTCGAGATCACCGAGCGAATGCTCCGCTACTTCATTCTGAAGATCCACAAGCGGCGGTATCTCGCCCGTCCTCGGGTCGTCGTCTGTGTGCCGTCCGGCATCACCGGTGTCGAGCGTCGCGCCGTCATCGAGGCGTCCTCCCAGGCCGGCGCCCGTCAGGTGCACATCATCGAGGAGCCCATGGCCGCGGCCATCGGCTCCGGCCTGCCGGTCCACGAGGCCACGGGCAACATGGTGGTGGACATCGGCGGCGGCACCACGGAGGTCGCGGTCATCTCCCTCGGCGGCATCGTCACCGCCCAGTCCATCCGCGTCGCGGGCGACGAGTTGGACAACGCGATCATCCAGCACATCAAGAAGGAGTACAGCCTCCTCCTCGGTGAGCGGACGGCCGAACAGATCAAGATCACGATCGGTTCGGCGTACGACCTCGACGCTGACGAGCACACCGAAATCCGCGGCCGGGACCTGGTGTCCGGCCTGCCCAAGACCGTCGTCATCTCCGCGGCCGAAGTGCGGAAGGCGATCGAGGAACCCGTCAACGCCATCGTCGATGCCGTCAAGACGACCCTCGACAAGTGCCCGCCGGAACTCTCCGGCGACATCATGGACCGCGGCATCGTCCTCACCGGCGGCGGCGCCCTGCTGCGCGGTCTCGACGAGCGGCTGCGCCGCGAGACCGGAATGCCGATCCACATCGCCGAGGACCCGCTGGACAGCGTGGCGCTCGGCTCCGGCAAGTGTGTCGAGGAGTTCGAGGCGTTGCAGCAGGTGCTCGACGCACAGCCCCGCAGATGACATGACACGTCGATTCCGCCGTACGGGACGTTCTCCTCTCGTGCGGCGGATCGTTGATATAGAGGCATAAGCTCCCGCAAAGCGCCCCTACGGTTCCCGGCCCGGGATTCCGAGGGGCTACCCGAATTCCCCAATTCCTGTCGAATTCCTATGAGGAAGGCACGGCCGCCGCACGTGAGGGACACACGAGAGAGCCGGCTGCTCCTGGTGCTGCTGATCGCCGTCGCGTTCGCGCTGATCACGGTGGACATCCGCGGCGGGGAGGACTCGCCGGTCGACGGTGCCCGCCGTGCCGCCGCCACCGTCTTCGGCCCGATCGAGGACGGGGTGTCGACCGCCGTCGACCCGATCGGCAACGCCATAAGCGCCGTTCGCGACTCCGGCTCCCGCCACGACCGCCTCGCCGCGCTGGAGAAGGAGAACGCCGAGCTGAAGGCGTCCCTCGGCAGCGACGACCGCAACCAGAGCAGAGTCGACCAGCTCGACAAGATGCTGAAGACCGCCGCGAACGGCCAGTACGGCATCAAGGGCGCCGAGGTCATCGCCATAGGAGCGGCCCAGGGCTTCTCCTGGACCGTCACCATCGACATCGGCACCGACGACGGCATCACCCGCGACATGACCGTCCTCAACGGCGACGGGCTCGTGGGCCGCGTCACCACCGTCGGACCGAGCACCGCGACCGTGCTCCTCGCCAACGACCCCGACTTCACCGTCGGCACCCGCATGGAGGCCACCGACGAACTCGGCTTCGCCTCCGGCCAGGGCGACCGCCCGCTGCGCGTCGAACTCCTCAACGGCAAGGCCAAGGTGAAGGCGGGCGACCGCCTCGTCACCTTCGGCTCGCAGGCCGACAAGCCGTTCGTCCCCGGCGTCCCGGTCGGTGTCGTCTCCCGCGTCGACCCCTCCGGCGGCGACCTCACCCGCACGATCTACGTCAAGCCGTTCGTGGCCTTCACCCAGCTCGACATCGTCGGCGTCGTCGTCCAGCCGCCCCGCAAGGACCCGCGCGACACCGTCCTGCCGGCCAAGCCGAAGGCCACCCCCACGCCGACCGTGACCGTGACGGTCACGCCGGGCGCGGACGAACCCGGCGACGGCACCGACGGCCAGTCCCAAGAGCAGTAGGACGTAGGACAGTAGGAGCTGAACCCTTCATGCGCTTCAACCGGATGCTGCTCTCCACCACCCTGGTGATCGTCGCCCTGGTGATCCAGGTGAGCGTCCTCGCCAGACTCCATCTCCCGGGCGCCGTACCGGACCTGGTGCTCCTCACCGTGCTCGGCCTCGCCCTGGTCTACGGCCATGTCGGCGGCGCCCTCATCGGCTTCGGCGCCGGGCTGCTGTCCGACCTCGCGCCGCCCGCCGACCACGCGGCCGGGCGCTACGCCCTGGTCCTCTGCGTCATCGGCTACCTCGCGGGGCTCGCCAAACCCGAGACCGGCCGGCTCAGGTCGGCGACCGGACCGATGGCCGTGGTCGTCGTCGCCGCGCTCGGCTCGACGCTCCTCTACGCCGGTGTCGGCGCCCTCGTCGGTGACGACGCGGCCCGCCAGGTCGGCCTGCCCAGCCTGCTGTTCACCGCCGCGCTCTACGACCTGCTGCTCGCGCCCTTCGTGGTCCCCGGCATCATGGCGCTCGCCCGGCGCGCCGAGAACGACCCGCTCGCCGAGACCAACAACGCCGCCAAGGCGGCCGACGTCTCCTCCGGCTGGCTCTCCTCCGGCACCGGCCTGCGCATCGGCAACCAGCGCGGGGGGCTCCGCCTCAAGGCCGCGCGATCACGGATGGCACGGGCGGGGCGCATCAAGGGGGTCAAGCGGCTGTGACGGCACGTCGGATGACATCCGGTCCGGGCGCGGGAACCGATCACGGCCGAGCGGTGTACCCCATGTACCGGCACCACGCGCACGACCGGCACAGGCACCAGCCGCACACGCACCACCCGTTCACGCACTGAGAGGGGGAGACAGTGACCAACATCCCGGAGACCGGGCGGACCCCACGGGTCCAGATCAGGCTCATCATCATCCAGATCCTCGTCTTCTCCCTCCTCGGCACCCTCGGCGGCCGCCTCTGGTATCTCCAGATCCGCGAGGGCGACGCGTACGCCAAGGAGGCCTCGGGGAACCACGTCCAGCAGGTCGTGCAGCCCGCCGTGCGCGGCTCGATCCTGGACGCGCGCGGAGTGCCGATCGCCGACAACGAGACCCGGCTGGTCGTCTCCGCCTCCCGCACCGACCTGCTGAAGATGGACGACGACGGCAAGGCCGTCCTCACCAAGCTCGCCGGAGTCCTGGACATGACGCCCAAGGACGTCATGGACAAGGTCCGGCTCTGCGACTCCAAGACGCCCCAGCCCTGCTGGAACGGCTCGCCGTACCAGCCGATCCCCATCACCGACGAGGCCACCGCCAAGCAGGCCCTCCAGATCCGCGAACGCTCCGAGGACTTCCCCGGCATCACCGCCGAGCCCCAGGCCGTCCGCCGCTATGCCAGCCCCGGCGGCTCCAACACCGCGCAGGTGCTCGGCTATCTCTCGCCGGTCACCGACGAGGAGATCACCAAGGCCCAGGACACCGACTCGCCGTATCTGCGCTCCGACCAGGTCGGCCGCTCCGGCCTGGAGCGCCAGTACGACAAGGAGCTGCGCGGCAAGGCCGGCGTCACCCGCTACGAGGTCGACAATCTCGGCCGAGTCATCGGCGAGGCCGAGGCCGACCCCGCCGAGCCCGGCTCCAACCTCGTCACCAGCATCGACGCCCGCGTCCAGCGCATCGCCGAGTACGAGCTCAACGACGCGATGAAGGAAGCCCGCAAGATCGTGGACCGCAACACGGGCACGCACTACAAGGCTGACTCCGGTGCCGTCGTCGTGATGGAGGCCAAGACCGGCCGCGTCGTCGCCATGGCCTCCAACCCGGACTACGACCCGAACGCCTGGGTCGGCGGCATCTCCGCCAAGGACTACGCCAAGCTCACCGGCAAGAAGTCCAACTACCCGCTGCTGAACCGCGCGATCCAGGGCCAGTCGGCCCCCGGCTCCATCTTCAAGGTGGTCCCGACCGCCGCCGCGGTGAACGCGGGCTACTCCTTCAACGGCCCGTACGAGTGCTCCAGTTCGTACTCGATCGGCGGCCAGGTCTTCAAGAACTTCGAGTCCAAGGGCTACGGCGCGATCAGCCTCGGCAAGGCGCTGGAGGTCTCCTGCGACACCGTCTTCTACCGCCTCTCGCACGAGGAGTGGAAGCGCGACGGAGGCATCAAGCCCAAGAAGGGCGCCAACGACTGGTTCTACAAGACCGCCCACCAGTTCGGCCTCGGCGCCGAGACCGGCATCGACCTGCCGAACGAGGTCAGCGGCCGCATCCCGGACCGCCAGTGGAAGCAGGAGTACTGGGAGGCCAACAAGGACGCCTGGTGCAAGTATGGCAAGAAGGGCGGCTCGTACGCCGAGCAGATCGCGTACGAGAACTGCCTCGAAGGCAACCGCATGCGCGCCGGTGACTCCGTCAACTACTCCATCGGCCAGGGCGACACGCTCGTCACGCCCATCCAGATGGCCACCATCTACGGGGCCATCGCCAACGGCGGCACCCTCTACGACCCCACCGTCGGCAAGGCCATCATCAGCGCCGACGGCAAGAACGTGCAGGAGATCGCGCCCAAGTCGCACGGCAAGCTGCCGATAGACAAGACCACGCTGGCCAAGATGGACGACGCCCTTGAGGGAGTCGCGACCCGTGGTACGGCCGCCTGGCGCTTCCAGGGCTGGCCGCAGGACGAGATCCCGATGCACGCCAAGACGGGTACGGCCGAGGTCTACGGCAAGCAGACGACCTCCTGGTTCGCCACGTACACCAAGGACTACACGATCGTCATGACGATCTCCCAGGGTGGTACGGGCTCCGGCGCCTCTGCGCCCGCGGTGCGCAAGCTCTACAACGCGCTGTACGGCGTCTCCGAGGACGGCGAGATCGACAAGAAGAAGGCGCTGCTGTCCACGCCGCAGAAGGGCCTGCCGAAGATCGAGTCCGACGGCTCGATCGACGCGCCGAAGCTGGAGTCCTACCCGCCGAAGAAGACCGAGGAGGAGGCACAGACGGTGGCCGCGGGACCAGAGGCCCAGCCGGTGTCTTTCGAACGGGGGACGGGGGACCCGCTGGCGGCGATCGTCAGCACCCGTGGGGGTAACGGCAACCGGGCGGCGCGAAGGCGTACCGGCTGCGCCCGCGCCCCAAAGGGGCGCGGGGCTGTATCGACAGGCGGCTCCGCCGCGTGGCGCGACCAGCCACGACGGCGCCGCAGGCGATCGACGGCGTATCGCGGCGCTTTCAGCGGAGCGCCTACGCGGAGGACGTCCCCATGACCGGCAACAGCTTCTCCGTCTCCGGGTACGGGCCCGAACGCTCCGGCTGGACCCGTCTGTTCGCCCGTGACTCGCTCGCCCGGCGGCTCGACTGGCCGATACTGTTCTCGGCCATCGCGCTCTCCCTGATCGGTGCGGCCCTCGTCTTCTCGGCGACCCGCAACCGCACCGAGCTCAACCAGGGCGACCCGTACTACTTCCTCTTCCGGCACCTGCTCAACACCGGCATCGGCTTCGCCCTGATGATCGGCACGGTCTGGCTCGGCCATCGCACCCTGCGCACGGCGGTCCCGATCCTGTACGGCATCTCGGTGCTGCTGATCCTGCTGGTGCTCACCCCGATGGGCGCGACCATCAACGGCGCGCACGCGTGGATCGTCGTCGGCGGCGGATTCTCGCTGCAGCCCTCCGAGTTCGTGAAGGTCACGATCATCCTGGGTATGGCGATGCTGCTGGCGGCCCGGGTGGACGCGGGAGACAAGCTCCACCCCGACCATCGCACGGTCGTCCAGGCCCTCGGTCTGGCCACTGTCCCGATACTGATCGTGCTGCTCATGCCCGACCTCGGGTCGGTCATGGTCATGGTGGTCATCGTGCTGGGCGTCCTGCTCACCTCCGGCGCGTCCAACCGGTGGATCTTCGGCCTCATCGGCACCGGGGCGATGGGCGCGATCGCCGTCTGGCAGCTCGGGGTGCTCGACGAGTACCAGATCAACCGCTTCGCGGCCTTCGCCAACCCCGAGCTCGACCCGGCCGGCGTCGGCTACAACACCAACCAGGCCCGGATCGCCATCGGCTCCGGCGGGCTGCTCGGCACCGGACTGTTCAAGGGCTCACAGACCACCGGGCAGTTCGTGCCCGAGCAGCAGACCGACTTCGTCTTCACGGTGGCGGGTGAGGAGTTGGGGTTCGTGGGCGCCGGGCTGATCATCCTGCTGCTCGGTGTCGTCCTGTGGCGGGCCTGCCGGATCGCCCGCGAGACCACCGAGCTGTACGGCACGATCGTCGCCGGCGGCATCATCGCCTGGCTCGCCTTCCAGTCCTTCGAGAACATCGGCATGACCCTCGGGATCATGCCGGTGGCGGGGCTGCCGCTGCCGTTCGTGTCGTACGGCGGGTCGTCGATGTTCGCGGTGTGGGTGGCGGTGGGGTTGTTGCAGTCCATCCGTGTGGAACGACCCATGTCCGCGTAGGGGGACGTGCCGGGTGTCCTCCGGGGAAACGGTAGTTGTCGGTCGTTCAACAAGTGGGGGCTGCCCAGGAGGCTGAAGTAGGACTAGATTCCTTTTATGGCGGACACCAAGCGTGAGATCGAGCGGAAGTACGAGTCCGACGAGAGCGGCCTGCCGGACCTCACCGGTGTGGCCGGCGTCGCGACCGTCATCGACAAGGGCGTGGCGGAGCTGGACGCCGTCTACTACGACACCCCCGACGAACGTCTCGCCGCCGCCTCCATCACCCTGCGCCGTCGCACGGGAGGCAGTGACGCCGGCTGGCATCTGAAGCTCCCCGTCTCCACCGGCGTACGGGACGAGATCCGCGCCCCGCTCTCCGACACGCTGCCCGGCGAGCTCGCGGGGCTCGTGCGTTCCCGGGTCCGGGAGGCCGAGCTGGTCCCGCTGGTCCGCCTCCTCTCCACCCGTGACGTCAGCGATCTGCTCGACGCGGACGGCATCCTCCTCGCCGAGGTCAGTGTGGACGCCGTGGTCGCCCAACGGCTCACCGAGGACGGCCGGACGGCCCAGTGGTCCGAGATCGAGGTGGAACTCGCCGACGACGGCGACCCGGCCTTCCTCGACAAGGTCGACAAGAAGCTGCGCAAGGCGGGCGTACGGCCGTCCGGCTCACCGTCGAAGCTGGCCAGGGCCCTTCAGGAGACGGCACCCAAGAAGGGCAAGAAGAAGGACCAGAAGCGGGACAAGAAGCGGGACAAGAAGCGGGAGACGGCCGAGGCACCGAGTGAGCCCGTCACTCCCGGTGATCATGTCCTCGCCTACGTCCGCGTCCAGCGTGACGCGATCATCGAGCTCGATCCCGCCGTCCGCCGGGATGTCTTCGACTCCGTGCACAGCATGCGGGTCGCCACGCGCCGGCTGCGCAGCACCTTCAAGTCGTTCGGGAAGGTCCTGGACCGGGCCGTCACGGACCCGATCGGCGAGGAGCTGAAGTGGCTGGCGGGGGAGCTGGGCGTCGACCGTGACCAGGAGGTCCTGACGGAACGGCTCACCGGGGCGCTGGACGATCTCCCCGAGAGCCTGGTGACGGGCCCGGTCCGTACACGGTTGCGGACCTGGGCGGGGAAGGACGGCGGTACCGGCCCGGGGCCCGAGCTGATCGAAGCGCTGGACGGGCAGCGCTATCTGGAGCTGCTGGAGTCCCTCGACGCCGTGGTCAAGGACCCGCCGCTGCTCAAGGCCGCCGAGGGCGATCCCGAGAAGGTGATCACCGAGGCGGTCAAGAAGGACTTCGGCAAGGTGGCGGCCCTGGTCGAGGAGGCCCTGGCGCAGCCGTCCGGCGCCGACCGGGATCTCGCGATGCATGAGGCCCGCAAGAAGGCCAAGCGCACCCGGTACGCGGCCGAGGCGGCAAGCCCCCTCCTCGGCAAGCCGACCAAGGCCGTCGTCAAGGACATGAAGTCCCTGCAGACCCTCCTCGGCGACCACCAGGACAGCGTGATGGCCCGCGAGGCCCTGCGCGGCATCGCCCTCCAAGCCCATCAGGCGGGGGAGAGCGCCTTCACGTACGGGCTGCTGTACGGCAGGGAGGAGCGGCGGGCGGAGCTGGCGGAGGGGGCGCTGCCGGGGACCTGGGCGAAGATCAGCGCGGACGTGCCCTTCTGACAGCCGTTCTGGCGGTGGGCGGACGCCGATGGCCGGGCGCACGACGGTCTGCCGGTCGGCCTGCTGGTGACGGGGCGTGCGAGGGGTGCCTCCCGGGGCGTTACGCTAGATGGTCACCCTCCCCCAGCCTCCGGCCGGGGGTGCCCCCAGTCAGCTCACGAAGGTAATCCCCGCGATGTCTGTCGAGTCGGTCTTCCCACAGCTTGAGGCCCTGCTCCCGCATGTGCAGAAGCCGATCCAGTACGTGGGCGGTGAGCTCAACTCCACCGTCAAGCCCTGGGAGTCCTGCGACGTCCGCTGGGCGCTCATGTACCCGGACGCGTACGAGGTCGGTCTGCCCAACCAGGGCGTCATGATTCTCTATGAGGTACTGAACGAGCGCGAGGGCGTCCTCGCCGAGCGCACCTACAGCGTCTGGCCCGACCTCGAACAGCTGATGCGCGACAACGGCGTGCCGCAGTTCACGGTGGACAGCCACCGCCCGGTCCGCGCTTTCGACGTGTTCGGTCTGTCCTTCTCCACGGAGCTGGGCTACACGAACATGCTGACCGCTCTGGACCTCGCCGGGATCCCCCTGGAGTCCAAGGACCGCACGGTCGACGACCCGATCGTGCTGGCCGGCGGTCACGCGGCCTTCAACCCCGAGCCGATCGCCGACTTCATCGACGCGGCGATCATCGGCGACGGCGAGCAGGCCGTGCTCGACATGACCGGGATCATCCGCGCCTGGAAGGCCGAGGGCCGTCCCGGCGGCCGCGAGGAGGTCCTGTTCCGCCTCGCGAGGACGGGTTCGGTGTACATCCCGGCGTTCTACGACGTCGAGTACCTCCCAGACGGCCGTATCGGCCGCGTCGTACCGAACCGGTCGGGCGTCCCGTGGCGTGTGTCCAAGCACACCGTCATGGACCTGGACGAGTGGCCGTACCCCAAGCAGCCGCTGGTCCCGCTCGCCGAGACGGTCCACGAGCGGATGTCGGTGGAGATCTTCCGCGGCTGCACCCGCGGCTGCCGCTTCTGCCAGGCGGGCATGATCACCCGTCCGGTCCGTGAGCGTTCCATCACGGGCATCGGCGAGATGGTCGAGAAGGGCCTCAAGGCGACCGGCTTCGAGGAGGTGGGCCTGCTGTCCCTCTCCTCCGCCGACCACAGCGAGATCGGCGACATCGCCAAGGGCCTGGCGGACCGGTACGAGGAGGACAAGATCGGTCTGTCCCTCCCCTCGACCCGCGTGGATGCCTTCAACGTCGACCTCGCCAACGAGCTGACCCGCAACGGTCGGCGCTCGGGCCTGACCTTCGCACCCGAGGGCGGCTCCGAGCGCATGCGCAAGGTCATCAACAAGATGGTCTCGGAGGAGGACCTGATCCGGACCGTCTCCACCGCCTACGGCAACGGCTGGCGTCAGGTGAAGCTGTACTTCATGTGCGGCCTACCGACGGAGACCGACGACGACGTCCTCCAGATCGCCGACATGGCGACCCGCGTGATCCAGAAGGGCCGCGAGGTCTCCGGCTCGAACGACATCCGCTGCACGGTCTCGATCGGCGGCTTCGTCCCCAAGCCCCACACCCCGTTCCAGTGGGCCCCGCAGCTGTCGGCGGAGGAGACGGACGCCCGCCTCGAAAAGCTCCGCGACAAGATCCGCGGCGACAAGAAGTACGGCCGCTCCATCGGCTTCCGCTACCACGACGGCAAGCCGGGCATCGTGGAAGGCCTCCTGTCTCGCGGTGACCGCCGTATCGGCGCCGTGATCCGCGCCGTCTACGAGGACGGCGGCCGCTTCGACGGCTGGCGCGAGTACTTCTCCTACGACCGCTGGATGGCCTGCGCCGACAAGACCCTCCCCGACTTCGGCGTCGACGTCGACTGGTACACCACCCGTGAGCGCACCTACGAGGAGGTCCTCCCCTGGGACCACCTCGACTCGGGCTTGGACAAGGACTGGCTCTGGGAGGACTGGCAGGACGCCCTCGACGAGACCGAGGTCGAGGACTGCCGCTGGACCCCGTGCTTCGACTGTGGCGTGTGCCCCCAGATGGACACACACATCCAGATCGGCCCGACCGGCAGGAAGCTGCTGCCGCTGGCGGTCAAGCAGCCGGCGGGGAGCGGGCACAGCCACTGAGAACGGGCGACGCCATGGGGTGTCCGAGGGAACGACAGGTTCCCTCGGACACCCCATGTGGCGTATTACCGCTCTGTGCGTGTCACCGCTCCAGCTGCCTCACACGGTGAGAGCCGGATACGGCGGTGCGTCCGTCAGGTGCCGCCCGTTGGTGACGCCCTCGGTCGGCTGCAGTGTCACCCGGGTCCAGGGGTTGGGATTCCCTGCGGCGTCGTTGCAGTCCAGAGTGGCCGGGTTGGTGCTGGTGACCGCGACACAGGTGGTTTCCCAGACCTCGCCGATCGTGGTGATGCCGTCGAACTTGATGGGCTCCCCGGCGTTGGCGCTGTGCCCGTTGACGGCGGCCCCGCAGACTTGGGAGTCGCGTCCCGTAAGACTCGAAGCCTGCTACGAGTTGGCCTCCCGTCTGCGTCTCCGACGCCGCTACCACACCGCGCACGCCCTCCTCGTCGACGTCGTCGACAGGCCCGCACCGGACGACCTGCTCTTCACCAGGCCCTGGGTCTATCGGTGGGGTCTGCTGTTCGAGTTCTCCATCACCGCCCACTGGGTCGGCGACCATGCCGCCGCCCTCCGGGCGTGCGACACACTGCTGGCGATGCGGGACCTGCCCGAGCGCATCCGCCGCCAGGTCGAGATCAACCGGGAGTTCTCCGCACCGCATGCCGGATCCCTCCGGGATCTGTCCTCCGTGGTGCGCCGCCCCAAGGCCGCTCGGGCCGGCAAGTCCGCCAAGTCCGCGAGGAGTTCCGGGCGCAAGCGGTAGGAGGCCGTCAGCCGGGTCGACGGACCGCAGACCTCGATCACCCGCCCCCAGCTGCGACTTGCCGTGGCACCGTGCATAAAGTGACGAGGGTCGGCGACAGAGGGCACGAGGGCGAACGGGGCGGGAATTTGCAGACGTGTGGCTGGATCCGGACAGGCTGCTGAGGCGTCTACGTCGTCATGGACCTGGAAAAGCGGCCCGCCCAGCAGCCCGTTGAGCCGTCGACGCGGCGGACGCCCGAGCAGCAGACGCCCGAGCAGCAGACGCCCGAGGGGTGTCTCACTGTCGCGATCCGGATTCCTGTGCGGATCGTCGTACTCGTGCTGGTCGTGCCGGTGCGGATGGTGTGGGACGCGCTCGTCGTGGGCGGACGGTTCCTGACGGATGCCGTGTTCCGGCCGGTGGGGCGGGCGTTGCTGTGGGTCGGCAGGGCCGTCTTCGTCTGGCCGTGGGTGGCGCTGTGGCGGTACGTCGTCGTGCCGGTCGCCACAGGGCTCGGGTGGCTCGGGTACTGGCTGGTGGTCGCGCCGGTCGTGTGGGTGTACCGGTATGTGCTGACGCCCGTGGGCCACGCGATCGCCTGGGCGGCTGCCGGGATCTGGGCCGGGATCGTCTGGGTCGCCGCCGGGGTCTGGGCGGGCGTCGTCTGGGTCGCGACCGGCGTCGGGGCCGCGCTCGTGTGGCTGTACCGGTGGACGCTGGCGCCGCTCGGGCGTGGCATCGCCTGGCTGGCCAGGGGGATCGGGACCGGGATCGCCGCCGTCGCGGTCGCGCTGTTCACGGCCGTGGCCTGGCTGGTGCGGTACCTCCTCGTCGTACCCGCCGTGTGGGTGTACCGGTATGTGCTGACGCCCGTGGGCCATGCGATCGCCTGGGTGGCCCGGGGTGCCGTACGGCTCGTACGGATGATCTTCACCGGGCTCTGGCTCGGGATCTACTGGACGCTGCGCGTCCTGCTCGTCCTGCCCGCGCTGGCCGTGTGGCGCTGGGTCCTCACACCGGTCGGGCGGGCCCTCGCCGTCGTCGGCCGGGAGCTCTGGGACGCCCTCGGGCACGCGTGGCGGGTGGCCGGGCGGATCTCGCTCGCCGTCGGTCGGTTCCTGGCGAACCTCTTCCGGTGGATCTTCGTGGAGCCCACGCGCTGGGTGTACCGGACCGTCCTCACGCCCGCCGGCCACCTGGTACGGGATGTCGTGTGGAAGCCGGTCACGGCGGTCGCGCGCACTGTGGGCCGTACCACCCGGCAGGCCCTGGCCACCGCCCGCGCATCCGTCCGCCAGGCCCGCGCCAGTGTGCGGTGGGCGCTCTTCGGGCAGCCGCAGGAGCCGGAGCCGGTCGCCCGGCGGGAACCGACGGCGGCCGAGACACGTACTCTTGGTAGCAGTACGACCGCACTCACGAAGGACTGAACGACACTGGGCAAGCGACAGCCCGAAGGCCCGCCGCCCGCACCCGCGGTGCAGCGCATCCGACTGCGCTACACCAAGCGCGGCCGCCTCCGGTTCACCAGCCACCGTGATTTCCAGCGCGCCTTCGAGCGTGCGTTGCGCCGTGCCGAGGTGCCGATGGCGTACTCGGCGGGGTTCACGCCGCATCCGAAGGTGTCGTACGCCAATGCCGCACCCACCGGCACGGGCAGTGAGGCGGAGTACCTGGAGATCGCGCTCACCGACGCGCGCGACCCGGAGAAGCTCAGGATTCTGCTCGACGAGTCGCTGCCCACCGGGCTCGACATCATCGACGCGGTCGAGGCCCGGACCTCCGGGCTCGCCGACCGGCTCACGGCCTCCGTGTGGGAGCTGCGCCTGGACGGCGTGGAACCCGTGGACGCCGGGCGTGCGGTCGAGGCCTTCAAGGCGGCTGACCTCGTCGAGGTCCAGCGCAGGACCAAGAACGGCATACGGACCTTCGACGCCCGTGCCGCCGTCGTCGACCTCGACAGCCTCGACAGCCTCGACAGCCTCGACGATCCTGAGACGCACAGTCCACAGGCTGATAGGCCGACGGACCAGCCCTGTGCGATACTGCGGCTGGTTGTTCGGCACGTGACGCCTGCCGTACGACCCGACGACGTCCTGTCCGGTCTCCGCGCCGTGGCCGACCTGGCGCCGCCGGTCCCCGCAGCGGTGACCAGGCTGGCGCAGGGGCTTTTCGATGAAGAGACCGGCACGGTGACCGACCCGCTCGCGCCCGACCGCGAGGCAGCGCCGGCCCTCTCAACGGCCGAACCCGCTGCCGCCGCGAAGGCGTCGGCGCCGGTAGGCCCCGCGTAGGGACGGACGTCGTAGCGCCGCCCTCGTATCCGGGAGCCACCTGGGTCGGGCAGCGCACCGACCACAAGACTTTCGCCAGGCCGTACGCAACATGGCGTACGGAACCGGCGAGACAGGACACAGAAAGCTCCCGTGCGGCGCCCGCGCCCCGGACGGCGGCAGTCGCGCACGACGCGAGCCGCGGACGTCACCGGCCATGCCGGACCGGGTGCGGCGCCCGGGAGCCTGACGGGAGAAACGCCCGCATGCCCGAACAGATCGAACCCGCAGAGCCCGCGCAGGGCTCCGAAAACAACACGCCGAGCGACACCCTGCCGCCGCGCCGTCGCCGCCGTGCCGCGTCCCGCCCGGCGGGACCGCCGTCCGCCGCGTCCGAAGCGGCCGCGGAAACCACCGCGCCGGCCATACCGGCCGCCGAGTCCGAGGACCTCGCGGCCGCCGATGAGACCGCCGAGGTGGCTGAGGTGACTGTGCCGGACGAGACCGCTGTGACCGCTGAGGTCGTCCCGGACGCCGAGGTGGACGAGGAAGCCGACGAGGCCGAGACCGCCGCTGCCGCCGCCGAGGCGCCCGCCGCCGTCGAGGAGGCCGCGCCCGCCGGTCGTACGCGCCGTCGTGCGACCCGCCGGGCCTCCGCGCCCGCCGGTGCGCCCAAGGACGCCGAGGTCGTCGAGGTCGTCGAGACCGTGGCGCCGGTCGCCTCCGTGGAGAGCGCCGCCGTCACCGAGACGGCCGCTGCCGCCGCCGAGGCGCCCGCCGCCGTCGAGGAGGCCGCGCCCGCCGGTCGTACACGCCGTCGTGCGACCCGCCGGGCGTCCGCCCCCACCGGCGCGCCCAAGGACGCCGAGGAGAGTGCCGCCGCCGCGCCCGAGACCGCCGCCGCGCCCGAGACCGCCGCCGCGCCCGAGACCGCCGCCGCGGCCGAGGCACCCGCCGCTGCCGCCGCCGAGGCGCCTGCCGCCGTCGAGGAGGCCGCGCCCGCCGGGCGTACGCGCCGTCGCGCCACGCGCCGGGTGTCCGCACCCGTCGCTGAGCCGGCCGCCGCCGAGATCGTGGAGGCTCCGGCGGAGGCCGTGGAAGCTGCCCCCGCCGCAGTTCAGGAGCCCGTGGAGGAGGCGGCCGAGGAGGCCGCGCCGCGTCGTACGCGTCGTCGGGCCACGCGTCGGGTGACCGCGCCCGCCGGGGTGCCCGAGGGGGAGGCCGCCGACGTGGCCGAGTCCGTCGCCACCGAGACCACCGCGCCCCAGACCGTGCAGGCGGCCGTCGCCGAGGCGCCCGCAGCCGAGACGGCGCCGGCCCAGGTCGCCCAGGAGCCCGCCGCCCCGGCCGCCGAGGCCGAGGACGCAGCGCCCCGGCGTTCGCGTCGTCGGGCCGCGCGCAAGGCCGCCGTCGGGTTCTCGGAGCCCGCCGCGCCGGCCGCGGACGAGACACCGGCGCGGCCGGCGCGGCCCGCTGTGGCCGTGTTCCAGGCGCCGGTCTTCACCGAGCCGATGTTCCAGACGCCGGAGCGGGCCGCCGCGCAGGCCGCCGCCGAGGCGGAGGCCGAGACCGTGGAGGTCGAGGAGACCCCCGAGACCACCGCCGACTTCGGCGGGTTCGCCGAGGAGGAGAGCACCGGCGGGTCGCGCCGCCGCCGTCGGCGCCGGGGGGAGCCCGCCGAAGCGGAGCAGCCCGTGGCCGCCGCCGTGGTGGCCGACGAGCCCGAGGAGAACGAGGAGCCCGAAGAGGGCGCCGAGGACACCTCCGAGGGTGACGAGTTCGGCGATGAGGAGTCCACCGGGTCGCGGCGTCGCCGTCGTCGGGGTGGCCGCCGCCGTCGCCGGGGCGAGTCCGCCGAGGACGCCTCCGAGGGCGACGAGATCGCCGCCGAGCAGGCCGCGCAGGACGCCGAGGACACCGCCGAGCAGGCGGACGAGGACGCCGAGGACGAGGCCGACGAGCGCGAGGAGTCCGGTGCCGGCTCCAGCAGCAGCCGTCGGCGCCGTCGCCGTCGTCGTCGTGCCGGTGACTCCGGCACCGAGGCCGAAGCGACGCCCGACGACCCCGAGCGCACGGTCGTCAAGGTCCGTGAGCCGCGTGAGCGGCGCGCCGCCAAGGAGACCGAGTTCTCCGACGAGGTGCAGTCCATCAAGGGCTCGACCCGTCTGGAGGCCAAGAAGCAGCGCCGTCGCGAAGGCCGTGAGCAGGGGCGTCGTCGCGTCCCGATCATCACCGAGGCCGAGTTCCTCGCCCGCCGCGAGGCCGTCGAGCGCGTCATGGTCGTCCGCCAGAGCGGCGAGCGCACCCAGATCGGCGTCCTCGAGGACAACGTGCTCGTCGAGCACTACGTCAACAAGGAGCAGGCGACCTCGTACGTCGGCAACGTCTACCTCGGCAAGGTGCAGAACGTGCTGCCGTCGATGGAGGCAGCCTTCATCGACATCGGCAAGGGGCGCAACGCCGTCCTGTACGCCGGTGAGGTCAACTTCGAGGCGCTGGGCATGGCCAACGGGCCGCGGCGTATCGAGTCGGCCCTCAAGTCCGGCCAGTCCGTGCTCGTCCAGGTCACCAAGGACCCGATCGGGCACAAGGGCGCGCGCCTGACCAGCCAGGTCTCCCTGCCCGGCCGCTACCTGGTCTACGTCCCCGAGGGGTCGATGACCGGTATCAGCCGCAAGCTGCCCGACACCGAGCGGGCCCGGCTGAAGACCATCCTCAAGAAGATCGTCCCCGAGGACGCGGGCGTCATCGTGCGCACCGCCGCCGAGGGCGCGAGCGAGGACGAGCTGCGCCGTGACGTCGAGCGACTGCAGGCGCAGTGGGAGGACATCCAGAAGAAGGCCAAGAGCGGCGGCAGCTCCAACGCACCGTCGTTGCTGTACGGCGAGCCGGACATGACCGTCCGGGTCGTCCGCGACATCTTCAACGAGGACTTCTCCAAGGTCATCGTCAGCGGCGAGGAAGCGTGGGAGACCATCCACGGATACGTCTCGCACGTCGCGCCCGACCTGGCCGACCGCCTGCAGAAGTGGACCTCCGAGGTCGACGTCTTCGCGACGTACCGCATCGACGAGCAGCTGATGAAGGCGCTGGACCGCAAGGTGTGGCTGCCCAGCGGTGGTTCGCTGGTGATCGACAAGACCGAGGCCATGATCGTGGTCGACGTCAACACCGGTAAGTTCACCGGCCAGGGCGGCAACCTGGAGGAGACGGTCACCAGGAACAACCTGGAGGCGGCCGAGGAGATCGTGCGCCAGCTGCGGCTGCGCGACCTCGGTGGCATCGTCGTCATCGACTTCATCGACATGGTCCTGGAGTCCAACCGGGACCTGGTGCTGCGGCGCCTGCTCGAGTGCCTGGGACGCGACCGTACGAAGCACCAGGTTGCCGAGGTCACCTCGCTGGGCCTGGTCCAGATGACCCGGAAGCGGGTCGGGCAGGGCCTCCTGGAGTCGTTCTCCGAGACCTGTGTCCACTGCAACGGGCGTGGCGTGATCGTGCACATGGATCAGCCGACGGCCGCCGGCGGTGGCGGCAAGCGCCGTAAGCGCGGGCGTGGCGGTGCGGAGCTGGACCACGAGCACGTGGCGGCCGAGGTCATCGAGCCGGTGGAGACGCCGGAGCTGGTCGAGGCCGAGGTGGCCGCCGAGGTCGCCGAGCCGGTGGCGCTGCCCGTGGCGGAGTTCGAGCCGGACGAGGAGCTGTACAGCAGCGTCGCCGAGGCCGAGGCGGCGGTCGGGCGCGGCCGTTCGCGTCGCCGTGCGACCCGGCGGGCGTCCGCGCCCTCGGGTGCGCCGAAGTCCCGCGAGGCCGTGGCCACCACCGTCTCCGAGGACCGTGCCCCGAAGTCACGGGAGGCCGCCGAGGCGGAGCCCGTCGCGGTGGAGGACCCGGTCGTCGAGACGCCGGTCGCCGTGCCGAGCACGGAGGAGGCCGCGCCCAAGGGCCGTACGCGTCGTCGGGCGACCCGGAAGGTGTCCGCTCCGGCGGGCGCGCCGGCCGGGGCGGCGGCCGAGGAGGCCGTGGTGACGGTGGCCGAGCCGGTCGCGGAGCCCGCGACCGAGCCCGTGGTCGAGAAGGCCGCCGAGCCGGTCGCCGAGCCTGTGAGCGAGCAGGCCGCGCAGCCCGAGGCGGCCGCCGCTGCCGAGAGCGCTGCTCCGGCGCGTCCGCGTCGGCGTGCCGTGCGCAAGGCGACGGCGCCCACCGCGCCCGCGGAGGACGCTGTGGTCGTGGTGCCGTCGGCTGCTGCCGAGGGCACGGCCGAGGCGCCGGTCGAGGAGGCCGCTCCGGCCGCCGAGGAGACCGAGTCCGAGGCGCCCGCCAAGAAGACGGCGGCGCGGAAGACGGCCAAGAAGGCGACGGCGAAGAAGGCCGCCACGAAGAAGACGGCGGCGGCCAAGAAGACGGTCGCGAAGAAGGCCACGGCCAAGAAGGCGACGACGAAGAAGGCGGCCACGAAGAAGACCACGGTCGCCGCCGAGCAGACGTCGGCCACGGTCACGGCTTCGACCGACGAGAGCTGAGCCCAGCGGGGCGGGCCCACGGTCCGCTCCCACTGATGCCCCTGCCGGGTGGTCACACCGCCGGGCGGGGGCATCCGGTAGGCCTCATCTTCAAGGGGCGGCCGGGTGGTGCGCGAGGGGCTCGGTTTGACCCCTTCGGGCGTAGCCCCGTAACCTTGACTGTCGGCGTGTCCGTAGGTAGAGACGCGTCACATCCCCGTAAACCTCATCCTTCCGGGCGCCGGGCGCTGTGGGAGAGGCCGTTCGCATGTCGGGCGGCTGGACTGCGGGGGTGCCGTTTCCCGAGCGAGAGAGTGAGACCCGCTTGTACGCCATCGTGCGCAGCGGTGGCCGCCAGCACAAGGTTGCTGTCGGCGACATCGTTGAGGTTGACAAGATTTCCACTGCCCAGGTTGGCGACACGGTCGAGCTCTCGACCCTGCTCGTTGTCGACGGCGACGCTGTGACCAGCGACCCCTGGGTGCTGGCCGGCATCAAGGTCCAGGCCGAGGTCGTGGACCACCACAAGGGCGTCAAGATCGACATCCTTCGCTACAAGAACAAGACCGGCTACCGCCGTCGTCAGGGCCACCGCCAGCAGTACACGGCGATCAAGGTCACTGAGATCCCCGCGGCTGCGAAGTAAGGGACTGAGGAGAGATGGCACACAAGAAGGGCGCATCGTCCACCCGGAACGGTCGCGACTCCAACGCTCAGCGGCTCGGCGTGAAGCGCTTCGGCGGTCAGGTCGTCAACGCCGGTGAGATCCTGGTCCGCCAGCGCGGCACGCACTTCCACCCGGGCTCGGGTGTCGGCCGCGGCAAGGACGACACGCTGTTCGCGCTGAACGCCGGTGCGGTCGAGTTCGGCACCGCCCGTGGGCGCAAGGTCGTGAACATCGTTCCGGTCGCCTGAGTCTGCTGACTCGCCCGGTCTTTCGGCCAAGGCTTCCGTAGAGCGATTCGTCGAGGCGGACCTCACTTCTCGTACGGGATTCCGTACGGGAAGTGGGTCCGCCTTTGACGTGTTACAGGTAAGACATTTCCGAACACCACGCATAGCGCGTATCTGGAGGCACCCACCATGACCACCTTCGTGGACCGCGTCGAGCTGCATGTCGCCGCGGGTAACGGAGGCCACGGCTGTGCCTCCGTCCACCGTGAGAAGTTCAAGCCGCTCGGCGGCCCCGACGGCGGCAACGGCGGCCGGGGTGGCGACGTCATCCTCACCGTCGACCAGTCGGTGACGACCCTCCTCGACTACCACCACTCCCCGCACCGCAAGGCCACCAACGGCAAGCCCGGCGAGGGCGGCAACCGCTCCGGCAAGGACGGGCAGGACCTCGTCCTTCCCGTGCCGGACGGCACGGTCGTGCTGGACAAGCACGGGAACGTCCTCGCCGACCTCGTCGGTCACGGCACGTCCTTCGTCGCCGCGCAGGGCGGCCGGGGCGGTCTCGGCAACGCGGCCCTCGCCTCCGCCCGCCGCAAGGCGCCCGGCTTCGCGCTGCTCGGCGTGCCGGGGGACATGGGTGACATCGTCCTGGAGCTGAAGACGGTCGCCGATGTGGCGCTCGTCGGTTACCCGAGCGCAGGCAAGTCCTCGCTGATCTCGGTCCTGTCGGCCGCCAAGCCGAAGATCGCGGACTATCCGTTCACGACACTCGTCCCGAACCTGGGCGTGGTCACGGCGGGTGACACGGTCTACACGATCGCCGACGTCCCCGGGCTCATCCCCGGCGCCAGCCAGGGCAAGGGCCTGGGCCTCGAATTCCTCCGCCATGTCGAGCGCTGCAGCGTCCTCGTCCACGTCCTCGACACGGCGACGCTGGAATCGGACCGCGATCCCGTCTCCGACCTCGACATCATCGAGGAGGAGCTGAAGCAGTACGGCGGGCTCGGCAACCGGCCCCGGATCGTCGTCCTCAACAAGATCGACGTGCCCGACGGCAAGGACCTCGCCGAGATGGTGCGCCCGGACCTTCAGGCCCGTGGCTACCAGGTCTTCGAGGTGTCCGCCGTCGCCCACATCGGGCTGAGGGAGCTGTCCTTCGCCCTCGCCGACCTCGTCGGCAGCGCGCGGGCCGCCAAGCCGAAGGAGGAGGCGACCCGGATCGTCATCCGGCCGAAGGCCGTCGACGACGCGGGCTTCACGGTCGTCCAGGAGGAGGACGGTCTCTTCCGCGTCCGTGGCGAGAAGCCCGAGCGCTGGGTCCGTCAGACCGACTTCAGCAACGACGAGGCGGTGGGTTACCTCGCCGACCGCCTCAACCGCCTGGGCGTCGAGGAAGAGCTGATGAAGGCGGGGGCCCGTTCCGGTGACGGTGTCGCCATCGGGCCCGAGGAGAACGCGGTCGTCTTCGACTGGGAGCCGACCGTCATGGCCGGGGCGGAGATGCTCGGCCGCCGTGGCGAGGACCACCGCTTCGAGGCGCCCCGTCCGGCCGTCACGCGTCGCCGCGACCGGCAGGCGGAGCGGGACGAGATCGAGAAGGCGTACGACGACTTCGAGCCGTTCTAAAGCGCCGGGTTCTGGGTGCCCGGGGGTTCCTGGGCACCCGGCGGTTGGTGCAGGTCGGGTGCTGGTCGGGTGCAGGTCACGCTGCCCGGCGCCTGTGTACGGCGGGTCGGGCCCCGTAAGGGGCGCGGGGAACTGCGCGATCAGCCACCTACCGCCCGCAGTCGCCCTCCGAGCGCATCCCCCGAGCTATTGGGCGCAGCAAGTACCCGAACGGCAAAAGGGCCCCGGAGCAACGCTTGGGTTCTAGGAGTCGTTGCAACACCCCAGTTCAAGGGGTGCGATGGACTTCGAGATCCGGGGAAACCGGGGTAAGTCTCAGGGCCGCAGGCGTCTGGTCCGTGAGCGGGAGGAATACTTCCGGCTCATGGACCAGGGCCTGAGCAGCGCCGAAGCCTGCAAACGCGTCGGGATCAACTACCGGACGGGCAAGCGGTGGCGCAACGGCCGGGCGGCGACCGGCAAGAACAGAGCGGCACTGCCCGTACTTGCCGTCGCACCGCCCGAGAGCCCGTCGAGGTATCTGCGGGAAGCCGAGCGCATCCACATCGCCGACCGGCTGCGGGAGAAGGCCACTGTCCGGCAGATCGCGGCCGGGCTGGACCGCAGTCCCTCCACGATCAGCCGGGAGATACGCCGCAAGGGCATGCCACTGCGCGGGGACTCCTCCCGCTGGGCCTACCGGCCCCACGCCGCCCAGGCCCGCGCCGATGCCCGCCGGCCCCGCCCCAAGCCCGGCAAGATCGGCCGGAACCCTCAGCTGCGCGACTTCATCCGGCACCACCTGCACCTGCGCTGGAGCCCCGAGCAGGTCTGCCAGGCTCTGCGGACACGCTTCCCCGACCGGCCGGAGATGCACGTGACCCACGAGACGGTCTACCAGGGCCCTCTACATCCAGGGCCGGGGCGACTGCGCCGCGAACTGACCCGGGCCCTGCGCACCGGACGCGCGCGCCGCAAGCCCCACCGACAGCCCCACCAGCGCGTTCCGCGGTTCTCCACTCCGATGGTCATGATCAGCGAACGCCCTGCCGAGGCCGGCGACCGGCCGTGCCCGGCCACTGGGAAGGCGACCTGGTCATCGGCAGGGACAACGGCTCCGCCATCGGCACCCTCGGCGAGCGCGCCACCCGGTACGTGATGCTGCTGCACCTTCCCCACGGCCGCACCGCCGAACACGTCCGCGACGCCCTCACCGAAACCGCCCAGACCCTCCCCGCCCGCCTGATGCGGTCCCTGACCTGGGACCAGGGCATCGAGATGTTGGCCCACGGCTCCTCCGCCGTCACCACCGGCGTCCCGGTCCACTTCTGCGACCCGGCCAGCCCCTGGCAGCGCGGCTCGAACGAGAACACCAACGGCCTGCTACGGCAGTACTTCCCCAAAGGCACCGACCTGTCGCAGCACAGCCGCGGACACCTCGACACCGTCGCCGCCGAACTCAACAGCCGCCCACGCAAAACGCTCGGCTGGGAAACCCCAGCCGAGCGCCTCGCCAAGCTCCTGGCCACAGCCAGTTGATCACTTGTGTTGCAACGACCCCTGGAATTCGCCAACCACCCCCGGGGCCCTTCGGCTTTCCCTAGCGGAGCGCCTCCGTGTCGCTGGACTCGGCTTCGGGCACCTCTTCCCCCGCCTCCCGAGGCGACGGGATCTCGGTGGCGAGGCGGGACTCCATGCGTACGCGGCGGTCGTCGGCCTTGGCGCAGAGCGCCTTCACCGCGGAGCCGAAGCGGACGAGGGAGGGCGGGTCGGAGGGGCCGAGGAGCTGTTCCTTGAGCTCGGCGCGGGCCTTGGTGAACTGGTCCTTCTCGGGGTCGCGGACCGCGTCGAGGAGGGCGGGGACGCCGCCCGCCTTGGGCGCGAGGACGACACCGGCGGAGACCGTCGGGAAGGCCACCCGGAACGCCGCCTCCGGCAGCCCGGACGTGTTGGCGACCGCGTACGGCTTCTCGCTGGACAGCCAGTCGGACACGACCGACGAGACATCGCTGATCAGCAGGTCGGACACGTTGAAGCAGGCGAAGATCGCGGGCCGCGCCTCGGTGACGATTCTGTGCTCCCACTCGGGGAACGACGACCAGTACGCCTTCTCCCACGCCAGCGTCGCCTCGGCGATGGCCGCCTCACGGTTCCCACTGGGCGTGCCCTGCAGCAGCATCCGTTCCATCTCGTCCGCGCTGGCACGGAAGGAGGTCGAGGTCAGCTTGTCCAACTCAGCCGTACGGCGGGCCAGTTCGGCTGCCGCCTCGGGGCCGGGGCGAGTCCCGGACCGCTTGGTGTTGGCCTCCCGGATCATCGCCTTGATGCGCTCGTTCGCGGCCCCCGCGCGCGGGTCGACCGAGCCGGTCATCGGGTGCGGCTTGTAGAGCAGCCGGACCTTGTCGTCGGCGAGGAGCTCCCGGACGATGTTCTCGCCGGCCAGGACCACGGAGGTGTTGCCGGGGTTGCCGTCCCAGCCCTCCCAGGTGGGGGCGTAGAGGACGGTCGTGTACGTGCCGGTCGGCGGGCCCGCGTACGGGCGGATCGGCGCCAGCTGCGGGCGGCCGACCTCGACGATGTCCTTGTCCTCGACGCCGACCTCGGCGAGCGCGTACCGCTCGCGCGCGGCGGGACCGGCGACCCACACCTCGTCGTACGCCTTCGCGTACGGGTTGCACGAGGAGAGCTTGTCGCTCTCGCCGTGGTTGATGAAGGCGTGCTTGACGGTGGGGATGCGCAGCACCTGGGAGGTCTTCGCGGCGTTGGCCGGGTGCAGCATCATCTTCAGCGTCGAGTTCTCCAGGGAGAACATCGTCGACACCTTCGGGAAGCAGATGACCGGGACGTCCGTCGCGTCGATCTTCTGCACCATGAAACGCTCACGCAGCACGATCAGCGGCTTCTCCAGCTGGGAGAGCGTGGAGAGCCACATGTTCGCCTGGTAGGCAGAGGTCGTACCGCCGGAGAAGTACATCGCGGTGGTCGGCTGGTACCGCGCCAGCCACTTGTCCAGCCACTCCATGACCTGCTGCTCGCTCTTCGCCCGCTTCTTCGGCAGCAGCCAGGTCGCCAGGTACGCGGTGCCCGCGACGAGGAGGGTCAGACCGACGCCGAGGCCGAGGCCGCCCCAGGTGGCGTCGCGCGTGGCCGCGGTGAGAACCAGGCCGGCCGTGATGGGCAGGGAGAACGTCAGCAGCCGGTGGGCCTGGCGGCGGGCCAGGATGCGCGGCGGGGCGGCGGTCAGGCGCAGCTCGGAGGCGTCGATGTTGCGGGTGACGATCGGCAGCGTCCGGGTGCGGCGCACCAGCACCGAGACGGCCTGGCAGGTGAAGTGCACCACGTAGAAGACACAGAGGCCGACCAGGAGCGGGGCATGCTCGCGCAGCGGGTCGATGCCGTCGATGCGCAGCAGCCCCACCAGGATCAGCATGTCGCGCAGCAGCTGGCGCACCAGCGCGTCGAAGCGGACCTTGCCCAGGGGCGCGAGCAGCCCGGGGTCCCGGTACTGCAGATACGTGTCCAGGACGAGGCCCGCCGCGCCGGCGGCGACGAACACGGGGATGTTCGGCAGCAGCGCGGAGACGATCTGGGCCGTGAAGAGCGCGAACATCGCGAGCAGCGCTGACAGCTGCGCGATGCGGCGGGGTGCGAGGCCTGCGGAGGGCACGGGCTGGGCTCCTGCGGAGGGGTGTGACGGACGGAGGGGGGAAGGTGAGTCTGGGGGTGGCCTGAGGGAGGCCGATCCCTGACCGTATGACCTAGGGAGGCCGGGGAGCAATCTTCGGCGGGAGCAATCACCAGTAGTCGGACATAACTCATGGAACCTTGAGGCGCGTCTCGGCATCTCCCCATAAAGGGCTCAGAGGCGGGCGGTCGCCGTCCACCTCCGCGATCCGCTGCCGTCCGCCCCTCGAAATGGAGACGCGTCCGCCCCGGCCGCTCCCGTAGATTGCAGAGTGCACACACCGGGCTGGTCGAACATTGGGGATGGGCGTGTCAGCGGCAAGGCAGGCAGTGGCGGACGCACACCGGATCGTCGTGAAGGTGGGTTCCTCGTCACTGACGACAGCCTCCGGGGGCCTCGACGCGGACCGGGTGGACGCCCTGGTGGACGTCCTCGCCAAGGCCCGCAGCGGCGGAGAGCGGGAGATCGTGCTGGTCTCGTCCGGCGCCATCGCCGCCGGGCTCGCGCCGCTGGGCCTGCGCCGCCGCCCCAAGGACCTCGCCCGGCAGCAGGCGGCCGCCAGCGTCGGCCAGGGCCTGTTGGTGGCCCGCTACACGGCCTCCTGCGCCCGCTACGGCATCCGGGTCGGCCAGGTGCTCCTCACCTCCGATGACATGAGCCGCCGCGCCCACCACCGCAACGCCTCCCGCACCCTGGACAAGCTCCTCGCGATGGGCGCGCTGCCGGTCGTCAACGAGAACGACACCGTCGCCACGGACGAGATCCGCTTCGGCGACAACGACCGCCTCGCCGCCCTCGTCGCCCACCTCGTGCGGGCGGACCTGCTGGTCCTGCTGTCCGACGTGGACGGTGTCTACGACGGCGACCCCAGCAAGCCCGGCACGTCACGGATCGCCGAGGTGCGGGGCCCCGCGGACCTCGCGCACGTGGAGATCGGCTCCGCCGGCAAGGCCGGTGTCGGCACCGGTGGCATGGTCACCAAGGTCGAGGCGGCCGCGATCGCCACCGGAGCGGGCATCCCCGTGGTCCTCACCAGCGCCGTCCACGCGGCGGATGCCCTCACCGGCCGCGACACCGGCACGTACTTCCACCCCACCGGCAAGCGCTCCGCCGACCGGCTGCTCTGGCTCCAGCACGCCTCCACCCCGCAGGGCGCGCTCACCCTCGACGACGGGGCCGTGCGCGCGGTCGTCGAGCGCCGCACGTCGCTGCTGCCGGCCGGCATCGCGGCCGTCGAGGGCGAGTTCGTCGCGGGCGACCCCGTCGAGCTGCGCGACGGCACGGGCCGGGCCGTGGCACGCGGGCTGGTCAATTTCGACGCCAAGGAGATCCCCCAGCTGATCGGCCGCTCGACCCGGGAACTGGCGCGCGAGCTGGGTCCCGCGTACGAACGAGAGGTCGTACACAGGGACGACCTCGTCCTCCTGCGCCCCTGACCAGCGGCCCCATGGAGGGGCGAAAGCGCGGGCCCCGGCAGTGCGCGTTCCGTAAAACCGCCACGCGAAGCCCCTGAGCCTGCTCAACTTTGTCTCGGGGAGATTCCGCACGACCTATTGCGAAGCACGAATCGTTGCGAAGGAGGCCGTCGTGAGACGAGTGCGCCCCGGGGCCGCGGCGTCCCGTGGTGGTGGTACCTCCCGTGCGGCCGGCGAGGAGCGGGCGCTCACCAGCGTCGCCGCCTCGGACACGTACGAGGGCGACAGCGTCGAGAAGCCGCAGGACCTGCCCCGGCTGTGGCACGTCACGCTGAGCGTCTCCGGACCCGAGGCCCCCCTCAAGGAGGTGCGGCGCGGCCTCGAACAGCTCGCCCACGACCACCCCTTCCTGCTGACCAGCCGCTACGCCAACGACCACGCCGAGATCCGCTACTGGGAGGAGGCCCGCGACCTCCACGACGCGGCGGCCGTCGCCCTGCGCCTGTGGGGTGAGCACCGCCGGACGGCCGGGCTGCCGCCCTGGGAGATCGTCGGCCTGGAGGTCATCGACCGCCAGACGTACCACCTGCGGATCGCCGAGGGATACGGGCCGCCGCCGGCCTCGCCCGTCGGCGTCCATCCCTTTTGACCGTCCCGCCGGAAGCCCGCGGGTGTGTCTCGCGTCTTGGAACAGCCGATGGACGCTCCCGCCGGGCGCACTACCCTTTTCTCCATGACCTCGCTCTCGCCGTACGACTCCATGACGCCGGTCACCCGGGCCGCCTACCGTGCCAAGGCCGCCGCCGCCGACCTCGCGCCGCTCCCGCGCGCCGACAAGGACGACGCGCTGCTCGCCATCGCGGACGCGCTGGAAGTCCGTACGAGTGAGATCGTCGACGCCAACGCCAAGGACATCGAGCGGGCCCGTGAGGCCGGCACCAGCGAAGCGATCGTCGACCGGCTGACGCTGACCCCGGAGCGGGTCCGCGCGATCGCCGCCGACGTCCGCGACGTGGCCGCGCTGCCCGACCCGGTCGGCGAGGTCGTCCGCGGCTCCACCCTCCCGAACGGCATCGACCTGCGCCAGGTCCGCGTCCCGCTCGGCGTCGTCGGCATCATCTACGAGGCCCGCCCGAACGTGACGGTGGACGCCGCGGCCCTCTGCCTGAAGTCCGGCAACGCGGTCCTGCTGCGCGGCTCGTCGTCCGCCTTCGAGTCGAACACCGCCCTCGTACGAGTCCTGCGGGACGCCGTCGGCGGCGCGGGCCTGCCCGCCGACTCCATCCAGCTCGTCCCCGGCGAGAGCCGCGAATCCGTACGCGAGCTGATGCGCGCCCGCGGCCTGGTCGACGTGCTCATCCCGCGCGGCGGCGCCTCCCTCATCCGCACGGTCGTGGAGGAGTCCACCGTCCCGGTGATCGAGACGGGCACGGGCAACTGCCACGTCTACGTCGACGCCAATGCCGACCTCGACACCGCGATCGAGATCCTGATCAACTCCAAGGCGCACCGCGTGAGCGTCTGCAACGCCGCCGAGACGCTCCTCGTCCACCAGGACATCGCCCCCGTGTTCCTGCCCCGCGCCCTCGACGCCCTCGCCGACGCCGGGGTCACGGTCCACGCCGACGAGCGCGTGCTCGCCTTCGCCAAGGAGAGCCGGGCCACGGTCGTCGAGGCCACCACGGACGACTGGGAGACCGAGTACCTGTCGTACGACATCGCCGCCGCCGTCGTCGACTCGCTGGACCGGGCCGTGGAACACATCCGGCTGTGGAGCTCCGGCCACACCGAGGCGATCGTGACGACCTCGCAGCAGGCCGCCCGCCGCTTCACCCAGCTGGTCGACTCCACGACGGTTGCCGTCAACGCCTCGACCCGTTTCACCGACGGCGGCCAGTTCGGCTTCGGCGCCGAGATCGGCATCTCCACGCAGAAGCTGCACGCCCGCGGCCCGATGGGCCTGCCCGAGCTGACCAGCACGAAGTACATCGTGACGGGCGACGGACACGTACGGCGCTGAGCGGCACGGGCCTCGTGGGACGCCGGTCCGCTCCTGTGAACGGGCTGGCGACCACCTGGCAAAACGGATGAATTTCCTTACCGTCTGCCCAAATTGACCACCCCGGTCTACTCTGGATCCGTGCCGGAGGACGTGGGGGGCACGCCGTTCCCTGACGGCTGGGAGCCCGACGACGACCGCGACCGCGGGGGTATGGACGAAGAGTTCGCCTCCGTGGTCTTCGACGAGGACTTCGTACGGGCGGCCGTGGTCCACGAGCCGACCGCGGTCGAACGTCTGCTCGCAGCGGCGGAGGCCCGTGCCGCGGCCCAGGAGGCCGAAGCGCGCCGGGCGCGCTCCAGAGGCGCACGCGGCGACGACGACCGTTACGACGACGGCTTCGGACCCGACGGCCCCGATTTCGGCCACGGCCGTGATGACGAACTGGACGATCTCGACGACACCGAGATCCTGGAGGGCCACTACGGCCCCGACGGGGCGTACGGCAGGCCCTACGGCAAGCAGTCCCGCTGGCACCGGCCCGTCGCCTGGATCCTCGCCCTGGTCATGGGCATCGGCATGGTCGCGCTGGCCTTCACCGCGGTCTACCGGGGCGCCTCCTCCGGCCGCGACGAGGTTCCGCTGCCCCCCGCCACCACCGGCGTCGAACAGGGCATCCCGACGGGCCCCTCCGCCTCCGCGGACTACTCCCAGCCGGCGGTGTCGGCATCGGCGGTGCCCCGCACGCCCTGAGACGGCCTGGTCGAGCCTTGGCAGGAAGCCTGGTCAAGCCTTGGCAGGAAGTTCGACAGCTGTTCGAAAACCTGGTGGGGACCTGTCAGAACTTGTCGTGTACCACCGCGTTTACCGAGGCCCCCGGAGACCTACTCTGAAGGTATGGGCGGGCCTGGAAACCCACCTGAGGGCAGTCCCGAGGGCGCCCCCGGCGGTGGAGAGGACGAGTACCGATCCGTCGTCTTCGACGAGTCGTTCGTCCGCGCTGCCCGCCTCCAGGAGTTCTCCGCCCAGGAGCGCCTCTCCGACCACGCCCCGGCCGTGCGCCGCCGCCCGCCCCTGCGCCGCGGCTTCTCCCGGCAGGCCCTGGTCCTCGTCCTGCTGATCGCCCTCGCCTTCGGAACCGCGATCTACATGGGCGTCCGCCACCCGTACGAGAACCCGGCCGGGAAGCCCACCGAGCCGCTGCGGATGACGGTGATACCGCTGTCCCCGCAGTCCGCGGTACCCGGCGCCGAGGAGCCCGAGACGCTGTACGCGCACAGCCCGGCCGCCCAGTTCCGGATCGGCGCCGAGGGCATCACGATGCCGGCCACCCGGCGCACCGAGCACTTCACCGACAGCCAGATCGTCTCCGCGCTGACCATCGCCAAGGAGTACCTGGTCGCCTCCGCCCTCGACCCGGAGGTCCTCGGCGGCACCACCGTCCAGCCCGTGCGGCGGCTGGTCGACTCGGAGCAGCTCGACCAGTTCGAGCAGAGCTTCGACCAGCCGACGGCGGACGGGCGGCACGCGCCCACCGGCTGGCTGGTCCGCTTCGACCCGTCCCGCGCGGCACTCGCCGACCGCAAGATCCGCGTCCAGGGCACGCTCCAGGCCGCCGAGCTCGACTCCGGCACCCTGGAGGTCGTCGCCGCCCACACCCTTGTGTACGCGCTGCGGCCGCCGGGCGACAAGGCCGCGGTCGAGGCCTCGCTGTTCACCGTCCGGCGCGAGCTGCACTTCCGCTTCGACCGTGACGACCTGCGCACCCACCAGGCCGAGATCGTCGTCGCCTACGTCCAGGCCGGACCACTGGCCTGCGCCGACGACGCCACGAACCATCTGCGCCCGCTGCTCGCCGGTCAGACGGCCAAGGCGGGCGGCCCGGCCGCCGGCACCGACCCGTACGGCACCGGCGCCGCCACCGCCCTGTGCGGCTCCCTCGCGGAGAGTGCGCAGCCCAAGGTGTGACGCGACAGCGCCCGGCCCCGAGATCAGATCTCGGGGCCGGGCGCTGTCGCATCAGTGAGGGTGACCGTACGTCACTCGTCGTCCGGGCGCCTGTCCCGCGGGGTATCGGTGTCGGTGTCGGTCGGAGCCTCGGTGTCCGTGGCGGTCGACCCCGAGCCGCTGCCGCCGCCTGCGAAGCCGCCGAAGCCGCGCCGCACCCGGCCGCCGAGGTCGCCCGCGCCGCCCGCGATGTCGGTGACCAGCTTCATCAGCGGGTCCTTGGAGTTCTTGACGCTGCTCGTGTAGTGCGCGGCCGACTCGCGGAAGGAGTCGGTCACCGAGGTGCCCTTGTCCTCGCTGCGCCGCGGGTAGTGCCCGTCCATGATCCGCTGGAAGTCGCGGGACTCGGCCCACTTCTTCAGCTCGGCAGCGCGCACGGTGGTGAAGGGGTGCGAGCGGGGCAGCACATTGAGGATCTTGAGCACGGAGTCGCGCAGGTCGCCCCCGGCCTCGTACTCCTCGGCCTGCGCGAGGAACGCGTCCACGTTCATCTCGTGCAGATGGTTGCCGCCGGCGATTTTCATCAGACCGCGCATCGAGGCCTGCAGGTCCTGACCGACCAGGAGGCCGGCGCGGTCCGAGGAGAGCTCCGACTTGCGGAACCACTCGCGCAGGGCGGTCACGATCGCCATGATCGCGAGGTTCCCCAGCGGGATCCAGGCGACCTTCAGGGCAAGGCTCGTCAGGAAGAGCAGTATCGTGCGGTACACCGCGTGGCCGGAGAGCGCGTGGCCCACCTCGTGGCCGATGACGGCCCGCATCTCCTCCTCGTCGAGCAGCTCGACGAGCCCGGTGGTCACGACGATGATCGGCTCGTCCAGACCGATGCACATCGCGTTCGGCTGCGGGTCCTGGTTCACGTACATCGGCGGGACCTTCTCCAGGTCCAGGATGTAACACGCGTCCCGCAGCATGTCGTTGAGGTGGGCGAACTGCTGGTCCGAGACCCTTACGGAGTCGGACAGGAACAGCAGCCGGAGGCTGCGTTCCGGGAGCAGACCGCTGAGTGCCTTGAACACCGTGTCGAAGCCGCTGAGCTTGCGCAGCGCGACCAGCGCCGAGCGGTCCGCGGGGTGTTCGTACGCCCGCGAGGAGATCCCCTCGAAGCGCCTGCGCTGCCTGCTCGGCACGTTCTCGTGCCCGTTCTGCTCGTGGCTGTCGTCCGGCATGTTTTTCCCCCATGCGTCTGATTGCCCATGTTGCCCCCGAAGCGAGGCCCAGCCTAGGCGGAGTTACCGTGGCAGGGCATCAACCGTAAGGAGCGATCTCATGGAGCATCTCCCGCACCTGTCGGCATCCGGCTGGCTCACCGAGGCCGCGGACGCCGCCGCGAAGGAACAGGGAGCCGGCAACCTGCTGCGTGTGGTGCTCATCGTGATGGTCCTGGGTTCCGTCCTGATGGCGTGGTTCCTGCTGCGGGGATACAAGCGGGACGAGTGACGCCCGCCGACGTGAAGGACGTACGGAGCACGCGAACGGTTGTCTCCCACGAGAAGTACGCGCCCGGCGGTGCCCGCGTTCACTCCCGGGCGGAGTCGGCGTGATCGCCGAGGAGCCCCCCGCTTACGATGGCCCCAGTCTTTATCCCGATCCCACACCCGGATAGGTCACGCCGACGATGAGCTTCCACAGCACCGCTGCCGACTTGGTCACTTTCGCCGCCGAGGGCGGCGGGGAGCACGGCGGCAACCACGAGAGCCTGAACCCCTACCTGACCGGCGGCGGAGCCTTCTTCGCCCTGATGCTGCTGCTGTGGATCACGACCCGCTTCAACCGGGATCGCTAATCCCCGCAAAAGGACGTTCGAGTCGGGCGCGTCGGCCGGGCCGGTAGGCTCTCCATGCATGGGAGAGCAGGAATTGCCTACCGGTCCGGAGCAGGACAAGGCGAAGGATCAGGCGCACGACACCACCGGCGGCCGGGCCGACAGCACCGCCGGCATACCGGGAAGCCGCCCGTCGGAGCCCGGCCGGCGACGCCTCGGCGTCATGGGCGGAACGTTTGACCCGATCCACCACGGGCACCTCGTGGCGGCCCAGGAGGTCGCCGCGCAGTTCGGTCTCGACGAGGTCGTGTTCGTACCGACCGGCCAGCCGTGGCAGAAGTCCCACCGCACGGTGTCGGCCGCCGAGGACCGCTATCTGATGACGGTCATCGCGACGGCCGAGAACCCCCACTTCTCCGTGAGCCGCCTCGACATCGACCGCAAGGGCCCCACGTACACCATCGACACCCTGCGCGAACTGCACGAGCTCAACCCCGAGTCGGACCTCTTCTTCATCACCGGCGCCGACGCGCTCGCCCAGATCCTCACCTGGCGCGACGCCGACGAACTCTTCTCCCTCGCGCACTTCATCGGGGTCACCCGTCCGGGTCACACCCTGGCCGACCCGGGCCTGCCCGCGGGCGGGGTCTCACTGGTCGAGGTTCCGGCGCTCGCCATCTCGTCGACAGACTGCCGTGCGAGAGTCGCCAAGGGCGATCCCGTCTGGTACCTGGTGCCGGACGGCGTGGTGCGCTACATCGACAAGCGGCAGCTGTACCGCGGCGAGTGAGCCGAGAGGGGCACCGGTGAACGACCGATACGACGCTGGCCACGGGGGCGACCAGCAGTACGAACTCGTGGGCTACGACGAGTACGGGCAGCCGGTGTACCGACAGGTACCCCGGCAGCAGGCGTACGACCCGTACTGGACGCAGCAACAGCAGCCCCAGGGCTACGGCTACGACCCGTACGGGACCGGTCAGCAGCAACCGGTGCCGTCCTACGACACGAGTCAGCAGGCGCCCGTCCCCACCTACGACACCCATGGCTCGTACGACCCCTACGGGCAGACCGCGAGCACCGGTCACCAGGCGGCCCAGGTCGCCGAACAGACCGCGTACATCCCGCAGCAGGCGGGGCCGCCGGCGACCGTGGAGGAGAGCGGACCCCGGGCCGGTGACACCTCTTCGGCGCGGGACTTCGACGAACGGGAGTACCGCACCGAGCAGTTCGCCTTCGTCGAGGAGCCCGACGGTGACTCCGAGGACGTCATCGACTGGCTGAACTTCACCGAGAACCGCACCGAGCGCCGTGAGGAGGCCAAGCGGCGAGCCAAGAGCCGGCTGATCGCCCTGGCCGTGGTCTTCGCCCTGGTCGCGACCGGCGGCGTCGGCTACCTGTGGTGGGACGGCACGCTGCCCGGGGCGTCCTCGGACACGCGGACCGGCACCACGACGTCCGCGGCCGCCCAGAAACGCGATGTGGTCGTCGTCCATCTGCACGACACCAAGGGGGGCGGCACCTCCACGGCGCTGCTCGTGAACAACACCACCACCAAGCAGGGCGCCACCGTCCTGATCCCCAACGCCCTCGCCCTGACCGGTGACGACGGCACGACGACCACCCTCGCCAAGTCCGTCGACGACGACGGCTCCTCCGGCACCCGCGACGAACTCGACACCGTCCTCGGCACCGACATCGAGGGCACCTGGCGGCTGGACACCCCGTACCTCAACAACCTCGTCGAACTCGTCGGCAACATCGACATCGACACCAACACGGACGTGCCCGACCCCGAGGCCGAGAAGAAGACCGAGGCACCCCTCGTCAACAAGGGCAAGGGACAGACCCTCAGCGGCAAGATGGCCGTCGCCTACGCCACCTACCGGGCCTCCGGCGAGTCTCAGAACGCGCAGCTGGAGCGGTTCGGGCAGGTCATGCAGGGCGTGCTGCGCAAGCTGTCCTCCGACGCGCAGGCCGCCACGGTCACCGTACAGACCCTGGCCCAGATCCTCGACCCCTCGCTCAGCGACGAGGATCTCGGCGCGTTCCTCGCCAAGCTCGCCGACCACGCCAAGGGCGGCGACCACAAGACCGAGCTGCTGCCCGTCCAGCAGGACGGCACCCTCAGGGCCGAGGACTCCGACAGCGTGGTCAAGGACCTGCTCGGCGGCGCCGCGAAGAGCCCCGACGCCGGGGACGCGGTCCGTGTCGGCATCCGGAACGCCACCGGCGACGAGGACGCCACCGAGCAGGCCCGCGTGGTCATCCTCAACGGCGGCTACACCTTCCTCGACGCCGGCACCCCCGGCACCGCCCGGGCCACCTCCCAGGTCACCTACTCGGACGCGGCCCGCAAACAGGACGCCATCGAGGTCGCCAAGACCCTCGGCCTCCCGACCACCGCCGTCAGGAAGGGCGAGACCACGTCCAACGCCGACGTCTCCGTCGTGCTCGGCCAGAACTACGAGACGACGGACCCGACGGGATGACCGCCTGCACCGTGTGACCAGGATCAGGCCCCGGAGGCGCCGCCGCGGCGCCTTTGGGGCCTGATCGATTAACCCGTGGGGCGGTGTCGGCGGGGCGTGAGACCCTTGGGGTAGCCCGCGAGGGTTCCTGACCGCCGACGGAAAGCCTTGGTAGTGACCGCCACTGACCGCTCTCTCGAGCTCATCAACACCGCCGCTCAGGCGGCCGCCGACAAGCTGGCGCACGACGTCATCGCGTACGACGTCAGCGATGTGCTGTCCATCACGGACGCCTTCCTGCTCGCCTCCGCGCCCAACGACCGTCAGGTCAAGTCGATCGTCGACGAGATCGAGGAGCGGCTGAACAAGGAGCTGGGCGCCAAGCCGGTCCGCCGCGAGGGCGACCGCGAGGCCCGCTGGGTGCTGCTGGACTACGTCGACATCGTCGTCCACGTCCAGCACAGCGAGGAGCGGGTCTTCTACGCCCTGGAGCGGCTCTGGAAGGACTGCCCCGAGCTGGAGCTGCCCGCCGACGCCAAGGCCACCCGGGGCAAGGGCGCGGAGCACGCCAAGATGCGCGCCGCCGAGGAGGCCGCCGAGCTGGGCGGAGAGCTGCGGTGACCGCGGGCATCGACTCCGCCGACCGAAAGGGCCGGGGCCGCCGCGTCATCCTCTGGCGCCACGGCCAGACCTCGTGGAACGTGGAGCGCCGCTTCCAGGGCACTACGGACGTCGAGCTGACCGAGACAGGTCTCGGTCAGGCACGCCGTGCCGCCCGGCTGCTCGCCTCCCTCAGGCCCGACGCGATCGTCGCCTCCGACCTGCGGCGTGCCGCCCACACGGCCGCCGAGCTGGCCGCGCTCACCGGCCTGGAGATCAACCACGACGAGGGCCTGCGCGAGACCTACGCGGGCGTCTGGCAGGGGCTCACGCACGACGAGATCATCGCCCGGCACGGCGAGGAGTACGCCGCGTGGAAGCGCGGCGAGCCGGTCCGCCGCGGCGGCGGCGAGCTGGAGACCGAGGTCGCCGACCGCGCCGCCCCCGTGGTGCTCCGGCACGCCGACAAGCTCCCGGAGAACGGCACCCTCGTGGTGGTCAGCCACGGCGGCACCATCCGCACCACCATCGGGCGCCTCCTCGGTCTGGAGCCCCACCACTGGGAGGGCCTCGGCGGCCTCTCCAACTGCTGCTGGTCCGTCCTCGGCGAGGGCGCCCGCGGCTGGCGGCTCCTGGAGCACAACGCCGGCACCCTGCCCGAACCGGTGCTCGGCGACGACGACTGAGCCTCGTAAGAGGCCTGGTCACGCGGCCCGGGACCCGGATTTCACTTTCCGGCTGCTCGCAGGCTAAAGTTCTTCTTGTTCGCCCCGCCGAGCGGGGCGAAACACCATGCGGCTCCGCCGCGTGGCACAAGGGGCTATAGCTCAGTTGGTAGAGCGCCTGCATGGCATGCAGGAGGTCAGGAGTTCAATTCTCCTTAGCTCCACAGATCGGTACAGAAGATCCCGTTCCCACGAGGGAACGGGATTTTTCGTATGTGACCTGCGTCCCTTCTTGAGCACGCGTGGCCCCGGAGGCGTATATCTCTGCGGACGGCCTTCTTTCCTGCCGCGTGTCCGGACTGGTACGAAGGCGTCGCTGACCGTATTGGTCCGGCCGTGGCAGAATCAAACGGCCGGAAGGGGGCGCGGCCCGACGGGAGGGAGAAGCGATGCCTGCGAGCATCCGCGGGGAGGTCCACGACCTTCCCGTAGCGGTGGTGATGCGGAGCAAGACCACCCTCCTCTGCCCTTCCTGCGGCTCGCTCCACGTTGCCCAAGTCCTCGGTGACAACGGAGGGATCTCCTACGTGTGCACGGCCTGCGGCCACAGCTGGAGCTGATCGATGGGTGCACACAGGAGGAAGTGCGACTGGTGCGGCAGCGGCACGCCCATCGTCCGCGACATGGAGCCCGTCAACGCCGACTATCAGTACTGGTGCGAGGAATGCGCACGGGCGCTGATCATAAAAGGCGATCCGATCGAGACGTACCGCGAGCTGGAGGGCGAGCCGATCTACGGCCGCCTTCTCGAAGAGCACTGCACGCTCAAGCGTTTCTATTCGTTCGTGACGGCCTGATCGTTCGGCTTGGTCTTTCGGCCGACGTCTTGTGACGGCCTGAGCGTCTCGACGGCCGACAGGGCCAGAAAGAGCAGACCGGCCGCGGCGTAGAGGGCGGACAGCGTCAACTCGACGCCGTTCTGTCGCAGTTCGAGCCGCCCCGGCCCGTGTGGCACCCACCACAGGGCGTACGAGCAGAACACCAGCGCCATGCCGACGGCGACCGCTCGCCGCCGGGCCGTCACGAGGACCATCGGCACGCACCACACCCAGTGGTGCGACCACGACACCGGGCAGATCAGCAGCGCCGTCACCGAGCTGCGCGGCCACCGCCCGGCCGCGCCGCCCGCGCAGCTCCGCGGCCACCGCGACCGCGAGGCCCAGCGCCCCTGTGACGGCCGCCGAGGCGATCCACCAGGCGCCGGGCTCCGGGGTGTGCAGCAGGCGGGCCAGCACTCCGCGCAGGGCTGGTTGGCGGTGTCCTCGGGGTGCCCGACGCGGCCCGCCGCGAAGACCATGCGGGTCCAGAACCGCCAGGAGTCGTACGGCAGGACGGCCGCCGCCAGCAGGGTCGCGCCGGTGAACGCGACGGCCGCCCCGCGCGCGTGCCGCAGCCAGGGGCCGCCGGAGCGATGCCGTGCCCGGGCCGCGAGGCCGGTGGCCAACAGGAACACCGCGAACAGCCCGGGAGTGAGCTTCACGGCGGCCGCCAGACCGATGCCGACGCCGGCCCGGCGGTGGCCGGGCCGCCGGGACAGGTCCCACAGCACCCAGGACGGCCGGCAGCCGATTGACCTGGCCGTACCGCAGGGTCGTCCACACCGGCTCGCACCACACGGCCACCGCGGCGACCCACCAGACGGTCTCCACGCGCGCGTGCCCGGCGATCCGCAGCCAAAGCCCCACGAAGACCACGAGGAGGGCCAGGTTCCCGGCCGTCGCCGGCGTGCGCAGGGCGGCCGGGTCCGGCAGCGTCAGCGGGGTTTACAGCAGGGCCGCGAACGGCGGGTGGGTGGTGGGCGGTTCGGCTTCGGTCGCCCGCAGCGCGTAGAGGTCGCCGCCCGCCCGTACGGTCTCGCCCTCGGCCCGGTAGACCATCAGGCCGATCATCGAGACGTCCGCGGCCCGCTGGGCGATCCAGAACCCCGCGAAGGAGAACAGACACGCGCCCAGGGCGACTGGCACACGGCGGTGGATTCCGGGGAACGCGAGCACGGTCACGGAAGCCGACATTAGCCATCAAATCCACCTCCAATCCGTACCCGTCGGAAACGATTTGGTGGTGCGCGCGAGGGACCGGTAATGTTGGCGTCGCCGCCGGGGAAACCGGGCGGAACAATACGAGGGGCTATAGCTCAGTTGGTAGAGCGCCTGCATGGCATGCAGGAGGTCAGGAGTTCAATTCTCCTTAGCTCCACAGAGAAAGACCCCGTCCACATGGACGGGGTCTTCGCGTTGTCGGCGGCGAGAGTGGCACGGGCAGCGAAAAGGGCGGGTCACCCCGATGGGGTGGACCGCCCTTCGGCGTACTCAGCGACCGCTGCCCAGAGCCCGGCGGCCGCGGCCCTGGGAGAGGACCGGCAGATTGCGGGACGGGGCGGCGGCGCGGTTGTCCTCCTCGAGGCGCAGGGCGAGCGCGGGGCAGCGGCGCACCGCGCGGAGGGCCTTGGCCTCGGCGTACTGGGGGACCTTCGCCTGGGCGACGGTGGGGAAGCCGTCGGCGCCGAGCTGGAAGACCTCGGGGAGGATGTCGGCGCACAGGCCGTGGCCCCGGCAGAGGGTCCAGTCGACGTAGATCTTCTGGCGGCTGGCGCCGCTCTCCTCCTCGGCCGCGCCGCCCGGAATGCCGGTCGGCATCCGGCCGCCCTCGAAGAGCGGCAGCACGCCTTCCACGGGCCGGCCGCAGCCGTTGCCCAGGACATGCGCGGCGAGGTCGTCGGTGAACGCCTTGACCGTCGATTCCAGGAACATCGCGGAGCCGTCCGGGTGCGAACACGCGCCGCGCCGCTTGACGTTCTTCGCGACCTGCTTGAGCGCCTCGAGAGCGGCCGGACCGCCGCCGTTGAGGATGTCCTCCATACCGCGCGCGGCGGCCGGCAGACCGAGGTAGCAGGGACCGCACTGTCCCGCGCTCTCCTCGGCGAGCCACTTGGCGACCTGGAGCGACTCGCCGAGCGGGCAGGTGTCCTGGCTGATCGGCAGGATCGCGCCCGCGCCGAGGGCACCGCCCACCGCGTCCAGCGAGTTGCGCGAGACGACCGCCTCGTTGACCGTCGCCGCGTCGATCCACTTGCCGTGGTAGCCGCCGGTCAGCACGCCCTGCGGGACCGGCGGCGCGCCGGCGAGCTGCAGGATGTAGCGCAGCGGCACACCGGTGGGCGCCTCGATCACCATCGGGCGGGCGACCGCGCCGGAGACCGTGAGCATGACGGTGCCCGGCTCGTCGTACAGGCCCGTGTTGCCGTACCGCTCGGAGCCGATGCGGGCGCCGATGGCGAGCTGGGCGAAGGTCTCGGCGTTGGAGAGCAGGGTCGGCGCGCCACCGACTCCGCTCTGCGACGCGCTGGTCTTGCGGCCCGGCGGAATGGCCGGACCGCCGTCGATCGAACGGATCAGCGACGCGGCGGCGCCGGTGACCATGCGGACGGGGTTGCGCTGCACGCTCGCGCGGATGGCCGCGCCCCGCCGGTTGCTCAGACCGCGCTCGGAGAGCGCGGCCTCCATCGACCGCTGGGTGGATTCACGTGTCACCCCGATGACCAGCTGACGGGCGCCCAGGGCCTCCGCGACCAGCAGGGCGCCGTCCAGGATGAGGTGCGGGGCACGGTTGATCAGCACCGTGTCCTTGCGGCAGGCGGGTTCGTCCTCGCTGCCGTTGACGACCACGACGGGTCGGATGCCGCGCTTGATCGCCGCCTCGGCGACAGAGCGCAGCTTCTTGTGGAACGGGAAGCCCGCGCCTCCCCTGCCCTTCAGGTTGATCCGCTCGGACAGCTGGGCGAGCTGCTCGCCGCCCATCGGTTCGAGGGGACCATGCACCTTCAGGTGCATGGGCAGGTCGAGTCTCTCGACGAGGTCGAAGCCCGAAGTGAGCTGGGGGAGACCCACCACACGGACTTCGGGGACGTCGGGAAGGGCCTCGTTCACTTAAATCCTCCGGAAGGCGCGTTCCAGGGTTCGCCTGAGCTCGGCGGGTCGTAGTCGTAGCCGGGCAGCGTTTCAGTGGCGGGACCGCTGTTGTACGTGTCATTCGGGTTGTACGTGCCGTAGGGGGCGTTCGTCTCAGCCGTTCCGTAGGAAGTTTCGGAAGTCCCCGTGGCGTAGGTCTCGCCCTGGTAGGTCTGGCCCGGGTATGTCGTCTGTCCTCCCGTGTACGCCTGGCCGGCGAAGGTGTCCTGCATCGGGTCGTACGCCGACGGGGGCGCCTCGCCGACCGGCGGCGGGGACGGGGCCGGCCAGCGTGTGCCCGTGCCGACGCCGTCGTCCACCCGGGGCATGGCCTGCGTGGGCTGCATGTCCAGCGGCTGCTGCTGGGTCAGGTAGGGCGCCGTGGGCTCCGGGGCGCGTGGGGTCATCGACACCGCGCGGTAGGCGGCCGCGAAGCCGGGGCCACTGTCGGCCGCGGCGGCCGCCGCGCGCTGCGGGGGTACCAGCGGGTCGCCCAGCGGGGGGTTCGTGCCCTGTCCGCCGCCGAAGCCGGGCAGCGGGAACTGGCCGGTGTCGCGCATCTGGTCGCGCTGTCCGCCTTCACGCCGACCGCCCTCGCGTCGTCCGCCGGGCTCCTCCAAGCCCTGCAGGGCCGAACGGGACTTCACGAGGTCGTCGACCTCGGGGGGCCGCTGGCCGTCGGTGCCCAGGACCGCGGTGATCCGGTCGGCCACCTGGCGCTTGACCTCACGCGGGGCGGCACGCAGCAGCAGGGCGGCGGCGACGGCGACCAGGCCCAGGGAGTAGAGGATCACGAAGACCGGCTTCGCTTCGCGACCCGCGTAGAGTCCGTGCACGAGCGCGAAACACCAGGCTGGGTAGGCCATCATGTGCATCGTGCGCCAGCGCGCCGCGACCGGTGCGGGGGAGGCGAAGTTGCTGCGCAGCGCGCCGGTGATGGCAACGAAGATCATCAGGGTCGCCGCGGTGGCGCCGAAGCCGATGAGTGCGCCCGAGCCCGTCACTCCGAGCGCGAAGGGGAACAGGGCGAGCGCGGAGACATGGTCCAGCGCCAGCTTCACCGTCACGTGCAGGAAGAGGAACGCGACCGAGGCGATGGCGGTCGTCCGGTGGACGGCCTGGCCGATGATCCTCTGGCGCACGCTGAGAAGGGTCCGGTCCTGGGCGACGAGACCCCAGAGCACCGAGCAGGTCAGCGAGACGAGCGAGAGAACGCCCGCGCCGAAGTCGAGGAACTCGCGGTACGCGTCACCTCCGACCAGCACACTTACGGGTATCAGCAGCAGAGCGGCAGCCGTGGCCATCCCGTAGGCCGAGCGGCCTGGTTGGGGCAGCGAGCTGTTACTGCGACGAGGGTTCATGGGGGCAACTCCGAACAGTTCGGGAAAGCGGTCCCGTCGTCGAACTGTAAGTGGTGCCAAACCGAGCGGTACGAGGTTTCAGTTATTGCGCTGTTATCAAGGGGCAATCTCACATCTGTGTTGCCCCTTAGTGGTTGTTACGCGAAGTAAGTTTTGAATAAAGTTCAACTTTTTTGGCCGGATTCCGTGGCTGACACGCCGCTGCTGCCTGTCCCTCGCCGGCCCGGAACCTCGTCGCGGCGGCTGTGAGGGCTGCGGTACCCTGAGCCCATGCGTGCCGTACGCCTTCTGCTTAGCGAGCCGCGCTGATCAGTCCCGACCGCCGATGAACGGCGTGGTCGGAATCGGCGCGGCGTCCCCTCCTGTGCGAGGGGATTTTTCGTTTCCTGGACGAACAGCCCGCTGGCAGAGACGATCGATGGAGCTTTGAGGATCATGAGCGAGACGAACCCCGCTGCCGCCGAGACGGCCGCGCCGCACCGCTACACGGCCGCCGTCGCGGCCGAGATCGAGGCACGCTGGCAGGACTTCTGGGACGCCGAGGGCACCTACGCCGCTGCCAACCCGAGCGGGGACCTGGCGGGCGACCCCGAGCTGGCCGCCCGGCCCAAGAAGTTCATCATGGACATGTTCCCGTACCCGTCCGGCGCGGGCCTGCACGTCGGCCACCCCCTGGGGTACATCGCCACCGACGTCTTCGCCCGCTACCAGCGGATGACCGGCCACAACGTCCTGCACACCCTGGGCTTCGACGCCTTCGGCCTGCCCGCCGAGCAGCACGCCGTGGCCACCGGCGAGCACCCCCGGGTCACCACCGAGGCCGCCATCACCAACATGAAGTCCCAGCTGCGCCGGCTGGGTCTGGGCCACGACAAGCGCCGGTCGTTCGCCACGATCGACCCGGACTACTACAAGTGGACCCAGTGGATCTTCCTGCAGATCTTCAACTCCTGGTACGACGACGAGGCGAAGAAGGCCCGCCCGATCGCCGAGCTGGTCTCCCAGTTCGAGTCCGGTGAGCGCGCGGTGCCCGGCGGCGGCTCCTGGAGCACGCTGAGCGCCGTCGAACGCGCCGACGTCCTGAGTGAGTACCGCCTGGCGTACGCCTCCGACGCGCCGGTCAACTGGTGCCCCGGCCTGGGCACCGTGCTGGCCAACGAGGAGGTCACCGCCGACGGCCGCTCCGAGCGCGGCAACTTCCCCGTCTTCAAGGCCAAGCTGCGCCAGTGGAACATGCGGATCACGGCGTACGCCGACCGCCTGCTGGACGATCTGAACGAGCTGGACTGGCCCGAGGCCATCAAGCTGCAGCAGCGCAACTGGATCGGCCGCTCCGAGGGCGCCCGCGTCGACTTCCCCGTGGACGGCGAGCGCATCACGGTCTTCACCACGCGCCCGGACACCCTGTTCGGCGCGACCTACATGGTGCTGGCGCCCGAGCACCCGCTGGTCGAGAAGTTCACCCCGGCCGCCTGGCCCGAGGGCACGCACGACGTCTGGACCGGCGGCCACGCGACCCCGGCCGAGGCCGTCGCCGCCTACCGCGCGCAGGCCGCCTCGAAGTCCGATGTCGAGCGGCAGGCCGAGGCCAAGGACAAGACCGGTGTCTTCATCGGCTCGTACGCGACCAACCCGGTCAACGGCGAGCGGATCCCGGTCTTCATCGCCGACTACGTGCTGATGGGCTACGGCACCGGCGCGATCATGGCCGTTCCGGCGGGCGACCAGCGCGACTTCGAGTTCGCACGCGCCTTCGAGCTGCCGGTCCACTGCATCGTCGAGCCGACCGACGGCCGCGGCACGGACACCTCGACGTGGGAGAACGCCTTCGCGTCCTACGACGCGAAGATCATCAACTCCACCGGTGAGGGTGTCTCCCTGGACGGCCTGGGCGTCGCCGAGGCCAAGGAGCGCATCACCGAGTGGCTGGAGCGGTCCGGTGTCGGCCAGGGCACCGTCAACTTCCGCCTGCGCGACTGGCTGTTCAGCCGCCAGCGGTACTGGGGCGAGCCCTTCCCGATCGTCTACGACGAGGACGGCATCGCCCACTCCCTGCCCGAGTCGATGCTGCCGCTGGAGCTGCCCGAGGTCGAGGACTACTCGCCGCGCACTTTCGAGCCGGACGACGCCGACACCCAGCCCGAGACGCCGCTGTCGCGGAACGAGGAGTGGGTGAACGTCACGCTGGACCTGGGCGACGGCCGCGGCCCGCGTCCGTACCGGCGTGAGACCAACACCATGCCCAACTGGGCCGGTTCCTGCTGGTACGAGCTGCGCTACCTGGACCCGCACAACTCCGAGAAGCTGGTCGACCCGGAGATCGAGCGGTACTGGATGGGCCCGCGCGAGGGCCAGCCGCACGGCGGCGTCGACCTGTACGTCGGCGGCGCCGAGCACGCCGTGCTGCACCTGCTGTACGCGCGCTTCTGGTCCAAGGTCCTGTTCGACCTGGGCCATGTCTCGTCGGCAGAGCCGTTCCACAAGCTGTTCAACCAGGGCATGATCCAGGCCTTCGTCTACCGCGACAGCCGTGGCTTCGCGGTGTCGGCCGCCGAGGTGGAGGAGCGCGACGGCGCCTACTACTACGAGGGCGAGAAGGTCAGCCGCCTGCTGGGCAAGATGGGCAAGTCCCTGAAGAACGCGGTCACTCCGGAGTTCATCTGCGAGGAGTACGGCGCCGACACACTGCGTCTGTACGAGATGGCGATGGGCCCGCTGGACGTCTCCCGGCCGTGGGACACGCGCGCGGTGGTGGGCCAGTTCCGGCTGCTGCAGCGGCTGTGGCGCAACGTCGTCGACGAGGCCACCGGTGAGGTGACCGTGGTGGACGCCGAGCCCGGCGAGGACACCCTGCGGGCGCTGCACAAGGCCATCGACGGCGTACGCCAGGACCTGGAGGGCCTGCGGTTCAACACCGCGATCGCCAAGGTCACCGAGCTGAACAACCACCTGACCAAGGTGGGCGGCCCGGTGTCCCGCTCCGTCGCCGAGGCCCTGGTCCTGCTGGTCGCGCCGCTGGCCCCGCACATCGCCGAGGAGCTGTGGCGCAAGCTGGGGCATGGGGATTCGGTGGTGCACCAGGACTTCCCGGTCGCCGATCCCGCCTACGTCGTCGACGAGGCCGTCACCTGTGTCGTCCAGATCAAGGGCAAGGTCAAGGCCCGCCTGGAGGTGCCGCCGACGATCTCCGAGGAGGAGCTGGAGAAGGTGGCCCTGGGCGACGAGAAGGTCGTCGCGGCGCTGGCCGGGGCACCGATCCGGAAGGTGATCGTGCGGGCGCCGAAGCTGGTGAACATCGTCACGTAGCCGCCTGGCCCAGCGGTCCTGGCCGCGGTTCGGGGGCGTCCCCTACGGGCAGGTTCAGGGTTCCGATGGAACTCGGGACCTGCCCGCTGCGTTTACCGTGGAAGAGCGCAGCAGTATGTGCCGTGCTGGTCGGAGGAGGAGCGCGCCGTGGAAACCGTGATCGCAGTGGTCGCCCTGCTCTTCGTGCTGCTCGTCGTACTGGGCGCCTACGCCACGGTGAAGGCGGTCGGCGCGGCCAAGCGCGGCGTGGACCGTACGATCACGCAGGCCAAGCGGACCGTCGAGGACACCACCCTGCGCGCCAGAAGCCTCGCCCAGCCGGGCCCGGTGGGCCAACTGGCCGACCTGCGGCTGAAGTTGCGCACCTCGATGCGGGCCACGCAGGAGGCCTTGCAGGCGGGCGTGGGCGAGGACGAGTCCCTGAAGGAGTCCTTGGCCCTCTTCGCGCAGCTCAGCAAGCACGGCCGGGAGCTGGACGACGAGCTCAGGCGCCTGGAGCCCGAGCCGGACCGGGCCAAGCTGGCCCAGCGGCTGCCCGCGCTGCGCGAGCGCACGGAGCGGATCATCAAGTCCGCCGACTCGCTGCGCTGGGCGGCGCACGACCGGGCCCGCAGGTTCGCGGAGGACGACCTGGAGACGCTCAGCGCCCAGATCGACGTCGAGGCGGGCGCGCTGCGGCACTGGACGACGGAACCCGCGTCGGTCTGGCCCGAGGCGCCCAAGGCCGAGCCCACGCCGGTCTGGCCCGAGGCACCGAAGCCGGAGCCGACCGCCTCCACGGGGCAGACCTGGCGGGAGACCCCCGAGTCCCGCACCGCCGAGTCCCGCACCGGCGAGGAGCCGTCGAAGCCCGCGATCACCCCGCCGAGCGCGCGGCCGACATACCCGTGGCAGAAGAAGCCCCGCCCGGAGAGCACGACTTGAGCCGGTGGGCTCGAACGGCTCGGTCGGCTCGCTCCGTACGGTCGCAGGTGACAGGGGCCGGGCTGCCGTCAGGGGGACTTGGCGGGTAACCTCCAGGTCATGTCCCGCCATGTCGCGATCGTCACCGATTCAACGGCCTACCTGCCGCCGCCGGCGATGGAGCGTCACGGCATCATCGCGGTGCCGTTGACCGTGGTTCTCGGCGATCAGGCGCTCGAAGAGGGCAACGAGATCTCGGCACGTTCCCTGGCCCAGGCGCTGCAGAAGCGACGGTCCGTCACCACCTCCCGCCCCAGCCCCGAACTGTTCGCGGAGACCTACCGCAGGGTCGCGGAGTCGGGCGCCACGGGCATCGTCTCCCTCCATCTGTCCGCCGAGTTCTCGGGCACCTACGACGCGGCCGTGCTCGCGGCGCGCGAGGCACCCGTGCCGGTGCGCGTGGTGGACACCGGGATGGTCGCGATGGCCCTGGGGTTCTGCGCCCTGGCCGCCGCCGAGTCCGCGGAGGCGGGCGGCACGGTGGACGAGGCCGTCACGGCCGCCGAGAAGCGGGCCGCGGGTACGTCCGCGTTCTTCTACGTCGACACCCTGGACTACCTGCGCCGGGGCGGGCGGATCGGCGCGGCGCAGGCCCTGTTCGGGTCCGCGCTGGCGGTCAAGCCGCTGCTGCAGCTGGACGGCGGCCGCATCGAGATGCTGGAGAAGGTCCGTACGGCGTCCAAGGCGATCGCCCGTCTGGAGGAGATCGTCGCCGAGCGGGCGGGCGGCGCGCCGGTCGACATCGCCGTCCATCACCTCGCCGCGCCCGAGCGGGCCTCGGCGCTCGCGGAACGGCTGCGGGAGCGGGTGCCCGGGCTGGCCGACCTGCATGTGAGCGAGGTCGGGGCGGTGATCGGGGCGCATACGGGGCCTGGGTTGTTGGGGGCGGTTGTCTCGCCTCGGTGAGGGGACCTGTGCTGGTGCCGACACCGCGTCCGGGGACGTTGCCGTTCGGCTGCCGTGGGGGCCGTCGCTCGTGTGGGTGACGAAGTTATCCACAACTGGGCAGTAATCCACGGGAATTGAGCAAGATCATCGCGAGTGGGCGGGCTTGCCCGATCCTCGGCGCATGGCACTTCGATCACGTTCACGTACTGCGACAGTCACCAGCGGCCCGGGCCGGGGCCCGACCTCGGACGGGCGCGCCCGGCACCGCACACGGCAGCCCCGGGGCAGGGCCGGTCGCCGCCGGGCCTCAGCGGAGACGCTCCGGCTGCGCGCGGAGGCACTGTTCCCCGAAAGGGTCAGGGAGCCGCGCGAGTTGGGGCACGGGCCGCCAGGAGCGCCCAGGGGGAGGACGGGGGTTGGCTTCGGCGTTGCCTGGGCGCGTGGGGTCGAGGGCGCCGGTGCTCCTGCCATCGGTGGTGATGTGGATGAGTCCGGGAGCCGGGCTGACGCTGGCCTCCCGCGTGGGGGTGTTGCCGGTGGGCGAGGTGCTGCCAGGGGTGCTGCCGGTGCCGGTGCCGGTGCCGGTGCCGGTGCCGGTGCCGGTGGTCGTGGCGGTGGCGGTGGTGGTGCGGGCAGCCGTGCTGTCGCTCGTGGTGCTCTCGCCGGTGCTGCTGTCACCGACAGGTCTGAAGCCGGTCGTGAGGTCGAGGTCGAGGAAGACACTGTCGGCCGCGATGTGAGGGGTACGTGGCGTGAGCGGGTAGGGCCGGCCGTGCGGGAGCGGTTGCCGTTGTGGTTGCAGGTGCGGTGCGGCATCGAGCGGAAGAGCGTCGTCGCACTGAGTGTGGTGCTGGTGGCCGCGGCGGTGTTCGCGGCACAGCACTTCTGGGCGGGACGCACCCAGCCGGTGAGCGCGCCCGAGGTGGTGCGGGAGGGGATGCCGGGGGCTCCGGGTGGGACAGGGGATCCGGGGGCTTCATTCGGCGCAGCCGGTGGTGGTCAGGTGGTGGCGCCGGGCGCCGCGGCCGGGGCGGTGGCTCCCTCGGCCGGGCCCTCGATCGTGGTGGATGTCAGCGGGAAGGTGCGCAGTCCGGGGATCCAACGGTTGCCGGCCGGTTCCCGCGTCGCCGACGCGTTGCGGGCGGCGGGCGGTGTGCGGCCGGGCGCGAACACCGACGGTCTCAACCGCGCCCGTCTCCTCGTCGACGGCGAACAGGTCCTGGTCGGCAACCCGGCCGCGGTGTCCGGGGCGGGTGCGGTGCCGGGCGCCGGGGCGGGCGGTGGTGGCGGTGGTGTCGCCGGAACCGGCGGGGCGGGCACCGGTGCCACGCCGACAGCCCCCGTCTCCCTCAACACGGCCACCGCGGACCAGTTGGACACCCTGCCCGGCGTCGGTCCTGTCCTCGCACAGCACATCATCGACTACCGCACCCAACACGGCGGCTTCCGCTCGGTCGACGAACTGCGCGAGGTGAACGGAATCGGCGACCGCCGTTTCGCCGACCTACGGAACCTCGTGCGGCCATGAAGGTGAGGGAAGAGGAGGTATCGGCGGCAGTTGGGGTACAGGGTGCTCCCCGACGTCCCGCCGTGCATCTGGCCTCCGGCACTCGTCTCGGCGACGCGCATCCCAGGCAGGAGGGGCCGACGGACTTGCGTCTCGTGCCACCGGCGCTGGCCGCGTGGGGGACGGCGGCGCTGATGGTGCATGCCTCGCCCGGGTGGGTCACGGGTGTGGTCGTGGTCTGTCTGGTCGCGGGCGTGGCCCTGCTCGTCATCCGGCAAGGGCAAGGGCAAGGGCAAGGGCAAGGGCAAGGGCAAGGGCACGGGCACGGGCACGGACAAGGCCACGGGCAAGGCCATGGCCACGGGCAAGGCCTTGCGCACGGGCGGTGGCGACGACGACGTGGAGCTGGGGGCTGGACGAAGGTGTCCGTCGCCGCCCTGCTGCTGTGCGCCGGTGCGGCCGCCGCCTCCGCCGGGCTGCACGGGGCGGACCTGAGGCGTGGTCCCGTGCCTGACCTGGCCGAGCAGTACGCCCGTGTGACCGCGGATGTCGAGCTCACCTCCGACCCACGCCTCACCCGCCCCCGGATCAAGGGCAACCACGCGGCCCCGACCGCTGTGCTCCTCCAGGCCGAGGTGCGACGCATGACGAGCCCGGACGGGACGGTGGTGGACACACGGACTCCGGTGCTGGTCATCGTCGACGTGGAGAGGCGGTCTCATGTGGGCGCCGGCGCCGACGCGGGTCCGGCCGCAGGCGGTGGCGGTGACCGTGACGGTGGTGGTGATGCGGGGCTGGGCGCGGGGCACGGCGAGAGTGCAGGTGGGGATAGCGGCGGAGGTCCCGGCACGGGTGGCCGTTCGCCCTGGCTCTCGCTGTTGCCGTCGACCCGGGTGCGGGTGGTGGCGCAGGTCGTGCCGACCATGGTCGGGGGAGACCGCGTGGCGGCCGTACTGCGGGTGCGGGGCGGTGGGGTGCCGGAGGTGGTGGGGGAGGCGAGTGCGGTGCAGCGGCTCGCGGGGCGGTTGCGCGCGGGGCTGCGGGAGGCGACCGACGGGCTGGACGCGGACGCGCGGGCGTTGCTGCCGGGGTTCGTCGTCGGGGACACGTCGAGGGTGCCGGCCGAGTTGGACGAGGCGTTCAAGGCGACCGACCTCACTCACCTTCTCGCTGTCAGCGGAGCCAACTTCACGATCCTGTTGGCCCTGTTCATCGGGCCGCCGGGGCTGGCCCAGCGGGCCGAGCGGCGGGGGCTCGCGCCCCGGCTCGGGATTCCGTTGCGGGCGACCGCGCTGGTCGGCGGTGCGCTGACCATCGGCTTCGTGATCGTGTGCCGGCCGGACCCGAGTGTGGTGCGGGCCGCGGCCTGCGGTTCGATCGCGCTGCTGGCCATCGCGACGGGCCGCCGCAGATCCCTCATCCCCGCGCTGGCGACGGCGGTGCTGCTGCTGGTGCTCTACGACCCCTGGCTGGCCCGCAGTTACGGCTTTCTGCTGTCCGTCCTCGCGACCGGCGCCCTGCTCACCCTCGCCCCGCGCTGGAGTGCGGCACTCCAGCGACGCCGGGTGCCACCGCGTCCGGCGGAGGCGCTGGCGGCGGCGGGAGCCGCGCAGGCGGTGTGCGCGCCGGTCGTGGCCGTACTGTCGGCCAAGGTGAGCCTGGTGGCGGTGCCGTGCAATCTGCTGGCGGAGTTCGCGGTGGCCCCGGCCACGGTGCTGGGGTTCGCCACGCTGGCGACGGCCCCGGTGGCGATGCCCGTGGCCGAGTGCCTTGCCTGGTGCGCGAGCTGGCCCGCCGGCTGGATCGCGGACATCGCCCGCACGGGGGCGTCGCTGCCCGGCGCGGGAGTGGACTGGCCGGGCAGTTGGACGGGCGCGCTGTTGCTCGCTCTCGTCACCGTCGTCGTCGTGTTCGTCGGGCGGCGGCTCGTGAGCCACCCATGGCTGGTCGGGGTCTGTGTGGTGGTGTTTCTGCTGGTCGTGGTGCAGCCACCACCGCTGACCAGGGTGATCACGGGGTGGCCGCCGCCGGGCTGGCGGTTTGTGATGTGCGATGTCGGCCAGGGCGACGCGACGGTCCTCGCGGCGGGCGACGGTGCCGGGGTGGTCGTGGACGCCGGTCCCGATCCGGTGCTCGTCGACCGTTGTCTGACGACACTCGGCATCACCGAGGTCCCGCTCGTCGTCCTCACCCACTTTCACGCCGACCATGTGGCGGGGCTCCCGGGAGTGCTGCGGGGGCGGTCGGTGGGGGCGATCGCGACGACGGGGTTCGCGGAGCCCGCCGACCAGGCCGAGTTCGTACACAGGGAGGCGGCGGCCCGGCGGATTCCGGTGACACGGGCCGTGGCCGGGGAGGAGCGGCGCACCGGGAGCCTCGCGTGGCGGGTGCTGTGGCCGCCGGGCGACGCGTCCGCACCGGACGGGCCGAACGACGCCAGCGTGACCATGCTCGTCCGCTCGGCCGGCCTGACCCTGCTGCTCCTGGGCGACCTGGAACCCCCTGCCCAGCGGGAGCTGTCGAGATCCCCCGAGGCCGCGGCGCTGGGGGCTGTGGACGTGGTGAAGGTCGCCCATCACGGGTCGGCCTACCAGGACCCGGGCCTGATACGGGCGATGGCCCCACGGCTGGCGCTCATCTCTGTGGGCGCGGACAACCCGTATGGCCACCCGGCCCCCAGTACGGTCGCGGCGCTGCGGGCCGGGGGTGCCGCGGTGCTGCGTACGGACGTGGACGGCGCGATCGCTGTCGCGGGTACGGCGAAGGAGTTGCTGGTGGCGAGAGACTGACCTCATGGATACCGCAGAGCTTGACGCCTACCTCCGCCGTCTCGGGGCCGAGCATCCGGCCTGGCCCACCCTCGACGTCCTGCGCGAACTGCATCTGCGCCATCTGCGGGCGGTGCCGTTCGAGAACCTGTCGATCCACCTCGGAGAGGAGATCGTCCTGGAGGAGAAACAGCTGCTCGACAAGGTGGTCGGGGAGCGTAGGGGTGGCTTCTGCTTCGAACTGAACGGCCTGTTCGGGGCGTTGCTCGCGGCACTGGGGTACGACGTGACGCTGCTCGCGGCGCGGGTGTACGGCGAGGAAGGGCGGCTGGGCATCCCGTACGACCATCTCGCGCTGCGGGTGCGGACGGTGGACGGGGGCGACTGGCTGGCCGACGTCGGGTTCGGGGCGAACAGTCACTATCCGCTGGAGTTCGAGGAGCGGGGGGAGCAGGAGGATCCGGGCGGGACGTTCCGGGTGGTCGAGGCGGATCGGGAGAGCGGGGGGCGGGAGTTCGGGGACCTGGACGTACTGCGGGACGGCAAGCCCCAGTACCGGCTGGAACTGCGGCCGAGAGCGCTTGGAGACTTCGTGGCCGGGGCCTGGTGGCACAGCACCTCGCCGGCCTCGCACTTCACCCAGTCCCTCGTCTGCTCCCGGGTCGCCGAGGGCGGCGGACGCATCACCCTCAGCGGCCGCACCCTCACGGTCACCTCGGCGGCGGGCGACCGGGAGGTGACCGAGCTGGCGACGGATGGGGAGGTGCTGGCGGCGTATCGGGAGCAGTTCGGGATGGAGCTGGGGCGGGTGCCGGAGGTGGGGGAGGGGAGGAGGGTGCGCTAGACAGGCCGGGAGGGGGTGTGGGGTGAGGGCGCTGGACGGGCCGGAGTGCGTGGAGTGGGGCCGGTGTGACGGAAAATGGCGCCGTGAGTGATGTGAGACATGTGCTGGTGCTGCCCGACCGTGACGCCGCGGAGGAGGCGGCGGAGGCGCTTCGGGAGCGGTTCGGGCTGGATGAGGAGCCCCAGCTGGTGCGGGACGCGCTGGCGGGCGAGGACGACGCCGAGGACGCGCAGTGGCTGTTGGTGCTGCGGGACGAGCGAGGGCGGCTTGATCCGGTGGTGTTGGACGAGTTCGCGGGGGAGTGGGAGGGGTGGCGGGAGGAACCGTAGAGGTCGCGCGAGCCGGGCCGGGGTTCGTGTGTGCTCGGGGGATGGTGCGGGGCGGTAGGTCGTGCAACCCGGCGCTGACGCGGCACGACTGCCCGCGGCTGAGTAGGGCCCACGGGCGTCCGGGCTTCGTTGTCAGTGGGCCGTGGGATGCTGTGGGCGATGGCCAAGAACACTGCGCATGACGACCCTCTCGCCCCCGTGACGCTTGCCGTGGGCCAGGAGGACCTTCTGCTCGACCGGGCCGTGCGGGAGGTGGTGGCCGCCGCGAAGGCCGCCGACGCCGACACGGACGTACGTGACCTGACCTCGGAGCAGGTGCAGCCCGGCACGCTCGCCGAGCTGACGAGTCCGTCGCTCTTCGCAGAGCGGAAGGTCGTGGTCGTACGGAATGCGCAGGATCTCTCCGCCGACACGATCAAGGATGTGAAGGCGTATCTGGGGGCTCCCGCCGAGGAGATCACCCTCGTGCTGGTGCACGCGGGTGGGGCCAAGGGGAAGGGGCTGCTGGACGCCGCGCGCAAGGCGGGGGCGCGGGAGGTGGCGTGTCCGAAGATGACGAAGCCGGGGGATCGGCTGGCGTTCGTGCGGGGGGAGTTTCGGGCGCTCGGGCGGTCCGCCACGGCTGAGGCGTGTCAGGCGCTCGTCGACTCGATCGGGAGTGATCTGCGGGAGCTCGCGTCCGCGGCGGCACAACTGGTCGCGGATGTCGAGGGGACGATCGACGAGGCGGTGGTCGGGCGGTACTACACCGGGCGGGCCGAGGCGTCGAGCTTCGAGGTGGCCGATCGGGCCGTTGAGGGGCGCGCGGCGGAGGCGCTGGAGGCGCTGAGGTGGTCGTTGGCGACGGGGGTGGCGCCGGTGTTGATCACCAGTGCGTTGGCTCAGGGGGTGCGGGCGATCGGGAAGCTGTCGTCGGCGCGGGGTGGGCGGCCGGGGGATCTTGCGCGGGAGTTGGGGATGCCGCCGTGGAAGATCGATCGGGTGCGGCAGCAGATGCGGGGGTGGACGCCGGATGGGGTGGCCGTGGCGTTGCGGGCGGTCGCCGAGGCTGATGCCGGGGTGAAGGGTGGGGGGGATGATCCCGAGTACGCGTTGGAGAAGGCGGTCGTGGTGATTGCGCGGGCGGCTCGGTCTCGGAGGGGCTGAGTTTTCTCGCCCCCGCCGCCCCTACCCGTCCCTTCCCCCAGGGGCGCTGCCCCTTCGACCCCGGACTGCCCTGGGGGCTGCCGCCCCCAGACCCCCGCTGGGGGATGACTGGCGCGTCTGGACTGAGTGGGCATGTTCAGGTGCGTCGTGGCTTGTCGCGCAGTTCCCCGCGCCCCTGGAGGACGGCCCTTCGGGCCTGTCCTCCAATGCGGGTGGCTGTCCTTCTGCGTCGGGAAGGCCTGGCACAACGCCGAAGCCCCGCCGTCCACCCTGGGGAAGGGTGGTGAGGCGGGGCTTCCGGTTCACGATGGTGGACCTGTACCCGCGTGGCGAACGCAGGCCGCGTACGGGTCCGGGGGTGCCGGGTGGGAGCGGATGAGAGAGGGCCCGCTCTGGGTCCAGCCGGCGGTCAGATCAAAGAAGGAGCTCAGCCCTTGAGGGTGGCGACCTTGGAAGCAAGCGCCGACTTCTTGTTGGCGGCCTGGTTCTTGTGGATGACGCCCTTCGAGACAGCCTTGTCGAGCTGACGCGCGGCAGCGCGCTGGTACTCGGTGGCCTTCTCGACGTCACCCGCGGCAGCGGCCTCACGGGCCTTGCGGATCGCGGTCTTGAGCGACGACTTGACGGCCTTGTTGCGAAGGCGCGCCTTCTCGTTCGTCTTGTTCCGCTTGATCTGGGACTTGATGTTCGCCACGAATGAGCCTCTACAGGTTCTGGTGCGGGGCCGCACGGGTCCCGAACCGGTGATTTTCTTGGGTTGTGTCTCGTGCTGAGAGGGCATGAGACACAGCCATCCACGCTACCAGCCACCCACGGGTCGGCCCAAACCGGTCGCCGCTCTCCGCCCGTGGGACCATGGTGCTTACGTATAGACCCGCTAGATCCGATCCGACCCGAGACCGCAGACGGCTGCGGACGCCTCAAGAATCAGGACCCTGCGTGCCCGCGATCCCTAGCCATGTGCCCGAGCCGAGCCGTACCGACCCGGCTCAGATCCGCAATTTCTGCATCATCGCGCACATCGACCACGGCAAGTCCACGCTCGCCGACCGGATGCTCCAGCTGACCGGTGTGGTCGACCAGCGGCAGATGCGTGCTCAGTACCTCGACCGCATGGACATCGAGCGTGAGCGCGGTATCACGATCAAGTCCCAGGCGGTGCGTCTGCCCTGGGCGCCGACCACCGATCCGGGCAACACGCACATCCTCAACATGATCGACACCCCCGGGCACGTCGACTTCACGTACGAGGTGTCGCGGTCGTTGGCGGCCTGTGAGGGGACCGTCCTCCTGGTCGACGCGGCCCAGGGCATCGAGGCGCAGACTCTCGCCAACCTCTACCTGGCGATGGAGAACGACCTCAAGATCATCCCCGTACTGAACAAGATCGACCTGCCGGCCGCGCAGCCGGAGAAGTTCTCCGAGGAACTGGCCAACCTCATCGGGTGTGACCCCGACGACGTTCTCAAGGTCTCCGCCAAGACGGGCGTGGGCGTCGACGCGCTGCTCGACCGGGTCGTCGCCGAGGTTCCGGCGCCGGTCGGGGTCAAGGACGCGCCCGCGCGCGCGATGATCTTCGACTCGGTGTACGACTCGTACCGGGGTGTCGTCACGTACGTCCGTGTCATCGACGGGCAGCTCAACAGGCGTGAGCGGATCCGGATGATGTCCACCAATGCCACGCACGAGCTGCTGGAGATCGGGACCAACTCGCCCGAGATGCTCCCGGCGGACGGACTGGGTGTCGGTGAGGTGGGCTACCTCATCACCGGGGTGAAGGACGTCCGGCAGTCCAAGGTCGGTGACACCATCACCAGCCTGGCCAAGGGTGCGACCGAGGCGCTGGGTGGATACAAGGATCCGAAGCCCATGGTCTTCTCGGGGCTGTATCCGCTGGACGGGTCGGACTACCCCGAGCTGCGTGACGCCCTCGACAAGCTCCAGCTCAACGACGCCGCGCTGGTGTACGAGCCGGAGACCTCCGCCGCGCTGGGGTTCGGCTTCCGGGTCGGCTTCCTCGGGCTGCTCCACCTCGATGTCATTCGCGAGCGGCTCGAGCGTGAGTTCGGGCTCGATCTGATCGCCACCGCGCCGAACGTCGTGTACCGCGTCGTCATGGAGGACGGCAGCGAGCACACCGTCACCAACCCGAGCGAGTTCCCGGAGGGCAAGATCGCGGAGGTGTACGAACCCGTCGTACGCGCCACGATCCTGGCTCCCTCCGAGTTCATCGGGTCGATCATGGAGCTGTGCCAGACCCGGCGCGGTGTCCTGCTCGGCATGGACTATCTGTCGGAGGACCGGGTCGAGATCCGGTACACGCTGCCGCTCGCGGAGATCGTCTTCGACTTCTTCGACCAGCTGAAGTCCAAGACCCGCGGCTACGCCTCGCTCGACTACGAGCCCACCGGCGAGCAGACCTCCAGCCTGGTCAAGGTCGACATCCTGCTGCACGGCGACAAGGTGGACGCCTTCTCGGCGATCACGCACAAGGACGCGGCGTACGCGTACGGGGTGCGGCTCGTCGCCAAGCTGCGCGAGCTGATCCCGCGGCAGGCCTTCGAGGTGCCCATCCAGGCCGCCATCGGCTCCCGGGTCATCGCCCGCGAGACCATCCGCGCCATCCGCAAGGACGTCCTCGCCAAGTGCTACGGCGGTGACATCTCCCGGAAGCGGAAGCTGCTGGAGAAGCAGAAGGAAGGCAAGAAGCGGATGAAGATGGTGGGCTCTGTGGAGGTTCCGCAGGAGGCCTTCATCGCCGTTCTGTCCAGCGACGACAGCGCCGGTGGCGGCAAGGGCAAGAAGTAGCCATCGGCGGCGGGCGTGGCCGACCGCCGGGGTAGTCACTGTTACCCACGGAAACTGGGGCAGAATGCGGGCTCGTCGCGTTTCGGCGCGGCGGGCCCGCGGGTCTTCCGGGGGACGTCGGCGCGTGATCGTACGGTCGTTCTCGGTGGAAAGTGACCGCCCGCCGCCCCTTACGAACCGGCGAACCGCGCTCTACCCTGATCACCACTCGATGGTTACTCGCGAGTTAAACAACAGCCGCTTTGAGCCAGCCGCACAGTCCATGAGCCAGCTGTACTGTCGCGTGCCCCGGAGGATGTCGTGAGCGACACACAGACCCTGATCGAGAACCGTCCGCCGTCCATGGCGGCCCTCTTCCTGGAGCGTGTGGCGGCCACGCCGGACGCCGAGGCATTCCGCTACCCCGTGCCTCCCGCCTCCGGCCAGGGCCCCTCGGACTGGAAGTCGCTGAACTGGGCGCAGGCGGCCGAACGGGTCAACGCCATCGCGGCCGGGCTCGTCGAGCTGGGTGTACAGCCGGAACAGCGCATCGCCCTGTCCTCCGCCACCAGGATCGAGTGGATCCTGTGCGACCTCGGCATCATGTGCGCGGGCGCGGCCAACACCACGGTCTACCCGCAGACGAACGCCGAGGAATCCGCGTACATCCTGTCCGACTCCGGCAGTCGGGTGCTCATCGCCGAGAACGCCGCGCAGCTCGCCAAGGCCCGCGAGAAGAAGGCCGAGCTGCCGGAGCTGACCCATGTCGTGGTCATCGACCCCGAGGGCGCGGACCTCTCGGAGGACTGGATCCTCTCCCTCGCCGAGCTGGAGGAGCGCGGCGCCGCGTACCTGGAGAAGAAGCCCGACCTGATCAAGGAGAAGGTCGGCGCGATCACCAAGGACCAGCTCGCCACCCTCATCTACACCTCGGGCACCACGGGCCGCCCCAAGGGCGTCCGCCTCCCGCACGACAACTGGGCGTACATGGCGAAGGCCATCGGGGCGACCGGCCTGCTCGCACCGGAGGACGTGCAGTACCTGTGGCTGCCGCTCGCGCACGTCATGGGCAAGGTGCTCCTCGCGGGACACATCGAGGTCGGGCACATCACCGCCGTCGACGGCCGGGTCGACAAGATCATCGAGAATCTGCCGGTCGTGCAGCCGACGTACATGGCCGCCGTGCCGCGCATCTTCGAGAAGGTCTACAACGGCGTCGTCGCCAAGGCGCGCGCGGGCGGTCCGGCCAAGTACAAGATCTTCCAGTGGGCGGCGGGGGTCGCCCGCGAGTACGCCAAGGTCAGCCAGGACAACTTCCGGCGCACCGGTACCGCGTCCGTCCCGTTCGGGCTGGAGGCCAAGCACAAGGTCGCCGACGCGCTGGTCTACAAGAAGCTGCGCGAGGCGTTCGGCGGCCGGCTGCGCGCCTGTGTCTCCGGCTCGGTCGCGCTGGCGCCCGAGATCGGCTTCTTCTTCGCCGGCGCCGGCATCCCCATCCTGGAGGGCTACGGTCTCACCGAGTCCTCCGCCGCGTCGTTCCTCAACCCGGGCGAGGCCTTCCGCACGGGCACGGTGGGCAAGCCGCTGCCCGGCACGGAGGTGCGCATCGCCGACGACGGCGAGATCCTGCTGCGCGGCCCCGGCATCATGGAGGGGTACCACGGGCTGCCGGAGAAGACCGCCGAGGTGCTGGAGGCCGACGGGTGGTTCCACACCGGTGACATCGGGGAGCTGTCGCCCGACGGGTATCTGCGGATCACCGACCGCAAGAAGGACCTGTTCAAGACGTCCGGTGGCAAGTACATCGCGCCGACCGAGATCGAGGGGCAGTTCAAGGCGCTGTGCCCGTTCACGTCCAACGTCATGGTGATCGGTGCGGACCGTAACTTCTGTACCGCGCTCATCGCGCTCGACGAGCCGTCCATCCAGGGGTGGGCCGCGGAGAACGGGCTGGAGGGGAAGTCCTACGAGGAGGTCATCGCGGCGCCGGCGACGGTGGAGCTCGTCGAGGGGTATGTCGCGCAGCTGAACGAGGGGTTGCAGCGGTGGCAGACCGTCAAGAAGTTCCGTCTTCTGCCGCGGGATCTTGATGTCGAGCACGGTGAGCTGACGCCGAGTCTGAAGTTGAAGCGGCCGGTGGTGGAGAAGGAGTACCAGCACCTTATTGAGGACATGTACGCGGGGACTCGGGAGGCGTAGCGCTCCGCTTGAGAGCCGGGGAACTGCGGGCCGCATGTCAGCAGCGGGTTCGCTGGGGCTTGTCGCGCAGTTCCCCGCGCCCCTGAGTTACGTGCGGTTTTCCCCTGACATCAGTTTCTGGAGGTCCCGGATCTGTATTCGGGCCTCCGACAAGTCCGGGGAGTCTTGGGACAGTTGCTTCTCCAGCGTGGACAGGAGTGAGTTGACCCGCTCCCCGTGTGCCCGCTGCCGTGCCAGCAGGTTTTCCAGTTGTCGGGTCTTGCGGTGCAGGTCCAGGAAGACGCTGACCTTGGCTCGTAGGACCCAGGGGTCGAAGGGCTTGGTCAAGTAGTCGGCGGCTCCTGTGGCGTAGCCGCGGAAGGCGTAGCCCGCGTCGGCGTCGGTGCCGGTGAGGAAGATGATCGGGACGTCCTTGGTCTGGTCGAGGCGCTTGATGTGGGCGGCGGTCTCGAAGCCGTCCATGCCGGGCATGCGGACGTCGAGGAGGACGACGGCGAAGCGTTGCCGGAGGAGGGCCTTCATGGCGTCCTCGCCCGAACGGGCGCGTACGAGCGGCTCGTTGAGGGATGCCAGGACGGCCTCCAGGGCGATCAGGTTGTCCTCCATGTCGTCGACGAGGAGGATGCCCGCGCTGTGGTCGGTCCGGTCCTGAGGGGTCATGGTGAGGGTGCCTCGTTCTCTTCGGTGCGTTTCTCGGGCGGCTGCTCGGCGCCCTCCGGGTCCAGGACCGCGCAGACGACCGTGAGCAGCTGGTCCACGTCCACCGGCTTCGGTACGTAGTCGTTGGCGCCGCGGGCGATGGACTTCTCGCGGTCGCCGGGCATCGCCTTGGCGGTGAGGGCGACGATGGGCAGGCCGGCCCAGCGGGGGGAGCGGCGGATGGCGGAGATCGTCTCGTAGCCGTCCATCTCCGGCATCATGATGTCCATCAGGACGAGTTCGACGTCCGGGTTCCGCTCCAGGGTCTCGATGCCCTCGCGGCCGTTCTCGGCGTAGAGGACGGTCATGCCGACGCGGCCCAGGACATGGGTGAGCGCGAAGACGTTGCGGATGTCGTCGTCCACGATCAACACCCGGCGGCCGGGCAGGACTTGACCGGCGCGTCCCACCTTCCACGCCTCCAGCTTGGTGGGCGCGGGCCAGGTGTCGTCGCTGTCGTGCACGGCCGGGTACGGCTCGGCGGTCAGCTGTTCGGGTACGAGGGTGCCGTGCTCCTCGGCGGCGGGGCCCGTCACCCCGTGGCCGGGGCTGAAGACGGGGACGTACAGCGTGAAGGTGGAGCCCTTGCCGGGGACGCTCTCGGCGATGATGCGGCCGCCCAGCAGGCCGGCGATCTCACGGCTGATGGACAGGCCCAGGCCGGTGCCGCCGTACTTGCGGTTGGTGGTGCCGTCGGCCTGCTGGAACGCCTCGAAGATCACCGGGAGTTTCTCGGCCGCGATGCCGATGCCGGTGTCGGAGACCGCGAAGGCGATCACCTCGTCGTGGTCCTCGCGGGTGAAGCGGTGGTCGGGGTCCTTGACGCGGCTGACGGTCAGCTCGACCCGGCCTGACGCGGTGAACTTGATCGCGTTGGAGAGGAGGTTGCGGAGGATCTGCTGCAGACGCTGCTCGTCCGAGTACATCTCGCGCGGTACGTTCTCGCCGACCGTGACCTCGAAGGCCAGGCCCCGGTCGAGGGTGAGCGGGCGGAACGTGGCGTGGACGTAGTCCAGGAGCTTGATCAGCGGGAGGCGCTTCGGGCGTACGTCCATCCGGCCGGCCTCGATCTTCGAGAGGTCCAGGATGTCGTTGATCAGCTGGAGGAGGTCGGAGCCGGAGCGGTGGATCGTGGCCGCGAACTGCACCTCCTGGTCGGTGAGATGGCCGTCCGGGTTGTCGGAGAGCAGCCGCGCCAGGATCAGCAACGAGTTCAGTGGCGTGCGGAGTTCGTGGGACATGTTCGCCAGGAACTCCGACTTGTACTGGGACGAGGTGGCCAACAAGGCGGCTTTCTCCTCCAGTTCGGCATTCGAGCGCTGCAACTCCGCCTGCTGCTCCTGTAGTTCGTCGGAGCGTTCCTGGAGCTGCATGGCGAGGCGCTGGGACTCGCCGAGGAGGGACTCCGTGCGGGAGTTGGCGATGATCGTGTTGATGGCGACGCCGATGGTGTTCACGAACTGGTCGAAGAACGCCAGGTGGACATCGGAGAAGCGTGAGAAGGAGGCAAGCTCGATCACGCCGAGGAGCTTGTCCTCGAAGAGGATCGGGATGATGACGACGCTGGACGGGGAGGCCTCGCCGAGGCCGCTGTTGATCTTGATGTAGTCCGGCGGGGCCTCCTCCACCAGGATCCGCTTCTTCTCACGGGCCGCCTGTGCGACGAGACCGTGCACGGGCAGGCCGCCGGTCTCGACGGTCGCGCCCTGTGCCGCGCCGTAGCCCGCGATGAAGGCGAGGCCCTTGGTGGGCGCCACCGGGAGCGGGGCCGTGCCGTCCTCGTCGGGGTCGGCCAGGTAGAACGCGCCGTACTGGGCGTTCACCAGCGGGGTCAGCTCGCGCAGGATCAGGTCGGCGACCTCCATCAGATCGCGGTGGCCCTGCATCAGGGCGGCGAGGCGGGCGAGGTTGGACTCCAGCCAGTCCTTCGCGCGGGTGGTCTCGCGGAGGTTGGCCACCATCAGGTTGATGTTGTCCTTCAGCTCGGCGACCTCGCCCTGCGTCTCCACCGTGATCGAGCGGGACATGTCTCCCTGGGCCACGGCCGAGGCGACCTCGGCGATGGCTCGGACCTGGGTGGTCAGGTTCGACGCGAGTTCGTTCACGTTCGTCGTCAGCCGCTTCCAGGTGCCGTACACGCCCTCGACCCTTGCCTGGCCGCCGAGTCGGCCCTCGGAGCCGACCTCGCGGGCGACCCGGGTGACCTCGGAGGAGAAGGAGGAGAGGGTGTCGACCATGGTGTTGATGGCGGTCTTCAGCTCCAGGATCTCGCCGCGCGCGTCCACGTCGATCTTCTTGGAGAGGTCGCCGTTCGCCACGGCTGTGGTCACCTGGGCGATGTTCCTGACCTGGGACGTCAGGTTGTCCGCCATGTAGTTGACGTTGTCGGTGAGGTCCCGCCACACACCCGACACGCCCAGCACCTGGGCCCGCCCGCCGAGCGCGCCGTCGGTGCCGACCTCGCGGGCCACCCTCGTCACCTCGTCGGCGAAGGCGCGTAGCTGCTCGACCATCGTGTTGACGGTGTCCTTCAGCTCCAGGATCTCGCCGCGGGCGTCGACGGTGATCTTCTTGGAGAGGTCGCCGTTGGCGACGGCGGTGGTGACCTGGGCGATGTTGCGGACCTGGGACGTCAGGTTCAGGGCCATGAAGTTGACGTTGTCGGTGAGGTCCTTCCAGACGCCGGACACGCCCCGCACCTGTGCCTGGCCGCCGAGGTTTCCCTCGGTGCCGACCTCGCGGGCGACGCGGGTGACCTCGTCGGCGAAGGCGGACAGTTGGTCGACCATCGTGTTGATGGTCGATTTCAGCTCCAGGATCTCGCCCTTCGCCTCGACGGTGATCTTCTTGCCGAGGTCGCCCTGGGCGACGGCCGTGGAGACGAGGGCGATGTTCCTGACCTGGGACGTCAGGTTGTCCGCCATGAAGTTGACGTTGTCGGTGAGGTCCTTCCAGACGCCGGACACGCCTCGGACCTGGGCCCGGCCGCCGAGGTTTCCCTCGGTGCCGACCTCGCGGGCGACGCGGGTGACCTCGTCGGCGAAGGCGGAGAGCTGGTCGACCATCGTGTTGATGGTGGACTTCAGTTCCAGGATCTCGCCCTGCGCGTCGACCGTGATCTTCTGGCTCAGGTCGCCGTTGGCGACGGCGGTGGTGACCTGGGCGATGTTGCGGACCTGGGACGTCAGGTTCGACGCCATGAAGTTGACGTTGTCGGTGAGGTCCTTCCAGACGCCCGATACGCCACGGACCTGGGCGCGACCGCCGAGTTGGCCCTCGGTGCCGACCTCGCGGGCCACGCGGGTGACCTCGTCGGCGAAGGCGGACAGCTGGTCGACCATCGTGTTCACGGTGAGCTTCAGTTCGAGCAGCTCGCCGGTCGCCTCGACGGTCACCGTGCGGGTCAGGTCGCCGCGCGCCACCGAAGTCGTCACCAGGGCGATGTCGCGCACCTGTGCGGTCAGCCGGGAGGCCATGGTGTTGACCGCCTCCGTCACATCCCGCCAACTCCCCGACAGGCCGCGCACCTTGGCGCGCCCGCCGAGCCGTCCCTCGGTGCCGACCTCGCGGGCGACCCGGGTCACCTCGCCGGTGAACAGCGACAGCTGGTCGACCATCTTGTTCACGGCGCGGCCCAACCGGCGCAGGTCTCCCCGGAGTTGGCGGTTGCCGTCGTGCAGGTCGACCCGCTGGGTCAGGTCGCCGCCGGCCACCGCGTCCAGCACACGCGTGGCGTTCGCGGCGGGGGCGACCAGGGCGTCGAGTGTCTGGTTGACGTCGTCGACACGGGTCGCCCAGGCACCCTGGCCCGGGCTGGCCGAAAGACGCTCGTCGAGGCGGCCGTGCCGGACCAACTCCCTCCGCACACGCTGCACTTCGCTGCCGAAGTGGGTGCTGCGGTCGATGATCTGGTTGAAGAGGGCGCACAGCTCCGCCACCGGCGCGGGGCCCGACTCCGGGACCTTCGTGAAGCTGCCGTCGCGAGCGGCGGTCATGGCCGCGGTCAGCGCGCGCAGATCGGATACCCGGATCAGTCCGTCCATATGGCTGTCTTTTTGACCGTCTTCGAGCACGCGAGTAGCACTGTTCTCACTCATGGTGGCCCACTTCGGTAACTCGGCGCTTATGGGCGTGGTCAGTCTGTCACTCTGTCCGTGCCGCCTGAGGCCTATTCGTCCGAACTTCTCAGGGAGCCGCTCAGTGGGGGCCATTCCGACGCAACGGGAGACCGTGTCCTGTGCTCCTGACGCACCGGCGTACGCGGGTGCGGGGGTGTACGCGGGCCTCGACCGGCGTGCGGTGGCGCATGTGTCGCTTCCCGGCGGCCCGCTCGCGCCGGGAGCCGCCCGGCGCTTCGTCGGCGCCGCGCTCGCGGAGTGGGCCGAACTCGACCTCCCCGGCGCCGCCACCCTCTCCGCCCGCTTCGTCGAGGACGTGCTCGTCGTGGTCAGCGAGCTGGTCACCAACGCGGTCGTCCACGCGGGCACGGACGTCGAGCTGCTGTGCCGGCTCGGCCGCGACGACCTGACCGACTCCGGTTGGCTGGTCGTCGAGGTCTCCGACCACCATCCCTCCCGGCCGGTACGGGACGAGGGCGCCGAACGCCCGTACCTCGTCGAACGCCCTTACGGGGCGGCGGAGTACGGCCGCGGCCTGCGCCTTGTCGCCGCGCTCTCCGAGGCCTGGGGGATCACCTACCGGACGGGCATGAAGACCGTCTGGGCCCGGCTGTCGGTCGACGGGCCGATGGCGGTGGAGGACGCGATCGAGGCGTACGGCGGTGATGCGCGGGACGTGGGGGACGTGGGGGCGTACGCCGGTGCCGGTGGGAGTGCGGCGGCCGCGGTGTACGGGGGTGAAGCCGGGGCGTGCGAGGGCGACGAGGGCTGGGACGCGCGGGCGTACGCCGGTGCCGAGGAGGGGCGGGAGCAGGGAGGCGCGCGGGCGTACGCCGGTGAGGTCGGGCTCGATCATGGCCCGGGCCCGGTCGACCTCGTGGCCCCTTTCCCGCGGCGCGGCGGGGAGCGCGACCGGGAGTGGCTGAACCGGGGTGCCCTCTCCTTTCTCGCCGAGGCGTCCGATCTGCTCGCCGGGCAACTGGACGAGGATCTGGTCGCCGCGCTCGCCGGACAGCTTCTGGTGCCGAGGCTGGCCGACTGGTGCGCGGTGTGGCTGGAGGACGAGGGGATGGGCTGGCGCGGCGGCGACGGTTCGCTCGGCCCGGCACCACGCCTCGCCCGCGTCTGGCACTGCAGCGAGAACCGGATCGAGGAACTGCGTCGAGCCCTGGAGAAGAACCCACCGAGGCTGCCGGAGTCGGTGCGCTCGCGGGCGGTGCCTGTGCCGTGGCCGGGAGCGGGAGCGGGAGCGAGGGTGGGGGCCGGGGCGGGACCGGATTCGGGGAGCGGAACGGAGAGCGGGGCGCCCGAGGAGAAGAGCGACGGTGGGGCGGCGGGGTATGGCGTAGGAAGGGCGGCAGGGCAAGGCGGCGGAGGGTCGTCGGTAGGGCAAGGCGGCGGATGGCCGGCAGAGCAAGGCTCCGGTGGGCCGGCAGAGCAAGGCGGCGGAGGGCCGGCAAGGAAAGGCGCTGGAGGGTCGGCAGGGGATGACGAAGGCAGGCCATCAGGGTGGGGCGATGGCACGCCGGTGGAGAAGGGCGAAGGCCGGCCCGTGGTGCAGCGCGAAGCTGAGCCCGTGGTGCAGCGCGAAGGCGGGCCCACGGAGCGAGGCGAAGGCGGGCCCATGGTGCAGCGTGATGCCGCGCCCGTGGTGCAGCGTGAAGGCGGGTCCACGGAGCGAGGCGAAGGCGGCGCGGCGCTCGCCTACCGGCTGATCGCCGGTGGGCGGCCCCTCGGCACCCTTGTCATCGGCCGGGCCGGACTGCTCCGGTTCCCGGACGAGGTGACCGGGCTGGTCGAGGACCTCAGCCGGCGGATCGCGCTGTCCATCGGGGCGGCCCGGCAGTACGCACGTCAGGCCACCATCAGCCGGGTCCTGCAGCGCGGGCTGCTGCCGGGCGCGGTCGCCGAGATCCCCGGCGTGTCCAGCGCGCTCGTCTACGAGCCGTGCGACAAGGGCGGACCCAGCGGCGACTTCTACGACCTGTTCCCGGCGGGCCGCGGCCGCTGGTGCTTCGCGATCGGCGACGTCCAGGGCAAGGGCCCCGAGGCCGCGGTGGTCATCGGACTCGCCCGGCCCTGGCTGCGGCTGCTCGCCCGCGAGGGATACGGCGTCGCCGACGTACTCGACCGCCTCAACCAGCTCCTCCTCGACGACGCGACCGAGGCGGCGGACGCCGCCGCCCGCGCCCTGGTCACGGCGGGCGACCCCGGCCTCGTCGACCCCGACGGCCCGCAGACCCGCTTCCTCTCCCTCCTCTACGGCGAACTCGTCCCCGTCGACGGCGGCGTCCGCTGCACCCTCGCCTCCGCCGGACACCCACTGCCGCTGCTCCTCGGCCCCGACGGCGACGTACGGGCCGTGGCCGAGCCGCAGACGCTGCTCGGGGTGATCGAGGACACCGAGTACGTCTCCGAGACGTTCGAGCTGGGCCCCGGCGACACGCTGCTGTGCGTGACCGACGGGGTCACCGAGCGGCGCAGCGGGCCCCACATGTTCGACGACGGGGACGGCCTCGCCGCCGCGCTCGTCGGCTGCGCCGGGCTCGACGCCCAGCTGATCGCCGAGCGGATCCGCCGGCTGGTGCACGAGTTCGGGGAACGGCCACCGGACGACGATCTGGCGCTGTTGGTGTTGCAGGCGGAGTAGGGGGCGGGCGCCCGTCGGGGGAGGGCCGGCCGGTGCTGGACAATGGAAGACATGCCTTCCGCACTCCCCGACGGTGAGCCCGTCCCCGACGACGGTGCGCTGCCCGCGCACGCCCTGGCCGGCGCGGCCGAGCGTCCCCTCGGGTTCTATCTGCACGTCCCGTACTGCGCGACCCGCTGCGGCTACTGCGACTTCAACACCTACACCGCGACCGAGCTGCGCGGCACCGGCGGCGTCCTCGCCTCCCGCGACAACTACGCGGACACGGTCGTCGACGAGATCCGCCTCGCCCGCAAGGTCCTCGGCGACGACCCGCGCCCCGTCCGTACGGTCTTCGTCGGCGGCGGCACGCCCACGCTGCTGGCCGCCGACGATCTCGTACGGATGCTGGGGGCGATCCGTGACGAGTTCGGCCTCGCGGACGACGCGGAGGTGACGACGGAGGCGAACCCGGAGTCCGTGGACCCCGCCTACCTGGCAGCCCTCCGCGCCGGTGGCTTCAACCGCGTCTCCTTCGGCATGCAGAGCGCGAGGCAGCACGTGCTGCGGGTGCTCGACCGTACGCACACGCCGGGGCGTCCGGAAGCATGCGTCGCGGAGGCGCGCGCGGCCGGGTTCGACCACGTCAATCTCGACCTGATCTACGGCACGCCGGGGGAGTCCGACGACGACTGGCGGGCCTCGCTGGAAGCCGCTCTCGGCGCCGGCCCCGACCATGTCTCGGCGTACGCGTTGATCGTCGAGGAGGGCACGCAGCTCGCACGGCGCATCCGCCGGGGCGAGGTCCCGATGACCGACGACGACGTCCACGCCGACCGCTACCTCATCGCCGAGGAGATGCTCGGCGCCGCCGGCTTCGACTGGTACGAGGTCTCCAACTGGGCCACCTCCGACGCGGGCCGCTGCCTCCACAACGAGCTGTACTGGCGCGGCGCGGACTGGTGGGGCGCGGGACCGGGCGCCCACAGCCACGTCGGGGGCGTCCGCTGGTGGAACGTGAAACACCCGGGCGCGTACGCGGGCGCACTCGCCGCCGGGCGATCTCCGGGGGCCGGGCGTGAGCTGCTGTCAGAGGAGGACCGGCGGGTCGAGCGGATCCTGCTGGAGCTGAGGCTGCGGGAGGGCTGCCCGTTGTCCTTGCTGCGGGAGGAAGGCCTGGCGGCCGCCGGCCGAGCTCTGTCCGACGGGCTGTTGGAGGCGGGGCCGTACGAGGAGGGGCGCGCGGTGCTGACGCTGCGGGGGCGGTTGCTGGCGGACGCGGTGGTGCGGGATTTGGTGGACTGATCACTCGGGCGGGTGAATCGCTGCTGAACGCCGGTTCGGTACCTAACCTGGTTCGTAGGCTGCTGCCGTAACTGACGGTGGCAGAAACCGGAGGCTGCGGAGATGACCGCTGTGGACGAGCGCGGGATGACCAGGTTCTTCGAGCAGTTCGAGCCACCCGAGGGTGTCAAGGTCGAACTTCTCCGGGGGGAAATCGTGATGATGGCCAGCCCTGACCTGGTGCACAACGTCATCGTGATGTTGCTGGGCAGGCAGATTCCGGTTGACCACTGGTACGCCCTCCAGACACAGGACGTCGACGTCGTCAGCGAGGCGAGCGAGCCTGTCCCCGACCTGGTGGTCGTAGCACCCGAGATTCTGCCCGCCTCGGGACGGCTGCTGCCGTCCGCGCTGATCACCATGGTCGTGGAGGTCGTCTCCAAGACCAGCGTCGACCGTGACTACGGTGTGAAGCGATCGATCTACGCCGCAGGTGGGGTGCCTGTCTACCTCATCGTCGACCCGGTCATGGCGCAGTGCGTCGTACTGACGAGGCCTGAGGGCGTAGGTGAGAAGGCTGACTACAAGGGGCAAAAGATCTGGAAGTTCGGTGAAACGGTGCCCCTGCCGGCTTTGGGACTCGACGTCGACACCAGCGGATTCAGCACGTTGCCCAACGTCAGACCTCACCGCTGGCCGTTGCGGTGACGAAGTCGATCAGCTCCTCCACCCGCCCCAGCAACTCCGGCTCCAGGTCCCTGTAGGAACCCACCCGCCCCAGAATCGCCTGCCACACCGCCCCCGTGTTCTCCGGCGGCCACCCCAGCGCCCGGCACACCCCCGTCTTCCAGTCCTGCCCGCGCGGCACGCGAGGCCACGCCGCGATGCCCACCGACGACGGCTTCACCGCCTCCCAGATGTCGATGTACGGGTGGCCCACGACCAGCGCGTACTCGCTCGTCACGGACGCCGCGATACGTGACTCCTTGCTGCCCGGGACCAGGTGGTCGACCAGGACCCCGAGGCGTGCGTCCGGGCCGGGGGCGAACTCGGCGACGATCGCGGGGAGGTCGTCCACGCCCTCCAGGTACTCCACGACCACACCCTCGATGCGCAGGTCGTCGCCCCAGACCCGCTCGACGAGTTCGGCGTCGTGGCGGCCCTCGACGTAGATGCGGCCCGCGCGGGCCACGCGGGCGCGGGCGCCGGGGACGGCCACCGAGCCGGACGCCGTGCGGGTGGGGCGGGAGGGGGAGGCCGACGAGGGGCGGACCAGGGTCACCACCCGGCCCTCCAGGAGGAAGCCCCGGGGTTCCAGCGGGAACACGCGGTGCTTGCCGAAGCGGTCCTCCAACGTCACCGTGCCCGCCTCGCAGCGGATGACCGCGCCGCAGAAGCCGGTGGTGGGTTCCTCGACGACCAGGCCCGGGTCGGCCGGGACCTCGGGGGCCCGCTTGGGCTTCTTCCAGGGAGGGGTCAGGTCGGGTGAGTACTGGCGCATTCGGATGACGATAGGAGAAGCCCGCCCGGGAATCCCGCCGTGCTCAGCGCGACACGCCGGTGGCCACGACTGGCCACGACCGGCTACGACGCGTCGAAGCGGCGGGCCAGCGCGTCGCGTTGGGCCCGTACGAACGCCGCGTCCACCACCGCCCCGTGCCCGGGGACGTACAGCGCGTCCTCGCCGCCCAGGGCCAGGAGACGGTCGAGCGCGGCAGGCCAGCGGGAGGGCACGGCGTCAGGGCCCGCCTGGGGCTCGCCGGACTCCTCGACCAGATCCCCGCAGAAGACGACCTCCGGAAAGCCCGCAGCCCCCGCAGCCCCCGCAGCCCCCACAGCCCCCGCAGAATCCGCACCCCCCGGAGCGCCCGGCACCAGGACCGCCAAGTCATGCCCCGTGTGGCCCGGTCCGACGTTCGCCAGCAGTACCTGGAGCCCGCCGCCCAGGTCGAGTGTCCACTCGCCGGAGACGTGGTGGCGGGGGCGTACGAGGAGGTCGGCGGCCTCGGTGGCGTCCGTGAGGGGGAGACCGTGGTGCACCGCGTCCGCGCGGAGGGCCTCGCGGTCGCGGGCCAGAACGCCGTCGAGGCCCACCGCGCCGAAGATCTCGACCCCCGCGAACGCGGCCGCTCCGAAGACATGGTCGAAATGGGAGTGCGTGAGCGCGAGATGTGTCACACGGGCGCCGCCGAGCAGGTGGCGCGCTTCGGCACGCAACCGCGCGCCCTCACGGAGGCTCGAACCCGCGTCGATCATGAGGGCCCCTCCGTCCCCGATCACCAGCCCGACCGTGCAGTCCCAGCCGGGAAGTCGGCACCGTCCGACCCGGGGCGTCAATCCCTGCCACCCGAACTCTTCCCAAGTCACCGTCATACGCCGACGCTAGCTGTAGCTCACGGTGTACCGGTCGAGGGAGGCCGACGAGGAGGGCGTCGAGGAAATCAGGGGTGGCTTCCACCCGGTCGGAAGGTGCCGGGACCCCCGGTGCGCTCGTCGGCCGGAACCCCGCCGGAGCCCCGGTCGGGGTCGGCGTCGTCGCGTACCCGTCAGTAGAAAGCGGTCCGACATCGCCGGACAGGTCGGTACACGTCGGCATGATGTGGCTGGACCGGCCTTGCCGGGGGCGTACCCCACCGCCGTACACTGGGCGGGGAGTGTTGGCACTCGCCCGGGGTGAGTGCCAACGGGGAGTCACAGGAAAGCGACTGGAGGTGTGCGCGGTGCTCAGTGAACGCAGGCTCCAGGTGCTGCGCGCCATCGTCCAGGACTACGTGGGCACCGAGGAGCCGGTCGGTTCCAAGGCGCTCACGGAGCGGCACAACCTCGGGGTCTCCCCGGCGACCGTCCGCAACGACATGGCGGCGCTGGAGGACGAGGGTTTCATCGCCCAGCCCCACACCAGCGCGGGCCGCATCCCCACCGACAAGGGGTACCGGCTCTTCGTCGACAAGCTGGCCGGCGTCAAGCCCATGACCCCGCCCGAGCGGCGCGCCATCCAGAACTTCCTGGACGGCGCGGTCGATCTCGACGACGTGGTGGCCAGGACCGTACGGCTGCTCGCGCAGCTGACGCGACAGGTCGCCGTCGTGCAGTATCCGTCGCTCACTCGGTCGACGGTGCGGCATGTGGAGCTGCTGTCGCTGGCCCCCGCCCGGCTGATGCTCGTGCTGATCACGGACACGGGACGGGTGGAGCAGCGGCTGGTCGACTGCCCCGCACCGTTCGGAGAATCGTCACTCGCGGATCTGCGCGCCCGGCTCAACAGCAAGGTCGCGGGCCGCCGGTTCACCGACGTTCCCCGGCTGGTCGAGGACCTGCCGGAGGCGTTCGACGTCGAGGACCGGGGCACGGTCACGACGGTGCTCTCCACCCTGCTGGAGACCCTCGTCGAGGAGAACGAGGAGCGGCTGATGATCGGCGGCACCGCCAATCTCACCCGCTTCGGACATGACTTCCCCCTCACGATCCGGCCCGTTCTGGAAGCCTTGGAGGAGCAGGTCGTCCTCCTCAAGTTGCTTGGCGAGGCCGGGGATTCGGGCATGACCGTACGCATCGGTCATGAGAACGCCTATGAGGGACTCAACTCCACGTCCGTCGTCTCCGTCGGCTACGGTTCGGGCGGCGAGGCAGTAGCGAAACTGGGCGTGGTCGGACCTACGCGCATGGACTATCCGGGAACGATGGGAGCGGTACGAGCGGTGGCACGGTACGTCGGACAGATCCTGGCGGAGTCTTAAGTGGCCACGGACTACTACGCCGTACTCGGCGTGCGCCGCGACGCGTCTCAGGACGAGATCAAGAAGGCGTTCCGGAGGCTCGCGCGCGAGCTGCATCCGGACGTCAATCCCGATCCGAAGACCCAGGAGCGGTTCAAGGAGATCAACGCCGCCTACGAGGTGCTCTCGGACCCGCAGAAGAAGCAGGTCTACGACCTCGGCGGCGACCCCCTGTCCCAGGCGGGCGGCCAGGGCGCGGGCGGCTTCGGCGCGGGTGGCTTCGGGAACTTCTCGGACATCATGGACGCCTTCTTCGGTACGGCGTCCCAGCGGGGTCCGCGGTCGCGTACGCGCCGGGGCCAGGACGCGATGATCCGGCTGGAGATCGACCTCGACGAGGCGGCCTTCGGTACGACGAAGGACATCCAGGTCGACACGGCCATCGTGTGCACCACCTGCAGTGGTGAGGGCGCGGCCCCGGGTACGACCGCCCAGACCTGTGACATGTGTCGCGGTCGCGGTGAGGTCTCGCAGGTCACGCGGTCCTTCCTGGGCCAGGTCATGACGTCCCGCCCCTGCCCGCAGTGCCAGGGCTTCGGCACGATCGTCCCGAACCCGTGCCCCGAGTGCGCGGGCGACGGGCGCGTGCGGTCGCGGCGGACGCTGACGGTCAAGATCCCGGCCGGTGTCGACAACGGCACGCGGATCCAGCTGGCCGGTGAGGGCGAGGTCGGGCCCGGTGGCGGTCCCGCCGGTGACCTCTACGTCGAGATCCACGAGCTTCCGCACGCGATGTTCCAGCGGCGCGGGGACGATCTGCACTGCACGGTGACGATCCCGATGACGGCGGCTTCTCTCGGTACGAAGGTGCCGCTGGAGACGCTGGACGGGCTTGAGGAGGTCGACATCCGGCCCGGGACGCAGTCCGGGCAGTCGATTCCGTTGCACGGGCGCGGTGTCACGCATCTGCGGGGCGGCGGTCGTGGCGATCTGATCGTCCACGTGGAGGTCCAGACCCCGACGAAGCTCGACCCCGAGCAGGAGGGGCTGCTGCGGCAGCTGGCCGCGCTGCGGGGTGAGGAGCGGCCTACGGGGCAGTTCCAGCCCGGGCAGCAGGGATTGTTCTCGCGGTTGAAGGATGCGTTCAACGGGCGCTGACCGGTCCACGGGAGAGCTCGGGAGGCCGAGGCTGTCGGGTGGGTGCGGGCGGTGCGTGGTTGCTCGCGCAGTTCCCCGCGCCCCTTCAGGGGCGCGGGGAACTGCGCGACCAGCCCCCAGGCACCCGCAGTCGAACGACCGGCCGTACCCGATTCGGTGATGTTCCGAGGACGTGGCAACATGCCGTCATGTCCTCCGCACTGACCGATCTCGTCCCGCTCCCGATCGTGCAGGCCCCGATGGCGGGCGGTGTGTCCGTGCCGCAGCTGGCCGCTGCCGTGTCCGAGGCGGGCGGGCTGGGTTTTCTCGCCGCCGGGTACAAGACGGCCGACGGGATGTATCAGGAGATCAAGGCGCTGCGGGCGCTGACCTCGCGTCCCTTCGGCGTGAACCTGTTCATGCCACAGCCGGAGTACGCGGAGCCGGCCGCCGTCGAGGTGTACGCGGAGCAGCTGGCCGGTGAGGCCACCTGGTACGAGGCCGAGCTGGGCGACCCCGACAGCGGGCGCGACGACGGCTACGAGGCCAAGATCGCCGTGCTGCTCGACAACCCGGTGCCGGTGGTGTCGTTCCACTTCGGCTGCCCGACCCCCGAGGTCATCGAGTCCCTCGCCCGCAAGGGCACACTCACCCTGGTCACCGCGACCTCGGCGGAGGAGGCGCAGGCCGTGGAGCGGTCGGGGGCCCACGCCGTGATCGTGCAGGGCGTCGAGGCGGGCGGCCACCAGGGCACCCACCGGGACGACCCGGAGCGGGACCACGCCGGCATCGGCCTGCTCTCCCTGGTCGCCCAGGTCCGCGAGGCCGTGGCGCTGCCGATGGTCGCGGCCGGCGGCATCATGCGCGGCGGCCAGATCGCCGCGCTCCTCACGGCGGGCGTGAGCGCGGCCCAGCTCGGGACGGCGTTCCTCGCCACCACCGAGTCCGGCGCCCACGCCGTGCACAAGCAGGCGCTGACCAACCCCCTCTTCGTCCGTACGGAGCTGACCCGCGCCTTCTCCGGGCGCCCCGCGCGCGGCCTGGTCAACCGGTTCCTGCGTGAGCACGGCCCCTACGCGCCCGTCGCCTACCCCGAGGTCCATCACCTCACCTCGCCGCTGCGCAAGGCCGCCGCCAAGGCCGGGGACGCGCAGGGCATGGCGCTGTGGGCCGGGCAGGGGCACCGGATGGCCCGGGAGCTGCCGGCCGGGGAACTGGTCGAGGTGCTGGCCGCCGAGATCGCCGCCGCGCAGGCCGAGCAGGCCGCCGCGCGGGTCGGCAGTCAGGGCGGCGGACAGGCCGGGGGTGAGGGCCGATGACCGCGCCGGTGTTCGTGGTGGACCGGTTCGACGGCTGGGGATCGGAGATCGTGCTCGACGGCCCCGAGGGGCGGCACGCCGTCTCGGTGAAGCGGCTGCGGCCCGGTGAGGACGTCGTCCTCACCGACGGGCGGGGCCGGTGGCTGGAGGGCGTGGTGAAGGCCGCCGAGGGCAAGGACCGGCTGGTCGTCATGGACGTGGGGAGCCTCCACGAGGAGCCGCCCGCGCAGCCCCGTATCACCGTCGTCCAGGCGCTGCCCAAGGGCGACCGGGGCGAACTGGCCGTCGAGACCATGACCGAGGTCGGCGTCGACGCGATCGTGCCGTGGGCCGCCTCGCGCTGCATCACCCAGTGGAAGGGCGACCGGGGGCTGAAGGCCCTCGCCAAGTGGCGGGCGACCGCGCGGGAGGCGGGCAAGCAGTCCCGCCGGGTGCGGTTCCCCGAGGTCGCGGACGCGGCCACCGGCAAGCAGGTCGCGGCGCTGCTCGCGCAGGCCGACTTCGCCGCCGTACTGCATGAGAGCGGCGACGAGACGCTGGCCACGGCCGAGCTGCCGGCGGCCGGGGAGATCGTGCTCGTCGTGGGGCCCGAAGGGGGTGTGTCTCCGGAAGAGCTGGCGCTCTTCGGCGAGGCGGGCGCGGGGGCGTATCGACTCGGGCCCAGTGTGCTGCGTACATCGACCGCCGGGACGGCGGCCGGGGCGCTGCTGCTGGGCCGAACCGGACGCTGGTCCTGACCGCCCCTCGGTCCCGACCGGCGTCCCCGGATCCCCTGGGAGCAACGTGGAACTCGCACAGGTAAGGCTGCTGGTCTCCGACTTCGCCGCCTGCTACCGCTTCTACGCCGACGTGCTCGGTCTGAAGCCGCAGTCCGGGGCGGCCGACGGGCCGTACGAGAAGTTCAGCCCGACGGTCGGGTCCGCGGGCATCGCCCTGCAGGACCGGGCGATGATGGCCGAGGTGCTCGGGGAACTGGCCGACACGGCGAACGGGCACCGGTCGCTGGTCGTGCTCCGGGTCGACGATCTCGACGACTACTGCGAGCGGATCGTCGAGCGCGGCGCCACGCTCCTGCACGGGCCCGCACCCATGACCGACCGTATGCGCGTGGCCCATCTCAAGGATCCCGAGGGGAACTTGGTGGAGCTGCAGGAATGGCTGCTGCTGCGCGGCTGACGTCCTTCTGTTCGTGACGGCACCGGTTCACCCGTCCCGGCGGCATGGCCGCATGCGGTCTTCCGTGGCGCGGCGGGCGGTGGCAGGCTGCCGTCCATGGGGGCATGGAGGCGTATCAGGGCGTACCGGACAGGCGGGCGTCGGCTCCTGCTGGGAGTCGGGCTCGGAGTCGGCGCGGTCGCGGGCCTCGTGGCCTGCGAGGGCGGCGCGCTCAACACCGGCGCGGTCGCGTACACGACGGACCAGATGGGCACCAAGGAGCTGGAGCGGCAGGGCGTCGACGTCCAGTGGCTCACCTGCACGGCGTCGTACGACGGCGACGGGAACGACGGCGGCGGGAATGACAGCGGCGGGAATGACAGCGGCGGGAACGACGGCGGCGGCGACAAGAAGTCCCAGTCGCCGTCCTCCTCCGTCGACACCGTCGCGAACGTCGACTGCACGGGCGAGGACAAGGAAGGCCGGGACATCACCCTCACCGGGAAGGTGACGAAAGAGGTCAACGGCAAGTGCGTACGCGGCGACCTGACCGCGAAGGTCGGCGGCAAGGAGTGGTTTCACGTCGACGTGCTCGGCAACTGCGATGCCCCCGACCCGACTCCCAGTGCCGGGTTGCCCGACCCCGACCAGCCGGACCAGCCCGGGCCGACCGTCACGGTCACCGTCACGCAGACCATCTGGTGCCAGAAGGACCCGCAGTGCTGGCCCGAGGGCAAGTGAGGCCCGGCGCGAGGGACATGATCCAAACCCCTCCCCATCAGACCGAACGCTGCTTACAGTGACCGGGTGACTCAGCTCGCGTATCTCCGGTATCCGCATCTGTACGGCGACTTGATCGCCTTCACCGCCGAGGACGACGTGTGGGTCGCGCCTCTCGACGGCGGCCGCGCCTGGCGGGTCAGCGCGGACAACGTGCCCGTGAACCATCCGCGTATCTCCCCGGACGGCACCACCGTTGCGTGGACCTCCACGCGGGACGGCGCGCCCGAGGTCCACGTCGCGCCCATCGACGGCGGTCCTGCCAAACGCCTCACCTACTGGGGCAGTTGGCGGACCCAGGTGCGCGGCTGGACCCCCGACGGCCAGGTCCTCGCGCTCAGCACGCACGGCCAGGCCAGCCTCCGGCGCAGCTGGGCCCGGGCGGTCCCGCTCGACGGCGGCCCGGCCACCACCCTCCCGTACGGGCCGGTCGGCGATGTCGCCCACGGCCCCGCCACCGTGCTGCTGTCCGCGCCGATGGGCCGCGAGGCCGCCTGGTGGAAGCGGTACCGGGGCGGCACGGCGGGCAAGCTGTGGATCGACCGGGCCGACGAGAGCGGGGAAGGCGCCGGGGAATTCGTCCGGCTGCACACCGACTTGGACGGGAACCTCGAGTATCCGCTGTGGGTCGGCGACCGGATCGCGTTCCTGTCCGACCACGAGGGGGTCGGGGCGCTGTACTCCTCCCTCGCTGACGGATCGGACTTGCGGCGGCACACTCCTGTCGACGGCTTCTACGCCCGGCACGCGGCCACCGACGGCACGCGGGTCGTGTACTCCTCCGTCGGTGAACTGTGGCTGCTCGACGACCTGGACGGGGCCGAGCCGCGCAGGCTCGACATCCGGCTGGGCGGGCAGCGCGTCGACCTCCAGCCCTTCCCGGTGAACGCCTCCCGCTGGTTCGGCTCCGCCTCGCCCGACCACACCGCCCGGGGCAGCGCGGTCTCCGTGCGCGGGTCCGTCCACTGGATCACCCACCGCTCCGGCCCCGCCAGGGCGCTCGCCGCCGAACACGGCGTACGGGCCCGGCTGCCGCGCACCTTCCGGGTGGAGGGCGAGGAGTGGGTGGTGTGGGTGACGGACGCCGAGGGCGACGACGCACTGGAGTTCGCCCCGTCGACCGGCGTCGGCCCCGGGGCGACCCCGCGCCGGCTCGCCGCCGGGCAGCTGGGCCGTGTCCTCGGGCTCGCCGTGGCACCCGACGGCAGCCGGGTCGCGATCGCCACGCACGACGGCCGGGTGCTGCTCGTCGAGCGGGAGACGGGAGAGGTCCGCGAGGTGGACCGCAGCGAGGACGGCGAGGTGACCGGGCTCGTCTTCTCGCCCGACTCGGCGTGGCTCGCCTGGTCGCACCCCGGCCCGGGCTCCCTGCGCCAGCTCAAGCTCGCCAACTCCGCCGACCTGTCCGTCACCGAGGCGACCCCGCTCCGCTTCCAGGACTCCTCACCGGCGTTCACGCTCGACGGCAAGCACCTCGCCTTCCTCTCCGCGCGCGCCTTCGACCCGGTCTACGACGAACACGTCTTCGACCTTCACTTCGTCAGCGGCGCCCGCCCGCACCTCATCACGCTCGCCGCGACCACGCCGTCCCCGTTCGGGCCGCAGCGCCACGGCCGGCCGTTCGAGGCGCCCGACAAGGACGAGACCCCGGACAGCGAGGGCGCCCCCGCCACCCGTATCGACCTCGAAGGGCTCGCCGACCGGATCGTCCCCTTCCCGGTCGAGGCCGCCCGCTACTCGACGCTCCGCGCCGCCAAGGACGGCGTGCTGTGGCTGCGCCACCCGGTCACCGGCGTCCTCGGCCACTCCCGGGCCACGCCCGACGATCCGGACCCGAAGACCTCCCTGGAGCGGTACGACCTCGCCCAGCGGCGCCTCGAATACCTCGCCTCCGACGCCGACCACTACGCCGTCAGCGGCGACGGCAAGCGCGTCCTGCTCTGGACCGACGGCAAGCTCAAGGTCGTCCCCAGTGACCGGCGCGCCTCGAACGACGACGAGAGCGACACCAACATCACCGTCGACCTCTCGCTCGTACGGCAGACCGTCGACCCGGCCGCCGAGTGGCGCCAGATGTACGACGAGACCGGCCGCCTCATGCGGGACAACTTCTGGCGCCCGGACCTGGGCGGAGTGGACTGGGACGGCGTCCTGGACCGGTACCGCCCGGTCCTCGACCGACTCGCCACGCACGACGACCTGGTGGACCTCCTCTGGGAAGTACAGGGCGAGCTGGGCACCTCCCACGCGTACGTCACCCCGCGCGGCCGGGGCGGCTTCGGCGACCGGCGGCAGGGGCTGCTCGGGGCGGACATCTCCCGGCACGAGGACGGCCCGCAGGGATCGGCACTGTGGCGGATCGACCGGGTGCTGCCGTCCGAGACCTCCGACCCGGACGCGCATGCGCCGCTCGCCGCGCCCGGCGTGGCCGTGCGGGCCGGGGACGCGATCATCGCCGTGGGCGGGCAGCCGGTCGATCCGGTGGCCGGGCCCGGGCCGCTGCTCGTCGGTACGGCGGGCAAGGCGGTCGAGCTGACCGTCCTGCCGTCCGGCGGCGGGGACGTCCGCCACGCCGTCGTGGTGCCCATCTCCGACGAGGAGCCCCTGCGGTACCACGCGTGGGTGGCGGACCGGCGGGCCTACGTCCACGAGAAGTCCGGCGGCCGGCTCGGGTACCTCCATGTGCCCGACATGGTCGGCTCCGGCTGGGCGCAGCTCCACCGCGACCTCCGCATCGAGGTCGCCCGGGAGGGGCTCGTCGTGGACGTCCGGGAGAACCGGGGCGGCCACACGTCGCAGCTCGTCGTGGAGAAGCTCGCGCGGCGGATCGTCGGCTGGGACCTGCCGCGCGGGATGCGGCCGTCCAGCTATCCCGACGACGCGCCCCGGGGGCCCGTCGTCGCCGTCGCCAACGAGTTCTCCGGGTCCGACGGGGACATCGTCAACGCGGCGATCAAGGCGTTGGGGATCGGGCCGGTGGTCGGTACGCGGACGTGGGGAGGCGTCGTCGGGATCGACAGCCGGTACCGGCTGGTCGACGGGACGCGGGTGACGCAGCCGAAGTACGCCTTCTGGCTGGAGGGGTACGGGTGGGGGGTCGAGAACCACGGGGTCGATCCGGATGTGGAGGTCGTCCAGACGCCGCAGGACTATGCGGCCGGCCGGGATCCTCAGCTGGACGAGGCGATCCGGATCGCGCTGGCGGGGCTTGAGGAAACCCCGGCGAAGGCGGCACCGGCGCTGCCGGGGGCGTAGGCGCGGGGGAGCTCGGGGGTGCCTGTGCGTTGGCGGGTGCGGGTGGGGGGTGGTTGCTCGCGCCCCTGAAAAGCAGGGGCTGCGCCCCTTGCTTTCGGCCCGCAGGGGCCGTGTCTTTTAAGGGGCGCGGGGAACTGCGCGACCAGCCCCCACCCACCCGCAGACAACCGACTGCCGAGCGGGGTAGAAGGGGCGGCAGCCCCTGGGGACGGGAATGGGTAAGGGCGGCGGGGGCGCAATCCCCTCGATACGATGCCCCGGTAGGTGATCACCGGTGGCTGGGAGGCACGTATGGCTGGGGAGCCGCAGGACGACTGTCTGTTCTGCAAGATCGCGGCGGGACACGTACCGGCGACAATCGTGAGGGAGACCCAGACGACCGTCGCGTTCAGGGACATCAACCCACAGGCGCCGACGCACGTCCTGATCATCCCGAAGGCGCACTACGCGGACGCCGCGACCCTCGCCGCCGCCGCCCCGGAACTCGCCGCGGACGTCCTCCGCGAGACGCAGGCAGTCGCCGACGAGGACAAACTGGAGAGCTACCGGATCGTCTTCAACACCGGCACCGGCGCCGGCCAGACCGTGTTCCACGCGCACGCCCACGTCGTCGGCGGTCGCGGCATGCAGTGGCCCCCCGGGTAACGAGTCGTGTCCGTACGTGAATTGGTGGTCCTCGGCACCGCCAGCCAGGTCCCGACCCGGCACCGCAACCACAACGGCTATCTGCTGCGCTGGGACGCGGAGGGGCTGCTCTTCGACCCGGGCGAGGGCACCCAGCGGCAGATGCTGCGCGCCGGGGTCGCGGCGCACGACCTGAACCGCATATGCGTCACCCACTTCCACGGGGATCACTCGCTGGGGCTCGCAGGCGTCATCCAGCGGATCAATCTGGACCGTGTGCCCCATGACGTCACCGCCCACTACCCGCGCTCCGGGCAGCGGTTCTTCGACCGGCTGCGGTACGCCACCGCGTACCGGGAGACGGTCCGGATCATCGAGAACCCGGTCGAAGGGGAGGGCGGGGCACTGGCCCTCACCCCCTCGTACACGCTGGAGGCGCGCAAGCTCTCGCACCCCGTCGAGTCGTACGGGTACCGGCTCGTCGAGCCCGACGGGCGCCGCATGCTGCCCGAGCGGCTCGCCGAACGCGGGATCAAGGGGCCGGACATCGGGCGGATCCAGCGGGAGGGCGCGATCGGCGGGGTCTCGCTCGACGAGGTGAGCGAACTGAGGCGCGGCCAGCGGTTCGCGTTCGTCATGGACACACGCTTGTGCGACGGGGTCTACGCCCTCGCCGACGCGGCCGACATGCTTGTCATCGAGTCCACCTTCCTGAACGAGGACATCGAACTCGCCGTCGACCACGGGCATCTGACGGCCGGTCAGGCCGCCTCTGTCGCCCGCGACTGCGGGGTACGGCATCTCGTCCTCACCCACTTCAGCCAGCGCTACTCCGAGCCCGAGGAGTTCGAACGGCAGGCGCGGGCCGCCGGGTTCGAGGGGGAGCTGACCGTGGCCCACGACCTGCTGAGGGTGGCGCTTCCGAAACGGCGGTAGCGCAGCCGTACGATGCTTTGATGTCCCTCCCCAAAGCTGAACTGCACCTGCACATCGAAGGAACCCTGGAGCCGGAGCTGGCCTTCGCGCTGGCCGCCCGGAACGGGGTCGCGTTGCCGTACGCGGACACGGACGAGCTCCGCAAGGCGTACGAGTTCGAGGACCTGCAGTCCTTTCTGAACCTGTACTACGAGCTGATGGCCGTCCTCCGCACCGAGGAGGACTTCGCGGACCTCGCCGACGCCTATCTCGCCCGCGCCGCCGCCCAGGGCGTACGACACGCGGAGATCTTCTTCGACCCGCAGGCCCATATCGCGCGGGGCGTGGCGATGGGGACGGTCGTCGAGGGGCTGTGGCGGGCGCTGGGGAGGAGCGAGGAGACGCACGGGGTGTCCACCCAGCTGATCCTCTGCTTCCTGCGGGACGAGTCCGCCGCGTCGGCCCTCGACACCCTGGAGGCCGCGAAGCCGTATCTCGACCGGATCGTCGGGATCGGGCTGGACTCCGCCGAGGTCGGGCATCCGCCGGTCAAGTTCCGTGAGGTGTACGAGGCGGCCGCCGCGCTCGGGCTGCGGCGCGTGGCGCACGCGGGGGAGGAGGGGCCGCCGGAGTACATCACCGAGGCCCTCGACGTCCTCGGCGTCGAGCGCGTCGACCACGGGCTCCGGTGCATGGAGGACCCGGCCCTCGTCGAGCGGCTGGTGCGCGAGCGCGTCCCGCTGACGCTGTGCCCGCTGTCGAACGTCCGGCTGCGGACCGTCGACACCCTCGCCGACCATCCCCTGCCCGCCATGCTCGACGCGGGCCTGCTCTGCACGGTCAACTCCGACGACCCCGCGTACTTCGGCGGGTACGCCGGTGACAACTTCGACGCCGTGCGGCGGACGCTTGGCCTGAGCGAGGACCGGCTGCGCGAGCTGGCCCGCAACTCCTTCACGGCCTCCTTCCTGGAGCACGACGAGGAGCGGCGGGCCCGGTATCTCGCCGAGGTGGACGCGTACGAGTTCGGGTGACGGAACTTTTTTGAGGGGGGAGGGTCCTCAGGGCTCAGGCCGCCGGGCGGTACTGCGGTTGCTCGGGAGTCGCCCGGGCCTGGGCCTCGACCCGCTCCCGCTCCTGGTAGCGGGCGTGTTCCGTCGTGGGGGTCGTCGCGCGCAGGGCCACCCAGGTCATGGGGGCCGTGAGGAGGACAAGGCCCACGGCCAGGATCGCGCCCATCGTCGGGTAGCCGGCGTGGGCCGAGAGCAGACTGCCGACGAGGGGGCCGGCGGCCGTGCCGAGCGAGGACGCGGAGCCGATGAGGACCGCCCAGCGGCCGCGCGGGTCGAGGGACGCGGCGAGGCCGATGAGGTACGACAGGACGACCGGGTAGAGCGTGTTCCAGGCGATCTCGCCCGTCGCGAAGGTCGGCAGGTCGGTCGCGGTGGCGCTGAGCGCGATACAGCCGGCGATGAGGGCGGTACCGGCGCCGATGGGGAGCGCGCGGCCGAAGCGCGCGCCCAGCGCACTCGCCCCGATCACCCCGAGCAGGCCCGCGCCGAGCGCCATCGCGAAGACCGCGCCGACGGTGACCTCGGTGAGCCCGGCCTGGGTGGTGCCGATACGGCCGCTGACGCCCCAGAGGGAGTTCTGGGCCAGGGACCACAGGAGGAGCGTGACGGCGAGGGTCAGGCCGTGGCGGGGGTGCGGGAGCGGGCCCCGTTCCCGGGCGACCCGGGCGGTGGCCGCCGGGGTGTCGAGCCCGGTGGTCGCCGGGAGGGTGAGCAGGGCCGTGAGGGCGAGGGCGGCGAGCGGGAGGCCGTGGCCGGGGCCCAGGTGGGGGATCGTCAGATACAGGGCGCCGGCCAGCGCCGAGACGCTCAACAGGCCCAGCGTCGAGGCCCGGTGCGGGTCGCGCTGCGCGGCGATGCCGGTCGCGGCCACGGCGGTCGCCGTACCGGAGCCGAAGCCGCCGAGGACCGCGCCCGCGACCACCGCGGGCAGGGCGGTGCTGAGCGCGGCGGTGCCGTAGCCGGCGGCGGCGAGCAGCAGGCCCGCGCGGGCGAGGCGGCGGGGGCCGACGCGTTCCACCTGGGCGGCGAGCGTGAAGCCCGCCGTGGCCGAACCCAGCAGCAGGGCACTGCCGATGGCGCCGGCCTCGGTGGTGGTGAGGGGGAGGGCCGCGTCGAGTCTGCCGACCGTGGTGGGCAGGAGGTACGCGGCGAGATACCCGGCCGTGAAAAGGGCGACGAGAGGCCAGGGCGGGGTGGTGGTGCGGGGGGACACGGGCGTTCCTGGGCGTGCGAAGGTGCGGCTCAAAAAGGGGGATTGGGCGGCTGGCTGTCGACGGACAGGGACGCGCGGAGAATTTGTATCAAGGAGGCGGGGAGGGGAAGAAACGCGGGGGGTGTGATCTGGGGCACGTTGCGTTTGGGGTGCGGCGGGCGGGGCAGACGCAGAGGCCGTTCGGAGGGGTCGGCCGCGGGTGGGTGGGGGCTGGTCGCGCAGTTCCCCACGCCCCTGAAAGACACGGCCCTGCGGGCCGAAAAGCACGGGGCGCAGCCCCTGCCTTTCAGGGGCGCGGGGAACTGCGCGACCAGCCACGACGGACCCGTACTCACCCGACAACCCCCGCCACCCGAGCTCTCACGCGCTCACGCGCTCACGCGCGGCAGCGTCAGGCGGAGCGGCGGAAGCCGATCGTCGGCACGGCACGGCGCAGCGGCCAGGGGCTGACATGCTCCTTCGGGAGGAGGTCCTCCAGGAAGGCGTACCGGCGCAGGGCCGTCGGGTCCTGGCCCTCCAGGGACTGCACCCGGCGCCACCACGCGGCGATCTCGGACCAGCCGGGGGCCGAGAGCGAACCGCCGAACTCCTGGACCGACAGCGCGGCGGTCAGACCCGCGAAGGCCAGCCGGTCCGCCAGCGGCCAGTCCGCCAGGGTGCCGGTGACGAAACCGGCGACGAACACATCACCCGCGCCCGTGGGGTCCATGGCCTCCACGGCGATCGCCGGCACCTCCGCCGTCTCGCCGGTCCGGCCGTCCACGGCGTACGCGCCCTCCGCGCCCAGCGTCACCACGGCCACCGGGACGTGGTCGGTGAGGGCGCGGGCGGCGGCCCGGGGGCACTCGGACCGGGTGTACAGCATCGCCTCCTGGGCGTTGGGCAGGAACGCCTCGCAGTGGGCGAGATCGGCGAGCCCCGCCAGGTCCCAGGCGCCGGTCTCGTCCCAGCCGACGTCCGCGAAGATCCGGGTGCCCCTGCTCGCGGCCTGGGCGATCCAGGGGGCACGTACGCCGGGCGTGAGGGAGGCGACGGCGGCGCGCGCGGGGGGCGGGCACTCCGGCGCGGACTCCTCCGGGGGCGCCTCGTGGCCGTGGGAGACCATCGTGCGCTCGCCCTCGTACGCCATGGAGACGGTGACCGGGGAGTGCCAGCCGGGGACCGTACGGGAGGTGGAGAGGTCGATGCCCTCGCCCTGTTCCAGGGCGTCCCAGCAGTACTCCCCGTAGTGGTCGTCGCCGAAGGCCGCCGCGAGGGAGGTCCTCAGGCCGAGGCGGGCCAGGGCTGTGGCCATGTTCGCGACACCTCCGGGGCTCGACCCCATTCCGCGTGCCCAGGACTCCGTTCCGCGCACCGGGGCGGAGTCGAGGCCGGTGAAGATGATGTCGAGGAAGACGGTGCCGGTCAGATACACGTCCCAGGGCGGGTCGGCCGGCGCTCTCAGGTCCCTCAGCGGGTCGACCTGGGGCCGGTGCGGTCGCTCTCCCTTGAACGCGGTCACGATGTGCTCCCTGGCGGTGGTGCGGATCCAGCCAGTCTGCACCAAGCGCTCCGCGGAGTGGCGGGGGAGAGCTCGGGGGTTGGGGGTGCGTCGGCGGGTGCGGGTGCGTGGTGGTTGCTCGCGCAGGTCCCCGCGCCCCTTGCAAGACGCGGGGCTTGTGTCGTTGTGCGGCTCCGCCACGTGGGCGCGACCAGCCACGTACGACCGGCAGCCCGGCAACCACACGCGGCCCCGAGCCCTCCCCGGTAAAAGCCCTACGGCACTGTCACCCCTGCGTCGTACCCTGGAAGCAAGCGCAGCAGCACCGCTTCGAGGAGGAACCGCGGCCCAGAGCCGGCTCATGACTCAGACACCCACAGCCCACACCCCCGCGCAGGCGAGAGCACAGTTCACCGTCCCCGCGGCGCACCCCATGGTGACCGTGCTGGGTTCCGGCGACTCCCTCCTGCGCGTGATCGAGAAGGCCTTCCCGGCGGTCGACATCCATGTCCGGGGCAATGAGATCAGCGCGGTCGGCGACGCCCCCGAAGTCGCTCTCGTCCAGCGCCTGTTCGACGAGATGATGCTGGTGCTCCGCACCGGACAGCCGATGACGGAGGACGCAGTGGAACGCTCGATCGCCATGCTGAGAGCGAGTGACAACGGGCAGAGCGACGGCCAGGAGACCCCGGCCGAGGTCCTGACGCAGAACATCCTGTCCTCGCGCGGCCGCACCATCCGCCCCAAGACGCTCAACCAGAAGCGGTACGTCGACGCCATCGACAAGCACACCGTCGTCTTCGGCATCGGCCCCGCCGGCACCGGCAAGACCTACCTGGCCATGGCCAAGGCCGTCCAGGCACTCCAGTCCAAGCAGGTCAACCGCATCATCCTGACCCGCCCGGCGGTCGAGGCCGGAGAGCGCCTGGGCTTCCTCCCCGGCACGCTCTACGAGAAGATCGACCCGTATCTGCGCCCGCTGTACGACGCGCTGCACGACATGCTGGATCCGGACTCGATCCCCAGACTCATGGCCGCCGGAACGATCGAGGTCGCACCCCTGGCGTACATGCGCGGCCGGACGCTCAACGACGCCTTCATCATCCTCGACGAGGCCCAGAACACCTCGCCCGAGCAGATGAAGATGTTCCTCACCCGCCTCGGCTTCGACTCGAAGATCGTGATCACGGGTGACGTGACGCAGGTCGACCTGCCGAACGGCACGAAGTCCGGTCTGCGCCAGGTCCAGGACATCCTGGAGGGCCTCGACGACGTGCACTTCTCCCGGCTGTCGTCCCAGGATGTCGTTCGGCACAAGCTGGTCGGCCGTATCGTCGACGCGTACGAGAAGTACGACAGCGAGAACGGTACGGAGAACGGCACCCACAAGGGCGCCCGTAACAAGCGGAAGTAGACCAGCACGACCATGTCGATCGACGTCAACAACGAGTCCGGAACCGAGGTCGACGAGCAGGCGATCCTCGACATTGCCCGCTACGCGCTGACACGGATGCGCATCCACCCCCTCTCCGAGCTCTCGGTGATCGTCGTGGACGCCGACGCCATGGAGCAGCTGCACATCCAGTGGATGGACCTGCCCGGTCCGACCGATGTCATGTCCTTCCCGATGGACGAGCTGCGTCCGCCGTCGAAGGACGACGCCGAGCCACCGCAGGGACTGCTCGGGGACATCGTGCTCTGCCCCGAGGTCGCCGAGAAGCAGGGCAAGGAAGCGGACACGCAGCACTCCATGGACGAGGAGCTCCAGCTCCTCACCGTCCACGGAGTGCTGCACCTGCTCGGCTACGACCACGAGGAGCCGGACGAGAAGGCCGAGATGTTCGGCCTCCAGGCCGCCATCGTGGACGGCTGGCGCGCGGAGAAGGGCCACACCGGCCCCTCCCCGGCACCGACCGTGTCATGAGCGCGACCCTCATCAGTGGTGCCGTCGCCCTGGTCGTCGTCGCGTGGCTCGCCGCCTGCGCGGAGGCGGGCCTCGCGCGTGTCTCCAGCTTCCGCGCCGAGGAGGCCGTACGGTCCGGGCGGCGCGGCAGCGCGGGGCTCGCCCAGATCGCGGCCGACCCGACCCGCTATCTGAACGTCGCGCTGCTGATGCGCGTGGTCTGCGAGATGGCCGCCGCCGCGCTCGTCACCTACGCCTGTCTGCAGGAGTTCGACGCGACCTGGGAGGCCCTGACCATCGCCATCGGCGTCATGGTCCTCGTCAGCTACGTGGCCGTCGGCGTCTCCCCGCGCACCATCGGCCGCCAGCACCCCCTGAACACGGCCACGGCGGCGGCGTACATCCTGCTGCCCCTGGCCCGGATCATGGGCCCCATCCCGTCCCTCCTGATCCTCATCGGTAACGCGCTGACGCCCGGCAAGGGCTTCCGTCGCGGCCCCTTCGCCTCCGAGGCCGAGCTGCGCGCGCTGGTCGACCTCGCCGAGAAGGAGTCCCTGATCGAGGCCGAGGAGCGCCGCATGGTGCACTCGATCTTCGAACTGGGCGACACCCTCGTCCGCGAGGTGATGGTCCCGCGCACGGACCTCGTCGCCATCGAGCGCTACAAGACGATCCGCCAGGCCCTGACCCTCGCCCTGCGGTCCGGCTTCTCGCGCATCCCGGTCACCGGCGAGAACGAGGACGACATCGTCGGGATCGTCTACCTGAAGGACCTGGCCCGCAAGACGCACATCAGCCGGGACGCCGAGAGCGAACTGGTGTCCACGGCCATGCGCCCCGCGGTCTTCGTCCCCGACACCAAGAACGCGGGTGACCTGCTCCGCGAGATGCAGCAGGAGCGCAACCACGTCGCCGTCGTGATCGACGAGTACGGCGGCACCGCCGGCATCGTCACCATCGAGGACATCCTGGAGGAGATCGTCGGCGAGATCACCGACGAGTACGACCGTGAGCTGCCGCCGGTGGAGGAGTTGGGCGACGACCGTTACCGCGTCACCGCCCGCCTCGACATCACCGACCTCGGCGAGCTGTACGGCCTGGACGCCTACGACGACGAGGACGTGGAGACCGTGGGTGGGCTGCTGGCCAAGGCCCTGGGCCGCGTCCCCATCGCCGGCGCCTCCTCGGTCGTGGCCCTCCCGGACGAGCGCGAACTGAGGCTCACGGCGGAGGCCGCCGCCGGTCGCCGGAACAAGATCGTCACGGTTCTGGTGGAGCCGATCGGCCCCGCCGAGCCGGCGGAGGAGGAGACGAAGCCGGAGTGACACCACACGAGTTGCGCGCTTTCTGTCTGTCCTTCAACGAGGCCGTCGAGGACTTCCCCTTCCGCCCCGAGATCTCCGTCTTCAAGGTCCTGGGCAAGATGTTCGCCCTGAGCTGGACGGAAGAGCGCCCCCTGAAGGTCAACCTCAAGTGCGACCCCGAGGACGCGATCCGGCTGCGCACCGAGCACCCCGGCCTCATCACCCCCGGCTACCACATGAACAAGCGCCACTGGAACACGGTGAGGGTGGACGGCGATCTCCCCGACAGTCTCGTCAAGGAGCTGATCGAGGACTCGTACGACCTGGTGGTGGCCGGTCTGCCGCGCGCGGAGCGGCTCCGTCTCGACCGGGCGTGACGCACCCCCGTGGCGTGGTGGGCCGCCCCCGGCTCCGTATGCTCGGGGCATGACCGACAGCAGCGCGCTCGACCCCGAGGACCGCAAGATCGTCACCCTGGCCCGTTCCGCGCGGGCCCGCAACGGTGTGCCCGAGGGAGCGGCCGTACGCGACGAGACGGGCCGTACGTATGTGGCCGGGACCGTGGCCCTGGAGTCCCTGAAGCTGAGCGCACTGCGCACGGCTGTCGCCATGGCGGTGGCGTCCGGCGCGAAGTCCCTGGAGGCGGCGGCCGTGGTGACCGGCTCCGAGACCGTCTCCGACGAGGACCGGGCCGCCGTACGGGACCTCGGTGGCCCGGAGACGCCGGTGCTGGTGGCCGGGCCGGACGGGGCGGTGCGGGTGACGGTGACGGCGGGCTGAACCCCGGCGGGGTCAGTTCTTCTGCAGCGTGCGGGTCACCCCGGCGGGGTCAGTTCTTCTGCAGCGTGCGGGTCACCCCCGCGATGACGGCTGTCGTCAGGATCCAGCCGAGGGCGATCAGGGTGTAGGCCAGCCACTGGAGGGTGTCGTCCGTCCAGTACCAGGCGGTGCGTTGGCCCAGGCCGCCGATGGGGATGAGCAGGTCGAGGGTGTAGACGAACGGCTGGAAGGGGGCGCCCTCGCCCCGCTTCACCGCGGTGGGGGAGCCGCTGGCGAACGCCGTCGTGCCCAGCAGGGTGAGGGCGAGGAGCCAGACCCCGGCAAGCCAGGGGCGGTAGCCGTAGCCGACGGTGACGTCGAGGAGGTGGCCCCAGATGCGGGCTGCCGGGGAGAGCGTGCGGCGCCGGTGGCGTTGCTTGGCGAGGAGGACGCGGCGGGCGTCGTCGTCGTGGCCGGCCTTGCGGTACCAGCTCGCGAGCTGTTCGTAGGGCTGCGGGCTGTATCCGGGGCTGCTCCGTATCCACGCCACCCGGCGGGCCACGGACTCCCGGTCGCCCACGGCCTCTCGGCGCTCGCCGTTCGTCCCTGCGGTCTTGATGGAACCGTAGACGAAGCCGTCCAGCTCCACCCTCTCCGGCCAGCTGTGCTCGTTCTCGTGCAGGTACGACACCTGCGCGCCCCGCAGGTCGATGGTGCCGGACGGGGTTTGGGCGAGGGTGAGGTCGAAGTCGGCGGCCTGCATGAGCATGGCGACCAGGGCCGGGCCGGTGCCTCCGGCGCCGTCGGGGGCTCCCTCCAGGACGGCGCCCTCGAAGGTCAGATTGTCCGTGATCTGGGTGCCGCGCAGACGGACCGTGCCGTGGGAGACGAATCCGTCGGAGCAGTCGACCGTCTGGGCGACGGCGTTGTCCAGGGCGAGGGTCACGCCGTGCGGGCCCGGCCGTTCCAGACGGGCCCCTTGCAGGAACAGTCCGCCGGGCAACTGGGCGCCCAGCAGCCGGATCTCACCGACGGCGACGAATCCGCGCCGGCAGAAGAGGCCTCCCTCGACAACCAGGCCACCGGCGGCCATCGCCCATCCGTCGGGGGCGAGCAGCCGGGCCTTGTTCAGCATGATGCCGCCGGCCACATGGGCGTTGACGAGCGACAGGGCGGTGCTCGCACGGTGGAAGGGGGAAGAGGGCGGCCTCGCTTCCACCTGGGTGCCGTGCAGATCGAGACGTCCCCCGATCCGGCTCGCCCCGGCCTCCAGCCTGGGCACCCGGCTGCCCATGATCGCGACCGTCCGCGTCTCCGCCCCGTAGAGGTTCACCTCCTGCTCGAACCAGCACTCCTCCAGCCACAGGGGATGCTCGATCCGGGCGCCGGCCAGGTCGAGGGGGCCGGAGATCCGCGCCCCGGCGAGAGAGAGCGAGCCGACCCCGCCGGGCCGCTGGGCGACGTTGGAGCCGAGCAGCAGCGCCGCGATCACCGCCGCCCGCACCGTCCGCTCCGGCCCCCACTCCCCGCCCCCGGCGACCCGGTCATCCTCCGGCGTCCCCGTCCGTAGATCGACCCGCCGCCCCTCCGGAAACGCGTCCCACAGCCCACGCTCCGGATCCGTCAACTCGTCATAGGAGAGCACCCCTCCAGGTTAGTGATCTTCGGCCCACGCTGTCAGGAGTCGCCCGCGCCGTAGTGTTACGGCCGGTAACAGCCCTTCGAGCTGCGCGAAAATCACGCGCGGACGAGTGGACACCCGACCCCGGCGGCCGACAACCCGCACGGCGCGGGACAGAACACCCCAACAGCCGGACCCTGCTGACGAGTTGCCCGACGTCGTCGGCGGTCGGCTTCGGCCACTTTCGTCGACCCTTGGTGCATCCACCAGAACATCTCTTGCAATCTTGGGCCGCTCGCGTCTCAATGGAGCCGTTCTCTTGGCGGACCGTCAGATTCCGCCGCGCGGCCGCGCACTGCTCCGCCCCCACATGGCAACGCCCGTACCGGGCTGTACGAGGCTTCCCCAGGCCCCGGACACATCCCGTACCAGGGAAGGGACTTCGCTCGATGAGACGCATACGACTCGGAGCCGGCGCGGCGCTCGTGGCAGGGACGCTGGCCGTCACCGGCCTCGCGCTCGCCCCGACCGCCGTGGCTGTCACCCCGGACACCGCGACGATCAACGCCACCTGCACGATCGGCGGTTCCGGCGTGGCCACGCTCACGGCCACGCAGACCGGCACCACCGCCACGATCACCGTCTCCTCCGAGGAGATCACCGCCCCGATCGCCCTCGGTGAGGACTCGATCCAGTCCACGCTCACCCTCGTGAAGGCGAGCGGCGGCACGACCGCCTTCACCGGCACCGAGAACCCGGCGCTGGCGATGGGTGACGGCGTCACCGTCGGCCCCCTCACCGGCACCGTCGCCCCCGGCGACAGCCTGGAGGCGTTCGGCGGCTCGCTGCAGATGGTGATCCTGGGCTTCACCGTGACGTGCACCGCCGGCGAGGCACAGTCGCCGGGGCCGTTCGTCTTCGACTGAGCCGACCGCCCATGAGTGAGGGGTGGTGCCGCCCACCCGGCGGCATCACCCCTCATCTCTCAGCTCCGCTGTCTCACAGCGCGTCGGGACCCCGCTCGCCCGTCCGCACCCGTACGACCGCCTCCACCGGCAGCGCCCACACCTTGCCGTCGCCGATCTTCCCGGTCTGGGCGGCCTTGACGATGGTCTCGATGACGGCGTCGGAGTCGGCGTCCTCGACGACGATCTCGATCCGGACCTTGGGGACGAGGTCGACCTGGTACTCGGCGCCGCGGTACACCTCGGTGTGGCCGCGCTGCCGGCCGTAGCCGCTGGCCTCGGTCACGGTCAGACCGTGTACGCCCATCTCCTGCAGGGCGGTCTTGACCGGGTCGAGGCGGTACGGCTTGATGATCGCGGTGATGAGCTTCATGCCTGGGCCTTGGCCTTCTGCGTGGAGGGGACGGACGAGGTGACCGGGGCACCGTGGCCCGGGACGCCGTGATCGTATGCGGTCTCGGCGTGCGCCGTAAGGCCGAGAACGGTGCACTGGTGTTCCCCGTCCGTGGCGCGGCCGGGCGGCCCGGCCGGGTCGCTGTTCGGCCTTCTGTGCGGCGGGGCTCTGGCGATCAGGGACAATGGGCGCCATGAGCGTTCGTACCCAGTCATCCGAGCAGCCGGCCGAGGCCGCCCACCGCGCCGGCTTCGCCTGCTTCGTGGGCCGCCCCAACGCGGGCAAGTCCACCCTCACGAACGCTCTGGTCGGCCAGAAGGTGGCGATCACCGCGAACCAGCCGCAGACGACGCGGCACACGGTGCGCGGCATCGTGCACCGGCCGGACGCCCAGCTGATCCTGGTCGACACCCCGGGCCTCCACAAGCCGCGCACGCTGCTCGGCGAGCGGCTGAACGACATCGTCCGCACGACCTGGGCCGAGGTCGACGTGATCGGCTTCTGTCTGCCGGCGAACGAGAAGCTCGGCCCCGGTGACCGTTTCATCGCGAAGGAACTGGCGTCCATCAAGAAGACGCCGAAGATCGCGATCGTCACGAAGACGGACCTCGTGGACAGCAAGACGCTCGCCGAGCAGCTCATCGCCATCGACCAGCTCGGCAAGGAGCTGGGCTTCGAGTGGGCCGAGATCGTGCCGGTCTCGGCGGTCGCCGACAAGCAGGTGGACCTGCTGGCCGACCTGCTCGTCCCCCTGCTCCCGGAGGGCCCGGCGCTCTACCCCGAGGGCGACCTCACCGACGAGCCCGAGCAGGTCATGATCGCCGAGCTGATCCGCGAGGCCGCGCTGGAGGGCGTCCGCGACGAGCTCCCGCACTCCATCGCCGTCGTCGTCGAGGAGATGCTCCCCCGCGAGGACCGCCCCGCCGACAAGCCCCTCCTCGACATCCACGCCTTCGTCTACATCGAGCGCCCCAGCCAGAAGGGCATCATCATCGGCCCCAAGGGCAAGCGCCTGAAGGAGGTCGGCATCAAGTCCCGTAAGCAGATCGAGGCGCTGCTGGGGACGCCGGTCTTCCTCGACCTGCACGTCAAGGTGGCGAAGGACTGGCAGCGGGACCCACGGCAGTTGCGGAAGCTGGGGTTCTGAGGGGTCATTCAGGGATCAGTGCGGTGGGGCTATTTAATGGGTCGCGCCCTCTGGTCAAGTTTGACTAGGGTCGGGGTATGGGCGAGAAGACGATTCCGATCCTTCCGTGTCAGACCCTCCAGCCGCTCCTCGACTTCTATGTGGCCCTCGGCTTCGAGGTCGCCTTCCAGCAGCGCAGCCCCAATCCGTACGCCGTGGTGGTGCGCGGCGGCATCGAACTGCAGTTCTTCGGTCTGAAGAGGTACGAGCCGACCCAGTCCTTCAGCACCTGTTACGTGCGCACCGACGACGTCGACGGGCTGTACGCGGCTTTCCGGGCCGGCCTCAAGGAGACCTACGGGCGGATACCGACGCGGGGGCTGCCGCGTCTCGGACCGCTGAAGGACATGTCGTACGGCATGCGGCAGTTCCTGATGACCGATCCGGGCGGCAACTGCGTCCGGGTCGGGCAGCCGACGAGCGAGGACCAGAGCCACCGGCCCACCCCCACGGAGACCTTCGCGCGGGCCCTGCATCTCGCGTCCCTGCTGGCGGACTCGAAGAACGATCCGGCGGGCGCGGCGAGGGTCGTCGACCGGGCGCTGGGGCTGGAGGACGAGAAGCCCACGGGCCTGCGGCTGCTGCAACTGCTCGTGCTGCGGGCCGATGTCGCCGCCCGGCTCGGCGACGAGGAGACGGCGACGTCCGTACTCACCCGCGCCGCGGCGGTCCGGCTCACCGCCGAGGAACGGGTGGAGGCCCGCGACGCCCTGGTGCGGCTGGAGGATCTGCGGAACCGCGGTCCGGCATGACAGCGCCGCCGCCCCGGCATCCCGGGGCGGCGGCGAGGGTCGTACCGCTCGGTGGTGGCTAGCGCGTCCACCAGGCGGCCGACGCGTTCCTCAGGGTGTTCGTCCCGCAGTGGATCTCGCCCATGCCGAGGTGGTACGTCGACCAGTCGTCGATGTACGACACCTTCATGCCGGCGGACGTGTACGCGGCCGTCACCGCCTCGGTGAAGATGTCCTTGCCCGCGATGACCGGGCCCCACTGGCGCGGGGCGAGGTACCGGGTGCGGCTGAGGAGGATGCCGTTGACGGCGCCGGGGATGTAGGCGCTGGTCATGACGGAGGGGGCGGGGGCGGCGGGGCTGCCGGACGCGAACCCGTCGCTGGTCGCCGAACCGTCGCCGGCCGTCGCCCGGTCGAGGTTCCGCTGCTGGCCGTACTCCCGTGCCGCCTCCGGCAGTTCGACGCCCGCGCCGAGGCGGGTCAGCCGGGGCAGACGGCGGGTCTCGGCGCCGCCTCGCTGGGCATCGCCCACCATCTCCGTGCCCTGGGTGAACAGCGCCGGCACGCGGATGACCTCGGCGTCCGTGACACCCGTCTCGCGCTTGAGGATCGCGAGGTTGGCCTCGATCCGGCGGGTGGCGAGGTTGTTGTCGGAGACGAGGTTCTTCGAGGCGAGGGCCTTGGAGATGGTCTCCTCGGGCATGGAGTTCGGCGTGTCCTTCGGCAGGGAGAACACCTTCGTCGAGCCGTGCCCGGCGCTCTTCGCGTCGCGCAGCAGCTTCAGACCGGCCTCGGGGTCGGCGATCGCGATCTTCCAGCCCCGCGGGGTGTCGGCGGGCAGGAACTGCACGAACTCGTCGACGTGGCCGACGTGCAGCCAGGAGGTGTCGAGGAACAGGGGGTCCTGGAGGCCCTGGGACTTCAGGAACGTCCGCATCACCTTCGCCGGCTTGGAGCCGGTGTCCGGGCGGTGCCCCATGATGATGCGGCCCGCCGGGAACGAACGCTTGCCCTGCGCGTACGGCGGAATGGTCTCCAGGTTGCCCATGGAGTTGAGCGTCCACTCCTCCGAGTCGCGGGCACCCGTCACCTGCACGACGCCGATGTTCCGGCCGCGCATCTTCTCGAACAGCTCCCGGCCCGCCTCCCGGTCCAACTGGGCGGAGCGCAGCATCACCCGCATGGTCTGCCGGCGGCCGTCCGCGCCGGTCATGCTGACGTACGCGGGCTCGACGAAGTCCTGCGCCCAGACGTCCTGGTACTTGGTGAAGTTGACCGTGGGCGCGGTGATACCCGCGGCCCGCGCCTCCTTGTCCAGGCCCTCGCGGAAGGTGCGGTTGAGCTTCGCGTAGTCGTCGTTGCCGGAGATCTTGGTGACCAGCAACTGCTGGGCGTTCTGCAGGTGATGGTGGGTCAGGAGCGGGGCGACGCGCAGCGTGACCGAGTCGGCGGAGGTGCCCTTGGAGGACTTCACGGTCAGCCGGACGCGGGCGAGCCCGTCCCACTTGGCGGTGTCCCGGATCACGTCCCGGGCCTCGACACCGAACTCCACGCCCGTACGCAACTCGGCCCGCGACAGCCGGGTCCTGGCCGTGACGAGCTCCCACTTCTTGCCCCGCTTGACGAACACCCGGGTCTGCTTGGCACCCGCCGTGACCTTCACGCTGCCCTGCGCCCCGGCCGGCACGTTCCTCGGCACCGACCGCACACGGGCCAGGTCGGCGGCGTCGGCCGTGCCGTTCACCTTGGAGTCGGAGGCGTCGTGGCAGGCGGCCAGCTGGGCGTCGGTGAGGCGCTTGCCCTTCGGGCCGGTGGTCGGGCAACGGCTGCTGTCGTCGTCGATGTTGGGCAGCATCAGCGCGCCCCGGGCGACGGTCCAGCCGTTCTCACCGGCCGTGTCGGTGGTCCCGGTGACGTCGACCCGCCCGTCCCGGTTCGTGTCCACGCGCAGATCGGTGGGGGGCGGGCCGGCCGCGAACGCCGTGGGGGTGGCGAGGGAGGGGGTCGCGAGCAGGGTGCCGGAGAGGGCGAGCACGGTTATCGCCCGGCGGGTGGGGCGGGTTCGGGAGGGGCTGGACGCATGCGGGGGCACGGGGTGTCCCTTCAGTGGTGAGGGTGGTCAGCACTGAAGAGGGCCGGCGGGGAGGGTGCGTTGCCTGTGTGGTTGCTGTGATTCTGCCGAGCGTCCGTGATCTGTGACATGGGGTTCGCCCCCGCCGCCCCTACCCGTCCCATCCCCAGGGGCTGCGCCCCTTCGACCCCCATCTGCGGGTCCGGTGTGGTTGCTCGCGCAGTTCCCCGCGCCCCTTTGGGGCCTGCGGCCCCAAAGGGGCGCGGGGAACTGCGCGAGCAACCACACACCATCCGGCGGTTTCGGTCACCCCTCGCTCTGTGCTCGCAGCAACTCCCGGTACCACGCGTACGACGCCTTCGGAGTCCTCTCCAGCGTCTCGAAGTCCACGTGGACCAGGCCGAACCTCCGCGCGTACCCCTCCGCCCACTCGAAGTTGTCGAGGAGGGACCAGACGAAGTAGCCGCGTACGTCGACGCCCGCCTCCGAGGCCCGGTGCAGCGCCCGGATGTGGCCGTCCAGGTAGGCGATGCGCTCCTGGTCGTCGACACCCTCGTACGAGCAGCCGTTCTCGGTGATGACCACGGGGGGCAGCCGGTCGCCGTAGCGCTCGTGGAAGCCGGTCAGGAGCTCGGTGAGGCCCTCGGGGACGACGGGCCAGCCGAAGTCGGTCGTGGGGACGCCCTCGATCTCCTTGACGGTGAAGGGGAGTTCGGCGGGGATGGTGACGCCGCCGAACTCGATGTCCGCGCCCTCGGGGGCGCCCACGCGGGTCGGCGCGTAGTAGTTGATGCCGTACCAGTCGAGGGGCTCGGAGATGACCTTCAGGTCGGACTCGATGTCCGTGCCCGGCATCAACTCGCCGATGCCCTCCGGGTATTCACCCAGCAGGACCGGCTCCGCGAACAGCCGGTTCAGGAGAAGGTCGTAGAAGCCGGCCGCCTCCACGTCCGCCTGCTCCTGCGACGCGGCCCACGTGGGGCCGTGCGAGTTGGCGATGCCGATGTCCGTGACTCCGGCCGCGCGCAGGGCCCGTACGGCCAGGCCGTGGCCCAACAGCTGGTGGTGGGCGGCCGGGAGCGCGTCGAACATCAGCTGCTTGCCGGGGGCGTGGGTGCCGAGGGCGTGGCCCAACAGGGTGTGTTCGGCGGGCTCGTTGATGGTGATCCACTTGGTGACCCGGTCACCCAGACGTGCGGCGACGACAGCGGCGTACTCGGCGAAACGCTCGGCGGTGTCCCGGTTCAGCCAGCCCCCCGCCTCCTCCAGCGACGACGGCAGATCCCAGTGGAAGAGGGTCGGCACCGGCCGGACGCCCGCCCCGATCAGCTCGTCCACCAGACGGTCGTAGAAGTCGAGTCCGCCGGGGGAGTTCACCCGGGGCCAGGAGATCGAGAAGCGGTACGCGCCCACGCCCAGGTCGCGCAGCAGGGCCACGTCCTCGGGGTAGCGGTGGACGTGGTCGCAGGCCACCGCCGCCGTCGAGCCGTCCTTGATGTGGCCCGCCCCGGCCGAGAAGGCATCCCACACGGACGGCTCGCGCCCACCCACCGCACCCTCGATCTGATGCGCGGAGGTCGAGACGCCCCACAGGAAGCCGGCCGGGAACTGGGGTATCAGGTTCGTCGCCATGGGCGGATCATCCGTACCAGGAGTAAAGGAAGTCAACGCCCGAGGGTGAAAGGCCCGTTACGTGCTGTGGGGCCCGCTCACGCCCCCTCCTTCAGCACCCTCCTGATCAGCTCCCGCTGCTCGTCCGACAGGCGGGGATCCGCGCAGTACACAGTCCTCCCATCCACCGTGATCTCGTACGCGAAGCCGTCCGGTACGCCGAGGGGCGGGGTGCCCCGGCCGGCGGCGAGGGCCCGCTCGGCCAGGGTGTGCCAGTCGGGGGCGTCGGGCCGCCCGGCGGTGTCCACCGCCGCGTGCCGCTCGATGCCCGCGAAACCGCCCGTGCGCCGCACTTGAATACGCATGGGTCCTGTCTAGTACGGAACTACAGCGTCCGCACGCCCACCTGCTCCCAGGCCTTCAGTACGGCGGTCAGCTCGTCGCCCTGGCCATAGCGGTCCTTGGCCGCCTTCACCGTGAGCGTGGCGAAGTCGACGAACAGCGCCTGCTGCTTCAGCTCGCCGCCGGTGAGGACGTCGTACCAGATCTGGCCGGCCCGCTCCCAGGCGTGGCCGCCGAGGGCCGTGGCCGCGAGGTAGAACGCGTGGTTGGGGATACCGGAGTTGATGTGGACGCCGCCGTTGTCGCGGCCCGTGCGGACGAAGTCGTCCATGGTCGCCGGCTGCGGGTCCTTGCCGAGGACGTCGTCGTCGTACGCCGTGCCCGGGGCCTTCATCGAGCGCAGGGCGGTGCCCGTGACACGCGGGGCGAGCAGGCCCGCGCCGATCAGCCAGTCGGCCTCGGCGGCGGTCTGGCCCAGCGTGTACTGCTTGATGAGGGCGCCGAAGACATCCGACATCGACTCGTTGAGCGCGCCCGGCTGTCCGAAGTACGTCAGGTTCGCCGTGTACTGGGTGACGCCGTGGCTCAGCTCGTGGCCGATGACGTCGATCGGGATGGTGAAGTCGAGGAAGATCTCCCCGTCCCCGTCGCCGAACACCATCTGCTCGCCGTTCCAGAAGGCGTTGTTGTAGTCGCGCTCGTAGTGCACGGTCGCGTCCAGCGGCAGCCCGCTGCCGTCGATCGAGTCGCGCGCGTACGCCTTGAGGAACAGCTCGAAGGTCGCGCCGAGGCCCGCGTACGCGCGGTTGACCGTGGCGTCCTTGCCGGGCTCGTCTCCCTCGCCGCGCACCTTCCGGCCGGGCAGGTCCGTGCCGTGGCGGGCGTCGTAGATCGTGCGGTGCGGTGTGCCGGCTTCGGCGCCCGCGGGTGCGGCGACGGTGGGGGCGCCGATGACCGTGGTCAGGCGGCGGTGGGTGCGCTCGAAGGCGTCGCGCTCCAGGGTCTTGCGCGCGGCGTTCGCGAGCGCCGGGTCCTCGGCCTGGGAGAGCTTGTCGAGGACATGGGGTGGGACGACGGTGCAGAAGACGGGCTCGTGGCCCCCGTTGGTGGTCATGGCTCGCACGATCGCACTCCGTTAGGGGCGTGTCACTAGGGGCGACCTTGATTGGTGAAATGTGGCTGTATGGGTTGCGTTTCGTTGTCGCCGTGTTACTGAGGGTTGAGTGCGGGCTTTCCGTGGGTGGGGCTTCTCGCGCAGTTCCCCGCGCCCCTCCAGGGCGCGCTTCTCGCACCCGATGTGGCATTGCGCACCTTTTGTGCCGCTTGGCACCCCGGTCCCGCATACTGATACGGCCCCCCGTACGGAACGGGACTCAGCTAGGCTGCGTCGCATCATGCGTTTCGGGCTGCTTCTCCTTAGCTGCCGCGGCGAGGGCCTGTAATCGAGGCCGACCCCCTCCCCGCGGTGCTTTGGTGTTGCGTCGTCGGCCGTCCTTTCCGGACCATCGAGGAGCCCACGCAATCATGGCGAACCGCCAGCAGCCCAGTTCCATGCCGATCCACAAGTACGGGCAGTACGAGCAGGTCGACATCCCCGACCGCACCTGGCCGAACAACCGGATCACCGTCGCCCCCCGCTGGCTCTCCACCGACCTGCGCGACGGCAACCAGTCCCTGATCGACCCGATGTCGCCCGAGCGCAAGCGCCGGATGTTCGACCAGCTGGTCAAGATGGGCTACAAGGAGATCGAGGTCGGCTTCCCGGCGTCGGGACAGACGGACTTCGACTTCGTACGGTCGATCATCGAGGAGCCGGGGGTCATCCCCGACGACGTCACCATCTCCGTACTGACCCAGGCCCGTGAGGACCTGATCGAGCGGACGGTCGAGTCGCTGAAGGGCGCCAAGCGCGCCACCGTCCACCTGTACAACGCCACCGCCCCGGTCTTCCGCCGTGTGGTCTTCCGCGGCTCCAAGGACGACATCAAGCAGATCGCCGTCGACGGCACCCGCCTGGTGATGGAGTACGCGGAGAAGCTGCTGGGCCCGGAGACCGAGTTCGGGTACCAGTACAGCCCGGAGATCTTCACCGACACCGAGCTGGACTTCGCGCTGGAGGTCTGCGAGGCGGTGATGGACGTCTACCAGCCGGGTCCGGGCCGCGAGATCATCCTCAACCTGCCCGCCACCGTTGAGCGTTCGACGCCGTCGACGCACGCGGACCGGTTCGAGTGGATGAGCCGCAACCTCTCCCGCCGCGAGTACGTCTGCGTCTCCGTCCACCCGCACAACGACCGCGGTACGGCCGTCGCCGCCGCCGAGCTGGCGCTGATGGCCGGCGCCGACCGCGTCGAGGGCTGTCTGTTCGGGCAGGGCGAGCGCACCGGCAACGTCGACCTGGTCACCCTGGGCATGAACCTGTTCTCCCAGGGCGTCGACCCGCAGATCGACTTCTCCGACATCGACGAGATCCGTCGTACGTGGGAGTACTGCAACCAGATGGAGGTCCACCCGCGCCACCCGTACGTGGGCGACCTGGTCTACACGTCCTTCTCCGGCTCCCACCAGGACGCCATCAAGAAGGGCTTCGACGCCATGGAGGCGTCCGCCAAGGAGCAGGGCAAGACGGTCGACGACATCGAGTGGGCCGTTCCGTACCTGCCGATCGACCCGAAGGACGTCGGCCGCTCCTACGAGGCGGTCATCCGGGTCAACTCGCAGTCCGGCAAGGGCGGTATCGCGTACGTCCTGAAGAACGACCACAAGCTGGACCTGCCGCGCCGGATGCAGATCGAGTTCTCGAAGATCATCCAGGCGAAGACGGACGCCGAGGGCGGCGAGGTCACCGGCGGCGACATCTGGGCGGTCTTCCAGGACGAGTACCTGCCGAACCCCCAGAACCCGTGGGGCCGCGTCCAGGTCCTGAGCGGCCAGACGACGACCGACAAGGACGGCGTGGACACGCTGACCGTCGAGGCCGAGGTCGACGGCGAGCAGCGGACCCTGGTCGGCACCGGCAACGGCCCGATCTCCGCGTTCTTCAACGCCCTGCAGGGCATCGGCGTCGACGCCCGCCTGCTGGACTACTCCGAGCACACGATGAGCGAGGGTGCCTCCGCGCAGGCCGCCTCCTACATCGAGGTCGCCATCGAGGACAAGGTCATGTGGGGCATCGGTATCGACGCGAACACGACGCGCGCGTCGCTGAAGGCGGTCGTCTCCGCCGTCAACCGCGCGGCGCGCTGACCAGCCTGACCGGCGGTTTGAAGGCCCCGTTCACCGCATATCGGTGGGCGGGGCCCGTCGTTTACCGGCCAAACCCTGTGCGGGTCCCGGGAAGGCCTCGTCCGGAGTACTGACTGTGCCTCAACAATGTGGCTAACATCACGCAAGCGCGGCGACGTTGCCGAGGGGGCACTTCCCGCGCCCAAGGGGCAGTGTGGGGGAGTTACGGAGGTGCGACGTGCTGCCAGGACGGGACCCCATCGGCCGTGCCGCCGCGCTCGCCCGCGTCGGGACCACCGGCCGTGTCACCGGGCTCTCGCGGGTCATGGGCACCCGGATCGCGTGGACCGGTGTCGGTGACGGCGAGTTCTTCTGCCCGGGCTGCGGAGGTGACCGCAACTACCAGCGCCTCACCGGCCGCCGCCGCTTCATCCTCCTCGGCGTCCCCGTCCTGCCCCGCGGCGAGACCGGCCCGGTGGTGGAATGCGCGGCCTGCCGCCACCACTACGCCACGGACGTCCTCGACCACCCCACCACCACCCGCTTCTCGGCGATGCTCCGCGACGCCGTCCACACGGTCGCCCTCGCCGTCCTGGCGACGGACGGCACCTGCACCCGCCCGTCCCTGTCGGTCGCCGCGACCGCCGTACGCTCCGCCGGCTTCGACGACTGCACCGAGGAGCAGCTCGGCGCCCTGGTCGAGGCCCTCGCCGCCGACACCGGCCGCGTCTACGGGGAGCCGTGCGGACCCGGCCTGGCCATAGAGCTCCACGAGGCCCTGGACCCCCTCGCCCCCCACCTCGCCCCGACCGGCCGCGAGGCGATCCTCCTCCAGGGCGCGCGGATCGCCCTGGCGGACGGGCCGTACACCCCCGCGGAGAGAGACGTCCTCTTCACGGTGGGGGCGGCGCTGACGATCTGCGGGGACGATGTGACGCGGTTGCTGGCGACGGCACGGACGCCGTCGTAACCGTCACCGTCGTAACCCACCGTCGTAACCGTCACCGACGTCACCGTCGGCAGCCGGCGTTCATACATACGCACTTGTTGCATACGTGCGCGGTTCGCAGTCACCCATGTGCTTCGATCGCCGTCGTGTGCGCCGTATGGGCCACGCGGTGGTGGGGATCGTCGCCTGAGACACCCCCCCCACGGCACTGTGAGGTCCCTTGTGACGAAGACCGACACGGCTCCCTCCGCTCCAGGAGCGCTCCCGCTCATCGGCCACGCGGGCCGGCTGGCCCGCGACCGGCTGGGCTTCCTCGAAGAGCTGCGTGCCCTGGGGCCGGTCGTACGGATCCGGCTGGGGCGCACCCCGGTGCACGTCGTCAACGCTCCCGAACTCGTCCAGCGGATGCTGGTGGCGGGCAACGGAGTGGAGTTCGACAAGGGCGGCCCCTTCTTCGACCAGGCCGCCCAGCTCGTGGGGGACGGTCTCTCCACCTCCCTGGCCGGACCCCACCGGCCGATGCGCGCCACGTTGCGGCCTGTGTTCGCCCGCCGGCGGCTGCCCCACCACACCGAGCGGTTCCAGGACTGCGCGCTCGAGGTGTCCTCGGCGTGGCGGCCCGGCCAGGTCGTCGAGCCGTACACGGAGATGAAGCGCTTCGCGGTCGCCGTCCTCGCCCGGACCCTCTTCCTCGCCCCCGAGGACCGGCAGGCCGTCGAGGCCGTCCAGCGCAATGTGCCGCTGATGCTCTCCGCCCTGGCGACTCACATGATGGTGCCCGGCAGCAACCGCCTGCCGACCCCCGAGAACCTGCGGTACGCGCGGGCGGCCCGCGAGACCCGCGAGGCGGTCGACACGATGGTCCGGCGCCGGATGAGCGATCCCACCGACCACCACGACCTGATGTCGGCCCTCGTGCCCCCCGACTGCCCGGACGCCCACACCGAGCAGGAGGTGTTCGACCAGGTCATCACGTTCTTCATCGGCGGCACCGAGACCATGGCGTCGCTGCTGTCCTGGACCCTGCACCTGCTGAGCGTCCACCCCCGGGCGTACGAGCGGGTGGAGGCCGAGCTGGACGAGGTGCTCGGCGACCGGCCCGTCACCCTCCAGGACCTGTCCCGGCTGACCTTCATGAAGCGGGTGATCAACGAGTCGCTGCGCCTGCACCCGCCCGTGTGGCTGCTCAGCCGCGTCACCCTCGTCGACACCGAACTGGGCGGCCACCCGCTCCCCGCCGGGGCGGGGCTGCTCTTCAGCCCCTACGCCCTCCACCGGGACCCGGCCGTCTTCGCCGAGCCCGAGCGGTTCGACCCCGACCGCTGGATCGAGAACCGCATCGAACGCCGCCACCGGGAGGCGTTCATCCCCTTCGGCGCGGGCACCCGCAGATGCATCGGCGACGCGTTCGGGCTCGCCGAGGCACAGGTGGCCCTCGCGGTGATCCTCCGCCGCTGGCGGGTACGGCCACAGCCGGGCACCACCCCCGAGCCGCTGCTGCGGATGACCATGCGGCCGCAGGGCGCACGGGTCATCCTCGACCACCGGCCGGACCGGGCTCCCTCCGCCGAGGCGCGCGTACTCCCCAGGGAGTAGTACGGCCGCCGTACCGCCCCGGGCAGTACCGCTCAACTCGCCCTCAGGCGCGACGAATCGGCCCTCCTCCGCCGGGAGTCTGGTGAACGTCCAGACCACCCGTCGAGGAGGGGGGACCCCGTCATGGGGCCCGGAGAGACAAACGTACGTACGCGGCGGCGAGCCGTGCCCTGGCTGGTGCTCGGGTTGTGGGTGGTGTTGCTCGCGGTGGTCGGGCCGTTCGCGTCGCAGCTGTCCGAGGTGCAGAACAACCGGGAGGTGGACTATCTCCCGGCGAGCGCGGACTCGACTCAAGCGGCCAAAATCCAGGACCGGTTGCCCGGGGGTGACACGACCGAGCTGGTGCTCGTGTATCACCGGGAGGGCGGGTTGACCGCCGCCGACCGGGCCGCCGCCGACGCGCAGGTCGCGGAGATCGGGGAGCGGGACCGGCTGGTCGCGGAGCCTGAGGGGGTGCCGTCGCAGGACGGGGACACCCTCATGTATCCGGTCGCGAGCAACGGGCCCGGAACCGACAAGGAGCTGCGGGACGCGTTCGTCGAGCGGGTGCGGGAAGTCGCCCACAGCGAGGGAGGGCTGACGGTCGAGGTGGGTGGGCCGGGGGCCCTCGTCTCCGATGTGGGTGCGGTCTACGGGTCGCTCGGCGGGCCGGTGCTGTACACCACCGTCGCGGTCGTCGCCGTACTGCTGATCATCATCTACCGGAGTCCCGTGCTGTGGCTGGTGCCGCTCCTCGTGGCCGGGGTCGCGGACTTCATGTCGATGGGCGTGGCGTACGGGCTGAACCAGGTCTTCGGGACGACCGTGTCGGGGCAGAGCTCGGCGATGATGACGATCCTGGTCTTCGGGGCGGGGACGGACTACGCGCTGCTGGTCGTCTCCCGCTACCGCGAGGAGCTGCGGCGGATCGAGCGGCCGTACGAGGCGATGAGGGCCGCTCTGCGGGGCTGCGGGCCCGCCGTGCTCGCCTCCTCCGGGACGGTCGCCGCCGGGTTGCTGTGTCTGCTGGCCGCCGACCTGAACAGCAGCCGGGGGATGGGACCGCTCGGGACGGTCGGCGTGCTGTGCGCCCTCCTCGCCATGATCACCCTGCTGCCGGCGATCCTCGTCCTCCTGGGGCGGCGGGTGTTCTGGCCGCTCGTGCCGGCGTACGGCAGTGAGCCGAAGCAGCGGCGGAGCCTGTTCTCGGCGATGGGGTCGTCCGCGGGGCGGCGGCCGCTGGTCGTGCTGGCGGGCGGGGCCGTCCTGCTGGGCACCCTCGCGCTCGGCACGCTGAACCTGCCCGGGTCGCTCAAGCAGGAGGACGCCTTCGTCGACAGGCCCGAGTCGATCGCGGCCATGGAGACCCTTGCCAAGGCCTATCCCGGGCAGAGCACCCAGCCGATCTCGGTGATCACACCGACCGGGCGGGCCGACGCCACGCTCGCGGAGATCGAGGGGCATGAGGGAGTCGCGGCGGTCGAGCGGGGCCGCAGTGGGGGCGGCTGGACCGAGATCTCCGTCGTAGCGAAGAGCGCGCCGCAGTCGGCCGCCGAGACGACCACCATCAAGTCGCTGCGGGACCGGCTGCCGGAGTCCTACATCGGCGGGCCCAGTGCCGAGCAGCTCGACCTGAAGGACACCAACGCCCGGGACCGGCTCGTCGTCGTACCGATCGTGCTCGTGTCCGTCCTGCTCATCCTCGTCGCGCTGCTGCGGAGCCTGGTCGCGCCGCTGCTGCTCGTCGTCGCCGTGGTCGCGGTGTGGGCGGCCGCGCTCGGCATCGGTGGGCTGGTCTTCGGGCCGGTGTTCGGATTCGAGGGGACCGATTCGGGGCTCGGGCTGCTGTCCTTCGTCTTCCTCGTCGCCCTCGGGGTCGACTACGGCATCTTCCTCATGCACCGGATGCGCGAGGAGTCCCTCGCCGGCGCCGAACCGGCCGCCGCCGCGCTCACCGCGCTGCGGACGACAGGAGGGGTCATCGCCTCCGCCGGGCTCGTCCTGGCCGCGACCTTCGCCGTGCTGCTGAACATGGGGCTCGTCCAACTCGTCCAGCTGGGCTTCGTCATCGCGGTCGGCGTGCTCCTCGACACCTTCCTCGTCCGTACGTACCTCGTGACCAGCGCGAGCGTGGCGCTGCGGCGGAAGATGTGGTGGCCCGGACGGCTCTCCCGGGAGCCGGCGGGGCCCGTGGAGCCGCCGCCGGGTGAGGCGACGGACCGGGAGCGCGTGGTAGTTGGCTGAGCGCCAGGAGTACGACTGGGGTGCCCCTCTCCCGGAGGGGCACCTTCCTGACGGAGGATGAGGCCGTGACGGCAACCAGTACGGGGACGAGCACGGGGACCACTACGGGGACGAGTACTGGGACGAGTACGGGCGCGGCAGTGCTGCCCGGGATCGTCGAACGCCTCCGCACGGCCGTGGGGGCCGACGCCCTGCGCCACGACGCGTATCTCGCGGCCGCCTTGATGGTCCTGGACGTGGTGGTCGCCGTGCTCCTCGTCGACGGCCGCGAACTCGACCCCCTCGGCTGGGCGCTCCTGCTCGTCGTCCACGTGCTCCTCGTGTGGCGGCGCCGGCGCCCGATGCTCGTGCTCTGCGTGTTCGTGGCCCTGGTGGCGCTGTACCACGGGCTCGACTACAACCACCCCGCCGCGGTCCCGCCGGCCATGGTCGCGCTGTACACGGCCGCGGTGACCGGTACGGCCCGCCGCACCCTGCTCACCGGCGCCGCCGTCGTCGGCGCGACCCTGGCGGTGAACGCGACCTTCACGCCCAGCCAACTCGTCGAGTTCCTGCGGATCTCCGGCTGGATCGTGGCCGTCCTCGTCTTCGGCGGATACGTCCGCGTCCACCGCCAGTACATCGCCTCTGTCGTCGAACGTGCCGAGCGCGCCGAACGCACCCGCGAGGAGGAGGCGCGGCGGCGGGTCGCCGAGGAACGGCTGCGCATCGCCCGTGACCTGCACGATCTGCTCGCTCACAGCATCACGCTCATCGGCGTGCAGACCTCCGTCGCCGCGCACGTCCTGGCCGCCGACCCCGACCGCCTCGACCGCGCCGCCGTCGCCGAGGCCCTCGACGACATCGCCGAGACCTGCCGGACCGCCCGCGGTGAACTGCGCGGCACGCTGGAGGTGTTGCGCGAGTCCGAGTACGCCGGTGCCGGCGCCCGCGGCCCCCTGCCGGGCCTCGACGGCCTCTCCGATCTCGTCGACGCGGCCCGAAGGGCGGGGGCACGCGTGGACATCGCCGTCACGGCGGACGGGGTGCCCTCCGGGGTGGGCGCGGCCGCCTACCGGATCGTGCAGGAGGCACTGACCAATGCGGTACGACATGGGGGAGCGGACGTGGCGATACGGGTGGAGCTGCGGGGCGGGCGAGGGGTGCTTCGGGTGCGGGTGACGGACGAGGGGGTGGGGGAAGCGGTGGGGACGCCTTCAGGCGGTCCCGGCTTCGGGATCCTCGGTATGCGGGAGCGGGCCCGCAGCGTCGGCGGCACGCTGGAGGCGGGGCCGCGGGCGGCCGGCGGCTTCGAGGTGGAGGCGGTGCTGCCGCTGGGCGGGGTCGGCGAGCGGTATGTGAGCGGTGCCGGTGCCGGTGCCGGTGCCGATGTCGCTGACGGCGCCGAAGTCGCTGCCGATCCCGATGTCGCTGCCGGCGTCGCTGCCGTCGAGCAGGAGCGGAGGGTGGCCCGATGACCGACCGCGTCATCCGCGTACTCCTCGCCGACGACCAGACCCTCGTCCGGGCCGCCTTCGCCATGCTCGTGAAGTCGGCGCGGGACATGGAGGTCGTGGGGCAGGCGGGTACGGGCCGGGAAGCCGTGGAGCTGGCGCGGAGCGCGCGGGCCGACCTGGTCCTCATGGACCTGCGCATGCCCGACCTCGACGGCATCGAGGCGACCCGGCTCATCGCGGCGGACGAGGACCTGGCCGGGGTCAGGGTCCTCGTCCTCACCACGTACGACACCGACGAGCACGTCATGGAGGCCCTGCGGGCCGGGGCCTCCGGTTTCGTGGTGAAGGACATGAGACCGGCGGAACTCCTCGACGCCATCCGCACGGTGGCCGCCGGTGACGCCCTGCTCTCACCGGGCCCGACCGCACGCCTGGTCGCGCGGTTGCTGCGTGCCCCGACCGCGCCGCCCTCGCCACCCGAGGGCGGCCCCGAGTGCCTTTCGGACCGGGAGAGGGAGGTCCTGGCCCTCGTCGCGCGCGGCCTCAACAACACCGAGATCGCCGAGACGCTGGGCCTCAGCCCGCTGACCGCGAAGACCCATGTCAGCCGCATCATGGGCAAGCTGGGCGCGCGGGACCGGGCGCAACTGGTGATCGTGGCGTACGAGTCGGGGCTGGTGACCCCGGGCACGATCTGACGTCACGTCAATACTCATCCGGCGCGCCCCTGTTGCGGGGCCTCAGGGGACACATTAGGTTCACCGGACATCCAACGTCCCACGTCCGGGGAGCCGCCTTGTCCGCCAGAAGCCGCCGTACGGCCACCGCTCTGGTCGCCGCCACGGGACTGCTCACCGCCGCGATCACCACGGTCGCGGCGGTTCCGGCGGCCGCCGCCACGACCCTCCCCACCCGCGGCTGCGTCTCCTCCGTGCCGTACGTCTCCGGCCAGGGCGGCTACGACACGTACCGCATCCCCGCCACGATCACGACCCGCGCGGGCACCGTGCTGGCCTTCGCGGAGGGCAGGCGCAACGGGGCGGGCGACACGGGCAACATCGACATCGTCCTGAGACGGTCGGCCGACGGCGGCTGCACCTGGGGGCCGCTGAAGGTGGTGGCCGCCGGGAAGGGGGACACCCGGGGCAACCCGGCGCCGGTGGTCGACCCGACGACCGGCCGGATCGTGCTGGTCACCTCGTACAACAGCGGCACGGTGACCGAGGAGCAGATCATGCGGGGCGAGGTCACCGCCGAGCAGAGCCGTCGCGTCTTCGTGCAGACGAGCAAGGACGACGGCCGCCGCTTCAGCGCCCCCAGGGACATCACGGCGGACGTGAAACTCCCGGGCTGGCGCTGGTACGCGACCGGCCCGGGCCACGCGGTCGCCCTCACCCGGGGGCCGCACGCGGGCCGCCTGGTCGTCCCCTCGAACCACTCGGCCGCCCCGCCCGCGGACTCGGCGGACACGGGACAGGAGCCCCGGTACTACGGCGCCCACGCGATCTACTCCGACGACGGGGGCACCACCTGGCGGCTCGGCTTCGTCGACGACTCCTACGACGGCCTCGACAACGCCAACGAGAACAGCGCGGCCGAACTGCCGGACGGGCGGCTGTACTTCAGCGCGCGGGACCAGCACGGCACGAGCGTCGGCAACCGCCTCGACTCCTACTCCGGCGACGGCGGCGAGTCGCTCGACCGCCCGTACACCGTCCAGCCCACCCTCTCCGACGTCCCCGTGGTCCAGGGCGCGGTCCTCCAGCTCCCCTCCGGCGGCCCGCTCCTCTTCTCCGGCCCCTCCGTCCCCACCGCCCGCCAGTCGATGTCCGTCTGGCGCAGCACCGACGCGGGCACCACCTTCACCAGGTCCACGACCCTCTCCCAGCGCCCGGCCGCCTACTCCGACCTGGTCCCGCTGGCCGGCTCACGCGTGGGCGTCCTCTACGAGACGGGCACGGCAGGCCCGTACGAGACGATCGAGTTCCGCCGCCTGCCGCTCTCCGCCGTCCTGGGCTGACGTCTCCAGGACGTCTGACAGCTCTCCAGGACGCCTACAACAGGCCCGCCGCCGCCAGGTACTTGCCCACCTGCTCGACCTCCGCCTCCGACAGCGGCACCTGGGGTTCGGCCGTGGCCGCGCAGTCGATGATGCCGCGCAGGTGCAGGGCCGCCTTGAAGGCGCCGAGGGCGGAGGAGCTGGGGCCCATGCGGGACGGGTCGCCGACGCCGATCATGCCGAAGAGGGCGCACAGGCGTTCCTGTTCGGCCCGTGCCCGGTCCCAGTCGCCGGCGCGGCAGAGGCGGTCCAGGTGGACGTAGCCGGTGGGGTCGATGTTGGCGAGGCCGGGGACGGAGCCGTGGGCGCCCATGGCGAGGGCGGCGTCGATGGTGAGTTCGGAGCCGGTGAGGAGGGTGAAGTCGGGCCTGGAACGGGTGCCGGTGATCACGGTGCGGAAGTTGGCCAGGTCGCCGCTGGAGTCCTTCAGACCGGCGATGGCGCCTTCGGCGGCCAGTTCCAGGATCAGGTCCGCCCGCAGTTTCGTGTGCACACCGGCCGGGAGGTCGTACGCGTAGACCGGGACGGGGGACTCGGCGGTGAGCAGACGGTAGTGGCGGGCGATCTCCGCCGGGTGGGTGCCGGTGTAGAAGGGGGCGGTCGCCACCACCGCGTCCGCGCCGGCCGCCGTGACGGAGCGGATGTGGTCCAGGACCCTCGGGGTCGTCATGTCGATCGCGCCGGCCAGGACCGGCACGGCGCCCGCGACATGCGCCGTCGTCGTCTCCACCACGAGGCGGCGTTGCGCGTCCGTCAGATACGCCGCCTCCGACGTCGTACCGAGCACGAACAGCGCGTCCACACCGCCCGCCACGAGATGGTCGACCAGACGGACGAGTGAGGGGACGTCCACCTCGCGGTCCGGTGTCAGGGGCGTGCAGACGGGCGGGATGACACCGGTCAGCGGGGCGGGGACGGTCATCGTTGCTCCCTTGGTGCTAGGTATCTCGGGTAGCGCGTGCGGCTGGCTCGGTTCGATCCTCCACGGCCTGGGCGACCAGGTCACGCGTCGACTCCGTCTCCTCCACCGGATGGTGGCACCGGAAGCGGTGACCGGGGGCCGACGCGGCCGCGAAGTCCGGCATGACGTCCGCGCAGACGTCGTCCGCCTTCCAGCAGCGCGTACGGAACGGGCAGCCGCTCGGCGGCCGGACGGCCGACGGGACCGGGCCCACCAGCGGGATCGGGTCGATCGGGTCCAGCAGGCCGGGTGTCGCCGAGAACAGGGCGCGGGTGTACGGGTGCCGGGCGCGGTCGGTGACCAGGGCCGCCGGGGTCTCCTCCACGATCCGGCCCAGATACATGGTGATCACGCGGTCGCTCATCCGCCGTACCGTCTGGATGTCGTGCGAGACGAAGACCAGCGCCAGGCCCAGGCGTTCCTTGAGGTCCAGGAGGAGGTTGAGGATCTGGGCGCGGACCGAGACGTCCAGTGCGCTCGTCGGCTCGTCCGCCACCACCAGGTCGGGTTCGAGGGCCAACGCCCGGGCGATCGCCACCCGTTGGCGCTGCCCACCGGACAACTGGCCCGGCAGGCCGTCCGCGAGCGCCGTCGGCAGGCCGACCAGGGACATCAACTCCCGTACCCGGTCCTCCCGTTCGGCCGGGGTGCCGCGCTTGTGCACGTCGAGCGGGTCGCGCAGGATCTGGCGGACCGTCAGGCGGCGGTTCAGGGCCGTGGACGGGTCCTGGAAGATCATGCCCGTGCCGCTGCCGACGGCCACCCGGCGCTCGGCGGGCGACATGGACCACAGGTCCCGCCCCCGGAAGGAGACCGCGCCGGCCGTCGGCCGGTCCACGCCCACCAGCACCTTCGCCAGTGTCGACTTGCCGCACCCCGACTCGCCCACCACACCGACCGTCTCGCCGGGCGCGATCACCAGATCGGCGCCGGTCAGGGCGTACACCCGGTCCCGGGTGAACACCCCGCCGCTGCGCGCCTTGTGGACGACATGGGCGCCGGAGACCTCCACGAGCGCGCTCACCGGGCCACCTGGCCTTCCGTGCTGTCCATGAGGTCCACCGCCGGGTGGTGGCAGGCCGCCGTGTGCGTACGGGTGCCCCGCAGGGCCGGGGCCGTCGTCCGGCAGACGTCGCTCGCCCGGGGACAGCGGTCGGCGAAGCGGCAGCCGGCCGGGAAGTCGGCGGGGGAGGGGACGACGCCCTTGATCTGGGTCATCCGCTCGGCCGCCGACTCCAGGGACAGGACGCTGCCGAGCAGACCGCGCGTGTAGTGGTGGGTGGGCCGCTCCACCAGGTCCGCCGTCACACCCGTCTCGACGATCTGCCCGCCGTACATCACGACCACCCGGTCGGTCACGTCCGCGATCAGGGCCAGGTCGTGCGAGACGAGGATCAGCGCGAAGCCCAGCTCCTCGCGCAGCCGCAGCAGCAGCTCGATGATCTGCGCCTGGACGGTCACGTCGAGCGCCGTCGTCGGCTCGTCGGCCACGATCAGCTTGGGGTTGCGGGACAGGGCCATCGCGATGAGGACGCGCTGGCGCTGGCCGCCGGAGAGTTCGTGCGGGTAGCTGCGGAGCGTGCGCTCGGGGTCGAGGCCGACCAGGCGCAGCAGCTCCGGTGCGGAGCGCTTGCCGCCCCGGCGTACGACCTGCTTCAGCTGGGCGCGGATCGTCATCGCCGGGTTCAGGGAGGACAGGGCGTCCTGGTAGACCATCGCCATCTCGTGGCCGAGCAGACGGCGGCGTACGCGCATCGGCTCGCCCACCAACTGCCGCTCGTCGAAACGGACTTGGCCGCGTACCCGGGCGCCCTTCGGTTCCAGGCCCATCACCGTCAGCGCGGTCAGCGACTTCCCGCAGCCCGACTCGCCGACCAGGCCGAGGACTTCACCGGGGCGGATGTCGAAGCTGATGCCGTCGACGATGTCCACACCCTGGTGGCGGTGGTCGAAGCCGATGGCCAACTCCGAGACGGACAGCACGGGTCGGCCGTCCGGAAGCGGTCGTGCCCGGGAGCGCAGTCGCGCCGCCGCCTCCGTCAGACCCGGCAGTTCGGTGATCTTCCCGCTGCCCGGCTCGGGGGCCTCAAGACGGTCCTCCTCCTTGCGGGGCTCGACGTCCCGCGCGACCGGCGCGGCCCAGGCGTCGGAGACGCCCTCGGAGAGGATGTTCAGGGACAGGACCGTGACCAGCATCAGCAGGCCGGGAAACACGGTGGCCCACCAGCCACCGGTCAGCACCATGTTCTTGCCGTCCGCGATGACACTGCCCCAGGACGGGTCCGGCGGCCGTACGCCCGCGCCGATGAAGGACAGCGACGCCTCGAAGACGATGGCCTCGGCGACCTGGACCGTGCAGAACACCAGCACGGGGGCGGCGCAGTTGACGGCCACGTGCCGGATCACGATGTGCGGGGTGCGGGCTCCCATCACCCGCTCGGCGGTCACATAGTCCTCGCCGTACTGGTCGAGGACGTTGGCCCGTACGACCCTGGCGACCGGCGGCGTGAACAGGAACGCGATCGCGCAGATCAGGACGGTGATCCCGCCGCCGAAGACGGCCACGAGGACGGCGGCCAGCGCGATGCCGGGGAACGCCATGACGACGTCCAGGCAGCGCATCAGCGTCTCGTCGACCGCCTTGCGCGAGGTCGCGGCCACGGCTCCGACGACCGCGCCCACGACCAGCGCGAGACCGGTGGCGCCGAGGCCGATCGCGAGCGACCAGCGGGCCCCGTACATCAGCCGGCTCAGGATGTCCCGGCCGAGGCTGTCCTGGCCCATCCAGTGGTCGGCGGAGGGCGCGCCGGTGCCGCCGACCAGGGCCTGCTGGTCGAGCGGGTCGTGCGGGGCGAGTACCGGGGCGAGGAGCGCCGTGAGGACCACCACCGTCAGGAAGCAGACCGCGGCACGGGAGAGGAGGGGCAGCCTGCGCCAGGAGCGCAGCCGGACGCCGGGCCGGGACAGGACCTCCGTCAGGCGCTTGCGCGTGGTCACCATCAGGCCGAACATCAGGGCATCAGCTCGCATCCCTCAGTCGTCGTCAACGTGCGTCCCTGAGTCACCTTGCGTCCCTCAGTCACCTTGCGTCCCTCAGTCACCTTGCGTCCCTCAGCCGCGGGTTCACCAGCAGGTAGAGGACGTCGATGACGAGGTTCACGACCACGAAGCCCGCGGCCGTGGTCAGGACGACTCCCTGGACGACCGCCGGGTCGCCGTTCTTCACGGCGTCGATCATCAGCTTGCCCATGCCCGGCAGCGAGAAGATCGTCTCGATGACGACCGCGCCGCCGAGCAGATAGCCGACGCGCAGCCCCAGCACGGTGAGCGGATTGATCAGGGCGTTCCGCAGCACGTTCCGGCCCACCACCACCCGTGGCGGCAGTCCGCTCCCGATCGCCGTCCGTACGTAGTCCTTGTCCAGCTCCTCCACCACCGACGTCCGCACGATCCGCGTCAGCTGCGCCGCCACCGGCAACGACAGCGCGAACGCCGGCAGCGTCATCGTCTTCAGCCATCCGGTGAAGGAGTCCGCCGGATTGACGTACCCGCCGGTCGGGAACCACCCCAGGTCGACCGCCAGGTACTGGATCATCAGCAGCGCCAGCCAGAACCCCGGCGCCGCGACCCCGGTCAGCGACACGACCCGGATGATCTGGTCCGGCAGCCGGTCCCGGTAGATCGCCGCGGTGACCCCGCCGAGCAGCGCCAGCACGACCGCGATCCCCAGCCCCAGGAAGGTGAGCTGGAGCGTGAGCGGCAACGCGGTGGTGACCTGGTCGATGACGGGGGCCCGGGTGAGCGCGCTGATCCCCATGTCACCGTGGAGCAGATCGCCGACGAAGCCGACGTAGCGCACGGGCATGGGGTCCAGCAGCCCGTTCTCCTCCCGGAAGTCGTGCAGCTGCTCCGGCGTCGGATTGGCCCCCTGGAAGAACGCCGACGCCGGATCCACATCCGAGAAGCGCATGACGATGAACACGAACAACACGATTCCGAGCATCAGCGGGACGAGGAGAGCGACCCGCCGAATCAGAATGCGCAGGACAGCGACCACGCTAAACCCACTTGGCCTGGAGCAGATTGATCCCCGGATACGGCTGTGCCCTTATCCCGCTGAGCCGCTTCGGATTCCAGGCCGTCATCAGCTCGTTGTGGACCACCGGATAGAGCACGGCCTGTTCGGCGACGATGTCGATGTAGTCCTGCACCATCGTCTTCTTCCTGTCGGCGTCGGGCTCCTGAGTGGCCTGGTCCATGTCCTTGAAGAGCGCCTTGGCCACCGCGTTGTCGGCCCACCGCGCGTACTGCATCCAGAGATTCTGCGGCCCGTAGTTGTAGTGCATGATCAGATCCGCGTCGAGCCCGAACTGGTTCGGATTCGAGGCCGCGGCCACGACCTGGTAGTCCTGTTTCTGGTCCATCTTCGTGAAGACGGCGGTGGTCTCCTGCGGCGAGAGGGTCGTCTCGACGCCGATCGCGTCCCAGGAGGCCTTGATGGTCGGCAGACAGTCGACGATCCAGCTGACGTTCACCGCCAGAATCTCGATCTTCAGCCCCTTCACCCCGGCCTCGGCCAGCAGCGCCTTCGCCTTGTCGGGGTCGTACGCGTACACGCTCTTCGCCGGCCGATAACTCGGATTCCCCTCGTTCAGAAAGGAACTCGCCGGCTTCCCGTGCCCCTTCAGGGCCACCTCGATCATCTTGTCCCGGTCGATGGCGTAATGCAGCGCCTGCCGCACGCGCACGTCGTCGAAGGGCTTGTGCCGGGTGTTGAACATGAGGAACAGGTTGTTCATCCCGGAGCCGCCCTGGACGGTCATGCCGCCCTTCTCCAGCTGGCCGATATTGGCGTACGGGATGTTGTCGGCGATCTGCGCGCCCGCGCTCGCGCCGGAGATCTTCGCGACGCGCGGGGCGGCGTCCACGATGGTCAGCCAGTTCATCTTCTTGAAGGCCGGCGGACGGGGGCCGTTGTAATCGGCGAAGGCCTCGAACTTTGTGTTCGACTTCGGGTGGTGCGCGGTCTGCCGGTACGGCCCCGAACCGATCGCCTTGCCCTTGATGGCGTCGTCCCAGGCGCCCGGCTCGGAGAAGATGTGCTTCGGCATGATCTTCGCCAGCGTCAGCCGGGAAATGCCGTCCGGGAAGGGGAACTTGAGCACCAGCTCGACGTTCCGCGCGTCGATCTTCCTGACCTCCTTCAGCCAGCTCGCGAAGAAGCCCTTGGCGAGGGTCTGGGTGTCGGGGTCGAGGATCCGCTCGTACACGAAGACGACGTCGTCGGCGGTGACCGGCTTGCCGTCGTGGAAGGTGGCCCCGGCCCGCAGCTCGAACTTCCACGACGTACCGCCGATATCGCTCGGCACGGCCGTCGCGAGCGCCGCGTACGGCTCGCGCGAGATGGGGTCGGTGTCGAGGAGCCCCTCGTAGATGTGGTTGTTGGCGGCCATGCAGAAGGCGGACGCGGTCTGGGTCGGGTCCCAGCTGCCGTCGTTGCCGTAGCCGATGACGGCGGTCAGGGTGCCGTTCTTCCCGCCCCCGCCGTCACCGGTGTCGTTGGTGGACTCCGGCCCGGCCGAACAGGCGGCCAGCGACGAGGAGACGGCGGCGGCCGCGCCCAGCGCGCCGGAGTACTTCAGGAACGACCGGCGAGGCGTCGCCGGGGCGTCATGGGTCACGTCGCGCACGGTTCCTCCAGCGAGGCAGCGAGGGAGCGAAGCGGTGGGGGAGATACGACGTCCTACGTCCTACAGGGAGCAGCGTGACCTTAAGAGCGCCGGTAGGGGTGGTCAAGAGATCGCACACGAATGGCGTAGGTGCCAAAGGTGCGACCAATGGCGGATCATCACCGGTAGGAAATAAGGACAGTTGACGGTCCGTTAGAGAAGAGTTTCCCGGGGTGATCACGGGGCGTTAACCTGGCGTTCCCCTGATCGGTTCACGCGGCTTCCGTCCGGAGGTGGGACGTCGGATGTCCGGCGAGCGTACGATGCGGCGCATGTCTCAGGAGAGCGGCGGTCGGCGCCGGCCCGAGCGGCGGGTGAGCAGCCGGATCCAGCGCGAGGTGATGCAGCTGATCCTCGACCGCAAGCTCCAGGCGGGCGCGCCGCTGCCCACCGAGACGGAGCTGATGGAGGACCTCGGCGTCAGCCGCAACTCCGTCCGTGAGGCCCTCAAGGCCCTGCAGGCCCTCGACATAGTCGACATCAGACACGGCTACGGCACGTATGTCGGCGAGGCATCCCTCACCCCCCTTGTCGACGGCCTCACCTTCCGCGCCCTCGCCCGGCCCGACGGCGACACCGCCGCCCTCGCCGAGATCCTCCAGATCCGCGAGGTCCTGGAGGACGGCCTCGTACGACGGGTCGCGGCCGCCCTCACGGACGACCAACTGGACGGTCTCGCGGCCGTCGTCGACCGGATGGAGGCGGCCGGCCGCGCGGGCGAACCCGTCGCCGAACTCGACCGCGACTTCCACGAACTCCTCTACGCCTCCCTCGGCAACGCGCTGATCCCCCAGCTCCTCGGCGCCTTCTGGACCGTCTTCCTGCGCGTCGCCGGCGCCCGCGGCTGGACCGACGACCCCACCCCCGAGCTGACCATCCGCCGCCACCGCGACATCGTGGCCGCCCTGCGCGCCCGCGACGTCGAGGGCGCGCAGCGGGCGATGTCCGACCACTTCCGGGGCATCGAGGCACGGGCGAACCTTGGCTGACGCGGCACCAGCCATGGGGGAGACGGCGGCCGAGCCCTGGGAGCCGACGGACACCGGTGTGCTGCGGCTGCCCTCCGGGCGGCTGGTGCGCGGCCGGGGGCTCAGCCGGCCGCTCCCGGACGGCCGGGTCCCCACGTACGCCGTGTACCTCCTCGGCAAGGAGCCGCCCGAGGTCCCCTGGGAGTCACGCTGGCTGCGCTGGCCCGACTTCCGGCTGCCCGGCGACCGGGCGGAGGCGGCGGAGGTGCTGCGGGACGCCTGGCACCGGGCGGCCGCCGACCGCGTCGAACTCGCCTGCGGCGGCGGCCGGGGCCGCACCGGCACCGCGCTGGCCTGCCTTGCGGTCCTGGACGGCGTACCACCGGAGGACGCCGTGGCGTACGTACGCCGGCACTACGACCGGCGCGCGGTGGAGACGCCGTGGCAGCGGCGGTACGTACGACGGTTCGGAACCTGACGGACGACACCGAAGACCTGGATTCGGCGTGACTCCGCCCCCGCCACCCCTGCCCGTCCCATCCGCGGGGTGCTGCCCCTGGCCCCCGCTACGGGGTTTGCCGCCGAGGCGACGACGGGGGGTGGGGTGCAGCCCTCAGGGATGGGACGGGTAGGGACGGCGGGGGCGGGAAGGCCTCGGGCGTCTCGGCGGGACCGGGCTAGGCGCCGGTCCGCGCGGGGCCGTACACGGCGTTCGGGGCGCCGGTCATCAGCGCCCAGTACCGGTCTCCGTACGACCAGTGCCACCACTCGGTGGGGTAGTTGACCAGCCCGGCCGTGGTGAGCGCCGCGGACAGGGTGCGGCGGTTGCGGCGGGCGGTGTCGGAGATGTTGGGGGCGTCGGTGTAGCAGGCGTCGTCGCTCTCCTCGGGGCTGGCGTCGAGGCGGGTGCCCATGTCGAGTTCCTCCCCGGCGGCGGTGCACAGGGTGAGGTCGACTGCGGCGCCGGCGACGTGCGGCCCGATCTCCGGCGGGGAGAGGGAGCGGCTGGCCTGGACGCGGAGGTGGTCCTCCGACCAGTCCGGGTTGGCCCGGCGCAGTTCGGCGGCGTACCTCTCGAAGTACTCGATCTGCAGGGCGAGCGGCCGGTACCCCTCGGTGACCAGCAGCCGCAGCCCGTCGGGCAGCAGCCGGGCGGCGCGGGCGAGGCGCCAGGCGACGCCCTCACGGAGGTGCGCGTACGACCCCTCGGGGTCGGCCTGACGGGAGTCGACCACCACGAAGGGCAGTTCCCTCAGGTCGACGAGGGGCTCACCGCAGTCCTGGACCGGGACGCGGGCGACCTCGGGGTCGCTCATGAGGATGATCGAAGGCATACGTCGTCTTCCACCGGGCGGGAGGTGTGATGCGGCGGGGTGCGTGGCAGCACCCCGGGGAGGGACCTGATCCCCTGATGTCCCTCCCCGGGGGCTTCCCCCCTTGAGTGGTGGTCTGTGACCTGACGACGGTCGTTCCCCCCGTCCGTCGTGCCGTTCCGATCCCACTGTGTTCACGTTCCCACCGGTCCGTCCCCTGCGCGCTCCGGTGGGTCGACCGGCCGGGCGGTGGTCGCCCGGCCGATCCGTTGTTCCCCCGAGGACAACGAGAATGCCGCACTCCGCTGGAAGTTCTCTGCAAGTCCGCCGCAAGCGGGTTTCGGCCTGGCCGACAGGCGTGCGCAACCCGCCGACCGGCAACCGGCGCGGCCTTGGCCCTCTGGTCCCGGGTCACACCCACGGCCATGGCTCGTGCCGTTCGCGGGCCTCGCAGGCGTTGAACACCCGCATGGCTTCGGCCCGCAGCGCGTCGGCGCCGTCCTGATCGCCGAGCGCGGCACGTACGACCGAGAGGTTGCGCAGGGCGCGGGCGCGGGGGAGGGGCAGGGCGAGGACACCCCAGAGGGCGGCGGAGGCGGTCAACAGCCCCTCCGCGTCCGTCAGCCGGCCCTCTGCCAGCGCGCACTCGCCGAGCGTGCGCAGCGTCAGGGCCTCGCCGAAGCGGTCCTCGTGGACCCGGCAGACATCGAGGATCTCGTGCAGTTCCGTCTCCGCCTCCCGGGTGTGCCCCAGCCGCAACCGGGCCTTGGCCCGGGCCCGCAGGGCGTACGCCGCCATGTGCGGATCGCCGAGGGCGCGCAGGATCTCCAGCGCCTGCTCGGCCACGCGCGCGGCCTCCTCGTACGCCCCGAGCGACCGGTGCACCAGGCTGAGCGTGCGCAGCGCCAGGGCCTCGCCGCGCCGGCTGCCGAGCCTCCGGTACGCCCGCAGCGACTCGTCGAGGAGCGGCAACGCCCCTTCCTGGTCGCCGAGTTCGAGGCGTACGGAACCGCCGTACCGGCAGGCGACACCGACCCCGGTGTCGTCGCCGACCCGCCGGAAGCCGTCGGCCGCGTCGGTCAGAGCCCGTTCCGCGTCACGCAGTTCGCCCACCTCGCGGCAGGCGCTGCCGAGGCCGGCGAGGGCGGCGGAACGGCCGCGTACGTCGCCGAGTTCGGTGCAGATGCGCTCGGCGGTGCGGAAGTACTCCTGGGACTCGGCGATGCGGTCCTGCTCGTAGCGGAGCTGGCCCAGGCCGATGATCAGCAGGGCCTCGCCCGAGCGGTCCTCGGCGCGGCGGGCCGCCGCCAGGGCGGCGTCGTGGCTGCGCCACCAGGCGTCGAAGCGGTTTTTGATGGCGAACGAGGAAGAGCACAGCGCGGCGGCGGCTTCACAGGCGAGGGTGTGCAGGCCCATGGCTGCGGCCCGCTCCACCGCCGAGGTGAGCGTGTCTGCCTCGGCGTCGAACCAGGAGAAGGGGTCTTCCAGGGCGCGGCGGGCGGTTTGTTCGCCTACGGGGGAGGTGTGCTCGGATTGTTCGCGGCTGCCGGTTGTCCGTGGTTGCTCGCGCAGTTCCCCGCGCCCCTTCAGGGGCGCTCGTCTGAAACCCTGTCTCAAGATCACCGCACCCGACGGTGCCGCCTCTGTCACCCGGTCCATCAGCCACAACCCGGCCGTCAACGCGCGGCCCACCGCCGCCGTGCGGTCGTCGGCGGGGTCCTCGGTCTCGGCGCGCTCGGCGGCGTAGACGCGTACGAGGTCGTGCAGGCGGTAACGGGGCTGGCCCACCTGGTCCCGGCCCGGGCAGTCGATCAACTGGGCGTCCAGGAGGCGTTCCAGGATCTCCTCCGCCTCGTCCTCCGGGGTGTCGGAGAGCGCGGCCACCGTCCAGACGGCGACGTCGGCGGAGCCGAGCGTGGCGATGCGGCGGAGGACCCGGCGGGCGCACTCGTCCAGGGCCTGATAGCTGAGGCCGAGACTGGCCCGTACCTCCAGGTCCCCCACGGACAGTTCGTCGAGGCGGCGGTGTTCGTCGGCGAGGCGCTCGGCGAGCACGCTGGGCGTCCAGTGCCTGCGGGTCGCCAGGCGTGCGCCCGCGATCCGCAGGGCCAGCGGCAGCCCGCCGCACAGCTCGACGATCCGGCGCGCGGCGGCCCGCTCGGGCGGATCGTCCGGGGTACGGTCCGGGCCGGTGACCCTGGTCAGCAGTTCCAGGCCGCGGGCGTCGTCCAGGACGTCCAGGTCGGTACGCCGGGACCCGACGAGCCCGCCGAGCCTCGCCCGTGAGGTCACCAGCACCCCGCACGTGGCGCTGCCCGGCAGCAGCGGGCGCACCTGGGCCTCGCCGTTCGCGTCGTCGAGGACCAGCAGCATGCGCCGCCCGGCGACGAGGCTGCGGAACAGATCGCCGCGCTCGGCCGTGTCCTCCGGCGGGTCCGCGCCCAGCGCCCGCAGCAGCCGGCCCAGCACCTCGGCGGGCGGTACGGGCTCGCTGAAGCCGTGCAGTTCGGCGTAGAGCTGCCCGTCGGGATACTCGCCGGCCACCCGGTGCGCGGCCTGCACGGCGAGTGCGGACTTGCCCACCCCGGCGGCCCCCGAGACCACGACGACGGGCATCGCCTCCCGCTCGCCCGTCAACCGTTCGACGACCTGGGCCAGTTCGTCCTCCCGCCCGGTGAAGTCCCCGATGGCGGGCGGGAGAAGGGACACGGGCCGGGCCGGGGCGGCCTGCTGCGGAGCGGCGGTGGCCGTGGTGGAGGCGAGCAGGGTCGGGTCGGCCCGCAGGATGGCCTCGTACAGCCGGTTGAGCTCCGGGCCCGGGTCGATCCCCAGTTCCTCGGCGAGCACGGCCCGCCCCTCCGCGTACACGGCCAGCGCGTCGGCCTGCCGCCCCAGCCGGTACAGGCCCAGCATCAACTGGCCGCGTGGCCGCTCCCGGCTCGGATGCGCCCTGACCAGCGCGGTCAGCTCGGTGACCAGCTCCGCCTCGTGTCCGCCGACCTCCAGCTCGGCGGCGATCCGTTCCTCCAGGGCCGCCTGCCGGGCCTGCTCCAGCCACCCGGCCTCGCCCCGCAGCGCCTCCCCGACGCCGCCGAGCGCCGGCCCGCGCCACAGCTCCAGCGCCTCCCGCAGGAGCCGCGCGGCCCCCTCGTGGTCCCCTTCGGCGGCGGCCCGCCGCCCGTCCGCCGTGCGCGCCTCGAACTCCGCCACATCCACGCGCCCGACCCCGGGCCGCAGCACATACCCCGGCGGCCGGGTCTCGATCGCCTCCGCCGCCTCGGCGGGCAGGGCCCGCCGCAGCGCCGACACATACGTCTGCACCAGCGCCCGCGCGGTGTCCGGGGGCTCGTCCCCCCAGATCACGTCCACCAGCGCGTCCGCGGGCACCACCTGACCGGCCCGCAGCAGCAGCACGGCCAGCAGCGCACGCGGTTTCGGGCCGCCCAGCCGCAGGGGCCTCGCACCGTGCCACGCCTCGACCGGACCGAGCAGTCGGAATTCCAGCTCCACGGGTCCCCATCTTCCGTGCCGTCGGACCGCCGGGACAGCGGTTGCTCACGCAACGTTCGACGCTCATGTACGCCGAGTGGTTTCCCAAGACGCATGATGCGCCGGTGAGTTGTCGGAAAACGGGGGAACCAAACGGAATCTTAGGTGGACAACGCGGAGATTCCTCACGTAGGTGAGGACCACCTGTGGCGATGCCGTGGGGGAGCCGTGGGGTCGCGGGAATCCGGGCCATTGCCCAAGGTCAACATCTCTGCCCCGCCCCGCAGTTGACGAGCACAGACTCCTGCCGAGTTTAGACACGGCAGGTCACCGAAGAGATGCGAAGAGTGAAATTCGATGGGGCAGGGGAGCAGGGTGGAGGCAGCAGAGAAGGGCTCGGGGGACGACGCCCGGCGCGGTGCGCCGGAGAGGCGGAGGACATGGTGGAGGAATTGCGGCGAGTGAGCCAGAGGACGGGAATTGTGCCGCCGCCAGCGGGTATTTCGGCGGCGGCCCTGCGGTGAGCGGGAACGGAAAGAAGCCGGCGATCGGCACCTACGCGGTCGACACCCGCACTGGCAAGGTCGGCCGTGTCATGGGCCACGAGGGGCCGTACGTACAGCTGCGGCCGGTCGGCGGAGGCAGGGAGTGGGACTGCGCCCCCGAGGCCGTACGGGCCGCCACGACCATAGAGCGACTGCGCGCGGCGACGGCGTACGAGAACGCCCGTAGCCGAGGTGAGGTCCCTTGAAGGGGTGACCGTAGGCGAGAATGGGCGGCATGAGCCTGTTCCGCGACGACGGCATCGTGCTGCGCACCCAGAAGCTGGGTGAAGCGGACCGGATCATGCTGCATTCTCCCGGGGGGCGACCCCCGTACCCCCAGCAGGAAACCCCCGGGGGCGTGCGATGAGTCTCTTTCGCGACGACGGCATCGTGCTGCGCACCCAGAAGCTGGGTGAAGCGGACCGGATCATCACGCTGCTCACTCGTGGTCACGGGCGGGTGCGGGCCGTGGCCCGGGGAGTGCGGCGGACCAAGTCGAAGTTCGGGGCGCGGCTCGAACCCTTCTCGCATGTGGACGTGCAGTTCTTCGCGCGGGGCAGTGAGCTGATCGGACGCGGGCTGCCCCTGTGCACACAGAGTGAGACCATCGCGCCGTACGGCGGCGGCATCGTGAGCGACTACGCCCGCTACACCGCCGGGACGGCCATGCTGGAGACGGCCGAGCGGTTCACGGACCACGAGGGCGAGCCCGCCGTGCAGCAGTATCTGCTGCTCGTCGGCGGGCTGCGCACCCTCGCCCGCGGCGAGCACGCGCCGCACCTCGTCCTCGACGCCTTCCTGCTGCGCTCGCTCGCCATCAACGGCTACGCCCCCAGCTTCGGCGACTGCGCGAAGTGCGGGCTGCCCGGACCGAATCGCTTCTTCTCCGTCGCGGCCGGCGGCTCCGTCTGCGTGGACTGCCGGGTGCCCGGCAGCGTCGTACCCTCGGCACAGGCCCTGGAACTCCTCGGCGCGCTGCTGACGGGGGACTGGGAGACCGCGGACGCGTGCGAGCCGCGGTATGTGCGGGAGGGCAGCGGGCTGGTCTCCGCCTACCTGCACTGGCATCTGGAGCGCGGCCTGCGCTCACTTCGGTACGTGGAAAAGTCGTAAGCACACAGAGTCGTAAGCACATCAGAGTCGTCGGCACACAGAGTCAGCCGTCAGCAGTACAGAGTCGTCAGCAGTACAGAGTCGTCAGCAGCACAGAGGAGACGAGAAGCACATGGTGGTACGCGGGTTCCTCGGGCGTCAGCGCCGCGAGTACAAGGCGCCGACGCCGCATCTGTCCGGCGCCCGCGCGCCCAAGCTGCCCGGCGAGCTGGTCCCCGAGCACGTGGCGATCGTCATGGACGGGAACGGCCGCTGGGCCAAGGAGCGCGGGCTGCCGCGCACCGAGGGCCACAAGGTCGGCGCCGAGCGTGTGCTCGACGTCCTCCAGGGCTCCCTCGAGATCGGCGTCCGCAACATCTCCCTCTACGCCTTCTCCACCGAGAACTGGAAGCGCTCGCCCGACGAGGTCCGCTTCCTCATGAACTTCAACCGCGACTTCATCCGCAAGACCCGCGACCAGCTCGACGAACTCGGCATCCGGGTCCGCTGGGTCGGCCGGATGCCGAAGCTGTGGAAGTCCGTCGCCAAGGAGCTCCAGGTCGCCCAGGAGCAGACCAAGGGCAACGACCTGCTGACCCTGTACTTCTGCATGAACTACGGCGGCCGCGCCGAGATCGCCGACGCGGCGCAGGCCCTCGCCGAGGACATCCGCGCGGGCCGCCTCGACCCCTCCAAGGTCACCGAGAAGACCTTCGCGAAGTACCTCTACTACCCGGACATGCCGGACGTCGACCTCTTCCTGCGCCCCAGCGGCGAGCAGCGCACCTCCAACTACCTGCTCTGGCAGAGTGCCTACGCCGAGATGGTCTTCCAGGACGTGCTGTGGCCGGACTTCGACCGCCGTGACCTGTGGCGGGCGTGCATGGAGTTCGCCTCCCGGGACCGCCGCTTCGGCGGCGCCATCCCGAACGAGGAACTGCTGGCGATGGAGGGCCGGATGGAGGGCCGGACGGAGGGCTGACCGTTGGCGGAGGCCGGTGCGGAGCGGGTGGAGTCGGCCGGGCCGGTCGACCGGGTCGAGCTGGTGTACCGGGCGACGGCCGGGGAGTTCCGCGAGGCGCTGCACGCGTCGACGCGGGCCTCGGCGCTCGGGCGGTGGGGCAGGGGGCTGCTGCTCTTCTCCGGCGGGCTGGGGGTGCTCCTGGCGGCGGTGTCGCTGCTGCTCGGTGCCGCACCCGATCCCAAGGTCCTCGTGATGACGGCCGCGCCGGTACTCGGCCTGCTGGTGCTCCCGCACCTCCAGGCCCGCCATCTCCACCGCCGGGCGGCGCTGCTCGGCACGCACCACGCCGTGCTGGACCTGTGGGGCGTGACCGTCCGGCACGACCGGGGCACCGAACACCCGGCCCGCTGGTCACAGGTGTCCCGGTACGCCGAGACCCCGCACACCTTCGTCCTGCTCAGCGGCGGCACCCACGCGCCCCGCCTCACCGTGCTGCCCAAGAGGGGCCTGCGGAACCCAGGCGACGCCGACCGGCTCCGCGCCGTCCTCGACCGCGAAGGTCTGACCCGCCTGTAGCGGCAAGGCTGCCGACGGGAGATCCGGCCGACGGGAGATCCCGGCCTGCGGGAGATCCGGCCGGCGGGAGATCCGGCCGACGCCCGGCCTACGAGATCTTCGCCGCGCACTCCGCGCAGGTGCCGAAGATCTCCACCGTGTGGGCGACGTTCACGAAGCCGTGTTCCGCGGCGATCGCGTCGGCCCACTTCTCGACCGCGGGGCCCTCCACCTCCACGGCCTTGCCGCAGACGCGGCAGACGAGGTGGTGGTGGTGCTCGCCGGTCGAGCAGCGGCGGTACACGGACTCGCCGTCGGAGGTGCGCAGAACGTCGACCTCGCCCGCGTCGGCGAGGGTCTGCAACGTGCGGTACACGGTGGTGAGCCCGACCGAGTCGCCCTTGTGCTTGAGCATGTCATGGAGTTCCTGCGCGCTGCGGAACTCGTCGACCTCGTCGAGTGCCGCAGCCACGGCCGCCCGCTGCCGGGTGGAACGACCTCGTACGGGTCCAGCGGTCGTCACCGTTGCCTCCTCACGTAGCGGTCTTGCCGGGCCATTGTGCCAGCCCGGACACACCCCGTTCGGACGCCGGTCAGCCGGCGGACCCCTCGGCGGAGGTCCGGCTGGCCGGAACCGTATCCCTGATCACCCCCGCCCCGGCCTCCTCACCGGACTTCGGAATCACGCATACCGCCGGGTCGCCGGCCGCCGGCTCCATCGCCTTCGCACGCCGCCTGGCCAGGGGTGTGGCCAGTGCGGTGAGCACCATGAACGCGGCGATGGCGAGCAGCACGATCGTCGCGCCGGGCGGTACGTCCTGGTAGTACGACGTGACGGTGCCGCCGATCGTCACGGACACCCCGATGGCCACGGCGATCGCGAACGTCGCCGCGAAACTGCGGGTGAGCTGCTGCGCCGCGGCGACCGGGACGACCATCAGCGCGGACACCAGCAGCAGGCCGACGACGCGCATGGCGACCGTCACGGTCACCGCCGCCGTGACCGCCGTCAGCAGGTTCAGCGCCCGCACCGGCAGGCCGGTGACCCGGGCGAACTCCTCGTCCTGGCTGACCGCGAACAGCTGCCGCCGCAGCGCCAGCGTCATCACGATCACGAACGCGGCCAGGACGCAGATCGCGGTGATGTCCTCCTGCGACACGGTCGAGAGCGAGCCGAAGAGGAACGACATCAGATTGGCGTTGGTGCCGCCGGGCGCGAGGTTGATGAGCATCACACCGCCCGCCATGCCGCCGTAGAAGAGCATGGCGAGCGCGATGTCGCCGCGCGTCCTGCCGTACCAGCGGATCAGTTCCATCAGGACGGCGCCCACCACGGACACCAGCGTCGCCATCCACACCGGCGACCAGGAGAGCATGAAGCCGAGGCCCACGCCGGTCATCGCGACATGGCCGATGCCGTCGCCCATGAGGGCCTGGCGGCGCTGGACGAGGTAGATACCGATCGCGGGGGCGGTGATGCCGACGAGGACGGCGGCGAGCAGGGCCCGCTGCATGAAGGCGTAGTTGAGGATTTCCATCGCGAATGCCTTCTCAGCTCAGCAGGCCCGTACGGACCGGCTCCGTGCCCGGTGCCGCGTGCGGGTGGACATGGTCGTGGCCGGGCAGCGCGTGCTGGCCGACCGCCTTCGGGGGCGGGCCGTCGTGGGTGACGCAGCCGTCGCGGAGCACCACCGCGCGGTCGATCAGCGGCTCCAGCGGGCCCAGTTCATGGAGGACCAACAGCACGGTCGTCCCCTTCGCGACCTGCTCGCGCAGGGTCGCGGCCAGCACCTCCTGGCTGGCCAGGTCGACGCCCGCCATCGGCTCGTCCATGATCAGCAGCTCGGGTTCGCAGGCGAGGGCACGGGCGATGAGGACGCGCTGGTGCTGGCCGCCGGAGAGGGCGTTCACCGAGTCCTTGGCGCGGTCCGCCATGCCGACCAGGTCGATGGCCCGTCGTACGGCCTCGCGGTCCGCCCTGCCGAGGATGCCGAAGCGGGCGCGGGAGAGCCGGCCGGACGTCACGACCTCGGTGACGGTCGCCGGGACGCCGCCCGCCGCGGTCGTGCGCTGCGGCACGTACCCGAGCCGCCGCCAGTCGCGGAAGCGGCGCCGCGGGGTGCCGAACAGCTCGATCTCGCCGTCGCTGACCGGCACCTGGCCGATCACCGTGCGTACGGCGGTGGACTTGCCGGAGCCGTTGGCGCCGAGCAACGCGACGACCTCACCGCGGTGCACGGTGAGGTCGATGCCGCGCAGGACCGTGCGCGAGCCCAGTTCGGCGCGTACCCCGCGCAGCGATATGACGGGCTCGCTCATGGTCGGGTCCTCCGGATGATCACTTGGCTCCCAGGGCCGTCTGGAGCGCCTTGAGGTTGGCTTCCTGGACCGAGAAGTAGTCCTTGCCGCGGGACTTCTCGGTGATGCCCTCGATCGGGTCGAGGACGTCCGTCTTCAGCCCGGCGTCGGCGGCGATGGTCTTCGCGGTCTTGTCACTGACGAGTGTCTCGTAGAACACCGTGGTGACGCCGTCGGCCTTCGCCATCTTCTCAAGTTCCTTCACCCGCGCCGCACTCGGCTCGGACTCGGGGTCGAGGCCGGAGATGGCCTCCTCGGTGAGGCCGTAGCGCTCGGCGAGGTAGCCGAAGGCGGCGTGGGTGGTGATGAAGACCTTGGTCTTCGTGTTCTTCAGGCCGCTCTCGAACTGGCCGTCGAGCGCGCCCAGCTTCTCGACCAGGGCCTCGGTGTTGGTCTTGTAGGTGTCCGCGTGGTCCGGGTCGGCCTTTTCGAGGGCGGCGCCGACGCCCTTGGCGACCTCGGCGTACTTCACGGGGTCGAGCCAGATGTGGGGGTCCTTGCCGGACTCCTCGTGGCCGTGCTCGTCCTCCGCGGGCTCGTCGTCGTGCTCCTCGGCGTGGCCGCCGACCTCGGTGCCGTGCTCCTCCAGGGAGGTCAGCGTGGCGGCGTCGATCTTCGTCTTGATCTCGGACTGGTCGACGGCGTCGTCGACGGAGGGCTGCAGGCCCTTGAGATAGACCACCGCGTCCGACTCCTGGAGCTGCGCGGTCTGCTTGGCGCTGATCTCCAGGTCGTGCGGCTCCTGGCCGGGCTCGGTCAGACTGGTGACGTTCACGTACTTCCCGCCGATCTGCTCGGCGAGGAAGGCCATCGGATAGAACGACGCGACGACGTCGAACTTGTCCGTGTTGCCCGCGGCGGCGCTGTCGTTCGAACATGCCGAGAGAGTGGTGAGGCCGATGGCGGCGGCCGCGGTCGCCGCCGCGGGTATCAGGAGTCGTCGTCTTACTACGTTCATGACAGTCATTTTCATCTTATCTGGAAACGATTGTCAACAAGCCTGTTGGTAAGCCCTGGGTAAGTCCCGGGTAGGGCCTTTGTCCGGCTCTCGCCCGTCTCCTTCCCCGAACCGATTTGATTGGAGGGCAGGCCGCGCCGGTAACCTGAAGCATTCGCTCTGAAGCGCATCCGCTTCCCTCCAGGAGCGCACCGCTTCGTCGCCCGTCGTCGTAATGAAGAGAGCACCGTGGCCGCCGACAAGATCGACACCATCGTCAGCCTGAGCAAGCGCCGTGGCTTCGTATTCCCGTGCAGCGAGATCTACGGCGGTCAGCGTGCCGCCTGGGACTACGGACCGCTGGGTGTCGAGCTCAAGGAGAACCTCAAGCGCCAGTGGTGGCGCTACATGGTGACGTCGCGCGAGGACGTGGTCGGTATCGACTCGTCCGTCATCCTGGCCCCCGAGGTCTGGGTCGCCTCCGGCCACGTCGCCACCTTCTCCGACCCGCTCACCGAGTGCACCTCCTGCCACAAGCGGTTCCGCGCGGACCACCTGGAAGAGGCGTACGAGGCGAAGAAGGGCCGCCTGCCGGAGAACGGCCTCGCGGACGTCAACTGCCCCAACTGTGGCACCAAGGGCCAGTTCACCGAGCCCAAGCAGTTCTCGGGTCTGCTCTCCACCCACCTCGGCCCCACGCAGGACACCGGCTCCATCGCCTACCTGCGGCCCGAGACCGCCCAGGGCATCTTCACCAACTTCGCCCAGGTGCAGACCACCTCGCGCAAGAAGCCCCCGTTCGGCATCGCGCAGATGGGCAAGTCCTTCCGCAACGAGATCACGCCCGGCAACTTCATCTTCCGTACCCGCGAGTTCGAGCAGATGGAGATGGAGTTCTTCGTCAAGCCGGGCGAGGACGAGAAGTGGCAGGAGTACTGGATGCAGGAGCGGTGGAACTGGTACACCGGCCTGGGTCTGCGCGAGGAGAACATGCGCTGGTACGACCACCCGAAGGAGAAGCTCTCCCACTACTCCAAGCGGACCGCCGACATCGAGTACCGCTTCCAGTTCGGCGGCAACGAGTGGGGTGAGCTGGAGGGCGTCGCCAACCGCACGGACTACGACCTCACCGCGCACTCCAAGGCCTCCGGCCAGGACCTCTTCTACTTCGACCAGGAGGCCGGCGAGCGCTACACCCCGTACGTCATCGAGCCCGCCGCCGGTGTCGGCCGCACCATGCTGGCGTTCCTCCTCGATGCTTACACCGAGGACGAGGCGCCCAACGCCAAGGGCAAGCTGGAGAAGCGGACGGTGCTGCGTCTCGACCACCGGATCGCCCCGGTGAAGGTCGCGGTGCTGCCGCTGTCGCGCAACCCCGAGCTGTCCCCGAAGGCGAAGGGGCTCGCGACGGCGCTGCGGCAGAACTGGAACATCGAGTTCGACGACGCGGGGGCGATCGGTCGCCGGTACCGGCGCCAGGACGAGATCGGTACGCCGTACTGCGTGACGGTCGACTTCGACACGCTCGACGACAATGCGGTGACCGTGCGTGAGCGGGACTCGATGAAGCAGGAGCGGGTGTCTCTGGACCAGATCGAGGGGTACCTCGCTGGGCGGTTGGTTGGCGCCTGAGCGTCTGCCTGGCTTGTGTGAGGGAGCGGCCGCGGGTTGTTCGTGGCTGGTCGCGCAGTTCCCCGCGCCCCTGACGGGGCCGGGGAACTCGGCGTTTACAGGGCCAGGTCGGCGAACAGGGCCGCGTGGTCCGAGGCCTGGTTGGTTTTTGAGGTGACCGTGGGGAAGGACTGGAAGGTGTTGGGGGCCCAGATGCCCCGGCGCTCCACGCCCACGTCGGTCACCAGGTCCCACAACTGCGGGCTGAACATGAGGTAGTCGAGCTTCTGCTCGTCGCGTTTGCCGGTGCCGTGGGTGCCCGGGGGGTTGATCCCGTAGCTCTCGTGGGTCATGGCCTCGCGGAGGCCGGCGTCGAGGAGGAGCTTGATGGGGGGACTGGCGAGTGTGTCGTTGAGGTCGCCGGCGACGATGACGCGGGGAGAGCGTTCGAGGGCGTCCTCGTAGATCTCCTTGACCCGCTCGGCCTGGGCCTTGCGGCGTTTGTCGTTCTCGGAGGCGTTGCCGAAGCCCTTGCTCTTGAAGTGGTTGCCGAGGATCCACAGGGGCTCGCCGGCGACGTCGATCTCGAACTCGGGGCAGTCCCGGCTGAACACCCGGGTCCCGGACGCGCCCAGGTCGAAGATGTGCGACCGCACGGACGTGATGGGGAACCGGCTGAGGATGCCCACGTCGATGCCACGGCTGTCGTTGCCGTCGACGAGCAGGTTGAACGGATACGGCTCGTGCCCCACCGCCCCGCCCAGCACCTGGGTGTTGAAGCGGTCCAGGGTGAGCCGGTCCTCGACCTCGACCGTGAGCAGGATGTCCGCGTTCACCTCGGCTATCACCCGTGCGGTGTTCTCCACCGCGTCCCAGCGGATGTCGTCGCGCACCATCTCGGCCCAGCCCGACCACTTCGACCGCCCCTTGGCGACGATCTTGACGGCCGGACTTCCTGTCGGGGGCACCGTGTAGAGCTTCGCGCCGCCGCGGGGCTGGTTGACGAAGAACGGGCGGCGGCTGTCCGCGGCCGAGTTGTGCGCGTCGTGCTTCACGATCAGCTCGGCGATCCGCTCCTTGTCCGCCTCCTGGTAGATCTCCTTGCCCAGGAGACCGACCAGCTCGTTGAAGTCGTCCAGGATCTCCTTGCGCCGCTCCGCGTCATCGAGGCCGAACACCGTGGGCCGACGGAAGAGGTTCTCGGCGTTGAACGTGGCGATACGGATGGTCATGTGCCCTCCTGGTGCCGCGAGGCCGGTGACAGGCACCTCGAATTCTCCGAGAGGGGACGAATGGTGTCCAACGGAAGGGCGGGGAAACTTCCGTAGTTCCCGGAAAATTCGCGTACGACCCACCAATCCGCCCCTGCCCCCTGTTCCGAAGGAGAGGGCATACGGCCCGCACGGGGCGGGTCGCGCATCTTCACGGGGGCGTACATGCGCAAGCAAGCAGTCATCGGCGTACTCACCATGGCGGTGGCGATCGGGACGGTCGGCGCGGTCGGATCCGGGGCGCTGGGCGGATCGTCGGCGTCGACCGGGGTGTCGGAGAGCGACTCCTCCGGCACCGGCACCGGCACCGGTACCGGTATCGAGGCCAAGGGCGGCGGCCTGGGCGGCGGGGCGCAGGTTCCCAGCGGCCTGAAGGCCATCGGCCTCACCGCCGACCAGCGGCTCGTCGTCTTCCGCGTCGACAAGCCCGGCGCCGCGGTCCCGCTCGGCAAGGTCGGCGGCCTCAAGGGCGACACGAAGCTCGTCGGCATCGACTACCGCGTCCAGAACAACAAGCTGTACGGCGTCGGCGACCAGGGCGGCATCTACACGATCCGCGAGGTGGGCGCCAAGGCCACCAAGGTCTCCCAGCTCACGGTCGCCCTCCAGGGCAAGGCGTACGGCGTCGACTTCAACCCCGCCGCCAACCGCCTCCGCGTGATCAGCGACACCGGTCAGAACCTCCGCCACAACCTCGACGACCCCCAGGGCGCCCCGGCCGCCGGCACCACGGCCGTCGACGGCACGCTCACCAACCCGCCGGTCCCGCCCGCCACGGCCGGTACCACCGCCCAGGGGGTGACCGGAGCGGCGTACACGAACAACGACCTCGACACCACCACCGCGACCACCCTCTTCGACCTCGACACCGCCCAGGACCAGATCTCCGTCCAGTCCCCGGCCAACGCGGGCAACCTCGCCCCCACCGGCAAGCTCGGCGTCGACGCTCCGCTGAACTCCGGCTTCGACATCTACAGCTCGACGAGGAGCGGGGTGAACGCCGGGTACGCGGTGACGGGGAAGCGGGTGTTCAGCGTCAACCTGCTGACGGGGAAGGCGAGTCCGACGGGGAGCTTCGGGAAGGGGAGGCAGGTGGTGGACTTGGCGATTCCGCTGCGACAGGGATGAGAAGTGCTGCGACAGGGATGAGGTGTAGGGGGAGCGGCTGACGGATAGACAGTGCTGACACATGACAGCTGACAGATATTGAAATCTGTCAGCTGTCATGTCATCGTGGGATGCATGACGATGCGAACGCGCACTCTCGGAACCACCGGCCCCCAGGTCTCCGCCCTCGGCCTCGGCTGCATGGGCATGTCCGCGCTGTACGGCGACGCCGACCGGGCGGAGTCCATCGCGACCATCCACGCGGCCCTCGAAGCCGGCGTCACTCTGCTCGACACGGGCGACTTCTACGGCATGGGCCACAACGAACTGCTGATCGGCGAGGCCCTGCGCGCCGCTCCCGCCGCCCGCCGGGAGCAGGCGCTGACCAGCGTCAAGTTCGGGGCGCTGCGTGACCCGGACGGAGGCTGGGTGGGGTACGACGGCCGTCCGGCGGCGGTCAGGAACTTCGCCGCGTACTCCCTCCAGCGCCTCGGCACGGACCACATCGACGTCTACCGGATCGCGCGGGTCGACCCCGACGTACCGATCGAGGAGACGGTCGGCGCGATCGCGGAACTGGTCGAGAAGGGGTACGTACGCCACATCGGCCTGAGCGAGGTCGGCGCGGAGACGATCCGCCGCGCGGCCGCCACGGCCCCGATCGTGGACCTCCAGATCGAGTACTCCCTCATCTCGCGCGGCATCGAGGACGAGATCCTGCCGACGACGCGCGAACTGGGCATCGCCGTGACCGCGTACGGAGTCCTCTCCCGGGGCCTGATCTCGGGCCACTTCACCCGCGACCGCCAACTGGCTGCCAACGACTTCCGGGCCTTCTCGCCCCGCTTCCAGGGGGAGAACCTCCAGCGCAACCTGGACCTGGTCGAGGCGTTGCGGAAGATCGCCGAGCAGAAGGGGGTGTCGGTCGCGCAGATCGCGATCGCGTGGGTCCTGTCGCGCGGAGAGGACATCGTCCCGCTGGTGGGTGCCCGCCGCAGGGACCGTCTGGCCGAGGCGCTGGGCGCGCTGGAGGTGACCCTGGACGCGACCGACCTGGCGGCGATCGAGGGCGCCGTACCGGCCGACGCGGCGGCGGGCGACCGTTACCCCGCGGCCCAGATGGCACACCTCGACAGCGAGCGCTGATCGTTCCGCCCGGTACGGTTCCCCTCATGGCACCGACCTCCGAGACCCTGACCGCCGAGCGCATCCTCGAAGCGACCGAGGAGGTCCTGCGCCGCCACGGCCCCGCCAAGGCCACCGTGGTCGACGTGGCCCGCGCACTCGGCGTCAGCCACGGGAGCGTCTACCGCCACTTCCGCACCAAGGCGGCGCTGCGCGAGGCGGTGACCAAGCGCTGGCTGGACCGTACGACGGCGACCCTGACCGCCATCGCCGCCGAGGACCGCGACCCGGAGGCCCGGCTGCGCGACTGGCTGGCCGCCCTCTTCACCGCCAAGCGTCGCAAGGCCGGCGGCGACCCGGAGCTGTTCGCCACCTACCAGGTCCTGACGGAGGAGAACGGCGAGGCCGTCGGCGCCCATATCGCCGACCTGACCGGCCAAGTGACCCGGATCATCCAGTCCGGCATCGACTCCGGCACCTTCACCCCCACCGACCCCACCGCCACAGCCCGAGCCATCTTCCACGCCACCGCCCGCTTCCACGACCCCTCCTACGCCCCCGTCTGGCAACAGCCGGACGTCGAGGAGCAGTTCGAGGCGGTCGTGGAGCTGGTGGTGCGGGGGCTGCGGAGGTGAGCGGGGCGCCTACGCCCACCGGCGAACGCCTACGCCCACCGGCCCACGCCTAGGCCACGCAGAACTCGTTCCCCTCCGGATCCCGCATCAGCCACCAGTGCCCCGCCGGGCCCTTGTCGAACTCCTCGACGCGGGTGGCGCCCAGGGTTTCCAGGCGGGTGGCCAGGGCGTCCCGGCCGCCCGGTTCGGCGTGGATGTCGATGTGGAGGCGGTTTTTGACCGTCTTGGCTTCGGGGACGTCCTGGAAGAGGAGGCGGCGGCCCTTGCCGATGCCGGTGAAGGGGTCGTAGGGGTCGTCGGGGTGGCGGACGGCGGCGTAGCCGCGGAAGACGTGGTGGCCGTTGTGCTCGGTGACGGCGGCCTCGGGGAGGTCGCCCGTGGCGAGGAGGTGGGTGATCAGGGTGCTCGGATTCTCCACCTCATAGCCCAGCGCGGCGGCCCAGAAGTCGGCCAGGGGCTGGGCGTCCCGGGTGTCGATGACCAGTTTCCAGTTCAGCGCGGTGGCAGGAGTCATGTAACCGGTTATATTGGTTACATGGCTTCTTCGTCCAGGGCATCGGCTCCGAAGGGGGTCTCGGGAGTGTCGGGCATCGTGCTGCGGTCCTACTCCGGGAACGTCTACCGGTTCGATCCGGGCACCCTCTGCCTGGAGCTGCTCGTCACCGGCGGCCCCGGCGCCCTGACCCGCTACGAGGTGCTGCACACCCCCGATGACCTGGTCCGATGGGCCGATCAGTCCCGGCTGACCCCCACGCCCCCCGCGCTCCACATCACGGCGGACGACGTGGCGTACGCCCGGCGGCTGCGCGACGCGCTGACCCGTACGGCTCTCTCGCGCGTCGTCGGCGGCGGGCTCCCCGAGCTGGGCATAGCCACGGCGGACACCGCCGACCTCGACGTCATCAACGAAGCCGCCGCCCGGCCGCCGCTCGCCCCCGCCATCGGCGCGGACGGCACCCGGGGCTGGGCCGCCGGCCCGGCGACCGGGGCGCAGCTCGCCTCCACCGTCGCCCGCGACGCCGTCGACCTCCTCACCGGGCCGTACGCGGAACGGATCCGCATGTGCGCCGGGGAGCGCTGCTATCTCCTCTACGTCGACACCTCCCGGCCCGGCCGCCGCCGCTGGTGCTCGATGGAGCACTGCGGCAACCGCAGCAAGGTCCGCGCCCATCGTGTGCGCCGCACAGGAGCAGTGGGCCCGGTCGGGCAGGAGCAGCCGGTCACCGAGGAACAACAGCCGGAGGAGGAACAACAGCCGGAGGAGGAACGACAGCCGACGCCGGTCGAGAAGAAGGGGTGATCCTCATGTCCACTCGATCCACCGGACTCACCAAGGACGCCGGATGGGAAGTCGGCGTCTCCCGCACCCTGCCCCACTCACCCGCCGCCGTATGGGAGTTCATCAGCGGGTCGCGCGGAGTCGCGCTGTGGCTCGGGGCCGGGGCGCGGTTCGCCCCCGAGCCCGGTGCCCCGTACGAAACCGACGCGGGCGTCACCGGCGAGGTGCGCGGTTACCGTCCCGGTGACCGGATGCGTGTCACCTACGGCGACACGACCCTCCAGGTCGCCGTCTCGGCGGCCGGCGGCGGCCGGTCCGTGCTCGTCTTCCATCAGGAACGCATGGCGAGCCCCGAGGAGCGTGAACGTCAACGGGCGCACTGGCAGCGGGTGATGGACCAGGTCGCCGACGCGCTCGACGACCTGGCCTGACGAGTGGCCGGACAACCGCCTTGGCCGGAGGCCGGGTTACGAGTCCGTCGGGTCCACCGTCGCCTGGTGGGCCTCGGCCAGGTGCTCCTCGGCCTTCAGCCACGGCAGGAACTGCGCGCCCTTGCGCCAGCCGCAGGTGTCGCACCGGATCGTGCGCTGTACTCCCGAGCGCTGGACCCGCACGGTGTGCTCCCGCCCGTGCTGGTCCCAGCGGCTCACCTTGCTCGTGTTGATCTCCAGCATGAGGTCCCCAGTCGAGGCTTCGCGGTTCCCTGTCGGTGAGGAGTCTGCGGCAAGACCGACATCAATGGGAGAGATTCAACGATGAGTTCTCCCACGCGCCGTGCCAGGAGTCATCCCACCACACGCGGCAACCGCAGACTCAGCCCCACCGTCAGCCCCACCCCGGCCAGTTGCACCAGCAGGGTCGTCACCAGCGCGTCCCGCATCCCCATCCCCGGTGCCAGCCCCAGGAACAGCGACCCCAGCGTCGCCACCCCCAAGGCCAGCGCCGACTGCTGGGTGGTGATCATCACGCCGCTGCCGACCCCGGCCCGCGCGGCCGGGACCTCGGAGAGGACGATGCGGAAGACGATGGGGAGTTGCAGGGCCTGGCCGCCGCCCGCGACCGCCGCGCCCGTGAGCAGCAGCGGCCAGTCCGGCTCGGGCCAGGCCCGCCATACGGCGAGGGCGATGAGGGCGATGCCCACGCCCTGGACCACACCGCCGACGGTCACGACACGCGTGCCGTACCGCGCGACCAGGCGCGGCCCCGCCAGCGAGACGACGAAGAACACGGCCGCCATGGGGGAGAGGGCGAGCCCCGCCGCCGTCGGCCCGAGCCGTGCGCCCTCCTGGAGCGCCACCGCGATGACGAACATGAACCCGCTGAACCCGATCGAGAACGGCAGGATCATCACCAACCCGCGCCGCAGCGAGGTCAGGCCGAACAGGCTCGGCGGCACCAGCGGCGTACGCCCGAGACGGTCGGCGCGGCGCTCGACGAGGTAGAAGGCGGTCGCGGCGAACGGGAACGCGGCCAGCGCCAGCCAGGTCCACAGGGGCCAGCCCGCCGCCCGGCCCTCGGTGAGCGGGACCAGGAGGGTGAGGAGGGAGACCGCCAGCAGGACCGTGCCGGCGCCGTCCACCGGTTCCGGGCGGGCGGAGCGCGTCTCGGGCACGGAGCGGGCGGTGAGGACGAGCCCGAGGACGACCACCGGGACGTTGACGAGGAACACCGAACGCCAGCCCGTGCCCGCGATGTCGGCGGAGACCAGCACCCCGCCGAGGATCTGCCCGGCGACCATGGAGAGTCCGGCCGTGGCGCCGTACAGGCTCATCGCGCGGGCCCGGCGGGCGCCGGCCGTCGCCGACTGGATGGTGGCGAGCACCTGCGGGAGCATCGCGGCGGACGCCGCGCCCTGGGCGACCCGCGCCACGACGAGCGTCCAGGCGTCCGGCGCGAGGCCGCACGCCAGGGAGGTCACGCCGAACGCGGCCATGCCCCACAGGAACAGCCGCCGTCGGCCGAACAGATCGCCCAGGCGGCCGCCGAGGACGAGGAGCACGGCGTACGAGACGCCGTACCCGGCGACGACCAGCTCCAGCACGGCCTCGCCCGCGGCGAGGTCGCGGCCGATCGTCGGCAGGGCGACGTTGACGATGAAGAAGTCGATGAGCGGGAGCGCCGCGCCGAGCAGGACCGTGAAGAGCCCGAGGTCGCCCAGGGCGGACGGGGAGGCGGGGGAGGCGGAGGAGCGGTCGGGGGACGGGGACTGGGTCGGTGTCGTGAGGCTTTCGGTCACATCAGGCAGGTTCGCGCGCCGCTCAGACTGGTACCAGAGTCTCTCTATCCTGGTACAAGCGGTACCTGGCAACAGGATCCGCGCGGCGGCACCCTGGAGGCATGACGACCATGGCCGAACCGGAGACCCAGGCACAGCCCGAGGCCGGGATCGGTGAACGCGCGCCCACAGCCCCCGAGTCGGTGATCCGCCGGAAGGAGCTCGCCGCCTTCCTCCGCCACCGCCGCGAGCACATCACACCCGAGCAGGTCGGACTGCCCAGGGGCCGCCGTCGGCGTACACCGGGCCTGCGCCGCGAGGAGGTCGCGCAGCTCTCGGCGGTGGGCGTCACCTGGTACACATGGCTGGAGCAGGCCCGCGACATCCATGTCTCCGGCCAGGTCCTCGACGCCCTGGCCCGCGCCCTGCTCCTGGACCCCAGCGAGCGCGCCCATCTCTTCAACCTGGCCGGGGCCGCCGACCCGGCGCCCGGGTCGAGGTGCCACGCGATCAGCGACGCCCAGTACGCCCTGCTGGAGCAGCTGGAGCCGATCCCCGCCTCCATCCAGAACAGCCGCTACGACATCCTGGCCCACAACCGCACATTCGGCCTGCTCTTCTGCGACCTCTCCGAGGTACCGCCGGAGGACATGAACTGCATGATCCTGGCCTACACGAACGAGCAATGGCGCTCCTCCATGGTCCAGTTGGAGGAGACCACCCGCTTCCTCGCCGCCAAGCTGCGCGCCGCGATGGCCGACCACCTCGCCGACCCCGCCTGGAAGACGCTGCTGAAGCGGCTGCGGTCCGAGTCCGCCGAGTTCCGTGCCGCCTGGGAGCGGCACGAGGTCGTCGAGACCTTCAACAAGCGCAAGCAGTACCGCAACGCCCACGTCGGTCTCCTCGACGTCGACCACACCGACCTGTGGCTCGGCCCCCGCCCCGGCCCCCGCATGGTGACGTACGTACCGGCCGACGAGGAGACCCGGAGGAGGCTGGAGAAGCTGCACGTGATGGCGTTGGAGCGGGCTGCCGGGTGAGCACCGGGCTCTGGTGCTCAGGCATCGGCCCTACGGCCGACCCCCGCCGCGTCCCGCACCTCCGCCGACTCCAGCCGTTTCGCCGTGCGGTCGGCGGTCGCGCGGGCCCACGCCCCCGTCGTCAGCGCGCCCAGCACCAGTACGGCGAGTCCGCACGCCGCGACGATCCACCACGCGGGCCGGGCCGCCGCCACGAACGCGCTCGCGTACGACGACGAGCCGATCCCGGCCGCCAGCACCGCCCCGATCACCGCGACCCCCAGCGTCTGCCCGATCTGGCGGCTGGTGGAGGCGACGGCGGCCGCGACACCGGCCTGGGTGCGGGGCATGCCGGAGACGGCCGTGTTGGTGATGGGCGCGTTGACGAAGCCGAAGCCGAGGCCGAACAGGACATAGCCGATGACGAGGGTGACGTTCTCCGTCTCGGCCTCGAACGCGGCGAAGAGGACCCCGCTCGCGGTCATCGCCACCCCGGCGACGAGCAGCGGCAGGCGCGGCCCCCGGCTGCCGACCAGCCGTCCGGAGACCGGCGCGCAGACGAAGCACAGGAGGGCCATCGGAAGCATCCACAGGCCGGCGTGGAGGGCGTCGAGGCCGCGTACGTTCTGCAGATACAGCGTGGACAGGAACAGGAAGCCGGCGAGCGCCGCGAACGCGCTGACCGCTATCACCGTCGCCCCGCTGAAGGGTGCCGAGCGGAAGAAGCGCAGGTCGATGAGGGGTTCGTCGCGGCGGGGCTCGTACCACAGGAGGCCGAGGAGCGAGGCGAGGGCGACGCCGCCGAAGGCGAGGGTCTCGGCGACGGGCGCGGTCGGCGCCTCGATGATCGCGTATGTGAGGGAGCCGAGCAGCGCGATGACGAGGAGCTGTCCGACGGGGTCGGGGCGGCGGGCCTTCGGGGCGCGGGACTCGGGGACGTAGCGCCAGGTCAGCAGCAGGGCGGCCAGGCCGACCGGAAGATTGAGCCAGAAGATCGAGCGCCAGCCGACCGACTCCACGAGGACCCCGCCGATGATCGGTCCGGCGGCGAGGGAGATGCCCACCACCGCGCCCCACGCGCCGATCGCCCGGGCCCGTTCGCGCGGATCCGTGAACGTGTTGGTGATGATCGACATCGCGACCGGGTTGAGCATCGAGCCGCCGACCGCCTGCACCATGCGGAAGGCGACCAGCGATTCGAGGTTCGGGGCGAGGGAGCACAGCAGCGAGCCGAGCGTGAAGACGACCAGGCCCGCCATGAAGACCCGTCTGCGGCCGATCCGGTCCGCGGTGGAGCCGGCCAGCATCAGCAGGGCCGCGAGGACCAGGGTGTAGGCGTCGATGGTCCACTGCAGGCCCGCGAGGCTCGCGTCCAGGTCGCGCTGCATCGAGGGCAGGGCGACGTTCAGGACGGTGTTGTCGAGGCTCACGATCAGGAGGCTGCTGCAGCAGATCGCGAGGACCAGCAGGCGGTGGCGGCGGCTGAGCTCGGGCATGCGCTCCATCGTACGCCCGGGTCGATAGTGCGCCTAACTAATGAATGGCGAGCATGCCTCCGTGTGCGTGACAATGGGGGAATGTCCACGCCCGTGACCCCCTTGCCGATCGGCCCGCACACCGTCTCGCCGCCCGTCGTTCTGGCCCCCATGGCGGGCATCACGAATGCGCCCTTCCGCACGCTGTGCAGGGAGTTCAGTGGCGGCAAGGGGCTGTTCGTCAGCGAGATGATCACCACGCGGGCGCTGGTCGAGCGCAACGAGAAGACCATGCAGCTGATCCACTTCGACGCGACCGAGAAGCCGCGCTCGATCCAGCTGTACGGCGTGGACCCGGCGACCGTCGGCAAGGCCGTCCGCATGATCGCGGAGGAGGGCCTCGCCGACCACATCGACCTGAACTTCGGCTGCCCGGTCCCCAAGGTGACCCGCAAGGGCGGCGGCTCGGCCCTCCCGTACAAGCGGCACCTGCTGCGCGCGATCCTCCGCGAGGCCGTGAGCGGCGCGGGGGACCTCCCGGTCACCATGAAGATGCGCAAGGGCATCGACGACGACCACATCACCTACCTCGACGCCGGCCGCATCGCCGTCGAGGAGGGCGTCACGGCGATCGCCCTGCACGGGCGTACGGCCGCCCAGCACTACGGCGGCACGGCCGACTGGGACGCCATCGCCCGCCTCAAGGAGCACGTCCCCGAGATCCCGGTCCTCGGCAACGGCGACATCTGGTCCGCACGGGACGCACTGCGGATGGTCCGCGAGACCGGCTGCGACGGCGTGGTCGTGGGGCGCGGCTGCCTGGGCAGGCCGTGGCTGTTCGCCGACCTGGTGGCGGCGTTCGAGGGCCGTACGGAAGCCATCGCCCAGCCCTCGCTGCGCGAGGTCGCGGACATCATGGTCCGGCACGCCACCCTCCTCGGCGAGTGGATCGGTGACGAGTCCAAGGGCGTCGTCGACTTCCGCAAGCACGTGGCCTGGTACCTCAAGGGCTTCGCGGTCGGCTCGGAGATGCGCAAGCGTCTCGCGATCACCTCCTCCCTCGCCGAACTCCGCTCCGGCCTCGACGAGTTGGACCTCGACCAGCCCTGGCCGACCGGCGCCGACGGCCCGCGCGGCCGCACCTCCGGCAACAACCGCGTCGTCCTCCCGGACGGCTGGCTCAAGGACCCGTACGACTGCGCGGGCGTGGGCGAGGAAGCCGAACAGGATACGTCCGGGGGCTAGGGCCCTTCTGATGGATCTCCGCGGCGTCGCGACGCCCGGCACGCACCCTCGCCGCACGGCGCGAAGGGACAGGTGGCTCCGCCACATGACCCTCCACGCCGCACGCCGAGCGCACGCACCGAACGCCGCTCCTTCCTCCACGGAGATCCATCAGAAGGGCCCAGTTGCCCCGTTCTGTCGGATATCCGGTCGTTGTGCGGCCGGTTTCCGTCATCTCGGAATGAGTGGGGAAATGTCCGGGTAGCGCGTTTTGGTGTGCGGAGCGAATGAGACACCGAAGAAGCCGACGAAGAGGCCCTCGAAGCGGCCGACGCGGAAACCGTCGGAGCCTCCCTCCCACGTCGCCCACTGCGCGCACTACGTCTCGTACGTCCTCACCGTCCTGGACCGGCTGGTCCCGGCCGGCACCCGGTGCGCGCTCATCGGCGCCCCGCTGAACTCCAACGTCGGCGACAGCGCGATCTGGCTCGGGCAGCGCGCGCTGCTCGGTGCGCTCGGGGCCGAGGTGCGTTACGCCTGCGACCTGATGTCGTACGACGCCGGGCACCTGGCGGCCTGCCTCCCCGACGGGCCGATCATGCTGACGGGCGGCGGCAACCTGGGCGACCTGTGGGAGGACAGCCAACTCCTGCGCGAACAGGTACTGCGCGACTTCCCGGACCGCCGGATCGTCCAGCTGCCCCAGTCCGTGCACTTCACGGACCACGCCAACCTCACCCGCGCCCGCCGCGTCTTCGACGCCCACCCCGACCTCACGCTGCTGCTGCGTGACCGCCACAGCCTGCACCGCTGCCGCACCGTCTTCGAGGCACCCGCACTGCTCGTCCCCGACCTGGCCTTCGCCGTACCACCGGACGCGCTGGCCGGCGGCATGGTCGCCCACGACGTCGTCTGGCTGGCCCGCGAGGACAAGGAGTCGGCGAAGGGCCCACCGGCCGGACGGGGCCCGACCCACAAGGAGCAGGGCGGCCCGTACGTCTTCGACTGGACCCAGGAGGGCGCCGACGCCGAGTGGCGCCAGGCGAAGGAGACCCTCTGGCGAAGCCGGGCCCGCGCCCTGTGCCGCGCCGGCTCCGGCGACCCGGCGGGAGCGGCTCCCGGCCTCCTCGCCGCCTACGACGGCCTGGCCCGCCTCCAACTCGCCCGAGGCTGCCGCCTGTTGACCGCAGGCCGCGTCGCCGTCACCGACCGCCTCCACGGCCACGTCCTGGCCCTCCTCCTGGGCCTCCCCCACGTCCTGGTAGCCGACCGCTACGGCAAGATCCGCAGCTACTGGGACACGTGGACCGCGCATCGGCCGCCCACAACCGCGTGGGCGTGGACGGAGATGGAAGCGAGGGAGACAGCGGGAAGGCTGCTGGCCGGACTCCGCTGAGGTGCGGCGCGCCCCATAGGGGCGCGGGGAACTGCGCGAGCAACCACAACGCACGCGCAGCCCGCAAACAACCCACACCCCTACGGCGCCTACGCTCCTCCCACGGCGGTGAGCAGCGCCAAGGGAGCCGCCGCGGACCGCGCCTCCCGCACACACGCATGCGGATACGGCACCGGCTCCGGATGCGTATCCCGCCCGTACCCGGCCAACACCTCCGGCAGCCGATGCCCGGCCGCCGTCGCCGCGTCCACCATGCCGGAGGCAACCCCCCGCGCCTCGTCATGCAGCCCGTACCGCGCCAGCCCCAACGTGATCAGCGCGTTGTCATGCGGCCAGACCGACCCCCGGTGATACGACAGCGGGTGATACGCGGGCTGCCCGGAGGCCAGCGTCCGCACCCCCCACCCGGAGAAGAAGTCGGGTTCGAGGAGCCGCCGGCCCACGAGCTTCCCGTACTCCTTGTCCAGCAGCCCCGACCACAGCAGATGCCCCGCGTCCGAGGCGAGCGCGTCGACCTGCCGGCCCTCACCGTCCAACGCCAGCGCCGGGAAGCTGTGTTCGGGCATCCAGAAGTCCCGCTGGAAACGGTCACGGAGGTCACCCGCGGCCTGCTCCAGGAGCGCCGCGTACACCTCGTCCTCCCAGACCGTGCGGGCGAGGACGGCGGTACGGCGCAGCGCGTCGTACGCGTAGCCCTGCGCGCCCGCCGCCATCACCGGCCCGGTGGCGGGACGGCTGCCGTCGGCGGAGCAGATCGAGCCGGGGGAGTCCTTCCAGTTCTGGTTGGCGAGGCCGCCCTGGTCGGCGCGGTAGACGAGGTAGCCGCGCGAGGTGAGGCCGCCGTGGTCGAGCATCCAGCCGATCGCGGCCCGGGCGTTGGGCTCCAGACGGCGGGCCAGGGTGACGTCCCCGGTCTGTTCGACGTACGCGCCGAGGAGGACGAGGAACAGCGGGGTCGCGTCCACCGAGCCGTAGTACCGCCCGTACGGCACCTGCCCGAAGTGCGCCAGCTCGCCGTGCCGCACCTCGTGCACGATCTTGCCGGGCTGGGCCACCGAGTCCACGCCGACCTCGGTCGCCTGGGCCGCGGCGAGTGCGAGCAGCGTGGCGGCGGCCGGCTCCGGCCGGTAGGGGAGCGTGAAGAGGGAGGTCAGCAGGGCGTCGCGGCCGAGGAGGGTGAGGAACCAGGGCGCTCCGGCGGCGGGTACGCGCAGCGGCTCGCCGTCCGGGCCGGTCGCCGGGACCTGGAGCGCGGCGAGATCGGAGAGGCCGCGTGCGCAGGCGGCGGCCAGCTCGGGCCAGCCGGTGGGGAAGGCCACGCCTTCCATGAACTCGCCCTCCACCGCGAGGAGTTGGTCCTGTACGGCGGCCGGTGACCGCGGCACCCGCAGGGCCCGCCGGTCGCCGTGCGGCCGTGCCATCACCCGCAGGGTCAGCTCCACCGAGCCGTGCGGTTCGACATCGAGGGCCCAGACGAGCCGCCGCGCCCCCGTCCCGGTCTCCTCCACGCTGTCCGGCGCGGGCTCGGCCGTCACCGTCGTACAGGATCGCCACTCGCCGCGCCGATAGCTGAACTCCACACCGTCGTCGAGGACTTCGCGCCCTCTGACGACACCGCTCTTGGCGTACGTACGGAAGTCGGAGCGCAGCTCGAACTGGTCGGTGAAGTCGGCGTCCGCGGTGACCGCGATCCGGACCGTCGTCGCCACCGGCCGGTTGCTCGTGACGCGCAGCGACTCGACGAACGCGCTGTCGGAGACGGCCTGTTCACGGAAGAGCGTGTACGCGGGCGGCTCCTGGCGGCCGCCCCGGGGCACGAGCACACAGCGCGCGGTGTCGCCGTCCGCCACCGGTGTGAGCGTCTCGGGGACCGCGCCGTCGACGGTGAGCTGCCATCGGCTCAGATGCCGGGCGTCCCGTACGAACAATCCGTCCGGGGCGCTGCCGCCCCGCACCCCGCTGATGTCGCCGCCGTCGCCCACGGCGGCGAACGTCCCGCCCCGCACGAGCAGATGATGCCGGTCCGTCATCCCAGGTCCCCTCCCTTGTCACTCATGCCGAGCATGGCTCGCTGATCGTGGTGCCGTCCGTGGTGCCGCCCATGGCCGTGATCGTGATCGTGGCCGTGGTCGTCCTGGTGCAGCAGGTCGAGCGTGAGCGCGGCCGTCCAGCTGAAGCCGAGTGCTCCGCAGGCCTCGCCGGTGTAGGGGTCCACGTACTCGGCGAACCCGGACGCCCCCGCCGTCTCCAGCAGTGCCGCCCGCAGTGCGTCGGCCCGCCCCCACTCCCCGTGCAGCCGGAGCCCCCGCTCCAGCATCCAGTTCGTGTTGAACCACGCGGGCCCACGCCAGTACCGGTGCGGATCGAAGGCCTCGCCGGTGAGGTCGTACGAGGGCACGAGCCGGGTGGCGTCGCCGAGCCCGAAGCGGGGGCCGTGGATCGTCCGTACGAGGGCGGTGGTGATGTCCCGGGGGAGGTCGGGCAGCAGGAGGGGCATCAAGCCGGAGACGCCGCGCTCGGGGATGAGGGCGTCGGTGATGGTGTCCCGGCAGAAGAACATCCCCTCCGCCGGGTCCCACAGCCGCTCCACCAGCGCCGCCGTCAGACGCTCCGCGCGCGCGTGGCGGGCCGTCCCCGGTGCGCCCAGCTCCTTCGCGATACGGGCGAGGGCGTGCTCGGAGGCGATGAGGAGGGCGTTGAAGGCGGGGTCCTCGACGGCGAAGTCACTGTCGCCGTCGGCATAGTGGCCGTCCCGGTAGTCCGTCGCCAGCCGCACATACCGTCCGTAGTCCAGATCCGTCGGCCGGTCCTCGGCCGCGCCGTGGGCCAGGTCGGCGCGGCGGAAGGAGCGGGCCGGGGCCGGGGTGATCCGGGAGAGGGGCGCGTCCCAGGCGGGGCTGTTGTCCATGCCCTGCTCCCAGGGGTGGACGACGGAGGCCAGCCCGCCCCCGCCCAGATCGCGGCGGTGCAGCAGATAGCGGTGCCAGGCCGCCAGCCGCGGATACACCCGGGACAGGAAGCCGCGCGCCCGGGACAGCCCGGGGTCGGCCCGGTGCACCAGCCACGCGGCCAGCGCGTGCACCGGCGGCTGCACGATGCCCGAGGTCTGCGTGGTGCGCGGGGCGCCCGCGGCGCGCCCCGCGGTCGAGGAGCGCCAGAAGTCGGGGCTCGGGAAGTACGCGTCGAGCGGCACGGCGGGGTTGAACACGATGTGCGGGATGCGTCCGTCGCCCCACTGCGCGGCGAGCAGCGTCTCCAGCTCGGTCTGCGCCCGCAGCGGCGACAGATGGCGCAGCCCGATCGCGATGAACGCCGAGTCCCACGACCACTGGTGCGGATACAGCTGGTGCGACGGCACCGTGGACCGTCCCGTCCAGTTGCCGGCCAGCACCTCCGCCGCGCCGCGGTGCAGCGCACCGGCCGCTGTGGTCGCCGCCGTCGACGCGGCCGGATCGTATACGTCGGCCACGTGAGGTGTGCTCGTGCCTGGTCGAAGGGCGGTGAGCTGGGTTGTGCGGTCCACGTGGGGCTCCCTGAGAACAAGGTGCCGATCGGTTCGGCAGTAGCTACCGTAGGGTTACGTCTATTTAACACGCAAAACTCAATATGTAATGCAGAGTTGGTGAGCGCAAGAGGGTGTGTGGGCACGGTTTCCCGACGGGCCGCGACAATGGCGGGATGAGCAGAAGGGCCGTGAAGGTGGGCAATCACGCCGGTGCCGGAGATCTGCTGGAGCTGGTCCGCAGCGGCCGGGCCACCACCCGTGGCGCACTCCAGCAGGCCACGGGCCTGTCCCGGGCCACGGTCGGCCAGCGCCTGGACCGTCTCTTCCGTGCGGGCTGGCTCCGTGAGGGCGCCGGCGGCCCCGTCGACTCCCCGCTCGGCGGCCGGCCCTCCATCACCCTCGAATTCGACGACGAACACGCGGTCGTCCTCGCCGCCGACCTCGACACGCGGCACGCCCGAGCCGCCGTCCTCTCCCTCACCGGGGAGATCCAGGCCGAGCACACCGGCATCCTGGTCATCGAGGAAGGCCCGGACGCCGTACTGGACGAACTCGGGCACTGGTTCGCCGAACTCCTGGAGAAGGCGGGGCGCCCGGCGGACGCGGTCTGCGGCATCGGCCTCGCGGTCCCCGGGCCGGTGGACACCGACACCGGCCGTGTCGTCCAGCCGCCGATCATGCCCGGCTGGGACGGCTACGACATAAGGAGCCGCCTGTCCCGCGCCTTCACCGACCACGCGGCCGGCCCGGCCGGCGTCCCGGTCCTCGTCGACAACGACGCCAACCTCATGGCGTACGGCGAACAGCGCACGGCGTACGCCGACTGCTCGGCGTTCGCGCTGGTCAAGGTGTCGACGGGTATCGGCGCGGGAGTCGTGGTCGGCGGCTCGATATACCGGGGTGTCGACGGCGGCGCCGGCGACATCGGCCACATCCGCGTCCCGCAGGGCGCTCAGGCGCTGTGCAGGTGCGGCTCGTACGGCTGTCTGGCGGCGGTCGCGAGCGGCGGCGCCGTGGCGCGACGGCTGGCGGAGACGGGGGTTCCGGCGGCCTCGGGCTCAGATGTACGCGACCTGCTGGTCGCCGGCCACCCCGGAGCAATGGCGCTCGCGCGCGACGCGGGCCGGGCCGTCGGGGACGTCCTGGCGACGGTCGTGACCCTGCTGAACCCCGGCGTCCTGATGATCGCCGGGGATTTGGCCGGAACCCCCTTCCTCACGGGCGTACGCGAACTGCTCTACCAGCGGGCCCTGCCCCGCTCCACGGCCCATCTGGACGTGGTGACCTCCCGGTTGGGGGAGCGGGCGGGCCTGGTCGGGGCGGGTGCCCTGGTCGTCGAGTACCTGTACGCGCCACGGCGGGCCGAGGAGCGGCTGGCGGCGCTGGGGGTGTGAGCCGGTCGTGCGGCGCCCGCCGCCGGGTGAAGCCGTTCCCGCATGCCGCCCCGAGCCGTGTGACGAGCGTGTTTCCGTCCCGGAGACCGGTCCGCATGGTGAAATCCGGGCCCTTCGAACGGCGTGATTCTCGCCACCCCTGATCAGGGTTCCGCTCAGATGAGCGAATCATGGGCGGTTCCGTGACTTCAAAGGGTGGCACTCGGTGCCACCCTTTGATCGTTCATCGGGCGAACTCAGGCGCGCGGATTACCGCTCATGTGAGCATAATGATGGCGGAGGTGAGGTCGGTCGCGTTCAAGAGGTGAACACATGCCCGCGTTGTTCCTTGCCAAGCCTTGACTTTCGATCCACTGGCGGACGGGTGGTTACAGGCGCATGACGCGCAAGTGGACGTACCCAGGAGCCTTCGATCTGGGTATGTTCCTCGCCGTCAGGGCAGCCACCGCGTCCTCAAGGAGTTGGGACCTGTGTCGGAAAACAAAGATCCCCACGTAGGCCACGAAGCTCAGAGTGTTGAGGGCGTGAAGTTTGTTTATGACTTCACCGAAGGCAACAAGGACCTCAAGGACCTCCTCGGCGGCAAGGGCGCGAACCTCGCCGAGATGACCAACCTCGGTCTCCCCGTACCCCCCGGCTTCACCATCACCACCGAGGCCTGCAAGGTCTACCTCGACAGCGGCGACGAGCCCGCGGCACTCCGTGACGAGGTCAGTGCCCATCTGGTGGCCCTCGAGGAGAAGATGGGCAAGAAGCTCGGCCAGGCCGACGACCCGCTCCTCGTCTCGGTCCGCTCCGGCGCGAAGTTCTCGATGCCGGGCATGATGGACACCGTCCTGAACATCGGCCTGTCGGACAAGTCGGTCCAGGGCCTCGCCAGGCAGGCCGGCGACGACCGCTTCGCCTGGGACTCCTACCGCCGGCTCATCCAGATGTTCGGCAAGACCGTCCTCGGCGTCGACGGCGACCTCTTCGAGGAGGCGCTGGAGGCGGCGAAGACGGCCAAGAAGGTCCTCGTCGACACCGAGCTGGAGGCCGCCGACCTCAAGAAGCTCGTCACCAAGTTCAAGAAGATCGTCAAGACCGAGGCCGGCCGGGACTTCCCGCAGGACCCGCGCGAGCAGATGGACCTCGCCATCCACGCGGTCTTCGACTCCTGGAACACCGACCGCGCCAAGCTCTACCGCCGCCAGGAGCGCATCCCGGGCGACCTCGGCACGGCGGTCAACGTCTGCTCGATGGTCTTCGGCAACCTGGGCCCGGACTCCGGCACGGGCGTCGCCTTCACCCGCGACCCCGCCTCCGGCCACCAGGGCGTCTACGGCGACTACCTGCAGAACGCCCAGGGCGAGGACGTGGTCGCGGGCATCCGCAACACCGTCCCCCTCGCGGAGCTGGAGTCGATCGACAAGAAGTCGTACGACCAGCTGATGCAGATCATGGAGACCCTGGAGAACCACTACAAGGATCTCTGCGACATCGAGTTCACCATCGAGCGCGGCCAGCTGTGGATGCTGCAGACGCGGGTGGGCAAGCGGACGGCGGGCGCGGCGTTCCGTATCGCCACGCAGCTCGTCGACCAGGGCCTGATCGACGAGGCGGAAGCCCTCCAGCGGGTGACGGGCGCCCAGCTCGCGCAGCTCATGTTCCCCCGCTTCGACGAGGACGCGAAGGTCGCGCAGGTCGGCCGCGGTATCGCCGCCTCCCCGGGCGCGGCGGTCGGCAAGGCGGTCTTCGACTCGTACACGGCCGTGAAGTGGTCGCGTTCCGGCGAGAAGGTCATCCTGGTCCGCCGCGAGACGAACCCCGACGACCTCGACGGCATGATCGCGGCGGAGGGCATCCTGACGTCGCGCGGCGGCAAGACGTCCCACGCGGCCGTGGTCGCGCGCGGCATGGGCAAGACGTGCGTGTGCGGCGCGGAGGAACTGGAAGTCGACACCAAGCGCCGCCGTATGACGGTCCCCGGCGGCCATGTGGTGGAGGAGGGCGACCTGATCTCCATCGACGGGTCGAGCGGCAAGGTCTACCTGGGCGAGGTCCCGGTCGTGCCGTCCCCCGTCGTGGAGTACTTCGAGGGCCGGATGCACGCGGGTGCCCAGGACGCCGACGAACTGGTCGAGGCGGTCCACCGGATCATGGCCTTCGCGGACCGCAAGCGCCGGCTCCGTGTCCGGGCCAACGCGGACAACGCCGAGGACGCGATGCGCGCCCGTCGCTTCGGCGCCCAGGGCATCGGTCTGTGCCGTACGGAACACATGTTCCTCGGCGACCGCCGCGAGCTGGTGGAACGCCTGATCCTGGCCGACACGGAGACGGAGCGCGAGGAGTCGCTGAAGGCGCTGCTCCCGCTCCAGAAGCAGGACTTCGTCGAACTCTTCTCGGCGATGGACGGCCTCCCGGTGACGGTTCGTCTCCTGGACCCGCCGCTGCACGAGTTCCTGCCGGACATCACGGAGCTGTCGGTCCGCGTGGCCCTGGCGGAGTCCCGCCAGGAACCGCACGAGAACGAACTGCGCCTGCTCCAGGCGGTTCACCGCCTGCACGAGCAGAACCCGATGCTGGGCCTGCGCGGTGTACGTCTGGGCCTGGTGATCCCCGGTCTCTTCACGATGCAGGTACGGGCGATCGCCGAGGCGGCTGCCGAGCGCAAGAACGCCAAGGGCGACCCGCGCGCCGAGATCATGATCCCGCTCGTCGGTACGGTCCAGGAGCTGGAGATCGTCCGCGAGGAGGCGGACGCGGTGATCGCGGAGGTCGAGGCGGCGACGGGCGTGGCGCTGAAGCTGTCGATCGGCACGATGATCGAGCTGCCGCGGGCCGCCCTGACGGCGGGCCAGATCGCGGAGGCAGCGGAGTTCTTCTCCTTCGGCACGAACGACCTGACGCAGACGGTCTGGGGCTTCAGCCGCGACGACGTCGAGGCCTCCTTCTTCACGGCCTACCTGGAGAAGGGCATCTTCGGCGTCTCCCCCTTCGAGACGATCGACAAGGACGGCGTCGGTTCGCTGGTGAAGCTGGCGGCGGAGGCGGGCCGCGCGACCCGCCCCGACCTCAAGCTCGGCGTCTGCGGCGAGCACGGCGGTGACCCCGAGTCCGTCCACTTCTTCCACGAGGTGGGTCTGGACTACGTCTCCTGCTCCCCGTTCCGCATCCCGGTGGCCCGCCTGGAGGCGGGGCGCGCGGCTTCACAGTCGACGGGCAGCGACCACCGCTGACCCCGGCACGACCCTGAGCCCCGGAACCGTCGCTTGTCCCCGACCGACCCTCACCGATGGGCGGCGGTTCCGGATCACGAAGAGAGGGCGGCATCCCGTGCGGGGGGTGCCGCCCTCTTGGTTGTGTGGGGGGTGCGCTTCCTGTGCTTCAAGATCACCTGAATCGGTGGTGATCAAGCAGGCAGATCGTTTCTGTGCGCATCCGTATAGTTACCTTCTGTGATTACGGGTGTCTGTTGGGGCACCCGGTGATCACGGAGGTGCGCATGAAGAGGGCAGCGGTAGGCATGGTCGCGGCCGGACTGATCTTCGCGGCTGCGGGAGCGGCGCTCGCGGTGGAGCAGGGCAGGATCCCGGTGCTCCAGTCCGTGGGCGGCCAATTCAGCAAGGGGGTCTACAAGTTCAATCCCCCCGGTACCAATCACGGTGCCTTCGAGTGGTCCGGCACTTTGAAGGACACGAACCTGCGCGACGGGCATAACGTGTACGTGCAGGTCAAGGTCGAAGGCCATGGCTGGGCGCGGTACTACGGGAAGCAGCGGAGTGCGGTCCGGTTGCACCACTCCGACTGGAGCGGATCTCAGCGCTACACGGACGACGCATCGATGCGAGTCTGTCGCGACCGCGGCGTCCTGCATCCGGACAATTGCTCGCGGACCGAGCACTTCGGATACCAGCGTGACTGAGTCGATTCAGCATCCACAGCCCAGGCGAGGTCGCCTGGGCTCGTGCTCTTCCTAGGGGTACGCGATCAATACATCAGAAGTCCTTTCTGCCAAGGGAATCGACCTCCTCTACGGCGAGACTCTTGCCGTCAGGAACGCCGAAATGTCCCTCCGCCGGGGCGAGGTTGCTGCGATCACTGGTCAGAGCGGATCCGGAAAGTCGTCGCTGCTGTACTGCCTGGCCGGGGTGCTGCCGGTGGCTCGTGGTGAAGTTCGCTTCGAAGGCCGTGATCTCGGCGACCTCGACGACGAAGAGCTGAGTGAACTGCGCCGTGAGCGGTTCGGGTTCGTCTTCCAGTACGGCGAACTCCTGCCGGAGCTGACGGTGGAGGAGAACACCGCGCTTCCGCTGCGGCTCGCCGGACAGCGGAAGAAGGAGGCGCTCGCCGCAGCCGGAGAGGTGCTGAGGCGGCTAGGTCTCGCGGACCTGCGTGAGCGACGGCCCTCACAGGTGTCCGGCGGCCAGAGCCAACGTGTCGCCGTGGCCCGCGCATTGGTGCACCAGCCGGCGGTCGTCTTCGCCGACGAGCCGACCGGATCACTCGACAGCTCCAACGCGACGGCTGTATTGGAGGAGTTCCTGACTCTTGCCCGTTCCCAAGGAACGGCGGTCGTCTTGGTGACACACGACTCCCAGGTGGCGGCCCGCGCGGACAGCCGCTACACGATGTGTGACGGCATCCTCTCGGCTCAGGTACGGGAGGCGCCGTGAGGGAGCTTTTCCTGGGGATCCGGCTGTTGCTGGGAGGTGGGCGCGGCAATCGGGTGCGCTTCCTGCTCATGGTCATCGGCAGCGCGATCGGTGTGTGCTGCCTGGCCGTCGTACTGGCGATCCCCGGCGTACTGGCTGCACAGGACGGGCGCAAGGCGGCGCGTGAGCCAGATTGTGTCGCGGATCCGGTCGCCATGACCTGTCCGGCCTCCGAAGGAGACTCCTTCGAACTCACCAGGACAGATCCCTACGGTGCGGAGCCCCTCACTCGGGTCTTCTTGGCTCGGGGGGACAGACCCATCGAGCCGCCGCCGGGGCTGACAGAGCTACCTGCCCCAGGCGAGCTGTTCGTGTCCCCCCGGTTGCGCGAGGTGCTCCAACGAGAGCCCGCCTTGGCGCAGCTGCTGCCGGGCAGAGAGAGCGGACTCATCACGACCCAAGGCCTGGCTCACCCCGACGAGTTGTACGCGTATGTAGGCGTCAGCCCAGAGGAGCTTGAGGGCGGAGGCGATCGCGTGACGATGTTCGGCAAGCCGTTCGCGAGCTCTCCCACCGTGGAGCCCTCGACGCTCGATATGGTGCGCTTCACCCTCGCCGGCGTCGTACTTCTGCCTCTCGCAGTCTTCCTGGCCGTCTGCGCCAGGCTCTCCGCAGCGGCTCGAGCCCGGCGGCTGGCCGCTCTACGACTGCTCGGGCTGAGCGTGAAGGGCACCCAGCGGGTCAATGCAGCCGAGACTGTCACCGCGGCGTTGTCGGGTGCCGTACTCGGCCTGGGTATCTACTGGGTTGCCAATCAACTCGTATCGCGGATTGGTCTGCCCGGCCTCAAGTGGTACCCCTCCGACGGAGCCCTGTCCGTGTCCACCGTCGTGGCCTGCGTCGTTGGCTGTCCGGTGCTCGCGTGGTTCGTGGGCCGGGCCGGGGCCAGGAAGGCCGCGGCCCGGCCGCTGGCGGTACGGCGCAGCGCTGTGGAGAAGGCACCTGGCAAGTGGGGCCTGCTCATGCTCGTTCCAGGACTGAGCATCGTGGCCGCATACTGCGTGGCAGGTGCGACAGGCCACCCGCCCAGGGACACTGCACTCTCGTCGATCCTCATGCCCCTCGCCGTCGTTCTGGTCGGCATCGGGCTCGTGATGATGCTGCCGGTCTTCTCGCGGGCCCTTGCCCAGAAGGTGGCCCGCTCCACCGGCTCGGTCTCCCTGGGTCTCGCCATGAGGCGCAACGAGGTCGAACCCGGCGGTGCGCTGCGGGTGGCGACCGGGCTGGTGATCCTGGTCTTCGCGGCATCGTTGGTGCAGGGAGTGCTGATCGAACTCGATCAGGTCTCCAAGAACACGTCCCCTGTCCAGACGTACAGAATCTCGCTCGCGGGCACCACAGCAGAGCGGCAGCGAGCCTGGGAGGGGGTGGAAGGTGTCCGTGGGCACGCGGTCGTCATGGAGTCGCGGTCGAGTTCCGACGTCGATCGATGGGCTCCCAGCCTCGAAGCGGTGGTCGCCACCTGCGAGCAACTGCGCAGGATGGTGCCGAAGGTCGACGGTTGTGTGGACGGCCGCCCCATGCGGTTGTGGGATCCGAAACAGGTGCAGGCAGAGGACAGCAAGCCAGGGACACGGTTTGCCTTCGACCTGTGGCACGAGGGGCATCGGCGTGTCATGCACGTGAAGATGCCGCGAGAAGTACTTCGGTACAGCGACGACGTCGAGCTCTCGGTCTTCAACAGCGGCGACGTACTGCTGCCTCCCTCGGCAGTCCCCGCTGAGCATCGCCCCGATGTCGCCACCCTCACCCTCCTCAGCAGCTCAGCCCCCGAAACCGTCCGGGCGGTCCTCGACGGCATCGGAGGCGTGGACCCCACCACGGAGGTCGACACACCGGGCGTGGTCGTCACGGCGCTTCAGCAGATCACCGTGGTCAGGAGTCTCCTGGGCATCGGCATGGTCCTGGGGCTGATCATCGGCGTCGCCGCCTACCTGGTGGCCGCCACAGACCGTGCCGTGGAGCGAAAGCCCCAGGTCACCGCACTGTCTCTGCTCGGCGCCCGCCCCCGCACGCTGCGGACCGTGCAAGTCGCGCAAGTGGTCGTACCGTTGGCCGTAGGCCTCGCCCTGGCCGTGATCACCGGCAAGCTGGCCGAGTCCAGCTACCTCGTGACCGGGGGCGGCGCCATCTACTGGGACGGCGCCGGGGTGCCCCTGCTTCTGGCCTGCGCGCTCGGCGCGGTGGCTGTGGCCGCGATCGGTGCGCTGCCACTCGTCGGACGGCGGATCGATCCGGAGCTGATCCGGCGGGACTGAGCGGTGGCGGTGGTGAGGGGAGACAGGGCGGCGCCCCGCGCGGGGCGCCGCCTCTTTCGTGGGCCCCGTCCGGCGGGCTCCGGGCTGGGTCAGGTCCGTACGGTCGTCGTCCCCCGGGACGGGCGGGGGATGGACACCGGCGTCGTGCCTCGTTCGCCGGCGATCTCCAGGAGGACTCGGACGAGTTCGTCGTGCAGGGCCTCGCTGATCTCGTGTGCTTGGGGTGTGTCGACGTGCAGCATGTTGACGTGGAGGCCGGTGGCGGTGCGGTGGAACCAGTGGCTGATGCCGTTGCCGCGGGCGGCCCAGACGTGCAGCATCGGGTTCCAGAGGGGGTGTTGGGCGCCTCCGGGGGTCCTGCGGAAGTCGATGTAGGAGAAGAAGTTCACCGGGAACGGCCAGTGGTGCAGGGAGAAGGTCTCCGGGGCCAGCAGTTCCCACGCCCGGACGAAGGGGATGCCCACGTGCCGCTGCAACTCGCCGTAGGCCGTGCGTGCCCGCGCGATGGTGGTGGCGTGGTCCGTGCCGCCCTCGCCGACCTGGAACTCGATGGGCATCGTGTTCACGAACCAGCCGATGGAGTGCTGCCAGGGGTTCGGGGCGACCGGGGCGCCTGAGGTGTCGGTGCTTCGTTCGCTGATGGGGAGCAGGCCCCGGTAGACCTCCGGCCCCCCGAAGCGGTGCTGGGCCGTCGCGGCCGCCGCCAGTACGGCCGTGAAGACGCTGCCTCCCGACGCGCGGGCGCCCGCTGCCAGGGCGTCGGTCCGGTGGTGGTCCAGGAGGGGGAGGGACCGGTTCACCACGGGGTACAGGCGGTCCTCCGGCACGCCCAGGTCGAAGGGGAACCTGGGGAAGAAGCCGCCGTTGCCGCGGATGAAGTCCTTCCAGTACGTCAGACGGTCGTCGTCGGGGCGGAGGGAGGCGTAGCGGCGGCGTTGGTCGTCACCGAAGGTCAGATAGCTGCCCGCGGAGGGGAGTTCCGGGGTGCGGTCGGCGGTGAGGGCGGCGTACGCGGTCTGGAGTTCGTTCACCACGACGGGCATGGACAGGCCGTCGCACACGATGTGGTCGAAGCAGAGGTAGACCGTCGCACTCGTCTCCCGGACCACCGCGCCCATGAGGAACAGCGGCCAGGAGAGCGTGTCCATGCTCTTGAACGTCTTGTCGAGATGGGTGTGCAGATCGTCCCCGGTGTGGAAGTGGCCGACCTCCTCCGCCTCCAGGGCGATGGACTCGGGGTCCGGCGCCGTGCAGTTCAGGTCACCGGCCAGGCGCTGGAACTCGCAGCGGAGCACCTCGTGGCGCCGTACGAGAAGAAGGAGCGCCGATTCGAGTGCCGCGGTGTCCGGTCGGCCCGTGATCTCGAAGGTGACCGCGATCGAGCTGGCGATGCCGTCGCTCGTACTCCGGGTCGCCTCGGACGACAAGTGATGCTTGTCCTGGTTGAACGAGGCGGATTTGGAAGCGGATTTCGAAGGAGAATCCTGCTCGCCGTGGGGGGAGTGCTTTGTGCGCAAGGACCAGGAGATAACGGTTCCGGGCGCGATGGTGGCGTCAGAGAAGGGGATTTGCAGCACTCCGAGGCTTTCTGTTCGTGACTTGTGGGGGGAAGTCGAGGGAGAGGGGGGAATTCCTGTACCGAAGTGGGGGGTGGGAAGTCGGGGGTTACGTGATGTGGGCCAGTAGGGAATTCACCGCCGTGTTCACGCCGTCCTCGGCCCGGATGAGGACGGCGACTTCACTCGCGCGGTGTCGCAGGTGCCGGTCCGTCACCGACGTGGTGATCGCTTCCGCCAGTTCGTGTGCGGTGAGCGTGCGGGCGGTGAGGGGGGTGGGGGCCACGCCCAGTGCTCCCATACGGGCGGACCAGTGGGTCTGGTCGCCCATGTGGGGGCAGAGCACCTGGGGGCGGCCGGCGGCGAGGGCGGCTCCGACGGTGCCGGGGCCGCCGTGGTGGACGATCGCGGCCATGCGGGGGAAGAGCCAGTCGTGCGGGGCCTGTTCGATCGTGAGGACGTCGTGTGACGGAGGGCCGGAGTCACTCGCCGACGCACCGATGCCACCCCAGCCGGTCGCGATCACGGCCCGTACACCGGTGCGGCGGACCGCCTCGGTGACCAGGGCGTTGTTCCGGCGCGCCTGGGTGCCGGTCATGCTGCCGAAGCCGACGTAGACGGGCGGTGGCCCCTCGTCCAGGAACCGGGTCAGCTCCCGGGGCGGTGTCCAGTCGGGGCGGGCGGGCAGGAACCAGAAACCCGTGGTGCGTACGGCGTCGCCCCACGCCGGGTCGACCGGTGTGATGTGCCGGCTGAACGACTGCAGGACGGGGCGCCGTCGGCCCTCGGGGTCCCGCAGCCACCGCCGTGCGCCGTGCCGGCGCGGGGCCAGGCCCAGTTCGCTCGCCCGCCAGCGCTCCACCTCACGGGACCGCTGGGCCGCGGTGACCAGGGCGTATGTGCTCCGGTTGAGGAAGCGTGGCACCTGGGGGAGGGGCAGCAACTGGCAGGGGAACGCGTCGGTGGGGATCCAGCCGGGTTGCAGCGCCACGACGACGGCGGGTACGTCCAGCATGTCGGCCACATGCTGGGCGGGGAACGCCGCCGAATGCACCACCGCCGCCACGTCGCCGTGGTCGTGGGCGATGGCCGCGACGTCTCGCAACGGGGCGATGAGGAGTTTCTTGAGGCGGGCGACGGCCCGCGCCGCCGCGATTTTCCCGCGTACGCCCATGAGACCTTTGTCGATGATTCTGCGGGTCGCCGTGTCCTCGAGGATCCGGGTGGGGCCGTCGTCGATCGCCGCGAAATCGACGCCGTATGCGGCCGCGTCGGACGCGTAGGAGGAAGGGGCCGCCAATAACGGGTGATGGCCGTGACGGCGCAGCGCCACGGCCAGTGCGAGAAAGGGTTGTACGTCCCCGCGAGTTCCGCAGGCCGCCAGGAGAACCTTGCGCGGGCGAGCGCCGCCTCCGAGGCTCTCCGGCCCCAATGTGTTGGGCATGACCACGCGCTGAACCTAGCAGAAGGAAAATCGAACAAGTCTGGCGCGGTTATGAGTTCGAAGAATTACGGGGTTTTCGTTTATGGGTTCTGGTATTCGATGTGTTGATCGTTTCCGCGGGGTGGGGGCGCTGGGGAGCGCTGGGAAAAGTGGGGGGCTTGGGGCGCCCGCGCGGAGAGAGCGCCCCGAGCCCCCCTCGGTCCGTCAGGTCCGGAACGGGCCCGTCACCTCGTAGGTGATGCCGCCCGAGGAACTGCCGCTCGTGCCGCGCTGGCTGGAGAAGTACAGGCGACGGCCGTCGGGGGAGAAGGCCGGGCCGGTGATCTCCGACGACGACTGGCCGGATATCCGGAGGAAGGGGGCGATGACGTCGCCCGGGGTGATGACGCAGATCTCCATGTTGCCGCCGTCCTCCGCGACGAAGAGGTCGCCGGAGGAGGTGCCCGTGACGTTGTCGACGCCGGTGAGCGGGGCCGTGCCGCTGGTGACCAGGGAGTCGTCGTAGGCGAGTTCGATGGTCTGGGCGGCCGCGTTGTACTGCCAGACGCGGTTGTCGCCCTTCGTCGTGAACCAGCAGGTGTTGTCGGCGTAGTAGCAGCCCTCGCCGCCGTTGAAGCGTTTGGCGCCGGAGACCTGGTTGCGGGTGGCGGTGGCGCCGGTCGGGTCGGGGACGCGGGACCAGGTCACCGGGCCGCTGGTGGCGGTGCCGGCGACCATGACCTCCAGCGTGCCCGCCGACAGATCGCCCCAGGTCGTCGGCCGGAAGCGGTAGAAGCAGCCGTCGGTGACGTCCTCCGTCATGTAGACGACGCCGCGGGTGGGGTCGGCTGCCGCCGCCTCGTGCTTGAAGCGGCCCATGGCGTCCCGGCGGACGGCCGCCTTCGCGCCCCACGGGTCGGTCTCGTAGACGTAGCCGCGGTCCACCTCCTCGCAGGACAGCCAGGTGTTCCAGGGGGTCTGGCCGCCGGCGCAGTTCTGGCGGGTGCCGGACAGGATGCGGTACGCCGACGTGACCGCGCCCGTCGACGAGAACCGCACCGCGCTCGCGCCGCCGGACGGATTGATCTCCGAGTTGGAGACATAGATCCAGCCCGTGCCGTCCGGGTAGCAGGCGCCGCCGTCGGGGGCGTTGTGCCAGGTGTACGACGTACCGGGGACCGTCTGGCCGGAGCGGGCGATCACCCGGCTGGTGAAGCCGCTCGGGAGCCGGATGCCGTTGGCGTCCGCCGAGCCGAGTGCTCCGTAGGGGCCGGTGCCCGGCTGGGCGGGCGCGGCGTACGCGGCGCCGCGCCACAGGGTCCCGCCGAAGACCGTCGAAGAGCCGCCGAGGACGGCCGCGCGGAGGAGAGTACGACGTTCCACTGTCGCTCCAAAGGGTGCTGTGACCTGCCCGCCTGCCGGTCGGCGGCGGGGTCGCGCGGTCTTGGAACCTAGGGGAGCGTGATTGACGGAGCATGGACAGCCCGTGACTCCGCGACGGCGTTCACAGGTGGCGCACAGGGGTGGGCGGGCCGCAGGCCCGAAAGGGGCGCGGGGAACTGCGCGATCAGCCACGTACTACCCGCGGTCGCCGTACAACGTCGCACCCCGAGCTATTTATTGGGCGGCGGCCGGCTCAGCGGAGCTCTGCCGGCGGCGTTGGCCGGGACGGCCGCCGAAGCTGTGGCCGTGCGGCTGGGCCGGGGGTTCCGCCGACGGGAGGCGGACCACGGCGTCCAAGCCGCCCGTGGCGGCCTCGCGGAGGGAGACCTCGCCGCCGCTGGCGTGGGCGAGGCGTTGGACGAGGGAGAGACCGAGGCCGGTGCCGCCCTTGGGGGCGCCGGGGGCGCGCCAGAAGCGGTCGAAGGCGCGGGCGCGCTGCTCGGGCGTCATGCCCGGGCCCTCGTCGGTGACATGGAGGTCGACCCAACTGGGCCGGGCATCGCGCAGCGCCCGGCGGGCCGGGACGAGGAGCCGCAGCTCCATGGTGACCGTGCTGTGGGCCGGGGAGGCGCGCAGGGCGTTGGAGAGGAGGTTGTCGAGGATCTGTTCCACGGCGCCCGGGAGGGCCATGACCGGGCCCACACTGCCGGCGAAGAGGACGAGCGAGACCCCCTCGCGTTCGAACAACGGCCCCCACGTACGGTGCCGTTCCGCGCAGATGGCGCCCAGGTCGACCTGGGCCGGGATGGCCGCCGCCTCCTCCAGGCGGGCCATCGCCAGCAGTCCTTCGACCATCCGGGCCAGCCGGTCCGTCTCGGTGACGGCAGCGTCGAGGCTCGGCCGGGCGCGCCGGGCGATGTCCGGCTCCAGGTTCTCCAGCCGTAGCCGCAGCGCGGCCAGCGGGGTCTTCAGCTGGTGCGAGGCCTCGCCGGCGAAGGCCCGCTGGGAGGCCAGCAGATGTTCCAGGCGGGCGGCGGTCCTGTTGAAGGCCGCCGCGAGACTCCGTACCTCCGGCGGGCCCGAGGTGACCACGACACTGGTGGCCGTACCGCCCTCGGCCAGCCGGTGCGTCGCCTCCTCCAACTGCCGGATGGGACGGCCCGTCCAGCGCGCGAACGCGAACGCCACCGCGGCCACCCCGGTGAGCACCGTCAGCCCGGCCAGGGCCAGCAGCAGCCAGACGGCGAACACGCGGGCGTGCACCATGGTGGTGGGGAGCGTGACGCGTACGGCGCCTTGCGCGGACTCGGCCGAGTTCGAGTTCGAGTACGAGCCCGAGTATGACCGTGTGCCCGAGTCCGAGTCCGAGTACGAGTACGAGTCCGAGTCCGAGTCCGAGCGCGGGCCTGAGTCGGTGTCTGAACCGGTGCTTGTAACTGTGCGCGAGGCCGTGTCCGCGCCTGCGCCCGAGCCCGTGCCCGTGCCCGTGCTCGCCGTCGTGGGGCCCACCGGAGCCGCCACGGACAGGTAGTGCACGCCGCCGGTCGTCGTCGTACGTACGTCCGTGGTGGCGTGGCCCCGGAGTGCGGCGGAGATCTCGGGGAGGGACGCGAGGGTCTGTTCCTCGCCGTCGGGCAGGGAGTGTGAGCTGGCCAGCAGCTTCCCGTCCGCGTCGACGATGACGACCTGTCCGCCGATGCGTTCGGCGCAGTGCCTGGCCCGCTCGACGAGTTCGTCCCGGCGGTGGGCGGCGAGCGACAGCGCGGCGTACGCGGCCACCGACTCGGCCTCGTCGTTGGCCGAGTTGACGATCCGTTCGCGTTCGGCCCGCGAGTAGACGAAGCCCAGCGGGATCTCCAGGCCGAGCAGGACCAGGGCGGCGAGGCTGAGGTAACTCAGCAGCAGACGGCGGGTCATGACGCCCTGGCCTCGGCGGTGCGATGCCTCCCCGGTGCCTGCCCGCCGCGCCCATGGCCATGCCCCTGGGGCCGGCCCTGACCCGGTCCCGGCGCCTGCCCGGGGGCGCGTACGGCGAGCCGGAAGCCGACACCGCGCAGGGTCTGGATCCACGCCGGGTCGCCCAGCTTGCGGCGCAGGGTCGCGACGTGGACGTCCAGGGTCTTGGTCGGGCCCTGGTAGTGGTCGTCCCAGACGCGGTTGAGGATCTGTTGCCGGGAGTAGACCGCCCCGGGGTCCTCGGTGAGCAGCGCCAGCAGCTCGAACTCCTTCGGCGTCAGCGCGACCGGCACCTCGCCGACCCACACCTGGCGGGTCCGTCGGTCCACGACCAGCGGGCCGGGCGGCGGAGCGGAACCGTCGCCGGGCGCCGCCGGGGCGGAGGAGTCACGCGGTTCGGGCGGGGCCTGCTCGTAGGCCGGGGGGGCGTACACGGGGGGCTCGTGGACCGGGGGTTCGTAGATGGGGGTTTCGTAGACGGGGGGTTCGTAGACCGGGACGCCGTGCGCCGGAGTGCCGTACGCCGGGCTTCCGTACGTCGGGCCCTCGAAGGCGGGGTTCCCAGAGGCGGGAGTGCCGTGCGCCGGGGTTCCGTACATGGGGGTGCCGTGCGCCGGGGTTCCGTACATGGGGGTGCCGTGCGCCGGGGTGCCCTCGAACGGCGTTCCCCGCGCTGGTGTCGCCTGAGCGGGTGTCTCGTACGTGGCCGACCAGTCGTATTCGGCTCCGGCACCGCCCCCACCTCCGCCGGCGCCGGTCCCACCGCCCCCGCTCCTGACGCTGCCCACGCCGCCGACGCGACCCGCGCCCTCGGCCCCGAGATCGCTCCCGGCGCCGAAATCGCTCCCGGTCGTGAAGTCGCTGCCGGCGCCGAAGCCGTTCCTGGCGCCGAAACCGTTCCCGACACCGGAACTGGCACCGGAACCCGCACCCACACCCACATCGAACCCGGCGGCCGCCTCCTCCCGAGCCGCCAACTCCTGTGCCGACACGACCCGTTGAGCGTACGGCTCGACCTCGACCCCGCCCTCGGCCACCACGACGCCCGCCACGACCCCGCCGCCCCCCGGCCGTTGGTGGCGTCGTGACACCGCTCGTATCCGGGCGACCAGTTCCCGGATGCTGAATGGTTTCGCCAAGTAGTCGTCGGCGCCCAGCTCCAGGCCCAGCACGCGGTCGGCCTCCTCGCCGCGCGCGCTGAGGATGATGATCGGGACGTCGGAGGTCCGGCGGATACCGCGGCAGACGTCGATGCCGTCCATGTCGGGCAGGCCGAGATCCAGCAGGACGACATCGCCGTGCGGACCTCTCAACCCGTCCGCGCCGGTGGCCACGTGGTGGACCGTCAGGCCGAAGTGCCGCAGCCCGTCGGCGAGCGGTTCGGCGATCGTCTCGTCGTCCTCGATGAGCAGCACTCGTACGCCCATGGCGGCCTGTCTCTCCAAAAAGTCGGGACAACACGAGTCCGTGCTGTGGGGTCGACACGCTACAAGAGACCGCACAGCAACGTCAGGGAATCCGGAGCATTGTGAAATGACCCTCAGAAACCGCTTGTATTCGGTCGCCCGACCTGCGGCGAAGGGGTGTCCGGCCGAAATCTGTGGAAAACCTGGCGGCGTTTTAGTGTTCGCTTAACCTTCCTCTGGTCATCGCCCCCCTACGGTCGTAAGAGCTGGTCGGAACCACTGTCGGGAGGCAGGATGAAGGCGTTGCTGGATCGCGCCCGGTCGTTCAAGCGACGGGTGGACTTCGAGAGCGATGAATACCGGAAACTGGCCGTCGGGCAATTTCCCGAGGCGCTGTTCATTACCTGCTCGGACTCGCGGGTGATTCCCGCCCTGATCACCGGAGCGCGGCCCGGCGAGATATTCGAGCTGCGAAATGCGGGCAACATCGTGCCGCCGCACGACGCGTACGGGACCGCCTCCGGTGAGGCCGCCACCATCGAGTACGCACTGGAGGTGCTCGGCGTTCAGGACATCGTGGTGTGTGGTCATTCCCACTGCGGCGCGATGGGCGCGCTGAAGTACGGCGCCGACCTGTCCGGCCTGCCCAGGGTGGACGCCTGGCTCGACTACGCCAGGCCCGCGCTCGAACCGGTGCTTGGCGGCAGCGGCGGTGACAGGGGCGTCGGCAGTGGCGCCGGCAGCGGCGCTGACCGTGGTCGTGACGCCACGTCGTCGTCCGAGGATCCCGCCCTGCGCGAGGTCGTCCAGCTCAACGTCCGCAACCAGCTCGCCGTCCTGCGGGACTACCCCGTCGCCCGGCAGCAACTCGACGCCGGACGGCTCCGGTTGCACGGCTGGTACTACGAGATCGACACCGGCAAGGTCCACGAGCTGGACGCGGACGGCGACTTCCAGGTGCACGGCTCATGAGCGGAGCGCACGGACGACGGCACGCGGCGGGCGCCCGCAGGGCCGTCAGGAACGGCCAGTTCGGTGCGACCGGCACGGCTGGGATGCCCGGCCATCCCCCCGACATTCCTGGCCATCCCCCCGACATTCCTGGCCATCCCCCCGACATGCCTGGCCACGCCCCCGACATGCCCGGCCACGCCCCCGAAGCGCGCGGTCACGCCGCCAACGGGACTGGGTACAAGGGCGGCTCATCGGGGCGGGACGGCTCCGGTGGCTCAAGCGGCTCCAACGGCTCCAACGGCTCCAAGCAACCAGGCGCCCGCGGCCGTATCGACTTCGCCACCGAGATCACCGCCTCCCTCGTCGTCTTCCTCGTCGCGCTGCCCCTCTGTATCGGTGTGGCCGTGGCCTCGGGGGTGCCGGCCGAGCTGGGCATCATCTCCGGGGTGATCGGCGGTCTGGTGGTCGGCGCGGTGCGCGGCAGCACGCTCCAGGTCAGCGGGCCGGCGGCCGGGCTGGCCGCGCTCGTCGCGGAGACGGTCCTGGAGTTCGGCGTCGCGATGCTCGGTGTGATCGTGCTGTTCTCCGGCATCCTCCAGATCGTGCTGGGCCTGGTGAAGCTGGGCCGGATGTTCCAGGCGATCTCCCTCGCGGTCGTCCAGGGCATGCTCGCGGGCATCGGACTGCCGCTGATGTTCAGCCAGCTGTACCCGATGTCCGACTCCAAGGCGCCGGGCACCCCCTTGGACAACATGGCGGGCGTTCCCGGACTGATCGTCGACACTGTGAGCAACCCGCAGGCGCTGATCGCCGCCGGGCTCGGGGTCGTCACGATCGTGCTGAGCTTCCTGTGGAAGAAGGCGCCGGGGCCGGTCAAGAAGGTCCCGGCCGCGCTCGTGGCCGTCGGGATCGGTATCGCGGTCGCCTCCTTGCCGGGCGTCGAGGTGAAGACGCTCCAGGTCGGCAATCTGCTGGCGTCCGTGGACGTGCCGGGGCCGGGGCAACTGGCCGGACTGGCCGACGCGGGCATCATCACGGCGATCCTCACCTTCACCGTCATCGCCTCGGCGGAGAGCCTGTTCACGGCCGCGGCCGTGGACCGGATGCACAACGGGCCGCGCACCCGCTACAACACCGAGCTCATCGCCCAGGGCGCGGGGAACACGATCGCCGGCGTCCTCGGCGCGCTGCCCGTCACGGCGGTCGTCGCGCGCAGCTCGGCGAACGTCCAGGCCGGGGCCAAGACCCGTATCTCCCGTACGCTGCACGGCCTTTGGCTGCTCGCCTTCGCGCTGCTGCTGCCGCAGGTGCTGGCGCTGATCCCGATCTCGGTGCTCGCGGGTGTCCTCGTGCACAGCGGGTGGAAGCTGTTCGCGCCGGAGGAGTTCCCGAAGATGTGGCGGCAGGACCGGGGCGAGTTCGCGGTCATGACGCTGACGACGCTCGTCATCACGGCGACCGCGCTGCTCGAAGGGGTGCTGTTCGGGTTGGCCGCGGGTGTGGTGCTGGCCGCGCTGCGGATGTCGCAGACCGTCATCCGGCAGCACATCGAGGACGACACGGCGAAGGTCGTGATGGCGGGCAACGCGACGTTCCTGCGGCTGCCGAAGCTGATCGACGCGCTGGAGGGCGCGGCCGCCTCCGGCAAGCCGCGCATCCGGCTCGATCTGCTCGGGGTGACCCATCTCGACCATGCCTGCCGTAGTCAGGTCGAGGAGTTCGTGGCGCAGCAGCGGGGGGCCGGGTTGCGGGTGGAGCTGTTGATGCCGGACCTTACGGACACCGGGACGAGGGTGCCTGCGGGGGCGAGGCCGGTGGGGCTCGACGAGGAGCCGGCGGTTTCCGTGCCGGGGCCGGGGCCGGTGCCGGATGTGGAGTTGGATCCGGCGGACGTGTGGGACTACGCGACCGTCGGTACGGCGGCGGTGGGGGGCACCGGACAGATGCCTTCCGGGGCAGGGCCCGGGCCCACCGCCGAGTGGTTCTACCTCGATACTCGGCCCATGCCTGGGGTGCCCGAGTCGCGGCCGCCGTTGTTGAGGCGGGGGCGTGACTGGGCGGAGTAGTCGGCAGGGTGGGGGCGGGTGTTTTCTCGCCCCCGCCGCCCCTACCCGTCCCATCCCCAGGGGCTGTGCCCCTTCCACCCCCTTGAGCGCCTTATAGCTCGGGGGGTTCTGTGTGTTGGCGGGTGCGGGTTCGTTGTGGTTGATCGCGCAGTTCCCCGCGCCCCTGAAAGCACCGGGCGCGACCCATGCCGTCAAGGGGCGCGGGGAACTGCGCGAGCAACCCCCACTCACCCGCAGCTGACCCACCTGCCACAAACCCCTCGGGGGGACTACGCTGAGAGCGGGCTTCGGAGCTTCGAGAGGGTGGCGTCATGACCGGCTGGAACGTGCGTGACATCCCCGAGCAGAGTGGCCGTACCGCTGTGGTGACGGGTGCCAACAGCGGTATCGGATACGTCGCCGCCCGGGAGCTCGCCCGTCGTGGCGCACACGTCGTCCTCGCCTGTCGCAGTGAGGGGCGGGGTGCGGCGGCGCTGGAGCGGATGAGTTCCGAAGTGCCGGAGGGGAGCGTCGAGCTGATGCGGCTCGACCTCGGGGACCTGGGCTCTGTGCGGGAGTTCGCGGAGGCTTACGGGAGCGCGAACGACCGGCTGGATCTGCTCGTCAACAACGCCGGTGTGATGGCCGTGGCGCAGTCACGGACGGCCGACGGCTTCGAGACACAGTTCGGGACCAACCATCTCGGCCACTTCGCCCTCACCGGCCTGCTGCTGCCGATGCTGCTCGCCGCGCCCGGCGCGCGCGTCGTGACCGTCTCCAGCAGCATGCACATGAGGGCGAACATCGACATCGGCGACCTCAACAGCGAGCGGAACTACGGGCGTTGGCTCGCCTACGGCCGCTCCAAGACCGCCAACCTGCTCTTCACCCACGAGCTGGCCCGAAGGCTCGCGACCCATGGCTCGGACGTCGTCGCCGCGGCCGCGCACCCCGGCTACGCGGCGACCAACCTCCAGACGGCCGGGCCCAGCGCCGAGGGCCGCAAGGGCGTCGAACGCTTCATGCGCATCGGCAACCGCTTCTTCGCCCAGTCCGCCGAGGCGGGCGCCCTGCCCACGCTGTACGCGGCGACCGCGCCGGACGTCGGACCGGATGCGTTCATCGGCCCGTCCTTCGTCATGTGGCGCGGCACGCCGGGACCGTCGAAACGAGCGCCCTGGACCCTCAACGACCAAGCGGGCGAACGCCTTTGGTCCGCCTCCGAGCAACTCACCGGGGTCACGTACGACGAGCTGAAGGCCTGACGCGTACGGCTGCTCTACGCGATCCTCATGCCCAGCAGCTCCCCGAACGCCTCGCTCCCCGCCGGGGTCACCTTCACCGCGCGTCCGGAGCCGACGCGGCGTACCCACTGTCTCTCCAGGGCGGTGGCGCACAGGGCGGCTCCCAGGGCTCCGGCCAGGTGAGGCCGGCGTTCGGTCCAGTCCAGGCAGCTTCGTACCAAGGGGCGGCGGGTGCCCTCGGGGTGCCGGTGGTTCAGGGTGTCGGCGAGCCAGGTCCGGCCCGCCGGGGTGACGGCGAGGCCCGAGTCGTCGGCGACCAGGCCACGGGTGATCATCGCGTCGGCGAGGGCCACGCCGAGTCGGCCCGCGAGGTGGTCGTAGCAGGTACGGGCCCTGGCCTCGGCGTCGAGCCGTACCGACTGGCTCAGGTTCCGTGGGCGGGTGCCGTCCGGGGCGTACGAGGCGAGGGCTTCGATCAGGGCTGCCGCGTCGGGGCCGGCGAGCCGGACGTAGCGGTGTCGGCCCTGGCGCTCCTCGGCGAGCAGCCCGCCCTCGACGAGACGGGTGAGCTGTTCGCTGGCGGTGGACGCCCGTACCCCGGCGTGCCGGGCGAGTTCGCCCGCGGTCCAGGCACGGCCGTCGAGCAGGGCCAGACAGAAGGCGGCCCTGGTGCGGTCGGCGAGCAGACCGGCGGTCTCGGCGAGCGGGGACATACGGCCATGATGCCGCGGGGACGGTTCGGGCGGCGCCGAACTGTTCCGGCCCCAGCATCGGACCATGACGCACACGCCGACCTTCGGTGCCCCGCCCCGAGTCCGCCCCGGCCGTCGCCACGCCCTCGCGCCGGCCGACGGACTGCTCCGGCGCCCCCTGACCCCCTTCGCCCGCCTGCACCACCGGCCGGCCCCACTGCTGCTGCCCAACGCCTGGGACCACGCCTCCGCCGCCGCACTCGTGGCGCACGGCTTCGAGGCCGTCGGCACCACCAGCCTGGGCGTCGCCGCCGGCGCCGGACTGCCGGACGGGGCCGCCGCCACCCTCGACGCGACCGTGGCGCTGGCCCGCCGACTGGGACAGGGCTCGTTCCTCCTCACCGTCGACGCGGAAGGCGGCTTCAGCGACGACCCGGCGGAAGTGGCCGCGCTGGCCCGGGAGTTGTACGAGGCGGGCGCGGCCGGGATCAACCTGGAAGACGGCCGCCCCGACGGCACGCTCGCCCCGGTGGAGGCGCACGCCGCGAAGATCGCCGCCGTCAAGGCCGCGGCGCCCGGGCTGTTCGTGAACGCCCGCACCGACACCCACTGGCTGGACCGCGAGCAGGAGGACACCGCGACGCGCCTCGCGAGCTACGAACAGGCGGGCGCGGACGGGGTGTTCGTGCCGGGGCTGTCGGACCCGGACGGGATCGCCGCACTCACGGCCAGCCTCGTCGTACCGCTGAACATCCTGTACACCCCTACCGGCCCCACCCTCGCCGAACTGGCCGCACTGGGCGTGCGCCGGGTCAGTCTCGGCTCACTCCTCTACCGCGCCGCCCTGGCCGCGACCGTCACCACCGCGACCGCCGTCCGTGACGGCCGACCGACGGACCCGTACACCCCGTCCTACGACGAGGTGCAGAGGTACGGCGACTGAGGCCGGGGCCCGCCGAAAGGGACTGCCCAGGATTACGCGGCCCGCACCTCGTACGCCGCGATCCGCACCGTCTCGTCGTCCAGGCACTGCCCGCTCTCCAGGTCGAAGCGCTGCTTCAGGAGCGGGGAGGCGACGAACGGGCGGCCCTGGTGGGTGCCGGTGAGCCCGCGGGAGAGGACGGCGGCGCCGCCGAAGGGGTCGCGGTTGTCGATGGCGTACAGCTTGCCCGCGCGGTCCATGAAGAGCGCGGCCTGGTTGCCGTCGGGGAGCAGGGCGGCCACGCCGCGGCCCGGGATCAGCAGGGTCAGGTCGCAGACCGTGAACCAGCCGTCCGCCAGCCGCAGCTGGACCTTCACATCGGTCTTCTCGGGAGCGAGGGTCATCGCTGGGCGCTTCCTTCCAGGACATCGGCGGGCCGCAGGCCGATGGACAGCAGCGGCAGGTCGGGCTTGATCTGGTCGCGCTCGGGGACGAAGCCGACGACCGGGTCCGGGGTGTCCGGGGCGTTGACGAAGGACACGAACCGGGCGAGCTTCTCGGGGTCGTTGATGGTCGACGCCCACTCGTCGGCGTAGTTCGAGACGTGCGCCGTCATCAGGGACTCCAGCTCCTCGCAGATGCCGAGGGAGTCCTCCACGACCACGTCCCGGATGTGGTCCAGGCCACCGGGGATGCGCTCCAGCCAGGTCGAGGTGCGCTCCAGGCGGTCCGCGGTGCGGATGTAGAACATCAGGAACCGGTCGATCAGCTTGATCAGTTCGGCGTCGTCGAGGTCCTGGGCCAGGAGGTCCGCGTGGCGCGGAGTCGCGCCGCCGTTGCCACCCACGTACAGGTTCCAGCCGTTCGACGTGGCGATGATGCCGAAGTCCTTCGACTGGGCCTCGGCGCACTCGCGGGCGCACCCGGAGACCGCCGACTTCAGCTTGTGCGGCGAGCGCAGGCCCCGGTAGCGCAGCTCCAGGTCGATCGCCATGCGGACCGAGTCCTGGACGCCGTAGCGGCACCAGGTCTGGCCGACACAGGACTTCACGGTACGGAGGGACTTGCCGTAGGCGTGGCCGGACTCGAAGCCGGCGTCCACCAACCGGGCCCAGATCAGCGGCAGTTGCTCGACCCGCGCGCCGAACATGTCGATCCGCTGGCCACCCGTGATCTTCGTGTAGAGACCGAAGTCGCGGGCGATCTCACCGATCACGATCAGGCCCTCGGGGGTGATCTCACCGCCGGGGATGCGCGGGACGACGGAGTACGAGCCGTTCTTCTGGAGGTTGGCCAGGAAGTGGTCGTTGCTGTCCTGCAGGGCCGCCTGCTCGCCCTCGAGGACGTAGCCGCTCGCGCCGATGGTCGGGGCGAGGGAGGCGATGATCGAGGCGACCGCCGGCTTGCAGATCTCGCAGCCGTCGCCGCCCTTGGCCCCGTCGCGGCCGTAACGGTCCAGCAGGTCCTGGTACGTGTTGATGCGCAGGGCGAGGACGATCTCGTACAGCTCCTCGCGGGTCTGCCCGAAGCAGCCGCACAGGCCCTTGTCGACGACCACACCGCTGGCTTCCAGCTCGGCGGTGACGAGCTGGCCGAGGACCTTGACGCAGGAGCCGCAGCCCGTGCCGGCCTTGGTGCACTTCTTGACCTCGGGCACGGTGGTGCACTGGTGGTCGGTGACCGCGCCGCGGATCGCGCCCTTGGACACGTTGTGGCAGGAGCAGATGATCGCGTCGTCCGGCAGCGCGGACGGGCCGAGCTGCGCGCCGCCGCCGGAGCCCGCAGGGAGCACCAGGGACTCGGGGGAGACGGGCGGGACGGAGCCGGTGAAGGCCCGCAGCGTGCCGTACGCCTCCGCGTCGCCGACCAGGATGCCGCCGAGCAGTTCGCCGTCGCGGCCGATGACCAGCTTCTTGTAGACGCCCGAGCGGGAGTCGGAGTACACGACGTCCAGGCAGTCGGCGGTCGCGCCGTGCGCGTCACCGAAGGAGGCGACGTCGACGCCGAGCAGCTTCAGCTTGGTGGACATGTCGGCGCCCGTGAACGAGGCCTCGTCGGTGGCGATCGTCGCGGCGGCCGTCTCGGCCTGCTCGTAACCCGGGGCCACCAGGCCGTACACCCGGCCGTCGGAGGCCAGCGCGCACTCCCCGATCGCGAAGACATGCGGGTCGTTGACGGTCCGGCACTGCTCGTCGACGCTGATGCCGCCGCGCTCGCCGACCGTCAGACCGCAGTCGCGGGCCAGCTGGTCGCGGGGGCGGACACCGGCGGAGAACACCACCATGCCGGTGGCGAGTTCGGAGCCGTCGGACAGCTTCATGCCGGTGACCGCGCCGTCCTCGCCGACGACGATCTCCTGCGTGCCCACACCCGTGTGGACGGACAGGCCCATGTCCTCGATGGTGCGCAGCAGCGCGGCGCCGCCGCCGTCGTCGACCTGCACGGGCATCAGCCGAGGCGCGAACTCCACGATGTGCGAGGTGAGTCCGAGGCCCTTCAGCGCACCGGCCGCCTCGAGCCCGAGCAGCCCGCCGCCGACCACGGCACCGACGTCGACCTTCTTCGCGTACTCCTCGATCGCGAGCAGGTCCTCGATCGTGCGGTAGACGAAGCAGCCCGCGGCGTCCTTGTTCGGGACCGGCGGCACGAAGGGGTACGAGCCGGTGGCGAGGACGAGGACGTCGTACTCGAAGACCTGGCCGGAGCGCGCGGTGACCTTCTTGGCCTCGCGGTCGATCGTCTCCGCCGGGTCGCCGACGAACAGTTCGATGCCGTGCGTCTCGATGAACTCCATGTCGGTCATCGACAGGTCCTCGGGCGTCTTGCCCGCGAAGTACGAGGTGAGCGCCACTCGGTCGTACGCCGGGCGAGGCTCCTCGCACAGCACGACCACGCGGTGCGTGGCGGTCAGGCCGCGCTCGGCGAGCGCTTCGAGGAAGCGCTGGCCGACCATGCCGTGGCCGACGAGCACGATCGTGGGGGTGGCCCCCAGGGTGGCGGTCATTCAGGAGCCTCCATCGTTGGTGAGCAGGTGGAGCAGAGGAGCGCCGTTCGTGGGGAGCGGCTCTGCTCCCTCCCAGGCGCGGGCGAGCGTGCCCACGGTGCCGAGTTCGCCGACGAGCACCCCGCCGACCAGGCGGTCGTCGCGGACGACGACCTTGCGGTAGGTGCCGCGGGTGGCGTCGGCGAGCTGGATGACGTCGTCACCGGGCCGGGGCTCGGTCTCGCCGAACGCGGCGAGGTCGAGGAAGTCCGCCCCTGCGAGCGTCAGGCGGGTCAGGGCACGGGTGCCGGTGTAGCGGGAGGCCATGTTCCCGGCCAGCAACTCGGCGAGTACGTCGGCCTGTTCGAGCGCCGGAGTGGCGAGCCCGTACACCGTGCCCTCGAACTGGACGCAGTCGCCGATCGCGTGGATGTGCGGGTCGGAGGTGCGCAGCTCCTCGTCGACGATGACGCCCTTGTGCACCGCGAGCCCCGCGTCCTGGGCGAGACCGACACGCGGGTGGACCCCGCAGGCGATGACGACCAGGTCCGCGTCGAGCGCGTACCCGTCGGCCATCGCCACCGACCGCACGGTCCCGCCGACGCTGCGCACGGCACGTACGCGCGTCTCCGTGTGCACCTCGACGCCCAGGTCGACGAGGTGCCGACGGACCAACTTCGAGGCGGACGGGTCGAGCTGACGCTCCATCAGCCGCTCGCCCTGCTGGGCGAGGACGACCTGGGCGCCGCGCAGGGCGAGCGCGCGGGCGGCGGAGACCCCGAGGAGTCCACCGCCGATGACGACGGCCCGCACACCCGGCCGCACGGCCTTCGACAGACCCAGACAGTCGTCCATGGTCCGGAACGCGTGCACCCCGTCGGGGAACTCGTGCCGCTCCGGGTCCCAGAGGCCGCGCAGCGGCGGCAGCACCGGGTTGGAGCCGGTCGCCAGGACCAGCTTGTCGTATGCGATCTCCGTACCGTCCGCGAGATGTACGGCTCGCATCTCGCGGTCGATACGGACCACCCGGCCGCGCGTCAGTTCGGCGGGGGCGGGCAGTGCGATGACCTCGGGCGCGTACCGCCCGGCCAGGACTTCGGCGAGCAGTACCCGGTTGTACGGTGTGTGCTCCTCCTCGCCCACCAGCGTGGCGGGCATGCCGAGCTCTCCGAGCCGCCGGGCGAGACGTACGCCCGCGAGGCCGGAGCCGATCACCACCACACGCTCATTCGAGGTCATGCCCTTGAGCGTGCGGTGCCGGTGTTACCCGACCGCATCACGTCTGTTTCCCACGGGGAACGCTGCCCTCCCCGTGGCCCCGAGGGGAGTGTGAGGGGTTTCCGGGAGGGCGGGGCAGGGTGTGAGGACACCCGGGTTCACGCTGCTGACCTGGCGATACGGCGGCTGTGCGGGCGTATACGGGAGGACGGGGGAGGGCGCGGGGAGCGGAGGGCGCGCCGGGGCGCGGTGCCGTAGGTCACGTCGCGGAGCGGCGGGTCGGGTGCGGCGGTGAAACATTCGGGGCGGATCGGCGGGGGAGCGGCGGGTCCGCGGCGAGACATCGGGGACGCCGAACCTCAGAAGATCCTCAGGTCGATGGACGGTGCACCTGTCCCGCCGCATAGGGTCGCGATCATGCCCGACATATCGCTGACCATGATCGTTGTCCTGTGCCTCGCCGCCCTCGCGGCCGGCTGGATCGACGCGGTGGTGGGCGGCGGCGGGCTCCTCCTGCTCCCCACCCTCCTCCTGGGCCTGCCGAACGGCGCCTCGGCCGCGCAGTACGCGCTCGGCACCAACAAGGCGGTCGCGATCGTCGGCACCACGGGCGCGGCGGTGACCTACGCCCGCCGCACCCCCGTCGACGTGAAGATCGCCGTACGGATCGGCCTGGCGGCGCTCGCGGGGTCCACGGCCGGCGCCTTCGTGGCCGCCGGAATGAGCACCGAGGTCCTGAAACCGGTGGTCATGGTCGTCCTCCTCGCCGTGGGCGCCTTCGTGATCCTCCGCCCCTCCTTCGGCACGGCCCCCGGCACCGGCCCCGTCTCCGCCCGCCGGGTCCTCGCCGCGATCGGCCTCGCGGGCGTGGGCATCGGCTTCTACGACGGCCTCGTCGGCCCCGGCACCGGCACCTTCCTCGTCCTGGCCCTCACCGCCGTCCTCCACCTCGACCTCGTCACCGCCTCCGCCACCGCCAAGATCGTCAACTGTTGCACCAACGCCGGCGCCCTCGCCACCTTCGCCTGGAAAGGCACGGTCTACTGGCAACTGGCGGCCCTGATGGCGGTCTTCAACCTCGTCGGCGGGACCGTCGGGGCACACACCGCGCTCAAGAAGGGGAGCGGCTTCGTCCGGGTCGTGCTGCTGACGGTGGTGTTCACGCTGGTGGCGAAGATGGGGTACGAGCAGTGGGTGGCGTGAGCGCCTGGCCTGCGACAGCGGACGGGATAAGTCCCGGGCCTGCGACAGTGGATGGGATAAGTCCCGGGCCTGCGACAGCGGAGGTCATGAGTCCCGGGCCTGCGACAGCGGAGGTCATGAGTCCCGGGCCTGCGACAGCGGACGGCTGAGGAGGAAGTCCGCCGGTGATCATCCGGCGCGGCTGCCCGTGAGGTGGGCGAAGACGACCACGTTCCCCTGGTAGCCGGTCGACCTCGAATACCCCCCGCCACAGGTGATGACCCGCAACTCCGGCCGTCGCGCCGCCCCGTACACCTTCGCGTCGGGGAAGTCCCGCGCGTCGTACACCTCCACCGCGTACACGGTGAACACCGCGATCCCGCCGTCCCGCCGGTCCACCTCGACGGTGGCGCCCCGCTTCAGCGCGCCGAGGTCGTAGAAGACGGCGGGACCGTCGGCGTTGTCCACGTGCCCGGCGACGATCGCGGTGCCCCGCTCACCCGGGGTGGTGCCGGCCTCGTACCAGCCCGCGAGATTCTCCTTCTCGGCGGGCGGGACGTCGAGGCTGCCGGTGGGGGTGAGACCGAGCCCCATGAGCGGGGCGTCCACGCGGATGGAGGGGATGCGCACGCGGTCGGGAGGGGAGGGGGGAAGCGCGGGTGTGGTGGCCGTGGCGGGGCGGCGCCCGGCGGGCTTCCCGGCCCCCGGGCTGCTGTGGGCCTGCGCGGCCGACGGCTGCGGCGGCGCGTGCCACGCGGTCCCGCTGCGGAGCAACCACGCGCCGGAACAGAGGGCGACGACGGTGACGCCCGCTATGCAGGCATTGGCGAACCGGCGCACACGGACCTCCTCTCGGGGCCGGACCCCCCCTCGGAGTCGGCTGGTCGTTCCTCCCCTCCGGGCCGAGGGGCGTCGGGCCCGGAGGGGAGGGGGACGGCGGTACCGGCGGACGGACGGCGGAGGGTGTCCGTCAGATCCCGTCGCCTCTCGCCCGGCGATGCAGGAGCCAGGTACCGCCCGCGGCGGCGACGGCCAGAGCCGCCACACCCGCCGCGGTCTGCACGGGGTCGGGACCGAGTGCGCCACCGACCCCCGTCTTCACGCTTCCCCTCGGATACATCGGCTGCCCGGTGTGCGTGCCGGTGAGCGTGACCACGAGGTCGCCGGTGACCCGTCGGCCACCGTACGTGCAGGTCGCGACGATCTCGTACGTCCCCGGCTGCGCACTCGGCGGCACCTCGAACCGCCCGCCGTCGGGCGCGAGCGGGAAGAGACCGGCTCCGACCGCGCCGGCGTCCCCCGTCGCCGTACCGGCCGCGCCGCAGGCCGCCGTACGGACGGTGACCTCGTCGCCGGGGACGACACCGGCGGGGGACAGTTCCAGTCGCCCGGTGCCCTCATCTCCGTACGCGGGCGCGGCGGCGAGGGCCGCGACGGCGACGGCGAGCGCGGTTCCGGTCAGCGGCCGGGCGATACGTCGCATCGTGCTTCCTCCTCCGAGAGTCCTCCGTGCTCCTCCGTGCTCTTCCGAGGTAAGTGGCACACCACCCCGAGCGCTTCCTGATGGTGTGTCAGAAATGATGTGAATGGGTGTCAGGAGGGTCGGGGCTGAGGGCGAAGCTGGAGGTGTTTGGGCAGGTCAACGGGTGGGTTGGGGTGCGGCGGAGAAGAGGACGCGATGGGGGGCCGCCGGGGGTGTGAACGGGTGACCCGGGGGTGTGGTGGGGGTGGAGCGGTGGCCTCGCATCGCGGTGGGGCGTGACGTCCCCCGACGACGGCTTGACCTCAAGCGAAGTCGAGGTACGAGGGTGGTCGCCATGAAGACCGCTACGGATACCCATACGGCCGCCCGCGGCGAGTCGGCCACGGCCCCTGACGCTTCCTCTTCCCCCTCCTCCGCCACCCCGGTCCGGGTGACGCTGATCATCGGCAGCAACCGGGCCGGCCGCTTCGGGCCGGTGATCGCCGAATGGCTGCTGGGCCGGGTGCGGGAGCACGACGACCTCGAGGTCGACGTCGTGGACGTCGCGGACGCCGACCTGCCGACGACCTTCGCCCCGACGCCGGAGGCCACGGCACGGCTGTCCGAGATCACCCCGAAGCTGGCCTCTGCGGAGGCGTTCATCGTCCTGACGCCCGAGTACAACCACTCCTACCCGGCGGCCCTGAAGAACCTCATCGACTGGCACTTCCACGAATGGCGTGCCAAACCCGTCGCCCTCGTCTCCTACGGCGGCCTGTCGGGCGGCCTCCGCGCGGCGGAACACCTCCGGCAGGTGTTCGCCGAGCTCCACGCCATGACCGTCCGCGACACGGTGTCCTTCCACAACGCCCACGGCTCGTTCGACGACACCGGCCGGCTGAAGGACCCGTCCGGCCCGAACACCGCGGCCCAGGTGATGCTGGACCAGCTGGCATGGTGGGGACGCGCGCTGCGGGAGGCGAAGGAGAGGCGCCCGTACGGACTCGGGTGACTGAGGTGTGTGGGTGGGTGCGGGTCCGTCGTGGCTGATCTTTATCTTTCAGGGGCGGGGAACTGCGCGAGCGACCCCCACGCGCCGGCAGCCAAGGAACCTGCCGCGCCTCCCGGTGGGGTCTGGGGGCGGCTGATCTTGTCTTTTAGGGGCGCGGGGAACTGCGCGAGCGACCCCCACCCACCGGCAGCCAACGAACCTGCCGCGCCTCCCCGGTGGGGTCTGGGGGGGGCGGCGGCCCCCAGGAAACTCCCAGGGGTCGAAGGGGCAGCGCCCCTGGGGATGGGACGGGTAGGGGCGGCGGGGGCGAGAACCGAGATGGCACCCCCGACCGCGCCCTCTCTCGGACTCAGCAACCGCCCCCGGGGTTGTCCGTGTCCGGTGTCTCGGTCTCCGGTTCGTCCGCGTCCGGCGTCTCGGAGTCCGGCACCTCGGTTTCCGGGCCATCCGCACCCGGCGTCCCCGCCTCCGGAGCATCGGTCCCCGGGTTCTCCACCCCTGGTTCGTCACGCTCAGGCGTTTCGGCCCCCGGCTCGTCGCCCTCCGGGTACCCGGTGCCAGGCTCTTCCGCCCCAGGCTCCTCGATGCCCGGCTCTTCCGGACCGGGTTCTTGTACGCCCGGTGTCTCGGTCGTCGGCTCTTCCGCACCGGGTTCTTCCACGCCCGGTGTCTCGGCCCCCGGCTCCTCGGCCCCCGGCTCTTCCGCCCCCGGCTCTTCCGCACCCGGCGTCTCCGCCCCAGGCTCCTCAGCCCCCGGCGTATCCCCAGTCGGCACATCCGCCCCGGGCCCGCCCGGAGTTTCGGGCGCCCCGGGCTTCTCCGGCTTCTCCGGAGTGCCCGGTGTATCCGGGGCCCCGGCCTCCGGCGGCTCAGGCGCACCTCCCTCCGGCTTGTTCCCCTCGCCGCCCGTGTCACCGTCCCCGGGCCCGTCGCCCACGCCCTCGTCCCCGCCGTCCGTCGGCGCGTCCGCGCCAGGCCCCGTCGGGGCGTCCGGCGCGGCCTCGTCGTCCGGTGTCGTGTCGTCGCCCGCCGGGATCTCGACCGTCGGCTCCTCCACGGCCTCGTCGTCGTCCGACGCCTGAATCACCACGGTGTCGCGGCCATCGCGGTCCGCGGGGGACACACCCTCACTGCCGACCGCACCCGACCCCCGGGACGCGACCGCGGCATCCGTCACGGCGTTCCGCCGGTCGCCGACCCCGGGGATGGCGGCCTCGGGCCGATGCGGCGCCGGAGCCTCGGCGACCGGCACCCGCTGGGGCGGCACCGTGGCCGAGCCGAAGGGACCGAGGACGATGCCGGCCACGACGGCGGCGGCAGCGACGGCCGTGCTGACGGCGGCCACCGTCGGAGCCTTCGCCCCACCCACCGCGGCCTGCCGTACCGCGTGCAGCAGGTGACCACCACCGTGCCCGCCCGCCGCCGCACCCAGCGCGGCGCCCGTACCGGCGGAGCCCGCCGTGAGGGAGAGCAGCAACTTGCCCCCACCCCCGCCGACGACGAACACCAGCAGGGCCGGACCGACGAGCGCGGGAAGCCGGTCGTTCGTGCGCATCAGGACCGCGAGCCGGGCCCGGCAGTCGTCGCACGCGTCCACATGGCTGAGCAGTTGCTCGGACTGCCGCGGAGTAGCCGTACCGCGCACATACGCCGGCATACGCCCCCAACGCACCTGGCACGCCGGATCGACCGGCGCCCCGGGCTGCTCGCGCAGGAAGGCCTGGCGCATACCCTCACGCGCCCGGTGCAGCAGCACCGCGGTCGCGCCCTGCTTGGCGCCGATGCGCTGCCCGACCGTCTCCAGCGGCTGGCCCTCCGCCTCGGCCAGCCACAGCGCCCGCACCCACCGCTCGGGCAACTGGCCCAGCACCCGCACCAACAGATCGACGGAGGACACCTGTTCGGCCGGGTCGGCGGCACTGTCCGTGTGGACGCCGGCCTCGACCCGCTCGGGAGCCGTCGGATCCAGCGGCGTCTCACGCGCCGCGCTGCCGACGGCGGCGGCGAGGTGCCGCACCGTCGTCATCAGATACGCGGGCACGTTGTCGATCTCGTGCCCCGCGGACAGCCGCCGCCACACACGGAAGTGCGCCTCGGAGACGAGGTCCTCGGCGGTCCAGGCGTTCCTGGTGAGGGAGCGCGCGTACGCGACGAGGCGCGGGTGCTGTTCCTCGTAGATCCGGGTGTACGCGGCCGTCGCCGAAGCGGACATGGAACTGGGCGCGGATCCCTGAGCGGGAACAGCGGGCATGGTGGCGGGACCGTCGGTCATGGCAGAGACGCTCTCCAGTCGCCTGCTGATGGGACGAGTTGATTTTGTATGCCGAGATGACAAAAATCTCAATCAATCACACAAAGTGGCACGCATCACAGTGCGTAACTTCGAAAACGGCGTAATGCATGGGCCCCTGGCGCGGTCGAGAGGGTACGTCGACACAACCGGCCGACCACGCACCCGAAGCACAACGAAGCACAACGAAGCACCCGAAGTGCTCGAACTGGAGACCGCCCATGCACCCCGCACAGCCCACCCGGCCCACACCTCCCGCGCTCGAACAAGGCGCCCACGCCCGCCTGATCACCCCCCACTACGACGAGGTCCCGGTCCGCACCACCCTGCGCTACACCCCCGACGACCCCTTCGCCGTGCACATCGACTTCCCGGCCGGCGCCTCCACCGACGGCGCGAGCGTGACGTGGACGTTCGCCCGCGCCCTGCTGGCGGAGGGGCTGACCACCCCGGCCGGGATCGGCGACGTACACCTGTGGCCCTGCGGCCCGGCCCACACGGTGGTCGAACTCCACTCGCCGCACGGCATGGCCATGATCCGCTTCGACACCCCGGCGCTCCGCCGCTTCCTGCGCCGCTCGTTCGCCGTCGTCGCGCTCGGCGGCGAGGACCTGGAACCGGCACTCGACGACGGCCTCGCCTCCCTGCTGGGCGGCGTCTGAAACGCCCGGCCCGGATCGACCGCTATGTTCGATCCGATCATCCGGATAATCGGAGTTGGCATGCAGAAGACAGATGAACCAGCCGAAGGGGCGGCGCAGGCGGGGCCTGAGCCGGCCGTCGTGGTTCTCACGGCGACCACGGGCGAGGCCACAGGCGAGACCACAGGCGAGACCACCGACGAGACCACCGACGAGACCACGGACGAGGCCACAGGTGAGCCCACCGACGAGGACTCCGACGAGACCCACGACCACAACTGGCCCCGTCACTGGCCCCTGCTGCTCCTCGGCGCGGCCGTCGTCCCCGGCCTCGCGCTGTTCGCCGTGGGCCGGTGGATGGAGGAGCCGGCCGTGCAGGCGTGGCGGACCGTCTGTCTCTCCATCACGGTGCAGGCGCTGCCGTTCCTGCTGCTCGGTACGGCGCTCTCGGGTGCCATCAACGCGTTCGTGCCGGCGCGGGTGTTCACCCGGGTGCTGCCCCGCAAGCCGGCGCTCGCCGTGCCGGTCGCCGGTGCCGCCGGGGTCGTGCTGCCCGGCTGCGAGTGCGCGTCGGTGCCGGTCGCGAGCAGCCTGATAGGCCGGGGAGTCAATCCGGCCGCGGCCTTCGCGTTCCTCCTCTCCGCCCCCGCCATCAACCCGATCGTCCTGACCGCCACGGCCATCGCCTTCCCCGGCAGCCCCGCCATGGTGCTGGCCCGGCTGCTCGCCTCGCTCGTCACCGCCGCGGCGATGGGCTGGCTGTGGCTCTGGCTGGGGCGCGAGGAATGGCTCAAGCCGGTCGCGCGGCACACGGGACACCGGCCCGGGCAGAGCCGCCGGCACGAGTTCCGGGTCGGCTTCCAGCACGACTTCCTGCACGCGGGCGGCTTCCTCGTCGTCGGCGCGATGGCCGCGGCCACCTTCAACGTGCTCGTCCCGCGCACCGTGCTCGACACCTTCGCCGACTCGCCCTGGCTGTCGGTCCTGTTCCTCGCCGCGCTCGCCATCCTCCTGTCGGTGTGCTCCGAGGCCGACGCCTTCGTCGCCGCGTCCCTCACCGGCTTCTCGCCCACCGCGCGGCTGACGTTCATGGTGGTCGGACCGATGGTCGACCTGAAGCTGATCGCCCTCCAGACGGGCACCTTCGGCCGGGCCTTCGCCCTCCGCTTCTCCTCCGCGACGGTCGTCGTCGCGATCCTGTGCAGCGTCCTGATCGGAGCCGTACTCCTGTGAAACGACCCCTACAGGCGCTCCTGCTCCTCCTCAGCGGCCTCGGCCTGCTCCACGCCACCGTCCTCACCGACCACTACCTCCGATACGTCAAGGAGGGCATGTTCCCCTTCCTCATCGCCTCGGGCCTGCTGCTGCTCGTGCTGGGCGCGGCGGAGGCATGGTCCCTGCGGAGACCACGCGGGACGGTCGAGCAGGAGAACGACGACGACCACGCTGACGGTGACGCCCACGGCCATGACCACTCCACCCCACCCCGAGTCGCCTGGCTCCTGCTCCTGCCCGCCCTGAGCCTGCTCTTCTACGCCCCACCGGCCATCGGCGCGTACACCGCCTCCCGCGAGGCCCCCAAGGCGGTGACGGTCACGGAACAGGACGACTTCGACCCCCTGCCGGCCACCTCACCGCTCCCGATGACCCTCACCGACTTCACCCGCCGGGTGCAGCAGGACCGCGACCACGCCATCGACGGCCGCACCGTCCGGATGACGGGCTTCGTCACGCCCGACAAAGAGGGCGATGAGAGGGAGAGCAGCTGGTACCTGACCCGCACGATCTTCTCCTGCTGCGCCGCGGACGCCCAGTTCGTGAAGGTACGCGTCCACGGCACCCCACCCCCGCCCGCCGACACCTGGGTCACCGTCACCGGCACCTGGCACCCCACCGGCACCCTCGGCACGAACTCCGCCCAGGCCGCCCTGGACGCCCTCACCGTCGAGAAGGTCGACCGCCCGTCCAACGGCTACACGGACGCCCTCCCGCTCCCAGCCTCCTGACCCGCTCACGTATGGGGGACGACCACGCCACGCTCCTACGCGTACTCCGCCAACACCTCCCCCACAGCCCGCCGCCCCACCTCCGCCAGCACATGCCCCTTGTCGCGGTAGTAGTGCTCGGCGACGATCCCGAAGCACAGGGCCCAGCCCCGCCCCCGCGCCCAGGTCGCGTCGTCGACGTCGGCGGTCTCGCGGAACGCGGTGCGGGTCTCGGCTGTGAAGAGGGTCCAGGCTGGCAGCAGGTCGCAGGAGGGGTCGCCGATGCCCAGGCCGCCGAAGTCGATGACGGCGGTGAGCCGGCCGGCGGTGGTGAGGAGGTTGCCGGGGAGGAGGTCGGCGTGGACCCAGACGGGGGCGCCGGTCCACTGGGGGAGGCGGAGGGTCTCCTCCCAGACGGCGGTGGCGAGCGCCCCGTCCACCGAGCCGTCCGCGCCCAGCCCACGGATCGCGTCCCGGACCTCGTCGTCGTTCGCACTCACCGGGCCGCCACGGAAGGACACCGGCCCGCCGGTCGCGTCCACCTTCCGCAGCGCCGCCACGAAGCGGCCCAACTCCTCGGCCGCGCAGCCGGGATCGGCGACCGGCGCGTCGTACGCGTTCTCGCCGTCCAGCCAGCGCAGCACCGACCACGGCAGCCCGTACCCCTCACCGGGCCGCCCCTTGCCGAGCGGTTCCGGTACGGCGAGCGGCAGGTGCGGGGCCAGCAGCGGCAGCCAGCGGTGTTCCCTGTCGGCCTGGTGGGCGCCGTCGGGCTTCCGGGGGAGTCGTACCACCATGTCGTCCCCCAGGCGGTACATGACGTTGTCCGTCCCGGCGGCGGGCGCCGGGGCGAGCGGCAGCCCGGCCCACTCGGGGAACTGCGCGGCGATCAGCCGCCGGACCAGCGCCTCGTCGATGTCGAACTCGTCGGCGTGCAGCTTCCCTTGGAAGGACGACATGGGTCTCCGTGAATTCCGTGGCCGGGGGACAGCCGTGGAGCGTAGCCACGACCGCGCCCCCACAGCCACGGAATTACGGCCGGAGGCCGACGCGGTGACGGATCGTCATCCCAAGGCGGTGACGAACCGTCAGCCCACCGACACCGCACTCCACGCCGCCGCCACCGCGCTGTACTCCGTGCTCTCCGCCCCGTACAGATCCCGCGCCGCGTTCAGCGTCGCCGTACGCGCCGCCGCGTAGTTCGTCGACGAGGTCATGTACACCGTCAGCGCCCGGTACCAGATCGCGCCCAGCTTGTCCTTGCCGATGCCGGTGACCGTCGAGCCGTCGCAGGTGGTGCTGGAGTGCTCCACGCCGCCGATGGTCTTCGTGCCGCTGCCCTCGGCGAGGAGGTACGCGAAGTGGTTGGCGACGCCGGAGGAGTAGTGGACGTCCAGGTTCCCCACCGACGAGCTCCAGCAGTCCGCCGAGGAGCCGTCCTTCGAAGGCTGGTCCATGAACCTGAGCGCCGGTTCGCCGAAGCCCGAGCGGACGATCTTCTCGCCGACGAGCCAGTCACCGGGGTCGGAGGCGTTGCCCGCGTAGAACTCGACCAGCGTGCCGAAGATGTCGGACGTGGCCTCGTTGAGGCCGCCGGGCTCACCCGAGTACGTCAGGTCGGCCGTCGCGGAGGTGACGCCGTGGGTCATCTCGTGGCCGGCCACGTCCAGCGAGACGAGCGGGCCGAGCAGGTTCCCGTCACCGTCGCCGTACGTCATGCAGAAGCAACTGTCGTCCCAGAAGGCGTTGTTGTAGGCGTTGCCGTAGTGGACGCGGTTGTACGAGCCCCGGCCGTCGTTCGCGATGCCGTTCCGGCTGTGGACGTTCTTGTAGTAGTCCCAGGTGGTGTCGGTGCCGTACTGGGCGTCGACGGCCGCGGTGGCGCGGTCCGCGGTCGTGCCCGTGCCCCAGTGGTTGTCGGCGTCCGTGAAGAGCGTCGCGGGGGCGCGACGGACGCAGATGCCGAGGAGGCAGAGGTCGGTCTGGTTCGCGGCGTCACCGGTGTACGTGTTGCCGCGCGTGGGATCTTTGAGCTGGTACGTCGCCCCGGAGAGCGTCGTCTCCAACGGGACCGTGCCGCCGTAGAGCGACCGGCCGTCGCCCGTCGCCGTCTCCAGCGCGTCCCAGGCGTCGATCTGCCTGCCGGTGGCGGCGTCGGTGACGACCGTACGGGCGACCGGGTTGCCGGCCTCGTCCTGCGCCAGCGCATCCGTCTGCCAGGCCAGCTTCGGGGCGCCGTGCAGGGCGTCGACGACCAGCCGCGGCTTGGACGTCAGCTTGCGGAGCGTCTCGCCGACGTTCGCGGCGCGCAGCGCGGCGGCGGCGATGTCGGCGGCCTTGGGCGCCTTCACGGTGGGGGTTACGGTGGGGACGGTGATCTCGTGGATCGTCGCCCGGTTCGCGCTCCGGTACTCGCCGCCGGGAGTGAGATGGACGACGAAGTCGCCGCCCAGTACCGGCAGTTGACGGTACGTCCGGTCGTAGCGGACGTGCTGTGCGCCGTCCGCGTCCACGATCACGTCTCGTACGGTGGTGTCCTGGGCGGAGGTGAGCCCCAGGCTCGCCGCGCGGTCCCGCAGGACGTCGGCGGCGTTGGCGATCGCCGTGCTCCGGGTCGGTCTGTCGGCGGCCCCGGCGGTGGGGGTGAGCGTCGCCGCCAGCAGCGCGGCGGCCACGACGGCGGTACCGGTGGTGGCGAGGTGCGGGCGTCGGAGGTGCCGTATTCGGCTCATCTGTCTCCCAGAGACGGTGGGGTGGGGGGACTGAGTGGGGGGTGGGGGACTGACCACTGGTGTCGCACGATTTAAGTGGGCATGACAGATGCGCGTCCAGAGCGCCGGTGGTGGGATGTGTGAGGGGTGAGAATCGTTTCTGCAAAGGCCCGCGCACGGCACACTCAGCCGCGTCCGAACAGTCGGACGAACAGTTGGAGAGGAGAACGGTGCTCCCCTTCTTCGTCTACGGCACCCTCCGCCCCGGCGAGCACAACCACGACCTCTTCCTCCGCGGCCGCACCCGCGCCGAGGAACCCGCCCGGATGCGCGGCCTGGTCCTGTACCACGGCCCGGGGTACCCGTACGCCGTGGAGGAGACCGGCGGGGGCGGTGGGCGCGGCGCCACGGTGAGCGGCGAACTCGTCACCGCCCGGCCCGAGGCCTACGACGAACTCCTGCGTGACCTCGACCGGTTGGAGGACTACACGCCGGGCGACCCCACGAACCTGTACGAGCGGGTGGAACGGGCGGCGACGCTCGACGACGGCACGGCCGTGCGGGCCTGGGTGTACGTCGCCGCCCCGGCCGTCGCCGCGGGGCTGCGGGGCCGGGGGAAGCGGATCGAGGGTGGGGACTGGTGCGGGCGCCGCGACCGGGGGCTGCCGTGCGCCTAAGACGTCGTTTCTTTTGGTGGTTCTCGGGTCGAGCTGTGCAGGGATACTGCTGTGGTGTTGTTGACGTGGATCGCTGAGGTGGCGGACGAGCCTTTGGTGCTGGAGCCGGCTGACCGGCGGGTGGAGTGGGAGACCAACACCTGGTCGCTGGGTGCGGCTGACGAGGACAGGAGTTCGTTGTCCGTCGCCGAGGTGGTGGCTGCCTTCGAGCGGACTGCTGTTGCCATCCGGGAACGCATTCGCGATCTGGGCTTCTCTGGGGTAGCGACGTTCTACGTGTGGCACGACAAACAGGCAGGACAGCTCCGGTGCTCGACCGGTTCTGTGCCCCCGGATGCGTTGCCGTTCAGCGGTACCTATGTGGCTTCCGACGACCTCGGTCCGGTCGTCGAGGGATTTCTGGCCGACAGCGAGCCGGGCTTCATCGCCTGGTCGGGCCTGGACGACGCGCAGAGCCTCTCGGAGAAGACCGAGACCGAGCCGGACATCAGGCCCTTCGGTGTCTGGGTCAGCAGGGTCGGAGCCTCACGCTGACTGGTTATGCCCGTCCACACGGACGAGTCGGCGGTGACAGATGAGGGCTGCGGCTATGCCGGCGAAGGCGAGGAAATGTTCTGCCTTGCGCTCGTAGCGGCGGTGGAGCCGGCGGCAGCCGGCGAGCCAGGAAACGGTCCTCTCGACAACCCATCGGTGGCGGCCGAGCCGCTGTGAGGACTCGATCCCTTTGCGGGCTATGCGGTGGCGGATGCCTCGCTTGCGGAGCCATCGGCGCAGGTGGTCATAGTCGTAGCCCTTGTCTGCGTGCAGCTTCGCCGGGCGGCGGCGACGGGGTCCGCGGGGAGAACGAATGGGCGGGATGCCACGCACGAGCGGCTGAAGGCCCTGGCTGTCGTGCATGTTGGCAGCCGAGATGCCCAGCGACAGTGGGAGTCCGTTCCGGTCCGTGATCAGGTGGATTTTCGATCCCAGCTTGCCGCGGTCGGTCGGATTCGGTCCGGTCAGTGGCCCCCTTTTGCTGCCCGGAAGCTGACGGAGTCGATCGCGCACCGCGACCAGTCGATCTCGCCGCGGGCGCCGAGTTCGTCGAGGACGACGCGGTGGAGCCTTGCCCAGACGCGGGCCCGGCCCCACTGAGCGAACCGTCGGTAGGCCGTCTGCCAACTCGGACCGAACACCGGTGGGAGTTGCCGCCAGGTACAGCCCGAGGTGGCCACGAAGATGATCGCGGCCAGGGTCTCGCGATCACCGGCCCGCCGCCGGCCCCCACCCTGCGGACGTACCACCTCCGTTGGCGGCACCACCCGCCGAAACAGCACCCACAACTCGTCCGGTACCAGACGCTCAACCAAATCCGTCATGCACGGTTCAACGAACGATCACACCAAAAGAAACGATGCCTAAGAGTTCGGGTGGCTGAGTGCGTCCGGCGGGTGCGGGTGGTTTGTGGCTGGTCGCGCCCACGCGGCGGAGCCGCATATCGACTCAGCCCCGCGCCCCTTTAGGGCGCGGCTGTTGTGAGCCGTAGCAAGAGGACCGAGGGGGCTTCGGGCATGCTCACTCGGAGCCCTGAGCCGTCCCACTCCGCAGTCGCCTTCGTCGCCCTCGGATGAAGGATCTCCACCCGCACACTTCCCCCGTCCGCGCCATGCTGATCCGCCAAGTGCGGGAGCGCGAAGGACCGTTCGGTGGCTCCGGCCCGGCGCCACACCGTCACGTACACCGGACCCGTGCCCGCGACCGGCGGTCGCAGACCCAGCGCGATCCAGTCGTCCGTCCAACCCGGAAGACCGAGGGGCCAGAAGGGCAGGGCGGTGCGCAGGTCGGCGCGGATGGATTTGTAGGTCGTCAACGCGTCCTGGACCAGATCGAGTTGATGAGGCGTCATTCTGTCCAGATGGCCGGACAGATGGATGCGGCCCAGCAGCGCGGAGCCCAGGGTGAAGGCGATCTCCGCATCCGTGCAGGTCGGTTGCGGGTAGGCCCATACGGCGCCCTGTTCCGGGGGTACGGCGGTGGGGGCGGACGCGGCGATGGGTGGGTAGCGCAGGGGGTCCTGCTGGTCGGAGGTGGACTGGAGCTGGGCCACGGCCAGGGAGGCGCCGTCCATGCGCATGCCGCCGGAGGCGCAGTTCTCGACGACGAGGCCGGGGTGGCGGTCCAGGACCGAGGACAGCCAGGACAGCCAGGCCCGGGAGTGGGCGAGGTGGCCCGGCGCCGAGGTGGTGATGTTGTAGTCGAGTTTCAGATAGCCGACGCCCCACTCGCCGACGATGCGGTCGACCGTCTCGTCGAGGTGGGCCCGGGCCGCCGGGTGGGTCAGGTCGAGCTGGTGGCGGCCCTGTTCGGTGACCCGCGTGCCGTCCCCGTGGCGGAGGAAGGCCTCGGCGGGCAGCTCCTCGGCGAGCGGGCTGCGCACCCCGATGACCTCCGGCTCCAGCCACAGCCCCGGCACCATCCCGCGCTCCCGGATCCGGTCGAGCACGACCCGGATGCCCTCGACGCCCCCACCGGGCCCACCACCGGGGAAGCGCCGCGCCGACGGCAGCCAGGCGCCGACACTCTCCCACCAGCCTCCCGGCGAATCGACGTTCTCCACCTCGCCGCTCCCGACGTGTTCCCCGTCGTCACGACTCCCGACGTGTTCCCCGTCGCCACCACTCCCGCCGTACTCCCCGTCGTCGTACCACCCCGCGTCCACGCAGAAGTACTCCGCGCCCGCCTCCGCCGCCGTGTCGATCAGCGGCAGCAGCTTCTCGGTGGTCGGGTCGCCCATGAGGGTGTTCATGTAGTCGTTGAAGATCACCGGCAGTTGGTGGTGGTCCGGGTGCGGGCGGCGTACGGCCCGGCGGTAGGAGGTCAGCGCGGCCAGGGCCCCGTCGAAGCAGGTGCCGAGGGCGAGGGCGGCCCACTCGGTCGTGAACTCCCCGCCCGGCGCGAGGACTTCGCGCCACTGGTGTGTGTCGTGCGTCGGGCCGCCGAGCGCGAGGTACGTCCGGCCCGCCGACGCGCCGGCCTCCCAGACCCAGCTCGACGCCGACTCGATCTGCCACAGCCAGCTGCGCGCGTCCGTACGGTGCAGGAGCGCGCCCATCGCGAGGTGCCCGTCGGTGGGCCAACTGCCCTGCCCGGCAAGGCGTGCCGCCGCGTGTCCGGTGCCCCCGTGCACCGTGTGGTTGATGTCGGGCACGGAGTCCCGCAGCGGCTCGGCGTACCAACGGCACTCCGCGAGCCAGTCGTTGCGCGCCCGGAACACCGACAGCTCGTCGGGGGAGGGGAGTCCGCCGAGGAGCAGACTGCCGACGGAACGTACGGTGACCGTCTCGGTGCCGTCGTTGCGCAGCCGGACCCGGGAGCGCAGGACGGGGACGCCGTCCGGTGAGGCGTACTCGACGAAGGCGGTCAACCCGCTCACGGGATCGTGGAGTTCGAAGGTCAGCCGGTGCCAGCCCGTGCCGTCGCCCAAGCCGTGGGTGGCGCCGCACGTGGAGTGGTGCGCGCGGTATCTCAGGCGGCCGCCGATCGCCGTGCCGGTGAAACGCGGCCTCGCCCAGCCCGTGCCGTCGCCGAGCAGGACCAGGTCGACCAGGGGCAGCGAGGCGTCGTTCTTGGCGTCCTCGGGGCCCGGTTCCGGTTCACCGGGGCGCCGGACGCGCAGCAGCCGGGGGGTGTCGCCGCTCAGGTCGAAGTCGGCGGTCAGCGCGGAGTGGCCCCAGCGGTACGAGAGGCTCCATGGGAACGAGTCGGTCCACTCGTGGCTGTCGTGCTGCGGCATGCGATCCCCCCGGGTCGGCTGAACTCCCAAGTGTTCACGGCTGGCTGTGCGTCCGCTGTCCCCATCCTCTGTCAAGCGTCGGTATGCCACACGAGATCTACGTATCCAAAAGCATGAATGTTCAAGCAGGTCGGGTACTGATGTTGATCACACCAGCTCTGACAGCACCATCGGCGCCACCCGGCACCATCAGCCCCATGAGCACGAGGAGCCCCCATGAATGCCGTAGCTCTGAGCGAGACCGTCCTGGAGAACGCCCGTCCCGAAGTCGCCGAGTGGCTCGCCGAGTACGTGGTGCGCCATGGCGGCTTCGTCGGATCCGTCCATCTCTCCGAGCCCGCCGAGGACGGCGAGATCGTCCTCGTGGCCGCGTACAACCTGCCGCCGGGCGTGGTGAACGGCGCCGCCGTCGTCGTCATAGGCAAGGGCATGGCCGGGGTCACCGCCGAGCGCCGGGCGCCGATCGGCATCAGCGACCTGCAGACCGACACCTCGGGCGTCGCCCGTCCGCCGGCCCGCGCCTCGCACGCCAAGGGCTCGGTCACGCTGCCCGTCTTCGCGCCGGACGACCCCGAGAAGCTCGTCGCCGTGGTCGGCCTGGGCTTCGCGGAGCACCGCGAGTTCACGGACGAGGAGATCGCGAAGTTCGGCGAGGACGCGGCGACCGTGCTGACCGTGGCCTGAGCCGACGGACCGCCTGGGCCGACCGGAGCGCCTGGGTCGACCGGGTCCCTTGTTCCGACCAGATCCCCCGGTCCGGTTCCGAGCCCGCCCCCGGGCTCGGGCTCGGACAGGTCCGCCTTCCCGGTCCCGCCCTCACTTCCCCACCGCCTCCAGACGCACCGCGCACGCCTTGAACTCCGGCATGCGCGAGGTGGGGTCGAGGGCGGGGTTCGTCAGGGTGTTGGCGCGGCCCTCGCCCGGCCAGTGGAACGGCATGAAGACGGTGTCGGGGCGGATGGCGGTCGTGATCCGGGCCGGGGCCACGGCCCGGCCCCGCCGGGACACCACGGCCACCGGGTCGCCCTCCGCCGCACCGAGCCGCTCGGCCAGCCGGGGGTGCAGTTCCACGAACGGGCCGGGCGCGGCGGCGTTCAGCTCGTCGACCCGCCGCGTCTGCGCGCCCGACTGGTACTGGGCGACCACCCGCCCGGTGGTCAGCAGCACCGGGTACTCCGCGTCCGGCTCCTCGGCGATCGCCCGGTGCGAGACGGGCACGAACCGGGCCCGGCCGTCCTCGGTGGCGAACCGGTCGAGGAAGAGGCGCGGGGTGCCGGGGTGCACCTCGGCCGCCGGGGTGGGACAGGGCCAGAACACCCCGTTCTCCTCCGCCAGCCGCCGGTAGGTGATCCCCGAGTAGTCGGCGGGCCCGCCCGCGCTGGCCCGGCGCAGCTCCTCGAAGACCTCCTCGGGGTCGGTCGCGAAGCCCTTCTCGACGCCCAGCCGGTCGGCCAGCTCGTGCATGATCTCCAGGTCGCTGCGGACGCCCTCGGGAGGGGTGATCGCACGCCGCCGCAGCAGCACCCGGCCCTCCAGATTGGTCATCGTGCCGGTCTCCTCCGCCCACTGGGTCACCGGCAGCACGACGTCCGCGAGTTCCGCCGTCTCCGACAGCACGACATCGCACACGGCGAGGAAGTCCAGCGACTTGACGCGCTCCTCGATGTGCGCGGCACGCGGCGCCGACACCACCGGGTTGGAGCCCATCAGCAACAGGGACTTGATGTCGGTGCCGAGTGCGTCCAGCAGCTCGTACGCGCTGCGGCCCGGCCCGGGCAGGCTGTCCGGGTCCACGCCCCAGACCTCGGCGACGTGCCGCCGGGCCTCGGGGTCGACGAGCTTGCGGTAGCCGGGCAACTGGTCGGCCTTCTGGCCGTGTTCGCGCCCGCCCTGCCCGTTGCCCTGCCCGGTGAGGCAGCCGTACCCGGACAGTGGCCGCCCGGCCCGGCCCGTCGCCAGCGTGAGGTTGATCCACGCGCCGACCGTGTCCGTGCCCTTGGACTGCTGCTCGGGCCCGCGCGCGGTGAGCACCATCGCGTGCTCCGGCTCGCAGAACAGCCGTACGGCCTCGCGGAGTTCGGGAACGGACACCCCCGTGATCCGTTCCACGTACTCCGGCCAGTGCGCCATGGCCGCCGCCCGGGTCTCCTCCCAGCCGCTGGTCCGCTCGCGGATGTACTCCTCGTCCGTCCGCCCCTCGGCCACGATCAGGTGCAACAGGCCGAGGGCCAGGGCGAGATCGGTGCCGGGGCGCGGCGAGAGATGCAGGTCGGCCTGTTCGGCCGTACGGGTGCGGCGCGGATCGATGACGATCAACGTGCCGCCGTTCTCCTTGAGTTCGGTGAGATAGCGGAGCGCCGGCGGCATGGTCTCCGCGAGGTTGGAGCCGACGAGGACGACACACCCCGTCTTCGGGATGTCCTCCAGCGGGAACGGCAGCCCCCGGTCGAGCCCGAACGCCTTCATCCCGGCGGCCGCCGCCGAGGACATGCAGAAGCGGCCGTTGTAGTCGATCTGCGAGGTGCCGAGCACCACCCGCGCGAACTTGCCGAGCAGATAGGCCTTCTCATTGGTGAGCCCGCCGCCGCCGAACACTCCGCACGCGTCCGGGCCATGTTCCGTACGCGTGCGGGTGAGGCCCTCGGCGATCCGGTCCAGTGCCTCGTCCCAGGAGGCGGGTTCCAGGACGCCCGCCCTTCTGACCAAGGGACCGGTCAGCCTGACCCGGGACGAGAGCACCGCCGGCGCCGTACGGCCCTTGCCGCACAGCGCTCCCCGGTTCACCGGGAAGTCCGCGCGCTCCGTCACCACTACGGCACCGTCGGACCCGTCCGCACCGGGCGTCAGGTTCATCCCGCACTGCAGGGCGCAGTACGGGCAGTGGGTGGGCGTCGCGGAGTTCGGCATACCGCTCAGCGTGCGTCGGGCGTGTTACGCGCCGGGACGCTCCCCGTTACGCCACCGGCACGGGGACCTCCCGGCGCGCCCGGGCCCGGCGTGAGGACCCGTCGGGACCAGATGACGAACTCCGGCGCGAGCGCCCCCGCGCCCTGGTGAACGGACGGTGCGCCGATGTCCCGATTCTGTCACCGTATGCGGTCGTTCACGCGCTTACCGTCCACTTGTTCGGGGCTTGCGTGTTAAGAACTACGGGCGCCACGGACACGGGGGTCAGGTCATGAACCCCGTGTGGCGTACGTCATGTCACGTGGCCCGTGAGGGCCGTAGGGGGAAGAGGTAGCACCACCGTGAACCGCATGCGCACCACCGTCGCCGTCCTGGGCGCCACCGCCGCGCTCACCGCCGCCCAGCTGGGCCTCGCCGGAGCCGCGTCGGCCGCGTCCGCCGCCGGCCCCGAGACGCAGGCCGCTCAGGCCGCCGCGAACTGCCCGATCAAGATCACCTATCTGACGAAGTTCTATGTGGACAACAACAACTGGGTGACCAACGGCGGTCTCCGCTTCGGTCTCAAGAACTCCAGCAAGAACGTCACCTTCAAGGACGTCAGCCTCAAGGTGACCAACACCAAGAGCCTCCGCTTCGGCAAGGCGACCGTGACGACCCGGCCGATCGGCCGGATCACCCAGAAGACGAACCAGATCGTCAAAATCGCCGCCAAGACCCTGAAGCCGGGCAAGAGCGCCGCCTTCAAGGTCAGCACCCACATGCTGCGGACCGACCAGTACGAGGTGAAGTTCGAGGTGTACGGCAAGACCACGAACGGCAAGCGGTGGGGCTGCGCCGTGGACCAGGGCACCTGGGGCACCGTGAAGCACTAACTCGCCGACGCGAGCGCCCGCTCGACCCCCGGTTCCTCCGGCCCGAGGAACCGGGGGTCCGGCTCGAACAGGGCGTCCAGCGAGGCCTTGCCCGCGGCGAACAGCTCCCGGGTGGCGCCGTAGTACCAGGTCCCGTCGTGCCGGTCCCGCACCCCGACGCCGTACGACTCGACGCCCGCCTCCTGACACAGCGCCACCGCCCGGCGGATGTGGAAGCCCTGGCTGATGAGCACCGCGCGGTCGACGCCGAAGATCTTCTTGGCGCGGACGCAGGAGTCCCAGGTGTCGAACCCGGCGTAGTCGCTGACTATGCGGTCGTCGGGCACCCCGTTCTCGGTGAGGTAGGCGCGCATCGCGTCCGGCTCGTCGTACTCCTCGCGGCTGTTGTCCCCGGTGACCAGGACGACCTTGATCCGGCCCGTGCGGTACAGCTCGGCCGCCGCGTCCAGCCGGCGCGCGAGATACGGCGACGGCTCGCCCTGCCACAGCCCCGCGCCGAAGACCACCGCGACCTCGGTGCGCGGTACGTCGGCCGTGGTCCGCAGCCGGTCGTCGGCGGCCGTGAACATCCAGGTCGCGGGCAGCAGCGCCAGCACGCACAGCAGCATCACCGCCTGCACGGCCCGCCGCCGCCCAGCGCGCGTACGCGGCAGCCGAACGGCTCGCAAAACACGTCCGACACGCCCCACCGCGACCCCCGTTCGTCGGACTCCCGTATGTGTCCTGGCTGTTTCCGACGGACCCGACAGCGCCCGTCCTCTCCGACCAACGAAGACGCCGTCCGCGGTGATCCGGTTCACCCGCAAGCGTGACAAGTTTCACTCGACAGGGTCGAAACGCCAGGTCACAGCGGCTCACACGACCCGACGGCGTGGCGTGAACCCCCGGAAAAGACCCGTCACCACGGTGCAACGGGGAGGCAACCTCTCCCGGACACCCTTTGTTCATGACGGCGACGACGAGCAAGTCGAACGCAGACCTCGACAGTACGGCGCACATCATGAACCGGATCACCCACCAGCTGGCCAGCCAGCTCAGCCTCGTCTCCCGCGACGGGACCCGGCGCCCCGCCCCGCCCGCGCTCGTCCTGGTCGCGCACGGCAGCCGCGACCCGCGCGCCCTGACGACGGTGCGCACCCTCATGGACCGCGTCCGCGAGCAGCGCCCCGGCCTCGCCGTGCACCTCGGCCACATCGAGCTGAACGAGCCCCTGCTCCCCGACACCCTCGCCGCCCTCGGCGACCGGGAAGCGGTCCTCGTCCCCCTCCTCCTCAGCCGCGGCTACCACATCAAGCAGGACATCCCCGCGATGGCCGCGGCGGCGAAGACCCGCACCCGGCTGGCCGCCCCTCTCGGCCCGCACCCCCTCCTCGTGGAGACCCTGTACACCCGCCTCGTCGAGGCCGGCTGGCGCACCCGGATGGACGACGCCACCCGCCGCACCAGCGCCGTGGTGCTCGCCGCCGCGGGCTCCCGCGACCCCGAGTCGAAGGTCGACACGGGCCGCACCGCCCAGCTCCTCGCCGAACGCCTCGGCGTCCCCGTGGTCCCGGCCTACGCCACCACCGCCGCGCCCAACGTCCCCGACACCATCCGCGCCCTCACCACCCGAGGCCGCACCCGCATAGCCGTCGCCTCCTACTTCACCGCCCCCGGCCGCTTCGCCACGGAGTGCGCGGCAGCGGCCCCATGGATAGCCTCGGCCCCCCTGGGCACGCACCCGGCGATGGCAAGCCTGGTCCTGCACCGCTACGACCAGGCCCTGGCGACCGAAGCCAAGACGCTGCCGGCTCTCGCGTCGGCATAGGGGAGGCTGTAGAACTCCCGGCCGACAGGAGCGCCCCGTCAGGGGCGCGGGGCGTTATCGATATGCGGCTCCGCCGCGTGGGCGCGACCAGCCCCAAACAACCCGCACTCGCCGCCCGACAGAACCCGGCAGACGAGTAGGCACCCATTTGTCACCCCCTCCCCTTACTGTCGAATCATGGAAGGCACCGCACCCCCCCACTACGACACCCCCTCGGCAGAACGATGGGCCCCCGAGCCCGACAAACGCCCAGGCCGCACCGCCTTCCAACGCGACCGCGCCCGCATCCTGCACTCCTCCGCGCTCAGAAGGCTCGCGGGCAAGACCCAGGTCGTCCCACCAGGCGAGCGCAACGTCCCCGCCTGGGACGCCAGCCCCCGCACCCGCCTGACCCACTCCCTGGAGTGCGCCCAGGTCGGCCGAGAACTGGGCGCGGCCCTCGGCTGCGACCCCGACCTCGTCGAGGCCGCCTGCCTCTCGCACGACCTCGGCCACCCCCCTTTCGGCCACAACGGCGAACAGGCCCTCAACGAATTCGCCGAGGACTGCGGCGGCTTCGAGGGCAACGCCCAGTCCCTGCGCCTGCTGACAAGGATCGAACCCAAGCGCTTCGTCCGGTCGGACACCACCGGCGACCTCATGAGCGTCGGCCTCAACCTCACCCGCGCCGCCCTGGACGCCGCCACCAAGTACCCCTGGCCCCGCGGCGCCCACCCCACCGACCCGAAGTCGCCCAAGTTCGGCGTGTACGACGACGACCGCCCCGTCTTCGACTGGGTCCGCAAGGACGCCCCCGGCACGAGCACGACCTTCGAGGCCCAGGTCATGGACTGGGCCGACGACGTGGCGTACTCCGTGCACGACGTCGAGGACGGCCTGCACGCGGGCCACATCGACCCGGGCTGCCTGCACGCGGAGCCCGAACGGCAGTCGGTGTTCGAGGTGGCACGTGGCCGCTACGTGCCCGCCGACACCGACCCGGCCGAACTCGCCGAGGCCCTCGACCGCCTCCTCGACCAGGAGTGGTGGCCGCACGGCTACGACGGAACGGCCGTCGCCCAGGCCCGGTTGAAGGACGCCACCAGCCAGCTCATCGGCCGCTTCTGCCTGGCCGCCGAGGCCGCCACCCGGGAGGCGTACGGCAGCGGCCCCCTCACCCGGTACGCCGCCGAACTGGTCGTCCCGCGCGGGGCGCGCCTGGAGTGCGCGGTCCTCAAGGCCGTCGCCGACCGGTATGTCATGCAGCGGGCCGAGCAGGAGCTGCTCCGCGCCGACCAGCGGATCATCGTCGCCGAACTGGCCGAGGCGTTCACCGCCCGCGCGCCGGAGGGCCTCGATCCCCAGTTCTGCGCACTGTTCGACGCGGCTCCGGACGACCGCGCCCGCAAGCGGGTGATCGTCGACCAGATCGCCTCCCTCACCGACACCTCGGCCCGCTCGTTGCACGCGAGACTGACGGGGCGGATGTGACAGGGATATGACCGATACGTGACCCTCCGTGGCCTGATCGGGTCACTACCTCTTCCCGCATCACGCTGTGTGCGGGACGCTCGCATGTGGACGCACCCTTAAGAGGAGGCATCAAGTGGTCGACGCGGATCAGACATTCGTCATCGTCGGAGGTGGTCTCGCCGGCGCGAAGGCGGCCGAGACGCTCCGAGCGGAGAGCTTCACCGGCCGCGTGATACTGATCTGCGACGAACGAGACCACCCGTACGAGCGCCCGCCGCTCTCCAAGGGCTATCTGCTCGGCAAGGAGGAGCGCGACAGCGTCTTCGTCCACGAGCCGTCCTGGTACGCGCGCAACGACATCGAACTGCACCTCGGCCAGACCGTCGACGCGATCGACCGCACGGCCAAGACCGTCCGCTTCGGCGACGACGGCACCCTCGTCCACTACGACACGCTCCTGCTCGCGACCGGCGCCGAGCCCCGCCGCCTGGACATCCCGGGCACCGGTCTCGCGGGCGTCCACCATCTGCGCCGCCTCGCCCACGCCGAGCGCCTCAAGGGCGTCCTCGCCGCCCTCGGCCGCGACAACGGCCATCTGGTCATCGCCGGCGCCGGCTGGATCGGCCTGGAGGTGGCGGCCGCAGCCCGCGAGTACGGCGCGGAGGTCACCGTAGTGGAGCCCGAACCGACACCGCTGCACGGCGTGCTCGGCCCCGAGCTCGGCAACCTCTTCGCCGAACTGCACCGCGAGCGCGGCGTCCGCTTCCACTTCGGGGCGAAGCTCACGGAGATCGTCGGCCAGGACGGGATGGTGCTCGCCGCCCGTACGGACACGGGGGAGGAGCACCCGGCGCACGACGTCCTCGCGGCCATCGGCGCCGCCCCACGCATCGGTCTCGCCGAGGCCGCGGGGCTGGAGATCGCCGACCGTGCGCACGGCGGGGGCATCGTGGTCGACGCCCGGCTCCGTACGTCCGACCCCTCCATCTACGCCGCCGGGGACGTCGTGTCCTTCCCGCACGCCCTGTTCGACACCCGGCTACGGGTGGAGCACTGGGCCAACGCGCTCAACGGCGGGCCGGCGGCCGCGCGGGCGATGCTCGGGAAGGACGTCACCTACGACCGCGTGCCCTATTTCTTCTCCGATCAGTACGACATGGGGATGGAGTACTCGGGGTGGGCGCCGCCCGGGTCGTACGACCAAGTGGTGATTCGGGGGGACGCCGGGAAGCGGGAGTTCATCGCGTTCTGGGTGAAGGAGGGGCGGGTGCTGGCCGGGATGAACGTGAACGTGTGGGATGTCACTGAGCCGATCCAGAAGCTGATCCGGGCGCGGGCCGCGGTGGACGTGGAGGCACTGTCGAACCCCCAAGTACCGCTGGAGAGCCTGATCGCCTAGGCGTCTGCCGGGTGGGGATGCGGGGCGACCGCGGGCCGTCCGCGGCTGGTCGCGCGGTTCCTCGCGCCCCTGTGTGACCCCAAGACTGTCGGTGGACCACCGTAGAATCACCGCGTGGCAGGACGGATCAACGACGAGGACGTGAAGGCGGTACGGGACGCGGTCCCGATCGACGCCGTGGTGTCCGAGTACCTCCAGCTGCGGAACGCGGGCGGGGGGAACCTCAAGGGACTCTGCCCGTTCCACGACGAGAAGTCGCCGTCCTTCCAGGTCAGCCCTAGCAAGGGCCTCTTCCACTGCTTCGGCTGCCAGGAGGGCGGCGACACCATCACGTTCGTGATGAAGGTCGACCACCTGTCCTTCTCGGAGGCGGTCGAGCGGCTGGCCGGACAGGCCGGAATCACCCTTCGCTACGAGGAGGGCGGGTACAACCCGTCGCACCAGCGCGGCGAGCGGATCCGCCTGGTAGAGGCGCACAAGATCGCCGCCGAGTGGTACGCGGAGCAGCTCGCCACCAGCCCGGAGGCCGACACGGGCCGGATCTTCCTCGCCGAGCGCGGCTTCGACCAGGCCGCCGCCGTCCACTTCGGCGTCGGCTACAGCCCCCAGGGCTGGGACCACCTCACCCGCTTTCTGCGCGGCAAGGGCTTCGCCGACAAGGAACTGCTCCTGTCCGGGCTGTCCCAGGAGGGCCGCCGCGGCCCCATCGACCGCTTCCGGGGCCGTCTGATGTGGCCCATCCGCGACATCGCCGGCGACGTGGTGGGCTTCGGCGCCCGCAAGCTCTACGAGTCGGACAACGGACCCAAGTACCTGAACACCCCGGACACGGCGATCTACCGCAAGTCCCAGGTCCTGTACGGCATCGACCTCGCCAAGAAGGACATCGCCAAGGCCAGCCGGGCCGTCGTGGTCGAGGGGTACACGGACGTCATGGCCTGCCACCTCGCCGGGGTGACCACGGCCATCGCGACCTGCGGTACGGCCTTCGGCGGCGACCACATCAAGATCCTCCGCCGGCTGCTGATGGACAACGGCAGCGCACGCGTGATCTTCACCTTCGACGGCGACGCGGCCGGCCAGAAGGCGGCCCTGCGCGCCTTCGAGGACGACCAGAAGTTCGCCGCCGAGACGTACATCGCGATCGCGCCGGACGGCATGGACCCGTGCGAGCTGCGGCTGGCGAAGGGCGACGAGGCGGTCGTCGAGCTGACCGAACCCCGCACCCCGCTCTTCGAGTTCGCGCTCCGCCAGATCGTCGCCCGCTACGACCTGGAGACCCCGGCGGGCCGCGCCGCCGCCCTCGACGAGGCCGCGCCCGTCGTGGCCCGCATCAAGAACAGCGGCGCCCAGCACGAGGTCGCCGTGCAGCTCGCCGGCATGCTCGGCATCCTCGACACCCAGTTCGTCGTCAAGCGCGTCGCCCAGCTGGCCCGCTGGGCCCGCGACCGCGGCGGCCAGGGCCCCGCCCCGGCCGCCCAGCGCCCGTCACAGCCGTACGAGTCCACCGCCCGGCCCCCGTCCGGCCCGGCCCTCACCCTCCGCAACCCGGTCTTCGCCACCGAGCGGGAACTCCTCAAACTCGCCCTCCAGCGCCCGGAGTTGGTCGCCCCGGCCTTCGACGCCTACGGGGTCGACGAGTTCACCGCCGAGCAGTACGCGGCCGTCCGCCAGACGATCATCGAGGCGGGCGGTGTCGAGTACGGCGCCGAGGACCCGCAGGAGTATCTGGTCCGGGTCCGCGAGGCCGCACCGGACGACACGGTGCGGGCCATGGTGACCGAGCTGGCCGTCGAGGCGATCATGCGCAAGACGGTCGACGAGGTGTATGCCGGGGCCCAGCTGGTCACCGTGCGCCGCCGGGCCGTCGAACGTCGGGTGCGTGACGTCCAGGGCAGCCTGGCGAGGGCGGCCGCCCAGGGCGACCCGGCCCAGCTGGCCGCCGTACAGAACGAGTTGTGGGTCCTCCAGCAGTACGACCAGGCGTTGCGGGAGCGGGGCGCGGAGGCGCTCTGAGGCGGTGCCCGGCGGCGCCCGCCCGCGTGAACGTCCCTGGCGCACATGCCAATCCGCGCCGGAGCACCCCCTCTCCGTACGGCCTTCAAGCGGGTTACAGCCCTCTCAGCAGCGCACTCGTACGGCAGAGTAACCGTGAGGTCACGGACCGGACGCAAAAAGTCACCGCACGCCCCTCGTGGCGGCTGTGTGTCGTACTCCACACTGGGTTCCGGTGCCTGAGTCCTCGGAGCGCGGCCGACCCGCCCATGGGTTCGAGATCCCCGCGGTTCCGCTCGATGAGTACGGGATGGACGGCGGCGAGGCCGCCCGCGCCATCCCAGACGTACCGCTGCCGTACGCCCTGGCAGCGACATTCCTGGAGGTCGCCCCCGTGCAGACCCAGACCCTCATACAGAACGACATCAGTACGGCCATCAGTACCGACCAGAACGACATCAGTACGGCCGTCAGTACCGACGGCGCGGAGCCGGACGCGGAGACCGACGTCATCACGGCGGTGCCCGCCCAGAGCCGCGCCGCGCACCACCCCGAGGCGGCGCCGGAGGCGTCGCCCGAGCTCGACGAGCCACCGGCCGCCGTGGTGGAGGCCATCGAGACGGCCGATCCCCCCGAACCCGTCGAACTCCCGCGCAGCCGCCCGGACACCAGTGGCCCGTCTTCCGACCTGTTCCGCCAGTACCTGCGCGAGATCGGCCGCATCCCGCTGCTCACGGCGGCGGAGGAAGTGGAACTCGCCCGCCGGGTCGAGGCCGGCCTCTTCGCCGAGGAGAAGCTGGGCAGCGCCCCCGACCTCGACACCCAACTCGCCCTCGACCTCGACAAGCTGGTCGTCATGGGCCGCATGGCCAAGCGCCGCCTGATCGAGGCGAACCTGCGGCTCGTCGTGTCGGTGGCGAAGCGTTACGTAGGCCGTGGCCTGACCATGCTGGACCTGGTCCAGGAAGGAAACCTGGGCCTCATCCGGGCCGTCGAGAAGTTCGACTACGCGCGCGGCTACAAGTTCTCGACCTACGCGACCTGGTGGATCCGCCAGGCCATGTCCCGCGCCCTCGCCGACCAGGCCCGCACCATCCGCGTCCCCGTCCACGTGGTCGAGCTCATCAACCGGGTCGTCCGCGTCCAGCGCCGCATGCTCCAGGAGCGGGGCTACGAGCCCACCCCCGAGGAGGTGGCCGCCCACCTCGACCTGCTGCCCGAGCGAGTCAGCGAGGTCCTCCGCCTCGCCCAGGAACCGGTGTCGCTCCACGCCCCGGTGGGCGAGGAGGACGACGTGGCCCTCGGCGACCTCATCGAGGACGGCGACGCGGCGAGCCCCGTGGAATCGGCCGCGTTCCTGCTGCTCCGCGAACACCTGGAAGCGGTCCTCTCCACCCTCGGCGAACGCGAACGCAAGGTGGTCCAGCTGCGTTACGGCTTGGCGGACGGCCGCCCCCGCACGCTGGAGGAGATAGGCCGCATCTTCGGCGTCACCCGCGAACGCATCAGGCAGATCGAGTCCAAGACGCTGAACAAGCTGCGGGACCACGCCTTCGCGGACCAACTGAGGGGCTACCTGGACTGAGGGCTGTCGTCTTCGGGTGCGGGGTGGGTGGGGGCTGGTCGCGCAGTTCCCCGCGCCCCTGGAAAGCAGGGGCTGGTCTTTTAGGGGCGCGGGGAACTGCGCGACCAGCCCCCACCCGCCCGCAGACAACCGACACACCTGAGCGGGGTCGAAGGGGCGGCAGCCCCTGGGGATGGGACGGGTAGGGGCGGCGGGGGCGAGAAAAGCCCCCGCGCGCCCCCGCCGCCCTCAGTCCACCTCAGCCACAGCCTCCACGAACTGCGCCTTGTACAGCCGCGCATAAGCCCCATCCGCGGCCAACAACTCCTCGTGCGCCCCCTGCTCCACGATCGCCCCACCCTCCATCACCAAAATCGTGTCCGCATCCCGAATCGTCGACAACCGATGCGCGATCACGAACGACGTCCGCCCATGCGCGAGCTTCGCCATCGCCTTCTGGATCAACACCTCCGTACGCGTGTCGACCGAACTCGTCGCCTCGTCCAGCACCAGAATCACCGGATCCGACAGGAACGCCCGAGCGATCGTGATGAGCTGCTTCTCACCCGCACTCACCCCCGTCCCCTCGTCGTCGATCACGGTGTCGTACCCGTCGGGCAGCGTCCGGATGAACCGGTCCGCGTGCGCCGCCCGAGCAGCCTCCTCGATCTCCCCCCGCGTGACCTTCCGCGAGGCCGACGCCCCGTACGCGATGTTCTCCGCGATGGTCCCCCCGAACAGCCAGGTGTCCTGGAGCACCATCCCTATCCCGTCCCGCAGTTCGTCCCGGGACATGGACGCGACATCGACCCCGTCGAGCGTGATCCGCCCACCGGTGACCTCGTAGAACCGCATCAGCAGGTTCACCAGGGTCGTCTTCCCGGCCCCGGTCGGCCCCACGATCGCCACCGTGTGCCCGGGCTCGACGACCAGCGACAGATCCTCGATCAGCGGCTTGTCGGCGTCGTACCGGAAGGACACGCCCTCCAGCGCCACCCGCCCCCGCAGCTCCTCCGGCCGCACCCCGGGCACGGCGTCGGCGTCCTGCTCGTCGGCGTCCAGCACTTCGAAGACCCGCTCGGCCGAAGCCACGCCCGACTGCACGAGGTTCGCCATCGACGCCACCTGCGTCAGCGGCATGGAGAACTGCCGGGAGTACTGGATGAAGGCCTGCACATCGCCGATCGACAGGGCACCCGAAGCGACCCGCAGCCCGCCCACCACCGCCACCAGCACATAGTTGATGTTCGACACGAAGAACATCAGCGGCTGCATGATCCCGCTGTTGAACTGGGCCTTGAACCCGGCCTCGTACAACCGCTCGTTCTCCTCGGCGAACTGCTTCGCCGACTCCTCCTGCCGCCCGAACACCTTCACCAGTGTGTGCCCGGTGTACATCTCCTCGATGTGCGCGTTGAGCTTCCCGGTGGTCCGCCACTGCGCGACGAAGTGCGGCTGCGACCGCTTGCCCACCCGCGTGGCCACCAGGAACGACACCGGTACGGTCACCAGCGCGACCAGCGCCAGCAGCGGCGACACCCAGAACATCATCACCAGCACACCGATGATGGTGAGGAGCGAGTTGACGAGCTGCCCCATCGACTGCTGCAGCGTCTGGCCGATGTTGTCGATGTCGTTGGTCGCCCGGCTCAGCACCTCACCCCGCTGCCGCTGGTCGAAGTACGACAGCGGCAGCCGCGACAGCTTCGCCTGGAGCTCCTCGCGCATGAGGTAGACGGTCCGGTTGATGGCCCGGTTGGACAGCCGCGTGGCCGCCGCCATCAGCAGTCCCGCGACCAGGAAGATGCCGAGGGCAACCAGCAGCACGGCGCCTACGGCGTCGAAATCGATGCCCTTGCCGGGCGTGAAGTTCGTGCCGGACAGCATGTCGGCGACCGCGCCGTCCCCACGCTCCCGCAGCCCTTCCAGCACCTCGGCCTTCGTCCGGCCCGCCGGCATCTCCCGCCCGACGACCCCCGCGAACACCAGGTCGGTCGCCTTGCCGAGGATCCACGGTCCCAGCACCGACAGCCCGACGCTGAGCACCGCGCACACGACCATCGCGTACATCGTCAATCGCTCGGGCCTGAACTGCGCGAGCAGCCGCTTCCCGGACCCCTTGAAGTCCATGGTGTGCTGATCGGGGCCGCCTCCGGCCCCCGCCATCCGTCCCAACGGCCCGGCCATCAGGCTGCCTCCGCTTCCGTGAGCTGGGAGAGGACGATCTCCCGGTAGGTCTCGTTGTCCGCCATCAGCTCGTGATGGCGGCCGGTACCGACGACCCGGCCCTCGTCGAGCACGATGATCCGGTCGGCGTCCCTGATGGTCGCCACCCGCTGGGCGACGATCACGACGGTCGCGTCGGCGGTCTCCCGCCCCAGCGCCGCGCGCAGGGCGGCGTCGGTCGCGTAGTCGAGCGCGGAGAAGGAGTCGTCGAAGAGGTAGATCTCCGGCCGTTGCACCAGCGTCCGCGCGATCGCGAGCCGCTGCCGCTGCCCGCCCGACACATTCGTCCCGCCCTGCGCGATGGGCGCGTTCAGCCCGCCTTCGAGCCGCTCGACGAACTCCTTCGCCTGCGCCACCTCCAGCGCGTGCCACAGCTCCTCGTCCGTGGCGTCCGGATTGCCGTACCGCAGGTTCGTCGCCACGGTCCCCGAGAAGAGATACGGCTTCTGCGGCACCAGACTCACCGTCCTGGCCAGCAGCTTCGGATCGAGCGTCCGTACGTCGACACCGTCCACCAGCACCTCGCCCTCGGTGGCGTCGAACAGTCGGGGGACCAGCCCGAGGAGCGTCGACTTGCCGCTGCCGGTCGACCCGATGACGGCGGTCGTCTCACCCGGCCGCGCCACGACCTGGATCGACCTGAGCACCGGCTCCTCGGCACCCGGATAGCGGAAGCCCGCACCCCGGACCTCCAGGAACCCGTGCCGCCGCAGCTCCCGCACGGGCTCCACCGGCGGCACGACACTCGTCTCGGTGTCGAGCACCTCCTGGATGCGCTCGGCGCACACCTCCGCACGCGGCATCATCATGAACATGAAGGTGGCCATCATCACGGCCATGACGATCTGCATCAGATAGGCGAGGAAGGCGGTGAGCGCGCCGATCTCCATCCCGCCGCTGTCGATCCGATGGGCGCCGAACCACACCACCGCGATCGACGACAGGTTGATGACCGTCATCACGATCGGGAACATCAGCGCGAGCATCCGCCCGGTCCCCAGGGATACGTCCGTGAGCTCGACGTTCGCCTTCCGGAACCGGTCCTTCTCGTAGTCGTCCCGCACGAAGGCCCGGATCACCCGGTTGCCGGTGATCTGCTCCCGCAGCACCCGGTTCACGATGTCGAGCCGCTCCTGCATCGTGCGGAACAGGGGGCGCAGCCGGCGCACGATGAGGCTGACGGAAACGCCGAGCACCGGTACGACGGCGAGCAGCACCCCCGACAGCGGCACATCCAGGCCGAGGGCCAGCACGATGCCGCCCACACACATGATCGGCGCCGACACCACCAGGGTGAACGTCATCAGCACCAGCATCTGCACCTGCTGCACATCGTTCGTCGTCCGCGTGATCAGCGACGGCGCACCGAAGTGACCGACCTCACGCGCCGAGAACGACTGCACCCGGTCGAACACGGCCGCCCGGATGTCCCGGCCGACCGCCGAAGCGGTACGGGCGCCGTAGTACACGGCCCCGATGTTGCAGACGACCTGCACCAGCGAGATACCGATCATCAACGCGCCGAAGGACAGGATGTAACCCGTGTCCCCCTCCACCACGCCCTCGTCGATGATGTCCGCGTTCAGCGTGGGCAGGTAGAGCGTGGCGCACGTCTGCACGAACTGCAGCAGCACCAGCAGGACGATCGGTGTCCGGTACGGACGGAGATGACTTCTCAGCAATCGTATGAGCACGCGAGATCTCTCGGAGTCGAGGACGGGGTTCGGGATGCACCACCCCCCATCGTCGAACACTCCACCCGCGTTACCTCAACCGAATTAACCCAACGGTGAAGGTCCGATGCCGTGTCTGCGCAGATGATCAGGCCCGGAACGCCCCGGGGTGAGTCTGCTCACGCACCGAGACGTACTGCTGCCGAACCGCCTGCCCCACAGCCAACTCGTCCCCCGGGTCCAGCAGTTGAGCGGCCGCACCGGGCCAGAGCGGCGGTGTCCGTGGGTCGAGCGTCCCCTGGGTCACGCCCAGCGCCCAGGCCGCCTGCCGGGCCGCGCCCACCGCCGCGTAGTCCGCGGGCTGCGGCACGACCACCGGCACGCCGAACAGCGCCGGCGCCGCCGCCTGCACGGCGGGCAGCTCCGCCGCCGCACCCAGCAGGAAGATCCGCCGTACGTCGACGCCCCGGCCGCGCAGCACGTCCAGCGCGTCCGCGAGCCCGCACAGCATCCCCTCGAACGCTGCCCGCGCGAAGTGCTCCGGCTTCATCGACTCCCGCCGCAGCCCGGCCAGCGTCCCGGCCGTGTGCGGCAGATTCGGCGTCCGCTCGCCCTCCAGATACGGCAGCATCACCAGCCCGTGCGACCCCGGCGTCGACTTCATCGCCAGCTCGGACAGCCCCTCCAGATCGGCCACGCCCAGCATCTCGGAGGCCCCGCGCAGCGTCCGTACGGCGTTCAGCGTGGTGACGACCGGCAAATGCATCCCCGTGGCGTCGGCCAGCGAGGTGATCATCCCGGAGGAGTCGACGAGCGCCTCGGTGTGTACGGCCATGACGGACCCGGAGGCCCCCAGCGACACCACTGCGTCACCGAGCCCGATGCCCAGTCCGAACGCGGCGGCCATGGTCTCACCGGTGCCGGCGGAGATGAGGAGCCCCTCCGGCGTCGTACCGGCCGCGTCCGAGGGCCCGAGCACCTCGGGGAGCATGACCTGATGCCCCAGGGCCATCTCGACGAGATCGGTGCGGTACTGCCCGGTCGCCGCGTTCCAGTACCCGGTGCCGGACGCCCCGCCCCGGTCGGTGGTCCGCCGCACCGGCCGCCCCAGCAACTGCCAGACCAGCCAGTCGTGAGCCTGGAGCAGTACGGCGGTCCGCATCGCGGCATCCGGTTCCGTACGGCTCATCCAGCGCAGCTTGGTCACCGGCTGCGCGGCCCCCGGCACACAGCCGACGGCCTCCGCCCACGCCCCGCGCCCCCCGAGCGCGTCGACCAGGTCGGCCGCCGCGACCTGGGTCCGCCTGTCGGCGCCGACCATCGCCGGGCGCACGGTGTTGCCCTGCGCGTCCAGCGCGATCAGCCCGTTCTGCTGGGACGACACCCCGATGGCCTGCACACCCTCCAGCAGCCCGCCTGTGGCCGCCTCCCCCAGAGACAGCAGCCACGCCTGCGGATCGACGTCCGACGGACGCGCCCCGCCCTCCGCCGCCTCCAACGGGTGCGGGGCATACCCCTGCCTGAGCACGGCCCCTGTGTCCGAGTCACAGACGACAATGCGCGTAAAATCGGGCGAACTGTCCAGCCCGGCGACTATCCCCATGGCAGAAATTCTGCCGCACGGGAAGAGGTGGGAGCGCCGCGCGTCGGTCCGGCCGACCCAATCCGGTCGCTATGTATTACTGGTACCCCAGTCGTCTCCGGCGGAGCCGTGCCCGTTGCGTGCGCGCAGGGAGCGGACCCTCTCGGCGACCGAGTCGGGCACGTGGTCCCCGACCCTCTCGCTGACCACGTGGTACGCCTTGCCGGCGAACACGCGCCCCTGCTGGGCCGCCGACTCCGCGGTGTTGCGCACGGCGGGGTTCTGCGCGACCTGCTGGGCGGACTTCTTCAACTGCTCGTAGCGCTCGCGTCCGGCGCGTGTGCCGAGCACGTAACCCAGGGCCAGTCCGGCAAAGAACGTGAGCCGATACCGCATGGCGGTCACCCTTCCCTTACGTCTGCGTCGGTCCCTTGCGTTGCCCTGCGTGGGCGACGGGCGTGGGGGATACCGATTGGCGGAGCACCCCCCTGCTTGCGCTAATGTATGTGTCGCAGCGAGCGCACGCCCCCTGGCGAATACCCAGGGAGGTACGTTCGATGCAACGAGGCAATCCTCCGTAGCTCAATTGGCAGAGCAGCCGGCTGTTAACCGGCAGGTTACTGGTTCGAGTCCAGTCGGGGGAGCTTCGATCTTCCGTAGCTCAATTGGCAGAGCAGCCGGCTGTTAACCGGCAGGTTACTGGTTCGAGTCCAGTCGGGAGAGCAACCGGAAGAGGACCCCGTCGGGGTCCTTTTTCATGTCCGGGGGAACCGCGCGCGCCGAGCCGAAGTCCTCAAGGTCAACAAGCGCATGCGAAGGCCGACCATCCGAAGCAGGAGATCGTATGAGCGGCTATGCTGCGGCAGACGGCGCGCACAAATGTGCGCGACACGCCGTACGGGGCGGTAGCTCAGCCGGTTAGAGCAGCGGACTCATAATCCGTCGGCCGTGGGTTCGAGTCCCACCCGCCCCACCACTCGCTACGCGAGAAGAATCGATCTGACCAGTAACTATGCGAGCTGGGCAGCGAGTTGAGGGACGCTCGTAGAGCGTCTCGACACGTGTTTTCATGATCGGCAGGACAGATTCGGGACGCCGATTACGGTCAAGTCGGTCATGGGGTCCATGGGGTGATTCATGTCGGGGTGCAGCAGGCCCCGCTGATCCGTCCTGTGTCGGGAAGCGGTCCGAATGGAAACGCCTCGCCATCCTGCGCACCTCCCTTGAGCGGTCTTTTGTGATCAGTGGTCGTATGTAATGTTGGCGATGTATCTTGGATGCATACATTGCATATGTTGGAGGTGTCCCCGGTGTCCGTCACTCAGATTGATCTCGACGACGAGGCGCTGGCCGAGGCCATGCGGCTCATGGGTGCCACGACGAAGAAGGAGACCGTCAACGCGGCGCTTCGGGACTACGTGGCGCGGATCAAGAGGCTTGAGGCCGCGGAGAAGCTGGCCGCGCGAGGTGAGCGCGGCGAGTTCGAGCAGGCCGCAGCGGCGCATGAAGCCGAGAAGCGTGCGCGGCGCGAGGCCTTCGAGTGATCACGTATCTGGTGGACACCTCGGCTCTGTGGCATCTGTTCCGTACCCCAGGTGCGCTGCGCCCCTGGGAGGGACACATCGCCGCCGGGGTGTTCCACCTCTGCGAGCCGACACGTGCCGAATTCCTCTACTCGGCGACCAGCCCGTCTCACCGAGATGAGCTGGCCGAGGAACTGGACGCGCTCTGTCTGCTCTCCCCGGTTCCGAAGAACGCCTGGCGGTGGGTCGACACCGCCCAGTACAAACTGACCCAGAGGGGTCAGCATCGGGCGGCGGGAGCGATCGACCTGTTGGTGTGTGCAACAGCTGTACACCATGGGCACACCGTCCTCCACGTGGACAATGACTTCGCGACGGTGGCCGGAGTCCTCAAGGAAGTCCAGCAGCGAGACGCACGAGCTTGATCTCCGGAGCAGGATCACGTCTGTCGGCCTCTGACCTCAGTGATCGATGTCTCCGAGGGGGGCACCAGCAGTCCTTTCGGTAAGGGGTTCGACCATACGCACCACCGCACGCCACGGGACTCCTCGTGGCTCGCGGGATCGCTCGGGCCAAGGCGGTTCCTACTGGGCCTGGCCGACCTGGCGTGCCCCGGCGGCATGCTGGTGAGTCCGGCAGATCGGGGGGGCGACGTTCGCCGACCACTCGATGCGACCGCGCCCGTTGGTTCGCGCCGGGGAGCGTGGGCAGGGCTGCTCACACTCCCCGGCGCTGCCAGCGGCGAAAAAGCCCGCAGACCGAAGGAGGCGCTCTTGAGCCGCCGCTCGTCGGACAGGATGGAGCTATCCCCGTGTGTGCGGGGCCGACTGAACAGGTGCCGCCACCCGGGACAGCCCGACTGAGCTATCCCCGCGCACACATGGCCCACTTGGTGGGGGCCTTCGAGCGGATGGTCACCGCAGAGCTATTCCCCGTGTGCGGGGCCGACCTATACGTTCTGATGAACGGAACCGGTGTCGGCGAGCTATCCCCGCGTGTGCGAGGCCTACGTGTGCAGGTCGTCCAGCGTTGTGGCGACGTAGGAGTTATCCCCGCGTGTGCGAGGCCGAAGGTCAGAATGGACGCGCTCTTGACCTATGCCCGTGTGGGGCCAGGAAAGCACCCTAGCTCTCGCGGGTCCGCTGGCTGAACTACTTGGACCTCCGTGCTTCTGCTACGCCTGGCCGGTCCCCTCCAGTCGTGGGGAGCCCGGGGCGATTTCTTTCGGGGCGCCGTACCACTTGGTGACGGAGCGGGCGCCTGCCATGGCGAGCAAGACGGTAGAGGCTGTGCTGTTTCCCGGGATCGATGTGCGAGTGGAGCGCGTCAGCGACTCCTCCGACGTCCTTGTGGTGGAGGCGGTGTCCATCGCTCGCCCGGGCCGGTGCCCGGACTGCCGGAAACAGGCGAGGCGCATCCACAGCACGTACCAACGCGCCCTGAATGAAAGGCCGTTGGGCTCTCGCCGGGTCATAGTCCGGCTACGGGTCGCCGATACTTCTGTGACCGGAAAAGCTGTTGCCGCAAGACGTTCGTCGAGTAGGTGCCGGGCCTGTCCGAGCGGCACGTCCGCTCCAGCACCGGGCTGACAGGCTGGCTGCGTTCGATCGCGATCGAGCTCGGCGGGCGTCCAGCCGCGCGGTTGTGCCGCCGCCTGCGGCTGGCCGCAGGCCGGACGCGGCTACTCAGGCTGTTAACGGCGCCGACGGTGCGGGACCGTGCGCCGCTGGTGCTGGGGGTGGACGAGTTCGCCTTCCGCAAGGGCTGCACCTACGGCACCATTCTGGTCGACGTCGAGGCCGGCCAGGTCGTGGACGTGCTGCCCGACCGCACCTCCGAAACGTTCGCGGCCTGGCTCACCGAGCATCCCGGAGCTGAGATCATCTGCCGTGACCGGGCCACCGCATACACCAAGGCGGTCAAGGAAGCCGCCCCTCATGCCCTGGAAGTCGCTGATCGCTGGCACCTGTTGCAGAACCTGTCCGCCGCGGTGGAGAAGACCTGCCACCAGCACCGCGACTGCCTGCGCAAACGCGCCGAGCGGGCCAAGCCGTAAACGCGACACGGAACCGCGGCCAGAGCCCTGAAATCGGCCAGGGACGCTCTTCCGTCCACTTCGTTGCGTCTTGAAGCGTGTGGGGAATGTGGGGAGTGAAGAGAGCGCGTGTGAGGGCCTAGCGACTGAAGCCGCCGGCGCCGGTCTGGCGGCCGTTCAGACCGGCGGACGGGGCGACGTCACGCAGGGACGCCGAGCGGCGGGTGCTCGAGCACGCGGGGCTTGTACTCGACCAGCTGGATGCGGCCGTCGAAGGTGCGGTGCTCGATCATCTCGAGGGCAACGTCCGGATAGCCGTCGTAGATACGTTCTTCGCCCGTGGCCCCGGTGATCACCGGGAACATCACGACCCGGAAGCGGTCGACGAGTCCGGCTCGTAGCAGGGACCGAGACAGGCTGAGGCTGCCGATCGTGCTGAGGAGCCCCGAGCCACTCGACTTCATGGCGCGGACCGCCTCGACGGCGTCGTCGCGGACAAGCGTGGAGTTGGCCCACGTCAGTGGCTCCTCGAGTGAGGAGGAGAACACCACCTTGGACGCTTGCGTGAGCTCGTCGACGGACGCCTCTTCTTCGGGCCTGAACTCGTCTTGGCCATTCGGGACCTCGCCTGCGGCGAAGCCCGACATCAGGCGGTAGGTGTTCGCTCCCATCAGGTAGGTGGCCTCGGGCTGCTCGCCGAGCCATGCGAGGTACTCCGGGCCCTCGAGGCCCCAGAACCCGGGCCATCCCTCTCCCGATGCGTGGCCGTCTAGGGAGGTGATGAAGTCGACGAGAAGCTCCGACATGGCGGTGTCCTTTCCTGGGGTGTCACGAGCTTGGACCGGCCGGGAGCCACAAACTCATCGGCCGCGCTGTGGAATAACGAGAAAACACAGGACGCTGCAGCCGATCAGGTCGGCGGAGCGACACTGCTTCGGAGGGCCGGAGGCCTACATGATTGCGATATGCACGCAGTCGGGTGATGATCTCCACGCGATTGGGAACGGCGGTTTGAGTTCTGTCAAAGCCCCAGCTCAGCCCCACCCTCGAACGGCCCACCCCGCTCTACTGGGTGATCGGTGAGGCCTCGCTGCTCGACGTCGACAGCGGGTGCTTCATCCACTCACCTGCGACGGCGGCGGAGCACTTCCGTGAGTACGGCCCCGCTCCGAGGTCACCGCGTCCAGCTTGCAGGAGTTCCTCGAACAGCTCGGCCGCCGGATCGCAAACCAGACCTAATCATCGGCCGAGGACAAACGGGCCCCTGCCCCAGGAGGTCATTTCACAGCTGGGGAATCGCAAGCAGGTGTGGGGACACCCCTGAGCAGGGGGTGGCCGATTTCACAGAGCGCCATCATGTCGGCCTCGCGCACGTGTCGGCGACAGGGGGACAGCTCCGCAGGTGTGGGCCACACGGCGGGCACGTGACCTGCGCAGACGTGGTAGCCCACCACCGAGGCAAGCCGCCGCAAGTGGCCTGTGCGAGCCGGTGGCCAGACCGTTCTCTGACAGCGAGGATGCGGCTGGGAGACGGGCGAAGGGCGTGGGTATGTCGGTGGCGGACCGTGACCGAGCGGAAACCGGTGGCGATACGTGCCAGGCCGGGTATCACGCGCAGATCAAAGCGGAGAACCGCGCGCGCATCATCCGCGCCGCCCGCGACCTCTTCCTCGCCCGGGGATACGACAAGACCTCCCTGGCCCAGATCGCCAGGGAGGCGCGCGTCTCCACCGGCACCCTCTTCAAGCGGTACCTCTCCAAAGCCGCGCTGTTCGCAGCCGTCACCTCCGAACAGTGGCGACTGGACGTGCAGTACGCCGCACCGCCCCCGCCCGGCGATCCCCGGTAAGGTCTGGACCACATCGGCCGCGACTGCGCCTGCCTGGTCTCGCGGCCCGGCACGGCGGCACTGTGCCGCCTCATCATCACCGAACTTCCCCAGATGCCGGAACTCGCCGACATCGTCGGCACCGGCTTCGCCATCGACCGCGGACCCTTCTTCGACCGGCTCCGCGACTACCTGGACGCCGAAGCGCAGGCCGGCACACTCGACTTCCGTTCGGCCGACGGACAGACACAGCAGACCTCCGCAGTGGCCGAACAGTTCCTCGGCATGATCTGCGGCCAGCTCCTGTGGCCCCAGCTCGTACGCACCGACTTCGTCCCGCCCGACCCCACCGACACCGCGATCGTGGACGAAGCCGTCGCCCTCATGCTCACCCGCTATCGCACCGGATCCTGAACCCTGGACCACCAGTTCACGCTGCAAGGACCCCGATACGTCGTCCTCCGGGACAGGTACACGTATGGGTGACTCGACCGACAACGAAGAGCGGCGAGCGCGACCGGTCCTACCAGTAACCAACAGCGGTCGACAGCTGAGCCGGTACCGTGGCCTGCCGGTACTCCTGACGTGTGACCCCGGCGTTGCGCCCGGTGGCGCGACCACCGACAAGTGATCGACGAAATACGGCGGGTGGGTACGGCAGTTCACCTGCCTAGATCGCCTGGCAGATTGATGGTCTTGTACTCCAGGAACGAGCTGAGGCCCTCGGGCCCGAACTCTCGGCCGATCCCGGATTCCTTGTATCCGCCGAAGGGGGCGGCGAACTCGATCCGGTACCCGTTCAGCGTCAAGGTCCCCGTGCGCACCTGGCGAGCGATGCGCATGGCCCGGTCCAGGTCGTTGGTCCAGATGCTTCCCGACAGGCCGTACTTCGAGTCGTTCGCGATACGGACCGCGTCGTTGTCGTCGTCGAAGGGGATCACGACGAGCACGGGGCCAAAGATCTCCTCCTGCGCGATGCGCATGGAGCTGTCGACGTCTGCGAAGATCGTCGGTTCGACGTACCAGCCCTTCGACTGGCGCGCGGGCCGGCCGCCGCCGACCGTGATCGTCGCGCCGTCCTTCCGTCCGCCGGCGATGTAGTCCTCGACCCGCCGCCGCTGGCGCTCGGCCACCAGGGGGCCGACCTCGGTCGAGGGGTCATCCGGATCGCCGACCCGCAGCGCAGCAGCTGATTGCGAGATCGCATCCACAACCTGCTGGTAGCGGCTGCGATGAGCGAGGATCCGGGTCTGTGCCAGGCAGTGCTGGCCGGACATCATGATCGCGTACGGCATGAGGGCGGGCACGACGCTGTCGATGTCGGCGTCCTCGAGGATGATGGCGGGCGACTTCCCGCCGCACTCGAGGGTGACGCGCTTGAACTGCTCGCCGCACAGCGCGCCGATCCGCCGCCCTACGGCGGAGCTGCCCGTGAAGCTGATCTTGTCAACCAGCGGGTGCCGCACGAGCGCCTCACTGTTCTCCCGGCCGGCGGGCACGATGTTGAGGACACCCGGGGGCAGACCGGCCTCCATGGCAGCGTCGGCGAGCAGGTACGCGTCCAGCGGGGTCTCGGGCGCGGGCTTCAGCACGACGGTACAGCCGGCGATCAGGGCGGGAGCAAGATTCACCATCGTCAGGATGAGCGGCGCGTTCCACGGCACGATCTGCCCCACGACACCCACAGGCTCCCGAAGGATCCGCGCGGGCCCGCTGAGACCTGGTCGATCCTGCTCGAAGGGGAACGTCGAGGCAAGCTCCCGGTAGTAGTCCAAAAGCATCACGGGCACCGGTGCCTGGAGTTGGTTCGAGAAGCTGATCGGTGAGCCCATCTCTGTGGTGATGAGCTGTGCGATCTCGGGGACACGTGCGCGCAGGTACTCGCCGAACGGACCCAGCGCGTCCGCACGCTCCTGTGGAGACATGCGGGGCCAGGGGCCATTGTCGAAGGCGGCGCGCGCCGCGCGTACTGCGCGGTCGATATCGGCAGGCGTCGATGAGGGAACGGTACCGATCCGCTCCTCCGAGAAGGGGGAGATGACATCGATCACGTCTTCCGAGGCAGGCGCGATCATGTCCCCGCCAATGAAGAGCCGATCCTGCACTGTATGGCTGGTCATGGCCGCTCCTTTCGCCGTGCCAAGACGCGCCTACGCGGACGGCTGTTGGTGAGCAACGCCAAGCCGTCACTGCTGCATTCAGCCGACCACGTCCGGGCCTTGGCCGAGCGCGGGCTTCCACCAGACGGTTTCGCCCATCCGAGACGGACACCGCTCCCGCACCCGGCGAAGGTGTCCGGGCTGCCCGGCTGCCCGGCTGCCCGGCTGTCCGGTTGAGCTGGGAGACTGGTTGTCATTGCCGTGCGGATCAGTCCTGGGTCAGCCCTGTCCCGCCGGGCAGAAGAACTCCAGAGCGATATTGTCCGGATCCTTGAAGCTGAGATGGAGTCCGAACGGGTCCTCGACGATTCCGGAGTGCGACACTCCCTGCTCGTCGAGCCGGGCCTCCCAGACTTCCAGTTGGCCCCGGTCGGCGACGTGGAACCCGCAGTGGTCGAGCCCGACGCGCGCCGGGTCGAACACATCGGCTTCGTTCGTCGCCTCATGCTTGCGGAAACCGAGAATGAATGACGGGGAGGCGTTGGCCACGAACGGGCCGTATTCGTCCTCCACGTCGAGAACCGTCTGAGTGTCCAGCAGGCGGTTGTAGAACTCCGCGCTGCGCTTCACATCGCTCACGGTCAGGGCGATGTGCCCGATTCCAGGTGCCACGGGCATGGACGACACCTCCTCACGGTGGTGCGCTGCCTCCCATTCGATGTTACGTCGCCCGTACTTCCGCCGCCCCTGCTCCGGCACCAGGCCGACCCTCGCTGGGGATCACGCCCTGAGGTGGAGGGGGTCCCAGCTGTCCGACAGTCCGGTTGGGCCTGTGACTTGCGGGAATGAATCGGACAGCTCAAAGTGCGACTATCCGGTGGTGGCGAAGATGTCTGCGACAGGCCACCACTCCCAAGGAACCACCGCCCCTATGCCTGACCATCGCAAGCGCCGCAGTCATGGTTCGGGACACCAACAGCTACTCAGGCATCGGCTGCATCTGAATTCCGTGCCGCTTGCCGATCTCGATGAGGCGGTCAACGTCCGGCGGTGTGTCCGACTGGGGTGGCAACTCGCGTCGCTGGGCGGGTTCACCCGCCTCGGCGAAGAATTTGTCGATGCCGCCCGGTGTGTAGGTGATCAGCATCCGTACTGTGCTGGTGGGCTCGAACCGCTCCAGGGTGCCCTCAGGGATGTGGAAGAAGGACCCGGGACCGCCTTCAACCGTCTCGCCGGCGATGTGATAGCGGAGCGTCCCCTCGATGACGTAGACACTCTCGGTGCCAGGGTGGGTGTGGGGCGGTGGGCCCATCCCTTCCGGAATGGTCATCTCCACGACGGTCATCGCGCCGTCGGTCTCGTCGCTCGACGCCTTGACCTCGTACAAGCCGTTCAGCATCCAGAATGCCTTGCCGTCACCGCTATGACGCACATGCGCGTTCTTCGCCATGGGACCGCTCCTTCCTCGGTGCCCCCATGTGTCCCCGCCGGAGAGCCAACCTAAGGCCGCCATCCGGGTACCTGCGCCGGGGCAGCGCCGCCCCCCCCGTGAGATTCAGAGGACCGCCTTTCCCGGCAGCGTGGCGTGCTGGTGGACGCTGGCCGGGGCGGAGTGTCACCGCGGCCGCGCAGCTCGATTGTGTGCCGCTCAGCCTGACGGCCTAGCGCCGCAGAGCCATGGTGTGTCGCGCGACGTACGCTCCCCAGGGGGCCGAGAGAGGCGCTGATGACCGATCACCCGAACATCGCTGTGTTCCAGCGCGCCATGGCTGCCTTCGCGGTCGGCGACATGGATGCCCTGGCGAAGGTCTTTCACCCCGAGGTGGTGTGGCATATCGGAGGCAGCAACCCACTGGCGGGAGAGTACCGAGGACGCGAGGACACCTTCGCGGCGTTCGAGCGGGAGTTCCAGCTGGCAGAGGGCACGTACCGTCCACAGCTCCACGATGTGCTCGCCAACGATGACCACACAGTCGCGCTCCTGCACGTCACGGCGTCACGTGAGGGCAAGGAGCTCGATATGGACTACGCCCTCGTCTTCCACATCAGGGACGACAAGATCACCGAGGGTTGGGTGCTGACGGCCGACCCGAAGATGTACGACGAGTTCTGGTCGTAGGACGTTCGTGACGCGGCACGCGATGTCGGAGCCCTTTCAGGGCGTGAGAGTTCACTGCGCCAAGAGTGGTGCCCACTTTGCCGTGAATACTTCCCGGGCATCGGCAGGCTCGCTGTAGCGCCGCCCCGGTCTGTTCGGCGGCTGAAGAGGGCCCGTGTTCGGCCGTCGCCGAGACGGTCTCTGGCGATCTGATCCACTCCGGGCGGTGGCTGACCTGCGAAGAAGCCGCGCGGTTCCACCCGCGGGCGAGGCGGGCGGTGCCCATCTCGCCGGTAAGGCACTCAGCTGCTCGCTCCAGAGAGGCTCCGCCCCCGAATACGGGCGGAGCCTCCGTGCGTTGGAAGGGGAATCCGCTGCAGGCGGGTTCGAGACCCCCTCCGAGCTGGCGCGATCGCCGTGTAGCCCCGGACCAGCCAGCTCGGCGATACGCTTGCGGGCCGCAGCCAGTTCGGACAGGTCATTGCTGGTCGTGCCAGCCAACTGCCCCGTATCGATGAGGTGTTGGCGATACGCCATGGACGGCATGGAAAAGGGGCCGGACCACTACTGCAGTGGGTCGACCGCGGCTGAGGAGGGCGATGCCCTCATCGGCGAGGGCATCCAGGTGGCCCGCGGCGTCGCCGATGAGCAGGACATGGCCGGCGGTTCTCGAGGCCGCCCGGCTCCGCCGCCGTCCGCTCTCCGAGGGGAAGGATCAGGGCCCGCAACACCGTGGGGCCCGGTGGCCTGTGGACCAGGCCGATGTCGCGCCAGCCCCGCGACCGGAACCCGGCACAGGCCGCACGAGGGGTCCGGTCCACCAGGGTCGCGCCGAGCAGAGCCCGGTGGTCGCCGAGCAGCAGCTCCTGTAAACGGTCGGCCAGGCCGTGATATCGCTCGGAGGGACGGACCACGATCCCGCTGTTGGCGAAGACCTGTCCGGACGCGGTGAGCTGCTCGACGTCTTGCGGGAGTGTTCCACGGAAGCTCCTCCACCAGGAGCCGTCACGCGGCACGGGGAATCCGAACGCGCACCCCACCAGGTTCGATGCTTCAGCGGTCAGCATCGCGAACCCCGGTCGCCAGGTGTCATGCGTGCCACGGCGCAGGAAGTCCTTCCGGCCCCGGTACTCCCAACCGGGTGGCGTGGCACCAGGACTCCACGTACAGGTCCGCCAGTCCTCCCGCAGTTCCTCGGCCTGCCAGCGGTTGAGCCGCCGCAGGCTCGGGGGCATCGTGCGCGTGGCGAGCGGCTGGTGGTCTCCGCGATCGGATCGGCCCGGGCGGGGCTGTCACAGCACACCGCCCGGGAGAGCAGGCAGGGTTGGAGCGAGCAGCTGCGCGACCTGGTGTACGGGAGAGGGCCGCGGGGGCGGTCGGCTCCCGGCGAAGGCATCCGGGAGGGCGAGGAAGAGGGAGTTGGAGCCGGTGAGGGCGACGAGGCGTTTCAGCGCCGGGCTGGGGTGGTGCAGTTGCAGGGATCCTCCGGCCGCGGCGGTGCGCAACAAGGCGTAGAGGAAGGCGTTGAGGCCGCTGCAGTCGCAGAAGGTCACGGCGGTGACATCGACGTCGATGGTGCGGATGCCATCGTGGAGGCACCGCTCCAGTGATGCGTGCACCAGAGGCGCCGAATTCAGGTCGATCTCACCGGTCAGGGTGACCAGCGCCCGGTTGTCGGTGTCGTGCCGGTAGACGTTCAGGATGGGTGGGACACTCATGGGCAGGGTGCCTCGGTTCACGAGACCGTGCCGGGCTCCCGGTACGGTCGTACTGTCGTGCAGGCAGGTGAATGACCGATCCAGCAGCCGATGTTCCGGGGCGTAGGACCCAGCCGGTTCCCTCGGGGATGCGCGGGGCGACCGGACGAGTGATCCGCTCTCCGCAGGCATGTAAGCCAAGCAGCGGTGGCCCGCCGGGGTCTGGGACGTCCGTACACAGCATAGTCCTGAGGCCGGTCCCACGGTTGGTCCGGGAGAGGGGCACCACGATGTTTACACGGTGGTGATCGGGCGGCTCCGATGCCGGGCTGCTCTGCCGCGTTGCCCACCGACACGGTCGGCGATTCGGTTGGTCGTCATGCTGGTGACGTGAGTGCCATGTGCGGCTGACAGCACACCGGTTGGGGTCGCTGATCGCAGGGTGAAACACCGTCAACCGGGCAGTCGTCCCGTTGTACCGTCCGCACCGTCGAAGGCGCCTTCCATACCCCTGCGCTCAGCGGAAACCGCACAACTCGCGCCTGGGTCAACCCGTATCGACCTTTTCTCGTCCGGTGCGAACAGCTCCATCCGCGCAGGGGGTGCTTCCACGCGACCGCGAAACGCTCCCGGACCTCCGTCAAGCTCGCGTCAACGCCACCGTGAGCGGGACAAGTCCGGCCGTCACGCAGTGGCCGGCGAGTTGTCGCTCGGCTTCGTCCTCGCTGTCCGCCATCACGCCGATGGTCACGGTGTCGATGGCCCTCGGCTCCGGAACTATCAAGGGATATTGATGGAGAATCGCAGAGAAGAAGAGGGACGGGCGCCGAAGCGCAAGGTGCTCGACCTGACTGTTGTGCAGGTGGTGGCGAGCGCACTCGCGACGGTGGTGGGCGCGGTGCTGGCGTCCCTGCTGGGAGTGACCGGGACGATCATCGGCGCCGCCGTGGTCAGTGCCAGCGCGACCACCGGCGCGGCGGTCTTCTCGCATGCTTTCCGACGGACAGGCGAGGGGATTCGTAGCCGGGTGCCGCCGGTAGGAGCGCCGAGGACGCCGGGTGAGGAGCGGGCGGAACACCGCGCGGACGCCCGGGCGGCGTTCGGGTTACCGGCCGACGCTTCGGTTGTCGACGCGGTACCGCCCTCCACGCCCTCCGAAGGTGAGTCGGTCACCACCTATCGGGGGGGCTCCGTCCGGAGGACCATCGGCTGGAAGAAGTACGCCCTGGCGACGGGCCTGGTGTTCGCCCTGGCGATGGTCATGGTGACCGCGGTGGAGCTGATCATGGGTAAGCCGGTGGCGGCCGTCGTCAAGAATGAGCCGGGCAGGGGAACCTCGGTGGGCGGTGGCTCGGCCGGTACTCCTGGTCCCGCCGCCAGCCGGACACCCCCCACCCCGGGTGCGTCCAGCGGCGGGGCGCCGCAGACGGGCAGCTCTGCCTCGCCGGACGCGAGCGCGGCGCCGGACACCAGTTCTGGTCCCAGCACGAGTCCCAGCCCGAGTCACAGTCCCAGCCCGAGTCACCGTCCCAGCTCCGGTCCCAGGTCTTCGGCGTCGTCCGGGCCGTCCAGCAGCGGTGCCGCGAGCAGTTCCGCCACCACCGCTCATTGAGCGGGTTCGTAGCGGCGGTGGAGTCGGAGACAGCCGGCGAGCCAGGCCATGGTCCGTTCTATGGTCCAGGCGTCCAAGCCGCTGGGAGGACTCGATTCCCTTACGCGCGATACGGTGGCGAATGCCGCGCTGACATAACCATTTCCGCAGGTGGGGGTAGTCGCAGCCTTGGTCGGCGTGGAGCTTGGCGGGCCTGCGCCGTCGGCGGCCGCGGCGGGAACGGATGGGCGGGATGCGCGGCTCGCCCGTGGAGTGGCGGTCCGTCTACCACCACGCGTCAGTGGGCCTGGCGTCGGCGCGAGCGCGATACGGAGCGCACGAGCAGGTACAGCACGGCGGCGATGAGGAGCAGCACGGCGATGGAGTGCAGATACAGCACGCCGTCGACGACAGCGCCGATGACGACCAGAGCGATGGCGCCCCCCCCAAGAAGAACCAGGAAGAAGACCATGGCGCTATGCCTCCTGGGGTCGTGGCGGATGGGCGGACCATGAGGTCGTCCACCAGTAGTGCCAGCGTCCTCCGGACGCGCCCTTACCTCAATTTCAGGGTAGACGCAACCTCTGGCGGTGGCGTGCCGGGTAGAACGGTTCTACCGTGAGGGCAGGCAGCAGATCCCAGGAGCACGTCATGATCATCCTCGGACTCATCATTCTCGTTGCCGCGGTAGTCATCGGCGTCGCCGGCGTTCTTTCCAACAGTGGTAGCGCCCACGAGTTCACCGGCGGATTCTCCGTCTTCGGAGTCGACGTCACCGGCTCCACCGGCACCCTCTTCCTCTACGGCATCGTCGTCGGGGCGGCGGCTCTCCTCGGGCTGAGCCTGCTCCTGATCGGTACACGCCGCACCGCTCGTCGCGGCCGCACCGCACGTCACGGGCTCAAGCAGTCTCGGCGCGAGACAGCCGCAGCCGAACAGGAGCGTCGCGTTCTGCTCCACGAACGCGACTCCGCCAGCGCGCGGACGGCGCGGACGGAGAGGGATGCCGAAGACCCTGCCGGACCGGTCGAACGCCCCCGCCACAAGGACCACTGGTTCCGCCACAGGGCCGCTCACTGACGATCCCGGTCGGCCGCCTGGCGAACTGCAGCGCGCGGGTTCCCCGTTGGATGCCTCTCTTCCCGTCTGTGGGTACGCAGGGAGTGGGTGTTGCTCATGGAATGGCTGAGAAGGCTGCCTGTGATCGGAAAGCTGATGCGTACGCACGCCTGGCGGGCGTACGAGCGGCTGGATGCCGTCCACTGGGCCCGGCTCGCCGCGGCCATCACCTTCACCAGTTTCGTCGCGCTCTTTCCGCTGATCACCGTGGGCGCGGCGATCGGTGCCAAGCTGCTGAGCGACGACCAGCTGGGGAAACTCCAGGACGAGATCGCCTCCCAGGCGCCGGGCCTCTCCGACCTGCTGGACCTGGACAGTCTCGTCGCGCATGCCGGATCCGTCGGACTGATCGCGGGCGCGCTGCTGCTCGTGATCGGCATCAACTGGGTCGGCGCCGTGCGCGGCTGCCTGCGTGCGGTGTGGGAGAAGGAGCAGGACCCGGGCAATCCGTTCCTGCTCAAGTTCAAGGACTCCGTGGTGCTGGTCGGTCTCGGCGCGGTCGGGCTGGTCGCGATCGGTAGTTCGGTGTTCGCGAACAGTGCCGTCGGCTGGGCCGCCGACAAGGCCGGTATCGAGGGCGGGGCGGGACGGGCCCTGCTGTTCTTCGCCGGCCTGGCCATCGCCCTGGTTGTCGACTTCCTGCTGTTGGTCTACATGCTCACCCGGCTGCCGCGGGTGCATCCCGACCGACGTGCGGTCGTGGTCGCCGGGCTGATCGGTGCGGTGGGCTTCGAACTACTCAAGTGGCTGCTGACCGGCTACCTGCAGGGCGTTGCGGCGAAGAGCATGTACGGCGCCTTCGCCGTGCCGGTCGCCGTCGTGCTGTGGATCAACCTCATGGCCAGGCTGCTGCTGTACTGCGCCGCTTGGACAGCGACAGGAGCGGGGACGGCGGTGCGGTCCGGCGAGACAGCCGAGGGCGAGGGCCCGGAGCCCGGGATCAGCCCCGCAGCGGGCGGCGCACCACAGCGGGCGTCAGCCGACAGCCGTGCAGCAGCACCGCGCCTCCAGAAGCAAGGCCCGTGATCCGAGCGTGATTCCTCGTGCTTGGGCAGCTGCGTGCGGTCGCCGCCTCGGCGTCGGTGTCAGGCCACCAGGCCGGGGAGGGGTTCGGAGTCGTCGATGAAGGCGCGGGCGACGTCGGACAGGCGTCGGTTGTGGGCGCGGGCGTAGCCGCGCAGTGCGGTGAAGGCCTGCTCCATGTCGATGTTCTGGCGTTCGGCGAGTTTCCCCTTGGCCTGTTCGATCAGTACCCGGCTGTTGAGTGCGGTCTGCAGCTGTTCGTTGAGGACGGTGCTGCGGTGGGTGGTGCGTTGTTGCAGGAGGCTGATGGTGGCGACGTCGGCGAGGGCCTGGGCGATGAGGGTGGCGGCCGGGTCGAAGGGGCCGGGGGCGGCGCGGAAGAGGTTCAGGGCGCCGACGACCTCGTCGCGCAGGCGCATGGGCAGGGCCTGGACGGCCCCGAATCCGCTGCGGTGGGCTGCCGCGACGAAACGCGGCCAGCGGTCGACCTCCCGGGTCAGGTCGGGGACGATCACCTGTGTGCCGGCGCGGAAGCACTCGAGGCAGGGGCCTTCGTCGTTCTGGAGTTGGAAGAGTTCCAGCAGGCGTACCTGTTCGTCGGAGGCGGCCATGACGCGGAGTTCGCCGTCGCGGTCCGCGAGCAGCACCCCGGCCGCACTGGCGCCGAGCATGCCCACGCAGCGGTCGGTGAGCAGGCGCAGGAAGTCGATCAGGTCGAAGTCGGCGACCAGGTTGTCCGCCAGCTCGACGAAGGTCTTGGCCAGGAGCTGCTGATTCATCGTGACACCCTCGCTTGAGACTGGTCCCGCCGGGAGGGGGCGGGAAGTGCAGCACGTTCGTCGGTCGCCACCCGTGCGTCAGGTTTCTTCGTCGGTCCGTCTCGGTTCCGCGTCGGGGGAGAAGCGGAGCCGGTGGGCCACCACGTCGGTGGCCACCTCGGCGAGTCGGCGTCCCTGGGTATAGGCGTAGGCGCGGAGCCTGACGAAGGCTTCGTCGATGCCGACGCCGAGTTGGACGGTGAGGATGCCGGTGGCCTGGTCGATCTCCGGCCGGTATCCGCCCAGGTCCTCGAAGCCACGGTCCGGCAACGGTCCAGCGGTCGGCGTTCCCGTCTCCCCGGCCCGAGTATCGAGCAGGAGCAGTGTCGCGAGATCGGCGAAGGCCAGCGCGTCGGCCAACTCCTCCGCGTCCAGCACGGTCGGTACGTTGGCGTACAGGTCCAGGACTCCCGGGCTGATCGCCCCTATCTGCAGGGGGAGCGCGAACACCGCGCGTGCTCCGGCTTCCAGCGCCGCATCGGCGAACACCGGCCAGCGGTCCCGCATTGCGCGGGTCAGTAGATCGGGTGTCAGGATGGCGGACCCCTGTGTGAAGGCGTCCACGCAGGGTCCCTCGCCCAGCGTGAGCTGGAGCTCCTCCAACTGCTCGCTGATGTCGTCGGTGCTGCACAGCGGGTGGCTTGTCGTGGTCCGGGACATCGCGGACACTCCGGCTCCGCCGACCGGGAGCGCGGCCACGGCCGCGGTGCACACGTCCACCACGCCGACCCGGGCGCCGCGTCCGGCCGCCTGCTCGGCGACCAGCGCCTGTATACGGGCCGAGCGGCTGTCGGACCTCACGCGGGCCACCGCGTCCAGGCATCGTGCGCCAGGCCCTCCAGCCTCGCCGCGGTACGTTCCCCGACGGGAAGGACCAGCACCCGGAGCAGCGTGGCGCTGATCGGCCGCCAGATCTCTCCCACGTCCAGCCATCCCCAGGAACGGAGCGCGGTGAGAGTCGGGCGATCAGCCCGGTCCACCAAGGTTGCGCCGAGCGACGCCTGGTGATCTGTCAGCAGCCGCTCCTGCAACCGGCGGGCCACGTGCTCGTCCTGCGGGTGCGGGCGGACCAGGATGTCGGTGATCGCGAAGACTCCGCCCGACTCGGTGAGTTGCTCGATGCTGCGCGGCAGCGCCCCGTCGAACCCGAGCCACCAGGAGCCGTCGCCGCGCACCGGGAAGCCGAAGGCGCATCCCACCAGGCCATCCGTTTCAGCGATCACCATGGCGAACCCCGGTCGGCGGATGTCGCTGGTGAGACGGTTCAGGAAGTCCTGGCGGCCGGGAGCACGGTAGGTCTCACGGGGAGACGTCTCGCGGGAGTCCACGTACAGATCCGCCGGCTCCTCGCCCAGGCCCTGCGCCTGCCAGCGGTTCACCCGACGCAACCGCACCGCGTCCAGCGCGGGCGACTCGCCGCCACTGGGCCCGTACGACTGCCCCCGCATGGGCCGGGCCGTCACCGCACATCGCCCGAGAGGACAGGCACAAGCGGAACATGCCGGTGCGGCGGGGCTTGGGCGGCCGGGTCTGGGACACCCGTCGCGAGAGGAGGTGACAGGGGCCCGAAGGGCAGGCCAAGGAGCAGGAAGCCGCAGCCGGTGAGATTGAGTATCCGGCCCAGTGTCGGTGGCGGGTGGTGCAGTCCCAGGGTCCCGCCGGCCTCGGTGGTCTTCTGCGCGGCGTCGAGGAAGGCGTTGAGGCCGCTGCAGTCGCAGAAGGTGACGCAGGTGAGGTCGACGTCGATGATGCGGATACCGTCGCCCAGACACCGCGCCAGTGCCGCGCGCACCAGCGGCGCCGATTCCAGGTCGATCTCACCGGCCAGGGTGATCAGTGCCCGGTGCCTTCGGGCATGGCGGTGGACGGTGAGCTGCGGAAGGGGCATGACGCCTCGGTTCGGATGACCATCCGGCAGTGCACGCGGTGACGCCGGGATTCCCGGCCCCCTCGGTGTGTTGTCGGCAGGGACGTACGTTCGGCGGAGGTGGAACAACGGTCGGTCCCACAGCCTGTGCGACAGGACAGCGGCCCCACCCGGTTCCCTCCAGGGATGCGCCGGGTGACGGACGAAAGGTCCGCTCCCCGGAGCCATCTGTGTAGAGCAACGACAAGCCGCCGGGGTCTGGGGCGTCCGTACAGCAGCATAGTCCTTGACCCGGTCCGGTGGACGGGCGGAAGCCGCCCATTCCCAGGATGTGGGTGGTGTCGAAACGCGGTGGTGCGCATATCCGGCGCACCGTGAGGTACTGGCGGGTGCAGCACGAGACTTGTCGGCCGACGGCCGCCCGGGCACGGCAGTCCGTGCACCGCCCGAGGTGGTGGCTTCGCATGACGGGGCCGAACAGTTCAACCCTGCACGAGTCCGATCCCGATGAGCTCCGCACCGGCGTCGGCACGATGCTGCAGGCCGCACGGCCGGCCTCAGGAACCACCGGGGCCACGTGACGAAACGACCATAGCGGACGGGGTGGTTGAGAAGATCGCCGGGATCGCCGCACGGGAGGTCCCCGGAATCAACGAACTGGGCGGCGGATTCACTCGAACCATGGGCGCCGTGCGCGACCGGGTCCCGGGCGGGCACGGGAGCGCGGGGCGCGGCGTCAGGTCGAGGTCTGTGAGAAGCAGACCGCCATCGACCTCAAGGTCGTCGTCGCATACGGGGTCGGTATCCGCCAGGTTGCCGCAGAGGTCCGCGAGAACGTGATCGCGGCGGTGGAACGGAGGCGGGCCTGGAAGCCGTCGAGGTGAACATCGCCGAACAACGACGTGCGCCTGCCGGACGGGGGCACGCCGCAGACCAGCGAGGACCGCGTGCTCTGGTCGCGAGGCGGCCAGGGCAAGGACTCCGCCCCATCGATCCTCCGGCATAGGGTCAGCCACCGACTGCAGGCGGTGATCGCCTGATCCGGGCGCAACTCCGCTCCGCTGATGGGAGATACCCGGCCGCTCCCCGTTCGGATCCGCCGGCACGAGGATGGAGCGCATCACTTCCTCAGCGCCGACGCCCGCTTCCCCGGGAGGACCAGCCAGACCCCACGCCGGCCGAATGCACAGCGAGGAAAGCGAGCCCGGCAAGCATGAGGCTCGTCGGGCTGAAGATCACCTCGGTCGACGTCTCGGTGACACGGATGACGAAGGCGATGACGAAGAGTGCGGCGGCCACGAATGCGAGCATCTGTCTACCCCTGTCGGTGGACGACGAACCACACGTGATCCCGGTGGCTGCGCCGCTACATGTACATGCCGGGTGCCCCGGACGGCGCCGATCAGTCGCGTAAATCCCGTGCCGGAGTCGGTAGCGACACCCGTCGCCTGACCTGCCGGTGCTGTGAACAAGGCAACCGCGACTGCTGCTGTCGCGAACCCCCTCGGCCGCCCAGCCCGCGGGTCGACCCATCCGACATGTCGAGCTCATGAACAGATCCGGTGGGCCGTTGCACGGACGCGGTCCGTGCAACTATGGGAAGTGGACAGGCCGCCACCGAGCACCCGGATCGTGATCGGACGCCGCGGTCGGCCATCTGCGACAGTGAGGAGCGCCCCATGGGCGCGAACACGGCCGAAACCGCGGTACCTGACGCTATCCAGGAGCTGACGGACCGACTGACGGCCGCCTACGCCAACCTGTTGACGGCTGCAATCGTGCGGGATGTGGTGCAGGACTGCTACCAGCCACTCAGCAACGCTCGTATTCCCAACTACGTGCCGATCCTCGTCGAGCACTGCAGCCGCACCAAGCTACGACAACTCACCCGGCGCTCCGATCCCACCGTTCTCCTGCGTGAGCACTCCGACGGGATACGCGGCCACTCGATCACGAGGGCCTGTCGAAGGGTTCGAGCCGCCCTGACCCGCTCGGCATAGGGGCGGCGCCCAGGCGCACTTGGCGCACGGGCCCGCTCGACCATCTGCTGTGCCAGTTCCCGGTCCAGGCCGGCCGCACCCGTTCCCACGTTGTCCGCGTCCCTTCCCGGCCATCGCTGGGATCCCCGGGGAGCGATCTTCCAGTTGGGTGACTGGCTCAGGGCGCCGGCGCGTGTGCCTTCGACAGCGGCCACCCACGCGGCCGTGACCGTGGTCACCGCCGGTCCGCCTCTCGGCCGCCCGCGGGGATGGTTCCCAATGCCGTCGCGGTCTGACCGCGTCGTGTCCGGCTGCTACCGGCGCTTACGGGGATGGTCCACGCATCGGGCAGGGCTGCTCAGCTCGCCCTGGCGCAGTCCGCCCTTTTCGCGGTCATCGGGCTGATCACCATGTGGGCGGCGATCTGGTCGTTGGACAGGCCCCGCGCGACCAGGGCGACCGCTTCGCGTTCACGGCTGGTCAGCTCCTCCAGTGCCGTCCCGGGGGTGGGGAGGGGCTGGGTGACGTACCGGTGGATCAGCTTGCGGGTGATGGACGGGGCGAGCAGGGCGTCGCCGCGGGCGACGACCCGGACGGCGTGCAGGAAATCCTCCGGCACGATGTCCTTGACCAGGAACCCGGCGGCGCCGGCACGCAGCGCTTCGAAGACGTACTCGTCCATGCCGTAGTTGGTCAGCATGACGACGTGCACGCCGGCCAGGGCCGGGTCCGCGGCGATGCGCCGGGTCGTCTCGATGCCGTCCATGACCGGCATCTGGATGTCGATGAGCGCGACGTCGGGCAGGTGCTCCTCGACGAGCGCCAGACCCTCTGCGCCGTCAGCGGCTTCGGCCACCACCTCGATGTCGTCTTCGAGGCCGAGGAGCGCGCGGAAGCCGCTGCGGATGAGCGGCTGGTCGTCGACCAGCAGGACACGGATCATGAGGCTCGTTCCACGGGAAGTTCGGCCTGGACGGTGAAACCGTGCTCGGCGCGCGGCCGCGCGCGCAGCCGGCCGCCAAGGGCGGTGACGCGTTCGCGCATGCCGAGCCGGCGGCGCCGTCGCCCCCTATCGGTCCGATAGGTAATTTTTAGGGCAACGTGTGCAGATTGCTCGCAGGTAGGCACACTGGCGCACAAGGGGGCGGTGTGCGTGGCGGGCGGGGTGCACGTATGCCGCCGTTGGCCGCGTGCGTCGCCGGGTTCCCGGCAGCGGCGGCGGTGGAACGGCCCGAGGACGGCCGCCCCGGCGACCGGCCCCAGCTCTGGCTGGACGACCGGGCGACCGCTGCTCAGGCCACCCGCCATCTCCTCGGCCTCGGCCACGAGACCGTGACTACCTGGCCCTTCGACAGGGGGACGCGTTCATGTCTGGCACGGAGGCCAGCGGCCCATTGCGGGACCGCGAGAAACGCAAACGGGGGCATCAGTCGCCACCGCCGCTGCCGCAGCTGTCGGCGCCACCGCCACCCTCCTCGGCGGCCCAGGCGCTCTCCGCCTCACCGAGTGATCTGGGCCCCGAGGCGTTCTGGTTCGGACGGCCGGTCAGGTACCAGACCAGACAGGCGACGAACATGAAGACCGACAGCCCGACTGTCCACAGTAGTGACGCCGTGGGTCGCCGATCCATAGGGCCTTCCATGACTATGGCCGTGAACCAGGCGGCCAGGAACCCGCTCTCCGGTGCGAACACCACCAGCACCAGGAAGATTCGCTCCCCGACGGGCAGACGCATCGCTTCCCCCCTCTCGCCTGTGCCACGTTAGCGGGCTCGGGCACGGCCGAATACGGCACGAGTGGGCCCTGGCCTGTAGGTGGACGGGTGGCACGTGCCGCCGGGGGTGATCCGGCTGATCGCCGAGGTGAGCGTCGTCGGCCCCGAGCCGGAGGACCTGGCGGCTCCATGTGACCGAGATGTACCCCCAGGGGAAGAAGTCGGGAGAGCCCCCGGCGGAGGTTTCGTCCTCCACACCGCGCGCCAGCGTTCACGACGCCGCGGCGCCCGGCCGAACGCGCGTACCCGGCCTGCGGCGAGGGAAGACGGACGCTGCCGCACGTGAGCGGTAGCACGACCGCGGCCGCCGCCGGGAGGAGGACGCCGTGCCTGCGAAGGCGAGCGAGCCGCTGCCGCGGGGCTCCGGTGACCGTGGAGCTCCCCGTGCTACCGCCCGTGCTGCCGCTTCCGCAGGAGGGGGAAACCGGGACGGAAGTATCTGGAGAGCATCAGAAACGCGCCGGAACCCGGTGGCGGCCGACCCTGGGTTCCAGGGTCGGCCGCGTCGGGGCACGTGGCAGGGGAAAGCTGCCGGGGCCGGGTTTCTGCCGGGGCCGTCAGAGGACGGCGATGAATCCGCCGAAGGGTGCGGTGTCGATCGTGAACTTGCGGCCGTGCCGGGTCGTCAGGCGCAGGGTCGGGTCGGTGACGGAGGAGTCGGAGAAGAGCTGGAGCGTGGCCGGGGTGTGAATGCCCAGGTCCCGTAGGTCGACGGTCAGTTGCTGGGCCCGGCCGGTGGGCGGGGCGTAGCCGGAGGCCGAGGAGTCGAGGCCGGGCGCGATGGTGAGGGTCTTGCCATTGACACCGGCGATGTACCAGGCGCGGCCCTTGCGGCGGGCGACGACGACATGGCTGCCGGGGTCGGCGGCCAGGAAGCGGGTCTCGTCCCAGGCGACCGGGACCGTGCTGAGCAGCTCGCGTACCTCGGGCGACTGGCTGAGGTAGGCCTCGGGGGCGTCCGCGAAGCCGTTGAAGCCGGACTGGTAGACGACGGTGAGGGCGAGCTCATGGGCATCGGTGGTGTGCCGCGGGCTCTCCGGGAGTGCGTACGGGGACAGCAGGGTGGTGCCGTAGTCGAAGGCGCCGACGATGTTGCGGCTGATGGCCGCGATGGTGGTCTGCTCGGGGATCTGGTCGGCGAGCGCCTTGGTGTTGGAGTAGTGCTCGCTGGCGATGCCCGCCTCGACGCCGAGCAGGTGCGGGTAGGTGCGGTCCCAGCCGCGCGGGATGGTGGTGTTGTGCAGCACGATGTGCAGCCGGTAGCGGCCGGCGTCCTCGACGACCTCCCGCTGCCAGACGATGAGCTGCTGCTTGTCGGCCTCCCACATGTCGACCTTGACGCCCGCGACCCCGAGATCGCGCAGCCGCTTGAAGGTGGCACGGCGGGTGGCCGCGTCGGTCATCAGGTCGCGCGGGGTGCCGGTGCCGGTGTTGTTGGCGCCACCGGAGTTGTGCCAGAGGAAGAGCTTCATTCCGCGCTGGTCGGCCTCGGCGACGATGCGCTCCAGCGGGATCCGGTTGCCGGCAGCGTCGGTCATCTGGTCCCAGCGGGCGTCGACAAGCGCGTACGGCCAGCCCATCTCCTTGCCCAGGTCGAACCAGCGGATCGTCTGCTCCAGGCTCCTGGGGCTGGCGTGGTCCATCATCCAGCTGAACGTTGCGGCCCCGGGGCGGACCCAGGAGGTGTCGTCCAGCGCGCAGGGGACGCCGAGGTCGGTGGCGAGGGTGGTGTTGGCGACCTGCGCGGCGGTACGGGACACCGCGACGAAGCGCCAGGAGGTCTGCCAGGCGCCGCTGACCTGGGGGGTGCCGGGGCCGAGGGTGCCGAGCGCCTCGTCGTCGTAGGGGAAGGCGACGGAGTACGTGACGTGGCCGGCGGCCGCGTCGAGGGTGGGCTGCGTGAGGTGGCAGGCCGGGTACGTGCCGTCCATGCCGGACTCGCTCGCGAGCACCCACCACTCCTGGCCGTCCCGTGCGGCGGTGCGGGCCAGCAGCGGGAAGGAGGCGCCGCGCGGGGAGGCGGTGGCGTCACCCAGCGCGGGGACGGTGTGGTGGTCGCGGGGGATGTACCACTCCTGGTACTTGGGCTTCTGGACCGTGTACGGCAGGGTGAACTGCGCGCCGCCGTCGGCCGGGACGTTCAGCGTCAGACCGGTGGCCTCACTGACCACGGTGTGTGTGGCGCCGTCACCGCGGTCCGGGAAGCGGTACCGGAAGGCAGCCCCCTCGCTGTCCGCGCGCAGCACGATGTCCATCGGCAGGCCCTTGGCGTTGCGCACCGACACGACGCGCTCGGTCATCGTCTTGCGGACCCGGGAGACCTTGCCCTGGAGCAGCTCGTAGTCGACCTCCACCGTCCTCGGACGGCCCCGGTCGGTGAGCGTGAGACGTGAGGCGAAGTCCGCGTCGTCCAGGATGAGCCCGAGCGGGCTGGGCGGAACGACCTCGACACCGTCCACGGCCACGGTGTGCGTCGGGGTGCCGGCGTCCAGGCGCAGTGTCACTCGTACGCGCCCGCACGGGGAGACGACCATGACCGGGCCGGCACCGGTGGTTGAGGTGGCGGCCTGCGCGGACGCCGCCGTCAACGGAGCCGTCAGGGCCACAGCAGTCGCGGCTGCCCCGGTGACGACGGCCCTCCGGGACATTTGGCCAGAACTCTCAAAGCTCATGTGAGGTGCGTATCCTTTTGCGTCGGGTGGGGACCCGGCAGACGATTTCCGTGGGCGATGAACCGACCCTGTTCCGCATCTGTAGTTTTGCTGAGCAAGCCGCTACCAAACGGAGCGGCACGGGTTTGCACCGGCAGCTCACCGACCTACTTGCTGATCGCCTTTGGTTGGGTGCTGACGACCGCCGTCATCGCGGGTGTCACCGCACCCTGAAGAAAAGTTGGAGGTCGACAGCTGAGTTCAGGCGTCGCCAGCAGATCGGTGAGCAGGTGATCCGGGTCGGCCACCGTCGCGAGCGCCTCAAGGCCGCCGAGAAGCTGGCCGCGCGCGGCGAGTTCGAGCAGGCCGCGGCGGCACATGACGCGGGCAAGCGTGCCCGACGCGAGGCCTTCGAGTGATCACGTACCTGCTCGACACCTCCGCCCTGTGGCATCTGCTCCGCACCCATGGGGCATTGCCGCCCTGGGAGGGGCACATCGCCGCTGGGGTGTTCCACCTCTGCGAGCCGACACGGGCCGAATGTCGCTACTCGGCAACCAGCCCGTCCCACCGGGACGAGCTCGCGAAGGAGTTGGACGCACTCTGCCTGCTCTCTCCCGTGCCGAAGAACGACTGGCGTTGGGTCGACACTGCCCAGTACAAACTGACCCAGCGGGGCCAACATCGCGCGGCTGGAGCGATCGATCTGTCGGTGTGTGCGACCGCGGTTCACCACGGGCACACCGTCCTCACGCGCTCTGCCGGTCGTGAGGGCTCAGTCCGCGTCGGCCACGATGGAGCCGACGCGTTCGGCGAGGGTCGGGTCGCGTCGGACCAGGAGGGCCGCGTAGCCGACGGCGGCGAGCAGGGTGGCGACCGCCACGTAGGGGAACCAGTTGTAAGGCGCGGGCTGGCCCGGCTTGGCGAGGTAGTAGAGCGGGATCAGGATGGCCGCCGTACCGAGCGCGGGCAGTACCAGGTGCCGGACCACCCGGAACTCCTGCGGCCGGTACCTGCGGTAGTACAGCGGCAGGGCGATGTTGGACGCGAGGTAGACCAGCAGGATCAGGATGGCGCCGAGAGTCGAGGACTCGGTGAAGAAGACCACCGGGTTCATCGAGTCGCCGGAGGACCCCAGCAGGTGGCCCAGGGCCCAGCCGCCGATGATCAGCAGAGCGGTGGCGGTGAAGGTGATGATCGCCTTGTTCGGTGTGCGGCGGATGGGGTGCACGTAACCGAAGAAGGAGGGGAGCAGCCCCTCGCGTCCGGCGTTGAACACCAGGCGGGCCTGGGAGTTGATGCCGGCGATCAGCACGCCGAGGGTGGAGGTCAGTCCGCCGAGGTAGGCGAGGAACGCCAGCGCGCCGAGGGTGTGGTGGGCCACCTCGATGAAGGGGATCCGGGAGGCGCCGAGTCGGGTCACGTCGTAGCCGAAGCCCGTCACCGTGGCGTAGGCGAAGAGGACGTAACTCACCGTCATGATCGTGACGGAGGAGAACACCGCACGGCCGACGTTGTGACGCGGATTCTCCGTCTCTTCGGCGAGTGCCGCCGAGTTCTCCCAGCCGATGAACAGGTACACCGCCAGCGGGAAGCCGGCCGCCAGCCCCTTGAAGCCGTCGCTGATGTGGCTGGGCAGGAACGGGTCGAAGGACAGCTCGCCGCGGTGTTCCACCAGCGCGGCGACCGAGACCACGACCAGCACGAGCATCTCCGCGCCGAAGAAGTAGCCGGCCCACTTGGTGGAGACCACCACCCCGCGCAGCATCAGCGTGACGGCCAGCCCGGTGAGCAGCAGCGTCCAGATGATCCACGGCAGGTCTACGCCGGTGTAGTGGCGCAGGGTGATCTGCACGAACCCGCCGGAGATCGAGATGACGCCGGCCATCGCGATGATGTAGCCCAGCGCCGCCAGCAGCGCCGTGGTCACCGCGCTGACCGGCCCGAAGGTCTTGCCGACGAAGGTGATGAAGCTGCCCGCCGAGGGGTGCGCCCGGGAGAACTCCGCCAGCGTGTTGCCGAGGAGCGCCACCGCGATGCCCGCGGCCAGGATGGTCAGCGGTGACGCCACGCCCGCGGTGGTGGCCAGGAAGGCGAAACCGAAGAAGAAGCTCATGGCCGGGCCGACGTTGGCCATCGTGGCGGCGGCGATGTCTGCCATGCCGAGGACGCCGCCGCGCAGCCGCTGCGGCGCGCCGCCGACGGGACCCGGCGGGGAGAGCGGGCCGGCTCCGGGGTTGGGCATGGCGGCAACTCCTCGTGCGGTGTGGCGGCGTGATGGATGCGCGGGTTACGGATGCGCGGGTTACGGATGCGCGGGTTCTCGGCGGCCGGGCCGGCACGGACCGGGTGTCAGCGGTGCTGGGAACGGTGGTGTGCCTTCACCGCCTGCACGGCCGGATCGGTCGCCCCCCGCCCGAGTTCGGTGAGAAGTTCGGCGTGGCAGCGGTTCTGCGCCCGTACGACCGCGGGTTCCGGTGCGGGCAGCAGCAGGCACAGCCGGCCGAGCAGATCGGCGGCGAACTCGCGGATTGCGGCGCCGCCGAGCGCCACCGCGAGGTCCAGGTGGAATCGGGTCTCCAGCTCGGCCAGGCGTGCCGGGTCGTCGGTCTGTTCCATCTCCTCGACCAGTGCCCGGAGCCCGTCCAGCCGTTCGGCCGGGACCTCTCCCGAACTGTGCGCCACGAGGCCGCATTCGAGCAGGAGTTGGAAGGCGTCCAGCGAAGCCGCCTCCTCGGGGTCGTGGGTCAGGGCTACGACGGTGGCCCAGTCCTGCGCGACGAAGGTTCCGCCCGCCCGTCCGCGCCGGCGGTCGAGCAGGCCGTCCTGGCACATGCCCTCCAGTGCGCGGCGCACGGTGATCTCGCCGATTCCCAGCTCCTCGGCGAGGACCCCGGCGTCCGGCAGCCGGTCTCCAGGCTGCACGGATCGCAGGCGTACCCGCAGTGCGATCCGTGACCGGACGAGATCGGATCCGCTCTGGCCCCCGCCGGGCAGGGCGCGGGCGTGTCCCACGCCGGTGACCGATGTCGTCTGGGCCGGGCCTGGCGGGTTGTAAGGCCCGAACTTGCCCGCTGCATTCGCCACGGCGCCACCCTAACGGCCTACTGATCGCGGTCGCTGCCCACGACGGCCCTCGTGCGGTGCGCCGGGTCGACGCCGAGGGCGAGCTCGCGCTCGGTGAGGGGGGAGGTCCGCCGGTGGTTCCGGCGACGACGCCACTGTGTGGTGCATGGGGACTCCCGAGGAGGTTCCGAATCGGCCCGGAACAGCCGGGACACGGCATGGCGCGGGTACGGGCGTCGCGACGGGAGGAGCGGGTCGCGATGCAGGAAAAAATTAGAGCAAGGTGAACAGTTAAACAAGACCCTGTCGCGACCGGTCCGGAAGGGGAAGGAGGGGGCAGGGGTGGCGGCCGACTCGTCGTAGCCCCGACCTGGGGATTTACGCCCCGGTGGGCCCGTCGTCGGGGTCCGCCGACGGGGTGAGAGGGGGGCGGGTGCGAGGCATGCGTGCCCTGGGGAGGCGGCGCGTTGACGCCATGGGGTGGGCGACTGGACCCCTTGTTTTATTCGATCGTCCTGAACTATTTTCCTGAACGCCGCCGGTTCGACCGGTCCAGCAGGCACCGGACCCGGAGGCCACGGTCCACCATGCCCTCCCACCGACCGTGATCGCCACCAGCACCGTTACCCGGCACCCCGCCCGGCGGCATCCACGCGGCGATCCCGCCCGATCCCGCCGGCACCTTCCCTCGTCCCCACCTGCCTCCTGGATGTCGAGATGACAACACAAGCCCCGCGTCCCGCCCCCGATCCGGTGACCACCACCGAGAGCGCCTCAGAAGGATCCGGCCTGCAAGCCGGACTGAAGAACCGTCACCTGTCGATGATCGCGATCGGTGGTGTCATCGGTGCCGGCCTGTTCGTCGGCTCCGGATCGGGCATCGCCGCCGCCGGTCCCGGCATCCTGATCTCCTACCTGCTCGTCGGCACTCTCGTCGTCCTCGTCATGCGGATGCTCGGCGAGATGGCCGCGGCCAACCCCACCTCCGGCTCGTTCTCCGCCTACGCGGACCGTGCGCTGGGTCGCTGGGCCGGCTTCACCATCGGCTGGCTGTACTGGTTCTTCTGGGTCGTGGTGCTCGCCGTCGAGGCGACCGCCGGCGCCAAGATCCTGGCCGGGTGGATCCCTGCGGTCCCGCAGTGGGGCTGGGCCCTGCTCGTCATGGTCGTCCTCACCGCCACCAACCTCGTCTCCGTCGGCTCCTACGGCGAGTTCGAGTTCTGGTTCGCCGGTATCAAGGTCGTCGCCATCGCCGCGTTCATCGTGATCGGAGGACTCGCGATCTTCGGCCTGCTGCCCGGCTCGGACCACCCGGCATCCGGCTTCACCAACCTCACCGAGCACGGCGGGTTCCTGCCCAACGGGCCGGGGGCGATCCTCACCGGCATCCTGATGGTGGTCTTCTCCTTCATGGGCAGCGAGATCGTCACCCTGGCCGCCGGCGAGACCGCCGACCCGCAGGCCGCGGTCACCAAGGCCACCAACAGCGTCATCTGGCGGATCGCGGTGTTCTACCTGGGCTCGATCCTGGTCGTGGTGTCGCTGCTGCGCTGGGACGACCCGGCGATCCTCAAGGACGGCTCGTACGTCGCCGCGCTGAACTCCGTCGGCATCCCGCACGCCGGCGAGATCATGAACGCCATCGTGCTCACCTCCGTGCTGTCCTGTCTCAACTCCGGCCTCTACACCGCGTCCCGGATGGCGTTCTCGCTCGGCCGTCGCAGCGACGCCCCGGCCGCCTTTGCCCGCACCACCGGACGCGGAGTCCCGCAGGCGGCCATCCTGGCCTCGGTGGTCTTCGGCTTTGTCGCCGTCGCCTTCAACTACCTCTGGCCGGACACGGTCTTCCAGTTCCTGCTGAACGCCTCCGGCGCGATCGCTCTCTTCGTCTGGCTGGTGATCTGCTTCTCCCAACTGCGGATGCGCAAGATCATCCAGCGGGAGTCGCCGGACAAGCTGGTCGTCAGGATGTGGCTCTACCCGTACCTGACCTGGGCCACCATCGCGATGATCACGTTCGTTCTGGTCTACATGCTGACCGACACCGCCGACGGCGGCGGCCGCGACCAGGTCGTCCTGTCCACCCTGGTGGCCGGGGCCGTGGTGGCCTTCGCGCTGGTCCGCGAGCGGCTGGCACGCAACGCCCGGCAGGGCAAGGTCATCTCTTCGTAGCAGCCAGGGCCCGTTGTACGGCCGTCCCGACCCGCCGGTGACGCGGCCCTCCCGCCGCGTCACCGGCTTCACGGCCGCACCCGTCATGCCGGGCCGGTATGTCCCGCGGGGGCGGACCAGTACTCCAGTCGGGCCGCGGTCGGGATGGTCGTCGCGTGGCTCGGGACGCGGGTGTGGTAGCACCTGGTCTTCGATTCCGCAGACCGGTGGGCATCCGGTGTTGAGCCGGGCCACTGTGGGCCGCTGTCGCCGAACTCGGCGACATCGAGTTCGCCGGAAACGGCCCGGAATCGTCACCTCATGGTGGACACCTGCGCGTAGCTCCCTCGGCGGACAGCGGCACCCGCCGCAGAGCCTGCGCGGGCGGAGTCTCTGCGCGGTGGAAGGAGAATCCGTTGTGCCATGTTTCGACCGTGTCCGCTGAGCAGGAGCGACGTCCGGGATTCCCCATGGGCAGTCTCTCAGGGAGCGGCAGGGACCACGAAGGGACCGCAAGGACAGGAACCAACCGCCAAGGACTGCGCGAGGCCGACGCAGGTGCACTTGCCTGATCTGCGAGAACGGCGTGAATAGGCACTGATCGGCAAGGACCGCCAAGATCCTCAAAGGACTCATGATCCGTCGGCCGTGGGTTCGAGTCCCACTCGCCCCATACGCGGGACGCCGGTAGGACGCAAGGACGTCAGAAGTGCTGTCCGGGGACCTTCGAGTAGGCGGCTCTACCTGTCGGTGGGCGTCGCCGCGACACTCGATCAGCTGGGTGTGGACGTCCGGGCCGTCCTCGGGCGCGGTGTGGTCGCCAGGCCCGGACAGCGGGTCACGCTGCGGTTGAAGTTGCTTGTGCGGGCATCGGGGCCGCAGGGCCGGAGCGGTGGATGGGTCCGGTGCCGTGGGACAGGGGCAGGCCGGTGGCCCGGTGGCTGTGGGTGATGATCTCCGCGGTGATGGATATGGCTGTCTCCTCGGGGGTGTGGGCGCCGAGGTCGAGGCCGATCGGGGAGTTGAGGCGGGCGAGTTGTGCTGTCGTGACGCCGGCCTCGCGCAGCCGCTGGTTGCGGTCCGCGTGGGTGCGGCGGGAGCCCATCGCGCCGATGTATCCGACGGGGAGGCTCAGCGCCAGGCTCAGGAGGGGGATGTCGAATTTGGCGTCGTGGGTGAGGACGCAGATGGCGGTGCGGGCGTCCGTCTCGGTGGCTGCGAGGTAGCGGTGGGGCCAGTCGACGATGACTTCGTCGGCGTGCGGGAAGCGGGCACGCGTGGCGAAGACGGGGCGGGCGTCGCAGACGGTGACGCGGTAGCCGAGGAAGCGGCCGGCCTGGCAGAGGGCGGCGGCGAAGTCGATGGCGCCGAAGATCAGCATGCGGGGTGGAGTGGCGTGGGTGTGGACGAGGACCGAGAGCTTGGTGGGGCAGGTGTCGGGGTGGCCGCCGATGTCGATCCGGGCGGTGCGTCCTGCTCTGAGCAGGGCGCGGGCCTGTGCCGCGACCGCCCTGTCCTCGTTCTCGCCGCCCAGGGTGCCGTCGTACGCGCTGCCGTCGCCGAGGAGGGTGAGGGTGCGGCCGAGGTGTTCGGCGGGGCCGTCGACGATCTGGGCCACGGCGGCGGGTCTGTCCCGTACTGCTTCGTTCAGGGCGGCGGTCAGGTGGGGCAGGTCTGTCGGCTCGATGCGTTGGACCAGGACGTCGATCTCGCCTCCGCAGGTCAGGCCGATGGCGAAGGCGTCGTCGTCGGAGTAGCCGAAGCGGGCGCGGGCGGGGAGGCCGTGGTCCTGGAGCACCTGTCGGCACAGGTCGTAGACGGCTCCTTCCACGCAGCCGCCGGAGATGCTGCCGACCACCTCGCCGGCGATGTCCACGGCGAGTGAGGTGCCTGGCGGCAAGGGTGCGCTGCCGCTGACCTGGACGACGGTGGCGAGGGCGAAGGGGCGGGCCTCGTGGCACCAGGCGTGCAGCGTGTCGGCGATGTTCAGCATGGACGGGTCTCCGTGAGGGACGTGGTGGTGGGCGGGCCGCCGCGGTGTCGGCGCGGGAGAGGCGACACCGCGGCGGCCCTGGTGTCCGGCGGTGGGCCGCTCACCTGCCGCCGGACGGTCGGAGGGGCGCCCGGGGGCGCCCTGGTGCTCAGAGCAGGGCTTCCGCGGTGATGGGCAGCTCGCGGATACGGCGGCCGGTGGCGTGGAAGACGGCGTTGGCGATGGCGGGCGCCACCCCGACCTGGACGATCTCGCCCAGGCCCTTGACGCCGATGGGGTCGGCCTCGCGGTCGTCTCCGTCGAGGTAGATGGCCTTGAGGGCGGGGACATCGGCGTTGACGGGGACGAGGTAGTTGGCGAGGTCGGCGTTGACGATGCGGCCGTCGCGGTGGTCGGTGACCGTGTGTTCCAGGAGGGCCTGGCCGATGCCGCCGACCATGCCGCCGAGGGCCTGGCTGTCGGCGAGTTTGGGGCTGATGATGCGGCCCGCGTCGTAGACGCCGAGCATCCGTCGGACCCGCACCAGACCCAGGCGGGCGTCGACGGCCACCTCGGCGAAGACCGCGCCGTAGGCGAACAGGGAGTGCCGTTCCGGTCCTGTGGGCCGGGTGAAGGATCCCATCGCTTCGAGGTGGGTGCGTTTGTTGCGGGTCAGGAGTTGCCGGTAGGTCTCGCCGCGTGTGGGGTTGTGCTTCACGTGCAGTCGGCCGGCGCGGACGACGACGGTCTCGGGGTCGACGCCGTGCAGCGGCGACTCTTCGTCCTCGACGGCGAGCTTGATGGCTTGCTTCCGCAGTGTGTCGCAGCCGTCCTGGACGGCCGATCCGACGCTGGCCATGGTCCAGGAGCCGCCGTGCGGCGGTGCGGGCGGCATGAGGGAGTCGCCGAGGCGGAAGGTCACCTTGCCCATCGTCAGGCCGAGTGCGTCCGCGGCGAGTTGTGTGTTGGAGGTGTAGGTGCCCGGGCCCATGTCGCTGGCCGCGGACTGGACCAGCGCGGTGCCGTCGGCGTCCAGCCTGACCGACGCCTGGGCGTCGTTGCGGGCCGTGTCGTAGACGCCGGTGGCCATGCCGGTGCCGATCAGCCAGTCGCCGTCCCGGGTGGAGCGTGGTTTCGGGTCGCGCCGGTGCCAGCCGAACTCGCGGGCGCCGACGGTGTAGCACTCGCGCAGCTTGCGGGTGGAGAACGGCAGCCCGCTGGACTCGTCCTCGTCGGGTTCGTTGCGCAGTCGCAGTTCGATCGGGTCGATGCCCAGTTTGTGGGCGAGTTCGTCCATCGCCGACTCGATGGCGTACGAGGCGGTGGTGTATCCGGGGCCGCGCATGAACAGCGGGGTGTGCACGTCCAGGGGTACCGTCCGGTACTCCTGGCTCACGTGGGGCATGCTGTACAGCATCTGGCCCGGGGTCAGGACGGACTCCATGAACGTCTCGTACGACGACGTCTCCGCGCGCACGTCGTGAGCCATGGCGGTCAGGCGGCCGCGCCGGTCGCTGCCCAGGCGGACCGCGTACTCGTACGTGGGCCGGAAGCCCGTTCCGAAGTACAGCTGTTTGCGGGTCAGGGCGAGTTTGACGGGGCGGTTCGTCTCGCGGGCGGCGAGCGCCGCGATGGTGACGTGAGGCCAGGCCCGCAGCCCGCTGCCGAAGCCGCCGCCGACGAACGGCGAGATGACGCGGACGGACTCCGGCGCGACACCGAACACCACGGCGAGTTCTATCTGTGTGCCGAACACCCACTGGGTCTTGTCCCACACGGTGAGCTTGTCGCCGTCCCAGCGGGCGGTGGTGGCGTGCGGCTCCATCGCGTTGTGGTTGTTGCGGGCGAGGTGGTAGGTCATCTCCATGCGTACGGCGGCCGAAGCCAGCGCCTTTGCCGTGTCGCCCCGCGCGTACTTCTGGGGCTCGCCTGCCGGTGCGTCGGCCATGTCGGTCGACGGCTGCTCGGCGTCGTAGGTCACCTTCACCAGACTGGCGCCGTGCTGGGCTGCCTCCAGCGTGGTGGCCACCACGACGGCGACCGGCTGACCGTGGAAGAGGACCTGGTCGTCCTGGAAGACGTGCAGCCGCTCGCCGGGCGGAGCGACCGGGAGCGGGTTGCGCTGGTAGGGCAGTGTGGGCGCGTTGAGGTGGCTGATCACCTTCAGGACGCCGGAGTGGGCGAGGGCGGCGCGGGTGTCGATGCCGGTGATGCGGCCCCGACCGACGCTGCTGTCGACGACGACCGCGTGCACGGCTCCGTCGATGTCGTGATCGACGGCGTACAGCGCCTTCCCGGTGACCTTGAGCCGGCCGTCCACCCGGGAGAGCGGGGCGCCGACGGCTGCCTGCGGCTGCGGACTCATGCGGTGCCTCCTACGATGCGCAGCTGACGCTCGACGGTGCGTTTCAGGAGCTCGGGCTTGAAGCGGTTGTGCTCCAGGGGGCGGGCTCCCTCCGCCGCTCGCTCCGCAGCGGCCGTCCACAGGGCTTTCGAGGGGCGTTCGCCGATCAGGTGCCGCTCGACGGCGGGCAGCTTCCACGGCACGGTGCCCACGCCCCCGGCGGCGACCTTCGCTTCCCGGATCACCCCGCCGCGGATGTGCAGGGCGACGGCCGCGGAGGTGAGGGCGAACTCGTAGGACTGCCGGTCGCGGACCTTCAGGTAACCCGACTTCAGCGGGCGCGGATGGGCCGGGATCTCCACTGCGGTGATCAACTCGCCCTTGCGCAGCGCCTGTTCACGGTTCGGGGTGCTGCCGGGCCGCAGCAGAAAGTCCGCGAAGGCGACGCTGCGCTCCCCGTCCGGGCCGAGCAGGTGCACTTTCGCCTCCAGCGCGGCGAAGGCGACGGCGACGTCGGAGGGGTGCGTGGCCACACAGTCGTCGGAGGTGCCGAGGATCGCGTGGGTGCGGTTGAAGCCTTCGAGTGCCGCGCAACCCGAGCCCGGCTCGCGCTTGTTGCAGGCGGCCGTCACGTCCCGGAAGTACGTGCACCGGGTGCGCTGCATGATGTTGCCGCCGATGGTGGCCATGTTGCGCAGTTGGGCGGAGGCGCTCAGTTCCAGTGCCTGGGAGATGACCGGGTGGAGGGTGCGCACCTTGGGGTGGGCGGCGGCCTCCGCCATCCGCACGAGAGCGCCGATGCGCAGGCCTCCGCGCTCGGTGACCGTGATCTTGCGCAGGGGCAGCGCGCTGATGTCGACCAGCGTCTCGGGGCGTTCGACGGTCTCGCGCATCAGGTCGACCAGGGTGGTGCCGCCGGCTATGTAGCGCCCGCCGCGTTGCCCGGCCGCGAGTGCGCTCCGGGTGTCCGCGGCCTTCGTGAAGGAGAAGGGGTACATGGGGGCCGGGCCTCATTTCCGGCGGGCGGTCTGCTCGACCGCCCGCACGATCTTGACGTAGCAGCCGCAGCGGCAGATGTTGCCGCTCATCCACTCCCGGATCTCCTCGGCGGAGTCCGTGTGGCCTTCCTCGATGCAGCCGACGCCGGACATGATCTGACCCGGGGTGCAGAACCCGCACTGGAAGGCGTCCTGGTCGACGAACGCCTGTTGTAGTGGGTGCAGTTCGTCGCCGTCGGCCAGGCCCTCGATGGTGGTGACCTCGGCGCCGTCCAGGCGCACGGCCAGCGTCAGGCAGGAGTTGACCCTCCCCCAGCCTCCGGCCGGGGGGACCCCCATCTCGCTGCGCTCGCCGTCGACCAGGACCGTGCAGGCCCCGCAGGCACCGGCGTTGCAGCCCTTCTTCGTGCCGGGCAGGCCGAGCTGTTCGCGCAGCAGGTCCAGCAGTGAGGTTCGGTTGTCGATCACGGCGGTGTGCCGCTTGCCGTTGACGGTCAGCGAGACACGGCCGCTGGGTGGAACTTCGGCCGCGGACGTCTCGGCGGCGCCGGTCGGAGAGGCTCCCGCGACCAGGCCGCCCGCCATCACGGCGCCACCGACGGCGGTCGTCGTGGCGATGAACGTTCGTCGGGACGGGGGCGACGGCTGCCCTTCGGGGGGAGGGCCGTATGACTCGGGAAGTTCGGTGGACATGGCCACTCTCTTCGTTCGGCGACGGTTTGGGCGGAGGGATCGGTGGTCTCACTCATCGGCGTGCGGGCCGGCTGTCGGTCAGGGCAGCTGCGGGTACAGCGCGGCGACGCCTCCGGACAGACCGGACAGCACCTGGCGGCTGACGTCGTCCACGACGATCTCGTAGGCGCCCTCGGCGAGGCCGTCGGCGGCGAGGCGGGCGACGTCGGCGGGGGCGGTCTTGGGCCCGTCCAGGTCCCGGGACATGTCGGTGTCCATGCCGCCGACGTGCAGGCCGGCCACCCGGATGCCCTGGTCGGCGAGCTGCACGCGCAGGGCGTTGGTGAGCGACCACTGGGCGGACTTGGCGGCGCAGTAGGCACCGAGATCCGGGAAGGTGAACCAGGACAGGACGGACAGGACGTTCAGGATCGCGCCGCCGCCGTTGGCGGTGATCTGCGGTGCGAAGGCCCGGACCACCGAGAGGGTGCCGTAGAAGTTGGTGTCCATGTCCCGGCGGATGCCGTCCGGGTCGCCGGTGAGCAGGTTGCCGCCGACGGATATGCCGGCGTTGTTGATCAGAACGGTGACGTCCCCCGTGGCCTTGGCTGCGGCCGCGATGGAGGCGGGGTCGGTGATGTCGAGCGCGATCGGCGTGGCGCCGGGCAGGTCGACCTGGTCGGGGTTACGGGCACCGGCGTAGACGGTCGCGCCGCGGCTGAGCAGTTCGGCGGTGAGTGCGCGGCCGAGGCCCCGGTTGGCTCCGGTGACGAGGACGGTGCTGGCGGAGAGGTCCATGAGCAAGCTCCTGGTGCTTTGGTGCAGGTGCTGAATGAGGGGATGGAGTACTGGTCGGATGGGGGCGGCAGGCTGTGTCTGGCTGCCGGTCCGGGTGGGTCAGGCGGTCGGGCCGGTGCCGTGGGCAGCGTGGTGACTGGTGCGAGCGGGCTGTCGGCCGTCGGCCGGGAAGATCAGGCACGTGGTGGTGGCGTGGGCGAGCAGCCGACCGGTGAGGTCGGTGACCGTGGCGGTGGCATAGGCGCTACGGCGGCCGACATGGACAGCCGTGCCCTCGCAGCGGATACGGCCGGTGTCGACGGTGACCGGGCGCAGGAAGGTGATGGTGAGGCCCTGCGTGGTGTAGCCGGTTCCGGCGGGGAGGCGGGTGAAGACGGCAGCGCCCAGGGCGTTGTCGGCGAGTGTCGCGAGGACGCCGCCGTGGACGGTGCCGAGCGCGTTGTAGTGCCATCCCGCGGGGGTCAGCTCGAACACGGTGCGGCCCGGTTCGATCTCGAGGGGCTCGATGGCGAGGGTGTCCATGGCCGGAGGGGTCGGGAGTGTTCCCTTGCCGATTCCCTGGAGTACCTCCAGGCCGCTCAGCTGCCCGATGGCCTCGGCGGTCGGGCGGGGGTCCTGCCAGGTGTAGGCGCGGTGCTGAGGGTTGGCGTGCGTGCTCATGAGGTGGTGGGGGCGGTCGTGGGGGCGGGCATGTGCGTTCCGTTCTGGTGGGGGCGGTTGTGTACGGCGGTCAGGGCCACGACGGCGGCGGCGAGGAAGACGGCCGCGGTGACGGCCAGGCCTGTGTGCACGCCTGAGGTGAAGGCGTCCGCGATCGCCGCGCGCACGGCGTCGCCGGGCGGCGCAGTGGTGCTGGTCGTCCCGGAGGCGACGGCCTGCTCGACGGGTGCGCGGGCTGAGGCGGGGATGCCGTGCTCGGCGAGTTGCTGGGGCAGGTCCGCGGTGACGCGGCCGGCGAGCAGCGAGCCGAGCAGCGCGGTGCCCATGACCGCGCCGACCTGCCGGGCGGTGTTGACGGCGCCGGAGGCCATGCCCGCGCGTTCAGGGGTGACACTGACCAGCGCGGCGGCCGTGCTGGGTGCGATGACCAGGCCGGATGCGGCGCCGAACAGGGCGAACAGCGGCCAGACCCGGCTGTAGGGGGTGTCCGCGCCGACCGTGGTCAGGCCCAGAACGGCGAGGGCGCCGAGCAGCAGACCGACTGTCAGAGGCGCCTTGAAGCCGGTACGCCGGATGACTCTGCCGGTGAGGAACGCCGAGACGACGTAGACGCCGAACAGGGGCAGCATGCGCCAGCTGGTGTCCAGCGCGCTCAGGTGCTGGACGTTGTTGTAGAACATCACCACGAGGACGGCCACGCCGGTGAAGCCGAACAGCGACACCGCGGCGATGAGCATCACGGCACTGAACGAGCGTGAGGCGAACAGCCGCACATCGAGCATCGGCGCCGCCACCCGTAGCTCCACGGCGACGAACACCACCGCGCCGACCGCGGCCGCGACCCAGGCGGCGATGACGGGACCGGCGGTGTATCCGTCCTGGCCGCCCTGGATGAGGGCGTAGACCAGACTCGCGATGGTGAGGGTGCCCAGCAGTGCGCCGACCACGTCCAGACGGCCGTCGGGCGCCAGGGACTCCGCGGCGAACGGGACCGCGACCAGGAGCGTGATCACACCCAGGACGGGGTTCGACACGAACACCGCGTGCCAGCTGAAACGGTCCAGCAGGACACCTGCGAGCAGCGGGCCGATGGCCAGGCCGATGCCCGACGACGCCGCCCACACGGTGATCACCTCGGTCCGCCGCTGCGGATCGGCGAAGGCCGCGCCCAGCACGGCCAGGCTGTTGGGCAGGACGAGCGCACCGCCGACACCGGAGACCAGCTGCGCGGCGATCACCGTGGCAGTGGTGTCGGCGGTCGCGGCCAGCACGCCTCCCGCGATCATGATCACCACGCCGACGCAGAACATCCGCTTGCGGCCCAGGAGATTGCCCAGCGTGCCGGCCGACAGCACCAGAGCGGCCACGACCAGCGTGTACGCGCTGGGAATCCAGATCAGCGCGCCTGGGCCGACGTGCAGATCGGCCTGGATCGCCGACAGCGCCGAGATCGTGGCGGTGACGAGCAGGAACGTCATCATCACGCCCAGGCACATCGCCGCCAGCGTCAGAAGGTCCCCGCGCCGTAAGGAAGTTCCCCTGCCTGTTCCCGCCCGGTGGCTGCCCGTGCCGCCCGGCAGTCGGTCCGCAGCCGACGGAGAGGTGCCGGAGGAGGGGACATGGTCCCTGGTCATGGAGGTCCTTCTGCGTTTCCGTGGATGCGGGGGATCAGATGCGGGACGCACTCGTCGGAGGTGCGCTGCGACGAGCACTGGTGACGGGTTGTCGTCCGCGTGGCACCGGCCCGCCGCTGCGCGATCTGCGCGGCGTCTTCGTGAGCGGGCGGTGGCTATGCCTGCTGGTTCGCGATGCCGAGGTAGTCGCCCAGGTTGCGCTCGATCTCCTCGACGCCGATCTCGGCGATGAGCTTGCCGAGTTGCGGGACGCGGGCCTGGAATCCCGGCCACGTGACCGACTCCGCGAAGTCCGCCCAGGACGCGCGCAGGTCGGCCACCGGCGGCAGGGTCGACCGGTTGATCTGCGCCTTGGCGCCCAGGACGGATGCCTTGTCGAAGGACGCGATGCGCGCTGCCACGCCGCCCACGAAGTCGTCGAGTTCGGTGTCGGGGACGGACCGGGTCACCCATCCGTACCGCTCGGCGCGCTCGGCGTCGTAGTCGTGGCCGGTGAGGACCGCTTCGAGCGCGCGGTCCCGCCCCAGCAGCCGGGCCAGCCGGTCGCTGCCGCCACCGCCGGGGACGATGCCGATCGCGACCTCGGGCTGGCAGAAGACCGCTTCCTCACGGCTGGCGTACCGCAGGTCGAAGGCCAGGGTGATCTCGTCCCCTCCGCCCCGCGTGCGCCCGCGGATGGAGGCGATGCTGATGAACGGGGCGTTGCTCAGGCGGGTGACGAGCTCGACCCACGTCGGAGTCCCGTCCGCGTTGTTCAGCGCCAGAAGTTCGGGCACCTGGGCGAGATCGGCGTGGTTGTAGAAGTATCCGGGCGTGCCACTGTCGAAGACGACGACCTGAACCTGCTCGTCCTGGCTCAACTCCTCGACGATGTCGAGCAGTTGGACGACCGTGTCCGCGCCGACGACGTTCACCGGCGGATTCGAGAAGGTGACCCTGCGGATTTTCGGCGCCACGGTCTCGATCTTGAACATGCTGTGCTGGGTCATGCTGTGCTGGGTCATGCGGTGCTCCGGTGCTGAGGGGTTCGAGTGGGGTGGGAAGTGGTGGGGATGTAGGCGAAGGTGCTGGACCGGCCGTCCGTGCGCGGTACGCCGGCCACGGCGTCGAGGATCCGGCGCTGCCGCCCGTGCGGCATGACGGTCCACGGCAGACCGGACACGATGACGTCGACCGGGTACGGGACGAGCGTCGCCAGGTCCTCGGCACTGCCCTGGACGACCTCGACGGGGCTGTCCTCGGCGTACCGGTCCGTGAGCCGGCGGGCGAAGACCGGGTTGAGCTCGACCGCGATCAGCCGCGCTGCCGGAGCCAGTTGCCGCAGGATCGTTCCCGTGATCGCGCCGGTGCCGGATCCGAGCTCCACCACGACGTCGGCGCGGTGAAGGTCCAGACCGGCGGTCATGGCCTGGGCGAGTGTGGGGGAGCTGGGCGCGATGGCGCCGGTGAGCCGGGGGCTGCGGAGGGACTCCCGCATGATCGACATGTCCAGAAGCTAGAAATCGACGGTGTCGTCGGGAGTCATCCCGGGCGCCCGACCGTGTCATCCGCCAGGGCGAACCAATCCGCTCTCGTAGGCCATGACGACGGCCTCTATCCGGTCGCGGATCTGGAGTTTGGTGAGGATGCGGGCCACGTGGGTCTTGACCGTGGTCTCGCCGAGGAACAGCTTCTCGGCGATCTCCGTGTTGTTCAGGCCGCGGGCGACCAGAGCCAGCACCTCACGCTCGCGGTCGGTCAGTATGTCGAGGCGCTTGTCGGTGAGGGGAGCGATGGCGCCCGTGACATACCGGTCGATCAGCCGCCGGGTCACCGAGGGGGCGATCATCGTGTCGCCGCGCAGCACGCCGCGCACGGCGACGAGCATCTCGGTGGCCGGTGTGTCCTTGACGAGGAAGCCGCCGGCTCCGGCACGCAGCGCCGCGTAGGCGTACTCGTCGCGGTCGCAGGCGGTGATGACCAGAACCTGTGTCTGCGGCAGTGCGGCACGGATCTGTGCGGTGGCCGAGATGCCGTCGAGGCGCGGCAGCCGCACGTCCATGAGGACGAGGTCCGGGCGCAGTGTGAGTGCCTTCGCCACGGCCGCTTCGCCGTCCCCGGCTTCGTCGACGACCGTGAGGTCCGACTGGCTGTCCACCACCATGCGCAGGCCGACCCGCATCAGCTCCTGGTCGTCACAGATCAACACACCGGCCTCCGCCATGGCGTCCCTCCTTCGCAGAGCCGGTCGCCGGTGCGGGCACCCGCCTGGACGCCGTGCTCGCAGCTGAGGAACGAGGCGGTGAGGTCCCGGTCCGGACGTCGGTCGGCACCGGTGGCGAGGACGTCGCTGGTGAAGAAGTCCATGGATAACTCCTGGGTGATTGACGAATATGGCGCATGCGGCAGAGCGGAAAGGCGTACTCGTGTCTCAACCGAACGGCTTGTCGCTGACCGGTCGGGATCGCGGGCCGACCGCGATGGTGCCGTAGGTCAGGGACGTGGGCGGCTCGAGGAGATCGGCTTCGCAGCGGCAGCAGTGGCATCCCCGGGCGGGCGGCGGTCTTCGAGCGCGGCCAGGGTGACGACGATCGCGGCGGCGATGACGGCCGCCAGGTAGGCGGGGGCCTTCGGCGTGACGGCGCATCCGAGGATCAGAGCGGACAGCGCGAGCAGCCGCGCCTTGGGCAGGTCGTCGAACAGGGTCCTGCCGTGCCACGTCTGCGCCCCGATGAAGAGGGCGGGCCCGCCGAACAGCAGCAGGTTCGTTGTGATGCCGGCGTGATGGGTCGGGTGCGCGATGACGCGTTCGTCGCCCGCGGCGGCGGCGATCATCCCGGCGACGGAGACCATGAGGCTGTAGACGCCGCTGCGTCCCGCCCGGATCGGGTCCTCGGTCCGCTCGTAATGGCGCACGATGTGCTCGGAGCGGCTGAAGAACAGCCAGAACAACGCGACCGTGCCGGTGAGCGCCACGCCGGCGGTCAGCAGGGTCATCGGCGCGTACGGCGCCGTGGTGAGGGCGGTGCCCGTGGTCAGGATCGTCTCACCGAACGCGATGATCATGAACAGTCGGCCGCGCTCCAGCAGGTGGCCGCCCGCGAAGGTGACCTGCCGGGAGTCCAGCCTGCGGCCGGGCATGGGATGCGCCGTCCAGGTGCCCGCCAGCTCGACCAGGGTCGCCGCGGCCCACCACGTCAGTCGCGCGCCTCCGTCGGCCGCCGCGCCGGTCAGCCACAGGGGTGCGGCCGCGGCGAACCAGACCAGTACACGGCGCCAGTGCTCCTGATTGACCCGGTCGAGGCCGACCGTGAGCAGCCATACCGTCCGGCCCAGGTGAATCAGCAGGAAGGTGGCGACGAAGACCCACCCCGCGTCGCCGAAGGCGCGCGGGATCGCGGCGTTCATGAACAGCCCCAGGAGCATGACCGTCAGCAGCATCCGCCGGGTCCGCGGGTCCTCGGCCGGGACGAGGGTGACCGCCCAGGTGGTGTACGCCCACGCCGCGTACACCGCGAGGTAGAGCACGAGCGTCTGGGCGGCGCCCGTCCAGGTCGGGTGTGCCAGCAGCTGATGCGACAGCTGGCCGATGGCGAAGACGTAGACCAGGTCGAAGAACAACTCCAGCGGCGTCACCTCCCGGCGCGCCGGCGCGCTGGTCGACTGCACGATGTATCTCCTAGGGCCTGTCGTTTGGATCATGCCGGCTTCGGGTTGCGGCGCCATGTGGCTGCCGGTGAGCGGGGCGTGGCGCGTGCAGCTGCAAGGCGGAGGAGGGCGTCAACGCGGAGCGTTGGCAACCGACGACAACGCGGAGCGTTGGCAACCGACGACAACGCCGCAGATGCACGCACCACGCCCCGCGGCCCAGGCGTGATCCAAACGACAGGCCCTAGGTCGGGCAGGCGCTCGGACTGCCGTGGCTCCGGCGTCCGGGTGAGAGGTCAGTCGGCGAGGAAGGCCGTCACCTGGGCGGCGAAGTCCTTGGCGTGCTGGAAGAGGAAGGCGTGGCCGGCGTCGCCGTAGACCACGAGGGTGGCGTCGGTCAGGTGTTGGACGGCGGTGTAGGCGGCCAGGGCGGGGATCATGGCGTCCTTCATGCCGGTCGCGTACAGGACGGGCTGCTTGATGGACTCCAGGTCGGCCCGCACCTGGTCGAAGGGGATCGCCGCGTCCTTGCCGATCGCGGCGATCTGACCCATGGCCGCCGCCTCGGACACGCCGGGGATGCCGGTGGCCAGCCGGGTGGCCACCCTGGCGAGGTGCTCGTACCCGGCGGCACGCCCGGTCTCCGTCTCGGGGAAGAACAGGAACACCAGGTCGTCCCCGGTGACCTCGGGCTTGGTCATGGTGGCCCGCACCTTGGGGTCCGGGTCGGGAGCGCCGGGCACCGTGCCGCCGGGGTTGGCGGCCGCCACGACCAGCTTGCGGACCAGGTCGGGCCGGGTGCGGGCGATGTGCTGGGCGACGGTGCCGCCCAGCGTCCAGCCGAGCAGGTCGACCTGCGGCAGGTCGAGGGCCTCGATGAACTCGACGGTGCCGTCGGCGAGCCCCTCTACGGAGTCACGCGCGGTGCCGGTGGTGTAGCCGGTGCCGACGTTGTCGAACACGATCACGTCGTGGGCGGCGGCCAGGTGGTCCAGGAGCTCGGGGTCCCACCAGTCGAGGGTGCCCCGGACCCGGTTGAGCAGGACCAGCGGGATGCCGCCCCGCGGGCCGATACGCCGGTAGGTGAAGGTGGCGGAGGCGCCATCCGCGGTGAGGTCCTCGGCCGTGTCTGCCAGGTAGGTGCTCATGGCTGGGCTCGCTTTCCTGTCGCTGTGTTCGTGGGGGGCTCAGGGGTGGTCAGGCGGGCAGCCGGTTCATCTTGCGGAGCTGTTGGTCGAACATGCGGGTGGGGATGATGCGGCGCATGGTGCGCACGCGTCCCGTGATGGCGCCGGCGGTGTAGCGCAGTTTGGGCTTGGCGTCGGTGGCGGCGGCGACGATCTCCTTGGCGACGACGGCGGGGTTGTCGCCGTCCTTGACGGCGCCGGCCATGTACTCCTCGAAGAGCTGCCGCTGGCCGGCGTAGATGTCCAGGGGCTGGTCGGGGCGGACGCTGGCGGCGTCGAAGGCGGTGTTGGTCCAGGCGGGCTCGACGAGCAGGACCCGTATGCCGTATTCGCGGAGCTCGTGGTCGACGGACTCGGAGTAGCCCTCGACGGCGTGCTTGGAGGCGGCGTAGACGGCCATGTAGGGCTGCGGCATGAACCCGACGATGGAGGAGATGTTGATGATCCGTCCGTTGCCCGCCGCGCGCATGTGGGGCAGGACGGCGTTGGTCATGCGGATGACGCCGAAGACGTTGATGTCGAACAGGTGCTGGGCCTGGGCGGCGGAGGACTCCTCGGCTGCGCCCGCCGAGCCGATGCCGGCGTTGTTGACCAGGACGTCGATCCGCCCGAACCGGTTGATCACCTCGCCGACCGCGGTCGTCACCGACGCGTCGCTGGTGACGTCGAGGTCGAGGAGGGTCACGCCCTTCACAGGGGTGACGTGAGCGGTGTTGCGGCTCGTGCCGACCACCTCGTAACCGGCTGCGGCCAGCGCGAGAGCGGCTGACTTTCCGATGCCGGAGGACGCACCCGTCACGAGGGCTACCGGACGTGTTGTCGCCATTGTGGGCTCCTGACTCAAGGACTGCTTCGTCTTGTGCGGGGTGCGGGGATCGCCGTGTCGGACGCGGATGACGGTCGTACCGAGGTCCGTCGATGTCGCCGCAGCACCCTCAATCGGTTTCACCAATGTATCAGTTTCTAGGTCAGGCGCAACATCAGAGCATCAATTAAAGAGGTATCCGTAGCGTTCTCGTATCCGCTACGGAGGGTCAGGGCGTCGACCGATGCGGAGTGAGGCAGGCGAGGGCCGCCTTCTGCGGACAGGCCTCCTTGTGTCGACCTGGCCGGCACCCACTTACACGGCGATACCCCGCCGGGTTCGGCTGCGGCGGGGTATCGGGCGTGAGCTGCCGGTCTGCGGTCTGCGGTCTGCGGTCGACGGGTCGGCGGTCGGCGGTCGGCGGTCGCCGTTCCTGCCGGTCCGGCGACCGTCTCGCGGCGAGGTGTTGTCAGCGGTCGAGGAAGGTGTTCACCTCGGTGCCGAACTTGATGGCGTACTGGTAGAGGAAGCCGTGGCCGGCGTCCGGGTAGATGTGCAGTTGGGCGTTGGGGAGGTGCTTGGCCAGCAGGCGGGAGTTCTCGGCGGGCATCAGCATGTCGCTCTCGCCGTCGGCGACCAGGACCGGCTGGAAGAGGGCCTTCAGGCGGACCAGCTTGGACTTGTCGGGGATGCCCCACTCGGACCACGCGGTGAGCTGGCGGTCGCGGGTGGCGAGGCTGGTGGGGGCGTCGTGGTCGGTGGTGCGCTGCCCGAGGCGCTGGAGGAACTCCTTCCCCGCGGCCTGGCTGGTGGCGGTGTTCTTGAAGAACAGGAAGAGGTAGTCCTCGGGGCCGGGGTTGTCCTTCAGGGTCCGCTGCAGGATGTTGGGGTCGGAGGCGCGCTGGTCCACTCCGCCCTGGGGACCGGTGCCGGCCAGGACGACGCGGCGGACCTGCCAGGGGCGGCGCAGGGCGACCTCCTGGGCGACCTCGCCGCCGAGGGAGAAGCCGAACACGTCGTAGCGGGGCAGCTTGAGGGCGTCGATGAAGTCGATCGCGTCCAGGGCCATCTGCTGGACGGTGCTGGCGGTGGTGCCGGTGGAGCCGCCGACGCCGACGTTGTCCACGAGGATGACTTCGCGCTTGGCGGCGATGGTGTCGATGAGCTTGGGGTCCCAGGCGTCTAGGTTGCCGCGGAAGTGCTGGAAGAAGACCAGGGGCACGCTGCCGGCGCCGGGGTGGCCGAAGCGGCGGTACTGGTAGGTGACGCCGTTGGTGGCCTTGACGCGCAGGTTGGGGGCGGTGCCGGCGGTCTGTGTGTTCTGCGTCTGGGTGGCCGAGTGCCGCATGCCGGTGGAACTGTCGCTCACGGCATTGGCCATGCTCGGTGCCGTGGCGGCGACAGCCACGACGACCGACATGCCGGCCAGGGCCATCGCGGTCCGCCGGGAGATACGGGTTCGTCGGTTGGTTGAGGACATGCCAATTCCTTGGGTCGGGCCGGAGGTTTCCCCCGGCGCGTTGAACCTGCCGTGCGCTCGGCGTACAGATGTTCTGCGGGGTGCGCGGGAGTGGGGCTATGCCTGACCCGGCGACATCGTCAAGCCGGGCCGGCCGCCGTACGCGTCTGTAGGCGCCGATGGGCCCGGTGACCTTCCGGTCGGATGCGGGCCGGAGGTCATGGACTGCGCGAGGGTGGGGGAGCTGGGAGTGGCGACGCCGGTGAGTCGGGGCGGCGAAGGAACTCCCGCATGATCGACATGCCCAGAAGCTAGGGATCAGGAATGTCGTCAGGAGTCATCCCGGGCGTCCGGCCGTGTCATCCGCCAGGACGAACCAGTGTCAGCGTCAGCGTGGATGGCGTCAGGGTGGATGGCGTAAGCGTGGCCTGACCGGCGACTTCGTCGAGTCGTCAGCTGTCGGGAGGTGTGGCGCGACCTCTTATGTGTATCGCCGACGTATCAAATAGAGGCACATTCGCGGCAGGGGAGCATCAGTTATCGGGATACCCGTAGCGTTCACGTATCCTCTACAAGGGACGAAAAGCGAACCAGACAGGGAGACCGGCATGGGCCGACCGCTGCGGGCAGATGCCGAGCGCAGTGTGCGTGCGATTTTGGAGGCGGCCGAGCGGGTCCTCGCTGAGGACGCCGGTGCCTCCATGGAGCAGATCGCCGAAGCGGCGGGGCTGACCAGGATCACGGTGCACCGGCGGTTCGCAAACCGGCAGGCGCTGCTGGAGGCGCTCGCCGTCTCCGCGAAGCAGCAGCTCCTCGACGCCATCGGGGAAGCCCGGCCCGAATCCGCTCCCGCGCTCGTGGCCCTGTACCGGGTGACTGCGAACGTCCTGCGGGTCAAGAACACCTGGCGCTTCACCCTCAGCCACACCACGCCCCACAGCGAGACCGCGGCCGCCCTCTGGGCCGACATCGACAGGTACACCATCGAACTCCTGACCCGCGCGCAGAGTGAGGGAATCCTCGCCCCGGACGCGGACCTGGACTGGACGCGGCAGGTGTACTACGCGCTCCTGAGCGAAGCCCTCGACAGGCCCGGGGCGGATCAGGACCCTGCCGCACAGGACCCGGACGCACAGGCCACACTCGTCATCGACACACTCCTGCACGGCGCGGGACCACGCGTCTGAGCCGCAACTCCTCGGCAGGGCACCGGATGCACCGATCGGCAGGGCACCGGATGCACCGATCGGCAGAGCACCGGACGCACCGATCGGCAGAGCACCGGACGCACCGATCGGCTGTCGCCGCCGAAACCGTCAGCGGCTCAAGCCTGGTGACACTGCTCAACAGCCACGCGGACGCAGTGTGGGGGCACCTCGGCCCTGCTCCCCGTACCGAGGGTGTGGGCCTCGACGCACAGCAGGGCCACCTGCGGCCACGGCCACTACGAGTCCGACCCGAGGGGCGGCGGAGCTTCCGGCCCCGCCGCGAGCGTGGGTCGGGCACCGAGTCGAAGCAGGGGCGCAGGTCAGCGACCTGGTCGGGGTCAAGCGGACGCAGCTTCACAAGCACGGCAGGGGCCGGGGAAGACGCACCAGCAGGCTCGGGACACCCTCGCGATCGTCAGGCGTAGGGCGCCCGCAACGATCACCAAGCCCGTGGCCGCACTGCTACCTGCGCTCACGCCAAAGACCTGCGACAGCAAGCGACTTGAAGCCGCCTCGGTTCAGCTGTGAATGCTTCGGCTCGTGAATTGAGCGAGAGGTATTGACGCCGTTTACCGGTTCCCTATGATCCAGTCGATCGACACTTCGACCCTTGTTCGACATCGCGAACATCCCCAGGGTTGCATGCCATTGAGGTCCGCACAGCCCCCGACGGGGCCAACCGGAAATCCGCTCACTCAAGTAATACGAGGTCCCCATGCGTAGACGTAGTTCCCGCCGCAGGCATCTGTCTGTGGTGCTCGCCGCGGCGGTCGCGGTCATGGTGTCGTTGGCGGCGATGCTCGTCGCCGGCCCGGCTCAGGCGGCCACCAGCGGCGCCGTGCGCGGCGTTGGTTCCGGCCGGTGTCTCGATGTGCCGGGCGCCAGCCAGACCGACGGTACGTTCCTGCAGATCTGGGACTGCCACGGTGGAACCAACCAGCAGTGGACGTGGACGGACAGCAACCAGCTGACCGTGTACGGCAACAAGTGCCTGGATGTTCCGGGCCACGCCACCACGGCCGGTACCCGGGTGCAGATCTGGGCCTGCAACGGCGGTGCGAACCAGCAGTGGCGGGTGAACTCCGACGGCACGATCGTCGGTGTGCAGTCCGGGCTGTGCCTGGACGTCTCGGGCGGCGGTACGGCCAACGGCACGGCGGTGCAGCTCTGGACGTGCACCGGCGCCAACAACCAGAAGTGGACCGGCCTGTCCGGGACGGGCGGCACGTGTGCTCTTCCGTCGACCTACCGGTGGACGTCGACGGGTGCGCTGGCGCAGCCGGCGAACGGGTGGGCCTCGGTGAAGGACTTCACCACCGTGACCCACAACGGCAGGCACCTGGTCTACGCGACCACCTCTGACGGATCGTCGTGGGGCACGATGGCGTTCAGTCCCTTCACGAACTGGTCGGACATGGGGACGGCCACCCAGACCAGGATGAGCCAGCTCGCGGTGGCGCCCAAACTGTTCTACTTCGCGCCCAAGAACATCTGGGTGCTGGCCTCGAACGGGTGGGGTACGAACTGGCAGTTCGCCTACCGCACGTCCACCGACCCCACCAACCCCAACGGCTGGTCGGCGCCGCAGCCGCTGTTCACCGGCAGCTTCCCCTCCGGCGAGGGTGGCGTCCCGATCGACCCGACCCTGATCGCCGACGACCAGAACATGTACCTGTTCTTCGCCGGTGACAACGGCAAGATCTACCGGGCGAGCATGCCGATCGGGAACTTCCCCAGCAGCTTCGGCTCGTCGTACACGACGATCATGAGCGACACGGAGAAGAACCTGTTCGAGGCCCCGGAGGTCTACAAGGTCCAGGGCCAGAACCAGTACCTCATGATCGTTGAGGCTCGGGGTGCGACTGAGCAGCGCTTCTTCCGCTCGTTCACGGCCTCCAGCCTGAACGGCTCGTGGACCCCGCAGGCCGCCACCGAAAGCAACCCCTTCGCGGGCAAGGCCAACAGCGGTGCCACCTGGACCAACGACATCAGCCACGGTGACCTGGTCCGCAACAACGCCGACCAGACCATGACCATCGACCCCTGCAACCTGCAGTTCCTCTACCAGGGCCACTCCCCCAACACACCGCCGAACACCCCCTACCTGCAACTGCCGTACCGGCCGGGCCTCCTCACCCTGCAGCGCTGACCCCCTGATCCACGCACCGTGATCGCGATGTGGTGCGATCCGCCGACGCGTGGACGAGCTGTTCACCGCGTGGGCGACTCCACCTGCTGACCGATACTCACCGCCTTGAGGAACCCCAGCCGTACGTCGGCTGGGGTTCCTCCCTTTCGTGGACTTTCCTCGCGTACGCGCTCAACGTGCTGGCGCAGTCGTACGCCGAGCAGCAGGTCCCGCTCTTCGGCACTGACCGCGCCGAGTCCTGCTCGCTGGTCATCGGGGTGATCGACCCGCAGTTCGACTGGTTCCAGCGCACGCTCGCCGCGGGCGCGGGCGCGGGCGCAGAGACGGCGAGGCTCCGTCCCCCCGGCCCCTGGCACCGAGTTCTTCGACCGAGCTGAAACAGCGAGGCGCCCCACGGGTGACCTCGAACCTTCCACGGCTGCTCCTCGGGCAAAAGCTTTGTTCGTATGACCTTGTCGAGTAACGCTGTCGTACGATCTTGTCACTCGACAATGTCATCTGTATGTTTGGTCCCGCAGCCACCTCCGCACGGTCGATGACTGAAAGGCATGCTCATGAGCAACCCGCCGGTGTACGGAACCGAGCCCATCCCCGAGCGCCCTGCCCTGCCCCTGATCGGCCATGCCCTCGACATTCCGAGCGGAGCCGACGGCCTCATGCATGTGATGAAGGAGGCCAAGGAGTTGGGGCCGGTGTTCAAGCTTCGGGTCTTCGGCAACGAGATGAACTTCGTCTCCGGCCTCGATCTGGTCACCGAACTGTCTGACGAGACCCGGTTCGTCAAGAACGTTCACGCCGACCTCGTCCTCCTGAGGGGCATCGGCGGGGACGGGCTGTTCACCGCCTTCAACGACGAGCCGAACTGGCACAAGGCACACCACATCCTGATGCCGGCCTTCTCCCTGGGCGCGATGCGCGGCTACCACGCGACGATGCTCGAGGTCGCCCGGACCCTGATCGGCACATGGGACCGGGCGGCCGGACAGCGACCGGTGGATGTGGCCGCCGACATGACCCGGCTGACCTTCGACACGATCGGACTATGCGGCTTCGGCTACGACTTCGAGTCCTTCGCCCGCGAAGATCCGCACCCCTTCGTCACCGCCCTGTCAAGGGCACTGGACTACGCCCAGAAACGGGGCGAGTCCATTCCGGGTACAGAACTGTTCCAGCGGAAGAAGACCGAGCGGTTCCACGACGACGTCCAGGTGATGAAGGACCTGGTCGCAGGGCTGATCCGGCGGCGCCGGGCGGCGGGGGACGAGAGCACCGACGATCTCTTGGGGCGGATGCTGCACACACCTGACCCTGTGACGGGCGAGCTGCTGGACGACGAGCACATCGCCTACCAGGCGATTACCTTCATCATCGCCGGACACGAGACCACCAGCGGCGCCCTGTCGTTCGCCCTGTACTACCTGACCAAGCATCCGGAGGTGCTGGCCCGGGCACAGGCGGAGGTGGACGCCCTGTGGGGCGACGCGGAGTCACCGGAACCGCAGTACGGGGACATCGGAAAGCTGGCCTACATCCGCCAGGTACTCAACGAAAGCCTGCGATTGTGGCCGACCGCGCCCGGGTATGCCGTCGAGCCCGTAGAGGACACGGTCATCAGCGGCAAGTACGCCGTACGCAAGGGAGAGTCGCTCCAGGTACTGATCCCGGCCCTGCACCGTGACCCCGCATGGGGCGACAACGTCGAGCTGTTCGACCCGGACCGCTTCTCACCCGAACAGGAGGAGAGCCGTCCGGTTCACCTCTTCAAGCCTTTCGGTAACGGTGAACGTGCCTGCATCGGCCGTCAGTTCGCGTTGCACGAGGCGACGCTGGTACTGGCGATCGTGGTGCACCGTTACCGTCTGCTCGACCACACGAACTACCAGCTGAAGATCAAGTCGGCTCTTACCATCAAGCCCGACGAGTTCACCCTGAACCTGGCCCGGCGCAGCGGCAACGAGCGGCGCCTGCCGACCACCGTCGCTGTCGACAGCTCGCCCGCCGATCAGGCTCGGCCTTCCGCCCGGCGCGGGACCGGGACAGCCCTGACCGTTCTGCACGGCTCCAACCTGGGAACCTGCGCCGGCATCGCCCGCGATCTCGCGGCGGACGGCGATGAACACGGCTTCACCACCGCCGTCGCCTCTCTCGACGAATCGGTGGACGAACTGTCCTCCGCCGGGGGCCCTGTGGTGATCGTGGCCGCCTCCTACAACGGCAGGCCCACCGACGACGCCGCGGACTTCGTGCCGTGGCTCGAGGAGTTGGAGCCCGGTTCACTCGATGGTGTCCGGTACGCCGTGCTCGGTGTCGGTGACCGGAACTGGGCCGCCACCTATCAGCGCATACCCACCCTCATCGACGAGCGGCTGACCGCCGCGGGTGCCACCCCCCTGCTGGAGCGCGGTGCGGCGGACGCCGCCGGCGACTTCGCCGGCGCCGTCGACCGATGGACCGGCGACCTGTGGAGCGCCCTGCTCGAGAAGTACGGCACCGAAGCGGCCGGCGGCTCCGAGACGGCCGACGAGCCGGACACCGACCAGGGGCTGTACGAGCTCCACGACGCGTCGGAGTCGGTCACCGGCCCACTCGCCGACCGGCACGGCGTACAGCCGATGGAGGTGCTGGACGCGTACGAACTGGTCGACATGGACCACCCGCTCGGCCGCTCCAAGCGTTTCCTCAAACTGCGGCTGCCCGCAGGCGTCACCTACCGCACCGGCGACCACATCGCCGTCCTCCCGCGCAACCCTGACGCCCTCGCGCGGCGGGTGGCCGACCGGTTCGGCCTCGACCTGGACCGCACCGTCCGGCTGCGCACGCGCCGCCGCAGCCGGGGCGCCCTGCCCGTCGACCGTCCGCTGACGCTGCGCCGCCTGCTGACCGACTTCGTCGAGCTGCAGGATCCCGCCACCCGGGAGCAGGTCGCCGTACTGGCCGAGCACACCGCCTGCCCCCCTGAGCAGCGCCCCCTCGCGGAACTCGCCGCCGCGCAGCCGGACGCCTTCCGCGAGCAGGTCACCGATGGCGGACGCAGTGTCCTGAGCCTGCTGGAGCAGTACCGCGCCTGCGAACTGCCCTTCGAACGGTTCCTGGAGATGCTGCCGGTCCAGCGTCCGCGCCACTACTCCATCTCCTCGTCGGCCTCGGCCTCGCCCGGCGAGGTGGACCTGATGGTGTCCCAGCTCGCCGCGCCGCACCGCAGCGGCCAGGGCACGTTCTACGGCATCGCGTCGAACCACCTGCAGACCATCGAGGCCGGGGACATCGTCCAGGCGCGGGTGCTGCCCTGCGGCGACGCCTTCCGCCTGCCGAAGGACCCCTCCACCCCGGTCGTCCTGGTCAGCGCCGGCACCGGAGTGGCACCGTTCCGCGGCGCTGTACTCGACCGCCTGCACGCCGGCTCCACCGGTACCGTGCTGTGCTACTTCGGCTGCGACCACCCCGACGTCGACTACCTGCACCGCGACGAATTCGAAGCGGCGCAGAAGGCCGGGGCTGTCAGCATGCGGCCCACCTTCAGCCAGGCACCCGAGGACGGTGCGCTCTTCGTCCAGCACCGGATCGCCAAGGAGAGCGCCGAGATCTGGGCGGCGCTGGAGGCAGGGGGCCGCGTCTACATCTGCGGCGACGGCCGCCGCATGGCCCCTGCCGTCCGCGAGGCCTTCAAGGCCGTCTACCGGGAGCGCACCGGCGCGGGCGAGGACGAGGCCACCGCATGGCTGGACGCCCTGACCGAATCCGGCCACTACGTCGAGGACGTCTGGGCCGGCTGATCCGGTCGGCACGCACGCCTCAGCCTCTTGCGATGCCCGTCCCCTGCCAGGCCGCACGCCTCAGCCTCTTGCGATGCCCGTCCCTTGCCAGGCCGCACGCCTCAGCCTCTTGCGATGCCCGTCCCTTGCCGGTCACGGGCACCGCCTGCCCCTCCCGTGGCCCCGATCGGGGGCACCACCCCATCCTTAACGAGGTTTCCGATGACCGTTGTTTCCCCGGCCCTCCGTGAGCGGCCCGGCCGCCGTACGGAGTGCTCCGAGCGAGGTGTCCGGTGAAGGCCGGCGGCGGGACCGCCCTGACGTTCAAGGTGGCGGCGGCTCTCGTCATCGGGGTGACGCTCGGCAACGCCGGCGCGAACGTCATGCCCGTCTTCGTGGACGACTTCACCGCTCGCTTCGACATGTCGGAGTCCAGTGCCGGACTCGTGGCGGCGGCGCAGTTGATGGCGACCGCGGTCGTCACACTCCTGCTGGCCGCCCGGGCCGCGCGGCCCGGCCGTGCCGGAATGGCCCGCACAGGTCTGGGCGTCGCCGCCCTGGGGTGCCTGGCGTCCGCAGCCGCCTTCGACCCGATGACGCTGATCCTGGCCAGTCTGCTCCTGGGCGCCGGGCTGGGGGCGGTCTACGCGTCCGCGACGGCCGCCCTCGCCGCGACCGACGACGCCGACAAGGCGTCCGCGGTCACGGTCTCCGGGACCGTGTGCCTGACGGCGTTGCTGATCATGTCTGTCCAGGTCCTGAACGACTCCGTGGGCGAGGGACTGGGTTTCGTCCTGCTGGCGCTGTGCTGCCTGCCTGCCTGGTTCCTGGTGGGTTGCCTTCCCGACAACCCGGGCACGCGGCAGCAGGCCGATGTCCCGAGTGGAGCGGTCGCGTCCCCGCGGCCCGGTCCGTCGTGGGTGCTGCTCGGCGGTACGGCGCTGCTGTGGGCGGTGACCCAGGGCGCATGGGCCTACGCATCCGTCCTCGGCCGGGAGCACACCGGCATGTCCGGCACGGTGGTCGCCGCGGTCCTGGCCGTCTCCAGCGTCGTGGCGCTGGCCGGAGCCGTGGTGGGACCGCCTGCCGCGCGCACGTTCGGCAGGATGCCCTCGATGGCCGGCTTCGTCGCCGTGCAGGCGGTGGCGATGGGGGTGCTCGTCATCGCCACGGAGCCGGTGCTGTTCATCATCGCGGCGGTCGTCTGGCAGGCCTGCCACCTGGCCGTCCTGGTGCAGATGATGGCAGCCGCCGCGGTGCTCGACCCCTCCGGACGGCTGGTGGCCTCGCTCAGCGGAGCCGGAGCTCTGGGGACCGGACTCGGCCCGCTGGCCGTCGGCGTGATCCTGGACGCCGCGGGCGCCGTTCCCTTGGGCATCGCCCTCGCGTTGGGCACGTTCGTCGCCTCCCTCCCCCTGCTGAAGATGACATGGGCCAGTGCTGAGGCTGCCCAGGCAGCCGACCGCGGAGCACCCGGGACGACCGAGGCCGGGACGACCGAGGCCGGGCCGGCCTCGGCGCCTGCTGAGCGAGCCACCCCATGACCTCGGCCGACCGTGTCGGCAGCGGGCTCGTCACCGCGGCGTGAGCCGCCCGGGCGCCGCGAACCGACCGACCCTCTCATCGACCCAACCCACCATCACCGAACTGAGGTTCTCGCCATGCGCACGATGCTCGCCGGACGCCTTCACCTGGACACCCGGACATTCGCCGTCGAAGAGGTCCCCGTACCGACCCCTGGCCCGGGAGAGGTACTGATCAAGGTCAAGGCGGCCGGAGTCTGCCTGTCCGACGTTCACCTCATCGACGGCAGCATCGCCCCCGCCGTCCCGGTCGACGCGGTCGCCCGCTCGCGGGCGGTCACCCTCGGGCACGAGGTGGCGGGTGTGATTCACGGCCTCGGCCCGGACCTGCGGGGCGACTGGTCCCCCGGCATGCGCGTCGCCCTGCAGGCCGGACAGGCCTGCGGAGAGTGCGGCCACTGCATGCGCCGCTCCCCGTGTCAGCAGCCGGTCACCCGCGGTGTCGACTACGACGGCGGCTGGGCCGAGTACGCCATCGCGCGGGAGGACACGCTCGCCCCGATCCCCGACCATCTGCCGTTCGACCAGGCGGCCATCATCCCCGACGCGGTCTCCACCCCGTACGCCGCCATCGTGGAGACCGGCGCGGTCCGCCCGGCGCAGGCCGTCGGCATCTGGGGCGCGGGCGGCCTGGGCGTGCACGGCATCCGCCTGGCCCGCTTGGTCGGCGCGGCACCCGTCATCGCCATCGACCCGCTGCCGCAGGCCCGAGAGCGCGCCCTCGCCTTCGGTGCGGACTTCGCGCTCGACCCGGCCGCCCCGGACTTCGCCGAGGCCGTGGGCCGAGCCACCCGCGGCCGGGGCGTGGACGTGGCGCTCGACTTCGCCGGCGTTCCCGCGGTCCGCGAACAGGCCGCCAGTGTCCTCGGGGCCGGTGGGGTCCTCGTGCTGGCGGGGCTTCACCCTGCTCCGATCACCGTCACCGACAGCATGGGCTTCAGCTACCGCTCCCACCAGATCCGTGGCCACTACGGCTCCGGACCCGAACACGTGACCCAGCTCATCGACCTGGCGTCGGCCGGCCGCCTCGACCTCGCACCCTCCGTCACCGACCACATCCCGCTGGCCCACGCCGCCGACGCCGTGGCACGGCTGGAGCAGAAGGTCGGCGACCCGATCCGCCTCGTGCTCACCCCCTGAACCCCATTCAGGAGCCCTGCATCACAGCCCGGCAATGAGCCGCCCCCGCCGCGGGGGCGGCTCTCATCCGTACGGACGGGCCTGCTGCCCGTCCGTACGGCAGTACTCCCGTGAACCCGGCATCGGACCCGCGTCGTGCCGGGTCCTACATCGACCCTGACTGCCACCCGCCGTATCGCACCACCGAGGCCACAGGCCGGCGCGCTCGTCCCGTAGGAGAGGGCCCGGCCGTCGTCAGTTCGCGGGTACGGACACCAGGTCCAGCCTGCCGCCGGCCATGGCCACCACGGCGGACACGAAGGCCTGGAGGCAGGTGTGCTCGGCCTCCTCGTCGGGGTGGGTGAGGCGTTGCATGGTGAGTCCGTCGAAGCCGGCGAGGAAGAACCGCGCGATCGTTTCCGCGGGCTGGGCGAGGGGCTGGCCGGTGCGCTCGGCCGCCTCCGCCACCAGCCTTGCCGTCACCTCGGTCACGCCCTGGTAGTGGCTCTGCAGGGCCTCGCTCAGGGCGGGGGAGCGGAGTGCGAACATGCTCAGTTCCGTGAGGAGCTGATGGCTGGCGGGCTGCTCACGCACCGTTCGCCACAGGGCGGCGGCCAGGGCGCCGGCCGTCTCCTCGAATCCGGCGTCGGCCGGCGCGGCCTGCTCGACCTGGGTGATCAGATCCTGAGTGAGCTGCTCCATGACGGCGCGGTACAGCCCTTCCTTCGTGCCGAAGGTGTAGTGCACCGTGGCCTGGGCCACCCCCAACTCGGCGGCGATGGCACGGGTACTCCCGGCCGCGACTCCTTCCCTCGTCATGAAGTCGATGGCCGCTTTGATCAGTTGAGGGCGGCGTTCGGCCGCGGAAACGTGAGCCATGACTGCATGATACCGACTGAGTCTCATGAACAAGTCGTCCGAGCAAGTCCTGATTCCGCAAGCTGTACAGCCCCGCGGTTCTCGCCGGCGAACGCGACCGGGAGGCTCTGCGGGAGATGGCCGCCCATGGCTTCCAGATCCGGATCGCCACGGCCCCACTGCCGCAGGGCACCGTCATCCTCGACGGGCGGACCCGTTCGCCACGGATCAGGAGCCGTCGGCCCCGTGCCTGCGTACGCGCTCAGCCAGCGGGAGGGGTGTCTCGTCCAGACCGTCGACCGACCCGCTCGCCATGCGCGCGCACGTGCCCTGGCAGGCGAGCAGTTGCTTGTCGTGGCGGTGGGAGACCACCACGACCTCCGGATCGGGGGCGTTCCGGTAGTCGGTGCCGCACATGAGGCAGGCCAGCCCGGAGAGCATTTCCGGGGTGGGTTCGGGGCGGCCGCGGCGGCGGCTGGAGATCGAGTCCTGTGAATACATGTGTCCGCATCCTCTTGATCGGTTCAGGGCCGTGCTCATCGGTTCGGAGCCGTGCTCATCGGTTCGGAGCCGTGCTGATCGGTTCGGAGCCGTGCTGATCGGGTCGGGCGTACTGATCGGTAGCCAGGAAATCCGCTACCTCGCTGCGCGGGACCGGATACGGAAGATGGCGTGGCAGTACAAGCCAGGGGGCATGGCGCGGCTCTTCTCCGGCCGGATCCGATGCGCGCCGGCCTGTGCCGTTCTCCGAGGGCGACGCCGAAACGGGTGACGGCGTGCGAGGTGCGCTCGGTGCCGCAACCGTACTCCCCTCCGAACCCCACATGCGCCGGGTCCGGACTCCGGAACCGCCCACCCGCCGGGCGCGTCACCGAGCCCTTCCCGGCCCAGGTGGGAACATTCCCGGCGCACCGGACGTTCTAGCGAGTGGTTGTGGTTGAAGTTTGCGAACGTGGAAGCGCCCGCGGAGTTCTGACAGCGGGCGTTTTGTCGTTTCGGGGGTCTTCTCCGACCGCCGGCGACCAACAGCCCGGGATCGCGCGATCGATCTTCGTCCACCACTCGGCTCTGAGGACGTCTCGTCAAGACAGGCCCGTATCGCGGGCCTGTCTCGTGCTGCATCCGTCTGTTTCCGTACGGACCTCCCGCGTCCGGCGCCCTGCCCCTGCGTCCGGCGCCCTGCCCCGCGCCGGTGGTACCGGTCCCGCACATCCCGAAAGGAAAACCGTGAGCAGTGACATCATCAACCTGGGCACCGATCCGACGGCCCAGGTCGCCGAGACGACGAACCCCCCTCCCGGAACCCGGGGCAGCGACTACGCCGCGCTCTCCCGTGAGGTGAAGCGGAGCGGGCTGCTGAAGCGGCGGCCGGGCTACTACTCCGTCAAGGTCGGCGCGAACCTCCTCCTGCTGGCCGCCGGCTGGACCGCGTTCGCCCTGATCGGGGAGTCGTGGTGGCAGCTGCTGACCGCCGCCTTCCTCGCCGTGATGTTCACCCAGACCGGATTCATCGGGCACGACGCGGGACACCACCAGATCGCCGGTTCCAAGCGCGTCAACAACCTGCTCGGCCGCGTGCACGCCGACCTGCTGATCGGCCTCAGTTACGGCTGGTGGATCGCCAAGCACAACCGGCACCACTCCCACCCGAACCACGTCGACCGCGACCCCGACATCGCCGACGGCGCGATCGCCTTCACCGAGGACCACGCCCGCGTCCGCAGCGGGGCGTACGCATGGCTGGCCCGTCACCAGGCCTGGCTGTTCTTCCCGATGCTGCTGCTGGAAGGACTCGCCCTGCACGTCGCCGGCGTACGGGCACTGCTCGACCGCACCGGCACGGCGACCTCGCGGACGACCAAGGTGGCCGAGGCGGGTCTGCTGACGGCGCATCTCGGCGGCTATCTCGCCGCATTGTTCCTGGTCCTGACTCCCGTGCAGGCAGTCGTCTTCCTCGTCGTGCACCAAGGTCTGTTCGGCCTGTACATGGGGTGCTCGTTCGCCCCGAACCACAAGGGCATGGCCCTGTTCGGCAAGGACGACAAGGTCGACTTCCTGCGTCGGCAGGTACTGACGTCACGCAACATCCGCGGTCACCGACTCACCGACTTCGCGCTCGGCGGGCTCAACTACCAGATCGAGCACCATCTGTTCCCCTCCATGCCGCGGCCCAGCCTGCGCCATGCGCAGGAACTCGTGCGCGCCTACTGTGCCCGGCACGGCATCGCGTACCACGAGACCGGGCTCTTCGACTCCTACGTCCAGGTACTGCGGCACCTCCACACGGTAGGCGGCCCGCTGCGCCTGCGCCCCGAGCTGGAGTACTGATCACCCCGCCGTTCGAGTCGCCGATTCGGCCGCGTGCCGGGGCACCGGACCTCGCACGCTGCGGGCCGGGACGGCGCTGAGAAAGCTCAGCCGTCGATCATTGGTGGCTCACAGAACTCTCATCAACTTCCGCGACGGTGATCCTGTCACCGAAAACGGAGAGAGCAGATGGTGGGACACCGACCAAGCGGAAGAACTGCGTTGGAGGCGATGCGACGCGGGACGGCCGCCCGGACGAGGAGAGCGCCGCGTGTCGAGCAGGTGGAAGCCGGCATGGACGACGCATGCCGGCCACAGGCTGTTCCTGGTCCGCTCGGTGCCTTTTCCCGGTTCGTGCTGTGCGGCGGCGGTGTCGGGGTCGCCTCCAGTCTGGCCGTGGCGCTGCTGGCCGGGCTGGTTCCCTGGGTGGTGGCGAACGCGCTGATCACCGTCGCTTCCACCCTCCTCGCCACAGAGCTCCACGCCCGTTTCACTTTCGGGGCCGGGCGGCATGCCGGATGGCGCGAGCACGTGCAGTCCGCAGGGTCGGCCTCGGTCGCCTACGTGGTGACGTGCGCCGCGATGCTCGTACTGCAAGCGGTGCAGCCGTCGGCCGGGATGCTGCTCGAGCAGGCCGTCTACCTCGGCGCCGCCGCGCTCACCGGAATCGGACGTTTCCTGGTGCTACGCCTGTTCGTCTTCGCCGACGGCGGGACGTGGACCACGGCGCGGGCCAAGAGCCCGGCGCGGGTTCAGGAGGACGGCGGGACGCTGTCCTGGGCCATCCCGGTTCCGGCGTGAGCAGGGACGCGTGGGGGTGGTGATCTCCACGGTGCGGGAGGCCGCCGATGGCATGAACGCATGAACAAGGGCATCACGCTGTACGGCGGTGCCGTGCAGGGCGCGATGGAGTCGGCGGGCACGCTGTCGTTCGACGGTGAGGGCGCGGCGAAGGCCGATGGATCAGGCGACCTTGGCGCCGGACGTGATGGCGTTCCTGGAAGAGGCCCACAAGCGGGCGTACGAGGCGCGGGCGTCGGCCAGCAGTGGTGATCAGCCGCACGTTCGAGGGCGTGTCAACCTCTTCAGCCCCGGTGAGGAGGGCGGAGCTTGCGACGGCGGACCGGTGGGCGAACCGGTCAGGTGCCTCGGACGGCACCTGACCGCACCCTCCCGCCGCCTCTGCACCTCAGTTCCAGGTCACTCCCAGAGCTGCCGCGGCTTGCACGCCGGATACGCAGCCTGGTTCGTGGAATCCATTGGACTGCGCGACGAAGTGGCCCACGTAGGCCGTCAGGGACAGGGTGCCCACGGCGATGACCGGTTTGGCCAGGCGGCGTAGTCGCGGCAGGCGGTCCATCGCCACGGGCGCGCCCACGATCACGAGGATCGCGACTCCCACGCTGCCGATGATGTCCAACGTGGTGCCGCTGTGTGGCCCGGCCGTCAAGAGCATCGATGCCTGGGGCTCGAACGACCCGCCGTCGAGGGGCATCGACCCGGAGCCGCCGGACATCGTTCGTAGGCGTGGGGCACGTCTGCCGCCGTGACGAGCGGCAGTCACCCGAGCGCCCTGCTGAGCGGCGTCCGGACGAGAGCCGCGGCACGCACCAGAACCGACCTGGACGAGCCTGACGTCATGCGGGGCCCGGTGGCTCCGGTGCTGCGGCGGAGTCCTCTCGTGTCTGGTGCCGTCGTGCCAAAATGGGCCCTGGTGTTCGTTCCGTTCCGCTGTCCTCCGTACTGATCCTCCGTACTGATCCTCCGAGGGTGTCTCCGTGACCAAGTCCGTGGCCCGCGAGCCGTTGCGTCGTAATTCGCGGTCCAATCGGGCGCGCATCCTGGCCACGGCCCGTGAGGAGCTGGGGCGGAACCCCGACATCACGTTGGAGGAGCTGGCGCGGGCCGCCGGGGTCGTGCGGCGCACCCTCTTCGGGCATTTCCCGGGACGGGCGGCGCTGCTGGAAGCCCTTGCCGTGGAGGCCGCCGAGACGCTGCGGAGCACCGTGGCGGCCGGGCCGGAGCCGGGGGAGCCGGCCGAGCGGGCGCTGGCGCAGTTCGTGTTCACCATGTGGCCCGTCGGGGACCGCTACCGGATGCTCCTGGCGCTGGCCCGGCGGGACCTGGGCGCCGAGCGGGTGGCCGAGGTGCTGGCGCCGGCCCGTGAGGCGGTCGCGGGCATCCTGGAGCGGGGCCAGCAAGACGGTGTCTTCCACTCCCATCTGCCGCCCGCCGTACTGAGCGCCGGGCTGGAGGCGATGCACGTCACCCTCCTGGAGGCCGTCAACACCGGGGCGTTGGAGGACGACGGCGGGCACCGGATCGCCGTGACCACCCTCATCGCGGCCGGTGTGCCCGAGAAGCGGGCGGATGCCGTGGTCGAGAAGGTAGCGACGGAGATGCGCGCGGCCCGGGCCGACGAGGCCTGACCCGGCGTCCCGTACCCGTACCCGTACGCATAGTCGAACTCGGGGCTTCCAGGGCTGACGAGACATCGGCGACCGCGAACTACTGGGAAATTCGGGGGTTTCAGAGGGTTCGGGGGTTTCGGCGGGGCTACGGGGGCGACCCGGTCCCGCGTAGGTGGCGGACCTTCGCGGCGGCCGTGTCGGGGGTGACCCCGGCGGCGATCAGGGCGGCGGTGGCGGCGCTGGTGCCGTCGTCGGACCAGATGCCGTGGTTGACGCAGTCGAGCAGGGTCAGCAGCTGGGCCTCGATGGCGCGGCTGAGCGGGGCCGGCGGGACCGTGGTCTGGAAGACGCCCTGCCGCTGACCGCGGGTGAGGACCCTCGTGACCCATTCGCGGGCCGGGGCCAGCAGTTCGTTGACACGGTCGGGGCCGAGATCCTGGCGGGCCAGCCGGATGAGGGTGCGGTAGCGGTCGCCGACCGCCCACATGGTGAGGACGAAGCGCGCCAGGTCGTTCGTGGCGTCGGGCGCCGGGGTGAGGATGCCCGTGACCGCGAGCCGGATCGCCTCCGCGGCCTCCGCGGCCAGGCCGTCGACGAGCGCGGCCCGGCCGGCGAAGTGGACGTAGACGGTGCGCCGGGCCACTCCGGCGGCTGCGGCGATGTCGGCGAGACGGCTGTCGGGGTCCCGGGTCAGCTCCCGCCGGGCCGCCTCCAGGATCCGGGCGCGGGTGGCGCGCGCGTCACGGCGCTGCGCCGCGTATGGCATCGGCATCGGCGTTGGTGCTGGTGCTGGTGCTGGTGCTGGTCGGCTGGTCACATCGGCACCTCGGGTCGGGGCGAGGGAAGGGGGTCATTGCGATAGTTGCACGTCGGTGGGCAATAAACTAGTCTGCACATCGATGAGCAATTAAGTGGTTTCGCTCGTCCTACCCGTCCCTTTAGGAGCTTCCGATGCCCTTCCTCGCGAACACCCCCGTGGAGAAGATGACCGGGCCGTACATACGGCGCTGGTGGGCGCTGCTCGTGCTGTGCCTGAGCCTGCTGATCGTGGTGATGGCGAACACCTCACTGATCGTGGCCGCCCCCGACATGACCACCGACCTGGGCCTGAGCAGCAGCGATCTGCAGTGGGTCGTCGACGGCTACACCGTTCCGTACGCCGCGCTGATGCTGGTGCTGGGCTCGATCGGCGACAAGTACAGCCGACGCGGAGCGCTGATCGCCGGTCTGGTGATCTTCGCGGCCGGTTCGGTGATGGGCAGTCTGGTCGACGAGACGTCGATGGTCATCGCGGCCCGCGCGATCATGGGTGTCGGCGCCGCCGTCGTGATGCCGGCCACGTTGTCGCTGCTGGTCGCGACCTTCCCACGGAGCGAGCGGGTCAAGGCCATCACCGCCTGGACCGCGACCTCGGGGCTGGCCATCGCCGTCGGCCCGCTGGTGGCCGGCTGGCTGCTGGAGGACCACGCCTGGGGCTCGACCTTCCTGATCAACGTGCCCATCGCCGTCGTCACCGTCGTCGGCGCCCTCGTCCTGGTGCCGCCGTCCAGGGCGGAGGGCATGGGCCGGATCGACTACGTGGGCGGCCTGCTGTCGATCGTCTCCGTGGGTTCACTGGTGTACGCGGCCATCGAGGGCCCGCACTTCGGGTGGGGCGTCGGCCCGGTCACCGCGGCCGTGGTCGCCGGTGTCGGCCTGATCGCCTTCGTGGCCTGGGAACTGCGTCACCCGCACCCGATGCTGGATGTGCGCAAGTTCGCGCTGCGGCCCTTCAGCGGTTCGATGCTCGCGGTGCTGTTCTTCTTCTTCGGCACGTTCGGCGCGATCTACTACTCCACGCAGTTCTTGCAGTTCGTCCTGGGCTACGACGCGCTGGACACGGGTGTACGGCTGCTGCCGCTGGCCGGTGCCGTCTTCCTCGGGGCCGTGGTGACCGGGAAGCTGACCCCGAAGCTGGGTGTGAAGGCCATGGTCGTGACCGGCATGGTCATCGGCACCGCGGGCGTGTTCCTGCTCACGGGGATCGAGTCGGGTTCCACCTACACCGACTTCCTGGCGCCGATGATGATGCTGGGCTTCGCGATCGGGCTGAGCGTCTCTCCGGCCACCGACACGATCATGGACTCCTTCCCCGAGTCCGAGCTGGGCGTCGGTGGTGGTGCCAACGACACCGCGCTGGAGCTGGGCGGCGCCCTGGGAATCGCGGTGCTGGGCTCCCTGCTGGGGACGGCCTACCGGGACGAGCTGTCCGACCTGGTGGGCAACCGGCTTCCGGCCGCGGCGATGGAAACGGCCGAGGACTCCGTCGGTGGTGGGCTGGCCGTCGCCGAGCGCATCGCCCAGGATCCGTCCGCCGGGCCGCAGCAGGCGCAGGCCGTCGTGGACGCCGTCCACCAGGCCTTCGCCCATGGTGTCGCCCAGACCAGCCTCATCGGGGGGATCATCATGGCCGCCGGGACGGTGATCGTTCTCGCGGTGCTGCCGGGGCGGTGGGGGTTCGGCAAGAAGGCGGGTGCGCCGAAGGCGGAGGCCGAGGCCGAGGCCGCGGCTGACGCGGGGCGGGTGGAGGAGCGCGCCGGGTCCGTTCGGTAGCGGCACGCGGCCGGCCCAGGAGCTCGGCTGGTGGCTCTGGTGGGCGCGTGCGGGTTGTGTGTGGCTGGTCGCGCCCACGCGGCGGAGCCGCATATCGAGACAGCCCCGCGCCCCTTCGGGGCGCTTCGGTCAGCCGGGGGTCACCGGGCCCACCGCGCCGGATGCCGCGATGCCGCTTCAGTGAATCTTGCTTGTGGTGAAGTGACACCGCATGGAGGATCGGGGCATGAACGCGCACGCGGTCGTCGATCTCAGCCACCGCATCCGGCACGGAATGATCACCTACCCCGGACTTCCCGGGCCCGAGATCGGCGAGCACCTCTCCCGGGACGCCTCGCGGGAGATCTACGCGCCCGGCACCGAGTTCGCCATCGGCCGTATCTCGATGGTGTCCAACACCGGCACCTACCTCGACAGCCCCTACCACCGCTTCGGCGGCGGACACGACCTCGCCGCGCTGCCGATCGACAGGTTCACCGACCTCGACGGCATCGTCGTACGCGTTCAGGACACCGGGCGCCGGGCCGTGGACCGCGAGGCGCTGCTGCCGTACGACGTCACGGGGCGGGCCGTGCTGATCCACACCGGCTGGGACCGGCACTGGGGGACGGACCAGTACGGCGAGGGCCACCCCTACCTGACCGCCGACGCCGTCGCCCGGCTCGTCGAGCAGGGCGCCGCCCTCGTCGGCATGGACACCCTCAACATCGACGACACCGACGACGGCACCCGTCCCGCCCACACGGGCCTCCTGGCCGCCGGCATCCCCGTCGTGGAACACCTGCGCGGCCTGGAGCAACTGCCCCCGCAGGGCTTCCGCTTCCACGCCGCGCCACCGGCCGTCGAGGGCATGGGCACGTTCCCGGTACGGGCGTACGCGCTGCTCGACGGCGACGATGACATGGCGGGGAGCGCTCCCGGGGGTGACGCGTGACCGACCTCGTCATCAGGCGCGTGGACGGTGCGGCCGGCGACGAGGAACTCGAAGCCTGGCGGTACGTCCACAACACGATCATCCCGACGCACCTGCTCTCCCTCGACGACGTCCGGGAGCGCGCCGTACGCCACCACCTGGAACTCGCCCACGTCGACGGCGTCCTCGTCGGCAACTCCACGGTCCGTCCGCCCGAGGGGGACACCGCCACGGCCACGGTGATCGCGCGGGTGCTCGCCGAACACCGGCGGCGGGGGTTCGGCGAGCAGGTGTACGAGCGGGCGCTGCGGCGGGCGCGGGAACTGGGCGCCCGGGTGATCGAGACCTGCGTACTGGAATCGAACGGGGACGGACTGCGGTTCGCGCTCACGCACGGCTTCGTGGAGACCGAGCGCTATCTGCTGGACGGCGACACGGTTCCATGGATCGACCTACGCCACCTGGGCTGACCTACGACGTACGGGCTGACCCACGCCACCTGGGCTGACCTACGACACCTCAGCTGACCTGCAGCTTTCCCGCGATGTCCAGCGCCGCCACGTAGCCGAACGTCATCGCGGGGCCGATCGTCGACCCGGCGCCCGCGTAACTGCGGCCCATCACGGCGGCGCTGGCGTTGCCCGCCGCGTACAGGCCGGGGATGACCGAGCCGTCCGGGCGGAGGACGCGGGCGCGGGCGTCGGTGAGGAGGCCGCCCTTGGTGCCGAGGTCGCCGGGGACGATCCGGAGGGCGTAGAACGGCGGTAGCCACAAAGGTGCCAGGCAGGAGTTGGGCTGGACCGACGGGTCCGTGTAGTAGTGGTCGTACGCGCTGTCGCCGCGCCCGAAGTCGGGGTCGTCCCCTTGCCGGGCAAGGGAGTTGAAGCGGTCGACGGTGGCGCGCAGGGCGGCGGCCGGGACACCGATGGCCGTGGCGAGCGCGTCCAGGGTCCACGCCTTGTGGACGGCCCCGGCGTCGTACCACTCGTCGGGGAACGGGAACGTCGGCGCGATGTCCTTGAAGAGGTACCGGTTGCGGTAGTTCTGGTCGACGATCAGCCAGGCCGGGATGTGCCCGGCGGACGGGGTGTCCCGCTCGTACATCGTGTGGACGACATCGCTGTACGGCGCCGCCTCGTTGACGAACCGCGCACCGGCCGCGTTGACCAACAGCCCGCCGGGCAGCGTGCGTTCGGCGAGACAGAACCACGGCTGGCCGGGGGTGGGAATGGTCGGCCCCCACCAGGCGTCGTCCATCAGGTCCACATCGGCGCCCGCCCGTTGCCCGGCGCGAATCCCGTCCCCCGTGTTCTCCTTCGCGCCGACGGTCCACTGCGTCCCGATGGGCTGCTCCTGGTATTGCGCCCGCATGGCCGCGTTGTGCTCGAAGCCGCCGGAGCCGACGATCACGCCACGGCGGGCGCGGACGAGTCCGGGGGAGCCGTTCCGGGTGACGACCGCTCCCGTCACCGTTCCGTTCTCCAGGTGCAGGTCCGTCAAAGGGGAGTTGAGCCACACCGGCACGCCGGCGCCGAGCAGCCCGGCCCGCAGTCCGCCCGCCAGTGCCTGCCCCATGGTGAGCGGCTTCTGCCCGAGCAGCGCCGCCCGCGTGCCCCGCGCGAGACACTCCGTGGCGACGGCCAGCCCCTTCGCGCTCACCGCGGTCAGCGCCAGCCACTTGTAGTCGGCGCTGAACACCACCATCCCGGCCGGCACGGCGAGATACGCCGGATTGAGCCGCGCCAGCTCATCGCCCAGCACGTTCCCGTCGAACTGGTCCGGCTCGATGGACCGCCCGCCCGGCAGCCCGCCCGGCAGCTCCGGGTAGTAGTCGCTGTACCCCTCCATCCACCGGAACCGCAACGGACTGTTCGCCATGACGAACGACAGCATGGCGGGCCCGTGGTCGAGGAAGGCCTTCTGCCGGTCGGCGGGAACGGCGTCCCCGACGACGGCCGCGAGATACCGCTCCGCCTTGGCCGGGGTGTCCGGCACCCCGGCCGCCTTGATCACGCTGTTGTTCGGCAGCCAGATCCCCGCCCCCGAGCGTGCGGCGGACCCCCCGAACGTCCCCGCCTTCTCCACGACGACACAGCTCAGCCCCTGTTTGGCCGCCGTGAGCGCGGCGGTCATCCCGGCGGCCCCGGAGCCGATGACGACGACGTCGTAGGTGCCGAGCAGGGGTGGGGCGGCGGCCGCGGCCGTTCCCGCGAGCCCACCGCTCGTCGCGAGGACGGCACCCGCACCGGCGGCCGTGCCGAGCACCCGCCGGCGCGAAGGCCCCGCCGGTGCCGCCGTACGTCTCTCAGGATCCGCGCTCTTGGACATGCAGGACGCTCCAGCCTCGCGAAGGGATGGGTGGCCGTGCCGTTCCCCCGGGAGGCGCATGGGGCGGCCGCGTCCCGGACGTGGTGCGGAGCATCGAATCTGACGTGAAGGGATCGTGAAGTCAAGGCATGTGTAGGCCCCCGCCCGCCTCGCCACCCGTATCGGCCCAGCCGATGCCGCTCATGTTCTTCCCCCCCGTCATTGACCCTGAGCTAGGTTGGCATCAATACGTGCCGTTGCCTGGACGCACGGGACGAGTTCCGGCAGCGTGGTTCCGGTCCGTGGGGCCAGGAAGAGGGGAAACGCAGTGCAGGACCTGGTGCCGACGCTGGACCGCGTCCGGACGTCGGACGGGCGGCTGTTGCGCGTCGAGTGGTCGGGGGACCCGCGCGGGCATCCGGTCTTCCTGCTGCACGGTATGCCCGGCAGCAGGGTCGGTCCCCGTCCGCGCCCCATGTTCCTCTACCAGCGTGGCGTCCTGCTGATCAGTTACGACCGCCCGGGGTACGGGGGCTCCGACCGTATGCCCGGCCGCCGGGTCGTGGACGTCGCGGAGGACGTGGCCGCGGTCGCCGACGCCTTGGGCCTCGACCGTTTCGCGGTGGTGGGCCGCTCCGCCGGTGCTCCGCACGCGCTTGCCTGTGCGGCCCTGATGCCCAGCCGGGTGACCCGGGCGGCCGCCCTCGTGCCCCTCGCGCCGCCGGACGCCGAGGGGCTCGACTGGTTCGCGGGAATGTCTCCTTCCAACGTCGACGAGTTCCGCACCGCGGTCACCGACCCCGAGCGTTTCGTCGCGCGGCTCATCCCGCGTTCCCACGCGATCCGCTCCGACCCCGCCAGATTGCTGGAGGAACTCCGGCAGGACCTGACCGACGACGACCGCAAGATCGTCTCCGACAACGGCATCCGCTCGATGCTGATGCGAAACTACCTCGAGGCGCTGCGGGCTTCACCGTACGGCTGGATCGATGACGCGCTCGCCCTGACCGGGCCGTGGGGGTTCGATCCGGCCCACATCCCGGTGCCGGTGATGTTGTGGCACGGCGGCAAGGACGTCTTCTCCCCGTCCGCGCACTCGTCGTGGCTCGCGGAGCGGATTCCGAAGGCCACTACGGTCTTCGAACCGAGGGCGGCGCACTTCGGGGCCTTGCGGGTGTTGCCCGACGTGCTGAACTGGCTGCTGGACGACATGGCGCTGTCCGACACCTCGACCGCCTGATCCTCGATCCCTGAATCCCCCTCAAGGCGTCGTACGCCGACGGAGGACGCCACCCTGACCCCCGAGGAGGTCATACCGCCAGTGGCTCCAGATCCCGGTATACGCGCCGTTCCTGAATCACCAGCCGGGTGATCCCGTTGTCGCTTCCCAGCAGGTTCCCCTGCCGGTTCAGTTCGGCCAGCGTCTCCTTGCGCAGTCGCTCCGCCTCCTCGGCACGTCCGAGGGAGCGCAGTGTGAGCGCCGAGTTGCTGACTACCGCGAGTGTCTCGGGATGGTGGGCACCGAGGACGGTTCGCAGGGCGTCGCGAGCCGGTTCCTCCAAGGCCCAGGCTTCCTCCAAACGGCCTTGCTCGGCGAGCACGTTGGCGTAGTTGGCGAGGCAGAAGAGAGTATGAGGGTGCTGCATGCCGAGCATGTCGCCCATGAGCCGGATCACTCGCTGGAATGTCACCCCGGCCTCTTCGTCATCGCAACTCCATTGATAGATACCGACGTTGTTGAGTGCTGCGAGAGTGTACGGATGCCGCTCACCCGGAGCCTTCATGTACTCGGCCAGTGCCATCCGGGCCACCCGCTGGGCCTCGTCCCGTTCATCGGCGGCATACAGATCCGCCGCCCAGTTCAGGTCACAGGCGAGCGAGTCGGGAGTCGGCGCGTCGTACTGGATCCGGTACTGGGCCTGGGTCGCCTTGGTCAGCCGGTGCCCGTCCTCGAACTGACCCGCCCGGCGCAGCGACACCGCCAGCGCTTTGGCGCAGCTGAGCGTGCCGGGGTAGTCCTTGCCCAGAGCGCTCTTGTGGGCATCGTAGGCCCTGGACAGAAGCGACACCGACTCTGTGTAACGACCGACTTCGCGAAGGTCGCGGCCGAGACTTGAGGCTGACGCCAGGGTGTAGGGGTGCTCGGGGCCGAAGACCTCCATACGGCGGTCATAGGTGTTCTGGTCGATTTCACGGGCTCTGTGATGGTTGCCGACCATGCGCAGCGCCAGAGCGAGGTTGTTCGCCGCACTCAGCGTTCGCGGGTGCGACTCGTGGAAGATCTGGCCGAACCCCTCATGGGCTTCCGCGGCCACGGTGACCGCCAGCTGGTACTCGCCCAGGGCCGCGAGGTCGCTGGAGAGGCCGGAGGCCGTGATGTAGGCGTGCGGATGCGTCCTGCCCAGGACGCGGCGCTGACGGTCCAGCAGATCCTCGTCGATTTCCTTTGCCTCGACGTAACGGCCTTGAGAGCGCAGCACGTTGGCGAGCTGACAGCGCAGATACATGTACTGCCTGTGGTCCTCGCCGAGGAGGGGTTTCCAGTGTTCCAGCAACTCGTTCGCGTGCCGCGCCGCGGCGGTGAAGCTGCCGCGCTTCCACAGGTACCGAACCTGGTCGATGAGCAGACGGCGTGGCTCGGCAAGGTCGCAGTCGCGGATGCCCGAGGGGCGCAGATGGGGCCAGATGACCTCGAAACGCGGCCATGTCGCGGGATCGTCGGAGGGCTCGTCGCCGTCCGGCCGGGCACCGGCGAGAATGGTGTGGACGACATGCCGGGCGGTCCGCTGCTCGTTCTCGGTGAGCTGGGCACGGATCACGGCCTGCACCAGCCGGTGGATCTGGATGCTGTTGCCGGCCTGGTCGATCTTGGCGAGCGCGAACCGGGCGATCTCGCGGATGACCCGGCCCAGCATCAGGCTTTCCTGGAGGCTCGCGTCCACCTGGCGTAGTTCGTCGAGTAGTTCCTTGCTGTAAAGGAGGTGCGAGGAGATCGGTTCCGGTGCCATGAACGCGCACAACTGCAACAACCGTACCGAGGCGGGCGAGCGCTCCTTCAGCCTGGCGATGGAGATGTTCCAGGTCGCGGCCACGGTCTCCGGATAGTCGACGGGCTGGTTGAGGTCGAGTACGTGGGTGGTCTGCTCGGCCAGCAGCCTCAGGTATTCCTCGATGGGCGTGGCCGTCTCGGCGAGCCAGGCCGCCGCCACCTCCACCGCGAGCGGCAGGTCGCCCACCGCGTCCGCCACCCGTCCGGCGTCCTCGGTAGTCAGCCCGGGTGCGCGGCGCGAGAGGTGCTCGACACTCTCCTGGCGCTGGAACACATCCACGGGCAGCGAAGAGGCCTGCTGCGCCCAGGCCTGGTTGCGGGAGGTGATCAGGATGTGGCCGCCGCCCCTACGGGGGAAGAAGCGTTGCAGCTCCGTGGGGTCGTCGGCGTTGTCGAAGACGAGGATCCAGCGTTGCGTCGGCACGCCGCGTGCCAGCATGTGCACGGTCTCCTGACTGACCAGTGCCATGTCGTCGCCGCCGGGTGCACCGATCAGGGAACCGAGTGCGGCCAGGGAGGAGACGACGTTGTCGACATGCTCCGCGGAGATCCACCACACGAGTTCGTAGTCGGCCATGAACCGGTGTACGTACTCCAGCGCGACCTGTGTCTTGCCGACACCGCCCAGCCCGAACAGTGCCTGGGGCTGCGGTAACACGACGGACATGCCGCTGCGGAGCTGGTCACGCAGTTGGTCGAGAACGGAATTCCGGCCGGTGAACGTGGCGTTGCGCTGAGGCGCTTCGAACACGTTCGGTGTGCTCTCCGGGAATCGAGGGCCCGCCGCACCGGTCGCCAACGTCTCCGGCCGCAGGCCCAGGGAACGGTACAGGGTGGTCACAGCCTGTGCCTCGTCGAGCCGGTGGAGGTTCACCAACGGGTGACCGCGATAGCTGTCGAGCAGCCGCACTTCGTCGACGAGGAGCGGGACCACATCGGTGGATGGCGTGTGCGCGGTGGTGCCGGTGAGGGAGCGCCAGGCCGTGAGTGCGTGCCGGGCCTTCTGGAAGGCGCTCGACAGCAGCACGATCGGACGGGTCTTCGGGCTCGGCTGCTTCGGCGGGCCGGTGGACACGTCGTGCAGGCTCACGTCGCAGCCAGGACGCTTGAGGACTGCCTCCAGCCATTCGGCCCACATGCGATTCTCCGCCGTGTACACGATCAGTACGCTCGGCAGCGTGGTTTCGGGCCGCCGTCGGGTGAAGGCCTCCACACACTGCAGCCGCACCTGTTCGGAGATCGGCGGCAACTGGGTGACCTCGCCGTCGGTGATCACCCCGGTGAGCCGCTCGAAGGCGGACAGCAGGGAGTTCGTGATGCCGCTGGGATCGCCGACGGTCGCCAGGGTCTCCTCGTACGCGTAGTACGGGCGGTACGGGATTTCGACCTTGCCCCAGTACGCGTTCAGCTCCTCGGCGCTGAGTGGTTGCCCGCCAGCCCCCTTGGGCAGCCCCTCGAACTTCAGGCGGGCCAGCGCCCGCCCTGCGTCGACCTTCTCCTTTTCGCCCTCGTCGACGCGCATCGGTACCGGCAGTACCCGGATCCGTCGTTTGCGGTAGCCGTCGGCCAGGCTCTCGGCCACGGCTGCCGCACCGTCCAGTGCCTGGCTACTGAGTGTGAAGCAGTCGACGAGGATGTCGGGCATCTGGATGGTGCAGATATCCGCGTTGTCCGACAGGCCGGTGCGGCTGTCGATGAGTACGTAGTCGTACGAGGCCCTCATGTCGTCGCGCAGTGCGTCGAGGAACAGGCCGCCACCCAGCCGTTCGTAGAAGTTGTCCCACTCGAAGGACGACACCGTCGCCGAGTACTCGCGGTTCTGCCGCCCCGCGGACAGGAAGTCGAGGGAGCCGCCGTCGGGGAAGGGCAGACCGAGGCGCTCGGGCGCCAGCGAGACGGCGTGCGGCTCGACGCGCGCGAGGTCCACATGCCAGGGGCCGGAACGGGGGCCGCCCGTGGTCGCGGCCCAGCAGTACTCCGTGATGATGTCGATCACGCCGGTGGTCGCCGCGAGCGCGTTGGGATCGAGGAACGGATGGAAGAACCGGTGCAGGCCCGGTGCCTCCAGATCCCAGTCGACGGTCAGGACCCGCTTGCCGTTGGCCGCGAGGATCCACGCCGTGTTGGCCAGGGCCATCGTGCGGCCCGTGCCGCCCTTGTACGAGTAGAAGGTGATGATGCGCCCGCCCTGCCGCGTCGTCATGCTTCTCCTCCTGTGTCGATTTCCGCGCCGCGGTCCGATGGATGGATCGGGCCCGTGAGACGGGGCCGGGGCACCTGAGGACCCTCGGGCGGATACGCCCGGGCATATCTGAGGTACTGCCGGGTCGTGTGGGCCACGACAGTGGGGAGCACATCGGTGAACGCCTTCAGCGTGGGGACGCCGTTGACGGCTATCCGGCCGGCGAACCGGCGGCCCCGCTCCAGGATCAGCGGCATGGTGCGTTCGAGGTCCGCCGCGAGTTGTCGGCCCTCCTCGGTGTGGCACTGCAGATCGGCGCGGTTCCACGGGACGACCGCGCTGATCCAGGGATCGGCGCTCGCGTCGAACGCCTTGAGCCTGCGCCGCCGTTCTTCGTCGGAGATCGCCCACCGGTCGATCAGCAGGATCTCCGGATGACTCGGCGGCGACTTCTCGTCGGCGAGGCGGTCCGAGTCGTGTGCGCCGGCATCGTCCGTGCCCATGTGTTCGTCGTCGAAGTTGGACACCGTGATCCGGTAGTCCAGCGATCTGATCAGTTCCTCCGCGAGGGCGGGCAGCGGGCGGGCCGACTCACCGTGATAGGGGTTCCAGTCCTGGGCGTCGTAGCCGTACGGGCCGCTGTCCCGGTGCTCCGGCTTGCTGTCCAGGGTGGGCGCCGCCACCGTCAGATGGATACGCCGAGGGCCCTCGCCCCGCGGCCTGAACGCGCTGGGCGTCGACTCGTACGGGCGGGGACGGCCCGACGGCAGCGGCGTTTCGTGGGCGACCCGCACGATGCGCTGGGCGAGGGCCAGCACGGCCTCGTCGTATTCGTCCCTCAGTCGGGTGAGCTTGATCAGGCCATAGAGCCCGTAGTCCAGGTAGCGGCTGCCGAATGAGGAGTGCTCGACGCGTACATGCCGTACGGAGTCGGGGAGCTGGCTGAGATCCACATGGGTCCACAGGGCCGGCACGATGGCGGGCAGGTCCGCGGCGCCGGTCGTCGCCCTGGCGTACACGATCCGTTCGTTGAACGCGAACCACTCCCGGCCGCACATCTCACTGGTGAAGTAGCGCGGCGAGAACAACGGCACGAACACCCGGCAGGTTGCCAGGTTCTCGCTCAGCCTGTCCGGCCACCCCTCCCCTGAGCGCATCTCCCGGTCCATGAAACCGGCGGGCGCGCCCGCGGGCAGGTCGGTGAGCATCATGACGTGCTCGCACAGATCCCGGAAGAGCACGTTCACCCAGTGGTCCGGGTCGCCGCCGCCCCGGCCCCAGGACGGCGTGTGGGCATAGCTCAGAAAGAAGTAGGGCCTCTCGTCGACCGGGCCCCGTCTCCCCTCAGACATCACCATGTGCCCCCTGCCTGTTGACGCCCCCGTATCACGGCATCCCCTGACGATATCCGGACATCTCGACTCCAACGGCGTTCACAGTGTCTCGCATCCCGAAGAGGAACACTCCCCTTCCCGCGATTTCCCGTTCCGAGAGAAGCGCACGTGGCAGCCGTCTCCCGAGCTCCGCGAAGTCGCTGTCGTCCAGGACGGCGTCCTCGTACGAGATCCAGTGACCCTTGCGGTCCACGACGCAGCGGTATGTCCGGGTCGGTGGCGGGGGTGTCGTCCGGTACTCGGCGAGGTGGAAGGCGGAGCACGACTCGAAGCCCACCCGGAAGAGAAGTACCTGTGCGTCCGCGACGTAGAGGCGGGCCATGGGGGACCGTTCTCCGAGGTGGCAGTGCGGGTCGTGGTCGGCGAGGAGCTCGGCGGCTCTGGGGCCGATCGCGGCGAAGGAGGTCTGGGGATGAGCGCTGCGGACGGCGCCGGGTGTCGTCCGTATGTGTTCGGCGAGTGCGCCCATCGTGGGGCAGGGGGTGGCGTCTGCTTCGAAGGGCGGCATCGCCGCTCGGAACTCGCTCTTCTCCTGTTCGGTCATCCCTTGGGTCAGGCGGTGGTGGGCGGCGGAGGTGTCGGAGTTCTCCGGAGTGAAGGCGGGTACGACGAGTGTGCCGTCGGGGCCCAGGACGTCTCGTAGGGCATCGCTCATGGCGGCGGGAGTCAGCCCGGTGCCGCGGAGGGAGGAGTGCACCATGAGGATGCCGCCGTACTGAATGCCCAACTCCCTCAGGGCGTGCCGAAGTCGGGTGATGTCAGTCATGGAGAGCTGTCCACTCCCTTCTCATTTCGTTGGCCAAGTATGCGCCGCTTTCGGTGAGTTCGGAGGCCGACAGGGCGCTCAGCTCGTCCAGTACGCGCTTCGCTCGTTCCCGTGCCTCGGCGGCTCGGGGTGATGGGGGCGCGGCTTTTCCGATGTGCTCACTGGCCATGTCGAGCAGCCGCCCGGCCCGGTTTCCGGGCACGTTCAGATCGGCGACCTGGCGAAGGGCGGTGAGCCTCGCCCGACGCCCCAGGCGGGGCAGTTCGCGGACGAACTCCTCCTGGCCGAAGTCGACGGCCACGCCGAGTGCGCCGCTGCCTCCGGCGCCGAGCCGTAGGCCGGCTCTGGCGGCGAGCGGGGTGATCGTGGTGGTGGCAGGCGCGTTGATGCCCTGCCGCCAACAGGGATCGCGTCTGTCCAGGAGCGAGTACGCCGCTCGCAGACGCTCGCGGAAGGCGTCCAGGTCGGACGGGCTCAGCGGAGGAGTGGCCGGCGCCGGGTAGCAGTCCCGGTACGGATCGGCGTCGTCGAGCAGGAGCGACGGTCCACTCGTGAGGAGCAGGGATTCCAACGGCCGCCAGTCGGCGCCGTCTTCGTCTTCGCGGGCCCCGGCCCGGCCGGGGTCGGTGCCGCGTATCTGAAAGCCGTCTCCGCTCACCGTGAACTCGACGCGGCCGGGCCGTGACAGCCGTATGGTCCCCAACGTCGGGAGATGCACCACGGGGTCTGACTGGTCCCAGGCCAACGTCACCTCGGCCCGGGCGCGCACCGCGGCAGCCGCGGCCGCCGCCATGAAGCGGGGGAGGTCCATGGGGCCCTGCCGGGAGCGGAGCAGTGACGGACGGAGATAGGGGTGGGAGAGGACCGTGTCGAGGTGACGTGTGGTCGCGTCGTCGGAGTCCAGACGGACCAGGAGTCGCCAGGCCCTGTCCCAATCGGGGTGACCGGTGAGATGTGCGTTCAGGCCTGCCAGCAGGGCACGGTCCAGTTCCAGGTGGGCCAGCCGCAGTGCGTCGGCGTCGGTGACCGCCGGGGCCAGGCCGCGCTCGGTGATCCGCTCCGCGACTCCCTCGATGAACGAGCGCAGGTCCGCGCAGTAGACCGACGGGTTGTCGAAGCCGCGTTCGGCGCTGTACCGGTGGGCGTAGAGGCCTCCACCACAGGACTCGACGACGGGACAGCGCCGGCAGGTCTCGCTCACACCGGCGATGCCGGACTGGCGGGCGCGTACGCCGGGATGCCGGGCGAACTCCTCGAAGCCGTGCCGGAAGACGTCGTAGCCGGTCGCGGGGGCGCCGTCGTACGCGGTCTTGAGTGAGTCGGCCTGCTCGAACGTGCCGTCGGTCTCGATGACCGCGAGGTCGGCCGGCGCGAGGCCCATCGACTCGGTGAGGGAGGGGCCGCCGCGCAGGGTGCTGAGCACCGAGGCGAAGACGCGGACCGGCATGGGGCGTCCCTGCGCCTCCCAGCGGTCGAAGACGCCGAGCAGCCAGTCCGCGTAGGGCGTGGGTGTTCCGACGCGGCCCGGAGGCGGTGCCTCCCAGGTGGCGTGAGGAAGGAGGTAGTCGATCCGGGGCGGAGCGAGGGCGGTCAGGGCGTCGTGCACGGCAACGGGGTCGTTGGCCAGGTCCACGGTGCACAGCAGCCCCTGGAAGAGATGCTCGTATTCCGGGAGACGGAGGAGCTCGAGCCCGCGCAGCACCCGTTCGTAGCTGCTGCGGCCCCGGTGGTCGCGACGGTGGCGGTCGTTCGCGGCACGGTCGCCGTCGAGCGAGATCCCGACCTTGACGTCGAATTCCTTGAGGACATCAAGGCGTTCTCGATCGAGTCGCACGCCGTTGGTCTGGATGCGCAGATCGGGGTCGGTGACCGGGGCCAAGGTCCGCCTGAGTTCCGCGCAGATGCGGCGCAGCCGGGCCGGTCCCACAAGAAGGGGTTCGCCACCGTGCAGGATGACCGTGACGGATGCGAGCTTCTTCCGGACGGCGTACTCGGCCAATCGGCGGGCGGCCTGACGGAGCGTCTCCTCGGCGATGAAGGGGGGTCGTCCCCGCCAGCTCTGGTCCGCGTGTTCGTACACGTAACAGTGGTCGCAGGCCAGGTCGCATCTGCTGTGTATCTTGAGGATCAGTTCCTGGATGGGCATGGCCGTCACTCCCACTCCTCGCAGCCTGCGACTTCGCGAATCGCTGGGGGCTCATGGCCGGGGCCCCGGCCCCCCGGATGGCACAGGAGAGTTCGAGCCGTGGCGCATGCGGGGCTAGAGGGCCGAGTTGAACGTGCCAGACGGGGTGGCGCGGTCTCCGGGGACGTCAGTCACTCGTGCGACGAACCGCCTGACCTTGGCGTCCTGAGGGCCGATCGCCGACAGCCGCGTTGGTGTACCAACGGGCGGCTGAGCAGTGGCCGACCCGTTTGTGGTGTTGCTGTCCGACGGGATCATCTCTATGTGTGTCACCTAGGTTCGAGGCCGGAGCGCAGCTCGCGAGGCGGCGGAGGTCCGGCGCTGGAGTCAGGGAGGTGCAGGACGATGTGCAAGAAGAGCAAGGGCCGCACGGCCATCTTCGCAGTTCCTCGGTGAAGTGGGCAATGCGTACAGCGTCGCTCCGGCCCACCTCGCGCCGAGCGTCAGTTGCCTCGGCCGAGTGCCCTGCGGCCGAGGTCGTAGAGCATGCCGCTCACGGACAACGTGACCAGAGGCCAGGCCACTTCCGGTGGTATGTACCCCGCGCCGATCGCGATCATGAGGCCTGTGCCCCCTCCTGCTGCGGTGACAGTCGTGACGCGGGGGAACGGCGGGATGGGGACAGTCACGCGACGCCATCCATCGCGGGGTGGCGGGTCGGTGTTCGCGGACTCGGGCTCACCGCGCACGCGTTCGGTCCGGATGTTCTTCGCGCGACTCTTCGGGATCTGTCGCGGATGGGAACTGGAGGACAAGGGTCGTCTCCCTCCATATGCTTGACGGTCCAACCTGCCTGGCTCGCAGGGATTTCGCCGCTTTCTATCACGTGGCCACCTGGCCACGCGGCCTTGTGTGCCGGAACGACAAGGGGCGGCCTGGCGTAATCTCTTGATTGACGAGAGCATGACCGTTCCGTTGGCTCCCGGCATCCGTACGAGGTGTGCATGGCTGCGACGCCCGGCCCCAGCACCACGGTGAGTGATCGAGACCTGTCCCCGCTGTTCCGTGTCAGCGATGAGAAGGCGCTGACCCATCAGGGTGAGTCATTCCGGGTGGTCCGTAGGCAGCTGATCGTCCTGCTGCTCGCCACGGCGACCGCCTCGCTGGCCGAACGGGTGGGCAGCCGTTCCCTGTCGGCCGTCGCTGCCGTGTTCTACGCCCTGACGGTCGGGATCGGCCTCTACGCCTCCCGCCGCCGTGCCCGGGCGCAATGGCAGGCCCACCGCGCCGCCGCCGAGGTGGTCAAGTCGCTGGCCTGGCAGTTCATGGTCCACGGCGGGCCGTTCCACTCCCGGCTCGTCAACCCCGAGGCCCTCTTCGCCGAACGCCTGGAGGAACGCCTCAGCGAACTGCGGAAGGTGGGGTGGGAGGACCCGCGCGAGAACCTCACCGAACGCGGGCTCGGGCAGATCACGCCCATGATGCGCACCGTGCGCGCCAAACCCTTCGCCACCAGGCGCGACATCTATCTCCGCGACCGGGTCATGGAACAACTCGCCTGGTACGGCAACAAGGCCGGGCAGGCCCACCGCGCCTCCGTGCGCTGGTCGGGCGTGACGACCTTCCTGACGCTGCTGGCGCTCCTCGCCGCCGTGCTCAGGGCGGCCGGGGTGATCGGCGGCCGCTGGGACCCGACCGGCGTCCTGAGCGCCGCGGCCGCGGCGGGCGTGGCCTGGCAGGAGGTCCGTCGCCACCGGCCGCTGACGTACGCCCACTCGCTCGTCGAACAGGACCTGGACACCCTGCGGGTCGCCATGGGCACCACCGTCACCGAGGACGGGTGGGCCGACGCGGTCGCGGAGGCGGAGCGGCTGGTCTCACCGCAGCACACGGACTGGCTGGTCAGGTTCGGATCGTGAGGCCGCGCCGGGACCGGGGCCGTTCAGGCGCGCCGTACCCCGGGGCTCCACAGCACCGTCACCGGGACGCCCGTGAGGTGCGCGTAGTCGACGATGTCGGCCGTGCCGCCGAGGCCGCGTGCCGGGGCGCCGTCCCAGACGGCGATCATGCGGTCGGCGTGGTCGACGATGTAGCGGCCGGCCGCGTAGTACGCCTCGTCGTGGGTGCGTTCGTACGGCAGTTGCACGCGGGCGGCGCAGCATTTGAGGAGCCGGCGGTAGGAGGCGCGGACCTCGTCGTCGCCGAGGTGGGCCTCGTAGTCCATGCCGGGGATCACGGCGGTCAGCGGGATGCCGCTCTCCAGGGCGATCTCCGCGAACAGCTGGTCGGCGCCGGCGGCGAGGCTGCTGAGGGCCCAGGTGCCGGGCCGGCCCCGTAACTCCGCCCGGATGCCCGAGCGGACGGCGGACAGGGCGGCGTCCGGGATCTCCCGGTGTCCTGTGATACCGATCCGGGTCACGGGCCCTGGCATCCCTGCGCTCACCTCCGTGGCCGCGGTCTTCACAAGTAACCCTAGCGGCGCGGGACTTCGGCGAGAACGACACGTACGGGTGTTCGGTGGGGCGTCGCGGGCTCACAGGGGCGACCGCCATGTGACCGCCGTGGTGCCGGCCGCCCCCGTGTGCTCCGGGGCGCTGCCGTTCGCAGGCATGTTCGCAGGGGAGCGGGTGGCGGTGCTGATGGGGCGGTGGGTCGGCTCGACGTCGTAGGTCAGTCGTAGGTGAGACGTAGGTCAGTCGTCCACCGGGTCCAGGCTGAGGGGCTGGAGACGGCCCTCCAGCATGGCGCCGACGCCGAGGGCGGCGCAGACGTCGGGGCGTTCGGCGATGTGGACCGGCATACCGGTCGCGTGGCGGAGCATCTGGTCGAAGCCGGGGAGGAGGGCGCTGCCGCCGACCATCATGATGCCGCGGTCCGCGAGGTCGGCCACCAGATCGGGCGGGCAGTCGCGCAGCACCTTGCCGATGCCGTCGACCACCGCGGTGAGGGGGGTCTGGATGGCGTCGCGTACGGCCGCGGTGTCCACCTGGACCGAGCGGGCGAGCCCCGTGGCCACGTCCAGGCCGTGGATCTCGGTGGAGGCGGGTCCGTGCGGGGTGAGGCCGTTGCCGGACAGGGCCAGCTGGAGCGGCCGTACGGACTGGCTGGGGAGCGTCAGCTCGTGGCGGAGGCGCAGGTGCTGCACGATCGCGTGGTCGATGGCCTCGCCGCCGACGGGGATACGGACGGCGTTGACGACCGAGCCGAGGGAGAGGACGGCCAGCTCGGTGGCCCCCGCACCACAGACCATGATCATGGTGGCCTCCGGCTGCTCGACGGGCAGACCGCAGCCGACCGCCGCCGCGATGAGCGTGTCGACCAGTTCCACGCGGCGCGCACCGAGGCCCACCAGCGTCTCGATCGTGGCGCGCTGGGCGAGCGGGTCCGCGCCGTGCGGGGTGCAGGCGACCGCGCGCAGGACGGGCTTGCGGCGCAGCGTACGGCGGACCTTGTCGCCCAGCAGCTGGCGCAGCATGCGCTGGGCCATGTCGATGTCGACGACCGTGCCGCTGGCGACCGGCCGGACGACCCGGATGTAGTCGGGCGTACGGCCCGTCATCTTCTCCGCGAACTCCCCGACCGCGATCAGCCCGCCCGTCCGGGTGTTCACGGCGGCCACGCTCGGCTGGTCCACCACCAGGCCCGCGCCCTTCACGTACACCCGGGTCCGCGCGGCCCCCAGGTCGACGCCGAAATGGCAGCGGCGCAGCTGCTCCAGACTGGCGGTCATGGCGGTCATGGGCGGATCCTCCCGAGAGCACGGGCCGTGCGGGCCGCCGACGGTCGGCGGTTCCCTGGTTCCCTTGCATCGTGCGCGGGGCGGGCCGGGGGTGCCTGTTGGGGTGGGCCGGGTGGGGGGTGCGGCCTGGACGGGTGGTTCTTCGACGGGGCAGGTGTGGTTGATCGCCTGCGCCGCCCTCTCCCGGGCTATGTGTCCGGCTCCGACGTCTCCAGGACGCGATACCAGGCCAAGGGTGGTTGGTCGGCTCCCTCCCCGTGCAGGGGCTGGAAGCGCGCCGCGTCGGCAGACGGGCCATCGGCGGTGAGTTCCCGGTGGAGGCCGGGGGAGATCACGATCAGGACGGTCCCGGGGATGTGGTCCAAGGCCGCTCGCACGTCGGGTGGGGTCGCCGGGTGGCCGGTGGGGAAGGCCTGCCAGCATGTCACCCGGACCGTGGGAGGAGCCGTCAGCTGACCCAGGTCATGGGGGAGCCGGCGCAGGACGGGATCGAGGGCCGCCAGCACGGACCGGAGGGAGGCCTCGGGCTCGGCGCGGATCAGATAGCCGTTCGTGTGGCCGAGAATCTCGTACTGATCGGGAGCCAGGCCGCTCAGCGAGAGCAGCGAGGGCAGGGTGCGGTCCAGGTCCCGGAGGACCTGCTTGTGTGCGTCGGGAGGGGCTGTCTCGATGGTGATCGCCGTCCGTCCGGACTCCCGCGCGTCGAGCAGTTCCCGGTACAGCGCGTCCGGAGCCGGGTCAGGCTCACCCTGGCGCCGATGCGCCCGGTACGCCTCGTAGGACTCGATCGCCTCGTCGATGCGGCCCTGGCCGCGCAGGGCGAGCATGTGCAGCCTACGGAAGTCCGCCCGGGCGGGATGGGCGCGCAGGAGCGCGTCCAGATCCGTCGTGGCCTGCGCGAAGTCGCCGTTCTCCAGATCCAGTTCGGCCCGGGTGGCGCACAGGTCGAGTCTGAGGGTGCGCAGGCGGACGCGCGCGGCATCGGCGGCGGGGCCCGGGACACCGTCCAGGGGCTCGCCCCGCCACAGGTCCAGGGCGTACTGGACGAATTCGCGAGCTGCCGAGGTCTCGCCGTCCTCCCGGCGGAATTCCGCTCTGGCGGCGAACTCTTCGCACTGGTTCACGTCGATGGTGCGAGGAGTCGCGTACAGGGCGTATCCACCCGAGGTGGTGGCGAGGATCCCGGCACCGAGGGTGTGCCGTAGCCGGGAGGCGTGCCGAGCGAGCTCTCGATCCGCGTGTTCCGGCAACCGCTCGCCCCACAGGCCTTCGGCCAGTTCCCGGTGCGTCACCGTTCTGCCGCTCCTGAGCAGAAGCATGCACAGCAGCGCCTGTTCCTGGGGAGGGAGGACGGGCAGGGGGCCACCATTCCGGGTGATCCGCACCGGGCCGAGGAGACGGTATCCGTAGGGGTCACCGGCGGCCGCGGTGTGCTTGTCGAAGGTGAGGGACGTGAAGCGGTCCCTGCCGCGGCGCTGCCTGTCGAGATCGGCGGAGAGGAGATCCTCGACGGCGTCGGCGAACGGTTCCCGGAAGGCCCGGCGTGACCGGGGGAGTTCGGTGTCGGCGGGACCCAGGTGCTCGGCGGTGGCCGCTCCGCCGAGCGATTCGGACAACAGGCGTCCGAGATCGTTCAGGTCCCTCGACTCGCTGTCCGTCCGTGTGCGCTCCAGTGCGAACCGGGTGACCTTGACCGTGCCGTCGGGGCAGAGCAGGAGACAGTTCGGGGTGAGCCGCCCGTGCGCCAGGCCGTGGCCGTGCACGACCGTGAGGCACTGCGCCACCTGGTTCGCCACCGACGTCAGCATCCAGTACGGCAGCCGGACGCCGCCCTCGGCGGTGAGCTCGGCCAGGGTCACGCCCTCGACGAACTCCGTGACCAGCCACGCGTTGCCCTCCCACAGGCCGAAGACGTGTACACCGACGATGTTGGGGTGGCGGACATCGGCGAGGGCCCGTGCCCGGTCCAGGAACGTCTCGTGCTGGTCCGGACCCACCTCGTACCGGTACATCGCGACAGTCCGCCCGCTCCGGGTGTCCTCCGCCTGCCATACCTTCGAGCCGTGCCACAGCTCCCGCACCTTCCGGTAGGCGCCCAGCACCAGCCGGGGGTCCTCCGGCACCGTGCCGCCCATCCGGCGGACACTCTCCTCCCGCACCACGGCGAACGGCTCGCCCTCCGCCGTCGCGTCCGTGCCCCCCGGAGCCGTGACCGTGAACGACCCGGGAGCCAGTCCCGCGCGTTCGTCTATCAACTCTCCCATTCGGGTGAGGAGTTCGGCGGTGAGGTGGCGGGCCGACCGGGGCAGCGTACGCAGCAGCGCGTTCCGTACCCCGGGCCGGAAGGCGTACGACCCAGGGGGGCCCGGGACGCTCCTCAGCATTCCGCTGAGGATCACCTCCGCCAGATGCTGTGGCCGAGGGTCCCGTTCGATCGCCGCCTGCACCAGGCGCATGACAGGCAGCCTGGGGCGCCCGACCGCGAGATGGCCCGCGAGGCGGAAGGCTTCCGGAGAAGCGAGGGAGCGAAAGCGGAGCAGCAGTTCCTCGGGGGAGAGCCGCTCCACATCGCCGCGACCCCGATCGTCGACCGGTGAGGGTGGCGGGGCTGTACCGAGCAGAGCGACCGAGCCCGGTACCCGCCCCGCGTGCAGCAACCGCGACCAGTTCGCCAGCCAGGGCGCCGAGGCCTCCAGAACGGGCACCGGGAGAGCCCAGGGCTCCGCACCCTCCAGAACGAAGGACTCCACGTCGTACGACGAGTTGGGCGCGGCGGGCGAGGGTCCGCCGATCCGGGCGGTCTCGGCGGGCAGGGCCGTGGTGCGCCAGAGGCGTTCGGGCAGCGGCTGGATCACCGCGACCGGCATGCGCGCGCACCAGCGGCGCAGCGTGCGGTACCAGCGGCTTCCCGCCGCCCCGCCCCGCCACTGAGGCCCCATGCAGTCGCTGATCAGCAGCGTGACCGTGCGGCCGGCGGCGTACGAATACTGCGAACCGGAGCCGCGCAACGTGCCGTCGGTGGCCAGACGGTTCAGTTCCACTGTGCGGAAGACGCCCGACTGGGCCAGAGCGGTGTGGAGTTCGCGGATGAGGGGACTCCAGACGGGCATCGTGGGACCGGCGTCGTACACGATGTGCAGGGTCAGCCACCGTTCCGCCACCGGGCGCAGCACGGGCAGCCACCACCGTGGGGGCGTCCCGGGCCGGGCGATGAGGTGGGCGGTCGCCTTCTCGTCCAGTTCCAGGCCGACAGGGGCCGGGACCCGGCGTTTCAGGGGGCGCAGCGCGCGTTGCAGGCTCAGAGGGTGGGACAGCAGTGGTGGAGCGGGGGCGAGCAGGGGCGTATGCGTGCCTGTCCGGGTGGCCGGTGTCCGAGGGAGGTCCGGGAGGTGGAGGGGAACCCGGTCGTCCGCGGAGCGCGACGACGCGGGAGGGGTGACGGAAGGCGCGGGCTGCGAAGGCGCTGTTCTCGAATCGGACCGCGGTCGCTCCGTCCGCTCGGGCGGTACGGCGGCTTCGGGCACCGCGGCGGCCGGGTGCTCGGAGCGTGGGACGGAGCCGGGCAGTTCGAGCGGACGTATGTGCTGGGCGAGCCACAGGACTTCGGCGAACTCGATGGGCGTCGGCTGATCGCCGCCACCGAGGTTGGCCCGCCCGAGCAGCTCGGCGAGCCGCGCGACTCCCGTCGCCGGGCTTCCCTCGCTGTCACCCCGCGCCGGCGGTCCGTCCGCCACCGAATCGCTCATGACCTCACCGCCCCCTGATCCGTCCGCCCGGCCCTCTCAGTCTCCGAAGCCGTCCATCGCGTCCCGGGCGCGGCTCAGATACGGCATCAGCTGTTCGGCCAACTCGTCCCTCGACGCCGCGTCGATCCCCGGCACCCCCGTCAGGTAGATGGCGTTGAGCAACTGGTCGGTCGCCAGCTCTCCGTCCGTGCCCCGTGCGAGGAACTGTTCGATCAACTCCCGTGCGTAGGTGTCGGGTTCACCCAGATGCGCGTGCACGATCCGTTCCAGGTGAGTGCCCCGCGGTTGCGGAAGTTCCAGTCGTACGCATCGCCGCAGGAACGCCGGAGGGAACTCCCGTTCGCCGTTGCTCGTCATGACCACGAACGGAAACGCCCGGCACCGCACCCGCCCCCGCGCCACCGCCACCCGGTCGTCCGTACCGTCGACCATCACCTGGGCGGAAGGGGTGTGGTGGGCGGCGCGCACCAGCTCCGGGATCTCGTACTCGCCCTCCTCCAGGATGTGCAGCAGATCATTGGGCAGGTCGAGGTCGCTCTTGTCGATCTCGTCGATCAGCAGGGCACGGGGGCGGGCATGGGGGAGGAGGGCGGTGCCCAGCGGGCCGAGCCGCAGATGGTCCTGGAGCTCGCTGTCCCGCGGGCGCTGACGCGAGGCGGCGCGGCTCGCGGCGTAGAGCCGGGAGAGCGGGTCGTACTGGTAGAGGCCGTCGTGGAGCGTCGTACGGCTGGTGATGTTCCAGCGGAGCACCGGCCCGAGCTTCAACTCCCGTGCCACGGCGTACGGGAGGCTGGACTTGCCGCTCCCGGGTGGGCCGGTGACCAGCAGCGGGCGACGCAGGTACAGGGCCGCGTTGACGAGTTGCACGGCACGGTCGGTGGCGCGGTACGTCCGGGCTCGGTGCCTGCGGTCCGGCGAGGTGGATGAGATGTCGTCGTCCTCGACGGGGGGCGCCAGCTCGGGGCTCCCGTCGAAGGCGCGCCAGGGCGGTGGCGGGGGGAGCCGGTCGATGCCGTCGTGGGGCTCGCCGGCACCCGTGTAGACGGGCCACAGGGACATGGGGACGTCTCCTCGCACAGACTCGGGTCATCAGACAGGCAGATCCTGAAAGCTGTCCGGATCGGGCAGGCACCGTGGGTCTTCCCACAGCAGTGTCAGGTCGTGGGCCCAGTGCTGCTCGGCGGACGGCGACTCGGCTGCGGAGTCGAGCCCGGGCTGGGGACCGGAACCGGCGTCGACGGCACAGGCCGCTTCCCGTAGTTCATGGATGTAGGCGGGGAGTTCCCCGAGCGGCAGCCCCACGAGATGTTCGTCGAGACGGTCCAGGAAGGCCGTTCCCTGGCAGTTCTCGTGCGACAGGCCGCTGCCCCGACAGCCGGAACGTGGCCAGAGCACCGCCGGCGCCGGGGCGTTCAGGGTCGCCCGGAGCAGTTGCCGGACGCCGTCCGCGCGCGGCGGGGTACCGAAGCCCACCAAGTGGGTGCTGCGGCGCAGCCCTATGGTCAGGCTCCTCGGGTTCTGTGCGAGCGACTCGCAGCCGATGCGATGCAACTGTGCCTCGGCCTGGGCGTCCAGACACTCCCACTTCTGCTTGAGCTTGTGCTGAAGGCCGAAGCTCCGCCGCCGTTCCAGACTGATGACGACGAGCGGGGCGAAGGAGCCGAGTGGGCTGTCGTCGTCGGGACTGCGTTGCCAGTGTGCGACGTCCAGGTTGAGGTAGCGCAGGGGCACCACGAAGGCGATGAGTTCCCGTGCCACTGGTTCCAGGGCGTGATACGCCTCGTCTATGCGCTCCAGGACGTACGCGCGGATGTCCTTGAGGGCGAGACGACTCGTTCCCACCACCAGGCGGTTCTGACCGTCGTAGGCGGACACCTCGACCAGGAAGTAGTCGTCCCCGCGGCCGCTGGGCGCGATCTCGACGAGGATCGGTGACCAGTCGCGTGCCGTCCTGGCCTTGCGCTTGGGCGTGGCTGCGCTCCCCGCGTACGACCACGTCCGCAGCGCCCTCCGTGTCGCCGGGTCGTTGACGAAGATGGCGAGCCGTCCCGCGAACCGGGCGATCGCCGCGGGATCCGGTACCTCGAACAGCAGGTACCAGGCCGCGTCCCAGAGGGAGTCCAAGCCGCTCGGTGGAGGAGGCCCGATACCGACGGCGTCGCGGTAGAGCCGTTCGGGGCTGCACGGCAGGTCGTCCTCCTGGGACGCTGCCTCGATCAGCAGCCGCAGCAGCTTCCGCTGTTGTCCGGTGTACCCGGGAGTCGGGATCAGGTCGGCCAGGGGTGGCCAGTAGCGGGCCATGACGTGCGCGGGCAGCATCTGTCCGTCGCGGATCCCGGGGTCCTTCGCGGCCGATGTGACCACGCCGACGACCCTGCCGTCCGTGAGGGTCAGCCCAGCGCCGCTGAATCCGGGGGCGAGGGGCTGGCCATGCGCCTTCCATGCCTCCAGCTGGACCCATTCTCCTTTGATCAACTGGGCGACGGTGGCCCGGTATTCGGCGAAGGCCCCGTTCCTGCTGTGCTTGGGGAAACCGAGGACCGCCAGTTTGGGCAGTGGATCCCCGTACGCCTCGGAGACGGCCGCGAATTCCGCGGGTCTCAGGTCGACCGGATGAGCCAGTTCGAGTACGGCCACGTCGCCGCGCGAGCTGACGGTGCCGTCCCAGGGACCCCGGGTGATCACACTGCTGGTGATCGCCTTCCCGTCACCGTGCACGAATGTGACGCGCACCTCGTGCGTGCCACTGTCCTGGACGACATGGGCGCAGGTCAGGACATGACGCTCAGTGACTAGCAGACCGGCTCCGGTGCCTCTTCCGCACTCGATCCTGGCGTGCCACGAAGTGCTGGTCATGACATCCGGGCCGTCCCCGGCGAGCCGTCGGCCGACCCCGGGGACCAGGCGAGCCTGACCACGAGGTGGCCCTCGAGCGCGCTCTTCGTGATCACCGCGCCCGCCTCCGCGCTCAACTTCACACCGAACTCGATCTCCACGCTGTCCGGCTTGAGTGAGCTGTCCCGGAAGACGCGAAGCGCCGACTCGGCGGCGGTACGCACGCCGTCCAGGGCATTCTCGAAGGTGCGGGTCGCCCTGACCGCTCCGTCATCCCGGTCCGCGACGAGGTGGGAGCCGGACAGATCCTCGGCGGGTTCCACCGAGATCACGGCACCGCTTTCGGTCGTGAACTCCACCAGACCATCCATGACGCCCCCCGTCATTCGTGCCTCTCGTCCGACCACATTGTTACGGACGGTACTTGGAGTTGTCCCCCCCTTCCGCTACCCATATGTTCCCTTGATGCCCCGGACGACCCCCAACTCCACCAAGTCCTGCGGCCGCACCCCGAGTTCGTCGGCCGTCGCCCGCACCCGTTCCTCCGGGCGTTTGAGGATCGCGGCCGCCAGTTCCGGTGCGATCACCGAGAAGTAACTGTCCGGTGTGGCCCAGGTGTTGTCCGGTGCGGCGAGGGCGAGGGCGCCGCCGGAGCCGCCCTCGCCGATCAGGAGGGTGGTGACGGGGGTGCGGGCGGTGGCCACGGCGGTGAAGAGGTCCGCGATGGCGGCGCCCGCGCCCTGGCGTTCCGCGTCGGCGTCGTTCGCGGCGCCGGGGGTGTCGACCAGGGTCAGCACGGGGATGCCCAGGCGGTCGGCGAGACGGATCAGGCGGGCGGCGGTGCGGTAGCCCGCCGGGCGGGTCGCCGTGCCTCGCTGGGCCGCGTAGGCGACGGTACGGCCCTCGTGCTCGCCGAAGCCGCATGCCATGCCCGGGTCGGTGCCGCCGCCGACGCGGTCGCCGCTGATGGCCGCGCGGCGGGTGAAGTACGCGTCCAAGTAGGCGTCTGCGCGGGGGCGTTGGGGGGATCGGGCGCGGGTCACGGCTTCCCAGCCGGTGGTGGGGAGGGGCGCCTCATGGGGTGGGGGGAGCGGTTCAGTGGCGGCTGCGGGTTGTTCGTGGTTGCTCGCGCCCCGCGGCGGAGCCGCAGATGGGTACAGCCCCGCGCCCCTGAAGGGCCTGCGGCCCTTGTGAGGGGCGCGGTGGGGTGGGAGGGCGTGGGGTGGGGGTGCCGGGGTCGTGGAGGGGATGGTCAGGAGGGCCAGCCACAGGGCCAGCGTCTCCCGTAGGTCTTCCGGGGGTACGACCGCGTCCACGGAGCCCGCCGCCACCTGGGACTCGGCCGTGTACGCCGTCGGGTCGGCGTCGGGCGGGCGGACGCGGGAGCCGGCGAAGCCGACCTGGGCGCCGGGGAGGGCGAGGACGACGTCGGCGCCGGCGCCGAGGGTGGCCCAGCCGCCGCCCGTCGTCGGGTCGCGGAGTACGGCGATCTGGGGGAGGCCCGCGGCGCGGGTGAGCGCCGACTGACGTGCCACGCGCTGGAGTTGGGTGAGGGCGCGCATTCCCTCCTGCATGCGGCTGCCGCCGGTCGCGATCAGGGAGACGACCGGGAGGCGGTGCTCACGGGCGTACGTGTACGCCGCCTCCAGCCTGTCGCCAGTGCGTTCGCCGAGCGAGCCGCCGAGGAAGCCGAACTCGAAGGCGATGAGCACGGCTTCGGTCGTACGGATGGTCGCCCGCCCGCACACCACCGACTCCCCCTCCCCGGTGCGCTCGGCGGCCCGGGCGCGTGAGGCGTCGTAGCCCTGCCAGGCGAGGGGGCCGTCCGGCTCGTACTCCCTCGCGGAGTCGGGGAGTTGGGTGAAGGTGTCGGTCACCAGGGCGATGGCCTCGCGGGCCGTGCGGCGGTGGTCAGTCATCCGTGTCGGCCGTCCTCAGCGCCCGCTTCATGATCTTGCCCATGTCGTTGCGGGGGAGGGAGGAGAGGTGGTGGACGATTCGGGGGCGCTTGTGGGGGGACAGGCGGGTGGCGACGTGGGTGGACAACTCCTCGGCGGCGGGCGGGGATTGGGGGTCGGCGGGGACGATCCAGGCGACCACGCGTTCACCCAGGTCGGGGTCCGGTTCCCCGGTGACCGCGGCTTCCCGCACCCCCGGGTGCTCCAGCAGCGCGTTCTCGATCTCGCCCGCGCCGATCTTGTAACCGCCGCTCTTGATGAGGTCGGTGGCCTTGCGGCCGACGATGCGTACATAGCCGTCGGGGTCGCGGACGGCCATGTCACCCGTGCGGAACCAGCCGTCGGAGGTGAAAGCGGCGGCGGTGGCGTCGGGGCGGTTGAGGTACTCGGTGAAGAGGTTCGGGCCGCGCACCTGGATCTCGCCGACCGACTCGCCGTCGTATGCGGTGAGGGGCGTGCCGTCGTCCTCGACCAGCCTCAACTCCACGCCCGGCAGCGGGACTCCGACCGTGCCCGCGCGGGGTTCGCCGTCCGCGCGGACGCTGGTGTTCATCAGGGTCTCCGTCATGCCGTACCGCTCGATCACTCGGCGCCCGGTCGCCGCCGCGATCCGCTCGTGGTCGTGCACCGGCAGCGCGGCCGAGCCGGAGACGAGGAGGCGGGCGCGGCCGAGTGCCTTCGCCAGTTCCGGATCGGCGGGCAGGGCCTCCGCGATCCGGTGGTACATCGTCGGCACGCCGAACAGCATGGTCGCGCCGGCCGACAGCTCCCGGGCGACCGCTCCCGTGTCGAACCTGCCCAGGTGACGGACCGATCCGCCGCGCCGCAGCGGGCCCAGGATGCCCAGGATCAGGCCGTGTACGTGGAAGAGGGGCAGGGCGTGGACCAGTACGTCGTCGGCGGTCCACTGCCAGGCGTCGGCCAGCGCGTCCAGGGTGGTCGCGACGGCTCGGCGGGGGATGACGGCACCCTTGGGCGGGCCGGTGGTGCCGGAGGTGTAGACGACGAGGGCGGGGGCGGCGGGGGACGGTTCGTCCGCCGCCGGGAGCGGCGCCGACACCGGGGCCGACCCGCGCCGCTCCTGGACGTCGATGTCCACGCGCTCCAACTTGCCCAGCGCGTCCGGGAGTTCGATGCCGCGCGCGGTGAGGACCAGGGTGGGGGCGCTGTCCTTCAGGATGTGCCCCAGCTCGCTCTCGCCCGACTTCGGGTTGAGCGGCACGACCGGGACCCCGGCCCGCAGCGCGGCCACGACGCCCACCGCCGTCTCCAGCGTCGGTGTCGCCCAGACCGCCACCCGGCCCGCCTCGCGGAGCCGGGCGGCGAGCGTGCCGGTCGTGGCGGCGAGTTCCGCGTACGTCAGGGACCGGTCGCCGAAGCGGAGGGCGGGCCGCCCGGCCCGGGTGTCGTCGGTGAGGGCCGGGAAGAGAGGGGACACGTTCTGTACTCCTTGGTCGTTGTCCTGCGCTGTACCGCTACCGCTCATGTGACTACCCGAACCCCGGGACGACCAGCACCAGCCACGCCACCGCGGGTACCACCGCCACCACGATCCCTCCGTAGACCATCAGCTGCCGGAAGAAGCGCTCGCGGTCGACGTCCGGTGCCGCGGCCAGGACGAGGGCGCCGTTCGTGGAGAAGGGGCTCACGTCCACGACCGTCGCGGACACGGCGAGTGCCGCGACCATGCCTATCGCGCCGATCTCGCCCTGCGCCAGGAACGGTACGGCGAGGGGGATGAGGGCGCCCATGATGCCCACGGACGAGGCGAAGGCCGACACGATCGCGCCGATGTAGCAGAGCAGGACGGCTGCGAGGAGGGGGATGCCGATGTCGCTGACGCCCTCGCCGGCCCAGGTGATGGTGCCCATTTCGTCCAGGACGCCCACGTAGGTGAGGACGCCGCAGATGAGGAGGACCGTGGACCAGGCAATCTGGCCTACCGCCTTGCGGCTGTCGTCCGGCCAGATGGCGCTGAGGATCACTGCGAGGGTGACTGCGGTGAGGCCGGCGTCCAGGTCGAAGGCGAGGACGGAGACGACCAGGGCGGCGAGGGCGGTGAGGGTGGCCGCGCGGGCGGGGGTGAGTGCGGGAGTGAGGGCGGTCTCGGTGCCGGAGGTGGATGCGGTACCGGGGGTGGGGTCGGCCGGGGGTTGGGTCCGCTGCTCGGCGGTACGAGGTGCCGCTGCGCCCACCCGTGCCGCCCCAGCGGCACGATTGCCCGCAGCTGTGTCGGCGGCGGTGGTGCGGTTGCCCGCAGCTGTGTCGGCGGCGGCTTGGGCAGTCTCGTCTTTCACCGCTCCCTGTGCCCACAGCTTCAGCCCGCCGAACAGGACGAACACCACCGCCGCGATCACGATGTTGGCTGTCAGTGAGGCCAGGAACAGGGCGACTTCGTTGCCCGGGAGGTTTTCGCGTTCCACGATGCCGTTGACGATCGTGCCGTAGATGCTGATGGGGGAGAAGCCGCCGCCCTGGGCGCCGTGGACGACCATGGCGCCCATGAGGAGGGGGCTGATGCCGTAGCGGGCGGCGAAGCTGAGGGCGATCGGCGCGACGATCGCGACCGCGGCCGGGCTGACCGCGCCGATCGCCGTGAGGGCGCCGGTGAGGGCGAACATCACCCAGGGGATGAGGGCCACCCGGCCCCGGACCAGCCGGATCGAGGCGTGCACCAGCCAGTCGGTGGTGCCGTTGGCGCGGGCGATCGCGAAGAGATAGGTGATGCCGACGAGGACGACGAACAGGTCGCCGGGGAAGCCGGCGAAGATGCCGTCCGCGTCGAGACCGGCGACGAGTTCGCCTACTCCGAACGCGGCGGCGAAGGCGAGCGCGCCCATGTTCACGGAACGGGTCGTGGCGATGACGAACACCACGGCGAGGACGAGGATCGAGATGAGTTCGGGGGACATACGGGCTCCCGTCGTTGGGTCCCGGAACGGCCGAGGGCAGTGGAAACTGGGGCTGAGTGGTCGAGTGGCTGAGCCACTCACGGTTGGTCAGCGTGGGCGCGTACGCGGGCCGCGTCAAGAGGTCGCGCAGGAATTGGCTCAGCCACTCGCCCATCGGGCCACTGGCGCGGGCCGGTGTTACGCTCCGGACGTGCGACCCCGAACGAGGCCGGACGAGGCCGGATGAACCCGGGCGACGCCGTACGAGCCGGACGAGTGACGAGTTGGGGGACCCGTGAGCGACGCCCTGCGCCCCATGGCCAAGCAGCGGCTCTACGAGCAGGTCCTCGACCGGCTGCGTCAGTACGTCGTCGAGGGCGGCCTGAAGGCCGGTGACCGGCTGCCTCCCGAGCGGGACCTGGCCCAGCGGCTGGGAGTGAGCCGGGCCTCGGTCAAGCAGGCGATCGTGGTGCTGGAGGTCCAGGGCCTGGTGGAGGCGCGGCACGGCGGCGGCACGTATCTCGTCCGGGACAGCCTCGATGTCGAGCCGGTCGAGGAGATGGTCGAACGGCGTCGGCGGCTGCCCGATGTCCTGGACGCCCGCGAGGCGTTGGAGACGAAGCTCGCCGAACTGGCCGCCGAGCGCCGCACGGACGACGACCTGGCCGCGATGCGGGACGCGCTCGCCCATATGGCCGGGGAGATCGAGCGGGACGGGCACGGTATCGAGGGCGACCGGCTCTTCCACGCGGCGGTCACGGCGGCCGCGCACAGCGGTCTGCTCGCGGAGTTCATGCGCTCCATCGCCGACCAGATCGCCGAGAGCCGCACCGAGTCGCTGCGCCAGCCGGGTCGGCCCGACCGTTCCCTCGCCCAGCATCAGGCGATCCTCGACGCCATCGCCGCCCGGCAGCCCCAACAGGCGGCCACCGCGATGCGCCGCCATGTGCGCACGGTCGCCAAGGTCCGCCTGCTGGACTGGGATCCGGGCGAGGCCCGATAGGGGCGTACGGATCCGCGAGGCGCGCGGGGCTGTTGGGGGAGCGCCGCGCGCGGTCTGTGACGGGAAGCGACGGATGGCTGCCGACGGGGAGACGAGCATCACCTTCGAGGGCGTCCTCCGTGCTGAGGGGCGGTGACCTGCGACGTCGTGCCGCTTGGTGGGTCGTCAGCTCCGGCCGCCCCTTCCCTCGTGCCCGTTCGACTTGTGGCGGCCGTCAACTGCCGCTATTCCTTGGGCCGTTCAAGCAAGCGCAGGAGCGGGGTCGCTGTGGGATCAACGGTTCACGATGTCGTGCGGGACGTGGTGGCGCAGGTGGCGCCCGAGGAGAAGTGGCTGGCCGACCTGCCGTCGCCGGAGCTGGTCGAACTTGCCGTACGTGCTTCGAACCCGCCGCGGGAGGTCCGGCGGGAGCCGGTCGGTTTCGGACTTCCCGAGGCCGTCGCGTTCGTCACCCCGGTGGTGTGGATCGTGGTCCAGGGCGTCACGCAACGCGGTACGGATGCCTTCCTCAACGGCGCTGGACCGCGGGCCAGGGCCGCGTTCCGTAAACTCCTGGGACGGCCCGCCGAACCGCTCGAGGCGGCACCCGAAGCGGCCACGGTGCCGACACTGACACAGGACCAGCTCAGAAAAGTACGCTGGCAGGTACTGCGCTGTGGAAGCGACGCCGGACTGGACGACCGTGTCGCCGAGACACTCGCCGACGCGGTCGTCGGCCGACTCGCGCTGGGTACCGGGGACGACTCGACGCCGCCGGACGAGACGGCCGGCTGAGTGCCCCGAACGCAAAGGCGGGGAGCGTCCGCCCCGTCGTTCTTCCAGGGTTATGTGACCGCGGGCACCACCCGGCGCTTCCTCCTGCTCCTCGTGGTGGTGTTCCTGTCCTGCCTGTCGCTGTACCAGCACCTCGCCGCCGTTGTCCTGGTGGGGATGGAACCCGCCTGCGTGCACGCTCCGAGATGCCGCCTCACGGCGTCCACCCAGGTGTTCTGGCCCGCGGCGAGCGCCATGGGGAGCGTCCTGCTCGCGGTGTTCGCGGGCTGCTGGTGGCTGCCGGCATGGCGGACGCACAGGCGTCGGCTGACACCGCTTCCCGATTCCCCCCGGGGACTGAACCGCCATCTGAACCAACTGGTGGAGCGAGCCGGGATCAAACGCCCGCCCGTCTTCCTCCTCGACCGTCGTGCACAGGCCGACGACGCGTTGGCGTTCGGCCGGGTGGGGCACTACCGGGTGTCCCTGTCACTCCATCTGGTCAACACCTGGACCGTCGGCGGGGACCGCCGACGGTTCGAGGCCGTCGTGCTGCACGAGCTGGCGCACATCCGCAACCGCGATGTGGACATCACCTTCGCCGCCCTGGTCCTGCACCGGGTCGTCCTCCTGGGCGTCCTGCTGCCGTACGTGGTGGTATGGGCGTGGAACTGGGGCCTGTTCGGGGCCGCGCTGGACGGCCGGTTCTCCGAACTCTGGCCCGGGACATGGCGGTTGATGATGCAGTGGTCCGGGGCCTTCCCCGTCCTGCTCGCGCTCCAACTGCATCTGGCGGTCCGTGACCTGATGCGCAAGCGGGAACTGTACGCCGATCTCGACGCGGTGGGCTGGGGCGCCGACCGCTCGGTCTGGAGAACGGCGGTCGGTGCCGTGAGGACCACATGGCGCCCTGGCTCGCGGGAGAGGCTCGCGGCCCTCGCCCGGTGGCTCGCCGAACCGTGGCGCAGTACCCATCCGAGCCCCGCACTGCGGTGGGCCGCGCTCCGTCGGGACGCCGAACCCGGTCTCTACGGCGACGTACCAACGGATCTGCTGACCGCGAGCCTGCTCTGCACCCTCTTCTGGGCCTGGCTCGACGTCTGGTTCGCGAGCCCCCGGGAGGGGGGCCCGGAGGGGATGTTCGTCGGGGTGGTGTCGTACCTGATGATCACCGTGGTGGCCTCCGTGTACATCACCATGGCCCGGAAGAGTGTGCATCAGGGCTTTGCCCGGCCCGTGCCCGCGGGCTTCCGCCAGGACCGGGCCGTTCCACTCACCGTCCTCGGCATCGTGTGTGTCCTGGTGCTCCTGGCCATCGATCCGCTCGGCTCGCACGGTCCGGGGCTGATCAGCCGCGCGGGGCCGGCCGGAGCGCCGGTCACTTCCCCCCACCACGCCCCGCCGTCCGTTCAATGGCCCTACCCGGCTTCCACCACGTCCGCCACCACGCAGCTGACGTTGTCCGGCCCGCCCGCCTCGTTCGCCTCGGTGACGAGTGCGCGTACGGCCGCCTCCGGGTCCGGGACCGAGGACAGGATCCGCCGGATGGCCGGGTCGGGGACGACCGACGACAGGCCGTCCGAGCACAGGAGGTAGCGGTCGCCGGGGTGGGCGTCGTGGAGGCGCAGGTCGGGGGTCGACTTGGTGTCGTCGGTGGTCAACGCCCGTATGAGCAGGGCGCGTTGGGGGTGAGTGGTCGCCTCCTCGGCGGTCAGCCGGCCCTCGTCGATCAGCGACTGGACGACGGTGTGGTCGTGCGTGATCCGGAACATCCCGCCATCGCGCAGCAGATACGCGCGGGAGTCGCCGATGTGCACGAGGGCGAGCCGGGAGCCGGTCCACAGCATCGCGGTCAAAGTCGTGCCGTCGTCCCCGATCTCCTCGATGTTCCGTACGGCGTCGGTCGCGCCCCGTACCGCGTCCTCCAGCAGGTTCAGCACGCTGCCCGCCGGAAGGATGTCGCGGTCCAGGGCCTTCAGCGCCTCCACGGCGGCCGTGCTCGCGGGCGCCCCGGCCGGACCGAAGCCGTCGGCGACGGCGAGGACGCGGGTGCCGGCGTAGGCGGTGTCCTGGTTGGCGGCGCGGACCAGGCCGGTGTCGGAGAGGGCGGCGTAACGGAGTTCCAGCATCGAGATGTCCTCCTCGGACGTGTGGGTGAGGTGGTCCACGAGGAAGGCCGCGAGGTCGCGTCGGCTCGTCGTCTCGGACTCGACACCGGCCCAGTACGCCCGGATCTCCCGGGCCGCCGGACCCGGCCGAAGCGCGCACACCGTACGGATGCGGGCCAGCGGCATACCGAGCCGGCGCAGCCAGGCCACCAGCCGGGCCTGCTCCAACTGCTCGGTGGCGTAGTAGCGGTAGCCGGTGTCCGGGTCGACCCGGGCGGGCCGGAGCAGCTCCAGCTCGTCGTAGAGCCGCAGCGCCTTCGGCGACAGCCGGCACGCCTTGGCGAAGGCCCCGATCGTCAGCATCCCCATGGCCCCCTCGGCTCCCCTTCGGCCCTGGCCGTTCCTCTTCGGTCCCGGCCGTTCCTCGTTCCGCGATCGATGCTGGGGCTTCACCGAAGGTGAAGGTCAAGTGGTGTGACCCGACCACGCCGATCATCCGTTATCGTTTCGTTACCGTCCGCACGGCATCCGATCACAACCTGATCACACTCTGAAGGAACATGACCGCGCACAACGCAACACCTTCCCGCACCGGCACCGGCCGCCGCCGTAAAAAGGGTTCCGGACGCCGGGGGAAGGAGCCGGCGCGCCAGGGGAGAGGGCGTCTGTGGGGCGGTGGGCTGGGGGCGATGAGCGTCCTCGGCGTCGCCGGATTCGCGGCCGTGGCCTGGATGCCCGGCGGCACGGAGGAGTTATCGAACGAGGCCGGGGCCATCGCGTCCGCCGAGCCCTCGCCCGAACGGTCCCGCCGCTCGCCCAGCGCCGGTTCGACCCGCAGCCCCTCCGCCTCGCCCAGCACGTCGCCGAACAAGCCGTCGCCCAGCTCGTCCCCGGTCACCATCCCCGAGACCGGGCCGGGGACGTTCACCACGGCCTCCGGCGGCAGCGGCAAGGTGGGGAAGGGCGTGCCCCTGCGCTACCGGGTCGACGTCGAGAAGGGCCTGTCGCTCTCCGCCGCCGACGTCGCCGAGCAGGTGGAACGCATCCTCGCCGACCCGCGCGGCTGGACCGCGGACGGCGACTCGGCCTTCCAGCGGGTCGCCGGCGGCCACACCGACTTCGTCGTCAAGGTCGCGACCCCCGGCACCGTCGACGACATCTGCGGCGCGGCCGGGCTGAACACCCGGGGCGAGGTCAACTGCAACGTCGGCCGGAACGTCATGGTCAACCTCAAGCGCTGGGAACTGGCGACCCCCGTCTACGCCAAGGACGTCAAGGCCTACCGCGCCCTGATCATCAACCACGAGGTCGGCCACTTCCTGGGCCACGGCCACGTCGGCTGCCCCGGCAAGGGCAGACCGGCCCCGGCGATGATGCAACAGATCAAGGGCATGAACGGCTGCGTCCCCAATGTCTGGCCGTACGACACGAAGGGGCGGCTCGTCACGGGGCCCGCCGTGCCGTGAGCCGGAGCACCCCCGCGGAAACCCACTCCCTTCCCGCCACCGCCGGTTGTTAGTCTGCGCCAGCCGCAGCCGTACGAGAATGGAGCCCCCGTGGCCCGCACCGCCGCCCCCCGCATCGCCGTCGCCACCTACGACCCCGGGCCGGAGACGAGTGCCGACCGGGATCTGCCGGTGCTGGTGCGGGCGCTGGGGGAGGCCGGGGCCGACGCGGCGGCCGTGCACTGGGACGACCCGGCGGCCGACTGGGCCGGCTACGACCTCGTCGTCATCCGGTCCACCTGGGACTACAGCTGGCGCGCGGCCGAGTTCGTCGCCTGGGCGGAGAAGGCCGACAAGGCCACCCGGCTCGCCAACCCGGCCCAGGTCGTGCGCTGGAACACCGACAAGCGGTACATCGGGGATCTCGCCCGGGCCGGCGTGCCGGTCGTGCCGACGGCCTATCTCGCGCCGGGCGCCCCCGTGGAGCTTCCGGGGGCGCACGAGTACGTTGTGAAGCCCACCTCCGGCGCGGGCGCCCGGTTCGCCGCCCGTTACACCCCCGAGCAGCGGGAGACCGCCGTACGGCATGTCGAGCGGATGCGTGCCGAGGGGCTCACCGCGATGGTGCAGCCGTTCGTGGCGAGCATCGACACCGACGGTGAGCGGGCCCTGCAGTTCTTCGGGGGCCGGCTGCTGCACGCCAGCCGCAAGGGGGCTGTGCTCGCGCCCGGCACCGCGTACGACGCCGACAAGATCGCCCACCCGGACCTGGAGCCCTGGACCCCGACCGAGGCCGAACTCGCCGTCGCCGAGCGGGCGTTGGCCGCCGTACCGGGTGAGCACGAGCTGCTGTACGCGCGCGTCGACCTCGTCACCGGGGACGACGGGCAGCCGTGGGTGATGGAGCTGGAGCTCGTCGAGCCCAACCTCTTCCTGCGGCTGCACCCGGCTTCGCTGCCCCGCGTGGTCGAGGCGATCCTGGCGGCGGCAGCGGCCGACGGCTGACACAAGCACCTCCTCACCCGAAGAGGCGGGAAATCCACGAAGCGCGCGTCCCGCCCGTGCCCGCTGCCTACCCTTCGGGGTTACAACAGCGCGTACGGGAACCACAACTGAGGGCGTGACCAGGGTCGTGGGCGGATCGGAGTCGCGGCGCACTTCCGGTTTCCCGGCGGAGCTGACGAGCTTCGTGGGGCGACGGGACGAGGCGGCGGATGTCAGACGGTTGTTGTCGGCGGGCAGACTGCTGACGCTGACGGGACCCGGCGGGGTGGGCAAGACCCGGCTCGCCGGGCATGTGGCGGGACAGGTCGCACGGGCCTTCCCGGACGGCGTGTGGCTCGTACCGCTGGCCGCGCTGCGCGACGAGGCGTTCGTCCCGCACGCCGTGAACGACGCGCTCGGCGTCCGCAACGAGACCGTACGGCCCCCGCTGGAGATCCTCGTCGACCATCTGCGCGAGCGGCGGTTACTGATCGTCCTCGACAACTGCGAGCATCTGCTGCGCAGTTGCGCGGTCCTCGCGGGGACCGTGCTGGCGTCCACCGAGGGCGTACGGATCCTCGCCACCAGCCGGCACCGGCTCGGGCTGGCCGGGGAGCAGCTCTTCGAGGTGCCGCCGCTGCCCGCGCCCGCGCCGGAGGAGCTGAGCCCGTCGGCGGTCGAGTCCTTCCCCGCGCTGCGGCTGTTCGCCGACCGGGCGGCGGCCGTGGTCCCCGGCTTCACCGTCGGCGAGGGCAACCAGCAGGCCGTGGCCCGGCTCTGCCGACGCCTCGACGGACTGCCGCTGGCCATCGAGCTGGCGGCGGTACGGGTGCGCGCCCTCGGCGTGGACCAGCTCGTCGAACGCCTCGACGACCGCTACCAACTCCTCACCGGCGGCAGCCCGACCTCCGCGCCCCGCCACCGCACCCTGCGCTCCGCCGTCGACTGGAGCCATGAACTGTGCACCCCGCAGGAGCAGTTGGTGTGGGCGTGGTTGTCGGTGTTCGTCGGCGGCTTCGACCTGGCCGCCGCCGAGGCCGTCTGCGCCGGGGAGGACATCGATGCGGGCGCCGTCCTGGACGCCGTCGCCGGGCTCGTCGACAAGTCGGTGCTCGTCCGCGAGGAGCACGCCGGCCACGTCCGCTACCGGCTGCTGGTCTCCCTGCGCGACTACGGGCTGGAGAAACTGCACGACCTGGGCGAGGCGACCGATGCCCGGCGGCGCCACCGGGACCACTTCGCGCGCCTCGGCGCCGAGTACGAGCAGGCCTGGTTCGGCCCCGACCAGGCGGAGATCACCGAACGGGTCCGCATCGACCAGGACAACTTCCGGGCCGCGCTGGACTTCTGCCTCACCACCCCCGGCGAGGCCCAGCACGGGCTGCGGCTGGCCGCCGGCCTGTGGTTCCACTGGGCCGCGGGCGGCATCTGGGGCGAGGGCCGCCACTGGATGGACGGCGCCCTGCGCGCCGGGGCCCGGCCGGACGAGGCACTGACCCGGGCTCTGTGGGCGGGCGCCCTGACCTCGCTGGTCCACAGCCGCTCGGCCGCCGTCCTGGCCGGCCTCGACCCGGTGCACACCGCGGCCGTCGCCGACAAGGAACTCCCGGTCCCCGCGCCCCCGCCCGTGTCGACCGGCGCCCTCGGCCCGGGCCGGGCCCGCGCCTGCACCGCCTTCGTCGTCCTCACCCGCGTCGAACTGGCCTGCACCCTCGTCAGCCGGGGCCGCGCGGCGGAGGCGATCCCGCTGTGCGCCGAGGCCGTCGCCCTCTGCGAGGCCCACGGCGAACAGTGGGCCCGGTCCTGGGCGCTGCGCACCCTCGCCCTCGCGCACTGGTCGGCCGGGCAGTACGACCGCGCCGCCGACCATGCCCGCGCCTGCCTCCGGCTGCCGTACACCGTGCGCCAGCACCAGAGCCTCGCCCGCACCCTCGACCTGCTCGCCGCCGCCGAGGCCCTGGCGGGCGACGCCGAGCGGGCCGGCGTCCTGCGCGGCGCCGCCGACCGCATCTGGCACGACATCGGCGGCAACCCCATGGACCCCCTCCAGCCGGGCCGCCCCCGCGCCGCCGAACAGCACGCCCGCCGCACCCTCGGCGACCACGCCTACGCCCAGGCCCACCGCCGCGGCGGCTGCCTGTCACCGGAGGAGGCGGTCGCGTACGCCCTGGGCGAGCTGCGGGAGGGGTCTGCCTCCGGGGTGCGTACGGGTGCCGGGTCCGGCGTGCGCACGGGTGCCGGAGGCGGGGTACGTACGGGTGCCGCGCCCGGCGCGCCTACGGGCGCCTCGTCCGCCGTACGCGCGAGTGCCTCCTCGGCCGGACGAGCGGGCGCCGCCTCGGTCGCGCGGGACGGCGCCGCCCCGGCCGGGAGTGTCGCGGGCGCGACCCCGGCGGTGAGCCCCGATCCCCTCCCCGACCCGGTCCCGCTCACCCGGCGTGAACTCCAGGTCGCGGCCCTCGTCGCCCAGGGCCGCACCAACAAGCAGATCGCCGACCACCTCGTCATCGCCCGCCGCACCGCCGAGGGCCACGTCGAACGCATCCTGGTGAAGCTGGGCTTCCACAACCGCAGCCAGGTGGCGGCCTGGTTCAGCGCGCGGCCGGGGCCCTAGGGCCCGCCTCGTCTCCCTCCACACTGACCACCAGCTGGGGCACTTCACCGGCGCCCAGCTGTTCCAGGACCAGCCCCAGCAGTTCGCCGCAGCGGACGGTGACCTCGCTGCCGGCCGGGAGGGAGGCGGCGAGGCTGATCAGCTGCCAGGCGCAGTGGGCCTCCATGAAGCACAGATCACGCAGGTCGAGGACGAAGTGGCTGGGGCCGGAGTCGTCACGGTGCTCCAGTGCCTCGCGCAGGGCCTCGACGAACTCCGTCCGGGTGCTCAGCTCGGCGGTACCGGCGATCCGGCCGCCGTCCGGGGTCTCGGTGACCTCCAGGGAGTCGAGGCGTTCCATGACCCGCAGCGGGTGGACCTTGCTGACGCGGGCCGTGAGGTCGTCGTCGAAGCGTTGTCGGTCGTACCAGCAGATCGCGGTGAACAGCGGGTTCGCGAACAGCGGCGCCACGGACGCCTCGTAGTCCAGCAGTCGGTCGTGGCCGAGGTTGACGCGGGGCGCCCAGCTCATGTCGGCGGTGATCCGCAGCCCCGCCCAGCCCTCGTCGAGGGCGCGGTCGACCTCGGCGGCGTACGCGTCGATCGTGCGCTGCTCCTGGAAACGGCCGTCGGGGACGTAGATCTCCGTGTTGCGCTTGAGGGACAGCTGACCGTCGGCCCGCGCCGCCACGACCTGCCCGCTGCCCCGGTCCAACAGGGAGACCATCTCGTCGTCGGTCAGGTCCTCCGGGTCCATGACGAGGAGGACCTTCTCCCCGCGCGCCAGACTCGTCCGCGTGTACGCCGTGAACACCTTCCACGGCGACTCCCCGGCCCCCTCGATGTCCCCCGGGCCCATACACGCGTGATCCCCCAACCGCAGCCGCTCGAGGGGCACGGTTCGCTCCGCGGGGTGCTGGGTCGTCATCGGGGGTGCCTTCCGTGAGGATCAGGACTCTGCACGGACAGTAGGCCCATGGGCGGTGCCAACGGCCGGATGACCGCCAATCTTCTGCTTGGGCGGCTTTTGGGACCGGTTGGAGACAAGGCTGATCGATAGCGTGCGTGACCTGACGGGGTACAACCAGGTGTTGTGAGCTCTCAGGCGACCCGCTGCAACAACCCCCACGTGAACTCGGCGACACACTCCCGCCGCACCCCCTCCCTGTCAGGCGCGACGAACGCCAGCCCCCACCGAGTAGGCGCCGTCCCCTCCAACGGCCGCGCCGGCGCGAACGCCCGCGCCACCTCATCCACCGTGCAGGACCAGGGCGTCAGGTCCTCCAGGACGCGCAGCTCAGGCCCGGGCGCCCCCGGAGCCCGCACCAGCCACTCGTTCCACACCGCCCCGTTCGGCGCGAGCAACACCTCGAAGCGGAGGTCCGGCCACAACGGCACCGGCCACCACCACGCCTCGCACTCCAGATCACCGATCTTCCGGGGCGTCACCGACTCCGGCGCGCCCAGAACCGACCGGTACCGGGAGGCCGATCCCCGCGCCCGGGGCGACCGCACCATCGCCTGCCACCGCTTGTTCGCCTCGCGCATCTCCGCGATCGAGACGCCCAGCTCACGGCGGGCGTCCTCGACGAGCTCCGGATTGTGGTCGGCCATACGCCGCAGCAGCACGAGCTGGAAGTCGAGCGGTGTGAAGGGACCGGAGGGCTTATCGGGACGGGGGCGCTTCGCGGAGGGCATGCGGTCCATGGTCGCGTACGGCACCGGACGCGGGGCCGCGGCCACCGGCCCCCTCACCCGGCCGGCGCCCGTCCGGCAGGAACAGCACCGAGTTCACGTACCGAGGCCCGGCGAACGGCAGGACCCGGCGCAGCAGCCCCTTCGACGCCACATACGACGTACGCGCCTGGTGGGCCTCCAGCGCGGCCGGGACGAGGGGGAGCCAGGTCCAGGCGGGAAGGACCCAGCCGGCGTAGCCGAGACCGGCGAGGAGGTCGACGACCGGGGCGATCGGCTGGATACGGGACTCCAGTTCGACGAAGAGGGCCGGCCGGTCGCGGACGAGGAGGCCGGACGCGCCGCGCAGGACGGCCAGTTCGTTGCCGTCCACGTCGATCTTGATGAAGCCGACGTCGGTGAGGCCGAGCCCGTCGAGGGTGACGCAGCGGACGTCCAGCGCGCGGGCGTGGATGTCCCGGCGGACCAGGGACGACACACCCCGCTCGCCGTCGTCGCCCGACGGCAGCCAGAGCCGGGCGGTACCCGGGTGGTCGGAGGCGGCGGCCTGGACGACACGGACGTTGGCGGGAGCCGCAGAGGTGAGCAGCCGGGCCAGCCGGGGCACCGGCTCGACGGTCACCACGCGCCCGGCTCGTCTCGACAGCCGCCGCGTCCAGGGGCCGTACCAGCCGCCGACGTCCACCGCCGTCCCGCACCCCGGCGGGCACAGCTCGTCGAGCCGGGCCAGTTCCGGTTCGAAACGCGGATAGACGAGCCGGGCGGTCGCGGCGATCAGCCGCTCCGGGAGGAGCGGTGCGAGCCGCGCGGCGAGCGTGGTCATGAGCCCATCCTCTTCAGGAGTTCCTCGTGCTCGTCCTCCGTCACCTGCTCGCCCGAGGACGGCAGCAGTTGCGGAATGCCGTCGACGATCGGGTAACGGCGGTGCAGCCGCGGGTTGTAGAGCGACTCCGGCGCCTGGGAGGTGTCCGGTCGCTCCTCCTCGTGGACCACCAGATGCAGCGGCCCCTTGTCCAGCGGGCACGCCAGGATCCGGAGCAACGGGTCGTCGGGGTTCATGGAGGGGTCAACTCCTTGGCAGCTGGGGAGGGTTGGGGTTCGGATGGCGGCGGTGGGTTGTCGTGCTTGGGCATGCTCAGCAGTACGGCGACCGCCAGCACCGTGCCCGACAGCCGCAGCGCCAGCCGCAGCGGATCGTCGGGCAGCGACTCGCCGAACGACAGCGTGCCGAGCACCGCCGTGAACAGAGAGGTCACCGTCGTACAGACCGGCACGATCAGCGAGGCCCGGCAGCGCTGGAGCGCCGCCTGGGACATCACCAGGCCGAACGCGCCGGTGAAGAGAAGGAGATAGGGATACGGGGAGCGCAGCAGCCCGACGACCGCGTCCCCGAGGCCACTGGTGGTCAGATGGCTCGACACGCCCTTGATCGCGAGCGAGCTGACGCCGTACAGCAGACCCACCGCCACGCCGTACTCGACGCCCGTGGTCGGCAGCCGGTGCCGGTGCCGGGCGCGCCGCTCGGCGGACCGGTACAGCCCCACTCCCGCCGCCAGCGCCGGCAGACAGATCGTCAGGACCAGCGCGTACGGCGCCTCGCGGCTGACCGTGTCGGAGCCCTCGTCCAGCGACAGCACCACCATCAGCAGGGCGGCGAGGATGGCCCCGAGGGCATACCGCTCCCGGCCCGTCGTCTCCTCGCCGAGCAGCCGCGCCGAGAGCAGGACCAGCAGGACGAGCCCCGAGACGAAGATGCCCTGGGCGGCGGCGATCGGCAGTGTCCGGTACACGGCCAGCTGCGCGGCGAACCCGGCGGCCAGCGACAGCGAGCCCGCGATCCACAGCGGGCTGCCGACGACCAGCCGCAGCAGCTTCACCGGCTCCCGGACCGTCACCTGCGGCATCGCGGTGAGGGCCCGTTTCTCCAGGACGAATCCGGTGCTGTACAGCGCGTTCGCCAACAGGGCCGCGGCCACTCCCCACCACATCGCCTACGTCCTCCGCGCGTGCAGCAGCAGGATCGACGCCGCCGACGGGGCCGCACAGGCCAGCCGGTCCAGCGGACGCAACGGACGCGGTACGCCGTGGAAGGGCGCCCCGCGCAGCCGTACGACCTCGAAGCCCGACGCGGCCACGAACTCACGCAGCGCGCGGGCGGTGTAGAGCCGCAGATGCCCCACGACCTCCGTCCCGGGGCGGCCGTGGATACCGCGCAGGCTCACCTCCGAGAACACCGGCTGGACGCCCGCGAGCAGCAGGGCGCGGTTGTACCAGGCGGCGAGATTGGGTGTCGACAGCATCAGATGGCCGCCGGGGCGCAGGACGCGGTGGATCTCGTCGAGGGCCGAATCCGGGTCGACCAGGTGCTCGATGACCTCGCTGAACAGGACGGCGTCGGCGGACTCCGACCTGAACGGCAGTCCGCCGTCGGCCAGTTCACCGCGGATCGCGTACGGGACGCGGGTGCGGGCGCGTCTGAGGGCGTCCTGGGACCAGTCGACGCCGATGATGCGGTGGCCGGTGAGGAGGGGGGCGGCGGTGGCCGCGGCGGTGCCGTCGCCGCAGCCGATGTCGAGGACGGTGCTTGTGTGCCGCGTGGCCGGGCCCAGTGCCTCCGCCAGCATGCGGGCCTGGGCGAGGCTGCGGGGGGTGCCGGAGGCGACGGGGACGGAGGGGTCCTCGTAGAAGTCCCGAAGTCCCTTTCGGCGTACGTGGTTCGGTGTGTCGGTGGATGTGGTGGTCGGCATCACTCGGTGTCCTCTTCCGTCGCGTGCAGGTAGTGCTCGAAGAGGTCGCGGAGGTGGGCGCCGTCGCCGTGGCTGAGCAGGGCGCGGGACCAGCGCAGGGCCAGGTGGAGGCGGCCCGCCGTGGAAGCCGTCGTCACGGTGAGGCCGCGGGGCATGCGGGCGGGGGCCGAGAACCATACGGCGTGGGCACGGCCGGCTTCCTCGCCGAAGTCCAGCGCGTAGGGGACGCGGCCGATGTTGCTGAGGAGGGTGGTCGACGTCCAGGGGGCCGCCGCTCTGCGCAGGCCCCTGGTGAGGGCCGCGCGCCAGGAGACGGGGACCACCGGGGCCGTCAACAGGGAGGCGCCGTGGCCCAGTTGGGGCCGCTGGAGGGATTTCAGGGCTCGGGTGCGTTCCGCCGTGCGGCGGAGGAGGGTGGGGAGGGGAGTGTGGGCCGGGTTCAACTCGGTCGGCGAGAAGGGGACTTCGACCAGGCGGGTGCCGTTGCCTATCGGCATGTCCGTGTCCCTCGGGCGGTCGTCCACGGGCATGGTGATGCGGAGGGGGCGGGGGTGGGCGCCGTGTTCCCGGTTCCAGTGGGCGAGCATCAGGGCCGTGGTGACCATGAGCTGGTCGTTCACGGTGTAGGGGGCGGACTTCGGGCGGCGGGGGACGGGGAGTTCGGTGACGAGCATGCCGTTGCCGGGGGAGGGCTCGGGGGTGCCGGGGGCCACTCGGGCGGGGCGGGCCCAGTTGGAGGGGGTCTCCGTTTCGGGTGGGGTGGCCCCCGGGGCATCCGGGGCGTCCGGGGTGGAGGTGGGGCGGACGGGTGGGGCTGTGGGGGAGTTGTCCTTGCCGCCGTACAGCTCCGCCGCGGTGGCGAGGATGCGGAGGCAGGCGGGGCCGTCGAGGGCGGTGTGGTTGATGGTGAGGAAGAGGACGGTGCCGTTGCTTTGAGGGCGCCCGGGGGCGGGGTCGGCCGGAGGGTGTTTCCGCTGCTCGGCGGTTCGAGGTGCCGCTGCGCCCACCCTCCCCCACTCTCGGCTTCGCTCGAGCGGGGGGACCCCCATCGCCCCAGCGGCACGATTGCCCGCAGCTACGTCAGCGGCGGCGGGGTGGGTGGCTGGCCCAGCGGCACGATGGCCAGCAGCTGAGACAGCGGACTTGACTGCGTGCCCTACGTCGTCGCACGCCTCGCTGCCCACCGCCGGCCCCGCCCCCGCCACCACCGCCAGACGGATCGGCGGCGACAGCGTCAGCGGGGGCGCCTCCACCAGGGCCCTGGTCCTGGCGTCCCGCAGCGCGTGCGGACCCGGCGGCAGAAAGGTCACCACCTCCACCTCCGGCTCCGCCGTCAGCTCCCACTCGTAGCGGCGGCTGTACCAGCGGCCCGGCGCCTCGCGCATGAGGATGCGGGGGTGGCGATGGAGGGCGGTGGTGAAGGCGGTGCGCAGGCGGTCGGGATCGAGGTGGCCGGGGAGATGGACCTCGATGTGGACGGTCTCGGGTTCCTCCTCCTGGAGGCAGTGGCGGGACACCTCGTCGACCACGGGGAAGGGGATGCGGACGGGCCCGTGGGCGGCGTCGTCCCGCGCGGGATGGTCCAGCGCCGTCATGCCGGCTCCCCCTTCCCCGTACCGCCGCTTTCCGTACGGCCGTCGTCCTCCGGAGGTGTCGCCCTGAACTTCGGCTTGGTGAACGGGATTCGCCGGGTCGGGGTGTCCGGGTCCGCCTGCGGGGAGCCGGGCCCGCGCGCGGAGATCGTCGGGCTCGCGACGGATCCGCCGCCCGCCGGCCCTCCCGGCCCGCCGGGCGCACCCGGTCCGCCGTTCAGCGTCTTGTCCACCCGCCTCCGTCGCGGCAATGGCGCGGTGGGGGCCTCGGCCCCCGGCGGCACCTCGAACCGCCGCGTCGAGTAGGGCCGTTCGAGCGAGGACTCCACCCCCACCCCGACACTCACCAGCGCCGCGAACAGGCCGGTCAGCGCAAGGAGTTGGGCCACCGGCCCGAACGCGCCCTCGTCCGCCGCCACCGGCTCGCCCGCCCCGAAGGCGGCGGCGAGGCCGGCGCCGGCCAGGGCCAGGAAGGCGATCGGCACCAGCAGCGTGTGCCGTTTCCAGGCGAGGAGGGCCAGGAGTGGGACGAGGAGGGCGAAGAAGCCCGCGATGACGATGCCGACGAGGGTGAGGGCGATCGTGCCCAGCCAGAGGCCGGGGCCCGGCGGGGTGGGCCGGGGCTCGTCGGGGTTGGGCTCCTGGCGGCGCCAGAGGGCCAGGCCGATGAGGGCCGCGAGGCCCACACCGGCGCCGATCAGGCCGGCCTCATACGTCACCGACGGCTCGTACGACAGCTTGACGGTGCCGCCCGAACCGCCGGGGATGCGCCAGCCCTGCTGCCAGCCGTCGAGCCGTACCGGGGTCAGCTCGCGGCCGCCCAGCGTGGCCTTCCAGCCGTCGTTGTAGTTCTCGTACGTCGTCAGGTAGGAGGCCGCGCCGCCGCCGACGGTGAGCTCGCGGCGGTCGCCGAGCCAGTCCCGTATCCCCAGGTCGCGGCCGCCGGCCGTGGGCTCGGAGAGCGAGCCCCGGGTGAGGGTCACGGCGGTGACGGCCAGGGCGCCGGAGTCCTCGGACTCGAAGGTGTGCCCGTCGGACGCGCCGAGCTCCAACCCGGCGGCGGCGCGGTCATTCTGGCAGAGCGTCAGATCGATCGAGCGGCGCTCGACCAGGTCCCTTACCGTCCCCCGCGCGCTCGTCTCGTACAGCGTCCCGTCCACCTCGACGACCGGGCCCTCGCCGCACGGCAGCTCGAAGTCCCGGGTCGGGGCGGGCTGCGGGGTGCGGTACTGGTCGAGGGCCGGGACGTACGCCTCCGTGAGGCCGACCGGGAGTTGCAGGTCGTCGTCGGCGACGGGGTTGTGGACGGTCAGGGGGGCCGTCTCGGTGATGGTGATGTCGAGGCGGTCGGTGGTGATCGGGTCGAAGCGGACCCAGCCGTTCTCGTCGACATCGGCGATGACCGCGCCGTCCGGGGAGCTGATCTCGACCTGCGTCGGGCGGGTCGACAGTCCGCCCGCCGGGGCCAGGACGAGCGAGTTGACCGGCCACTTGTCGCCCCAGCTGAGGTGGATCGTGGGGTCGTCGCCCGCGATCCACGCCGTCGTGAGGTCGCCGTCGGTCAGGTTGCGAGGCGAGAGCCCGGCCCCGAGGGAGGCCGTGGATTCGGCGGTCGCCGTCATCCGGGTCTGCTGCTCGGGGGCGACCTCGTACAGCAGCCTGTCGAGTTCCTCGCCCGGCACGGGTACGGCCGTCGCCTTCACCGCGTACATCCCCGCCGTGGAGGTGGCGAAGGTGCGGTGCAGCCCCGGTTCCGTGCCCGTCGGGGAGAGCCCGGTCGGGTCGGCGGCCCGCTGGAGCGAGACCACCTCGGCGGAGGCGTCGGAGCCCTTCGCGTCCGTGGGCAGCCGCAGCATCCGGGTGACCTTGACGCCGGGGAGGTCGATCTCGGAGAAGCCCGCGCCGACGAGTCCGGTGTGCCGTTCCGCCGAGTCGAGGATCGTGATCTTCAGCCAACTGGTCTCGCCGGGACGGACGTTGACGGTCTGCGTGGAGCCGTCGGGCTGGAGGTTCGTGGAACGCGAGCCCCGCTCGGTCTCCACCTTGATCCGCGTCGGCGCCGACCGCACCCCGTCCTGCGGCAGCGGTGTGACCTCGAACGTCTCCGGGATGTCCTGGCCCCCGTCGAAGTCGATCCGCAGCCACTGCCCGTTCGCCGACCCGGCCGCACCCTCCGCCCAGGCCGTGCTCCGGTCGCCGTCGAAGGCGTTCACCGGGTCGTACTGGGGCAGATGGAACAGCCAGTTGCCGCTCGTGGAGGCGGTGACGGACTTCGCGCCGCGCAGTTCGGCCACCGTCTGATGGCCGAGGCCGGACACCGGCAGGATCTGCTTCGGTTTCTCCCCCGGGTCCTGCACACTCCCGCTCGGGTTCCGCTCGTTCGCCGTGTACGTGTACGACGTGTTGGCGTTGACCAGGCCGAATCGGGTGTCCGCGCGGCGCAGCCCGTCGCCGACCACCTGCACGGCCGGGGTGCCGAGGCCGGGGTGGTTGTCGCCGGTCAGCACCGTGGCGCGGTCGCGCAGCTCGGGGTCGGCGGACAGCGGCAGCAGCGACTCGGGGCCGCCGGAGACGACGGCGGTGTCCGCGATCGCCTTCAGCCCGGCCTGCCCGGGACGCGGCACATCCTCGGCGGGCCGGTAGATCTCGACGGCCCGCTGCCGTGCGTACAGCCCCTCGACCTGGAGCGGGGTGCCCTCGGCGATCCGCCCGCCGGTCATCATCGGCCCGAGCCCCGTCACCCGCTCGTACCCCGACTGCTCCAGGGTCCGCTTCACGGTCGTGGTCGGCACCGAGCCGACCTGGTCGGGGTCCAGGTCATTGCGTACGACGACGTAGTACAGGCCCGCCCGGCTCAAGTAGTCGGCCAGGCCCGGGACTTCGCCGCCCGTCAGCAGCGCCTGCTCGACGGCGTCCATGGCGCGCCGGTTGCCGGCGGTGCCGAAGGGGACGTAGTCGCGCTGCGCCCAGCGGGACTCGGCCAGCACATCGAGCGGCTGGTCGACGGTCGTGCCCCAGGTGTAGATGCCGTGCGCGGTGGCCGGCACGACCAACGCCCGTGAGTCCGGGGAGTACTTGTCCAGCCAGTCCGCCGTCGCCTGCCAGTACTTGGGCAGCTCCTGGAACGAACCCGGTTGCAGCACCGACCCGTTGAGGTACGGCCACAGCAGCCCGGGGACGACGAGGACGGCCGCGACGAGCGGTGCGAACCGCCGCCCCCGCACCCGGCGGGCCCCGCGCGCCTGCGCGGCCACCCCCACCAGATGCGCCAGACCGAGGACGAGCGCGAGCGCCAGCCCCGTCTGGAACTTGTAGATGTTCCGGAAGGGCGCGAGACCCCCGTTCAGCCAGTCCTGGACCACCCCGTGGAAGGGCGCCCCGAACACGCCGCCGTACCCGGCGAGCGTGATCAGCGCCACCACCAGCACGGTCAGCACCAGCCACCGCCGCTCGGGCATGTCCCGCCGCGCGAGCCCGGCCAGACCCAGCCCCGCCGCGAGCGCCGACGACAGAATCACGATCACGGAGGCGGCGACGGACCACCCGGCCGGCAGCCAGGCCTCACCGAAGTTCAGATACGCCACCCAGTTCCCGGCGCCCCGCAGCGCCTCGGTGGCGGACAGGGTGGCCGTCGTGGTCTGCGAACTCTCCACGTACGGAAGGAAGTTCTCCCCGTGGACGCCAAGCAGCAGCAGCGGGATCACCCACCACGCGGTCGCCAGGATCACCCCCGGCACCCACCAGGCGATCAGCCGCCGCTGCCGTGGCCCCGGCGTCCGGGTGAGCAGATACAGCCCGACGGGCAGCAGCGAAGCCAGGGTCGCGGCCGCGTTGACCCCGCCCATGAACGGAATGACGAGCGCCGACCGCAGGGCGGCCACCCGCGCGCTGTACTGCTCGTTCGTCAGCGGCAGCAGCACCCACGGCAGGAAGGCCCCCGGCAGCGCGGCGGCCGAGGTGGAGCCGACGACGGTGGTGAACACGGGCCACAAGGCATAAGCGCCGGCGGCCAGCAGCCGCGAAGCGGAACTGCCGACCCCCAACCGCTCAGCCAGCCGCAACGCACCCCAGAAAGCCACCGACACGATCAGCGACAGCCACAGCCGCTCCGCGAGCCACACCGGCAGCCCGACCAGATCGGTCAGCCCGTAGTACGGCAGCATCGGCCACAGGTAACCGACGTACTGGTCCTGGATCCCGCCGAATCCGCCCCGGTCGTGCCACAACTGACCGAGATCGGACACGAACTGCCAGGGATCGGTCGTGACCCCGAGCTTGGTGTCGAAGGTCTGCCGCCCCGGCTGCGCGATGACCAGCAGCACGAACACCACGGCCCAGAACCCCAGCAGCCAGCGCCGCGACCGAGGGCCCTCGGGGGGTCCCTCGGTCGTGCCGACCGGCCGTACCGGTGCGGGAGGTGGAGCCTGGACCGTGCTCGTCATGGTGGACACCGCCGGAGGATGAGGAGGAGGTTCCAGGTGGCGAACTCGCGCAGACCCGGCGCCTTCACGACGGTCTCCGCGAGAAACGGCCAGTAGCGGGAGCGCGCCGACACGACCGTCACGTCGTCCCGGCCGCGCACCTGCCGCAGAGTGGTTCCGATGTGCACGGCGAAGAGGTTCTCGCCGAGCGTGTGCTTGGCGTCCTTCCCGGTACGGCGCCGATAACGGGCCCGGGCCCGCTCCGCCCCCAGGTAGTGCCAAGGCGCCCACTCGTGCCCGCCCCAGGGGGACAGCCAGTTCGTGAACGAGACATAGATCAGCCCGCCGGGCCGCGTCACCCGCACCAGCTCACTGACGAAGGTCGGCGGATCGGCGACATGCTCCAGCACGTTGGAGGTGAAGGTGACGTCCGCGACGCCGTCCCCGAGCGGCAGCAGATACCCGTCGGCGACGACCGCCCCGTCCGGCGGCTTCGCCCCCAACTCCCGCAGATCCGGCTCGAAGAGATACGCCTGCGCCCCCCGCCGCCGAAACTCCTCGGTGAAGTACCCGCTGCCCCCGCCGACATCGACGACCGTGCGACCGTCGACGGCCCCGCCGTACGCCTCGACCTGATCAACGGCATCACGGGCGAGGAGTGAGTAGCAGTACTCGGGATCGTCCTGCTCCCGAAGGAAGGCCCGAAAGAGGGTGAGAGACCGCCGAAAAGAGGGATCTTTATAACTGGCTTCGACTGCCGCGCCCCTCAAGGGGCGCGGGGAACTGCGCGACCAGCCACGAACAACCCGCAGTCGCCGTCCGGTAGTTGTGGCATCCCGTTTCGCGCTCACGGCGTAAAACCCCGCACGGCCTCGGCGGCCACCGCACGAAACTGCCGCACAGTCTGCCCCCACCGATAACGCGCGGAGCGCTCCCGCGCAGCCTTCCCCATCAGCACCCGCCGATCGGTCGACAACGTCAAAGCGCACCAGGCCGCCGCGAACGACGACTCCCCCCGAGCCAGCACTCCGGTCTCCCCGTCCACGACGGAATCCCGCAGCCCCGGCACATCGAAGGCGACCGAGGGCGTCTCCCGCACCGCGGCCTCGGTGACGACCAGCCCCCACCCCTCCACGGCAGACGGGTGAAGCAGCAACCAGGCCGCACACAGCAGCCGATGCTTCTCGGCCTCGGAGACATGCCCCGCGAACTCCACACCGGGCCCGGCCATCGCTTCCAGCCGCCCCCGCTCGGGCCCGTCGCCGACGATCACGAGCCGTCCGCCCGTGACCGGACGCACCCGCTCCCAGAGCCGCAGCAGCAGATCGATCCGTTTGTACTCGACGAGTCGGCCCACGGCCACGAACAGCGGCTCGGGCGACCGCTCGGCGCGCGGCCCCGGCTCCTCGACTCCGTTGTGCACGACTCGTATCCGTTCCCGCTCCACACCGATCGCGCGGAGCGCGGTGGCCGTGGAGGAGGAGACCGCGACCACGAGGTTGCGACGCTGCGCGACGGTCAGCGACCAGTGTTCGAGTCTTCGGCCGAGGCGCGCGGCCGGCGCCAGCGGTCCGCCGAACCGCATCTGCCACAGATCCGTGTGCACATGGTTGACCAGGCACATCGTCGGACCCCGGTGCCAGAGCGGCGCGAGGTAGGGCATGCCGTTGCAGACCTCGACGAGGAGGTCGCAGTCGCCGACCTGACGGGCGAAGGCCGACTTGGCGCGCAGATGGTGGCTCAGGTCGCCGCCGGCCGACACGACACGGTAGTCGCGGTAGGCCGCCGGGCCGCCGCACAGCAGGGTGACCTGATGGCCGAGGCTGGTCAGGCCCCCGGCGAGCCGGTCGACGAGGAGCTCGGAGCCCCCCGCCGCCGGATTGCCGAGGTCACGGCGGGCGAGAAAAACGATCCGGCGAGGCTGTGGGGAGCCTGCCGACCGGTGCTGGTCAAGGCGTGGAAACGCCTCGACCAGCGAGAACGGCACGTGCTGGGGCATGGGTGCTCCAACTCGTCTCGGGGTGCGGAACTCAGCGGGGGAGAAGGCAGTTCGCTGTGGGGGATGTTCCGGTTGGAGGGGGTCCGGGTGGGACTTGGGGGTGCTTGGTTTCTTGTAGGTGCTTGTCGGTGAGGTGTGGGTGGGCTGTGCTCGGGTGGGGTGGACAGTTTTCGCCCCGTCGTTCGAAGCTGCTACTCACCGACGTGACAATTTCCGGGGTTTGTTGAACTGACGCCCTGTCACATCGTGATGGGGTCCTGGGACGACTCGGACGTATCGGGGCGCCGCCTGCCGCGCGCGACCAAAACGGCACCTGCCGCAGCGAGGACGAAACCGACCACAGCGGTACCGATCGGCACCGTCCGCCCCACCAGTTGCAGCAGTCCGCTCTCCTTCTCCGCCTGGTCGACCGCGGACTTCTGCGTCGCCGAGGTGAACGCGAGCTTCCGGCTGTCGAGGAGCACCGCCGCGTCCTGGTCCCCGCCCGGCGCCCGCAGCGTCCGGCGCGGCCCGGTCTGGGCGTACAGCACTCGTCCCGTGCTCTGGTCGACGACCAGTTCGAGGCCGTGATTGGCGTACCACTCCTCGGCGAGCACCTGCGGCCGGTTCGGCTCGTCGACGAGGGCGCCGGGGACCATCCGGGTGCCGGTCTTCGTGGCCGGAACCTTCGCCGTGAAGCGCAGTCCCTCATAGCCCCGGACCTTCTTGCGGCCCTCGTAGTGGAGTGTCACCGTCGCGCCGAGCGTGTTGTCCCACCAGCGGTAGGAGCGTTCCTGCACGTCGAAGGGGAACTTCAGGTACGCCTCGCCCTCGATGTACGGCTTCTCGTCGCAGCAGTGCACCGGCCGGTTGGTCTTCCGGTCGCTGACCCAGCGGTGCGGGGTGAAGTCCAGCGCGCCGTGCGGGTCGGCCGCCGGCAGCGACTTCTCCGTGTCGACCGAGGTGATCACGTCCCACACCGCGGCCCCGCTGCGCTCACTTTCGGCCACATCGCCGCGTACCCGCTGGGTCACGGTGATCTTCTGGTCGGGCACGGTCTTCACCTGCTCCACGTCGAAGACGCTGCCCGTGCCGGTGTAGACGGCGGTCGTGTCGATGTCGATCGGATTCACCGCGGCCCGTGGCTCCACGTACCACGCGAGCAGGGGCGCGAGAACCAGCAGAAAGGTCCCGAGACCGAGCAGGACCAGGGAGAACGCGACTGGCGGGTGCGGCCCGAAGGGCCTCGATGAGGGGTGGTGGTCGGGCGACGGGTGGGAAGTACGGCGCATCCGGGCACTCCAGGGGCGTTGGGAGGTGCGACTCGGGTAGGCGTGCGGAGGTCGACACCGAGGAGGGGGATCGTGCGCGTGCGGACGGGGCTGCGGACGGGGCTGCACATGGGGCTGTCGTATGGGCCGGGAACCGTAGGCGGAGTCTTGACGCAGTGTCAATGCATTGCTGACACTGGGCCCGAGTGTTGTGGTGCGGGGTGCCCTGGGTGGGGACGACCTGTCGACCGAGAGGCTGCCCCTGCGATGTCCAGACTGCTCGCCGCCGCGCTGACCATGGTGGCCGCCGCCGCTCTCGCCGTCGGGGCCGCGCTCGGCATCGTCGCGCTGCTCGACGCGACCCCGGACCAGCCGAACAACCCGCTCATCACGTACGAGAACGCCGGCCAGGAGCGCTGAGGGGTGACCGGCAGCCCGGTAACCGTCACCGTGCGCTCCGCCTGGCACGCCGTGCCGCGCCTCCAGGTGCGCGAGTTCGCCGCGATCGCCATGGCCGAGGCCCCCGCCCTCGCCGAGGAGATCCTGCGCGAGATCCGCCGCGAGTACCCGCATCTGCCCGTCGTCCTCGACGACTCCGGTGAGCCGATGGCCCTCATCGGCATCCGCCGCGCGATCGAGGTCTTCGTCCAGCACCTGGAGACCGCCGAGGGCCGGCCGCGCGTCCCTCCCGGTGTCTTCCAGGAGTTCGGCCGCGGCGAGGGCCTGCACGGCCGCAGCCTCGACTCGCTCCAGGCGATCTACCGTCTCGGCGTACGCCTCGCCTGGCGCCGTTTCGCGGAGATCGGCCAGCGCGTGGAGATCCCGCCGCCCGCGATGTACGAACTCGTCGACGCCGGATACGAGTATCTGGACGGCCTGGTGGACCAGTCGGTGCGCGGCTACGCGGAGGCGGCGGCCCGGCAGGCCGGCGAACGGCTGCGACTGCAACGCCGGCTGATGGAACTCCTCCTCGCCGAGCACCACCGGGGCGACCCGGCCGACGCGCTCTCGGAACGGGCCGCCCGGATCGGCTGGCCCCTCCCGGACAAGGTCGCGGTCGGGGTTCTGTTACGCCCCGCCCGCGAGGCCATGGCCCCCGCCGTCGGCCAGGGCGTCCTGCTCGACATGGAGTACGAGCAGCCCCGCATGGTCGTCCCCGAACCGGACGCGGCCGGCCGCCCCGAGCTCCTCCACCGCGCCCTCACCGGCTGGTCCGGCGCGATCGGCCCGCCGGTTCCCCTGGCCGACGCGGCGAAGTCGCTGCGCTGGGCGGAGGCCGCCGTACGCCTGATGGAGCGCAAGCTGCTCCCCGGCGGCGAGGTCCTGCACTGCACCGAGCACACCGAGGCCCTCGTCCTCCTCCAGCCCGAGGAACTGATCGACGACCTCGCCCTGCGCTGCCTCGCCCCCCTGTCCCACTGCGGCCCCACCCACGGCCGCCGCCTCGCCGAAACCCTCCTCGCCTGGCTGGAGACCCGCGGCGGCGCCCCCGAGATCGCCACACGCCTGGGTGTGCACCCGCAAACCGTCCGCTACCGCCTCCGCCAGATCCGCGAACTCTGGGGCGACGAGATCGACGACCCCGACCGGCGCTTCGAACTGGAACTGGTGCTGCGGGCGCAACGGCTGCGGGGCGAACTGGGAGACCCGCGCGGCAGGCGCTGACCGCGCCCCGTAAGGGGCGCGGGGCTGTATCGATATGCGGCTCCGCCGCGTGGGCGCGACCAGCCACGACGAGCCCGCAGTCGCCCGTTTTCCACACCCACCGAGCTCTTGGGCACCCCGCGGCCATTGCCCGCCCGCACCCACTATGACTAGCCTGTGTTCGCTATGCCGATCGACAGTTGAAATTTCGAACACTCGCCGCAGATACCGCAGACAAACGAGGGAGGGGGCCGACCATGGGACGCCTAGTACCTGCCGTGACCCGGGCGCTCGACATATTGGAGCTCTTCCTGGACGGGGACGGCACACTGTCCGCCCCCGACATCGTGCGCCGGCTCCAGCTGCCGCGCACCACCGTGCACGAGCTGGTCACCACACTCGCCGCCCGTGGCTACATCGTCCAGGTACAGGGCCAGCCGGGACGCTACCGCCTCGGCGTCCGCCCCTACCAGCTCGGCAGCCGCTACGCCGAGCAGCTGGACCTCGCCGCCGAGGGCCAGCAGGTCGCCCGGTCCGTCGCCGAGACCTGCGACGAGACGGTGCACGTGGCGATCCTGGAGTACACGGACGTCATCTACATCGCCAAGGTCGACTCCACGCACGCCGTCCGTATGGTCTCCGCCGCGGGCCGCCGCCTCCCGGCGCACTGCACCTCCGTGGGCAAGATGCTCCTCGCCTCCCTTTCCGAGCCCGAGCTGTCCGCCCGGATCCCGGACGACGCCGACCTGATCGGCATGACTCCCAACAGCATCACCGACCCGGCCGCCCTGCGCGAGGCCCTGGCCCGGATCCGTGAGCGGGGTCTCGCCGTGGAGAACCGCGAGTCCAACCCGGACGTCTCCTGCGTCGCCGCCCCGGTCCGCGACCGCACGGGCAAGGTCGTCGCCGCGCTCTCCATCTCCGTCCCCATGATCCGCTGGAGCGACGACCGCCGCATCGAGCTGGAGCAGCTCGCCGCCAAGGGCGCCGCGGAACTGTCCGAGCGCCTCGGCCACCGGAGCGTGGCATGAGCGCGTACACGGGTTACGACGTCGCGGTACGGGAGTACGCGGCCCTCGGTGAGGGCCCCACCTGGGACGCCGACGCGCAGCGCCTGATCTGGATCGACATCCTCGGCTCGCGGGTGCACACGTACGACCCGGCCTCCGGCCGCCGCACGGTCCTCGTCACCGAGCAGCACGTCGGCGCGGCCAAGCCCCGCGTCGGCGGCGGCCTCGTCCTCAACCTCCGGGACGGCGTCGGTCTGCGCGACACGGACGGCGGCTTCCGGTGGCTGCACCACGAGCCGGTGCCCGGCCGCCGCGCCAACGACGCCGCCGTCGCCCCCGACGGCTCCCTCTTCGCCGGCACCATGCGCTACGACGAGGCCCCGGGCGGCGGCACCCTGTCCCGCTTCACCGCCGACGGGCTCGCCGAGACGGTCCTCGACGACGTCGCCGTCAGCAACGGCACCGGCTGGAGCCCGGACGGACGGCTGATGTACTACATCGACTCACCGACCCGCCGCATCGACGTCTTCGACCACGAGACCGGTCAACTGCCGGTCGGCAGGCGCCCATTCGTGACCATCGACGACGGCGACGGCTTCCCCGACGGCCTCACCGTCGACGCCGAGGGCTGTGTCTGGGTCGCCCTGTGGGAGGGCGGCGCCGTCCGCCGCTACACGCCGACCGGCGTCCTGGACCGGGTCATCGACCTTCCCACCCCCCGCCCCACGGCCTGCGCCTTCGCCGGCCCCGACCTCACCGACCTGTACATCACCACAGCCCGCACCGGCACGGAGACCCCTCACCCCCTGTCGGGCTCGCTGCTGGTGGTGCCGGGCGCGGGCAAGGGCTTGCCACAACCGGCATTCGCGGGCTGACCCCTGATTCCTGGGCTGCGGCTGCGGCTGCGGCTGCTCAGCTCATCGCCGCCGCAGCGGCAAGCAACCACGACGGCGATGTCCCGCGGTGCCGAACGGACCGCACGCGGCTCGACCGCCCCCGGCCGAGGCCGAGGCCGACGGTTCAGATCCCGGCGGCCTTGCGCTCCTCCGCCGTCAACGGTGCCCCCTCCAGCCTCGGCTTGAGGGGGCCGACGACCGCCGCGAGCAGGACGCTCGGGGCGAGGAGCACCTCCGGGCCGCGCTCCAGTGACGTCACGTCCGTCAGACGGCGGGCGATGCGGCCGTTGCCGGTGGCGGTGAGGAGCACCCGGTCGACGTACGCGGCCAGGACCCTGTCACGCACAGTCGGCCCGGCCTCCGTCGCGCCCTCGTAGAAGACGTCCTGCCCGGTGGCGAGGTCCCAGGCCACACCCACCGGACGGGCCAGCGCCCGCTGGATCCGCCGGGCCAGACCGGGCGTGCCCCAGCCCCGACGCCGGATCACCTCCCGCAGGGCGACGGCACTCTGCGCGGCGATCGCCATGCCGTGCCCGTACACCGGGTTGTACACGGCGAGCGCGTCACCGACGACGGTGAAGTTCTCCGGCCAGCGGGACATCCGCTCGTAGAACCAACGGCGGTTGGCGGTGGAGCGGGTGAACGCCACATCGCCCAACGGCTCGGCGCCGGCGAGCAGTTCACCGACGATCGGATGCCGCAGCTCCTCCCGGGCGAACCGTACGAAGTCGTCGTTGTCGGGGGAGGGTTCGCCGCCCCGCGTCCCGGACAGGGTGACGATCCACCGGCCGTCCTCGATGGGCAGCAGGAAGGCCGACCGTCCGGGACCCGGCCGCCGCGCGTCGGCCTGCACGGTGACGACCGGGAAGCCCTGCCGGGCCCCCTCGGGCGCCCGGTAGACCCGGCTGGCGTACGCGAGCCCGGAGTCGACCTCCCGCCGCTCCGGTCGCGGCAGCCCGAGCGCCGCGAGCCAGTGGGGCGCTCGGGAGGAACGGCCGGTGGCGTCGACGACGAGACCCGCCTCGAGCGTGCGGTCGGTGCCGTCCTCGTGGCGGACCCGCACCCCGGTCACGGCGGCGCCGGTGCCGACCAGCCCCAGCACCTCGGTGCGCTCCACCAGCTCGACCCGGTCGTCGGCCAGGACCGCCGCGCGGACCGTCGCGTCGAGCAGATCCCGGCCGGCCAGCAGGTTGTGGTGGGACACGGGCCACCGCCGGCACCAGCCCCGGGACGACAGGATCACCATGTCCGTGGTGACCGCCTGGCGGTGTGCCCCGGCCGCCAGCAGCCGCCCGGTGGTGCCCGGCAGCAGGTCCTCCACCGCCTGGACGCCGCCCGACCACAGCATGTGGGCGTGGCGTGCCTGCGGCAGGTTCCGGCGCGGACCGGGACCCTCGGGCAGCGTGTCCCGCTCGACGACGGTGACCCGGTCCGCGAACCCGGCCAGCGCACGCGCCGCGAGCATCCCGGCGAGGGAACCGCCGAGCACGACGGCGGACCGGACGGGTGGCCGGACCGACCGCAACGGCCGCTCGGCGGTGGGGCGTTCACTCATACGCGGGCACACTGCTCTCTGCTGGGGAGGCGGCCGCGAGCGCGCGCACCGCCTCGATCTCGACGGGCCGGCGAAGCACCACGGACACGGCCTCGATGTCCTGGAGCAGGTCGGTGGGGTCGGCGGAGACCGTGAACTCCGGGAAGACCGTACGGTCGGGCGGGGCCGAGGGATCCGGGAAGGCGGCACGGTCCGGCGGGGCCGACGGGTCCGGGAAGGCCGAACGGTCCGGCGCGGGCCGTCGTACGCATGTCGACGGGTCCGGGAAGGCCGTAGGACCTGGCGCGCCCGCCAGGTCACCCAGGCCCGCCGCGAGGCCCGGGAAGACGAGCGGACCGGACACGAGCGTGGGCGGCGTACCGCCGTCGGGTGCCCGCTTCCGCGCGGCCACCGCGTCCCGGATCGTCACGGCGGCGGCGAGGGCCTTCGCCCGGCCGGGCTCGTGACCGAGATCCAGGGCGGCGTCGTACGCGCGGCGGCGCAGGTCCTCGTCGAGGTGACGGGTCAGCCGGAGCAGGGCGTCGCGGATGAACGTCTCGCGGCGGGTGAGGCGCAATTCCGGGGTGGCGCGCAGCGCGAAGGGGACACGGGAGCCGTCGACCGTCCGGGTCAGCAGATACAGGGGCCGCAGCCGCCGGTGGCTCTCCCGCACCCGCCAGCGGTCGTGCAGGTACTGGCCGCCGTGCGGCAGGATGAAGCCGACCGCGATGAAGATGGCCGCCACCGCGACGACCGGCGGCGCCACATGCGTGCTCAGCCAGTCCAGGTCGTGCCCCGCCCAGCGGGCCACCAGCGCCGTGAGCTTCGAGGCGTCGTACACCAGGTTGAGCGCGTAGCCGATGCTCAGTGCCTTCAGGCCGCCGCGCAGCCACAGGTCGAGGCCGTCGGCGCGGACCCAGTTGCGGATCAGCCGGTAGGTGAGCAGGCAGGCCACGGTGTGCGCGACGAGGTAGAGCAGGATCTCCTCGCGCATGAAGGGCGTGGTGGCGTAGTACGTGTCCAGGTCGCGCAGCCGCTCGCGGGGGACGTCCGCCAGCGCGAACAGCACCCACAGGCCGACGATCACCGCCGCGTACACGGCGACGACCCGGCGCATGGTGCGGCGGGTCGCCGGGGAGCGGGCGGCCGGGCCGTCGCGCCAGGCGACGATCAGCAGCAGACAGCACGCGCAGAACGCGGTGACGAGGGAGTACACCCAGGGCGCGGCGACGTTCGGCACGCCCACGGTCCGGTTGGTCCACGCGATCACCGACGGCACCGCGAACACGAACACACAGCAGGCGAGCAGCAGCAGCCCGCCGACCGCCCGCAGCAGCGCGTCCCGCCACAGCTTCACGATGCTGGGCAGCTTGATCACCAGGGCGGCGGTCAGTACGGCCGTGGGGATCCAGAACGAGATGTACAGCTCGCCGAAGAAGTCGGCGGGGCTCAGGGCCCCGGTCGTCGTCGCGGGCACGGCGGTCGTCCCCCTATCTCCGGTGCCTGCGGTAGCCCAGGGACGCCTGGATGGCCTGCCCGACGGGGTCGGTCGGATCGGCCGGATCGGCCGGCCCGCTCTGCCCGGTGTCCACCCAGGAACGGAAGGCGGTGGCGAGCCGGTGCCCGAAGTCCTCGGCCTCCTGCTCGTCGGACTCGTGCGAGCCGTAGCGGGCCGCTATGGGGGTGCCGCCCGGGCCGAGCGCCGCCGAGAGCTCGGGGGAGAGCGGCGGCAACGCGGACGCGCCGCCGCCCGGCTCACCGGACAGCGCGAGCGCGGCGGCGTCCGCGCCCGGCAGATGGTGATGACAGTGCCCCGCGTGCATGTGCCACAACTCATGGCCGAGGATGACCAGTTGCTGCACGGTCTCGGCGCGCTCCTCGACGATCACCAGGTCGAAGTCCGGGAACTCCATCCACAGCCCCGTCACCCCGATCCCGTCCGGAAACCGCTCGAACCGCAGCTCCACCGGCCGCCCGCCACGCCGCGCACTCATCTCCGTACACAGCGCCGCGCCCAACTCCCGTACGCCGACAGGCGCGCCCAACCTCCCCCGCACCGCCTTGCTGAGCCCGGCCGTCAACTTCCGCATCTCGGCGGCGGACCGGGAGGGCAGCAGCGCGGCCCGAACCCTGCCGACAGCTCGGCGCAGGGCCGAGGTCCCCATGACCCGGGCGGCGCGTCCGGCGTGGGCGTCGGCCGCGTTTTTGGCGTGGGGGTCCGCTGTCGTTCTGGTGTGGGGGTCCGCTGTAGTTCCGGCGTGGGGGTCCGCTGTCGTTCTGGTGTGGGGGTCCGCTGCAGTCCCGGCGTGGCCGTCCGTCGCACTCCCGGCGACGCGGCCGTCAGCCGTGCCTTCGCCAGTACCCAGGCCCGTGCCTTCGCCAGTACCCAGGCCCGTGCCTTCGCCCGTACCCAGGCCCGTGCCCTCGCCACGGCTCATCGCCGGGCCTCCTCGTCGTCGACGCCGAGCAGCCCTTCGAGCATGACGGCGAGGGCCTCCTGCTTGCGACGGGTCAGCCGATGGCCGCGCAGCGCGAGCGTGACGACCCCGTGCCGGGTGGCGAACTCGACCAGCGGCCCGTCGTCCGTGTCGCCCTCAAGTCCCGCGAGTACGGGGTGGAGTTCGCGGTTCAGGACGGTGGCGGCCGGGTCGGTGAAGAACCGGACGCCCTCCTCGATCCCGAAGAACCCGGCGAGTTCGGTCAGATCGGGCACGTTCGGCATCTTTTTGCCGAGCAGCAGTTGCCGGGCCCACTCGGGGCTGATCGCGAGCCGCGCCGCGACCTCCTTGCCGACCTCACCGGCCCGCTTCCCGCTCCGCGCGACATACGCCTCGTGCAGCGCCCGTACCCGCCCCCGCACCCGGTCGTCGACCCGGTCGGCCGACGCCTCACCCCCGTCCAGCAGCACCCGCACCTCGTCCTCGCCGAGGGCGGTACGTTCCGCCAGCGTCCGCACGTCGAGGAGCAGACCCCGATCGGCACCGGTCTCCGCGATACGGGCGTCGAGTCGCGTCAGGGTCTCGGCAAGGCTGTCGGGCAGGGCGGGCACGGGGCCGACCCTACGTGGCCGGAGGCGTCGGTTCTACGGGAATCCAACGATCGTTGAACTTCTACGAACGATCGTTGCGTGCAGCGGCCCCCAGGGGCGCGGGGAACCGCGCGACAAGCCACATGCGGCCCGCACCCGCCCGACCAGCGTCTCCGGCGGACGAACAGGCGCCCGGCCCCCGGGCACACCGCCCCGTTGACTCGCCCTCACTTCGACCATAGCGTCCCGTCCGGCTCAACGATCACCATCCGGAATATCGAACACTGAAGGGCGACCCCATGACCCGCACCGCCCGCTTCACCCTCGACCCCGCTTTCACGGTCGGCGAGGTCAATCCTCGACTCTTCGGCTCGTTCGTCGAGCACCTCGGCCGCTGCGTCTACACCGGGGTCTACGAACCGGACCACCCCGCCGCCGACGAGGCGGGCCTGCGCACCGATGTGCTGGACCTGGTCCGGGAGTTGGGCGTCACCACCATCCGCTACCCCGGCGGCAACTTCGTCTCCGGCTACAAGTGGGAGGACTCCGTAGGCCCCGTCGAGGACCGCCCCCGCCGCCTCGACCTCGCCTGGCGCTCCACCGAGACCAACCGCTTCGGCCTCTCCGAGTACATCGCCTTCCTGAAGAAGGTCGGCCCCCAAGCCGAGCCCATGATGGCCCTCAACCTCGGCACGCGCGGTGTCGCCGAGGCCCTCGAACTCCAGGAGTACGCCAACCACCCCGCCGGAACGGCCCTGTCCGAGAAGCGCATCGCCGACGGCGACAAGGACCCCTTCGGCATCAACCTCTGGTGCCTCGGCAACGAGATGGACGGCCCCTGGCAGACCGGCCACAAGACGGCGACGGAGTACGGCCGTATCGCCGCCGAGACCGCCCGCGCGATGCGCCAGATCGACCCGGACGTCGAACTCGTCGCCTGCGGCTCCTCCAGCCAGTCCATGCCGACCTTCGCCGAGTGGGAGGCGACGGTCCTGGCGGAGACGTACGACCTCGTCGACTACATCTCCCTGCACGCCTACTACTGGCCCACCGACGGCGACCACGACTCCTTCCTCGCCTCCGCCGTCGACATGGAGTCCTTCATCGAGAACGTGGTCGCCACCGCCGACCACGTGGGCGCGAAGCTCAAGTCCAAGAAGAGGATCAACCTCTCCTTCGACGAGTGGAACGTCTGGTACCTCCAGGAGTGGGAGGACTCGGCGAAGGCCGACCCGCTGAACTGGCCGGAGGCGCCACGGCTGCTGGAGGACAAGTACAGCGTCATGGACGCGGTCGTCTTCGGCTCCCTGCTGATCGCCCTGCTCCGCCACGCCGACCGCGTCACCGTCGCCTGCCTCGCCCAGCTCGTCAACGTCATCGCCCCGATCATGACCGAGCCGGGCGGACCGGCCTGGCGCCAGACGACCTTCTTCCCGTTCGCCCAGGCCTCGAAGTACGGGCGGGGACAGGTTCTCGACGTACGGGTGGACTCACCGACGTACGAGACGAAGAAGTACGGCGAGGCGGACCTGCTGCACGCGACGGCGGTCCGGGCCGAGGACGGGTCGGTGACGGTCTTCGCGGTCAACCGGGATCGTACGGAAGCGCTGCCGCTGGAAGTCGCGCTGAACGGGCTGGAGTTGACCCAGGTCGTCGAGCACAGCGTGCTGGCCGACGCGGACCCGGACGCACGGAACACCCTGGACGATCCTGAGCGGGTCGCTCCGCGGGTGGTCGAGGGGGCCGCGCTTCGGGATGGTGTGCTGAGCGTGGTGCTTGAGCCGCTGTCGTGGAATGTGATCCGGCTCGGCTGAGAGCTCGGGACCGGCTGTCCGCTGCCGGGTGCGGGTCGTTCGTGGTTGCTCGCGCCCATGCGGCGGAGCCGCATATCGATACAGCCCCGCGCCCCTGACGGGGCGCGGGTCCTCTGGGACGTCGGAGTGGTCGAAGTGGTCGACAATGTTGGCCATGAGGATCTCTGCGCGGGCGGATTACGCGGTACGAGCGGTGCTGGAAGTGGCCGTACGGCAGGACAGCGGGCCGGTGAAGGCGGAGGTCATCGCGACCGTGCAGGAGATCCCGCACAAGTTCCTTGAGGGGATTCTCGGGGACCTGAGGCGGGCCGGCCTCGTCACCAGTCGGCGGGGTGGCAGCGGCGGGTACCAACTGGCACGTGAACCGGCCGCCATCACCGTCGCCGATGTCATCCGGGCCGTGGACGGTCCCATCGTGTCGGTGCGCGGCGAACGTCCCACCGGCCTGACCTACACCGGGTCCGCCGAACCGTTGCTGCCGTTGTGGATCGCGCTGCGGGCCAACGTGCGCCGCATCCTGGAGGGCGTCACCGTGGCGGACATCGCCGCGGGCACCCTCCCCGAGCCGGTGAAGGAGCTGGCGGCGGAGCCGGCGGCCTGGGAGAACCCGTAGGCGCGGCGGGCAGCTGCACAGGATCGTTACCTCGTCCTAAGTCTTTCCTCAGTTCCACCCCGTACCGTGGCCGCTCGGTCAATTCCTACTTAACCGGTGGGAAAGACCGGGAAGTGTAGCCACGAAAGTCGCGACGGAACGACGCGACGGAACGACGCGACGGAAGACGGGACGGAAGAAGAATGCGGACGCTGGTAGTGCTCGCGCTGGCGGGCCTGGGGGCCCAACTCGTGGACGGCAGCCTGGGCATGGCCTACGGCGTGACCTCGACGACGCTGCTGCTCGCGATGGGCACCAACCCGGCCGCCGCCTCGGCCACGGTGCACCTGGCGGAGATCGGCACGACCCTGATGTCGGGCGCCTCGCACTGGCGGTTCGGGAACGTGGACTGGAAGGTCGTCGCCAGGATCGGCGTACCGGGCGCGGTGGGCGCGTTCCTCGGCGCCACGGTCCTGTCGTCGCTGTCCACCGAGGTCGCCGGACCCGTGATGTCGCTGATCCTGCTGGGCCTCGGCCTCTACGTCCTGTCCCGCTTCACCCTGCGCGGCCTGCCCAAGGACCGCCTCGGCCAGCCGCTGCGGAGGCGGTTCCTGTCGCCGCTGGGCCTGGTCGCCGGCTTCCTCGACGCGACCGGCGGGGGCGGCTGGGGCCCGGTGGGCACCCCCGCTCTCCTCGCCAGCGGCCGTATGGAGCCTCGTAAGGTCATCGGGTCGATCGACACGAGCGAGTTCCTCGTCGCGGTCTCCGCGAGCCTGGGCTTCCTCCTCTCCCTCGGCTCCCAGGGCCTCGACTGGGCCTGGGTCGCCGCTTTCCTCCTCGGCGGCCTGATCGCCGCGCCCATCGCCGCCTGGCTGGTCCGCCTGGTCCCGCCGAGGGTGCTGGGCTCGGCGGTGGGCGGCGTCATCGTCGCGACGAACGTCCGCACGCTGCTCAAGAGCGACTGGATCGCGGCGTCGAGTTCCGTGAGCACGGTCGTTTACGTCGCGGTGTACGCGCTGTGGGCGGCGGCCCTGACGTACTCGATCCGAGAGCACCTGAAGGAAAAGGCCGCCACCCCCGCGCCCGTAAGGGACGCGGGGAACGGCGCGACCAGCCACGACGAGCCCGCACTCGCCGAACCGGCCGCCACACACAACGGCTGATGCTCCGCCCCGACGGGTGACCATGGACCAACGGAACGGATACAGGGCCAACGGGACTCGTACACGGGACTCGTACACGGGACTCGTACAGGGTCGGCGAGCGTGCGGTCAGAACCAGTGCAGGCAGTGCGGGGGACGGTCGGCGCGGAAGAGGGCGTCGGCGAGGGTGGCCGCGCCCGGGTGGTGGGCCCGGATGTGTCCGGCACGCACGAGCGTGCTCGGGGCGGTGCCGCCGAGGTAGATCGAGCCCAGGTCGCGTATGTCCAGGGACAGGTCGGGCTCCCGGTCTGTCGGGACGCAGTCGGCCTTGCCGTCCTGGACGGCCAGCAGGTAGCGGCCGTGTTCGCCGAGGAACGGGTCGTCGACGTCGAGGACGAGTTCGCCGTCCGTGAACCAGCCACGTGCGGTCAGCGCCTGCGGGACGTCAAGGAGCCGTACGTAGAGCCAGTCCATCTCGTCGCTCACCTGGCCGGCGCGGAAGTCCGCGAGCTGCCAGCGCAGCGGGTGCTCGGGCGGGACGTGCTTGAACACGACCTGAGTGACCAGGTCGTGTCCGAGTACGAACCGGGCCAGGGCCGTGAAGACGGCGTCGTCGGTGGCGATGGTCTCGTCGACCGTCAAGGTGCTGGGGTCATCGATCGAGTAGCTGGCGTACCCGTCCGGGACGCCGTCGGCGTCCCGGTGGACGGCGATGTAGCGCGGTGCCGGCGAGATCGGGGGCTGCCCCGCGCGCAGGGCCCACCAGCGGTGCGGCCGGGACAGCGCGCCGGGCTGGGCGCGGCGATACCGGTCGTACACCGCTTCCAGGATCTCGCCGCACTCGGCACGCCGCAGCACCTCGACCGAGCCGTTGTCCGAGCCGTTGTCCGAGTCGTTGTCCGAGCCGGCCGCTGGGGCGCCCGCGACGCCCGCCGCGGTGCGGGCCCGGGGAACGGCGAGGGCGGCCCGGTGGCGCGGCACCGTCAGCTGCTGCGTGTAGGTCGCGGGTCCGTAGCCGAACCTGCCGTAGATCGGGGCCTCGGAGGCCAGCAGCACGGAGAGGAATTCTCCCCGGGCCCGCAACTCGGTGAGCTGGTGCCGCATCATCGTGCTGAGCACGCCTCGGCGCCGGTGGGAGGGCAGGACGCCGACGGCGGTCACCCCGGAGGCCGGGACGAGGGTCTCACCGGGCAGGGTGAGTTCGAAAGGGTGCGCGGCGGCGGTGCCGACGGGCCGCCCGTCCGCCGTCAGGGCGAGCAGGCACCGGTCCATTTCGAGCGCCGACCACCAGAGCCCGCCGCCCTCGACCGGGGTCTCCGGGAAGCGCCCGAACGCGGCATGGACTGTGTCGACGAAAACGTCGAGATCCTTGTCGGTCGCGGAACGGATCTCCATCGCAGCCGCTGCCTCCTCGAGATACCGGCACCACGACTCGTGGCGTCCCGCCACAGTGCAGCGTCGACCCGTGACCCGGTCAAACGAATTACGACTCAGCCCGGTCCCGGACCGGCGCCGGGGCTGAGTGCGGTGGTCGGCTCGGCGGCGGTCCTGAGCGAGGCGTCAGGCTGTGACGGGCAGTGAGCGTCCGCCCCGGCGGATGCCCTTCCCACTGCGGCTGCGGCTGCGGCTGCTGCTGCGGATGGGGATGCGGCTGCGGGCGCGCTCGCGGCGTTGGGCGGCCAGCACGTCGGGGCGTCGGGCGTTGGCGTTGCGCCAACGCTCCTTCACCCGCTGGTCGATCCGCAAGCTCGCCGACCCTGTCCAGCACTAGGGCGCGTACTTGGTTGTGATCAATAGGCGGTGCTCGGGCCGGATAAGGTGCCCCCGAAGTCAGGCATGAGGGGGATCGCGTTGGAGCGACGGAAGGTGATCGGGATCGGGATCGGGGCGGGGCTGGCGGCCCTACCCGCCTGGTGGGCCCTGCGTCAGGTGGCGAACGGGACCAAGGAGGACTGGCACACCGACACCGCACCGCTGCAGCGGGCGTTCCCGCTGCTGGGCCCGCTCACCGACGCCAAGTGGGTGAGCAGCCGGGACAACGACCGGGGCATACCGTCGCCGGAGCTGGTGATTTCGGGCTTCGCCCGGCTGACACCGGGGAAGCTTGCCGAGCTGACGGCGGCCCATGCCTTCGTTTCCGAGGGGCCGGCCGATGACTTCTCCTCGTGGTTCGAGAAGCCGCTCAAGGGCGAGGGGCCGGAGAACCCGCAGTGGGTCCGGTCGCACGAGCTCGACCGCGACGGCAGCGGCTACTCCACCAACCTGTGGTTCGACCGTCGCAGCGACACCGTCCGCTTCTGGGCACTCAACCCGTACGGCTAGGCGCGTATCGTAGTTGGGCACTCTCGACCACTCTGCCGTCGGCCCAGATATCGGCGACGACGTCCATCAGCGCCGGGACCTGGCCGGGGCCGTAGGGGCGGATCACCACGTCAGCACGGGTGCTCGGGATGCTCACCGTCTCCTCCTCAACCGGTGTTGGCGATGGTTCGGTACTCCTCCAGCCAGTCGGCGACCGCGGGTACCCGGGAGTGCCGCTGGAGCGCGCTCTCCACGTTGCGCAACTGCTGGAGTCGGCGGTCTCGGAACGCACCCTGGACGAGTATTGGTGGCTTCGGTCCCTCAACCGCTCTGGTTCCGAGCCGCCCACTCGTGGTCGAGCATCGCGTGGACGATGGAGTCCCGCCACGCTCCGCCCTTGCGGATGTGCTCGCGAATCCGGCCTTCCTCGACCATCCCGGCCCGCGCCATCGTTCTGGCGGAGGCCTCGTTGGCGGGGGAACGAGCGCCCCAGACGCGGTGGAGGTTCAGTTCCTCGAAGCCGAGGCCGAGCAGCAACCGCACAGTCTCGACTCCATAGCCTCGCCCCCAAGAGGCTGGGCGCAGGGCGAAACCCATGGTCGCTCCGCTGGGTTGATGCGGGTCCAGGGCCAGCCGACCGAAGCCGACGAGCGTGTCCGTGTCACGTTCGACCACGGCGACGACGTACTCCCTGCGGTCCCTGGCGGTACCTGCCTCGATGGAACGGCTCACGATCTGGCGCACCTCATCCCGCGTGCGCGGTTCGAAGGACAGATGCTCGGTCGCCTGCTCGCTGCCGTAGATCGCGAACACGGCCTCCGCATCCTCAGACCGCAGTTCGCGTACTTCCAGACGCTTGCTCACGCGATGGACCGGATACATGCCACGGACTCTACTGGGACCCGTCAGCACATCAGGGCCGGCCTGTGCGGCGGATACAGGGCGATCTCCTCGCGCAGGTCGCGGGCGACGGCGGCGGTACGGAGGGACTCCCGGCTCAGTGCCACCCGCACTCGCTGCGCGGAGACGACAATGCCCCTGTTGCGTCGGCGGGGAGGCAGGTCGAGAACGGGACGGATGGCGTCGGCCGCTCCGTCCAGGTCGTTGGCGTGGAGCCGGATCAGAGCGAGATTGCACTGTGCGCCCGCCTGGTCTCCGAACGCCCAATGCGGCGCATCGGGATCGCTGAAGACCTCGACGGCCTGCTCCGCCTGGTTCGCGGTACGCGCGTCGCCATGGCCGAGCAGGACGTGCGATTCCACGGCGTAGTAGAGCTGCTTCTCCGGGCGGAAGGTCAGCAGGCCGCCCAGGTTGTCGACGTCGTCCGGCACCGTGTGCTCCCGCAGCCGCTCGGCCCGTTCGCTCGCTGCGAGCACGGCTTCCGCGTCTCCCAGCAGTGCAGCCGCCCGTGCCTCCAAACTGGCGAGCCATACGCTCGTCGTACCCCGCAGGCCGGGGTGTTCGGCGGCCCCCTTCCGCGCGTAGTACAGGGCGTCATCCGCGTTGCCCGACCAGTAGGTGATGAGCGACTTCAACCCGTCGGTCAACGCGATCAGCACGGGGTGCTCGGCCTGCTGAGCGCACACACCCGCTGCGCGGGCCTGCGTCAACGCGGTCGACGCGTCCCCCATGTCATGACTGGCCTTCGCCATGAACCACGACAGCAACGTGGCCATGATGTGCAACTGCCGCAACTGCGAAGGCCTCGACCGGCCGCCTTCGATGTGCCGGAACACCTCGTCCTGGGCGGACACGAGATCGTCGAACACGTCCGTCAGCGGCACCCGCGGGTACCGCTCGGCGATGCTGCGCACCTCGTCCTGCAAGAAGCCGATGGTCTCCTCGCCCAACTGTCCCCGTTCCGCTCCCATGGCAAAGTCCCGTGCACGCCGTGCTGCCATTTCAGCGCCCTTTCTCATGTCGCGCAGTTCCGCGTCCGATGTCGTGTGGTCTTCCGTACGTGACGCCTCGGCAGAGGCGGACAGAGCGTTTTCACCAGGGCCCCACAGTCGTTCGAAGCTGCAGCCGAACAAGGCCACGAGTACGCGCCGTGCATCTCGGTTCGGCTTTCGCTGGTTGTAGTACCAGGCCTCGAAGGTGCTGGCTGCCGGGGTGCAGGTCGCCAGATCCGGGTCCTGATCGGTTTCCGACAGCCTCTGTGCGGCCTCTCGAAAGCGGGGAATGAACGCCCTGGGGTCCTTCCACTCCCGTTGGTCGACCAAATAGCGGAACAACGTGGTCATGGCGTCCTCCCCGCACGGCTCCGTGCTGCGTCACCGCCGCACGACGGTGGAGCGGTCGTGTCTTCAAACTGCCCTGCGCAGGGGGTGGTTATCGCAGCAGACAAAGTTCCGATGGAAGAGCGATGGAACGGCGCTGTCCATTGCCTCCAGCCGATGGGATTCCGGTGCCGATGCGGGGGTGGAGACGCAAGCGCCCGCCTGACCACACTCAGAGGGCGGCTACAGAGCGTGCCCGACCGGTCACGCGCAAGTGCTGACACGGCCCCGGGGAATGGCCGATCTGACTAGGAGACCGACAATGCACCTTGTATTACGAGCACTCGCATGGGTGAGGGCGATGCTCTTCGGCCGACCCGAATCCAGCCGCACGGCTTGGGCTACGGAGCCGGAACCTGCCCAGAGGCCGCCCGCACCCAACCTCTCTCCCGAGATGTGGGCCGCGATCCTCGCGAGCGCCCGTCGCCGCAGAGCCCCACGCCGCTGGCCCGCCAGCGTCCTACCCGCCATCAGCGCGGACGACATCACCAGCACCCTCGTCGGCACCTACCTTTTGCTGCCCGAGGGGCGTCAACGTGCACTGATCGCAGCTCGGTTGGTCGAGGAGGCATGCTGATGACCGACGTACAGAACGGTTCCACCGCACCCCGCACCGAGATCCCCATGCTGCGCGCCTACCGGCTGTGGTTCGAGCACACCCGCAAGTGCAGCGTCGGCTGCAAGGGCACTCCCAAGGCACAGGACGGTTGCGAGGACGGCCGCCAATTGTGGGGCTCATACCGCCTCGCGCGCATCGGAAAGGCGACGCCATGAGCTGGACCATCGAACGTCCACCAGGCCGCCCTGTACGCCGCACTGACGACAACCGCCTCGCCGTACCGCTCCGCCTGTCCCTCACCGACGGCCACGCCACGGACACCGAACTGACCCTCACCCTCGCTGAAGCAGAGCACCTGCACGCAGCTCTCTGCCGCGCACTCGACGGTCAGCCGGCACCCTCGGCTGCACCCGACTGCCGGCAGTCGGTTCAGGCCTCACCCGGCACAGCGCACATTGTGAGCCGCGCGTAGCCCCTGGCCGGGGACGTTTCTCGGACCGAATCCCCGGCAGGCGCCTTCAGTGGGCCTGCCGGAGCGGACGGGACGCTCTCACGGTCAGTGCTTCAGACCTGACACGACCAATCCAGGCCGACAACGCCCCTGTTATTAATCCCAGATGACCACCTTGACACTCACCGAGACAGGCAGTGGAAGCTGCTCAGCGGAAATGATCGTAAAAGCCGCGAGGTGCCCTTCTGTGGTGGCTAGGCAATACGTACCGCCAACACTATCTCCTCGAGAAATATAGATCCATTGAGGATTATTCCTCACTTCGGTTGTTATTCTTTTTTCGCATATGGATCGATCGAGACTGTCCACGTCTCCCGAGGCTTCTGCAGCATGTCCACTCATGACCATGATGGCGGCTGAGGTGCTGTAATCGCCTCGCAGGTCATCGTCTACGCCAACGAGTTGGCCGGGCCTCTCCCCGTCGAGTTCTGCCCCCACGTCCGAGTTCTGGTTGAGGGATAAGGGAAGAGTCACGACCCCCTTCCAGTGCGGCTTTGCAGGAGCGGGATTTGGCGGGTCTGATTCTTGAGGCGGGTCAGTTGAATAATCTGGCTTGGCGGTGGGCGGCGGGGAGGGAGATTCTGAATAGACCGACGTGGGAGAGCTGCTTTCCGCAGCTGCGTCAGGATCTTTTTCGTGCTCCAAGAGCCCCATGAGGGGCACCATGAGGGCCGCCGCCGCTGCAATAAGCGCACCAATGATGACTTCCGGATGCTCTGACCAGGCTCGCCGAAACGCACTCGGCTGCCCGTGAGAGTCACTATCGGACGTGTTTGCCATGATCCCCCCGGAGGCTGCCCCATTGGCTCCAGAGTATATCCGCCCGATCTCTGATGGGTAGTGACTGTTGAAGCATTCCAAAGCATGGAGACTTCAGCTCTTCGCACATTTATCCGATGGGTGTGCGGGTGTACGGGCGGTGGTGGCGGACCATCCTGTAGCAGCCCTGCCCGCTTGCGGCGGAAGGCTGCCCCTCCGTCTGCTAGCCGGTGGGGCGGCCGACGTGCTGGGGTGCGCAATGGCTTCGCTGTATTGCCGCCCTCACGTTAATGAGGGCACTCGCCCTTTATCTTCTTGACCCGAATCTTTGTGACGAGCTGGGACTTGCTTGGTGGCGCAGTGAGCGTCGGTGGATCCTTTAGGGTATCAAGAATATCGCCCACTGAATCTGGTACGAGATAGACGAAGATGTAGAAGTGGGCGCCGATGTCCTTACTCCCTGATCCCACCGTGAATTCTTCCGTATACCACTCGTTTTCTCCTGGCTCCACTTGTGAGTGTCGGACGTTGTAGAATACGTCGTCGTTGGCGCGACGTGCAGTGCCGTTTGTGTGGCCTACCCAGACTCCAGATCCTTTTGGGATCTTTGATCTCCCGGAAACGATGGTGCAGGCGGGAATGTCATCCCCGTGCGGGTTGGGAACTTCGATGCCGTTCTTGATCTCTGTGATGGAGGAGATGAGATGTTCGGCTGAGATGTCGCTGATCTTCTCGGGTGCCTTTGCGTCGGGTTTCGACTTCCCTGAATCTCCAACTCCGGACAAGCTCCAGATGAGCGTCAGGCATGTCAGCGCAGCGATTGGCGCTAACGCTAGAGGTCAGTCCGCTTATGGCGAAGGCGCCGATGGCTGATACGGCACCCACCAAACCTTCCACGCTGGACAAGCGGGACTGTAGTTGGCCACCTGATGAGTCATGCTGGTCCGTGCTGGGCTGGCCAGGATCGGCAGGTGCAGAACTGTCTGTCATGTCAGATCTATAACGTAATGATCCATGCAGCGTCTGGCATTTGTGGATATTCGTCGGTCATGGCCCTGCGGATGGTGTCTCTGAGTCGGCGCCTGCATCGATGGCGTGAGCTTCGGCGGATGTGCTGCCGGGCAGGCAGACACGGCAACATGCCTAGCCGGCTCACCCCAACCGCACAGCCAACGTCACCGCCGCCCCCACCCCCGTCGTGTCCGTCGTCACCGTCAGGCGGTCCGTGACCAGGTGGGCCAGCCAGAGGCCGCGGCCTCGGCAGCTCTCGGTGAGGCCGGGGAGGAGTTCGGGGAGGGTGGGGGTGAAGCCGGGGCCGTTGTCGGTGATGCGGCACTCCAGTTCGTGGGGGAGGCGGCGGAGTTCGAGGCGGCCTTGGCCACCGGCGTGTTCGACGGCGTTGGCGGCGATTTCGCTGACAGCGAGGGTGAACTCGCCGAGGCGTACGCCGCCGAGGCCCGCCGCGGCGGCCGTGTCCTCGACCTGGGCGCGCATCTGGGGGAGGGTCTCGCCGGTGAAGTGGCGTTTCAGCAAGAGCGTTTCGGGGGTGAGGGCGGGGGCGTCGCCACCCGTACCGCCGCTCGCACCGGTTCCGCCGTCCGTCTCCCCGCCCGGCGTCACGGCCACTTCCCCGCCTGGCATCACGTCCATCTCCCCGCCCGGCGTCACGGCCACTTCCCCGCCTGGCATCACGTCCATCTCCCCGCCCGGCGTCACGGCCGCTTCCCCGCCTGGCATCACGTCCATCTCCCCGCCCGGCGCCATGGCCGCTTCCCCGTCCGGCGTCACGTCCGTCTTCCTGCCACGCATCACGGTCGCCTCCTCGCGATGGGTGTCGATGGGCCTGGGCACGGGGCGCCGGGCGTCAAAGGCGAACTGCCGCACTTCGCCCACGCTAGCCGTGCTCGCCCGATGAGTACCCAGGGGATCGAGAGGACATCGTGCATGGTCGGAACCGTACGAATCCGACCGAGACGAGATCGCTTTCGCCTGACCTCGGTTGATCGGTTTGCGCTCATGGATCAGGGGGGCCGGGTCTGTAGGCCGATCGGCGGGGGCCGACAAACGGGCACCGGCTCCCTCCCGCACGGTATGGGAGGGAGCCGATGCCCGTTTCCGAGGTGGGGCCGGGCTACTTCGTCACTCTCGCGATCGACTCCAGCACCGCCTTCGGATTCCCGTCCGGCGTCACCGCCCCGCCGATCTGTTCGCGGATCGCCGTGGCGACCTCGGACCAGTTGGTCTCGGCGACGGGGTAGAGGCGGAGGTTCTGGAGGGTGTCGAGGCCGTTCCACTGGGACTGGTGCTTCTTGTCGGCGCGCATGGTGTCGGCGGCGGACGTGGTGACGGGGAGCAGTTCGTACTCGGCGGCCTGCTCGATCACGTACTTGTCGCTGTAGAGGAAGTCGAGGAACTGGCCGATGGCGTCGCGACGGTCGTCGTTCTTGAACGCGATGACCCAGTCCGCGGTGCCCATGGTGGGCGTCTCCTTGCCGTCGCGGCTCGGCAGCGGGACGGTGCCGTAGGACACGGAGTCGGAGGAGTCCTCGATCTGGCGGATCAGCGACAGCGGGCCGTTGACCATGGCCACGTCACCCGTGAGGAACGCGTCGACGGCCGTGCCACGGTTCAGCTCGCCGGGGGCGACCGGGCCGGTGAGACCCTCGCCGACCAGGTTCTCCTTCAGCCAGGTCAGCGTCGCCACGTTGGCGGCGGAGGCGATGTCGTAGCTGTTCGTGGTGTCGGTGTAGCCGCCGTCGCCGGCCAGCAGCCACATCAGCGTCTCCGCCTCCGCCTCCTGCGGGCCGAGCGGCACGGCGATCGGGTACTTCACGCCCTGTGCCTTCAACACGCGGGCGGCGGCGAGGAGTTGGCCCCATGTCTCCGGCGGGTTCAGGTTCGCCCGCCGGAACAGGTCCTTGTTGTAGTAGAGCAGCCGGGTGCTCGCCGTGAACGGCAGGCCGTACTGGGCCCGGTCCATCTCGCCGGCTTTCGCGAGGCTCGGTACGAAGGAGGCCTGGACCGGGACCGACAGCACGTCGTCCGCGCTGTAGAGGAGGTCCCGCGCGGCGTACTCGGAGTAGCTGTCCGTCTGCACGATGTCCGGTGCCTCGCCCTGTTCGACCAGCTCGGCGACCTTCTCGTCGACCTCGTCCGGGGCGTACACCTCGACGTTCACGTCGATGCCCGGGTGCTCGGCGCCGAACGCGAGGGCGACGCGGCCCCAGTAGCCTTCGGAGTTCTTGTGCACGCTGTCGCCGTAGTTGGTCGCGACGACCGTCAGGGAGACCGTCCCCGACTCCGCGTCCGTGTTCCCGCCGCAGCCGGACAGCGCGGCCGCGAGTCCCAGCGCGGCCGTGGCCGCCACGATCGTCCGGGCCTTGTGGCGCACGGTCAACCCACCTTCAGCTTCCAGCCGAGCCTGATACGCGTGAGTACAGGAGTGGCGCAGTACGGGAGTACAGGAGCGGGGAAGCGCAGGAGTACGTGAGTACGGAGCACGGCCTCGCTCGCTCGCGTATGCGATGGGCTTGATCGTATGGCGCACACCGGTGCGGTACGGGGCCGTGGCGTTGCGTTTTGGTTCCGACGGCGTGACGGGGCGGGAGTGACCGAGATGCCCCACCGACGACAGGAAGTACGGAATCGGCGCGCCTGTCGTTCACGTCACCACAGGGGAATCGGGCCCTGGCTCCCAGACTTCCTGGCTCCCTCGCTCCCTGGCTCCCTGGCTCCCTGGCTCCCTGGCTCCCTGGCTCCCAGGCTCCGCTCGGGGCCACGGCTCGGTGATGCCGAGTGGCCGTGGGGTGAACTGCGGGATGCGCGTACGAGTACCCGGGATGAAACCGGTCTGGAGGTCGTTCGGGAGGGGCCTTCGGTACAACCCCCGGATCCGGAGGGGTGTCGTAACGGGTAATCGTTCCAACGCTCCGAAAAGGGGTACTTCGGCATGCCCGCACACAGACTGCGCAAGCACAGAGCCGTCACAGCCGTCACCGCCATCACAGCCACCACCGCCCTCCCCCTCGCTCTGGGCGCGGCCCTTCTCACCGCGTCCGCCGTCCACGCCGCCCCCGCACCCACCGCCTCCCTCGTCCACGACAAGGGCGAACTCTGGTTCAAGGCCGCCCCCGGGCAGGCGAACCGGCTGACGGTGTCCGCGAAGATCGTGGAGCGGACGGAGTGGGAGGCGGACTATGTGCTGACCTTCAACGACCGGTACGCCATCACCCTCGGCGCGAGCGAGTGCACCTACCCGAAGCCGGCCGACCGTACCGTCGCCGAGTGCGCGGTTCCCATCCCGATGGGCTCCGACGACTCGGACATCTACGACGTCAGCCTGGGCGACGGCAACGACACGGTGACCATCGCCGCCGCCAACTCCGCGTACGCCGCGATCTACGGCGGCACCGGCAACGACGTCCTGCTGGGCAACAACTCGGTCGTGCTCCACGGCGAGAACGGCAACGACCGGATCGACGGCGGCGGAGGTGTCTGGGGCCTCGGCTCCTTCGGCGGCCGGGGCAACGACACCATGACCGGCTGCTCCTTCGCGTGCCACGGCGGCGCCGACCACGACACCCTCACCGGAGGCGGCCCCGCGAACGGGAACGCCAACGCCCTGTACGGGGACTCCGGCAACGACACCCTGCGCGGCCGGGCCGGAAACGACGTCCTCTACGGCGGCAAGGGCCACGACAAGCTGTACGGCGAGGACGGCAACGACAAGCTCTTCGGCAACAGCGGCAACGACGTCCTGTACGGCGGCAAGGGCAAGGACACCCTCTCCGGCGGCCCCGGCCGCAACAAGCTCCACCAGAACTAGAACGGACGACACCGGGCCGCCCATGATTGAAGCAACGCCCCCAACAGCGGCCCGTACCGGGCCTGTTGGGGGCGTCGCATCATGGGGTCTGTAACGAGGTCAGGGGGACGGGCTCACCCCACCTGGTTGTACACCGCTCCCGCCGCCGGCCACCCCTGCGGCTCCTCCAGCGGCTCCGGCTGCGTACGGCCGCGTACCTGGGCGGCGGTCAGACCCTGGGCGGCGCCGTTCGCGCGGCGGCCCTGGGCGGCGGCCGCGAGGCCGGGCATGCCGGTCTGGGCGACGGGCTGAAGGCCGGGCGCGGGCATGCCGGCGGCCGGTGCTGCGGGCATCGGGGCCGGCATCGGGGCGGGCGTGGGCATCGGCGCCGGGGCCGGCGCTGGGGGCGCGAACTGCATGGACGCGGCCGGGGCCGGCGCGGGGGAAGCGAACTGCATGGAGGCCGCGGGGGCCGGCGCCGGGGGCGCGAACTGCATGGAGGCCGCGGGCGCCGGTGCGGGCATGCTCATGGCCTGCGCGGCGAGGTTGTGCATCCCGGTGCCGCTGGTCTCGCCCATCAGTCTGTCCACGGCCGCCGTACCCGAGCTGTAGCTGGTCCCGGTGCTCAGCTCGGGTACGGCGGCTCCCCTCCTGGACCCGTAGAGAACCGACTCCAGGCCGGACACCAGGCGACGCACGTCCACCTGGGGCCGTACCACGAGTCGCAGGAAGCGACTGGACGAGCCGACCTTGTTGCCGCACTCGCGGACCAGGATCCGGTGCTCGGTGAGCAGCCGGTCACGGACCACGGTGCCCTCGGCGCCGACGGGAAGGCGCACGAAGAGGAAGTTCCCCTGGGACGGGTAGACCGTCAGCCCGGGGAGGGCGGAGAGCTGGCGGGCCATGTCCAGCCGGTCCCGGCGGACCTGGTGCAGGCTCTCCATGTACTCGGCGCCGTGGTTCTTCAGCATGAACACCACGTGCTCGGCGAAGGAGTTGAGGTTCCACTTCGGCAGCATCGAGCGGACCTTGCCGGCGAGCGCCGGGTTGGCGACCAGATAGCCGAAGCGGATGCCGTGCAGACCGAAGTTCTTGCCGAGGCTGCGCAGCACGACCACGTTGGGCCGCATGACCGCGTCCTGGACGGTGCTGGGCTCGGACTCGGCGTCGGCGAACTCCAGGAACGACTCGTCGATGACGATCAGGTCCAGGTCGGCCATGGCGTCCATGAACTGCACCAGTGCGTGCCGGTGCAGGAAGCCGCCGTCGGGGTTGTTCGGGTTGCAGATGACGGCGACCCGGGTGCCGCGGGCCCGGATGAACTCGGCGTACTGCGCGAGGTCCAGGGCGAAGCCGCTGGACTCCTGGAGCGGGAACATGTCGACCCGCTTGCCGGTCTCCATCGGCTGGTCGGTCCAGCGGCCGAAGGTGGGGACGGGGACGGCGAGGGACTCACGGACCATCAAGTGGTCGAGCCAGGTGATGAGTTCGGTCGAGCCGTTGCCCATCGCCACGCACTGCGGCGGCAGTTGGAGCAGATTGCACAGCTCCGCCGTGATGGTGTCGGCGCCGCTCGGGTAGTACGTGATGATGTCGCGCAGCCTTGCCGCCATGTCGTCGAACATGGCGGGGGTGGGGAAGTAAGGGTTGCACGGGATACAGAAGTCCACCGGCCCCGCACCCTCGCCGCCCTCGCGTGTCAGCGCAGCCATCGAGGGGCTGTGCGCCGCAGTGCTGCGGAACAGCGAGGTGACGTTGTCGGCCATGGAACCTCCGTAGGGGGCGGATCCGCTGGGGACGGCCGGATCCGACGACTAAGGGCGGCCCATGCGGGGGAGCATGGGCCGCCCTTACATACGAAGGCTGGGGTGGCTCTGTTCAACGGCTGAGAATTCGGCGGGAACTTGTGAACCACCTGTGAAGAAGTGGCGTCACTCGAACGCGTGGACCGTCGTCGAGCGGTACGTCTGCCCGGGTCGCAGCAGCGTCGACGGGTACGACGCCTTGTTCGGCGAGTCCGGGAAGGCTTGCGTCTCCAGGCACAGCGCGTCCCCCTGCCGGTAGATCTTCCCGGAGGGTCCGACGAGCGTGCCGTCGAGGAAGTTCCCGGAGTAGAACTGCAGTCCCGGCTCGGTGGTCGCGATCTTCAGCGTACGGCCGGACGCCGGGTCGAAGAGCGTGGCGGCCCACTCCGGATCGGCCGTCCTGCCCTTGTCGAGCACCCAGTTGTGGTCGAAGCCCTTGGCGTACAGGAGCTGCTGGTCGGCCTCGCGGATGTCGTCGCCGACCGCCTTGGCCCGGCGGAAGTCGAAGGGGGTGCCCGCGACGTCGGCCGGCTCGCCGGTGGGGATCAGTCCGGCGTCGACGGGGGTGAACCGCGAAGCGCCGAGTGCCAGTCGGTGGTCGTGGATCGAGCCGCTGCCCTCGCCCGCGAGGTTCCAGTAGACGTGGCTGGTGAGGTTGACGACGGTCACCTTGTCGGTCGTCGCCTCGTAGTCGATACGCCACTCGCCCCGCTCGGTGAGGGTGTACGTGACCCGCACGGCGAGTGTGCCGGGGTAGCCCTGCTCGCCGTCGGCGCTCGTGTACCGCAGATACAGGCCCACGTCCGAGCCGTCCTCGAACGGCTCGACGTCCCACACCGCCTTGTCGAAGCCGTCCGCCCCGCCGTGCAGGCTGTTCTCGCCGTCGTTGACGGACAGCTGGTACGTCTCGCCGTCGAGGGTGAACCGGCCCGCGCCGATGCGGTTGCCGTACCGGCCGATCAGGGCGCCGAAGTACGGGGACCCGGCGACGTAATCCTCGACGGTGTCGAAGCCCAGCGAAACGTTGGCGTACTCGCCGTCACGGTCCGGGATCTCCAACGACTGCACGATGCCGCCGTACGACAGGACCTTCAGCCTCGTCCCGCCGTTCTCCAGCGACCAGCGGTGGATCTCGGTGCCGTCGGCGAGCTTGCCGAAGAGTTCCTTCATCGGCTTCCTGCCTTTCGTGGAACAGCCGAGGGGTCCCGCGCGCTCGTGGCACGCGGGACCCGACGACCTGCTCGAAAAAACTGCTGACGAAAAACCGCTTGTGAAAAACCGCTTACGAACCGGACTTGCGCTTGTTCCACACGTCGAACCCGACCGCGGCCAGCAGGGCCAGGCCCTTGATGACCTGCTTCCAGTCGGAGCCGACGCCGAGGAGGTTCATACCGTTGTTCAGCACACCGAGGACGAGACCGCCGATGATCGCGCCGAGGACGGTACCGACACCGCCGCTCATGGACGCGCCACCGATGAACGCCGAGGCGATCGCCTCGAGTTCGTAGTTCAGGCCCGCCTTCGGTCCGGCCGCGTTGAGGCGGGCGGCGACGACCAGACCGGCCAGGGCCGCGAGCACACCCATGTTCAGGAAGACGAAGAAGGTGACCTTCTTGTCCTTGACGCCGGACAGCTTCGCCGCCGGCAGGTTGCCGCCGATCGCGTAGATGTGGCGGCCGAACACGGTGTTGCGCATGACGTAGCCGTAACCGACCACCAGCAGGCCCAGGATGATCAGCACGATGGGCGCACCGTTGTAGCTGGCGAGCAGCAGGGTGACGACCATCAGGGCGGAGACGATCGCGACCAGCTTCAGCATGAAGAGGTTGGTCGGCAGCTGGTCGAGCGAGAACTCCTGCTGACGCTTCCGGTCCCGGACCTCCTGGATCACCACGAAGGTGATCAGGACGAGGCCGAGCAGCAGGGTGAGGTTGTGGTAGTTGGTCTCCGGGCCGACCTCCGGGAGGAAGCCGTTGCCCATCTTCTTGAGCCCCTCCGGGAAGGGACCGAGGGTCTGGCCCTCCAGCAGGATCTCCGTGATACCGCGGAAGGTCAGCATCCCGGCGAGGGTGACGATGAACGACGGTATGCCGAGATACGCGATGAAGAAGCCCTGGATCGAGCCCGCCACCGCGCCCGCGAGGAGGCAGAGCACCATGGCGACGGGCCACGGTACGCCGTTCTGCACGGTCAGTACGGCCGCGAAGGCGCCGACGAACGCGGTCAGTGAGCCGACCGACAGGTCGATGTGGCCGGCCACGATGACCAGCATCATGCCGATCGCGAGGACCAGGATGTAGCTGTTCTGCAGCACCAGGTTGGAGACGTTGCGCGGCAGGAGCAGGTCGCCGTCGGTCATCACGGCGAAGAACGCCACGATCAGGCCGAGCGCGATCAGCATGCCGTACTGCCGCATGTTGCGGCGCATGCCGTCCATCATCAGCTGCAGCAGGTTCCCGCCCGCCGCACCCCCGCTCTTGCCGGGCGGCGCGGGGGCCGGGCTCTTGGCGGTCACGTCCGTGCTCATCGGGTTACCTCTTTGTCCTTCGTCATCTGACGCATCAGCGATTCCTGCGTGGCCTCGGCACGCGGGAACTCACCGGTCAGCCGCCCTGCGGCCATGGTGTAGATGCGGTCGCACATCCCGAGCAGTTCCGGCAGCTCGGAGGAGATGAAGACGACCGCCTTGCCCTCAGCGGCCAGCTTGTCGATGACCGTGTAGATCTCGTACTTGGCGCCGACGTCGATACCGCGCGTCGGCTCGTCCAGGATCAGCACATCCGGACCCGCGAAGATCCACTTGCTGAGGACGACCTTCTGCTGGTTGCCGCCGGACAGCTTGCCCACCGGCTCGAAGACGGTCGGCGCCTTGATGTTCATGGACGTGCGGTAGCGCTCGGCGACCTGCCGCTCCTCGTGCTCGTCGACCACACCGCGCTTGGAGACCTTGTTCAGGGCGGTCAGCGAGATGTTCCGGTTGATGGTGTCGATGAGGTTGAGGCCGTAGTGCTTGCGGTCCTCGGTGACGTACGCGATGCCGTGCCCGATCGCCTCGGGGACCGACTTGGTACGGATCTCCTTGCCGTCCTTGAGGACCGTGCCGCCCGCGTGCCGGCCGTACGTCCGCCCGAAGACGCTCATGGCGAGTTCGGTGCGGCCGGCGCCCATCAGGCCCGCGATACCGACGATCTCCCCGCGCCTGACGTTGATCGACACATCGTCGACGACCTTGCGCTGCTGGTCGATCGGGTGGTGCACGGTCCAGTTGCGGATCTCCAGGGCCGGGGCCGAGCCCGCCTCCGGCTCGTGCGGGGTGCGCTCGGGGAAGCGGTGGTCGAGGTCGCGGCCGACCATGCCGGAGATGATCCGGTCCTCGGTGGTCTCCTCGGCCTTCACGTCCAGGGTCTCGATGGACTTCCCGTCGCGGATGATCGTGACCGAGTCGGCGACCCGGCGGATCTCGTTGAGCTTGTGGGAGATGATGATCGAGGTGATGCCCTGGTTCTTCAACTCCAGGATGAGATCGAGGAGTTTGCCGCTGTCCTCGTCGTTCAGCGCCGCGGTCGGCTCGTCGAGGATGAGCAGCTTCACCTTCTTCGACAGCGCCTTCGCGATCTCCACGAGCTGCTGCTTGCCCACGCCGATGTCGGCGACCCGGGTCTCGGGGTGGTCGTCCAGACCCACCCGGCGCAGTAGCTCGCTGGCGTGCCGCAGCGTGTCGTTCCAGTTGATGACCCCGCGCGAGGCGTGCTCGTTGCCGAGGAAGATGTTCTCCGCGAGGGACAGGAACGGCACCAGCGCCAGCTCCTGGTGGATGATGACGATGCCGTGCTGCTCGCTGGCCCGGATGTCCTTGAAGCTGCAGAGCTCACCCTCGAAGAGGATGTCGCCCTCGTAGCTGCCGTGCGGATGGACGCCGGAGAGCACCTTCATCAAGGTGGACTTCCCGGCGCCGTTCTCACCGCAGATGGCATGGACCTCGCCCTGGCGGACGGTCAGTGTGACGTCCGACAGCGCTTTCACACCGGGAAAGGTCTTGACGATCGAGCGCATTTCCAGGACGGGTCCCGCCATGGTCGTGCCTTCCAATCCGTAAGGTTCGACGCTTACTTGAGCTGGTCCGCCGTGTAGTAGCCGCCGTCGACCAGGACCTTCTCGTAGTTGGTCTTGTCGACGCTCACCGGCTCGAGGAGGTAGGCCGGGACGACCTTGGACCCGTTGTCGTAGGTCTTGGTGTCGTTGGTCTCGACCTTCTTGTCGTTGAGCACGGCGTCGACCATGTTCGAGGCGACCTTGGCCAGCTCACGCAGGTCCTTGTAGACGGTCTGCGTCTGGTCGCCCGCGATGATCGACTTCACCGAGGCCAGCTCGGCGTCCTGGCCGGTGATGACCGGCAGCGGCTTGCTCTTGGAGCCGTAGCCGTCGGACTTCAGCGCCGACAGGATGCCGATGGAGATGCCGTCGTACGGCGAGAGCACCGCGTCGACCTTCTCGCTCTTGTACGAGGCGGTGAGGATGTCGTCCATGCGGCCCTGGGCGGTGGCGCCGTCCCAGCGCAGGGTGGTGACCTGGGTGAGGTCGGTCTGCTTGGACTGGACGACCAGCTTCTTGTCGTCGATGTACGGCTTCAGCACGCTCATCGCGCCGTTGAAGAAGTACTTCGTGTTGTTGTCGTCGTTGGAGCCGGCGAAGAGCTCGATGTTGAAGGGGCCCTTGCCGTCCTTCAGGCCGAGCTTGTCGACGATGTAGTTGGCCTGGAGCTCGCCGACCTTGGAGTTGTCGAAGGAGGCGTAGTAGTCGACGTTCTCGCTGCCCAGGATCAGACGGTCGTAGGAGATGACCGGGATGTTCGCGTCCTTGGCCTGCTGGAGCACGTTGTCGAGCGACTTGTTGTCGATCGCCGCGACGATCAGTGCCTTGACGTCCTGGGCGATCAGGTTCTCGATCTGCGAGACCTGCGTCTCGGGCTGGTCCTCGCCGTAGACCAGCTGGGTCTTGTAGCCCTTGGCCTCCAGGTTCTCGACGACGTTCTTGCCGTCGGAGATCCAGCGCTCGGAGGACTTCGTCGGCATCGCGATACCGATGGTGGCGCCCTTGGTGCTGCCCGAGGAATCCGTCTCGCTGCCACCCTCGGAGCTCTGACCGCAGGCGGACAGGGACAGGGCCAGGGAGGCGGCGGTGGCTATGGAGGCGAGAGCGGCTCTGCGATTACGCATGTCATCTTCCTTGATGTATGTGGCCGGGACCCGATCGGGCGAAGATTGCGGCGAAGGGTTGTGGCAAGGAGTTGTGTCGGAGTCTGTGCGACTGCGTCGGGTTTTGTGAAGGGAGGTTTCCGGAACGTTATGCGGGCGTTCCGAACCGCTTCAGGGCGCCCGGCAGGCGCGAGCCGAGCGGGGCCATGTCGCCGTCCGCCCCGTGGCGTGCGAGCAGGTCCAGGGCGAGCCGGCCGCGCCGTACGCGTTCCTTGGCCGTGGACAGGGTGAGGTCCCGCATGTGGTGCCCGTAGGGGTAGATCCCGGGGGCCTTGGACAGGCCGAACTTCAGATAGAGCGGCGCGCCGCGCCGGATCAGCTCGGCGACCTCGTACATCCGCACATAGCCGCCGAGATCGTCCGGGGCCTCGATGTACATGTCCATGGGAGCGCCGGACATCCGCCGGATCTCGGTGAGGTGATCGAGCGTCAGATCGCTCGGCACATTGATCGAGTCGCCGCCGAGGTTCTCGTACACGGCGTACGCGGTCGGGTTGACCGGCCCGATCAGCGCCGACACCTTGAAGGTCGTGTCGGCCGGCAGGATGCCCGCGACCCGCGCCTGGTGCAGCGTCCACAGCACACCCTCGTCGGCGACGAGCAGGCACTTCACACCCAGCTCGGTCGCGCGTACGGCGTCCTCGACACACCCGGCGACCGCGTCGTGGCCCCGGGCTCTGAGGCCGCCGCCCTTGGAGTCGGTACGGGTGGAGCCGCCGATGTCCCAGGTGCCGCGCGGGCCGGTGAACAGGCAGAGCTCGATGTCGCGCTCCGCCGTCGCCTCCACCATCTCGGTGATCTCGGCGTCGGTGAGCATCCAGATACCGCTGCCCTGGCTGATCCGGTGGATCGGCACATCGAGCCGCGAGGACTCCTTGAGGACCACGGCGAGCGCCTCGGGCCCCTCCACGGAGGGCACCTCGGTGCGCCAGCGGCCGCCTTCGGGGAACGTGTGCGGGGAGGCGTCGGAAGGGTCGAGGGCGGGCGCGCTCAGCCCGAGCGCGGCAAGGGCCTGCTCGCCGGGTCGGCGGGCCGCGGAGGCGGTGGTGTCGGTCACAAGCTGTCCTTCAGGTTCGATATCGCGGACGAGGTTCGCGGCTCTTGGTGCACAAGAATCTTGGGTGTACGCCGGTACGAAGTCGTCAGGTACCCCGTACCGGCGTACGGCTCAGGGGTGTGTCATGGCCGCAGCAGGACCTTTCCGACGGTCGGGTCGCCCGACCCCACCAGCTCGATGGCCTGCGGGAACTCCTCCAGTGGAAGCTCGTGCGTGACGAGCGGCAGCGGATCGAGGAGCCCGGCCCCGAAGACCCGCACCGTGTGCGCCCAGGCGTCCGGCGCCGCGCCGAACACGGTGTGCACCTCCAGTTGCCGTACGACGAGATCCGTCGGGTCGAGGCCGTCCGCGCCCGGCGCCGGGATCCCCGTCAGGACCAGCCGGCCGCCGCGCCGCAGCAGGGCGGCGGCGGTGCGCGCCGCGTCCGCGGACCCGGCGGTCTCGATGACCACATCGAAGTCGCCAGGGAGCTCCTGGTCCTTGGTGCGGAAGTCCGTGGCGCCGAACCGCTTCGACAGCTCCGCCCGGTCCGGGCGGGTGCCCACGACGAGCAGCTCGGACGGCGATCCCGCCTTCAGGAACTGAACGGCGAACATGCCGAGCGTCCCCGTGCCCACCACGGCGACCCGCTCACCCGGGACGGCCCTCGCCTTGAGCGCGGCGGCCGCGATGCACGCGGCCGGCTCCAGCAGCGCCGCCGCCGTCAGATCCGCGTCGTCCGGGAGAACGTGCAGCAGACGGGCGGGCAGCGTGAGCGTGGTGGCCATCGCGCCGGGCTGGGTGAACCCGGTCTCCTCGTATCCGGCCGTGCACAGCGTGGTCTCGCCCGCGTGGCAGCGGTCGCACACCTGGCAGTTCCTAAAGCCCTCGCCCACGACCTTGCGGCCTACAAGAGTTGAAGGCACACCGTCACCGACCGCCGCGACCGTCCCGGACCACTCGTGGCCCGGTGTGAGGGGGTAACGGACGTACCCCTCCGGCCGGTTGCCCTGGAAGACCTCGCGGTCGCTGCCGCAGATCCCCGAGGCGTGCACCCGGACCAGGGCCTCGCCGGCCTCCGGCTGCCGGGGCTCGTGCGGGACGAGCCGGTGCTCGCCCGGCGCCTCGATGACGACGGCGGTGGCCGCGTCGGGTGAGGCGGTCACTGGGTGCCCTTGGGCTTGCGCTGCTCCCAGCCGTCGGCCCACAGGTCGAAGCGGGCCTGCTGCTGCGGGAACTCCGCCGCCGCGTCCACGTCCAGCTCGACCCCCAGACCGGGCTTGTCGGAGAGGTGGAAGTAGCCGTCCACGACCTCCGGGGCCCCCGAGATCACCTTCTTGATCTCCGCGTCCGCGAAGTCGTTGAAGTGCTCAAGGATCTTGAAGTTCGGAGCGGTGAAGCCGACCTGGAGGGAGGCCGCGGTGAGCACCGGCCCGCCCACGTTGTGCGGCGCGACCAGCATGTAGTGCGTCTCGGCGGTGGCGGCGAGCTTGCGGGTCTCCCAGATGCCGCCGATGTGGCCGACGTCGGGCTGGATGATGTCCACGGCCTGGCTCTCGAAGAGCTCCCGGAACTCGATCCGGTCGTGGATCCGCTCACCCGTGGCGACCGGCATGTCCACCTTGGCGGCGACCTTCTCCAGCGCCTTCAGGTTCTCCGGCGGCACCGGCTCCTCCAGCCACGCGGGCTTGAAGGGCGCCAGGTCCTTGGCCAGCCGGACGGCGGTGGCGGGCGAGAACCGGCCGTGCATCTCCAGCATCAGCTCGGAGTCCGGCCCGATGGCGTCGCGCACGGCCTCGATCAGGGAGACCGCGTACAGGCTCTGCTCGTGGTCCAGCTCGAAGTGGCCGGTCCCGAAGGGGTCGATCTTGAGCGCCTTGTAGCCGCGCTCCATGACCCCCTGCGCCGCCTTGTGGTACGCCTCCGGGGTGCGCTCGGTGGTGTACCAGCCGTTGGCGTACGCCTTGACCTTGTCGGTGACCTTGCCGCCGAGCAGCTGCCAGACGGGGACGCCGAGGGCCTTGCCCTTGATGTCCCAGCAGGCCATCTCGATGACGGCGATGCCGGACATCACGATCTCGCCGGCCCGCCCGTAGTCGCCGTACTTCATCCGCTTGACGAGGTCCTCGACAGCGAACGGGTCCGAGCCGAGAATGTGGTTGGTCTTCGCCTCGTGCAGATAGCCGAGCAGCGCGTCGGTGTGGCCCAGCATGCGGGTCTCGCCGACGCCGGTGAGTCCCTCGTCGGTGTGCACCTGGACGTAGGTCAGGTTCCGCCACGGCGTACCGACCACGTGCGTGCTGATTCCCGTGATGCGCACGGTACTCCCTGTCCTTTGGGTCTGTTCGAAATATCGTCACACGTTCGAAATGCTGGTCGCGACAGTAAGGACGACCCGGTCTGAGTGTCAATGGGTCGAACGCATAACGGAAACGTTGCTGTCGCGAGACCTCGACCGAAGCGTGCCGTGTGTCTGTCGCGTTATTCAACCGTGACGCCTTCCCTGCTGCAGGCCTCTTGACCGCCATGAATTGTTAGCGCTCACAATGACCTCCGCACTCACCAGTCGTCACCGGGCGGCATCCAAGGAGGTACGAGCGTCGTGCAGCCACTGCTCCAACTCGCCTTCCCGCCCGGTGCCCTGGGGCTTTCCGGGATCCCGGCGTGAAGCCGGCCGCGCGGGAGCACGCACCCGCATCACAGGTCTTATCGGCAGACGACCGCCAAGGAGGTGTGGCCGTGACGCACCCGCAGCTGCGGCCGCCCACCATGGCCGATGTGGCCCGCCTGGCCGGGGTGTCCCACCAGACCGTCTCCCGCGTCCTGGGGGATCACCCCAACGTGCGGGACGAGACCCGGGCCAAGGTGCTGCGCGCGATCGAGGAGATGGGCTACCGCCGCAACTTCTCCGCACGGGCCCTGGCGACCCGGCGCACCCGGACCCTGGGTGTGGTCGCCTCCAACACCACGCTCTACGGTCCGGCCAGCACGTTGTTCGCGCTGGAGGAGGCGGCGCGTGCCGAGGGCTACCTCGTCTCGACGGTCAGTCTGCGCAGGCTGACGGTGGAGACGCTGTCCGAGGCTCTTGACCGTCTCAGCGAGGGCGGGGTGGAGGGAGTGATCGCCATCGCCCCGCAGCGGTCGGCGGTCGAGGCCCTCGCCGAACTCCGCCATCCCTTCCCGGTGGTGGCCGTGGGCACCGGGTCCGGCGCGGAGGTCCCCAGCGTCAACGTGGACCAGCAGCTGGGCGCGCGGCTGGCCACCGGCCATCTGCTGGCCGTCGGCCACCGCAGGGTCTGGCATCTCGCCGGGCCCGAGGACTGGCAGGAGTCGGCGGACCGGACCGCCGGCTGGCGGGCCACCCTCGAAGAGGCGGGGGTCGAACCGCCGCTGCCGCTGAGGGGTGACTGGAGTCCGCTGTCGGGCTACCGTGCGGGCCAGGAACTGGCCGGCTGGGTGGGGCGCGGTCTGACCGCCGTCTTCGTCGCCAACGACCAGATGGCACTGGGGGTGCTGCGGGCGCTGCGGGAGGCGGGCGTACGGACTCCCCAGGACGTCGCGGTGGTCGGCTTCGACGACATCCCGGAGTCGGAGTTCTTCGCCCCGCCGCTCACCACCGTCCGGCAGGACTTCTCGACGGTGGGCAAGCGGAGCATCGCCCTGCTGCTCGACCTCATCGAGGGCCGGACTCCCTCCGGTCGGTCCAGCGTGGCCATCGAGCCCCAACTCGTCGTCCGCGCCAGCACGTTCCCGTACACCCCTCAGTCGGGAGCCGCACCCGGCTGACGCGGCACCAGCAGCACCAATGGCACTACCCATGGATGTCCACCCCTCACCGTGGCCGATATCTCGAACGATGATCGACAGGCTGGACGCACAGCGGCCGGTCCCATCGAGCACCAGTGGTCCGTCCCCGGACCGGCTCTTCAAAGGAGAAGAAACATGCTCAACAGACGGAACTTCCTGACCGCGGCGGTCGGCGTGGTGGCGGCGACGGGCCTGGCGGCCTGCGCCAAGGAGGACGAGGGCTCCACCGGCACCTCCTCCTCCGGCGGCAAGAAGATCACCCTCGGCTTCTCCCAGGTCGGCTCCGAGAGCGGCTGGCGCAGCGCCAACACCGACTCGGTGAAGTCGGCGGCCAAGGAGGCGGGTTACAACCTGAAGTTCTCCGACGCCCAGCAGAAGCAGGAGAACCAGATCTCCGCGATCCGCTCCTACATCGCGCAGAAGGTCGACGTCATCGCCTTCTCGCCGGTGGTCGTCACCGGCTGGGACGCCATCCTCAAGGAGGCCCAGGCGGCGAAGATCCCGGTCGTCCTGACCGACCGGTCCGTCGAGAGCGACGAGTCCCTGTTCGTCACCCTGGTCGGCTCCGACTTCACCGACGAGGGCCGCCGCGCCGCCAAGATCCTGGAGAAGGTCCTGGAGAAGGCCGGCCACAAGGGCAAGGTGAAGATCGCCCAGCTGGAGGGCACCACCGGTGCGGCCCCCGCGATCGAGCGCGCCAAGGGCTTCAAGGAGGTCATGGACGCGGACCACAAGGACGACTGGGAGATCGTCGTCAGCCAGACCGGTGACTTCACCCGCGCCGGCGGCAAGCAGGTCATGGCGGCCTTCCTGCAGTCCAACCCGGACATCAACGTCCTCTACGCGCACAACGACGACATGGGCCTCGGCGCCATCCAGGCCATCGAGGCGGCCGGCAAGAAGCCCGGCAAGGACATCCTGATCGTCACGGTCGACGGCGTGAAGGACGGCTTCATCGCCATGTCCGAAGGCAAGATCAACGCGATCGTCGAGTGCAACCCTCTGCTCGGCCCCCAGCTGATGGAGGTCGTGAAGACGGTCCACGAGGGCGGCACAGTCGAGCGCTGGATCAAGACCGAGGAGAGCGACTTCATGCAGGACCAGGCCAAGGACGCGCTCCCCACCCGTAAGTACTGACCCACCGCACCCACCGGCAGGGAGCCTCCGGCCGACCGAGATCTCGGTCGGCCGGGCCCTGTGGGCCTGCAACGAATCGCTTCAAGAGGAGCGCTGCCGTGACTCCGCCCCGGGTGAGGGGCTTCCAGCCCGAAGGCTGCGGTCCAGCCCGAACCGACTCCTTGCGGAGCGTAACCCATCTAACACGGAATGAACTTACCCACCGGGCAAAGCCGGTGGCCTCCTCACTAGGAGAGGTATGGCAGAGCCGCGGCCCGTCCTGGAGATGACGGGCATAGTCAAGGAGTTTCCGGGGGTACGGGCTCTGTCGGGCGTCGACTTCCGGCTCTTCCCCGGCGAGATCCACGCCCTGATGGGCGAGAACGGTGCCGGCAAGTCCACCCTCATCAAGGTGCTGACCGGGGTCCACCCCCTGGACGGCGGCACCATCACCCTCGACGGCGAGAGCGTGCGGATCGGCAGCCCGCTGCAGGCGCAGCAGGCCGGCATCAGCACGGTCTACCAGGAGGTCAACCTCTGCCCCAACCTGTCGGTGGCGGAGAACATCTTCATCGGACGTGAACCCACGCGCGCGGGCCGCATCCAGTGGAAGCGGATGCGCAAGGAGGCCGCGGAGCTGGTCGACCGGCTCGGCCTCGACATCGACGTGACCGCGCCCCTGTCCTCGTACCCGCTGGCCGTGCAGCAACTGGTCGCGATCGTACGGTCGGTGGGCACCGGCGACAGCGACGGCTCGGGCTCCGGCACCAAGGTGCTGGTCCTGGACGAGCCCACCTCCAGCCTCGACCGCGACGAGGTCCTCGAACTGTTCCGCCTGATGCGGCGCCTGCGGGACGAGGGCGTCGCGATCCTCTTCGTGTCGCACTTCCTGGACCAGATCTACGAGATCTGCGACCGCATGACCGTGCTGCGCAACGGCACCCTGGTCGGCGAGCACATGGTGAGCGACCTCGACCAGGTCGGGCTGATCGAGCTGATGATCGGCAAGGCCCTGGACCAGCTGGAGGAGCTCCACGAGCACCAGCTGCGCTCCGACGTCGGCGAGACGCTGGTCGAGGCCGAGGGCCTGGGCCGGACCGGTGGGATCGCCCCCTTCGACCTGGAGATCAAGAAGGGCGAGGTCGTGGGCCTCGCCGGCCTGCTCGGCTCGGGCCGCACCGAACTCGCCCGGCTGCTCTTCGGCGCCGACCAGCCCGACAGCGGCAAGGTGACCATCGGCGGCAAGCAGGTCTCGATGAGCGCCCCGAACGACGCCATCGGCGCCGGGGTCGCGTTCTGCTCGGAGAACCGCAAGACCGAGGGCCTGGTCCCCGATCTGACGGTGCGGGAGAACATCATCCTGGCCCTCCAGGCGTCCCGCGGCTGGACCCGGCCCATCCCGGCCTCGCAGCGCGACGAACTGGTCGCCAAGTACATCAGGGCGCTGGACATCCGTCCCGCCAACCCGGAAGCCAGGGTCGGCCAGTTGAGCGGCGGCAACCAGCAGAAGGTGCTGCTCGCCCGCTGGCTGATCACCCAGCCGAAGCTGCTGATCCTCGACGAGCCCACGCGCGGCATCGACGTCGGCGCCAAGGCCGAGATCCAGAAGCTCGTGGTGTCCCTCTCCGAGGACGGCATGTCCGTCCTCTACATCGCGGCCGAGCTGGAGGAGGTCCTCCGCCTCAGCCACACCATCGGGGTGCTGCGCGACCGCAAGCTGGTGGCGCGGCTCACCAACGGGCCGGAGATCACCACCAGCAGGATCCTGGAGACCATCGCGAGCGGAGAACACCAGTGAGCACCCCATCCGTGGCCTCGACGGGCACGACGCCCCGCTGGCGAGCGCTGACGCACCATCACCTGTTCTGGCCGGTCGCGGTCCTGGTGGCCCTGCTGCTCGTCAACGTCCCCTTCACGCCCGACTTCTTCTCGATCAGGATGACGGACGGCCACCTCTACGGCAGCCTCGTCTCGATCGTGCTGTTCGGCTCGCCCCTGATCCTGGTGGCGGTCGGCATGACCCTGGTCATCGCCACCGGCGGCATCGACCTCTCCGTGGGCGCGGTCGTCGCCATCACCGGCGCCCTGACCTGCTCGTACATCAGTGACCAGGCCGACCAGAACGCGCTGGCCGGGGTGTTCCTGGCCATGGGCATCGGTCTGGTGGCCGCGGTCGTCTGCGGCCTGTGGAACGGCTTCCTGGTGGCCCGCATGGGCATCCAGCCGATCATCGCGACCCTGATCATCATGGTCGCCGGACGCGGTGTCGCCCAGCTGATCACCGACGGCCAGATCATCACCATCAACAGCGAGCCGTACAAGCTGATCGGCGGCGGCTACTGGCTGACGCTGCCCTTCTCCATCTTCGTGGTGGCCGCCGTCGTCGCCATCACGGTGGCGCTGACCCGCAGGACCGCGCTCGGCCTGCTCGTCGAGTCGGTCGGCGGCAACGCCGAGGCCAGCCGGCTGGTGGGCATCAGGTCCCGGCGCATCAAGATCATGGTCTATATGTTCTGCGCCCTGTGCGCGGGCATCGCCGGCCTGATGATCAGCTCCAACACCTCGGCCGCGGACGGCAACAACGCCGGTCTGTGGATCGAGCTGGACGCGATCCTCGCGGTGGTCATCGGCGGCACCTCGCTGCTCGGCGGCCGGTTCTCGATCGGCGGCACGGTCATCGGCGCCCTCGTGATCCAGACCCTGACCACCACGATCTACACCATCGGCGTGCCGACCCAGACCAACCTGGTCTTCAAGGCCGTCGTCGTCATCGTCGTCTGCCTGCTGCAGTCCCCGAAGTTCCGGGCCAAGGTCTTCGGCGCCAGGGGACGCGGACAGGCCGCACCGGCCCAGGCCGCCCCCGCGGCCGACGCCGCCCCGAAGATGGAGGTGTCGCGATGAGCGCGACCACCAAGACCCCCGCGGCGCCGGACAACCGTACGAGCCGTACGACGTCGCAGGCCGCGCGCCTGCTCGGCGACCGGCGGCTGCCCGTCCTGGTCACGGCCGCCCTGTTCCTCGCGATGTACGTCGCCGGTCTCAGCCGGTACCAGAACTACGGGTTCACCGAACCGCAGGTGTTGCTCAACCTGTTCATCGACAACGGCTATCTGCTGGTCGCCGCCGTCGGCGCCACCTTCGTCATCATGTCCGGCGGCATCGACCTGTCCGTGGGCTCGGTGATCGGCTTCACCACCATGTTCACGGCGTGGCTGGTGGAGCGTCAGGGCCTGCCGCTGCTGCTGGTCATCCCGATCGCCCTGGGGGTGGGCGCGTTCGGCGGCTTCCTCATGGGCTATGTGATCCACAACTTCGAGATCCAGCCGTTCATCGTGACCCTGGCAGGCCTCTTCCTCTTCCGGGGCCTCTGCCTGGTCATCAGCAAGGAGTCCATCTCCATCAGCGACTCCTCGGTGAGCAGCCTGGCCCAGGCCCAGGCGCAGTTGGGGATCGGCTTCCTGTCGATCGGCGCGATCGTGGCCCTGGTCGTCCTCGCCGCCGCGTTCTACGTGCTGCACTACACGCGCTTCGGCCGCCGGGTGTACGCCATCGGCGGCAACGAGCAGTCGGCGCTGCTGATGGGCCTCCCGATGGGCGGCACGAAGATCGCCGTCTACACGGTCAGCGGCTTCTGCTCGGCCCTCGCCGGCCTGCTGTTCATGCTGTACATCCAGTCCGGTGACCCGCTGCACGCCGTCGGTATGGAACTCGACGCGATCGCCGCGGTGGTCATCGGCGGCACGCTGCTGACGGGCGGCTCCGGCTATGTCGTGGGCACGCTGTTCGGCGTCCTCGTCCTTGGCCTGATCAAGAGCCTCATCCAGTTCGAGGGCACGCTCAGCTCCTGGTGGACGAAGATCGCCACCGGTGTGCTGCTCTGCGCGTTCATCCTGATCCAGCGGGCCATGACGGCCCGTAAGCAGACCTGAGCCGACCAGCACGCACACGGTTGTCGAGGTCCGTCGCACACACACCGTGCGACGGACCTCGCGGCGTTCACGGCAGCCGGGATCGGAGGATCGGGCGAATGGTCGGTCTTGACCTCAACCGAGCAAACCGGAAAGGGAAGTTCCGCACACAACCTTCACAGGAGACTCTATGAACGCTCCCTGTGCGGAACTTAGTCTTCCCGCGTCATGGACTACTGCCACCCGTGCCGACGGCACCTCAACGGCGCCCTCGCCTGCCCGGGGTGCGGCACCTCTGTCGAAGAGCTCCGCGCGTACGCGGACGATGCCGACGCGCGCCCGGACGACGCCGAGGAGACCCCCGCCGCGTCCGAGAACGAGGCCGGCCCCCGTTCGTCGCGTCGCCGGGCCGCCCCCCGCGAGGGGCATGGCGGCGGGACGCGTTCCACCCGCCGCGACCGCAAGGCGGCGGCCCACCGGCGCCGCCGCAAGCGTGTCCTGCTGATCGGCACCGGCCTGCTGCTGGCCGCCGGCGCGCTGAGCCTGGCGGAGCTGGGCATAGAGGCCCCCGGCTCCGGTCCGACGACCACCGCGGCGGACGAGGAGTCCGCGGGCGGTGCCTCGGCCTCCCCCGACGGAGGGTCGAAAGAGCAGGACGGCACGACCGGGGACTCCGGCGAGGACGGCTCCCCGTCCGCCTCGCCCTCCGACTCCGCCTCCCCGTCCGCGTCCGCGTCGGAGAAGGACGACAAGGGCAAGGACGAGGACGAGGACGAGAAGGAGCGCGGCGACCAGTCCGCGACCGCGGGCACCCGCCCCGACGCCCCCACCTCGGCCCCGGCCGCCACGTCCGCCCCGGACCCGACGACCGAGCCCACCACCGACCCCACCACCGACGACCCCACCCCCGAACCGTCGCCCTCGGAGACGTGCGAGAAGTTCCTGTGGTGGTGCGCGTAGGGGTGGGTCTCAGGTCAGGTACCTGGCGGCTGTCGCTGTGGCCCCCGGGGCCTTGCCTTCGCTGGCATGTGGCGGGTTCCTGTTGGTGTGCGCGTAGGGGTGGGCCTCAGGTCAGGAACCCGGCGACCGTCGCCGTGAACCCCCGGGCATCGTCCATCCACGGGTGGTGCGAGGCCCCGTCCTGAACGGCGAGCCGGGCGCCGGGGAACAGCCCGGCGTACTCGGCCATCGCGCGCGGCGGCGAGTTGAGATCGACCTCCCCGGCGAGCACGAGCACGGGGGCCCCGAACCTGCCGAGAGCGGCACGCGTGCCCTCCGGGTCGAAGGCGCCCGCCGAGCCGAAGACGCCCGCGGCCTCACCGTTGCGCTGCTCCTCGTCGGCCGCGTGCAGGGCTTGCGCCGCCCCGTCCCAGCGTCCATGGAAGAACGGCGCGACCGCCTCCCAGTGCCCCTCCTCGGCCCGCCCGGCCGCGATCGCCTCCAGCGCCGCGAACGCCTCGCCGAACCACGGCTCGCCCTTCCGCAGCCGGGCGAGCGCGAGCCGATCCTCGCCCCCGACCGCGATACCGACCCCGAGGGGACTCGGCGTGACCAGCACGAGCCTGCCCACGCGATCCGGGTGGCGGGCGACATACGCCGCCGCGAGATTCGCCCCGGCACAGTGCGCCAGCAGATCGACCTGCTCCAGCCCCAGATGCTCGCGCAGAGCCTCGATGTCGTCGGCCTGCCGGTCGCAGCGGTACGTCGCGGTGTCCTCGGGGACCGCGGACCCCCCGGTACCCCGAAGATCCAGCATGACCAGCCGCCGGTGCGCGGACAGCCCTCCGAGATCACCGAGATAGGCGGAGGCCCGCATGGGCCCGCCGGGCAGACAGACGAGCGGCGGCCCGTCGCCGAGCACGCGGTAGGAGAGCGGCGTGCCGTCAGGTGCGTGGAAGGTGGCCATAGGGCAGACCCTCACAGCCCCTTGGCAACGGGGCAACCGTAATTCGCCCCCGCCCAGGCCCCGCGATCGCGTGCGCAACGCACCCATCGATGAAGGTGACCGTCTCGTCGAGCGGCGCCCGCCCCGCACCATGCAGGTCACCTTCAGAAGGGCCCTAGGCCCCCCGGGTGCGTTCCGCGATCCAGCCCGCCATCGCCCGTACGCCGATGCCGATGGCTCGCTCGTCCGGGGCGAAGTCGGGGAAGTGCGGGTAGGCGGTGGTGATGGACGCGCCGGGGGCACGGACGCCGAGGAAGGTGTACGTGCCGGGGACGCGGTCCAGGTAGAGGCCGAAGTCCTCCCCGCTGAAGGGAGGGAACGCGGACTGGAGCACGGTGACCGCATCCCGGCCCCGGGTGCGGCGCAGGTGGTCGGCGAGCATGCGGGCGTCGTGTTCCGGGCAGACCATGGCGGGGAACGGATCGGCGGGGAAGCTCACCTGGGCCCCCGCGTACGACGTGGCCAGTCGGCGGATGTCGTGGCGTACCTCCGTGTACCGCTCCTCCGGCCAGCAGCGGTAGGACACGCTCACCCCGGCCTCCCGCACTCCGGCCCGGACGGCCACGAACCGGGCCAACGGCCCGTCCGGCGTCTGGGCGTCGGCGATCATCCGCTCGATGTCGGCGGGCGTCCGCGGGGGCGTCACCGTGGCGAGCGCGCCGATCTCGGCGGCCAGTCGCCGCGCGGCGTCGGGTGCCGCCGGTCCCGGGAGAGTCACCTCCGCCTTGTCCTGGCCCGGCATCCCGAAGCCCGGGGTCACGGCGAACCGGCCGACGGGGAAAGGCCCGCAGTGCAGCGCGTGGATCTCCTCGACGCCGGTGCGTTCCAGCACACCCGCGTCGATCAGCGCGCGGGCTCCGGCGAGGCTCTCCTCGGCGGGCTGGAAGAGAAACACCACCGTTCCGCTCAGTTGCCGCCGCAGCCGCGCCAGGACCTTCGCGATGCCCAGAGCCACCGTGGTGTGGAGGTCGTGTCCGCAGAGGTGGGCCGCCTCCGTGCCGCCCCCGACGATGTCATGGGGCGGCACCGCGTCCATGTCCGCCCGGTACGCGACCGTCCGGCCCGGACGCGAGCCACGCAGGACGCCGACGACGCCGTGGCCGCCCACCCCGGTGGCGACGGCCAGCCCGGCCGCGCGCAGCTCCCGGGTCACCACACCGGCGGTGTATCGCTCCTGCCCCGGCAGCTCGGGGTGCCGGTGGATGTCCCGCCTCAGCTCGATCAGCCCGCGCTCCAGACGCGCCACCTCGGCGTCCACCGCTCCCTGGCCCACGGACCCTCTTCCCCCGTCGGCGACGGCCCTCCCCGCACTGCCCCACACCGTTCCCGCACCGGCTGCCGCCGCACCGGCCAGCAGCGCACGGCGCGCGAGAGCATGCTCTATGGGACGCTTCACTGTTCCCCCTCGGTCATCCGCCACGTGGTCTTCCGGAGCGTCCGCCAGGAAGGCCGGCTCTCGGCACCGTGTGTCGTGCCGTCACCGCCCGGCGAGCCGGAGACCTGTCGGAACACGATCGCTCCGCCCGTAGGCCGCTGCCCATCCGGCGAGCCACCGCTCAGGGGTGGGGATAGCCCCATCAGCGGGATCGCGGGCCGTGGAGAGCCGTGGAGAAGGGTCGAACCCACTGCGGCGGATCGCCCTTCCCGCGCGCAGAGGCTTCGACCCGTGCTTCACGTCATCCCCGCCGGTGTCCGCAGCAGAGCACGCGTCGCCGGGTGGCCCGGAGCGGTGAAGACGGTCGCCGTGGGGCCGGACTCGGCGGTGCGGCCCGCGTCGAGGACGGTGACCGTGTCGGTGCGGTCGGCGATGAGCGGGAGGTCGTGGCTGATGAGGACGAGGGCCGTGCCCCGGTCCGAACGGAGCCGGACCAACAGGTCCATGATCGCCTCGGCGGTGGCGGAGTCCAGCGCCGAGGTCACCTCGTCGCAGATCAGCACGTCCGGATCGGCCGCCAGCGCCCGCGCGATGGCCACCCGCTGACGCTGTCCGCCGGACAGCTCGTGCGGGTAGCGGGAGGCGAACTCGGGCAGCAGGCCCACCTGTTCGAGGAGGACCGCCACCCGGGCCGGCACCTCACGGGACGCGCACCGCCGGTGCAGCCGCAGCGGCCTGCCGATCGCGGCGCCGACCGTACGGCTGGGGTTGAGCGCACCGAGCGGGTTCTGCGTGACCAGCTGGATGCGGCGTCGCTGCTCGCGGCCGCGGCCGCGCAGGCCGGTGCTCAGTGGTACCCCGTCGAGGCGGATCGTGCCGGCGGTGACCGATTGCAGCCCGACGACGGCGCGGACGAGGGTGGTCTTCCCGGAGCCCGAGGCGCCGACGATGCCGGTCGCCGATCCGGGGGCGACGGTCAGTGTGACGCCGTCCAGCGCGGGGGCGTCCGAGCGTCGGCCGAAGGTGACCCGGAGATCGCGCACGTCGAGCACGGGTACGTCCACCGATCCGGTCTCCCGCGGCCCGCGCTCCGCCGGGTCGCCGGCCGGCGCGTCGCTCCCGTGGGGCGTACGTGGCCGCGGGACATGCGAGGCGCCGAGTTCCACCACCTCGTCCGCGATCCGCTCGACGAGTTCGGGGTCGTGGCAGGAGAGTGCGACGGCCAGCTGGTGCTCGCGGGCGAGGTGGCCCAGCAACTCGCCGATCTCGTCCCGGAGTTCGGGGTGCAGGCCGGCGGTCGGCTCGTCGAGGAGGAGGACGTGGGGGCGGCGGGCCAGGGCGCGGGCGAGGGCCACGCGGCGCTGCTGTCCGCCGGACAGGGCCGGTGGCCGGCGCGTGGCGAGGCGGCCGTCGTCCGGGAGCCGCACCTCGGCGAGGAGTTGCCGCACCGCCTCCGGGGCGCGGTCGTCGGAGAGTTCGCGCAGGAGGGAGCGGACGCGCATCCGGGGGTTCAGTCCCGAGCCGGGGTCCTGACCGACGTAGGCGAGCCGCTCGCGGCGCAGGGCACGCAGCTCCCGTTCGGACAGGGCGAACACGTCACGGCCGAGGACTTCCACACGTCCGGACGTGCGCTCCGTGCCGGGCGGCAGGAGTCCGGTGAGGGCGCGCAGCAGCGTGGTCTTGCCCGAACCGGAGGGACCGGTCAGCGCGGTCACCCTGCCCGGGTGCAGGGTGAGTCGGGCGTCCTGGAGCAGGATCCGCCCGTCGGGGGCGGCCACGGTGAGGTCCGTGACCCGGGCCGCCGGGGTGGCGGCGGGCGTGGGGGAGTCGTCCTTCCGGTACCGGTCGGGTGTGTGACTCACAGGACGGTCACCGCCTTCCGGCCGGTCTGCGGGGCGAGGGCTGCCGCCGCGAGGTTGACGCTCAGGGCGAGCAGGCCGATGGCGGCGCTGGGGGCGACCACGGCCCAGGGGTTGAGCAGGATGCCGGAGGAGTTCTCGCGGATCATCAACGCCCAGTCGGCGGCCGGGGGTTGGGGCCCGACCTGGAGGAACGCGGCCGTGGCGACCAGGTAGACGGCGGCGACGAAGCGCAGACCGAACAGGGCGAGGAGGGTGGCCCGCAGGTTCGGCAGCACCTCGCGCAGCACCAGGTGCCACAGCCGTTCGCCGCCGGCCGCCGCGGCCTCGACGTAACCGGACGCGGCGACGGGGCCCGCCGCGCCGGCCGCGAGGCGCACCGCGTACGGCACGCCGAGGACGACGGCGGCGGCGATCACGGCGAGTCGGCCGCCGTCCGGCCAGGAGAGGGTGACGAGGAGGATGCCGAGCACGGCGGGCAGCAGCATCACCACGTCGGCGGTCCGTTCCACCAGGCGTCCGACGCGGGGCCGGAGCGCGCCGATCGCGCCGAGCACCGCCGCACTGCCGGTGACGAGCACCGCGACGAGAGTGGAGGACAGGACCAGGTCGCGGCCCCCGGCCAGCAGCCGGCTGAGCACGTCCCGGCCGAGCTGGTCGCCGCCGAGCAGGGCGTCCGGGCCGGGTTCCGCATAGGGCGCGGTGACCGGGGCGTCGATGGGATGCGGCGCGATCCAGGGCCCGACGAGGGCCAGACACACGAGCAGCAGCGGGGGCAGGACGCGTACGGCGGTGGCGCGCAGGCGGGGGGTCATCGGCGGCTTCCCGTCGTCAGGTCCCGTACCAGGTCGGCCAGGAGCAGTACGCCGGTGATGACCGCGCCGGCGAGGGCCGTCACCCCGGCGATGACGGGGCTGTCGCGGTCGGTGACCGCCGAGGCCAGGACCGAGCCGATACCGGGGTAGTTGAAGATGGTCTCCACGACGACGGCGCCGCCGAGGAGCATGCCCGTGGAGGTCGCGAGGCCGGCGGTGACGGTGGGCAGGGCACCGGGCAGGACGTGGTGGGTGAGGACCCGGTGCGGCGGGAGCCCGTCGAGGACGGCGGTCTCCACGTGCGGGGCGCGGGCCTCGTCGGCGAGGGCGGCGCGCACGATGCGGGTGTTCCAGCCGGTCTGCGGGATGGTCAGGGCGAGCGCGGGCAGGATCAGCATGGTCCAGTCGGAGGGGGTTCCGTCGGCGTCGGTGAGGGTGACGGCGGGCAGCCAGCCGGTCCACAGCGACAGCACCAGGAGCAGGGCGACGGCCACCACGAACTCGGGCAGCGCGAGGACCGCGGTCGCCGTGCCGGACACCGCCCGGTCCACCCGCCCGTCCGGTCGGAGCGCGGCCCAGCAGCCGAGCCCCAGGGACAGCGCGGCGGTGAGCAGCAGCGCGAGCCCGCCGAGGACGAGGGTGTTGGGGAAGGCACTCGACAGCAGGTCGGTCACCTTCTCGCCGCGCGCCGAGGTGCCCAGGTCCGCGGTGGGCAGGCCGCTCATCCAGTCCCAGAAGCGTTCCAGGACCGGTCTGTTCAGGCCCAGCAGCTCCCGCCGCCGTTCGATGTCGGCCGCGCTCTCGCCGCGCTCGGAGGTCGCGGCCGCGGCGTCCCCGGGGAGCAGTTCGACGGTGAGGAACACCAGCGCGAGGAGCACCACGAGCAGCGCCGCCCGCTTCAGGACGACAGCACCCACCCGGGCGAGCAGCAGCAGGGGAGCCCGCGCCGGCCGGACCCTCGGAGTCAGGGGAGAGGGTCCGGCCGGCGCGGTCGTGTCAGGCGTCAACGGGCCAGCCACGCCTGTTCGAGCTGGACCCTGCCGTAGCCGGGCAGCGTGGGCAGCCCGTTGACCTTGGCCCCGGCGAGGTCGATGCCGTCGGCCATGCCCCACAGCAGATAGCCGGAGCTGTCGTACTCGATCTGCTGGAGTTGCTTCAGCAACTGGGTGCGCGCGCTCGCGTCGGCGGTGCCGATGGCCTTCTCGTAGGCCTCGTCGAAGGCCTCGTCCTTCCAGCCGGCCTCGTTCTGGCCGCTGTCGGAGACCATCGTCTTGCTGGCGAAGAAGACGACGGAGTCGTTGGTGCCCCAGTAGGTGGTGTAGAGGTCGCCCTTGAGCCAGGTCTTGTCCCAGAAGGTCCCCGACTCCTGCTTGACGACCTTGACCTTCACGCCGGCCTCGCGGACCTGGGTGGCGAAGAGGGTGGCCGATTCGGCGAGACCGGAGATGTCCTCGGTGGTGTACAGCTCGTACGTCTTGGAGGTGTCGAACTTCGCCTCCTTCAGCAGTTCCTTGGCCTTGGCGAGGTCACGGGTGCGCTGCGGGATGCTCTTGTCGAAGGCCGGGTCGCCGGTGCCGAGGATGTCGTTGGCGACGGTGCCGTAGCCGGAGAGGACCTGCTTGACCATGGCCTCGCGGTCGACGGCCAGGCGCAACGCCTCACGGACCTTCGCGTCGGCGAACGGGCCGTCGGCGGTGCGCATGACGATGGGCATGGCCATGTCGTTGGGGCGGCGGACGGCCTGGATGTCCTTGCGGCTCTCGGCCGTACGCGCGGCGACGGCGCCGACGTTGGAGGCGAGGTCGATCTGGCCGGCGAGCAGGGCGCTCGCCATGGCCTGCGGGCTCTCGAAGATCTTGACCTCGATGGCGTCGAGGTGCACGTCGCCGCCGTACCAGTCCTCGTTGCGGACGAGGCGGGCGTTGCCGCCACGGAACCAGTCGAGCTTGAAGGGGCCGGTGCCGGGGGCCTTGGCGATGTCCTTGTCGGTGGTGCCCTTCGGTATGACGAAGGTGGTGAGGCGGGTCAGCAGGGGCAGTTCGGCGTTGGCGTAGTCGGAGACGAGGACGACGGTGTCGGTGCCCTCGGCGGTGATGTTCTTCTCCTGGATGCCGGGCAGCCGGGAGGCGCCCGCGGGGGTGGCGCGCAGGCGCTTCAGCGAGAAGACGAGGTCCTCGGCGGTGACCGGTGAACCGTCGTGGAACTTCGCGCCCTTGGCGATCGTGAACCGCCAGGTCTTCAGATCGTCCGAGGCCTTCCAGCTCGCGGCGAGGCGGGGCGCCGTGTTGGGCTTGGCGCCGGGGACGGTCAGGGTGTCGTAGATCAGGCTGAGAATGAGGTAGTCGCTCTCGTTGGCCTGACTCCCGTGCGGATCACGGGTGATGGCGCCGGCGCGGCCGAGCGCGCCGACCCGCAGGGTGCCGCCCTTGACGGGCTTGGCCGTACCGCCCGTGGCGGACGCGGCCGGCTCCTCGTCGCCGCCTCCGCAGGCAGTGAGCAGGGTGCCGGCTCCGATGGCGCCACCGAGCCAGAGCATGTGACGTCGCGTCAGCTCCACTTGTTCCTCATTTTCCCGCAGTTGGCTGGATTGCTTAGCCTTACCTACCCTGTGTCGCCCCTGTACGACAAGACCACCAACGGTGTGACATAGATCAAAGTTAGGTAAGCCTTCCCTGTTTACCTGTGGGGTGGCTATGTTTCCAACGGGCTACCCGAGATCGCATCCGACCACGCGATCGGGATCGGGAGGCCTTCTTCGCCATGCCCGGAGATCCTCAACACCTTGCCCCGCACCGGAACGAACGGATCCCCCATGCCCACGGGAATCGCCCCCGTACGTCTGCTCGATCCCGACTCGGTGGCCGAACTGACCGCCGCCGCCCGCACCCTTCTCACCTCGTACGACGGCTCATCCACCCACCCGGGCCTGCTGGCTCAGGTCCCCGCCGTCGCCGCTGCGTTGAGCGACCGGATACGCCACGCCTGCCGCCCCGTCGACACCGCCGAGGGCCTGTTCGTGCTGCGCGGTCTGCCCGTCGACGACGCGGCGCTCGGTCCCACTCCCGGCCACTGGTCGACCGTCGGCGACGCCGGTGCCGTATACGACGTCGTCCTGCTCCTGCTGTCGACGGTGATGGGTACCCCCATCGCCTGGGAGGGACAGCAGGAAGGCCGTTTCGTGCACAACATCGTGCCGTCTCCCGGCCACGAGGAGGAGCAGACCGGCGCCAGCAGCAGCGTGCTGCTCAGCCCGCACACCGAGGACGCCTTCCACCCCGGCCGGGCCCACCTCCTGGTCCTCGGCTGCATGCGCAACCCCGACTCGGTCGCCACCACGGCGGCCAGCATCCGCCAGGTCGAACTCGACGCCGGTGAAGTGAAGTTGCTCAGCCGCCCGGTCCTGCCGATCCTCCCCGACGACGCCTACGAGGAGGCCCAGGGCTACGCGGGCGAGCCACCGGCCGTGCCCACGCTGTGGGAGTCGGAGGACGGCCTGACCCTGCGCTTCGACCCGGCCTACACCCCGCTGGACCAGGCACCCGAGGACCACCGCGCGGCCTACGCCCGCCTGGAGGACGAACTCGCCCGCGTCAGCGGCGCGGTGAGCCTGAACCCCGGTGAGGTCCTGGTCGTCGACAACGATCTGGTCGTCCACGGCCGGGTGCCCTTCAAGGCCCGCTACGACGGCACGGACCGCTGGCTGAAACGTTCCTCCGTGCGCGTGAAGGGCCGCCGGACCCGGCCGCCCGCCGAGGAGTCCGAGCACGGTTACGGCCAGGCCGCCGTGGAGGCGTTCGCATGACCCGCATCGACAGCCCCGGAGGGAACGCCGTGACGCCCGACGACAAGACCCTGCGCGTCCTCAGCACCAGCGACGTGGCCGGCATCGACATCACGCTGCCCGACGTCGTCTCCGTGGTGGAACAGGCCTACCGCACCCTGGCCGAGGGCCGCTCCGACAATCCGCAGAAGCTCACCGTCAAGCCCGAGGACGGCCACTCCGTGGCCTACGCGATGCTCGGCCGGGACGGGGAGCGCGGGGTCGTCGCGGTCAAGACGTCGTACAAGTACGGCCTCCACGAGGACCGCGACAAGCAGCACTACTACACGACGCTGAGCCTCTACGACGACGCCACGGGCCTGCCGGTCGCGATGATGGACTGCGGCCGCGTCGGGGCACTGCGCACCCCGGCCGTCTCCGCGCTCCTCGCCCGCGAACTCGCCGCCCCCGGCAGCCGCAGCGCCCTCGTCATCGGCACCGGCGTCCAGGGCCGGCTCGCTCTTCCCTTCCTGCTGACCACGCTGCCGGACCTGGACCGGCTGATGCTCTTCGGGACCCACCCCGACGGCATCCGGGCCGTACGCGAACAGCTGCACGCCCACTTCCCCGAGCGGGACGTGGAGATCGTGACGGATCTGCGCGCGGCCGCCGAGGAGGCGGACATCGTGCTCGCCACCGCCGGCCCCAACACGCCCGCGTCCGTCGAGGCCGAGTGGCTGAAGCCGTCGGCCCTGTCCGTGCTGATCGGGTACGGCATCGCGGCCTCCACCCTGCACACGGCCGACCGCGTCATCGCCACCAGCGAGGCCCAGATGCGGGTCACCGGTACCGACATGGCGGACGCGAGCGGTCGACTGCGCGACGTGGACGCCGAGTTCCCCGAGGTCCTGGCGGGCCGTGCCGAGGGCCGTACGGACGCCGGACAGCGGATCTTCGCGTACAACAGTGGGCTGGTCGTCACCGACATCGCGCTCGGCCACCGGTTCGCACAGCTCGCGCTCGCCCAGGGGCTGGGCACGGCGGTACCGCTGTGGACGTGACCACCACCCTCACCTCGCACACCACCGAGGAGGTGCGCGCGCTCCTCGCCCCGCCCGGCAGCGCCCTTCCGCACGAGCTGAGCCACGGTCTGGGCGGGCCGTACCACCTGCTGTTCCCGCAGCGGTTCGACGCCAACGCCGCCGCTTTCCGGCAGGCGTTCGCCGATGCGGGCGTGGACGGCCGGGTGTACTTCGCCAAGAAGGCCAACAAGGCCGCCGTCTTCGTGGAGCGGGCGGCCGTCGCGGGCCTGGGCGTGGACGTGGCGAGCCACGGCGAGCTGCGCGAGGCGCTGGCGGCCGGTGTGCGCGGTACGGACCTGGTCGTCACCGGCCCGGCCAAGGACGACCAACTGCTGCGGGTCGCCGTGCTGCACGGCGCGCTCGTCGCCGTGGACGCCCTCGACGAACTGGACCGCGTCCTCGCCCTCGCCGACGAACTCGGCCGTACCGCCCGGGTGTTGCTACGTCGCCTTCCCCCCGGCCAGCCGCACAGCCGCTTCGGGCTGGACGACGCCGAGATGAACACGGCCCTGCGCCGCTGCCGCACCGAGCACGTGGACATGGCGGGGTTCAGCTTCCACCTCTCCGGCTACGACATCCGTGAACGGGCCGACCTCGCCGCCGAGTTGGTACGGCTGTGCGCCCAAGCCCGTACGTGGGGGCTGCGGGCCGACCGGATCAGCGTCGGCGGCGGCTTCGCGGTGGACTACGTGGGCGCGGAGGACTGGCGCCGCTTCCAGGAAAGCACCCGCCCCGAGCACTTCCACAAGCACAAGGCCTTCTCCGGCTACTACCCGTACCACTCGCCCGTCGCCGGAGCCGACGCCCTCGCCGCCATGCTCACGACCACGCCGGCGGGCGAGGAGTCGACCCTGGCCGAACTGGTACGGGCGGCCGGGGTGACGCTGCTCGTCGAGCCGGGCAGGGCGCTGCTGGACCAGGCGGGCTGCACCGTCTTCCGGGTCCAGGGCGTCAAGGAACGCGACGGCTACGACATCCTCACCGTGGACGGCAGCAGCCTCAGCCTGTCCGAGCAGTGGTTCGAGAGCGAGTTCCTCCCGGACCCGGTGCTCATCCCCGCCGACCGGGCCGACATCGCCGACGCGGGCCCGTACCCGGCCTGTGTGGGCGCCGCGACGTGCCTGGAGTCGGACATGCTCACCTGGCGAAAGATCCCCTTCCCCGTCCGCCCGGCCACCGGCGACCTGCTGGTGTATCTGAACACCGCGGGCTACCAGATGGACTCCAACGAGTCCCCGTTCCACGAGCTGCCGCTGCCGCCCAAGGTCGTCATCGAGCCACCCACGTACGACTCCCCCTCCGCCCGTCCCCGCTGGCGTCTCGACCGCCACCCGTAGGGAGTTCTCAGCCATGAACCCTCTGGACCACCCTCTGCACCGGCCGGCCATCGTCCGCCAGGTCTCCGAACTCATCGGCGCCACCCCGCTGTTCGAGCTGTGCCGCACCGAGAGCGACGCACGGCTGCTGCTGAAGCTGGAGCAGTTCAACCCGACCGGGACGGCGAAGATACGCATGGCCCGGCAGATGGTGATCGACGCCGAGGAGCGCGGGCTGCTGCGCCCCGGCGGCCGGATCATCGAGTCCACCTCGGGCAACACCGGGCTCGGTCTCGCGGTCGTCGCCGCCGAGCGCGGCTACACGTTCACCGCGGTCGTCGACCACCACGCCTCCAAGGACAAGCTGCGCGCCATGAAGGCCATGGGCACGGAACTCGTCTACGTCGCCGACGAGGGTGACGACGACCTGGCCACGGCCGCGCGTGAGGAGCTGGCGGAGCGCATGGCCGCCGAGTCCGACAACGCCTACTTCACCGAGCAGCACAACAACCTCGCCAACGGGGTCGGTTACCACCCGGTGGCCCGGGAGCTCGACGCCGCGCTGGACGGCCGTATCGACATCCTGATCGGCGCGGTCGGCACCGGCGGCGGCCTGTTCGGCACCGGGGGCGCACTGCGCCGGACCGTGCCCGAGGTCACGATCGTCGGGGTCGAGCCCAAGGGCTCCATCGCCTTCGGGCCGCCCGCGCACGACTACCACCAGTCGGGGACCGGCACACCCGAGGGCGCCACCATCGGCGCCATGGTCGACTACGGGCTGCTGGACGAGGGCGCGAAGGTCGGCGACGTGGAGGCCTTCGCGACCGCGCGGGCCGTCGCCCGCCGCACCGGGCTGCTGCTCGGCGGCTCGGCGGGCGGGGTGGTGTACGAGGCACTGACCCGGATGACCTCGCTCGCGCCGGGGACGACTATGGTCGCTCTGATCAACGACGGCGGGGAGAAGTACCTGGACACCGTCTTCGACGACGACTGGATGAGCGCCCGGGACCTGCTCTCCCCCGACGTCGAACGCGAGGTGGACGAGCTGCTCGCCAAACTCCGCCGCGTCGCACCGGACGCGCGGGGATAACACCCCGTCGTACGCCCCCCACACCCCAGGAACGGAACCGATGCCGCCCGCCCTCGCCCGCCTCCTCGGCGACAGCCGCGCCCTCGCCTCGCTCGCCGTGCCGCTGGCGCTCACCCAGCTCGCCCAGGTCGCCCTGACCACCACCGACACCGTCATGATGGGCCTGCTCGGCACCGAGGCCCTGGCGGCGGGCGGCCTCGCCATGGTGATCTTCAACCAGTTGCGCACGATGGGCGTCGGCATGGTCACCGCCGTCGGCAACCAGGTCGCGGCGGCCGACGCGCGGGCGGAATCCGCCGGGGTCTCCGAGGAGGCGCAGGAGGATGTCCGGGACCTCGTCCGCGCCAGCCTCCTGCTGTCCACCCTCGCGGGCGTCGTCGGTGCCGTCCTGATGGTGCTCATCGGGCACGCCGTGATCCTGCTCGGCCAGGACCCGGAGGTGGTCGACGCCGCGAAGCCCGTCCTCTACACGATGGCGCCCGGACTGATCCCCTGCCTGTGGTTCCAGGCGATACGGCAGTTCACCGTCGGCATGCGCCGCCCCCAGGCCCTGCTGCGCATCACCCTCGCCTCGATCGCCGTCAACGTGGGCCTCAACTGGGCCTTCATCCACGGCACCTGGATCTTCCCCGAGCTGGGCCTGCCGGGCATCGGCCTGTCCACCAGCCTGGTGTACGCCCTGTCCTGCCTGGCCCTCTACTTCTCCGCCCGGCGCGACGCCCGGCTCGCCCCGGTGCTGTCCCTCAGTATCTGGAAGACCCGGCCCGCCACGCTGCGCAGGCTCACCGGCCTCGGCACGCCGATCGCCGCCACCTACGGCTCCGAGGCGGGCTTCTTCTTCGTCGTCGCGCTCTTCGCGGGCAGCTTCGGCACGTCGGCGCTGGCCGCGCACACCGCCGTCAACCAGCTCGTCTACATCGTCTTCCAGATAGCCGTCGGCCTCTCCCACGCCGCGTCCATCGGGGTCAGCCGTGAGCTGGCGCTGCACCACCTGGCCGCTGCCCAGCGCCTGAAGACCACGGCCCTGGCCTGTGCGGCGGCGGTGATGGCCGTGGTCGGGCTGGTGTACGTGACCCTGCCGGGCCTGGTCCTCGCCCCCTTCTTCGACAGCGGCGACGACAGGGCCGTGGAGATCGCCACGCAGCTGCTGCTGGTCGCCGCCGTACTGCAGTTCTTCGACTGCACCCAGAACATCGGCGTCGGTCTCCTGCGCGGCCTCGACGACACCAAGGGCGGCTTCCGGGTCACCCTCGTCGGCTACTGGCTCGTGGGCCTGCCCGCCGCAGTCCTTCTCGGCCTCGCCACCGGGCTGGACACCCTCGGCATCTGGCTCGGCCTCCTCACCGGCCTCGCCACCACCGCCGTACTCCTCCTGCGCCGCTTCAACCGAGGCCTCGACCGGCTGCCCCGGGCGACGGAACCGGCGCCGTCCCAGGCCTGATGCTCCGCTCGGTTCGGCCGGCGGACCACCCGCCGGCCGTCCGCCGCCCTACGTCTTACGCGTCCAGCATCCGCCGCAGCAGATTCCGCAACGACTCCCGCTCGGCCGCGCTCAACCCGGCCAGCGGCTCCCGGGCGAAGCCCAGGGAATCCCGCAGGCTGCGAGCCACCCGCCGCCCCTCCTGCGTCGCCGCGGCCAGCTTCACCCGTCGGTCGTTGGGGTCGGGTCGCCGCTCGACCAGCCCCCGCCCCTCCAGCCGGTCCACGATCCCCGTCACGTTCGACGGTTCGCAGCGGAGTTTCTGGGCGAGGCGGCGCATGGGGAGCGGTTCCAGGGACAGAAGACCGAGGAGGCGGGCTTGGGCCCCGGTGAGGGAGTGTTCCGCGGCGGCGTCCTCGTACTCCTCGTGGTAGCGGGCCACGACCGTACCGATGAGCTCGACGACCTCAAGGGTCAGCGAGTCGACGCGGGGGGTCGGGACGGTCGTCTTCTCCATGGCCATGGGCTCCAGACTACCTCTTTACTTGACAACATGAAATATTCAAGCGCATGGTTGTTTCAGGTAGTGAAGTAACCGCACGGTATGTACGAACGCACCCGCAGGAAGGCCCCCCATGTCCGACACCCCCGCCCTCCCCGCCACCAGCCGCGAATGGCACCTGCTGAGCCGCCCCGTCGGCTGGCCCAAGGACGAGGACTTCGCCCTGGTCGAGGCGGAGATCCGGCAGCCCGGCACGGGTGAGGTCCTCGTACGGAACAAGTACCTCTCCGTGGACCCGTACATGCGTGGCCGCATGAGCGACGCGAAGTCGTACGTCGCCCCGTTCGAGCTGGGCAAGGTCATGCAGGGTGGTGCCGTGGGCGAGGTCGTGGCCTCCGGGGCCGAGGGCATAGCCGTCGGTGACCACGTGCTGCACTTCGGCGGCTGGCGCGAGTACGCGACCTTCGACGCCAAGCAGGCCGTGAAGGTGGACCCGGACGCGGCGCCGCTCTCCGCCTACCTCGGCGTCCTCGGCATGACCGGTCTCACCGCCTACGCGGGCCTGCTGCGGGTCGGCGCCTTCAAGGAGGGCGACGCGGTGTTCGTGTCCGGCGCCGCCGGCGCCGTCGGCAGCCAGGTCGGCCAGATCGCCAAGCTGAAGGGCGCCTCCCGTGTCATCGGCTCCGCCGGCTCCGACGAGAAGGTCAAGCTGCTCGTCGAGGAGTACGGCTTCGACGCCGCCTTCAACTACAAGAACGGCCCGGTCTGGGAGCAGCTCAAGGAGGCCGCCCCGGACGGCATCGACGTCTACTTCGACAACGTCGGCGGCGAGCACCTGGAGGCCGCGATCGGCGCGCTCAACCTGCGCGGCCGGGCCGTGATCTGCGGCATGATCTCCCAGTACAACGCGACCGAGCCGACCCCCGGCCCGCGCAACATGGTCAAGATCCTGCAGAACCGCCTCCGCGTCGAGGGCGTCCTCGTCGGCGACCACTACGACCTCCAGCCCCAGTTCGTCCAGGACATCGGCCCCTGGGTCGCCTCGGGCGAACTCAAGTACCGCGAGACGGTCGTCGAGGGCATCGAGAACAACCTCGAAGCCTTCCTCGGCGTCCTGCGCGGCGACAACACCGGCAAGATGATCGTCAAGCTCTGAAGAAGCTCGCGCGGCAGAACCCGTGACGCTTGTATGACTCAGTCGTTGCACACGCCGGAGTCCGCACCCCTGGACGTGGGGTGCGGACTCCGCCATGTGTGCGGACGTACGGCCTCAGCCGGCCGACGCCGCCGTGTGCACCGCCCGCACCAGCTGCGCGTTCTCCGGCGCCGCCCCACCCGGGAAGGCCATCCGGCGGCGGGTGTAGCCGTATGCCAGGCCGCTGCGGGGGTCGGCGAAGGCCTGGGAGCCGCCCGCGCCGCTGTGGCCGAAGGCGCCGGCGCCCAGGAAGGGGTAGAGGTTCTCGCCGGTGGCCTGGAAGCCGAGGCCATACGCCCTGGGGGCGCGGGCCACGAGGTCGAAGCCGAGGGAGTGGATCTGGCCCACCTCGGCGATGGTGTCGGGCTTCAGTAGCGGAGGTCGGCCGTCCACCGTGCTGATGGCCGCCGCGTACATGCCGGCGAGGCCGCGTGCGGAGGCGATGCCGCCCGCCGAGGCCTGGCCGCTCGCCCGGACGGCGGGGGAGTTGGGGAAGTCGGTCAGCTCGCCCGGGTCCGGCACCTGGCTGTTGAACGCGATCGAGGACAGCGTGTGCGGTCCGCGTGGCACCGCGTCCAGTTCGGCCTGCTGGGCGGGTGTCGGGACCATCGGCAGGACGGTACGGAAACGGGGCTCGTGCCCGGGCGGCAGCCCCAGGAAGAAGTCGAGGCCGTACGGGGCACGGACCCGCTCCTCGTACACCTCCGGGAGCGTGCGGCCCGTCGCGCGCCGTACGACCTCTCCGGTGAGCGCCCCGATGACGAGCGCGTGGTAGCCGAAGGCGCTGCCCGGGCGCCAGAAGGGGCGCTGGACGGCGAGGCGTTCGGCGATGACGCGATCGTCCGCCAGCTCCTCGTCCGTGAACCCGGCGTCGATGCCGATGAGCCCCGCCCGGTGCGTGATCAGTTCCCGCAGGGTCACCGAACCCTTGCCCTCGGCCGCGAACTCCGGCCAGTAGTGGGCGACTTCACGGTCCAGCTTCAGCACACCGTCCTGGACGAGGAGCGCGACGACGAGATGGGCGGCCCCCTTGGTGGAGGAGAACACGCCGTGCAGCGAGTCACCGCCCGCCGCCGCGTCCGCCTCGGGGGCCGCCCACAGGTCGACGACCCGCCGCCCGTGCACATACGCGGTCAACTGCCCCTCGTAATCGGCCCGTTCGGTGGCCACGAACGCGGCGAACTCCTCGCGCACCGCCTCGAAGCCGTCGGCGACCGTGCCGTGGACGGTGACCGTCCCTGTCTGCTGTGTCATCGCGCTCCCGCCTGAATGATCGACCGATGATGAGTGGGTCAGGACACCGTCAGCAACGCCCGCCCCACCTGCGGGAATTCTCCCTTCGGGTGGTCACGGAAGAGCGGTTCCGTGCCGAAGAGGACAGCGTTCGGGCCGCTGACGACGGACGGCCGGCCCGCCGCCGCTGCCGGGCCGCCGGCGCCGTCCTCCCGTGGCCGCCAGTGCCCGGAGACGAGCGGGTTTCCGGTGCCGTACGACTGCTCGACGGTGACGCCGGGGCCGAGGTCGGTGAACCAGACGGGCGCGTAGACGAAGCTGTGGTCCGGTGCGCCACCTGTCACCGGGCCGCCCGAATTCACCACGCGGACCACGCCGTTGGCGTCCCCGTTGCCCGCCACCGCTGTCGCCTTCAGCTGCCCGGTGGCCGTGGTGAGCGCGGCGCCGGTCGCGCCCCGGCCGACCAGCCCGTGGCCGCCGAGGAAGTCGGCGAGGGCCGTACGGGCGGACGCGTTCAGACCGCCGTACGACAGCCCGGACGACACGAAGAGCACATCGGCCCTCGACCAGTCGAAGCCCGCGTTGAGGACCGCCGTCGACACCGGGACGACGTCGAAGTTCATCTCGCGGAGTGCGAACAGCTCGCCCGCCGTGACGGCCGCGGCGACGCGGACCGGGTGGAGGGGGATGCCCTTGACGGTCCTGGTCGCGTCGAAGGCCACGTCGTACGACCTCGCGAGCGCCTCGGCCTGCCGTCGCGCCGAGGACGGGACGAGCGCGCTGCCGTCGGCCGCCTGACGTACCGAAATCCCGTCCTGGAGAAGGGAGTTGAGGGCGGCGATCTCCTGCGGGGAGTCCAGGCGCAGGCGCAGATCGCCGCGCGGGGCCACGTATCCGACGCGGGCCGCCGCCTTCACCGGGCGTGCGGAGACGGCCGACAGCCGGCCGCTCTCGACGCCCACCACACTCGCCCCCCACAGCCGGCCCAGGCTCCAGCCGGAGATGTCGTACATCACCGAGACCTTGTCGCTGATGTCCCGCCCGTCGGCCAGCAGGACGTTGGCCAGCCCACGCTTGGGCTGGCGCATGTCGACGACGTACGAGCCCTTCGCGTACGACCGGCCGCCGAGCCGGAAGGAGTGGGTGGCGCGGGTGACGCGTACGTCGTTGGCGAGCAGGTGGTCGACGAGGCGGGCGGCGGCCGTGGCGGACCGCTGGGCGGTGCCCGCCGGGATGACGTAGGCGCGCGGGAACTTCGTCGTGTAGACGTCCTCGGGGCCGATGCCGGGCACGCCGGGCACGGTCTCCTCGGAGACGGGGACCTGGGCGGCGCCCGTGGCACCGCGCCGGAAGACCTCGATCTGGTCGGCGATCAGGGAGGTCCGCCTCTCCCGCACGAAGTCGAGCGTCGCGCGCAGGGCCGCGCCCGCCACGTCCACGTTGATCGCGGAGCGGCGACGGAGTTCGGTGGCAGGCAGCGACTCGTAGTCCGCGTTGTTGACGCGGAGCGGGATCTCCACGGTGTGCGCGGCGACCGTGCCGTGGAAGGCCGCGTACTGCGGGGTGAAGATCGGCGGCCAGTCGTCCCAGCCCTCCTCCGCGTCGCGGAACGGGATCTGGGCCGGGTCGACGCCGTCCTTCCCGGGTGTGTAACCGAGGCCGTTGACGGCGGACTCCATGCCGAGGGCGTTGGCGTAGGTGTTCTTGAGGAAGAGGTCGTACTCGTAGTTCTCGCCGTGCGGGGGAGTGGTCGGCTCGATGAGCGTGCCGTTGACGTACCCGTGCAGGTCGAGCATCACGGCCGGCTGTTTGTCGATCTGGATCTGGCGCATCACCCGCACCTCGGGCTGGGAGGCGGTGACGAAGTCCCGGTTCATGTCGAAGCCGCCTGCGTTCGTGCGGGTGCCCGCGATACGGCCGTCCGGGTTGGCGGTGATGTTGAAGTACAGGCGGGAGTGGGCGAGGAGGTCCCTCGTCTTCGTGTCACTCGCCGTCGCGAGGCGCTCGATGAGCTTCAGGGACGCGTCCGTGCCCTCCCACTCGTTGCCGTGGATGTTGTTGTTGAAGAAGACGGGCGTCTTGTACGACTTCTTGACCGCCGGGTCCTTGGCGGCCGACCCCGGTGCGGATTCGATGAGTTCGCGCATCCTCGCCTGGCTACGGGCCTGGCGTGCGGTCTCCGGGGCGGTCACGGTGACGAGGTAGAGCCGGTGGCCGCCGGCCGAGCGTCCGGCGACCTCGACGCTCACCCGGTCGCCGAGCCCCTGGAGGGCGTTCAGCTTCGGGGCGATGGCGTGGTACGGGGTGAGGCCGAGCTTGATGGACTTGTCGGCCGGGTTCTCGGGATCGGGGGAGAGGATCTGCTCGCGGGGATAACCGCGGCTGGAACCGGCCGTGTCGGCGAGGTCGGTGACCGGCGCCGTGAGGCCCCGCCGGGCCGCGCCCGCCGGGGCCTTGGCGGCGCCCTGCGGCAGCGCGGAGCCCTCGCGGACGGTGGGCTTCGGGTCGGCGCCCGCGGGGTGCGGGGCGATCAGGAGCGACCCTGTGGTGACAGTGACGGCGGCAACGCTGAACAGTGCGGATCTCGGGCCGGGTCTCGGCGGACGCACGCTACCTCCTGGAGTGGGGTTCCTCGGACGTGCCGGTGCGGGTGTGTCAACCACGGGAGGTCAACCACAGGTGGTCTACCTGTTCGACTCCCGGGCAACAAGAGGGCACAGCCATCACCCGTGCCTCGAACGGCACTTCTTCGGGCGCCGGAGAGGGCATGCTGAACGCGGTACCGGCTCGGGCTCGGCCGTCGGCCTGCCCTTCGGCGGCCTTCGGCTCAGACTTCGACTCGGCGCCGGGTCTCGCTTCGGCTCGGCGTCGGGTCTTGGCTTGGGCTCGACCCGGGCTCGGCTTCGGCTGGACCTGGCCTCGGCTTCGGCTCGACCCGGGCTCGGCTTCGGCTCGACCCGGGCTCGGCTTCGGTACCGCCCGGTACGAGGTGAGGCTTCGCGCAAGGCGAGGAGGACCCATGGCCCCGATCCCGTCGCTGATTCCGTCCCTGCCCGGCAGGGACGACCTGGTGCGGATGGCGCGCACCACGACCGACATCACCGGCCAGCTCCTGGACACGGCCGGGAACATCACCAGGATCGCCGTCAACACCCTTGATCCACGCGACGGTTCGGGCACCGAGATGCTGCGCGTACTGCGCCGGACCACGGCCGAGCTGGCCGACGCGAGCGCGTCGCCGCAGGCCCAGGAGGCCTTCTACCGCATCGTGGAGACCCTGACCCGGCTGGCACCACCGGCGCGCCCCTCGCCGTCCACCCCGTCAGCGAACCGGCTCAGGCCCTCCTCGCCGCCATCGGCGACAGCCTGCTGCCGGTCCTCGACGCGGTCGAACCGGCGGTCGAGGAGGCCGTGGTGGTCCTCGGCGAGCTGGTGGAGGCGAGCTCCCCGCTGCTCCCCGCGGCGGCGGGCCTCGCCGCGGGCACCCTGCTGGTCCTGACCCCCGTCCTCCACGCCGCCGCCGAGGTCCTGCGCGACTCGACCCCCGAACTCCGCCGTATCGCCGACGCGTTGACCGCCGCGCTCGCCCCGCTGATACCGTCCCTGTGGACTGAGCGGAAGTGAGCCCGATCAGCCGCGCGCCCCGAACGGTCTTGGGCGCACTGGTCCCCGGCGTACTCGACCCCGGGGCGGTGACACGCATCCTGTGCGTGGTCCGGGCCCGGGAGGCCAGTTCCCTGCGCGACCTGGCCAAACAGGTACAGCCAGAGGCGACGGGGAGGCCCTGAACCATCACACCGGTGGAACAGGGGCCCCGCACGCTGACGCCTACCTCGCGTCCCAGATCGCACAATCACGCTAACCCAAACGGCCCAGGGCAGCGCTAGCCTGGAAGCCGACCATCACACGATCGAGCTAATTCGACCTCGTATGCACTCCTTGACGAGCAGTTACCATCCCCCCAGGTCGGGAAGATGACCACCGAGGCCCACCACGTCGATCACGAACTCGTCCAGGCCGCGGCGCAGGTCGCCCGCACCCGGTGCCGGGGCGACAACCACACCATGGCGGCCGCGGCCCGCGCTCGGGACGGTCGGATCGTCACGGCGGTGAACGCCTACCACTTCACCGGAGGCCCCTGCGCCGAGCTGGTCCTCATCGGCACGGCAGCAGCCCAGGGGATCTACGAGCTGGACACGATCGTCGCCGTGGGCGACCGCGACCGGGGCGTCGTCCCGCCGTGCGGCCGGTGCCGTCAGGTCCTTCTCGACTACTTCCCCGCCCTCAAGGTCATCGTCGGCCAAGGCCAAGGCCAAGGCGAAGACGACCGCGTCCGAGCCGTCCCCATCGCCGACCTGCTGCCCGAAAGCTACGTCTGGGCCGACCACCAGCTCGACGCCGAGTAGTCCGCGACTCGGTACGACCGGTACGACCGGTACGACCGGCACGACCCGCCCCCGCCGGCCGAAGCGGACCACCAAGGCCGCCCCCACGTGCTACGCATCAGCGATGAACCCTTCCGACTCCGACACCGAGATGTCACGCGGCGCGCGTCTGGCCGCCCACAGCGCCGTCTCCGCCGCCCTCGCCCCGCACAGCGACCGCGCCCTGGGCGAGCTCCTCGACACGGCCGCCCCGCTGGGCTCCGGCATCGGCGGCAAGTCGGCGCTGCTGGAGGTCGCCGGAACCCCGGTCTTCGTGAAGCGCGTCCCTCTCACCGACCTGGAGCGGCGGCCGGAGCACGTCCACTCCACGGCGAACCTCTTCCGGCTCCCGCTCTTCTGCCAGTACGGCATCGGCAGCCCCGGCAGCCCCGGTTTCGGCGCCTGGCGGGAACTCGCCGTACACACGATGACGACGAACTGGGCGCTCGCGGGGGAGTACGACGGCTTCCCCCTCATGCACCACTGGCGCGTACTGCCGGACTCCATCCCCCTCCCCGAGGAACTGGCCGACGTCGAACGGGCCGTCGCCCACTGGGGCGGCGGCCCCCACATACGCCACCGCATCGAGGCCCTCCAGAAGTCGTCGGCGAGCATCGCGCTGTTCCTCGAGTACATCCCGCAGAACCTCCACCACTGGCTGGGCGAACAGACGGCCGCCGGTGCCGAGGCAGCCGACCGGGCCTGCGCCCTGGTGGAGCGTGAACTGGCCGTAGGCGTCTCCTCCATGAACAGCCGAGGCCTCCTGCACTTCGACGCCCACTTCGAGAACATCCTGACCGACGGCCACCGCCTCTACTTCGCCGACTACGGCCTCGCCCTCTCCTCCCGCTTCGCCCTGTCCCCGCAGGAGACCGCCTTCTACGACCGCCACCGCACCTACGACCACTGCTACTCCCTCAGCTACCTGGTGAAGTGGCTGGTCACCGATCTGTACGGCTACGGGCGGGACGAGCGCGAGGCCCGGATACGCGCGTACGCCCGGGGTGAGCGCCCCACCGGCATCCCGGACACCGCCGCGGCGATCATCACCCGCCACGCCCCGCTCACCGCGGTGATGACGGACTTCTCCCGCCGCTTCGGGGACGGGAACAGGGAGACCCCGTATCCCCTGGACCAGCTCCGCCGACTGGGCCTCGTCACCTAAAAGAGGCAGCCAGTTTCCTAAAACCTTTAGGCAACTGCATAATCGACCATGTCGAGCGAAAGGAGCGCCATGGCACGCGTAGGGCTCACCCCGGAACGCCTGACCCAGGCGGGCGCGGAGCTGGCCGACGAGATCGGCTTCGACGAGGTGACCGTCTCGGAGCTGGCGCGACGGTTCGACGTGAAGGTCGCGAGCCTGTACTCGCATGTGAAGAACTCCCAGGACCTCAGGACCCGGATCGCCCTGCTCGCCCTCGAGGAACTGGCCGACCGGGGCGCCGCCGCGCTCGCCGGGCGGGCCGGCAAGGACGCGCTGACGGCGCTGGCGAACGTGTACCGCGACTACGCCCGCGAACACCCCGGCCGCTATGCCGCGGCCCGGTTCAGACTCGACCCGCAGACGGCCGCGGCCAGCGCCGGCGGCCGGCACGCGCAGATGACGCGGGCGATCCTGCGCGGCTACGACCTGACCGAGCCGGACCAGACCCACGCGGTCCGGCTGCTGGGCAGCGTCTTCCACGGCTACGTCAGCCTGGAGTCGGCGGGTGGCTTCAGCCACAGCGCCCCCGACTCGCAGCAGAGCTGGGAGCGGATCCTGGACGCCCTGGACGCCCTGCTGCGCAACTGGCCCGCCCACCCACCCCGTTGACCGTCGGGACGACCGCCCCCACACCGCCAGGCAGTCCACCCCCACCGATCGTCAGGTTGAGCCATGCCCGCGAAGCACGAGAAGCACAAGAAGCACGACTGGATCACGACTTCCATCACCGCGGAACTCCTGCGCGGCGCCCTGGAGTTGGAGCGCACCGAGCGCGGCGTGCTGCCGCACCGGCTGCCCGCCCGGGCCCGCGCCCAGTGCGCCGACCCGCAGCTGGCCATGGTCGAGTCCCAGCCCTCCGGCGTACGCCTGGTCTTCCGCACCCGCGCCACCACCGTCGAACTCGACACCCTGCGCACCAAGCGGACCTACGTGGGCGCCCCGCCGCGCCCCGACGGCGTCTACGACCTGCTCGTCGACGGCCGCCTGACGGACCAGGCGAGCGTGCCGAACGGCAACACCGTGACGATCGACATGGCGGCCGGCACGGCGGAGCACCGCGCGGGCCCGCCCGGCACCGTCACCTTCACGGACCTCCCCGACGGCCTCAAGAGGGTCGAGATCTGGCTCCCGCACAACGAGACCACCGAACTCGTCGCCCTGCGCACCGACGCCCCCGTCGAGCCCGCCCCGGACCAGGGCCGCAGGGTGTGGCTGCACCACGGCAGCTCGATCAGCCACGGCTCCGACGCGGCCAGTCCCACCAGCATCTGGCCCGCCTTCGCCGCCTCCCTCGGCGGCGTCGAACTGATCAACCTGGGCCTCGGCGGCAGCGCCCTCCTCGACCCCTTCACCGCCCGCGCCATGCGGGACACCCCCGCCGACCTGATCAGCGTCAAGATCGGTATCAACCTCGTCAACCACGACGTGATGCGGCTGCGCGCCTTCACCTCCGCCGTCCACGGCTTCCTCGACACCCTCCGCGACGGCCACCCCACCGCGCCCCTCCTCGTCGTGTCCCCCATCCTCTGCCCCATCCACGAGGACACCCCCGGCCCCAGTGCCCCCGACTTCACCGACCTCGCCGAGGGCCGCCTCCGCTTCCGCGCCATGGGCGACCCCGAGGACCCCACCCCCGGGAAACTGACCCTCCGACTGATCCGCGACGAGCTCTCGGCCCTGGTCGCCCAACGCACGCCCGACGACCCCAACCTCCACTACCTGGACGGCCTGGCCCTTTACGGCGAGTCCGACGCCACAGCCCTCCCGCTCCCCGACGACCTCCACCCGGACGCGGAGACCCACCGCCACATCGGCAACCGCTTCGCGGACCAGGTCTTCACAGCCAACGGCCCCTTCGCGCCCTGAAGGGCCGCAGGCCCTTTCAGGGGCGCGGGGAACTGCGCGATCAGCCACACACAACCGGCACATACGCTCCCACAGAGGTCCCCCTCACCCCTTCTGGGTAAAGTGCGCCCATGCGCGATCTAGGGGTGGGCTTCCAGTACCTCGTCCGTGGCCAACGCTGGGTGGCCCAACACGGCAAGCAATACGGCTTCGGACTCGTCCCGGGCCTGATCACACTCGTCCTCTACATAGCAGCCCTGGTGGCCCTGGCCTTCTGGGGCCCGGACTTCGTCACCTGGGCCACCCCCTTCGCGGACGACTGGTCCAGCCCCTGGCCGGGCCTCTTCCGCGGCTTCCTCACCGTCGTCCTGTTCGCCCTGGCCCTCGCCCTCGCGGTCATCACCTTCACCGCCGTGACCCTCCTCATCGGCCAGCCCTTCTACGAGAACCTCTCGGAGAAGGTCGACCGGGACGTCTCCCCCGACGGCACCGCACCGGAGTCGGGCCTGCCGCTGTGGCGGGAGCTGTCGATCTCGGCCCGCGACAGCCTCCGTATCCTCGCGCGGGCGCTCCTGTGGGCCGTGCTGCTCTTCGCCCTCGGCTTCGTCCCGTTCATCGGCCAGACGGTCGTCCCCGTGATCGGCTTCTTCGTCACCGGCTTCTTCCTCACCGAGGAACTGACCGCCGTGGCCCTCCAGCGCCGCCGCGTCGAACTCCGCGACCGCCTCGCCCTGCTCCGCTCCCGCAAGATGCTCATCTGGGGCTTCGGCACCCCGCTGGCCCTCGCCTTCCTGGTGCCGTTCGTCGCCGTCTTCCTGATGCCGGGCGCGGTGGCGGGCGCCACCCTCATGGCCCGCGACCTGCTCGGCGAGGAGACGGCCGACGAGGACGGGCAGAACCGCGCCGTCCACCCCGGCCACCCGAACCCCATGTTCCGTAAGCCGGAGGTCGGCGGGTGAACGAGCTCCTCGCCCTGGAAGCCGTCCCTCACACGGTCGAGCCGGTGACCGCCACGGTCACGATCGCCCGCACCTGAGCCACGATGTCCAGCCGGTTCCGTACGAACTCGGGATCGGTCACGGCCCCGGTCGTCGGATCCGTGTTGCCGGCCCCGAACTGCAGGACCGGCGTGTGCACATGCCCGCCCGGCAGGGAGCCCAGCCCCAGCCGGTCGCGCAGGAGCGTGGCCCGGTAGGCGATCTCGTTGGAGAGGTAGTTGCCGCCGCCTCCGGCCCGCGCCGTCGACCCGGCGGTCGGCCCTTGTGGCCGTACGACCGCCTCCGTGCCGCCCGCCGGGATCTCCGTCACGCTCGTGTTGTCGTACACCGGGAAGCGGCCGGTGTTCGCGGCGACGATGTCCGCGTACGGCAGGGTCGTCGACGTCCACTGCGGCTGCGTGGCGGGATCGGCGACCGGGATGGTCTCCGTGCGGCCGATGTTGTCGTTGTCCGGGAAGCCGCCGCGCCAGGCCCCGTTGGTCCGCTCGATGTCGAACCGGCCGACCCGGCCCTGACTGACGGTCGCGAAGAGATCCACGCGGGGCAACTGCCGCCGAAGCGTGCGCTCGACCGTGCCGTCCGCGAAATCCTGCCAGCGGACAGGGAACACGGCGGTCTCGATCCGCGCCGGCCCGTCGGCGGTCTGGATCACCGTCCCGTCGAGCGCGAGGGCCGTGGCCCCGGACGGATTGGAGATCCGCACGTCCCGGTCCAACGTGAACGGATCGAACCCGGTGACGAGGATCCGCTTCACGTCCTTGCCACGGGAGCCGTGCGCCGGATACCGAAGGGAGTCCTGCCCGCGAGACGCCTGCTCCAACTTGCCTATCAGCGCCACTCTCTGACGATCATTCAGATCGAACCCCGGCTCCCACCCCCGCACTTCCCGCGTCATCCCCAACCGCGCCCAGTACAGCGGCCGGTCGTCGTCCCGGCTCAGATCCCCGCGCGCCGGCGCCCGCCCCTGCACCCGGTCCACCGCCCGCGCCCACAACCGCGCCCCCTCCCGTACGACGATCCGCTCGGCCTGCGCGTACGACCGCGCCTTGCTGAGCGCCCGCCCCAACTCCGGGGCCACGGCGTCGAATCCGGAGCGCCGCAGAATCTCCTGGGGCGCGGCCCGGTCGAGCCGCTGCTCCTCGACGGTCGCCGAGACATCCGCTTCGGCACCGCCGGCCGTCGTCGGGGCCGCGAGCCCCGCCAGCAGTGCGAGCCCGAGTACGCCGATCCGAACAGGTAGGTAATTCAAGGGAGTTCAGGTCCTTCCGTCGCCGTGGGGGAGCGTGGTGCCGAACGGCCGAAAGTATCGCGTGACATGAGTGGCGCGCGCTACGGGAGGTGCGCCGGATCAAAGCCGGGAGCCCCAGGCAGGGATCTCCCCGACCGCCTCCCGCAGCACCCCGACGAACGCCTCCCGCGGCCGGGTGACCCTCAGCCCACGTCCTCGCCCAGCAGGGTCAGGAAGTCCCGGAACGCCCCCGGCATGTCCACGGCCTCCGGATCCAGCAGCCACTGGTACTGCAGTCCGTCCATCACGGCCACCAGCAGCGGCGCCGCCCGCTCCGGCGTGAGCCCGCTGGGCAGCCGGCCCCCGTACTCGGCGCGCAGCACCTCGGCCATCGCCCCCCGCACCCGCCCGTACCGCTCGGTGAAGAACTCCCGCGCCGGATGCCCCTCGGTGACGCTCTCGCCGAGCAGCGCGGAGAAGGTCTGGATGATGCCGGGCCGCATGGCGTTGTACTCGACGAGGGAACCCAGCAGATCGAGCCGCAGCGGGCTGTCGGGCACGGCGTCCCAGCGGTCGCGTTCCTCGAGGACGGCGACGAGGAGCGCGTCCTTGGTGGGGAAGTAGTGCAGCAGCCCCTGCTGGGTGAGCCCGACGCGCTCGGCGACCGCGGCCATGCTCGCGCCCCGGTAGCCCCGCTCGGCGATCACCTCCAGAGCCGCCCGCACGATCCCGGCGCGCCGCTCCTCACCCCTGACGCCCCTGGTCCTGGTACCGCTCATGGCGTCACCGTACGGCACATGGCCCCATAGGGCCCGGCTGAACATAACGGCAGGATAACGAAACCTACCGCTCTACAGGTGATGGAGGCACGATGGGAGGGCAGAACGGACTCGATGAGGAGGCACCGCGATGGCGGCAACCCCGGGCACGACCCCGGCCGACGAGGCACGCGAGGCGGTCGTGGAGGCGGCCCTCGGCAAGCTCGACCTCGACGCCAAGGCCCGGCTGCTCTCCGGCCAGGACATGTGGACGCTGCCCGCGCTTCCCGAGATCGGTCTGAAGTCCCTCGTGATGTCCGACGGCCCGATCGGTGTACGAGGAGTGCGCTGGACCGCCGACGACCCGTCCGTCGCACTGCCCTCCCCGACCGCCCTCGCCGCCACCTGGGACCCCGAACTCGCCCGCAGGGCAGGCGTGTTGCTGGCCCAGGAGGCCCGCCGCAAGGGCGTCCACGTCCTCCTCGCCCCCACCGTCAACCTCCACCGCTCCCCGCTCGGCGGCCGCCACTTCGAGGCGTACAGCGAGGACCCGTACCTCACCGGCGAGATCGGCTCGGGCTACGTGAACGGCGTCCAGTCCGGCGGCGTGGGCACCACGGTCAAGCACTTCGTCGCCAACGACGCCGAGACCGACCGCTTCACGGTGAACAACCTGGTCGGCGAACGCGCCCTGCGCGAGCTCTACTTGGCCCCCTTCGAGGCGATCGTGGCGAACGCCCACCCCTGGGGCATCATGACCGCCTACAACACGGTCAACGGCACCACGATGACCGAGCACCACTACCTCGTGAACGAGGTCCTGCGCGACGAGTGGGGCTTCGACGGCTTCAACGTCTCCGACTGGATGGCCGCCCGTTCGACGACCGGCGCCATCGAGGGCGGCCTCGACGTCGCCATGCCCGGCCCCGTCACCGTCTACGGCGAAGCCCTGGCCACCGCCGTACGCGCCGGCGAGGTCAAGGAGACCAAGGTCGACGAGGCGGTCCGCCGGGTCCTGCGCCTGGCCGCCCGCGTCGGCATCCTGGAGGGCGCCGACCCGGTGGTCACCGAGCCCCCCGCCCCCGTCGACGGCGACGCCCTGGCCCGCGAGATCGCCCGCCGCGCCTTCGTCCTCGTCCGCAACGAGGTACGGAACGGGCAGCCGGCCCTGCCCCTGCGGCCCGGCGCGAAGATCGCGCTGATCGGTTCCGCGGCCCGCGACGCCCGCGTCCTCGGCGGCGGCTCCGCCACCGTCTTCCCGCCCCGGATCGTCTCCCCGCTCGACGGCCTCACGGCCGCTCTCCCCGAGGGCACGCTGACGTACGCGGTGGGCGCCGACCCGAACACCGAACTGGCCGTCGCCGACAAGGGATTCGCACTCCGCGCCATCTGCCGGGACGCCGCCGGTCACGTCATCGGCGCGGACCCCGCCCCCAACGGCACCGTCCAGTGGTTCGACACCGCCCTTCCCGAGGGCGTCACCCCCGAAGCCCTGCACACCGTCGAGCTGACCGGCACCTTCACCCCGCGCGAGACCGGCACGCACACCTTCGGCATCAAGGGCCTCGGCGCCTTCAAGCTCACCATCGACGGCACGACGTACTTCGACGCCGCCCAGACCACCGACGAGGACGACCCCTTCGTGTCGTTCTTCGGCGCCCCCGTCCCCCGGGCCGAGGCCGACCTGACCGCAGGCACCCCGGTCGGGGTCTCCCTCACCTACGTCGTGGCACTCCCCGACAACCTCCCCGTGAAGGTCGTCGCCTTCTCTCTCTGCCACCAGGAACCGCAGCGCGACCCCGACGACCTGATCGCCGAGGCCGTGGAGGCCGCCCGCGCCGCCGACACGGCCGTCGTCGTGGTCGCCACCACCGAACGCGTCGAGTCCGAGGGCTTCGACCGCAAGGACCTCCACCTCCCCGGCCGCCAGGACGACCTGGTCCGCGCGGTGGCCGCCGCCAACCCCGACACGGTCGTCGTCGTCAACTCCGGCTCCCCGGTGGAACTCCCCTGGCGCGACGACGTCGCCGCCGTCCTCCTCACCTGGTTCCCCGGCCAGGAGGGCGGCGCCGCCCTGGCCGACGTCCTCACCGGCACCCACGAGCCCGGCGGCCGCCTCCCCACCACCTGGTGCGCCCTCCCGGACGCCCCCGTCACCCAGGTCGTCCCGACATCCGGTGAACTCGCCTACGACGAGGACGTGTTCATCGGCTACCGGGCCTGGGAGAAGAACGCCGCGACCCCCTCGTACCCCTTCGGCCACGGCCTCGGCTACACCGACTGGACGTACGAGTCCCTCGAGATCACGGACGGTACGACGGCGACGGTCCGCGTCCGCAACACGGGCGACCGGGAGGGACGGGAGACCGTCCAGCTCTACCTGGCCCCGACGACGCCGGACGAGAACCGCCCACCCCGCTGGCTGGCGGGTTTCGCGACGGTCGAGGCGGCCCCCGGCGAGACGACGGAGGCAGTCGTCCGACTCCCGCGCCGAGCCTTCGAGATCTGGGACGAGACCGCCAACTCGTGGACGCACAAGAACGGTTCGTACGAGGTAGTGGCAGGCCGCTCAGTGGCTGACCGCCGCCTCACGGCAACCATGGAGGCGTAGGGCACAGCGGCCGACCCAGGGGCGCGGCGCACGCCCACGGCGGAACCCCAGGTCACGACTTCTCCTCGGCGTCCTCGCTGATGATCCGGTACGCGATCTCCGCCAGCCGCGCCTGCCCGTTCACGCTCGGGTGGAACCAGTCCCACTGGCTGAGCTGGGACTGCCCGAAGCGGTAGTCGAAGACGGCGTCTCCGTCGTAGCGGCAGTAGCGGTCCTCCTCGCAGACCTCGCGCAGGACGTCGTTGTACGCCTCCACCCGGTCCTGGACGGTGTCCCGCCGCTCGGTGGCAGCCGCGGTGAGGAGGTCGGGGTCGGCGAGCATGGACGGGCAGATGCCCAGCTTCCAGACCTGCTTGCCGACCGGGTTCGTACGGCCCTCGGACCACAGCCGCTTCAGGTCCGGGACGCTCGCCACGAACACCTGAGCCTTGGGCAGACTGTCGCGCAGGGCGGCCATCGCGTCCTCGAAGTCGGCGCGGAAGTCGGCGACCGGGGTCATGGCGGCGGCGCTCGCACGGCACGCGTCGTTCGCGCCGATCATCACCGCGACCAGCTCCGGCTCACGCGTCACCGCCCGTGCCATCTGGCTCGGCAGGTCGGCCATCCGGGCCCCGGTCACCGCGTAGTTCCAGCTCCGCCGGGCCGCGCCGGCCGCACCCAGCAGCCGTACGGCGAGGCTGTCGACCGAGGCGTCGCTGCCGGTCGCCCACGAGACCTCGGGGCAGTCGGACAGCACCTTGCACGCGTCGAAACCTCGGGTGATGGAGTCGCCGACGGCGACCAGCGACTCGGGGGTGCTGTCCCAGGCGGGGGTGGGCGACGCCGAGGGCTTGGCCTTCGACTCCGTTCCCTCGGGGCCGGGGGAGTTGCCACCGGTGGCGTCGCAGCCGGTCACGGCCAGCAGGACCGCCGCCAAGGCGGCACCGAACACCGCCCTCGAACGGTGGCGTCGCATCCGCATCCCCTGGTCCCCTCGTCGGTCCTACACGTGCACGTTCTCACCCATGACAACGCGCGAGGGTTCCCGACGCGGGAGGCGCATGCGAAGGGCGTGGCGAAAGGTGCAACTGTTCCGTACCGCACAGGCGTCCCCTCGGGTGAAACCCGCGTTCTTCCTGGCTCTGGCTCCGACGGTACGTCACACTCCTTGCCCCGCCGCACGGTAGCCTCGCCACGTGGCGGCTCCGCCACTGCCGTTCCATCAAATGACAAGATGCGCTGCTCTGTGGAGGCCCCGGTGACGACACGTGGAGTCCTGTACGTGCACTCCGCGCCGCGTGCGCTGTGCCCGCACGTCGAGTGGGCCGTCGCGGGGGTTCTCGGGACGCGCGTGAACCTCGACTGGATCCGGCAGCCGGCCGCCCCGGGCACCTGGCGCTCCGAGTTCTCCTGGCAGGGGCAGGCCGGTACGGCCTCCAAGCTCGCGTCCGCGCTGCGCGGCTGGCACCTTCTCCGCTTCGAGGTCACCGCCGAGCCCTGCGCCACCGCCGAGGGCGAGCGCTACAGCTGCACCCCCGACCTCGGCATCTTCCACGCCGTCACCGGCATCCACGGCGACATCCTCATCCCCGAGGACCGCCTCCGCGCCGCGCTCACCAGATCCCAGCGCGGCGAGACGGACCTGGAGGCCGACATCGCCAAGCTCCTGGGCAAGCCCTGGGACGACGAGCTGGAACCCTTCAGATACGCGGGAGAGGGCGCACCCGTGCGTTGGCTGCACCAAGTGGTGTAGAGGGCCGCTTTCGGGTGCAGGCAGGATGCAAGCTTTTAGGGGCGCGGGGCTGTGTCGATATGCGGCTCCGCCGCGTGGGCGCGACCAGCCCCCACCCACTCGCACCCGACGTACAAACCGATGTGGCCCGAACCCCTGAAAAGGGATCCGGGCCACACCCACGTCAGCGGTCAAACGGTCCTGAACGCCAGCACCACGTTGTGCCCACCGAACCCGAACGAGTCGTTGAGGGCGGCGATGCGGCCCTCGACCGGCAGCTTCCTGGCCTCCCCGCGCACAATGTCCGCGTTGGCCTCCGCCTCGGGGTCGAGGTTCTCCACGTTGATCGTCGGCGGAGCCACCCGGTGGTACAGCGCGAGCACCGTCGCCACCGTCTCCACCCCGCCGGCCCCGCCGAGCAGATGCCCGGTCATGGACTTCGTCGCGGACACCGCGAAGTGGTCGGTGTCGTCGCCGAACACCTTCCGCAGCGCCTTCAGCTCGGCGATGTCACCGGCCGGCGTCGACGTCCCGTGCGCGTTGACGTGCATGATCTCCGCAGGGTCCAGGTCGGTGCGGTCCAGCAGGTTCTGGAGGGCGTGGGCGATGCCCCGCCCCTCCGGCTCCGGCTGCACGATGTCGTGGCCGTCGGCGGAGATGCCCTGGCCGACCGCCTCCGCGTAGACCCGGGCGCCACGCGCCGCTGCGTGCTCCGCGGACTCCAGGACGACCACGCCCGCACCCTCGCCGAGGACGAAGCCGTCCCGGCCGGTGTCGTACGGACGCGACGCGCCCTGCGGGTTCTCGTTGTTCTTGGACATCGCCATCATGTTGCCGAACGCGGCGATCGGCAGCGGATGGATGGCGGCCTCGGTGCCACCGGCGATCACGATGTCGGCGCGGCCGGTGCGGATCATCTCGATGGCGTAGCCGATGGCCTCGGCGCCCGACGCGCAGGCGGAGACCGGGGTGTGCACACCGGCGCGGGCGCCGACGTACAGACCGACGTTGGCGGACGGGCCGTTGGGCATCAGCATGGGCACGGTGTGCGGGGAGACGCGGCGTACGCCCTTCTCCTTCAGCACGTCGTACTGGTCGAGCAGGGTCGTGACACCGCCGATGCCGGAGGCGATGACCGCACCGACCCGGTCCGCGTCGACGGTGCCGTCGTCGGCCGAGGTCTCGGTGTAACCGGCGTCGGCCCACGCCTCCTTGGCCGCGATCAGCGCGAACTGCGCCGAGCGGTCCAGACGGCGGGCCTGCGGCCGGGGAATGACCTCGGTCGGCTCCACCGCGACCGGTGCGGCGATACGGACCGCCTGCTCGGCGGCCCACTCCTGCTCCAGGGCACGGACACCGGACCGGCCGGCGATCAGCCCCTCCCAGGTGGAAGTCGCGTCGCCACCCAGCGGTGTGGTTGCGCCGATACCGGTGACGACCACGGTGCGATTGGTCGAGCTCACGGGAATTTTCTCCAACGGTTACGAGGATTCAGCGGCGCCACCGCCGGGTGGCGGGGCAAACGGACTGCTCCGCGGACCGGGCCGGACCCGGTCCGTCGGATCAGGCCTGGTTCTTGAGGATGTAGTTGGTCGCGTCGCCGACCGTCTTGAGGTTCTTGACGTCGTCGTCCGGGATCTTGACGTCGAAGCGCTCTTCGGCGGCGACGACGACCTCGACCATGGACAGGGAGTCGACGTCCAGGTCGTCGGTGAAGGACTTGTCCAGCTGGACGTCCTCGACCGGGATGCCGGCGATCTCGTTCACGATGTCGGCGAGACCGGCGACGATCTCTTCCTGAGTGGCGGCCATGTCGGGCGCTCCTTCGTTGTTTTCCAGAGGGTTGGCGGCCCGCCGCGTCAGCGGCAGGTTGTGCGTTTTCCCGCGCCGGACCACAAGATCCGAAGCGGTTGCCTAGGGGAGGGTAACGACCGTCGCGGCGTACACGAGACCCGCCCCGAAGCCGATGACGAGCGCGGTGTCGCCGCTCTTCGCCTCGCCGGTCGCCAGGAGCCGCTCCATCGCGAGCGGGATCGAGGCGGCCGAGGTGTTGCCGGTGGTGCGTACGTCACGCGCGACCGTGACATGCTCCGGCAGCTTGAGTGTCTTCACCATCGAGTCGATGATCCGCTCGTTGGCCTGGTGCGGAATGAAGACGTCCAGGTCGTCCGAGCCGATCCCGGCCGCGTCCAGCGCCTGCTGAGCGACCTTCGCCATCTCGAACACGGCCCAGCGGAACACCGCCTGGCCCTCCTGCGTGATCGCGGGGAACTTGACCTTGCCCTCGCTGTCGAGCGGGAGCTTGTCGAGGTCACCGATCCGGTACTCGTCCCACGGGACCGTCTGCTTGATCGTTCCGGCTTTGTCGCCCTCGGAGCCCCACACCGTCGGGCCGATGTGCGGCTCCTGGGAGGGGCCGACGACGACCGCGCCGGCGCCGTCCCCGAAGAGGAAGGCCGTGGCCCGGTCCTCCAGGTCGGTCAGGTCGGACAGCCGCTCGACGCCGATGACCAGGACGTACTCCGCCGAGCCCTCGACGACCATGCCCTTGGCGAGGGTCAGGCCGTAACCGAAGCCCGCGCAGCCGGCCGAGATGTCGAAGGCGGCGGCCTTGGCGGTGCCCAGCTTGTCGGCGATCTCGGTGGCGACGGCCGGGGTCTGGCTGAAGTGCGAGACCGTCGAGACGACGACCGCGCCGATCTGCTCGACGGAGATACCGGCGTCGGCGATCGCTTTCCCGGACGCCTCGATCGACATGGCGGCGACGGTCTCCTCGTCGTTCGCCCAGTGCCGGGTCTCGATGCCGGAGCGGGAGCGGATCCACTCGTCGGACGAGTCGATCTTCTCCAGGATCACGTCGTTGGGTACCACCCGGACCGGACGGTAGCCGCCCACGCCGAGGATGCGTGCGTAGGGGGCGCCCTTGCTCGGCCTGATCTTCGACATAGGTCCAGGACTCCTAGTTCAGGTGCTCGGCGATGAGCGCGCGAGCGGCGTCGAGGTCGTCGGGTGTCTTCAGCGCCACCGTCGCCACGCCCGGCAGTGCACGCTTGGCGAGACCCGTGAGCGTGCCGCCGGGGCACACCTCGACGAGCGCCGTCACGCCCAGCTCCTTGAAGGTCTCCATGCACAGGTCCCAGCGGACCGGGTTGGCGACCTGACCGACCAGACGGGAGAGCACCTCGGCGCCGGTGGCGACCGCCTGCCCGTCCTTGTTCGAGACATAGGTGACCTTGGGGTCCCCGGGCGACAGATCCACGGCGGCCTCGGCGAGGCTGTCGACGGCGGGGGACATGTGGTGCGTGTGGAAGGCGCCGGCGACCTTCAGGGCGACGACCCGTCGTACGCCCTCGGGCTTGTCCGCCTCCAGGGCGGCCAGTTGCTCCAGGGTGCCGGCGGCGACGATCTGGCCCGCGCCGTTCACGTTCGCCGGGGTCAGACCCAGCTTCTCCAGGTGCGGAATCGTCACCTCGGGGTCGCCGCCGAGGAGCGCGGACATACCGGTCTCGGTGACGGCGGCGGCCTCGGCCATGGCCAGGCCCCGCTTGCGGACGAGGGTCAGCGCGGCCGTGTCGTCCAGGACACCGGCGAACACGGCGGCGGTGATCTCACCGACGCTGTGACCGGCTACCGCGCCGGGCACGACGTCACCCAGGGCGGCGGCGGACAGCAGTCCCGCGGCGACGAGCAGCGGCTGGGCCACGGCGGTGTCGCGGATCGCGTCGGCGTCGGCCTCGGTGCCGTAGTGGGCGAGGTCGAGGCCGATGGCGTCCGACCACTGGCCGACACGGTCGGCGGCGCCGGGGAGGTCGAGCCAAGGAGTCAGGAAGCCGGGCGTCTGGGCGCCCTGGCCGGGAGCGACGAGTACGAGCACTCTCACACTCTCTCTTGGGGACGGCTACGGCCGCCCGTGAGGACAGGGACGAAGAACACGAGGGGGTTTTGTAGCCCTCCGACAAAACCCTAGAGCTGGAGATCCCCATCGACCAGACGCCCCAGGATCAGCGCGATCCGCAAGGTGAAGGCCGAGCGTACATCGGAGGGCGACCAGCCGGTGACGTCAGTCACACGTCGGAGCCGGTAGCGCACGGTGTTGGGATGGACAAAGAGCATCCGGGCCGCTCCCTCGAGACTTGAGGCTTGTTCGAGATAGACGCTGAGCGTCTCCAGGAGCGCGGACCCGGCCTCCTCCAGCGGTCTGTAGATCTCCTCCACCAGTTGCTCACGCGCGCTGGGGTCGCCCGCGATCGCGCGCTCCGGAAGCAGATCGTCCGCCAGGACGGGCCGGGGCGCGTCCTGCCACGCCGAACAGGCCTTGAGCCCAGCCGCCGCCGCCTGCGCGGACCGGGTCGCGGCCAGCAGATCGGGCACGATCGGCCCGGCCACCACCGGGCCCGCCGCATACGGTCCGATCAGCGACTTCGCCACCTGCAACGGGTCGTTGCTGCCGCCGGCGATCACCACGAGCCGGTCGCCGAGGACACCGGTGAGCACCTGGAGCTTGGCGTGCCGGGCCGCGCGCCGGATCGCCTCCACGGTCAGCTCGCTGTCGCCGTCCGGGGCGGTGCCGAGGACCACGCAGACATGCTCGGGGGAGTTCCAGCCGAGGGCGGCGGCCCTGCTCACGGCGCCCTCGTCGGCCTCGCCGCTGAGCACCGCGTTCACGACCAGGGACTCCAGCCGGGCGTCCCAGGCACCCCGCGCCTCGGCGGCCTGCGCGTACACCTGGGCGGTGGCGAAGGCGATCTCCCGCGCGTAGACGAGCAGCGCCTCGCGCAGCACGCTCTCGTCGCCGGGGGCGGCCACCTCGTCGATGGCGGACTCCATGACCTCGATGGTCGTGCGCACCATCTCCACGGTCTGCCGGAGCGTGATCGCCCGGGTCAGTTCACGCGGCGCGGTCCCGAAGACGTCGGTGGAGATGGCCTGCGGGGCGTCCGGATGCCGGAACCACTCCGTGAAGGCGGCGATACCGGCCTGGGCGACCAGCCCGATCCACGACCGGTTCTCGGGCGGCATCGCCCGGTACCAGGGCAGCGTCTCGTCCATCCGCGCGATGGCCTGCGCGGCGAGGCTTCCGGACGACTTCTCCAGCCGCTTCAAGGTCGCGACGTGCGCGTGGACGGACGATGCGGTTCGGGACTTGCTGGCTTCGGGTTGGGGCACGGGACCAAGACTGCCTTATCGCCGCGCCGGCTTGCGCCGGAGGGGGGCGAGGGGCAGGGGTGCGTGTGCGTCTCGTTCGGCTGCGGGTGGGTGGGGCTTCTCGCGCAGTTCCCCGCGCCCCTGAGAAGCAGGGGGCTGCGCCCCGTGCTTCTCGGCTCGCAGGACCGTCGCCTTCCAGGGCCGTCGCAGGAGGCGGGGGATACCGTGGAGCCGTGATGGACGTACGGCGCGCCGACACGCGCTACCCCGGTGGTGACCCGGCGGCCGGCATCGAGTCGCTGCACTCCTTCTCCTTCGGGGCGCACTACGACCCGGACAATCTGCGCTTCGGTGCGGTGATCGCCTGTAACGAGGAGCGGCTCGCGCCCGGTGCCGGGTTCGACGAGCATCCGCACAGCCACACCGAGATCGTCACCTGGGTCGTCGAGGGCGAGCTGACCCACCGGGACACCACCGGCCACGAGACGGTCGTCCGCCCCGGCGACGTCCAGCGGCTCAGCTCGGCGGGCGGCGTACGGCACGTGGAGCGCAACGACGGCTCCGCGCCCCTGACCTTCGTACAGATGTGGCTGGCCCCACTGGACCCGGGCGGCGACCCCGCGTACGAGATCGTGCACGGGATCGCCGACTCCACGCCGTACGCCGTCCCCGAGGCGGGCGCCATGCTGCACGTACGGCGGCTGACCGCGGCGGGGGAGCGGACGGCTGTGCCGGACGCGGCACGGACGTATCTGCATGTCGTACGCGGCACCGTCCGGGTCGGGCCCCATGAGCTGGGGCCCGGCGACTCGGTGCGGGCGGAGGATGAGAAGGGGGCGGAGCTGGTCGCCGTCTCCACCCCGGTCGAGGTGCTGATCTGGGAGTTGGCCGAGTGACGGGCCGTCAGTCGGTGATCGGTTCCTCGGCGTTGCGCCACACCGTGACGTCCACCGAGACGTAGTCACTGGGGTCGCCGCTCGGGGCCGAGCCCTGGAAGGTGACCAGCGCCATGTGACCGGAGTCGGTGCGCACGCACAGCTGGGAGCCCTTGGAGAGCTGGCCGAGTTTGACGCGCTCCGCGTACCGGGTCTCGTTCCGGCAGGTCTCCAGGGAGCCCTTCTGGGAGTTGTTCAGCAGGACGATCTTGTAGCTGCTGCTGCCCATGGTCTTGTCGCCGAAGGAGTCCGTGGAGTAGAAGAGGTCCCCGTCCTCGACGTACGCGGCGCCGATCGAGTCGTACATAGGTTTGGGCGGCGAGTCCGCGAAGCGCACGTAGTACTTCGCCGGGATGTTGACGCCCTTGAAGGTGACCGGCTTGGGGTCGGACTTCTTCTTGGCGTCACCGGAGCCGCTCGACGAACCGCCGGTCGCCCCACTCGAAGAACTGCTCGACGAGTCGTTCGACGATCCCGTCATGTCCTTCAGGAACGAGGCGCAACTGCCGAGCAGCCCCAGGCCGAACACCACGATGACGCCGATCCCGATCCACTTGCCGGCCTTGCTCGTGGGCGGCGGAACGGGCAGCGGACGCGGGTGGGGCTGCGGATGCGGGTGGCCCTGCGGATGCTGCTGCGGGTGCCAGGTGTGCTGCGGCTGCGGGTACGGCGGCTGGTGCCCGGTCGGCACGGTGTGCGGCCCCGGCTGCGGGTGGTACGGCGTCGACGGCGGGCCCGCGGGGCCCGGCGGGGGCGGGGTCACCGGCCCGGAGTGCATCGTCGGCGCCGCGTGCATCGTCTGCGCGCCGGGGCCCACGGACGGCGAACTCAGCTGGGTCACCGGGGCGGTGGGCGGCGGGGACAGGGGCGCCGAGGTCGGGGCCTCGGCCGCCGGGGCCCGCGCGGCCAGCAGCTCCGCCGACACCGAGACGCGCCGTGTGATGTCGGCGCCGATCGCTTCCGGCAGCCAGGAGCCGGACTGGACGAGCGGGGTGGGCGACGCGGCCTGGCACAGCGCGATGACCTCGTCGGGCGTGGGCCGGTCCTCGGGGTTCTTCGCCAGACAGCGGGTGATGAAGCCGAGTTCGTCCGGGAGCCCGGAGAGGTCCGGCTCCTCGTGGACGATCCGGTACAGCACGGCGTGCGAGGGCCCGTCGCCGTACGCGCCGCCGCCACGCCCCGCGTACGCCGCCACCTGGCCGAGCGCGAACATGTCCGACGCGGGGGTGATGGGCCTCCCCGCGGCCTGCTCCGGCGACATGAACGCCGGGGTGCCGATCTGGACGCCGGTGCCGGTCAGGGCGGTGGCGTCGGCGGCGCGGGCGATACCGAAGTCGATGACCCGGGGACCGTCGGAGGCGAGCAGCACGTTGGCGGGCTTCAGATCGCGGTGGACGATGCCCGCCGCGTGGATGACCTTGAGTGCCTCCGCCACCCCGGCGAGCAGCAGCAGGACCGAGGAGACCGGCAGCGCGCCGTGCTCGGCGACCGCCGCGTGCAGCGACGGCCCCGGTACGTAGGCGATGGCCAGCCACGGCTGGTCGCTCTCGGTGTCGTGGTCGAGGACGGGGGCGGTGTAGAGGCCCTGCACACGCTGGGCGGCCTGCACCTCCTGCTTGAAGCGGCGGCGGAAGTCCGGGTCCTCGCTCAGCTCGGGCCGGATCGTCTTGAGCGCGATCGGGTGCCCACCCGGCGTGTACGACAGATACACCGTGCCCATGCCGCCCGAGCCGAGCCGTGCCGCGAGCCGGTAGCTCGCCACGGTCGTCGGGTCACCGGCCTCCAACGGCTTGAAGTGCCCGCCCGGTCGAACCTCGCCCATCGTTCTCCCCCGAAAGCTGTGAAGCTTGTGTGCCCCGGGGAGGTTAGCCGACGGACCGGTGCCTGTGGCCGCTCGGACCCAGCACCCGCGCCTTCCGTCGAAGAGTTGTCGTTTCCTTCACGAATCAGGCACTTTTCCCGACCTCGGCGAGCACAGCGTCCGTGAACGGCGTCCACGCCTCGACCGCCCACGGCCCGAACGCCCGGTCCGTCAACGCCGCACAGGCCACACCGGCGACGGGGTCGATCCACAGGAACGTCCCCGACTGCCCGAAGTGCCCGAACGTGCGCGGCGAGGACGAAGTCCCCGTCCAGTGCGGCGACTTGGCGTCCCGGATCTCGAAACCGAGCCCCCAGTCGTTGGGGTTCTGGTGCCCGTAGCCCGGCAGGACGCCCTTCGTGCCCGGGTACTGCACGGTCATCGCCGCCGCGACCGTACGCGGGTCCAGCAGCCGGGGTGCCTGCACCTCGGCGGCGAACCGCACCAGGTCGTCGACGGTCGAGACACCGTCCTTCGCCGGGGATCCGTCGAGGGAGGTGGACGTCATCCCCAGCGGTTCGAGCACCGCCTGGCGCGCGTACTCCGCGAACGGGATGTCCGTCGCCTTGGCCACATGGTCCCCGAGCGCCTCGAACCCGGCGTTGGAGTACAGCCGCCGCTCCCCGGGCGCCGCCGTCACCCGGTGCTCGTCGAAGGCCAGCCCCGAGGTGTGCGCCAGCAGATGCCGCACGGTCGACCCGGTCGGCCCCGCAGGCTCGTCCAGCTCGATCGCCCCCTCCTCGTACGCCACCAGCACGGCGTACGCGGCGAGCGGCTTGGTGACCGAGGCCAGCGCGAACCGCCGCCCGAGGGGGCCGTGGGTCCCGAGGAGGGTGCCGTCCGCCCGTACGACGGCCGCGGCGGCGGTGGGAACGGGCCAGTTCTCGATCAGGGCGAGGCTCTGCAGAGGCATGCTCACGAGCGTAAGCGGCTCAGAGGTGCAGCCGCATCGAGGGGTCCGGCTTGCGCACGAAGCCCAGCGAGGCGTAGAGCGGCTCGGCCTCGGGGGAGGCGTTCAGGTCGACCTGCGCGGCACCCCGGTCGCGGAACCAGTCGAGGAGCGTCTCCATGCAGGCACGGGCGTAGCCCCGGCGGCGGGCGTCCGGGTCGGTGGCCACGCTGAAGACGTATCCGATCGCGCCGTGCGGATTCCCGGCCCTGCCGATGCGGTACTCGATCGTCCCGGCCACCAGCGCGGCGAGCGCGCCCGGCCGCTCCGGATGGTCGACGACGAAGGCCGCGAACTCCCCGTCGGAATCGGCGAGTCGGCGGCGTACCGTGGGCAGGGACTCGGCGTGCCAGTCCGTGGAACCGCCCGTGCTCGCCATGGAGTCGATCATCACCTGGCGCAGCCGGAGCACTTCCGCCGCGTCCTCGGCCGTGGCACGTCGTACGAGACCCATGATCGGCACGGTAGTCAGCCGGGCCCCTCGTGTCGCGGGAATTCCCGTCCCCGGAATTCACCGGAATCCGCTTGCTTGGAGTGCACTCCAAGGTTTTAGCGTGGTGGTCATGACGGTGATGGAGACCACGAGTACGACGAGTGCCACGAGTACTGCCAGTACCGACAGTTGTGCCGGTCCGCCGCGGCAGCCCCGGCGGCCGGACGGGCAGGACCGGTACACGATCAGCGAGGTCGTCGTCCTCACCGGTCTCACGGCACACACCCTGCGCTGGTACGAGCGGATCGGGCTGATGCCGCACATCGACCGCTCCCACACCGGCCAGCGCCGCTACCGCAACCGTGACCTCGACTGGCTCGACCTCGTCGGCAAGCTCCGGCTCACCGGCATGCCGGTCGCCGACATGGTCCGGTACGCGGAACTGGTGCGCGAGGGCGACCACACCTACACCGAGCGCTTCGAACTCCTGAAGTCGACCAGGCAGGACGTCCTGTCCCGGATCGCCGAGCTCCAGGACACCCTGAACGTGCTCGACCGGAAGATCAATTTCTATGCTGACGCCGGGCAGGCCCTGGCGTCGGAGAGGGCCTCATGACGGACGGCAGGATCGCGAAGGCACGACTGGGCGGCGACGGACCGGAGGTCGGCGTACAGGGCCTCGGCTGTATGGGCATGAGCTTCGCGTACGGCCCCTCGGACGCGGAGGAGTCGAGGGCCACCCTGGAGCGGGCGCTGGAACTGGGCGTCACCCTCTACGACACGGCCCAGGCGTACGGTGCCGGCGAGAACGAGAAGTTCCTCTCGCCCTTCGTCAAGGCACACCGCGACGACCTCGTCATCGCCACCAAGTTCGGTCTGGGCATCGACCCCGACGACCCGACCAAGCGGATCATCCGCAACGACGAGCCGTACATCCGCGAGGCCGTCGAGTCGAGCCTGCGCCGCCTCGACGTCGACGTGATCGACCTCTACTACATGCACCGCCGGGACGTGAACGTCCCCATCGAGGAGACCGTCGGCGTCATGGCCGACCTCGTCCGCGAGGGCAAGGTCAAGCAGTTGGGCCTCAGCGAGGTCACGGCCACCGAACTCCGCGCCGCCCACGCCGTGCACCCCATCGCCGCCCTCCAGTCCGAGTGGTCCCTCTTCAGCCGCGACATCGAGGCCCACGTGGTCCCCACGGCCCGCGACCTCGGCGTCACCCTCGTCGCCTACTCGCCCCTCGGCCGAGGCTTCCTCACCGGCTCCTTCGCCAAGGCCGAGGACCTCACCCCCGACGACTTCCGCCGCCAGCAGCCCCGCTTCACGGGCGACAACGCCGCCGCCAACGCGGCCCTGCTGGACCCGATCCGCAAGGTCGCCGACGCCCATGGCGCCTCCCTCGGCCAGATCGCCCTGGCCTGGGTCCACCAACAGTCCGCCCTGCACGCTCTCTCGGTCGTCCCCATCCCCGGCACCCGCAAGCCGACCAGGGTGGAGGAGAACGCGGCGGCCACCAGGATCACCCTGGGCGAGGAGGACATGGCACTCCTGGAACCGATCGCGGCAAGGGTGACGGGCGACCGCTACGCGGACATGGCGTTCACGTCGGCAGGCAGGGAGTAGCGCCGCGTTCTCAGGCGGGGTTGCGGTGGGGGTTTTGGCGCGTTCTCAGACGGGGGTGCGGCGTGTGTCGAGGCGGGCGTTGCGGCGCGTTTCAAGCGGGGAGTGCCGCAGCGCTTTCGGGGGCGCGGGGAACTGCGCGACAAGCCACGACGCACCCGCAGCCGGCAAACAACCTCACCCGGCAGACGCCGGACGGACGCTGGACCGACGCTAGAGCTCAGCCAACAACTCCGCCTTCTTCGCACTGAACTCCTCATCGGTCACCAGCCCCGCCTCATGCAACTCCCCAAGATGCCGGATCCGGTCGGCGATGTCGGCCGGATCCCGCCGCGGCCCGGCACCGCCCAGTGCCCCCGCACCCACAGGCCCCGCGGAGCGCACCGCCGCCAACACGGCCGCGGCGAACGGCAGTGACTCGTGCACCGGCCCATACCCCAACCCGAACACGACAGCGGCCGGATCATGATCCGGCTGAGGCGGCGCCTGCTCGCCGGAGCCATCCCGCCGCAGCAACCGCAGATACCCCTCGAACACCTCCGGCGACCGCCACTCGACCCCACTCAGCGCACTCACCGGAAACGTCTGGTCCCCGGCCTTCCACTTCGCCGACGACGCCCCGGTCCAGAACCACCGGAACGACACGGACCGCCCGTCGAACGAAGCCTTCCCGTCGTACGCCTTGAACTGCAACGGCACCTCGGGCGGCGCCACCAGAAACCGCTCGGCGGGCCCGGACACGGTCAACCGCGCCCGCAGTTCGTCGGCGTAGTACTCCGCGAGTGTCTCCCGCTCGGCCGGCAGCACCAGCCGATACGGGTCGGAACTTTCCTTGAGCTGGTCCGCCGCCGCCTCCATCAGCGGATCGGCGCCCGGTCGCGGCACGGCACGCAGTACAACCGTGCCCCGCTTACCCGGCGCAAGTGTCACCCCCGCGATCGCCTCCAGCGGGATACGCCGCTCGCCGAGCGCAGCGAACAGCTTCGGCGTGCGAATCCCCCGTTCGAAGCGGATGAGCACGGAGTCGGACTCGAACTCCCAGGCGGCATGAAATCCGGCCAGTACGTCACCCATGCGGCTCATCGTATGCGCGCGACGCGGCGAAGTCCCGACCGAGGCGAACCGCACTTTTTGCACTCCTCTACGCGCGTCAGGCTTCCACGCTGTCGGACAGACCCGTCAGACACGCGTCGGCTTCCGGCGCACAGCGCACCGACTCGTACGCGCCGATGCCGATTTCGGCGAAGTTGCGCAGGCTGTCGGTCCCCGGCTCGAAATAGCCGCTGTGCCCCCCGGCGTCGGCCGCCGACAGGATGCGTGCCCCGAACTCCGCGGAGACCGGGTCGGCGCCGTGGCCGAGCCCGCCGACCTCCAGATAGGGCACGTCCTGGACCCAGTCGTCGGCGTCCCGCATGGCCCACACCCGGGCCGACGTACGCAGCTGACCGACCGTCTCGGCGCGCATACCGGGGCTGCCCGCGACCGCGATGTCGGTGACCCGCGACGGCAGCGAGTGCGCGGCGACCCCGCACACCACCGAGCCGTAGCTGTGGCACGCCAGCGCGACGGTGGAACTCCCGGGCAGGCTCCGCACCAGCGCGCTCAGCCGGACCGCGCCCTGCTCGGCGCGGAGCGCGGTGGCCGAGTCGAGGCCGAGGCCGTCGGGCGCGGTGTAGTCGGCCCAGGCGATCACGGCCGTACGCGTCCCGGGGCTCGCCGCGCGCTCCGCCTTGTAGAGCGACTTGGCCATGCCGGCGGGCGCGGAGTACCGGCGGTTGGTGCGCTGGAAGTTGAGGACGTTGGTGTCGACGCCGGGGACGACGACCGAGACACGCTCGGCCTTGTCGAGGCTGCCGAAGACCTCGGCGACCCGGCCGGTGCCCTCGGGGTCGAAGGCGAGGATCTTGCGGGTCTTCACGGCCAGCATGTCGAAGCGGTGCATCCGGCGGCCGGCCTCGTACTGGCCGGTCTCGGAGAGCCGCTCGTCGTGCATGCGCCCCCGTTCACGCTTGCTCTGCTGCTTCAGCGCGATGCGGTTGGCGCGGTAGCGCAGGTTGACGGGGGCGCCGTGCATGTTGCCGACCGCGAGCGGATAGCGGTGGGCGAGCCGGGTGCGCTGCCGTGCGGTGAGCGAGGCGAAGAAGGCGGCCAGGCGGTGCGGGGACGATTCGGCGTCCGGCAGGTCGCGGCCGTCGAGGGCTCCGCGCTGCCACGCGGAGAGCGACGCCCGCAGCGGCGACTCGTCGCGATGGCTGCGGATCGCGGTCCAGCCGGTGGTCGCCAGCATCACGAAAACCACGGCCAGCGCCAGCAGTGCGCGCCAGACGTTCAGTTGCGGGGAGGAGTCGAAGGAAGTCACTGAAAGGACACACTAAGAGAACGGAAGGGTCTCGCGTTAACCGAGTGAGAGGGATCACGTTTCGATCACGCCCGTTCTGTGCAGTGCGCAGAGAAGGTCCCGAAGGTGTCGTTCCCTATGCGTTTCGGCCAGTACGCCACTTCTCGGCCAGCGACGGTCGTACGGCGTCCAGGTGTGTGGCGGTCAGTTCGCGCATCGTCTCCATACTGAGGTCGCCACCCAGGGCCCACAGGCGTTCGGTGACCCGCATCACGCCGCCGAAGACGGCCACCGCCACACGCGGCCGGGGGTCGGTGTCCATGTCGAGCCCCTCGCGCTCGGCGATGATCCGCTCCATCTCCCGGGCCACCTCGTCCGAGCGGCGCAGATGCGCGGCCAGCAGCGCGGGTGTCGACTCGATCATGCCGTAGGCGCGCAGGAAGAGATCGACGGGAACGACCTGGTGGACGGCCTCGCCGATGGCGTCCCAGCCCTCCAGGAGGGCGTTGCGCATCGCCTCCAGCGGGGCCTCGTGCGTCGGCCGGGCGCGCACGGCCCCGAGGAAGTACTCCTGTGTGAGGTCGATGACCGCGAGGGCGGCCTCCTCCTTGCCCGCGAAGTACCGGAAGAAGGTGCGCTGCGAGACGTCGACGGCCTCGGCGATCTCGTCGACCGTCGTCGCCTCGTACCCCTGGGTCGTGAACAGTTCCAGGGCTGCCCGCAGCAGCGCGTCATGGGTGCGCTGCTTCTTCCGCTCGCGCAGCCCCGGCCGCTCCTCCGTCGCCGCCGTCGTAGCCGTGGCCGCCGTCTCCATGAACCCTCGTCTCCACCCGCCCCTGCGGCGAGTGACGTGACAGTTACCGACTTGTGAACTGGTTTGTCAACTGTCAGTCGCTGACATTAGCCTCGCACGTATGACTAGTCAGACCACTGTCGACAAGACGGGACCGGGGGACAAGGCGCCAGTCGTCCCGTCGGACCCGACGACGAACCAGGGCCGGGGCCTGCGCGGCCATCCCTGGTTCACCCTCCTCACCGTGGCCGTCGGCGTCATGATGGTCGCCCTCGACGGCACCATCGTGGCGATCGCCAACCCGGCCATCGCCAAGGACCTGGGCGCCACCTGGGCCGATGTCCAGTGGATCACCAACGCGTACTTCCTCGCCCTCGCCGTCACCCTCATCACCGCCGGGAAGCTGGGCGACCGCTTCGGCCACCGGCAGACCTTCCTCATAGGCGTGGTCGGCTTCGCCGCCGCCTCCGGGGCCATCGGACTGTCGGACTCGGTCGCCTTCGTGGTGATCTTCCGTGTCTTCCAGGGCCTCTTCGGCGCGCTGCTGATGCCGGCCGCGCTCGGCCTGCTCCGCGCCACCTTCCCCGCCGAGAAGCTGAACATGGCGATCGGCATCTGGGGCATGGTCATCGGCGCCTCCACCGCGGGCGGCCCGATCCTCGGCGGCTTCCTCGTCGAGAACGTCAGCTGGCAGTCCGTGTTCTGGATCAACGTCCCGGTCGGCGTCCTCGCCGTGGCCCTGGGCGCCTGGATCCTGCTGGACCACCGTGCCGAGAACGCCCCGCGCTCCTTCGACGTGCTGGGTATCGGCCTGCTGTCCGGAGCCATGTTCTGCCTGGTGTGGGCGCTCATCAAGGCCCCCGAGTGGGGCTGGGGCGACGCCCAGACATGGACCTTCCTGGTCGTCTCCATCGTCGGCTTCGCCCTCTTCGCCCTCTGGGAGAAGAAGGTCAAGGAGCCGCTGATCCCGCTGGCCCTCTTCCGTTCCGTACCCCTGTCCGCCGGTGTCGTCCTGATGGTCCTGATGGCCATCGCCTTCATGGGCGGCCTGTTCTTCGTGACGTTCTATCTGCAGAACGTGCACGGCATGAGCCCCATCGACGCGGGTCTGCACCTCCTCCCGCTCACCGGCATGATGATCGTCGGCTCGCCGCTGGCCGGCGCGTTGATCACCAAGGCCGGACCGCGCATCCCGCTGGCCGGCGGCATGGCCCTCACCGCGATCGCGATGTACGGCATGTCGACGCTGGAGACCGACACCGGCAGCGCCGTGATGTCCCTCTGGTTCGCGCTCCTCGGCCTCGGCCTCGCCCCGGTGATGGTCGGTGCCACCGAGGTCATCGTCGGCAACGCGCCCCTGGAGCTGTCCGGTGTCGCCGGCGGTCTCCAGCAGGCCGCGATGCAGATCGGCGGCAGCCTCGGTACGGCCGTCCTGGGCGCCGTGATGACGTCCAAGGTGGACAGCGACTTCGCGGGCAACTGGGCGGACGCGGGCCTCCCGCCGCTCGACGAGGCCCAGCTCGCCCAGGCCAAGCAGGCCGTCCAGCAGGGCGCCGCGCCGGTGGCCGAGGGCACTCCGGCGGAGATCGCCGCGAAGATCACCACGGTCGCGCACGACACGTTCATCTCCGGCATGAGCCTGGCGTCCCTCGTCGCCGCCGGGGTGGCCGCGATCGCCGTCCTCGTCGCGTTCCTGACCAAGCGCGGCGAGAACGCCGAGGCGGGTGCCGGAGCGGCGCACATCTAACAGCTCCACCGCTGCTTCAGGCGCGGGTTTCGGCCCGTGTTCGCCTATCAGGGTGACAACGCTGAAGATCGCTTCCACCCGGTACGCGCCGCAGGTGACAGTGGGTCAAGTCCTCCGCACGGCATGGTCGTCGACGGCGGAGTGACCCGGGGGGTCTGCGGCGCGCTGCCGGAGGGGGGCAGCGCGCACAGACAGTTCCGCCCACACTCCCCGGTTTCAACCACTCCGCAGGGGTACCCGCCGTTCTGTACGCGAACTGACCGCGAGGTTCAGGGAGTTGTTGACGATGGCGGGCTTCGGACACGGTACGCGCAGGCACCCCCGGTCACGTGGCCGGACGTGGTCACGGACCGGGCCGGATCGCGCGACCCTCGGGATCATCGGAGTCATCTGCGCGATCGCGGGCTTCTTCGTTCTGGGCATCATTCTCGGCCCCATCGCGATCCTCTGCGGCTGGCTGGCGATGAACCGAACCTGGTCCGGCGCCCGCCCCGTCCCCGCCGTCATCGCGGTCGTTCTCGGCGCCATCGACACCGTCCTGGCCATCATCTGGCTGGCGGGCACAGCCACTCCGGGGACCGGATTCTTCTGATCCCGGTGGAGTGAGGGAAAAGGGCAGGGGCCGTCGACGGAAGTCGGCGGCCCCTTTTCCGCGTTGGCCGAGGGGCGGCGGGCCTGCTTTTCAGGGGCGCGGGGAACTGCGCGAGCAACCCCCACGGACCGTCAGCCGCGAACCCACCCAGCCCCCCACGGTCATCGGCGCTGCTCAGGCACCCCTTCGACAGCCCGCAACGACGCAACCTCCGCCCGCAACAACCGAACCTCCTGAGCCAGTTCCGCTATCGCTGCGGTCTGCCGCCGCTCCTCCGCGTCGTCCTTCTCGAACCGCGCTATGAACCACGCCGCGATATTCGCCGTCACCACACCCAGCAACGCGATCCCCGACAGCATCAGCCCCACGGCCAGCACCCGCCCCAGCCCGGTCGTCGGCGCGTGGTCCCCGTACCCCACCGTCGTCATCGTCGTGAACGACCACCACACCGCGTCGCCCAACGTGTCGATGTTCCCCTCGGGGGAGTCCCGCTCCACGGACAGCACCGCCAGCGACCCGAACATCAACAGCCCGATCACCGACCCGCCGACATACGTCGTGAGCCGTATCTGCGACGCCATCCGCGCCCGCTGCCCGACCAGCAGCAACGTCGCCACCAGCCGCAGCAGCCGCAGCGGCTGGATCATCGGCAGTATCACCGCGCACAGGTCCAGCCAGCGCGACCGTACGAACTCCCAGCGCCGCTCGGCGAGGAGCAGCCGGATGACGTAGTCGACCGCGAACGCGGCCCAGACACCCCATTCGACGACCTCGCACCACCACTTCACCTCGGCGCTCGCGTCCGGCCGCACGATCGGCACGGCGTACGCGACGGCGAACGCCGCGGCCAGGCAGAACAGGGGCCGCTGTGTGTGCTGTTCCCAACGCGCCTGCGCCGAGTCCGATCGCTGCTTCATGCCCGCATCGTAGAAAACGTGAAGGGGTGGTGAACCCGCAGGTTCACCACCCCTTGACAGCGCTGCCCGCGCTGTGCGGCCGTGGCAGGCGCCCCCGACAGCGGCGCAGCCGCTCCCAAGGGGCGCGGGGGACTGCGCGATCAGCCCCCACGGCCCGCAGCGTTGGGACGGCCTAGCCGGCGCAGCGTCTACGCGTCGCCGCCGGCCGCTCCCGGGTCCGCCGCCGACACGTCGAGCAGCTGGTAGCGGTCGATCGCCTGCTTCAGCAGTGAGCGGTCGACCTTGCCCTCGCGGGCCAGTTCGGTCAGCACCGCGACCACGATCGACTGGGCGTCGATGTGGAAGAAGCGCCGGGCCGCGCCCCGGGTGTCCGCGAAGCCGAAGCCGTCCGCGCCCAGCGACTGGTACGTGCCCGGCACCCACCGCGAGATCTGGTCCGGCACCGACCGCATCCAGTCGGAGACGGCCACGAACGGACCCTCGGAGCCGCTCAGCTTCCGCGTCACGTACGGGGCCTGCTGCTCCTCCTCGGGGTGCAGCAGATTGTGCCGCTCCACCTCGACCGCCTCGCGGCGCAGCTCGTTCCAGGACGTCGCCGACCAGACGTCCGCCTTCACGTTCCAGTCGGCGGCCAGGATCCGCTGCGCCTCGACCGCCCACGGCACCGCGACACCGGAGGCGATGATCTGCGCGGGGATCGCGCCCGACTCGCCGGCCCCGATGCGGTGGATGCCCTTGAGGATGCCCTCGACGTCCACGTCCGCCGGCTCGGCCGGGTGCTGGATCGGCTCGTTGTAGACGGTGAGGTAGTAGAAGACGTCCTCGCCCGGCTTGCCGTCGGCGGTCTCCCCGTACATCCGGCGCAGACCGTCCCTCACGATGTGCGCGATCTCGTACCCGTACGCCGGGTCGTACGCGACACAGCCCGGGTTCGTCGAGGCGAGCAGCTGCGAGTGCCCGTCCGCGTGCTGGAGACCCTCACCGGTCAGCGTCGTACGGCCGGCGGTCGCACCGAGGACGAACCCGCGCGCCAGCTGGTCGGACATCTGCCAGAACTGGTCACCGGTGCGCTGGAAACCGAACATCGAGTAGAAGACGTAGACCGGGATGAGCGGCTCGCCGTGCGTCGCGTACGCCGAACCGGCCGCGATCAGCGAGGCCGTGCAGCCCGCCTCGGAGATGCCGTCGTGCAGCATCTGCCCGGTCGGCGACTCCTTGTACGCGAGCAGCAGATCGCGGTCGACCGCCTCGTACTGCTGGCCGAGCGGGTTGTAGATCTTCGCGCTCGGGAAGAACGAGTCCATGCCGAAGGTGCGGTACTCGTCGGGCGCGATCAGCACGAACCGCCTGCCGATCTCCTTGTCCCGCATGAGGTCCTTCAGCAGCCGTACGAACGCCATGGTCGTGGCGATCGACTGCTGACCGGAGCCCTTCTTCACACTCGCGTACGTCTTGTCCTCGGGCAGGGCCAGCGGCTTGGCGCGCACGACACGCGTCGGGACGTACCCGCCGAGCCCCTTGCGGCGGTCGTGCATGTACTGGATCTCCTCCGAGTCCCGCCCCGGGTGGTAGTACGGCGGCGCGCCGGACTCCAGCTCCTTGTCGGAGATGGGCAGGTGGAGGCGGTCGCGGAAGCCCTTGAGGTCGGCGACCGTCAGTTTCTTCATCTGGTGCGTGGCGTTGCGGCCCTCGAAGTTCGGGCCCAGCGTCCAGCCCTTGACCGTCTTCGCCAGGATGACCGTCGGCTGGCCCTTGTGCTCGTGGGCCGCCTTGTACGCCGCGTAGATCTTGCGGTGGTCGTGACCGCCGCGGCCCAGGTGCAGGATCTGGTCGTCGGTCATGTTCTCGACCATCGCGCGCAGCCGCTGGTCGTCGCCGAAGAAGTGGTCGCGGATGTACGCGCCGGTCTCGGTGGCGTACGTCTGGAACTGGCCGTCCGGCGTGGTGTTCATCCGGTTCACCAGCACACCGTCGCGGTCCTGCGCGAGCAGCGGGTCCCACGTCCGGTCCCAGACCAGCTTGATCACGTTCCAGCCGGCGCCCCGGAAGACCGACTCCAGCTCCTGGATGACCTTGCCGTTGCCGCGCACCGGGCCGTCGAGGCGCTGGAGGTTGCAGTTGACGACGAAGGTCAGGTTGTCGAGGCCCTCGCGGGCGGCGATCGTGAGCTGGCCGAGCGACTCCGGCTCGTCCATCTCGCCGTCGCCGAGGAACGCCCAGACGTGGGACTTGGAGGTGTCCGCGATGCCGCGCGCCTCCATGTACCGGTTCATCCGCGCCTGGAAGATCGCGCCCAGCGGACCGAGGCCCATGGACACGGTCGGGAACTCCCAGAAGTCCGGCATCAGCCGCGGGTGCGGGTAGCTGGACAGGCCGTACGGCGCCTTCGACTTCTCCTGGCGGAAGGCGTCGAGCTGCGGCTCGCCCAGCCGGTCGAGGAGGAACGCGCGGGCGTAGATGCCCGGGGAGGCGTGCCCCTGGAAGAAGATCTGGTCGCCGCCGTCGCCCTCGTCCTTGCCCCGGAAGAAGTGGTTGAAGCCCACGTCGTAGAGGGAGGCGGAGGACGCGAAGGTCGCGATGTGGCCGCCGACGCCGATGCCGGGCCGCTGGGCGCGCGACACCATGACGGCGGCGTTCCACCGGGTCGCGTTGAGGATCTTCCGCTCGATCTCCTCGTTGCCCGGGAAGAACGGCTCGCTCTTGGTGGGGATGGTGTTGATGTAGTCCGTGCTGCGCATCTCGGGCACGGCCACGCGCTTCTCGCGGGCCCGCTCGATGAGCCGGAGCATCAGGTAGCGCGCGCGCTCACGGCCGCGCTGGTCCACCGCGGCGTCGAGCGAGTCGAGCCACTCCTGGGTCTCCTCGGGATCGAAGTCAGGGACCTGACTCGGAAGGCCGCCAATGATGATCGGATTGCGATCGGATCCGGAAGCCACGCTGTTCCTTAGCTGTCAGAGGGCCGCTCTTCAGGGTGTTCCATAGGTGTCTGCACCGTCCCCCATCGTGTACCTCGGGGGCCAAAACGTCATCTCTACCGAGAGGTAACCCGGGCGGTTACTTGCTCGACAAAGGTAGTAAAGGTATTCGATGCTCGTACCCCCGGATGGTTGCCGAATACGCAAAACGGGCAGAACGGTGTGGTGTGCGTCACGCGAGGCTGTGAATCGGCGTAGAGAGTTGCGGTGACACCGCCCGGATCGTCACCGTTTCGGCGGTCTGGAAGGCTGGGTACTTGCGCGATCCGTCCCGCCCGTGTGGACTACGGCCAACGCTTCGCGCACGCGCGTGGCTGAACTTCCCCGGGGGCAACCCCACCCGAACATGATCAGGAGGCAACCCGTGAGCGCGACCGCGGACCACGCGGAGGAGCGGACGAACCCTGCCGCGAGGCTGGGGTTCCAGCCCGAGCAGGTGGTCCAGGAGATCGGCTACGACGACGATGTCGACCAGGAGCTCCGCGAGTCCATCGAGGAAGTCGTAGGCAGTGAGCTCGTCGACGAGGACTACGACGACGTGGCCGATGCCATCGTCCTGTGGTTCCGCGACGACGACGGCGACCTGACCGACGTACTGGTGGACGCCACCACGTACATCGAGGAGGGTGGCTCGATCCTGCTGCTGACGCCCAAGACCGGGCGGGACGGCTATGTGGAGCCCAGCGACATCTCCGAAGCCGCGACGACCGCGGGGCTGTCCGCGTCGAAGAGCGTCAGCGTCGGCAAGGACTGGAGTGGCAGCCGACTGGTGACGCCGAAGGCGGCGAAGTCCGGCAAGAAGTGAGTTTCAAGTTCGCCTGAGAGCTCGATGGGTCCTGTGCGATGGCGGCTGCGGCCCCGTCGTGGCTTGTCGCACAGTTCCCCGCGCCCCTGGACGGTGCCCCTTCGGGGCGACCGTCCAGGGGCGCGCCGTTTCTCCCGGCGATCTCTGCGTAGGCTGGGCCACCCGAACAGTCCATGAAGGGACGCAGGAGAATCATGGCGATCCAGGTCGGCGACAAGGCCCCCGACTTCGAACTCAAGGACAACCACGGCGCCACCGTGAAGCTCTCGGACTTCCGGGGCGAGAAGAACGTGGTGGTGCTCTTCTACCCGTTCGCGTTCACCGGCGTCTGCACCGGGGAGCTGTGCGAGCTGCGCGACAACCTGCCGAAGTTCGTGAACGACGACGTACAGCTGCTGGCCGTGTCGAACGACTCGATCCACACGCTGCGGGTCTTCGGGGAGCAGGAGGGCCTTGAGTACCCGCTGCTGTCGGACTTCTGGCCGCACGGCGAGGTCTCCCGGGCGTACGGCGTGTTCGACGCGGACAAGGGCTGCGCGGTGCGCGGCACGTTCATCATCGACAAGGAGGGCGTCGTCCGTTGGTCGGTCGTCAACGCCCTTCCGGACGCCCGCGACCTGAACGAGTACGTCGCCGCCCTCGACACCCTGTGATTCTTCGGTTCCAGGGCCTGCGAGGAACGGGAACCCGTCACTAGGATCGACACGTTGATCCGATACCAACGCACGACGGGGCTCCCCGCCCCTGACTATCAAGGGAGGACTCGTGGGAGTCAGCCTCAGCAAGGGCGGCAACGTATCGCTGACCAAGGAGGCACCGGGCCTGACCGCGGTCATCGTCGGTCTTGGGTGGGACATCCGCACCACGACCGGCACCGACTTCGACCTCGACGCCAGTGCTCTGCTGCTGGAATCGTCCGGCAAGGTCAGCAGCGACGCCAACTTCGTCTTCTTCAACAACCTCAAGAGCCCCGACGGCTCGGTCGAGCACACCGGTGACAACCTCACCGGTGAGGGCGAGGGCGACGACGAGCAGATCAAGGTCAATCTCGCGGGCGTCCCGGCAGAGATCGAGAAGATCGTCTTCCCCGTCTCGATCTACGACGCCGAGAACCGTCAGCAGTCCTTCGGCCAGGTCCGCAACGCCTTCATCCGGGTGGCGAACCAGGCCGGCGGTGCCGAGATCGCACGGTACGACCTCTCCGAGGACGCCTCCACCGAGACCGCCATGGTCTTCGGCGAGCTGTACCGGCACGGTGCCGAGTGGAAGTTCCGCGCCATCGGCCAGGGCTACGCCTCGGGCCTGCGCGGTATCGCCCAGGACTTCGGTGTGAACGTCTGAGCCACCGGGGAAGACCCACTGGGCTCACCACGTCCGGCGCCGCTGTCATCAACGACCGCGGCGCCGGTCGCGCTCGTACGACGTGGGCGGACGGCCCGCGCGTACGACCACAACTGAACAGCTGAGCAACTGAAGCTCGAAAATCGGGGAGGACCAGCACCATGGGCGTCACACTCGCCAAGGGAGGCAATGTCTCCCTCTCCAAGGCCGCGCCGAACCTCACTCAGGTGATGGTCGGGCTCGGCTGGGACGTCCGGACCACCACCGGAGCCCCATTCGATCTCGACGCCAGCGCCCTGCTCTGCCAGGGCGGCCGGGTGCTGGGGGACGAGTGGTTCGTCTTCTACAACAACCTCAAGAGCCCCGAGGGCTCGGTCGAGCACACCGGTGACAACCTCACCGGTGAGGGCGACGGCGACGACGAGTCGCTCATCGTCGACCTCTCCAAGGTGCCGGCCACCGTCGACAAGATCGTCTTCCCGGTCTCCATCCATGACGCGGAGAACCGCGGCCAGGCCTTCGGCCAGGTCAGCAACGCCTTCATCCGCGTGGTCAACCAGGCCGACGGCCAGGAACTCGCCCGCTACGACCTCTCCGAGGACGCTTCCACCGAGACCGCGATGATCTTCGGGGAGGTCTACCGCTATGGCGGGGAGTGGAAGTTCCGCGCGGTGGGACAGGGGTACGCGTCCGGTCTGCGGGGCATCGCACTCGACTTCGGAGTCAATGTCTCGTAGCGCGATATGCGCAAAAGCCGGGGCCGTGTGGGGTGCGAGGGGTGCCCGACTAGACTTCGGGTTCAAAAGTTCGTAAAGCCGCGCGCGGCGCGGGGGAACCCCGTACACACACGATTGGGTAGCCAGTGGTTCTGAAAACCTTCGGCTGGTCGTTCGCGGTCACCGCGCTCGGCTTGGTAGCAGCAGTTCTCTACGGTGGGTGGGCGGCGTTCGGTGTCGTCGCGATCCTGTCCGTCCTGGAGATCTCGCTGTCCTTCGACAACGCGGTGGTCAACGCCGGGATCCTGAAGAAGATGAATGCCTTCTGGCAGAAGATCTTCCTCACCATCGGCATCCTGATCGCCGTCTTCGGTATGCGGCTGGTCTTCCCCGTCGTCATCGTCGCCATCAGCGCCAAACTGGGTCCGATCGAGGCCGTCGACCTGGCGCTCACCGACAAGGACATGTACCAGCAGTACGTGACCGACGCCCACCCGTCGATCGCGGCCTTCGGCGGTATGTTCCTGCTGATGATCTTCCTGGACTTCATCTTCGAGGACCGGGACATCAAGTGGCTGGGCTGGCTCGAGCGTCCGCTGTCCAAGCTCGGCAAGATCGACATGCTGTCGGCCTGCATCGCGATGATCGTCCTGCTGATCACCTCGATGACCTTCGCGACCAACGCCCACCAGCACGGCGGCGCCCACGTCGACAAGGCGCAGACCGTTCTGATCTCCGGTCTCGCGGGCCTGATCACCTATCTCGTCGTCGGCGGTCTCTCCGGCTACTTCGAGGGCAAGCTGGAGGAAGAGGAGGAGCGCGAGCACGAGGAGGAGGAAGCGGCGGAGCGTACGGGCAAGCCGCGTTCGGCCGTCGCCCTCGCGGGCAAGGCCGCGTTCTTCATGTTCCTCTACCTGGAGGTCCTGGACGCGTCCTTCTCCTTCGACGGTGTCATCGGCGCCTTCGCCATCACCAACGACATCGTCCTGATGGCGCTGGGCCTCGGAATCGGCGCGATGTACGTCCGGTCGCTGACCGTATACCTGGTCCGCCAGGGCACCCTCGACGACTACGTCTACCTGGAGCACGGCGCGCACTACGCGATCGGCGCCCTCGCCGCGATCCTCCTCGTCACCATCCAGTACGAGATCAACGAGTTCATCACCGGTTCCGTCGGTGTCATCCTGATCGCCTGGTCCTTCTGGTCCTCCGTCCGCCGCAACAAGGCGCTGGCGGCCGCGGAGGGAAAAGCTGACGCCTCCAAGGAGGAGGTCTCCTCCGGGGTGTGACCCGGAACGCCGGGCCGGTGTGACCGGTTCCGGAGTGTGACGGCCCTCCGGGTGAGGGAACGCTCTGAGCGGGGCGGCCGACGAGGACTCGTCCTCCGTCGGCCGCCCCGTGGTGGTTGACGCGACGACACGGCAGTTGTGGGGCGGGCATGAGTTTCCTGGACAACCTCTGGCGCGGGCGGGCCACGGAGTTCGACGCGGGCAACGCGGCGACCAACGCGATCGAGCTGACCAAGCGGCACCAGAAGGTGTCCCTCAGCAAGCAGAACGCCGCGGCGGGGCACCTGCGCGTCAACCTGTCCTGGCGGATGCGGACGTCCGACATCGGCGGGATGAAGCGGCAGAGTGTGCTGCGGCACCCCTTCAAGGCGCTCAGGCCGGAGGAGGTGCAGGCGCACAGCCAGAGCATGGTGAACGTCGACCTCGACCTCGGCTGTCTGTATGAGCTGGCCGACGGGACGAAGGGGGTCGTGCAGCCGCTGGGCGGCTTCCTCGGTGACATCAACGAACCGCCGTACATGCGGCTCAGTGGGGACGACCGGTTCGGGTCGGGGTCCGGCGAGACGATGTACATCAATCTCGATCACCGCGAGAACTTCAAGCGGATGCTGGTGTTCGTCTACATCTACGACCAGACGCCGGCGTTCGACCGTACGCACGCGATCGTGACGCTGTATCCGAGCAATGGGCCGCGGATCGAGATAGGCCTGGATGAGAGGCATCCTCAGGCTCGGTCGTGTGCGGTGGTGATGATCGAGAACGTCAAGGGGGAGATCGTTGTGCGCCGGGAAGTGAAGTTTGTCTATGGCTTTCAGGCGGAGCTTGATCGGTTGTATGGGTGGGGGTTGCAGTGGGGGCGGGGTTACAAGACCAAGGCTGAGCAGAGGTGAGGAAGCCCCGCGCCCCTGAAAGCACCGGGGAGCCCCCTGGTTGCAAGCCCCTCAGCGCCCGATGAACTGCGGCCCCTGCGGGGGTAGGCGGAAGTCGGGGTTCAGGGCCGCCGCTGTGGGCTGGGGGTAGCCGTAGGCCGGGCCGTTGGCCGTGGCGGGGGTCGGCTGGGGGTAGCCGTAGGCCGGCTGGGACGGGACGCCGGCGGGGGGCTGCTCCGGGGGCAGGGGGGCCGAGATCTCCGGGGCCGGGGGCTGGGTCGTGGCCGTCTGGTCGGTCGCGGCCGCTGCGGCTGCCGCCGCCTCCGACTCGTCGACCGAGATGCCGAAGTCCGTGGCGAGGCCCTGGAGGCCGTTGGTGTAACCCTCACCCAGGGCGCGGAACTTCCAGCCGCCGCCGCGACGGTAGAGCTCGCCGCAGATGAGGGCGGTCTCGTCGCCGGTCTCGGGCTTGATGTCGAAGTACGCCAGCGGTTCGGCCTCGGCGACGGTGGCGTCGTACAGCAGGATGCGCAGGGACCGTACGCGGGCGAAGGAGACGGGGTTCCCGGAGACGTCGTCGGCGGAGGCCACGAGGAGAATCTGGCCGACGGCGGACTCGACACCCGCCAGATCGGTCTGGATGGTGTCGGTGAGGCCCTCGGCCACACGCTTTTTGCCGAGCCGCCACACCTTGCCCGAGGGGTGGCGTGGCTGGTTGTAGAAGACGAAGTCCTCGTCGGACCGTACGCGTCCGTCGAGACCGAGGAGCAGCGCCGAGGCGTCGACGTCCGGGGAGTCCTGACCCGGCGCCCAGCGCAGCACGGCACGGACCGCCGTGGCTTCGATCGGGACGTTCGACCCCTTCAGCATCGCGTGCGTCATGCGGTCATCCTGCCCTCTCGGTCCTGGTCACGACAACGCGGGGGCGGCGAACCGTCAGTGGAATCGTCCTGCGCCCGACATGGCCGGGTTACCAGAACTTCACGCCCGGCGGGAACTGATGTCACACATTTGTACGTACTATTACCGGCCACCATCGCGACGGCCGCCTAGCAGCCACGGGGGAATCACATGCGTCATTTCGGGCACATCGCCCCTGAGGAGCGTCAGCGCCTCTTCTACCGGGAGCCTGGTGAGTTCGACGCCGACTCCCCGGCCCGCGTGCTCGCCGCCGCCCTCGGCGCCACGCTCTACAGCCCGGCCACCCGCGAGCGGCTGGCCGACGACATCGTCAAGCAGGCCGGACGTGGCGTGGTCTCCATGGTGCTGTGCCTGGAGGACTCGATCGACGACGCGGAGGTCGTGGGCGCCGAGGAGAACCTGGTCCGGCAGTTCGCCGACCTCGCCGGCCGGCCGGACGTCGAGCTTCCGCTGCTGTTCATCCGGGTCCGCTTCCCCGAGCAGATACCCGACCTCGTCAGCCGTTTCGGCCCGGCGGTACGGCTGCTGTCCGGGTTCGTGTTCCCGAAGTTCACCGAGGAGCGGGGCGTCGCGTTCCTGGAGGCGCTCACCGCCGCGGAGTCCGCGAGCGGGCGGCGGCTGTTCGGGATGCCGGTGCTGGAATCGCCCGAGTTGATGTACAGGGAGACGCGCGTAGAAGCGCTCCAGGGCATCGCCCACACCGTCGACAAGTACCGCGACCGCGTCCTCGCGCTGCGCCTCGGCGTCACCGACTTCTGCTCCTCGTACGCGCTGCGCCGCCCGCCCGACATGACCGCGTACGACGTCCAGATCGTCGCCTCCGTGATCGCGGACGTGGTGAACGTGCTGGGGCGCGCCGACGGCACCGGATTCACGGTCACCGGGCCGGTGTGGGAGTACTTCCGGGTCCAGGAGCGGATGTTCAAGCCACAGCTGCGCACCAGCCCCTTCCTGGAGAACCGGGCCGGGCGGCTGCGCGAGACGCTCATCGAGCACGCGCTGGACGGTCTGCTGCGCGAGATCTCCCTCGACCAGGCCAACGGGCTGCTCGGCAAGACCTGCATCCATCCCTCGCACGTACTGCCGGTGCACGCGCTCTCCGTGGTCAGCCACGAGGAGTTCGGCGACGCCGAGGACATCGTGCGGCCCGACCGCAACGGCGGCGGAGTTCTGCGTTCCGCCTCCCGGAACAAGATGAACGAGGTCAAGCCGCATCGCGCCTGGGCCGAAAGGGTTCTGCAGCGCGCCGAGGTCTTCGGGGTCGCCAACGAGGACATCGGGTTCGTGGATCTCCTGGCCGCCGGGCTGCCCGACTGAACTTTCCGCTCACGCGGCTCATGTACCGACGCCCGTATGCACGTCGTACCGTCGTACTGACGTACCGACTAAGGAATCGATGATTAACGCAGCGAACGACACGACCGACACGACCGGCGCGTCCGGCGCGGTCTGGTCCGGGGCCTGGGTCGCCGAGCGGCTCGGGGTCGAACTGGTTGGCGACGAGGAGCTGAGCGGTCTGCTGGGGCTCGCGCTGCGGCGCAACCCCAAGCGGGCACATCTGCTGGTGTCGAACGTGCTCGGCAAGCATGTGCCGCAGTCGCCGGCCGTCGTGCACGGCTACGGTTTCGAGCTCGGGCGCCGGGTGCGTGAGCTGCTGGGCGCGGCCGGGGCGCGGACCGCCGTCGTCCTCGGGTACGCCGAGACGGCCACCGGGCTCGGGCACTCGGTCGCGGACGGGGTGGGCGAGGCGCCCTACCTCCACTCCACCCGGCGCCCGGTCGAGGGCGTCCACCAGGCGGGCGGCTTCGAGGAGTCCCACTCCCACGCGACGTCGCATCTGCTGCTGCCGGAGGACCCCACGCTGCTCGCGGGGCGGGGGCCGCTGGTGCTCGTCGACGACGAGTTCTCCACCGGGAACACGGTGCTCAACACCATCCGGGCGCTGCACGAGCGGTACCCGCGGAAGCGGTACGTCGTCGTGGCGCTGGTCGACATGAGGTCGGCCGCCGACCAGGGGCGCCTGGCCGAGTTCGCTCAGGAGATCGGGGCGCGGGTCGATCTGGTGGCCGCGGCGAAGGGGACCGTGCGGCTGCCGGAGGGGGTGCTGGAGAAGGGGCAGGCGCTGGTCGCGGAGTACGAGAAGGCTGCGGCGCCCACGGCCGCGGCCCGGGCGGCGCAGGTCACCCGGGTCGAGCTGGGCTGGCCGGACGGGGTGCCCGATGGGGGGCGGCACGGCTTCACGCCCTCCCATCGTGCGCGTCTGGAGAGCGCGCTGCCCGGTATGGCCGCACGCCTCGCGGAGGCCTTGCCGCCCGGTGCCCGCCGGGTGCTCGTGCTCGGCTTCGAGGAGCTGATGTACGCGCCGCTCGCGCTCGCGCGGGAGCTGGAGAAGTCGACGAACGGGCTGGAGAAGTCCGCGAACGGGCTGGAGATACGGTTCTCCACCACCACGCGGTCGCCCGTCCTCGCCGTCGACGACCCCGGTTACGCGATACGCAGCCGCATCGTCTTCCCCGCGCACGACGAGCCCGCGGACGGGCCGGGGGAGCGGTACGCGTACAACGTGGCGGGCGGGGACTTCGACGCGGTCGTCGCCGTCGTCGACTCGACGGCGGACACGCCGGCCTTGCACGCCGCCGACGGCCTGCTGGCGACCCTCGCCGCGCACACGCCGAGCGTGCTGCTCGCCGTGGTCCCGTCGTACACCCCGCCGGTCCGGCACCACCGGGCCGCACCGTCCCGGCCGAGCGCCGCCGCGGCGGGAAAAGAGGGCCGGCGGTTCGAGGGGACCGGAGTGAAGGAGCCGCTTGACGCGGCAGAACAGAAGAAGTCGATCTCGCCCGTCACCGAAAGGTCCTCCATGCTGCCCGAGCCCCTACGCGGCCCCGACTTCTCCTCCTACGCGCCGGACGAGGTCGGCTGGCTGCTGCGGGATCTCTCGGAGGTGACGCTGGAGGCGCCCACCGAGGAGCGGGAGGAGGCCATTCAGAGCGGCGGCGCGCACTACGCGGAGTCTCTGCCGGTCGAGTACCAGCCGAGTGAGCAGTACCAGGCGCTCTTCCACAGCGCGCTGGAGGCCTCCGCCGAGCGGATCGCCCTGGCTGTGGGGGTCGTCACCGAGACCCTGCTGGCCGAGCGGGCGGCGCGGCCCGTCCTCGTGTCGTTGGCCCGGGCCGGGACGCCCGTCGGGGTGCTGATGCGGCGGTGGGCGCAGTACCGGCATGGGGTCGAGGTGCCGCACTACGCCGTGTCGATCGTGCGGGGCCGGGGTATCGACGCCAACGCGCTGCGGTGGCTGGCGGCCCATCATGACCCCGCCGCTGTCGTCTTCGTCGACGGCTGGACCGGCAAGGGGGCGATCACCCGTGAACTCGCCGCCGCGCTGCTGGAGTTCGAGGAGTCCGACGGGATCACCGGGTTCGATCCGGAGATCGCGGTGCTCGCCGATCCGGGGTCGTGTGTGCGGACGTACGGCACGCGGGAGGACTTCCTCATTCCGTCCGCCTGTCTCAACTCGACCGTCTCCGGGCTGATATCGCGGACCGTGCTGCGTTCGGATCTCGTCGGGCCCGACGACTTCCACGGGGCCAAGTTCTACCGGGAGCTGGCCGGCGTCGATGTGTCGGTGGAGTTCCTGGACGCCATAGCCGCGCGGTTCGCGGATGTCGTGGACGCCGTCGACGCCCGTACCAAGGAGCTGCTCGCCGCCGATCGCACGCCCACCTGGGAGGGCTGGGCGGCCGTCGAGCGCATCAGCGAGGAGTACGGGATCCACGACGTCAACCTGGTCAAGCCCGGTGTCGGCGAGACCACGCGCGTCCTGTTGCGCCGGGTACCGTGGAAGATCCTCGCGCGGGCCGGGGCGGGCGCGGACCTCGACCATGTACGTCTGCTCGCCGAACAGAGAGGGGTACCGGTGGAAGAGGTGGCCGAACTGCCGTACACCTGCGTGGGGTTGATCCACCCGCAGTACACGCGGGGCGCGACCGGCGCCGACGGTAAGGCGGTGGCGGTCTGATGCCGGGCCCCCAGGTTCTTGTGGCGAGCGATCTCGACCGTACGCTCATCTACTCGGCCGCCGCGCTCGCGCTGACGATGCCGGACGCACACGCGCCCCGGCTGCTCACCGTCGAGGTGCACGAGAGCAAGCCGCTGTCGTACATGACGGAGACGGCCTCGCGGCTGCTCGCGGAGCTGGGGGACGCGGCGGTGTTCGTGCCGACGACGACCCGGACGCGCAAGCAGTACCAGCGGATCAATCTGCCGGGGCCGGAGCCGACGTACGCGATCTGCGCCAACGGCGGGCATCTGCTGGTTGACGGTGTCACGGACGTCGCCTGGTACGAGCGGGTCACGGCGCGGCTCGCGGACGAGTGCGCGTCGCTCGCGGAGGTGCGGGACCATCTGGCGGCCACGACCGACCCGGCGTGGGTGCGTAAGCACCGCGTCGCGGAGGATCTGTTCGTCTATCTCGTCGTGGAGCGTGAGCTGCTGCCCGAGGAGTGGGTGAAGGATCTGGCGGTGTGGGCGGAGAACCGGGGGTGGACCGTGTCGCTCCAGGGGCGCAAGCTCTATGCCGTGCCGAAGCCGCTCACCAAGAGCGCGGCCATGCGTGAGGTCGCGCGGAGGACCGGGGCGGAGTTGACGTTGGCCGCGGGGGATTCGTTGCTCGATGCGGATCTGTTGCTCGCGGTGGATCGGGCCTGGCGGCCCGGGCATGGGGAGCTGGCGGATGCGGGGTGGGTGGGGCCGGCGGTCAGTGCTCTTCCCGAGCGGGGTGTGTTGGCCGGGGAGCGGATTCTGCGGGAGTTTCTGCGGGCCGTGAAGGAAGGCTGAGCGGGGTTCGGGTGACTGGGCCGGTCAGGGGGTGGGGGTGCTGTGGTTGGCGGGCTGCGGGTCGTTCGTGGCTTGTCGCGCAGTTCCCCGCGCCCCTTGGCGGCGGCTGCCCCTGCCCCCTCTCAAGAAGCGGGTCAGCGCGAACGCCAGCACCGCCAAGGCCGCCGCAGCCAGCACGATCTTCGAGTACGTCGAGGCGATCGCCGTCACCTCCGGCCAGTTGGCGCCCAGGAAGTAGCCGGTCAGGACGAAGGCCGTGTTCCAGAGGGCGCTGCCCAGGGTGGTGAGGAGGGTGAAGGTGGGGAGGGGCATGCGTTCCACGCCGGCCGGTAGGGAGATGAGGCTGCGGAAGACGGGGATCATGCGGCCGAAGAAGATCGCCTTGGTGCCGTGCCTGAGGAACCAGGCCTCGGTCTTCTCGATGTCGGAGACCTTGACCAGGGGCAGCTTGGCCGCGAGGGCGACCGTACGCTCGCGGCCGAGGAGGGCGCCGACGCCGTAGAGGGCGAGGGCGCCCACGACGGAGCCGGCGGTGGTCCAGAGGAGGGCGGCCCAGAGGCTCATCTGACCGGTGCTCGCGGCGAAGCCGGCGAGGGGGAGGACGACCTCGCTGGGGATCGGCGGGAAGAGGTTCTCCAGCGCTACGGCCAGGCCGGCGCCCGGCGCCCCCAGGAGATCCATCAGACCGATGACCCACAGGGGCGCGCCGCTCATCGACTCCGCTTGCATGGCTGTCATGGGGGCACGCTAGGCGGGCGTGGCTGAAGAGAACCTGAGGGACGGGTGAACGGTCAGGGGCGGGCCGGAGGACCGGTGAACGCTGCCGGTCCCGGGGCCGTTGATCGAAGTGTGTTGATCAACCGCAACAGCCGCCACCACAGCAGCCGCCCCCGCCGCCGCCCGCCCGGGGTGCGGGCGCGGACGCGGTGGCCGAGCCGCCGACCGCGACCGTCGACAACAGTTTGACCGTGTCGGAGTGGCCCCCGGGGCAGTCCGCGGGGGCGGACGACTCGGCCATCGGGCGGCTCAGTTCGAAGGTGTCGCCGCAGGTCCGGCAGCGGTACTCGTAGCGAGGCATGGGCCCAGGCTAACCGGCGCCGGGGTGGTGGCAGGAGGCCCCGGTTCGGGCTCGTCGGTCTTTCTGGCTAAATTTTCACGCTGCCGACCGAAGCGGTTGTGAAAGTGACTGATAATTTGTGGTCGCTGTGTGGAGGCCGAAAGGCCGGGGGAAGAGGGGGCTCGTAGCCGCGGGTGTGGCGGCTGCGACTGTCCACGCGGGCGATGCCAAGTGGGGAGGGGGGACAGTAGTGACCGCTGTCCTTTGTCGATCGGGAGCTACGTCTCCCGGTCGGATAGTCGCCGTGCGCGAGCGAAACGTTGCCGCGCACTGCAGAATCGTTGCCGCGCATCGCTCGGGCCGCCCGTTCGAGGGAGCCCGCCGTGGCTAGCGGGGAGGAGCCTCAGGAGATACCCCAGGAGTCCGACCTCACCATGCAGTTGAAGCTCCCCGCCGTCCCGGCGGACGAGACCATGCAGCTGCGGGTGCTCGATCCGGGCGTACTCGACAGTCCGACGGAGCAGCCGAAGTCGGGAAAGAGGGGCAGACGCAAGGCGCCCCGGCCGTCCGTTCCAGCCAGATTCGCCGCCGTCGTCGGCTCGCGGCTCGCCCCTTTCGCCCCCTTCGTCCGCCGTATGCGTCCGCGGTACCCGCGCCCGGGCCGGGCCGACTGGCGTCGCTGGGTACCGTCCTGGCGGCAGTCGTTGGGGGCCGCCGGCCTGACCGTGGGCATCAGCACCATGTTGCTGACCGTGGCCTACGCCACCACGGAGATACCGAACGACCTCAACACCTTCGCCACCCAGCAGGACAACGTGTACTTCTGGTCCGACGGCACCCCCATGGCCCGTACCGGCTGGGTGCGGCGCCAGGCGATGCCGCTCAAGGACGTCCCCGAGGACGTGCGCTGGGCGGTCCTCGCGGCGGAGAACGCGAGCTTCTACTCCGACCCCGGCATCTCCGTCAGCGGCATCACCCGCGCGCTGGTGCGCACCGTCGGCGACGGCGACACCCAGGGCGGCTCGACGATCACCCAGCAGTACGTCAAGAACGTGTACCTGTCCCAGGACCGCTCGCTCAGCCGCAAGTTCGACGAGGCGATGATCGCCCTCAAGCTCGACAACAAGATGAGCAAGGACAAGATCCTCGAGGCCTATCTCAACACCAGCTGGTTCGGCCGCGGCACCTACGGCATCCAGCGGGCGGCCCAGGCGTACTACGGCAAGGACGTCAACGAACTGAACGTCAGCGAAGCCGCGGTCCTCGCCTCCCTCCTCAAGGGCGCCGGCCTGTACGACCCCTCCCTCAGCAAGGCCAACCGCGAGCGGGCGGTCGAGCGGTGGGAGTGGACCCTGGACCGGATGGTGGCGATCGGGAAGCTGTCCAAGGCCGAGCGGGCCACGTACACGAAGTTCCCCGAGCCGATCGAGCAGTCGAACCAGTACGACACCGGCAAGCAGAGCGACTACCTGGTGGTGCTGGCCTCCCAGTACGCCAAGAAGGCCGCGAACCTCACCGACCAGGAGTTCGACCGGGGCGGCTACCAGATCTACACGACCTTCGACAAGGACCGGCAGAGCGAGCTGACCGACGCCGTGACCAAGGCGCGCGAGCAGGTGGAGAAGGACAAGCCGAAGAAGGCGAAGACGGCCCACTTCGGGGCCTCCTCGGTCGCCGCCGACGGGCGGATCCTCGCCGTCTACGGCGGCCCCGACCACCGTAAGCAGGGCTACAACGAGTCGAACGCGACCACCGTCCCGTCCGGCTCGGCCTTCCTGCCGTTCGTCTACGCCGCGGGCCTGGAACACGGTGTCGTCAAGGAACGCGGCGGCGAGGCTACACCTGTCACCCCGGAGACGGTCTACGACGGCAACGACGCCGTCCCGGTGACCACCCCCGAGGGGCCGTACTGGGACCGGGACGGCGACCAGGTCTACGCCCACAACGACGGCGAGAAGTCCTGGGGCCCGATCACCCTGCACGACGCGCTCGCCGGATCGGTGAACACACCGTTCATGCAGCTCGGCATGGACACCGGCCTGGACAAGGTGCGTGACACCGCCGAGGCGGCCGGACTGCTCTCCTCCAGCTTCGGGGCTCAGGTGCCCGCGCTGTCCGTGGGCAGCGCCACGCCCAGCGCGATCCGCATGGCCAGCGGCTACAGCACCTTCGCCGCCCTGGGCAAGCACACCGAGCCGTACTCCGTGCGGAAGGTGACCCACAACGGGTCCAAGGCCGCCCTGAACACCCCGAAGCCGAAGCGCGCGGTGGGCGCCGACGTGGCCGCCGAGGTCACCTCGGCGCTCACGGACGCCTTCCGCGCCGACCACCCCGTCTCGCCCGGCGCCGCCTCCTTCGAGGCGGCCGGCAAGGGCGGGACCACCCAGGACGACAAGGCCGCCTGGTACGTCGGGACGGCGAAGGACGTGTCGACCGCCGTCGTCGTCTACCGCATCGACCTCACCGAGAGCCTGGAGCCGCTGCCGCTCGACGGGATCGCCGGGACGCCCAACTCCGGTGTCCCCTACGACATCTGGTCCAGTGCGATGAGCGTCGGCTGACGACCGATGAGCACCCGCACCCGCCACCCTCGCAGAATGAGCCGTACATGAAGCCTGGCAGCAAGCCGCACCGGGGCCGCCGACGCAAGGCCCGCCCGCAGCGCCGCACCACCCGCCCGCAGTTCCTCACCCTGGCCGCGCTCCTCGTGGCCGCCTCGCTCGTCGGCGGTTATCTGGTGCTGAATCGTTCGGCCGACACCGCGCCGACCGCTTCTTCGGCAGGCAGCGGGAACAACAAGGGGTCCACCAAGGCCTCCGCGGAGCCCGAGTGGGACGGCAAGACGAAGATCATCGGGGACGGCTCCACCTCCTACACGGGCCCGCAGAAGGGCCGGCTGAAGGCCGTACCGCTCAAGAAGGGCGAGAAGCCGCCGCAGTTCGTCGTCTTCTCCTGGGACGGCGCGCTCGCCGGCGACGACGAACTCTTCCAGCACTACCGGCAGCTGGCGAAGAAGTACGACGCCCATATGACGTTCTTCCTCACCGGCATCTATCTGCTGCCCAAGGACAAGCGGAGCCTCTACGACCCGCCGCAGCACGACAAGGGCTCCGCCGCGATCAGCTACCCCACCGACGAACACGTCCGCACCACCCTCGAACAGCTCGGCAAGGCGTGGGAGGAGGGCAATGAGATCGGCACCCACTTCAACGGCCACTTCTGCGGCGAGAAGGGCGGCGGCGACTGGAGCGTCGCGGAGTGGAAGCAGGAGATCGAGGAGTTCAACTCCTTCCTGGAGAACTGGAAGACCAACACCGGCTACACCGACGTCGACCCGCTGCCCTTCGACGTCAAGGCCGTCAAGGGCGGCCGCGCCCCCTGCCTGGAGGGCCAGGAGAACCTGCTGAAGGCCGTCAAGGACTTCGGCTACCGCTACGACGCCAGCTCCCCGGGCGCCTACCAGGTATGGCCCGGCAAGAAGAACGGCGTCTGGGACTTCCCGCTGCAGATGCTCCCGTACAACGACGAGTACCAGGCGCTGTCGATGGACTTCAACTTCCTCTACAACCAGTCCGACGGGCAGACCGAGGGCGATCCGGCCATGTACCCGACGTGGCAGCAGGAGACCATCGACACCTACATGGCCGGCTTCAACCGCGTGTACTACGGCAGCCGGGCGCCCCTGTTCATCGGCAACCACTTCGAGCAGTGGAACGGCGGCATCTACATGAACGCCGTCGACGAGGTCATCAAGACCGTGTGCGTGAAGAAGGACGTGAAGTGCGTGTCCTTCGACGAACTGGCCGACTGGATGGACGTACAGACCCCGCAGACCCTCGCGAACCTGCGCGGACTCGACCCCGCCCAGGCGCCGGACGACTGGGCGACGGTCGTGAAATAGCCGCATGGATACCCATGTTGCCCACTTGTTATTCCCCCCGGCCTCACTTCACTTGAGGAGGTCATGTAAAGATTCGCTCCCGGGTACGACCAACCCGGGGTCAAGGAGAATCCCAGTGAGATCAAGGACGTTGAGCCTCGCAGGCTCGACCCTCACGGCGGCCGTGCTGGCATCCGCACTGTTGCCCGTCACCGCCGCGACCGCCGCCGCGTCGACGCCCAAGGTCACGAGCGCCACCAAGGACGCCTTCGGCCGCGTCGCGGACAACGTGCTCACCGACCGCACGGCCGTCCTGCTCGGCGGCAAGGCCGCCCGCAAGTCGCTGAAGCCCACGGGCGGCGTCAAGCTGTCCGCCGCCCAGAAGAAGGCCGAGGACGGCAAGCTGTCCGCCCTGAAGGGCACCAGGTCCCGGCTCGCCGGCCTGGGCGAGGCGTACACGTCGGCGGACACCAAGGTCACCGTCGACAGCGCCAAGGTCAAGGGCAAGAAGGCCACGGTCGAGGTCACCGAGACCACGACCCTGAAGTACAAGAAGATACGCGGCGACGAGCCCGCCTCCACGGGCTTCGAGGCCCACCACGTGCTCACCTTCACCGCCACCGCCGGCACATGGCAGCTGACCGCCATGCGCTCCACGGACGGCGGCGCCCCCCGCATCAACGAGCCCGTGGTCCCGGCCGCGGACGCCAAGCTGAGCCGTACGCCGATGGCCGTCATCAACGCCCCGAAGGCGGCCACCACCCGCAACCCCGCGGCCAAGCCGAAGACGCTCACCGGCGGCGCCTACGACTACAAGGCGATGGCGACGTACACCGAGCAGTACTGGAAGAACTACAACCCGGCGTACCGCAAGTACAACGCGGCCGGCGGCGACTGCACCAACTACCTCAGCCAGGGCCTCCTGGCGGGCGGCTGGAAGCAGATCTCCACGGTCACGCCCGAGGAGTACGACACCTGGTACTACGCGTCGAACGGCACGGCCGACGCCTGGATCGGCGTCAACGAGTGGTCCTGGTTCACCCAGACCGCCAAGCGGACCACCGCGCTCGCGAACGTCTACCAGATGGACATCGGTGACGTCCTCCAGGTGGACTTCAACGCGGACGGGGACAAGGACCACTCCATGATGACGACCTACCGCAGCTCCAGCGGCGTCCCGTACCTGACGTACCACGACGCGGACACCTACCGCCGTTCGGTCGCGAGCATCATCGCCTCGTACCCGACCGCGAGCTACTACGCCTACCGCACCTGAGCCGCCCGGCCCGATCGGGCCGCGCCAGGTGTCAGCCGGCGCCCTTCCCGTCCGTGTCGTCCGTCGCGTCCGTCGCGTCCGTCGCGTTCGTCGCGTTCGTCTCGGATTCGGGGAGGGCGTCGGCCCGCGTCAGTTTCGCCATCCCCACCCCGGCCTTGCGCCGCATCTCGCGTTCCGACTCCTCCGGGTGGCGGGCGCGCCAGTACGGGTTGTCGTGCGGCAGCGCCGAACCGACTCTGCCGTACATCCCGAACGTCATCAGCAGGATGCCGACGACAAAGCTGAACAGCACGTTCTGGATGCGGAACGCCAGGAAGTTGGAGTCGGTGTCCAGCAGGGCCATGTTGCCGAAGCCGCTCAGGATGAACAGGATGCCCAGCGTCATGTTCAGCGTGGAGGCGAAGTTGCCGCCGATCACCATGCCGACGAGCAGCAGCAGCCCCACGGCGACCGACAGGACGCTCAGCGTGCCGTTGGTACTCAGCCCCGCGACCTCGTCGCCGCGGGTGTCGAACCAGCCCACCTTGTCGATGAGGCCCAGGATGCCGAAGACGAGCAGGAACAGACCCATCAGGCCGGCCCCGAACCGGTAGACCCTGCTGAGGCGGTGGTCGACGGGAAGATGCTCGTCGATCCTGATCCGCCGCCGGGGACTTGCGTGCCGGCCCTTCGGACGCGCTGAGTGCGTGGCATGCGTGGCCATGTCCGCCTCCCATCGGGTTCGGGTGCGAGCGGAGGCCTGCGTACCCCTTCAGCATCCGACGGGGGGCTCGGACGGGCAACCCAGCGGTGGTCGTCCACTCGGGCAGGGCGCACTCAGCCTGTCCGGCGTGTGAGGCCAAGCGCACTCAGCCTGTCCGGCGTTTGAGGACGAGCCCGAAGGGCGATCGAGGGGGTCTGGGGGCGCAGCCCCCAGGGATGGGACGGGTAGGGGCGGCGGGGGCGAAAGAGATCAGGCCCCCGCCCCGCGCTCCTTGCGGATCAGGTCCACCACCCGGGCCACGTTCTGCCGCACCGCCTCGGTCTCCGTCAGGAAGTGCCAGTAGTCGGGGTGACGGCCCTCCAGCGTCGCTATCGCGCGCTCCAGCCGGGCGACCGAGTCGTCCAGCGGCCGGGCGTGCCGCGGGTCGGGCGTGGAACGGCCGGCCATGGCGAGGCGCTGGGCGTCCCGGATCGCGAACCGGGTCCGGTCGATCTCCTGCTGCGAGTCCTTCTGCACCGCGTTCAGCCGCCGCAGCCGGTCGCCCGCCGCCGAGACCGCCTCGTCGCTGTGGTTCAGCAACGCCCGTACGGTCGACAGCAGCGAGGTCGCGTCCGGCCAGCGCTGGGCGTCCCGCGCGGCCCGCGCCTCACGCAGCTTCAGCTGGGCCTGCTCGACGTCCCGCGCGACCTGGTCCGGCACCTGCTGGAGGTCCTGCCAGCAGGCCGCCACGAACCGCCGCCGCAGCTCGCTCAGTATCTGCGGCACCTGCCCCGCCCGGGTGCCCAGCGCCTCCGCGCGGGTCCGCAGCGACACGAGCCGGTGGTCGATCTCGGCGGCCTTCTCCGGCAGCCGCTCGGCCTCCGTCCGCACCGCCTCCGCCTCGCGTACGACCCGGTCGGCACGCTCCAGCGTCTCCCGTACGCCGTGCTGTCCCGCCCCCTGGTTGAGCTTGGTCAGCTCGGGCGCGAGGGCGGCGAGCCGGGCGGCGAGATCGTCGGCCGTGAGCCCCGAACCCCGTACGGCGTCCAGGGCGTTGGAGGCGGCGAGCAGCCCCTGTCGGGCGCGCTCCACCGCCGGGACAAGCCGGGCCAGCTGGGTCTCGGCCGTGCCGAGCAGCGGCCCGAGCCCCTGCGCGAAACGGTCCAGCTCCTGCTTGACCCGCCCCAGCTCGTCCTTGGCGGCGGTCAGCTCGGTCCGGGCCCGGGTGGCGACGGACGCCTCCAGGTCGTCCCGGTCCAGGTCGTGGGCGTCGACGGCGTTGATGTACTGGTGGCTGGCCTCGTCGATCCGCCGCCCCAGCGCCTCGAAACCGGAGACGGCCTGCCGGGCGGCGGGGGAGTCGTCCACCGCCGTGATCGTCTCTATCGAGATGCGCAGATCCCGCTGGGCGGTGTCCAGCTCGTAGAACGCGGCCGCCGCCGCGTCCTTCGCCGCCTGCGCCTCGGCCCGCTGGCTCTCCGCCCGCCCGCCGAACCACCGCCGGGTGCCGCCCCCGGCGAACGCGGCGGGCAGCACCAGCGCGGCGAGAAGGGGCAGGGCGAGGAGGGCGACGGCGTCCCGGCCCGCCGAGCGGCGGACCCGCCGGGGGCGGGGCGTAGGGCTGTCGGCCGTGCGGGGCGCGCGGCTGTGGGGTTCCGGCGATGGCGCGCGGCCGGGGGGTTCGGGCCGTGGTGCGCGGCTTTCGGGTTCTTGTCGTGGTGCACGGCTGTGGGGTAGTTGTGCGCTCGGCACACTCGGCGTGTACGGCTCTGCAGGTGTCGCCGTCACATCCCTCTCCCGTGCTGTCATCCACCCTGGCCGGTTGCCATTCTCCCACCGGTCAAGGACGAAAACACGGGTCGATCGGTTCGCTGTTCGCCGTGAGGGGCTCAGCCCACGTTCCGCACGGTGACCGAGCCGTCCTTCGTGCCCGCCCTGACACTAACCCCCGGTTATAGGTTTGCGGGGCACGCCGTCGGGCAATGTAGGCTGTCGGCTCGTACTCGGGTGCGTAGCTCAGGGGTAGAGCGCCTGCCTTACAAGCAGGATGTCGGCGGTTCGAAACCGTCCGCGCCCACCAGTAGGTGACGAAGACCCCGGCCGTGATCGGCCGGGGTCTTCGCGTGTCAGGAACCGCGGGCGTGCTTCAGCCGGGTCCGGGCGTCGACCTTCTCCTCGGTGGCTACCTCCGCCCAGAAGCGGTGGCAGCTCACGAACACCGCCAGTTCGCGCTCCCGCTCGCGGAGCTTCTCCACCTCGGCCTGCTCGTCGGGCGTCCAGCCCGGCGAGGCGGGGCGCTCGACCTTCCGCCAGCCGTTGTCGTCACTGAAACCGTCCAGGGGCTCGACCGACCAGGGCAGCCGCTTCAGCAGCGCCAGGAGCTCGGCCCGGACCTGATGCAGCTCCTCCTGACCGGCGAGGAGGTCACTGGGGAAGTCATAGGTCTTAGCCACGCGGCAATGCTACGCCTGTTCGATTTTGGGATGCGAGTTCCTTCTGTCACTTCGGGCACGGCTTCACACGGACGGGTGGATGGGACGGAGGGGGACCTTGGGGAACCGCTGATGCACTGAAGGTGGACCTTGAGGGCTTCGGTATCTTCACGCCATGACCCTCGACGATCTCCGTGTCTTCGTCGCCGTCTGCCGGGCCGGGAGCCTCAGTGCGGTGGCCCGGGAGCTGGGGTGCACCCAGTCGGCGGTGAGTCAGCATGTGCGCCGGCTGGAGCGGGAGACCGGGGTCGCACTCGTGGAGCGGCAGGCCCGCGGGGTCGTGCCGACCCGGGCCGGGCGGGTGCTCCAGGAGGCGGCGGCCGAGGGCATCACCGGGCTCGACCTCGCACTGCGCCGACTGGCCGAGACGGTGCGCGGCGACGGCGGGGTCGTACGGATCGCCACCGGCGGCACCACCGTGCGGCACTTCATGGCGCAGGGCATCGTCGACTTCCGGCGCTCGTATCCGGACGTGGGCCTGGAGTTCCAGACCGTACGGTCGAGCGCCGGGTGTCACGACGCGCTGGCCGACCCGTCCCGGGACCTCGACCTGTCGTGGCTGACCCTCGGGCCCGCCGTCCGGGGCATCGAACAGCGGGCCGTGGCGGAGCTGCCCTGGGTGCTCGCCGTACGCGCCGACGACGAACTCGCCGGACGGGAGTGGGTGGAGGGCAAGGAGCTGGACGGGATGCGGCTCATCGGACTGCCGGAGAACTCCACCTCCTACGCCCACCTCGACGGCGCCTACCGCGAGTTGGGCATCAGCGTCAGTCACTCCGGCGCCGGTGTGGCCGACTGGGACACCGCGATCCTCCTCACCGAACTCGGCGTCGGCCACGCCGTGGTCCCCGCGCTCCCCGGCTGGACCGGCCCCGGCCACCCCGGGCTGCGCTTCGTCCCGGTCCCCGATCTGCCGCCGCTCACCGTCGGCTGGGCCGTACGGTCCTGGGAGGCGCTGTCACCGCCGGCCCGCGCCTTCGCCGACACGGTGGCCCGGCACGCGGTGCGGGTGGGAGGTGGGGTGCGGGCGGTCGAGGGGTGAACTCGCGTCGCTGCGACGCGGGTTCAGCTGGTGGAGAGGTGTTTGGCCGGGGCCGGGCGCGATGGGTCGGCTCAGTGGCCCGCCGCCCGCAGCCCCTCCACCACCTTGGCCGCCACCGGGACCGATACGCCGTGGCGGTCCGCCGCGCGGAGCAACGCGGCTCCGATCGCGTCCAGTTCGAGGGGGCGGCCGGCCTCGGCGTCGCGCTGCATGGAGGACTTCATGGCGGGCGGGAAGGCGTCGTAGCGGCGCAGGGCCTCGGCCGGGTCCACGGGGGCGCCGGAGGCCGCGCTGACGGCCGCCGTCTCCTCGACCAGGGCGGTCAACTCCGCACGGTGGCGCGTACGGACCTCGCCGAGGGGCAGGCCGTAACGGGTCGTCAGCAGCGCGAACGGGGCCAGGAACGACATCTTCGCCCACAGTGCCGCCGTCTCGTCCCCCAGGACCCGGGTGCCCACGCCGGACCATTCCAGCGCTCCGGCAAGGGAGTTGAGGCGTCCTCGCGGGACCGTGTCGCCGGTCAGGTCGACCTCCGCGAAGGGGCTGCCGTGCTCGATGACGCCCGGGGCCACGCGGGTCGACTCGACGCGGATGGTGGCCGGGGCGATGTGCGCGGCCTCGCCGTAGTGGGCGCGGAGGAAGGCCGGGTGCTCGACACCGTTCAGGAACGGGACGACCAGCGTGTCGGCGCCGAGCGCCGCCGCGGGGAGCCGGTCCAGGGCCGCCTCCAGAGTCGTGTGCTTTACGGCGATCAGGACCGCGTCGACCGGTTCGCGGAGCTCGGCCGCGGTCTCCACTCGGGCGGTGAACTCCCCGAAGCGGGCGCTCCTGACCTGGATGCCGTCCTTCTCCAGCGTGCTCGCCGTCTCCTCCCCGGCCAGGCAGATCACGCGGTTCCCGGCGCGGCCCAGCAGCGCGGCGAGCAGGCCGCCCACGCCGCCCGGGCCCAGTACCGCCACCGTGAGCCGTTCGTTCGTCATGGTCCCCTCGTTTCTGTCGGTCGAGCCGGCGCTCGGTGATGATCACAAAGGGTGGAGGGCCGAGTCAATCCTCGGGGGAACTTGCTGATGCCCAAGGATGTGCTTGGTGAGGGCCATGACCTGCGCGGTCGGCCTGGGATTGGGCGGGGATGCGCGCGAGACTGTTTCCATGTGCCGCAGCATCAAGACTCTCCGACCGCCCGTCCTCCCCGAAGAGGCCACCGAGGACGACATCCGTGCCGCCGCCCTGCAGTACGTCCGCAAGGTCTCCGGCTTCCGTGCGCCCGCCGCGCACAACCGGGAGGTGTTCGAGCGGGCGGTGGACGCGGTCGCCGAGGCCACGGCGGAGTTGTTGGCGGGGTTGGAGGTACGGGGCGCCACCCGAAGGGCCGGGTAGGTTTTCGCCCCCGCCGCCCCTACCCGTCCCATCCCCAGGGGCTGCGCCCCTTCGACCCCGGGGTGCTTTGGGTGGGTGGGTTGGTCGTGGGTGGGGGGTGGTGTGGGGTGTGGGGTGTGTGCGGGTGGGTGGGGGCTGGTCGCGCAGTTCCCCGCGCCCCTTTAGGGGCGCGAGCAACCACAACGCGCCTGCACCCGCCCGACAACGCACACCCCGAGCTCGACCGCGTGCGGGGTCGAAGGGGCGGCGGCGTCAGCCGCTCAGGCGGGGCCGGCGCATGAAGTACGCCGCCCCCGCCCCCGCGCCGAAGAGCGCGGCCACGGAGACGGCCGTCGCCAGCCACGTCGGGCCGAGCCACTGCGCGCCGAGGTAGCCGAGGGCGACGCTGTACGCGGCCCAGGCGACCCCGGCCACCGCCGACCAGGGGAGGAAGTCGCGGGCGCGATGCCGGGCCGCGCCCGCGCCGAGGGAGACGACGGAGCGGCCGGCGGGGGCGAAGCGGGCGACGACGACCAGGAGACCGCCGCCCCGGGCGAGCGCCGCGCCGAGACGTTCCTGCGCGGTCGTCAGGCGCCGGGAGCGGGCGATGGCGCGGTCGAGACGCGCGCTGCCCCGCCAGGCCAGCCGGTACGCCACGAGATCACCGAGCACGGACGCGGTCGCCGCGGAGAGCATCAGCACCAGGATGTCGGGGACCTCGCGAGGCATCGCGCCCGCCGCCGTCTCGGCCGCGGCCGCCGTGGCCGCCGCGACGACCAGGACACCGCTCGGCAGGACCGGGAGGAACACGTCCAGCACGATGGACACGCCCACGACGGCGTAGATCCATGGGCCGGCGGTCAGCCAACCCAGACTCTCAAACACCGAACACTCTCCTGTTGTCCCCCGACGTCACGGCGACCCGTGACAGCCGAACAGCGTACGCCCCGGGTACGACACACGGCTCACAGGGGCTCATGTGTCTGTCACGCCGTGTTCATTCGGACTGCTCGGCGACAGCGTCCGAGTGGGAGTGACGGGGGATCAGGGAGAACAGGGGAGTCAGGGGGGGGCGATCGGGGACGGGCCGCCGGGGCGCGTGGCACCCCGGCGGCCCGTTTCGTGCGACCGGCGATCGGGCCGGGGCAGACCGAAGCGGCCCGGCCCGGGATCAGGCCGCCACGGGCGCCTTGTCCTTGGCGGTCCTGTCCGCGGACGCGGCCTGGCGCTTGCCGAGGAGCTGGTCGAGGCCGAGCGCGCCCGAGCCGGTGAAGATCAGCAGGAACATGGCCCAGGAGTAGAGGGCCGCGCCCTCACCGCCGTTCTCGACCGGCCACAGGGCCTGCGGCTGGTGGACCTTGAAGTACGCGTAGGCCATGGCGCCCGAGGCGATGAACGCCGCGAAGCGGGTGCCGAGGCCGAGGAGGACCAGGGCGCCGCCGACGAGTTCGATGACGCCCGAGTACCAGCCGGGCCAGGTGCCGGCGGAGACGGTGCCGCCCTGTCCGTCCGCGCCGCCCAGGACGCCGAAGAGCTTCTGGGCGCCGTGGCAGGTGAAGAGCAGGCCGATGACGATACGGAAGAGACCGAGGGCGTATGGCTGGGCGCTGTTGAGGCGTCCGGTCATTGTGGGGGACTCCTTCGGTAGTGACCCGGTCCTTGTGGGACCAGTGGGGACGGTTATTACCGGTGAGTCACCAACGTAGGCAGGCCTAATCGATACTTGCAAGTTCAACTTCTGGCCAGCTCTTCATCTCTGCTGAAGCGGCCTTTTCGTATGTCGTCGCACGTAGAACCGCCCGCGCCACGGCATCCGCGTCCGAGAGTGTGACCGAATCCACTCCCGGTCGGGCGCCCGCCGCCGTCACCCAGTGCACGCCCTCCGTGGGTACGCCGAAGGCGAACCGCCGTGGGTGCGCGGCACCCTGACGGTTGATCAGACGGTACGGCCGTGGTGTTACGTCCAGCCCACCCGTCTCGTAACCATCCACCCGGTGCGGGCGGCATCCGCCCGTCCGCAGCAGTCCGGCGAGCAGTTCGTCGGCGGTCCTGCGCAGGTCCGGCTCCGGGAGGCGGGCCTCGACGACCGTGGTCACCCGGACCGCCGAGCCCGGCACGTCGGGCGAGTGTGCCAGCCAGGTCCCGTCCTCCGGCCGTACCTCAAGGCGCGGGCCGAGCACCGTCAGGACGCCCGCCTCGATCAGCGCGGACATCTCCTCGATACGGCTGCGGGGCGGGCCGATGGACAGGAACGCGTTCAACGGCGTGTACCAGCGGTCCAGATGCTCCCGGCGCGACGCGCCGGCCAGCCCGCCGTGGTCCACGATCAGCCGCAGCTCGTTCCGCAGGTCCCGCAGCACGTCCAGCGCCGCCTTCACCGGCCCCTCGACGTTCCCGAGCGCGGCTTGCGCGGCGTCCTCCCGCAGATACCCCAGCAGCCAGCCCCGCCAGTCCTCCGGGCCCGCGAACTCCCGTCCCGTATACGGCCGCGAAACCCGGCCCCACGACCAGCGCTCGGCCTCCGCGACCCCGAACTCGTCCAGAACGGCGGCCTCTTGGGCGGAACGATGGGGCGCGGCGAGGAAACGGTCGCGGAAGGCGCGGCGGGACGCGTCGTCGGCGGGACCGTCGCAGGGGGCGTCGAGGAGCTCGCACGACGGGCCGTGAAGCGACTGGTGCGGCATATCGCCACGCGTACGGCCACGCGGACCGCCCTGGGAATCGCTGCCGGAAGCGCTGCCGGAATCGCTACGGGAATCGCTGCCGGAATCGCTACGGGAATCGCTGCGGGGATCGCTACGGCAATCGTTGCGGGGATCGCGGCACGTGGCCGAATCCGAGGCCCCCAACACCCCCTCGTAGTAAACCGTTTCGACCTCCTTCGCCACCAACGGCCATATCTCCGCGAGGAAGTCGGGCGCCTCCCCGGAGTCCGAGCGTTTGCGGAGGCCGGCGATCACCTCGGGGGTCAGGACGAGCGGGGTGTGGCGGCCGTAGGGGCCCTTGGCGTTGTCGCCGCGCGCCTGGTAGGGGACGCCGCGCCGGGAGCCCGCGTAGAGGCGGGGCTCGCGGCCGGAGGGGACGTACCGCAGACGCCGCTTCTCCCGGGACCGGTCGTCGCGATCGTCGCCGTCGTCGTGTACGAAGCGGCCGCCCCGGCCGGTCGTCAGCAGGGCCATGTGGTCGAAGAAGTTGAGGCCGAGACCGCGCAGGAGGACCGGTTCGCCGGGGGCTACGGGGGAGAGGTCGAGGTCGGCCGGATTGGCGGGCGGGAAGTGGCGCAGGCCGTGGCGGGCGGCGTACGCGGTCAGGTCCCGTTCCGCCCGGTCCGGGACCGTGGGGAGATGGCCCTGGGCGAGGACCACGGCGGCGAGGCGGGTGAGGACGCGGCCGGTGGCGAGGGTGAGCCGCTGGGCGCCGTCGGGGGCGTCGTCGAGGCGGACCGCCCGGGTGCCGTGGACCTCGACCCGGATCTCGGGCGGCGCGCCGCGCACCACCTCGGCGAAGACCCACTCCAGATAGCGCCCGTACTGGGCCCGCGTCGGATAGTCGTCGGGTCCCAACTGGCCCGGCCCATCCGCCCCGCCCGACTCCCCACTCGCCCACTCGTACAGGCTCGGGCCCGGACGTATCGGGCCCGAGCAGTCCACGCTCTCGTCGGTGAAGAGGGTGACCTGGGAGGCCACGGTGTTCATCAGCAGGTGGGGGGACTGGGCGGTGCGCCACACCCGGCCCGGCCCCGGTGGCGCGGGGTCGATGACGTGGACGGTCAGACGGGTGCCGGGGCGGAGCAGTTCGGGGGCGGAGGCGCAGAGACGTTCCAGGACGCTGGTGCCGCGCGGGCCGGCGCCGACGAGAGCGATACCGATGTCACTGATCCCTGAGAAACCTGGAATGTCCGACAAGGGGGTAACTCCCGTGCGAGTGGGGCGCAACGTGGGGCGCGGTGCGGCGACCGCCCGCCGGGAAGCGGACGGTCCGCCTCATCATGCCGTCGCACACCACGGGAGAAGAGCCCTGGGACCGATCAGGCGCGCCCGGTGTGGGATGCCTCACGAGCATCTCGGACAACAGGGGCAACAACCGTGTGCAATGGGTGCATTAGGGGGTGAGAGCCGACTCGGTCGCCGTCTCCAGTCGTGCCTTTCCGCCGTTCCGCGCCCGCGCCCGGTCGAGCCGTAGCCGGGCCGAACGGCCCTGCAGCGTCAGCGTCATGAGGTGGTTGCCGAACCAGGGGCCGCCCGTCCTGCGCCAGTCGATCGAGGGCCGCGCTCCCCGCCCGTGCCGCCCGAACCACCGGCCGAGGGCCCGCCCCGTGCCGCTCCAGCCGAAGCGGAAGCCGAGCTTTATGGAGAGCGGGATGGAGTTGTGCACGGGCGAGCAGGTGAGTTGGAGGACGCGGGCGTCGGGGCCGCCCGGATCACCGTCGGGGGCACGGCCCGAATCACCGCCGGAGCCCCCCGGATGACCGCCCGCGTCGCCCTCCGGCCACGACGGTTCGGCGATGTACGCGTGGTGCACGTCCCCGGAGAGCACGAGCACGGTCGCCGGGGCGTCCGCGCCCGAACCCGCCTCGGCGATCAGCCGGGTCAGGCCCTCGAAGGAGGCGGGGAAGGCCGCCCAGTGCTCCAGGTCGGCGCGCTGCCGCAGGTCCTCCCCGAACCGCGCCCAGCGGTCCCCGCGCTCGCCCCGGCAGAGCGCGGCGCTCCAGGCCTCGGCGTCGTGCACGAGGTGGGGCAGCAGCCAGGGCAGGGACGTACCGATGAGGAGATGGTCGTACGAGCCCCGCGCGTCCAGCGCCTGGGTGCGCAGCCACTCCGTCGCGTCGGGGTTCAGCATCGAGCGGTTCCCCTCGTCGAGGACGCGCGCGGCCCGGGTGTCGAGCATCAGAACACGTACGCGCCCGAAGTCCCGCCGATAGCTCCAGCGGACCGAGGCCGGGTCCTGGTCGGCTTGGGAGGCGTGGGCGCGCAGCGCGTCCGTACCGTCCGGGGTGGCGCGTACGGCGGCGTGGACCGGGTCGGCGGCCAGTTCGGCGGGGGAGAGGTTGCCGAGGTGCTGGTGGACCCAGTACGACATCAGGCCGCTCAGGATGCGCTCGCGCCACCAGGGGGTGGTCCGCATGTCGGCGAGCCAGGCCTCGCTGGTGTTCCAGTCGTCTATGACGTCGTGGTCGTCGAAGATCATGCAGCTGGGGACGGTGGAGAGCAGCCAGCGGATCTCGGGGTCGAGCCAGGACTCGTAATAGAGGTGGGTGTACTCCTCGTAGTCCGCCACCTGGTCGCCCGGCGGGTCCGTCAGGTTCCGGCGGGCGGCCAGCCACTGGCGGGTGGCCTTGGAGGTCTCGTCCGCGTACACCTGGTCGCCCAGGAGGAGGAGTACGTCGGGGCGCTCGGCGCCCGGTTCGGCGGCCAGGTGGGCCGCCAGGGTGTCCAGGGCGTCCGGGCCCACCGGGTCCGGTTCGCCGGCGGGCGGCGCGGCCCAGCGGCAGGAGCCGAAGGCGACCCGGACGGTGTCGCCCTCGGCCGGGGTGCGGATCTCGGAGGGCGGGAAGGCCGAGCCGGGCTCGGGCCACACGGGCGTGCCGTCCAGCAGGATGTCGTACGCCGATGCCGTGCCCGGCGTGAGTCCCGTCACCGGGACGAGCGCGTAGTGGTGGCCGGCGATCTGGAAGGTGCGGGCCTCGCCGCCCCCGCCGCCGGCGCAGCGCACCTCGGCGACGCAGGGACGGCTCGCCTCGACCCATACGGTCGCGGACGAGCCGTCCACATATCTCAGCAGTGGTCCCAGGCGCAGCCCCGCCATCGGTGATCACCCTCCTCCGTCGCCCCGTACGGTACGGAACGACGGAGGCCGGCGGGGAGGTTCCGGGTCACAACTTGGGGCTGGTTCAGCAGCTGGCCAGGTAGCTGGTGAGCGCGCTCTTCTCGGCCGAGTCGACGGAGAGGTCGTAGTAGTACTTCACCTGGACCCAGGCGCGGACGTACGTGCAGCGGTAGGACGTGACCGAGGGCATCCACTCGGCCGGGTCCTGGTCGCTCTTCGACTGGTTCACGTTGTCCGTGACGGCGATGAGCTGCGGGCGGGTCAGGTCGTTGGCGAAGGCCTGACGGGTGGCGCTGCTCCAGCTGTCGGCGCCGGAGTCCCAGGCCTCGGCCAGCGGCACGAGGTGGTCGATGTCGAGGTCGGAGGCGGCGGTCCAGGTGGCGCCGTCGTAGGGGGAGTACCAGGAGCCGCTGGTGGCGGCGCAGGCGGAGCTGGTGACGACGTTCGAACCGTCGCGCTTGAGGACCGTCTCGCGGGTGTTGCAGGTGCCGCTGATGGTGATCCAGTGGTTGAACAGGTCCCGGTTGTACCCGGTGCGGTCCTCGGTCGCCACGGTCAGGCTCGCGAGGTAGGTACGGGCGGTGGCGGCGCTGACGGGGGTGGGCAGCGCGGCGGAGGCGGTCGGAGCGTTGAAGAGCGCGACGGAGGCTATCAATCCGCTGAGCGCCGCGAGTATGCTGACTCGTCGACGCGCGTAGAACCTGCGCATGGGAACTCCTTGTGGGGCCGGGGGTGTTGGGGCGCGAGCGATTGAAGGGTCGCGTCGCTGTGTTACCGGCGGATGTGCGTCTGGTGAGAAGCTAATGACGTGTGCATGACACGACAAGGGTTGCGTCGTGATTGATGGGCGCGTAGGGGGTGGGGGCGCTTGGGTTGTGGTGCGGGTGCGGGTGCGTCGTGGTTGCTCGCGCAGTTCCCCGCGCCCCTAAAAGACCAGGCCCCACTCACCCGCAGCCGCCACACGACCCGGCGCCCCGATCCCCTAGGCGACCCGCGTATCATGGGCCGCGCAGAAGGGGAGTAGCTCTTCGCCGGACCGTCGACATACTGCTCAGCTCGTCTGAGCCGGCGCCCGGAGGCAGGTCCCGTGATTCGGGACCGGCCAGCGAGACCTTCGGCAAGCAGTGCACCCATGACCGTGTGCTGCCGTGCCGAGGTGTCGCGACAGCGGATGATTTCTCTCGGTGGGGCGGCCCGACCGATTGAGGAACTTTGATCAGCTTCAGTGTCACGGCGCTCGTCTTCGGCGTCGTCTTCCTCGCCGAACTCCCCGACAAGACCGCGCTCGCCGGTCTCGTCCTCGGCACCCGTTACCGCGCCTCGTACGTCTTCGCCGGAGTCGCGGCCGCGTTCGCCGTGCATGTCGCGCTGGCCGTGGCGGCGGGAAGCGTCCTCACGTTGCTGCCGCAGCAGATCGTGCACGCGCTGACGGGTGTGCTGTTCCTGGGCGGCGCGGCGATGCTGCTCATGAAGGGGGACGAGGGCGACGAAGAGATCCGGAAGCCCGAGAACCAGAGTTTCTGGAAGGTCTCGGGCGCCGGCTTCATGCTCATCCTGGTCGCCGAGTTCGGGGATCTGACGCAGATCATGACGGCGAACCTCGCGGCCCGCTACGACGATCCGCTGTCCGTCGGCCTCGGCGCGGTCCTCGCCCTGTGGGCCGTGGCCGGGCTCGGCATCGTCGGCGGCAAGGCGCTGATGAAGCGGGTGCCGCTGACGCTGATCACCCGGGTCGCCGCCGTGCTGATGGTGGCACTCGGTGTGTGGAGTCTGTGGGAAGCCGTGGCGGGATGAGTGAGGGGGTGGCGGTGCCCCGGTTTGTTTTGTACCGTAGAGGAACAAAGTGGCTCCCGCCCGCACTCCCTGACCGGTGGGCGGGGCCACCTTGTCCCTCCGGGGCCGCCTGGTCCTTCCAGGCCGGGGCTCCCGCGTTCCCGGCCGGACGGCCGGATCTTCGGGGCTCGCGGTTCCGGACTCCCGGGGCCGGCCTTCGCGGCCCCCTTCCCGCGCCTTGGAGCTGCTGATGACGGCCACCACCGTTCTGACCGCCCGTGCCCTCCTGCTGGACATGGACGGCACCCTCGTCAACTCGGACGCCGCCGTCGAACGCGTCTGGCGGCGCTGGGCCGAGCGGCACGGGCTGGACGGCACCGAGATCATGAAGGTGGTGCACGGCCGCCAGGGGTACGCCACGATGGCCGTGCTCCTGCCCGACCGGCCCATGGAGCAGAACCTCGCGGACAACGTGCGGATGCTGGCCGAGGAGACCGCCGACGTCGACGGTGTCGTCCCCATACCCGGCGCGCCGGAGTTCCTCGCCTCCCTCGTCGCCGACGGTGTGCCGCACGCCCTGGTGACCTCGGCGGACGTCGCCCTCTCCACGGCACGGATGGCCGCCGCCGGGCTGGCGCTGCCGGGGGTGCGCGTCACCGCCGAGTCGGTCGGCGCGAGCAAGCCGGACCCCGAGGGCTTCCTGAAGGGCGCCGCCGAGCTGGGTGTCGCCCCCGAGGACTGTGTCGTCTTCGAGGACTCCGGGGCGGGCATCGAGGCCGGCCGGGCCGCGGGGATGCGGGTCGTGGGCATCGGGGAGCGGGCGCGGTCCCATGGGCCGGATGTGGTGGTGCCGGATCTGACAGGCGTGCGGGTCGAGGTGACCGAGGGCGGGGCGATCCGGGTGCACGTCGGCGGTTGATCGCGCTGACGGCGGCCCAGAAGCTCTGCCCAGCCCGGTGAACCGTCGGTGCCATGGCCCAGGCCGGATGGCTCGGCGGGCGATGCCGTCGGCCGAGCGCATGACGCTCGCGTCGGTGCCTGGAACTCGATCCCGTGGGACTCGATCCCGTGGGACTCGGAGACGTGGACGATGCGGGCCGTGGGGGATGCGGGCCGTGGGGGACACCGCCGAGGTGGGCGGGGCGCCCTGGCCCTGATGCCGTTCCGTGCTCTGCTCCCGGCCGCGCCGAGGGCGTCGGTCCCGGGTGGCTTCGGGTGCCGATTCGCCCCCGTCCGGCGGCGGTTGCCGAGCCGGCGGACGGGGGCGATGACCTGCTTGGGGCGTTCGGGGTGGTGGACCTCAGCCCTCGGTCTTCGGGCCCGTCTGCTGGAGGACCTCGAAGCTCCAGAGGGTCGAGTCGGAGGCGGCGGGCTTGGGGCGTTCGCCGCCGCCCTGGTGGGCCTGCTTCATGGGGCCCTCCATCCACGCCTGGAAGGCGTCCTCGTCGCGCCAGCGGGTGTAGACGAGGTAGTTGTCGGTGCCGTCGACGGGGCGGAGGAGCTCGAACCACTCGAAGCCGTCGGAGTTCTCGACCACCCCGGCGCGGGAAGCGAACCGCTTCTCCAGCACCTCGCGCTGCTCGGCCGGAACCGTGAGGACGTTGATCTTGACGATGCTCATGCCTTCATCCTGCATCACGCGAAGGGGAAGGGCGTGGGCCGACCCCCTCCACCGGCTGCCGAGCACCGGCCTGGGCGTACCGGGCGGTTCTCGCCGGCCGGGGCGCTTGGCGGGGGACCTCGGCTCGACGCCCACCCCGGTCCCGCCCCGCCGGTCCCGCCCGCCCGTCACGGCTCCTTCGTCTCGGACTCCAGGCGCTCCCGGGTCACCAGGCCGTAGACGCCCGGCTCTTCCCTGTCCTGCGTGATGCCGCGGCTGTTCTGGTAGAAGGTGACGGCCTGTTGGACCTGGCTGTCGTAGCTCTCGTCGATGTCGCCGTTGTATAAACCCAACTGGCGCAGCCGGAGCTGTAGTTCGGTGACCTCGGGGTCGTCGTCGCCGAGGCGCAGCGTCTTGGGGACGACGAGCCGGCTGTCGTCCGCGCCCTCCGCTCCGGCGGCCGACGAGCCGTCGGAGGCGCCGGCGCTGGGCGTGCTCTGCGTCGGCGTGGCCGAGGCGGACGCCGACGGTGAACCGGACGACCGCGCGGGTGAAGGAGACGAGGACGGGCTCTTCCGGGGGCTCGGCGGCGGCGCGTCGCTCGACGGCGCCGCCGCGGGCGCCCCGCCCCCGCCCTCCCCGGACGGCTCCACCGGCGACGCCTCCCCGTCGGGCGACGTGTCCGGCGCGCTCGCCCGTACGTCGTCCGGCAGCGCGTGGTCCCGCTCCGGGGCGTCGTAGGAGAACAGCCCGCTCGCGAATGCGGCGGTGGCCATCGCGCCCGCGGCGGCGGTTGCCGCGAGGGCCACGACGATTCCCCTACGGCGTCGGTGTCGACGCCCGGGGTGCCGCGCCGAAGCCGAAGAAGAGGCGGGCGAGGTGGAGGGGCCGGGCGACGGCGCCGACGGGACCGATGGGCCACCGAACAGGGGTGACGGGACCGGCGGTGCCGACGAGGGCGATGACGGTGACACATACGGCGAGGGTGACGCGTAAGGCGTTGAGGCCGACGCGTAAGGCGATGAGGGCGACGCGTAAGGCGTAGAGGGCGACTGCGGTGTCGGGGAAAGCTCCCCGCTCGATGAGGCGCCCGGCCCGTTTTCCCTCGCCTCCCCGTCCAGATCCTCGAACAGCCGTACGTCCGTCGCGTTCGGTCGGGTCGCGGTCGCCGCCGTGGTCACCGGCATGGCGATCGTCGGAGTGTGGTCGGGCATCGACGTGCCCGGTACGGCCGGGCCTGGCCCCGGCTCCACCCGCCCCTGCTGAATCGTTAAGGCTTCATCGTTCCCGGCGCGGCCTTGGGGATGTTCGGCGCTGCCGGCGGGCTCGTTCTCGTCGCCCAGCTCCACATAGGGCCGTATCCGGAGGGGGTCGAAATCCTCCGCGGCCGCCGCCTCGGCCGTACGCGCTTCGAGAAGGGCCTCGGACGCGCGGCGGCCGCACGCGCAGGACGGCGTGCCGTCCGAGGCCCTGGGTGTGGAGCACTCCGGGCATATGTGACTGTTCGGTTCACTCATGTGTCGTTCCTCCCCGCGAAGACTCCAGAGTTTAAGCAAACGGTCGCCACAGAATCTCCCAGGCGCCCCAGGAATCACGGGTTCCGGAAGTGCTCGACAGGCCATAACCGGTCACACCGGCCACGATGGAATGCAGAGCGGAGGAAGGGGAAACCGGGGACGCTGTACGAGACCCTCGGGCCCTCGGGAGGTCTTCATGACGGACGACACCGACGACACCGGCGACACCACGGAGAAGGCGGAGAAGAGCACCACCCTCACCCCACGCCCGCACGGCGCGCCCGTCGCCGAGCGGGTGCCCGGTGGCGTGATGGTCTCCATCGGCGCCCTGCTGACGGGGATGCTGCTGGCGGCGCTCGACCAGACGATCGTGGCGACGGCGCTGCCGACGATCGTGAGCGACCTCGGCGGGCTGGAACACCTGTCGTGGGTGGTCACGGCGTACCTGCTGGCCGCGACGGCGGCGACTCCGCTGTGGGGGAAGCTGGGGGACCAGTACGGCCGGAAGAGGCTGTTCCAGACGGCGATCGTGATTTTTCTCATCGGGTCGGCGCTGTGCGGAATGGCGCAGAACATGCCCCAGTTGATCGGATTCCGGGCGCTTCAGGGCCTCGGCGGCGGCGGTCTGATGGTGCTGTCGATGGCGATCGTCGGGGATCTCGTCCCGCCACGTGAACGCGGGCGCTACCAGGGGCTGTTCGGCGCGGTCTTCGGCGCGACGAGCGTGCTCGGGCCGCTGCTCGGCGGGTTGTTCACCGAGCATCTGAGCTGGCGCTGGGTGTTCTACGTCAACCTGCCGGTCGGAGCGGTGGCGTTGGCCGTCATCGCCGCCGTGCTGCGCATCCCGCGCCGGACCGAGCGGCATGCCATCGACTACCTCGGCACCTTCCTCATCGCCTCCGTGGCCACCTCCCTGGTCCTGGTGGCCTCCCTCGGCGGCACCACCTGGGACTGGGACTCACCGCAGATCGTCGGCCTCGCCGTGCTGGCCGTGCTGCTCACCGCCGCGTTCGTGGCCGTCGAGCGGCGGGCCGCCGAACCCGTCCTCCCCCTCAAGCTGTTCCGCGTCCGCACCTTCACCCTCTCCGCCGTGATCAGCTTCGTCGTCGGCTTCGCGATGTTCGGGGCGATGACGTACGTGCCGACGTTCCTCCAGGTCGTGCACGGTGTGACGCCGACCATGTCGGGTGTGCACATGCTGCCGATGGTGTTCGGGCTGCTGCTGTCCTCGACGGTCTCCGGGCAGATCGTCAGCCGTACGGGCCGCTGGAAGGTGTTCCCCGTCGTCGGCACGGCCGTCACCACGCTCGGCCTGCTGCTCCTGCACCAACTCGACGCCGGCAGCGGCGACGGCGAGATGAGCGCGTACCTCTTCGTCTTCGGCCTCGGGCTCGGCCTCGTCATGCAGGTCCTCGTCCTCATCGTGCAGAACGCCGTCTCGTACGAGGACCTGGGCGTCGCCACCTCCGGCGCGACCTTCTTCCGGTCCATCGGCGCCTCGTTCGGCGTGGCCGTCTTCGGTACGGTCTTCGCCGGGCGCCTCGGCGACAAGCTCACCGACGCGCTCGCCGGGGCCCGACTCCCGTCCGGTGTCAGCGTGGACGGGCTGCAGGCGGACCCGCGCGAGATCGCCGAACTCCCGGCCGCGCTGCGACCGCCCGTCCTCGACGCCTACGCCTCCGCCATCACCGACGTGTTCATCTACGCCGCACCGGTCGCCCTCCTCGGCTTCGTCCTCGCCTGGTTCCTGCGCGAGGACCGGCTGCGGGCGTCCGTCACCGCCCCCGACGCCACCGAGACGCTCGCCAGCAACCCCGTCGCGCGGTCGTCGTACGACGAGGTGTGCCGGGCGCTGTCGCTGCTCGGCTCGCGGGAGGGGCGGCGCGAGATCTACCGGACGATCACCGCGCGGGCCGGCTACGACCTGCTGCCCGCCGCGAGCTGGCTGCTGCTGCGGATCAGGAAGTACGGCTGGGCCGAACCCGCCGTGCTCGCGGAACGCAGCGCCGTGCCGCTCGACGTGATCATGGCTGCGAGCCGGCAGGTCGAGGAGCGCCGCCTCGCCCGCCGCGAGGGCCTCGACCTCGTCCTCACCGACACCGGTCACGAGGCCGCCGAGCGGCTCGCCAAGGCCCGCGAGGACTCCCTCGCCGAACTCCTCGGCGACTGGTGGGGCCCCGACCGCCCGACCGACCTCGTCCACCTCGTCGAGGAACTCAACGCCGAACTCTGCGGCTCGGACGCCGAACGCCCCCACGACGCGCGGACGCTCACGCGACCGGCGAGGGGAACGTCCAAGGCCGGTACGCCCCCGACGTCTACGTCAGTGTCTTCGTGAACCAGTGCTCCGCGTACGGGTGGTCGTTGTGCGGCGCGCTCTCCTCGTAGCCGAGGCGGGTGTACAGCGCACGTGCCTCCACCAGGTCGCCGCGGGTGTCGAGGACGATCCGCTCGGTGCCGAGCGCCCGGGCCGCGTCCTCGGCGGCCGACACGAGCAGCGCGGCACCGCCCTTGCCGCGCGCCTCCTCCAGCAGGAAGACCCGCTTCAGCTCGGCCGTCGCGGCGTCCATCAGCCGCACCCCCGCCGTACCGACCGGCTCGTCCCCGTACCGCGCCACCAGCAGCACCCCGCCCGGCGGCGCCAGATACTCCCCGGTGTCCGCCGCGACCTCGCGCTCCAACTCGTCCGGGTCCGTGGCGTGTCCCTCGTGCAGCAGATACCAGCGGTCGCTGACCTCCGTGTAGTACGCCCGCCAGAGCGCGGCGGCGACGGGGGAGTCGTGGGGCTCGGGGGCGATGGCCCACAGGGGCGCCGTACGAGGCATGCGGGGCACGCGGGTCATGCGGGTCATGCGGGTCATGCGTGTCATGGCGGGTCATTGTCGGGAGGGGGTGCGGGTGGCCCGCAAACGATTTACGGGGCCGCCGCGTCCGACCACGGGCCGTAGTTCTCCTGGGCGCTTGCCGTTTGAACGAAGGGGTTCGGGCAACCCGGTGCGAAACGGCCCGTTGGGGCGAGACGCCCGGGCCGAGGACTCTGGAAGGCATTCATGTCCACAGGCTTGATCATCGCTTTGATCGTGATCGTGGCGGCCGTGGTCGTCGTGGCGGCCGTCCTGACCCGGCGAGCCCGCGCCGGTGCGGGTGGCGGATCGTTGAAGCGGCGTTTCGGACCGGAGTACGACCGGACCGTGACCCGCCATGACGGTGACGAGCGGGCCGCCGCCCGGGAGCTCGCGGAGCGCGTGAAGCGGCACGGCTCGCTGGAGAAGCGGCCGCTGCCGGGCGCGGAGCGCGAACGGTACGAGTCCCGCTGGGCCGCCGCCCAGGAGCGCTTCGTCGACTCGCCTCGCGAGGCGGTCGCCGAGGCGGACCGGCTGCTCGCCGAGGTGGCCGGGGCGCGTGGCTTCCCGGGCGGCGACCGCTACGAGACCCAGTTGGAGGCGCTCTCCGTCCACCACGCCCACCATGTGCACGGCTACCGCCGGGTGCACCTCGCGGCGCACAGCAACGGCGCCGCCCCCGGCACCGGCACAGGCACCGGCACCGAGGAGATGCGCGAGGCCATGATCGAGGCCCGCGCGCTGTTCGAGGACCTGGTGACACCGGACCGCCGGGATGCGCGGGCGGACCGTGCCGGCAGCGCCGGGCGCGAGGGCCTCGGCCACCGTCACGGCAAGGCGCGGCGCGACGAGCGCGACGGTACGGCCGCCGACGGCCGCCACCGGTCCCATCTGCCATCGGTGCTCACCAGGCGCCACGCGAAGGGGAGTTGACGGGTATGACGGACGACGTGACGAGGGTCGAGGGCATCCGCGAACGCGGCCCGCGCGAAGCGCGGGAGACGCGGGAGGCGGACGCGAGCCGTGACGGCGTGAAGGGCACCGGAACGGCGCCCGGCACCCGGCCGCCGACGGACACGACGAGCTCCGCGGTCACCACGGGCACGGGCTCTGCGGGCGGCATGAGCCCCGCGGGCACTACGGGCTCCACCGGCAGCACGAGCCCCGCGGGCGGCACAAGCTCCGCCGCGGGTGCCACCGGTACCCACGCCGCCGTCGTGGCGGGTCACGACCGGACCGACGAGCGCGGTGGCGGCGGTCACCTCCTGCCCCACGACGAGTGCGACAAGCTGAACCTGCGGATGCAGCATGCGCTCGGCGGATTCGTCGACGGGCCCCGGTCCGCCGTCGAGGAGGCCGATCACGTACTGGAGGAGGTCACCGCCCGCTTCACCGACGCGATGACCCAGCGGCGCCGCACCCTCCGCGCCACCTGGCAGCCCACCGCCGAGGACCGCGCGACCTCCGCCGACACGGAACAACTCCGCCTGGCCCTCCGCGACTACCGCGAACTCACCGAACGGCTGCTCCGGCTGTAACCCCGCCGACAGCCCCCCCGACGAGGCCGCGCCCCCGGATCGTGCGCCGGGGACGCGGCCTCATGTTTCGCGGGGGAGGGGACGCTTACCGGCGCTGACAGGGTGCCGCTGCGCCCACCCGTGCCGCCCCAGCGGCACGACTGCCCGCAGCTGGGACGACGGCGTCGCGCCCCTTCAGGGGCGCGGGGAACTGCGCGATCAGCCACCGACGACCCGCAGTCGCCGTACTACAGAACCCCCCGAGCTGTCAGGCGCCCGACCGAGGAGCAATCGGCGCCCGACCACCCCATCAGCCGCCCGACCCAGCCCCCCGCCGACCACGCCACTCCTCAACCACCGCTTCGACGTCATACGGCTTCAAACCCAGAGGCGGCCCCGGCGGCGGCTTGAACATCATCTCGCTGATCTTGGCGTTGATCTCGGTGATGATCTTGCGGACGAGGCGCTCGGAAGGGGCCACGGCGGCCGCGGCCAGCGCGTCCTCCGCCTCCTTGCGGAGCGCCAGCGTCGGCGGCAGGACGGACATCCCCTCGCGGGCCATCTTCTGCTTGATCCACCAGAGCTCGTCGTAGGTGGTGTCGTCGCCGCTCAGGGGGCGGCCCGCGCCGGGCAGGGCCTGGAAATCGCCGCGCGCCTCCGCCTCGCGGATCTGTTTCTCGACGAAGGACTCGAAGCTGACACCGGGTGGCTTTCGCTCGGTCATGACTCCATTGTGCCGGAGCCCGCACAACAGGACGATCCGGCGAATTATCATGCGGCGGCGGCGCGTCAACCGTGCCGTGCGCAGCGACAATTGGAGTTTGACCCGTTAGGAGCGGTACGTGCTCGAACTCACCATGGCCTCGGTCTCCGAGGCGGACGCCGGGGCGACGGCCGGCATGCAGATGGCCGACGCGCCCAGCGAGCCGGGCGCCGTGCTCCGGGTGGGCCGCGATCGGGCGGTGTGCCGGCTCGCGACACCGGACGACTGGCTCTTCGTATCCCGTGTGCACCTGGAGTTCCTGTGCGGCCCGGACGGGACCTGGCAGGTCACGTGGCTGCGCGGCTCGCACGCCGACCCCTCCTCCGAGGTACGGCTGACCCTGCTCGGCCACCCGCCGCAGCCGCTCCCGTACGGCGGTACGGCGAAGCTTCCGAACGGCGGCTCCGGGGAGCTCGTCGTCTACGACCGCACGGCCCCGCGCAGCGTCAACGTGGGCTTCTACCACGAGGCCTGATCGGCGGGACCCGGCGGTCCCTGGCGGGCTCCGGCGCGAGGTCAGTCCAGCACCCGGGCCAGCGCGAACCCGTCGTACCCCTTGCTGCCCACCGTCTGGATCGCCGTGCCGCTCAACTTCGGGTGCGTGGCGATGAGTTCGATGGCGGCCCGGGTGCCGCGGACATCCGGCTCGGTGGTGTCGGCGTCGGCGACCCGGCCGCCGCGTACGACGTTGTCGACGACGATGACGCTGCCGGCCCGGGTGAGCTTGAGGGCCCACTCCACGTAGTGCGGGTTGTTGGCCTTGTCCGCGTCGATGAAGACCAGGTCGAACGGCTCGGGGTTCTCGTCGGTCAGCTTGGGCAGCGACTCCAGGGCGGGACCCACCCGGACCTCGACGAGCGTGTCGAGCCCGGCGCGCGCGATGTTGCGGTTGGCGACCTCGGCGTGCCGGGCGCTGTACTCCAGGGAGATCAGCCGGCCGTCGGCGGGCAGCGCCCGGCCCAGCCAGATGGTGCTGTAGCCGCCGAGGGTGCCGATCTCCAGGATGCGGCGGGCGCCCTGGATCTGGGCGAGGAGATGGAGGAACTTGCCCTGGTTGGCGGCGACGTCGATGGCCGGGAGCCCGGCCGCCTCGTTGTCACGCAGGGCCGCCGCCAGGGCCTCGTCGTTCGGGGCGAGGTGGGTGGTGAAGTAGTCGTCGACGTCGTTCCAGGTCCGCGACTCGCTCATGAAGCTGTGCCTCCCGCGCCTTCCATCAGGACAGTTACTTAGATGAGCTAAGTAGATGCGCTAATGAATATAGGCGCGGGCAGGCCCTCTGTCAGCGGTTCCAGGGAGTGTTTCAGTCGTTCGGACCGGGCTTCCGGTCCACCGACGGCGGCACGGGAGTCCCCGGCGGCACTGGCGCACCCTGCGGGTAGGCCACGGGCGCACCCTGCGGATAGGCCCCCGGCGGTATGAAGGCCGCCCCCGCCGGCGGCAGCGGCGGCTGCTTCCGCGCGTTGCGCTTGAGCACGATCGCGACGGCCACCGCCTTGATCGCGAGCACGGCGATGCCGATGCCGAAGGACACCAGCCAGCCGGGGATGCCCCACACGGTCCACATCTCGTCCACGTAGATGACCTTTCGATAGGTGTCGTCGGCCGCGGTCCGCCGCAGCGTGTGGTCGCCGGAGATCCGCTCCGGCTGCGGGAAGTCCTGCTCGACGGCCGTGAGGAAGTCCGTGCCGCCCCCGGTGAGGTCGCCGAGCGTGCCGACGGGCGCGTCGAGGCGTCCGGCGAACGTCACCCTCGGCTCGCCCCCGCCGATCGTGGAGCTGGGCTCCATGCGGTGCGCGGCGAGGACGTACAGGTCCAGAGCCTGCGGGGTGGTGGCGAGGCGCGACAGGCGCATCGGGTAGACCAGCTCGTCGCTGGCGAAGGTGAGGTGGAGCGGGTCGAGGGTGCCGGAGAGCGGGAGGTCGGAGGCGGTGTCCTCCGGCGCCAGCCGGATCGCCACGTACTCCCACTTCTGCTGGACGTACGGCTCCAGCGCCGACTCCAGCCGGTCCGGGAGCTCGAAGCCGTTCTCGTCGAGCCAGTCGCCGAGGGCGCCGGAGTCCGTGGCGGTCAGCCGGGCCACGTCGAACGGGCCGAGCCGTTCGCGGCCGACGACGTCCACCGAGGACTCGGGGTTCTGGGGCGGGGCCCCCGCCCCGTCGTAGCTCTCGAACATGTCCCACGGCCAGTCGTGCGAGCGCGGCCAGAAATACTCACGCTTCCGGTACTCGGGCGCGGTCTCCCCCTCGAGCTGGTCGAAGAGGGCCGCGTCGCCGAGCTTCACCGTCGCCCGGTTCGGCACCGGCATGATCCAGGCCGCCGTACGGGCGTCACCGGCGACCGTCAGGCTCATCACGATCTGTTCCTCGCGGCCGTCCCAGCGCACGACGGACCTCTCGCTGTCCACAGACATGCTCCGCTCGCTGTCCGGCACCATCGCGCCACAGCCGCAGGCGTACGCCGGTGCCACGAGTGACGCCAGCTGGAAGCCGAGCAGGGCGAGGACCACCACCCAGAGCCGGCCACGCGCCCACTCGGCCGGACGCGTGCGCCCCCGTACGAAACCGTTCATCCCCCGTGCCCTCCTGCTGTGCATATGCGGCTGCCGCCATGCTTCCAGGTATTTGTCAGTGGCCTGTCACAGACCCACCTGTGATGTGCATCTGTGATCTGCGTCGCGCCCTTGAGGGTGCGGGCAACCGTCCGCGCACTATCGTCATCCGGACAAAAGAAGGGCGACTCTCAGGTGAAGAGGGGGTTGCCCGCGTCTCACATCGAGGGCGGTGCGAGTCTTCTGAGTGGGACATCAACGGGGCGGGAGGACTACGGGGCGTGGCGACGGAGCAGAGCAGACCGGGCGGTGCCGTGAGTGCGGGTGTGACGGCGGCGCGGTTGGGGACGGTGCGAGCCGTGCTGTGGCTGGTCGCCGGGATCCTGGCGGTGCGGCAGATCGCGGTCGTGCTGAGCACGCCCAGAGGCGAGCGGCTGACGGATCTGGAGACCTGGGTCGGGCCCAGCGGCGTCCTGCATGTGAACGGCTCGCTGTACGACTCGACGCGGTTCACGGGCACCCCCTTCGGTGGCCTCGTCCTCAAGCCCCTCACCCGAATGGCCGAACAGGCGCTCGGCTGGGGCTGGACCTTCGGCACCCTCCTGCTGGTGGTCGCCCTCGGCCTGGTCGCCGCACGCGCCCTGCCCCAGCCCGTCACCCGGCGTACGGCCCTGCTCGCGGCCCCCGTCGCGGTCACCCTGCTGATGCTGTCGCTGCCGGTACGGAACACGCTGTACCTGGGCCAGACCAGCATCATCCCGGTGCTGCTCGTCCTCGCGGGCTGCTTCGCGGTCCGGGGCGAGCGGACCAGCGGGGTCTGCATCGGGCTCGCCGCGGCCTTGCAGCCGACCGTGCTGCTCTTCGTACCGCTGCTGTGGTTCACGGGGCGCAAGCGGGCCGCCGCGAGCACCGGGATCACGTTCGCCGGGGCCACCGCGCTGGCCTGGGCCGCGATGCCGCACGACTCCTTCACCTACTGGGTGCACCACCTCGCCGGCGTCGGCCTCGGCGGCCGGGCGGACGACCTCGCCAACCAGTCCCTGCACGGCGCGCTGCTCCGGCTGGGCCTTACGGGCCCGCTGGAGATCGTCGTCTTCTTCGCGCTGGCCGCCGCCGTCGCCGTACTCGGTATGCGGCGGGCCATCCACTACGCCCGCGACGGACAGCTGCTGCTCGCCGTCGCCGTCACCGGCTGTGTCGTGGTCGCCGTCTCGCCGACGTCCTGGAAGCACCAGCTGCTGTGGGTGCTGCTCGCGGTGGTCGGCCGGGTCGGCAAGAAGGCCTCGTCGCGGTATGTGTGGCCGGTCGCGGTCGTCCTGGTGATGACGCTGCCCGCGAAGATGATGGTGCCGAACATGGGCGCCCTGCACCCGCTGCGTGACAACGTCGTCCTGCTGGCCGCGCTCGCCGCCGCCCTCGTCGTGCCGTTCCTGTCCCGCACCTCGGAGTACTACCGGACGCCGATCCCCACGGAGTACGCCCCGAAGGCCGAGACCCGCTTCCGCTGGGCCCCGCTCCTGCGCCGGGTCGCCACCCGCCCGAACCTGCTCCTCGAACTGCTGCTGATCCGCGTCACGTACGCCGCCTACCAGCGCACCCGTCTGGAGGCCACCGGCAGCCGGGCCGCCGCCGAGGACCACGCCGGGCAGATCCTCGCCGTCGAGAAGGCCCTGTTCCTCGACATCGAGCACTGGTTCAACCACGCGGTGGTCCAGGTCGGCTGGCTGCGGAGCTTCTTCGACTTCTACTACACGTCGTTCCACTTCGTCGTGCCGCTCAGCGTCCTCGGCATCCTCTACTGGCGTCGCCCCGCCGACTACCGCTGGGCCCGCACGGCCATCGGCTTCACCACGGTCCTCGCGCTCGTCGGCTTCTTCTTCTATCCGCTGGCGCCGCCGCGCCTGATGCCCGGCCTCGGCATCATCGACACCATCCACGGCGTCCAGGACTTCTCCCAGCCGGACTACGGCAAGCTGACCGAGCTGACCAACCAGTACGCGGCGATGCCGTCCCTGCACTTCGGCTGGTCGCTGTGGTGCGGGCTCACGATCGCGCTGGTCGCGCCCAGGGTGTGGATGAAGGTGCTGGGCCTGATGCACCCCTTCTTCACGGTCCTGGCCATCGTCGCGACGGGCAACCACTGGATCCTCGACGCGGTGGGCGGCGCGGCGGTGGTGGGCGCGGGCTTCGGCCTGACGTACCTCCTGACCGGGCCGAGGACCACCGCGCCCCGTCAGGGGCGCGGGGAACCGCGCGAGCAACCGGAGACGACCGGCACCCTCGCCACGGCCGTCCAGCACAACGGCGGCGGAGTGGGTGGAGACGACGGAGGCCGGGGCGGGGCGTAGGAGAGAGTGCCCCGGCCTCCCGTTGAACGGGCCGACGGCGCCGGGAGGCCGTCGGCCCGAGTGTGACGGGGCGGTGCTCGCTCAGCCGGTGGTCACCTGAAGGTGCTTGACCCCGTTGATCCAGGCGGAGCGCAACCGGCTCGGCTCGCCCGCGAGCCTGAGCCCCGGCATCGCGTCGGCGATCGCGTTGAAGATCAGGTTGATTTCCAGGACGGCCAGGGACTTGCCGAGGCAGAAGTGCGGGCCTCCGCCGCCGAAGCCGAGGTGGGGGTTGGGGTCGCGGGTGATGTCGAAGGTGTCGGGGTCGGTGAAGACGTCCGGGTCGTGATTGGCGGAGGCGTAGAAGATGCCGACACGGTCGCCCTGCTTGATCAGCTTGCCGCCGAGTTCGACGTCCTGGGTGGCGGTGCGCTGGAAGGAGTTGACCGGGGCGGCCCAGCGGACGATCTCCTCGGCGGCCGTCGCGGGGCGCTCGCGCTTGTAGAGGTCCCACTGGTCGGGGTGGGTGAGGAAGGCGTGCATGCCGTGGGTGATGGCGTTGCGGGTCGTCTCGTTGCCCGCGACCGCCAGCATCAGCACGAAGAAGCCGAACTCGTCGGAGGCGAGGTTGCCCTCGTCCTCGGCGGCCACCAGCGTGCTGACGATGTCCTTCGCCGGGCACTGCTTGCGGTCGGCGGCCATGTTCATGGCGTACGCGATGAGTTCCATCGCCGACTGCTGGCCGACCTCCTCGGTGATGGCGTACTCCGGGTCGTCGTACGAGATCATCCGGTTCGACCACTCGAAGATCCGGATGCGGTCCTCCTGCGGGATGCCGATCAGCTCGGCTATGGCCTGGAGGGGGAGTTCGCAGGCGACCTCGGTGACGAAGTCGAACGGGCCGGGGTGGGCGACGGCCTCCCGGGCGATGTTCAGGGCGCGGTGGCGCAGGTTGTCCTCCAGCGCGCGGATCGCCCGCGGGGTGAAGACGCGCTGCACGATCTGGCGGACCCGGGTGTGCTCCGGCGGATCCATGTTCAGCAGGATCAGCCGCTGGGCGTCGATCGCGTCGCGCTCGATGTGCTCGTTGAAGCGGATGATCGCGGTGTTGACCGTCGAGGAGAACAACTCCGGGTGCGTGGAGACGTACTTGACGTCCGCGTGCCGGGTGACGGCCCAGTAGCCCTCGTCCGCGAAGCCCGCGATGCCGGGCGCCTGCGGGATCCAGTGGACCGGTTCCGTGCGGCGCAGTTCGGCGAACTCCGGGAGGGGGACACGGTGGTGCAGCAGGTCGGGGTCGGTGAAGTCGAACCCGTCGGGCAGCGCTGGACAGGGCATCGGCGACTCCTGACGGAGCATCAGATATAGGGAATTGCGGTGACCGTAGTAACGGGTTCTAGAACTAGCAAGGGGTACGGGCCTTTCCGTCAGCTTTTCAATTGCCGCACGCCCCTTGCGGTGGTGGAGCCGCGCTCAGCAGACTGCTGAAGAGAACTAGAACGCGTACTAGTTCTGCGTGGCGGGCCGGGCCGGGACGCCCCGCGCCGCGCGGGTAACCGTTGAGAGGATCCCCCATGGCCGCGGAACCCGTGATCGTCGAAGCCGTACGCACCCCCATCGGCAAGCGCGGCGGCGCGCTCGCCAACCTCCACCCCGCCTATCTCCTGGGCGAGACCTACCGCGAACTCCTCGGCCGCACCGGCATCCCCGCCGACTGCGTCGAACAGATCATCGGCGGCACGGTGACCCACGCCGGCGAACAGTCCATGAACCCCGCGCGCACGGCCTGGCTGACCATGGGCCTGCCGTACGAGACGGCCGCGACGACCGTCGACTGCCAGTGCGGCTCCTCGCAGCAGGCCTCGCACATGGTCGCCAACATGGTTTCGGCGGGCGTCATCGACGTCGGGATCTCGTGCGGGGTCGAGGCGATGTCCCGGGTGCCGCTCGGGTCCGGGTCCAAGCACGGGCCGGGGAAGCCGTTCCCCGAGGAGTGGAACGTCGATCTGCCGAACCAGTTCGAGGCGGCGGAGCGGATCGCCCGGCACCGGGGGCTCACGCGCGAGAACGTCGACTCGCTGGGGCTCGTCTCCCAGGAGCGGGCCGCCGCGGCCTGGGCCGAGGAGCGGTTCAAGAAGGAGACGTTCGCCGTCCAGGTGCCGACCACCGAGGCGGAGCAGCGGGCCGGGCAGGGCATGTGGCGGCTCGTCGACCACGACGAGGGGCTGCGCGACACGTCCATGGAGGCGCTGGCCCGGCTGAAGCCGATCATGCCGACGGCGGTCCATACGGCCGGCAACTCGTCCCAGATCAGCGACGGCGCGGCGGCGATCATGTGGGCGTCGAAGCGGATGGCGCGGGCGTTGAAGCTGCGGCCCCGGGCGCGGATCGTCGCCCAGGCACTGGTGGGCGCGGACCCGCACTTCCACCTCGACGGGCCGATCGACGCGACGAAGGCGGTGCTGGGGAAGGCCGGGATGTCGCTGAAGGACATCGACCTGGTCGAGATCAACGAGGCCTTCGCGTCCGTGGTGTTGAGCTGGGCGCAGGTCTTCGACCAGGACCTGGCGAAGGTGAACGTCAACGGCGGCGCGATCGCGCTCGGGCACCCGGTGGGTGCGACCGGGGCGCGGCTCATCACGACCGCGCTGCACGAGCTGGAGCGTACGGACAAGGAGTTCGCGCTCGTGACGATGTGCGCGGGGGGTGGGCTGGCGACCGGGACGATCATCCAGCGGCTGTAAGCCGCGGGGCGCCGGAGGAGATCCCGGATGTGGCCCTGCTGGTCGTCCCGCGACCAGCAGGGCCTTCCCCGTTGGGCGATCCCCCGTGCCCGCCCTTTCTTCCCCCGTCAGCGGCGCGTCCCCCGTGGTCGTGCCGCTCCATCCCCCGTTGTGCGCGGCCCCCGTACCGCTCACACCCTTGATTTCAGCGACTCGCGCATTGTTTGGCAGGGGTGTTGAGCCTGCCAAACAATGGCCGGACGCGATCTCTCCGGTTAGGTGGCCGGATGCGTACGGTGGCTGTCCGGGATCGTGTGGGTGTGGCGGGAGGGGAAACAGAGCGGTGGCGGGTCGTCGTGAGGTGCCGGTCGATCCGGGGGCAGGGCCGGTGCAGCGGTTCGCGTTCGAGTTGCGGAAACTGCGGACCGAGGCGGGCGGGCTCACCTACCGGGCGATGGCCGAGCAGGCCGGCTACTCGATCACCACGCTGTCCCAGGCGGCGGGCGGCGAGCAGTTGCCCACGCTGCCGGTGGCCCTGGCCTTCGTGACGGCCTGCGGGGGCGACCCGGTGGAGTGGGAGATCCGGTGGCACCAGGCGGTCGAGGAGGCCGCCGCCTTCGACACGGAGAACGACGGGGACGGCGCGGAGCCGCCGTACCGGGGGCTGGCCCGATTCGAGACCGACGACAGCGGCCTCTTCTTCGGCCGCGACCGCCTCACCGCCGAGCTCGTCGGCCTGCTGCGCCGCCGCCGGTTCGCGGCGGTCTTCGGCCCGTCCGGGATCGGCAAGTCCTCCCTGTTGCGCGCCGGTCTGATCCCCGCCCTCCGGGAATCGCGGGAACAGGGCCCGCGGTTGTCCGGGATCAGCATCCTGACGCCTGGCGATCAGCTGGCGCGGACCCATGAGCTGTTGTCGGAGACCACCGGCACGAGCGCTGGTGACCGGCTCGTGGTCGTCGACCAGTTCGAGGAGGTCTTCACCCTCTGCCATGACGCGGCCGAACGGGCCCGGTTCATCGACCTGTTGCTGACCGCGCGCGATCCGGACAGCCGACTGCGGGTGTTGTTGGCCGTGCGCGCGGACTTCTACGGCCGTTGCGCCGAGCACCGTGAGCTGGCCGAGGCGCTCGGGGACGCCAATCTGCTGGCGGGGCCGATGAGTTCGGCGGAGCTGCGCGAGGTCGTCGTCAAGCCGGCCGCGGCCGCCGGGCTGACCGTGGAGCGGGCGCTGACGACCAGGCTGGTCGACGAGATCACCGACGCGCCCGGCGGGCTGCCGCTGCTGTCGCACGTCCTGCTGGAGACATGGCGCCGGCGCCGGGGCAAGACGCTGACGCTGGCCGGGTACGAGGCGGCCGGGGGCCTGGACGGGGCGATCGCGAAGACCGCCGAGGACGTCCACAGCGGGTTCACCGAGGGCGAGGCGGCCACGGCCCGCCGGGTGCTGCTGCGGCTGATATCGCCGGGCGACGGCACGCCCGACACCCGACGGCCCGCCGACCGGGCCGAGTTGGAGACCACCGGCACGGGACCGGAGGAGGTCGCCCAGGTCCTTGAGGCGCTCACCAAGGCCCGTCTCCTCACCCTCGACGGCCCCACCGTCGAAGTCGCCCACGAAGCGCTCATCACCGCCTGGCCCCGGCTGCGCGGCTGGATCGAGGAGGACCGGGACCGGCTCCGCGCCCACCGCCAACTGACCGAGGCGGCCCGCGCCTGGGAGGAGCTGGGCCGGGACCAGGGCGCGCTGTACCGGGGGAGCCGGCTCGTCACCGCGCGGGAGTATTTCGGGGGACCGGGGGAGGCCGGTGGCCGGGGCCCCGGGTGGGCCGATGGATCGAGCCACGGTCTGAGCGACGACCTCACCGACCAGGAAGCCGCCTTCCTCACCGCCAGTCTCGCCGCCCTCGACCACGAGGAACGCGCCCGGGCCCGGACCACTCGCCGCCTGCGCGTCCTCGTCACCTCCCTGGCCTGCCTCCTCGCCCTCGCTTTGACCGCCACGGCGGTCGCCTACTGGCAGCGTCAGAGCGCCGTGAACGCCCAACAGGCCGGACTATCCCGGCAGTTGGCCGCCCAGTCCACCGCCCTGCTGGACAGCGACACCGACCTCGCCTCGCTCCTGGCCATCAAGGCGTACCGCACGAGCCCCACCCGTGAGGCCACCCGGAGCCTGTACGCGGCCGCGGCCGTCCCGCTCGAACACCGGCTGACCGGACACACCGGAACCGTGAGCGCCCTCGCCTACAGCTCCGACGGGAAGACCCTCGTCACCGGCAGTTTCGACGGCACGGTCCGGCTGTGGGACACGGCGACCGGACGTGCCGGGAAGGTGCTCACCGGCGGCGACCACACCGCGCTCGTGCGCACCGTGGCCTTCAGCCCGGACGGCAGGACCCTCGCCACCAGCGGCGGTGAGGAGGTGCGGCTGCGGGACGCGGCCACCGGGCGCGTCCGGGATGCGCTCACCGTCCGGGTGACCGAGGAGGACAGCGTGGCGTCGGTGGGCTTCGCCCATGACGGCCGCGCCCTGGCCGTACGGGAGAACGGGCAGGTGTTGGACGTGGCGAGCGGCCGTGTCGTGACCACCCTCAAGGGCCCCACCGGTCTGGAGCTGGCGGTGGCGTTCAGCCCCGACGGCCGCACCCTCGCCACCAGCACCCGGGACCACACCGCACAGCTGTGGGACCTGGCCACCGGCAGACTGCTGTCCACCCTCAAGAGCGGTACCGGCGTGGTGAGTTCACTGGCGTTCGACCCGGACGGGAAGACGCTGGTCACCGGCACCGAGGACGGCACCGTACATCTGTGGAACGTGGCCGACGGCAGGCAACGGACCACCCTCACCAGCGCCAGCAGCCGCGTCGAGACCATGGCGTTCAGCCCGGACGCCAAGACCCTCGCCGCCGGCAGCTACGACGGCACCGTACGCCTGTGGGACCTCGCCACCGGACGCGTCAGGACCACCCTCACCGGCCACATCAACCCCGTGATGTCGGTGGCGTTCAGCCCTGACGGACACCAACTGGCCGCGGGCAACGAGGACAGCGAGTTCGCGGGCGACGACCGGGTCGGCGTCCGGCTGTGGAACGTGACCGCCCACCGGCCCCGCGCCACACTGACCGTTCCCGGCGGCAGCCTCGAAGCGGTGGCGTTCGGTCCCGACGGCGACACCCTCGCCACCGCCAGCGTCCTGATGACCCAGGACATCCGGGACACCGCCGGTGTGGTGCGGCTGTGGGATCCGGCCACCCGCCGTATGAAGGCCACCCTCACCCGTGAGCGGGCCATCGTGGAGACGATGCTCTTCAGCCCTGACGGCAGGACGCTCGCCCTCACCAAAGACGCCGAGGCGCAGCTGTGGGACGTCGCCACCCGCCGACTGCGGACCACACTCCCCAGCCAGTTCGTCAACAGGATGGTGTACAGCCCCGACGGGAAAACGCTGGTGACCGCGGGCGACGGTCTGGTGCTGTGGGACGTCGCGACCGGCCGCGCCCGGGCCAACTTCCCCAAGGGGGACGAGAGTTCGGTGCTGGCGTTCAGCCCCACGGGCGATGTCCTCGCCACCGCCGGAGGCAACGACGAGAAGATCCGGCTCCGGGACCCCGACACCGGCCGCGTCCGCAGCACGCTCACCGACCCCGCCGCCCGCCCCACACCGACGCGCCACGCGGACGACGACTTCATCATGTTCCGGCAGATCGAGTCGATGGCGTTCAGCCCGGACGGCCGCACCCTCGCCGCCGGTTCCTCCGACGGCACGGTACGGCTGTGGGACACCGCCAGTGGACAACTCGACACCACCCTGACCGCGGGCACCACGGAAGCCCCGGTGACGGTCGCGTTCAGCCCGGACGGCCGCACCCTCGCCACCGCCGCCTCCGACAGCACGGTACGGCTGTGGGACACCGCCACCGGGTACACGCGCGCGACCCTCACCGGTCACGCCGGCGGCCCTCGGACGATGGCCTTCAGCCCGGACGGACGCACCCTCGCGACCGGGGATTACGAGGGCGGCCTACGCCTGTGGAACGTGGACCTGCCCGCGCCGGACCAGTCCATCACCCACATCTGCCGGGCGATCCACCGCGACCTCACCCAGCAGGAACGGGCGCTGTATCTGCCGGACCAGGAGTCAGGCGGAGTGTGCTGAGGCCCAGCCGATGAAGGTGCTGAACGCGGCGGGGCCAAGGGTGAGTTGGGGGCCCGCCGGGTTCTTGGAGTCGCGGATGGAGATGGTGGGGCAGGAGGGGGCTTCGGCGATCTCTACGCAATCACCGCCCTGGTCACCGCTGTACGACGACTTGCGCCAGACCAGGACCCCGAGCGGTGCGCACTCGATGCAGTCGCCGCCCTGGTCGCTGCTGTGGCTGGACTTACGCCACCGGGTCCCTGTCGGGATCGCGTTGCTCTCCATAGCGGTCCTCCATCACGCGTCGGATCAGCTCCGCCGAGTCCCTGAGGGAGAGGGCAGCGGCTTGAAGATGATCGTAACGGAGCGAGCAGTCCTGGACGGTGTCCGGGTTCGCGGTGGGATGCCCACTCCCGTAGCCCTCGGTGTAGACGATGTCCGGGTCTCGACGGCAGCGGTAGAGGTTGAATGAGCCTTGTAGCCCTGCGTGTGCTCCGGCCTCGAAGGTCAGGATCTGTACGTTGATCCGGGGGTTCTTCTCGAAGGCCAACAGTTTCAGCAATTGGCTGCGCATGACATCCGCGCCGCCGATCTTTTGATACAGCGCCGCCTCGCTGATGACGGCCCACAGGACCGGCGGCTCCTCCTTCTCGAAGATGCGCTGGCGGGCGAGTCGTACGGCCGTCCGGTCGTCGAGGTCGGTCTCGTCCAGGGCGCCCAGTACAGCGCGTACATAGCCCTCTGTCTGGAGCAGGCCGTGGACCAAGTGCGTCTGGAACGTGCAGATCTCGGCGGCCCGAACCTCCATCTCCGCCACCTGCTGGAACCAGGCCGGAAGTTGATGGCGCATCACCAGAACCGCGAGCCGGGACAACAACCCGCCCGTCTCCAGCGCCACATCCACCCGCTCGCTGAACTCCAGCGTCGGCACCTTTCTCGCCGTCTCGATCTGCCCAACCAGTGACGCGGTATACCCGAGGATGTCCCCCAGTTGCTTCTGTGTCAGGCCCGCGGCCTCGCGGCAGCGCCGCAACTCGTAGCCGTAGTAGTCCAGTGGTGAGGCGCCGGGATCGAGGGTGTGGATCTGGGTCACGTGGAGTCCCCTCTGCTGAGCTTCAACTCGCTCTTTAACAGGTTGTGTCCGATCTGTAGCTGACGGTAGTCGCGTCGGGCCAGTCTTGTGGTGTGAACGCATACTTTCCCCCCTTCCTTTTGGGTGCCTCACCCGCCCAGTACCGGATCTGCCTCACCGTGGGTGAGCACTCCGCGCATCACATCCGACGAATCGTCCGGTCGTATCTGGACGACTGGGAGATGGCGGAGCTGTCGGACGCCGTGGAACTGGGCGTGACCGAGCTGCTGGCCAATGTCGTACGTCACGTCCCCGACCGGCGCTGCACGCTGCTGTTGCTGAGGGCGGCGGCCGGGGTGCGGGTGGAGGTCGGCGACGGTTCGGAGCAACTACCCGTAGTCCGGGAGGACTTGTCGTCGGAGGCGGTCGGCGGGCGCGGCCTCGTGCTGCTGGACGCGGTGGCGGACAAGTGGGGGGTGGGGCCCCGGCTCGCCGGCGGCAAGACCGTGTGGTTCGAGTGCCGGGGTGACGACAGCGGCTGACGGTAGTGCGGGGGACGGGCGAGTCGGGGATGATGTGGGATCTTCGGCAGGGCCCGGGGGCATGCGGCAGGTCAGGGGGTTGCGGTGGAGGCGTTCGAGGCGCTTGAAGCGGGGGATCCGGAGCGGGTCGGGCGGTACCGGATCGTGGCGCGGCTGGGTGCGGGAGGAATGGGCCGGGTGTATCTGGGGCGCTCGCCCGGCGGCCGGGCGGTGGCGGTGAAGGTGGTGCGCTCCGAACTGGCCGAGGACGGCGAGTTCCGGCGCCGGTTCGCCCGGGAGGTGGCCGCCGCCCGACGAGTCAACGGGGTGTTCACCGCCGGTGTGGTGGACGCCGATCCGGAGGGCTCGCCGGCATGGCTTGCGACGGCGTATGTGCCGGGCGTCGTGTTGGGCGATGCCGTGACCGCGCACGGGCCCTGGCCTCAGGGCCCGGTGCTGGCGCTCGGCGCGGGCCTCGCCGAGGCGCTGGAGGCGATCCACGCGGCCGATGTGGTCCACCGGGACCTCAAACCGTCGAACATCATCCTCGCGGCGGACGGACCACGGGTGATCGATTTCGGGATCTCGGTGGCTCATGAGGCCAGCGCGTTGACCCGGACCGGCATGGTGGTGGGCACGCCGGGGTTCATGTCCCCCGAGCAGCTGACCGGTAAGCCGATCGGGCCCGCCAGCGATGTCTTCTCCCTCGGGGCGGTGCTGGCATTCACCGCAACGGGATCGGGGCCGTTCGGGACCGGCTCGGGGCATGCCCTGAGCTTCCGCGTCGTCTACGAGGAACCCGACCTGCAGCAACTCCCTCCTGTTCTGCGGTCCGTGGTGGCCCGCTGCCTGGCCAAGCGACCCGACCAGCGCCCGACGGTGGCGACGCTGCTGGAACAACTGGCGGAGGCTGCCGCCGAGGAGGCAGGGGCGGCAGAGGACGCAGGGGCGGCAGAGGAGGCTGAGGCTGCCGGAGAGGCCGTCACCCACACACCCACCCAGCCCGGCTGGCTCCCCGCACCGGTCGCCGCGACCCTGCACTCACGCACCACCACGCACGGGCCGACGGTCCCACCAGCACCAGCACCAGCACCAGCACCAGCACCAGCACCAGCACCAGCACCGGTACGGCAGCCAGACCTCGCTCCCGTACCGGCTCCGGCACTGACCGAGACGCCCGAAGCCGAGACGCCCGAAGCCGAGACGCCCGAAGCCGAGCCCTCGCCCAAGAGCCCGGAGGCGGCAGTAACCGGTGGCGGCCCGGCCGCGCCCCCGGCCGGGCCGACCCGCCGGCGAGCCCTGCGCAGCCTCGGCGGGGTCGCCGCCGCAGGGCTCGGCTTCGCCACCTGGAAGCTCAGCGACGGCGACTCCTCCGCCAAAGAGCCCGAGGCCCTGCCCGATTCCAGCCGAAGACCCAGCGCATCTCCCACGCCCACTCCCGCCGCCCCGTCCGGCGTGGAGCGGTGGAGATTCGCCACGGGCGACCTCATGTTCGCGTCGCCGACCGTCGCCGACGGCGTCGTCTACATAGGCAGCGACACCGACGACCTGTACGCGCTGGACACCGAAACCGGCGTACTGCGGTGGACGTTCACCACTGGCGCGGAGGTGAGTTCGAAGCCGACTGTCGCCGACGGAACGGTCTACGTGGGCAGTCAGGACCGCAACCTGTACGCGGTGGACGTAGGCACCGGCAAGCAAAGGTGGAAATTCCTCACCGGTAAGAAGGGAAGCTCGTCGCCGACTGTCGTCGACGGCCTGGTGTACGTCGGCGGCGGGGGCGACGTCATTTACCGCTTCGGCGAAAGCGGCAACGACTACGAAGACGGCTACGTGTACGCGATCGTCGCCGACACCGGCAAGCAGCGGTGGAAATTCACCACCCACAGCCGAGTCGGCGAGTCGCCGACCGTTGTCGACGGGGTGGTCTACGCCTGCAGTGTGAGCGGCGCCGTGTATGCGGTGGACGCCGGCACCGGTAAGCAGCGGTGGGGATTCAACATCCCCGGCTATCTGGAATCAGCCGCGGCCGTCGTCGACGGCGTGGTCTACATCGGCGGCGGGGACGGAAACCTCTACGCGCTGGACGCCGCGACCGGCAAGCAGCGATGGAAATTCGCTACCGACCAAACCGTGCGCGCGCCGACTGTCGTCGATGGGACGGTCTACTTGGGTGACGCGAACGGCGACTTGTCCGCCGTGGACGCCGGCACCGGCAAGCAGCGATGGAAATCCCGCATCGGCAAAGACGAAGGTTTGAGCGTGCCGACTGTCGTTGGCGGGATGGCCTATGTGGGCAGCGAGGACGGCAACCTGTATGCCGTGGATGCCGGCACCGGCGAACAGCGGTGGAAATTCCGCACCGGTAGCCCCGTGCTCTCGGACCCGGCCTTCGCCGACGGAGTGATCTACATCGGCAGCATGAACGGCGTCCTGTACGCGGTGACGTAGTAACCGACCGACGTGAGCCTCGGGGCATGGGGAGGCGCCTGCGGCGGCCGGGGCGCGGACCTCGGGGAGGGCGTCAGCTCTCGAGGTTGGTGAGGGTGGAGTCCCAGGAGTGGTCGCTGTTGCCGGTGACGACCTGGTCCTTCTTGAGGGACTTGGTGCCGGCGCTCTTGAACTTGGGCGTGGCCGTCCAGATGGTGTAGCCGTCCATCATGTTGACCTCGGGGTAGATGCGGCTGGCGGACGGCTTGATGGCGAAGGCGGCGTTGAAGTTCGTGCCCCGGTGGCTCGCCTTCGTGCCCTTGCCGGTGACGTCGCCCTGCTTGGTGGTCTGGTAGGTCAGCTCGGTGGTCATCGAGGTGACCGGGATGTTGAAGATCCGCTCGGTCGTCGTGACCGTCAGGGTGATGGACTTGGTGGTCTTGCCCGGGCGGGAGGCGGCGACCGTACGGCCGGTGAAGACGACGTCCTTGTTGTAACGGACCGTCTTCTGCTTGGCCAGGCTCGGGGTGTCGCCGTGCTGGGTGACGCTGAACGCCTTGTACACCTTGGCGTTCTGCAGATAGCCGACGAAGGCCTTCTGCTTGGCGGCGGGCAGTTTGCCGAACGCCTTGCGCGTGTCGGCGGCGCCCGGCGCCTTCTGCAGCCAGCTCTTGTAGGCGGCCACGGTCAGCTTCGCGGGCGCCTTGGTGGCCCCGGCGTCGCCCTGCCCGGCGGCGAAGGCCTGCCCGGACCCACCGAGCAGGGCGATGGAGACGGCTGTGGCGATCGCGGTCGCGGCGATGCGGTTGTTGCGGTTGTTGCGCTTGCTCACGATGAATTCCCCTCGTCGAATCAGTTGTCAGCGCGAGCCGTTGCCGATGTGGGCGTGATGGGTGCGGGCGCCCTTGCCGGTGACGACCTGGAGCTTCTTGATGGGCTTGGTGCCGGCGCTCTTGTACTTGGGGGTGGCGGTCCAGTTGGTCACGCCGTCGAGCGCGTTGGCCTTGAGCACGGCGCGGGTCTTGGAGGACTTGATGGCGAAGGCGGCGTTGTGGTTGCTGCCGTGGTTGCTGGTCTTCCAGCCCTTGCCGGTGATCCGGTTGCCCTTGGTCTCGTAGGTCAGCTCGGTCGACAGCTCGGTGACCGGGATGTTGAAGATGCGCTGGATCGACCTGCTGGTGAGGGTGATGGTCTTGCGGCCCTCGACCCCGCGGGCCGCGGCGGACGTACGGGTGGTGAAGGTGATGTCCTTCTTGTACGTGACGGTCGTCCCGTAGGAGAGGCTGGGGATCTTGCCGCTGTGAGCGACGACGAACGCCTTGAGCACCTTCGGGTCCTGCAAGTACGCGACGAACTTCTTCTCCTTGGCCGCGGACAGCTTGTTGAACTCATGGAGGGTGTCCTTGGCCTCCTCGCCCGGGGTCTTCTTCAGCCACTTCTTGTAGGCGTCCACCGTCAGCTTCGCGGGCGCGGCGGGCTTGGCGGCTGCCTGGCTGTCGGCGAAGGCCTGGCCGGTGCCGCCCAGCAGGGCGATGGCGGCGGCTGTGGCGATGGCGGATGCGGTGATGCTCTTGCGCACGTGTCTCTCCTCGTCGCGCGATGCGATGCGATGCGTTGCGTTGCGGATGCGCGGTGCTCGCTGTCGCGACGAAGCTACGGGCGTGCCGGGGCCAGGCGGAATTGTCTCTTCGGGCACTGTCCCGGTGGGCAGTGCCCGAAGAGGCGGGCGGCCGGCGTCGGTCCGCTCGGCGGCGGGTACGGCGAAGGCGGCGGCCCGGGGATCGGGGCCGCCGCCTTCAGCTGGGGAGGCTGTGCCGGTTGCTGATCAAGCGTGGAGTACTGATCAAGCGTGAGTGCTGATTCAGCGTGAGTGTTGATCAGGCGTCAGTGCTGATCAGTACCAGTGGTTGGCCTGCCAGAAGTTCCACGCGCCACAGGGGCTGCCGTAGCGGTCCTTCATGTAGTCCACGCCCCACTTGATCTGGGTCGCGGCGTTCGTCTTCCAGTCGGAACCGGCGGAGGCCATCTTCGAGCCGGGGAGCGCCTGGACCAGGCCGTAGGCACCGGAGGACGGGTTCGTCGCCTTGACGTTCCAGTCGCTCTCGTGGTCGACGATGTTGGAGAAGCACTTGTACTGGGCGGAGTCCGCGATCATCTTCTTCGCGACAGCCTGGGCCTGAGAGGCGTCCGACGACGCGGCCTGGGCGGGCGCGGCGGCGAACAGGGCACCGGTGGCGGCAGCGGCCAGGGTGGCACCGGCGAGGGCCTTCTTCGGGGAGGCGATGCGACGGAGGACGGAGATGGTCACGGGGATCCTTTTCTTCGGGGACATGGTCGTCGCGGGCATGCCTTCACCACGTGATGTGCGGTGGGGGCGTACGTCGGCGCCGAGGCCCGGGTGGACTCGTCGGCGCCGTTGCGACTCACCCAGAGAAACAGCCGGAGCGGCCGTCCGCAATGACCCCTTTTGCTAGTTGCGGCAGTATTCGCCCTGAAGGCGCAGTCTGTGACGTGGCTCGCAATCCGCAGGTCGGGGCCCCTAAAAGCGTGCACATGCCACGTACTTTGATCTACGACCCTGCTTCGTATGTGACGTGGGTCCTGTGGGGTGGTTCACGGCTCAGGTGACGGAGGGTGGGTAGCGCTTCACCTGTCAGTCAGGTCCTGGAGTATGTGCGAGGCCACGGGCACCCCGTGCCGCGCGTGCGCTCGGCGAACCGTACGGAGATGGTGCTGGAACGGCTGTCCGGCCCGAGTTCGGGGATGGCCTGAGGGCGTGGCGGGCCGGGTGCCTGCGTGACCGCGCGCCCCGGCCCCTCCTCACACCGCCACATACGTCACCGGATCGGCCCCCGTCACCGCCTCCGCCCGCCCCAGCTTCACCAGTCGTCGCAGATGGGCCTCGGCCTCCGAGACCGCGATGTTGCGGGAGCCGAAGGGGATCTGGGACCAGGGGCGGTTCCATTCCATGCGTTCGGCGAGTTGCCACGGGGTGAGGGGCTCGGCGAGGAGGGCGAGCAGGCCGGTGAGGCGGGACTCGTGGTGGGCCAGCAATTCCCGTACGCGGGCGGCCGTGTCGGTGAACGCGTACTGGTGGGCCGGGAGGACCTCGGCCGGGGCGAGGCGGCCGACGCGTTCGAGGGAGTCGAGGTAGTCCCCTAGGGGGTCGGTGACGGTGTCGTCGTCCGGGTCCTCGTACAGGCCGATGTGCGGGCTGATCTCGGGGAGGAGGTGATCGCCGGAGAACAGGCGGCCATGGCCAGGGAGTTGGGCGGGGTGGGTCTCCTCCAGGTGGAGGCAGACGTGGCCGGGGGTGTGGCCCGGCGTCCAGATCGCGCGGACGCGGCGGCCGGGGAGGTCGAGGAGTTCACCGGGGACGATCTCGCGGTCGGGCAGCGCGGGGGAGAAGCCGGGCAGGGCGCGGGGGCGGCGCGGAGTCCGCAGGGGAGCCAGGTGCTCCTCGGGGGCGCCGGCGGCCGTGAGCTTGTCCGTCATGTACGAGAACCAGCGGTCCGGTCCGGTGCCGCGTGTGCGCCGTACGATCGCCGTGTCCGCCGCGTGCATCGCGATCCACGCGCCGGAGGCCTCGCGCACCGCGCCCGACAGGCCGTGGTGGTCGGGGTGGTGATGGGTGATGACGACGCCGTGGATCTCCGCGATCGACGTACCGCACGCCGTCAGGCCCGTGGTGAGCGTGTCCCACGATGCCGGGTCGTCCCAGCCGGTGTCGACCAGTACCGGTCCGCGGTCGGTGTCGACGACGTACACGAGTGTGTGGCCGAGTGGGTTGTCCGGGATGGGGACCTCGATGGACCGTACGCCTCCGCCGTGGTCGTGCACGTGTGTCATGGGCTCCCCTGCCGTCGATGCCCTGATCGCCGAGCTCTGCCCACTATAACTAGAACGGGTTCCACCCGAGGGTTCTTTGGCCGCGGGTGGGTGGGGCTTCTCGCGCAGTTCCCCGCGCCCCTGAAAAGCAGGGGCTGCGCCCCTGGCTTTTCGGCCCGCGCCTTCCCCGCGCGCCGCCCCACCCGTGGACTCCTCCCCCTGAAACTGGTATCAGTTCCCTATCCGAATCTGATGGTTCGTCAGAGAATCGATCGTCGGGGAGCCTCCGGGAGGCAGTCGGCCATGACCGAACTCGTGGAACACGGACAGCTGTTCATCGGCGGGGAGTTGACCGATCCCCTGGGCACGGACGTCATCGAGGTGGTCTCGCCGCACACGGAGGAGGTCATCGGCCGGGTCCCGCACGCCTCACGGGCGGACGTCGACCGGGCCGTGGCCGCCGCGCGGAAGGCCTTCGACGAAGGACCCTGGCCCCGCCTCACTATCGACGAACGCATCGAGGTCGTCACCCGGATCAAGGACGCCTTCGCCGTACGCCACGAGGAGTTCGCCCGGATCATCAGCTCCGAGAACGGCACCCCGTACACCTCCAGCGTGATGGTCCAGGCCCTCGCCTCCCTGATGGCGTGGGACGCGGCGATCACGACGGCGCGCGGCTTCACGTACGAAGAGCACCGCGACGGCGTCCTCGGCAAGATCCTGGTCCGGCGCGAGCCCGTCGGGGTCGTCGCGGCGGTCGTCCCCTGGAACGTCCCGCAGTTCACCGCCGCCGCCAAACTCGCCCCCGCCCTCCTCGCGGGCTGCCCGGCCATCCTGAAGGTGTCGCCCGAAACCCCCCTGGACGCCTACCTGTTGGCGGAGATCGCCGCCGAGGCGGGCCTGCCCGAAGGCGTGCTCTCCATCCTCCCCGCCGACCGCGAGGTCAGCGAGTACCTGGTCGGGCACCCGGGCGTCGACAAGGTCTCCTTCACCGGCTCGGTCGCCGCCGGCAAGCGCGTCATGGAGGTCGCCGCCCGCAACCTCACCCGCGTCACCCTGGAACTGGGCGGCAAGTCGGCGGCCGTGATCCTTCCGGACGCGGACGCGCAGACGGCCGTCAACGGCATCGCCCCCTTCGCCTGGATGATCAACGGCCAGGCCTGCGTCGCCCAGACCCGCATCCTCGTCCCCCGCACCCGCTACGACGAGTTCGCCGAGGCCTTCGCGGCCGCCGCCTCCGCGCTGAAGGTCGGCGACCCCCTCGACCCGGCCACCGAGCTCGGCCCCCTCGTCGCCCAGCGCCAGCAGCGCCGCAGCCTCGACTACATACGCATCGGCCAGGAGGAAGGCGCCAAGATCCTCACCGGCGGCGGCCGTCCCGCCGGCCTGGAGCGCGGCTGGTACGTCGAACCGACCCTCTTCGGCGACGTCGACAACTCCATGCGCATCGCCCGCGAGGAGATCTTCGGCCCGGTGATCTGCCTCCTCCCGTACGGCGACGAGGCCGATGCCGTACGCATCGCCAACGACTCCGACTACGGCCTCAGCGGCAGCGTCTGGACCGCCGACACCGAACACGGCATCGACATCGCCCGCCAGGTCCGCACCGGCACCTACTCCGTCAACACCTTCAGCCTCGACATGCTCGGCCCCTTCGGCGGCTACAAGAACTCCGGCCTGGGGCGCGAGTTCGGCCCCGAGGGCTACGGCGAGTACCTGGAGCACAAGATGATCCACCTGCCGGCCGGATACGAGCCGCCCGCCGTGGTCACCGTCGTCGCGGGGAAGGGGGTCGGGTGATGGGCGACCGCTGGCACGTGGAGGTCGACCGCGCCCTCTGCATCGGCTCCGCCCAGTGCACGCATCTCGCCCCGGACGCCTTCCACCTCGACTCCGCCATGCAGTCCCACCCCGCCGACCCGGAGACCGACGCCCACGAACGCATCCTGAAGGCGGCGGAGGGCTGCCCGGTGGAGGCGATCGCGATCACCCTGCCGGGGAGTGGGGAGCCGGTGTTCCCGCCGGAGGAGTAGGGGCATACGCTCTGCGGTCGTCGACAGGAACGATCGGGAATCGGTCGTCGACAGGAACGATCGCGAATCGATCGTCGAGGAAACGATCGGGAATCGGGGCGGGGAAAGCGTGCGGAAGTCCGAGGCGAGAGAGCTGATCAAGCAGGCGTACGCAGCCTGGGACGCCGAGGAGTGGCAGCGCGCCGCCGACCTCTACGAACAGGTGCTCGCCCATTTCCCGGACGAGAAGCCGAGCGCGGAGTGGTGGTACGACGCCGCGCTCGGCCACAAGTTCCTGCGCAACTGGGACAAGGCCTACGAACTCGGCGTCCAGGCCGCCGCCCGCTCACCGCGCGGCGAGGGCGACCCCGCGTACTGGAACCTCGGCATCGCCGCCACGATCCGCCGCGACTGGACCACCGCCCGCGACGCCTGGGCCGGCTTCGGCTTCGAACTCCCGGACGGTGAGGGCGAGATCAACGGCCGCTTCGGCAACGCCTGCGTCCGCCTGGACACCGACGGCGAACGCGAGGTCGTCTGGATCGAACGCCTCTGCCCCACCCGCGGCCGCGTCGTGAACGTCCCGGTGACCACCGGCCGCCGCTACGGCGAGATCGTCCTCCACGACGGCCAGCCGAACGGCGAGCGCGTCGTCGGCGGCACGACCTACCCCGTCTTCGACGAACTCCTCCTCTTCGAACCGTCCGACCTGCCCACCTTCCAGGTCACGGTCGCTGCCGCCGACCCCGCCGACCTGGAAGCCCTCGTCACCCTCTTCACCGACCACGACTTCGGCGCCGAGCCCGCCAGCAGTCTGACGATGCACTGCGCCTGTTGCAGCGAGGGCACCCTCCACAAGGAGCCCAGCGCCCATGCGAGCGGCGCCCAGCGCGTCTCCCTGGCGGCCCCGGAGGGCGAGGCCCGGCGGTTGCTGGACCAGTGGGCGGGGGAGAAGGCGATCGGGCGCGGCTGGAGCGGGCTGGAGGCCGTGGGCTAGGCCGTTTCGTTCGGATCGCCGAACCCTTGGCATGTGAGGGCGCTCGTCGAGTGCGGCCCCTCCGGCGGCCTCTGTAGCCTGGCGACGCTGTACGTCGGGGGGAGCTGACCGTGGAGAACATCCTGTCCGTGGCCATCGGGGCCGCTATCGGTCTCATAGGGGCGGTGTTCGGTTCGTGGTTCACCGCGCGCCGACAGGACCGCATGTGGCTCCGCGAGCAGAAGCTCAAAGCCGGGATCGGCTTCAACACGGCCGTAGTTCAGCTGCTGGACCACCTGAAGGAAACACAGCTGAGTGACGACGGTCCCGGAGCCAACGAGTTGGCGAACCAGATGCAGGAAGCACGCTCAGCCCTTTACCTGCTCTGCGCGAGCGACACCGTCGATCTCGCCGATGCTCTCGCGCGTCGGGTCTGGAACACCCGGCCCACCGACGGCAGGGACGACCGCCGGGCCGAGTTCCGAGAGACGTTGGACCTCCTGCGTCGCTTCACCCACCAGCTCCGGCAAGAAATCGCCAGATCGTAGTCCCCCTGGGCTGACCGGCTGATCCAAACGGAACTGCCTAGGAGACCCTGGTGGGGTTCGGCGCGGGGCCGCCTCCGCGCCAGCTCTCCTCCACCTCGGCGAACTCGGCGGCGTACGCGCCCGGGGGCAGCGCCTTTCGGAGGTAGGGGAGGTCGGAGGGGCGGAGGAGCCCCAAGGCGTTGCGCGGCAAGGCCCGGAGGCATTCCTCTGCGCGGGCGGCGAGCCAGTCGTCGCAGCCCAGGTCGGCGGCGAGGCGGAGCAGGTCGATGACGGCTGAGGGATGGCGGGCGGCGGCTTCCCCGAGATCGCCCGCCGCGAGAACCCTGTCGAGATCACCCTCGTCCACTCGGTGGCGCGGCAGGTCCCACCGCCAGCTGTCGCTGGCGTTTCCCGCCCAGGTCAGCTCCAGCAGCCGGGGTTCGAGCCCGTCCACCTCCTGCTGATCTCGGACCAACCGGAAACGCTCGTAGACCGCGTAGAGCGCCTCGTTCAGCTCCTGCTCCCCCCGGCCCGTCGCCTGGCGCAGACAGGCACGCAGCGCGTCCCGCGTCGAGGGGGACACCTCCGCCGGAACGTCCGCGATTCCGCGCAGTACGGAGGCGAGTGCCGAGTCCGTCAGCGCGGGCACGTCATGCACCAGCTGACGGCACACGGCTTCGAGATACCTGCCCATCTCCCCTTGCGGCAGAGCGCCGACGACAGTCAGACACCTGTCGTAAAGGTCGGGCAGCACCGCGGGGTGATGCAGGTCTCTGGTCAGCAGGGCGACGAGTGACTGCGCCGCCGACCGCAGCTGTCCCTCGTCGTCGAGGTGATACGCCCGCAGCGAGCTGGGCATCTGGCGCAGCAACGGGTAGGCGACGTGCAGGAGGTACTCGGCATCCGGATCGCCGACGAACATCACCCGGCGCACCGTGTTCGCGAGCTCATCGGCGCTTCCGTCCACCAGCACGTGTCCCGGTGCCCTTGGTGTCCTGCTGTACTGGTAACCGTGGGCCCAGCTGAGTTCGTGATGGACGAAGGGCACCCTGTCCATGCCGATCCGCAGATCCTCCCGGGAACCGTCCGAGTCGGACGGGGCAGGGTGCCAGAAGCGTTCCGGGGACAGCGTGGACGAGTACAGGTCCCACGAATTCGCGGAGAACTGCGACTGCCACATCATTGACTGCCTGCGCCAGTGCTCGGCTGTCCCCTCGGCCCCCAGGAAATCCGACGCGTGCACCGCGCCGACTGTCAGAACCGCGATCAGCAGCAGGTTGGCGGTGTAGACCGCATCGCGATACGTCCTGGTCAGAGGCACCGGAGCATGCCCCGAGTCGGTGCGGTGCGCGATGTCCCACGGGGCCGCGCGGAACAGTTCGGCGAGCAGCGTGGTCAACGCGTCCCGCGCCGTCGGCGACTCCCGGCCCGACAACATCTCGCGCAGGCTCTGCACGATCCGTGTTCGGTCGGTGAGCGGGGCGAAGGACAGCAACGCGTACAACTCGCCGTCGTCGGGCAGCCCGTCGCCCCGCCGGGGCGCGGCTGTCAACCGCCGCAGCGCCCGTTCGATCAGCCGGGCGGTCAGGTGCTCGCCGAAGGTCGCGTGCATGAACTCATAGCTGCGCAGCCGCTGTTCGGTCACCACCGCCTGCGCTTCGTGCACGAAGAGGAAACGACCGAAGAGCAGCCCGCGCTCGGCGTACCGCTCAACCGTCTCCGTGCCGCCCAGCGCCCGCAGATCCCGGTCCGCCTCCTCACCGGTGATGGCCTGGGCGCCGCGCTGGAAGATGCCGAGGGCGACCACCGACAGGCGGTGGAGTTCACGGTCCACGGCGATCCCCTCGTCGTCGGCCGGCAGCGAGCCGTCCTTCTCGATCTGGCGGCGGACGAACTCCCTGAGCAACTGCTCGTACAGCTGGGTGCCGCTGAGGCGCTCGGCGCCGAAGCGCTGCAGAGCGTTGCCCTCGATGTCGTACAGCGCGAGCATGAGCAACAGCAGCGGCTGGGCCGCGAGTCTGTCCTGTCGGCCGAGCGCCTCCAAGGTGAGCGGACGCAGGGCGTGCTGCTCCAGGTGGGCACGGTTCGTCGTGTTCCAGATGGCGAGCCACTGCCGGATCTCGGGCTCGTGGAACGGTTCCAGGCGCAGCACCTGGCTGTCCCGGGGAATCTCCGCACGGTCGGCGACGACTGTGCGGCTCGTCACCACGACGATCAGTGGACGGCCGAGTTCCGCCTCCCGCGCCTGGAACGCCGCCACGTCCCGCAGATAGCCCCACTGCCGGGTGACGGAGAGCCGCTGCGCGCCCGCTTGAAGCAGTTCGTCGAAGCCGTCCAGCAGGACGACAGGGATCGCACCGGGCTCGGACTCGGACCAGTCAGGCCAGCTCACCGACCGGCCCCGGGCCTCCCGTAGGGCGTGCTCCAGTTGGTCCTGTACGTCGGCCTCCGCCGGTACGCGCCGCAGCTCCACCCGGAGCGGACGGAAATCGCCCTCCGGCAGCCGGGCCGTCAGCAGTTTGGTGAGCAACGACTTTCCGGCCCCGGGATCGCCCAGCACGACGAGGGGGGCCAGAAAGGCCGGAAGGCTGAGCAAGTGGGCGGCGAAGAAACGCTCGATGCCGTCATGCAACGGCTGCTCGTCCCACCACTTGTCGGAGGCGACACCGTGTTCGGCGCCGTCCTCCAGGTCCTGCCCGGGCAGCCGGAAGCGGGGGTTCACATACCCGTCCGCGAGACTCGGTACCCGGGGCCCGCGTACGTCGAGCGAGGCGATGGGGCTGTGCAGCAGCACGTGATGGGAAGGCGCCGGGTCGACGAGGCCCCCGAATTCCGCCAGCAGGGCCCCCAGGCCGGCGAGCCCCGTGCCACCTCGGGTGGATTCCCCGGCGCCGGGCAGCCCGGCCGTCAGCGCGAACTCGGGACAGACCGCGGCGAGCGGCGTGGCCAGCCTGAGGTAGTGGTCCACGAACTCCTGGCGGTGTGCGGCGATCACCGCCTGGGCGCCTGCGAGCAGCACCGGGTCCGCGGGCTGCTGACGCTCGTCGGACCACACCTGTGCTCGTGCCGCACCGCTCACCAGCTCCCGGATCAGTTGACGCGGTGTGGTCCGGTTCACGCGCTGCGCACCGGACTCGACCAGTGCCGCGGCCGCCAGCACCAGCCGCGCGGCCTGCAGCAGTGCGCCGCGCGGCACGCCGTGTTCCGCCCGCACCCGCTCCGCGAAGCCCTCCAGCAAGGCGTTCGCCACATCGGGCGGTCCCTGCTTGCCGTACACCTCGCCCAAGAGCACATGCGCGGTACGTGGCAGCTCCGCCCGCCCGGCCGACAGCAGCTGCACCGCCTCGTCGATGTCCATGTGGATGGCGCGCCGGACGTCTCGCGCCACCGTTCTGGCCACTGTGTTGTCGACAGCCGACACGAGCACCGTCCGGGTGAGCGGCGGGCCGACGGCGTCAGGCGTGTCGCACGGACCGGACGCCTCTCGGCCTCTGGCCGCGCGCCTCCGTTCGAACGCCCCCACCACCTCGGCATGCCGTGAGCGCCACCACCCCTCGTCCAGCCGCAGATCCACGAGCGGCTGCGCACGCCGCTCGGCGCGCTCGGCGCACAGCGTCACGATCAGCCGTACGTCATCCCAGTCCGGCGGGGTCCGCCGCCCCCCGTTGAGCAGTTCCGACACCGAACTCGGGCTCTTGCCGAGCAGGTGGGCGATGTCCGTCTGCCGCACGCGGCACTCACGCACCAGACGCTGGAGCAGGTCACAGAAGACTGCGACGGGACCGTCCGGTGCCACGGGCAACTCCCCCCTTCTTCGGCGAAGTTCGGCGAACACTTCCGAAGCGTACGACCTGACCTGCGCCTTCCGCCGGGAGTTCGACCGAGATCGGGATTGGCCCTCGGCGCGGGTTCCGAGCGCGAGAGTCGTCTCCGCAACGAGCCGATCAAAGGGCCCGATCAAAGGGCCCGATCAAAGGGCCCGATCAACGAGCCCGATCAACGAGCCGATCGTCGTCCCGGAGGAATCGCCATGACCATCCAGTCGCCCGTCCTGCTCGCCGCCCTCGTCTTCACGGCTGTCTACGTAGGCGTCGTTCTGCCTGCCGTCTGGTCGCGCAAGCCGGCCCGCAGGCGGGCGGCGCTCAGCGTGCTCACTCAGCTACTCACGGCTCTGCGCCGTTGGCGGGGCCGTTAGCCAGACTTTGGGCTGTAAGTAAAAAATTCCCATTCTGGGCATTTGTGGGGTTGCGTAGGCATCCAGTTGTTCTATCCTAAAAGCAGGCCTACGGGACGAGTGAGGGAGTCCGACCGGAGTAGCCGACATGGGCGAGAGGTAGTAGATCCGCCGGTGCCGACGTCGACGGTAGGGCTGAGAGGCCAGAGGGCAGTAGTAGGGCCTGATGGCGACCCCTAGTACCTGATCCGGGTAATACCGGCGCAGGGAACCCGTCTCGTAGGTCCCTTTTTCATGCCTGCTCCCGCCGGTCCGGAGCCGTCAGGTCGATCAGGCGGCACACCGTCTCGATGTCGATCTTCACCTGGGCGATGGAGGCGCGGCCGGAGAGCCAGGTGATCAGGGCCGAGTGCCAGGTGTGCTCGATGACGCGGACCGCCGACAGCTGCTCCGCGGTGGGGTGCTCCAGGCCCATCGCGTCGAGGACGATCGCGGTGGTCTGGTGGGAGACCTGGTCGACCTCGGGGCTGACGCTGCGGTCGGCGAAGGTCAGCGCGCGGACCATGGCGTCGGCGAGGTGGGGTTCGCGCTGGAGGGCGCGGAAGGCGCGCATCAGGGTCTCCGCGACGCGCTCGGCCGCCGTCTCGCCGGTCGGTGGCTTCTTGCGGAGCGTCCCGTGCATGTGCTCCAGCTGGTCCTGCATGGTGGCGACCAGCAGATGGATCTTGGAGGGGAAGTAGCGGTAGAGCGTGCCGAGGGCGACCTGCGAGGACTCGGCGACCTCACGCATCTGTACGGCGTCGAAACCGCCCCGGCTGGCCAGCTGGGCACTCGCGTGCAGGATGCGACGCCGACGGGCCTCCTGCCGCTCCGTGAGGGGCGGCGAGTCCGGTCGCACGGCGCTGGCTTCCACCTTGACTTCCGCAGGCATGGGTCTCGTTCCGTGACAGTCGTGACGGTCGGTGAGGGTATGCGATCAAATAGCATGCCAGGGCGGGTGCCGTGGCGTGAATCACCTGATCCACCCCTCACAGCGGTCCTACCAGCCGGTAGATTCGAAGCCTCTTGAACGATCAACTCTGTAACTTGTTCTAGATTACCGTCTCGTCGTAATCTCACGGGAAATCGCAGTGAGAAGGGGGCCAGGAGAGTGACCGCTGAGGCCAGTCAGGCGGGGTCCCGGCATGACCTCGCTGCCGACGGCGGGCGACCGCTCGACATCGCGCTCCTCACCTATAAAGGGAACCCGTTCTGCGGGGGCCAGGGCGTCTACGTACGGCACCTCTCGCGCGAGCTCGCGCGCCTCGGCCACCGGGTCGAGGTCATCGGCTCCCAGCCCTACCCCGTGCTCGACGAGGACGCCGTCCCCGGCGACGGTCCGGGCGGGATCTCCCTCACCGAGCTGCCCAGCCTCGACCTCTACCGGCACCCCGACCCCTTCCGCACCCCGAAGCGCGGCGAGTACCGCGACTGGATCGACGCCCTCGAAGTGGCCACGATGTGGACCGGCGGCTTCCCCGAACCGCTGACCTTCTCCCTCCGCGCCCGCCGCCATCTGCGCGCCCGGCGCGGCCAGTTCGACGTCGTCCACGACAACCAGACACTCGGGTACGGGCTGTTGGGCGATGTGGGCGCGCCCCTCGTCACCACCATCCACCACCCCATCACCGTCGACCGGCAGTTGGAGCTGGACGCGGCCGAGGGGTGGCAGCGGCGGATGTCCGTGCGCCGCTGGTACGCCTTCACGCGCATGCAGAAGCGGGTCGCCCGGCGGCTGCCGTCCGTGCTCACCGTCTCCGGCACCTCCCGCCAGGAGATCGTCGACCACCTCGGCGTACGCGACGACCGTATGCATGTCGTGCACATCGGCGCCGACACCGACCTCTTCTCGCCGGACCCGGCCGTGGCGCGGGTGCCCGGCCGGATCGTCACCACCTCCAGCGCGGACGTGCCGCTCAAGGGGCTCGTCTTCCTCGTCGAGGCACTCGCCAAGGTGCGCACCGAGCACACGGCCGCCCACCTGGTCGTCGTGGGCAAGCGGCCCGCCGAGGGCCCGGTCGCCCAGACCATCGAGCGGTACGGCCTCGAAGGCGCCGTCGAGTTCGTCAAGGGCATCTCGGACGCCGAGCTGGTCGACCTGGTCCGCTCGGCCGAGGTCGCCTGCGTCCCCTCGCTGTACGAGGGGTTCTCGCTGCCCGCCGCCGAGGCCATGGCCACCGGTACACCGCTGGTCGCCACCACCGGCGGAGCCATCCCGGAGGTCGCCGGACCCGACGGCGAGACCTGCCTCGCGGTACCGCCGGGCGACCCGGGCGCCCTGGCCGCCGGGCTCAACCGGCTCCTCGGCGACCCGGAACTGAGGCAGCGGCTCGGCCACGCGGGACGCGAGCGCGTGCTCCAGCGGTTCACCTGGGCCAAGGCGGCCGAGGGCACGGTGGCCCACTACCGCGAGGCGATCGCCCGCGCGGAGGGGCGCCCCGAGGCCGTACCGGCGGCCGACCGGGCCCTCGAAACCCCCGCAGCCGACGACGCCCACGAGGCCGTCGAAGAAGTAGTTGAAGCAAACCGCGAAAGCGCCAACCGCGAAAGCAGGGCCACGTGCTGACCGTCGACTTCTCCCGGTTCCCCCTCGCCCCGGGGGACCGGGTCCTGGATCTCGGCTGTGGAGCGGGCCGGCACGCCTTCGAGTGCTATCGGCGCGGCGCCCAGGTCGTGGCCCTCGACCAGAACGGCGAGGAGATCCGCGAGGTCGCCAAGTGGTTCGCGGCGATGAAGGAGGCGGGCGAGGCCCCGGAGGGCGCGACCGCCACCGCGATGGAGGGCGACGCCCTCGCGCTGCCCTTCCCCGACGAGTCCTTCGACGTCGTCATCATCTCCGAGGTGATGGAGCACATCCCCGACGACAAGGGCGTACTCGCGGAAATGGTCCGGGTGTTGAAGCCCGGCGGCCGCATAGCCATCACCGTGCCGCGCTACGGCCCCGAGAAGGTCTGCTGGACGCTCTCCGACGCCTACCACGAGGTCGAGGGCGGCCACATCCGCATCTACAAGGCCGACGAACTGCTGGCCAGGATCCGCGAGGCCGGCCTCAAGCCGTACGGCACCCACCACGCCCATGCCCTGCACTCGCCGTACTGGTGGCTGAAGTGCGCGTTCGGCGTCGACAACGACAAGGCGCTGCCCGTGCGGGCGTACCACAAGCTGCTGGTCTGGGACATCATGAAGAAGCCCCTGGCCACCCGGGTCGCCGAGCAGGCGCTGAACCCGCTGATCGGCAAGAGCTTCGTGGCGTACGCGACCAAGCCGCATCTGCCCGTCGCCGCTGCTTCGGTGGCCGCCAAGTGACGACGCCCCGGACAGAACACCTGGTCCTGCCCGGGGTCCTCACCGCCGAGGAGGCCGCCGCCACCGTGCGCGGCGTCCTCGCGGTGCAGCGCGCCGACGGTGCCATCCCGTGGTTCCGCGGGCACCACCTCGACCCGTGGGACCACACCGAGGCGGCCATGGCGCTGGACGCGGCCGGTGAGCACGAGGCCGCCGAGCGCGCCTACGAGTGGCTGCGCCTCCACCAGAACGCGGACGGCTCCTGGTACGCCGCCTACGCCGACGGGGACGCCGACGACGTCACCGACCGGGGCCGCGAGACCAACTTCGTCGCGTACATCGCCGTCGGCGTCTGGCACCACTACCTGGCCACCGGCGACGACACCTTCCTCGACCGCATGTGGCCGGCCGTCTACGCGGCGGTGGAGTTCGTGCTGCGGCTCCAGCAGCCCGGCGGCCAGATCGGCTGGCGGCGTGACGACGACGGCACGCCCACGGCCGACGCGCTGCTCACCGGCAGTTCCTCCGTCCACCACGCGCTGCGCTGCGCGCTCGCCATCGCCGAGCAGCGCGAAGAGCCGCAGCCCGACTGGGAGTTGGCCGTCGGCGCGCTGCGCCACGCGATACGCCGGCACCCCGAGCGGTTCCTCGACAAGGACCGCTACTCGATGGACTGGTACTACCCCGTGCTCGGCGGCGCGCTCACCGGCATCGAGGCCAAGTCCCGTATAGAGGAAGGCTGGGACCGCTTCGTCGTGCCCGGCTTCGGCGTCCGCTGTGTGGTCCCCAACCCGTGGGTGACCGGCGGCGAGTCGGCCGAACTCGCCCTGGCGCTCTGGGTGATGGGCGAGTCCGACCGCGCCTTGGAGATCCTCCAGTCCATCCAGCACCTCCGCGACACCGACTCGGGCCTGTACTGGACGGGTTATGTCTTCGAGGACCGGGCGATCTGGCCCGAGGAGCTGACTTCCTGGACCGCGGGATCCTTGCTGTTGGCCGTGGCCGCGTTGGGCGGCGACGAGGCGACGTGCGCGGTCTTCAGCGGGGAGCGCTTGCCGCGCGGGCTGGACGCGGAGTGCTGTTGAGTTGAGGGGTGCGTTCCCCGCACCCCTTGGCAGCATGGGTCGCGACCCCGGTTTTTCAGGGGCGCGGGGAACTGCGCGAGCAACCACGAACCACCCGCACCCGCCCCCCACGACCCCGACCTCGACCGCGACCCTCCGAGCTTTCCCGCGCGGAGCGGAGCGCGCTCAGTGACGGTGCATCCGATTCGCGATGGCGTGCCCCACGAACAAGTAGACGACAGCGGCCAGGCCATAGCCGGCCACCACCCGCGCCCACTGCTCGTCGAACGTGAACAGGTCGTGTGACCAGCCCGCGAGCCAGCGGGCCGCGTCATGGATGAACTGCACGAAGTCGTTCGTGCCGTTCGCGTCCAGCAGATACATCAGGATCCACAGGCCGAGAATGAAGGCCATGATGTCGGCGACGATCGCTATGACCCGCCCCGCCTGATTGGAACCGCTATATCGAGACATGCCGTACGGGTTGCCCGTGAATCCCGGATGAAACCGAATCCAGGAGCGGTACCTCGCCAACACACGCCGATGAGGCCGGTGTTGGCGTATCCCGTTCGTGTGCTCTTCACCCGGTATTGGCCGTTCCAGTGGTCGGCGTTCGCCGTCGTGGCTCATGCTCCTGCCCCCGGGGGAGAGGCAGGAGAGCGGTGTCCGAGCCCAGCAGACCGACCGTCGTCACGATCGAGGAGCCGAGACTCGCCACCCGCCGCAGGGAGAGACGCCGCATCCCGCGCCATGTCCTCGTCGCGTTACCCCTCGCCCTCGCCGGCCTGATATCCCTGCTGGTCTCGGGCAACGCGCTCCGGCCGTTCGAACGCGTCATCACCATCGAGGCCAAGATGGCCTCCAAGTCGGACTACTTCAAGGATCCCGAAGTACAGCGGCTGCTGCTCAAGCACGGCATACGGGTCGACATCCAGCGCCTCGGCTCCCGGGGCGTCGCCACCCAGTCGTGGCAAGGCCTGGACGTGGTCTTTCCCTCCGGGCAACCCGCCGCGAAGCTGATCCTGAGGAAGGCGAACCGCTCGCTGTCGTCGACGCGCCCGTTCGTCACCCCGCTGGTGCTCGCGACGTTCCGGGACTACGCCGAGACCCTCGAGAAACAAGGTGTCGCCGTGGCGCAGAAGCAGGGCGGCGACACGCTCTACTACAACCTCGAGATGAACGAGTTCGTCGACCTGCTCGACGGGCTGAAGCCCAATGGCGAGAAGCCCCAGGCGCACGAACTCAAGAAGGTGGACACCTGGCACGGCCTCGGCTTCGACGATCTCAACCCGCCCAAGCGCAACAGCGGCCGCATTCTCGTACGCACCTCGAGTGTCTGCGAATCCAACTCCGCCGGCACCTACCTGAGCATCCTCTCCTTCGTGGAGAACGGGAACGTGGTGCCGGTCGCCGACGACGCCGAGGACGACACCTCGGCCGCGGGCGGCGCGGAGGCCCGGGACCCCGTGCTCGACCTCGCCAAGAAGGTCGAACCCCTGATCAGCCTCCAGGGCATGTGGGCCGACGAACAGGCCGACAGCTACTTCTCCGGCGAGGGCGAGAGCATCGCGCCCATCGCGGTGATCTACGAGCACCAGTACCTGGCCCACCAGCTCGACCACCACAAGAAGTACGGCAAGCCCGACACCGAGCGGGTGCTGCTCTACCCCACGCCGTACGCCCTCACCGAACCCCAGCTCATCGCCCTCACCGACGAGGGCGAACAGCTCGTGGAACTCATCAGGACCGACACCGAACTACGCCGTCGGGCCACCGAGTTGGGCTTCCGCGTCCGGTTCTCCGGCGCGGAGGGAAGCAGCGACGAGCTGAACGCGTATCTGCGCGAGCACGGGATCCAGGAGCCGGCCCGCAACAGCGACCAGACCAAGGTCGACATACCCGACCTCAACGTCCTGGAGAAGATCATCAACGAGGTGGGCGACTGCCCGCCCGTCGAGGGATCAACCCCATGAGGCGGCCCGCCCGTCGAGGGATCAACCCCATGAGGCGGCCCGCCCGTCGAGGGATCAACCCCATGAGGCGGCCCGCCCGCACCCTGACCGCATGCCTGGCCCTCGCCCTCCTCGCCGCCCTCTCCTCCGCCTGCACCCGGGACCCGGAGAGCATCACCCTCAAGGTCCTCGCCAGCCCCGAACTCGCCGACGTGGCACCGCTGTTGGCGGACCTGAAGAAGGAGACCGGGGTAGAGCTGGACATGGAGTACGAGGCGACGGCCGACCTGGCGGGCCAGCCGCCCGACTCCGGCCGTTCCGAGTACGACCTGGCCTGGCCCGCCTCGGACCGGTCCTTCCTCCTGCGCCTGCGGGACTCCGGCGGCGGGGCGGCCCGCCCGGAATCGACCCCGGTCATGCGCTCACCCGTCGTCGTCGGCCTCACCCCTCAGATGGCGGACAGGCTGCGGGCCGGCGTCCCCGGCGGACGCCTCTCCTGGGCGGACATCGCGGACGCCGCCGCCGACGGCACCGTACGGTTCGCCATGGCCGACCCGCGGCGCAGCGACACCGGACGCGCGGCGCTCGTCGGGGTCGCCACCGCGGCCGCGGGCACCGGCAGCGCACTGCGCGAACAGGACGTCTCCTGCGACCGGCTGCGGGGCTTCCGCTCGGGGCACACCCTCACGGCCGACAGCTCACGCGACCTGATCGACCGGTACGCCGAGGGCCGGGGGGAGGCCAACACGCTGATCGCCCACGAGGCCGAGCTGCTGTCCCTGAACGCGCGGAACGCGCCGCGCGACCAGCTGGAGATCGTCTATCCGGAGGACGGCATGGTGCTGTCCGACTTCCCGCTGCTGCTGCTCGACCCCGCACAGCGCTCCGCGTACCGCACAGTCGTCGACTGGCTGCTGAGCGCCGACACCCAGCGGAAGCTGATGGAGCGGACCCACCGCCGCCCGGTCAACCAGGACGTCGAGCCCGCGAAGCAGCTCCGCGCGGCCGTCGGCAACGCCCTGTCCTTCCCCGACCGGCTCTCCATCGTCGAGCGGCTGATCGCCGACTACGGGGACCCGAACAGCCGGGCCGCCGACCAGGTGGTGTTCGTGCTCGACTACTCGGGCTCGATGCGCGGCGAACGGATGGCCGGGCTGCGGGCCGCCTTCGCCGGACTGAGCGGCGCCGACCCGACCTCCACCGGCAAGTTCGCCCGCTTCTACCGGGGCGAGCGCCTGACGGTCGTCCGGTTCGGCGGCCGTGTCCTGGAGGAACGCACCGTGACCGTACGCGGCGACGGTGATCTCAAGGCCCTCGACAAGGTCGTCACGGAAGGCGACTTCGCCGACTCCACCGCCGTGTGGTCCGCGCTCGACCGCGGCTACCGCATCGCCGCCGACGCCGTGCGCGAACAGCCCCAACGACCCGTGTCGATCGTGCTGATGACAGACGGCGAGAGCAACTCGGGTATTGCTTATGGGGAGTTCGTACGCCGTCACGACGAACTAGGCGCCGACGTACGCGAGGTGCCCACCTTCCCCGTCCATTTCGGAGAGGCCGACCCCGCCGCCCTGAAGAAGGCCGCCGACCTGACCGGCGGCCGTATGGTCGACGCCGGCCGCTCCTCGCTCTCCGACGCTTTCAAGGAGATCCGTGGGTGTCATTGACAGTCAGTGGTGGGGCCTGTGGTGGCCGTGGCTGGTCGTCTGGGCGCTGACGGCGGCGTGCTGCGCCGTCCTGGCGCGGTACGCGCTGCTGCGCCTCGGCTGGCCGCGCAGACGGCGGCGGCGCGTCCTGCGCACCAACCTCGGCATGTGCTTCTACCTGCACAACGAGCGCGTCATGAACATCTACCAGGCCGGCGGCTTCTCGGAGGCCCTGGAGCAGGAGGTCGCCGACCAGATCAAGGTCAACGGCGGCTTCGGGCTGTGGTCCCGGGTGCTCGGCCTGCTGGGCTTCACCGTCCACCGGGACGTCGCCAAGGAGCGCGTCACCAAGTACCTCCGGGAGAGCACGCCCATCATGGTGATCCGGCTGCTCATGGACACCATGCGCAAGGAGGACGTGGTGGTCGACGCCGACCTCGTCACCGGCCGCCTCGTCCCCAACGGGACGCTCGCCGAGACCCTGCGCGACCGGAACGACACCGGCACGGTCCCGCTGAGCGCCGTCATGACGGAGTTCGTCTCCGTCACCGGACTCTTCACCGCCCACCGCACGGAGAACGGCGACGTCGTCCTGCGGGCGCGCTACGAGGGGTCGCCCTCCGCCCACGTCAAGATCACCTGCGACGAGTCCGAGGGCCGGGGCGAGTTCCGCAACACCGACTACCACACAGGGGAGTTCCAGGCCCGCTGCCTGGGCAAGGTGCGCACCTGGAACCGGGAGACCGGCGAACTGGCCCTGGACCCGATCGCCATCTTCCGCTGAGCGGATCCGGTGCGTCCTAGGAGTTGAGCTCGGCGAGCACACGCAGGGTGTGCGGGTCGGGGGCGAGTACCAGCAGGTCCGTCACCGGCCCCTTCCGCCACAACTCCAGCCGCTCCGCGATGCGTTCACGCGGCCCGATCAGCGAGATCTCGTCCGCGAAGGCGTCCGGTACGGCGAGTACGGCCTCCTCGCGCCGCCCGTCGAGGAAGAGCCGCTGGATGTGCCGGGCCTCCTCCTCGTACCCCATGCGGGCCATGAGATCGGCGTGGAAGTTGCGCTTGGCGTGCCCCATCCCGCCGATGTAGAAGCCGAGCATCGCCTTCACGGGCAGCAGCCCTTCGGCGACGTCGTCGCAGACCTTCGCGCGGGCCATGGGCGCGATGAGGAAGCCGTCCGAGAGGTTCGTCAGCGAGGCCTCGTAGACATCGGTCCGTGTCGGCGACCAGTACAACGGCAGCCACCCGTCCGCTATGCGGGTCGTCTGCGCGATGTTCTTCGGCCCCTCGGCGCCGAGCAGGACGGGCAGATCGGCGCGGAGGGGGTGCGTGATGGACTTCAGCGCCTTGCCGGTGCCGGTGCCGTCCGGCCCGTCGTACGGGAGGGGGTGGAAGCGCCCGTCCAGCTCAACGGGGGCCTCGCGCCTGAGGACTTGGCGTACGACGTCGACGTACTCCCTGGTCGCGGTCAGCGGGGACTTCGGGAACGGGCGCCCGTACCAGCCCTCGACGACCTGCGGCCCGGAGAGCCCCAGACCGAGGAGGGCGCGTCCGCCGGAGAGATGGTCCAGGGTCAGGGCGTGCATCGCGGTGGTGGTGGGCGACCGGGCGGCCATCTGGGCAACCGCCGTGCCCAGCTTGATCCTTGAGGTGTGCGCCGCGATCCAGGTGAGCGGGGTGAAGGCGTCCGAGCCCCACGACTCGGCGGTCCACACCGAGTCGTAGCCGAGCCGCTCCGCCTCCCGCGCGAGCGGGACGTGGTCGGGGGAGGGGCCGCGCCCCCAGTAGCCGAGCGCGAGACCGAGTCGCATACGCCTGCCTCCGTTCTGACGGTACGTCAGTTGAGCGGCCGGGAGGTGCGACTGTACGACAACGGCCCCCCGCTCGGAAGAGCGAAGGGCCGGTCGTACGGACGCGGGATGCGATCAGCCGCGCTGGATACCGCTGGTGTCCTGAAGGACGCCACGACGGCCGTCCTGCGTCTGGGCCACCAGGCTGGGGCCGCGCTGCTCGACCGCCAGGTACCAGGTGCCCGGCGCCAGTTCGGCGATCGTCGACTGCGAACCGTCCTCCGCGAACAGCGGACGGGCCACCGGCACCGCGAACCAGAACGGCGAGAAGTCACTGGCCGGCGGCTGCGGCGCCGCCGCCTGCTGCTGCGGAGCACCACCGAACGGCGCCCCCGGCCCCGGCTGACCGGGCCCCGGCTGGCCCGCACCGAACGGAGCCTGCTGCGCACCGGCGCCCGGGTAGCCGTAACCACCGGGCGGCTGCGCGCCGTACGGCTGCGGGGCGGCCGGACGCGGGGCGCCGACGAGGGCGGCCTTGAGGGCGGGGACGAGGGGGGTGGCGATGGCGGCGGCGGCCAGGAGCAGGCAGGCGATCAGACCGAGGATGAGACCGGCACCGGAGTCGGGCTCCGAGCCGCCGAAGGCGCCCAGCAACTCCTCCATCGCTCCGAACGGGTCGATGATCGACCAGAACGAGGTCCACGCGGCGAAGATGGTCAGCGCCACCCCGAGCTGGCCGACGTCCAGGCCGATGACCTTGGGCGGCTGCGGCAGCGCACGGGCGAGGACGATCAGCACCGCACCGACGATGCCGGCGACGTACATGCTCATCACCAAGCCGAGGTTGTCCCAGGCATTGGGTACGTCGTCGCCGGAGCCGTCGAACGTGTCGAGGAACGACGCGATGAACAGCAATACCGCTGCTCCGATCACGACGCCGTCGCCTCTGGTGAGGGAGCGGATATTCACTTCAGGTCCTTCGTCAGTCGTCTCGTCATCGGTGGAGGCGTCGCCGTCACCATGTCGCCCGTCAGGCCGTGGTGGGAAGCGCGGGGGTGGCCCCTCATCGTAGGGACGACCTTATCGTCCGACCGACTTGGGTGTCCGCCGGGATCACCTCGGTGATCACGACCCGCCCGCTACCCTCGCAGGAAACTCACGATTCCCTCAGAGTTCCCCTGTGCCGTTTTCTGCCGCCAGGCACCGCTGGTCAACAGTGCCGCGTCATGGATATCGCGCATCCCGGCGCACACGATGAACACGGGCGGAACCGTTGACAGATTGAGACCGCCCGAACGTCATTCCGTCGCGCTTCGGGTAAGCGGCCGGAGTTCTCCGAAGAGGAGAGTTGTTCAATTTTCGAGGAAGCTCGTGATGCCGTCCGAGATTCCCCGCGCCGCTTTCTGCCGCCACGCGCCGCTGGTGAGCAGCGCCGCGTCCTTGCTGTCGCGCATGTTGCCGCACTCGATGAACACCTTGGGGACGGTGGAGAGGTTGAGGCCGCCGAGGTCGGTGCGGGTGACGAGGCCGGTGCCGTCGCCGACGTAGTTGGAGGGGGCGCTGCCGGTGGCGCGGACGAAGTAGCCGGCGATGCGCTCGCCGAGGTCGCTGGAAGGGGCGACGATGGGCCGCGTATCGGCGTCGCCCTCGTTCACCGAACCCGGCAGGATCACATGGAAGCCGCGGTTGCCGGCGCCCGAGCCGTCCGCGTGGATCGACACCACCGCGTCCGCCTTCGCCTCATTGCCGATCCGCGCCCGCTCGTCGATGCACGGACCCCAGTTCCGGTCCCCGTCCTGCGTGAACTTCACCGTGGCGCCCTGCTGTTGGAGGAGCGTCCGCAGCCGCCGTGAGACGTCCAGCGTGAACTTGGCTTCCATGTAACCGTCGTTGGTGGTCGTCCCCGTCGTGTCGCACTCCTTCATCGCCGTCCCGATGTTCACCTTGCGGTTGATCTCGGTGGTGTGCTGGAAGTTGCCGGGGTTGTGCCCCGGGTCGATCACGACGACCTTGCCCTTGAGGGGGCCGGTGGCGGCGGGCGCGGAGGCGGAGCCGGACGGGCTCGCCGCCTTGTCGTCGCCGTCGCCGGAAGAGGACGGGTCGGAGGACGCCGGGGGAGTGGTCGCCGACCGCGTCTGCGGGACCGCCGCACCGTCCGACCCGTCGTCCCCGCCCCCGGAATCCCCGACGGCCTGCCAGACCCCCCACCCCGCCACCGCCCCCACCACGACCGCGGTCACCGCCACGGTCAGCGGACGGCGAAGGGCGGAACGGCGGGGCTGGGGCGGATCGAAGTCCGGGCCTACGTACGACACGCCTGCCACCTTACGGGGCGGGCCCGACCGGGGCGGGCTGCCCCACCGCCGCCGCAGTCTCGTCCACGGCTGGACCTGTCGGTCACCGGCGGGTCAGAGTACGAGGATGATCGAGGTCCTGATCGCCGTTCTCGGTGCCGTGGTGGGCGCGTCCGCGCTCGTCGTGAGCATCGCCGGGCACCGTCACACCATCCGCCAGGCCGAACGGCTGGCGGAGCGGGAACGCCGTATCGAGGCCCGGGAACGCGAGGCCGACCAGCGGGAGAGGCTGATCCAGTCGTCGATGCTGCACGTGGCGATGGTCAGCAGCCCTTCCGTGCTCGCGGACGGATACGTGCAATGGCGCCTCGAAGCGGTCAACACCAGCAATCAGCCGCTCGTCCGGATCGCCGTCCACTACGACGGCGAACGCCTCGACGGCCGTGAGGTCCTGCCCGCCGGCGGCGTACTCACGGCCGACCTCCCGCTGACCTCAGCCACCGGCTCACCGCCCTCGCCCCTCCTCTGCTCCGTCGAGTTCACGGACACCTCGGGCAGCCGCTGGCGCCGACTGGCCACCGGGCAACTCCAGCCGCAGGCGGCCGACGGCGACGGCGAGGCGCACTGGCACGCGCCGGTGGCGCCGATCGTCGGCCCGCTACCGCCCCCACTGGTCCGCGAAATGCGACCGGGGGGCCCGCCCGCACAGGGCTCGGCGCCCCCCGTCGCCCGTCCGCCGCGACCGCTCTCCAAGCGGGCCTACCGCCCCGCCGTGGCAGCCGTGATCGTCGTCGTGGTGGCCGCCGTCTATTTGCTCGTCCGGTATGTGGGCTAGGCCCTGTGCGGACGGCGCGGCCGGACCTGGAGAGGAACGACGGCGAAGAGCACGGCGAGGTCGGCGAGGCCGGCCGGCTCCGATGGGCGTACGTGCCGTCGCGGGGTAAAGTCGTGCGGTTACGTCGGGTTGTGGGGCAGGGCTTCGCCGTGCGGTGCGCGGAGTTCTGGTGGGAGGGCCTGTAGCGCATGAGTCGTCGCTCCAACGGGTTGGCCGGGATCTGGGCCGAGGCACAACGCCAGCAGCAGCGCCAGTCGGAGGCGCGGGCGCGGCAGCAGCGGGAGTACGAGCGACAACAGCGCGCGTACCAGCGGGAGTTGGCGCGCAGCCAGCGGGAGCAGCAGGTGGCGTACCGGCAGCAGCGCGAGGCGGAGGCGCGGCGGCGGACCGAGGAACTCGACGCGCGTGTCCAGGCCTTGGAGGGGCTGCTGGTCGCGGGGTGCCGGGCCCCGGCGTTCCGGGCGGCCTCCCTCACCCGTCCGGAGAGGCTGGAGCCGTTCTCGCCAGGGCCGCTCGCCCATCCGGTGCCCATGCCGGACCCCAACCACTACCAGGTACAGGGCGGTTGGACCGCCCAGCGCCGGGCGCAGGCACAGGCCGAGGCGCGCGCCCGGTTCGAGCACGACTGGCACGCGGCGCAGGCCGCCGAGGCACAGCGGCAGCGGCAACTGGCCCAGTACCAGCGGCAGTACGAGCAGTGGGCCGAGGGACAGCGGGCGGAGATCCGGCGGCACAACGCCGGGCTCGCGGAGATGACGACGGCACTGCGGGGCGGCGACCCGGAAGCAGCGGTCGACTACTTCTCCGCCGCCCTCTACGCCTCCGCCGCGTGGCCCGACGGCTTCCCCCGGGGTGTCTCCGCGGCGTACGACTCGGCGGCACGGCAACTGGTCCTGGACTGGGAGCTGCCCAGGTACGACGTCGTCCCCGAGGTGAAGACCGTCCACTACATGCCGAGCGTCGACCAGGACAAGGAGCGCCCGCGCCCGGTCACCCAGCGCCGGGCCCTGTACCGGGACGTCCTCGCGCAGTGCGTGCTCCTGGTGCTGCACGACCTCTTCGCCGCCGACGAGTTCGACGCACTGGAGTCGGTGGTCCTCAACGGGTTCGTCGACGACCACGATCCGGCGACCGGCCGCCGCGCCCAGATCTTCCTGGCGACCGTCATGGTGCCCCGCTCGGTGTTCTCCGGGCTGCACCTGGAGCAGGTGAGTGCCGTCGACTGCCTGACGGACGCGCTCAGGGGGCAACTGTCGGCCAGGCCGGACCAACGCACTCCCGTCCGCCCCGGCCGCAGGCCCGACGACGTGGGCAACGGCGTCGTCACCCATGGCGGCGACGAGGATCCCGACCTGCTGGAGATGGACCCCCTCGCCTTCGAGGCACTGGTCGCCGAACTGTTCCGGGCCATGGGCATGCAGGCCGTGACGACCCAGCGCTCAAACGACGGCGGGGTCGACGTCGACGCCCTGGACCCGGCCCCGATCCGGGGCGGCAAGATCGTCGTACAGGTCAAGCGCTACCGCAACACCGTCCCGCCGACCGCCGTACGCGACCTGTACGGCACGGTCCAGGACGCCGGCGCCAACAAGGGCGTCCTGGTCACGACGTCCAAGTTCGGCCCGGGCTCACACACCTTCGCCCACGGCAAACCGCTGGAACTCGTCTCGGGCCGCGAACTCGTCGACCTGCTGCACCGGCACGGGCTCCGGGGCCGCCTGGGGACGGGCGAGCGCCCCGCTGCCGCTCCTTCCGCCGTGCCCGCTCAGCGGACCTCGCCGGAGACCCCGGGTGGAGCGGCCCCGGATGACTACAGCGTGCTCGGCATGGACTGGACCGGCGGTGTCGCCCTGGACGTCTGCGCGCTCGTCTGCCACGGCAACCGGGTCCTCAGCGACGATCACTTCGTGTTCTACAACAACCTCCGGACCCCCGACGGCACGGTCCGCGCGGTCCCCCCGACCGCACCCGACAAGGCCGCCATCCAGGTCTCCTTCGACGCACTGCCGGAGGGAGCCGACCGTCTCGTCCTGGTCGCGGCGATCGACCCGGCCGTGAACCCCGACGCCGACCTCTCCGGCTTCACCGACGCCCGCATCCGCCTCCTGGACCCGGCGCGATCCGAACAGGGCCGCCTGGAGGTCTCCGACGGCCGCACCGGCGAGACGGCCCTGGTCCTCGGCTCCTTCCGCCGCCGCGCCAACGGCGACTGGGACTTCGTCGTCGGCGGCAAGGGGTTCCGGGACGGCTTGGAGGAGCTGGTCCAGGACTACGGCATAGAGGTGGCGTAGGTGCTACGGCATAGAGGTGGCGTAGGGCAGCAGACAGAGAGATGACGCAGGTCAGATCCCCGTCCCGGTCCGCCGCAGCACCCGCAGGGAATCCGTCGCCGAGACCTCCGTGAAGGCGCCGGAGGCGAGGGCGCGGAGGTAGACGCGGTACGGGGCCTGGCCGGTGAACTCGTCGGCGGGGTCGGGGAAGACGTCGTGGATGACGAGGAGACCATCGGGGGCGACGTGCGGGGCCCAGCCCTCGTAGTCGGCGGTGGCGTGCTCGTCGGTGTGACCGCCGTCGACGAAGACGAAGCCGAGGGGGGTGCCCCAGAAGGCGGCGACCTGCGGCGACCGGCCGACGACCGCGACGACGTGGTCCTCCAGGCCCGCCTTGTGAAGGGTGCGTCGGAACGTCGGGAGCGTGTCCATGCGGCCCACCTCGGGGTCGACCGTGGAGGCGTCGTGGTACTCCCAGCCCGGCTGCTGCTCCTCGCTGCCCCGGTGATGGTCGACCGTGATCGCCGTGACGCCCGCCTCGCGGGCCGCGTCGGCCAGCAGGATCGTGGAACGCCCGCAGTACGTCCCGACCTCCAGCAGCGGCAGCCCGAGCCGCCCCGCCTCCACCGCCGCCGCGTGAAGGGCCAGCCCCTCACCCACGGGCATGAACCCCTTGGCCGACTCGAAGGCGGCCAGGATCTCCGGCTTGGGGGCCGGGCTCGGGACCGGGGCGGGGGCCGCGGACATGGGGTCCTCCGTGATGTCGTACGCGCTGGTGGGTGCCGTACGAGACCTCACGCCCGTACGTCACTGGGGGCGCCCCATGCTGCCATGCGGGTGACCGGCGGCCGCAGGTGCAGGTGCAGGTGCTGGTGCAGGTGCTGGTGCTGGTGCCGGTGCTTCAGGACACCCGCTCGGCGGAGCGTGCGACGGCTGCCGTGATCTCCTTGCCGGTGACGCCGGTGACGCCGGTGACGCCGGTGACGCCGGTGACGTCGGTGGTGTCGATCTCGCTGGTCTCCGGGGTCTCGGTGGTCGCGCGGTGCGTCAGGCCGGGGGTGGGGCGGCGGCCCGGGAGGAAGAAGGCCAGGACGATACCGACGGCGACCGCGGCCGTGGCGATCAGGAAGGAGACGCGGAAGCCGTGCATGGTGGGGATCGCGACGCCGCCGACGTGGTTCGCGGTGTTGGCCAGCACCATGCCGATGACGGCGCTCGACACGGACGTACCGATGGAGCGCATCAGGGTGTTGAGACCGTTCGCGGCGCCCGTCTCGGACGGGTCGACGGCGCCGACGATCAGCGCCGGGAGCGAGGAGTAGGCGAGGCCGATGCCCGTGCCCAGGACCACCGAGACGATCACGGTCTGCCAGGCGGCGCTCATCAGACCGAGGCCGGCGCCGTAGCCGATCGCGATGATCAGCAGGCCGAGGATGAGGGTGGTCTTCGGGCCGTACTTGGCGGAGACCCGGGCGTAGACGGGCGCGGTGAACATCATCGTCAGGCCCAGCGGGGCCACGCACAGGCCCGCGACGACCATCGACTGGCCGAGGCCGTAGCCGGTGGAGGAGGGGAGCTGGAGGAGCTGCGGCAGGACGAGGGAGACGACGTAGAAGGAGACGCCGACCATGATCGAGGCGAGGTTGGTGAGGAGGACCTCGCGGCGGGCGGTGGTGCGCAGGTCCACCAGCGGGGCGGCGATGCGGAGTTCCAGGACGCCCCAGAGGAGCAGGACGACGGCCGACGCGGCGAACAGGCCGAGCGTGGCCGGGGAGGTCCAGCCCCAGTCGCTGCCCTTGGTGATCGGCAGGAGGAAGAGGACGAGCCCGAGGGAGAGGCCGACTGCGCCGAGGTGGTCGAACGTGCCCTTCGCGCGCGTCTTCGTCTCCGGTACGGCGACGAGGGTGAGCACGATCGCGAGGACGCCGAGGCCGGCGGCGCCGAAGAAGAGGGCGTGCCAGTCGGTGTTCTGGGCGACCACGGCGGCGAGCGGCAGCGCGAGTCCGCCGCCGACGCCTATGGACGAGCTCATCAGGGCCATGGCGGAGCCGAGGCGTTCGCGGGGCAGTTCGTCGCGCATCAGGCCGATGCCCAGCGGGATCACGCCCATGGAGAAGCCCTGAAGGGTACGGCCGACGATCATCGGGACCAGCTCGCTGGTGAAACCGCTGATCAGCGCGCCGACCACCATCACGGCCAGGCTGGCGAGCAGCATGCGGCGCTTGCCGAAGAGGTCGCCCAGCCGGCCCATGATCGGGGTGGCCACGGCGCCGGAGAGCAGGGTGGAGGTCAGGACCCAGGTGGCGTTGCTGGGGGAGGTGTCCAGCAGTTGCGGGAGGTCTTTGATCACCGGGACCAGCAGGGTCTGCATCACCGCGACCACGATCCCCGCGAAGGCCAGCACCGGGACGATCGCACCGGTCGATCCGGCCGATCCGGTCGCTCCGGCCGATCCGGTCGCTCCGACGGCCATCGTGCTGGGCCGCTCGGTCGTCGGCGGGGTGTGCGGCTGCGTCATTGAGCGGGGCCTCCTGGCCGGGGTGACGGGTGCGTGTCATCTGAACCTCGTGCGCCTGGGCAACTATTCCGTTGTTTTGAGTGACTAAGGAAAACTTGACTTGCTCATGGGGAAGTGACGCGCCGTCAGGGGTGGCGGCGGGTTGGAAGGCGGCGCAAGTTTTTCGCGGGGCGAGGCAACGGATTCGGGCCCTCATGGACTGTAAAAGGCATCTAGGAGGTGCTCATGGGGGATCGGAAGCAGGCTCGGGACGAGGAGTTCCAGAGCTTCCTCGTCGGCCGCTGGCCACGGCTGATGCGTACGGCGTTTCTCCTCACGGGGGAGCAGCACGCCGCGGAGGACCTGGTCCAGACAACGCTGGAGCAGGTCTATGTGGCCTGGCGCCGGGTCGGCTCGACGGACGATCCGGACACATATGTACGGCGCGTGATGATCAACGCCCACGCGCGCAAGCACCGCAGACGCCTCAAGGAGTTCCTGGCGCCCCGGAGCGACTCGGACCTGGTGCCCGAGCTGCCCGACACCGGTGACCGCATCGCCCAGGCCGACGACCGAGGCGCCTTGCTCAAGGCCCTGTCCCAACTGCCGCCGCGCCAGCGCGAGGCCGTGGTCCTGCGGTACTGGGAGGACCTGAGCGAGAGCCGGACGGCGGAGGCGATGGGCTGTTCCATCGGCGCGGTGAAGAGCAACGCGGCGAAGGGCATCGCGAAGCTTCGAGCCATACCGGGACTGGCGGAGATGGTGACGCAGGGAGGCCGGACGTGAGGGACGTGGATGGCGTGGATGGCGTGAACGGTACGGACGGCGCGAGCGGTGCGGACGGCGCCAGCGGTGCGGACGGTACGAGCGGTGCGGACGGTACGAGCGGTGCGGACGGGAAGGCGAAGCAGCACATGACACACGGCGACAGCGCACACGGCGACCTCACGCGCAGCACCGCGCTGGAGAGAGACGTCGCCTTCCTGCTGGCGGACGCGGCCGACGAGGTCGAGATCGGTATAGCCCCCTACCAGGCGGTGGTGCGGGGCGGTCGGCGCCGCATGGCCCGCCGCTGGGCGGTCGCCGCCGCTGCCGCCGTGGTGATCGCGGGTACCACGGGGACACTGGCGCTGGCCGGGGTGACGGACGGGGGCGGGGGGCGGGTGGTGCCGGCGGCGACGGCGCCTGAGACGCCCGAGCCCCGCCGTATGTACGAGCCGTGGCGGACCACCCTGGCGGAGGGCCGCGACCAGGGCACGGTCTGGCGGGTGACGATCGATGTCTGGGACGCGCCGAAGGACGAGGCGGAGGCCGCCGATCAGCTCGCCGCGATGGGCCTGTTCGGGGCCGACCCGTCGGGCGTGGACAGCGCCGCCGAACTCGTGGGCAGGAGCTGGCACTTCGTGCACCTGACCGTGGGCGACGACCGGACGGACGCGATGATCGTCGGTGAGGATGACGCCATGTCGGGCAAGGACCTGGAGTCCTACGCGACGGTCCTCCGCGCCGGCGACCGGGACCAGGGCGACGCCCCCCAGCGCCTCGTCATCGGCCAGGTCGCCCCCACCGCCCAACAGGTACGCGTCACTTGGTCCGACGGCACGTCCGTCGACGTCAACCGCGATGGCGACCACGTCTGGTACGAGGACCTGCGCAACCCCCGCATCGTCGAGGCGAAGGGCGCCCGGGCCAGCTGGTTCGTGGCACTGGCGCCGCAGGGGGTGGAGTACGAGTCGGCGGAGGTGACGAAGTGAGGGGGTGAGGGAGTGACGGCGAGGGGACGGCCGCTGGGTGTTCCACGGGGGTGGGTATCCGGAGGCGCTGGTCGGCCTGTGGTCCGCTTGGGCGCGGCGGGCTCGCGGTCCCCTCGGAGCCGGCCGCCGTAAGACGGGCACGGCGGGGCGCTGCCTGCGGTCGCCTGCGCTGCCAGGCGGTGCGCGCGGCTACAGCCACCCCTGTTGTCGGGCCTCCCGCATGGCCTCCGTGCGGTTGCGGGTGCCTGTTTTGCCGATGGCGGAGGAGAGGTAGTTGCGGACGGTGGACTCGGAGAGATGGAGGCGGGCGGCGATGTCGGCGACGGTGGCGCCGTCGGCGGAGGCGTTGAGGGCGTCGCGCTCGCGGTCGGTGAGCGGGTTGGGCCCGGCGCTCAGCGCGGCCGCGGCGAGGGCCGGATCGACGACGGTCTCGCCGGTCAGCACCCGGCGGATGGCCTGGGCCAGCTCCTCCACGGGCCCGTCCTTGACGAGGAACCCGGCGGCGCCCGCGTCCATGGCCCGGCGGAGGTACCCCGGCCGGCCGAAGGTGGTGAGGATCAGCACGCGGCAGTCGGGCACCTGGCCCCGCAGTTCGGCGGCGGCATCCAGACCGCTCATCCCGGGCAGCTCGATGTCCAGCAGCGCGACATCCGGCCGATGGATCAACGCCGCGTCCACGATCGCGTCCCCCGCCCCGACCTGCGCCACGACCTGGATGTCCGCCTCCATACCCAGCAGCAACGCCAACGCGCCCCGCATCATCCCCTGATCCTCCGCGAGCAGCACCCTGATGGACTTGGCGGGCCGGTGATCCCGGGGCATCTCGTTCACCGCCCAAGAGTAGGTCGGAGGGGGCGCTTCGGACCGGCGCGCGGCGCGGGCCGGGTGGCATGAATCAGGTGGACGGCGCGGGCCGGGTGGCATGAATCAGGTGGACGGCGCGGGCCGGGTGGCATGAATCAGGTGGACGGCGCGGTCGCCGACCTCGGCTCCGGCCCCGGCAGGTCCACCGTCTCCTCTCCCGTCGGCCTCATGGGCAGTTCCACCCGGACCATGAAGCCGCCTTGGGGGCCCGGTCCTGCCTGGAGTGTGCCGCCGGCCGCGGTGAGGCGTTCGGTCAGGCCCTTCAGGCCGTTGGGAGTGCTGCCAGGGCGTGGGGTGGGCGGAGGAGTGGGGCCGTTGTCGGTGATGGTGAGGTGGGCGTGGTCGGGGGTGGCGGTGAGGGTGATCGCGGAGTGAGTGGCGTGGCTGTGGCGTACGACGTTGGTGATCGCCTCGCGGACGACCCAGCCCAGCAGTGCCTCGGCCTGGGGAGTCGGGGGCGGGCCGGAGCGCCGTACGGTCAGGGTCGTGCCCGTGGCGGACAGTACGGAGTGGGCGCGGTCCAGCTCCATCGTGAGGCTGCCCTCGCGATAGCCGGTCACCGCCTCGCGGATCTCGGTGAGGGCCTGGCGGCCGACCGACTCGATATCCGTGATCTGGGCGAGCGCCGCGTCCGTGTCGTCCGGGGCGAGCCGGCGGGCCGCCTCCGACTTCACCACGATCACCGACAGCGTGTGGCCGAGCAGGTCGTGCAGATCGCGGGAGAAGCGAAGGCGTTCCTTCTCCACCGCGCGGTGGGTCAACTCCTCGCGGACCGAGCGCAGTTCGCGTACCGCGTCGGCGAGGGAGAGGATCGCGGCCGTCACCGCTACGGAGACGAGGGTGCCGTACGTCACGCTGATCGCGTCCCAGCCCTCGCGGACCGCCGACACTCCGCCCGCGAGCGCGGTCACCGCCAGCCCGCTCCGGCCGAGTCGTGGGCCCCGGGTGGCGGCGCCCACGGCCAGGCCGAGCAGCGGGAAGAAGTTCAGCCAGCTGCCGCCGTAGGCGAGGGCCAGGCCGCAGGCGACCAGGCCGAGCAGGACGAGTGCGAGCCGGGTGGAGCGGGACTCGCGCTTCTCCTTCACGAAGGCGCGGACGACCACGTAGATGTAGAGGGAGTTGAAGGCGAGGATGCCGAGGCCGCCGACCCAGGGGTTCGGGGCGCGGCCCTGGAGGAGGTTGGCGAAGGCGCCCATTCCCATCAGCAGCCACGGCACCAAGGTGAGGCCGGTGGGCGGCGGGTCCGGATCCTCCGACGACGGCGCCCGCCCACCCGCACGCAATGCCCGCCACGGCAACCACGTCGCCACCGCCCCCACCCAGCTCCGCTTCCCGCACCCGGTGTCACGGGCACGCCCGCACCCGCTGTCACCGGCACGCCCGTCCGCGGTGCCTCCGGCACACGCGTCCTCCGGGTGCCCGGCACCCACTGCCGCTCTGCCCGCACTGTCCGCTTCCGTCTGCGTCATGCCCTCGACATTACGAACGCGGGGCCGCGCCCGGCAGAGGCGCATGTACGGAGTCCGGCAGTACAAATGTCATGGGCGGGCGGAGCGACGGCAACCTTCACCAGCCCTCTGAGACCCGCCCCGGGACACATATCTGACGTACTGTCAGGAGCCTTCACATGTGTACGTGGCTCGGCTATACAGAGGTTCGCCGGACTGGAACGCGTTCTAGGTGGGCGGGTTCGGGTCCCTGTGACGACCTCGGTGCGGCCGCTGGTGCGGACGGTCGTACCGAGGTTCCTCAGCGCACCCCACTCGCCAACAGCCACTCGCCAACAGCCCCTCACCATCCGCCACCCACCCTCCGCCACCCGCACCGGCCACTCACCACCCGCCACCCGCCATCCGCCACTCTCCACCCGCCCCACACCGCCCAGGAGCCCCATGCCCATCGACGCAGCCAAGGCCCTCGCGGCCGCGCCCCGTTCCGCCGAGATCGCGTGGACCCGTAAGGACGTCCTGCTCTACCACCTCGGTATCGGCGCAGGCATCCCCGCGACCGACCCCGACGAGCTGCGCTACACGCTGGAGTCACGGCTGCACGTCCTGCCGAGCTTCGCCACCGTCGCGGGCGCGGGCTCGCCGGACGTCATCGGCGGCCTGAACGCACCCGGCGTCGACGTGGACCTCGCCAAGGTCCTGCACGGCGGCCAGCGCATCGAGCTGCATCGGCCGATTCCGGTCGAGGGGCGGGCGACCGCGACCTCGCGCGTGGCGGCGGTGTACGACAAGGGCAAGGCGGCCGTCCTGGTCATGCGGACCGAGGCGGCGGACGCCGAGGGCCCGTTGTGGGCGAACGAGGCGCAGATCTTCGTAAAGGGCGAGGGCGGCTGGGGTGGTGAGCGCGGGCCGTCCGCACGGCAGGAACCGCCGACGACCACGGCCGACAAGGAGGTCGAGCGGGTCGTCCGTGACGACCAGGCGCTGCTTTATCGCCTCTCCGGCGACTGGAACCCGTTGCACGCCGACCCGGAGTTCGCCGGGCGCGCCGGGTTCGACCGGCCGATCCTGCACGGGCTGTGCACGTACGGGATGACGTTGAAGGCCGTGGTGGACACGGTGCTCGGCGGGGACGTCGGCCGCGTCCGCTCGTACGGGACACGCTTCGCGGGAGTCGTCTTCCCGGGCGAGACCCTCCGCATCCGGATGTGGACGCCGGACGACCGCTCGGTGCGGGTGACGGTGACCGCCGTTGAGCGGGACGACGCACCGGTGCTGGCGGACACCCTCGTCGAGCACGAATGAGCAGGGAACAGCAGCTCAGCACAACCGTAGGGGACAGGTACTCCTGAGGGGAGCCGCACCAATGCGCGCAGCCGTACTGCACGAGATCGGTCAGGACAAGCTCGATGTGCTCGACGACGTCGAGGCGGTGGGCTTCGGGCCGGGCAGGGTGAGGATCCGGGTGCGGGCCACGGGGCTGTGCCACTCGGACCTGTCCGCGATGGCCGGGGTGCTGCCGCAGCCCGGGCCGTTCGTCCCCGGGCACGAGGGGGCCGGCGAGATAGTCGAGGTCGGGGACGGCGTACGGCACGTGAAGCCCGGTGACCGGGTCGTGGTGTGCTGGCTCCCGGCCTGCGGCACCTGCCCGGCGTGCAAGCGTGGTCAGACGCAGCTCTGCCTCGCCGGATTCCTCAACGCGGGTACGCCCAACTTCAAGCGGCCCGCCGGGGATGTCTTCGGCTTCGCGGGCACCGGCACCTTCGCCGAGGAGGTCGTCGTCGACGCCGGCTGCGCCGTGCCGATACCGGACGACGTGCCCTTCGACATCGGCGCCCTCATCGGCTGCGGTGTCACCACCGGGCTGGGCGCGGCCCTCAACACCGCTGACGTGGAGGCCGGTTCGTCGGTCGCGGTCATCGGCTGCGGCGGCGTCGGCATCTCGGCGATCCAGGGCGCCCGGCTCAAGGGCGCCGCCGAGATCGTCGCCGTCGACCCGGTGGTCTCCCGGCGCGAGGCGGCGCTCAAGTTCGGTGCCACGAAGGCGGTTTCGCCGGAGGAGCTGGCCGACGCCAAGCAGTCCGTCACCGGCGGCGAGGGCTTCGACTACGTCTTCGAGGTCGTCGGCCGCTCGACCACCGCCCGCACCGCGTACGAGACCACCCGGCGCGGCGGCACCCTCGTCGTCGTCGGCGCGGGCGCCATGGACGACTTCCTCCAGCTCAGCATGTTCGAGCTGTTCTTCGACGAGAAGCGGATCCTGCCGTCCATGTACGGCGGCGGAGACGTCCTGCGCTCCTACGAGCGGGCCATCGCCCTGTGGCGGGCCGGCCGTATCGACCTCGCGGGCCTGATCACCCACCGGGTGCCCCTCTCGGACATCAACGAGGCACTGGACCAGATGCGGACCGGGGCGGCGCTCCGCACCTGCATCGAGATCTGACGACCGCCCGGGGGCGAGAGGAGGGCTTGGGAATGGCATCGCCGCTCGAAGGACTGTCCGCGATCGTCACCGGCGCGGGGCGCGGCCTCGGCCGGGCCGAGGCGCTGGAGCTGGCCCGGCTGGGTGCGGCCGTCGTCGTCAACGACTACGGCCGGCCGGGGCGGGACGGTTCCGGGGAGGCGGACACCGGGCCCGCGGAAGAGGTCGCGGCGTCGATCCGCGCGGCGGGCGGCCACGCGGTGGCGCACACCGGAGACGTGTCCGACCACGAACAGGCCCGGGAACTCGTCGAGTTGGCCGTCGAGGAGTTCGGGAAGCTGGACATCCTCGTCAACAACGCGGGCATCCTGCGCGACCGTATGGTCTTCTCGATGTCGGAGGAGGAGTGGGACTCGGTCATCCGGGTCCACCTCAAGGGTCACTTCAACACGACCCGGTTCGCCTCCGCCCACTGGCGCACACGGGCGAAGTCGGGTGAGGGCGGGCCGGTCTACGGGCGCATCGTGAACACCTCCTCCGAGGCCTTCCTCGCCGGTTCGGCAGGACAGCCCAACTACGCCGCCGCGAAAGGCGGAATCGTCGGGCTGACCACCTCCACGGCCCTCGCGCTCGCCAAGTACGGCGTCACCGCGAACGTCATCTGCCCGCGCGCCCGGACCCGGATGACCGAGGACGTCTTCGCGGGACTGCCGGGCCCGGCGGAGGGCGACGACACCGCGCTCGACCCCCTCGCCCCCGAACACGTCGCCCCGCTCGTCGGCTATCTGGCGTCCCCGGCCGCCGCACAGGTGAACGGCCAGCTCTTCGTCGTACACGGCGGCATGGTCGCGATCGTCGAACGGCCGCGCGTACAGGCGAAGTTCGACACCAAGCAGGACGCGTTCACGTACGACGAACTGGACGGGCTGCTCACGCCGTACTACGTCGACCGGCCGCAGAGCGAGACGTTCGCGGCGGCGGAGGTGCTGGCGCTCAGGCACGGGGAGGGCGCGGCGGGGGGTTCGGTGGGAGCGCCGGCTCCCTGAGGAGCGCGGGACCGCGTCACCAAGCGGCTTTGCCGCGTGGACGCGACCAGCCCGCCACAAGCCGCACTCGCCGATCGACCTGGCGTGGCAGGCGTGTCTGCGGCTCTCATCCGCCTGGCGTGGCAGGCGCGTCTGCGGCTCTCATCCGCCTGGCGTGGCAGGCGCGTCTGGGACTCGCACGTCGCTGGTCGCGCAGTTCCCCGCGCCCCTTACGGGGCCGGATCCCGTGCCTGGAAGGGAACGGCCCCGCCCGTCATGACGGGCGGGGCCGAATGCCGTCGTGGCCGGTTCCGGCGTCGAATTGACGTTTCTCCAGAGGTGGCCGGAGGGGACGCGTGCCGCCGTTCAGGCGGACGTCGTCGACTCCTTGTACTCGGCCGGCTTGCGGTGGCGTCCGCGAGGGGCCGTTTCGGCTTCGTGGGCCGAGATCTGGCCCCGGTGCCTACCGTGGCCTTCCGCCTCGTGGGGGTGGCGGGCGGTGGGCGGCTGGGTTGTGTGCGCGTCGCTCATTGGAAGTGTTCCCCGTCGGATGATCTTCTTGTCGGCGGGTGATTTTAACGGGCTGTCGGGTGCGGTTCGAAGCCGCCCGAGGGCGTGTCGCCCGCGCGGCGTCCACCTTGCCCGCAGTCCGCACATCGCCTTCACCCGACGGTCACCTCCTCCGGTACCCGCCCCTCCAACGGCGCCTGCTGCAAGGGCACGGGCCGGGCGACGACAGGCGCGGACGGCTCCACGCCGGACGCCTCCACGCCGGACGGCTCCGCATTCGACCGTCCGGCCCGGAGCGACGCGTCCTCGGCGTCCGCCCCCGGGGCCCCTTCGCAGGCCGGACCCGTCTCCTGCGCACCCGGCCTTTCCTGGCACTCCCGCGCTTCCTCCTCCCAGGGCACCCCCACCCGGGCCACCCCGCACCGCACCACCCCTGTCGTGTACGGCAGGTGCAGCACCCCCTCCCGGCTCCACAGCCCGGCCCCCGTCAACCAGCCCTCGGGGGCGGGCAGATGGAGGACCCGGCGTGCGGCCGGCCGCCACACGCCGACCCAGCTGCCCCGGGCGCCGTCGACACGCAACGCGACCCCGCAGCTCTCCGGGGTCAGGATCTGGCCCGGCTGGATGGCGAACGGGGTGATGCGGTGGCCGTCGGGAACCCGCAGGCACTCCGGGAAGCGCACCGGCAGCGTGCTGCCCAGCACGCCCCAGCCGAGCCGGTCGTGGCCGGGGGAGGGCGCGTCCGAGCGGATCAGGAGCAGCCCGCTGTCGGGGTCGGCGAGCAGCAGCCGGTCGTTGCTGTCGTCCGCGATCTGGAGCAGGGGCGAGACCGCGCCGCCCTGCTCCAGATCGACCGCCACCGACTTCGTCCGGCCGTCCAGCTCCTGGTCCAGCGCGAGCAGCCGGCCCGCCCGGTCCAGCCAGACCCCGCCCGAGCACCGCCCCGGCACCTGCGCCAGCAGCTCCGGCCCGAACCTGCCGCCCGCCACCAGCCACACCGCCGTGGCACTCCGGCCCAGGGCGAGGGCGTACGCCCGCTCCCCGCACGGCGCGGGCGGCAGCAGCCGCAACTCGGCCGCCGGGTCGGCGCACTGGACCGCGCCGAGCTGGAGTTCACCGGTGCCGGGCCCGGTCGGGTAGAGCAGCGAGAACAGGTGCCGGCCGGCCGCCAGCCGGTGGATGAGGACCCGGCCGTCGGTCATGGGGAGCACTTCGGTTCCGGGCTCCTCCGGCTGGTTGCCGGGCAGGGGCACGGCGTACGGCTCGGGGCCGTCCAGGGTCCAGCGCTCGGGGAACCAGGACTCGCCGTCGAGTGCGAGGCGTGCCGCGTACGTCCCGTCGGCGGTGATCACACAGCCGGGCGGCGCCGCGGACGCGTCACGTGCCGCGAACGGGGCAGGCGCCGCGAACACGTCATGCCCTGCGAACGGGTCATGCGCCGCGAACGGGTCATGCGCCGCGAACGGGCCATGTGCCGCGGACCCGTCACGGCCGCCGCTCCCGCCGCTCCCTTCTTCTCCGCCCGTGCCTCCGTCCGTGCCTTCGCTCCCGTCCGTCCCGTCGTTCTCCCGTCCCGTCGCGTTCTCCCGTCCCGTCTGGTTCCCGTGGCCCGTCGTGGGTGAGGGGGGTGTACAGGCCGTCATCGTTCGATCACCTCCGGCGACGAAGCTAGTTTTCGCACGCACAGACGTGGGACAACCCGCACCCCCTTCACACATAAGGGTGCTCGTGCGGCGATTCGCCTGAGGGAACGGCGATCCATGTGCTGGCGGACGAGCCGAAGGGAACATCCCTTCGCCCGGGACGGGAGGGCGGCTGGTCGAGTGACCCGCGGCCGGTCTGGGACGGGAGCGGTGCAGGTAGCCTTTGTGCGTGCCCCGTCTGTCTGAAGTCATCGCCGCGCTCGACGCCCTCTGGCCGCCCGAGAGGGCCGAGGGCTGGGACGCGGTCGGCACGGTCTGCGGAGACCCCGACCAGGAGGTCACGCGGGTCCTGTTCGCGGTCGACCCGGTGCGGGAGATCGCCGAGGAAGCGGTGAAGCTGGGCGCGGACCTGCTGGTCACCCACCATCCGCTCTATCTGCGCGGTACGACGACGGTGGCGGCCTCCACCTTCAAGGGCCGGGTCGTGCACACCCTCATCAAGAACGACATCGCGCTGCACGTCGCCCACACCAACGCCGACACCGCCGATCCCGGCGTCAGCGACGCCCTCGCCGGGGCGCTGGACCTGAGGGTCGTACGCCCTCTCGTACCGGACCCCGCCGACCCCACCGGGCGGCGCGGTCTCGGCCGGGTCTGCGAGCTGGACCACCCGCTGACCGTGCGGGAGCTGGCCGCGCGGGCCGCCGAGCGGCTGCCCGCCACGGCGCAGGGCATCCGGGTCGCCGGCGACCCCGAGGCGCTCGTCCGCACGGTCGCCGTCAGCGGCGGCTCCGGCGACAGCCTCTTCGACGACGTACGCGCGGCCGGTGTCGACGCCTTCCTCACCGCGGACCTGCGCCACCACCCGGCCGCGGAATTCATGGCGGCTGTCGCCCGCACCACGGAAGGCACAAGCACCCCCCTCGCGCTGCTCGACGCGGCGCACTGGGCCACCGAGTGGCCCTGGTGCGAGCTGGCCGCCGCCCAGCTCGACGAGATCTCCGACCGGGAGCGATGGGGCCTACGCGTCCACGTCTCCAAGACGGTCACCGACCCCTGGACCGCCCACGCGGCGTCCACCACCACTTCTGACCCCCTGGGAGCCCCCAACTGAACGCCGCGCCCGCCGACCAGATCCGACTCCTCGACGTCCAGGACCTCGACGTACGCCTGCAGCAGCTGGCGCACAAGCGGAGGTCACTGCCCGAGCACGCCGAGATCGAGTCGCTGAACAAGGACTACACCCAGCTGCGCGACCTGCTCGTGGCCGCGCAGACCGAGGAGAGCGACACCGCCCGCGAGCAGACCAAGGCCGAGCAGGACGTGGACCAGGTGCGTCAGCGCGCCGTCCGCGACCAGCAGCGCCTGGACTCGGGTGCGATCACCTCCCCGAAGGACCTGGAGAACCTCCAGCGCGAGATCGCCTCCCTCGCCAAGCGGCAGGGCGACCTGGAGGACATCGTCCTGGAGGTCATGGAGCGCCGGGAGTCCGCGCAGACGCGGGTCGCCGAGCTGACCGAGCGGGTCGGTGCCATCCAGGGCAAGGTCGACGACGCGACCGCGCGCCGGGACGCCGCGTTCGAGGAGATCGACGGCGAGGTGGCGACGGTGACGAAGGAGCGCGAGGTCATCGCGGCGTCGGTCCCCGCTGACCTTCTCAAGCTCTACGACAAGCTGCGTGACCAGCAGGGCGGCATCGGCGCGGCCAAGCTGTACCAGCGCACCTGCCAGGGCTGCCGCCAGGAGCTGTCGATCACCGACATCAACGACATCCGCAAGGCCACGCCCGACACGGTCGTCCGCTGCGAGAACTGCCGCCGCATCCTGGTGCGTACGTCCGAGTCGGGCCTGTAAAAGCGGCACGGGCGGCAAGGACAGTAAGGACTGTACGGGCAGTAAGGGGCTTTTGGCGTGCGGGAGTTCATCGTCGAGGCCGACGGCGGTTCCCGGGGCAACCCGGGGCCCGCGGGCTACGGTTCCGTCGTCCTCGACGCGGCGACGGGCGAGGCGTTGGTGGAGGCCGCCGAGTACATCGGGGTCGCCACGAACAACGTCGCCGAGTACCGGGGTCTCATCGCGGGCCTCAAGGCGGCGTACGAACTGGACGCGACGGCCACCGTCCGGGTCCGCATGGACTCCAAGCTGGTCGTCGAACAGATGTCGGGCCGCTGGAAGATCAAACACCCCGACATGAAGCCCCTCGCCGCCGAGGCCGCCCGGGTCTTCCCACCCGGCCAGGTCACCTACGAGTGGATCCCGCGCGCCGAGAACAAACACGCCGACCGCCTCGCCAACGAGGCGATGGACGCGGGCAAGCGGGGCGAGCAGTGGTCGGCGGCCACGTCCACGGCGGAGCTGGACGCGCGTGCGGCGCGGGCCGCTGCCGCCGCCGCGCCCGAGCCGACGGGGCCGCCGGGGGACGCGACGGCGGGCGCGGCGAAGGCGAGGGCCGCCCTGGCGGGGGCGACCACCGCGTCACGCGCGCATGAGGCGCAAGCGTCACGCGCGCATGAGGCGCAAGCGCCACGTGCGAGCGAGGCGCAAGCGTCACGTGCGACGCATGAGGCGCAAGCGTCACGTGCGACGCATGAGGCTCAAGCGCCACATGCGCATGAGGCGGAAGCGTCCAAAGCCGCCGTCGACACCCGTGCCGCCAGGAGCGTCGCCTCCGCCGCCGACCTCCGTGCCGCCAAGAACATCGCCTCCGCCGCTCCCGATCTCGGCACCCCCGCCACCTTCGTGCTGCTGCGCCACGGCGAGACCCCCCTCACCCCCCAGAAGCGGTTCTCGGGAAGCGGCGGCTCGGACCCTTCCCTCACCGATGTCGGCCGGTATCAGGCGGAGCGGGTCGCCGCCGCGCTGGCCGCTCGGGGGACGATCCAGGAGGTCGTGTCGTCACCGCTGGCCCGCTGCCGTGAGACGGCGGGGATCGTCGCGGCCCGGCTCGGGCTGAGGGTGACGGTCGAGGACGGGCTGCGGGAGACGGACTTCGGCGCGTGGGAGGGGCTGAGCTTCGGCGAGGTGCGGGAGCGGTACCCGGACGACATGAACGCCTGGCTGGCCTCACCGGACGCCGCACCCACCGGCGGCGGCGAGAGCTTCGAGGCGGTCGCCCACCGGGTTGCCGCCACCCGGGACAAGCTCGTCGCGACGCACACGGGCCGTACCGTCCTGCTCGTCACCCACGTCACGCCCATCAAGACCCTCGTACGCCTGGCCCTCGGCGCGCCCCCGGAGTCCCTGTTCCGCATGGAACTCTCCGCCGCCTCGCTGTCGGCCCTGGCCTACTACGCGGACGGCAACGCCACGCTCCGCCTCCTCAACGACACGTCGCACCTGCGCTGACCCGGGGACGCAGGGCTCAGGGTCTGAGCGCCGTCGCCTCCCGCGCCAGCGCCTCGATCCGTCCCCAGTCCCGCGCCGCCACGGCATCGGCCGGCAGCATCCAAGTGCCGCCCACACAGCCGACGTTGGGGAGGGACAGATACTCCGGCGCGTTGGCCGGCCCGATCCCGCCGGTCGGGCAGAAGCGGGCCTGGGGGAGGGGTCCGGCGAGCGACTTCAGATACGCCGTCCCGCCCGCCGCCTGCGCCGGGAAGAACTTCATCTCCCGCACCCCGCGCTCCAACAGCGCCACGACCTCCGACGTGGTCGACACCCCCGGCAGAAACGGCACCCCGGACGCCCGCATCGCCTCCAGCAGTACGTCCGTCCAGCCCGGGCTGACCAGAAAACGACCGCCCGCCGTGACGGACTCCGTCACCTGCGCCGGGGTGATGACCGTCCCCACCCCGACCACCGCCGCCGGAACCTCCGCCGCGATCGCCCGTACGGCGTCGAGCGCGCCCGGCGTCCGCAGGGTCACCTCGATCGCCGGCAACCCGCCAGCGACCAGCGCCCGCGCCAACGGCACGGCATCGACGGGGTCGTCGACGACGACCACCGGCAGCACGGGCGCCAGGTCGAGGACGGAGACGCACGACGACGACGGCAGCGGTGAAGGCATGCCTTCATCCTGCCGGTCGCGCGCAGCATGCACAACGAACGTTGCACATGCTGCAACCGCACGGAGTGGGTTGGAGTCAGTGGTTCGGGGCCAGTGGTTCGGGGCCAGTGGGTTGGGGTCAGTGAACCTCTGTCACCAGCACATCCAACGTCCACGCCTTCCCGGCCGCGGTCCCGGTCCCGGCCGGAGACTCCACCTCCACCACATACCCGAGGTCCCGCAACGCCTCCACCAGCTCCGCCGGGCCCTTGGGCGCGATTCCGGCCGAGAGCAGACTCCGTACGATCCGGCCCTTGGTCGCCTTGTTGAAGTGGCTGACGACCTTCCGCGTCGGCGCGTGCAGCACCCGTACGGTCGCCGTCCGCCCGGCCACCTCGCCCTTCGGCTTCCACGCGGCCGTGTACGCCGAGGACCGCAGGTCGAGGACGAGTCCGTCACCGGCGACCTCGGGGAGGGCCGACGCCATCGGCGTACGCCAGTGCGTGCCGAGCGCCCCGATGGCGGGCAGCTTCACGCCCATCGAGCAACGGTAGGAAGGGATCCGGTCCGTCACGCGGACCGCGCCCCACAGCCCCGAGAAGACCAGCAGCGAGCGCGCCGCCCGCTGCTTCGCGGCGGTCTCCAAGGTGGCCAGGTCGAGGGCGTCGTACAGCACCCCCGTGTAGATCTGCCCGGCCGGGCGCGTCCCCGCCGTCAGTAGTTCCGCGTTCTTGGCGACCTCGCCACGCAGCCCCTCGCTCAGCCCGAGCACCTCACGCGCCTTGTCCTCGTCCCCCGCGCACAACTCCACCAGCTCACCGATCACGGCCTCCCGCGCCCCGGTCAGCGTCGGCAGCGAAAGCCCCTCCAGCTTCAGGGGAGCGCCACCCGAAGAGGGTGCCTTGCCTTCGGACGGGGGCAGCAGGACGAGCACGGGTACTCCTTCTGTAGGGCTCCGCGACAGAGTACGGGGTCGGAGGACGGGCTTCCGCAGGGCAGGGCGAGGTCCGTTCCGCCCGTGTGCACGACCGGCGGACGGGCGTGGTCAGGGTGACGTTCCGCCCGTTCTGCCCGTACGCGGGACCGGTCGTCGCCGTGCGCCAGGGTGCGGTCCTGCCTGTGCGCGGGACCGGCCGGCGCCGTCGTCAGGGTCCCGCCCGCCCCGCCCTACGCCGTCGTCAGGGTGCCGTCCCGCCCGCCCCGCCCTACGCTCGACCCATGCCCCGCCGCCATCTCCGCGTCAAGGGCGCCGCCGAGGCTCCCCTGCGGGCGGCCCTGCGCGCGCTGCGCGAAGAACTCGGTGTGCCCGATGTCTTCCCGCTCCAGGTCCTCGTCGAGGCGGAGCACGCCGCGAAGTCGCCGCGCCTCCCGTCGTACGACGCCACGGACATCCCCCTCTTCACCATCGACCCTCCCACCTCCACCGACCTCGACCAGGCGATGCACCTCTCCCGGCGCCCCGGCCCGGGCAACGGCGGCTACCGCGTCCGGTACGCCATCGCCGACGTCGCCGCCTTCGTCACCCCCGGCACCGCGCTCGACGCCGAGACCCACCACCGGGTGACGACCCTCTACTTCCCCGACGACAAGGTCCCCCTCCACCCCGCCTGCCTCTCCGAGGGCGCCGCCAGCCTCCTCCCGGACCACACCTGCCCGGCGGTCCTGTGGACGCTCGACCTCGACGCGGAAGGCCGTACCGAGACCGTCGACGTCCGCCGCGCCCTGGTACGCAGCCGTGCCAAACTGAACTACGCCGGCGTCCAGAAGGAGATCGACGCGGGCACCGCCGAGGAACCACTCGCCCTGCTGAAGCAGATCGGCCAACTCCGCGAGCGCCTCGAAGTCGAACGCGGCGGCATCTCCCTCACCATCCCCGAGCAGGAGATCATCGAGCACGCCGACGGCAAAACCGGTGGTGACACCTACGAGTTGGCGTACCGCGCCCCGCTCCCCGCCGACGGCTGGAACGCCCAGATCTCCCTGCTCACCGGCATGGCCGCGGCCGAACTGATGCTGGCCCACGGCACCGGCGTCCTGCGCACGCTCCCCGCCGCCCCGGATGGCGAGGTCGGCCGCCTCCGCCGCACCGCCAAGGCCCTGCGCATCGACTGGCCGCACCACGTCTCGTACGCCCGACTGGTCCGCTCCCTCGACCCGCACGACCCCCGCCACGCCGCCTTCCTCCTGGAGTGCACGACCCTCCTGCGCGGCGCGCACTACACGGTCTTCCGCGACGGCAACCTCCCCGCCATCACCACGCACTCCGCCGTAGCCGCCCCCTACGCCCACTGCACGGCCCCCCTGCGCCGCCTCGTCGACCGCTACACCGCGGAAATCTGCCTCGCGGCGGTGGCCGGCGCCCCCACCCCCGACTGGGTCCTGGCGGCCTTCGACACCCTCCCCGACGAGATGGTGGCGGGCACCCGGCGGGCCGGACGCGTGGAGCGCGAGTGCGTGGACATCATCGAGGCGGCGCTGCTCAGGGACCGGGTGGGGGAGGTCTTCGAGGGATGCGTGGTGGACGTGGAGGAGGACCGACCCACCGTCGGAACCGTCCAGTTGGAGTCCCCGGCGATCATCGGCCGCGTAGTGGGAACCCCCGGCGGGCGGCTGCCGCTGGGGGAACGGCTGCGGGTACGGCTCACACAGGCCGAGCCGGGAGTGGCGAAGGTTCGGTTCGTTCCTGTCGATCCCGCGTGAACTCCCCGATGACCCGTACGAGTTGATCGGACTCGTCCGCGTGGAAGCGCACCAGCCGTACCGCCCTGCGGCGGCCGAGGAAGGTCACGTACTCGACCGGCTCGGCGAGTTCGAGTACGACCGTGGTCTGCGAGCCGACCTCCATGTTCAGCTCGCCGTCCCGCTTCTCATGCGTCGTACGCAACTCACGACGGACCGACGCGACGGCGGTGAGCGGCACGCACAGGTCCACGGTGGCGAAGCGGCGCAGACGGAGGGTCGTGTCGGTGAGGACATGGGGACGGGTGACGGAGGCCGCGTGGAGTCCGGCGACGATCAGGATCGTGTAGAGGTCGAGGACGAGCACGGCCTGGTGCACCAGCGGGAAGTCGCGCAGCAGGACGGACATGGTCACGGTCTCGACGACACACACGAACCCGAAGCCGAACATCATGGCCCCTTGCCCCCGCGTATACCCGTACGCCCGTCCTCCTTCCCCGGTCCCGTGCGGACGACGGGCCACCCAACGCAACAGGCTGGCCAGCAGCAGGAGTTCATGACGTACGAGGGTGTGGGCGATCCGACAGGTGTTCCCCACCTGGCTCATCGGCGGTCCTCCCTGAGTTGCCGGCTGAGTTTCCGGAGCGTGCGGCGGATGGCCTCCGCCTGGGCCGGGGCGAAGTCGGCGTAGAAGGCGCGCAGGAAGCTGCCGGCGCCGGCAGCGCTGCTGCTGCTGCCGCCGCCGTCGTCGATGTCGGGCGGGACCATGTCCGGCGGGATGAGGCCGGCCAGTAGATCGGCGGCCTCCGTCACCCGGGGATCATCGAGTTCGGCGTCGGCGAGCGCGTCGAGCAGCGCGTACACCTCGTGCGCCCGCTCCACCGCGCCGGGGACCGCCATCATGCTCTCCAGCCCTGCCAGCATCTCCGCCCGCACCTCCGGTGTGGTGGTGGTCTCCAGAAGCGCGAACACCTCCCGATCCATGGCGGCCATCGGAGACTGCGGCGCGGACCCGAACTTCCCTAACAGCGCGGCGAGTTCGGGCGACACGGGCCCCTCGGCCGGCAGCCGCCCGCACCGCGCGTCCTCCATCAGGACACGCAACCGGGCCCGCCGCTCCCGGATCGCGGTCTCCTGCCGGGCCAGATCCTCGTCCAACTCCCCAAGAACTTCGACCAGTTCACGCCCGGCGTCGTCCGCCAGCACATCCCGCACCTCGGCGAGCCCGAGCCCCAACTCCGTCAGCCGCCGGATCCGCGCCAGCACGACCGCGTGCCGCAGCGTGTAGTCCCGGTATCCGTTCGGCCGCCGCTCCGGCTCCGGCAGCAGCCCGAGGTGGTGGTAGTGCCGCACGGTCCGCGGGGTGACCCCGACGGCCGCGGCGAGTTCTCCGATCCGCATGCGACCAGTAGAAACGTTGACGCTGCGGCAGGGTCAAGCAACCGGCCCGGCGACTGACGGTGACCGAGATCATGTGCCACGATCGAGGGAACGGTTCCCGATCTCACGGCCAGGTGATCAGCCGATGTCCCAGTCTGGCGAGCGACCGAAGAAGGAGGGGCGTGACATGACTGCCATGGCCCACGAGCCGCTCACGCAGGAAGAGGTCCTGCTGGAGGGCTTTCTCGCCCTGGACACCCCGGAGGGCTTCCGGGCGGAGCTTGTCGAGGGGGAGATCGTAGTGACACCGCCGCCGGACGGGGATCACGAGGACTACATCGAGCTGATCGTGCAGCAGGTGTACAGGCGGTCCAGGACCGATATGCAGTTCTCCGGGAACAAGGGGCTGAAGCTGGGGAAGGCGGAGGGGTGCCCGAGGGACCACGTGATCCCGGACGGTACGTTCGTTGCCCGGACTCTGCGGCTCTACCGGGGTGCGGACTCCTGGATGCCCTGCCAAGGCGTCGCCATGGTGCTGGAGGTGACCTCCACCAGGCCCAAGGCCGACCGTGAGGTCAAGCGCCGCTGCTACGCCCGCGCCGGCATCCCGCTCTACCTGTTGATCGACCGCGACATCTCCGAGGTGACACTCCTCAGCGATCCCCGAGAGGACGACTACCGCCGGCGCTGCACCGTCCCCTTCGGCAAGCCGCTCGCCCTCCCCGAGCCCTTCGCCTTCGACCTGGACACGGCGGACTTCCTCTAGTACCCGGGGGTGTACGGCGGTATGGAAGCCGGACACCGAGGTGTTGCACCCTTACAGCCTTGGAAAGGGGTGCGTGAGGTGGGCGGCAGACGTGAACAGACCCGGTGGACCCGGGCCACCCTCGGCCGCCCCGACCACCCCCTCGACCTCCTCACCGCCCGCTTCGACCGCCACCGCTACGCTCCGCACACGCACGAGGAGTTCAGCGTGGGCGTCTGCGTCCTGGGCGCCTCGTGCATCGACTACCGGGGCGGCGCCCTCAAGGTCGGCGAGGGCGCGATAGTCGTCCTGGCCCCCGGCGAACCGCACACCGGCGAATCGGCCTACGGCACCTACGGCTACCGCGCCCTCTACCCGGCCCCCGCCCTCCTCACCGACGGCATCCTCGGCGGCGTCCCGCACTTCCGCGACCCCGTCCTCCACGACCCCGAGCTGGCGGCCGCCCTACGCACCGCACACACCGAGCTGAGCACCTGCCCCGACCCCCTGGAGGCCGAGTCCCGCCTCCCCTGGCTGCTCACGGCCCTGGCCCGCCGCCACTCCACGTCCGGCGCGAGCTCCGACAGGCTTCCGGGCGCCGACACCATCGCCGTCGCCGTACGAGACCGCCTGGCCGACGAACTCCTCTCCCCGCCCTCCCTCGCCGACCTCGCCACCGACCTGGGCCTCTCCCGCTACCAACTCCTCCGAGCCTTCCGTACGACGATGGGCATGCCCCCGTACGCCTGGCTGGCCCAGCACCGGGTGAGCCGTGCCCGCGGGTTGCTGGAGGCGGGCGGCCGCCCGGCGGAGGTGGCCGGTCAGGTGGGCTTCGCGGACCAGGCGCACATGACGCGATGGTTCAGGAGGGTGCTGGGGGTGACGCCGGCGGCGTATCGGACGAGCGTGCGGCCGTAGACGCGCTGGGTGAGCCGGGGGTCGTGCGCGCAACAGCGTTCAAGACGGATGGGGCCCCGTGGCCCGAAACTCCCCCCATGACTGCACGCGGCTGGTTCCTCTTCTCCCTGATGGGAGTCCTCTGGGGCATCCCCTACCTGATGATCAAAGTGGCCGTGGACGAGGTCTCCCCGTCCACGGTCGTCTTCGTACGCTGCGCCCTGGGCGCGGCCCTCCTCCTCCCCTTCGCGATCCGTCAGGGAGGACTGACCCGCGTAGTCAGGCAGCACTGGCGACCGATGCTCGCCTTCGCCGTGATCGAGGTCATCGGCCCCTGGTGGACCCTGACCGACGCCGAACGCCACCTCTCCAGCTCCACGGCCGGCCTCCTCATCGCGGGCGTCCCGATCATGAGCGTGCTCCTGGCCCGCTTCTTCGGCGACGCGGAACGGCTGGGAGTCCGCCGCATGACGGGCCTGGCCCTGGGCCTGGGCGGCGTGGCGGTCCTGACCGTCCCCCACCTCACGGGAGGCAACGTCCTGTCTCTGGCGGAAGTCCTGGTCACGGTGGTCGGCTACGCGACGGCCCCCCTGATCATGGCCCGCCACCTCAAGCAGGTCCCCACCCTCCAGCTGATAGCCCCGGTCCTGCTCCTGGCAGCACTCGTCTACGCTCCGGCGGCAGCCCTGACCCGCCCACCCACGATGCCCTCGACCCCCGCCCTCGTTTCGTTGGCGGCCCTGGGCGTGATCTGCACGGCCCTGGCCTTCGTAGGCTTCCTCGAGCTGATCCACGAGGTCGGCCCCACGAGGGCGACAGTCTTCACATACGTCAACCCGGCGGTGGCGGTGGCGGCGGGCGCGCTCTTCCTGGACGAGCCACTGACGCCCGGAGTCCTGGCATCCTTCGCCCTGATCCTGGCGGGCTCGTTCCTGGCGACGGCATCGACGGCATCGACGGCATCGACGGGACCGAGGACTGGTGGGCGCCCGGTAGCATGGTCCACACGGCAGACGAGCCGGGCGGACGGCCGCGTGGAGGCCCTTGTGGACCTCCCCGAGGAACGTCCGGGCTCCACAGGGCAGGGTGGTGGCTAACGGCCACCCGGGGTGACCCGCGGGACAGTGCCACAGAAAACAAACCGCCCAGCGCTCAGGCGCTGGGTAAGGGTGAAACGGTGGTGTAAGAGACCACCAGTGCCCAGGGTGACCTGGGCAGCTAGGTAAACCCCACCCGGAGCAAGGTCAAGAGGGGACACCCCGGTGTCCCTGCGCGGACGTTCGAGGGCTGCCCGCCCGAGTCCACGGGTAGACCGCACGAGGCCGGCGGCAACGCCGGTCCTAGATGGATGGCCGTCTCCCGGCCGACCGCGAGGTCGACCGGTGACAGAACCCGGCGTACAGCCCGACTCGTCTGCCTTTCTGTTTGGCCCTGGAAGCACTTCGGCACAGCTGGTTGGCTCCTGTCAGAGGGCCAGGTCTGCACACGCCAGGGCGTTGGTGCATACCGGGCACCATGAGGCGCACGGATGGAGCGGGTCGATTGTCGATGATCTCTGTCTTTGCGTCACATGGCTGTGAACCTGACGGCTTCCTGAAGCAAAGCCGTGGCACCGTTCAGGTCGGCCAACCGGGCTGCGAGCGTGGCCTCAGCGAGGCGCGGCGGAAGAGCCACGCTGAACTTCAGTCCTGCCAGCGCACGGGGATCCACTGCCGGGAGGCACAGGTGGTCGGCGGCGTGTGCGGTGGCCTTTCTCCATTCTTGGGGGGTGAGGTCCTCGCGCAGTCGGACGTAGGCGTCCGTAGGGCGCTGCAGGGGGTCGGCGATGCTGGAGAGGGTTGCGGCCAGGGTGGCGTTGGTGCGATAGCCCGCCCACGTCCACCACCGCACATTCGTGTCGTGCCCTCCCCGCATGATGACGGTGCCGTCGCGGTACACCAGTTCGGCGCTCTCATCGCGCACGCAAGCGAGGGCGGTTTCGGCACGGCGAGTTAGCCTGACCGGTGGGGTGGCACCGAGCAGTATTTCGCGGGCCGCCCGTGTCAGCTCGTACGACGCGGTGCGGGTCAGGCCGACGCCGCCCCAGCGGGCCCGCCCGCCACTGTCCACCGGTTCGACAAAGCAGCGGCGGCGCGACCAGTCGATGTACGTCACCTGCCAGCTGCGCCCGGCGAGCAGAAGTCGGCGAGGGCCGACGACCTCGTCCGTGAGCAGCACGGGATCTGTGGTGCCGATCTCGGTGCGGCCCGACAGCACAGTGAACTCAGGGGCGGCGGTGAAGACCGCGGTGAGGTCCATGAAATGCCGGTAGCCGAACCGCTTTTCGGCCTCTGGGCCAATGAACAGCAGTTCGCCGTCCCGGTCCAGATAGCCCTCCTCGACCAGGTGGCGCACGATCGGCTCGGCGGAAGGGCCGAACGGGCCGAAGCCTCCCCACCACTCCTGCCACAGTCGGTCACCGACCTGGTGCTCCTGGAGGCACAGCGCCAGCACCTGTTGCGCGGCAATGTGTCGGGGCTCCGGAGGAGCGATGACCGGCTCCACCCAGCCGCGCGACCAGAGCAGCAGAAGTGCCGCCGCGGACAGGAGGCCGGCGTCGTCGGTGGCGAGGAACAGGCAGTTGCGGCTGGATCCGGGCCGTCGACCGGTGCGGCCCAGTCGCTGTAGGAACGAGGCCACGGTGCGTGGCGCATCGATCTGGACGACCCGGTCGAGGTCGCCGACGTCGATGCCCAGTTCCAGGGTGCTGGTGGAGACGATCACACAGTCACGAGCCTCCGCGAAGGCTTCCTCCGCCCGCCGTCGCTCGTCTGTGGACAGTGACGCGTGGGACAGGAAAGTAGTCATCCCCTTCGCACGCAGCGCCGCGCCGAGTTCCTCGACCTGCTTGCGCGATTCACAGAAGACCAGCCGCTTCTCGCCCCGGTGCAACGCCGCGATCACTGTCGCGGCATTGGCCAGGGACCCCACATAGTCGAGCTGGACATCTCCGGGCGGAGGCAGTTTCTGTACTTTCTCCTTCAGGTGCGGGGCGACAACCTGCGCCGTGCGCCGCCCGGCCTTGGCTCCCTGCAACCAGGTGAGCAGTTCCTCAGGGTTACCCACGGTTGCGGACAGGCCGACCCGCTGCACCGGACGCCCGGCCACCCGCTCCAGCCGTTCCAGCACGGCCAGTAGATGCCACCCCCGGTCGTCGCCCGCGAAAGCGTGCACCTCGTCGACGACGATCGCCCGTAGCCCGGAGAAGAACGCCCGGTGGTCGACGTTGGCGCTGACCAGCATGGCTTCCAGGGACTCGGGAGTGGTCAGCAGCACATCCGGCCGTTCGCGCAGGATGCGCTTGCGGCGGGAGTGTGTGACATCGCCGTGCCAGAGCGCGGCTGTGCGCCCGAGCCAGGAGGTGTACGTCTCCAGTCGGGGCAACAGGTTGTTGAGCAGCGCTTTCAGCGGACATACGTAGAGGACCGAGGTGCCGTCCCATTTCTCCTGCGCCATCCGCGACAGCAAGGGGAAGCACGCGGCCTCGGTCTTCCCCCCTGCGGTTGGGGCGATCAGCACGGCGTCCGCCCCGTCTGTCAGGGGGATGATCGCCTCCTCCTGGAGAGTCCGCAGGCGGGGCCAGCCCAGGGTGTTCACGACGTGGTGGACCAACCCCGGGTGAAGCAGGTCCATCGGGTCGGGCGCCACGTCGCTCACGGGAGATCCAGTTCGACATCATCGGCGCTGTCGACCGCCGCGGCGTTGCGCTCGACCTCGGTCAGCTCCGAGGCGTTCACCGTGAGCGCGTAGTGCTTGCGCGGATCGAAGTCCTCGAACTGGTCCACACGGTCGAGGACGTCGCCGACGAGCTTCTTGAGGAACAGACGAGGTGCCACCCCGACCTTGCCGCCCAGCGCCCCGCCGACGGCCCTTGCCAGGTCGGCGACGTATACGTCGTCTGTGAGCTCCTTTACTCGCTCAGCCGCCGAAGACCCGGACGCGTACAGGTCCCGGATGGTCAGCCCTAGACCGATCAGCGATTCCAGATTGAAGCCCGGCAGCCTGAGCTGCACGGCACGCGGGTTGTCGAAGCGCGGATCGGTCGTGAAGTCGGTGGCCAGTCGCTGGGCCAGCGGAGCCAGCCGCTGCACCCCCTGCCGGCCGTCGTAGAACGCCGGCGTGCCGGTGATCAGCAGATAGAGGCCGGGGAAGCGTCCGGAGTGCACCTCGTCGATGAGCTGGCGCAGCGCGTTCAGCGCCTTGTCACGGGCGTCGGACCGAACCCGTTGCAGAGTTTCCACCTCGTCCAGCACGACGAACAGGCCCGAGTGCCCGGAGTCCCGCAGCACGGTGAGCAGCCCCTGCAGGAACCCCAGGGCGCCGAAATGGTCGAGGTCGCCGCGCACCCCGGCGGACCTGCGGGCCGCCGCGGCTACATGCGGCTGCCCGCCCAGCCATGCCATGACGGCGGAGGCGGTGGCCTCGTCTCCCGACTCGAGGGCCGTACGGTAACCCCGCAGCGCTGTCGCGAACGACGGGGCGTGCCGGGACACCTCGGTGAGCCGGGCCGTCATCAGCTGCTCCACTTTCGCAGGCAGGTCCTCCTCGGAGGCACCCGCGGCAAGGGCGTCCTCCTCAAGGGCGTAGAACCAGGCGTCCACGACCGGCCGGAGCGCGCTCGGGGGGAATCCGGGCGTGGCCAGCCGCTCGGTGAGGCGGCGGTAGACGGTCTCCAGCTTGTGCAGCGGCGTCTCGGTCTCCGAGACCTGGATCTCGGCGACGGCGAAGTTGCGCCGCTTGGCCCGCTCCCCGAGCCAGCGCGCGAAGAAGGTCTTGCCCGACCCGTACTCGCCGCGTACGGCCTTGAACACCGACGCGCCCGACGCCACGGCGTCGAGTTCAGAGTCCAGGGCACTCTGGAACCGATCCAGGCCGGTGGCCAGCAGGTCGAGCCCGCTCTCAGGAACGGCTCCCCGGCGCAGCGCGTCGATCACGTCACGGCGCCGGGCGGCACTGACGGGTCCGTTTCGGCCAGGGCTGTCTGTACTCACTCCGACAGTCTCCCATCGGCCTGGGACCACGAGGGCGCAGGGCGAAACGGGCGGCACCGTAGTGCGTTTGGAGCGCAGTGCGGACGGACCGCCCGGCCGGCTCCGGATCGCCGATGCCGGTGCGTGGTAGCGGTGTCGGTGAATGCCTTGACTGCCGCCAACCCCGTTGATGCAATGGCATGTTCACCGCCGTGATGGGGTGGTGACGCAGCGTTCGGCCCGAGACGGAAAGAAACAGCGTGGCACTCGACAGTCTGAAACTCAGCGACGCCCTTGCGGACGTCGCTTCCGGCGCCTTACAGCTCCCCGACTTCCAACGTGAGTGGAAGTGGGACGACGAGCGCATCAGGGCACTCATCGCGACGGTGACACTCGACTATCCGCTCGGGGTGGTGATGGCGCTGCAGACCAATGGCACCTCACTGTTCCGCACCCGGACGCTGAAAGGCGCTGAGGATGCGGAGGGCCGGGTGCCCGATCTGCTGCTGCTCGACGGCCAGCAACGGTTGACCTCCCTCTTCCAGGCCCTGCACCGGGATCGCCCGGTGGAGACGGTGGATGCTCGAGGCAAGGAGCTGAGGCGCTGGTACTACGTCGACATCGCCAAGGCCATCGGGCCACCGGCCGAACGTGACGACGCCATCGTGTCAGTGCCTGAGGACAGGATCCTCAAGACCGGCTTCAACCGCAGGGACCTCATCGACCTGAGTACCGTCGAAGGTGAGTGCGCGGCCGGCTACTTTCCCCTCCACTTCGTGTTCGACACCGAACGGGTGAATGCCTGGCACGAGGAGTACGTGAAGGTCGACAACTCGAACTGGGGGCTGTGGGGACGGTTCCAGATGCACGTGCTCAACCGCATGCAGTCGTTCCAGGTGCCGATGATCAAGCTTGCGGCCTCCACGACCATGGACGCGGTCTGTGCCGTGTTCGAGCGGGTGAACACCGGTGGTGTGCCGCTCAACGTCTTCGAACTGCTGACGGCCACCTACGCGGGCAACCAGGAGTATGTGGCCGAGCACGACGACTACTACAAGCTCCCCGACGTCTGGCTGGACATCAAGAAGGGCCTGACGTCGTCGTACCCCGTGTTCGGACGCATGGAGGCCGGTGTCGAGGACGGCCTCAGCAGCAGTGATTTCCTCCAGGCTGTGGCACTCGTCCGAACCTGGGAGCGCAAGCGCCAGGAGCCGCGTGCCGCGGTCTCGTGCAAGCGCCGTGACCTGCTGGAACTGCCGCTCGCCGACTTCAGCCTGCTCGCTCCGCGCGTGGCGGAAGCCTTCGAGTGGGTGGGGGCTTTCCTGGAGCAGCAATGCATCGTGCGCGCCCCCGACCTGCCGTATCGAACCCAGCTCGTACCCCTGGCCGCCGTACGGACGATTCTGGGCGAGGAGACCGAGACGGCGGCGGCCGACGAATTGCTCACTCAGTGGTACTGGTGCGGCGTGCTCGGCGAGATGTACGGCGGTTCGACGGAAAGCCGCTTTACCCGCGACGTGGAGCAACTTGTCGAACGACTTCAGGGCAACACGGAGCTGGTTCCCGACACCATTGCCGAGGCGGCCTTCCTGGATGACCGGCTGGACACCCTCAGCACGCGCAACAGCGCCGCGTACAAGGGGGTTTACGCCCTCCTGGTCAAGCAGGGGGCGGTGGACTGGTACTTCACGGAAGCACCCTTGAACGCCGCGCGTCTGGCCGAGTACAGCGTGGAGGTGCGCCAGATCTTCCCGAAGGCGTGGATCGACAAGAATCACCGGGCCTACAGCAACAGGGCGAACTCGATCATCAACAAGACACCCCTGTCGCTCAGGGCCAGCAAGAGCATGACTGGTTCGCCCGTCGGATACCTGAAGACGCTCGCGCTGGAGTCGGGCATGCGCCCTGAGTGGTTCGACGACGTCATCGGCACTCACCTCATCGACCCTGGCGCGCTGCACTCGGGCGATTTCGAGCAGTTCTACGTGAACAGGTCCAAGCAGCTGCTTGAGCTGGTCATGTCAGCCATGGGTAAGCGCACCGTCTTCCGCGACGCGAAGGCCGGGTGACGCAGCCGTGCTCCGGACACCTTCCGACGAAGAACTGCTGGCGCTCAAAGGCCGGCGCATACCTCTCGTTGAGCTCCTGACCATCTTCAACACGCGGTTCCGCAACGACCAGGCCATCCTGCACATCGAGCAAAAGCTGAAGGACGTCGGTCTCGCGACCCTTCCGTACTTCGCCACCTGCAGCAGCCAGTCCGAGATCCACCTCGTTGCCCAGGAATCCGTAGCAGGGAATCAGGGGGACGGCGCGGACGAGGAGCAGGAGGACGAGGCGGGGCTGCTGCCCGGTGCCATGCCGCAGCAGCCCTTCCGGATCGGCGACCTGCCGTGCGCACACGCGGGAGTCGATTCGGTCACGCCTGCCTCGGACCTCACCGAGGCGACGTACATCATGCACACGAAGAACTACTCCCAGGTCCCGGTCCTGGAGGACCAGTACACGGTGGCCGGCGTCGTCACCTGGCGCTCGGTGGCCAAGATGTACGCCACAGGTGCGGAAGCGGCGCTGGCCAACGCGATCGTGGAGGACCCGCCGGTCGCGCACGCGCACGACGACTTCTTCGCCATGCTCTCCAACGTCTGCGAGCACGGATACGTGCTGGTTCGGGCCCACAATGGGCGCATCAGCGGCATCGTCACCGCTGCGGACATCACCCAGCGCTTCGATGCGACCGCATGGCCGTTCTTCGTCGTGGGCGAGATCGAGTTCCGGCTCCGCAAGTGCCTCGGCGCGAAGATGAGCGAGGACGCCATCCGTGCCGTGCAGCAAAACGACAGGAAGACGGGGAAGATCGCGGACCTCATGTTCGGCCAGTACGTGATGCTGCTCGACGGCGACCAGCGCAGCAAACAGGGAAACCGCAAAGAGGCGCTGTGCGCCGCGGCCGACCAGAACTGGCAGACGCTGGGTTGGACCGGCGTGAACCGCGTCCAGTTCGTGCACCAGCTCGACCGGGTGCGCAGCATCCGCAACCAGATCGCGCACTTCGACCCGGAGCCGCTGTCGGCGCAGCGGAGCGAAGAGCTGCGCCAGTTCGCGGGGTTGCTGCGCCAGCTCACCTGACGCATGGTGTAGTCGGTCCCGGGACACCCTGGGACCGACTACACCGTTCCCCTCAGCTCAACTCGAACTGGTCCCGCAGCAGTCCGGTGTGCAGCCGCAGGGTCCGCCCGTCCGGCAGCGTCTCCAGCACCTGGACACCGTCGTGATTGAGCAACTGCCGTAGCACGGCGGCGAAGCCGTCCGCCGGCCGGTTCGCGGGCAGTCCGACGCGCTGGGCGAGAGCAGTCATGGGCAGGGTGCCGCCCGCGTCCAGCAGAGCGTGTACGGCCTTTTCCACCCGAGCAAGGTCCGGTTTACGGGCGAGCAACTGCACCTGAGCCGTGAAGACCTCGGACTTCAGGAGGGCGTCGACCAAGGCATCACTCGGAGACACAGGGGCTACGGACAACAGAGCGCCGTCCTCGGATCCCGAAGGCGAAGGAACCAGCGCCACGTCGAACAGTGCCTCGTGGCTCTTGGCGAGTTCCGCCTCGTTCTTGGTCTTCTTGGGCGACTTCTTCGGTGCCGATGCCGAGACTGCGGCGGCTTGGGCCCGCGGCGGCTGCTCCTCTGCCTGTGGAGCCAGTGACCACCAGCTCGGCTGCTGGGTCCCCAGCTCCCGCCAGCCGCTCGGCGGCTTCGCCCCGAAGGGCAGGAAGGCCAGCACAGGGATGGCGAACTCGGCCAAAGATGCGCCGCCGTGATAGCCGGCCTTGCGAGACGTGTAGCGGGCGTCGGCGTTCCAGAGGGCGACGATCTGGCTCTCCGGCTCCGGGGCAAGAACCCGAGGGCCCGTCAGCACGATTTCCTGCTCGACGAGCGGACCTCCGGGGCCGCGGTGTCGCGCTGACCACACGTCCTCGGCGTCCACCCGAGTTGTCCGCCGGTCGATGACGTGGCCGTGGTCGCTGGTGAGGATCACCGCCCGGCCCTGGTCCGCGGCAGACCGAAGCAGTGCTCGCAGGCCCCCTATGTCGGACAGTCGCCAGGCACCGTCACCGAGTTTCTGCTCGGAGGCGAGCCGGTCGTCCACGGTGTTGAGGACCACCGCCACATGCGTACGGTCGCCGACGAGCGCGTCGTGCAGTTCGGGCCCGAACGGCTCTCCGCTGCTCTCGGCGCGCAGATCGTCCTTGTGGAATACCGCCACGTTCTCCCCGCCCCAGAAGCGGTGAGCGGGGACCAGCCTCTTCTCGTCGGCCTGTGTGCCCTTCATCAGCCGCGCGGCGAAGAGAGAGGTGCGTGACACGGCCGTGATGGTGGGGAGCGCGGCTGCCATCGCGCGGCGCCGCGGGGTGTCCTTCGCTCCCGGCGACGGGTCGTACTCGACCCAGTGGTCGCGCAGTTGCTCGCCGAGTTCGGCGGCGATGGCGGCGCTCATCCCGTCGAGTACGAGGAGTAGCACTCTCCGCTCTCCGGCCTTCACCACCGGGGCGACGACCTCGGGGAGGAACGTCTCCACGGCCAGCATTGAGCCGGGGCCACGGTCGGTCGCCGTCCGGGCGGCAAGAACCTGGGCGAAGTGCCGGTCGATCTCGCGCCGACGGTCGTGCGCCGAGGCGCACAGAGTGTCGTACGCGGACCGGAGCGTCGGATCGGGATCGCCTCCGGACTCGATGTGTTCCAGCGCCAGGTCCACCCAGCCCGTCTCGGTGACGTGACGGGCAATGGCATCCGCCACCGTGTTGGTCTCCACCGGCGGGTCGGTCGCGAGCCAACGTGCCAGCCGCTGTGCCATGCGCACCCGTTCGATACGGATGCTGTAGTCGGGATCCCGGGCGAGCCGGTGTCGGCTGAGGGCCTTCACCGAGGGTGTGATCCGCTCGGGGGCGCCGCTCAACAGCGCCTCGCCGGCAGCTGTGAAGCGTGCTTCAAGTCCTGCCGCCAGTAGCGGACTTGTCCCGGCCGCCCGTTCCGCTCCGAACTGGCGCGCAAGGGCGGTCGCCCGGTCGAGAACGGAGCCGGTCAGCCGCCGGGCTTCCGCCGCCGTTTCGTCGCTGTCCGACCGTCCCGTCAGCAGCAGGGCGGAGACAAACTCCTCGCAGGACCGTCCGAAGGCCGCCGCGAGGGTGTCCAGGTGCTCACCCTGGGCAGGTGGCTCCTCTCCGAACCAGCGCTCGGCCCGCCCCCGGGCCCGGTAGTCCTCCGCGTCCGCCGCAGCGTCGGCGTGCCCCCACAGAGCTGCGCAGACCAGCCCGAACGCGACGGCGTCCGGCCCGTGTTCCGCCGTCACGAGAGCGAGCAGTGCCTGCCCTGCGCGCCCGGCCTGCTCCTCTTCGCCGAGGAACTGCACGAGCCCGGTTCGCTCGGGCGATCGCAACGCCAGGAGCCGTTCGGGACCGCCAGGCACGAGGGACCATCGCAGGAGGGCGTGGATGTCGAGCTCGTCCCCACCACCCGCTGTGGCGCGGGAGGTTTCGGCGTCCGGGTCGTAGCGGCCGATCCCCAGCCTGCGCAGGGCGAGCGAGGTCAGCGCCTCGCGCCGTGACAGGACACCGCCCGCCAGCTTCGGCCATCCGCCGTGCGGGGGAGCGGCGTCCAGCAGCGCCTCGGCAGCCCAGTTCTCCTCGAAAAGCCGGTGGTCGAAGGCGCTCGCACCGAACGCCTCCCGTACGACGTCCCACGTGTCGACGGCATTGACCCGCTGCCGGTGCACCTTGGCCAGCAGATCGGGCCCGAGCTCCGCCTCCTCGCGGTCGGTGAGCACCACCAGCACATCGGGCCCGGTGGCCGACGGCTTCTGGTGTGCAAGGAGCAGCTCGTAAACGCCGAGGGGAGAAGGCGCCGCCGCGACGGTGGCCCGCCGCTGCTCGCCCCACGGCAGCTCGTCCGGGCCGTCCCAGGAGGGCGCGGCCCGCAGCAGCACGACCCGGCGCTTGTCCGGCTTGAGGCCGGGCTGCGATGCCAGGTACTGCGTGATGGTCGCGGCGTTGAGCCGCACCGCGCTGGTGGTGGTCACGGCCGCCGTACTCACTCTTCCCACACCTTCTTCGCCCGCTGCCTTCCGCTCATTCCACGACCCGCCAGCTGATCTCGATCTCTACGTCCGGCTCGGCAGCCGCCAGTTCATCCAGTTCGGCCCTCAACTCCGCCAGCGCACGGGAGGCCGTGGTCCGGCCCCCGCCCGAGCGGCGTCCCGCACGTCGTCCGCCGTCGGGGCCAGGGTGGGTAGAGGGCACGGGCGGTTGGCTGGTGTCGGTGCTCAGGCTGATCGCGTCGGGCCTTGTGAGCGGTTCGGTCGGCGTGGGCGCGGCGTACGCCCTACGCGGGTCGGCGGTGTGTGCCTGGCTGCGCTCGATGACGGCGACGATGGACCGCCGTGCCTCCCGCAGCGCCTCCTTGAGGTCCTTGGTGCGCTGATCGACACGCGCCGCGCCGCGCAACTCCTCCAGCACCGCCTCACCCTGCGGCCCGTAGTTGGGCGCGAGCTTGAGCATGTCCCAAGCCGCGGTGGCCAAGGCCGCCGCGACGGCCTCGGCCTGCTTGATCGACGCACCGTAGCGGCTCGTCGGCACGTCGCCGAGATCGAATCCGGCGAATGCGGAGATGACCTGTTTGGCCGCGGCGGAACCGCCGGCCGCACCCTGATCCAGCCCGCGCAGCTCGTCCAGCAGGTCCCGGCCCCGACGGGCGATCGCCACTCGGCCGGACTCGTCGGTGCCGTCCAGACCGAGCAGCGTCGCGTGCTTCTCCAACTGCGCCACCAGATCGGCCGCGTGAGGCTGGTACGTGCGAGCCCGCTCCGTGATCCGCCGGGCGAACTGTCCGACCATCCGGCCCCTGCGAAGCCTGGGCGGCTCCTCACCGAAGATCTCCCAGTAGCGGCGTCCCGCCTCCTCCCAGACGTGTTCTTCCGGCAGGGGCTGGGAACGCAGCGCGTCCTGCGGTTTGATCGCCGACAGTTCGGGCGAGGGGTCGAGCAGCGCACCGGCCCGCACCCAGACCCGGTCGTCCATCTCCGCGTACGACGCGATGACCAGGTGGGCGAGGAACGGCTCCAGACCCATCGTCGTGGGACGGTCGATCCACTCGGTGAGCTGGACGACGCTCAGGTCACCGGGACCGGCCTCGCCGCGCGCTTGGAGGGCGAAGTGCTCCGGCCAGCGGGTGGAGAGCCTGAAGTACGCCTCCTTCTGCTGGCCGAGCCCCAGTGGAGTGGCAACGCGCCGCATGAGGTCGCGTTCCTTGCCCGGGATCTCGGCCTGCCGGTCACCGGCTTCTGAGGCGCCGCGGATGTGCCCGAACACGGTCCGCGCGTCGGCGAGTTTGACGACGGTGCCCGTGCCGTCCGGGTCGAAGTCCGGGTGCGCGGGGAACTGGTGGGCCAGGAGCTTGCCCGCCACGTGCCGGACCGCGTCATGCAGGGACTGCCCGATGGAGACACGCAGATCCGGCACGTCGGGCAGCGGCTCCAAGTGCTCATTGAAGTCCGGAATGACGTCGCCGGGCTTCTTGGCCGCAAGGCCATAGGCCTGCTTGAACGCCGCCTTCACCGTCTTGGTCAGCGTCTCGCGCTGGTCCTCCAGCAGAGCCTTGGCACGGGCCCGGTTGTCGGCGTTCAGGTGCTGCGCGTAGCTGGTGTCGAAGCGGCGCTGGTCGGCGAGCGCGTAGTGGATGACGACCAGTCGCTGGAAGTCCTGGAAGCGGCCGGCGGACAGATGCGTGGGAATCCACCCCACCGTCCGTGGCCGATTGCCGGGAAGCCGACGGAGCTCGGCCATGCGGTTGACGTCTTCGCGCCACCCGTACTCGCCCTCGTCGTACGGCAGATCGATGATCATCCGCCACAGCCCGTCCTGGCTGGGCGCGAAGTCGTGGTCCTGCAGGTCGTCATGGTCGGCGATGTTGCCGAAGATGACCTCCACCGTGCGGTTCGAGCCACGCCAGACGAACTTCAGCTCATCTGCGGTGAGGCGCTCCTGGAGGTCGATTCCCAGCTCCTCGGCGAGCAGTCGCTTGGCGAGGGCGCGGCGATTGGAGCGGTTGTTGTTGACGTTGGCGTTCGCGATGACCGAATCCACGTCCACCCCGGCCAACTCGAGCCGTACGCCGGGGTTGGCCTTGGTGCCGGTGGGCTTGATCTCCGCGAAGCGCGACGCCCACTCGTCGATCTTCGACTTGATCGCCCCGACCTCCGCACCCGGGATGGGGGAGATGACCGAGCCGTGGTTGAGGGCCGCGAGGCGCCGGATCGTCAGGTCCCGCAGCGCGGGCACACTGGGCGCCAGCGCGGACAGCAGGAGCGTGCACATCAGCCGGTCGTCACCCACGAACGCCTTGCACCGCTGGACGAGCCCCTGCTCGGTGACGGTCTCGCGGCGGTGGCGGTAGCGCTCGATGTCCTCCTCGGTGACGTCGTACATCGCCAGGAGATAGGGCCGCAGCTTGGTGCGGTACAGCTTGTCCGCGGCCTGGAACTCCACCTTCAGACTGTCGACGAACGGCCGGTCGCCCCCATCTGCGATGACCGGATAAAGATCGCCGAGCGGGATGAGCTGTTCCAGCGTCGCGTCGTCGCGATGGTCGGCCAGCAACTGGCCCATCAGCTTCAGACCGGTACGGGAGCGCTGCAGCGCCGAGGAGATGTGGACCAGGGTGTCCATGAACGAAGGCGAGAAGGGATACGTCAGCCGGAACGACGTCTCGTCGGCACCGGTCGTCCCCTCGTCGGAGCCCAGCAGCACGTCCCACACCTGCGGCCCGACCCGCTTGATCTTCGCGAATGCCGCCTCGAGCTTGGCGGCGGCCTCCGCGTCCTTGGGCTTCAGGAGACGAGCATGGGCGATCTGCGGGAGGTTGCGGTCCTCCAGCGTGATCTTGTCGAAGCGGCCGGAAGCCAGGTTGAGACTGTCCTGGATCGCGGTCTCGGCCGCCCCGGAAACCTCCTGGCCCACCAGCTCCCGCAGATCACGCTGGCGTGCGATGAACGACACGATCGGGATGGCGCGGCGCGAGTCGGCGCCCTCCACGAAGTTGGTGATCTTGTCGGCTTCGCGGGAGACGAACTTCTGGTCGTGGATGCGGTTGGCGAGCCAGAGGATCAGCTCGTCCATGAACAGGATCAGCCCGTCGTACTTCAGCGACTTCGCATGCTCGGCGATGACGGCGAGGCCGGCGTCGAGCGAGATGAAGCCGTGCTCGTCCTCGGCGGCGTTCTTCGCGAAACCGGGGAACCAGCTGGTGCTCGCGTCGTGCACCAGCTTGGCGCGCAGCTCGGCCGGGGTGGTCGGGTTGACCAGGTTGAGGTTGACCTCGGCGCCGTCCAGTTCCTCGGCGGTGAGGGCGGTGTCGAGGAGCGCCGGGGTCCAGGCGAAGGAGTCGCCCCACTCGTCGTCGGCATCGACGGTGCCTCCGTCGGCCGCGGCTCCGGCGAGCCCTTCGATGAATTTGTCGTCGCCCATACGATCCCTCAGCGCGCGGATGTCCGCGAAGAGGGAGTCGGTCCTGTAGACCTGCGGAGTGGGCGCATCGTCATGCAGCGCCTTGACATGACTGACGTACCCGCCGAGCACCCGCTGCTCCAGGGACTTGGCCCCGAGCATGTGGTACGGCACGAGCAGGAACCGCTTCCCGTCGGTGCTCAGCCATTCGTGCTTGGCCAGCACCGGATCGAAATCGGTCCGGGCACGTGCGGCCTCATCGCCCCGGAGCAGGGCGTGCAGCACGGCCATGAAGTGCGACTTACCGGAACCGAACGAGCCGTGCAGATACGCGGCCTTCGACGTCTGCCCGTCCAGCGCGGTCTTGATCAGACTCAGCGCCTCGTCGAAGTTCTCGAGAAGACGCTCCGTGACGACGTAGTCCCGAAGCGCCCGTTCGGCGCCCTCCTGGGTGACGGCCTCGGCAAGCTTCAGGACGAAGTCCGACGTGGAGATGGACGTCTTGATGTCGATGACATCGCGGAGGAGGGGGGCTGTGGCGGCGGTCGGGGCCATCTCTGTCTCGCGTCTCCTGTTTTCCGTGTACTACGTCTACGTCCACCGGGCAGCGCGGCGCGTCCCCTGTCGACCGGAACGGCGAGCGATGCCCGCACCGCACGCTGCCCCGGAAGCACCGTCCGCCAGTGTTCACACGTATGGGGACGGTCTTCGATCGTATCGGGCGCCTATGACATGGGGGAGGGAGCTCCCGCAGCGGAACCCCATGCCTCCATCAGCTGCTCGGGCCCGTACGTCGCCGCCAGCCCGTCCACCGAGAACCCGGAGCGGGACACCGCGACCAGCGGAGTGTCCTCGTCGGCACCGGGTACGGCGAGAGCGTCCCGGGCCAGCGAGGCCAGGGCGCGACGGTCGAATGAGCCGCGTTCGTGCCACTTGATCGAGCCGACGAAGCCGATCTCGCGGGCAGGCGACCGGTCTGCCCCCACCAGGTCGACCTCGGGATTGTTCGTACGAGGCCACCAGCCGCCCACTTCCCGCACTTGCGGCCACGTGTCGTCGGGGAGCAGCCGGGCCAAGGATTCCCGGGCCAGCTCGGAGTTGCGGCCTACGAAGCTTGGCATGGATGACCTTCGAGTTTGCTCGCGCTGAACATACTCAAATGAATCATAGTATGGAGAATCAGAGTAAAGGAGTCATTGCTTCGAGTGATGAACTGGGCATGCTGAGCATGCTGCGGCTGGCTGGACGCGAAGGGGCGCCTGGCGAGGGCGCTGGCTGGGGGCAGTCGCGCTGGTGGCGTGGACCGGCCGCCCGTGGTCGGCTCTCGGCTCAGTAGGCGACTGCCGGTGGGGCAAGGGGAGCGATCTCCCTGTCGAAGAAGTCGTGGAAGTCTTCTGCGCGCTCGTACAGCGCATCGAACCCGGACAGCGTTTCCCGGATCAGTGCTTGATCGGCGAAGCGATTGGCTCCCGCCGCGTTCCCGTCATCGTCGTAGCACACCTCGTACATGACGACGTCTCCGAGGATCACCACCTCCGGAACAGGGTGGTCCTTCTCGATGTCCGAGATCTTGCGGGCATCGAGAACCTTGATGTTGTCGCCCAGCTCCACGCGCAGACGCAAGACGAACAGCTCCCATTGCACGTAGGGGGTCACTGGGAACTCCACCACGCGAAGACGGCGCTCCAGAATGTTCAGTCGTGCCGCCTCACGGAATTGCCGTGCGTAGACATCGCGTTTCTCCTGGATGAGGGACAATGCACGGTCCCATTCCCCGATGGCGAAGGCTTCCCAGCTGGCGAATCCGCGTTCTTTGAAGTTCTGCCCCCGTTCGAGCTTGCTCAATTGGCGAATTCCGCTCTCGTAGACCCGGCGGAAGTCCGCGTGGTACGTGGGGCGATCCATGCGTTCGGAAACGCCACTCGGGAAGGAGTCAAACATTCGGGATGTCCGGTTTCGCTTCAATCAACATGTTCCTTGGGACGACCACGAGCCGTTCGTCCGCTCCGATGGAGACCCCTGTCGGCAGTTTCCTGCCCAGAGACTCCGTAAGGTCCCGGCCGATGACGGCGATGTCCCCGTTCTCGAGTTCCCAGATGTCGGGGCAGTCGGGATTGTCGGTCGTATTCCCCAACTCCTGCGGTGATTTCCCCAGGCGCCGCTTGAATGTCGTGGTCGGATCTGCTTCCCACGGCCTGGTCATGGCCATCGCCCCCTCGATTAGGCCAGAGTGCCATTACTCTAGCGCTCAACGTATCGGCTTGACCACGTCAAAAATGGACTTGCTGAAGAGGGCGCGTGCGACCTCTTGTTGTCCCATCCGGCTCGAGAGTGCGACGATAAGTGGTCACGAAACGACAAGGTATCAAAGAGTGATAGATTCTGGCTATTCGGCATATAGTCAGAAAATCCGGAAAATTTTATTCAGGGGGAACTGTGGACCCGGAGACGGCCTTACTCGCGCAGAGCGCGGGAGTCACACTGGTCACATTGATGACAACTGACGCCTGGCATCGGACCCGAGACGGGATCACGCAACTGTGGCGCCGAATGCAGCCGCACCGTGCCGAGGCTGTCGCCGCCGAATTGGAAGCCACCCGCGAAGACGCCCTGGCGGCCGGAGAGGCCGATGACCAGGAGACGCTCAGCGAACTGCATCTGGAGTGGCAGGGGCGGCTCCGGCGCCTGCTCGCCGCCCAGCCGGGCGCCGCTGTCGAACTACGCGGACTCCTCGACGAACTTGATCCGAGGGGCTCGACCGGCCCCGCGGTCACCCAGCACGCAAGCGCGTCCGGCCAGGCCCGGATCTATCAGGCAGGACGAGACCAGCACATCGCGGAGCGATGACAGGCGCGATGGACGGCCATGCCGAGGACCGTGGCCGTGTCTACCAAGCGTCGGGTGACCAGCACATCAGCGAACACCACCACTACGGCGATGAAGCGGCCATGCCCAGCGGCCCCGACTCGGTTCGCCGTCCGGCGGTCGGCCGGCCTCCGGCCGTTCTGCGTGATCGCTTCGAAGTGCTGGAACGTCTGCGAGCAGGTGTACGGGAGGGCCGGGGCGGTGAGGCCTACGTGCTGTACGGCATGGGCGGCTGCGGCAAGACCGCGGTCGCCTACACGTTCTTCCAGCTGGCCGTTGACGAGTGCGGCAGGGTGGGCCTGTGGGTCAGTGCTTCCGACCGCGCGAGCCTGCGCGCCGGCATGCTCGCCGTCGCCGCCGACCGGGGTGCCGGCGACGGCGAACTGCTGGCCGCCCGCAACGGACTCCGTCCCGCCGCCGACCTCGTCTGGCAGTATCTCGACCGCTCCGCCGAGCCCTGGCTGCTGGTACTCGACAACGCCGACCAACCCGAGATCCTTCGTGACGGCAGCTGGCTGCGCACCAGTCCACGCGGCACGGTCGTGGTGACCACACGCCGGTCGGCCGCCCGCTGGTGGCCGGGGGCAGAGCTGCAGCACATCGGCGTACTGCCGCGCGAGGACGCCGCGCAGGTGCTGCGTGACCTCGCCCCGCACAGCGGCACACAGGAGGAGGCGGCGGAGATCGCGGAACGGCTCGGCCGGTTGCCGCTCGCTCTCACACTGGCAGGCGGCTTCCTTTCCCAACAGGTGCTCGATCCCTGGACGATGGAGACCTACGGGCGCCACCTCGACGAAGGGGAACGCGTCCAACTCATCGATCAAGGAGCCGATGCCTTGTCGGAGGAGGATCCACGGCACCTGGTCGGCCTGACGTGGCAACTGACACTCGACGCGTTCGAGGCGCGAGGGTTGCCCGAAGCGGCCACACTACTGAGGCTGTTGGCCCGCCTCGCTCCCGAACCGCTACCGCTGTCGCTGCTCAACCATGCCGATATCAGCGATGTTCTTCCCCGCGCGCGTTGCGAAACCGCCCTGAGAGCGCTGCTCGACCAATCGTTGACCGAGTTGGTCGACATCGGTGTGCGCTGCGCGCAGAGCCATGGGATATTGCTCGACAGCGTCGCGGCGGCGACTCCGGCGGAAAAGGTGCCGCTTCTCAACACCACAGCCGTCCGACTGCTCGGAGCAGCCGTTCCCGGTCTCCCCGACGCGGGCCCGTACGATCCGCTGCTCCGGCTGCTCGTTCCCCACGCGCTCGCCTTGCTGCGACGTATCGACGACCCGCCGACGTTGGCTGACGCACTGGCCGTGGCGACCCGCTTGTCCGTCGCCCTGCACCGCACCGGAGACTACCTCTCCGCCTGGGAGACCGCCCGAGCCGCAGCGGACCTCAGCGAGCGGCGACTCGGCGCGGAGCACCGACTCGTACTGGCCACCCGCTCCAGGGCCGGCCGGGCGCTGTTTCGTCTGGGTAGATATACCGAGGCCGAGCTGCTGCTCGAGCGCGTCCGCGCGGCTCAGGAGCGTCTGTTCGGGGCCAACGATCCCGACACCCTGGACAGCGGCCATGGCCTTCAACTCGTGCTCGGAAATCTCGGCAGACGGGACGATGCCCTCTCCCTTCTCCGGTCCACGATCGTCGGCCGACGCACGACGCTGGGCCCCACGCATCCTTTGACTCTGCGTTCCCGCTCAAGTCTTCTGGTACTGCTGTCCGCCGCCGAGGTCGTCACTGAGGAAGACGGGGCGTTGCTTCACCTGCCCTCGGAATGCGTCCGGTTCCTTGGCCCGGACCACACGGTGACCTTGGGCGCCCGCCACAACCGCGCCTGGGCGCTGTACCTGCTGGGCCGCTTCGACGAGGCCGACCAGGAGATACAGCTGGTCACCGAGGCCTACCGGCGACGCTTCGGCCCCGATTACCCGATCGCGCTCTCGGCTCAGCAGCTCCTCTCCCGGACTCAGGCCGCGCTTGGTCACGTGGACGCGGGGATCGAGCTGATGACGGATGTCGTGGCCAGGCGGGAACGCGGCCTGGGCCCCGACCACCCGTTCACGGTTGCCAGCCGACAGCTGTTGAGCGCTTTCACATCGGGGCGATGGCGCCCGCCCGGGGCGTGAGGGGCACGCGTGCGCGGCGGTTCAGGGAGCGGGATCGCGACATGTGGTGAGGTGCGCACGCTCACGGGTGGGGGCCCACCCGTCACCGTATGAGCTTCGCTCAACGCAGGTGGTCGAGGAACGCGGTCCAGGCGTCGGGGGTGAAAGCGATCACTGGGCCGGTGGGGTGTTTGCTGTCGCGGACCGGTATGAGGGCGGGGACGTTGTCAGCGATCTCGACGCACTCGTTGTTGCCTCCGCTGTAGGTGCTGCTGCGCCACTTCGCGCCCGACAGCTCCGGCGTGCTGTGGCGTGCGATGTTCATGCTCTGTGCTCCTTGGCCCTGCGTCGGATGACGGCGCGGGATTCCATCGGGGAGAGCGCGGACGTGCGAGCGGCGTCGAACAGATCTTGGTAACGGGCGACTTCCGCCTCCCGCTCCAGCCAGATGGAGCCGGTCGGGTTGTCTGCCAGCACGACGTCGAGCGCTGCCTCCTCAGGGAAACCCAGTACTACGTACGGGCCGAACATACTCGCGTGGGCTCCGCGCGAGAACGGCAGGACCTGGACAGTCACGTTGGGCTGTTCAGAGGCGGTCAGGAGATGCTCCAACTGGGCATGCATCACTTTGGGTCCGCCGACTCGTTGGAGGAGAACGGCCTCTGACAGGACCGCCCAGAGATGCAAGGGAGTGTCGCCAGTGAGCCGTTCCTGGCGGGCGAGGCGCACCTGGACGAACTTTTCAATCTCGTCTGCCGTCTGCCATTGTCGCGAAGCCACCGTCACGGCGCGGACGTAATCTGGGGTCTGGAGCAGGCCGGGAACAAGCTGCGCCTGGAAGGTACGGATCTCCCCAGCCATGGCTTCCAGCGCGATGTAGTCACGGTACGTGTCGGCGAGGACAGCTCCGTACTGGTTCCACCATCCTTGCCTGCGACGACGGTTGGCCTTACGAGCCAGTGCGCTCAGGCGCCCTGGGAGCTCGGAGTCTGTCACCTCATAGGCGTGCAGCATCGCGGTCAGGTCCGGAAGCCGCACCGCCACTCGACCGTTCTCGATCCGGCTGATCTTGCCCTTGGTGCAGTCGAGAGCTTCGGCTGCCTGAGCAGTGGTCAGCCCTGCGGCCTCTCGCAACCGGCGTAGTTCGTCGCCGAGTTGGCGGCCGAGGACGGTCGAGGGGTTCGGGGTGGCACTCTTCGCAAGCATGCCAACACCTTTAGCAGAGCAGTCGACACGGCATGGAGGGAATAACTCGAAAGAAGGAAAATTGAGGTGATGCTAGTCGGCAACGTTGCAGATTCGGGTGGTGCACATACATCCTGCTGGCCATGGACATCGGCGTCCCACGGCTCAACTTGCCGTCTCTATGGGGCTCCGGCCGCACATCGACCCTCTGGGGGCTGCCATGGCCGCACCGAACGAAGTCACCTTCCGGTTAACCCGTTGTCGCCGCAGCGTCCCCAGAGCGCGGGCACTGGTGCATGCCGTGCTTGGCGAATGGCGCGTCGATCAAGACATCTTGGAGGCAGCGGAGTTGATGCTCTCGGAGCTGGTGACCAACGCACTGCGTGTACGAGTGCCGAGCGACCGACAGGTGGGCGTCCGGATCGCCCGATCGCTGGAGGACGGGCTGCTGCGGCTGGAGGTGAGCGACGCGGGCTCAGGCAGGCCCGAAGTGCGGGCGCCCGGTGACGAGGAGGCCGGCGGGCGCGGGCTGTTGCTCGTGGAGGCGTTGGCTCACCGTTGGGGAGTGGACGAGCGCGCGGGCGGGATCGGGAAGACCGTGTGGGCCGAGCTGAAGGCACCTGACATCGTGGCTGAGCCCGTCGGGCGGGAGGTCGCGGTTGTGATGGTGCGGCATGGGCAGCGGGTGCGCGTGTTGGGTGAATGGCGCACTGTCCGTACGGTGCGCACTGAGCCGTACGCGGCGGGTGGACTGGCCGTTGTGCTCGGACTAGACGAGGGCCCGGCGCTTCGGGTACCCGCGGCCGAACCGTTGACCGTACGCGACGACGGCGTGCCCTCCGCGCGGGAGGGCGGGAAGGGCACGCCGGGGTAATCAGCCCTTGGTCGGTTTCCCGGGACGCCAGGCACGCAAGTCGTCGTCGGTCAGACCGTGTTCGCCCTGCCTGGTTGCTCGGTAGCCCGCGAAGAAGGCTGCGGGGGACCCGCCGTACAGGGGGTCGAACTCGTCGTGCCACTGGGTGAGCCAGGGCTGGAGTTCGAGGAGGCCGGCGAGCAGCGGGGTCATCTGTTCGTCGGACAACTCGTCGTGGTTCGTGAAGTACGTGCTGAGGGCCTGGGCCTGCTCCTGGTGGTTCCAGCCCGCCCAGCCGAACAGGTCCGGGGTGCCGGAGATCACGCCGGTTGCGTAGGAGATGAACCGCTCCTTCGGCACGTCCAGCTTTCCGCGAGCGCGCCAGTAGGACGGCTTGAGGAAGTCGGCCGACGTGTACTTCGGCGGTACGGGGATGGAGTCACGGATCTTCCGCTTGGCGGGCTCGTCTGGGGCGGCGTCTTCCCGACGCTGGAGATCCCAAACGTGCTCCCAGCTGTCGCGCTTCCTCAGGCCGGTGGGCTTGTAGCGCAAGGCGGCGAGGAAGGGGACGTGCTCGTTGGCGAGTAGATCTGTGACGACGGTCGCCAACTCCTTGCGGGGCGCGTACAACTCGGCGACGGAGACGAAGTCGTCGTCGAGGGCGAGCGCGGAGGTGAGCTGGGCACGGGTGAGGATGGTCGGCTGGCCATCCTGGAACCAGAGGTCGCGCTTCTCGACGTGGTCGAGCAGCCAGGAGCGAAGGGCCTTTTCCTGGAGCACGTCCCAACCTTCTGTCGCCCAACGGCGCTTGTACTCGGGGCGTTCGATCATGCCGATGGCGCGGGACGATTCGATGACGTCGATGCGCTTCTGGACGATGGCCTTGTACCCGTCCGACCAGTGGTCGGGGAGCGTGGTGATGCGGGTGGACCCATGCCGCTTGAACCACTCGTCGGAGGCTTCACCCTTCTCGACCCGCCGAGCGAGCACGATTTCGAAGGCCCGCTCGCCGAGGGCGAGTTCAGGGACTTCGGACTCGGGGGCGCGGAGGTCTTCGGAGTGCAGATTGTAGAGGGAGTAGACCTGCCAGTCCAACTCTTCTTGCAGCGCAATCATTTGCGCTCGGATGCAATGCCATTTGGCTTTGGCGTCATGGAGTGAGTCGATTGTCGGGGTGGTGGAGTTGGGGTTGAATAGGCTCGTGGGGGTCAAGTCTGAGAGCTGCTGGGAAAGGGTATCGAGGCGGGTTGAGATAGTGGTCGGGTAGCGTGCGGGAATAGGGAATTGCTGAAGCTTTGTTCCTGTAAACTCAAAGAACTGTTCCCAGAGTTCCGTCTTGATGCCTGACTGGTGCCCCTCGGTTCCCTTGCTGTGGCTCACCATCTTCAACCAGAGGCCAGCGGTAGAGCTGTTGAGTAGTCCGAGTAGGCGCAGATACTCTTCCTCGCTTGCCTCGTCCTGCAATTTGATCACTGGTGCGTGGCGATTAAAGACTCTACCGCCGCGGCCGAGTGAGAAGTGGTTATGTGTGGCCACGAATGGGAATGTGATCAAGAAATTTGCAGTGAGTCGGCCTTCCTGATGGAAGGCATAATTTGACCACGGGAGCCCTCGCTGCTCCTTTGTAGTGGAAAACATTAGTCCGCTGCGTAGGATTTGGCGCCCTGGCCAGAGTACCCGCGTTTCTAGAGTGGCGCGTTGATCGCTTGTTGCGGCCGACGGGAAGATTGCATCAGCGTCCAGATGGCAACCCCAGTCGCGTACCTGGTCTCCCGTGACGAAGGAGCGCCGCGGGACACTACGATCGCGAATCCATGTCGCGAGTGGGCGTGGGAGAACGAAGTATTCGTCGTCTCCAGTGATCGCTGCGAACCCAATGGAATCAGCCGAGTGGGATAGGGGCGTCGTTGAGGCGGCAACTAGTTGTTCAATCAGCTCGAGGCCGCCATCGGCGAGTACCCACGGTTGTTTACTGAAGTACCGATCGCGCCCCAGGTCGTCCACTGATACCCACTGGCTGACGGACCCTGGCTGGTCAATATATTTGACAATTGAGTTCCAGACCAATCCGTCCTCGCCCTTCTCGGGCGCTACGGGCTCACCTTGGACGCTGCGGACCGTGCGAACGGTTGGGGTGCGGCCACTGCCTGATCGCCGTTGACCGATGAGGATTACTGTCGGTGTTCCGTGCCCCGGAATATACGCTCCGGAGGTGTCAATTACTTCAGTTAGTTCCACCTTGTGTGCGAAATACTCCTCAATCAGCTTCGTTCCAAATTCGCGCTTCATGAAGGAGTTCGCGGTGATCTGGCCAACCATGCCGTACCCGCGACCATCAGGTTCCCCCACCTTTGCTAGTTGGAAGAACCGCTCGGCGAAGGGGACGGACAATGCATACTTGCCGGAGCAGGACGCGTAAAGTCGCCGATACAACTCGTTCAGCTTCTTGTCCTTAACCGTGATGTAGGGTGGATTCCCTACAACCACGTCATAGCGCCCCTGCTCCAGAATCGCCGAATGCTCGTGCACATCTTCCGTGGCGTACGCAAATTCCGCCAGCGGATCCCCCGACTCCTCGTCAATCAGGCTCAGTTCAAGCTGCCGAGCCTTGATCAGCGAGTCGCCCACCGCCAGATGGATCGGCCAGTCGTATCGTCCCGCCTCCGCCAGCGTTCGCACCCCCGACGCCGCCATCGCCGACACCAGCAACCGGAAGCGCGCAATAGCCACGGCGAACGGATTGATGTCCACCCCATGCACGGAGTTCAGCGCATCCCGTACCCGCTCATGCACATCCCGCTCAGGCTCCCGCTCCGACCAAAGCCGGACCATCCTCCGGAACGCACCCAGCACGAAGTGCCCCGACCCGCACGTAGGGTCGATCATCTTCAGTTCGCCGAACCGCCCGCCCAGCTCCCGTACCACCGGATCCATAGTCCGGTCGAGGATGAACTCCTCCACGAACTCCGGAGTCTGGAGAAGCGCATACGTCTTCCGGGCCGCCTCTGACAGATCCTGGTACAGGTCACCGAGGAAGCGCGTATCCCACCCCTCCGTACCGCCCTCGCTCAGCGGGTCGGTGAAGTCGTGGACCAGCTCATCGCTCTCCCGCCGCTCCCGCCAGAACTCCACCAGCGCCCGTGCCCCGTCGTGCGAGACTGGGAGCTGGTACAGCGGGTTGCGCCGCCTGTCGAACAGCAAGTTGCCGGCCTGCCCGGAGCCCAACTCCGCGAACGCGCGCTCCAGCCACCCTCGGTACGTCGGGTCCTGCTCCTCTTCGACGTACTGCCTGTACCGGGCCTCCGCCAGATCCCGCCGTTCGACATCCGGGCCCGTGAGGTACGGCTCTGGGATCAGCAGGTTGTCCTCGCAGAACCGTACGAACACCGTGCCCAGTACCCACGCTACGGCTACCTGTGTGACGCGACCGGAGACCTGCGGCGTGCCGTACAACCATGAGGTCCACGAGTCATTAGTACGACCGAGCCTGAACGCTTCCTCGTGTTCGACCCACAGTTTCCCGGTAGCCCGCACCCGCTTAGCGCCGTCCTCCGGCAGTTCGGCCAGCCGTTCCTCCAGCCAGACCTCCCACTTAGGGCTCCCCTTGGGGTCAGCCTTCTGCAGCTTGCCGTACTCCGTGCGCAGCGGCTTCAGGACGGTCTCGCCGTCCCGTACCTGCTGGCCCAGGTCGACCTCGACCGCCTTGACCTGCTTGATCAGGTCCGTCAGCAGTGCCTTGGACTTGCGGTCGATCATTTGGTCACGTCTCCTGTCGTCATCCCCACCCACACGCGAGCGGCTCCGCATGCGGCACACGCGCGCAGCGCATCATCCCCGTAGGCCGCCGGCCCCAGACCTCTCCGGCTTCGCGCGGTGCGCGTTCTGCACCCAGAACTCATTCAGCACGATCCACTCACCCAATCCCGACTGGTATGGCACTGCCACCGTGCCCAACCGTGGAGGCCGGGCAGGGTCGCTCTGCGGACACAGCAGCCACAGCGCGCGACCACCACCCCGCGACCGCTCCGCCAACCGCTCCAGTACGCCCATCGCGTCGTACCGAGCGAAGACCCCGCTGTCCGTCAGCAGCAACGGAGCAGCCGACCCGCCCCCGCCACTGTTCCCGGAAGCCGTGCCCCCCGGCACCAGCAGCTCCCCGATCCGAGGCTCAACCAGACCCCACGCTGTCCCCGCGTACTCGGCGAATTTCATCGCACCCGGCGAACCGGACTTCGCCACGTCCGCACGCAGGATGGTCTCCCAGGTGGGCTTGGGCCGAGGGTCGACCAACTCGTGCAGCGCCTGCACGAACAGCTCGGCCACCGACACCACGACAGCCCCGCCGGCGAAGTCCTCTCGCCCAAGCTCGTCGATCGCATCCCGTGCCCACTCTGTCGGCACTGTCAGCACACGGAAGCCGTCCCGCCGGGCCGAGGCCTTCAACCGGTCCTCGGCCGTGCCCGCCGCCGCGAGATCCGGGTCGTCGGAGTAGCGGTGTGCGGAGACGGTGCCCGTAGGCTGTCGCCGCGCGTCCGACGACAGATAGGCAGACGCTCCGTCCGGACTGCTCGGCAGATAGCGCAGCGTCCCCGTGCTCTTGCGCGTCGACAGCACCAGGTCGAAGCCGGCCTCCCGCAGAGCCTTTGTCAGCGGGCCGCCCGTGGGCAGCGCATGGCCACCCCGCTCGTTCAGAAGCTCCGGGAAGCGGGCCCGTACCCGCTCGTGCACGTCCTCCCCCGTCAGGCCCGGCTGCTCCGCCTCCGCCATCCCCGGGATGAGCGGTACCAGGCCGGCCTGGGTGAGGCGCAGCGCGCGCACCAGCGGCAGCTTGCGCGGATAGATCTCCAGGCGGGGCGTCGCGGCGGCATGGCGGGAGGCGGCCACGGCGATCTCCACCATGCGCCGGTCGTCCCACTGCACTGCCGCACTCGGCGGGGGTACGGCACCCAGCTCGGCCACCACGGTCGCCGCGGTCGGCAGGGTGTCGAGCTCCGACATGTCGTCGGCGATACGGCCGAGCCGCTGGGCGTAGTGGAGCAGACCCGGCGCGGACGGCGTGTCCGGCGCGTCGTCCGCGCCCACCTCCAGCGCCAACAAGCCCGCGCCCATGCTCTCGTCGGCCGCGTCGCGGTTCGGGGCATGCTGGAACTCGGCCTCGTCCGGGACGAGTTGCTCCACCTCCACCACGGCCCGTACGGCGGCCAAGGCCAGCGCCCGGCGCTGCTCGCGCTCCTGGAGCTGGGTGCCGCGCCGCACGGTCAACGCGTCCGCGATCTCTGCGGCAGACGCGACTCGGCCCAGGTCGTGCAGCAGGTCCAGGACCTCGGCGCGAAGCGCTCGTACCGCCGGGTGCTTCTTCCAGCGGGTTCGCTGGTTCTTCAGCATCTGGGGGATGCGGCCCCGCGACAGCCCGAGCGCGTGCGCGACGTCCGTCTGCGTCGGCCAGACCCCGACCTCCGACGGCAGTACACCCTGCTCGTTGGGCAGGCGCAGCAGCAGCCGTACCATCTCGCACTCGTTGTGGTTCGAGCCGTCCTTGCGCAGCGGCGGTACGAACACCGTGGCGAGCGTGTCGAGGCTGACGCCGCGCAGTGCGCGCTCCGGCAGAGACTGCGCACCGGCGCCGCCGTTGGCCGCTACCGCGTCGGCTGCCGCGGCCTCGGCGGCCGACAACTCCTCCTTCGCGGCCTTGCGGCCCTCGGGAGTGAGTGGCGCGGCGGGCCTCTCCGCGAACTTGAGCCGCCACTGCTTGATGCGGCTCAGGACCTCCTTGCGGGTCTTGGCACCGAGGCCGGGGGCGTTGACGAGCTGGCGCTGGCTGTAGTCGAGCAACTCGCCGACCGTGTTGACGCCGAGGCCGTACACGAAGGACTCCGCGGCCGGGCTCAGGCCGGACGACGAGATCAGGGTGTCCCGGTCGACGCGCTCCGCCAGCCGCTCGCGCTGCTGCTCGGCGCTCTCCTCCTCGGCCTCCGGGATGGCGGCGTCGGGGGCGGTCTGCGCCGCCTCGCCCTGTGCGGATGGCGCCGCGTGCCGTGACGGGCGCCGGGACGAGGGCTTCGCCTCGTCCATGGCGAGGAAGATCTTCTTCCAGGCGTCGCGCATCGGCTTGAGATCCGGGAAGCGCTGGGAGGCGTTCCGGTGCAGGGCCTTCTGGAAGAACGCGACCAGACCGTCCCGTACCGCCGGGTCGAAGGCGTCGGCGGCGATCCTCGGGTGCGGCTCCTTCTCCGGGTCGGTCTGGCGCGGCGAGACCTTGCCGTCGCCCCACACCGGGAGCTCGCGGGACGCCATCTCGTGCAGGGTGACGGCCAGGGCGTATCGCTCGGCGTGGGCGTCGTAGACCGAGCGGTCGGTGAGCGTGCCGATGAAGGGGTCCAGGTAGCCGTCCGTGCCGGCCGCGGTCTCGTTCACCGGGTAGCCCGCGAGCGAGAAGTCGATCAGCACCAGCTCGCGGGTGCGGTTCGGGCGGATGCGGATCGCGATGTTGTCCGGCTTGATGTCGCGGTGCCACACGCCCTCGCCCTCGAGGAAGTCCACCGCTCCGAACAGGTAGTCGCCGTACGCCTCGAGCTGGTCCACGGACAGACGGCCGAACTCGCGCAGCTGCCGGGCGACCGTCTCCTCCCGGCGTCGACGCTTTGCACCCGTTGCGGACGGCTCGCCGCTCTCCTCGCGCTCGTCGCCGACGTACTCCATGACCAGGACCGTGCGCGGGCCGATGCGCTGCGGCTCCGGCTCGACGAGGCGGATCACGCGGGAGTCGGGGCGGAGCCGGCCCAGCATCTCGGCCTCGCGGCGCAGCACCTCGCCGCGGCTGTCCGACGTCGCGACCTTCAGCACCGCCAGGGACTTGGAGAAGCGCACATCCGGGCCGGCGGTCAGGTCCCGCACCAGGAACGCGCGACTCGTCGAGCCCGTACCGAGGCGGCGCCTGACCTCCCAGCGGCCCGCCAGCACATCGCCCGCGACCGCGTCCAGAGGGTCCTTCTCGGGCTCGGCCGGGCGCGGGGCCTCGGGCGTCGGCGGCTCGGTCAGGTCCGCCTCGACGACCTCCAGCATGTCCAGGAAGTCGTCCACCGACGACAGCCGGGCGGCGACGTCGTAGGCGGTGGCCGCCTGCACCAGCTCGTCGATGTAGGGGGAGAGGCCGTCCACCACGGAGCTGGGGCGCAGGCCCTCGCCCGCCTCGTAGCGAGCCACCAGTTCGGCCTGGCTGGCGGCCGGGGGCCTGCCGGTGGCCAGGAGATAGGTGAGTACTCCGAGTCCGTACACGTCCAGGGCGACCGGGTCGGGCCTGAGCGCGGTCAGCTCCGGGGCCAGATACGGGTCCGCGCCCTCGGCGAGATGCGCGCCCGCGCGCGAGAAGGTCGTGGGGGCGAACCGCTCGCCATTGCCGGCCACGCCGTGCTCGGAGCTGCGCTGGACGGCGACCTGCCAGTCGGAGATCTGCAGGTGCGGGCTGGACCAGGCGCCGGTCTCGCTCTCGGAGTCGCCCCGGCGGGTACGGCCGCGCGGGATGACGTGGACCGCGCGGGCCGCCAGCGTGCGGTGGAAGATCCGTCGGCCGTGCGCCGAGCGCACCGTCTCGGCGAGCTGCCGCACCAGCGCCATCCGGCTGAGGATGTCCAGCTTCTCGCCGTACTGGATCAGGTACTCGTCCAGGCGCAGGGTCCGCGGATCGAAGTCGAAGATCAGCGCGGGGCCCGCCGAGTGCCCGGACGGGTCGTACTGCTTGAGCTGGACGACACCGGGGTGCCGGAAGTGGCGCAGCACAGCGGCCTCGCGGCGCGCGGCACGCTCGACGGATGCCCGCAGCTCGGCGTCGGAGCCGCGCTCGCGCAGATAGACACGGACGCGGGCGGCCTCCGGCAGCTCACTGTGCTGGGCCAGGTAGTCGGCCCAGGTCGGGCCCGAGTCGAACGCCTTCCGGCTCAGCAGATACGGGCCGACCTTGTACTCGGCGTCGCTGCGCGCGATGCCGATGCGCTCCAGCGCCGCCTTGATCCGGCGCGACCGCGCGGCGTCGATCCGGCGGTAGTCGTCCTTCGGCGACTCCTTCAGCATCTCGGTGAGCTGGTGGACGGTGAAAACGCCGTTGCGGTCGTGGGCGGGCAGGCGGTTGCGCAGCGAGGAGTCGGTGAAGCAGACGGCTTCCGAGACCCACACCTTCTCGCCGTGCTGCTTGAGCAGTGTGGCCAGTTCCTTGGCCTTCTTGTTGGCCAGGTGCAGCGGGTTGCCGTGAGGGATCTGCCGCCCGCTGGGCTGGGTCTGCAGCCAGGTGCCGTTGCGGGACTCGACGGAGCCGTGCCAGTCCTTCAGCTCGATCAGGTGGACGCCGCCCGGGGCGATCACCAGTAGGTCCACTTCCCGGACGTGGCCGGTGTGCGCGGTGAACGTGAAGTTCGACCAGGCCCGCCACGGGTCGTTGTCCGGGAGCTTCTCGCGGATGGCCTCCAGGCCCCGGTGTTCATGCTGGAACTCGGAGTCGGTGACCGCGGTCCACCGGCCGTCCCGCATGTGCCATCCCCGCTTCGTGTCGTTCCGTACTGATTGCTGCTGCTCAGCGAGCAAAAGCCCCCGGAGAGATCGTAGCGGTGCGGGAGGACGGGGTGCAGTGGGTCGGGTGAGGGCGCGGGACGGGCGGGTGGAGGTGCCGAGGCCGCAATTAACTGTCCGACGCAATAAAGCTCGGCTGAGGTGATTAAGGGCGTCCCGCAAACTGACGCCCGAGGCTAACCAAACGGACTGCTGCAAGTCATACAAGCGGACTGCTGCATGGGGTACGGTGGTGAGTATGGGAGCGAGAGGCGTCGAACTCTCGTAATTTTGGGCTGTTTTGAGGCGATGTAGGAGGAAGTGGACGTGAGCGGGATGCGCCTGATGGTGGCGGCGCTGGTCGTGGCGGTCGGGTTGATCTGCGCGCTGGTGATCGCGTTCTGGCGGCTGGCGCGTACGAAGAACGTGGACCAGGCCTTGATGACTGGCGGCGGCGTGTTCGTGGCCGCCTTCACCGTGGCCTTCATGGTCATGACCTATGTGCATCCCGACTGAGCCGGGCCAGGCATGATGGGCGGACCGGAGGCCGTCCAGCCTCCGGTCAGCATGCATGCACAGGCGGGAGTGGAGAGTGGAGAGAGTGTCGGGCGGTCTGTCGCCAAAGCGGGCGCTGGACGCCCTGCGCGGGGCGCTGGCACCTCAGGACGCCCTATTCCTCCTCATGCTCCTGATCCTCCTCCGCCACGAGGCCGACGCCGAACGTGCCGACGAGTGGGGTGACCGCAGAGGCGCCGTGGAGGCCTGGGACCGCATCCGGCAGGCCCCGTGGGGCTGGGGCGCCTACGAATTCGTGGCGGAGATCCAGCGCGGCCTCGGGCACTGGGAGCACCAGTACTTCCGGTTGGACGGGCCGCCCGGTCTAGAGGATGTCGGGAGGCGTGAGCTGGCTCCGCTGGTCGACTGCGTGGCCGCGGCACGCGACACGGCAGAGCTCTTCGAGGCCTGTCTGGAGCTGACGCAGACGAAGGCGAAGGGCGGCGAGTACTACACGCCGCAGGCCATCGCCCGTCTTCTGATCGGTCTGCTGGAGCCCCGCACGGGCGAGTCGGTCTACGACCCCGTGTGCGGGGCGGGCGGGTTTCTTCTGCAGGCCCACCAGTACGTCGAAGCCACCGGCGACCGGACCCGCCAACTGGGCCTGTACGGACAGGACGCGAGCCGGGTCGCCGTGCAGGTCGCGGCGATGAACCTCACCGTGCACGACGCATACGCACGCCTTGAAGGACCTTCGTCGACCCTGACCGACGACCGGTTCCGGGACGAGACGTTCGACGTGGTCGTCGCCAACCCGCCCTTCAATCAGTCCGGTTGGGACGAAGGTGGCTACGCCCACTATGACCACCGCTGGGCGTACGGCATGCCCCCGCCAGGCAACGCCAACTTCGCTTGGGCCCAGCACGTGGCGAGCAAGCTGAGCCCCGCCGGGCGTGGAGCCCTCCTCCTTCCCACGGGCGCCGCCACCACGGCGAAGCCGGTCGAGCGCGGCATCCGTGCTCAGATGGTGGAGGCCGACCTCCTCAGCTGTGTGGTCGAGTTGCCCGCCGGCCTTGTCCCGCACGTCCGCAACCCGGTGAGCCTGTGGCTCTTCAGTAGGAGCAAGCGGCCTCATCAGACCTGGGGTCATGCCGACCGCTCGGGACAGATCCTGCTGATCGACGCCCGCGAGACCGCTGCCACGATCGGTCGAGGACGACGCGCCTTGCCGGACGAGGCCAGGGAACGCATCACTGCGACCTACGCAGCCTGGCGCGGGGCACCGCACGACACGCAGTACGAGGATGAACTCGGCTGGTGCAGGTCGGTGTCGGTGGCCGAGATCGCCGCGAAGGGGCACGACGTACTGCCCTCACACCACGTGGGCGCGCCCGCCGCCGAACCCGTGTCCGCCGATGCCGAGGAAGAGGCTGCCCGACTGACCCATGAACTGCTCGAACTCTTCGCGACCTCCGGTCGCCTCGACGACGAACTGCGTGAGCTGTTGAGGGGGTGGTGATGTCAGAGCTGTTGGAACAGCGGCTGAGTCGCCTTCCCGCCGGCTGGCGTGTAGCACCGCTGGGAGACCTGCGGACCGTGCATGTCGTCGGATACGGCATTACACGCCCCGGTGAGCATGTGGATGACGGAGTGGGCATGATCCGGGCCGCCGACGTCCAGGACGGGACCCTGCATCCGGACGAGCCACGGAGGATCAGCCACCGCGTCCACGAAACCAATAGGCGCAGCCAGTTGGCGGCTGGCGACGTCGTCGTAGTCCTGGTGGGGCGCGTGGGCGACGCGGCGGTCGTACCGCCCCGGTTCCACGGCTGGAACGCGGCCAGGACCATCGGGATCATCCGCGTGGCCGAGCCCGACGACGCGACATGGCTCAATGTGTGGCTCGGGTCGCCGGAGGTGCGTGACTGGTGCGAGCGGCGGGCCACAGGATCCACGCTGCATCGGACGCTGGGTCTGGCGGTGCTGCGCGACCTGCCGGTGCCCCTGCCTCCCACCGGACCCCGGGCGGCGTTCCTGCGGGCTGTGAGACTGCTCGATGAGAAGACTGTGACGAACCGTCGGATCTCCGACTGCGCGACAGCATTGGCCAGGGCACGGTTCGTCGCCGAGACACGCCACGGCGCGGGCTGGCCGGAACGGCCCTTGGACACTCTGGTGACCATGCAGGCGGGCGCGGCGCCACGTCCACGCCCGGATCACCAGGACATGTCCGCGTCGGAAGGCATCACCTTCGTGGCCCCCGCAGATGTCCTGCAGAGCGGTTCGGCTGATCTGTACGGGACGGAGCACCCCATCCGCCCTGAGCAGGCAGAGGCCGTGTACGGTCCGCATTCCCTTCTGCTGGCTTCCCGGGAGGACGGTGTCCGGGCCGTCATGACCGCAGGCCCGGTCCTCCCGGGCCGCAATGTCCTCGTACTCAGACCTTCCTCAACGGCGGACGCGTACTGGTTGTTGCATGACATCCGCCTTCGCAGCGCTGAACTGGCCGCTGCGGCACAGGGATCCGCAGGCCGGGAAATCAGTCGACGAGTACTCGGCACGACCATGGTCAGATGGCCTCCGCAGGAGGTCCGTCAGCACTTCGCGAAGCTCGCCGAACGCCTCCACGAGCGGTCGCGTATCGCTCAGGTGGAAAGCGAGAAGCTGGGCAGCCTGCGAGGCCAGTTGCTCGGCAGCTTCCTGTCCGGCAATTTTCCCGAGAAGTCCTCCTACTGATCCTTCTGACTCGAAGCCACTGGTGGTCGTCCACAAGGCCTCATCAAGTGTGACCTGCGCAGAGTGACGGCGAAAGTCCCGCCGAGTCCTGTTCTGTGCACGGCTGTTGCCCAATACCCTTACCAGGTCTCCCCGTTAGTATGAAAATCTGATCACCATGGGGAATGGTCACGGTGATCAGTCGATGTACGACATCAGCACAGGGGAAGTCGGTCGGCGCAGTGAGGGCTCGGCCGGGAACGCAGGGGCCGACTCGGTCCAATGGGTTCTGCAGCCCCGAGGCGGCGCCCGGATGCGCGGGCCACAACACTTCGACCACTCGGTACGCAGAGGCATCCGGCTCTCGGAGTACGAACACGTACTTGGAGCCCACGCGGAGGAACTGAGCCGCATCTTTCCCGACGGAGTGGCCCGACTGTGGGGCTCGACGCCCACGCAGCAGACAGGGAACGCCAAGGCCGTTGCACTGCGCGACCGGAGGGTCGGCGACGAAGTCCTGTTCTACGCAGAGAACACCTTCGTCGCCCAGGCCCGGATCCTGGGACTCTTCCGTAACCGCGACTTGGCAGCGGCGGTCTGGGGAGTCGACGAAGAGACGCAGAGCACTTGGGAGCATGTCATGGCTCTGGGTGATGTCGTCGAGTTCGAGGTGTCGGCGAAGCCCATCCTGACCGCTCTGGCGATGACACCTCCGCTGCGCAGCCTTACCCTCGTGAGGGCCGCGGAGCGCCGCCGCCACCTGGGCCTGTTGGACGAGCTGCTGGGCGGACGGGTACCCGCCGCGGTGGGGCGGCCCGCCGGCGGCGAAGGACTCGTCCCTCCCACGGCGGGGATGGGGCGAAGAGATCTCCTGAGCGCACTGGGAACCCTTGACGTCGATGTGCCGGCGGAACGACGTACCCGCCATGGATCTCTCACGCTGTTGTGGGCGATCGGTCGCCTGTTGTCAGGGCAGGATCGGCTGGCGTCTTCGGATGTCTATCAACGCAATCTTGAGCCCATCTTGCAGGAGTTCGGCTCCCCAGGCGTCGCGATGTCACTCGAGTATCCGTTCCAGCACCTGCGCGGCAGCGGGCTGTGGGAAGTCCAGGGCGCGGAACCTGGGAACTCGGACCCGGTGTCGATCCCGGCCTCCGTCGAATCGGGAGCCCGAGCCGGACTCCGGCGGGAGGCAGCGCGGCTTCTGCGGCAGCCGCTCGCGCGCGCAGAGGCGATTGGTCTGCTGTGTGCCACCTACCTCGAGGACGTCGACCAGGAAGACCTCCTGGAGCGAGTCGGCCTGGGCGGGTACGCGCATGCCAGCGGAGGGGACGACGGAGACGATGACCGCCATGGCCGGGGGCGGTCCGCTCGGCGCGGGGGCCGCCGCCAGGTCACCACGTCGCGCCCCGACAGGGATCAGCGGCTGGTGGACAGGATCAAACTGATCCACCGGCATCAGTGCCAGGTATGTGGGCTTCGACTGGAGACACGTTTCAGCCACTACAGCGAGGCGGCACACATCAAAGGGCTCGGAAATCCGCACAACGGGCCGGACGAGATATCCAACTTGCTGTGCCTGTGCCCCAACCACCACGTTCAGTTCGACACGTTGGCCATCTTCATCGATGAGGACTGGAACGTGCGGCGGAGCAAGGACGGGTCACCCGTCAGCACGCTGAGACGCCACCCGGAGCACCACATCGAGGAGCAGTACGTCGCGTACCACCGAGGACTGTGCGGAGGGAGCCGCTACAGCGCCGTCCGCAGCTGATCCACCGGGACTCGAGGGGCCGGCCCAGGCGCACGGGCCGACCGGGGGCAGACAGAGTCCGCGGGGCTGCCCAGCGCTGTTCCGGATCGACGGGTGCTGCGGCTGAAAGTTCCGTCAAGCATGGCGAAATAGGCATGCCTGGCCAGAAACGCTCTCTTTCCGTCACAACTGCTCCCCCTCACCCTTCGACCAGGGGCGATACGGCAAAGCAGCCGAATCGACGGGGGAGCCGCGGTGGTCGAGCCGATCTATGTACCGGTACTGCCGATGACGCGAGCGGCCGTCACGGCCTACGCGCACATCGACCGCCATCTGAGGCGACGGATCGCACCTCTTTGGACGGTCGTTCCGCGCACCGGGCCCGAGCGCCCACGAGGACGACCCGTGGTGCCCGACCCGGAGCCGGACGAGGCGGAACTGGAGCGCTGGCTCACTCCGCGCATCGACGGTCTCATCGATGTCATGGATGGTCTGGGCGGCTGGCTGGACGCGACCCATGTCGAACGCCTCGTCGACGGTTCCGCACAGAGCCTGTGGCGGCTGGCGACCAGAAGCAGTCTTCGGCTCGTCACCGGCCCGGAACGAGCGCCGGAACACCAGCGATACGCCGCCGACCTTGCCTTCCTGAGTGGTCTGGGCCTCGGTATACGGGTCCAGCTCGATGAACAGCCTGACGATGGCCAGCAAGCGCAACTCGCGCAGTTGATCGACCGGCTGTGCCTGCCTCCCTCACGACTTGATCTCCTCCTCGACGTGGGTCCGATCACGGACGCGGTCGAATCCGGCAAGAGAGCCCTCGCGGGACTCGACCTCTTCGGCTCCCTCGTCGCATGGCGCCGGGTCGTCCTTACCGCTGGCGCGTTTCCTCGCGCCATGCAAGATCTCGACGTGCAGCCCACTCGTGCTGCCGAGCTATACGAGCGGCAACTCCACCGCTCGCTGCGAGAGGCCCGCCCCGAGTTCCCGAGAACCGTCGTCTACGGGGACTATTCGGTGGAGCACGCCTGCAGAGCGAACATCCCAGCCGTCAGACAGCCGGGCCCGGGATGGGGCCTGCTGCGCTATTCGACGCCCGACGGCTTTCTCATCGCCAGGGCGCCCACGAGAGGACCGGACCACGTCGAGCGGGCTCGCGCCATGGCCCGCTGGATCGTGGAGTCTGACGGCTTCCGTGGCCTCGGCGGCACCGGTGTCAGTGAGGCGGAGCGCTGGCTGCACGCATGCGCGTACGGCAGCGGGCCGCGCAATGCGGGCAGCGCTGAGAAATGGATTCAGATCGGGCATATCCAGCATCTGAGTTTTGTCGCGCATTGCTTGGCCTGATGAGTCAGCCACAGGTCGTTTATCGCACTCCAGGTCGAGGTTTCACACGTTAGGGTGAATCTCGTTCTTGCGGCCCGCCGGGCTTTCGCACGGATGTGCGCCACGCCCCGGCCTGCACAGGTCTCTTCATCCTGCCGGGAATCTCCAGTGTCTTTGCTGCGTATGTCCGCCCATGACCTCGTCAAGGAATCCGTCGCCGGCACACTCGGGGAGAAGTTGTCCTGGCGATTCCGAGTTGCGCACGGATACGAGACAAGCGAGAGCGAGCAGCGATCCTGGCGGAACAGTCTTCCCGTTCTCGCCGACACGCTCGTGGACGCCGGGCTCGGAGACGTCGAGGTCCTGGCCGAATACCCGGTCCCGCTGTCCAGTTACCGGGTGGACGCCCTCCTCTGCGGCGTCCACCCCGCGACCGGGGAACCGTCGTATGTGGCAGTCGAACTCAAGCAGTGGTCCGAAGCCAGTTCCATCGCCGACACTGAAGACCTCGTGTTGATCGAGAGCATGCGTGACAACGTGGCCCGTCTGCACCCCGTCGCACAGGTCCGCCGCTACTGCGACCACATCGCCGACTTCACCGAGGCGCTGCACGGCCACGAGCACCGGATCAGCGGCGCCGCCTATCTGCACAACGCCACGGACGACGGCGTCCACCAACTCTTCGCCCTCCACTCCGACGCACACGGGCGACTCTTCACGGGCTCCAGCCGAGCGAAGTTCCAGATGTACCTCGCCGAGCGGCTCGCGCCCATGTCCGGGGCGGAGGCGGCCGATGCCCTGCGTCCGGAAGCCGTCTCCCCGAGCAAGCGGCTCATGGCCGTCGCCGCCGAGGAGATCGCGGAGCGTGGCCACTTCAACCTGCTCAACGAGCAGCAGATCGCCTACTCCCTCGTCATGCGGGCGGTGAAGAAGGCCAGGCAGTCCGAGGTCAAGGAAGTCATCGTCGTCATTGGCGGGCCCGGATCCGGAAAGAGTGTCATCGCCCTCGAACTACTGGGAGCGCTGTACCGGAACGGCCTCTCCGCCCTGCACGCCACCGGATCCAAGTCCTTCACCACGACGCTGCAGGAGGTCGCGGGAGGAGACGACGCCCGAGTCCGTAACCTGTTCCGCTACTTCAATGACTTCACCAAGGCACCGAAGAACGGCATCGACGTACTGATCTGCGACGAAGCGCACCGCATACGGGAGCCCTCCCGGCGCCCCGCGAACCACATACGCGGATACCGCCGTCAGGTCGAAACCCTCCTCGATGCCGCCCGCGTACCGGTCTTCCTCCTTGACCAGGAGCAGGTCGTACGCCCGGGGGAGAGATGCGATGTCGCGGTGATCGACGAGGCCGCCAAAGCCATGAACCTGCCCGTTCGTCACGTGCGTCTCGACGCCCAGTTCCGTTGTGGCGGGAGCCGAGCCTACGAGGAGTGGGTGCTGCGCCTTCTGGGGTTGCGGCCCGGTGGGCCCATGCGGTGGGGAGGAGATGACCGGTTCATGGTCCAGGTGGTGGAAACGCCGCAGGAACTCGAAGCCGTTCTTCGCTCTCGCCAAGAGGGTGGCGAGCAGGCTCGTATGACCGCCGGCTTCTGCTGGCCCTGGAGCGACCCCGTGCTGGGTACCGGCCGGAAATTCATCGAACTCGTCGACGACGTCGATCTCGCTGAATGGGGCTGGGCGCGCCCATGGAACGTCAAGGGCGATCGTCCCGTCGGCGGCTTCCCGTCCAAGAACCTGTGGGCCACCGACCCGGCCGGGTCCTCCCAAGTCGGATGCATCTACACGGCCCAGGGCTTCGAGTACGACTGGAACGGTGTGATCCTCGGACCCGACCTGGTGTGGCGCGACGGCACCTGGATCGCCAACAGGAACGCCAGCAAGGACAGTGCGGTTGCCGGCGCTTCGCCAAAGGACTTTGCTTACCTCATACGCAACACCTACAAAGTCCTGCTCACCCGAGGGATGCGGGGCACTGTGCTCTTCTCGACAGACAGAGAGACACGCGAGATGCTCCGCACGCTCGTGACGGGGCGCTGACGAGTCTGCGCACGCGAAGCGGTGAGGCGCCGAGTGGCTTCGGCAGGCTCGATGTAACGAGCGAGTTGGGCGTGGTCGTGCGCAGTGAGTTTGGCAGTAACCGACCGATGTGTTGTTTTCACTGTTTCGGGGCAGAGGTGGAGGCGGTCGGAGATCTCGGTGTTGGACAGGCTCCCGCGATCCATAAGAACCAGGTACGGGTGTTCGGTGCTCGCCATGGCGACGGCCTGGACGCCGGTAGCCGCCTCGCCCACGGTGATCAGGTCCGGCTCGAAGTCGATCAGCACGCGGAAGCTGCTGCTCGGCAGGACCTGGTCATCAGCGATCAGGGTCCGGGTCGCGGGGCGGGGCCGGCGCCGGTCGTCACGGCCTCTCAGCCGAGGGCGAGCGGCAACTCCATTGCCAGGGCGCCGAGTTCAGCACGCTCCGCGCCCGTCGCCGCGCGGCGGCCCGTGCCGATCAGCAAGGCGTCCTTGTCGCTGAACGACGCGGGGAACGCCGTGTCAGCGATCTGTTCCAGGGCCGCGCGGGAGTGGGCAAGGCCCTCCGGCGGCGGTCCCGGGGCGGCCGGAAGGTGGGCCGTCAGGTCCAGGTGGTGCAGGGTCCACTCCAGGACGTACGCGGTGAGGTAGTCGGCGATGGTGAGGACCTGGTCCTGGGTGCTCACCCGGGCCTCCGGGTCGGCCAGTTCGGCGGCGCGGCCGGCGGCGGAGCCTACGTCGTCCAGGTGGAACTTCAATAGGCTCGGGTCCTCGTACGCGGCGGCCAGGCGGACGGTCAGGGCGGCCAGGGGGTCCTCGCCGGTCGGGGGTTTGTTCGTGACGTGCCAATACGTCGTCGCGTCGACCGTCGGGGGTGTGTCGGCGGGGGTGACCAAAGTGATCAGGACGTCCTGCGCGTCGATGATCAGGTGGCACACCAAGTCTCGTACGAGCCAGCCGGCGCAGCCCGACGGCTGTTCGAAGTCCTTGTCCGCGAGGTTGGCGACCGCCGTGCGCAACGCCGCCCATGAGTGTGAGAAGAGATCCACCGCGGCACGGTAGGTCGGTGCGGGAACGGTGGGCAAGCGTGTGTGCGGAGGGCGCGCTGTCCGATGCATTGACCCATGGCCGGTGGCGCGCTTTCATCGCGTGCATCCTCGTGAGTCTTCTGCGCAGGGCCGGGGGCAACGGGGGACAGGGGGCGGCTGTGATCGTCCTCGGATGAAGGGGGAGCCAGTTGATAAGACCGATGAGACCTTCCTTACGTGTCCTCGTGAGCGTCGTCCTGGTGGCCGGCGCCGTCGCGACTCCCGGCTGGTCCGCTCAGGCAGCACATAACAACGAGGTGCCCAGCGCCGCGCCGAGCACCGAACGCATCAGCGTCGCCCCCGACGGCACCAGCGGCAACGGGCACTCCACGGACCCCGTGGTCAGCGCCGACGGACGCGTCGTGGCCTTCATGTCGTCGGCGACCAACCTCGGCCCCGGCACGGACGTGCGCAACAGCGTCTACTACCGGACGGCTCCCGGTGAGCCGTTGCAGCGAGTCGTGGTGCCGGGGGAGACGACATCCACGCCCCAACTGTCCGAGTCGGGGCGTTACTTGACCTTCGGCTCGTTCTCGGCCACGACCGGGACGTCCTCCGTGCATGTCATGGACCTGAGTACCGGGAGCGTCGAGCGTCTGGCACCCGTCATGGACGAGGGCTACCAAGCGTCGTACGGCATCGCGCCGATCAGTGCGAACGGGCGGTACGTCGCCTTCGTCGCCCGGCCCGCCGTGGACCCGAACGGGGCGTTCGCCTGCCGGGTCATGTTGCTGGATCGGCGGACGCAGCAGGTGCGGCGGGTCAGTCGGGAGTCGGACGGCTCGAAGAACTTCCATCGGTGCGATCAGATCTCGATGAGCGCGGACGGGCGCAAGGTCGCCTATCTGGAGGGCTACTCCGGGCCTGCCACCGGCGATCAGGGCGACATCCTGGTGTACGACCGGAAGAGCGGACGTACCGTGCACGCCGACGCCACCCATGACGGGGCGCCGGCCAGCACGGCGGCCTTCGCTCCGGTGCTGAGCGCCGACGGCTCCAAGGTCGGCTTCAACTCGCCGGCCACCAACCTGGTCCCCGAGCCTGACACCAACACCAGCACCGGCTTGAACGCCTTCGTCCGCGATCTGCGCACCGGCACGCTCCAGCGGTACGACGGCCACGACCCCACCGATCTCACCCTGATCTCGGACCTGTCGGTGAACGGTTCGAAGGTGCTGCTGAACACGGCGGACGCGAATCGTACGTCGCTCGGGCTGGTTCTGCGTGATCTGCGCAGCGGGGAGGAGGAACTGCTGTCGCCCGGCCAGGACGGCAAGCCTGTCACCGTGGGGGACGCGGCACTGAGCGCGGACGAGTCGGCGGTCGTCTTCGAGTCCTACCACCCCGGTGTGGTGCCCGAGGACACGAACCTGATCGGTGACGTGTTCGTCCGCACCCTGCGCTGAGCGGCTCAGCCTCCATTCAGTCGCTGAGCGCCGAGCTGCTGGGCGCGGGGCGGGGGCTGTCCCGTGCGAGCCGCCCCCGTCCCGCGCCACCGCTCAGAGCACCGGCCCCCCGATGCCCAGCCCGCCACGACCGTATCGATGTTGTTGACCTGCCAGCCATCTGCGTCCAGGTCCTGTGCGGGGACCTGGTCGCCACGCCTCCGCCCAGCGGGACCAACGCCTCAGCCGGCTATCCCCAGCACCCCCGCCAACCGCCCCCACGCCTCCCGCGGCAGCACATCCCCCTCCTGCCCATCGACCACCTGCAACGCCACATGATCAGCCCCCGCCGCATGGAACTCCTCCACACGTGCCCGGATCCGGTCCTCGTCACCCCACGCGTACACCCCGTCGATCAGTCGATCGCTCCCCCCGTCCGCGAGGTCGGACTCCGTGAACCCCAGGCGGAGGAAGGTGTTCGTGTAGTTCGGCAGGGTCAGGTAGAAGGCGAGGTGGGCGCGGGCGAGGGTCCGGGCGCGGTCCGGGTCGGTCTCCAGTACCACCTTCAGTTCCGGTGCCAGCAGGGGGCCGTCGCCCAGGGTCTCGCGGGCCTCGGCCGTGTGCTCGGGGGTCACCAGATACGGGTGTGAGCCGGCGGCGCGGTCGCGGGACAGGCGGAGCATCCGGGGGCCGAGCGCGGCCAGGACCCGGCGGTCGGCGGGGAGTCCGGCCGCGTCCAGGGCGTCGAGGTAGTCGACCATCGCGGCGTACGGGCGCCGGTACTGCTCCGCGAGCTTCGCGTGGCTCACGCCGAGGCCGAGCAGGAAGCGGCCGGGGTGGGCGGCCTCCAGTTCGGCGAAGTGTACGGCCGTTTCGGCGGCCTCGTGCTGCCAGATGCTCTGGATGCCGGTGGCGACGGTGATGTGTGAGGTCGCCTCGACCAAGGGGACGGCGTGATGGACCGACGTGTTGCCGCCGAGCCAGATCGCGCCATAGCCGAGTTCCTCCAACTCGGCTGCCACCTCGGCGAGTTCGCCGCGCCGAGCCGGGTCCTCGGCCCGCAGGCCGCCGCTCCAGATGCCGTACCGTCCCACGCTGGTCTCTTCGTTCGCTTTGGCCATGCAAACGCCAACCCGGCCGCCTTCGCGATCTATTCCGGATGGGCCGTCGACGTCAATCGTGTCGCATCCATTGACGTTCCTGCTGCCTCAGCTTTACCGTCTGGCCGAAGTTACGCACAGTGTTCGCAATTTCGAACAATCCCCCCGGTATCTCCCCCCGAATCTCCCCCCGATATTTCCCCCTCTCGAGCCGCTCCCCGAAGGGACTTGCCGTGTTCCGCATCGCAGTCCGTCACTGGGTGACGTTGGGGGCCGCATTGCTGGCCCTCTTCGCGTCGCTCCTCGCCGTCCAGCCCACGCAGCAGGCCGCCGCTGCCGACGGCAAGCCGTACACCAACCCGGTCAAGTCCCAGAAGGGCGCCGATCCGTGGCTGGAGTACTACAACGGCAACTACTACCTGGTGACGACCTCGTTCACCGGTGAGCTGACCATGCGGAAGTCGCCGACGCTCGCCGGGCTGAGCACCGCGCCCAGCGTGCAGGTGTGGTCGGACAGCACCAGCAGCCGCAACTGGAACATGTGGGCCCCGGAGATCCACTTCTTCGACGGCAAGTGGTACCTCTACTACTCCGCCGGGCCGCGCGGCTCCGCCTGCTGCGACGACCAGCGCACCCATGTGCTGGAGAGCTCCGGCTCCGACCCGATGGGGCCGTACACCCACAAGAACACCTTCACCGGCTCCAACCTGAACCCCAACGGCTGGCTGATCGACGCCAGCGTGCTCAAGCACAACAACAAGCTGTACCTGGTGGGCAGCGGTTCGGCCGGCGGCAGCAAGCAGAGCCTCGTCATCGCGCCGCTCAGCAACCCGTACACGCTCGCCAGCTCCACCTTCACCGTCATCTCCAGCCCGACGCTCAGCTGGGAGACGCAGAGCGGTGAGGTCAACGAAGGACCCGAGCCGCTCTACCGCAACGGGCGTACCTTCCTCGTCTACTCCGCCAGCGCCTGCTGGGGTCCCGACTACAAGCTCGGACAGTTGGAGCTGACCGGTTCCGACCCGCTGCTCGCCTCCGCCTGGACGAAGAAGCAGACGCCGGTCTTCCAGCGCAGTGACGCCAACAGTGTGTACGCGCCCGGCCACAACGGGTTCTTCACCTCGCCCGACGGCACGGAGAACTGGATCGTCTATCACGCGAACGACGCGGCCGGTGACGGATGCGACAACGGGCGTACGACCCGTGCGCAGAAGTTCACCTGGAACTCCGACGGCACGCCCAACTTCGGCACCCCGGTCGCCCTCGGCGCGACGATCGCCGGTCCGTCCGGTGAGACGGCGACGACGCCGACGGCGTACACGATCGTCAACCGCAACAGCGGCAAGTGCCTCGACGTCAACGGCGGCGGCACGGCCGACGGGACCAACATCCTCCAGTGGACCTGCAACGGCGGGGCCAACCAGAAGTGGCGTGTCGAGGACATGGCCGACGACACCAGCCGGCTGGTGAACGTGGCCACCGGCAAGGTCGCGGACGTCGCCGAATGCGCGAGCGCCGACGGCGCCGACATCCGGCAGTGGTCCTGGCTGAACAACAACTGCCAGAAGTTCCGCATGGTCTACCTCGGCGGCGACTACGTGCGGATCGTCAACGCCGCCACCGGCAAGGTCGCCGACGTCGCCGACTGTTCCACGGCCAACGGCGCGGACGTACGCCAGTGGACCTGGCTCAACAACAACTGCCAGCAGTGGCGGCTCGTCCCCACGACCGCCTGATTCCCCACATCCTTGATCCGCGAAGGGCCGCAACACGACATGAGACGACTCGTCAGACGGGTTCTGGTGGCCGCCGCCGCCGCGCTCGCGGTGCTCACCACCGTGACCACCCCCGCCCAGGCCGCCGCCCCGGCGTCCCCCGCCGTCACCTTCACCAACCCGATCGCCGAACAGCGGGCCGACCCGCACATCCACAAGCACACCGACGGCTACTACTACTTCACGGCCACCGTCCCCGCGTACGACAAGATCGTGATGCGCCGGGCCACCACCCTCCAGGGCCTCGCCACGGCCACGGAGACCACCATCTGGACCAAGCACGCCAGCGGTGACATGGGCGCGCACATCTGGGCGCCGGAGATCCACTTCATCGACGGCAAGTGGTACGTGTACTTCGCGGCCGGTGCCTCGAACGACATCTGGAAGATCCGCCCGTACGTCCTGGAGACCAGCGCGGCCAACCCGCTGACCGGCACGTGGACCGAGAAGGGCCGGATCTCCCTGCCCCTGGACACGTTCTCGCTGGACGCCACCACCTTCACGCTCAACGGCACCCGCTATCTCAGCTGGGCGCAGAACGACCCGGCGGTCGGCACCGGCACCAACCTGTACCTGGCGAAGATGTCCAACCCCTGGACCATCAGCGGCAGCCCGGTGATGATCTCCAAGCCCGAGTACTCCTGGGAGACCGTCGGCCACCGCGTCAACGAGGGCCCGGCCGTCATCCAGCGGAACGGCAAGGTCTTCATGACCTACTCGGCCAGCGCCACCGACGCCAACTACTGCCTGGGCCTGCTGACCGCCTCCGCCACTGCGGACCTCATGAACCCGGCCTCCTGGGCGAAGACCTCGACGCCGGTCTTCAAGAGCAACGCGGCCACCGGCCAGTACGGCCCCGGCCACAACACCTTCACGGTGTCCGAGGACGGCAAGTCGGACATCCTCGTCTACCACGACCGCAACTACAAGGACATCAGCGGCGACCCGCTCAACGACCCCAACCGCCGTACCCGCTACCAGAAGCTGTACTGGAACGCCGACGGCACACCCAACCTCGGCATCCCCGTGGCTGATGGAGTGACGCCCGTCCGCCTCTCCTCGTACAACTACCCGGACCGGTTCATCCGGCACTGGGAGTACCGGGCGAAGCTGGAGGCCAACGTCACCAACCTCGCCGACTCGCAGTTCCGGGTCGTCACCGGCCTCGCGGGCAGCGGCACGGTCTCGCTGGAGTCGGCGAACTTCCCCGGCTACTACCTCCGCCACAAGAACAACGAGCTGTGGGTGGAGAAGGACGACGGCACGGCGCTCTTCGACGCGGACGCCTCGTTCCACCAGCGGGCCGGGCTCGCGGACACCGCGGCCGGGGTCTCGTACGAGTCGTACAACTTCCCCGGCCGGTACATCCGGCACTTCAACAACCTGCTCTACACCCAGCCGGTGAGCACGGCTCTCGACCGGCAGGACGCCACGTTCTACAAGGAGTAGGGGCGGCAAGTCGGTTTTGCCTGTCGGACGCGCCGTTGGGGCGTGGGGCCGTCGCGATCCAGCCAGTTCGTCGTGGCTGGTCGCGCAGTTCCCCGCGCCCCTTACGGGGCGCCCGGGGTCGGCGGTGTTACCTGGATCAGGCCCGACTGGTACGCCATCACCACCAGTTGAGCCCTGTCCCGAGCCCCCAGCTTCGTCATCGCCCGGTGGACATGGGTGCGTACCGTCAGCGGGCTGACGTACAGCTTCTCGGCGATCTCGTCGTTGGAGTGGCCCTCGGCGGCCAGGGCCATCACCTCGCGTTCTCGGGTCGTGAGGGTGGTCAGCTGGTCGGGGGTGGCGAGGCGGTTGCCGGGGGCGGGGGCGGCGAGGAAGCGGGTGATGAGGGTGCGGGTGGCGGCGGGGGAGAGGAGCGTGTCGCCGGCGGCCACCGTGCGGATGCCGTCGAGGAGCGCGTCGGCGGTGACGTCCTTGCCGAGGAAGCCGCTCGCCCCGGAGCGCAGCGCCTGGGCCACGTACTCGTCGATCTCGAAGGTCGTGAGGATCAGTACGCGGGTGTCGGCCAGTTCCTCGTCGGCGCAGATGACCGCCGTGGCGGTGAGCCCGTCGGTGCCGGGCATGCGGATGTCCATGAGGACCACGTCGGGGCGGTGAATGCGGACGAGGTCGACCGCCTCCCGGCCGTCCGTGGCCTCGGCGATCACCTCCAGGTCCTCGCAGGAGTCGATGAGGATCCGGAAGGTGGCCCGCAGCAGAGCCTGGTCGTCGGCGAGCAGGACGCGAATGGTCATGGGGCTGTTCTACTTCCGCTGGTCATGGGGTCTGGTCCAGCACTTCGGGTGCGGGGGTGCGAGGGCGGGTGCGCAGCGGGAGGTCCGTGGTGACCTCGAAGCCGCCTTCGGGACGGTGACCGGCGCGTAGGCAGCCGCCGACGGACTGGGCGCGCTCGCGCATGCCGATGAGGCCGAAACCACGGCCGGATGCCGGGGAGCCCTGGGGGCGGGGCGTGCCGTCGTCGCTGACCGTGATCGTCAGATGGGACTCCGCGTACGCGAGGCGGATGCGCGCCGCGTCCACGGCGGCGTGCTTGCTGACGTTGGTGAGGGCCTCCTGCACGATCCGGTACGCGGTCAGGTCCACGCCGGGGTCGAGCGGCCCCGGGGCGCCCTCCGTGGTGACGGTGACCGTGAGGCCGGCGGATTCGCACGCGGCCGTCAGCTCCGGGAGCCGGTCGAGCCCGGGGGTGGGGGCGAGCGGCGCCTCGGGGTCGTCGGGCCGGCGCAGTACGCCGACGGTGGCCTTCAGCTCGCGCAGCGCCGACGACGTGGTACCCGTGAGGTCGGTGAGGATCCGGTGGGCCTGCTCGGGATCGATACGGGTGAGGTGCGCGGCGGTGCCCGCCTGGGCGTTGGCGAGGGCCAGGTGGTGGGCGACCACGTCGTGCAGATCGCGCGCGATGCGCATCCGTTCCTCGGTGACCCGGAGGCGGGCCTCCTCCTCCCGGGTGCGCTCGGCGTGTTCGGCGCGGGCCTGCACCGACTTCAGGTAGGCGCGCCGGATCTGGGTCCCCCGGCCCGCGGCGAGGGGCAGCAGCAGCCAGAAGACGGGGCCGATCGTCCTGAGCAGCAGCGAGAGGTGATCCATGGAGTCGGAGAACACGGCCGCGAGCGTCATCGCCGCGATGGTGGTGAGGCCGTAGACGCGGGTGGTGTCCCGGTCGGTGAGCGTGGCCAGCCAGTAGAGCGCCGCCATGATCGGTGCCAGCAGCAGGGGGGTGAGCAGATAGCCCATCGTGATCGCGACCCCGGTGCAGACCACGGTCACGACGAGGGCGGCGCGCGGATGGGTGCGGTGCTTGAGCAGGGCGAGACAGGACACACCCATGACGGCGACGCCGACCTTTCCCTGGCCCGGCGGCTCGGCGCCGGGCAGGGTGAGCACGCTGCCGAGGACCACGCAGCCCATCAGCGCCATGGCCATCGCGAGATCGACGAGGAAGGGATGGCGGTGCTGGAAATCCTCCAGGCGGTCCGCGTAGCGCCGGTCCAGGCTGATACTCATCGGGGACTCCGGTCGGTGGGGCGGGGAACCATGGTGGGCGACGTCGGGTGCCAACGCCCCGAGGGCCGTCCGTGTTCTTCGCCACGGACGGCCCCCCGGTGGGGGTTGCAACTGCTCCTTGAGGAGCGCGAACGAGGTCGTATTAGCTCGATCGTGTGATGGTCGGCATCCGGGCTTGCGGTGCTCTGGGCCGTTCGGGCTACGGTGACTGTGCGATCTGGGACGCCGGGTACGGCGCCAGCGTGCGGGGCCCCCGCTCCACCGGAGTGATGGTTCGGGGCCTCTCCGTTGCCTCTGGCCGTACTCACATGGCCAGGTCGCACAGGGAACCGGCCTCCTGGGCCCGGACCACGGACAGGATCCGTGTCGCCGCCCCGGGGCTGAGTACGCTGGGGACCAGTACGCCCAAGACCGTTCGGGGCGTGCGGCTGAACAGGCTCACCCCTGCTCAGTGCAAAGGAACGGTGGGCGGTCGGATCAGGTGCGCGCCCCCGCCGGCTCGGCCGGCTCCGCCGGGGCCGGTTCCGCCTCGGGCCGGCGGCTGAGGGCCTCGCCCTCCACATCGACGCGGGGCAGCGCCCGGTCCAGCCACTTCGGCAGCCACCAGGCCTTGTCGCCGAGCAGGGCGAGCACGGCGGGCACGATCGCCATGCGGACGACGAAGGCGTCGAACAGGACCGCCGAGGCCAGCCCGAACCCGATCATCTTGATCATGGAGTCGCTCTCGCCGATGAACCCGGCGAACACCGCGATCATGATCAGGGCGGCGGCCACGACCACCCGGGCGCTGTGCCGGAAGCCGCTGGTGATCGCCTCGTCGGCCCGGTCGCCGTGGACGTACGCCTCCCGCATCCGCGAGACCAGGAACACCTCGTAGTCCATGGCCAGGCCGAAGACGATGCCCACCAGGAAGATCGGCATCAGGCTCATGATCGGTCCGGTCTGCTCCACGCCCAGGAGCTCCGCGCCGTGGCCCTGCTGGAAGACCAGGACGACCACGCCGAGCGACGCGAGCACCGACAGCAGGAAGCCGGCGGCCGCCTTGAGCGGGACGAGCAGGGAGCGGAAGACGACCAGCAGGAGGATGACGGCCAGGCCGACCACGACCAGCAGATAGGGGACCAGCGCGGACTGCACCTTGCCGGAGAGGTCGATGTTCAGCGCGGTGCTACCGGTGACCTCGTACGTCGCCCCCGTCCCGGACTCGATGCCGGGACGCTCGTCCCGGATGACGGTCACCAGGTCCTTGGTCTTCTCGTCGGTCGGCGCCGTGGCGGGCACGGCCGAGAAGACGGCGGTGTCGCCGGCCTCGTTGAAGCGTGCCGGGGAGACGGAAACGATCCCCTTCGTGGCGCCGATCTCCTTCGCGACCGTCTCCGCGGCGGCCTTCGCGTCGTCCGCGCCCCGGGCGTCCACCACGATCGTCAGCGGCCCGTTGAAGCCGGGCCCGAAGCCCTCGGCGAGCGCGTCGTACGCCCGGCGCTCGGTGGTGGAGGTCGACTTGGCCTCGTCGCCGGGCATGCCCAGCTGAAGGTCGGTCATCGGCACCGCGAGCGCGCCGAGGCCGAGGACACCGAGGACCAGCACGGGCACGGGGCGGCGCAGCACGAACCGGGCCCAGCGGGTGCCACCGTTGTCCGCACCGCTCTCCTCGATACGGCCGCTCTTGCGGGCCTTCCGCGCCAGCACGGCGTTCGGCCAGAAGCCGAGGACGGCCGGGACGAGGGTCAGCGCGATCAGTACGGCGACGACGACCGCGCCCGCGGCGGCCAGCCCCATCTTCGTCAGCATCGGAATGCCGACCACGGAGAGGCCGGCCAGCGCGATGACGACGGTGAGTCCGGCGAACACGACCGCCGATCCGGCCGTGCCCGTGGCGAGCGCGGTCGCTTCCTCGGGCGTACGGCCCTTGGCGCGCTCCTCCCGGTAGCGGGAGACGACGAACAGGGCGTAGTCGATGCCGACCGCGAGGCCCAGCATCATCGCGAGGGTGCCGGTCGTGGCCGACAGCCCGAAGACGTCGGCCAGGGCGAGGATCGCGGCCATGCTGAGGCCGACGCCGATGAGCGCGGTCAGCAGCGGCAGCCCGGCGGCGGCCAGCGAGCCGAAGGTGATCAGCAGGACGACGGCGGCGAGGGCGACGCCGATCACCTCGGCCGTGCCGCCCGCGCTGCCCTGTTCGGCCACCGCGTCGCCGCCCGCCTCGACGGTCAGCCCGGAGTCCTGGGCCTGGTGGAGCGCGTTCTCCAGATGGGTCCTGCTGGCGTCGGTCAGGTTGTTGGCGGCGACCTTGTAGGTGACGGTCGCGTACGCCGTCGAGCCGTCCTCGCTGACGGCCCGCGCCTGGAACGGGTCGACGGCGCTCGCGACCTGGGAGCCGTCCGCCAGATCGGCGACGGTGTCCTCGATCGCCTTCTTGTTCTCGGTGGCGGTGACCTTCTCACCGCTCGGCGCGACGAACACGACCCGGGCGGTGGCGCCGTCGGCCGTGACGCCGGGGAAGCGCTCTTCCATCAGGTCGAACGCCTTCTGGGACTCGATGCCCGGCATGGAGAACTCCTCGTCGGAGGCTCCCGGGGCCTTGAGGGCGCCGAAACCTACGGCGCTGAGGACCGCCACCCACACAAGGGTGACGTACCAGCGTTTGCGGAAGGCCAGCCGGCCCAGCCGATGAAGGAAGGTTGCCATGGGTCGCAGGTCTCCACGTCAGAAGTCTCGGATGCCTGCCAAGACTCCCGTCCGGGGCCCCTCCCGTCGTCGTGCGGCTGCCGACAATCCCGGCTACTCGGAACGCAGTACGACGCGGCCGCCGAGTCACCCCGGGGTATGACCGAAGGGCCGGGGCCTACATGGTGTGCAGGGTGTCGCGGGCGGCCTTGATGAAGTCCCTCAGCACCTGCCAGAACGGCGCGTAGCAGGCGTCGAAGCGAGCGACGGCACCGGTATCGCCCTCGATCATCGCCTCGATCGCCTTGTGGAAGGGGCTCGTCGACCGCCGGACGGTGTTGGCGAGTTCGGCGACCTCGTCGGGCCCTTCCAGCGAGACGACCCACGTCAGATTCCGCAGCGCGGCGTACTCGTCCCGCTGCCGCTCACGCAGCCGCCGCAGCTCCTCGACCTGCTCCGGCCCGAGCCCGCCCTCGGCGCCCCGGACCACGTCCGACACCTTCCAGTGCACATCGTTCAGCCGCTGCGCCTGCTCGATGAACTCCGCGTACGCCGTCCGCCGCGCCTCCCGCAGCCGCTCCACCCGCTGCGCACCCGCCGTCGTGTCCGCCTGGATCCGCGCCGCCCGCGCGGTCCCCCGGCTCGTCACCCAGCTCGCGAGCACGGCGGTACCGGCGGTGAGCGAGGCGATCCAGAACGCGCTGTCAGCCACGGCGGGACCCCAGCGAGCGTTCGGTGACGGCGGCCAGGTGGGCCGCGAAGACCTCGCGGGCGTCCGGGGTGAGGGTGCGCAGCACCACCAGCGCCGTGATGACCACGTCGCACAGTTCCGCCTGGACGTCGTCCCAGGTGTGGGTCGTGCCCTTGCGCGGGTTCTGCCCGGTCGCGCCGATCACCGCCTGGGCGACCTCGCCGACCTCCTCCTGGAGCTTCAACATCCGCAGGAGCAGGCCCTCTTGGCCGCCGTACGGCTGGTCCGCCTCCAGCCAGGCGTGCAGGAGGGAGACGGACTGCCAGAGGTCGCCGGGGGAGTCGATCCGCTCATTCATGGGGCGCAGCCTGCCACGCCCCTATGACAGCGTGACGGTCACTCCTCGAACAGCACCTCCTGCTCGCCCTCCTTCTCCTTCCGCAGCCGCTGGTTCCGCGTGCCCACGACCACCGCCGTGACCGCGGCCGTACCGGCGAGCGCCACCGGGACCATCCAGCCCCGGTCGACCACATGGTGGAGCGCGTGGTCGAGGGAGAGCCGGCCGGGGCCGGCGACCGCGAGACCGGCGGCGGCCAGACCCAGGGTCGCGGCGTACTCGTAGCCGCCACTGGCGTTGAAGAAGCCGTTGGGCGTGTGGACCGCGGCCGCGCCGCCCATCGCGCCCGCCGCGGCGGCACCGGCCGCGGGCGTCGCGAGGCCCAGCGCGAGCAGGGTGCCGCCGCCCGTCTCGGCCAGCCCGGCCGCGGTGGCGCTCGCCTTGCCGGGCGTGTACCCGACGGACTCCATGAACGCGCCGGTCCCCTGGATACCGCCCCCGCCGAACCAGCCGAACAGCTTCTGCGTCCCGTGCGCGGCGAGCACACCGCCCGCGCCCAGCCGGAGCAGCAGCAGGCCCAAGTCACGTCGGTCGAATGAGGTCATGACCACTCCCGAACAGCCCTTGCGAATGTTCCCTCCCGCGTATCCACCGTCGCACCGATCACACCCGCCCGACGCGCCCGCGCGCCCGTTCGGGTGGTGCCGCGTCCGGGCCGCGCCTGCGGTGGCGCACCCGTCGGAACGGTGTGAGGCTGACCGGCATGACGATCGCACCAGCCAAACTCAGTGACCCGACCGTCCGGGCCTTCGTCAACGCGGTGAACTCCCATGACCGCGACGCCTTCATGGCCCTCCTCGCCCCCGACGCGACCATGGCGGACGACGGCTCCGACCGGGACCTCGCGGAGTGGACCGACCGGGAGATCTTCTCCTCCCACGGCCACATGGAGGTCCACCGGGAGTCCAACGGCGGCCGCTCCCTCGTCGCCGACTACCGCAACGACACCTGGGGCGAGATGCGCACCGCCTGGCGCTTCACCGTGTCGGAGGACGGCCGGATCAGCCGCTTCGAGACAGGCCAGGCCTGAAAGTACGCCCCCCAGAGGTCTTGCCTTCGTGTGCGCTCCAACTCCTACCGTCTGTGGGCATGGAGACGAACACGGGCACGGAAGCGAACACGGGCACGGAAGCGAACACGGGTACGCACACCAGGCCCCTCGGCCGCAGCGGTATCCAGATCAGCGCCCTAGGCTTCGGCTGCTGGGCGATCGGCGGCGAGTGGCAGCGGCCCGACGGGCAGCCCCTCGGCTGGGGGAAGGTGGACGACGAGGAGTCCGTACGGGCCATCCACCGCGCCCTCGACCTCGGCGTCACCTTCTTCGACACGGCCGACGCCTACGGCACCGGCCACAGCGAGCGCGTGCTCGGCCGTGCCCTCGGCAAGCGCCGCGCGGACGTCGTCGTGGCCACCAAATGGGGCAACCTCTTCGACGAGCGCACCCGTGTCGCCAACGGCCAGGACGCCTCCCCGGACCACGCCCGCCGCGCCCTCATTGCTTCCCTGGACCGCCTCGGCACCGACCACATCGACCTGTACCAGCTCCACATCTCCGACGCCCACCCCGACCAGGCGGCCCGACTCCGCGACCTCTGCGAGGAGTTCGTACGGGAGGGCCTGATCCGGGCGTACGCGTGGAGCACCGACGACGCCGAGCGCGCCGCCGTGTTCGCCGAGGGGCCGCACTGCACGGCCGTGCAGCACCGCCTGAACATCCTCCAGGACGCGCCCGAACTCCTCGCGCTGTGCGAGGAGTCGGACCTGGCGAGCGTCAACCGCAGCCCCCTCGCCATGGGCCTGCTCACCGGCAGGCACACCGCCGGGCGCGCCCTGGAGGCCGGTGACATCCGCAGTGCCCCGCCCGAGTGGCTGCCGGGCTTCACCGCGGGCGCCGGCGCCGACCCGGAGTGGCTCGGCCGGGTCGAGGCGCTGCGCGAGATCCTCACCAGCGAGGGCCGTACGCTCGCGCAGGGCGCCCTCGCCTGGATCTGGGCCCGCAGCCCGCGGACCGTGCCCATCCCCGGTTTCCGCACCGTCGCCCAGGCCGAGGAGAACGCGGGCGCCCTCGCGAAGGGGCCGCTCACCGCGGACCAGGTGGCCGAGGTCGACCGGATCCTGGGGCGGACAGCCAATTCCTGAGCTGTCGACGGGCCATTGCCAGGAAGTCCCGTTCGGATACCGCCCGGAGAAGAAAAGTATGGCGGGCAGTCGTCCCGCGTTCCGGTGCTTACCTCGCGGTCCCACGCGAGGTCCGCCCCCTTCCGGAACGCGGAACGGCTGCCGCCTCCCCCCTCGGGTTGGCTGCGGAAGCCACCGCCTCCAAGTGTGAAGCTCTCGTGGAGGCGGTCATGAGCATATGCCTTTCACGTGCTCGAATGGTCCGGAGCGGAATCTTCCGTTTGTGCAGGTTGAGTCATGGACGAGTGTCGTGGGCACCTGGTGGAGGTAGTGCTCAGCCCCGCCCCACGTACGGCATCGTCGTCGCCATCACCGTCGCGAACTGCACGTTCGCCTCCAGCGGCAGCTCCGCCATGTGCCGCACGGTCCGGGCCACATCGGCCACGTCCATCACCGGCTCGGGCATCAGCTCCCCATGCGCCTGGAGCACCCCGTTCCGCATGCGCTCGGTCATGTCCGTCGCCGCGTTCCCGATGTCGATCTGGCCGATCGCGATGCCGTAGGGCCGTCCGTCCAGGGAGAGCGACTTGGTCAGGCCGGTCAGGGCGTGCTTGGTCGCGGTGTAGGCGACGGAGTGCGGGCGGGGTGTGTGCGCGGAGATGGAGCCGTTGTTGATGATGCGCCCGCCCTGGGGGTCCTGCTCCTTCATCTGCCGGTACGCCGCCTGGGCGCACAGGAACGCCCCGTTGAGGTTGGTGTCCACGACGTGCCGCCAGGCCGCGTAGTCCAGCTCCTCCACCGGCACCCCGCCCGGGCCGAACGTGCCTGCGTTGTTGAACAGCAGGTCGAGCCGCCCGAACCGCTCCCGTACGGCGGCGAAGAGCGCGTCCACGTCTCCGGGGCGCGAGACGTCCGTGCGGACGCACAGGGCCTCGGGGGCCTCAGGGGCCTCAGGGGTCTCGGGGGCCTCAGGGGTCTCGGGGGCCTCAGGGGTCTCGGGGGCCTCAGGGACCTCCGTTCCGGCGCCGGCCGCCGTCTCGGTGAGCTTCTCCTCGCGGCGGCCCGCCAGCGCCACCGACCAGCCCGTGCGCAGCAACTCCACGGCCACGGCACGGCCGATACCGGAGCCCGCGCCTGTCACGATCGCGATCTTGGTTCCTTTAGCCTTCATGGGCTCGCAGCGTAGGCGAGGGCCGGTGCCCCGCCGGGCAGGAAGGGCCCGCCATCCGGAACTCATCAGTCCGCCATCTGAGTGTTGTGTACGCGACAGGAGAGCGTCGACCCCGACCACTCCAATGCCTAGTACAACAACCGTCAGGGGAGGGCCAGATGACACCCGCAGCCCAGAAGTCGACGCAGCCCCATTCGTCCCACGCACCCGAACTCCGCGCCGCCGCCCGGCACTTCGACCGCCGCCGCTTCCTCACCGTCACCGGCGCCGCAGCCGCGCTCGCCTTCGCCACCAACCTCCCCGCGGCGGGCGCCGCGGCCGCCGCCACGCTCGACGCGCGGCGGATCACCGAGAACCCCTTCACCCTCGGCGTGGCCTCCGGCGACCCGCTGTCCGCCTCCGTGCTGCTGTGGACCCGGCTCGCCCCGGCCCCGTACCAGCCCGACGGCGGCCTGCCCGCCGAACGCGTCGCCGTCCAGTGGGAACTGGCCCACGACGAGGGCTTCCGACGGATCGTCAGACGAGGCACGGCCACCGCCCACCCCGAGTTCAGCCACACCGTGCACGTCGAGGTCGGCTACCTCGACCCCGGCCGCGTCTACTACTACCGCTTCCGCACCGGCACCTGGATCAGCGAGACCGGCCGCACCCGCACCGCGCCCGGCCGCAGCCATCTGACCGGCTCCACCGGTCTCTCCTTCGCGGCCGTCTCCTGCCAGGCCTACACGGACGGCTACTACACCGCCTACCGGCACCTGGCGGGCGAAGACATCGATGTCGTCTTCCATCTCGGGGACTACCTCTACGAATACGCGGTCAACTCCGTCGGCGGAAACCGCAAGTACAGCGACCGCGTCCTGCCCGACCTGTTCAACCGCGAGACCGTCACCCTGGAGGACTACCGCCTGCGGTACGCCCTCTTCAAGACCGACCCCGACCTGCGGGCCGCGCACGCCGCGCACCCCTTCGTCGTCACCTGGGACGACCACGAGACCGAGAACAACTACGCGGACGACATCCCCGAGAACGACGTCCCCCCGGAGGAGTTCCTGCTGCGCCGCGCCGCCGCCTACCGCGCGTACTGGGAGAACCAGCCGCTGCGCACCCCGCAGAAGCCCGACGGCCCCGACATGAGGCTCTACCGCCGCCTCACCTGGGGCCGCCTCGCCCAGTTCGACATACTCGACACCCGTCAGTACCGCTCCAACCAGGCGTACGGCGACGGCTGGCAGACCCCGGGACCGGACTCCGCCGACCCCGCGCGCACGATAACGGGCGCCACCCAGGAACGCTGGCTGCTGAACGGCTGGGCCAAGTCCGACGCCGTCTGGAACGTCGTCCCCCAGCAGGTCACCTTCTCCCAGCGCCGCAACGCCGTCGGCGACACCTACAAGGTGTCCATGGACTCCTGGGACGGCTACACCGCCTCCCGCGAGCGGATCCTCGCCGGCGCCGACGCGGCCGGCATCGAGAACCTGATGGTCCTCACGGGTGACGTCCACAACGGCTACGCCTACGACATCAAGCGCGACTTCGACAACCGCTCGTCCCGGACCGTCGGCACGGAGCTCGTCGCCACCTCCATCAGCAGCGGCGGCAACGGCTCCGACAAGCCCGCCAACTGGGACACCTACATGACCGCCAACCCCCACATGCGCTTCTACAACGGCCGTCGGGGGTACGTCACGGTCGACCTCGGCCGCCAGTCCGCCCGCGCCGACTTCAAGGGGGTGCCGTATGTGACGACGACCGGGGCCGGGATCTCCACGGTCGGGTCGTTCGCGGTGGAGGCGGGCAGGCCGGGGCTCACGCCGGCGTAGCCGCCAGTCCTTGTGGGTCACTCCGACGGTCGTCCTCGCCGGGATAGCGGACGCCGACGCGATTCCGGATCGCGTCGAGTGTCCGCATCACGGCGAGGGTGCCGTCGAGCGGGACGAGCGGGGACTCCGTCTCGCCGGCGCGCAGGGCCCGCATGACCTCGCCGGCCTCGTGACGGAAGCTGTTGCGGGGACCGTCGGCCGGGTCCGCGGCGAAGGTCTGCGGGTCGCGGCCGTCGCGGTGGAGGACGAAGTGGTCCGGGAAGAAGAAGCCGGACGGGATGTCGATGCGGCCCTCGGAGCCGGTCACCGAGGCGGAGGTGCCCGTGCCGCCGACGATGGAGCAGTGCACCGAAGCGATGGCACCGCTCTCCCACGAGAGCAGTGCTCCTGTCTGGAGATCGACGCCCTCGTCGGAGAGCACCGCTCTCCCCGTCACGTCCGACGGCTCCCCGAGCAGCAGCTGCGCGAAGGAGATCGGATACACACCGAGGTCGAGCAGCGCGCCCCCGCCCTGCGCCGGGTCCCGCAGCCGGTGCGAGGGCGGGAAGGGCCCGGCGAGCCCGAAGTCGGCCTGCACGGTCCGCACGTCACCGATCGCGCCGTCCCGCACCGCCTCGGCGAGCCGCCGCACCAGCGGATGGCAGTACATCCACATGGCCTCCATCAGGAACCGCCCACGCTCCCGCGCCAGCGCGACCAGTTCCTCCGCCTCCCGCACGTTCAGCGTGAACGGCTTCTCGCACAGCACGTTCCGCCCCGCCTCCAGACACATCCCGGCGGCCGCCCGGTGCGCCGAGTGCGGCGTAGCGACGTACACCACATCCACGTCCGCGTCCTCGGCGAGCGCACGCCAGTCGCCGTACGCCCTCGGTATCCCGAACCGTTCCGCGAAGGCCTTCGCCGAGTCCTCGCTCCGCGACGCCACCGCCACGACCTCCGCGTCCGGCAGGTCCACGAGGTCGGCCGTGAAGGCCGCGGCGATCCCTCCGGTCGCCAGAATCCCCCACCGCACACGTCCGTCGCTCGACATCGCCACCCCTGTCCTCGGCCCCGGGGCGGAACTGTGACCCCGCCCACGTCGTACGAGCTGAGAGCATAGGCGGCGGACCGAACACAGAGGGAGGGGCACATGCCCGAGGGGCACATACCGGGCTCGGCACCGACCGAGCCGAACAGGATCGCGGCGGTACCGGCGACACCGGCGGCATCGCGGTCGCCGCAACCGTCGAAGGTCCCGAAGCCGTCGACGGCGACCCCCACCGCCCTCCGCCGCACCGGCCTCCTCGTCACCCTCGTCCTCGGCGGGCTCACCGCCATCGCGCCCCTGGCGATGGACATGTACCTCCCGGCCCTGCCGGAGGTCACCGACGCGCTGCACGCCCCCGCCACCACGGTCCAGCTCACCCTCACCGCCTGCCTCGCCGGCATGGCGCTCGGCCAGCTGCTGGTCGGTCCGATGAGCGACCGCTGGGGCCGTAAGCGCCCCCTCCTCATCGGCCTGGTCGTCTACATCCTGGCCACCGCCCTGTGCGCCCTCGCGCCCACCATCGAGACCCTGATCGCCTTCCGGCTCGTCCAGGGCCTCGCCGGCTCGGCCGGGATCGTGATCGCCCGGGCCGTGGTCCGCGACCTGTACGACGGCGACGCGATGGCCCGCTTCTTCTCCACCCTGATGCTCGTCTCCGGGGTGGCCCCGGTCATCGCGCCGCTGATCGGCGGCCAGATCCTCCGCGTCACGGACTGGCGGGGCGTCTTCGTCGTACTGACCGTCATCGGTGTCGCCCTGCTGGCCGTCGTCTGGGCGAAGCTCCCCGAGACGCTCACCCCCGCCGACCGCCACGTCGGCGGCATCGGCGAGACCCTGGCCGCGATGCGCGGCCTGCTCTCCGACCGGGTCTTCATGGGCTATGTGCTCGCCGGCGGCTTCACCTTCGCCGCGCTCTTCGCGTACATCAGCGCCTCCCCGTTCGTGATCCAGGAGATCTACGGCGCCTCCCCGCAGACGTTCAGCCTGCTCTTCGGCGTCAACTCCGTCGGCCTCGTCGTCGTCGGCCAGATCAACGGCAAGATCCTGGTCGGCCGGGTGAGCCTGGACAAGGTGTTCGCGGTGGGCCTCGCGATCGTCGCGATGTCCGCGACCGCGCTGCTGCTGATGTCCCTGGACGTCTTCGGCGAGGTGGGCCTGGCCCCGGTGGCGGTGGCCCTCTTCGTCCTGATGTCCGCGATGGGCGTCGCCCTCCCCAACACCCAGGCGCTCGCCCTGATGCGGGTACGCCACGCGGCGGGATCCGCGTCGGCGCTGCTGGGTACCTCGTCCTTCCTGATCGGCGCGATAGCGTCCCCCCTGGTCGGCGTCGCGGGCGAGGACACCGCCGTCCCCATGGCCGTCGTCCAACTCTCCGCGACACTGGTGGCCGCGACCTGCTTCATGGCACTGTGCCGTCCTTGGAACAGGCGTACGACGTTGGAGGGAGCGGAGAGCTGAGCGCGCCGAGACTGCGCACGGACACCCCGGAACGGGCCGGACTCGACCCCGAGGAACTGCGCCATCTCGTACGAGAGGTGCGCGCGCTGACGGAAGGGGACCGCCCCCGGGCCCCCGCCGCCGTCGTACTCGTCGGCCGCGGCCCCTTCGTGGCCGTCGAGGAGGCCGCGGGCTGGGCGGTCCGCTACGAGTCCTACGACGAGCGGACCGACGAGGGTGTGGAGCTGCCGCCCGAGTCCCGCGTCCCGGTGAGGCCCGACACCCCCTTCGACCTGGCCTCCCTCACCAAGCTCTTCACCGCCGTGGCGGCGGTCCAGCAGCTGGAACGCGGCACCCTCGGCATCGACGCGAAGGTGGCGGCGTACCTCCCCGACTTCATCGGCGCGGCCCGACACGGCCTGACCGTCCGCCACCTCCTCACCCACACCTCCGGCCTCCGCCCCGAACTCCCGCTCCACGACTGCCCGTCACCGGACGCCCGCCTGGCGATGCTCCGCTCGGAGGCCCCGACGGCGCCGCCCGGCACGGCGCACGCCTACTCCGACCTGAACCTCCTGCTCCTCCAGCACGTCCTGGAACGTCTGACGGGCCGGACCCTGGACGTACTGATCCGCGACGGCATCACCCACCCCCTCGGCATGACGTCCACGGGCTTCGGCCCCTACCGGACGGCCGCCGCGACCGAGGACCAACGCCGCCCCTGGGCCAAGGCCGACCGCGGCATGCTCCGGGGCGACGTCCACGACGAGAACGCCTGGTCCCTCGGCGGCGTCGCCGGCCACGCGGGCCTCTTCTCGACGGCCCGGGACCTGGCGGTCTTCTGCCGCACGTTACTGGCGGGCGGCTCCTACGGTCCCGCCCGCATCCTCGGCCCCGACTTCGTGGAGCTGCTGCTGACCCCGCCGGGGCTCGGATTCTCTCTCGACCAGCCTTGGTTCATGGGGGAGTTGGCGGGAAGGGGCGCGGCCGGCCACACCGGCTTCACGGGCACGTCGCTGGTCCTGGACCCGGCGACGGACACGTTCCTGATCCTGCTCACGAACGCGGTCCATCCCCGCCGCAGGGACCCGATCAACGCGGCACGGGCGGCGGCGGGGACGCGGGTGGCTCGGGCGGTGCGGGGGACATGAGGGCCGGCCAGGCGGCTATGGCATTTTCAATGCCATACTGGGTTCATGACTGACGACAGCGTCGACTTCCTTCCCGGCGAAGGCCCCACCAGCGGTGTCTCCGTCACGCTCACCGCCGGCACTCTTCAGGCGATCCGTGAGCGGGTCGGCAAGCGGGGTGTGTCCGCCTACCTGGAGCGGGCGGCGCAGCGGCAGATAGAGCGTGACAACCTGGATGAGCTGATCGCGGACTTCGACAAAGTGCACGGGCCGGCCGACCCGGAGGCCGTGGCGGCCAAGCGGGCCCGGCTCACGGGCGGCACGGCCCACGCGGGTGAGGCCGCGTGAGCGGCGCGTTGGTGCTCGACAGCGAGGGACTCGCGAAAGCCGTACAACGGGACCGCGAGGTGCACGAGTGGCTGGCGGCGGCCCGTGAGGCGGACCTGCCCGTGCTCACCTCCGCCGCGGTGCTGGTCGAGGTCATCCATCCCCGGATCAATGACGCCGCGCTGAGGTGGACGCTGTCGCGGCTCCGGGTGGAACCGCTCTCTCAGGCCGCCGCACAGTCCGCGGCCACTCTGCTGCGAGGCGCGGGACTGCACGGCCACAAGTACGCCATCGATGCCATGCTGTGCGCGACCGCAGTCCAGCAACCGGGCCGGGTGACCATCCTGACCTCCGACGTGGAGGACATCGGCATGCTCCTCGCCGACCATCCACGCGTGGTGGCGGAGAAGGTCTGATTCCGCCCTTGCGGGCCGCCCATAGAATCACCACGTGAACGCCCCTCTTCCCCCCGCCGACACCCTCCGTACCGCCCTCTCCGCCCTCCTCGACGGTCTCCCGCCGAAGTCGGCCACGCAGGCGGTCGACCGGCTGATCGCGAACTACCGGGGGCGGACGCCGACGGATGTCCCGGTGCTGCGGGACCGGTCGGATGTCGTCGCGTACGCGGCGTATCGGATGCCCGCGACGTTCGAGGCGGTGTGCTCGGCGCTCGACGCGTTCGCGGCGGCCGTGCCCGGATGGGTGCCCGGCAGCCATGTCGACGTCGGTGGGGGTACGGGCGCGGCGACCTGGGCGGTGAGCGCCACCTGGGAGGGCGGGCGGCCGGTGACCGTGCTCGACTGGGCCGAGCCGGCGCTGGCGCTGGGGCGGGAGATCGCCGCGGCGAACCCGGAGCTGAAGGCCGCCGAGTGGCAGCGCTCTCGTATCGGATCGGCGCTCACCATCGAGAGCACTGATCTCGTCACCGTCTCCTACGTCCTCGGCGAGCTGACCGCCGCCGACCGCACCGCCGTGGTCGACGCGGCCGCGACCGCCGCCCAGGCCGTCGTGATCATCGAACCCGGCACCCCCGACGGCTACACCCGCGTCATCGAGGCCCGCGACCGCCTCGTCGCCGCCGGCTTCCACATCGCCGCGCCCTGCCCGCACAGCGCCGCCTGCCCGATCGTCCCCGGCGAGGACTGGTGCCACTTCTCCGCCCGGGTCAGCCGTTCCTCCCTGCACCGCCAGATCAAGGGCGGCTCCCTGCCGTACGAGGACGAGAAGTTCAGCTACGTCGCCGCCACCCGCTTCCCCCCGGTCCCAGCCCCCTCCCGCGTCGTACGCAAGCCCCAGATCCGCAAGGGCCAGGTCCTCCTCGACCTCTGCGAGTCCGAGCCCGCCCTCAGCCGGACCACGGTCACCAAGCGCCACGGCCTCCTCTACAGGGCGGCCCGCGACACGGAGTGGGGGGACGCCTGGCCGCCGGCCGGAGACGACGACCAGGCCCGGTGACGGGCGAGGGCTCAGTGGCAGGCCGGCAGGTGCTGGGCCTGGACGTAGCCCCAGCGCCCGGAGTCGGGCGCGTAACCGAGGATCCAGGAGAGCCGGTGGTGGGTCCCGCAGCGTTCGGTGGTGATGCGGACAGGGGTGTCGCCAAACGCGGTGGCGATGACGACGAGCGGCTTCCACATACGCATGAGGGTTCCTGACGGCGAAGTCGACCGGGCTGCCTGTAGGGGGCGTTGTCCGAGGGAAGCGCATCCGTCGGGGGCATGCCGTGGAGCAGTAGGTCGATCAGCCGGACAGGTGACGCTTGCCGATGTTCGCTGCCTGGCCCGTGCCGAAAATCGCTTGCGGTGTCCGCGCGGTCTTCGGCTATGTCATCGATCATGTCAACCACGCCGTATCTGGACGAGATAACCCCCGCCAACCTCGACACCGCGACCGACGTACGCGTCCGCCCCGACCAGGAACACCTGGTGGAGCCGGTGGTGAAGTCCCTCGCCGAGGCGTACGTCCACCCCGGCGTCGCCTGGCCCCGCCTCATCCGCGACGGTGACCGGGCCGTCGGCTTCCTCATGGCCTTCTTCGACATCGACTGGAAGGGCGACGGCACGGGGACCGACCTCCGTTCCGGGCTCTGGCGCCTCAACATCGCCGCCGACGAACAGGGGCGGGGCTACGGCCGTTTCGCCGTCGAGTCCGTGGCCGCCGAGATCCGCCGCCGCGGCGGCGGCCGACTCTTCGTCACCTGGCATCCCGGCCCCGACGGCCCGGAGGCCTTCTACCTCGGCCTCGGCTTCCGTACGACCGGAGAGACCAGCGGGGGCCAGACGGTGGGGGTGCTGGAGCTGGCCGGTCCGGCTCCGGTGTCCTCGGACTGATACGGCGGGTCCGCCCCGCCGAGGCCCCTCACGGCGGCCTCGGCGGGGCGGACCCGCTCCGGTTCACGACGTTTCGCCGGTCGTGCTGTCCGTTCCCGTGTCCGCTTCCTGTTCCTGCCGTTTCTCCTGGAACTTGCGCAGCAGCTCCCGCTTCTGGGCCTGGGGGTCGAGGCCGCCGCCGACACGGCCGCATGTTTCCCGCTCCACCTCGGGTCATGACAGTCTCCCTTGTTGTGACGATACGGTTCGTCTCGCTGACCTCAACCACCATCAGGCGAGACGCACCGTCTTGTCAACCTGGTAAATTCGGAGCATGGCCAAAAAGACCGCCCCCGTTTCCGCCCGGCGCAGCGAGAAGTCCCGTCGCGCCATCTACGACGCCGCCCTCGCCCTCGTCACCGAGGTCGGATATCAGAAGACGACCATCGAGGGCATCGCGGCCCGCGCCGGCGTCGGGAAGCAGACGATCTACCGGTGGTGGGCGTCCAAGGCGGACGTCCTCCTGGAGGCGTTCATCGACCTGAGCGCCCAGGCGGCGGAGGCCGCGGCCCGGCCCGAAGCCATCGGGGAGCAGGCGCAGTACGAGATCCCGGACACCGGTGATCTGGAGGCCGATCTCAAGGCGGTCCTGCGCGCCACCGTGGACGAGCTGCTCGACCCCAAGTTCGAGGCCCCGTCGCGAGCGCTGGCCGCCGAGGGGGTGGTCAACCAACAGCTCGGCACCGAGTTCGTCGGCAAGCTCCTCGAACCCCAGCTCCAGTTGTACGTGAAGCGCCTGCGCTCGGCCCAGGAACAGGGCGCCGTACGCCCCGACATCGACCCGCGCATCGCCCTGGAGCTCTTCGTCTCACCGCTCGCCCAGCGCTGGCTCCAGTACACGGGCCCCATCTCGCACGAGTACACGGACACCCTCGTGGAGTACGCCCTCCGCGGCCTCGCGCCCCGTTGACCCGGTCAACTCCCCGCTCAGGTGTGACCAAACCGACCACGAAGGGCCTGACGGCGGACCGTAAATCCCGTCAAAGGATGTAATAGCCCGCCATCCCTGTCCGCACCCCGGCATCGCCCCACCTACCCCGGATGCGCGCTCCGGTCACCCGGAGCGCAGGATGGTGGGACCATGAGACATGCTGTCCGCACACAGCAAGGCGAGGGGATAGATGAGCGCGACGTTCGGCGGCCGGTCCGGTCGGCAGGGCAGGATCTCCGAGTGGCTGCGCGCCCGCCGTACGAGCCGCCCGCTCGACAGTGCGGCCGACGAAGCCGGCCGTGAGGAACTGCTGCTCGCCGCCGCCGCCGCGGGACTCCCGCTCGCGCCCGCCGCGTACCCCTCGGGCTACCGGTGCTCCTGCGACCGCGTGGGTTGTCCCACCCCCGCCCGGCACCCGGTGTCGTTCGCCTGGCAGACGCAGTCCACGACCGACAGCGCCCAGATCGAGCGGTGGGCCCGGCACCAGCCGCAGGCCAACTTCATCACCGCCACCGGCATGGTCCACGACGTGCTGGACGTGCCGATCGCGGCCGGCCGTGAGGCCCTGGAGCGGCTGCTCGCCTCCGGGATCGAGGTGGGCCCCGTCGCGGAGTCCGAGTCCGAGTCCGACGACGGACGGCTCCTGTTCTTCACCCTCACCCGGGGTACGCCCGAGGACGAGGACGAGTGGTGGCCCTGCGAGCTGGACTGCCACCCGGAGACCATGGACGAGCATCCGGGGCTGCGCTGGCACTGCCGGGGGTCGTACGTTCTCGTCCCGCCGGCCCGGCTCCCCGGTGATCTCGATGTCCACTGGGTGCGTGGACCCGAGCACCCGCTGCCGGACCCGCTGAGCCTGCTGGAGATCCTCACCGACGCGTGCTCACGCCACGTGGGTGAGGAGTCGGGCCACACCGACTCGGCCTGGCCGTCGAGGGGTTGAGTCCTCGGCGGGGGCCGACTTCTCACCCCCGCCCGGCGGTCACTCGCCCTTGGCCCCCGTGAGCCCGCCCACCTGGCTCAGGAACTTCACCTGCTGGTCCGACTCCGTCTTCGCCGGATCGAGCACCGCCTGGTTGTTCACGAACTCCAGCGTCAGCGACTCCTTGGGCTCGCCCGTCATCAGCGCCCGGACGGCCGCGTCGTTGACGGGGATGTCCACGCCCTGCGCGGCGGTCTGCTTCTGGTAGTGGCGGGTGGTGAAGAAGACCAGCGCCCCGCCGTCCGTGGTGCGCAGACCGACCGGCGCGTAGTCGCCGTTGGTCAGGGCCTCGTCGATGTACTGCCGTGCCAGGCCCGGCTTCCGCTCGTTCTGCTGGCGTTCGGAGCGCTCCTCGGAGGTGTACGGGCCGTCCGCGAAGAGGGCGCTGTCCTCCTTCAGATACGTCACGTACTTGTCGGGCAACTCGGCGGGTGTGACGGAGAGTTCGGGGTCGTCCGGCGTGACCACCTGGGCGTAGCCGTTCTCGTCCTTCTTGAACTCCGGCACGTCGGCGGCGGGCACGATCGTGAGGAAGGACACCTCCCACAGATCGGTGAGGCCGTCCCGGGTGAAGACGAACAGCCAACGGTCCGTCGCGTTGCCCTTGTTGGCGGCGGCGTCGGCCACGAACCAGCGCGGCCAGGCCGCCTTCTCGGGGATCGTGTACGTGACGTCGGTCAGCTTCAGCGCGACATGGTTCGGGTTGCCGCTCGGGTTGATCTTCGCGCCCGAGCGGAGCTTGCCGCCGTCGATGTCGGCGAGCGCGCCGGTGACCCGGGAGGCGTCCTGGGACTGGTCGTACTCCTTGTCCGCCTTGTTGTACGCGGTGGTGAAGTCCTTCAGCGCCCGCGCCGCCTCCGCCTGTGTCGCCGTAGGCACGATCTCCAGGTCGCCGCGGACCACCACACACCCGCTCGCCGTCAACGACAGCGCCGTCACCGCCGTGGTCAGCAGCGCGCCACGGCCGTACGCACGCAGTCCGAGGAACCTCCCGCGTGTACGAACCGGACGAACCTCACGAAGCCTTCGTGGGCTCCGAACCCCGCGAACCCTGCTCATCAGGAATCTTCACCTTCCCCTTCCCGGAGGCGAACCCTACCGGGGCGAGGAACAGCGCGAGCGTCGGGATCAGATACAGGAGCCAGACCGTGACTTGGAGGACCGTCGGGTCGGGCTGGAAGTTGAAGACGCCCTTCAGGAGGGTGCCGTACCAGCTGTCCGGCCGGGGTGAGTGCCCGCTACCGCGTAGCGGGACAGGGGTGGCCGAATCGCCTTCAGGCCGATCCGGCGTCCCGGAGGACTCGACTGCTCGCCGCAAGTACCACAGCATCTGTCCGTGTGCGGAGCGCCCGTCACGCTCGGCAGCGGCCTTGATGGCGGCGTGCAGGTCGTCGGGGAGCCGGAGGTTGCAGATGCTGCTGCACTGCGCGCACGCCCGGTACGTATGGAACCTGGCGGTCGAGCAGCACTCGCACTGGAAGTCGGGCCGGAAGTCCGCGCCCGGTTTCGCCGAGCAGTGCCGTCAGCTCACCGCGGCCCGGCGCGACAGCGAATGGCTTGGTTCGGGAAACGCCGACGTGCAGCAGCAGGCGCTGAGGGACTTCGCCAATGCCAGGAACGCCCGCTTCATGTCCGGGTTCGGTGAGCCGACCTGGCGCAGGAAGTACCGGCACGAGGGCTTCCGCGTCATCGGCACCGACCGGGTGCCCGAGTACGAGACGGACGGCGACCCGAAGCTGAACCCGAAGACCGGCAAACAGGTCATGGGCCGGTCGGCGGTGGTGCAGAAGCTCAACCGGCGGTGACTGGCCTCCGGGCCCTCCCGCAGACCGATCAGATAGTTCGCGAACACGGCCGAGCAGGACCGGATCACGGTGGCTCAAAACAGTCCCCATGCTCCGGTCGAGAGCAGGTCAAGAACCCCGTTTCGGTGTGATCAGGACATCGCCGGTCCGCGGATGCGGGAACACCTCGACCGGCTGCCGGTACACCTCCGACAGCAACTCCTCCTCGAAGACCACCGCCGGCGGCCCGTCCGCCGCGATCCGCCCGTCGCGCAGTACGGCCACCCGGTCCGCGTGAGCCGCCGCCAGCCCGAGGTCGTGCAGGACGACGACCACCGCGTCCCCGGCCCGCGCCCGCTCCCGGCACACCCGCAGCACCAGCTCCTGATGCCGCAGGTCCAGCGCGGCCGTCGGCTCGTCCAGCATCAGCAGCGGGGCCCGCTGGGCGAGCACCCGCGCCAGCGCCACCCGGGCACGCTCGCCGCCGCTCAGCGCGGAGAAGGGCCGGACCGCGAACCCCGTGACCTCCGTGACGGCCATCGCCTCCGCCACGGCCGCATCGTCCTCGTCGTACGTGTCCGGCTGCCGGGCCCAGGGCGCCCGCCCCATCCGTACGACCTCCTCCACCGTGAACGGGAACGACAGCGCGGCGGACTGCGGCAACACGGCCCGCCGCAGCGCGAGTTCGGGCGCCGACCACTCGGACGCGGGGCGCCCGTCCACCCGTACGACCCCACCGTCGACCGGTAGATCGGCGGCCAGCGCACCCAACAGCGTGGACTTTCCCGCCCCGTTGGGCCCGACGAGCGCCAGCACCTCACCGGCGCGGGCCGTGATGGAGACGCCGTGGAGGACTTCGCGGGCGCCGAGACGGACGGTGACGTCGTCGGCCTCGGCGAGGACGTCACCGGGGGCGGACGGGGGCGGGGGAGTGGGACGGCCCTGGCCCAGGCGCGCCCTGAGGAGCCCTCTCAAGGACCCCATGGCTGTCCTGGACTTCATGCCCAGCCTCCCTGCTTGCGGCGGGTCCTGCGCAGCAGCCAGAAGAAGAACGGGCTGCCGATCAGGGCGGTGAGGACGCCGAGGGGGAGCTCGGCGGGCTGGACGATCGTGCGGGCCGCGAGGTCCGCCGCCAGGAGGACGACCGCGCCGGCGAGCGCGCTGCCCGGGATCAGGAACCGGTGTCCCGGCCCCGCCGCCATGCGCAGCAGATGCGGAATGACGAGCCCGACGAAACCGATGACCCCCGACACGCTCACAGCGGCGGCGGTCAGCAGCGCGACGACCAGGATCAGCACGACCCTCAGCCGCTCCACCTCCACCCCGAGATGCCGCGCCGGACGCTCACCCAGCGCGAGCAGGTCCAGCTTCCGCGCGTAGAAGGGCGCCACGGTCAGCCCGAGCACCGCGCACGGCAGCACGGCCAGCACCTTCGGCCACGTCGACTGGGCGAGCGAGCCCAGCTGCCAGAAGGTGATCTGGTTGACGGCCGCCGTGTCCTCCGCGAGGAAGATGAACAGCCCGATCGTGGCGCCCGCGAACGCGTTCACCGCGATGCCCGTGAGGATCAGCGTCACGACCTCCGTACGGCCGCCCGACCGGGACATCGCGTACACCACGAACACGGTGATGAGCCCGGCGACGAACGCGAACACCGAGACCGTCCAGTTCCCGAGGAACGTGATCCCGAACGCGATCGTCGCGACCGCGCCCACCGCCGCGCCCAGCGAGACCCCGATGACACTCGGCTCCGCCAGCGGGTTCCCGAAGATCCCCTGCATCAGCGCCCCCGCGCAGCCGAGGGACGCCCCGATCAACAGGGCCAGCACGATCCGCGGGAACCGCACGTTCCACAGCACCGACTCCGGCACCCGCTCCAGCTCCGCCCCGCCGAGCCCGATCCGGTGGGCGACGGAGGAGATCACGTCCCCGGTGGGGATGGGGTAGGCCCCGAGCCCGCCCGCGAGGGGGACCAGAACGAGGAGGGCGACCATGAGTCCACCGGTGAGGAGGTACGGGGCACCACGGCGCTTGGGTGCGGCGGCGGGCCGCAGGACACCGGCCGCCCCGCTCCCGGCACCGCCGGAGCCCTCGGCTCTCTCCGGCTCGGCCGGCTCAACCGGCTTGTCCAGTACGGTCACTTGGTCTCCTCGTCACACGGTCCGGTCGTTCCTCTCGGGGCGCTCGAATAGCTTAGGTTAGCCTTACCTCGGTGATTTGCCGCGGGTATCGGCTGCTCGTCGTCGACACTGTTCCCCGTGCGCAGGGGACACAGGGAACAGACGACGGCGAGCGGCCTGATCGTGCGAGTGACGGACCGCCCAGGCCCGCCACCACTGCGGTTCGAGTCGGCGGACGGCGGACGTCTGCTGCTGCGGCAGGGCGACCGGCCGCTGCTGCTCGGCCGGGACGACCCCGAGGGCTGCTCCCGCGAAGGCCTCTACACCCACCGACTCGACGGCTACCGCTCCCCGCTGCCGCCGATCCGTTCCGCCCGGATGCGCGAGCCGGGCAACTGGCCCCACCAGTACGCGCGTTGGCTGGAGGACTCCACCGACGGCCCCCTGTACGACGGCCGCTGGATCCTGTCCGAACGCCGCACCTTCCCGCTGTACGTCTGGACCGGCGACTTCGTCCGCGACTGGCCCGCCCACTACCTCGACTGGTGCGCGGGCGGCTGGCAGGGCGTCATACCCCTGCGCCCCCTCTCCGCGCCGGACGCCGCCCGCGTGAAGGCGTACCGCGGGCACGCCCGCGAGGGCACCCTCGCGCCCGTACTCCTTTGGTGGGTGCCGTTCCTCGACGGCTGGCTGATCCTGGACGGCCACGACCGGGCGGTGGCCGCGCTGGCGGAGGGCGGAACCCCACCGTGCGTCGTGCTGGAACGAGGGCAGGACGACAGGGTGTGGCGGGAGACGGCGGACGTGGTCACAGCCCGCCATCGCGAGCACCTGCGCAGCCTGGACGCCCACCCGAGCGACCCCGGCACCGAGCGCCGGCGGACGTTCCTGGAGCGCTCCCACGCCGAACTGCTGGCCTCCCTCCCGTACGACCACGGCTCCCCCCGCTCCTGGCCGCTGCCCGGCGGTGCGGTGACCTGGGACGACCTGGCGGCCCGGGTGATGTTTCAATGCGGGAGTGACTGACTTCGACGTGCTGCGGGTGTTCTGCGGACCCGGTGGCGGATACGGCAACGAACTGGGCGTCGTGCGCGAGGGCTCCGTGATGCCCGACCGCGCCGACCGCCAGGCCTTCGCCGCCAAACTCGGCTTCAGCGAGACCGTGTTCGTCGACGACCCCGAGCGCGGTGTCATCGACATCTACACCCCCTCCCTGCGGCTGCCCTTCGCGGGCTACCCCTGCGTCGGCGCCGCCTGGCTGCTCGACGTACCGGAACTCGTCACCCCGGCCGGGGTCGTCGGGGCCCGCCTCGACGGGGAGTTCAGCTGGATCGAGGCGCTGCCGGAGTGGGCTCCGCCGCGCACGTACCGCCAGTACGGCTCCGCCGCCGAGGTCGACGACCTGGAGATCCCGCCGCCCGGCGAGTGGATCTACGCCTGGGCCTGGGAGGACGAGGCGGCGGGCCGCGTCCGTGCCCGCGCCTTCCCCGGCCGCGACGACGGCGTCGACGAGGACGAGGCCACGGGCGCCGCCGCCCTGCAACTGACCGCCCGGCTCGGCCGAGCCCTGAACATCACCCAGGGCACGGGCTCGCAGATCCTCACGGCACCGCAGCCGCACGGATGGGTGGAGGTCGGCGGCAGGGTGTTCCTGGAACGCTGAGCCCGGGGCGGCGGGCCGCGCTGCTCCCGCGCCGCCTGCCCGGCCGTCTGGACGAAGTCCCGGTGCTGCGGCACTGTTGTCGCGGCGGATGGCAGGGGGGGAAGGTTGACGGTCTTCTGGCTGGTCGTGTCGGCGGCGGTGCTGGCGGGGTTGGTGACGTGGTTTCGCCGGTACCCGTCCCACCCGGGCACCATCAGGTTCACCTTCGGCTGGGGCCCCGAGGAGCGCGCTGCCCGGGCGGAGCTGCGCGCGGTTCGTCGGGACTGCGAGGAGCGCACACGCGTGGCTCACCAGGCGGTGGCGGAGGCCGAGCGGGAGGTCGCGGACCGCGACCGTCCTTTGGAGGAGCGCGTCCGGGAACTGCGGGAGTACCGGACAGAGCTGGGGCGGGAGGTCCGGGGCGAGCAGGTGGGCGATGTGCTGTGGCCGCTGCGGCTGCACGAGCACGCCCTGTTGTTCCTGAAGCAGGAGGCGACCGAGGGCGACGAGCCCCAGGGCGCGGTCGCGGGCGACGAGCCCCGGGTGGCGGTCGCGGCGGAGCTGCCGCTGGAGGGCCTCACCGTCGAACGGGACACCAGCCTGCAAGACGTCATCTGCATCCGAGTCGTACGAGCCGACGGCAGGCAACTGAGCGCCCGCTACTCCCGTACGCCCCACAACGAGGTCGCCGTCGACGACTTCCTCGAACGGGTCCACAATCAGCTGCTCGAAGACAGGGACGACCGCACCGATCGGCGGAGCCGTGACGCCCGGGCCGCCGCCGAGATCGAGCGGATCGAAGCCGAACGGGCGGGGATCAAGGATGCGGGCCGCCCCCACCTCGAAAAGGTGGAGCAGAACCGGCGCGCGGAACTGGCCCGCGCCGAAGCCGACTTCGGCACCGCGCGCGACAACTGGGAGAAAAAGACCGGCCGCCGGCCGTGGCGGTGACCTGCCACGGCCGAGGCCGGGCGGTCACGCGCTCAGCGGGAACTCCTCGCCCAAGGCCAGGAACACCGCGGTGTTGAGGGCGAACGCCCGCTTGCACTCGCCCACGATCCGCTGCCTCTCCAGGTCGTCTGCCCGGACCCGGTCCAGCAGCTCGCGATAACCCCGCTTGAACGCGGCCGGGTTGGCGATGTCCTCGAAGACGTAGAAGCGAACCCCGTCGCCCTTCTTCGCGAACCCCCACGTCTTCTCGGCCCGGTCGCGGATGATCTGCCCGCCGGAGAGGTCACCGAGGTACCGCGTGTAGTGGTGGGCCACATAACCGCCGGACCACGTGCGCGCGCACTCGGCGACCCGCGCCGCGTACGCCTCGGTCGCCGGCAGCGCCGTGAGCGTCGCGCGCCAGCCGGGGCCGCGCAGATGCGCCAGGTCCCGCTCCAGCGCGGTCAGCCGCATCAGCTCCGGCTGGATGAACGGCCCGGCGACCGGGTCGTCGGCCAGCGCCGGCGCGGCGCTCTCCAGCGCCTCGTACACGAACCACAGCTGCTCGGTGTACCGCGTGTACGCCTCGACGCCGAGCTTCCCGCCCAGCATGTCGGCCATGAACGTCGTGCTCTCCGCCTCGGTGTGCTGCTCGTGGGAAGCGGTGCGGATGAGCGTGGAGAACGCCGTGGCGTCCGTGTCCGACGCGGTCATCGCGTTCATGAAGGCCTCCGGTGCGGAAGTGGGGAAGACGAGAAGCTGACGCCATTTTCTATGGTTAGGCTTACCTAAGTCAACAGGTTCCCGACTCCCTGTCGGTAAAACCGTACCCCGAATCTCCACCAGCCCCACCTGGAATCCGAGCAATCCGAGGAATCCGCGCATGAGGAAGCCCGCCGTACGGCCGGGGCCGAAGGCGGGCTGTTGAGAGGGCTGGTGGGGGCTGGTGGGGGCTGATGGGGGGCTGGTTCCAGGAACCGGATCTACGGCAGCGTGAGGATCTCCGCGCCCGTCTCCGTCACCACCAGCGTGTGCTCGAACTGGGCGGTCCGCTTGAGGTCCTTGGTGACGACCGTCCAGCCGTCGTCCCACATGTCGTAGTCGTGCGTCCCGAGCGTGAGCATCGGCTCGATCGTGAACGTCATCCCGGTCTGGATCACCGTTGTGGCGTGCGGGGAGTCGTAGTGCGGGACGATCAGCCCGGAGTGGAACGACGAGTTGATCCCGTGCCCCGTGAAGTCACGCACGACCCCGTACCCGAACCGCTTCGCGTACGACTCGATGACCCGCCCGATGATGTTGATCTGCCGCCCGGGCTTGACGGCCTTGATGGCCCGGGTGAGGGACTCCCGGGTCCGCTCGACGAGCAGCGACGACTCGTCATCCACGTCCCCCACCAGATAGGTGGCGTTGTTGTCGCCGTGGACGCCGCCGATGTACGCCGTCACGTCCAGGTTGACGATGTCGCCGTCGCGCAGCACGGTCGAGTCCGGGATGCCGTGGCAGATGACCTCGTTGACCGAGGTGCACAGCGACTTGGGGAAGCCTCGGTAGCCGAGGGTCGAGGGGTAGGCCCCGTGGTCGCACATGTACTCGTGCGCGACCCGGTCCAGCTCGTCCGTGGTGACACCGGGGGCGATGTGCTTGGCCGCCTCCGCCATCGCCCGCGCCGCGATCCGGCCGGCGATCCGCATCGCCTCGATCGTCTCGGGCGTCTGCACCTCCGGCCCGGTGTACGGAGTCGGGGCGGGCTTGCCCACGTATTCGGGTCGGCGGATGTGTCCCGGGACGGGGCGGGTGGGGGAGAGCTTCCCCGGTGCGAGCATCGACTGGCCAGACATGCCAGCGAGTTTAACCAGCGGCTGTGGGGGACCATGTCGGTGGTGGACCGGTCGCGATCGGTGACGGCTGGCGAAAGGAACTCAAGTCATGCCCCTGTTCAAACGGCGCACGGTCGGCAAGCCCGGCGAATGGTTCTACTGCCTGGAACACAAGAAGGTCGAAGAGGGCCCCGACTGCCCCGGCAAGGACCGCATGGGCCCCTACGGGTCCCGCAAGGAGGCCACCCACGCGATGGAAACGGCCCGCGAACGCAACGCGGAATGGGAGACCGACCCACGCTGGCACGACGCCCCGGCGGCGGGCCCGGACGACAACTGACCGACACGGCGGCGGGGAGGGCGGCTTTTCCCTGGGCCCACCCTTCCCCCGAAGCCGCCGACGGCGCTCAGCCCCCACGGGAGACCCGCACCTGTCGCTGGGGAGTCACGGTCGGTGCGGGTGGGAAAGAAGGACCGGCGGAGCCACGGCCCGCAGACGCCGACGTCGCAGCGGTCACCAAGGGATCGGCGGCGGGGACGTCAGCTGGTCGGTCAGCCGGGAGAGGCGGGTACGGAGACGCCGGAGACCGCGCGCCGCCGGGAGCACGCTCTCGCCGACCGCCGCGCTGACGAGATGCTGAACGGTGTCGAGGTCGACATCCGGTTCCACGGGTGCCGCCAGCGCCTCGTGGGCCAGCGCGCCCAGCTCCCGGTCGGCGGTGTCCAGCGCGAGCACCGTCGCCCCGGCCCGCCGCGCGTCATGCACCCGTTCCAGCAGAGCGGCACCCGGCGCGGACGGTGCGACGACGAGCAGGGTCTCGCCGCGCCGGGCCGCCGACACCCGGCCCAGCCCCACCGCCAGATGCGCCGGGTCCGAGGGCCGCGCGGAGTGCCGTACGAGCGTGGGGGAGAGTTCCGGCGTACCGGACCAGGCCGCCTCGTCGACGAGGTGCGCGGCCAGGTGCCACGGCTCGTACTCCGCCGTACCCACGAGCAGCAGCCCGCCGCCGTACGACACCACGGATCCCCGCAACGCCCCCGCGAACCGCCGCGTGGCCCCCAGCCACTCGGTCCCGGCGAGCACCTCACGCAGCAACGCGACCCGTACGGCATCCATGCGCCCGCATCCTGCCGCAACCGGCCACTCGTGACCCGGTGTTCACCCCGAATTCGCCCGAGCCGGGCACGGAGGCCGAACCAGCAGACGTCGAACCAGTGAACGCCGAACCAGCAACGCCGAACCGCACCCCCCCCACAACACGCCCCATCCCCCACCCCATCCCCCACCCCAGGAGCCCCTCGTGACCCCCACGCCCGAGACCAGCACCCCCTTCCACGCCGGCCGCGAAGGCTACGCCAGCTTCCGTATCCCGGCAGTCGTCTCCACCCCCTCCGGCGACCTGCTCGCCTTCTGCGAGGGACGGGTCGGCGGGCGGGAGGACTTCGGGAACATCGACATCGTGGTGAAGCGGTCGACGGACGGGGGCCGGACGTGGGGCCCGCTCCAGGTCGCCGCCAAGAACGGCGACGCCCTGGCCGGCAACCCCGCCCCCGTCGTCCTCGACACCGGCCGCATCCTGCTGGTCCACGTCCGTAACGCGGCCCTCGCCACGGAGGACGCCATCCGGCGGGGTGCCGTGAGCGCGGTGGACGGGCGAAGGGTGTGGGTGCAGCACAGCGACGATGACGGGGCCACCTGGTCCAGCCCGAAGGAGATCACCGAACAGACCAAGAAGCCCGAGTGGCGGTGGTACGCCACCACGCCCGGCCACGCCCTCCAGCTCTCCACCGGCCGCGTCGTCGTCCCCGCCAACCACTCCCTCCCGCCCGCCGGCAGCGACAACGGCACGGAGGGCAAGTACAACGGCGGGCACTGTCTACTCAGCGACGACCAGGGCGCCACCTGGCGCATCGGATACGTCGACGACAACACCGACGGCTACATCAACGCCAACGAGACCACCGCCACCGAACTCCCCGACGGCCGCGTCTACTTCAACACCCGCAACGACTCCCCGGCCCCCGGCACCCGCGCCGACGCCCACTCCACCGACGGCGGCGAGAGCCTGGTCAAGCCGTTCCGGCCGCAGGCGGGCATCGTCGGCCCGGTCGTCGAGGGCAGCGTCCTCCAGCTCCGCGACCCCGACCTGCTCCTCTACTCCGGCCCGGCCGACCCCGGCTTCCGCGCCCTGATGACCCTCCGCGCCAGCACGGACCACGGCGTCACCTGGCGCCCCGTCCACACCGTCGACGGGCTGCCCGCCGCGTACTCCGATCTCGTACGCGTCGACGAGGACACGGTCGGACTGCTCTACGAGACGGGCGACTTCAGCGCGTACGAGACGATCACTTTCCGCCGTATCCCGGTCGCGAGCCTCGGCTGAGTGCCGCTCGTCAGGGGCGCGGGCATGATGACCAGGTGACCGACATCGATGAAGCCAAGCCCCCGCTGCCCGCCGAGGCGGACGTACTGCTCGCGCTGGCTGAGGAGCACCACGCCCGGACCGTGCGCCCGCTGGGCAGCTCCGAGACAGCGGGGCACGTGGTGAAGGCCTACGCCATCGAGGCGCCCGGGCGCACCGTGACGGCCCAGGACGCGCGGGCCGCGCTGCGTATCGCGGCCGACCACCTGTCCTCGGCCCGTCTGCGGGGCTCCGTCGGACTCGCCGTGCTGCTGACGCACGCCGGCGGCGACGGCGACTACGTGCTGGTGCACACCTGGATCGAGGGCTACATGTCGGACCTCGCCGTCTTCACCGGCCCGGCCGGGGACATCGACCGACTGCGGCCCGGCCGGTCGGGCCTCGCCCCGTGCGTGTGGGAAGCGGCCGTGCTGGCCCACGAACGGGATGCGTTCAGCCGTCATGTCCTCGACGGACAAGGCACGCTCGAAGACCGGCTGTCCGCATGGCGTGGCGACGTACTGGAAGGCGAGGTTCGTTGACCGGGGCTGGGGCTGGGGCTGGGGCTGGGGCTGGGGCTGGGGCTGGGGCCGGGGCTGGGGCCGGGGCCGGCCGGCCGGCGGTGGCGCCGCGCGTGCGCCGAGCGCGCCCCGCCGATCTGCCGCACATCGCGCTGCTGGCGGCCGAACACGCCGCGTACGAGAAGGCGGCGCCACCGCCCGCCGACCTGCCCCGGCGCCTGGAGAACCTGCTCTTCGGCCCGGCGGCCGGTCGCCTGTGCTGCTTCGTCGCGGAGCTGGACGACACCGGGATCATCGGATACGCCTCGTGCGCGCCCGAGTTGTCCACCTGGGACGGCGCGGAGTACCTCCACATGGACTGCCTGTTCCTGCGGGACGGCCACCGGGGCCTCGGCGTCGGCCCCCTGCTGATGGACGCCGTCCTGGCCGAAGCGCGTGCGCGAGGACTCGATCAGGTCCAGTGGCAGACCCCACCGTGGAACGAGGACGCGATCAGGTTCTACGAGCGGCTCGGAGCCCGGGCGAAGGAGAAACGGCGCTACTTCCTGTCCGCCGACCGAGGGCCGGCCGAGTCCCCGACGTAGGCCGGCGGAGCCCTCGACGCGCAGACCGGCAGCGCCCCCGGCGCAGGCGCGGGACGCCTGCCCGGAGTCCGTCGGCCGCGCGGCCCGCGCTCGCCGGACCCCGTGACCTCCCTCACCCGATCCGGCCGCTCCCGCCCCCCGCCCCCGGACGTAAAGTCGGCCCATGACCTCTACTGACAGTGCACAGCAGCCCACCGCGAAGGCCCCGGCCAAGGACCCCTGGGACCTGCCGGACGTGTCGGGGCTCGTCGTCGGCGTGCTCGGCGGCACCGGGCCGCAGGGCAAGGGCCTCGCCTACCGCCTCGCCAAGGCCGGGCAGAAGGTGATCATCGGCTCGCGGGCCGCCGACCGCGCGCAGGGTGTCGCCGAGGAGCTCGGACACGGCGTCGAGGGCGCGGACAACTCCGAGACCGCGCGCCGCAGCGACATCGTGATCGTCGCGGTGCCGTGGGACGGGCACGCCAAGACCCTCGAGTCGCTGCGCGAGGAACTGGCCGGCAAGCTCGTCGTCGACTGCGTCAACCCGCTCGGCTTCGACAAGAAGGGCGCCTACGCGCTGAAGCCGGAGGAGGGCAGCGCCGCCGAGCAGGCCGCCGCCCTGCTGCCGGACTCGCGAGTCACCGCCGCCTTCCACCACCTCTCCGCCGTCCTCCTCGAAGACCCGGAGATCGAGGAGATCGACACGGATGTGATGGTGCTCGGCGAGGCGCGGGCCGACGTCGAGATCGTGCAGGCGCTGGCGGGCCGCATCCCCGGTATGCGTGGCATCTTCGCCGGCCGGCTGCGCAACGCCCACCAGGTCGAGGCGTTGGTCGCCAACCTGATCTCCGTCAACCGCCGCTACAAGGCCCACGCGGGCCTCCGCCTGACCGACGTATAGCCGACGCACGGGCGCCCTCGGGCATGGGGGACACTGGACGCCGTACCACCTCGTCCCACCGTCGACTGTCCTGTCAGGAGCCGACCCCCATGCCCCCCTTGCTCCCACCCGACCCAGCCCGGCGACTCGCCGTCTACGCGCTCATCGTCTGTCTCCTCGCGGTCACCGCCGCCGTGGTCTCCTTCACCCGGGGCAGCTGGCTGGGCGTCGTATGGGTGCTGATGGCGGGCCTGTCGTCCAACATGACCTGGTACTACGCGCGGAAGGCGAAGGTGGAGCGCCGGTCCGCCACCGGCTGAGGTGCGCGGCCCTCACAGACCGGTGAGGCACACATCGCTGTCCTCGCGCCAGAAGCGGTACAACCAGTAGCCGCAGTCGGACAGCTGGTCCTCGATCCCCAGGCCCCGCATGAACGCGTCGATCACGTCCCAGAACACACCGTTCACCGCCGGGATCCACAGCACCGCGAAGACGAGCAGCAGTCCGAAGGGCGCGAGCGGCTCCACCTGGCGGCGGATCTTGTACGACAGCCAGGGCTCGATGACGCCGTAGCCGTCCAGGCCGGGCACCGGAAGGAAGTTCAGGATCGCCGCCGTGACCTGGAGCATCGCGAGGAAGGCGAGGGCGAACAGGAACGCCGCCGGCACGCCGTCCGTGACGCCCAGCCAGAAGGGCGCGGTGCAGACGGCCGCGAAGAGCACGTTCGTCAGGGGGCCGGCCGCCGAGATCAGGCTGTGCTTCCAGCGGCCCTGGATACGGCCGCGCTCGATGAAGACCGCGCCACCGGGCAGACCGATACCGCCCATGATCACGAAGACGACGGGCAGCACGATGCTGAGCAGGGCGTGCGTGTACTTCAGTGGATTGAGGGTGAGATAGCCCTTGGCGCCGATGGAGATGTCACCGCTGTGCAGGGCGGTGCGGGCGTGGGCGTACTCGTGCAGACACAGCGAGACGATCCACGCCGAGGTCACGAAGAGGAAGACGGCCAGCCCGGGCTGCTCGGCGAACCCGGTCCAGGTGGCCCATCCGGTGACCGCCATGACGGCCACGATCCCCATGAAGACGGGGCTGATCCTCCGGTCGCTCCGGCGGGACGCGGCGGTGGTCATGGGGCTCCTAGGACTCTCGACGGACTGCCGACGCTGTGACGACGGCCCGTCTGGTGTGTGCCGACGAATCATCCATCGCATCGTCGATCACTCGAACGGACTGCCCGACGGTACCGGGCGTATGCCGAAAACGTCTCGCGATCCCCTCCTGGTTCCTAGGAAGGTGGGGGGCGAACGGTCGACGGTCGTACGCAGCGTCCGACTCGATGCAACTCCATGTACCGGACACACGAACCCGGCCCCGACGGAGACAATGGACCCCGTGCGCTACCGCATCCTCGGCACCACCCAGGCACTGCAAGCCGACGGCACCCCCGTCCCGGTCGGGGGCGCCCGGCTGCGCGCCCTGCTGACCGTGCTCGCGCTGCGGCCGGGGCGTACGGTGCCCGCGGCCGCGCTCGTCGACGAGGTGTGGGTCGGTGACCCGCCCGCCGACGCCCCCGGCGCGCTCCAGGCGCTGGTCGGGCGCCTGCGCCGTACCCTCGGCCCCGGGGCGGTCGAGTCGGTGAACGGCGGCTACCGTCTCGCGGCCGCCCGGGACGACATCGACCTGCACCGCTTCGAACGCCTCGCGGACGAGGGGGCCCGCGCGCTCGCCGACGGCGACGCCGCCAAGGCCGCCGACGTCCTCGACGACGCCCTCGCCCTCTGGCAGGGTCCGCCGCTGGCCGACCTCCCCGACCGGGCCGCCGAGGCCGCCCGCTGGGAGACCCGCCGCCTCGACGCCCACCGCGCCCGCCTCACCGCCGCCCTCACCCTCGGCCACCCCGAATCCGCCCTCCCCGACCTCACCGCCCTCTGCGACACCCACCCCCTCGACGAGCCCCTCCAGTCCCTCCGCCTACGCGCCCTCCGAGACACGGGCCGCTCCGCGGAGGCCCTTGCCGCCTACGACCGGATACGCACCCTGCTGGCAACCCGCCTGGGCACGGACCCGGGCCCGGACCTGCGCAGACTGCACGAAGAGCTGCTGAGATCGGACGACGGACGGGCGGAGAACGACGGCCCCGCGCCCCATCAGGGGCGCGGGGAACTGCGCGACCAGCCCCCACGCACCCGCACCCGACCAACCCCCTATGCCACCCCTCGGGGTCAAAGGGGCAGCGCCCCTGGGGATGGGACGGGTAGGGGCGGCGGGGGCGAGAAATCCGAACCGCAGCCACACCCGCAGCCACACACGAACCCGCGCCCACAGCCACACACGCACCCGCATCCGCAGCCAGACCCCCACCCCCACCCCCAACCCCCCCGCCCCCCAGGCAACCTCCGCGCCCGCCTGACCTCCTTCGTCGGCCGCGACACAGACCTCGACACCATCCGCGAAGACCTCACCACCACCCGCCTCGTCACCCTCCTCGGCCCCGGCGGCGCCGGAAAGACCCGCCTCTCGCAGGAAGTCGGCGAGGCCGTCGCCCCGGCCATGCCGGACGGCACGTGGCTCGCCGAACTCGCCCCCGTCGACGACCCCGCGAACGTCCCGGAGGCCGTACTCACCGCCCTCGGCGCCCGCGAGACCGTCCTCCGAGGCGCCGGCGCCGAGGAGATGCGCGTCACGGCCGACCGCCAGGACGACCCACTGGCCCGCCTCGCCGAACACTGCGCCAGACGCCGGATGCTGCTGATCCTCGACAACTGCGAACACGTCGTGGACGCCGCCGCCCACCTCGTCGAGCACCTCCTCCAGCGCTGCCCGGCGCTGACCGTACTCGCCACCAGCCGTGAACCCCTCGGCGTACGGGGGGAGTTGGTACGCCCGGTGGAACCCCTGACGGAACCCCACGCGCTGCGGCTGCTCGCCGACCGGGGCGCGGCCGCCCGGCCCGGTTTCACGGTCGCCGCCGACCCGGAGGCCGCCGCCGAGATCTGCCGCCGCCTCGACGGCCTCCCCCTCGCCATCGAGCTGGCGGCCGCCCGGTTACGGATATTGACGCCCCGCCAGATCGCCGACCGGCTCGACGACCGCTTCCGGCTGCTCACCTCCGGCAGCCGTACCGTCCTGCCCCGGCAGCAGACCCTGCGCGCGGTCGTCGACTGGTCCTGGGAACTGCTCGACGAGGACGAACGGTACGTACTGCGGCGGCTGTCGGTCTTCGCCGGCGGCTGTGACCTGGCCGCCGCCGAGGCCGTCTGCGGTCCCGCCGCACTGGAGGCGCTCGGCTCCCTCGTCGACAAGTCCCTTGTCGTGGCGGTCCCTTCGACGAGCGCGGGCACGGACGGCGGGATGCGCTACCGGCTCCTGGAGACCGTCGTCGAGTACGCCGGTGAACGGCTCGACGAGACGGGCACCCGCCCCGCCGCCGAACGCGCGCACCTCACGTACTACCGCGAACTCGTCCGCACCACCGACCCGTTGCTGCGCGGCCCCGGCCAGCGCGCCGCGATCGAACTCCTCGAGCTGGAGTACGAGAACATCCGCACCGCCCTCCGCCACGCCGTCGCCGAGCGGGACGAGCAGGAGGCGCTCTGTCTGACGCTGTCGCTGTGCTGGTACTGGCAGATGCGCGAGCTGATCACCGAAGCCCGGCACTGGTCCACCCAGGTCAAGGACCTCGGCCCGGACCCCTTCACCGCGCCCGCGCGCCCCGTCCCGGACCTGCGGGAACGCGCCGTCGACAGCCCGCCGCCGATGCGTCCGGAAGTCCTCGACGAGGCGCGGCGTGGGGTGCACCTCGTCCATCTGGCCTACATGGACATGGGGTTGTCCTCGTGGGAGACCCCCGAGCGCCAGGAGAGGCTGCGGGTCATCAGCCGGACCTACCGCCCCGGCCAGCCGCAGACCTGCCGCTTCCCCACCTTCATGTGGTTCTACGCCGCCATGCTGACCGGCGACATGGACCGGCTGCGCGTGATCCTCGACGGCAACATCAGCACCTGCCGCGAGCTCGGCTACACCTGGGAGCTGGCCATGACCCTGCAGATGCGGGCCAACATCCTCGCCAACCGCAGCGACTGGGCGGGCGACGCCACCGTCGACGCCGACGAGTCACTGGAGATCTTCGACCGGCTCGGGGACGTTTGGGGCGCCGCCGAGGCGCTCTCGGCACGCGGCGAGGCCCTGGAACGCCAGGGTGAGTTCGCGCTCGCCGCGGCGGCCTTCCAGCGGGCCATCGAATACGCCGAACGGCTCGGCGCCAAGACCCAGTTGGGGATCCTCAGCGTCCGGCTCGGCAGTGTCCTCATCGAGGGCGGCGACGGCGAGCGCGGCGAGAAGATGCTGTTCGACGTATTGGCGGACGGGCCCCGTGTCGCCCACGGGGCCCTGCCCGCGGCCCGTCTCTTCCTCGCGATCCGGCTCGGCCGCACCGAGCGCCCGGACGAGGCCCGGGAACAGCTCAGGCTGCTGCGCGAGGACTTCGATGCCGCCGACTTCGTGGTCTTCGCCGGCTTCGTCCTGGGCGTCGAAGGCTGGCTGGAGGCGGTGGCCGGACACCACGAGAAGGCGCTGCGGCTGATCCGCCGGGCGATGGAACGGAGCCTGGACCCGCTCACCCGGATGGTCACACCCCATATGCCCTCCACCCATCTCGTCACCGCCGCCATCTCCGTCGCGAGCGTCGACGGCGGCGCCCGCGTCCTCGACGCGGCCCGCCTCCTCGGTGCCGCCGACGCGCTGCTGCCGCCCCGCCACGTCCCCAGCCCGATGGAGGCCGAGGCCCGCGCCCAGGCCGAGACCACGGCCCGGGCCCTGCTGGACGACACGGCCTACGACACCGCGTACGCCGAGGGCGGCGCCCTCACCGTGGAGGAGGCCGCCGCCCTCATCTGACCTCCGATGAGCCTCGGAGGTCAGCTCTTCGTCTTGAACTTGTGGATCGCGATCGGGGCCATCACCGCCGTCAGCGCCACCGACCAGCCGAGCGTGACGTACAGGTCGTGGGCGACCGGCCCGCCCGTCATCAGCCCGCGCGCGGCGTCCGCGAGGGACGACAGCGGGTTGTAGTCGGTGAAGGCCTGCAGCCAGCCCGGCATCGACTGCGTCGGCGCGAAGATCGACGACCCGAACTGCAGCGGGAACAGCACCAGGAAGCCCATCCCCTGCACGGACTGCGCGTTCTTCATCGTCACGCCCAGCACCAGGAAGATCCACATCAGGGACGAGCCGAAGACGCCGGCCAGCCCCACCGCGGCGAACAGCCCCGGCCAGCTGGTGATGTCGAAGCCGATGAGGACACCGACGGTCAGCAGGATCGTCGTGGCGACCAGCATGCGCAGCAGCTCGACGGAGATCTTCGCGAGCAGCACCGAGGACCGGCCGATCGGCAGGGACCGGAAGCGGTCCATGACGCCCTTCTGGAAGTCCTCGTTGAAGCCCGTGCCGACCCCCATGGCGATGTTCATGCCCATCATCGCCATCAGCCCCGGCACCACGTACTGGATGTACTCCTCCTGGCCGCCGCCCAGCGCCTGCCCGATGGAGCCGCCGAAGACGTACACGAAGAGCAGGGTGAACACGATCGGCATCAGGACCGCGTCGAACATCGACTCGGGGTCCTGCCGGATCCACAGCAGATTGCGCCGGACGAGCGCGCCGGTGTGCCGGGCGTGGGCCCGCAGCCCGATCCGGCCGTCGGCCTCGACGGTCTCACCGGTCGCGGGCAGGGTGTTCGAAGGGGCGGCGCGAAGCGCCTCGTCCAGGGTGGCGGTGGGCGACGGGCGGGAGCTCATACGGAGACCTCCTCGTACGCGGGGGACGGGGCGGCGTCCTGCGGCGCACTGGCCTTGTGGCCGGTGAGCGACAGGAACACCTCGTCCAGGCTGGGCAGTTCGGTGCTGATCGAGGCGATCGTGACGCCACGCGCGGTGATCGCGCCGACGACCGCGGTCAGCTGCTCGTCGCTGAGGATCGGCACGAGGAGCGTGCCGGTCTCGGGGTCCACGGTGGTGGTGGCGAGCCCGGTGATGCCCAGGTCGTCGAGGTCCTTGGCGAGCGGTCGCACGTGCACCGGATCGGCCGGCCGGACCCGGAGCGTACGCCCGCCGACCTGGGCCTTCAGCTCCTCGATACGGCCGCCCGCGATCACCTTCCCGCGGTCGATCACGGTCAGCTCGGCGGCCAGCTGCTCGGCCTCCTCCATGTACTGGGTGGTCAGCAGTACGGTCACGCCGTCGCCGACCATGCGCTTCACCTCGGTCCACACCTCGTTGCGGGTGCGCGGGTCCAGACCGGTCGTCGGCTCGTCCAGGTACAGCACGGCCGGGCTCCCGATCATGGACGCGGCCAGGTCGAGCCGCCGCCGCATACCGCCCGAGTACGTGCCCGCCGTGCGCTTGGCCGCCTCGGTCAGCGAGAACCGCTCCAGCAGACCGGTGGCCCGGCTCTTCGCCTCCTTGCGGGGCAGGTCGAGCAGCCGCCCGATCATGTACAGGTTCTCGAAGCCGGACAGCTTCTCGTCCACGGACGCGTACTGCCCCGTCAGGCCGATCACCCGGCGCAGCTGCCGCGGCTGCCGTACGACGTCGTAGCCGGCCACCGTCGCGTGCCCCGAGTCGGGCCTGATCAGCGTGGACAGGCACCGCACGAGCGTCGTCTTCCCCGCCCCGTTCGGCCCGAGCACCCCCATCACCGTGCCCTCACGCACATCCAGGTCGACACCGTCCAGCGCCCTGGTCTCGCCGTAGTGCTTGACCAGCCCCCGCACGGTGACAGCGCCTTTCGCGCCGCTGGGTTCCTTGTCGATTCGTGTCATGAGGACGACGGTGCCAGGGTCTGCCGACAAACCACCGACAGGCCGCCTACAGCGCCGACACGGCACCGACACGGGTGGGAGCTCGGGGGTGGGGGTGCGTTGGCGGGTGCGGGTGGTGTGTGGTTGCTCGCGCAGTTCCCCGCGCCCCTTAGAAACCCCGGGCGCAACCCATGCCGTCAAGGGGCGCGGGGAACTGCGCGACCAGCCCCCACGCACCCGCACCCGCCAACGCACCCCGCACCCCCCACCCCCTCCCGCGCACCGCCGGAGGCAAGCCGCAGCCCGCCGACGGGGGAAGATCGGCGGGCTGCTGTGGTGCCGCAGTGGCTCAATGGTGCCTAGGCCCTGGTGGGCCCTAGTGCACGGAGTGCTCCTCCAGCGGGAACGTTCCTCCCACGACGTCCTCCGCGAACGCCTTCGCCGCGTCACCCATGACCGCCCGCAGATCGGCGTACTTCTTCACGAACTTCGGCACCCGCCCCCCGGTCAGCCCGAGCATGTCGGTCCATACGAGGACCTGCGCGTCGGTCTCCGGGCCCGCGCCGATGCCGACCGTCGGGATGTGCAGGACCCGCGTGACCTCGGCCGCCAGCTCCGCCGGGACCAGCTCCAGGACGACCGCGAACGCGCCCGCGTCCTGGACGGCCTTGGCGTCGCGCAGCAGCTGTTGCGCGGCCTCCTCGCCCCGGCCCTGGACGCGGTAGCCCATCGCGTTGACGGACTGCGGGGTGAGGCCGATATGGGCCATGACGGGGATGCCGGACTCGACGAGCAGCTCGATCTGGCGGTGCGACCGCTCGCCGCCCTCCAGCTTGACCGCCCCGACCCCGGCCTCCTTGACCAGCCGGGTCGCCGAGCGCAGCGCCTGCACCGGACCCTCCTGGTAGGAGCCGAAGGGCAGGTCGCCGACGATCAGGGCGCGGCTCGTGCCCCGTACGACGGCGGCCGACAGCATGGTCATCTCGTCGAGGGTGACGGGCACGGTCGACTCGTACCCCAGGTGGCAGTTGCCCGCCGAGTCGCCGACGAGCATGACCGGGATGCCGGCCTCGTCGAAGACGGACGCGGTCATCGCGTCGTACGCGGTGAGCATGGGCCACTTCTCGCCGCGCTCTTTGGCGGCGCTGATGTCGCGGACGGTGATGCGCCGGGTGCTCTTGCCCCCGTACAGCGCCTTGCCGCTGTCGGTGGCCGGCCGTACACCCTGCGCAGGCTGCTTCTGGGCAGCGGGAAGCTGCGTCATCGCAACGGCTCCTTCATGTCATCTCGAGGCGCCCTCACGGCGTCCCCGGACCGCATCCATGGTGGCACCTCGTGCCAGAGAGTGCCAGGGCCGGTCCGTGTGACTGCTCCGGCACCGGGCACGTAAGACCTGGGTAAAAGATTCTCCCAGATTTACGATACGAGACGGGCTCGTATCGAAATAGGGTTAGGCTCGTCAGCATGACTACCGCAGTCCCTGACCCCCGCATACCGGCGGCGGTACACCGGCGCCGCTGGGTGATTCTCGGCGTGCTGATGCTGAGCCTGCTGATCGTGGTCCTCGACAACTCGATCCTCAACGTCGCCATCAAGACCATCTCGACCCCGGAACCGACCGGGCTCGGCGCCACCCAGAGCGAGCTGGAGTGGGCGATCAACGCCTACACGCTCGTCTTCGCGGGGCTGCTGTTCTCCGCAGGCCTGCTCGGCGACCGCCTCGGGCGCAAGAAGGTGCTGCTCGGCGGCCTCGTCGTCTTCGGTGTCGGCTCGGCGCTGGCCGCCATGTCGGGCTCGCCGGTCGAGCTGATCGTGTTCCGCGCGGTGATGGGCTTCGGCGCCGCCTTCGTGATGCCCGCCACCCTCGCCGTCCTGATGCACGTCTTCGAGCGTGACGAGCAGCCGAAGGCCATCGGCATCTGGGCGGGCGGCGTCGGCCTCGCCATCGCCATCGGCCCGATCACCGGCGGTCTCCTCCTCGACCACTTCTGGTGGGGTTCGGTCTTCCTGGTCAATGTGCCGATCGTCGTCCTCGCGGTGGGCCTGATGATCTGGCTGGTGCCCGATTCGCGCGACCCGAACCCGGGCCGCATCGACCCCGTCGGCGTACTGCTCTCCGTCGTCGGTCTCGTGCTGCTGGTCTACGGCATCATCCGGGGCGGCCAGCTCGCCGACTTCACGGACGTCACGGTCCTCGGGACCATCGCGGCCGGGCTCGCGGTCCTCGCCGCCTTCGTCGTCTTCGAGAAGCGCAGCGACCACCCGTCCATCGACATCTCGTTCTTCCGGAACAAGGTGTTCGCGGCCTCCATCGGCGTCACCGGCCTGGTCTTCTTCGCTCTGATGGGCGTGACCTTCTTCTCCGTCTTCTACACCCAGACCGTGCGCGGCTACTCGCCGCTCCAGACCGGCCTGCTGATGCTGCCGCTGGCCGTCGCGCAGCTCGTCTTCGCACCGCGCGCCCGCCTCGTCGTCGACCGCTTCGGCAACAGCGCGGTGTGCACCGCGGGCATGCTGCTGATCGCCGCGATGCTGGCCGCGTTCGCCGTGCTGGACGCGGCCACGCCGATCTGGATCCTCGAAGTGATCTTCTTCTTCATGGGCATGGGCATGGCGCACGTGATGACCCCGCTGAGCGTCGTCATCATGCAGGCGCTGCCCCGGGAGAAGGCCGGGTCCGCGTCCGCGCTCAGCAACACCTTCCGCCAGGTCGGCGGCGCCCTAGGTATCGCCGTCCTGGGCTCGGTGCTCTCCGCCGCCTACCGGGGCGGCATCGAGGACGAGCTGCCCGCCGGCGCCCCGCACGCCGCCGCCGAGTCCATCGAGGCCACCCTCGGTCTCGCCGCCCGCCTCGGCGAGCGGGGCGAGGCCCTGGTCGGTCCGGCCCACGACGCCTTCCTGCACGCCATGCACGTGACCGCCCTGTGCGGGGCCGGCATCGCCGTCCTCGGCGCGGTGGCGATGGCGGTGTTCCTGCCGGGACGGCCGAAGGCCGGCCAGGAGGGCAAGGGGGAGCCGGAGTTGGTGGTCGCGGATCACTGACAGAGAATCGGTCCGGTCCCACCAGAGCCAGCCCCACGACCGCGAGAGACGGAGTCGACCTTGAGCCTCGCCGAGAGCCACGCCGCTAACGGGCGGGTCCGGGACGGGAGCCCCGTACGGGGGCGGCCCCGGAGCGAGGCCGTGGAGCGGTCCATCATCGAGGGCGTGATGCGGCTCCTCGAAGAGGGCGTACCGCTCTCGGAGCTGTCCATCGAGCGGGTGGCCCGCACCGCGGGCGTCGGCAAGGCCACCATCTACCGCCGCTGGAGCGGCAAGGAGGCGCTCTTCGTCGACGTACTGCGCGCCGCGGAGCCCCCGGAACCCGTGCTGCCCGGCACCTCGATGCGTGACGACCTGGTCGTCCTCATGGAGGCGGCACGCCGGCGCGGGCTGCTCAACCGGCCGTCGGCGATCCTGCACAACGTCATCGCCCAGATGAAGAGCAGTCCCAAGATCTGGAACGCCTACCACGCGGACGTCGTCGCCCCGCGCCGCCGGACCCTGACCGAGGTGCTGCGCCGGGGGCAGGCCAACGGGGAACTCCGCGCCGACGTGGACCTCGACCTGGCCGGCGATCTGGTCTTCGGCCCCATGCTCGTCCGTACCGTCATGCGCCCGGACGCCGAACTCCCCGAGGATCTCGCGGAGAGCATCGTCGACACGATGCTCGAAGGGCTTCGTCCTCCTGCGTAGTGAGTCTGAGTAGTGCGTCTGCGTAGTGAGTCTGTGAAGTGAGTCTGCGTAGTGAGTCTGCGAAGTGAGTCACAGTTCAATGTGCGCGTTTCGTTACAGACGTCGGGGCCTGTCCACCGGTTCGGAACTCCGAACAGCGGGTTGTTCGTCCTTGTGCCCGTACGGCCGCCCTGTGGCGGCGGGAACGACGGCGATCATCCCCTAGGGTTTTCAGGCGCGGGGGATGAAGTGCACGGCAGGCAGTGAGGCGACGGTATGGCGCAGGCGTACATGACGGAGACGGGCGGCGGCAGCACGGGCGAGGGCCGCGAACAATCCCGGCTTCGGCGCCTGCTCGGCCGCCTCTTCGACGGCTGGAGAGGGGACCGGCGGATCTGGCGGCGCGGCATCGTCGTCGCGGTCCTCGCGGTCCTCATCGCGCTGGTGATGGTGCTGCACGCCCAGGTCCCGAACGCGGTCGGCAACCTCGGCAGCCTGACGGAGACGTTCCTGCCCTGGCTGGGCGTCGCGATCCCGCTGCTGCTGGTCCTCGCGCTGGTGCGCAAATCGGCGACCGCGCTGATCGCGCTCCTGCTGCCCACGATCGTCTGGCTGAACATCTTCGGCGGACTCGTCACCAGCAAGACCGGCGGCGGCGGCGACTTCACCGTCGTCACCCACAACGTCAACGCGGACAACGCCGACCCGTCCGGCACGGCCCGCGAGGTCGCCTCCTCCGGTGCGGACGCGGTCGCCCTGGAGGAGCTGACCGAGACCGCGGTGCCGGTGTACGAGAAGGCCCTCGCGGCGACGTACCCGTACCACGAGGTCGTGGGCACCGTCGGGCTGTGGAGCAAGTACCGGATGAGCGACACCAAGCCCGTCGACATCAAGCTCGGCTGGGAGCGCGCGATGCGCTCCACCGTGGCCACGCCCGACGGGCCGGTCGCCGTGTACGTCGCCCATCTGCCCTCGGTGCGGGTGAAGCTGGAGGCCGGCTTCACCGCCCGGCAGCGCGACAAGAGCGCGAACGCGCTCGGCGAGGCCATCGCCGACGAGCCGATCGAGCAGGTCGCCCTCCTCGGCGACCTCAACGGCACCATGAACGACCGCGCCCTCAACGCCGTCACCGCCCAGATGCGTTCCACCCAGGGCGCGGCGGGCAGCGGCTTCGGCTTCAGCTGGCCCGCGTCGTTCCCGATGGCGCGCATCGACCAGATCATGGTCCGGGGCATGGAGCCGACGGCGTCGTGGACCCTGCCGCAGACGGGCAGCGACCATCTGCCGGTGGCGGCGCGGGTGACGATCGACACGTCGGGCAGCTGATCATGCTGGTGGGAAGGGTGTGGCAGGCAGGGCGGGCCGGGAAATAGGGCTCCGGGGCGAGTTTGTTCCGTCGTTGAACATACGATGGAACCGAACCCCCCGCTCTCGCTGAAAGGTCCCGCCATGCCCTTGGCCCTGCTCGCTCTCGCCGTAGGAGCCTTCGGAATCGGCACGACCGAGTTCGTCATCATGGGTCTCCTCCCCGAGGTCGCGGTCGACCTCGGCATCTCGATCCCCGCCGCCGGCCACCTGGTCTCCGCGTACGCGCTGGGCGTCGTCATCGGCGCCCCGCTGCTCGCCGCGGTCACGGCCCGCATGCCCCGCCGTAAGGTCCTGATCGGGCTGATGGTCCTCTTCGTCGCCGGCAACGCGCTGTCCGCCTTCGCGCCCGACGAGCACTGGCTGCTCGCCGCCCGCTTCCTCAGCGGCCTGCCGCACGGTGCCTTCTTCGGCGTCGGCGCGGTCGTCGCGACCACCCTGGTGGCGCCGGAACGCAAGGCCCGCTCGGTCTCGCTGATGTTCCTGGGGCTGACCATCGCCAACGTCGCCGGCGTACCGGCCGCGACCCTCGTGGGCCAGCACTTCGGCTGGCGGGCCACCTTCCTCGGCGTGAGCGCGATCGGGCTGGCGGCGATCGCCTCCCTGGCGCTGCTGCTGCCGAGGGACCGCGTGGAGACCCGGCCGGCCGGCCTGCGCGGCGAACTGGGCGCCCTGCGCTCAACTCCCGTCTGGCTCGCCCTCGGCACCACCGTCGCCGGCTTCGGCGCGCTCTTCTCCGCCTACAGCTACATCACGCCGATGCTCACCGACGCCGCCGGATACGCCGAGACCAGCGTCACCCTGCTGCTGGCGCTGTTCGGCGTAGGGGCGACCATCGGCAACCTGGCCGGCGGCCGCCTCGCCGACCACTCCCTCCGAGGCACGCTGTTCGGCGGCCTGGCATCGCTGATCCTCGTCCTCGCCCTGTTCCCGGTCCTCATGTCCGCCCAGTGGAGCGCCGCCCTGGCCGTCCTCCTCCTCGGCGTCGCCGCCTTCGCCACCGGCTCACCCCTCCAGCTGATGGTCATGGAGAAGGCCACCACCGCCCCCTCCCTAGCCTCCTCCGCCAACCAGGCCGCCTTCAACCTCGCCAACGCCGGCGGCGCCTGGATCGGCGGCCTCGCCCTGGCCGCCGGCCTCGGCGCGACGGCTCCGGCGGTCGTGGGAGCGGGGCTCGCGGTCGTCGGCCTCGCGGTCGCCGGCGTGGCGTACGCGGTGGACGCCCGCCGGGCCGCGGTCGCCGCGCCGCGGAACGATCAGGCTCGTGGGCGCGTGGTGGCGTCCCATGTGCCGGGGGAGTCGGAGACGGTACGCGTCTGAGGCGGCAAGCACCAGCGCTGACCCCACCGCGTACGGAAGGGTGAGACCCGGCCGAGCGCTACGCCTGCTCGCGCCACCGGTTCGTGATGGGCAGCCGCCGGTCCTTGCCGAAGCCCTTCGGGGAGATCTTCGTGCCCGGCGGGTACTGGCGGCGCTTGTACTCGGCGGTGTCGACCATCCGCAGGGTCTTCGTCACCAGCTCGCGGTCGAAGCCGGCGGCGATGATCGCGTCGGCGCCCTGGTCGCGGTCGACGTACAGCTCCAGGATCGCGTCCAGGACCGGGTAGTCCGGCAGGGAGTCCGTGTCGACCTGGCCCGGCCGCAGCTCGGCGCTCGGCGGCTTGGAGATGGAGTTCTCCGGGATCGGCGGGGTCTGGCCGCGCTCCTCCGCCGCCCGGTTGCGCCACTCGGCCAGCCGGAAGATCGACGTCTTGTACACGTCCTTGATGGGGCCGTACGCGCCGACCGAGTCGCCGTACAGCGTCGAGTACCCCACCGCCAGCTCCGACTTGTTGCCGGGCGCCAGCACGATGTGGCCCTCCTGGTTGGAGATCGCCATCAACAGCGTCCCCCGGAGCCGGGACTGGAGGTTCTCCTCCGCCAGGCCCGTCAGCTCCGTCGACGACATGTAGGCGTCGAACATCGGGGCGATCGGGACCGTACGGAAGTTGAGGCCCGTCCGGCGCGCGAGTTCCGCCGCGTCGCCCTGGGAGTGGTCCGACGAGTACTTCGACGGCATGGATACGCCGTACACGTTCTGCGCGCCGAGCGCGTCGCACGCGATCGCCGCGACGAGGGCCGAGTCGATACCGCCGGAGAGGCCGATCAGCACCGACGTGAAGCCGTTCTTCGCCGCGTAGGCCCGCAGGCCGACCACCAGCGCCGAGTACACCTCCTCGTCGTCGTCGAGGCGCTCCGCGTATCCGCCGGTCAGCTCCGGCTCGTACGCGGGCAGCGGCTCCTCGGAGATGACGAGCCGGTCGATGCGCAGCCCGTCGTCGACGACCCCGGTGACCGGCTCGGCGGCGCCCGCCGGGAGGTCCAGGTCGAGGACGACACACCCCTCCGCGAACTGCGGCGCCCGCGCGACCACTTCACCGTCCTGGTCGACGACGATCGAGTCGCCGTCGAAGACCAGCTCGTCCTGGCCGCCGATCATCGCCAGATAGGCGGTCGTGCAACCGGCCTCCTGGGCGCGCTTGCGGACCAGTTCGAGACGGGTGTCGTCCTTGTCGCGCTCGTACGGCGAGGCGTTGATGGAGAGCAGCAGCCCGGCCCCGGCGGACCGGGCCGCAGGGACGCGGCCGCCGTCCTGCCAGAGGTCCTCGCAGATGGCGAGGGCGATGTCGACGCCGTGCAGCCGCAGAACGGGCATGGTGTCGCCGGGCACGAAGTAGCGGAACTCGTCGAACACGCCGTAGTTGGGGAGGTGGTGCTTGGCGTAGGTGAGCGCCACCTCGCCCCGGTGCAGCACCGCGCCGGCGTTCCGCGGCGCGCCCGCCGGCTGGCCGAACCTCGGCGAGGCGGACTCGGAGCGGTCGAGGTAGCCGAGGACCACCGGCAGCTCCCCGAAGCCCTCGTCGGCGAGCCGCGCGGCGAGCGCCCTCAGCGCGGAGCGGGAGGCCTCCACGAAGGACTGGCGCAGCGCCAGGTCCTCGACGGGGTACCCGGTCAGCACCATCTCGGGGAACGCCACGAGGTGCGCTCCCTGCTCGGCGGAGTGCCGGGTCCAGCGGACGACCGCCTCGGCGTTTCCGGCGAGATCGCCGACCGTCGAGTCGATCTGATTCAGGGCGAGGCGAAGTTGAGGCACGCGCCCAGTGTAATCGTCAGAGCGACGCTATGGGGTGTGGGCCGCCCCACTTTCGGAGCGTCCCACAGTCCCGGCCCCAGCGGTTACGGATCACCTCGGGCCGAGGGCTACCGCGGCGCGGCGCCCCGCTCCTTGAGCATGCCCGTCATCAGTGAGATCTCGGACTCCTGGGCGTTGACCATGCCCTGGGCGAGCCTCTTCTCCACGCCGACCGCGCACTTGGAGACGCAGCCCTCCGCCATGTGGATGCCGCCCTTGTGGTGGTCGGTCATCAGCTGGAGGTAGAAGACCTCGGCCTGCTCGCCGTTGAGCTCGCCGAGCTTCTTCATCTCGGCGTTCGTCGCCATGCCCGGCATCAGCGAGCCGTCCTCGCCGGAGGCCATGCCGCCCATGCCCATCCAGGCCATCGGCTGCTGCGACGACACCTTCGGCAGCCCCCACAGATCGAGCCAGCCGATCATCATGCCGCGCTGGTTGGCCTGCGTCTGCGCGATGTCGTACGCGAGCCGCCGGACCTCCTCGTCGTCCGTCCGGTCGCGCACGATGTACGACATCTCGACGGCCTGCTGGTGGTGGACGGCCATGTCCCGGGCGAACCCCGCGTCGGCGGAGTCGGCGGCGGGGGCCTTCAGCCCGGACTCGTCGCCGTCGGCGACCGCGTAGGTGATCGCCCCGGCCGCGACGAGCACCGCCGCGGCCCCCGAGGCGACCCAACCGATGAGCTTCATACGTCCCACTGTGCCAGGCCGCCGTCAGGAGACGCCGTTGGTGCAGGCCGCACCCGGCTCGGGCGTCTGCTTGCCCTGGACGTACGTCTCGAAGAACTTGTCGAGGTTCGGGTCGGTCGCGCTCGTCACCGTGCGCTGGGCGCCCCAGGCACTGAGCATGATCGGGTCCTTCTGGTCCTCGACCGGGCTCATCAGCGTGTACGGGGTCGCCTTGACCTTCTCCGCGAGCGCCTTGACGTCGGCGTCGGAGGCCTTGCTGTTGTACGTCACCCAGACCGCGCCGTGCTCCAGGGAGTGCACGGCGTTCTCGTTCTTGACGGCCTTGTCGTAGACGTCGCCGTTGCAGTTCTGCCAGACCGGGTCGTGGTCGCCGCCCACCGGGGGCACCATCGGGTACTTCACGGTCTTGGTGACGTGGTTCTGGGTGAGCTTGGTGCTCCAGGTCTTCACGCCGTCCGACCCGGTCTCCCACTTGCCCGTGGCCTTGGAGTCACTGGCCGTGCTGCTGCTGTCGTCGGACTGCGAGCGGATCAGGACCGTCCCGCCCACGGCGAGGCCGGCGACTATCAGCACACTGGCGCCGATCGTGAGGATCCGGTTCCGACGCTCGCGGGAGCGCTCGGCACGGCGCATCGCCTCTATGCGCGCCTTGCGCTCGGCGCTGCTGTTGCTCTTGGCGGCCATGGGGTGCGTCCTTAGTGGGGGATGGGTCGGTTGGGGCGGTCGGCTCAGCTGATCGTAATGTGAAAAGACGAGTAATTTGCAGGCGGGCCCAGGATTGGCCGGGGAACCCCGGTTCCGTGGGCCGGCGCGGGCTGAAGGCCGGGACCCGTACGGATAATTTGAACCCAAGATGCGCATTATCTACGCTGCGGGTATGCGGCTGTTGCGCTCCACCGACCTCGCCCTGCGCGTCCTGATGCGGCTCGCTGTCGCCGACGATTCCAACCCTACGACCCGTGACGTCGCGGCGGACATGCAAGTGCCGTACACGCACGCCGCGAAGGTCGTGGCCGAGCTCCAGCACCTGGGACTGGTGGCCGCCCGGCGCGGCCGGGGCGGCGGGCTCGCGATCACCGACGCGGGCCGCGAGGCGTCCGTCGGCCATGTCGTCCGCACCTTCGAGGGCGACGGCGACGTGGTCGACTGCGAGGGCGCCACCCCCTGCCCCCTCAGCCCGGCCTGCCGCCTGCGCGGCGCCCTCCGCCGGGCCCAGGAGGCCTTCTATGCCTCCCTGGACCCCCTGACGGTGGGGGACATGGTCACGGCCCCCACCGGTCCGCTGCTGCTGGGAATCACGCAGGCGACGTAAGCAGGCCCCTTCGCGATCCCCGTCCTAATCCCGGGCCAGCCAGAGGTCGGGGCCGAAGACCTCGTAGTGGATGTCGGCCGGAGGGACGCCCTTGGCGATCAGCTGTGCCCGTACGGCCCGCATGAAGGGCAGCGGTCCGCACAGGTACGCGCGCGTGCCCGTCGGTACGTCCAGGCGTGACAGGTCGGCCAGGCCCGTGCGGTCGGCCGGGTGGCCCGGCTCGGGCTCCTCGTACCAGAAGTGCGCGGAGGCGTCGGCCAGCTTGGCCGCGTAGCCCTCCTGGTCGGCGCGCAGCGCGTGCTCCGCGGGGGAGCGGTCGGCGTGCACAACGGTCACCGGGGCCCGGTGACCCGAGAGGGCGAGCTGCTCCAGCACGGCGACCATCGGGGTCACCCCGATGCCGGCCGAGGCGAGCAGCAGGGGCGCGCCGGCGTCCTGGTCCAGGACCAGATCGCCGTACGGGGCCGACACGGGCAGCCGGTCGCCGACGCGCACGCGCGCGTGGAGGTGGTTCGAGACCTCGCCGTCGGGTGCCGCCCCGCCCTGGACGCGCTTCACGGCGATCCGCCAGGTGTCCGCACCGGGCGCCCCGGTCAGGCTGTACTGCCGTATCTGCCGGGCCCCGTCCGCAAGCGCGACCCGCACGGACACGTACTGTCCGGCGCGGTGGACGGGCACGGGCGAGCCGTCCGCCGGACGCAGCTCCAGCGCGACGACGTCGGCCGTCTCCGCCACGCGCCCGACGACCTCCCACTCGCGCCAACCGCCCCCGGCGCCGCCGGTCTCGTACAGCTCTCGCTCGATCGCGATCAGCGCGTTCGCCATCAGCCAGTAGACCTCGTCCCAGGCGGCCCCGACCTCCGGCGTGACGGCCTCGCCCAGCACCTCGGCGATGGCGGCGAAGAGGTGCTCGTGGACCACCGCGTACTGCTCGGGGGCGATGCCCAGCGACGCGTGCTTGTGGGCGATCCGGCGCAGCATCGTGTCGGGCCGGTCCTCCGGGCGCTCGACGAGATGGGTCGCGAAGGCGGCGATGGCACCCGCGAGGGCCTGGCGCTGGGTGCCGGAGGCCTGGTTGCCGCGGTTGAAGAGATCCCGCAGGAGCTCCGGGTGAGCCGCGAACAGCCCCTCGTAGAAACGTGCGCTGATCTCGCCGATCGCCGCTCCGACGGCGGGAAGGGTGGCGCGCACGGTGGCGGCGGACTGCTCGGACAGCATCGCGACTCCTCGGGTTCGACTGCTCCGCGACTGGACGGCACGCTATTAAAACTTGCATATGAGATGCAAATTAAACGGGGTGGGATCGAGCCGAGGCAGGCCGGCCATTACGGAACCGCGATCGAGCAGGCAAGATGGGCTGCAGAGCGGTTGAGCGGCGCAGTGGTCGAGCGGTTGACTGGCGGAACGGGCGGTACACGTGACGTATGCCGGGCGTTCAGCCGGAAGCCGGTCTGCCGATGAAGGTGCGCAACGCGCACGAAATGGTGTTGTGGTGGGATGCTCAGGTGCCCGACCGTCTCCCGTCGCTCGGGAGCAAGGCGGCCTGACCAGCAAGGAATGGGTGGAAGCGGAAGATGGACAAGCAGCAGGAGTTCGTGCTCCGTACGTTGGAGGAGCGCGACATCCGTTTCGTACGCCTGTGGTTCACGGACGTGCTGGGCTTCCTGAAGTCCGTGGCCGTGGCCCCCGCCGAGCTGGAACAGGCGTTTGACGAAGGCATCGGTTTCGACGGCTCGGCCATCGAGGGCTTCGCCCGGGTGTACGAGTCCGACATGATCGCCAAGCCGGACCCGTCGACCTTCCAGGTCCTGCCGTGGCGCGCGGAGGCCCCCGGCACCGCCCGGATGTTCTGCGACATCCTCATGCCGGACGGCTCCCCGTCCTTCGCGGACCCGCGCTACGTCCTGAAGCGCGCCCTCGCCAAGGCCTCCGACCTGGGCTTCACCTTCTACACCCACCCCGAGATCGAGTTCTTCCTCCTGAAGGACAAGCCGACGGACGGCTCCCGCCCGACCCCGGCCGACAACTCCGGCTACTTCGACCACACCCCGCACAACGTCGGCATGGACTTCCGCCGCCAGGCGATCACCATGCTGGAGTCCATGGGCATCTCGGTCGAGTTCTCCCACCACGAGGGCGCCCCGGGCCAGCAGGAGATCGACCTCCGCTACGCCGACGCGCTCTCCACGGCGGACAACATCATGACGTTCCGCCTGGTCATGAAGCAGGTGGCGCTGGAGCAGGGCGTACAGGCGACGTTCATGCCGAAGCCGTTCAGCGAGCACCCCGGCAGCGGCATGCACACGCACCTCTCCCTCTTCGAGGGCGACCGGAACGCGTTCTACGAGTCGGGCGCGGAGTACCAGCTCTCCAAGGTGGGCCGCTCCTTCATCGCGGGCCTGCTGAAGCACGCGGCCGAGATCGCCGCGGTGACCAACCAGTGGGTCAACTCCTACAAGCGCATCTGGGGCGGCTCCGAGCGCACCGCCGGCGCCGGCGGCGAGGCCCCCTCGTACATCTGCTGGGGCCACAACAACCGCTCGGCCCTGGTCCGCGTCCCCATGTACAAGCCCGGCAAGACGGGCTCGGCGCGGGTCGAGGTCCGCTCCCTGGACTCCGGCGCGAACCCGTACCTCGCCTACGCCATGCTCCTGGCCGCCGGCCTCAAGGGCATCGAAGAGGGCTACGAGCTCCCGCCGGGCGCGGAGGACGACGTCTGGGCCCTGTCCGACGCCGAACGCCGCGCCATGGGCATCGAGCCCCTGCCCCAGAACCTGGGCGAGGCCCTGACGCTGATGGAGCGCAGCGACCTGGTCGCGGAAACTCTCGGCGAGCACGTCTTCGACTTCTTCCTGCGCAACAAGCGCCAGGAGTGGGAGGAGTACCGCTCCGAGGTGACGGCGTTCGAGCTGCGGAAGAACTTGCCTGTGCTGTAAGGCCCCCGGTGAGGGATCGTGATCGGTGAAGGGGAGCCCCTGAGCGAGGGGCTCCCCTTCCGTCTGCCGATGGGGACCGGCATGATGATCTCCATGAACGCACACCGACGAAGGGCCGATGCCGCGTAATCGGCCAGGCGCGCTGCGCGCCGCCCAGCGGCTTCGAGACCGCCCCCGGAACTGGGACAGCCCCGCCGGGGACCGTATCCACGGCCTCTCGGCCGGCACCAGTCTCGCCGTACACCGGTACGAGGCGTTGTCGACCGACTACTACGTCTTCCCCGGCGTGACCGCCGTCGCGCTGCGGCGCTACCGGGCCTTCCTGGGGCCGCCGGGCCGCCGGCCGCGCTACCCGTTCCTGGACGACTGCTCGTGCCGAGGCTGCTCCCTCAGGGACGTCAGACACGCTCGAGACATGCTCGGGACGGCCCTGCGGAACCTGCCCCCACGCGCCCGCGCCGAGCTGGGCCGCCTGGTCGCCTCCCTCGACGCCGTGTATTTGGAACGCACCCTGCCGGACCCGTTCGTCCACGTCCGACGGGGGTGGCGCCCCCATGTCTGGTGGTACCGCCGACTCGAAGGCTGCCGGTACGCCGGCACAGGGGCCGTCTGATGTGAGTGCCGGAGCCGGGCAGGTCATTGCCGCCCGGGACCGGCGGAGGGGCGGCGCCACGTCCGGCGTACGTCCGCGCTTTCCGCCGCCTCGTACACCCTTGGCGGAATCATCTCCGGGTTCTCATCGGCGACTTGCGCGAGGTCGACATACATCAGGGCCGCGCTGTCGGTGCCGAGGTGTCGACCGTGGCCTTCCAGGCCCCAACGCACCAGTTGCCGGGCCGCGTTGTCCAGTCCTTCTTCCGTAGCGGTACTGAACGTTTCACGCAGCGCTGCGCGGGCGATCTCCACGGCACTTCGGGTCTGCATCAGGTTTGCCTTCCTCGACTAGTGTCCGGGGGCCGTGCACACAAGGCACTTGTCCTTGAACGCCGGCATCCACAGGACCGCTTGGGCGAAGCTCTCCGCGGCTTCCAGAGTGTCGCGTCGGTGCAGATCCGCCAGCTCGGCCGTGCACATGATGTCGCGGACCAGAACTTCCCAGTGATCCTGGGCCGTTCTCCAGTCACCTCGATGGATGACCCGCACGTAGGTGTCCAGTAGCTGCTGGTCCTGCAGGGACTTCCCGAACAGGCTTCCCAGGTAGGTGATCCGTCCCGGGGGCCGTAAGCGCTGGCCCCAAGTCCTGGTCATAAACAGGTTGTTGGTGGCGATGTCCTTGACGCGCTGCATACGGGTGGCGATCACATGACCGGCCACACCGCCGATCAGGGCGGGCACGACCAACCAGCCGATGAGGGAGGCGATCCGGGCCGTCAGATGGTCGGGCGGCTTTTCGATGAGGGCGAAGACCAGGTAGACCTTTTTCCAACCGAGGTCACTGCGTACGGCCGAGTAGATCCAGATCAGCAGGACGAACCCACCGATGGGGAGTCCCCAGTCGATGAACCACTGGGTGACACCGGAGAGCGCTTTGCGGGAGCGGAAGAGACGGCGCACCCTTGCTGCGAACGATTGCCGCGCCGGTGGGGTGAGGGCGGTGGGAAGCGGGGGCGGTGGCGACAAGCGAGTAGCCCTTCAGGCAGGCACATTCCGTGACGTGATAGAGCACGCACCGGTGTGTGCTGCGGTTGCAGGGGTCGCAGGGGTTGCGGACCGCCGGCCCGCCATCTCTCTTGAGGCCCTGCGCCGTCCCATGAGGTCGTCCAGTGCCCTGGGCAGTGGGTGGGCGCGCTCCGTGGGGAACAGCCGATGGGCCTTGGCGGCATGCCCGGTCCGCAGCAGTGTCGCGTCCGCAGCAGTGTCGCGGACGCGCGGACCTGAGGATGAGATCGGCGAGGCCGACGATCCAGGTGGCGGCCTGTGCCCACCCGGACGCTGTAGTGGTTCAGCGCCGCTCGGCGCGGCGAGCGCTCCGGGCCCCTGGACGTGCACGGCCGCCCGGGCCACGGCCGCCGGATCGGCGGTCGCCGACGTGGCCCGGGGCAGCGCCTCCCCCAGCCCTCCCGGGTGATCCGCACCGCGAGAACCCGCTCCTGACCGGGCTCCAACGGCTCCAGGCCGGGCTTCCCGAAGGGGGCGACTCTCCCGCGAGCCGTCCTGTGGGGAGACCGCCCCCTTCGGATGCGACCGCTATTGCTGCTGCTTCGCCAGATCCGCCAGCACCTGATGCAGCGGCTCCGTCGCCCGGCGCCGGTACTCCTGGATGCCCCAGCCATTGCCGTCCGGGTCCTTGAAGTACATGAACGTGGCGCCGTCGTCGGGGGCGTACTGGACGGGTTCGGAGACGTCGAGGCCGCGTTCGAGGAGCTCGGCGCGGGCGGCCTTGATGTCGGCGACGCACAGTTGGAGGCCTTGGTAGGAGCCGGGGGCAGGCTTGGGGCCCTGGGCCATGTCCCAGATGGTGTCGCCGAGGGCGATCGAACAGCCGGAGCCCGGTGGCGTCAGCTGGACGATCCGCATGCCCGGCATGACCTCCTGGTCGATGTCGACATGGAAACCGACCTTGTCCCGGTAGAAGTCCCGGGCCCGGTCGATGTCGCTCACGGGCAGCGGAATCACTTCGAGCGTGTACTGCATCCCTGGTCCTCCAAGTCGCCGTTGACGGGAGCGCCTGTGCACAAGTTCGTATCGCTTCTTCGTATCAGCCGAACCGCCACCGCGTCTGGCTGAACGGCTCCCCCTTACCGAAGCCGAAAACCGTGCCGGGCGCCACCGCGAAGACCAAGGCGCGTCCCGCACCGTGGTGGAAATACCCCTCCCGTACGTCGAAGTGCCAGAAGCTGCCGTACTTCGCCTCCCACGCGGCGGCCAGCTCCCGCAGCCGCCCGTCATCGGCCACGCGTACGGCCTCGCCCTCCACGACCAGGTCGTAACCCTTGTCCCACGTGTTCGTGCCGGTCGTCAGCACGACGGCCGGGTTCTCCGCCAGGTTCTTCGCCTTCCGCTCCTTTGGGCCGGTACAGAAATGCAGCGCCCCCTCCGACCACACCGTGGGCAACGGCGTCACATGCGGCCGCCCGTCCGGCCGCACCGTCGAGATCCAGAACAGCTCGGCCGCGGAGAGCCGCGCCTCGGCCTCCGGCCAGGGGATCGCGGCGGCGGACGGGTCGCTGTAGCGGGGGTCGAGCCGGGTCTGCGGGGTGCTGGTGTTCGACATGGGCTGTCTCTTCCTGTCGCCTGTCGCTACAGGGCAGACTCCGCAGGGCCCGGAAACTAATCGAGCAGGCGATCGGGCGGTCAGGACGTCGTGGGCGCGCGGTCTGGCTGCACACCCCTAGCCCACAGTTCCTCGGCGTGTTCCGCAAATCGGTCGAACATTCCGCCGGCGCTGTGTTTCCGGAGGTGCAGGAGCGGCGAGTCGTGCCCGACCAGCCGCGCAAGGTGCGGAGTGACCAGCGCTTGATTGTCAAAGCGGAACACAGACAGGGACACGTGGTTCACCGCGTCGTCCGGCGCGGAGAAGCGTGTCTCCAGGCCTTTGTGTGTGCCCAGCTTGGCAAGGTGCTCAAGGGTGATGCGGATACGTGTGGACACCGAGAGCGCCACGTCCTCGATCGCTTCCCGGTTGCGAGTGACCTCTCCGTCGGGGTCACCGAGGAGGAAACGTACGTGGCATCCGCCGTTGAGTTTCCTGCGCAGGGTGTCGACGAACGCGGGCTGGTCGAGCCAGAGGAAGTAGTTCGTGTATCCGGCGAAGAACAGCTCCTCGGAGGCGTCGGCGACCAACTCACCCCACACCGTGGAAGGGCAGGCCGATCGGTACGGATAGGAGTGGATGATTTCCCGGTCGCCGCCGGTCTTGAGTCGATCCTTCACCGCTTTCGGCCAGATCATTTCTTCGTCAACTCCCAACGCCTTGCAGGCGTCTTCCCGGTTCCTGGCGTGCGGGATGAGTTCGGCGTCCGCAACCCACCGTTCAACAGTCTTGCCGGACACGCCCACCCGGGATGCCAACTGCCGCGGCGACAAACCGGCCGTCTTCATAGCTGATCGTAACGCCGTGTTCAAGGCTTCTCCCTGGGACGTTTGGGCGTTCTTCCACGCTACCGCCGAGGTGTCCCAACTGTCCCTGAATCGGGCCAAGTACGTCCTTCATGGGTCGGCAGCATGGCCAGACGCAAGAGACCCCCGCGCCGCTGGAACGGCCGGGGGCATGGCCAACGCTGAGTAGGAGCGCCGACGATGACCTTCGTATCACAAGCCCTCGAATGGGTGAGAGCCCTGCTGCTGGGGCTGTGGAAGCCTGGCACACGCCTCCGGACCCTTGCGGCGCCCTCACGGCCGGTCGACCTCGTGACGGCTCCTGCGTATGTGGCGCAGCCGTCCCCGGAGACCTGGGGCGCCTTGCTCGTGCTCGCGCGTCTGCGGCGTGCCGGACGAGTCCCTGTCCCGCCGGACTCCCAGCGGCCACAGGATGAGACAGGTGCGCTGGTACGCGCCTACGTTCTCGCTCCCGGCGAACTCCGACAAGCGCTGTGGGCAGGTCAGTTCACGGAGGCAAGCCGATGAGCGGCGGAGAGGCCAGAGCAGCGACCAAGCGCGTCGAGCCGCCGATGCTGCGCGCCTACCGCCTGTGGTTCGAGCACACCAAGAAGTGCGTCGGCTGCAAGGGCGTTCCCAAGGCGCAGGACGGCTGCGAGACCGGGCGGGAGCTTTGGGGCGCGTACCGGCTCGCGCGGATCGGGAGGCCGTCATGAGCTGGGGGATCGAACGCGCTCCAGGAGGCCGTGTGCACCGCACTGGTGATGGCCGTTTGGCCGTTCCGCTACGGCTGTCCCGCAACGGGGAGCACGCGACGGACGCCGAGCTCGTGCTCTCCCTCGTCGACGCTGAGCACCTGCACGCGTCCCTGTGCCGTGCCCTCGATGGCCACCCGGCGCCTCCGTCCGTGCCGGACTGCCGCAGCGAAAGCGCAGTCGAGCCTGCCGACGCGCACCGGACCGACAGGGGGGTGCGGTGACCCGCTCGATCATCAAGGCAGCCGAATGGACGCTGGGGCCGGATGCTGGCGACGAGGTTCCGGAAACCGTCTATTCCGTGGTGTGCCTGTCCTGCGGCGCGGTGTCGCCGGCCATGGACGACGAGCGCCTGCCCGTTGAGGTCTGGGCGCTCAAACACACTGGCATGAACCCTGACCATCGGCGATTCAAGGCCAAGGCCGAGACGTTCTGGCGTGTGTCTCCAGCGGAGGGCAATCCCTACTGCGAGAAGGCAGCACAGAGCACCCAGACGCCCAGGTAAGCATCCGCACCACACCGATGACGGAACGGGCCGTCCCTGCCCCATCAAGCGGGGACGGCCTACGCGACGCTCCGTAGCTGCGCCAAGCAGCCTTCGCCCTGCCGAGAGACCAAGCCGGCACAGCCACGCCGACCGGTGCCGCTCGGTTAGCCACCCGAACGGCCACGCCACCAGGGCGACGATCCCGGAGAAGGCGAGACCGACGAGTTCCAGGAGAACGGTGGACACGACCGGCTCCGGCAACACCGGGTTCCACGGACGGCGCCGGATCGAGCCGTCCCCGCTGTTCTGCTCGTCGGCCACAGGGCAGATTAGCCGTGGACACGGCGAATGGTGCCTGCTGGCGCCTGACCGCACTGCATTGCACTGGCCCGCCCCGCAGCAGGTCGGCGTGGCACAGCGATCCCCCGGCGGCACCGGCCCCGCCCCCACCGGAGCCCCCGCCACCCGACGCTTCTCCCCAGCACTCCGGCTAGGCTCATGCCCGTACGACCTTGATCAGTGATCGGTGGTCGGGTGATCGATCGGGCTCGATCCGACAGGAGGCCGGGGATGACGGCGCCGGGGCGCAGGAGCAGCATGTTCTCGCGACTGCTGCGGCACGGTTTCACCGATCCGAGCGCCGCCGAGCGGCTGCTGGACAGTGAGGAGCTGTCGGCCGTACGGAACGATCCCGTGCTGTTGGACGCGCTGGGCGCCACCGCCGACCCGGATCTCGCGCTGCTGGGCCTCGTCCGGCTGCTGGAGGCGCAGCCGGACCGTACGGCACGGCGGGCGGTGCTGGACACGCTGATCGCGGCCAAGCCGCTGCGGGACCGGCTGCTGGGGGTGCTCGGCGCGTCCGCCGCGCTCGGGGATCACCTCGCCCGGCACGCGCGGGACTGGCAGGCGCTGGTGACGTACGAGCCGCAGGACCTGCACCCGGGGATCGAGGAGTTCGAGCGGGGGCTCGCCGAAGCCACCGACCCCGTCTCCCTCCGCGTCGCCTACCGGCGCTGTCTGCTCTCCATCGCCGCCCGTGACGTCTGCGGCACGACCGACGTCGCCCAGACCGCCGCGGAGCTCGCCGACCTCGCCACCGCCACACTCCGCGCCGCCCTCGCGATCGCCCGTGCCGCCGCGCCGGACGACGCGGCGCTGTGCCGGCTCGCGGTGATCGCGATGGGCAAGTGCGGAGGTCATGAGCTCAATTACGTCTCCGATGTCGATGTCATCTTCGTGGGGGAGACCGAGGACGGGGCCGACGAGCAGAAGGCGATCCGCGCCGCCACCCGCCTCGCCTCGCACCTGATGCGGATCTGCTCCGAGACGACCGTCGAGGGCAGCATCTGGCCCGTCGACGCCAATCTGCGGCCGGAGGGGCGCAACGGCCCGCTCGTACGGACACTGAGCAGCCATCTCGCCTACTACCAGCGGTGGGCGAAGACCTGGGAGTTCCAGGCGCTGCTCAAGGCCCGGCCGGTCGCGGGGGACCTCGAACTGGGCGCGGAGTACGTCGCCGCGCTCGAACCGCTCGTCTGGAAGGCCGCCGAGCGGGAGAACTTCGTCCCCGACGTGCAGCGCATGCGGCGCCGGGTCGTCGAGACCATCCCGGTCGCCGAGGTCGACCGGCAACTCAAGCTGGGGCCCGGCGGGTTGCGGGACGTCGAGTTCGCCGTGCAGCTGCTCCAGCTCGTGCACGGACGCGGGGACACCTCCCTGCGCAGCGGAACCACGCTCGACGCGCTGGGCGCGCTGGCCGCCGGCGGATATGTGGGACGGACGGACGCGGCCCAACTCGACGCCGCGTACCGCTTTCTGCGCTCCATGGAACACCGCATCCAGCTCTTCCGCCTGCGCCGCACCCACCTCGTCCCCGAGGACGAGAACGACCTGCGGCGCATCGGCCGTTCGCTGGGCCTGCGCATCGATCCGGTCGCCGAGCTGAACCGCGAGTGGCGGCGGCACGCGGCCGTCGTACGCCGTCTGCACGAGAAGCTCTTCTACCGCCCGCTCCTCGACGCCGTCGCCCAACTCGCCCCCGGTGAGACCAGGTTGAGCGCCGACGCGGCCCGCGAACGCCTCGTCGCCCTGGGCTACGCCGACCCGGCCGCCGCCCTCCGCCACCTGGAGGCCCTGGCCTCCGGCGTCTCCCGCAAGGCAGCCATCCAACGCACGCTCCTGCCCGTCCTGTTGGGCTGGTTCGCCGACTCCGCCAACCCCGACGCCGGGCTCCTCAACTTCCGCAAGGTCTCGGACGCCCTCGGCAGAACCCCTTGGTACCTACGGCTGTTGCGCGACGAAGGCGCCGCCGCCGAGAACCTCGCCCGGGTCCTGTCCGCCGGGCGCCTCGCCCCCGACCTCCTCATGCGCGCCCCCGAAGCCGTCTCCCTCCTCGGCGACGGGGACGGCGTCGCCGGTGGCGCCGGCGGGCTCGAACCCCGGACACGCGCCCACCTGGAGCAGGAGATACTCTCCGCGGTCGGCCGCGCCGACGGCGCCCAACAGGCCGTCACGGCCGCGCGCGGCGTCCGACGGCGCGAACTCTTCCGTACGGCCGCCATGGACATCGTCGGCTCCTACGGCACCGAGGCGTCCCCGGCCTCCCCCATTCTCGGCTTCGCTCGAACGGGGGGACCCCCATCCGACCAGGGCGCCCTCGTCGACCTCGTCGGCGGCGCGGTCTCGGACCTCACGGCAGCGACCCTCGCGGGCACGCTGCGGGCCGTGGTCCGCGAGGGCTGGGGCGACACCCTCCCCACCCGCTTCGCCGTCATCGGCATGGGCCGCTTCGGCGGCCACGAACTGGGCTACGGCTCCGACGCCGACGTCCTGTTCGTCCACGAGCCGCGGGAGGGCGCCGACGAACACGAGGCGGCCCGCGCCGCGAACACGGTCGTCTCCGAGATGCGCCGCCTGCTCCAGATCCCGAGCGCCGACCCGCCCCTCCTCATCGACGCCGACCTGCGGCCCGAGGGCAAGTCCGGGCCGCTCGTACGGACCCTGAAGTCGTACGAGGCCTACTACCGCCGGTGGTCCCTGGTGTGGGAGTCGCATGCTCTGCTGCGCGCCGAACCCGTCGCCGGGGACGAGGAGTTGGGCCGCCGCTTCATCGACCTCATCGATCCGCTGCGGTATCCGGCGGAAGGGCTCGGCGACGACGCCGCACGCGAGATCCGGCGCCTGAAGGCCCGCATGGAGACGGAGCGCATGCCGCGCGGCGCCGACCCGACGCTCCACACCAAGCTCGGACGCGGCGGCCTGTCCGACGTGGAGTGGACCGTCCAGCTCCTCCAACTCCGGTACGGCTGGCGCGAGTCGGGCCTGCGCACGACCCGCACCCGCGAGGCCCTGGCCGCGGCCCGCGCGGCCGAGCTGGTGAGCGCCGAGGACGCGGCCATACTGGACGAGGCCTGGGTACTGGCCACACGCGTACGCAACGCCGTGATGCTCGTACGAGGCCGGGCGGGCGACACGTTCCCGTCCGACGGCCGCGAACTCGCCGCCGTGGGACGGTACTTGGGGTACGGGCCCGGTCATGTGGGCGACATGCTCGACGACTACCGCCGCATCACGCGGCGGGCGCGGGCCGTGGTGGACGAGTTGTTCTACGGGGCGTGACGCGGTCACCGACCGTGCGGCCGGCGCCCCGGCCCACGGCCCTTCACCGCCGCATGGCCGGCCCACCGGTCCCAGCCGCAGCCGGCCTGAGCCACCCCCGCCCCGACGCCCCGCGAGGCCGGGTCAGGGCCACGCCCGTCAGGACCACGACCATCCCCGCGATCACCCGGAGCCCGACCCGTTCGTCGAGGAACAGCGCGCCCAGCGCGACCGACACCACCGGCAGCAGATAGCCCACCGTCGCCGCGCTCGTCGCCCCCTCGTCCGCGATCAGCCGGTAGTTGAGGTAGAAGGTCACGCCGGTACCGAAGATCCCCAGGACGGTCACCGCGACGACGGCGGTCATGTCCACCCCGGCCCCGCCGGAGCCCCCGGCGGGCAGCGCGAGGGCCGTCCAGCCCGTCGCCGCGAGGAGCTGCGCGGCGGAGACCGCCAGCGGGGCGTCCCGACCGGTCAGATGGCGGCCCATGTACGCGAAGGCCACCGCATAGCTGACCGCCGCCCCCAGCAGGATGAGCGCGCCCCCGGTCACCAGCCCCGCCCGCTGCCAGGGCGCGAAGATCAGCAGCACCCCGGCGAAGCCGGACAGGAGGCCGGCGAGGCGGGCGGGGGAGAGGGGCCGGTCCGTGCCGATGAGGAGGCCGAGGAGCAGAGACCACAGCGGTGTCGTGGCGTTGAGGACACCCGCCGTGCCCGAGTCGACCGTCTGCTCGCCGATGCTGAAGAGAGCGAACGGCAGGGCGTTGCAGAAGAAGGCCGCCACCAGCAGATGGGCCCACGTCCGCCGGTCGCGCGGCAGGCGCTGACGCGCGGCGAGGGCCAGCACCAGCAGCACCCCGGCACCCAGCGCGCACCGTACGACCGTGATCTGGAGCGGGGACAGGCCGTGATTGAGGGCGAGCTTGATCCAGAGGAAGCCGGAACCCCAGAGAAGGGCGAGCAGGGCCATACGGAGCGTGGACGCGAGAGGCATGGCTCAACCGTCGTGCACCAGCACAGGTAAGGACAAGCGAAGAATCACACACATACCTTTAAGCTGTACTACATGCTTGATGTGCGACGAATGCAGGTGCTCAGGACCGTCGTGACCAGCGGCTCCGTGACGGCGGCCGCGACCACCCTCGGCTACACCCCCTCCGCGATCAGCCAGCAGATCGCGGCACTGGAGAAGGAGGCCGGGATCGCACTGCTGGAGCGGGTCGGGCGCGGGGTCCGGCCCACGGCCGCCGGGCTGCTGCTCACCGAGTACGCCGACACGATCGGCCGGCAGGTCGCCGAGGCGGAGACCGCGCTGGCCGATCTGCGGACGGGACGGACAGGGCGGCTCGCCGTCCGGTACTTCGCCACGGCCGGCGCCCCACTGGTCGCCCCCGCCGTCGCCCGGCTGCGCGCCGAGCACCCCGGTGTCCAGGTCGAGCTGAAGCTCATCGACCCCGACGACCCGCTCCCGGCCGTGAAGGAGGGACGGGCCGACCTCGCACTCGTCGTACGGCCGCGCGGGGCAGACCCTGACGGCGTACGGCTGCTGCACCTGCTCGACGACACCTACTTCGCCGTACTGCCCGCCGCGCACCCCCTCGCCGACCGGGCCGCCCTCGAACTGGCCGACCTCGCCGACGAGCCCTGGGTCGGCAGCGAATGGCCCGGCCCCTGCCTGGACGCCCAGCTGGAGGCGTGTGCCGAGGCCGGTTTCAGGCCCCGGTTCGTGGTGGAGAGCGAGGACTACATCACCGCGCAGGGTTTCGTCGCCGCCGGCCTGGGTGTCGCCCTCGTCCCCCGGCTCGGCCTGGGCAGCCGCCACCCGGACGTCGCCGTACGCCGACTCACAGCACCGGAACCCCAGCGCTCCATCCACGCGGCCGTACGGGAGACGGCTCCGCCGCAACCCGCCCTCAGGACCTTCGTACGGGCGCTCCGGGACGCCGCCGAAGCCTCGGGCCCGCAGCAAGCGACCCCCGGCTGCGGCTCTATGTCTTGACCGGTGATGTCTTGACCGGTGCCAACTCCGGCACCCCACCGCTCCCCGCCACATACCGAGGCAGCGCGTACGGCAACGCGCCGTACCAGACCCAGGTCACTCCGAAGCCGAACGCGAGGCAGAGCATCCCGCCCACCGCGTCCAGCCAGAAGTGGTTGGCCGTCGCGACGATGACGACGAGCGTCAGCGTGGGGTAGAGCAGTCCCAGCACCCGCACCCACGGCACCGACGCCAGCGCGAAGATCGTCAACCCGCACCACAGCGACCAGCCGATGTGCATGGACGGCATGGCCGCGTACTGGTTCGACATGTTCTTCAGGTCGCCGGAGGCCATGGAGCCCCAGGTCTGGTGGACGACGACCGTGTCGACGAAGGTCTCGCTCGTCATCAGGCGGGGCGGGGCCAGCGGGTAGAAGTAGTAGCCGACCAGGGCGACCGCCGTTGTGGCGAAGAGCACCAGGCGCGTCGCCGCGTAACGGCCGGGATGACTACGGTAGAGCCACACGAGGACACTGAGCGTGACGATGAAGTGCAGTGTCGCGTAGTAGTAGTTCATGCCGACGATCAGCCATGTCACCGAGTTCACCGCGTGGTTGACGGTGTCCTCGACCGCGATCCCGAGGTGGTGCTCCACCTTCCAGATCCAGTCGGCGTTGCTGAGCGCCTGGGCCTTCTGCTCGGGGACCGCGTTGCGGATCAGCGAGTATGTCCAGTAACTCACCGCGATCAGCAGGATCTCGAACCAGAAACGTGGGCGACGCGGAGCCCTCAGCCGGTGCAGGAACACCTGCCCCTGCGCGCCCATGACGGGCCGCGGAGCGGCCTGCTCCCGGCCTTCCTCCAGTGTCGTCACGGTCGAGTCACCCATGGGCACAGAGTCTGCCAGATAAGCCGTTCCCCACCGATCATCCTCTGGTCGGGTTCACTGCGCACGTTCTTCGGGGTACCGCGGGGGGTCGTCTCCTACGCACGTATGGCATCGGCCTCCGCTTTCTCCCTCTCAGGTACGACTCCGGTCCCCAGGAGCCGAAGCGGTCGAACCCCGCACCACCAGCTCCGGCATGAACACGAACTCACTGTGCGGCGCCGGTGTCCCGCCGATCTCCTCCAGCAACGTACGCACCGCCGCCTGACCCATGGCCGGGACGGGCTTGCGGACCGTCGTCAGCGGGGGATCGGTGAAGGCGATCAAGGGGGAGTCGTCGAAGCCGACCACCGAGACGTCCCGCGGCACCTCAAGGCCCCGCTGCCGGGCCGCCCGGATCGCGCCGAGTGCCATCATGTCGCTCGCGCACACCACCGCCGTACAGTCCCGGTCGATGAGCGCCATGGCCGCCGCCTGGCCGCCCTCCAGGGTGTACAGGGAGTGCTGGACGAGATCGGACTCGACGTCCGCGGCGTTCAGGCCCAGCTGGTCCCGCATCGTGCGGACGAAGCCCTCGATCTTGCGCTGGACCGGGACGAAGCGCTTGGGGCCCAGGGCCAGACCTATCCTCGTGTGCCCCAGCGACACCAGATGCGTCACCGCGAGGGCCATCGCCGCGCGGTCGTCCGGGGAGATGAAGGGGGCCTGGACCTTCGGCGAGAAGCCGTCGACGAGGACGAACGGCACGCCCTGGGCGCGCAGTTGCTCGTAACGCTGCATGTCGGCGGAGGTGTCGGCGTGCAGACCGGAGACGAAGATGATGCCGGCGACCCCGCGGTCGACGAGCATCTCGGTCAGCTCGTCCTCGGTGGATCCCCCGGGGGTCTGCGTGGCGAGGACCGGGGTGTAGCCCTGCCGGGTCAGCGCCTGGCCGATGACCTGGGCCAGGGCCGGGAATATGGGGTTCTCCAGCTCCGGGGTTATCAGGCCCACCAGGCCCGCGCTGCGCTGACGCAGCCGTACGGGCCGCTCGTAGCCCAGGACGTCGAGGGCGGCCAGAACGGACTGGCGAGTGGTGGCGGCGACGCCCGGCTTCCCGTTCAGGACGCGGCTGACAGTCGCCTCGCTGACCCCCGCCTGGGCTGCGATGTCGGCAAGCCGTGTGGTCACAGGACTGGACTGTACCGGCCAGGTGTCCCCTTGCCCACCGGCCCGGCGGCGGGTGCGGGCGGGGGTGCGGCCCGCTGCGGGCTGCTGCGTCATCGCGGTCCCTCGTGATTCTGGTCGGTGTCCGTGGGGGCGCCCCTGCGCGGAAAGCGGAAACGGCTGGCTTCCGCGATCTGTAAGGCACTGACGGAGTGATGATTGCCGTACGCGTACCTCGTGGCAAGAGCTTGCAGAGTCTTTCATGGCCGCCCCCAAGCTCGCTGAGCGGCCTGGATGCGGGGTTTCAGGGTGGTCGAGAGCAGGTCACGACGGAGTAACCCTCACCGGTTCTTGCATTTTTTTGCAGCAAGGTCTTTCGTACGGCTTACATCGCTGTTACGTTCGGCGACGCCCGGCGGCGGCAACGGCGCGGTCGGCAACTCGGCAGGGGCGGCAGACGGGGCCCTCCCAGCACACGGGCTTTCACCCTCAAGGAGATCTCATGCGGCGTGGCATAGCGGCCACCGCGTTGGTGGCGTCGATCGCCCTCACGGCGACGGCCTGCGGCGGAAGCGACAGCGGCGACTCGGCCGACGGTCCGGTCACCATCACCTGGTGGGACACCTCCAACGCCACCAATGAGGCACCGACGTACAAGGCCTTGGTCGAGGAGTTCGAGGCGGCCAACAAGGACATCAAGGTCAAGTACGTCAACGTGCCCTTCGACCAGGCGCAGAACAAGTTCGACACCGCCGCCGGCGCCAGCGGGGCTCCGGACATCCTGCGCTCCGAGGTCGGCTGGACGCCCGCCTTCGCCAAGAAGGGCTTCTTCCTGCCGCTGGACGGCACCGAGGCCCTCGCGGACCAGGACACGTTCCAGCCCAGCCTGATCAAGCAGGCCCAGTACGACGGCAAGACCTACGGCGTCCCGTTCGTCACCGACACGCTCGCGCTGGTCTACAACAAGGATCTCTTCGAGAAGGCCGGCATCACCGAGGCCCCGAAGACCTGGGACGACCTGAAGAAGGCCGCCGCCACCATCAAGGACAAGACGGGTGCCGACGGCTACTGGGGCTCCACCCAGGCCTACTACGCCCAGTCGTTCCTGTACGGCGACGGCACCGACACCGTCGACGTCGCCGCCAAGAAGATCACGGTCAACTCCGCCGAGGCGAAGAAGGCGTACGGCACCTGGCTGGACCTCTTCGACGGCAAGGGCCTGCACAAGGCCGACACCACCGCCGACGCCTACGCCCACATCCAGGACGCCTTCGTCAACGGCAAGGTCGCCTCGATCATCCAGGGCCCGTGGGAGATCACGAACTTCTACAAGGGCAAGGCGTTCAAGGACAAGGCCAACCTCGGCATCGCCACGGTCCCGGCCGGTACCTCCGGCAAGGCGGGCGCCCCGACCGGCGGCCACAACCTCTCCGTCTACGCCGGCTCGGACAAGGCGCACCAGGAGGCGTCGCTGAAGTTCATCAACTTCATGACCTCGGCGAAGTCCCAGGAGACCATCGCCCTGAAGAACTCCACGCTGCCGACCCGCGACGACGCCTACACCGCCGAGGTCAAGGCCGACCCGGGCATCGCCGGCTACCAGACGGTCCTGGCCGCCGCCCAGCCGCGCCCCGAGCTGCCCGAGTACAGCTCCCTGTGGGGCCCGCTCGACACCGAGCTGCTCGCGATCGCCGGCGGCAAGGAGTCCCTCGACAAGGGCCTGAGCAACGCGGAGACCGCGATCGCCAAGCTGGTCCCGGACTACAGCAAGTGACCCCGCGTGGCCGCCGCATCCCCCTGCGTTCGGGGGAGGGATGCGGCGGTCACCGGCCTGTGTCTCCCCGCTCTCCCCGCTGTCCCAGTGATCTTCCAGAAGGTGTCGAACGATGACTGTCGCCATCGACCGAGCGACCGGCAAACGCCGAGGTGAACCGGGTGGGAGCCCGGGCCGCCCGGGCCGGCTGACGCGTCTGAAGCAGTCGTACCAGCGCTACTGGTACGCGTACGCGATGATCGCCCCGGTGGTCGTCGTGCTCGGCGTCCTGGTGCTGTATCCGCTGGCGCGCGGCTTCTACCTCACCCTCACCAACGCCAACAGCCTCAACTCGGCGCGCACGATCGGCGTCAACGAGATCGAGGCGACCTACGAGTTCATCGGCCTCGACAACTACGCCGACATCCTCTGGGGCCCCACCTCGTACGACCGCTTCTGGTCGCACTTCGTCTGGACGATCGTCTGGACGGCCCTCTGTGTCGCCCTGCACTACGTCATCGGCCTCGGCCTCGCGCTGCTGCTCAACCAGAAGCTGCGCGGCCGCACCTTCTACCGGCTGATCCTGGTCCTGCCGTGGGCGGTGCCCACCTTCGTCACCGTGTTCGGCTGGCGGTTCATGCTCGCCGACGGCGGCATCATCAACGCCGGCCTCGAAGCGCTGCACCTGCCGGCCCCGCTGTGGCTGGAGGACACCTTCTGGCAGCGGTTCGCCGCGATCATGGTCAACACGTGGTGCGGTGTGCCGTTCATGATGGTCTCGCTGCTGGGCGGCCTCCAGTCCATCGACTCCTCTCTCTACGAGGCCGCCGAGATGGACGGCGCGAGCGCCTGGCAGCGGTTCCGCTACGTCACCCTGCCGGGCCTGAGGTCCGTCAGCTCCACCGTCGTCCTCCTCGGCGTCATCTGGACGTTCAACCAGTTCGCCGTCATCTTCCTGCTGTTCGGCGACACCGCGCCCGAGGCGCAGATCCTCGTCACCTGGGCGTACTACCTCGGCTTCGGACAGCAGCCGCGTGACTTCGCGCAGTCGGCGGCCTACGGCATCCTGCTGCTGGCCATCCTGATCGTCTTCACCTCCGTCTACCGCCGCTGGCTGAACCGCGATGAGCAGCAGCTCGCGATCTGAGGCAGGAGCCCCCATGAGCACCACGACCGTCAAGACCACGGCTCCTGCGGACCGGCCGGTCGCGCCGGCCACCGTGTCCCGCGGGACACGCCGACGCGGCGAGAACAGCCTCGCCGGCTCCCTCGCCGCGCACGCGATCCTCATCGTGGCGAGCCTGGCCGCGCTCTTCCCGATCGCCTGGCTGCTGTTCCTGTCCCTCGGCCCGGACAAGGACGACTACCTGCATCCCGGGCGCATCTTCGGCAAGATGACGCTCGACAACTACTCGTTCGTCCTGAAGGAGACGCCGTTCTTCGACTGGCTCGTCAGTACGCTCGTCGTGTCGCTCGGCACCACCGTCATAGGGGTGCTGATCGCCGCGACCACCGGTTACGCGGTCTCGCGCATGCGCTTCCCGGGCTACCGCAAGTTCATGTGGGTGCTCCTGGTCACGCAGATGTTCCCGGTGGCCGTCCTGATGGTGCCGATGTACGAGATCCTGTCGGAGCTGAAGCTCATCGACAGCTACCTCGGACTCATCCTCGTCTACTGCTCGACGGCCGTGCCGTACTGCGCCTGGCTGCTCAAGGGCTACTTCGACACGATCCCCTTCGAGATCGACGAGGCGGGACGCGTCGACGGGCTGACCCCCTTCGGCACGTTCGCACGGCTGATCCTGCCGCTCGCCAAGCCGGGCCTCGCGGTCGCCGCGTTCTACAGCTTCATCACCGCGTTCGGGGAGGTCGCCTTCGCCTCGACGTTCATGCTGTCCGACACGAAGTACACCTTCGCGGTCGGCCTGCAGAGCTTCGTCAGCGAACACGACGCCCAGCGCAACCTGATGGCCGCCACCGCGGTACTGGTCGCGATCCCCGTCTCCGCGTTCTTCTACCTCGTGCAGAAGAACCTGGTGACCGGGCTGACGGCGGGCGGTACGAAGGGGTGACGCTCCGCTGGGAGGGCCGCGAGGGGCCGTCGGTCGTCTGCGGTTTCGTCGTGGCTGGTCGCGCAGTTCCCCGCGCCCCTGAGGGGGCGCCCGAAAACCCGAGGCGGTCGCGGTGGCCATCCGACCCCGCTGTCACCGCGGCCGTCTCGTCATCATCCGCCGCCGTACACACGTAAGTCCCCCATGACCCCGTTACATATCAAGGACGCCATGAGCCAGCAGCACTCCGCCGACACGGCCCCGACCTCCGCCGTCGCCACCGTCGCCCAGCGCAGCGACTGGTGGCGCGACGCGGTGATCTACCAGGTCTATCCGCGCAGCTTCGCCGACAGCAACGGCGACGGCATGGGCGACCTGGAGGGCGTACGTTCCCGACTCCCGTACCTGCGTGACCTGGGCGTGGACGCCGTCTGGCTGTCGCCCTTCTATGCCTCCCCGCAGGCCGACGCCGGCTACGACGTCGCCGACTACCGTGCGGTGGACCCGATGTTCGGGTCACTGCTGGACGCGGACGCCCTGATCCGCGACGCCCATGACCTGGGCCTCCGCATCATCGTCGACCTCGTCCCGAACCACTCCTCCGACCACCACGAGTGGTTCAAGCGAGCGGTGGCGGAAGGCCCGGGCTCCCCGCTGCGCGACCGCTACCACTTCCGCCCGGGCAAGGGCGCGAACGGCGAACTCCCCCCGAACGACTGGGAGTCCATCTTCGGCGGCCCGGCGTGGACGAGAGTCGCCGACGGCGAGTGGTACCTGCACCTCTTCGCCCCGGAGCAGCCCGACTTCAACTGGGACCACCCGGCGGTCGGCGACGAGTTCCGCTCGATCCTCCGCTTCTGGCTGGACATGGGCGTCGACGGCTTCCGCATCGACGTGGCCCACGGCCTGGTGAAGGCCGAGGGCCTCCCGGACCTGGGCGCCCACGACCAGGTGAAACTGCTGGGCAACGATGTCATGCCGTTCTTCGACCAGGACGGCGTCCACGCGATCTACCGCGAGTGGCGCCTGGTGCTGGACGAATACGCGGGCGACCGCATCTTCGTGGCGGAGGCGTGGACGCCGACGGTGGAGCGCACAGCGAACTACGTGCGTCCGGACGAATTGCACCAGGCCTTCAACTTCCAGTACCTGAGCACGGGTTGGGACGCCGCCGAACTGAAGGTGGTCATCGACCGCACCCTGGACGCGATGCGTCCGGTGGGCGCCCCGGCTACGTGGGTGCTGTCGAACCACGACGTGACCCGCCACGCGACCCGCTTCGCGAACGAACCGGGCCTGGGCACGCAGATCCGCCTGGCGGGCGACCGCGAACTGGGGCTGCGCCGTGCCCGCGCCGCCTCGCTGCTGATGCTGGCGCTCCCGGGCTCGGCGTACGTCTACCAGGGCGAGGAACTGGGCCTCCCCGACGTCGTCGACCTCCCCGACGACGTCCGCCAGGACCCGGCGTACTTCCGAGGCGCCGGCCAGGACGGCTTCCGCGACGGCTGCCGCGTCCCGATCCCGTGGACCCGCACGGGTTCCTCGTACGGCTTCGGCACGGGCGGCTCCTGGCTCCCGCAGCCGGCCGAGTGGGCCGAGCTGAGCGTCGAGGCCCAGACGGGTGCGGCGGGCTCGACTCTGGAGCTGTACCGCGGCGCGCTGGCGGTGCGCCGGGAGGAGCCCGGCCTCGGCGCGGGCGACTCGGTCGAGTGGCTGAAGGCCCCCGCGGGTGTCCTGGCCTTCCGCCGGGGGGACTTCGTATGCGTCGCGAACACGACCGGCGAGGCGGTCACGATCCCGGCGTACGGTCGGGTCCTGATCGCCAGCGGCGAGGTGACCGTGGCGGAGGATGAGGCGAAGCTGCCGGGGGACACGACGGTTTGGTGGACCACCGGTTGAGGATTCCGCGGGGACGGTGACCGCAGGGGGTGTCTGCGGCCGACCTTCAGGGCCCGCCGCCCGGTTCGGGGCGGCGGGCCCTGCTCTGTGGGTACTCCCCGGAGGCTGACGGGGTGAGTCGGCACCGCCGCGGACGCACGAGTGGTCGTCAACTGCGGCTGGATGTCGGCAGATTGGGCGAGTCGGCAGCGTGTAGTGTCCGGTTGCGTGCTGGCTGAACGACGACACCAACTCATCTTGCGCGCCCTGCGATCCGGCGGCACCGCCTCCGTGATCGACCTCGCCGAGCAGCTCGACTCCAGCGCGGCGACCATCCGCCGTGACCTCCTCAAACTGGAGGCGGACGGGCTGCTCACCCGTGTCCATGGTGGCGCGGTCATCGACGAGGAGCGAACTCCCTTCAACGAGGCCGCCGAGGTTCTGGTGGCGGAGAAGGACGCCATCGCCGCCCAAGCGGCCACGATGATCGAGGACGGCCAGTCGATCATTCTCGACAGCGGTACAACGGTCCATCGGCTGGCATCTCAGTTGCACGGTCGTCGGCTCACCGTGATCACCAACAACCTCGCCGTGTATGACGAACTCATCGACGACGAGAACATCGACCTGATGCTGCTCGGGGGCATGGTCATCCGTGAGTCACGCATGCTGGACGGTTTCATGGCGGAGGACAACCTCCGCCAGGTTCACGCCGACTGGTTGTTCATGGGCGCTTGTGGCCTCCGCCCCGGGGGCCAGGTCATGGACACCACCGTGGCCGAGGTGCCCGCCCGACGCGCCATGATCGCCGCCGGTGACAAGGTGGTGCTCCTGGCTGACAGGAGCAAGTTTCCGGGAAACGGCATGGTGAAGATCTGTGGCCCCGAGGATCTGGACGCGCTCATCACCAACGCACCGGAAGGCGACGCGACTTGTGTGACCCTGCGCGAGGCCGGCGTGAGGGTCATACCGACAGCTCCGGCCACAGCCGACGGCTGACACAGCGACTTGGCACTGCTGTGTCGTTGGGGCCGGACGAACCCCGGCCTCATGGACGCCCGGGGCCGGGCCCTAGTGCCAGCGAATCTCCGACTCACGTCACTAGCCGCTCAGCCCCAGCTCACCCGCCCGCACCCCCGCCTGGAATCGCGACCCCGCGTCGAAGGCATCGAGCAGTTCGGCGACCCGGCGGCGATAGGTTCGCAAGGACATGCCGAGTTGCCGGGCGGCCGTCTCGTCGGTAGCGCCCGAGCCGAGTGCGCGTAGGACGTTTCGGCTGTCGGCATCGAGTGGGGGCTGATCGCCGCGCAGGAAGGCCTTGAGGTCGGTGGCGGTCTCCCAGGCGGCTTCGAACAGGGCGTAGACGCTGCCCACCAGGGTGGGGGCGGTGGTGAGGGTGTACTCGCGGCCGCCGGGGGCGTGCAGGCCGGCGAGGATCGCGAAGCGGTGGTCGATGATGATCGTCTCGTGGGGGAGAGCGGTCGCGGCGATCCGCACCTGGGCGCCCCTGTCGGCGAGTTCGGTCAGGTGCTCGCGGCTGGGTTCGTCCGCCAGGGCGGAAGGGCTGAGCAGCTTACGGATCCGGTGAGTGCCACCGCTGTTCCGTAGCCGGGCCTGGGCGCTCCGCCGGGCCTCGGGGCGGGGCCAGGTGTCGAGATCGCGGGCGGCGCAGATGAACTCCTCCTGGACGGAGGAGAAGACATGCTCGGTACGGGTGAGGAGTTCCAGGTCACCGCGGATCGTCACGATCTCTGTCACCCCGCCATTCTGCCCGATGGCAGCAAGCTGCCACGGGTTGGCGGCCCCAACCCCGCGTTGCCCAGGCTGAGTACATGAGCAATGACTTCCACCTTGGTGGCGACCTTCCGATCAACCGGCTCGGCTTCGGGGCCATGCGCCTGCCCACGAACAGCTTCCACGGCCCGGCCCGCGATCCCGAGGCCGGTCGTACCGTCCTGCGCCGTGCCGTGGAACTGGGCGTCGACCACATCGACACCGCCGCCTTCTACATCAGCGGCGACGCCACCGTTCGAGCCAACGCCCTCATCCGCGAGGCCCTCCACCCCTACCCGGCCGACCTGGTCATCGCCACGAAGGTGGGCCCGCTCCGCACCCCTGCGGGCGGTCTGGCCGCGACCACCGACCCCGCGCACATCAGGCCGCTGGTCGAGGAGAACCTCGAAACCCTCGGCGTCGACCGCCTCGACCTCGTCTACCTGCGCATCGGGGGCGTAGAGCCGCCCCCGCACGGCGAATCCGTCGCCGAGCGCTTCGAGGTCCTGGCCGCGCTGCGTGAGGAGGGACTGATCCGCCACCTCGGCCTGAGCAACATCGACGCCGGCCACCTCGCCGAGGCCCGCACGATCGCACCCGTCGCAGCCGTCCAGAACCACTTCCACGCCGCCAAGCGCGACGACACCGAACTGCTGGCCGCCTGCGAGGAGGCCGGCATCGCCTACGTCCCGTTCTTCCCGCTGGGCGGGGGCATCAGCGAACTCACGGGCGACCGCATCACCGAGGTCGCGGAACGCCACGACGCCACGGTGCCGCAGATCGCCCTGGCCTGGCTGCTCGCCTCGTCGCCCGTCACCCTGGCCATTCCCGGCACCGGTTCCCTCGCGCATCTGGAGGAGAACATCGCCGCCGGGTCGATCGCCCTCACCCCGGAAGATCTCGCCGACCTCTCTTGAATCCCCCGGCGCCGCCCCAACACCCCACCCGGTGCAGAGATTTCGGGGGCGTGAAGAAGGCGTGTCCGGAGGGTTGACCATGTGACAAGGGGACTCGTAGTTTCCTCTCGGCTGAAAGTTTTCAGCCATCTTGCAGCAAGAAACGGCAACGGATCTTGCATCGATGACTTTCGGGTCCTCGGACCCCCAGAACCCTTCGGACCCCTTCAACGGAGAAGGACCCCACATGGCCAGCAGAACGCTCTCCGGCGCGCTCGCCCTCGCGGCGGCCGCGTCCATCGCGCTCGCCGTCCCCACCGGCACCGCGTACGCCTCCCCGCCCGGAACCAAGGACGTCACCGCCGTCCTCTTCGAGTGGAGCTTCGCCTCCGTCGCCAAGGAGTGCACCAACACCCTCGGCCCGAACGGCTACGGGTACGTCCAGGTCTCCCCGCCCGCCGAGCACATACAGGGCTCGCAGTGGTGGACGTCGTACCAGCCCGTCAGCTACAAGATCGCCGGACGGCTCGGCGACGCCACCGCCTTCCAGAACATGGTCAACACGTGTCACGCGGCCGGCGTCAAGGTCGTCGTCGACACGGTCGTCAATCACATGTCGGCGGGCAGCGGCACGGGAACCGGCGGCTCGTCGTACACGAAGTACAACTACCCCGGCCTCTACTCCTCCTTCGACTTCGACGACTGCACCGCCACCATCGGCGACTACACCAACCGCGCCAACGTCCAGGACTGCGAGCTTGTCACGCTCGCCGACCTCGACACCGGCGAGGAGTATGTGCGGTCCGCCATCGCCGGGTACATGAACAGCCTCCTCGGGTACGGCGTCGACGGCTTCCGGATCGACGCCGCCAAGCACATCCCCGCCGCCGACCTCGCCAACATCAAGTCGCGGCTGAGCAACACGTCCGTGTACTGGAAGCAAGAGGCCATCTACGGGGCCGGGGAGGCCGTCCAGCCGAGCGAGTACACGGGCAACGGGGACGTACAGGAGTTCCGGTACGCCTTCGACCTCAAGCGGGTCTTCAACAACGAGAATCTCGCCTACCTCAAGAACTACGGCGAGGGCTGGGGCTACATGAGCAGCTCCGTCGCCGGCGTCTTCGTCGACAACCACGACACCGAGCGCAACGGCAGCACTCTGAACTACAAGGACGGAGCCAACTACACTCTGGCCAACGTCTTCATGCTGGCCTACCCGTACGGCGCGCCCGACATCAACTCCGGCTACGAGTTCTCCTCCACCGACGCCGGGCCGCCCAACGGCGGTACGGTCAACGCCTGTTGGCAGGACGGGTGGAAGTGCCAGCACGCCTGGCCGGAGATCATGCGCATGGTGGCCTTCCGCAACGCCACCCGCGGTGAGGCCGTCACCAACTGGTGGGACAACGGCAACGACGCCATCGCCTTCGGCCGTGGTGGCAAGGGCTTCGTGGCCATCAACCACGAGTCCGGCAGCCTCAGCCGTACGTACCAGACCTCCCTCGCGGCCGGCACGTACTGCAACGTGCAGAACAACACGACGGTCACTGTGAACAGCTCCGGCCAGTTCACCGCCACCCTCGGCTCCAACACGGCCCTGGCCATCTACGCCGGCAAGTCGAGCTGCTGAATCGCTTTCCTCTGTCTGCTGCACGACGGCCACACCTGAAAGCACTTTCTGTTGCTTTCAAGCCTCTTGCTGAAAAGCTTTCGGCGGCGATACGGTCGCGCGGGGTCGGACCCACCAGAGTCGTCATCGCAAGGAGTCCATCCGTGATACCGAGATGGCCGACGCCGTCGAGGCGCCGCACCGCCCGTACCGCCCGCACCGCCCATGCCGGACGGGCCGCGGCGGTCAGCGCGGTCACCGTGACCGCACTGACCGCCGCCCTCGTCCAGCCCCTCGCGGCCGGGGCCGCGACTCCGCCCGCACCTCCGTCCGACGCGAAGCTGGCGAAGACCGCCGCCCGGCACGATCTGACCCGCGAGCAGTTCTACTTCGTCCTGCCGGATCGGTTCGCCAACGGTGACAAGGCGAACGACGAGGGCGGCCTCACAGGCTCGCGCCTCGCCACCGGCTACGACCCCACCGACAAGGGCTTCTACCAGGGCGGCGACCTCAAGGGTCTGACCCAGCGGCTCGACTACATCAAGGGCCTGGGGACCACCTCCATCTGGCTGGCGCCCCTCTTCAAGAACCAGCCCGTGCAGGGTGAGGGCGAGAACGCCTCCGCCGGCTACCACGGTTACTGGATCACTGACTTCACCCAGGTCGACCCGCACTTCGGCACCAACAGGGACCTGGAGACCCTGATCTCCAAGGCCCACGCCAAGGGCATGAAGGTCTTCTTCGACGTCATCACCAACCACACCGCCGATGTCGTCGACTATGAGGAGAAGTCCTACGACTACCTCTCCAAGGGCGCCTTCCCCTACCTGACCAAGGACGGCAAGCCCTTCGACGACGCCGACCACGCGGACGCCGGCGAGGCCACCGGCTTCCCGGCCGTCGACGGCGACTCCTTCCCGCGTACGCCCGTCGTCCCGGCCGCCGAGAAGAACGTCAAGGTCCCCGCCTGGCTCAATGACCCGACGATGTACCACAACCGGGGCGACTCCACCTGGGCCGGCGAGTCCGCCACCTACGGCGACTTCGTCGGGCTCGACGACCTGTGGACCGAGCGTCCCGAGGTCGTCGAGGGCATGGAGAAGATCTACGAGAAGTGGGTCAGGGACTTCGACATCGACGGCTTCCGGATCGACACCGTGAAGCACGTCAACACGGAGTTCTGGACCCAGTGGGCCACCGCGCTCGACGCCTACGCGGCGAAGAAGGGCCGCGACGACTTCTTCATGTTCGGCGAGGTCTACTCCGCCGACACGTCCGTGACCTCCCCGTACGTCACCCGGGGCCGCCTCGACTCCACGCTCGACTTCCCCTTCCAGGACGCGGCACGGGCGTACGCCTCGCAGGGCGGCAGCGCGAAGAGGCTGGCCTCGGTCTTCGGGGACGACTACAAGTACACGACCGACAAGGCCAACGCGTACGAGCAGGTCACCTTCCTCGGCAACCACGACATGGGCCGCATCGGGACCTTCCTCAAGCAGGACAACCCGAAGGCCACCGACGCCGAGCTGTTCGCCAAGGACAGACTCGCCAACGAGCTGATGTTCCTCAGCCGCGGCAACCCCGTCGTCTACTACGGCGACGAGCAGGGCTTCACCGGCGCGGGCGGCGACAAGGACGCCCGCCAGACGCTCTTCGCCTCGAAGGTCGCCGACTATCTGGACGACGACCAGCTGGGCACGGACCGCACCCACGCCGACGACGCCTACGACACGAGAGCACCGCTCTACCGGCAGATCAGTGCTCTCGCCAAGCTGCGCAAGGCCAACCCCGCCCTCGCCGACGGCGTCCAGACCGAGCGCCACGCGGCCGACGGGGCGGGCATCTACGCCTTCTCCCGGACGGATGCCAAGACCGGCACCGAGTACGTCGTCGCCTTCAACAACGCGGGCGAGGCGAAGACGGCGGCCTTCGCCACCGGGTCGGCCGGTATGAGCTTCCAGGGCATCTACGGGACGACCGCCCACGTGAAGAGCGACGCCGACCGGAAGGTCACCGTCACCGTTCCGGCCGGTTCCGCGATCGTCCTCAAAGCCGCCGGCAAGCTCGCCGAGCCCGCCACCGAGCCGTCCCTCACCTTCAAGGCCCCGGCCACCGGCGCCACCGGCACGGTCGAGATCGGCGCCGATGTCGACGGTGGGCAGCTCAACCGGGTCGTCTTCGCCGCCCAGGTCGGCAACGGCAGGTGGCAGACGCTGGGCTCCGCCGACCACGCCCCGTACAAGGTCACCCAGACCATCGGGGAGGAGGTTCCGGCGGGAACCGCCTTGCGGTACAAGGCAGTGGTGATCGACCGGACCGGACGTACGGCGAGCGCCACGGCGGCCTCCACCACCGGCACCCCACCCGCACCCGAGGTTCCCACCGCCTCCTCGCGCGACTACGCGATCGTCCACTACAAGCGCGCGGACGGCGACTACACCGACTGGCGGCTGTACGCCTGGGGCGACATCGCCGAGGGGGAGGAGACCACCTGGCCGAACGGCCATGACTTCATCGGCCGGGACGCGTACGGGGCCTTCGCGTACGTCAAGCTCAAGCCCGGGGCCTCGAACGTCAGCTACCTCGTCATCGACAAGGACGGCGACAAGGACGTCTCGGCCGACCGTTCGATCGACGTCACCAAGACGGGCGAGATCTGGGTCGAGCAGGGCAAGGAAGCCGTCCTCACGGAACGGCCGGCGTATCCCGAGCAGGACAAGACCAAGGCCGTCCTCCACTACCACCGCGCCGACGGGAACCACGACGGCTGGGGCCTGCACGTCTGGTCCGGCGCCGCGAACCCCACGGACTGGTCGAAGCCGCTGGAGCCGGTGAGGACGGACGCCTATGGCGCGGTCTTCGAGGTGCCGCTCACCGAGGGCGCCACCAGCCTCAGTTACATCATCCACAAGGGCGACGAGAAGGATCTCCCCGCCGACCAGGCGCTGGACCTCAAGGCCAACGGCCATGAGGTGTGGCTGTTGAGCGGCCAGGAGAAGTACCTCCTCCCGCAGCCGGCCGGTTCCGCCGCCGCCCTCGACCTCACCACCTCCAAGGCGGTCTGGATCGACCGGAACACCCTCGTCTGGAACGGCGACGACACCGCCGCCTCCACCCAGCTGCTCTCCTCCCGCACCGGCTCGATCGCCGTGAAGGACGGCGCGCTGACCAGCACCGACGAGCGCTGGCTCCGCCTCACCAAGTCGGCCCTCACCGACGCCCAGAAGGCGAAGTTCCCGCATCTGAAGGCGTACACCGCCTGGACCGTCGACCCGCGCGACCGCGACCGGGTCCGCGAGGCACTGCGCGGCCAGCTCGTCGCCTCCCAGCGCGCGGCGAGCGGGGCGGTGCTCGCGGCGACGGGTGTGCAGATCGCCGGTGTGCTCGACGATCTGTACGGCGAGGACGCGGCGGACGCGGACCTCGGCCCGACCTTCCGCGACGGCCGTCCCACACTCGCCGTCTGGGCGCCCACCGCCCAGCAGGTCTCCCTCGACCTCGACGGCCGCCGTGTCGCCATGAAGCGGAACGACACCACCGGCGTCTGGTCCGTCACCGGTGGGAAGTCCTGGCGGAACAAGGCCTACCGGTACGTCGTGAAGGTGTGGGCGCCGAGCGTCGGCAAGGTCGTCACCAACAAGGTCACCGACCCGTACTCCGTCGCTCTGACCGCCGACTCCGAGCGCAGCCTGGTCGTCGACCTGGGGGACACGTCCCTGGCGCCGAGCGGCTGGTCGTCGTACACCAAGCCCAAGGCCGTGCCGCTCAAGGACGCGCAGATCCAGGAGTTGCACGTCCGGGACTTCTCGATCGACGACACGACCGTGCCGGCGAAGGACAAGGGCACGTACCTCGCCTTCACCGACCAGGGGAGCGACGGCTCGAAGCATCTGCGGGAGCTGGCGGAAGCGGGGACGTCGTACGTGCATCTCCTCCCCGTCGCCGACATCGCCACCATCCCCGAGAGGAAGTCGGACCAGGCGACCGTCGACTGCGACCTGGGCTCGTACGCCGCCGACTCCGAGAAGCAGCAGGAGTGCGTGGCCAAGGCCGCGGCGAAGGACGGGTTCAACTGGGGGTACGACCCCTACCACTACACGGTTCCGGAGGGTTCGTACGCGACCGATCCGGACGGGACGCGGCGGACGGTCGAGTTCCGGAAAATGGTGAAGGCGCTCAACGACGACGGTCTCGGAGTCGTGCTGGACGTGGTCTACAACCACACCCCGGCGAGCGGTCAGGCCGACAAGAGCGTCCTCGACAAGGTGGTCCCCGGCTACTACCACCGGCTCCTCGCCGATGGTTCGGTCGCCACCTCCACCTGCTGCGCCAACACCGCGCCCGAGAACACCATGATGGGCAAGCTGGTCGTCGATTCCATGGTCACCTGGGCCAAGGAGTACAAGGTCGACGGGTTCCGCTTCGACCTCATGGGGCACCACCCGAAGGCCAACATCCTGGCGGTACGGAAGGCCCTCGACGGACTGACCCCCGCCAAGGACGGCGTCGACGGGAAGAAGATCATCCTGTACGGGGAGGGCTGGAACTTCGGCGAGGTCGCCGACGACGCGCGCTTCACGCAGGCCACACAGAAGAACATGGCCGGGACGGGCATCGCGACCTTCTCCGACCGGGCCCGTGACGCCGTACGCGGCGGCGGTCCGTTCGACGAGGACCCGGGTGTCCAGGGCTTCGCGTCCGGTCTGTACACCGACCCCAACTCGTCGGCGAACAACGGCACTTCGGCCGAGCAGAAGGCCCGCCTGCTGCACTACCAGGACCTCATCAAGGTCGGCCTGAGCGGCAACCTCGCCGACTACCGGTTCACCGACACGGGCGGCACGGAGGTCAAGGGCTCCGAGGTCGACTACAACGGGGTCGCCGCCGGATACGCGGACGCCCCCGGCGACGCCCTCGCCTACGTCGACGCCCACGACAACGAGTCCCTGTTCGACGCGCTGGCCTTCAAGTCGCCGAAGTCGACGAGCGCGGTCGACCGGGCCCGTATGCAGGTCCTCGCCATGGCGACGGCCGCTCTCTCGCAGGGCCCGGCCCTCTCCCAGACGGGCACCGACCTGCTGCGCTCCAAGTCCCTCGACCGGAACTCGTACGACAGCGGCGACTGGTTCAACGCGATCCACTGGGACTGCCGGGACGGCAACGGCTTCGGGCGCGGACTGCCGATCGCGGCCGACAACCAGTCCAAGTGGCCCTACGCCAAGCCGTTGTTGACCTCGGTCGGGGTCGGATGTGAGCAGATCGAGGGGGCCTCGGCGGCGTACCGGGATCTGTTGAGGATCCGTACGACGGAGGACGTGTTCTCCCTCGACACGGCCGGGCAGGTGCAGTCGACACTGTCCTTCCCGCTGTCCGGGACGGACGAGACGCCCGGTGTGATCACCATGGAGCTCGGCGACCTGGTCGTCGTCTTCAACTCCACCCCCGAGAACCGGAACCAGACGGTGGAGGACCTGGCCGGGACGGCATATGCGCTGCATCCGGTGCAGGCGGCGGGTGCGGACTCTACCGTCAAGAACGCGTCGTACGAAGCGGAATCGGGGACGTTCGTCGTTCCGGGGCGGACCGTGGCGGTATTCGCACGATCGGACCGGTAGGGCGCTACTTTGGGGGGCGCAGGTGGAGAGGACCTGCGCCACCCGAGCCTCAGTGACGGCACCCGGCAGCCACGATCGCGAGAGCCCTATGAGCCTGATGGCCGACGAAGCAAGCACCATGGTGCTGGTGGTCGACGACGCGGCCACCAGCCGCTACGCGATGGGCGCGGTGCTACGCCGGGCCGGGCACAGCGTCGTCCCCGTCGCCAGCGCCGGCGAGGCGCTCGCCGAACTCGACCTGCGGCTCCGCTCCGGCGCCCTGCCCGATGTGGCCCTCGTCGATGTCGGCCTGCCCGACATGAGCGGCTTCGAACTCTGCCGCCGCCTCAAGTCCCAGCCCCCGATGGCCGCCCTCCCCGTCGTCCACTTCTCCGCCGCGGCCGTCGCCCCCAGCGACCGCTGCCGGGGGCTGGACGCGGGCGGCGAGGCCTATCTGACGGTGCCCGCCGAGCCGGAGGAGATCCAGGCGGTCGTCCGCGCGGCCGTGCGCGGCGCCAGGATGCGCACCGGCGCCGAGGTCCTCGTGCAACGGCTCACGCTGCTGTCCGAGACCATCGTCGACGTCCAGGCCGCCCGCACCCTGGAGGAGCTGGCCGGGGCCGCCGCCGAGGGGGCCGCCCGGCTCACCCGGTCGCCCGCCGCCGTGTTCGTACTCGGCGAGGACGGCCACCTCTACAGCGGCACCTCCCGCGCCAGGGCCCGCACCACCCTCCCCGACGCCGCCGCGCGCGAGACCGTGGCCCGGCTTCTGCGCCGGATCACCGACGGCAACCCCGGGCCGCACGACACCGTCGTCCCCGCGCCCCTGTGGCCCGCGGGCTTCTTCCGGCCCGGTGTCACCGAGGACGCCCACCTGGTCCTGGCCCGCACCGAGAGCGGCACGCCCGTCTGCGTCGCCACGCCCCTGCGCGGTGTCCGCTCCATGACCTCCGACACCACGGGCCTGGTCGCCCGCCTCGCCCAGGCCACCGCCCTGGCCGCGCAGCCCCTGCTCATGTACCAGGTCGAGCGCCATGTCGCGCTCACCCTCCAGCACAGCTTCCTGCCCAAGCGGGTGCCCGAGTTCCCCGGCCTCGAAGTGGTCGTCCGGTACGTCCCCGCGTCCCGCCAGACCGAGATCGGCGGCGACTTCTACGCGGCCCTGTCCACCCCCCGCGGCGTCCTCACCGCCGTCGGCGACGTCGTCGGGCACTCGCTGGAGGCGGCCACCGTGATGGTCGAGATCCGGCACGCCCTGCGCGCCTACTGCGTGGAGCAGTCGGACCCCGCGGCGCTCGCACAGCGGCTCGACGGGATGCTCCAGCACTACCATCCCGACGTCACCGCGACCGTCTGTCTGGCCCTCGTCGAACCGGACAGCGGGCGTGTACGGGTCGCCAACGCGGGCCATATCCCGCCGCTGATCGTCCGTGAGTCCGGCGAGGCCGAGTATGTGAAGGCCGCCGGGCCGCTCCTCGGGCTCGGCCTCGAACGGCCCGAGCCCACGGAGGTGGTGCTGTGGCCGACCGATCGGCTCCTCATGGTCACGGACGGGCTCGTCGAGACCCGGGGCATCGATCTCTCGCTCTCCCTGGAGCAACTGCGGGCCGCCGCGGCGGACGCTCCGGCCGGGACGGTCGCGTTGTGCGACACGTTGCTGCACTGCTTCGGGCGGGACCGGGAGGACGACATCGCCATGCTGGCGTTGCGTCTGCGGTTAGGGTGACCTCATGCCGCAGATCACTGTTGACTACTCCGCCGTACTCTCCGAGGGCTTCGACCGGCCCGCCTTCGCCAAGGCCCTGCACGAAGAGGTCGTACGCACCGCCGCCGCCAAGCCGGAGGCCTGCAAGACGCAGTTCCGGGCGACCGAGGACACGACGGTCGGGCCGGACACGGACGGCCACGGGATCGTGCATGTCACGCTCGGGCTGCTCGCGGGGCGGACCGACGAGACCAAGGTGACGTTGACGGAGAACGTGCTGGGGTTGCTTCGGGAGTATGTGAAGCCTTCGGCGGGGCTGGCGTTTCATGCGTCGGCGGAGGTGCGGGACCTTGATCCTTCGTACCGGAAGTTCGAGATCTAGGCGCCGTCGGGGCTGCTGAGGGGGTCGGCTGCGGGAGCGTCGTGGTTGTTCGCGCCCACGCGGCGGAGCCGCAAATCGACTCAGCCCCGCGCCCTTAGAGGCCGTGCCCCAAAGTTACTAGGCGCCCCGCCAGGTCGCTGAACGGGCCGTCCTTCGGCTCGGCGGCGAGCATTGTGCGGACCAGGGCCGCCATTTCTTCGTCCTGGGCCGCGCTCACCGCCGCCAGGGCCGCGAAGTCGTGGACGAGTTGGATCTCCAACTCGTCCCTCGGGACGCGTCGGCCGTCCAGCCAGATCAGGGCCGTCGACTCGGCCAGGGAGATCCAGGAGCGGATGACGAGTTCGAGGCGGGCTGGTGGGGTCTCGACGTCCAGGTGCGACAGGATTTGGACATAGGCGGCCTGGCGCACGCCGTCGATGAGGGCGTTGGCGCGAGACGATCCGACGGCGGGGCCGCCGCGCATCAGGGCGGAGAAACCGGGGCCGTGTTCGTCGACGAAATCGAAGAAGCGGTGCATCACACGGAGCAGGCGGGCACCGAGCGGCCCCTCGTGGGGTTCCACGAAACGGTCGGCGAGATCGTCGGAGGCACGCTTCAACGCGGCCTCGTACAGGCTGAGTTTGCCCGGGAAGTAGTGGTAGACGAGCGGGCGTGAGATGCCCGCCGCCGACGCGATCTCATCGATGGAGACCTCGTCGGGAGAGCGCCGGCTGAACACTTCGAGAGCGACCCCGATCAACTGCTGCCGCCGCTCCTCCACACCCATCCTGCGGCGCTCACCGGTTCTCATGCGAACACCTTACCGATTGATTCCAGCCTGTCAGGGGCTGGATCGCGGGTAGGTGTTCGATCACTGGGCCGACTGAAGCCCCTCGATCTCCCGGCCGTTCGCCAGCGTGCCCTTCAACTCCGCCTGGGCGCCCTCTTCGGCCGGTACGGCGAGGAGGTTGCCCGGCGCCGAGCCGCTCGCCCCGCCGGTCAGTTCGACGGACACGGTGTCCTTGCTGCCGGCGGCGAGCAGGTACGAGTCGCCGGTCGCGGACTTCCAGGGGCCGGCGGCGAGCACATGAGGGTCGGCGGGGCCGCAGGCGGGGACCTCGTCGGCGGCCCCCGTGATGTACGCGCCGGCCGCGGTGCTGAACTGGGTCAGTGTCCGCGTACCCGCGCCCCGCCAGGTCTCGGTGCGGGTGCACACCCAGTCGGCGTCGCCGCTGCCGTCGGGCAGTGGCTGGCGGGCGAACTGCCAGGCGTTCACGGTCCGCACACCCTGCGACCGTACGGCGGCCAGGGAGCAGGCGAAGGGCGCCCAGGTCGTCGGGGAGGCCGACGCGTCACGGCCGGGCGCGGCCTGTGGGCGGCCGACCGTGAGGTGCGCGAGGGTCACCTCGGACAGGTCGGTCAGCAGCCGTGTACCTCCCCACGCGTCGGTCAGCTGCAGGACGTCCCACGACCGGCACTCCCCGGTACGCACCGCCGGGCTGGCGAACGGGGCCGTCGCCCCGTCCTTCGTCAGCGCGAGCGCCCGCACCTCGGCGTCGGGCTTCGCCAGATCCCGTACGGCCGCCTCGCGCACCCAGGGCGCTGTCAGATAGCGGACGTTGCCGTCGGCCCGGCCCAGCACCAGGGCGCTCGCAGCGGGGCCGGTCGCGCCGTCGACCCGGGTCAGGTCGACGGCGGCCAGGTCCGGGTCGTCGAGGGGTTCCGCGTAACGGGCGATGCGCAGACCGTCGTGGAGCAGGACCACCCGGAGGTTGTCGACCTCGCCCGCGTAGAGCAGTTGCGGCGGGCCGGGCGGGGGGCCGGCCGGCGTGCCGGGGGTGACCGAGACCTGTACGGACTCGCCGGGGCGGGCCCAGACCGCGAGGGCGCGGCGCAGCAGGGCCTTGTCCTTGGTGAGGTCGCCGCGCGCGGGCCAGGTGGTGAAGTCGGTACGCCCCGTCGCCTGCCACGCCGTGGCCGTCGCCGACGTCAACTTGGCCGGGTCGAGGGCGGCTTGGGCCGCCGGGTTCCGCGCGTACGAGGGTGCCGCGGCGCCGTCGGGGCCCCAGCCCTCGCCGGGCAGGCCGAGGAGTGCGCCGCACACGACCACCGCGGCCGTGGCGGCCAGCGCGGCCTTCATGTGCTGGCGGCGGCGCATCAGATCGGTGGGGCGGGCGTGCAGCGAGCAGGGGTCGTACTCGGGGGAGGAGAGGAGCGGGTACTGCTGCGGCGAGACGGAGTCGGCCTCCGCCAGTGCCGCCGCCGGGTTGTCCACGTCGGCCTCTTTGAGGAGTGCTCTGATCTGGGGGTCGGGCAGCTTCTCCAGGCCGCGGAGGACGTAGGCCACGCGGGCCGGGGAGGTGAGCGCCGACAGCCGCTGGTCCAGGGCCAGTTCGTCGGCACCGCCCGAGCGGGGGAAGAGACGCAGGCCCCACACCTGGGGGAGCAGGGGCGGCAGTTGCGACCGTTTCGGCCACGCCTTGCGGCGGAGGGGGAGGCCCGCCTCCAGGGCGGTGCGGACCACTTGCAGCCGGACATAGGCGTAGCCCGGGTTGTGTTCCCGGCCCGCCACGGTCGCCTGCGCCGGGATCACGAATGCCGACTTGCGGCCCCTCGGCAACGCCCGTTGCGTCAGCGCGTGTGCCGTCAGTACGCGGCGGTTGCGGCCGAGGGCCGGGGGCAGCGTGAGATACGCGAGGCGGACCAGGCGGGGGTAGTGCTCGACGAGCGCGGCCTCCGCCTGGTCGATGTCCACGACCGATTCCTGGGCGCGGGACGATGCGGGGCGCTGGGCGACATCCTGTGACTGCACGTTCAACAAAACGAGCGAATGGTCCGATGGTCACCTTGCCGCTCCGCTGGGGTTGGGCGGGGCGCCTTAGGGGGTGGGGGCCTGTGTGTTGGCGGGTGCGGGTCATGTGTGGTTGCTCGCGCAGTTCCCCGCGCCCCTAAAAGACCAGGCCCTGCGGGCCTGAAAGACGACGGCCCTGCGGGCCGAAAAGCACGGGGCGCAGCCCCCTGCTTTTCAGGGGCGCGGGGAACTGCGCGACCAGCCCCCACCCACCCGCACCCGCCGACACACACGCACCCCCACCCCCTGAGGCGCCGCTACGTGAGCGACCAACCGCTGAACTCGACCGTCCCCCGCACCCCGCTCCCTCCATTCGTCGCGCTCATGAACAGGCCCACATCCTGCGCCCCCGCCGCCGCCCCCGGCACACCCACCGTCGCCACCACCCGCCAGCTCGCCCCCTCATCGATCGAGCACTCACCCGTGTACGAACCCACCCCCACCCGGGTCAACCGCAGCACCACCGGCGCCTTGATCCCCGTGATCCGCCGATACGTGTCGAGCGTCCCGTCCCCCGTGCTGTCGTACGACAGGACCACCCCGTTCGCCGGAGTGACCGCCAGATTCAGGAACCCCGGCGACCCGGCCGTACCAAGGCTGTCGCGCACCACGATCCCCGCCCGTGCCCAGTTCCCCGTCGCCGCCTGGGAGTCGACGCGGAGGGTGACGGACGTGCCGTCCCGCAGCTCGCCCGGCCGGTAGAGCGTGCCGAACTCCGTGGTGCCCCGCCAGAGGTCCGCCCCCGCACCATCGATGGCGAAACGGTCCTCCAGCTGCCCGAAGACGGCCCCGTTGGTGGTGTAGGTGCTCCACCCCGAATCCAGTGGCCCCGCCTCGAAGAGCGTTCCGTCGAAGCGGCCGTTCACCCGGTCCTCGCCGCGCGGCCCGTACTGGACGGTGATCGTGTAGGGGAGGGGCCGCAGCGGGCGGTCGAGCGGTGTACCCGGGGCGTTCGCGCGCCAGCGGACCGTGCCCGAGCCGGCCGCCGCAACGCTCGCCAGCGAGGTCGGCCCCTCGGGTTCGGCCGTACCGTCGAACCCGGTGAGGGCGAAGTCCACACGACCGGTGGCCCGCAGCCCGTTGACGTTGCGGAAGACCGCCGACACCCGCGCACTCCCGCCGGGCGGCAGCACCGGCGGCTCCGCGGTGACGGTCAGCGTCCCCTGGTACGGCGCCCGCGCCAGTACGTCACGCACCCGCACCGCCGACGCGTACGCGTCCCCCACCGGCCGCAGCGGATAGTCCTTCCGCTCCCGCGTCCACGGCTCCTCGAACGCGAACCAGTCCACGGCCGCCGGAGCGGTCCCCGTGGCGAGCGCGTCCTCCAGGGTGTCCAGCCACTTCTGCCAGCGCGGGACGTAGAAGTCGGCCATGAGGCCGTTCCACTCCCGGTTGCCGTACTCGTGCAGGTTCCCGGTGTCGGAGGTCGCGCGCCCGCCCCACACCGTGATCAGGACCTTCGCCGTCCGTTCGAACTCCGCCCGCTCGGCGTCGTTCGTCGCCATCAGCCGCGCCTCGTTCACCCAGGGGCCCAGCAGGAAGGCCCCGCTGGTACCCGTGACCTCGTCGGACAGCCGCATCAGCCGCAGCCAGAGGGTGGACAGGGTGCGGAAGGTCTCCAGGTCCTTGCGCTGGTAGGCGGCCCGCAGCTGCGGCAGGTACTGGCGGCTCCGGTGCGCGAGCGCCTGCCTCGCCACATCCACCACGTCGTACCTGTACGCCGCGTTGCCGCGCAGCCCGCCCGCCACGCCCAGCAGTCCGGCGAGGGCCGCGTCGAAGCGGCCCGGGTCGTACGTCAGTGCCCTCGGCGCGTACTCGGCGGCCCGGTCCGCGGCGAGGTCGGGGCGTGCGCAGAAGAGGGAGTCGTGCGGGTCGCTGCGCTCCACGGCCTGCTGCTGGTAGGCGGTGTCGTGCAACGCCCGCCAGGCTCTGCGGGCCGAGTCGTCGCGGCCGCCGTAGCGGAAATCGGCGTACGACGAGAACCAGGCCGCCCGGTCGATCTTCCTCGGGGTCCAGGCCAGTTCGGAGAAGAGCTCGAAGGCCGCCGGGTCGCGGTCGGTGGCCTCCGGCATGAACGCCGTACCGGCCAGCGCACTGCCCGCCTTGTCCCGCCACGCGAAGAACTTGTCGTTCCAGAGGTGCGCGCGGGCCCCGATCGTCGTACGGCCGCCGAAGTTGGGGATCGTGCCGAAGCAGTACGGGGTGCCGCCCCAGTCGCGTTCGCGGTCGGTGACGCTCGTGTAGCGGTCGGAGACGCCGTCGACGATCAGCATCTTCGACCTGTCGATGGCGTCCACCAGCTCCGGCAGCGGGTTCTCCTGCCAGCCGAGGATCACCCAGGTGGCGCCGGGGTGGGCCGTCCGCAGGGCCTTCTCCACGCCCTGCGCCGCGTCCGGCACCGGTACGTCCCCCGCCGTGCCGCCCTCGTGGAGGAGGTCCATCTTGAAGTGGGACGCCTCGCCGAACACGTCCTTCGCGTGGCCGTAGAAGGAGGCGGCGACCCGGGCGAAGGCGTCGGTGCGTGGATCGAGCCAGTCGGGGCGTTCGAAGCCGTGCCAGATGCCCTGCGGGACGACGTGCGCGTCACCGCCGTTGCGCTCCACGAACTCCTTGGGGACATGGCCGTAGTAGCCGGGCAGGACGGGGGACATGCCGAGTTCGCGCAGACGGTCGGTGATCCGGCGGCCCAGTGCGGCCCGGCGGGCGATCAGTTCGGGGGAGAGGGGGCCGCCGTAGCCGGAGAGGTTCTGGAGCAGCCACCAGGGCTGGTGCGAGGGGGCGGGGAGCCAGGCGCGGGACTCCTCGTCGGAGTAGCCGAAGTCCTTCAGCAGCCGGTGGTAGACGGCCTCCATGCCCGCGATGACCAGGACCTCGTTGCAGCCGTGCGCCGCCAGCAGGTCGATCTGGTGCTCCCAGTACGACCAGTCCGCGTACGGGGCGGTGTAGCCGTCGTTGGTGTCGTTGAGGGCGAAGCGGTGGGGGAGGGCGGTGGATCTCTCCAGGGAGCGGGCGGGCGCGGGGAGGCGGCTCGGGAGGTCGAGTTGGCTGCCGTTCCAGGCGAGGTGGGCCCCGCAGACGTACTTGAGGTACCAGTGGACGCCCATGAGCAGGGTGGCCGGTGTCGTGGCCTGCACGTGGACGCGCCCGGTGGTGCCGGTGACACGGAATCGGTCGACGGTTCCGCTCCGGTCGAGGAGACTGAGCCGGAACTGCTCGGCGTGGCCGGGCAGCAGCCGATTGAGCGCGGAGCGCGCGGGAGCCGTATCGAAGGCGGGGCCCCCGCCGGGGCTCTCCGCGGCGTGGGCCGGTACCGACCACTCCAGGGCGGTGCCGAGGCCGATGACACCGGCCGAGCCCAGCACCGTGCGTCGCGACGGACTGTTCATCTGTGTGCCCCCTGTGTCGACAGTGGCGGCACGCTAACGGGACGACCGTCCGTGAACAACGGTGCGCACGGAGCTGGCGAGTTCACGTCGCCGGAATGGACCCGGAGGTACGTACGCATGAGTTGGACGAGGAAGAGGCTTGTGGGAAGCGCGGCCGGAGCGGTCGTGGCCCTGCTGGCGCTGACCGGCTGTGGTTCGGGCGACGACGCCGAGGCGGCGGTCCCCAAGACGGCGACCGGGACGCTGGAGCACATCGCGGGCGAGGTGGGCTGCAAGCCGGACATGCAGACGGACGCGGACACGATCCGGCAGGCCCTCTGCACGAACAACGACGGCGACTTCGACGGCAAGTTCGTCCTCGCGACCTTCGCCACCGACCGCGGCCAGGCGGAGTGGCTGGCCGGCGCCAAGGACTACGGCGGCTACTACCTCGTCGGCCGCAAGTGGGTCGCCGTCGGCGAGGAGAAGACGGTCACCGGGCTGCAGGGCACGCTCGGCGGGGAGATGCAGGAGGGGTCCGCGCACATGAACCCCGGTGGCAGCCACAACAACGGCACGCACACCAGTGGCAGCCACAGCGGCTGATCGCGCGGGCTGATCGCGCGGGTCGCGGCTTCGGGGAAGACGAAAGCCGGCGGTGGGAGATCCCACCGCCGGCTTCCTCGTTACCGCGTTACTGCCTCAGGGGTGCCGCTTCAGGACTACTGGCAGTCCTGGCCGCTGTTGATGCAGTCGACCACCTGGTTCATCGTGTTCTCGTCGAAGAAGTTGATGAAGTCGTTGTGGTCGGTGATCGGCTTGTGCAGGTTCTCCGGGAAGGAGTCGATCGCGAAGGGGTTCACGACCTGTCCGTTCTGGATCTGCGGGGCCGGGACGTCGTAGACCAGACGGACCTGGAGCTGCGGGATGGCCTGGAAGCCGTTGGAGCAGCTGCCGTCCTGCTCGACGAAGTCGACGTGCGTGCGGTGGTTGGCGCTGTCGATGTTCTGGCCGTCCCAGCAGCTCTGGAAGAAGGACGTCCGCACCACGGAGCTGCCCTCGGGGCAGATCGGGTACTTGTCCGTCAGCTGGCGGTCCTCGAAGCCGGTGCAGCTCCAGTTGGTGTTGGCGTTGCCGAGGCCGTTCACGAACGCCTTCGCGTCACCGGTGATGATGCGCAGGGCCGTCGGCATGGCGACGACATCGCCCTGCTTGTTGCCCACGAACTTCAGCTCGGCCTGGCTCGGCTCGACGATCTTGCCGACGTTGCCGTCCTGACCGCCACCGGGCTGACCCGCGTCGATGTCCTGCGTACCGTCCTGGATACGGATGACCGGCCAGAAGTACGACGACTTGTCACCCTGGTTCTGGCAGGTGGTGTCGGCGTTCGCCAGGTCCTGGTCGCTCGCGAAGGCGTTGTTGCTCTGGTTGCCGACGTAGTCGTGCTGGTGCTGGGCACCGTTGCTGACACCGGGGGCGACGATCACGTTGTCCGAGTTGCGGAGCTCGTTCTCGTTGGTGCCGCAGTTCGTCGTGAAGGTACCCGTCGAACCGCCGTCACCGTTCGCGGCGAGACCGTTTCCGTTCACACCCTGCGGGCCGCCGTTCGGCTGGACCTGCGTGATGTCCTGGAAGTCGGCCGCGACCGGACCGTTGCCGGCCTGACCCTGGTCCTGGCCCTGACCGTTGTCCTGACCCTGGCCGTTGTCCTGGCCCTGGTCCTGACCCTGGTCCTGGCCGTTGTCCTGACCCTGGTCCTGGCCGTCGCCGCCCTGGTTCTGACCGCCGCCGTTGCCGCCCTGGTTCTGGCCGCCACCGGCGTTGGTCTGGTTCTCGTCCACTACGCCCTGGCAGGTGGCGAGCTGGTCCATGCCCTGCGGAGTCTTGCCGCCCGCGTTCCGGATGTTGATGCCGATCCGGTCGAGCGTGGCCACTCGCTTGGACTTCAGCGGGCCGAGAATCGCGTTGTTGACGAAGCCGGCATCCCCCGCCTGGGCCTGGCGTGTGTCCGCGAGGCGCTTGTAGGCCGCGGTGATCTGCTGGTCCAGGAGCGCCAGCTCCTTCGCGACACCCTTGCGCGCCCTCTTGGGCACGCTCGTCAGCTGCTGACCGACGTCCGGGCAGTCGATGGTGGCCACCTGTGCGGAGGCCAGTGTGCTGTTCTGCTTGGACTTCGACTCACCGGCCGAGGCGTAGAAGTTCGCCCAGACCAGCCCGCCACCCGCGACCGCGAGCGCCGCGGATGCGGCAATGGCCCGAACGGCCAGCGGCGAACGTCGTTTCCTTGTGTTGCGTCCCATGGAACTCCTCTGACTTCCTTGCGGGGCATCGAGGCGCCCGACAGGAGTGAAGCGGCTCCATCAAATACGCGGGGAGTCCCAGGAGTGTTCAGGCGACTCAGAAATTGATGAGAGATTCGTGGGACAAACTGGTTTCAACACCCCACGAAACACCGGGAGTTGTCGATCCCCTACGGCGTGTGCGCGGTGAAGGCCTCTGGCGGAGTCCGTGAAGGGAGCGTTTCGGCGGCCCTGGCACAAGATACGCGAGAACCGCCGTCGCACGCCGATTTGTCGCCCAACGACCCAGCACTGTCCAACGACCCAGCACTGTCTGAAGACCCAGCAGCTTCTGAAGACCCAGCAGCTTCTAAAGACCCAGCAGCTTCTAAAGGCCCAGCACCTTCGCCTCCACCGCCGCGTCCAGTCCCACCGCCGGCCGGTCCGGTCGCTGCGGGGCGACCCCGCCGAGCCGTGTCAGCCACTCCCAGGTGTCCCGTACGGTCTCCGCCACGCCCCGGCAGCGGAGTCCGTCCCGTACGGCTCGCGACACATCCGCCCGGTGCAACGCGTCGTAGAGGTCGCTCCCCTCCGGCACCCACACCGGCAACTGGGTCCACGGCTCGATGCCGGCCTCGAGAACCAACTCCGGTGCGGTCCACCGGAGTTCGGCCGCCCCGCCGGTCACCTCGACGCACGCGTCGAGCAGTGCGCCCATCGTGGTCGTGCCCGGCGGCCCGACGAGGTTGTAGGCGCCGCTCAACTCCCGTTCCGCCGCGCCGAGAATCCAGGAGGCGAGGTCGCGGACGTCGATGTACTGGAGGGGGAGATCCCGAGGGCCGGGCGCGAGGACGGGCCCGCCCCGGGCGACGCGCGTGAGCCACCAGGGCAGACGGCCGATGTTCTCGTACGGCCCGAGGATCAGCCCTGAGCGCACGAGAAGCGAGCGGTCGGCGCCGAAGGTCTCGACGGCGGCCAGCTCTCCGCCCCGCTTGTCGCGGGCGTAGTCCGTCTGCTCCGCGTTCGCCGACGCGCCCTCCACCAGCGGGGCCCCCTCGTCGTGCACGGCGGACGGCGGCCAGGCGTACACCGAGCGACTCGACACGTAGACATACCGCTCGGCCACACCGGCCAGCAGCCGCGCGGTGTCCCGAACGGCTCGTGGCGCCGCCGACCAGGTGTCGACGACGACATCCCATCCGCCCCCGCCGGAAGCGGAGGCGGCGGTGGAGGCGTCGACGAGCGCCGCGAGCCCGTCCGGTGCGGTGCGGTCGCCCAGCAACGACCGCACCCCGGCCGGAGGTTCGTGCCGTCCCCGGTGGAAGACGGTCACCTCCCAGCCGCGGGCCAACGCCGCCTCCACGACGGCGCGGCCCACGAACTCCGTACCACCCAGCATCAGAAGTCTCATGCCGACGACTCTGCCCGCCGGACGACGGGTACGGAACGGGAATCTGCTCTCAGGAGATCCGCGTGCCTCGGGGAAACCGTGCGGCCCGGATGATCCGCCGTCAACGACTCAGCGGTGGCGCGTACTTGTACCCGACCCGCCGGACCGTCTGGATCGTCTGGCGGAACTCCGTGCCGAGCTTGCGGCGCAGCCGGGCGATGTGGACGTCGACGGTCCGCCCGTCGCCCACATGCCCGTAGCCCCACACGGTGGTGACCAACTGGTCGCGGGTGTGCACCCGGTTCGGATGCGTGACGAGATGGGCGAGCAGCTCGAACTCCAGGTACGTGAGGTCGAGCGGCCGCCCGTCGACCTCGGCGGTGCGCTGCACGGCGTCGACGCGGACCAACTCGCCCCCGGCCGCGGCGGAACCGGAGCCGGAGCCGGAGCCGGGGAGGTCGGCCGGCTTCTCGCCCACGACCGCGAACGGCGGCATCGGCGGCTGCTGGTCGGCCGGCACCAGGACCAGATAGCCGACCATCGGCGGCCGGCCCGGCAGCGTGGGCAGGGTGTGCTGGGGAGCGGGCAGCCAGGTGGCCCCCGGCGGCAGGAAGTCCGCCACGTCGACCTCGTCCCTGCTCACGGCACGCAGTCGGTGCCGGGGCGAAGCGCCGGGCGAGGGGGCGACGGCCGGGGCGGAGCCCGACGCGGCGGTCAGAGGGGCGGCGGTCGAGAGAGAACGGGTGTTCGCCATGAGAGGTCAGCTCTTTCGCGCGAGAGGTTCGTCCGGGAGACCTCGGCGACCGATGTCGTGATCGGATCCGCCGAGGGACGTACGTCGTTTCGCGCCGACCGAAGACCGGGGTGTACGGCTTTAGAGGGCCGGCGCGTTCATCGCGCGGCAACACACCCGGTCGAAGTCGTGGTGCTGACGGGAAGGCCAGAACGGCTCGAGGTCATGGCGACCCGTCGCGCGTCGGTTCTGGAAGCCGGCCATGGTCCCATTGAAGCAGACACACGCCTGTGACAGGAGCCCTCTGCCACTGCCTGGACGCTTCCTCGACGTGGACGCGGGGGTGTCGCGACCTCATCCGACCAGGCGTTTCCGCCATTCCAGCGGGGTGACGGTGATGGCCGTGGCGGGATCGCCGTCCCACTCCGTGGACAGTCCCTCCGCCGCGAGGGCCGCGACGACCTGCCGCCCCACGGCCACCGTGGTGTCGGCTGACCCGTCGAACCCGCCGTACAGCAGCATCAGTCCGTGCCCGGCGGCGGCGTCCTCGGTGCACTGCGAGTGGAAGAACACGAACCCCCGGGCGGCCGACGAGCCTTCGGCGCCTATCTCGGTCGTACCGCAGTTGCGGCAGCAGGTGAAGTTCTCCCGGGCCGTGATGTCGTGGGCCCTCTGGAGGGACTCGAAGGCGCGGGTGATCCGCTCGGGGTCGGTGACCCCTTCCCAGGTCTCCTGCTCGGTGAGCCGCTCCACCCACAGCCGGTCGACGAGCTGCCGGGCCTGGGCGGGGGAGACCGGTCGGTATCCCCCACTCTCGGCTTCGCTCGAGCGGGAGGGGCCCCCATCGTCGACCAGATACTCCTCGGCGGCCTCGCTCAACTGCGCACGGTCGTCGTATCCGCAGCGCAGCAGCTCCCGTACCCGCTCCTCGACCTGCTCCCGTACCTCGTCCGGGAGTTCCGGCACCTCCTCGGGGGCGTCGTGCTCGACCGGGGTCCACTCGATCCCGCTCTCCCAGCCCGGCGTCCCCCGCGCCCAGCCGGTCATGGCCGCGGCGACGCGCTCCGGGTCGGTGAGGACGGCCCCGAAGAACCGGTCGCGGCCCTCCCGGTACTCCAGTTGGTACTCGCCGTCGGTGTCGCCGTCGCCCCGCTCGTGCCAGACCTGGACGAAGACGTCCGGGACGTCCGGTATCCGCTGCGCGACCAGGAACCGGTCGCCCTCGTCCCCGATCCGGCAGACCAGCTCGCGCAGCCGCTCCGCCGAAATCCGGGCGTGCTTCTCCCAGTTCTCCGTCTCGACCTTGACGGCCAGCTCGTCCGTACCGGCCAACTCGTCCGTACCGGCCGGCTCGTTCGCATGGGCCGACTCGGCCAGGCCGACGGGCTCGTTCGTGCGGGCCGGGTCGCCCCCGTGGATCTTCATGCCCCCACCATGGCATGCCCCACTGACAACGCCGGAGGGCGCCCACCGGAATCGGTGGACGCCCTCTCGGAAGGTCAGGCTCTGGGAGCCCGGGTGGATCAGACCTGGCCGGCCTTGTCCAGCGCGGTGCAGCAGGTGTCGACGATCAGCCGCGTCACGACGTACGGGTCGACGTTGGCGTTCGGACGGCGGTCCTCGATGTAGCCCTTGCCGTCCTTCTCGACCTGCCACGGGATACGGACCGAGGCGCCACGGTTGGAGACACCGTAGGAGTACTCGTTCCACGGGGCGGTCTCGTGCAGACCGGTCAGGCGGTCGTCGATGCCGGCGCCGTAGTTCTTGACGTGGTCGAGCGGCTTCGAGCCCTCGCCCAGCGACTCGCACGCGGTGATGATCGCGTCGTAGCCCTCGCGCATCGCCTTCGTGGAGAAGTTGGTGTGCGCACCGGCGCCGTTCCAGTCACCCTTGGCCGGCTTGGGGTCGAGGGTGGCCGCGACGTCGAAGTCCTCGGCGGTGCGGTAGAGCAGCCAACGGGCCACCCACAGGTGGTCGGAGACCTCCAGCGGGGAGACCGGGCCGACCTGGAACTCCCACTGGCCGGGCATGACCTCGGCGTTGATGCCGGAGATGGCGAGGCCGGCGGCGAGGCAGTTCTCCAGGTGGGCCTCGACGATGTCACGGCCGAAGATCTCGTCGGCGCCGACACCGCAGTAGTAGCCGCCCTGGGGGGCCGGGAAGCCGCCCTTGGGGAAGCCGAGCGGGGTGCCGTCCTGGAAGAAGGTGTACTCCTGCTCGATGCCGAAGATCGGCTCCTGCGCGGCGAACTTCTCGGCGACCTCACGCAGCGCGGCACGCGTGTTGGACTCGTGCGGCGTCATGTCGATGTTGAGGACCTCGCAGAGCACGAGGACGTCGTCGCCGCCGCGGATCGGGTCCGGGCAGGAGAAGACCGGCTGGAGCACGCGGTCCGAGGAGTGCCCCTCGGCCTGGTTCGTGGAGGACCCGTCGAAGCCCCAGATCGGAAGCTCGGCACCCTTGGCGTCGTCCGAGAGGATCTTCGTCTTGGAACGGAGCTTGGCCGTCGGCTCGGTGCCGTCGATCCAGATGTACTCAGCCTTGAAGGTCACGGGCCTCATCCTTCGGGGTGGGTCACTAGGCGCATGTGCGGGTGCTGCGGCGCTGCGGCACTGAAACGCCGCGCTGATGCCCGGCAGCCTGTCAACGTGCGATTTCCCGGTCGTTGCTCGAATGTGAACCCCGTGTTACCTGGTGCCGCTGTGGCGCGACTCACGTGGTGAGAGAGGGACGCAGGGAGCCGCGCACCCTTCCGGAACGCCCGCCGGACCCACGGCGGACCGTCCGCGAGACGCCTCGTATGCGATGGGGTTGACCGGGAGCGACGCGCTCGGCCGGTCGGGAATGGCGTCGGCCCTGCCGCTCTCCCCGGGGAGCGGCAGGGCCGAACGACTGCCTGACGGCCTTCCTGGACGGCGGGCGGCCTTCTCTCACCTCACCTGATCGAGCAGGATCGCGCCGCCGTCCAGTCCGGGGTCATTCCACCTTCTCGATCAGCGCGCGGCGGATCAGGAACTTGCCGGGTTCCCGGACCTCCTCGAAGGCGGTGTTGTTCAGCAGGACACAGCTTCCGGAGACCGAGGTGACCTCGACGGTCGTGGACTTGTCGTTGTCCAGGTTGGTCACCCTGAGCTTCGTGCCGGCCGGGAACTGGTTGCTGGACGCGGCCGGGGCGCCGCCCTCCCCGGAGAGGGTGACGGTGGAGCCCTCGCAGACCTGCTCGCCGGCCCCGGCGTTCCCCGTGTCACCGGTGTCCCCGGCGCCTCCCGCGTTCCCCGCGGCCTCGTCGCCCTGGGGGTCCTGAGCCGACCCCCCGGTCTCCGTGGCCGGCGCGGAAGGCTGCGCGGGCTGTGCCGCCTGAGAGCCCTGAGCCGACTCCCCGGCGACGCAACCGGACGCCTCCTGCTGGACCTTGATCTGGGCGACGACCGCCTCGCGGTTGGCGATCCGGGCCTCCGACTGGGCGTCGGGGCTCGCCTTCTGGTCCGCGATGAACCGCTCGTTGTTGCCGAGCGCGGTGGCCAGGCCCTGACAGACACTGGACTCCGCCGCGGTCTGCGCCGCGTTCGACGTGGCCGCCATGGCGAAGGCCCCGCCTCCCGCCACCGCCGCCGCGGTCACGAACAGGGCGACCTTCTTCTTCGTGCCGAGCGTTCTCCTACGCGACATGCGCGCCTCCGAGAGCTAGGGAGTGTTCGCCGGTACGTACGAGAGCCCGAACGAGGTTACTCAACGGTCACGGGAAACTCTCAAGTAACCCGCGCCACACAAAAGTCGGGGAGTTGCCGGGGCCTGAATCCCCACCGGGGGGTGCCCCGTACTGCCGCCCTATCGGGCCAGAGCGTCCCGTACCGCCTCGTCCGTGCGGGCCACCACCGCCGTGCCGTCGTCCGCGGTGATGATCGGCCGCTGGATGAGCTTCGGGTGCTCGGCGAGCGCCTTGATCCACCGGTCGCGCGTGTCGGCGTCCCGGGCCCACTCCTTGAGGCCGAGCTCCTTGGCGGCGGCCTCCTGGGTGCGGGTGATGTCCCACGGTTCGAGTCCGAGCCGGTCCAGTACGGCGCGGATCTCGTCCCCGCTCGGGACGTCCTCCAGATAGCGGCGGACGGTGTAGTCGGCGCCCTCCGCGTCGAGCACGCTGAGCGCGCTGCGGCACTTGGAACAGGCGGGATTGATCCAGATCTCCATGCCGCCACCGTAGCCAACCCGGTGCGAAGACCCGTGTGTGAAAACCCGTGTTCCACCTCTGTCACAGGACCTCTCAAACGCCTTCTGGCCAGGGGCGATTGTCAGTGGGGGGTAGTAAAATAAAAGACGTGTTCGAGGGTGTCGACGGGGGATTCCGGCGGCGCCCGGACCGCGACAGGAGGATGTCCGTGACCGCTGCCGCACTCAAGTCGAAGCCGCTGCCCACCCAGTCCACAGCCCAGCATCCCGTCCTGCTCGACCTGCCCTACGCACCGGTGGTGAAGCACACGCTGCCGCCGGGCCGTCCGCGTGATTGGTACATCACCCACAACCGGCGCCTGAAGGCCATGCGCCTCGCGATCGCCCTGCTCGACTCCGGTGTCCACATGCCGAACCAGGCGCGCAACGAGACGATCCGGAGCACGGCGGAGGTCATCGGTGTGCACCCGCCGTCGGACACCACGTGCCACATGGTGCGGGCGCTGATGCGCTACAGCCGCTGAGGCTTTCCGCTCGGGAGGCGTGAAAAAAGAGCGATCTCCGGCCGCCAGGGTTGGCCGGAGATCGCTCTAGCCGTGCCCGCTGGGGGTCCATACGATGCGGTCGCCCCTCGGTCTTCACAGCTCTTTCACAGATTGAGGGGACCTCGTGCATGTCTATTGACATGTACATGACCTCGATTGGAGAACCCCCCATGGTTCGTGGTCTCCTGCTGGGCGGCGCGGTTGCCGCCCTCTTCGCCGGCGCGCTACCCGCGCACGCCGATTCCCCGTTCGAGGACCCGCCCCCGGACAAGATCGTCATCAAGGTCGCCACGGTGAACGGCTCCGGCTGTCCGCAGGGCACCGCCGCGGTCGCCGTCTCGCCGGACAACACCGCGTTCACGGTGACCTACAGCGACTACCTCGCCCAGGTCGGCGGCGGCGCCCCGTCCACCGCGTTCCGCAAGAACTGCCAGCTCAACCTGATCGTCCATGTACCGGGCGGCTTCACCTACGCCATCGCCAGCGTCGACTACCGAGGCTTCGCGTCGCTCCAGCGCGGCGCGAGCGGCACCGAGAAGGCCTCGTACTACTTCCAGGGCTCCCCGGACACGGCCTCCAGAACGCACGCGTTCAACGGCCCCTTCGAGGACAACTGGCAGGCCACGGACGAGACCGAGTGGGCCCAACTGGTGTGGGCGCCCTGCGGAGTCGAGCGCAACTTCAACATCAACACCGAGCTGCGTGTGAACAAGGGGACGTCGCCGGCGAACAGCACGAGTTTCATGACCATGGACTCGACGGACGGTGACATCAGCACGATCTATCACCTGGCGTGGAAGGAGTGCCCTGAGGGGTGAGCCGGGTGCCGGGTGCCCTCTTGGTTTTGGGCGCCCGGCACTGTCCTTGGACTCGCAGGTTCGTTGTCTGCCGCCCGGTGGGGGCTGGTCGCGCAGTTCCCCGCGCCCCTGAAAGACCCCGGGCGCGCCCCATGCTGTTAAGGGGCGCGGGGAACTGCGCGAGCAACCGCACACCACCCGCACCCGCCACACAACCGAACCTCCCGAGCTCTCCAGCGAAAATCACGCCAGCTCCTTCTCCAGCGGCGTCCGGAACCGCGGCGTGACCCTGGTCGCCCCCACCCACCCCTGAAGCCGCTCCCCCTCCGCGGCGATCGCCGCCTCCCCCTCCCGCCCCACCCCCTCCGTGTCCAGCAGCCGCCAGACGATCTCCCCGTCGGGCCGCTGGGCCCAGCCGCCCACCACCCGGCCGTTCCACCACACCGTCGGGCCGACGTTGCCGCTGTAGTCGAAGAGGGCGGGCCGGAGTTCGGGGGCGACGTACCAGTCGCGTTGTCGCCAGCCCATGGCGGTGGGGTCGAGGGCGGGAAGGAGCGCGGCCCAGGGCTCGGCGGGTTCGTCGACGGGGGCCTCGTCGTCGGCGGTCACATACCCCGTGCCCTCGTCCAGCGTCACGGCCCGCGCCCCGATCGCCGCCAGCGCCCGGCGGACCTCGGTGACCCGCCACCCCGTCCACCACTTCAGGTCGGCCTCGGTGGCCGGGCCGCAGGCCGCCAGCCACCGGCCCAGCAGGGACGCCTGGGCCTCGGCCACGTCCAGCTCGGGGTGCGCGGGCGCCACGGCCCAGCGGAACTGGCTGGACGTCCAGGAGCCGAGCGGCCGCCCCCGTACGACTCTGCCCTCGACCCCCAGCACCTTGAGCAGCCGTGTCGAGACGGTGTGCACGCCCTCGTAGCTCTTGCCGGCCGCGTACGCGAACCGCTGCCGCAATCGCGGTTCGTCCTCGGCGAGTTCGGCCGCCGTCGCCTGGCCGCGACGGGCCAGCGCGGCCAGTGTCGACTCCTCGACCTCCTTCAGCCAGGCCGCGTCGGGCGCCCCGGCCGCCGCCATCTGCTTCAGCAGCGCGGCCCGCTCCTTGGCGGCGACCGTGATGCCGGTCGAGGCGTGCACCACGGCGGTCAGGTCCGTGGGGAACACGAAGACGGTGTGCCGCATGCCGTGCATCCGGACGAGCGTCCGGTCCGTGTACAGCGCCCGCTCGGTCTCGGCCACCGTGCGCCCCGGATCGGCGAGCCGCGCGCCCACCGCCAGATGCACCGTCGCGGGGTCCGAGCCGTGCAGTGCGACCAGCGAGCCGGCCACCTCCTCCGGGCCCGCCGCCCGCACCGATCCGGCCAATCGCTGCCGCAGCGCCAGCCGCGCCCGCCGCTCGGCCACTCCGACGTACCGCCGCCCGTCACCCATGCCCGCCGCCGGCCCGCCGCTCGGCCACTCCGACGTACCGCCGCCCGTCACCCATGCCCGCCGCCTCCACCCGTACGCCGTCCCCCGAGTCCTTGAACGCATCCTCTCGGACACCACTGACAATCGGGCGGTGCCGGTCGGCGGACCCCGTCACCCGACCGAGCCCGGGTTGTGACGCGGCCGGTAGCGACGGAGGCCCCTCCGCCTACCGTCGGCCCGATCCCCCGGCCCGACTACGCGTACCGCTCCCACACTCCGCCCACATACGCCTCCAGCCGGGCTCCCAGCACCTCCGGAGTCAGATCCGTCCGCCCCAGATCGCGCCAGGGCACCGCGACCTTCTCCGCGTCGGGCGCGTAGGCGAGCGCGTCCAGCAGCCGCCAGTACAAGTGGTCCTGGTCCCGGGCCAGTGGGCGCCCACCCGACGCCTCGTACCGCTCGCGGAACCCGAACCCGTACTCCGCCCCGTACAGCAGCGCCAGCGCGGTCGAGCAGTGCGCGACATCGAGGTCCGCCGGCCCCCACGAGGTCTCCACCCAGTCCACGACCCCACTGATCCGCAGGCCCTCACCCATGCCCGTGCCCGTGCCCGTGCCCGTGCCCACGCTCGTGCCCGAGCCCGAGCCCGTGAACAGGACGTTCCCCGGATGGAAGTCCCGGTGCAGAAAACACCCTTCGTACGCCGGCGCCTCCCGCTGGATCACCTCCACGGCCCGCTCCCACAACGGACCCCCAGGTGTGCTGACCCGCTCAGGAGAGGTCCAGGCCTGATACGTACGTGGCCGCTCCTCCGGCACGACCGCGTGGATCCGCGCGAGCTGCCCGGCCAGCAGGTCCAGCCGAGCGTCCAGGTCGGCGTCCTCCGCCACCCGCACCGACCCCGGCAGCAGGGACATCAACAGCGAGGGGTGGTCGGTGAGTTCGGCGGTCGGGTCGACGGCGTGCAGGCGTGGCGTGGGGATGTCGTCGTATGGGGCGAGCAGCGTGAGGATCGTGGCCTCGCGGTTCAACAGCCCGGGAGCGTGCAGCCGGAAGAACGGTTTCACGAACGACCGCAGGACGAGCCCCGTCCCGTCGTCGAGCGTCAGCCGACGCATCTCCGAGGTCCAACCGCCGTGCAGAACCGACCAGTTCAGCACCTCGCGGCCTGCCGGAAGCTGCTTGTCCACCCAGGCCCGGGTCGCCGCCCACTCCTGATCGTCGAATCCCATGCGGTCAGCCTCCCCGATAAATGGGATGCCCGCGCACCCGTCCCACCAGCATCCTGGATACGCGCAGCGGAGTCACCGGGCACCGGGCCCGCGCAGGACGGGCATCACTTTCCGGTCCCGGGACTACTCTTCTACGCACCGACGGACGGTCGCGCTCACCCCCAGCGCCCCGCCGGGACAGACACGCATCCGGTCCAGGCATATCCATCACCCACGCCACGCCCCAAGGAGTCCCGTCATGGGCACCTTGATCCTCTCGGCGACCGCGGTTCTGGTCGTCCTGGGTTTCTCCAACCAAGTCCTCTGGCTCGCCGCAGTCGCCCTGCTCTACCTGTACGTCCGCTACGGCCGCACGGGGGGAGGCTCGGCGGCTCCCTCGTCCGGCTCCCCGTCGGGCGGCGGCCCGGCCCAACCCGCTTCCTACCGCGCGTACCGCGATCGCCGTGACCAGCAGGCGAAGTGGGAGCGCCGCTACCGCCGCGAACGGCCTCTCGAGACCCGTCGTCAGGACAGGAAGAAGTAGCAGGAACAAGAAGGAGCAGGAACAAGAAGGAGAGGGAGTGGATGAGCAAGCAGGTGAGGAAGCAGCTGACGTAGCGAGCGAGCGGGCAGGGTGCCCCGGGGCCGGTCACAGCCCCGGGGCACCCCAGATCGGGAACCACCGGCTCAGCTCGGGCTCGATCCGCAGATCGTCCCCGAGTACGGCCCGGACGCGCAGCTCCAGCGCGTGGTCGCGCCGCTGCCCCGCACCCGGCAGCGGCGTGAAGGGGTAGAACGTCCCGCGCTTGTAGAGATAGACGAGCCCGAGCCGCCCGCCGACACCGTCTCCGTCCTCGTCTCCCCGGAATCCGACCACCGAGCACAGCAGTTGCGGCCCGAACCCGTCGCTCTCCAGGGCGCTGTTGACCGCGTGCAGATCACTCACCAGCGCGGGCAGCTCCTCCGGCCTCCGCCGGGAGAGCAGCCATGAATAGCCGTACTCGTCCCGCTCGATCTCGACGGGCGGCCCGGTCCGCCCCGCGTCCGCGTCGAGCAGCGCCCGCACCTCCCGTCGTACGTCGTCGAAGGCCCCGCCCTCGACGGACGCGAAGCACACGGCGCCCGTGCCGGTCGGGGTGAGGGAGACGGCCGCCTCCAGCGTGACCGAGGCCGAGGGCAGGGCGAAGAGCCGGTCGAGGTCGGGTGCGACCGGCTTCGTACGGCCGAGGATGATGTCCAGGAGCCCCATGCCCGCTCAGCCCGCCTTCCCGGATCCCGGTGCGGAGTCCTCGCCCAGCTCCGCCGAGATACGGCCCAGTTGGTCGAGCCGCTGCTCCAGCGGGGGATGGGTGGCGAAGAAGCGGGCCAGATGCGGCCGGCCGCCGAGCGCCGGGGTGAAGTAGAAGGCGTTGAAGGCCTGCGAGGCCCGCAGGTCCCGGGTCGGGATGCGCGCGATGTCCCCGGTGACCCTGGTCAGCGCGGAGGCGAGCGCCGAGGGCCGCCCGGTGAGCAGGGCGCCCGCCCGGTCCGCGGCCAGCTCCCGGTACCGGGACAGCACCCGGATCAGCAGGAAGCTCAGCACGTACACGGCGGCGGAGACGCCCATGATCACACTGAAGACGACGGCGGTGTTCTGGTCGCGGCGCCCGCCGAACACGTGCGAGTAGAACGCGAAGCGTGCGACGAGCCCGGCGATCACCCCGAGGAACGAGGCGACCGTCATGACGGCGACATCGCGGTGCGCCACATGGGACAGCTCGTGCGCGAGCACACCCTCCAGCTCGTGCGGCTCCAGCCGCCGCAGCATCCCCGTCGTCACGCACACCACCGCGTGATCGGCGTTCCGCCCCGTCGCGAAGGCGTTCGGCATCTCCATGTGCGCGACCGCCACCCGCGGCTTCGGCATGTCCGCGACCGCGCACAGCCGGTCCACGACCCCGTGCAGCCGCGGATACTCCTCCCGCTCCACCACACGCCCCCGCATCGCGTACAGGGCGACCCGGTCGGAGAACCAGTACTGCGCGCCCAGCAGCCCCGCCGCGAGCACCACGACCAGCACCCAGGACTTCAGCAGCGCGATCAGCACGGCCACGAACAGCACGTACAGCAGTCCGAGCAGAAACAGCGTGACGGTCATCCGCACGGTCAGCCGGGGATCACTCCGGAACCGGTTCGACATCCGTACCACCCCGCACTCAGGCAGGCACCCGTCCCGTCTTCCATTGTGCGCTCGGGCAACGGCATGGAGCCGTCAGTACGACGACCGATAGTTGATGTACCCGATCAGCAGGATCAGCCCCGCCACACACCCGAAGACGATCACCGTCGACACCCACGACGACCGGCGCGGCGCGACCGGGCCGGGGTCGGCGCGGAAGGGCTGCGGCGCGGGAGGGTTCTCCTTCCAGCGCGCCGCCAGCATCCGGGCCCGTGCGGAGGGCTCCTTGTGCTCGGCGTTGTCCGCCCACTTGATGTCGAACTCGCGCTCGTCGTCGTCCTGTCCGGGCATCCCCGTGTCTCCCCGTCGTCTCTCTCGAACAGTCGTGCAAGAAACCATACGACGACGCCCCCGTCCCGAGAAGCGGGAACGGGGGCGTCGGTGAACGGCTCAGCGGCCGGTCGACACCTCACGCGTGGAGCGCGGGCTCGATCACACGTCGAAGTACAGCTCGAACTCGTGCGGGTGCGGACGCAGCTGCAGCGGGGCGATCTCGTTGGTGCGCTTGTAGTCGATCCACGTCTCGATCAGGTCCGGCGTGAAGACGTCGCCCTGGAGGAGGAACTCGTGGTCGCGCTCGAGGGAGTCGAGGACGGCCGGGAGCGAGGTCGGGACCTGCGGGACGCCCGCGTGCTCCTCGGGGGCCAGCTCGTAGAGGTCCTTGTCGATCGGCTCGGCCGGCTCGATCTTGTTCTTGATGCCGTCGAGGCCAGCGAGCAGCAGGGCCGAGAAGGCGAGGTACGGGTTGCCGGAGGAGTCGGGCGCGCGGAACTCGACGCGCTTGGCCTTCGGGTTCGAACCCGTGATCGGGATACGCATGGCGGCGGAGCGGTTGCGCTGCGAGTACACCAGGTTCACCGGGGCCTCGAAGCCCGGGACGAGACGGTGGTACGAGTTCACCGTCGGGTTGGTGAAGGCCAGCAGCGACGGGGCGTGCTTGAGGATGCCGCCGATGTAGTAGCGGGCGGTGTCCGACAGGCCCGCGTAACCGGCCTCGTCATAGAAGAGCGGGGAGCCGCCCGACCACAGGGACTGGTGGACGTGCATGCCCGAGCCGTTGTCACCGAAGATCGGCTTCGGCATGAAGGTCGCGGTCTTGCCGTTGCGCCAGGCCACGTTCTTCACGATGTACTTGAAGAGCTGGAGGTCGTCGGCCGCGGCGAGCAGCGTGTTGAACTTGTAGTTGATCTCGGCCTGGCCGGCGGTGCCCACCTCGTGGTGCTGGCGCTCGACCTGGAGGCCGGAGGCGGCCAGCTCCAGGGAGATCTCGGCACGCAGGTCGGCGAAGTGGTCGACCGGCGGGGCCGGGAAGTAACCGCCCTTGTAGCGGACCTTGTAACCGCGGTTGTCCTCCAGCGCACCCGTGTTCCAGGCACCCGCCTCGGAGTCGATGTGGTAGTACGCCTCGTTCTCGGCGGTCTTGAAGCGCACGCTGTCGAAGACGTAGAACTCGGCCTCGGGGCCGAAGTACGCGGTGTCGGCGATACCGGTGGAGGCGAGGTAGGCCTCGGCCTTCTTCGCCACGTTCCGCGGGTCACGGGAGTACTGCTCGCCCGTGATCGGGTCGTGGATGAAGAAGTTGATGTTGACCGTCTTGTCGCGGCGGAACGAGTCGACGCGCGCGGTGGACAGGTCGGCGCGGAGCGCCATGTCGGACTCGTGGATGGCCTGGAAGCCGCGGATCGAGGAGCCGTCGAACGCGAGCTCCTCGGCCGGGTCGAAGGCCTCGGCCGGAATCGTGAAGTGCTGCATCACGCCCGGCAGGTCGCAGAAGCGGACGTCGACGAACTTGACGTCCTCGTCCGCGATGAACTTCTTGGCCTCGTCGGCGTTCTGGAACATCCAGCTCCTCCTACTCCCGACGTCCTGCCGGGGTGGTAGTTCGTTCGTGCTGCCAGTGCGGTGGCACACGCTGTCGTCGACACTAGGGACGGGTGATTTCTCGTACGTGACCCATTTGTTTCGCACAAGTTAACCGGACATCCCGCCCCGCACCCCACCTGTCCGTATGGCAAAACGGTCGCAGTACGGTGGGCGGGTGGACAAGAGGCAAGCAATCGGATCGTGGCTCTCCGGCCCCCGCGCGGCCGCGGAGGAAGCCGGAGTCGACTTCGGATACAGGGGAGAGCAGCTCGGTCTGCCGGAGGAGGGGCCGGGTTCCATCGCCCGCCCCGGACGGCGCCTCGGTGCCCTAGCCGTCGACTGGGGTCTCTGCCTCTTGATCGCATACGGCCTGATCACCGACGGCTACGACCAGGCCACCAGCAACTGGGCCCTGCTCATCTTCTTCCTGCTCCACGTCCTCACCCTGGGCACGGTCGGCTTCACCCCGGGTAAGCGCCTCTTCGGCCTCCGCGTCGTCGCCCAGGACACCGGCACGGTGAACCCCTGGCGCGCCGCCGTCCGCACGGTCCTGCTGTGCCTGGCCGTTCCCGCCCTGGTCTGGGACCGCGACGGCCGGGGCCTGCACGACCGGCTGGCGCGCACGGTGGAGGTCCGCATCTGACGGCGGTACGGCCGCTGGTACGACGAAGGGGGCGCCCGGTGTGATCCGGGCGCCCCCTTCGCCGTACGAGTAGGGAGATCAGCGGGCCTTCGGGCCACCCTTCGGCATGCGCATGCCCTTGGGCATCGGCCCCTTGGGGAGCGGCATGTTGCTCATCAGGTCGCCCATCGCGCGGAGCCGGTCGTTGGTGGCGGTCACCTGGGGGCCGGAAAGGACGCGCGGCAGCTTGAGCATGGTCGTGCGGAGCTTCTTCAGCTCGACCTGGCCCTCGCCGGTGCCCACGACCAGGTCGTGCACGGGCACGTCCGCGACGATGCGGGCCATCTTCCGCTTCTCGGCGGCCAGCAGGCTCTTCACACGGTTCGGGTTGCCCTCGGCGACCAGGACGATGCCGGCCTTGCCGACGGCCCGGTGCACCACGTCCTGGCTGCGGTTCATCGCCACCGCGGGCGTCGTGGTCCAGCCACGGCCCACGTTGTCCAGGACCGCCGCGGCGGCGCCCGGCTGGCCCTCCATCTGTCCGAACGCGGCCCGCTCGGCTCGCCGTCCGAAGACGATCGCCGTCGCGAGGAAGGCGAGCAGGAGGCCGAGAATGCCCAGATAGATGGGGTGACCGATCAAGAAACCGATCGCGAGGAAGACACCGAAGGTGATGATTCCGACAGCCGCGAGTACAAGACCGATCTTCTTGTCGGCCCTGCGGGTCATCTTGTACGTAAGAGCGATCTGCTTGAGTCGCCCGGGGTTCGCAGCGTCCGCTGCGGTTTCCTTCCTCGCCATGGCACGAAGTCTACGTGTCCGGAGAAGCGAGGACGACGGCGGTGCCGGTGGGGACCGGGGACCGGCGGCGGCGCTGGGGAAGCGGCGGCCGGGCGGCGGCGGTGCCGGCGGCGTGGAGCGGTGGTCGTGCGGAGGTGGTTACGACGTGCGCGAGGCGACGGCCTCTTCGAGGACGCGCTCGGTCTCGACACGGTCCTTGGCGCGGCGGCGGTCCTCCAGGACGGAGGTCCAGGCGTTGCGACGGGCGGTGCGCTGACCGCTGCTCATGAGCAGCGATTCGACGGCACGGAGTGCATCGGTGAAGGACGGGATCGCTGTGGCGCGTACGGGCGCGGCCTGCATGGGAGGTCCCCCTCGGGTATGACGGGCCTTGGCTAGGCCTGTACCGGGTGTAAAGCCAGGGTCACTGATTGGTGTTACCAGGGCGTGACCGACCGGTCAAACGCCAATGAAGCCTTGATGCGGAGCCCTTAAACCTCGACGCGGCCCTGACAGTGCCCTCATCTGCGAGGACGGTCAGGGCCGCGGTCAATCAGTCATTACCGGCGAGTAGCTTCTTGTGCTCAGATTCACACGACTGGTGGCACTCCGTGCCATTCGGGCGGAGCGTCAGACGGCCTGCGAGGCGACGTAGGAACCGCCCCGCTGCGGAGCAGCTGAATGACGCTGTTCCATGGCCATCTGGTACAGCCGGCCGGCGCGGTACGAGGAGCGGACGAGCGGGCCGGACATCACGCCGGAGAAGCCGATCTCGTCGGCCTCCTGCTTCAGCTCGACGAACTCCTGCGGCTTGACCCAGCGCTCCACGGGGTGGTGGCGGACGCTCGGGCGCAGGTACTGGGTGATGGTGACCAGCTCGCAGCCGGCGTCGTGCAGCTGCCGCAGCGCCTCGCTGACCTCTTCGCGGGTCTCGCCCATGCCGAGGATCAGGTTCGACTTCGTGACCAGACCGTAGTCGCGGGCCTCGGTGATGACCTTCAGGGAGCGCTCGTAGCGGAAGCCGGGGCGGATGCGCTTGAAGATCCGGGGGACCGTCTCGACGTTGTGCGCGAAGACCTCGGGGCGGGAGGCGAAGACCTCCTGAAGCAGCTCGGGGACGGCGTTGAAGTCGGGCGCGAGGAGCTCGACCTTGGTCTGGCCGGCCTCGCGCCGGGCCGTCTGCTCATGGATCTGCCGGACCGTCTCGGCGTACAGCCAGGCACCGCCGTCGGCGAGGTCGTCACGGGCGACGCCGGTGATGGTGGCGTAGTTCAGGTCCATGGTGACCACGGACTCGCCGACGCGGCGGGGCTCGTCGCGGTCCAGCGCCTCGGGCTTGCCGGTGTCGATCTGGCAGAAGTCGCAGCGGCGGGTGCACTGGTCGCCGCCGATGAGGAACGTCGCCTCGCGGTCTTCCCAGCACTCGTAGATGTTGGGGCAGCCCGCCTCCTGGCAGACCGTGTGCAGGCCCTCGCTCTTCACGAGGCTCTGCATCTTCGTGTACTCGGGACCCATTTTCGCCCGGGTCTTGATCCACTCGGGCTTGCGCTCGATGGGGGTCTGGCTGTTCCGGACCTCCAGGCGCAGCATCTTGCGTCCGTCGGGTGCGACTGCGGACACGATGGCTCCCTGTAGCTTCGATTCTTCGGCGTACACCAGGGTACGCCCGTGTGGTTCTCGGCCCCCGGGGTGGGCAACCTTCGGCATCGGGGTGACATTCCCCTGCGGGGCGCGGGAGAGCTCGGGGGGTCGGGTGCGATGGCGGGTGCGGGTGAGTGGGGGCTGGTCGCGCAGTTCCCCGCGCCCCTGAAAAGCAGGGGCTGCGCCCCGTGCTTTTCAGGCCCGCAGGACCTGGTCTTTCAGGCCCGCAGGACCTGGTCTTTCAGGCCCGCAGGACCTGGTCTTTCAGGCCCGCAGGACCTGGTCTTTCAGGGGCGCGGGGAACTGCGCGAGAAGCCCCACCGACCCGCACCCGCCATCGCACCCGAAACCCCCACCCCCTGCCGCGAACTACGCCGACGCCCGCTCCACCTCGCGCGGCTTCAACTCCGCGTTCTCCAGCACATCCCGCAGATGCCGCTCGGCCACCGGCAGCACCTCGGTGATATCCACGTCACGCCCCAGCTCGTCCGCGAGGGAGGCGACACCGGCGTCGCGGATGCCGCAGGGGATGATCCGGTCGAACCACTTGTTGTCCGGGTTCACGTTGAGCGAGAAGCCGTGCATGGTGACGCCCTTGGCGACACGGATGCCGATCGCGGCGACCTTGCGGTCCTCGCGCCGCTGCCCGGCGTTGGAGGGCGCGTACTCCGGCCCGTTCATCCGCGGGTCGAACTCGTCGTCGGTCATCCGGGGGTCGAGGTCCAGCGAGAGCCCGCCGAGCCGCTGCTCGACCGGGTCGCCGAGCACCCACACGCCGCTGCGGCCCTCGACCCGGCTGGTCTCCAGGCCGAACTCCGCGCACGTACGGATCAGGGCCTCTTCGAGACGCCGAACGTGGGCGACCACGTCCACCGGGCGGGGGAGCTTCTGGATCGGGTAGCCCACCAGCTGGCCCGGGCCGTGCCAGGTGATCTTGCCGCCGCGGTCGACGTCGATGACGGGGGTGCCGTCGAGGGGGCGCTCGTTGTCGGCCGTGCGCCGGCCGGCCGTGTAGACCGGCGGGTGCTCCACGAGCAGCACGGTGTCGGGGATCTCGTCCGCGAAACGCGCCGCGTGTACCCGGCGCTGCTCGTCCCACGCCTCCTGGTACTCGACGGCCTCCGTGCCGAACCCCATGCGGACGAACCGCAACCCACTCACGGCAAGCGCCTCCCTCGGCGGTGCCGCCGGGCGGCGGCACCGCGATAGCTCCGTCAGGCGCGTGACGCGCCCAAGCCACTGTACGACCGCACGACCGGGCGGTGTTCGAGCGGTGTCCGGCACCACGTCCGGCACCCCGGTCCGGCGTCCGGCGTATGCCGCGGCCGCCGGGCGTACGAGAGGCCCAGCCGGCGCGCGTCGGAGGCCGACCCCGTCAGCCGCGCAGCGAATCCTCACACGATCGGATGAATGGGTGCGGAACTGTGCGATCAGACGCTTACTCTCCGCTACATTCGCGCCGTTCACAAGGCCGCAAAGGCTTCTCACCAGGCAATCCGGGACACCCCGCCGACACCCGGAAGGCAGGAGACCGCACCGCAGATGACGGAACGACCCGCGCAGCGCACCCCCAACCGCCAGCTCGCCGCCCTCATCGCAGAAGCGGGGTTCTCCAACGCGGGACTAGCGCGCCGAGTGGATCAGCTCGGTCTCGAACACGGCCTCGACCTCAGATACGACAAGACGTCGGTCACCCGCTGGCTGCGCGGTCAGCAGCCCCGGGGGACGACGCCCGCACTCATCGCCGAGGTGTTCACCCGCCGCCTCGGCCGCCGGCTCACCGCCCAGGACCTCGGCCTGGACGCCTGCGCCCCCGTCTACGCGGGCCTGGAGTTCGCCGCCACCCCCGAGGAGGCCATCGACATCGTCGGCGGTCTGTGGCGCAAGGACTCCGGCAGCCACGCCGAACTCCGCAAGATCGCGTTCACTCCGGCCGGGCTGGTCGTCCCCAGCCGCGACTGGCTGATCGGCCGAGCCGACGACCGGGTGGGCCGGGGTGATCCGGGCGCCACCCGGGTCCCCCCGCAGGGCCGCCCGGCCGTCCCCCGGCAGCGCAGCCAGACCGAGCGCGGCCCCGGCCAGAAGGTCACCGGCGGGGACATCGCCGCCCTCCGCTCGGTCGGCGAGCTGTTCCGCGCCCTCGACGACGCGTACGGCGGGGGCCACGCCCGCCAGGCCCTCGTGCGCTACCTCGAACACGAGGCCGAGCCCATGCTGCGCGGCGCCTATGGCGAACAGATCGGCCGACGGCTGTTCGCGGCCGCCGCCGACCTGACCCGGCTGGCCGGCTGGACCTCGTACGACATCGGCGCGCACGGGCTCGCCCAGCGGTACTTCGTGCAGGCGCTCAGGCTGGCGCAGGCGGCGGGGGACCGGGCGTACGGGGCGTACGTCCTGGTCACGATGAGCCGGCAGGCGGTCTATCTGGGGCACGGACGGGAGGCCGTGCAGCTCGCGCGCGTCGCCCAGCAGGGCGTCGGGTCGGCCGTGCCGCCGGTGGTGCAGTCGCTGCTGCACGCGGTCGAGGCGCGCGGACACGCGGTGCTCGGCGAGGTGCGGGCCTCCACGGCCGCGCTGGTACGGGCCGAGCGCGCCCTGGAGACGGCCCGCCCCGGGGACGAAGTGCCCCACTGGGCGCGGTTCTTCGACGAGGCACAGCTCGCCGACGAGTTCGGCCACAGCCACCGCGACCTCCAGCAGTACCGGGCCGCGGCCCAGCACGCCGAACGCTCCCTGCAGCTGCGGGCCCCCGCCTACGCCCGCAGCCGCCTCTTCTGCCGCGTCGTCCTCGCCTCCGCCCGCCTCGGCCTCGGCGAACTCGACCAGGCCTGCCAGTTGGGCGCGGAGGCCGCCGGCCAGGCCGCCGAGATGCGGTCCGTCCGAGCCGTGGAGTACGTCCGCGACTTCGAGCGCCGCTTGGAGCCGTACCGCGACGCGGCGCCGGTGAGGGGGTACCGGGACAAGGTGGCGGCGCTGGGATAGGCGTACGACGCGAGGGGGCGCCCGGTGATCCGCCGGGCGCCCCCTCGCCGCTCACGCCGCCGTTTCGAGCGGCTCCTCCAGAGGCGTCGGGCGGGCGTCCAGGTCGGTGAGGACGGCGTGGGCGGCTCGGCGGGCGGAGTGGAGAGCGCCCTGGACGGTGCTGGTGTCGCGGTGGTCGCCGCAGACGTAGAGGCCGGCGAGGAGGCGTACGGGGCGTCGTAGATCGTGGGGTGCGGGCATCGCGGGGACGGCCTCGGGGACGTGGTGCGCGGCGAGGAGTTCCCAGCGGGTGGTGGACGTGCGGTAGAGGCGGGCCAGTTGGGCGCGGACCGTGGCGTCGAGGTGCGCGGGGTCAGGGGGCGTGCCGAGCACCGTGGAGGTGATCAGGGAGCGGCCCGCCGGTGCCCTGCCCGGGTCGACCTGGCTGATGACCGCCGTGTGCGAGACGGGCCCGCCGCGGTCGGAGTCGAGGAGCAGCGCCGGTTCGACGAGCGGCGGCTCGTCCGTGGCGTGGTGCAGGACCGTCACCGGGTGGAACTCCGGCACCCGCAGCCCCGGAAGCAGTTCGGCGGCCGAACGGGCGTCCGTGGCCAGCACCACGGCACGGCAGGAGAGTTCACCGTGGTCCGCCGTCGTCACCGAGGTCGTGCTGATCGCCGTGACCCGTACGCCCGTACGGACCGAGCCCGGCGGCAGCGCGGCCGCGAGGAACTCCGGGAGGGCGTCGGCGCCGCCCTCCGGGACGCACAACCGGCCCGTCGCGAAGGTGTGCAGGGCCAGGTCGGCACAGCGGCTGGACGTCTGCAGGGCCGGGTCGGAGAGGAGCGCGGCCAGCAGGGGACGTACGAAACCCTCGATCGTCCGGGGCGGGAAACCTCGGGTCGCCAGCGCCTGGGAGATCGGGACCTCCGTTCGTGTGAGGAGCCGTTCGGGCGCGGTCGCGGCGAGCCGGGCCAGGGCCATGGCCAGCCGGGACTGGTCGGCGGGGGCGCCCAGACGGCCGGGGCGGATGCCCGTGGAACGCCCTTGCGGGCGGCCCTGGTTCCGGGGAAGCCTGGGGGCGCTTGCGAGGGCGCGTGCCGCCGTGAGTGCGCCCCTCGCGCCTCGCAGGACAGGGGTGGCGCCGGCACGGTGATGACGGCCGTCTGCGTGCAGCAGGACGCCTGGGGCGAACGGGCGCAGGGGCAGGCCGGCCAGGGGCGGGGTGCGGCGCAGTTCCGGGTACGACGTGGAGAGCAACGGGGCCGTCCGGTCGAGGCGGAAGCCGTCGATCTTCTCGGTGGACATACGGCCGCCGACGGCGGGTGCGGCCTCCAGGACGGTGGTCGTCAGCCCCGCCCTGCTCAGATGTCCGGCCGCAGCGAGGCCGGCCACACCGGCTCCTACGACGATGACGTCCACGGTCTCCGTGTCCGCCGGGAACGCCGACTGGTGCACCGACTCAAGCACGTGCCCCTCCCGAGGTCGCGCGGTTGCGGGGGCTTTATGCCCCCAACACCCATCTGAAATACCTGAGTTCGGAACGAGAGTGAAGGTGGGGGTCGGTTCCGGGGAAGGAGCGTGTGACCTCGCACGGAGGCATGAGCGGGGTGAGTGTGCGCCGGGCGTTCGGGAGGCTGCGGTTGTCGGGCGGGTGCGGGTGGGTGGGGGCTGGTCGCGCAGTTCCCCGCGCCCCTGAAGACCAGGCCCTGCGGGCCTGAAAGACGACGGCCCTGCGGGCCGGAAAAGCACGGGGCGCAGCCCCTGCTTTTCAGGGGCGCGGGGCTGTGTTGGATCTGCGGCTACCGCCGCGTGGGCGCGACCAGCCCCCACCCACCCGCAGACGACGAACCCCCTCAGCCGGCCTCCGCCGCCCGGATCGCGTCCTCGATCTCCGGGTACGTGAACGTGAAGCCCGACTCCAACAACCGCGCCGGGACGGCCCGCGTGCTGCCGAGGACGTCGTCGGCGACCCCGCCGAGGACGAGCCGGAGCGCGGGCGCCGGCACGGTGAACAGCGTGGGCCGGTGCAGGACCCGGCCCATCGCCGCCGTGATCTCGCGGTTGGTGCGCGGGGCCGGCGCCGTCAGATTGAACGGGCCGGACAGCGACGGGGTGAAGAGCAGGTGACGCAGGGCCGCGACCTCGTCGTGGAGGGAGATGAAACTCCAGTACTGGCGGCCGTTCCCCATCCGTCCGCCCAACCCGGCCTTGAACAGCGGGAACAGCGGACCCCAGGCGCCCCCGCCCCGGGCCACCACCAGCCCCGTACGGGCGAACGCCGTACGGATCCCGGCCTGCCGCGCGGGCTCGGCCGCCCCCTCCCACTCCACGCACAACGAGGACAGGAACTCCGACCCCGGCTCCGCCGACTCGTCCACGACCCGGTCGCCCGTGTAGCCGTAGAACCCGATCGCGCTGCCGTTGACGAACACGCTCGGCGGGGTGTCCAGGGCGGCCACGGCCTCCGCGAGCGTTCGGGTGCCGAGCACCCGGCTGTTGCGGATCGTCGCCTTGTACGCCTTGGTCCAGCGGCGGGACGCGACCCCCGCCCCGGCGAGGTTCACCACGGCCGCGCATCCCGCGAGCCCCTCGGTGTCGACCCGCCCCGCGTCCGGGTCCCAGCGCACCTCGCCCCGCGCCCGTGGCGCCCGCCGCACGAGCCGGAGCACCTCGTGTCCGTCCTCGGAGAGGGAGCGGGCCAGCGCCGAACCGATCAGGCCGGACGCCCCGGCGATCGCGATACGAGAACCGGGCGGAACGGGCGATTCAACGGTCATGCCCCCATCCTGCCGGGTGGGCGGCGAAACCGCGGGGCCAGGGGGGTGACCTGGGCGCCCGAAAACGGCCGTCCACGATTGCCTCCGGCCCTCTCCACCACCGCCGTGCCGCCGCCGTACAGTGGCCGTCATGCCGGTTCCGCACATACGCGTCGCGACCCCTGACGACGAGGGCGCGCTCGGCCTGCTCGACCGCGTCACCTGGTCGCCGCTGCACTCCGTCCAGGAGCGCCCCCGACAGCCGTACGAGCCCTTCTACAACGAGCGTTACGGCCCCCGGGACCACCTCGTCGCCGAACTCGCCGGCACCGTCGTCGGCTACGTCCGGCTCGGCCGGCCCTCCTTGCTCGCCTGCCACACGCACGTCCGGCAGATCCAGGGCCTCGCCGTCGCCGAGGAGGCACGCGGGGCCGGCGTCGCACGTGCCCTGCTGCGGGCCGCGCAGGACGAGGCCCGCCGGCGTGGCGCCCGCCGCCTCACCCTGCGGGTCCTCGGCCACAACACCCCGGCCAGGAAGCTGTACGAGTCCGAGGGGTTCGTGGTGGAGGGGATCCTGGCGGAGGAGTTCCTGCTGGACGGGACGTACGTGGACGACGTGCTGATGGGCTGTCGGCTCTGATCAGCGTCTTCCACTCAGCGTCTTTCACTCAGCGTGTTCGACTCAGTGTGTTCGACAGCTGTGTGCGGCTCACGAGGTCACCAGCTCACCCGTGTCCACCGCCGCCGTAGCGTTCGCCGCGCGCTCCGCGTCGGAGGCGACCTCGTCCACGGTCAGGACGTAACCCGTCTCCGCGTCCGAGGTGGAGCGGGCGAAGACCACGCCGAAGACCTGGCCGTCGGTGGTGAGGAGGGGGCCGCCGGAGTTGCCGGGGCGGACCGTGGAACGGATGGAGTAGATGTCGCGGGTGACCGAATCCGTGTTGTAGATGTTCCGGCCGGTGGCGTCGATACGGCTGGCGACCGTGGCCGCCTGGAGGTCGAGGCCGCCGTCCTCCGGGTAACCGGCGACGACCGCCGCGTCGCCGCGCTTGGCCCCGTCGTCGAAGCGGAGCAACGGGGCCTCGAGACCCGGGACGTAGAGGACCGCCACGTCCTTGTCGGGGTCGAAGAGCACCACCCGCGCCTCGTACGCCTTGCCCACGCCACCCACGCGCACGCTCGGGTCGTCGATGCCCGCCACCACATGGGCGTTGGTCATCACATGTTCGGTGGCGTACACGAAACCGCTGCCCTCGCGGCCCTGGGTGCCCGCGACGCCCTCGATCTTCACCGTGCTGCGCTTGGCCGCGCCGGTCGCGGCCGCGGTGACGCTGTCGCCGGAGGGCTTGGCGACCTCGGCCGTCGCCTCGTTCTCGAACGGGTTGAAGACCTGCGGGAAACCCGCCTCGGTGAGCGCGGAGGTGGCGTTGGAGAACCAGGTCGGGGTGGTGTCCGGCATGGTGTTCTGGACGGCGCCGAGCAGCGCCGAGTTGCGGATCGAGTTGGTCACCACCGCGGACGAGGAGGCCCCGAGGACGCTCGCGGCCACCCAGGCCACGATGAGCACGGCGACCGTGTTGGCCGCCGCCCCGCCGATGCCGTCGGCCACCCTCAGCGGACTGCGGTCTATCTCCCGGCGCAGTCGCAGCGCCAGCCGGCCCGCCAGTTCATGCCCGATCACCCCCGGCACCAGCACCGTCAGCACCGCCGTGACCGTCGCCGCCGGGGTGCCCGCCTCCACCAGCTCCATCATCCACGGCAGGATCCACACGCCTATCGCCGCGCCGCCCACGAAACCGGCCAGGGACACACATCCCGCGACCAGGCCGCGACGGTACCCGGACGCCGCGTAGGCCAGGATCACCAGCAACAGCAGGATGTCGAGCACGTCCACTCCAGCCGCCTTTCACTCGGGACCCTGTAGTACGCGTGGGGCGGGCACAGTGATCAGTTACGCCCGCACCGCACCCCGGCGGCCCGTACGAACCGGCCACCGGCGCGCCACAACTGCCTGGAACTGTGAAAACGTCCCGGACCGGGACGTTGGTTCCATCCGCTTCCACCGGGTGGCACACCCCACCTCGCGGGCGGCACGCATCTGGGTGACCCTGAGGACATGCGTGTGTTCCGGATGCCACGGGGGGCGCGAACACGGCGGCTGCCACGCGCGTGGCGCCGCCGTACACGGACCCCGCGCGGCCCGGCCCCGGTCCGGAAGCACAGACGCCGGGCCCGCGACCGCGTACGCCTGCCCCGGGGGCGCGTCGATCCGCCGCGGCCCGTCCGCCTGGCGCTGGCCTGTCTGCCCGGGCTGGCGGCCGTCCTCGCGCTGGTGGTGTGCGCGATCGGCGTGGACCGTACGGGGCACCGCTCGACCCGGCCGGAGGAGGCCCGGCCCGCGCAGCCGCACCAGGCGCCCAGACCGCCCATCGTGCCGAGGGCCCGCTGGCTGGAGGAGGACGCGCGCAGCCGACCGCCCATCCGCTACGACGACAAGGTGGCCGCCGTCTTCATCCACCACACGGACTCGCCGAACGGCTACGACTGCGCCGACTCCCCCCGCATCATCCGCTACCTGTACGCGGGCCAGACCGGCGCCAAGCACTGGGACGACATCGGCTACAACTTCCTCGTCGACCGCTGCGGCACCATCTACGAGGGCCGCGCGGGCGGCGTCGACCGCCCCGTCACCGGCGCCCACACCCAGGGCTTCAACCATCGCACCGCGGGCATCGCCGCCCTCGGCACCTTCACCGCCGGCGTCGCCGTCCCGCAGGCCATGACCGACGCGATCGCCGCCCTCGCCGCCTGGAAACTCGGCCTCTCCGACACCGACCCCCGCGGCAGCGTCCGGCTCACCTCCAGCAACAGCCTCAGCCGCTACGCCGCCGGCACCACCGCCCTGCTGCCCACCCTCGCCGGCCACAGCGACGGCTACATGACCAGCTGCCCGGGCGCGGCCCTCGCGGAACGCCTGCCCGCGATCAGAGAGCTGGCGGCACGCCTCCAGGGCCGGCGTTGAGACGGATCATTGAACGGATCATTGAGACGGATCTCATGAGCTTCACAGACAGCGCGCCGGGGTCTCACAGACTTCTCCCAGATCCGCGCCCTACCTTCGTCGTTGTCACGCCGACCGGAGGTGGGGAAAATGATCAGCAGTCGTACGAAGAACACGTCCCGCAGCCCGAAGAAGTCCTGGTCCTCGGCCCTGCGGAGTCCCTGGACGGTGGCCTGCGCGGCCGCCGTGGTCGTGCTCGGCCCGTCCGCCGTCACCGCGTCCGCCCTGGAGCGCGCCAACTCCGCGCCGCTGCACGGCGCCTCGGCCCCCGAGCACCCGGCCCCGGGCAAGGAACGACGCCACCACGCCCAGCCGTACACCGCCGAGGTGTACGCGTACCTGCCGCGCACGACGAGCCGGGGCCTGCGCGCCTGAACCGGCCCGGAGCGAGGACTCGAACGGCCCCAACCGCCCTCGTCACTAGGGCCTGAAGCGGTCCCAGAGCTTCGGATAGCGTTCCGCGAGCGCGGACTCGTTCTCGAAGTCGAGCGGGGTGCCCTCGGGTTCGCCGGGCGCGGGCGGGATACCGAGGTCCGGGGCGACCACACCGGTGAGCTGCTCGTACGCCTCGTCCGCGGCGTAGCCCAGCTCCTCGCCGTCCCCGTCGATCTCCTCGTCGAAGTCGTCCAGCAGATCGGCGAGCGAGTCGGGGTCGTGCACCGCGCCCTCGAAGACCTCCCGGCCCTGGCCGATCAGCCAGCACCGGAAGAAGTCGAACGCGTCGTCGCTGGCACCGTCGAGGAGCACCCAGGCGGCGCCCCACAGATCCCAGGTGTACGCGCGGTTGTAGCGGGACTCGAAGTGCCGGGCGAAGTCCAGCACCGCTTCCGGGTCCAGCCGGCCGAGCCGTTCCACGAGCAGGTCGGCATGCTCCTCGGGATCGCCCTCGGCGTCCTCCCGAGCGGTGTCCACCAACTCCCAGAACTCCGTCTCGTCCATCACGGGTCCAGCATCGTGCCTGGGCGGGTGGGACGCACGTGGAGGATGGTGGATTGTTATGTCCGGTACGGGATCCGGGGGACCTTACCGGCCCTTATCGCGCCTTATCTCTTCTTCCCGCGCCTCGTACAGCCCGGCGAGCCGGCGCGCGTCGCTCGCGAAGCGCGCCCGCAGGCTCTCGGGGGCCAGCACCTCGGCCTCCGCTCCGAGCGCCGTGAGCTGGGTGTGCGCCACCTCCTCCGACTCGACGCGGAGCGTGACCGTCAGCCGGCCCTGTTCGTCCGGGGCGTCGGCGTCGGCGTCGGCCGCGGCCAGGGCGTCCCGTGCCGGGACGGGATCGACGACGTACGGCAGCCTCCGCACGCCCTCCGCCGAGAGCCGTACGACGACCTCGGCGTGCAGGATCGACCGGGCGAAACGTCCGGCCTGCTCGTCCCAGTGGGCCGGCAGGTCGAACTCCTCGTCGCGGGTGAAGCGGCTGCCGTCGGCGTCGACGGTGGTGAAGCGGTCGACGCGGTACGTGCGGTAGGAACCGGCGCTTCCATCGGCCGGGACGCGGGCGCACAGGTACCAGACGCCGGCCTTGAGCACGAGGCCGTACGGCTCCATCTCCCGCTCGACCTCGCTGTCGCCCCTGCGGTAACGCGCGACGATCCGGCGGTCGTCCCACACCGCGTCCGCCACGGCGGGCAGCAGCTCGGGGGTCTTCGGCTCCTTGAACCAGCTCGGCGCGTCGAGGTGGAACCGCTGGGCGGCCGTACGGGAGGCGTCGCGGAGGGAGGGCAGCAGGGCGGCCGACACCTTCAGCCGGGCGGCGGAGGCCGCGTCCTCAAGGCCCATCTCCCGCAGGGCACCCGGCACACCGCTGAGGAACAGCGCCTCCGCCTCGCCGCGGGCCAGCCCGGTCAGCCGTGTCCGATAGCCGCCGATCAGCCGGTAACCACCGGCCCGCCCGCGGTCCGCGTACACCGGCACCCCCGCCTCCGACAGTGCCTGGGCGTCCCGCGTCACCGTCCGCTCCGACACCTCCAGTTCCCGGGCGAGTTCGGCGGCGGTCATGGAGGGCCGGGACTGGAGCAGCAACACCATCTTGATCAGCCGGGCAGCGCGCATGCGTTCATGATGCCGGGCGGTGCGCGGGAGAGCTCGGGGGGTGGGGGTGCGTTGGCGGGTGCGTTGTGGTTGCTCGCGCAGTTCCCCGCGCCCCTTGACAGCGGGGGTCGCGCCCGGAGTTTTTTAGGGGCGCGGGGAACTGCGCGACCAGCCCCCACCCACCCGCACCCGAAGAACCACCCAACCCCACCCCTCACTCCGTCGGTGTCACAACCCGTACCGCTCCCGGGCCTCCTTCACCGCCGTCGCCTTGACCTCGCCCCGCCGCGCGAGTTGCGCGAGGGCGGCCACGACGATCGACTGGGCGTCCACGCCGAAGTGGCGGCGGGCCGCCTCGCGGGTGTCGGAGAGGCCGAAGCCGTCCGCACCGAGCGAGGAGTAGTCCTGCTCGACCCACTGGGCGATCTGGTCGGGAACCTGGCGCATGTAGTCGGAGACCGCCAGCACCGGTCCCTCGGCACCCTGCAGGGCCTGACGGACGTACGGCACCCGCTCCTCGCCGCGCAGCAGCGCCGCGTCCGCGTCCAGGGCGTCCCGGCGCAGTTCGCTCCAGGAGGTCGCGGACCAGACGTCGGCCGACACCCCCCACTCCTCGGAGAGGAGCTTCTGCGCCTGAAGGGCCCAGTGGATCGCCGTACCGGAGCCGAGCAGCTGGATGCGCGGGGCGTTCGCCACCGGGGACAGCCCCGCCGACTCGGCCGTGTTGAAGCGGTACAGGCCCTTGACGATGCCCTCGTCGACACCGAGACCGGCCGGCTTCGCGGGCTGCGGCAGCGGCTCGTTGTAGACGGTCAGGTAGTAGAAGACGTTCGGGTCCTCGCCGGGCGCGGCCTCGCCGTACATCCGGCGCAGTCCGTCCTTGACGATCGCCGCGACCTCGTACGCGAACGCCGGGTCGTATGTCATCGCCGCCGGGTTCGTCGCCGCGATCACCGGGGAGTGGCCGTCGGCGTGCTGGAGGCCCTCGCCCGTCAGGGTCGTACGGCCGGCCGTGGCGCCGACGAGGAAGCCGCGGCCGAGCTGGTCGCCGAGCTGCCACATCTGGTCGGCCGTGCGCTGCCAGCCGAACATCGAGTAGAAGATGTAGAAGGGGATCATCGCCTCACCGTGCGTGGAGTACGCGGTGGACGCGGCGATGAAGTCCGCCATGGAACCGGCCTCGGTGATCCCCTCGTTGAGGATCTGGCCGTCCTTGGCCTCCTTGTAGTACATCAGCTGGTCGCGGTCGACCGGCTCGTACGTCTGGCCCTTGGGGGAGTAGATCCCGAGGGACGGGAAGAGCGACTCCATACCGAAGGTGCGCGCCTCGTCGGGGACGATCGGCACCCAGCGCCTGCCCGTCTGCTTGTCGCGGACCAGGTCCTTGACCAGGCGGACGAAGGCCATGGTCGTCGCCACGTTCTGCGAGCCGGAGCCCTTGTCGAAGGCGGCGAAGGTCTTGTCGGCGGCGGCCGGCAGCGGGGCGAGCGCGTGCGTACGGCGGGCCGGCGCGGGACCGCCGAGGGCGGCGCGGCGCTCCTGGAGGTAGCGGACCTCGGCGGAGTCGGCGCCCGGGTGGCCGTAGGGCACGACCCCGTCGACGAAGTCACTGTCCTTGATCGGCAGTTCCAGCAGGTCGCGCATCGCCTTGAACTCGTCCACCGTCAGCTTCTTCATCTGGTGGTTGGCGTTCTTCGACGCGAAGCCCTCGCCGAGGGTGAAGCCCTTGACGGTCTGGGCCAGGATGACGGTCGGGGCGCCCTTGAACTCGACGGCGGCCTTGTAGGCGGCGTACACCTTGCGCGCCTCGTGGCCACCGCGGGAGAGGTGGAAGCACTCCAGGATCTTGTCGTCGCTCAGCAGCTTCGCCATCTCGACGAGCGCCGGGTCGGCGCCGAAGAAGTCCTGGCGGATGTAGGCGGCGTCGCGGGTCTGGTACGTCTGCACCTGTGCGTCGGGTACCTCGCGCAGTCGGCGTACGAGCGCACCCGTGGTGTCGAGCTGGAACAGCTCGTCCCACGCCGAACCCCACAGCGACTTGATGACGTTCCAGCCGGCGCCGCGGAACTGGGCCTCCAGCTCCTGCACGATCTTGAAGTTGGCGCGGACCGGGCCGTCGAGGCGCTGCAGGTTGCAGTTGATGACGAAGGTGAGGTTGTCCAGGCCTTCGCGGCTCGCGAGGGCGAGGGCCGCCGTCGACTCCGGCTCGTCCATCTCGCCGTCGCCGAGGAACGCCCAGACGTGGGAGTCGGAGACGTCCTTGATGCCGCGGCTGGTCAGGTACCGGTTGAAACGCGCCTGATAGATCGCCGACAGCGGGCCGAGGCCCATCGACACCGTCGGGAACTCCCACAGCCAGGGCAGGCGGCGGGGGTGCGGGTACGACGGGAGGCCGTTGCCGGCCGCCTCGCGGCGGAAGTTGTCGAGGTGGGCCTCGTTCAGGCGGCCGTCGAGGAAGGCGCGGGCGTAGATGCCGGGGGAGGCGTGGCCCTGGATGTAGAGCTGGTCGCCCGAACCGTCGGCTTCCTTGCCCTTGAAGAAGTGGTTGAAGCCCGTCTCGTAGAGCCAGGCGGCGGAGGCGAAGGTGGCGATGTGGCCGCCGACGCCGTATTTGGAGCCGCGGGTGACCATCGCGGCCGCGTTCCAGCGGTTCCACGCGGTGATACGGCGTTCCATCGCCTCGTCACCGGGGATGCCCGGCTCGGCGGCGGTGGGGATGGTGTTGACGTAGTCCGTCTCGAGCAGCTTGGGCAGCGCGATGCCGTTGCCCTCCGCGCGCTCCAGGGTGCGGCGCATCAGATACGCGGCACGGTGCGGCCCGGCCGCCTTGGTGACGGCGTCCAGCGAGGCCTGCCATTCGGCGGTCTCCTCCGGATCCCGGTCGGGGAGCTGGTCGAGCGCGCTCGGCTGGATGGCGTGGGAGTCGGTCATTGCGCCGCCTTCCTCAGTCGAAGGGGTTCCCTCATCGGTATGGGGTCGGGGGTTGCCCTTGTGTCTTTGGCAGGACAGGGCGAGGACCTTGGTGGAGGCCCATCCGGGACTGTAACCCCCTGATCGATGATCGATCAAAGGGTGAAGAGCAAAAAATCTCGATCACGAGAAAGTCGGCACGGGGTGCCTTTGTCGAGGGCACCGCGTGCCGCTGCGCTGTCGCGATTTCCGCAGGTGGGGCGGCGTTTGAGCGCGGGTCTGCTCTGGTGTTCGGGGCGCACGGGTGGTGGGGCCCGGCGCGGTGTGCGCGTGTCGGGCCCCACCGGGTCGTGCAGGGGGTGTGTCAGCCCGTCGCTGTGTGCGTGGGCCTGGAGGCCTCGGTCGTCCGGGCGGAGGGTTCCGCCGTCCGGGCGGAGGGTTCCGTCGTCCGGGCGGAGGATTCCGGGGTCGCCTCTCGGCGGCCCTGTTCCCCTCGCTCGGCGCGGGCGCGGGTCCCCTGTTCGCGGGTGATCACTTCGGTCGTGACGCCGATGGCGAGCGCGACCGGCCACTCCAGGACTCCGGCCGCGGTCATGCCGCCCAGAAGGCCGTAGTAGGCCAGCTTGCGCGGCGCGGGGAGCAGTGAGGTGGCCGCGCGGGCGCCGGAGCGAGCCCCGGTGAAGAGGTCGCCCGGGGTCACATAGGGAATGGGAATCTGCGGGTGCGCGGTGTGCATGTGCAGCACCTTGCCGCCCCCGCGCTTCTCCTGGTCCTGTGCCGCCTCGTCGCGGCGCTGCTCGGGCGCCTCCTGCGTCGCTGCGGTCATGGGTGCCGCCTGTGCCGCCTCGGTTCCGGCCGTCCCGGTTCCGGCCGCTTCCGAGCGGGGCGTCGCGCCCTGGTCCGGTGCTTGTTTCTGCGGGTACTCCGGGTTGGTGTGCGCGGAAGTCATCTCCGTCCTCCCGTACTGGGAGCGTGAGGCAATGGAAGTCTCCCGCCTACCGTCTTCCAGCCCTGGGCGTCGATAAACGCACAAAACGCATGAAATGATGCAAAGTGCGGATCAGGCGTGGGCGGCGGCCGCCGGACGGCCACTGCCCATCAGTGCCTTCCAGAGCTGGACGGAGAGGCGGATCAGGGCCGCTTCGAGCAGGGCGACGGCGACCTGGGTGAGGATCGTGGCGAGGATGTGCGGCACGGCTGAGCCGCCTTTCGTGTGCATCGTGCGGGGGACCACTCCTTTGTGCGGTTTCACGGCTTCCGGGAGGCGGCACCCGGGTTGCCGGAGGGTGAACTTCCGCTTTCTGGAGTCCCCTGTGCCGGTACGACGAGCCGTAGGGCGGCGGGCAGCGCGACCGAGCCCACCGCCGACACCAGGGCGATGGTCCAGCCCGTGGGGCCGAGGGGCCGGCTGCCGAAGAAGTGGCTGAGCCCGGGCACGGTCACCACGACGGCCAGCGCCACCAGGGATCCCACCACGGCCGCCGCGACCACCGGATCGCGGCCCGCGTCCGCCAGCGTCTGGAGCAGCTGGGAGGAGACGAGGGCGACCAGGGCGACGGTGTCCGCGCGCCCCCGCGTCCCGGTCGCCCGGGCGACCACCCAGGCGCTCGCGGCGGCCGCCGTCGTGACCACGGCGCGCAGCCGGATGTGGCGGATGAGGGCGGCCCCGAGCGAGGCCTCGGGCCCCTCCGCGAGGAGCTTGTCGGGGCGAGCGGCCGACGGCCGGGCGGCGATCGCCATGGCCGGCAGCATGTCCGTGAGCAGGTTGACCAGGAGGAGCTGACGGGCGTTGAGCGCGCTGCGCCCCGTGAGCACACTGGTCGCCAGGGTGAAGGCGATCTCCCCGAGGTTGCCGCCCAGCAGGATGCCCAGCGCCTTGCGCACCGAGGCCCACATGGACCGGCCCTCGACGATCGCGTCCACGATGGTCTCGATGCGGTCGTCCGTGATCACCACGTCGGCGGCCGAGCGGGCCGCCGGAGTCGCCCGGGAACCGAGGGCGATGCCGACGTCGGCGATCCGGATGGCGGGCGCGTCGTTGGCGCCGTCACCGGTGACCGCGACCGTCCGGCCGGCCGCGCGCAGCGCGGTGACGATACGGACCTTGTGGGCCGGGGTGACCCGGGCGAACACCGTGACGTCCGGCAGCCTGCGGGTGAGCGCGGCATCGTCGAGGGCGTCCAGTTCCGTGCCGGTCATCAGGCGCGGTTCCTCGTCCGGCCGCAGCTCCCTGGAGATCGCGGCGGCGGTGCTCGGATGGTCCCCGGTGACCATGACGATGCGCACCCCGGCCAGAGCCAGCCGCCGTACGCTCTCGGCCGCGGTGACCCGTACCGGATCCGCGAGGCCCAGCAGGCCCAGCAGACACAGGCCGTCGAGGTTCTCGTCGCTGACGTCCGCGAGCTCGGCGAGTTCGCCGTCGTCCTGCGGCGCGTCCGACGGCAGGACGCGCTCGGCGACCGCCAGGACCCGCAGGCCCTGACGGGCCAGCCGGTCGGTCTCCGCCTCGATCGCCTCCCGTGCCCGGTCGTCGAACGGCCGGCTGTCGCCGTCGCGCCGGATACGGTCGCAGCGGGCCAGGACGACCTCCGGCGCGCCCTTGACGACGATCCGCGCCCGGCCGCCGGAGCGCCCCAGCACGGCGTGGAAGCCGCGCCCGGGCTCGAACGGCAGCTCCGTCACCCGGTCCCAGGTGTCCGAGGCGAGCCCGGCCGCCCGCGTGGGCGCGGCCTCGAGCAGCTCGGCCCCGGCCGCGATGGCCCGGTCGGTGGGGTGGGCGAGCGAAGCGGCCGGGCCCGTCGGGCCCGCCAGGGCGGCGGTGGCGACGATCCGGCGCAGCGCCGGGCCGAGCCGGTCCGGCGCACCCCGCTCCAGCGAGCCCCGCTCCAGCCCGTCCGACACCTGCTGCAGGCTGATCCGGCCTTCGGTGAGCGTGCCCGTCTTGTCGAAGCACAGCACATCGGTACGCCCGAGCGCCTCGATGGTGGGGGCGCTGCGGACGAGGGTGTCACGAGCGGACAGCCGGCGGGCCGCCGCCAGCTCCGCGACCGTGGCCACGAAGGGCAGCCCCTCGGGCACGGCGGCGACGCACAGGCTGACCGCGGAGCCCAGGGCCGCGCCCAGGGGCCGTCTGCGCAGCAGCTCGACGGCGAACAGGGCGACGCCCGAGGCCACCGACAGCGGCAGGAACCACCGGCCCAGGCCCTTCAACCGCCGCTCCACACCACTCTCCGGCGGTCCTTCCTCGAGGTCCGTCCCGGCCGCGCTGCCCGCCTCGGTGGCGTTGCCGACGGCGACCACCACGGCGAGCGCGTGGCCGGCCGCCACGGTCGTGCCCTGGTGGAGCATGGAGGTACGGTCGGCGACGGCCCGGGCGGCGCTGGGCCCGGCGGTCTTCACGACCGGCTCCGATTCGCCCGTCAGGCTGGACTCGTCGGCCTCCAGACCCGTCGCCCGTACCACCCGGCAGTCGGCCGGGACCGCGTCACCGGCCCGCAGCTCGATCACATCGCCGGGCACCAGCAGGTCGGCGGCCGCCTCCACCGCCTCCTCCTGGCCGGCTCGGCGCACGTTCACCCGTACCGAGGTCGCCTCGACCAGCCGCCGCGCCACATGGTCGGCCCGCTCCTGCTGCACGCCGCCCACCAGCGCGTCCACCCCCAGGACGCCGCCGATGAGCACGGCGTCCAGTACGGAGCCGAGCGCCGCCGAGATGCCACCGCCGATCGCCAGCACGGGGGTGAGGGGATTGGCCAACTCCTCCGCGATCCTGCCGACGAGGGTGAGGGCACCGTCGTGCCGGTCACGGTCCTCGGACTCCCGGCGCCGGGTGGCCTCCGCCTCGTCCAGCCCTTCGGAGGAGGTGCCCAGACGCGCCATCACCTGACGCACCGTCATGGAGTGCCACGGCGTGCGCTCGACGACCGCCGGGGCCGGCCGGGCGCGCAGCCGCCGGCCCGCCCAGAAACCGGCCGTCATCCCCGCGACCGTGACCGCGTCGGTCACCAGACGGACCCGCCTCCAGGCCCCCGGACGCGGGGAGAAGAGGCCGAGAGCCCCGCCCGTGAGGGCGCCGACGCCCTCCAGACGGGTGCACAGCACGCCGATCCGCCGGGCCTCCGGCAGGGCCGTCAGCAGCATGTGGACGACGTCGGGCCGGGCGGCGACATCCGCGTCCCACGGCACATGACGCGGGCCGGTGATCACGCCGATGCCCAGATCGGCACGGGCCAGTGCGCGGCGGGTGCGCGCCGACACCACCGCCACGCCATGGCCGTCCGCCTGCAGGGAGCGGACCAGCGCGGCCGTGCGACGGTGCCCGGTGGGCAGCGGCTCGGGCAGCCCGAACCTGAGGTGCAGCCCCGGCGGTCCGCCGACCAGCCGCACCTGGCCGCACTCACCCGCCGCCCGCACCAAGTGATGGGCCAGCGCGTGCAGTTGGGGGATCAGACCGGCCACGGCGACGGGTGTCCCGTCCCGCACGACGAGCAGGACCCGCGCCCCCTCCTCGGCCCATCGCGCGGTCTGCGCCACCGTCTCCTCGGGCACCACGGCGTCGCCGCCGGGGCCGGTGTCCCTGCCGGTGAACGGCCGCAACTCCCAGCCCGTCCGCCGGGGCGGCGGCACGGAACCGCGGCCCCGCCCGTGCCGCCCCCGCCGCGGCCGCTCCGACTCGATCAGCTCGTGGATCCGCGCGTGCAACTCGTCGTCGTCCGGGCCGTCCGCCGCCTCGGCGGCCCTGCCTGTGCCGGTGGTCTCCTGCGCCTCGGCGGTCCGGCCGGTGTCGGCGGTCTCACCGGCCTTGCCGGTGTCAGCTGTCCCGGGGGTCTCGGCAGTCCCGCCGGTTTCACCTGTCTCATGTGCCGCGCCTTGTGGGGTCAGGCGCACCACGTGCTCGACCGTCCACCCGCCGGTGGCCAGCACGCGGGCGTCGAGGACGACCGTGTCGATCCGGTCGAGTCGGCGCAACGCCTCCGGCCGCAGCACCAGCGCTCCCCGGTCGGAGGCGGTCCGCGCCACCGAGCAGGCGAACGCCTCCTTGCCGAACCGAGGGCCCCTCGGCGTCCCGGCGGTCAGCAGCGCCAGCCCCCGGTCATGGCCGAGCCTGCCCACGGCGGTCAGTCCGTACGCCGCGAGGGACGCCGGCACCGCCACGTTGGCGTACCGTTCGCCCGGTCCCGGGGGCAGCGGGGCGGGTCGCTTGTGAGCCTGTACCGCGTCATGGCGGTACGTCCCCTCGTGCGCCGCCAGCCGGTGCGCCCACTGCTCCCACGCCCTGTGGCGGGCCTGCGTCTCCGCGTACCGGCCGCCGGCCAGCACGACGCTCACCGCGGCACCGAGCGGCCGGAACGTGAACGTCGTCAGCAGGAGGTTCGCCGCGGCCCAGCCCCGCTCCGCGGCCGTCTCACCGACCCGCCGGGCGACGCCCTCGCGCACGCCGGGCGTCGCCTCCGCGAGCTGGACCGCCGAGAGCACCACCGGCGGCAGGCCGCGCAGCCGCAGCAGGTTGCCGACCGATGCGACCCCGAGCGCCACCACACCGGCGGCGAGCTGTACGGTCGCGGCGAGCCGCGGCCCCGCCGCCCCGGGGAAGCCCGCCGGACGCGGCGCCCGCCGCGCCCCGGTCCCGGCGGGACCGTCGTCCGCCACCGCGTTCCGGTGTCCCGACTCGCTCTCGCCGTCGGCGCGTTCGGCCGGACCTCCGGTGTCCCGGTCCGGCGCGGCGGCAATCTCCTCCCGAGCGACGGCGTCCGCGGCGGAGACCAGGGCGGCGACGCGCTCCAGGTCGGTCCCGGGCAGACAGCCGACGTAGACACAGCCCAGCGTGCCGTTGACCTCGGCGCGGCTCACCCCCGGCACCTCGCGCAGAGCGGACTCGACCTCACGCGCCGCACCGGCCGTCCCGGGCCCGCCCAGGTGCCGCACCGCGACCTGCACGCCGCCGTCGGTCGGCCAGAGCCCGGGTGTACGGGGCCGCAGCGCGGGACCGACCACCGGCAGGGCCGCCGGTACGGCGGCCAGCATCTCCGCGGCCGAGCGGAGCGTGCCGGAGAGTCCGGACATTCCGGACCGGGAGCGCACTGGCCAGATCACACGGCCCTCCACCCTCGACCAGGGGTCGCCGTCGGCACCCCGAACAACGGCTCGAAGAACAGCCCGAACAGCAGCCCGAACAGCAGCTCGAAGAACAGCCCGGAGAACGGCCCCGGGAGAACACACGGCTCTCCTCAGTATGGGCACGCCTCAGCGGCATCGTCCTGCGCTGGCGGGCCGACTGGGCCGAAGAGGGGACCTGAACGGGACCATCAGGCGGAATCGCCGGCGGCGCGGGGAGCGCACCCCAGCACATGCTCCTTCACCAGGCGGCCGATCTCCGGGTCCCGCCGCTGGAACGCCTCGACCAGGGCCTGGTGCTCCTCCGCGTACGACTGCTGGACCGTCCCCAGCCAGCGGATGGACAGTGCCGTGAACACCTCGATGCCCAGCCCCTCCCAGGTGTGCAGGAGGACGGAGTTGCCGGCGGCGCGGACCATGGCGCGGTGGAAGCCGACGGTGTGGCGTACCTGGGACGTGCCGTCGGCGTTGCGGTCGGCCTCGTACAGGGCGGCGACGTGTGGTTCGAGCGCCGAGCAGTCCTCGGCCAGCCTCTCCGCCGCCAGCTCCGCCGCGATCGCCTCCAGCCCGGCCCGTACGGGGTAACTCTCCTCCAGGTCGGCCGCGGTCAGATTCCGTACCCGTACGCCCTTGTTCGGCGCGGATTCGATCAACCGCAGCGACTCCAGCTCGCGCAACGCCTCCCGTACCGGTGTCTGGCTGACCTCCAGCTCCGTCGCGATCCGCCGCTCCACGATCCGCTCACCCGGCTTCCACCGCCCGCTCACGATCCCCTCCACGATGTGCTCGCGGATCTGTTCGCGCAGCGAGTGGACGACGGGCGCGGAGGTCATGCGGGCTCCTTCGGCGGGGGACAGAGCCCCTGGGGCGGTGACCTCTAGACAATAAAGCCGCGACCCCGCCGGTGAGAGGCGCACGGGGGCGCTTTCGCGCAGGTGAGACGAGACTTACACGCTGCCATGGGAGGCCGTTTTGTAAAGACCCGTACCGGCCATGCCGTCCCGGTCGCCGATGACAGAAAACGGTGCCCCCGCCCGGAAACTCCGGGCGGGGGCACCGTTCGGACAGACGTGGCTGTTACAGGCCCAGCTCGACCTCGAACTCGCCCGCCTCCAGGATCGCCTTGACGGCCGTCAGGTAACGGGCCGCGTCGGCGCCGTCGACCAGACGGTGGTCGTAGGAGAGGGTCAGGTAGGTCATGTCGCGGATGCCGATGACCGTGCCCTCCTCCGTCTCGATCACGGCGGGGCGCTTGACCGTGGCGCCGATGCCGAGGATCGCGACCTGGCCCGGCGGCACGATGATCGTGTCGAAGAGCGCGCCGCGCGAACCGGTGTTGGAGATCGTGAAGGTCGCGCCGGACAGCTCGTCGGGCGTGATCTTGTTGGCGCGGACCTTGCCGGCCAGCTCCGCCGTGGCCTTGGCGATACCGGCGATGTTGAGGTCACCGGCGTGCTTGATGACCGGGGTCATCAGGCCCTTCTCGGAGTCCACCGCGATACCGATGTTCTCGGTGTCGAAGTAGGTGATCGTGCCCTCGCCCTCGTTGATCTTGGCGTTGACGGGCGCATGGGCCTTCAGCGCCTGGGCCGCGGCCTTGACGAAGAACGGCATCGGGGAGAGCTTCACACCCTCACGGGCCGCGAACGCGTCCTTGGCCCGGGCGCGCAGCTTCATCAGGCGCGTGACGTCGACCTCGACGACCGACGACAGCTGCGCCTGCTCGTGCAGCGCCTTGACCATGTTGTCGCCGATGACCTTGCGGATGCGCGGCATCTTGATGGTCTGGCCACGGAGGGGAGAGGCCTCCAGGGCCGGCGCCTTCTTGGCGGCCGGAGCGGCGGCGGTGGTCGGCGCCGGAGCGGCGGCAGCGGCCTTCGCGGCCTCGGCGGCGGCGATGACGTCCTGCTTGCGGATACGACCGCCGACGCCGGTGCCCTTGACGGCGCCCAGGTCGACACCGTTCTCGGCGGCGAGCTTGCGCACCAGCGGGGTGACGTACGCGCCCTCGTCCGTGGCCTTGGCCGCCGCGGGAACAGCGGCCGGAGCCGGGGCGACCGGAGCGGGCGCGGGAGCCGGCGCGGCCGGAGCAGCGGCGGCGGGCGCCGGAGCCGGAGCGGCGGGGGCGGCCGGCGCGGGGGCCGGAGCCGGAGCCGGAGGGGCGGCCGGGGCGGGCGCGGGAGCAGCCGGGGCCGGGGCAGCGGCGGCGGGCGCCGGAGCCGGGGCGGCCGGGGCCGGGGCAGCCGCCGGAGCGGCACCCGGGGCGCCGATGACGGCCAGCTTGGCGCCGACCTCGGCGGTCTCGTCCTCGGCGACCGTGATCTCCAGGAGCACACCGGAGGTGGGCGCCGGGATCTCGGTGTCGACCTTGTCCGTGGAGACCTCGAGGAGGGGCTCGTCGGCCTCGACGGAGTCGCCGACCTCCTTGAGCCAGCGGGTGACGGTGCCCTCGGTGACGGACTCGCCGAGCGCCGGGAGGACCACGTCGGTGCCCTCGGCGGAGCCGGCGCCGGCGGTGGCCTCGGCGGTCGGGGCCGGCGCGGGGGCGGCCTGCTCGGTGGAGGGCGTGGCCTGCGGGGCCGGCTCCGGAGCGGCGGCCGGCTCGGCGGCCGGGGCGGGGGCGGCGGCGGGCGCGCCCGTGCCGTCGTCGATCAGGGCCAGCTCGGCGCCGACCTCGACGGTCTCGTCCTCGGCGACCTTGATGGACGCCAGGATGCCGGCGGCCGGGGAGGGGATCTCGGTGTCGACCTTGTCGGTCGACACCTCGAGCAGCGGCTCGTCGGCCTCTACGCGCTCACCCTCGGCCTTCAGCCAGCGGGTGACAGTGCCCTCGGTGACGCTCTCGCCGAGCGCCGGAAGGGTTACGGAAACCGCCATGGTTTCTGTTGCTCCTTAGGAATTGCGGAAGTCTGGATCGTCGCTTCGTCGACCGAGGGTCAGTCGTGCGAGTGCAGCGGCTTGCCGGCCAGGGCCAGGTGGGCCTCGCCCATCGCCTCGTTCTGCGTCGGGTGGGCGTGGATGAGCTGGGCGACCTCGGCGGGGAGCGCCTCCCAGTTGTAGATCAGCTGGGCTTCGCCGACCTGCTCGCCCATGCGGTCGCCGACCATGTGGACGCCGACCACGGCACCGTCCTTCACCTGGACGAGCTTGATCTCGCCCGAGGTGTTGAGGATCTTGCTCTTGCCGTTGCCCGCAAGGTTGTACTTCAGAGCGACGACCTTGTCCGCGCCGTAGATCTCCTTGGCCTTGGCCTCGGTGATACCCACGGAAGCGACCTCCGGGTGGCAGTACGTCACCCGCGGCACACCGTCGTAGTCGATCGGAACGGTCTTCAGGCCGGCCAGACGCTCCGCCACCAGGATGCCCTCGGCGAAGCCGACGTGCGCGAGCTGGAGCGTCGGGACCAGGTCACCGACGGCGGAGATGGTCGGGACGTTCGTGCGCATGTACTCGTCGACGAGGACGTAGCCGCGGTCCATCGCGACGCCCTGCTCGTCGTAGCCGAGACCGGCGGAGACGGGCCCGCGGCCCACGGCCACCAGCAGCACCTCGGCCTCGAACTCCTTGCCGTCGGCAAGGGTGACCTTGACACCGTCCTGGGTGTACTCGGCCTTCGAGAAGAAGGTGCCCAGGTTGAACTTGATGCCGCGCTTGCGGAAGGCGCGCTCAAGAAGCTTGGAGGAGTTCTCGTCCTCGACGGGGACGAGGTGCTTGAGGCCCTCGATGACCGTGACGTCCGAACCGAAGGACTTCCAGGCGGAGGCGAACTCGACGCCGATGACACCGCCGCCGAGGACGATCGCCGACTTCGGTACACGGTCCAGGACGAGGGCGTGGTCCGAGGAGATGATGCGGTTGCCGTCGATCTCCAGGCCCGGCAGCGACTTCGGCACGGAGCCGGTCGCCAGCAGGACGTGGCGGCCCTGGACGCGCTGGCCGTTCACGTCGACGGAGGTCGGGGAGGACAGGCGGCCCTCACCCTCGATGTAGGTGACCTTGCGGGAGGCGATGAGCCCCTGCAGACCCTTGTACAGGCCGGAGATCACCCCGTCCTTGTACTTGTGCACGGCCGGGACGTCGATGCCCTCGAAGGTGGCCTTCACACCGAACTGCTCGCTCTCGCGGGCCTGGTCGGCGATCTCGCCCGCGTGCAGCAGGGCCTTGGTGGGGATGCACCCCCGGTGCAGGCAGGTACCGCCGACCTTGTCCTTCTCGATCAGGGCGACGTCCAGGCCCAGCTGAGCCCCGCGCAGGGCCGCGGCGTAACCACCGCTACCACCGCCGAGGATCACTAGGTCGAAAACGGTGCTGGCGTCGTTCGCCACGTCACGTCCTCCATGCATGTGCGCCGTACGCCGGTCGTCCATGACCGGGCGGCGGCTGGGTGTCCGGCCGCTCTTCTTCGGCCCTGTGGTGGGGGCCCTGTCCTGCCGAGCCCCATCTTCGCACTTGTCCACGCCGAACGAGACGCCGGGCTGCTGTGTGAGACGTCGCACAGAAAACCCCGCGCCCCTGAAAGGGGCGCGGGGAACTGCGCGATCAGCCACATACGGCCCGTAGTCGCCCTATTGCAGGACGAACCGAGCTGGTAGGTGTCACCCCAGGTCGCCGGAGGCAGCCCGCTCGGCCAGCCGCACCAGAGTCCGAACAGCCGTCCCGGTCCCACCCTTGGGCGTGTACCCGAAGGGACCCCCCTCGTTGAACGCCGGCCCCGCGATGTCCAGGTGCGCCCAGGTGATCCCCTCGCCCACGAACTCCTTCAGGAACAACCCGGCGACCAGCCCACCGCCGTACCGCTCACCCATGTTCGCGATGTCGGCGGTCGGCGAGTCCATGCCCTTGCGCAGGTGGTCCGGCAGCGGCATGGGCCAGGCCGGCTCCCCGGACTCCTCCGCCGCCTCGTGCACCGCGGAACGGAACGCGTCGTCGTTGGCCATGATCCCGAACGTCCGGTTGCCCAGCGCCAGCATCATCGCCCCGGTCAGCGTCGCCACGTCGATGATCGCGTCCGGCTTGTCCTCGGACGCCTTGGCGAGCGCGTCGGCCAGGACGAGCCGGCCCTCCGCGTCGGTGTTCAGGACCTCCACCGTCTTGCCGCTGTACATGCGCAGCACGTCACCCGGGCGGGTGGCGGAGCCGGACGGCATGTTCTCGGCGAGGGCGAGCCAGCCCGTGATGTTGACCTCGAGGCCGAGGCGCGCGGCGGCGACCACCGCGGCGAACACGGCGGCCGCGCCGCTCATGTCGCACTTCATCGTCTCGTTGTGCCCGGCGGGCTTGAGCGAGATACCGCCCGAGTCGTACGTGATGCCCTTGCCGACGAACGCCAGGTGCTTCTGCGCCTTGGGGCTGGTGTACGACAGCTGCACCAGCCGGGGCGTCGCCGCCGAGCCCGCGCCGACGCCGAGGATGCCGCCGTAGCCGCCCTTGGCGAGCGCCTTCTCGTCGAGCACGGTCACCTTGATGCCGTGCTCCTTGGCCGCGGTCTGCGCGACGGCGGCGAAGGCCTCCGGGTCGAGGTCGTTCGGCGGGGTGTTGATCAGGTCGCGGGCGCGGTTCAGCTCCTCGGTCACCGCGATCGCGCGCTCGGCGGCCGCCTTGTGGGCCTTGTCCCGGGGCTTGGCGCCGAGCAGGGCGACCTCGGCGAGCGGCGCCTTGCCGTTCTTCGCCTTCGGGGCGTTCCTCGAAGGCGCGGTCTCCTTGTAGACGTCGAACGAGTACGCGCCGAGCAGCGCGCCCTCGGCGATGGCGCCCACGGCGTCGGCGTCCTCGACGGGCAGCGCGAACGCGGCCTTCTTCGTACCGGACAGGGCACGGGCCGCGGCACCGGCCGCGCGGCGCAGCGTCTCCGCGCCGAACGAGACGTCCTTCTCGGGCACCGAGCCCAGGCCCACCGCCACCACGAGCGGCGCCTTGAAACCGGACGGCGCGGGCAGCTTCGTCACCTCGCCCTCCGCGCCCGAGGCGCCGAGGGTCGTCAGGACGCCGGCCAGCTTGCCGTCGTATGCCTTGTCCACGGCCTCGGCACCCGGCGCGATGACCGGGCCTTTGGCGCCCTTCGCGACACCGACCACGATCGCGTCGGCACGGAGGCCCGACGCGGCGGCGGTGCTGAGAGTGAGAGCAGTCACGGTGGTGAAATCTCGCTTCCGATTGAGTTTCGGTGGCCGAACGGATGGGTCGACGTGCCGTGAACGAGCCTAGGCCCTTGTTCGGCCCATCGGACCTGGGCGCGGGCCGGTTGTGCACGCGCCGCCCGCACGGCGTCCGCTGCGACCAGCCTCCCCGACTTTCGGCTCCGCCCGTGCAGGGAGATCCCCATGTCTTCGGCATAGGGGGATCCCTTGTCGCCGGGCCACCTGATTTCGATCACTCCTGCGGGCGTTCACCCCTATGTGGCGTCATGGTCATTTCTGTGCCCTCTTATGCCATGACCTGGGTCACACTCGTCCCGGCCGTGAGTGATCAGCTCATCGGTTTGAACTTCTGGGGGAGGGGCGAACATGGCGCACAGTGTGCCCGGATGGAGAAACGCCGCCGCGGTCGTGGCGACCGCGAGCCTGTTGGCGGCGGGCCTGGGCATACCCGAGGCGTCGGCCGCGGCCACACCGCGCATCGACCTCGAGGTCCTGGTCGTGGACAACGGCGACAGCCCCGTCCAGGCCATCACCGCGGAGCTGAAGAGCACCGGCATCCCGTACACCCGCGTGAACCTCGACGACGCCAACCGTCCGACCATCGACGCCGCTTTCCTGAGCGGCACGGTGGACGGCACGCCGCGCGCGAAGTTCCAGGGCGTGGTCCTGCCCAACGAGGCCCCGTTCGGTGCGGGCTCGGCCGAGCAGACCGCCCTGGAGGCGTACGAGCGGACCTACGGCATCCCGCAGGTCGACGCCTACACCTGGGCGCATCCCGGCGTCGGGCTCGACTACACGAGCGAGGGCGGCTGGGCCGGCACCCTCGACGGCCGCGAGGCCGCGGTGACCGACGCCGGCCGGACGGGCCCCTTCGGCTATCTGGACGGCCAGCTCCCGTTCGAGGACAACTCCACGTCCCTCCAGGAGAGTTACGGCTTCGTCGCCCGGCCCCGGGCGGGCTACACCAGCTATCTCGACATCGCCGTGCCCGGCGGCAGCGGCCGGGGCAGCCTGGTCGGCGAGTACACCCACGACGGGCGCCGCGAACTGGTCGTCACCTTCGCCTACAACCAGCACCAGCGGCAGTTCCGGGTGCTGGCCCGGGGGATCGTCGAGTGGCTGACGGAGGGCGTGCACCTCGGACGCAGCCGGAACTACCTCGCCGTCCACATCGACGACGTGTTCGCGCCCGACAGCCGCTGGGACACCGAGCACGACTGCACCCCCGGCAGCTTCAACTGCGGCGGGGAGGGCGAGGGGACCGAGCCGATCCGGATGACCGCCGCCGACGCCGAGTACGCCAAGCAGTGGCAGCAGTCCAGCGGCTTCACCCTCGACATGGTCTACAACGGGGGCAGCGGCGAGGAGTGGAAGGCGGCGAACGGCGGCACCGACGCCCTCACCGACCGACTGCTCGCGGACAAGAACGCCTACCGCTGGATCAACCACACCTACACGCACCAGTACCTCGGCTGCGTCCAGGACACCTCGACCGTCCCATGGAGCTGCGCGAAGAACGCGGACGGCTCCACCCGCTATCTGGGCCGTGCCGACATCGCCGGGCAGATCCGCGACAACCACGACTGGGGGGTCGCGCACGGTCTGCCCGTGCGGCGGGACGAGCTGGTGACGGGCGAGCACTCGGGGCTGAGGACGCTGCCGCAGCAGCCGGACGACAACCCGAACCTGGCCGGCGCGCTCGCCGACAACGCTGTCACATGGATCGCCTCCGACAACTCCCGTGAGCCGGGCCAGCGTTCGGTGGGCGCCGCCCTGACCGTGCCGCGCCATCCGATGAACGTGTACTACAACGTGGGCACGGCCGCGGAGATGGTCGACGAGTACAACTGGGTCTACACCTCGGCGGCCGACGGCGGCAGCGGGGTCTGCGAGAACAACGCGACCTCCACCTGTCTGGCCGCCCCGCTGGACCCCACCACCGGTTACGCGTCGCACATCGTCCCGCAGGAGGTCCGTACCGCCCTGCTGCACGCCACCGGCAACGACCCGCGACCGCACTACGCGCACCAGTCCAACCTGGCCGAGGAGCGGCTGCTCTACCCGGTTCTGGACCAGGTGCTCGCCGACTACCGGGCGCTGTTCGCCGCCGACACGCCGCTGGAGAACCCGCGGCAGAGCAGTGTCGGCACCGAGCTGAAACGTCGGGCCGCCTGGCAGACCGCCGTCGCGAACGGCACCGTCACGGCGTACCGGACCGGCACGACGGTGACGGTGACCGCGCCGTCCGGGACCGAGATCCCGGTGACCGCGCCCGAGGGGACCGTCAGGCAACTCGCCGTCGGGACCACCGCGTTCGGAACGCCGTACGCGGGAGCGCGCTCGGCCTGGACCACGCGCGCACCGCTGCAGACCGCCGTCAAGCTCAAGCTGCCTTAGAGCTGCGACGAGGTCCAGCGGCACCGCCCCGAAAGGGGCGCGGGGAACTGCACGACCAGCCCCCACAGACCCGCAGTCGGGGTCCGGGGCCGCGGTTCCCCGCACATCATCCGCACAACAGGGGAGCCGCGCAGCGATGCGCACAACAGGGGGGAGCCGCGCAGCGATGCGCACCGGCCGTCATGTCACCATGCTCACCGAAGGCACCTATCCGCATGTCCACGGCGGGGTCAGCACCTGGTGCGACCAGCTCGTCAAGGGCATGCCCGACGTAGAGTTCCACCTCGTGTCGCTCACCGGCACCGGCCGCGAACCCGTGACCTGGGAACTGCCGCCGAACGTGTACCGGCACACCTCCGTACCCACCTGGGGCCCACGCCCCGGCCGCGCCCGTGCCCCGTACGGCGCGGCCCGCCGCCGCTTCACCGACTCCTACGAACGGCTCCTGCTCTCCGTCCTCGACCCCGAGGCGTCCCGTGACTTCGGGGAGGCGCTGTACGAGCTGGCCGAACTCGCCCGCGACGGACGCCTGTCGGCGGCCCTGCGCACCGAGTCCGCGCTGCGCTCGCTGATGTGGATCTGGACGATGCCGCATCTGCCGACGGCCGCCGCCGGCCCCACGGTCCACGACGCGCTCACCGCGACGGACCTGCTGGAACACGCCCTGCGGCCGCTCGGCGCCCGTATCCCCGAGAACAGCGTGGCCCACGCGGTCAGCGGCGGCCTGGCCACCCTGCCCGCGCTCGCCGCCCGTGAGCTGGACGGCGTACCGTTCCTCCTCACCGAGCACGGTATCTATCTGCGCGAGCGCTACCTCGGCCACCGCAGCGGCGACCAGCGCTGGCCCGTGAAGGCCTTCATGCTCGGCTTCCACCGCGAGCTGACCAGGCTCGGCTACCGCGCCGCCGACCTGATCACACCCTGCAACCAGTACAACCGCCGCTGGGAGGAGCGCGGCGGCGCCGACGGCGACAAGATCCGCACGGTCTACAACGGCGTCGACCCGGCCGCCTTCCCGCACGCCGGCCCCGAACCCGAGGTGCCCACCCTCACCTGGTGCGGCCGCGTCGACCCCATCAAGGATCTGGAGACCCTGCTGCACGCCTACGCCATGGTCCGCGCCGAACTCCCCGAGACCAGACTCCGGTTGTTCGGACCCGTGCCGCCCGGCGGCGAGGAGTACCGCACCGGGCTGGAGAAACTCGCCGCCGAACTGGGTGTCACGGACGGGCTCACCTTCGAGGGCCGCATCGGCGAGGTGTGGCGCGCGTACGCGGCCGGGCACCTCGTGATGCTGTCCTCCATCTCCGAGGGCTTCCCGTTCTCCCTCATCGAGGCCATGTCCTGCGGCCGTACGACCGTCTCGACGGACGTCGGCGGGGTCCGTGAGGCCGTCGGCGACACCGGACTCGTGGTGCCCCCGCGCGAGCCGGAACAGCTGGCCGCCGCCGCGCTCACCCTCCTCCACGACGACGAACGCCGCCTCGGGCTGGGCGAGTTGGCCCGCCGACGCGTCATCGACCGGTTCACCCTGCGCCGGTCCGTGGACGCCTTCCGCACGATCTATCTGGAACTCGCGGGCCGGGACGAGGTCGTGTACGAGCCCGCGCTGGAGACGGTCGACGACTGGACCGCCGAGCTGCGCGACCCCTGGTACCGGACCGTGGCGACGGACGGAACCGACTGGTGAGCGGCAGCCTCCCGACGCCCCCGGGCGCACAGCGGAACACTCTCCCCGCCGTTCCTCGGCAGCGCCGCAGGCCGCCCTGGGCCAAGCCCGATCCCATCGACCAACTCGCCGACCAGCACCGTGAGTTCATAGCGGCCGCCGTTCACCCGGACGAGATAGCGGCCCTGCTGGAGTCCGACGGCATGTCGGACGACCGGACCCGCGAACGGTACGGCTGCCGCAACTCCTTCGCCCTGGCCGAGGAGTTGTACGAACGCGTCGAGCGGTGCTACCCCGAACCGGACGGCCCCGCGCACGACCCCTGGCAGATCGGCCTGCTGGGCTGCCTGCTCAGAGGCGTGGTCTTCGCCCTCCCGGGCCTCGCCTACGTCCTGGGCGCACCCCTTCTCGCCGGCCCCCGCGACGGCTTCGGCCTTCCCGCCGGTACCGTCCCGCTGCTGGCCGGCGCCCTGTGCGGCTGGATGTGGAACCAGGGGCTCGCCCACCGGGCGTACTCCTGGCTCGGGTTGGGCGACCGCGACGCGTGCCGCCGCTCCCTCGCCCTCGGGGCCCCGGTCGGTGTGCTCCTCGGCACGGCGGTCGCGTTCCTCGCGGCGGGCGGCGGCGACCCGGGCGCGGTGGCCTTCGCCGCCGGACAGTCCTGCTATCTCGGCGCCGCGACCGTTCTGCTGGTCATGGGCCGCGAACGGGCCCTGCTGCAGAGCCTTTTGCCGATGACGGCGGGCGCCCTGTTCGCCCTGGCGCAGCAGGTGCCCGACTGGTCGAGACTCACCCTGCTGGCCGGGTCCCTGTCGGCGGTAGTGATCCTCGCGGCCCACGAAGTCGCGCCCGCCATGAAGGAGTCGGGCACCGGAAGCCGACGGGCCGGACTCGCCGCCCTGCTGTCCTTCGGCACCCCCCGCGCCACCACGGAGAAGGACCCGGCCTCTCCCCGGCTCTCCGCCTCCCTCCCGTACGCCTTCTTCGGCCTCGGCACCGGTGTGCTCGTGCTGTACGCGGCGCTCGGCGACGTGCTCGCCGGCGAGGAGCACAGCGCGGTCGCCACACCCGCCGCCGTGGCGCTCACGCTCAGCATGGGCCCCGCCGAATGGCTGCTGTACCGCTTCCGCAGCGGAGGCCTCGCCGGACTGCGCTCCACCGGCACACCGGGCGCCTTCTGGCGCGCCACCGCCGTGACCCTGGTCCAGTGCCTGGCCGGCTACCTCGCCGCCCTCCTGGTCCTGGCCCACGCCACGGCCGCGATGTGGCCGCAGGCCCCCGGCCTCGACGGCGTCCGCCTCGCGGGCCTGCTCCTGCTGGGCGCGGTGCTCTGGACCGGCCTGCTCCTGCAGTCCTTCGGCGCCGTCCAGTGCGCGGCCACCTTGTGCTGCGCCGCCGCCCTCGCCCAGACCGTGGCCCTGGTGGTGTACTCGGGCGATCCGCATCTGGTCGGCCCGACCGTGTACGGCGTCGCGGCCGTGCTCCAATCGGGCCTGGTCTGCGGACTGCTGGGGAGGGCGACGGCTCACCGATGAGAACTCCGACAAGAGCCGAGAGCCGGGCGGGGGTGCCGGCACGCCCCTCCCGCCCTTCCCTCCTGGTTCCCTATTACGAGCACCCCGCCGACCGCCCCGCCGAGTGGGACGCGTTGGTGGCGGCCGCACCCCGGCTCTACGGCGTCGTCCTCAACCCGGCCGGCGGCCCGGGCGGGGCCCCCGACCCGGCGTTCATCCGGGTCGCGGGCCGGCTGCGGGCGGCGGGCGTACGGCTCCTCGGGTACGCCGACACCGGCTACGGCCGCCGACCCGTCACCGAGGTCATAAGGGACCTGACCAGATATCAGGCCTGGTACGGCACCGACGGCACCTTCCTCGACCAAGTGGCCGCCGGACTGGGCGAGTTCGAGTACTACCGGCGGCTCGCGGCGGCCGTCTGGGGCGCGGGCCGTGCCACCCTCGTCCTCAACCACGGCACCCCGCCGCACCCGGCCTACGCCCGGATCGCCGACCTCGTCGTCACCTTCGAGGGCACCTGGGAGACGTACCGGGAGCAGCCGCTCACGCCATGGCCGGGCGGCACCCGCGGCCTCGGCTCGCAGGTGTGCCATCTGGTGTACGGGGTGCCGCCGGACATCGACGTCGGCGGCCTCGCCCTGACCCGGGGCGCCTCCGTGCACTGCGCGGTCCCCGGTGTAGGGGATCATCCCTGGGGTACGTTGCCGCACGCCCTGGAGCCCACCTGATGAGCCGCGTCCTCGCCCGCAGCGCCCTGCTGTCCGTACTCCTGCTGGTCGCCGGATGCACAGCCGGTTCCGACGACAAGCCGGGCACCGGCCGGGAGACCGGCGAGGGCGCCCGCTGGCGGCCGGAGCCCGGCACGGACTGGCAGTGGCAGCTCAGCGGGCGTCTGGACACCTCCGTCGACGTACCCGTGTACGACATCGACGGCTTCGACCACTCCGCGGACACCGTCGCCGAGCTGCACGACGACGGCCGCAAGGTCATCTGCTATCTGTCGACCGGCGCCTGGGAGGACTGGCGCCCGGACGCCGACGAGTTCCCGAAATCGGTCATAGGCGAGAGCAACGGCTGGGAGGGCGAGCGCTGGCTCGACATCCGTGAGACCGACGTCCTCGAACCCCTGATGGCCGCCCGTATCGACATGTGCGCGGAGAAGGGCTTCGACGCGGTCGAGCCCGACAACATGGACGGCTACCGCAACAAGACCGGCTTCCCCCTCAAGGCCGCCGACCAGCTCCGCTACAACCGGCTCATCGCCCGCCTCGCCCACGAGCGGGGCCTCGCGGTGGGCCTCAAGAACGACCTCGACCAGATCCCCGAACTCGTCGACGACTTCGACTTCGCCGTCAACGAGCAGTGCGCCCAGTACGAGGAGTGCGACGACCTGACCCCCTTCATCGAGGCCGGCAAGGCGGTCTTCCACGTCGAGTACGAGATGAAGACGGGCGACTTCTGCCCCGAGGCCCGGCGGTTGGAGCTCAGCTCGCTGCTGAAGAAGTGGGAGCTGGGGGTGTGGCGCGAGGCCTGCTGACGCCCGGGGAACGGCGGGGGAGCCGTCCCGGGATCACCCGAGGGTGAACGCGACCAGCGCCGCCGTCGCCGCGGTCTCCGCCAGCCCGCCGAACACATCGCCGGTCACCCCGCCGAACCGCCGTGTGCAGTGCCGCAGCAGCGACTCGGCGGCACCACAGGCGAGGACGACCGCGAGCACCGTACGGCCGATGTCGTACGGCCCGAAGAACGCCCCCACGCCCGCCGCCGCGCACCCGACGAGGCTTGCCACGAGCAGCGCGCCCCGGACCGGTACGACCCCCGCCACCGCCGCCCCCAACCCGTCGGGCCGGGCGGCCGGTACGCCCGCGCGCGCGGCCAGGGTCAGGGCGAGCCGGGCGACTGTCGCCGAGACGGCCGCCGCGAACGCGCCCAGCGCCCAGGACTCCCCGTACGCCTCGGTGAGCGCGGCGACCTGGGCCAGCAGCACCAGGACGAGGGTGATGACCCCGAACGGCCCGATGTCCGACTGCTTCATGATGCGCAGGGCGTCCTCGGCGGGCTTGCCGCTGCCGAGTCCGTCGGCGGTGTCGGCGAGCCCGTCCAGGTGGAGGCCACGCGTGAGGACGGCCGGTACGGCGACGGAGGCCACGGCGGCGAGCAACGGACCCGCCCCCAGGACCAGGAGAAGACCGCCGAGCGCGGCCGAGACCAGGCCGACGACCAGCCCGGCGACGGGCGCGCACAGCATCCCGACGCGTGCCGCCTCGCGGTCCCAGCGGTTCACCGTCACCGGCAGGACAGTCAGGGTGCCGAAGGCGAAACGGAGGCCGTCGGAGAGCGTGGGCTCGGGCTCGGGCTCGGGGGTCGTGGACACCGGCGCAGGCTACCCGGCGGGCTCGGCGGCGTTCAGGGGCGGTGGTGGATAAAGTTCGCATATGGGTCACTGGTGGGAACGGAACGTCATCGAGCCGGGCAAACTGCCGTTGCTCCTCGCGCTCGCCGCGTTCGTACTGACGTTCTTGACCACCAGGCTCATCACCCGTCTGATCCGGGCGGGCAAGGGCCCGTTCCGCAACATCAGCGGCAGCGGTGGCGTACACATCCACCACGTCGTCCCCGGTGTCGTCCTCACCGTCGTCGGCGGCTTCGGCGCGGTGGCCAGTGACGGGCACGGCTTCGGCGCGCTCATCTCCGCCGTGCTGTTCGGCATGGGCGTGGGCCTCGTGCTGGACGAGTTCGCGCTGATCCTGCATCTCGACGACGTGTACTGGAGCGAGGAGGGCCGCAAGAGCGTCGAGATGGTCGTGCTGACGGCCGCCCTGGTGGGCCTGATGCTGATCGGCTTCCTCCCCTTCGGCGTCAACGACCTCGACGACGAGGAACTCCAGGACCGAGGCGCCGTCATCGTCAGCATGGGGACGAACTTCCTCATCGCCCTGATCGCCCTCAGCAAGGGCAAGGCCCGGACGGCGATCTTCGGCGTGGTCATCCCGTTCATCGCCGTCATCGGCGCCATCCGCCTGGCCCGCCCCACCTCCGTCTGGGCCCGCCGCTTCTACCGCCGCCGCCCGCGCACCCGCGCCCGGGCCTGGCGGCGCGCCTACCGTCACGACCGCCGCTGGGCGGGCCCCAGCCGCCGCTTTCAGAACTGGATCGGCGGCACCCCGGACGCGGAGTCGGCCTCCGGGGCCGGTCCGTCCGGTCCCGCCGGTCCGTACGGTCCGTCCGGTCCCGCCGGGCCCGCCGGTTCGTCACGTCCGTCCGGTCCGGCCGAGCGTCGCTGACGTACGGCCACGACCCCGTACACCACCAGCACGGCCGCGATCGCCGCCAGATGCTCCTTGCCCGCGAGGTTCTCCTTCGCCAGCACCTCGACGACCATCGCCAGGGCGACCGCGCCCGCCGTGACGTACGCCCGGTGGCGCAACCCCACGAACACGGCGAGCCCGACCACGGCCGCCGACGGACCGGTGTCCACGACCCGCGCGTCCGACGCGGGCAGCCCCACGAAGAGGACGTCCGGCCCGAGCGCGATGCCCACGCGCGCGTACAGCGTGCCGGTGAGCGTGGCGACGTACGCGAGCGCCACCGTCCGCCGTCGCCCCAGACAGATCTCCGCGATCCCGAACACGATCAGGATCTGCGCCAGCGCGCCCCACACCGGCAGATGCAGCGCCGGTACGAAGAGGGAGAGCGGGGTGCGCAGCAGCGCGAGCCAGAGCGGGTCGTCGGCGCGGACGGCACCCACGTTCTCGATGAGCCGGTAGCCCCAGGACTGCTGGTGCACGAGGTGCACGACGGCCGCGAGGCAGACGGCGGCGACCGTCACGGGGATCGCCCGCAGGCGCCGCCGCGTGAGGGCCGACCGCACGGTCTCGTACAGGAGCCCCCATTCGGCACGGGCCAAGCGGACGGCGACCGCTTTCATGCGCGCGGCCTCATCTGTACGGCCTCATCTGTACGACCTCATCTGTGCGACTCCAGGTGCCCGCGGCGCGGCCACTTCGGCGGTATCGGCCCGGCGCCGAGGCGCCCGCCATGTCCGAAGACCGACCGGGACAGCGCGAAGTTGAGCGAGACCCGCGTGATCCCGATCTCCCGGCCCGCTGGAGGAAGCCAGCGAACCCGGCACCATGTGTCCGCCGTGACGGCGCGCGAACGAGGAGGCCGGTCCGGTGGGGTTCCGGACCGGCCGTGCGTGACGCACCCGCACCAACTCCTAGGTCGCGTCGTACTCCTCGGCGAGGTTCTTCTCCTCGGCCGCGTCCTCGTCGGCGCCCTTCTCCGGCTGCTCCGGCTCCCGCTCGGGCAGCTCGGCGGCCAGCGCGGCCGCGGCCTGCACCAGCGGCAGCGCCAGCAGCGCCCCGGCGCCCTCCCCGACCTTCACCCCATGGTCGAGCAGCGGCTCGATGGCCATCCGGTCCAGCGCCTTGGCCTGGGCCGGCTCCCCACTGCTCTGCCCGGCGAGCCACCAGTCGGGCGCCCGGAAGGCCACCCGCTGGGCGACCAGCGCACACGCCGCCGACACGACCCCGTCCAGGATCACCGGCATCTTCCGTACCGCGCTCTGCAGCAGGAACCCGGTCATGGCGGCGAGATCCGCCCCGCCCACGGTCGCGAGCAACTGCAACTGGTCCCCGAGCACCGGACGGGCCCGCCGCAGGGCGTCCCGTACGGCCGCGCACTTCCGCATCCACGCCAGGTCGTCGATCGCCCGGCCGCCCCGCCCGGTGACGACGGACGCGTCGGTCCCGCACAGCCCGGCGACGAGGACCGCCGCCGCCGTGGTCCCGCCGACGCTCACATCACCGAGGACGACGAGATCGGTCCCGGAGTCCGCCTCCTCGTCCGCGAGCGCGACGCCCACCCGGAACGCGGCCTCCGCCTCCTCCGCCGTCAGCGCGTCCTCGACGTCGATACGCCCGGACCCGCGCCGCACCCGGTGCCGTACGACCTCCGCGGGCAGCGCGTCCGGGTCGCAGTCGAGCGCGACGTCCACCACACGTACGGGTACGTCGAGCCGCCGGGCCAGCACCGCCACCGGGCTGCTGCCGTCGAGGACGGCCCGCACCAACTGGTCCGCGGTGCCCGCGGCCCGCGCGGAGACGCCGAGTTCGGCGATGCCGTGGTCGCCCGCGAACAGCACCACACGGGCCTGGCCGATCGGCCGCACCGGGACGGCCGACTGCGCCGCCGCCAACCACTCACCCAGGTCGTCGAGGCGGCCCAGCGCCCCGGGCGGCACGATCTGCCTCTCCCGCCGCGCCTCGGCGTCGCGGCGCACCCCACCGTCGGGGCGCTCGATCAGATCGGTGAAGTCGTCGAGATTAAGCGAGCTCATTCGCCGAACAGTACCGGCAGCGATCGAACACGACCCCGCCACACCGTGACCCCGTGACGTACGAACGTCCCCCCACGCCACCGGCACGTCATTGCACCTCCGATCACGATCACCTACGTACCTTTTTGAGGCGAATGTCGTACGTCCTCCGCCCTGTCGCTTCGCTTCCGTCGTCCCCAGGAGCCGCCATGCCCCGCACCCCGCGGCCGGACCCCCGCCCACTCGTCCCAGGAGCCGATCCCTTCCACGAGCCGCGCCGGGACGACTGTCCGTGGTGCGGCTCGCGGCAGTTGCGTACGCGGGTGCGCGCGCCGGAGGGGAGGCGGCGCACGCCGGGCACGTTCGTGGTCGACGTGTGCCGGGACTGCTCCCACGCCTTCCAGAACCCCCGGCCCACGCCGGACGGGCTGCTGCTCCGCCGTCACCAGTACCCCACCGAGGGCCACGTCCGCTCGAATCTCGCCGGGCGTCGGCGCCGGCGGCACCACGGGGGAGCCGCCCGCGCGCTGCTGCCGTACCCCGAACCGGAGAGCTGGCTCGACGTCGGCACCGGCCTAGGCCACTTCCCGGAGGCCGCGCGTGAGATCCACCCGTACACCGTCTTCGACGGCCTCGACCCGACCGCACGTGTCGAACGGGCGCAGGCGGCCGGGCGCATCGAGGAGGCGCACCAGGGCCTGCTCACCGACCCGGAGATCACCGCGCGGCTGCGCGCCCGCTACGACGTGGTCAGCATGTTCCACCACCTGGAACACACCACCGACCCCCGCGAGGAACTCCGCGCCGCCCACACCGTCCTGCGCCCCGGCGGCCTCCTCCTCGTCGAGGTCCCGGCCCGCCCACGCCTCTTCGGCAGGCTGCCCGGCGGACGACGACGGCCGTGGCGGCCGTCCGACCGCCCGCGCCCCCTCCACCTCATGCCCCTGCGCAACCTGCTCGCCGAGCTGGACGCCCTGGGCTACGAGGTCCTGACCACCCGAGCCTGCGCCCCCCGCGCACACCGCATCCTCGCGCGCCGGAAGACCCAACAAGCCGCCCCCTCAATCCGCCGAGCCCCCTCGACCACCCCACCGGCATCCTCAGCCGACCCGTCACGCCCCCGGGCCGACCCGTCACCACGCCCGGCCGACCCGTCACCAGGCCGGGGCGACCCGTCACCAACTCCGGCCGATCCCTCAACCCCGTAGGGACAGCGCCTGTCCCGCCACGACCAGCAGGACGTGTTCGCACTCCGCCGCGAAGGCCGCGTTCAGGCGGCCGAGTTCGTCGCGGTAGCGGCGGCCGGAGGCGGTGGCCGGCACGATGCCGGAGCCGACCTCGTTGGAGACGGCGACCACCGTGCGGCGCGTGTGCCGTACGGCGTCGGTCAGTTCCGTGACCCGCGCCCGGAGCGCGCGCTCCCCACCCCCGGCCCAGTCCGCGTCGTCCCACGCCCCCACCGAGTCCATCGCGTCCGTCAGCCACAGGGACAGACAGTCGACGAGCAGTGGAGCCCCGTCGTCGTCCTTCAACAGCGGTACGAGGTCGCAGGTCTCGACGGTGCGCCAGGAGCCGGGCCGCCGCTCCCGATGGACGGCGACCCGCGCGGCCCACTCCCCGTCCCCGCTCCGCATCCCGCCCGTCGCCACGTACACCACGTTCGGGAACGCCTCCAGCCGCCGCTCGGCCTCCACCGACTTCCCGGACCGCGCCCCGCCGAGCACGAGCGTGCGGCGTGGCACATCGGGCACGTTCTCGTAGGCGCCCACCGCGAGCGTCGTCCCGTCCCGCACGGCGCGCGCGCCGGCCGCCGCGAGCCGGCGCAGCAACTCGGCGCCCGGGGGCACGTCGTGGTCGATGTGCACGGCGACGACATCGGTCGTCGGCCCGACGGCCCCGACCGCCCGCAGCCGCGCCAGGGCGTCCGGCCGCCCCAGCACATCGGCGAGCACCATGTCGTACGGCTCCCCCGACTGCTCCTCCACGCCGGCGGGCGCGCCCCCCGGCGGCAGATACAGCAACCGCTGCCCGCCCGGCCCGGTCACCGCGTACCCGGTCCCGGGGGAGTCCAGCGCCAGCGCCCGCACCCGGTGCCCGGTCAGCAGCGCCAGCTCCCGCCCGTCCGGCACCCGCCCCGGCTGCGGCAGCCCCGCCGGCACCTCCACGGCGGGCCCGTCGTGCGGATGCGACAACAGCACCTGCCGTACGCCGGCCAACGAGCGCCCGGCGCGCGCGGCCGCGAGGGCGGCGCCGGGAGTGAGGTCGAGCAACAACGTGCCGTCCACAAGCAGCGCGGTGGCCCCGCGCGCGGCATCACCGAGCGCGGCCGCGCACGCCGCGCACGGACAGTCGGGGCGGGGAAGCCCCGCGGGGGCGCCGGTGCCGAGCAATGTCAGTTCCACGCCTCCGATTTTCCCGTGTCTCCATGAACACCCGCAGGTCTTGCGCGTCCGACTAGGCTCGGGGGGAACCGGATCTTGCTCGGTACTGTGTGTGCGGTGCCGGGCCGGTACTTACGGAGGCTCACATGGCGGCATGGACGTGGCGGTTCGAGAAGGCCGACGGGGCGGAGGTCCAGCCCGCGGTCCAGCCCGAGGAGTTCACGACCCAGGGGGACGCCGAGTCGTGGATCGGGGAACACTGGAAGGCGCTCCTGGAAGGCGGCGCCGACCAGGTGAGGCTCTTCGAGGACACCACGGAGATCTACGGGCCGATGAGCCTGCACGCGTAGCCGCTCCGCGGGGGCGGGGTTCCGGCACGGGGCTCCGCCCCGAATCCCCGCGGGAGAGTCTCGGGGTTGGGGTGCGTTGGCGTGTGCGGGTGCGTCGTGGTTGCTCGCGCAGTTCCCCGCGCCCCTGAAAAGCAGGGGCTGCGCCCCGTGCTTTTCGGCCCGCAGGGGCCGTGTCCTTTCAGGGGCGCGGGGCTGTCTCGATAGGCGGCTCCGCCGCGTGGGCGCGACCAGCCCCCACCCACCCGCACCCGAAAAACCCACCCAGCACACCGCGCGGGCGAGAAAGCTCAGCCCCGCACGCCGCACAGGTGCAGCAGCGCCGCCACCTGCCGATAGGGATCCGTCCGCCCGGCCCGCTCCTCCGCCGCGAGCAGAACGTCCAGTTCCTCCTGCCCGGCGGGCACCCCCGCGTCGTCCGCGGCCAGATCCGTGAACACCCGCACCCCGTACCACGCGTGCAACGGCGCCCCGATCCCCGCCAGCGTGTCCGTGAGCGCCCCCAGCCGGTCCGCCCGCACATCGAGCCCCAGCCGGTTCCGGTACGCGGTGGTGTCGAAGGCGGCCAGCGCCCCCGCCCAGTCCCCGGCCAGCCCCGGCCGCATGGCGAGCGCGTCGGCGTTCCGTACGAGCAGCGACAGCAGCCCGCCGGGCGCCAGCATCCGCGCCAGCCCGGCCAGCAGCGCGTCGGGCTCCTCGACGTACATCAGGACGCCGTGGCACAGCACCACGTCGAAACTGCCCGGCAGGAAGTGCACGCCCGTGTCACGCCCGTCGCCCTCGACGATCCGCACCCGCCCCCGGATGCCCTCGGGCTCGGCGGCGAGCGCCTCCCGGGCCACGGCGATCAGCTTCGCCTCGCGCTCGATCCCGGTCACCGCGTGCCCGGCCCGCGCGAGCCGCAGCGCCTGCGTGCCCTGCCCCATGCCCACGTCGATGACCCGGAGCCGCTGCCCGACGGGGAAGCGTCCGGCTATCTGCTCGTCCACCTGGCGGGAGACCAGCTCCTGCCGTACGACCTCACGCAGTGTGCCCAGCCGGTTCAGCCAGGCCTGAGCGGCACCCTCGGGGGAAGTGGTCGTACTCAGGGCCGCTCTCCGCGCTTGACCTGCGGCTTCGGTAGCCGGAGGCGACGCATCTGGAGGGTGCGCATCAGGGCGTAGGCCACGGCGCCCTTCTTGTTCGCGTCGGGGAAGCGCTCGTTCAGCTGCTTCTTCAGACGGAAGCCGAGGCTGATCGAGTCGACCACGATCAGGACGATCACGAAGAGCCACAGCAGCAGCGCGATGTTCTGCAGCGACGCCACCCGCACCATGCTCAGCACGAGGATGATCACGGCCAGCGGCAGGAAGAACTCCGCGATGTGGAATCGCGAGTCCACGAAGTCACGGGCGAACTTGCGCACCGGACCCTTGTCCCGCGCGGGCAGATAGCGCTCGTCGCCGGTCGCCAGCGCCTGGCGCTGCTTCTCCAGCACGGCGCGGCGCTCGTCGCGGGAGCGCTTGGCGGCCTCCTTGCGCGTCGTGGGCGTATTGGCCACGCTTCGGCGCTGGGTCTGGGCCTCACTCCGCTTGGGGGTGGGCCGCCCCTTGGGGGCCTGCGGGTCACGGGTCTGCTTGGAGTCGGTCACCGGCGCCTTGTCGGCCACCGGCCCCTTCTCGCTCTTGTCGCGGCTTCGGAACACAAAACCCAAGGGTACGGGGTGCCGGGGCATGGACCCCAGCCCGGTGGGGAACGATCCGGCAACACCCGGCGTCTGTGCTGGGGACAGAGTCAAGGCGAATGTGGCCGGAAGTCTCGGAGAAGAGGGAGTGCGGTGAAGGTTCGTCCGTGGGTGAGCTGAGGTATTCCGGGGGGCGGCCCGTACGTAACCCCGGGAGACATCTACTCCCTACGCCGGAGCGGTGCCGCACACAGTCGTCCTTGGGGATGAGCGCATCAGTCCCCGAACAGTGCGGTAATAGAAGCAGGGCCCGTACTGTGGGTTCTGTCGCAGACCTGTGAGCTGGAGTCCGTCAGAAGGGGGCGCGCGAAGCCCATGAGCGGTGTCATGAAGCGTATGGGGATGATCTTCCGCGCGAAGGCGAACAAGGCCCTTGACCGGGCCGAGGACCCGCGCGAGACCCTCGATTACTCGTACCAGAAGCAGCTGGAGCTGCTCCAGAAGGTGCGCCGGGGCGTGGCCGACGTGGCCACCTCCCGCAAGCGCCTGGAGCTCCAGCTCAACCAGCTCCAGTCCCAGTCCTCGAAGCTGGAGGACCAGGGCCGCAAGGCGCTCGCGCTGGGCCGTGAGGACCTGGCCCGCGAGGCGCTCTCGCGACGCGCCGCACTCCAGCAGCAGGTGACGGACCTGGAGACGCAGCACTCCACCCTCCAGGGCGAGGAGGAGAAGCTCACCCTCGCCGCCCAGCGCCTTCAGGCCAAGGTCGACGCCTTCCGTACGAAGAAGGAGACGATCAAGGCCACCTACACCGCCGCCCAGGCCCAGACCCGTATCGGTGAGGCCTTCTCCGGCATCTCCGAGGAGATGGGCGACGTCGGCCTCGCCATCCAGCGTGCCGAGGACAAGACCGCGCAGCTCCAGGCCCGCGCCGGCGCCATCGACGAGCTCCTCGCCTCCGGTGCCCTCGACGACCCGTCCGGCATGCACAAGGACGACATCCAGGCCGAGCTGGACCGCCTCTCCGGCGGCACGGACGTCGAGCTGGAGCTCCAGCGCATGAAGGCGGAGCTGGCGGGAGGCTCGTCCGCGCAGCAGCAGGCCATCGAGGGCGGCACGGGCCAGTCGGCCCCGCAGCAGCAGTCCCAGCAGCAGGACACCCCCCGCTTCGACAAGCAGTAGACAAGCAGCGGTAGACAAGCAGGAGACACGTGCCATCGGCACGCATATCCGGGTCCCACGCCTGAGGAGGGCGACATGATCGTACGGATCATGGGGGAGGGGCAGGTGAGGCTGGACGACGTCCACTTCGCCGAGTTGAACAAGCTGGACAACGTACTCCTGGCGGAAATGGAGGTCGGCGACGGCCCGGGCTTCCGCCACACCCTCCACGCCCTCCTGGACAAGGTCCGAGAACTGGGCACGCCCCTCCCCGACGACTCCCTGGAGCCGTCGGAGCTCATCCTCCCGGCGCCGGACGCGACGCTGGAGGAGGTCAGGGAGATGCTGAGCGACGACGGCCTGATCCCGGGATGAAAAGCAAGGGGCGCAGCCCCTGCTTTTCAGGGGCGCGGGGAACTGCGCGAGCAACCACAAAGCATCCGCACCCGCCGAACAACCCCACTCACCCGAGCTGGACGGCGGGGGTCGAAGGGGCGCAGCCCCTGGGATGGGACGGGTAGGGGCGGCGGGGGCGACACTCCCCTGCTGTACGGCTACCACCGTTCCGCCACCTGCGAGGACCCCGTACGGTTGACAACCGTGAGCACCCTGCAGCGCATAAGGTCCTGGCTGACAGTGCACCCCGTGGCGCTCGACGCGGCCCTCGCGCTCGGCGTCCTCGTCGCGATGGTGGCCGGCTCGTTCATCGACCCGCACGCCGAGCACCCCGACAAGTGGGGCACGCGCACCCCCGACGCCCCCAGCATCACCCTCATGGTGCTCGCCGCCGCGACCCTGGTGGCCCGCCGCCGCGCCCCCATGGCCGTCCTGGCGGCCACCTCCGCCCTCACCCTCGTCGAACTCGTCATCGGCGAGCCGCGCGCCCCCGTCGCGATGTCCGTCGTCGTCGCCCTCTACACGGTCGCCTCCACCACCGATCGCCCCACCACCTGGCGCGTCGGCCTGCTCACGATGACGGTCCTGACCGGCACGGCCATGCTCGCCGGCCCCCTCCCCTGGTACGACCAGGAGAACATCGGCATCTTCGCCTGGACGGGCATGGCCGCCACGGCCGGAGACGCGGTCCGCAGCCGCCGGGCCTTCGTGGCGGCCATAAGGGAACGCGCCGAACGAGCGGAGCGCACCCGCGAGGAGGAGGCCCGCCGCCGGGTCGCCGAGGAACGCCTGCGGATCGCCCGCGACCTGCACGACGTCGTCGCCCACCACATCGCCCTCGTCAACGTCCAGGCCGGAGTCGCCGCCCACGTCATGGACAAGCGGCCCGACCAGGCCAAGGAGGCCCTCGCCCACGTCCGCGAGGCCAGCCGCTCCGCGCTCAACGAACTCCGCGCCACGGTCGGTCTGCTCCGCCAGTCCGGCGACCCCGAGGCCCCCACCGAACCCGCCCCCGGCCTGGTCCGGCTCGACGAACTCGTCGGCACCTTCCACAGCGCGGGCCTCGCGGTCGAAGTGGCCCGCGCCGACCAGGAGGCGACGCTCCCGGCCGCCGTCGACCTCGCCGCGTACCGCGTCATCCAGGAAGCCCTCACCAATGTGCGCAAGCACGCGGGCCAGGAGGCGAAGGCCGAGGTCAGCGTCGTACGCGTCGGCCCGAACGTGGAGATCACCGTCCTCGACAACGGCACCGGACCCGACGGGAAGGACGACGTCGAGGGCGAGGAGGGCCACGGCGGCGGCCACGGCCTCCTCGGTATGCGCGAACGTGTCGCCGCGCTCGGCGGCACCCTCACCACCGGCCCCCGCTACGGCGGCGGCTTCCGCGTCCATGCGATCCTGCCGCTCAAGAACCGAACGACCGTCACCGAAGAAGCCGTACGACCGTGAGCCGTACCGTCGCGCCACACCGGCGAGCCGCCGTAGGACCGTGGCGCGGCCGTACGACCGTACGGCCGTGACCAGCGCCCCGGGGGACCCCGTATGACGATCCGTGTCCTGCTCGCCGACGATCAGGCTCTGCTGCGCAGCGCGTTCCGGGTGCTCGTCGACTCGGAGCCGGACATGGAGGTCGTGGGGGAGGCGTCGGACGGGGCTCAGGCAGTACGGCTCGCCAAGGACGAGCGGGCGGACGTCGTGCTGATGGACATCCGGATGCCCGGCACGGACGGGCTGGCCGCCACCCGCCTGATCAGCGCCGATCCCACACTCGCCCATGTCCGGGTCGTCATCCTCACCACCTTCGAGGTCGACGACTACGTCGTGCAGTCGCTGCGCGCCGGCGCCTCCGGCTTCCTCGGCAAGGGCGCCGAGCCGGACGAACTCCTCAACGCGATCCGGGTCGCCGCCGGCGGCGAGGCGCTGCTGTCGCCCACCGCGACCAAGGGCCTGATCGCCCGCTTCCTCGCCCAGCCGGACGACTCCGACGGCGACGGCGGTGCCGCCGCCCGCTCCGAGCGGCTCTCCACGCTGACCAGCCGCGAGCGCGAAGTGCTCGTACAGGTCGCCGGAGGGCTCTCCAACGACGAGATCGCCGAGCGCCTGGCGGTCAGCCCGCTCACCGTGAAGACACACGTCAACCGGGCCATGGCGAAGCTCGGCGCCCGCGACCGGGCCCAACTGGTGGTCTTTGCCTACGAGTCGGGTCTGGTACGCCCAAGGGTGGAGTGAGAGCCGCCGGGGACTACTCCACTCGGAGTATGCGCGGCATAAGGAAATGGCCCTGGGGAGCGAGGGAACAGGGGTCCCCCATGGCCCAGGGTATGGGGTGAGCGCTCACATCTGCGTCACACAGGCGACACATGAGGCACCCATGCCGCATGTGGCACACGGGCGTTCGTCCTCCGCTCATGCCACAGAAGAGAGACCCTGACCCATGTCCTGGCTGTCTCGGTTCAGCCTCGCACAACGGGCCCTCGTCGGTCTGATGTCGATCATCGCGCTCGTCTTCGGGGCGATCGCGATACCCCAGCTCAAGCAGCAGCTGCTGCCCACCATCGAACTGCCCATGGTGTCCGTGCTCGCGCCCTACCAGGGCGCCTCCCCGGACGTGGTCGAGAAGCAGGTCGTCGAGCCCATCGAGGACAGCCTCGAAGCCGTCGACGGCATCACGGGCGTCACCTCCACCGCCAGCGAGGGCAACGCCCTGATCATGGCGTCCTTCGACTACGGCAACGGCACCGAACAGCTCGTCGCCGACGTCCAGCAGGCCGTCAACCGGGTCCGCGCGCAGCTCCCGGACGATGTGGACCCGCAGGTGATCGCGGGCTCGACGGACGACATTCCCACCGTCGTCCTCGCCGTCGCCTCCGACCAGGACCAGCAGGCCCTCGCCGACCAGCTCGACCGGACCGTCGTGCCGACCCTTGAGGGCATCGACGGCGTCGGCCAGGTCACCGTCGACGGTGTACGGGACCTCCAGGTCACCGTCACCCCCGACGACGCGAAGCTGGCGAAGGTGGGCCTGACCACGATGGCCCTCTCCCAGGCCCTCCAGGCCGGTGGCGTCACCGTCCCGGCGGGCTCCTTCGACGAGGACGGCGCCAACCGCACCGTCCAGGTCGGCGGCGGCTACACCTCGCTGGAGCAGATCGAGAACCTGATGGTGCGCGGCGAGGGCGCGAAGAAGCCCGTACGCCTCGCCGATGTCGCCGCCGTCAAGGAGGAGCAGGCCAGGGCCGACTCCATCACCCGGACGAACGGTGAGCCCAGCCTCGCGATCAACGTCACCATGGACCGCGAAGGCAGCGCCGTCGACATCTCCGAGGCCGTCGAGGACGAGCTGCCGGCCATGCGCCGGGACCTGGGCTCCGGCGCCACCGTCACCGTGGTCAGCGACCAGGGCCCGGCGGTCTCCAAGTCCATCGACGGTCTGACCACCGAGGGCGCGCTGGGTCTGCTCTTCGCGGTCCTGGTCATCCTGGTCTTCTTGGCGTCGATCCGCTCGACCCTCGTCACCGCGGTGTCCATCCCGCTGTCGGTGGTCCTGGCGCTGATCGTCCTGTGGACCCGCGACCTCTCCCTCAACATGCTGACGCTCGGCGCCCTGACCATCGCGATCGGCCGTGTCGTCGACGACTCGATCGTCGTCCTGGAGAACATCAAGCGCCACCTCGGCTACGGCGAGGAGCGCGAGGAGGCGATCCTCAAGGCGGTCCGCGAGGTCGCCGGCGCCGTCACCTCGTCCACGCTGACGACGGTCGCGGTCTTCCTCCCGATCGGCCTCTCCGGCGGCATGGTCGGCGAGCTGTTCGGCAGCTTCTCGCTGACCGTGACGGCGGCCCTGCTGGCCTCCCTCGTGGTCTCGCTGACCGTGGTCCCGGTGCTGTCGTACTGGTTCCTGCGCGCCCCGAAGGGCACGCCCGAGGACGCCGAGGAGGCCCGCCGGAAGGCGGAGGAGAAGGAGGCGAAGAGCCGCCTCCAGCGCTTCTACGTCCCCGTCCTGCGCTTCGCCACCCGCCGCCGGCTGACCAGTGTGGCCATCGCGGTCGTCGTCCTGCTCGGCACGTTCGGCATGGCCCCGCTGCTGAAGACGAACTTCTTCGACCCGGGCGACCAGGAAGTCCTCAGCCTCAAGCAGGAGCTGAAGCCCGGCACGAGCCTCTCGGCGACCGACGAGCAGACCAAGAAGGTCGAGAAGCTGCTCGCCGACACCAAGGGCGTCAAGGACTACCAGGTCACCATCGGCTCCTCCGGCTTCCTGGCCGCGTTCGGCGGTGGCACCGACTCCAACCAGGCGTCGTACAGCGTCATGCTGGACGACTCGGCCACCGCGGCGGACGTCCAGGACACGATCGAGAAGGGCCTCGCCGGGCTCTCCGGGATCGGTACGACGACCGTCGCGGTCGGTGACGCCTTCGGCAGCCAGGACCTCAGCGTGGTCGTGAAGGCCGCCGACGCCGATGTCCTGCGCAAGGCGGCCGAGCAGGTCCGCGACGCGGTCTCGACCATGGACAACGTGACGGACGTCACGAGCGACCTCTCCCAGAGCGTGCCCCGCATCTCGGTCAGGGCCACCGACAAGGCGGCCGCGGCCGGCTTCGACGACCAGACCCTCGGCGCGGCCGTCGCCCAGGCCGTACGCGGTACGACCAGCGGCCGGGCCATCCTCGACGACACCGAGCGGGACGTCGTCATCAAGTCGGCGAACCCCGCCGAGACCCTCCAGGAGCTGCGGGACCTGCCGCTGGGCGCGGTGAAGCTGGGCGACATCGCGGACGTCGAGCTGGTGGACGGCCCGGTCTCCATGACCCGGATCGACGGCCAGCGGGCCGCGACGATCACGGCGAAGCCCAAGGGTGACAACACCGGTGCGGTCAGCACCGACCTCACCGCCAAGCTGAACGCCCTCAAGCTCCCCGAGGGCGCCACCGCCGACATCGGCGGCGTCTCCGAGGACCAGGACGAGGCCTTCGCCTCGCTGGGCCTGGCGATGCTCGCGGCCATCGCGATCGTCTTCATGCTGCTGGTCGCGACCTTCCGGTCCCTGATCCAGCCGCTGATCCTGCTGGTCTCGATCCCGTTCGCGGCCACGGGTGCGATCGGCCTGCTGATCATCACCGGCACGCCCATGGGTGTCCCCGCGATGATCGGCATGCTGATGCTCATCGGCATCGTCGTCACCAACGCGATCGTGCTGATCGACCTGATCAACCAGTACCGCCGCCAGGGCTACGGCACGGTGGAGGCGGTCATCGAAGGCGGCCGCCACCGGCTCCGTCCCATCCTGATGACGGCGCTGGCGACGATCTTCGCGCTGCTGCCCATGGCCCTCGGCATCACGGGCGAGGGCGGCTTCATCGCCCAGCCGCTGGCCGTGGTCGTCATCGGCGGCCTGATCACCTCGACCCTGCTGACCCTCCTCCTGGTCCCGACCCTCTACACGATGGTCGAGCTCCGCAAGGAGCGCCGGGCGAAGAAGAAGGCACTGAAGCGGACGGGCACGCCGGCTGAGCCGACGGAGTCGGAGACGCCGGAGCCGGCGGGGGTCTAGCGGCTACCCGTGCCCCGAAAGGGGCGCGGGGAACTGCGCGACCAGCCACGACGAACCCGCGCCCGTCCAGACACCCTGTCGGCGCGAGCTCTCGGGCAGGGGTCCGGGGCGGAGCCCCGCGGCGCGTCCCACGCGGATGGGGGTTCCTCTCGACAAGAGAGGAACCCCCATCCGCGTACACCAGTGTGAGCGTTACGGCAGCGCCAGCATCCGCTCCAGCGCCAGCTTCGCGAACGCCTCCGTCTCCTTGTCCACCTCGATGCGGTTGACGAGGTTGCCCTCGGCGAGGGACTCCAGGGCCCAGACCAGGTGGGGAAGGTCGATCCGGTTCATCGTGGAGCAGAAGCAGACCGTGCGGTCGAGGAACACGATCTCCTTGCCCTCGGGCGCGAACCGGTTCGCCAGCCGCCGCACGAGGTTCAGCTCGGTACCGATGGCCCACTTGGAACCGGCGGGCGCGGCCTCGAGCGCCTTGATGATGTACTCGGTCGAACCGACGTAGTCCGCCGCCGCCACGACCTCGTTCTTGCACTCGGGGTGGACGAGGACGTTCACGCCCGGAATCCGCTCGCGTACGTCGTTCACGGACTGCAGGCTGAAGCGGCCGTGCACGGAGCAGTGCCCCCGCCACAGGATCATCTTCGCGGCCCGCAGCTGCTCGACCGTGAGGCCACCGCCCGGCTTGTGCGGGTTGTAGACGACACAGTCGTCGAGCGACATGCCCATGTCCCGCACGGCGGTGTTGCGCCCCAGGTGCTGGTCCGGCAGGAACAGGACCTTCTCACCCTGCTCGAAGGCCCAGTCCAGGGCCCGTTTCGCGTTCGACGAGGTGCAGATCGTGCCGCCGTGCTTGCCGGTGAAGGCCTTGATGTCGGCGGAGGAGTTCATGTACGAGACGGGCACGACCTGCTCGGTTATCCCGGCCTCGGCCAGTACGTCCCAGCACTCGGCGACCTGCTCGGCGGTGGCCATGTCGGCCATGGAGCACCCGGCGGCGAGGTCCGGCAGCACGACCTTCTGGTCGTCACCGGTCAGGATGTCCGCCGACTCGGCCATGAAGTGCACACCGCAGAACACGATGTACTCGGCCTCGGGCCGCGCCGCCGCGTCCCGGGCCAGCTTGAAGGAGTCGCCCGTGACGTCCGCGAACTGGATGACCTCGTCGCGCTGGTAGTGGTGCCCGAGCACGAAGACCTTGTCCCCGAGCTTCTCCTTGGCAGCGCGGGCGCGCTCCACCAGGTCGGGGTCGGACGGGGAGGGGAGATCGCCGGGGCACTCGACACCACGCTCGCTCCTCGGATCGGCCTCGCGGCCGAGCAGCAGCAGGGCGAGGGGCGTCGGCTGTACGTCGAGCTCCTGGGTCTGGGCGGTGGTCACGGCACGCACCCTTTCTGTTCTGCGGCTCGCCGCCCGGGGGAGGGTCGGCGGGACATTCGGGCTATCCTTTTCGTCGAATTGACGCTATCTATCATAACCGCTTCATGTCACTTTGACGATGCCCATAGCGTCGATGTGACATGAATCCCGACGGCCGAATCGGACGGACTCCACGGGCCATGTGCGAGCATGAAGAGAGACGCGTAGGAAATCCGCGCGGCCCGGAATGAATCCGGGGCTCCGGCGGTTGCACTCGTCGGCAAGCAGTCTCCGTACAACCCGGGAGAGATGTAGATGTCCGTATCGGACGAGACCGGCACCGTCACCGACGGCATCATCGTGACCGACGCCGCCGCGGCCAAGGTCAGGGCCCTGCTCGACCAGGAAGGCCGTGACGACCTGGCGCTGCGCGTCGCCGTTCAGCCCGGCGGCTGCTCCGGCCTGCGCTACCAGCTCTTCTTCGACGAGCGCTCGCTCGACGGCGACGTGGTGAAGGACTTCGACGGCGTGAAGGTCACCACCGACCGCATGAGCGCCCCGTACCTGGGCGGTGCCACGATCGACTTCGTCGACACCATCGAGAAGCAGGGCTTCACCATCGACAACCCGAACGCGACCGGCTCCTGCGCCTGCGGCGACTCCTTCAGCTGAGTCCCCGCCCACGCGGCAGCGGTACGCGTAACGGGCGTTGAGTACGACAAAGGCGGCGTCCCCCTCCGACGGGGACGCCGCCTTCGTACCGCCTTCGTACCGCCTTCGTACCGCGCACTGCCTCAGCCGCCGCCTGTCGCGGCGGAGCTGTCCACCGGAGCTGTCCACCGGAGGTGTCCCCAGAGGTGTGTCTACCGCGGCTCCAGCTCCGCGATCCCGCCCTCCGGGATCACCTTGCCGTCCGCCCCGACCACCTTCCGGTCACCCAGCGGCTCGTCGAGCTGCACGGTCCGCTCCACCGCCTTGGCGATCATGATGCAGACCTTGCCCTCCCACGGGGTGCCGGTCACGGTCACCGTCACCTCGCCCGACTCCTCGCGCACCGAGGCCGAGTAGTCGCTGCACACCCCGCCCCAGAAGGTCACGGTCAGCTCGTCGCCGTCGACGGTGTAGCCCTCGACCCGCACATCGTGCGAGGACGGTCCGGTGGACGGCGTGTCGTCCGGTTCACGGGGCTCCCCGGTCGGCTCCGACCGGGTCTCGGGGGAGGCCAGATACTTCGGGTCGATCGCCGGATGCGTCACTGTGAAGGTGTCCTCGGCCCCCGCCGGCCGCACCTCGAACAGCCAGGACGGCACCAGCGCCGGCCGGCCGTCCACCTGGTGCGAGGCGAGCCCGAACACCGCGTTCTCGACAGGGACCGCCTCCGGCTTCGGCAGCGTGGTCACCGGCTCGCACGGTGTCTCGTCCGCCACGGCCGTCCCGCTCTCGCCGGCCGCCTCCTTCTCACCCGCCAGCGGCACGGGCCCGGTGCAGCCGCCGATGCCCTCGCGCCCGGTACCGACGCCCTGACCCGAGCCGTTCATCAGCTCCAGCGCCCGCTCCGCGTCCAGGACGGGGTACGTGTCGCTCTTCACCGGCGCCTTCACGTTGCCGCTGCCGCCGACCACCTGGCCGTCGGCGCCTATCTGGATCCCGGTCGACCAGCCGTACGTGGGCAGCCCGCCGACCTGGGGATCGGCGTTCACCACCCGTACGGCGCCCATGAGCTGGGTGGCGTCGAGCTTGGCGTCGTCCTGGCCGACGGCCTTGAGCACGGGGGCCGCCGCCTCGCTCACGGGGTCGCCGCCCTCGGCCGCGCCGGACGTGCAGACATCGACCTTCTGGCAGTTGTCCGTGCCCGGCGTGAACCGGTCGAACGTCCACGTCCCCGGCGACTGCTTGTCGACCTGGAGCACCGGTCCCGAACCGTCCCCGGCGTTCCCCACCCGCCAGGACTCACCCTCGGCCGTCGGCTTGCCCTCCACACCGAGCGCCTGCGCGAGCCGGGTCACCTCGGCGGCCGTCACGTCGCCCTCGACGGAGTAGACGGGAGCCGAGCCGGGGCCGTCGGGGAGGTCGCCGTCCGCGCGGTAGGTCACCCCGTTGGGGTTCGGCTCACCGGGAGCGATGCCGTTCGAACCGCCACCGGTGTAGCCGTCGAGCGCCAGCGGCGGGGGAGTGCCGTCACCGCCGGGCGAGCCGGAGCCCCCGGCCCCACCGGGAGAGGTCGAGGCGAGAAGCGCCCCGCCACCCCCGACCAGCAGCACGGCGGCGGCCACCGCGGCCACGGCCGTACGGGAGCGCCGCCGACGTGGCGGCTCGGCACCGCCGACCTCTACGACATGACGGTCATCATCGCCGCCGCCCTCGTCCTTGTCGGCGCCCCCGGCTACGGCATGCTCGTCCTCGCCTTCGGAGCCCGCACCGTCGTCCACGTCACTCTCCGCAGCCGCGGGGGCCTCGTCGGCCTCGGTGACGTCATCCCCGGCAGCCCTGATCTCCTCGGCGGCGTCGGGCTCGGGGCCCTCGTCCGGGTTCTCGGGGTTGTCGGGTCGCTCGGAGTTCACCGCATCGCTCCTTCGGCAGGTCGTACACCGCATCCCCTATACGGGGGACGGCGATGGGACGCGGCGGAGGAGCCGACGGTTCCCTGTCGGGGAGGGGAAGCCCGGCCGGACCCCTCAGTCGCCGTAGTCGGACATCGCGTCCACAAGCCGCGCGGAGGTCGCCGGCACCGTCACCCCGTGAATGAGCGAAGGAGACACCGGAGCCGTAATGACCTTCGCCGGGGCCGCCCAGTGCGGAGCCATCCGGGCGCAGTCGCCGCGCAGCGCCGCGAGGCCGCCGTCCGGGTCGAACGGAACGGTGCCGTGGATCTTGGGGTTCGTCATACCGGCACCGTATGCACCGCGAACCCCACGAAGAAAGCCCTACTATCGGGTAGTTTTGCCTGCTTCAGAGGGCGTGGACGACCCGGTAGCGTGAACTGTCAATCTCCTCTCCCTTCGCAGGAGCGTGTCCTCGCCGTGCGTATCGCAGTCTCCGGCTCCATCGCCACCGATCATCTGATGACCTTCCCGGGCCGCTTCGCCGACCAACTCGTAGCGGACCAACTGCACACGGTCTCCCTTTCCTTCCTGGTCGACCAGCTCGACGTACGCCGCGGCGGTGTCGGCGCGAACATCGCGTTCGGCATGGGACAGCTCGGCACGCGCCCGATCCTGGTCGGCGCGGCGGGCTCCGACTTCGACGAATACCGTGCGTGGCTCGACCGGCACGGTGTGGACACGGCCTCCGTGCGCATCTCCGAGACGCTGCACACAGCCCGTTTCGTGTGCACCACGGACGCCGACCACAACCAGATCGGCTCCTTCTACACGGGCGCGATGAGCGAGGCCCGCCTCATCGAGCTGAAGACCGTCGCCGACCGCGTCGGCGGCCTCGACCTCGTCCTCATCGGCGCGGACGACCCCGAGGCGATGCTCCGCCACACCGAGGAGTGCCGCTCCCGGAGCATCCCCTTCGCCGCGGACTTCTCCCAGCAGATCGCCCGCATGGACGGCGACGAGATCCGGATACTGCTGGACGGCGCCACGTACCTCTTCTCCAACGAGTACGAGAAGGGGCTCATCGAGTCCAAGACCGGGTGGTCCGACGCGGAGATCCTCGCGAAGGTCGGCCACCGGGTGACCACGCTCGGCGCGAAGGGTGTCCGCATCGAGCGGGACGGGCACGACCCGATCGAGGTCGGCTGCCCCGAGGAGGAGCGGAAGGCCGAGCCCACGGGTGTCGGCGACGCGTTCCGTGCGGGGTTCCTCTCGGGGCTGGCCTGGGGTGTCTCGCTGGAGCGCGCCGCGCAGGTCGGGTGCATGCTCGCCACGCTGGTCATCGAGACGGTGGGTACGCAGGAGTACCAGCTGCGGCGGGCGCACTTCATGGACCGGTTCACGAAGGCGTACGGGCACGCCGCCGCCGAGGAAGTACAGGCTCACCTCGGCTGAGGTCGGTCTCCGCGACTACTCGTCCGCCGCGGTCGGTGCGTTGTCGGCCGCGGGTCGGATGTGGCTGGTCGCGCCCACGCGGCGGAGCCGCACATCGACACAGCCCCGCGCCCTGAGGCCTTCGGCCTCAGGGCGCGGGGATCCCTGTCCGATCAGCTCAGCCTGCGCACCACATACGCCGAACCCCGCTCCGCCGGCTCCTCGCCCACGTACTCCTGGCCCCGCATCTCGCACCAGGCCGGAATGTCCAGGCGAGCGGCCTCGTCGTCGGACAGCACGCGGACCGTGCCCCCGACCGGCACCTCCCCGATCACCTTCGCCAACTCGATGACGGGGATCGGGCACCGCTTGCCGAGGGCGTCCACGACGAGGACGTCCTCCTTCTCCATGGACACGTCGGTGGTCACGGGCGCTCCCAGCTTCTCCCGCACCGCCGCGACCGCCCCCGGCATTGCGGCCAGGAACCGCTCGACGTCCTCCTCCACCGCCCCCGTCGGCAGCGACACCCGGACGTTCCCCTCACTCAGCACCCCCATGGCCCGCAGCACATGGCTGGGCGTCAGCGTGCTGCTCGTACAGGAGGACCCGGAGGATACGGAGAAGCCCTCGCGGTCCAGCTCGTGGAGCAATGTCTCCCCGTCGACATAGAGACAGGAGAAGGTGACGACCCCCGGCAGCCGGCGCTCCGGGTCCCCCACCACCTCCACGTCCGGCACCAGCGACGGCACCCGCGCACGGATCCGCTCCGTCAACTCCCGCAGCCGTGCGGCCTCCGCGTCCGCCTCCGCCCGTACGGCCCGCAGCGAGGCGGCGGCCGCCACGATCGCCGGGATGTTCTCGAAGCCGGCGGCCCGCCCCGACTCCCGCTCGTCGACGGGCCCTTGCGCCGCGAACCGCACACCCTTCCGTACGACGAGCAGTCCGACGCCGGACGGACCACCCCATTTATGGGCGCTGCCGGTCAACACCGACCAGTCCCCGTTCACCCGCCCCCACCCGAGCGACTGCGCCGCGTCCACCAGCAACGGCACGCCGGCCGCCCGGCACACCTCCGCCACCTCGGCCACCGGCTGCTCGGTCCCCACCTCATGGTTGGCCGACTGCAGACACGCGAGCGCGGTGTCGTCCCGCAGGGCACCGGCGTACGAGGACGTGGACACCGACCCGGTGCGCCCCACCGCCACCTGGGTGACCGTCCCACCCCCGGCCTCATGCACCTCCGCCGCGTGCAACACCGAAGAGTGTTCGACCGCCGACACGATCAGGTGCCCCCCGACCCGCCGCCGGCCCGCCAACACCCCCGCGATCCCGGTGTGCACGGCCCGCGTACCGGACGAGGTGAAGACCAGTTCGTCCGCCCGGCACCCCACGGCCTCGGCGGCGGCCTCCCGAGCCGCGTCCAGCAACAGCCGGGCCCGCCGCCCTTCCTTGTAGAGCCGGGCAGGATCGGCCCACCCCTCGTCCAACGAAGCCACCAGCGCCTGCCGGGCAACGGGATGAAGGGGAGCGGAAGAAGCAGCGTCGAAGTAGGCCACAGGCCCACGCTATAAGCAGAGGCTGGGGGCGGCGCCCCTTAAGGGGCGCGGGGCTGTGACCATATGCGGCTCCGCCGCGTGGGCGCGAACAACCACAACCCACCCGCACCCGCCAAACCACCCGAACTCCCGAGCTATTAGGTGCCCCCGGCACCTCGAAGAGCCGCTACAAGTGACCCCCGGCGAGTTGGTACCCCCTCCCCGCGCGACCCCAAAACGCGTCCAGTAGGGTTTGGTCCGCATAAACATCCAAACCCCTGCCCGTCGCAGGGCGGCGACCGACCAGCGAGAAGGCCGCAGCCACACCGCGCGGGCGAGACTCTCGGGAAGGCGCTACGTGAGTCCCAACGGCTCCGACCTCCCCCGCTGCCTGAAGAGCGCGGGTGGTACCCCCATGCCGCGGCGCCCGATGCGGCGGAAGCTGCTGCAGGCACTGACTGCGGGCCTGGTCCTGGCGACCGCCACCGGTTGCACATACAAGGACTTCCCCCGCCTTGGTATGCCCACCCCGACCACGGAAGAGGCTCCGCGGATCCTCTCCCTCTGGCAGGGTTCGTGGGCCGCCGCGCTCGCCACGGGCGTACTGGTCTGGGGCCTGATCCTGTGGAGTGCTTTCTTCCACCGGCGCAGCCGCACCAAGGTCGAAGTTCCCCCCCAGACCCGGTACAACATGCCCATCGAGGCGCTGTACACGGTCGTCCCGCTGATCATCGTCTCGGTGCTCTTCTACTTCACAGCCCGCGACGAGTCGAAGCTCCTCGACACGTCGAAGAAGCCCGACCTCACGGTCAACGTGGTCGGCTTCCAGTGGAGCTGGTGCTTCAACTACGTCGAGAACGTCGACGGCTCGGAAGGCGACGCGAAGACCGACGAGAACCTGGCCGCCATCCCGGACCGGTTCAAGAAGGACTTCCCGCAGAGCGCCGGCGGCGTCTACACCTGTGGCATCCCCGGTGACGAGAACCCGCAGACCGGCAACCCCGGCCCGACCCTCTGGCTCCCCAAGGGCAAGACGGTCCGCTTCGTCCTCACCTCGCGTGACGTCATCCACTCCTTCTGGGTGGTGCCGTTCCTGATGAAGCAGGACGTCATCCCGGGCCACACCAACGCTTTCCAGGTCACCCCCAACCAGGAGGGCACCTTCCTGGGCAAGTGCGCCGAACTCTGCGGCGTGGACCACTCTCGGATGCTCTTCAACGTGAAGGTCGTCTCCCCCGAGCGCTACGAGCAGCACCTCAAGGAGCTCGCGGAGAAGGGTCAGACCGGTTACGTCCCGGCCGGCATTGAGCAGACGAGCCACGAGAAGAACCGGGAGACGAACCAACTGTGAGCATCCTCAACGAACCTCAGGGTGCTGCCGCCGCCGAGGGCTCGTACGAAGACGAGCTCCCGGTCCGGCGCAAGCAGCCCGGCAACGTCGTGGTGAAGTGGCTGACGACCACCGACCACAAGACGATCGGCACGCTGTACCTGGTCACGTCGTTCGCGTTCTTCTGCATCGGCGGCGTCATGGCGCTCTTCATGCGCGCCGAGCTCGCCCGCCCGGGCACGCAGATCATGTCGAACGAGCAGTTCAACCAGGCGTTCACGATGCACGGCACGATCATGCTGCTGATGTTCGCGACGCCGCTGTTCGCCGGATTCGCGAACTGGATCATGCCGCTGCAGATCGGCGCGCCGGACGTGGCGTTCCCGCGGCTGAACATGTTCGCGTACTGGCTTTACCTCTTCGGCTCGCTGATCGCGGTCGGTGGCTTCCTCACCCCGCAGGGCGCGGCCGACTTCGGCTGGTTCGCCTACAGCCCGCTGTCGGACGCGGTCCGCAGCCCGGGCATCGGCGCCGACATGTGGATCATGGGTCTGGCCTTCTCCGGCTTCGGCACGATCCTCGGCTCGGTCAACTTCATCACCACGATCATCTGCATGCGCGCGCCCGGCATGACCATGTTCCGCATGCCGATCTTCACCTGGAACGTGCTGCTGACCGGTGTCCTGGTCCTGCTCGCCTTCCCGGTCCTCGCGGCCGCGCTGTTCGCCCTGGAGGCGGACCGCAAGTTCGGTGCGCATGTCTTCGACGCGGCCAACGGCGGCGCGTTGCTGTGGCAACACCTCTTCTGGTTCTTCGGCCATCCAGAGGTGTACATCATCGCCCTGCCGTTCTTCGGCATCATCTCCGAGGTCATCCCGGTCTTCTCCCGCAAGCCGATGTTCGGCTACATGGGTCTGATCGGCGCGACCATCGCGATCGCCGGCCTCTCGGTGACGGTGTGGGCGCACCACATGTACGTCACCGGTGGAGTGCTCCTACCGTTCTTCTCCTTCATGACGTTCCTCATCGCCGTGCCAACGGGCGTGAAGTTCTTCAACTGGATCGGAACGATGTGGAAGGGCTCGCTGTCCTTCGAGACACCGATGCTCTGGGCGACCGGCTTCCTGATCACCTTCACCTTCGGTGGTCTGACCGGTGTCATCCTGGCCTCGCCGCCGATGGACTTCCACGTCTCGGACTCGTACTTCGTGGTGGCGCACTTCCACTACGTGGTGTTCGGCACCGTCGTGTTCGCGATGTTCTCCGGCTTCCACTTCTGGTGGCCGAAGATGACGGGCAAGATGCTCGACGAGCGCCTGGGCAAGATCACCTTCTGGACGCTGTTCATCGGCTTCCACGGCACCTTCCTCGTCCAGCACTGGCTGGGCGCCGAGGGCATGCCGCGCCGGTACGCGGACTACCTCGCGGCCGACGGATTCACCGCGCTGAACACGATCTCCACGATCGCCTCGTTCGTGCTCGGTCTGTCGATCCTGCCGTTCCTCTACAACGTGTGGAAGACCGCCAAGTACGGCAAGCCCGTCGAGGTCGACGACCCGTGGGGCTACGGCCGTTCGCTGGAGTGGGCGACCTCCTGCCCGCCGCCGCGGCACAACTTCCTCACCCTGCCGCGGATCCGCAGTGAATCCCCGGCGTTCGACCTGCACCACCCGGAGATCGCCGCGCTCGAGCAGCTCGCGCACGGCGGTCACGGCGCCGGCGAGCTGGCGAGCAGCGGCAGCGGCAAGGAGGCCGGCAAGTGAAGATCCAGGGCAAGATGTTCATCTGGCTGAGCGTCTTCGTGCTCGCCATGGCGATCGTCTATGGCTACTGGTCGAAGGAGCCGGCCGGTACCACGGCGCTCTTCCTGGCCTTCGGCCTGTGCATCATGGTCGGCTACTACCTGGCCTTCACGGCCCGGCGGGTCGACGTGGGCGCGCAGGACGACAAGGAGGCCGATGTCGCGGACGACGCCGGTGAGCTGGGCTTCTTCAGCCCGCACAGCTGGCAGCCGCTCTCCCTCGGCATCGGTGGCGCGCTCGCCTTCATGGGCGTCGTCTTCGGCTGGTGGCTGCTGTACTTCTCGGCCCCGATCATCCTGATCGGCCTGTGGGGCTGGGTCTTCGAGTACTACCGCGGCGAGAACCAGAACCAGTAACACGCGCCGAGCGCACGGAAGCCCGGACACTCCGACAGGAGGTCCGGGCTTCCCCCTTTTGCCACGCCGGACGTAGCTCACTCGGGTCACCCGGCGCGCCGTGCTCGACGGGTGTTCCTACGTTGAACTCATGAGCACTTCACCCCGTAACCGCACGGTCGTCAGCTGCGTCCTGCTGGTGGTCTCCCTGGGAGCGGGCGTCACCGCCTGCGGTTCCGGCGGACACCCGCTCTCGGGCAGGCCGTACGACGCTGCCGACCAGATCTCCTTCAACGCCCCCTCCGGGGAGCGCGAGAAGGTCGACCCGGACAAGCCGCTGGAAGTCACCGCCGACGACGACGGGCGGATCACCGACGTCACCGCCGTGGACGCCGCAGGACGGTATGTGGCGGGCGAACTCTCCGCCGACGGCGGTCGCTGGCACTCCACCTCACCGCTCGCCGCCAACGCCCGCTACACGGTCCGGGTGAGCACCGAGGACGAGGACGGCGCCCCCGGCCGCGAGACCCTCACCTTCCACACCGGCCGCCCCGTCACCAAGAAGCGCCTCGACGTCACCTTCGGCCCCGAGGCGGGCAAGTACGGCGTCGGCCAGCCCGTCACCGCCGACCTCAGCGTCCCCGTCAAGGACAAGGCGTCCCGCGCGATAGTCGAGCGGGCCCTGAAGGTCGACTCCCTGCCCTCCGCGGAAGGCGCCTGGCACTGGGTGGACGACAAGAAGCTCCACTACCGCCCCAAGGAGTACTGGCCCGCGAACGCCACCATCGAGGTCCGCAGCAACCTGGACGGCATCAAGATCGGCGACCGTCTCTGGGGCGGAACGGCCGAGCCCCTCCGGCTGACCACCGGCGACAAGATCGTCGCTGTCACGGACGCCGCGGCGCACCGTATGACCGTCTACAAGAACGACCAGGTCATCAAGGAGATCCCGGTCACCACGGGCATGCCCGGCTACGACACCCGCAACGGCGTCAAGGTCGTCCTGGCCAAGGAAGGTACCGTTCGCATGACCAGCGCCAGCATAGGTGCCGCGGACTTCTACGACCTGACCGTCCACCACTCCGTCAGGGTCACCAACAGCGGCGAGTACGTCCACGCCGCCCCCTGGTCCACCGGCTCCCAGGGATACGCCAACGTCAGCCACGGCTGCACCGGCATGAGCACCGCCAACGCCCAGTGGTTCTACGACACCATCAACGAGGGCGACATCGTCCAGGTCGTCAACTCGGGCGGCGACACCATGGCCCCCTTCGGCAACGGCTTCGGCGACTGGAACCTCGACTGGAAGAACTGGAGCGCGGGCAGCGCGCTGGTGGGCGGTACGAAGGAAGTACCCGCTCCCCAGGAATACGCCCGCTTGCGACCGGAGTCAGTCTGAGGGGGGCGCCCTGAAGGGGCGCGGGCCTGTGACATATGCGGCTACGCCGCGTGGGCGCGACCAGCCACAATCAACCCGCACCCGCCGTCCGTCAGGACACCCCGAGCTACTGGGCGCTCAACGCACTCTTACGCCGCAGCAAGGAAGCCAACGCCGAGGCGAACTCAACCGGCTCAACCGGCAGCGTCACCGCCGCGTCGGCCCGGCTCCACGTCGCCAGCCACGCATCCTGCGGCCGCCCGATCAGCACCAGCACCGGCGGGCAGTCGAAGATCTCATCCTTGATCTGCCGGCACACCCCCATGCCGCCCATGGGCACGGCCTCACCGTCCAGCACACAGACGTCGATCCCGCCCTTGTCCAGCTCCTTGATCACGGCGGCGGGCGTGGCGCACTCCAGGAACTCGACCTGGGGTACATCAGGAGCCGGTCGCCGGCCGGAGGCCAGCCGCACCTGCTCGCGGGTGTTGGAGTCGTCGCTGTAGACCAGCACCGTGGCGGTCGGCTGCATTGTTCCTCCGTGACGTCAGCGTCGTTAAGGACAGGCCCGATGCGCGGATGCTACTCCCTCGAACACCACGTCAGCACCGGTACCGAAGGGGGCAACACTCCGAACGGCACCCCCCGGAGTGAGGGCGGGATAAGCGACCGACATAATGTCGGTCGTGGCGACAGCAACGACAGTAGAAACCGGGCACGCGCACCCGTCGGTCAACCGGCCGAACCTCACCAGCGTCGGAACCATCATCTGGTTGAGTTCCGAGCTGATGTTCTTCGCGGCCCTCTTCGCGATGTACTTCACCCTGCGATCGGTGACCGGCCCCGAGTTCTGGGCGGAGAAGGCCGACACCCTGAACTTCCCGTTCTCGGCGACCAACACCACGATCCTGGTGCTCTCCTCGCTCACCTGCCAGCTCGGCGTGTTCGCCGCCGAGCGCGGTGATGTGAAGAAGCTCCGGATGTGGTTCATCGTCACGTTCGTGATGGGTGCGATCTTCATCGGCGGTCAGGTCTTCGAGTACACCGAGCTGGTCAAGCACGAGGGCCTGTCGCTCTCGTCCGACCCGTACGGCTCGGTCTTCTACCTGACCACCGGCTTCCACGGCCTGCACGTGACGGGCGGTCTCATCGCCTTCCTGCTGGTCCTCGGGCGCACCTACGCGGCCAAGAGGTTCACCCACGAGCAGGCGACCGCGGCCATCGTCGTGTCCTACTACTGGCACTTCGTCGATGTCGTCTGGATCGGCCTCTTCGCCACGATCTACATGATCAAGTAAATCGGGCGGCCGAGCCGGGCGGACCGATCGCCCGCCTCGGACCGAGAACGACCCTTCCAGAAGCACCGACGCAGAAGATCCTGACACCGGGGTAATCCGTGAAAAAGCTCTCCGCACGACGACGCCATCCGCTGGCGGCGGTCGTCGTCCTACTCATCGCGCTGGCGGCCTGCGCGGGGCTGTACACCGCCTTCGCACCTGCGGACAAGGCGGTGGCCGAAGAAACCGCCCAGACCCTCACCATCGAGGAGGGCAAGAAGCTCTACGCCGTGGGCTGCGCCAGCTGCCACGGCACCGGCGGTCAGGGCACCACCGACGGTCCGCCGCTCACTGGTGTGGGCGCGGCAGCCGTCGACTTCCAGGTCGGCACCGGCCGTATGCCGGCCCAGCAGCCGGGCGCGCAGGTACCGGACAAGCCGACCGTCTACTCGCAGGCCGAGATCGACCAGCTCGCGGCGTACATCGCCTCGCTGGGCGCCGGTCCGGAGATCCCGACCGAGAACGAGTACAACCCCGAGGGCGCGGACATCGCCGAGGGCGGCGAGCTCTTCCGTACCAACTGCGCTCAGTGCCACAACTTCACCGGCAAGGGCGGTGCGCTGTCCGAGGGCAAGTACGCGCCGAGCCTTGAGGGTGTCGACCCGAAGCACATCTACGAGGCCATGCAGACCGGCCCGCAGAACATGCCGTCCTTCCCCGACACCACGCTGTCGGAGGAGAACAAGAAGGACATCATCGCGTACCTCGACGCGGTCAACAGCGACGACACCGTGGAGCCCGGTGGCCTCAGCCTCGGCGGACTCGGCCCGGTCAGCGAAGGTCTCTTCGGCTGGGTGTTCGGGCTCGGCGCGCTGATCGCCGTCGCCGTCTGGGTCGCCGCTCGGACCGCAAAGGCCAAGAAGTCATGAGTAGCCAAGAGATTCCAGAAGAGAACCTGTCCATCGAGCAGGGCGACGCGCACGGCGCGGTGAAGGTCGCGGACGAGAAGAACCCGTTCGCGGACCCTGGCCTGCCGCCCCACGAGCACCGGATCCAGGACATCGACGAGCGGGCCGCGAAGCGGTCCGAGCGCACGGTCGCCCTGCTGTTCACGGTGTCGATGCTGGCCACGGTCGCGTTCATCGCCGCGTACCTGGTGATCGACGTCGACAGGGCGATCTACGTCTGGCCGATCGGTCACATCAGCGCGCTGAACTTCGCGCTGGGCATGACGCTGGGCCTGTCGCTGTTCTGCATCGGCGCCGGCGCGGTCCACTGGGCCCGCACGCTGATGTCGGACGTGGAGATCGCCGACGAGCGGCACGCGATCGAGGCCGCGCCCGAGGTCAAGGCCAAGGTCATGGCCGACTTCAGGGACGGTGCCAAGGAGTCCGCGCTCGGCCGCCGCAAGCTGATCCGCAACACGATGTTCGGCGCGCTGGCCCTGTTCCCGCTCTCCGGTGTGATGCTGCTGGGCGGCCTCGGTCCGGCGCCCGGCACCAAGCTGCGGCACACCACCTGGGCCAAGGGCAAGAAGCTCGTCAACATGAACACCATGGAGCCGCTGCGTCCCGCGGACGTCGCGGTGGGGTCGCTGACCTTCGCCATGCCGGACGGCCTGGACGAGCACGACCACGACTTCCAGAAGAACATCGCCAAGGACGCCCTGATGATCGTCCGGATCCAGCCGGACGACATCAAGGACAAGACGTCACTGGAGTGGTCGCACGAGGGCATTCTGGCGTACTCGAAGATCTGCACCCACGTCGGTTGCCCGATCTCCCTGTACGAGCAGCAGACGCACCACGTGCTCTGCCCCTGCCACCAGTCCACCTTCGACCTCGCCGACCGTGGCCGGGTGATCTTCGGCCCCGCAGGGCACGCCCTTCCGCAGCTGAGGATCACCGTCGGTGAAGACGGCTACCTCGAAGCCGTGAGCGACTTCGAAGAGCCCGTCGGTCCTGCCTTCTGGGAGCGCGGATGAGTACTGCAACCACCACCGACTCGCGCGACAAGCGCGGGAAGGCACCGGCCGGCGAGCGCGTCGCCGACTGGGCCGACGGCCGGCTCGGGATCTACTCCCTGGCCAAGGCCAACATGCGCAAGATCTTCCCCGACCACTGGTCGTTCATGCTGGGCGAGATCTGCCTGTACACCTTCATCATCATCATCCTCACGGGTGTGTACCTGACGCTGTTCTTCCACCCGTCGATGAACGAGGTGGAGTACCACGGCAGCTACGTCCCGCTGCAGGGCCAGCTGATGTCCGAGGCGTTCAACTCGACCATGCACATCTCGTTCGAGGTGCGCGGTGGTCTGCTGATCCGGCAGATCCACCACTGGGCCGCGTTGGTCTTCCTCGCCGGCATGTTCGTGCACATGATGCGTGTGTTCTTCACCGGCGCGTTCCGCAAGCCGCGTGAGGTCAACTGGCTGTTCGGCTTCCTGCTGTTCGTCCTCGGCATGTTCACCGGCTTCACCGGTTACTCGCTCCCGGACGACCTGCTCTCCGGCACCGGTGTCCGCTTCATGGAGGGCGCGGTCCTGTCCGTGCCGATCGTCGGCACGTACCTGTCGTTCTTCCTCTTCGGCGGGGAGTTCCCGGGCGGCGACTTCGTGGCCCGCTTCTACTCGGTCCACGTCCTGCTGCTGCCGGGCATCATGCTCGGCCTCGTGGTGGCGCACCTGATCCTGGTCTTCTACCACAAGCACACCCAGTACGCGGGCCCCGGAAAGACGAACAACAACGTCGTCGGCATGCCGCTGCTCCCGGTGTACATGGCGAAGGCCGGCGGCTTCTTCTTCCTGGTCTTCGGTGTCATCGCGGTCATCTCGGCGATCGCCACGATCAACCCGATCTGGACCATGGGTCCCTACCGTCCGGACCAGGTGTCGACCGGCGCCCAGCCCGACTGGTACATGGGCTTCTCCGAGGGCCTGATCCGTGTCATGCCGGGCTGGGAGATCAACTTCTGGGGTCACACGCTCGTCCTGGGTGTGTTCATCCCGCTGGTGATCTTCCCGCTGGTCCTGGTCGCGATCGCGGTCTACCCGTTCATCGAGTCCTGGGTCACCGGCGACAAGCGCGAGCACCACATCCTGGACCGCCCGCGCAACGCCCCGACCCGTACGGCCTTCGGTGTCGCGTGGATCACCTGGTACATGGTGCTGCTGATCGGTGGTGGAAACGACCTCTGGGCGACCCACTTCCACCTGTCGATCAACGCCATCACCTGGTTCGTCCGGATCGCGTTCTTCGTGGCCCCGGTCCTCGCGTTCATCGTCACCAAGCGCATCTGCCTCGGCCTGCAGCGCCGGGACAAGGACAAGATCCTGCACGGTCGCGAGACCGGCATCATCAAGCGTCTGCCGCACGGTGAGTTCATCGAGGTCCACGAGCCGCTCAGCCAGGAGCAGCTGCACACGCTCACGGCGCACGAGCAGTACGCGCCGGCCGAGATCGGTCCCGCGGTCGACGAGAACGGTGTCGCCCGCAAGATCACGCGCCGCGAGAAGCTCCGCGCCAAGCTGAGCAAGGGCTACTACGGCGAGGACTCGCAGATCACCAAGCCGACCGTCGAGGAGTACAAGGAGATCACGAGCGGCCACGGCCACCACTGATCGCTTCGCTTCGCCACACCACGGTCGAAGGGCCCCCGTCCGATCTTCGGACGGGGGCCCTTCGCCGTGCCCGTGGCTGGATAGGGTGGGAGCGCATCATTGACTTCACGGTTTGCGCGGCATTCCTCGCGCTACGACACCCAGGAGCGGCTATGAGCGCTGTGACCCCCGCTGGAGGCGATACCGCGGCGGGCCGTTCCTGGCCCGCGGTGCTGAACGCACTGCTGTCCGGGCACGACCAGGACGCCGGCGCCACGTTCTGGGCGATGGACCAGATCATGCGCGGCGAGGCGACGGACGCGCAGATCGCCGGATTCGTGGTGGCGCTGCGGGCCAAGGGCGAGACCGTCGAGGAGATCACCGGTCTCGTCGAGGCGCTGTACGAACACGCCCATGTGATCGAGGTGTCGGGCGAGACCGTCGACATCGTCGGTACGGGCGGGGACGGCGCCAAGACGGTCAACATCTCCACGATGTCGTCGATCGTCGTCGCCGGTACGGGCGCGAAGGTCGTCAAGCACGGCAACCGGGCCGCGTCGTCGGCGTCCGGCGCGTCCGATGTGCTGGAGAAGCTCGGCGTCAATCTGGAGCTGACGCCGAAGCGGGTGGCCGAGGTCGCCGAGGAGGCCGGGATCACCTTCTGCTTCGCGGTGAAGTTCCACCCGGCGCTGCGTCATGTGGCCGCCGCACGCGGGCAGTTGGGCATCCGGACCGTCTTCAACGCGCTGGGGCCGCTGGCGAACCCGGCGAAGGTGCGCGCCCAGGCGGTCGGTGTCGCCGATCCGCGGATGGCGCCGATCATGGCGGGCGTCTTCGCCGAGCGCGGCAACTCGTCGTTGGTCTTCCGGGGTGATGACGGCCTTGACGAGTTGACGACGACCGCCACGTCACGGGTGTGGGTCGTACGGGACGGCAAGGTGACCGAGGAGGCCTTCGACCCGCGCGACGTCGGGCTGGACCTGGTGCCGGTGGAGGCGTTGCGGGGGGCCGATTCCTCGTACAACGCGGATGTCGCACGGCGGTTGCTGGACGGCGAGACGGGGCCGGTGCGGGATGCGGTGCTGCTGAACTCGGCGGCGGCGCTGGTGGCACTGGAGCCGACGTCCGCGTCCCTGGCGGAGCAGTTGCGGGGTGGCATGGAGCGGGCGGCCGAGTCGATCGACTCCGGGGCGGCGCGGAGAGTTCTTGAGCGGTGGGTCGTCGCCACCAACGTGTAGCGCTGGGGCCGGTGGTGCGCTGCGGGTTGTGTGTGGCTGGTCGCGCAGTTCCCCGCGCCCCTAAAGGGGCGCGGGGAACTGCGCGAACAACCCCCACCCACCCGCACGCGCCACCCAACCGAACCTCCCGAGCCATAAGGCGCCCGGCATCCCGCCATCCGGACAGAAGTTGCGGCGTGGCGATCACTTCACGTACGTTTTTCGGCAGGTCATGAGTGACAGCCCAAAGCCCCGGCTGGCTGTCCGGCAACCCTCCGTCCGTGGCGGGGTGCCCCGGGTGAAGACCGGGTCGTAGGCAGCGAGGTCTACGGCAAGCGCGGTTTCGAGGGAGCCTTCCGTGAGCAAGCGAATGCGATAGGGCCGCAGAGCCCCGCCTCCGCGTTTCCCCTTTCACTCTTTTCGGTGTTCCCTGTGCCGTCGACATGCCGTCCGGCACGGCGATTCCGCCTGCTTTCACGGGAGTTCCCCATGTCTGTCTCCACGCTTGCCGCCGACCGGTCCGTTTGTGCCCCGCTGCCCGTTCTGGGCCGGGATGTCACCGTCCCGCTCGTCACCGGCGGCGAAGTCACCTACGCCGCGCTCGACTACGCCGCCAGCGCCCCGGCGCTGCAGCGGGTGTGGGACGACGTGGCGGCGTACGCGCCGTACTACGGGAGCGTGCACCGGGGTGCCGGGTACCTGTCGCAGCTGTCCACCGACCTCTTCGAGAACGCCCGCAAGACCGTCGCGGAGTTCCTGGACTGCCGGGACGACGACCAGGTCGTGTTCACCCGGTCGACCACCGACTCGCTGAACCTGCTCGCCGCCGCGCTGCCCGCCGACTGCCAGGTCTTCGTCTTCGAGACCGAGCACCACGCCTCGTTGCTGCCGTGGCGGAACGCGCGGGTGACGTACCTGGACGCGCCGCGTACGCCGGAGGAGGCCGTGGCCGCTCTGGAGGCCGCCCTCGCCGGGCGCGACCCGCAGGGGCCGGCGCTGGTGTGCGTCACCGGTGCCTCCAATGTCACCGGGGAGATCTGGCCGGTGCGCGAGCTGGCCGCCGCCGCGCACGCGCACGGCGCGCGGATCGTGCTCGACGCGGCCCAGCTCGCGCCTCACCACCCCGTATCCGTACAGGAGTTGGACGTCGACTGGGTCGCCTTCTCGGGGCACAAGTTGTACGCGCCGTTCGGGTCCGGCGTGCTCGCCGGGCGCGCCGACTGGCTGCGCGAGGCCGACCCGTACCTCGCGGGCGGCGGCGCCAGCCGCAAGGTGAGCCGGCGTACGGACGGGGGCGTGGACGTCGAGTGGCACCAGACCGCCGCCCGGCACGAGGCCGGCTCGCCCAACGTCATCGGCGCCTACTCCATCGCCTCCGCCTGCAAGGCCCTCACCGAGGCCGGGTTCGAGACGCTGGTCGCCCGGGAGCAGCACCTGATCGACACCGTCCGCGCCGGTCTCGCCGAGGTGCCCGAGGTCCGGGTCCTCTCGCTCTTCGGGGACGACGCTCCGCGCGTCGGCGTCATCTCCTTCGTCGTCGAGGGCTGGAACAGCTCCCACTTCGCCGCCGCCCTCTCCGCCGAGTACGGCATCGGCGTCCGCGACGGTCTCTTCTGCGCCCACCCGCTGGTCCGCACCCTCCTCGGCGGCGACCCGCAGACCCAGGGCGAGTGCGGCGCCCCCGAGGCCGCGCCCGGCGAGCGGTCCCTCAACGCGATCCGGGTGAGCTTCGGGGCGGGCACGCCCGACGAGCACGTGGAGCGGTTCGTCGGCGCGGTGAAGGAGCTCGTGCGGGACGGCGCGAAGTGGAACTACCGTACGGAGGACGGGCGTTGCGTGCCGGCCGTCTGATCCGCTGACGCGCACTGTCGACCTCGGCCCTGATCCCGTCGTTCGCCCCGGCCGGCGGTGTCAGGTCCTGATCCCCGCCGTCACCCGCGCGCCCAGCACCATCATCCGCAGGGCCCGTTCCGTGGCGTCCGTGAGGAGTTCGCTCGCGCGGACCAGGGCCTCGGCGAGAGCCATCGGCGCGGGCAGGATCCCGGTGTACGCGTCCACGCCCGGCACCTCGTGCGCCCCCTCGCCCAGGGTGCCCGCGAGGGCGAGGACCGGGCGGCCGTTCCGCTTGGCGCGGCGGGCCACCTCGGCGGGGACCTTGCCGCGGGGGGTCTGGTGGTCGAGGGCGCCCTCGGCCGTGATGACCAGGTCGGCGCGGGCGAGCCGGGCGTCGAGGTCCAGATGGCTCAGCAGCACCTCGAAACGGGGGAGCAGCCGGGCCCCCACGGCGGCCAGCCCGGCACCGAGGCCGCCGGAGGCGCCGGTGCCGGGGCCGTGCCGGAGGTCGGTGCCGGGGGCGGGACGGGAGCCCGTACCCGGGCCGTCGTGGAGGCCGGTGCCGGTGGGGGTGACGTCGCGCAGGTCCCGTGTGAGGACGGACGCCCAGTTCTCCAGTCCGGCCGACAACTCCTCGACCTGCGCCGGCGTCGCCCCCTTCTGCGGGCCGAAGACGCGGGCGACTCCCCGCTCGCCGCACAGCACGTTGAACGGGTTGCAGGCGACCAGCAGTTCCACGTCCTTGAGACGGTGATCCAGGCCGGACGGGTCGATACGGTCCAGGCGCGTCAACTCCCGGCCGCCCGGCGTGAGTTCGTGGCCCTCCGAGTCCAAGAGGCGTGCGCCCAGCGCCTGGAGGGCCCCGGCCCCGCCGTCCGACGTGCCGGAGTCGCCGCAGCCGATCAGGACCCGCCGTACGCCGGTGTCGAGCGCGGCACGGATCAGCTCGCCGACGCCGTACGTGGTCGTGGCGCCGGGATCGCGGAGGGCGCACGGGACGAGGGAGAGGCCCGCGACGGCCGCCATCTCCACCACGGCGGTCTCCGCCATGGCCGGGTCGTGCGAGCCGAGCAGGGCGAAGTGCGTGTCCACCGGTTCGCCGACCGGGCCCGTGGCGAGAAGGGAGACCAGGCGGCCCCCGGTGGAGGCGGCCAGCGCGGCGGCCGTGCCCTCGCCGCCGTCCACCAGGGGGATGAGGTCCACCTCGGCGTCGGGCACGACCCGGCGGACACCCTCCGCGATGGCCTCGGCGGCGGCCTCGGCGGACAGGGACTCCTTGAAGCCACTGGGGGCTACGGCGACTCGGTTCAGCATGCTGCTCAGGGCTCCTGTGGGTCGTGGTGGCGGTGGGACATGAGGTCGAGGGAGTGAGGGTTCGGGGGAGTGAGGGGGCGTGGCGTGCCGGGGTCACGGAGGCATGGGTCCAGGGCGTCACGGGACCAGCGGCACGCCCAGCAGCGGCCACACCGCCACCGCGAAGAGCACGACGAGGGCGGCGGTCAGCGGGGCCAGGACGGCGGAGAGGCGCAGCAGGTCGCGTGGGGTGTAGGTGGGCGTGCCGGGCAGGTCGGCGAAGAGGGCGACCGGCTTCGCGGAGGCCGGGAGGGTGTGGCAGAAGCCCGCGGCGGCGGTGGAGGCGAGCGCGGCGGCGACCGGGTTGACCCCGGCGCCCACGGCCGCCGCGACGACCAGCGGGACGAGCACCGACGACCGCGCCGACCGGGACTGCAGAACCAGATGGGCGGCCGTGCTGAACCCCACGACCACCGCCAGGAACACCAGCGGCGTGACCCCCGTGGGCAGCCCCGAGACCAGCCACTTCGCCGCCCCCGAGTCGCTGAGCGCGACGCCCATGGCCATCGTCGCGGCCATGAAGAGCAGCATCGACCAGGGCACGGTCTTCAGCGCGTCCTTCAGCCCTACCGTGCCCAGCGCCGGCGAGGAGGCCACGACCGCGCCGATCAGCGCGACGACGGCCGGGGAGACCCGGTGGAGCGGCTCGCTGCACCACAGGACCACGACCGTGGCCAGCAGCAGGGCACAGCGCGACTCGGCGGGGGACCAGGGCCCGCTCACCGGCTGCTCGCTGTGCAACTGGATCTCCTCGACCGTGATCCTCACGGGACCGCGTCGGTCCTCGCGCCGGGTCGTCGTCAACAGGACGGCCTCGGCGGCCAGATGGGACGAGACGATCGCCAGCGGCAGCCCGAGCAGCAGCCACTCCGTGAAGCCGATACGGTCGCCGGTCGCCTCCCACAGCACCGACACGGTGATCAGATGCGCGCCCGCACCGATCAGGGTCGCCACCGCCGACAGAAGGATCACGGTCGGGAACAGCAGCGCCAGCATCACGACCAGTCGTTTCCGGTCGGCCAGGGCCTTGGCGAGGGCCAGGAACACGGGCAGCGCGAGCGCCGCCCGGCCCGAGGTGGCGGGCACCGCGAACGCCGTCACCACGAGTGCCGCCGTCGTCAGGTGGGCCAGCTGCCGTACGGTCCGCGCGCCGCTCACCAGGAAGGCTGCCGCCCGGCCCGCCAGGCCCGTCCGCGTCACGGCCGCCGCCAGTACGAACGCGCAGATCAGCAGCCACACGGTGGAGTCGCCGAGGGTCCCGAAGAGGGTGTCGTTGCTGATCACCCCGGTGACGGTGAGGGCGAGACCGGCGCCGAGCGCGATGTACGTGTCGTCGATGGGCGTGCCGATCCAGGCGCAGGTCGCCAGGGCGAAGACCGCGAGGGTGAGGCGGGCCTCGCCGCCGAGGCCGGCGAAGTTGCCGGGTACTGCCAGGAGCGCGCAGAGGGAGAGAGCCACGCAGAGAGAGGCGGCGAGACGGAAGTTCAGGGTCACGTCATCAAGGGTTCAGATGGGGGGTGAGTCCTTGATGAGTCGTTTATGAAGGAAGCTTCACGTCGTTGTTCGACTGCGGGTCGGTGGGGGCTTGTCGCGCCCACGCGGCGGAGCCGCAAATCGATACAGCCCCGCGCCCCTTCAGGGCGCGGTCGCAGGCAACCGGTAGCCCATGCCTCTCACCGTTTCCAGTTGTGCGGCCCCCAGCTTCTTTCTCAGGGCCCGCACATACACATCCACGATGTTCGAGCCCGGGTCGAAGTCGTAGCCCCACACGTGCGACAGGATCTGCTCCCGGGACAGCACCTGACCGGGGTGGCGCAGGAACAGCTCCAGCAGTACGAACTCCCTCGCCGTCAGGTCCACCAACCGCTCCCCGGCTCTCGCCCTCCGCGTCCGCAGGTCCAGGGTCAGTTCGCCGCTCCTCAGCGTCGTCACCTCGGGCGCCCGGGCCGCCGTACGCAACCGGAGGCGGACCCTCGCCAGCAGTTCCTCGAAGCGGAACGGCTTGGTCATCCAGTCGTCGGCGCCGCCCTCCAGGCCGGCCACGGTGTCGCGTACGGAGTCCCGCGCGGTCAGCACGATGACCGGCACGGTCACCCGGGCCTCGCGCAACTCGCGCAGCACGGTGAACCCGTCGCGCCCGGGCAGCCCGATGTCGAGGACGATCAGGTCGAAGCCACCGGTGAGGGCGTACTCGTACGCCGCGTCGCCGTCCCCGACCACGGTCGTGGTGAAGCCGCCCGCGCGCAGCCCCTTCTCCACGAAGGAGGCGATGCGTTCCTCGTCCTCGACGATGAGAATGCGGTTCACGGGAGCGCCCCTTCGCCGTCGGTCCGTTTCACGTGCGTGCCTCTTCCAGGGTGAGGACGAAGGTCGCGCCGCCGCCCTCGGTGTCGTGGAGTCGTACGCGGCCGCCGTGGGCCTCGGCGATCGCGCGGACGATCGACAGGCCGAGGCCCGCGCCGGAGCCCCGGGTGCCGCGCCGGGCCGTGCCGCGCCGGAACCGTTCGAAGATCACCTCGGTGTCCTGCGGCTGCACACCGGGCCCCGAGTCGACGACGTACAGCTCGACGGACGAGCCCTCGGCGCGGGAGCCGATGCGGATGGTCTGGCCGGTGGTGGTGTGCTGCACGGCGTTCTGGGCGAGCTGGACCATCGCCTGGGTGATCCGCTGGGGGTCCAACTCGGCCTCCCTGTCCGCCACTTCGGCGAGCTGCCAGTCGCGTTCGCCGAGGGTGCGGGCCTTGACGTAGACATCGGCGGTGAGTTCGGCGAGCTGGACCGGCTCGGGGCTGACGAAGTCGGGCCGTTCGGCCTTGGCGAGCAGCAGCAGGTCCTCGACGATGCGGCTCATCCGGTCCAGTTCGTCGGTGACCAGCCGGACCGTCTCCTCGCGCTCGGCGGGATCGTCGCTCATCAGCTCCAGATGGCCCCGCACGATCGTGATGGGAGTGCGCAACTCGTGCCCCGCGTCGTCGACGAACTCCCGCTGCGCGGCGAAGGCCCGTTCCAGCCGGTCGAGCATCGCGTTGAACGTCTCGGCGAGCGCGGCCACGTCGTCCCGGCCGTGCACCGGGATGCGCCGGGTGAGGTCCTGCTCGGTGAGCTGGGCCGCGGCGGACCGCACCAGCCGTACGGGCTTGAGGATCCGCCCCGCGACCACCCACGCGATACCGGTCGTCATCAGCAGGGCGACCCCGGAGATGGCGAGCAGCACCCGGAACACCTCGTTCGCGCGTTCCTTCTCGCTCGCCGGATGGAAGGCGACCACGAAGGCCGCGTCCGCCTCGGACCCGTACCGGGCCACCTCCACCTTCGCCCAGCGGATCTCCCCGGCCGCCCGCTCCAGCGTCCCCGTGGAATCCGGCGAGTCGAAGATCTCGCGCCGGGCGCCGGCGTCCTCGTGCAGCGGCAGCGCGACGGGGATCTCGCGCTGCTGAATGATCTGCGAGGGCGTCTGTCCGCTCCGGCCGACGAGCCCGATCAACTCCTCGTCGAGGTCGGCGTTCTGCCGTTGCAGGAAGACCCGCAGCAGCCGTGACGGCTCGGTGAACGGCCGCCCGGTCTGCGGATCGACCCCCTGCGCCTGAAGATTGGTGAACTCCCCGGCCTCCTGCACCAGCAGTTCGTTGATCCGCTGGTCCACGTCACGCAACAGGATCGACCGCGTCGTCGTCGCCACCGAGGCCAGCGCCACCGCCATCACCAGCAGCAGCCACAGCAGGATCCGGACCCGGGCCGAAACCCGCCGGGCCGGCGCCTCAGCCGTCGTCACCGGCTCCGTCGTCGTCGGCGTCCTGCCCGTCGTCCTGTCCGTCCTGACCGGGCCTGTCGTCATCGTCATCACTCGCCGGGCTGTCGGTCACCGGAGGCCGCGACACGACCTCGTCACGGGGCGTCGCCTCCGGCCGCGAAGGCATAGGACTGGACGACCCGCTCTCCAGCTCCACCTTCGGCGGCACCTTCGGCGCCTGAGGGCTGTCGGTCAGGGCGAAACTGGTCGCTGCGATCCCGAGCGGAATCGCCACGACGGCGGCAAGGGCCGCGATCCGGCGAGAGAAGACCATGGGAACGATCCTGCGGAGCCCAGCAGCGACCGAGGATGAGCACAAGATGAGGACTTCTTCATCTTGGGGCCACGACAGCGCCCCTCAAAGGGGCGCGGGGCTGTGTCGATGTGCGGCTCCGCCGCGTGGGCGCGAGCAATCCCCACACACCCGCACTCGCCGACGAATCCGTCACCCGTCCAGTCCGATGGCGAACGCAGCCTCAAGGTCATGCTGCGAGTAGGCCCGGAACGCCACATGCGTATCCGTCCCCAGAACCCCGGGGATCTTGCTGATACGCCCCGGGATCACATCCGCCAGATCCTCGTGCTCCTTCACCCGGACCATGGCGATCAGATCGTACGTACCGGTCACGGAGAACACCTCGGTCACGGAATCGATCGCGGCGATCGACTCCGCGATCTCCGGAATCCGGTCCACGCTGGTCTTGATGAGCACGATCGCGGTGATCACGGCTGGTGTTCTCCCTCGGGGGCCGGAGCTGAGGCATTCGCTTTCACTCTAGCCGTACGTCCATAACGCCCCCACGCGTAGACGAACCCCAGCCCGAACCCCACCAGATGGGCCAGATACGCGACCCCCGGCCCCGAGGTCTGCCGCCCCGCGGCCAGCCACTGCAGGCTCACCCAGAACGGCAGGGTCACCCAGGCCGGGAAGCGCAGCGGGAGGAAGAAGAGGAACGGGAAGAGGCTCGTCACGCGTGCTCGGGGGAACAGGAAGAGAAAAGCGCCGAGGACCGCGGAGATCGCCCCGGACGCGCCGACCAGCGACTGCGGCGACCCGGCGTGCGCCGCCGCGTACGCCACCAGCGCGAGATAGCCGCAGCCGACGTAGAAGAGGGCGAACTCCACATGGCCCATGCGTTCCTCGGCCATCGCCCCGAAGACGAAGAGGAAGAGCATGTTGCCGAGGAGATGCAGCCAGCTGCCGTGGACGAAGAGCGCGGTGACGGGGGTGAGCGCCGCGCGCGGGGTGCCGTTGAAGAGTTCGACGGGGACGACGCCCCAGCGGCGGAAGTACGCCCGCTGCGCGGCGAGCAGTTCGTCGCCCGTGCCGTACACCGGGTTCAGGCCGGCGGCCGGTCCGATCAGGAAGATCGCACAGCAGACGGCGATCAGCCCGTACGTCACCGGCGCCGACTCGTTTCGTACGGCCCGGTCGCCCGTGGTCCTCCACTTGCCGATCATGAGCAGAGCATGACGTAACGGGACCCACCCGCGCAGACCGCCTCGCCGCCGGTGGCGAGAGGCCCGGCCGCCGGACGCGATCGGCGCCGCCGCCGAAGGCGAACGGGCGTCGAGTACCGGTCAGGCCGTAGGGTTACGAGCCACACGCACCGGGAGGCCGGCGCATCACGGAGACTGGAAGGAAGAGCAGCCACGATGACGGTTCCCCTGCCGACGGACACGACCCGCTGGCGCTGCACCCTCTGTGGAAACCTCACACGTTTCGACGTGACCCGCTCGTCGAAGGTCGTCGAGTACGTTCACCTCGATCTCGCGGGGGAGCCCAAGGTCGAGGAGCGTGACGTGGTCAGTGAGACCATCGAGTCGGTGCGCTGCCGCTGGTGCAACGCCGTGGACCAGGTGGAACTCGTGGACAGGCCGGGCGCCGGCTCCTGAGGGAGCGGGACCCGCACAGACATTGGGGTGACGGATGGTGGAGACCACAGGCGGGGAGCCGGGCGACGGCGCCGCTGAGGTGCTCGACCGTCCGCTGCCCGAGGGCGTCCGCAAACGCGTCGTGCAGATCGTCTCGGACGGCTTCGGCGGACTGACCGTCGCCGAACTGCCCGCACAGCTCAGGCAGTACGCCCGGTTCACCCCGAATCGCCGCGTGAAGTTCGCGGGCAACGCGATGGCCGCCGCCGTGGAGACCGACACGCTTTTCAGACAGCGGATCGGGGAACGGTTCCGGGAGGCCCACCCCGAGCTGTCCGGCGCCCTCGACACGGGCGCGCCGCCCCCGGCCGCGGACCCGCTGGACGTGGCGGCCGCGGCCTATGTCCTGCGCCCCACGGGCTGGGTGAAGCTGGTCACCGCCGCCGGTGAGGAGGCCCTGCGGGCGCACGCCGAGCGCGCCGACGAGGAGAGCCGGGCCGAACTGGAGCGGCTGCGCGAGCAGCTCGCCGAAGCCCGCGGCCACACCAAGACCGAGACGGAACGGCTCCGCGCGGAGCTGGAGTCGGTGAAGAAGGACGCCGACTCCCTGCACCGCAAGCTCCGGGCCGCCCTCAGCGACGTCAAGCGCGGCGAGGCCGCCCTGCGCAAGCTGCACGCCGAGATGGAGACCGTACGCTCCGAGGGGCACGCCGCGGTGTCCGCCGCCGAGAGCGAGTCCCGGCGGCTCAAGGCCCGGCTCGGCGAGTCGGAGGCGGCCCTGGAGGCCGCCCGGCGGGCGGCCCGCGAGGGACGCAGCGTCGAGGACATGCGTGTACGGCTGCTGCTGGACACCGTGCTGGACGCGGCCCAGGGGCTCCGGCGGGAACTGGCGCTGCCGCCGGTCTCCGTACGGCCCGCCGAGACGGTCGACGCGGTGGAGCCGGGGCGGATGACCCCGAAGGACATCGCCGCCCGCGCGCTGTCCGAGAACGACCCCGCGATCCTCGACCAGTTGCTGGCGCTGCCGCAGGCGCATCTTGTCGTCGACGGCTACAACGTCACCAAGACCGGCTATCCGCAGATGCCGCTGGAGAAGCAGCGACTCAGGCTCCTGGGGCAGCTCTCGCAGCTCGCCGCGCAGACCGGCGCCGAGGTGACCTGTGTCTTCGACGGGGCCGAGCTGGCCGCGCCGGTGCTGCTCGCGCCGCCGCGCGGGGTGCGGGTGCTGTTCTCCAAGCCCGGTGTCACCGCCGACGAGTTGATCCGTCAGCTGGTGCGCGCCGAGCCGCCCGGGCGGCCGGTCATCGTCGCCTCCACCGACCGAGAGGTGGCCGACGGGATCGCCAAGGCGGGTGCCAGGCCGGTGGCTTCCGCGGTGCTCCTCAAGCGGCTTTCCTGACGCTTCAGTCTCGTCTGCCCCAACCGCAACGTACAGGCGCTATGCCCGAATTGGCGGATCTGGTGCGCGACGTAGCGTCAACCGAGCATTACTACCTGTGCGTTGAGTGTAAATTGTGCGCCGTGGGACGGGATTTTTCCTGTGGGGGATTTGAAGTGATCACCACTGGGTCACTAGGGTCTGGGCTCAAACCTCTGAACGGGTGATCGTCGCCGGAGTCCTCGCCGGCCGGTCGCTCACATGAAGGAGTTCACCTACCGTGGCGTCCCACCGTCGACCGAAGCAGCCGAGCCGTGCGCGTGTGACCGTGCTCACCACTGCCGCCGCCGCTGCCGTGGCCCTGACCTCGCAGGCCGCCAACGCCGCGCCTGCTGAGAAGCCGAGCAAGGACGAGGTCAAGGCCAAGGTTCACAAGCTCTACGAGGACGCCGGGCGGGCCACCGACAAGCTCAACGGGGCCGAGGAGAAGCAGGAGAAGCTCGAGAAGGAGATCTCCACGATCCAGGACAACGTCGCCCGGGGTCAGGAAGACCTCAACGAGCTGCGTGAGGGCATAGGCCTGGCGGCCAGCGCCCAGTACCGCTCGGGCGGCATCGACTCCTCGATCCAGCTCTTCCTCTCCGCCGACCCGGACGACTACCTGGACAAGGCCGCCACGCTCGACCAGCTGACCAGCCAGCAGGTCGAGTCGCTGAAGAAGATCCAGGAGAAGCAGCGCACGCTCGCACAGCAGCGCGAGGAAGCCTCCGAGAAGCTGGAGGACCTCGCCGAGACCCGCGAGACCCTGGCCAAGAAGAAGAAGGAAGTCCAGAGCAAGCTGGCCGCGGCGCAGAAGCTCCTCAACACCCTGACGGCCGAGGAGAAGGCCGCTCTGGACGATCAGGAGACGCGCGCCAGCCGCGACGCCGGGGACCGCGTCGACCTCGGCGACGAGGTGCCGGCCTCGGAGCGTGGCGCCGCCGCCCTCGCCGCCGCCGCCAGCCAGCAGGGCAAGCCCTATGTCTCCGGGGGCAGCGGCCCCAACTCCTACGACTGCTCCGGGCTGACCCAGTGGGCCTACGCCCAGGCCGGTGTGTCGATCACCCGGACCACGTACACGCAGGCGAACGACGGTACCCGGATCGGCCGCGACCAGCTCATGCCGGGCGACCTCGTCTTCTTCAACGACCTGGGGCACGTCGGCCTCTACGCGGGCAACGGCACCGTCATCCACGCCCCGTACCCGGGCAAGGTCGTCCGCTACGAGTCGATGAGCACCATCGGCACCTTCCAGTTCGGTGTCCGGATCTGACACCCGAGGTGGCTTGAACAAGGCCGACTGATCACACACCGTGACAGTCGGCCTTTTCCTTCTTCAAGATCAGGACACAGAGCCGCCCGAACGGGCGAATTCCCGCACCTCGTGCTGACGCCTTCCCCCGCTGGTGACCTGGGTCCCGGGCCGGGCGTCACGCAGTGTGTCCGCGGAGGTCTTTGGCTGTGACACGGTCACGCGGCTACTGTCGGCCGCGCTTCCCTCACTCGCCGTGAGGGCGCCCCGAACCGGGGCCGCCGCCACGGCCCCGGGGAAGGGTCCTGTCCGCCGTCGAAGGGAGTGCGGCTTCCCGTGGTGTCCCACAGTCGCCTTGTACCGTCCGGGTTCGACCGGGGCGCGGCCGCCGCCCTCGGTGTGCTGTCCGCCGCGGCCGCCGCCCTCGGCGCCATTCCCGTCCAGCCGGCCGCCGCAGCGCCGCACGACAACACCACCACCCGGGCCGAGGTGGACCGGCTGTACGAGGAGGCCGAGCAGGCCACCGAGGCGTACAACAAGGCCGACGAGCGCGCCGGAAAGCTGCGCGACCAGGTCGGCACCGCGCAGGACTCGATCGCCCGGCAGCAGGACCGCATCAACGCCATGCGGGAGTCGCTGGGTTCGCTCGCCGGCGCCCAGTACCGCTCCGGCGCCATCGACCCGTCGATCACCCTGCTGTTCTCCGACGACCCGGACGACTACCTCGACACGGCCGCCGCACTGGACCGCATCAGCGCCCACCAGGCGGGCGAACTGCACGATCTTCAGCAGGCCATGCGCGACCTCTCCCAGAACCGCCAGGAGGCCACCGGCAAGCTCGCCGAGCTGGAGAAGAGCCGCAAGGCCGTCGCCCGGCACAAGCGGACCGTCGAGCGGAAGCTCGCCAAGGCCCGGCAACTGCTCAACTCCCTCCCGGACGAGGAGCGCGCCGCGTACGACCGCGCCTCCCGCTCCGGCGGGTCCGGCCGCACCGACATGCCCGACCTCTCCGGTGCCGTGGCTCCGGGCGGCCGCGCGGCGGCCGCCGTCGCCGCCGCCCGCTCCGCGCTCGGCAAGCCGTACATCTGGGGCTCCACCGGCCCCGACGGCTTCGACTGCTCCGGCCTCATGGTCTGGTCGTACGGACAGGCCGGCGTCGGCCTCCCGCGCACCTCGCAGGCCCAGCGGTACGCCGGCACCCAGGTCCCCCTCTCCCAGGCCCAGCCCGGCGACCTGGTCACCTACCGGTCCGACGCCAGCCATGTCGGCATGTACGTCGGCAACGGCCAGGTCATCCACGCCCCCTACCCCGGTGCCCCCGTCCGCTACGACCCCGTCGGCATGATGCCGATCGCCTCGGTCACCCGCCCCTGACCGCCGTACGCCGCTTCGGCGGTGCCGCCGTACGATCGGGACCGTGGCCGGCAGAAGACGCGTGTTCCCGGGAGCGGCGGGAGTCTGTCTCGGGCTCGCCCTCCTCGTCGGCTGCGGCGGCGCGGCCCCCGACTCCGCCCGCGCCGACGTCGAGCGGATGCTCGGCCGACGGGCTACGGCGGTCCTGGAGCGGGACGAGACGGCGTACCGCTCCACCGAGGCGACGACGGGTGCGGCGACCGCCCAACTGGCCACCGGGGCGGCCGAGTTCGCCAACCTCCGCGGCCTGCCGCTGGCCTCCTGGTCGTACGACCTCACCGGCTTCCACCGCTCCGGCGACCGGGCCACCGCCGAGGCCGCCCTGCGCTACCGGATACGCGGCTACGACAAGGCGCCCGTCACCGCCGTACGGACGCTGACCCTCGTCCGGGACGACGACGGCGCGTGGCAGGTCGCCGCCGACGAACCCTCGGAGAAGGGCACCGAACAGCTGTGGGAGCAGGGCGCGATACGGGCCGTCCGTGGGGAGCGGAGTCTCGTGCTGGGGGTCGGGCGCTCGGCGGCGGCTCTTCGGGAGTACGCGGGGCTGGCGGACCGGGCCGTGCCCGCCGTGACCGAGGCGTGGGGCGAGGACTGGGCCCGGCGGGTCGTCGTCCTCGTACCGGAGTCGCTGGAGGAGATGGCGGGGCTGCTGGGGGCTCCCGCGTCCGGGTACCGGGGGATCGCGGCGGTCACCACCGGGGAAGCGGGCGGGTCGGCGAAGGCGCCCGCCGACCGGATCGTCATCAACCCCGACGCGTACGCCGTCCTCGGCGGCTTCGGCCGGCAGACCGTCCTCACCCATGAGACGACCCACGTCGCCACCCGCGCCCACACCAACGCCGCCACGCCCCTGTGGCTCTCCGAGGGCTATGCCGACTGGGTCGGCTACCGGGGGACCGGCCGTACGGCGCCCGAGGTGGCACCCGAGCTGCGACGCGCCGTCGCGGAGGGACAGCTCCCGGCCGCACTGCCCGAGGACGCCGACTTCGGCTTCTCCGACGACTCCGGCGAGCTCGCCCTGGCCTACGAGGGCGGCTGGCTGGCCTGCCGCATGATCGCCGACCGCTGGGGCGAGGTCCGCCTGAACGAGTTCTACCGGGCCGTCGGAGAGCACGGGAAGCGGGAGGGGGCGGTGGAGGGTGCCTTGAAGGAGGTCCTGGGGACGACCGTCGACGCGTTCACCGAGCAGTGGCGGGAGTACGTGCGGGCTCAGCTCGGCTGACCGGGCGGACGGCTGGCGGTTTTCTCGTCCCCGCCGTCCCTACCCGTCCCATCCACCAGCTGGGGGCTGTGCCCCCAGACCCCCCGGGTCGTTCGTCGGCTGCGGCCTCGTGGGGGCTTGTCGCGCAGTTGCTCGCGCCCCTTACGGGCGCGAGCAACCACTCACGGCCTGCACTCGCCTCAGGAACCCAGCGGCTCCTTGGCGCGGACCGGCTGATCCGGCAGCGGGGTCGGGGCGGGCCGGGGGACCGTGTCCTGCCACAGCTCGAAGGCGGCGAGCAGGGCGGCGAGGACGAGCAGGCCGTTGCGGAGGAAGAGGAGGGTGACGCCCAGGCCGTCGCTGACCACCACATGGGAGAACCAGATCGGGAACTCCAGGACGGTCACGAAGGACGCGACCAGGACCATGACCGCCGGCAGGCCCATACGGCTCGCCCGGAAGCAGAGGCAGACGGCGGCGAGGCCGACCAGCCACACCATGTACTGCGGGCTGATCACCCGGCTGGTGGCCGTGAACATCAGCACCGCCACGAACGCCGCGTCCGCGAGGGTGTGCGGCGCGAACCGCCGGGCCCGCACCCGCCACAGCAGCAGCCAGGCGAAGGCCACCCCGCTGAGCAGCAGGGCCGCGTCGCTGACGGTGTCGACGTGGTCGCCGAGGAACTCCACCGAGCCGTAGTTGAGCAGCACCTCGCCGTTCCAGCCGAACTGCCGGGCCACATGGAAGACGAGGGCGCCCAGCGACTCCACCTCGGTGCCCCGGTCACGCTGGAAGGTCAGGAAGGCGAAGGCGCCGGGCATGGAGACGGCGAACAGGGCGACCAGCGCGAGGCCGGTGCCCGCCGCCCAGGCCCACGCCGTGCGCTTCCGGGCGCCCAGCAGCAGGAGAGCGGGCCACACCTTCAGCAGGGCCGCGAAGGCCGTCAGCGCCCCCATCGCGCGGGGATGGCGGCTGCCGGCGAGGAGGGCCGCGACCGCCACCGCCGTCACCATCACGTCGTACCGGGCGTACGCGGTCGGGCCGAGCAGCGGCAGGCCCGCCACCCACACCCAGGCGCCGCGCCACGTCTTGCCGGGCCGGTTGCCCGCGTACAGGAGCAGCGTGAGCACCGCCAGGTCGGCGAGGAAGGCGAGGACGAAGAACGCCGACGCGTAGTCCAGGAAGGGCAGCAGCGCGGGGGAGAGGATCGCGAGGGCGGCGGCGGGCGGGTACTGCCAGGTGACGTCGTCCAGGGGATACGTTCCTGTGCGCAGGATCTCGTACCAGCCCTGGTAGATCACCGAGACGTCGCTGGTGACGTCCGGGCCCGGGAACACGTACACCTTGAAGACGAACAGCAGCAGGAGCAGCCGGGTCGCGCCCCAGGCCGTGAGCAGCCCGAACGGGAGCCGCCGAGTGCCCGTCATGTCCACCTGAGCCACGTGAGTCCCTGTCCGTCTGCGTTCGTCTGGGTTCGCCTGTGTTCGTCCGCGCCGTGTTCCGCGTCTGTGAGAGACATGATCCCCCGTCGCCCTGTGAAGCGGCAGTGAAGCATGGCCGGGCCCGGTGTGGATGCGCCTGGGGGCGGCGGGCCGGCCCCGGTTCGGTAGGGTCGGCGGCGATGCACAAGACCCTGATCGTGACCAACGACTTTCCGCCCCGGCCCGGTGGTATCCAGGCGTTTCTGCACAACATGGCGTTGCGGCTGGACCCTGAGCGGGTCGTCGTCTACGCCTCGACGTGGAAGCGGAGCCGGGAGGGCGTCGAGGCGACGGCCGCCTTCGACGCCGAGCAGCCCTTCACCGTCGTGCGCGACCGCACGACCATGCTGCTGCCGACGCCCGGCGTCACCCGCCGCGCGGTCTCGTTGCTGCGGGAGCACGGCTGTACGTCGGTGTGGTTCGGCGCGGCCGCCCCGCTGGGCCTGATGGCCCCCGCACTGCGCGGGGCCGGCGCCCGGCGCCTGGTGGCCACCACACACGGCCACGAGGCCGGCTGGGCCCAGCTGCCCGCCGCCCGGCAGCTGCTGCGGCGGATCGGCGAGGGCACGGACACGATCACCTACCTCGGCGAGTACACGCGCTCCCGGATCGCCGGCGCGCTGACCCCGGAGGCCGCCGGGCGCATGGTCCAGCTGCCGCCCGGCGTCGACGAGAAGACCTTCCACCCGGGCTCCGGCGGCGCCGAGGTCCGCGCCCGGCTCGGGCTCACCGACCGGCCCGTCGTCGTCTGCGTCTCCCGGCTCGTGCCGCGCAAGGGGCAGGACACGCTGATCCGGGCGATGCCCGGCATCCTGGCCAAGGAGCCGGACGCGGTGCTGCTGGTCGTCGGCGGCGGACCGTACGAGAAGGAACTGCGGCGCCTCGCCCACGAGACCGGCGTCGCCGGATCCGTCCGCTTCACCGGGGCCGTCCCGTGGTCCGAGCTGCCCGCCCACTACGGCGCGGGTGACGTCTTCGCCATGCCGTGCCGTACGCGCCGGGGCGGCCTGGACGTCGAGGGGCTCGGGATCGTCTACCTGGAGGCCTCCGCGACCGGACTGCCCGTCGTCGCGGGCGACTCCGGCGGCGCCCCCGACGCCGTCCTCGACGGCGAGACCGGCTGGGTCGTCCGCGGCGGCTCCCCGGCGGAGGCCGCGGACCGCATCGTCACCCTGCTCGGCGACCCGGAGCTGCGGGCACGGATGGGGGAGAGGGGGCGGGAGTGGGTGGAGGAGAAATGGCGCTGGGACCTCTTGGCGGAAACTTTGAAATCCCTCCTGTAGCCCCACAAGGGGCGCGGGGAACTGCGCGACCAGCCACGAATCAACCCGCACCCGCCCATCAAGAGCACCGGGCACCCCCATAGGCGTCCCCAACTCGGCGGAGCCCCCTGGCTGGAAGCGCACAATCCGGAGACTCTGTGTGCATGTCAACAAACACGCACAGATTATTGACCCGCCGCCGCATCCTCGGTATGGCCGCCCTCCAGACGGCGGCCGCGGTGGGACTCACCCGTATCGGCATCGAGTCCGCGCAGGCCGTCGAACCCGCCGCCGTCGATAACGCCCCGGCGATCGTGATCGGTTCGGGCTACGGCGCCGCCGTGGCCGCCCTCCGGCTCGGCCAGGCCGGCATCCGCACAGTCGTCCTGGAGATGGGCAAGGCCTGGACCACCCCCGGCTCCGACGGCAAGGTCTTCTGCTCGACCCGGGAGCCGGACCAGCGGTCCATGTGGTTCAAGACCCGGACCGAGGCCCCGCTCGCCACCTTCCTCTGGCTGGACGTCGTCAACCAGGACATCAGCCCCTACCCCGGCGTACTGGACCGGGTCCGCTACGCCAACATGTCGGTCTTCCTGGGCCGCGGCGTCGGCGGCGGCTCACTGGTCAACGGCAGCATGGCCGTCACCCCCCTCCAGTCGTACTTCGCCGAGCAGTTCCCGACCGTCGACACCACCGAGATGTACGCCACGTACTTCCCGCGCGCCCGCGCCATGCTCGGTGTCAACACGATCGACCCCGCGTGGTTCGAGTCCACGGAGTGGTACCGCTTCAGCCGGATCTCCCGGGCCCACGCCGAGAAGGCCGGCCTCAGGACCACCTTCGTGCCCAGCGTCTACGACTTCGCGCACATGGAGCGCGAGGCGGCCGGCACCGCGACCAGGTCGGCGCTCGCCGGCGAGGTCATCTACGGCAACAACCACGGCAAACGCAGCCTCGACAAGACGTACCTCGCCGCCGCCCTCGGCACCGGCAACGTCACCATCCACACCATGGAACGGGCCAAGGGCATCCGCCGGCTGGGCGACGGCACGTACGTCGTCACCGTCGACCGCATCGACGACACGGGCGCGGTCGTCGAGACCAAGGAGTACGGCTCCACCTACCTGTTCCTCGGCGCCGGCAGCGTCGGCACCACCGAACTCCTCGTCCGGGCACGGGCGAGGGGCACGCTTCCCGCACTGGACGCCAGTGTCGGCGCGGGCTGGGGCACCAACGGCAATGTGATGCTCGGCCGGGCCAACCATCTCTGGGACACGGTCGGAGAGAACCAGTCGACCATGCCGGTCCTGGGCATCGACGACTGGGCCAACACCTCCAACCCCGTCTTCGCCGAGATCGCCCCGCTGCCCACGGGCCTCGAACACTGGGTCAGCCTCTATCTGGCGATCACCAAGAACCCGCAGCGCGCGTCCTTCACCTACGACGCCGCGAGCGACTCGGCGAAACTCGGCTGGAGCGCCGCCCAGAGCGCGGTCTCCGTCTCCATGGCCAAGAAGCTCTTCGACCGGATCAACTCGGCCAACTCCACGATCTACCGGTACGACCTGTTCGGCTCGTCCAACAAGGTGTTCGCCGACGACTTCACGTACCACCCGCTGGGCGGCTGTGTGCTGGGCAAGGCGACCGACAACTACGGGAGGGTGAAGGGGTATTCGAAGCTGTACGTCACCGACGGCTCGCTGGTGCCCGGCTCGATCGGGGTGAACCCGTTCGTCACGATCACCGCGCTCGCCGAACGCACGATGGCGCGGGTCCTCGCTGAGGACACCGCGCCATGAGCCAACCGGCCTGCGCAAGCCGCTACTTCTGGTAGATCGCCTCGATCTCGTCCGCGTAGTCCTTCGCCACCACATTGCGCTTGAGCTTCAGGGACGGCGTCAGGTGGCCCGACTCCTCCGTGAACTGGGAGGACAGAATGCGGAACTTCCGCACCGATTCCGCCTTCGACACCGCGGCGTTGCCGTCGTCGATCGCGGCCTGAACGGCCGCGTTCAGATCGGCGTCCGCGCTCAGCGACGCCGCGGTGGACCCCGCGGGCTTGCCGTGCTCGGCGGCCCAACGGCCCAGGAACTCATCGTCGATGGTGATCAGCGCGCCCACGAAGGGCCGCCCGTCGCCCACCACCATGCACTCCGCCACCAGGGCGTGCGCCCGGATACGGTCCTCGATCACGGCCGGGGCGACGTTCTTGCCGCCCGCGGTGACGATGATCTCCTTCTTGCGGCCGGTGATCCGGAGGTAGCCGTCCTCGTCGAGGGTGCCGATGTCACCGGTGTGGAACCAGCCGTCGGCCAGCGCCTCCTCGGTCGCGCCCGGGTTGTTCCAGTACTCCTTGAACAGGTGCTCGCCGTGCAGCAGCACCTCCCCGTCGTCCGCGATCCGGATGACGGAACCCGGCAGCGGCTGCCCGACCGTACCGATCTTCTGACGGTCCCACGGGTTGAACGCGGTCGCCGCACAGGACTCCGTCAGGCCGTAGCCCTCCAGGACCGTGAAGCCGATACCGCGGAAGAAGTGCCCCAGCCGCTCGCCCAGCGGCGCGCCGCCCGAGATCGCGTACTCGCCCTTGCCGCCGAGCACCGCGCGCAGCTTGCTGTAGACGAGCCTGTCGAACACCTTGTGCTTGATCTTCAGCCCGAGGGCCGGCCCCGACGCCGTGTCCAGCGCCCTGCTGTACGCGATCGCCGTGTCCGCGGCCTTGTCGAAGATCTTGCCCTTGCCGTCCGCCTGCGCCTTCGCCCGGGCCGAGTTGTAGACCTTCTCGAAGACCCGCGGCACACCGAGGATCAGCGTCGGCCGGAAGGAGGCCAGTTCGTCGGTGAGGTTCTTGATGTCCGGTACGGTGCCCAGCTTGATCGGCGCCATCATCGGCGCGACCTGCACGAGCCGCCCGAAGACGTGCGCGAGCGGGAGGAAGAGCAGGACCGAGCACTCGCCCGTACGGAACAGCGGCCGCAGCCGCTCCACGACGTTGCCGCACTCCGCGAAGAAGCTGCGGTGGGTGAGCACACAGCCCTTCGGGCGGCCGGTGGTGCCGGAGGTGTAGACGATGGTCGCCGGGTCGTCGGCCTTCGCCAGCGAGCCGCGCTCCTCGACGGCCGCGTCGGTGACGTCCTGGCCGAGGCGCCCCAGCTCCTCCACACCGCCGCCCTCGATCTGCCAGACGTGCTTCAGCGCCGGCAGCCGGTCGCGCACCGACTCGACGGCCGCCGCGTGCCCGTCCAGCTCCACGATCATGGCGGTCGCGCCCGAGTCGGCGAGGATCCACTGCACCTGCTCCGGTGAGCTGGTCTCGTACACCGGCACGGTGACCGCGCCGGCCGACCAGATCGCGAAGTCCAGCAGGGTCCACTCGTATCGGGTACGGGACATCAGTGCGACCCGGTCACCCGGCTGGACCCCGGCGGCGATGAGCCCCTTCGCGGCCGACCGCACCTCGGCGAGGAACTGAACCGCGGTGACGTCCTGCCAGGCGCCGCCCACCTTGCGGGCGATGACGGCGACATCGGGATGCTGCGCGGCGTTTCTACGGACGATGTCGGTCAGATTGCCGTCCGTCGGGACCTCGTACAAAGCCGGAAGGCTGAACTCGCGCAAAACTGCTGCTCCTCATAGGGCGCCGGCGCCACGACTGACGTGTGTGCTGCGACGGTGCGGTCCAAGGCGGGGGCGAGCGCTCAGGCCTCACTCGGCCTCACTGGTTGAATACCTGAGCACAACTGGACTGCCCGGACGTTACCCGCCGGTATGGCTTCTCCGCGAGGGGGGTCCGGTGAGATGTTCTCCGCGTCACACATGTGGGGTTCTCCCGGGAACAATAATCCCCCCACTTACTGACTGGCCAGTAACCGCAGGTCCGCCCCGCTCTGTTCACGTATGGCGCACACGTTTACGCTTGATCGTCATGGCACCCACACCAGGCGGCAGGCGCGGGACGCGCATTCACGTGGTCAGCGACGTGCACGGCAACGCACGCGATCTGGCCGGAGCGGGCGAAGGCGCCGACGCCCTGGTGTGCCTCGGTGACCTGGTCCTCTTCCTCGACTACGCCGACCACTCCCGCGGCATCTTCCCCGACCTCTTCGGCGCCGAGAACGCCACCCGGCTCGTCGAACTGCGCACCGCCCGCCGCTTCGAGGAGGCGAGCGAACTCGGGGCCCGGCTCTGGGCGGGCGTGGGCGAGGACCGAGGCGCCGTGATCGAGAAGGCGGTCCGTAAGCAGTACGCCGAGATGTTCGCGGCCTTCCCCACGCCGACGTACGCCACGTACGGCAATGTCGATATGCCGAGGCTCTGGCCGGAGTACGCGGCGGAGGGGACGACCGTGCTGGACGGGGAGCGCGTCGAGATCGGAGGCTGGGTCTTCGGCTTCGTGGGCGGCGGACTGCGCACCCCCATGCGGACGCCGTACGAGATCAGCGACGAGGAGTACGCGGCGAAGATCGAGGCGGTGGGAGAGGTGGACGTGCTGTGCACGCACATCCCGCCGGAGGTCCCCGAGCTGGTGTACGACACGGTCGCGCGCCGTTTCGAGCGGGGGAGCCGGGCGCTGCTGGAGGCGATCCGCAGGACGCGGCCCCGGTACTCGCTGTTCGGGCATGTCCATCAGCCGTTGGCACGGCGGATGCGGATCGGGGCGACCGAGTGCGTGAACGTGGGGCACTTCGCCGGGAGCGGGAAGCCGTGGGCGTTGGAGTGGTGAACCTCAGGTGGGGTGGCGAGGGTTCGGCGGGCGCGCGGTAGCCTTCACGCTGCACATACGTGCGCACCCACCTCCCTCACCGGAACGTCTCTGGAGGAGCCACGGCGATGGCGGAATTCACCAGTTCGAGCATCACGATCGAGGCTGCGGCGGCTGACGTCATGGGAGTGATCGCCGACTTCGCCCGCTACCCGGACTGGACGGGCGAGGTGAAGGAGGCGGAGGTGCTCAAGGCCGACGACCAGGGCCGCGCCGAGCAGGTCCGGCTCGTCATGGACGCGGGCGCGATCAAGGACGACCAGACGCTGGCGTACACCTGGTCCGGGGCGAACGAGGTCTCCTGGACGCTGGTCAAGTCCCAGATGCTGCGGTCCCTCGACGGGTCCTACATCCTGAAGCCGGTCGGCGACTCGGTCACCGAGGTGACGTATCAGCTGACCGTGGACGTCAAGATCCCGATGCTCGGGATGATCAAGCGCAAGGCGGAGAAGGTGATCATCGATCGGGCGCTGGCGGGGCTGAAGAAGCGGGTCGAAGCGGGCGCCTGAGCTTTGCCCACCCACCCGCCCGACTCGCTATTTTGGCGGAGGGTGCTCTTTGGGGCCGTGGCGTGTGGGCCGTCCGGGTGATGTGTGCGGCCATGGGTTGGGTGGAGCGTGCGCCCAATGGCTCGGGGGATGCGTTGTGTCGCGCCTGCGGGTGATTCGTGGCCGGTCGCGCAGTTCCCCGCGCCCCTGACGGGGCCTGGCCCCGCTGCCGTCGCTGACCCGGGCCGTCCCACGGGCGGTCGCCACGCCCCGGCTCCGGGTGCCGGGGCGGCGGTGTCGGGCCGGGGGCTGAGTTACCGTTCAGCCTCATGCGCACCATCCTGATCACCGGGCAAGGCGGCAGCGGCCGTACGACGGTCGCGGCGGCCACGGCGCTCGACGCGGCCCGTGAGGGCGCGCGGACGCTTGTGCTGAGCGCGGACCGGATCGACGGGCTGGGTGCGGTGCTGGGCCGGGCCACCGGGGCGGAACCCGTCCGGGTCGCACCGAATCTCACCGCTTGGCGGCCCGACGCGGCGGCGGACTTCCGGGAGGATCTCGTCGCCTTCCAGGAGCGGGCGGCGTCCGTCATGGGTCTGTTGGGGGCCGGCCGGTTGGACGCCGAGGAACTCACCCCTCTTCCCGGTGCCGAAGAGCTCGCTCTGCTGCGGGCGCTGCGCGACGCCGCGCTCTCCGAGGTGTACGACCTGCTCGTCGTCGATCTGCCGCCCGCGCCGCAGGCACTCGCGCTGCTCGGTCTGCCGGAGGAGCTGCGGAGGTATCTGCGGCGGCTGCTCCCGCCGGAGCGCCAGGCCGCCCGGGCGCTGCGGCCGGTCCTCGGACGGCTCGCCGGCGTGCCGATGCCTTCGGAATGGCTGTACGAGACAGCCGCCCGGTGGGATGTCGAGCTGGCCGCCGTCGCGGCGGTCGTCGAGGACCCGGGGACGAGTGTGCGGCTGGTCGCGGAGCCGGGGCCGACGGGTGCCGACCATGTGCGCCTCGCCGGCGTCGGCCTCGCCCTGCGGGCCCTCCCCGTGGATGTACTGATCGCCAACCGGGTGCTGCCCGAGAGCACGCACGACACCTGGCTCGCCGGCCTCGTCGCCCAGCAGCGCAAGGCGACGGAGGAGTGGGAGCAGTGCGCGCAGGACCGTCCCGTACGGCGAGTCGCCCACCTCGGCCACGACCCCCGCGGCGCCGACGACCTCACCACCCTCCACGTACCCGGCATCGGTGACGCCCCCGCCCGCGTCGAGTGGACCGTCGCCGACAACCTCGGTGACGAGGGCGTGCTCGTGTGGCACATTCCCCTGCCCGGGGCGATACGCGACGAGCTGGACCTCATCCGGCGCGGCGACGAGTTGGTCGTCACGGCGGGGCAGTTCCGCCGTATCGTTCCGCTGCCGTCGGCACTGCGCCGCTGCACGGTCGACGGCGCGGCCCTGCGCGACGGCTTCTTGAGGATCCGTTTCGCGCCGGATCCCCAGTTGTGGCCCCGGACACGGTGAACCGCATACGCCCGTTCGGGTAACGTCGACAGTACGAACCGTAGGCAGGAGCCCGCCATGAGCGAAGAGCGCCCCACGTCCGACGCCGCTCGCCAGGACGCGGCCGAGGCGGCGCGGACCGCCGAGCAGGTACGCGCGACCGACCGGGTGCGAGCGACCGACGCCGACGCCTGGGCCACGGCGTGCGAGGAGGATCTCGCCGCGGAGAAGGCCCGCCGCCGGGCGCAGTACGGTCCGCCGCCGGGCTCGGCGGCCGAGGAACTGCGGAAGCTGGTCGACACCGTCGCGGACAAGCTGTCCGGGCTGCAGTCACCGCTGCTCGGCGCGGTGGCCGGGGGCGCGGCCCAGCAGATGGTCAACCAGGTCGTCCGGCAGGCCAAGGCCGCCGTCGAACCCGTCATCGACCGAAACCCGGACGTCTTCGACCATCTGGCCGCCGCCGGCGGCGAACTGCTCGCCGCGTACCGCTCCGCCGTCGAGGCCCAGGAACGCCGCTGGACGAACCGGGACACCGCTCACCGGGAAGGCCGCGACAAGGGCGACGGCCCGGGCCCCGGAGAACGCATCGACCTGGACTGATGCCGAGCCCGTCCGCCCGGCGGACGTCAGGAGTCCCGGGGCAGGGCCTCGGGTACGGTTGGCCGTAGCGGGGCTCGACCGAAACTGAGGGATTCATGGGACTCACCATCGGCGTCGATATCGGCGGTACCAAGATCGCGGCCGGTGTGGTCGACGAGGAAGGCAACATCCTCTCGACCCACAAGGTGCCGACCCCGGGCACGCCCGACGGGATCGTGGACGCCATCGCCGCCGCCGTCGAGGGCGCGCGAGCCGGACACGAGATCGTCGGTGTCGGCATCGGCGCGGCCGGTTATGTCAACCGTCAGCGGTCGACGGTCTACTTCGCCCCCAATATCGACTGGCGCAACGAGCCGCTCAAGGAGAAGGTCGAGGCCCGCGTGGGCCTGCCGGTCGTCGTGGAGAACGACGCCAACGCGGCCGCGTGGGGCGAGTACAGGTTCGGTGCCGGCAAGGGCCACCGCAACGTCATCTGTATCACCCTCGGCACCGGCCTCGGCGGCGGCATCATCATCGGCAACAAGCTGCGCCGCGGGCACTACGGCGTGGCCGCCGAGTTCGGACACATCCGGATGGTCCCGGACGGGCTCCTCTGCGGCTGCGGCTCCCAGGGCTGCTGGGAGCAGTACGCGTCGGGGCGCGCGCTGGTGAGGTACGCCAAGCAACGCGCCAACGCCACCCCGGAGAACGCCGAGCTCCTCCTCGGCCTCGGCGACGGCACCCCCGACGGCATCGAGGGCAAGCACATCTCCATGGCCGCCCGCCAGGGCGACCCCGTCGCCGTCGACTCCTATCGCGAGCTCGCCCGCTGGGCCGGCGCCGGCCTCGCCGACCTCGCCTCCCTCTTCGACCCGTCCGCCTTCATCGTCGGCGGCGGCCTGTCGGACGAGGGTGAACTGGTCCTCGACCCCATTCGCAAGTCCTACAAGCGCTGGCTGGTCGGCGGCAACTGGCGCCCCGTCGCCGAGGTCATCGCCGCCCAACTGGGCAACGAGGCGGGCCTGGTGGGCGCGGCGGACCTGGCGAGAGAACCCGACCCGATCATGTAACTCCCGGTCAGCGGCAACCCCGCGCCCTTGAGGGGCGCGGGGAACTGCGCGAGAAACCACAACGCGTCGGCACTCGCAAACGGACAAATACACCCGAGCTCTTGGGCGTACATTGATCCACATGACGCCGCTGCCCAACTCCCGCACGAACCCCGACGGTTCGGCAACCATCCGCGTCCTCAGCTACAACATCCGCTCCATGCGGGACGACACAGACGCCCTCGCCCGAGTGATCACCGCCTGCGCCCCCGACCTGGTCCTCATCCAGGAAGCCCCCCGCTTCTTCCGCTGGCGGAAGAAACTCGCCAGGCTGGCCGCGGCCTCCGGCCTGGTCACCCTCTCCGGCGGCGCCACCGCGTCCGGCCCCGCGCTGCTGTGCGACCTCAGCGCCACCGTGGAACACACCGAGGACATCCTCCTGCCCCTCACCCCCGGCCTGCACAGACGCGGCTTCGCCACGGCAGTGGTCCGCTTCGGCCGCGCCCGCCTCGGCGTCCTGTCCTGCCACCTCTCCCTGGAGAGGGACGAGCGGTACGAGCAGGGCGGCATGCTCCTCGACCAGCTGGCCCGACTGGGCGTGACCCACGCGGTCGCGGGCGGCGACCTCAACGAACGCCCGGACGGCCGCACGTTCCGCCGCCTGGCCGGTGAACTCCAGGACTGCTGGACCACCACCCCCTGGGGCGGCGAGTACACCTCCACCCCCACCGACCCCCACCAGCGCATCGACGCGATCCTGGCCACCCCCGGCATCGAGGTCCTCGGCTGCGGCGTGCCCCTCGATCACCCCGGCGTCACCGAGCACGACCTGAGGGCGGCCACGGACCACCTGCCGGTACTGGCCGCCCTCCGGGTGCCCGCCGAGTCCTAGGGTGTGCCCGGGTACACCGGGCTCGAGTTCCCTGTCCGCCGTACGGCGACGGCGAGGGCCCGCCCGGAACGCTCCCGGGCGGGCCCTCGGACGGTGGTGGGGTCAGACGACCGCGCCCCGGCCCGGATCGTCGTCGTCCTCGTCGTCGCTCTTCATGCGCATCACCAGCGTGGCGAAGCCGCCGAGGAAGCCGCCGATGCCGAGGGTGGTGAGCCACCAGGTCATCTCCCAGCCGAGCAGGACGGCGAGCAGCAGCAGCACCGGGCCGCCGACCACCCCCAGCCAGGCGAACTTGGCGGTCGCGTCGGCCTCCGGCAGTGGGGGCGGCTCGGGCGGCACGAAGTGGCCCTCGTCGTCCTCGTCGTCGGAGTCCCTGTCGCCCTTGTCGCCTTTGTCCAGCTCTTCGCCGACCGGGTCGGGCACGCTGTAGTCGCGTGGACCCCCGCCGACGCCCGGTGCGAACGCGACCGAGCTGCCCAGCGGCCTCGGGGCCGCCGGGCCGGCGGTGGCATCGGGGGACTTGTCGGGGGAGTCCTCCGGCTCGGCCTCCAGCAGGGCCAGGTCCTCCACCGCCTTGAACGGCTTGGCGCCCGGCGGGTCCGGCGGCTCCTCCCCGAACCCGGCGATGATCGCCCGCCACGCGGCGTCCTCGTCGAACGGCACGTGCTGCTCCTCGCCCCCGTGCTGCTCCTCGTCCGGCGAGCCGCCGGACGAGGAGCCCGCGGAGCCGCCTGCGGAGGTGCCTGCGGAGCCGCCCGAGGAACCGCCCGGGGAGTCGCCCCGCGAGTCGCCGTGGCGCTCGCCGAGGGGCGCTCCCTTCTCCTCCGGCTCACGCTCGGAGTCGTGCTCAGCCACCAGTGGCCGTCCCTTCCCTCTGCTCCAAGGATCCCGGACCGGTCTGCTCCGCGGACCCCGAATCAGACTGCTGTACGGATTTCGCCTCGGAGTCCTTCACGGGTTCCGCGCCGGAGTCCGTCACGTTTTCCGTACCGGACCCCGTCACGAGCCGGGTGACGAACCTGTGGCTCTCCTCGAAGATCCGGTCCGCGTCGTGGTCCAACGTCGCGACATGGTGACTCTGTTCCAGCAGGGTCTCCGTGACGTCCGTCGACGACACCCGGCCGAGGACGCGCTCGGAGTCCACGGGCGGCACCACATGGTCCCGCGCGCTGTGCAACAGCAGCAACGGCTGGGTGACCTGGGGCAGTTCGCCGTCGACGAGGCGGAGGAAATTGCGCAGCGAGTGCGCCGCGTGCAGCGGCACATGGCTGTACCCCAGCTCCTCGACGCCCTCTTTGGCGATGTCGCTGGTGATGCCCTTGGTGGTGGGAACGAAGTGCCGGAGCACGGGGAGGGCGTGCGCGGCCGGGCCGTGCACCTTGTTGGCCGGGTTGACGACCATGACGCCGTCGACCGCGTCGCCGTGCTTGGCGGCCAGCCGCAGCGCCAGCGCGCCGCCCATGGACAGCCCCGCCACGAAGACGTGCGCACAGCGTTCGCGCAGGGCCCGCAGCTCGCGGTCCACCTCCGCGTACCAGTCCTGCCAGCCGGTCGGCCGGAGGTCCTCCCAGCGGGTGCCGTGTCCCGGCAGCAGAGGCAGCGCGACGGTCAGACCGCGCGCGGCGAGATACTCCGCCCAGGGGCGCAGCGACTGCGGGGACCCGGTGAAACCGTGGCAGAGGAGAACTCCGACCTCCCCGCCCTCGTGGTGGTACGGCTCGGCTCCAGGAAGGACCGGCACGGTTCGGTCTCCTGTTCATGAGAAGGGTGTGAATGAGTCCGGATGTGGTTCACCGTACGCGACCGCACTGACACCGACCAGGGGCTTCGCGCGGTGGAGGGCGGGTGAAGAAGCCGGTGGGGGAGCGGGTGGGGACCATGAGGGGCGCTCGGCACCGGCCGGACCTGTCGGACTCTTCCTCAGCCGTCCGGGTTAAGGTCTGATCCACAGAACACAGAGAGGCACTCCGTTGTTGTACGGCGCGATGAAGGTCGCTATCGGGGGACCGCTCAAGGTCACCTTCAGGCCCTGGGTGGAGGGCCTGGAGAACATTCCGGCCGAGGGCGCCGCGATCCTCGCGAGCAACCACCTCTCCTTCTCGGACTCGTTCTTCCTGCCCGCTGTCCTCGACCGCAAGGTCACGTTCATCGCGAAGGCCGAGTACTTCACCACCCCCGGCATCAAGGGCAAGCTGACGGCCGCCTTCTTCAAGGGCGTCGGCCAGCTCCCGGTGGACCGCTCCGGCGCGCGGGGTGCGGGCGAGGCCGCCATCAAGAGCGGCATACAGGTCATCGAGAGCGGTGAACTGTTCGGCATCTACCCCGAGGGCACCCGCTCGCCCGACGGGCGGCTCTACCGCGGTAAGCCCGGCGGCCTCGCCCGGGTGGCCCTCGCCACCGGCGCGCCCGTCATCCCCGTCGCCATGATCGACACGGAGAAGATCCAGCCGCCGGGCAAGGTCCTGCCGAAGGTCATGCGCCCCGGCATCCGCATCGGCAAGCCCCTCGACTTCAGCCGCTACCAGGGCATGGAGCACGACCGCTTCGTCCTGCGGGCGCTGACCGACGAGGTCATGTACGAGATCATGAAGCTCTCCGGCCAGGAGTACGTCGACATCTACGCGACCGCCGCCAAGCGGCAGATCACGGACGCGGCCAAGGCGGAGAAGGAGGCCGACAAGGCGGCCAAGGCCGCCCTCGCCAAGGCCGAGAAGGAGCAGGCGGCCCAGGAGCAGGCGGACCGGGCCCGGACGGAGAAGGACCAGCCGGGTTCGTGACGGCCGCGTTCCCGGGTACGGTCGCGTTCCCGGACGGGAGCGTCGTGGGTGGGGTGGGGGGGACATGCCGAAGCGTGAGCGAGTCATGACGATGTCGGTCGAGCAGCCGCTGTGGCGCGCGCTCACCGGCTACCGGGTGCTGACGATGGTCTACGCGGTCGGCCTCTTCGCCAGCGCGTACGACGAGTTCGAGCGCCCCTGGCTGGCCGTCGCCTACTTCGCGGTCCTGGCCGGCTGGACCCTGGTGACCCTGCCCAAGGTCGCGAACGCGGCCAACTGCACCAAGCGGTTCCTCACGGCCGACCTCACCATCGCGATCGTCGGCATCCTGCTCACCCGGTTCGCCGACTCGACCGCGCGCGTGGAGGCCGGGGGCCCCACCCTGCCATCGATATGGACCGCCGGGGCCGTCCTGGCCTTCGCCATCAAGGGCGGTTGGCGCTGGGCCGCCTTCGCCTCCACGCTCGTGGCCGTCGCCAACCTGATCCACCGCGGCGCCCCCACCCGCGACACCATCCACAACGTGCTGCTGGTCTGGGTCGCCTCCATCGCCATCGGATACGTCGTCGAGGTCGCCCGCGCCTCCGAGCGCACCCTCGCCCGCGCCCTGGAGATCGAGGCCGCCACCCGTGAACGGGAACGCCTCGCCCGGGACATCCACGACAGCGTCCTCCAGGTCCTCGCCATGGTCCAGCGGCGCGGCACCGCCCTCGGCGGCGAGGCCGCGGAGCTGGGCCGGATGGCGGGCGAGCAGGAGGTGGCCCTGCGCACCCTGGTCTCGGGCGGCCTGGTCCCCGTCTCCCGCGTCTCGGAGGACGCGGCCCAGGGAGCGCTCGTCCGCGCGGTCGAGGAACCGGACGCCGACGACGACGCGACGGGCCCGGTGGACCTGCGCGCCCTCCTCGCCCCGTACGCCGGCGCGAAGGTCACCTTCTCCGAGCCCGGCGGCCCGGTGCCGCTCGCCCCGCGGGCCGCACGCGAACTGGCCGCCGCCGTCGGCGCCGCGCTGGACAATGTGCGCGCGCACGCGGGAGCCGAGGCCCGGGCCTGGATCCTGGTCGAGGACTGGTCGGACGAGGTCGTCGTGACCGTACGGGACGACGGCCCCGGCATCCCCGAGGGACGGCTCGCCCAGGCCGAGGGGGAGGGCCGGCTCGGGGTGGCCCTCTCCATCCGGGGGCGTCTGCGCGACATCGGCGGCACGGCCGAACTGATCTCGGTGCCGGGACAGGGCACAGAAGTCGAACTGAAGGTGTCCAAGGCCTCCGAAGGGCCGAAGGACGTACGGGGGAAGGCGGAGAAGCGGTGACGGAAAGCGTGGAGAACGTGCGCGACGGCGGGCCGGTGGACGGGCGGGCACAGCCCGGCGGGAGCGGCCCGATCAAGGTCATGGTGGTCGACGACCATCCCATGTGGCGCGACGCCGTCGCCCGCGACCTGGCCGAGTCCGGCTTTGACGTGGTCGCCACGGCGGGCGACGGCGAGCAGGCGGTGCGCCGCGCCCGGGCCGCCGCGCCGGACGTCCTCGTACTGGACCTGAACCTGCCCGCGAAGCCCGGCGTCCAGGTCTGCAAGGAACTGGTCGGCGCCAACCCCGCCCTGCGTGTCCTCGTGCTGTCGGCGAGCGGCGAACACGCGGACGTCCTGGAGGCGGTGAAGTCCGGCGCGACGGGCTATCTGCTGAAGTCGGCGTCGACGGAGGAACTGATCGACGCGGTCCGCCGCACCGCGGTCGGAGACCCCGTCTTCACCCCCGGCCTCGCCGGCCTGGTCCTCGGTGAGTACCGCCGCCTCGCCTCCGAGCCCGCCCCCGCGTCGGGCGCCGACGAGCCCAAGGCCCCGCAGCTCACCGACCGCGAGACCGAGGTGTTGCGCCTCGTCGCCAAGGGGCTGAGCTACAAGCAGATCGCCGAACGCCTGGTGATCTCGCACCGCACGGTCCAGAACCACGTCCAGAACACCCTCGGCAAGCTCCAGCTCCACAACCGGGTGGAGCTGGTCCGCTATGCCATAGAGCGCGGGCTCGACGACGAGTAAACAACCCGAATCACCCCATAGAGTGAATGAGGTTTGATCAACTCCTCTGCATTCAGCCGTAATTCGCCGGAATTGGCCTCCCGTGCATGCCGAAGTGACCTGGATCACTATTAGCGTGACCCTCACCAGGCAACCTCGGCGAAGGGACTTTTCCATGCGCGTCGGAGTACTGACCGGAGGCGGCGACTGCCCCGGGCTCAACGCCGTCATCCGGGGCGTCGTCCGCAAGGGCGTGCAGGAGTACGGCTACGACTTCGTCGGCTTCCGGGACGGCTGGCGGGGACCACTGGAGAACGACACCGTCCGCCTCGACATCCCCGCCGTGCGCGGCATCCTGCCCCGGGGCGGCACCATCCTCGGCTCCTCGCGCACCAACCCCCTCAAGCAGGAGAACGGCATCCGCCGCATCAAGGACAACCTCGCCAAGCAGGAGGTCGAGGCGCTCATCGCCATCGGCGGCGAGGACACGCTCGGTGTGGCCGCGCGCCTGTCGGACGAGTACGGCGTCCCCTGCGTGGGCGTCCCGAAGACCATCGACAACGACCTCTCGGCCACGGACTACACCTTCGGCTTCGACACGGCGGTGGGCATCGCGACGGAGGCCATCGACCGCCTCCACACCACCGCCGAGTCGCACATGCGCGTCCTGGTCGTGGAGGTGATGGGCCGTCACGCCGGCTGGATCGCCATCCACTCCGGCCTGGCCGGCGGCGCGAACGTCATCCTCATCCCCGAGCAGCGCTTCGACGTCGACAAGGTGTGCGCCTGGGTGACGTCCCGCTTCAAGGCGTCGTACGCGCCGATCGTGGTTGTGGCGGAGGGGGCCATGCCGAAGGACGGCGAGATGGTCCTGAAGGACGGGTCCCTGGATTCCTTCGGCCATGTCCGCCTCTCGGGTGTCGGCGAATGGCTGGCCAAGGAGATCGAGAAGCGTACGGGCAAGGAGGCCCGTACGACGGTCCTCGGCCATGTCCAACGAGGCGGCACCCCCAGCGCCTTCGACCGCTGGCTCGCCACCCGCTTCGGCCTCCACGCCATCGACGCCGTCCACGACCGCGACTTCGGCAAGATGGTCGCCCTCCGAGGCACCGACATCATCCGCGTCCCCATCGCCGACGCGACGGCCAGGCTGAAGACCGTCGACCCGAAGCTCTACGAGGAGGTCGGCGTGTTCTTCGGCTGAGACGCGCGGGAGAGCTCGGGGGGTTCGGTTGTGCGGCGGGTGCGGGTGGTGTGTGGTTGCTCGCGCGGTTCCCCGCGCCCCTGAAAAGCAGGGGCTGCGCCCCGTGCTTTTCGTCTTCAGGGGCGCGGGGAACCGCGCGACAAGCCCTCACCCACCCGCACCCGACAACGAACCCCTCGGGGTCGAAGGGGCGGAGCCCCTGGGGATGGGACGGGTAGGGGCGGCGGGGGCGAGGAAACCTAGAGCGCCCGCAGCGACTGAACCCCCGCCACCAACTCCCGCACCACAGCCACCCCATCCAACGTCAGCACAGACTCCGGATGGAACTGCACCCCCGCGAACCCGGGCCCTCGCAGCGCATGCACCTCACCACTCGCACTACGACTGACCTCGACCCCCTGCGCCGCCAACGCGGCCGCCGCCACGTCGTCGCAGTGGGCCACGAAGCTGTTGTAGAAGCCGACGGTCTCCCCCCGCCCGAACAGATCGATCTCCGTCTGCGCCCCCTGATACGGCACCTCCTTCCGCACCGTCCCCAGCCCCAACTCCGCCGCGATCAACTCATGCCCGAGACACACCCCGAGCACCCCGTACCGATGCCCCCGCACCACCTCGGCGGTCAGCGACCGCAGGAACCGCATCTTGGGATCCCCCGCATCGCCCGGATCCCCGGGCCCGGGCCCCAGCACGACCACCCCCGCATGCCCGAGCACACCCTCCCGCAGCCCGGGCTCGTCGTACGGCCGTACCGTCACCTCCAGCCCCGACGACCGCAGCAGATGCGCGAGCATCGCGGTGAACGTGTCCTCCGCGTCCACGACGAGCGCATGCCCCGACAACTCGGCCGTCCGCTCCTGCATCCGCAGCCAGAACGGCGCCAATGAGCCCCGCCGCCCGTCCAGCGCCGCCCGCACCCGCGGATCCTCCGCCAGCACCGGCCGCACCCGCTCCCGCCCCGGCCGCCCGGGCCGCACCCCCAGCGCCGTCAGCACCCCCGCCGCCTTGGTGTGCGTCTCGGCGACCTCACTCGCCGGATCCGACCCCCGGACGAGCGTGGCCCCCACCGGCACCCTCAGCCGCCCGTCCGCCGCGATGTCGGCGGTACGGATCAGAATCGGTGAGTCGAGGGTCTGCGCTCCCCCGGAATCCCGCCCGACCAGCGCCAGCGCCCCCGCGTAGTACCCGCGCCCGCCCACTTCGTGCCGCTCGATCACCCGGCACGCGTTCTGCACCGGCGACCCGGTGACCGTCGCGGCGAACATCGTCTCCTTCAGCACCTCCCGCACATCGAGCGACGACCGCCCCCGCAGCTCGTACTCGGTGTGCGCGAGATGCGCCATCTCCTTCAGCCGGGGCCCGACCACGACCCCGCCCATGTCGCCGACCGTGCACATCATCTTGAGCTCCTCGTCGACGACCATCGACAGCTCCTCGATCTCCTTGCCGTCGGCGAGGAAGGCCAGCAGATCCTCCGGCGTCGGACCCCCGGCCGGGTAGCGGTACGTCCCGCTGATCGGGTTCATCACGACCGTCCCGCCGGACATCCGGACGTGCACCTCGGGGCTGGCACCGACCAGCGTGCGCTCGCCCGTGTGGACCACGAACGTCCAGTACGCGCCCCGCTCGCCCTCCAGCAGCCGCCGGAACAGCGCCAGCGCGTCGGCTCTGCCGAAGCCCGGGATCGAGCCCTCGTACGTCCGCCGGATCACGAAGTTCGCGCCCTCGCCCCGCCCGATCTCCTCGCGCAGCACCCGGTCGACGATCTCCGCGTACTCCTCGTCGCCGACGTCGAAGCCGTCGCCCTCGACCCGGACGTCGTGCGCGGGCAACTCCGCGAGGGCCCGGTCCAGCGGTAGCTCGTACGACTCCTCGGGCGTCAGCACCGACAGGGGCGTCCCGTCGTCGCGGACGTCGAAGCCGCGTTCGCGGATCTGCCGGAAGGGGACGAGCGCCAGCCCCTCGTCGGGGATGTCGGCGAGCCGCTCGTACGTCGTCACCGGGCCGATCAGCACCTCCACCGTGTCGTGGTCGTGGAGGCCGGGCGTGCGGCGGCGCAGCAGGGCGAACGGGCGGTCGTCGGACAGGAGCCGGGTCAGATCCATGGGTTCCTCTTCCCTGGGGGATCACGGTCATCGCGGTGATCGGGGAGGAACGGCCGGGCCCTGGAAACACCGAAGGCCGCCCCTCGGGCGGCCTTCGCGAAGTCTTGCGTACGCGCAGTCAGTGGGCCGCCGGATGAGCGGTCCACCACCAGTTCTGGATCGAGTGCGCGAACATGCGCCGCACCCTACCGGACAATCCCGGGGCATGGGCAGCGGCGGCGCCGCCGTGTGTGCTTCGATCGAGCGGGGTTCGTCTCACTTGATGAGCAAGGGGATGGACGCCCGACACGACCCCGTAATGTGGACGTCGTGACCGTGAACGCTAAGTCCAGCGCGAGCGCTGGCAACACCTGGCGAGACCTGCCCGCGGCGCAGCAGCCCGAGTACCCCGACACCGAGGCTCTGCGCGCAGTCGTTGCGGAGCTCGAGTCGTATCCGCCGCTCGTCTTCGCGGGCGAGTGCGACCAGCTGCGCGCCCGGATGGCGTCCGTCGCCAAGGGAGAGGCGTTCCTCCTCCAGGGCGGCGACTGCGCCGAGGCCTTCGACGCCGTCTCGGCCGACCACATCCGCAACAAGCTGAAGACGCTCCTCCAGATGGGCGCGGTCCTCACCTATGCGGCCTCCGTGCCGGTCGTGAAGGTCGGCCGCATCGCCGGCCAGTACTCCAAGCCGCGCTCCAAGGGCACCGAGACCCGCGACGGCGTGACCCTGCCGACGTACCGCGGCGACTCGGTCAACGGCTTCGACTTCAACGAGGCCGCCCGCATCCCGGACCCCGAGCGCCTGAAGCGGATGTACAACGCCTCCGCCTCCACGCTCAACCTGGTCCGCGCCTTCACCACCGGCGGTTACGCCGACCTGCGCCAGGTGCACGCCTGGAACCAGGACTTCGTGAAGTCGTCCCCGTCCGGCCAGCGCTACGAGCAGCTCGCCCGCGAGATCGACAACGCGCTGAACTTCATGCACGCCTGCGGGGCCGACCCGGAGGAGTTCCGCACCGTCGAGTTCTTCTCCTCGCACGAGGCGCTGCTGCTCGACTACGAGTCGGCGCTGACCCGCGTCGACTCGCGCACGGGGCAGCTGTACGACGTCTCCGCGCACATGGTGTGGATCGGTGAGCGCACCCGCCAGCTGGACCACGCGCACATCGAGTTCGCCTCGCAGATCCGCAACCCGATCGGGATCAAGCTCGGCCCGACGACCACGGCCGAGGACGCGCTGCAGTACATCGAGCGCCTCGACCCGGACCGCGAGCCCGGCCGCCTCACCTTCATCGTGCGCATGGGCGCGGACAAGGTCCGCGACAAGCTGCCCGAGCTGGTCGAGAAGGTCACCGCCTCCGGCGCGACCGTGGCCTGGGTGAGCGACCCGATGCACGGCAACACCTTCGAGGCGGCCTCCGGCCACAAGACCCGCCGCTTCGACGACGTGCTCGACGAGGTCAAGGGCTTCTTCGAGGTCCACAAGGGCCTGGGCACCCACCCGGGCGGCATCCACGTGGAGCTCACCGGCGACGACGTCACCGAGTGCGTGGGCGGCGGCGACGAGATCTTCGTCGACGACCTGCACCAGCGCTACGAGACGGCCTGCGACCCGCGGCTCAACCGCAGCCAGTCCCTGGACCTGGCGTTCCTCGTCGCGGAGCTGTACCGGGACTAGTGACAGCTGTCTCAGCAGAGTGGAGTGGGGCGCGGATCACATACGATCCGCGCCCCACTCCACTTTTGCGGTTCTTATGCGGCGGGTAAGGTTAGGTTAGCCTCACCGATCATCGGGGCGGCGCTCTTATCGATCCCGGCGGGAGGTGAACCGCGTGTTCGTCTGCAGTTGCTTCGGCGTCACCGAGCAGCAGGTCAGGAAGCATGCGGCGGACGGCGCCTGCACCCCTCGTCAGATCGCGTCCGCCTGCAAGGCGGGCACGGACTGCGGCTCGTGCGTCCGTCGGATCCAGGCGATCCTGGGCAGGGGCGCGTGCCCGCGCCGTGAGCTGGCGGACCAGGGTGAGCCGGTCCTCGCCGAGCTCGAGGAAGCGGCGTAGCTCAGCTCTCCGGCTGCTCGATCAGCTGCGCGATGTACAGCGCCTCGCCGAGCTTCTCCAGCAGTTCCAGCTGGGTGTCGAGGTAGTCGATGTGGTGCTCCTCGTCCTCGAGGATCGACTCGAAGATGTTCGCGGACGTGATGTCGCCCTTGTTGCGCATCACCTCGATGCCGCGCTTGAGGCGGTCGATCGCCTCGACCTCGATCTGCCGGTCGGCCTCGAACATCTCCCTGACCGTCTGACCGACCCGGACGTGGAACAGCCGCTGGTAGTTCGGCAGCCCCTCCAGGAAGAGGATCCGGTCCGTGAGCACCTCCGCGTGCTTCATCTCGTCGAACGACTCGTGACGCGTGTACTTCGCGAGCTTCGTCCAGCCGAAGTTCTCCTGCATCTTCGCGTGCAGGAAGTACTGGTTGATCGCGGTCAGCTCAGCGGTCAGCTGCTCGTTGAGGAATTCGATGACCTCGGGGTCGCCCTGCATCGCAGAGGCTCCTTCCAAGCGGGGGACTGGGAGGTTGCGCCGCGATGATTGCACCGCCGTAGAAGATCGTCCAGTAAGTGCAAGCTTAGTAAGTAAGTGCAGCCTTAGTCCGAAATGCCCTGCTCGGGTGGGGGCTGGTCATGTGCACCGGTCGGGGTCTGTCAGGATGGAGGCATGGGTCAGCCGGTGGAACGCGAATCAGGAGATCGCGCATCTGAGAACGCGGTATCGCCGCAGCTTCCGCCGGGACAGCGGCTCCAGCGCGGCTGGCCGGTCACGCACTACGGGCCCGTTCCCAAGTTCCGTCCCGAGCGCTGGGACTTCCGGGTCTTCGGCGCCACCGCCGACGGCGAGAAGCACAGCTGGACCCATGACGAGTTCACCGCTCTGCCGTACGACTCGGTCGTGGCCGATCTGCACTGCGTGACGAAGTTCAGCATGATCGGCGCCGAATGGGGCGGCATCCCGGCTCGTACGATCCTGGAGATCGCGCCGCCCGCCCCCGAGGTCACCCATGTGATGGTGTGGGCCGAGTACGGCTTCAGCTCCAACCTCCGGATCGCCGACTTCGCCTCCGAGCGCACCATCTTCGCCACCCACAAGGACGGCGAACTCCTCACCGCCGAGCACGGCTTCCCCCTCCGCCTCGTCGTCCCCCACCTGTACGCCTGGAAGGGCCCCAAATGGGTCCGCGGCATCGAGTACATGACCGCCGACCGCCGCGGCTTCTGGGAGGAACGCGGCTACCACAACATCGGCGACCCGTGGCAGGAACAGCGGTACTCGTACCAGGAGGAGCCGGGGGAGGGGCCCGAGCTCTGATCCTGGTCGGCCACGGTTCGCTGACCGTGCTCCCGATCCGGCGTCTGCGGGGTCAGCCGTCCCGGAGTTTCTTCAGCCGCTCCACGTCCGCCGCGTGCCCCTCCTTGCCTCCCGGCGTCTCGATGATCAGCGGGACGCCTGCCGTGGCGGGGTGGGTCATCAACGCGCGGAAGGGGTCCTCGCCGATGTGGCCGGAGCCGATGTTCTCGTGGCGGTCCTTGTGGGCGCCGACCACGTCCTTGGAGTCGTTGGCGTGGATCAGCTTCAGTCGGCCCTCGCCGACGGTGTCCACCAGCAGGTCGAGGGTCTGGTGCATGCCGCTCGGGCCGGTCAGGTCGTGCCCGGCCGCGAAGATGTGGCAGGTGTCCAGGCAGACGCCCAGCTTGGGGTGCGCGTCCAGCGCCTCGAAGTAGGGGCCGAAGTCCCACGTGCGTGAGCACAGCGAGGCCCCCTGGCCCGCCGTCGACTCCAGGAGCAGATACGGGTCGTCGTCGTGGGTCAGCTCGTCCAGCAGCGGCAGCAGATACTCCCGCACCTGCTTCAGCGCCACCGACCGGTCCCGCCCGCCGGTCGCGCTTCCCGTGTGCACGACCACTCCGAGCGCGCCGATCTCCCGGCCCCGGCGCAGCGAGTGCCGCAGCGACTCCACGGACTTCTCCACCGTCGCCTCGGTGTGCGACCCGAAGTTGATCAGGTACGGCGCGTGTACGTACGCGGGGATCGACTCGGTCGCACACGCCGCACGGAACTCCTCGTCCTGCCGCGGATTCCCGACGGGCGTCGCCCAGCCACGCGGATTGGCGACGAAGACCTGGACTGTCTCGGCCTTCAGATCACGGGCGTACGTCAGCCCGACGGAGTTGAGGCCACCGGCGACGGGGACATGACCGCCGACCGGGTTGCGGGACGGGCCGGAGAGGCTGGGGGACTGCTGAGTGCTCACCGGACAAGGGTGTCACGCGGCCCGAGACGCCCGACCGGCGGCTTCGACGGCTCCCGCCCGGCCGGGCTTCCGCCTCTGACGGCTGCCGGCCGGGCGCTTCTGCCTCTGACGGCTGCCGGCCGGATGCCTCCGCCTCTGACGGCTCCCGCCCGGCCGACCTCCCGCGCCCGGTCCCCATGGTCGGCCACCCCCCCTCGGCGAGTCCCCGGGGCGTCCCCGGTCGGCCCGTCCCGAATGGCCGGCTTCGGTCAGCCGATCTCGATCGTGATCGTGGACCCCTTGGCCGCCGTGTCGCCGCCGTCCACCGACTGGCCCTTGACCTCGTCGCCGAAGAGTCCGAGCAGCCCTCGGTCCTCCTCGACCTCGAAGCCCGCGGCCTTGAGCTTCTGGGTCGCCTCGTCGACGCTGTCACCCACGACGTCCGGGACCTCGACCATCACGGGCCCCTTGGAGATCGTCAGCGTGACGGTGTCGCCCGTGCCGACCTGCTTGCCCGCGACCGGCGACTGCTCGGCCACGAGCCCCTTCTCGAACTCGGAGTTGACCTGCTTCGAGGCGATCTTCACCTTGAGGCCCGCCTCCTCCAGCTCGGCGGTGGCGTCCTCGACCGAGGCACCGGACAGCTCGGGCATCTCCACCGGGGCGCCCCGGCTGACCACGAGCCTGACGGCCGAACCCGAGGACACCTCGATGCCGGAGCCCGGCTCGGTGCTGATCACCTGGCCTCTGATGACCTCGTCGCTGAACTCACGCGTCACCACGCCCGGTTCGAGCCCGTCGTCCTTCAGCCGGGTCTTCGCGAGGTCCAGCCGGTAGCCCTTCAGGTCCGGCACCTTCACGGTCTCGGGGCCCTTGGAGATCGTCACCGTCACGATGTCGTTGTCCCGGATCCGCTCCCCGGGCGCCGGGTCCGTGCTGATCACCTTGCCGCGCTTGACGGTGTCGCTGAACGCGCGCTGGACATCGACGTCCAGCCCGGCCGCCGCCAGCCGCTTCTCCGCGTCCGCCTGGCTCTGCCGCAACACCGCCGGGACTTCGGTGAACTGGCCCGAATTGATGTACCAGACGCCCCCGCCCACCCCGAGCACGAGCAGCACGGCCACGACGATCGCGAGCAGCCCACGCCGGGGAGCCGGGGCGTTCCGGGTGCGCCGGGGCGGCGGCGGAGGCGACTCGAACCGGCTCGTACGGTTCAGCTGCTGGTCCGCGTCCACCGGTGCCGAACGCGACACGGACAGCGAGCGCGGGATCACGCTCGTCCGGTCCTCCGCGTTGTCGTGGCCGCCGGCTGTCGCCTGCGGCGGCACCGCGTCCAGCTGCTCGCCGCTCAGCCCGGCCCGCGCCTCAAGCGTCTGAGCGAGCAGCGCGACCGCGTCGTACGGCCGCAGCTCGGGATTGCGGGCGGTCGCCGAGGCAACCAGCACGTCCAGCGCGTACGGCAGCCCCGGCACCGCGGCCGACGGCGGCGGCACGTCGTCATGCAGCGCGTGGTAGAGCACCTGCGCGGGGGAGTCCCCGGAGTGCGGCTTGCCGCCGGTGAGCATCTCGTAGAGCATCACGCCGCACGCGTACACGTCGACGCGGGTGTCGGTCGTGCCGTGCTCCAACTGCTCGGGGGCGAGGTAGGAGACGGTGCCGAGGACGGCGCCGGTGGTGCTGGTGACCGTGTCCACGGCCCGTACGAGGCCGAAGTCGGCGACCTTGACGCGGCCGTCGTCCCCTATCAGCACGTTCTCCGGCTTCATGTCCCGGTGCACGAACCCGGCACGATGCGCGGCGCCGAGCGCGGCGAGCACCGGCTCCAGGATGTCCAGCGCCGCCCGGGGCTGCAGCGCCCCGCGCTCACGCAGCACATCACGGAGGGTGCAGCCGGCGACGTACTCCATCGCGAGGTAGACGTACGACCCGTCGGTGCCCTGGTCGTAGACCCCCACCACGTTCGGGTGCGACAGCCGCGCCACCGACTTGGCCTCACGGATGAACCGCTCGACGAACGTCCGGTCCGCGGCCAGCGTCGGATGCATCACCTTGAGCGCGAGCACGCGGTCCAGGCGGGTGTCCACGGTCCGGTAGACCGTGGCCATCCCGCCGACCGCGATCCGCGCCTCGACTCGATACCGGCCGTCGAGCACCCGGCCGACAAGCGGGTCCTGAAGGGTCGTGTCCACGCAGGTGAGTGTACGAGCCGCCGCTGACACGCCGACAACTTCCGTGGCGACCGAGCCGGACTGCAGCTGAGCTGTGACGGACGTTCCACGGGCGTGCCGGTTCGCCCAGGAGCCCGGGGATGTCCGTGCGCAGGCGGGTGCGGGTGGGTCGTGGTTGCTCGCGCAGTTCCCCGCGCCCCTGACGGCGTGGGGCGCGCCCGGGGCCTTCAAGGGGCGCGGGGAACTGCGCGACAAGCCCCCACGCACCCGCAGTCGCCACACAACCCGAACCAACTCAGAACGCCGGCCGCTCCGGATCCAGCCACGCCAACCCCTCACCCGGCGACGACGCCTCCGCGAAATGCCGCCGGGGGATCCGTCCCGCCCGGTGCGCCAGCCGCCCCGCCTCCACCGCGTGGCGCATGGCCTCGGCCATGAGGACCGGCTCCTGGGCGCGGGTCACGGCGGAGGCGAGCATCACACCGGCGCAGCCCAGCTCCATCGCGAGCGCGACGTCCGACGCCGTACCGGCCCCCGCGTCCAGGATCACCGGCACGCGCGCGTGCTCCACGATCAGCTGGAAGTTGTGCGGGTTGCGGATCCCGAGCCCGGACCCGATCGGCGACCCGAGCGGCATGATCGCGGCACAGCCCACGTCCTGAAGCTTCCGCGCGAGGACGGGGTCGTCGTTCGTGTACGGCAGCACGGTGAAGCCGTCGTCGACGAGCGTCTCGGCGGCGTCGAGCAGCTCGATCGGGTCGGGCAGCAGCGTGCGCTCGTCGGCGATGACCTCCAGCTTCACCAGGGACGTGCCGAGCGCCTCGCGCGCGAGGCGGGCGGTCAGCACGGCCTCGCCCGCCGTGAAGCAACCGGCCGTGTTGGGCAGCACCCGGATGCCCAGCCTGTCGAGCACGGACAGGACCGAGCCGTGCACGGACGCGTCGACGCGGCGCATCGCGACCGTCGTCAGCTCCGTACCGGAGGCCACCAGCGCGCGCTCCAGGACGTCGAGGCCGGCCGCGCCGCCCGTGCCCATGATCAGGCGGGACGAGTACGTCGTACCGCCGAGGACGAAGGGGTCGTCTGCCATGGGATCAGCCTCCTTGGACGGCGGTGAGGACCTCGACGCGATCCCCGTCGGCGAGGGCGGTGGTCGTCCACCGCGCGCGCGGGACGACGGTTTCGTTGAGCGCGGCGGCGACCCCGGAGGGGGACGCGGTGAGTGTCCGCACGACCGTGTCGAGGGCGGTGCCGGGAGCGATCTGCCGCCGCTCCCCGTTGACGAGGACGCTCAGTGTCTCGGTGGCGCTCACGCGGGCTGCTCCATGAGTGCGCGGGCCGCGCCGGCGCGGAACCGCGACGGCGTGAAGTCGCGGGCCTCCTCCGGCAGTTCACCGGTGGTCAGCACATGCGCCATGACGTCGCCGGTGACCGGGGTGAGCAGCACCCCGTTGCGGTAGTGGCCCGTCGCGAGGAGCAGGCCGTCGAGCTCGGTGGGGCCGAGCAGCGGCGCGTTGTCGGGGGAGGCGGGGCGCAGGCCCGCGCGGGTCTCGGTGAGCGGGAGCTCGGTGATCCCGGGGACGAGTTCATGGGCGTCGCGCAGCAGCTCGTAGACCCCGCCCGCCGTCACCGTCGTGTCCCAGCCCAGCTCCTCGCTGGTCGCGCCGACGACGAGTTCGCCGTTCTCGCGCGGCACCAGGTAGACATGGCTGCCGCGGACCACGGCCCGCACGGTCCGGCTCAGGAAGGGCGCGTACCGCTTCGGCACGGTCAGCCGCAGCACCTGCCCCTTCACGGGCCGCACCGGCGGCAGCACATCGTCCGGGACCCCGGCGAGCCGCCCGCTGAGGCTGCCCGCGGCGAGGACGACCTGCCCGGCCGCCACGTGGTCACCGTCGCCGGTCCGGACTCCGGCGGCCCGCTGCCGGACCACCGACAACTCCTCGGCCCAGGTCCGGTGGAACACCACCCCGGCGCGCTCGCAGGCCGCGACGAGGGCCCTGGAGAGCCGCCTCGGGTCGATCTGGTGGTCCCCGTCGACGCGGAGTCCGCCGCGTACGCCCGGCGCGAGCATCGGCTCCAGCCGACGGCAGTCGCGGCCGTTCAGCCACTCCGACGCCAGACCCGACCGTCGCTGCAGGGCGTGCAGTTCGCGCAGATGGGCGCGGTCGTCGGCGTCGAGCGCCACGGCGAGCGTGCCGGAGCGGCGGTAGCCGAGGTCGAGGCCGGTCGCCTCCGTCAGCTCGGCCGCGAAGTCCGGGTAGCGGCGCGCGGACTCCAGGTTGAGCCCCAGCAGCGTCTGCTCGCCGTAGTGCAGCTCGGTGACCGCGGCGAGCATCCCGGCCGCCACCCGTGCGGCCCCGCCGCCGGGCTCGGGATCGACCACGGCCGTGGCGAATCCGCGCTGCGCGGCCCGCCACGCCGTGACCAGCCCGATGATTCCGCCCCCCACGACGAGGACGTCGGATGTGTGCGTACGCGACATGGGCGTCCAGCCCCTCCCTTCGCCGGCATGACCCGGATCAGGTTCGTACGGTCGGAGGCCGCCAGCCTCCCTCTCAGCCCGGTGCGTCCGGACTCCCGCGAGTGCTCTACGGTGGCCCACCCTAGCCCTCGCCGCTCGTCCCAGTAAGGGAGCCTCCGCTCGTGCCACGCTCGCTCGACGGCCTCGTCCTCGCCCCCGTCGCGGATCAAGCCCCAGGTCAGGTGGGCACCCGCACCCGGTTCGCGTACCACGAGAAGGACGGCGAGATCTGGGCGGAGTACGCGGGCGGGGACGTCGTACGCGGCCATCTCGTGGGCACGCGCGCGGGCGACCGGCTGGACTTCCGGTACGTACAGCTGAAGACCGACGGGACCACCGCGTCCGGCCACTGCGTGTCCCTGGTGGTCGAGCTGCCCGACGGGCGGGTCCGCCTGGAGGAGACCTGGGAGTGGGAGTCGCAGCCGGGCAGCGGGACGAGCGTGGTGGAGCAGGTCGACGAGGCTGTGGGCCGACTCACAGAAGGCGACCGTCGCCGCACCGGCTGACTGACTGATTGTCAGTTGTCTATGGTGATCGGGTGAGCGAGCAGACGCAGCAAAGGGGCGGGTCGGCGGCGCGGCGCGTGGTCGTCGTGGGCGCGGGCATGGCCGGGGTGCAGACCGCGGTCGCCCTGCGTGAACAGGGCTTCTCCGGCGACGTGACGCTGATCGGCGCCGAGCCGCACCAGCCGTACGACCGGCCGCCGCTGTCCAAGGCCGTGCTGCTCGGCAAGGCCGAGGGCTCCGCCTTCGACGTCGACTTCGAGGCGCTAGGCATCGAACTGCGGCTGGGCCGCGAGGTGTCGGGCCTGCGCCCCGCCGACCACGCACTCGACACGGCCGCCGGGCCCGTCCCGTACGACGTCCTCGTCCTCGCCACCGGCGCGGAACCGATCCGGCTGCCGGGCGCCGAGGGCGTGCCCGGGGTGCATCTGCTGCGCACCCTGGACGACGCCGAGCGGCTGCGGCCCGTGCTGGCCCAGCAGCACGACATCGTGGTCGTGGGTGCGGGCTGGATCGGCGCGGAGTTCGCCACGGCCGCGCGGGAGGCGGGGTGCGCGGTGACGGTCGTCGAGGCCGCCGACCGCCCCCTCGCGGGCGCGCTGCCCGCCGAGGTGGCCGCGCCGATGACCGCCTGGTACGCCGACAGCGGCACCACCCTGCGCACCCACGCGCGCGTGGAGCGCGTCGAGCCCGGGACGGTCGTCCTGGACGACGGCACCCGGGTGTCCGCCGGCGCGGTCGTCGTGGGCATCGGCGCGCGCCCCGCCACGGCCTGGCTCCAGGGCTCGGGCATCGCGCTCGGCGCACACGGAGAGGTGGTCGCCGACGACCATCTGCGTACCTCCGCGCCCGACGTCTACGCGGTCGGCGACTGCGCCTCCTTCCCGTCGGGCAGGTACGGCCGGCGCCTCCTCGTCCACCACTGGGACAACGCCCTCCAGGGCCCCCGCACGGTCGCCGCGAACATCGTCGGCGAGACCCCGGAGCCCTACGACCCCGTGCCGTACTTCTGGTCCGAGCAGTTCGGCCGCTTCGTCCAGTACGCCGGCCACCACCCGTCCGCCGACACCATGGTCTGGCGCGGCGACCCCACCGGCGCCGCCTGGTCGGTCTGCTGGCTCCGCGAAAGCCGCCTGGTCGCCCTGCTGGCCGTGGGCCGCCCCCGCGACCTGGCCCAGGGCCGCCGCCTGATCGAGGCGGGCACCCCGATGAACCCCGAACTGCTGGAGGACCCGGCGAGGCCCCTGAAGGCGGCGACGGCGTAGGAAACCCTCTGTCGGCCCCCGCCGGAGGCGGCTCGGCTACCCACTGTCAGTCCCAGATGGCAGTCTTGGAGACGTGACCGAGATTGACGCAAAGATCGATGCTCTCGTCCCCGCGTGGCTGACCCTCCCCGACATCGCAGAGATGCTCGACGTCGAGGTGACGCGCGTGCGGCAGCTGGTGAAGGAAGGCCAGCTCATCGCCGTACGCCGTGGTGAGAACCGCGCACTGCACGTCCCCGCCGCCTTCATCGACGGGGACAAGGTCGTCAAGGGCCTGTCCGGCACCCTGACCCTGCTGCGGGACGACGGCTTCACCGACGAAGAGATGCTGGAGTGGCTCTTCACTCCGGACCCGAGCCTGCCCGGCACCCCGGCCCAGGCCCTGAGCGAGAATCGCGGCACGGAGGTGAAGCGCCGCGCCCAGGCGCTCGCCGTCTGAACCGACACACCGGAACGCCTGAGCAGCATCCGAGTACCTGAGGAACTGGAACAGCCGCCTGTACGGCGTACGGGCCCGCACCCCCGTAAGGGGCCGCGGTCCGTACGCCGCACCGAGACGCACCGACAACGGGGGGACCTCTCCATGCCTGACGCCGCCGCCCAGCTCGCCGACGCCCGGCTCTACCTCTGCACGGACGCCCGCACGCGCCAGGGCGACCTCCCGGAGTTCCTGGACGCGGTCCTGAGCAGCGGCGTGGACATCGTGCAGCTGCGCGACAAGGGCATGGAGGCGGCCGCGGAGCTCGAGTACCTGGAGGTGTTCGCCGACAGGTGCCGGCAGCACGGCACACTGCTCGCGGTGAACGACCGGGCCGACGTGGCGCACGCCTCCCGGGCCGCGCACCCGTCCGGCGCCCACGTCCTGCACCTCGGCCAGGGCGACCTCCCGGTCCCCGCCGCCCGCGCGATCCTCGGCGAGGGCATCCTCATCGGCCGCTCCACACACTCCGAGGCGGAGGCCGCCGCCGCGGCCGTCCAGGAGGGCGTGGACTACTTCTGCACGGGCCCCTGCTGGCCCACCCCCACCAAGCCCGGCCGCCACGCGCCCGGCCTGGATCTCGTCCGGTACACCGCCGCCCTCGGCACCGACCGCCCCTGGTTCGCCATCGGCGGCATCGACCTCGGCAATCTCGACGAGGTCGTCGAGGCGGGAGCCCGCCGGGCCGTCGTCGTCCGGGCGATCACGGAGGCCGACGACCCCGCAGCCGCGGCGGCGGAGTTCGCCAAGCGCCTGCGCGCCCTCTAGCTCCCGCGCGCTCCCCATGTCCAAGGCGTGGACAAAAGGGCGGCAAAACGGGATAAAAAACCTTGCTCTGGTTGGGGGACGGCTCCGACCTGACTAACCTGCCGATATGGCCCTAGGAACCGCTTCCACCAGGACTGATCGCGCACGGACCGTGCGCGACATGCTCGCCACGGGCAAAACCACGTACTCCTTCGAGTTCTGGGCGCCCAAGACGGAGAAGGGCGAGCGGAACCTGTGGAACGCCCTCCGCAGGATCGAGGCGGTCGCCCCCAGCTTCGTCTCCGTGACGTACGGCGCGGGCGGCTCCACCCGGGCCGGCACGGTGAAGGCGACCGAGCGGATCGCCGCCGACACCACCCTCACCCCGGTCGCCCACCTCACCGCGGTCAGCCACTCCATCGCCGAGCTGCGCAACATCATCGGCCAGTACGCGGACGCCGGGATCCGCAACATGCTCGCGGTCCGCGGCGACCCGCCCGGCGACCCCATGGGCGAGTGGGTCCCGCATCCGCAGGGCCTGACGTACGCCGCCGAACTCGTCCAACTCATCAAGGAATCGGGCGACTTCTGCGTAGGCGTCGCGGCCTTCCCGGAGATGCACCCGCGCTCCCCCGACTGGGACAGCGACGTGGCGCGCTTCGTCGACAAGTGCCGAGCGGGCGCCGACTACGCGATCACGCAGATGTTCTTCCACCCGGACTCGTACCTGCGTCTGAGGGACGCCGTCGCGAAGGCGGGCTGTGAGACTCCTGTCATTCCCGAGGTCATGCCCGTCACCAGCGTGAAGATGCTGGAACGGTTGCCCCAACTCAGCAACGCCGCCATCCCGAACGCCCTGAAAGAGCGGATCGTCACAGCCAAAGCAGATCCGGCCGCTGTACGCTCCATTGGCATCGAGTTCGCCACGGAGTTCTGCGCCAGGCTGCTGGACGAGGGAGTCCCCGGACTTCACTTCATCACCCTGAACAACTCCACCGCGACTCTGGAAATCTACGAGAACCTGGGCCCGCACCATCCACCACGGGCCTAGACCGGTCGCACTCGCGTACGACACACTGCGTAGGCGGCCACAGGGAGAGGGGCGTACATGGGCTGGACGGTCCTCTACATCGCGTTCGGCATCGTCGCGTTGTGGCTGCTGGGCGAGGTGCTGCTGCAGTACAAGGCGCGCCTGCGCTGGCGGCTGCTCGCCTTCGTCGGCTTCCTCGGTGTGGTCCTCGGTGTCCTGATCCCCTCGGTGATCGTCATCGCCCTGGGCGCGATCGGGTTCGCGGTCGGACAGACCTATGTGACGCTGTCGTTCCGCCGCGGCTTCGAGGCCGGCTGGGCCGTCCGCCCGCGTCCCGGTGAGGGTGAGGGTGAGGACGGCGGCAGGATCGCCAAGGCCGGCAAGAAGCGGCGCCGCGGCGAACCGGACCGCCAGGACCCGACCCTGGAGGTCACCGACCTGGAGGCCCCGGCTGCCGGAACGTACCGCCAGGCCGACGACGCCTTCGACCACGACGACGACGTCTTCGTCCGCCCCGGCGCCGGCCCCTCCGCGGCCGAGACGACCACCGTCTACTCCCCGGAGCCCCTGCCCGACGACACCAGCTCGTACGGCATCTACGGCGACAACAACGCCTACGCGGCCGTCCCCGAGCAGCCCTACGCGAACGCCGACCAGTCCACGCAGTCCACCCAGGACGAAGCCTTCGCCTACTACGGCTACGACCAGCAGAGTTACGGCTACGACCAGGCCCAGCAGCAGTACGCCGCCTACTCCGACCCGTACATCGGCACGCAGACCTACGACGCCGCCGCCTCCTACGACCCGTCCTACGGCCAGCAGGGATACGGTCAACAGGGCTACGGCCAGGACCAGTACGGCAACAGCGGCTACGGCGGCGAGACCCCGCCCGGCGGTGTCTGGGTCCCGCAACAGCGCAGCACCGACGACTCGTTCGACGCGTTCGGCAACGAACTCCCGCCGGAGCAGTCGTATCCGTACCAGGGGAACGGCAACGGCGGGAACGGGCACGACGAGCAGCAGTACCGTTTCTGAAGGGCCGCCGGGGCTCATGTGAGCCCCCGGTCCTCCACGGCTTTCCCCGGTCCTCCAGGGCCTTCCCCGGTCCTTCGGACGGGAGCCGCAGACGTCCGTACGGGCCCTCGTGTCTCACTGGGAGCCGCGGAAGTCCGGTCCCTCCACGATCAGTCCGGCCACGAGCGCGCCCGACATCCCGGCGTGCGGGAGGCCGCCGCCGGGGTGGGACCAGCCACCGACCAGGTACAGCCCCGGGAAACGGGCCGCGTTGGACGGGTGCAGGAAACGGCCGTCGGCCGCGGCGAGCGCCGGTGCGGGGATGGCGCCCCCCTCGGCACCCGTCTCCCGGGCCGTGTCGGCCGGGGTGCGCACCTCGCGCCAGAGGAGCCGCTCCCGCAGGCCGGGCACGGCGGCCTCGGCGGCGGTGACGAGCAACTCCGCGCACCGCTCGGCGACATCGCCCGCCGCCCAGTCGATGTCGGTCGGCACCGCCGCCGACACGACCACGGACTCGTGCTCCTCGTCCGGGCGCAGCGCGGGGTCGTCCGGCCGCAGCACGGTCACCGTGAGCGGCACCGGGTCGTCGGTGTCGCTCAGACCGCTCAGAAAGTCCAACTCGGCGGTCCGGTCGGGCGCGTGCACGACCGTGCGGTGTGCCGCGCCGGCCTCACGGGTCCCGCGCAGGGCCAGCAGCACGGTCAGCCGGCCGGGCCGCGGCGACTCCAGGTCCGGCCGTACGTCGCCGTCGCCCTGGAGGTCACGCTCCGTCAGGCCGCCGAGCCGTACCGGATCGATGCCCGCGACGACGTGGTCCGCCTCCGTCACCGCCCGGTCCCCGGTGTCCACCTCGGCCGCCAGCTCCACACCGGCCGCCCTGCCGTCCTTCTCCACGATCCCGGTGACTTCGGCGTCGAAGACGAACTCGACCTTGCGGGCCAGGCACCGCTCGTACAGCGCCCGCGCCAACTCCCGTATGCCGCCCCGGACGTACCAGCTCCCGAAGGCGTGCTCCATGTACGGCAGGACCGCCGCGCTCGCCGGGATGTTCCGGGGGTCCAGGCCGTACGCGAGGGCGTGGCTCTCCAGCAGAGCTGTCAGCCGGGGGTCGCGCAGCTCCCACTCCCCGATCTCGGCGAGGGTGCGGGCACGGCGGGTGCGCAGCAGCCGCTTGTGGGGCACGGAGGGGTACGGCTCGCGCTCGGCGAGGACCCGCCAGTCGGGCCGCAGCGGCTCCTCCAGGAGGGGCCGCCGTGTGCGGTCCCAGGCCTCCCGGGCCCGCACCAGGAAGTCGCCCCAGCGGTCGCCGGTCCCCGGCCCGAGCGCGGTGTTCAGGGCGGCGACGACGCCCGCGCGTGAGGCGTTCGGCAGCGACAGGGCCGTGCCGTCCGCGAAGACGTGCCGGGCCGCCGGGTCCACCTGGACCAGGTCGACGCACTTCTCCAGCGGCTCCTTGCCGGTCTTGAGGAACAGATCGCGGTGGACGGCGGGCAGCGGCAGCAGTCCGGGTCCGGTGTCGAACGCGAAGCCGTCGCGCTCGAACCGGCCCAGCGCGCCGCCGTAGGTCGACGTGCGCTCGTACACCACCACCCGGTGGCCCGCGACGGCCAGCCGGGCGGCGGCCGCCATGGCGCCGAGCCCGGCGCCGATCACCGCAATCCTTGCCATGTCAGGGACTTTATCGGCCGCCGCTGACAGTCTGTGTTCGCGGTCGGGCTCGGGGGTGCGGTCGCGTGGGCGGCCGCGGGTTCGTCGTGGCTTGTCGCGCAGTTCCCCGCGACCCCTGGAAGGCGGCTGCGCCGCCATTCGGGGGAGTACGAACGCGGACGCGATCGTCACCAGTCGGCAACAGGTGGTTCTGGGGGTGAGTGCGCAGTGTTGAGTACGCGTACCTAGCCGGTGAGATGAGTACGCGCGCGGATGGGCCGCCACCTGCGGAAACGAGAGAGTGGAGGCACGGGAAGGGGCGCGGCTCCGGTACCGCCGACACGGGGCGGCGGAACGGTTCTCGCGCTCTCTACCGCTCCTTCCGTCGACGTGAGTCGGCGGGAGCGAGGCACGGGGGAGACGGGGGAACGGGGAAGCGCCGGTTCGAGGTGGCCCGCGGGGGACGCGGCCAGAGCGGACCGGCGCTCTCGTTCGTGCCCCGATCCGGCTAGCGGTTCCCGCTCACCCGGCCCTGGAGCAGCCGGGACAGCGCCGCGTGGACGTCGTCCAGGGAGCGCTCCGGCTGGAACGCCTGCCAGTCCAGGGCGGCCACCAGGACCATGCCGACCAGGGCCGACGCCGTCAGTCCGACATCGATCTCGTCGCTCAGCTCGCCCCCCTCGACAGCCGCGCGGAGCACGTCCTCGACGACCGCGACCGCCTCCTGCCGGACGACCATCAGCGTGGACTGCCAGGCCCGGTTGGTGCGCCACAGTTCGGCCACGTAGAGCTGGGTGAAGGACGGGTAGCGGTCGATGAAGACGAGCCCGGCCCGGATCATCGCGTCCAGGGAGTCGACCTTGGTGCCGCCCTCCTTCTCGGTCCGCTCGGCCGCCTCCCGGAGCGAGGCGGTGAGGAGTCCCACGCCGTGCCGCAGCAGCTCCTCGAAGAGAACCGACTTGCTCGCGAAGTTGTAGTAGACCGTGCCCTTGGCGACGCCGGCGCGCTCGGCGATCTCGTCCACCGTGGTGGCGGAGAACCCCTGCTCCGCGATGAGGGTGACGGCCGCTTCGTAGAGTTTCTGCCGGGTCGCCTCGCGGCGGCCCCCGCCTGCGCCGCCGGGGGCGTTGCTGCTTTCCATGGCCCTGATTGTCACAGGAACCGTTCCGTGCGCGGTCACAGACTCAACTCCGGGTGCAGCCGGTCCAGGGTCCACACCTGCTTGCGACGGGCGGACAGGGCGGTCAGCGCGAGGGCGCCGACGGTGAAGGCGACCAGCACCGCGCACGCCTGCCGGACGGGGCCCAGACCGCCGCCCGTGATGAGCCTCCTGAGGGCGTCGACGACATGGCTCATCGGCAGGAAGGGGTGGACCGCGTTGAAGAAGTCCGGGCTGGTCTGCACGGGATACGTGCCGCCCGCGGACGTCAACTGGAGCATCAGGAAGGCGAGGACGAGGATCCGGCCCGCCGCCCCGAAGCGCGCGTTGAGCCACTGCACGATCGCCGCGAAGCACGCCGTCACCAGGAACAGGAAGCCCACCGTCCCGGCCGCCCGCACCATCTCCAGGCCGACCGCCCAGTGGAGCACCGCCATCAGCGCGACCGTCTGCAGCACACCCAGCGCGGCCACCGGCAGCCAGCCCGCCAGCGTGATCCGCCACGCCGAGGCACCCGCCGCGAGAGCCCGCCGGTTGAGCGGCTGGATCAGCATGTACGCCACCATCGCGCCCACCCACAGGGACAGCGGGATGAAGTACGGGGCGAACCCGGTGCCGTAGTTCGGCGCCTTGTGCAGATCCCTGGTGGCCAACTGCACCGGATCGGCCATCACTTCGGTGCGCCGGTCGCGGTCCTGCTCGTCGTAGTCCGGGATCTGCTCGGCCCCGTCGTGCAGACCGCCCGCGAGCTTCCCGGAGCCGTCGGCCAGCTTGTACATGCCGCCCTTGAGGTCCACCGCGCCCGACTTCAGATCGCCGACGCCCGTGTCGAGGTCCTCCGCGCCGGTCTTGGCGGTGCCGAGGCCCGTGTGCAGCGTCTTGGCCCCCTTGGCGACCTCGGCGGCGCCCTTGTTGAGCGCGTTCACTTTGGTGACGGCGTTGTCGAGGTCCTCGGAGAGGGTGGGCGCCGCCTTCGCGAGGGCGCGGGCCTGCTTCTCCAGGGTCTCCAGGTCCTTGTCGAAGGCCTTCATGTCACCGTCGTAGTTCTTCACCACCGTGTTGACGTCCTTGGCGAGCACCGCCGCCTGAGCCGCGGCGTCCTTCGCCTTCTTCAGGTCCGCGCAGGCCGCGTCGGGCAGTACGGCCTCCTCGCAGCGCCGCTCGTAGACGTCGTCCAGGGTGTCGGAGGCGGCACGGGTGCCCGTCTCGGCGGCCGGCGCCGTCTTGACGAACGCGTCGAGGTGGCCCCGGATCGTGGCCGCCGAGTCGGCGACCAGGGTGGCGGTGTCGGCGATCGTGTCGCCGTTCTCGTCGAGGAAGGGCCGCACGCGGTCCGCCACGCCGCCGACCTTGTCGGCGAGCTTCCGGGTGCCGTCCGCGACCTGCTGGGCCCCGTCCTCCAGATCGCCCGCGCCCTCGTCCAGGTCCTTCAGGCCGCCGGACAGTTCCCCGCTGCCCTCCTTGGCCTCCTTCAGCCCGTCCGCGAGGTCCTTGGAGCCCTTCTCCGCCTTGTCGATGCCGCCCTTGAGATCGTCGGCGCCGTCCGCCGCCTTCTCGGTCTCCTCGTGGATGTCCGAGAAGGAGATGAAGATCCGGTCCAGGAACGACCGTGACGCCTTCGTCGAAGCCGCCGTCCGCACCTCCGAGAACACCGTCCGCGAGATCTGCCCGACGATGTAGTTGTTCGCGTCGTTCGTGCGCACCTGGAGGGCGCCCGTCTCCGGGGAGTCCCCGGAACTCGACGCGATCCGCCGGCTGAAGTCCTTCGGCATGGTCAGCGACAAGTAGTACGTGCCGTCCTCGACGCCTTCACGCGCCTCGGCGGCGCTCACCCGGTGCCACTCGAAGGTGTCGCTGTCCCGCAGCCCCTGCGCGATGTCGTCCCCGGCCGTCAGCTTCTGCTTGCCGACCGACGCCCCCTTGTCGTCGTTCACCAACGCCACGGGGATACGGTCGAGACGGCCGTACGGGTCCCAGAAGGACCACAGGTACAGGGCGCCGTACAGCAACGGCAGCAGCAGGAGCGAGACCAGCGCGGCCCGCGGCAGCTTCCCCCGGCCGAACCGCCTGAGCTCAAGCGCGGCGAGTTTCGGCGAGCGCATCGGTCGTCTCCTTGTCGTCGTCGTGGTGGTCGCTGTCGGTCTGGTCGCTGCCGGCGGGGGCGGGGGCGGGTGCGGGCTCAGGGGAGGGGGCTTCGCGGGCGTTCTCACGCGCGCGTGTGCCTTTCTCCGGCGCCGTCGACACGACGACCGCACCTTCCGGGGCCTCGCTGCACACCGCCACCACCGTGATCCCGGACGCCGTGAGGGACCTCAACAGGGCCCACACCTCGGCCCGTTCGGCGTCGGAGAGCTTCAGGTCGGTGTCGTCGACGCCGAGCAGCCGGGGCCGCCCGATGAGGGCGAGGGCGATGGACAGCCGCAGGGCCTCCAGCCGGTCCAGGTCGCGTACGGCGGTCCGGGAGCCCTTGGGCAGGCTCTCGCGGTCGAGCCCGGCGGCGGCCAGGGCGGCCTCGACGCGGAGCTTCGCCTCGGCGGCCCGCTCGGCCCCAGGGCGCAGCAGCCCGCGCAGGGAGCCGTCGAACCGCCGCTGCAGCAGCGCCCGTTCACGCAGGTGCTCCCCGACGGTCAGGGCCGGGTCGAGGTCGGTCACACCGGGGACATGGGCGAGGGCGCTGATCCGGCGGACGGCCGCCATCCGCTTCGGCAGCCGGAGGGAGCCGACCGTGGCGTGGCCCTCGCTCGGCTTCATCCGCCCGGTGAGCGCGAGCAGCAGACAGGTCCGGCCCGATCCGGACGGCCCCTCGACCGCCACCAGCGAGCCGGCCTCCGCGCCGAACCCGACTCCCCGGAACGCCCAGCCCCGCGGCCCCTTGAGCCCGAAGTCCTCGGCATCGACAGCCACACCGTCGACCGTCTCCGGCCCGGCGTCGTCCGCCACCCGTGGCTCTTCCATGTCCCCCGGACCCCTCTTCGAGTTTTTGAACTGACTGGTCAGTGCAAAAACTACTCCGAACCTCTGATCGAAGCAAAAGCGCAGGTCACAACGGATTGTCAGTGGCATACCGCACGATGAGCACATACGGCACCTCGTGTCAGGGCGTGCCGTCACGAAGACGACAGGAGGTTCGTCATGGCCAGCCACCCCGCAGCAGCCGCCAACCGGCGCCGCGCCACCGGCCCTGCCCCCTCACTGACCGGCCCGGCGAGCGACGTGCACCCCGTGCTGCGCCGGGCGACGGCCCCACCCGCCGCCCTCGACCTGCTCGCCCAGGCGCGCTCCGGACTCGACGAGGCGTCGGGGCTCCAGACGCCCAACGAGCGGTACGCCACCGCCCACCTGGCCGCCCTGCGCACCGCCGCCGCGGTGCTCGCCGCCCGGGGCCGCCCGGAGCCCACCCCGAAGCGCCGCGCCAAGATACGGAGCGCTTGGGAAGTGCTCCCCGAGATAGCGCCCGAACTCGCCGAGTGGAGCGCCCTGTTCGCCTCCGGCGCCGCCCGCCGGGCCCGTGCCGAGGCCGGCATACAGGGCGCGGCGAGCGCGCGTGACGCCGACGACCTCATACGCGACGTGGCGATGTTCCTGCGCCTCGTCGAGCGGATGCTGGTCCTCCAGCCGGTGCTGCCGCAGCCCCGGCAGGACGACGCCCCGGGAGTCCCGGACGCGGGCTGACCGGCAGCCCCGGCGCCGCCCATTAGGGTTGGGGGCATCCGTATCCTCCGCCGCGGCCACCGGCCCGGCGGAGACGCAAGCCCATCGCTCCGCCGCACGCCAGGCGGTGCCCCGCCGAGGAGTCAACTGCCGTGTCGGACCCGATGCGCCCGCCCGTGTCCCACCAGCACCCTCAGCCGACGTCGCTGCGCTCCGATCCTTCCCGACCCCGCGCCTCCCTGCGTACCGCCGTGGTCTGGGAGGTCCTCCAGGACGCCCTCGACCGCCGGGTGAAGGCCACCGGACGGGAGTCTCTGGACGTGCTGGACACCGGGGGCGGCAGCGGCAAGTTCGCGGTGCCCGTGGCCCGCCTCGGCCACCGCGTCACCGTCGTCGACCCCAGCCCGAACGCGCTGTTCGCGCTGGAGCGCCGGGCCGCCGAGGCCGGTGTCGCCGACCGCGTGCGGGGCGTCCAGGGCGATGCGCACGGCCTCTTCGACGTCGTCGAGCGCGGCGGATACGACGCCGTGCTCTGCCACGGCGTCCTGGAGTACGTGGACGACCCCGCCGAGGGCATCGGCAACGCGGTCGCCGCGCTGCGCCGGGAGGGCGTGCTCAGCCTGCTCGCCGCGGGCCTTGGCGGCGCGGTGCTCGCGCGGGCCCTCGCCGGGCACTTCAAGGAGGCCCGGCAGGCGCTCGACGACCCGAACGGACGCTGGGGCGAGGGCGATCCGGTGCCTCACCGCTTCACCGCCGAGCAGCTCACCGCGCTCGTCGAGGGAGCGGGCCTGGAGGTCGCCGCGGTGCACGGTGTTCGGGTCTTCGCCGACCTGGTCCCCGGTGTCCTCGTCGACACCGAACCCGGCGCCCTCGACGCCCTGCTCAAGCTGGAGGCCGCGGCCGCCGAACTGCCCGCCTTCCACTCCGTCGCCACGCAACTTCATGTGCTGGGTGAGACGCGAGGGGCCGCCGAGTCCTGAGCCGTCCGCCGCGGCGAACGAGGGTGACCCGCTGATCAGGGAGTCGGCGGCGGATGGAGTACGCCACAGGCCCCCCGATCGGGCGCTCGGAGCCGTATGATCGAGGGAGACCGTTCCGGCATGACGGGCCGTCCGCTGGGGAATTCACACCTCAGCGAGTCGGGGTGCCATGGCGGGTCCCGGTTGGCGAATTGGCGTAGAGGGGCGGGTTTCAAGGGGGCGATTCCCTGCCTATCCTGAAGAGGACCCCCCGGGTCGCTCCGGCGACCGCACGATGAGGAGGACTCCGTGCCGCTCTCAGAGCACGAGCAGCGCATGCTCGAGCAGATGGAGCGAGCGCTGTACGCCGAAGATCCCAAGTTCGCGTCAGCGCTTGAGGGAAGCGGGCTGCGTACGTACACCCGGCGGCGGGTCTACCAGGCGGTCGCGGGCTTTCTAGTGGGTATCGCGCTCCTCATGGCCGGAATGGTCGCACAGCAGATCTGGGTCAGCGTGGTGGGGTTCCTCGTCATGCTGGGCTGCGCGGTGCTCGCCGTCACCGGTTGGCGCAAGGCCCCCAAGCCGGGTGAGCAGCCCACCGGTGCCGCAGGCTCCGCCGGTGCGCGTCGACAGACACGACAGCGCCGCTCCATGATGGACCGAATCGAACAGCGCTGGCAGCGCCGTCGTGACGAGCAGGGGGGCCACTGAGCCCGCCGGATCGCCGATTCGCCAGCCACAGCTGAAGACGGACGAAGGGTGACCACCCAAGGGGCGGTCACCCTTCACGTGCGCCCGAAAATCGAACAACCGCGGCCCTCCATGCGACGGCTGTCCGGGGACCCCGGCCGCCCGGGGATCTCGTAGCGGCGACTGTACGAGGAGGCCGCTGGACGCGGAGTCGGGCGCATGCAGCTCCCCCTGCCGCGCTCCCCGGGTGTCTGCCACCCACCCCGCTCCCTGCGGTGTCTGCCACCCACCCTGATCCCTGCGGTGTCTGCCCCGTCTCCCTACGCGCGGTGCCAGTCCCACCCCGCTGTCTGCGGTAGCAGTCCCGCCCCTTTACACGCCTCTGCCCCCGCCGGGCGATCCCGGCGGGGGCAGAGGCGTGAGCGGGGAGCCTCAGCTGTTCTGGCTTGGCGAGGGCCGTCGCCAGGGCAGCCGTAGCGTCGGGACGCGGGACAGCAGGTCGTCCCTGGTGTCCGCCCAGCGGGCGGAGAGGGCCCAGGCAACCCGGATGGTCGAACGCGGCAGCAGCAGTGCCCGGAGCTTCGTCCGGCGGCCGGCGTGCGCCCGCAGTCCGAGCCCGACCTGGTGCGCGTCCCGGGCGAGGCCCGAAGGGATCTGCGGACGCGGAGCGAAGAGGACCTGCTCCACCGCCGCCGCCACCCGATGCACCGCCTCCGCGGTCGGCGGTTCGAGCTGCCCGAGCCGCACGATCCGCGCCGCCGCCTTACGGGGCGTCTGCGACTCGTCCGGCGCGATCCCGTAGTCCCACGCCGTGTCGGTCACCTCCTGCCAGGCGGCCAGCGCATGGGCCGCCGCGGCCTCCGTACGGCCGTACGCGGTGGCCCTGACCGGCGACGACGGGGATCCGTCCGAAGAGCCCCCTTCGTCGGTCACATGCCGCGAAGCGGCCGGCCCATGGGCCGGGACCGCACCGTCGTGCGCGCCGAGCCGTACGGACCTGACCCGCAGCCGCCACAACATCGGCAGCAACGGGATCGCCACCACCACCAGCGCCCCCGGAAGGGTCAACAGGGTCCAGGGCGAGAAGAACAGCAGACCCCAGAGCGAGTCCTCGTCGTCGTCGGACCCCGCCACGGCCGCCGCGGACTCGCTCGCGCAGGCCCCCAGCTTCGCCTCCTGCGGAGTGCAGCTCTCGCTCGCCGACGGCTCGGCCGACGGCACCGTGGACGCCGACTGCGAGGGACGGGGCACATCGGGCAGGCCGCTGGTGCCGGAGTCCTCCGGCACCGTGTACGGAGGAGTCGTGCCCCGGTTGGGGGTCGGCTCGAAGCGGGTCCAGCCCACACCCTCGAAGTACAGCTCGGGCCAGGCGTGCGCGTCGCGCAGCCCCACCGACATCGTGCCGTTCGCCTGCGGGGTACCGGGAGTGAAGCCCACGGCCACCCGGGCCGGTATGCCCAGGGTGCGGGCCATCGCCGCCATCGAGAAGGAGAAGTGGACGCAGAAGCCCTCCTTCTCCTCCAGGAACCGGGCTATCGCCCGCGCGCCCGTGCCGGCCCGCACCTCGGTGTCGTAGGTGAACTCGCCGCTGAACGCGAACCAGTCCTGCAGCTTGACGGCCCGCTCGTAGTTGTTCGTCGCGCCCTTGGTGACCTCCAGCGCGGTCCGCGCCACCACCGATGGCAGCGAGGCGGGCACCTTGGTGTACTCCCGCCGCAGGGACGGCGGCGGCTCCGGCGCCGAGGAGAGCTGCTCCGCGGTGGGCTGCACGATCAGGCTCTCGATCTGGTACTGCGCGCCCTTGGTGTCCTGGCCGTGGTCACCGACGAGGGTGCGGCCCACGGGCTCGTACCGCCAGTCGCCGTCGATGTCCACGCCGGTCACCGGATACGGCATCGGCAGCCAGTTCTGCTCGTAGTCCTCCGCCGCGACGATCCGGGTCTCGATCGAGGTCCGCTTGACGTCGGAGGCGAGGCCGGTCGGGGTGCCGAAGTCGTCCGGCACCTCGGTGATGGAGCGCTCGGTCGGCTTCCAGGAGGTGCCGTCGAAGTCGTCCAGGGAGACGATCCGCAGATACATCTCCTGCACGTTGTCCGTGTTGGTGCGATAGGACAGGACCTGGCGGTCCTCGTCCACGTTCAGGCTGTCGCGCAGCGACACCACGGGGTTCACCGCGGAGATCGTGCCGCCGCCACCGGAGCCTGAGCCGATGCCGGTGCCCGCGCCGTCCAGCAGCCCGCCGTCGAGGGCGGGCAGCCCGAGCGGCACCACCAGGGCGATGCCCAGCGCGACCGCGCCGATGCGCCGCCCGGTGCGCACCGGGGCGACGGCGCCGCTCGCGGACTCCGCGCGCGGGCCGTGCGGTGCGCCGCCGAAGACCCGGCCCCACTGCGAGAGCCGGTCGCGGCTCTCGGTCAGGAGCAGCAGCAGATAGCCGCCGGACGCCAGCACGAACCACAGCCAGGCGGCGCCGTCGGAGAGTCCCGCGGCGACCGAGTACAGCGCGAGCAGCGGCAGACCGGCCGGAGCCGCGCTTCGGAACGTCACCGCGAGCGCGTCGACCATGAGGCCGATCACCAGGACCCCGCCGATGATCATCAGCTGGATGCCGTCGCTCAACGGCGCCGGGATCGCATACCGCCCGATGTCCTCGGTGCCGGTCTGCAGCAGCGTCGCGAAGTGCTGGAACGCCTCCGGCCCGGGGACGATCCCGGCCACCGCCTGCTCCCGGGCGAAGACCAGGGTCAGCATCATCAGCGCCACCAGCGCCTGCGCGGCCACGGTCAGCGGCCGCGCCAGCGGGACCCGCCGGGTGAGCGCGCCCACGCCGCTCTGCACACCCAGCATGAGGGCCGCCTGGAAGATCCAGGTCGCCGGGTCGACCAGCGGCAGCAGCGCGCACGCCGCCATGATCGTGGCAGCCCAGGCGCACAGCGCCAGCCTCGCCCGACCGCTCATGACCGCCCCTCCCTACCGATCCCGGACATCACGCCGGTGCGCTGCCGGTCCGCCTGGCGCCACAGGTCCGTCAGCGAGGCGCCGCGCGGCACGGTCAGCGCCGTCCAGCCCGCCTCGTGCAGCAGGCGCACCGACTCCTCGCTCGCGCCCCCGGCCCCCGGCACCTCGCCCGGTTCGGTCGTCCACGCCTCGCTGTCCAGGAGGAAGGCGACCGCCCCGCCGCTGCGCTGACGCATCTTGCCGATCACCGTCGCCTGCTCCTCGTCGAGGTCGCCGAGGAAGGCGACCAGCAGCCCCTCGTTGCCGCCGCGCACCACGTCGTACGCGGGTGACAGGCCCGTGCCGTCCGAGTGGTCGATCACCGCGAGGGTGTCCATCATCAGTCCGGCCGCGTCGGCGGACTCCTGGCTCGCGCCCGCGAACCCGTCGGCGCCCTCGCCGGGCACCGAGTTGCCCGTGTCCGTCAACAGTCGTACGGAGAAGCCCCGTTCGAGCATGTGCACCAGCATGGACGCGGCGCCGGAGACGGCCCACTCGAAGGCCGAGTCCGGACCCGCGCCGAGATACGCCTCGGCCCGGGTGTCCAGCAGTACCGTGCAGCGGGCGCGCTGTGGCTGCTCCTCGCGGCGCACCATCAGCTCGCCGTAGCGTGCGGTCGAACGCCAGTGCACCCGGCGCAGGTCGTCGCCATGCCGGTAGCCGCGCGGGATCACGTCGTCCTCGCCGGCCAGCGCCAGCGAGCGCTGCCGACCGTCGCCGTACCCCTTCGCCTCCCCGTTCAGCCGTACCGGTGACAGCGCCTCCACGCGCGGGATCACCGTCAGCGTGTCGTACGTCGAGAAGGACCGGGTCAGCTCGCACATGCCGAACGGGTCGGTCAGGCGCAGCTGGAGCGGGCCCAGCGGATAGCGGCCGCGCAGATCCGAACGGACGCGGTACGACACCTCGCGGCGACCGCCCGCCTCCACCCGGTCCAGGACGAACCGGGGGCGCGGACCGAGCACGTACGGCACCCGGTCCTGGAGCATCAGCAGCCCGGTGGGCAGCCGCGAGACGTTGTCCATCCGCAGATGGACGCGGGCCTCACTGCCGGCGGGCACGCGCGCGGGGGAGAGGCGGCGACTGCCCGCGACCCGGTAGCGGGTGCGGTACAGCACGGTCGCGCAGACCAGCGGCAGCACGGCGAGCAGCAGGCCGACCCGGAGCAGATCGCTCTGCCCGAGGACGTACGCGCATATCGCGGCGGCTATGCCGGCGGCCAGGAAGGAACGCCCGCGGGTGGTGAGGCCGGCGAGGGCCGTGCGCAGCCCGCCCTTGTCCTGCTCAGGGGTGGGCGCCGGCCCGGCGGTGGTCATCCAAGCCTCCGCGGCGGCTGCTGCGGGTACGCGGGCGTGGTGTGGACCGAGCCGAACCCGCTCTGCGGCGGAGGGGCCTGCGGCACGGGCGTGCGCTGCAGGATCTCCTGGACGACCTGCTCCGGCGTACGGCGGTTGAGCTGGGCCTGGGCGGTGGGCAGCAGCCGGTGGGCGAGGATGGCCACGGCGAGCGACTGGATGTCGTCCGGCAGGGCGTACTCCCGGCCGCTCAGGGCGGCGGTCGCCCTTGCCGCGCGCAGCAGATGCAGCGTGGCACGCGGCGAGGCGCCGAGTCTGAGGTCCGGGTGGGTGCGGGTGGCACCGACCAGGTCCACCGCGTAGCGCCGGACCGTTTCCGCGACGTGCACATTGCGGACGGCCTCGATCAGCTTCACGATCTCGTGCGCGTGCGCCACCGGCTGCATGTCCTCCAGCGGCGAGACCCCACCGTGGACGTCGAGCATCTGCAGTTCGGCCTCCGGGCTGGGATAGCCGACGGAGACGCGGGCCATGAAGCGGTCGCGCTGTGCCTCCGGCAGCGGATAGGTGCCCTCCATCTCGACCGGGTTCTGCGTGGCCACCACCATGAAGGGGCTCGGCAGCTCGTACGTCGTGCCGTCGATCGTGACCTGGCGCTCCTCCAGGGACTCCAGGAGCGCGGACTGCGTCTTCGGCGAGGCGCGGTTGATCTCGTCGCCGATCACGATCTGCGAGAAGATCGCGCCCGGCTTGAACTCGAACTCCTTGCGCTGCTGATCCCAGATGGACACACCCGTGATGTCCGAGGGCAGCAGGTCCGGCGTGAACTGGATACGCCGCACGGAACAGTCGATGGACCTCGCCAGGGCCTTGGCCAGCATGGTCTTGCCGACGCCGGGTACGTCTTCGATCAGAAGATGTCCCTCGGCGAGCAGCACTGTCAGCGAAAGCCGTACGACCTCAGGCTTGCCCTCGATCACTCCTTCGACCGAACTGCGGACTCGCTCCACAGTGCTGGTCAGATCAGTGAGGCTCGCTCGATCGTCATAGGTCGTCACACGGCCCTCCTAGGCCCGTTCTTTCTCCGGGCCGACGCTCTGCGATGCGGACCGGCCCACCCCGAAACACGGACACCACGCGTGAACTGCTCAGCGCGACGCCACACCCGCATTCTTGCTGCCGTTACCAATCCGTGTCACTCGCCTGTGGATAACAGTCCGCGATATGTCGGGCTTGCGGCCCTTTGAACGCCAAAATGCCAGGAGATTGACAGGAAACCGGGGCTGCGCGGGACCGCCCGCGGGTTGTGGACGGGCGGTGCGGGCGGCCCGGTTCGATGCGGTCAGGCCGGGTCGATCTCCCGGAGCAGCCCCGTCTTCACATCGAAGACGAAGCCGCGTACGTCGTCGGAATGCAGCAGGAACGGATTGGTGCGCACCCGCTGCATGGACTGCCGTACGTCCTGGTCGACGTCCCGGAAGGACTCCACCGCCCAGGCCGGGCGCTGGCCGACCTCCGCCTCCAGCTCGGTGCGGAAGTCCTCGGTGAGGGACTCCAGGCCGCAGCCGGTGTGGTGGATCAGGACGACGCTGCGGGTGCCGAGCTTGCGCTGGCTGATGGTGAGGGAGCGGATCACATCGTCCGTGACCACGCCGCCCGCGTTGCGGATGGTGTGGCAGTCGCCCAGCTCCAGGCCGAGCGCGTCGTGCAGGTCGAGGCGGGCGTCCATGCAGGCCACGACCGCGACACGGAGAACGGGACGGGCGTCCATCCCGGGGTCGGAGAACGCGGCGGCGTACCGCTCGTTGGCCTCGACGAGACGGTCGGTGACGGTGCCGTCGGATATGGCGCCTTCGGGTCCGGGGGGAACTGCTGCGGAGGTCGTCATAGCCAAGACGGTACTGGTCACGGCCGCGGAGGGCGCTCTGTGAGAGAGGACAAAGAACGTCATTGAGGCTTGTTGTGAGGTAACCCACAGGAGTGGCTGGATCACGCCCATGCGGGTGACTTATCCCCTTTCGGGGCTTCGCCCGTGGAAGGCGTCGCGACGCGCAGGCCGGTTGATTGACCGCGAAGGGCCGTGGACTAAAGTGACGCGGAGCGGGAGGCGAGGCCCCCCGCCGGACCGAAAACCCTGGAGAACCGGTGACAGCCCGGCATCTCCCCGCGTGCGCGGCGCGTACGTGCGGCTCGCGCCGGACCTGAGAGGGCCCCTTGAGCAACAGCCGCCACGTCCCCGTCATGCTCCAGCGGTGCCTGGACATGCTGGCCCCGGCCCTCACGGAGCCCGGCGCCGTCGTGGTCGACTGCACACTCGGACTCGGCGGCCACAGCGAGGCCCTGCTCACCCGGTTCCCCGAGGCGCGGCTCGTCGCCCTCGACCGCGACAAGGAGGCGCTGCGCCTCTCCGGCGAACGACTCGCCCCCTTCGGTGACCGTGCCACGCTCGTGCACGCCGTCTACGACGAACTCCCCGACGTACTCGACCGCCTGGGCCTCCCGCGCGTCCAGGGCGTCCTGTTCGACCTCGGCGTCTCCTCCATGCAACTCGACGAGGCCGACCGGGGCTTCGCGTACGCCCAGGACGCCCCCCTCGACATGCGCATGGACCAGACGAGCGGCATCAGCGCCGCCGAGGTCCTCAACACCTACCCGGCGGGCGAACTCGTCCGGATCCTCAGGGCGTACGGCGAGGAGAAGCAGGCCAAGCGGATCGTCTCCGCGATCGTGCGCGAGCGCGACAAGGAGCCCTTCACCAACAGCGCGCGCCTCGTCGAACTGATCCGCGACTCCCTGCCACAGGCGGCCAAGCGCACCGGCGGCAACCCCGCCAAGCGCACCTTCCAGGCGCTGCGCATCGAGGTCAACGGCGAACTCACCGTCCTGGAGCGGGCCATCCCCGCCGCCGTGAAGGCCCTCGCGGTCGGCGGCCGGATCGCCGTGCTGTCGTACCACTCGCTCGAGGACCGCCTCGTCAAGCAGGTGTTCGCGGCGGGCGCCGCCACGACCGCGCCCCCCGGACTGCCCGTCGTCCCCGAGCGCTACCAGCCGCGGCTCAAGCTCCTCACCCGTGGTGCCGAACTTCCCACCGAGGAAGAGGTCGCCGAGAACCGGCGCGCCGCCCCCGCACGTCTGCGCGGGGCGGAACGTATCCGGGAGAACCTCCAATGAGGCGCATGAGGCGCATGAGGCGTACGAGGCGGCCGCACACGGTGCGTGAAGGGGTCGGTGAGTGAGTCCGAAAAGCGAACTCGCGGGGACGGTGAGTGAGTCCGGAAAACGAACTCGCAGGGAGGGTGCGTGAGTAGGAAACCCGAACTGAGGGGCCGGGCCGCCCGTCTGGCGCGGCTCCTGCCCGCGGGGCCCAAAGGAGGGGCCGCCCGCACCCCGTTCGTCCTCCTTGTCGTCCTGCTCCTGGGCGGCGGCCTCATCGGCCTCCTCGTGCTGAACTCCGCGCTCAGCGAAGGGTCGTTCAAGCTGGACGACCTCCAGGACGACGTGAAGAGCTACACCGACGAGGAACAGGCGCTCCAACGGGACGTGGACGCCTACTCCGCGCCCGACGCCCTCCAGCGCCGCGCCCGCGAGCTGGGTATGGTCCCCGGCGGCGACCCGGCCTTCCTGAACCCCGACGGCACCGTCAAGGGCGTACCGAGCGCCGCCCAGCAGTCCGTGCTCCGTATGCCGCTCGTCCTCGCACCCGAGGCGCTCGACCCGGGACCCCCCGAGAGCCCGATCCCCACCCCGAGCCCCACACCCTCGGTCTCCCCGACGCGGCCGCAGACGCCGGCACCCTCGGTCACCCCCACCCCCACCCCCAGCCCCACGTTCACCCCCGCCAGCCCGTCCGTACAGTCCACCCAGCTCCCGACGACCCCCGGCAGGTGACGGAAGTGGCCGATTCAGGCAGGCAGCCCCCCCGCCGCCGTGTACCCGGACCCGCCCGGCCCGTGCGCCCCGGCGGTCAGCAGCGCCGCCCGGGCCCCGGTGCCCGCCCCGCCGCTCAGCGCCGCCCGAGCACGCCCCGGCAGCCGGCCGCGCGCACCATCCGCCTGGGCAGCCCCCGCCCCCGGCTGCGCATGGTGAGCCTCGCGCTGACGCTGGTGATGATCGCCTTCGTCGTACGGCTGCTCCAGGTGCAGGCCGTCGACGCGAGCGAGTACGCGGCCAAGGCCGACCAGAACCGGTACGTCGGCCGGGTGCTGGCCGCCGAGCGCGGCGGGATCACCGACCGCAACGGCGTCGACCTGGCCATCAGCACGGACGCCAACGACATCACGGCCGACCCGACGATGTTCAGCCGCGAACAGCTCAAGGTCGACGACGGACCCGAGCAGGCCGCCGCGCTCCTCGCGCCGATCATCGGCGCGGACCAGGAGACGCTCACGGAGAAGCTGCGCACCAAGAACACCCGCTATGTGCTGCTCGCCCGCCGCCAGACCCCCCAGGTCTGGAACCAGATCAGCGACCTGAAGACCGCGCTCGCCAAGAAGGCCAGAGAGGACAAGGCCACGGTCAACGTGCTGGCCGGCGTCTTCCAGGAGCCCAGCAGCAAGCGCGTGTACCCCAACGGCGACCTCGCCGCCGGGATACTGGGCTGGGTCAACGCCGAAGGCAAGGGCGGCGGCGGCGTCGAGCAGCAGCTGAACCAGCAGCTGGCCGGCAAGGACGGCAAGATCCGCTACGCCCAGTCCGGCGGTCGTCTGGTGCCCACCGCGGGCTCCACCGAGACCCCCGCCGTGGCCGGCTCCGACGTCGAGCTGACCATCGACCGCGACATCCAGTGGGCCGCGCAGAACGCCATCACCGAGCAGGTGAAGAAGTCCGAGGCGGACCGCGGCTACGTGATAGTGCAGGACACCCGCACCGGCGAGATCCTGGCGATGGCCAACTCGCCCGGCTTCGACCCCAACGACCTGTCCCGGGCGAACCCGAACTCCTTGCACAATTGGGCCCTCGAAGACGCCTACGAGCCGGGCTCCACCGCCAAGGTCATGTCGATGGCCGCCGTACTGGAGGAGAACGTCGCCACGCCGGGCACGCACGTCACCGTGCCCAACCGGCTGCACCGCGGCGACCGGCTCTTCAAGGACGACATCGACCACCCGACCTGGTATCTGACGCTCAACGGAGTGCTCGCCAAGTCCAGCAACATCGGCACCATCCTCGCCACCGGAGAACTCGGCAGGAACCAGCGGGAGTCCAACGAGATCCTCTACTCGTACCTGCGGAAGTTCGGCATCGGCAGTCGGACGGGCCTCGACTTCCCCGGCGAGACCAAGGGCATCCTCGCCGCGCCCGGCGACTGGTCGACCTCGCAGCAGTACACGATCCCTTTCGGCCAGGGCGTGTCGATAAACGCCATGCAGGCGGCCTCCGTCTACTCGACGATCGCCAATGGCGGCGTACGCGTCGAACCGACCCTCGTACGAGGCACCAAGGGACCGGACGGCCGCTTCACCCCCGCTCCGAAGTCCGGGAAGACCCGGGTCGTGAGCGAGAAGACGGCGAAGACCCTCGCCCGGATGCTGGAGTCCGTCGTGGACGACGAGGAGGGCACGGGCACCAAGGCGCGCATCCCCGGCTACCGGGTCGCGGGCAAGACGGGCACGGCGAACCGTGTGGATCCGGCCACCGGCAGATACAGCGGCTACACCTCGTCGTTCGCCGGGTTCGCGCCCGCCGACAACCCGCGGATCACCGTCTACTGCGCGATCCAGAACGCCACCAAGGGCAACTACTTCGGCGGCCAGATCTGCGGGCCCATCTACAAGGAGGTCATGGAGTTCGCCCTGAAGACCCTCCAGGTCCCGCCCACCGGGGCGAAGCCCGCGAACCTGCCCGTCGCCTTCACCCCCTGAAACCGCCTCCTGACCACATCCTGATCCACCCGCTGATCAGCGCAACCAGCCAGGAACCGACTCGTGACCATGATCACTCCCGACCCCGGGAACCACGCACCGCAGCCCCGCTCGCACAAACCCTCGCTTCGCTCCGGCGGGGGTGCGCCCGGTACGCTCACCGCCGTGCCACACGCTGATCAGTCCCAAACCACCCAGAAGGACGTTCCCGTGACATATCCGGGACCGCCCCGGCCGGCCCACGTCTCCGCCACACCCCTCGCGGAACTCGCCGGTCAGCTGGGAGCCGAGCAGTCGGCGAGCGCGGACACCGTCGAGGTCACGGGCATCACCCACGACTCGCGTGCCGTCCGCCCCGGCGACCTGTACGCCGCCCTGCCCGGTGCCCGTCTGCACGGCGCCGACTTCGTGGACCAGGCGGCCGGCCTCGGCGCCGTCGCCGTGCTCACCGACCCGAGCGGCGCCGAGCGCGCCACCGCCACCGGGCTCCCCGCCCTCGTCGTCGAGAACCCGCGCGCGCGGATGGGCGAGCTGGCGGCCACGATCTACGGCCGCCCGGGCGGTGACCTGCTCCAGATCGGCATCACGGGCACCTCCGGCAAGACCACCACCGCCTATCTCGTCGAGGGCGGCCTGAAGACGGCCCGCTCCACCGGCCTCATCGGCACGGTCGAGACGCGCATCGGCGACGAGCGCATCAAGTCCGAGCGGACCACCCCGGAGGCGACCGACCTCCAGGCCCTCTTCGCGGTCATGCGTGAACGCGGTGTCGACTCGGTCGTCATGGAGGTGTCCAGCCACGCGCTGGTCCTCGGCCGGGTCGACGGCTGCGTCTTCGACGTCGCCGTCTTCAACAACCTCAGCCCGGAACACATGGAGTTCCACTCCGGCATGGAGGACTACTTCCAGGCCAAGGCGCAGCTGTTCACACCGGAGCGCAGCAGGCTCGGCGTCGTCAACCTCGACGACGAGTACGGCCGTCGGCTCGTCAAGGAGGCCACGGTCCCGGTCGTCACCTTCTCCGCCGAGGGACACCCCGACGCCGACTGGCGTGCCGAGGAGGCCCAGGTCGGGCCGGTGGACTCGACGTTCACGGTGGTCGGGCCCAAGGGTGAGCGAATCGCCGCCAGGTCGCCGCTGCCGGGCACCTTCAACGTCGCCAACACCCTGGCGGCCGTCGCCGCGCTGGCCACGGCCGGGCTCGACCCGCAGACCGCCGCCGACGGCATCGCCGCCGTCCCGGGCGTGCCGGGCCGGCTGGAGCGCGTGGACGCCGGACAGCCGTATCTCGCGGTCGTCGACTACGCCCACAAGACGGATGCCGTCGAGTCGGTCCTCAAGGCACTGCGCAAGGTCACCGAGGGCCGGCTGCACGTCGTCCTCGGCTGCGGCGGCGACCGGGACAGGACCAAACGCGCGCCGATGGGCGCCGCCATGGCCCGGCTCTCCGACACCGCCGTACTGACCTCCGACAACCCCCGCTCCGAAGACCCCCTCGCGATCCTCGCGACCATGCTCCAGGGCGCGGCGTCCGTGCCGGTGCACGAGCGCGGCGAGGTCCTCCTCTTCGAGGACCGGGCCGCCGCGATCGCCGCGGCGGTGGCCCGCGCACAGCCGGGCGACACCGTGCTGGTCGCGGGCAAGGGCCACGAGCAGGGCCAGGACATCGCCGGCGTGGTCCGTCCCTTCGACGACCGCCAGGTGCTTCGCGAAGCTATCCAGCAGACCCAGGGATGAACTTGTGATCGCCCTCTCTCTCGCCGAGATCGCAGAAGTCGTCGGCGGGCAGACGCACGACATACCGGATCCGTCGGCGCAGGTCACCGGACCGGTCGTCCGGGACTCCCGTGAAGTGGAGCCCGGCAGCCTCTTCGTCGCCTTCGCCGGCGAACGCGTGGACGGACACGACTTCGCGGCCGCGGTCGTCGAGGCGGGCGCGGCAGCGGTGCTGGCGTCCCGCCCCGTCGGCGTGCCCGCGATCGTCGTGGCCGACGTCCAGACGGCCCTCGGCGCCCTCGCCCGGCACGTCGTGCGGAAGCTCGGTACCACCCTCGTCGCCCTCACCGGCTCCGCGGGCAAGACCAGCACCAAGGACCTGATCGCGCAGGTGCTCCGGCGCAAGGCACCGACGGTGTTCACGCCCGGCTCCCTCAACAACGAGATCGGGCTGCCCCTCACCGCGCTCAGCGCCACCGAGGAAACCCGTTTCCTCGTCCTGGAGATGGGCGCCCGCGGCATCGGCCACATCCGGTACCTCACCGATCTGACGCCGCCGAAGATCGGCCTCGTCCTCAACGTCGGCACCGCCCACATCGGCGAGTTCGGCGGCCGCGAGCAGATCGCGCAGGCCAAGGGCGAGTTGGTGGAGGCCCTGCCGCCCGCGGAGGAGGGCGGCGCCGCGATCCTCAACGCCGACGACCCCCTGGTCCGAGCCATGGCGTCCCGTACGAAGGCGAAGGTGATCCTCTTCGGCGAGTCCGGCGAAGCGGACGTACGCGCCGAGAACGTGACGCTCACGGACGCCGGACAGCCCGTGTTCAGGCTTCACACACCCTCCGGTGCAAGCGATGTGACCATGCGCCTGTACGGTGAGCACCACGTGTCGAACGCGCTCGCCGCGGCCGCCGTCGCCCATGAGCTGGGCATGTCCGCAGACGAGATCGCCACCGCGCTCTCCGAGGCGGGCTCCCTCTCCCGCTGGCGCATGGAGGTCACCGAGCGCCCGGACGGCGTGACGGTCGTCAACGACGCCTACAACGCGAACCCCGAGTCCATGCGAGCCGCTCTGCGCGCGCTCGCGGCGATGGGCAAGGCCGCACAGGCACAAGGGGGTCGTACGTGGGCGGTGCTCGGCAAGATGGCCGAGCTCGGGGACGAATCGCTCGCCGAGCACGACGCGGTCGGACGGCTCGCCGTCCGGCTCAATGTCGGCAAGCTCGTCGCGGTCGGGGGCAGGGAAGCGTCCTGGCTGCAACTGGGCGCATATAACGAGGGTTCGTGGGGTGAGGAGTCGGTGCACGTGTCCGACGCACAGGCGGCGATCGACCTGTTGCGCAGTCAGTTGCGCCCGGGAGACGTCGTACTCGTGAAGGCGTCCCGGTCGGTCGGGCTCGAGAGCGTGGCGCAGGCGCTGCTCGACAGCGGCAACGAGGGTGAGGTTGCCGCCCGATGATGAAGCAGATCCTGTTCGCGGGAGTCATTGGCCTCTTCCTGACCCTGGTCGGCACCCCGCTGCTGATCAAGCTGCTCGCCCGCAAGGGCTACGGCCAGTACATCCGTGACGACGGCCCGCGCACGCACGGCAGCAAGCGCGGTACGCCGACGATGGGCGGTATCGCCTTCATCCTGGCGACGATCGCCGCGTACTTCCTGTCCAAGCTGATCACGGGCTACACGCCGACCTTCTCCGGTCTGCTGGTGCTCGGCCTGATGGGCGGCATGGGCCTCGTCGGCTTCCTCGACGACTACATCAAGATCGTCAAGCGTCGTTCGCTCGGTCTGCGGGCCAAGGCGAAGATGGCCGGCCAGCTGATCGTCGGCATCGGATTCGCGGTCCTCGCGCTGCAGTTCCCGGACGCCCGCGACCAGACGCCGGCCTCCACCAAGATCTCCTTCGTCCAGGACTTCGGCTGGACCATCGGCCCGGTGCTGTTCGTCATCTGGGCACTGTTCATGATCCTCGCCATGTCGAACGGTGTGAACCTGACCGACGGTCTGGACGGTCTCGCCACCGGTGCCTCCGTCCTCGTCTTCGGCGCCTACACCTTCATCGGCGTCTGGCAGTTCCAGGAGTCCTGCGCCAACACGCTGACCCTGACCAACCCGGCCGCCTGTTACGAGGTACGAGATCCACTCGACCTGGCGATCGTGGCCTCCGCGCTGATGGGCGCCTGCCTCGGCTTCCTGTGGTGGAACACCTCGCCGGCCAAGATCTTCATGGGTGACACCGGTTCGCTGGCCCTCGGCGGCGCGCTCGCCGGTCTCGCGATCTGCTCCCGCACCGAGCTGCTCCTCGCGCTCCTCGGCGGTCTGTTCGTCCTCATCACCATGTCGGTCGTCATCCAGGTCGGCTCGTTCCGCCTGACCGGCAAGCGCGTCTTCCGCATGGCACCCCTCCAGCACCACTTCGAACTCAAGGGGTGGTCCGAGGTCCTTGTCGTGGTCCGCTTCTGGATCATCCAGGGCATCTGCGTGATCGTCGGACTGGGCATCTTCTACGCGGGATGGGCGGCCGAGAAGTGACCGACTGGCAGGGTAAGCGCGTCACCGTCGCCGGACTCGGCGTCTCCGGCATCCCGGCGGCCAAGGTCCTGCACGGCCTCGGCGCTGTCGTCACGGTCGTCAACGACGGCGACGACGAACGCGCCAGGGCGCAGGCCGCCGACCTGGAGGCGCTCGGCATCACCGTGCGCCTCGGCGACGGCGCCACCCTGCCCGAGGGCACCGAACTCGTCGTCACCACCCCGGGCTGGAAACCCGACAAGCCGCTTTTCGCCGCGGCTCGTGAGGCCGGCCTGGAGATCTGGGGCGACGTCGAACTCGCCTGGCGCCTGCGCGGCCCGGACGCCGCCCCCTGGCTGGCCGTCACGGGCACCAACGGCAAGACCACGACCGTCCAGATGCTCGCCTCCATCCTGGCGGCGGCGGGCCTGCGGACGGCCGCCGTCGGCAACATCGGGGTCTCGCTGCTGGACGTGGTCCTGGGCGACGAGCAGTACGACGTGCTGGCGGTCGAGTTGTCCAGCTACCAGCTCCACTGGGCGCCCTCCCTGAAGGCGCATTCGGCCGTCGTCCTCAACCTCGCCCCCGACCACCTCGACTGGCACGGCTCGATGGAGGCGTACGCCGCTGACAAGGGCCGTATCTACCAGGGCAATCGGGTCGCCTGCGTCTACAACGTGGCCGACAAGGCCACCGAGGACCTGGTGCGCGAGGCGGACGTCGAAGAGGGCTGCCGGGCCGTCGGATTCACGCTCGGCACGCCCGGACCGTCCCAACTCGGCGTCGTGGACGGCATCCTGGTCGACCGCGCCTTCGTCGAGAACCGGCAGAAGAACGCCCAGGAACTCGCCGAGGTCTCCGACGTCCATCCGCCCGCCCCGCACAACATCGCCAACGCCCTCGCGGCGGCCGCCCTCGCACGGGCCTTCGGGGTGCCCGCCGCGGCCGTACGGGACGGGCTGCGGGCCTTCACACCGGACGCGCACCGCATCGCGCACGTGGCCGATGTGGACGGCGTCGCCTACATCGACGACTCCAAGGCCACCAACACGCATGCGGCGCAGGCCTCTTTGGCCGCGTACGAGTCGATCGTGTGGATCGCGGGCGGCCTCGCCAAGGGCGCGACCTTCGACGAGCTGGTGGCCAGCTCGGCCAAGCGGCTGCGGGGTGTCGTGCTGATCGGCGCGGATCGCGCGCTGATCCGCGAAGCGCTCGCGCGACACGCGCCCGAAGTGCCCGTCGTCGACCTCGACCGGACCGACACTGGGGCGATGCTCGCGGCTGTCCGCGAGGCGCGGACACTGGCGCGAGCGGGCGACACGGTGCTGCTGGCGCCGGCCTGTGCGTCGATGGACATGTTCGTCAACTACAACAAGCGCGGGGACGCGTTCGCGGACGCCGTTCGTGAACTCGCCGCCGCGGACGGCTGACCCGGCCCGCCCCTGCCTGGCGGCCGTGCCGGGTGAACTCGGGAGGGAACGCGTGACACGGATGTGGTCGGTGCGCAGCGGGGAAGGCGCCCTCGATGCCCAGTAGCCGTACCGGGCGTCCTCCCGTCCAGCGCCTCACCCGGCGGCCGCCCGTCCCACGCCCCCCGCGCGAGAACCCCGTGCGGCGGTTCCACACCCGGGCCCGCAAGGCCTGGGACCGGCCGCTGACCGCGTACTACCTGATCCTCGGCGGCAGTCTGCTGATCACCGCGCTGGGCCTGGTGATGGTCTATTCGGCCTCGCAGATCACGGCGCTGCAGAAGTCGCTGCCGGGGACCTTCTTCTTCCGCAAACAGTTCCTCGCGGCCACGATCGGCACCGTGCTGCTGCTCCTGGCCTCGCGGATGCCGGTGAAGCTGCACCGGGCGCTGGCGTACCCGATCCTCGCGGGCTGTGTGTTTCTGATGGCCCTGGTCCAGGTGCCGGGGATAGGGCAGTCGATCAACGGCAACCAGAACTGGATCGCCATCGGCGGCTCGTTCCAGATCCAGCCCAGCGAGTTCGGCAAGCTCGCCCTCGTGCTCTGGGGCGCGGATCTGCTGGCCCGCAAGGAGGACAAGCAGCTCCTCGCGCAGTGGAAGCACATGCTGGTGCCGCTCGTTCCGGTGGCGTTCCTGTTGCTCGGGCTGATCATGCTCGGCGGCGACATGGGCACCGCGATCATTCTCACGGCGATCCTGTTCGGCCTGCTGTGGCTGGCCGGGGCGCCGACCCGGCTGTTCGTGGGCGTGCTGTCCATCGCCGGGCTCATCGGGTTCATCCTGATCAGGACCAGCGAGAACCGCATGGCCCGCCTCGCCTGCATCGGGGCCACGGAGCCCCGTACGGACGGCGCCGACTGCTGGCAGGCCGTGCACGGTATCTACGCCCTCGCCTCGGGCGGAATCTTCGGTTCCGGCCTCGGTGCGAGTGTGGAAAAATGGGGCCAACTCCCGGAAGCGCACACCGACTTCATCTTCGCCGTCACCGGTGAGGAACTGGGTCTCGCGGGGACGCTGTCGGTGCTCGCCCTCTTCGCGGCTCTAGGCTATGCGGGTATCCGCGTGGCCGGACGCACGGAGGACCCCTTCGTCAGGTATGCCGCGGGAGGCGTGACCACCTGGATCACCGCTCAGGCAGTGATCAACATGGGTGCGGTGCTCGGTCTGCTGCCGATCGCCGGAGTCCCGCTCCCGCTGTTCTCCTACGGAGGTTCCGCCCTGCTGCCGACCATGTTCGCCATCGGGTTGCTGATCGCGTTCGCGCGCGACGAGCCCGCCGCACGGGCGGCGCTTGCCATGCGGCAACCCCGCTTTGGTAGAAAGCGTGGCGGCGGCCCTTCGGGGCCCGGGAGATGGAACACGATGCGACGGCGTGTCTCGGCACGTTCGTCCGGAGAGCGGTGAATTTCGGTGCATGTCGTACTCGCCGGTGGCGGAACCGCCGGTCACATCGAGCCCGCGCTCGCCCTCGCGGACGCCCTGCGGAGGCAGGACCCGACCGTGGGCATCACGGCCCTGGGCACGGAGCGCGGCCTGGAGACACGCCTCGTCCCCGAGCGCGGCTACGAACTCGCGCTGATCCCCGCCGTGCCCCTGCCGCGCAAGCCCACCCCTGAGCTGATCACCGTGCCCGGCCGGCTGCGCGGCACGATCAAGGCGACCGAGCAGATCCTGGAGCGCACCAAGGCGGACGCCGTCGTCGGCTTCGGCGGCTACGTCGCCCTGCCCGGTTATCTCGCCGCCAAGCGCCTCGGTGTGCCGATCATCGTCCACGAGGCCAACGCCCGACCCGGCCTCGCCAACAAGATCGGCTCCCGGTACGCGGCCAAGGTCGCCGTCTCCACCCCCGACAGCAAGCTCCGCGACGCCCGCTACATCGGCATCCCGCTGCGCCGCGCCATCGCCACCCTCGACCGGGCCGCCGCGCGCCCCGAGGCCCGCGCGATGTTCGGCCTCGACCCCAACCTGCCGACCCTGCTGGTCTCCGGCGGCTCCCAGGGCGCCCGCCGTCTCAACGAGGTCGTCCAGCAGGTCGCCCCCTACCTCCAGCAGGCCGGGATCCAGATCCTGCACGCGGTCGGCCCGAAGAACGAACTGCCGCAGGTACACCAGATGCCGGGAATGCCCCCGTACATCCCGGTACCGTACGTGGACCGGATGGACCTCGCGTACGCCGCGGCCGACATGATGCTCTGCCGCGCGGGCGCGATGACCGTCGCCGAACTCTCCGCCGTCGGGCTCCCCGCCGCCTATGTCCCGCTGCCCATCGGCAACGGCGAACAGCGGCTGAACGCCCAGCCGGTGGTCAAGGCCGGCGGCGGGCTGCTGGTCGACGACGCGGAACTGACACCCCAGTGGGTGCAGCAGAACGTCCTGCCCGTCCTCGCCGACCCGCACCGGCTGTACGAGATGTCCCGCGCCGCCAGCGAGTTCGGCCGCCGGGACGCCGACGACCTGCTCGTCGGCATGGTGTACGAGGCGATCGCGTCGCGCCGTTAAGAGCGCGGCAGAAGGCAGGGGAGCGTGGCCGGACCGACCACCGCCGAACGCGGTGCAGACGAGGATCTGGACTCAGGCCCGCCGTCGCGGCGGCGGCTCCCCGGCCCCCGGGTGCTGCTCGTCGCCGCGATCGCCCTGGTGCTGATCGCCGGCGCCTCGGTCTGGGCCCTGTACGGCTCCTCGTGGCTGCGCGCCGAGCGGGTCTCCGTGTCGGGTATCCGGGTGCTGACCGAGACCCAGGTGCGCGACGCGGCCGACGTGCCCCTCGGCGAGCCGCTCATTTCCATCGACACGGAGGCGATCGAGTCGCGATTGCTCCGGAAATTGCCCCGAATTGACTCGGTTGAGGTCATTCGTTCCTGGCCCCATGGAATCGGGCTGAAAGTGAGCGAACGTACTCCGGTTCTGATTGTCGAAGCGGCCGGAAATTCGGGCAAGTACGTCGAAGTGGACGCGAAAGGTGTGCGTTTTGCCACGGTTTCGCAGGCCCCGGCGGGCGTTCCCCTGCTGGAATTGACGGTCTCCCGGTCGGGTTCGTCCGCCGCCAGTCTGCGGCGATTCGGCGAGGACCGGCTCGTACGGGAGGCCGTGCGGGTCGCCGGAGCGATTCCGGACGCGATCGCCCGCGAGACCCTCGTCGTCAAGGTCCGTTCCTTCGACTCCCTCTCGCTGGAGTTGAGCGGAGACCGTACGGTCGCCTGGGGGAGTGCGGAGAAGGGGCGTGCGAAGGGCCGTGCGCTCACTGCCCTGATGAAAGCCGCCCCGGACGCGGGGCACTTCGACGTGAGCGTCCCCACCGCGCCCGCGTCATCAGGGAGTTGACGCACATCCGCGCAGGCCAGCACCCTGGTTGGGCACCGCTATGGCTGATCACATAGGGTGAAAAGAAAAACGGGAGGTTCGGCGTGTTCGTTGAACGTGCGCCACTTGTCGACTTAGTGTCCTGTTCGGAAGAGTCCAAGGAACAGTCACACTGGTAACCCTAAACTTCAGCGTTAGGGTTCGGGTCGGCGTTCGGACCGTCCCACTTCGGCATCAGTCGTCGGATCGCGGGTCCCTCGCGAGGCGGCGACACGTAACTCGAGGCGAGAGGCCTTCGACGTGGCAGCACCGCAGAACTACCTCGCAGTCATCAAAGTCATCGGTGTCGGCGGCGGTGGTGTCAATGCCATCAACCGGATGATCGAGGTCGGTCTCAAGGGCGTCGAGTTCATCGCCATCAACACCGACGCGCAAGCTCTGTTGATGAGCGACGCCGACGTCAAGCTCGACGTCGGCCGTGAACTCACCCGCGGACTCGGCGCCGGCGCCAACCCGGCCGTCGGACGCAAGGCCGCCGAGGATCACCGTGAGGAGATCGAGGAGGTCCTCAAGGGGGCCGACATGGTCTTCGTGACGGCCGGTGAGGGCGGCGGCACCGGTACCGGCGGCGCACCCGTCGTGGCCAACATCGCCCGCTCCCTCGGTGCCCTCACCATCGGCGTGGTCACCCGCCCCTTCACCTTCGAGGGCCGCCGTCGCGCCAACCAGGCCGAGGACGGCATCGCCGAGCTCCGTGAAGAGGTCGACACCCTCATCGTCATCCCGAACGACCGGCTGCTCTCCATCTCGGACCGCCAGGTCTCCGTGCTGGACGCGTTCAAGTCGGCCGACCAGGTCCTGCTCTCCGGTGTCCAGGGCATCACCGACCTCATCACCACGCCCGGTCTGATCAACCTCGACTTCGCCGACGTCAAGTCCGTGATGTCCGAGGCCGGTTCGGCCCTCATGGGCATCGGCTCGGCCCGCGGCGACGACCGCGCGGTGGCCGCCGCCGAGATGGCGATCTCCTCGCCTCTCCTGGAGGCGTCCATCGACGGCGCCCGGGGCGTGCTGCTCTCCATCTCCGGCGGCTCCGACCTCGGTCTGTTCGAGATCAACGAGGCCGCCCAGCTGGTCAGCGAGGCCGCCCACCCCGAGGCCAACATCATCTTCGGCGCGGTCATCGACGACGCGCTCGGCGACGAGGTCCGGGTGACCGTGATCGCCGCCGGGTTCGACGGCGGCCAGCCCCCGGCCAAGCGGGACAACATCCTCGGCTCGGCCGCGGCCAAGCGCGAGGAGCCCACGCCGGTGCGGCCCGCCGAGACCCGCCCGTCCTTCGGCTCGCTCGGCAGCGTCAAGCCGAAGGAAGAGCCGGCGCCCGCCCCGGAGCCGGTGAACGAGGTCCCGGTCGCCCCGCCGGTCCCGCCGTCCCGGTCCTACACGGACAGCGCGGCGGAGGAACTGGACGTGCCGGACTTCCTCAAGTGATAGGACAGCGCGAGAACGTGAGCGGCGCGCACTTCGCCTTCACCGACCGGTGGGGCGGGGTGAGCGCCGCTCCGTATGAGGAGCTCAATCTCGGCGGGGCGGTCGGGGACGACGCCGACGCCGTGACGACGAACCGGGAGCTGGCGGCCAAGTCGCTGGGCCTGGAGCCGGACCGGGTCGTCTGGATGAACCAGGTGCACGGCGCGGACGTGGCCGTGGTCGAGGGGCCGTGGGGCTCGGACGACATCCCGTCCGTCGACGCGATCGTCACCACCCGGCGTGGTCTCGCGCTCGCCGTCCTCACCGCCGACTGTGTGCCCGTCCTGCTGACCGACCCGGTCGCCGGGGTCGCGGCCGCCGCCCACGCGGGCCGGCCCGGCATGGTCGCCGGGGTCGTTCCCGCTGCCGTACGGACCATGACCGAACTCGGCGCCGACCCCGCCCGGATCGTCGCCCGCACCGGACCCGCCGTCTGCGGCCGGTGTTACGAAGTGCCCGACGCGATGCGCTCCGACGTGGCCTCCGTCGAGCCGGCGGCGTACGCCGAGACCAGTTGGGGCACGCCCTCGGTGGATGTGTGCGCCGGAGTGCACGCACAGCTGGAGCGCCTCGGGGTGCACGACCGGGAGCAGTCACCGGTGTGCACGCTGGAGTCGCGCGACCACTTCTCGTACCGCCGCGACCGCGCCACGGGGCGACTCGCGGGATATGTCTGGCTGGACTGATGGGCATGACGGACCGTAGGGCACAACTCGCCGGAAACCTGGCGAAGGTGGAGGACCGCATCGCGGCGGCCTGCGTGGCCGCGGGGCGCAAGCGCGACGAGGTGACACTGATCGTGGTCACCAAGACCTATCCCGCGAGCGATGTGCGGATCCTGTCGGAACTCGGTGTGCGTCATGTCGCCGAGAACAAGGACCAGGACGCGGCGCCGAAGGCGGCCGAATGCTCGGATCTGCCCCTTGTGTGGCACTTCGTGGGGCAATTGCAGACCAACAAAGTCCGTTCCGTGGTGCGTTACGCGGATGTCGTGCAGTCCGTCGATCGTTCCAGGCTTGTCACGACTCTGTCGAAAGAGGCCGTTCGGGCCGGGCGTGAGGTGGGATGTCTCATCCAGGTCGCGCTCGACGCCGATGAGAGCGGCCGGGGAGAGCGAGGAGGCGTCGGGCCGGGCGGAATCGAAGAGTTGGCCGATCTCCTGGCTCGGTCGCCGGGGCTGCGGGTCGATGGTCTGATGACCGTTGCGCCGCTCACCGGGGAGTACGCCGGACGCCAACGGGCCGCGTTCGAGCGGTTGATGGATTTGTCGACCGACCTGCGCCGGGCCCATCCGGCTGCCACCATGGTCTCGGCAGGGATGAGTGCGGACCTCGAGGAGGCCGTTGCGGCCGGAGCGACACATGTGCGCGTCGGCACTGCGGTACTCGGAGTCCGTCCCAGGCTCGGGTAACGTCGCCAAGAAGTCGGACCACAGCAGAAAATATGGTCATTCCGTCGAGAGGCGGGCGCAACGACCTCGTGGATCGCGGGCAATTGGGAAGTCGTCAGTCGATCCACCACAGAGCGGAGGACTCAGAGCATGGCCGGCGCGATGCGCAAGATGGCGGTCTACCTCGGCCTCGTGGAGGACGATGGGTACGACGGCAGGGGTTTCGACCCCGATGACGACTTCGAGCCCGAGCTCGACCCGGAGCCCGAGCGGGACCACCGCCGGCACGAGCCGGTACATCAGGCGCACCAGCCACATCAGTCCCAAAGGGACGAATCGGTACGAGTGGTGCAGCCTCCGGTGCAACGCGAACCGGTGTCGCACGCCACTTCGCTCCCCGCGGAATCGGTGCGACCCGCCCGGATCGCGCCCGTGGCATCCATCACACAAGAACGTTCGAGTCTGGAGAAGAACGCGCCGGTGATCATGCCCAAGGTCGTGTCCGAACGAGAGCCTTACCGGATCACCACGTTGCACCCGCGGACCTACAACGAGGCCCGTACCATCGGGGAACACTTCCGTGAGGGCACCCCGGTGATCATGAATCTGACTGAGATGGACGACACAGACGCGAAGCGACTTGTCGACTTTGCGGCCGGTTTGGTGTTTGGTCTTCACGGCAGCATCGAGCGGGTGACGCAGAAGGTGTTCCTGTTGTCGCCTGCTAACGTCGATGTCACGGCGGAGGACAAGGCCCGTATCGCAGAGGGCGGGTTCTTCAACCAGAGCTGAGACGCACGACCGGAACTAGGCATGAAACAGGGGAGAGGGAAGCACGGATCATGAGCGTGGTTTGGCAAGTGCTCTGGGTCGCTCTGATGTGTTTCCTCATCGTGCTGATCTTCCGGTTGGTCATGGACTATGTGTTCCAGTTCGCCCGCTCGTGGCAACCCGGCAAGGCGATGGTGGTCGTTCTGGAGGCCACCTACACTGTCACTGATCCACCGCTCAAGCTTCTGCGGCGGTTCATTCCGCCGCTGCGTCTCGGGGGCGTGGCGCTCGACCTGTCCTTCTTCGTACTGATGATCATCGTCTACATCCTGATCTCCGTCGTGGGCGGACTCGCGGGGTGATTGTGGACGATCCGGTCTTGCCGACTGCCGATGACTACGTTGAGGTGAAGAGATGCCGTTGACCCCCGAGGACGTGCGGAACAAGCAGTTCACGACCGTCCGCCTCCGAGAAGGCTATGACGAGGACGAGGTCGATGCCTTCCTCGATGAGGTCGAAGCCGAACTGACGCGACTGCTCCGTGAGAACGAGGACCTGCGCGCCAAACTGGCCGCGGCCACGCGCGCTGCTGCCCAGAACCAGCAGAACATGCGCAAGCCTCCGGAGCCTCAGGACCAGCAGCAGGGCGGCATGCAGCAGGGTGGCATGCAGCAGCAGGGCGGCATGCAGCAAGGCGGCATGCAGCAGGGTGGCATGCAGCAACAGGGCGGTATGCAGCAGCAGGGTATGCGCGGTCCCGGTGGACCCGTACCCGCTGGGATATCGGGCCCGCCGCAGCAGATGGGGGGGCCCATGGGTGGCCCGCCCCAGCTGCCGAGCGGTGCTCCGCAGCTGCCCGCCGGCCCTGGTGGCCAGGGCGGACAGCAGGGTCCCGGCCCCATGGGTCAGGGACCGATGGGCCAGGGCCCGATGGGTCAGGGCCAGATGCAGCCGCAGATGGGTCAGGGCCAGATGGGCCAGGGTCCCATGGGCGGCCAGCCTCCCATGCAGCAGCAGATGGGTGGCCCGATGGGCGGCCCCATGGGTGGTCCGATGGGCGGCCCCGGTCAGGGTCCCGGCGGCGACAGCGCCGCGCGTGTGCTCTCGCTGGCCCAGCAGACCGCCGACCAGGCGATCGCCGAGGCCCGTTCCGAGGCCAACAAGATCGTCGGTGAGGCCCGTAGCCGCGCCGAGGGTCTGGAGCGGGACGCCCGTGCCAAGGCCGACGCGCTGGAGCGGGACGCGCAGGAGAAGCACCGCGTCGCGATGGGCTCCCTGGAGTCCGCCCGCGCCACGCTGGAGCGCAAGGTCGAGGATCTGCGTGGCTTCGAGCGCGAGTACCGCACGCGTCTGAAGTCCTACCTGGAGTCGCAGCTGCGTCAGCTGGAGACCCAGGCGGACGACTCGCTGGCCCCGCCGCGCACTCCGGCGACCGCGTCGCTGCCGCCGTCCCCGGCGCCCTCCATGGCTCCGGCCGGCGCGAGCGCCCCGTCGTACGGCGGCAACCCCGGCGGCATGGGTGGAGGCATGGGCGGCGCCCCGGCTCCGGCCGCGCCCTCCTACGGCGGACAGCAGCAGATGTCGCCGGCCATGACCCAGCCGATGGCTCCGGTCCGGCCGCAGGGTCCCTCACCGATGGGGCAGGCTCCCTCGCCGATGCGTGGGTTCCTGATCGACGAGGACGACAACTGACGATTACTGGTACGCCGTAGGCGTCGGCAGCGTTCAGGGCGGGGCCCCGGATTTTTCATCCGGGGCCCCGCCCTTTTGCTGCGAGCGTTCGGGGTTGTGGGGTGCTTGTTCGGAGAGGGGTGCGGATGTGTGGCGTACGCAACGCCGAAGGCCTGGGGCGCCGATTCTTTTCGGTGCCCCAGGCCTTTTGGGTGCCCGGTGGTGTGGCTGGGCGGGGGTCGGTTCGCTCACCGGCGCTCGCCGGGTGCCGCTGCGCCCACCCGTGCCGCCCCAGCGGCACGATTGCCCGCAGCTATGTCGGCTGTGTCGGCGAGCTGTGCCCCGGCCCCATCAGGGGCGCGGGGAACTGCGCGATCAACCACGTGCTGCCTGAAGCCCCGGGACGGCCGCTCCCGGGGCCAGACGCTGTCGGTCAGACCTTGCGCAGACGGAAGGTCAGCGTGAGGGCCTCGTCGGTGAAGGGCGTGCCGTACGTGTCGTCGGCCTCGCCGGAGGCGAAGTCCGTCGCGAGGACCTCGTCCGCGATCAGGGCCGAGTGTTCGGTCAGGGCGGCGGTCACCGCCGGGTCCGTTGCCGTCCAGCGGAGGGCGATGCGGTCGGCCACGTCCAGGCCGCTGTTCTTGCGGGCCTCCTGGATCAGGCGGATGGCGTCGCGGGCGAGGCCTGCCCGACGGAGTTCCTCCGTGATCTCCAGGTCGAGGGCGACCGTCGCGCCCGAGTCGGAGGCCACCGACCAGCCCTCGCGCGGGGTCTCCGTGATGATGACCTCGTCGGGGGCGAGGGTGATGGTCTCGCCGTCGACCTCGACCGAGGCCGTGCCCTCGCGGAGGGCCAGCGACAGGGCGGCCGCGTCGGCGCCGGCGACGGCCTTGGCCACGTCCTGGACCCGCTTGCCGAACCGCTTGCCCAAGGCGCGGAAGTTGGCCTTGGCGGTGGTGTCCACCAGGCTGCCGCCGACCTCGCTCAGCGACGCCAGCGAGCTGACGTTCAGCTCCTCCGTGATCTGCGCGTGCAGTTCGGGGTCGAGGGACTCGAAGCCCGTCGCCGCCACCAGGGCGCGCGAGAGGGGCTGGCGGGTCTTGACGCCCGACTCCGCGCGGGTGGCGCGGCCCAGCTCCACCAGGCGGCGGACCAGGACCATCTGCTTCGACAGCTCGGGGTTGATCGCGGAGAGGTCCGCCTCCGGCCAGGAGGCCAGGTGCACCGACTCGGGGGCGCCAGGGGAGACCGGCACGATCAGGTCCTGCCAGACCCGCTCGGTGATGAACGGGGTCAGCGGGGCCATCAGCCTGGTGACCGTCTCGACGACCTCGTGCAGGGTGCGCAGCGCGGCCTTGTCGCCCTGCCAGAAGCGGCGGCGCGACCGGCGGACGTACCAGTTGGACAGGTCGTCGACGAACGCCGAGAGGAGCTTGCCGGCGCGCTGGGTGTCGTAGGCCTCCAGGGACTGGGTCACCTGGTCGACCAGGGCGTGCAGCTCGCTCAGCAGCCAGCGGTCCAGGACCGGGCGGTCGGCCGGGGCGGGGTCCGCCGCGCTGGGTGCCCAGTTCGACGTACGGGCGTACAGGGCCTGGAAGGCGACCGTGTTCCAGTACGTGAGGAGCGTCTTGCGGACGACCTCCTGGATGGTGCCGTGGCCGACGCGGCGGGCCGCCCAGGGGGAGCCGCCGGCCGCCATGAACCAGCGGACCGCGTCGGCGCCGTGCTGGTCCATCAGCGGGATCGGCTGCAGGATGTTGCCGAGGTGCTTGGACATCTTGCGGCCGTCCTCGGCGAGGATGTGGCCGAGGCAGACGACGTTCTCGTACGACGACTTGTCGAAGACCAGGGTGCCCACGGCCATCAGGGTGTAGAACCAGCCGCGGGTCTGGTCGATGGCCTCGCTGATGAACTGGGCCGGGTAGCGGGACTCGAAGAGGTCCTTGTTCTTGTACGGGTAGCCCCACTGCGCGAACGGCATCGAGCCCGAGTCGTACCAGGCGTCGATGACCTCCGGGACGCGTGTGGCGGTGCCGGCGCAGCCGTCCTGGGGGCAGGTGAAGGTGACCGCGTCGATGAACGGGCGGTGCGGGTCGAGCTCCGACTGGTCGGTGCCGGAGAGCTGGGTCAGCTCCTCGCGGGAGCCGACGCAGGTGAGGTGCCCCTCCTCGCAGCGCCAGATCGGCAGCGGGGTGCCCCAGTAACGGCTGCGGGAGAGCGCCCAGTCGATGTTGTTGTTCAGCCAGTCGCCGAAGCGGCCGTGCTTGACCGAGTCCGGGAACCAGTTGGTCTTCTCGTTCTCCTGGAGGAGACGGTCCTTGACGGCGGTGGTGCGGATGTACCAGGACGGCTGCGCGTAGTAGAGGAGCGCGGTGTGGCAGCGCCAGCAGTGGGGGTAGCTGTGCTCGTACGGGATGTGCTTGAAGAGCAGGCCGCGCTGCTGGAGGTCCTCGGTGAGCTTTTCGTCCGCCTTCTTGAAGAAGACGCCGCCGACGAGGGGGACGTCCTCCTCGAAGGTGCCGTCCGGGCGCACGGGGTTCACGACGGGCAGGCCGTACGCGCGGCAGACCTTGAGGTCGTCCTCACCGAAGGCGGGGGACTGGTGGACCAGGCCCGTACCGTCCTCGGTCGTCACGTATTCGGCGTTCACCACGAAATGGGCGGGCTCGGGGAACTCTACGAGCTCGAACGGACGTTGATACGTCCAGCGCTCCATTTCGGCGCCGGTGAAGGTCTGGCCGGTGGTCTCCCAGCCCTCGCCGAGCGCCTTGGCGACGAGCGGCTCGGCGACGACGAGCTTCTCCTCGCCGTCCGTGGCGACCACGTAGGTGACCTCGGGGTGGGCGGCGACCGCGGTGTTGGACACCAGCGTCCACGGCGTGGTCGTCCACACCAGGAGCGCGGCCTCACCGGCGAGCGGACCGGAGGTGAGCGGGAAACGGACGTACACCGAGGGGTCGACGACCGTCTCGTAGCCCTGTGCCAGCTCGTGGTCCGACAGGCCGGTGCCGCAGCGGGGGCACCAGGGGGCGACGCGGTGGTCCTGGACGAGCAGGCCCTTGTTGAAGATCTCCTTGAGCGACCACCAGACGGACTCCACGTACTCGGGGTCCATGGTCCGGTAGGCGTCGTCGAGGTCGACCCAGTAGCCCATGCGGGTCGTCAGCTCGGTGAAGGCGTCGGTGTGCCGGGTCACGGAGTCGCGGCACCTGGCGTTGAACTCGGCGATGCCGTACGCCTCGATGTCCTTCTTGCCGTTGAAGCCGAGCTCCTTCTCGACCGCCAGCTCCACGGGGAGGCCGTGGCAGTCCCAGCCGGCCTTGCGGGCCACGTGGTAGCCGCGCATCGTGCGGAAGCGGGGGAAGACGTCCTTGAAGACGCGCGCCTCGATGTGGTGGGCACCCGGCATGCCGTTGGCCGTGGGCGGGCCCTCGTAGAACACCCACTCGGGGCGGCCCTCGGACTGCTCCAGGCTCTTGGCGAAGATCTTCTGCTCGCGCCAGAAGTCGAGCACCGCGTGCTCGAGCGCGGGCAGATCGACCTGGGCGGGCACCTGGCGGTACGTCGGCTCTGTCATGAGCGGGCTTCCTCCAACGGACTTGCTGCCTTCCGTCGGAGGGACGAGAGCTTCGATCCTTCGTACGCCATGTGCGGCGCGCTCCCGCGGTACCACCCTCCTTGGCTCTCCTGTGCGCCGTACGCGCCGGTGAGCCCCCTCATTGAGGTCGCGATACCGGGTCTACTCGCCTCGCCTGACGGGCTGCGGCTTTCTTCCGGTGGCTCCGGGGTGATCTTCACGTCGGGCTCGCCCCCGGGCTTCCACCGTCCCCGGGTCGCTCTGGGCTGCGTACGACGCTACTCGTCCCCATCCACGCTTTTCGCTCCGCCCAGTGTACGGCGCCGCACGGACAGCGGCCGACCGGTTTTCCGGCGGCCGGGAGAAGGGCGCGGCGGGGCTTTCGGCGGGCTTGGCGGCCGGGGGCGCGATGACCTGCGGGGTGACCCGAATGGAGCGGGTGAGGGCGTCCGGATCCTGGGACGTCCGGCGCGGCGGAATACCCGGCGGGGAGCTGGGCACAACGCTTGCAGGCTCGTCGCGCGACGGTCGTGGGGCGGGGGGAATGGGTGGTCTGCCCCGTTGCCGCGGGACTCGGGTCGATTTATCGTCCCAGCACGATTCGCGTGCAAGATCACAATATGTGAAGGGGCCGCGGCCATGGTGGCGAAGAAGACCGCCGTACAGCAGTCGGCGTCCGGCAGATCCACGGTGGCCTCCGGCAGTGGGGGCGCGGGCGGGAAGGCCGCGCGGGTGAAGGCGGCAGGAAAGAAGACGGTGGCCAAGAAGGCGATGGCCAAGGACGCGGTGGCCAAGGAAGCGGTGGCCAAGGAAGCGGTGACCGAGAAGGCGGCGGCCAAGAAGTCCGCGGTCGAGAAGGCGGTTGCTGAGAAGTCCGTGGTCAAGAAGGCGGCGGCGAAGAAGGTCGCGGTCAAGAAGACGGTGGCCGAGAAGGGCTCGGTCAGGAAGACGGTGGCCAAGAAGGCCGCCGAGAAGAGCACCTCCGTGAAGGCGGCCTCCGGGAAAAGCGCGGTCAAGAAGAGCGCCACCAAGAGCACCGCGAAGATCACCACGAAGAGCGCCTCTGTGAAGAAGAGCATGGTCAAGAAGGCGGGCGCGGCCCAGGCCGCCGAGACGACGGGAGCCACGACGGTGGTTGCGAAGAACACTCCTGGTACGGCTACGGCGGCGAAGAAGCCCACCGCCGTCCCCAAGGCACGGCCCGCCGCGGTGGAGCCCGGCGAGCTCGCGGTACGCCCCGGTGAGGACCCGTGGAGCCCGGCCGAGGTCGCCGAGGCACGGACGGAGCTGCAGTCCGAGGCGATGCGGCTGCGGGCCGAGCTGGAGGCCTCCGAGCGGGCGCTCACGGGCCTGATGCGGGACTCCGGGGACGGGGCGGGCGACGACCAGGCCGACACCGGGGCGAAGAACATCACGCGGGAGCACGAGCTGTCGCTCGCCCACAACGCGCGCGAGATGCTCGATCAGACCGAGCGCGCTCTGGAACGGCTCGCCTCGGGCACGTACGGGCTCTGCGAGAACTGTGGCAATCCGATCGGAAAGGCACGGATGCAGGCCTTCCCCCGGGCCACGCTGTGCGTGGAGTGCAAGCAGAAGCAGGAACGCCGTTAGCGATCGGCGTCTGAGCCCCTGGTCCGCGGAGGTCGTGTCGTACCTTTGTCCTCAGTCAGGAACCTAGGTTGAGGGACTCACGTGGCAGAGGCGGAGCGCATCATCGGTACGCCGGACATTCCAGACGCGGCGGGGGCCGACCCGGAGCAGTCCGACGGCGAGAACGGCGCCGCCGCGGCGGAGGCCGACGCTGCCGCGCGGCCGCGCGGCAAGCGCCGGATCGCCGTGCTGTTCGGGGTCGCCGCGCTGGCGTACGCGCTCGACCTGATCAGCAAGATGATCGTGGTCGCGAAGCTGGAGCACCACGAGCCGATCGAGGTCATCGGGGACTGGCTGAAGTTCGAGGCGATCCGCAACGCGGGCGCGGCCTTCGGCTTCGGCGAGGCCTTCACGATCATCTTCACGGTGATCGCGACGATCGTGATCGTGGTGATCGCCCGGCTCGCCCGCAAGCTGTACAGCCTGCCCTGGGCGATCGCGCTCGGCCTGCTGCTCGGCGGTGCGCTGGGCAACCTCACCGACCGGATCTTCCGTTCGCCGGGCGTCTTCGAGGGCGCGGTCGTCGACTTCATCGCGCCCAAGGGCTTCGCGGTGTTCAACCTGGCGGATTCGGCCATCGTGTGCGGCGGCATCCTGATCGTGCTGCTGTCGTTCCGGGGGCTCGACCCGGACGGGACCGTCCACAAGGACTGAGGGTCGTTCGCGAGGACCGGGAGCCGTTCGCGAGGGTTGAGGCCCCGGAGTTATCCACAGGTGCCGGTCGGGGGTGTGTCACCCGTCCGGCATACTCGACGGGTGAGCCCGATTCCCGAGATCCGTACCCTGCCCGTGCCCGACGGCCTGGAGGGCGAGCGTGTCGACGCCGCCATCTCCCGCATGTTCGGCTTCTCCCGTACCAAGGCGGCCGAGCTCGCCGCCACGGGGAAGGTCACGGTCGACGGATCGGTGGTCGGCAAGTCGGAGCGGGTGCACGGCGGGGCCTGGATGGAGGTCGAGATGCCCCAGGCGCCCGCGCCGGTACAGGTCGTCGCCGAGCCGGTCGAGGGCATGGAGATCGTGCACGACGACGATGACGTGGTCGTGATCGTCAAGCCGGTCGGCGTGGCCGCGCATCCCAGCCCCGGCTGGTCCGGGCCGACCGTCATCGGCGGGCTCGCCGCCGCCGGGTACCGGATCTCGACGTCCGGCGCCGCCGAGCGCCAGGGCATCGTGCACCGGCTCGATGTGGGCACCTCCGGTCTGATGGTGGTCGCCAAGTCGGAGTACGCGTACACGTCCCTCAAGCGCCAGTTCAAGGAGCGGACCGTCGACAAGCGGTACCACACGCTGGTCCAGGGCCACCCCGACCCCACGAGCGGCACCATCGACGCGCCCATCGGACGGCACCCGAACCACGACTACAAGTGGGCGGTCATCGCCGAGGGCAAGGCGTCCGTCACGCACTACGACCTGGTCGAGGCGTTCCGGTCCGCCTCCCTGCTCGACGTCAAGCTCGAGACCGGGCGTACCCACCAGATCCGCGTCCACATGGCCGCGCACCGGCACCCGTGCGTGGGCGACCTGACGTACGGCGCCGACCCGACGCTCGCCAAGCGGCTCGGCCTCACCCGCCAGTGGCTGCACGCCGTACGGCTCGGGTTCGAGCACCCCGGGGACGGGAGCTGGGTCGAGTTCGGGAGCGACTACCCGGCGGATCTGCAGAAGGCCCTGGACAAGGTCCGGGAGGAGACGTACGCGTGAGTGCGGAGCCGGTGTCCTACGCGGTGCGCGTCGCCGAGGGTCCCGGCGACCGCGAGGCGTGCTTCGCGGTGCGCAAGGAGGTCTTCGTCGTCGAGCAGGGTGTGCCGGAGGACCTGGAGTACGACGCGTACGACGCCGGGGCCGTGCATGTGCTCGCCGTACGGGACGACGGGCTGCCCCTCGGGGCCGGGCGGCTGCTGTACGGGGAGGCTGCCGCCGGCAAGACCGGTGGGGCGGCTGGTGTGGGTTCGCTGGGGCGGCTGGCGGTCGTCCGGGAGGCTCGTGGGCTGGGCGTCGGGGTCGCGCTGGTGCGGGCCGTCGAGGAGGCGGCGCGTGGGCGGGGGCTGACCGCGGTGGATCTGGGGGCGCAGACGCATGCGCTGGGGTTCTACGAGCGGTTGGGGTATGTGGCGTACGGGGCGGAGTTCCTGGACGCGGGGATACCTCATCGGGCGATGCGGCGGAGTCTGTAGGCCTGCGGGGGCGGGTGCGGGTGCGGGGGCTCTTTGAACTGCGTTTCGCGGGCGGAATGGGTGAGATGGGTGGGGCGGGGCAGGCGGGGGCTGTGGAGCTGAACGTCTAGATCTCGTCGGAGTGCTGCGCGTGGATCAGTTGGCCCTGTTTTTCGTGTTGCTGCTCGGGGCCGTGATCAGTGTGCCGGTGGGGGAGCGGCTGAAGCTGCCGGCGCCGGTCCTGATGACGTTGCTGGGCATCGCGCTGGCCGTGCCGGGGTTCGTGCCCAATGTGGAGATCCCGCCGGAGTTCATCCTGCCGCTGCTGTTGCCGCCGCTGCTGTACGCGGCGGTGCGGCGGACGTCCTGGCGGCAGTTCGCGGCGAACCGGCGGCCGATCTTCCTGCTCGCGGTGGCGCTGGTGTTCGTGACCACCGCCGCCGTGGCCGCCGTGGCGAACGCGATCGTGCCCGGGCTTCCCGTCGCCGCGGCCGTGGCGCTCGGCGCCCTCGTCGCGCCGCCCGACCCGGTGGCGGCGACGGCCGTGGCGGGACAGCTCGGGCTGCCGCGTCGCCTGGTGTCGATCCTGGAGGGCGAGGGCCTCTTCAACGACGTCACGGCCATCGTGCTCTACCACGTGGCCATCGCGGCCGCCGTCGGCGGATCCTTCTCGCTGTCCCGTGCCGCGCTCCAGCTCGTGCTGTCGGCGGTGGTCGCCGTCGCCGTGGGGCTCGCGCTCGGCTGGGCCGCCAACAAGCTGATGGACTTCCTCGAGGACGCCACGCTGCAGATCGGGCTGACCCTGCTCGTGCCGTACGCGTCGTACGTGATGGCCGAGGAACTGCACGGGTCCGGGGTGCTCGCGGTGCTCACCACCGCGTTGTTCCTCGCGGAGTACGCGCTCGGGGCGGACGACGTCCTGACGCGGCTCGCCGGGCACACCGTCTGGGACGTCGTGGACACGCTGGTCACCGGCGTCGCCTTCGGGCTGATCGGGCTGGAACTCCACAACGCGATCCGGACGGCGTCCGGGCGGTGGGGCGAGATGCTCGGCTGGGCGGGGGCGGTCGTGGCCGTCGTCGTCCTCGTACGGCTCGTGTGGTTGCTGCCGGCCACGTGGCTCGCGCGGCGGCTGCACGCGAAGCGGGACTACGACGAGGAGATCCCGATGTCGTGGCGCGAGACCGTGGTGATGTGGTGGGCCGGGATGCGGGGGGTGGCGTCCGTGGCGCTGGCGCTGGCGATTCCGTTGGAGACGGACAGTGGGGTGCCGTTTCCCGACCGGGACGAGATCGTGTTCATTGCGTTCGGGGTGATCATGGGGACGCTGGTGCTCCAGGGGCTCACCCTGCCGTGGCTCGTGCGGAGGTTGGGGGTGCGGGCGGATGAGGGGGTCGAGAAGGAGTTCGAGAAGGAGCTGGCTGTGCGGGCGGCCAAGGCGGCGAAGCGGCGGCTGAAGGAGATCGAGGAGGTGGAGGAGCTGCCGGAGGAGTTGTCCGAACGGTTGTTGCGGCGGGCCTTCGAGATCGGGGTGCGGATCAGCCCGGAGGTGGGGGAGGAGGAGCGGCGGGAGGGGCATGAGCAGCGGGTGCGGCGGCTTCGGAGGATGCGGCGGATCCAGGGGGAGATGTTGAGCGCGGCTCGGCATGAGGTGTTGGCTGCGCGGAGTGAGGCCGGGGCGGATCCTGAGGTGGTGGATCGGGTGTTGCGGCATCTGGATGTGCGCAGCCTTCGGTGAGGGGGGTGGGTTGCCCACCCACGCACCGCCCGTTGCTGCTTGGTGGAGAAGTGCGGGTCTCCTGTGGGGGTTGAGCGCCGTTGGCGGCTGACTGCTGACTGCTGACTGCTGACTGGAGCGGGCAAGGGGCAGGGGTGGGGGAGTTGGGGTTTGTAGGGTCGGGCGTATGGCACGCAATGTGGTGATCAGTGGTGGGGGTACGGGGATCGGGCGCGCGGCGGCTGAGGTGTTCGCGGCGGGCGGGGATCGGGTGTTGCTGGTCGGGCGGCGGGCGGCGGGCGGAGGTGTTGGAGCAGGTGGGGGTGCCCGGGGCGCTCACGTATGCGGCCGATCTCGGCGACACGGGGAGTGTTCGGGGGGTCGCCGATTTCGTGGCGGCGGAGTTGGGGACCGTGGATGTGCTGATCCACAGCGCCGGGGGGAACGGTGGGCTGGAGCCCGGGGCGGAGGGGGATGATCCGCTCGATGTCGTGGCGCACAACTGGAGGGTCAACTTCCGGCAGAACACCCTGACCGCCGTGCTGCTCACCGAGGCGTTGGGGGAGCGGTTGGCCTCGCCGGGCGGGCGGGTGCTCTTCTTGTCGTCGATCGCGGCGTACCGGGGGTCGGGGAGCGGGGCGTACGCGGCGTCCAAGGCGGCGCTGCATCCGTACGCGTTCGATCTGGCGCGGGGGTTCGGGCCCCGCGGGATCACGGTGAATGTCGTGGCGCCCGGTTATGTCGAGGACACCGAGTTCTTCGGCGGTTCGATCGAGGAGGCGCGGCGGGCCCGGCTCGTCGCGGAGACCTCGACGGGCCGGGCCGGCACGCCAGCCGATGTGGCCGACACGCTGCACTGGCTCGCGTCGCCCGGCGCGGGCCACGTCACCGCGCAGATCGTTCAGGTCAACGGGGGCGCGGAGCGGGGGCGCTGAGGGGATCCTTGGCCGGTTGGCCGGTTGGCCGGTTGGCCGGTTCCCGTGTGCCCCTGGTCCGCGCCCAAGTCGGCTCCCTGTGCGCCCCCTGGTCCGCGCCCGTCTCGGCTCCCGTGCGCACTCCTGGCTTGTGGCCATCTCGGTTCCCGTGCGCGCTCCTGGCCCGTGGCGATGTCGGCTCCGTGCGTCCCCTGGCCTGTGCCCATCGGTTCCCGTGCGCGCTCTGGGCCCACTGTCCATGTCGGTCCCCGTGCGCACCCCCGGCCCCCTGCCCATGTGGCCCCTGTGTTCACCGCGGCCCAACGCTCCTGTCGTGGCCGCTGGTCAGCCCCGGTCCGTCGACCTCGGTGGCTCGTGGATGCGGCCTCGTGTGGCGCGGGGGGCCATGCCGTCCGTGTGGGCGTGGGGGTGGGTCGGGGGGAGGACCGCGTCGGCGGTGTTGACGCGGGGGAGGGCGTAGGGGTGGGACTCGGTGAGCCAGTGGATGAGTTGTTCGCGGACGGTGACGCGGACGGTCCACAGGTCGTCCGGGTCCTTGGCCGTGACGAGGGCGCGGACCTCCATGGTCGAGGGGGTCGAGTCGGTGACGGTCAGGTCGTAAAAGCGGCCGTCCCAGGCGGGGCAGCCGCGCAGGATGTCCCGGAGCCGCTCGCGCATCTCGGGCAGCGGCGCGGCGTGGTCGACGTGGAGGAAGACCGTGCCGGTCATCTGAGCGCCGCCGCGAGACCAGTTCTCGAAGGGCTTCGAGGTGAAGTAGGAGACCGGCATGGTGATGCGGCGTTCGTCCCAGGTGCGGACCGTCAGGAAGGTGAGGGTGATCTCGTCGACCGTGCCCCACTCGCCCTCCACCACGACCACGTCACCGAGGCGCACCATGTCGCCGAAGGCGATCTGGAGCCCGGCGAAGAGGTTGCTCAGCGTGGACTGCGCGGCGATACCGGCGACGATGCCCAGGAGTCCGGCCGAGGCCAGCAGTGAGGTGCCGGCCGCGCGCATCGCCGGGAAGGTCAGCAGCATCGAGGCCACGGCCACCACACCGACGATCGCCGCGACCACCCGTGTGATCAGCGTCACCTGGGTCCGCACCCGGCGTACCCGGGCCGGATCGCGGTGGGCGCGGGCGTAGCGGCTGTACGTCGTCTCCACTATCGCCGCCGCGATCCGGATCACCAACCAGGCCGTCGCGCCGATCAGTACGAGGGTCAGTGCCCGGCCGATGGCGGTCCGGTGCTGCTCCAGCAGTTGCGCCTCGTCGTACGACGCTCTGAGGAAGGCCGCGCACAGGACCAGTTGGTAGGGGATGCGGCCGCGGCGCAGCAGGCCCCACAGAGGTGTCTCGTGGTGCCGCTGGTCCGCCTTGCGCAGCAGCAGATCGGTCGTCCAGCCGATGAGCAGCGTGAGGACGACCGAGCCACCGATGACGATCAATGGGCGGAGTAGATTCTCCATGCCTTCGAACGTAACCGGCCGCACGGGGTGATGAACATGTGACTTCGGCCGCCCTCGGGGTACGGGCGCCGCGCCCCGTTGTCGTACCCGGCTGGCACGATGGCCTCATGAACATCATGCTCTTCCATTCGACCTACGGCCTGAGGCCCGCGGTGCGCGCGGCCGCGGACCGGTTGCGCGCCGCCGGACACGAGGTGTGGACCCCCGACCTCTTCGACGGCCGGACGTTCGACACGGTCGAGGAGGGCATGGCCTTCAACACGGAGCTGGGCCGGGAGGAGTTGCTCAGACGGGCGGTCCTGGCCGCCGCGCCCTACTCGGAGCGAGGGCTCGTCTACGCCGGGTTCTCGCTGGGCGCCGCGACCGCGCAGACCCTGGCCCTGGGCGACAAGCAGGCCCGCGGGCTGCTGCTCCTGCACGGCACGTCGGACATCGCCGCCGCCGCGTCCGTGGACGACCTGCCGGTCCAACTGCATGTCGCCGAGCCCGACCCCTTCGAGCCGGACGACTGGCTGAGCGCCTGGTACCTCCAGATGCGCAAGGCCGGCGCCGACGTCGAGGTCTACAGATATGCGGGCGCCGGGCACCTCTACACCGACCCCGACCTGCCCGACTACGACGAGGAGGCCGCCGAGGCCACCTGGCGGGTGGCCCTCGGCTTCCTCGAAACCCTGTGACTCCTGGGCGCTACACGGGGTCGTACGTGCGCTCCACTTTCTGCGTCCCGCTGCGCGTCCGGTACGAGCGCGCCCAGGACGACGTCGCGTCGGCCTTCGTGCGGTCGGAGAGGACGTAGAAGTCCATCTGCGCCCGCGCGGCGGTGATGTCCAGGACGCCGTAGCCGTGCCGGTCGGTGTCGACCCAGTGGACGTGCCGGTTGGCGGCGCGGATCAGCGGGGACGCCACCGCGGAGACGGTGCCTTCCGGGACCTTGACGAGGTCGTCGAGGTTGTCGGAGGTGACCGAGGTCACGACGAACTCCGTGGCGGCCGAGGCCGACAGCGGGTACGTACCGGCGTTGACCGGCACGTCGTTGGCCCAGGCCATGTGGATGTCGCCGGTGAGGAAGACCGTGTTGCCGATCGCGTTCGCCCGCAGATGGGCGAGGAGTTCGCGGCGGTCGTCGGTGTAGCCGTCCCACTGGTCGGGGTTGAGGGCGAGGCCCTCCGTCGGCAGTCCGAGCAGCTCGGCCAGGGGCTCGAACAGGTCGGCGGTGAGGTTGCCGAGGGCGAACGGGGCGATCATCACCGAGTTGCCGACCAGCCGCCAGGTCGTGTCGGAGGACTTCAACCCGGCCTTCAGCCAGTCGATCTGGGCCCGGCCGGTCAGAGTGCGGTCCGGGTCGTCGACCTCGCCGTCGCCGATCCCCACCTGCTGCGAGCGGAAGGAGCGCAGGTCCAGCAGCGAGAGGTCGACGAGCTTGCCGAAACGCAGCCGGCGGTAGGTGGTGCCCGCGATCGCCGGGCGCACCGGCATCCACTCGAAGTACGCCTGCTTGGCCGCCGACTGACGGGCCGCCCAGGTGCCCTCCGTGCCCTCGGTGTGGTTCTCGGCGCCGCCCGACCACGCGTCGTTGGCGATCTCGTGGTCGTCCCAGATGGCGACGCACGGCGCGGCCGCGTGCAGGGCTTGAAGGTCCGGGTCGGTCTTGTAACGGGCGTGCCGGACGCGGTAGTCGGCGAGGGAGACGATCTCGTGGGTCGGCGCGTGCGGCCGTACGACCTTGTCGCGGGTGCCGTACTCGCCGGTGCCGTACTCGTAGATGTAGTCGCCGAGATGCAGCCACGCGTCCAGGTCGCCGCGCGCGGCGAGATGACGGTAGGCGGCGAAGTGGCCGCCCTCCCAGTTGGCGCACGAGACCACGCCGAAGCGCAGGCCGGTCGTGGCGGCGTCGGCGGCCGGGGCGGTGCGGGTGCGGGCGGCGGGCGAGTCGGTGCCGCCCGCGGAGAAACGGAACCAGTAGTCCGTGGCGGGCGCGAGGCCGCGTACGTCCGCCTTGACGGTGTGGTCGGAGGTGGCGGTCGCGGTGGTCGCGCCCTTGGCGACGATGTTCGTGAACGCCTTGTCCAGGGAGACGGTCCAGCCGACCTCGATGTCCGGGCCGAGCCCGGAGCCGGGTATCGCGGCGGCGGTGGGCGTCACCCGGGTCCACAGCAGGACACCGTCGGGCAGCGGATCGCCGGAGGCGACGCCGTGCAGGAACGCCGGTGCCTCGGCGGCGTTCGCCGGGATCGCGGCGGCCAGCGGGCCCGCGAGGACGGCTCCGGCCGCGGCCGCCTTGACGACCGTACGGCGGCTGGGCGCGGGGGACCCAGAGCTGGGCTGGGTGGGGGAGTTGGGGCTGGAGTGAGATCTGCGACTGGTCACAGCCGCTGAGATTACTGATCGGTAAGGGCTTCCCGTAAGGGAGAGGACGCGCAGTGCGGGCGAACTCCGCAGAGTTCGCCCGCACTTCGGCCCAGCGTTACTTGGTGACGCCCGCGTCCTTCAGCGCCGTCTCCCACTCCGCGACCGTGGACGGGTTGGTGATCGCCTTGTCGTTGATCTTGATGGTCGGGGTCGACTTGACGCCGTCGGCGTCCTCGAAGGACTTGCTCATCTTCATCGCCCAGGCGTCGTAGGTGCCCTTCTTGACGGCGTCCTGGAACTTCTTGTTGTTCTTGAGCGCGTCGACCGTGTCCGCGACCTTGATCAGGTAGCTGTCCTCGGCGAACTCGTCGGTCGACTCCGCCGGGTGGTACTTCGTCGAGTACAGCGCGGTCTTGTAGTCGAGGAAGGCCTCGGGGCTGACGTTCAGGGCGGCGCCGAGCGCGCTCAGCGCGTTCTTCGAGCCCTCGCCGCCGAGGTTGCCGTCGAGGAAGGTGCCGATCGTGAAGGAGAGCTTGTAGTCGCCGTCCTCCATGCCCTTGTCGACGGTCTCGCCGACGGTCTGCTCGAAGCTGGCGCAGGCCGGGCAGCGCGGGTCCTCGTACAGGTGAACGACGTTGTCGGTCTTGGAATCGCCGATCAGCACGGTGGTGCCGTTCTTGCCCGAGGTGTTGGCCGGGGCGACCACCGTGGCGGCGGCGGCCTCCTCCCACTTGGTGGGCTTGTTGTTCTGGACGACGGCGTAGCCGATGCCGCCGGCTATCGCGAGGACCGCGACGATCGAGGACGCCACGATCGCCTGCCGCCTGACCTTGGCGCGCCTGGCCTGACGCTCGCGCTCCAGGCGCAGCCGCTCACGGGCCGCCGACTTCGCTTCCTTGCTGTTCCGCTTGCTCATGCGGGTGGACTCCCTCGGGGACGCGCACACGCCGTGCGCGGGATACGTGTGGTGGGGACTTGCTCGTGCTCAGGAAGGGGTCACGCGAAGGTGACCGAGCACGGCGGTCCACGCCGTCCGAGGGAGTGCGAGTGGAGGAGGGTTCGGGCGGTGGCCGTACGGTGCGCGGTGCGCGTCGGCCGGTGCTCCGCCGGGGCGGGCCGCACCATGACCGCGGCGACCGCGATCAGCAGCGGGCGGAAGCCGGCGGCGACCGCGGCGTCCAGCAGCCGGGCCAGAGCCCGCTCGCCGCGCCGCAGCCAGGCGGCGGCCATCAGGCCCACGCCGATGTGCGCGGCGAGCAGCAGCCAAACGGCGGCCGGGCCGGCGCCCGCCAGCAGGGTGGCCGTCCGCTCGGAGTCGCCGGTGACCCGCGCCAGCGGGGCGCCCACACTGCCGCCGCCGCACAGCATGTCCAGCCCGACCTGGCGCAGCGGACCCGTGACCGGGCCGCCCGCCTCGCCGTAACAGGCGTGCTGGCCCGCCGTGAACACCGTGTCGGCGGCCAGCTCCAGCGGGATCAGCACACCGGCGATCCGGCCGAAGCCGCGCTCACGGCCGGCCAGCGCGTACGAGACGACGAAGACGGCGGCGGTGATCGCGGCGACGGTGGTCAGCGGCAGCGGGACCCCGGACAGCAGCACGTGCGACGCGGTGCCGAGCGTCACGACGACCGCCGTGAACAGCGCCGCGCGTACGGCTCTGAAGTGGGTCCCGGATATGTCCATGGCGTTGGAGAGTCTCCCACGTACGCCCGTAAGGGACCGCTAAAAGGTCCCTGTGAGTGGGCGATACCTACCTCTACAGGCCGGGGATCCGGCCGTTGCGGAACAGGTCGACGAAGATCTGGTGGTCCGCACGCGCGCGTGCGCCGTACGCGTGCGCGAAGTCCACCAGGAGCGGGGCGAAGCCGTCCTCGTCGGCCGCGATCGCCGCGTCGATGGCCCGCTCCGTGGAGAACGGCACCAGGGACTGCCCGGTCAGGTCGTCCGCCGCCGCGTGCATCGTGGCCGTGGCCCGGCCGAGGTCGGCGACGACCGCCGCGATCTCCTCCGGGTCGTCGATGTCGCTCCAGTCCAGGTCCACCGCGTACGGCGACACCTCGGCGACTAGCTGGCCCGCGCCGTCCAGCTCGGTCCAGCCCAGCCACGGGTCGGCGTGCGCCTGGAGGGCGCGCTGGGAGATCACCGTGCGGTGGCCCTCGTGCTCGAAGTAGTCACGGATCCGCTGGTCGGTGATGTGGCGGGAGACGGCCGGGGTCTGGGCCTGCTTGATGTAGATCACGACGTCGTTCTCCAGGGCGTCGCTCTGCCCCTCCAGCAGGATGTTGTACGACGGCAGCCCCGCCGAGCCGATGCCGATGCCCCGGCGGCCGACGACGTCCTTCACGCGATATGAGTCGGGGCGGGTCAGCGAGGACTCCGGGAGCGTCTCCAGATAGCCGTCGAAGGCGGCCAGCACCTTGTAGCGGGTCGCCGCGTCCAGCTCGATGGAGCCGCCGCCCGGCGCGAAGCGGCGCTCGAACTCCCGGATCTCCGTCATCGAGTCCAGCAGCCCGAAGCGGGTCAGCGAGCGGGCGTCGCGCAGCGCGTCCAGGAGGGGGCCCTGGGCGGTGTCCAGCGTGAAGGGAGGCACCTCGTCCCGCTTGGCGCCGGCCGCTATGGCGTGGATCCGCTCGCGGTAGGCGGCCGCGTAGGTCTCCACCAGTTCGGTGATCTGCTCGTCGCTGAGCGCCTTCGCGTACCCGATGAGCGCCACGGAGGCGGCGAAGCGCTTCAGGTCCCAGGTGAAGGGGGCGACGTACGCCTCGTCGAAGTCGTTCACGTTGAAGATCAGGCGGCCCGTGGAGTCCATGTACGTGCCGAAGTTCTCCGCGTGCAGGTCGCCGTGGATCCACACGCGCGAGGTGCGCTCGTCGAGGTACGGGCCGGGCGCCTTCTCCTCGTCGAGGTCGTGGTAGAAGAGGCACGCCGTGCCCCGGTAGAACGCGAAGGCCGAGGCCGCCATCTTCCGGAACTTCACGCGGAACGCGGCCGGGTCGGCGGCCAGGAGCCGGCCGAACGCGGTGTCGAAGACGGCGAGGATCTCCTCGCCGCGTCGCTCGTCGTCGAGCTGCGGAACCGACATCGCTGGGTGCCTCCTGCTGGATCACGGGTGGGTCGGCTTTTCAACGTCCGAAGGTACGCGGGAGTGCCCGCGACTCCTCCCTGAAAGGTACGGGGGAGCGCCCTCACGGTGTCAGTCCCGAGGCATAGACTTCGACGCTGTCCCCCAGACTGTCCGCAGCCCGTGGGGCAGTCGTTCACGTCTGTTTCCCTTGGAGGCCGAAGCCGTGTCAAAGCCGCCGTTCACGCACCTGCACGTCCACACCCAGTACTCGCTGCTGGACGGTGCCGCGCGGCTCAAGGACATGTTCAACGCGTGCAACGAGATGGGCATGACCCATATCGCCATGTCCGACCACGGCAACCTCCACGGGGCGTACGACTTCTTCCACTCCGCGAAGAAGGCCGGCGTCACCCCGATCATCGGCATCGAGGCGTACGTCGCCCCCGAGTCCCGGCGCAACAAGCGCAAGATCCAATGGGGCCAGCCGCACCAGAAGCGGGACGACGTGTCCGGTTCGGGTGGTTACACGCACAAGACCATCTGGGCGTACAACAGGACGGGCCTGCACAACCTCTTCAAGCTCTCCTCGGACGCGTACGCCGAGGGCTGGCTGCAGAAGTGGCCCCGGATGGACAAGGAGACCATCTCCCAGTGGTCCGAGGGGCTCATCGCCTCCACGGGCTGCCCGTCCGGCGAGTTGCAGACCCGGCTGCGCCTCGGCCAGTTCGACGAGGCGGTGAAGGCGGCCGCCGAGTACCAGGACATCTTCGGCAAGGACCGCTACTTCCTGGAGCTGATGGACCACGGCATCGACATCGAGCACCGGGTCCGTGAGGACCTGCTCCGGGTCGGCAAGAAGCTCGGCATCCCGCCGCTGGTCACGAACGACTCGCACTACACGTACGCGCACGAGGCGAACGCCCACGACGCCCTGCTGTGCATCCAGACCGGCAAGAACATCTCCGACCCGGACCGCTTCAAGTTCGACGGCACCGGCTACTACCTGAAGTCCACCGACGAGATGTACGCCATCGACTCCTCGGACGCCTGGCAGGAGGGCTGCGCCAACACCCTGCTGGTCGCCGAGCAGATCGACACCACCGGCATGTTCGAGGCCAGGAACCTCATGCCGAAGTTCGACATCCCCGACGGCTACACCGAGGTCACCTGGTTCCAGGAGGAGGTCCGCCGCGGCATGGCCCGCCGCTTCCCCGGCGGCGTCCCCGAGGACCGCCAGAAGCAGGCCGAGTACGAGATGGACGTCATCATCCAGATGGGGTTCCCGGGGTACTTCCTCGTGGTCGCCGACTTCATCATGTGGGCCAAGAGCCAGGGCATCGCGGTCGGTCCCGGCCGTGGTTCCGCCGCCGGTTCGATCGTGGCGTACGCCATGGGCATCACCGACCTCGACCCGATCCCGCACGGTCTGATCTTCGAGCGGTTCCTCAACCCCGAGCGCGTCTCCATGCCCGATGTCGACATCGACTTCGACGAGCGCCGGCGCGTCGAGGTGATCAGGTACGTGACGGAGAAGTACGGCGCCGACAAGGTCGCCATGATCGGCACCTACGGCAAGATCAAGGCGAAGAACGCCATCAAGGACTCCGCGCGCGTGCTGGGCTACCCGTACGCGATGGGCGACCGGCTCACCAAGGCCATGCCCGCCGACGTCCTCGGCAAGGGCATCGACCTGAACGGCATCACGGACCCCTCCCACCCGCGCTACAGCGAGGCCGGCGAGATCCGGTCGATGTACGAGAACGAACCGGATGTGAAGAAGGTCATCGACACCGCCAAGGGCGTCGAGGGCCTGGTCCGGCAGATGGGTGTGCACGCGGCCGGCGTGATCATGTCCAGCGAGCCCATCGTCGACCACGCACCGATCTGGGTGCGGCACACCGACGGCGTGACCATCACCCAGTGGGACTATCCCCAGTGCGAGTCGCTCGGCCTGCTGAAGATGGACTTCCTGGGCCTGCGCAACCTCACGATCATGGACGACGCCATCAAGATGGTGAAGGCCAACAAGGGCATCGACCTGGAGATGCTCGCCCTCCCGCTGGACGACCCCAAGACCTTCGAACTGCTCTGCCGCGGTGACACCCTCGGCGTCTTCCAGTTCGACGGCGGCCCCATGCGCTCGCTGCTCCGCCAGATGCAGCCCGACAACTTCGAGGACATCTCCGCCGTCTCGGCCCTCTACCGGCCGGGTCCGATGGGCATGAACTCGCACATCAACTACGCCGAGCGCAAGAACGGCCGCCAGGAGATCACACCGATCCACAAGGAGCTGGAGGAGCCGCTCCAGGAGGTCCTCGCGGTCACCTACGGCCTGATCGTCTACCAGGAGCAGGTGCAGAAGGCCGCCCAGATCATCGCCGGGTACTCGCTCGGCGAGGCCGACATCCTCCGCCGGGTGATGGGTAAGAAGAAGCCCGACGAACTGGCGAAGAACTTCACCATCTTCCAGGCCGGCGCCCAGAAGAACGGCTACAGCGACGAGGCCATCCAGGCCCTGTGGGACGTACTGGTCCCCTTCGCCGGCTACGCCTTCAACAAGGCCCACTCCGCCGCGTACGGACTGGTCTCGTACTGGACGGCTTACCTCAAGGCCAACTACCCGGCCGAGTACATGGCCGCGCTGCTCACCTCGGTCAAGGACGACAAGGACAAGTCGGCGGTCTACCTCAACGAGTGCCGGCGCATGCGCATCAAGGTGCTCCCGCCGAACGTCAACGAGTCGGAGCACAACTTCGCCGCGCAGGGCGACGACGTCATCCTCTTCGGCCTCGAAGCCGTGCGCAACGTCGGTACGAACGTGGTCGAGTCGATCATCCGCAGCCGCAAGGCCAAGGGGAAGTACGCCTCCTTCCCGGACTACCTCGACAAGGTCGAGGCGGTCGCCTGCAACAAGCGCACCACGGAGTCGCTGATCAAGGCGGGCGCGTTCGACACGATGGGGCACACCCGCAAGGGCCTCACCGCGCACTTCGACTCGATGATCGACAACGTGGTCGCGGTCAAGCGCAAGGAGGCCGAGGGGCAGTTCGACCTCTTCGGCGGCATGGGCGAGGAGCAGAGCGACGAGCCGGGCTTCGGCCTCGACGTGGAGTTCACCACCGAGGAGTGGGAGAAGACCTATCTGCTCGCCCAGGAGCGGGAGATGCTCGGTCTCTACGTCTCCGACCACCCGCTCTTCGGCCTGGAGCACGTGCTGTCCGACAAGGCCGACGCGGGCATCGCCCAGCTCACCGGCGGTGAGCACGCGGACGGCGCGGTCGTCACCATCGGCGGCATCATCTCCGGTCTCCAGCGCAAGATGACCAAGCAGGGCAACGCCTGGGCCATCGCCACCGTGGAGGACCTCGCCGGTTCCATCGAGTGCATGTTCTTCCCGGCGACCTACCAGCTCGTCTCGACCCAACTCGTCGAGGACGCGGTCGTGTTCGTGAAGGGCCGCCTCGACAAGCGCGAGGAGGTGCCGCGGCTGGTCGCGATGGAGATGCAGGTCCCCGACCTGTCGAACGCGGGCACCAACGCACCGGTGATCCTCACCATCCCGGCCACCCGGGTCACCCCGCCCATGGTCAGCCGGCTCGGTGAGATCCTCAGCCACCACAAGGGCGACAGCGAGGTCCGGATCAGGCTCCAGGGCCCGACCAAGACGACCGTGCTCCGCCTCGACCGGCACCGGGTGAAGCCGGACCCGGCCCTGTTCGGCGACCTGAAGGTGCTGCTCGGCCCGTCCTGCCTGGCGGGCTGAGCAGACCCCCCGACAGGCCCGGGCCGGGCCGACGGGCGTGAACGCGCGAGGGGCGCATCCGGTGTTCCGGGTGCGCCCCTCGGTGTACGTGGGCTGCAACAGCCCGTTGTGCGGATGTCAGTTGTGACCGAAGCGCTTCTGCCGGCTCTTGTGGGCCATGTCGCCGGGTGTCACGTGGGACGCGCGCTGCTCGGTCTGCGACTCCAACGAGGCCCGCTGGGTCTCCTGCTGACCATGCTCGGACTGCGGCTGCTTGCGGTCCTGCTTCTTGTTCTTGGCCATGGTGCTCGCCTCCTGTGGGGGATCTGGGGGCCAGGGCCGCGACCAGACTCACATAGCGCGAGAAGGCGCGCATTTCGGAAAATCACCGTCCGTGACGAGAGTTGTCGGAGTGTGCACCGCGTCGAAGGCCGCTTACGGCGCATACGCCACGCCGAAGATCGAGTTCCGGCCGTTAACCTCCGCGCAGTCGGGCAGACTCGAAGGAAGCCCCAAGCAAACCTCCCGGAAAGAGGGTGGATCGAGTGGACCGCTGCATCGTCCTGGTGGACGCCGGGTATCTGCTCGGCGCGGCCGCCAGCCTCCTCGCCGGGGAACCGTCCCGATCCCGGATCACCGTCGATCACTCCGCCCTCATCCAGGGACTGCGCGAGCGCGCCGAGGCCGACACCGAGCGGCCGTTGCTGCGCATCTACTGGTTCGACGGCGCCCCCGACCGCGTCCCGCAGCCCGAGCACCGCAGGCTGCGGGTGATGCCCCGGGTGACCGTACGGCTGGGCGCGCTGACCCGGAGCGACGGGCGGTGGGCGCAGAAGGGCGTGGACGCCGCCATGCACGCCGAGCTGACCGAGCTGGCCCGCAACCGCGCCTGCTCCGACGTGGTCCTGGTGACCGGCGACGGGGATCTGCTGCCGGGCATGATGGCCGCCAAGGAGCACGGCGTCGCCGTACATCTGTGGGCCGTGCAGGCGGCCGACGGTGACTACAACCAGTCCGAGGACCTGGTCGCCGAGGCCGACGAGCGGCGCGTGCTCGACCGGATGTGGATCACCAAGGCCGTACGGGCCAAGGAGATCGGCGGGATCTGCGCGCCGCAGCCGGTGCCGCGGCCGGAGATCGCCGCGATCCTGTCGGCGCCGCTGCCCGAGTCCGCCCTCGCGGCCGCCGCCGAGCGGCCTGCCCAGGAGCCCGAGCCGGCGCCTGCGGGGCGCAACGGGACCGAGGAGCGGGTACCGGCGGCGGGCAAGGGCGTACCGACACCTAAGGATCTCGCCGCCATGCGGGCGCCCGGGGCGCCCGCGGTGCAGCATCCGGCGACCGCGACGCTGCGGTGGTCCTCCGACAAGGGGTGGGTGGACCGGCCCGGAGGTGCGGCGGAGCCGCCGGAGGCGGCGGCGATGCCGACGCTGGCACAGCTGACGACGGCGGAGCAGCGGTGGGCCGATCGGGAGGAGGACATCACGACGGTGGGGGGTGATCCCTTTGAGGTCGGGCAGGTGTTCGCTCGGCGGTGGATGGCCCGGCTGACCGATCAGTCCCACTTGCAGAAGCTGTCGGGGATGTATCCGAGGGTGCCGCATCGGGTGGACGGTGAGTTGTTGCGGTATGCGGCTCGGTTCGGGTTGCTGGCGCACAAGGATGATCAGATCGATGAGCATGATCGGTACGCGATCAGGGCCGGGTTCTGGCGGGAGATCGATGTGCGTACGGGGGCCGAGCATGTACCGGCGGGGGAGCGGTAGGCGCCTGATAGCTCGGGCCTGCCTGTTTGTGCGAGTGTCGGCCGAATGTGGCTGGTCGCGCCCACGCGGCGGAGCCGCACATGTAACAGCCCCGCGCCCCTGAAGGGGCGACCCGGGGGTAATTGGGTGCCCGGGACCCCGTAGGCTCAACCCTCGTGAGTACGCGTACGGCACAGGCGATCCGGCACCGTCGGGATGTCGTGTGTGCTGTGCGGGGGCTCACCAAGACGTATCCGGCGACGCGGGGGCGGCGGGGCACGCCGGCGACTCCCGAGGTGCGGGCCAATGACGCGGTCGCGCTGGAGGTCCGGCGCGGGGAGATCTTCGGGCTGCTCGGACCCAACGGGGCGGGCAAGACCACGCTCGTACGGCAGCTGACCGGGCTGATGCGGCCCGATGACGGCACCGTCGAGATTCTGGGCCATGACATCGTGCGGCACCCGGAGCGGGCGTCGCGGATCCTGGCCTATCTGGGCCAGGAGTCGACCGCTCTCGACGAACTGACCGTCGCGCTCGCCGCGGAGACCACCGGGCGGCTGCGCGGCCTGGAGGTACGGCGGGCGCGGGCCGAGCGGGACGCCGTGCTGGAGGAGTTGGGGCTGACCGCGCTCGCCTCGCGGCCGCTGAAGAAGCTCTCCGGCGGGCAGCGGAGGCTCGCCTGTTTCGCCACGGCGCTCGTCGGGGAGCGGCCGCTGCTCGTGCTCGACGAGCCGACCAGCGGCATGGACCCGGTGGCCCGGCGGGCCGTGTGGGCCGCCGTCGACCGGCGGCGGGCCGAGTCCGGCACCACGGTCCTGCTGGTCACCCACAACGTCATCGAGGCCGAGACCGTGCTCGACCGGGTCGCCGTCCTCGACAAAGGGCGCGTCATCGCCTGCGACACCCCGGCCGGCCTGAAGGAGCAGGTCGCGGGCGAGGTGCGCGTCGAGCTGGTGTGGCGCGAGAAGGCCCCGCTGGACGTGCCCGAGGTCGCCGCGCTGCGCCCGCGTGCCGTGGAGTCCGGCCGCCGCTGGACGCTCCGGCTCGCACCGGAGGAGGCGCGCGCGGTGGTGGCCACGGTGACCGGGGGCGCCGCCTTCGTGGCGCTCGACGACTTCACGCTCGCGACGCCCAGCCTGGAGGACGTCTACCTGGCGCTCGGCGGCAGCGCGGGCAGCGCACAGGGACTGGTCAAGGGGTGAGGGACGCGGGCGTGAGCCGGAGAACAGTCGGTGCGGGTGTGAACGGCAGGGCTGCCGCAGCCGTACGACAATGGGCGACAGCCGAAGCGAAGAGGAGCAGCTCGACGTGAGTGTCGTACCCGCCGAGATCCTGCCGGGCAGCGCCCTGGCCGTAGAGGAGCGCGTGGAGCGCGGAGCCGCCGAGCTCGGGCCCCGCGCGCGCCTGTGGCCCTCGCTCTGCGCGGTGTACCGGGCGCAGCTCTCCCGGGCGCGGGTCGCGCGGATCCCGCTGCTGTTCGTGGCCACCTTCCAGTCGATCGGGATCATGATCCTGATGCGCGGTGTGGTGGACGGCGGGGCCGAGGCCCGCGCGGTGGTCGCCGGTTCGGCGGTGCTCGTCGTCGCCTTCGTCGCGCTGAACCTGCTGGCCCAGTACTTCGGGCAGCTGCGGTCGAGTGGTGGCCTGGATCATTACGCGACCCTGCCTGTGCCGCCCGCGGCCGTGGTGCTGGGCGCCGCCGGCGCGTACGCCTCCTTCACCGTTCCCGGCACCGTGGTGACCGCCGTGTTCGGCTGTGTGCTCTTCGGGCTCCCGCTGACGCACCTCTGGGTGCTCGCCGCCGTGATCCCGCTCGCCGGGGCCGCGCTCGCCGGGCTGGGCGCCGCCCTGGGCCTGCTCGCCCCGCGCCCGGAGCTCGCCACCGTGCTCGGGCAGCTGGGCATGTCGGCGGCGCTGCTGCTGGGTGTGCTGCCGGCCGACCGGATGCCGGGCTTCATCCAGTTCGCACGGGATCTGCTCCCCTCCACGTACGGCGTGGAGGCGTTCGCGCGGACGTTCGGGCCGAACCCCGACTGGGCGTTCGTGCTCGGCGACCTCGCCGTGTGCGCGGGGGTCGGGGTCGTCTCGCTCGCGGTCGCCACCTGGGCGTACCGTCGGGCCGCCGTCCGGTGACGCGCCGCACAGCCGCGCCTGGCACGATGTCAGAGTGACCGCACCGTTGACTCCCCCTCCGCCGCCGCACCACCAGCCGCCGAACGACCCCTGGGCTCCGCCGCCCACCAGCGGTGGGGGCGTGGGGCATCTCGGGTACGAGCCGGAGAAGCCGTCCGGGCCCGGAATGAAGACCGAGCTGATCGAGGCGGCCGTCGTCACCGTGGTCATGGCGTTGCTCGGGGGCGCGTTGCTCGGCGTGCTGTGGTGGTGGCTCGCGCCGCAGGTGCCGCTCGTCTCCGACGGGTCGGCGGTCTACTTCAGGGACACCGAGGGAGAGCAGGCCGTCGGTGTCGACGGAACGTTCACACTGCTGGCGCTGGGGGCGGGCGCGCTGAGCGCGCTCGTCGTCTTCCTGGTGCGCCGGCGTGGCGGTGTGCCCCTCGTGGTGGCGCTGACCGTCGGTGGGCTGCTGGGGGCCGTGCTGGCGTGGCGGCTCGGGGTGTGGCTCGGGCCCGAGACGGATGTCGCGGCGCGGGCGAAGGAAGTGGGGGAAGGGGTGACGTTCTCGGCGCCGCTGAAGCTCGGTGCGAAGGGGGCGTTGCTGGCGTGGCCGTTGGCGGGGCTGCTGGTCCATCTCGGGCTGACGGCGTTGTTCGGGCCGCGGGATCCCGAGCACTTCGAGCATGAGCAGCCGAAGGACGGGTACGGCTCGCCTGTCGTTTGACGTTCTTTTCGCCCCCGCCGCCCCTACCCGTCCCATCCCCCAGGGGCTGCGCCCCTTCGACCCCCCTCAGGTGAGTTGTTCGGGTGCGGGTGGTATGTGGTTGATCGCGCAGTTCCCCGCGCCCCTTTAGGGGCGCGGGGAACTGCGCGACAAGCCCTCACCCACCCGCACCCGCCGAACAACCCCGGTCCCCGAGCTCTGATGCGCCGGCGTCACACGCGGGCGATGGGCGCGGAGACCGCTTCCGTGAGCTTCAGGAGGTCCTGGGGGGACAGCTCGACCTCCAGGCCGCGGCGGCCGGCCGAGACACAGATCGTGTCGTGGGAGTCGGCCGACGCGTCCAGCACCGTGCGGAGCTTCTTGCGTTGGCCGAGCGGGGAGATGCCGCCCCGGACATAGCCCGTCGTACGCTCCGCGAGCGTGGGGTCGGCCATCGCCGCGCGCTTGCCGCCGACCGCCGTCGCCAGGGACTTCAGGTCCAGCGAACCCGCCACGGGTACGACCGCGACCACGAGCGCGCCGTCCACGTCCGCCACCAGTGTCTTGAAGACCCGCTCGGGGGAGACACCCATCGCCTCGGCCGCCTCCTCGCCGTAGGACGGGTGGGCGGGATCGTGCTCGTATGCGTGGACGGTGAACTCCACGCCCGCCGCCGTCAGGGCCACCGTCGCCGGCGTGCCGCCTGCCTGCTGCTTCTTCGACTTCTTCGCCATCGGCCTTCTCGTGTACGTCAGTTGAGGCTCGTCGGTCCCCGCGTCAGTTCCGCCGCGGGCAACGACGGCAGACTACGGATGATGGCGCTCTCGGCGCGCAGGAGTTTCAGCTCGTCGCGCAGCCGGGACGCGGTGTCGGGAGCCTGGAGAAGCCGCTGCTTGGCGGGCAGGTCGAGCATCATCGCCGCGGCGACCAGGTACGAGACGACGGCCGGCTCGTCCGGGAGGTCCGAGCCCGTCGACAGCGAGCGTTCCCGGGCACCCGCGAGTCGCTTCTGGTACTGGCGGAACGCCCGCAGCACACCCTCCGCGAGCGCGCCCGCCTCGTCACCGGCCTCCTCCGGCAGCTCCTCCAGATCCGCCACGAGGAACGGGCCCGAGGTGTCCACAGAGAGCAGGCGCACACGGGTGGTACCGGTCGCGAGGACCTCGTACGTGCCGTTGTCGCGCTCCCGGATGGTCGCCGCGTCCGCGATGCAGCCCACGGAGTGGAACGCCTTGGTCGGCTCGTCGCCGAAGCCGGCGGTCGGGCCACGGTCCGGCAGAGCGGTCGGATCCGGCATGCCGGGTGCGCTCGGCGCGACCTCGTGGCCGTCCCGGATGGCGACGACGGCGAAGCGGCGGGGTTGGTCCTCGGGGGTCTTCAGCAATTCGCGCATCATGGCGCGATAGCGCTCCTCGAAGATGTTCAGAGGAAGCACGAGCCCCGGGTACAACACCGAGTTCAGGGGGAAGAGCGGCAGCCGGACGGTGGTCACGAGGCCAGAGCCTAATGGTCGCCGGGGCGCGCGCGTTCGTCCGTACTCGTTTGGTGACCTCCGAGGAGACCTGTCCTTCGGCCCGCGCAGACCTATCCTTCGGTCCGCGGAGGCCTCCTGGGCTTCTCCGGCCGTGCGCGCAGCGGGATCGAGCACGCCACTTCCAGCCGTACGCCGTCCCGCAGCTCGAGGAATTGGCCCAGCGGATCGTCCGAGACCCGGTCCCAGGGGAACGACGTGGCGTACGGGCCGATCATGCGCAGTTGGGCCAGGGCGTCCGGCCAGCGCTCCAGGCGGACCAGGACGTACGTCAGGAGGTTGCGGACCTCGGCCGGCCAGGGGTCGCCGGGCTCGTACTCGGCGGAGAGCGCGATCGCGCCGTCCGCCGCCGCGTCCAGGCGGGCACGGGGAGCCACGGCCCCGCCGCCCTCGGTGAGGTACGCGAAGGCCGCCCGGACCGGCAGGGCCCGGACGAGGGAGCCGGGGAGCGCGTCCTCGGCGGCCCGCTCGGCGAAGTCGAAGCACTCGCGGTGCGAGCACCGGGTGGTGTGGGGGGTGTTCCCCCACCGGGCACAGCAGGCGGCCGCGAGGTACTTCAGGGCCGAGACATGGCAGCCGTAGTGGTGCGGGGAGCGGCGGACCGCCTCCGCCCACAGCTGTTCGAAACCGGTGTGGCCGAGGCCCGTACCCCGGGCGTGGTCGAGGGCGATCCGCCAGGGCACCGGGTCGCGTGGTTCGCCCTCGGCGGCCGCGGCGATCAGCGGGCCCACCTCGCGCAGCAGTTCGACCCGGGCGGGGGAGTGCCAGCCGCGGGCCACCGCCAGCTCGGCCTTGATCAGCAGGAGGTCCGGGTCGTGCGGGGTGGCCGCCTGCCAGGCCCGCAGCCACTCGTCGCGCGCGTGGGCGAAGGCGGCGAGCCGCAGCGCGTATCGGTCGCGGTTCTCCCACTCGGCAGCCTCCCGGGTGGTCGCCAGCAGCTTCGCCGCGGGCTCGTACTCACCACGGCCGGCCGCCACCAGCGCGGGGCCGAGGCGCTCGTCGGGGGCGTCGAGCAGGACCTCGTCGTCGGCGGGCAGACCGGCGGCGAGCCGTGACGTGTGGCGTGCCATCCGGGCGGTACGGACGAGCGCACGCAGCGGACCCATGACACCCCTTCGCGCCTGACCCGGTCCGCTCTCGCGGACCGGTGTTCACCGTCGTGGTTTCGCAGTTGATGGTTTCGGTACGAAGACGGCGGGAGGGCGGGTCAGGTTGTGTGCTGCCAGGTCACGGTCCGGATCGCTGATCAGGAGGTGCTCAGTTCCTGCCCGGAGCTGATCAGTTTCTGCTCAGGAGCCGCGTGGCCCCCGCCGCCACCGTCGTCGCGAGGATCCACCCCAGGATGATCACCACCGCGGCCAGCCACTGCCAGCCGCCCCGCAGCTGCCAGTAGCCGACCTGGCCGAGATCGATGACCGGCAGCAGCAGATCCAGCGCGAACAGGGACGGACTCCAGTTCGGATGCTCGCCGCTCTTCATCGGCGGATGGTGCGCGTGCGAGAAGGCGTACGAGGTCAGCGCCCACAGCACCGCCATCCACACCGCGGCCCGACCCGGCCGGTACCCGTACGCGACCGTCCAGTCCTGCACGTAACCCCAGAACTTGGCGGCGAGCGGCAGGTTCTCCCGCCGGTGGCGCTGCTTGGCGAGGAGCACCTCGCGGGCGCCCTCGTCGTCTCCGCCGGCCCGCAGCACGGTCGCCAGCCGCTCGTACGGCTCCGGGCTGTACTCGGCGGTCGCCGCCGCCACCCACTCCAGCCGTTCGGCCAGCGGAAACTGGCCGCGCGGTACGAGCGTCTCGTACTGGAAGCCGCCCATGTGGAGGTTGCCGGGGCCGGGCCAGCTCTCCGACTTGTCGATCAGGACGCCGACGCGGGCGCCGGACAGGACGACCTTGCCGCGCTCCGGCTTCTCGCCGAGGAAGCGCAGCTCGGGCACCTGGACGCGGCGCAGGGACAGCTCCTGTTCGTCCGTGAAGGTGAACCGGGCCCGCTCCAGGTCGACGGAGTCGCCGAACCGCCCGTCGTCCAGCCGGATCCCGCCCTGGCACTCGAACCGCTGGACCCGGGTGCCGCGCGCGGGCGTGCTGCCGCTGGTGAGCAGCGGATTGCCGATGCCTGCCGGGGTCAGATAGAGGGTGCGTTCGACGGTCAGCTGGGGCGCGTTGAGGGCGAGGCGGCCGTACGGGTTGGCGAGCCGGCTGCCGCGCAGGCTGAGCGAGGCGCCGACGGTCGCGCCGCGCAGGCTCAGCTCGCCGTGCGACTCCAGCATCTCGGCCTGTACGTCCTGGGCGACGGTCAGCCCGTCGGCGGAGAGCGAGCGGCCGTGCCGGTCGCGGTAGACGACCGCCTGGTTGAGCAGCAGATCGGTGCCGATCTGGGCGTCCGCGAGCCGTACCCCGTTGTGGAACCGGCAGCGCGGCAGATGCAGATCGCCCTCCGTGTGCAGCCGGGCCGCCTCCAGGCGCGGCACCGAGCAGTCCACGAGCCGTACGGTCGTGAACCGAGCCTCCGGCAGCAGGATCTCCTTCTCGAACCGGCAGCCCTTCATCTCCACGTACGGCACCACCTGGCCGCCAGCGAGCTCCAGGACATCCTTGATCTGGACGCCGACCAGCTTCAGCGCGGACACCCGGCCGGCCAGCGCGGGCGGCCCGTCCAGCAGCAGCCAGGCCACGATCCGGGCGCGAACGCTGCGCTCGGGCCCCCAGGGGTGGCCGCCGTGCGGATCGTCCACGGCGACGTCCCCGTCACGCAGGTCGTACACGCTGCCGTTGCGGAACGCCTGCCACATACCGGCCTCGGCGGCGGACAGGTCCTCCGGCAGGTCCCCGTCCCGGACGCCGGCACCCTCGCTCACAGCTCTTCCTTCCTCCGTCCTCGGCCACGCACGCGTCGGCTCGTACGCCTGCGGCGCATGGATCGCGTACAGCGCGCACATCGCATGTATCGCACAACTGTTCATGCTGGTGATGCCCGCTGAGTGACGCCCTGAACGCTAGACGTGAAGGTGATCTTCCGGGTTCCCGCGCCGGTCTGTATCAGCCATTGATACGCGCGGACGACGGCCGACGGAGGTCTGAGAGAATTGGGCCCGTGATCTCCCGAATCGATCTGCGCGGCGACGCCCTCCCGGAGGGACCCGCCCTGCGCGACCTGCTGCCCCGAGCCGACTTCGACGTCTCGGCCGCCCTGGAGAAGGTGCGTCCGATCTGCGAGGCCGTTCATCATCGGGGCGACGCGGCGCTGATCGACTTCGCGGAGAAGTTCGACGGCGTACGGCTGAAGTCGGTACGGGTTCCGGCCGAGGCCCTCACGCAGGCCCTGGAGCAGCTCGACCCGGCCGTCCGCGCGGCCCTGGAGGAGTCGATCCGCCGCGCCCGCATCGTCCACCGCGAGCAGCGCCGCACCACGCACACCACCCAGGTCGTCCCCGGCGGCACGGTCACCGAGAAGTGGGTCCCGGTCGAGCGCGTCGGTCTGTACGCCCCGGGCGGCCGGTCGGTGTACCCCTCGTCCGTGATCATGAACGTGGTCCCGGCACAGGAGGCCGGAGTCCCGTCGATCGCTCTCGCCTCCCCGGCGCAGTCCGAGTTCGACGGGCTCCCGCACCCCACGATCCTCGCCGCCTGCGCGCTGCTCGGCGTCGACGAGGTGTACGCGGCCGGTGGCGCCACCGCCGTCGCGATGTTCGCGTACGGCACCGAGTCCTGCCCGCCCGCCAACATGGTCACCGGGCCGGGCAACATCTGGGTGGCCGCCGCCAAGCGGTACTTCACCGGTGTCATCGGCATCGACTCCGAGGCGGGCCCGACCGAGATCGCGGTTCTCGCGGACGACACCGCCGACCCGGTGCACGTCGCCGCCGACCTGATCAGCCAGGCCGAGCACGACCCGCTCGCGGCCGCCGTGCTCGTCACCGACTCCGTCGCCCTCGCCGACGCCGTCGAGAAGGAGCTTCAGCCGCAGGTCGAGGCCAGCAAGCACATCGAGGACCGCATCCGGCCCTCGCTCGCGGGTCGGCAGTCCGCGATCGTCCTGGTCGACGGCGTCGACGAGGGCCTGCGGGTCGTCAACGCGTACGGCGCCGAGCACCTGGAGATCCAGACGGCCCGTCCTCAGGAGGTCGCCGAGCGCGTCGTCAACGCGGGCGCGATCTTCATCGGCCCCTGGGCGCCGGTCTCGCTGGGCGACTACGCGGCCGGCTCCAACCACGTGCTCCCGACCGGCGGCTGCGCCTGCCACTCCTCCGGTCTGTCCGTCCAGTCCTTCCTGCGCGGCATCCACATCGTCGACTACACGAAGGACGCGCTGGCCGAGGTCGCGCACCACGTGGTGACGCTGGCGGAGGCGGAGGACCTGCCCGCGCACGGCGCGGCGATCAAGGCAAGGTTCGGCTGGAAGGTACCTGAGGGCAAGTGAGCGACGTACGTATCGACGATCTCCCCGTACGCGACGAGCTGCGCGGCAAGTCCCCCTACGGCGCGCCCCAACTCGACGTCCCCGTACGGCTGAACACCAACGAGAACCCGTACCCGCTGCCCGACCCGCTGGTCGAGCGGATCACCGAGCGGGTGCGGGAGGCGGCCCGGCACCTCAACCGTTACCCGGACCGGGACGCGGTGGAACTGCGCACGCGGCTCGCCGAGTACCTGACGAACACGTCGGGGCACCAGGTCGGCCTGGCGAACGTCTGGGCGGCCAACGGCTCCAACGAGGTCATCCAGCAGCTCCTGCAGACCTTCGGCGGACCCGGCCGTACGGCCATCGGCTTCGAGCCGTCGTACTCGATGCACGGGCTGATCTCGCGCGGCACGGGCACGGGCTGGATCTCCGGTCCCCGGGGCGACGACTTCACGATCGACCTCCCCGCCGCCGAGAAGGCCATCGCCGAGCACCAGCCGGACGTCGTCTTCATCACCACCCCCAACAACCCCACGGGCAACGCGGTCCCGCCGGAGACCGTCCTCGCGCTGTACGAGGCGGCGCAGGCGGCCAAGCCGTCGATGGTGGTCGTCGACGAGGCGTACATCGAGTTCAGCCACGGTGACTCGCTGCTGCCCCTGCTCGACGGACGGCCGAATCTCGTCGTCTCCCGGACGATGTCCAAGGCCTTCGGCGCGGCAGGTCTGCGCCTCGGCTACCTCGCCGCGCACCCGGCGGTCGTGGACGCGGTCCAGCTCGTACGGCTGCCGTACCACCTCTCCGCCGTCACCCAGGCGACCGCGCTGGCCGCCCTGGAGCACACCGACACGCTCCTCGGCTATGTCGAGCAGTTGAAGACGGAGCGGGACCGGCTGGTCGAGGAACTGCGCGCGATCGGCTACGAGGTGACCGAGTCCGACGCGAACTTCGTGCAGTTCGGCAGGTTCGAGGACGCGCACGAGGTGTGGCGGAAGATCCTCGACCGGGGCGTCCTGGTCCGGGACAACGGCGTACCGGGATGGCTGCGCGTCACCGCCGGAACTCCCGCCGAGAACGACGCGTTCCTCGACGCGGTACGTGAACTAGTGAGCCTTGTGGGGGACACCCCCACGCCCCCGAAGGAGCAGAGCGCATGAGCCGTGTTGGACGCGTGGAGCGGACGACCAAGGAGACGTCGGTCCTCGTCGAGATCAATCTCGACGGCACCGGCAGGACGGAGATCTCCACCGGGGTCGGCTTCTACGACCACATGCTCGACCAGCTCGGCCGGCACGGTCTGTTCGACCTGACCGTGAAGACCGACGGCGACCTGCACATCGACTCCCACCACACCATCGAGGACACCGCCCTCGCGCTGGGCGCCGCCTTCAAGCAGGCCCTCGGCGACAAGGTGGGCATCTACCGCTTCGGCAACTGCACGGTCCCGCTGGACGAGTCCCTCGCCCAGGTCACCGTCGACCTCTCCGGCCGCCCCTACCTCGTGCACACCGAGCCCGAGAAGATGGCGCCGATGATCGGCGAGTACGACACCACGATGACCCGGCACATCCTGGAGTCCTTCGTCGCCCAGGCCCAGATCGCGCTGCACGTGCACGTGCCGTACGGGCGCAACGCGCACCACATCGTCGAATGCCAGTTCAAGGCGCTGGCCCGGGCCCTGCGCTACGCGTCCGAGCGCGACCCGCGCGCGGTCGGCATCCTGCCCTCGACGAAGGGCGCGCTGTGAACGGGCTCTCCACCGTCCTGATCGTCGTCGGCCTCTTCCTGGTCGGCGGGATCATCTCGTTCGCCAAGCAGCAGATGCCGAAGAGCCTCATCACGCTGCTGTCGATCGCCGCCGCGATGTGTCTCGTCGCGGGCATCATGAGGCTGGAGGTGTGGAATTGAGCACCGTGTCCAAGAAGGTCGTCGTCTTCGACTACGGCTTCGGGAACGTGAGGTCCGCCGAGCGTGCCCTCGCGCGTACGGGAGCCGAGGTCGAGATAACGCGTGACTTCGACAAGGCCATGAACGCCGACGGGCTGCTGGTGCCCGGCGTCGGCGCCTTCGCCGCCTGTATGAAGGGGCTGAAGGAGGCGCGCGGCGACTGGATCATCGACCGCCGGCTCGCCGGCGGCCGCCCGGTGATGGGCATCTGTGTCGGTATGCAGATCCTCTTCGCACGCGGCATCGAGCACGGCGTGGAGACCGAGGGCCTCGACGAATGGCCCGGCGCCGTCGAGCCGCTCCAGGCCGAGATCGTGCCGCACATGGGCTGGAACACCGTCGAGGCCCCGGCCGGCACGGAACTGTTCGCCGGCCTCGACGCCGACGCCCGTTTCTACTTCGTGCACTCCTACGCCGTCCACGACTGGGCCCTGGAGACGCACAACCCCGCCCTGACCGCGCCCAAGGTCACCTGGTCGACGCACGGCAAGCCCTTCGTGGCGGCCGTGGAGAACGGCGCCCTGTGGGCCACGCAGTTCCACCCCGAGAAGTCCGGCGACGCCGGAGCGCAGCTGCTGACCAACTGGATCGGAACCCTGTAGCCATGGCAAAGCTCGAACTCCTCCCCGCCGTCGACGTCCGTGACGGCCAGGCGGTCCGGCTCGTCCACGGCGAGTCCGGCACGGAGACCTCCTACGGATCGCCTCTGGAGGCCGCCCTCGCCTGGCAGCGCGCGGGCGCCGAGTGGCTGCACCTGGTCGACCTGGACGCCGCGTTCGGCACGGGTGACAACCGTGACCTGGTCGCCGAGGTCACCCGGGCCATGGACATCAAGGTCGAGCTGTCCGGCGGCATCCGGGACGACGCCTCCCTGGCGAAGGCCCTGGCCACCGGCTGCACCCGGGTCAACCTCGGCACCGCCGCCCTGGAGACCCCCGAGTGGGTCGCCAAGGTCATCGCCGAACACGGCGACAAGATCGCGGTCGGCCTCGACGTGAAGGGCACCACCCTGCGCGGCCGTGGCTGGACCCGCGACGGCGGCGACCTCTACGAGACGCTGGAGCGCCTCGACAAGGAGGGCTGCGCCCGCTACGTCGTCACGGACATCGCCAAGGACGGCACCCTCCAGGGCCCGAACCTGGAGCTGCTGAGGAACGTCTGCGCGGCCACCGACCGCCCGGTCGTGGCGTCCGGCGGCGTGTCGTCCCTCGACGACCTGCGGGCCATCGCCGAGTTGGTGCCCCTCGGTGTCGAGGGCTCCATCGTCGGGAAGGCCCTGTACGCGAAGGCGTTCACCCTGGAAGAGGCCCTGGAGGCTGTGTCGTGACTGTCCCGACGATGGATGCGGTGTCATGACGTCCGAAGCCGTGCGGCGTGTACAGAGCGGGAGTCCCTGGGAGGAGGCCTTCGGTTTCGCGCGCGCCGTCGAGGCGGGCGATCGCGTCCTGGTGTCGGGCACCACGGCCTTCAAGGGCGATGTGCTGTACGGGGAGGGCGACCCGTACGAACAGGCCAGGGTGGCCTTCGCCAGCGCGATCGAGGCGCTCGGCGAGTTCGGGCTCGGCGCCGAGTCCGTGATCCGTACGCGGATGTACCTGACACACATGCGGGACGTGGAGGCCGTGGGGCGGGCCCACAAGGAGCTCTTCGACCCGGTGCGTCCGGCCGCGACCCTGCTGGTCGTGGAGGGTTTCGTCGACTCCCGCATCCTTGTCGAAGTAGAAGTCGAAGCATTCAGAGGCTAGGCCTTTTAAGGAGCCGTGGATTCATGACCCTGGCGGTCCGAGTCATCCCCTGCCTGGACGTGGACAACGGCCGGGTCGTCAAGGGTGTCAACTTCCAGAACCTGCGCGACGCGGGCGACCCCGTCGAGATGGCCAAGGTGTACGACACCGAGGGTGCCGACGAGCTGACGTTCCTGGACATCACCGCCTCGTCGGGCAACCGCGAGACGACGTACGACGTGGTGCGCCGCACCGCCGAGCAGGTCTTCATCCCCCTGACGGTCGGCGGCGGCGTCCGCACGGCCGAGGACGTGGACAAGCTGCTGCGGGCGGGCGCGGACAAGGTCGGCGTCAACACGGCGGCGATCGCCCGCCCCGACCTGATCCGTGAGATCGCCGAGCGTTTCGGCCGCCAGGTGCTGGTGCTGTCTGTCGACGCCCGCCGTACGGAATCCGGCTCCTTCGAGGTCACCACCCACGGCGGCCGCAAGGGCACCGGTATCGACGCCGTCGAGTGGGCCCACCGGGCCGCCGAACTGGGGGCCGGCGAGATCCTGCTCAACTCCATGGACGCGGACGGCACCAAGGACGGCTACGACCTGGAGATGATCACCGCCGTCCGCAAGCACGTCACCGTCCCCGTCATCGCCTCCGGCGGCGCCGGCAAGCTCGCCGACTTCTCCCCGGCGATCGAGGCCGGCGCCGACGCCGTCCTCGCCGCCTCCGTCTTCCACTTCGGCGACCTGCGCATCGGCGAGGTCAAGGACGCGCTGCGGGAGTCGGGACACCCCGTGCGGTGAGGCCGTACGCCCTGCGGTGCAAGCCCCGGTCACCTGGTGGCCGGGGCTCACATCTTCGTGTACGGGCCAGGCTCAGATCCCCAGCTGCTTCGTCTCGTGCAGCTTCGTGATCGCTTCCTTCTCGCCCTCCAGCTCCACATCGGCCACCTTCTGCCGGCCGTACAGGAACAGCAGGAGCTCCGAGGGCTCGCCGGTGACGGTGACGACGGGCGCGCCCCGGTGGGCCACCGCGGTCCGGCCGTCGGGGCGGCGCAGGACCAGGCCGGTCGGGGAGCCACGGCCCATCAGACGGGCCGTGCGTTCGAGGCGGGACCAGAGGGCGTCCTGGAAGACGTGGTCCAGCTCGCGGGGGGACCAGTCGGGCTGGGCGCGGCGGATGTCCTCGGCGTGGACATAGAACTCGATCGTGTTCGACGCCTCGTCGATCTGCTTGAGGGAGAAGGGCGAGAAACGCGGCGGGCCGGTCCGCACGAGCTGGATCAGCTCCGCGTACGGCTTCGCGGCGAACTCCTCCATCACCCGGTCCAGGCGCGACGCGAGCTGCTTGATGAGGATGCCCCCGGCGGCGTCGGGGCGGCGCTCGCGCACCACCACGTGCGCGGCGAGGTCACGGGTCTTCCAGCCCTCGCACAGGGTGGGAGCCTCGGGGCCCGCGGTCTCCAACAGTTCGGCGAAGAGAAGCCGTTCACGCTTGGCATGGGTCGACATGGCAGCCAGCCTACGACCGGGCCACCGCTCCGCCCAGCGCAGGCCCCGGACGAGGCGTCGCGGGGAGGCGGGCAGGGGATGCGGACCGGGGATACGGGACCGGGGTCGCCGTTCGTATGACAAGAGGGTCCGGCCTGTGGACAACGGACGAGGCAGGTCGTCCCGGCGCGGCACAATGGCACGCATGACCAGCACGCCGTCCTCCAGCAGCCCCACCAGTCCCGGAGCCCCCGCGGGCCCCGGCGCTCCCAGCGCGCTGGACCCCGAGATCGCCGCGCGCCTCAAGCGCAGCGCCGACGGACTCCTGCCCGCCATCGCCCAGCAGTACGACACCGGTGAGGTGCTCATGCTCGGCTGGATGGACGACGAGGCACTGCACCGCACCCTCACCACCGGGCGCTGCACCTACTGGTCACGCAGCCGCCGGGAGTACTGGGTGAAGGGCGACACCTCCGGCCACTTCCAGTGGGTGAAGTCCGTCGCCCTGGACTGCGACGCCGACACCGTCCTCGTCAAGGTCGACCAGGTGGGCGCCGCCTGCCACACCGGCGCCCGCACCTGCTTCGACGAGGACATCCTCAAGGCCGCCGAGGGCGGCGCCGATTCCGACGTACCGTCACTGGATCAGTAAGGTCAGCCGCCATGGACCTCGAGACGTTCCGCAAGCTGGCCTCCGACCGCCGGGTCATCCCCGTCAGCCGCAAGCTCCTCGCCGACGGCGACACCCCGGTCGGCCTCTACCGCAAGCTCGCCGCCGAGCGCACCGGCACGTTCCTGCTGGAGTCCGCCGAGAACGGCCGATCCTGGTCCCGCTACTCCTTCGTAGGCGTCCGCAGCCACGCCACCCTCACCGCCCGCGACGGCCGGACCCACTGGCTCGGCACCCCACCCGTCGGCGTCCCCGTCGACGGCGACCCCCTCGCCTCCCTGCGCGCCACCATCGAGGCCCTCCACACCCCCCACCAGGAGGGCATGCCGCCCTTCACCGGCGGCATGGTCGGCTACCTCGGCTACGACATCGTGCGCCGTCTGGAGAAGATCGGCCCCGGCGAGCGCGACGACCTCGGGCTGCCCGAGCTGACCATGCTGCTGACGAGCGACCTGGCGGTCATGGACCACTGGGAGGGCTCGGTCCTGCTGATCGCCAACGCCATCAACCACAACGACCTGGACACGGGCGTCGACGAGGCCTACGCCGACGCGGTCGCCCGCCTCGACGCCATGCAGGCCGACCTCGCCCGGCCCGTCGCCCAGCCCCCGGCGGCCCTCCCGCCCTCCGAGCTGCCCGAGTACACCGCGCTCTGGGGCGGCCCCGACTTCCAGGAGGCCGTCGAGGACATCAAGGAGCGCATCCGGGCCGGCGAGGCCTTCCAGGTCGTCCCCTCCCAGCGCTTCGAAACGCCCTGCACGGCCGGCGCGTTGGACGTCTACCGGGTCCTCAGGGCGACCAACCCGTCCCCGTACATGTACCTGTTCCGCTTCGACGGCTTCGACGTCGTCGGTTCCTCCCCCGAGGCCCTGGTCAAGGTCGAGGACGGGCAGGCCATGGTCCATCCCATCGCCGGCACCCGGCACCGGGGCGCGACCCCGCAGGAGGACCAGGCCCTCGCCGACGAACTGCTCGCCGACCCCAAGGAGCGCGCCGAGCACCTCATGCTCGTCGACCTGGGCCGCAACGACCTGGGCCGGGTCTGCGAACCGGGCTCGGTCGAGGTGGTCGACTTCATGTCCATCGAGCGGTACTCCCACGTCATGCACATCGTGTCCACCGTCACCGGCCGGGTCGCGGCGGGCCGCACGGCCTTCGACGTGCTGACCGCCTGCTTCCCCGCCGGCACCCTCTCCGGCGCCCCGAAGCCGCGCGCCATGCAGATCATCGACGAGCTGGAGCCGTCCCGCCGGGGCCTGTACGGCGGCTGCGTCGGCTATCTGGACTTCGCGGGCGACTCCGACACCGCCATCGCCATCCGCACGGCCCTGCTGCGCGACGGCACGGCCTACGTCCAGGCCGGCGCCGGCATCGTCGCCGACTCGGACCCCGTCGCCGAGGACACCGAGTGCCGCAACAAGGCGGCGGCGGTCCTGCGCGCGGTCCACACGGCGAACAGACTCGGAAAATAGGGCGCTTCTCACGCGAACCCCGGGTGACAACCCACCCGGGGCGCACGCGATAGTGGAGTACGTGACCGCAGTTCCTCACCCCCGTTCCGAACCCGCGTTCGTCCGTGCCGGCCGGCGCAGCCTCGCCCTGGCACTGCTCAGCGGTGCGCTCGGCGCGGCCGTCGCGCTGCTCGCCAGCCGCCAGCGCTGGTCGGAGGGCACCGCCTCGGTGGCCGGCGGCGCCTTCCCGCTGACCGCCAGGGGCGGCGACGTCACGGGCGTGCCCGCGTCCCTCGCCGTGGTGGGCCTCGCCGCGCTCGTCGCCGTCTTCGCCGTACGCCGGTCCGGGCGCGTCCTGGTCGCCGTCCTGCTCGCCCTCTCCGGCGCGGGCACGATCGCCGCCGCACTGCTCGGCGCGTACGACAGCTCGGCGCTCGACGACAAGGCCGCCGAGGTCTCCGGCGACAACACCGCGACCGTCGACGCCCTCAGCCACACCGGCTGGCCGTATGTCGCGGCAGCAGGCGGCGCGCTCATCCTGCTCGCCGGGCTGCTCGCGCTCCGCTACGGACGGCTGTGGCCCGCGATGTCCGGCCGCTACGAACGCGACGGCACCCCTCGGCCCCGCAAGGCCGAACCGGTCGACCCCGACCGGCCCGAGGACATCTGGAAGGCCCTGGACCGCGGCGAGGACCCCACGGGACCGGACCCGGCCTGAGCGCCCCGCCAGCTGTGCCGATGTGCGGCTCACGCCCCCTCAGGGCGCTGCCGGAGCGCGGCGGGCGCGCGGGGGAAGACCCCCGCTGAAGGCACTCCGGCGCGTACGGGACAATGGACGACGAGCGTCCGACTCACCACCAAGGCATCGAGCGACACGCATCGAGCACCACGCATTGAGCAACGAGGAGCAAGACATGGCGGGCAGCAGCCACGGTCACACCCCGGCCGCCTGGACCGGCGTCACCATCGCCTTCATCGGTTTCTGCGTCTCGGGCGCCTACATGGTGATGGCCCAGCCGCTGGGATTCTGGGCCGGCATGGTCATCGTCGTCCTCGGCGGCGTCGTCGGCATGATCATGCGCGCCATGGGCATGGGCCAGCCGAAGGACGCGCACGCCGTGTACGAGACGGAGGCGGCGCGCAGCAAGACCGCGACGACTCCCGAGCCGGCCGGCGCCAAGGGCTGAACCTCCGCCCGAGGGGCGGCCCGGCGGCATCGGCCGCCGGGCCGCCCCTCGGGCGCGCGTACGGCCCGCGCGGGGCAGAATGCGGTGTGTGAACGCCGAGACCCAGCCCGCCGGGCCGCCGCCGCGCGCCGATACGGCCGACGCGGCCGACGCGACCGCCGGTCGTGCCACGAGCCGCGTGCTGCGCCAGCTTCTGGTGCCCGCCGGAGTGCTCACGGCCGTCGGCGGGGCCTTCGCCTACGTCGCGGCCGTGGACCCCAACGAGCCCGGCCACTACCCGGTCTGCCCGCTGTGGCGCTTCACCGGCCTCTACTGCCCCGGCTGCGGCGGTCTGCGCAGCGCGCACGCCTTCGCGCGCGGGGACCTCGCGACCGCCCTCACCGACAACGCGCTCGCCGTGGCGGGTTTCCTGGCCTTCGCGGTGCTGTGGACCGTTTGGGTGGTCCGTGTGGCGCGGGGACGACCGTTGCGGTTCGCACTAGGCCCCGTTCAACTGTGGACACTCGGCGCCGTGGCGCTGGTCTTCACGGTCGTCCGGAACCTGCCGTTCGGTGGCTGGCTCCATCCTTGATCAAACGGCGAACGTCCAGGATGGGGGCACCTCCCGCCCGAGCCAAGCGAAGCTGGTTCGAGGGTGGGGGAGGGACCGCCGTCAACCGGATGCGAGGCCTACGCCCTCCTCCGGATACCATCGCAGTGAACTGCCAGACCCATGAGAACCGCTCGACTGTCAATACAAGACCGTCAAACGTTGTCACCGATTTTCCACCGTCTGAAAGGGGGCCGCTCGCGTGAGTGTGCTCGACGAGATCATCGACGGAGTCCGTGCCGACCTCGCGGAGCGGCAGGCGCGCGTCAGCCTCGACGAGCTCAAGGAGCGCGCGGCGAAGGCTCCGGCGGCCAAGGACGGCGTGGCCGCCCTGCGCGGCGACGGCGTCAAGGTGATCTGCGAGGTCAAGCGGTCCAGCCCCTCCAAGGGCGCGCTCGCCGCGATCGCCGACCCGGCCGGCCTCGCCGCCGACTACGAGGCGGGCGGCGCGGCGGTCATCTCCGTCCTCACCGAACAGCGCCGCTTCGGCGGCTCGCTGGCCGACCTGGAGGCCGTCCGCGCGCGCGTGGACATCCCCGTCCTGCGCAAGGACTTCATCGTCACCTCGTACCAGCTGTGGGAGGCCCGGGCGTACGGCGCCGATGTGGTCCTGCTGATCGTCGCGGCCCTCGACCAGCCGGCGCTGGAGTCGCTGATCGAGCGCGCCCAGTCCATCGGGCTCACCCCGCTCGTCGAGGTCCACGACGAGGACGAGGTCGAGCGGGCGGTCGACGCCGGCGCCCGGCTGATCGGCGTCAACGCGCGCAACCTCAAGACCCTTGAGGTCGACCGCACCACGTTCGAGCGCGTCGCCCCCGAGATCCCCGACTCCATCATCAAGATCGCCGAGTCCGGCGTGCGGGGCCCGCACGACCTCATCGCCTACGCCAACGCGGGCGCCGACGCGGTCCTCGTGGGCGAGTCCCTCGTCACCGGCAAGGACCCCAAGACGGCGGTCGCCGACCTCGTCGCGGCGGGCGAACACCCGGCGCTGCGGCACGGGCGGAGCTGACCCGGCCATGACCGACCGCACCTTCGCCGCCGACCGGCTCGGGTCCGCCCCGGCCGGGGCGGCGAGGTGCGCGGGGTCGGCTGTCGAGGTCGCCCACATGGGTGATCCGGGGCCGGTAGGCTGTGCCCCGATGTTCTCGATCACGATGACTCCCAGGGACCCCTACGCCCGCCTCGCGCGCGGGTGCCGTCCCCGTGGCTGCCGGGCGCCCGCCCGGCGGGTGCACGGGCGCCGGGTCCGTTACGTCATCGGTGACGAGCCGGGTCAGGTGAACGGCATGCGATGGCCCCGGACGCGCGTCACCTGCGGTGAGCTGAGCCGCGTCTTCCGCTGAACGCACAGCGATGTGCCGTTGCCCGACCCGTGCAAGGGTTCGGGTCGTACGGCACCGCCGGTATGCGCCGTACGGGCGTTCACCGTTGCGGCGGAATCATTGTCACCGGAGCGAGGTCCGACGACCGTCCGCGACGGTGAGCCTTGACAGCGGCTCCCAGTGCAGCGTGCGCGATCACTGTGAACCCATCGTCCGACCAACCCGGGGCCACGCCCCTGCGAGGTGACCGCATGTCCAGTGAGTTCTTCATTCCCGACCCGGAGGGTCAGGTCCCCAGCGCCGAGGGGTACTTCGGCGTGTTCGGCGGCAAGTTCATCCCGGAGGCGCTGGTCGCCGCCGTGGACGAGGTCGCCGTGGAGTACGACAAGGCGAAGCACGACCCCGAGTTCGCGCGTGAGCTCGACGATCTGCTCGTGCACTACACCGGGCGGCCCAGTTCGCTCACCGAGGTGCCGAGGTTCGCCGAGCACGCCGGTGGTGCGCGGGTGTTCCTCAAGCGCGAGGACCTGAACCACACCGGGTCGCACAAGATCAACAACGTGCTCGGCCAGGCCCTGCTCACCAGGCGCATGGGCAAGACCCGGGTCATCGCCGAGACGGGAGCGGGCCAGCACGGCGTCGCCACCGCCACCGCCTGCGCGCTCTTCGGCCTCGACTGCACGATCTACATGGGCGAGATCGACACCCGGCGCCAGGCCCTCAACGTCGCGCGGATGCGCATGCTCGGGGCCGAGGTCGTCGCCGTGAAGTCCGGCTCCCGGACCCTCAAGGACGCCATCAACGAGGCGTTCCGGGACTGGGTCGCCAACGTCGACCGCACGCACTACCTGTTCGGCACCGTGGCCGGGCCCCACCCCTTCCCCGCCATGGTCCGCGACTTCCACCGGGTGATCGGGGTCGAGGCCCGGCGGCAGATCCTCGAACGCGCCGGACGGCTTCCCGACGCCGCCGTCGCCTGCGTGGGCGGCGGGTCCAACGCCATCGGGCTCTTCCACGCCTTCATCCCGGACGCCGGCGTACGCCTCATCGGCTGCGAACCGGCCGGTCACGGCATCGAGACCGGTGAGCACGCGGCGACCCTGACCGCCGGTGAGCCGGGCATCCTGCACGGCTCGCGGTCGTACGTTCTGCAGGACGAGGAAGGGCAGATCACCGAGCCCTACTCGATCTCGGCGGGCCTCGACTACCCGGGCATCGGCCCCGAACACTCGTACCTCAAGGACAGCGGCCGCGGCGAGTACCGCGCGGTCACCGACGACGCTGCCATGCAGGCACTGCGTCTGCTGTCGCGCACCGAGGGCATCATCCCGGCCATCGAGAGCGCCCACGCGCTCGCCGGTGCCCTGGAGGTCGGCAAGGAGCTGGGCAAGGACGGGCTGATCGTCGTCAACCTGTCCGGGCGCGGCGACAAGGACATGGACACGGCCGCGCGCTACTTCGGCCTGTACGACACCGGAGCCGACGCCGAGGTCGCCGCCAACGCGGCCGACACCGCCGAGATCGAGGGGGACGCCAAGTGAGCGGCAACATCCAGCTGTTGAGTGACACCCTCGCCTCGGCGAAGGCGGAGGGGCGGTCCGCGCTCATCGCCTACCTCCCGGCCGGGTTCCCGACCGTCGACGGCGGTATCGCCGCGATCAAGGCGGTCTTCGAGGGCGGCGCCGACGTCGTGGAGGTCGGCCTGCCGCACAGCGACCCGGTCCTCGACGGTCCCGTCATCCAGACCGCCGACGACATCGCCCTGCGCGGCGGCGTCAAGATCGCGGATGTGATGCGCACGGTGCGGGAGGCCTTCGAGGCCACCGGGAAGCCCGTACTCGTCATGACGTACTGGAACCCGATCGACCGCTACGGCGTCGAGCGCTTCACGGCCGAGCTCGCGGACGCGGGCGGCGCGGGCTGCATCCTGCCCGACCTGCCCGTCCAGGAGTCGGCGCTGTGGAGGGAGCACGCCGAGAAGCACGGGCTCGGCACGGTCTTCGTGGTCGCGCCCAGCAGCAAGGACGCCCGGCTCGCCGAGATCACCGCGGCGGGCAGCGGCTTCGTCTACGCCGCCTCGCTGATGGGCGTCACGGGCACCCGGGAGTCGGTGGGCGCGCAGGCCCACGACCTGGTCCAGCGCACCCGGGCCACGGGCAGCGGGCTGCCGGTCTGCGTCGGGCTCGGTGTCTCCAACGCCGAGCAGGCCGCCGAGGTCGCCGGGTTCGCCGACGGTGTGATCGTCGGGTCCGCCTTCGTGAAGCGGATGCTGGACGCGCCGGACGAGGCGGCCGGCCTGGACGCCGTACGCGAACTGGCGGGCGACCTCGCGAAGGGCGTACGCCGGAGCGCGTGACCGGTGTGGGCCCCGGCGCGTCGAGGGGGCTGGTGACGTTCACCCGTTTGTCGTACGGGGATCGCTGGACGTAACGAGTCAACCGCTCACCCGAACGGGTGGAAGTGGGACCGGGGAGGCGCGGTGCGCCTCCCCGGTTCGTTCTGCGGGATGTGAGCGAGAAGAACCGTGAGGGAAAGCGCACCGCCCGTGACCGGCTGGCGGAGGAGCGACAGAAGCAGAAGGCCGCCGAGAAGCGCCGTCGGGCGCTGATCGTGAGCGCCTCGGTGCTGGGCGTGCTGGGACTGGCCGCCGTGATCGGCGTCGCGGCGGCGAACGCGGGCAAGGACGATGCCGACACCGCGGGCCCGGTCGTGGCGCCCTCGGGGGCCAAGGGCGAGGACAGCCTCGTGATCCCCGTCGGGGACGTCGGCGCCAAGCCGACCCTCACGGTGTGGGAGGACTTCCGCTGCCCGGCCTGCAAGTCCTTCGAGGACGCGTACCGCTCGACGATCCACGAGCTGACCGAGGCCGGAAAGCTGAAGGTCGAGTACCACCTCGCCACCCTGATCGACGGGAACATGGGCGGCAGCGGCTCCCGCAAGGCCGCCAACGCCGCCGCGTGCGCGCAGAACGAGGGCAGGTTCCCCGCCTACCACGACGTGCTGTTCGAGAACCAGCCCGCCGAGACGAACGACGACTTCGCCAGTGACGCCAAGCTGCTCGACCTGGCGCGGAAGGTGGACGGCCTGGACACCTCCGCCTTCCGCACCTGCGTCAAGGACGGCACGCACGACAGCTGGGTCGTGAAGTCGAACGAGGCCTTCCAGAAGGGCGGCTTCGGAGGCACACCGAGCGTCTTCCTCAACGGCGCCAGCATCTACCCGGACCAGACCATGACCCCCGCCAAGCTGAAGCAGATGGTGGAGGAGAAGGCCAAGGAGTGAGGCTCGGGGGAGCCGAGCGGGCCGTGGGGCCCGAAGGGTGCGTCCTGCGGGGCCCGTAGGGCGTCAAGGGAGTCGTGGTACGGCGTTATGGACCCGTTGCCGGGCTGCCCGCCGTCGGCCGGGCCCGGCAAGGTAGCGTCGACCCTGCCATGGAACTTGCCTACATTCCCAGCCCGTCGCGCGGGGTGCTGTACCTCGGTCCCGTCCCGCTGCGCGGCTACGCCTTCTGCATCATCATCGGTGTCTTCGTAGCCGTCTGGCTCGGCAACAAACGCTGGGTAGCCCGGGGCGGGCGCGCCGGCACGGTCGCCGACATCGCCGTCTGGGCCGTGCCCTTCGGCCTGATCGGCGGACGGCTCTACCACGTGATCACGGACTACGAGCTGTATTTCAGCGAGGGCCGTGACTGGGTGGACGCCTTCAAGGTCTGGGAGGGCGGGCTCGGCATCTGGGGCGCGATCGCCCTCGGCGCGGTGGGCGCGTGGATCGGGTGCCGGCTCCGTGGCATCCCGCTTCCCGCGTACGCCGACGCCGTCGCGCCCGGTATCGCGCTGGCGCAGGCGATCGGGCGGTGGGGCAACTGGTTCAACCAGGAGCTGTACGGGAAGCCGACGGATCTGCCGTGGGCCGTGGAGATCACCTCCTCCACGGACGGGCGGGTGCCGGGCACGTACCACCCGACCTTCCTCTACGAGTCGCTGTGGTGCATCGGTGTCGCGGTCCTCGTCATCTGGGCCGACCGTCGATTCAAGCTCGGGCACGGGCGGGCGTTCGCGCTGTACGTCGCCTCGTACTGCGCGGGGCGGTTCTGGATCGAGTACATGCGGGTCGACGAAGCCCACCACATCCTCGGGCTGCGCCTCAACAACTGGACGGCGCTGTTCGTCTTCATCCTCGCCGTGATCTACATCGTCCTGTCGGCCCGTAAGCGGCCCGGGCGGGAGGAAGTCGTCGAGCCGGGTGTCTCCGACGGTGACGGGGACGAGGGCGCTGCCGCGGTGGATCTGGAGAAGGACGAGGACTCGGAGTCGGCTGAGCCCTCGGGCAAGGCCGATGCGAAGGAAGAGAAGGACGCGGAGGCGTCCGACGCCGTGGCTGAGAAGAAGTCCGACGCCGTGGCCGAGAAGAAGTCCGACGCCGTGGCCGAGAAGAAGCCCGACTCCGTCGCCGAGAAGAAGACCGAGTCCGCCGAGAAGAGCTGACGCACCGCTTCCGTCGCTGTGATCCGCCGCTTCGCGACGGATGTCCCCCACCCACCCGCCTTCTCCCGGCGGGTGGGTTTTTGGGTTCGGGGGTCAGTGTCTGGGGGCGCGGTGGGCCAGGGCCAGGGTTCTGTGGGCGCCCGCCACTACCGCCGGGTCGATGAAGCGGCCGCTGGGGAGGGCTTGGGCGCCGGGGGTTGTGGTCGCGGCTTCGAGGATCTGTTCGGCTGACTCGATTTCCTGCGGGGTGGGGGCGTAGGCGCGTTCGATGACGGGGAGCTGGCGGGGGTGGATGGCGGCGCGGCCGAGGAAGCCCAGGGCGCGGCCATGGGCGGAGGACGCCGCCAGGCCTTCGAGGTCTTTCGTGTCCGGGTAGATCGACTGGGCGGGGGAGGGCAGGCCGGCGGCGCGGGCGGCGAGGATCACTCGGGAGCGGGGCCAGTCGAGGGCCGGGTCGTGGTGGACGGACAGGTCGGCGCGGAGGTCCGCCTCGCCGAGGGTGATGCCGTGGAGGGCGGCGTGGGAGGCGGCGATGTCGTAGGCCCGTTCCACGCCCAGGGCCGATTCGAGGAGGGCGTAGAGGGGGATCGCGCCTCCTTCGGCGGGGGCGGTTCGTTCCGCGACGCTCACGACCTCGGTGGGGGACGTGATCTTCGGGAGGCGGAGGGCCGCCAGGCCGGGGAGGGGGGCGAGGGTTTTCAGGTCCTCTTCGGCGAGTGGGGTGTGCAGGGCGTTCACGCGGACGTGGACCGGGACGGGGGGAGCGGCCGAGAGGAGTTCGGTGGTGGCCGCGCGGGCGTAGTCCTTGCGGTCGGGGGCGACCGCGTCCTCCAGGTCCACGATCACCACGTCCGCGCCGGAGGTCAGGGCCTTGGCGACCGTCTCCGGGCGGTCGCCGGGGACGTACAGCCAGGTCAGGGGGAAGGGCGTCGCCGGCTGGGGGGTCACAGGGCGCCCTCCTGGCGGAGGGTCTCGATGTCCGGTTCCGACAGGCCCAGTTCGGTGAGGATCGAGTCCGTGTCGGCGCCGTGCGCGCGGCCCGCCCAGCGGATGGCGCCGGGGGTGGCGGAGAGCCGGAAGAGGACGTTCTGCATGCGCAGCGGGCCGAGATCGGGGTCGTCGACGGTCGTGATGGTGTCCAGGGCGCGGTACTGGGGGTCGGCCATCACCTCCCGTACGTCCTGGATGGGGGCGACCGCCGCCTCCGCCTTCTCGAACACCTCGATGACCTCCTCGCGGGTGTGGCGGGCGATCCACGCGCCGACCGCCTCGTCCAGGACATCCGTGTGGCGGGCCCGCTCGGCGCCCGAGCCGAACCAGGGCTCGTCGACCAGCTCGGGGCGGCCGACCAGGCGCATCACCCGTTCCGCGACGGACTGGGCGGAGGTGGAGACCGCCACCCAGGAACCGTCCGCCGTGCGGTAGGTGTTGCGGGGCGCGTTGTTGGCGGAGCGGTTGCCGGTGCGCGGCTGGACGTGGCCGAGCTGGTCGTACCAGAGGGGCTGGGGGCCGAGGACGGTGAGGATCGGCTCGATGATCGCCATGTCGACCACCTGCCCCTCGCCCGTACGGTCACGCGCGGCGAGCGCCGTCATCACCGCGTACGCCGTCGCCAGGCCCGCGATCGAGTCGGCGAGGCCGAAGGGCGGCAGGACCGGTGGGGCGTCCGGCTCGCCGGTGATCGCGGCGAAACCGCTCATCGCCTCGGCGAGCGTGCCGAAACCGGGGCGGTGCGCGTACGGGCCGAACTGGCCGAAGCCGGTGACGCGGGCGAGGACCAGGCGCGGGTTCGCCGCCGACAGCTCCTTCCAGCCGAGGCCCCACTTCTCCAGGGTGCCGGGGCGGAAGTTCTCGATGATCACGTCGGAGCCGGCGGCGAGGCGCAGGAGGGTGTCCCGGCCGCCGGGCTTGGAGAGGTTCAGCGTCAGGGTGCGCTTGTTGCGGCCCAGCAGCTTCCACCACAGGCCCACGCCGTCCTTCGAGGGGCCGTGGCCGCGGGACGGGTCCGGCTTCGTGGGGTGCTCGACCTTGATGACCTCCGCGCCGAAGTCGCCGAGCATCGTGGCGGCGAGGGGTCCGGCGAAGAGGGTGGCGAGGTCCAGGACTCGGAGGTGGGTGAGCGGGGGGTCGTACGCCTGGATCATGGGTGGCGGGTCTCCCGGAGGGTGAGGTGGGCCAGGGTGTCGAAGCCGACGCCGTTGAAGTCGGCGATCGACGTGGTCAGGCGGTTCTTGAGGGGGGCCGTCCAGCGGTCGGGGAGGGCGCCCGGGGAGCCGGCGAGGAGGCCCGCGATGCTGCCCGCCGTCGCGCCGTTGGAGTCGGTGTCCCAACCGCCCGACACCGCGCGGCAGATGGAGGCGGTGAAGTCGCCGTCCGCGTGGGTGAGGGCGGCGGTGAGAAGGGCGGTGTTGGGGATGGCGTGGACCCAGTGGTGGTCGGCGTAGGTGGTGTGGAGTTCGTCGACGATCGTGTCGAAGTCGCGGGTCTCGGCGGTGAGTTGGAGGGCGTGGCTGATGGCTTGTGCCAGGCGGGAGTTCGGGGGGACGACCTTGAGGCCGGTGCGCAGGCAGTGGTGTACGTCGTGGGTGCCGGTGGCTGCCTCCGCGATGGTGGCCGCGACGAACATCGCCGCGTAGACGCCGTTCGCGGTGTGGGTGAGGGTGGCGTCGCGGTGGGCCTGTTCGGCCGCGGCGGCCGGGTCGCCCGGGTTGGTCCAGCCGTGGACGTCGGCGCGGATCAGGGCGCCGATCCATTCGCGGAACGGGTTGCGGTGGCGGGCGGTGAGCGGGGGGTCGATACCGGTGAGGAGGTTGCGGTAGGCGATGCGTTCGGCGGTGAAGGTGCGGCCTGCGGGGAGTTCGTCGAGCCAGAGCGTCGCCACGTCGGTGGTGGTGAAGTGCCGGCCGTGGCGGGCGAGCAGGAGGAGGTTGAGGAGGGGGTAGTTGAGGTCGTCGTCCTCGGGCATGCCGTCGATGTTCTCGGCGAGGGAGGTGGGAGCGGAGCGGCGGTTCCAGGGGTGGGTGGTGAGGAGCTCCGTGGGGACGCCTCGGGCGGTGAACCAGGTGGTGAGGGGCCAGTTGCCGGTGGCGGCGGCGAGTTGGCGGATGGCGGTGAGGGGGAGTTTCTCCACGGGTTTGCCCAGGAGGCAGCCGGCGGCGCGGCCGAGCCAGGCGGCTGCGACGCGGGGGAGGTATGTGGCTGGGGTGGGAGGGGTTTCTTCCCCGAGCCCGCCCCTTCCCGAAGCCGGGGGCTCCGCCCCCGGGCCCCCGGGCGTCGCGCTTACCGGCGCTGACAGGGTGCCGCCTGCGCCCACCCGTGCCGCCCCAGCGGCACGACTGCCCGCAGGCCGGGCGGGGTGGGTGGGGTGAGCTGACTCAGTGGGACGCGCCGGCCAGCTCGGACACAATGCCTTGATCTCGCTCAGTTCCGTCGGCTCGCTGTCCGCCAACCCGCTGGGCAGGTCAGCCAGTTCGTCGAGCAGATCCTCGGCGAGTTGGCGCAGGTAGCGGGAGGCCCGGCTCGGGGAGGCGCCGGCGCGGGTCGGGGCCGGGGGGCCGCCCGCGGCTCGCCAGCGGGCGGCGACGGCGGAGGGCTCGCGGCCGTCCTGTCGTGCCTGGTGGAGTTCGTGGCCGAGAAGGTCCTCCGGTTGGACCCAGGTGAGGCGGAGGGGGGTCACCGGAGGGGCGCCAGGGTGGTGAAGGCGGACTCGTGGGCGCGGCGGCGGCGTACGTCCTGGTCGTGGATCTGGAGGGTGACCTCCGTCAGGGTTGTGGCCGGGGCGTACAGGTCCAGGCGGCTGGCCTCCGACACCGTCTTGGCCCAGTCGGACGGGATCTCCGAGCCCAGCGCGCCGGCCAGGGCGCCGGACATCGTGGCGATCGAGTCGCAGTCGCGGCCGTAGTTCACCGAACCCAGTACCGCGTGGCGGTAGTCACCGCGGGCCACGAGCAACATGCCCAGGGCGATGGGGAGTTCCTCGATCGCGTGGAGGCGGGAGGGGCGGCGGGCGCCGAGGGAGGGGGCGCGATAGTCGGGGCCGACCGTGTCGAACGGGGTGACCGCCTCGCGGAGCGGCCGTAGCGCCGACTCGAAGTCCGTGTACCGGTCGGCCACTTCGCACACCGACTCGATCGCCGCGCGTGTGCCGTCCTTCGCCAGGGCGAGGCAGGTCTCGATCACCGACTCGGCGGTCGCGCCCGGTGTGCACGCCGCCGCGACGGCCGCCGCGAACACGCCCGCCGCCTCCCTGCCGTACGACGACTGGTGGGCGCCCGCGATGTCGAGGGCCTCGGCGTACGCGCCGGGCGGGTTGGCCGCGTTCACCAGGCCGACTGGGGCCATGTACATCGCGGCGCCGCAGTTGACGATGTTGCCGGTGCCGGCCTCGCGGGGGTCGATGTGGCCGTAGTGGATGCGGGCGACGAGCCACTTCTCGGCGAGGAAGACCCGTTGGAGGGGGAGGGCCTCCGCCTCCAGTTCGGGGATCCAGCGCGGGGTCGTCATCATGTCCGGCACCAGGTGTTCGGCGACGGCGTAGGCGTCCAGGTGGTCGCGGACGCGGTCGTACACCCGGACCAGCGCGTGCGTCATCAAGGTGTCGTCGGTGACGTGGCCGTCGCCCTTGTGGTACGGGGCGATGGGGCGGGCGGTGCGCCAGGCGTCGCCGTTCCAGGGGCCGACGATGCCGTGGACGCGGCCGCCGTGGCGTTCGAGGATCTGCTCCGGCGTGTAGCCCTCGACGGGGCCGCCGAGGGCGTCACCGACGGCGGCGCCGACCAGGGCGCCGGTGATGCGCTCTTCGAGGGTCGCTGCGGTGGGGGGTTCGTTTGAGGGCGTCATGCCCGAATCATCCTCCTGGGACGGCGAGTTCCGTGGCTGCGAGAAGTTCGGCGAGGTGTACGAGATCGGTGCCGGTGAGGCGGGGGAGGGCACAGCCGGAGAGAGTGCGGCAGGCGTCCCGCCAGGCGTCGGGGATGGCGGTGCCGCCGCCGATCGCGCCGGTCAGGGCGCCGGCGAGGGCCGGGGCGGAGTCGGCGACGCGGGAGAGGCAGGCCGCGGCGGGGACGGCCTCGGCGATCCGGCCGCGGGCGGCGGTGGCGAGGGCGAGGGCCACGGGGACGGTCTCGGCGGCGGCGATGCCGTAGCTGTAGACGTGGTCGACGATCTGGTGCTCCAGGAGCGGGACCAGAGCGAATGTTCCTTCTTTTCTGTGCCGGTGGGCGAGGTCCAGGGCGTGGCGGGCGTTGCGGCCGATCTCCGTCTCCGCGGGGAGTTCGGCGAGGGCGGCCGCCGTGCAGTCGTCGACGTCCGCGCCGACGAGCGCCAGCGCGAGCGCGGCGGCCATCGCGCGGGCGCCGTGTACGCCGTCGCCGTCCTGGGTGTAGCGGGCGTCGAACTCGGCGAGGTCGGCGGCGCGTTGGGGGTCGCCCGGGTGGGCGACGGCCAGTACGCAGGCGCGTACGCAGGCCGCGTCGTCGAAGTAGTGCGGGTTGTCGTGGCCGGTGGCGGGTGGGCGCAGGCCGGTGGCGAGGTTGCCGAGGCCGGCGCGTACGGAGATGCGGGCGCGCAGGGGGAGTACGGCGGACTCGACCTCGGGGGCGCGTTCGGCGGCGGCGGCGATCTCGCTGGCCACGGCGTTCCAGGAGAGGTCGATCGAGGCGCGGGTGCGGCGCTCCAGGCTCAGGTCGCCGAGGGCGCCGGCGTCTCCGGCGCGCAGGACGGCTTCCGCTGCGAAGGCCGCCCATTCCGCGTCGTCGGAGGGGCCCAGGCGGAGGGGCTCGGGGGGCTGGTTGAGTGCGATGGGGACCGGGAGCGTGGTCGTCGCGTTCTGCTCGGCGAAGGTGTCCAGCTCGCGGGTGAGCCGTCGTGTCCACTCCGGCATACGGGCGGCTCGGTGGCGGGCGGCCGGCCAGCCGGCGGCGTCGCCTGCGGCGAGGCCGAGGAGGAGGCCTTCGATACGGCGGGGGGTGCGGGCCGTGGCCTCGGCTTCGCCTTCGGCCTTCGTCTTCCCACCCGCACCGCCCGTGCGACTTTCATCGTCGGGTGCGGGTGGCCCCTGTGGGGCGTCCTCACCGTCGGCGACCGCGGGTCCGGCTTCGACCGGCTCGGCGACGACCGGCTCCGCCACGACCGGCTCGGCGACGACCGGCTCCGCCACGACCGGCTCGGCGACGACCGGCTCGGCGACGACCGGCTCGGCCACGACCGGCTCCGCCACGACCGGCTCGGCTACGACCGCGAGTCCGGTCCCGCTGGGTGCGGTCCCGCCGGGTGCGTTCGCCGCCCACGAGGTGGCTGTGGTGTGGGGCGTGGTCTTGTTGCCCGGCGTGGGGGTCGTACGGGGCCTCGTCTCGTCGCACGGAGTGGGTGTGGCGCCGGGCGTCGTCTCGTCGTACGGGGCGGGTGGTGTGGCGACCCGGCTCTCCTCGAGCGAGGTGGGTGTTGTGGCGGCCGTGCTCCCGGTGAGCGACGTGGGTGTGGCGCCGGGCGTCGTCTCGTCGTACGAGGTGGGTGGTGTGGCGACCCGGCTCTCGTCGAACGGCGTCCGTGGTGCGGCAGGTGTCGTCTCGTCCCACGGTGGGGGTGGGGTCATGAGGGGGTCTCCGTTTTGTTGTCCGCGGCCAGGGTGAAGGCGCTCGGATCCGGTGGGGGCCACTCTTCGCGGTGCAGGGGATCCGTGTTGGTGCCCCATTTGCCGCCCTCGCCCGGTACGAGGAGCTCTGCCACGTCCAGGACGTGGTGGCCCGCCATCGACGGCAGGCAGCTGCCTCTCGCCGGGCCGATCGCGGCGGTCCACTCGGGTGGGATCGAGGACGCGCCCCGGGTCGCGCCGGCCAGGGCGCCGGCGACGGCGGCGGTGGTGTCGGCGTCGCGGCCCATGTTGACGGCCGTGAGGACGGACTCGGTGAAGTCGCCGTCGGCCGCCGCGTAGGCACCGAAGGCGAGGGCCACGGCTTCGGGGGCGAGATCGGTCCAGGGGTAGCCGCCGATGACGACCGCGGAGCGGACCGCGCGTTCACCGCGGTGGGCGACGGCCACCGCGCGGCGCAGGGAGCGGGCGGTCCAGGAGTCGTCGGGGACGACGGCCAGGGCGGAGGCCACGACCGCGATCGTGGGGGCGCCCGCCATCGCCGCCGCCACGCCGGCGGCGACCGCCTGGCCGCCGTAGATGCCCTCGCCGTCGTGGCTCACCGAGCCGTCGATGGCGACCAGGCGGGCGGCCTCCGCCGGGCGGCCGGCCGCGAACACGCCGAAGGGCGCGGCGCGCATGGCCAGGCCGTCGCTCCAGGCGTGCCGGTGCTGGGCGGAGATCGGGGCGGCCAGCCCCCGGCGGAGGTTCTCCAGGGTGCCGCGTTCGCTGAAGCCGGCGCCCCGGAACGGGCCCTCGTCCAGGTCGGCGATCCACTGGTGCCAGGCCGTCTCCACATGGGCGACGGTGAGTGCCGAGCCGTGCCGGGCCAGCAGCAGCCCGGAGAAGATGGCGTACTCGGTGTCGTCCGTGCCCGAGGGGTTCTCGGCCACGTACCCCGTGATGCGCCCCCAGCGTGCGCGGATCTCGGAGGGCTTCAAGTTCTCGGCGGGCGCCCCCAGCGCGTCCCCGACGGCGAGCCCGAGCATGGCGCCGCGCGCTCGTTCGCGCAGATCGGTGGCATCCCCCGGCGCCGGGACCGAGGGAATGCAGGCGATGGAAGGCATACGGTCGCCTCTCTGGCCCTATGGGCAGTTGATCCGCTCTGAAGATTTCTCTGTGAAGATCTCTCCCACATCGGGTGCCTCACTGGCGCGTGGAACGCTCCCGTATCACCCGGTCGACATCTGTGCAGAGTCCTGTACGAATGAGCGGCAACGGTTTCTCGAACAACTGCCAGCCCGGGTAAGTACGGCCTTCCTTGCTGGCAGAAGCGATTTTCCGAGCGTACGTTCGAGGCATGGCGATCATCGACACCGAAGCCGCACTGCATGCGGCGCACCGTGACAACCACACCCACCGGGACGTGAACGGCGGTTGGCTGCGGCCGGCCGTCTTCGGTGCGATGGACGGGCTCGTGTCCAATCTGGCGCTGATGACCGGCGTCGCGGGCGGGGCGGCCGGCCGGGAGGCGGTCGTCGTCGCCGGGCTCGCGGGACTCGCCGCCGGGGCCTTCTCCATGGCGGCCGGCGAGTACACCTCGGTCGCCTCGCAGCGCGAACTCGTCGAGGCCGAACTCGACGTCGAGCGGCGGGAGTTGCGCAAGCACCCCAAGGACGAGGAGCAGGAGCTGGCCGCGCTCTACGAGAGTCGTGGGGTCGATCCGGGGCTCGCCCGGCAGGTCGCGAGACAGCTGTCGCGCGATCCCGAGCAGGCCCTGGAGATCCACGCGCGCGAGGAGCTGGGCATCGACCCCGGCGACCTTCCCTCGCCCACCGTCGCCGCCGTGTCGAGCTTCGGCTCCTTCGCGCTGGGCGCCCTGCTGCCCGTACTGCCGTATCTGCTCGGCGCGGGCGCGCTGTGGCCGGCCGTGCTGGTGGCGCTCGCCGGGCTCTTCGGATGCGGTGCGGTGGTGGCCAGGGTGACGGCCAGAACCTGGTGGTTCAGCGGGCTGCGGCAGCTGGCCCTCGGGGGTGCCGCAGCGGGTGTGACGTACGCCCTGGGCAGTCTGTTCGGAGCGGCCGTATGATGGATCGGATGGCTACGTATGCGCGGGACCGTATAAGTAGTCGTTACCAGGCGGTTTCGAATGCTTAACCGCTGGGCATGAGCCGTAAGCGCCGCAGGCAAAGACGCCTGCACAGCACCTGAAGTAGTGGGCGACGACGCCTCCTGCGCCCCCGGTCGACCGACACTGATCTGTCCGGTCGGCCCCCTTGATCACGCCACCGTGCGCAGCACACCCTCCGCGCCGTGGCGTCCGCATGTTGGGACGAAGTATCCGGTTCCCGAGAATCGTTCCATCATGTAACCTGCACGAAATTTTGCACTTTACGCAGAGGGCCAGCGTCGTCCCTCGGCAATCGCATATGCCAGATGACGACGACGGGAGAGCCGATGCGTACGCCGCGCCAGCCGTCCCAGCACTCCGCGAATGGCCAGAAGTGGTCCTTCATGGATGCTCGCCCTGCTGCGCAGGGTATGTACGACCCCCGCAACGAGCGCGACGCCTGTGGCGTCGGCTTCGTGGCCAACCTCACCGGCGAGGCGAGCCATGCGCTGGTCGAGCAGGCGCTCACGGTTCTCCGCAACCTGGAGCACCGCGGTGCCACCGGCTCCGAGCCCGACTCCGGTGACGGCGCCGGCATTCTCTCGCAGGTTCCCGACGCGTTCTTCCGTGAAGTGGCCGGATTCGAGCTGCCCGAGGCCGGCTCGTACGCCGTCGGTATCGGCTTCCTGCCCGAGGAGGGCGCCGACGACGCCGTCGCCCGTATCGACGCGATCGCGGCCGACGAGGGCCTGACCGTCCTCGGCTGGCGCGAGGTGCCCGTCGCCCCCGAGCTGCTCGGCGCCACGGCCCGCTCGACGATGCCGGTCTTCCGCCAGCTCTTCGTCGCCGACGGCTCGGCCGCGCCCGCCACGGACATCGACCTCGACCGCAAGAGCTTCGTGCTGCGCAAGCGCGCCGAACGCGAGGTCGACGTCTACTTCCCCTCGCTCTCCGCGCGGACCATCGTCTACAAGGGCATGCTGACCACCGGCCAGCTGGAGCCCTTCTTCCCGGACCTGTCCGACCGCCGCTTCGCCTCCGCGATCGCGCTCGTGCACTCCCGGTTCTCCACGAACACCTTCCCGTCGTGGCCGCTCGCCCACCCGTACCGCTTCGTCGCGCACAACGGCGAGATCAACACGGTCAAGGGCAACCGCAACTGGATGGTCGCCCGCGAGTCCCAGCTGGTCTCCGACCTGTTCGGCCCCGCCGAGAAGCTGGACCGGATCTTCCCGATCTGCACGCCGGACGCCTCCGACTCCGCGTCCTTCGACGAGGTCCTGGAGCTGCTCCACCTCGGTGGCCGCTCCCTGCCGCACTCCGTGCTGATGATGATCCCGGAGGCGTGGGAGAACCACGACTCCATGGACCCGACCCGCCGCGCCTTCTACCAGTTCCACTCCACGATGATGGAGCCCTGGGACGGCCCGGCCTGTGTCACCTTCACCGACGGCAAGCAGGTCGGCGCGGTCCTCGACCGCAACGGCCTGCGCCCCGGCCGCTACTGGGTCACCGACGACGGCCTCGTCGTCCTCGGCTCCGAGGTCGGCGTCCTCGACATCGACCCCGCCAAGGTCGTCCGCAAGGGCCGCCTGCAGCCCGGCCGGATGTTCCTCGTCGACACCGTCGAGCACCGCATCATCGAGGACGACGAGATCAAGGCCGGCCTCGCCGCCGAGCAGCCGTACGCCGAGTGGCTGGAGGCCGGGGAGATCGAGCTCTCCGACCTGCCCGAGCGTGAGCACATCGTGCACACGCACGCCTCGGTCACCCGCCGCCAGCAGACCTTCGGTTACACCGAGGAGGAGCTGCGCGTCATCCTCGCCCCGATGGCCAAGGCCGGCGCCGAGCCCATCGGCTCGATGGGCACGGACTCGCCGATCGCCGCGCTGTCCTCGCGCCCGCGCCTGCTCTTCGACTACTTCACCCAGCTGTTCGCGCAGGTCACCAACCCTCCGCTGGACGCGATCCGTGAAGAACTCGTCACGTCGCTCCGCAGCTCGCTCGGTCCGCAGGGCAACCTGCTCGAGCCGACGGCCGCCTCCTGCCGTAGCGTCACCCTGCCCTTCCCGGTGATCGACAACGACGAGCTGGCCAAGCTCATCCACATCAACGCCGACGGCGACATGCCCGGCATGAAGGCCGCCACGCTCTCCGGCCTCTACCGGGTCTCCGGCGGCGGTGACGCCCTCGCCGCGCGCATCGAGGAGATATGCGCCGAGGCCGACGCCGCCATCGACAACGGCGCCCGGCTGGTCGTCCTCTCCGACCGCCACTCGGACGCCGAGCACGCGCCGATCCCGTCGCTGCTGCTCACCGCGGCCGTCCACCACCACCTCATCCGCACCAAGCAGCGCACCCAGGTGGGCCTGCTGGTCGAGGCCGGTGACGTCCGCGAGGTCCACCACGTCGCCCTGCTCATCGGCTTCGGCGCCGCTGCCGTGAACCCGTACCTGGCGATGGAGTCCGTCGAGGACCTCGTCCGCGCAGGGACGTTCCTCCAGGGCGTCGAGGCCGAGCAGGCCATCCGCAACCTGATCTACGCCCTCGGCAAGGGCGTTCTGAAGGTCATGTCCAAGATGGGCATCTCCACGGTCGCCTCCTACCGCGGCGCCCAGGTCTTCGAGGCCGTCGGCCTCGCGGACGAGTTCGTCGAGAAGTACTTCAACGGCACGGCCACCAAGATCGGCGGCGTCGGCATCGACGTCATCGCCAAGGAGGTCGCCGCCCGCCACGCCAAGGCGTACCCGGCCAGCGGCATCGCGCCGGCCCACCGTGCCCTGGAGATAGGCGGCGAGTACCAGTGGCGCCGCGAGGGCGAGCCGCACCTGTTCGACCCGGAGACGGTCTTCCGCCTCCAGCACTCGACCCGTACGCGCCGCTACGACATCTTCAAGAAGTACACGGACCGTGTGAACGAGCAGTCCGAGCGCCTGATGACGCTGCGTGGCATGTTCGGCTTCAAGTCCGACCGGCAGCCCATTCCGCTCGACGAGGTCGAGTCGGTCTCCGAGATCGTCAAGCGCTTCTCGACCGGCGCCATGTCGTACGGCTCCATCTCGCGCGAGGCGCACGAGACGCTCGCCATCGCCATGAACCAGCTGGGCGGCAAGTCCAACACCGGTGAGGGCGGCGAGGACGCCGACCGCCTGTACGACCCGGCGCGCCGGTCCAGCATCAAGCAGGTCGCTTCCGGCCGCTTCGGTGTGACGAGTGAGTACCTCGTCAACGCGGACGACATCCAGATCAAGATGGCCCAGGGCGCCAAGCCCGGTGAGGGCGGTCAGCTGCCCGGCCACAAGGTGTACCCGTGGGTCGCGAAGACGCGTCACTCGACGCCGGGCGTGGGCCTCATCTCCCCGCCGCCGCACCACGACATCTACTCCATCGAGGACCTGGCCCAGCTGATCCACGACCTGAAGAACGCGAACCCGCAGGCGCGGATCCACGTGAAGCTGGTGTCGGAGGTCGGCGTCGGGACCGTGGCCGCGGGTGTCTCCAAGGCGCACGCGGACGTCGTCCTCATCTCCGGCCACGACGGTGGTACGGGTGCGTCGCCGCTGACGTCGCTGAAGCACGCCGGCGGTCCCTGGGAGCTGGGCCTGGCCGAGACCCAGCAGACTCTTCTCCTGAACGGTCTGCGGGACCGGATCGTCGTCCAGACGGACGGCCAGCTGAAGACCGGCCGCGACGTGGTCATCGCCGCGCTCCTCGGCGCCGAGGAGTTCGGCTTCGCGACCGCGCCGCTGGTCGTCTCCGGCTGCGTCATGATGCGCGTCTGCCACCTCGACACCTGCCCGGTCGGCATCGCCACGCAGAACCCGACGCTCCGCGACCGGTTCACCGGCAAGGCCGAGTACGTCGTGAACTTCTTCGAGTTCATCGCCGAGGAGGTCCGCGAGATCCTCGCCGAGCTGGGCTTCCGCACCATCGAGGAGGCCGTCGGCCACGCCGAGACGCTCGACGTGACCCGCGCGATCGACCACTGGAAGGCGCAGGGCCTGGACCTGGAGCCGCTGTTCCACGTGCCCGAGCTGCCCGAGGGCGCGGTGCGCCACCAGCTCATCGAGCAGGACCACGGTCTGGAGAAGGCGCTCGACAACGAGCTGATCAAGCTCGCCGCCGACGCGCTCGCCGCCTCGGACGCGACCGACGCCCAGCCGGTGCGCGCCCAGGTCAAGGTCCGCAACATCAACCGCACGGTCGGCACGATGCTCGGCCACGAGGTGACGAAGAAGTTCGGCGGGGCCGGTCTGCCCGACGACACCATCGACATCACCTTCACCGGCTCGGCGGGGCAGTCGTTCGGTGCCTTCCTGCCGCGCGGTGTCACGCTGCGCCTGGAGGGCGACGCCAACGACTACGTCGGCAAGGGCCTCTCCGGCGGTCGCGTCATCGTCCGCCCGGACCGGGGCGCCGACCACCTCGCCGAGTTCTCGACGATCGCGGGCAACACCATCGCCTACGGCGCGACCGGCGGCGAGCTGTTCCTCCGCGGGCGTACGGGTGAGCGGTTCTGTGTCCGTAACTCCGGTGCCCTGGTGGTGTCCGAGGGCGTGGGCGACCACGGCTGTGAGTACATGACCGGTGGTCACGCGGTCGTCCTCGGCGAGACGGGCCGCAACTTCGCGGCCGGTATGTCGGGCGGCATCGCGTACGTCATCGACCTGAACCGCGACAACGTCAACGTCGGCAACGTGGACGCCGTCGAGGCCCTGTCCGACGACGACAAGCAGTGGCTGCACGACGTGGTGCGCCGCCACGCCGAGGAGACCGGCTCGACGGTCGCCGAGAAGCTGCTCGCCGAGTGGCCCGTGGCCGTGGAGCGCTTCAGCAAGATCATCCCCAGCACGTACAAGGCAGTGCTCGCCGCCAAGGCCGCCGCCGAGCAGGCCGGTCTCTCCGAGACCGAGATCACCGAGAAGATGATGGAGGCGGCGATCAATGGCTGACCCGAAGGGCTTCCTCAACCACGGGCGCGAGGCCGCCAAGTCCCGCCCCGTCGACGTACGCCTGAAGGACTGGAACGAGGTCTACGTCCCCGGCTCCCTGCTGCCGATCATCAGCAAGCAGGCCAGCCGCTGCATGGACTGCGGCATCCCGTTCTGCCACAACGGCTGTCCGCTCGGAAACCTGATCCCCGAGTGGAACGACTACGCCTACCGCGAGGACTGGGCGGCGGCGTCGGAGCGCCTGCACGCGACGAACAACTTCCCGGAGTTCACGGGCCGCCTGTGCCCGGCCCCGTGCGAGTCGGCCTGCGTCCTCGGCATCAACCAGCCGGCCGTCACCATCAAGAACGTCGAGGTCTCGATCATCGACAAGGCGTGGGACAGCGGTGATGTCGCGCCGCAGATCCCGGAGCGCCTGTCCGGCAAGACGGTCGCGGTCATCGGCTCGGGCCCGGCGGGCCTGGCGGCGGCTCAGCAGCTGACGCGCGCCGGCCACACCGTGGCGGTCTACGAGCGCGCGGACCGTATCGGTGGCCTCCTGCGCTACGGCATCCCCGAGTTCAAGATGGAGAAGCGGCACATCAACCGCCGTATCGAGCAGATGCGCGCGGAGGGCACCCGCTTCCGTACGGGCATCGAGATCGGCCGCGACCTCAAGGCGACGGACCTGAAGAAGCGGTACGACGCCGTCGTGATCGCGGCGGGCGCCACCACCGCCCGTGACCTTCCGGTGCCCGGCCGCGAGCTGACCGGCATCCACCAGGCCATGGAGTACCTGCCCCTGGCCAACAAGGTGCAGGAGGGCGACTTCGTGGCGCCCCCCATCACGGCCGAGGGCAAGCACGTCGTCGTCATCGGCGGCGGTGACACGGGCGCGGACTGCGTGGGCACGGCCCACCGCCAGGGCGCGGCCTCCGTGACGCAGCTGGAGATCATGCCCAGGCCCGGCGACGACCGTAACCCGGTCTCGCAGCCGTGGCCGACCTTCCCGATGCTCTACAAGGTCACCTCCGCGCACGAGGAGGGCGGCGAGCGGGTCTACTCCGTCTCCACCACCCACTTCGAGGGCGACGAGGACGGCAACGTCCAGTTCCTGCACCTCACCGAGGTCGAGTTCATCGACGGCAAGCTGACCCCGAAGCCGGGCACGGAGCGCAAGATCCCCGCCCAGCTGGTGACGCTGGCGATGGGCTTCACGGGGACGGACCGCGAGAACGGTCTCGTGGACCAGTTCGGCCTGGACCTCGACGAGCGCGGCAACATCGCCCGCGACGCCGACTTCCAGACCAACGTGCCGGGTGTCTTCGTCGCCGGTGACGCGGGTCGTGGTCAGTCGCTCATCGTGTGGGCGATCGCCGAGGGCCGCTCGGCGGCCCAGGGCTGCGACCGCTTCCTGACGGGGGCGAGCGAACTGCCGGCGCCGATCCGGCCCACGGACCGCTCGCTGATGGTCTGACGGCCCACCACAAGACGGTGACCTGACGGTCACCCCACATACGTCCCGTACAAAGGCGTACGGAACACAGACGGCGCCTGCCCGCCAGTCCCCGACCGGACGACTGGGCAGGCGTCGTTGCATGTCCGGGCGCGCCCGCCGGCGGCGGAATCTCCGCTGCCGGCGGGCGCGGCTCGCTCAGCCCGTCATCCCCGAAACCTTCGCGACGGCCGACACCACCAACAGCGCCGGCATCACGACACATGCCCCCGCCTGCACGAGCACCCTCCGTCGGTCCCGAGGCGCGTAAGCGAACGCGAGGGCGATGAGGCCGCCGGTCAGCAGCCCTCCGAGGTGCCCCTGCCAGGACGTGACGACCGCCGAGATGATCAGCCACACCAGCAGGCCCGCCATGAAGCGGTTGATCCCCGCCGGGTCGGCTCCCAGGCGGCGGGCGAGGACGTAGTACGCGGTGCAGACGCCGAAGATCGCGCCGGAGGCGCCGACCGTGCTGGCGTCGGGGGCCAGCAGCAGGACGAGGACCGAGCCGCCCAGGGCCGAGAGCAGGTACAGGGCCAGGTAGCGGGTGCGGCCCAGTTGGGACTCGACCATCCGGCCGACGTTCCACAGCGTGACCATGTTCATCACGATGTGGAGGATGCCGAAGGTGCCCTCGGTGGGCGGGAGGTGGAGGAAGGCGCCGGTGAGGAGGCGGTACCACTCGCCGTCGATCACGCCTTCGAGCTGGAAGTCGGCCGGGTAGGCGCTCTGCCAGACGTAGTGGAGGCCGTCCGGGCCGGCCAGGCCCCGGCCCAGCATCGCGAAGTCGTCCACGATCTCGGGGCGGAGCAGCTCGGCGACGTAGGCCACGATGTTCAGGCCGATCAGGACGTACGTGACCAGCGGGACCGTCGAGATCCGGCCGCCGAAGGCCGTGCGGGCCTGGCGGACCGTTCGCGCGCCCTCCTTCACGCACTCCGGGCACTGGTGGCCCACGGCCGCGTCCCGCATGCAGTCCGGGCAGATGAACCGCTCGCAGCGGGTGCAGCGGACGTACGACTCCACTTTCGGGTGGCGGTAGCAGGTGGTGACGGCGGGCTCGGACGGCGACGGGGATTCGGGTTCCACGACCGGCTCCTTGTGGGTGCGGGACTGATGACGAGCCGGTGAGGACGGCGGCGAACAAAATAGCGAACGGGCTGGGATGAGTGGGGAGGGGGTGGCCTTTGGGGTGCCATAACCTCGGGTTTCCCACACAGCCTCGATGCCAGGAGCCCCCGCATGTCCGCGATCAGTCTCACCAAGGTCGAGGAGGCCGCCCCCGCGCTCGTCGACCTCTACAAGACCGCCGGTGTCTCCCTCACGAAGCACGGGCTCGACGGGGTGCGGGCCGCCGTGTACCTCGTCGTCGACCACAGCGGTTCCATGAAGCCCTACTACAAGGACGGCAGCGTGCAGGCGCTGGCCGATCGGGTGCTCGGGCTGTCGGCTCATCTCGACGACGACGGACGCGTGCCCGTCGTCTTCTTCTCGACGGACATCGACGCCGTGACCGACATCGCCCTCGCCGACCATCGCGGGCGGATCGAGCGGATCGCGGCCGGCCTCGGGCACATGGGGAAGACCAGTTATCACCTGGCCATGGACGCCGTCATCGACCACTACCTCGACAGTGGCTCCACGGCCCCCGCCCTCGTCGTCTTCCAGACCGACGGCGGGCCCATCAACAAGCTGGCCGCCGAACGATACGTCTGCAAGGCCGCCCGCCTCCCCCTCTTCTGGCAGTTCATCGGCTTCGGTGATCCGGACAGCAGGCAGTTCGACTTCCTGCGCAGGCTCGACGAGCTGGCCGTGCCGGGGAAGCGGGTCGTGGACAACGCCGGGTTCTTCCACGCCGGGTCGGATCCGAGGGCCGTGTCCGACGGGGAGTTGTACGACCGGCTGGTGGGGGAGTTCCCCAAGTGGCTGGTGGAGGCGAAGGCCCGGAGGATCGTCGCGTAGGCGGCCCGGCGGGATGTCACATCCGCGGGCTCGGGCTCGTCGAGTAGGGAGGGGAAGCGGAGTGGCCTAAGTGGGGAGTGGGCCCCATTTACATGGGCGGGTGTGCGTGCCACTCTGGGGCGAGCCAACGGGAGGGCGACGCATGGACGGCGTGCGAGCGGTCGGGGCGGGGAGCGGCGGGGAAAGGGGCGCCGCGGCGGGCGGTCGGGAGCGGCGGGGCGGAGTCGGCAAGGGGGAGCGGGTCGCGGACTGGGCCGACGGGCGGCTCGGGCTGTACGGGATCGCCAAGGCCAATCTGCGCAAGGTGTTTCCGGACCACTGGTCCTTCATGCTCGGCGAGATCTGCCTCTACAGCTTCCTCATCCTGATCCTCACCGGCGTCTGGCTGACCCTGTTCTTCGAGCCGAGCGGTGTCGAGGTCGAGTACCACGGCACGTACGAGCAGCTCAACGGCGTCCTGATGACCAGGGCGTACGAGTCCACGCTGGAGATCAGCTTCGATGTGCGCGGCGGACTGCTGATCCGGCAGATCCACCACTGGGCGGCGCTCGTCTTCGTCGCCGGGATGCTCGTCCACATGATGCGGGTGTTCTTCACGGGCGCGTTCCGCAAGCCGCGCGAGATGAACTGGCTGTTCGGCTGGACGCTGCTGTTCCTCGGCATCATCACCGGCCTGACCGGCTACTCGCTCCCGGACGACCTGCTCTCCGGCACCGGCCTCCGCTTCGCCCAGGGCGCCATCCTGTCCGTCCCGATCGTGGGGACGTATCTCTCCTTCTTCCTCTTCGGAGGGGAGTTCCCCGGGCATGACATCATCTCGCGGCTCTTCCCGATCCATGTGCTGGTGCTGCCGGGGATCATGCTGGCGCTGGTCGTCGCCCATCTGATCCTGGTCTTCTACCACAAGCACACGCAGTACCCCGGGCCCGGACGGGACCAGAAGTCGGTGGTCGGCATGCCGTTCATGCCGGTGTACATGGCCAAGGCGGGCGGCTTCTTCTTCCTCGTGTTCGGCGTGCTGACCTTCATGGGCGCGATCGCGACGATCAACCCCGTGTGGGCGTTCGGCCCCTACCGCGCCGATCTGGTCACCACCGGCGCCCAGCCCGACTGGTATCTGGGCTTCTCCGAAGGCCTGATCCGGGTGATGCCGGGATGGGAGATCAACGCCTTCGGACACACGCTCGCCCTCGGCGTCTTCATCCCCTTCTCCCTCTTCCCGCTGATCATGCTGGCCATCGGCGTCTACCCGTTCGTCGAGGCGTGGATCACCGGCGACACACGCGAACACCACCTCCTCGACCGGCCCCGCAACGTACCCGTCCGCACCGCACTGGGCGTGGCCTGGCTGAGTCTGTACGGCGTCCTGCTGATCGGCGGCGGCAACGACATCGTCGCCACCCATCTCCATCTCTCCATCAACGCGATCACGTGGTTCGTGCGCATCGGCTTCTTCGTGGTGCCGGTCGTCGCCTTCGTCGTGACCAAACGGATCTGTCTGGGGCTCCAGCGCCGGGACCGTGACACAGTGCTGCACGGCCGCGAGACCGGCATCATCAAGCGGCTTCCGCACGGCGAGTACGTCGAGGTCCACGAGCCGCTCTCCCAGGAGCGGTTGTTCGCGCTCACGCAGCACGAGCAGGACCCGCCGTACGAGGTCGGGCCGCTCGTCGACGCGAACGGCGTGCGGCGCCGGGTCGGGCCCGTCGACCGGCTGCGCGCCCGCCTCGCCCGCGCCATGTTCGGCCCCGGGACCAGGATCCCCAAGCCGACGGTCGAGGAGTACCGCGAGCTCACCAGCGGCGACCACCACCACTGAGGACCACGCCTCGGCATTCAGTGGGCCCGCCCCACGCCGTCCGCAGCGCACGAGCCTTGGTCAGCCACAGCGACAGGTCGTACTCCGCCGTGTAGGCGATCGCGCCGTGCAGCTGGAGCGCGGTGCGGGCGGTCGTGTACGCCGCCTCGCAGGCCGTCAGCTTGGCGGCGGCCACGTCCGCCGGGTCGAGGGTGACCGCCGCGCCGAAGACCAGCGGCCGCGCGAACTCCAGGGCCACCTTCGCGTCGGCCAGCCGGTGCTTCACCGCCTGGAACGAGCCTATGGCGACACCGAACTGGGTGCGCTGCCTGACGTACGCCACCGTCCGGTCCAGGAGTGCCAGTCCGACGCCGAGGGCCTGGGCGGCGACCGCGAGACGGGCCCAGGTGAGGGCTCGGGGGAGGGGCGGGTGCGGCGCGAGGAGTTCGCCGCCGGGGAGAAGCGGGGTCAGGCGGCGGGCCGGGTCCAAGGAGGGCCGGACCGGACCGTGTCCGGACGACAGCCGCAGTTCGGTGTGGCTCAGGGACAGGCGGGTCGTCGCCGCGTCCCCGTCCAACGCGTACGACCCCGCCGGCGCGACCGTCGCGACGGCCTCCCCGGAGACCAGCGCCGGGAGCAGCCGCTCGGCCGGGCCCGGTTCGTCCAGGCCGGCCAGGAGGACCGCCGCCGTCACCGTCTCCACCAGCGGGCCGGGCACCGCGTGGCGGCCCAGCTCCACGAAGGCGACCGCCAGTTCGACGGGCAGGGGGCCCATCCCCTCGTACGCCTCCGGCGCCGCCAGCGCGAAGACACCGGCCCGCGCGAGGCGGGACCACAGCGCACGCCCCGCCCCGTGCTCCCCGCGCCCCCAGGCCCGTACGACGGAGGGTGTGTCGGCGGCCCGCAGCATGGCGTCCAGCGACTCGGCGAACGCCCGCTGCTCGGTGTCCAGGAGGAAGCGCATCAGCGGCGGCCCTTCGGGATGAGGCCACACATCAGCGGCGGCCCTTCGGTAGCCCGAGCAGGCGCTCGGCGATGATGTCGCGCTGGATCTCGTTGGTGCCGGCGTAGATCGGACCGGCCAGGGAGAAGACGTACCCCTCGGACCAGTCGGTGTCCGCCGACTCGCCCTCCTCGCCGAGCAGGTCGAGTGCCGTCTCGTGCAGGGCGATGTCGTACTCGGACCAGAAGACCTTGTTCAGGCTGGACTCGGGGCCGACCGGCGTGCCCTCCAGGAAGCGGGACGCGGCCGCGTACGTGAACAGCTGGTAGGCGCGGGCGCCGATCAGCGCGTCGGCCACGCGGTCATGTGCCGAGGCCGGCCCTCCCTGGGCGTGCCAGAGGTCCGACAGCCGGTTCGCGGAGGCCAGGAAGCGGCCGGGGGAGCGGAGCATCAGGCCGCGTTCGTTGCCGGCGGTCGACATCGCGATGCGCCAGCCCTGGCCGGGCTCGCCGATGACGTCCTCGTCCGGTACGAACACGTCGTCGAGGAAGAGCTCGGCGAAGGCCGGCTTGCCGTCGAGGCGGCCGATCGGGCGGACCGTCACGCCGGGTGCGCGCAGGTCGAACATCAGGTAGGTCAGCCCCTGGTGGGGTTTCGGCGTGCCCGGCTCGCTGCGGAACAGGCCGAACGCGCGGTCCGCGAAGGCGGCGCGCGACGACCAGGTCTTCTGGCCGCTCAACAGCCAGCCCCCGTCCGTGCGCACGGCCCTGGACGTGAGCGAGGCGAGATCCGACCCGGCCTCGGGCTCCGACCACGCCTGGGCCCAGACCACCTCGCCGGAGGCCATCGGCGGCAGCACGCGGGCCCGTTGCTCCTCGGTGCCGTGGTCGAAGAGGGTCGGGGCGAGGAGGTTGACGCCGTTCTGGCCGACACGCCCCGGGGCGCCCGCCGCGTAGTACTCCTCCTCGAAGATCAGCCATCGCAGCAGGCCCGCGTCGCGGCCGCCGTACGCGGCCGGCCAGTTCACCACCGACCAGCGGTCCGCGAACAGTTCGGCCTCCCAGACGCGGTGGGCGGCGAAACCCTCCTCGGTCTCCAGGGAGGGCAGCGGCCCGGGCGGGACGTGGTCGCGCAGCCATGCGCGCGCCTCGGCGCGGAAGGCCTCGTCGGCGGGGGAATGGGCGAGGTCCACGGGTCACCCCTCTTGGCCTGGCAAGCGTTCGGCCTGTCCAACGGACGTCCGGCCTTCCCTAACAAGTGTTTGGTAGGTTACCGTGCGGTCATGAAGAACGTCGAGGCTCCGGCGTACGTCCCCGGGCACGGCCTGCTCCGCGGACGCACCGCCGTGATCACCGCGGCGGCCGGCGCCGGCATCGGCGGGGCGACCGCGCGACGCTTCCTGGAGGAGGGCGCACGCGTCCTCATCAGCGACGCGCACGCGCGCCGGCTGAAGGAGTACGAGGCCGAGCTGGCCGGTGAGTTCGGCGAGGAGCCCGTCACGGCGGTGCCGTGCGACGTCACCGACGAGACCCAGGTCCTCGCACTCTTCGAGACGGCCGTACGAGCGCACGGACGGCTCGACATCGTCGTCAACAACGCGGGGCTCGGCGGCACCTCGGACCTCGTCGACATGACCGACGTACAGTGGTCGAAGGTGCTGGACGTGACGCTGAACGGCACGTTCCGGTGCACCCGGGCCGCTCTGCGGCTGATGCGGGAGAGCGGTGGCGGCGTGATCGTCAACAACGCCTCCGTCGTCGGCTGGCGCGCCCAGGCCGGGCAGGCGCACTACGCGGCGGCGAAGGCGGGCGTGATGGCCCTGACCAGATGCGCGGCGATCGAGGCGGCCGAGTACGGGGTCCGGATCAACGCTGTGTCGCCGAGCCTCGCCATGCATCCGCACCTCGTCAAGGTCACGACGCCCGAACTGCTGGCGGAGCTGACCGCGCGGGAGGCCTTCGGGCGGTACGCCGAACCGTGGGAGGTGGCCAACGTGATCGTGTTCCTGGCGTCCGGCTACTCCTCGTACATGACGGGCGAGATTGTGTCCGTCAGCAACCAGCACCCCTAAGGACGATGAACAGCGTGCCGACCAAGCCGACCAAGAAGAAGCCCCAGGCGACCGCCGCGGCGCCCGCCCGTCGTCGTGAACTCCTCGACAAGGCCGCCGACGTCTTCGCCGAGCTGGGCTCCAACGCCACCACCGTCCGCAGGATCGCGGACGACGTGGGCATGCTCGCCGGCAGCCTCTACTACTACTTCGAGTCCAAGGACGCGATGCTGGAGGAGATCCTGCGGACCTTCCTCGATGAACTCTGGGACGGGTACGACGCCGTCCTGGACGCCGAACTGGGCCCCCGGGAAACCTTCGAGGCCCTGGTCACCGAGTCGTTCCGGGCGATCGACCGGCACCGCGCCGCCGTCGCGATCTACCAGAGCGAAGCGAAACAGCTGATGTCGCAGGAACGGTTCTCGTTCCTCGACCAGTCGCAGCGCAAGTTCGAGAAGGCGTGGCTGTCCACGCTGGAGCGCGGGGTCGCCGCCAAGGAGTTCCGGACCGACCTCGACACAAGGCTCACCTACCGGTTCGTGCGCGACACCGTGTGGGTCGCCGCGTCCTGGTACCGGCCCGGCGGACAGCTCGGCCCGGAGGAGATCGCCCGGCAGTACCTGTCGATGGTCCTGGACGGGATCGCCGTACGTGAATAACCGTTGACGTCAGGGGAGTTGCCATGGCCGAGGCCTATATCGTCGAAGCGGTCCGGACGCCCGTCGGGCGGCGCGGGGGAGGGCTCGGCGGAGTCCATCCGGCCGACCTGGGCGCCCATGCGCTCAAGGCGCTGATCACGCGCGCGGGCGTGGACCCGGCAGCCGTGGAGGACGTCGTCTTCGGCTGCCTGGACACCGTCGGACCGCAGGCCGGTGACATCGCGCGGACCAGCTGGCTGGCGGCCGGGCTGCCCGAGGAGGTGCCGGGTACGACCGTCGACCGGCAGTGCGGCTCCTCGCAGCAGGCGGTGCACTTCGCCGCGCAGGCCGTGCTCTCCGGCACCCAGGACCTGGTGGTCGCGGGCGGCGTCCAGAACATGACGATGATCCCCATCGCCTTCGCCTCCCGCCAGGCCGCCGTACCGCTCGGCCTCACCGAAGGTCCCTTCGCGGGCAGCGAGGGGTGGCGGGCGCGGTACGGGGACCGGCCGGTGAACCAGTTCGCCGGCGCCGAGATGATCGCCGCGAAGTGGGGCATCAGCCGCCGCGACCAGGAGGAGTACGCGCTGCGGTCCCATCAGCGGGCGGTACGGGCCGTCGACGAGGGGCGCTTCACGCGCGAGACCGTGCCCTACGGCGACGTGACCGTCGACGAGGGGCCGCGCCGGGACACCTCGCTGGAGAAGATGGCCGGGCTGAAGCCGGTCATCGACGGCGGCACCGTCACCGCCGCCTGCTCCTCCCAGGTCTCCGACGGCGCCGCCGCGCTGCTCCTCGCCTCCGAACGCGCCGTACGGGAGCACGGGCTGACCCCGCGCGCCCGCGTGCACCACCTCTCCGTACGCGGTGAGGACCCCATCCGTATGCTCACCGCCCCAATACCGGCGACCGCGTACGCCCTGAAGAAGACCGGCCTCTCCCTCGACGCCATCGACCTCGTCGAGATCAACGAGGCCTTCGCGCCGGTCGTGCTGGCGTGGCTGAAGGAGACGGGCGCCGATCCGGAGAAGGTCAACGTCAACGGGGGCGCGATCGCCCTCGGGCATCCTCTGGGCGCGACGGGCGCCAAGCTCATGACGACGCTGCTGCACGAACTGGAGCGCACGGGCGGCCGGTACGGGCTCCAGACCATGTGCGAGGGGGGCGGGCAGGCCAACGTGACGATCATCGAGCGGCTGTGACGGTCATCGGGCGGACGTGACGGTCGTCAGGCGGACGTGACGGTCATCGGGCGGACGTGACGGTCGTCAGGCGGCTCCGAGGCGCTCCCGTACCTCGTCAGCCTCCTTCATGATCCGCTCCACCAGCTCCGCGCACGACGGCAGGTCGTCGATCACCCCGGCGACCTGCCCGGAGGCCATCACCCCCAGGTCCGTACGTCCGTCCACCATCGCCGACCTGAGCAGCATCGGGGTGTTGGCGGCGAGCAGGACCTGGCTCCAGGTGAGGCCCTTCGTGTGTCTCATCGCTCGTCCGTCCCGGATCATCCGGGCCCAGCTCATGCCCGACAGCTTCCGCAAGCCCGCCGCCCTCCGCACGGCCCGCACCAGGGCCCTCGTACGGCCGGACGCCTCCAGGGCGCTCACGAACTCCGTGCGGAGCATGCGGTGCGGCAGCCCGTCCACGGCCGTGGTGACGGTGACGTCCTTGACCGTCGCCGCCAGATAGCGGGCCTTCACCGCGTCCGGCACCGTCGAGTCCGAGGTGAGCAGGAACCGCGTGCCCATCGCCACCCCGGCCGCCCCGAACGCCAGCGCGGCCACCAGACCGCGCCCGTCGTGGAAGCCGCCCGCGGCGACGACGGGGATGTCGACGGCGTCCGCGACCTGCGGCAGCAGGACGGTCGTCGCCACCTCCCCGGTGTGCCCGCCGCCCTCACCGCCCTGCACCACCACCGCGTCCGCACCCCACGCGGCGACCTTCTCGGCATGCCGCCGGGCACCGACGGACGGGATCACGATCACCCCCGCGTCCTTGAGCTCGGCGATCAGCTCCCTGGACGGCGCGAGCGCGAAGGACGCCACCCGGACGCCCTCCTCGACGATGATCCGCACCCGTTCCCGCGCGTCCCCCGCGTCCGCCCGCAGATTCACCCCGAAGGGCGCGCCGTCCGTACGGGACCTCACCTCCCGTACGGCGTCCCGGAGCCGGTCGGGCGTCATCGTCGCGGAGGCCAGGATGCCGAGCGCGCCCGCGTTCGCCGTGGCGGAGACCAGCCGGGGGCCGGCCACCCAGCCCATACCGGTCTGCACGATGGGATGGCGGACGCCGACCAGCCGGGTGAGGGCCGTGTCCATCAGCTTGTCCATCAGCCCTGGACCTCACGTGCGCGGGTCTGAGCCGGGTCGATCACCTCGCGGATCAGCCGCAGTTCCTCCGCCGTCGGTTCACGGGTGTACGGCACGTCGTCCGGGACGGCGAGCGCGAACCCGGTCGCCTCCCCGACCTGCTCGACCGTGACGCCCGGGTGCAGGGAGGCCAGCCGCATCGAGTGGTCGGGGGTCGCGAAGTCGAACACCCCGAGGTCGGACACGACCCGGGGAAGGTGATGGAAGCGGGCGGTCACAGGGTGCTCGGCCGCGCGGTCGTACCCCACCCCGCACACCATGTCGACCTTCTCGACGAAGACCCGCCGGGAGTGCCGGGGGATCCAGTAACTGGTCGGATTGTTCAGGGTGTTGACGGGTGCCCCCCGTACGCCGAGCAACTGTCGCCTCGGCTTCGCCCAGTCACCGACGCAACTGATGTTCTGGTTGCCGTACCGGTCGATCTGGCTCGCGCCCATCATCACGTGCCGCCTGCCGCCCGTGACGAGGGCGAGATGCCTGCGGTACGGCAGCCAGCCCTCCGGTGTCCCGTCCAGGCCCACGAGCGTGGCCTCGCCGTCGGTCAGCAACAGGTCCGGCGAGAACGTCCACTTGGCGAGACGTGCGCCCAGGGACGGGATGAGACCCATGGGGCTAGCGAGGACCTCCCCGGCCCCGCGCCAGGCCTCGGCGCACGCGAGCACGCAGTACTCGGCGCGGGTCGCTCCGCTCATGAGCCCTCCTTGTGCCAGGCCCGTACGGCCGACTGATAGGCGTGCTCGTCGCCCGCGAGGAACCGCTCGGCGAACTCCCCCCAGGGGGTGGTCGCGTAGTGCTTCTGGAACGCCTCGTCCCGCCCGTGATCGGGGGCGCAGGAGGTGAAGTGCGCGCCGTTCGGGGCCTCGACCACACCCGTCACCACCTGGCGGCCGACCAGCAGCGTCTGGGCCGTGACCTCCTTCGTCGGCTCGGCCGTGGCGAAATCGTCGACGAGCCGCTCGCAGGACAGGTACGCCGTGTCGGCCGCCTCGCAGAAGAGGTCGTCGAAGTACGGATCCGGGCCCAGATACTGGCCGTTGCCCTGCCGGTCTGCCCGGTTGACGTGCACGAACGCGGCGTCCAGACGCAGGGCGGGCATGGCGACGAGGGTCTCCCCGTCGTCGTACGGCGACGTCACGGTCCGCAGGCCCGGGTTGACCCGCATCACGTCCGAGCCGATCCCCGCCCGCAGTGGCAGGAAGGGCAGCCGGTTCGCGGCGGCCCGCAGCCCCCACATGAACATCGCCTCGTCGATCTCCATCATGTCGAAGGCGCCGCGCTCGCGTGCCGCGCGGAAGTGGGGTTCGAGGGGGATGGAGTCGAGGGTGGCGAAGGCGGCGACCAGTTTCCGGATACGTCCGGCGGCGGCGAGCATGCCGACGTCCGGGCCGCCGTACGAGACAACGGTGAGATCGGTGATCTCGGACCGGAGCAGTGCTCTCACCAGCGCCATCGGCTTGCGGCGCGAGCCCCAGCCGCCGATGCCGAGGGTCATCCCGCTCGCCAGCCGCGAGACGGCCTCGTCGGCGGTCATCGTCTTGTCACTCACCCGCGCCGTCCTTCCCCGTCTTCCCGAAGGTGTCCCGGACCTCGTCGGCCACCCCGCTGAGGTTCGCCTCGAAGGTGAAGCCCTGCTCGAAGCGGTAGCTGCGACGGACGTCGACGGGGTCGATGCCGTTGATGGCGGCCTTGGCCAGCCGGAGCAGCCGGCCGTCCTTCGCGGCGATCTCCCGCGCCAACTCCAGGGCGCCGACGGCCAGTTCGGCACGCGGTACGACCCGCCACACCGAGCCGTGCGCCCGCAGCTCGGCCGCGGTCGCCGTACGCGAGGTGTAGTACAGCGCGCGCATCAGATGCTGCGGCACCAGCCGCGCCAGATGCGTCGCCGCACCCAGCGCGCCCCGGTCCAGCTCCGGCAGCCCGAAGGTCGCGTCCTCGCTCGCCACGATCGCGTCCGCGTTGCCCACCAGCCCAATCCCGCCGCCCAGACAGAACCCCTGCACGGCGGCGACCACCGGTACCTCGCACTCGTACACCGCCGCGAAGGCCTCCGCGCAGCCGTGGTTGGCGCCGATCAGCGCGCCGCGCCCCGCCGCCTGGATCTCCTTGATGTCCACCCCGGCGTTGAACCCGCGCCCCTCCGCCGCCAGCACCACACACCGGGCCTCGGGATCACGGCCCGCCTCGCGCACGGCGCCGGCCAGCTCGAACCACCCGCGCACCGGCAGCGCGTTGACGGGCGGGAAATCGACGGTGACAACGGAAATCCCCTTTTCCGGGGACGAGGTGGAGACACCCATCGGAGCATCAGCTACCTTCCACCTAACGTTTGTTAGGTACGTCTATGTGCGGAAGGTAGCAGCGGATGCGGCTCAACGGGAAGCTCGCCGTCATCACCGGCGGCACACGCGGCATCGGCGCCGGCATCGCCCGAGCCTTCACCGAAGCCGGCGCGGAGGTCGTGACCTGCGCCCGCCGCCCACCCGAAGTACCCCTCAAAGGAACCGAGTTCGCGCCCCTGGACGTACGGGACCCGGATGCCGTCCAAGCGTTCTTCGACGACCTGCCCCGACTCGACGTCCTCGTCAACAACGTGGGCGGCACCCCCTACCGGCCACTCACCGACGCCGACGCCCGCCGCCACGCCCGCGTCATCGAACTCAACCTCACCGCCCCGCTGACCGTCTCCCTCGCCGCCCACGCACACCTCCGGCGGGCCAGGGGCGCGATCGTGATGATCGGCAGCGTGAGCGGCAGCCGCCCGTCGCCCGGCTCGGCGGCGTACGGCGCGGCCAAGGCCGGCCTGGAGCACCTGGCCCGCACGATGGCCGTGGAATGGGCCCCCGAGATACGCGTCAACACCCTCGTCCTCGGCATGGTCCGCACGGAACTCTCCCACCTCCACTACGGCGACGACCACGGCATCGCGGCCGTCGCCCGCACGGTCCCCATGGGCCGCCTCGCCGACCCCTCCGACGTCGGCGAGGCGGCGGTCTTCCTCGCCTCCGACGCGGCGGCGTACATCACCGGCGCCTCCCTCCTCGTCCACGGCGGCGGCGAACGCCCGGCCTTCCTGGACGCGGCGACGGCGAACACCGACGAAGGAGAAGGACGTTGAGCACCACGTCGAGCACCACGACGAGTGGCACACACCAGCTCTGCGAGGGGCGCGTCGTGATCGTGACCGGCGCGGGCCGCGGCCTCGGCCGCGCCCACGCGCTCGCGTACGCCGCCGAGGGCGCCCGCGTCGTCGTCAACGACCTCGGCGTCGGACTCGACGGCACCCCGGCCCCCGACAGCCCGGCCGCCCGGGTCGTCGAGGAGATCCGCGCCGGGGGCGGGGACGCGATCGCCCACGGCGGGGACATCGCCACGACCGACGGCGCCGCCTCCCTCGTACGCACCGCCCTGGACACCTACGGCCGACTCGACACCCTCGTCAACAACGCCGGCTTCCTCCGCGACCGCATGCTCGTCAACCTCGACGAGGACGACTGGGACGCCGTCCTCCGCGTCCACCTCAAGGGCCACTTCCTCCCCCTCAAGCACGCCGCCGCCCACTGGCGCGCCGAGACCAAGGCCGGCCGCCCCCCGACAGCGAGGGTCATCAACACCAGCAGCGGCGCGGGCCTCCTCGGCTCACTCGGCCAAGCCAACTACAGCGCCGCCAAGGCCGGCATCGTCGGCCTCACCCTGGTCGCCGCCGCCGAACTGGCCCGCTACGGCGTCCAGGTCAACGCCATCGCCCCCGCGGCGCGCACGAGGATGACCGAAGGCGTCTTCACCGAGGCCATGGCCGCCCCCGGCACCGGCTTCGACGCGATGGCCCCGGAGAACGTGTCGCCCCTGGTCGTCTGGCTGGGCTCCACCGCGAGCGAGGGCGTCACCGGCCGAGTCTTCGAAACAGAGGGCGGCCGCATCACCGTCATGGAGGGCTGGCACCCGGGCCCCACGACGGACAAGGGGGCACGCTGGAATCCGGCGGAGGCAGGGGAGACCGTACGGAAACTACTGGCGGAGGCGGAGACACCGGGCCGGGTGTACGGGTCGGGCTGAGCCACGAGCACCCTTCCGACAAGGGCCGCGCCCCGGTTCTTTCAGGGGCGCGGGGCTGTGTCGATTTGCGGCTCCGCCGCGTGGGCGCGACCAGCCCCCACACACCCGCACCCGCCAACGCACCGAACCCATCACCCCCTCACGCCCCCCAAACCCCTACGTGTCACACTCCAAAACCGTCCGACACAACCCACACCGAGCCCGAACCCGCCCCCGAACCGGCACCCGAATCCTCTGATGACACGTCGGACAGGGAAACGACACCCGCAGCGGCTCCCGCCCCCCAGGCGTGAACACATACGGCACCCCCGACACCGGCGACACCGACCGCAGGTCCTGCGCATGGCGCCGATCCCGCGCGTACCGCCGCCGCCCCGCCCACCCCGCCGCCGTCAGCGGCGGCTGCCGCTCGTCCCCGCGAGCCCGCACCCGCCCCTCCGCGTACGCGGCATACGCCTGAGGACTGGTGAACCACACCGAAGGATCCTCCCCGAACACCTGCGCCCGCTTCGCCAGCACATACCCGAACTCCTCCGGCGTCAGATACCCCAGCTTCTGCGACGACGCGGCATCCTCCCGGAACGCGTCCAGCAGCAGCCACCCCGCCCCCAGATACGTCGCCGCCGTGTCCGTGAGGATCTCGTTGTCGCGGGTGCCGGGAAAGGACAGCCCGAGCCGGTGCAGATAGACATGCATGACCTCATGGGCGAGGGCCGCGCCGATGTCCCGGCGGTGGGTGCGGAAGCGGTCGTTGAGTTCGATGAAGTACTCGGGCCCCGCGGCCAGCTCGACGTTCGCCGCCTGGGTCATCTCCCGGAACCCGACGATCATCCGGGCCTCCGGCAGCCGATAGTGCCGCACCAGCTCACGGGCCACCCGCTGGGCGCCGAGATGCAGGTCGTCGGTGTCGCAGAACGCCACGTCGACGGGGGCCACACTGGTGGCGAAGGCCTGGATCGTGTCGTACGAGAGCCGTTTGTACAGCGCGGTGATCGACGCCCGCACGGTCTCCAGATGCGGGTATCCGTGCTCGACAGGTCCGCCGTTCGCCACGTCCGTACCCCCAAAGACGCCTCGATACGTTCCACTCTAAGCCGACGTGGGCGTCGCATCGCCTGCGACGTAGGGTGACGACCATGACCACCAGCAACACCGACGAGGCGAACTCCGGCGCGGTCGACGCGGACGTACGGGCGGAGCTCACACGGCTGCGCGACAGCATCGACAACATCGACGCCGCCGTCGTCCACATGCTCGCCGAGCGATTCAAGTGCACCCAGCGGGTCGGCCACCTCAAGGCCGCGCACCAACTGCCCGCCGCCGACCCGAACCGCGAGGCGCAACAGATCAACCGGCTGCGCGGACTCGCCGAAAGTGCCAAGCTGGACCCGGCGTTCGCGGAGAAACTGCTCAACTTCATCATCGCCGAAGTCATCCGGCACCACGAGCGCATCGCGGACGACGCCCTGAACGGCACAACAGGCACGGCAGGCACAACAGGCACGGCATACACAGCACGCACCACCGGCACGGCAGGCACAGCGGCAGACGCAGGGGAGTGACATCAAGTCCTCCAGCGGGCATCCTGCGTGAGCACTCCTTGTCAGGACACGACCACACGCGGTGAGAAGCCATGCCGTCGGAAGCCAAGATCCTCATCGTCGACGACCATGAGGACACGCTGTACGCCCTGGAGAGCGCCCTCGCCTCCCTGGGCCACCGGCTGACCCGCGCCACCAGCGGCGACGCGGCCCTCAAGGAAGTCCTCCGCGGCCAGGTCGGCCTGCTCCTCCTCGACGTCCGCATGCCCGGCGTCAGCGGCCTCGACGTCGTCCGCTACATGCGCGGTGTCGAACAGACCCAGCACATCCCCGTCATCCTCCTCACCGGCTTCGGCCCCGACGCCGAACTCACCTCCGCCGCCTTCCACCTCGGCGTCGCCGACCTCGTCATGAAACCCGTCGACCCCTGGGCCCTGCGCACCAAGGTCCGCTACCTGTACGACGCCCACGCACGCTCCCACGCCCTGGAACGCGAGGTCCGCGACCTCCGCGCCCGCCTCAAGGACCACAAGGAGCGCGAGGACCACAAGGAGCACGAGGCCGACAAGGCCCACGACCGAGCGGAACACCCGCGCACCCGGCGCGTACCCGCGCAGGCCGACGGCGCGAAGGACCGGACATAGGCCGCAGACCAGGCCCGCCCCTGTCCCGTGCCACAGGCATCAGGCAGCATGTCCCTCATGTCCGTACTGACGCGCGACGAAGCGCAAGCCCGTGCCCGGCTCCTCGACGTCCACCGCTACGAGATCGCACTCGACCTCACGCGCGGCGACGAGACCTTCGACTCCCGTACCGTCATCCACTTCACCGTACGGGGGAAGAAGAAGGCCGCGGACACCTTCGTCGAGCTCAAGCCCGCCGAACTGCGCTCCGTCACCCTCGACGGAGAGCCCCTCGACCCGGGAACCCTCGACGGGAACCGCCTCACCCTCAAGGGCCTCACCGCGGGCGAGCACGAACTGCGCGTCGACGCCGCCATGCGCTACTCCCGCACCGGCGAGGGCATGCACCGCTTCACCGACCCCACCGACGGCGAAACCTACGTCTACACCCAGCTCTTCATGGAGGACGTCCAGCGCGTCTTCGCCGCCTTCGACCAACCCGACCTCAAGGCCGTCTTCGACCTCACCGTCACCGCCCCCGAGGCCTGGACCGTCCTCGCCAACGGCACCACCGAACAGCAGGACGACGGCACTTGGCGCGCCGCCGCCACCCCCCTGATCTCCACCTACCTCGTCGCCGTCGCCGCCGGCCCCTGGCACTCGGTCCGCACCGAACACCGCGGCCTGCCCTTCGGCCTCCACTGCCGCCGCTCCCTCGCCCCCTACCTGGACACCGACGCCGACGAGATCCTCGACGTCACCCGCGCCTGCTTCGACCGCTACCACGAGAAGTTCGAGGAGCCCTACCCCTTCGACTCCTACGACCAGGCCTTCGTCCCCGAGTTCAACGCCGGCGCCATGGAGAACCCCGGACTCGTCACCTTCCGCGACGAATTCGTCTACCGCTCCGCCGTCACCGACACCGAACGCCAGACCCGCGCCATGGTCATCGCCCACGAGATGGCCCACATGTGGTTCGGCGACCTCGTCACCCTCAGGTGGTGGGACGACATCTGGCTGAACGAGTCCTTCGCCGAGTACATGGGCTACCAGACCCTCACCGAAGCCACCCGCTTCACCGACACCTGGGTCGACTTCGGCATCGCCCGCAAGGCCTGGGGCTACGACGCCGACCAGCGCCCCTCCACCCACCCCGTCGCCCCCGAAGCCGTCGACGACACCGCCGCCGCCCTCCTCAACTTCGACGGCATCTCCTACGCCAAGGGCGCCTCCGCCCTACGCCAACTCGTCGCCTGGCTCGGCGAGAAGGACTTCCTCGCCGGCATCAACGCCCACTTCACCCGCCACCGCTTCGGCAACGCCACCCTCGCCGACTTCATCGACAACCTCGCCGGCGCCACCGAACGCGACGTCCACGCCTGGGCCGACGCCTGGCTGCGCACCACCGGCGTCGACACCCTCACCCCCAAGGTCACCCGCGCCACCGACGGCACCCACACCCTCACCGTCGACCACACCGGCAGCCGCCCCCACCACATCGCCGTCGGCATCTACGACCAGGACCTCGGCGACGACCAGGGCCACCTCACCCTCCGCGACCGCGTCGAACTCGACATCCCCCAGACCGCCGACCAGCCCATCGGCAAGCGGCCCGCACTGCTCCTCCTCAACGACGGCGACCTCACCTACGCCAAGGTCCGCTTCGACCCCGACTCCTTCGCCGCCGTCACCAGCCACCTCTCCGGCCTCCCCGACCCGCTCACCCGCGCCGTCGTCTGGAACGCCCTGCGCGACGCCGTACGCGACGCCGAACTCCCGCCCGCCGCCTACCTCGACGCCGCCCGCGCCCACCTCCCCCGCGAGACCGACCTCGCCGTCGTCCAGGGCGTCCTCACCTTCGCCGCCACCCAGGTCGCCGACCGCTTCCTCGCCCCCGAGCAGCGCCCCGCCGGCCTGTCCACCCTCAGCTCCCTGTGCCGCGACCTCATCCGCCGCACCGAGGACGGCGACAACCCCGGCCTGCGCCTCACCGCCGTACGCCACTTCATCGACGTCGCCGCCCACCCCGAGACCATCGCCGCGTGGCTCGCCGACGGCACGGTTCCGGGCGGGCCCGAACTCGACCCCGAACTGCGCTGGCGCGTCCTCAGCCGCCTCGCCGTCCTCGGCGCGGTCGACGCCGACGCGATCGCCGAAGAGCTGGAGCGGGACCCGAGCGCCGCCGGGCGGGAAGGCGCCGCCCGCTGCCGCGCCGCGCTGCCCGACCCCGACGCCAAGCGGGCCGCCTGGGAGGCGATGTTCGCCTCCGACGACCTCTCCAACTACCTCTTCACCGCCACGGCCCAGGGGTTCTGGCAGCCGGAACAGGCAGAGGTCCTCGGGGAGTACGTCGAGCGGTACTGGGCCGACGCGGTGTCGCTGGCCGCTCGGCGAGGACCGGCCATGGCGGAGGCCGCCGGGCGGTGGGCGTTCCCCGTGTACGCCGTGGACTCGGAGACGCTCGCGCTGGGGGAGCGGTGCCTTCAGGACGACGAGCCGATTCCGGCGCTTCGGCGGAAGCTGGTGGATCAACTGGACGACTTGGGCCGGGCTTTGAAGGTAAGGGAGGTGTAGCGCCCCAAAGGGGCGCGGGGAACCGCGCGACCAGCCACAGACGGCCCGCGGTGTTGTACGGCCCTCCCCAGCGGAGCGCTGTACCCTCTTTTGGTTGTAATTAGCCGTCTTTTCGGGCTCAGCACCCAATTGGCGTACAAGATGGGATTCCCCGTGCCCCGGAGGAACCCATGCCCACCCCGCCCCTCGCCTCAGGACCCCAAGGCCCAGGCGCGCTCCGGCCGTTGCTCGACACGGTGCTCGTCGCGCTGCGGGAGGGGGCCGATGCTCGGGGCGGGCCCCTCCCCGCCGGTGGCCCGGAAGCGGTCGCGGCGCACGTGCGGGACGCGCTCGGTGAGCCGCTGCCCGCCGCAGGCGACCCGCAGGCCCTACGGCGGCTGGTCCGCGCCCTCGCGGCAGGCACCGCCGACCCCGCCGACCCCCTGTGCGCGGCCCACCTCCACACCCCACCCCTGGCCGTGGCCGCCGCCGCCGACCTCGCCGCCTCCGTGCTGAACCCGTCCCTCGACTCCTGGGACCAGGCCCCGGCGGCCTCCGCACTCGAAGCGCTGGTCACCCGGGCGTTGGCCGAGGAGGTCGGCGCCGCCGACGCGCTGGTCACCACCGGCGGCACGGAGTCCAACCAACTCGCCGTCCTGCTCGCCCGGGAGGCGCACGCCGGAGTACGACTGGTCCACGGGGCCAACGCCCACCACTCCCTCCTCCGCGCCACCTGGCTCCTCGGCCTCCCCGAGCCCGTCACGATCCCCACCCCGGCCGGCACCCTGGACCCCGCCGCCCTGGACGACGCCCTCACCCACCTCCAAGGGCCCCTCCTCGTCGCCGCCACCGCCGGCACCACCGACGCCGGCCTCATCGACCCGCTGCCCCAGATCGCCGACCTCTGCGAGGCCCACGGCGCCCGGCTGCACATCGACGCGGCCTACGGCGGCGGCCTCCTCTTCAGCGACCGGCACCGGCCCCTGCTCGACGGCCTCGCCCGCGCCCACACCGTCACCCTGGACCTGCACAAACTCGGCTGGCAGCCGGTCGCCGCCGGACTCCTCGCCGTACGCGACACGCCGGACCTCGCCGTACTGGCCCTCCCCCACTCTCGGCTTCGCTCGAGCGGGGGGACCCCCATGGCCGACTACCTCAACGCGGACGACGACACCGAGGCCGGCCTGCCCGACCTGCTCGGCCGGTCACTGCGCACGACCCGACGGCCCGACATCCTCAAGATCGCCGTCACCCTCAAGACCCTCGGCCGCAGCGGACTCGGCGCACTCGTCGACCAGGTCTGCGACCTCGCCCAGCAATTCGCCGCGACCATCGAGGCACACCCCGGCTTCGAACTCCACGACCGGCCCACCATCAGCACGGTCCTGTTCCGGCCCGCCGGAGCGCCCGACGACACCGTGGCCGCCGTACGCCGCCACCTGCTGCACCACGGCCGGGCCGTCATAGGCCGCGCCGTACTCGACGGCCGCCTGTGGCTCAAGGCCACCCTGCTCAACCCCCACGCCCGGCCGGGCGACCTCGCCGCCCTGCTGAAACTCGTAGAACTCGCAGAAGGAAACACCCCCACATGAGCACGCCCCCACAGCACGAAGAGCACGAAGGCGACGCCCCCCGCGACCTCGTCGGCGTCGGCATCGGACCCGCCAACCTCTCCCTCGCCGCCCTCGCCCACCCCCTCGCCGAACTCGACGCCGTGTTCTACGAGCAGCGCCCCGGATTCGACTGGCACCCGGGGCTGCTCATCGACGGCGCCACGGTCCAAGTACCGTTCCTGGCGGACCTGGTGTCACTCGCCGACCCGGTCAGCCCCTGGTCGTTCCTGAACTACCTCAGGACCCGCGACCGGCTCTTCCCGTTCTACTTCGCCGAGCGGTTCCACATCCAGCGCGCCGAGTACGACGCCTACTGCCGCTGGGTCGCCGAGAACCTGCCCGGGCTGCGCTTCGGACACCAGGTCGACTCGGTGCGCTGGAACCCCGAACGGGACCTGTTCGAGGTCGACGTCAGCGAACTCGACGGCGACGGGGAGGTCGCGGCACTCGGACGTACCTACGCACGGAACATCGTTCTCGGGGTCGGCACCGAACCCTATGTGCCCGAGCCCCTCAAGCCGCTCGTCGAAGCGGCCGGCGTGCCCGTCATCCACGCCACGGACTACCTCGGCGAGCGCGACCGGCTCCTGGCGGCCGGGCACGTCACCGTCATCGGCGCCGGACAGTCCGGCGCCGAGGTCTTCCTCGACCTGCTGCGGCACCGGCCCACCGGGCAGGAGCGGCTGCACTGGCTGGGGCGGACGGAGGCGTTCGCGCCCATGGAGTACTCCAAGCTCGGCCTTGAACACTTCACACCGGACTACACCCGCTACTTCCACGCCCTCGCCGAACCGACCCGGGACCGGCTGGTCGCCGCCCAGTGGCAGCTCCACAAGGGCATCGGCGCCGACACGATCGCCGCGATCCACGACGAGCTGTACCGCCGCACCCTCGACGGCGGCTGGCCCGACGCGACCCTCACCCCCGGCGTCCACGTCCGCACCGCAGGCCGGCTCGCCACCACCAAGGTCGAACTCCACCTCGAACACATCGAGCAGGGCACCCGCTCCCGCCTCACCACCGACGCCGTCGTCCTCGCCACCGGCTACCGCGAGCGCCCCCTGGACCGCGTCCTCGCCGGCCTCGACCCGTACATGCGGCGCGACAGCCGCGAGCGGCCCCGCGTCGACGAGAGGTTCCGCATGATCCTCGACCCGTCGATCACCGCCTCCGGCTGCCACGTCTACGTCCAGAACGCCGAACTGCACACCCACGGCGTCGGCGCCCCCGACCTCGGCCTCGCCGCCTGGCGCAGCGCCACCATCCTCAACACCCTCACCGACAAGGAGCCCTACCCCCTCCCGGGACGCACGGCCTTCACCACCTTCGGCCTCGAACCCCGGCCACGGATCCCGTCCGCCCGGCAGGAGAAGACCCTCACCCCGCTCACGCCCCTCGCCGACGCAAGGTAATCGAAACGCAAAGAAGTAGGGCAGGAGTGGTGACGGCTGCAACAAAGCTGCCTACCTTTCGGGGCATGGACAGCACCCGCGCAGGCAAGACCTGGATCGCCGCCCACCGCTCCGCCGTCATCGACCCCCACGAAGCCTTCAAACTCTTCGAGGTCCGAAGCTTCACCGACCAGACCGTACGCCAGACCCTGCGCCCCGCCGGCACCGGCGAGGCCCTACGCGTCCACCTCAGCAACCGCTACGGCAGAACCCCCCTCGAAATCGGCGGCGCCCACCTCGCCCGCCGCACCGAAGGCAGCACCATCGACCCCACCACCGACGTCACCCTCCTCTTCACCGGCGCCGAAACCGTCACCATCCCGGCCGGCGAAGAGATCACCAGCGACCCCGTCGAAAGCACCGTCACCGCCGGCGAAGAACTCGCCCTCAGCCTCTACCTCCCCGGCGACACCGGCCTCACCACACACTCCGCGATCCCCTACGACGTCGGCCACGCCGTCCCAGGCGACCAGCTCACCGCCGAATCCCTCGACGAAACCGACGAACTCATCACCGGGCACTTCATCACCGGCATCGACGTCCTCGCCCCCGAGAACACCCGCATCGCCGTCGCCTTCGGGGACTCCTGGATCGAGGGCATGGCCACCACCCCCGGCACCGGCGGCAGCTTCCCCACCCAACTCGACCGCCGCCTCACCACCGGCTGGATCGTCGCCACCGGCATCTCCGGCAACCGACTCCTCACCGACGAGATCGGCGCCCACCTGCTCGCCAGGGTCGAGCGGGACGTCCTCAGCGTGCCCGGCGCCAGCCACGTCATCATCCACACCGGCCTCAACGACCTCGGCCTGCCCGGCGCCATCGCCTTCCCCGAACCCGCCAAACTCCCCACCGCCGCCGACCTGATCACCGCACTGACCACCCTCGCCGACCGCCTCCACACCGCCGGCCTCACCGTCATCGGCTCCACCATCGGCCCCTACGCCGGCACCGTCTACCCCGGCTACGACACCGAAGAAGGCCAGCACACCCGCGCCGAGGTCAACACCTGGCTCCTCGGCGACAGCCACCCCTTCGACGCCGTCATCGACATCGCCGCCGCCGTCGCGGACCCCGACCGACCCACCAGGATCCACGACGACTACAACAGCGGCGACGGCCTCCACGTCAACGACGCCGGCGCGAAAGCCATCGCCGACGCCGTCGACCTGTCACTCCTGGAACTCTAGAAACCTGGAACTCTAGAAGACCGGCGTACCGTTCCGCGTCAACTTCCAGTCCACCGACGCGAACTCCGCCGGATCGATCGACCCCTTCGCCGTCACCCAGGCGATCATCGTGTTACGGATCTCGTCCGAGTTCGACCACAGCAACTGGGCCGCGGCCACATACGGGAAGTTGCCACCGCCGTTGGCCCGGTAGTTGTTCACCGCGAACACGAACTGCTTGTCGTCCGCCAGCGCCGCACCTTCGAACCGGACGTTCGTCACCCGCGACCCGGCCGGCTTCGCGATGTCGATCTCGTACGTCAGACCGCTCACCGCGTCATAGTTGTAGTCCGGCGTACCGTTCGCGTTCGTCAGCTTCGCCGGATCGACCTCCGCGTCCGCCGCCGTCTGCACGAAGTAGTTCGCCGAGTACTCCAGATACGCCTTCATCTGCGCACCCGTCATCAGCCGCGCCTCCAGCGTGTTCTCGAAGACGTACAGACCGGCCACGTCCCGAATCGTCACGTTCCCCGCCGGGATCACCGCACTCCGCGAGAACGCCGCCGCCTGCGACAGCACCGGCAGCGACGCGTACTCCGTGGCGGAGAGAGCCTGCTTCACCGTGTCCGCCTGGATGTGATTGATCAGATCGATGATCGCCACATCCTTGTACGGCGCCTCCACCGACGTCATCTCGGCCGCGTTCGTACCGATGATCTGGTTGACGTACGCCACGACCTTCTCGTGCTCGTCACCCAGCATCTTCACGATCTTCGGGTCCTCCTCCACCGTGTTGGAGTTGAGAACCTGCGCGGCGACCTTCTCGACCTTCCAGCAACCCTTGTTCCAGACCAGCTCGAAGTCGAACAGCGTCAGCCGCTGCCCCCACTTCAGCGGCTCCGACAGCACCACCTGCTTGCCGGTCTCCTTGTTCGTGACGAAGTACTCCGGGATCTCCGTGTGCGCGTGCCCCACCAGAATCGCGTCGATCCCCGGCACCTGCTCGGCCACCAGCCCCGCCGCGTTCTCGATGTACGGCAACTGATCACCGTACGAGGACGTGCCGGACGAACCACTGTGTGCCGACACGATCACGACATCCGCGCCCATGGAGCGCAGCTTCGGCACCCACTTCGCCGCCTGCTCCTCAAGACCCGGGAACGTCATCTTCCCCTGCACATTCGCCTTGTCCCAGATCGCGATACCCGGGTTCGTCAGACCGAGGACCGCCACCTTCACATCCCGCCCGTGCGGCGTGCGCAGCCGGTGCATGCTGTACGGCGGGAAGGCGGGACGAAGGGTCTTGGCATCCAGCGCATTGGCTCCGAGCAGCGGGAAACGACACTGCTCCTGGAACTTCCGCAGCACCGGAATGCCGTAGTTGAACTCGTGATTGCCCAGCGCCGCCGCGTCATAGTCGATCGCGTTCATCGCCTGCGCCATCGGGTGCACCGGACCACCCTTGGCGGTGATCGGGTCCACCTTCGCGTAGTAGTACGACAACTGCGTGCCCTGAATGGTGTCACCGGCGTCGATGAGCAGCGTGTTGTGACGCCCCTTCTCCTCACGGATCCGGTTCACCAGCGTCGAGATCTTCGCGAGACCGACGTCGTTGTGCGCCCTGTCGTCGAACTCCTTGTCCGTGAAGTAGTCCCAGTTGAAGACATTGCCGTGCAGATCCGTCGTCCCCATCACGGTGAAGCTGTACCGCTTCGGGGCCTTCTTCCCGCCACCCGTCACCCCGGCCGCCTGCGCGCTCGGAGCCATGGCCGTACCGGCCACGGCCACTCCCGCACCGGTCACGGCCGACTTCTTCAGAAACTTCCGGCGGTTCAAGGGCATATCGGGGCACTCCTCGGGGGAACGGTTGATGTCAACGCGCGTAGACAACAGGGCACAACAAGCGAAACGCAACCAGCGGCACGCAACGACGGAACCCACACGACAACGCGCGTAGATTCTGACCCGTACATTCCCAACAGCAACAGACCCCACAGGTTTCGATCTGATGACCAGCCCCCACCCCCACCCAGGCCACCGGTGACAGAGTGGGGCGTATGACCACCAGCTCAGAGGAAGCCCAACCCACCGCCGCCCCCTACGGCACCCCCGACGCGCCCCGCATCGCCGTCCGCGGCGAAGCCCGCCTCGAAGTCGACCCCGAAATAGCCCGCATCCGAGTCACCGTCCTCGCCCGCGGCAAAGACCGCCGCGCCGCACTCGACGACCTCACCCGCCGCAACACCACCGTCCTCGACCTCGTCAAAACCTACGGCGCAGCGGTGGAACGACTGGAAACCGGCGCCTTCTCCATCACCCCTGAGCTCAAGGAGAAAGGCCGCGGCGAACGCATCAACGCCTACCACGGCCGCGTCCACATCACCGCCGAACTCACCGACTTCACGGCCCTGGGCGAACTCACCACCCGCCTCGCCGACCTGGACCTGACGAGGGTCGACGGCCCCTGGTGGTCCCTCCGCCCCAACTCACCCGCCCACAAACAAGCCCGACAGCAGGCCGTCAAAGAAGCCGTACAGCGCGCACGCGAATACGCCGACGCCCTCGACACCACACTCGCCGCCCTCGTCGAACTCGCCGACATCGGCGCCGAGGCCCCAGCCCAGCCCTTCGGCCCCGCAGCCCCCGGCGGCCCCATGCGCTCCGCCAGAGCCAAGGGCGCCGAAGCCACCGACGCCGCCCCCCTCGACCTCGAACCCCAACGCCAACGCGTCTACGCACAGGTCAACGCCCGCTTCACCATGCGACCGCCCCAGCTCTGACCCCCCACCACGGCGTGCTCCGATGTGCTCATCGGAGCACGCCCACGCACACTTCAATACTTGTCAATTACCCTTCACCCAACGGCCGTTGAGTAGTCATGCGCCACCAAATCCCTACCGACGGGTAAGCCATAGGCTCGAACCATGCGCCGAGCAAAGATCGTCTGCACCCTCGGGCCCGCCACCGACTCGTACGACCAGATCAAGGCACTGGTCGAGGCCGGCATGGACATCGCCCGCTTCAACCTCAGCCACGGCGGCCACGCCGAACACGACGAGCGCTACCAGCACGTCCGCAAGGCCGCCGACGAGACCGGCCGCAGCGTCGGCACCCTCGCCGACCTTCAAGGCCCGAAGATCCGCCTCGGCCGCTTCACCGAAGGCCCCGTACTCCTTGAACGCGACGACACCTTCACCATCACCGTCGAGCAGGGCGTCGAAGGCAACGGCGACATCTGCGGCACCACCCACAACGGCCTCGCCACCGACGTCACCACCGGCGAACGCATCCTCGTCGACGACGGCAAGGTCACCCTCGAAGTCACGGCGGTCGACGGCCCCCGCGTCCACACGAGAGTCGTCGAAGGCGGGATGGTCTCCGACAACAAGGGCCTGAACCTGCCCGGGGTGGCCGTCTCTGTCCCCGCCCTCTCGGAGAAGGACGAAGACGACCTCCGCTGGGCCCTCCGCACGGGCTTCGATGTGATCGCCCTGTCGTTCGTCCGCTCCGCCCGGGACATCGAGGACGTCCACCGCATCATGGACGAGGAAGGCCGCCGACTCCCCGTCATCGCCAAGATCGAGAAACCGCAGGCGGTCGACAACATCGAGGAGATCGTCGCCGCCTTCGACGGCGTCATGGTCGCGCGAGGCGACCTGGGCGTGGAAATGCCCCTCGAACAGGTCCCCCTCGTCCAGAAACGCACGGTCAAACTCGCGAAGCGCAACGCCAAGCCGGTCATCGTCGCCACCCAGATGCTCGACTCGATGATCAACAACTCCCGCCCGACCAGGGCCGAGGTCAGCGACGTCGCCAACGCGGTCCTCGACGGCACGGACGCGGTGATGCTGTCCGGCGAGACAAGCGTCGGCAAGTACCCGGTGGAGACGGTCCGCACGATGGGCCGCATCGTGGCGGCAGCGGAGGAAGACCTGCTCGCGAAGGGCCTCCCGCCCCTCACCGAGCACAACAAACCCCGCACCCAGGGCGGCGCCGTCGCCCGCGCCGCAGCCGAGATCGGCGACTTCCTCGACGCCAAGTTCCTCGTCGCCTTCAGTCAGTCCGGCGACACGGCCCGCCGCCTCTCCCGCTACCGCTCACCGATCCCGCTGCTGGCCTTCACTCCCGACCCGGCGACGCGCTCGCAGCTGAGCCTGACGTGGGGTGTGGAGACGTTCCTCGGGCCGCGCGTGGACTCGACGGACGCGATGGTCGACCAGGTGGATGAGCTGCTGCTGAAGTACGGCCGCTGCAAGAAGGGCGACGTCGTGGTCATCACGGCGGGCTCGCCGCCGGGGGTCGCGGGCTTCACGAACATGGTGCGTGTGCATCACATCGGGGAGGACGACAGCCCGAAGTAGGGGGGGTCAGTATTTCGGGCCTACGTGGGTGTCGAGGAGGGCGACGGAGTCCCTGCGGGCGACGGAGATGTTGAATGGGTTGCCGTTGCGGGTGCAGTGCGTCCACTCGACACCGAGCTTGTCGAGGGTGTCCGTGTAGAGCTGTCGGATGTCGTCGGAGACGTTGGTGAAGAAGTAGCGGGGGTATTCGTAGCGCTTGCGCTCACCGCCGACGAGGCGAGTCGTCCAGTTGGTGATGCGGCAGCCGTCGGAGTGGATAAGGCCTCGGATGAACTCCCAGGGGTGAGCGTCGACGATTTCCTGCTGCCAGGGTTCCAGGGCGATGCGGCGCTCGTGCTTCTTGCCGGGGCCGTGCTGGGGAAACATGCAGACCCAGTGCTTCGTGTACGACTTCACTTCGACACAGCCGGTCTTGAGGCGTGGGCGGACGCTATGGCAACTCTGAGTCACTGATCGTTGCCACGGGCAGAAAAGAGCGGATGTTCACGAGAACGTGGACATCCGCTTTTCGGTGACCTTGTAATCCAAGGAAAAGTGCCCCGAGTCGGATTCGAACCGACGCTGTATGGGTTTTGAATCCATGGCCTCTACCGCTGGGCTACCGGGGCCCCTTCGGAACGAAGGTCAGCAGTCTCCCGCCGTGTCACCACCATACCGCAGCTAGGTAGGCTCTTGGAAAGCAGTAACCTGCCCCAGCACAAGGAGCCCCCGTGACCGCCCCCGAGTCGCCCCAGCCCGTAGACGCGCCCGACGACGACAAGTCGCACGTGCCTCCGCTGACGACCCGTGTCGTCATCGCCGAGGACGAGGCGTTGATCCGCCTCGATCTGAAGGAGATGCTCGAAGAGGAGGGCTACTCCGTCGTGGGCGAGGCCGGTGACGGTGAGCAGGCCATCGAGCTGGCCCGGGAGCACCAGCCCGACCTCGTGATCCTCGATGTGAAGATGCCGAAGCTGGACGGGATCTCCGCCGCCGAGAAGATCGCCGAGGAGGGTATCGCCCCGGTGCTGATGCTGACCGCCTTCTCGCAGCGCGATCTCGTGGAGCGGGCCCGGGACGCCGGTGCGATGGCGTATCTCGTGAAGCCGTTCAGCAAGAGTGATGTGGTCCCGGCCATCGAGATGGCCGTCTCTCGGTTCACGGAGCTGAAGGAGTTGGAGAAGGAGGTCGCTGACCTCACTCTGCGCCTGGAGACGCGCAAGCTGGTGGACCGGGCGAAGTCGATTCTGCAGACGGAGTACGGGCTGACGGAGCCGGCCGCGTTCCGGTGGATTCAGAAGACGTCGATGGACCGTCGGATGTCGATGCAGCAGGTGGCGGAGGCGGTCATTCTGGACGCGGACGAGAAGAAGGCGGCCAAGGGCTGACCCCACCCCCCCCATACGCATTCGTACGACGAGGCCCGCACCCCCTTTCGCAGGGGGCGCGGGCCTTGTCGTATCCGGGCGGGACCTCAGTCCTCGCCGAGGTACGCCTTGCGGACCGATTCGTCGGTGAGCAGGTCGGAGCCCGTGCCGGAGAGGACGATCTTGCCGATCTCCATGACGTGGCCCTGGTCGGCGAGGGAGAGCGCCGCTTGGGCGTTCTGTTCGACGAGCAGGATGGTGGTGCCCTGGGACTTGAGCTCGGAGATGGTCGCCATGATCTTCTGCATCATGATGGGGGAGAGGCCCATGGAGGGCTCGTCCAGCATGAGCAGCTTCGGCTGGGACATCAGGGCTCGGCCCATCGCGAGCATCTGCTGCTCACCACCTGAGAGGGTTCCCGCGGCCTGCTTCCTGCGTTCCCCGAGGATGGGGAAGAGGTCGTAGGCGCGCTGGATGTCTTTCTCGATGCCGGGTTTGTCGCTGCGCAGGAAGGCGCCGAGGCGGAGGTTGTCCTCGATGGTCATGCGCGGGAAGATGTGCCGCCCCTCGGGGGAGTGGGCGAGTCCCAGCGAGACGATGTTGTGTGCGGGGATCTTCTTGAGCGACTTGCCGTTGAACTTGATCTGGCCTCCGGCGGGCTTGAGGAGGCCGGAGAGGGTGCGCAGGGTGGTGGTCTTGCCGGCGCCGTTGGTGCCGATGAGGGTGACGACCTCGCCGGCGTCGACCTTGAAGGAGATGCCCTTGACGGCTTCGATCTTGCCGTAGGCGACCCGGAGGTCCTCTACTTCGAGCAGTGCGGTCATCGGTCGTTCTCCTTGCCGGGCGCGGCGTCCTTCGTGGGCTCGGCGTGTGCTTCGGCGGCTTCGACTTCGGCGACCTCGTCCTTGCCGGGTGCGTCTTCGAAGGGTTCGCCGAGGTAGGCGGCGACGACGCGTTCGTCTCCCTGGACGGTGGCGCTGTCGCCTTCGACGAGTTTTTCGCCTTGGACGAGGACGGCGACGCGGTCGCAGAGGTTGAAGATGAACCGCATGTCGTGCTCGATGACGAGGACGGCGATGCCCTGGTCGCGGATGGCGAAGACGAGTTCTTCGGTGGTGCGCGTCTCCTGGGGGTTCATGCCTGCGGTGGGCTCGTCGAGGAGGAGCAGGCCGGGCTCGCTCGCCAGCGCGCGGGCGATTTCCAGCTTGCGCTGTTCGCCGTAGGGCAGGTTGCGGGCGAGGTGTTCGGCCTTGTTGGCGAGGCCGACGAACTCGAGGAGTTCCATGGCGCGTTCGCGGCTGGCGGCTTCGGCTTTGTGGAAGCCGGGGCCGCGCAGGAGGGCGGACCAGAGGCCTTCTTTGGTGCGGGTGTGGCGGCCGACGAGGACGTTTTCCAGGACCGTCATGTTGGAGAAGAGACGGATGTTCTGGAAGGTGCGGGCGATGCCGGCCGCGGTGACCTTGAAGGACTGGGGCGGCAGGACCTGGCCCTTGTAGCGGACTTCGCCTTCGGTGGGGATGTAGAGGCCGGTGAGGCAGTTGAAGAAGGTGGTTTTGCCGGCGCCGTTGGGGCCGATGAGTCCGACGATCTCGCCGCTGTTGACGGTGAGGTTGACGTTGCGTACGGCGGTGAGGCCGCCGAAGCGCATGGTGACGCCGCGGGCGTCGAGGACGGTTTCGCCGGGGGCGTTGGCGCCGGGTGTGGCGTCCTTGGTGGTGGTGTCGGTGGTCATGGGTCAGGCCCCTGTCTTGCTGAGGACTGTGGGTGCTTCGGCGTCTTCGTGGAATTCGAGTTGGCGGCGCCGGTTGGGGATGAGGCCCTCGGGGCGGAAGCGCATGAGGAGGACGAGGGCGACGCCGAAGGCGAAGAGCTGGTAGTTGCCGAGGAACTGGAGCTTGGTCGGGATGAGGTAGAGCAGTGCGGCGCCGACGAGGGGGCCGCTGATGGTGCCCATGCCGCCGAGGACGACCGCTGCGAGGAGGAAGGCCGAGTTGGGCGGGACGACTGCGGCGAACTGGTACTGCTCGGGTGTCACCGTGTAGGTCACGTGGGCCTGGACGGTGCCGGCGAGGCCGGCGAGGGCGGCGCCCAGTGCGAACGCGATGAGCTTGACGCGGAAGCCGTTGATGCCCATGGCGAGTGCGGCCGTCTCGTCCTCGCGGATGGCGATCCAGGCGCGGCCGATGCGGGAGTCGCTGCTGCGTCGGAAGACCACCACGACGACGAGCGTGATGAGGAGCATCAGGAAGAAGTAGTTGGCGAATCGGGCGATGGTGAACCCGGCGATGGTGTGTTCCTGGCCGAAGTCGAAGCCGAAGATGTTGAGGTTCGGGATCGAGGAGATGCCGTTGGAGCCGTTGGTGATGTCGGGTCCGGAGGTGCCGTCCATGTTGAGGACGGCGAGTCGGAAGATCTCACCGAAGCCGAGGGTCACGATCGCGAGGTAGTCGCCGCGCAGTCGCAGGGTCGGGGCGCCGATGATGACGCCGAAGATCATGGCGACGACGCCGCCGAGGAGGGCGGAGGCCCAGAACGGCAGGTGGAGGTCGAAGGGTGAGGAGGGGGAGCCGGAGACCATGGCCGCGGTGTAGGCGCCGACGCCGAGGAAGGCGACGTATCCGAGGTCGAGGAGGCCGGCGAGGCCGACGACGATGTTGAGGCCGAGGGCGACGGTGGCGAAGATCAGGATGTAGACGCCGATGGTCGCGTAGCGGTCGTCGGACTGGGTGAAGGGGAATGCGGCGGCCGCGGTGAACGCGCCGATCATGGTGACGGTGCGGTGCTTCGCGGTGATGGCGGAGACGCGGCCGACGAGGCCTGCCTTGGCGACGGCGGCGAAGCCGAAGCCGGCGGTGATCAGGAAGCCGACGAAGAGTTCGTCGTACTCGGTGCCGATGCCGTACGTGAAGACGATGAGGCCCAGGGTCATCGCGGCGACGATGACGAGGATCTCGGCGTAGGCGGGCAGGGTGCGGGCCGGGGTCGAGGTGCCGGTGGCGAGGCAGGACTTGATGACGGAGCGTGCGTTGCGTGCGCCGAGCAGGAACTGTTCCCAGGGGGTGTCCTCGGGGTCGGCGATCTCGGGTGCCTGCCGTTCGAAGGGCAGGGCGAGTGCGCCGAGGAGGGCGGCGAGGGTGGCGAGGGCCGCCACGTAGCCGCCGGGTTCGAGGTTGACGATGCCGCCGAGTTGGATGCTGATCGCGAGGATCGTGTACCAGGCGGTGGTGAAGGTGCCGAGTGCGGCGAGCTTGATGGAGCTGTCGGCGCCGGCGGGGACGAGCCAGCTCAGGCCCTTGATGCCGTAGGAGGCGAGGCCGAAGAGGGCGGTGAGGGCGCCGCCGATGAGGACGAGGATCTGGAGGCCGCCGGGGTAGCCGTAGACGGTGAGGTTGCCGGGGAAGGCGCTGGTCCAGGTCCAGGAGAGGAAGGTGGAGATCACGGCGAGGACGCCGCCGCCGGTGGCGAGGGCACGGCCGATGTTCTCCGGGAGGCCCACGAGACCCCTCGGAGTGGTGTCGTGCTTGGCGGTGGGAGCCGGGGATGCGGTGGTCTGTGTGGTCATCGGTGTCACGCCCTGTCCGCCACGCGCTCACCGAGCAGGCCCTGTGGCCTGAACAGGAGGACGAGGATGAGGAGTACGAACGCCCAGACGTCGGCCCAGGACTGGCTGCCGAACTGTGCCATGCCGGGGATGTCGGCGACGTAGGCCGTGGACAGCGCTTCGGCGAGGCCGAGGACGACGCCGCCGAGCATGGCGCCGTAGATGTTGCCGATGCCGCCGAGGACGGCTGCGGTGAAGGCCTTGAGGCCGAGGATGAAGCCCATGCGGAACTGGACCTGGCCGTACTTGAGGCCGTAGGCGAAGGCTCCGACGGCGGCGAAGGCGGCGCCGAGGGCGAAGGCGACCACGATGATGCGGTCGGTGTTGATGCCCATGAGCTTGGCGGTGTCGGGGTCCTGGGCGGTGGCCTGCATGCCGCGTCCGGTGCGGGTCTTCATGACGAAGTAGGCGAGGATCGCCATGCTGATCGGGGCGGCGATGAGCAGGAAGATGTCACCGGTCTGGATGGTGACGTTGCCGATCTCGAAGGGGCCGCCGTCGATCTGCGGGAAGTTGATGGACTCCTTGGCGTCCGGGTACCAGGCCCATACGGCCTGCTGGAGGGCCAGGGAGAGGCCGATGGCGGTGATGAGGGGCGCCAGGCGTGGTGCGGTGCGCAGGGGGCGGTAGGCGAGCCGTTCCGCTCCGACTGCGGCGAGTACGGCGACGATGATGCCGCCGATGAGCATGAGGGGTAGTGCCACCCACATGGTTGTGCCGTCGGGCAGTACGTACAGGTAGACCGTGATGGCGCCAAAGCCGCCCAGCATGAAGATTTCACCGTGGGCGAAGTTGATGAGCTGGACGATGCCATAGACCATCGTGTAGCCGATGGCGACCAGCCCGTACATGGATCCCAGTAGCAGGCCGTTGACCAGCTGCTGCGGCAGTTCGTTCACCGCATGTCCTCCGAGATTCGGATGTCGAGGAATGTGACCGGATGTGAGTGCGCGCGGGGCGCTGTGGTGCAGCGCCCCGCGCGGCTCATGAGTGTGCGGGTGGGGTCAGCCGGAGTAGGTGCCGGACTTGACCGCCTTCCACGCCCCGCCTTCGACCTGGTAGACGGTGAGCTGCTTGTTGGTCGTGTCACCGTATTCGTCGAAGGCGACCTTGCCGGTCACGCCGTCGAAGGAGATGTTCTGCATCGCGGTGGTGATCTGCGCGCGGGCGTCGTCCGGGAGCTTGCCGTCGTTGTCCTCGACGACCTTCTTCACGGCCTCGATGATGGCCCAGGTGGAGTCGTAGGAGTAGCCGCCGTAGGCGGAGTAGCTGTCCTTGTAGCCCTCGGCCTTGTAGTCGGCGACGAAGTCCTTGGCGGAGGGCAGTTCCTCGACAGGGGCGCCGACGGAGGTGGCGAGGTCGCCGGTGCTGGCGGCGCCGCCGAGCTTGATGTACTCGGGGTCGTACATGCCGTCGCCGCCGACGACGGGGACCTTGGCGCCGGTCGCCTTGATCTGCTTGGTCAGGGGGCCGGACTGCGGGTACTCGCCGCCGTAGTAGACGACGTCGGCGCCGGAGTTCTTGACCTTGGTGGCGACCGCGGAGAAGTCCTTGGTCTCGGGGTTGATGTGCTCGGTGCCGACGACCTCGCCGCCGAGCTTCTCGAACTCGCCGGTGAAGGTGGCGGCCAGGCCGGCGCCGTAGGTCTTCTTGTCGTCGATGACGAAGACCTTCTTCTTCTTTGCGTCGTTGTACAGGTACTGCGCGGCGAACGGGCCCTGGACGGCGTCCGTGGTCGCGGTGCGGAAGTACGACTTGTACGGGCGGACCTTCTTGGTCTGCCAGTCGGCGCCCTGGGTCAGGGTCGGGCCGGTGTTGGCGGGGGAGACCTGGACGAGCTTGGCGTCGTCGAAGACCTTCTGCATGGACTCGGCGACGCCGGAGTTCAGGGGGCCGACGACGCCGAGGATGTCCTTGTTGGCGACGAAGGTGACCGCGTTCTGCTGGCCGGAGGAGGGCTGCGCCTGGTCGTCGAGGGCTTCGGTCTTGAAGGTTATGCCCTCGACGTACTTCTCCTTGTTGGCCGTTTTGGCCGCGAGGTCGGCGGAGTTCTTGATGCCGAGGCCCATGGCGGAGAGGTCACCGGTCAGCGGGGCGTCGACGCCGATGACGACAGTGGTGCCGCTGTCGGCTTCCGAGCCGCCGTTTCCCTCGTCGCGCGAGCCGCAGGCGGTGAGTGTGAGTGCTCCCGCCGCCAGCGCGGCGGTGATGGCGATGAGTGAACGTTGACGCACGAATCAGTCCTTTCCCTGGCACGGCCCTTCCTGTTTGGAAGCGGCCGAGTCGAGCGCTGGGCCGAAGACGACTTCGATTCCGGTGGCGCGGTGACTGGGCGTGACTCTAAGCGTGTGTGGGGAACGTGGAGGAGAGTCTGGCCAAGGCTGTGACGCTCTTGTTATGACACGAGGTAATGCAGAGCGGTACTCAGTGGGTGGATGTGCGGAATTCGGGCTGATTCGCCCTGTCCGCATGGTGAGAACGTGCAGGGTCGACGCGGGTAGGTTCAGGAGTGTTCAGCTTTTTGGTGATGATGCCACTTTGTTGCTACAGGCGACTTGAAGGGCGTCGGAGAGGTCCTGCGCGTAGCGCTCACCCAAGATGAAACTGTGCGCTTCTATTGCGCGCGTATTACGTAGAGTTACATCCAGGAAAGGCAGTCCGGCGTTCCCCGGCACTTTCGCGCATTCTGTGACGCGCATGGTGATGGCCAGCTTCCGGGACACGTCGGTCGCGATCCGTACCGGAATGCGTGGATCGGTGGTGAGGGAGAGTCCCACGTAGGGCTGGGTCATCCGCTCGACCGTGACCGGGGGACCCGACCGCACGCTCAGCTCCACCTCGAAGGCGAAGCTCCCGCGCGGTGCCCCGCCGGTCAGCGGGCCGAGATAGCTGACGCCGACCGTCTGGGAGGGGTACGGCGCCTCGGGCGGCGGGGCCGGCTCCGGCCGGGTGGCGTACAGATAGCCGCCGCCCGCGAGGACGACGACGGCCGCCGCCACCGCGTACACGGCCCGGCGGTGGCGGACGTACACCTGCGCGCACCGCCCGTGAGGAGCATGCGGCACGGGTGCGGCGTCCGCTTGGGGCATGTCCCACGCGCGCGTGCCCTCGCCCGGCTCCACCGGGCCGACCCCGCTCACTGCCAGGGCCCCTCGCCCGGACCGCCCGCGCGGTACCACTCCGCGCAGCCCGCACGCGCCCGTCGGTCGATCAGCCGCTCCGCCGCGTCCGCGCCTCGGCGCTTGTTCTCGGCCCGGGCGGCGTCCACGACCTCCCGCAGGATCTCGTACTGGCCGTTCGACAGGCCCATGGACTGGTAGTCCCCGTAGGTGTCGCCGTCCAGCGTCTCCCGCGACCAGTACGCGACGACCTTCGCGCACAGTTCCTCGGGCGGGGTGGCCGACGGCGAGGAACTGTTCCGCCCGCCCGCCGGTCCGCCCGTCGTGCCCGACTCCGCGCACCCGGTGACCAGGACGCCGGTCAGCAGCGCCAGCCCGAGCACCGCCCCCGGCCAGGGGGCTCCTGCCGTTGCCATGCCCCGACGCTAGGGCCTGTCCGCCATGGGGGACCAGAGGCGGACCGGCCTTCGCCTCCGCCGACTCCCTGTCCGTACGCATCAACCCGCCGTCCGCACCCGCTCATCCCTTGGCGGGTGCGTCCTGCAGCAGACACGTCAGCCGGGCCGTGCACACCCGCTTGCCTGCCTCGTCGCTGATGACGATCTCGTACGTCGCCGTCGAGCGCCCCCGGTGCAAGGGCGTGGCGACACCGGTCACCAGCCCGGACCGGGCGCCACGGTGGTGCGTGCAGTTCAGGTCCACGCCCACGGCGATCTTGGAGCTGCCCGCGTGCAGCATGGAGCCGACCGACCCCAGCGTCTCCGCCAGCACGGCGGACGCGCCGCCGTGCAGCAGCCCGTACGGCTGGGTGTTGCCCTCCACCGGCATGGTGCCGACGACCCGGTCCGCCGAGGCCTCCACGATCTGCACGCCCATGCGGGTGCCCAGGTGCCCTGCGGAGAACATCGCGACCAGGTCGATGCCGAGGGTCGCGTACTCGTCGATGACCTCTTGCGGGAACTGCACGTGGTGCTGCTCGCCCATGGGGCTCCGTTCGTCGTCGGTCCGATGCGCCGCCGGCGGTGATACGCCGGCCTTGGCTGAGCAAACGCTCAGTCGGTGGACGATTGTTCCAGACGGACCACGACGGACTTGCTGGCCGGGGTGTTGCTGGTGTCCGCGGTGGCGTCCAGCGGCACCAGGACGTTGGTCTCGGGGTAGTACGCGGCGGCGCAGCCACGGGCCGTCGGGTAGTGCACCACCCGGAAGCCGGGCGCGCGGCGCTCGATTCCGTCCTTCCACTCGCTCACCAGGTCGACGTACGAGCCGTCGGCGACCTTCAGCTCCCGGGCGTCCTCGGGGTTGACCAGGACGACCCGGCGGCCGTTCTTGATGCCGCGGTAGCGGTCGTCCAGGCCGTAGATCGTGGTGTTGTACTGGTCGTGCGAGCGCAGCGTCTGCAGCAGCAGGCGGCCCTGGGGCAGCTCCGGGTACTCGACCGGGGCGGCCGTGAAGTTGGCCTTGCCGGTGGCCGTGGGGAAGCGGCGCTCGTCGCGCGGGGCGTGCGGGAGGGCGAAGCCGCTCGGGTCGGCCACGCGCGCGTTGAAGTCCTGGAAACCGGGCACCACGCGCGCGATGCGGTCGCGGATCGTCGCGTAGTCCTTCTCGAACTCCTCCCACGGCGTACGGCTGTCCTCGCCGAGCACCCGCCGGGCGAGCCGGCACACGATCGCCGGCTCGGACAGCAGCTGGCCGCTCGCGGGCTCCAGACGGCCGCGTGAGGCGTGCACCATGCCCATCGAGTCCTCGACGGTCACGAACTGCTCGCCGCCGCCCTGGAGATCACGCTCGGTGCGGCCCAGGGTGGGCAGGATCAGCGCCCGCGCGCCCGTGACCGCGTGCGAGCGGTTCAGCTTCGTCGACACGTGCACGGTCAGCCGGGCCCGGCGCATCGCCGCCTCCGTCACCTCCGTGTCGGGGGACGCCGACACGAAGTTGCCGCCCATCGCGAAGAACACCTTCGCCTTGTCGTCGCGCATGGCCTTGATGGCCCGTACGACGTCGTAACCGTGCTCCCGGGGCGGCGCGAAGCCGAACTCCTTCTCCAGGGCGTCCAGGAACGCCGGGGCGGGCCGCTCGAAGATGCCCATCGTGCGGTCGCCCTGCACGTTCGAGTGACCGCGCACCGGGCACACACCCGCGCCCGGGCGGCCGATGTTGCCGCGCAGGAGAAGGAAGTTGACCACCTCGCGGATGGTCGGTACCGCGTGCTTGTGCTGGGTGAGGCCCATGGCCCAGCAGACGATGGTGCGCTCGGAGGCGAGGACCATGCGCAGGGCCTCTTGGATCTGTTCCCGGTCGAGGCCGGTCGCCGTGAGCGTCTCGTCCCAGTCGGCGGCGCGGGCGGCCGCGGCGAACTCCTCGAAGCCGTGCGTGTGTTCGCCGACGAACCCCTCGTCGACCGCGCCCTCCGTCTCCAGGATCAGCTTGTTGAGGAGGCGGAAGAGGGCCTGGTCGCCGCCGATGCGGATCTGGAGGAACAGGTCGGTGAGGGCGGCGCCCTTGAGCATGCCCTGCGGGGTCTGCGGGTTCTTGAACCGCTCCAGGCCGGCCTCGGGCAGCGGATTGACGGTGATGATCTTCGCGCCGTTCGCCTTGGCCTTCTCCAGCGCGGAGAGCATACGAGGATGATTCGTCCCCGGATTCTGCCCGGCGACGACGATCAGATCGGCCTTGTAGAGGTCCTCCAGCAGGACGCTGCCCTTGCCGATGCCGATCGTCTCGGTGAGCGCCGAGCCCGACGACTCGTGGCACATGTTGGAGCAGTCCGGCAGGTTGTTCGTACCGAACTCGCGGGCGAACAGCTGGTACAGGAACGCGGCCTCGTTGCTCGTCCGGCCGGAGGTGTAGAAGAGCGCCTCGTCGGGGGAGGCGAGGGCCTTCAGCTCCTCGGCGACGATGTCGAAGGCACGCTCCCAGGACACCGGCTCGTACCGGTCGCCCCCTTCGGGGAGATACATGGGGTGCGTGAGCCGGCCCTGCTGGCCCAGCCAGTAGCCACTGCGGGTGGCGAGGTCGGCGACGGAGTGGGTGGCGAAGAACTCCGGGGTGACCCGGCGCAGCGTGGCCTCCTCGGCGACCGCCTTCGCGCCGTTCTCGCAGAACTCCGCCGCGTGCCGGTGGTCCGGCTCAGGCCAGGCGCAGCCCGGGCAGTCGAAGCCGTCCTTCTGATTGACCCGCAGCAGCGTCAGAGCGGTCCGCTTCACACCCATCTGCTGCTGCGCGATCCGCAGGGTGTGCCCGATCGCCGGCAGGCCCGCCGCCGCATGCTTCGGCTCCGCGACCTGCGGCGCGTCCTGAACCGGATCACTCTTCGGCGCCTTGCCGGCCATCGCTGCTCCCCATTCGCGTACGTGTGCTCTCGGGCGTGAGGTTACGTCTCCGATCCTCGCACGTGTCACCGACACCGAACGAGGTCGGTCGACGGCCGAGGCCGGTCCGCCGGTCCGCTGGTCCACCCGAGGCTGGTCCGCTGGTCCGCCCGAGGGGAGGGGGCCGAGGGCAGGGGCCGAGGGCAGGGGTGGCCGAGGTCGGTCCGGCTGAGGCCGGTCCGCATGAGAGCAGGGGTCGCCGAGGCCGGTCCGCCGGAGAGACAGGGGTGGCCAGAGGGCAGGGGTGGCCAAGGCCGGTTCCGCCTGCCAGCCGAGGGCTCGACTTCTCCACCGCTCACCTTCCCCTCCCTTTCTCTCCCCGCCCGCTCCCCTCCCTCCGCCGCGACGGCGCTGCCCGGCGGTGCCGAACCGGCCTTCGCTCGCGGCGGCCTCGGCGTCACGCTCGCCGCACTGCTCCAGGGCTCGGCGGCGGCTTCGAGGCTGACGGCGGAGCGGCGACCGTGCCGGACCGGCCGCCGCCGGTGTCGGGCGGTGCCCGGCCGGCCTCGACCCGTCCCTGGGGTCCGACTGTCAGTGGCACGTGGCAGGATCGGGTTCGTGGCAGAGACAGGATCGAAGAAGACCGACAGCACCCCCGGCGGCAGCCGTCCCCGGCTCATGCTCATGGACGGGCACTCGCTGGCCTACCGCGCGTTCTTCGCGCTGCCCGCGGAGAACTTCACGACGGCGACGGGCCAGCCGACCAACGCGATCTACGGCTTCGCGTCGATGCTGGCGAACACGCTGCGCGACGAGGCGCCCACCCACTTCGCGGTCGCGTTCGACGTCTCCCGCAAGACCTGGCGCTCCGAGGAGTTCACCGAGTACAAGGCGAACCGCTCGAAGACCCCGGACGAGTTCAAGGGCCAGGTCGAGCTGATCGGCGAGCTGCTCGACGCGATGCACGCCGTGCGCTTCGCGGTCGACGGCTTCGAGGCCGACGACATCATCGCCACACTCGCCACCCAGGCCGAGGCCGAGGGCTTCGAGGTCCTCATCGTCACCGGCGACCGCGACTCCTTCCAGCTCGTCAGCGAGCACACCACCGTGCTCTACCCGACGAAGGGCGTCTCGGAGCTGACCCGGTTCACCCCGGAGAAGGTGATCGAGAAGTACGGCCTCACCCCCGCCCAGTACCCGGACTTCGCGGCCCTGCGCGGCGACCCGTCCGACAACCTGCCCGGCATCCCCGGTGTCGGCGAGAAGACCGCCGCGAAGTGGATCAACCAGTTCGGTTCGTTCGCGGATCTCGTCGAGCGCGTCGAGGAGGTCAAGGGCAAGGCCGGACAGAACCTCCGTGACCACCTGGAGGCCGTCAAGCTCAACCGCCGCCTCACCGAAATGGTGCGCACGGTCGAACTGCCCAAGGTCGTCGCCGACTTGGAGCGCGCCGCGTACGACCGCACGGCCGTCGCGATGGTCCTGGACACCCTGGAGATCCGCAACCCGTCGCTGCGCGAGCGCCTGCTGGCCGTCGACCCGGGCGCCGAGGAGTCCGACGCCGGTCAGCCGGCCGCCCCGGGTGTCGCGGTGGACGGCACGGTGCTCGGCTCCGGCGAGCTGGCCCCCTGGCTCACCGAGCACGGCACGGAGGTCCTCGGCGTCGCCACGGTCGACGCATGGGCGCTCGGCACGGGCTCGGTCGCCGAGATCGCGCTCGCCGCGGCCGGCGGAGCGGCCGCCTGGTTCGACCCGACGCAGCTGGACGAGGCGGACGAGACCGCGTGGGCGGCCTGGCTCGCCGACGCCGCCAAGCCGAAGGTGTTCCACAACGCCAAGGGCGCCATGCGGGTCTTCGCCGAGCACGGCTGGACCGTCGAGGGCGTCGACATGGACACCGCGCTCGCCGCCTACCTGGTGAAGCCGGGCCGCCGCTCCTTCGACCTGGACGCGCTGTCCCTGGAGTACCTGGGCCGGGAGCTGGCCCCCGCCGCCACGGCCGACGGCCAGCTGGCGTTCGGCGCGGACGAGGGTGCCGAGGCCGACGCGCTGATGGTGCAGGCCCGCGCGATCCTCGACCTCGGCGAGGCCTTCGGGGAGCGTCTGAAGGAAGTGGGTGCCGCCGAACTCCTCCGTGACGTGGAGCTGCCCACCTCCGCGCTCCTTGCCCGTATGGAGCGCCACGGCATCGCGGCGGACCGGGCCCATCTGGAGGCCATGGAGCAGATGTTCGCGGGCGCCGTGCAGCAGGCGGTGAAGGAGGCGCACGCGGCGGCCGGGCACGAGTTCAACCTGGGCTCGCCCAAGCAGCTCCAGGAAGTCCTCTTCGGCGAGCTGGGTCTGCCCAAGACCAAGCGCACCAAGACGGGCTACACCACGGACGCGGACGCCCTCGCCTGGCTCGCCGGCCAGACGGACAACGAACTGCCGGTCATCATGCTCCGCCACCGCGAGCAGGCGAAGCTCCGCGTCACCGTCGAGGGCCTGATCAAGACGATCGCCGGGGACGGCCGCATCCACACCACCTTCAACCAGACGGTCGCCGCCACGGGCCGCCTCTCCTCGGTGGACCCGAACCTCCAGAACATCCCGGTCCGTACCGACGAGGGCCGTGCCATCCGTCGCGGCTTCGTCGTCGGCGAGGGCTTCGAGTCCCTGATGACGGCGGACTACAGCCAGATCGAGCTCCGCGTGATGGCCCACCTCTCCGAGGACGCGGGCCTGATCGAGGCGTTCACCTCCGGCGAGGACCTGCACACCACGGCGGCCGCTCAGGTCTTCGGGGTCGAGCCCTCAGCGGTGGACGCGGAGATGCGCCGCAAGATCAAGGCGATGTCGTACGGCCTGGCCTACGGCCTGTCCGCGTTCGGCCTCTCCCAGCAGCTGAACATCGACGCGGGTGAGGCCCGCGCCCTGATGGACGCGTACTTCGAGCGTTTCGGCGGCGTCCGGGACTATCTGCGCCGGGCGGTCGACGAGGCGCGCGCGACGGGCTACACGGCCACGCTCTTCGGCCGCCGCCGCTACCTCCCCGACCTCAACAGCGACAACCGCCAGCGCCGCGAGGCGGCCGAGCGGATGGCCCTCAACGCCCCCATCCAGGGCACCGCCGCGGACATCGTCAAGATCGCCATGTTGAACGTGGGACGCGCCCTCGAAGAGGCCGGCCTCGCCTCCCGCATGCTCCTCCAGGTCCACGACGAAATCGTCCTCGAAATCGCCCCCGGCGAACGCGACCGCACCGAACAACTCCTCCGCCACGAAATGGCCAACGCCGTACACCTGAGGGCCCCGTTGGACGTCTCCGTCGGGTACGGCCCGGACTGGGAGTCGGCGGCCCACTAGACGACCGGGGGAGGGGTCCGGCGTCGTGGCGCCGGGCTCCTCCCACTGGGCAGGCCCCTCAGCTGCGCCGGGCCCCACCGGCCGGGCCTTTCCCACCGGCTGGGCCCCGCCCACCAGGTTGGGCGCTGATTTTTCCCCGCCGCTCACAAAAATCCCCCGCGACGGCGAGCAACCATTACGTCGGTTTCCGGCGGTGCCGAGCCCACGGTCACCCCCAGCTATCCCGCCGCAACCCCGTCTCCCCTCCGTCACCCACATGGCCCTCACCAGCGCGCCCCCGGCGAAGCGCAGCCGTAAGGATGCCCGCATGGGCATACGCACGCTCCGCCGCCGTACCGCGACAGCTGCCACCCGCCTGTCAGGGGTGCGAACCCGGCTCACCCGGGCGCATCCCCGCCTCCCCTGGGGGCGCACCCGCGTCCGACGGCCGCACAGCCTCTACCCCTGGGCGCTGACCCACCCCGTTTCGGCCCTCCTGGGACACGTACCGCCGTACGCGTCCCGCGCCGCCAGGCCCCGCATCCCCAGCGGAGTACCCACGCGGCGCCCCGTACTCAGCGGGGGACCGAGCTGTCCGCCGCCGCGTCGACGGTGGGCTCCGAAGCGGAAGGAGCCGGGCGCCACACCCTGACACCCACGCCGTAGAGGACCACACCGAGCACAAGCCCGGCGCCCGCCCCGAAGCACACGGTCGGGATCACCTCGTACGGCTTGGCGACCGATCCCCGGTGCGCCCACCAGAGGGCCACCCGCTGCACCGCCGCGACCAGCGCGCAGCCCCCGATGACGGCGCCCGCCACCCACCGGTCGGCCGAGGAGAGCACCGGCACGCCCACGGGCGGGGCCGCCGGCTGCCGGCGCAGGGCCAGCGTGACGAAGACGGCGATCACGACCGCCGCGACCGCGGAGCCGACGTACTGGAAGTACCAGTAGAGCGGTGAGCCCGCGATCTCCTCGCCGAGGACGGGGAACAGCCGCATCCCCCACCGGTCAAGATGCGTGAACGCGTCCCAGACGACATGGGTCAGCGAGCCGAGGGCGGCGGAGACGTACCACCACAGGGCGAGCGAGGGACCGAACCGCCGTGTTCCCGCCCCGCAGCGCACCAGCGCGGCCACCCGCCCCTGCCGCCCCGGCGGCACCAACGCGACCAGCGGTTCACGGAGCACCAGCCACAACCCCACCAGCGCCCAGGTGACGAGGACATCGACGGTGAAGACCCCGGCGAAGGAGTGCGTGACATCGCCGAACTCCATGGCCTCGGGCAGCACACTCGCCAGGTAGTAGGTCATGTCGGGCGCGAACGAACCGGCGACGAGCACCGAGGGCACCAGCGGCCCGCGCGCGGTCCCGTTCCCCCGCAGGGCGGGCAGTACGGCGGCCGCATGGCTGAGCGTGAAGGGCAAGTCGTCCCCCTGTGACGGACTTTGGCCGGGCGGGTCGGGCCCGGCGAGGACTGGTCGTCAGTATGCGCGACTTGTACACAAGCACCCCACCGCCGCCCGACCGACAGGGAAACCGAGAAGGCCAATCGGTGAAAATCGGGCACGAACGGGTGTCCGGGCGACGGAAGTTGTCGTAGGGTCGCCTGGGTCGCCGCGCCGGTGCGCGTGGTGGTCACCGGGAATCCGGGAAACGGAATGCCGGAACCGGGCAACCAAAACCGGAACTCCGGAGTCGGTGTACCCGAGCGGGGAAGCCGGTCCGGCAGTACCGGCAAATGCCGGGGACAGCGGTAACCCGAGACAGCAGTAAACGGGAAGAACGCCAAGGCGATCGACCACCGGGGAGGGGTTCACTCAATGGCGGCGCAGTTCGGTTTGAGGCTCCGCAAGGGAGCGGCGACCACCGCTCTGGCCGCGGCCACGGTGGCGGCACTGGCCGCGTCCCAGGCCCCGGGAGTGACCACCGACAGCGCGGGCAGACAGACGGCCGGTGCGCCCTCGCCGGACGCGACCCCCCAGGCCGATGACACGGCGTCGGGCAACTCGCAGTACTACACGGACCTTCCGCCCCTCGACAGCCCCACCCCGACGCCGGGCACGGGCGACACCTCGGGCACGACCGCCGGCATACCCGCGACCGTCCTCGACGCCTACAAGAAGGCCGAGGCGTCCCTGCGCGACTCCAAGCCCGGCTGCAATCTGCCCTGGCAACTCCTCGCCGCCATCGGCAAGGTGGAGTCCGGTCAGGCCCGCGGCGGCCGCGTCGACGCCGGCGGCACGACGATCGGCAAGATCCTCGGCCCCCAGCTCAACGGCAACGGCTTCGCGAACATCAGCGACACCGACAACGGCGCGTACGACGGCGACAGCACGCACGACCGGGCGGTCGGCCCCATGCAGTTCATCCCCTCCACCTGGGAGTGGGCGGGCCGCGACGGCAACGACGACGGCGCCAAGGACCCCAACAACATCTACGACGCCGCACTCGCCGCCGGCCACTACCTGTGCCGCTTCGACTGGGACCTGTCCAACGACGGGAACCTGCGCAGCGCGATCCTCAGCTACAACAACTCGACGGCGTACTACAACACCGTCATGTCGTGGCTGGAGTACTACCGCAAGGGTGCCCACGAGATCCCGGACGGCACCGGCTCCCTGCCCGAGACGCCCAGCGGCAACGGCAACGGCAACGGCGACAGCACGGGCAGCGGCAGCGGCAGCGGCGGCGCCGACGACTCCACGCCGAGCCCGAAGCCGCCGAAGACGGACAAGCCGGAGAACCCGGATAAGCCGGACCCCGGCGAGCCGGACGGCGACGGTACGAACACCCCGGCGCCGCCCACCACCACGCCGCCCGAGACGCCCACCGACACGGTGCACCACGTGGAGAACGCGGGCGCGTCGACCTTCACGGCCATGGCCGGCGACACCTTCGCCGACAAGCTCGTCGCCCGCACCGAGACCAAGGCGGGCCAGGCCGTGGCGAAGGTCCGGGTCCGCTTCACCATCGTCGGCGACACGGACACCACCTTCACCGGCGGCGAGAACGTCGCGACGATCGTCACCGACAGCACCGGCAAGGCCACCGCGCCCGCGCTCGTGGCCGGCGAGAAGACCGGCGACATCACGGTCCGTGCCACCGTCGTGGGCCGTTCCGTGACCGCCCTCGACTACAAGGCGACCGTCACCGCCCGCCAGGCCGACGCCCTCGCCCGGACGAGCACCACCGCGCTGACCTGCGTCCCGAACGGCGAGTTCGCCGAGCAGGTCGAGGTCAAGGCCACCTACCGGGGCGAGGTCGCGGACAAGGTGGCGGTCGAGGCGACCCTCATCAAGTCGCTCCTCGACGTCACCGAGAACGACAAGGGCCCCTACTTCAAGGACGCCGAGGGCAAGCCCGTACGCACCCTGACGGCCCTGGAGACGGACGAGAACGGCCTGCTCAAGCTGCCGAAGCTCTACTCGGACGACACCACCGGCACGTTCCTGCTCCGCATCGAGACCGAGGGCGGCGCGACGCTCACGGTCGAACTGAAGGTGGAGGCGGCGGCCCAGACGACGACCGAGCCGGCGACGCCGAGCCCCAGCGCGTAGCCCTTCGTGCGACACCTGCGGCGCCCCTCTTCCGGGAGGGGCGCCGCAGCTGTGTGCGCGACCTGTTCTCATCTCGCCCGACCGTTGCTACGGTGCCGGACCTGACGAAGTATCAGTTTGTGTCTCCGTCGGTAGGGAGGTCCGTATGCGCGCCCTGATCGCCGCCGCGACCGGTCTGGCCCTCGCCTTCGTCCTGGCGTTCACGATCACGACGTGGGGCTCACCCACGGGTGAGACCTCACCCAAACCGTTGCTGACGACGGTGCCCGCACACCCGTAACCGCCCGGGAGGGAGGCCGCGATGCGCCGTAGGGCCGGCCTGATCCTGCTCACGCTCGCCGTGTTCTGCACGGCGCTGTCCCCACTGCTGCGCTGGTACGTCTTCCCGAACCTGGCCAAGATCCCGGCGAACCAGTACCAGGACATGGTCCTGGAGGCGAAGGACGCCACCCTCCTCGACTACGGCACGATGACCGAGCGGACGGTCCCGAAGGTCACCATCGTGCAGACCCTCAAGGGCAACGTGGAGGCCTCCGAGGAGATCGAGAAGAACACCGACCGGGACGTCGTCGTCTGGGACGGCCTGTCGTACGTCCAGGGCCCGGACGGCGAGATGGTCTCCAGGATCCCCGAGCGGTACATCTTCGACGCCCACACGCAGGAACCCGTCCACGCCAAGGGCGAGATGGTCGACGGCGACCCCGTGAAGCGGGAGGGTCTGGAATTCAAGTGGCCCTTCCTCACGGAGAAGAGGGACTACGAGTACTTCGACGCCCAGGCCCGGATCACGGCCCCCATCCACTACAAGGGCACCCAGGACTTCCGGGGCGTGGAGGTCCACTACTTCGAACAGACCATCCCCTGGACCAAGGTCCCCTTCCCCCGGACCATGCCCGTCGAGGGCATCACCCGGGAGACGGTCGCCGAGACGGGCACGACCCGCTGGTACACCACGGTCCGCAGGTTCTGGGTCGAACCCGTCACCGGCGCGCCCGTCTACGGCGAGGAGATCCACAAGGAGGAACTCCGCGGCGGCACGCTCCTGGGCGACCGGGAGAAGGTGACCGCGTTCGCCGGCCACGTGAAGATGCGCGAGGACTACATCGAACACACCGTCGACCTCGTCAAGTCCCAGCGTGTCCTCGTCCTCCTGCTGACCTCCTACCTGCCCTGGGGTTTCCTGGGTCTGGGACTCCTGCTCCTCGCCTTCTCCCTGTACGTCGAGGCCCGTGGCCGCAGGCCCGGCGAACCGGAGTCCAGCAAACCCCCGGCGCCCGAGCCGGTCACCGCCTGAGCCGCGCGTTCGTGTACCGGGTCGGCTCGGCCGTCGCCGGGTCCTCCGGCCACGGATGCTTGGGATACCGCCCCCGCAACTCCGCCCGTACGGCCTTGTACCCGTCCCGCCAGAACGAGGCGAGATCGGCGGTCACGGCGGCGGGCCGCCCGGCGGGGGACAGCAGATGCACCAACACGGGCACACCGGCCAGCACGGGCGACTCCCGCAACCCGAACATCTCCTGCAACTTCACCGCCAGCACCGGCTGCTCGGGCCGCGCGTAGTCCACCCGGATCCGGGACCCGCTCGGCACCTCGATCCGCTCCGGCGCGAGCTCGTCCAGCCGTACGGCGTCCCCCGTGGCCCACGGCAACAACCTCTTGAGCGCCTCCCCGGCGTCGATCCGCCCCAGATCCGCCCGCCGCCGGGCCCGGCTCAACTCGGGCTCCAACCACTCCTCCACGCGCGCGTGGAGCGCGTCGTCGGAAACATCGGGCCAGGGCTCCCCGACCCGCTCCCGCAGGAACGCGATCCGCTCCCGCAACCCCTCCGCATCCTTCGACCACCGCAACAGCCCGAGCCCCTCGACCCGCAGCCCTTCGACAAGCGCCTCCCGTACGAGCCCGGGCGCCGCTTGCCTCAACGGCCGCACCGCCAACTCCACGGCCCCCAACCGCTCCACCCGCCGAGCGACGACATCCCCCTCCCGCCAGCCGACTTCCTCCCCCCGGCTGTACAGCGCCCCGGCCGCCTCCCGAGCAACCCCCTCGTCGATCGCGACCCCCAGCCGCACCCGCGCATGCCCGGCCCCCACACCCCGATCAGCCACAGCCACGGCCACCCACTCGGCACCCCCCAGCCCGGACCCTTTCCCCACCTCGGCCCGAGTCCCGGAAACCATGAGATACGACCCCCCGCTCCTCTTGGCCACCCGCTCAGGAAACGCAAGCGCCACCACAACCCCGACAACCCGGTCGTCTCCGGCGGCAGCGCGGTGATCCGAGCCGACGCGGCTGGTGGCGGCGCGCCCTGTTTCGTCCTGCTCGTCGGTTTCCCCGCCGCTCCCCGGAGCATCGGCGCTCGGTCCGCCCGGTAGGGAGTCGAGGGGACGCGCCGCAGGTGCGGGCGGCGATGCGGCTCGCAGGCGCCGGACCTCGGTGCGCCAGCGGCTCGCGTAGGCGTCGCCGCCGCGCCGGGCGGCTCGTAGCGCGGCGGTGAGGTCGTCGCCGTACTCGCGTGGGGGCTCCTCGCTCAGCAGTGCGACGACCTCCGCCGCGCGCTCGGGTCCTACGAGGGGTGTCGCGTCGAGGAGGGCGCGGGCCAGGCGAGGGTGCAGGCCGAGGCGGGACATGCGTACACCGCGTTCCGTGGCGTGCCCGGCGGAGCCGATCGCGCCGATCGCGGAGAGGACGGTCCGGGCCGCCGCCATCGCCCCGCCCGGCGGTGGGTCCAGGAGGGCGAGTCCGGAGGCGTCCGGGTCGCCCCAGCAGGCCGCCTGGAGGGCGAACGCGGTCAGGTCGGCCACCTTGATCTCCGGCGCGGGAAAGCGCGGCAGACGGGCGTCCTCGGCCTCCGCCCAGCACCGGTAGACCGCCCCGGGGGCCTCGCGCCCGGCCCGCCCGGCCCGTTGCCGCCCGGCCGCCTGCGACGCCCGTACCGTCGTCAGCGCGCTCAGCCCGCGCGCGTGGTCGACACGCGGCTCCCGCGCGAGCCCGGAGTCGACGACCACCCGCACCCCGGGCACCGTCAGCGAGGACTCGGCCACCGAGGTCGCGAGGATCACCCGGCGCCGTTCCCCGCCCGCCAGCACCGCATCCTGCACGGCGGCCGGCGCCCGCCCGTGCACCTGGAGCACCTCCACGTCACCGAGACCGCCCAGCTGCCCGGCCACGCGCGCGATCTCGCCCACGCCCGGCAGGAAACAGAGAACGTCCCCCTGCCGCTCGGCCAGCGCCCGCCGCACCACCGACGCCACATGCGTCAGCAGCGCCGGGTCCACCCGCATCCCGTGCGGCGGCCGTACCGGACGGACCGGCGGCGCCCACACCACCTCGACGGGGTACGACACCCCCTCCGCCGCGACCACGGGCGCCCCGCCCAGCAGCCGCGCCCAGCCCTCCGCGTCCGTCGTCGCCGACGCCGCCAGCAGCCGCAGCTCGGGCCGCAGCGCCTCACGCACATCGAGCAGGAACGCCGCCACCGTGTCCGCGTCCAGATGCCGCTCATGGCACTCGTCGAGCACGACGACATCGATGCCGGGCAGCTCCTGGTCCCGCTGCAACCGTTGCAGCAGTACACCGGTCGTGACGACCTCCACGCGCGCGTGCCGTCCGACGACCCGCTCGCCGCGCACGGTGTAGCCGACGCTCCCGCCGACCTTCTCGCCCAGCAGCCACGCCATCCGCCGCGCCGCCGCCCGCGCCGCGATCCGCCGCGGCTCGGCGACGACCACCCGCCGTGCGGGCCCGCCGCCCAGCAGCCCCGCCAGGGCCAACGGCACCAGCGTCGTCTTCCCGGTCCCGGGCGGCGCGACGAGGACGGCGGTGCCATGCCCCTCCAGGGCATCGTCCAGACCGGGCAGGGCGGCGCGTACGGGCAGCGCGTCCAGGGCGTCGTAACGGATCACGCCCCTAGTGTCGTACGCCCCCGAAAACGCCCTCTACGCGCGCGTGCCTCTTTCTCGTCGCCCTCTTGTCGCCCGGCTCGGTCCCGTTCCCGCCTCAGCCCCGCTCGCACACGAAGATCGCCGTCCCCGGGATCAGGTTCCCGCGCAGCGGCGACCAGCCGCCCCACTCGGAGGTGTTCCAGGCGGGCCACTCCGGCTCGACCAGGTCGACCAGCCTCAGGTCCGCCGCGACGATGTCCCGGACGCGGTCGCCGACCGTCCGGTGGTGCTCGACGTACACGGCTCGCCCTTTCTCGTCCTGCTCGACGTACGGCGTGCGGTCGAAGTAGGAACCGGAGACGGACAGGCCCTCCGGGCCGGGCTCGTCGGGGAAGGCCCAGCGGATCGGATGGGTCACCGAGAAGACGAAACGGCCGCCGGGGCGCAGGACCCGGCGGACCTCCCGCAGCACCCGCACGGGATCGGCGACGAAGGGCAGCGCCCCGTACGCCGAGCACGCCAGGTCGAAGGAGGCGTCCGCGAAGGGCAGGTCGCCGGCGTCGGCGCACACCAGAGGGAACGATCCGCCGATCCGCAGGGCGTGCTGGAGCTGGCGGTGGGAGAGGTCCAGGGCGACCGGGCGGGCCCCCTGGGCGGCCAGCCAGCGCGCGCACTGCGCGGCGCCGGCGCCGATCTCCAGGACATCCTTGCCCTTCAGCTCCTCCGGCGGCCCCAGCAGCTCCGCCTCGACCTCGTCGAGCCCCTCGGGGCCCCACACGAAACGGTCGTCGCCGAGAAACGTGCCGTGCTCGATCTGGTACTCGTCCGCGTTGCGGTCCCACCAGCCCCGGTTGGCCCGGGAACTCTCCGTCATCCCGGCCTCGCGCCGGGTGGCCTCCGCTTCGGCGGCCTCGACGGAACCGGTGGCCCCTCGGGCCTCGGCGGCTTCGTGGACATCGGGCTCTTGGATGATCGGCTCCCTCGTCGTACTCTTCCGTAACCTGCGTGGCGAGACCCGCTCCGGCGGTGACACGCATGGGGTGTCTCAGGCCCGCGTGGCCTCCTGGGACAGGTTTTGTGCCGGGTATGAGGCGATCCGCCCCGGGTGTGCGCCTTCGCGCATTGACCCTGCCTGGCTGCCCCCGTATGCTACAAGTTGCGCTGCGGGCCTGCGCACCTCAGACGTAGCAGGCTGCGCTCGCATCTGTCGTATGTCCCCTCGGTTTTCGAGGCGCCACCGGCTTTTCGCTGGTGTGGCGCTTCCTTGGCTGTCCGGCTTCTTCAGAGCGATACGGGCTCCCGGCGTAGCAGTACCTACGACTTCAATGTCCGTACCGGAGCCCTTTCCCACATGACGAGCAGCACCGAGACCACCGCCACCACCCCGCAGGTTGCGGTCAACGACATCGGTAACGAGGAAGCATTCCTCGCCGCTATCGACGAGACGATCAAGTACTTCAACGATGGCGACATCGTCGACGGCGTCATCGTCAAGGTTGACCGGGACGAGGTTCTCCTCGACATCGGTTACAAGACCGAAGGTGTCATCCCGAGCCGCGAGCTCTCGATCAAGCACGACGTCGACCCCAACGAGGTCGTCGCCGTCGGTGACGAGATCGAAGCCCTTGTTCTCCAGAAGGAGGACAAGGAAGGCCGCCTGATCCTCTCGAAGAAGCGCGCCCAGTACGAGCGCGCCTGGGGCACCATCGAGAAGATCAAGGAAGAGGACGGCATCGTCACCGGTACCGTCATCGAGGTCGTCAAGGGTGGTCTCATCCTCGACATCGGCCTCCGTGGCTTCCTGCCGGCCTCCCTCGTCGAGATGCGCCGTGTCCGCGACCTCCAGCCCTACGTGGGCAAGGAGCTCGAGGCCAAGATCATCGAGCTGGACAAGAACCGCAACAACGTGGTCCTGTCCCGCCGTGCCTGGCTGGAGCAGACCCAGTCCGAGGTCCGCCAGACGTTCCTCACGACCCTCCAGAAGGGTCAGGTCCGTTCCGGCGTCGTCTCCTCGATCGTCAACTTCGGTGCCTTCGTGGACCTGGGTGGCGTCGACGGTCTGGTCCACGTCTCCGAGCTGTCCTGGAAGCACATCGACCACCCCTCCGAGGTCGTCGAGGTCGGCCAGGAAGTCACCGTCGAGGTCCTCGACGTCGACATGGACCGCGAGCGTGTCTCCCTGTCGCTGAAGGCGACCCAGGAAGACCCGTGGCAGCAGTTCGCCCGGACCCACCAGATCGGTCAGGTCGTCCCGGGTAAGGTCACCAAGCTGGTTCCGTTCGGTGCGTTCGTCCGCGTGGACGAGGGCATCGAGGGTCTGGTCCACATCTCCGAGCTGGCCGAGCGCCACGTGGAGATCCCGGAGCAGGTCGTCCAGGTCAACGACGAGATCTTCGTCAAGGTCATCGACATCGACCTCGAGCGTCGTCGCATCAGCCTCTCGCTGAAGCAGGCCAACGAGTCCTTCGGTGCCGACCCGGCCTCGGTGGAGTTCGACCCGACGCTGTACGGCATGGCCGCGTCGTACGACGACCAGGGCAACTACATCTACCCCGAGGGCTTCGACCCCGAGACCAACGACTGGCTCGAGGGCTACGAGAAGCAGCGCGAGGAGTGGGAGCGCCAGTACGCCGAGGCGCAGACCCGCTTCGAGCAGCACCAGCAGCAGGTCATCAAGTCCCGCGAGGCCGACGCCGCTGCCGCGGCCGAGGGCGGCGACACCGCGGGTGCGGCTCCGGCCGCGGGCGGCGGTGGCTCGTACTCCTCCGAGGGCGCGGACACCTCTGGTGCCCTGGCCTCGGACGAGGCGCTCGCCGCGCTTCGCGAGAAGCTGGCGGGTGGCCAGAGCTGAACGCTCACGGCTGAGGGTTAGCCGATAGCTGTTGTGGGCCCGCACCCCTTCCGGGGTGCGGGCCCACAGTGCGTTCATTCAACGAGCCCACCGGGCGCGTCCACTTCGCCGGCGACTGGCTCAGCTGCACCGTCGCCTGGCAGCACGGCGCGTTCGAGTCCGCGAACCGCAGTCGTGGAAGGGTTTCCGGGAATGCCGGGCCCCCGTCCCGCGTTGGGGAGTACGAACACGAGGAGGAGCGGTCACAGTGCTTGATCCGCAGGGTTTGTACGCATGGGAGCCGAAGGGCCTGGCCGTCGTCGACATGGCGCTCGCCCAGGAGTCGGCGGGACTTGTCATGCTCTACCACTTCGACGGATACATCGACGCGGGTGAGACGGGCGACCAGATCGTCGACCGGCTCCTCGGCTCACTGCCCCACCAGGTCGTGGCCCGCTTCGACCACGACCGGCTCGTGGACTACCGGGCGCGGCGCCCGCTACTGACGTTCAAGCGCGACCGCTGGACCGACTACGAGGAGCCGACGCTGGACGTCCGGCTCGTCCAGGACGCCACCGGAGCACCCTTCCTGCTGCTGTCGGGCCCCGAGCCGGACGTGGAGTGGGAGCGCTTCGCGGTCGCCGTCCAGCAGATCGTGGAGCGGCTCGGCGTGCGCCTCTCGGTGAACTTCCACGGCATCCCCATGGGCGTCCCGCACACCCGCCCGGTCGGCCTCACCCCGCACGGCAACCGGGCCGAGCTGGTGCCCGGACACCGCAGCCCCTTCGAGGAGGCCCAGGTGCCCGGAAGCGCCGAGTCGCTCCTGGAGTACCGCCTCATGGAGGCGGGGCACGACGTGCTGGGCGTCGCCGCGCACGTGCCGCACTACATCGCCCGCTCCCCCTACCCGGACGCCGCCCTGACCGTCCTGGAGGCTGTCACGGCCGCCACCGGTCTGGTGCTGCCGTCCGTCGCGCACGCCCTGCGCACGGAGGCGCACCGCACGCAGACCGAGATCGACCGGCAGATCCGGGAGGGCGACGAGGAACTGGTCGCCCTCGTACAGGGCCTCGAGCACCAGTACGACGCCGCGGCGGGCGCCGAGACGCGGGGCAACATGCTCGCCGAGCCCGTCGAGATCCCGTCCGCGGACGAGATCGGGCGTGAGTTCGAGAAGTTCCTGGCGGAGCGGGAGGGCGAGGGCTGAACCTCCGCCGAGCCCGCCTCCGCAGCTGGGGGAGGCCCTGATCTCAGAGCTGTGGGAGGCCCCGGGCATCGGGGCCTCCCACAGCTGTGTCAGTGGCAGGGCCTAAGCTGCCGGGCATGCTGAAAGTGGGTCTCACCGGCGGTATCGGCGCCGGCAAGAGTGAGGTGTCGCGGCTGCTCGTGGAGCACGGCGCCGTGCTGATCGACGCGGACCGGATCGCCCGCGAGGTCGTCGCCCCCGGCACCCCCGGCCTCGCGGCGGTCGTCGAGACCTTCGGCGAGGACGTGCTCGCGCCGGACGGCGGCCTGGACCGCCCCAAGCTGGGCTCCATAGTGTTCGCGGACCCGGCCAAGCTCGCCGCGTTGAACGCGATCGTGCACCCCCTGGTGGGGGCCCGCTCCAGAGAGCTGGAGAACTCCGCCGCCGAGGACGCCGTCGTCATCCATGACGTCCCCCTGCTCACCGAGAACGGCCTCGCCCCGCTGTACGACCTGGTGGTCGTCGTGGACGCGGCCCCCGAGACCCAGCTCGACCGTCTCGTCCGCCTGCGCGGCATGACGGAGGAGGACGCTCGCGCGCGCATGGCCGCCCAGGCGACCCGCGAAAAGCGCCTGGAGATCGCGGACATCGTCATCGACAACGACGTACCCCTGGAAGACCTGCGGCGACGGGTGCGGGACGTCTGGGCGGACCTCACGCACCGGGCACACGCGTCACGGGAGCGATCCGAACACTCGCAGGAATAGCGGGCTCTCAGGGCGCGTTGAACCGTCGCAGCAAGGGAAGGACTCAGCCGTGCCCGAGACCAGCGGTTCCACCGGACGTACCCCGGAGACGCATGTCATCGACTTCCGCGCCGCCGAGCAGCTGCTCGCCGCGCGCGATCCGCGGGGCGCGGTCAAGTTGCTCGACCGAGTCATAGCCGAGCACCCCGAGAACACGGCGGCCCGGCTGCTGCGTGCCCGCGCCTTCTTCGCGGCGGCCCAACTGCGGCCTGCCGAGCTGGAGTTCACGATCGTCCTGGAGCGCGAGCCGGACAACGCGTTCGCGCACTTCGCCCTGGCCCGCACCTATCAGCGCCAGGCCCGCGACGACCAGGCCAAACGCCACTTCCGGCTCGCTGCGGCCCTCGACCCGAACCCGCAGTACCTGGAAGCCGCACGCTTCGACTCCTGACGGCCCCGGGTGCCTTCGCCGCCCCTATGGGTGGCGGTGCCTCTGCGGCGGGTACGGCGGCTGGTACGGCGGGATGTCGCGGCCCGGCTGGTAGTGCGGGCCCTGGCGGATGTGGCGCAGGATCACCGCCAGGTCGACCATGACGATCAGGCACAGCACACCGCAGGCGATGGCCCAGCCGGAGCGGCCGGCGAGAGCGAAGGCCGCTGTCCCGGCGATCGCCCAGATCAGACCCCAGACGCTCAGCCAGAATCGCATCCGCAGGGCACTGCGCGCTGTCCTCGGTTCGCTGCCGGTACGCATGGGGATCGCCGCTCCTGTTCGTCCTGCCTGTCCTGTTCGTCGTACTCGTCCTACTCGTCCTACTCGGAAACGTACTCTCCGGCCCGTACGTTCTCCAGAAGACCGATGTGGTGTGCGGGGGAGGCGACGGTGCTGCTGGACGCGGTGCGAGCGGACGAGAAACTCACCGACTGGCTGAAGGGCCTGGAAGAGGGCGAGGACGCCCCGGGGGCGGAGGCGCGGCTGCCGGACGCCGACGACCTGCCCGACGTGCTGGTGGACCTCGCCGTGCCGTACGAGGACATCAACGACCTGATCGCCCTGCGCCGCACACTGGCGGACGACGAGAGCGCGACCTGGCTGCTCGGGCGGTGCGTCGACGGCCTCGTCCGGGACATGGGGAAGATCGGCAAAGGGCTGAGACTCCTGCCGCTCCCTCTGGAGGCGGGCCCGCTCGGCCGCTACTTCCATGTGTACGTCTTCGTCGCGGCCCTGCCGTCCGTGCGCGCGTACCACCGCGAGCGCGGTATCCCCGACGACATCTCCCGGCGCGCCCTCGCGGACCTCGGCCGCGGGCTGGTGCTGCACCGTCGGCGGTACGGCGTGGGCGGGCTGGTGGCGCCGACCTGGTTCTCACTGCACTTCCACGGGGAGTTGTTCCAACTCGGCCGGCTGCAGTACCAGCGGTCACGGGTGGGCGGACGGGAGGGAGTCGCGCTGGCGGCGGCGGGTCTGGAGCTACGGCCCGGAGATCCCTGCCTCGACCTGCACATACCCGACTACGCGGGGCCCCTGACCCCGAAGGCGTGCGACCGGTCGCTGGGGCTGGCCCGCGACTTCTTCGCGCGTCACTTCCCGGAGGAGCACTACATGGCGGGCTGCTGCCACTCCTGGCTCCTCGACCCGCAGCTGAAGCGGTATCTGCCGGCGGACTCCAACATCGTCCGGTTCCAGGAGCGGTTCCGGATTGCCTGCGGCACCGGCGAACCCGCGGACGAGCTGCCGATTCGCTTCGTCTTCGGGGACCCGGACCTGCCGGTGGAGACGCTGCCGCGCCGGACGAGTCTCGAGCGGACCGTGGTCGACCATCTGCGGGCCGGTGGGCACTGGTACAGCGGGCACGGGTGGTTCGCGTGGTGAGGTGCGACCGACACGACCGACGCGACTGACTCGAGGACACGCAGGTTCACTCCATCGGGTGAGCCTTGAGAGGAACGGCCCACGTCCGCCCGGCCGTTGGACGGATATGAGCATTCAGATGCGTGAGGGATACGAGGGGACCGGACCCGGCGCGATCACCCCGGACGGCTGCGCGGTCGAGCTGTACTCGAGGCTGCCGGTGGGGGACGAGCCGGAGGTGATCGCGGGCGTCGCGCCCGCGGGTGCGCGCATTCTCGAACTGGGCAGTGGGGTGGGCCGCATGACCCACCCCCTGATCGAGCGGGGCTTCACCGTGACGGCCGTCGACGAGTCGGCGGAGATGCTGGAGCGGGTGCGTGGGGCCCGCACGATATGCGGCCCGATCGAGGGACTCGACCTGGGCGAGAAGTTCGACGTGGTGCTGCTCGCGTCGTTCCTCGTCCATACCGGGGATCCCGAGGTGCGGCGCGGCATGCTCGCGACCTGTCTGCGGCATGTCGCGGACGACGGCTTCGTGCTGATCCAGCGCGAGGGGGAGGACTACCACACGAACGTGCCCCGGGAGCGGGTCGCCCCCCCGAGGCTTCACCATCCGCATCGTCTCGGCCGAGCCGGTAGGCGATGGTGTCGACTCGGTGCGCGCGGAGTACGTCTTCCCGGACGGCGAGTGGACCCAGACGTTCCGGGCACGGCCGCTGACCGAGGAGCAGTTCGAGGAGGCGCTGGGGGAGGCGGGGCTCAGGGTGGACCGGTATCTGACGGACGACCGGATCTGGGTCAAGGTGCTGCCGGTGAGGTGAGGGGGAGTCAGGAATGTCGGCGCCGATTTCCGGTCGGCAGCGATGAGTTCGGGGAAGTGGCCCGGTCTACCTCTGTGACAGCAATACGGAACTGCTTCACACAGGAGACCCCATGTCCGAGACCACCACTTCCGGCGTCGTCATGACAGGCACCGCTCGCAGCAAGGGCGCACGGATCTCGCTGCGCGCGCTGCAGATCGTGCTCGCGCTGTTCTACGCGTTCGCGAGCGCCCTGCCCAAGCTGATCGCGCACCCGTCGGCCGCCGAGTCCTTCGAGACGCTCGGCTGGGGCAGCGCGGGGATGTACACCATCGGAGCGCTCGAACTCGCGGGTGCCATCGGGCTGTTGATCCCCGCGCTGGCCTCGGTCGCGGCGGTGTCGCTGAGCGCGCTGATGGTGGGGGCGTTCATCACACAGATCACCGCCTTCGACGGGGAGTACGCGGCCACACCGCTCATCCTGATCGTTCCGCTCGCCCTGATCGCCTGGGTGCGACGCCAGGACGTGGCCGGACTGGTGCGGCTGGTGCGACGGGAGGCGTGACCGCTGCGGCTGTGCCTGTGCGGCGGGCATCGCCGAGGCGCTTCCCGGTGGTCGTCGGGAAGCGCCTCGGCGATGCCCACTGCTGACATGGGGCCCGTCGCGGGACTACGTGGCGTGGCGGTGGCGCTCGGCGTTCGCGGCTTCGGCCAGGCCCCGGAGGCGTTCCAGGTCTCGGCGGTCGCGTTTGGTGGGGCGGCCGGCGCCTCGGTCGCGGATGCCGGCAGGGGCGGTGGCCTCGCGGGGCGGGGGCGGCGGGGAGTTGTCGACGTAGCACTCGGCGGCGACGGGCGCGCCGACCCGCTTGCGGATCAGACGCCTGACGACGACGATCCGCTCGTGGCCCCCGGCCTGGCGGAGCCGTACCTCGTCGCCGACGCGCACCGCGTACGCGGGCTTGACGCGTTCGCCGTTGACGCGGACGTGGCCGCCCCGGCAGGCGGTGGCGCCCATCGAGCGGGTCTTGACCAGACGGACGGACCAGATCCAGCTGTCGATGCGGACGGTCTCGCCGCTCGTGGGGCGGGCGGCCTCGGCGGCTGCCGCCGCCGGGTCGGAAGCCCGGTCCGTGGTGCCCGGACCGCTCGCCCGCTCCTCCATACCTTCCCTACCTTCCGTACCTTCAGAAGCCATGTCTCGACCTTAGCTCTCCAGCAGGCCGTCCCGGGGAGGCGATCACCGGACGTACCGTGGAGGCATGGGCAGCGGCAGAGGCGGTGACAGCGGGAATGGCAGAGGCGGGGACACGGGGCTGGCCGCGCTCGACGCGCGGATCACCGGGTGCCGGGCCTGTCCGCGGCTGGTCGAGTGGCGGGAAGAGGTGGCGCGCACCAGGCGGGCCGCGTTCGCCGACCAGGAGTACTGGGGGCGGCCGGTGCCCGGGTTCGGGCCTCCCGACGCGGCGCTGCTGATCGTCGGGCTCGCCCCCGCCGCGCACGGCGGGAACCGGACCGGGCGGATGTTCACCGGCGACCGATCGGGCGACGTGCTCTACGCGGCGCTGCACGACGTGGGCCTCGCCTCGCGCGGCACGGCCGTCGCCATCGACGACGGACTGGAGCTGCACGGCGTACGGATCACCTCGCCCGTGCACTGCGCGCCGCCCGCCAACAAGCCGACCCCCGAGGAACGGAACACCTGCCGGCCGTGGCTGGTCCGGGAGCTGGAGCTGCTGCGGCCGACGCTGCGGGCGGTCGTCGTACTCGGCGCCTTCGGCTGGCAGGCCGCGCTGCCCGCGCTCGCCGAGGCCGGCTGGGACGTGCCCCGGCCGCGGCCCGCCTTCGGCCACGGCACCCGCGTATCGCTCGACGGGCTCGACCTCTTCGGTTGCTTCCATGTGAGCCAGCGCAACACCTTCACCGGCCGGCTGACCCCCGTCATGCTGCGCGAGGTCCTGCGTACGGCGGCGAAGTCCGCGGGGCTGAGCGTCACCTCGTAGGCGGGGCTCGGGGTCCGACGGAAAAGCGGCTGCCGATGCCGTCGCACGCCGGTTAGGGTCGCGCAATGCCCATCTACCCGGAGATCGAACCGTACGACCACGGCATGCTCGACGTCGGGGACGGCAACCACGTGTACTGGGAGGTCTGCGGGAACCCGCGGGGCAAGCCCGCGGTCGTGCTGCACGGGGGGCCGGGGTCCAGGGCCAACGCGTGGTTCCGGCGGCTCTTCGACCCCGGGGCGTACCGGATCGTGCTGTTCGACCAGCGTGGCTGCGGGCGTTCGACGCCTCCGGCGAGCGCGTACGGGACCGACATGAGCGTCAATACGACGGATCATCTGATCGCCGATCTGGAGCTGCTGCGGCGGCACCTCGGGATCGGGCGGTGGCTGGTGTGGGGCGTGTCGTGGGGGTCGGCGCTCGGCCTGCGGTACGCGCAGACGCATCCGGAGGCCGTGACCGAGCTGGTCCTCACCGGGGTCGCCACCGGGTCCGAGGCCGAAGTCGCCCTGCTGACCAGGGGGCTTGGACAGTTCTGGCCCGAGGCCTTCGAGCGGTTCCTCGCCGAGCTGCCCGAGGAGGAGCGGGACGGGAACCCGGCGGCCGCGTACAACCGGCTGCTCGAGTCGCCCGACGAGGCGGTGCGGGTGCGGGCCGCGCGGGCCTGGACCGACTGGGAGACGGCCATCGCGGCGCAGCCGCCCCGCTCCGTGCCGCGCTACGAGGACCCGGTCTTCCGCTACGCCTTCGCCCGCACCGTCACCCACTACTGGGGCAACGGCCACTTCCTCGGCGAGGGCGAGGGCGAGGGCGAGGGCATGGGCATGGGCGGGGGGACACGACGGCGACGGCGTCGTCCTGCGCGACGCGCCCCGGCTCAAGGGCATCCCGGGCACCCTCGTCCAGGGCAGCCTCGACCCCGGCAACCTCCTCGGCATCGTCTGGCGCCTCCACCACGCCTGGCCCGGCAGCGAGGTGGTCCTCGTCGACGACGTGGGACACAACGCGGGCGCGCCGGACATGGCGCAGGCGCTGGTGGAGGCGACGGACAAGTACGCCAAGAGATGAGCGGCGTGAGGGGTGCCGGATGCGTGCCCGGGGCCGGGCGTCAGACGACGCGGGCCGCCGAGATGGGGCGCGCGGTGACGTCGTGGTCCGTCGACGCGCCGTAGGAGCTCCAGCGGTAGCGGGAGAACTCGCCCGTGGCGTTCGAGGCGTAGAACATCATGTGGCCGATGCCCACGCCGGCGAAGTCCTCCCCGTCGACGTTGCCGACCATGCGGGTGTCCGGGTGCGTGGTGGCGCTGGGCTGCCCGTACACGCCGTGCGGGGCGGAGGTCATGTCGACGACCTCGACGGCGTACTGCGTCTCCCCGCTCCGCACGCCCGTCCCGGTGTACACGCCCTTGACCTGCCGGACCAGCACGATGTGCCCGGTGTTGTCGGGGTCGCTGTCGTTGTAGTCGACCGCGACGAGGTCGCCCGGCTGCAGGTCGGCGACCTTGCGGATGCGCTGGAAGTGCGGGCCGCCGGTGCCGTCGGTGAAGGCCTTGCGGTAGTCGGCGGCCTCGGGGATGCCGTCCTGGAAGTACTGCCTGAAGTAGTCGGTGGTGGCCCAGCCGTAGGTGTGCCGGAGCACCCAGGTGATGAAGGAGGAGCAGCGGGCGCGGGCGATCCAGCTGGTCAGGTCGTCGGGGGTGCCCCAGGTGACGGTCGACGAGGCGCCCACGAGGTAGACGTTGTTCTCCCGGGCCGTGAGACCGCTGACGATCGAGATCTCGTCGGGGGAGAGCGCGCGGTCGTAGGCCCGTACGTCGTCGACGGCGCCCTTGAAGCGGTTCACCGGGGCGCCGTCCCACTTGGCGCGGCCTATGTTGAAGCCCTGCGTGGCAGCCCAGGACAGGGTGGTGGCGGCGCTGCCCTCCAGTCGGCCGTTGACGTACAGGTGGACCTGAGTGCCGTCCCACACTCCGGTCAGATGTGTCCACACCCCGGTCGTGGCGGCGGTCGTGGCGACAGCCGAGACCTTGGCGCTCTGGTCCTCGCTGCGCACCTTGAACGCCCAGGTGCCGAACGCCGGGTCGTACTGGAGCAGGAAGCGGCTGGCGGACGTGCCGTCCTGGCTGACCGCGGTGTACATGGTGTCCGGCTTGGCCGGGGAGTCGGCGTCGTTCGACAGGCGCACCCACGCGGAGACCGTGAACGGGGCCGTCGTGTCGAGGACGGAGGTCGTCGCGGCGTAGGCGTTCGACGTGCCGTCGAAGCTCAGGTCGCCGCCGGCGCGCAGGGCCGACCAGGACGCGCCGGAGCCGAGGGTGACGGGCCGGTCGCGGCCGGAGCGGTCGGTGCCCGTGCCGTCCAGGGGCCAGTGCCCGATGAGGCCGCCCGGCAGATAGCCGGACGCCAGGAGACGCTGGTAGTGCACCATCCGCTCGGCCTCCGCCAGATGCGGTGCCGTGACGGGGGTGAACGGAGTGTTGAGCGGTGCGTCGGCCACGGCGGTGCCCGCGCTCCCCGCCACTCCTGTGAACGCCCCCACGCCCACGATCGCCGCTCCGCTCAACAGCCCACGTCTGCTGACCATGCTCGCTCCCTGAACTGCCTGGATTTCTGCCTGAGTTGACGGTCGGCCGAGTCTAGGCAGAGCGGTGCTCATGGTTCACCGGGGTTTAGGCGATGTCGTCTCAGGCGTTCAGGTGCTCAGCCGCTCAGGCGATGTCGTCGCCGTCCTCGCCGAACAGGTGCCGCACCGTCGACCGGTAGTTGGTCCGGACGTGGGTGAGCGCGTGGGCGCGGGCGCGGTCCGGGTCGCCGGAGGCGATGGCCTCGTACAACTCGCGGTGCTCGGTGAGGAGTTGGGACCACTCGGTGTTGCGTCGGGTGAGCCAGCGCAGGCGGCCGTCGACCGGCTCCATGACGGAGATGAGCAGGCTGTTGCCCGCCATGGCGAGGACGCGGTCGTGGAAACGGGTGTTGATGTCGGTGATCGTCTCGGCGTCTCCGGCGAGGGTCGCCTCCGCCGCCCGGTCGAGCAGGGCGGACAGCTCCGCCAGGGCCTTCGGGGTGGCGCGGGAGGCGGCGAGCCCGGCGGCGTACACCTCCAGTGCCTCGCGCAGTTCGAAGAGTTCCGTCACGTCGGCCGGGGTGAGGCGGCGGACGACCGTGCGGCGCGGGGTCTCGAAGAGGACGAAGCCCTCGGCGACCAGGGCGCGGATCGCCTCGCGGACCGGGACCCGGGAGACCCCGAAACGGTCGGCCAGCTCGCGCTCCACGAGCCGGTCGCCCGGGCGGAGGCGCCCCGCGATGATGTCCTGCCGCAGGGTGCCCAGCACGCGCTCGCGCACCGCGCCCAGGGGTTCGATCTTCGCTCCTTCCGGAGCCAGGGAGCTCATGGGGCAATCTTCGCCGACTCGGAGGGTGTTTTACGCGGCGTTAACCACAGCGACATCGGTCGGAACGGTTGACCGGAGGAGCATGTCGGCAGTTTGGTATACCAAACAACTCGGAGTGGTCCCCTGGTCCCCCACACCGGTCCCCACGCCCGTCGTCGCCGCACCAGTCCCCACCACCTACCCCTGTCTCCTCTCGCTCCTGGAGGCCCCATGTCCCTCGCCGACAGTGCCGAAGCCACCGGCACCACCGCGTTCGTCCCCGACCCTCGCCTCACCAACGAAGACCTCGCACCCGCCGACAAGCGGAACTGGAAGGTCTTCGACCTCTTCGCCCTGTGGATGTCCGACGTCCACAACCTCGGCAACTACACGTTCGCCGCGGGCCTGCTCGTCCTCGGCATGAACGTCTGGCAGGTCTTCACGTCGCTGCTCGTCGGCTTCGTGATCATCTACATCGGGATGAACTGGATGGGGAAGATCGGGCAGCGCCACGGCGTGCCCTTCCCCGTCGTCAGCCGCATCAGCTTCGGCGTCTGGGGCGCCAACATCCCGGCCCTCATCCGGGCCGTGATCGCCATCATGTGGTACGGCATCCAGACCTACCTCGCGTCCGTCGCGGTCAACATCATGCTGCTGGCCGCCTGGCCGGGTCTGGAGTCCTGGACCCACAACTCCTTCCTCGGCCTGCACCACCTCGGCTGGGTCACCTTCGTCGCCCTCTGGCTCATCCAGGCGCTGATCATCAGCCAGGGCATGGAGTCGGTCCGCAAGTTCCAGGACTTCTGCGGCCCGGCGATCTGGCTGGTCATGATCGCGCTGGCCGTGTGGATCCTCGCCGAGGCCGACTGGACCATCTCCCTCACCTCGACCCCCAACCCGGTCTCCGTCGGAGAGCAGTGGCGGCAGTGGTTCGGCGCGATCGGGCTGGTCCTCGCCACCTACGGCACGCTGATGCTCAACTTCTGCGACTTCTCCCGCTTCGCACCGGACTACCGGACGGTCAAGCGGGGCAACTTCTGGGGCCTGCCGATCAACTCGACCGCCTTCGTCGTCGTCTCGGTCATCGTCACGGCGGGCTCGATCGAGGTCTTCGGCAAGGCGATCACCGACCCGGCCCACCTCGTCGCCGAGATCGGCAACACCTGGATCCTCGTCCTGGGCGCCCTGACCTTCGCCATCGCCACCATGGGCGTCAACATCGTCGCCAACTTCGTCTCACCGGCGTACGACCTCGCCAACGTCTGGCCGCAGAAGATCACCTTCAAGGTCGGCGGCCTGATCAGCACGGTCGCGGCGCTGGTCGTGACCCCGTGGAACCTCTTCTCCAACCCCACCGTCGTCCAGTACTTCCTCGGCGGCCTGGGCGCCTTCCTCGGCCCACTGTTCGGCGTGATCATGCTCGACTACTTCTGGGTCAAGCGTGGCCGTATCGACGTCGACGAACTCTTCAACGCCGAGCCCGGCTCCCGCTACTACTACCGCAAGGGCGTCAACCCCAAGGCCCTGTGGGCGTTCCTGCCGGCCGCGGCGGTCTCGGCGGTCCTCGCCCTGGTGACGGCCTTCAGCGCGGTCGCCCCTTACTCCTGGTTCATCGGAACGGCGCTGGCCGCCGGGCTGTACGCGGTGCTGTGCCGGGACGAGCGGGCCGCGGCGGGGAGCACGGAGAGCACGGAGAGCACGGTCGTCGAGCCCACCGCGGTAGAGGGCTGAGCGTGCGCATCGTCGTCACCAACTGCAACACCACGCAGGAGATGACCGAGGAGATCGTGCGAGGTGCCCGGGCCGCCGCAGGCCCGGGCACCACCGTGACCGGACTGACCCCCGCCTGGGGTCCCGAGTCCGCGGAGGGCTGGCTCGACAGCTACCTCTCGGCCGCCGCCGTCCTCGACACCCTGCGGACCTACGAGGAGCCGTACGACGCCGTCGTCATGGCCGGGTTCGGCGAGCACGGGCGCGAGGGCGCGCGCGAACTGGTGGACGTCCCCGTCGTCGACATCACCGAGGCCGCCGCCCACCTCGCCTGTCTGCTCGGGCGGCGCTACGGCGTCGTCACCACGCTCGAACGCTCCTGCGGGCAGATCGAGGACAGCCTGGAGGCCGCCGGGGTGGGCCGCAACTGCGCCGCGATCGTCGGCACCGGGCTCGGCGTCCTCGACCTCGCCGACTCCGACCGCACCACCCGCGCCTTCCTCACCGCCGGGCAGCGGGCCCGGGACGCCGGGGCCGAGGTCCTGGTCCTGGGGTGCGCCGGGATGACCGGGCTGCAGCGGACGGTGGGGGAGAAGCTCGGGGTGCCGGTCGTCGACGGGGTGGGCGCGGCCGTGAAACTCGCCGAGTCACTGGTGTCGCTGGGGCTGACGACCAGCCGGGTGGGGGGCTATGCGAAGCCGTTGCCCAAGAGGAGGAGCTGGGGGAACGGGGAGACCGGGGCGCGGTAGGGGGGCGTGGGCTTCTCCGCGTCCCTTGTCGCACTACGACTCCGGGACCACCGCCGTCGCCGTGATCTCCACCAGTTGGCCCGGGTAGCCGAGGCAGGCCACGCCGAGCAGGGTCGACGAGTGGGGGCCGGTACTGAGGCCGGACGCCTCGACGACGTCCCAGACCGCGGAGAGGACCGCGGGCTCGCCGCTCACGACGTACACGTCGGTCGACACGACGTGTGCGAAGTCGCTGCCCACCGCCCGCAGTTGCTCCCCGAGGTTCGCCAGCACCTGTTCGGCCTGCCGTACCGGATCCCTCTCTCCGACCAGCTTCCCCTCGGTGTCCAGCGGAACGGAACCGGCGAGGAACGCCAGCTTCGTCCCCGCCTCGACGACGGACGCGTGCGAGTAGACGGGCGGCGGAAAGAGGCTGGGTACGGTGACGCGCTCGATCATGACGGCTCCCGGTAGAGGACAACCTGTCGATCATGCGCAACCTGCGCAGTGAACGCATCCGAATTCCGGGCCGACGCTGTCGCCGCGCCGCCACGGGCACGCACTCCTGTGCAAGGGGCGGGTACGCCTCCGCGATGGTCGCGCAGATCCGCTCCCGCAGCAGCGTCGCGGCCTCCGGCCGTCCGGAACTCCGCCCGTGGCCGGGCAGCGTGTCCAGGAGCCGGTCGTAGTGGCGGAGACGATGGCGCAAGGAGTCGACCTTCCATGGGTCGAGCGAGGCACGGCCGACGGGGCCCTTCACGATCCTCCCGCCGCCTCCCGCCCGCCTCCACTCCGCTTCTCGCCGGGCCCGGTGCTCCATCGCCCGTAGCGCCAACTTGCCCGGATCCGGGCGGGGCACGTCGATCGGCTCGTTCCTGATCCGCTCCAGGACCTCCTCCCTCCGCCGCCGCATCGCGGCCCGTACCGCTTCCGACCGCTGCCCCGAGGACTCCGCCACCGCCCGGAACTCGTCACTCCGCTCGGCCGTCTCGACCCGATCCAGCCGGTGCAGCCGCGCTCTCGGCGCGTCCCTGAACCGAGGGTTCACACGGAGCCGGTCCGCCGCCCCGAGCAGTCGACGCACCATCCCTTCGGTCCACCCGCGCACCCGCAGCCCGGCCAACGACACATACCGCTGCCCGTCCTCCTCATGGCCACCCATCGCGCTACCTCCCCCGCTCATGCGTCGTCACTCTGTGTGACCGTGCATTCATTGAAGCGCAGGCCACTGACAATCGACCGAACCGTGAGTCGGTCGTCAGTCGTCCGAGGTCACGACGGTGGGCTGGCCTGCGAGGCCCGAGACGTAGGAGGTCGGTCCCGCGAGGGAGGAGATGTTCACGATCACCCCGCCGCCGGCCCGGCGCAGCGAGGGAGCCACCGCGCGCATACCCGGCCAAGGGCCCTGGAGATTGACGTCGAGGACCCTGCGGAACGATGCGAGGGACTGTTCCTCCATCGAGCCGGGTCCGAATCCTTCGCGCTGGTCACCCGGTCGGTGCGCGGTCTGACGGTACGGTTGGGGGTCCGATACGGCGACGTAGAGCAAGGGGGCCCGGTGGACGCGGAGTTGGCCGCACTGGCGGCGGCGGGAGCCACGACGCTGGTTCAGTCGATGGTGGGTGACGGGTGGGCGGGGCTGCGCGATCGGGTGGCCTCCTTCTTCTCGCGAGGGAGGAGCGAGCAGGACGTCCAGGACGACCTGGAGGAGTCGCGGGCCGAACTGGTCGCCGCGCAGGACGCCGGTGACGAGGAGGCTGTCGCCGACGTGCAGGCGGAGTGGCGCAACCGTCTGCGGCGCACGCTCCGGGCGGACCCGAACGCCGCCGCGGAACTCCGGGCACTGCTCGACGAGTTGGTGCCCGAGAAGGACGAGCAGGGCAGGGGATCGGTCTACAACACCATCAACGGCAGCGTACACCAAGGCACGGTCATCCAGGCAGGCTCGATCGGGCGGCTGTCGAACGGCGAATCCCGGCGATGAGCACGACCGGCGACGCGGGGCTCCCCGATTCGGTTGTGGAGCAATTCCCCACGGCGAGCCGGGCATACGTTCCTTACGAATAATCCTTCGAGAAGATCGCACTTCCGCTGTTACCGTCTCCCACGTGGCGAAACTCAATCAGATCATCGCAGTCGAGAAAGGCGTCAAGGCCAAGTCCCATCAGGACCTGACGGCTGCTCATCACGGGCTGCAGAAGCCGGCGTTGCTGGCCGGTATCGCGCGTACGTATCAGCCGAAGGACGAGGAGGGTGAGCAGTTGCCGCCCGAGTCGACTCGGGTGCAGGTGCGGGCGGAGGACGTGTTGCGGGAGACGGCGGGGATTCTCACGCGGCTGTTCGATGTGACCGCCACCAAGGACTGGGCCAACTGCACGGCGCGGGCGGATGTGAAGGTGGAGGGACGGGTGCTGGTCGCCGACGTGCCTGTCGCCTATCTGCTCTTCCTCGAGAAGCAACTCGGGGAGATCAACACGCTGGTGCGGAAGCTGCCCGTGCTCGACGCCTCCGAGGCGTGGGCACAGGATCCGTCCTCCGATGCCTGGAAGACCGAGGCCGTGCGGACGGTGCGGACGAAGAAGGTGCCGCGCAACCATGTGAAGGCCGAGGCGACCGACAAGCACCCCGCTCAGGTGGAGGTGTACTACGAGGACATTCCGGTGGGTTACTGGACCACCGTGAAGTTCTCGGGCGCCCTGCCCGCCCGGCGCGTGAACGAGATCCTCGGCCGCGTCGAGAAGTTGCAGCAGGCCGTGAAGTTCGCGCGGGAGGAGGCGAACGGCGTGGAGGTCGTCGACCAGCGGGTCGGTGACGCCGTGTTCGGCTACCTGTTCGGATAGCTCGGGTAGTCTCACAGACTCCCCGGCCGGCCTCTGTGCCGGGCGGGGTGCGCGAGGAGCGCAAGCTGAAGCTGAGGCTTGTCGTGACGGAGCGGCCCGTACCCGCCGAAGAATTCAGGGACGGGCCGTGATCAATCTCAGACTATTGCTCCAGACTCAGTATTCGCCGCCGATCGTCGCAACGACCGGGCCCAGGCCCCGGGACGTCGAAGTGCCGGTTCAAGTCCGGCCCGCGCAGCTCGATGCGCGGTGGTCCAAAGGCAGGACGCGGCGACATGACGACTGACCTGGGTTCTCAACCGTGGCGGCGTGCCCATATGGGCGGCATCTCAGGGCCCGGGGGCCGGCTACGCCCTCGGGCCCACCTTTTTCTCGGACGCTCCCTCTGATCCACCCGTTTCTCGGCCACGCCCCCGGACCCGTCCGTTTCCGGGTTGCGTTCATAAAGAACATGGCCTTTCCAAGTATCGTCACATCGCGGTAATACGAGCGTTCCCCTTCCTCCAGGTCCGGGTTCTACGGTGGAGACCACAAGCAGGAGATGCCATGAACTGGCGTCACCGGCACCGCCAAAGCCCCGGCCGCCGTCGCCCGAAGGCACACCCCGCCCTCACTTGACGACAGGAGCCCCGTGTCCCGCCCCGCTGTCCCAGCTCTGCCGCCCTGGCTCGCCCATGCTCTGCGTGCGCAAAGGGGGCCGGTGCCCTGGAACGCGGTGGTGCGGGGGGCCCTGGCCGGTGGGCCGCTGCTGCTCGTGGCCGTGCTGGTGGGGCGGCCCTCCCTAGGGGTCGTCGCCGCGCTCGGGGCCATGCTCGCCGGGATCAACGACCGGCCCGGCAGCCGGCGCGTCGCGGTGCAGCGGCTCGGGGTGCCCGCGCTCGCGGGGGCCGTGGGGCTGCTCGTCGGGACGTACGCCGGACAGTATGTCGGGGCCGTCGTCCTCACCCTGCTCCTCACCGCGCTCGGGCTGCTCGCCGGCGGAATGAGCGCGGTCGGGCCCGTGGCGTCCGGAGCGGGGACACAACTGCTGGTCGCCGCCGCCATCGGGGCCGGGATGCCCCTGCCGGAGTCGGGGTGGCAGCGGGCGCTCGGCTATCTCGCCGGGGCCGGATGGCTGCTCCTCCTGCGCCTCGCCCTGCCCACGCCCGCTGTCCTCACCGCCGGTGACTACCGGTTCGACGGGGAGCGGGACGCCGTCGCCGCGGTGTACGACGCGATCGCCGGGCTGCTGGACGCCGTCGGCACCCCGGACGCGACCGCCCGGCGGGCCGCGCTGACCGCCGCCCTCGACCACGCCCAGGACGCGCTCGCCGGGCCCCGGCTACGGCGGTACGCCAGTTCGTCGGCCGAGCGGCGGCTGCACGCGCAGTACAGCGCCGCGCTGCCGCTCGCCGAGGCGGCGACCGCGCTGGCCTGGGTCGGGGACGCCGTCGTCGGCCGTGCCTCCGAAGGGCCCCGGCGGCTGGCCGCCGCCGTACGCGGCAACACCGCCACCGGGCCACTGCCCGCGCCCTCCCGCTCCGCGCCCGCGCTGCGCGCCCTCGACGACGCGCTCCTGCGCGCCGCCGAGGCCTTCGACCGGGGTGGCGACACCCACGACCTGCACACACGGCGCCGTACCGTCGGGTCGCTCGTGCGGCTCGCACTCGGGTCCGGTGGACGCGAGTACGGGCTGCGGGTCGCCCTGTCCTTCGGGGCCAGCGCGGCCGTGGCGCAGGTGCTGCACCACGAGCACTGGTACTGGCTGCCCGCGACCGCCGTCTTCCTGGTCAAGCCCGACCTCGGGCCGCTCGTGTCCCGGGTGCTGTGCCGGGCCGCGGGGACCGTGCTCGGTGCCGTGCTCTTCGCCGGGTTCGCGGCCGTGCTGCCCCACCCGGAAGGGCTCATCGCGCTGGTCGCGGTCAGTGGGGCGCTCATCCCCGTCGCCACCCGGCACTTCGCCGCCCAGACCGCCGTCGTCACCGTCCTCGTCCTCGCCCTCGTCATGGTCGGCGGCGATCCCCTCGCCTCCTGGAGCCGCATCGCCGAAACGCTGCTGGCCTGCGCCATCGTCCTCATCGTCGGCCACCTGCCGATGCCGAAGGGACAGCGCGGCGGGGGCGTACGCGCCCGGCTCACCGAAGCGGGGACGGCCGCGCACGCGTACCTCGCGTACGTCCTGAACGAGTCGCGCGGGCCGAGGGGGACTTCGTGGGCGAGTGGGACGACGGGGGTGAGGGGGACTTTTGGGGCAGGCGGGGTCACCGAGCCCGGCGGGTTTTCTGGGCCTGGGGCGACTTCCGGGGCTAGCGGAGCTGCGGCGCTCAATGGGATTTTCGGGTCGAGAGGGACTTCTGAGGCAAGCGGGGCCGGGGAGCCCAGCGGGTTTTCCGGGCCGAGGAAGGCCTCCGGGGCAAGCAGGACCGAGCCAGCAGAGACCTGCGGGGATGCCGGGCCGAGCCAGACCTCCGGGCCCAGGGGGGTCTCCGGGGCCAGCGGGGCCGCCGAGCCCGGCGGGATTTCCGGGTCGAGGGGGGTCTCCGGGGCCAGCGGGGCCGCCGAGCCCAGCGGGATTTCCGGGCCGAGGGACACCTCCGGGGCGAGCGGAGCCGCCGGGCCGAGCCGGACCTCCGGGCCGAGCGGGACCTCCCGGTCGCGCCGGCCGTCCACGCCGGGCGGCGCGTCCACGCCCAACGGTGTGTCCACGCCGGGCGGCGCCTCCACGCCCAACGGTGTGTCCACGCCGAGCGGCGCCTCCACGCCCAAGGGCGTATCCACGCCCAACGGCGTGTCCGTGTCCGTCGGGGCCGCACTGCCCGGTGAGTCCGACGACCGCGCCGCCCGCTGGACCCTGCGCCGCGAGGCGTACCGCACACTCGCGCAGGCCCGCAGCGCGATCGCCCTCTCCGGGGCCGAACTGCCCGCCCTGGCCCGGCACACCGAGGGCACCGACGAGGTCGCCGCCGTCCTCGAACGGCTCGTCGACACCACCACCGCCTGCGCCGTGCACCTCGACGACACCGGACGCCTCACCCGCCACCACACCGAACGGCTCACCGCACTCCTCGACGAACTCGCGCGTCACCAGAAGCACGCGCGCATCAGCCTCCCCGACGCACCGCACGCGTCCGACGTACTGCCGAGGCCGGGCCGCACGGCCTGAGCACGACCCGGTCCGTCGCGGCGGCGGGCGCGGCCGGATTCCACCGCCTCCCCAGCCGCCGGATGCCCGGTTCGCACCCCTCCCGAGCACGTCAGCGTCGTACCGTGACGGCATGAGGCCCACGACTCCGTCTCCCTCCTCGTCTCCCGCCGATCTCGTCATCACCGGCTGCACCGCCCTCGTCCACGACGAGCACGAGGGGATCGCCTTCGTCGAGGACGCGGCGATCGTCGTACGGGACGGGGTGATCGCAAGCATCGGCCCGGCGGAGGAGACCGCTCCGGTGGCCACGGCGGAACGTATCGACGCGCGCGGCCAGGTCGCGATGCCGGGGCTGATCAACTGCCATACGCACGCGCCGATGGTGGCGCTGCGCGGCATCGCGGAGGACATGCCGGCGGAGGAGTGGTTCAACGACGTCATCTGGCCCGTCGAGTCCAACCTGACGGCGAAGGACGTGGAATTGGGGGCCCGGCTGGCCTGCGCGGAGATGATCCGGGGCGGGGTGACGTGCTTCGCCGACCACTACTTCTCCATGGACACGGTCGCCGCCGTGGTCGAGGAGACCGGGATGCGGGCGCATCTGGGGGAGGCCTTCTTCTCCTCGCAGGGGCCCGAAGGCCGGGAGAGGTCCCTGGAGTTCGCGCTACGGCACCGGGGCGCGGCCGGCGGTCGTATCACCACCGCGCTCGCCCCGCACGCCCCCTACACCGTCGAGGACGCCGATCTCGCCGCGACCGCCGAACTCGCCCGCGAGCACGGCCTCCCCGTGCATCTGCACGCCTCGGAGAGCCGCGACCAGACCGACAACAGCCTCGCCCGGCACGGTGTCACCCCCATCGAGGTCCTGGAGCGCACCGGGCTGCTCGGCGTCGACGCGGGCCTGCTCATCGCGCACGGCACCGGGATCGTCGAGCGCGACCTGCCGGTGCTGGAGCGGGCGACCGGGCCGGTGGCCGTCGCGACCGCGCCCCGCGGCTATCTGAAGTTCGCCTGGCCCACGACCCCGGTCCGGGCCCTGCGCCGTATCGGTGTCCCCGTCGGGCTGGCCACGGACGGGGCCGCCTCCAACAACTCCCTCGACGTGTGGGAGGCCATGGCCCTCACCGCGCTCGTCCAGAAGTCCACCGAGGGCGACCCGCGCTGGCTGACCTCCCGTCAGGCCCTGCACCACGCCACGCTGCAGAGCGCCCGGGCCGTCGGACTGGAGGAGCGGGTCGGCTGCCTCGCCCCCGGCCTGCGCGCCGACATCGTCCTCGTCGACCTCAGCGGCCCGCACACCCAGCCGGTGCACGACCTCGCCGCCACCCTCGTGCACAGCGCCCGCTCCGCCGACGTCCGCACCACGATCGTCGACGGCCGCGTCCTCATGCGCGACCGCGCGCTGCTCACCGTCGACGTGCCGGCGACCGTACGGGAGCTGGAGCACCGCCTGGCCGCACTCACCGACCGCAGCCACGGCGGCCGCATCCAGGACTACGACAAGCCGCCCGAGTGAGCGGACCCGCCTACCACGACGAGTACACCAAGTGACGAAGAGTGCGAGGTTTGGCACATAGAGTCACCGGAATGTGTGATTTCTGAGAGGTACCTCACGGTCCGTCGTTGACCAAGTGTCAACTACGTCTCAGTAACGTCATTCGGCGAGCCGTTCACCCCATGATTGGCGTTTAAATCTACAAGCTACGCAGCTACGGGTTACGGGTTACGGGTACGGCGCGACATGGAGGTGCAGGGTGAACGGGCGAATGGTGCTGGGGCGCTTTCCCGCCGGTGGGCCGCGCGGCTCGTGGCCGGCGGAGGAGTTCGCGCACGCGGCACGTCTGGAGGGCCAGCAGGCCGAGGTCGTGATGGACATCGCCACGGACATGTTCCTGGTCATCGTGCGCGGCGCCGACGCCGCGGCGGGCGCCGCGGCCTGAGGTCGGCCGGTCAGCCCGCCTTCGGCGCGGGCACCTTGGCCGCGAACTGCTCCGCCTGGAGTGAGTACAGCTCCGCGTACACCCCGCCCGTGGCCAGCAGCTCGTCCGGGGTGCCGGACTCCACGAGGCGGCCCTGGTCGAGGACGTGCACGAGGTCGGCGTGGCGGACCGACGCCAGCCGGTGGGTGATCAGGACGACCGTCTGACCGGTGCCCGCCAGGGCGCGGATCTTCTCGAAGACCTCCAGCTCGGCACGGGCGTCGAGGGCCGCCGTCGGCTCGTCCACGATCAGGATGCGCCCGCGCCGGTACGCGGCCCGCGCGATCCCCAGCCGCTGCCACTGCCCGCCCGACAGCTCGTGCCCGCCGCTGAAACCCCTGGCCAGGAGCGTGTCGAGGCCGCGCGGCAGATCCTCCACCACATCCTGGGCCCCGGCCTCGGCGACGGACGCGGCGAGGCGCTCGTCGGTCAGCGGCGCCGAGGGGCGGCCGATCGCCATGTTGACGCGGGCCGTGAAGGGCCACCGCTTGAAGTCCTGCGCGACCATCGCGATGCGCTCGGCGAGCCGGTGCCGGTCGGCGGTCGCCGCGTCCACGCCGTCCCACATGATCTTGCCCTGGTCGGGCGTGTACAGCCCGGCGAGCAGCTTGACCAGGGTCGTCTTGCCCGAGCCGTTCTCGCCGACGAGCGCCACGATCTTGCCCAGCGGCACGGTCAGCGTGACATCGCTCAGTGCGGGCCGGGTGGCCTTGCCCGGATAGGTGAACGTCACGTTCTCCACCCGGATCTCGCGCGGATCCTCGGGCAGCGGGTCGCCGCCCTCCGGGATCGCGCGCTTGGCGGCCTCCACGTACAGGCGCTCCATGTCGCCCACGAAGAGGGCCTCCTCGTGGAGGGAGTTCACCTCCAGGACCAGCGTGTCCAGGCTGGCGGAGCCGGTGCGGATCGCGATGACCGCCGTACCCGCCACGGACAGTGCCATGGCGCCGGCGAGCAGCAGACCGCCCAGCGTCGCGTACGTCGCCACGGTGGCCAGGCCGGTCCACACGGCCGCGTACAGGCCCGTACGGGCCGCCAGCCGGGCCAGGCGCGCCTGCTCGGCCTCCGCCGTCTCCGACATGGAGCGGAAGTGGCGCAGCAGGAACGGGCCGACGCCGTGCACCCGGATCTCCGGGGCCGCCTCCGGCTCGATCAGCAGGGAGCTGAGCAGATATCCCGCGCGCGCGTGCTGCACCCAGGCGTGGAAGGACTCGTAGCGGCGGCGGGCGATCGTCAGGGCGCTCCAGGCGCTCGGCAACGTCATCGTGACGAGCAGCGGCAGCAGAGCCGGGTGCAGGACGGTCAGCACGCCGGCCGCCGCGATCAGCGAGATCAGCGCGTTCACCACGCGCGCGGAGTAGCTGATCATGCGGCGGGCCGACTGGGCGCCGTACTTCGCGGTGTCCAGCAGCTTGTGGAAGCCGTCGTCCTCGATCGCGGACAGCTCCACGGCCGCCGCACGCTCCAGATACAGCTCGGTCGCGACCCGCTCCACCTTGGGTTCGAGCCGGCCCGTGGCATACGTCGACGCGGCCCGCAGCAGCGTGGCCACGAACATCACGGCGGCGATGGTGACGAGCGCGGGGACGGCTCCCCGTAACCGTTCCTCGACCGTGCCGTCCGACATCAGCCGGGCCAGGATGGTGTTCACCGCGAGCAGGTTCACCGCCTGGGCGAGGCCGCGGCCCGTCTCGGCGGCCAGCACCGTCCGGGCCGCCCGCCGGTCCGCCTGCCAGGCCAGCCGGAAACTCGACGCCAGCAGCGAGGGCAGCCGCCGCACCATCGCGCGGAAGTTCAGCTCCAGAAACGCGTTGGCATGCTGCGACCAGCCCATGTCGTACCGCAGCGGGCCCCCGAACAGCAGCAGCTCCGACTCCGACGTCTCCGGTTTGCCCCTGTCACGCGCCTTCGCCACCCGTGGCCTCCCCCGAGTCGTCACCGACGGCCACTATCCCGGCACACTCCGCTCCCGACCAGGGCGCACACCGGCGACACCGCCTCTCACCCGGAGCACGCGGGGCGCTCGGAGGCAGGGAGGAGTGCGCCGCAGTCCTGTTGTGAAGGGCCGCAGGCGCCTTCAGGGGCGCGGGGCTGTATCGATTTGCGGCTCCGCCGCGTGGGCGCGACCAGCCCCCACCCACCCGCACTCGAAGTCGGCCCGACCGGCGGAGCCCTGCGCGGAGCCCTACGCAGTCAGCTGAGACCAGGTCGGCGTAGTCCCCGTAACCCGGCACAACGCCAGGTACAGCGGTATCGGCGGCGTATAGGGAATCGTGCCCTCCGGCCTGAGGATCAGCCCGGGAGCCGCCGAACCGTCGGAGACCAGAGCCCCGGTGGTGTAGCGCACCGGCGCCGGCCACTCCAGCGCGTAGTCGGAGTCGGCCGGCACGAGCCACCACCAGTGCGCCCGGTCGGCGTAGACACAGCCCACACGGGGCAGCCGGGGCAGGACCTGCGGTCCGAAGCGGGCCGGGACGGCAACCGCGTCGCACCCCATGGGCGCGGTCATGCCCTCGGGCAGGGGAAGCGGGCGGGGCGCCGCTGCGGGACGCTGGGCGCGGCGCAGGCGCGTCAGGGTGTCAAGGCTCACCACGCGGGCCACTCTGCCCCCACCAGGGGGCCGAGCGGGACCGATCGACGCGCTCACACCCATTCGGCCCCCGTCCGACGTCCGACTTCCGGCCGGACGTCGACTTCCCTACGACACTCGGCACCGAAGCGGCGCTCGGCCGCCGTACGGCCATCAGCACTGTTACGGCCATCGACACCCTTATAGCCGTCCGCACCCGTACGGCCGTCGACAGCCTTATAGCCGTCCGCACCCGTACGGCCGTCGACAGCCTTACGGCCATCGGCACCCGCCCGGCGGAACGCCTCCGCCTCGTCGCCCCGGTCCTCGGCCGGCGGCTTCTTCGCGCCCCAGCCCAAGTCGGACCGGACCGCGGTGTCCGCGCTCGTGGTCATTCCCGTGCCCGTGCCCGCGTCGGCGTGGACGGCGCCCGCGACCAGCGCGCGAGGTACGTCCGCCCACACCAGGAGCCCCAAGCCGACCGGCTGCGCCCCCCAGGAGCGGCAGAGGGACTCTATGAGGAGCAGCCCTCTCCCGTGTTCCTCCTCGGGCCGCTGCGGCGAGGGATGCGGCTCACCCGGAGCGCATCCCTCGTCCCGTACCGCTATGCGCACGAGATCGTCGCCGTCGTGCAGCTCGCAGACGATCTGGGCGCTCGCGGTGTGCACGATCGCGTTGGTCACCAGCTCGGACACGACCAGGGCGGCCGTGTCGCAGGTGTCCTCGCAGAGGGCCCAGCCGGTGAGCTGGGTACGGGTCACGCGCCGGGCCTGGGCCACGGCACCCGGGTGCGCGGCCAGCTCGAATCGAAACCGGCGCTCGGCGATTGTCTCGGGGCGCGCCCCGGCGGCCGGACCGGGACCGACACGGTCTCCGGCGGCGTCTGTTCCTAACGGCGCAGGGGGCGGAATCACGCTTGCCACTATCGCCTCGCCGTGAACACTTGGCAAGTGTCACTCTGAAAATTGCAGAGTGCCGTGTGACTCTCTGAACGGCCGTGGCACACTGCACGCAACAGCACGTGTAGCGGCGCCAGTTGGAAATCCCTCGCAGAACGTTCGTATGTACGCACAGTGTCCGTTTGTGTACACGGACCTGTGCGGCAGGCAGGGCTTCCGAACGGCGCCGCAGGCCTGTCGGGACGGTTCAGGGGCAGATGAGAGAGGGGCGAGATGAGCGAGCCGCGGTCCGCGCCGACGGTCGGCCAGGTCGTGCTGGGCCGACGTCTGCTGGAACTGCGCGAGCGCGCCGGCATCAGACGTGAGGACGCCGGGCGCGTCCTGCATGTCACCGCCGCCACGGTCCGCCGTATGGAGACCGCCGAGGTCGCCCTCAAGATCCCCTATCTCCAGCTCCTGCTGAAGGCGTACGGGGTCGGCGACGAGGAGGCCGAGACCTTCGTCCGGCTCGCCGAGGAGGCCAACAAACCCGGCTGGTGGCAGCGCTACCACGACATCCTCCCGGGCTGGTTCTCCATGTACGTCAGCCTGGAGGGTGCGGCCGCCCTGATCCGCGGCTACGACCCCCACTTCGTCCCCGGACTGCTGCAGACCGAGGACTACGCGCGCGCCGTCATGACCTCGGGCGCCATCGGCCAGACCAAACCCGAGGACATCGAGCGCCATGTAGCCCTGCGCATGCAACGACAGGAACTGCTCACCCGTAAGGACGCGCCCCGGCTGTGGTTCGTGATGGACGAGACCGCCCTGCGCCGCCCCGTCGGCGGACCGGCGGTCATGCGCGCCCAGCTCGACCGACTGCTGGAGGCCATGGAGCTGTCCCATGTGACGCTGCAGGTCGCCACGTTCGACACAGGACCGCATCCCGGCACGTACGGGCCGTTCGTCCTGTTCCGTTTCGCCATGCCCGAACTTCCGGACATGGTCTACAGCGAGTACCTGACCGGCGCCGTCTACCTGGACGACCGCTCCCAGGTGGCGACCCACCTCGAGGTCATGGACCGCATGGCGGCGCAGGCCGCCACGGCACAACGCACGAAGGAGATCCTCCGGGATCTCCGCAAGGAGCTCTGAAGACACCGAATGGATCGCATCAAGTCGCAGTCGCGCACGCGCACCAACACCCAGGCGCACATACGCGTATACAACGGCATGCCCGCGCGGGAGCTGGGCAGCGAAGGCTGGCACAAGCCCTGGAGCGGCGGCAACGGCGGCAACTGCCTGGAGGCCATGAAGCTCGCCGACGGCCGGATCGCCGTACGGCAGTCCACCGACCCCGACGGACCCGCGCTGATCTACACACCCGACGAGATGAACGCGTTCATCCAGGGCGCGAAGGCGGGGGTGGCCGACTTCCTGCTGTCCTGAGGCTTGTTGCGCCCTCCCTGTTGTTCAGTCATCTCCCTAATCTTGGCACTGAGTTGATCACCTACTGCGGCAGAACCTTATGGAGTTCGTCATGAGCGGGCTTTCCCCCGTCGAGATCGACACGAGCAGACCCCATCCCGCGCGGATGTACGACTGGTACCTCGGCGGCAAGGACAACTACCCCGTCGACGAGGCGATGGGCAAGCAGATGCTCGCCCTCGACCCCCGGGTGCCGGTGATGGCACGGGTCAACCGTGCCTTCATGCACCGCTCCACGCGCTGGCTGGCGGAGCACGGCGTACGGCAGTTCCTCGACATCGGCACCGGCATCCCGACCGAGCCGAACCTGCACCGGATCGCCCAGCGGGTCGCCCCCGACGCGAGCGTCGTCTACTGCGACAACGATCCCATCGTGCTGGCCCACGCGGGGGCCCTGCTGCGCGGTACGCCCGAGGGGCGGACCGAGTATCTGCAGGCCGACGTGCGCGACCCGGACGCCGTCATCGAGGGCGCCAAGCAGGTGCTGGACCTCGGCCGACCCGTGGCGCTCTCCCTGATCGCGCTGCTGCACTTCGTCTCCGACGAGGACGGCGCGCACGCCCTGGTCGAGCGGCTGATGTCCGAGCTGCCCTCCGGCAGCCACCTCGTCATCACCCATGCCACCGCCGATTTCACCCCGGAGGAGTCGAAGGCGGCGACGGAGAAGCTCAAGGCCGCGGGCGTCACCCTGGCCCTGCGCTCCCGCGAGGAGTTCAGCCGCTTCTTCGACGGCCTCGAACTGGTCGACCCCGGCGTCGAGGTGCCCCACCACTGGCACCCCGAACTCGGCGAGCCCGTCGCCGGCCAGGACGACGGGGTCATCCCGGGGTACGGGGCGGTGGCGCGCAAGCCGTAAGGGCTTCGCCGACGACGGCCACACGAAGACGCGGCGCGGGCCAGGAGGCCCGCGCCGCGTCTTCGTGCGCGCGGTGTTGCCCGCGCCGCGTGTTCGTGCGCGTGGTGTTTGCCCGCGCTCATGCGTCGTAGTGTTCGTCGGCGCTGGTGCGCCGTGGTGTCGCCGGGGCTCGTGCGCCGTGGTGCGCGCCTGGCGCTTACGTGTACGACCAGACGCGGGCGCCGTGCGCGCCGGTGCCTACACGTACGACCAGATGCGGCGCGGCGCGTCGACGAGGCGGCTCACCGCGACCACCGGGAACGGCGGCCGCGCGGTCTCCCGCTCCTGCTCCAGCATCAGCCCGTAGTAGATCTGCTCGACCGACGGCGGCCCGACCGACAGATTGCGCCAGACCGCTCCGGACGACTCCTCCTGCCCGGTCCGTACGAGGTAGGCCGCGGCCATCGTCCCCGTACGGCCGACGCCGGCACCGCAGTGCACGAACACCGGCCCGGAGTTTTCGGAGACGGTGTCCAGCAGACGCTGCACCTGCTCGGGCGTCGGGGTCTGCCCGTCGCGCATCTGCACCCGTACGACATCGAGGCCCGCCTCGCGCGGCAGGGCGAGCTGCGCGGCGCTCAGCTTCTCGGCGCGCAGGTCGACGACCGTGGTGAAACCGAGGTCGGCGAGCGCCTGGTAGCCGGCGGGGGAGGGCACCGCGCCGCGCCACAGCTTGCCGTCCGTGCCGACGGGCTGGAAGTTGTGGATGCCCCGCACCGAGCGGGTCCCCTCGGGCGCCGAGGTCGTCTCATGCGCCACGTACGACGCCGCCAGGATGCCGAGCGAACCCGTGGCCCACAGCGCGAGATAGCCGAGCAGTACTCCGACGAACACACGCACCACCTTCTGGCGGAGTGAGCGAGGGCGGGCGGGAGCGGTGGGGAGCGGACCGGGGCGTAGAGGGGCGGGCGGGAGGGTTACAGACATGGATGACCCGAGGGTTGGGGACGGGGGGTCTGCTCCGCATCGTAGCCCGCACGCGGTAAGGGTTCTGTCTGTTTGTGTCCGACCTCACGGCATTAGCTTCGGTATGTGATGACCTTGCATGCTTTGTCGATCTTTGGGGTCCGGGAAGTCCGGCGCGCGGTGCTCCGGCGATTCCCGGGGGCTGTGAGCTCTGGGCTGTGGGGCGATGAGGCGGACTATAAGGTTCCGGGGTTTCACTCCTTGTCCGCGTCGCCGATGCCCACCACCGTCAGGAAGGCGCGGTCCACGTCCGCGTCCTCCAGGCAGCCGCGCAGCCGCAGGCGGTCGTGGTCGGTGAGGGCGGGGCGCACGACCCCGGCGAACAGGCCGTCGCCGAGTTCGCCCAGCGTCGTCCGCCGCAGAGGCACCGACGTGGAGTTCCGGCAGCGCTCCCAGGCCTGGGACGCGGCCATGGACTGCCGCTCGGCGGTCACGGGCACACCACGCATGTCCACCCTGACCAGCACGGAGGTAGCCTCGGCCCCGTTCCGCTCCTCCTTCCGCGTCTGGGTGAGGTCGGCGAGCCCGACGACCAGCGGGACCAGCAGCGCGGCGCCGACACCCACGGTGATCAGCCGGGCCGCCCGGCCCCGTCTCCCGCCGCCGAGCGGACGCGTGTCCTCCAGATCGGTGTCCGGGGCCGGATCGGGCGCGGTCAGCACGGACAGCTGCCCCGCGAGACGCCGCTCGGCCGTGGGCCGGGCCGTGACCGACGCGATCCGCTGCACCAGCCAGGCGATCCCGGACAGCACCACACCGGTCACCATCAGCACCGGCACGAACACATACGTACGGCTCGCCGGGTCCTCCAGCCAACGGAACCGGCCGTCCTGCTCGCGCGTGTGCGCCTGCCGCAGCCGGGCGAGCGCGTCCTGCTGCCGCCGGTCGCTCTCCCGGATCCGTTCCTCGATCCGCGCCAGACGCCCCAGCAGCACGATCCCCAGCAACAGCACCCCGACGATCAACAGCAGCACCCCACTGAGAATGGCCCGCTGCCACTGCCATCGGTAGAGGTAGACGACGAAGTAGACGCCCGCACCGACCGCCGCCGCGCCCCCGAAGAGGTAGGCGAGGCGCCTCATCACGGCACCTCCGCCCGTACGTCGCCGGACGTGCCGTCGACCGTCAGCCGGGTCCCCGGCGGGAAACGGCGCACCGCGTCATCGACACCGACCACCGCGGGCACCCCGAACTCCCGGGCAAGGACCGCGAGATGGGACAACGGGCTGCCCGTCTGCGCGACCAGCCCCGAGAGCCGGGGCAGCAGCGGGGCGAGCGCCGGATCGAGGGTGCGGACCACCAGCACGGCATCCGACGGCCCGGTCCCCTCGCCGTCCCACGCGGTGCCGATCGCCCGCCCGCCCGACACACCCCGTACTCCGTCCCCGGACCGCAGGGCGGTGCGCTCCGCGACGACCACACCACCCTCCGCGAGCCGGAACATGTCGGGGAGCGGCGCGGACGCGGCCCGGGGCAGCCGCTCCTCGAAGTCACGCGGCAGTCCCCCCGCCTCCAGCACGGTGACGAACTCCTTCCACCGCAACAGCCCCGCCCGCCGGGCATCGCCCACCACACCCCGCACGAGCAGTCTGCGAACCGCCTCCCGCACCATCCTGACCTGCAACTCCTGCACCCAACGGACACGCAGCCGCAGGGCCTCACGGGGTGGGAGAGCGCCTACGGAGACGGAGGCCGTGCGGTGGGAGGCGGAAGGGGAAGCCGCGCGGCGGCGGGCGGAGGCGGCGGCGGAGGCAGTGCGGTGGCGGGCGGGGAGGGTGACTGTGTGCGTGGGGGGAATGGAGGGGGCGGATGGGGAAACTGCCGCGGGGGTGGTGGAGGCGGAAGCCGTTGCGGGCGTGGCGTATTCCGAAGCCGCGCCCGGGGTGGTGGGGGCGTCGGTGGTGACCGTCGGCGAGCCGTCTCGGATCGTGCCCTCGGGGCGGGGCAGCCGCAGGTCGCCCCACAGGCTGGGGGCGGTCAGCGCCAGAACCACGGGCTCGGCGGCCACCACCTGGCGGTCCGGCAGGTCCCGGTGCCGCGTCTCCGCGAGGGTGGCGAGGGCCATGCCCGCGGCCGTGACATGAGGCTCCGGGAGCAGGGCGCCCGCGAGAGCTTCCTGGGCGTGGAGCGAGACCAGGGTGGCGCGCGTCCAGCGGAGGGCCGAGATCAGCTCGGCGGTCGGCAGTTCCCCGGGCGGCGGGGTCTCGGCGAGCCGCCGGTCCACGTCGGCCACCAGGTCCAGCGCCAGCCCCGGCAACGTCCTCTTCAGCCGCCCCACCCGCCAGGCGGCCCCCAGCAGCCGGGCACCCGGCGCCGGGTTGAGCCACGCGAGCCGGGGATGCCTCGGCGGGACGGCGCCCAGCAGCCGCAGATCAGCCGCGGCCCGCCCGCCGACCGTCCTGACGGCCGGTGCCGTCCGCAGATGCCGGCGTGGCGCACTGCCGCCGATGTCGAGCGCGAAAGCGAGCCCACGGGCCATCGGCGCCACCCACAGGTCCTCCTCCAACGGCTCCAACTGACCCGGCAGGGTCTCCGCCACCGGCCCGGGACCGAGCAGCCGGGCACCACGCGGCGGCCGCGCCCCCATCGCCGTGATCGGCCGGCTCTGGAACAGCCACAGCCGCCCCTCCTCGTCGAAGCCGAACTCGATGTCCTGCGGCTCACCGAACACCCGGGCGGCCCGGCGAGCGAGACGGGCGAGACGACGCAGTTCGGAGGCGGTGAGCAGCGGCCGGCCGTTGCCGGCCGACTGCCGCACCCCGGCCGACTGCCGCACCCCGGCCGCCTCCGTCCGGGCCGCCGACTCGCTCGGACCTGCCGCCCTCCTCGGCGCCGCCGACTCGCCCGTTTTCGTCGGCTCCCACGGCTCCGCCGGCGCCGCCGACTGTGGTGACTGTGGTGACTCCTTCGGCTCCGCCGATTCCCCCGGCTCCGTCCGCTCCGTCGACTCCGTCCGCAGCAGCCGCCCCCACCGGCTCAACCAGTAACTCGTCCCCGGCTGTTCACCGCTGACCAGCGTGTCGGGCCCGCCCCGCACCGCGCTGACCAGCATCCGATCGGTCCGCCCGGACACGGGGTCCGCCCCGAACAGCACACCTCCGACCCGGGCCCGGAGCATCGGCTGGACGAGCACCGCCATGGGCGCGCTGTCGCCGTCGGGCTGCCGCGCCGAGCCGAGCACCGTGCGCACCGCCGCCCGGAACTCCTCCCACCCCCGCACATCGAGCACCGAGTCGAACCGTCCCGCCAGAGAGGACTCCCGCGTGTCCTCCTGCGGCGAGGAGGACCGTACGACGAGGGGGCGCGCACCGTGCTCGGACAGCTCGTCCCAGGCATGCGACAGGGTGGAGGTACCGCCCGCGCGCTCCTCCCTGTGCGCGTCGAGTGAGCGGTACGGGATCACGAAGCCGGGCAGCACAGGCAGCCCCGCGCGAGCCGCCCGCGCGAGATGGGCCGCCTTGGAACCGGCGAGAAGGGGGAGTGAGGCCGTCGGCTGACTCAGGGGGACGACGTGAGAACGGAGTGTGTCGCCGCACAGGGACGGCGCCCCGTCGTGAGCACCCTCCCCGTGTTCTCCGTGACGTTCGTCGAGCGTCGTCATCGAGCGCCCTCCAGGACCGGCCGTCAACAGGGGGGACGCGAAGGAAGACCCTACGCCTGACGACGGAACGAAGGATGGGGGCGGATCACCGCCGGATCGTCTGGACCCAGGGCAGCAGCGATGACTCACCTCCTGGCATCAATGATCCCACCGCCGTCGATTTCCTGTCGACCTGGAGACATCTGCCAGCAATCTCCTGGACATCTCCTGGCCTGCCACCTGAGTCGCCCGTCGCCGTACGGTCGGCCACCTGGTCGCCGGTCACCGGCAGACCCGTGTCGTCGTACAGCCGCTCACCCGGCCGGCAGCACCCCGCACAGCGCCTCCACCGCCGCCCCGTACGCGTGCCGGACACGTCGCGTTCCCCACGACGAGCCCGTCCGGGGCGCCCCCGTCGCCTCGGGATGCCGAAACGCGACCAGCCCGTCGAGCGCGATGCCCCGCCACGCAGCCGCCTTCACCGCGGACACCTCGGTCCCGGCGGCAGCCGCAGCACGGCATGCCGCCCCGCCGCCATCCCGGTGACCTCCACGGGTGTGGCCGGGGCCGGGCCGAACCGGCCGTGGCCGAACGCGGCAAGCCGGTTCGGCACTGCCGGGCAGCGGCTACGCCGTCATCGGCCGGTCGTACGGTCCGATCGGCGCCGGCAGCCGCTCCGCCCCGGTCAGCCGGTGGTCGACCGCGGCGGCCACCGCCCGCCCCTCGGCGATCGCCCAGACGATGAGGGACTGCCCCCGGGCGGCGTCCCCGGCGGCGTACACGCCAGGCACATTGGTCGCGAAATCCGGCCCCCGCGTGATCGTTCCGCGCGGATCGAGGGCCAGCCCGAGCTGGTCGACGAGCCCGTCATGGCGGTCCGGCCCGGAGAACCCGAGGGCGAGCAGGACAAGATCGGCGGGAAGCGTCCGCCCGGTGCCGGGCCGGGGCTGTCGCCGCTCGTCCACCTCGACCAGATGCAACGCCCGTACGTGCCCCGCCTCGTCCCCGCTGAAGCGGAGCGTGGACGCCGCGAAGAGCCGCGCGTCAGCGCTGGCCGCCGGCGCCGTCCGAAGGTCGCGCGCCTCCTCGTGCGCCGCCGAGAGCCGGTAGACCTTCGGATACGTCGGCCAGGGATCGACATCCTCGTCCCGCTCCGCCACCGGCAGCGGATAGATGTCCAACTGGGTCACGGACGCGGCCCCTTCCCGCACCGCCGTCCCCAGACAGTCAGCCCCCGTGTCACCACCCCCGACGATCACGACATGTTTCCCGGCCGCCGACAGCGGCGACACCTCCAGATCCCCCTCGCACACCCGGTCCGCCAGCGGCAGATACTCCATCGCCTGATGAATACCGCCCAACTCCCGCCCAGGTACGTCCAGTTCCCGCCAGGCCGTGGCACCGGTCGCGATGACCACGGCGTCGTACCGGGCCCGCAGCTCGGCCGCTCCGATGTCCTTCCCTATGGCCGTCGACGTACGGAACTTCGTACCCTCCGCCCGCATCTGCTCCAACCGCCGGTCCAGATGCCGCTTCTCCATCTTGAACGCGGGGATCCCGTACCGCAGCAACCCCCCGATCCGGTCGGCCCGTTCATACACCGCGACCGTATGCCCGGCCCGCGTCAACTGCTGCGCCGCCGCCAGCCCGGTGGGCCCGGAGCCGATGACGGCGACCGTCATCCCGGACAGTCGGTCGGGCGGGCGCGGCGGCGTGAGACCGTCCTCCCAAGCCCGGTCGGCGATGGCCACCTCGACGTTCTTGATGGTCACCGCGGGCTGATTGATCGCCAGCACACACCCCGCCTCGCACGGCGCGGGACACAACCGCCCGGTGAACTCCGGGAAGTTGTTCGTGGCGTGCAGCCGGTCGCTCGCCGCCCGCCAGTCCTCCCGCGACACGAGGTCGTTCCACTCGGGGATCAGGTTCCCCAGCGGACAGGCGTCGTGGCAGAACGGGATCCCGCAGTCCATGCAGCGGTCGGCCTGCCTACTGATGATCGGCAGGAGCGCCCCGGGAACATACACCTCGTCCCAGTCCCGCACCCGCTCCTCCACGGGCCGACGGGGCCACTCCTCGCGTGGGGTGGTCAGAAAACCCTTGGGATCGGCCATGGCCGTCTCCCTCACGTATTGCGTACGCGTACGGGCACGGCCGTACACCGGCGGACTTCGGATCGACGTGCGGCGCACAGCACAGGGCACAAGCGCAGGGCACAAGCACAAGGCACAAGCACGAGCACATGGCGCAGGGCTGTACGCCTTCGGGCGGCATTCTCTCCCCGCCACGATACGACGCGCCCGCCGCGCCTGCCTCAGGCCAGCGCCAGCAGATACGACAGGGCCGCGGCAGCCGAGGCGGCCATCCGGACGTGGTTCCACGTCGTCCACTCACTCATGTACGCGCGCCAGTACGCGGCGGCCTCCGGCGTCCCCGCGTCCAGCTTGGCGAGCGTCTCGTTGCGCGGCACGTTCGCCATCATCGTGACCCCGAAGCAGCCGAACAGGTACAGCGCACTGCCCAGCAGCAACTCCACCCTGCCCTCGTCCGGCCACAGCACGAACGTCACGACGGCCAGCACGGCGCACAGCACCGCCGTACCTGCGAACACGAGCATGAACGCCGGGGTCAGAGCACTGACATTGATCGCCTGCATCGCCGCCACGCCCTGCGCCGGCGGCAACGACGCCAGCCCCTTCATCACGAACGTCGAGAACCCGCAGAACACGCCCGCCACGATCCCCGTCCCGAGCAACCCCAGCACCGTCAGTACGAAGTACGGCCCATCGATCATGTCCGCTCCCACCTCGATCCCCCGAACCCAAAGATCCTGCCCGCCACCCACCGTGACCACAAGTGAACATCCGCACGACCACAGTCACCGTGGCCGAGATGCGCGACTCCATGCGTGAGCGTCGAGGGAATCGGTCAGCTGCTGCCCAGTGACCTTTCCCTTCCTCTCCCGGGGGGCCTCCCCCTCCCCTCCCCTCCCCCTCCCGCCCCGCCCCCTTCACCCAGCCCCCCGCCACTCCCGCAGCCTCCCCTCCACCACCCCCGCGATCCGTCGCCGTGCCTCGTACCGTGACACGTCGGCCATGAGCAGCTGGTCGTACGACGTGTCCACGTGCCGTATGGACGCGATGACCGCCGAGGTCACCGCCACTTCCGACAGGGCGCGGCCGGCCGCGCTCCGGCCGACCCGGCCGCTGCCGCGCACCGAGGCGTGGGCGGCGATCTCCCGGGCTCGCTCGGCAGGGCAGGCGGGGAACAGCCGCCGTATCTCCGTGGCGAACGCGTCCGTGAAGCGCACGTCCTCCGCCGCCCGCCGTCGGGCGTCCCGCACCCGGCGCCGGCGCCGTGCCTCCGCGTCCGCCAGGCATCGCTCCTCGGCCCGGGCGAGCGCGGCCTCCTCGACCAGGACGCCCTGTCGCTCGTACCGGCTCCGGCGCCGGTTGAACCGTACGACCACGGCCGACAGCGAACTCTCCTCCCTGGCTCTCCGCGTGAGCGCGGTGTCGCCCCGGGGCAGGAACACCAGGTGCCCGAGGTCCGCGCAGTCGAGGCACCGCGGCGCTCCCTCCTCCAGTACGAGCAGCGCGACCGGGCCGCTCCGGCACTCGGCGCAGTGCTTCTTCCTGAGTGCCTGTACGACGACAAGTCCGGTGCGGGGCGGGGGAGTAGTGAGCGCTGCCATACGCGGTTCATTCCCCCTGGTGGCCGCATGGTCACGCGGCGGTCGGGCCCGCCTCCCGACCAGCTCGGGCACGGTTCGCCGTGCGCGGCATCATGGGCCGTGTGCGATTCGAAGCGATCACCTGGGAAAGGCTTGGCGACCTTCTCGCCGACCGCCTCCTCGACCTGAAACCGGACGACGGCTCCCCCTGGCCCCGTATCGCGTTCGACGGCGCCCCGGCCGCCGGCCCGGGCGATCTCGCCGCCCTTGTGTCGGAGGCGCTGCGCATACGCGGCCGTCCTTCGCTCGTGGTGGGCACCGAGGGCTTCCTTCGGCCGGCGTCGCTCCGGTTCGAGTACGGCCACGAGGACGTGGAGGCGTACTACGACGGCTGGTTCGACACCGCTGCCCTGTGGCGCGAGGTCTTCGGTCCGCTCGATGCGGGCGGCACGGGCCGGGTCCTGCCCGACCTCTGGGACCCCACCACGGACCGCGCGACCCGCAGCCCCTACGTTCAACTCCCGCCCGGTGCCATCCTGTTGACGCACGGCCCCCTCCTCCTGAAGCACTGGTTCCCTTTCGATCTGACCGTCCACGTCCTCCTCTCCCCGGGCGCACTGCGCCGCCGTACCCCCGAGCGCGACTACTGGACCCTCCCCGCCTTCGAGCGCTACGAGACCGAAACCGACCCGGCCACCACCGCCGACGTCCTGGTACGCGCCGACGACCCACGACACCCGGCCTGGAACGGCTGACGGGCGAGAGTCACGGGCTGGGCGGCGGAGTGGGCGATCCCCTCCGAGTGCGCTTCACCCCGGTCGCGGCAAGAATGTAGGGCGCCGGGACTTAGCGGTGCGTCCTGCGCCGCGCCGGCCGTCCGGCATCGGGAGGTACTACATGACCACCGCCGGAGACATCATGCACCGCGGCGCCCAGTGGATCCCCGCCCACGAGACCCTGGACCGGGCCGCCCAGCTGATGCGCCAGCTGAACGTCGGAGCGCTCCCCATCAGCGACGAGAACGAACGGCTCTGCGGCATCGTCACGGACCGGGACATCGTCGTCGGCTGTGTCGCTCTGGGCCATGACCCGTCCACGATCACGGCGGGCGAGCTGGCCAAGGGCACACCGCGCTGGATCGACGCGAACGCCGACATCAGCGAGGTGCTCGAGGAGATGAAGGGGCACCAGATCCGCCGGCTCCCGGTGATCGAGAACAAGCGTCTCGTCGGCATGATCAGCGAAGCCGACCTGGCCCACCATCTGTCGGACGACCAGATCGCCTCCTGGGCCGAAAGCGTCTACGCGAAGAGCGCGACGCACTGACCGGCCGATCCCCCGCTCCCGCTGCCGCCGGTCCTGGAGTCACAGCCAGCCGTTGCGCTTGAAGCCTCGGTAGAGGGTGACACAAGCGGTGGCTATGACTCCGAGGACCAGCGGGTAGCCGAACTTCCAGTGCAGCTCGGGCATGTGCTCGAAGTTCATGCCGTACACCCCGCACACCATGGTCGGCACGGCGATGAGCGCCGCCCACGCCGTGATCTTCCGCATATCCTCGTTCTGCGCCACGCTGACCTGCGCGAGATGTGCCTGCAGGATCGAGTTCAGCAGTTCGTCGAACGCGGCTATCTGCTCGGTGGCCCGCAGCAAGTGGTCGGAGACGTCCCGGAAGTAGGCCTGTGTCTCCGGGTCGACCACCCGGATCGGCCGTGAGGTGAGCTCCTGGAGAGGGCGGGCGAGTGGGGCCACCGCCCGCTTCAGTTCGAGCAGTTCGCGCTTGAGCTGGTAGATGCGGCCGGGGTCGACGCGCGAGCCGTTCGCGGCGAACACATCGGTCTCGACCTGGTCGATGTCTGTCTGCACGGAGTCCGTGACGTTCAGATAGTCGTCCACCACGTGGTCCGCGATCGCGTGCAGCACCGCGGCCGGACCCTTGGCCAGTTGTTCCGGATTCGTCTCCAGTTCCTCGCGCAGCGGGCCGAGTGAGCCGTGCCGCCCGTGCCGTACCGTGATCACGAAGTCGGCGCCGACGAAGACCATGATCTCGCCGGTGTGCACCACCTCGCTGGTCGCGGTCAGTTCGGTGTGCTCGACATAGCAGACGGTCTTGAACACTGCGAACAGGGTGTCGCCGTATCGCTCCAGCTTCGGGCGCTGATGGGCCTCGACCGCGTCCTCGACCGCCAGTGGGTGCAGGTCGAAGAGCTCGGCGATGCCGGCGAACTCCCTCTGTGTCGGCTCGTGCAGCCCGAGCCAGACGAAGCCGTGGTCGTGCCTGCGGACCTGCTTGACGGCCTCGATGACATCGCGGCCGCCGGGGGAGCGGACGCCCTTGTGGTACGTCACGCAGTTCACCACCGAGGTGCCCAGCGGGGAGCGGGCCGGGTGACTGAGGTCGACGCGTGGGCGACGCCGGGCCAGCCGTGCCATCTTGCGGAGGCCGCCGACCTTGTCGAGGCCGGTGACCTTCCGCAGATTCCCTGCCATGGACATCTGGCTCTCCTTGCGTGGATCTCCTCGCACCGCACTTCGTGCCTTGTCGCGCCAGTTTGCCAGGACCGAATGAGTGCCGGGTAAGGCTGTGGGAATGGAGCCTTCCGCTCCACTTCCAGACGTTCCAACTGCACCAGCCGTTCCGGTCGGGCCCAGTCGGCCGCTGTCGGGGCGGACATGACGGACTGCGGGAGCGTCGCTATTAGTGATAAGTCGGTTAAATGGGATGATCACGGCATGATGCGAACCGACGGATATCTCCTCGACCACCAGCAGACCGAGAAGGGGCAGCGCTCCGACGCCTTTGCCACGCTTTTCGACCGCGCGACGTTCCGGCACATGGAGGGCTTCGGCCTCGGGTCCGGCTGGCGCTGCTGGGAGGTCGGCGCGGGCGGCACCTCCGTGGTCTCCTGGCTGGCCAAGAAGGTCGGACCGACCGGCAAGGTCATCGCGACCGACACCGACATCTCATGGGCTGTCCCCTCGGTCACCCGACCTCCGGTCGAGGCCCTGGTCCACCAGGTGGGCGTCGACCAGCCGCCGGGGGAGGGCTTCGACCTCGTCCACGCCCGGCTCGCCCTTGTCCATGCCCCGGACCGCGAGCGGGCGTTGCTTTCGATGATCAACGCACTGCGCCCCGGCGGACGACTCCTGATCCAGGACGCCGACCCCGACCTCCAACCCCTGGCCTGCCTCGAGGAATCCGGCCCCGAGCACCAGCTGGCCAACCGGCTCCGCCAGGCCGTCCGCGCCCTGCTCGCCGAACGCGGAGTCGACCCGGCGTACGGCCGCCGACTCCCGCGTCTGCTGCGCGCGGCGGGCCTGCGCGGTGTCGAGGCCGACGTGTACTTCCCCGTCGCCTCCCCCAACTGCGCCGCCCTGGAGTCGGCGACCATCCTTCGGGTCGGCGAAGCGCTCGTCGCGGCGAACCTCGCCACGAGTGAGGAGATCGACCGGCATCTGGCCAACGTGGCCGTCGGCACGATGGACATCGCCGCCCCTCCGCTGATCTCGGCGTGGGGACGGAAGGCGTAGCGGCATGCCATGCCCCATGGTGGGGCGCCCCGCCACAGGGTTGACACCACCGGGCCGCCGCACCATTGACGCCGCGGGCCTCGGTCGGCCGCCTGACGCCGCGGGCCTCGGTCAGCCGCTTGGCGCCGCGGGTCTCAGTCGACCGTCGGCGGCCTTCCGCCCACCTTCTCCACCGCCAGCGCCCCCGCCCCGCACCCCTCGGCCGCCGCCTCCTCGGCCTCCGCGCCCGCGAGCAGCGCGGCCAGGAACGCCCCGGTGAAGGCGTCACCCGCGCCGGTGGTGTCGCGGGGCGCGGCGGGTGCCGCCGGAATCCGGGACTCGACGCTGCCCCCGCGAGCGATCAGCGCACCGTCGGCCCCCTGTTTGGCCACGACCAGGGGAACGAGGCGGCTCAACTTGGCTGCCGCGTCGGCCGGATCGGGCAGTCCCGTCAGCAGATACGCCTCGTCGCGGCTGGGCAGCAGCACGTCGATCCCCTCGGCCAGCGCGAGGAAGCGGTCCACCCCCAACTGCGTGAGGAACCCGGCCGACGCGGGATCCACACTCACCGGCACTCCACGCGCGCGTGCCGACTCAAGGGCCACAGAGACCAGCGCGCGACTCGGCTCCGAGAAGAACAGATAGCCCGACAGATGCAGTCGCGCGACCCCGTCGAGCAGGGACGGCGACCAGTCGTCCGGGTCCAGCCGCAGCGAGGCACCGCTGTCCGTGAGGAACGTGCGTTCGGCCGCGTCGCCCGTGTCCACGAGGCAGATCACCGTCCCCGTCGCCGCTTCCGGATCGACGACCAGGTGGGGCCGTACCCCCGAAGCCCGCAGCTCCCGCTCGTGCCACACGGCCCCGTCCGTGCCCACCCGCCCGAGCAGCCGCACGTCCGCGCAGCCCCGATGGGCAGCCCAGCAGGCCACGTTGGCACCCGCCCCGCCCGGCAGCGTCCGGATCGCGGAGGCCGTGTCGGTGCCCGGCGCGAGCGGCCCCCGGTGCCGGGCGACGACATCAGTGACGACGTCACCCACGACGAGCAGCGCCCCGCCCACCTCACGGCCGGATCCGCCCACCTCACGGCCGGATCCGCCCACTTCACCGCCGGATCCGCCCACTTCACCGCCGGATCCGCCCACTTCACCGCCGGATCCGCCCACTTCACCGCCTGGCCGGTTCACGTTCCGTCGCGCCACCTCACGCCCCGGCCCAGGCCGCCGCGATCCGCGATGCGAGCCGTACGTTGCCCCGTACCGCCGCCAGGTTGGCGCTCAGGGAAGCGCCGTCGGTGTGCCGTACCAGATAGCTCAGCAGGAACGGTGTGACCGCCTGCCCCGTGATGCCTTCCGCCTCGCACGCCTGCAGCGCCTCGGCGAGCACGCGCGCGTGCAGGTCGGGATCGAGCTGCTCCTCCTCGGGCACCGGGTTGGCGACGATCAGCGCCGACTCCGGGCCGTCGAGCGCGTCCTGCGCCCGCATCACGTCCGCGACCTCACCCGGCGACCGGAGCGTCCACTCCACCGGGTGGCCCGAGTCGGACAGATAGAAGCCGGGGAAGCGCTCCGTGCCGTACCCGGCGACCGCGACCCCCAGCGTCTCCAGCCGCTGCAAGGTCGCCGGCACGTCCAGGATCGACTTCACGCCCGCGCACACCACGGTGATCCGGGTGCGTGCCAACAGCCCCAGGTCGGCGGACTCGTCCTGGGTCACCGTCCACTCCCGGTGCACGCCTCCCAGCCCGCCTGTCGCGAACACCCGTACGCCTGCCAGGGCGGCCAGCTGGGCGGTGGCCGACACGGTGGTCGCGCCGCTCACCCCCGAGGCCACCGCGAGCGGCAGGTCCCGGTGCCCGAGCTTGCGGATGCCGTCCTCGTTCGCGACCCGCTCCACCTGCTCCTTGTCGAGGCCGATGTGGGGCCGCCCGTCGAGCACGGCGATCGTCGCCGGTACGGCGCCCTCCTGCCGTACGACGTCCTCCAGCTCCAGCGCGACCCGCAGATTGCGCGGGCGGGGCAGCCCGTGCGCGATGATCGTGGATTCCAGCGCCACCACGGGTCGACGCGCGTCGACCGCTTCCCGCACCTCTTCGGACACCACCAGCACGCGCTTGCCTCCTGTCTGTCGTTCTTCCCTCATCCCTGGCGGACGGCGTGCCCGGCCAAACCCTTGCGCGTTGTGGTGCAGGACACCAGCCTGAGGTGCATGACGGACAACACCACACGTCTCGACCACGTCGTCCTCTGGGTGCGGGAGCCGATCGCCGCGGCCGACTTCTACGAGAAGGCCGTCGGCCTGGAACCCGTGAGGGTCACCGAATACGCCGCGGGACAGGCACCCTTCCCCTCGGTACGCCTCAACGACGAGACCATCCTCGACCTCATGCCGCTCACCGTGGCCGAGAACATGAAGATGGTGCCCGGCGCCGCCGACAGCGCCGGGCACCCCGTCAACCACGTCTGCCTCGCCATGCCGGGCCATGCCTTCGACGAACTGCGCGCCCGTCTGGAGGAACGGGCGGTCCCCGTCTCGGACTTCTCGTACGACTCCTTCGGGGCACGCGGGATGGCCCGGCGCAGCTTCTACTTCCGGGACCCGGACGGCAACGTGTTCGAGGCTCGGCACTACGAGTAGCGCGGTGACCTGTGGACCGGTGGTGCCCACGAGCGCGTGCGCACCGCCTGTCCGTACGGCTGAGTCTGCTACCGCGAGCGGTTTCCGGACAGCCTCCGCGTACCGGAACGACGACCGATGACCGATTCGCGGCGCGGCGCTCGCCTCCCGCACCTCATCCGCAAAGGTCACGCATGGGCACACAAAGACCGTCCATGGGTGCCTCAGAGGAGGGGGGCCTCGGCAGACCGGAACAGGGGCACCTCAGAACAAGGGCTCCGGAAGGACCCCTTCCAGCGCCAGCAGCCTCCGCTTGGTCTCCAGCCCGCCGCCGAACCCGCCGATGCCGCCGTCGCTCTCGACCACCCGATGGCACGGCACCACCACCGGCAGCGGATTCGACCCCATCGCCACACCGACCGCCTGGGCCGCGCCGGGCTGCCCCACCCGCCGGGCCAGGTCGCCGTACCCCACGACCGAGCCGTACGGGACGCCGGAGGCCAGCTCGCGCAGCACCTGGCGGTTGAACCCGGAGATCAGCGACCAGTCCAGCGGCAGCTCGAAGGTGTGCCGCTCGCCCGCGAAGTACGCCTCGACCTGGCGTATCGCCTCGGCCAGCTGAGGGGCGTTGGACGCTTCGACGGGTGTGGTGCCGAGGCGGGAGGCGAGCCGGTCGAGCGCCTTGTCGCGCACCGCGTCCGTCGCGTGGAACACGACGTTCACCAGGCCGTCGTCCGTCGCGGCCAGCAGCAGCGGGCCGATGTCCGTGCCGACGACGGCCCACGCGACCTGCTGCTCGTCCTGCGCATGGCTGTTCATGCGACCACCGTACGGCCCGCCACTGACAACGCCGGTGGCGTGCGCTCAGCACCGGAACGCACGCCACGGACTCAAGGAGTCGTCGTCAGCTCAGCGTGGCCTCTCTGACCACGTCCGGCTTGTTGGTGATGATGCCGTCCACGCCGTAGCCGGCCACCAGGCGGGCGTTGTCCGCGTCGTTCACGGTCCAGGTGAGGATCTCCAACGGCTTCCCGTGCGGACCCTCCAGCGCGTGGATCGCGGAGACGTAGGACCTGGAGATGGTCGTGTACGAGGAGTTGATCTGGTCGGCGAAGGTCGCGTACTCGGGCAGGTCGGCGATGTCCGGGGTGCCGAGGAAGCCGGTCTTCACGGCCGGGCGCAGCTCGTGGACACGCCGTACGGTGTCGGCGCTGAAGCTCTGGATCACCAGCTTCCGCAGGTGCGCCGGGCCGAGCCAGCCCTCGTTGCTGAGCACCTTCAGGGTCTGCTGTTCGATGCCCGGGTAGAGCTGGGGGTTCTTGATCTCCAGGACGAGCTTCTGATGGTTGCGTGACACACGCCTCATGTACTGCTCCAACGTCGGCACGCGCGCGCCCGCGTAGCTGGTGCTGAACCAGCTGCCCGCGTCCAGGCGCGCGATCTCCGCGGCGGTGAAGTCCCCCACATTCCAGGGCGCGCGGTCCGGATAGAGCTCTTCGACGTCGGTCGTCCGCGCGAGTGTCGCGTCGTGCAGGACGACGAGCCGGCCGTCCTTGGTGCGCTGGACGTCGTTCTCGACCCAGGCGAAGCCCATCTCGTCGGCCTTGTCGACGGCGGCCAGGGTGTTCTCGGGCGCGTAGGCGGAAGCTCCACGATGCGCGACGACCAGCGGATTCTCGGCGTCGGCGGCCGCGTGGGCGGCGGAAGTGGGGAGCAGGAGGACGGTGGCCCCCATGAACGCGGTGGTCGCGGCGGCGACTGCGCGCACGTGCATGCGTACTCCTCGCGTCGATCGATCACGGTCAGCTCAAGGGTGACAGCAGGGGGTCAACGGCAGGAGGGTGCAGGATGGCCACGAATTGAATGGAGTTGCCCAAGTCCGCTCACGGGCACCGCACAAGTGGGGCAAGGGCGTGTTTCTTTGCCGGAAAATCGTTCGACCATTCCGGTGGGGGTCATACTCTCTGCGACAACCCTGACCGTTGAGGCGGTCCCGGGGGCGGGGGTGTCGCAGGGAATCCAGGGACGCGACAGGGCGGGAAAGGCAGCCGCGAATGCAGGGCACGGTCGACGGCTTCAGCTACGGACTCGTCACACCGGTGGTGGCCTATCTCATGGCCTGCCTCGGTGGTGCGCTCGGCCTGCGTTGCACCACCAGATCGATGCTCGTCGACGGCCGCTGGCGGATCGGCTGGCTCGTGCTGGGATCGGCGGCGATCGGCTCCGGCATCTGGACGATGCACTTCGTCGCGATGATGGGCTTCAAGGTCCTGCAGACCCCCATCCAGTACGACCCGCTGACCACGTTCGCGAGCCTCGCCGTCGCCGTCGTCATGGTCGGCATCGGGATCTTCATGGTGGCCTCCAAGGGGGCCACCGGCGCCGCGCTCTTCACCGGCGGCACCATCACCGGCCTCGGCATCGCCTCCATGCACTACCTCGGCATGGCCGGAATGCGCCTCAACGGCACGCTCGGATACAACACCTTCACCGTGGCCGCCTCGGTCGTCATCGCCGTCGTGGCCGCGATCGCCGCCCTGTGGGCCGCCGGACAGGTCCGCGGTTTCCTGTGGAGCGTGGGCGCCAGCCTCGTCATGGGGATCGCGGTCAGCGGCATGCACTACACCGGCATGGCCGCCCTCAGAGTCCATCTGCACAGCGCCGCCGCCCCCGCCACGGACGGCGGCTCCTCGTCCGCCGCACTGCTCGCCCCGCTGATGATCGGCCCGCTGGTCTTCCTGCTCCTCGCGGGCGTCGTCGTGATGTTCGACCCGTTCATGATCATGGGCAGGTTCCACGGGAACCCGGTCGAGCGGCGGCCCGGCATCCCGGCCCAGGCCACCGCGCACATCTGCCGGCGCCAGGAGTCACATACCGGCCCGGAGCACCACGAGCGGAGTTCCCGCACCCCGCAGAACCGCTGATCGGAGCCCGTTGTCAGTGCGGGGTCGTACGGTTGATTCCATGCGGCCCGTTTCCCAGATCGAACGCACGGTGGCGCCCTTCGAGGTCGTCAGCCCCTACCAGCCGAGCGGCGACCAGCCCACGGCCATCGCCGAGCTCGCCCAGCGCGTCGGAGCAGGTGAGAAGGACGTCGTCCTGCTCGGCGCGACCGGCACCGGCAAGTCCGCCACCACCGCGTGGATGATCGAGAAGCTCCAGCGCCCCACCCTGGTGATGGCGCCGAACAAGACGTTGGCCGCCCAACTGGCCAACGAGTTCCGCGAGCTGTTGCCGAACAACGCGGTCGAGTACTTCGTCTCGTACTACGACTACTACCAGCCGGAGGCCTACGTCCCGCAGTCGGACACCTACATCGAGAAGGACTCCTCGGTCAACGAGGAGGTCGAACGCCTGCGCCACTCCGCGACGAACTCGCTGCTCACCCGCCGCGACGTCGTCGTGGTCGCCTCGGTCTCCTGCATCTACGGCCTCGGCACGCCACAGGAGTACGTGGACCGCATGGTCCCCCTGAGGGTCGGCGACGAGTTCGACCGGGACGAACTGCTGCGCCGCTTCGTGGACATCCAGTACACGCGCAACGACCTGGCGTTCGCGCGCGGCACCTTCCGCGTCCGCGGCGACACCATCGAGATCTTCCCGGTCTACGAGGAGCTCGCCGTCCGTATCGAGATGTTCGGCGACGAGATCGAGGCCCTCTCCACCCTCCACCCGCTCACCGGCGAGATCATCAGCGACGACGAGCAGCTGTACGTCTTCCCCGCCTCCCACTACGTCGCCGGCCCCGAGCGCCTGGAGCGCGCCGCCAACGACATCGAGAAGGAGCTGGGGGAGCGCCTCGCCGAGCTGGAGAAGCAGGGCAAGCTCCTGGAGGCCCAGCGGCTGCGCATGCGCACGACGTACGACTTGGAGATGCTCCGCCAGATCGGCTCCTGCTCCGGCGTGGAGAACTACTCGATGCACTTCGACGGCCGCGAGCCCGGCTCCCCGCCGAACACGCTGCTGGACTACTTCCCGGACGACTTCCTCCTCGTCATCGACGAGTCCCACGTCACCGTGCCCCAGATCGGCGCGATGTACGAGGGCGACGCCTCCCGCAAGCGCACCCTCGTCGACCACGGCTTCCGGCTGCCGTCCGCCCTGGACAACCGCCCCCTGAAGTGGGAGGAGTTCCAGGAGCGCGTCGGGCAGACGGTCTACCTCTCGGCGACCCCCGGACAGTACGAGCTGTCCCGGGGGGACGGCCATGTCGAGCAGATCATCCGCCCCACCGGCCTGGTCGACCCCGAGGTCGTCGTCAAGCCGACCGAGGGCCAGATCGACGACCTGGTGCACGAGATCCGGCAGCGCACCGAGAAGGACGAGCGCGTCCTCGTCACCACCCTCACCAAGAAGATGGCCGAGGACCTCACCGACTACTTCCTCGAACTCGGCATCCAGGTCCGCTACCTCCACAGCGACGTCGACACCCTGCGCCGTGTCGAACTGCTGCGCGAGCTGCGCGCCGGTGAGTACGACGTCCTGGTCGGCATCAACCTCCTCAGAGAGGGTCTCGACCTCCCCGAGGTCTCCCTGGTGGCGATCCTGGACGCCGACAAGGAAGGCTTCCTGCGCTCCGGGACCTCGCTGATCCAGACCATCGGCCGCGCGGCGCGCAACGTCTCGGGTCAGGTCCATATGTACGCCGACAAGATCACCCCGGCGATGGCGAAGGCCATCGACGAGACCAACCGGCGCCGGGAGAAGCAGGTCGCGTACAACAAGGCGCACGGCGTCGACCCCCAGCCGCTCCGCAAGAAGATCAACGACATCGTCGCGCAGATCGCCCGCGAGGACGTCGACACCGAGCAATTGCTCGGCACGGGCTACCGCAAGGGGAAGGACGGCAAGGGCGCCAAGGCCCCCGTGCCCTCCCTCGGCGGCAAGGCGGCCAAGACCGCCAAGGGCAAGGCCAAGGAGACCGTCCCGACCGACCGCCCCGCGGCCGACCTCGCCCAGCAGATCGAGGAGATGACGGAGCGCATGCGCGCGGCCGCCGCCGATCTGCAGTTCGAGATCGCGGCCCGGCTGCGCGACGAGGTCTCCGAGATGAAGAAGGAACTGCGGCAGATGAAGGAGGCCGGCCTGGCCTGACGGCCCTGGCAGGCGCCGGGGGAGGGCCGTGCCCCCGGGTATGCGCGCGCTGTGTTGCAAGACCGACACAAAGTGCGACACAGGCTGCGGCAATGTCAGTGCCGCTGCGTAAGGTGCTGCACATCCGCGGACTCCGCGGCAACAGGGGACAGGTTCGAGAGGGGAATCAGCGCGTGACCGTCAACATGACCAAGGGTCAGGCCATCAGTCTGCAGAAGAACGACGGAGGCAGTCTGACCTCGGTGCGCATGGGCCTCGGATGGCAGGCTGCCCCCCGCCGCGGCCTGTTCGGATCCCGCACCCGTGAGATCGACCTCGACGCCTCCGCCGTGCTGTTCGCCGACAAGCAGCCCGTCGACGTCGTCTTCTTCCGCCACCTGGTGAGCGACGACGGCTCCGTCCGCCACACCGGCGACAACCTCGTCGGCGGTGTCGGCCAGGGCGGGGACGACGAGGCGATCCTCGTCGACCTGGCCCGGGTGCCGGTCCACATCGACCAGATCATCTTCACGGTGAACTCCTTCACGGGCCAGACGTTCCAGGAAGTGCAGAACGCGTTCTGCCGTCTGGTCGACGAGACCAACGGCCAGGAGCTCGCGCGCTACACCCTCGCGGGCGGCGGCCAGTACACGGCCCAGATCATGGCCAAGGTGCACCGCGCGGGCACGGGCTGGCAGATGACCGCCATCGGTACGCCCGCCAACGGCCGTACCTTCCAGGACCTGATGCCGGCGATCCTGCCGGTCCTGTAGGCAGCAGAGGCACCACGCAGTACGCGACACAGGGGGAAGAAGTCGATGACGGCCGAGCTGGCCCGGGGGCAGAACCATCCGCTGCCCGAGGTCCGACTGGAGATCCGCGTCTCGGCCGGCACGCCGATCGTGGCCGGGGCCACCCTCGGTGACGAGCACGGCCGGGTGCACGGCGTGGAGTGGGTCGCCCACCCGGGCGCGCCCACCCTGCCGGGCATCGAGGTCTCCCAACAGGCGGCGGCGGACCACCGCCTCGCCGTGGACCTCGACGCCCTGGCACCGTCCGTGCACCGGGTGACCGTGCTGCTGGCCCTGCCGTCCGGGTCCGGCGGCCCGGCACGGTTCGGCGCTGTCGCCGCCCCCTTCGTCGCGGTCACCGGCCTCGACGGCACCGAGGTCGCCAGCTACACCCTCACCGATCTGGAGGCGGAGTCCGCCGTCATCGCCCTGGAGCTGTACCGCCGGCAGGGCGTCTGGAAGGTCCGCGCGGTCGGCCAGGGATACGCGGGCGGCCTCGCGGAGCTGTTCACCGACCAGGGCCTGCCCCAGGCGCAGCAGCTCGCCGGCGGTATCCACGAGGCCGTGGCCCAGGGCCTCGCCCGCTCGGTGGCCGCACCCCCGCCCCGCCTGCCGGACGCGGACCGCCCCCGCCAGACGGCCGCACCCGCGCAGGGCCCCGACCAGACCCACGGCGGCACGACACCCCAGGGCCTCTCCGGGAACACATCGCCGCAGCAAGGACACCAGCCCACCTCCCCGTACGGCACCACACCCCCGTACGGCTCTCCCCACGACGCCACACCGCCCGATCACGCGTCGGCGCAGCACGGCGGTCCTACCCCGGCCGACCCGTCCACCGGCACCCAGCCCGCCGCACCCGCGGCCGGCGGCCCGGTCGACTACACCCATCCCGGCCGGCAGACCACCGCGCCGCCCCCACCCCCGCCGACCGCGCCTCCCGCCCAGCCGGGGCAGCCCGCACAGCCCGTCGCCGGTGACGCGACCGGCTGGTCCATGGAGGAGCGGCTCTACAACCAGGTGTGGGGCATGTTCGAGGACCTCGCCCGCACCACCGCCGCGTACCGCAGCGCCGTCGACTTCGCCGAGTCGCGCATGGAGCAGGAGCTGGACAAGGTCCTGTCCGACCCGCGCAGCCGCGTCAGCGGCCAGGGCGACGCCGCGCGCGACGCCGCCCGCGCCAAGCACGCCCAGCTCGTCGACCAGGCCAGGGCCGCCCTCGACCGCGACCTCGCCCAGCTCCGGGCCGAGGCCGACGTCGTCGAGCCCGCGCTGCCCCCGGCGTACGCGAGCTGGGACAACCCGGTCTGGCACGGCTACCGGGTGCCGATGGAGATCCCGATGGCCCTGCGCCTGGGGGACCTGCATCTGCCGGAGAGCGAGGACGTGCGCATACCGATGCTGGTCCGGCTGCCGCTGGAACGCGGCCTGTGGATCGACAGCGGCCGCTCCGGCTCCCGTGACGCGCTCGTCGACTCCGACGAGCTGCGCCGCCTCGCGCTGGACACGGCGGTGGCGCTCGCCGCCCGCCTGCTCGCGGTCTACCCGCCGGGCGAGTTCGCGGTGCACGTCGTCGACCCGGCCGGAGCCGGCTCGTCCGCGCTCGCGCCGCTGGTGGGGGCCGGTGTGCTCGCCGGACCGCCAGCCGCCGGAGCAGCCGGCGTCTCGGACGTCCTGGGGCGGCTCACCCAGCGGGTCGACCTCGTACAGATGGCGGTGCGCGGTGGCGCGCCCGACGCACTGCCCCCCGGCTTCGACACGGCGGAGCAACTGCTCATCGTCAACGACTTCCCGCACGGCTTCGACGACCGAGCGGTGACCCAGCTCCGCTATCTCGCGGACGAGGGCCCGGCCGTCGGCGTCCACCTGATGATGGTCGCCGACCGGCAGGACGCCACCGCCTACGGGCCGTTGCTCGACCCGCTGTGGCGTTCGCTGATGCGACTCACGCCCACCCCCGACGACCACCTGGCCGATCCCTGGGTCGGGCACGCGTGGACGTACGAGCCGTTGAGCCTTCCGCCCGGCAGCCGGGTCATGCACGAGGTGCTCGCCCGGGTCGCGGACGCCCGCCGCTCCTGGAACCGGTGAGGACCACCCCGTACCAAGCCCTGGCAAAGCCGCCTGACCAGCTCTTTTGATGCTTCCTTTGCCTGACCCTTTACCTACTCTTGGTGATTGGGTACTCTCTTGGTGCGGAGGGGAGTACTCCCTACATGCTGCGGCGTCCCCGTCAATACGGATCAATCCAGATCCCGGGGCGTCGGCCCGGCGGCACCAGGCGTTGTGGAACGCCCTGGAGGACCGGGTGGAAGAGACCTCCGGTAGCGACGACGCTGAAAATTTGCCGTTACGTACTGCCGGAGGCGCAGTGGATGTTTCCACGACCCTATGGGTCCTGACTGTCCTGGGCCTTGCCGCCCTCATCGCGGTCGACTTCTTCATCGGCCGCAAGCCCCATGACGTGTCCATCAAGGAAGCCGGAATCTGGACGGTCGTCTGGATCGTCCTGGCCGCCCTCTTCGGGCTCGGGCTGCTCGTCTTCGCCGGCGGCCAGCCGGCCGGAGAGTTCTTCGCGGGCTTCATCACCGAGAAGTCCCTGAGCGTCGACAACCTCTTCGTCTTCGTCCTGATCATGGCGAAGTTCTCCGTGCCCTCGCAGTACCAGCAGCGGGTGCTGCTGGTCGGTGTGCTGATAGCCCTGGTGCTCCGCGCGATATTCATCGCCGCGGGCGCGGCCATCCTCGCCAGCTTCGCCTGGGTGTTCTACATCTTCGGCGCGTTCCTGATCTACACCGCCTGGAAGCTGATCCAGGAGGCCAGGGCCGATGAGTCGGACGAGGAGTGGGAGGAGAACAAGCTCCTCAAGGCCGCAGAGAAGCGCTTCGGTGTCGCCGACCGGTACCACGGCACCAAGCTGTGGATCGAGCAGAACGGCAAGCGCGTCATGACGCCGATGCTGGTCGTGATGCTCGCGATCGGCACCACGGACGTCCTCTTCGCGCTGGACTCGATCCCGGCGATCTTCGGCCTGACCCAGGACCCGTACATCGTGTTCACGGCCAACGCGTTCGCGCTCATGGGCCTGCGACAGCTGTACTTCCTCATCGGCGGCCTGCTGAGGAAGCTGGTCCACCTGTCCTACGGTCTGTCGGTCATCCTCGGCTTCATCGGTGTGAAGCTGGTGCTGCACGCCCTGCACGAGTCCGGCGTCCACGTACCCGAGATCTCCATCCCGGTCTCGCTCGGTGTGATCTGCGCGGTCCTGGTCGTCACCACGATCACCAGCCTGATCGCCTCCAAGAAGCAGGCGCAGGCCGAGGCCGAGCAGAAGAAGGCCGAAGGCGCCGAGAAGGACAGCATCGAGGCCTGACGGAGCCCGAACACCGCACAGCGATCACTGATGGGGCCCCGCACGACGAAGGACGCAGATACACGGCGTCCATCCGAGTGCGGGGCCCTTTCACGTCTGGAAGGAACACCGCATGCTCGCTCGGCTCCGGTCGCTCACGACGCGTTGGACCGCTGTCGTCCCGGTGGCCGCGATCGTCCTGCTCGCTCTCACCTGGGGACGTGATCTGCCCGCGGCGGGCGTGGCCCTGGTGACGCTGGTGCTCGCGGGAGCCGTACTGGCCGCCGTCCATCACGCCGAGATCGTCGCACACCGGGTCGGCGAACCGTTCGGCTCCCTGGTCCTCGCCGTCGCTGTGACGATCATCGAGGTCGCGCTGATCGTCACGCTGATGGCCGACGGAGGCGACAAGAGCTCGACCCTCGCCCGCGACACGGTCTTCGCCGCGGTGATGATCACCTGCAACGGCATAGTCGGCGTGTGTCTGCTCGTCGCCTCACTGCGTCACGGGCTCGCGGTCTTCAATCCGGAGGGCACCGGCGCCGCCCTCGCCACGGTCGCGACGCTGGCCACGCTCAGCCTGGTGCTCCCCACCTTCACCACCAGCAAGCCGGGCCCGGAGTTCTCCACGGCCCAGCTCACCTTCGCGGCACTCGCCTCACTGATGCTGTACGGCCTGTTCGTGGCGACCCAGACCGTGCGCCACCGGGACTACTTCCTGCCGATCACCCGCCACGGCGAGGTGATCACCGCGGCCGACCACGCCGAGGCGCCGACGGCCCGCACCGCCCGGATCAGCCTCGGACTGCTCGGCATGGCGCTCGTCGGTGTGGTCGGCCTCGCCAAGGGCGTCTCACCCACCATCGAGTCCGGCGTCGAGGCGGCCGGACTCCCGCACGCCGTCGTCGGTGTGATCATCGCGCTGCTCGTGCTGCTGCCCGAGACCATCGCCGCACTGCGCGCGGCCCGCCGCGACCGCGTCCAGACCAGCCTCAACCTCGCCCTGGGCTCCGCGATGGCCAGCATCGGCCTGACCATTCCGGCTGTCGCCCTGGCCTCCGTCTGGCTCTCCGGACCGCTCGTCCTCGGCCTGGGCGCCACCCATATGGTGCTGCTCGCCCTGACCGTCGTGGTGGCCTCGCTGACCGTGGTCCCCGGGCGCGCGACACCGCTCCAGGGCGGCGTCCATCTGGTGCTGTTCGCCGCGTACCTGGAGCTGGCGGTGAACCCCTAGCGGCGGGGGGAACGAGGACGGCCCAGGCACCGGTGCTCACCCCGCGGTGGCCTCCGCCTCCGCCGCCGTCGCCAGGGGTACCGGCCTCGTCTCGGGCAGCAGCGCGAAGCAGCCCAGGCTCAGCAGGGCGATCCCGGTCAGGTACGCGCCCACGCCCCAGGGCACCCGTCCGCCCTGGGCCACGGCGGTGGCCACGATCGGTGTCAGGGCGCCGCCGACCACCCCGCCCAGGTTGTAGCCCACCGCGGCCCCCGTGCAGCGCACCCGGGGCTCGTACAGCTCCGGCAGATACGCGGCGATGACGGCGAACATCGTGACGAACGCGAGCATCGCCACCAGGAAGCCGAAGAAGATCAGCAGGGGTTCACCGGTCGACAGCAGAGCGATCATGGGGAACATCCACAGCACGGTCGCGGAACAGCCCACGAGACACATCGGGCGCCGCCCGTACCGGTCCCCGAGCACCGCTGCCAGCGGTGTCAGGGCGCCCTTCACCACCACGGCGCCCATGATGCAGGTCAGCATGACGGTACGGCTCACCCCGAGCCGTTCGGTCCCGTACGCGAGGGACCAGGTCGTCACCGAGTAGAACACCGCGTACCCGATCGCGAGCGCCCCGGCCGTCAGCAGGACGAGCCGCCAGTGGTCGCGCACCACCTCGGCGAGCGGCACGCGCGCGGGCTCGTCGATCTGCAGGAACTGCGGGCTCTCCGTGAGCGACGACCGCAGCCACAGCCCCGCGACGGCCAGTACACCCGCCGCCCAGAACGGCACCCGCCACCCCCAGGCGGCGAACTGGGCCTCCGTCAGGCTCGCCGACAGCGCCAGCATCACCCCGTTGGCCAGCAGGAACCCCACCGCGGGCCCGACCTGGGGGAAACTCGACCACAGCCCGCGCCGATCGGCCGGCGCGTGCTCCGCCGTCAGCAGCACCGCCCCGCCCCACTCTCCGCCGAGCCCGAGCCCTTGCAGGAAGCGCAGCACGAGGAGGAGGAAGGGGGCGGCCACGCCGATCGAGTCGAACGTGGGGACGCAGCCGACGGCCACGGTCGCGCCCCCGGTCAGCAGCAGCGAGGCGACGAGGACCGGCCGCCGCCCGTGCCGGTCCCCGATGTGCCCGAACAGCACCGAGCCGAGCGGCCGTGCCACGAACCCGACGCCGAAGGTCGCGAAGGCGGCGAGGGTCCCGGCCAGCGGCGAGAACGTCGGGAAGAACAGCGGCCCCAGGACGAGGGCCGCCGCCGTCCCGTAGACGAAGAAGTCGTAGAACTCGATGGCCGTTCCGGCGAGCGAGGCGGTCGCGAGGCGCAGCATGGAGGGCGGTTTCACGGTGCGTGCAGGTTGCATGCCGCGTCAACTACCCACGGTGATCGGCGGTTACGGGGGGCGTGCGGAGGCCCGTTCGACGTCAATGTGTCTCAGGAGGCGTCCAAGTGCATCAGTAGGTCACTGTGATGCGCCGGGCGGGCCCATCCACCCGGATCACGCCCCCGTAGGGGATGACGAGTTGCGGATCGGTGTGTCCGAGGTCCACGTCGAAGACGATCGTGGTGTCGGGGGCGTACGCCCCCATGGCGCGCAGTACGGCCTCGCGCTGGCCGGTCGTGTAACGAGCCGCTTCCTCCGGGGTGTTGGGCCGCTCGAAGGACCAGGCCTTGGGGCGGCCCATCAGGAGCGCGGAGAAGCGCCGGAGCAGACCGCGCTCGCCCATGTTCCGCAGGGTGCGGAAGACCTCCTCGCCGCTCGGCAGTTCCTCCGAGGTCTCCAGGAAGAGCACACCGCCGTCGAAGACGGACAGGTCGCGCGGCACCTCGCGGTCGGCCATCAGCAGCCAGCCCAGGATCTCCAGACAGCCGCCCCAACCGCGGCCCTCCACCACGCGGTCGGGATTCACCCAGGTCCATCCGGTGCCGGGCACGCTCTCCGGCTCCGCGTCGAAGGTCGCCGGGTCGGCCCAGTCGCGGTCGATGTCGTTGAAGCGCTCCGCGGGCCGCAGTTCGTACGGCCCCGAGGTGAACAGAGCCGCGCGCAGGGAGTCGGCGGTCAGCGGGTCCATGGCGCCGGACCTGCCCAACGACGTCATCACGGTGCCGCCGTGGTAGCCGACGACGCCGGCGTTGTACAGGAACACCAACAGGTTGGTGTTGTCGCTCACGCCGAAGAACGGCTTGGGACTGGCCCTCAGCAACTCCCGGTCGAGCAGCGGCAGCACGGTGATCTGGTCGTCGCCGCCGATCGACGTGAAGACCGCCTTGATGTCCGGGTCGGCGAAGGCCGCATGGATGTCGTCCGCCCGCTCCCGTGGCGTCGTGCCCATCCTCCGGGTCGTCGGGTACTCGACCGGTACGAGGCCGTACTCCTCGCGCAGCCGTTCCAGGCCCAGTTCGTAGGGGCGCGGGAAGAGTTCGGGCAGGCCGGCGGCGGGCGAGATGACGGCGACGCGGTCGCCGGGGGAGGGCTTGGGCGGGTACGAGGGCGTCGTCATGCGGGGAGGGTACGGGCTCCTGTCCCGCGGTCGCACCGTGATAAACCGGGGTCGAGCAGCGGTCCCGACGGGCCGCCCACCGAACGGACCGGAGGAACCGTGCCCCGCACCCTGGCCAACGCCCCGATCATGATCCTCAACGGCCCCAACCTGAACCTCCTGGGGCAGCGTCAGCCCGAGATCTACGGCTCCGACACGCTCGCCGACGTCGAGGCGATGTGCGCCAAGGCGGCGGCCGCGCATGGCGGCACGGTGGACTTCCGGCAGTCCAACCACGAGGGCGAACTGGTCGACTGGATCCATGAGGCACGGCTCGACCACAGCGGGATCGTCATCAACCCCGGCGCCTACTCGCACACCTCCGTCGCCATCCTGGACGCCCTCAACACCTGCGACGGGTTGCCGGTGCTGGAGGTCCACATCTCCAACATCCACAAGCGCGAGACCTTCCGGCACCACTCCTACGTCTCCCTGCGCGCCGACGGGGTCATCGCCGGTTGCGGGGTGCAGGGCTATGTGTTCGGCGTCGAACGGGTCGCCGCGCTGGCGGGGACGGGGAAGGCCGAGGCGTAATGCCCGGTCTCCAGGACCGCGCCCCTTACAGGCGGCCCGCCTCCACGATCCGTCGCAGGAACTGCCGCGTGCGTTCCTGCCGCGGATCGCCGAAGACCTGCTCCGCGGTGCCGCGCTCCAGCACCACCCCTCCGTCCAGAAAACAAACCTGGTCGGCGACGTCGCGGGCGAAGCCCATCTCGTGCGTGGCCAGCACCATCGTCATGCCGTCCGCCTTCAGGTCACGGACGACGTTGAGGACTTCGCCGACCAACTCCGGGTCGAGGGCCGCGGTGATCTCGTCGAGCAGCAGCAGCCGGGGCCGTACGGCCAGGGCGCGCACGATCGCCACGCGCTGCTGCTGACCGCCGCTGAGCCGGTCGGGGTACGCGCCCGCCTTCCCGTTCAGTCCGAGGCGGTCCAGGAGTTCATGGGCCCGTTCCTCGGCCTCCGCGCGGGCGACGCCGTGCACACGGCGCGGGGCGAGAGTGATGTTGTCCAGGACCGTCATGTGCGGGAACAGGTTGTACGCCTGGAAGACCACGCCGATACGGCGGCGCACCGCGTCCTGGTCGGCGCGCGGATCGGTGATCTCCTCGCCGTCCAGCCAGATCGCCCCGTCGTCGATGTCCTCCAGGAGGTTGGCGCAGCGCAGCAGCGTCGACTTGCCGGACCCGGAGGCGCCGATCAGGGCGGTCACGGTGTGCGGGGCGACCTCCAGGTCGACGTCCCGCAGCACGACCGAGCCGCCGAAGGTCTTGCGGACGGACTCCATCCGCAGCACGGGGGAGCCGTCGGGGGCCTCCGCCGTGTCCTGGGTGTCGCTCATGTCGTGCCTCCCTGCGCCCGCTGCCGGTCCATCCGGGCCGTGACCCAGTCGGTGAAGCGGGTCATCGGGATGGTCAGGGCCACGAAGACCAGTCCCGCGACGATGTACGGCGTGTAGTTGAGGCTGCGGCCCGCGATGATGTCCGCGGCGCGCACCGCGTCGATCGCACCGCCGATCGAGACCAGGCCGGTGTCCTTCTGCAGCGACACCAGGTCGTTGAGGAGGGGCGGCACCTGACGGCGTACCGCCTGGGGGAGCACCACGTGCCGCAGCGCCTGCCGGTTGGTGAGGCCCAGCGAGCGCGCCGCCGCGCGCTGCGAGGGGTGCACGGACTCGATGCCGGCGCGGAACACCTCGGCGACGTACGCCGAGTACGTCAGCGTCAGCGCGGTGCCGCCGAGCAGTACCGGGTCGACGGTCACGCCCTGAAGCCTGAGCGCCGGGACGCCCAGGACCACGATCATCAGGTTGATGATCAGCGGCAGACCGCGGAAGAAGTCGGTGTACGCGGCGGCCAGCGCCCGCAGCGGGAAGAACACCGGGCCGCGCAGGGTCCGCGCGACGGCGATGAGCATGCCGAGGACGAGCACGGCGACACCGCAGACCAGCAGCAGCCGCACGTTGAGCCAGAGTCCCTCGAGGACCTTGGGGAACGCCTCGCGCGCGTACTCCGCGCTGAAGAACGTCTCCTTGGTGCGCGGCCAGCCGGGCGCGTTGACGACGACGAGATAGAGGACGACACCTGTGACCAGCGTCGACAGCGCGGCGATGCCCGTGGCGCGGCGGGCCCGGGTGCGCTTGTACTGCTCCCGGTCGAGCCGCCGCTGCGAGGGGACGTAGCCGTCGTCCTCGCCGGGCACGTCGCCGTTGTCGTCCGCGTCTTCCTGGCCGGACTCCTCCTTCACGACCGTCACTTGAGCACCGGGGCGTCGACGGCGTCGGAGAGCCACTCCTGCTCGATCTTCGCCAGCGTGCCGTCCTCGCGCAGGGCGTCCACGGCGGTCGTCACACACGACGTGAGGGCGCTGCCCTTGTCGAGGACGAGTCCGAACTGCTCGGGCGTGCCGCCCTGGTTCTCGAACTGGCCGACGATCGTCGCGTCCGTCACCTCGGCCGACGTGATGTAGAACGCGGTCGGCAGGTCGACCACGATCGCGTCGATCTGGCCGTTCTTCAGCGCGGACTTGGCCTGGTCGTTCTTCGAGTAGGCGGCGGGTTCCTGGGCCGGCTTCACCACGTCATTGACGTAGTTCAGGCTGGTGGTGCCGACCTGGGCGCCGAGGTGCAGCTTCTTGAGGTCCGCGATGCCGGTGGCCTTCGCGGCCTCGGAGTCCTTCAGGGCGATGACGGCCTGGCGCACGTCGTAGTAGCCGGACGAGAAGTCCACGGCCTTCTTGCGCTCGTCGCTGATCGACACCTGGTTGATGTCGAAGTCGAAGGTCTTCTCACCCGGTGCGAAGGCCTTGTTGAAGGGCACGCTCTGCCAGACGACGTCCGCCTTGTCGTAGCCCAGTTCCTTCGCCACGGCGTACGCGACCGCCGACTCGAAGCCCTCACCGTTCTTCGGGGCGTCGTCCTTGAACCAGGGCTCGTACGCGGGGGAGTCCGTGGCGATGGTCAGCTTGCCGGCGGCCTCCGTGCTCAACTCGCCCTTGGCGCAGGACGCTCCGGACGCCGAGGCGGACGCCGAGCCGGAGGCGTCCTCCTCCGGCTGCGGGGCACAGCCCACCGCGACGGCGGCGAGCAGGGCGGCTATGGCGGCAAAAGCGGCACGGCGCGGGGAGCGCGGGGCTCGCAGGACAGGACGCATGGCGTGAGATTGACAGCGCGGCATCCTGTTTGTCGAGGTCACCTGGGCAATTGTCCGCATACTGGGAACGAACGTTGCATTGCTGTGAACGCCGGGCGGGGCCGCCGGCCGAGGGCGGGGATTGGGAAGGCCGGCGGCCCATCCGTACAGGAGCCGTCATCCTGTGCGGACCTGCCACCAGTGGACTACGCCACGGCGTACGCCGGGAGCGCGCGCGTGGCACCGGCGCGTGCGTTCGATTCACACGGGGCGCGTGCGGGTGCGGCCGCGAGCCCTGCCGGACGCCTCACCAACTGCCGTACGGCGCTGGGGGGGTTCACCAGCCCCGGGCGCGCCACTCCGGCAGGTGCGGGCGCTCCGCGCCGAGCGTCGTGTCGTTGCCGTGGCCCGGGTAGACCCAGGTCTCGTCGGGCAGCACGTCGAAGATCTTCGTCTCCACATCGTGGATCAGACTGGCGAACGCCTTCGGGTCCTTGCGGGTGTTGCCCACACCGCCGGGGAAGAGGCAGTCGCCGGTGAACACATGCGGATGCCCGTGCGGGTCGTCGTAGACCAGGGCGATCGAACCCGGCGTGTGGCCCACCAGATGGCGCGCGGTCAGCTCCACGCGCCCCACCCGGATCGTGTCTCCGTCGTCGACGGGTACGTCGGTCGCCACGGGGATGCCCTCGGCGTCGTCCCGGCCCGCGTACGTACGGGCGCCGGTGGCCGCCACGACCTCGGCGAGCGCCTGCCAGTGGTCGCCGTGCTGATGCGTGGTGACGACGGACGCGATCCCGTCGTCGCCGATCAGGGTGAGCAGCGTGCCGGCGTCGTTCGCGGCGTCGATCAGCAGCTGCTCGTCGGTGGCCCGGCAGCGCAGCAGATACGCGTTGTTGTCCATCGGTCCGACCGCGACCTTGGAGATCATCAGATCCCGCAGCTCGTGCACATCCGCAGGACCGCCGACCTTCACCGCTCCGCTGTACGTCATGGCCGTCAGTCTAGGACGCGGGGGAACACACGGCCGCACGGCCGCTACAGCGGGGGAAGTGCCGGAAGGGAGCCACCCTCGACGTGCAGGGCGCTGCCGTCGCGCCGGCCCGCGAGCCAGCCGAGGAGGTCGGCCTGGCTGCCACTGACCGTGAGATCGGGGTGAGGCGGCCGGTAGCCGCTGTCGAGCTGCACTCCGGTGACCCTCTCGACGACCCCGGTGGGGATCATGCGTCCGTCGTCCTGCTCGATCATCAGTGCGGGGACGCCCGGATGGTTACGGAACCGCTCGGTCAGGAAGTTGATCTCCCGCTGCGTGAACTCCTTCGGCAGATCCTCCAGCTCGTACCCGACCCCCAGGTCCACGTGATGGATCTCCACCTCGATCCAGCGCCGGAACGGCACCCGGGACGCGGAGTCCGTGACCCCGTTGCGGAGCTCCACCGTGCGGGACCAGTCCGCGGAGACCGAGGCGGCGTCCTGGAAACGGTTCGCGCTCTCCCGTACGTCGGCGAGCTGCACCTCCAGAGGCCGGGGAGCGTCCCGCTCGATGTCGGCGTCCCGGGCCTCCCCCGAGACGTACATGGGGCGCCCTTCGAGGACGTTCACGAGCGCGTCCGCGTTGCGGGCGAGGTGGGCGAGGACATGGCCGCGGGTCCAGCCGGGCAGCCGTGACGGCTGGGTCACACCGGCGTTGTCCAGCGCGGCCGCTGCGGTGAGGAGCCGGTCCGTCGCTTCACGTACAGATGCCAGGTCACGCGCGTGATCCATCATGACGCCGACCCTAGCCCCGCCACCCCTTCGGGTGAAGGAGTCCGGCTGCGCCCGCAAATCGAATGCACGTGCTATATGGTCGGGTGCGGCGTCGGGCATGCTGGAGGGCCCGGGATTGTTGTGGAACGGGGAAACAGGACCGGCGCTGTCAGTGGCTCCCCCTAGTCTGTGGAAGACGGGGGCTCCGGCCCCTGTCACTCCACTCAAGAAAGGTGCGGACCGGCGTGGCCGACCGTCTCATCGTCCGTGGCGCGCGCGAGCACAACCTGAAGAACGTCTCGCTCGATCTGCCACGCGACTCGCTCATCGTCTTCACGGGCCTGTCGGGGTCGGGCAAGTCCTCGCTGGCCTTCGACACGATCTTCGCCGAAGGGCAGCGCCGGTACGTCGAGTCGCTCTCCTCCTACGCCCGCCAGTTCCTCGGGCAGATGGACAAGCCGGACGTCGACTTCATCGAGGGTCTGTCCCCGGCGGTCTCCATCGACCAGAAGTCGACCTCGCGCAACCCGCGCTCCACGGTCGGCACCATCACCGAGGTCTACGACTACCTGCGGCTGCTCTTCGCGCGCATCGGCAAGCCGCACTGCCCTGAGTGCAGCCGCCCGATCTCCCGCCAGTCGCCGCAGGCCATCGTCGACCGGGTCCTGGAGCTGCCGGAGGGGAGCCGCTTCCAGGTTCTCTCGCCGCTGGTGCGTGAGCGCAAGGGCGAGTTCGTCGACCTCTTCGCGGACCTCCAGACCAAGGGTTACAGCCGCGCCCGGGTGGACGGCGAGACCGTCCAGCTTTCCAACCCGCCCACCCTGAAGAAGCAGGAGAAGCACACCATCGAGGTGGTCGTCGACCGCCTCACGGTGAAGGACTCCGCCAAGCGCCGCCTCACCGACTCCGTGGAGACCGCCCTCGGCCTCTCCGGCGGCATGGTCGTGCTCGACTTCGTCGACCTCCCCGAGGACGACCCCGAGCGCGAGCGCATGTTCTCGGAGCACCTGTACTGCCCGTACGACGACCTGTCCTTCGAGGAGCTGGAGCCCCGCTCCTTCTCCTTCAACTCGCCCTTCGGCGCCTGCCCCGAATGCACCGGCATCGGTACGCGCATGGAGGTCGACCCCGAGCTGATCGTCCCGGACGAGGACAAGTCGCTCGACGAGGGCGCCATCCACCCGTGGTCGCACGGACACACCAAGGACTACTTCGGCCGCCTCATCGGAGCCCTGGCGGACGCGTTGGGATTCCGGACCGACATCCCCTTCGCCGGTCTCCCGCAGCGCGCGAAGAAGGCCCTGCTGTACGGCCACAAGACACAGATCGAGGTCCGCTACCGCAATCGGTACGGGCGTGAGCGTGTGTACACCACGGCCTTCGAAGGCGCCGTCCCCTTCGTGAAGCGGCGGCACAGCGAGGCCGAGAGCGACGCCAGCCGTGAGCGCTTCGAGGGCTATATGCGCGAGGTGCCCTGCCCCACCTGTGAGGGCACCCGCCTGAAGCCGATCGTCCTCGCGGTCACGATCATGGAGAAGTCGATCGCCGAGGTCTCCGCCATGTCCATCAGTGACTGCGCGGACTTCCTGGGCGAGCTGAAGCTCAACGCCCGCGACAAGAAGATCGCCGAGCGGGTGCTGAAGGAGGTCAACGAACGGCTGCGGTTCCTGGTCGACGTCGGCCTCGACTACCTCTCGCTGAACCGCGCGGCCGGCACGCTCTCCGGCGGCGAGGCCCAGCGCATCCGCCTGGCCACCCAGATCGGCTCCGGCCTCGTCGGCGTGCTCTACGTCCTCGACGAGCCCTCCATCGGTCTGCACCAGCGGGACAACCACCGGCTCATCGAGACCCTGGTCCGGCTGCGCGACATGGGCAACACGCTCATCGTCGTCGAGCACGACGAGGACACCATCAAGATGGCCGACTGGATCGTCGACATCGGCCCCGGCGCCGGCGAGCACGGTGGCAAGGTCGTGCACAGCGGCTCCCTGAAGGAGCTGCTCGACAACGCGGAGTCGCAGACCGGGCAGTACCTGTCGGGCAAGAAGGCCATCCCCCTCCCCGACATCCGCCGCCCCCTCGACCCGACCCGGCAGCTCACCGTGCACGGTGCCCGGGAGAACAACCTCCAGGACATCGACGTGTCCTTCCCGCTGGGCGTCTTCACGGCCGTCACCGGCGTCTCCGGCTCCGGCAAGTCCACGCTGGTCAACGACATCCTCTACACGCACCTGGCCCGCGAGCTGAACGGCGCGAGGAGCGTACCGGGGCGACACACGCGCGTGGACGGCGACGACCTCGTCGACAAGGTCGTGCACGTCGACCAGTCGCCCATCGGCCGCACCCCCCGGTCCAACCCGGCGACGTACACCGGCGTCTTCGACCACGTCCGCAAGCTGTTCGCCGAGACCACCGAGGCGAAGGTCCGCGGCTATCTGCCCGGCCGCTTCTCCTTCAACGTCAAGGGCGGCCGCTGCGAGAACTGCGCGGGCGACGGCACCATCAAGATCGAGATGAACTTCCTCCCGGACGTCTACGTCCCGTGCGAGGTCTGCCACGGTGCCCGGTACAACCGGGAAACGCTGGACGTCCACTACAAGGGCAAGTCCATCGCCGACGTCCTGAACATGCCGATCGAGGAAGGCATGCACTTCTTCGAGGCCGTCCCGGCGATCTCCCGCCACCTCAAGACGCTGAACGACGTGGGTCTCGGCTACGTCCGCCTCGGCCAGTCGGCGACCACCCTGTCCGGTGGTGAGGCCCAGCGGGTGAAGCTTGCCAGCGAGCTCCAGAAGCGCTCCACAGGGCGCACGGTGTACGTCCTCGACGAGCCGACCACCGGTCTGCACTTCGAGGACATCAGCAAGCTGCTCACCGTGCTGTCCGGCCTGGTCGACAAGGGCAACACGGTCATCGTCATCGAGCACAACCTCGACGTCGTCAAGACCGCCGACTGGGTCGTCGACATGGGCCCCGAGGGCGGCGCCGGCGGTGGCCTCGTCATCGCGGAGGGCACACCCGAGGAGGTCGCCGGGGTTCCGGCCAGCCACACGGGCAAGTTCCTGCGCGAGATCCTCGGCGCCGACCGGATCAGCGACGCCACCTCGGTGAAGGCCCCGCGCAAGACCGCGGTCAGGAAGACGGTCGCCGCCAAGTCGCCGACGAAGAAGACGGCGACGGCCCGGACGACCACGGCCGCCAAGACCACGGCCGCCAAGACCACAGCCGCCAAGAAGGCGGCCGTGGCCACGAAGAAGGCGACACCCGCGACGAAGACCACGCGGGCACGCAAGGCCTGAGTCACCAGCGCGACAGGTCGTGGCAAGTCCAGCAAAATACGGCGGCCCGCGGGAATTCCCCGCGGGCCGCCGTACGTTCCCTCATCGGCCGCCCTGGCCCCGCGTTCGACAGGCGGTGGGGAGCCGAGGCGGCCGAGTGTCAAAGGCTCGCGTACCGCGACGGGCGGCCACCTCGATGGCGACCGCGCCCTGCCCGCCCGCTCACCTTCCGCCGACTCGCTGCGACGGCGCTGTCGCGGCCGAAGGCAGCCCCTCAACCGCTGCCGTGCCCCCGGCCGCTCACTCCCAGTCCCACCCGATCCCGACGATCCCCGTCCGCACCCGTGGTTCCACGAGGTGGACCGAGCGGTGCAGGCCGCTCAGCGGGAGGGACTGCCTGCCGCTGCGGGGGGCGGCCGCCGAGTGCTGGCTGAAGCGGTGGCAGCGCACGGGCAGGGCGCGTTCGTCGAAGCGCACCTGGAGGGCGTACTGACCGCCCGCGGCGCGGAAACCGCGGACGTACTCGGTGCAGACACCGGCCGTGCCGTCGTCGAAGCCGTAGCGGAAGAGGAACGTGTCGCCACTGCGCAGCCGGGTGTCGAAGAGGAGTTCGGCGACGAGGACACCGGTGTCGCGGTCCCAACGCACCCGCCCGCTGCGGCAGTTCTCCAGCGCACGGACGCCCATCCGCTCCGGGGCACAGCCCGGGTCGCCGTGGTGGACGGCCACATAGCGGTCCACGCCGTCCTTGTGGGCGCGCACGATGTGCTGGGACTCGCGGCCCAGCAGCTCCCGGCAGGCGCCGACGCGGACCCGCTCGTGATGGCCGACGGTGTGCACGCCGCCGTCGAGCGGCACCTCCAGGTCGGTGAGGAGCCGTTCCAGGACGCCGGAGGCCTCCACGACGGAGCGGTAGGAGCGGCCGGAGGGGCGCTCCGGGACGGAGTGCTCGTCGGCCTGCGCGAGCAGCCGGATCAGCGACTCGTCCGGGAGCTGGAGGATCTCCTCCAGGGCCCGCACGGCCCGCAGCGACTCGGGGCGCTGCGGACGCCGGGCGCCCTGCTGCCAGTAACTGAGGCTGGTGACACCGACCTTGACCCCGTACCGCGACAGATGGTGCTGCACGCGCTGCAGCGGCAGTCCGCGGGCGGCGATCGCGGCGCGCAGCGCGACATGGAAGGGGCCGCCCCGCAGGACCGACTCCAGCTCCGCCGCGACGACGTCCGTGGCGACGTCCGCGACGACGTCCGTGGCGTCGCCCGTGACCGTCGCGACGTCCGCGTGCTCTGTGGCGTGCCGCATGCAGGGGGCCTTTCTGTAGAGGAGTACGCGACGGCTGGTCGGACCGCGCGGGCCGATGGGGCGCCCGGAGGACGCTCGGAGACGGCCGTCCGTCTTCACATCCGTACGACGGCGTTCCTCGTCCTGAGTTCCCCCGCATTGAAGCGTGTTGACCAAGTCCCGACAACACCTGGTGCGTGACATGGCCGGACACCACCGCCAAGATCCTCAATGCGCCGGGCACCCGGGATTCGGCCCCAGCAGGTCCCGCAGCGCCTGTCCCGAGAGCTTCGACTTGTGAAGAAAACCCCGGGCGGGACTGGCGGCGACGAGTTCCTGGATGTCGTCCAGGGGATGCGTGGAGGTGAGGATGATGACGGACGAGGCGGTGCGCGCGAGCCTCGCCGCGAGCTCCAGTCCGCTCTCGCCGTTGAGGTCGATGTCCAACAGGACGAGATCAGGGGACAGTTCCGCGGCCCGTGCCAGCGCCTCCGCGCCCGTGGACGCCACGCCGACGACGCGGATCCCGTCGCGCTCCAGCAGCGTGCGGGCAGTCTCCAGGAACCGGGCACTGTCATCGACGATGAGACAGCGCATGGACATGGTCACAGCCTCCCAAGGTGGTCATGGGCACACATTCCGGCTAGCGGGTAAGTGTCGGCGCCGCCGGATTCCGGTTAGCGGGAATGTGCTGAAGTCCTTTGCCGAATCAACGGGTTCTCTCTCACCCAGGGAATCGAACGCAACACGACGAGTAGCATGTCGCTGCCCTGGGGGCCGTGTCGTCCGGTCGAGTGGGGGTGTGCGATGAAGATGCCGCGCCGGGACCTCGGAAGAAGCCGTGTCCGCCGTGCCCTGCTGTCGGGCGTGGCGGTGGCCGCGCTGCTGCTGTCCGGATGCAGTGGCGGCGGAGACAGCCGGGCGGGCGAGGGGGACAGGACGGCGGGCGACACGACCTGCGACGGGAAGATCGACGGCACCGCCCACATCACGATGTGGTTCCACGCCGGGCAGAGCGGTGAGCTGACCACGCTGCGCAGCCAGGTCAAGGAGTTCAACAAGTCCCAGCGGCAGGTGCGGGTCGAACTGGTCACCCTGCCCGAGCAGCGCCCGTACACCGAACTCGTCCTGTCCGCGGCGGCCAGCGGCGACCTGCCCGACCTGCTCGACTTCGACGGCCCGAACCTCTACAGCTACGCCTGGTCCGGCACCCTCAAGCCGATCGACTCCTGCGTGCCCGCGAAGACCCGCGGCGATCTGCTGCCCTCCATCCGCCGGCAGGGCACGTACGACGGGAGGCTGTGGGGCGTGGGCACGTTCGATTCCGGACTCGGTCTGTACGTACGGCCGTCGGTGCTCAAGGAGGCGGGGGTGCGCATCCCGAAGGGCGTCGACGACGCCTGGACCGCCGACGAGCTGACGGAGATCCTGCGCGAGCTGCGCGCGGCGGGCTACGAGGCGCCGCTGGACCTGAACATCACCGACTCCAAGCTCGCCGACGAGTGGAACACCTACGCCTTCGCGCCGGCCGTGTGGTCGGCCGGGGGCGATCTCATCGACCCCGAGGAGTTCCGCACGGCCGACGGGTTCCTCAACGGTCCGGAGTCCGTCGGGGCGCTCACCACCCTGCAGAAGTGGGTCGAGGAGGGATACGTCGACAAGGACAGGGACAAGGACAAGAGCGCGTTCGTGAAGGGCCGCAGCCCCATCTCCTGGATGGGGCACTGGAAGTACGGCGAGTTCAGCGAGGCGCACCCGGGTGACGTGGCGATCGTGCCGCTGCCCGACTTCGGCACGGGTACCGTCACCGGCATGGGTTCCTGGCAGTGGGGCATCCCCTCCGGGGGCGCCGACGGCGACGCGGTGTGGCGTTTCCTGGAGTATCTGTTGCAGCCGGAGCAGGTGGTCAGGATGAGCGAGGCCAACGGCGCGATTCCGGCCACGGAGCGAGCGGTGAAGCTCTCCCCGCTGTACGACGAGGACGGCGCGGAGCGGCTGTTCATCGAGCAGCTGCGCAGCGGGGTCGCCCGGCCCAGGCCGCAGACACCGGCGTACCCGGCGGTCACCGTCGCCTTCTCGCGTGCGGTCGCCGACATCGTCTTCGCGGGAGCGCCCGCCGAGAAGACGCTCGACGAGGCGGTCGAGGCCATCGACCAGGACCTCGCCGCCCACGACGGCTACCCGAAGAGCGGACCATGACCCACGCCGCCGGCCCCCGGCCAAGCACTCCGACCGGCCGGCCCGGCGCTTCGAGGACACCGGGCCGTGCCCTGTCGGCGTTTCTGCTGTGCATGGCCCTGCTCCTGGCGGGCTGCGAAGCGGGCGGCAACGGCGGCGAGGACACCCGGCGCAGCTCCGACGCGACCTGCGACGGGCGGATCGACGCCCCCGCGCAGATCACGATGTGGTTCCACACACCGGCCGCGCGCGGCGAACTGGAGGCCGTGCGCGCCCAGGTACGGGCGTTCAACACCTCCCAGGACGAGGTGAAGGTCCGTCTCGTCCGCCTCCCGGAAGGCGACTACGACGACCTGGTCCGCACGGCGGCGGCCGACGGCGAACTGCCCGACCTGCTCGACTTCGACGCCCCGAAGCTTTTCAGCCACGCCTGGGCGGGCGACCTCCGTCCGATCGACTCCTGCGTACCCGAGGCGCTGCGCGCGGACCTGCTCCCCTCCGTCCTCGAACAGGGCACCTACCGGGGCAGGCTGTGGGGCCTCGGCACGTTCGACTCCGGACTCGGCCTCCACGTACGGCCGTCGGTGCTCAAGAAGGCGGGCGTACGCATCCCGAAGGGCGTCGGCGACGCCTGGACCGCCGACGAGTTCACCGGCATCCTGAAGAAACTGCGCACCCTGGGCTACGAGAGGCCGCTGGACCTCCATATGCCGTGGGCCGGCACCGAATGGGGAACGTACGGTTTCGCGCCGGCCGTGTGGTCGGCGGGCGGCGACCTGATCGAACGCTCCACCTATCGAACGGCCGACGGAGTGCTCAACGGGCCGCGGTCGGTCGAGGCGTTGACGACGCTGCAGGGCTGGGCGAAGGCGGGATACGTGGACGCGAACAAGGACTTCGGGGCCTTCCGGAAGGGCAGGAGCCCCGTGTCCTGGACCGGCCACTGGTGGCACCGGGGCTACGCCGAGGCCCACCCGGGCGACGTCGCGATCGTGCCGCTGCCCGACTTCGGCACGGGCACCGCCACCGGGATGGGCTCCTGGCAGTGGGGCATCCCCGCGGGCACCGCCGACGGCGACGCCGTCTGGCGCTTCCTGGCATTCCTGCTGCGCCCTGACGAGATCCTGCGCATGACCGACGTCAACGGCGGGATACCCGCCACCGGCACGGCCGTCGAACGCACCGAGGCGTTCGCCGAGGGCGGCCCCGCGCGGCTCTACATAGAACAACTGCGCGACGGCACCGCCCGCCCCCGGCCGCAGACACCCGCCTACCCGGCGATCACCGAGGCGTTCGCCCGGGCGTTCGCGAAGATCATGCGGGGAGCGCCTGTGCAGCCCACCCTCGACGAGGCGGCGCGTGCCGTCGACAAGGACCTGGCGGACCACAGCCACTACCCGCCGACCGGACCGTGAGGCCCGGCCGTGCTCCGCCCACCGTCCCGCGGACGAGTCCCCGCCCCGCGCCCCACCGTGGCGCGAATCCGCCGCCGCACCGCGACCGTGGGCACCGTCCCGTTCCTGGCCCGGCTGCGCGTCGGCCCCAAGCTGATGCTGCTCGTCCTGCTGCCGGTCACCGTCCTGCTGGCCTTCACGGCCTTCACCACCGTGACCCAGTGGGAGGAGGCGCGGACCCTGCGCGACTTCGACACCGCGATCGAGGTGTCGTTCGCGACCGGCGAGGTCGCGGGCGCCGTCGCACGCGAGCGGATCGCCGCGGTCGAGGCCCGGCTCAGCGCCGAACCGGACACCCTGCGCGGCCGGTCGGAGGCCCAGCGGATCACCGACGACGCGCTGCGGCGGGCCTTCGACGAAGCCGTCGGTCGGCCGGAGTCCGATGTCGCCGGGGGCCTCGACGCCGTACGCCGGCAACTGCACGCACTCCGGGTGCAGACGGGCACCGGCTCGCTGGACGCGCAGACCGTGGCCCAGCGGTACGAGGTCATAGAGAACACCCTCCTCGACATCGTCGCCGCCCTCGAATCCGGGCGCCCCACCAGGGCCGCGGGCCGCGCGGCCGACGCCCACATCGCGATGCTGCGGGCCATCGCCGCCGCCGAGAGCGAGAGGGCGGAACTCGCCATCCTGTTCCACGCGCCCGCCGAGGGGCGCGCCACCGCGGCCGCAGGCCGCTGGACCGAACTGGAGAAGGCCCAGCTGAGGGCGTTCCGGCAGACCACGTCGGACGAGCTGAAGGCCGAACTGCACACCGCGATCTTCCAGGCCGCCGGACGCGAGGTCCGCAAGGCCCGCGACCTGCTCGCCGACACCGACCCCCGGCCCACCGACTGGCCCTCGTACGACAGCTGGCTGTCCGACTCCGAGCGGTACGTCGACGCGTTGCGCGGCATTCAGGACCGGGCCGCCCGGGAACTGGCCGTGACCGCCGAGCGCGACCTGCGCACCACCCGCGCCCAGGCCTTCACCGAACTGGCCGTCTCCCTCGGTGTCCTGGGCCTCGTCACCCTCCTCGCGCTGGCCCTGCGCCGCTCCATCACCCGCCCCCTCGGCCAGGTCTCCGAGGGCGCCCGCGCCCTGTCGGACGGCGACCTCTCGTACGACATCCGCTACGCGGGACGCGACGAACTCGGGGACGTCGCCGACACGTTCCGTGAGCTGCGGGTGACCAGCGAGCGGCTGGCCGACGAGATCCGGGCCATGAACACGGCCATCGACGCCGGCCGGCTCGAACACCGGGCCGACGTCGACTCCTTCGACGGCACCTGGGCCCAGCTGCTGGGCGGCATGAACGGCACGATGTCCTCCTTCGCCGCCGCCCACGGCCGGCGCAGAAGGGCCGAGCAGGAGCTGGAGGGCATCTTCAACCTCTCCCTGGACCTGCTGTGCATCAGCAGCGTCGACGGCTACTTCCTGCGGGTCAACCCGGCCTTCGAGCGCACCCTGGGCCATCCGGCCGAGACGCTGACCTCCCGGCCGTTCCTGGAGTTCGTCCACGAGGAGGACCGGGACAGCACCCGGGAGGCCATCGCGCTGCTGGCGAGCGGCGCCGAGCTCGCCGAGTTCGAGAACCGGTACGTCCGCGCCGACGGCACCGACTGCTGGCTGCAGTGGAGCGCCCGGCCCGTCCCCGAGGAAGGACTCATCTACGCCGCCGCCCGCGACGTCACCGAGAGCCGCCGGGCCTCCCTCGAACAGGCCGCGCTGCGCCGGGTCGCCACCGCGGTCGCGCGCGGTGTGCCGCCGTCCGACGTGTTCACGAAGGTGGCGGAGGAAGTGAGCTCCCTGCTGGGCACGGCCTCGGCCGTCCTGCGCTACGAGCCCGACGGCGGCACCACACTCCTCGGGACCGCGCAGGCGCGGGTCGACGCGACCGCCGACGCCGCCCGGATGGCGCGTCATGAGGCGGCGCGGAAGGCGATCGAGGAGGTGGCCCGGACCGGGGCCGCGGCCCGGTCGGGCACGTCCGTGGGTGCCCCCATCGTCGTGGACGGCAGGCTGTGGGGGGTGGTGGTGGCGGCCTCCCTCCTCGACCCGCTGCCCGACGGCACGGAGTCCCGGCTCGCCGACTTCACCGAACTGATCGCCACCGCGATCGCCAACGCCGACAGCCGGGACCAGCTGACCGCCTCACGTGCGCGCGTGGTGGCCGCCGGGGACGCCTCCCGGCGCCGCATCGAACGCGATCTGCACGACGGCGTCCAGCAGCGTCTGGTCTCCCTCCAACTGGAACTGCGGATGACGCAGACCCTGGTGACGGACCACTCCTCGGAACTCGCCCAGCAGCTGGACCACCTGGGCAAGGGCCTCGACGGCGCCTTCCAGGACCTGCTCCAGATAGCCCGGGGCATCCACCCGTCCGTCCTGTCCAAGGGCGGCCTGGGCCCAGCCCTGCGCGCCCTGGCCCGCCGATCCGCGATCCCCATGGAACTCGACCTCGCCCTGGCCGGCGCCCGCTTCCCCGAACAGGTGGAGGTGGCCGCGTACTACGTCACCTCCGAGTGCCTCACCAACGCCGTCAAGCACGCGCGCGCGAGCGTGGTGACCGTGGCGGCTCTGGAGCGTTCGGGCGTGCTGGAGCTGGTCATCCGCGACGACGGCGTCGGGGGAGCGGAACCGGACAAGGGTTCGGGGCTCATCGGGCTCATCGACCGGGTGGAGGCGATCGGCGGCCGGCTGACCGTGGCCAGCCCGCCGGGCGGCGGTACGACGCTGAGTGTGCGGCTGCCGGTGACCGCGCCCGCGGCGGCCGTGGACGTCCCGCCGCTTGGCTGACCGCCCGGAGCGTACGCGGGTGAGGCCCGTTCAAGGGGGGAGTCCGGGACTCGGTACGGGCGTACGTTCCGGGCGGTCGGGTCGGACGGCGGAGACGGCCGTCCGGCTCTGGGAGCAGGGGACGACCTGCCGGCTCTCGCCCGAGACGGCCGGTCAGCCCGTGACTGCACTGCTTCGAGCATGGTGCGTAAACGTTCCGGTGTCGTCATGGCCCTCCCCCAACTAGGCTTCCGGCTAGCCGTAAGACCCATGTTCAGGCAGGCTGTTGGGACAAACGGGACAGGTCGGGCAAGGGGGAGACCGAGACCATGGAGGCCGATCAGCATCCGGTGCGTGGGCGGGTGGTGCTCGCGGACGACGACGTGCTGCTGCGGGAGGGGCTGGCGAGCCTCTGCGAGCGCGTCGGCTACGAGGTGGTGGGCCAGGCCGGGGACGCCGGCGGGCTCATGGAGATCGTCGAGAGCGAGCTTCCGGACATCGCGATCGTCGACATCCGGATGCCGCCGACGCAGTCCACGGAGGGGTTGAAGGCCGCGCGGGAGATCCGGGAGCGGTATCCGGCGGTCGGGATCCTGGTGCTGTCGGCGTTCGTCGAGGTCGAGGACGCTTTGGAGTTGATGGCCGGGGGGCGGAGCATCGGGTATCTGCTCAAGAGCCGGATCACTGTCGTGGACGAGTTCCTGGAGACGCTGGACCGGATCCGCCGGGGTGGTTCGGTGGTGGATCCGTCGCTGGTGCAGGAGCTGGTGGCCGCGCAGCGGCGTGACGATCCGCTGTCGATGCTCAGCAATCGTGAGCGGGAGGTTCTCGGCCTGATGGCCGAGGGGCGGTCCAATGCGGGGATCGGTCGTCGGCTGTGGGTGACCGAGGGGACCGTGGAGAAGCATGTGCGGAGCATCTTGGGGAAGCTGCGGTTGCCCGAGGAGCCTGATGATCATCGGCGGGTTCTGGCTGTGCTGACGTTTTTGGAGACGCGTTAGAGCTCGGCGGGTGCGGTTGTTCGGCGGCCGCGGGTTGGTGGGCGGCTGGTCGCGCAGTTCCCCGCGCCCCTACGGGGCGCTGCCCCCTGGCTCTGTCCACAGGGCACCCCGTGTTGTCACTCCCCGCCAGTAGGGTGTGGAACATGGCCGATCCCTCCAGCTACCGCCCCAGTCCGGGACAGATCCCGGACTCCCCCGGGGTGTACAAGTTCCGTGACGAGCACCGCCGGGTGATCTACGTCGGGAAGGCGAAGAGCCTGCGTCAGCGCCTGGCGAACTACTTCCAGGACCTGGCCGGCCTCCACCCGCGCACCCGCTCGATGGTCACCACGGCCGCCTCCGTGGAGTGGACCGTGGTGTCCACGGAGGTCGAGGCGCTGCAGCTGGAGTACTCCTGGATCAAGGAGTTCGACCCCCGGTTCAACGTCAAGTACCGCGACGACAAGAGCTACCCGTATCTCGCCGTCACCATGAGCGAGCAGTACCCCCGCGTGCAGGTGATGCGCGGTCACAAGAAGAAGGGCGTCCGGTATTTCGGGCCGTACGCGCACGCGTGGGCGATCCGCGACACCGTCGACCTCCTGCTGCGCGTCTTCCCCGTCCGCACCTGCTCGGCCGGCGTCTTCAAGAACGCGGCCCGCACCGGCCGCCCCTGCCTCCTCGGCTACATCGGCAAGTGCTCGGCCCCCTGCGTCGAACGGATCTCCGCCGAGGACCACCGCGAACTGGCCGACGAGTTCAGCGACTTCATGGCCGGACGGACGGGCACATACATCCGCCGTCTCGAAAAACAGATGATGGACGCGGCCGAGGAGATGGAGTACGAGCGGGCCGCCCGGCTGCGCGACGACATCGAGGCCCTGAAGAAGGCCATGGAGAAGAACGCGGTCGTGCTCGCCGACGCGACCGACGCCGACCTGATCGCCCTCGCCGAGGACGAGCTGGAGGCGGCCGTCCAGATCTTCCACGTCCGCGGCGGGCGGGTGCGCGGCCAGCGCGGCTGGGTCACCGACAAGGTCGAGGCCGTCACCAGCGGTGACCTCGTCGAACACGCGCTCCAACAGCTCTACGGCGAGGAGACCGGCGACTCCGTCCCCAAGGAGGTCCTCGTCCCGGCGCTGCCCGACCCCGTCGGGCCCGTCCAGGAGTGGCTCACCGGGCGGCGCGGGGCCAATGTCTCCCTGCGCATCCCACAGCGCGGCGACAAGAAGGCGCTCATGGAGACCGTCGCGCGCAACGCCCAGCAGTCGCTCGTCCTGCACAAGACCAAGCGCGCCTCCGACCTCACCACCCGCTCCCGCGCCCTGGAGGAGATCTCCGAGGCCCTCGACCTGGACAGCGCCCCCCTGCGGATCGAGTGCTACGACATCTCCCACCTCCAGGGCGACGACGTCGTGGCCTCCATGGTCGTCTTCGAGGACGGGCTGGCCCGCAAGAGCGAGTACCGCCGCTTCCAGATCAAAAGCTTCGAGGGCCAGGACGACGTCCGCTCCATGCACGAGGTCATCACCCGCCGCTTCAGGCGGTACCTCGCCGAGAAGGAGAAGACCGGCGAGTGGGTCGACGACTCCGACCGGTCCGGCGACTCCGGCGACGGTCTCGGCGGCCCCGCAGGCGGTCTCAAGGACGACGACGGCCGCCCCAAGCGCTTCGCCTACCCGCCCCAGCTCGTCGTCGTCGACGGCGGGCAGCCACAGGTCGCCGCCGCCCGGCGGGCCCTCGACGAACTGGGCATCGACGACATCGCCGTGTGCGGCCTCGCCAAGCGCCTGGAGGAGGTCTGGGTGCCCGGCGAGGACGACCCCGTGGTCCTGCCCCGCACCAGCGAGGGCCTCTATCTGCTCCAGCGCGTCCGCGACGAGGCCCACCGCTTCGCCATCACCTACCAGCGCACCAAGCGGGCCAAGCGCTTCCGGGCGAGCCCCCTGGACGACGTGCCGGGCCTCGGCGAGGCTCGCAAGCAGGCCCTGCTGAAGCACTTCGGTTCACTGAAGAAGCTGCGTTCCGCGACGATCGACCAGATCTGCGAGGTCCCCGGCATAGGCCGCAAGACGGCCGAGACGATCGCCGCGGCCCTCGCCGAGGCGGCTCCAGCCGCACCCGCCGTGAACACGGCCACTGGAGAGATCATGGAAGAAGAGGAGCCCGGTACGACGGCGGACCCCTCGGGGGAGCCCGTGGCCGCGGGCGCCCCGGACCGGCGGCGAGGGCAGGAGACATGACCGAGCACGACGAGCGCCCAGAACTCCCGGAGCGCGCAGAGCGTCCAGAAGAACAGCACCGAGAGCACACAGCGGAGCGCGGGGAAGCCCACAGCGCGGCGGGCGACCACGCCTCGCAGCACCCAGCGCCACAGGAAGACGGAGCACACGTGAGTACGGGCATCGAAACACCCGGGGTCCCCGAGGCGGCCATCCCCGAGCTGGTCATCATCTCCGGCATGTCCGGCGCCGGACGGTCCACGGCCGCCAAGTGCCTGGAGGACCTCGGCTGGTTCGTCGTCGACAACCTGCCACCCGCGCTGATCCCCACCATGGTGGAGCTCGGCGCCCGCTCCCAGGGGAACGTGGCCCGGATCGCGGTCGTCGTCGACGTCCGCGGTCGGCGCTTCTTCGACAACCTGCGCGACTCCCTCTCCGACCTGGAGACGAAGAACGTCACCCGGCGGATCGTCTTCCTGGAGTCCTCCGACGACGCCCTCGTGCGCCGCTTCGAGTCGGTGCGCCGCCCGCACCCCCTCCAGGGCGACGGCCGCATCACCGACGGCATCGCCGCCGAGCGGGAACTGCTGCGCGAGCTGCGCGGCGACGCCGACCTGGTGATCGACACCTCCAGCCTGAACGTGCACGAGCTGCGCGCCAAGATGGACGCCCAGTTCGCCGGCGACGAGGAACCCGAGCTGCGGGCCACCGTCATGTCCTTCGGCTTCAAGTACGGCCTCCCGGTCGACGCCGACCTGGTCGTGGACATGCGCTTCCTGCCCAACCCGCACTGGGTCCCGGAGCTGCGCCCGTTCACCGGCCTCAACGAGGAGGTCTCCGCGTATGTCTTCAACCAGCCCGGCGCCAAGGAGTTCCTCGACCGCTACACCGAGCTGCTCCAGATGATCGCCGCCGGCTACCGCCGCGAGGGCAAGCGGTACGTGACCATCGCGGTCGGCTGCACCGGTGGCAAGCACCGCTCGGTCGCCACCTCCGAGAAGCTCGCCGCCCGCCTCGCCTCCCAGGGCGTCGAGACCGTGGTCGTGCACCGGGACATGGGGCGCGAGTGACCGGACGTACCGCGTCGCGGCTGAGCAGGCTGCGTCGGGTCACCCCCGAGGGCCGCGAGGGCAGGCCCGTCGAGGCACGTGGGGCCAGGCCGCGCCGCCGGGGTGCCCAGCCCAAGGTCGTCGCGCTCGGCGGCGGCATGGGCCTGTCCGCCTCGCTCGCCGCACTGCGCCGGATCACCGGCGACCTCACCGCCGTCGTCACCGTGGCCGACGACGGCGGCTCCAGCGGACGCCTGCGCGACGAGCTGGGCGTGCTGCCGCCCGGCGACCTGCGCAAGGCGCTCGCCGCGCTGTGCGGCGACGACGACTGGGGCCAGACCTGGTCCCGTGTCATCCAGCACCGCTTCCAGTCCAAGGGCGATCTGCACGAGCACGCGGTCGGCAATCTGCTGATCGTCGCCCTGTGGGAGCAGCTCGGCGACCACGTCCAGGCCCTCGACCTGGTCGGCAGGCTGCTGGGCGCCCAGGGCCGGGTGCTGCCCATGTCGGCCGTACCCCTGGAGCTCCAGGCCCTCGTCAAGGGGCACGACCCGGCGCGCCCGGACGACATCGACACCGTACGGGGGCAGGCGACCGTCGCGCTCACGCCCGGCGAGGTGCAGTCCGTGCACGTCGTGCCGCACGACCCGCCCGCCGTGCCCGAGGCCGTCGCGGCGGTCCGCGACGCCGACTGGGTGGTGCTCGGCCCCGGCTCCTGGTTCTCCTCGGTGATCCCGCACCTTCTCGTGCCCGAACTGCTCGACGCCCTCACCGAGACCAAGGCCCGGCTCGTGCTGTCGCTGAACCTCGCCCCGCAGCCGGGAGAAACCGATGGCTTCTCCCCGCAGCGTCATTTGGAGGTTTTGGCACGACACGCCCCTAAACTCGCCCTGGACGTGGTGCTGGCCGACGAGGCCGCCGTGCCCGACCGCGATTCCCTGACCGACGCCGCCAAACGGTTCGGTGCCGCGGTCGAGCTGGCGCCGGTGGCCCGGACCGATGGATCTCCGCGGCACGACCCGGAGCTGTTGGCCGCCGCGTACGACCGTATTTTTCGGATGCATGGAAGGATCGGCCCATGGCGATGACGGCAGCGGTGAAGGACGAGATCTCCCGGCTACCCGTCACCCGGACCTGCTGCAGAAAGGCGGAGGTCTCGGCGATCCTGCGGTTCGCGGGCGGGCTGCACCTGGTGAGCGGGCGCATCGTGATCGAGGCGGAGCTGGACACCGCGATGGCGGCCCGCAGACTCAAGCGGGACATCCTGGAGATCTTCGGCCACAGCTCCGAACTGATCGTGATGGCACCCGGCGGACTGCGCCGCGGATCGCGCTATGTCGTACGGGTGGTCGCGGGCGGCGACCAGCTGGCCCGGCAGACGGGTCTGGTGGACGGCCGCGGCCGCCCCATCCGGGGCCTGCCCCCGCAGGTCGTCTCCGGGGCCACCTGCGACGCCGAGGCGGCCTGGCGCGGCGCGTTCCTGGCACACGGCTCGCTCACCGAGCCCGGCCGCTCGTCCTCCCTGGAAGTGACCTGCCCCGGCCCGGAGGCCGCTCTCGCACTGGTCGGCGCGGCCCGCCGGCTGTCGATCGCGGCGAAGGCCCGCGAGGTACGGGGCGTGGACCGGGTCGTCGTACGGGACGGGGACGCGATCGGCGCGCTCCTGACCCGGCTCGGCGCCCATGAGTCCGTGCTGGCGTGGGAGGAGCGGCGGATGCGCCGCGAGGTCCGGGCCACGGCGAACCGGCTCGCCAACTTCGACGACGCCAACCTGCGCCGCTCGGCCCGTGCCGCCGTCGCCGCCGGTGCCCGCGTGGGCCGCGCCCTGGAGATCCTCGGGGACGACGTGCCCGAGCATCTCGCGGCGGCCGGGCGGCTGCGCATGGAGCACAAGCAGGCCTCCCTGGAGGAGCTGGGCGCGCTCGCCGACCCGCCGCTCACCAAGGACGCCGTCGCGGGCCGGATCCGCCGGCTGCTGGCCATGGCCGACAAGCGCGCCTCGGACCTCGGCATCCCGAGCACCGAGGCCAGCCTCACCGAGGAGATGGCCGAGAACCTGGTGGGGTGACAGGACACCAGGTCAACTCGCCGGTGCCGACGCCCACTTGGGGCTGTCGGCACCGGCATTCGGCTTTCTGGGTAAATTCCGTGTGTGGCCTGTGATGCCCCCTTGACGCGGCCCATATCTGACATGAGCCTGGCGTCTGTTCGCCGCTGTGGCGAATCACTGCAAGGGGGGCTCATGAGACGAAGAGCGAGATCGATCCTCGCCGCGGGCGCGCTCCTGCTGGGCGGAGGCGCGGGACTGACGCCGTTCGCCCAGGCGGCCGAGAACGAGGGTTCCGAGGCGGAGGAAGTCAAGGTCTTCCGCGCCGAGGTGACGAAGCAGCAGATACCCCTGCTGCTCGCAGCCGGGCAGGACGGCCACGAACTCAGCGAGCAGGCGCCGGAGAAGGGCACCGCCTCGGTCGAGGTCTACCTCACCGACAAGCAGGCGGACGCCCTGGAGAAGCAGGGCGTCGAGCTCGAGGAGCACAAGCTCACCAACAAGGCGGAGGCGCGTGTGGCCGCCGCCGGCGACGGGGTGTACCGCCCGTACAGCGGCGCGGGCAACATCAAGGAGGAGATCCTCCGGACCGGCCAGGAGAACCCGTCCCTGACCAAGGTGGTCTCCCTCGGCAAGTCCCTCCAGGGGCAGGACATCCTCGCGGTCAAGCTCACCAAGAACGCGAAGAAGACCAAGGACGGCGCCAAGCCGTCGGTGCTGTACCTGTCCAACCAGCACGCGCGTGAGTGGATCACGCCGGAGATGACCCGGCGGCTGATGCACCACTACCTGGACAACTACAAGACCGACAAGCGGATCAAGAAGATCGTCGACACCACCGAGCTGTGGTTCGTGATCTCCGCCAACCCGGACGGCTACGACTTCACCCACCGGGACGCCGCCAACCGCCAGTGGCGCAAGAACGTGCGGGACATCAACGGCGACAACGCCATCACGGTCGGCGACGGCGTCGACCTCAACCGCAACTTCGCCTACAAGTGGGGCTACGACAACGAGGGTTCGTCCCCGTTCCCCACCAGCGAGACCTACCGCGGCGGCGGCCCCAACTCGGAGCCCGAGACGAAGGCCCTCGACGCCTTCGAAAAGCGCATCGGGTTCGAGTACGGCATCAACTACCACTCGGCCGCCGAACTCATCCTCTACGGCGTCGGCTGGCAGGTGGCCAGCCCCACCCCGGACGACGTGCTCTACGAGGCGCTGGCCGGCACACCGGAGAACCCCGCGATCCCCGGCTACCACCCCCAGCTCTCCTCCGAGCTGTACACGACCAACGGTGAGGCGGATGGCCACGCGGCCAACGTCAACGGCACGGCGATGTTCACCCCCGAGATGTCGACCTGCCAGACCGCGTCGAGCATCGACCCGGACGACGCCTGGAAGCCCGAGGACTGCGCCTCCGTCTTCACGTTCCCGGACGACGAGAAGCTGATCAAGCAGGAGTTCGAGAAGAACATCCCGTTCGCGCTCTCCGTCGCCGAGTCCGCTGTCAAGCCCGACCAGCCGAAGTCCTCGGTCGGCCTCGACGCCCCCGACTTCACCCCGGCCGGCTTCACCACGTCGTACTCCCGCGGCGCCGACCAGGAGATCTCCGTCGTCGCCCGCAAGTCCGTGCGCGACAAGGAGCTGAAGTACCGGATCAACGGCCGCGGCCGTACGTACGACCAGACGCTCAAGGCCTGGAAGGGCGGCGAGACGTTCGGCGGTGAGGACAACCTCTGGTTCGACGAGTACCGGGCGAAGGTGCAGGACGGCGAACCGGGCGACAAGGTCGAGGTCTGGTTCACCGGCGAGACGAAGAGTGGCAAGCCCACCACCAGCGAGCGCTTCACCTACACGATCGCCGAGCGGCCCAAGGCCGACACGCTCGTCGTCGCCGAGGAGGGCGCGACCGCGACCCAGGCGCAGGCCTATGTGGACGCGCTGAAGGCCAACGGCAAGAAGGCGCTCGTCTGGGACGTCGCGACCCTGGGCGCACCCGACGCGCTCGGCGTACTGAAACACTTCAAGCAGGTCGTGCACTACACGGGCGCCGTCCGGCCGGGCGTCGCCACCCAGCTCGAACTGCGTGCCTACCTCAATGAGGGCGGCAAGCTGATCGAGGCGGGCGAGAGCGCGGGCGGCGCCGTCGACCTCGGCGGCGGCACCCTGTCGAACGACTTCAGTCAGTACTACCTGGGTGCCTACAGCCGTACCTCCCTGCCGAACGCCACCGCTTTCGCGGGCCTCGCCAAGCTCGACGGCTTCACGGGAACGCTCGGCGACGCGCCCGGCAACCCGCTGAACACCGCCGGATCGTTCGGCATCACCTCCGACGCCCTGCCCGTGGAGACGTTCCCGCAGTTCACGAGCGCCGGCGCGGGCCAGTACCCCGGGACCGTCAACCCGTACGGCCCGTACGAGGGCGCGTCCATGGCGGCAGCCACGCACAGCGACTACGCCTGGAACCGCCTCACCCGCACCATCGACCTCACCTCGGTGAGCGCGGCCGACAAGCCGACGCTGCGTACCCAGCTGCTGTGGAACACCGAGGAGGGTTACGACCACGCGGTTCTCGAGGCGCACACGGCCGGGGCGGACGACTGGACGACGCTGCCGGAGGCCGGCGGCGCCACCTCCACGACCGTGCCCGTCGAGTGCGAGGCCGGGTACTTCATCCAGGGCCACCCGGCCCTGAAGCGGTATCTGACCCTGGGCTCCGGGGGCTGCACGCCCACCGGCACCAGCGGCTCCTGGAACAGCTTCACCGGGGCCTCCGACGGCTGGCAGCAGGTCGAGTTCGACCTGTCCGCGTACGCAGGGAAGACGGTCGAGGTGTCGCTGAGCTACATCACCGACCCCGGCTCCGGCGGTCGCGGCGTCCTCGCCGACAACGCCACCGTCGTGGTCGGCGGCACGCCCGGCGCGGTCGAGGGCTTCGAGACGTCGCTCGGTGCCTGGAGCGTCCCCGGCCCGCCCGCGGGCAGCCCGGCGGTCGTGAAGGACTGGGGCCTGTCGGGTGAACTGTTCAAGACCTACGGAGCGGTCACCACGGACGACACCGTGCTGCTGGGCTTCGGCCTGGAGCAGGTCCCCGTGGCGGCCGACCGCAAGGCACTGCTCGGCAAGGCGCTGGCGGCTCTGAGGAACTGAGCGCCGACTGCGCCGACCGGCTGACGAAGGGCTGGTGAGCGGCCCTCCGGGCGTCTGAAATCAGATGATCGGAGGGCCGCTCAAAAGGTAATCACCTTGCAAAACCCGGGCGGTCCGTACCCCTACTGGCGAGTACGGACCGCACCGGCATGTATAGGGCATCTCGATGTCACCGGACGGGCCCCGGGGAGGTAGGGTCGTAGGCGGTCGGGGACATCCCATACAGCTCGCCGGCACTGAGCCGGCGTACCAACGAGGAGATCGGTTCGTGACGATCCGCGTAGGCATCAACGGCTTTGGCCGCATCGGTCGTAACTACTTCCGCGCGCTGCTGGAGCAGGGTGCAGACATCGAGATCGTGGCTGTCAACGACCTGGGTGACACCGCGACCACCGCACACCTCCTGAAGTACGACACCATCCTGGGCCGCCTCAAGGCCGAGGTGTCGCACACCGCCGACACGATCACCGTGGACGGCCACACCATCAAGGTCCTCTCCGAGCGCAACCCCGCGGACATCCCGTGGGGCGAGCTGGGTGTCGACATCGTCATCGAGTCCACCGGCATCTTCACGAAGAAGGCCGACGCCGCGAAGCACCTCGCCGGTGGCGCCAAGAAGGTCCTCATCTCGGCTCCGGCCAAGGACGAGGACATCACCATCGTGATGGGTGTCAACCAGGACAAGTACGACCCGGCGAACCACCACGTCATCTCCAACGCCTCCTGCACCACCAACTGTGTGGCGCCGATGGCCAAGGTCCTCGACGAGAACTTCGGCATCGTCAAGGGTCTGATGACGACGGTCCACGCCTACACCAACGACCAGCGCATCCTGGACTTCCCGCACTCGGACCTGCGTCGCGCCCGCGCCGCCGCCGAGAACATCATCCCGACCACCACCGGTGCCGCGAAGGCCACCGCCCTGGTCCTGCCGCAGCTCAAGGGCAAGCTCGACGGCATCGCGATGCGCGTCCCGGTCCCGACCGGCTCGGCCACCGACCTGGTCGTGACCCTCCAGCGCGAGGTCACCAAGGACGAGGTCAACGCCGCGTTCAAGAAGGCCTCCGAGGACGGCGACCTCAAGGGCTACCTGGCCTACACCGAGGACCCGATCGTCTCCTCGGACATCGTCAGCGACCCGGCCTCCTGCACCTTCGACTCCTCCCTGACCATGGTCCAGGAGGGGAACTCGGTGAAGATCCTCGGCTGGTACGACAACGAGTGGGGCTACTCCAACCGCCTCGTCGACCTGACGGTCTTCGTCGGCGACCAGCTCTGATCGACAGAGCAGGCACCTCCATGTGACAGCAGGGCTCGGGCGGCGCAGGGACGCGCCGCCCGGGCCCTGACTCACGTACAAAAGCGGCCCTCTTACGATCACGAGCACCACAAGTCCTCTCCGGGAGCCCCCTCAATGAAGACGATCGACGAACTCCTCGCCGATGGAGTCGCCGGCAAGCGGGTCTTCGTCCGCGCCGACCTCAATGTGCCGCTCGACGGCACCACCATCACCGACGACGGCCGCATCCGTGCCGTGCTGCCCACCGTGAAGGCGCTGGCCGAGGCGGGCGCGCGCGTCGTCGTCGCCTCCCACCTGGGCCGCCCCAAGGGCGCCCCGGACCCGGCGTTCTCCCTCGCCCCGGCCGCCGCCCGCCTCGGTGAACTCCTCGGCACCGGCGTGGCGTTCGCGACGGACACGGTCGGCGAGTCCGCCACGGCCACGGTCGCGGGCCTCACCGACGGCCAGGTCGCGGTCGTCGAGAACCTCCGCTTCAACGCCGGCGAGACCGCCAAGGACGACGCCGAGCGCGGCGCCTTCGCGGACCGGCTGGCCGCCCTCGCGGACGTGTACGTGGGCGACGGCTTCGGCGCGGTGCACCGCAAGCACGCCTCGGTCGTCGACCTCCCGGCCCGTCTGCCGCACTACGCCGGCCACCTCATCGCCACCGAGGTCGGCGTCCTGAAGAAGCTCACCGTGGACGTCCAGCGCCCCTACGTGGTCGCGCTCGGCGGCGCCAAGGTCTCCGACAAGCTCGCCGTCATCGACCAGCTGCTCGGCAAGGCCGACCGCATCCTCATCGGCGGCGGCATGGCGTACACCTTCCTCAAGGCCAAGGGCTACGAGATCGGCGGCTCCCTGCTCCAGGAGGACCAGCTCGCGGCGGTCACCGAGTACGTGGAGCGCGCGGAGAAGACCGGTGTCGAGCTGGTCCTGCCCGTCGACGCCGTGGTCGCGCCCGCGTTCCCGGACCTGAAGAGCAAGGCCCCGGCCTCCCCGACCTCGGTCGCCGCCGACGCCATGCCGGCCGACGAGATGGGTCTCGACATCGGCCCGGAGTCCCGCAAGCTGTACGCCTCGAAGATCGCCGACGCCGCCACCGTCTTCTGGAACGGCCCCATGGGCGTCTTCGAGCACCCCGATTTCGCCGAGGGCACCAAGGCGGTCGCCCAGGCACTTCTCGACTCGGGGGCCTTCACGGTCGTCGGCGGCGGCGACTCCGCCGCGGCCGTGCGGATCCTGGGCTTCGACGAGAACGCATTCGGCCATATCTCGACCGGTGGCGGCGCCTCCCTCGAATACCTCGAGGGCAAGACGCTCCCCGGCCTCGCCGCACTGGAGGACTGACCCTCAATGACCACCCGTACGCCGCTCATGGCGGGCAACTGGAAGATGAACCTCAACCACCTCGAGGCCATCGCCCACGTCCAGAAGCTCGCCTTCGCCCTCGCCGACAAGGACTACGAGGCCTGTGAGGTCGCGGTCCTGCCGCCCTTCACCGACCTGCGCTCCGTCCAGACCCTGGTCGACGGCGACAAGCTCAAGATCAAGTACGGCGCCCAGGACCTCTCGGCGCACGACGGCGGTGCCTACACCGGCGAGATCTCCGGCCCGATGCTGGCCAAGCTCAAGTGCACGTTCGTGGCGATCGGCCACTCCGAGCGCCGCCAGTACCACAACGAGACCGACGAGCTCGTCAACGCCAAGGTCAAGGCCGCCTACAAGCACGGTCTCACCCCGATCCTGTGCGTCGGTGAGGAGCTGGAGGTCCGCGAGGCGGGCAACCACGTCGCCCACACCCTCGCCCAGGTCGAGGGCGGCCTCAAGGACGTCCCCGCCGAGCACGCCGAGACCGTCGTCATCGCCTACGAGCCCGTCTGGGCCATCGGCACCGGCAAGGTCTGCGGAGCCGAGGACGCCCAGGAGGTCTGCGCGGCCATCCGCGGCAAGCTCGCCGAACTGTACTCCCAGGAGACCGCCGACCAGATCCGCATCCAGTACGGCGGTTCCGTCAAGGCCGGCAACGTCGCCGAGATCATGGCCCAGGCCGACATCGACGGCGCCCTCGTGGGCGGCGCCTCCCTGGACGCCGACGAGTTCGTCAAGATCGTGCGCTTCCGCGACCAGTGAGTAGGCCGTAGCAGCCAGACGTCGTACTCTTGGCGGGGACCGGCCGTGGCGGCCGGTCCCCGTCGTCCATCAGAATCCGAGGAAGTTGGTCCAGCCGTGGTTATGGGGTTCTCGATCGCCCTGATCGTCTTCAGCCTGCTGATGATGCTGCTGGTGCTGATGCACAAGGGCAAGGGCGGCGGCCTCTCCGACATGTTCGGTGGCGGCATGCAGTCCTCCGTCGGCGGCTCCTCGGTCGCCGAGCGCAACCTCGACCGCATCACCGTCGTGGTCGGTCTGCTGTGGTTCGCGTGCATTGTCGTACTCGGCATCCTCATGAAGGTCAACAACTGACCGTCAGCCACGACGCCGGCGAAACAACGCGTCACGGACGCACCAATCCGCACGTAAAGCCCCATGCTGGGTACGCGACTTCGAGCGCGGCCTATCATGGGGCTTGCGTCTGGGGGCAGGAGGTAACTCCCATCACTGGACGCGCGTTGGGCCTTACGTAGACTGAGGCGCTCGCAGCGAAGCGAAACGCCGACTCGCTTCGCCGCACCATCACGCAGGGAGTTACGACCGTGGCAAGTGGCAACGCGATCCGAGGAAGCCGGGTCGGGGCGGGGCCGATGGGCGAAGCCGAGCGCGGCGAGTCCGCACCCCGGCTGCGCATCTCCTTCTGGTGCTCCAACGGACACGAGACCCAGCCGAGCTTCGCCAGCGACGCACAGGTCCCCGACACCTGGGACTGCCCGCGCTGCGGCTTCCCGGCCGGACAGGACCGGGACAACCCACCGGACCCACCGCGCACCGAGCCCTACAAGACCCACCTCGCCTATGTGCGGGAGCGGCGCAGCGACGCGGACGGCGAGGCGATCCTTGCCGAGGCGCTCGCCAAACTGCGGGGCGAGATCTAGGAGTTGAAACCGGCCGGGCACCTGGGGGTGCCTGGCCGGAGGTTTTCGGGTACATGTAGCGCCCCCAAAGGGGCGCGGGGAACTGCGCGACCAGCCACGACGGTCCGCAGCGAACCGACCACCGCAGTTCCGGTTTCTCATGTTCCGGCCAAGCCCGATCGTCTGTGGGGCCACCTGCGATGTGTCCATCGAATCGCTTGGGGCACGTGGCATCGGTCGAGTCGGCGGCAGCCGCACGCGGGGCCGTCGCCGACCGGGTGGATCAGCGGCGGGCCAGGTGGATCGTGGATGTGGTGCGCGGTCTGCTGGTGGCGTGCTTCGCGGTGGCCGTAGCGCTCGGCCACGCCTCCCTCGCCCTGCTGACAGCGCTCGCCTTCGCGCTGACCACACTCCAGACGCTCTTCGACAACGCGGCCACGGCCCTGCTGCCCGCCCTGGTCGCCGGCGGAGATCGCCGCCGGGCTGCGGACGCTGTGGCGGGACAAGCCTCTGCGCGGGCAACGCCGGGTTCGCGGCGGCCATGGCCGGGTACACGGTCGGCAGCCTCGCCGGGGGAGCGCCTTCCGGACCCTCGGGGTGGCCGGGGCACCCCTGGGCGCCCTGCTGGGCGGGGCCGTCGCCACGACCTGGGGGCTGAACACCCCCGCGCTGCTCGCCGCCGCCTTCTTCGTCCTGTCCGTCGCCGCGCTGATACCGGCGCTCAAGTCGGACGTATCTGTTGTTGAGCCGGACGACGACGCGACGACAGCTCGTGTTCCGTCGTGATCAATTAGGTTGGGACCGGCAGCGGGGCAAGCTACGCAGGCAGGACCAGGTAGGAAAGAAGGCTGAAGTCCGAGATGAACGCAGAAAGCCGTACCAGGCTCAACCAGACGCCGGAGTGGACCGCGCTGGCCGCGCACCGGGAGCAGCTGGGGGATGTGCAGCTGCGTGAGCTGTTCGCGGCCGAACCGGGGCGCGGCGCCGGGTACACGCTGGAGGTCGGCGATCTGCACGTCGACTACTCCAAGCATCTGGTCACCGACGAGACGCTGCGGCTGCTGCGCGAGCTGGCCGCCGCGACCGACGTGTTCGGGCTGCGGGACGCCATGTTCCGCGGCGAGAAGATCAACACCACCGAGGACCGTGCCGTCCTGCACACCGCGCTGCGCGCCCCGCGTGACGCGGTGATCGAGGTGGACGGCGAGAACGTGGTGCCGGGTGTGCACGCCGTTCTCGACAAGATGAGCGGTTTCGCCGAGCGGATCCGCTCCGGAGCGTGGACCGGCCACACCGGCCGGCGCATCAAGAACATCGTGAACATCGGCATCGGCGGCTCCGACCTGGGTCCGGCGATGGCGTACGAGGTGCTGCGCTCCTACACCGACCGCGATCTGACCGTCCGTTTCGTGTCGAACGTGGACGGGGCCGACCTCCACGAGGCGGTCCGGGACCTGGACGCGGCGGAGACGCTCTTCATCATCGCCTCGAAGACGTTCACCACGATCGAGACGATCACCAACGCGACCTCCGCGCGCGACTGGCTGCTCACCGAGCTGAAGGCGGGGCAGGAGGCGGTCGCCAAGCACTTCGTGGCGCTGTCGACGAACGCCGAGAAGGTGTCGGACTTCGGTATCGACACGGCCAACATGTTCGAGTTCTGGGACTGGGTCGGCGGCCGGTACTCGTACGACTCGGCGATCGGGCTGTCGCTGATGCTCGCGATCGGTCCGGACCGCTTCCGGGAGATGCTCGACGGGTTCCGGATCGTCGACGAGCACTTCCGTACGGCGCCCGCCGAGTCCAATGTGCCGCTGCTCCTTGGCCTGTTGGGCATCTGGTACGGCAACTTCCATGACGCGCAGTCGCACGCGGTGCTGCCGTACAGCCACTATCTGTCCAAGTTCACGGCCTACTTGCAGCAGCTGGACATGGAGTCCAACGGCAAGTACGTGGGCCGGGACGGCCTGCCGGTGGAGTGGCAGACCGGGCCGGTGGTGTGGGGCACGCCGGGCACGAACGGGCAGCACGCGTACTACCAGTTGATCCACCAGGGCACGAAGCTGATCCCGGCGGACTTCATCGGCTTCGCCGAGCCGGTCGCCGATCTGCTGCCCGGACTGGTCCCCCAGCACGATCTGCTGATGGCCAACTTCTTCGCCCAGACCCAGGCGCTGGCCTTCGGCAAGACGCCGGACGAGGTGCGGGCCGAGGGGGTGCCGGAGGAGCTGGTGCCGCACAAGACGTTCAAGGGGAACCACCCGACGACGACGATCCTGGCGAAGGAGCTGACCCCGTCGGTGCTGGGGCAGCTGATCGCCCTCTACGAGCACAAGGTGTTCGTCCAGGGTGCCGTCTGGAACATCGACTCCTTCGACCAGTGGGGCGTCGAACTGGGCAAGGTCCTCGCCAAGCGGGTCGAGCCGGCGCTGACGGAGGGGGCCGAGGTGCCGGGGCTCGACGAGTCCACGAAGGCACTGGTCGCCAAGTACCGGGCGCTGCGCGGGCGGCAGTAGCCGTACGGGGGCGGGGAGGCGGGCAGCCGCGCGACGTCCGCCCCCCCACCCCGGGTCTCGGTGGCCGGAAAGCCCGGTGCCCGCGGGTCTCCGTGTTCGTGACACCCAGGGTCTCGCCGGACCTCAATGCCCCAGCCCGGCGCCCCCGTCGACGGGGATCACGGCGCCGCGTACATAACCGGCGGTGGCCAGGAAGGCCACCGCGTCGGCGACCTCCTCGGGGGTGCCGAGGCGCCCGGCGGGGGTGCTCCGCAGCAGTTCACGGCGCTGGTCCGGGGTGAGGGCGCGGCTCATGTCGGTCGCGGTGAGACCGGGCGCGACGACGTTGCAGGTGATGTCGCGGGGGCCGAGTTCCTGGGTCAGCGAGCGGGCGAAGCCGATCAGGCCCGCCTTCGCCGCCGCGTAGTTGGTCTGGCCGGGGGCACCGCGCAGGGCGGCCGTGGAGGAGATCAGGACGATACGGCCGTGGCCCGCGCGGAGCATGCCGCGCACCGCGCGCTGGGCGACACGGAAGGCCCCGGTGAGGTTGGTGTCGAGGACGGAGGTGAAGTCCGCCTCGGTCATCCGCACCAGCAGCCGGTCGTGGGCCGCGCCCGCGCCCGCGACCAGGACCGTGACCGGGCCATGGGCCGCCTCGGCTTCCTTGAAGGCCTGGTCGACCTGGCCACTGTCCGTCACATCGCACCGTACGGCGAGGAATCCTTCGGACGCGGGGGGCTCCTCACCTCGGTAGGTGACCGCGACCCGGTCCCCGGCGGTCGCGAAACGGCGGGCTATGGCCAGTCCGATGCCCCTGTTTCCGCCGGTGACGAAGACCGAGCGAGCTGTCGGCTGTGTCATCGTGCGTTCCCTTTCCGTGCCATGTCCAACGACCGTGTGTGCTCCGGACTTCCGGGTGCCGCACGGGTGCGCAGGCCCACGACGGCCACGGCGCAGCCGAGGAGGGCGAGGGCGGCGACGGCGAGCGTGGCGGCGTACATCGCGTCGAGAAAGGCGCGGTCGGCCGTGGTCGCCAGTTCGGGCAGGTTCAGGGAATCGGCGAGGGAGCGGGCGGCTTCGGCGGAGGTGCGGGCCTGTTGCTCGGCGGCCGGTGACAGGCCCTGCGTGGTGCCGGGGAGTTCGGCGTCGGCCATCCGGTCGCGGTAGACGCCGGAGAGGATCGAGCCGGCCATCGCCACGCCGAGGGTGCCGCCGACCTGCCGGGTGACGCTGTTGACGGCGGAACCGGCGCCCGCGAGCTGCGGCGGCACCCCGCGCATCATCACGGCCGTGACCGGAGTGCCGACCAGGCCCATGCCGAAGCCCTGGATCCACAGCAGCACGGCGACGACCCAGAGGGGGGTCCGCCCGTCGAGCCCGGCGTAGGCGACGTAGGTGGCGGCGGTGGCCAGCACGCCGGACGCCACCGTCCAGCGGGCGGACAGCCGACGGCTCAGCGCCGGGGAGGCCTGGCTGCCGAGGACGATGCCGACCGCCGCGGCGATCATGACGGTCCCGGCGTCGGCGGGGGAGAGGCCGCGGGGGCCCTGGAGATAGAAGGCGGCGTAGAACAGGTGACCGGCCAGCGCCATGAAGGCGATCAGCAGCACCAGGCTGCCGGCCGTGAAGCCCGGCTGCCGGAAGAGCCGCAGATCCAGGCTGGGCGTCGGGGACCTGCGCTGACCGGCGACGAAGAGGGCCAGCAGGACACCGCCCAGCAGCAGGGGCAGGAGTACGTGGGGGCCGTACCAGGTCCGGCCGTTGCCGAGTTCGATGATGCCGTAGACGACGCCGCCCAGGCCGAGCACCGACAGGGCGAGGCCCGGCAGGTCGAGCACCCGGCGGCGGGAGCCGCCCAGGTCGGGGACGACGGCCACGACCGCCAGCAGACACAGGGCGACGATCGGCACATTGACCAGGAACACCGAGCCCCACCAGAAGTGGCTGAGCAGCGCCCCGCCCACGACCGGGCCGATGGCCACGCCGAGTCCGCTCGACGAACTCCAGATCGCGATCGCCCGGGTGCGTTTCTCCTCCGGGGTGCTCTGCACGATGACCGTCAGCGTGGCGGGCATCAGCAGACCGCTGCCCGCGCCCATGAAGGCCCGCGCCACGATCAGCCATGCCGGACTGTCCACGAACGCGCCCGCGCCGGAGGCCACGCCGATCAGCGCGAGCCCGGCGAGGAGCGTGTTCCGGGGCCCGAAACGGTCGGCCAGCGCGCCGCCCGCGAAGAGGGTGCCGGCGACGACCAGGGTGTAGGCGCTCGCCACCCACTCCAGTTCGCCGGGGGTCGCGCCCAGTCCGTCCACCGGGTCGGCGAGGGTGGTGACGGCGACATTGAGGATCGAGGTGTCCAGCCAGATCAGCATCTGCGCACAGACCACGACCACGAGGACGGGCCAGGAGCGGGTGGGTGCGGTGGCCGGTTCGTCGGTCGTCCGGCTCACGGTGCTCACAGGATGCCTCCGCTGTTCTCTTCGTGGCTGCGCGCGACGTCATGTCTCCACAGGGCCCGGTCGACCAGTGCCTCGGCCGCGCCCGTGTACCGGGTCGGGTCCAGCAGCTCCGCGAGCCGGGCGGGGGCGAACCGGGCGGACACCTCGGGGTCGGCGGCCAGTACGTCACGGAGCGGGCGGCCGGTGTCGGCGGCCTCGGCCGAGGCGGAGGTCAGGAGTTTCTTCGCGCGGGCCTTGCCGAGCACCGGGGCCAGGGCCACGGTCAGGCGTTCGGTGACGAGGGCACCGCCGGTCAGTTCGAGGTTGGCCCGCATACGGTCCGGGTGGACGATCAGGCCCTCCGCGAGTTCGACGGCGGTGTGCGCGGCGCCGCCCGCCAGCCGCAACGCCTCCCGCAGCGGCTGCCACTCGGCGTGCCAGGCCCCGGCGGGCCGCTCGTCCTCGGCGAGCAGACACTGGGCCAGGACGAGGGCATGCGCGGGGACCTGCCGGGCCGCCGACACGATCAGTGTGGCCAGCGCGGGGTTCCGCTTCTGCGGCATGGCCGAGGAGGCACCCCGCCCGACGGCCGCCGGCTCCGACAGCTCACCGATCTCCGTACGGGACAGCGTCTGCACGTCCAGCGCGAACTTTCCGAGCGCTCCGGTCACGAGCTGGAGCACGGCGCCGAGTTCGGCGACGGGGGTGCGGACGGTGTGCCAGGGGAGCGTGGGTTCGGCGAGGCCGAGGGCTTCGGAGAAGGGGGCGAGCAACTCCACCCCGCCCTCGTCGAGGCTTCCGCTGCCGCCACCGGCCCGGTTCAGCGCCTCTTCAGGGGCGCGGGGCTCTGACACATGAGGCTCCGCCGCGCGGGCGCGATCAGCCCCCACCGGGCCGTAGCTGCCCACCCCCTGGCCCTCACGGTCCACCATCGCGTACTCCCGGTACGCGGCCAACGTGCCTGCCGCTCCCCCCAGTTGGGCCGGAAGCGCATACGCGACCGCCCTTACTCGGGTCTGTGCGTCGGCGATCAGCCGCAGCCACCCCGCGGCCTTCAGACCGAAGGTCGTGGGGACGGCGTGCTGGGCCAGCGTGCGGCCCGCCATGACGGTGCGGCGGTGGGTGTCGGCCAGCGCGGCGAAGGCCGCACCGACGCGTGACAGATCCGCCGCGATCAGGTCGAGCACCCGGCGGGCGATGCGCATGGCCGCCGAGTCGAGGATGTCCTGGCTGGTGGACCCCCGGTGCACATACTCCGCGGCGGCCGGGTCCTGCACGGCGACGGCCTCGGTGAAGGCGGTCACCAGCGCGACCACCGGATTGGCGGCGGCCCGGGCCGCGTGGGCCAGCGCCACCAGGTCGAACCGTTCCGCACGCGCCGCCGAGGCGATCGCCTCCACCGCGGCGGCCGGCGTCAGTCCGACCGCGTGCTGGGCGCGGGCCAGCGCCACCTCGGCGTCCAGCATGGCCTGCAGCCAGGCCTCGTCGGTCACCTCGGCCGCCACGGGCGTGCCGGCCCACGTGGGGGCGAGCAGGCCCGCGTCGGTGCCCACGGACATCGCGTTCACTGGGTTCCTCCGAGGATGCCTCGGCCTTCAGGCCAGGGAGGAATCGGGCTACCGCGGAGCAGAGCAGGAAACGGGGTTTCGCCTCCAGGGCGAAACCCCGTCCACCTGACCGGGTAAGCTGCAGGCCGTGCGTTGCGAGAACCAAGCGCGTACACCGTGCTGATCGAGAGCCAAGACAGCACATGCACCTCCAAGCTTTGCCGTGTCAGACCGGGCTGGTTTCAACCCGGCTGGTGTTGATCGTGGAAGACCTGTCGGGTCGCTGCCCCGCAGGCAGCGTGAGCCAGGAATCCCTCTGCTTCAGCTGGGGGAGGATTCAAGTTCCTCGACTCCCTGTGCCTGCTGTCTGAGGTGCTGCCGACGTGGCGGCGGCCTTTGGGGCCTCGGCCCCCGGCTCCTCCGCTCCCGCCAGCCCGAGCACCGCCCGCGCGATCGCGTCCGAGTCCTCCAGCGTCACCGAGCCGACGCCGGGTCTGATGCCGACCGCCGTCACCCAGCGCGCGCCTTCCGTCGGGACGCCGAAGGCGAACCGGCGTGGGTGGGTCCGGCCCGCCGCGTCCACGAGCCGGGGCGGGCCGGCGGTCACCGCGAGCCCGCCCGGCTCATAACCGTCCAACCGGTACGGTGCGCACGCGCCGGCCGCGAGCAGCCCCCGCAACAGCGGGTCGGCGCCGCGCCGCAGATCGACGGCGGGCAGCCGTGCCTCGACCAGGGCCCCGACCCGGACCGGGGGCTCGTCCACCAGCTCCGCGTCCACGAGGAAACCGCCCTCGTCGGTGCCCTCGCCGACGGCACCGCCGTGGTCGCGGCCCGGCGCCCAGGCGCGTACGCGCATCCCCGGGCCGATCACCCGCAGCACGTCCGCCTCGATCAGCGCGATCAGCTGCTCGATACGGAAGACGGGCGGGCCGATCGAGGTGAAGGCGTTCAACGGGGTGTACCAGCCGTCGAGTTCCGTGCGGTACGACTCGCCGGCGACACCGCCGTGGTCGACGACGAGCCGGATCTCGTTGCGCAGGTCCCGCAGCGCGTCCAGCGCGGCCTTCAGCGGACCGTTCACATTGCCGAGCCGGGCCTCGGCGACATCGCGCCGCAGATACTCCAGCAGCCAGTGCCGGAAGTCGGCGCGGTCGGTGAACGTCCGCTGGCCGTAAGGGCGTTCGATCCGCGCCCAGTCCCATCGCTCGCCCGGCGGGACGGCGTAGCGGTCGAGCAGGGCCGCCTCCTCACCGCTCCCACCCGCCAGACACGACCGTACGAACTCCTCGGCGGCCCCCGGGCCCTGGGCGGCGCGGATCCACGCCTCGTGGTAGACGGTCCGCACCTCGCGGTCGACGATCGGCCAGAGGTCCTGGCGGAACCCGATGGGGTGCCCGGTGGCCACGCGGCGCCGCAGTCCGGTGATGACGTCCGGGGTCAGGAAGCGGGGCTCGTGGCGGCCGAGCGCGCCCTTCTCGTTCTCGCCCCGGGCGTGGTACGGGATGCCGCGCCGCGAACCGGCGTACAGCACCGGCTCGTTGCCGCTCGGGAGGTAGACCAGGCCGGACTGGGCCTCCTTGAAGGTGCCGCCGCGGCCTTCGGTGAGGAGGGCCAGGCAGTCGAAGAAGTTCAGGCCAAGGCCGCGCAGGGCGACCGGGGTGCCCGGCGCGATTCCGCTCAGGTCGGCGTCGGCCGGGTTGGCGGGGGCCACATAGGTGAGGCCGTGGCGGTCGGCGAAGGAGCGCAGCGCGCGTTCCTCCGGGGACGGGGTCAGGGCGCCGTGGCCGAGGGCCAGCACCACGGCGTCCATCCCGGCCAGCCGGTCACCGCTCTCCAGGACCACCGCCTGCGGCCCGCCCGGGGCGTGGCCCTGCCGCCCGGCCCCGTCGAGCCGTCCGTCCGGAGCGCCCTCGTGCCGGCCGGCCGCGATGTCGTCGGTCAGGGCGATCGCGGTCGTGGGATGGGTGTGGACCGTCACGTGCGGCGGGGCCGTGTGTAAGAGGTGCCGGAAGACCCACTCCAGGTAGTGGCCGTGGAACGCGCGGGTCGGATAGGTGTCGGGGCCGAGCAGCCGCGCCTCGTCCAGGGCCCGTGCCGGCAGGTCGTGGCCGAGGGCTCCGTCGCGGATCGCGCACGCCCACTCGTACAGGCTGGGCCCCGGCACCGACGGCCCCGCGCAGGCCACGCTGTCGTCGGTGAACAGGGTCACCTGGGAGGCGACCGTGTTCATCAGCAGTTCGCCCGGCTGGTCGGTGCGCCAGACCGCGCCCGCGCCGGGCGGGTACGGATCGACCAGGTGGACCTCGACCGGCCGCACGATCCCGTCGGCGTTGGCGCAGATCCGCTCCAGCACCGACAGGCCGCGCGGACCGGCGCCGATCACACAGACGGCGAGGGCGGCATCAGGGCCGGTCATTCCTGGCCCAGCCCGTCGCGCCAGCTCGGTCTCGTCGGCTTCCAGCCCAGTGCCGTACGGGCCCGGTCGTTGGCCGCCCCGTGCGCGGACGTGAGCTGATGGGCCATGAACCAGCCGAGGAGCCGGGGCGCGAGGGCCGCCGGAACCGTACGCGGGGACGGGCCGGTGAGCATCCGGGCGAGGTGCGGCAGCCACTGCGCGGCCGGGGCCGGGTCGTCGTCCGTCACATGGAACACGCCGGTGGCATCGGACTCGACGGCCGCCACGGCCGCCCCCACGGCGTCCTCGACGTGCAGGAACGACATGATCCCGGATCCGCCGCCGGGCAGGGGGAGCCGTCCGGCCAGTACGGACTGGGCGGTACCGCCGGTACGGGCGTACGCGGTGCGGGGGCCGTACAGGGTGCCGTAGCGCAGCACCACGCCCTCCAGGCCGCTGCTCGTCACCTGCCGTTCCAGCTCGGCGACGGCCCGTACGGTCGAGGCCCAGCCGAGGTCGGGGGCGTCCACGTACAGGGGCGCGTCCTCGTCGACGACCGGGGCGCCGGCCGGGGCGGCGGCGAAGGCGATGGACTGGGCGACCAGCCGGCGCGCGCCGGCCGCGCGGGCCGCCTCGATCAGATGGGCGGTGCCCTCGGTGCGCAGCCGCGCGGTGAGGGCGAAGGCACCCGGCGGATCGTCGCGCAGCAGCCGCAGCGCCGACATCTGGTGGACGACCACCTCGGGCCGGGCGGCCGACACCGCCGACAGCACGGCCTCGCGGTCGAGGGCGTCGGCGACCACGACCTCGTCCGCCTCGGGGGCCCGGCCCCGGGACCTCTGCCGTACCAGTGCGCTGACCTGGTGGCCCCGCGCCCGCAGCGCGCCCACCAGCGGATGTCCGACCACTCCGGTGGCCCCGGCGACGAGTACCCGCATGCCTCAGCCCTCCGAACCGGGTGCGACGGGTGCCATGGGTGCGACGGGTGTGGCGACCCGCATGAGCAGACGGCACGCCTTGTCGCCGTCCCGCAGACAGCTCTCGGCCCTGTTCTCCGTGAGGGTCACACCGAGGCCCTCGGACCAGCCGGCGTGGATGGCGGTGCACGGGCAGCGGTAGCCCTCCAGCGAACCGGCCATCCGGACCATCGTGATCGCGAAGTTCCGCCTCAGGGTGAGCACGATCAGGTCGTCGTCCTCGACCTCGGTGGAGGCGTTGCGCAGTTCCGGCGGGAACATCCGGTCGCCGCAGTCGTCGTAGCGGCGGCGCAGTTCTTCCAGGTCCTTGCGGCTGTCGCCGGTGTCCGGGAGCGGGCCGTACAGCCGGGCGACCCGCTGCCCGACGTGCAGGGCGACCTTGCCCAGCGCCTCCGCGTTGATCTCGTTCGCGGTCTCCTGCCCGAACCGCGCGGCCACGCCCTGGTACCAGTGGGCGTCGTGCTGCCACCACAGCCGGTACGCCTCACTCGCCCGGGCGCGGTGATTGACGCCGTCGGTGCCGGTGCCGGTGCCGGTGCCCGTGCCGGTGCCCGTGCCCGTGCCCGTGTCCGTGCCGGTGCCGGTGTCCGTGTTCGTGCTCATGCGTGGTGCTCCTTGGCGGCGAAACGGTCGCGCATCACTCGTTTGAGAACCTTGCCGGTGGCGCCCTTGGCCACGTCGTCGGGCTTCATCCGCAGGGCCCGGGTCACCGGCGGGAACCCGGCGGCCGTCAGCACGGCGTTGACGCGCCCGGTCCACACCTCGTCGCCGTCACCGCTGTCCTCGCCCCCGCTCTCGTCCGCGAGCTGGAGCAGTGCGTACGCCTCGGCCTCGCCGTCGCCGTCCCAGTCCGCGCGTACGCCGTCGGGGGCGACCCCCACGACCGTGCAGTCGGCGAGTCCGGGCAGCTCGGCCAGGAGAAGTTCCTCGGTGCGGGTGCTGAAGACGATGCCGGCGCGGGTGCGGACGGCGTCCGGGGCCCGGTCGAGGTGGTAGAAGTTGCCGTCCTCGTCCTGGTGGGCGAGGTCGCCGGTGAGCCAGTAGCCGCCGAGCCGCATCCGGTTCCAGGTCAGCGAGTCGTTCCAGTAACCCGGCGTGAGCGTGGGCGACTTGAGGCCCAGGCGGCCGATCCGCCCGGGCGGCAGCGGAGTGCCGTCCTCGGCCAGTACCGCGGCCTCGGCGAAGCTGATGGGCTTGCCGACGCAGCGGGAGTAGGCCGAGGTGTCCTTGGTGTGCCGGTTGTGGAAGACCGAGTAGCCGGCCTCCGACGAACCGAGCCCGTCCACGAACACCGAGCCGTCGACCGGGACGCGGCTCAGGTCCCGCCGGATCTCAAGACGGCTCCCGTGCTGGACGAGCGCCCTGATGTGCGCCTCGTGCGCCGCGTCCCCGGTGTTGAACCACACCTGCACGCTGGACAGATCACGTGCCGTCAGGTCCTCCGCCGCCATCTCGCCGAAGGTCCCGGCGAACGCCAGTACGGTCGTCGGCCGGAACTCCTCGATGGCGTCCAGCACGTCCGTGCCGCGCTGGCTGGACAGCAGCTTGATGTCCGTGCGCAGCAGCAGGCAGTACAGCAGCGTCGCCACCATCGCGTTGTGCGCGCCCGGCAGCCCCACCAGCGTGCGCTCCATGTCGGCCCCGGTGGAGAAGCGCAGCCGGTGCACCTGGGCGTACATCAGCGTCCGGTGGGTGTGCGGCACACCCTTGGGCAGGCCGGTGGTGCCGGAGGAGTGGGAGATGAGCACGGGGTCGGTCGGGTCATGCCGGTACGGGTACGACGGCGGCAGCGACGCGCGGTGCTCCGGCCGGATGTCGGGGGCGGTCACCAGGAAACCGAGCCCGGACGCCTCCTCCGCCAGCACCTTCCGGTGCGCCTCGTCCGTGAAGGCGCCCACCGCGCCCTGGCGGCGGACGTACTCCCGGGCGATCTCCGGGGACAGATTGCCGTTGACGAACGACGGGACGGCGCCGAGCGACGTCAGCGCCAGGAAGTTCACCGCGAACTCGGCCGCCGAGGAGGAGTGGATGGCCACCGGGTCGCGGGGTCGCACACCCCGGGCCGCGTACCAGCCCGCGTACGTCTCGACCACCTCGTACAACTGCCCGAGCGTCAGCTCCTCGGGCCGGGTGCCGTCCGGTGCCCGCCAGGTGCCGTCGGTCCGCAACGCCGGCTCGTCGAGCGGTCGTTCGTATGCCCGGAGGCGCTGCAGGATGTTGCCGGCGCCGAGTTCGGTGTCGGAGCAGATACGCGCCCGCTCCTGCCTACTGATGAGCATGGGTCTCCGTCTCGTTTCCCTCGGGGAGCGACGCGTGCGGGGGCGCTTGGGGGAGGGCGTGTGGGGGCGTTGGGGAATCGGCGGTGAGGAGGAACGCGGGCGCCCGCGGGTCGGTGACCAGGACGTGGGTGCCGCCGTCCCGCAGCAGTCGCCGGTGCGCGGCGGCCAGGTCGAACAGGCCCTGGACGCTTCCGGGGTGCGCGGCGGGAGCCGGGTGTGCGCCGTCGTACGACTCCGTCGACCGGATGGTCACCGGTGCGCCGGCGCCGGGGCGGCCGAGCAACACCGCCACCGCCGACCCGGCGGATTCGGGGAGGTCCGGGACCGGGCGGTCGCTGCCGGCGGAGAGTTCCCGGTACACGGCGGCCAGCCGTTCGCCGCCGCCCAGTTCCACGCCCATCATCAGGACCTGGTCGAGTTCCGGGTCCTCCAGGAGCAGGTCCGCCATGGCCAGCAGTTCGGTCACGGGGTCGTCGAGGGTGGACAGGCTGAACATCTGGCCGGTGATCCCGAACTCCCGGCTGATGTGGCCCAGCACGGAGTTGGCGGTGGCCTGCATGAACAGCAGCGGGTTGTGGACCCGCCCGGAGACCACGCGCCGGCTCGCCAGGTCCGCGGTGGTGGTGTCCCCCATCAGGCTCGCCAGCGCGACCGCCGTACGGGTGCCTCCCCCACGCTCGGCTTCGCTCGAGCGGGAGGTGCCCCCATCGGCCCGCTCGGTCAGACACCGCGCGGCCACCTCGTACGCCAGCGGGCTGAACGCCGACTCCACGAACCCGGGCAGCCGGGGAAGCGGGATGTCGCCGTCGCGCCCGGTGCCGTGCGTCGCGGTGGCGGTGGTGAGGACGCCGAGGGGTGAACGGAGGGGTGCCTTCTCGGCCGACGTGGCCTTTGTCATGTTCTCCGTGTTCTCCGTCGTCGTCACGGCCGCTCCAGGACGAGTGCGGTGTTGGCGCCCCCGAAGGCGGCGTTGATGGTGAGCGCCCGGCGGAGATCGGCCTGGCGGGGCTTGTTCGGCACGTAGTCCAGGTCGCACTCCGGGTCCGCCCGGGTGAGACCGGCGGTCGGCGGCAGTACGCCGTCCATGAGGGCCAGCAGCGTGATCACGAACTCCACGACGCCGGCCGCTTCCAGGAGATGACCGGTGGTGCTCTTGGTGGAGCTGACCGGTATCGACTCGGCCCGTTCCGGGAAGGCGGCGCGCAGCCCTCGGGTCTCGGCACCGTCGTTGTACTTGGTGCCGGTGCCATGGGCGTTGACATAGCCGAGGCCCGCCCCGTCCGGGTCACCGGCCAGCCGCAGCGCCTGCCGTGCCGCGCGGGCCAGGCCGACGCCCTCCGGGTGCGGCTGGGCGATGTGGTGGGCGTCGGTGGCCGCGCCCCAGCCGACCACACTCGCCAGCGGCCGGGCCCCGCGCCGCCGCGCGTGCTCGGCGGACTCCAGGACGACGGCCGCGACCCCGTCGCCGAGCAGCAGCCCGGTGCGGTCCGCGCTGAACGGCCGCACCATGCCGTCACGGGACAGCGCCCGCCCCGAGTCGAACTTCCCGAACGTCTCCTCCTCCACGAGATAGCCGCCGGCACAGACGGCCACGTCGATCCGGCCGGAGGAGATCAGCCGACAGGCATGGATGATCGCGGCGGCGGAGGCGACACAGGCGTTGGTGAACGTGAGCCGGGGCCCGGTCAGCCGGAGGCCCCCGGCCAGCGACTCGGCGAGGTGGGCGGGGACGGCATCGGCGAGCCCGGCCGCTGCCGCGAGGGCCGGGTCGGTGCCGAACGCGTGCCCCGGGCCGGGTCCGGTGAGCCCGCCGGCTCGGGCCGGCCGGGCCGCCGCGTCGCTCAGGGGCGCGTGCACCCGACCGGGTTCGGCGAGCCCTCCGGCCTCGGCGAATCCCCCGGCTTCGGTGAGCCCCTCGACTTCGGCGAGACGCCCGACCACTCCGCCCGGCCCGCCCCCGGAGGCGTCCCGTGGCGGCCCTTGCGGCGCCGCCTCCCGCCGTCCGTTCGTCACCGGGCGCTGCGCAGCAGCCGCGCCCTGGTCCGCGACGCCGCCACCGCCCCTTTCGGCCCCCGGCCTCGCCGCCGCCTCCCGCCAGTACCGCGTGATGCTCGTGCAGTCACCCGCGATGCCCAGCAATACCGCCGCGTCCGTGCCGCGCGGCAGGTCCGCCATGGCGAGTGCCTCCGTGCCGCACTGGGCGAGGGCGTGACGCAGGGCCCAGCCCTCGACCGCGTCGGGGCCGTCGGGGGCGGCGCCGGCCATCGGCGTACGGTACGGGCCGGTGTCGAACCGGGTGGTGGGGGCGAAGGAGGGGACGCCTGCGAAGACCCCGCGCCGGAGGGCGTCCGCGCCCGTGCCGAACGCGGTGCGCACGCCGAACCCGGTCACCGTCACGTCACCGGTCAACGCGGCCACCCCCGTCCGCCCCGGCCCCGCTCAGGAACTCGGTGAGCCGCCGCAGGGAGGTCAGGCCCGCGATGTCCTCGTCGCCGGGCTCCACGACCAGGCCGTACCGCTCCTCCACCACATGCAGCAGCCACACCAGCCCGAGGGAGTCCAGGACCAGTTCGGCGTCGTCGCCGAGGTCGTCGGGGACGCCGGGGAAGATCTTGCGGTCGGACAGCAGTTCCCGGACGGTGTCGACGGTGATGACGGGCGGCGCGGAGGCTTCCGGCACGGGCGGCGCGGAGGCTTCCGGCACGGCCGGTGCGGAGGCTTCCGCGCTCATGCCTTCGCCCCGCGCCCGACGACCTCGGTGACCAGCCCGCCGAGGGTCAGGGAGGCCAGGGGCTCGATGTCGGTGTCCGGGATCTCCACGCCGAACCGCGACTCCAGCCGCAGCGTGAGCTCGATCAGACTCAGGGAGTCCAGCTCGAGGCCGCCGACGGTCACCGGGCTCTCGTCCGTGATGCCGTCGCGGCTCAGCAGGATGTTCATCTCGTCGATGACCGTGGTCAGGACGAACTCGCGGATCTCGTTGTCCAGGGTGGACGTGCTCATGATCGCCATCTCCATGTGGAATGTCGTGCGAAGGCCATGCGAAAAGTCGTATGAGAGGTGTCCGGCGAGCGGCTATGCGCCGCTCGCCGCCGCCTGGAGCGTCGCCGCCTGGCGGACCAGCTTCCCGTTGGAGGTGCGGGGCAGGGACTCCAGCACCCGGACCACGCGGGGCAGCTTGTAGTCGGCCAGCCGCTCCCGGCACCAGCGCAGCAGCTCCTCCGCCGACGGGCTCGCGGCCCCGGCGGCGACCGCCACGTACGCCTCGGTGACGTCCTCGTGGACCAGGACCGCCTGTTCGACGGCCGGGTGCGCGCGCAGCACGTGCTCGACCTCGGTGAGGTCGACCTTGAGGCCCCCGATGACCACCAGGGAGTCGGCGCGGCCGCGCACGGTGACCGTTCCGTCGGGGGCGACCGTGGCCCGGTCGCGGGTGTGCAGCCAGCCGTCCGTGTACTGGGTGCCGCCCGAGTCGAAGAGATACGGCGACTCGGCGAGCGCGACGTCCAGTTCGCCCTTGTGCTCCCGGACCACGACACCCGGCGCGGGCCGTCCGACCGAGGGCCGGAGCGTGCCGCCGATGTCGATGGCGACGATGCCGGTCTCGGTGGTGCCGTAGGCCTCGCCGGCCCCGACGCCGTACCGCTCGGCGAACCGCGCGGCGGCCTCCGGGGGCATCAGCTCGCCGCCGGAGACGGCGGTCCGCAGGTCGGGCAGTTCGGGGGGATCGAGGGCGGCGGCGAGCAGTTCGTAGTGCATCGGCACTCCGAAGAGGGTGGTGATCCGGTGCTCGACCGAGGTCCGCAGGATGTCGCGGGCCGAGACCCGGGGCGCGAAGACGACACGGACACCGGCCGCCAGTGAGTGCAGCAGCCCGCCGAGCAGCCCGAAACTGTGCGCGGTGGAGCTGAGCAGCAGCAGCCGGTCGCCCTCGCCCGGCATACCGGGGACCGCGGCGAACGCCTCGACCTCGGCGGCGATCGAGCCGGCGGTCCTGCCGATCACCTTCGGCCGCCCGGTGGAGCCCGAGCTGAACTGGACCAGCCGATGCCCGCCGGCGGCCGGCCGCCCGGCCCTGCGGCACTCGGTGGCGACCTCGTACTCGGGCCGGAAGCCGAACGCCGCCCGGACGTTGGAGCCCGCCCGGACCATGAACTGCGGTCGGCAGGTGGCGCAGAGCGCGTCCACCTCGGCGGGCTTCAGCCGGAAGTCGAAGAGCATCACCTGCGCGCCCAGCCGCCACAGCGCGAGCAGCACCTCGACCTGGGTGAAGCTGGGCGGCGTCCGCAGCCCCACGGTGGAGCCGGGCCCGATGTCGTAACCGGCGAACACGGCGGCCTGCTTGGCCACCCGCTTCCGTAACTCACCTCGGCTGACCGTCTCCTGTTGGTGCGTCAGGTAGGGCAGACCGTCGTCCCGCGCGTCGAACAGCCGCTGGACCAGGACACCCATCCCGTCCGGGCCGGCCGCGGCCGCCACGAGTTCGCCCATGAGGCCTCAGACCTCCTTGCAGAACTCGCCGATGGGCAGGCCCACATGGCGCTTGTCCTGGGCCAGATAGCCGAGCAACTCGTCGCCCGTCCGCAACTCGGTGACGTTGAGGACCTTGCCGCCCGGCCCGAGCACCCGTACGTGCCAGTCGTCCTGCACGGTGAGGCTGACCAGTCGCCCGTCCTCCGCGTGCGTACGGATCTCCAGGAGTGGCCGGGACTCCAGCTTGGCCCGCCCGACCACCACCCGCCGGGTGCGGCCGTCGGCACCGACCGCCAGCAGGGCGCTGCCGGAGCCCACCTCGCTGAGGTAGCTGGTGCGGTTCTCGGGGCCCAGCGTGTACGAGTGCAGGGCACCGGCGTTGACCCGGAACGGGCGGGTCGGCATGTACGGCAGCGGGTGGGTCTCGCTGCAGCAGAGCACGAACCCGGAGGAGTACGAGCCGACGAGGATGCCCTCGTCCTCCTCGAAGTGCGAGCAGGTGTCCACACAGACCCGGTCGCCGAGCCCGACGTGCCGGATGCTCTCGACCGTCAGCGTGGACAGCTCCAGCTGCGGGGTCGTCGCCTCCAGCAGTCGGGCCAGCGCGAACACGTCGTCGGCGCCGCGGGGCGTGAACAGGATGCCGTCCGAACCGCGTTCGAGGACGTCGAAGACGATGGCCGCCTCCTCCAGGTCCCCGACGACCGTCACCAGCTTGCCCTCGGCCGACTCGGCCGCCGCGAGCACGATCTCCAGCGGGATCTTCGTCGGGTCGGCGAAGTGGATGACCGTGTACGGCAGCGCCATCGCGCCGGCGCACGACAGCTGAAGGGTGCGGTCGTCCCGTACGTCGATGAAACCGGCGACAGGTGTACCGGCGACAGATGTACCGGTGACCGGCGTACCCGTGGCGGGCGTGCCGGCGGTGGCCCGGTTCTCCGCGGCGAGGGCGTCCAGCTCGTCCTGGGTGGCGAACTTCCGCAGCAGGAGGTCGATTCCGGCGCCGGGTGAAGCCTTGCCTTCGGGCTTGGCGTCGGCTGCGGCCCTGGCTTCCTTGTCCCCCTTGCCGTCGGCCTTCTCGCCCGCCTTCTTCGCGGGAGCCGCCGCCGGCCCGCCGGGAACCAGCACCCTGGTCACGGTCGGCGGCAGCGTCCCCAGCAACTCGGCGTCGGCGGAGACCACCCCGGCCATCCGGGCGTGGACGGCCGCGTCCACCACCGACTGGAGCTGCGGACGGGGGACTTCACGGAGATCGATCCACGCGAACCTCATGCGACACCTGCCACGATCGTCGAGTAATGAGTAGGGGTAGTCATGCTCATGTCACCAGTAAGGGAGTCGCCGCCGTGCACCACCGCGGCCAGCCGGGACACCAGGGCGGCGGGGGAGGGGGCCGAGAAGATCCGGCGGCCGACGGCCAGTCCCCGGCAGCCGGCGGCCATCACGGCGGTGCCGTACTCGATGAGGTCGGAGCCGTCCGGTGGTCCGCCGGCCGCGAGGACGGGGATGGGGCTGTGGGCCACCACCTCGGCCATCCGGTCGAGCGGCAGGGCGACGGAGGTCTTCACCAGGTCGGCGCCCAGATCCGCGGCGACGTTCACGATGTGCGAGAGAAGGACGGGATCGTGCGGGTTCTCGATCCGGGGCCCGCGCGGATAGACCATCGCGATCAGCGGCATGCCCCAGGTGTCGCACGAACGGGCCACCGCGCCCAGGTCGGCGAGCTGCCGCCCCTCGGTGTCCGAGCCGATGTTCACATGGACGCTGACCGCGTCCGCGCCGAGTGTCACCGCCTCCTCGACATCGCCGACCAGCACCTTGGCGTCGACGTCGGGGGAACAGGCCGTACTGGCGCTCAGGTGCACCACCAGCGCGCAGCTCCTGAGGACGTCCGGGGCGAGAGTGCGGGCACGCCCCTTGTGGACGATGATCCCGTCGGCCCCGCCGGCCACCAACGCCTTCAACAGTTCTTCCCATTGCCCCGGAGGAGCGACAGGGCCGTCCGAGACGCTGTGGTCGAGCGGTATGAGCAAGTGCCGGTCATCACCGGCCAGCGAAAGTCTTCTCAACCGTAATGGCTTGCCACTTTTCAGCATGGGTAAAGCGCCTTCCCGGCTCTGAGCCGCATTTCGGAAAGTCGAACCGCGGCAACCCCGTTGTGGTCTCCATGTCCGAAAAACGATGGTCGTAGAACTTTCAAGTTCGGCCGGACGTCAGCATTCCGTGGGTGATCGGGTGTTGGCAAGGCGTGGCCATCGGCAAATTTTTATGCGGACAAAGGTATGAATATTGACAGCGACTTGACAGGAGTCCCTGGGTTGACGGCGTCGAAGAGTGGTGTTCGTGGCATATTTTGGCGACCTGTCCCCACGCATAGCGGGATCACATGCTTTAAATGTCGTTGTCGCGTGTAATCGACGCTTACTCTTCCGTCGAAATCATTCGACGAAGTCTCCGGGCGGTCTTTCCGGGGCTTCCTTGTGGGAATCGAATTTCCCGGCCTAGGGTGACAGCCGCACTCCGGTTCGTGTTTCATGCGTGGCCGTCCCCCTCTGGGCCCGGACCATTCGTGTCCGGGCGTACCGGAAGTGAGCCCCCCATGCCCGAATCCCCGTCCAAGACCGTCACCGAGGCCGTCGGCCCCAGACCGGCCGCCTTACCGTCGTCGCCGGCCGAGGCGAGCAAGGCGCCCAAGGTCGCCGCCGCGAGCCTCATCGGCACCACGATCGAGTACTACGACTTCGCCGTGTACGGCACGGCCTCCGCCCTCGTCCTCGGCCCCGCCTTCTTCCCCTCCGGCAACGCCACCGTCTCCTCCCTCGCCGCGTTCCTCACCTTCGCCGCGGCCTTCCTGTCCCGCCCCCTCGGCGTGGTGCTCTTCGGCACGATCGGCGACCGGCTGGGCCGCCGGCAGGCCCTGGTCGCCTCCCTCCTGCTGATGGGCGTCGCGACGGTCGGCGTCGGCCTGCTGCCGACGTACGAGACCGCCGGACTCCTCGCCCCCGTGCTCCTTGTGACCCTCCGTCTGCTGCAGGGCATCAGCATGGGCGGTGAGTGGGGCGGCGCGGTACTGCTGGCCGCCGAGCACGCCCCGCCCGGGCGTCGCGCGCTCTACGCCGCCGTCCCGAACGTCGGCCCCTCCCTCGGCTTCCTGCTCTCCAGCGCGGTCATCCTCCCCACGCTCAACATCGTGGGCCGCGACGGCTTCACCGAGTGGGCGTGGCGCGTTCCGTTCCTGCTCAGCACCGTGCTTGTCGTGGTGGGGCTGTGGGTGCGGACCACGGTGACGGAGTCACCGGTGTTCAAGGCCTCGGCCTCGCCGTCGGCCCCGGCAGCGGTGTCGACGGCGTCCCGGTTCCCGCTCGGCACGCTCGTCGCGCGGTACCCCGGGAGGCTGCTGCTCGGCACCGGGGCGGCGATCGGCGGCTCGGCCGTCTACTACCTGACGATCGTGTACAGCCTGTCCTACGGGCCGAAGACGCTCGGCATCCCGCAGAACACGATGCTCACCGCCGCGAGTGTGGGGGCGGCCGCCGGGATCGCCATCACCCTGCCCGTCGCCCGGCTCGCCGACCGGGTCGGGCGGCGGCCCGTGATGCTGGCGGGCGCGATCGGCTGTGTCGTGTGGGCCGTCCCCATGTACGCGTCCCTCAGCTCGGGGAACGCGCTCGTCATCACCGGGGCGTACACCGTCGGGCTCATGCTGCTCGCCCTGATGTTCTCGCCGATGGCGGCGTTCCTCGCGGAGCTGTTTCCGGCGAGGTTGCGCTACACCGGTGCGTCGGCGGCGTTCATCCTGGCCAATACGCTGGGCGGCGGCTTCGCTCCGCTCGTCGCGACGTGGCTGAACAGTCAGTGGTCGTCGCCGCTGGTGCTCGGGTTCTACACGGGTGGGTTGTGCCTGGTGAGTCTGCTGTGTCTGCTGGCGCTGCCGGAGACACGTGAGGAGGAGTTCGCGGCCTGAGATTGCGCCCCCGCCGCCCCTACCCGTCCCATCCCCCTACCCGTCCCATCCCCCAGGGGCTGCCGCCCCTTCGACCCCGCTCAGGTGTGTCGGTTGTCTGCGGGTGGGTGGGGGCTGGTCGCGCAGTTCCCCGCGCCCCTCAAAAAGCAGGGGCTGTGCCCCGTGCTTTTTGCATTGAGGGGCGCGGGGAACTGCGCGAGCAACCACACACAACTCGCACCCGCCACACAACGCACAGCCCCTCAGGGCGACGCCGGCGGATACAGCGAGCGCGGCAGTTGGGACGCCGCCGCCGCGTCCAGCAGCCACAACGTCCGGGACCTGCCCCGCGCCCCCGCCGCGGGGGCCTGGATCTCACCGGCCCCGGACAGCGCGATGGCCGCGGCCCCCGCCTTGTCCTCACCGGCCGCGAGCAGCCACACCTCCCGCGCCGCCCGGATCGCCGGCAGCGTCAGCGTGACCCGCGTCGGCGGCGGCTTCGGCGCACCATGCACCCCCACGACCGTCCGCTCGGTCTCCCGTACGGCCGGCAACTCGGGGAAGAGGGAGGCCACATGGGTGTCCGGCCCGACCCCCAGCATCAGCACGTCGAACGTCGGCACGGGGCCGTGGTTCTCGGGCACCGCCGCCCGCGCCAGCTCCTCCGCGTACGCCGCGGCCGCCGCATCCACATCGGTACCCCACGGCCCGTCCGACGCGGGCATGGCGTGCACCCGCTTCGGATCCACCGGCACCGAGTCCAGCAGCGCCTCCCGGGCCTGGGTGACATTGCGCTCCGGGTCGCCCTCGGGCAGGAACCGCTCGTCACCCCACCACAGGTCCAGCCGAGCCCAGTCGATCGCGTCCCGGGCGGGCGCCGCCGCCAGCGCGGCGAGCAGACCGTTGCCGTTGCGGCCGCCCGTGAGGACCACCGAGGCGTAGCCGCGCGAGGCCTGAGCGTCCACCACCTTGGTGATCAGCCGGGCCGCCGCGGCCTGCGCCATCAGCTCCTTGTCGTGATGCACGACCAACTGGGGAGTACTCACGGCGTGGCCGCCTTCTTCACCGGTGGCATCTGCGCCGGAGTGGGCCGCTCATCATCGTCGGCCGAAGGCGTGGAACCAGCCGAAACCGAAGAATCAGCCGAAGGCGTGGAACCGGCCGAAACCGAAGAACCGGTGGAACCGGCAGAACTCGTCGCCCCCGGCGACCTCGTCGGAAGAGCCGGCGGCAACGCCAACGAGGGCTCCCGGCCCGGAGCGGCATCCACGGCGGGGGCCGTCCCGGTGGAGCCGGGCGCAGCCGTCAAACCACCCCCCAACCGGTCCACCCCGAACCGCAGCGCCGACGCGTACGTGTCGTCGGGGTCGAGCCTGCGCAGCTCCTCCGCCAGCAGCTCGGACGTCTCGCGGCGCTTCAGCGCCACCGCCCGGTCCGGCTGGTCCTCCAGGGTGAGCAGGGCGAGACCCCCGTTGGGCCGGTACAGCCGGATGGGGCCGGTGCTCGTCAGCATCCGCACCTCGTTGAGGCCGGGCCCGGCCGACACCCCACGCCGTACGTGGACGTGCAGCCGGTCCGCCAGCCACATCGCCAGCAGTTCGACGCTCGGGTTGTACTGCTCGCCCTGCACCTCCGCCGAGATGACCTCGCAGTCCACCTGGTCGAGGGCGGCGGCCAGCATGGAGCGCCAGGGGGTGATCCGGGTCCAGGCCAGATCCGTGTCGCCGGGCTCGTAGTTGTCCGCGCGGGTGCGCAGCTCGTCGATGGGCTTCTCGGCGGCGTAGCTGTCGGTGACCCGGCGCTGGGCGAGCGCGCCCAGCGGATCGCGGGCCGGGTCGAGCGGTGCGTTGACCGGCCACCAGACGACCACCGGAGCGTCCGGCAGCAGCAGCGGAAGCACGACCGACTGGGCGTGGTCCGCGACCTCGCCGTACAGCCGCAGCACGACGGTCTCGCCGGTGCCGGCGTCCGCGCCCACCCGTACCTCGGCGTCGAGGCGGGACTTCGTACGGTCGCGGGGGGAGCGGGAGACGCGCTTGATGACCACGATCGTGCGCGAGGGGTGCTCGCGGGACGCGTCGTTGGCCGACTTGAGCGCGTCGTACGCGTTCTCCTCGTCCGTCACGATGACCAGCGTGAGCACCATGCCGACGGCCGGGGTGCCTATCGCCCGGCGGGCCTTCACCAGCGCCTTGTTGATCTTGCTGGCCGTGGTGTCCGTGAGGTCTGTCTTCATGGCCGGCGCCAGCTCCGTCCGTCTCGTTCGAGCATCTGGTCCGCCTCGACGGGGCCCCAGGTGCCCGCCTGGTACTGCGCGGGCCTGCCGTGCTTGTCCCAGTACTCCTCGATCGGGTCGAGGATCTTCCAGGACAGCTCGACCTCCTCGGTGCGCGGGAAGAGGTTCGAGTCGCCGAGAAGGACGTCCAGGATGAGGCGTTCGTACGCCTCGGGGCTGGACTCCGTGAAGGACTCGCCGTACGCGAAGTCCATGGACACGTCCCGGATCTCCATCGAGGTGCCGGGGACCTTCGAACCGAAGCGGACCGTCACACCCTCGTCCGGCTGGACGCGGATGACGATCGCGTTCTGGCCCAGCTCCTCGGTGGCGGTGGAGTCGAAGGGGGAGTGCGGGGCGCGCTGGAAGACGACCGCGATCTCCGTGACGCGGCGGCCGAGGCGCTTGCCCGTGCGCAGATAGAAGGGGACACCCGCCCAGCGGCGGTTGTCGACCTCGACCTTGATCGCCGCGTATGTGTCGGTCTTCGACTTGCGGTCGATGCCGTCCTCTTCGAGGTAGCCGATGACCTTCTCGCCGCCCTGCCAGCCGGCCGCGTACTGCGCGAACACGGTGTCCCGGCCGAGGTCCTTCGAGAGCTTCACCGCGCCGAGGACCTTGGTCTTCTCGGCGGCGAGCGCGTCCGCGTCGAAGGAGGCGGGCTCCTCCATCGCGGTCAGCGCCATCAGCTGGAGGAGGTGGTTCTGGATGACGTCACGGGCCGCGCCGATGCCGTCGTAGTAGCCCGCACGGCCGCCGATGCCGATGTCCTCGGCCATCGTGATCTGCACATGGTCGACGAAGGACCGGTTCCAGATCGGCTCGAACATCGTGTTGGCGAAGCGGAGCGCCAGGATGTTCTGGACGGTCTCCTTGCCGAGGTAGTGGTCGATGCGGAAGACCTGGTCCGGGGCGAAGACCTCTTCCACCGTCGTGTTGAGCTCCTCGGCCGACTCCAGGTTGTGGCCGAACGGCTTCTCGATGACCGCGCGCCGCCAGGACCCGCTGGACTGGTCGGCCAGGCCGTGCTTCTTCAGCTGCTGGATGACCACGGGGAACGCGGACGGCGGCACGGAGAGGTAGAAGGCGAAGTTGCCGCCGGTGCCCTGCGCCTTGTCCAGTTCCTCGATGGTGTCGCGCAGCCGCTCGAAGGACTCGTCGTCGTCGAACGTGCCCTGGACGAACCGCATGCCCTGGATGAGTTGCTGCCAGACCTCCTCGCGGAAGGGCGTACGCGCGTGCTCCTTGACCGCGTCGTGGACCTCCTGCGCGAAGTCCTCGTTGGCCCACTCACGACGGGCGAAGCCGACGAGCGAGAAGCCCGGCGGCAGCAGTCCGCGGTTGGCGAGGTCGTACACGGCAGGCATCAGCTTTTTGCGTGACAGATCGCCTGTGACGCCGAAGATGACCAGGCCCGACGGCCCCGCGATACGCGGGAGCCGTCGGTCCGCGGCGTCACGCAGCGGATTGCTGCTCGACAAGGTGTTCAGCCCTCCGAGGGTGCGAGGCGCTGAAGCTCCGCCTCGGTCGACTTGAGCAGGTCGTTCCAGGACGCCTCGAACTTCTCGACGCCCTCGTCCTCCAGCAGCTGGACGACCTCGTCGTACGAGATCCCGAGCTTCTCGACCGCGTCCAGCTCGGCACGCGACTGCTCGTACGTCCCGGAGATCGCGTTCCCGCGGATCTCGCCGCTCTCCGCGGTGGCCTCCAGCGTCGCCTCCGGCATGGTGTTCACCGTGTTCGGCGCCACCAGCTCGTCGACGTACAGGGTGCTCTTGTACGCCGGGTCCTTGACGCCGGTCGAGGCCCACAGCGGACGCTGCTTGTTGGCGCCCGCGCTCTCCAGGGCGCTCCAGCGCTCCCCGGCGAAGACCTCTTCGTACGCCTGGTAGGCGAGGCGGGCGTTGGCGACACCGGCCTTGCCGCGGGCGGCCTTGGCCTCGTCGGTGCCGAGCGCGTCGAGGCGCTTGTCGATCTCGGTGTCCACGCGGGACACGAAGAAGGACGCCACGGAGTGGATCTTGGAGAGGTCCAGGCCGCGCTCCTTGGCCTTCTCCAGGCCGGCCAGGTAGGCGTCCATGACCGCGCGGTAGCGCTCCAGGGAGAAGATCAGCGTGACGTTGACGCTGATGCCGAGACCGATGGTCTCGGTGATCGCGGGCAGGCCCGCCTTCGTCGCCGGGATCTTGATCAGGGTGTTCGGGCGGTCCACCAGCCAGGCCAGCTGCTTGGCCTCGGCGACCGTCGCCTTGGTGTTGTGCGCCAGGCGCGGGTCGACCTCGATGGAGACCCGGCCGTCCTGCCCGCCGGTCGCGTCGAAGACCGGGCGCAGGATGTCGGCGGCGTCGCGGACGTCCGCCGTCGTGATCATGCGGATGGCCTCTTCGACGGTGACCTTACGGGCGGCGAGGTCGGAGACCTGCTGCTCGTAGCCGTCACCGCTGCTGATCGCCTTCTGGAAGATCGAGGGGTTGGTGGTGACGCCCACGACGTGCTGCTGGTCGATCAGCTCGGCGAGGTTGCCGGACGTGATGCGCTTGCGCGACAGGTCGTCCAGCCAGATCGCGACGCCCTCCTCGGAGAGGCGCTTGAGTGCGTCTGTCATGGAAATTCCATCTCCTACGTGTCGTGTACAGAGCGTCAGCGCTGAGCCGCTGCGAGGGATTCCTGTGCGGCAGCGGCCACGTTCTCGGCAGTGAAGCCGAACTCGTGGAAAAGGACCTTGCCGTCGGCCGAAGCGCCGAAGTGCTCCAGCGAAACGATGCGACCGGCGTCACCGACATACCGGTGCCAGGTCAGACCGATCCCGGCCTCGACCGCGACACGCGCCTTGACGGACGGCGGCAGAACGCTGTCCCGGTACCCCTGGTCCTGCTCCTCGAACCACTCCACGGACGGCATGGACACCACCCGGGTGGGCACGCCCTGCGCCTGGAGCCGCTCCCGCGCCTCCACGGCCACGTGCACCTCGGAGCCGGTGGCGATCAGGATCACCTGGGCGTCACCATCCTCGGCGTCGAAGAGGACATAACCACCCTTGGCGGCATCCTCGTCGGCCTCGTACGTCGGCACGCCCTGGCGGGTCAGCGCGAGGCCGTGCGGGGCGCCCTTGCCGAACTCCTTGGTGTAGCGCTTGAGGATCTCGCGCCAGGCGATCGCCGTCTCGTTGGCGTCGGCCGGGCGGACCACGTTCAGGCCCGGGATCGCGCGCAGCGCGGCCAGGTGCTCGACCGGCTGGTGGGTCGGGCCGTCCTCGCCGAGACCGATGGAGTCGTGCGTCCACACGTACGTCACCGGCAGGTGCATCAGCGCGGAGAGACGGACGGCGTTGCGCATGTAGTCGGAGAACACAAGGAACGTGCCGCCGAAGACACGGGTGTTGCCGTGCAGCGCGATGCCGTTCATCTCCGCGGCCATGGCGTGCTCACGGATGCCGAAGTGGATCGTGCGGCCGTACGGGTTCGCCTCCGGCAGCGGGTTGTCCGCCGGCAGGAAGGACGACGTCTTGTCGATCGTCGTGTTGTTCGAGCCCGCGAGGTCGGCGGAGCCGCCCCACAGCTCGGGGATGACCGCGCCGAGCGCCTGGAGCACCTTGCCGGACGCGGCACGGGTGGCGACACCCTTGCCCGTCTCGAACTCCGGCAGGTGCGACTCCCAGCCCTCGGGCAGCTCGCCCGCGCTGATGCGGTCGAACTCGGCGGCACGCTCGGCGTTGCCGTCGCGCCACTCCTGGAGCTGCTTCTCCCAGGCGGCACGGGCCTCACGGCCACGCTCGCCCAGGGCGCGCGTGTGCTCGATGACCTCGTCCGCGACCTCGAAGTCCTTCTCCGGGTCGAAGCCGAGGACCCGCTTGGTGGCCGCGACCTCGTCCGCGCCGAGCGCCGAGCCGTGCGCGGCCTCGGTGTTCTGCGCGTTCGGGGCGGGCCAGGCGATGATCGAGCGCATCGCGATGAACGACGGCTTGTCGGTGACCGCCTTCGCCTTCTGGACCGCCGCGTACAGCGCGGCCGGGTCGAGGTCGCCGTTCTCCTTGGGCTCGACGCGCTGCACGTGCCAGCCGTACGCCTCGTACCGCTTGGCGGTGTCCTCGGAGACGGCCGTCTCCGTGTCGCCCTCGATGGAGATGTGGTTGTCGTCCCACAGCATCACGAGGTTGCCGAGCTTCTGGTGACCGGCCAGCGAGGACGCCTCGGCGGAGATGCCCTCCTGGAGGCAGCCGTCACCGGCGATCACGAAGATGTGGTGGTCGAACGGCGACTCGCCCTCGGCGGCCTCCGGGTCGAACAGACCACGCTCGTAGCGGGCGGCCATCGCCATGCCCACGGCGTTGGCGACACCCTGGCCCAGCGGCCCGGTCGTCGTCTCGACGCCCTTGGTGTGTCCGTACTCGGGGTGGCCCGGGGTCTTCGAACCCCAGGTGCGGAAGGACTCCAGGTCCGCCAGCTCCAGGCCGAAGCCGCCCAGGTACAGCTGGATGTAGAGGGTCAAGGAGGAGTGGCCCGCGGACAGGACGAACCGGTCACGGCCCACCCAGTCGGGGTCGGCGGGGTCGTGGCGCATCACCTTCTGAAAGAGGGTGTACGCGGCGGGCGCGAGGCTCATCGCCGTACCGGGATGGCCGTTGCCGACCTTCTGTACGGCGTCGGCGGCCAGGACTCGGGCGGTGTCGACGGCCCGCTGGTCCAGTGCGGTCCACGCGAGGTCTGTAGTGGTCGGCTTGGTGCTCACCCTGGGTCAGGGCTCCTCTCCAGATGTCTCGTGCCGGTGTCCGTCACGGCACCGGCCGTTGTCGAGCCTACCCCCGTAGGAACGTGCGTTTTTCGAGGCGTTCCAGACTGCCGGGACTCTGTCTGGTCCGCCTCCCGACCGGTGGTTCCGCATGCTGAGACCAGGGGGTTCCGCTGTTCGACATCTGAATACGGAGCCGCTCATCCGACTGCTCAACCGAACTGTGTTCGGCTCGTCGCCGCGTGCCTCCCAACACGATCCGACCCCCTTGAAAGGCTCGCTCTGGGCAACGTCTACAGTGGCGTGGTACGCGCGAGCCGTCACGGGGAGTTCACAACCGGAGGCTTGCTGGGAGTCTCTGTCAGGGGTGTGCGTGACGGCCGTCGAATCCCGTCCACCGGGAGTGCTGGGCGCGAGCAGCACGAGCAGCAGCCGGGGTCAGCGGCCGATCGGGGCCAGAGTCAAGGCGTTCGTGGCGCTCACGAAGCCGCGGATCATCGAACTGCTGCTGATCACCACGGTTCCGGTGATGTTCCTGGCCGAGCAGGGTGTCCCCGACCTCTGGCTGGTGCTCGCCACCTGCGTCGGCGGCTACCTCTCCGCGGGCGGCGCCAACGCGCTCAACATGTACATCGACCGGGACATCGACGCGCTCATGGAGCGCACCTCGCAGCGCCCGCTGGTCACCGGCATGGTCACCCCGCGTGAGGGTCTCGTCTTCGGCATCACCCTCGCGGTCGTCTCCACCCTCTGGTTCGGCGCCCTCGTCAACTGGCTGTCCGCCTGGCTGTCGCTCGGAGCGCTCCTCTTCTACGTCGTCGTCTACACGATGATCCTCAAACGACGTACGTCGCAGAACATCGTCTGGGGCGGCATCGCCGGCTGCATGCCCGTCCTCATCGGCTGGTCCGCCGTCACGAACTCCATGTCCTGGGCCGCCGTCATCCTCTTCCTCGTCATCTTCTTCTGGACCCCGCCGCACTACTGGCCCCTCTCCATGAAGGTGAAGGACGACTACGCGCGTGTCGGCGTCCCGATGCTCCCGGTGGTCGCCTCGAACACGGTGGTCGCGCGGCAGATCGTCCTCTACAGCTGGGTCATGGTCGCCGTCTCCCTGATGCTGACCCCGCTCGGCTACACGGGCTGGTTCTACACGTCGGTGGCCCTGGTGACGGGCGGCTGGTGGCTCTGGGAGGCGCACGCGCTGCAGAACAGGGCGAAGGGCGGCGCCGTGGGCGCCAAGCTCAAGGAAATGCGCCTGTTCCACTGGTCGATCACGTATGTGTCGCTGCTGTTCGTGGCGGTGGCGGTGGACCCCTTCCTCCGCTGAGTTTTTTGCCGCGGGTAGTTCGTGGCTTGTCGCGCCCACGCGGCGGAGCCGCACATCGAAACAGTCCCGCGCCCCTGAAAGATCCAGGGGCGCGGGTTTCGTGTTCAAGGCCACGCGGCCCTGCCGTGGCCCCCTGCTTTACCCATCGGTAGCATCCTGACCATGGCAGACACCAAGCAGGTTGACGAGGCCAAGGACGCCAAGCAGGCCGCCAAGGCCGAGCGCCGAGCGACCCGGCTGGCCAAGCAGATCGGCGCCTTCTCCAAGGCCCACGGCGGAGCCGAGGCCCAGGTCGCCTACATGGGCCAGCGCGGAGCGAGGATCGTGCTCGTCGGCGAGGACGGCGGCTGGGGCGACCTCGTGGCCCCCACCTACGCCATCGCCGAGCAGGCCGTGCAGAAGGCCGGCGTCACCGTCCACGAGGACTTCGACGGGGAGTTCGCCGCCAAGGTGAAGACCGGCCCGTACGAGTGGACACGGATGGCCGGAATCCAGGTCGGCGGACCGAGCAACAGCAACACCTGAGGCGGACTCACCCGTTAGGACCTGTGGAGCACACGGGTCCAGTCTCGGGGAGTCCGGATGATCGAAACGCCGTCCCTCGTGGACCAGTACTGCCACGGCGTACTGAGAACGGAGCTGGGCCTCGGCACCTTCGAGGCCCACCTCGCCCGCAGTGAGGGACCGCCGGCGCCCGGCACCACCTTCTTCGACACCCAGACGGGTTTCGCGGTACGCCGCTGGTGCCCGCCCCTGCTGGGCCTGGAACCCCACTGCCCACCGGCCCGCTACCTCGCCCGACGCCGTGAACTGGGCGTACTGGAGGCGGGCCGCAGACTGCTGCGGGGCAGCGGCATCACCACCTACCTCGTCGACACCGGGCTGCCGGGCGACCTCACCGGCCCGGGCGAGATGGCCTCCACGGGAGACGCGGACGCACACGAGATCGTCCGCCTCGAACTCCTCGCCGAACAGGTCGCCGACACCTCCGGCACCGTCGAGTCGTTCCTGGCCAATCTCGCCGAGTCGGTCCACGCGGCGGCCGCGAACGCCGTCGCCTTCGCGTCGGTGGCGGGCGTACGGCACGGCCTGGCGCTGGCGCCCGAACCGCCCGGGCCGGGGGAGGTGCGGGGCGCGGTGGGGCGCTGGCTCACGCACCGGCCGGTCGGCGGGGAGCTCACCGACCCGGTCCTGCTGCGGCATCTGCTGTGGATCGCCGTCGCCTCCGGCCGCCCCCTGCAACTCCACGCCGGCCTCGGCGAACCGGGCCTGCGCATCGACCGTACGGACCCCGTCCTGCTCACCGACTTCGCCCGCGCCACGGCGGGTCTCGGCACCGACCTGGTCCTGCTGCACGGCTACCCCTACCACCGGCACGCGGCCCATCTCGCCGGTGTCTTCCCGCACGTCTACGCCGACCTGGGCGCCGAACTCGTCCACACCGGCGCCCGGGCCGCCGCCGTACTCGCCGAGGTCCTGGAACTGGCGCCCTTCGGCAAGCTCCTCTTCTCCAGCGGCGCCCACGGCCTGCCCGAGCTGCATGTGGTCGGGGCCCGGCTGTTCCGGGAGGCGCTGGCGCGGGTGCTGGGGACCTGGGTGGCGGAGGGCGCGTGGTCGCCGGTGGACGCGCAGCGCGTGGCGGCGCTGATCGCGGCGGGGAACGCGCGCCGGGTGTACGGGTTGGAGTGAACCTTCGGGTGTACGGGGTCGGCGCGAGCTGTACAGACTGGGCGTATGACACGCAGCGACGGGATCATCACCGAGCCCACTCCTTTATTCGGCGGAGGCAGGACCCCCACCGGCACTACCACCGGGGCCGCCGCCCTGGCCGACACCGGCCCCGAGACCGCCGATCTGCTCGACCGCTTCCTCGATGAACTCCAGGACGGCCTGGCGCCGCTCGCCGTCTGGGCCCACGGCTCTCTCGGTGGGGGCGATTATCAGGAGGGCCGCAGCGACCTGGACCTGATCGCCGTGCTGGCCGGCCCGGTCACGGCGAGGACGGCCTGGCGGGTGGCACGGCTGCACGCCCGTCTGCGCCACGAACCGCTGGCCGCCCTGCTGCACTGCACCTATCTGACCTCCGGGACGACGGACGACGCCCAGCGCAAGCACCTCACTTGGGCGCACGAGCAGTTGTTCCGGCGGACGGTCACCCCGGTCACCCGGCGCGAGCTGCACACGTTCGGCCTAGTCCTGCACGGCGAATCGCCCAAGGGGCTGCTGCCGCCGGTGTCGGACATCGAGCTGGACGCGTTCGTCGTCCGAGACCAGCAGGAGTTCTGGCGCCCGGCGGTCGACAAGGCCCACCTCTGGAACCAGGACGTCTGGGTCGACCTCGGCCTGCTCACCCACGCCCGCGCCACCGCCGCCCTGCGCGACGGCCGGCTGATCACCAAGCGCGAGGCCCTGGACCTGCTGCCCACCCTGGGCGCGCCCGCCGAGGTGGTCGACGACATCAGGCGGCGCCGGTACGGGCAGCGGGCCGAGGAGGTGCCGCACCGTGGCGAGCTGACCCGGGCGTTCCTCGGCCCGGCGACCGACGACCTCGTACGGACGTACGGCTGAGGCCGGGACGGGCTCAGCCGCGCGCGGCGACCGGTGTCTCCACCGCCGCCGGACCCGGCACGTCCACCTCGTCCGCCGACCGCTCCCGCAGGGACAGCAGCACCCGGAGGGTGGCGATCCACACCAGGCAGGAGCCGAACATGTGGGCGCCGACCAGGACCTCGGGGAGGTCGGTGAAGTACTGGACGTAGCCCACGGCGCCCTGGGCCAGGAGGATCAGGAACAGGTCGCGGGTGCGGCGCAGGGGACCGGCGGGGGCGTCGACGGCCCTGAGGACGAACCACAGGGCGAAGGCCAGCGTCACCACGATCCAGGCCAGGACGGCGTGCAGCTTGGTGACGTTCTCCCAGTTCAGGGGGATGCGCTCGACCTTGCTCGAGTCACCGGCGTGCGGACCCGCGCCGGTGACGACCGTGCCCACCGCGATCAGCAGCAGCGTGACGCCCACCAGGGCCCACACCAGCTGCCGCACCGCCTTGCCGACGAGCGGACGCGGGGCGGTGTCGCTCTCACCGGTGCGGTGCCACATCACGGCGGCGACGGCGATGAGCGCGGTGGAGAGCAGGAAGTGCGCGGCCACCGTGTACGGGTTGAGGCCGACCAGTACGACGATGCCGCCGAGCACCGCGTTGCTCATGACGACCCAGAACTGCGTCCAGCCCAGCTTGGTGAGGCTGCGCCGGTAGGGCTTCTCCGAGCGCGCGGCGATGATCGCCCAGCCGACCGCCGCGCACAGCACGTACGTCAGCATGCGGTTGCCGAACTCGATGGCACCGTGCACGCCCATCGCACGGGTGGCGGTGAGCGAGTCGTCGGTGCACTTGGGCCAGGTCGGGCAGCCGAGGCCCGACCCGGTGAGCCGTACGGCACCGCCGGTCACCACGATGACCACCGCCATGACGAGCGCGGCGAGGGCCGCACGCCGGACCGTTCTGGGGTCCGGGGTCCAGCGTTCGGCGATGAAGGCGAGCGGGTTGCGCGCAGCGGAGACGAGGTCGTCGCGGGTCACTTTCGGCACGCGCACCATCGTAGGCCGCCGCTTGTGCACGTATTCACGAGGGGTGGGCCCCCTCCGTGACCGCCACCGTGACCTGCGTCTACTCCCAGCGGAAGAAGCGTGCCGCCGCGCCCAGCCCGAGCACCGCCCACACGGCGAGGATCCCGAGGTCGCCCCACGGCATCCCGGCCCCGTGCTGGAGGACGTCCCGCAGACCGTCCGACAGGGCGGCGATCGGCAGCAGTCCGAGCACGCTCTGCGCCGCGTCCGGGAACTTGTCCAGCGGGACCACCACACCGCCGCCCACGAGCAGCAGCAGGAACACCAGGTTCGCCGCCGCGAGCGTCGCCTCCGCCTTCAGCGTGCCCGCCATCAGCAGACCGAGACCGGAGAAGGCGGCCGTACCGAGGACGAGCAGGAGCAGTACGGCGAAGGGGTTGCCGTGCGGCGACCAGCCCATCGCGAAGGCGATCCCCGTGAGGAGGACGACCTGGAGGACCTCCGTGACCAGCACGGACAGGGTCTTCGCGGTCATCAGGCCCCAGCGGGGGAGCGGCGAGACCGCCAGCCGCTTCAGCACGCCGTAGCGGCGCTCGAAGCCCGTGGCGATCGCCTGTCCCGTGAACGCCGTCGACATCACGGCGAGCGCGAGGATGCCGGGGGCCAGGAAGTCGACGGCCTTCCCCTCGCCCGTGTCGACGATGTCCACCGAGCCGAAGAGCACCAGCAGCAGGGTCGGGATGACGACCGTCAGGAGCAGCTGCTCGCCGTTGCGCAGCAGCATCTTCGTCTCCAGGGCCGCCTGCGCCGCGATCATGCGGGGGAGGGGGGCGGCGCCCGGCTTCGGCGTGTAGGTGCCGGTGGTGGTCACGAGCGCAGCTCCTTGCCGGTCAGCTCCAGGCTGTGCCTTCCCGGGGGATGACCCCCGGACCCCCAGCCGGTCCGTGTGCTGGCCTGGATCATGAACGCAACTCCTTGCCGGTCAGCTCCAAGAACACGTCCTCCAGGGTGTGCCGTTCCACCGAGATCCGGTCCGGCATCACCCCGTGCTGGGCGCACCAGGAGGTGACGGTCGCCAGGAGTTGCGGGTCGATCTTGCCGGTCACCCGGTAGACGCCGGGCGTCAGTTCGAGGGCGGTGGAGTCCGCCGGGAGGGCCTTCAGCAGGGAGCCGACGTCGAGGGCCGGGCGGCCGGTGAAGCGGAGGGTGTTCTCGGCGCCGCCCCTGCACAGCTGCTCGGGCGTGCCCTGGGCGATGACCCGGCCGGCGTCGATGATCGCGACGTCGTCGGCGAGCTGCTCGGCCTCGTCCATGTAGTGCGTGGTGAGGATGACCGAGACACCGTCCGTGCGCAGGTCCCGGACGAGTTCCCAGGTCGCCCGGCGGGCCTGCGGGTCGAGGCCGGCGGTCGGCTCGTCCAGGAAGACCAGCTCGGGGCGGCCGACCACGGCCATGGCGAGGGCGAGGCGCTGCTGCTGGCCGCCGGAGAGCCGCCGGTAGGTCGTGCGACCGCAGGAGCCGAGGCCCAGGCGCTCGATGAGGGCGTCCACATCGAGGGGGTGGGCGTGCAGCTTGGCCACGTGCCGCAGCATCTCGTCGGCTCGGGCGCCGGAGTAGACGCCGCCGGACTGGAGCATCACGCCGAGCCGGGGGCGCAGCGCCGCCGCCTCGCGGACCGGGTCGAGGCCGAGGACGGAGACCGAGCCGGAGTCCGGCTTCCGGTAGCCCTCGCACGTCTCGATCGTGGTCGTCTTGCCCGCGCCGTTGGGTCCGAGCACGGCGGTGACGCCCTCTCGGGCCGTCAGGTCGAGGCCATCCACCGCGGTCTTGTCGCCGTACCGTTTCACCAGGGACCGGACCTGGACCACGGGGTCACTTCGCATGGGCCCGAGTCTAGGGACGCGGCCGGGTGCCCAGAGGGGCGGGTCCGGAGATCTCCTCCTCACGGGGACGGTGCGTCGGGAGCCAGCGCTCGGCGTACGCCACCGCGTCGGCCACCGGGAACAGACGTACGTCCGCCGCGCCCGCCTTTCCCCGTACGACCCCGTGATCGCGCTCGAAGTCCCACCCCAGCTCGTCGAAGCGGTCCGAGTCGATCGACACCTCGGTCACCACCTCCCAGCCGTCCGGGCCCGGGCGGCCGACCTGGACCAGGGGCGCGGGTATCCGGTATTCGGCGAGGTGGAAGCTGGTGCAGGAGTCGTAGCCCGCGCCGAGGAGGAGCACGCGGGCGCCCGCCTTCTCCAGCCGGGCCAGGGGGCTGCGCTCGCCGAGGCGGCAGTCGGGGGCGTGGTCCGCGAGGATCGCCGCCGCGCCCGGGCCGATCGCCGCGAAGGACGTCTGGGGGTGCGCGCTGCGCAGGGCGCCCGGCCAGGTCCGTACCGTCTCGGGGATCACGCCGACCCCGCGAGTGGGGGTGGTGCGCGGGTCGTAGGCGGGCATGGTCGACCGGATCAGCCCCCACCACTCCTCCGGCACCGGCGGGTACGCCCACAGTGCCGGGTCCGAGAGCTGGCCGGTCTGGCTGGGGACGACCAGGGTGCCGTCCGGACCGAGTGCGTCGAGCAGCGCCCGGACGACCGTGACGGGGCCTCCGCAGACCCAGCCGAGCGCGCTGAGCGAGGAGTGCACGAGGAGGGTCTCGCCGGGGTTGACACCGGTCGCGCGCAGGTCCGCGGCCAAGCCCTCACGGGTGACAAGTGGGCCGGTGGGAGGGGTTGTCGACATGGTGTGGCAGTCTTCCGGAGCGGCCTTCGCGACGCCACCCGTTTGATCGATCAATGATCGTTTCCGCAGGTCACCTTAGGTATACCTAAGTGATGCACGGCACCGTCCGCTCGTTCGGACGCGGCTTGCCCCTCCCCGAGGAATTACGCAACAATGGCGTTGTGAAAAACGTTGGCGAGGCTCCGCAGGAGGAACTCGCGACCGGTGAGCGCTCCACGCGCAACCGGGTCGCGCGGTCCATCCTGGACCACGGCCCGTCCACCGTGGCCGACCTCGCCGGACGCCTCGGGCTGACCCAGGCGGCCGTCCGCCGGCACCTCGACGCACTGGTCGCCGACGACGTCGTACAACCCCGTGAGCAGCGCGTCTACGGTGCGCGCACGCGGGGGCGCCCGGCCAAGGTGTTCGCCCTGACGGACTGCGGGCGCGACGCCTTCGACCAGTCGTACGACAAGCTCGCCGCGGACGCGCTCCGCTGGATCGCGGACCAGGAGGGCGGGGCGCAGGCCGTCGCCGCCTTCGCCCGGGCCCGGGTCGCCGCCCAGGCCGGCGCCTACCGCAAGGCCGTCGAGGCCGCGGGCCCCGAACAGAAGACAGAAGCTCTGGCCAAGGCCTTGAGCGCCGACGGGTACGCTGCTACGGCTCGCAGTGCCCCCCACCCCCACCAGGGTGAGCAGCTCTGCCAGCACCACTGTCCGGTCGCCCATGTCGCCGAGCAGTTCCCGCAGCTCTGCGAGGCCGAGACCGAACTCTTCGCCGAACTGCTCGGTACACACGTCCAGCGGCTGGCCACCATCGCCCACGGCGACGGCGTCTGCACGACGTTCATCCCCAGAATTTCCAAGACAGCCACCGACACCGCATCTGCAAGCACCGCCGGGAGGAACCCCGCATGACGCTCCCCATCGAGGAGACTGCCCACCCCGAGCTCGAGGGTCTGGGCAACTACGAATACGGCTGGGCCGACTCCGACGTGGCCGGTGCCTCTGCCAAGCGCGGTATCAACGAGGACGTCGTCCGCGACATCTCCGCGAAGAAGAACGAGCCGGAGTGGATGACCAAGCTCCGTCTCAAGGGCCTGCGCCTCTTCGAGAAGAAGCCCATGCCGAACTGGGGCTCGGACCTGTCGGGCATCGACTTCGACAACATCAAGTACTTCGTGCGCTCCACGGAGAAGCAGGCGGAGTCCTGGGAGGACCTGCCCGAGGACATCAAGAACACGTACGACAAGCTCGGCATCCCCGAGGCGGAGAAGCAGCGCCTCGTCGCCGGTGTCGCGGCCCAGTACGAGTCCGAGGTCGTCTACCACCAGATCCGCGAGGACCTGGAGGAGCAGGGCGTCATCTTCCTCGACACCGACACCGCCCTGAAGGAGCACCCGGAGCTCTTCAAGGAGTACTTCGGCACGGTCATCCCGGTCGGCGACAACAAGTTCGCGTCGCTGAACACCGCGGTGTGGTCCGGCGGTTCCTTCATCTACGTGCCGAAGGGCGTGCACGTGGAGATCCCGCTCCAGGCCTACTTCCGTATCAACACGGAGAACATGGGCCAGTTCGAGCGGACGCTGATCATCGTCGACGAGGACGCCTACGTCCACTACGTCGAGGGTTGTACGGCGCCGATCTACAAGTCGGACTCCCTCCACTCCGCGGTGGTCGAGATCATCGTGAAGAAGGGCGCCCGCTGCCGCTACACGACCATCCAGAACTGGTCGAACAACGTCTACAACCTGGTCACCAAGCGCGCCGTGGCGTACGAGGGCGCGACCATGGAGTGGATCGACGGCAACATCGGCTCCAAGGTCACCATGAAGTACCCGGCCGTCTACCTGATGGGCGAGCACGCCAAGGGCGAGACCCTGTCCATCGCCTTCGCGGGCGAGGGGCAGCACCAGGACGCCGGCTCCAAGATGGTCCACATGGCGCCGAACACCTCCTCCAACATCGTCTCCAAGTCGGTGGCGCGCGGTGGCGGTCGTACGTCCTACCGCGGTCTCGTCGAGATCGGTGAGGGCGCCCACGGCTCCAAGTCGAACGTGCTGTGCGACGCGCTGCTCGTCGACACCATCTCCCGCTCCGACACGTACCCCTATGTGGACGTCCGCGAGGACGACGTGTCCATGGGCCACGAGGCGACCGTCTCCAAGGTCTCCGAGGACCAGCTCTTCTACCTGATGAGCCGCGGTCTGAGCGAGTTCGAGGCGATGGCGATGATCGTGCGCGGCTTCGTCGAGCCCATCGCGAAGGAGCTGCCCATGGAGTACGCCCTGGAACTCAACCGGCTGATCGAGCTGCAGATGGAAGGCGCGGTCGGCTGACCCGCCGCCTGTCCGGTAGCTAGCGGCCCGCCCTCGGCGGGCCGAGGATCGCAACACGTAGGAAGAGAGCAGACCGACAGCCATGGCTGAGGCTCAGAACATCCCGGTGGGCTCGACCACCGCCGGCCAGATCGCGGTGGCCGCAGAGTCGACCGTCGCCACGCGCATGAGCGCGCCCCCGTCCTTCGACGTGGCGGACTTCCCGGTCCCGCACGGCCGTGAGGAGGAGTGGCGGTTCACCCCGCTGGAGCGCCTGCGCGGGCTGCACGACGGCACCGCGGTCGCCACCGGCGACGGCCTGAAGGTCGACATCGACGCCCCCGAGGGCGTCGTCGTCGAGACCGTCGGTCGTGACGACGCCCGCCTCGGCAAGGCGGGCACCCCGGTGGACCGCGTCGCCGCCCAGGCCTACTCGGCGTTCGAGAAGGCCGGCGTGATCACCGTCCCCAAGGAGACGGTGCTCACCGAGCCGATCCGCATCGCCGTGCACGGCGAGGGCGGCACCGCCTTCGCCCACCAGGTCGTGGAACTCGGAGCCTTCGCCGAGGCCGTCGTCGTCATCGACCACACCGGTGACGCCGTGCTCGCCGCCAACGTCGACTACGTCCTGGGCGACGGCGCCAAGCTGACCGTCGTCTCCGTCCAGGACTGGGACGACAAGGCCGTGCACGTGGGCCAGCACAACGCGCTGATCGGCCGGGACGCCACCTTCAAGTCGTTCGTGGTCACCTTCGGCGGCGACCTCGTACGCCTGCACCCGCGCGTCTCCTACGCCGGCACGGGCGGCGAGGCCGAGCTCTTCGGTCTGTACTTCACGGACGCCGGTCAGCACCAGGAGCACCGCCTCCTCGTCGACCACAACACCCCGCACTGCAAGTCCAACGTCGCCTACAAGGGCGCGCTCCAGGGCGACGGCGCCCACGCGGTGTGGATCGGCGACGTGCTCATCGAGGCCAAGGCCGAGGGCACGGACACGTACGAGATGAACCGCAACCTGGTGCTGACCGACGGCGCCCGCGTCGACTCCGTGCCGAACCTGGAGATCGAGACCGGCGAGATCGTCGGCGCCGGCCACGCCTCCGCGACCGGCCGGTTCGACGACGAGCAGCTCTTCTACCTGATGGCCCGCGGCATCCCGGCCGACGAGGCCCGTCGCCTGGTGGTCCGCGGCTTCTTCGCCGAGCTGGTCCAGCAGATCGGCGTGGACGACATCCAGGAACGCCTTCTCGTGAAGATCGACGAGGAGCTGGAGGCCACGGTCTGATGGCCTTCGTACGCGCCTGTGGGCTGAGCGAGCTGGAGGAGGACACCCCGAAGCGGGTGGAACTCGACGGCACGCCGGTCTCGGTCGTGCAGACCGAGGGTGAGGTGTTCGCCATCCACGACATCTGCTCCCACGCGAACGTATCGCTCTCCGAGGGCGAGGTGGAGGACTGCCAGATCGAGTGCTGGCTGCACGGCTCCAGCTTCGACCTCCGCACCGGCAAGCCGTCCGGCCTTCCCGCGACGCGCCCCGTCCCCGTATACCCCGTAAAGATCGAAGGGGACGACGTGCTCGTCTCCCTCACCCAGGAGTCCTGAGGCACCCATGGCAACGCTTGAAATCCGAGACCTGCACGTCACCGTCGAGGCCGACAACGCCACGAAGGAGATCCTCAAGGGCGTCGACCTCACCGTGAAGCAGGGCGAGACGCACGCCATCATGGGCCCCAACGGCTCCGGCAAGTCGACGCTCGCCTACTCGCTCGCGGGTCACCCGAAGTACACGATCACCGGCGGCACCGTCACCCTCGACGGCGAGGACGTCCTGGAGATGTCCGTCGACGAGCGCGCCCGCGCGGGCCTGTTCCTGGCGATGCAGTACCCGGTCGAGGTCCCCGGCGTCTCGGTCTCCAACTTCCTGCGCACCTCCGCCACCGCCATCCGCGGCGAGGCCCCCAAGCTGCGCACCTGGGTGAAGGAGGTCAAGGAGGCCATGCAGCGCCTCAACATGGACCCCGCCTTCGCCGAGCGCAACGTCAACGAGGGCTTCTCCGGCGGTGAGAAGAAGCGCCACGAGATCCTCCAGCTCGAACTGCTCAAGCCGAAGGTCGCGATCCTCGACGAGACCGACTCCGGTCTGGACGTCGACGCGCTCCGGGTCGTCTCCGAGGGCGTCAACCGCGTCCGTGAGACCGGCGAGGTCGGCACCCTGCTGATCACGCACTACACGCGCATCCTGCGCTACATCAAGCCCGACTTCGTCCACGTCTTCTCCGCGGGCCGGATCGTCGAGTCCGGCGGCGCCGAACTCGCCGACAAGCTGGAGAACGAGGGATACGAGGCATACACGAAGGGTGGCGTATCCGCGTGACACAGCTGCCGGGCCTCCTCGACACCGAGGCGATCCGCAAGGACTTCCCCATCCTGGACCGCCAGGTCCACGACGGTCAGAAGCTCGTGTACCTGGACAACGCGGCGACCTCGCAGAAGCCGCGCCAGGTGCTGGACGCCCTGAGCGAGTACTACGAGCGCTACAACGCCAACGTCCACCGCGGTGTGCATGTGCTCGCCGAGGAGGCCACGGCGCTGTACGAGGGCGCGCGCGACAAGGTCGCCGCGTTCATCAACGCGCCCAGCCGCGACGAGGTGATCTTCACCAAGAACGCCTCCGAGTCGCTGAACCTCGTGGCGAACATGCTCGGCTGGGCCGACGAGCCCTACCGGGTGGACTCCGAGACCGAGATCGTCATCACGGAGATGGAGCACCACTCCAACATCGTGCCGTGGCAGCTGCTCTCGCAGCGCACCGGCGCGAAGCTGAAGTGGTTCGGCCTCACCGACGACGGCCGCCTGGACCTCTCGAACATCGACGAGATCATCACGGAGAAGACGAAGATCGTCTCCTTCGTCCTGGTGTCCAACATCCTCGGCACGATCAACCCCGTCGAGGCGATAGTGCGCCGGGCGCAGGAGGTCGGCGCCCTGGTCTGCATCGACGCCTCGCAGGCCGCGCCGCACATGCCGTTGGACGTACAGGCCCTCCAGGCCGACTTCGTGGCCTTCACCGGCCACAAGATGTGCGGCCCGACCGGCATCGGCGTCCTCTGGGGCCGCCAGGAGCTCCTGGAGGACCTGCCCCCGTTCCTGGGCGGCGGCGAGATGATCGAGACGGTGTCGATGCACTCGTCGACCTACGCCCCCGCCCCGCACAAGTTCGAGGCGGGCACGCCCCCGATCGCCCAGGCGGTCGGTCTCGGCGCGGCGATCGACTACCTGACCTCGATCGGCATGGACAAGATCCTCGCCCACGAGCACGCGATCACCGAGTACGCCGTGAAGCGGCTGACGGAGGTCCCGGGCCTCAGGATCATCGGTCCCGCCACGGCCGAGGAGCGGGGCGCGGCGATCTCCTTCACACTCGGTGACATCCACCCGCACGACGTGGGCCAGGTCCTCGACGAACAGGGCATCGCGGTCCGGGTCGGCCACCACTGCGCCCGACCCGTCTGCCTGCGCTACGGAATTCCCGCGACCACCCGAGCGTCGTTCTATCTGTACTCCACGCCGGCCGAGATCGACGCGCTGGTCGAAGGCCTGGAGCACGTACGGAACTTCTTCGGCTGATGGGACGAGCGATCGTATGAAGCTGGACTCGATGTACCAGGAAGTCATCCTGGACCACTACAAGCACCCGCACGGGCGGGGCTTGCGGGATGGCGACGCCGAGGTGCACCACGTGAACCCGACGTGCGGCGACGAGATCACGCTGCGAGTGAAGTACGACGGCACGACCATCCAGGACGTCTCGTACGAGGGCCAGGGCTGCTCGATCAGCCAGGCCTCGGCCTCCGTACTGAACGACCTGCTCGTCGGCAAGGACCTGGCCGCGGCGCAGAAGATCCAGGAGACCTTCCTGGAGCTGATGCAGTCCAAGGGCCGGATCGAGCCGGACGACGCGATGGAGGAGGTGCTGGAGGACGCGGTCGCGTTCGCCGGTGTCTCCAAGTACCCGGCCCGGGTGAAGTGCGCCCTCCTCAGCTGGATGGCGTGGAAGGACGCGACGGCCCAGGCGCTGGGCGCCGAAGCCGAAAGGAAGACGGCATGAGCGACACAGTGGAGATGAAGCCGGCCTCCGAGGAGGAGGTCCGCGAGGCCCTGTACGACGTCGTCGACCCCGAGCTGGGCATCGACGTCGTCAACCTCGGCCTCATCTACGGCATCCACATCGACGACGCGAACATCGCGACGATCGACATGACCCTGACCTCGGCGGCCTGTCCGCTGACGGACGTCATCGAGGACCAGGCCAAGTCCGCCACCGACGGCCTCGTCAACGAACTCCGCATCAACTGGGTCTGGATGCCCCCGTGGGGCCCCGACAAGATCACGGACGACGGCCGCGAGCAGCTCAGGGCGCTCGGGTTCAACGTCTGAGATCCATGGACATGGGTGTGGCCCCCGGCGAATCGCCGGGGGCCACACCCATGTCCGGTGCACGGGCCGGTCAGGAGAAGCCCTTCACCAGCTGAAACGTGGCGTCCGCGAAGAACTGGCCGCTGTGCTCGGGGCGTTCGAGGCGGAGCTGGAAGTTCCGGTGGCGGACGAAGTGGCCGGGGTAGTTCACCGACTCCAGCATGATCGAGTCCGAGGAGTACGCGGAGCGGGGGCAGAACGTGGCGTCCTGCTTGAAGAGCCGGGAGCCGTCGTGGCCGGCCGCGCGGAGCACGAAGTTCTGGTGGCGCACGTAGCGGCCGTCCGTCATGCGGAAGGAGTAGCAGGAGGAGTCCGCGAGGCCGGAGACGACCTTGAAGGAGGAGTCCTCCCTGGTCTCGCTTCCGCTGCGGGAGCTCACCTGGTCCAGTTGGATCACACCGCTGCGCAGGTGCCAGTAGCGGTCCGGGTAGTAGACGGACCGTACGGACTTACGGGTGGTGGTGGACGGCGGCTTCTTGGGGGGCGTGGTCGACTTCGGCGGCTCGGAAGTCGGCTTGGCACCGCCCTGCTGGCTCTCGGACGAGTCGGAGTCCCCTGACTCCTTGTCCTTGTCGTCGTTCTTCGAGCCGTCCTTGGACTCCTGCGGCTTCGTCAGGCCGCTCTTGCCGTCCGGCGCCGAGGTCGCGGAGGGCGACGCGGGCGGGAGGGAGAGGGCGGGAACGACTCCGTCGTCCGCGGCGGTGGTGGTACGGCCGTCGTTCTGTGACGATTCGTCAGGTCCCATGCCCTGCAAGGTGATCGCGGTCACGCAGGAGGAGACGACGGCGAGGGCGAGGGCGCCGGCCAGCCACAGGCGGCGCGTGCCCGGTATTCGGGTGTCGTTCGGGGCGACACCCGTCTCCCACACCTTCGAGGATCTGAGCACGGGAAGGTTGGGCGTCTCGTCCGGATCAGGTCCGGGCTTCTTTGGCGGCATGCGCGGTTCCTTCGGCGTCGCCAAAGGCGGACGCGAATCGTCATGCGGATCGGGGACGGTGGTACGTGTCACCCGTGTGTGAAAACCCTGGCGGTCGTCACGCATCCGGGAGATTGACCGTTGAAACAGTAGTGGACCACGTGGTGTGCGGGGAGCCCTTTCCGAGAGCGCTTGCATAACAGAACGGCCCCGAAAACAGGGCCTCTTGCTGCTCGTCGACGGTCAATTCCATCCATAAGCACGCCCGTACGGCTGATGTGTACGGGCGTACGCATCATGTGTACGATCGTACACATGGGATATCTGTTGCTCGCCGGCGCCATAGCCGCCGAAGTGGCCGCCACCACCGCCATGAAGTACAGCGAGGGCTTCAGCAAGTTGTGGCCGTCGTTGGTCACCGGGGTGGGTTACCTCGTCTCCTTCGTGCTGCTCGCCCAGGCGCTGAAGTCGATGTCGATCGGCACGGCGTACGCGATCTGGTCCGGGGCCGGCACCGCGACGGTCGCCGTGCTCGGGCTGGTGCTCTTCGGGGAGGGGCTGAGCCTTGCCAAGGCCGCCGGGATCGTGCTGATCATCGCGGGAGTGGTGGTGCTGAACCTGGGAGGCGCCCACTGATGGCCCGGCGTCACGACCCCGAGCGGCGGCAGCGGATCATCGACGCGGCGATCCGGGTAGTCGGGGCGAAGGGCATCGCCGGACTGAGCCACCGGACCGTGGCCGCCGAGGCGGACGTACCGCTCGGCTCGACGACGTACCACTTCAAGACCCTCGACGAGCTGATGGTCGCCGCCCTGCGGCAGGCCAACGAGGGCTTCGCGAAGACCGTCGCCGCACGCGCCGCCCTGGGGGACCCCGACACCGACCTGGCCACCGAACTCGCCGCGCTGGGCAGCGAATGGCTCGCCGGGGACCGTACGGGCGTGGAGGTGGAGTACGAGCTCTACCTCGCCGCCCTGCGCCGGCCCGCCCTCAGGCCCGTCGCCGACGAGTGGGGCCGGGGCTTCGCCGACATCCTCGCCCGCCGCACCGACCCGGTGACCGCGCGGGCGCTGGTCGCGCTGGTCGACGGCATCTGCTTGCAGGTCCTGCTCACGGGGGCGCCGTACGACGAGGAGTACGCGCGGGAGGTGCTGGCGCGGGTGATTCCCTGAGCCGCGGTCCCGGGCGGGCGTTCCGTGCCGCGGTCCGGTCCCTGAGGGGAGAGAACCCGGTGCGCTCGTAGGGAACCCGGTGACCGGACCGCACCCTGAGACGCCCCCGCCGCCGGTTGGCCCGTACAGCCCCCGGACGGTTAGGTTGCCCTCATGACCGACACGACTGCTCCTCGCACCACCGGCGCCGTGGCCGCCGGCCTCGCCACGATCGCCGCCGACGGCACCGTTCTGGACACCTGGTTCCCCGCGCCCGAGCTCGCCGCCGAGCCGGGCCCTTCCGGCACCGAGCGGCTGACCGCCGAGCAGGCCGCGCAGCTGCTGGGCGGCGGCGCGACCGCGGCGATCGGTCAGGACACCCGCCGGGGCGTCGAAGTGGTCGCGGTCCGCACGGTCATCTCCTCGCTCGACGACAAGCCGGTCGACACGCACGACACCTACCTGCGCCTCCACCTGCTCTCCCACCGCCTGGTCAAGCCGCACGGCCAGAGCCTGGACGGCATCTTCGGCCTCCTCGCCAACGTCGCCTGGACCTCGCTCGGCCCGGTCGCCGTCGACGAGCTGGAGAAGGTGCGCCTCAACGCGCGCGCCGAGGGCCTGCACCTCCAGGTCACCTCCGTCGACAAGTTCCCGCGCATGACGGACTACGTCGCCCCCAAGGGCGTCCGGATCGCCGACGCCGACCGTGTCCGCCTCGGCGCGCACCTCGCCGAGGGCACCACGGTCATGCACGAGGGCTTCGTCAACTTCAACGCGGGCACCCTCGGCACGTCGATGGTCGAGGGCCGTATCTCCGCCGGTGTCGTCGTCGGCGACGGCTCGGACATCGGCGGCGGCGCCTCCACCATGGGCACCCTGTCCGGCGGCGGCAACGTCATCATCGCCATCGGCGAGCGCTGCCTGATCGGCGCCGAGGCGGGCGTCGGCATCGCGCTGGGCGACGAGTGCGTCGTCGAGGCCGGCCTCTACGTCACCGCCGGCACCCGCGTCACCATGCCCGACGGCCAGGTCGTCAAGGCCCGCGAGCTCTCCGGCGCCTCGAACATCCTCTTCCGCCGCAACTCGGTCACCGGCACGGTCGAGGCCCGCCCGAACAACGCGGTCTGGGGCGGCCTGAACGAGATCCTGCACAGCCACAACTGACTCCGTACGGGTTGCCCGGCGTGACCTCGGCCCGGTCCAGGCAGATGAACTGGTGGACGCCATGTCCGATCAGTGGCCGAACCGACGAAATGAGGGGCTGAGGGATGAGGAACGACCGGGCGAGGACCGTGACGCGAGTGGTCACGGGGGTGCTGGCCACGGTGGCGGTGTGCTGGCTGCCGACCGGGGCCGCGCACGCCGACGAGACCAACAAGTCCTCGCACAACGGCCCCCGGATCGGGCTCATCAACGTCGGGCAGGTCGACGACCCGATGGAGGACGTGCTGGAGCACACCCTGCTGTTCGGTGACGGGTACCGCTGGGGCTGATCCGCACGGCCGGCCGTATGGTCCGGGGCCCGTACGCGTTCACACGCGTACGGGCCCCGGATCTGTTTCCCGGCGCTTTTCGGTCGTCTTTGTCATTCGTCTTTTTCAGCGTCTTTTCGTCGTCCCGGCATAGCGGCGGGCGGGTCGGCGCGTCACAAGGGGCACAGGGGCGGGACACGGGGCCCGCCGGGGAAGAGAAGGTGACGATGGATGCCGCGGGGCAGGAGAGTTTCCGGGAGTTCGTGGCCGGGCGGTCGTCGGCGCTGCTGAAGACGGCCGTGCTGCTGAGCGGCGGGGACCGGCACGCCGCCGAGGACCTGCTGCAGAACGCGCTGATCAAGGCCGCCGGACGCTGGCAGCGGATCGACGAGCCGGAGGCCTACGTACGGCGGATCCTCTACCGGCAGCAGGTCAGCCGGTGGCGGCTGAAGTGGCGGCGCCGGGAGCTGACCGTCGCCGAGCCGCCGGAGAGCGGCGGCGCCGTGGACGGCGCGGCCGGGGTGGAGCTGCGGCTCGTCATGCGCGGGGCGCTGGCCCGGCTGACCGCCCGGCAGCGGACCGTGCTGGTGCTCCGCTACTTCGAGGACCTGCCCGAGCGGGAGGTGGCCCGGATCCTCGGCTGCTCGGTCGGGACCGTCCGGTCCACCACCCACCGCTCGCTCGCCCGGCTGCGCGCGCTCGCGCCCGAGCTGGCCGCCCTCGGTCCCGCCGAGGCCGAGCAGCAGCCGTCCCGTGATTTCTCGCCCGTGGAGGTGCGTCCGTGAACGTCGACGAACTGGTGCGGGAGTCCCTGCGGGAGCAGGCCGCCGAACAAGCGCCCCTCGGGCCGGGCTTCGCCGACCGGGTGCTGACCGTCCGGCGCCGCCGCCGGACCCGTACGCTCGCGACCGTCGCCGCGGCCACCGCCGCCGTGGTCGCCGTAGCGGTGGCCGTGCCGCTGCTGGACTCCGGCAGGAACGAGCTGCGGCTCGCCACCGAGAAGAACGAGAGCGACATCATCGCCCACCCCGACCAGTCGCCGCCGCGCGACCTGATCGCGGCGGGGGACGTGGCGCTGGCCGCTTGGTACACCTCGGACACCGTCATGACCTCGAAGAAGGACACAGCGGTCAGGGAACGCACCTACCGGATCCTCGACCAGAAGAACGGCAAGTACGTCACGGACACCCGCTGGTCCATGGTCTCGGTCGCCCCCGGCATGCGGACCGCCGCCGTCCTGGAGAAGGATCTGCCGGCCCGGCGGATCGGGCTCCTCGACCTGCTCACCGGCGAGGTCGAGCGCTGGATCCCGGTCGACCGGGGCGTCGCGAGCGTCGAGTTCTCGTCCGACGGCACCAGGCTCGTGGCCACCACCTACAGCGAGAACCCGGATCTGCTGACCAGGGTGGACTACGACTCCGACGGCGACGGCAAGATGAACGACTTCGACTCGGACTGGTCCACGTCGCACCGGACCGGCTTCTACGTCGTCGACGTCGACTCCGGGAAGACCGACTGGAGTGAGGTCGCCGCCGACGACGGCAACGAGACGGGCGTCCTCAACGCCCGTCAGGACTTCGCCTTCAGCGGCGACGCGAAGCTGGTCTACTCCGGGCTGACCTCGGAACCGCACGACCAGTTCTACGACCTCAAGGGCAACAAGGTCGCCAAGCCGGCCAACGAGAAGTATCTGACCTGGTCGGTGGAGGCACGGCTCTCCCCGGACGGCAAGCTCGCGGCCGGCGGCTTCGCGGGCGGCGCCAAGACCACGGCCTCCGAGATCCTCGATCCCCACACCGGCGAGCGACTCCACAAGATCCGCGGGCAGCAGCTGCTCGCCTGGGTCGACGACAAGCGGCTCGTCGCCTGGGACATCACCGCCGGCGACAACGAGTTCCACAACGCCCTCGTGCTCGTCACGATCGGCAGCGACAGGACCATCCCGCTGAGCGGCGCCCGCAAGGGCAACGACGGGGCGGGCGGTCGCTGGAACCCGGTCTTCGCCACCCGCTGACCCTCGTCTCAGGCGGCCACGAGCCGCTCGTAGGCCGCCAGCAGCCCGTCGGTCACCTCCGGGCCGGCGGGCCGCAGCGGTGCGCGCACCGGCCCGCCGGGCAGGCCGAGCCGTCCCAGGAGCGCCTTCGCCGTGACGGTGCCGGGCAGACCGGAGGACATCATCAACTCGGTGAGCGGGATGGTCCGTCGCTGCAGCCGGGCCGCCTCGCCGGTGTCGCCCGCGTCGAACGCGTCGATGACCGAGCGGAAGTGCCGGGGCGCCACGTTCGCGACCGTGCCGATGCAGCCGGAGCCGCCGATCGCGTACAGCGCCAGGACGTACTCGTCGCAGCCCGTGTAGTACGCCAACTCCGTCTCCGCCAGCACCTTCTGGGTGCCGAGGAGGTCGTACGCGCAGTCCTTCACGGCCACGATCCGGGGGTGGCGGGCGAGCCGGATCATGGTCTCCGGTTCGATCCGGGTGCCGGTGCGGCCGGGGATGTCGTACAGGGCGACGGGCAGTCCCGAGGCGTCGGCCAGCTCGCGGAAGTGCGCCTCGACCGCGTCCTGCGGGGGCCTGCTGTAGTACGGCGTCACCGCCAACAGGCCGTCCGCGCCCGCCTTCTCGGCCGCCAATGCCAGCTCCACGGTGTGCCGGGTGTCGGCGGTGCCCACCCCCGCCACGATCACGGCCCGGTCGCCGACCGCCGCGCGCACCGCGCGGATCAGCTCCGCCTTCTCCGTGTCCGTCGTCGTCGGCGACTCGCCCGTCGTACCGGACAGCACCAGCCCGTCGCACCCCTGAGCCACCAGCCGGTCGGCGAGCCGTTGGGCCCCGTCGAGATCGAGCGCGCCGGACGCGGTGAAGGGCGTGATCATCGCGCAGAGGGCGCGGCCGAAGGGGGCGGGGCGGGGGGTGAGGGTCATAGGGGTAGTCTCGGCGGGGTCATTGTGAAGCTCCACTTAATTCTTCTACGAGGTGTAGGGGAGCATTGCTACGACGATGGGGGAGGCGGTCGTCCGGGACTGCGGGGGCCGGGCTGTCCGGTGATCTCGGGGTGCCCGGGCTGGTCGCCGAGGTGGCGCCGCCGCAGGGGTAGCCCAGGTCGGGGAGGGTACCCGGGGCGTCCCGATATGTGAGGAGGCGGGACACCGTGACCGGTACCACCGAGACCAGGCCCTCGCGATCCGTGCGATCCGTGCGCTCCGTGCGAGACGCGCGTCCGGGGCCGGGCGAACACGACCACCACTCCGTGGGGGAACTGGTCGGGCAGGCCACCGAACAGCTCTCCCTGCTCGTACGACAGGAGGTCGCCCTCGCCAAGGAGGAGCTGGCCGAGAAGGGGCGGCGCGCGGGGCGCGGCGGGGGGCTCCTCGGCGCGGCCGGCGCCGTCGCCTATGTGGGGTTCATGACCCTCGCGGGCGCCGGGGTCGCGGCGCTGTCGCTCGTGCTGGACGTGTGGGCGGCCGCGCTCATCGTCATGGGCGTGCTGTTCCTGATCGCCGCCGTACTGGCCGCGGTCGGCCGCGCGCAACTGCGGCGGGCCACTCCTCCCAAGCCGGAGCTGGCGCTCGACAGCGTCAAGGCGGATGTGGACGAGATCAAGGGAAGGGCTCGGCGATGACGCATACATCCGGCACGTCCGGCACGCCCGGTGCCTCCAGCAAGCACAACGGTTCGGCGGGAGCCAAGGGTCCCGACGAACTCCGGCGGCAGATCGAGGTGACCCGGGCGCAGCTCGGCGACACCGTCGAGGAACTGGCCGCCAAGGCCGATGTGAAGGCCAGGGTCCACTCCGCGTGGGACCGTGTGCCCCGGGAAGCGGTGATCGTGGGCGGCGCGGGGGCCGCCGTGGCCGCGGCGGGAGTACTGGCCTGGCGGCACTACCACTGACCGACTTCGCCCACCCGCCCACCCGACTCGCCTTGGTGATCAGTCCAGCTCACAGGGCTCGGCGAGGCTCTGTTTCCACGGTTCCGCGTCAGCGGGCCGAGTCCTGCACCTCCGGTGCGGCACCAGCTCCCGGGCTGCCTGGGCCCGGGGGCCGACATCTGCGACAGCCTCAGGACGCCTGCGGCTGCCGGGACTGGCACCTGCGGCAGCCTGAGAACACCTGCGGCTGCCCGGGGCCGGCGATCGCAGGGGCGGTGTGCCTCCGCGCTGCCGCTGTTGATTCCATGGCGGACGTGATCACGCCTGGTCAGGGCGCCATCGCCCAGGGTCGGCAGATGACGCCGCCCGCCAGCCGTGCCCCTCGGTCGGCAGGGGCACCGCCTGCCAGTCGTGCTCCTTGTCCGTAGGCGCCGCCGCCTGCCAGTCGGGCCCCCGCCGCAGGCGCCGCCCCCTGTCAGTCCTGTCGCTGGCGGGCGGCGGTGCCTGCCGACGGGGCGCGACTGGCACGCGGTGGTATCTGCGGCAGGGGGTGTCTCCTCACCCTCTGCCCATCGCCTCCGGTCCGCCCGTCGCGCGTGCGCGGGCCTCTCGGAGGGCCTGTAGGCGCGGTGGCCACTTGCGGGTGTCGCGGGGTTCCACGTAGGGCTCCTCGGTGGCGGGCCGGCCCGAGGTGATGGCGCGTTCGCGGGAGAGTTCCGCGTCGAATTCGAGGCCGAGGAGGATCGCCAGGTTGGTGAGCCAGAGCCAGACGAGGAAGACGACGGCGCCGGCGAGGGTGCCGTAGGTCTTGTTGTAGGAGCCGAAGTGGGCGGCGTAGACGGCGAAGCCGGCCGACGCGGCGAGCCAGATGAGCGTGGCGAGGACGCCGCCGGGGCTGACCCAGCGGAAGCCCCGGCCGCGGACGTTGGGCGCGGCCCAGTAGAGCAGCGCGATCATCAGGGTCACCAGCACCAGCAGGACCGGCCACTTGGCGATGTCCCACATCGCGATGGCCGCGTCGCCGAGCCCGACCGTCGTGCCCGCGCGCTCGGCCAGGGGACCGGTGAACACCACGATCATCGCGCTCGCCGCCAGCATCAGCATCAGCACCAGGGTCAGCGCGATCCGCAGGGGCGTCAGCTTCCACACCGGGCGGCCCTCCGGCAGGTCGTACACCGCGTTGGAGGTGCGGATGAACGCGGCCACGTACCCCGACGCCGACCACACGGCCGCCAGGAGGCCGACGATGGCCAGCACTCCGCCCGTGCCGCCGCTCTCACCCAGCTGGACGACCGCGTCCCGCAGGATGTCCCGAGCGGGACCGGGCGCCAAGTCGCCGATGTTGTCCAGGAGTCTGTCGGTCGTGCGCTGCCCGGCGACCCCGAGCAGCGACACCAGCACCAGCAGCGCGGGGAACAGCGACAGTACGCCGTAGTACGTCAACGCGGCCGCCCGGTCGGACAGTTCGTCGTCCTGGAACTCCTTGACCGTGCGCCGTACCACCGCCCACCACGAACGCCTCGGCAGTCCGGCGGGACCGCCCGCGCCGGTCCGCTCCTCGGTCTCCGTCCCGGTTTCCGCCCCGGTTTCCTCCTGGCTCTCCGCCTGGGTTTCCGGTCCCTTCCCCACCCGCTCGGCCTCGGGCCGCTTCGCGTCCATGACCGGGCGGGTCTCCCGAATCCGGGCCCCGAACCGCGGACTTGACCTGAATCTTGGTTGAGGTTGAAGGGTGGTGGATGCACGGAACGATCGCCGACCACCGGAGAGCGACATGACTCGCCGTACCGATGCACATCCCGTCCTCGACCGCCCCGACGTCGGGGCGCCCTTCTTCAGCACCTGGCGGGTGGGCACACCCCTGCGGCAGCGGCAGACCGTCGAGGCCATCGCCGACACCTGGGAGCGGCGGCCGTGGCCCGCCGACGGGCTGTTGGGCTACTTCATCTATACGGCGGAGGACGGCTCCGGCCTGCTCCACTACTCGCAGTGGGCCGACGAGCAGGCGTACGAGGCCTTCGTCAGGACGCGGAGGCAGGAACGCAACGACGCCATCGACACCGCCGTGCCGGGGATCGAGCGGGTGGGGCTCGGGCGTTACCGGCACTACCGCAGCCTCACCCGGGACGACCGTGCGGCACGCGTGCCGGGGTGCGTCGTGATCGTCGACGTCGAGTTCGACGGGCCGGACCCGGCGCGGCAGCGGGCCTGGGTGGACGCCGTCGAGGAGGCGCTGTCCGTCGAGCCGAACCCGCACCCCGGCGGCATCTCCACCCACTTCCACGTCAGTACCGACGGCACCCGCGTCCTCAACTACGCCGAGTGGGAGACCGCCCAGGACCACATGGACGCCCTCGCCGCCCCCGGCGACGGCATCGGCCCACCCACGCGGCTGTGGCAGCGCGTGCAGACCTGGCCGGGACTGAAGAGCAGCACGGTCAACCGCTACGCGTACGCCCTCGGCCTCGTCCCCGACTGACCTCGGCCGCCCCTCCTCCGTCCCTTCTCCACCCTCCTCCGCCCTCCGCCGAAAAATCCAACCGTCTGGACAAGAAAAGTTTTCGGTGAGAGGGTGGAGCCATGTTGGACGTCACCGTGATCGAGGACCCGGAGGCCGCAGCGGTCTCGCTGGACCCCATACGGGCCCGGCTGCTCGCCGAGCTGGCCGCCGGGCCCGCGTCGGCGGCCATGCTGGCCGGGAAGGTCGGGCTGCCGCGCCAGAAGGTGAACTACCACCTGAAGGCGCTGGAGAAGCACGGCCTGGTCGAGCTGGCGGGGGAGCGCCGCAAGGGCAATGTCACCGAGCGGCTGATGCGGGCCACCGCCGCGTCGTACGTGATCTCGCCGCTCGCGCTCGCCGCCGTACAGCCGGACCCGGACCGGTTCCGGGACCAGCTCTCCGCGCGCTGGCTGCTCGCGCTCGGCGCCCGGCTGGTCCGGGACGTCGGGTCACTGATCACGGGGGCGGCCAAGGCCCGCAAACGGCTCGCGACCTACGCGCTCGACGGCGAGGTCACCTTCGCCACGGCCGCCGACCGGGCCGCGTTCGTCCAGGAGCTGACCGCCGGGGTGAGCGCGCTCCTCCGCAAGTACGACGCCCCCGACGCCGAGGGCGGCCGCGGTCACCGCATCGTCGTCGCCGTACATCCCACGGTCAAAGCCACGGTCAAAGCCACGGTCGAGCCCGAGAACCCGACCGCCCCCGAACTGGATCAGTAGTACTCAGGAGTTCACCATGCCCAAGGAATTCGAGATCGCCCGCGAGTTCGAGGTCGACGCCACGCCCGAGCAGGTGTGGGAGGCCGTCACCAGCGGTACCGGCGGCTGGCTGTGGCCGATGGAGGCGCCCGAGCCGCAGGTCGGCGGCAAGGGGCCGTTCGGCTCCGAGGTCACCGCCTGGGACCCGCCGCACCGGTACACCAACCGGGTCGAGGACGTCGAGGAGATCGCCGAGCAGACCGTCAACCAGCTCGACTACACGATCGAACCGCGCGACGACGGCCGGCGCGCCTGGGTGCGGTACGTGCACAGCGGCGTCTTCGTCGACGACTGGGACAACCAGTACGACGGCGCCTCCAAGCACACCGACTTCTATCTGCACACCCTGCGCCAGTACCTGACCCGCTTCGAGGGTCGGCCGGTCACCGCGTTCGCCACCTTCGACGGGCCCGAGACGGCCGGGGGCGCCGACGCGCTCACCACCGTCGGGCGGGCGCTCGGCCTCGCGGACGACACCGCCGCGGGGACGCGCGTCCAGGCCAAGGGACCCGAGGGGCAGCTGCTCGACGCCGTGGTCGACTACCGCGACCCGTACTTCATCGGCCTGCGCACCGACGACGCCCTGATCCGCTTCTTCGGCCGCAACCACTGGGGTTACCGCGTCGGCATGAGCGTCCACGACTTCGCGCCGGGCGCCGACGCCAAGGCCGACGAGACGGCCTGGGAGGGCTGGCTGAACGGCGTGTTCAGCCAGCCCTGAGAACCACTGACGGTTACGGCTTGAACCGCAGCACCTGCGGGTCGTGGTCGCTGATCTGGTCGTTGAACTCCGAGTTGATGTGCACGCTGTCGTACGTGAACTCGCAGGAGCGCCGGATCGAGGGGCTGATCAGGATCTGGTCGAGGACCTGGGCGTTGCCCTGGAAGACGTACGAGTAACGCTCGCTCTTCGGCAGCGACTTGAACGCCGACCACAGGGCGCCGTCGTCCTCCAGCAGCTCGGCGGTGTCGGAGAACTCGAAGTCGTTGATGTCGCCGAGGACGATGACATCCGCGCTCTTCTCCTTCGCCAGGATCTCCTTGACGAAGGTGTTCACGGCGGCCGCCTGCAGGTGGCGCTGGGTCTCCGAGCTCCGCTTCGGCGGCTGGAACTCCGAGTGCAGCGACTGGTCGCCGCCCTTGGAGGCGAAGTGGTTCGCGATCAGGAAGACGGGCTTGCCGCGGAAGGAGAACTCGCCGACGAGCGGCTTGCGGCTGTTCGTCCAGGCGGCGTTCGCCGGGTCGATACGGCCGGGGGAGACCGTGAGCCGCGCCTTGCCGTAGGACTTCGTCACGCCGACGGCGGTCGCGGCGTCGCCGCCCGCGCGGTCGGTGAAGGAGACCCGCTCCGGGTTGAAGAGGAAGACCTGGCGGATGTTGCCGCCGGGCTCGCCGCCGTCCGCGAGGTTCACCGGGTCGATGGACCGCCAGTCGTACGCCGGGCCGCCCGCCGCCGCGATCGCGTCGACCAGCTTCCGCACCGTCTGGTCGGCGGCGACCGTACCGTCGTTGGTGGCGCCGTTGTTGTCCTGGATCTCCTCCAGGGTCACGATGTCGGGCGACTGGAGGTGGTGCACGATCGCGGCCGCGTGGTCCGCGAAGGTGGCGTCCGAGGGGTCCAGGTTCTCGACGTTGTACGTCGCCACCGCGAGCTCGCCGCGCGCCTGCTCGCGGGTCGTCTCGCGCTCCAGGCCGCCCTGCTCCAGGGTGCCGATCCGGTTGGCGACGAGCGTGTAGCCGCCGAACTGGTTGTAGTCCAGGGGGCCGGCCGTGGTGCCCTTCAGCCCATCACCGACGTTCGCCTTCGGGAAGTCGGCGACCGCACCCAGCGACTGGATCTGCAGCCGGCCGGTGTTCTGCGAGGTGTAGGAGCCGTAGACCGTGCCGCCGCGGCGGTTGGCGTTCTCCCGGGGCTTCACCGTCACCCACAGCTCGGTGAACGGGTCGGTGGCACCGACCACGCGGACGTCGGCGACCTGGACGTTCATGCCCTCCAGGGACTCGTAGAGGTCCAGGGCGTACGTGGCCGGGGCGAGCGGCAGGCCGTTGACCGAGCCGCCGGCGGCGGTGTCACCGGCCGGCGCGTACCTGCCCGGCACCGACTTGGCGTCGATGACGGTCGCGGCCGGGACGGCGTTGCCCGTGGAGACCACCGTGATCGTCGGGCGGGTGATCTGCGTCACGGACTGGTTTCCGGACGAAGTGCCGCCCGGCACGAACTCGGAGACCGAGCCCGAGACGGTCACCGCGTCGCCCACCGAGACCGTCGGCCGGGAGCTGGTGAAGACGAACACACCCTCGCTCGTGGCCGGGTCGGCGTCCGCCCGGGTGTCCTGGATCCAGAAGCCGCGCGAACCGTAGGTGCGTACACCCGTGACGACGCCCTCGACTCCGGTCACCTGCTGACCGGCGAGCGGGGACGTCCGGGTCGTGCCCTGGATGTCGTGGATGCGTATCGACTCCGCCTCGGCGGGCGAGGTCAGGACCACGGCGGACACCGTGGAGCAGATGGTGGCGACGGTCAGCGCGCCGATGCGCGCGGTTCTCTTGCTGGGCAAGGGGATCCCTCCGGGGACGTACGTGAGCGCCGGGACGAGGGTGGACGGGGGTGGCCTGCGACCGGCGGGGCCGGTGCGACGCGCGTAGAACCCAGACGGACTCCGACGGACTCCGATGGCCGCGTCTGTGGGCGGCCCCGGAACCACCCCAGGGCTACCCGTGAGTTTCTACGCGCGTCAATCTCCTGCCTGGTCAGGGCAGTTGTCAAGGTTTCAGCCATGTCTGACTCCTGGCAGGTACATGAACCGGGTGGCATGGGTGGAAATCCGTCTAGGCTGAGCGGCTGCCGTACTCGTCGTCGTACTTGTACGTGTACTTGTCGCCTGTACACCGCTCGTTCCGAGGAGATCCCCGCCGATGTCAGACAGCTCGCCACTGCCGCCGGTGCGGCTTCTCCCCGAAGCGGAGCTGGCGCGGGAAGCGCTCGCCACACCGCTGCTCTCGCGCGCCGCGCGGCTCGCCCGCTGGGCCGGGCCGGACACGCGTGTGGGCACCGGGGGCGAACTCGTCGACGAGCAGCTGCCCGCGGCCGCCGCGGCGCTCGGGCTCACCGGCGAAGGCGTCGACGGTCATGACGGCGTCGACGGTCATGACGGTGACGACGCGGCGGCCTCGGCGAGCGCGGCCTGGCGGGTGGCTCTGGACACCGGGCTCGTCGAGATCGTGGACGAGGAGGAGGGGACGGTCGCCCCGGGCGAGGACCTCGCGCTCCTCACCTCCGGCGGGCCGCAGGACGTGCTCGGCATCTGGCTCACCGCCCTGGAGACCGCCCTCGCCGACGCGAGCGTGCCCGACCTCGACGGCCTCGTCGACGCCATGGACTCCGGCGGCGAGATCGACTTCCCCGGACTGGGCTGGGACCCCGACGCCGAGGCGGAGTTCCTCGACGGAGTGCTCGCCAACCTCTACCTCCTCACCGTCAGCGAGGACGGCCCCGGCGACGGGCCGGTGCCGCTGCCCGCCCTCGCCGCGTCGATGATCGTCCCCGACGACATGGGCGAGCCCACCAACGACGTGCTGGAACAGGTGTCGGACGCGATGATGCGGCTCGACGACCAGTTCCGGGTGCTGGAGCCGGTCGGGCTGGTCGAGTACCAGCCTGTGGACGAGGCGCTGATGACGGACCCGGAGGAGGCTGCCGCCGCCGAGGGGACGGGTGCGCCGGTCGTCGACGAAACCGATGTCACCCGGTACGGCATGGTGCGGCTCACCCCGCTCGGGCTGTACGGGATGCGGGCGCGGCTCCAGGAGGCGGGCGTTCCCGCGCCGGCGGTCGGAGACCTCGTCGACAAGGGTGCGGACGCGCTGCTGGACGGCACCGCCGGGTTCCCGCCGGCGGCGGCCCATGCCGAGACCGAACAGTGGCTCGCCCGCCGGGAATCGCTGGGCGCGGCCCGTGAGCTGCTCGCGGCCGCCCGCGGCTCCGACCCGGGCGCGCCACTGCGGCGGCTGCGCTGCCAGCAGGCGCTGTCCCTGGTCGGGCCCGTGGCCGAGCCCGCGCTGCGCGAGGTGCTCGACGATCCCGAGCTGGGCGGGCTCGCGCGCGTCTGGCTGACCGAGCGCGGGGCATCGGACGTGCCCGCGCCGTCCGAGGCGATGGTCTTCTGGCTGACCATCGACACGCTGGCCGCGCAGCTGGCTGCCGAGGGGAACTCCGCGGAACTGCGAGCGCTGGTGGAGGGGCTGGCGGCGCAGCACGGCGGGTTCTTCGCGGCCGCCTGGCGGGTGGACCATCCGGCCACGCCCGATGTGCTGGAGGCGATGGGGAGGATCCATCCCGACAAGCGGGTGGCGAAGGAGGCTCGTAAGGCGGCGTTCAAGGCGCGGAGTGAGCTGCGCCGCTGAGCCGGGCGCCTAGTGACTCGGGGCTGACTGTGTTCGGGCGACTGCGGGTGGTTCGTGGTTGCTCGCGCAGTTCCCCGCGCCCCTGAAAAGCAGGGGCTGCGCCCCGTGCTTTTCAGGCCCGCAGGGCCTGGTCTTTCAGGGGCGCGGGTAACTGCGCGAGAAGCCCCACCCACCCGCACCCGCCCCATGACCCCATCCACCCGAGCTCTCCCGCGCCAGGGGGTCGAAGGGGCACAGCCCCTTGACGGGTTCATCGAAGCGAAGGGGCCCGCTTCGCCCCCCGTTCAACCCGTGTTCAGCCACGGACGGGACAGTTCGGGCGCGTAACACGGGTCCGCCCCCCACGGTCATCCACCGCAAGCAGGAGTCAGCATGTCGCTCACCCGCAGGGACTTCGCCAGAACATCCGCGGTCACCGGAGCCGGTGTCGCGCTGGCCGGTAGCGTAGGCGCACTCGCCACCGCACCGAACGCCCTCGCGTCGACGGACACGGACACCGACAGCACGACCGGCGAAGCCACCGAGGGCGGGGCGGACCGCCACAGTGGAGTCGGCTACGGCCCGCTCGTTCCCGACCCCGACGGCATCCTGGCGCTGCCCGCCGGGTTCAAGTACCGCGTCATCACGTACAGCGGCAAGACCAAGCTGGAGTCGGGCGAGTACACGCCCTCCAACCACGACGGTACGGCCACCTTCGCCGGCCCGCGCGGCGCCACCCTCCTCGTCAACAACCACGAGCTGAAGGGCCCCCGGGCCAACTGGCAGTACCCCGTGCCGCTCACCGAGGGCCTCGTCTACGACCCGGCCGCGTCCGGCGGCTGCACGGTCGTCGAGGTCCGCCGCGACGGCCAGGTCGCCGAGTGGGTCGGCATCGCCGGCACCTCCACCAACTGCGCGGGCGGCAGCACCCCGTGGGGCACCTGGCTGACCTGTGAGGAGAACTCCGACAAGGCCGGCGTCAACGGCATGACCAAGGACCACGGCTACGTCTTCGAGGTCGACCCCATCGACCGGCGCGCCAACCGTGACCCCAAGCCGCTGAAGTTCTTCGGCCGCTACGACCACGAGGCCGTCGTCATCGATCCCAAGCGCGGCCACGCCTACCTCACCGAGGACGCCTCGAACCCCAACGGCCTCTTCTTCCGCTGGACCCCGCCGAAGGGCTTCGAGTACGGCCCCCGCAAGTTCCGTGAGCTCGCCGACGACGCGGGCGTCCTCCAGGCGCCCAAGTGCTTCGACTCCGGCGGCAAGTTCGTCGACGACCTCTCCCGCGCCACGAAGATCGGCACGGTCTACGGCGTCGACTGGATCGACGTCCCCGACCGTGACGCGAAGACCGTCGCCGTCCGCAAGCAGTTCGGCACCGACGAGATCACCCGCGCCCGCAAGCTGGAGGGCATGTGGTGGGGCGACGGCGGCGCGTACATCGTCTCCTCGTACGCCCGTGCGGAGAGCCCCGGCGCCGCGCATGACGGCCAGGTCTGGTTCTACGACCCCAAGCGCCGCACCCTGACGCTGAAGGTCCTGCTCGGCGTCAACCCCGACCCGTCCGTCGACGGCGCCTTCGACGGCCCCGACAACATCACCGTCTCCCCGTACGGCGGCATCATCCTCGCCGAGGACGGCGAAGGCGTCTCGCACCTCTTCGGCGCGACCGACAGCGGCCGTACGTACCCCATCGCCCGCAACGACCTCAACGTCGGCACCGAAGAGGAGCCCGACTACGCCGAGTTCTGCGGCGTCACCTTCTCGCCCGACGGCAAGACCCTCTACGCCAACATCCAGAAGCCGGGCATCCTGCTCGCCATCACGGGTCCGTGGAAGCGGCAGAAGCGCGGCTGAACCTCGAAGCCGTACTCCTCGATTTAATTCGTTCGCTCGACCCGCGGTTCGCCTCCTAAAGTCTTTCTTGTCCAGGTGCGAAGGCAGGACCTACTTCCACTGATAATGGGGCGGCCGCGGGTTCGAGTCCCGCCACCGGTACCACGTGCCGGTGTAGCTCAGGGGTTAGAGCACCTACGTCGGTTCCGCCGGCTTCGATCTCTGGACACCCAAAACTTCATGCACCTCCCGGTGCGATGTCTGATCTCGGGGAGGCGCAGCAGATGGTGGGTGCCCGGTGCGCAGGCAGCGGATACTTCGGGAACTGGTGGGGATGACTCCTCATGCGGGTTCGAATCCCGTCATCGACTTCGGGTCGGTGTGGCGGAACGGAAGACGCGCCAGTTATAAGCAACCGTCGCCGATCTCGACCTCGGACACCCTCCTTTTGCTGCGCCTCCCTCCGAAACAACCATTCCACGCACGAAGTGCTGGCGAATTCGGGGGAATTCATCATGGCGCGATTCAACACCAAGGCCGCCAAGGCGCAGCCCACCTCGCGGGTCACCTCGACGGGGCGTGTGCTCCGTACGTACGAGGGCGGCCGCGGCCGTGAGCGCGACGAGCGCTCCGAGCTTTTCCTGCTGTCGATCGCCAACTTCGTCGCCCAGAAGACCTTCTACGAGAGCGGCGAGGAGCGGGACGACCGGTTCGCCGCGCTCGTACGCCGGCTCGCCGTCACCGACCCGGCGTGGACGGCCGGCCTGCTCGGCTGGCTGCGCGGCGAGGGCAACCTCCGTACGGCCTCGATCGTGGGCGCCGCCGAGTACGTGAAGGCACGGCTCGACGCGGGCGCCACCGACGGCCCGACGAACCGCCAGGTCATCGACTCGGTGCTGCGGCGCCCGGACGAGCCCGGCGAACTGCTCGCCTACTGGACCTCGCGGTACGGCCGCACCATCCCCAAGCCGGTGAAGCGGGGCGTCGCCGACGCCGTACGACGGCTCTACAGCGCCAAGTCGCTGCTGAAGTACGACACGGCGTCCAAGGGCTACCGCTTCGGCGACATCCTGAACCTGGTGCACGCGGCGCCGGACCCGGACAAGCCGTGGCAGGGGGACCTGTTCCAGTACGCCCTCGACCGGCGCCACAACCCGGACACGGCGGTCGTGCCCAAGTCGCTGCCCGTGCTCGCGGCGCACCGTGACCTGATGGAGCTGCGGCCCGCCAAGCGGCGCCGGGTGGTCACCGGTGCGGGCGGCGCGCGGCGTCTCGCCGACGCGGGCATCACCTGGGAGGCGCTGGCGGGCTGGCTGCAGGGACCGATGGACAAGGCGGCCTGGGAGGCCGTCATTCCGTCCATGGGTGCGATGGCCCTGACCAGGAATCTGCGGAACTTCGACGAGGCGGGTGTCTCGGACGAGGTCGCGGCGCAGGTGGCCGCCCGGATCAGCGACCCGGCGGAGGTCGCGCGGTCGCGGCAGTTCCCGTTCCGCTACCTCTCGGCCTACCGGCACGCGCCCTCGCTGCGCTGGGCGTACCCGTTGGAGCAGGCGCTCGGCCACTCGCTGGCCAATGTGCCCGCGCTGCCCGGCCGGACCCTGGTCCTGGTCGACCGCTCGGGCTCGATGTTCTACTCGCGACTGACCGACCGCTCGTCGCTCACGTACGCCGACGCGGCGGCGATCTTCGGCACGGCGCTCGCGCTGCGGGCGGCGGACGCGGATCTCGTCGAGTTCGGGAGCACGAGCAAGCCGGTGGAGTACCGCAAGGGCGAGTCGGTACTGAAGATCATCGGCCGCTTCGGCGACCTGGGCGGCACCGACACCACCGAGGCCGTCCGCCGGCACTACAAGAAGCACGACCGGGTCCTGATCGTCACCGACGAGCAGGCCACCTACAGCCACTACGGCGACCCGACCGCGCAGGTCCCGGCCGACGTACCGGTCTACACCTGGAACCTCGCCGGCTACCGGGCGGGCCACGGCCCCTCCGGAAACGGGAACCGCCACACCTTCGGCGGCCTTTCGGACGCGGCTTTCCGGATGGTCCCGCTGCTGGAGGCAGCCCGGGACGCCGACTGGCCGTGGGTCGGTTGAAGGACGCCGGGGAGTGCCGTCCGGCGGTGAGTGTGGCCCGTATCCCACCGGGGGGTACGGGCCACACTCTTGTTCGGGTGCGTGTTGACATCTAACATTTCAGTCCATGGAGGCCATACGACCGGTGAGCCGCACCCTTCTCAGGGACCGTGCCTACCAAGCCATCCGGGACGCCATCGTGGCCGGGGAGATCGAGCCCGGTGCGGTGGTGCGCGACGCCGAGTTCGCCGAGCTGCTGGGGCTGTCGCGGGCGCCGGTGCGGGAGGCGTTCTCGCGGCTGGTGGACGAGGGGCTCCTGGAGAGCAAGCCGCAGAGCTACACGCGGGTCACGGCCGTCGTGGCCGCCGATGTGAGGGACGCCGCCGCCGTGGTCGGGGCCATGCACGAGCTGGCCACCCGGACCGCCGTGCCCCGGCTGTTCGCGGCGGACGTCGAGACGATGCGCTCGGCCAACGAGCGGTTCGCGGCGGCCGTCCACGCGGGCGACGTCGACGCCGCCCTGGTCGCCGACGACGAACTGCACGACGTCCTCGTCCGGGTGAGCGGCAACCGCGCGGCCGCCGCCACCGTCGCCCGCTACACCCCGCTCATCCGCCGACTGGAGCGACGGCGCTTCGGCGAGGGCGGCAACTGTCGCTCGGCGGGCCTGCACGAGCAGTTGATCGAGGCCTGCGCGGCCGGTGACACGGACGAGGCGGTCCGGGTCACGGCGGAGATCTGGCGCGGCCTGGCCGCGCTCGTCGACGAGCCCGCCGAGGAACCTGCTGACGAGCCCGCCGAAGAACCCGTCGACGAGCCCGGCGACCAGGCTGCCGCCGAGGCCGCCGAGAGACCCGTCGACGACGCCGTCGGCGCGCCCGTCCTCGAAGCGGACCACTGACCCACTCCACCCCGGGAGGACCCGTGTCCCTTTCTTCCTTCGAGCGCTACCCGCTCCTCTTCGGGCCCTCACCGGTCCACCCGCTGGAGCGCCTCACCGCCCACCTCGGCGGCGCCTCCGTCTGGGCCAAGCGCGAGGACTGCAACTCCGGTATCGCGTACGGCGGCAACAAGACCCGCAAACTGGAGTACCTCGTCGCGGACGCGCTCGCCCAGGGCTGCGACACCCTCGTCTCCATCGGCGGCGTGCAGTCCAACCACACCCGCCAGGTCGCCGCCGTCGCCGCCCACGCCGGGCTGAAGTGCGTGCTGGTGCAGGAGAGCTGGGTCGACTGGCCCGACGCCGTGTACGACAAGGTCGGCAACATCCTGATCAGCCGGCTGGCCGGCGCCGACGTACGGCTCGTCCGGGCCGGCTTCGGTATCGGCTTCAAGGAGAGCTGGGAACTGGCGCTCAGGGAGGTCGAGGAGAGCGGCGGCAAGCCGTACGCCATCCCGGCCGGCGCCTCCGACCACCCCCTCGGCGGTCTCGGCTTCGCGGGCTGGGCGTACGAAGTCGCCGAGCAGGAACGGGACTTGGGCGTCTTCTTCGACACGGTGATCGTCTGCTCGGTGACCGGCTCGACCCAGGCCGGCATGGTCGCCGGGTTCGCCGCGCTGGAGGAGGCGGGCGGACGGCCGCGCCGGGTGGTCGGCATCGACGCCTCGGCCAAGCCGACCGCCACCCGTGAGCAGATCGCCCGTATCGCGCAGAACACCGGTCAACTCATCGGTCTCAAGCGGGAGTTGACCGTGGCCGACGTCGAGCTGGACGAGCGCTACCACGGGGGGATCTACGGCGTCCCGGACGACGCCACCCTCGTGGCGATGCAGCTCGCCGCACGCACCGAGGGCATGATCACCGACCCCGTGTACGAGGGGAAGTCGATGGCCGGGATGACCGACCTGATCGAGCGCGGCGAGATCGACCCGGAGTGCACCGTGCTCTACGCCCACCTCGGCGGGCAGCCCGCGCTGAACGCGTACAGCGGGGTCATCGAGTGATGTCGGGGGCGCTGTCGCGGGGCTGACCCGGCTCGCCGTCGGTTGCGGCAGCGGACTTGCCCGGGTCTGTGTCCGGAGCGGGCCAAGAAGTCGTCCGCGACCACGACGCCATCGCTGTCGAGGACTTCCGCCCGAAGCTCCTGGCCCAAGCACCATGGCCCGCAGCAAGGACGCTGGCGTCCTGCGGCCCTCCCGCCTGTCGGGCACGCGCCGGACGCCCCTCCTCGGGGGCGCCTGGCGTTGCGTATGTGTGCCCTCAGAGCGACTGCGCCGCCGGCTTCACCATCCCCCGGACCGTGCGGGACTTCACGAAGTCGCCCATCGCGGTCATCTCCCACTCGCCGGAGAACTGCTTGATCAGCTTGGCCATCATGACGCCGGTCTGGGCCTCGGCGCTGGTGAGGTCGAAGCGGACGAGCTCCTCGCCGGTGGCGGCGTCGAGGAGGCGGCAGTAGGCCTTGGCGACCTCGGTGAACTTCTGGCCGGAGAAGGAGTTGACGGTGAAGACCAGTCCGGTGACCTCCTGGGGGAGCCGTCCGAGGTCCACGACGATCACCTCGTCGTCACCTCCGCCCTCACCCGTGAGGTTGTCACCGGAGTGCTTGATCGCGCCGTTCACGATCGACAGCTTGCCGAAGTAGCAGCTGTCGATGTGGTTGCGCTGCGGGCCGTACGCGATGACCGACGCGTCCAGGTCGATGTCCTTGCCCCGGTACGCCGGCTCCCAGCCGAGGCCCATCTTGACCTGGGAGAGCAGCGGGCGGCCGCCCTTGACCAGGGAGACCGTCTGGTTCTTCTGGAGGCTGACACGGCCCTTGTCCAGGTTGATCTTGCCGGCGCCGGGTGCGGGGGCCGCGGGCGCGGCCGGAGGTGCGGCGGGGGCCGGGGGCGCCGTGAGGCGCGGGTCCAGGGGCGGGGCCGGCGGGGCCACCGGAGGTTGCATGGTGGGGGCGGGTGGGGCGACGGCAGTGGTCTGTGCCGGGGTCGGTGCGGGTTCCTCCACCGTGACGCCGAAGTCCGTCGCGATGCCGGCGAGGCCGTTCGCATACCCCTGGCCGACCGCGCGGGCCTTCCACGCGCCGTTGCGCAGATAGATCTCCACGATCACCACGGCCGTCTCCGTGCTCAGCTGGGGCGGGGTGAACGTGGCGATCACCGAGCCGTCCGCCGCGTTGCGGATCGTCGCCGTCGGTTCGACGCCCTGGAAGGTCTGGCCCGCCGCGTCCGGGCTGGCCGTGACGACGATCTTCTCGATGCCCGGGGGGACGGCCGTCGTGTCCACCGTGATCGAGTCGGGGGTCGTACCGCCGCCGGAGCGGTACGTCACGCCCGGGCCGGTCGGCTGGTTGTAGAAGATGAAGTCGTCGTCCGAGCGCACCTTGCCGTCGGCGGTGAGCAGCAGGCCCGATACGTCGAGCCGCACCGGGGCGGCGACGTCCACGGCGACGCGGGGGGCGGGCAGCGGGATGTTCGAGCCGGGGGTCATAGCGGTCATGCCGGGTGAACGATTCAGGCCGCTTTACCGTTCCCTTACCGAGCGGGTCGGGGGCCGTTCGGGGGTGCGGGTGTCTGGGGGCCGGTGAGGTGGGGGGTGTCCGGGGTGCGTGGGCGGGTGCGGGTGGGTGGGGGCTGGTCGCGCCCACGCGGCGGAGCCGCATATCGATACAGCCCCGCGCCCCTGAAAAGCAGGGGCTGCGCCCCGTGCTTTTCGGCCCGCAGGGCCGTGGGTCTTCAGGGGCGCGGGGAACTGCGCGAGCAACCACATCCCACCCGCACCCGTCGTACGACCCTTGGCAGAGCGGATCGGCGGCTTTCAGACCCGGGTGACCTGGGGGCCCAGCAGCGCGTACCGGTGGGCCTCCGCCGTCGGCAACAGCGTGCTCGTGACGATCGCGTCCAGGTCGCTCACCTCGGCGAAGCGGCAGAAGCTGACCGCGCCGAACTTGGTGTGGACGCCGGTGAAGACCGTGCGCCGGGAGGCGCGGATCGCCTGGGCCTTGACCTCGCTGACGGCCGGGTCGGGGGTGGTGAGGCCCTGGTCGCGGGTGATGCCGTTGGCGCCGATGTACGCCAGGTCGATGACGAAGCCGGCGAGCATCTTCGTCGTCCAGTGGTCGACGGTCGCGAGGGTGCCGGGCCGCACCCGGCCGCCGAGCAGCAGCACGGTGGTGGTGCCGGCCTCGGCGAGCGCGCCCGCGGTGGCGAGGGAGGCGGTGACCACGGTCAGCGGCCGGTCCCGGGGCAGCGCCTCGGCGATGAGCTGCGGGGTGAAGCCCTCGTCGACGAAGACCGTCTCCGCGTCCCCGAGCAGTTCGGCCGCCGCGGCCGCGATCCGGCGCTTCTCGGGCACATGGCTGGTCGCGCGGAAGGCGAGCGTCGTCTCGAAGCCGGCGCTCTCCACGGGATACGCCCCGCCGTGCGTACGGCGGACCAGCCCGTGGTCCTCCAGGGCACGCAGATCACGCCGTACGGTCTCCTTGGCGACCCCCAGTTCGACGGCCAGCTCGGCCACGTCGACCGCGCCCGTGCGGCGGGCGGCCCTGACGATCTCGCGTTGCCTTTCTTCCGCGCTCATGGCCGACACCTGCTCTCCCTCGCCGTAGTGCTGCCCGTTCGGGCCCGGTGGGGGCCTCGGTGCAAGTTCTACAGCGGGTGCGCGGCGCCGACCAGGCCTGTTGCGGATGCCCGAACGCGGGAGCGGGCGGGCCCGTTCGGTGCCCGCCCGCTCCTTCCGTACGTCGTCACGGCCCTCGTATCCCGTACGGCGTACGAACCTGTGCGCCCGTAAGAGGCGTCAGTGCGGCCAGATCGGCGGGTCGCTCACGAAGTGGCCGCCCAGGTTGGCGTGCGCCACGTTCGCCGGGTCCAGTTCGCCCTGCTCGGCGATCAGCTTCTCGGCGTACGGCTCGGAGTCGTCCTGCGGCTCGTAGCCCAGGGCGCGGGCGGTGGAGAGGTCCCACCACAGGCGGGTGTTGGCGGAGGAGCCGTAGACGACGGTGTGACCGACGTGCTCGGCGGTCAGGGCCGCGTCGAAGAGACGGGCGCCGTCGGCCGGGCTCATCCAGAGGGAGAGCATGCGGACGCTGGTGGGCTCGGGGAAGCAGGAGCCGATGCGTACGGAGACCGTCTCCAGGCCGTGCTTGTCCCAGTAGAACTGGGCCAGGTCCTCGCCGAAGGACTTGGACAGGCCGTAGAAGGTGTCGGGGCGGTGGGGGGTCTCGATCGGGATCAGCGGATCCGGGCCCTGCGGGCGGGGCGTGAAGCCCACCGCGTGGTTGGAGGAGGCGAACACGACACGGCGCACGCCCTCCTCGCGGGCGGCCTCGTACAGGTGGTACGTCCCCTCGATGTTCGCCTTCAGGATCTTCTCGAAGGAGGCTTCCAGGGAGATGCCCGCGAGGTGGATGATCGCGTCGACGCCCCGTACGGCCTCGCGCAGGGCCGCCCTGTCGGCGAGGTCGGCGGTGATCGCGTCCGGCTCGCCCTCGATGGGCAGCATGTCCAGGAGACGCAGCTCGTAGCCGTGGGCCGGGAGCAGCTCCCGCATCAGGGTGCCGAGTCCACCGGCGGCGCCGGTGAGCAGAACGGTGCGGGGAGCGGGCATCCGTGGATCTCCTTGCATCGCCATCTGTGCACATGGGCGTCCGACATTCACATTCGTGGACACGCTAGGGAGTGTGGGTCCCGTGCGTCAAGTGTGGCGCGGAGGCGGGAAATCGCTGGTGCGGTGGGGGTTACCCGGCTTGACCGGCCGCAAGGGGGCGCCTTAGCGTGCTTCTGTTCAGAAATGTAAACACTGATCAGCTACATGGACTACTGATCAGCTGCATGGACTAGGGAGAGCCCGTGACGTCAGCCCCTCTCGCCGCCCGGCTCAGGGTCCCCAGCGGACCGCTGTTCTTCCCCGTCACGGCGTACGGGCCGGACGGCACGATCGACCTCGACGCCTACCGCGCCCACGTCCGCCAGGGGGTCGAGGCCGGGGCCGCCGCCGTCTTCGCCTGCTGCGGCACCGGTGAGTTCCACGCGCTCACGCCCGAGGAGTTCCAGGAGTGCGTACGGGCGGCCGTCGCGGAGACGGCCGGGCGGGTGCCCGTCGTGGCCGGCGCGGGCTACGGCACCGCCCTCGCCGTGCGCTACGCGCGTCTCGCCGAGGAGGCCGGCGCCGACGGCCTCCTCGCCATGCCCCCGTACCTCGTGGTGGCCGCCCAGGAAGGGCTGCTGCGCCACTACCGCGAACTCGCCGCCGCGACCTCCCTCCCCGTCGTCGTCTACCAGCGCGACAACGCCGTCTTCACGCCGGAGACGGTGGTCGAACTGGCCCGCACGGAAGGGATCGTGGGCCTCAAGGACGGCGTCGGCGACCTCGACCTGATGACGCGGATCGTGAGCGCGGTGCGAAGCGGGGCGCCGGATGCCGGTGACTTCCTCTACTTCAACGGCCTGCCGACCGCCGAACTGACCCAGCCCGCCTACCGCGCCGTCGGGGTCCCCCTGTACTCCTCGGCCGTCTTCTGCTTTGTTCCGGAGATCGCCCTGGCGTTTCACCGGGCGCTCGGCGCGGGAGACGATCGAATCGTGGAACGGCTGCTCGAGGGTTTCTACCGCCCCTTCGTCGAACTCCGCGCACAGGGACGCGGCTACGCCGTGTCACTGGTCAAGGCCGGGGTACGGCTACGGGGGCTGGACGTGGGAGAGGTACGGCCGCCGCTGCACGAGCCGGCCGAGGAACACGTCAAGCGGCTGGGCGAGTTGATCGAGCGCGGTTACGCGCTGCTGGAAGAGTGCCAGGAGGTCAAGTGAAGGCGTCGACGTTCGTCTACCCGTGGGACGTCAACGGGGATCCGGCCGCCGCGGAACGCGTCGCGGGGCTGGGCGTGGAACAGGTGACGCTCGCCTCCGCCTACCACTCCACGCGCGCGCTCACCCCCCGCCACCCCCGGCAGCGCATCGTCACCGCCGAGCACGCGGCCGTGCTGTATCCGCCGGGTGCGCGTTGGGAGGGCCGTACGCTGCGGCCGTACGCGGCGGGGGAGTGGGCGCCCGGCGACGCGTTCGGGGAGGCGGCCGAGGCGCTGGCCGCCGCCGGTCTCGAGGTCCACACCTGGGTCGTTCTCGCGCACAACTCCCGTATGGGCGCCGAGCATCCCTCGACCTCCGTGGTCAACGCGTACGGGGACCGGTATCCCTGGGCGCCGTGCGTCGCGCAGCCCGCGACACGCGAGTACCTCGTCGACCTGGCGGTGGAGGCGGCGGTCCGCCCGGGGGCCCGGGGCACCGAGCTGGAGTCGCTCGGCTGGTACGGCATCTCCCACCTCCACGCCCATGACAAGACGGGCGGGGTCGGGCTCGGGGACGCCGGGCAGTACCTGATGTCGCTGTGCTTCTGCGGAACCTGCCGCGACGGCTACGCCGAGGCCGGGCAGGACCCCGACGCGCTGGCGGCGGCCGTCCGTGACGCGCTGGAGCCGCTGTGGCGGGGCGAGGGCGTCGACGAGGGCTGGCCGGCCGTGGAGAAACTCCTCGGCGCCGAGCGGGCGGCGGATACCCGGGTGTGGCGCGACGCGATCGCACGCTCGCTCCAGGAAGCGGCTGTGACGGCGGTACGGGCCGCCGCGCCCGGGGGGTTCCAGGTGCTGCTGCACGCGGACCCGGTGACGTACCACTGCGGGGCGAACCCGGGGGTAGACCCCGCGCACATCCTGGGCGTGGCGGACGGTGTCGTCGTCCCGTGCGCGGGCGGACCGGGGCTGCTGCCCGCGTTCGCCGAGGCCGGGGCGGAGGGCGCCGTGCTGGCCGCCAACTTCGGCATCGTGTCGGGGATGGGCGGGAGCCCGGTGACACTCGCCGAGGACGCGGGACGGGCGATGGAGCTGGGGGCGACCGAACTGCGGCTGTATCACGCGGGGTTGGCTTCGGATCAGGATCTGGTGGCGGTGCGGGAGGCGTTGACGGCGGTGGGCTGAATCGAGGGGGTCTCCCCCTCGTCGAGGGGCGAGCCGAGAGGGGGAGACGGGCGTACGGCGGGACCCTCACCTGAGAGCGGCCCTGGCGGGGTCTAGTGCCAGTTGCTGATCTTGACGTCGTGCGGCGCGGGCTCTCCCTTGCCGGTTTCGACCACTTTCTTGAGGCTCATCAGGAAGGTCGCCCATTTGGTGCTGCAGTGGTACATGAACTCCACCGGCTCCTTCCAGCCCTCGTGCCGGAACAACACGATCGTGAAGCCGTCCTCGTGCTTGAGCTCGAAGCGGATCTGCGTGCCGATCCATTCCTCGGGGCCGTCCACGACCTCCCAGACCACGCGCTCGGCGGGCTGAGCCTCCAGCACCTTCATGTCGAACCCGCCGGGCTCGAAGCGGAACCTGATCACTCCCCCGACGTCGCCGTCGCCCTCCGTGTCCTGCGTCCACCAGCTCGCCAGCCCGTCGATCGTGGTCAGGGCGGCGTAGACAGCGTCGGGAGACGACGTGACTCCGATCCTGTGCAGGATGTCCACCATCTCGATACCTCTTCTCGTGCAGGCGCCCGCATGCGGGCGCGGTTCATCGGCGCCGCATCGGATGTGGCGACGTTCGTACGTGAGAGGTCATCCCTCTTGGCCGCGCTGGATTGCCTCGGCGATCCGCTTGATGCGATGCAGCCGGGCGTCCCAACTGGCCCCGACCGACGACAGCTGCGCGACCGCGCGGGCGAGCTGGGCCTCGTCCACCTGGTAGAGGCGCTCGCGTCCGGACGGCGTGACGTGGACCAGCCCGACCCGGTGGAGTACGCCGAGGTGTTTGGCGACCGCCTGCCGGGTGACCGGCAGCTGCTCACTGAGCGTGGTCGCCGTCCCGCCGCTGTCGGCCAACAGCAGGTCGAGCATCCGCCGCCGGGTCGGGTCCCCCACCGCCGACCAGAGTTCGTCGTCGATGGTGACGCTCATGGTGTCGACACCAGCCGAGCGACGTACGCGACGAGGCGGGGCAGGAAGTAGTCCCAGCCGGTGACGTGCTCGCGGTACTGCTCCTCGAGCACGGCCGCCTCCCAGCCCTTCTCCCGGAACCCGGCCTCGGTGAAGCGCAGCAGTGTGCCCGCACCCGACGGGACCAGCTCGAAGGTCACCAGGAGCGAGTCGGCCGGCGCCGCGGCTTCGGCCTCGTCGTACACCCACCGGAAGGAGAACCGCCGGGGCGGGTCGGCCTCGATCACCGTGAGCGGTACGACCTTCGCGTCCGGCGTGGTCCTGTCGCCGAACCGGATGACCCCGGTGGCGCCGGGCACCGGCTTCAGCTCCGCTTCGTCCGGCCACCACTCCCGCAGATGTTCGGGCCTGCTGATGACCTCGTAGACCACCTCGGGTGTGGCTTCGATGTAGAGCTCCCGCTCGATGCTGCCGTACTCCATCTCACGCTCCCGTCTTTCGCAACCTTTGGTTGCGTATAACTGTAGACCTCCCCTCTGGGACGCGCAACCAAAAGTTGCTCCAAGGGTTCACCGGCGGCAATGGCGCAGCAGTCGGGCCGCCGACAGGACGAATCCCGCCCCCACGGCCACCAGCAGTACCTGGAGGTTGATCAGTTCCACCAGTCCCGCGCCGATCGCCATCCCGACGGCGGTCGGGGCGAAGAGCAGGGTGTGGGCCGTGGCGGTGGTGCGACCCAGTAGCTCGGGCGGGGTTCGGCGCTGGATCGCGGTGAGCGTGGCGGTCAGGGCACAGGGGAGGCCGATGCCGATCGCTGTGCTGCAGGCCAGCGTGAGGGTGTCGTTCGGTAGCGCGCGCAGGGCCACCGCCGATCCCGTCAGGGCGATGCCGTACGCCGCGAAGGGGAGTTCGCCGAGGCGGCGCAGGAGCGGGCCCGTGGTCAGGCCGATGGTGATCGAGCCGATGCCCTGGGCGACGTAGAGGAGGCCTGTGTAGGCGGGGGAGTGGCCCAGGGACTCGACCACCGCGTAGATCAGGGCGCCGTTGATCCCGGAGAGCAGCATGGTCGTGGCGCCGGCCAGGACGAGGGGGCGTAGGCGTTCGTCGGCGAGCAGATGGCGGGCGCCTTCGGTCGTGCGGGCGCGCCGACCCGCGGTGGGCTGCTCGAGTGCGGGGCTGGTCAGCGGTGTCTTGGGGGCGACCTCGCCACCTGCCTGGGCCGTCGACGGCCCAGGCTCCGGGGCACCCTCCCGCACCCGCGCCAACCCGTACACCCCCGCCGCCGCGACGAACGTGACCGCGTCCAGCAGTGCCACCGTCGCCCCGCCGTACGCCGCGTACAGCCCCGCCCCCGCCAGCGGAGCCACCAGTTTCATGCTCTCGTTAGCCGTCATGCGCAGCCCGTTGAAGTCGCCGAGGAGGGACTTGTCGATGGCCGTGGTGACGAGGGCCGACTCGGCCGCGTCGGCGACGACGCCTGCCGCTCCGTAGACGAGGAGGACCGTGTAGAGGAGCCACAGGTCGCCCGGGGTGTCCACGGCGAAGAGGGTGAGGAGGAGGGCGGCCAGGCCCAGGTTGGTGGTGATGAGGAGGGCGCGGCGGCGGGGGCGGTCCGCGAGGGTGCCCAGGAGGGGGCCGGCCAGGACCGGGGCCCACAGGGCGAACGCGCACAGCGCCGCGAGCGCGTCCGAGCCGGTGAGGTCCTTGACCCAGACGCCCGCGACCAGCCACATCGCCGACGAACCGAGGCCCGAGACCACCACTCCGGCCAGGTACAGCCCCGCGTTGCGGTCCCCGAGGACGCGCGTCGTCGCCCATGGCGTGGATGTCATGGCTGGTGATCGTGGCGCTAAGGCCCTGCGCCGCGGATCGGGCGGATGCCCTAGGAATCGTCGCCGGGAGGAGTGGGTGCGTGGCGAGCGATGAGTTCTCGGGGCGCCGCAGGTCCACCGAAGCCACATTCGACCCCGACGGGTGGGTGGGGCTTGGCGCTGAGGGGCTGCTCCCTCTCAGCCGGAGCGCACGCTCGTCGTCACCCACTCGGCGATGTCGTGAGTCGCCGCGCCGGGGGTGAAGAGGGCGGCGACACCCATGTCGCGCAGTGCCGGGATGTCGGCTTCCGGGATGATCCCGCCGCCGAAGACGGTGATGTCCTCCGCCCCGGCCTCCTTCAGCAGCCTGAGAACCTCGGCGAAGAGGGTCATGTGGGCTCCGGAGAGCACCGAGAGGCCTATCCCGTCGGCGTCCTCCTGGACCGCGGTGTCGACGATCTGGCGTGGTGTCTGGTGGAGCCCCGTGTAGACGACTTCCACCCCGGCGTCCCGCAGGGCACGGGCGATGACCTTGGCGCCACGGTCGTGGCCGTCCAGCCCCGGTTTGGCGATCACGACGCGAACGGGTGTCGATATCACTGCTCTTCCCTCACTGCTCTTCCCTCTCTGCTCTTCCGCTTTCCGCTTTCCGCTTTCCGCTTTCTTCTTTCCTCGCGACGGCCGTCAGAAGGCATCCGTCGGTGTGTAGGTGCCCCACACGTCCCGGAGCGCGTCGCTGACCTCGCCCACCGTCGCGCGGGCCTTCAGGGCCTCCCGCATCGGGTAGAGGACGTTGTCCGTGCCCTCGGCCGCCTTCTTCAGGTCGGAGAGGGCCGCGTCCACGGTCGCCTGGTCGCGCTCGGCCCGCAGCTTCGCAAGGCGTTCGGCCTGTTGGGCCTCGATCGCGGGGTCCACCCGCAAGGGCTCGTACGGCTCTTCCTCGTCGAGCTGGAAGCGGTTGACGCCGACCACGACGCGCTCGCCGGAGTCCGTCTCCTGGGCGATGCGGTAGGCGGAGCGTTCGATCTCGTTCTTCTGGAAGCCGTGTTCGATGGCTGAGACCGCGCCGCCGAGGTCTTCGATCTTCCGCATCAGCTCGACGGCCGCCGCCTCGACGTCGTCGGTCATCTTCTCGATGACATACGAACCTGCGAAGGGGTCGACCGTCGCGGTCACATCGGTCTCGTACGCCAGCACCTGCTGGGTGCGCAGGGCGAGACGGGCGCTCTTGTCCGTCGGCAGCGCGATCGCCTCGTCGAAGGAGTTGGTGTGCAGGGACTGGGTGCCGCCCAGCACCGCGGCCAGGCCCTGGACGGCGACGCGGACGAGGTTCACCTCGGGCTGCTGGGCCGTCAGCTGCACGCCGGCCGTCTGCGTGTGGAAGCGGAGCATCAGGGACTTGGGGTTCTGCGCGCCGAACTCCTCCCGCATCACCCGGGCCCAGATCCTGCGCGCCGCACGGAACTTGGCGACCTCTTCCAGGATCGTCGTACGGGCGACGAAGAAGAAGGACAGCCGGGGGGCGAAGTCGTCGACGTCCATGCCCGCCGCGACCGCCGTACGGACGTACTCGATGCCGTCGGCCAGGGTGAACGCGATCTCCTGCGCGGGGGAGGCGCCCGCCTCGGCCATGTGGTAGCCGGAGATCGAGATCGTGTTCCACTTCGGGATCTCGGCCCTGCAGTACTTGAAGATGTCGGCGATCAACCGGAGGGAGGGCTTCGGCGGGAAGATGTACGTCCCGCGCGCGATGTACTCCTTCAGCACGTCGTTCTGGATCGTGCCGGTCAGCCGGTCGGCGCCGACGCCCTGCTCCTCGGCCACCAGTTGGTACAGAAGCAACAACACCGCGGCCGGCGCGTTGATCGTCATCGACGTCGACACCTTGTCCAGCGGGATCCCGCCGAACAGCACCCGCATGTCGTCGACCGAGTCGATCGCCACGCCCACCTTGCCGACCTCGCCGTGGGCGATCGGCGCGTCGGAGTCGTAGCCCATCTGGGTGGGCAGGTCGAAGGCCACCGACAGGCCCATGGTCCCGTTGGCGATCAACTGCCGGTAGCGGGCGTTGGATTCCGCCGCCGTACCGAAGCCGGCGTACTGGCGCATGGTCCACGGACGGCCGGTGTACATCGACGGATAGACGCCACGGGTGAACGGGTACGCACCCGGCTCACCCAGCTTCTCCGCCGGATCCCAGCCCTCCAGGGCGCCCTGGCCGTACACCGGCTCGATGGGCAGTCCCGACTCCGACTCGCGCATGCCTTCCCCCTGATGCCTGTGGTGGTGCCGGTGCCGGTGTCAGGCCCGGACGTCGAGTACGTACTTGCCCGTGGACGCCCGTGTCTCCAGCAGTTCGTGGGCGTGCACGACGTCCTTCAGCGGCAGCACCTTCACGTCGACGCGGACCGCGCCCTTCGCGACTTCGGCCAGCGCCTGTTCCAGATGGGCGCGGAGCAGTTCGGGTGCGCGGCCGGCGACACCGCCGAGGTTGTAGCCGACGAGCGAACTGTTCGTGTACCAGGGGTGATTGCCCTCGAACGTGACGTCCTCGGCCGCGGCGTTGCCGAAGATGACATGCCGTCCGAACGCGGCCAGCAGGCCGGTCACGGAGGAGCGGAACGCGCCGCCGACCGAGTCCAGGACAAGATCGGCGCCCGCTCCGCCGGTCCGCTCCGCCACCTCCCGCTCGATCTCCTGGTACGACACGACGCTGTCGTAGCCGAAGGCACGCGCGTACTCGGCCTTGGCCGGGCTGCTGGTCACGCCGATCACCGTGGCCGCGCCGAGCGACCGGGCCAGCTGTGCGGCGGCCGTACCGACTCCGCCCGCGGCGGCGAGAACGACCACGGTCTCGCCCTCGGCGAGGTGCCCGGCCGAAGTGAGAACGCCCAGGGCCGTGGTGACGTTGCAGAGGGCTCCGGCCGCCAGGGTGCCGTCCAGTCCGGAGAGTTCGCCGTCCAGTCGCACGGCGTGCCCCGCGCCCACGGCGACGACCTCGGCGTTTCCGCCGCCCCCCAGAGTGAGGGCGGCCACCCGCTCGCCGATCTCGAAGCCGGTGACGTCGGCGCCGACGGCACGGACCCTGCCGACCGCCTCCAGGCCCGGGGAGTGCGGCAGATCCACGGGGAACTGGCCGCGCCGGAACATCACTTCGGCGAAGTTCACGCCCGCGTGATCGACGTCGATCGTGATCTGTCCGGGCTCCGGCTCCGGCACCGGGACGTCCGCGACGGTCAGGACGGACGGGCCGCCGAAGGACTCGAACCGGACGGCGCGCATCAGGGCCACGGGGGGCTGGGAGGTGTTCGTCATCGGATTCCTGTCTCGCTGAGGGTGCTGGTGGGGCCGTGTCCGGTGAGCAGACGGGTGCCGCCCGGACAGGCGGTGACGATCGTGCGGAGGGAGGCGTCCAGGCTCGCGGGGCTGGCGCCGGGCGCGTCGGCGCGCCCCTTGCCCGCCGCGAGCAGGGTGTCTCCGGTGGCGAGCAGCGGCACCTCGCCGCCGTCGAAGCGGAACATCACGGAACCGCCGGTGTGGCCGGGCGTGTGCAGCACGGTGACCTGGCCCGCCGCGAAAGCCACTTCGCCGCCGTCCTCGGGCAGGTCACCGACCTCGTCGGGCTCCTGGTCGGGGTGGCCGACGAGCAGTTCACGGGGGAAGGTGTCCGGCAGCCCTTTGGCGGGGGCGCCGAACTGGTAGCGGTCGGCCGGGTGGATCCACGCGGCGATGCCGTAGCGCCGGGCGAGCGGCACGGCGTCCCAGGTGTGGTCCATGTGGCCGTGCGTGAGCAGGATCGCCTCGGGTTCGAGCCGGTGGGCGCGGATGGCCTCGGCGACCGCGTCGGCGGCGTCGTGCCCGGGGTCGATGATCAGGCACGGTGATCCGGGTCCCGCGGCGACGATGTGGACGTTCGTGCCGAACTTGCCGGTGGTGGCGGACAGTACGAGCATGCCTTCGACTCTGTCGGAGTCCTCGGCCATATGTCAATTGCCGTTTGTGAAGCAGAGCTCTGTCTTATCGCTCAGCTATAGTGCCGAGGTGTCATCACCCGACGGGTGTGCTGTCGCACGCCGGGCGGACGCGCTGTCGCCGTGTTTCCCCAGGAGGTTCGTACGTGAAGGCCATCGCCATCCAGCGCTACGGAGGGCCGGAGGTCCTGGAGCTCATGGACCTTCCCGCACCGCGGATCGGCCCGGACGTCGTGCTCGTCCGGGTGCGCTACGCGGGCGTCAATCCGGCGGACTGGAAGATCCGCGAGGGCTACATCGACGACTGGTTCGAGTCGCACTTCCCCATGGTGATGGGCTGTGACCTGTCCGGTGTCGTCGAGCGTACGGGCCTCGGCGTCACCGAGTTCGCCCCGGGCGACGAGGTCGTCGGCTATGTCCGAGCCGACCACATGCAACGCGGCACGTACGGCGAGTTGGTGGCCGCCCCCGTCCGCACCCTGGCGCACAAGCCGCACACCCTCGACTGGCGCGCCGCCGCCGGGCTCCCGGCCGCCGGCCTCACCGCCTACCAGGCACTGCGCCGTCATCTGGAGGTCGGCCCGGGTGACGTACTGCTCGTGCACGCGGCGGCCGGCGGGGTCGGCTCCCTCGCCGTCCAGATCGGCCGTGCTCTCGGCGCCCGGATCATCGGTACGGCGAGTGGGCGCAACCACGAGTTCCTGCGCTCGCTCGGCGCCGAGCCCGTGACGTACGGCCCCGGGCTCGGCGACCGGGTGCGGGCCCTGGCCCCGGAGGGCGTCGACGCGGTCTTCGACCTCATGGGCGGTGACACGCTGCACGCTTCGCCCGCCCTGCTGCGCCCGGGGGGCCGCCTCGCGTCCATCTCGGGGGACGTGACCGGGCTGGGCGGGCGCTATGTGTTCGTCCGCCCCGACCCGGCCGACCTCGCCGAGCTGGTGGCTCTGGCGGACCGCGGCGAGGTACGGGTCCACGTCAGCGCCGAGTTCCCGCTCGCCGACGCGGCGCGTGCCCACGAGCTCGTGGCGACCGGCCATGTGCGCGGCAAGGTCGTCCTGGCGGTCACGCCGGCCTGACCGCACAGCGGTGACCGGTCAGCGGTCAGCGGTCAGCAGCCAGCAGTCAGCAGTCAGCAGTACGTGCGAGAAGGAAGGGCCGTCCCCCTGGGGGGCGGCCCTTTTCCCTGTCCGTCTCCATGGACTTCCCTGTCCGTCTCCTTGTACTTCCCTGTCCTTTTCCACGGCGGCCGCGCTTCCTTCCGTCTCTCCAGTGAGCCTTGAGCGGCTTTCGAGCAGGCCATGCCGGAGCCTCGGCCCAGCCGTGGCGGAGCCGTCGGCGGAACCCCTCGGCGTTCTCGGCCGAGCCCCCAGAGGTGACTGCGAGGCTGATCTCACGCCTCCCAGGGGGCCGCCGAACGAAACCACGGACGAACGGGACTGGGTATGACCATTGCTGAGCAGGAGCGGCCGGACGCCGCCCCGGCCGCGGCCGAACCGGCCTACCGGCGTTCGATGGACCGGGCGCTGGTGCACCGCCGCGCCATCATGGAGGTCTTCGTCACGGACGCGGCACGGCTCGGCGACGAGACGTTCGCCGTGGCGGTGCAGGCACCCCGCGCGCACAGCTACTACAACGACCACACCCAGCGGCCCGGGCTGCTCGACCCGCTGTTCCTGCTGGAGGCGGCCCGGCAGGCGGTCACCGTCGTGGCGCACCAGTGGCTGGGCGTCTCGTACGACACGTCGTTCCTGATCAGCGACTGGACCACCGAGTTCACGGACCTGTCCGCGCTGCGGACCCGTGGCGACGTGCCGGACGAGTTCGTCGTCGAGGTCACCACCCGTGACCTCAAGCGGCGGGGGACCCGACTGCTGGCCGCCACGCTGGAGTGCGTGTTCGTCGTCGGAGGCCGACACGCCGGAACGAGCGTCATCGTGGCCGGTTACCTCAGCCGTGACGGCTACCAGGCACACCGCGAGAAGAGCCGGGGAAACGTTCCGCCTCTCTCCTCCGACATGCCGTGCGACCGCGTCGGCGCCCCTGTGGCGCCCGGACTCGTCGGCCGCGAGCGGACCGGGAACGTGGTGCTGACCGACGTGGCACACCCGGGCGGCCCGGAGCTCCTGCGCGCCTCGCTCGAGGTACCGGTACAGCACCCGGCGATGTACGACCACCCACTGGACCATGTGCCCGCGATGGCCCTGATGGAGGCGGCCCGCCAGGCGGCGGTGCTCGCCGCCGGGGCGCCGGCGGAGCGGCGGTACGCCTACGCCTTCGGCGCCACCTTCAGCCGGTTCGTGGAACTGGACAGCCCGGTGACGGTCGCCGTCACCCCCTCCGACGACGAGCGCTTCACCGTCGACTTCCGGCAGGACGGCGCGTCCGTCTGCACCGCCACCGTCGGCGTCGCCGGGCTTCCCGCGCCGCCGGCCACGGACACGGGCGGCAGGTGACGCCAGGTGCGACTGGACTCACCGCTCGGGCTGATCGCCGCGGCCTGGTACCCGAAGCGACGGCAGACGGTCGAAGAGGCCCTGGCCGTCGGCGACATCGACGCCCGCACCGCCCGCGACCTCGGCTACACCTCCCTTCCGGTCAGCGAGCACATGGCACCGCCGGACATGGCCGTCGAGGCCGCGACGGAGGTGCTGACGCTCTCCGGCGCCCAGGCCGCCCACCTGTCGCTCGTCCTGCACGCGAGCGTCCACCACCAGGGCCATGACGCCTGGTCCGCCCCGCACTACGTGGCACGGCGGCTCGGGGCCCACCGTGCCGTACCGATCGGCCTCCTGCAGCAGTGCAACGGCGGCGCCATCGGCATCGAGCTCGCCGCGAGCCGCCTCCAGGGCGACCCGGCCGCCGGACCCGCTCTGGTGACGACGGCCGACCGGTTCCTGATGCCGAGCTGGCACCGCTGGCTCAGCGACTACGGCATGGCGGCGGGCGACGCGGCCACGGCCGTCCTCGTCCACCGTGTCAGCGGGGCGGCGGAGGCGTCCGGAGCTCCGGGAACAGGGCACGCGCTCGCACCGGACCTGCTCCTGCACTCCCTCGCGACCGATGCCGCGGCCGAACTGGAGGTGATGCACCGCGGCGACGACGAGCTCAACGCGACGCCCATGGGCCACAGTTCGATGATCGACGTACGGCGCACCAAGCGCGCGTTCATCAAGGCGTACGGCGTCGACTTCTTCCTCAAGACCGCTGCCGGGCGTATCCGTGCCGTCGTCGAGGAGTGCCTGGCCGACGCCGGGCTCGCCCCGGACGACCCGCGGCTCCGCTACGCCGTGATCCCCAGACTGGGGAGCAAGGCCATGGCGGAGGCGTACATCCCGCCGCTGACGGACGTCACCTCCGCGGAGGTGCTCGACCTCGGCCGCGCCACCGGGCACGTGGGCGCCGGCGACCTCAACGCCTCCCTCGCCGACCTGTCCCGCACCGACCTGCTGGAGCCCGGGCAGTACGCGCTCGTGCTCAACGGCGGTGGCGGTTTCACGTTCACCGCGGTGGTGGTCGGCAAGCCCTGACCGGCGCCGCCCCTCGGACCCACCTCACCACCAAGCAGCAAGCAGCAAACACCAAGCAGCAAACACCAAGCAGCAAGCAACGCGATCCAAGGAGATACACCCATGTCCGCACACCAGGACCGTCTCTTCGCCCTCGTCACCGAGAAGCTCGGCGTCGCCCCTGAGGACCTCGACACCGCCGCCACCTTCGACGCGCTCGACCTGGACTCGCTCGCACTGATCGAGCTCAGCGTCATCGTGCAGAAGGAGTTCGGCGTGCAGATCGACGAGACCGCGCTGACCCCCGACAACACCTTCGCCGACGTCCTCTCCGTCATCGACAGCAAGGCCGTGGTGGCCTGATGACCGATGTACGAACGCAAGCCCGTCCCGGTCGCGGCCGACGCTTCGACGTCGCCGTCACCGGCGTCGGTCTGGTCACCCCGGCCGGGCTGGGCGTCGAGGCCAACGTGGAACGGGTCTGGTCGGGGGTCTCCACGGCGGCTCCCGACCCGGAACTCGCCGGTCTGCCCGTCGACTTCGCCTGTCGTGTACCGGACTTCGACGCCGCGGCACTGCTGGGCAGGCGCAGCGCCGTACGCATGGACCCGGTCAGCCACTTCGGTGTGGTCGCGGCCCGGCAGGCGGTGGCCGACGCCGGGCTCGACCCGGCCTCCTGGGAGGGCCCCCGGGTCGGTGTGGTCGTCGGTACGTCGCTGGGCGGCTGGTCCACGGTCGAGCGGGAGCACGGCAACCGGCTGGCCGACGGCCCGGAGTTCGTCTCCCCGCTGCTGATGGTGATGGGGCCGGTCAACATGACCGCCGGCTACATCGCCATGGATCTCAAGGCGCTGGGCCCGAACCAGGTGGTGTCCACGGCCTGTGCCTCGGGCAACACGGCGATCGGGTACGCCCGCGCCCTGCTGGAGGCCGGGGTCTGCGACATCGTCCTGGCGGGCGGCGCCGAGGCGGCCATGTCCCCGACCGCGATGGCCAGTCTGGCCCGGGCCGGCGCGCTGTCGGGCCGCACCGACGACCCGGCGTCCGCCTCGCGTCCGTTCGACGCCGACCGCGACGGCTTCGTCGCGGGCGAGGGCGCGGCGATGCTGGTACTGGAACGGGTCGAGGACGCGCGGGCGCGGGGCGCTCGCATCCGGGCCCGGGTGTCGGGGTTCGGCGCGTCCGCCGACGGCCATCACGCGTCGGCGCCCGACCCGACGGGCGGCGGAGCCGAACGGGCCATCCGGGCGGCGCTCGCCGACGCCCTCGTCGACCCGTCCGAGGTGGACCACGTCAACGCGCACGGCACGTCCACCCCGCTCAACGACATCACCGAGTCCGGGGTGATCCGGCGGGTCTTCGGAGAGAAGCCCGCCGTCACCTCCACCAAGGGTGTCGTGGGCCATCTGCTGGGCGCGGCCGGAGCGGCCGAGGCGGTGTACACGGTGCTCGCCGTCGAGCGGCGCCTCGTCCCGCCGACCGCCAACCTGACGAGTCAGGACGCGGGCATCGGGGTGGACGTGGTGGCGAAGGAGGCCCGCCCCCTGGACATCGGCGCCGCGGTGAACAACTCCTTCGGCTTCGGCGGCCAGAACGCGGTGATCGTGGTGACCCCGGCATGAGTACGGCTCCAGAGACCAGGAACGCCGGCGACGCCGGTCCGCCGCCCGGGGGCCGTTCCGTCCTCGTCACCGGGGGCGGCCGGGGCATCGGTCTGACCGTCGCCCGCTCGCTCGCCGCACGCGGCGACCGGGTGGCGGTCACCTTCCGTACCGGTGAGCCGCCTCAGGGGCTGTTCGCCGTGCGCTGCGACGTCACGGACGAGGCGCAGGTCGAGCGTGCCTTCAAGGAGGTCGCCGCCGCACAGGGCGATGTCGAGGTGCTGGTCGCGAACGCCGGGATCACTCAGGACGGACTGCTGCTGGCCCTCGGCGACGACGCGGTCGACGCCGTGCTCGACACCAACCTGCGGGCGGTCATCCGGGTCGCCAAGCACGCGGCCCGGGGCATGCTCGGGGGGCGCTGGGGCCGGATGGTGCTCGTCTCGTCCGCCGTCGCGTTCACCGGGTCGCCCGGCCAGACCAACTACACCGCCGCCAAGGCCGGCCTCGTCGGCCTCGCCCGCTCCCTCGCCTGGGAGCTCGGCGGTCGCGGCATCACCGTCAACGTCGTCGCCCCCGGCCTCGTCGAGACGGACATGCTGCGCGAGGTGCGCCCCGCCCGTGTGGAGCAGTACCTGGCGATGACGCCGCTCGGCCGGCCCGGCACCACCGACGAGGTCGCCGCGGCCGTCGGGTTCCTCACCAGCGAGCAGGCCTCGTACATCACCGGCGCCGTGCTGCCGGTCAGCGGTGGGCTCGGCATGGGTCACTGACGCCCCGTGCCGCGCTTCCACCACCCACGAAAGCACAGGAACAGGAAAGGGAAACCATGCCAGTCGGTGTCCTGTCGATCGGCTCCTACACACCGGACAAGGTCGTCGACAACCAGCAGATCAGTACCTGGACGGGGATGCCCGAGTCCTGGGTGACCGAGCGCACCGGAGTGCTTCAGCGGCGGTACGCCGAACCGGGCACCACGACGTCCGACCTCGCCGTCCCCGCCGCCCGGGAAGCGCTGGAGGCCGTCGGCCCCGAGGTGCGCGCAAGGCTCGGCGCGCTGGTCGTGGCGACCAGTACCCCGGACGTACCGCAGCCGTCCACGGCGGCGATCCTCCAGCACAAGCTGGGGCTCTCCGCGCTGCCCGCCTTCGACATCAACGCCGTCTGCAGCGGTTTCCTGTACGGGCTGTCCGTCGCGGAAGGGCTGGTCCGGACCGGCCGCCACGGCGAGCATGTGCTGCTGGTCGGTGCCGACATGTTCTCCACGATCATGGACCGGACCGACCGGCGCACGGTGAGCCTGTTCGGTGACGGCGCGGGCGCCGTCGTGCTCGGCACGGTCCCCGAGGGCTACGGCCTGCAGTCGGTGCACCTGGTCACGGACGGGGAGTTCCACCACTACGTCGGTGTGGAGGCCGGCGGTACGCGGACGCCGCTCGACGCGCGGGCCCGCGAGGCCGGGCAGCACCTCTTCCGGATGGACGGGCGCGCGGTGCGCGACTACGCGCTGTCGGTGCTGGCGAAGCTGACCGCCGTGACCCTCGACGACTGCGGGCTGGCCCTGGAGGACATCGACCGGTTCGTCTTCCACCAGGCGAACACCAGGCTCCTGGAGACCTTCGTGGCGGAGGCGGGGATCAACCCGCGGCGCGTCGCCTACACCGCACCGCAGCTGGGCAACACCGTCGCCGCGTCCGTGCCGCTCACCCTGCACGCCACCCATCGGGAGCGGCCCCTGCGGCGCGGCGAGAAGGTGCTGCTGGCGTCGGTGGGCGGCGGCATGACGGCAGGTGCCGCGCTGCTGACCTGGTACTGACGCCGTGTCACCCACACCGGTCGTCGCACGCACACACCAACCACACGCAGCGGATGGAGGAGCCATGAGGCTCGACGGACAGACCGCCGTCATCACCGGCGGCACGCGGGGCCTGGGCCGGGCGATCGCCGAGGCCTGCCTCACGGAGGGCGCCTCGGTGGTGGTCGCCGCGCGCAACCCGTACGACATCAAGGAGCTGGCCGACGTGCACGGCGACCGGCTGCTCTACCACCAGACGGACGTCACCGACGAGCGGTCGGTGGCCGGGCTGATGACCGCGGCCGTGGAGGCGTTCGGCGGCATCGACATCCTGGTCAACAACGCGGGTGTCAGCCGTGACGGCAAGATCGCCCGGCTCTCGGTGGCCGACTGGAACACCACGTTGGCCACCAACCTGACCGGTGTCTTCCTGTGCACCCGTGCGGTGATCACCCCGATGACCGCCCCGGACAAGGCGACGGGCGCGGGCGGCCGCATCATCAACGTGTCGTCCTGCGTGGCCGGCCGGGCCGCGATCGGCGCCGCCGCGTACAGCGCGAGCAAGGCGGCCGTGGAGATGTTCACCCGGACGTCGGCGGCCGAGCTGGCGCCCAAGGGCATCACCGTCAACTGCCTGTCGCCCGGCTACATCGACGAGGGCATGGGCAAGGAGCTGGCCGCCAACGAGCGCGCCTGGGAGAGCTACCGCGGCCGGCTGCTCTCCGGGAGGCTCGGCCGGCCGGAGGAGGTCGGCGCCACCGCGGTGTTCCTCGCCTCACGGGACAGCTCGTACGTCAACGGCAGCGTGGTCGAGGTCAACGGGGGGCTGATGTGGGCGGCCTGACGCGGGACCGGCAGGAGCGGTCGGTGCTCGTCGTCGGCGCGGGCCCGGTCGGTCTGGTCGTCGCCTGCGAACTGCTCCAGCGCGGTGTCACGGTACGCGTCGTGGACGCCGGGCGCGGTCCCTCGGCGCATTCCCGGGCGAACGTCATCTGGCCGCGCAATCTCGAACTGCTCGACCGGATCGGGGTGACCGACGAACTGCTCGGCCTCGGACACCGGCTGGCGGGGACGGCGTTCTACTCGCGCGGCCGTCGGCTGGCCACCGCCTGGATGAGCAAACTGCCCGACTCGCCCTACCCGTTCGCGCTCACGATCTCGCAGAACGAGACCGAGCGGGTGCTCCGACGACGGCTCGCCGCGCTCGGCGGCACCGTCGAGGAGGGCGTGCGGCTCACCTCCCTGGACAACGCGGGAGGCGTGCCGCACGTCAAGCTGGAGCACGCCGACGAGCCGGCCCGGGTCGAGGAGCTCGAACCGGGCTGGCTCGTCGGCGCGGACGGCGCGCACAGCACCGTCCGCAAGGAGCTGGGCATCGCGTACGACGGTCCGCCGGTCGACGTGTCGTTCGCCATCACCGACGCCCGGTTGACCACCAGCCTCTCCGAGGACCTGTCCCACTACTGCTACGCGCCGAGCGGCGCCATGGTGCTCGGCCCGATGGGCGACGGCGTCCACCGGATCGCCCTGAACGTGCCGCACGACGCCTACGACCAGGACAGTCCGCCGCCGCGTGAGATGTTCCAGCGGGTCGTGGACGACCGGGCGGCCGGCCGCAGCGTGGTCGAGGAGCTGCTGTGGAGCGGCTCCTTCCGGGTACGGGTGCGGATCGCGTCCGCGTTCCGCGGCGGCCGCTGTTTCCTGGCGGGCGACGCGGCGCACGTGATCAGTCCGGCCGGCGGCCAGGGCATGAACACCGGGATGCAGGACGCGTTCAACCTGGCGTGGAAGCTGTCCGGGGTGATCCGCGGGGAGTTCGGGGAGGGCATCCTCGACTCGTACGACAGCGAGCGGCGGGCGGTCTCCCACGATGTGGCGCGCTCGACCGAGTGGCTGACCAAAGCGGGCTTGGTCAACACGCCGGCGAAGGTCGCGCTGCGCGACGCGGCGTTCATGGCGGCCGACCGGACGGGGTTGTTCCAGCGCAAGCTCGCGCCACAGCTCAGTCAGACGGCCGTCAGTTACGACGGTGACCGCCACCCCCGGCTGCCGCTGAAGGTCGCGGGTCCGGCCGACGACGCCCCGCACCTCGGCAGCGGGGGCTGGCCGGTGATCGCCCGGGATCGGCACACCGTGCTGCTGTGGCCCGGTACGCGCACGCCGCCGGCGGACTGGCAGCGCACGCGCGACCGGGTGCGCGGGGCGCTGCCCGAGGGCACACCCGTACTCGATCTGACCCGTGCGCTGCCCTCGGGTCCGGCCCGGGCGCTGGGTCCGGTGCCGACCGTGGCCGTGGTCCGCCCGGACGGCCATCTGCTGGCACGGTGCGACCCCGGGCGGCCACAGGACACCGCGCGACTGCTCGACCGAGCCGCACACCCAAGGAGCCGGCCATGACGACGACCCCCGCCCCCATCCCGCCGGCCACCGGCCACTCCCGTCCCGTGGTGGCCTTCTTCGACGCCGACGAGACGCTCATCGCCATGAAGAGCCCGTTCTCCCTGCTGCGGTATCGGCTGCGGCGCCAGGGGGACGTCACGGGAGCCACGTACGAGCGGATGGTGGAGCCGCTGCGGCGGCTGGCGTCGATGGGCGTCACACCGGTCGAGGTGGTGTCCAAGTTCTACGAGCTGCATGCCGGCATCCCGTGGGACGACGTGCTCGCGGAGGCCCGTATGTGGTACGCCGAACTGCGGGAGCACGGTGCGCCGTTCATCGAGCCGACCGTCGCCCGGCTGCGCCGCCATCAGGAGGCGGGCCATCACACGGTGGTGGTCTCGGGCTCGTGGCCGGCGACCCTGACCCCGATCACCGACGACCTGGGCATCGACCTGGTCCTGTGCACCGAACCGGAACTGGACGAACGGCGCTGCATGACCGGTGCGATCCGGCACGCGATGTTCGGTCCGGCGAAGGCGGACGCGGTACGGGAGGCCCTGGACAAGTTCGGCGCGGACCCGGCGGACTGCTACGCCTACGGCGACGATCCGGGCGACCTCACCATGCTCCGGATGGTGGGCCACCCCACGGTGGTCGGCGCGCACCCGACGATGACGGTCCACGCGGCCGAACACGGCTGGCCGGTCCTCCCGGCCACCCTCGCGACGGGCACCCAGCGCCAGCCGGTGTAGGCGGTGGCGGCACATGCCGGTGGGCGGCCTCCCCGAGGGGGGAGACCGCCCACCGCCGTCCGCGCCGGTCCGGCCGGGGTCCGGGCACCGGCTCTCTCAGCGAGAACCCGTCGCCTCCGGCAGGGCCGCCAGTTCCGCGAGGGCGTCCGGCGAGAGGGTCAGGGAGCCGGACGCGACGTTGTCCTCCAGGTAGCGGCGGGTCTTGGTGCCGGGGATGACGCCCACGTGGTCGCCCTGGGCCAGCACCCAGGCGATCGCCACCTGTGCCACGGTCGCGCCGAGCCCGTCGGCCACCGCCCGCACCCGGTCGACGATGGCCCGGTTGGCGGTGATGGCCTCGGCCTGGAAGCGCGGAAGCCGGTGCCGTCCGTCCGCCTCGGGGAGGTCCTGCGGGCCGCTGATCAGGCCGGACAGGAAGCCCCGGCCGAGCGGGGCGAACGCGATGAACGCGATGCCCTCGCGCCCGCAGTACTCCACCACCCCGTCTGTCAGGGCCTCCCGGCTCCACAGGGACAGTTCACTCTGCACGGAGGCGACCGGATGGATCGCGTGCGCCCGGCCGATCTCGTCGGCCGACGCCTCGGACAGCCCGAGCGCGCCGAGCTTGCCCTCCTTCACCAGCTCCGCCAGCGCGCCCCAGCTCTCCTCGACCGGCACCTCGGGGTCGATGCGGTGCAGTTGGTAGAGATCCACGTGGTCCACGTCCAGCCGGCGCAGACTCGCCTCCACGGCGGAGCGCAGATACTCCGGCCGGCCGTCACGGTGGCTGCGGTAGGTGGCGGGGTCGTCGACCACGAGCCCGCCCTTGGTGGCGAGCAGCACCTTGTCGCGGTACCCCTTCAAGGCCTTGCCGACCAGCAGCTCGTTGGTGAACGGGCCGTACTGGTCCGCGGTGTCGATCAGATCGACACCGAGCTCTACGGCACGGCGGATCACCCCGATGGACTCGTTCTCGTCCCGGCCCAGCTCGTCGTAGCCCCACGACATGCCCATGCAGCCGAGGCCGACAGCCCCGAAGGTCCGCTGTGAGCCGCCCAGTTGGATCCTGCGCATCGCCCTGCGCACCGCCCTTCCCGTTCTCGCTGTGTCCCGTACCTGCCGACGGATGACAGGCCCTCATCTTTACACAGAACCCTGGCATACGACATTGACATCCGGGTCGAGTAGACCTCTACTCTATGACAGGGTTCTGGCTCATGCCTGAAAACGAATAACCGCCCCGAATACCCGACACCCAACAGACAGAGGTGATCCTCCGTGTCCACCGGCAACCCGCGGGCCACGCTCGCCGCGGCGTGCGTCGTCGGTCCGCTCATGACCCTGGTGGTGACCGGCCCGTCCGTGGCCGTCCCCGACATCGGCGCCGATCTGCACAGTTCACTCGCCGCCGCCCAGTGGGTGGTCGACGGCTACATGCTGACCGCGTCCAGCAGCCTCGCGGCCATGGGCTCGCTCGCCGACCGCGTCGGCCACCGGCGCATGTTCACCTGGGGCATGGCCTTCTTCGCCTTCTGGATGACCGTCTCCGGCCTGGCGAACAGCATCCTCCTGCTCGACCTGTCGCGGGCGATCGCCGGTTTCGGCAGCGGCGCCGCGCTCGCCTCCATCACCGCCATCCTCGCCCAGGCCTTCGACGGCGCCGCTCGCGCGAAGGCGTTCGGCCTCTTCGGTACGTTCCTCGGCGCGGGCCTCGCCTTCGGACCCGCGTTCGGCGGCGCCCTGGTCAACCTGTGGGGCTGGCGCTCGGTGTTCCTCGTCCTGGCCGCGGTCTCCGTGCTCGTCCTGCTGAGCACGCCGCTGCTGCCGCACTCCGCGCCCAACAAGGGGCCGCGCTTCGACTGGGCGGGCAGCTTCAGCTTCGGCTTCGCCGTCGCCCTGTTCGTCCTCGCCCTGGTGGAGGGCCCGGGCCGGGGCTGGACCGACCCCGTGGTGCTCGCCGCGGCCGTCGGCTGCCTGGTCCTGATGGGGGTGTTCGTGGCGGTGGAGCGCCGTACCGAACACCCGATGTTCGACCTGGGCCTGTTCGCCCGGCCGCAGTTCCTCGCCGTCTGTCTGGTGCCCCTGGTACTGGCGTTCAGCTTCGTCGCGCTCGTCATCGTGCTCCCGCCGTATCTGACCTCCACGAGCGGCATGTCGGCGCTGCGCATCGGCGTGGTCCTGCTGCTGCTGACCGGCCCGTCGTTGGTGATGCCCGCCCTCACCGGGCTGCTCGCGCAGAAGGTCTCGCAACGCGCCCTGTTCCTGGTGCTGCTGGGCTGCTCCGCGGTCGGCGCCGCCTGGCTGACCCTGGTGGAACCGGGCGCGTCGGCTGCCGCGCTGGCCGGTCCGCTGCTCCTGCTGGGCATCGGGTACGGCATCTCGCTGGGCATTCTGGACGGCGCGGCGGTCTCGGCCGTCGAGCCGGAACGGATGGGCATGGCGGCGGGCATGTTCAACACGGTCCGGCTCACCTCCGACGCGGTATCCATGGCCGGTCTGGGCGCCCTCGTCACCGCGCTCACCACGAGCGCCCTCGACAACGACGCGGTCTCCGCGTATCCGGGCGGCGGAGAGGAGCTGACGTCGCGTGCGCTCCAGGGCGGCCTGACCGAGGCCGCGGGGACACTGCCGGCCGGTGAGGTGCGGGACCGGGCCGTGGGCGCGATGGCCGACGCGTACGCGAGCGGGCTGCACACCACGATGTGGATCGTCGCGGCGGCGTGTGCCGTCAGCGCGGTCGTCGTCGGCAGCCTCCTCTCGGGCGGGAAGAAGTCCGGCGATGCACCCGCCGAGCCTTCCGACGGCGCGGCTGCGGCGGCGCCCGAGCCCGCCTCGACGCACTGAGGGGGCGGCCATGACTCAGACCGCCCTGGGGCCCGTCGAGGTCCTGCCCCCTTATGCCGAACAGCAGTTGGTGGAGCGCCTCGGTATCGAGATCACCGTCTGCGAGCCGGATCTGGTCGTCGGCACCATGCCGGTGGACGGCAACCGGCAGCCCATCGGGCTGTTGCACGGCGGAGCCAACGCGGTCCTCGCCGAGACGCTGGGGTCGCTCGCCGCCTGGGTGCACGCGGGCGCCGACCGGATCATCGTCGGCCAGGAGCTGTCCTGCACCCACCACGCGGGCGCCCGCTCGGGCCGGGTCACCGGCGTCTGCCGGCCGCTGCACGTGGGCACGCACACGGCGACCTACGAGATCGTCGTCACCGACGAGCGGGGCCGGCGCACCTGTACGGCCAGGCTGACGTGTGCGATTCCGCCGGCCAGGCGCCGGAAGCCACGGTGACGGCACCCTCCAGGGGGCGGGGTCCGACGGGGCGACGGCACTGCGCGGCTAATGCTTCGTCCTCTGTCGTATGCGAGACTATTGATATGGCGAACACGACGGCGGAGACGGTCGCCGCAGGCCGACTCGGGCACACGATCAAGAGAGCCGAGCAGGCTCTCATCGCACGCAAGACCCAGGTGCTGCGGGAGTTCGACCTGACGGTGCCGCAGTACTCGGTCCTGCTGCTGCTGTCGGTCTCCGACGGCATGTCCGCGGCCCAGCTCGCGCGGGAGTGCATGGTCACCCCGCAGACGATGGCCACGGTCCTGACGAACCTGGAGAAGGCCGGTCTGGTGGTGCGCGAACCTTCGGAGCTCCACCAGAAGGTCGTGGTCAACCGGGCGACCCGCGCGGGCCGTACCGTCGCCCGGAAGGCCGACAAGGCGGCCCTTCATGTCGAGGGCGCGTTGAGCGGCGAGTTCACGCCGGAGGAACTGGCCCAGTTCGAGGAATACCTGGAGCGGGCGATCGCCCTACTGAGCTCGCTGGAATCCACCCCCTGAGTGGAATTCCATATTCCGCTGACGGGTCCGCGCATCCGAGAAAGCCACGGTGATTTACTCACCGTGGCTTTTTCTTTTTTCGACCGGAGTGAGATTGGTTACAGCAAGCGCTCCACCCGGTAAATATTCCCTGCTCGATCAAACATTCAAGTGGTTTCAAGCCAGAACCCTGCTACAGTTGAATGGTCACTCAGGGTAATGCTCATGGTGGCCCTGAGGGAAGCGGAATCTTGCATTCCGCCGCCGAGTGGAATGTAATGTACCAATAAGGGGGAATGGTGCAGATTCACGTCCTCGGTCCGATGACCGTCTTCGACGAGGAGTCGGAGCCGGTGATCCTGGCACCGAAGCCACGACAGGTTCTGGCATTACTCGCGGTCAGCGCCGACCGAGCGATATCCGTCAGCGCACTCATGCAGGAACTATGGGGGAACAAGCCGCCACGGACGGCGACAGCCACGATTCAGACCTACATAGGGCATGTCCGGCGCACCTTGGCGGAAGCACTCAGGACAAGCGCCGCCACCGTCGCCGAGGAAATTCTGATAACCGAGGGCAGCAGTTATGTCCTGTCCACTTCACGGGTGGCACTGGACATCACGGAGTACGAACTGCTGGCGGAGGAGGGGGTCGCGGCGGTCGAGCGTGGTGAATTCGCCCGGGGATCCGATCTGCTCCGCCGGGCACTGGCGCTGTGGCGGGGCCCGGCGCTCGTCAACGTGGAGGCCGGCGAGCTGCTCAGCGCCCGGATCGTCCACCTGGACGAGTCCTTGATCTGCGTCGAGGAGCAGCGGATCTGCGCCGATCTCCAGCGGGGCGCCCACCGCACGCTGGTGCCCGAGCTGACCGGGCTCACGGCCCGCCACCCGCTCCACGAGAACTTCCACCGCCACCTGATGCTCGCGCTGTACAGGTCGGGGCGGAGGGCGGAGGCGCTCGCCGTCATGCGGCGGCTGCGCACGCGGCTGGTGGAGGAGCTGGGCCTGGAGCCCTCACCGTTCCTCATCCAGCTGGAGCAGGACATCCTGCGCGGGGAGCCGTCGCTGGACGAGCCGACGGCGGGGCCCGCCGACCAGGGCTCCGGGCGGCAGAGGGGCCGGGCCGTCGGCGGAGGGACGGTCCGGCGCCTGCCCATGTCGGCCATGCAGCCGACCGGCTGAGGCACCGTCCGGTACCCATCCGGTCCGGTACCCATCCGGTCCGGTACGCATGACGGGTCCGGGGGGCTGAGCGCCCCACGGACCCGTTGTGTCGTCGAGGGTCAGCCCCCGCTCACCAGCAGGCACGACCAGGTGAACCCGGCACCGGCACTCACCACGAGCGCGTACTCGCCGGGGCCCAGCAGGCGCCGGGCACGCAGCTCCGCCAGACTGGCCGCCGCGTCACCGGCGCCGAGGTGCCCGGTGTCGGCGCCGGGCCGCAGCAGCTCCGCCCCGGTGAGCTTCGACAGCAGGGGCGCGTAGGCCAGATCGACGGTCTTGCGGCCGAGCCTCGGCGCCACCACATAGCGCAGCGGCGGATCACCCGTGGCCGCCATCCCCGCACCGTCCAGGCACGACTCCACCGCCGACCGCAGCGCACGGGCACTGGCCTCGGTGAACGCCTCCATACCCGACGCCTGGAGGAACGCCTTCTTGGTGCGGCGGATGTCGACCCGCGGTCCGAGCGAGCGCGCGGCGGGGCTGAACGGGTCGTCCCCGCGGTGCATGCGCTCCAGCCGCGGCGCCGCCACCGTGGACAGCGAGTGCAGCACCAGATCGGCGGGCCGCCCTCCCTCCGTCCCCTCCAGGTGGTGCAGGACCAGGGCGGTCGCCCCGTCACCGTAGGCGATGCCGTAGTCCCCGCCCCAGCGGTCGAAGCCCGGCTCGACGAACGCGTCGGCCGTGGTCACCAGGGCCCGGCCGAGGGCCGGCTCGACGAACAGCCGCGCGACCGCCAGTTCCACGGCCGCCGCACCGCCGTTGCACACCTGCTGGACACCGACGGGTACGGCGTCGTCGGCGCCCAGCCGGTCGGCGATGAAGTGCGTGGGGGACCACAGGTCGTGGCCCTGGTAGTGGATCCACGCGTGCAGGACGAGGCCGATGTCGCGGGGGTGCGTGCCGGCCGCCGCGAGCGCACGGCGGCCCGCCTCGACCGCCATCTCGGGCGGGGCGAGGTCGGCCACCGGCAGCTGGGCATACCCCAGTTCCCCGGCCGTCTCGGCGTCGACCAGCCCCAGTTCGACGGCCTCCCGCGCACTCTGCCGCCGCTCGGGGAGCCAGAGGGCGGGCCCCGAGATACCCAGGGGACGGGGCAGACGCATCACGGTCGCCCGCCGGCGCCCTTGTATCCCTCGGTGTCGCAGCCCGGGTCCGGGGCGGCCACGACCGGGGCGGTGGCGTCCTTGGGGATGATGTCGACGACGTACAGCTCGACGGGCTCGGTGCCGTTGTTGATGCCCATGTGCACGGTGTCGGGGCCGACGGGCTCGACGAGCGACTCGCCCGGACCGTACTCCTCCACCGAGCAGTCGGAGCCCTCGATCCGGGTGAAGGTGCCGGAATGGATGACGGCGATCTCCTCGCCCACGTGGTAGTGCCAGCCGGTGGAGGCGCCCGGCTGCACGACCGCCTTGCGGTAAAGGATCTTGCGGTCGCCGTTCGCCTTGATCTTGAAGGGGGCCGATGTGACGCCCTGGCTCAGCGTGACCACGCTCACCGGGGGCTCCTCGGCCACGGCGAGGTGCTGGGTGGCGAACCCGGCGGCGAAGGTCACCGCGACGACGGCACCGGCTGCTGCGACCTTGCTCTTGTTGACCACGGTACGTCTTCCTCTGCTCGCGGAAAGTGTGTGCACGAAAGAGGCGGGAGCACGCTCGCGCCCCCGTCCGCAGCCATATGTATCAGAGCATTGTCACTCGATCGAGGGCTGTCTTGGGTTCCTGTGCTGCCCTCTTTTGGGGCTTCGGCCGCCCCTCGGTCGTTCCTCGTCCGGCTCTCCAGCCGTCCTCGACCGCCGCGCCGCACCGCCGCCGCATCGACCGCCGCGCCGCACCGCCGCCGCATCGACCGCCGCGCTGCGCCGCACCGGCCGACCGCCGTGATCGCCCGTGTCAGCCCGCCTCGACCAGGGAGATCCGCCCCTTCCGCTCGTCGCGGCCCAGGAGTTCCATGACCCTCTCGCGCGTGTCCGTGCCCGCCCGGGCCGTGTGCAGCATCAGCCGGACGCCCGGGCGGTCCGGGATCTCCAGCACCGAGTGGTCGAAGATCAGGCACCCGGCCCTCGGATGGTCGACGGCCTTCACGCCCTGGTTCGTCGCCGTGATCTCGTACCGCGACCACAGCTCCGCGAACTCCGGGCTCTCCTGGACCAGTTGGTCCGAGATCCGGGTGAACTCCGCGTCGTCGGGGTAGCGGGCGGCGTCCCGGCGGAACTCGGACACCAGACCGGGGGCGATCTCCTCCCAGTAGCGGTGCCGCGCCCGGAACGCCGGGTTGGTGAAGAAGGCCACGAGGCAGTTGGTGTCCCCTTCACGGAACCCGAAGACCAGCAGGGCCGCCCGGTTGGTCCCCACGATGTTCCAGCAGCGGTCGATGACGTACGCCGGAGACGGCATCCAGCCCTCCAGCAGGGCGGTCAGCCGTGTGGTGTCGGACAGGTCGTCCGCCGTGCGGCGCGGCGGGTTCATCCCGACCAGCTGGTAGAGGTGGTCGTGTTCCGCCGGGTCCAGCCGCAGTGTGCGGCTGAGGGCGTCCAGGACCTGCGCCGACACCTTGATGTCCCGGCCCTGTTCGAGCCAGGTGTACCAGGAGGCGCCGATACCGGCCAGCAGGGCGACCTCTTCCCGGCGCAGACCCGGGGTCCGCCTGCGCGCCCCCGGTGGAAGGCCCACCTCCTCCGGCGTGAGACGCTCCCGGCGCGTACGCAGGAAGTGCTTGAGCTCCTCGCGTCGGCGGGGCTCCCGTACCGCGTTCAGACTGGTGGTCATGAACACAGGATAAGTACGGACTCCCCAGGGCGTGTTGCGGACTGCGAGCCTCGCGGCATGACTTCCGATTCCGTCAACTCGCCCGCCAAGGTGCGTTTCACCACGCGCCAGTGGCTCATCATCACCTTGCTGTGCGGCGCGCAGTTCATGCTCGCGCTGGACTTCTCCATCCTCAGCGTCGCGCTTCCCGTCCTCGGCGAGGACCTCGGCTTCGCCCTGAGCGACCTGCAGTGGGTCGTCACCGCGTTCGCCCTGCCGTCCGGCGGTCTGCTGCTGCTCTTCGGCCGTGCCGCCGACCTGTACGGCCGTCGCAACTGGTTCGTCGCCGGCATGGTCCTGTTCGCGGTGGCCTCGCTGGTCGGCGGCCTCGCCCCCACCCCCGGCGTCCTGCTCGGGGCTCGCGCGGCCCAGGGAGTCGCGGCCGCCATGCTGACCCCGGCGGCGATGTCCCTGCTGACCACCAACTTCGCCGAGGGGCCGCAGCGCGCCCGCGCCCTGGGCATCAACGGTGCCCTGCTGTCGCTCGGCTTCCTGTCGGGCGTGGTGATGGGTGGTGTCATCACCGATCTGACCAGCTGGCGCGTGACGCTCTTCATCAGCGTCCCGGTCGGCATCGCGGCCGCGATCGCCGCCCCGATCCTGATCAAGGAGAGCCGCAACGAGGAGACCCCGAAGCTGGACGTCCTCGGCGCGGTGACCGTCACCGGCGGCCTGCTCTCGGTCATCTACGGCATCACCTCCGCCGAGCGCAACGGCTGGAGCTCCGGCATGACCCTGGGCGCGCTCGCGGCCGGCGCCGTGCTGCTGGTCGCCTTCTTCGCCGTCGAGTCACGCGTCGCCGCGCCGCTCGTCGATCTGGGAGTGCTGCGCCGACGTACCGTCAGCTGGGGCAACGCCACGGGTCTGGTCACCTTCGCGATGATGACCGGCATGGTCTTCCTGCTCACGCTGTACATGCAGCAGGTGCGGGGGATGACCCCGCTCGACGCCGGCTTCGCGTTCGCCGCGCTCGGTGTCGCGGCCGTCCTCGGCGGCGCCTTCGCGGCCAGGATCATCGGGAAGATCGGCGTCCACCGGGCGCTCGTGTACGGCCTGCTCCTGCAGGCGGCGAGCACGGCCGCGCTCTTCTTCCTCGACACCGACGGCGGCATGCTGCTGCTGCTCGTGGCCACCGCGACGGGCGGCTTCGGCCACCTCCTGGCGGTCGTCGGCTACATGATCACCGCCACCTCGGGTCTGCCGGACCACGAGCAGGGCCTGGCGACCGGTCTCGCCTACACCGGCCAGCAGCTCGGCGTCACGGTGGGCACCCCGGTCCTGGCCACGGTCGCCGCCTCCGGCATCGCCTCCTCCGGCGGCAGCGGCCCGGCCGCCGTCCTCAACGGCGTACAGGGCGGCCTGCTGACCGCCGCGACCGCGCTGCTCGTCGCCGGCCTCGCCGCCATCGCGTTCCTGCGCCCCGGGCGGAGCGCCGCGGCCGCCACCGCCTCGGGCGCCGGTGAGCCGGTCGCGGCCGACGCACGCTGAGGAAACGTAAGCAGGACGAGAGGACGACCATCCGCATGCGTACGCGCTACCTGGGCCGCACCGGCCTGCAGGTCTCCGAGATCTGCCTCGGCACCATGACGTTCGGCGGCCGGCACGGCTTCCAGCACATGGGGCAGCTCAACACCATCGAAGCCCGACGGCTCGTCCATCTCTGCATGGACGCGGGCGTGAACTTCTTCGACACCGCCGACATGTACTCCGCCGGCCAGTCGGAGGAGGTCCTGGGCGGGGCCCTCTCCGGCCGGCGCGACGACGCGATCATCGCGACGAAGGTGCGCTGGCAGATGCCGGACGGCAAGGGCGGCCCGAACGACCGCGGTCTGTCCCGGCATCACATCGTGCGCTCGGTCGAGGCCAGTCTGCGCCGCCTGGGCACCGACTACATCGACCTCTACCAGACGCACGGCTGGGACGGCCGCACACCGTGGGAGGAGACCCTGCGGGCGCTGGACGACCTCGTACGGGCCGGCAAGGTCCGCTACGTCGGCGCGTCGAACCTGACGTCCTGGCAGCTCACCCGAGCCCTGGCCACCAGCGAGCAGCGGGGCCTGGAGCGGTTCGCCTCGCACCAGATCCAGTACAGTCTGGCCGCCCGCGAGGTCGAGTGGGAGCTGCTGCCGATGGCCGAGGCCGAGGGGGTGGGCGTCATGGTGTGGAGCCCGCTGGCGGGCGGTCTGCTCAGCGGCCACCAGGAGCGGGACGCCACGCCACCGCCGGGTACGCGGCGGGCGGTGGGCTGGTTCGAGCCGGTCGACCCCGAGCGTACGTTCGACACCATCGACGTACTGCGCAAGATCGCCGACGAGCGGGCGGTGTCCCCGGCCCAGGTCGCGCTGCGCTGGGTGCTGGAGCGGCGCGGCGTCACCTCGGTCGTCATCGGCGCCCGCAACGAGCGGCAACTCGCCGACAACCTGGCCGCCACCCGCTGGTCGCTCACGCCCGAGGAGCGCACCGCCCTGGACGAGACGAGCGCGCCGCCCCTGCCGTACCCGTACTGGCACCAGGACTACTGCGACGCCGACCGGCTCAAGGAGGACACCACGGGCTGACCGATCAGCGGGTGAGGGGCGCCGCCCCGTCGCCGGCAGGAGCGGGTGCGTGGCGAGCGATGAGTTCTCGGGACGCCGGGGGTCTACCGAAGAACGAACAAGGGGAGACCACCGGCCCCGGCACGCCGCCGATCCAAGGAGCACCGCATGAGCCACGACGACCCCGACCCGACCCCCCTCGACCTCACCCCCCAGACCCATGTCATCGCCCGCCTCGCCGGAGCCGTCCGCGACGACCAGCTCTCCGAGCCCACCCCGTGCCCGGAGTACGCCGTGCACCACCTCCTCGGGCATCTGCTCGGGCTGACCATCGCCTTCCGTGACGCGGGCCGGAAGGACCTGGGTCCCACGACGGACACCGACCCGCAGGCGGCGGTGCCGGACATCGGGCCGGGCTGGCGCGAGGAGCTGCCTCAGGTGCTCGACGAGCTCGCCGAGGCCTGGCGCGACCCGGCCGCCTGGACGGGTGAGACCCGGGCGGGCGGGGTGTCGCTGCCTGGGGCCGTCGCCGGTGCCGTGGCGGTGGACGAGCTGGTCGTGCACGGCTGGGACCTCGCCCGGGCCACCGGGCAGGCGTACGAACCCGATCCGGCGGCTCTCGCGGCGACGCACTCCTTCCTCGCCGCGGCGGTCGACGACCCCGGGCGCGGTGAGATCTTCGGCCCCGTGGTGCCGGTGCCGGACGACGCGCCGCTGCTGGACCGGGTGATCGGTTTGAGCGGACGTGATCCGTTCTGGAAGCCCTAGGGACCCAAAAGCCGTAGGTTCCGCAAGCCGGAGGAGCGTCCACGAGACAGAACGCTCAAACGCGGCGCGCGCCCCCGCCCGCGTCCGTACGCTCCCGAACATGCCCCTGAGCCTCACCGTCCTCGGCACCGCCTCACCGCACCCCGGCCCGGGGCGGCCCGCCTCCGGCTATCTGCTGCGCGGCGGGGGCGCCGAGGTATGGGTGGACGCGGGGTTCGGGACGTTCGCCGAGTTGCAGCGGCACACGGACCCCACCCGGCTCACCGCGATCTGGATCTCCCATCTGCACGCGGACCACAGCGCGGATCTGGTGGCCGCGATGTACGGCTTCGCCTACGGCGGCCTCACCCTGCCGGCACCGCTGCCCGTCTACGCGCCCGGCGACTGCGCGGAGCGGCTCGCGGGGTTCTTCGGGCGGTCGGACACGGCTTTCCTGAGCGGGGTGTTCGACTTCCGGCCCCTGTACGACGGCCACACGGTCCGGCACTGGAATCTCATCCTCACCGCCCGGGCCGTCGTCCACGACGGGGAGGCGTACGGGCTGCGCGCCGAGTGCCAGGGGCGGGTGTTCGCGTACTCGGGGGACAGTGGTCCGTGCGAGGCGCTGTCCCTGCTCGCCGGCAGCGCCGACCTGTTCCTGTGCGAGGCGGACGTCGACACACATCGCGAAGGCGAACCCCGGGTGCATCTCACGCCGGAGGAGGCCGGGACGTACGCCAAGGGCGCGAGCCGGCTGCTCATCACGCATGTGGGGCCCACGCTGACGCCCGAGGGGGCGACCGGGCGGGCGGCCGTGGTCTTCGGGGGTCCCACCGAGAGCGCGCGTGAGGGCGACACCAAGATCGTGTGACGGCAACCACACATTCTTTTGCCAGAAGCATTGACGAAACACGGGGCCCCTCCTACCTTCAACGCGTCGTACTTCGTACGTCATATATGAGACGCGATATGGGAGATCCCATACGTGAGATCGCATACGTGAGATCCCATACGCAGATCGAGAGGCGCGCATGACCTCTGTGCCCATGCCGATCCCGTCCCGCACGCAGTTCGTGCTGGAGGGGATCAAGCACCGCATCCTCACCGGGCAGTTGACGCCGGGTCAGGCCCTGGTCGAGACCGAGCTGGCCGCGCAGTTCGGGGTGTCCAAGACGCCCGTGCGTGAGGCGCTCAAGACGTTGGCCGGGACCGGGCTCGTCGTGATGAACCAGTACAAGGGCGTCACGGTGCGCATGGTGGACGCGGACATGGCGCGCGAGGTCTACGACGTACGGCTGCTCCTGGAGCCGGAGGCCCTGCGGCGCTCGGTGCGCCGCGGTACCTCGTGGAACGCGGCGAGTGACGCGCTGGCCAGGGCCGACGAGGCCACGGACACCGCCGAACGGTCGCTGGCCAACCGGGAGTTCCACCGCGCGCTGTATGTGCCGTGCGGCAATCCGCTGCTCGGCCGGATGCTCGACGAGGTACGCGACCAGGCGGCGCTGGTCTCGGCCGTCGCCTGGGCCGCCGACCCCTCCTGGGAACGGGAGGCCGCCGAGCACCGGGAGATCCTGCGGCTCGCCCTCGACCAAGACGCCGACGGCGCGGCCGCCGCCCTGCACGCGCACATCGCCTCGTTCGTCGAACGGGCCTTTCCCGGGGCCCGCGAGGCGGAGGAAGCCGGGAACACCCGCCAGACCTAGGGCGCCCGCGAGCCCGACGACCCGCACGGCCCGCGCAGCCCAGCAAGCCCCCGAGTCCACGAGGCCCAGTGAGCCGCGAAGCCCCATGAGCCACGAAGCCCCCCAGGCCGAGAGGCCCCATGGGTGGCGCAGCCCGACAGCCTCCGCAGTCCTCGAAGAGGAAGGTCATCAATGAGCAGCGTGACGTTCGAGACCCAACGGACGGCTCTGGCCGACGTGGTGGCCATCCCGGTGACGCCGTTCGCCGAGGACGGCACCGTCGACCAGGGCGCCCACCGGGCCCTGCTGCGTCGGCTGCTCGACGGCGGGATCACCACCCTCACCCCGAACGGCAACACCGGTGAGTTCTACGCCCTCACCCCCGAAGAGCGCCGTCTGGTCACGGAGTTGACCATGGACGAGGCCGGCGACCGGGCCGTGCTCCTGGTCGGCGTCGGACACGACGTGCCGACCGCGATCGCCTCCGCCGAGCACGCCCGCGAGGCCGGCGCACAGATGGTGATGGTCCATCAGCCCGTCCACCCCTACGTCTCGCAGAGCGGCTGGGTCGACTACCACCGGGCGATCGCCGAGGCCGTGCCCGAGCTCGGGGTCGTGCCCTACATCCGCAACGCGCAGCTCACCGGCGCCCGTCTCGCCGAACTCGCCGACACCTGCCCGAACGTGATCGGGGTCAAATACGCCGTCCCGGACGCCGCGCGCTTCGCCGCCTTCGCCCGCGACGCCGGGCTGGAACGCTTCGTCTGGGTGGCCGGGCTCGCCGAACCGTACGCGCCCTCCTACTTCTCGGCCGGCGCCACCGGCTTCACCTCGGGTCTGGTGAACGTCGCCCCGGCCGTCTCGCTGAACATGATCGAAGCGCTTCGATCGGGTGACTTCCCGGGCGCCATGAAGGTCTGGGAGCAGATCCGCCGCTTCGAGGAGCTGCGCGCCGCCAACGGCTCCGCCAACAACGTGACCGTCGTCAAGGAGGCCCTCGCCTCCCTCGGCCTCTGCCGCCGCGACGTCCGGGCCCCCAGCAGGCAGCTGCCCGAGGACGAACGCGCCGAGGTCGCCGCCATAGCCGCCGGGTGGTCGATGTGAAGAAGCCGGAAGAACTCAGAAGCCACCAGTGGTACGGCACCGACGGCCTACGCTCCTTCAGCCACCGCGCCCGCACCCGTCAGCTCGGCTACCTCCCCGAGGAGCACCTCGGCAAGCCGGTCATCGCGATCCTCAACACCTGGTCGGACATCAACCCCTGTCATGTGCACCTCCGTGATCGCGCGCAGGCGGTCAAGCGGGGCGTGTGGCAGGCCGGCGGTTTCCCGCTGGAGTTCCCGGTGTCGACGCTGAGCGAGACCTTCCAGAAGCCGACCCCGATGCTCTACCGCAACATGCTCGCGATGGAGACCGAGGAGCTGCTGCGCTCGTACCCGGTCGACGGGGCCGTGCTGATGGGCGGTTGCGACAAGTCCACGCCCGCGCTCCTCATGGGGGCGGCCAGCGTCGACCTGCCGACCGTGTTCGTGCCGGCCGGGCCCATGCTGCCGGGGCACTGGCGCAACGAGGTCCTCGGCTCCGGCACCGACATGTGGAAGTACTGGGACGACAAGCGCGCCGGGCTCATCGGCGACTGCGAGATGACCGAGCTGGAGTCCGGGCTCGCCCGCTCACCCGGTCACTGCATGACGATGGGTACGGCGTCCACGCTCACCGCCGCCGCCGAGGCGCTGGGAGTCACGGTCCCGGGCGCGTCCAGCATCCCGGCCGTCGACTCCGGGCACGACCGCATGGCTGCCGCCGCCGGGCTCAGGATCGTCGAACTGGTCCACAAGGACCGGAAGTTGAGCGACATCCTCACCGGCGAGGCCTTCGAGGACGCCGTCACCACCGTCCTCGGACTCGGCGGCTCGACCAACGCGGTCATCCACCTCATCGCCATGGCCGGCCGCGCGGGCGTCAAGCTCACCCTCGACGACTTCGACCGCATCGCCCGTACGGTCCCGGTGCTGGCCAACGTCCGGCCCGGCGGCCAGAGGTACCTGATGGAGGACTTCCACTTCGCGGGCGGCCTCCCCGGGTTCCTGTCCCGGATCACCGACCTGCTCCACCTGGACCGGCCGACCGTCTCCTGCGACACGATGCGCGAGCAGCTCGACGGCGCGCTCGTCCACGACGACGACGTGATCCGGACCCGGGACAACCCGGTCGCCACCGAGGGCGGAGTCGCCGTCCTGCGCGGCAACCTCTGCCCGGACGGCGCGGTCATCAAGCACATCTCGGCCGAGCCGCACCTGCTCAAGCACACGGGTCCGGCGGTCGTCTTCGACGACTACCGGACGATGCAGCGGACCATCAACGACCCGTCCCTCGACATCACCGCCGACAGCGTGCTCGTGCTGCGCAACGCCGGACCCAAGGGCGGCCCGGGCATGCCCGAGTACGGGATGCTGCCCATCCCCGACCATCTGCTGAAGCAGGGCGTACGGGACATGGTGCGGATCTCCGACGCCCGGATGAGCGGGACGAGTTACGGCGCCTGCGTCCTGCACGTGGCGCCCGAGTCGTACGTCGGCGGACCGCTCGCCCTGGTGCGCACCGGCGACTCGATCACCCTCGACGTCGACCAGCGCATGCTTCGAGTCAACGTGGACGACGAGGAGTTGGAGCGCCGCCGGGCGGAGTGGACACCACCGCCCACCCGCTACGAGCGCGGCTACGGCGCGCTCTACAACGACCAGATCACCCAGGCGGACACCGGCTGCGACTTCGAGTTCCTGGCCAGACCGGGCAAGGTCCCGGACCCGTACGCCGGGTGACGAAGGCACCCCGGGTTGTTTAAGGGGCGCGGGGAACTGCGCGACAAGCCACAACGCACCCGCATCCGCCAACGCACCACAAGTGGCACCCCGTACCGCGCAATCCAGCACACCCACGCAGATCGAGAAAGCGCTTCCTGCACGACAACGCACCACGACGTACCCAGAAACGGAGCCCCAGTCATGGCCCAAGCCGCAGCCGTGGCGAAACCCCCCGCGCCACCCCGGCGGAGCCGTGCGCGGCGCCGTGCCTCCGCGACCCCGCGCAGGCTGCCCTACCTGTTGATCGCCCCGGCCGCCCTGCTCATGCTGGGCTTCATCGCCTACCCGGTCATCAGCGTCTTCTACTACAGCCTGCAGCACTACAACCCCACCAAGCCCTGGCGGAACGGCTTCGCCGGCTTCGACAACTTCGTCCACGCCTTCACCGAGGACCCGCTGTTCTGGGACACCCTGGTGTTCAGCGCCAAGTGGGTGGTCGTCGAGGTCTCGCTCCAACTGCTGTTCGGTCTCGCCCTCGCGCTCATCGTCAACCAGACGTTCGTCGGGCGAGCCCTGGGCCGCGCGCTGGTCTTCTCGCCCTGGGCCGTCTCCGGGGTGCTGACCTCCGCGATCTGGGTGCTGCTCTACAACTCCCAGACGGGCATCACCCGTTACCTCGCGGACATGGGCATCGGTGAGTACGGCACCAGCTGGCTCTCCGACACCTCCACCGTCTTCTCGGCGGCCGTCGTCGCCGACCTGTGGCGCGGTGTCCCCTTCTTCGCGATCCTCATCCTCGCCGACCTCCAGTCCATCTCGAAGGACCTGTACGAGGCCGCCGAGGTCGACGGCGCCAGCCGTGTCCGGCAGTTCCTGCACATCACACTGCCGCACCTGAAGGACGCGATCATCCTCTCCACGCTGCTGCGCGCGGTGTGGGAGTTCAACAACGTCGACCTGCTCTACACCTTGACGGGTGGCGGACCGGCCGGAGAGACCACGACCCTCCCGCTGTACATCGCCAACACCTCCGTCGACGCCCACAACTTCGGCTACGCGTCCGCCCTGACCACGGTCGCGTTCGTGATCCTGCTCTTCTGCTCGATGGTCTATCTGCGGCTGAGCAAGTTCGGAGGCGAGTCCAAGTGATCACCAAGGACGCCGAGAAGACCGCTCCGATCCGGACCGCGCCCGCGGCCGAGGAGCCCCCGCAGCGACCGGGCAAGGTCCGCCGCGCCTGGGACGAGGTGCCGCGCTGGCAGATCTATCTGCCGCTGTCGATCTACCTCGTCTTCACCCTCGTCCCCTTCTACTGGATCCTGCTCTTCGCGCTGCGCAAGCCCGGCTCGACCTCGCTCGTGCCGTGGCCCATCACGTTCGAGCACTTCGAGAAGGTGTGGAACGAGCGGAGCTTCGGCACCTACTTCCAGAACAGCGTCCTGGTCGGTGTCGCCACCCTGGTGATGACCACGGTCGTCGCGCTGGCCGGCGGCTACGCCCTCGCCCGCTTCGACTTCAAGATCAAGAACGCGTTCATGCTGGCGCTGCTGTGCTCCCAGTTCGTACCGGGCGCACTGCTCCTGGTCCCGCTGTTCCAGATCTTCGCCGAGCTGCAGATGATCAACTCGCTGGGCAGTGTCATCCTCGCCGAGACGGTCTTCCAGCTGCCGCTGTCGATCATCCTGATCAGCAACTTCATCAAGAACGTGCCGTACTCCCTCGAGGAAGCGGCCTGGGTGGACGGCTGCAACCGGTTCACCGCGTTCCGGGTGGTCGTGCTGCCGCTGCTGCGGCCCGGGCTGATCGCCGTCGGCTCCTTCGCCTTCGTGCACTCCTGGAACCACTTCCTGTTCGCCCTGATGTTCCTCAGCAACCAGGACAAGCAGACCATCCCGGTCGGCCTCAACACCCTGCTCAGCGCGGACAGCGTCGACCTGGGCGCGCTGGCGGCCGGCGGCATCATCGCCGCCGTACCGGTGGTCATCGTCTTCGCCTTCATCCAGAAGTGGCTGATCACGGGCTTCAGCGCCGGGGCGGTGAAGGGATGACCATACGGCGGAGAGGGGTTCAACTCGTCGCCCTCGCAGGGATGTTGGGCGTCGCGCTCACCACCCCGGCCGGGGCCGGGTCCCGGGACATCGGCCGGGACACGCTCGCGGCGGACGACGGCTGGGCCGCGGCCGACGGTGGTACCACGGGGGGTTCCACCGCCGACGACGCCCATGTGTTCACCGTACGCACCAGGAGCGAGCTGGTCCGCGCGCTCGACGGCGGCAGCGCCACCCCGAAGATCATCCGGATCGCGGGGACCATCGACGCCAACACCGGCGACGACGGCGAGAGGCTCGACTGCGACGACTACGCGACCGACGGCTACGACCTGAAGGAGTACCTGGCCGCCTACGACCCGCGCACCTGGGGCTCCGCCAAGCCCAGCGGCCCCCAGGAGGAGGCCCGGCAGGCGTCGGCGGCCCAGCAGGCCGAGCGGATCGAGCTGGCCGTCGGCTCCCACACCACCCTCGTCGGACTCGGTTCCTCGGCGGTCCTGAAGGGCGCCGGCCTCCAGCTCAAGGGCGCGGACAACGTGATCATCCGCAACCTCGAACTCCGGGACGCCTACGACTGCTTCCCCGTCTGGCAGCCCAACACCGGCGGCCTCGGCGACTGGAAGACGGCGTACGACAACATCTGGGTGCGCGGCTCCAGCCACGTCTGGATCGACCATGTCACCGTCTCCGACAAGGGACACCCCGACGAGGACGAGCCGACGTACTTCGGCCGCAACTACCTCCGCCACGACGGCCTGCTCGACATCACCAACGCCTCCGACCTGGTCACCGTCTCGTGGAGCCGCTTCGTCGACCACGACAAGGGCATCCTCATCGGCAACGGGGACACGGCCACCGGCGACCGGGGCAAGCTCCGGGTGACCCTGCACCACAACGAGTTCGCAGGCGTCGTGCAGCGCGCGCCGCGCGTCCGCTTCGGGCAGGTGCACCTCTACAACAACCGGTACGTCGTCCCGGACGGCGCCCACGACTACCGTTACTCCCTCGGCGTCTCCACCGAGTCCGCCGTGTACGCCGAGAACAACGCCTTCACCACGCCGGGCCATGTCGAGGCCGCCGACCTGGTGAAGAGCTGGAACGGCACCGCCCTGCACCAGACGGGCACCCTCTTCAACGGCTATCCGGTGGATCTTCTGGCCATTCACAACGCCTACAACTCCGGCAGCGAGCGTGACCTCACGGCCGACGTGGGCTGGACGCCTACCCTGCACCAAAAGATCGACAGCGCCGGGAAGGCCGACCGAGAGGTGGCACGCGGCGCGGGCGCAGGGAGGATCCGATGACCGTCACCCACCACACCCCGCTTCCGCTCGTCCTCGCGGGCGCCCGAGGCCATGGCCGCTGGCATCTGGAGAACATCCGCCGCCTCGCGGACAAGGGGATCGTCCGGCTCGCCGGTATCTGCGAGCTGACCCCGCTGGGCGCGGACGAGATCCCGGACGGCCTCGGCACGCCCGAGCAGTCCGCCGACTTCGGGGCGCTCCTCGACTCGACAGGCGCCGCGATCGCCGTGATCTGCACGCCCATTCCCACCCACACCGACCTGGCCCTGACGGCGGCCGAGCGGGGCGTCCACGTCCTGCTGGAGAAGCCGCCGGCCCCGTCGTACGCCGAGTTCCGCCGGATGGCGGACGGGGTGGCCGCGGCGGGTGTGGTCTGCCAGATCGGCTTCCAGTCGCTGGGCTCGCACGCCGTACCCGCGATCCGGAGGATGGTCGCGGACGGCATGATCGGCGAGGTCGTCGGCATCGGCGGCGCCGGGGCCTGGGCCCGCGCCGAGGCGTACTACCGGCGGGCGCCCTGGGCCGGCAAGCGGCGCCTGAACGGCGTCGACGTGATCGACGGGGTGCTCACCAACCCCCTCGCGCACGCCGTCGCCACCGGGCTCGCGCTCGGCGGCGCCCAGCGTGCCGAGGACGTCACCGCCATCGAGACCGAGCTGCTGCGCGCCAACGACATCGAGTCCGACGACACCTCGTGCGTGCGCGTCACCACCGTCGACGGCGGCCGGATCACCGTCGCCGCCACGCTGTGCGCCGAGCACCCGGACGAGCCGTACAACGTCGTCCACGGCACCAGCGGCCGGATCACCTTCTGGTACAAGCAGGACCGCGTGCTCGTCCAGCGGGCCGGACACGGCCCGGAGGAGATCGAGTACGGCCGCACGGACCTGCTGGAGAACCTCGTCGACCATCTCGTCGACGGCACCGATCTGCTGGTCCCGCCGGACACGACCGGCGCGTTCATGAAGGTCGTCGAGGCGATCCGCGTCGCCCCCGACCCGATCGCGCTCCCGGCCGACGCCTGGCACAAGCTGCCCGACGAGGACCGCCGGGTCGTCGACGGCATCGACGGCCTCGTCGCCGCCTCGGCCGACACCCTCGCCCTCTACTCCGAACTGGGCGCCTCCTGGGCGCTCCCCGGAGCTCCAGCGAAAGAGGTGAGCACGTGATGACGAGCAACGACTCCCTGGTGCTGCGGGTGGCGGGCCGCCCGGTGGGCCGGTACATCACCCGGCCCGAACTGCCGGGCCGGCTCTCCCCGCGCCCCTATCTGCACCCCGTCACGACCCTGTCCGGTACGGCGGTCACCGAGCTGAGCCCCGCGGACCACCTCCACCACCTCGGCGTCGGTGTCGCCGTTCCCGACGTCGAGGGGCACAACTTCTGGGGCGGACGGACCTACGTCCGCGACCAGGGCCCGACCGAGCTCGACAACCACGGCTCCCAGCGCCACATCGCCTTCCAGCTGCGCGACCCCGACGGCTTCGTCGAGGAGCTGCGCTGGGCGGCGTCCGGCACCGAGCTGCTGCGCGAACGCCGTACGGTCGCGGCCACCGAACTCACCGACGCCGCCTGGGCGTTGGACTTCACCTTCTCCCTCACCAACACCACCGGTGAGCCGGTGTCGATCGGCAGCCCCGCCACCAACGGCCGCCCCGGCGCCGCGTACGGCGGCTTCTTCTGGCGGGCCCGCAAGGAGGCCACGGCACCCCGCGTCCTCACCGCCGAGGCGGAGGGAGAAGCGGCGGTCCACGGCAGTCGCGCCGACTGGCTCGCTCTCGTCGGCGGTGACTGGACGCTCGTCTTCGCCGGAGCCACCGACACCACCCGCCGCGACCCGTGGTTCGTGCGCGCCGACGAGTACCCGGGCGTCGGCTCCTCCCTCGCCCCCACCGAGCGCGTCCCGATCGAGCCGGGGGAGACGCTCGTACGCCGGGTCGTCACCGTCGTCGCCGACGGCGCCCTCGACCGGGGCGAGGCGGCGGCCCTCGTCCGCAAGGCGGTGAGCCCGTGAGCGAGATATCCGCCACCACGGCCAGCGCCTCCGCCACCACGGCCAGTGCCTCCGCCCCCACGGCCAGTGCCACCGCCACCGCGCCCGCCTTCTCCGCCGACCAGGGCGACGGCACCTACCGCAATCCGATCCTCGACGCCGACTGGTCCGACCCCGATGTCCTGCGCGTGGCCGACGACTTCTATATGACGGCCTCCAGCTTCGGCCGGGTCCCGGGCCTTCCCCTGCTCCACTCCCGGGACCTGGTCAACTGGACGCTCGTCGGCCACGCGCTCCAACACCTCGAACCGGCTGCCGAGTTCAGGGTTCCGCGTCACGACTGCGGTGTGTGGGCGCCCTCGCTCCGGCATTTCGACGACCGGTTCTGGATCTTCTGGGGCGACCCCGACCACGGCATCTACCAGGTCAACGCCCCCGGCATCAGGGGCCCTTGGACCCGCCCGCACCTGGTCAAGGAGGGCAAGGGACTCATCGACCCCTGCCCGCTGTGGGACGAGGAGACCGGCGAGGCGTACCTCGTGCACGCCTGGGCCAAGTCCCGCTCCGGGATCAAGAACCGGCTCACCGGGCACCGGATGCGGCCCGACGGCACCGGGCTGCTCGACGAGGGCAAGGTGATCGTCGACGCGGACCGGCTCCCCGGCTGGTTCACCCTGGAAGGGCCCAAGCTCTACCGCCACGACGGCTGGTACTGGATCTTCGCCCCCGCCGGGGGAGTGGAGACCGGCTGGCAGGGTGTCTTCCGCTCCCGCGAGTTCTTAGGCCCCTACGAGGAGCGGATCGTCCTGGAGCAGAAGGACACCGAGGTCAACGGCCCGCACCAGGGCGGCTGGGTGCGCACGGCGGCCGGCGAGGACTGGTTCGCGCACTTCCAGCAGCGGGGCGCGTACGGCAGGGTCGTCCACCTCCAGCCGATGCGCTGGGGCCCGGACGGCTGGCCCGTGCTCGGCGATCAGGGTGCCCCCGTCGCCGTCCACCGCAAGCCGGAGCTGCCGCCGCAGCCGCCGGCCGCGCCCGCCACCGACGACGACTTCCCCGGCGGCCGCTTCGGACGCCAGTGGCAGTGGACCGCCAACCCGCAGGACGGCTGGGCCACCCAGCACTCCGGGGACGGGCTGCGGCTCACGTGCGTGCGCTCCGTGCACGCGCACGACCTGCGGAAACTGGCGAATGTGCTCACACAGCGGCTGCCGGGGATCCCGGCCGTCATCGAGGTCGAGCTACGGCTCGACAGCGAGGAGCCGGGGGCACGGGCCGGGCTCGCCGTGCTCGGGGACGCGTTCCGCTGGATCGGACTCCAGCGAGGTGCCGACGGGAGCGTGCACCTCGTCCACCGGTTCGCCGAGACCGTCGCCGAGCGGGAACGGGACGCCGACCACCCCCGCCCGGCGCCCGGAGGGCGGGCCCGGCTGCGGATCGAGACCTCGGCCGGGGCACGCTGCCGCTTCTCCTACGACGTGGGGGAGGGGTGGGAGTCCTCGGGCCAGGTCTTCGCCGCCACCCCCTGGCGCTGGGTCGGCGCCCTGCTCGGCCTCTTCGCGGTCGCGCCCACCGGCGGCGGCCACGCCGGGGCGGCCACGTTCACGCACTTCCGGATCACCCGCTCATAGCTCGACTCACGTCACCCGTACGCCTGTTGGGAGCCGCAATGACGCACCTCCGTAGCAAGCGCTTGCCGAAACGGCCGGGGTCCAGACCGGGCCTGGGCCGGTCCCTGGCCACGGTCGCCGCCCTGGTGGCCTCGCTGGGGCTCGGAGCCATCGCTCCGGCCGACGCGGCACCGGAGACCGCCGGTGCGGTGGGGACGGCCGGGACCGCCGAGACGGCCAGGACTTCCGGACCCCCCGGTGGCTGGAGCGACACACCCCATGGCTTCGCCTCCCTCGACGGCGGTACCACCGGTGGCGCGGGCGGGAAGGTGGTCACGGTCACCGACCAGGCCTCGCTCGCCAGATATGCGTCCGCCGAGGAGCCGTACGTCATCCGGGTGGCCGGCGCGATCGATGTGGCGCCCTTCGGCTCGGACATCGTCGTGACCTCGAACAAGACCATCGTCGGCGTCGGCGGCACCGGTGAGATCGTCCACGGCGAGCTGCATCTCAACCCCGGTACCAGCAACGTCATCATCCGCAATCTGACGATCCGGGACTCCTACGTCGAGGGCGACTGGGACGGCAAGACGACCGACTTCGACGCGATCCAGATGGACACCGTCGACCACGTCTGGATCGACCACAACCGCTTCGAGCACATGGGCGACGGGCTGCTCGACATCCGCAAGGACAGCCGGTACATCACCGTCTCCCACAACCAGTTCAAGAACCACAACAAGGCGTTCGGGATCGGCTGGACGACGAACGTCCGGACCGAGATCACCATCGACCACAACTGGTTCAGCGGCACCAAACAGCGCAACCCGTCGGCCGACAACTGCGCCTACGCGCACCTCTACAACAACTACCTGTCGGCACAGGTGGCCGACGGCGACCCCGTGTGGACGTACGGGAACTGGGCGCGCGGCAAGACGAAGATGGTCATCGAGAACAGCTACTACGACGGTGTCCAGCATCCCTACCAGGCCGACGCCACCGCCGAGTTGGTGCAGCGCGGGTCGATCCTGAAGAACGTCGGCGGACGGCGGGACGCATGGGGCACGGCCTTCGACCCGAAGGACTTCTACGACTACCGTCTCGACCCGGCCGCCGCCGTCCCCGCGCTGGTCACACGCATCTCCGGGCCGCAGCAGCGGATCGGCACCAACACCGTGCTGAACGTCCCCGGTGACTACCCGACCGTGCAGGCCGCCGTCGACGCCGTGCCCGACGGCAACGACGGCACGGTCACCCTCCGCATCGCGCCCGGCACCTACCGCGCGAAGGTCCTCATCCCCGCCACCAAGCCCAACTTGGTGCTGCAGGGGACTGGACAGGATCGCTCGGACACCGTCATCGTCTACGACACGCCCGCCGCGTACGGCGGCTCCAACGGCAGCGCCACCGTGCGGATCCTCGCCAGTGACGTGACCGCCCGCAACCTCACCTTCAGCAACGACTTCGACGAAGCCGCGCACGAGCTGAACGGCGAGCAGGCGCTGGCGGTGAAGACGACCGGTGACCGGATCGTCTTCGAGAACACGGCCTTCCTGGGCAACCAGGACACCCTGATGACCGACAGCCCCAAGCTCGACGTCATCAGCCGGGTCTACATCCGCGACTCGTACATCGAGGGCGATGTCGACTTCATCTACGGCCGCGCCACCACCGTCGTCGAGCGCTCCCTGATCAGGGCGCTCAGCCGGGGCTCGGACACCAACAACGGCTACATCACGGCCGCTTCGACGTGGAAGGACAATCCGTACGGCTTCCTGATCACCAAGTCGAAGGTCGTCAGTGACGCGCCGCCCGGGACCTACCTCCTGGGCCGGCCCTGGCACCCGGGCGGCGAGCCGAACGCCATCGCCCAGGTGCTGTTCCGGGACACCGAGCTGCCCGCCGCGGTCAAGTCGTCGCCGTGGACGGACATGAGCGGCTTCTCGTGGAAGGACGCCCGGTTCACGGAGTACCGGACGTACGGGCCGGGGGCCGGTGTCACGGCCGACCGGCCGCAGCTGGCGGACGCGGACGCCTCGGCGTACACGGTCGCCAGGTACCTCGCGGGGACGGACGGTTGGGCGCCGCATCGCGCTCGCACTCGCACCGACGTGGGCGACGGCCGCTGAGTCCGTCGAGTCCGTCGAGTCCGCTTCGCGACAGAACAGACCCCCCACAACTTCATAACCCTCGTATCCAGAATGAAGAGAGCCGTTCAATGAAGATCAGCAATCGCAGAAGCAGGCGCGCCGCTGTGGCCATCGCCCTGGGATCCGTACTCGCGCTGACCGCCACCGCCTGTGGTGACGACGGCAGTGGCGCGGGCGGCGACAAGGGGTCCGAGGGCAGCGGCAAGGGCGAGATCGTCTTCTGGGACAACAACGGCGGTGTCCGCACCGACATCTGGAAGGAGATCATCACCGACTTCCAGAAGGCCAACCCGGACATCAAGGTCGAGTACGTCGGGATCGCCTCCACCGAGTACCAGTCCAAGGTCGACACCGCCCTCCAGGGCGGCGGCCTCCCGGACGTCGGTGGTGTCGGCGCGGCCATGGCCGCCGGGTTCGCCGCGCAGGGTGCGCTGGAGCCGCTGGACGACCGGCTCTCCAAGTCCTCGCTCAGCGGCAAGCTCAACGAGGCGATGGTCGAGTCACTGAAGTCCGCCGGCGGGGGCGACGCCCTGTACTCGATCCCGACCTCCGCCAACAACGGCGTCCTCTACTACCGCACGGACCTGTTCGAGAAGGCGGGCCTCGACGAGCCCACCGACTGGGACAAGTTCTACGAGGCCGCCGAGAAGCTCACCGACAAGGACAAGAACGCGTTCGGCTACACCATTCGCGGTGGCGCCGGCTCCATCGCCCAGGCGCTGGACGCGATGTACGGGCAGTCCGGCATCACCTCGTTCTGGGACTCCGCCGGTGAGAAGACCACCGTCAACGACCCGAAGAACGTCGAGGCCCTGGAGAAGTACGTCGGCCTCTACAAGAAGGTCACCCCGGCGGCCGACCTCAACAACGACTTCACCAAGATGGTCGCGCAGTTCGACTCCGGCACGATCGGGATGCTGAACCACAACCTGGGGTCGTACCAGGACCATGTGAAGGCGTTCGGCGTCGACAAGTTCCGGGGCATTCCGCAGCCGACCGGTCCCGGCGGCAAGCGGGTCCAGGTCTCCAACCCCGTCGACGGGCTCGGGCTGTTCAAGAGCTCGAAGAACAAGGAAGCGGCCTGGAAGTTCATCGAGTTCGCCACCTCGCACGAGGAGAACTCCAAGTTCAACAAGTCGGCGGGGCAGGTGCCGGCGAACAACGAGGCCGCGAAGGACAGCTGGATCTCCGAGGCCGAGCCGACGAAGCTGGCCGCTGCCGCGTTGACCGACGGGTCGACGACGATCGTGCAGCTGCCGTACTACCTGCCGGACTGGAACACGATCTCGAAGACCGACAACGAGCCGGCCTTCCAGAAGGTGATGGACGGGCAGACGACTGCGAAGGAATTCCTGGACTCGCTGGCCGATCAGCTGAACAAGGCGCAGGCCGAATGGAATGAGCAGAAGAAGGGCTGACGCTCCACTGCGAGCCGGTTCGAGGATGCCAGTCCGTTGTGGCTGGTCGCGCAGTTCCCCGCGCCCCTTTGGGGCGCGGGGGATCCCCCCCCACTTGAAAGGCACCGTACAACAGCCCCCTTCCGTAAGCCTGTTGAGAAAGGCACCCGCACGTGTCACTCACCCGTAGACAGGTCACCAGCGCGGCTGTCGCCGCTGTTCCGCTCGCCGTCGCCGCCACGGGGCCCGCGTCCGCCGCGGTCTCGCCCGGCGGGGCCCGTCGGGAGCGCACGATTCATATCGCCGGTGATTCCACCGCCGCGCAGAAGTACGCCGCCGCCGCTCCCGAGACGGGATGGGGCATGGCTCTTCCGTTCTTCCTCCGGTCGGGGCTGAAGGTCGCCAACCACGCGGTGAACGGCCGTAGTTCGAAGAGCTTCATCGACGAGGGGCGACTCGACGCCATCCTCGAGGTGATTCGGCCCGGGGACTTCCTCGTCATCCAGTTCGGGCACAACGACTCCAAGGTCGCCGATCCGACGCGGTACACCGAGCCGTGGACGACCTACCAGGACTGTCTGCGCCAGTACATCGACGGCGCTCGGGCCCGGGGCGCCCGGCCGGTTCTCGCGACGTCCGTCGAGCGCAGGAAGTTCGACGCGGCCGGGGTGGCGCAGCCGACGCACGGTGACTATCCGGCGTCCATGCGGGCGCTCGCCGAGAAGGAGTACGTCGCTCTGCTCGACGTCCAGGCCCTGTCGATCGCCCTCTGGCAGAAGCTCGGGGTCGAGGAGACCAAGAAGTACTTCAACTGGACCGAGACCGAGCAGGACAACACGCACTTCAATCCGCCGGGGGCGATCGCCGTGGCGCGGCTCGTCGTGGGCGAGTTGTTGCGACGGCGGGTGCTTTCGCCGCGGGATGTTCGCCGTTCGGACGAGGAGATCCCGGACTCCTGGATCACGTGGCCCGAGGCGTAGCGCTCCGCTTGTAGGTCGGCTTTCGGCTGCCGGTCGGTTGTGGCTGGTCGCGCCCGCGCGGCGGAGCCGCACATAGACACAGCCCCGCGCCCCCAAAGGGGGCGCCACCTCCCCCTTCTGCTTCGAAAGGAACCCGCACTCATGCGTCCTCGTATCTGGCATGCCCATGTCATGACATCTGTTGTCGGCTGCACCGCCCTCGTGCTCGGTGTCACCGGGACCGGAGTGGCCTCTGCCGCCGAGCGTGACCTCGGTCGGCAGGTGCTCGGCGCCGGTGACGGCTGGGGCTCGGCGGAGGGTGGGACCACCGGTGGCTCGGCGGCCAAGGCCGAGCACATCTACACGGTCACCACCTGGGCGGAGTTCAAGGCCGCGCTGAAGGACGGCGGTGACGCGCCGAAGATCATCAAGGTCAAGGGCCTGATCGACGCCGTCTCCGAGGGCTGTGAGGCCTTCGTCACCGGCGGGTACGACCTCCAGCAGTACCTCAAGGACTACGACCCGGCCGTCTGGGGCAACGACGAGGTCGCCAGCGGCCCGCAGGAGGACGCGCGGGTCGCGTCCGCCGCCAGGCAGGACTCGGAGATCAAGGCCAACATCCCGAGCAACACCACCATCGTCGGCGTCGGCAAGAACTCCGGCATCCTCGGTGGCAGCATCCAGATCAAGGGCGTCTCGAACGTCATCATGCGCAACCTCACCATCGAGGCCCCGCTCGACTGCTTCCCCAAGTGGGACCCGACCGACGACAACAACACCGGCAACTGGAACTCCGAGTACGACACCGTGGTCGTCTACGGCACCGACCACGTGTGGCTCGACCACAACACGTTCACCGACGGGCGCTTCCCCGACAGCGAGCGGCCGGTCTACTTCGGCAAGGTCTTCCAGCAGCACGACGGGCTGACGGACATCGTGCGCGGCTCCAACTACGTGACCGTGTCCTGGAACCGCTACGAGAACCACGACAAGAACATGCTGATCGGAAACGGCGACGGCCTCGCCACCACCGACGCCGGCAAGCTCAAGGTCACCATGCACCACAACCGCTTCGACGGGATCCTCCAGCGCTCCCCGCGCGTGCGGTTCGGTCAGGTCGACGTCTACAACAACCACTACGTGGTCACCGAGGCGCAGAAGGACGACTACTACATCTTCGGCGTCGGCATCTCCTCGCAGCTGCACGCCAGCGACAACGCGATCTCGCTGCCGCCCGGCGCGAGCGTCGGCAAGGTCCTGAAGAAGTGGAACGAGTCGCCGCTCACCGCCGAGAACAACTACGTCAACGGCAAGCTGACGGACCTCATCGCCGTCCACAACGCCGAGATCCCCGCGGAGACCCTCCAGTCCGGCGCCGGATGGACGCCCACCCTGCGGACCAAGGTCCACCCGCCGCGTGCCGTGCCGGGCATCGTCGCGGGCGGCGCGGGTGCCGGGAAGGTCTGCTGATGACGGAACGTCAAATAGAGCTCAGCAGAAGGTCGTTCGTCGTCGCCAGTGTCGGGGCCGCGCTCGCGCTCGGGGTCGCGCCGTACGCCCATGCCGCCCGTGGACGGTCCGTCTTCGGGCGGTACGGATCGCCGTCCGCCCGGCTCAGCGAACAGACCCTGTACGTGGACGCCGGCGGTTCCGGCGACTTCACCACCGTCCAGGCCGCCGTGACCGCCGCGAGCGGCAGCGGATACACGCTGGTCGTCGCCCCGGGCGTGTACCGGGAGACCGTCGCCGTCAGTGTCGCCCGTACGCAGATGACCTGGATCGGCGCCTCGGGGGACGCCCGGGACGTCGTGGTCGTGTACGACAACGCGGCCGGCACCCCGAAACCCGGCGGCGGCACCTACGGCACCACCGGGTCGGCGACCACGCTCGTGCAGGCCGACGGGTTCACCGCGCGGGACATCACCTTCGCCAACGACTGGCTGCGTGCCGATCATCCGGGGATCAGCGGCACCCAGGCAGTCGCCATCAAGGTGCAGGGCGACCGGTCGGCGTTCGTGCGATGCCGGTTCCTCGGTCATCAGGACACGCTGTACGCCGACTCGATGGCACTCGGCACCTTCGCCCGGCAGTACTTCCGCGACTGCTATGCCGAGGGGGACGTGGACTTCGTCTTCGGGCGGGCCACGGCCGTGTTCGAACGCTGTCACTTCCACACCCTGACCAGGACCGACCTCACGGGCGCCCCGTACGGGTTCGTCTTCGCGCCCTCCACCGCGGGCGCCAACCCGCGCGGCTATCTGGTGACCCGAGGCCGGATCACCAGCGAGGCACCGGACGCCTACTACAAGCTGGCCCGCCCCTGGGTGCCCAGCTCGGACACCACCGCCCGGCCCATGCTCACCGTGCGCGAGACCCGCCTCGGCGCCGGGATCGACGCGGTCGCGCCCTACGCCACCATGTCGTCGGGCTTCCCCTGGCAGGACCAGCGGTTCGCCGAGTACCGGAACACCGGACCCGGCGCCGTCGTCTCCGTCCCGGCGAACCGGCCCCAACTCACGGATGAACAGGCCGAGTCGGCCACCCGCGAGGTCCACCTCGGTGACTGGACCCCGTGGGAGAGGTGCTGAGGTGCGTCGGCGCACACTGCTCACCGGGATCGCCGGCGGCCTGGTGGCCGCCGGCGCGGCACCCGCCTTCGCCCACAACCGCCGGGTCCTGCACGTGCGGCCCGGCGGGTCGGTCCAGGCGGCCGTGGATGCGGTGGACGGCTCCGGGTGGACGATCGTCGTCCACCCGGGGACGTACCGCGAGGTCGTCAACATCCCAGCAGGCAAAGGGGGGTTGACCCTGCGCGGCGCGTCCCGCGACCCCCGCGCCACCGTCATCGTCTTCGACCGCGCCAACGGCACCCCCAGGCCCGAGGGCGGTACCTACGGCACCGCGGGCTCCGCCACCTTCACCTCGGCGGCGCCCGGGCTGACCGTACGCGACCTGACCCTCGCCAACGACTGGCTGCGCGCGGACCACCCCGACGTCACGGGGACGCAGGCCGTCGCCGCGTATGTCACCGGGGACCGGTCGCACGTCGAGAACGTCCGGTTCCTCGCCCACCAGGACACCCTGTTCGCGGACACCACCGCGCTGGACGCCTTCGACCGGCAGTACTACCGGCACTGCTACATCGAGGGTGACGTGGACTTCGTGTTCGGGCGGGCCCGGGCCGTCTTCGACTCCTGTCACTTCCGCACCCTCCAGCGGGATGTGTCCTTCACCCCCAAGGGCATGGTCTTCGCCCCCGCCACCGCCCGGGCCAACCCCTACGGCTTCCTCGCCCTCCGCAGCCGGATCACCTCCGGCGCCGAGGACGCGGCGTACAAGATCGCCCGTCCCTGGGTGCCGTCGTACGAGACGACCGCCTGGCCCTCGCTGGTCGTGCGGGACACCTGGATCGGCCCCGGGATCGACGCGGTCGCCCCGTACACCAACATGCGCGAGGCCTATCCCTGGCAGACCATGCGCTTTCGCGAGTACGCCAACTCCGGTCCGGGCGCGGTGATCTCGGTGCCGGAGAACCGGCCCCAGCTCACGGACGCCGAAGCCGGGGCGCACACGCGGCGGACGTATCTGGGGGACTGGAGGCCTTATGGCCGCTCATGATCCGGCGACTGCCCATGATCCGGCGACTGCCCGTGATCCGGTGGCCGCTCGTGCTCCTGTGCGGCGCCGCGCCTTCGTCGTGGGCGCGGGGGCGGCGGCGCTGTTCGCGGGAACGGGAGCGGGAGCGGGAACGGATGCGGCGGCATCGGTAGCGGCATCAGCATCGGCAGCGGCGGCCGGGGCGGAGCCCTCGGGTGCCGCCGAGGCCGCCGCGCTGGAAGGCGCCCTCCCCGACTTCCATCCCCTCCTCAAGGAGGAGCTCCGCTTCCCGCTCGCCTGGGGCACCTCGCCGATCCGGGACTTCCGCACCTGGCGGCGGGCGGCTCGGGCCAAGGTCGAGGAGCATCTGTTCGTCGCCCGGGACGACACCCCGTACACCCCCGAGTTCGGCGGGCAGCGATCCGAAGGGGACGGCTACACACGGGAGTTGGTCACCTTCTCCCTCACCCGGTACAGCCGCGTCCGGGGCGCCCTGCTCACCCCGCACGGCACCGGACCGTTCCCGGCCGTCCTCCTCCTGCACGACCACGGCGCCAGGTTCGACATCGGGAAGGAGAAGCTGGTCCGGCCCTGGTACGACGACACCCGGCTGACCTCCGCGCAGGCCTGGGCCGACCGGTACTTCAGCGGGCGTTTCGTCGGCGACGAACTGGCCCGGCGGGGCTATGTCGTCCTCGCCCTCGACGCGCTCGGCTGGGGTGACCGGGGACCGGTCACCTACGACCAGCAGCAGGCCCTCGCGAGCAACTTCTCCAACCTGGGCTCATCACTCGCCGGGCTCATGGCCAGGGAGGACGTGCGCGCGGCGGCCTTCCTGGCGGGCCTCGACCGGGTGGACCGGCGCCGGGTCGCGGCCCTCGGCTTCTCCATGGGCGCCTTCCGGGCCTGGCAGACGGCCGCGCTCAGCGACGACATCGCGGCCGCCGCGAGCGTGTGCTGGATGACCGGGCTCAAGGAGGTCATGGTGCCCGGCAACAACATCCTGCGCGGCCAGTCCTCCTACTACATGCTCCATCCCGGGCTCGCCCGGCACCTCGACTTCCCCGACGTGGCGAGCATCGGCGCCCCCAAGCCGATGCTCTTCCTCCACGGCGGCCAGGACCCCCTCTTCACCGGCGAGGGTCTCCGGGTCGCCCACGAGAAGCTGCGCGCCGTCTGGCGCTCACGCCACGCCGGGGAGCGGTTGGACATCCGCATCCGGCCGGACCTCGGCCATGTGTTCACCGCCCCCATGCAGGACGACGCCTTCACATGGCTGGACGCCGTCCTGTAGCACGTCCGTTTTCGTCCGTCCCCCTGTGCGTCACGACGAAAGGACCCGCACGTCATGCATCGTACGAGGATCTCCCTCACCGCTCTCGCCACCGCCGCCGCGACCGCCGCCGGCCTCGGCATCCTGGCGACCCCCGCCCAGGCCGCCACCGTGGTCGTCAGCAACTCCACCGACCTGTCCAACGCCATCAAGAACGCCACCGCCGGCACGGTCATCCAGGTACGCGGCGGCACCTACTATCCGACGGCGACCCTCCAGTCGACGGCGAACGGCACCTCCTCCAGCCGGATCCAGCTCCAGCCCTACGGCTCCGAGACCGTGAAGATCGACGGCTCGAACCTCCCCGACGGCGACTGGATCTTCAAGCTGACCGCCGACTACTGGACCGTCTCCGGGATCACCTTCCAGAACTCCCCGGACAGCGCGGTCGTCTGCCAGTCCTGCGCCTCCACGGTCTGGGACAACATCAGGACCATCAACGGCGGCGACTCCGGCTTCACGCTCACCGGCGACAGCACCACCAACAACCTGGTCCGCAACATCGACTCGTACGGCCACTACGACGCGGCCACCCACGGCGAGAACGCGGACGGCATCGCCGTGAAGTTCGGCTCCGGCAGCGGCAACCTCATCACCGGTGCCCGCCTCTACAACAACTCGGACGACGGTCTGGACTTCTGGTCCTTCTCCTCGCCCGTCACCGTCGAGCACACCTGGGCGATGGGCAACGGCAAGAACCGCTGGTCGGACTCCGCGTTCGCGGGCGACGGCAACGGCTACAAGCTGGGCGGCGACGGCGAGGTGGTCGCCCATGTCATCAACAACTCGGCCGCCTGGGACAACGCCGGCAACGGCTTCACCGAGAACAGCAACAAGGGCGCCATCGTCATCAACCGCACCACCGCCTACGCCAACGCCAAGTGGGGCTACTACTTCGCCACCGGCGCGGGCCGCCTCGGCAAGAACCTGGCGGTCGGCAACGGCTCCGGCTCGGTGAACAAGGGCTCGTCGGTCGTGTCGTCCGGCAACAACTGGGACTCCGGCATCTCCACGCCCTCCTTCCGCTCCACCGACGCCACCTCGACGTACAACGCCCGCTCGTCGAGCGGCACGCTGCCCGCGACCACCTTCCTGACCACGGGCAGCACGACCATCGGCGCGACGATGAACTGAGCGGGGGCCTACGCGTAGGCGGCCAGCAGCCGGTCGTACTCCTTCTTCGTGACCGGGATGACCGTGCCGTGCCTCGGGCTGGTGGGCAGGTCGTAGTTCTGTGACGGCGTCCACCGGCCCGAGGCGAGATCCGTCGTCTCGAACGGGAGGTAGCCGCGGCCGCCGTACTCGTCGATGAAGAGGTACCACTTCTCCTCGGTGTTCGACTTGAAGACGGTCGGCCCCTCCCCGCGTTCCATCGCGCCACTGCCGATGCAGTCCGCGACGAAGTCGTACGTGGTCGAGGTCAGGGACGTCGACTTCTCGCCCGTGATGAACTTCGCGCACGGGCTGGAGGACGTCGGGTCCCGCTCGTCCTTCGTGTAGCGGTAGTACGTGCCCTTGTGCTCGACCACCGTCGAGTCGATGACCGAGTAGCCGGGGTCGTTCCACACCTTCGGCGCGCTGAACGTGCGGAAGTCCTTCGTCGTCGCGTACATCATCTTGTTGTACGTCGAGCCGGTGTGCTCCGGGTCGTCGTCGGCGTAGAGCTTCGACGCCCAGAAGACCACGTACTTGCCGAGCCCGCTGTCCCAGTACGCCTCCGGCGCCCAGGTGTTGCCCGCGTTGTCGGGGGACACCTTCACCAGGCGCTGGTCGGTCCAGTGGACCAGGTCGGTGGACTCCCAGACCATGACGGACTTGCTGCCGTGGCGCTGGACGTGGTCCCAACTGCCGCTGCTGTTCTGGTACATGCGCAGGTCGGTCGCGATCATGTAGAACTTGTCGCCCTTGGGGGAGCGGATCACGAACGGGTCGCGCAGACCCTTCTCGCCGATGGTGGAGGTGAGGACGGGCGCGCCCGCGTTCAACTCCCGCCAGTGCAGGGCGTCGTTGCCCTCGCTGAGCGCGTAGCGGATCTGCTCGCCGTCGGCGGTGCCCTCGCCGGTGAAGTAGGCGAAGAGATAACCGGCGTACTTCTTGGGTTTCTTGGCGGGCGCGGCCTCGGACTGCGCCGGGCTCGGCGGTGCGGCGAGCAGGCCGAGGAGGAGGGCCAGGAGAGGGAGCAGGATCGTGCGGGCGGTGCGGCTCATGACACATCCTGTGGGAGTCTGGTGGATTCTGTTGGGCGAGCTGTCCTCGGAGTGTTGTCAGTGGGGTTCAGCGCGTCAATCGCTGTGCGTGTGAAGACTCCGAGCGAAACTTTCGACCAATTTCCGCATGGACACGGCAACCCTTTGCCGCCGGGTGGCGACCAGTGATCAGAAGCGGGCCGGGGCGGCCCCTCCGGCCTGCTTCGTCCTCGTCCCCCTGAGAAAGGACCACCCGTGCGTCAGAGCACCAACGGACGCCATCGCAGAACCCGCACCCTGTCGATCGCCGCCGCCGTGTCCGTCGCCGCGGGGGCGGGCGGCGTCCACCTGGGCCTCTCGAACAACGGTGCCCAGGCCGCTGCCACCACGGTCACCGTCTCCGGCACCGCCCAGCTGGAGGCGGCCGTCGCGAGCGCCACCGCCGGTACGACCATCCAGGTGCGCGGCGGCACCTACCAGCCGACGCGGACCCTGAAGTCCACGGCGAACGGCACCGCCTCGGCCCGGATCACGCTCACCGCGTACGGCAGCGAGAAGGTCACGATCGACGGCTCCAAGCTCGCCGCCGGCTCCTGGCTCGCCGGGATCTACGGCGACCACTGGACCGTCTCGGGCCTCACCTTCCAGAACTCCCCGGCCCAGGGCTTCGTCGCCACGTCCTCGGTCGGCGGGATCTTCGAGAACCTCGTCACCGCGAACAACGGCGACTCCGGCTTCACGCTGCGCGGCGACGGCACGACCGGCAACCTCGTGCGGAACCTGGACAGTCACGGCAACTACGACGCCGCGAACCACGGCCAGAACGCCGACGGCATCGCCGTGAAGTTCGGCTCCGGCACCGGCAACAAGATCACCGGCGCGCGCCTCTACAACAACGCGGATGACGGGCTCGACCTCTGGCAGTTCTCCTCGCCCGTCACCATCGAGCACTCCTGGGCCTTCGGCAACGGCAAGAACCGCTGGAACGACTCCGCGTTCGAGGGCAACGGCAACGGGTTCAAGCTGGGCGGCGGCGGAGCGTCCGTCGCCCACTCCGTCAACAACAACGCGGCCTGGGGCAACACGCTGCACGGCTTCACCGAGAACTCCAACACCGGGGCGATCCTGCTGAACCGCAACACCGCGTACGCCAACAAGGCGCAGGGTTTCTACTTCGCCACCGGCAAGGCCCGGCTGGCACGGAACCTCGCGGTGGGCAACGGGACGGGGAAGGCGAAGCTGGGCTCGTCCACGGTGTCCGCCGCGAACAACTGGGACAGCGGGGTGGCCGCGCCGGCCTTCAAGTCGACGGATGCGGCCGGCGCGTACGGCGCCCGTAAGGCGGATGGCTCGCTGCCGGCCACGTCGTTCTTGACGACGGGCTCCACGGCTATCGGTTCGACGATGAACTGAACTGCCGCGAAAGGGTTGTGGGGAGCTGCGGGCCGTCTGTGGCCGGTCGCGCGGTTCCCCGCGCCCCTGAAGGGCTCCCGCCCCTCAAAAGGCGCCCCCCGCCGGTCGTCACCGGCGGGGGGCGTTGTGCGTGCCGACCCCGAGGGGGGCTCTGGTCGGCACCTGCTGCCGGCCGAGGGGGGCTCAGGCCAGCAGGTCCAGGCAGTCGAACGAGGTGCCCGGACTCAGGAAGTCCGTGCCGCTCGAACCACTGACGATGTTGATCTTCAGGATGTTGTACTCACCGGTGTTCGACTTCCACGCACTGGCAGGGACGCTGTAGGTGAACGTGTGGTTGTTCCCCCGGTACGACCCCGTGGTGAGCGAGCGGGTGGAGGGCTGCTTGGGAGCCGCCGGGATCGGCGAGACCCAGTCGTTGACTGATACCCGCGGTCGCCCGCCCGCGAACGCGTCCGTGACGCCGATACGCAGGGTGTGCGCGGCGGCGGCCTGGGCGGCGGTGAGCTTGAAGTAGATGAGGATGCCGTCGTTGACGGCCTGCCACATGTACGCGGGGAAGGACGCGGCCGGGTCCCCGCTGCCGAGCGTGACGTTGCCCGTCCACTTCGCCGCCCGGCCGTCGGAGGGATGCGCGTACGTCATCAGCTCGGCGTTCTTGAACTCGCCGGGTGTGCCGTCCCAGTCGCCGAGCCGCCAGACGGTCTTCGCGGCGGAGGGATCGCCGGTGAGGGTGATGCTGTTCAGCGCGGTCGAGCCGCCCGCCGTCACCTTCACCTCCCGGGTGTGCACGGCCAGCTCGCCCTTGTAGACGGTCAGCGTGTACGTGCCCGGCAGCATCCCCTTGCAGGAGAAGGCGCCGGTGCCGGCGGCCGCCTTCGCCCAGTACTGGGCGTCCGCGTTGGCGAAGCCGACCGTGTAGGCGTACGTGGCGTCCATGCCCTTGAGGCCCACGCCGGCCACCTTGCCGCGCCCGGCCTTGCCGACCCAGCCGGTGATGCCCAGTCCGTCCACCCAGGAGGTGTCCAGCTTGTCGTGGGACAGGGAGGACGAGGGCGCCCCGCCGTTCGTGAAGGCAAGGACGTAGGGGCCCTGGAGGCCGAAACGTTCCGCCTCCGTCTGGGCCTGGTTGTAGTGCAGGATCTCGTAGAGCCCGGCGCCCAGGTCGTTGGAGTGACGCAGCAGCGAGCGGTAGAAGGGGCCGCCGGAGGCCTTCTCGTGGTTGGAGCGGACGATCCACAGGCCGACCGAACCGGTGGTGAAGCCGATGTGGTCGTAGTCGATGACCCGCTTGCCCGAGTAGTGCTTGGAGTGGGTCGTGCCGTCCGAGCGCCGCCAGACGTCACCGGCCTCGATGACCTTGTCGGAGGCCTCGATCCAGGAGTCCGGGCCCTCGTTGGGGAACATCCCGGACTTCAGACGGACGAGGAAGCGGGTCGCCGTGAAGGACGCGTCCGCCTTGTTCGTCCACAGGTAGATGTTGTTCTGGCCGCTGCGGGCCGCGTACCACTGGGTGATCGCGCCGTGCACGGCCTTGATCAGGATCGTCGACCCGGACTGCTCGATGGTGACGGTCGAGGCGCCGAGACCGGACTCGACGTGGGAGTGCTTGCCGCCGTAGCCCTCGTACTCCTTGCCCTTGTGGACGAGGGACGTGATGTCGCCGGTGGTCTTGGAGACCTTGAAGACCAGGTCGGCCCCGGTGTCGACGACGAGGTTCCTGCCGTCGTCGGAGTGGCCGAAGCCGGCGGCGGAGGCGGTGGAGAGGAGGCCGGTGCCGCCCGCGACGGCGGCACCGGTGGCGGCGACGCCGAGGGCGCCGGCCCCGAGCACGCGTCGGCGCGTGAGACGTCTCTTGTGGGTGCTCAAGGGTGGTTCTCCGGGATTGTCGGATCTGGGGTTACTTGTATGTGAGGGCAGATGACGGGAACTTGCAGGTGGTTCCGTCCGCGCCCACGCCGATCTGGGTCGGCTCCTTGCCCGAGCTGTTGCCCTTGAAGCGCACGCAGGTCTTGACCTTCTTCTTGGGGTCACCGTGGATGCGGATCTTCGAGAGCGTGGCGGTGTCGCCGTAGTTGGCGTTGACGCCGACGATCGCCTTCAGGGGTGCCACGACGTCGATGTCGCTCAGCACGATCGTGCGCTTGTACTGCTTCGCGCAGTTGCCGCAGGAGCGCACCAGCTTGCCGGAGTTCCGCACGCGGAAGCCGGTGATGGTGAGCTTCCCGGCGCCGTTGAACTGGAAGACCTTGTCCGCGGCCTTCCTCGCGCCGCCCCCGACGACCTTGTACACGGCCTTCGACGACTTGCCCTTGAAGCTGGCGGCGTCCTCACCGACGTCCAGCCACCACACGTTCTTGAGGGTGCAGCTGCCCTTGCAGTGCACTCCGTCCGCTCCCGGGACGCCGATGATCACGTTCTTCAGGACCGCGCCGTCCGCCAGCTCGAAGATCGGGTCCTGGCCCTCGTCCTGGCCGCCGCCGCCGAGCGCGCCCTTGCCGAAGAACTTCTTCAGCTTGCCGTCGTACGTGCCCGACACCTTGATCGTCGAGGAGACGGCCTTGCTGCCCTTGGCCGTCGGCCAGGTCGCGGCGGCGCCGGCGGTGGACAGCAGCGACGTCGTGACGACGGCCCCGCCGGTGAGGGCGAGGGCGGCCACCGAGCCGATCACGGCCCGCCGGCGGGTGACCCGACGGCGGTGCCGGACGCGCTGTTCTGCAGGTGCGGTCATGAACCCGATTCCTTGGTGGTGGTGACTCTTGCGCCTCTTGGTCGCCACCGGTGGGGAAAGGGTTGCCGTCTCCGCGAGATTTCTTTACGAATCGCCTTCGTCTGTGGAGTCGTCGTCGTTGCCCTCGAAGTCGCCCGCCACCGCGAGGTCGTCGCCGGCGGCCTTCGCCGCCATCGCGTAGCGGTCGTCGCCCGCGTCCCGGCCGCCGCGCTCGTGGTTGTACTGCCCGGCGAAGACGAACTCGCCCTTCGGGACCGTACGGCCGTCCTTCAGCACCCAGGTGTAGACCAGGAAGCCGTCGTCCTCCTCGACCGTGAGGTCGAAGTCCTGCTCCGGCAGCGAGCGCCAGGCGCCGGCGGAGGTGACCCCGCCGGTCTGGGCGATCCGCAACTGGACGGTCAGCTCGGTGAGTTGCTCGTCCGTCTTCAGGGTCACATTGCTCTGCGCCCAGAAGTCGTTGCTGTGCGGGTCGACCGAACCGTCCGACCAGAGCGGACCGTCCTCCTCGTCCCCCGAGGTGGGCAGCTCCGGCGCGGACGTGTCCTTGGTGGACGGGCTCGTGGACGGGGTCGAGCGGGGTTCCTTCTGCTTCTCGCCGCCGCCGGCGCTCGGGCCCGGCTGGTCGGGCGGGACCGGTGCCCGGCTCGTCGCGGCCGGGGAGTCGACCGGCGTCGGGGAGACCGCGACCGTCTGGTCGGCCGGTGGCTTCTCCTCGCCCTTCACCGCGGAGGCGACCGCGTAACCGCCGACCGCGAGCACACCCGCGACACCGGCGGTGGCGGTGACCACCCGCACCCAGCCCCACAGCGGCGGACGCGTCGCCTCGCGGACGCGGCGCTCCCCGGGGGCGGCCATGCCGCGCTCGATCCGGGCCAGGATGCGGGCGCGGTCGGGCTCGTGCGCCTCGGCCGACTCGCGCAGCCGGGCACGCAGCTCCTCGTGCACGTCCCTCATCGGTCCCTTCCTCCGCTGCTCGGCACACCCGCGCCGGTCACACTCGTGCCCGTCACGCCCGCGGTGCCGTTCACGCCCGCGTGCATACGCCGCGGTGCGTCCCCGGTGCCGAGCAGCTTCTGCAACTCGGCCATCCCCTTGGACGTCTGGCTCTTCACCGTACCGACCGAGACCCCGAGGGCGAGCGCCGTGTCCTTCTCCGAGAGATCGAAGGCATGCCGCAGGACCACACACGCCCGCTTGCGGAACGGCAGCCTGCGCAGCGCCGACTGGACGTCGACCACGCCGGCCACATCGGGATTCTCGGTCTTCTCCTCGCGCTGCGACCAGAACAGTGTGATCCTGCGGCGCTCGCGGACCGCGCTGCGGATCCGGGTGCGGGCCAGATTGGCGACGACACCGCGGGCGTACGCCACCGGATGGTCCGCCGCGCGGACCCGGTCCCAGCGGTGCCACAACGCGAGCAACGCGTCCGCGGCCAGGTCGTCGGCGGCGTCGGCCTCACCCGTCAGCAGATGGGCCAGGCGGGACAGTTCGGCATAATGCCGTTCGAAGAAAGCGTGGAACTCCACGGAGGCTGCGTCGTCGACGACAGTGCCCACGGGGACCTCTCTTCTCGCTGCGGCCACAGACAGCCGAGCCTGCTGCCCGTGCGTGTCATGTGAATGACATGTGATCGTCCGGGGTCGACTCCCGACGAGATCCGGAAGAGTAGCAGTGATCGTGAAAGGTGTTCGTACGCGGCGTCGAACGCCGTCTTGCAGGGAGAACTCCGATTCCGTAACACGGAGAAAACCTGAATCGGGTTCAACAGGGGAACAATCCAGCCAGCATCCGCGCGTAGTCCACGCACGTCACTAGGAGCACCGTTCATGTCCGACGCACAGAAGGTGGCCGACCGTCCCGGAGCCGCGCCACCCGGGGCGAGCAGCGTCGATCGCTTCTTCAAGATCACCGCTCGGGGATCCACCTTCGCCCGGGAGGTACGCGGCGGCTTCGCCACGTTCTTCACGATGGCGTACATCCTTGTCCTGAATCCCATCATCCTCGGCAGCGCCAAGGACAAGTACGGCCACACCCTCGACGGCGCCGAACTCGTCACCGCCACCGCCCTCGTGGCCGCCGTGATGACGATCATCATGGGCGTCGGCGGCAACCTGCCGCTCGCACTCGCCGCCGGCCTCGGACTCAACGCGGTCGTCGCCTTCCAGATAGCCCCGCTGATGAGCTGGTCCGACGCGATGGGCCTGGTCGTCCTCGAAGGCCTCCTCATCTGCGTCCTGGTGGTCACGGGCCTGCGCGAGGCCGTCATGCACGCCATCCCGCAGGCGCTCAAGCAGGCGATCAGCGTCGGCATCGGCCTGTTCATCGCCTTCATCGGCTTCGTCGACGCCGGGTTCGTCACCCGTATCCCGGACATCGCGAACACCACCGTCCCGGTGCAGCTCGGCGCCACCGGCGCGCTGTCCGGCTGGCCCATCCTGGTCTTCTGTCTCGGTGTCCTGCTGACCATCGGCCTCCTCGCCCGCAAGGTGAAGGGCGCGATCCTCATCAGCATCCTGACGATGACGGTCGTTGCGATCGTGATCAACTCGGTGGCCGACATCAAGAGCTGGGGCCTGACCACCCCGAAGGTCCCCGACGACATCGTCGCCGCCCCAGAGTTCGGACTGATCGGCGACTTCAGCCTGTTCGGCTCGTTCGGCGAGACCACCGTCATCACGGTCGTCCTGCTGATCTTCACCCTGCTGCTGTCGGACTTCTTCGACACCATGGGCACGGTCGTCGGCATCACCGCCGAGGCGGGCCTGCTGGACGAGGAGGGCAAGGTCCCGAACCTCGGCCGGGTCCTCCTCATCGACGGTGCCGCGGCCGTCGCGGGCGGCGCGGCCTCCTCGTCCTCCGCGACCTCCTACATCGAGTCCGCGGCCGGCGTCGGCGAGGGCTCGCGCACCGGTTTCTCCAACCTGATCACCGGCGGCCTCTTCGCGGTGGCGCTCTTCCTCACCCCGCTGCTGACCATCGTCCCCATGCAGGCCGCCGCCCCCGCGCTCGTCGCCGTCGGCTTCCTGATGATGACCCAGGTCAAGAACATCGACTGGGACAAGTACGAGATCGCCATCCCGGCGTTCCTCACCATCGCCGTGATGCCGTTCACCTACTCCATCACCAACGGCATCGGCGCCGGCTTCCTCGCCTTCGTCCTCATCAAGACGGTCCTCGGCAAGGCCAAGGAGATCCACTGGCTGCTGTGGGGCACCTCGGCCCTGTTCCTGGTGTACTTCGCGATCAACCCGATCCAGCAGCTGTTCGGGGTCAAGTAACCACCGCGCCCCGTAAGGGGCGCGGGGAACTGCGCGACCAGCCACATACGGCCGGCAGTCGAAAACGAAGGGCCGCCCCCGGGGGGAGAGGGGCGGCCCTTCTTATTCAGGTGGTCTTCAACCCTTCAGCGCCGCCTCCATCACGGCCCTCGCAACCGGCGCGGCCAACCCGTTGCCGCTGACCTCCGACCGCGCCGCGTTCGACTGCTCGACGACGACCGCGACAGCGACCTCCTTGCCGTCGGCCTTCCCGTACGACGTGAACCAGGCGTACGGCGTCTTGCTGTTCTTCTCGCCGTTCTGGGCCGTACCGGTCTTGCCGCCCACGGTCGCCCCGCTGATCCGCGCGTTCGTACCCGTGCCGTCCTCCACGACCGTCCGCATCGCCGACTGCAACTGCTCGGCGGTCTCCGAGCTGACGATCTCCTTGGTGTCCGCCTCGGCGTCGTAGTCCTCCAGGACATCGCCGCCACTGTTGGTGATCTGCGCGACCATGTGCGGCGAGACCAGCTTGCCGCCGTTCGCTATCGCCGCCGACACCATGGCCATCTGGAGCGGCGTCGCGGTGACGTCGTACTGGCCGATGCCTGTCAGGGCCGTGGAGGGCCTGTTCATGTCCGACGGGTAGACGCTCTCGTAGGCCCGCACGGGCACGTCCTGCGTCTTGTCGTTGAAGCCGAACTTCTCGGCCGTCGCCCGCACCTTGTCCTGCCCGAGGTCGACGGCCATCTTCGCGAAGACGTTGTTGCACGAGTACCGCAGCGCCGTACGGATCGTGGCGTTCTCGCAGGGCGCGCTCGCGTTCTCGTTCGACAGCTCCGTGGTGGTGTCCGGCAGGGTGTACGGGTCCGGACTGTCGGTCCTGGCGTCCACCGACGCGTACAGCCCGTCCTCCAGCGCGGCCGCCGCCACGACCAGCTTGAACGTCGACCCCGGCGGCAGCGGCTGGCGCAGCGCCCGGTTGGTCAGCGGCTTGTCCTCGTCGGCGTTGAGCTTCTTCCAGGCCGTACCGGCGGTGTTGGCATCGGTGAGCGACGACGGGTCGTACGACGGGGTCGACACCACCGCGAGGATCTTCCCGTTCGTCGGGTCGATCGCGACGGCCGCGCCCTTCTTGTCGCCGAGCGCGTCGTACGCCGCCTTCTGCACGGCCGGGTCGATCGTGGTGATCACATTGCCCGGGTCGGCCCGCTTGTCGGTGACCGTGTCCATCACGGTCTTCAGGCGGAGGTCCGTGCCGTTGAGGAGCTCCTGGTAGATGCCCTCCAACTGCGTGGGCGCGTAGGCCTGCGAGGCATAGCCCGTCACCGCCGCGTACAGCTCGCCGTCGGTGTACGTGCGCTTGTACGCGAGGTCGCCGCCCTCGGTCCGGGCCGAGCCGGTGATCGAGTCGCCGGCCACGATGATGTTCCCGAGCGGGTCCGCGTACGTCAGAATCGCGTTGCGCCGGTTGTCCTGGTCGTCCGCGAGCGCCGTGGCCTCGTAGAACTGCACCCATGTCGCCCTCACCAGCAGGGCGAGCACGAGCAGCAGGGTGAAGACGGCGCTGCGCCTGATCGTCTTGTTCATGGCACCCGGAAAGACGATCGGGATGCGATCAGCCGTTCCCTTCGCCCGGTTTTCTCATGGGGTCCTCATGAAACCGGGGTTGCCACCGAGCCGGTTCAGTGCCGGTTCGGTGCCGGTTCAGAGTCTCCTGGTCGCCAGCGTCAGCCGGTCGCGCGCGTCGAAGAGGGCGTCCTTGACCAGCTGCTCGTGGGCGGGGGTCAGCCGGGCCACCGGCACCGAGCAGCTGATGGCGTCGCGGGCCGGCGTGCGGTAGGGGATCGCCACGCCGAAGCAGCGCAGCCCGAGCGTGTTCTCCTCGCGGTCGACGGAGAAGCCCTGCTCGCGGATCTGGTGCAGCTCCTCGACGAGCCGCTCGCGGTCCGTGATCGTGTTCTCGGTCAGCGCCGGAAGGGTCTCCGGGAGCAGCTTGCGGACCTGCTCGTCGGTGTAGGTGGCCAGCAGCGCCTTGCCGAGCGAGGTGGAGTGGGCGGGCAGCCGGCGGCCGACGCGGGTGAAGGGGCGCAGATAGTGCTGCGACTGGCGGGTGGCCAGATAGACGACGTTCGTCCCGTCGAGGCGGGCCAGGTGGATCGTCTCCGTCGTGTCGTCCGACAGCCGGTCCAGCGTCGGCCGGGCCAGCGTCACGACCTCGTCGCCGTCGATGTACGACGTGCCGACGAGCAGCGCCCGTACGCCGATGCCGTACCGCGTGCCCGTCGCGTCCGTCTCGACCCAGCCCAGCTCCACGAGGGTGCGAAGCAGCATGTACAGGCTCGACTTGGGGTAACCGACGGCCTCCTGGACCGCGGCCAGGGAGTGCATACCGGGGCGTCCGGCGAAGTATTCGAGCAGCTCAACGGTCCTTACCGCCGATTTGACCTGTGCTCCGCCGCCCGTCTCGACTGCCGACATCGCCCTTGACCCCTTCGTTCGACGGGAAATAGTCTCCGACAGCATATTCATCATCAGAGACGGCGTTCAGCATATCGAACGACCCTGGTGAATGACCCAGATATACCCCTGGGAATTGACCCAGATATACGTGGAGGAACCCGCGGTGGCAGCAGCACCAGTCTGGAGTGTCGACCCCCGAACCGGGAAGCAGCGCGAGCAGGTTGCGGTGGAGGCCACAGCCCAGGAGGTGGACGCCGCCGTCCGCGCGGCGCACGCCGCCCGTGCTTCCCTGGCCGACCGTACCGTCCGCTCGGCCTTCCTGCGCACGGCCGCCGACCAGCTCCAGGCGGCCAAGGACCAGCTCGTCGAGGTCGCCGACGCCGAGACCGCGCTCGGCCCGGTCCGGCTCACCGGCGAACTCGCCCGCACCTGCTTCCAGCTGCGGGCCTTCGCCGACATCGTGGACGAGGGCGCGTTCCTCGACGTGGTGATCAACCACCCCGACGACACCGCGACCCCGCCCATCCCCGACCTGCGCCGCTACAAGGTCCCGCTGGGTGTCGTCGCCGTCTACTCGGCCTCCAACTTCCCCTTCGCCTTCTCCGTTCCCGGCGGCGACACGGCGAGCGCGCTGGCCGCCGGGTGCCCGGTCGTCGTCAAGGCCCACCCCGACCACCCGGCCCTGTCCGAGCTGGTCGCGATCGTGCTGCGCCGGGCCGCCGCCGAGCACGGCATCCCCGAGGGCGTCCTCGGCCTCGTCCACGGCTTCGAGGCGGGCGTCGAGCTGGTCAAGCACCCGCTCGTCACGGCCGCCGGCTTCACCGGTTCGGTACGCGGCGGCCGCGCCCTCTTCGACGCGGCGGCCGCCCGCCCGGTGCCGATCCCGTTCCACGGCGAGCTGGGCTCCCTGAACCCCGTCCTCATCACGGAGGCCGCGGCCTCCGAGCGCGCCGAGGCGATCGGTGCGGGGCTCGCCGGGTCGATGACCCTCGGCGTCGGCCAGTTCTGCGTGAAGCCCGGGCTGGTGCTGGCGCCCACCGGCGACGCCGGTGACCGTCTGCTCAAGTCGCTCACCGACGCGGTCAGCGACGTCGACTCCGGGGTCCTGCTGGACCACCGGATGCGCGACAACTTCCTCGCCGGTGTCGCCGAGCGCGCGGAGCTGCCCGGCGTGGAGTCGCCGGTCACCGCCGGCGCGGGCGGCGAGCACACCGTCAGCCCCGGGTTCCTGACCGTCCCCGCCGCCAAGCTGGCGGCCGAGGGCGAGCACGACCTGCTCCTGGAGGAGTGCTTCGGGCCGCTCACGGTCGTGGCGCGCTACGAGGACGAGGGCGAGGCCAAGTCGGTGCTGTCCCGTCTGCCGGGCAACCTCACCGCCACGGTGCACCTGTCCGGTGGGGAGGCCGCCGGCGAGGGGCGTGGGCCGGAGATCCTCGCCGAGCTGACGCCGCTGGCCGGGCGCGTCCTGGTCAACGGGTGGCCGACGGGTGTGGCTGTGGCTGCGGCCCAGCACCACGGTGGGCCCTACCCGGCCACGACCTCCACGTCCACGTCGGTGGGCGGTACGGCGATCGAGCGGTGGCTGCGGCCGGTGGCCTACCAGGGGGCGCCCGAGGCGCTGCTTCCGGTGGAGCTTCGGGACGACAACCCGCTGGGGTTGCCTCGGCGGTTCAACGGGGTTCTGGAGCGGTAGCGCCATAAGGGGTGCGGTGTCTGCGGGCTGCGGGTCGTTCGTGGCTGATCGCGCAGTTCCCCGCGCCCCTCAAAAGCCTGCTGCCGCGGGCCGGGGGCTGTAAGAATCCCCCAATGGACGTCGAAATTCCCGAACTCCCGTTCCTGCTCCGTACATACGGTCCCGATGGGCACTGGTCCTATGAGGACGGGGTGCTGACCGGGTGGGCCGGGGCGCGGCAGGACCGGTTCGTGCCGCCGACCGACGAGGGGCTGGATCCCGCTTCGGACGCGCCCAGGCTGCTGGGTGCGCCGGAGGGGGACTTCCAGCTGATCGCCCGTGTCACCGTCGGCTTCGCCGCCGGGTTCGACGCGGGCGTTCTGTATGTGCATGTGGGGGAGCGGGCCTGGGCGAAGCTCTGCCTGGAGTACTCACCGGATGTGCCGACCGTGTGCACGGTGGTCACCCGGGGGCACTCGGACGACGCCAACTCCTTCACGGTGGAGGGCAGTTCGGTCTGGCTGCGGGTCAGCCGCACCGGCCGGGCCTTCGCCTTCCACGCCTCCCGCGACGGCAAGCAGTGGACCTTCGTCCGCCTCTTCACCCTCGCCGGCGAACAGCAGAGCGGCGCCGCCCTCGTCGGCTTCATGACCCAGTCCCCGATGGGCGAGGGCTGTGTGGTCACGTACGACGAGATCGAGTTCCGCCCGAACTGGCCGAAGGACCTGAGGAACGGCAGCTGAGCATTTCAGGGGCGCGGGGAACTGCGCGAGCAACCACGACGAACCCGCAGACGGGGGTCGAAGGGGCGCAGCCCCTGGGGATGGGAATGGGTAGGGGCGGCGGGGGCGAAGAAACCCCCCGGAACCACACCGCCCCCGCCCACGTCCTCAGCGGCATGATCAAGGACCGTGTGACCCGAGTCACCGGAGCGCGCGTGATCAGGACCGCGCTCCCCGCCGAGACCCCGCGCATCACCGCACTGCACGCCCGCGCCCGCGCGACGTACCACCCGGACGGCATCCCCCACGACGGCACGGACTGGCCCGCCTCCTGGCGACGAGCCATCGAACGGCCGGACGGGCACGTGCTGTGCGCGGTGGAGCACGGCCGGATCACCGCCGTCGCCTCCTTCCGTACGGCCGACGGCGCGCCCCCCGACACCGTGTACCTCGCCCAGTTCCACGTCGACCCCGAGCAGTGGCGCCGCGGCACCGGCCGCGCCCTGCACGCGGCCTGCGTGGAGGAGTGGCGGGCCGACGGCAAACGCACGGCCGGCCTCTCCGTGCACACGGACAACCACCGGGCCCGGGCCTTCTACACCGGACTGGGCTGGACCCCCGACCCACAGCACCGGCCCGCCCCGGGCGACCACCACCTTCTCCTCACGTTCACCGTGACCGGGGAATGAGCCAGGCTGCTTGAACGTTCACCAACCGTGGAGGCGGAGGGCGTCTCCGTACCCGTACGACCTGGAGAGAGCTGACACCATGCGCGTCGAGATCTGGAGCGACATCGCCTGCCCCTGGTGCTACGTGGGCAAGGCCCGCTTCGAGAAGGCGCTCGCGGCCTTCCCGCACCGCGACGGCGTCGAGGTGGTGCACCGCTCCTTCGAGCTCGACCCGGGCCGGGCCAAGGACGACATCCAGCCGGTGCTCACCATGCTGAGCAAGAAGTACGGGATGAGTGAGGCGCAGGCCCAGGCCGGCGAGCACAACCTCCGCGAGCAGGCCGCCGCCGAGGGGCTCGCCTACCGGGCCGAGGGCCGCGACCACGGCAGCACCTTCGACATGCACCGCCTGCTGCACTTCGCCAAGGAGCAGGGCCGGCAGAGCGAGCTGCTGCAGGCCTTCTACCGGGCGAACTTCGCCGACGAGCGGTCCGTGTACGCGGACGCCGACGCGTATCTGGTCGAGCTGGCCGTCGAGGCGGGGCTCGACGAGGACGCCGTGCGCAAGGTGCTGGCCGACTCGGACGCGTACGCCGACGCCGTCCGGGCCGACGAGCGGGAGGCCGCCGCGCTCGGCGCGAACGGGGTGCCCTTCTTCGTGCTGGACCGGAAGTTCGGGGTGTCCGGGGCTCAGCCCGCGGAGGTGTTCGAGAAGGCTCTCGCGCAGGCGTGGGGGGAGCGGCCGCCGTTGAAGCTGGTCGCGGCGGAGGGTGCGGAGGCCTGTGGGCCGGATGGATGTGCCGTGCCTCAGTAGGGGGTGCGGTTGTTCGCGGGCTGCCGGTGCGTCGTGGTCGCTCGCGCAGTTCCCCGCGCCCCTTGAAGGGGCGCTGCCGTCCAGGTCGGCCGCCATGTATAAGCGGCGCTTGGGGAAACCGTGCAAAACATCTCAATGGACGTGGGGTCCACGCGGCCCCACAGTGGTGTCATGGAGACCTTCGAGAGCCTCGTTCGGACCGAGTTCGCCCCGAAGAACACCTATCTGAACACCGCGAGCACGGGGCTGCTGCCCGCCCGCGCGGTCGACGCGATGAAGGCCGGCGTGGAGTCGGTGGCGGCCGGGCGGCCGCAGGACATGTTCGCCGATGTGGAGGCCGCGCGGGCGGCCTTCGGCCGGATCGTCGGGGTGCCGGACCGCCGTGTGGCGGCCGGCGCCTCGGTCGCCGTCTACAGCGGGCTGATCGCCGCCGCGCTGCCCGCGGGCGCGGAGGTGCTGACCGCCGAGGGCGACTTCACGTCCCTCGTGAACCCCTTCCACGTGCGCGGCGACCTCAAGGTGCGTCAGGTGCCGCTGGAGCGGGTCGCCGAGTCGGTGCGGCCGGGCACGGCGCTCGTCGCGGTCAGCGCCGTGCAGTCCGCCGACGGCCGGGTCGCCGACCTGGGCGCGATCCGCGAGAGCGCGCGGGCACACGGGGCACGCACGTACGTCGACGCGTCGCAGTCCGCGGGATGGCTGCCGATCGAGGCGGACGCGTACGACTACGTCGTCTCCGTCGCCTTCAAGTGGCTTGTCTGCCCGCGCGGGGTGACCTTCCTCGTCGTCCCGGAGGACCTCGGCGGACTCACCCCCCTCTTCGCCGGCTGGGTCGCGGGGGAGGAGCCGTGGGACAGCTGCTACGGCCCGGTCGAGGAACTCGCCCGCTCCGCCCGCCGGTTCGACGAGAGCCCCAGCCTGTTCTCGTACGCCGGTGCCCGCCGCTCCCTCGCGCTGATCGAGGAACTGGGCGTGGCGAACGTACGGGATCACGACCTCGCGCTGGCCGACCGCTTCCGCGCGGGCCTCGCCGGACTGGGCCACGAGCCGGTGCCGGCGCCCGGCTCGGCGATCGTGTCGGTGCCCGGAATCGGCCACCGGCAGGCGGAATTGAGCCGGGCGGGGGTCGAGGTCTCCGACCGTGCGGGCCATCTGCGGGCCGCCTTCCACCTGTACAACGCGCCCACGGATGTCGACCGGATCCTGGACGTCCTGTCCGGCTGACTTCCGAGACCCACTGGCGCGGACCGCGCGAGGACGCTAGGAAGGCTTCACGAGGTGGTGGTGCCGGTGGAGCCGACGCTCGAACAGCCGTCCATCGATGTGGAGTTGCATCGGCGGCTGGTGTACGGGGACGAGTCCGCGCTGCGTGAGGCGTACGCGGCGTACGGGGCACTCGTCCGGCGGGTGGCCGTCCGTGTCACCCGCAGCCCGGCGGCCGCCGAGGACGTGGCGCAGGAGGTCTTCGCCCAGCTGTGGAGCAGACCGTACGGCTACGACGCGCGCCGGGGCTCGCTGCGTACCTGGCTGTCCATGGTCGCCCACCGGCGGGCCGTGGACTGGGTGCGCAGCGAGGCCCGGCACCGCAAGGACGCCCGCGCGGACGACTCGGCGCTGCACGCCATCCCCGACACGGGGCCCGGCCCGGACGAGGCGGTCGTCGACCGCGAGCGCTCCCTCCTGCTGCACACCGCCCTCGCCGAACTCCCGCGCCCCCAACGGGAAGTGGTCCACCTTGCCTATTTCGCGGGCCGTACCTACCGCCAGGCCGCCGTCGAACTGGGCATACCCGAGGGCACCGCGAAGACGCGGCTCCGCTCGGCCCTGCGCAAACTGGCGGAGTCCCTCGCGGACCCATCGGACCCCGCGACGGTGAGGGGCGCGTGATGGGGGCGTACGGGACCGCCCGGACCGCGCGGGTCCTGCGTATCGTGGACGGGGCAGGGCGAAAGGGCGGCGCGCGATGACCAACGACCACGACGGCGTACGGGAGCTGCTGGCCGCCTGGGCGGTCGGCGCGCTCCCACCCGGCGACGACCGGACGGTCCCCCTGCACCTGGCCGGATGCGAGACCTGCGCGGCGGAGGCCGAGCGGCTCAGGGACACCGTACGACTGCTGGACGGCACGCCGGGGCCGGGTGCCGCCGTACCGGGTGGCTCCGTGAACGGGAGCGTGGACGGTGTCCTCGCCACGGCCCTCCGTGCCCGCCGCCCCCGTGTCCCCGAGGTCGCCCCGCACGCCGCGCCCTACGCCGCCGCCGTCGCCGGACTCCAGGCACTGGTCCCGGAGCTGGACGGCCGCTGGGGCACGCCGGTCGTCCACGACTGGGACGCGCACGCCACCGTCGCGCACCTCGTCGCCGCCGACGAGCACCTCGCCGTACCCCTCGGTGTCGACGCGCGCCTGCCCGCCTCGCACATCCCGGAGGAGACCTCCGCCGGGGACGCCTGGGCCCGGCGCACCGCCGACGTCATCGCCCACGAGCACGGCCGCACACCCGAGGAGACGGTCGCCACCTGGGCCGCGCAGGCCGCCGCGCTGCTGGCCACGCCCGAGGCCCGCGACCCCGAACTCGCCGCCCGCGCCGTCACGGTGATGGGCCTGCGGCTGCCGGTCGCCGACCACTTCGTGGTCCGCGCCTTCGAGGCCTGGATCCACACGGACGACCTCGGCCGCGCGCTCGGCCTCCCCGTACCGCCACCGCCCGACGAGCATCTGGAGCGCCTGGTCCGCCTCGCGGTCCGCATCCTCGGCCTGGCCCTGAAGGACGCGCCTCCGGTCCTGTTCGAGATCACCGGCCCCACCACCGACACCACCTGGGTCTTCGGCTCGGACGCCGAGCCCGTCACCGCCGAACTCACCCTGGACCCGGTCGACTTCTGCCTCCTGGTGGGTGGGCGGTACGCCCCGGAGGAGGTACCGAGGGGCATCACGGGAGACGAGGCCGCCGCACGCAACGTACTGGAGAGGGCGGCGTCACTGGCATGGCTGTGAGGGGGCCTGGTAGCTGCCGGTGAGGGTCGCGCCCCTTCAGGGGCGCGGGGAACCGCGCGACCAGCCCCCACCCACCCGCAGCGTCCCCGCCACCCCTAACGGCCCGTCGACTCCGGACACAGATTCGACTCGACGCGGCCAAGCAGGACCAAGAGCTGTCGACGCTCGCCGACATCGAGCCCCGCCAGGGTCTGTGCCTCCAGTTCCTCCCAAGCTCGCTCCACCTGCTCCAACAGAGCCCCACTCTCCTCGGTCGCCTCGACGAGCACGGCCCGCCGATCCGCAGGATCGGCCGCCCGCCGCACATGCCCGGCCTGCTCAAGCCGCTGCAGCATCTTCGTGACCGTGGACGGATCGAGGTCCAGCAACCGGATCAGGTCGGACTGCCGCGCCGGTCCGCCCTCCCAGAGGCGCATCATCACCAGCTCCTGCCCGGGGTGGAGCCCGAGCCCCCGCAACAGCCGCCCGGCGGCGTTGCGATGCAGCCGGGCCACCCGGGAGACCGCGTGGCTGACCGGCCCCCCACGTGCCGCGGACGGCAGCGTGGTCGCACACTTCTCGGTGGCCTCCATCGAAAACTCCCTGGTCAGCGCGGCCTCTCGACCCAAGGGTACCGGTCGCCCCAAAAAAGTTGGCCGACCAAGGAATGGGCTACAGTGCTCCCCGGTTGGATTGATTGGCCGACCACATAATCCACTCATCGGGAGTTACCGTGACCACCGCGTACGACCCCATCGACCTCTCCGGCACGCAGCTCGCCAACCGCATAGCCATGGCGCCCATGACCCGCAGCCGCGCCGCCGAGGGCGGCCGTCCCACCGGCCTCACCGCCGAGTACTACGCACAGCGCGCCTCGGCCGGCCTCATCGTGACCGAGGGCATCCAGCCGTGCCATGTGGGCCAGGGCTACCCGAACACGCCCGGGCTGCACGACGAGGACCAGGTGGCCGCCTGGCGCGAGGTCACCGACGCCGTGCACGCGGCCGGCGGCAAGATCTTCGCCCAGCTGATGCACACCGGCCGGATCGGCCACCCCGTGCTGCTCCCCGAGGGCCTGCACCCGGTCGGCGTCTCGGCGGTCGCCGCGCAGGGACAGGTGTACACGCACGTGGGCCCCAAGGACTTCGTGACCCCGCGCGAGCTGAGCCACGACGAGGTCCTCGACACCGTCCAGGAGTTCGCGGCGGCCGCGCGCCGCGCGATCGAGGCCGGTTTCGACGGAGTGGAACTGCACGGCGCCAACGGCTACTTGATCCACCAGTTCCTCGCGCCCGGCTCCAACCTGCGCACCGACGACTGGGGCGGCTCCGACGAGAACCGCATCCGCTTCGCCGTGGAGACCGTGAAGGCCGTCGCGGAGGCGATCGGCGCGCACCGCACCGGGCTGCGCGTCTCGCCCGGCAACCCCTTCAACGACATCAGCGAGCCCGACCCCGAGCCCACCTACACCGCGCTGGTCCAGGCCCTGGAGCCGCTCGGCCTCGCGTATCTGCACATCGGCGAGGCCCCCGGGCAGCGTGAGCTGACCCAGCGGCTGCGCAAGCTGTTCTCCGGCACGCTCATCCTCAACCCGGCGACGGACGGCCCCACCGGCCCCGACGACCTGGCCCTCGTCGAGGACGGCACCGCCGACATCGTCGCCTTCGGCCAGCTCTTCCTCGCCAACCCGGACCTCCCGGCCCGGCTGAAGGCGGGCGGCCCGTACAACGAGGCCGACCCCGCGACCTTCTACGGCGGCGACGCGAAGGGCTACACGGACTACCCCTCGCTGTAGTACGGCCGTGGCCGATCGGGACGTGTGAAGGGCCGGGCGGTCGCTCAGGGGGCAGCGACCGCCCGGCCCGGTCAGGGCGACGGCGAGGTCACCGCACGGGCGTGAAGTCCCGTGCGCCGATGAACTCCGGCCGCCGTACCGGCGCCGCGAACGGCTCGACCGCCGCGTTCTCCACGCTGTTGAAGACGATGAAGACGTTGCTGCGCGGGAACGGCGTGATGTTGTCCCCGGAGCCGTGCATGCAGTTGCAGTCGAACCAGGTCGCCGAACCGGCCTTGCCGGTGAACAGCTTGATGCCGTACTCGGAGGCCATGGCCGTCAGCGCCTCGTCGGACGGGGTGCCGGCGTCCTGCATCTGCAGCGACTTCTTGTAGTTGTCCTGCGGGGTGGCCCCCGCACAGCCGAGGAACGTCCGGTGCGACCCCGGCATGATCATGAGGCCGCCGTTGGTGTCGTAGTTCTCGGTCAGGGCGATCGAGACGGACACCGTCCGCATGTTCGGCAGCCCGTCCTCGGCGTGCCAGGTCTCGAAGTCGGAGTGCCAGTAGAAGCCGGACGCGCCGAAGCCGGGCTTCACATTGATCCGCGACTGGTGGACGTAGACGTCCGAGCCGAGGATCTGCCGGGCCCGCCCGACGACCCGCTCGTCGCGCACGAGTTGCGCGAACAGCTCGCTGATCCGGTGTACCTCGAAGACCGAGCGGATCTCCTGCGACTTCGGCTCGACGATCGAGCGCTCGTCGGCGCGGATCGCCGGGTCGGCGACGAGCCGCTCCAGCTCCGCCCGGTAGACGGCGACCTCGTCCGGGGCGATGAGCTCCTCGACGGCGAGGAAGCCGTCACGCTCGTACGCCTGGAGATCGGCCAGGGAGACGGGGCCGGGCGTGCCGGGGGAGCCCCAGACGACCGGGTCCTGGCGGGGGACGGACACCTCGGTGGCCGCGCGGCTCGGGTAGAGGTCGGTGATGTCGGTCATGGTGGTCACGATGGTTCAGACCTCCTCGGTGAGCAGGGGGTAGACGCCGTTCTCGTCGTGGTCCTCCCGTCCCGTGACGGGCGGGTTGAAGACGCAGAGGCAGCGAAAGTCCTCCTTGACGCGCAGCGTGTGCCGCTCATGGCCGTCGAGGAGGTACATGGTTCCGGGCGTGATCGTGTAACTCCGCCCGGTCTCCTGGTCGGTGAGCTCGGCCTCGCCCTCGACGCACACGACGGCCTCGACGTGGTTCGCGTACCACATCGACGTCTCCGTACCGGCGTACAGGACGGTCTCGTGGAGCGAGAACCCGACCCGTTCCCGGGCCAGGACGATCCGCTTGCTCTCCCAGGTGCCGGACGCCGACTTCACATGCCGGTCGGTTCCTTCGATGTCCTTGAACGAACGGACGATCACGGTTTCGCGATGCCTCCTAGATAGGTGTTTCCGGTGGTCGACTGTGGTCTCAGACGGTCTCCCGCACGGCCCGGGCGAGGACGCGCAGACCCTCGTCCAGCTCCTCCGGGGTGATGGTGAGGGCCGGCAGCAGCTTGACGACCTCGCTCTCCGGGCCCGACGTCTCGATCAGCAGGCCGAGTTCGAAGGCCCGCTGGGCCACCCGCCCCGCGCGCGCCTTCTCGTGGAACTCGATGCCCCACACCAGGCCGCGCCCGCGGTACTCCTTCACATCGGCGAGGTTCTCCTCGGTGATCGAGATCAGGGCCTGCTCGACCTGCTCACCGCGCTTGCGGGTCTGCTTCTCCATGACGGAGCCGTCCGCCCAGTACGTCTCCAGGGCGGCCGTCGCCGTCACGAACGCGGGGTTGTTGCCGCGGAAGGTGCCGTTGTGCTCGCCCGGCTCCCAGATGTCCAGCTCCGGCTTGAACAGGCACAGCGACATCGGCAGGCCGTAGCCGCTGATGGACTTGGAGACGGTGACGATGTCGGGCGTGATGCCCGCCTCCTCGAACGAGAAGAAGGCGCCCGTGCGGCCGCAGCCCATCTGGATGTCGTCGACGATGAGCAGCATGTCCTGCCGCTCGCACAGCTCGGCGAGCGCCCGCAGCCACTCGGGGCGGGCGACGTTGATGCCGCCCTCGCCCTGCACGGTCTCCACGATCACGGCGGCGGGCTTGTTCAGCCCGGAGCCCTGGTCCTCCAGGAGTCGCTCGAACCACAGGAAGTCCTCGACCGCGCCGTCGAAGTAGTTGTCGAACGGCATGGGCGTGCCGTGCACCAGCGGGATGCCGGCCCCGGCCCGCTTGAAGGCGTTCCCGGTGACGGCGAGCGAGCCGAGCGACATGCCGTGGAAGGCGTTGGTGAACGACACGATGGCCTCGCGCCCCTTCACCTTCCGGGCCAGCTTCAGCGCCGACTCCACCGCGTTGGTGCCGGTCGGCCCCGGGAACATGACCTTGTACGGCAGGTCGCGCGGCCGCAGCACGAGGTTCTGGAAGGACTCCAGGAACGCCCGCTTCGCCGTCGTCGACATGTCGAGGCCGTGGGTGACGCCGTCCCGCTCCAGATAGTCGATCAGAGCGCGTTTGAGTACCGGGTTGTTGTGGCCGTAGTTGAGTGAACCGGCGCCCGCGAAGAAGTCCAGGTACGTGTGGCCGTCCTCGTCGAACATGCGGCTGCCCTGCGCGCGGTCGAAGACGGTGGGCCAGCCGCGGCAGTAGCTGCGCACCTCGGACTCCAGGGTCTCGAAGACGCTCAGGTCGGGCTGGGTGATGGTCACGTCGAATCGCTCCTCGATGCGTGGGGGGAGGGGAGGGAGGGGGAGGGGAAGTGTGTGGGGGTGAGGGAGGGCTCAGGGGGACAGCGGGCCGATGCGGTGGAGCACCTCGGGCTGGTGCGGACCGTCCGGGAAGTCACCCGCCTCGAACAGGACCGTGCGCTCGACACTCGCGCCATGACGTTCGGCGTACGCGGCGAACAGGCGCTCGGACGCGGTGTTCCCCGGCGTGATGGTGGTCTCGACGGCGGTCAGGGGGTGCCGTCGCGCGACCCGTGCGGTGAGCCCGTCCAGCAGCGCGGCCGCGAGCCCGAGCCCCCGGTGCGCCTCGTCGACGGCCACCTGCCACACGAGCAGGGTGTCCGGCCGCTCCGGGCGCACGTACCCGGTCACGAACCCGACCGGCTCCCCGGTCTCGTTCCGCGCCACCGCCGAGGTGTCCGCGAAGTCCCGGCACCACAGCAGATAGCTGTACGAGGAGTTCAGGTCCAGGGCTCCGGAGTCCCCGGCGATACGCCACAGCGCCGCGCCGTCCGCCACGTCCGGGCGGTCGATCCGAATCCCTTCCACGATTTCCGTCAGTGGTTCTGCTTGTGCGGCAGTCATGGGGCTTGAATTTACCGAGGGGAATTTCGAATTGCATCGCCGCGCGGGGTTACGCATGGGCCGCCCACGTGTTATCACGCGGGCGTGAGAGGCCCAGCGAGACATGGTCGATGTGGGGGTGTTTGACCGTAAATTACCGAACAAAAGGGGCGCGTTGTGGAGTCGGTCACACGCGCGTAACCCTCACGAGATCTGCTCGAATTAGCCCCGTCAGTGTTCGCGAAACCTTTGCGTTTAGGCGAGGGGAGAGCGGGCAGAAGAATACGGGGTTCTGCCCTGCGAATTCCATGTGAATTCCTACCGGAAAAACTTCCCACAATTCCCCCGGCGGAGCCGTTCCGTTCCGCTACGCCCAGGCCTGAGCCGCCGCCCGCCGGGCCCCCTCCAGGTCCACCCCCACCCCGAACTCCGCCAGCGCCGCCCCCAGCCCCGCGAGGCTCGAGTGCACGACGCCCGGGGTCGCGTCGGGGCCGTAGTGGTTCACGCGGACCATCTCCGCGGCGAGGGCGCCGCCGCCCGCGGCCAGCGGCAGGGCGGGGTCCGCGGCGAGCGCCTTGGCGACCAGCTCCGACGCGTCGACCCCGGCGGGCACCCGCAGGGTCGTGGCGACCGGCGCCGCGTCGGCCGCCGCGTGGACGTACGGCTCCAGGCCGCCGCCCAGGGCGAAGGTGCCCGCGCGGGTCGCCGCGGCGGCGCGCGCGTGACGGGACATCACCGCGTCCAGGCCCTCCCCCTCGATGCGCTCCAGGCAGGCCTCCAACGCGAGCATCTCCAGCTGCGCGGGCGCGTGGAGAAGGGCGCGGCGGCCACCGTCGATCCAGCGCTCCTTCCAGTCAAGGAGCGAGAGGTAGGAACTCCTGGGCGCCCGCGGGTTGGCTGCCATCCGCGCCCACGCCCGCTCGCTCACGGAGATCGCCGACACCCCGGCCGGCCCGCCCATCGCCTTCTGCGCCCCGATGACGCACAGGTCGACACCCCACGCGTCGGGCAGCACCGGCTCGGCGCCCACGGAGGCGACCGCGTCCAGGTAGAAGAGCGCCCCCTGCTCGCGGACCACCTCGCCGATCTCCGCCACGGGGTTCGTGTTGCCGGTCGCCGCCTCCGCGTGGACCAGTGAGACGAAGTCGATCGCCGGGTGCTCGGCGAAGGCGTCCCGGATCCGCTCGGCCGTGACCGCCGTGTGGAAGGGGACGGCCAGGTCGATCACGGTCGCGCCGCAGTCCCGCAGCCAGTTCCCGAATGTCTGCCCGTACGGACCGGTGATCACGTTCAGCGCGGTCGTACCGGGCCCGGCGGCCCCGCGAATCGCCCCCTCCAGCGGCAGCAGCGCCTCGCCCTGTGTGATCACGACGTCCTGCTCCGTGGCGAGCAGCCGGCCCACCCGGTCCTCGATCGACGCGAAGTGCGCCGCACTCAACGGGGCCAGATCCAGAAACGGGTGCGTCACGGGGTGCTCTCTTCGCTCACGGGGTAGATGGTGTCGAGGGTACCGACGGCCCCGGCTCGCCCCTCGACGACGACATCTGAGGCCGAACGGCCCAGTAGCCATCGGTTTGGTTTGAGGAAGTCAAAGATCTCCTTATAATCGGATGTCTGTGTTCCCTGTCTTCTCCGTCTTCTCTGTGTTCCCCGCAGTTCCCTCATAGGAGGTCTCCCCGTGAACTCGGTCCTCGGACGCCGGACCCGCATCCTGGCCGCCACCACCGCGACGGCCGGGCTGCTGCTCGTGGCCGGCTGTTCCTCGGACGGCGACGGCGGCAGCGGCGGCACCAAGACCGCGGCCGGCGGGGTGGAGCTGGTGAAGGGCGGTCAGCTGACGACCTGCACCCACCTGCCGTACCCGCCGTTCCAGTCGGAGATCGACGGCAAGGTGCAGGGCTTCGACGTGTCGCTGATCGACCTCGTCGCCGAGGACCTGGGCGTCAAGCAGGAGATCCTGGACACGCCGTTCGAGAACTTCAAGACGGGTGCCTTCCTGAACTCCGGCGAGTGCGACCTCGCCGCGGCCGGTATGACGATCACCGACGAGCGCAAGAAGAACGTCGACTTCTCCGACCCGTACTTCGAGGCCACCCAGGCCGTCCTCGCCGCCAAGAAGGCCGACATCGGCTCCTTCGCGGACCTCAAGGGCGACGAGGACTTCAAGGTCGGCACCCAGGCGCAGACCACCGGTGAGGACTACGCCAAGAGCCAGGGCCTCGACCCGGTCTCCTTCGAGTCCTCCGACGCCGTCCTCAACGGCCTGCGCGCCGGCCAGGTCGACGCCGTCGTCATCGACTACCCGGTCGTCCAGGGCTGGCTGAAGGACCCGGTGCTCGCCGACGCCTTCGAGGTCGCCGAGCAGGTCAACACCGGTGAGGAGTACGGCTTCACGGTCAAGAAGGGCAACACCAAGCTCCTCGCCGCCGTCAACAAGGCGCTCGCCGACGCCAAGTCCGACGGCACGTACAAGAAGCTGTACGAGCAGTGGATCGGCCCGTACGACGAGAGCGCCGCCACCGCCTCCCCGTCCGCCTCATGAGCGTGACCGACACGGACACACCGCTCCAGCCGAAGAAGAAGGGGCTGAGCCGGACCCAGAAGCGCACCCTCTCCCGGGGCGCGCAGTACGCGGTGTTCGTCGCGGCGGTCATCGCCTTCGCGGTGTCCGCCGACTGGGACCAGCTCAAGAACCAGTTCGCCCAGTGGGACATCGCCGAGCGGATGTTCCCCGACGTCATCACGCTGGCGCTCAAGAACACCGTGCTGTACACGCTGTCCGGCTTCGCGTTCGGCCTCGTCCTCGGCATGGTCATCGCGCTGATGCGGCTGTCGTCGGTGGGCCCGTACCGCTGGTTCGCCGGTGTGTACATCGAGATCTTCCGGGGCCTGCCCGCCCTGCTGATCTTCATCTTCATCGGTGTCGCCGTGCCGCTGGCCTTCCCCGGCACGGAGATCCCCGGCGGCACGTACGGCAAGGTCGCCCTCGCGCTGGGCCTGGTGGCGGCGGCGTACATGGCGGAGACGATCCGCGCGGGCATCCAGGCCGTCCCCAAGGGCCAGCTGGAAGCGGCCCGTTCCCTGGGCTTCTCACCGGCGAAGGCGATGATCTCGATCATCATCCCGCAGGCGTTCCGGATCATCCTCCCGCCGCTCACCAACGAACTGGTCCTCCTCTTCAAGGACTCCTCTCTCGTCCTGTTCCTCGGCGTCACCCTGGAGGAGCGCGAACTGTCCAAGTACGGCCGCGACCTGGCCAGCACCACCGCCAACTCCACGCCGATCCTGGTCGCCGGCCTGTGCTACCTGCTGGTGACCATCCCGCTCGGCTTCGTCGTGCGCCGGATGGAGGCGAAGGCCCAGGAGGCCGTGAAATGAGCGAGAAAACCCTGGGCGGGAAGTCCCTCGGCGGACGCCCGGAGATCCAAGTACGCGGCCTGTACAAGGCGTTCGGCGACAACGAGGTGCTGAAGGGCATCGACCTGGAGATCCGGCAGGGCGAGGTGGTGTGCGTCATCGGCCCGTCGGGCTCCGGCAAGTCGACCCTGCTGCGCTGTGTGAACCTCCTGGAGGAGCCCACGAAGGGCCAGGTCTTCGTCGGCGGCACCGAGCTGACGGACCCCGACGTCGACATCGACGCCGTACGCCGCCGGATCGGCATGGTCTTCCAGCAGTTCAACCTCTTCCCGCACCTCACGGTGACCGAGAACCTCACGCTGCCGCAGCGCCGGGTCCTGCGGAGGGACAAGGCGCGGGCCGCCGGGGTCGCCGCCGAGAACCTGGAACGCGTGGGCCTGTCGGAGAAGGCGAACGCCTACCCCGCCTCCCTCTCCGGCGGCCAGCAGCAGCGCGTGGCGATCGCCCGCTCGCTGTCGATGGGCCCCGAGGTCATGCTCTTCGACGAGCCGACGTCGGCGCTGGACCCGGAACTGGTGGGCGACGTCCTCGCGGTCATGCGCAGGCTGGCGACCGAAGGCATGACCATGATGGTCGTGACCCACGAGATGACCTTCGCCCGCGAGGTCGCCGACCGCGTCCTCTTCATGGACGGCGGCGTGATCGTCGAGGACGGCCCCCCGGCCCAGGTCATCGGCAGCCCCCGGCACGACCGCACCCGCCACTTCCTCTCCCGCCTCCTCGACCCGGCGATGGCGGAGGTGGAGGAGGAGACGTCGGACCAGGTGGGCAAGGCCGAACAGCCGGGTGGCTAGGGTGCAGTACATGAGCGATGAGCCGGTGCTGCATGTGAAGGGCCGGGTCCTGGTCGGACCTGAGGACGTCCGGGACGAGCTGTGGGTCGTCGACGGACGGATCTCCTACGACCGTCCCGCGACCGCCCCCGACATCCGCACGGTCGAGGGCTGGGCGCTGCCCGGCCTCGTCGACGCCCACTGCCACGTCGGGCTGGGCGTGCACGGCCCGGTCGACGCCGACGTGGCGGAGAAGCAGGCCCTGACGGACCGGGACGCGGGGGCCTTGCTGCTCCGGGACGCGGGCTCCCCGTCCGACACCCGCTGGATCGACGACCGCGACGACCTCCCGAAAATCATCCGGGCCGGCCGGCACATCGCGCGCACCCGCCGCTACATCCGGAACTTCGCCCATGAGATCGAGCCGGAGGACCTGGTCGCGTACGTCGCGCGGGAGGCCCGGCGCGGTGACGGCTGGGTGAAGCTGGTGGGGGACTGGATCGACCGCGAGGTGGGCGACCTGACACCGTGCTGGCCGCGTGAGGCGGTCGAGGCGGCGATCACGGAGGCGCACCTGCTGGGCGCCCGGGTGACGGCCCACTGCTTCGCCGAATCGTCCCTCCGCGACCTCGTCGAGGCGGGCATCGACTGCGTCGAGCACGCGACGGGCCTGACGGAGGACCTCATCCCGCTGTTCGCCTCGCGGGGCGTCGCCATCGTCCCCACACTCGTCAACATCGCCACCTTCCCGACCATGGCGGCCGGCGGCGAGGCCAAGTTCCCCCGCTGGTCCGCCCACATGCGCCGCCTCCACGAACGCCGCTACGACACCGTCCGCAACGCCTACGACGCCGGAATCCCCGTCTACGTCGGCACCGACGCGGGCAGCTCCCTCCCGCACGGCCTGGTCGCCGCCGAGGTCGCGGAACTGGTCACCGCCGGCATCCCACCGGTCGAGGCCCTCGCGGCGACCACATGGGGCGCCCGCCGGTGGCTGGGCCGGCCCGGCTTGGACGAGGGAGCCCCCGCAGACCTGGTGGTGTACGAACGGGACCCCCGCACGGATGTGCGCGTGCTGGGGGCCCCGTCGCGGGTGGTGCTGAACGGGCGGGTGGTTGCGTAGAGGAGGCCCTCGACGGACCGCGCTCACCAGGGCGAGCGCCTGCCCGTTCAACCCGTCCAGCAGTACACGCTTTCGTCGGGTTCGCGCTGCTGGTGAATCAGTTCGACGAGTTCCTGCAGAATATTCGCGGCGAGGGGTGGATCGATCTCGATTCCCTCGACTGCTTTCTTGCTCGCCCACCACATCGCGAGCTCGTCGAGCTGAGAACTCGATGCGGAAGAGAGCGAGTTCAGGAGTGCGTCGGACAGCAAGAGCACCACAGGACCGTCATCGCTCTCGGCAACCTCCTCCGGGACGTCATTGTCCAGAAGCTCTGAAAAGGTTTTGCCGGTGAGGTGGGCTTCCCAGTCCAGCAGCGCTTCCTCGGCATCGAAATTTCCGAAAGAAATTATGCGGGTTGATGCGATGGGGCCGGTGTTCAACGTGTCGATCGCATCTTCCCGCGTCGCCACAAAGAACTTGACAATGCTGCTCACGACTCGCCCTTTCGAAGATCTTGCTACGAGAAACGGCTGGGTCGCCCGTCGGGTTCGGGCGACCCAGCCATTATCTTCCCACCGTCACAGCACTACGGTGCGGCGAAGTTGGAATCATTGCCAGAGGATGCCGACTCCCGGACCGAACTTGGGGGCGTAGTCGAACACGTGCTGCCCCCACATACGTTGAGTCGTCAGATCGTACCAGCCGATTCCTGGAACGCTTGTACCGGTATTGACCCAGTCCGGGCCGGGCATACCGCCAGGAGTTGAGAAGAGGTCGCGCAGCGTCGAATCGCCGCCGGCGAGTTCCTTCACCCGGGCATCGAGGATATTTCCCTTGATGGTGTTGGCTCGGCTTGGTTTCCGGGCGATTCTCGCGAGGTCCGCCGGAGAAAACCCGATGGTTCCCGCGTTCCATTCGGAAAGTGCCGTATTCGTGTGGCGGAGCAGGCCCGAAGCGAGCGCATCCGGATTCGCGATGTCGTTTCCGTGCATATCGACGACACGAGCACCGCAATTGTGGACCAGGACCGGTGTGGCCCCTGCCAGCACATGGTACGAGTGCAGGCCCTCAACGCTCAGGTTGTAGACCGTCGCCTGTGCCTTGTGCGCCTTGACGGCCGTGATCTGGACCCAGCTGCCGCTGCCCGTGCTCAGCCACTGACCGCGTTCGAGGTCACCGGCCTCCATCCAGCGGCCCAGGTCCGGCAGCCAGAACGGGTGGCCGTCGGTGGCCGTGATGGTGGAGGTCTCGGCTCCTGCCCGGCCGTCCGTGTCGACCTTGAGGGTGACCAGGTTCTTGGTGCCCTCACCCTTGATGGTGCGGGTCACCGTCCGCGACTGCGTGTCGTCCGTCTCCACGTCGGACGCCGCGACCTTGTCGCCGATCCCGACGTCCTCGATCGGCTTCGTGGTCCCGTCGGCCATCAGGACCTCGGTGCCAGGGACGAAGCTGTTCCCGACGGGGCAGGCGGGCGGCGCCTCCGGGGGCTTCGGTGCCGCCGGAGCCGGGGCGGCTGCCGGGGCCGGCGCCGGGTTGGCCGGGGCCGGGTCCTTCGGGGTTGTCGGGGCGTCCGGGGTGCCGCCTGCCGGTGGTGTGTCCGTCGCCCGCCCCGCGTTCGTCGCGGTGTCCGTCGCGCGCTTCGCGTCGCCCGCCGTATCGATCGCGTCCAACGCCTTGTCGCCGTACCGCGCCGCCTTCGCCGCCGTCGCCCCGTACCCCGCGAACGGGATGGCGGAGGCGCAGGACAGGGCCGCGTCCAGATACTCGCCTTCGGCCGCGTACCAGCCGCAGTTGGCCAGGTCCGCGACCTCGCCCACGACCGGGATCAGGCCGACCACGTCCAGTGCGGCGTGGCCGATGTCCGACCACGACAGGCCGAACAGGTGGCCGTCGATCTCGATGAAGGAGATCGGGTTGCCGCCGGCGAAGGCGTAGCGGTTGCCGGTGAAGGGGTCGGTGGTCAGGCCCATGTCGGCCAGGGCGCCGCCGTACATGTCCCGGGTCAGGAAGCGGTTCAAGCCCGGGTCGTAGGTGCGGAAGCCCATGTCGTACGTGCCGGATGTCGTGTCGTAGCGCTTCGCGTTGAAGCGGTACGAGTTGTAGGGCTCCGCGGCCTCGCCGCCCGCCCCCGGCTTGTCCGCGCCCGTGAACTGGGCCGTGTCGTTCTTGCCGTACGCCGTGTAGCCGTACGTTGTCTTGGTGTTGCCGTCCTTGTCGGTCAGCGCCTCTACGTCGCCGTGCGGGTGGTAGAGGTACTGGGTGGTCTCCGGGGCCTTGTCCTCCTCGTCCTTAATCTGGGTGAGCTTCTGGCCCCAGGAGGCGTACTGGAACGACGTGACGCCCTCGTCGGTCACCTCTTCCTTCAGGGAGTTCGAGGTGATGCCCAGGTACGTGAAGAGCGTCGTCTTCGCGTCGTCCCCGCCGACCGTCTCCTTCACCGTGCGGTCGAAGGCGTCGTACGTCATCCGGGTCGTCCGGGCCGCGTCCCCGGTGCCCGCCCTGATGGACTCCGGACGATCGAAGCCGTCGTAGCGGTACTTCTGGATCGTCTCGCCGCCGAAGGAGACGGTGTCGAGGCGGCCCAGCGGGTCGTAGTTGTACGTGGACGAGGCGCCGTCCGCTGTGGAGGTCAGGAGGCGGTTGCGGTCGTAGCGGTGGGTCGTGGTCGTGTCGTCGACCGTCTGCCAGACCACGTTGCCGGCGGAGTCGTGGCGGTACTCCTCCGTCTTCTCGTCGTCGCCGGTCTTCACGACCTTGGCTATGCGGTCCTGCGGGTCGTACGTGTACGCGTACGTGTTGTCGATCGTGTCGCCGTGGTCGTCGGCGTCCATCAGCTTCAGGACGTCCTCGACCTTGTGGCCGTTGGCGTTGTACTTCAGGTTGTGTTCGGCGACGAGGGTGCCGTCGGACTTCTCAGTGGTCTTCTTTGTTGCTCCGTCCAGGTAGTAGTCGAGCGTCAGGACGTTGCCGTTGGGCTTCGTCTGTGTCTTCAGCTCGCCCCGGGCTGTGTACTCCAGCTTTGTGATCTGCTGGTCACCGGCTGTCGGTGAGGCGGCGTTGGTGATGCGTTCGACCCGGTCCAGCGGGTCGTAGTCCAGCTTGCTCCAGGTCAGGTCGTGGGTCGTCGTCAGCGTGTTGCCGTTGGCGTCGTACGTCAGGGCCGTCGTGTTGCGGACGCTGTCCCCGTCGTGCTCCTTCACCTCGCTGAGCTGGTTGAGTTCGTCGTAGGCCAGGGTGTAGCGGTCGGTCTCGACCCCGGGGCTGTTGTCGACGATCTCGATCTGGTTGCCGTTGGCGTCGTATCGGTAGGAGAAGTCCTTCTTCTCGTTGTCGGTGTCGCCCTCGTAGTCGCGGACCAGCCGGACCGCGTCCGCGACCACCGTGCCGGTCGCCTTGTCGGTGAGGGTGATGGCCTGGCCGGTGTCCTCGGTGAAGGCGTACTTGCCCAAGGAGCGCCACTCACCAGGGAGTTCGGTCTGGTCCAGGGTTTTGGTCTCGGTGCCTTCCTTGTGCTTGATCTCGTAGGTGGCGTCCTTCGCCGCCCCGTCGACCTTCGGGTACTGGACGTAGACCGTGTAGTCCCCGGACTGGGGGATGGTCAGCTGCCAGACGAAGCGGTCCTCGCCCGAGCCGGCCGCGTGGGTCTGCGCGTTGTAGCCGTACGAGCCCTCGGCGGCGACCTCCGCCCAAGGGCCCTGAGTCGCCGTGTTGTTGATGTCCGAGTTGTCGACGAGCGCGACCTGGAGGCCGACCGGGACTCCGTCGTCCGAGCGGGACTTGAGGGCGCCGCTCGGGTAGAAGGCGGAGTCGAGGGTGCGGGAGACCGAACCGCCCGCGCTGGTCAGGGTGTTCTGGATCTGCTGGCCCAGGTCGTTGTACTTGTAGGTGTTCTTGATGTCGAAGGCGTCCGTGGACGTCTTGATCCAGCCGGTGTCGAAGTAGGTGTACTCCGTCTCGTTGCGGACGCTCTGGCCCTCGGACGGCGGGGCACTGACCTTCTTCACGCGGCTCAGCGCGTCGTACTCGTACGTCGTCCGGTCCGGCGTGTTGTACCGGCCGTCGTCCGGGTCGTAGGGGCTCAGGGTCTCCTTGACGCGGTTCAGCTCGTCGTAGACGGTCTCGGCGGCGAAGTCCTTGTCGTCGCCGCCGGTCTCCATGCCGCGCGGGGTGATGACGCGGGTCTGGTTGCCGACCTCGTCGTACTCGAAGCGCGTCTTGCGGATGACCGCGTCGTCGCCCTCCCCGTCGTGCGGGACGTGCGCCTCGACGAGAGCTCCGCGCGGGTCCAGGACCAGCTCGGTGCGGTTGCCGTCGGCGTCGGTGGTGGCGACGGTCAGACCGTCCCAGTCGTAGGTGCTGGTCGTCGACTTGCCGGCCGCGTCGGTGGTCTCGAGGAGCCGGTGGTCGAGGTCGTAGCGGAACCTGCTGGTGTAGTCGTCGGGGTCCTCGGTCTCGTTCTTGCGGGCATCGACGACCTTCACCAGGTCACCGACGTCGTTGTAGACGGCGCTCGCCCGGTTGCCCGCCGCGTTGACCGCCTCGATCGGCTGGTAGACCTCGTCGTACTTGGTCGTCGAGGTGAAGTCGCCGGGCTTCTCGGTCAGGTTGCCCTTCGGCTCCGTCGAGGTGAGCTGGTTGCCGACCTTGTCGTAGGTGAAGGTCGAGACACGCTCCGGGGAGCCCTCCTCGTCGCCCGGCTGGACGGACTTCAGCAGCTGGTCGGCGGCGTCGAACTCGCTGCTGCTCGACACCCCGTTGGGGGCGGTGAAGACGAGCGTGTTGTCGTTCCTGTCGTACTCGGGCGCGGGCGTGACGATGAACTCGCCGGCCTGCTGGTCCTTCGGCCTGCGGTTCTCCAGCGGACGCGCGAACACGTCGTACGTCTGCGTGGTCGTCGCCCCGTCGGCCTCCTCGACCTGGGTGACGTTGCCGCGCACGTCGTACGTCGTCACCGTGCGGTTGCCGAGGGCGTCCTCGATCACCCGGGGATAGCCGGAGGGGTCGTAGTCCTCGAACGTCGTGGTGTGCTCGTTCGCGTCGGTGGCGGAGATGAGCCGGCCCCGCGCGTCATAGGCGTTGACGGAGGTGTAGTCGCCCTCGGGTTCGCTCCGCACACCCTTGGGGTCGGTGACCGAGATCATGTTGCCGCGCGCGTCGTAGCCGAACTGCCAGGTGCGGCCCTCCGGAGAGACGCGGCGCACCAGGTCGGCGATGTAGCCGTTCTCGCCGGTCGCGTAGGTCAGCGTGGCGGCGGGCCGGTCGTTCTTGACGCTCTCGGCGTCCCGTACCTGAAGCGGGTAACCCGTCTTGGGGTCGTACTTCCAGGTGCGGGCGGCGCCGTTGTTCTCCTCCAGACGCGTGACGTTGTTGTCCGCGTCCCAACCCAGCTTCGTGGTCCGCTTCTTGGCGTCGGTGAGCTTCACCGGGCGGCCGTAGCCGTCCATCCGCTGGGTGGCCGGGTTGCCCTCGGCGTCCGTGACGACCGTCTCGGTGCCCTTGCCGTCATGGCCGTCGGGGTCCTTGTAGCGGTACCCGGTCACGCCCTTGAGCCGGTCCGTGATCGCCTTCGTGTACCCCAGGTAGTGCAGCTGGTCCTTCTCGTCGTGCGGGCCGACATAGTCCAGCTTGCTGGCGTTCCCCTCCGGGTCGGTGACCGCGACCAGCTTCAGGCCGGGGTGGTCGAACTCCTTGCCGTAGTCGAACACGAAGACCTTGCGGAGCTTCTCGGCGGCGTTCGCACCGTCCGTCAGCCGGGCCAGCATCCCCTTCTCGGTGAACGTGAAGTCGATCCGCCGGCCCGAGACATCGGTGACGGAGCGGACCTTGCCGATGATGAACGGGTTGAGGAGATGCTTGCCCTCACGGACCTCGCCGTCCTTGTCGACGTAGGTGTACGCCTCGCCCTTCTCCCAGTAGTCGACGGTGAGCGTGCGCCGCCCCTCGGCGTCGGTGACGTACTTCAGCAGCTTCGACGGGTGCCCGAGCAGCCGCTCCTCGTACGTGAACTCCATCCGGTTGCCGTTCTTGTCCACCTGGGCGCTCGGATAGCCCTGGCAGTCGAAGAGGAACCGGGTGCGGTCCGGGCGCAGGAACTCCCAGGCCTCCCGCTGATGGGGATGGAGCAGGCAGTCCTTCTCCAACTGCTTGACGCGGAAGTGGACCCCGGCGGGGGAGTCCCACTCGCCCTTCTTGTTCTTGCTGAAGACATGGCTGGTGCCGTCGCCGTCGGTCAGCGTGATCTGCTTGGGCAGCAGCGCGGCCGGGTGGAAGTCCAGCGGCGTGCCGAGCCGGACCGGCGAGGAGGCCTGCAGCGACCAGCCGAAACCGGCCGGAGTGCTGGACGCGTCCTGCGAGTTGTAGGCCAGCCGCAGGAAGGTCGAGAAGCCCAGCGACGGGTTCGAGAAGGAGTTGTACGACCACACGGCGTTGCCGGCGTGAAGATTGCTCATCAGCGCCGAACCCGCACCGGTGTTCTTCCCGGCGTACGAGTAGAAGTCCTCAAGGCCGAGTTGGTCGGAGGTCGGGTACTCGGCGGTGACCGCGTGCTTCGACGGCGGCACCCCGTCCGTCTCGGACAGCCAGTCGCCGGTGGCCTTCTCCCGCAGGTCCCACTCCAGGCCGAAGGTCAGCCGCTTGTCGAGCGGGTCGACGAGGACCGGCGCCTTCAACTCCGCGTCGAAGGTGACGGTTTCGCCGGGCGCCACGTCCTTCGGCAGCGGCGTCGCGTCCTTGTTGAGGAGGTTGGTGACGTCCTTGCCGTCCAGCGTCCAGCGGTACGACAGGACGCGCTCGCCCTTCTTCCACACCGCATCGGTGGTGTTGGTGAGCGTCGCCTCGACGGTGGCCTTCTCGCCGGGGATCATCCGCGCCGGCGTGTACGGCAGGAAGTAGGTCTCGCCCTCGGGGGCGGCGAGCAGCTTCCCGCCCTCGGCCATCTTGCCCACGGCGGGCAGTTCGACCGTGCGCGCCGGGCCGGCCAGCAGCGTGCCCTGCTGGGTGCGGACGACGATCCGGTAGTGGTACGTGCGGCCCTCACCGGCGTCGTCGAGCGCCGGGGGCGCGGTGCGGTCGGCGAAGGTCCGGGTGCCGCGGTCGACGGGAGCGACCAGGGTCTCGTCGGTGGGGGTGAAGTCCTTCTTCGTGGAGCGGTGGACCTCGTACTCCCGCAGGCCCTTGCCCCGGTACGCGCTCCAGGTGAGGTCGGCGCCGGTGGCGTGCGTGGTGCGGGGGGCCGCGATACGGACGCCGTCGGCGTCGCCCGTGATGCCCCGATGGGTGAGGGAGGCGGAGCCCCGGGAGCGGTCGAGGCCGATCCGGGGCGGCTTGTACTCGTCGCCCCGGTCGGCCTCGTCACTGTCCTCGTCGTCACCGAAGAGGCGGTCCAGGAAGCCTGGGTCGTCCTTGTCCTCGGCGAGTTCGCTGGCGGGTCTCCAGCCGTCGCGGGGATCGCTGGTGTCGGCTTCGACCGCGGCCGCGGGTCTCGCCTCGCTGGTTCTGGCGGGGGTGGCGGGCGCGTTGCCGATGATCAGGGCCGTCGCCACGGCGCCGACCAGGGCGGCACGGAGGCGGAAACGGCGAAGACGGAGGCGGCGGAGTCGGATACGGACGCGGGTGTGGTCTAAGGCTGCCATGAAGGGCTCCTTGTCCCCCGTGGGCACAGGGGTCGCACAGGAATCGCCGGGCGCATCTGTGTACCAAGACCCCCCAACAGCGCGTCAATGGGCATGTCAAATGGAAGGGCGAGTTTCGGACTGCGAACGATGCGGAGAAGTCCTGTACAGATGTGTGAGGCGCTGTGAAGCCGCAGGAGCAGGACGACCGGAATCGGTCACGAGACCAACACCCGTTGTGTGTCAGGAGTGTTGACCGGCTGATGAAAACGTTTTAACTTCCCCTCACTCCGACTACGAGACGTGAGGGGGACCCGTGGGCGTGGTACTACGGGAACGCACAGGTAATGAGGGAGTTGAACCGGCGCATCGTCGAGCGGACGGCGCGCCACCGCAACGAAAAGGTTTTCAGAGTCGGACGCGAAACCGGAGTTCCCTGGCACTCCTGCTGCTCATGCTCCCCGGCCTGGCCTACTTCCTGCTGTTCCACTACGGCGCGCTGGCCGGCAACCTCATCGCGTTCAAGGAGTACGTGCCGTTCGACGGCATCTGGGGCAGTCCCTGGGTCGGCACCGGCAACTTCCGACGGATGTTCGAGGACGGGGCGTTCTGGGCGGCCGTCCTCAACACGCTCTGGATCGCCGTCCTCCAGATCGTCTTCTACTTCCCGGTGCCGCTCGCCCTCGCCCTGCTGCTGCACAGCCTCACCCGGAGCAGCGTCCGCCGCTTCGTGCAGTCGGTGGCGTATCTGCCGCACTTCATCTCCTGGGTGATCGTCGTCGCCCTGTTCCAGCAGCTGCTCGGCGACACCGGACTGCTCAACTCCTCGCTGGACGGCATGGGGTTGAGCACCGTCGACATCATCGGCAACCCGGACGCCTTCCGGCCGCTCACCGTCGCCCAGGTCATCTGGAAGGACGCCGGCTGGGGCACGATCATCTTCCTCGCCGCCCTCGCCCAGGTCGACGAGCAGCAGTACGAGGCCGCCGCGATCGACGGGGCGGGCCCCTGGCGCCGCTTCTGGCACGTCACCCTGCCCGCCATCCGCCCGGTGATCGTGCTGCTGCTCATCATGCGGCTCGGCGACATCCTCTCCGTCGGCTTCGAGCAGATGCTGCTCCAGCGCGACGCGGTCGGCCCGGAGGCCGCCGAGATCATCGACACCTTCGTCTACTACCAGGGCATCGTCGGCGGCGACTACGGATTCGCCGCCGCCGCGGGCCTGTTCAAGGGCGTCATCGGCGCCCTTCTCGTCTACGCCGCCAACAAGGTCGCCCACCGCCTCGGCGAACAGGGGGTCTACAAGTGAGCGCCCACCCCGGGCCGGTCCGGCCCGCTCGACCCCTCCGGGAGACCCGACACGCCCGCCCCGGCTGGCTGGAGAAGCCGAAGCCCGTCACCCAGGCGGCCAAGGCCCTGGCCCTCGTGGCCGTCGTCCTGCTGGTGTGCGTGCCGTTCCTCGTCATCGTGTCCACGTCCCTGGCCTCGACGGACGAGGTCGTGGCCAACGGCGGCTGGGTGCTGTGGCCGACCGAGCCGAGCCTGGACGCGTACCGCGACATCCTCGACGGCGGGATCGTCACCCACGCCCTCGGCGTCAGCGCCGGAGTCACCCTCGTGGGCACCCTGCTCAGCCTCGCCTGCACGGTGACCCTCGCCTACGCGCTCTCCCGCCCCGGCGTCTTCGGCGGCAAGCCGGTGCTGCTGCTCATCCTGTTCACCTTCCTCTTCCCGCCCGGCATGATCCCGAGCTTCCTGCTGGTCAAGGAGCTGGGCCTGCTGGACAGTTACGCCTCGCTGGTCCTGCCCGTCCTCGTGAACGTCTTCAACCTGGTCGTCCTGCGCGGCTTCTTCCAGGGCATCCCCGAGGAGCTGTACGAGGCCGCGCGGCTCGACGGGGCGGGGGACTGGCGGGTGCTCTTCTCGGTCGTACTGCCCCTGTCCAAGGCCGCGCTCGCCGTCGTCGGACTGTTCTACGCGGTGGGGTACTGGAACTCCTGGTTCTACGCCTCGCTGTACCTGGAGAGCGACCACTGGCCCCTCCAACAGGTCCTCCGCACCTATGTGGTGGCCGGCTCGGGCCTCACCGACGCGACGACCGGCGAGGCCACCGTCACCGCGCCGCAGACCGTGCAGATGGCGGTCCTGGTGATCGCCACCGTACCGATCCTGCTCGTCTACCCGTTCCTGCAGAAGTACTTCACGAAGGGCGTGCTCACCGGCGCCATCAAGAGCTGACACCAGCCGACACGAGCCGACACGAGGTGATCCACCCATGCCCCGCATGTCCCGCCGCACCCTGCTCCGCTCCATGGCCGTCGGCGGCGCCGCAGCCGCCGCCCCCTCCCTGCTGACCGCCTGCTCCACCGGCTCGGGCGACAGCGACGTCTCCAGCGCCGGCAAGAAGCTCGCGCCCTGGCCGACGTACGCTCCCGCGCGCGGCCCGAAGCCCGACCTCGCGCCCACCGAGGCCGGCGTCCAGGCGGGCTACACCGCCTACCCCGCCGACCTGGCCAAGTCGGTCTCCCGCACGCCGGGCGACGGCTCCACGGTCAAGGTCATGTCGGTGTCGTTCGGTACGCCGCCCAAGCCCGCCTCGGCCAATCGGTTCTGGGCGGCGGTGGAGAAGGCCCTCGGGGTGAAGATCGAGTACACGATCATCTCCCAGGCCGACTACCAGAAGAAGATGGCGACGGTGATGGCGGGCGACGCCGACACCCTGCCGGACATCATGAACATCTTCTCCGGCTTCGTCTTGCCCCGCGAGCCCGAGTTCGTACGGCGCCGGGCCGAGGACCTGACCCCGTTCCTCTCCGGGAACGCGATCGCCGACTACCCGAACCTCGCGAACATCCCCACCCACGCCTGGCGCGACATGGGCCGCATCGGCGGCCTCATCTACGGCATCCCGCTGGAGCGCCCGCTGCCCGGCTCCACGCTCTGGCTCAACCAGGGCATGTTCACCGACGCCGGCATGAAGGAGGGGTGGACCGCCGACGACTTCGCGGCCGTCGCCAAGCGCGCCACCGGTGGCCGCACCTACGCCCTCGGCGCCGCCGCGGCCTCCAACTTCGGCAACGCCTTCCACGGCGCCGCCCACAACGCACCCCAGGAGTGGGCCGTCACCAAGGACGGCACCTTCCAGCCGGCCTGGGCCGACGAACGCTACAAGGCGGCGATCGCCTTCCAGACCCGGCTGCGCGAGGACGGCTCGTACCACCCCGACGCCACGTCCGTCTCCCAGATCGACCTGACCACCCTGTACTACAACGGCACGGTCGGCTCCATGCAGGACGGCTTCGGCGCGTACCTCCCCAAGTACCGCGAGAGCAAAGGCAAGTTGACCCCGGCGGCGGCCCTCCCGTACAGCGTCGGCGGTGAGCCCGGTGGCATCAACGCCGCCCGCCGCTCCTTCGGCTACACCGTGCTGAAGAAGGCCAAGAAGGAACGGATCGAGCTGCTGCTGCGCATCCTCGACTACCTCGCCGCCCCCTTCGGCAGCGAGGAGTGGGAACTCGTCCACTACGGCGTCGAGGGCACCCACTTCACCCGTGGCGCGGACGGCTCCCCGCAGGCCACCAAGCTCGGCGAGGTCGAGAACAACACCAACCTGCCGCTGAAGTACCTCGCCGAGGGCCCCCAGGTGCTGTTCGTGCCGGGCATGCCGGACGCCGTACGGGCCCTGCACACCTGGCAGCGGAAGGTCGTGCCGCACGCCATCCGCAACGCCTCCTTCGGTCTCCAGTCCGCCACGAAGAACTCCCAGGGCACCACACTCAAGGCTCTCGTCGACGACACGGTCACCGGCATCATCGCCGGGCGCCTCCCGCTCTCCGAGTGGGACGCGACCGTGAAGAAGTGGCGCCAGCGGGGCGGCGACAGAATGGCCGAGGAGTTCGCGAAGGACCACGCGGCCAACACGTGAGCGCGGCCGGCCGCCGGTCGGCATGGAACGGACTTTCCTGGAAAGGCAGTTGCGGGGGATGGGGAACGACAAGGTGTCCAAGGGGCGGGTCACGATCCGGGAGGTCGCCGAGCGGGCCGGGGTGTCGATGGCCACCGCCTCCCGCGCGCTCAGCGGCAACCATCCGGTGCCCGCCGCCACCCGGGCCCGCGTCCTGCGCGCCGCCCGCGAGCTCGACTACGTCGCCAACGCGCACGCCCGCGCCCTGGTCGGCGGCGGCCGCAAGATGGCCGCCGTCGTCGTCCGCCAGGTCACCAGCCCCTTCTACGCCCAGGTCGCCGAGGGCGTGGAGGCGGAGGCCGCCGACCGGGGCTGGCTGTGCGTGGTCGGCGCCACGGGCGGTGATCCGCAGCGGGAGATGGACTTCGTGCGGCTCATGCGGGAGGAGGGGGCACGCCTGGTGATCCTCGTCGGCGGGGTCGTCGAGGACGACGCGTACCGCTCACGCGTGGCCCAGTACGCGCAGGCCCTGGACTCCTCCGGCGCCCGGCTGGTGCTGTGCGGGCGGCCGGCCCCGGATCCCGATATCCCGGCGCTGGTCGTCGAGTTCGACAACGAGGCCGGGGCGCGGGCGATCACCGGGCATCTGCTGTCGGCCGGGCACCGCCGGATCGTCTTCCTCGGCGGGCTGCCCGGGAACACCGCGCTCGACGCCCGCGTCGCGGGGTACCGGGCCGCGCTGGCCGAGCACGGGTTGCCTCCGGCGGCCGCGCGGGTGGTGGACTGCGGCCTCGGTCGCGCTGCCGGGCTGCGTGCGATGACCGAACTCCTCAAAGAAACAAGGGAGTTCACGGCCGTGTTCGCGGGGGACGACATGGTCGCGGCGGGGGCGCTCCGCGCGATCGCCGACGCGGGGTTTCGTGTCCCCGAGGACGTGTCGGTCGTCGGGTACAACGACATCCCCTTGGCCGAGGACTTCAACCCGCCGCTGACCACGGTTCGCACGCCTGCGGAGGAGCTGGGGCGGGCGGCTGTGCGGATCGCTCTGCGTGATCCGGAGCATGCCGCGGGGAGCCACCATCTGTTGGGCACACACATAGTCGTACGCCGCAGTGTCGCTCCCCCAGGAGAGCCGTCGTGACAGTGCGGGTCGTGTGTGGCTGGTCGCGCAGTTCCCCGCGCCCCTATCGGGGCGCTGCCCGCCCTTGACCACAACTCACCGGAGGACCCACCCCCGTATGACCGCGCCCTTTGTGTCGCTTCCCGATGATCCGACCTTCCTGACCAACCTCCCCTCCCTGCCCCCACCCGACCACGCCCTCTCCCCCCTCACCGGCTGGACCCGCGCCCACTGGGAGGCCGTCGCCGATCGGCTGCTGGACGGGCTGGTGCCGTACGCGTCGCCGGGGCTGGCCCAGTACCGGCTGCCGGGGCGGGCCAGTCACTCCGGGCCCTTGTCCGACGGGCTGGAGGGCTTCGCCCGTTCCTTCCTGCTCGCCGCCTTCCGGATCGCGGGATCGGAAGGGCGGGTCGGGCCTGCCCTGATCGAGCGGTACGCGGCCGGGCTAGCCGCCGGGACCGATCCGTGCGGCGGGGAGGAGCGGTGGCCAGCCATCACCGACCGGGCGCAGCCCATGGTGGAGGCCGCGTCGATCGCGATCGCGCTGCATGAGACCCGCCCGTGGCTGTGGGACCACCTCGACGACGCCGTACGCGGCCGGGTGACCGACTGGCTCGGCGGCTTCGTCGGGGCGGACGTCAACGACTCCAACTGGCGGCTCTTCCAGGTGATCACCGAGGAGTTCCTCGCCTCGGTCGGCGCCCCGCACAGCCGGGACGAGATCGAATCGGGGCTCGCCCGGCTGGAGGACTGGTACCGGGGCGGCGGCTGGTACACCGACGGCGACGGGCGGAAGTTCGACTACTACAACGGGTGGGCGCTGCATCTGTATCCGGTGCTGTGGGCGCGGATCGCGGGGCCGAGGGCGGACCCCGGGCGGGTGGCACGCCACCGTGCGCGGCTGCGTGAATTCCTCGCCGCCCACCAGCACTTCTTCGGCGCCGACGGGGCACCACTGCACCAGGGCCGTTCGCTCACCTACCGCTTCGCGACCACCGCCCCGCTGTGGGCGGGTGCCCTCGCCGACGCCACGCCCCTGCCGCCCGGCCGTACCCGCCGGCTCGCCTCCGGTGCCCTGAGGCACTTCGCGGAACGCGGTGCGCCCGACGAGCGGGGCCTGCTCACGCTGGGCTGGTACCGGCCCTTCCTCCCCGTCACCCAGCGCTACTCGGGGCCCGCCTCCCCGTACTGGGCGAGCAAGGCCTTCCTCGGCCTCCTCCTCCCCGAGAGCCACCCCGTGTGGACGGCGCCGGAGGAGCCCGCGCCCGTCGACACGGCCGACACGACGCTGGCCCTGCCCGGCCCCGGCTGGCTGCTGCACTCCACCGCCGCCGACGGGCTCGTACGGCTCGTCAACCACGGCAGCGACCGGTTACCGCCCCCGCCCGCGACGGCCGACGACAGCCCGCACTATGCCAAGTTCGCCTACTCCAGCGGCACCGCGCCCGAGACCCCGACCGGCCCCGACAACCACCTCGCCCTTTTCGCCCCGGACGGCACACCTTCCCCGCGCGGCCGTATCCACCCGCTCGGCGTCGACGGCCGCCGAGCCGCCTCCTGGCACGAAGCCCTGGGGCACCGCGTCGAGACGGTCAGTGTGGTGCACGGCCCGTGGGAGGTGCGGGTGCACCGTCTCGACGTACCGTCCGGGACGGCCGTACGGGAAGGGGGGTGGGCCGTGGCCGACGACGCGGCGCCGCCCGTGGGGGAGGCCGGGCCGGGGCCCCGGGCGTCGGCCCGTCGCGCGGACGGCCTGACCAGCGTGATCGTGGGCCTGCACGGCTGGAGCGGGCCCGGTGCCGTCGTTCGGGCCCGCGACGCCAACGCGTACGGTCGCCACTCGGCGACGCCCGTGCTCGAGGGGAACGCCGCTCCGCTCCTGGTCACGCTCGTCATCCTCAGCGGCGACCCGCACGTGTCGTACACGGGGGCGAGTGCGGCCGTCGACATCGACGGAACCGTGGACGTCCGCTTCCCGGACGGCACCCGGGAGCACGTGTGATGCGATGAAACGCCGTAGATGTCCCAGGAGTTGTCCCAGGAGTTGACGCTCCCTTAGGGGCAGTGGCCGAAGGGACAATTTTGGGAAACCTGTGAGATCCCTACCTTGGTTGCGCACCGCACATCCGCCTCAGTGTGCGTCCACCCCAAGGAGACCTTCGTGCTCAACCGTTCGTTCCTCACCCGCAAACTGTCGACCCTGGCGGTCGCGGGGGCCGCCATGCTCGCGGTCCTCGCCCCGGCCGGCGCGGCGTCCGCCAACGCCCATGCCACGGTCGCCAAGAAGACCCAGACGGCGGTCGCGGAGCAGGAGGCCACGGCCGCCGCGGCCGGCCCGAAGCTGCGCAAGCTCTACGACTGGCGCTTCCACGTGAAGCCCAACAACGCCAAGTACATCGGCCGGCCCTGGAGTGCCAAGGAGCCGATGCAGGAGCTGAAGAAGTGCTTCAACTGCACGTTCCCCGTCAAGAACGCGCCGAAGAAGTACCCCAAGGAGGGGCAGCTGATCAAGCTGAAGGCGTGCGCGGCCGGCTCCTTCGGCTGTAAGAACGCACCGGTCAAGTTCTACACGAAGGGCATGAAGAACGGCTGGTACTTCGTCGCGCAGAAGGGCCACTTCGACGGCGCGGGCTCCAAGGTCTACTTCCAGTTCTACAACGATGCGAAGACCGGCTACCTGAAGCTCCACGTCTGGGCCTACGTCGCGAAGCCGAGCGTTCCGGACGGCGTCAACAAGTCGTTCGCGCGCGGCAAATGGCAGGACTTCAACCACAAGATGGGCGTGAAGATCGCCTGCAGGCACAGCTCTTCCTGCTGACGCCTGACGCCTGACGCCTGACCCACCTGGTCCCCGGCGGACCGCTGAGCCCCTCCGCTCAGCGGTCCGCCAGTGTCATGGCTTGGTCCAGTGCCTGGAGGAAGCCGTTGACCGTGGTCCGGTCGCGGACCGCCAGGCGCAGCCATTCCTCGTCCAGCCCCGGGAAGGTGTCGCCGCGACGGACGGCGAAGCCGAGGTTGCGCAGATGGCGTCGTACGGCCGCCGCGCGGGGCAGGCGGACCAGGACGAACGGGCCCTCGGCGGGCTCGGCCACGACGAGTCCGTCGGGGCCGAACTCCTGGAGCCCGGCGACCAGATGGGCACGGTCGGCGGCGATCCGGTCGGCCGCGGCGGACGCCTCCGCCAGGGCCCGGTCCGACACACACGCCTCGGCCGCCGCGAGAGCGGGCGTGGACACCGGCCACAGGGGCTGGGCACGCTCCAGCTCGGCTATCGTCTCGGGCGCGGCGAGGACGTAGCCGATCCGCAGACCGGCCAGCCCCCATGTCTTGGTGAGGCTGCGCAGCACGACGAGGCCGGGCACGTCCGTCCGTCCGGCCAGCGCCTCGCGCTCACCCGGCACCGCGTCCATGAACGCCTCGTCGACCACCAGCATCCGCCCCGGCCTGGCGAGTCGGGCGATGGACGCCGCCGGGTGCAGTACCGACGTCGGATTGGTCGGGTTGCCGATGACGACCAGGTCCGCGTCCTCCGGCACGGCCGCCGGGTCCAGGCGGAAGCCGTCAGACTCCCGCAGCAGCACCCGGTCCACGGTGTGCCCGGCGTCCCGCAGCGCGGCCTCCGGTTCCGTGAACTGCGGGTGCACGACCACCGGTTGGTGGACTTTGAGGGCGCGCGCGAGCAGCACGAAGGCCTCGGCGGCACCCGCCGTGAGCAGCACGCGCTCCGTCGGCAGCCCGTGCCGGGCCGCCACCGCCGCCCGGGCGACGCGCCCGTCCGGGTAGGCGGCCAGTCCGGTCAGCGACTCGGCGATCCGCTCCCGCAGCCAGGCGGGCGGTGTGTCGGCCCGGACGTTCACGGCGAGATCGATGAGTCTCGCCCCGTCGTCCCGGACCTCGGCATCGCCGTGATGCCGTAGGTCGTGGCCGCTCGCGGTGTCCGGTTCAGTGTGCATGGGAGTGCGCGTGTCCCCCGTGGTGATGGTGGTGGCCGTGGTGCCCGTCGTCGTCCGGGTGGAAGTGCGGCTGCTGCGGCAGCCCCACCTTGTCCTCGAAGCCGGGCAGGGCGACGCGGTAGACGCAGGAGTCGCAGTTCATGCGCAGATCGCCCGCCAGCGCCTCCCGGTACCGCTCCATGACCAGATCGAGCAACTCCGGTTCCGGTCCGATGACATCGGCCGACCGTACCTCGATCTCCGGATGCGCGGCAGCCCAGCCCTCGGTCTGGTTCCGCACCCGGTCCGGCAGGATTCCGGTGAACAGGAAGTACGGCAGCACCACGATCCGCCGGGCACCCAGCTTCACACACCGGTCGAGGCCGCTCGGCACGTCCGGCGCCGCCAGCGACACGAACGCCGTCTCCACACCCGCGTACCCGCGCCCTTCCCACAGCAGCCGGGCCGCCTTGTGCACCTCGGCGTTGGCGTCGGGGTCGGTGGACCCGCGTCCGACGAGCAGCACGGTCACATCTGCCCGGTCGCCCGGGGTACGGCCGTCTCCGCCGAGCGCCTCGTCCAGCCGCCGCTCCAGCACACGGAGCAGCGCCGGGTGCGGGCCCAGCGGACGGCCATAGGTGTACGAGATCCCCGGGTGCCGCTCCTTCTCCCGGGCCAGCGCGGCCGGGATGTCCCCCTTGGCGTGCCCGGCGGACACCAGCATCAGCGGGACGGCGGCGAACCGCCGCACCCCCCGCTCCACCAGCTCGGTCACGGCCTCGCCCAGCGGCGGCGGCGACAGCTCGATGAAACCGCCCGCGACGGGCAGCTCGGGATGGCGGCGCCCCAGCTCCCGTACGAAGTCGCGGAACGCCTCGGCCCCGGCATCGTCCCGGGTGCCATGACCGGCGATGAGCAGGGCGGGCGGCGGGGTGGTCACGATTTCTCCTCGGCATATGGAACATCGGAGCAGCGAACATCGGAGCAGCGAACGTCGGAGCAGGGAACATCGAAGTAGGGAACATCGAAGTAGGGAACAGGGGCGTGCGGCAGGGCGTCGAGTGTGGCGGCGACCACCGCCGCCACACCCGCCCCGGACACGCCGCCGACGGCGGTCGAGCGGTCCTCACGGTTCACCGGGCGCCCTCCGGGTTCTCCTGCCAGCGGTAGCCGCGCGGCGTCACCATGCGCCCCGCGATCTCCCGGGTCGCCGTGTTGCCCACGGTCACGACGGTCATCATGTCGACCGTCGCCGGATCCAGCGAGGCCAGGGTCGTCAGCCGGCTCGTTCCGTCCGGCCGTGAGGCGTTGCGTACGACACCGACGGGCGTCGTCGGCTCCCGGTGCTCGGCCAGGATCGAGAGCGCCTTCGGCAGCTGCCAGTCCCGGCCCCGGCTGCGCGGGTTGTAGAACGTCACCACGATGTCCGCCTCGGCCGCCGCCCGCACCCGCCGCTCGATGACCTCCCACGGCGTGTGCAGATCGGACAGGCTGATCGAGACATGGTCGTGCCCGAGGGGTGCGCCGAGGATCGCGGCGGCGGCGAGCGCGGCCGTGACACCGGGCACGCCGATCACGTCGATGTCGTCGGAGGCCTCGGCGAGCGCGGGCGACGCCATGGCGTACACCCCCGCGTCCCCGCTCCCGATCAGCGCGACGGCCTGCCCCTTCCGGGCCTCCTCCACCGCCGTCCGCGCCCGTTCCTCCTCCGCGCCGAGCCCGGACTCCAGGATCCGGGTGCCGGGCCGCAGCAGATCGCGGATCTGGTCCACGTACTGGTCGAGCCCCACCAGTACGGAGGCGCGCCGGAGTTCGGCCCTGGCACGCGGCGTCAGCAGATCCCGGGCGCCGGGCCCCAGCCCGACCACCGCGAGCCGCCCCCGCGCCGGCCGCCGCACGACAGCGCACGTCGCCATCGCCGGCCGCCCGTCCGCCCGCTCCGACTTCCGCTTGGGCACGAGCAGTTCACCGCCGCGTACGAGCGCGGCGGCCTCGGCGACGGAGGGGGTGCCCACGGCGGCGAGGGGAGCGTCGGAGGGGTTGGGCACCTCGACCGCCGCCAACTCCTCGGCGGAGTAGGTCACCAGGGGCACACCGAGCCGGCCGGCCGCCTCGACGACACCGGGTTCGTCGGCCTTGGCGTCGACGGTGGCGAGCTCGCCGAGGGACTGGGGGGAGAGGCCGGCGTCATGGAGGGTACGGCGGACGAGGTCGAGGATCTCGTCGACCGGGGCTCCCTTGGAGGCACCGACGCCGACGACGAGGGACGGCGGACGGAGGACGACCCGGGCTTCGCCGGCCTCGGGCAGGCGGTCGGTGTCGAGTGAGCCGTCGGTGTCGTGCGGGCGATCGGTGTCGAGCAGGCGGTCGGTCACGTGGATCGCCGGTCCGCTGCGCGGGGTGGGGCTGGGGGTCGGCACCGCGTCGAGCGCCGGGCGCCGCCTCACATTCGACGGCAACGCGGGCAGAGGCCAGCCCACCTCCAAGTCCAGCTCAACGGCCTCCCCATCGAGCACGGCCCGAGCAACCCCGGCGACATCCCCCTCCACAGGCAGCCCAAGCGTGTCCAGCCCAGGCACCCCCACCGCATCCGTGGCGGTGGTCACCACAGGCTGCGCCCCCAGCAACTCGCCCACCTCCAGGGCGAGTTCATTGGCCCCACCCGCATGCCCGCCGACCAGCGAGACGGCGAACCGCCCGCCCTCGTCGACGCAGACCACACCCGGGTCGGACTCCTTGTCCCCCAACAGCGGCGCGACCAGCCGCACCACGGCCCCCGTGGCGAGGAAGCACACGAGTTGCCCGCACTCGGCGAACGCGGCCCGTACGGAGTCGCCGACGGGGCCGTCGTACACGCGCACCCGGCCCGGCCACGCGGCGGCCAGCCGGTCCCGCGCGGCCGCCCCCGCCGCGGTGGCGGAAATGAGGCCGATCACTGAGCAACTCCTTCGTTCCGTGTCTCGGGCGTCGCCTCCGAAGCCGTCGCGCGACGCGCCTCGCGGGTCGCCTCGCGCAGGGCCTTGCGGGCGGCCGGATCGGCCTTGCGGTACCCGTGGAAGTGGCCCGGGTGGTAGAGGTGCGAGCGGGTGCCCTGGGCGTCGAGGGCCGGGCCGACCAGGAAGAGGGTGTGCTTCCAGAGCCTGTGCTCCTTGACGGTCTCCTCCAGCGTGCCGATCGTGCACTTCACGACCAGTTCCTCGGGCCAGGTCGCCTGATACGCGACGACCACGGGCGTCGACGTCGGATAGCCGCCCTCCAGCAGCTCCCGCACCAACTGCCCGCTGCGCGCGGCGGACAGGAACACCGCCATGGTCGTACCGTGCCGCGCGAACTCCCGTACCTCCTCGCCCGGCGGCATGGGCGTCTTTCCGCCGCCGAGCCGGGTGAGGATCACGGACTGCGCGACCTCCGGAATCGTCAACTCGCGCTGCGCGAGCGCGGCGACGGCGGAGAAGGAGGACACCCCGGGAATCACCTCGGTCGCGATCCCGACGGCACGACACCGGTCCAGCTGCTCCTGCGTACCGCCCCACAGCGCCGGATCCCCGGAGTGGATACGGGCGACCTTCAGCCCTTCCTCGACGGCCCGCTCGTACACGGCGACGACGTCCTCCAGCGACATGACCGCCGAGTCGAGGATCTCCGCCCCCTCCCGCGCGTGATCGAGCACCTCCGCCTGCACCAGACTCGCCGCCCAGATCACGACATCCGCCTCCGCGATCGCCCGCGCGGCCCGGAACGTCAACAGATCAGCGGCCCCGGGCCCGGCCCCGACGAAGGTGACTTTGCCGGTGTCAGCAGCCATGGGGGATCGGTCCTCTCTGGGGGGTGTAGCGCCCCAAAGGGGCGCGGGGCTGTGACATATGCGGCTCCGCCGCGTGGGTGCGACAAGCCACAACGGACCGGCAGCCGACAGCCGGTCTCACAAGCGAGCCGCAGCCTGGGGGCGCCGCACCCAAGAGGCCCAGCTCTTCCGGCAGCAAAGACCCATGGCTGCCTTCGTGGCACTCGGCGCGTTCGCGGGGGCGGGAAGGCCCCTCATGACGCTGCTCGGCGGCTGGACGGCCCAATGCGTGACGGACCGCCGTCACCTCGTGCCGGGCCTCGCCGGCGGCCTGATGCTGGGCGTGGTCGGCCTCGACCTCCTGCCGGAGGCGTTGGAGGCCGCCGACGGCAGCGAGGACGTATGCGGCGTACCCGCCGCCCTCCTGCTGTTCGTCGCCGGCTTCCTCCTGGCCCACCTGGTGGAACGCCTGCTGGCCGCACGACAGGCGGCGCACGGCGCGCAGGAGCACAACGGCCGTACGCCCCAGGTCGGTCTGACGGCCGCGGCCGCGATGGTCGGGCACAGCGCCATGGACGCCGTGGCCATGGGCGCGGCCTTCCAGATCGGCGAGGGCATGGGCATCGCCGTCGCGCTCGCGGTGATCGCCCACGACTTCGCGGACGGCTTCAACACGTACACGCTGACGAGCGTGTACGGCAACGCCCGCCGCCGCGCGCTCGCGATGCTGTTCGCGGACGCGGCCGTCCCGGTGGCGGGAGCCGCGTCCACCCTTCTGTTCACGATCCCGGAGGGCCCCCTCGGCTGCTACCTCGGCTTCTTCGGCGGCGCGCTGCTCCACCTCGCCGCCGCCGAGATCCTCCCCGAGGCCCACCACGAACACCCGGCCCGCTCCACCCTGCTGTGCACGATCGCCGGGGTGGCCTTCATCTGGCTGGTGGTGGGCGTGGCGGAGTGAGCGGATGTCCGGGAAACCGGTCACAGCTTCCCGCCGCGTCCGCCGTCGCGCCGGGCGGGCGCGATGAGGGTGGAGAGGTAGGGGAGGGGCCGGCCGTCCAGTTCGCCGGCGGCCTGGATGGACTCCTCGGCCAGCCCCAGCGCGGACCCCCACACGGCGTCCTCGATCCGCCCGGTCTCCCGCAGCGCCTCGACGACGGCCTGCGCCTGCCGCCCGAACTTGTACGCCACCACGGTCCCCGGCCCGTTCAGGGCGTCCTTCAGCACGGCCGCCCCCGCGGTGACCGGCACGAGCGTGAGCGGTTCGGTCCCCTCGGTCAGGACGGCACCGGAGCGCGCGGCGAGGTCCTGCATCGCGGTGATACCGGGCACGGTCTCGACGACGGTCCCCGGCACCAGCTCCCCGATGGTCTGGGCGAGATAGGTGAAGGTGGAGTACACGTTGGGGTCGCCGATCGTGGCGAACGCGACGCTCGTATGCTCCTTGAGCAACTGGGCGACGCGCTCCCCGGCGGCGTCCCAGGCGGCCTCGCGCCGCGCCCGGTCGCTCCGCTCGTTCAGAGCGAACACGACCCGGACGACCTTCTCCTCGCCCACGTACTGCAGCACGGTCGCCTCGGCACGCCCGCGCTCCCCGCCATCCTTTCCATCAGGTGCGGCCATCACCGGTACGACGACGACATCGGCGGCCCGCAGCGCGTTGACGCCCTTCACGGTCACCAGCTCCGGGTCACCGGGCCCGACCCCGACTCCGATCAGCCTGCTGCTCATGACGTCCGGCACCTCTCCACGAACCGACGGGCGACACCGGGCTCGGACGCCCAGTGCGTGTGCAGATAACTCGCGTGCACACCGCGCTGTACGAAACCTTCGACCCGCCGCCGAGGGGTCCGTACCCCCCAGGCGGGAGCCGGCCCGGCCCCCGGCTCGACGACCGTCCGGTGGAACTCGTGCCCCCGCATCCGCGTCCCCGCCACCGCCAGCACACTGTCGCCGATGGCCACCGCGTCCCGATACCCGAGGGTGAGCCGCGTATCCATCCGGGCCGTGGCGTCGAGCACCCCGCACATGGGCTGCCCGTCCAGCTCCCGACAGAGATACAGCAGCCCCGCACACTCGGCGGCGACAGGCGCCCCGCTCAGCGCCAACTCGGCGACGGCCTTCCGCAACGGCTCATTGGCGGACAGCTCGGCGGCGTAGACCTCCGGAAACCCACCCCCGATGACCAACCCCCGTGTCCCCTCGGGCAGTTGCTCGTCCCGAAGCGGATCGAAGGTGACGACTTCGGCACCGGCGGCGGCCAGCAGCTCGATGTGTTCCGCATAGGAGAACGTAAAAGCCGCCCCACCGGCAACGGCGATCACCGGCGCCCCGCCCAGCGTTGGACGAGGAGCAGCGCCATCCGGGCCCCCCACCCACCCGCTGTGGGCTTCGCTGTTCGGCGCCGGCGCAGGCAGTCTCAGCCCGTCCGGCGTTTGAGGACGAGGCCGTTCAGGCCGATGGCGGGGGTCTGGGGGCGCAGCCCCCAGGGTTGGGACGGGAAGGGGCGGCGGGGGCGAGGAAGCCACCGCCTCAGCCGCATCCCAGGCCGCACCCGACAACGCTCCCGCACTCCGGGCCAGCGCGACCAACGCCGCCAGATCGCATCCCGCACTCACCTGCGCCGCCATCGCCCCCACGGCCTCCACCGCCGCCGCCTGCCGCTCGGCCACCGGCACCAGCCCCAGATGCCTGGACGGCGTGTCCACCTGAGGAGCCCGCCGCAGCACCCCGAGGACCGGCACCCCGGCCGAGTCCAACGCGTCCCGCAGCAACTCCTCGTGCCGGTCCGACGCGACCTTGTTGAGGATGACGCCCCCGACCCGCACCTCCGGATCCCAGGAGACGAACCCGTGCACCAGCGCCGCCACGGACCGCGACTGCGACGACGCGTCCACGACGAGCACCACCGGCGCACGCAGCAGCTTCGCCACATGCGCGGTGGACGCCAACTCCCCTTCCCCCGCGGCCCCGTCGTACATCCCCATCACACCCTCGACGACGGCGATGTCGCACCCGCGTGCCCCGTGCGCGAACAGCGGCGCGACCAGTTCCGGCCCGCACAGATACGCGTCGAGGTTCCGCCCCACCCGCCCGCTCGCGAGCGCGTGATACCCGGGATCGATGTAGTCCGGCCCCACCTTGTGCGGGGACACGACGAGCCCCCGCGCGGTGAGCGCGGCCATCAGCCCCGTGGCCACGGTGGTCTTGCCGCTGCCCGATGAGGGCGCGGCGACGACCAGCCGGGGCACGGAGGACGAGGCGAAGGACGGGGAGGAGGAGATCACGACGTCACCACTCGATGCCCCGCTGGCCCTTCTGGCCCGCGTCCATGGGGTGCTTGACCTTCGACATGTCGGTCACGAGGTCCGCGAAGTCGACGAGCTTCTCGGGCGCGTTCCGCCCGGTGATGACGACATGCTGGGTGCCCGGCCGGTTCCGCAGCACGTCCACGACCTCGTCCGTGTCCACCCACCCCCAGTGCATCGGGTACGCGAACTCGTCGAGGACATACAGCTTGTACGTCTCCGCCGCCAGGTCCCGCTTGACCTGCTCCCAGCCCTCCCGGGCCTTCTCCTCGTTGTCCATCTGACCGTCGCGCTGCACCCACGACCAGCCCTCGCCCATCTTGTGCCAGTCGACGGACCCGCCCTCACCGCTGGCGCCGAGCACCCGCAGCGCGTTCTCCTCGCCGACCTTCCACTTCGCCGACTTGACGAACTGGAACACCCCGATCGGCCACCCCTGGTTCCAGGCACGCAGGGCGAGCCCGAACGCGGCGGTGGACTTGCCCTTCCCGATGCCCGTGTGCACGAAGACCAGCGGACGATTGCGCCGCTGACGCGTCGTCAGTCCGTCGTCCGGTACGACACTCGGCTGTCCCTGAGGCATTACGCCGCCCTCCCAGAAGTCCTGTGCGAAGTTCCCTGTACATCCCGTACCAGCCCGGCGATGGAGTCCGCCCGAAGCTCGTCCAACGTCACCGCCGTACCCCCCAGTTCACCCGCGAGCTGCCCGGCGAGGCCCAGCCGCACGGGCCCCGACTCGCAGTCGACGACCACGGAGGCGATGCCCTCGGCGGCGAACAGCCGGGCCGCCCGCGCGCCCAGCGCGACCGGCTCGGGCCCTCCGGTGGCACGCCCGTCCGTCACGACCACGACCAACGCCCGCCGCGCGGGATCCCGCAACCGCTCCACCCGCAGCACGTCGTGCGCCTTGAGCAGCCCGGCGCCGAGCGGCGTACGGCCACCGGTGGGCAACGACTCCAGCCGGACCGCCGCCGCGTCCACGGACGAGGTCGGCGGCAACGCCACCTCGGCGGCCGACCCCCGGAAGGTCACCAGCCCCACCTTGTCCCGCCGCTGATAGGCGTCCAGCAACAGCGACAGCACCGCACCCTTCACGGCACTCATCCGCTGCCGCGCGGCCATCGATCCGGAGGCGTCGACCACGAACAGCACGAGGTTTCCCTCACGCCCCTCCCGGGTCGCCTGCCGCAGATCGTCACGGCGGACGACCAGCCCCGGCCCGGACCGCCCCCGCGCCCGCTGATGCGGCGCGGCGGCCTGCACGGTCGCCGCCAGATGCAGCTTGGTCAGCGTGCCGCGCGGCCGGCGCGCCCCGGTCGTGCGCCCGTGCTCGGTCCGTGCCCGCGAACGCCGCCCGGCGGCGCCCTCACCGAGCCCCGGCACACTCAGCACCTTCGTACGAAAGGGCTCGGCGGCCCTGGCCGCGGCCTGCTCACCCGCACCGGCCCCGGCGGGCTGCGGCTCCCCGCCCTCCCCGGCCTCCGGCTGCGCACCGGTGTCACCGCCCTGCGGCCCGTCGGGCTCCGAGGACGGCGGCTGCCCGCCACCACCGGGCCCGTCGGGGCCGGGATCCGGATCCTCGTCCTGCGACGATCCGCCGAACTCCTCCAGCGTCTCGTCGAGCTTGTCCTCGTCGAGGCCCGGTGCGTCGAAGGGGTTCCGCCGCCGCCGGTGCGGCAGCGCGAGCAGCGCCGCCTGCCGGACGTCCTCCGCCAGCACCTCGGTCCGCCCGGCCCACGCGGCCAGCGCGCCGGCCGTCCGGGCCATCACGATGTCGGCCCGCATACCGTCCACCTCGAAGGCGGCGCAGGTCGCCGCGATCTGCCGCAGCGCCCCGTCACCGAGGACCACCGACGGCAGCAACTCCCGTGCGGCGACGATGCGTTGACGTACGGCGCTCTCCTCACCGGCCCACCGCTCGGCGAAGCCGTCCGGATCGTCGTCGTAGGCGAGCCGTCGCCGTACGACCTCCACCCGCTGGTCCGGCTCCCGCGAGGCCGCGACCTCGACGGTCAGGCCGAACCGGTCGAGCAACTGCGGCCGCAGCTCGCCCTCTTCGGGGTTCATCGTCCCGACGAGCAGGAACCGCGAGGCATGCCGTACGGAGACGCCCTCGCGCTCCACATATGAGGCGCCCATCGCGGCGGCGTCCAACAGCAGGTCGACGAGGTGGTCGTGGAGCAGGTTCACCTCGTCGACGTAGAGGATCCCCCGGTGCGCGTCCGCGAGCAGCCCCGGCTCGAACGCCTTCACGCCCTCGGAGAGCGCCCGCTCGATGTCCAGCGCGCCCACGAGCCGGTCCTCGGAGGCCCCGACCGGCAGCTCGACCATGCGCGACGGCCGCGTCTCGAACGCCGGCTCGTGCGGCCCGTCCGGGCACGCGGGGTCCGGCTTCGCGGGGTCGCACGAGAAACGGCACCCGGCGACGACCTCCACCTCCGGCAGCAACGCCGAGAGCGCCCGCACGGCGGTGGACTTGGCGGTGCCCTTCTCGCCACGCACGAGCACACCGCCGACGGCCGGCGACACGGCGTTCAGCAGCAGCGCGAGCCGCAGGTCGTCCTGACCGACGACCGCCGTGAACGGAAACGGAACACTCACTTTTCGTCGCCTTCCAGATCGCCCTCAAGCTCCAGATACGTGGCCCGCAGCCGCTCGATCGTGTCGGCGTCCGGCTCGGCCCACAGACCGCGCTCGGCGGCCTCCAGCAGACGCTCGGTGATGCCCCTGAGCGCCCACGGGTTGGACTTCTTCATGAAGTCACGGTTCTCCGCGTCGAAGACGTACTCCGCGCTGAGCTTCTCGTACATCCAGTCGTCCACGACCCCGGCCGTCGCGTCGTACCCGAAGAGGTAGTCGACGGTCGCCGCCATCTCGAAGGCGCCCTTGTAGCCGTGGCGCCGCATGGCCGCCATCCAGCGCGGGTTGACGACCCGCGCCCGGAACACCCGGTGCGTCTCCTCGCCCAGCGTCCGCGTCTTCACCTGGTCGGGTACGGCCGAGTCACCGACGTACGCCTCGGGGCTCGTCCCCGTCAGATGCCGCACCATGGCGACCATGCCGCCGTGGTACTGGAAGTAGTCGTCCGCGTCGACGAGGTCGTGCTCCCGTGTGTCCACGTTCTTCGCGGCGACGGCGATCCGCCTGAACGCCGTCTCCATGTCCCCCCGCGCCGCCCGCCCGTCGAGCCCGCGCCCGTAGGCGTAACCGCCCCAGACGGCGTACACCTCGGCCAGATCCGCGTCCGACCGCCAGTTGCGCGCGTCGATCAGCGGCAGCAGCCCGGCCCCGTACGCTCCCGGCTTCGACCCGAAGACACGGGCCGTCGCCCGCCGCCGGTCGCCGTGCCCGGCGGTGTCCTCGTCCACATGCGCCCGTACGTAGTTGGAGTCGGCGGGCTCGTCCAGCTCGGCCACGGCCCGTACGGCGTCGTCGATCAGCGCGACCACGTGCGGGAAGGCGTCCCGGAAGAACCCCGAGATCCGCACGGTGACGTCGATGCGCGGCCGCCCCAGCTCCGCGAGCGGCACCACCTCGAACCCGGTCACCCGGCGCGACGCGTCGTCCCACACCGGACGGCACCCCAGCAGCGCCAGGATCTCCGCGATGTCGTCGCCCTGCGTGCGCATCGCGGACGTCCCCCACACCGTGAGCCCGACGGACTTCGGATACGCCCCGGTGTCGGTCAGATACCGCTGCACGAGTGAGTCGGCGAGCGACTGCCCGACCTCCCAACTCAGCCGGGACGGAATGGCCTTGGGGTCCACGGAGTAGAAGTTACGGCCGGTCGGGAGCACATTGACCAGCCCGCGCGTCGGCGAACCGGACGGACCCGCCGGGACATAACCGCCGTCGAGCGCCTTGAGGATGTGGCCGATCTCGTCCGTGGTCCGCTCCAGACGGGGCACGACCTCCTCGCAGGCGAACTCCAACACCGCGACGGCGTCCGGGAGTTCGGTGCCCAGCACCGCACGGACGAGCGCCGGCACGGCCGCCACGTCCCACTCCCGTGCCTCCAGGCCCTCGGCGGCCCGTCGGCACAGCTGCTCCAGCAGATCGATCGCGTCGGCGGCCGTACGCGACGGCCCCTCGACGAGCCGCGTCAGCTCCGCCGGCACCTTCACCGGCGCCCCCGGCTCGGCCAGCAACTCCTTCTCCACGAGCCCGAAATGGGCCGCGAAGGAGGCCCGGAGCCCCGGCAGCGCGTTCGCCCTGCCGCCCCACACCTGCGAGGCGCGCAGCACGGCGAGCACGAGATTGACGCGCGGCTCGCCGACGGGCCCGCCACCGAGGATGTGCAGTCCGTCCCGGATCTGCACGTCCTTGATCTCGCACAGATAGCCGTCGATGTGCATGACGAACTCGTCGAACGCCTCGTCGTCCGGCTGCTCGTCGACACGCAGGTCGTGGTGCAGCTCGGCCGCCTTGACCAGCGTCCAGATCTGCGCCCGCACGGCCGGCGCCTTCCCCGGGTCCAGATCGGAGACCAGCGCGTACTCGTCGAGCAGCTGCTCCAGTTTCGCCAGATCGCCGTACGTGTCCGCGCGCGCCATCGGCGGTACGAGATGGTCGACGACGGTGGCGTGCCCGCGCCGCTTGGCCTGGGTGCCCTCGCCGGGGTCGTTGACGATGAAGGGGTAGACGAGGGGGAGTTCACCGAGGACGGCGTCCGGGGCGCACCCGCCGCTGAGCCCCAGCCCCTTGCCCGGCAGCCACTCCATGGTCCCGTGCTTGCCCATGTGCACGACGGCGTCCGCGCCGAAGGAGTTCTCCAACCACCGGTACGCCGCCATGTAGTGGTGCGACGGTGGCATGTCCGGGTCGTGGTAGATCGCGATCGGGTTCTCGCCGAAGCCGCGCGGCGGCTGGATCATCACGACGACGTTCCCGAACTGGAGCGAGGCGAGCACGATGTCGTCCCCGTCGACGTACAGCGAGCCCGGCGGCTCGCCCCACGCGTCCAGCATGGCCTGCCGGAGTCCCGGGTCGAGTGTGTCGAACCACACCTGATAGTCGGCGAGCGGCACGCGTGCGGGCGCGGCGGCAAGCTGCTCCTCGGTGAGCCACTCGACGTCGTGACCACCGGCGTTGATGAGTCGGTGGATCAACTCGTCGCCGTGGGAGGGGTATTCGCTGACGCCGTACCCGGCGTCCTTCAGCGCGTCCAGCACCCGCACCGCCGAGGCGGGCGTGTCCAGCCCCACCGCGTTGCCGACCCGCGAGTGCTTGGTCGGATACGCGGTGAAGACGAGCGCGAGTTTCTTCTCCGCGTTCGGCTTGTGCTTGAGCCGCGCGTGCCGTACGGCGATTCCGGCGACCCGGGTGGCCCGCTCGGGGTCGGCGACGTACACCGGGACGTCGTCCGGCCCCTGCTCCTTGAACGAGAACGGCACGGTGATCAGCCGCCCGTCGAACTCCGGGATCGCGACCTGCATCGCCGCGTCCATGGGGGAGAGGGCGGCGTCGGACGCGTCCCAGGCCTGCCTGGACGACGTGAGGCAGAGCCCCTGCAGCACAGGCACGTCGAGGTCGGCGAGCGCCCCGATGTCCCAGGCCTCCTCGTCACCGCCGGCCGATGCCTGCGAGGCATGCGTGCCACCGGCGGCGAGCACGGTGGCGACCAGCGTGTCCGCCTTCGCCAGGGTCTCGTACAGCCCGGCGTCGGCTCCGCGCAGCGAACCGCAGTACACCGGAAGGGCGTTGGCGCCCCGCGCCTCGATCGCGTCACACAGGGTGTCCACGAAGGCGGTGTTGCCGCTCAGTTCATGGGCCCGGTAGAACAGCACGCCGACGGTCGGGCGGCCCTCGACGAACGGACGCTCGCCGTGGACGCCGTACTCCGGCATCTTCCGTGGCTCGACGAATCCCTCACCCGTCAGCAGCACGGTGTCGGACAGGAACCGCGCCAGCTCGGTGAGGTTGTCGGGCCCGCCCTCGACCAGATACCGCAGCGCCTCCGCCACGACACCGGCGGGCACGGACGACTCGGCCATCAACTCGGCGTCGGGCACGGCCTCGCCACCGAGCAGGACGGTCGGAATCCCCGACGCCTTCAGCTCGGCGAGCCCGTCCTCCCAGGCCCGCTTGCCCCCCAGCAGCCGTACGACGGCGATGTCCGCACCCTCGACGAGACCCGGCAGTTCGTCCGTCACATCCACCCGGGTCGGATTCCCGATCCGGTACGAGGCGCCGACCGCGGCCCTGGCCGCCAACAGGTCCGTGTCGGCGGTCGACAACAACAACACTGTGCTCATGCGGGCGCTCCCGGTGGAATGAAAGGCAGTCCTGTGGGCGTGCCCGACTCGATGAGCCGCCAGAGCGCGTCCGTGTCCGCGTGTTCCTCGATCAGATCGCCGAGCCGGTCCAACTGCTCCTCGCGCAGTGCGGCGAACGACGTGTCGGCGGCTGGCACGAAACGCCGCCCGGCGGCGGCCGCCACCTCGCGCAGAAAGGCCCGCCGGAACCCGTCCGACTCCAGCGACCCGTGCCAGTGCGTGCCCCAGGTCTGCCCGACCCGGCACCCGTCCAAGAAGGGGTCACCGCCGACGACTTCGGCGACCCCGTGATGGATCTCGTAGCCGTCGACCCGCTCCCCGAGGGCCTCCCCGACGGGCCGCGTCAGCGTCTTCTCCCGCGCGAACCGCACGCGGACGGGAAGGAGTCCGAGCCCTTCGACATGGCCTCGGCGGCTCTCGACCTCGTCCTCGATGTGCTCGCCGAGCACCTGGAACCCACCGCAGATGCCGAGAGTCGGCCGCCCCTCCGCGGCCCTGCGCAGGAGGGCGTCGGCGAGCCCCCGCTCCCGCAGCCACTCCAGCGCCCTGACCGTCCCCCGGGTCCCCGGCACGACGACGAGGTCGGCGTCGGCCAGCTCCTCGGCCCGGTCCACGAACCGGACGACGACACCGGGTTCGGCGGCGAGCGCGTCCACATCGGTGAAGTTGGACATCAGCGGAATCGCGCACACCGCGACCCGCAGCACGTCCTCCCCGACGGGCGGCGCGACATTCGACTCCCGGACCGTCCCCCGCAGCGAGACCCGAAGTCCGTCCTCCTCGTCGATCCCGAGCCCGTGCCGGAAGGGCAGCACGCCGTACGTGTGCCGCCCGGTGAGCCCGTGCAGCATGTCGAGCCCCGGCTCCAGCAGGGAGACGTCCCCCCGGAACTTGTTGACGAGGAACCCGGCGATGAGCGCCTGGTCCTCGGGGGACAGCAGCGCGAGGGTCCCGAAGAAGGACGCGAAAACCCCACCACGATCGATGTCGCCCACGACGAGCACGGGAAGCCCGGCATTCCGGGCGATCCCCATGTTGACGATGTCGGTCCGCCGGAGATTGATCTCGGCAGGACTGCCCGCCCCCTCACAGATCACCGCGTCATACGTGCCCCGCAACTCGGCGAGACAGTCCAGCACGGTCCCGAGCAGCCGCTGCTGCCGCCCGCCGTGATACCCACGCGCGCTCATCTCGCCCACCGGTTTGCCCATGAGCACGACCTGACTGCTCTGGTCGCCCCCCGGCTTCAGCAGCACGGGATTCATCAACGCCGTCGGCTCGACCCGACAAGCCTGCGCCTGCATCGCCTGCGCCCGCCCGATCTCGGCGCCTTCCCTCGTCACGAAGGAGTTCAGCGACATGTTCTGCGCCTTGAACGGCGCGACCTTGACCCCCCGCCGCACCAGCCACCGACAGATCCCGGCGGTGACGACACTCTTCCCGGCATCGGAGGTGGTCCCGGCGACGAGCAGTCCACCGCCGGTGGAACGACTGCCGCTCATGAGTCCCCCTCCGCCGGCTTCGCGAACCGCCCCCGCAGCACCGCCGCACCCGCACTGACCCCCAACGCCAGCCAACTCACCCGCCGGGACAACCGAGCAGCCCGCTCGATGTCCCCCACGGCCACGGCCCGCCCCTCCCCATTCAGCACAGGCCGATGCTCAACCCGCCCCCCATACGACAACGTGCCCCCCAACCGCACACCGAGCGCCCCCGCGAACGACGCCTCCACAGGCCCCGCATTGGGACTCGGATGCTTCCCCGCATCCGCCCGCCAAGCCCGAACGGCCCCCCGCGTATCCCCACCCGCGGCCGCGGCCAACACCGCGGTGAGCCGAGCCCCGGGCCACCCCGCCACATCGTCCAGCCGAGCCGAAGCCCACCCGTACCGCCGATAACGCGACGACTTGTGCCCGACCATGGCATCCAGCGTGTTGACGGCCCGGAACCCCACAAGCCCCGGCACCCCACCGACGGCGCCCCACACGAGCGCCCCCACCACCGCGTCCGACGTGTTCTCGGCGACGGACTCCACGACAGCCCGCGCGATCCCGTCCGAGTCGAGCGCCTGAGGGTCCCGCCCGCACAGATGAGGCAGCCGGGCCCGCGCGCCCTCGATGTCCCCGGCTTCGAGGAACCGCCCCACGGCCCGGGCCTCCCGCACGAGCGAAGTCCCCCCGACGACGGCCCAGGTGGCGGCACCGGTCAACGCCACGGAGGCGGCACGCGACGGCCGTACGGCGGACGCGGCGACGGCACCGAGCGCCGCAGCGCCACCGGCGCACACGACGGTGTGCAGCGCGCCCCACCCCCGGTGGTCCCGCCACAGCACCCGCTCCACGGCACCCGCCGCCCGCCCGAACGCGGCGACCGGATGCCCCCGGCGCGGATCACCGAGCAGCAGATCACCGAGGAGCCCGGCGGCGGCGCCGCACGCGAAGACGCGATCGGCACGCACGGGTTCAGCCGATCGCGGGGTCGGGCAGGGACCAGGTGCTGAAACTCAAGTGGCAGCCGCGCATGGCGATATGTCCTCACTCAGGGTGTCCACGCCCTGGTTCGACGAGACCGACGGCGAGAGTTCCTGGCTCCCGGGATGGTTCTTCCCCGGTGACAGTGGCGGGACCGCGCCGGAATCGCACCGGCTTCCTCTCCTGCCGTCGTACATGGCCCCGGCAGTCCACCACGCCCTTGGAAGACCCGTCAACTTGCTGTTGACCTGCGGTGGAACGGTGTGCTGAGCCCCACACCCGCTGAAATCCCGTCAGACGCCCGAATCGGCGGAGCGGGCGGATCGTGAAGTTGGGGGTGCTTTCCGTCGGGGGTGGGCGCCTTGGCCGCGCTTCTCGTACCGAGTGGTGAAATACACGGTCTCGTCTGGCTGGTGGTGACCGTACTCGGCGCCGCCGGGGCCGGCCTGTGGTGGGGGCCGACCCCGGTCACGGAACGGCTCCGGGTCCTGAACCGGGCGCTGGGGGAGGCTCGGCCCCAGCGCCCGCACCACCGCTGACGTGGGGTTTCCGGTCTCAGGTCATGATCAGGGAAATTCCGTACGCCACGGCCGCCGCGCACAGCGCGAAGCACACGTACGCCCCGGTGGTCGCGAGCGCCACCGAGTCGCCCCGGGTTGACGCTTCCTCCCGCTTGGAGAGGCCGACGATGCCCAGGGTGAAGAGGCCGACGAGGGCCACGGTGACCACGAGGCTGACTCCGAAGACGGAGCCGAGGGCTGCCCAGTCGATGTGCATGGTGGTGATCTTCCTCAGGGAGTCGCGGGGCTCAGACGGCGGGCGTCGGCGTGGGCGGGTTCGTCGAGGCCGTGGTCTCGGCGGCGGTCGCGGCCGCGGGGGCCGGAATGGTCGCCGTGAGGTCCGCGACCACCGGGCCGGCCGGCGGCGTCACCGCTGCCATCGCCGTGGTCACCACTCCGGGCGTCTCCTCGGCGTCGTTCACATTGGTGTGGTCGACCACCTCGCGGCGCGAGAGCACCCAGATGGCGGCGCTGGAGGCGATGAGGAAGACCGCGACGACGGCCGTGCCCCAGGTGCCGAAGGACGTGACCCACTCGGCGAGCGCGGCGACCAGCGCGGCGGCCGGCAGGGTCAGCCCCCAGGCGACGAACATCCGGGTCGCGGTCGACCAGCGGACCACACCGCCCTTGCGGCCGAGGCCCGCGCCCATCACGGCACCGGAGACCGAGTGCGTGGTGGAGAGGGAGAAGCCGAGGTGCGAGGAGGCCAGGATGACCGTGGCCGCGCTGGTCTGGGCGGCGAAGCCCTGCTGCGGCTGGAGGTCGGTCAGACCCTTGCCCATCGTGCGGATGATGCGCCAGCCGCCCAGGTAGGTGCCGAGCGCGATGGCCATACCGGCGGAGACGATGACCCACACCGGCGGGTCGGAGTCGGGTGCGAGGGCGCCGCCGGCGACCAGGGCCAGGGTGATGATGCCCATCGTCTTCTGGGCGTCGTTCGTACCGTGGGCCAGCGAGACCAGGCCCGCGGAGGCGATCTGACCGGCGCGGTAGCCCTTGCCGGAGGCCTTCTCGCTCGTGTGCTTCCCGAGCCCGTACGTCAGCCGGGTGGCGAACATCGCCGCGATGCCGGCGACCAGCGGGGCCGCGACGGCGGGGATCAGCACCTTGGTGACGAGGACGTCACCGTGCACCGCGCCCGCGCCGGCCGAGGCGATGGTGGCGCCGATGAGACCGCCCATCAGGGCGTGCGAGGAACTGGAGGGGAGCCCGACGAGCCAGGTCAGCAGGTTCCAGAGGATGGCGCCGACGAGCGCCGCGAATATGACCTCTGGCTGTATGCCGGACTCGTCGACGAGCCCCTTGGAGATGGTGTTGGCGACCTCTATGGAAAGGAACGCGCCGACAAGGTTGAGCACGGCGGACATGGCGACCGCGACCTTGGGCTTCATGGCGCCGGTCGAGATGGTGGTGGCCATCGCGTTGGCGGTGTCGTGGAAACCGTTCGTAAAATCGAACGCGAGCGCAGTGATCACTACGATCGCGAGGATCAGCGAGAAGTTTTCCATTTACCCGGGCTTCTTTTGGACGTCAGTGGCACGTGGACCGTAGGCAACCTGGATGAACGGAAGATGAACTAGGACAGGCTTGCGGGTGTAGTGAATGAGGTGCCGCCGCTCCGCCTGTGCGCCGACGCAGGCGGCGAGCCCGGCGGAGCGACAGCCCCCGTGTTCGAACTGAGGTGGAATACCGAGGTCCGCTACCCCTTGGCGAACTCCTTCAGCCGGCCCATGGACCCGTTGAAGAGATTCTGGTCACCCGGCAGGCGCCCGCTGCCGTTGTCGTACTGCCAGATCGTCCAGAACTTCCACCCCGCGGGCAGTTCTCCCGCCCCCGCGGAGTTGTACCGGGCCAGCCACAGCGCGTGGTTCCCGCCGAAGGCCGCGCTGTTGCCGGTGCAGGTCTTCCACCAGTGGGTGGTCGTGTAGATCACCGGACGACGGCCGGTGAGGCGCTTGACCTCGTCGCTGAACGACTTGATCCAGCCGACCATCCTGCTGTTGCTCAGGCCGTAGCACTTCTTCTTCCTGTCGTACGGGTTGTACTCGATGTCGAGCGCCGGCGGCAGCGTCCAGCCGTCCGCGCGCCAGCCGCCGCCGTTGTTCACGAAGTAGCGGGCCTGGGCCTTGCCGGACGACCTGTTCGGCACCGCGAAGTGGTAGGCGCCGCGGACCAGGCCCGCGTTCCGCGAACCGTTGTACTGCTGGCCGAAGTACGGGTTGCGGTAGGTGGTGGACTCGGTCGCCTTGACGTAGACGAACCGGGCGCCCTTCGACTTCGCGCTCGACCAGTTGACCTTCTTCTGGTGCGAGGAGACGTCGTGCCCCTCGGGCTTGGCGGCGGCCGAGACAGGGATCTCGACGAGAGCTGTCCCCCCTAGGGCGAGCGCGGCGACGGAGGCCGCGAACACGCGGTTGCGACGACGGGACGGCTTGAGATCACGGGCCATGTTTTCCCCCCGGAATGGCGAATTGTGCGACAAAACAACCGGAGATTACTGGAAGATCCCCGAAACGCGGTCGATCACCGGCCAATCACCAACACCGGGTGATGTATGCGTATATGAGCTCTTCCGAAGGCCCGTCCTCCGCCCTGCAGTGCCCGCGCCCGGGACCCTTCCTCGCCGTCCGCCTGGCAGGATCACGGCATGGCTGAGCAGCGGCGCACCGCCCGGGACGAGCGGGGCACGGGTGAGGACGCACAGGATGCGCGCAACGTACGGCGACGGGGTGTGCCGGACGACGTGGCGCGCGCGTGGGACGAACTCGTCGCGACGGCCCGCCGGACGGTGACCGAGGGGCTGGTCGTCGGCACCTCCGGCAATGTGTCCGTACGCGTGGGCGACACCGTCCTGGTCACACCGACGGGCGTGCCGTACGACCGCCTGACCCCGGACGACGTGACGGGCGTCGACCTCTTGGGCCGGCAGGTCCTCGGCACGCTCCGCCCGACGAGCGAACTCCCCATGCACCTGGCGATCCACACCACCACCGACGCCCGCGCCGTCGTGCACACCCACGCCGTCCACGCGACCGCCGTCTCCACCCTCGTGAGCGAGCTGCCGCTGATCCACTACATGTCCGCCGCCCTCGGCGGACCCGTCCGGGTCGCCCCCTATGCGACCTACGGCACCCCGGAGTTGGCCGAGAACATGCTCCGCGCTTTGACGGACCGCACCGCTTGCCTCCTCCAGAACCACGGCACGATCACCTACGGAGACACCCTCTCCGAGGCCTACGACCGCACGGCCCAACTCGAATGGATGTGCCAGGTCTGGCTGACGGCATCCTCCGTACCGGGCCTCACCCCGAACCTGCTCACCCACGCACAGGTGGCGGAGGTGGGGGAGCGGCTGCGGGGCTATGGGCAGCCGGGACAGGGGACCGCCGGCGGGCCCGGAGCGCCGGGCACCGCCGGGCGGAAGCGTCCGGGCTGATCGGCGTCGCGGCGGAAACAGAGCTCCGCGGCGGAGCCAGGGGCCTTTGGACCATCGCTCGTCATGCCCGCCCGGCCATCCGCGCGCTCGTCACCCCGTTCACCCGTCATCCGCGCCCACTGGCCCAGGACGGGGTCCGCCAGGACACTGGAGCCGTGCGTGCAGTCAAAGCGGCAGCCTCGGCCCTCGGGGTCGTGTTCGCGGCCGGCGCGGCCAGTGTCGCCGTGGGCCGGCTGGCGAGTGACGCCGCGCTGAAGGCGCCGCCGGGCGGACCGCTGCCCACGGAACCCCGGCTGACCGTGCACTCCACCGCCGCGGGCCGTATCGCCCTGACCCGGGCCTTCGCCTCCCAACGCCCCGGCACCTACGGCCTCACCGGCCACGGCTCCCACGCGGTCGTCGGCACTGTCCTGAACGGCGCCCCGCACGCCCCCGACACGGTCGTACGCCGCCTGGAACGCGTCACCCACGGCACCCTGGAGCCCGGCGACAAGGTGTGGCTCACCCCGAACACCCACATCGGCGACCCCCGCACCGCGCTCGGCCTCGACCACGACGACGTCGACGTCCCCGGCGAACTCGGCACCCTGCCCGCCTGGTTGGTGCCCGCGGACCGGGACACCTGGGTGATCGCCGTGCACGGCCTGGGCGCGACCCGCGAACACGCCATGAACGTCATGGAGTTCCTGCACCGCCACCACTTCCCGGTGCTCGCCCTCGCCTACCGCGGCGACCCGGGCGCGCCCCGCTCCCCGGACGGCCTGAACCACCTCGGCGAGACCGAGTGGCGCGACGTGGACGCGGCCATCCGGTACGCCGTGCGGTTCGGCGCCGAACAGGTCGTCCTGCACGGCTGGTCCACCGGCGCCACCATGGCCCTGCGCGCCGCCACGCACTCCCCGCTCCGCGACCGCGTCGCCGGACTCGTCCTGGACTCACCGGTCCTCGACTGGACGGCCACCCTGCGCGCCCTCGCCGCCGCCCGCCGCACCCCCGGCGCCCTGCTGCCCCTCGCGGTCCGCGCCGCCCAGGGCCGCACGGGACTGCGCGCCGCCCCCGTCGGCCAGGCCGCCGTCCCAGCGGAACTCAGGACCCCCACCCTGCTCTTCCACGGCCCCGACGACGCCGTCGCCCCCTGGGGCCCCTCCCGCGCCCTCGCCGCCCGCCACCCCGGCCGGGTCACCCTCCGCACCGTCCCCCACGCCCCGCACGGCGCCATGTGGAACGCCGACCCCCAGGCCTACGAAGAGACCCTGCGCCGCTTCCTCACGCCCCTGATGTAGGGAGCAGGGGAGCCCGACCGGTCGTGCCGCGCCCCACACGTTGTCGGAACCCTGTCGGCAGGGCCGGGAACCGCCCCGCCACAGAGAGGTACGCCACATTCCGTTTAGCGTCGAACCAGGGCGATCCTCCTCGGTGTCGACCCCCTGGGGAACCCGTGCGTTGGCCACCCCTGTCGCCCGCTGTGACATTCCGTTTGGGTTTTCGGACCGTCAACCGGAAGACTGCCCCCGTGACGTCCCGTAATCCGCGCGACTCCAGGCTCCGACTCGTCAGCCCGCGAACCCTGGCCGCCGCTCCCCGAGCAGCAGTGACCCAGCGCCGCCGACCGGCTCCCCGGCCCCCGGAGGGCACCCCGCCGCCCGCGGAACTCGCCCGCATGGCCCGCGCCGTCCTGGCGGACGCGGCCCGCGTCGCCCGCTGGGCCGATGCCGCCCTGCGCCCCGGCCGCGAGGGCGCGGGCTCCGACGGCACCGGCACTCTCTCTGCCGCGACCGCCGAACGGGCCGCCACCGACCTGGGGTTGACCCCGGATCAGGTGCACCACGACTGGGACACGGCTCGTCTGGCCGGCCTCGTCGAGGTGCACGGCGACAGCGCGCGCCCCGGCTGGCGGCTGCGCGCCTGGAACCGCGACGACAGCGCCGTACTGCGCGGCTGGGTGGCGTTCTTCGACGCCTGGTCCATCGCCCACCCCGAGCCCGCGGACCGAGAGCCCGCCGCCGTCGCCGAGGTCGTCTCGGCCATGCCGCAGGTGCTCTCCTTCCTCCAGCTCTCCGCCGGGCCCGTCCCCGTGGAACAGCTCCTCGACCTCCTCGACCAGCGGGTCACCGAACTGCGCACCGAGCGCTGCGAGGTCCCCTATGGCCCGCAGGCCGAGGCGAGCGTGGAGCCCAGCACCGAGGACACCCCCCTCGCCCCGCTGCTCGACTGGTCCCTGCGCGCCCTCGCCTCCGTCGGCGCCCTCACCTACGGCGACGGCCAGGCCACCCTCACCCCGCTCGGCAGCTGGGCGGTCTGGGTCAAGCTGGAGCAGATCTGCGTCGCCGCGCAGAGCCCCGCCGGGAACATCGAGGTCTCCGCCGAGGACATGCTCCGCGGCTGCGCCCAGCTCCGCCCGAACGCGGCCCGCGCCGAGTACCGCGCCTGGCTCGCCGCCCGCCCCGTCGGCGGCGCCGTCACCGAACTCATCGACGCCGCCCGAGGCGAGGACGCCCTCATCCGCGGCCTCGCCTTCGAGGCCCTGCGCGTCGTCGGCACCCCCGCCGAGCCGGACGTACGCACCGTCGCGGACGAGACCCCGCTGCGCCCCTACGCCCTGCTCTGGCTCGCCGAGCATGACGGCGCCGACCCCGAGGACGCCCACGAGGTGCTCACCCGTGAGGAGGCCACCTGGCTCTGGGTGGACACCGCCGCGGCCGTCGCCGACCACGGCGAGGCCCCGCTGCTCGTACGCCACCTGGAGTCCGCGGTGCAGGCCACGGTCCCCGCGCTGCTCGACGAGGTCCGCGCGGTCGGCCATCCCCGCACCGTCCAGGTCCTGGTCGCCCTCGCCGCCGCCCACCCCGACCCGGCTCTCGCCAAGGCCGTCCGCCGCGCCGCCTTCCAGGTGCACACCGGAGGCAGCTGACCGGGCCGGCCCGCGCCGGACCGCGCGGGACGGGCCGGTCGCGTGGGCGTCAGCCGCCTATCTCGGGGGCGTACGTGCCGAAGCTCCACACATTGCCCTCGGCGTCCCGGGCCATGTAGTCGCGCGACCCGTACTCCTGGTCCGTCGGGGGCATCAGGATCTCCACGCCGTGCTCGACGGCCCTCAGGTGATGGGCGTCCACGTCGTCCACGACGATGTACACCCCGGCGGGCCCCGCGCCTTTCATCGCGCCGTCGAAGACGCTGCCGCTGCCCTTGGAGCCGACCATCACCGCGCCGTTCCCCTGCGTCAGCTCGGCGTGCCGCACCACCCCGTCCTCGCCCTCGTACACCGACAGCTCGGTGAAGCCCAGCGCCTCCGTGAGCTGCCTGATGGCCGCCTTGGCGTCCGCGTACAGCAGCGTCGGATAGACGCTCGGACGCCCGTCGCTCCTGCCTGCCATACCGATCACGACCCCTCCGTCGTCCGGAATACGACTTGCTGCTCAGTTTTGCACCCACCACTGACAACGCCCTGCCGAGCGAGCGAGAGAGAACAGACGGTTGACCGGGCGGGCGGCTGAGCGGCCGGTCGGGGGATGCGCCGCGAAAAGTGTTCCCGGCGCGCGGGCACGTCATCGAGCTGTGGGACGACGGGCTGGTCACCGACACCGGCGGCGAGGGCGTCCGCCGGCACCGGGCCGTGCCGGGCGCGGCCCACCCGCTCCGGGCCGGGGGCGGAAACGGGACCCTGAGACTCCTCAGCCCCCGCATGCTCGCCGTGGTCACCCCCGGCCGCGTCACCGCCCACCGCCTCGCGGACGGTGACCTCCGCTGGGTGCTGCCCGCCGACGAGGGCTGCGCGTTCGAGCCCGGGCGGGCGGGCGGTGCGGCGCGGCACGGCGCTGCTCATCGCCCAGCCCTGCACCACCGACGGGACCCCGGACCCGGACGCGCCCTGGACGTCCCAGATGGTCGCCGTCGACGACCTCGGCCGCATCACCCCGGACCGCAGACCGCTCGGCAACGAACTCCCGTAGCCCGAGGGGACCGATGTCCGGCGCGAGCCGGTGACCGAGACCACGTGATCCCTTGTGGTACGGGCGGAAAACCGCTTGCCGCCCCCAGTTAGAATCGGCCCATGGCCATTCTCCTCGCGCATTAGACGGCGGGAACGTCCTCAGCCGCCCACCCGCCTCCCCCATCCGCTCTGGAGTCTGTCCGTGATCTCCGCCTCCGGTATCGAGCTGCGCGCCGGTGCCCGCGTCCTCATCGAGTCCGCCACCTTCCGTGTCGCCAAGGGCGACCGCATCGGCCTGGTCGGCCGCAACGGCGCCGGCAAGACCACCCTCACCAAGTGCCTGGCCGGCGAGGGCATGCCGGCCGGCGGCACCATCACCCGCTCCGGCGAGGTCGGCTATCTCCCGCAGGACCCCCGCACCGGCGACCTCGACGTCCTCGCCCGTGACCGCATCCTCTCCGCGCGCGGCCTCGACGTACTGATCCGCAAGATGCGCGACAACGAGCAGCGCATCGCCAACGGCTCGGGCGCCACCCGCGAGAAGGCGCTCAAGCAGTACGAGCGCCAGGAGACGGAGTTCCTCACCAAGGGCGGGTACTCCGCCGAAGCCGAGGCCGCCACCATCGCCGCCGCGCTGAATCTGCCCGACCGGGTGCTCGGCCAGCCGCTGCACACCCTCTCCGGCGGTCAGCGCCGCCGTATCGAGCTGGCCCGGATCCTCTTCTCCGACGCCGACACCCTGCTCCTGGACGAGCCGACGAACCACCTCGACGCCGACTCGATCATCTGGCTGCGCGACTACCTCAAGACCTACCGCGGCGGCTTCATCGTGATCTCCCACGACGTCGACCTGGTCGAGACAGTCGTCAACAAGGTGTTCTACCTGGACGCCAACCGCGCCGAGATCGACGTCTACAACATGGGCTGGAAGCTCTACCAGCAGCAGCGCGAGGCCGACGAGAAGCGCCGCAAGCGCGAGCGGCAGAACGCCGAGAAGAAGGCCGCCGCGCTGCACTCGCAGGCCGACAAGATGCGCGCCAAGGCCACCAAGACCGTCGCCGCGCAGAACATGGCCAAGCGCGCCGACCGGCTGCTCGCCGGCCTCGACGCGGTACGGGTCTCCGACAAGGTCGCCAAGCTGCGCTTCCCCGAGCCCGCGCCCTGCGGCAAGACGCCGCTCACCGCCGAGGGCCTGTCGAAGTCGTACGGCTCGCTGGAGATCTTCACCGACGTCGACCTGGCCATCGACAAGGGCTCCCGGGTCGTCATCCTCGGCCTCAACGGCGCCGGCAAGACGACCCTGCTCCGCCTCCTGGGCGGCGTGGAGAAGCCCGACACCGGCCAGGTGATCGAGGGCCACGGCCTCAAGCTCGGCTACTACGCGCAGGAGCACGAGACCCTCGACCCGGAGCGCACCGTCCTGGAGAACATGCGCTCCGCCTCCCCCGACCTGGACCTGGTCGAGATCCGCAAGACGCTCGGCTCATTCCTGTTCTCCGGCGACGACGTGGACAAGCCGGCCGGGGTCCTCTCCGGCGGCGAGAAGACCCGTCTCGCGCTCGCGACCCTCGTGGTGTCGTCCGCGAACGTCCTCCTGCTCGACGAGCCGACGAACAACCTCGACCCCGCCAGCCGTGAGGAGATCCTTGGCGCGCTGCGCACCTACAAGGGCGCGGTCGTCCTCGTCACCCACGACGAGGGCGCGGTCGAGGCGCTCCAGCCGGAGCGGATCATCCTGCTGCCGGACGGCGTCGAGGACCTGTGGGGCGCGGACTATGCCGACCTCGTCGCGCTCGCTTGATCAGACCGCTTGATCAGACCGCTTGATCAAACAGGTTGATCAAATGGGTTGATCAACTGCCTATGGATCATTCGGCCCATCCGTGATCCATCATCTGTGTGAGATCTCCTCGTACCGAGGTGTGTCCTACATCGATTTCACGGCCGAGCCCTTCCTGGCGAAGGGCTCGGCCGTCGCACGTCTCTGACCTGGTACTTCGCAGGACAACCCGTTCGGCCGCACGGACGCCGCTGGGCGGAATTACAGATTCCACTCGTGGGGACGCGCTCCTGTCGTCAAAACCTTGTCTCACGGACCTTGCCGAATGGGTGGCCATCGCGCCCCGGAGGGGTGATCATGAGGAGAACCAGAGCGCACTTCCCATGAGGAGGACCGGGTGGCCGAGACTCTGAAGAAGGGCAGCCGGGTTACCGGCGCCGCGCGCGACAAGCTCGCGGCAGACCTGAAGAAGAAGTACGACTCCGGTGCGAGCATTCGGGCGCTGGCCGAGGAAACCGGCCGCTCGTATGGCTTCGTACACCGGATGCTCAGCGAGTCGGGCGTCACGCTTCGAGGGCGTGGCGGGGCGACGCGGGGCAAGAAGGCCGCTTCGGCCTGACGCCGGGCGGCCCATCGGCTTCGACGGTGGCCACCCGGTCGGTCGGCTGATCGACCGGGTGGTTACTGTGCAGTCACTTAGCATCGCTCCATCGCTCTGTGACCGCACTCATCGGAGGCGCCCCATGGCTTCGCTCGAACCGCTGCTCGACAAGGACGGCGTACGGCTCACCGTCGACGACGCGATCGCCACGGTGACGCTGGCCAATCCGGCCAAGCGCAACGCGCAGAGCCCCGCTCTGTGGCGGGCGCTCACCGAGGCCGGGCGGCTGCTGCCGGGCTCCGTCCGTGTGGTCGTGCTGCGCGCCGAGGGCAAATCGTTCTCCGCCGGGCTCAACCGGCAGATGTTCACGCCCGAAGGCATCGAGGGGGAGCCGTCGTTCATCGATCTCGCGCGCCGTGACGACGCCGAGCTCGACTCGACCATCTCCGAGTACCAGGAGGCGTTCACCTGGTGGCGGCGCAGCGACATCGTGTCCATCGCCGCCGTGCAGGGGCACGCCGTCGGTGCGGGCTTCCAGCTTGCCCTCGCCTGTGATCTGCGCGTCGTCGCCGACGACGTGCAGTTCGCCATGCTCGAAACCAGCCTCGGGCTCGTTCCCGACCTCACGGGGACGCATCCGCTGGTGCACCTCGTCGGGTACGGGCGCGCGCTGGAGATCTGCCTCACCGGGCGCTTCGTCCAGGCGGACGAGGCCCAGCGGATCGGCCTGGCGAACCTCGGCGTGCCTGCGGATCAACTCGACGATGCGGTGCGGGACCTGGCGGCCGCGTTGGTGGCCGCGCCGCGGGATGCCGTGATCGAGACGAAGGGGCTGTTGCGCGGGGCGCAGGACCGGTCGTACGAGGAGCAGAGGGCGGCGGAGCGGGCTGCGCAGGCTCGGCGGCTGCGGGACCTCGCGGGGGTGGGGGAGTAGTCGGCGCAGCCGCGGCCGCTACAAGACAGCCGCTGCAACACGGCCGTTACGAGACGACGGCCGTGATGAGTACCGCCACCGACGGGTGATCCGGTAGGGCCTCGCTCACCGCCGCCCGTACGTCGCGTGCCACGTCCAGGGCCCGTCTTTCCTCCGTCACCGCCAGTTCCACGCGGACATGGCGGCGGGGGAGGACGGGCCCTGTGGCGATGTGGATGGCGCGGCCCAGGCCGCCGAGGGCGCCGGTCAGGTGGGCGACGCCGGGGATCGCGAGGGCCGCGGCGGCCGCGCGGGACTCCTCGTCGTCGCCGGCGGGCGGGGGCGGCGAGGCGGGCGGGGGCTCAGGGGCCGGCGTCGCGGGTTCCTCCTCGTCTTCCAGGAGGGCCGTCACCCGCAGGTCCACCTCCGTCACCGTCAGACCGAGGCGTTCCGCGGCGATGGTGGACAGGGCCGTGCGGAGGCGGGTCGCCGTCGCCGGGAAGGGCTCGGCGGTCGGAGCCGCCGAGGCCGCGAAGTCGGCGGTGATGCGGAGCGGGCCGGGTGGGAGGGCGCTCGGGGGTGGGGGTACGGCCGTCTCGTACGCGGAGGCATCGGGCGAGGCCTCCGGGGCGGCCAGTGAGATGCGGAGGGGGCCGAGCGCGACCCCGCGCAGGGGCGCTGCCGCGCGGCGCAGTGCCGCTTCGGCCGCACTCTCCGTGATCCACGCTCCGTCGTGCGCGCCGCCCAGGGGGAGGACGCGGCCGAGCCCGAGCTGCCGTCGTACCGCCGTCGTCCAATCGTCCGCCGTCATTGCTCCAGCCTGCCGCATCCCCCGGCGCGCGGCGCTGCAACCGCGCTTACTGTGGGTTTGAGGGGGCACGACCGGAAGGGACGTACGGCATGACTGACATGACGGAGCGGAACCGGACGGAAGGACCCGACACCACCAAGGAGCCGACGCAGGTCGGGCGCAAGCCCACCCGGCGCGGCGGCGGTGATCCGGCCACCCGGGGGCGTACGACCATCGCCGACGGCGTTGTCGAGAAGATCGCCGGACTCGCCGCGCGGGAAGTGATGGGCGTGCACGCCATGGGCAGCGGGCTCTCCCGGACCTTCGGGGCCGTGCGGGACCGGGTCCCCGGTGGGACGAGGTCGGTGACCCGGGGTGTGAAGGTCGAGGTCGGCGAGGTGCAGACCGCGCTGGATCTGGAGATCGTCGTCGACTACGGAGTGTCCATCGGCGATGTGGCCCGTGACGTGCGCGAGAACGTCGTCGCGGCCGTCGAGCGGATGACCGGCCTGGAGGTCGTCGAGGTCAACATCGCGGTGAGCGATGTGAAGCTGCCGGACGAGGAGGACGAGGAGCAGGAGTCCCGGCTGCAATGAGCGGAGCCCGGCTTCGGCGAAATGCGACGAAATTGACCAAAATGAAAGAAACGACCGAGATGACGGAAATGCGACAGGAGTGTCCGAGCCTCTAGGAGCACCGCATGAGCTTGGCCGTGATCGGCATGATCGCCGGAATGGCCCTGGGTTTCGCCGGGTACTTCGGCGGATTCGGCGCCTTTCTGCTGGTCGCCGCGCTGGGCGCCGTCGGCTTCGTCGTCGGCCGGTTCCTGGAGGGCGACCTGGACCTGGGCGACTTCTTCCGCTCGCGTGACGACCGGCGCCGATGAACCCCGTGGACAGCGGCCGTCCCAGGGAGGCGAAGGCCGTCGCGCCCGGTGAGCGCGGGGCGACCACGATCGCCGACCGGGTGGTCGCGAAGATCGCCTCGCAGGCGGCGCGCGAAGCACTGGAGTCACCGGTGCCGGACTCCGCGCCCCCGCACGCCACCGTCGTCGTGCATCACGAGACGGCGCGCATCCGCGTGAGTCTCGAACTCCCTTACCCCTCGGACATCGGTGGCCAATGCGCTGCGGTGCGTCGTCATGTCGCTCAGCGGGTAGGGACGTTGGCGGGAATGCACGTATCGGAGGTGGCCGTCCAAGTGGAACGGCTGCACCTGGCGTACGCACACGACGCGGCACAGGGGAGGACGCGATGAGCGAACCCCAGCGCGAAGGCACCACTCAACGACTACCCGTCATCGAGAAGGCCGACGAGACGGCCGGTGGGACGGCGGCCGGGACGGCGACCGACCGCGAGCCGGACCAACCGGACCAAGGGGACCAGCCCGGTCAGTCGGCGTCCGCCGCCGCTTACGATCCGTTGCCCGTCCTCGACGGCGAGGACGGCAGGGAGAAGCGCTTCTGGTCCGCGCGCAGAGTCCCCGCGGGCATCCTCGCGGTGCTGCTCCTCGCGGGCGCGGGCCTCTTCCTGTACGACGTCGCCGCCGTCCGCGCCGACCGGCCCGGCATGGAGTGGCGCCGTTCACTGGCCAGGGAACTCGCCGAGCGCCCCCTCGACGACGTCTGGGTGCTAGCCGGCGCAGGCGTCGCCGTACTCCTGGGCCTCTGGCTGCTCCTGCTCGCCGCGACCCCCGGGCTGCGCGACGTCCTGCCGATGCGGCGCGTCCACCCCCACGTACGGGCCGGACTGCACCGGGGCGCCGCCGCGCTGGCCCTGCGCGACCGGGCCATGGAGGTCTCCGGCGTGCAGTCCGTACGGGTCCGGGTGGGCCGGAAGAAGGTCGACGTCCGCGCGGTGTCGCACTTCCGGGAACTCGACGACGTACGGGCCGACCTGGACCTCACGCTCGCCGACGGCATCCGGGGGCTGGGCCTGTCCCGGCCCCCCGCCCTGGCGGTGCACGTACGCCGGCCCGGCCGGAAGGGGTGACGTGATGCTGAGGATCGTCAACCGGGTGCTCCTCGGACTGGTCGGGCTCGTCCTGGTCGTGGCCGGCGGCGCCGTCCTCGCCGTCGGACTGGGCGTGGACCCACCCTCCTGGTGGCCGCACGACGACCAGAACGATGTGCTGCTCAGCGACACCGAGCGGACCCGATGGCGAGACGCCGGCTGGTGGTGGCCCACCGTCATCGCCGTACTCGCCCTCCTCGTCCTGCTCGCCCTGTGGTGGCTGACCGCCGTCCTGCGCCGCCACCGGCTCGCCGAGGTGCTCGTCGACACCGGCGACGGCGAGGGCGCACTGCTTCGAGGGCGCGCGCTGGAGGGCGTACTGACCACCGAGGCCACCCGGTCGGACGGCGTCGAACGCGCCCACGCCCGCCTGACGGGCCGCCGCAGCGCCCCCGAAGCCCGAGTCCGCCTCCTCCTCCAGCCCCATGTGAACCCGGGCGACGCCCTCCACACCCTGACCACGGAGGCGGTGGCCCACGCCCAGAACTCGGCGGGCCTGGCGGCACTACCGGCGGAGGTAAGACTGCGGGGAGCCAAACACCGTGCGGAAAGGGTGAGCTGACAGCCCAACCGCGCCCTGACTCCCCAAGGAGCGCGGGGCTGTCCCGACATGCGGCTCCGCCGTCCCAGGACCTGCGCCGGTCGGCGGCGATCGGCGCGGAACCAGGACCTCGCCGGGCCCAGCCGCAGAGGGCACCACGGGAGTCCACTCCTGGGCCTCGGCGCTCCGCGAGGAGGGCGTCTCCTTCACGACTCGGCGTCGTACAGGGCTTCGCCCATCGGTGAGGCATCTCCGGTGATGTGTGCGCGGACCGAGGCGAGGTAGTCGTCACGGCTGATGTGTCCATCGCCGTCGGTGTCCAGTGCGGCGAAGGCGCTTTTGATATTGCTGACCGGGTTCCCCAGCGCCGTACGCAGTGTCGTGAATTCCGGGAGGTCCAGAGCTCCGTCCTTGTCGGTGTCGACGAGGTCGAACAGTGCGCCGAGCACAGGCTCGCAGACGGTGTCGAACGCGTCGGCACCGGCCCAGGCCGCGTACTCGTCGAAGGTCACCCCTCCGTCGCCGTCCGCGTCCATCGATGCCCACGCTCGCTCACCGGCCCCGCGTGCGGCGACGACAAGGGGATCGTCGTGAGTGCGTCCCGTCGCCAGGGTCACACGCTCGGCCCGTGCGAAGTATTCGTCCTTCGAGATGATCCCGTCTCCGTCGGCATCCAGCATGGCGAAGACGAGTCGCTTGGCGGCGGTTTCGTTCACTGAGCACCTTCTGTCGAAGTCGATTCGGCGGCGAGAGCTGCGATCTCGTCCGGCTGTCCTTACCCGTTGCGCCGGGCGGTACGTCCGCCGGAACGGCTCGCCCCACGATGACGTGGTGCGCGTGGTGCGGATCCCGCGTGCGGGCGAAAGGTGCGCCGTTGATGCGCTGCGAAGAGCCGGGGTGCGGGGTGGGTGCCCGGGGTAGTCAGCGGGCCGGTGGCGGATCCGGAATCCTGGAGAGTGCATGGTCAGCAGGCGTGGTGCGGCAGTGGCGTTGAGTTCGCTGGTCCTGGTGGGTTCGTCCCTGGTGTGGGCTCCGGCCGGTCAGGCCGACGCGGTCGGACACGGAGGGAGCATCGGATGCGCGGGCGCCAGTGTCAGCACGTACGACCCGCCCCTGACCCTGGTGCCACGCGAGACCCACGTCCGCACGCAGGCCCGGTACACATGCACGGTCGGGCCCGGCCGGACGGTATCGGCCACCGGTTTCCTGGAAGGGGTGTCACCGGCGGCGTCCTGTGTCGCCCTGACCAGCTCCCGTCTCAACGAAACCGTGCGGTACGCCGACGGTGGGCGGTCAGTGATCGGCTACGACAGGAGCACCACTCTCCGCGTCGCCGGTGTTCTCGTCATCAGGTTGTCCGGCTCGGTCAGCGAGGGCCGTGGTGCGGGTCAGTCGGCGCAGCGGACCGTTGCCGCGCTGCCGGGCCAACTGCCCACGCAGTGCCTCCTGTCCGGTCTCCGGGGGAGCAACGGCCAGGCGCAGCTGGAGATCCAGCCGTGACCCCGGCCGGCGTGGGGATCCCCACGGAACCCATCGGCAGCATTCCCCGCCCCTGCGAACTCCTCGCGGCCGTGGCGGACCATGCCGCCGGCCGGATCGGCGACGACGAACTCGCCACCGCCCAGGACCGGGCGGTCCGCGAGACCATCCTCCGCCTGGAGGAGATCGGCTCGCCGGTCGTCACCGACGGCGAACAGTCCAAGCCCGGCTTCGCCACCTACCCGCTCGCCGGACTGGACCGGCTGGCACCCGACGGCGTCGTCATCCCCTTCGCCGACGGGCACCAGCGGCAACTTCCCCGCCTGACGGCGGGACCGCTGCGCTACGCGGTGCACGCCGACCGTTATCTGCGGGCGGCCCGCCGGCACGCGACCGTCCCGGTCAAGCAGGCCGTCATCGCCCCTTCGGCGCTCAGCCTGCTGTACCCGCCGGAAGGGATCGACGGCTATCCCCGTGAGGCCTTCCTCGACGATCTCACCGCCGGAGCCGAGGCCGACATCCGCGGCTGCCTGGACGCCGGCGCGCACATCGTCCAGCTCGACTTCACCGAGGCCCGCCTCGCGCTGAAACTGGACCCGTCAGGGGGACTGCTGGAGCAGTTCGTCGCGCTCAACAACCGTGTCCTGGAGCGCTTCTCGGCCGCCGAGCAGGCCAGGATCGGCGTGCACACCTGCCCGGGTGGCGACCAGGACTCCACCCACAGCCTCGACGTGGGCTACGCGGCCCTGCTGCCCAGGTTGCTGCGGCTCAAGGCCGGGACCTTCTACCTCCAGCTGGCCAGTGAGCCGGAACCGGACAAGGTTCTCGGCGTCCTCGCCGACCATCTGCCCGACCACACCCGGGTGTTCATCGGAGTCACCGACCCGATCGACCCGCGCGTCGAGACCCCTGAGGAGGTCCGCGACCGGGTTCTGGCCGCCGCCCGACATGTGCCCGTCGACCGCCTGGGCACCTGCGACGACTGCGGCTTCTCACCCTTCGCCGACGACACCTCCACCTCCCGCGACACCGCCTTCGCCAAGATCCGCGCCCGGATCGAGGGCACCGCCCTGGCGGCCCGGGAGCTGACTGGCTGACCCCACCGGCGAAAGCACGTCAGCTCGCTCCTGAACTCCGCGGCGAAGTACGGGAGTTCACCGGGCGACAAGTTCAGAACCCGTGCCGCATCCCACCATCGACCGGCACCATGATCCCCGTCAGATACGACGCGGCCGGAGACAGCAGGAACGCCCCCGTACGCCCGAACTCCTCCGGCCGCCCGTACCGCCGCAACGGAATCCGCGACTCGTGCGCCGCCCGGGTCGCCCCCGGATCCGCCGACATCCCGTCCAGCTCACGCACCCGATCCGTGTCGATACGAGCCGGAAGCAGACCCACGACCCGAATCCCCCGCGGCCCCAACTCGTCGGACAGCGACTTGGCGAACCCGGCCAGCCCCGGCCGCAGCCCGTTGGAGATGGTCAGCCCCGGAATCGGCTCGTGCACGGACCCGGACAGCACGAACCCGATGACACCGCCCTCACCGAGTTCTTCGGCGGAGACCCGCGCCAGGCGAACCGCCCCCAGGAACACCGACTCGAACGCGGCGGTCCACTGCTCGTCCGTGTTGTCCGCGACGAACCCCGGGGCCGGCCCGCCCACGCTGATGAGGATGCCGTCGAACCCTCCGAAGTGCTCACGGGCGGCGGCGATCAGCCGCCCGGCGGCCTCCGGGTCGGCGTTGTCGGCGGCGACCCCCACCGCGTTCGCCCCGAGCGCGGCCGCCGCCGCACCCACGCTCTCCTCCTCGCGGCCCGTGACGACCACCTTCGCGCCATCGGCGACGAGTTCCTTCGCAACCGCGTTGCCCAGTCCGCGGGTCGCCCCGGTGACGATGTAGACACGGTCCTTCAGCCCAAGATCCATGGCCCCTATCCTGCCTCCTCCCCGTCGAAGAGGGCGAGGGCGGTACCCACGAGACCGACATGGCTGAACGCCTGCGGGAAGTTCCCGAGCTGCCGGCCCGCGACGGGGTCGTACTCCTCCGCGAGCAGCCCCACATCGTTGACCAGCCCCATCAGCCGTTCGAACAGCTCGCGGGCCTCCTGCGTGCGGCCGGTCAGGTGCAGCGCGTCCGCCAGCCAGAACGAGCAGACGAGGAACGTGCCCTCGCCGCCCGGCAGCCCGTCGACGGAGGCGGCCCTGGCCGTGAGGTGGTCGGTGCTGTAGCGGCGCACGAGCCCCTCGTGGCTCAGCTCCTCGCGGATCGCGTCGACCGTGCCGACGACGCGGGGGTCGTCCGGCGGCAGGAAGCCCATGCGGGGGATGAGCAGCAGCGCGGCGTCGAGTTCACGGGAGCCGTAGGACTGGGTGAAGGTGTTGCGTTCGGCGTCGTAGCCGCGTGCGCAGACCTCGCGGTGGATCTCGTCGCGCAGGGCGCGCCAGCCGTCGAGGTCGCCGCCGGTCAGCTTCGGGTCGTCCTCCAGCGTGCGGATGGTCCGGTCGGCGGCGACCCAGGTCATCACCTTGGAGTGGGTGAAATGCCGGCGCGGCCCGCGCACCTCCCACAGTCCTTCGTCCGGCTTCCGCCAGGCCGACCGCAGATACTCGATCAGCGCGCACTGCATCCGCCACATGTCCGGCTTGTCCGGCAGACCCGAATGCCGGGACACGAACAGGGAGTCGAGGACCTCGCCGTACACGTCCAGCTGCAACTGCCGTACGGCGTCGTTGCCGACCCGGACCGGGCGCGAGCCCTCGTAGCCGGACAGCCACGGCAGTTCGTACTCGGGGATGCGTCGCTCACCGGCCAGTCCGTACATGATCTGCAGGTCGGCCGGGTCGCCCGCGGCCGCGCGCAGCAGCCAGTCACGCCAGGCCTCGGCCTCCTCCTGGTAGCCGCAGGACAGCAGCGCGCCGAGGGTGAGCGTGGAGTCGCGCAGCCAGCAGTGGCGGTAGTCCCAGTTGCGGACGCCGCCGATCTCCTCGGGGAGGGAGGTGGTGGCGGCCGCGACGATGCCGCCGGTCGGGGCGTAGGTGAGGGCCTTGAGGGTGATCAGGGAGCGGACCACGGCGTCCCGGTGCGGGCCGTGGTACCGGCAGCGCGCCGCCCAGGCCTGCCAGTCGTGGAGGCTCGACCGCAGCGAGTCGTACGGGTCGACGAGGCGGGGGCGGGGTTCGTGCGAGGGGTGCCAGGTGAACACGAACGCGATCCGCTCACCCGGTTCGACCGTGAACTCCGCGTAGGTGGCCCGGTTCTCGCTCCACGACCGCACCCGGGGTTCGCTGCGCAGCCACACCGCGTCCGGGCCCGCGACCGCCACGCGGTGGCCGTCCGTCCTGCGCATCCACGGCACGACCGAGCCGTAGTCGAAGCGGAGACGCAGTGTGCTGCGCATGGTCACCCGGCCGCGCAGGCCTTCGACGATGCGTACGATGTCGGGCGCGCGGTCGCGCTGCGGCATCAGATCCGTCACCCGCACCGCGCCCTCGTCCGTCTCCCACTCGGTGTCCAGCACGAGTGAGTCCCGCCGGTACGCCCGCCGCGTGCAGGCCCCCTCTCCTCTGGGCGCCATCCGCCAGTGCCCGTTCTCCTCGTCGCCGAGCAGCGCGGCGAAGCACGCGGCCGAGTCGAACCGGGGCAGACAGAGCCAGTCGATGGAACCGTGGCGGCTCACCAGTGCGGCCGTCTGGTGATCGCCGATCAGCGCGTAGTCCTCGATGTGGGGGTGCACGGGGGGCGGGTTCCCGGAGCCAAGCATGATCAGTCCGGGGTTTCCTGGCGCCCTTGGCTGTCGCCGGGCGGCGGTGCCGGCGCTTGCTGGGCGGGGCTGGGGCGGGCGATGAAAGGGCGCAGCCCTTTCAGGGGCGCGGGGAACTGCGCGACCGGCCACGGACGGCCCGCACCCGCGTACGGCGATCGCACGCCCCTTCCATCGGCGATCGCTACCCCTCCCCTTGGCGATCCCACCTTCTCCGATCAGCCCGGCCCCGTCCCCGCCGTCGTCCCGCCCACCCCGGAGAAAATCACCCCGGACCCGGACGGGGCCTGGTTGAGCACCCACAGGCCCATCAGCGTGGCGAGGGCGAAGACGAGCAGGACAAGGACGGCCAGGACCAGCCGGCGGCGCCGTTCGCGGCGGAGCCAGTCACCGCGGGCCGTGCGGTAGGCGTCGGGGGCGGCGTGGACACCGCCGGCCAGCGCGGCGAGCGCCTCGGCCAGCTCCCGCTCGGTGCGGCCCGGGCCGGTGTCGTTGCCGGTGGTGTCGTTCATCGCCGGGCCTCCATCGCCTGGGTCAGGGCGGCGAGGCCGCGTGCGGTGTGGGTCTTGACCGAGCCGCAGGAGATGCCCATCGCGGCCGCGATCTCACTCTCCTTCAGCCCGAGCCAGTGGCGCAGCACCAGCGCCTCCCGCTGCCGGGCGGGCAGTTGCTGGAGCGCGCCGATCAGCACCCGTTGGTCGTCGTGGAGCAGGGCCGTGCTCTCGGCGGACGCGACCGGCTCGTCCGGCGGCGTCTCCACATGCTTGCGGGCGACCTGGAGGTGCCGTATCCGCATCCGGGTCAGATTGCAGACCGTCGAACGCAGGTACGCCTCCGCCGCCGCGGCGTCCCGTAGGCGCCGCCACTTGCGGTAGATCTGGTAGTACGCCTCGGCCACCACGTTCTCGGGGTCGTCGGCGCCCAGCAGCACCGCGAGCCGCAGCATCGGGGAGTAGTGCAGCTCGAACAACCGGGCGACACCGGCCTCACGCTCCAGGTCGGCGGGATCGCCGAGGGCGCCCGGCGGCAGCGCGGGGTTCGGCACCAGCGGCTCGGCGGCCGGAGCCGGCACCTGGCCCAGCGGCTCGGCGGCGGCCGGAGCCGAAGCCGTCTGCCGGCCGGGCACACGCATGTGCTGTCTGTGTCTCACGGGTTGCTCGCTCCCGTCTCGGGGCGCCGCCTGACGGTGAGGCGGGACGGTAGGTCGGTCGCGTCGGCGCCGCGCGGGACGCCGAGCCGTTCGAGGACCGTGGTGCCGAGCACGGCGACGGTCAGATTGAGGACGAGGGCGAGCAGACCGGCGTAGATCTCCAGCGAGCCGCCGCCCAGGAGCACGATGGACGAGAACCCCTCGCGCACCACCAGGAGGGTGCCGGTCAGCATGCCCACGCCCCATCCGGCGAGCAGCGCCCGCGGATGCAGCCGCCCGGTGAACAGGCCGACCGCCACCGCCGGGAAGATCTGCAGGATCCACACCCCGCCGAGCAGTTGGAGATTGATGGCGTCCTGGTCGCGCAGCCCGAACACGAACGCCACCGCCCCCACCTTCGCGGTCAGCGACACCATCTTGGCGATGCGCACCTGCCGCTTCGGCGTGGCCGTCGGCTGGAAGTACTCCACGTACACATTGCGGACGAAGCCGGTGGCGGCCGCGATCGACATCACCGCCGCCGGGACCAGCGCTCCCACGGTGATCGCGCCGAACACCAGTCCGGCCAGCGGCCCCGGCATCAGCCGGTCCACCAGCATCGGTACGGCCGCCTCGGCACCGCCCTCGGGCGCCCGCACCCCGGACGCGAGCGCCGCGACACCGAGGAAGCCGAAGAGAGCCAGCAGGCCCGTCCAGGCGGGCAGCGCCACGGCGACCTTGCGGACCGTACGCGGCCCGTCGGCGGCGAACCCGGCGGTCAGCACGTGCGGGTACATCAGCAGGGCCAGCGCCGAGCCGAGCGCGAGGGTGGCGTAGGCGGGCTGCTGCTCGGGGGCCAGCAGCAGGGCGGACTGCTCGACACTGGTCCCGCCGAGCCGCCGGGCCGCCCCTTCGAAGACCGCGCCCGGACCGCCGAACCGCCTGAGCACCAGCCAGCACACGGCGGTCAGCGACACGAAGACGGCCACCGCCTTCAGCGCCGAGATCACGGCGGGCGCCCGCAGCCCGTGCCGGTACGTCGCCACGGCGAGCCCCGCGAACAGCGCCACCATCACCAGATCACCGGCCGCGCCCTTCGGGTACACGCCCCCGGCCGTCAGCACCGCCCTTATGCCGAGCAGTTGCAACGCCAGATACGGCATCGTCGCGAGGATCCCGGTCAGCGCCACCACCAGCGCGAGCGGCGCCGAACCGTACCGGCCGCGCACGAAGTCCCCGGCCGTCACATATCCGTGGCGCCGGGCGACCTCCCACAGCCGGGTGAGCAGCACGAAGGCCAGCGGGCAGACGATCACCGTGTACGGCACGGCGAAGAAGGCGGGCGCCCCGTTGCCGTACGCCAGGCCGGGTACGGCGGTGAAGGTGTACGCGGTGAAGATCGTGCCGCCGAGCAGCAGCCAGGTCCACACCGGCCCGAGGCTCCGGTCGGCCAGCGCCCAGCCCTCCAGGGACGGCAGCCGGTCGCTGGGGCGCAGCCGGCGCGCGGTGACGGCGAGCAGCGACGCTCCGCCGATCACGGCGAGAAACGTCGCGGTCATGGCAGCGTCCGCCATGGGTCACCGTCCTTGGTGTGCCTGGGCCCTCGGGTGTGCCTGGGCCCTCGCCTGTTGGTTGCGCGGATGGTCGATTCGGAGGACAGAGAACCGGCGGGAAATCTTCTGGAAATTCGCTGTCAACCACATCCGGCGGGTGGGCAACTCTTGCACAGGCCCACAGGAAGCGGGAGAGGAGCGCAGGTCATGGCACGGACCGGTCATCACCGGCTACGGCGCGTCGCGATCGCCGTACTGCTCCTCGCCCCCGCGGCGGGCCTGCTGTGGGTCCCCTGGTACGCCGGTGCCGGGCCACGGCTCGCGGGTACGCCGTTCTTCTACTGGTACCAGCTCGCCTGGGTGCCGGGATGCGGCCTCTGCCTGCTCGCCGCGTACGCGCTGACGGAACGCCATCGGGACCGACAGCGGGACTGAGACCGACATCGCTGAACCGCACCTCCCTGTTCCACCCCCTTCTGCTGCACACCCGTTGAGGTCAGGAGCCGCCATGCCCACATCAGCCATGCCCGAATCCGGTCGTGAGGCGCCGGAGAAGTCCCGTATGTCTCCGAAATCGATCGCGCTCTGGGCGGCCGTCGCTCTCGCCGGGGCGATCGGCTGGGCCGTGCTCGCCCTCTCCCGCGGTGAGGAGATCTCGGCCGTCTGGCTGGTCGTCGCGGCCCTCGGCTCGTACGCGATCGCCTACCGCTTCTACTCGCGGTTCATCGCCCGCCGGGTCCTCCAGGTCGACGACACCCGGGCCACCCCGGCCGAACGGCTGGAGGACGGAGTCGACTACCACCCCACGGACAAGAGGGTGCTGTTCGGCCACCACTTCGCGGCCATCGCCGGTGCCGGCCCGCTGGTCGGCCCGGTCCTGGCCGCCCAGATGGGATACCTGCCGGGCACCGTCTGGATCATCGTGGGCGTGATCTTCGCCGGTGCCGTGCAGGACATGATCGTCCTGTTCCTGTCCATGCGCCGGGACGGCAAGAGCCTCGGCCAGCTGGCCCGCGACGAGATCGGCAAGGTCGGCGGTGCCGCCGCGCTGATCGGCGTCTTCGCCATCATGATCATCCTGCTCGCGGTGCTGGCGATGGTCGTCGTCAACGCGCTCGCCGAGTCCGCCTGGGGCACCTTCTCGGTCACCATGACCATCCCCATCGCCCTCTTCATGGGCTTCTACCTGCGCTACCTGCGCCCCGGCCGGGTCGTGGAGACCAGCTTCATCGGAGTCGCGCTGCTGCTGCTCGCCATCCTCGGCGGCGGCTGGATCCAGGACTCCTCGCTCGCCGAGTACTTCGTCTGGAGCCCCGAGACCCTGGTCTTCTGCCTGGTCGGCTACGGCTTCGTCGCCTCCGTGCTCCCCGTGTGGATGCTCCTGGCCCCGCGTGACTACCTCTCCACCTTCATGAAGGTCGGCACGATCGCCCTGATGGCCGTCGGCGTCGTGATCGCCGCCCCGAACCTCCGCGCCGAGCCGGTCACCGAGTTCGCTCACACGGGCGCCGGACCGGTCTTCGCCGGCTCCCTCTTCCCCTTCCTCTTCATCACCATCGCCTGCGGCGCTCTGTCCGGCTTCCACGCCCTGGTCTCCTCCGGCACCACGCCGAAGCTGATCCAGAAGGAGTCCCAGGTCCGGCTGATCGGCTACGGCTCCATGCTCACGGAGTCCTTCGTCGCCGTCATGGCCCTGATCGCCGCCTGCGTCCTCGAACCGGGCCTCTTCTACGCCATGAACTCCCCGGCCGCACTGCTCGGCCCGACCGTCGACACCGCCGCCGAAGCGGTCAAGAACCTCGGCTTCACCATCACCCCGGAGCAGCTCACCGCGGCGGCGAAGGCCGTCGAGGAGGAGACGCTGGTCGGCCGCTCCGGAGGCGCCCCCACCCTGGCCGTGGGCATGTCGGAGATCTTCGCCGGAGTCTTCGGCGGCGCCGGGATGAAGGCCTTCTGGTACCACTTCGCCATCATGTTCGAGGCGCTGTTCATCCTGACCACCGTGGACGCCGGCACCCGCGTCGGCCGCTTCATGCTCCAGGACATGCTCGGCAACGTCTGGAAGCCGATCGGCCGCGTCACCTGGAAGCCGGGCATCTGGATCACCAGCGCGGTGGTCGTCGGCGCCTGGGGCTACTTCCTCTACGCCGGTGTCACCGACCCCCTGGGCGGCATCAAGCAGCTGTTCCCGCTGTTCGGCATCGCCAACCAGCTGCTCGCCGCGGTCGCCCTCGCCGTCACCACCACCGTGCTGATCAAGTCCGGCAAGCTGCGCTGGGCCTGGGTCACCGGTATCCCGCTGGCCTGGGACGTGGCCGTCACCTTCACCGCCGGCTGGCAGAAGATCTTCTCGGACAACCCGGCGATCGGCTTCTTCGCCCTGCGGGACAAGTACGCGGCGGCCATCGACAGGGGCGAACTCCTCCCGGGCGCCACGAACACGGACGACATGCACACCATCGTGCTCAACAACACGGTCGACGGTGTGATCATGGCGATCTTCCTGCTCCTGGTCCTCACGGTCCTGATCAACTGCACCGTGGTCTGCGTCCGCGCCGTACGCTCCCCGGTCCCGCTGCCGACGACCGAGGCGCCGTACGTCGAGTCCCGCATCGACGAGGCGGAGCGGTCCGACGAGGAGCTGGTGGGGGCCCGCCGGTGACCGCCCGCACCGCCCGGTCCTGGGCGCGGACCGTGCGCTGGTACCTGCGGGAGCTGACAGGGGAGGCGGAGTACGACCGCTACTGCGAGCGGCACCGAAGCCGGCACCCGCACGCACCGGTACCGACCCGCCGGGAGTACGACGTGCTGCGCACCCGGCACCGGGAGGAGCATCCGGAGGGCCGCTGCTGCTGAGCCGTACGCGACCGCGGCACCCTGCGAGCGCGGGCGGGCGGGATGTCGCTCGCCCGCCCGCTCGACGACCCGCGTGTCTACGCCGGAGCGGGCGCCGCTTCCTTCTCCTCCTCCGCGGCGGCCGCGGCCTCCTCGCGGTCGCGGCGCTCGCGGCGCACGAGGATGACATAGCCGACGGGGACGGCCGCGGCGAAGAGCCACCACTGGAGGGCGTACGCGTAGTTCAGCGCCGCGTTCTCGTCGCCGGGGCTGCCGAGCGGTTCCGGGGTGTCGCCCTCAGGCTCGGGCTCGGTCAGCGCGAGGTAGCCACCGAGCACCTGGACGCCGAGGCGCTCCGCCTCCCGCCCACTGTCGACCAGCATGATCTGCCGGTCCGGCAGACCCTTGAGATCCTTGATGCCGCTCGCCTCGGTCGTCTCGTCGGGCATCAGCCGCCCGCTGACGGTGACCTCGCCACCGGGCGGTGCGGGGATCTTCGGGAACGCGGTCTGGCTCGGGCCGTCCGCGGGGATCCAGCCGCGGTTGACGAGCAGGACCTTGCCGTCGTCGAGCACGAACGGGGTCAGGACGTGGAAGCCGACCTCGTCGTCGGCGTTGGTACGGCGGCGGACGACGACCTCGTCGTCGGTGTCGAAGCGGCCCTTCGCGGTCACCGTGCGGTAGCGCTCGGCGCTGGTGACGGTGTGCCCGGGGGAGGTCAGCCGCTCCACGGGCACCGGCTTCGCGGCCAGCGCGTCGGCGACGAGCTGGTTCCGCGCGGTGCGCTCCTCATAGCGATGCATCTGCCAGATGCCCAGCCTGACCATCGTCGGGATCAGGATCAGCGCGAGCAGCGTGAGGATCACCCACTGCCGGGACAACAGGAAGCGGTACACCCCACGACCGTACAACTCGGTCGTGGGGCGCGTTCGGGCGGGTGTGCGCCCGGTCCCCGGGGGTCGTCGTGGGGACGGGGTCACACCTTGTCGATGATCCCCGCCTTCCCCTCGGCCCGCGCGCAGTGGGCGCCGCAGTACCAGTGGCCCTCGACCTCGACGCCCTGACCGATGATCTGCACCCGGCAGTGCTCGCAGATGGGGGCCATGCGGTGGATCGCGCAGGAGAAGCAGTCGAAGACGTGCACCGCGCCCTGGGCATGGACCTCGAAGGTCATTCCATAGTCATTTCCGCAAACTTCGCATCTCGCCATGCGCCACAGGGTGAGCCGTCACCGCCGCGCGGGCGAGTGGGCGGCGGGCGAGTCGCGCGGCAATCACCCGTCCGTACGGGCCACCCGTCTAGGCCGCCTGCCTGGGGGCGATCCGTACAGGCGTGTCACAGGCGGGTCACTCGCCCGCGGGCTCGACATCGCGGAGCAACTGCCCGAACGCCGCCTCGTCCACGACCGGCGTCCCGTACTGCCGGGCCTTGACGACTTTCGACGTGTGGGAGTCCGGGTCGTTGGTGACGAGCAGACTGGTCACCCGGGACAGGCTGGTCGCGACATGCAGCCCGGCCTCGATCGCGCGGTCCTCCAGCAGGTCGCGCTCGATCGAGGTGTCCCCGGAGAAGGCGACACGCATGCCCTGCTTGAGCGGTTTGCCGTCTTCGTAACGCCCGGGGTTGGGATAGGGGCATGCGGGCCGCTTCCGGGAGGCCCGCCAACTCGTGGGCCGATAACCGCCATAACCGCCGCTGCCCGCCTGCTGTCCGATCCGGGGCGCGGCGGCGCTGTCCGTCCACTCGGTCAGCGGCCGGCACTCGTGCAGGGGCAGCCGGACACCGCTCGCGGCAGCGACCCGCAGACTCGGCCGGAACGCCTCCGCCAGCACCCGCGCGTCGTCCAAGGCGTGGTGCGCCCGCTGCTGTACGACCCCGAAGTGCGCCGCCAGCGACTCCAGCTTGTGGTTCGGCAGCGGCAGCCCCAGCTCCTTCGACAGCGCGATCGTGCACAGCCGCTGCCGCACCGGCGCCTCGGCCTCCGCGCGCGCGTACTCCCGGGCGATCATCGACCAGTCGAACACCGCGTTGTGCGCGACGAGCACGCGGTCCGCGAGCCGCGACGAGAACTCCGCCGCGATCTCCCGGAAGAGTGGCGCCCCTTCGAGCACGTCACTCGTCAGCCCGTGGATCCACACCGGCCCCGGATCCCGCTCCGGATTCACCAGCGTGTACCAGTGGTCCTCGACCTCACCCCGCGCGTCCAGTCTGTACACAGCCGCCGAAATTATCCGGTCGTCCCGGGCCAGCCCGGTCGTCTCCACGTCCACGACCGCGTACCCCTGCGGATACGCGGCCGGCCAAGGCGCTTGCGACGCTGCGGTCGTGTGGTCTTCGAGCATGGTCAATGAGGATACGGGCCGGGACCGACAGGCTTCACTCGGACTACGCACCGGCGTAGTGGAATTGTGTGCCGAACAGGGCACTCGCGGATCGGGGCTGTGCCATCCTGACCGGCGTCGCAGCGGAGTCGAGGGGGAGGCCGCCGTCCATGGGACAGAGCCGGCAGGCGTTGATCATCGCCGTTCCGAAGTACGAACTCGCCGATCACTTCGAGGATCTGACGGAAACCGTCGGGCATGACGTGGAGCTGATCTCCGCCGCGCTGCGCTCCTCCGGATACGGTGTCGAACTCATCGGCGCCACCGCGGACGAGCCGGCCCTGGGCTCCCGGATCCGCAGCGCCATCAGCCGTGTCTGCGCGACCGCGCCAGAGGACGGCACGGTCCTCATCCACTTCACCGGACACGGTCTCTCGGTCGACGGCGCGGACTATCTCGTCCCCTCGGACGCCCAATTGACGTGGGCGACGACACCGCCCCGAGTCGACGTCGACAGCCTGATAGGCCTCGATCTCGCCAAGCTCCTGAAAGGCTGTCGCGCCGACACCGTGCTGTTCACCGTCGACGCCTGCCGTGACGCGGATGACGCCGCCTCCTTCGGCGGTCCGGCCACCAGCTTTCCCGCAGGCCGGGACCGGGTCGCCGTCCTCTTCGGCTGTGGCCCCGACCAGACCTGTGGCTCGGACGAGAAGCTGGGCAGCCACTTCTCCCGCGCGCTCGCGGAGGCACTGCACGCGGACTCCTCGCCCCGCACACTTCCCGAGGTCATCGCCCACACCGTCGGCAGGACCGCCGTGTTCGCCCGAGCGGCCCGCGAGGAGCAGACCCCCACACCGCACTACGCGCCGAGCGGCCCCCAGGCGATCGAAGAGGTCGAACTCTGCGCTGGGCGGACCCTCCAGGAGGAGTGGACCCTCTCCGTACGCGACGCCGAACTGTGGCACTCGGTTTCCTGTACCGAGGAGCGTCGTATCCAACTCCAGCAAGCCCTCACCGAGTTGACGGGCCAGTGCGCCAAGTGGTGCGGCGCCGCGCTTGCCGGGGTGCCCGATCCCTGGGCCGACGACGACTTTCCCGTACGTGTGCTGAAGAAGGGCCTGCGGCCCTTGTTGGCCCCCTCGCAAACCCAGGGAGGCCCCCTGCTGGACGCCGGCGAGTTCGCGGCACTCGCCGCCGCGCCGTTCGTACGCGAGGCGGTGTACGCCATGGGCATCAAAGGGGCGTCCGCCGTCTTCCCCTTCCAGCTCGACCCGGCGAGTGGCGACGCCGGCCGGAATCCGGAACGGGTGGACCTGGAGCACACGTTCGCCGCACACGCCCTGCTCTGGCGCAAGGGCCGCGAACTTCTCGGGCGGGGGAGGGACGAGGAGTCGAACGCGGTCGCGGCCTGGCTCCTGCGCCGCCACGTCAGTGCCAAGGAGGAGCTGTGGGACGAGTACGCCCCCCAGTTGCTCGCCCCGCTGGCCAAGGCGATGATCGGCGACGACGCGCCTCCCGCGCGGATCGGGGAACTCACCAACGAACTGGTGAGCGTCTGCCGACAGACCGCCCTCGCCCCCGCCGAGCCGTACCAGGGGGAGCGAGAGTCGGCCGATTCGCGCTGGAGTCTGGATGAAATCGAACGCCCGGAGGGAACCCCGGAACGCTGGCGCCCGCGCGAGCTGTCCTGGCTGATCGGCGTGGCCGGCCTGCTCGGCGGGGACCTGCGCCAACTGCCCGGCGTTCTCGTCGACAACATCGGCATCACCGACGGGCTGCGGCCCGCCGAGGCCGTCGCGAGTGTACGGCGGCTGCACTGGGCCCGGGATCGGCTGAGCAAGGCGCTGGACCTGGCCCTCGACTGCCCTCATCCCGCCATCCACGCCGGCCTGGAAGCCCTCACCGGCTGGGCGGATGACGCCGTCCAGAACATCCGGCAGCGCCTCGCGCCCGACGAGCCCGGAGGTCTTCTGGCCTATCTGCCGGTCCGTGTCACCGGCCGTAAGCTGCGACCGCAGTACGACCCCAAGACCAGGAGCCGCGCCTACGGGATGCCGCTCATGCGCTTCAGTCTCGCCGAAGACGAGATGCGCGAGCTCCTCATGGGCAATCGTCTCTACGGCGATCGCACCCTCGCCCTGCGCGAGCTCTATCAGAACGCCCTGGACGCCTGCCGCTACCGCCAGGCCCGATTCCGTTACGGAAAGGCCGCCCGGGACATTCCGTACCAGTGGACCGGCGAGATCGTCTTCCGCCACGGAACGGACGACGACGGCCGTGCTTTTGTCGAGTGCGAGGACAACGGCGTCGGCATGGGCCACGAAACCCTCCGTGGCACCTTCGCCCGCGCCGGCCGCCGCTTCGAACAGTCCCGCGACTACCGCCGCGAACAGGCCCAGTGGCGGCGCGCCGACCCCGGCCTCCGCATATACCCCAACAGCCGTTTCGGCATCGGCGTCTTCAGCTACTTCATGCTGGCGGACGAGATCAGTATCTGGACCCGGGCCACCGACGAGTACGGGCACGCGGACTCCGGGGGTGGGCTGCGTGTGGACATCGCGTCCAGCGGGAGCCTGTTCCGGATCCGGAAGGGGGCGGAAGCGCAGCCGGGCGGGGGGACCCGGGTACGGCTCTATCTGCAGGCGGACGACGTGGACGTGGCCGAGGAGCTGAGGAAGCACATCTGGCGGTCGGAATTCGACATGAGAGTGGAGCGGGAGGGAGAGGCCGTCCGTACGTGGGAGGCGAAGGCGCTCTATTACTTCGGTGACCGCACCGGGCCCGTGGCGGCGGGGGAGGACATGTGGTGGGTCGAGGGGAAGGGGTGTCTGCTGGCGGACGGCGTGTTGGTGGAGCAATCGGTCTTGCAATCCCTGGGCGATCGCAGTGCGCGTGGCTGGCTTGCGGCGGACGGCGGTCCCTCCTTCCGCCGCTACTCCTACCACTACGACGACGGCAGCCGTGAGTGGGGAGAGCAGAACGACCGGCCCTTTGGCTATGTGGTGGATCTTCGGGGGTCCCACGCACCGGACATCAGCACGAATCGCAACAGCATGCTCTCCTACGACCGTCAGTGGGTCGACAGTCGGGTCGGAGAGGCATGTGACGATTTCGACGCGCCCGACTGGCTCACCGTGGAGTGGTTGTGGGCTTTCGCCACGGTGAACCCCGCGGGCGCGATGCGGATGGCGCAACATCTGTTCGCCACCGACGCTCGTATCGTCAGCCAGGGCGACTGGAACAGGACGGTCATCGAGTTTCGACGCATCGGTTGTGTCCCTCTGGACGCGAAGCTTGCGCTGAACGCGTCGATATCGCGACACCTGGGGCATGATTCATACCCCCGCGACGGTCTGGCGGCCTGGAGACTCGGTGTCCTTCGGGCAGAGGGCGTTCCGTTGGATGACAACCTGCGCGATCTCGCGGCGCCGGAGACGGTCGAGGGCTACCCGGAGCCGCAGGCATGGGAAGTGCGGCTCGATGACGTGTCCAGCCTGAACCACGCGGCCCTGTCGTGTCTGCCCGGTGAAACACTGACGCTGGGCCATGTGCTTCAGCGGTTGCGGCGCTATGCCATCACGGGAGCGCTCGTCCCCGAGCTGACGGATCTCGAGGGCGCGTACGGCATGGCACTCGACTCGCTGGACAGCCAGATCTGTTTGCGCGGTCTCCCGAGAGACCCGAGAGGCCCGAGAGTAGGGAACCACGCCGACGGGGAGAGAACGCCGTGGCGCCCCCTGATCGACGTCCTTCAGAGCTTGAGCGTGAACGCGGGCCTGACGCTGGGCGAGACCCTCAAGAGGGTACGTCGCCTCGTCGCCGCGGGTCTCCCGTTCGTCATGCCCCAGATGGACGGCGAAGCCCCTGCCGGCGCGGTGGCGTCCGACCGGGACCTCGACGTGTTGAGGTGGCACCCCCTGATCACGCCGCCCGAGCATCAGATCTTCATGTCGGATCAGCCCACAGAGGCGGAGTACGAGGAAGTACTCCACCGGTACGGCTGGACCGGCTTGCCTCAAGAGAGCATGCCTGCCCCCATCCCCCCCTGGTTGGATCCTTGGGTTCCTTCGGATTCCGGCCCACCGGAAGACGGGTCGTCGAGCGCCTGGACCAAGGAGAGGCAGGAGGAGTTCCGGCGGTGCTTCGGTATGCACGCCCGGGATCGGGACCGAGAGGTGTCGCTCCGCCAACTGGCCCATGCCTCCGGGATGCTGTCCTTGTCCGTTGCGGACGTGGTTGAGCGGTACTCGGACGTATTCGCTCGGCAGGACCTTCGGATTCCCGCTCTCGGGGAACTCGCCGACCGTGTCTTCACCCGATTCGACAGTGACTTGCTGAGAGTCGCTTCGAGCGTCACGAGCCATGGGCACCCGTTCTCGTTCTCCTGGACGTGCCCTGCTCCCTTGCTGGACACGGCCATCACCGTGCGTGAGGCGGATGCGAGCACGGAGAAGGTGATCGAGCGGATCGAGGAACTGTCCGCTCTCGGGCTTCTGGCGAACGAGGCACCGGCCCTGGTCGAGTCATGGCGTGCCATTTCGTTCAGCGACTGGGACCTCTTTCCGAAGGATCTCGCCCGACGGATCGTGGAGCACGGCCACGACAGCGACACGGCGGACGGCTCGGTCGCGAGTGACGGATTGCATCCCGCTCATGCTTTCTCGATCGCGGCGTACGCGGGACTGTCCGTCGGTGAGGTGTGCACACGTGTCCATCGCCTCGGCACACTCCTGGGTGTCGATTTGTCGTCGGCTCTTCCCCCGGAGATCTTCGCTGCCGACGCCCGTCCCGACGAGCGGGACGTCGAAGCGTGTTGTCACACGTCACAGAGAGATTTCCGTTGGGCCCAGCCGACCATCGAGGCCCTGGTGACCCATGCCCGGGCCGACGACCGTACCTTGGGCGACAGCATCGAGGTACTGAGCCGCTACGCGTCCCTGGGCGCACCGTGGGCCGAACCGGACGACACGAGCGGCAACGGTTCCTGGCGCGACCATCGGCCCACGCCGCACGACAGTGCCCTGTTCAAGGAAGACCTCGTGGGTGACCTCCGGGCAGGCCCCCTCGAACTCGTCCGCGTAGCCGCCCGCTTCGGCTGGCGCATCACTGACGCCTGGGACCGCCTCGCGCTCTACCGCCCCTTCGGCTTCGCACTCGACGTCGAGCGCCCGGAGTTCGAAGCCGTCCCCGTCTGGCAGGACCTGATCCTGCTCACCGAGCGCTACACGGGCAGCGCCCCCGCGCTGACGGGCCAGGTGACACCCGAGCGCATCGCGGTGGCCGCCAGGGAGCTGCAGCGGTCCACCCGCTGGATTCACGACAGGCTCAGCCTGTATGCCGCTCTCTTTGGCCTCGAAATGCCGCAGAAATGTCCTGCCGAGCCGGCCTCGATGCCGGCCCCTGAGTACTACCGGCCCGATGCCGTTGCCGAGTGAGGAGTCCCGCCCCATGCCCGCACATGAATCGACCGAGTTCCGCGAACACGAGACGGCTGCCAGAACGGAGGACACCTTTGCCGTCGTACGGTCCGAGGACGGCCGTTGGTACACGGTGACCGGCCCATGCCCCACTTGTCGGGCGACGTCCGTCTTCCGGGTGGCGTACGGGGTATTGGGCCCGTCCAAGAGATGGCGGGGCCGAGGGAGAAGTCGCCCGGAGCCGCTCACCGGCAGCATTCCCATGTACTGCCAGTGCGGCTACCCCCACGCGGAACGGCCCCCGGAGTCTCCCGACACAGGCTGCGGCGCGTTCTGGGACGTACCGGTGCCTGCCCCGGCGCAGGGCGCGACGTCGTGACCGACCTCGCCCGGAAGCGGTTCGCCCAACTCGGACAGCAGCTCCAGTACGACCAACTCGGCACCGTACGGCGGCAGGCGGAGGGGTGGCGCAATGGCCTGACCGGGCTCACGGGGTTGGTGGGCGCGGTGTTCGTGCTCAAGGGCAGGGAGAGCGTCGCGGGCATGCCCGATATCTGGCGCTGGACGACGGCGGCGCTGCTTGTGCTGGCGTTCCTGCTGCTGCTCTCGGGGGCGTTGCGCGCGGTGCGAGCCGCGCACGGGCAGTTGGGGGAGCGGACCTGGCTGAGCGGTGATCTGCTGTTCGCCGCCGTCCTGGACGAGGTCGAACGGACCCAGGACGCGCTGACCTCGGCGCGGCGCCGGTCGGTGACCGGACTCTGCCTCATCGTCGCGGCCGTCGCCGTTTCCTGGGTGGTGCCTGCTGAGGAGTCGGCGACGCCGAAGCCCGCACGAGCGTATGTCCTCGTGGCCACGGGCAAGGAAGTCCGGTGCGGGGAACTCGTGATCAGCGACCGCGAAGCGGTGACCATCAAGGCCGGCAAGAAGGGCAAGCCGCACAGGGTACCCGCCGAGCAGGTCCGGTCCGTCACTCCGGTGGACCGATGCTGAGCACGCCGTGGACCATGGCATTGGTGGAGGACGCCAAGAAGCAAGCGCGTACCACGGGTAATACTTGTCAGTAACAACGTCTAGCCCCCCGCCGACCAGCGGTTCTACCGTGCCCACATGCCGAACCTGCCCGATGTCGTGCTGTGGTCGATACCCGCCTTCGTGCTGCTCACCGTGCTCGAGGTGATCAGTGTCCGGATCCATCCGGACGACGATGCCGCCGGGTACGAGGCGAAGGACGCCGCGACGAGTGTCGGGATGGGGCTCGGGAGTCTCGTCCTCGACTTCCTCTGGAAGATCCCGATCGTCGCGATCTACACGACGGTCCACGAGCTGACGCCACTGCGCGTGCCCGTCCTGTGGTGGACGATCCCGCTGATGTTGCTCGCGCAGGACTTCGTCTCCTACTGGTCGCACCGTGGGCACCATGTGATCCGCATCCTGTGGGCCTGCCACGTGGTGCACCACTCCAGCCGGAAGTTCAACCTGACGACCGCCCTGCGGCAGCCCTGGACCACCTGGACCGTCTGGCCCTTCTACGTCCCGCTCATCGCCCTCGGCGTGCACCCGGCCGCGCTCGCGTTCTGCTCCTCCGTCAACCTCGTGTACCAGTTCTGGATCCACACCGAGCGGATCGGGAAGCTGCCCCGGGCGTTCGAGTTCGTGTTCAACACGCCGTCGCACCACCGGGTGCACCACGCCTCCCAGGGCGGCTATCTCGACCGTAACTTCGGCGGCATCCTCATCGTCTGGGACCGGCTCTTCGGGTCGTTCGTCGAGGAGACCGAGCGGCCGGTGTACGGGCTGACGAAGAACATCGACACGTACAACCCCCTACGGGTCGCCACCCATGAGTACGTCTCCATCGCCAAGGACCTGAAGCTCGCGGGGAGTTGGGGCGAGCGGGCGGGGCGGGTCTTCCGGTCGCCCGGCTGGGGGCCGGCGGCCACCGAGAAGCAGTCGGCCGTGGCCACGGAGACCGTCGCGTGAGACGAGACAGGGGACCTCTCCTCCTCGTCGCCTTCGGGCTCGCCGCCGCCGTCGATCTCGGGTCCCTGGCCGTCGGGTTCACCCCCGGACATGTGGTCGCCAAGCCCCTGCTGATGCCGTTGCTCGCGGCGTGCGCGTACGTGCGTGGCGGCCCGCGGCCGCTGACCGCCGCTCTTCTCCTCGGCTGGGGCGGAGACGTGCTGCTCCTCTCCGACGCCGAGCCGGCCTTCCTCGCCGGGATGGGCTCCTTCGCGGTGGGGCACCTCTGCTATCTGGTTCTCTTCGAGAGGCTCGGGCGGCTCGGGCGGCCCAGGACGAGTGCTCCACGCGCGCGTGCCGCCCGCATGTCCGTCGTCTGCGGCGTCGCGTACGGCTTCGCCCTGGTCGCCGCCGTCGCGAGCCTGTGGCCCGGCCTTCCGGCTGATCTACGGCTGCCCGTCGCCGGCTACAGCGCCCTGCTGACGGCGATGGCGTGGGCGGCCGCCCGGCTGGGGCCCGTCACGGGGCTCGGGGGCGCCCTCTTCGTGGTGTCGGACCTGCTCATCGCGACCGGTGTCGCCGAGTGGCCGCAGCTCCCGCGGCCCGACCTGTGGATCATGCTCACCTATCTGACGGCCCAGTACCTGCTGGTCCACGGGGCCCTCGGGACCTTCCACGCGCGGGCCGAGGACACCCCGACGCACGGCAAGGTGTCCACGAACACGGTCTGACCAGGCCGAACGGCGAAGGAACCGCCCCCGTACGTGCCGTCGCACGGCAACTCGCCACTCACCAGCGGATCGGCACCGGCAACGCCGTCAGCAGCGCCGACACCGCGACGACCACCGCCAGCACCGCCACCTCCGCGCGGGCGGGAGCGCAGGCGCCGAGCGGGTCGGTCGTGTGGCGCAGCCGTAGCCGGGCCCACAGGGCGAGGGCGGCGACGGCGGTCACGAGGAGCACCTTGGCGAGCAGGGCGCGGCCGTACGCCGTCTCCGTCAGCTGGTCGAGGACCGTGTCCGGCGGCATCCGGCGCAGCGTGCTCCACACACCGGTGGCGGTGACGGCGGCGAGCAGAACGGCGGCCACGCGCGCGTAGAGGCCCAACAGCGTGGCGCCCGCCTCCGTCGTGCGCCACGCGCGCGTGCGCAGCGTCCGCAGGACGTGCGGCAGTCCGCCCGCCCACAACGCCGCGCACGTCAGGTGCACGACGGTCAGACCGGTGCCGACGAGCGGGCCGTACTCGGTGGTGGGATGGGCACGCAGGGCCTCCGCGACGACGATCGCGGCCAGGGGCAGTGCCTGGGCGGCCGGCCGGCGGGAGAGCGCGAGCAGGCCGGCCGCCGCGAACGCGTTGACCTCCAGGAGGGCGAGTCTGCCGTCCCGGGTCTCGTAGAGGCCGCCCACGTCGATGTCGGCGGGGGAGTCCGGCACCAGGTTGCCCGTGGCCACGACCGAGGCCAGCCCCAACGCGGCCACTAAACCGGCCCCCGCCGCCCACGGCGCCCAACTGCGCGGCGTCTGCGGAGGCGCGCCCGGCACCCGCCGCGCAAGCCACAGCACGAACAGCTCACCCGCCGGCACGCAGAGCGCGGCCAGCAACACCGCCCGCAGCAGGGCGATCCCGCCCGACCCGGGCGCCGCGGCCTCACCCGTGCCGTCCAGCGCGACCCGCGGTCCGAACAGCGGGACCAGCGCACCGACAGTCACCAGGACGAGCACGACGACGGCCCGGCCGGTACCACCGCCGGGCCGCCCAGGTCGCCGCCCAAGCCGCCGCTCGGGCTCGTCCGCCGCCCCCGTCGCCTCCGCCGTCCGTCTCGTCAGGGTCACCCCGAGAAGTTCACCAGTCGCACCAGACCCGGGCAAGTGCCGGAAAACAACTGGCAGTTCGACATTCCGCCCATGTGTACGAGTCGGGAGGGTGTTTGTCTCATACAGGGAAGGGCCGGGCGGTGCGCCACCGCCCGGCCCGAACTCCGTAGGAGAGCGCCTTACTTGGTCACCGCGTCCAGCGCGTCCGACGACGTCACGATCGTGCCGTCGGCCACCGGACGGCGCGAGCGCTGGTGAGGCACTCTCACTCCCCGGGTGCCGGGGCTACTTCTTGACGGCCTTCAGGGCGTTGACGATGCCGAACCCGTAGAAGCCGTTGACGCGCGGGCTGCCCTCGCACACCGCGTCCTGGGTGCCGTCGCCGTTCTGGTCGTACGACTCCGGGCAGGTCTGCTTGTCCGCCTGGGCCTTCAGCAGCCACTGCAGCTGCTCCGGGCTCGCCCACGGGTGCGTGGACTTCAGCAGCGCGGCGACACCGGCGGCGTGCGGCGACGCCATCGACGTGCCCTGGAGGAAGCCGTACTCACCGTTCGGCATGGTGGACAGGATGCGGCCGTCCTTCGACGGGGTGTCCGGGAGCTGGTAGCGCCGGTCACCGCCCGGCGCCGCGATGTCGATGACGCCGTTGCCGTACGTGGAGTAGTACGACTTCTCGTTCTTCACGCCCGTCGCGCTCACCGTGACGATGCCCGGCAGCTGGGTCGGCACGTTGAAGCACTCGCTCGGGTCGATGGTGCGCTCGACCGGAGTGGTGTCATTGGGGCTGGACGCGTCCACGATCGCGTCGGAGGCGAGGTCGTGGTTGGAGTTGCCCGCGGCGGCCAGGTGCAGGGTGCCCTTCTTCGTGGCGTACTTCTGGGCCCGGTTGACGGCGTCGGCGATGGCCTTCTGGTCCGGGTCGTCGACGCAGTTGTAGAGCCACGGGTCCACGTAGTAGCTGTTGTTCGTGATCTCCACGCCGCGGTCGGCGGCGAAGACGAACGCGCAGACGACGCTCTCCGCGTAGAAGAGGCCGTTGCTGCGGTCGGTCACATTGATGCTGGAGACCTTCACGCCCGGCGCGACACCGGCGACACCGACGCCGTTGCGGGCGGCGGCGATCTCACCGGCCACGTGGGTGCCGTGGTAGTCCTGCGGGGTGTACGGCCGCCAGGAGCCCTCACTGGTGTCCGCCACACCGCCGTTGCAGTTGGCGGACTGGGAGGCGGAGAAGTTCGGCGCGAGATCCGGGTGGGTGTCGTCGACGCCGGTGTCGATGACGGCGACGGTGACCTTCTTGCTGCCCGGGTTGATCTTCGCGGCCTGGTCGGCGCCGATCGACCGCAGGTCCCACTGGTCGGCCTCGAGGGGCTCGGCGTCGGGGATGTCCGCCGAGGCGGCCTTCACCTTCGCGGCCTCCGCGTCCGTCAGGTAGTCGACGGCACCTTCGTCCGTCGTACCGGCCGGGGTCAGCGGCGAGGTCCGCGTGGCGCCGGCGGACTGCACACCGCGCGCGCCGCGGATCGTCGCACCGAACTCCGGGTTGGTCGAGTGGACCACGATCACGCCGATCTTGTCGTACGTGATCACGACCGTGCCGCCGGCCGCGGCTATCGCCTTCTGCACGGAGGCGATCGTGCGCTTGTCGGTCTTGGTGTTCACGACGTACGAGAGGTTCGGGCCCTCCGCGGTCGCGGCGGTGGGCTCCGCGAGCGGGGCCGCCGAGGCGACACCCGGCAGGAAGCCGAGCGAGGCGGTCAGCGACAGGACGACCGGCACCGCGAGCGCGAGCCGTCGTCTTGAGCGCAGTTGAGCCATGGGGTCTCCACATCATCCGGAAACGAGAACCGGCCCGGCAGAGTCCGCCTGGGCAGGTACATGACGTTGGTGGTGCAGCCCGAAGCTATCCCTCGTCCTCGCTGGCCAGCAATGACTTCGGGGCCGGGCGGCCGAAGTAGAGGGGTAACCCTCGAAGTCGCCGCACCTCACGACGGTTTCCGAATCGGTTTTCGAAAGAGACGCGCACGGTTGAACCGGTCCTCGCGCGCCGCCGTGACGTTGTGCAGGGAGCCCGAGCACGATCGTGCACCCGTCACCGTGAGGAACAGAGCCGACCCCATGTCCGTATCCAACCCGTCCCCAGATCCGACGGCGAAAACGTCACCAACCACCGTCGCGACCGCCGCAAAGACGCGAGGAGACTCCGTGGCAACCGACGCACCGCCCCCCTCGAAGGCAGAACACCATCTCCCTTCCACCGAGGAGTTCGCCGCGGTCCAGGAGAGCGCTGAGTTCGGTGAACTGCGCCGCTCCTACCGCTCGTTCGCCTTCCCGCTGACCGTGGGCTTCATCGCCTGGTACCTGCTGTACGTCCTGCTCTCCAACTACGCGGGCGACTTCATGGGCACCAAGCTCTTCGGCAACATCAACGTCGCCTTCGTCCTCGGCGTCGCCCAGTTCGTCACCACATTCCTCATCGCCTGGTGGTACTCGAAGCACGCCGCCGAGAAGCTCGACCCCAAGGCCGAGGCGATCAAGTCCCGGATGGAGGGCGGCGCATGAGCCCCGTACAGCAGACATTCCTCGCCGCGAACGAGGCCAGCGAGCACCGGCCGCTGATCATCACCCTGTTCGGGCTGTTCGTCCTCGCGACGCTCGCCATCACCATCTGGGCCGGCCGTCAGACCAAGGACGCCGCCGACTTCTACGCGGGCGGACGGCAGTTCAGCGCCTTCCAGAACGGTCTCGCGGTCTCCGGCGACTACATGTCCGCCGCGTCGTTCCTCGGCATCGCGGGCGCGATCGCCCTCTTCGGCTACGACGGCTTCCTGTACTCCATCGGCTTCCTGGTCGCCTGGCTGGTCGCCCTGCTCCTGGTCGCCGAGCCACTGAGGAACTCCGGCCGCTACACCATGGGCGACGTCCTCGCGTACCGCATGCGCCAGCGCCCGGTCCGCACCGCGGCCGGCACCTCCACGATCGTCGTGTCGATCTTCTATCTGCTGGCCCAGATGGCGGGCGCGGGCGTCCTCGTCTCGCTGCTCCTCGGCATCACGTCCGACGCGGGCAAGATCCTCATCGTCGCCCTCGTCGGCATCCTGATGATCGTCTATGTCTCCATCGGCGGTATGAAGGGCACCACCTGGGTCCAGATGGTGAAGGCCGTGCTGCTGATCAGCGGCACGATCCTCATTACGTTCCTGGTGCTGCTGAAGTTCAACTTCAACATCTCCGATCTGCTGGGCACCGCCGCCGAGAACAGCGGCAAGGGCGCGGCCTTCCTGGAGCCCGGCCTCCAGTACGGCGCGACCGGCACCTCCAAGCTGGACTTCATCTCCCTCGGCATCGCCCTGGTGCTCGGCACCGCCGGTCTGCCGCACATCCTGATCCGCTTCTACACGGTGCCCAACGCCAAGGCCGCCCGTAAGTCCGTGAACTGGGCCATCGGCATCATCGGCGGCTTCTACCTGATGACCATCGCGCTCGGCTTCGGCGCCGCCGCGCTGATCTCCCAGGAAGAGATCATCGCCTCCAACCCGTCGGGCAACACGGCGGCCCCGCTGCTCGCCCTGCACCTGGGCGGCGTCGACTCGGCCTGGGGCGCGATCCTGCTGGCCACGATCTCGGCGGTGGCCTTCGCGACGATCCTCGCCGTGGTGGCGGGCCTCACCCTGGCCTCGTCCTCCTCCTTCGCGCACGACATCTACGCCAACGTCATCCGCAAGGGGCAGGCCTCCGGCGCCGAGGAGGTCCGCGCGGCCCGCTGGGCGACCGTCTTCATCGGCGTCATCTCCATCGGGCTCGGCAGCCTCGCCCGCGACCTGAACGTGGCCGGCCTGGTCGCCCTCGCCTTCGCGGTCGCGGCCTCCGCCAACCTGCCGACCATCCTCTACAGCCTCTTCTGGAAGAAGTTCACCACCCAGGGCGCGCTGTGGTCGATCTACGGCGGTCTGATCGTCGCCGTCGGCCTGGTGCTGTTCTCGCCCGTCGTCTCCGGCGACCCGAAGGCGATGTTCCCGGGCGTCGACTTCGCCTGGTTCCCGCTGAAGAACCCGGGCATCATCTCCATCCCGTTCGGCTTCCTGATGGGCTGGCTGGGCACCGTCCTGTCCAAGGAGGAGCCCGACACCGGAAAGTACGCCGAGCTGGAGGTCCGGTCCCTCACGGGCACCGGCGCCCACTGAGCACCGCGCCCTGTTGATTCCGGCTTCGCGCGGGGCCGTCGTAGCGACCTACGGCGGCCCCGCGCCGCGTCTTGTGGGAACGGGCCGGTGTTGTTGTCAGTGCGGTCACGTAGGCTCGCAGGTGTCGGAGAATCGGGGATCCGCGAGCGAGGACCGAGAATCGTTCGTGATCCGTAGAACGAGGGAGGGGGCCCACGTGCTCATCGACACCTACGGCCGAGTGGCCACCGACCTGAGGGTCTCGCTGACCGACCGGTGCAATCTGCGCTGCACCTACTGCATGCCCGAGGAGGGCCTGCAGTGGCTCGCCAAGCCCGACCTGCTCACGGACGACGAGATCGTCCGCCTCATCGACATAGCCGTCCGGACCCTGGGCATCACCGAGGTCCGCTTCACCGGCGGTGAGCCCCTGCTCCGCCCCGGCCTGGTCGGCATAGTGGAGCGTGTGGCGGCGCTCGCCCCCCGCCCCCAGATGTCCCTCACCACCAACGGCATCGGCCTCAAGCGCACGGCGACGGCCCTGAAGGCGGCCGGCCTGGACCGGGTGAACGTCTCGCTGGACACCATCCGCCCGGACGTCTTCAAGACCCTGACCCGCCGGGACCGCCACAAGGACGTCCTCGAAGGCCTGGCCGCCGCCCGCGACGCGGGGCTCACCCCCGTCAAGGTCAATTCCGTCCTGATGCCGGGCCTGAACGAGAACGAGGCCCCGGACCTCCTCGCCTGGGCCGTCGAGCACGACTACGAGCTGCGCTTCATCGAGCAGATGCCCCTGGACGCCCAGCACGGCTGGAAGCGCGACGGCATGGTGACGGCGGGCGACATCCTGACCTCGCTGCGCACCCGCTTCGACCTCACCCCCGAGGGCTCCGAGATACGCGGCTCGGCCCCGGCCGAGCGCTGGCTCGTCGACGGCGGCCCCCACCGCGTGGGCGTCATCGCCTCCGTCACCCGCCCCTTCTGCTCCGCCTGCGACCGCACCCGCCTCACCGCCGACGGCCAGGTCCGCACCTGCCTCTTCGCCCGCGAGGAAACCGACCTCAGGGCCGCGCTGCGCTCGGGCGCCCCCGACGAGGAGATCGCCCGCATCTGGCGCCTGGCGATGTGGGGCAAGAAGGCGGGCGCGGGCCTGGACGACCCGTCCTTCGTCCAGCCGGACCGGCCGATGTCGGCGATCGGAGGCTGACGGAAGCGCCCCTTGAGGGGCGCGGGGAACTGCGCGAGAAACCACGAACAACCCGCAGCCGCCGGTCCACCCATGGCCCCTACCCCTGAGGCGCTTCCCAGTCCTCCAGCGTGACGACATCCTTCAGAAACCCCCGCACGCCCAAGAACTGAGACAGGTGCTCCCGGTGCTCGTCGCACGCGAGCCACGTCTTGCGCCGCTCCGGCGTGTGCAGCTTCGGGTTGTTCCAAGCGAGCACCCAGACCGCGTCGGCACGGCAGCCCTTGGCCGAACAGATGGGGGAGGCGGGATCGGAGCCGGGGACATGGAGGATGTTCACACGTCGACCCTAGCCGCAGAAAAGGCGACGCCGAGCAGCCACGGGGGGAGCTGCCCGGCGTCGGTCTGTCGCTCCGACGGGGGATGCGGAGCGCGTACGAAGTATGTCACGGGTAACCGTCTGCCCGGCACAGGAACTACATGATTGATCTGAGCTTTTCTTGAGCTTGGCGGGTGGCCGGCTTCCGCTTCGGCTGGATTCCCGGTGCTCAGGCCCGCTCGCGCGGCTCGCTCGGCCGACCACCCGCGGGATCGTCCGCGACGTCCTCCGGGAAGGATTCCGCGAGGCGTTCCTCGGCCTGGAATTCGCCCGAGCGTGAGGCGTCCGTGTCCGGGGCCGGGGCGATCATCGGACGCATGGGAGCGGTGACGAAGGTGGACGGCAGCGAGGGCGCGTTCTCACGGCCCGCGTTGGCGATCACCACGGCGATGTACGGCAGCACCGCTCCCAGCACCAGTGCGACGACCGCGACGTGCCGTTCGACGTTCCAGAGGGTCGCGGCGGCGATCACCGAGAGGGTGCGGACGGACATCGAGATGACGTAGCGCCGCTGTCGGCCGCGCACGTCGTCGGTGAGACCCTGCCGGGCGCCTGTGATCCGGAAGACCTCGACGTCGCCATGCTTCCGCATCACGTTCCACCACCCGCCTGTATCGGAGCTCCCCGGCCCGTGCCCCGCCCCTGCCCGTTCGGGGGAACGGGGTCCGGACAAGCTCCACGTTACGCCGCGTCTGCGCCGCCTACGAGACCGGGTCATCTTCCACCAGGAGGGGAGGGAATGCGCCGTAGCGCGTACGGCCGCGCCCGACATGCGGCGTACCGCGGGCGGGCCGACACTGGGCGTAATGCTCACGTAGAGCCGTACGAGGAGGCAGCCATGGGCTGGTTGTGGGCGATCATCGTGGGATTCGTCCTGGGCCTGCTGGCCAAGGCGATCATTCCGGGTAAACAGCACAGCCCGCTCTGGCTGACGACGATCTTCGGCATCATCGGCGCGATCGTCGGCAACGCGTTGGCCCGGGCCTTCGGCATCGACGAGACCCGAGGCATCGACTGGGGCCGCCACGCCCTCCAGCTGGCAGCCGCGGTGGTCATCGTCTTCGTGGGCGACATGGCCTACACGGCAACCCTGGGCAAGAGAAAAGAACGAGCCTGAGCCCCGAAAAGGGGCGCGGGGCTGTTTCGATATGCGGCTCCGCCGCGCGGGCGCGCCAAGCCACGACGCAGCGGCACCCGCCAGTCCCCCACGCCCCTACGGCGCCTAGGCCCCAGCCACCTCGACAGCGGCCAGATTCTTCTTCCCCCGCCGCAGCACCAGCCACCGCCCGTGAATCAGCTCTTCCCGGGACGGAACCGCATCCTCGGCGGTGATCTTGACGTTGTTCACGTACGCCCCGCCCTCCTTCACCGTCCGTCGCCCCGCGGACTTGCTCGGCACCAGCCCGACCTCGGCGAACAGATCGACAACCGGGGCCAGCTCGGCAACCTTGGCATGCGGCACCTCCGAGAGGGCCGCAGCCAACGTCCGCTCGTCCAGCTCCGCCAGCTCACCCTGCCCGAAGAGGGCGCGGGACGCGGCGATCACGGCAGCGGTCTGATCGGCGCCGTGCACCAGCGTCGTCAGCTCCTCCGCCAGCGCGCGCTGCGCGGCACGCGCCTGCGGCCGCTCCTCCGTCTGCTGCTCCAACTCCTCAAGCTCCGCACGGGACTTGAAGGACAGGATCCGCATGTACCGGGTGATGTCCCGGTCGTCCACGTTCAGCCAGAACTGGTAGAACGCGTACGGCGTCGTCATCTCCGGGTCGAGCCAGACGGCGCCGCCCTCGGTCTTGCCGAACTTGGTGCCGTCCGCCTTGGTCATCAGCGGAGTGGCCAGCGCGTGCGCCTCCACGCCGGGCTCCAGCCGGTGGATCAGGTCCAGGCCGGCCGTGAGGTTGCCCCACTGGTCGCTGCCGCCCTGCTGGAGCGTGCAGCCGTACCTCCGGTAGAGCTGGAGGAAGTCCATGCCCTGGAGGATCTGGTAGCTGAACTCGGTGTAGCTGATGCCCTGGTCGGACTCCAGCCGGCGGGCGACGGAGTCCTTCGTCAGCATCTTGTTGACGCGGAAGTGCTTGCCGATGTCCCGCAGGAACTCGATGGCGGAGAGGCCCTCGGTCCAGTCGAGGTTGTTGACCATGACGGCCGCGTTCTCGCCCTCGAAGGACAGGAACGGCTCGATCTGGGCGCGCAGCCTGCCGACCCAGCCGGCGACGGTCTCCGGGTCGTTCAGCGTGCGCTCCGCCGTCGGGCGGGGGTCGCCGATCAGGCCCGTCGCGCCGCCGACCAGCGCCAGCGGCCGGTGTCCGGCCTGCTGGAGCCGACGCACGGTGAGCACCTGCACCAGGTGCCCGACGTGCAGGGACGGCGCGGTCGGGTCGAAGCCGCAATAGAACGTGACGGGACCGTCCGCGAGCGCCTTGCGCAAAGCGTCCTCGTCGGTGGACAGGGCGAACAGCCCCCGCCACTTCAGCTCGTCGACGATGTCCGTCACGGTTCTCGTGTCTCCTCGATGGTCTTCGCAGGTGTTCGCCCGGCAGTCGGGTGACAGCCGACCACGAACGCCTACGAGGTTATACGCCCTGACTGACAGAACTCATATTGAAATCCGGCACCCGCAGCGCGGGCATCGCGGCCCTGGTGAAGTAGTCGCTCCACTCGCGCGGCAGCGTCTTCTCCGTGCGCCCGGCCTCCGTGGCCCGGCCGAGCAGGTCCACCGGCGACTCGTTGAACCGGAAGTTGTTGACCTCGCCGGTGACCTCTCCGTTCTCCACGAGATAGACGCCGTCCCGGGTCAGCCCGGTCAGCAACAGCGTCGCCGGGTCGACCTCGCGGATGTACCACAGACACGTCAGCAGCAGCCCGCGCTCCGTGTTCGCGACCATCTCCGCCAGAGAGCGGTCGTCGCCGCCGTCCAGGATCAGGTTGCCGATCGTCGGCACCACCGGCAGCCCGGTCAGGCCCGCGCTGTGCCGGGTGGTCGGGAGGTTCGTGATCTCGCCGCCGCTGATCCACTCGGTCGCCTTCAGTGGCAGCCCGTTGTCGAACACCGAGCTGTCGCCCCCGGAGGAGTGGGCCAGCACGAAGGGCGCGGACTCCAGGCCCGGCTCGTTCGGGTCGCTGCGCAGGGCCAGCGGCAGCTCGGTCAGCCGGTCACCGATCCGTGTACCGCCGCCGGGCTTGCTGAACACCGTCCGGCCCTCGGCCGCGTCCCGCGCCGACGCCGACCACATCTGGTAGATCAGCAGGTCCGCCACGGCCGTCGGCGGCAGCAGCGTCTCGTACCGTCCGGCGGGCAGCGGCACCCGCCGCTCGGCCCAGCCCAGCCGTACGGCCAGCTCGGCGTCCAGGGTCGCCGGGTCCACGTCCTTGAAGTCGCGCGTCGATCGTCCCGCCCAGGCCGAACGCGTACGGTCCGGGGACTTGGCGTTCAGCTCCAGCGTCCCGTTCGGCTGATCATGGCGGAGCCGCAGCCCCGTGGACGTACCGAGGTAACTCGACACCAGCTCGTGGTTGGCGAAGCCGTACAGCTCGCGGCCGCCCGCACGCGCGCGTGCGAACGACTCGCCGAGCGCCGGCGCGAAGTCGGCGAACACGGCGGAGGAGGTCTCGGCGGGCGCGTCCGTGAAGTCGGGGGAGTGCTGCACGCCCGTGATCAGCGGCTGGGCGTCCTCGGCGGGTCCTCCGCCGCGCGCGGCGGCCTCGGCGGCGCGTACCAGCGGCTCCAGCTCCTCGGCGGTCACGGCGGACCGCGACACGACCCCGGAGGCGGTGCCCTCCTTGCCGTCGACGGTGGCGACGACGGTCACCGACCGCCCACGGGTGACCCCGTTCGTCGTCAGCGCGTTGCCCGCCCAGCGCAGGTTCGCCGTCGAGTACTCGTCGGCGATCACCACACAGCCGTCGGACCGCGACAGCTCAAGAGCCCGCTCGACGATCTCGTGCGGCTTGTGCGCCTTGTTGTTCCCCGCGCTCATCGACCGGCCTCCTGCGTGGTGTTCAGAATGTTGACGCCCTTGAAGAGGGCCGACGGGCAGCCGTGCGACACCGCGGCGACCTGGCCCGGCTGGGCCTTCCCACAGTTGAAGGCACCGCCCAGGACGTACGTCTGCGGCCCGCCGACGGCCGCCATGGACCCCCAGAAGTCGGTCGTCGTCGCCTGGTACGCGACGTCCCGCAGCTGCCCGGTGATCCGCCCGTTCTCGATCTTGAAGAACCGCTGCCCGGTGAACTGGAAGTTGTACCGCTGCATGTCGATGGACCACGACCGGTCCCCGACCACATAGACCCCCCGCTCGACCCCGCCGATCAGATCCTCGGTCGACATCCCGGCCGGGTCCGGCTTCAGCGACACATTGGCCATGCGTTGCACGGGCACATGCCCGGGGGAGTCGGCGTACGCGCAGCCGTTGGAGCGACCGAGGTCGGTCAGCCTGGCGATGCGCCGGTCCAGCTGGTAGCCGACGAGGGTCCCGTCCCTGACGAGATCCCAGCTCTGGCACTCCACCCCCTCGTCGTCGTAACCGATGGTCGCCAGGCCGTGCTCGGCGGTGCGGTCACCGGTGACGTTCATCAGCTCGGAGCCGTAGCGCAGCTTGCCGAGCTTGTCGAAGGTGGCGAAGGAGGTGCCGGCGTAGGCGGCCTCGTAACCGAGCGCGCGGTCCAGCTCGGTGGCGTGACCGATGGACTCGTGGATGGTCAGCCACAGGTTGGACGGGTCGACGACCAGGTCGTAGACGCCCGCCTCGACGCTCGGCGCCCGCATCTTCTCGGCGAGCAGCTCCGGGATCCGCGCCAGCTCGTCGTCCCAGTCCCAGCCGGTGCCCGTCAGATACTCCCAGCCGCGCCCGACCGGCGGCGCCAGCGTCCGCATCGAGTCGAACTCACCGCTGGACTCGTCGACCGACACGGCGGTCAGCGACGGATGCAGCCGTACGCGCTGCTGGGTGGTCACGGTCCCGGCGGTGTCCGCGTAGAACTTGTTCTCGTGCACCGTGAGCAGCGAGGCGTCCACATGGTTGATCCCGTCGGCCGCCAGCAGCCGCGCACTCCAGTCCGCCAGCAGCGCGGACTTCTCCTCGTCGGGTACGGCGAAGGGATCGATCTCGTACGAGGAGATCCACGTCTTCTCCGCGTGCACGGGCTCGTCCGCCAGCTCGACCCTCTCGTCCGACCCGGCGGCCTTGATGACCTGCGCGGACAGCTTGGCCATCGCCACGGCCTGCGAGGCGACCTTCGCGGCGGCGTCCATCGTCAGGTCCACACCGGACGCGAACCCCCAGGTCCCGCCGTGCACCACCCGCACCGCGTACCCGAGGTCGGTCGTGTCCGACGACCCGGCGGGCTTGGCGTCCCGCAGCCGCCAGGACGCACTGCGCACCCGCTCGAACCGGAAGTCCGCGTGGTCGGCGCCGAGAGCACGGGCGCGGGCGAGCGCGGCGTCGGCCAGGGCCCTTAGCGGTAGTGCCGTGAAGGCTTCGTCGATGGAATGGGGCACCGATGTCTCCCTGTTGCCGAGCGGTCGTGGTGGCCTGTCGGGTCCGATCATGTCGCGCCCGCGGGTGAGGGGACCACCTCTTTCCGGCTGCGGTCGGCGTGCTTTCTGTAGGGACCCCACAGCGAGGCCCCCGCGCCACTGTCACTGCCCCAATGCCCACATGACGGACCGTACCGATAGGTTTTCGAGGAAGGCACCTGCCGTCCAGGCTTTCGGGCGGGTGTTCAGACCGCTAAGGAAAGGGTGATCCGTTGAGCCGCTCGGTTCTCGTCACCGGAGGCAACCGGGGCATCGGCCTCGCCATCGCCCGCGCGTTCGCCGACAACGGCGACAAGGTCGCGATCACGTACCGCTCGGGTGAGCCGCCGGCCGGCTTCCTGGCCGTCAGGTGCGACATCACCGACCCCGAGCAGGTGGAGCAGGCCTACAAGGAGATCGAGGCCGTGCACGGCCCGGTCGAGGTCCTGATCGCCAACGCCGGCGTCACCAAGGACCAGCTCCTGATGCGCATGACCGAGGAGGACTTCACCTCGGTCATCGACACCAACCTCACCGGCACCTTCCGCGTCGTCAAGCGCGCCAATCGCGCGATGCTGCGCGCCAAGAAGGGCCGCGTCGTCCTCATCTCGTCGGTCGTGGGCCTGTACGGCTCCCCGGGTCAGGCCAACTACGCCGCCTCCAAGGCCGCCCTCGTCGGCTTCGCGCGCTCCCTCGCCCGTGAGCTCGGCTCGCGCAACATCACCTTCAACGTCGTCGCCCCCGGCTTCGTCGACACCGACATGACCAAGGTGCTCACCGACGAGCAGCGCGCGGGCATCGTGTCGCAGGTGCCGCTCGGCCGGTACGCGCAGCCCGAGGAGGTCGCCGCGACGGTGCGGTTCCTCGCCTCGGACGACGCCTCGTACATCACTGGAGCCGTCATCCCCGTAGACGGCGGACTGGGAATGGGTCACTGAACCATGAGCGGAATCCTCGAGGGCAAGCGCGTCCTGATCACCGGTGTGCTGATGGAGTCCTCCATCGCCTTCCACACCGCCAAGCTGGCCCAGGAGCAGGGCGCCGAGATCATCCTGACCGCGTTCCCGCGGCCCACGCTGACCGAGCGCATCGCCAAGAAGCTCCCGAAGCCGACCAAGGTCATCGAGCTCGACGTCACCAACGACGAGCACCTCGGGCGCCTCGCCGACATCGTCGGTGAGGAGCTCGGCGGCCTCGACGGCGTCGTCCACTCCATCGGCTTCGCCCCGCAGGACGCCCTCGGCGGCAACTTCCTCAACACGCCGTTCGAGTCCGTCGCCACCGCCATGCACGTCTCGGCGTACTCCCTGAAGTCGCTCACCATGGCCTGCCTGCCGCTGATGCAGAACGGCGGCTCGGTCGTCGGCCTCACCTTCGACGCGAAGTTCGCCTGGCCGCAGTACGACTGGATGGGCCCGGCCAAGGCCGCCCTGGAGGCCACCAGCCGTTACATCGCTCGCGACCTGGGCAAGCAGAACATCCGCTGCAACCTCGTCTCCGCCGGCCCCCTCGCCTCCATGGCCGCCAAGTCCATCCCTGGCTTCGGCGAACTGGCCGCCGTGTGGGACGACCGCGCGCCCCTGGAGTGGGACCTCAAGGACCCCGAGCCGGCCGGCCGCGGTGTCGTCGCGCTGCTCAGCGACTGGTTCCCCAAGACCACCGGCGAGATCATCCACGTGGACGGCGGGCTGCACGCGATCGGCGCGTGAACGCTGCCGCTGGGCCTGACCGACGGCTGGGCCCGCATCCCTCTCGGGTGCGGGCCCAGCCGTCGGTCGTCGTCACTCGTTCGGCCCATCCGACGGGCCGCCGGGGCCGGGTGCCGCGCAGGCTGGACGTACACCGCCCAGCCACTCGGCCGAGGAGGTCCCCCTTGTGCGCATCTCCCGCAGCATCGCCCCCGCTGTCGTCGCCCTGGCTCTCGTACTCGCCCTCCCGTCCGAAGCGACACCGCACGCGCGCGTGAGGGACGGAAACGATGACAAGCCCGATCCCTTCGGGGCGGCCTGCCGCAGCACCGTCATCGGCTCCCAGGTGATCGCGCACTGCTTCAACCCCTACGTGGCCGTCGACCGTGTGCGGCTGCACATCGAGTGCGCGCGGTGGTGGGACATCGACAGCGACGGCGCCCAGGTCGAGACGGGGCCGGCGCAGACCGTACGGCTCACCGGGCGCTGCTGGAAGGAAGTCCGCTCGGTGTGGTTCAGCCACCAGCGGGCGGCGGACTGACCCGTCCGGGACGGCAGTGGAAGGGATAGCCGGCCGCCTCCGCCGCGGCGGTCTCCGCGTCGCCCGCGCGGATCGCGTCCACGAGCCGGGCGTGGTCCATGTACGTCTCCGGGGTCAGCTCCTCGCCCACGTCACCGCGCAGCCAGTCCCGCAGCACCTCTCCCAGGTCCGCGTAGACCGTCGTGACGACGTCGTTGTGAGAGGCGGCCACGACCGCCAGGTGGAAGGTCGCGTCGGCGGTCACGAAGGCCTCCGCGTCCCCCGAAGCCCAGGCCTCCTCACGCCGCAGGAGCAGCGCGTCCAGCTGCTTCAGGTCCTTCTCGGTGCGCCGCTCGGCGGCCAGCTTCGCGGCGCTCGACTCCAGGGCGGAACGCAGCTCGGCGATGTGGTTCGGGTCGGCGTCCGCGAAGCGGCGGTGCATCACGCCCGCGAGTTCGCTGGTCGCGACGACGTAGGTGCCGGAGCCCTGGCGGATGTCGAGCAGACCGTTGTGCGCGAGCGCGCGGACGGCCTCGCGGACCGTGTTCCGGGCGACGCCCAGCTGCTCGACCAGCTCCGGCTCGGTGGGGATGCGGGAGCCGACCGGCCACTCGCCCGAGGTGATCTGGTGCCGCAGCGCGGCGATGACCTGCTCGGACAACGCCGATCGGCGGGGATGGCTCAGCGGCATGGCACACCTTCGCACGGACGGGCCGACCGGGAGCAGCCGGGCCATGGACAACCAATCATCCTATGATTCTATGATGGGCGTCATGGTGAGCGAGGAAACCCTGACGGCGACGTCCACCCCCGAACGAGCCGCATCCGAACGAGCCACTCCGCGACGAGCCGCACCCGAACCTCCGGCGCGGGGCTCGCGCGCGTGGACGACGCGGCTGATGATCCTGGGCATCGTCCTGACGGCCCTCAATCTCCGCCCCGCCATCACCAGCCTCGGCGCCCTCCTCGAAGAGGTGCGCGACGGGCTCGGCATGAGCGGCAGCGTCGCGGGGCTCCTCACCTCCGTACCGCCGCTCTGCTTCGCCGTCTTCGGCGTGATGGCGCCCCGGCTCGCCCGCCGCTTCGGCCCGGCCGCCGTCGTCTGCGCCGGCATGGCCGCGATCGCCACCGGCCTGCTGCTCCGGCCGTACGCCGGCGGCACGGCCGGCTTCCTGGCCGCGAGCGCCCTCGCCCTGATGGGCATCGCCGTCAGCAACATCCTGATGCCGGTCATCGTCAAGCGCTGGTTCCCGGACCGGATCGGCTCCATGACAGGCCTGTACTCCATGGCCCTCGCCCTCGGCACCTCGTCCGCCGCGGCCGTCACCGTGCCCATGACCGAGGCGCTGGGCGGGAGTTGGCGGACCGGGCTCGCGGCCTGGGCGGTTCTCGCGGTGGTCGCCGTGGTTCCGTGGCTGCCGTTCGTACGGGATCGCGGCGCACGCTCGCCCGAGCAGCGGGGCTCCGTACGCGGGGGAGGGCGGGCACCCGCGCGCGCGGAGGGTCCCGCGCTGCGGATCACCCGGAGCCGGACCGCCTGGGCGCTCGCCGTGTTCTTCGGGCTCCAGGCGACCGCCGCGTACATCACGATGGGGTGGATGCCGCAGATCTTCCGTGACGCGGGGGTCCCGGCGGGCACGGCGGGCCTGCTGCTGGCCGTCACGATGGTGATGGGCGTACCCCTGGCCTTCGTGATCCCCCGGCTCGCCACCCGGCTGCCCCACCAGGGGCCGATCGTGGCCGTACTGGGCGTCTGCGGCCTCCTCGGGTACGGCGGCCTCCATCTCGCCCCGGCGGACGGCGCCTGGGCCTGGGCGCTGCTGATCGGCATCGCCAACTGCTCCTTCCCGCTGGCGCTCACGATGGTCGGCATGCGGGCCCGCACCGGCGCGGGCGTGGTCAAGCTGTCCGCCTTCGCCCAGAGCACGGGCTATCTGATCTCCGTCCCCGGCCCGCTCCTCGTCGGCGTCCTCTACCAGCACAGCGGCGGCTGGGGCCTGCCCCTCGCCCTCATGGCCGCCCTGATGCTCCCGCAGATCGCGGCGGGCGTCCTGGCGGGCCGCGACCGGGTGGTGGAGGACGAAGCCGTGCGCTGAGGCGCACCCCGACGTCTCCGCCCCGGTTCGGGGGTGCGAAACTGGGCGTATGCCAGTGCTCGACCCGAACCCCCAGAACGGCCAGAAGAAGATGCTCCTGGTCTTCGGCTCGTTCCTCGCCATCTTCGTCGTCATCGGGATCATCGCGGCGATCGCGTCGCCGTGACCGTCGAGGGTGGGGTTAACCCCCCATCCCCTAGGGGGCGAGTCTCAGGGTGAAGTGGGTGGATCACCGGATGGGTTGTGTCGTGCGGATTCCGTAACTTCGAAATGTGGCCGCAGGGGACCCGAGAGGGCCCACGGAGGACCGGGCCACGAGACTCGGAGACCACGGAGGCGGCATGTCGGCCCGTACGCACACCCGGCCCCACCCGGCGACCACGAGCCGCGTCGACATCCGGCTCCCCTGGTGGGCGGTCGCCCTGCCCGCCCTCGGTTTCGTCACGCTCCTGCTGCTGATCCTCAACCCCGCGGAAGCCCGGGCGGCCAGCGGCGACCCCATGATCGCCCACCTCCTGGAGCGCATACAGCAGGCCCTGCTGAACCACGCACCGTGACGAGCCCTCGGCCCTCCGGAGCGCATGTACCGGTGTCGGGTATCCGCACTTCAACTCCCTGCGCCCCATGGCCTGTTTCGTGCGAAGCTGGGACGCATGAGCGTCGCAGAACCCCGCAGGATTGTCCTCTTCCGGCATGCGAAGGCCGACTGGCCCCAGGTTTCCGACCACGAGCGGCCGCTCGCCGACCGGGGCCGTATGGACGCCGCCGTCGCCGGGCGCAAGCTGGCCGACTCCGGCATCCCCTTCGACCTTGCCCTCTGCTCCACGGCCGTCAGGACCCGTGAGACCTGGAAGCTGGCCGTTCATGAATTGCCCGAGCGGCCGAAAACGGTCTACGAGGAGCGGATCTACGAGGCCTCGCCCGGCGAGCTGATCGCCCTGCTCAACGAAACCCCGGACGACGCCCAGAACGTCCTTCTGATCGGCCACAACCCCGGAATCCAGGGCCTCGCCGACATCCTCGCCGGCCAAGGCGAGGGCGACGCCCGCGAGCGGATGAGCCGCCTCGGCTTCCCCGCCGCCGCCTTCGCCGTGCTCTCCTTCGACGGCCCCTGGAAGAGCCTGGAACCGGGCGGGGCCACGCTGGCCGACTACTGGACGCCGACGGAATAACCCCGGCCGAGCGACCCCGCCGGCACGCGGGGTACGGCCCACCGGCACCCGCCACCTGGCACGACGAAGGCCCGGCACCACCTCGGTGCCGGGCCTTCGCGCAGCTGCTTGCCTACTCGTCGTGCGTGTCCGCCGCCTCGACCTCTTCCCGGGTCACCCCGAGGAGGTACAGGACGGTGTCGAGGAAGGGGAAGTTCACCGCGGTGTGCGCTGCCTCGCGGACGACCGGCTTGGCGTTGAAGGCGACGCCCAGGCCGGCCGCGTTGAGCATGTCGAGGTCGTTGGCGCCGTCGCCGATCGCCACGGTCTGGGCCAGCGGGACCCCCGCCTCGGCGGCGAACCGGCGCAGCAGCCGGGCCTTGCCCGCGCGGTCGACGATCTCGCCGACGACCTTGCCGGTGAGCTTCCCGTCGACGATCTCCAGCGTGTTGGCCTGTGCGAAGTCGAGGCCCAGCCGCTCCCTGAGGTCGTCCGTGACCTGGGTGAACCCGCCCGAGACGACACCGACTTGGAAGCCGAGCCGCTTCAGCGTACGGATCAGCGTGCGCGCCCCCGGCGTGAGCCGCACCTCGCTGCGCACCTTGTCGACCACCGAGGCGTCGAGCCCCTCCAGCAGCGCCACGCGCGCGTGCAGCGACTGCTCGAAGTCCAGCTCCCCGCGCATCGCGGCCGCCGTCACCTCGGCGACCTCCTTCTCGCACCCGGCGTGCGCGGCGAAGAGCTCGATCACCTCGTCCTGGATGAGCGTGGAGTCCACATCCATGACCACCAGCCGCTGGGCCCGCCGGTGCAGCCCCGCCGCGACCACGGCCACGTCCACGCCCAGCGCGACGGACTCGGTCACCAGCGCGGTCCGCAGTGTCTCCGGCTCCGTACCGGACACCGCGAACTCCACGGCCGTCACCGGGTACTTGGCGAGGCGGAAGATACGGTCGATGTTGCCGCCGGTCGCCGTGATCCGGGCGGCGATGCGGGCGGTGGACTCGGCGGTCAGCGGGTGGCCGAGCACGGTGACGTGCGAGCGGCCGAGGCCACGCGGCCGGTTGTCGCCCAGGCCGGAGATGATCTCCGCCTGCATCTTCATCGACTCCGCCCAGCTGTGGACGGTCGCCCGCAGGTCGCCCTCCTGTCCGGCGGGCGGCTCGGTCACGAGCGCGCACAGCACCATCCGGCCACGGGTGACGACCTGCTCGATGTCGACCACGTCGACGGAGTACGCGCCGAGGGTGTCGAACAATCCAGCGGTGATGCCCGGCCGGTCCTTGCCGAAGATCTTGACGAGGAGAGTGGGGACGTCAGAGGAGGTCTGCGAAGCGCTCATGATGCACCAACCGTATCCGGCGCCCCGTGCCTTTGCCCCTGAGGTCCGCCCAGCGGACGGAGAACACTGGGTTACCAGCGATTGAAGCGCACCCGGATCGTGTACGACGCCACGGGGAGAGACCTCCCGCATCACCCCCGCATCAGCCCCGCGTCACCCGGCATCAGCCCCGTGTCTCCCGGCATCAGCCCCGTGTCTCCCGGCATCAGCCCCGTGTCTCCCGGCATCAGCCCCGTGTCTCCCGCTGTCCCAGCTGCGGGCAGTCGTGCCGCTGGGGCGGTGGGGACACCTCCCGATCGAGTGAAGCCGGGAGTGGGGGAGAGTGGGCGCAGCGGCACCCGCCGAGCGCCGGTGAGCGCCTCCCCGGCTGCCTCAACGCCCCCGGGGCCCCCGTGGCGGAGGAGGCGGTGGCGGCCCTTCCTCCGGGGGCGGCGGCGGTGCCGGCCAGGTACCCGACCCCGACCCTGATCCGGACCCCGCCCCCGAGCCCGGCCGCCGAGGCGGCGGCGGGAACCGCCGCACCACCGTGGGCGCCTCATACACGTCGGGCGGCCGCTGCGCTCCCGGGCCTCCGGAGCTTCCGGAAGCCCCCGGACCGCCTCCCGCCCCCCGCCCGTCCCCGCCTCGCCCCACAGCCCCCCGCCCGTGCTCCCGGGGCTCCCGCGCCTCCCGCGACCCCGGCGGTTCCTGCGGCCTCCGCAGCTGCTCCGGCAGCCGCAGATACGGATTGGTGTCCGGGTTCGGCGGCCGGTACGGCGTACCCGGCGTGTACGGCCCCGACGAGGAGCCCGACGCACGGGTCTCGTACGCCTCGGTGGTCGACGCGGTCCCGCCGCTCCTCGCCTCCCCCCGAGCCAGCGGCGAGGCCCGCCGCCCGGCGGCCCCGGTCGCGCACGCCAGCAGCGCCCCGGCGGCCCCCGCCCCCGCACCCCACAGCGCGCCCAGCACCAAGGCCATCGCCGCCTGCCCGCGTAGCTCGATCCCCGCGTCGAACGCGTCGATGCCGAACACGGCCAGCGAGGCGTCCACCGACACCTCCGTCAGCCGGACGAGCAGCGGCAGTGCCACCGCCGTCGCGAGCCCGAGCCGAAGCGCGCAGCGTGCGGCGAAGCCGAGCGCACCCCCGCCCCGTACATTCGCACCGGCCCCGCCCCCGGCAGCGACGGCAGCCGATTCCCGTTCAAAAGGCGTACGGACGGCGGTCAGGACCCCCGCGTACAACATCATCAGCGCGGCCCCGAGGCCCAGCAGCCAGACACGGCCGTCCAGTTCGGCGAGGCGGCCGAGGGTGACGGACTCGTCGGCGCTGACGCGCAGCAGCTCGTCGAGGGGGTCGGGCAGCAGGTCGGCCAGTGCGCCGGTGGCCTTGCCGTCCCAGGGGACGAGGAGGCCGATGGGGACGCCGAGCCAGACGCCGTTGGGCGCGCCGAGCAGGGCGGCGCCGGCGATCCGCTTGGGGTGAGGGTCGCCGACCGCCGCGTACACCGCCGCCGCGAGCCCGGCCAGGACCGCCACCAGGAGCACGCCGACCACGGCGGACACGGCGGGCCGTACCACCCGGTGCACGGCGGCGAGGCCGGCCGGCAGGGGCGTGCGGCGCGAGGCCAGCAGGGCGATGAGCAGCACTCCGGCGCACCAGAGCAGGCCGCCGAGCAGGGTGGGAACGGTGTCGACGGTGAAGCCGACCTCGGCGTTCGCGTCGGCCAGGTCCCCGAGCCGGTCCGGCAGCAGGCCGCCGCCGATGTCCCCGATGTCGCCGAGCCCGGGGATCTCCACGTTGTCGAGGTCGCCGCCGCCCGGCAGTTGTGAGTCGATCCCCAGTTGGCTGCCGTCGAGGGTGATGACGGCGTTCCCGGCCCAGGCCAGCCCACCCATCAGGGCCACGAAGAGCGCGAGCACCGTGCCCGCCCGCGCGAGGAGTTCGCCGGGCGCGATCTCAACTCCCGTGCCGCGCAGGGACCGTAGGAAGAACCAGGACAGCAGGAGCGCCCCCACCAGGCCCACGCCCAGTGGCGTGATCTCGATGGCGGTGGTGGCCTGCGCTCCTTCCAGGCCAAAGACGGATACATCGCCGGACGGCGTCACCGAACCACCCGCCCCGAGCGCCACAACCGCCGCCGTCATGGGCCCCAGTTCGCCCGCCGAGTCGGCCTCCAACAGATGCAGACCGAGTGCCGCCGTGCCCGCCATCCCGATCAACGCCCAGCTCACGGCGGCGATCGCGGAGAACAGTACGTCCCCCCACGGCACGCTCCTGCCATGGCCAACGGTCTGCTTGCTCATGGTCGGACCCCCCGATCCGCATCGCGGCGTTGCACCGCTGATGTCCCCCTCGCGTGGGATTACCACTCTCCGGCCGGGTTTCGACCCCGTCAACGGGCCCGGCGGACGGGCCCGTACGTACTCTTCACAAGGCCCGACTTTCGGTCAGGGGGCCGAGCCTGAAATAGTTCCCCCCGATGTTCGACATCCCTAGACTCCCTGTGATGGGGGTAACTCGGGGGACAACTCAGTGGGGCTGGAGTGCCGGAACTCGTACTGGAATTGAACGGACAAACCTGGACGCTCGATCCGTCCAGGGCATATACCCTCGGACGTGATCCGCAGGGGGACATCGTGTTCGACGACGCCAGGGTCTCCTGGCGTCACGCCACGATCAGCTTCAGCGGCCGTAGTTGGGTGATCGAGGACCACGGCAGCACCAACGGCACCTTCGTGCAGGGCCAGCGGATCCACCAACTGGAGATCGGGCCCGGCTCGGCCGTCCACCTCGGCAACGCGACCGACGGTCCGAGACTCGGCCTGTCCGGCGCTGCCGCACAGCCGCAGCAGCAGCCGTTCGCCGCCCAGGGCGCGAGCGCCGGATACGCCGCCCAGCAGGCCCCGCAGCAGCAGGCGCCGCAGGCGGGCTGGCAGCAGCCACAGCAGGCACAGGTCCCGCATCAGCAGGGCTTCCCGCAGCAGGGCCCCGGTGGTGGCGCGGGGGCGCCGCCGGTCTACGGCGACCGCAGCCCGACCACGTTCCACCAGCTGGCCCTCGGTCGGGTCATGCGCATCGGTCGTGCGCTGGAGAACGAACTGGTCGTCTCCGACCTCCAGGTGTCGCGCAACCACGCCGAGTTCCACGCGACCCCCGACGGCCGCTTCGAGATCCGCGACCTCGGCTCGCACAACGGCACGTTCGTCAACGGTATGCCGATCGCCAAGGGCGGCACGGCACTCCTGGGCCCGAACGACATCGTCGGCGTCGGCCACTCGACGTTCCGTATCGTCGGCGACCGCCTCGAGGAGTTCGTCGACACCGGTGAAGTCTCCTTCTCCGCACGTCACTTGACAGTCACCGTCGACGGCGGCAAGCAGATCCTGAAGGACGTCTCCTTCGGCGTTCCGGAGAAGTCGCTCATCGCGGTCATCGGCCCCTCCGGTTCCGGCAAGTCGACCCTGCTGAAGGCGCTCACGGGCTACCGCCCCGCCAACCAGGGCGACGTCCTCTACGACAACCGGAACCTGTACAAGCAGTTCGCCGAGCTGCGCCAGCGCATCGGTCTGGTCCCGCAGGACGACATCCTGCACAAGGAGCTGACCGTCAAGAAGGCCCTCAAGTACGCGGCCAAGCTGCGCTTCCCCGCCGACACCACGGCTCAGGAGCGCGACGCCCGTATCGACGAGGTGCTGCGCGAGCTGAAGCTCGACATCCACAAGGACAAGAAGGTCACCTCCCTCTCCGGCGGCCAGCGCAAGCGCGTCTCGGTCGCCCTGGAGCTGCTGACCAAGCCGTCGCTGATCTTCCTGGACGAGCCGACCTCCGGCCTCGACCCGGGTATGGACCGCGACGTCATGCAGCTGTTGCGCGGTCTCGCCGACGACGGCCGTACGGTCCTGGTGGTCACCCACTCGGTGGCCGAGCTGGCGATCTGCGACAAGCTGCTGGTGATGGCCCCGGGCGGCTCGGTGGCGTACTTCGGTCCGCCCGAGGAGGCCCTGAACTTCTTCGGCTACGAGACCTGGGCCGACGTCTTCTCCGCCTTCGAGAACTACCGCGACTACGACTGGGCGGGCCGCTGGAAGGGCTCGCAGCACTACCAGATGTACGCCGCGGACATCGACGCCGTCGCCCCGCAGTCGGTGCACATGCCGCCGCCGCAGTCGATGCGCCCGCCCAAGCCGCAGAGCTGGTTCTCGCAGCTCGGCACCCTGGTCCGGCGCTATGTCTCCGTGATCGTGTCCGACAAGGGCTTCCTGGCGCTCACGGTGATCCTGCCGGCCGTGCTCGGCGCGGTGAGCCTGCTCATCGACCCGGACAAGGACCTGCTGGTCAGGAAGTTGAATCCGGCGACGGGCATGCCCATCCCGAACGGCACGGCCACCACGGTGCTGCTGATCCTCGCGGTCGGCGCGTGCTTCGCGGGCGCCGCCAACTCCGTCCGCGAGCTGATCAAGGAACGGGTGATCTACGAGCGCGAGCGGGCGACCGGTCTGTCGCGTTCTGCGTACCTGATGTCCAAGGTCATCGTCCTCGGCGCGGTCACCGTGTTCCAGGGCGCCATGGTCGGCGCGATCGGCTTCTCCAGCCGGACGATCCCCGACGAGGCGCTGATCTTCGGCGAGGGCAAGTTCGCCGTCATGCTCGAACTCTCCATCCCGATCATGGGACTCGGCTTCACGTCCATGATGTTCGGCCTGGTCATCTCCTCGCTGGTGAAGACCGCCGAGAAGACGATGCCGCTGCTGGTCATGTTCGCGATCATCCAGGTCGTGTTCACCGGCTGCCTCTTCGCTCTGCACGGCAGCCCCGGCGTCAACGAGTTCTCGTACCTGATGCCGTCGCGCTGGGCGGTCGCCGCCGCGGGTGCCACGCTGGACTTCAACAACATCAGCCCGCCCAAGGAGGCCGGCGACACGGACCCGCTGTGGGACCACACGGTCGGCGCCTACAGCCTCGACATGATCGCCCTCATCGTGCTCGGCGTGCTCTGCGGTGTCCTCGTGGCCCGCTTCCTGCGCCGCCACGAGCCGGAGGTCATGCGGAAGTAGCCTCCACCGGCACACGCCGAAGGGCGGCACCCCGGCCGGGGTGCCGCCCTTCGGCGTAGGTGTCAGAGGTCCGCGTCGGCCTCAGTACGCGCTGTTGACGTTGTCGATCGACCCGTAGCGGTCGGCGGCGTAGTTCGCGGCGGCCGTCAGGTTGGCGACCGGGTCGTACTGGCTCCAGGCCGTGCCGGGGACGTGGTACGCGTCGAAGGTCGGCTTGATGACCTGCAGCAGACCGATCGACGGAACGCCGTTCTGGGCGTTGATGTCCCAGTTGTTGATGGCGTTCGGGTTGCCCGAGGACTCCCGGATGATGTTCTTGTGCAGGCCGTTGTAGGTGCCCGGGATCTTGTGCTTCTTCATGATGTCGAGCGCCTCACGGATCCAGCCGTCGAGGTTGTCCGGGTACGTCTTGGCGGCGGCGGCCTTGAGGGGGGCGGCGCGCTTGGCGGACCGGCTCGCGGCCTCCTTCTTCGCGCGCTCCTGCTCGGCCTTCTTCTTCGCCGCGGCCGCTGCGGCCGCCTCGGCCTTCTTGTCGGCGTCGGCGGCCTGGTCGACGACGCTCGCCTTGACCGTCTGGGCCGGGTTCTGGCTGAACGCCGCCGGAGCCGCGGACACCGTCTGCGTGGCGGTCTGAGCCTCGGCCGGCACCAGCGAGAACGCGAGGGCGGTGGCACCGAAGGCGGCCGCTGCGGCGAACGAGAGCTTGTGGGTCTTGGTCAGCGCGAGACTGCGGCCGGGGATCTTGGCGTTCTTGAGCATGAGTGAGGGACCTCTTCGAATAGCGCGGAGGTCGCTCTCGTGCCGGGTGGGGGACACAGCTCTTCCAGCACAAACGCCGCGGGGAGACCGCGGCGTCGAGCGACGGTTGCCATTCTTAGCGGCCGCAAAATCGCGTGGCAAAGGTGTGACGTACGATCCCGGGTAGTTGGACCGGAACCGGCAAAACGGGACAGAACAGCACGTCTTTCCCGCTCATGCCGCCCTTATGTATCTCCTAGGGAGCTTCGTACGTGACGTGCGCCCTATGGGGGGCCTCACACCGCGCGGGACAGGGGCTCACCGGCAGTTGCTGCCGCAATGCTCTGCGTGAGGCGCCTTCGGCGGCAGGATGAGATGCACATCCCCGAACTCGTGCCACAGGTAGAGCCCCCCGACCGCCTCCTCGTACGCGCGGTCGATCACCGCCCGCCCCGCGATCGCCTCCAGCATCAGCAGATGCGAGGCCTCCGGCTCGTGCAGCCCGGTCAGCAGCCCGTCGACCACCCGCACCCCGCGCTCCGGGGTCACCACCAGATCCGTCCAGCCCTCCCGCGCCCGGACGACGCCGTCGGACCCGGTGGCCGACTCCACGGCCCGCACCGCCGTCGTCCCCACCGCGACGACCCGCCCGTCACCGGCCCTCGCCGCGTTGACCAGCCGTGCCGACGCCTCCGGCACCGCGAACCGCTCCGGATACGGCGGCTCGTGCGCCTCCGCCGACGCCACCCCGGTGTGCAGCGTGACCGGCGCGAACCGCACACCCCGGCTCACCAGCTCCGTCACGAGCCGCGCCGTGAACGGCCGCCCCGCACTCGGCATCTCCGCGCTCCCCGCCCCGTCGTCCGACGGCAACGCGAACACCGTCTGATACACGGACAGCGGCTGATCCCGCTCCGTATAGGAGTAACGAATGGGCCGCCCGTGCTCACGCAACACCGCCAGGACGTCGACAGCCGGTCCTTCGACAGCCGGTCCTTCGGGCTCGGCGAGGGTGTCGGGAGCCGGTCCTCCGGGCTCTGCGAGGACGTCGGCAGCCGGTCCTCCCGGCTCGGCGAGGGGGTCCGCCGCCGCCCGGGCCCACCACAGCCGCTCGCCCCGCTCGCTCAGCGGCTCCTCCAGGACCAGCCGTACGCCCCCGGGGAGCCGCACCTCCATCCCCGCGGGAACGCCCGCACGCGCGCGCGTGGTGCCGCGTCCGTCCGGATCCCGCAGCTCGACGGCCCACCGTCCGTCGTCGCCCCGTGTGGAGAAATGCACCACCACGCGCGCGTGCCCGACCGCCCCGTCCACGGCCGCCGCCAGCGTCGGCGAGGTGTTGACGACCAACAGATCGCCCGCCTTCAGCAGCCCCGGCAGTTCCGCGAACGCGTGGTGCGACACCTCCGTACCGCGCGAGACCAGCATCCGTACGGCGTCCCGGTCGAGACCCGGCCCGCGCTGCTCGGCCGGCACGCGCGCGTGCAGCCCCTCCGGAACACGCACCGTCGCCGTCGTCATCGCCCCTCCAACAGGGACGGCGCCCCGTAGCGGCCACTGGCCGGCCGCTCGTCGAGCAGCCGCAGAAAGGCGGGCACGACATCGGCCGGGGCGGGCCGCGGATCGTCGTCGTCCGGTACGGCCGCCGCGTACAGGTCCGTGCCCATGTCACCGGGATCGACGGCCCACACCCGCAGACCCGGCTCCTCCTCGGCCAGCACCGCCGACAACTGGTCCAGCGCCGCCTTCGAGGCCCCGTACCCGCCCCACGTCCCGTACGCCTCGGCCGCCGCGTCCGAGCTGACGTCGATCACCGCGCCCGCCCCGGCGGCCCGCAACAGCGGCAGCGCCTCCTGGACCAGCCCCAGCGCCGCGACCACATTGACCTCCAGGGCCCGCCGCAGCCCGTCCAGGGGCAGCCCCTCCAGCCGTACGAGCGGCTCGGCGCCCAGCGCACTCGCGTTGTTCACCAGCAGATCCACCCCGCCCAGCCCGCGCGCCGCCGCCACCAGCGCGGCCCGGTGCCCGGCGTCCGTGACATCCCCCGGCAGGGCCTCCACCCGCGTCCCGTACGCCGACAGCTCCGCCGCCGTCTCCTTCAGGACCCCGGCGGTCCTGGCGTCCAGCACCAGATCCCATCCGCGCTCCGCCAGCGCCGTGCCGAGTGCCCGGCCCAGCCCCTTCGAAGCCCCCGTGATGATCGCTACCGGCATGACATCCGTCCCCTCGTCCTCGGCCGCCGCCCGAACCGATCGGCGGTGATCTCAACGTAGGAACGGACCGCCCCCGCCGCCTCGTGCGCGGGCCGCAGAGCGCCGGGGCCCTTTGCCCTAGGCCGTCGGCCGGACCCTGAGACCTGGTCCCGGGTCCTAGGTCCCAGGCCCCGGGCAGGGACTCCGGCAGGCTGATCCGCGATGTCGGACCCCGCCGGTACGGTGAGGTCATGAGTCAAGGTCCACGGTCCGGCCTCGCCGCGGTGAGCTCCGCGCTGCTGGCCATGAGCAGGCACCTGGAGGTGCGCGACGTCCTCAAGACGATCGTCGCCTCCGCACGTGAGCTGCTCGACGCGGAGTACGCGGCGCTCGGCGTCCCCGACGACCACGGCGGCTTCGCCCAGTTCGTCGTCGACGGCGTCAGCGACGCCCAGTGGAAGGCCATCGGCCCCCTCCCGCGCCAGCACGGCATCCTCGCCGCGATGCTCCACGAGGCCACCCCGGAGCGCCTGGCCGACGTCCGCAAGGACCCCCGCTTCGAGGGCTGGCCGAGCGCCCACCCCGACCTGGTCGACTTCCTGGGCCTGCCCATCCGCGACGGCGACGAGGTCATCGGCGCGCTCTTCCTCGCCAACAAGCGGTGCCCCAAACCCGAGGGCGGCTGCGGCTTCACCGAGGAGGACGAGGACCTGCTGGCGATCCTCGCCCAGCACGCCGCTTTCGCCCTGACCAACGCCCGCCTCTACGAACGCAGCCGCGAGCTGACCATCGCCGAGGAACGCTCCCGGCTCGCCCACGAGCTCCACGACGCCGTCAGCCAGAAGCTCTTCTCCCTGCGCCTGACCGCCCAGGCCGCGGCCGCCCTGGTCGACCGTGACCCCTCCCGCGCCAAGGGCGAACTCCAGCAGGTCGCCGCGCTCGCCGCCGAGGCCGCGGACGAGCTGCGCGCCGCCGTCGTCGAACTGCGCCCCGCGGGGCTCGACGAGGACGGTCTGGTCGCCACCCTGCGCACCCAGATACACGTCCTGGACCGCGCCCACAGCGCCCGCGTCACCTTCTCCGGCCGCGGCGCCCGCGCACTGCCCGCCGCCCAGGAGGAGGCCATGCTGCGCGTCGCCCAGGAGGCCCTGCACAACGCCCTGCGGCACTCGGGAGCCGAGCACGTCGACGTCACCCTCGACCGGCACGGCGGCGGAGCCGTCCTGCGCGTCACGGACGACGGCGCCGGCTTCGACTCCCAGGCCGTACGCCGCGCCGGACGCCACCTCGGCCTGGTCTCGATGCGCGACCGGGCCGGCGGGGTCGGCGGCCGGCTGACCGTGGAATCGGCGCCCGGAAAGGGCACCACGATCGAGATGGAGGTCCCCGGTGGCTGACGCGATCAGGGTGCTGCTCGTCGACGACCACCAGGTGGTCCGCCGCGGCCTGCGCACCTTCCTGGAGGTGCAGGACGACATAGAGGTCGTGGGGGAGGCCGCCGACGGCGCCGAAGGAGTCGCCCGCGCCGAGGAGCTCCGGCCCGACGTCGTCCTCATGGACGTCAAGATGCCGGGCATGGACGGCGTGGACGCGCTGCGCAAGCTCCGCGAACTCGACAACCCAGCGCGCGTGCTCATCGTCACCAGCTTCACCGAGCAGCGCACGGTCGTCCCGGCTCTGCGCGCCGGAGCCGCCGGGTACGTCTACAAGGACGTGGACCCCGACGCGCTGGCCGGCGCCATCCGCTCGGTGCACGCCGGACACATCCTCCTCCAGCCGGAGGTCGCCGGTGTGCTCCTGTCCCAGGAGGAGGCCAACTCCGGTCAGGGAAGAGGCGGTTCACTCACTGAGCGGGAGCGCGAGGTGCTCGGCCTGATAGCCGACGGCCGCTCCAACCGTGAGATCGCCCGCGCGCTCGTCCTCTCCGAGAAGACGGTCAAGACGCACGTCTCGAACATCCTCATGAAGCTCGACCTGGCGGACCGCACGCAGGCCGCGCTGTGGGCGGTACGCCATGGTGCGACCGGATGACGGTCGGATTGTCCGGCAACATGGAGGGTTCCGCTCCGGGCTGAGATTCATACCGTCGGGTGTATGTCCCCCGGATGGCGCATCCTCGGGCGAGCCCCGCCGTTCTTCAGTGCGTGCTGCGTGCGACCGCCGCAGTGATCGCAAGGAAGGGCTCAAAGTGAAGAACCTGAAGAAGGCCGCCGCTGTCACGATGGTGGCCGGTGGCCTCGTCGCCGCCGGTGCCGGTATGGCCTCCGCCACCGACGGCGGGGCGCACGCCGACGGCAAGGCCATCGGCTCGCCGGGTGTCGTCTCGGGCAACGTCATCCAGGCCCCGGTCAGCATCCCCGTGAACGCGGTCGGCAACAGCGTGAACGTCGTCGGCATCCTGAACCCGGCCTTCGGCAACCTGGGTGTCAACCACTGACGTTCCCGCCCCGGAGCATCAGTGACCACCGGCCTTCCAGGCGTGCCCTGGGAGGCCGGTCAGGTTTTCGCCTCATCCGCTTCCCCTGTCCTCGTACCGTCGCCCCAACGAGCCGAACGGGCCGTTCCCGCCGCCCGTCCGTGCCACCGTGCGTCGGCCCGGCGTTGATCAGCGCACGGCCCGCGGGCGGGTCGGACACGTACGACGCAGGAGGACGCAGCTCATGAACATCGCCAAGAAGGCCGCCCTGACCGTCACCGCCGCCGGTCTCGCCGCGGGCGCCTCGTCCGGTGCCGCCGTCGCCGACTCGGTCGCCAACAGCGCTGCCGTGGGCTCCCCGGGCGTCGCCTCCGGCCTCGACGTCCAGGTCCCGGTCGACGTCCCCCTCACCGTCCAGGGCCTCAGCGCCAACCTGATCGCCGCCCTGAACCCCGCGTTCGGCAACATCACGGCCAACCGCTGACCTACACCGCGCTGTGCCGAGGCCCCGCAAACCTCCCGGGTTCGCGGGGCCCTCGGCTGTGCTGCGGGGCTCGTGCAGGACCGCCCGATAGCTCGGGGCTACGGGTGTGTTCGGCGCCCGCGGGTCGTACGTGCCTGATCGCGCAGTTCCCCGCGCCCCTTAAGGGCCGCGGCCCCGCTGCCATAGCCGGCCCAGCGGGCAGTCGTGCCGGAGCAAGCCTGCCGTCGTAGCTGCGGGCAGTCGTGCCGCTGGGGCGATGGGGGCCACATCCCGCTCGAGCGAAGCCGAGAGTGGGGGAGGGTGGGCGCAGCGGCACCCGGCGAGCGCCGGTGAGCGAAATCCCGCCTCGAGCCCGACCGCAGTCGCCGGCCAGCCAGTGACAAAGGCTCAGCGGACCCCACCGCAGCGGTCACCCCCGCTCCCGTTCCTCCACGAACGCGTTGTACGCCGCCACCTGCGCCCGCCGAGCCGTCCGCTCCACCGGCCGCAGCGCAGCCGTCCGCGAGGCCATCTCGGAGGCGCTCACAGCGCCGCCGTGGCCGTTCTCGTGGGCCACCGAGATCAGCAGCCCCACCCGCTGCGCCAGCTCCAGCACCCGTACCGCACGTGGCGGATACCCGGGCGCCAGCACCTCCCGCCCCCGCTCGGCCCGCGCCCGATACGCGTCGATCGCCGCCTCCGCCACCGGCCCGGACGCCGCGACGTCCAGCCGCGACAACACCGCGGTCGCGTCCCGCAACGCCTCCGCCAGCTCCCGCTCGGCCTCCCCGAGCGACGGCACATCGGCCGGCGGAGCCTCCCGCACCTCCAGGCAGTGCCACACCACCTCGACATGCACATCACCGGCGGGCCCCACCGAGTACACCTCCGGCACCAGCCCCAGGGCACCCCCGTGGCAGACGACCGCCTCCTCCGCCTCCAGCGCCCGCTTGTTGAACTCCGGCGGCCCGCTCAGCCCCAGCGGATGCCCCGGCGCGGGCAGCGCGACCCGCAGCCCGGTCACCCCGAGCGCCCGCAGCCGTCCCAGCGCGAGCGTCAGCCCGACGGGCGCCGACTCACCGGGCAACCCCTCCACCCGGTGCACCGCGTCCTCCCCGACGATGGCGAGCACCGCGTCATCCGGCGAGACAAGTCCGGCAAGCAGGGCATTTCCCCATGAGGCGAGGCGCCCTGAGCGTGGTTCCGAGAGCATGCCCCCACCCTAAGGACCGACCGATGGAATGGACCGCCCGACCGGTGGCGTAGATTTCCCTGAGGGCTGCGCCCACCCGGCGGTGGCTCCAACCACAGGCGTACGCGACAGCCGAGACAGGCCGACACTGCAAGGGGAGACAGCGCGCTCATGAGCGATGTTCTGGAGCTGGAGGACGTATCCGTGGTCCGCGAGGGCCGGGCTCTGGTGGACCAGGTCTCCTGGTCGGTCAAGGAGGGCGAGCGCTGGGCCATCCTCGGCCCCAACGGCGCCGGGAAGACCACCCTCCTGAACATCGCGTCCAGCTACCTCTACCCCAGCACGGGCACCGCCACGATCCTCGGCGACACCCTCGGCAAGGTCGACGTCTTCGAGCTGCGCCCCCGCATCGGCATGGCCGGCATCGCCATGGCGGAGAAGCTCCCCAGGCGCCAGACCGTCCTGCAGACGGTCCTGACCGCCGCCTACGGCATGACGGCCACCTGGAACGAGGACTACGAGGAGATCGACGAACTGCGCGCCCGCGCGTTCCTCGACCGCCTCGGCATGACCGAGTACGTCGACCGCAAGTTCGGCACCCTCTCCGAGGGCGAGCGCAAGCGCACCCTCATCGCCCGCGCCCTGATGGCCGACCCCGAGCTGCTGCTCCTCGACGAGCCCGCCGCCGGCCTCGACCTCGGCGGCCGCGAGGACCTCGTACGCCGTCTCGGCCGCCTCGCCCGCGACCCGATCGCCCCCTCCATGATCATGGTCACGCACCATGTCGAGGAGATCCCCCCGGGCTTCACCCACGTCCTGATGATCCGTCAGGGCAAGGTCCTCGCCGCGGGCCCGCTGGAGCTGGAGCTCACCTCCCGCAACCTCTCCCACTGCTTCGGCCTCCCGCTCGTCGTCGCCCAGAACGGCGAGCGCTGGACCGCCCAGGGCCTGCCGCTCACCTGACCTCCAACTTCTCCCGATCTTCCGCCGGTCGGGCGCCCCGGGTCCACAACCAGGCTTCGGCGCACCCGACTTGGCGGCCGTCTGTACGCGATCTTTGACCGTGCGCTCTGTTCGGCGGGACGATCGCGGTTCTACCATTGCGGTTGTGGACAGCATCGACGCATGGGTGTGGTGGCTGATCGGCGCGGCCGGGCTCGGGATCGCCCTCGTCGTGACCGCGATGCCCGAGTTGGGCATGCTCGCCCTGGGCGCCGTCGCCGGCGCCGTGACCGCGGGGCTGGGCGGCGGTGTCGTACTCCAGGTCGTCGTCTTCGCGATCGTCTCCGTCGCGCTCATCGCCGTCGTACGGCCCATTGCGGCCCGGCACAGATCGCAACGGCCCCAACTCGCGACCGGGGTCGACGCGTTGAAGGGCAAACACGCCGTCGTCCTGGAACGGGTCGACGGCGCGGGCGGCCGTATCAAGCTGGGCGGCGAAGTCTGGTCCGCCCGCGCGCTCGACACCGGCCAGGCCTTCGAGGTGGGTCAGGAAGTGGACGTCGTGGAGATCGAGGGAGCCACGGCGATCGTCATGTGACCTCGCACGATGTGGTCACGAGGCGATGACGCTATGACCTGAACGGCCCACCTGGCAGGCGGTGTTCTGCCAGACTCGACCAGCAAGATCTTCAACGGTCCGAACAGACATAAGATCTTCAGGAAGCGCCACGGCAGAGAAGGGCACGGGGAGCAAACGATGGAACCGATCATCATCGTCCTGATCATTCTGGTGGTGTTGGTCTTCATCGCCCTGATCAAGACCATCCAGGTGATTCCACAGGCCAGCGCGGCCATCGTCGAGCGGTTCGGCCGCTACACGCGCACACTCAACGCGGGCCTCAACATCGTCGTCCCGTTCATCGACTCCATCCGCAACCGCATCGACCTCCGCGAACAGGTCGTGCCGTTCCCGCCCCAGCCGGTGATCACCCAGGACAACCTGGTCGTGAACATCGACACGGTCATCTACTACCAGGTCACCGACGCCCGAGCCGCCACCTACGAGGTCGCCAGCTACATCCAGGCGATCGAGCAGCTCACCGTCACCACCCTCCGCAACATCATCGGTGGCATGGACCTGGAGCGGACCCTGACCTCCCGCGAGGAGATCAATGCGGCCCTGCGCGGTGTCCTCGACGAGGCCACCGGCAAGTGGGGCATCCGCGTCAACCGCGTCGAACTGAAGGCGATCGAGCCGCCGACCTCCATCCAGGACTCGATGGAGAAGCAGATGCGCGCCGACCGCGACAAGCGCGCCGCGATCCTCACCGCCGAAGGTACGCGCCAGGCGGCCATCCTCACCGCCGAGGGTGAGAAGCAGTCCCAGATCCTCCGCGCCGAGGGTGAGGCCAAGGCCGCCGCCCTGCGCGCCGAGGGCGAGGCCCAGGCCGTCCGTACGGTCTTCGAGGCCATCCACGCAGGCGACCCGGACCAGAAGCTCCTCTCCTACCAGTACCTCCAGATGCTCCCGAAGATCGCCGAGGGCGACGCCAACAAGCTCTGGATCGTCCCCAGCGAAATCGGCGACGCCCTCAAGGGCCTCTCCGGCGCCATGGGCAACTTCGGCAACCTGGGCGGAGGTTCGGGTGGCGGAGGCAACTCCGGCGGCGGCTCCGACCGCCGCGAGAAGCCGTCCATCGACTGAGGCACACAACGATGGGCCCGCCTTCGAAGAGAAGGCGGGCCCGGATGCCTTTAGGGGCGCGGGGCTGTGTCGACATGCGGCTCCGCCACGTGGGCGCGACAAGCCACAACGCACCCGCAGGCAACCCACAACGGCGGCCCCACGGCGCTCTGGCGGAGCCCTACGCGGCCGTCGGCTGCGCCAGCCACGCAGGCAGCGCGTCGAAGTCGTCCTGCCCCAGCGCCAGCAGCATCGCGTCGGCCGGCGTCGGCTCGAACGGCTGCCGCAGCAGCGGCATACCCGCCTGCTCCGGAGTCCGGTCGGCCTTGCGGTGATTGTCCTCGGCGCACGACGCGACCGTGTTCAGCCAGGTGTCGCCACCGCCCCGCGACCTCGGCACCACATGGTCGACGGTCGTCGCCCGCCTGCCGCAGTACGCGCACCTGTGCCTGTCCCGTACCAGGACACCCCGCCTCGACCACGGTGCTTGTCTTCGGAACGGCACTCTTACATACCTGCAGAGCCTGATCACCCGGGGCGCCGGTATATCGACCGCGGCTCCGCGCATGCGCAGTTCGGGGTGGGTCTGCTCGACGACGGCCTTGTCCTGCAGTACGAGAACGACGGCTCTGTTGAGCGTCACCGTCGACAGCGGCTCGAAGCTCGCGTTCAGTACCAGCGTGTCCCGCATTCCAGCCCACCTCCTGTGCACCAGCCCACTCCTCGGCGGGCTTGGATCAACTTTGGCCGGGCACGCCGAGATGGACAACGCAATAAAAAATGCCCGTCTCTGATCACTTCCAAGACCAGAGACGGGCAAACGTTCCGTGAACGTCCGGCTTCCTTACTTTTCCGCCACAGCGGCGTACTCACCGATGAGTTGAGCGCGCGCCAGAGTATGGAATCGCAGGTTGAATCCGACCACAGCGGGCGAAGCGTCCGAATCCGGGCCGAGCTTCTCCTGATCCACGGCGTACACCGTGAACACATAGCGGTGCGCCGGATCCCCGGGCGGCGGCGCGGCCCCACCGAAGTCCTTCGTGCCGTAGTCGTTGCGCACCTGGACGGCGCCCTCGGGCAGCCCCTCGAACTTTCCCGAGCCCGCACCCGTCGGCAACTCCGTCACCGATGCCGGGATGTCGAACACGACCCAGTGCCAGAACCCGCTCCCCGTGGGGGCGTCCGGGTCGTAGCACGTCACGGCGAAACTCTTGGTCTCCGGCGGGAAGCCCTCCCAGCGCAGCTGCGGCGAGGTGTTCCCGCCCGCGTACACCTGAGCGTCCTTGAGCGTCGTACCCGCATCGACGTCCTCGCTCGCGACCGTGAAGGACGGCACGACCGGGTGGAAATCGTGGGGGAGCGGCGGCCTCTTAGGCTCGGTCACCTCGGTACCTCCTGGTGGTTCTGGTGTCGGTGGGGTTCCAGACGTATCGAGCCTAGAACCAGCTGCGCTTGCTGCCGACCTCCGACAGCCACTGGTTCAGATAGGCGGCCCAGTCCGTGCCCTGATAGTCGTGCAGCCCCACCTTGAACGCGCGGAACGAGTCGCTGCCCTCGCTGAACAGACCCGGCTTCTTGTCCATCTCCAGCACGACGTCCATCTCGCGCTCGTCGGCGACGAAGCTCAGCTCGACCTGGTTGAGGCCGTGATACTGCTGCGGCGGGAAGAACTCGATCTCCTGGTAGAAGGGCAGCTTCTGCCGCGTACCCCGGATCTGACCGCGCTCCAGGTCCGCGTTCTTGAAACGGAAGCCCAACTGCACGAAAGCGTCCAGGATGGCCTGCTGCGCCGGCAGCGGGTGCACATTGATCGGGTCCAGGTCACCGGAGTCGACCGCACGCGCGATCTCCAGCTCGGTGGTCACACCGATGTTCATGCCCGGCAGGGTCTGCCCCTGGATCGTGGTGACCGGCGTCTCCCACGGGATCTCCAGCCCGAACGGCACGACATGGACCGCCTCGGCCTTCAGCTCGAAGGCGCCACCGAGCCGCTGCTTGGTGAACTCGATGTCCTGCTTGTACTCCGCGTCCTGGCCCTCGACCTCGACCTTGGCCTGCAGCCCGACCGACAGCGCCTCGATCTGCTGGTCCACGGAACCGCCCTGGATCCGCACCTCACCCTGGACGACACCACCCGGCACGACATTGACCTCGGTCAGCACCGTCTCGACCGAAGCGCCACCGGCACCCAGACTCGCGAGCAGCCGCTTGAACCCCATGTCTCTTCCTCCCGTCGGGCAACGCCCGTGTATCTGCGTGCCTCAGTGTTCTCTGTGGTGTGGATCGCTCTGTGTGGCCTGGATCCTTGATCCCTACAAACGCAGACCGACGGCGACCGGTTCCGCGTCCCGCCCCTTTGAACCCTTCCAAGGAGGACGCCCCTCCGCCACCCGTCGGCCCGCACCCATCTGGACTAGGCTCGTACGCCATGATCGCGAGCCCCGACCGTACGCCCCTCGCCCGCGAGTTCTTCGACCGCCCCGTACTGGAGGTGGCGCCGGACCTCCTGGGACGCGTCCTCGTCCGCACCACCCCGGAGGGTCCGATCGAACTCCGCCTCACGGAGGTCGAGGCCTACGACGGTATGAACGACCCCGGCTCCCATGCCTATCGCGGACGCACCGCCCGCAACGGCGTGATGTTCGGTCCGCCCGGCCATGTGTACGTCTACTTCACCTACGGCATGTGGCACTGCATGAACCTGGTGTGCGGTCCGGAGGGCCGGGCGAGCGCGGTCCTGCTGCGTGCCGGCGAGATCACCGAGGGCGCCGACCTCGCGCGCAAACGTCGAATCTCAGCCCGAAATGACAAGGAACTGGCCAGAGGGCCCGCCCGCCTGGCCACGGCCCTGGATGTGGACCGCGCCCTCGACGGCGAGGACGCCTGCGCTCCCGACACCTCACCCCTCACGGTCCTGACCGGCACCCCCGTCAGCCCTGACCAGGTTCTCAACGGTCCCCGCACCGGAGTCTCCGGAGATGGTGGCGTCCACCCATGGCGCTTCTGGATCGCCAACGACCCGACAGTCAGCCCCTATCGGGCCCACGTCCCCCGTAGGCGCTCAACTTGACTCGCTTCTGGGCGATCCGTAAGGTAGCCCGAGCCGCTTGAACCGGTTACGGCGATCAGCCAGCAGCCGAGAGCGGCCAACCCACTACCTACAACATCCCCTCGGCGGGGGCGCATTAGCCATGCCCTAATTCCCGCCCGCAGCGCTCAATTATGAGTTGCCGAGGGAATCGGCTAACGTAGTGAATGTCGAAAGGCCGCAAGGGAAACCGCGAGGCCTAAAGGCAGCCGAAAGGCAAATCCCGCCGACAGGGAATCGGATCGGAAAACGATCTGATAGAGTCGGAAACGCAAGACCGAAGGGAAGCGCCCGGAGGAAAGTCCGAGAAGTTGCTCGGGTGAGTACAAAGGAAGCGTCCGTTCCTTGAGAACTCAACAGCGTGCCAAAAATCAACGCCAGATATGTTGATACCCCGTTCCCGGCCATGTGGTTGGGGCGAGGTTCCTTTGAAAAAACACAGCGAGGACGCTGTGAACGGCCGGGCTTATTCCGCCTGGTTGTTCCGCTCTCGTGATGTGTGCACCCGATTACGGGTAAACATTCACGGAGAGTTTGATCCTGGCTCAGGACGAACGCTGGCGGCGTGCTTAACACATGCAAGTCGAACGATGAACCACTTCGGTGGGGATTAGTGGCGAACGGGTGAGTAACACGTGGGCAATCTGCCCTTCACTCTGGGACAAGCCCTGGAAACGGGGTCTAATACCGGATACAACCACCGGCCGCATGGCCTGGTGGTGGAAAGCTCCGGCGGTGAAGGATGAGCCCGCGGCCTATCAGCTTGTTGGTGAGGTAACGGCTCACCAAGGCGACGACGGGTAGCCGGCCTGAGAGGGCGACCGGCCACACTGGGACTGAGACACGGCCCAGACTCCTACGGGAGGCAGCAGTGGGGAATATTGCACAATGGGCGAAAGCCTGATGCAGCGACGCCGCGTGAGGGATGACGGCCTTCGGGTTGTAAACCTCTTTCAGCAGGGAAGAAGCGAAAGTGACGGTACCTGCAGAAGAAGCGCCGGCTAACTACGTGCCAGCAGCCGCGGTAATACGTAGGGCGCGAGCGTTGTCCGGAATTATTGGGCGTAAAGAGCTCGTAGGCGGTCTGTCGCGTCGGATGTGAAAGCCCGGGGCTTAACCCCGGGTCTGCATTCGATACGGGCAGACTAGAGTGTGGTAGGGGAGATCGGAATTCCTGGTGTAGCGGTGAAATGCGCAGATATCAGGAGGAACACCGGTGGCGAAGGCGGATCTCTGGGCCATTACTGACGCTGAGGAGCGAAAGCGTGGGGAGCGAACAGGATTAGATACCCTGGTAGTCCACGCCGTAAACGGTGGGAACTAGGTGTTGGCGACATTCCACGTCGTCGGTGCCGCAGCTAACGCATTAAGTTCCCCGCCTGGGGAGTACGGCCGCAAGGCTAAAACTCAAAGGAATTGACGGGGGCCCGCACAAGCAGCGGAGCATGTGGCTTAATTCGACGCAACGCGAAGAACCTTACCAAGGCTTGACATACACCGGAAACGGCCAGAGATGGTCGCCCCCTTGTGGTCGGTGTACAGGTGGTGCATGGCTGTCGTCAGCTCGTGTCGTGAGATGTTGGGTTAAGTCCCGCAACGAGCGCAACCCTTGTTCTGTGTTGCCAGCATGCCTTTCGGGGTGATGGGGACTCACAGGAGACTGCCGGGGTCAACTCGGAGGAAGGTGGGGACGACGTCAAGTCATCATGCCCCTTATGTCTTGGGCTGCACACGTGCTACAATGGCAGGTACAATGAGCTGCGAAGCCGTGAGGCGGAGCGAATCTCAAAAAGCCTGTCTCAGTTCGGATTGGGGTCTGCAACTCGACCCCATGAAGTCGGAGTTGCTAGTAATCGCAGATCAGCAGTGCTGCGGTGAATACGTTCCCGGGCCTTGTACACACCGCCCGTCACGTCACGAAAGTCGGTAACACCCGAAGCCGGTGGCCCAACCCGTGAGGGAGGGAGCTGTCGAAGGTGGGACTGGCGATTGGGACGAAGTCGTAACAAGGTAGCCGTACCGGAAGGTGCGGCTGGATCACCTCCTTTCTAAGGAGCATCTAGGCCGTCGAGCTTGCTCGGTGGTCCAGGGCCACAACGCAGGCGAATGTTCTGCGGTGGTTGCTCAAGGGTGGAACGTTGATTATTCGGCACGGTCGGTATGGATGAGAGCGCTAGTACTGCTTCGGCGTGGAACGTGAAGCTCATCGACGGATCGTGTCGGGCACGCTGTTGGGTGTCTGAGGGTATGGCCGTGTGGCTGCCTTCAGTGCCGGCCCCAGTGAACTCCGGTTGTTGCCGGGGGTGATGGGTGGTTGGTCGTTGTTTGAGAACTGCACAGTGGACGCGAGCATCTGTGGCCAAGTTTTTAAGGGCGCACGGTGGATGCCTTGGCACCAGGAACCGATGAAGGACGTGGGAGGCCACGATAGGCCCCGGGGAGTCGTCAACCAGGCTTTGATCCGGGGGTGTCCGAATGGGGAAACCCGGCAGTCGTCATGGGCTGTCACCCTTGCCTGAACACATAGGGCAAGTGGAGGGAACGCGGGGAAGTGAAACATCTCAGTACCCGCAGGAAGAGAAAACAACCGTGATTCCGGGAGTAGTGGCGAGCGAAACCGGATGAGGCCAAACCGTATGCGTGTGAGACCCGGCAGGGGTTGCGTATACGGGGTTGTGGGATCTCTCTTCTGTCGTCTGCCGGCGACAGGACGAGTCAGAAACCGTTGATGTAGGCGAAGGACATGCGAAAGGTCCGGCGTAGAGGGTAAGACCCCCGTAGCTGAAACGTCAACGGCTCGTTTGAGAGACACCCAAGTAGCACGGGGCCCGAGAAATCCCGTGTGAATCTGGCGGGACCACCCGCTAAGCCTAAATATTCCCTGGTGACCGATAGCGGATAGTACCGTGAGGGAATGGTGAAAAGTACCGCGGGAGCGGAGTGAAATAGTACCTGAAACCGTGTGCCTACAAGCCGTGGGAGCGTCGCGCATCGAGCTTTGCTCGGTGCGTCGTGACTGCGTGCCTTTTGAAGAATGAGCCTGCGAGTTTGCGGTGTGTTGCGAGGTTAACCCGTTGTGGGGTAGCCGTAGCGAAAGCGAGTCCGAATAGGGCGTTTGAGTAGCACGCTCAAGACCCGAAGCGGAGTGATCTAGCCATGGGCAGGTTGAAGCGGAGGTAAGACTTCGTGGAGGACCGAACCCACCAGGGTTGAAAACCTGGGGGATGACCTGTGGTTAGGGGTGAAAGGCCAATCAAACTCCGTGATAGCTGGTTCTCCCCGAAATGCATTTAGGTGCAGCGTCGTGTGTTTCTTGCCGGAGGTAGAGCACTGGATAGGCGATGGGCCCTACCGGGTTACTGACCTTAGCCAAACTCCGAATGCCGGTAAGTGAGAGCGCGGCAGTGAGACTGTGGGGGATAAGCTCCATGGTCGAGAGGGAAACAGCCCAGAGCATCGACTAAGGCCCCTAAGCGTACGCTAAGTGGGAAAGGATGTGGAGTCGCACAGACAACCAGGAGGTTGGCTTAGAAGCAGCCACCCTTGAAAGAGTGCGTAATAGCTCACTGGTCTAGTGATTCCGCGCCGACAATGTAGCGGGGCTCAAGCGTACCGCCGAAGTCGTGTCATTTCAGCATGAGGGCCAACGCCCGCTGGGATGGGTAGGGGAGCGTCGTCTGCCGGGTGAAGCAGCCGCGGAAGCGAGTTGTGGACGGTTGACGAGTGAGAATGCAGGCATGAGTAGCGATACACACGTGAGAAACGTGTGCGCCGATTGACCAAGGGTTCCTGGGTCAAGCTGATCTGCCCAGGGTAAGTCGGGACCTAAGGCGAGGCCGACAGGCGTAGTCGATGGATAACCGGTTGATATTCCGGTACCCGCTGTGAAGCGTCAAACATTGAACCAGGCGATGCTAAGTCCGTGAAGCCGTTCCGGACCCTTCGGGGAAAGGAAAGTGGTGGAGCCGACGGACCAGACCTGTAGTAGGTGAGTGATGGGGTGACGCAGGAAGGTAGTCCATCCCGGGCGGTGGTTGTCCCGGGGTAAGGGTGTAGGACGTCAGGTAGGTAAATCCGCCTGGCAATAGTCTGAGACCTGATGCCGAGCCGATTGTGGTGAAGTGGATGATCCTATGCTGTCGAGAAAAGCCTCTAGCGAGTTTCATGGCGGCCCGTACCCTAAACCGACTCAGGTGGTCAGGTAGAGAATACCGAGGCGTTCGGGTGAACTATGGTTAAGGAACTCGGCAAAATGCCCCCGTAACTTCGGGAGAAGGGGGGCCATCACCGGTGATCCGATTTACTCGGTGAGCTGGGGGTGGCCGCAGAGACCAGCGAGAAGCGACTGTTTACTAAAAACACAGGTCCGTGCGAAGCCGTAAGGCGATGTATACGGACTGACGCCTGCCCGGTGCTGGAACGTTAAGGGGACCGGTTAGTGCGCTTTCGGGCGTGCGAAGCTGAGAACTTAAGCGCCAGTAAACGGCGGTGGTAACTATAACCATCCTAAGGTAGCGAAATTCCTTGTCGGGTAAGTTCCGACCTGCACGAATGGCGTAACGACTTCTCGACTGTCTCAACCATAGGCCCGGTGAAATTGCACTACGAGTAAAGATGCTCGTTTCGCGCAGCAGGACGGAAAGACCCCGGGACCTTTACTACAGTTTGATATTGGTGTTCGGTTCGGCTTGTGTAGGATAGCTGGGAGACTGTGAAGCTCGGACGCCAGTTCGGGTGGAGTCGTCGTTGAAATACCAGTCTGGTCGTGCTGGATGTCTAACCCGGGTCCGTGATCCGGATCGGGGACAGTGTCTGATGGGTAGTTTAACTGGGGCGGTTGCCTCCTAAAGAGTAACGGAGGCGCCCAAAGGTTCCCTCAGCCTGGTTGGCAATCAGGTGGTGAGTGTAAGTGCACAAGGGAGCTTGACTGTGAGACCGACGGGTCGAGCAGGGACGAAAGTCGGGACTAGTGATCCGGCGGTGGCTTGTGGAAGCGCCGTCGCTCAACGGATAAAAGGTACCCCGGGGATAACAGGCTGATCTTCCCCAAGAGTCCATATCGACGGGATGGTTTGGCACCTCGATGTCGGCTCGTCGCATCCTGGGGCTGGAGTCGGTCCCAAGGGTTGGGCTGTTCGCCCATTAAAGCGGTACGCGAGCTGGGTTTAGAACGTCGTGAGACAGTTCGGTCCCTATCCGCTGCGCGCGCAGGAATATTGAGAAGGGCTGTCCCTAGTACGAGAGGACCGGGACGGACGAACCTCTGGTGTGCCAGTTGTTCTGCCAAGGGCATGGCTGGTTGGCTACGTTCGGGAGGGATAACCGCTGAAAGCATCTAAGCGGGAAGCCTGCTTCGAGATGAGTATTCCCACCCCCTTTGAGGGGTTAAGGCTCCCAGTAGACGACTGGGTTGATAGGCCAGATATGGAAGGCGGGTAACCGCTGGAGTTGACTGGTACTAATAGGCCGAGGGCTTGTCCTCAGTTGCTCGCGTCCACTGTGTTAGTTCTGAGACAACGAACAGTTGTCGGCTTTGAGCTGAGCATCTAACTGAAGAGTGTGCTTGTTCGCTCGAAACCAATAGGGTTTCGGTGGTCATAGCGTGAGGGAAACGCCCGGTTACATTTCGAACCCGGAAGCTAAGCCTTACAGCGCCGATGGTACTGCAGGGGGGACCCTGTGGGAGAGTAGGACGCCGCCGAACAATCTTTGAAGGACCCCTGGTCACCAGCGTTCAGCTGGGACTGGGGGTCCTTTTTTGTTGCCTTGGAACAAGCACAGCCCGGAGCGCGCCGGGTACCCGGCTGCGCGAGAATGACTTGCAGTACCGAAGACAGGAGTCACCATGTCCACCAACTCTCCCGACGATCGACCGGAGCGCGACCAGCGGCGACGGGACAGTGGTGACCGTGGCGGCTACCGGGGGGCACCGCGTCGGGACAACGACCGGCGCGACAACGACCGTGGTGGCCAAGGCCGGCCTGACGACCGCCGTAGCGACAATCGTCGTGGTGATGACCGCGGGGGCTTCCGTCGTGATGACAACCGTGGTGAGCAGCGCGGTGGCGGTGGGTTCCGTGGACGAGACGACCGGCGCGAGGGCGACCGTGGGCCTCGCCCCGCGTTCCGACGCGACGACCGTCCTGGCGGGCCGCGTCGAGACGACCGCGATCGAGACCGGGATCGTGGCGTCCGGCGTGACGGGGACCGCCCCGGCTTCCGCCGTGATGATCGCCGCGATGACCGGCGTGACGACCGTCCTGCGTTCCGCCGCGACGACCGTAGGGACGATCGCAGGGACGACCGGCGCGACAGCGGGGACCGGGGCGGCTTCCGGCGTGATGACAACCGTGGCGGGGACCGGCCGGCCTTCCGTCGCGACGACCGGGGCGACCGCCCCTCGCACCGCCGTGATGACGATCGTGGTGGCTTCCGGCGTGATGACAACCGTGGCGGGGACCGGCCGGCCTTCCGTCGCGACGACCGGGGCGACCGCCCCTCGCACCGCCGTGATGACGATCGTGGTGGCTTCCGGCGTGATGACGATCGTGGTGGGCGTCCGCCGTTCCGTCGGGATGACACCCGTGGTGGTGACCGCGGTGGGTTCCGTGGGCGGGACGATCGCGGCCGTGACGACCGACGCGATGACCGGCGTGGGGACGACCGTGGTGGGCGTCCGCCGTTCCGTCGGGACGACGACCGTGGAGGCTTCCGTCGGGACGACAGCCGTGGCGGGGACCGGCCGGCCTTCCGCCGCGATGACCGACGTGACGACCGGCGCGACGACCGGCGCGACGACCGCCGGGACGACCGTGGCGACCGTCGTCAGGGCGACCGCCCCTCGCACCGGCGTGATGACGATCGTGGTGGCTTCCGGCGTGATGACGATCGTGGTGGGCGTCCGCCGTTCCGTCGGGATGACACCCGTGGTGGTGACCGCGGTGGGTTCCGTGGGCGGGACGATCGCGGCCGTGACGACCGACGCGATGACCGGCGTGGGGACGACCGTGGTGGGCGTCCGCCGTTCCGTCGGGACGACGACCGTGGTGGTCGGCCCGGTGGTTTCCGTGGGCGTGACGACCATCGGGGTGGCGACGACCGGCGCGGTGGTGGGCGTTTCCGTGACGAGCGGGACCGGGACCGTGAGCCGATCAAGCGGCTGCCGATCGCCGAGGACGTCACCGGCGAGGAGATCGACAAGGACGTACGGCAGGAGCTGCAGAGCCTGCCCAAGACGCTCGCCGACGATGTCGCCAAGAACCTGGTGATGGTCGCGCGGCTCATCGACGAGGACCCCGAGGGCGCGTACGGCTATTCGCGGGTGGCCCTGCGGCTGGCGTCGCGCGTCGCGGCCGTGCGTGAGGCGGCCGGGTTCGCCGCGTACGCGAACCAGAAGTTCAGCGAGGCGCTCGCGGAGTTCCGGGCGGCCCGGCGGATGACCGGCAACGTCGACCTGTGGCCCGTCATGGCCGACTGTGAGCGTGGTCTCGGGCGGCCCGAGAAGGCGCTCGACATGGCTGGGGCGCCCGAGGTGCACAAGCTGGACAAGGCCGGTCAGGTCGAGATGCGGCTCGTGGCGGCCGGCGCGCGGCGTGACATGGACCAGCTCGACGCGGCCATCGTGACGCTGCAGAGCCCCGAGCTGGCCTCCAACTCCGTACAGCCGTGGACCGCGCGCCTGCGGTACGCGTATGCCGACGCGCTCCTCGCGGCCGGGCGTGAGGGCGAGGCGCGGGAGTGGTTCGCCAAGGCCGTCGAGGCCGACAAGGACGGCAGCACGGACGCGTCGGACCGGCTCGCGGAAATGGACGGTGTCGAGTTCGTCGACGCCCTCGTCGAGGACGAGGACCACGGGAAGCAGCACGAGGGTGACGAGGCGTCGCAGGGCGCCTCGTCCGTCGAGGACAGCAAGGACGGCGAGGCCGACGTGAACGACGACGACGTCGTCGTCGACGTCGAAGAAGACAAGGACGTCGCGGACGTCGCGGACGTCGACGACGACAAGGACTGACGTTCGGCAGAGAAGACGGTAAAGGGCGGGATTCCGTACATGGGATCCCGCCCTTTCCTATGTCCTCTTCCCCTGTCCTCTTCCTTGCCCTTTTCCTTGTCCTCAGAGCTCCAGTGTGCGCAGCACCAGCCCCGACGCCGGCTTTGGGCCGAAGGACGTCGACTTGCGGGGCATGGTGACGCCCTGGCGGGCCAGGTCGCGTACGACCTCCTCGCGGACCGGGTGCATCAGGACGGCCGTGCCGCCGTCGCGCCGGGCCTTCTCGATCGTGGCGGCCGTGTCGTGGATGTACGCGACGTGCGCCGGGGAGTCCTCCGGGATCTGCCAGACGTGGTCGAGGAGGGTGGCGTGCAGGACCGTCGCGTCGAGGGTGCGCCAGGCGGCCGGGCGGTCGGCGGGGATCGTACGGGCGAGGAGGTCCGGGTCCGGGCGGTCGACGAGGTGGAAGGCGCCGTCGCCCGCGAGGAGGAAGGCGTTGCCGGTGCTGGCCGCCTCCGCCAGGGCCTCCAGGGCATCGGGGAGCGGAATGTCCAGGCGCCGTACGCGGAACAGGCCGTCCAGGGCGGTCAGGGCGTCGGGGACCGGCAGTTGGTGGAGGAGACGGTGGATCGCGCGGACGCGGAGGGGGTAGCGGGCGGTGTCCACCAGGAGGACCAGGCCGTAGTCCCAGGGGCTGGGGGAAGTGTGTTCCGCGCGTAGCCGGAGGTAGGTCGCCCAGCGGTGGTGGCCGTCGGCTATCAGGGCCTGGTGGTGTGCGAGGTCCGACTGGATCTCGGCGAGGTCGGCGGGGTCGGTGACCGCCCAGAGGCGGTGGCTGAAGCCGTCCTCCGTGGTCGTGGCGAGGAGTGGGGCGCGTTTGGTGGTGCGCTCGACCACGGCTGTCGCGCCTGCCATGACGCCGTTGCCCCGGTAGGTCAGGAGCAGGGGTTCCATGTTGGTGGAGGTGGCGCGCATCAGGGCCGCGCGGTCCGCGATGACGTGGGGTATGACGTCCTCGTGGGGGAGGACCACGCCGGCGGAGGGTTCCGAGAGGCGTAGGGCGCCTATCAGGCCGCGCTGGAGGATGGTGCCGTCCGCCTGCTCGTAGACGTAGAGGCCGGGCTCGGAGTCGGGGGCCAGGACGCCGTCGGCGAGCCAGCGGCGCAGGGTGTCGGCCGCCTGTTCGTCGCGGGCGGCGGGGGTACTGGCCTGGGGGAGTATCAGGCGGACGATGTTGTACGGATCGGCGGATTCGAGGTGGAGCAGACCGTCCGGCCGGACGACCACGTCGTACGGCGGTGATGTCACGGCGGCCAGGCTGCCGACCCGGTCGGGGTCGTAGCGAAGGCCACGGAACGGGGTCAGTTCGAGGCCGCTGCGCGCCGGGATCTCCTCCGCGGGACCTGCGTAGTTCATTGATGCATCGTATGGGTGTCAGTGCCGTGAGGGATGATCGGAGAAAGCGATCCGAACCGATTGTTGACCGACCGAGCGAGGAGCGGTGTGCAATGAGCCAGGCAGTCAGGACGCGGCCCGACGGGAGTGGGCAGGCCCTGAGCGAGGCGTACGACACGGCGCTGCTCGATCTGGACGGGGTGGTGTACGCGGGCGGCAGCGCGATCGCGTACGCCGTGAAGTCCCTGGGTGCGGCCCGCGCGGGCGGTATGCACCTCGCGTACGTCACGAACAACGCGCTGCGGACGCCCGACACGGTGGCCGCGCATCTCACGGCGCTCGGGATTCCGACCGAGGCCGGTGACGTCATCACCTCGGCGCAGGCCGTGGCCCGGCTGATCAGCGAGCAGGTGCCCGCCGGTGCGCGGGTGCTGGTCATCGGTGGTGAGGGGCTGCGGGTGGCGCTGCGCGAGCGGGGGCTGGAGCCGGTCGAGTCGGCGGACGACGATCCGGTGGCCGTGGTGCAGGGGTACGGCGGTCCCGAGCTGCCCTGGGGGCGGTTCGCGGAAGCCAGCTACGCGATCGCGCGCGGGGTGCCGTGGTTCGCGTCCAACACGGACCTGACGATCCCGAGCGCGCGGGGGATCGCGCCCGGCAACGGGGCGGCGGTGCAGGTCGTCCGGATCGCGACCGGGGCCGAGCCGCGGGTGGCGGGCAAGCCGCTACCACCGATGCACCGGGAGACGATCCTGCGGACGGGCGCCGAGCGGCCGCTGGTGGTCGGGGACCGGCTGGACACGGACATCGAGGGGGCGTTCAACGGGGAGGTCGACTCGCTGCTCGTGCTGACCGGGGTGACCGACGGCGCGCAGCTCCTGGCCGCGCCGCCGCAGCACCGGCCGACGTATGTCGACGCCGATCTGCGGGGGATGCTCACCGGGCAGCCGGAGGTCGTGGAGGCGGGCGCGGGCTTCCGCTGCGGTGGCTGGACGGCGACCGCCGATCGTGAGCGGCTGGAACTGGACGGCGAGGGTGAGGCCATGGACGGGCTGCGGGCGCTGTGCGCGGCGGCCTGGACGGCGGCGGGGGAGGGCTTGTGCGAGCTGGACGGGGGGAAGGCGCTGGCACGGCTGGGGTTGTGAGCGGTCGGGCCTGTGGGATTCCGGTGGGCCGGGCGGTGCCCGTGCCCCTGGGGGAGGGGCGTTGTGCCGGACGGACCGTACGCCCGTGCGGCGTTCGTAGACGGGATCGAGCCAAAAGCAGAGGATAGGCTAACCTAACCGGGTGTTGGTCGACAGTCCTCCTGAACCGAGCGCGGAGACCGCCCCCGCGCCCCCGAACCGCCGGGCGATACGAGCCGTCGGGCTCCTCGTGTCCCTCGCGCTCCTCGCCCTGGTGGCACTGGCGAGTATCGCGATCGGTGCGAAAGAGCTGTCTCTGGAGCAGGTCTGGCACGGCCTGTTCGAGGACACGGGGACGTACGGCGACGTCGTCGTCGGGGAGCGGATCTCCCGCACCCTCCTCGGGCTGCTCGCGGGGGCCGCGCTCGGGCTGGCCGGTGCCGTCCTCCAGGCGCTCACCCGGAACCCGCTGGCCGACCCAGGACTGCTCGGCATCAACGCGGGCGCGTCCGCCGCCGTCGTCACCGCCATCACCTACTTCGGCGTCACCTCGCTGACCGGGTATGTGTGGTTCGCGTTCGCCGGAGCGGCCGTCGTCGGGGCGCTGGTGTGGTTCCTCGGCGGCAGCCGGGGTGCGACGCCGGTGCGGCTCGCGCTCGCCGGTACGGCGATCAGCGCCGCGCTCTACGGCTATCTCCAGGCCGTGATGATCATGGACGACGCGGCGCTCTCCAAGATGCGTTTCTGGACGGTCGGTTCGCTGGCTTCGGCGACCGACGAGACGATCACGCAGGTACTGCCGTTCCTCGCCGTCGGTACCGTCGTCGCGCTGCTGCTCGCCCGGCCGCTGAACGCGGTGGCCATGGGCGACGACACCGCCCGCGCGCTCGGCGCCAACCTCGCCCGCACCCGGGCCCTCTCGATGGCCGCCGCCACCGTGCTGTGCGGTGCCGCGACCGCCGCCTGCGGGCCCATCGTGTTCGTCGGGCTGATGGTTCCGCACGTCGTCCGGTCCTTCACCGGGCCCGATCTGCGCTGGATCCTGCCGTACGCGACCGTCCTGTCGCCCGTGCTGCTGCTCGGCGCCGATGTCATCGGCCGGATGGTGGCGCGGCCCGCGGAACTTCAGGTCGGCATCGTCACCGCGATCCTCGGCGGGCCGGTCTTCATCTTTCTCGTACGACGGCGGAGGACGGCGCAGCTGTGAAGACGCAGGTCATGAGGAAGACAGAGGCCACAGGGAAGACGCCGGTCATGAGCAAGCCCGCCGTACGCAACCGCGCGGTCCGCACCCCCGGTGGGCTGTCGGTCCGCCTGGACGTACGGGCGTTCACCGTCGTCATCGTGCTGCTGCTGGCGGCGCTGATCGCGAGTGTCGTACTGATCGGGACCGGTGACTTCCCCATCCCGGCCGGCGACGTCCTCAAGACGCTGCTCGGCGACGGCGACGCGGGCCAGGAGTTCATCGTCAACGAGCTGCGGCTGCCACGGGTCCTCGTCGGGCTGCTTGTCGGGGCCTCGCTCGGGCTGGGCGGAGCGCTGTTCCAGTCCATCTCCCGCAATCCGCTGGGCAGTCCGGATGTGCTCGGCCTCTCGCAGGGCGCCACCGCCGGGGCGCTGGTCATGATCGTGCTGTTCTCCGGGAGCGCGAACCAGGTCGCCCTGGGGGCGCTCGTCGGCGGCCTGGTCACCGGCCTCGCGATCTATGTGCTGGCCTGGAAGCGGGGCGTGCACGGCTACCGGCTCGTGCTGGTCGGCATCGGCGTCTCCGCGATCGTCACGGCGGTCAACGGCTATCTGATCACCAAGGCGGACCTCGTCGACGCGGCCCGTGCGGTCGTGTGGATGACCGGCTCCCTCAACGGCCGTGACTGGTCCCAGGTCTGGCCGCTGCTGATCATGTGCGTGATCCTCGTGCCGCTGGTGCTCGGCAACGCACGCGGGCTGCGGATGACGGAGATGGGCGACGACGTGTCGTACGCCCTCGGGGTGCGCGTCGAACGCGTACGGCTGCTGCTGATGGTGTCGGCCGTGCTGCTCACGGCCGGGGCCACCGCGGCCGCCGGACCCGTCAGCTTCGTCGCCCTCACCGCGCCCCAGCTCGCCAAGCGGCTGACCCGCTCGCCCGGCCCGAACCTGGTCCCCTCCATGTGCATGGGCGCGACCCTGCTGATCGTCGCCGACTGGGCCTCGCAGCGGGCCTTCGGGGCCGACCAGCTGCCCGTCGGCGTCGTCACCGGCGTACTCGGCGGCGTCTATCTGCTGTGGCTGCTGGTCACCGAGCGGAAAGCCGGGCGGATATGAGCCGCCCCGAGCCGAGCGGGCTGAGGTCGAGCGGGCTGAAGCCGAGCGGGTCGAAGCCGAGCGGGTCGAAGTCGGAAGGGCCGGGCACGAGCGCGTCGGCGAACGAGAACAACAAGAGGAGCACTGTGAACCGCCTGTCCGCCGAGAACGTCACCCTCGCCTATGACCAGCGGGTCATCGCCGAGCAGTTGTCGGTCCAGATCCCCGACAACTCGTTCACCGTGATCGTCGGCCCCAACGCCTGCGGCAAGTCCACGCTGCTGCGCGCCCTTTCACGGATGCTGAAGCCGTCCCAGGGGCGGGTGTTGCTCGACGGGCAGGTCATCCAGTCGATGCCCGCCAAGAAGGTCGCGCGGACGCTCGGTCTGCTGCCGCAGTCGTCGATCGCGCCCGACGGGATCACCGTCGGCGACCTCGTGGGCCGGGGCCGGTACCCGCACCAGGGGCTGCTGCGGCAGTGGTCGACCGAGGACGAGCGGATCGTCCGGGAGTCGATGGAGTCGACCGGGGTCGCCGAGCTCGCCGACCGTTATGTCGACGAGTTGTCCGGCGGCCAGCGCCAGCGCGTCTGGATCGCCATGGCGCTCGCCCAGCAGACCCCGCTGCTGCTGCTCGACGAGCCGACCACCTTCCTCGACATCCAGCACCAGATCGATGTGCTCGACCTGTGCGCCGAACTCCACGAGGAGCAGGGCCGCACGCTGGTCGCTGTGCTCCACGACCTCAACCACGCCGCCCGCTACGCCACCCACCTCATCGCCCTGCGCGGCGGCTCGGTGATCGCCGAGGGCGCGCCCTCCGAGATCGTCACGGCCGAGCTGGTCGAGGAGGTCTTCGGACTGCGCTGCCAGATCATCGACGACCCGGAGACGGGGACACCGCTGGTGGTGCCGGCGGCACGCAAGGCGCGGACGGGCATCGAGAAGGTGGCGGCTACAGAAGTTTCCTGAGCTGGAGCAGGTCCCGGAAGCCCGCCTCCAGCTTCACCCGGCCCGAACCCCACGCCTTGGCGAAGTTCAGTTCGCCGCCCACGAGGGCCACCAGGTCGTCGCCCGTCATGGCGAGCCTGATCTGGGCCTTCTCGGGCGGCGGCCCCTCGAGGGTGTCGTGCACCTCGATCCGGCCGTCCCGCATGCGCCCCACGAAGGTGACGTCGAGGTCCTTGATGTGGCAGCTCACCGAGCGGTCGAGGGTCGTCGCCTCGCGCACGTGTCCGTCGGCGCCTGCCATGTTGTCCGAGAGCTTTTCGAGCGCGGCGCGGCACTCCTCAATCGTTGCCATCGCGATCGACGGTACCCCAGAGCTTCGCGGTAGCGTCTGGGCATGAGCGACTCTTTGCCCGAGGCCCAGGCTGGGGCGGAAGCAGTGGTTCCGGAGAGGGAGGCCACGGTGGCCGGCGAGCCCGGCCCGCAGCCGGAGCCCACGGTCGTCGAACCCGAGTACGACCCCGCCGCCCCGGCCCCGCTGAACGTGCCCCGCACCGCCACCGGCCACCCCGACGTCGACGCCGCCCTCGACCGGCTGGCCGACGCCGACCACCTCGCCACCGACGGCCATGTGGAGGTGTACGAGGATGTACACCAGGGGCTGCGCGACGCGCTCACCGCGCTCGACGCCCGGCCGGGACCTCCGGCTCCCACCCGTCACCCGACCACCGCCCCTCAAGGAGACCCTCCGGGTCGCCCCTATCGATCGCCGTACGAGAGCAGGAGCTGAACCCACCGTGGCAGGAGTCGCACGCCGCCGTCTGGACGCCGAACTGGTCCGGCGGAAGCTCGCGCGGTCGCGTGAGCACGCGAGCCAGCTGATCGCCGCCGGGCGGGTCACCGTCGGCAAGACCGTCGCGACCAAGTCCGCCACGCAGGTCGAGACCGCGGCCGCGATCGTGGTCGCGACCGACGACGGTGAACCGGAGTACGTGTCCAGAGGCGGCCACAAGCTCGCGGGCGCCCTCGAGGTCTTCGTCCCGCAGGGGCTGGCCGTCGAGGGCCGCCGGGCGCTGGACGCCGGCGCCTCCACCGGCGGTTTCACCGACGTACTGCTGCGGGCCGGGGTCGCGCACGTCGTCGCCGTGGACGTCGGATACGGACAACTCGCGTGGACTCTGCGGAGTGATGAACGCGTCACCGTCAAGGACCGTACGAACGTACGCGAGTTGACGCTCGAAGCGATCGATGGGGAGCCTGTGGATCTTGTCGTGGGGGATCTGTCCTTCATCCCGCTCGGCCTGGTACTGCCCGCCCTGGTGCGGTGTGTGAAGCCTGACGCCGATCTGGTGATGATGGTCAAGCCGCAGTTCGAGGTGGGTAAGGAGCGGCTGGGCAGTGGGGGAGTGGTACGGAGTCCGGAGCTGCGCGCCGAGGCGGTGCGCGGGGTGGCCCGGCGGGCAGGGGAGCTGGGGCTCGGGGTGAAGGGTGTGACGGCCAGTCCGCTGCCCGGGCCCTCGGGCAATGTCGAGTACTTTCTGTGGCTGCGTGCCGGGGCACCCGTGCTGGACCCGGCCGACGTCGACCGAGCAGTTGCGGAGGGGCCGCGTTGACTCAGGACCGAGTTCGAACTGTTTTCCTGCTCACCCACACCGGGCGGCCGGCTGCGATCCGCAGCGCCGAACTCGTCGTCAAGGGGCTGCTGCACCACGGCATCGGCGTGCGGGTCCTGGAGCACGAGGCCGAGGACATCCCGGTGCCGGAGGAGGTGGAACTCGTCAAGGAGGCCACCCCGCAGTGCCTCGACGGGTGCGAGCTGCTCATCGTCCTCGGCGGTGACGGCACGCTGCTGCGCGGAGCCGAGTTCGCCCGGGCGTCCGGGGTGCCGATGCTCGGCGTCAACCTCGGCAGCGTCGGCTTCCTCGCGGAGGCCGAGCGTGACGACCTCGACAAGGTCGTCGACCGCGTGGTGACCAAGTCCTACGAGGTCGAAGAGCGTATGACCGTCGATGTCGTCGTTCATCAGAACGGGAACATCGTCCACACGGACTGGGCGCTGAACGAGGCGGCCGTGCAGAAGGCGGGCGCCGAGAAGCTGCTCGAGGTCGTCCTTGAGATCGATGGCCGGCCGGTGACGGGATTCGGGTGTGACGGGATTGTTCTGTCCACGCCTACCGGGTCCACGGCGTATGCGTTCTCGGCGGGTGGGCCTGTGGTGTGGCCGGAGGTCGAGGCTCTGTTGATGGTGCCGATCAGCGCGCACGCGCTGTTCGCCAAGCCGTTGGTCACGTCGCCGAATTCGGTGCTGGCGGTGGAGGTTCTGCCGCATATTCCGCCCGGGGTTCTGTGGTGTGACGGGCGGCGGACCGTTGAGCTGCCGCCGGGGGCTCGGGTGGAGGTGCGTCGGGGGGCTGTGCCGGTGCGGCTGGCTCGGTTGCACCATGCGTCGTTCACGGACCGGTTGGTGGCGAAGTTCGCGCTGCCGGTTTCCGGATGGCGGGGGGCTCGGCATTAGAAAGCGCCCGGCGCTTTGCGTGGAGCCGAGCGCCGGGCCACCCCCGCGTTCGCGGGGAGCACCGCATCCGTAAATCGTCCAAGACGGAGACGACCGGACCACCCCCGCGTCAACGGGGAGCCGTCAGGCGAACGAGGATTGCCCCGGGAAAGTAACGCCCAGCTCTCTAAGCGGGGGCGGCGTCGCACGGGCCCGGGAAAACCTCGTATGGTCGGGGGCGTGTTGGAGGAGATGCGGATACGGTCGCTCGGAGTCATCGACGACGCGGTCGTCGAGTTGTCGCCCGGCTTCACCGCCGTGACAGGTGAGACGGGTGCGGGCAAGACCATGGTGGTCACCAGCCTCGGCCTGCTGCTCGGCGGGCGGGCGGACCCGGCGCTCGTGCGGATCGGTGCGAAGAACGCCGTCGTGGAGGGCCGGATCGCGATGCCCGACGGCGCGTCGGCGTTGGTACGGGCCGAGGAGGCCGGCGCCGAACTCGACGACGGGGCGCTGCTGATCAGCCGTACCGTTTCCGCCGAGGGGCGGTCGCGGGCGCACCTGGGCGGGCGTTCCGTCCCGGTGGGTGTGCTCGCCGAACTGGCCGACGAACTTGTCGCCGTGCACGGGCAGACCGACCAGCAGGGGCTGCTGAAGCTGTCCCGGCAGCGGGCGGCGCTCGACCGGTACGCGGGGGACGCGGTGGCCGTGCCGCTCACCAAGTACGCGGAGGCCTACCGGCGGCTGCGGGCCGTCTCCGTCGAGCTCGACGAGATCGTGTCGCGCGCGCGTGAGCGGGCCCAGGAAGCCGACATGCTGAGATACGGGCTCGACGAGATCGCGGGCGTCGAGCCGCGGGTCGGCGAGGACGTGGAGCTGGCCGAGGAGGCCGAGCGGCTCGGGCACGCGGAGGCGCTGGCGTCCGCCGCGACGGCCGCGCACGCCGCGCTCGCGGGCAATCCCGAGGACCCGGAGGGCGTGGACGCCACGACGCTCGTCGCGGGCGCCCACCGGGCGCTGGAGGCCGTGCGGTCGCACGACCCGGCGCTGGCCGCGCTCGCCGACCGGATCGGCGAGATCGGGATCCTGCTGGGCGATGTGGCGGGGGAGCTGGCGGGGTACGCCGACGACCTGGACGCCGATCCGCTGCGGCTGGCGGCCGTCGAGGAGCGACGGGCCGCCCTCAACGCGCTCACCCGGAAGTACGGCCAGTACGGACAGAACGGCCAGGACATCGCCTCGGTGCTGTCCTGGGCCGAGGAGGGCGCCCAGCGGCTCACCGAACTCGACGGTGACGACGAGCGGATCGACGAGCTGACCGCCGAGCGGGACGCCCTGCGGGCCGAACTGGGCGGCCTCGCACAGGCCTTGACGGACGCCCGGGCGGAGGCCGCCGAGCGGTTCGCCGCGGCCGTCACCGCCGAGCTGGCCTCGCTCGCCATGCCGCACGCGCGCGTGTCGTTCGAGATCCGGCAGAGCGATGATGCCGAAGGAGTCGAGGTGGGCGGGCGTACGGTCGCGTACGGGCCGTCCGGTGTGGACGAGGTCGAGCTGCTGCTCGCCCCGCACCCGGGGGCGCCGCCCCGGCCCATCGCCAAGGGTGCCTCGGGTGGTGAGCTGTCGCGGGTGATGCTGGCCGTCGAGGTGGTGTTCGCCGGGACGGATCCCGTGCCGACGTATCTCTTCGACGAGGTCGACGCCGGTGTCGGCGGCAAGGCCGCGGTCGAGATCGGGCGGCGGCTCGCCCGGCTGGCCAAGTCGGCCCAGGTCGTGGTCGTCACGCACCTGCCGCAGGTGGCCGCCTTCGCCGACCGGCAGTTGCTCGTGGAGAAGACCAACGACGGGTCCGTGACCCGGTCCGGTGTGAAGGTCCTGGAGGGCGAGGACCGCGTGCGCGAGCTGTCGCGGATGCTCGCCGGCCAGGAGGACTCGGAGACGGCGCGCGCGCACGCGGAGGAACTGCTGGCGGCGGCCCGCGCGGACGCGTAGGGCGGCGGCGGTCGGTCGCCCAGTCGCAGCGGTCGGTCGCGCAGGGCGGGGCGGGAGTCGCCCAGAGGGGCAACCTCGTACGGGAGTTCACTCGTGTGGGTGACCCGGGGTCCGGGGTTGCCCGGCACTCCGGCACCCGCCCCGTCCGGCTGTCCCGGAACACCCTTGCGGCCTGGCATCCTTGGACAGGAGCGACGTAGCAGGACGTGCTGCGTGGACCACACGGAAGCGCCTCGTACGGTCCACCTCCACCACCAGATCCTTCTGTACGTTTCTTCGTGACCGTCCGACCCCGAACCAGGAGCCCCGGCCACGTGAGCCACGTGAGCAGCCACTCACCACACGGCCAGTCGCCGCTGCGAACCGTGCAAGTGCTCGGCGGCGGCAGCGCGGTGAGCAGCGCGCATGTGCGGTCGCTGGCCTCGGGTCTCGTCGCCCGGGGCGTACGGGTCACAGTGTGCGCCCCCGGCGAGGCCGACGGTGTGTACGACTTCACCGGCGCCGGCGCCCACCACGTCCACGTGCCCCGCAGCAGCGACCCCGCCTCGGTGGCCACCTTGCGCAGCGCCTGCGCGGACGCCGACCTGGTGCACGCGCACGGCCTGCACGCCGGCTTCCGCGCCACCCTCGCGCTCGGTCGGCGCACCACCCCGCTCGTCGTCACCTGGCACACGCGTGCGTACGCGGAGGGGGCGCGGGCGCATCTGCTGCGGCTGCTGGAGCGGCGGGTCGCCAAGGCCGCCGCCGTGGTCCTCGGCACCACCTCCGAGCTCGTCGACCGGGCCCGCAGCCGGGGCGCGCGCGACGCCCGGCTCGCCGCCGTCGCCCTGCCCGCGCCGCGTCGGAACGACGCCGACGACGACACCGAGCGGCCCACCTCCAAGGTCCGGGCCGAACTCGGCGCCACGGACCGCCCGTTGCTCATGGCCGTCGGCGCGCTCGACCGTCACCGGGGATACGACACGCTGCTGGACGCGGCCCGGGAGTGGCGGGGCCTGGACCCCGCGCCGCTGCTCGTCATCGCGGGCGAGGGGCCGCTGCGGAGTGTCCTGCAGCGGCGTATCGAGGACGAGGAGCTGCCCGTACGGCTCGTGGGGCGGCGCGACGACATCTCCGAGCTGATCGCCGCCGCCGATCTCGCGCTGGTGCCCGGCGGCCCCGAGGCCCGCTCCGTCCTCGCTCAGGAGGCGCTCCACGCGCGCGTGCCGCTCGTCGCGGCCGCCGTCGGATCAGTGCCGGACCTGGTCGGGGACGGCGCCGAACTCGTCCCGTACGGCGATGCCGCAGCGCTCGCCGCAGCCGTCGTACGCCTCCTGCGTGACCCCGCCCTGCGGGAGGCGCTGGCTGAGCGGGGCACGCGGCAGGCCGCCACCTGGCCGACGGAGGACGAGACGGTGGCACAGGTGCTCAGCGTCTACGACGAGTTGACGCGCTGGAGTCCACTGACCTGACCTGACCTGACCGGCGCGGCCTCAGGTGACGTGTCTGCGGGCGCGTAGTGCCAGGCTCAGCGCCAGTACCGCCTGCGGGTCGTCGAGGTCGGTGCCGAGCAGTTCACCGATGCGGGCGAGGCGGTTGTAGAGGGTCTGGCGGTTGAGGTGCAGTTCGCGGGCGGTCTCCGCCTTGCGGCCGGCGTGGGCCAGATAGGTCTCCAGGGTGGGCAGCAGCGGGGGCTTGGCGCGGTCGTCGTGGTCGCGGAGGGGGCCGATCGCGCGGTCCACGAAGGCGGCCAGGTCGGGGTGGTCCCGCAGCCGCCACAGCAGCAGGTCGATGTCGAGGCGCCGGGCGTCGTACCAGGGGAGGTCGGTAAGGCCCTGCGCGGCCGTCGCCGTCTCCGCCGCGTGCCTGAGGCCCGCCGAGGCGGCCGCCCAGCCACCGGGGACCCCGACGACGATCACGGGCGGCCGCCCGCCCGGCCGCCGCATCCCGGCGCGCTCCACACCGGCCCGCAGCGCCGCCGCGACCTTGTCCGCGATCGCTGGGCGCTCCGACTCCGCGCGCAGGCCCAGCAGCAGCGGGACGCGGCCCTCGACGGGGCGCACGCCGAGGAGGACGGGCACGCCCACCGAGGCCAGCTCCTCGGCCACCGCGCGGGCCAGGACGGCCCAGCCTCCCCCGTCGGGGGACAGCCCGTCGGCGAGCCGCATCACCACCGGCAGCAGGGGGCCGCCGCCCGGCTTGAAGCCCAGGACGCGGGCCTGTGCGGGGGCGTCCGCCGCCTGGATGCGGCCCTCGGCGAGGTCACTGAGGAAGTCGCCGCGCCCGCGTGCCGCCAGCTCCTCCTCCTGCCGGGCCTGCATCAGGACGACGGCGAGGACGCCTGCCGCCCGCTCGGCGGCGATCCGGTGCACGGGGGCCGGCGGGGCGACGACCGGAAGGAGGACCAGGCGGGCCCGTACCGAGCCCGTGCCCGGGCCGCCGCCCGGTACGTCGACGATGGCCGTGCCGGCCGGCGGCTCGTCCTTGTGCTGGGAGCGCAGCCCCTCCCACACCTGGAGCGGATCGGTGTCCGCAGGGCCGGCTCCGGCGGCGTACAGGAGCTGTCCGTCGGCGGTCTCCAGGAAGACGGGGTTGCCGCTGAAACCGGCCAGGATGCCCAGGACCTGCGGGATCCCGCCCCCGCCGAGCAGGGCCTCGGTGCAGCGGCGGTGGACCTCCTCGGCCTGCTGGAGGAGCGCGTAGTGGCCGTTGACGATCTCGGTGTGGATCTCCTCGGTGACCGTCACGAACGCCACCTCGCGGTGCAGTTGGACGAGGGGAAGCCCGGCCGAGCGCGCGGTCTCCACGAGGGCGGCGGGGAGGCGGGTGAAGCGCGGGCCCAGTTCGATGACGAGGGCCGCGATGCCGCGCTCGGCCAGGGTCCGGACGAACGCGCGCTGGTCGGCGGGGCGGGTGCCGAGCCCGTACCCGGTGGTCAGCAGCAGTTCGCCGCCCTTGAGGAGCGAGGCGATGTTCGGGACCTCGCCCGCGTGCACCCAGCGCACGGTCCGGTGCAGCCGGTCGGCGCCGGCCAGGATCTCCGGCAGCCCGCCGCGCAGCCCGGGCAGCTCCAGCGCCCGCCGCACGGTGATGCCGGCCTGCGCCTCGCGGCCGTCACCGGGTGCGCGGCTGTCACGGGTGTCCATGGACCGGACGGTACCCGCGCGAGTGTCGCGGCGGCATCCCCGACCCGTTCCGGCGGCGGTCACCGGGCGGGTGCCGCGGGGGCCGCACGGTCGCCGTGCGGCTCCGCTCGTCAGGCCGGCGGGATGTTGTGGTTGAAGCGGAAGATGTTGTCGGGGTCGTACGCGGTCTTCACCGCGGTCAGCCGCCGGTAGTGGTCGGCGCCGAGGCCGGCCACGACCCGGTCGGCGCCCTCGTCGCCGACGAAGTTGAGGTAGACCGCGCCGGTGCTCCACGGCCGGACGTCGGCGCGGACGTCCCGTACCCACTGGACGCACCGCTCGTCGTCCGCCGGGTCCTTCCAGACGCCGAAGGGGTGCACGACCCAGGGGGCGTTCCGGTACGGCACGGGATAGTGGGCGGGGCCGTCGGCGATCGCGCCGCCCAGCGGGAAGAGCACGTGCTGCGTGCCGGTCGGCACGGGCATCGTCCAGGCGCGGGTGGCGAAGACGTCCACCAACTCGTCCGGCAGACCGGTCAGATACTCCGCCGACCAGTAGTTCCGCATGCCCGGCGGATCGTCGATCATGCACTGCACGTCCGCGTACGGCATCGCGCCGACCACCTCGGCCTCGTGCGGCAGCGCCAGCAGCGGCTGGGCGGTCTTGCGCATGTCGTCCTCGGTCCCCGCGTACGTCAGGAGGACACCGCACGCGAGCCTGCCCACCAGGTGTCCTGGGACGAACTCGTCGGGCGGGGCGGTGAGGTAGATGATGCCGCCGCTCGCCTCCGGCGGGCCGGTCTCGATGACGTCGCGGTACACGCGCACCACCTCGGGGCCGCGTTCCGGGAGGTAGAGCAGCAGGGCGATGGAGAAGGCGGGCAGTTCGTGCAGCCGGAGGGTGAGGGCGGTGGCGACGCCGAAGTTCCCGCCGCCGCCGTGCAGCGCCCAGAACAGGTCCGGGTTCTCCTCGCTGCTCGCGCGCACCGCCTGGCCGTCGGCGGTCACCAGTTCCACGCCGAGCAGGTTGTCGACGGCGAGCCCGAAGACGCGGTCCAGCCAGCCGCTGCCGCCGCCGAGAACGAAGCCGCCGACTCCCGTGGTCGACGCCCGGCCGCCGGTGGTCGCGAGGCGGTGGGGCTCGGTGGCGCGGTCGAGATGGCTCATGGTGGCGCCGCCCTCGACCCGGACGCTCATGGACCCGGGATGGACCGTGACCGCGTGCATCCGGCGCAGATCGATGACGAGCCCGTTGTCGTTCAGCGCCATTCCGGCCACGCTGTGGCCACCGCCGCGTACGGCGATGCGCAGGTCCAGATCACGGGCGAAGCGCACCGAGCGCACGACGTCGGCCCCGTCCACGCACTGCGCGATCACGGCCGGGCGCCGGTCGATCATGGAGTTGAAGACCGACCGGGCCTCGTCGTAACCCGGATCCGCCGGGGCGTACACGTCGCCGGCCAGATCCTCGCGGAGTGAGGCGAGGGCCGCGTGCGCCTTCGAGAGGGGAGCCATGGCGAGCCGCCCCCTTTCAGCCAGGGGACAGGGTTACTCCCAGGCTAGGCGGGGGCGGGGGATCGGTCCTGTTCGATTCGAGGCATGGGCACCCGGCGCCGCTGCTGGTCGGGGGTGGGTTCCGCGGCGGCGGTGACGAGGTGCCGCTGCGCCCACCCGTGCCGCCCCAGCGGCACGATTGCCCGCAGCCAGGGCAGCCAGGGCGGATCCGACCGTGCGGTCAGCCGCCGTACGCCCCCGAGGCGGTCAGCCGCAGGGCCGTGTCGATGAGGGGGACGTGGCTGAACGCCTGCGGGAAGTTGCCGACCTGGCGCTTGAGGACCGGGTCCCACTCCTCGGCGAGGAGACCCAGGTCGTTGCGGAGGGAGAGCAGCTTCTCGAAGAGCTTGCGGGCCTCGTCCACGCGGCCGATCATCGCGAGGTCGTCGGCCATCCAGAACGAACAGGCGAGGAACGCGCCCTCGTCGCCGGGCAGGCCGTCGACGCCCTCCTTCTCGCCCTGCGTCGGGTAGCGCAGGATGAAGCCGTCCGGGGTCGACAGCTCGCGCTGGATCGCCTCGATGGTGCCGATGACCCGCTTGTCGTCCGGCGGCAGGAAACCCATCTGCGGGATCAGCAGCAGCGAGGCGTCCAACTCCTTCGAGCCGTACGACTGTGTGAAGGTGTTGCGCTCCTTGTCGTAACCCTTCTCACACACGTCCCGGTGGATGTCGTCGCGCAGCTCGCGCCACTTCTCCAGCGGGCCGTCCGCGTCGCCGGACTCGATGAGCTTGATCGTGCGGTCGACGGCGACCCAGGCCATGACCTTGGAGTGCACGAAGTGGCGGCGCGGGCCGCGCACCTCCCAGATGCCCTCGTCCGGCTCGTCCCAGTGGTCCTCCAGGTAGCGGATCAGCTTCAGCTGGAGGAGGGAGGCGTAGTCGTTGCGGGCCAGGCCGGTCATGTGGGCCAGGTGCAGGGCCTCGGTGACCTCGCCGTACACATCCAGCTGGAGCTGGTGCGCGGCGCCGTTGCCGACCCGGACCGGCGCCGAGTTCTCGTACCCGGGCAGCCACTCCAGCTCGGCCTCGCCGAGCTCCCGCTCACCGGCGATGCCGTACATGATCTGCAGGTTCTCCGGGTCACCGGCGACCGCGCGCAGCAGCCACTCGCGCCAGGCGCGGGCTTCGTCGCGGTAGCCGGTGCGCAGCAGCGAGGAGAGGGTGATGGCCGCGTCGCGCAGCCAGGTGTAGCGGTAGTCCCAGTTGCGGACGCCGCCGATGTGCTCCGGGAGCGAGGTGGTCGGCGCGGCGACGATGCCGCCGGTGGGGGCGTACGTCAGGGCCTTGAGGGTGATCAGCGAGCGGATCACCGCCTCGCGGTACGGGCCGTGGTACGTGCACTGCTCCACCCAGTCGCGCCAGAACTCCTCGGTGGCCTGGAGCGACGGCTCGGGCTCGGGAAGCGGCGGGGGCTGCTTGTGCGAGGGCTCCCAGGAGATCGTGAACGCGATCCGGTCGCCCGGCGTCACCGTGAAGTCGGCGTACGTGGTCAGCGCCTTGCCGTACGTCTCGCACTCGGTGTCGAACCACACCGAGTCCGGCCCGGCGACGGCCACCGTGCGCCCCTCGTGCTTGTGCACCCAGGGGACGACACGTCCGTACGAGAAGCGCATGCGCAGCGCCGAGCGCATCGGTACCCGGCCGCTGATGCCCTCCACGATCCGGATCAGCTGCGGGGCGCCGTCACGGGGCGGCATGAAATCGGTCACACGGACGGTGCCGCGGGGGGTGTCCCACTCGGATTCCAGGATCAGCGAGTCGCCGCGGTACCGGCGGCGGGAGGCCGTCGGCGGCTGCGCGTCCGACGCGTGGGCGGGGCCCAGGCGCCAGAACCCGTGTTCCTCCGTGCCGAGCAGTCCCGCGAAGACGGCGTGGGAGTCGAAGCGGGGCAGGCACAGCCAGTCGACCGTGCCGTCCCGGCAGACCAGGGCTGCGGTCTGCATGTCTCCGATGAGTGCGTAGTCTTCGATGCGCCGGGCCACGTGCAACTCCAGTCGAACGGCCACGTCGCCCCCGAGGGGCGGTCGCTGTGCGGTGTGCGGTCAAGGGACCCAAGGGATCGACAAAGAATCCATGATTCCAGACTGATCCAAGGGACGGTGTCATGCGATGTCGCTCAACGATCCTCAACGCATATGAGGCGGTCGTTGCTCAACGGACTGTCGAGCTCTCTTGAATACCGGAGACGGGCGGGGGTGGTGCCGTTTCGCCGGACCGGCTCGGCAGTGAGTGTCCGAAGAGGATACGACGCACCGGAGGGCTCCGCGTGCCGCTCCAGGCAACATGAGTGGGCCGGACGAGTGAGCCAAGGGTGAAGGCCGACCGAGATGCGCCGACGGTCGTACGAGGTCCGTGTCGGCCCGTGCGCGGAGCGTGGCCGGAAGCGATCGTGTCCTGTCGCTGATACCCTGGTAGCCCGTGGACCGGTGGGCGCCCCGACTCAAAGGGACCCCCGAACCGCAGCGAAGGCACCCCCGACGGATGAGATCGGGCGGCGGCCGACCCGCACACCGAACCGCGACCACGGGAGCCCCCTCTTGGCCATGCCGCCCGCTGCTTTCCGAAACAGCACAGCCACGACGACCAAGCACATCTTCGTCACCGGGGGTGTCGCCTCCTCGCTCGGCAAGGGCCTGACCGCCTCCAGCCTCGGCATGCTGCTCAAGGCGCGGGGCCTGCGCGTCGTGATGCAGAAGCTCGACCCCTACCTGAACGTCGACCCCGGCACGATGAACCCCTTCCAGCACGGTGAGGTGTTCGTCACCAACGACGGCGCCGAGACCGACCTGGACATCGGCCACTACGAGCGCTTCCTCGACCGAGACCTGGACGGCTCGGCCAACGTCACCACCGGCCAGGTGTACAACACGGTGATCGCCAAGGAGCGGCGCGGCGAGTACCTGGGCGACACCGTGCAGGTCATCCCGCACATCACCAACGAGATCAAGCACCGCATCCGGCGCATGGCCTCCGACGAGGTCGATGTCGTCATCACCGAGGTCGGCGGCACGGTCGGCGACATCGAGTCGCTGCCGTTCCTGGAGACCGTCCGCCAGGTGCGTCACGAGGTCGGCCGCGACAACGTCTTTGTGGTGCACATCTCGCTCCTGCCGTACATCGGGCCGTCGGGAGAGCTGAAGACGAAGCCGACGCAGCACTCGGTTGCGGCGCTGCGCAACATCGGTATTCAGCCAGATGCGATCGTGCTGCGCTGCGACCGTGAGGTGCCCGGCGCGATCAAGCGCAAGATCTCCCTGATGTGCGACGTCGACGAGGCCGCCGTCGTCGCGTGTCCCGACGCCCGCTCGATCTACGACATCCCGAAGACCGTGCACGGCGAGGGCCTGGACGCCTACGTCGTCCGCAAGCTGGACCTGGCGTTCCGTGACGTGGACTGGACGACCTGGGACGACCTGCTCGACCGTGTCCACAACCCGGACCACGAGATCAACCTGGCGCTCGTCGGCAAGTACATCGACCTGCCCGACGCCTACCTCTCGGTCACCGAGGCGCTGCGCGCGGGCGGCTTCGCCAACAAGGCCCGCGTGAAGATCAAGTGGGTCACCTCGGACGACTGCAAGACCCCGGCCGGCGCCGCGGGACAGCTCGCCGACGTCGACGCCATCTGCATCCCCGGCGGCTTCGGCGACCGCGGTGTCTCCGGCAAGGTCGGCGCCATCCAGTACGCCCGTGAGAACAAGATCCCGCTGCTGGGCCTCTGCCTCGGCCTGCAGTGCATCGTGATCGAGGCCGCGCGGAACCTGGCCGACATCCCGGACGCCAACTCCACCGAGTTCGACTCCGCCACCGCCCACCCGGTCATCTCCACCATGGCCGAGCAGCTGGACATCGTGGCCGGTGAGGGCGACATGGGCGGCACCATGCGGCTGGGCATGTACCCGGCGAAGCTCGCCGAGGGCTCGATCGTGCGTGAGGTGTACGACGGCAAGGAGTACGTCGAGGAGCGCCACCGCCACCGCTACGAGGTGAACAACGCCTACCGCGCGGAACTGGAGAAGAAGGCCGGCCTGCAGTTCACCGGAACCTCTCCCGACGGCAAGCTCGTCGAGTACGTGGAGTACCCGCGCGAGGTCCACCCGTACCTGGTCGCGACCCAGGCACACCCCGAACTGCGCTCCCGCCCGACCCGCCCGCACCCGCTGTTCGCGGGGCTGGTGAAGGCCGCGGTGGAGCGCAAGACCGGTAAGTAAAACCGAGCGACACAAGCGCTGTACGGTGACCGGGGTGCGCGTCTTTCGGGATGTGTGCCCCGGTTTCTTGTTGCACGTGTGGGAGGACGAGTCGACATGACGATCAAGGACACCGCCGAGGAGTGGGAGGTCCGGGCGAGCGAGACGCCGTTCGTCGGCAACAAGACCTCCGTGCGCACCGACGAGGTGGTCATGCCCGGCGGTTCGGTCGTCCGCCGCGACTACCAGGTCCACCCCGGTTCCGTCGCCGTCCTCGCCCTCGACGAGGAGGACCGGGTCCTGGTCCTGAGGCAGTACCGCCACCCCGTCCGCCAGAAGCTGTGGGAGATCCCGGCCGGGCTGCTCGACGTGCCGGGCGAGAACCCGCTGCACGCGGCCCAGCGCGAGCTGTACGAGGAGGCGCACGTCAAAGCGGAGGACTGGCGGGTGCTGACCGACGTCTACACCACGCCCGGCGGCTGCGACGAGGCCGTGCGGATCTTCCTCGCGCGCGATCTCTCCGAGGTCGAGGGGCAGCGGTTCGAGGTGGAGGACGAGGAGGCCGACATGGAGTTGGCCCGCGTTCCCGTGGACGAGCTGGTGCGGGGTGTCCTCGCGGGGGAGCTGCACAACAACTGCCTGGTCGTGGGGGTGCTTTCGCTGGTGGCGGCGAGGAGCGGGGAGGGCGTGGACGCCCTGCGTCCGGCCGAGGCGCCGTGGCCCGCGCGGCCGTTCGAGTCCTGACCCCCTCCTCACAGCAACCTCACACCGCCAGTCCTACGATCGTTTGATCCGATCGAGCGACCTGCCCGCCGTGCTCCGCCCAGATCGTCGCAGAGCGTGAACTAGGCTCGGGAAACGCCCGAACCGGAGTCCCGGCGGGCTTGCGCGTGCAGTGGGACGGGAGTGTGGCCCGTGGCGGATCAGGCGGTGGACACCGGGGATGCCCGGGTGTCCGGAACAGGGCGGCCCCCGGCTGTCGAGGCCGCCCCCACGGACAGTCAGTTCCTCGGCCGCGCAAGAGAGTTGAAGGAACTGCGGGCCGACATCGGCCGGGCCGGTCTCAACACCCTCGCGGGCCGCAAGGCGCCCCACGCGCGCGTGCTGCTCATCGCCGGCCGGCCCGGCTTCGGCCGCACCGCGCTCGCCGAGGAACTCGTCCGGCAAGTTACCGACGGTTACCCCGATGGTGTGCTGCGGGCCCGGCTCACCGAGCCCGACGGCACCCGTGTTCCGGTCGAGAGCGCGGCGCGGGAACTGCTCGGGGAACTCGGACTGCCGACCCCCGCGGGCGCCGACGACGACGACCTCAGCGAGGCCCTGCGGGAGGCCCTGGCCGACCGCCGGGTGGTCCTGCTGCTGGACGACGCGGCCGACGCCGAGCAGGTCGACGCGCTGCTGCCGGACACACCCGACTCCCTGGTCGTGGCGGTCTCCGAGGGGCCGCTGACGGGCATCTCCGACGTTCGCCCCTGCACCCTGGGCGGACTGGACACCAAGTCCGCCGTGGAGCTGCTGGAACGCTTCACCGGCTCGGTGCGCATCACCGTGGACCCACGCTCCGCCGAGGGGCTCGCCGAGGTGTGCGGGGCCCAGCCCGCCGCGCTGCGGCTCGCCGGGGGCTGGCTGGCCGCCCGGCCCATGGCCGCCGTCTCCGACCTGGCCAAACAGCTGCGCGCCGAGGGCGACGACAGCTCGCCGCTCGCCAGGGTCTTCAAGCTGTCGTACGCCTCGCTGCCGACCGCCGCCGCGCGGATACTGCGTCTCCTCGCGCTCGCCCCGGCCGGCCTGGTCGACCCGCACATCGCCTCCGCTCTCGCCGGCTGCGCGGTCGGCGCGGCCCGCACCACGCTCGACGACTTCGTGGCCCTCGGTTTCCTGCATCCGGTCGACACCACGATGCCGCAGTACGAGGTCCCCGGCTGCCTCCAGCCGCTGCTGTGGGCCCTCGCCGAGAGCCAGGAGCGGCCGGGCGAGCTGCAACTGGCCCGCGCGCGGATGCTGGAGCGGTCGGTACGGCTGCTGCAGTCCTGCCGGGCCATCACCGAGACCGACAGCCCGCAGGCCCGCGAGAAGCTCCTCGGGATGCCCAAGGCGCTGCGGTTCCCGAGCCCCAGGGCCGCCGAGGAGTGGCTGCGCGTCCGCCGGCCCGCGCTGCTGGCCGCGGCCCGGCTCGCGGTCGCCGACGGGGAGCTGGACACCCTGGCCCGGCGCCTGATGTCCCAGCTGGTCCGGGCCATGGTGGCGCACTTCGGCACTCAGGCCGCGGCCCCCGACCTGTACGGCATCCACCGGCTCGTCCTCGGCATCGCCGAGCGCCGGGACCTTCCCCGCGAGCAGGCGGCGGCCCTGCTGAACCTCGGCGACCTGGACGCCCGTACCGGCCGTACGACGGCGGCGCTGGCCCGCTATCGGGCCGCGCTCGACGCCGGACGGCGGGCGAACGACCCGTACGCGACCGGTCGCGCGATGGAATCCGTAGGCGGCGCCCACCAGGAGCTGGAGGACTACGAACGGGCCGCCGACTGGTACGGCAGGGCGCTCGCCCAGCGGCTCGCCCGGGACGAGCGCGCGGACGCCGCCCGGCTGTACGGCCGGATCGCCACCGCGCACACCTACGCGGGCCGTTACGGCGAGGCGTTGCGGGGCTGGAGCTCGGCGCTCACCGGCCACCGCCGGCTCGGCGATGTGAGCGGCCAGGCAAGGGCGTTGAGCGAGATGGCGCGCGTCCAGGAGTACGCCGGGCGGCCCGAGGAGGCGCTGCGGACGTGTCAGGAGGCGGTGGAGTGGGCGCGGCGCGCCGACGACACCCGGTTGCAGGCCGCGCTCCAGCTCCGGCTCGCCGACACCCTGGAGCGGCTCGGCGACCCGGCGGCGGCCCAGCTGCACCGGAAGGCCGCCGAGCGACTGCTGGGCGACGAGCTCCCCGACCGCGAAACCAGCGAGATCGAGCCGGAACACGGTGCTAACGCCTGCGAAATCCGTAGTGCATCCGCGAAAGATTGATGCATTGAAAGGCTAGACAGCGGGGATACCTTCATTAGACTGGCTACGCCGCCGGTTCTCCTGTGGTGCCTCCCGGTGCGCTCCGATGCGTACGGGTATGTCCTGCATTGCTCGGGCATGTTCCGCCCCTGCGTGCGAGCCCCCACCCCTCCGAGCCAAGGACCGTGATCGACGTGAAGGTCGGCATCCCCCGCGAGGTCAAGAACAACGAGTTCCGGGTGGCCATCACCCCCGCCGGCGTGCACGAGCTGGTGCGCCACGGTCACCAGGTCGTCATCGAGCAGGGCGCCGGTATCGGCTCGTCGATCCCGGACGCCGAGTACGTCGCCGCCGGCGCCGAGATCCTGGCCACGGCCGACGAGGTGTGGGCCGCCGCCGACCTGCTGCTCAAGGTCAAGGAGCCCATCGCCGAGGAGTACCACCGCCTCCGCAAGGACCAGACGCTCTTCACCTACCTGCACCTGGCCGCCTCCAGGGAGTGCACCGACGCCCTCGTCGAGTCGGGCACGACCGCGATCGCGTACGAGACCGTCGAGCTGCCGAGCCGCGCGCTGCCGCTGCTCGCCCCGATGTCCGAGGTCGCGGGCCGGCTCGCCCCGCAGGTCGGCGCGTACCACCTGATGCGGGCCAACGGCGGCCGCGGTGTCCTGCCGGGCGGAGTCCCGGGCGTGCTGGCCGGCCGGGCCGTCGTCATCGGCGGCGGCGTGTCGGGCTGGAACGCCGCGCAGATCGCCATCGGCATGGGCTTCCACGTGACCCTGCTCGACAAGGACATCAACAAGCTCAAGGAAGCCGACAAGGTCTTCGGCACGAAGATCCAGACCGTCGTCTCCAACGCCTTCGAACTGGAGAAGGCGTGCCTGGAGGCCGACCTCGTCATCGGCGCCGTTCTCATCCCGGGAGCCAAGGCCCCGAAGCTGGTCACCAACGAGCTCGTCTCGCGGATGAAGCAGGGAAGTGTCCTTGTCGACATCGCGATCGATCAGGGCGGCTGCTTCGAGGACTCACGACCCACCACCCACGCCGAGCCGACCTTCCCGGTCCACGACTCGGTGTTCTACTGCGTCGCCAACATGCCCGGCGCGGTGCCCAACACCTCGACCTACGCGCTGACCAACGCCACGCTGCCGTACATCGTCGAACTCGCCGACCGCGGCTGGGTGGAGGCGCTGCGCCGCGACCCGGCGCTGGCCAGGGGCCTCAACACCCATGACGGCAAGGTGGTTTACCGCGAGGTCGCCGAGGCGCACGGCCTGGAACACGCCGAGTTGGCGTCGCTGCTCGGCTGACCCGCCGACGGGAAGGCCGTCGACCGGCCGCTGACCGGCTGCTTTAAGTCACCTTTCGGTAAAAGGCGATACGTCAACACAGGTCGTCAACAGCACAGGCTCGGCCGGATCTTGCCCGACAAGGTCCGGCCGGATGTGTGTATGGTCACTTTGCGACACTCGCGCAACTCGCCTCGAACGTAACCGTTCGGATGTTTCGCGCACCGGTGAAACCTGCTGTGCGACGGCCCTACGCCCTTGACAGCCGCATGTTTCATTGCCGACACATCGGGCCGGGTCCGGCGGATTGTGTTGCTGCGGACCGCCGACACGCCATAGAGTCGCCAACCGTCGGCATGGTGCCACGCTGACCTATCTAGAAGTTTCCTGGTCACCAAGGAGGTAAGACGACTTGTGAATGAGTCGACATTTACTCCCGGGGGTGGTCAACCAGGAATGCCTGCGCCGGTCTCGGGTCCCACGGGGTTCGCGGCTGTCGGCTCCGTCGCTGTCCGCACCTTCGCAGCCCACCAGAGTCCGCAGGCTACTCAGACAGCACTCCAGAGCATGGATGGCCAACACGTGAACGCCATGGCCGGCGACGGAAGTGGCGGGGTCCACAACCACTTCGCCGACTACGACGAGCTGCCCGACGGGCACTTCTACGACCCCGACGCCGAGTACGAGCCCGATCCCGAGTACGCGGCCACGCTCGCGCCCGACGCGGCCCGTCAGCGCCGCGAGCGCATCGGTCCCACCGGTCGCCCGCTGCCGTACTTCCCGATCCCGGGCCCGCTGACCGACCACGGCCCCGCGAAGATCATCGCGATGTGCAACCAGAAGGGCGGCGTCGGCAAGACGACGTCGACCATCAACCTGGGTGCCGCGCTCGCGGAGTACGGCCGCCGGGTCCTGCTCGTCGACTTCGACCCGCAGGGCGCCCTCTCGGTCGGTCTCGGCGTGAACCCGATGGAGCTCGACCTCACGGTCTACAACCTGCTCATGGAGCGGGGCATGTCGGCCGACGAGGTCCTGCTGAAGACCGCGGTCCCCAACATGGACCTGCTGCCGAGCAACATCGACCTGTCGGCGGCCGAGGTCCAGCTGGTCTCCGAGGTCGCGCGCGAGTCCACGCTGCAGCGGGCCCTGAAGCCGCTGATGGCCGACTACGACTACATCGTGATCGACTGCCAGCCCTCGCTCGGTCTGCTCACCGTGAACGCCCTGACGGCCGCCCACAAGGTGATCGTTCCGCTGGAGTGCGAGTTCTTCGCCCTGCGCGGTGTCGCGCTGCTGACGGAGACCATCGAGAAGGTCCAGGAGCGGCTCAACCCCGAGCTGGAACTCGACGGCATCCTCGCCACGATGTACGACTCGCGCACCGTCCACAGCCGTGAGGTTCTCGCGCGGGTCGTCGAAGCGTTCGACGACCACGTCTACCACACGGTCATCGGGCGCACGGTCCGCTTCCCGGAGACCACGGTCGCCGGTGAGCCGATCACCACGTACGCCTCCAACTCCGTCGGCGCCGCCGCCTACCGCCAGCTCGCCAGGGAGGTGCTCGCCCGGTGTCACGCCGAGTGAGTCTGCCGGGGGCCGACGAACTCTTCCGTACGACAGGGGGAATGGCGCTTCAGCCGTCCACTCCCCGGCGGGGGCCCAACGGAGAAGCGCGTGTGCCCGCTCCCGCCGGGGACAGCGACGGGGCCGCCGCCGCGGAGGACGCGCCGCCGTCCGTGCCCGTACAGGGCGGTGACGGCGAGGGGTCCGAGCATGTGGCCGCGGACGCCGAGTCCGACGGTGAGCAGCCGCGCAGTCGTTCCGCCGCCGCGGGGGCCGAGCGGGCCGCTGCCGCCGGGCGGCAGCCGAAGCCGCAGGAAGGTTCTTCCGCCGCCGCGCCCCGCAAGCGGGGGCGGGGCTCCGGGCGCCGGCCCAGTGGGCGGGAGCGGCACGACGAGAAGATCACCGTGTATGTCTCCGCCGAGGAACTGATGGACCTCGAACACGCGCGGCTGGTGCTGCGCGGGGAGCACGGGCTGGCCGTCGACCGTGGACGGATCGTGCGGGAGGCTGTCGCCGTGGTGCTGGCGGACCTGGAGTCGCGCGGGGACGCGAGCATCCTCGTACGGCGGCTGCGTGGGCGGTAGGGGTAGCCTGCGGGGGCTATGACCTCGTTCGACTCCTCTGGCTCGGCTTCCGGTGGTTCCGCCGGTCGTCGGCGTGCGCTGGGGAGAGGGCCGTCGGCTCCGCCGGTCGAGCCGGTCGAGGGTGCGTCTTCTCCGGCTGAGGAGCGTTCTTCGGCCGCAGCCGGTGGGGCGTTGTGCCCACCCGTTCCGCCCAGCGGAACGACTGCCCACAACGCCGGCGGCGGCGACGAAGGGCCCTCTGCGGTCGTTCCCGCCGAAGCCGAAGCCGAAGCCGAAGCCGAAGCCGAAGCCGAAGCCGAAGCCGAAGCCGAAGCCGAAGCCGAAGCCGTCGATGACGGTGTCTTCAAGGTTCGGCTTTCCAACTTCGAGGGGCCCTTCGATCTGCTTCTCCAGCTGATCTCGAAGCACAAGCTGGACGTCACCGAGGTCGCGCTGTCCAAGGTCACCGATGAGTTCATGGCGCACATCCGGGCCATGGGGCCGGACTGGGACCTGGACGAGACGACCGAGTTTCTCGTCGTGGCCGCCACTCTGCTGGATCTCAAGGCCGCCCGGCTGCTGCCCTCCGCCGAGGTCGAGGACGAAGCCGATCTGGCGCTGCTCGAAGCGCGGGATCTGCTCTTCGCCCGGCTGCTTCAGTACCGCGCGTACAAACAGATCGCGGACATCTTCAACCGGCGGCTGGACGAGGAGGCGCGGCGGTATCCGCGTACCGTCGGGCTGGAGCCGCAGCACGCCGAGCTGTTGCCCGAGGTGGTCATCAGCATCGGGGCGGAAGGATTCGCCAGGCTGGCCGTGAAGGCGATGCAGCCGAAGCCCAAGCCGCAGGTCTACGTCGATCACATCCACGCGCCGCTGGTCAGTGTGCAGGAGCAGGCCGGGATCGTCGTCGCGCGGCTGCGGGAGCTGGGGGAGGCCTCCTTCCGCGTGCTCGTCGAGGACACCGACGACACATTGACCGTCGTGGCCCGGTTCCTCGCGTTGCTGGAGCTCTATCGGGAGAAGGCCGTGGCCCTCGACCAGGAGACCGCTCTCGGCGATCTGATCGTGCGCTGGACCGGCGGGGACGGGGACGCGGAGCCCGTGGTCACGGACGAGTTCGACCGGCCGCCCGAGCCGCCCAAGGAGGAGAAGAAGGCGTGAGCGAGGAGACCACCGAGATGCCCGCGGGTCTGCGTACCGTCGCCGACCTCGACCTCAAGCCCGCGCTGGAGGCCGTCCTCATGGTCGTGGACGAGCCCGCGACGGCGGACCATCTGTCGAAGATCCTGGAGCGGCCGAAGCGGCAGATCACCAAGGCGCTCAGGGAACTGGCGGACGAGTACATGGTGCAGGGGCGTGGCTTCGAGCTGCGGCTGATCGCCGGCGGGTGGCGGTTCTACACCCGGCCCGAGTACGCCGCCGCCGTCGAGCGGTTCGTGCTCGACGGACAGCAGGCCCGGCTGACGCAGGCCGCACTGGAGACGCTGGCCGTGGTCGCGTACCGGCAGCCGGTGAGCCGCAGCAGGGTCTCGGCCGTACGAGGAGTCAACTGCGACGGGGTCATGCGCACCCTTCTCCAGCGGGGTCTCGTGGAGGAGGCGGGCGCGGAACCCGAAACAGGTGCGATCCTGTACAGGACGACGAACTACTTCCTGGAGCGGATGGGCCTGCGCGGCCTGGACGAGCTCCCGGAGCTCGCGCCCTTCCTCCCGGAGGCGGAGGCGATCGAGGCCGAGACGCTGGAAGGGGTCCCGTCGTTCGATCCGGATGCACCGGATTCCGAGGACGCAGACGACAAGACGGAACTTTGATGCGAAGCAGTAGCGGCAGGAACAGCAGCGGAAACAACGGCGGGAGCCGTGGTGGCAACAGCGGCGGCCGCGGCGGGAGCAGCGGTGGCCGCGGTAATTACCGCGGTGCCGGGAACGACCGCGACGACAAGCAGGGCGGCCGGCCGAAGAAGCCGCGCCCGGAGGAGCGCCGCTACGACGTGGGCCCGGGGGGTACGCAGGACGGCCCGAAGTCCGGGCGTGGCGCCTCGGCCCGCGGTGGCGCCAAGGGCGGCCCCAAGCAGTCCCAGCAGCAGCGCGGGCGTTACGCCCCGGCGACCTCGCGCGAGTACGACGCACGGGCCGAGGAGCGCAACCGGGAGCGGTACGCGGGCAAGAAGGACGTCAAGCTGCCCAAGACCTTCCCGGGCGCCGAGCAGGAGGGCGAGCGGCTGCAGAAGATCCTCGCGCGCGCGGGCTACGGCTCCCGGCGGGCCTGTGAGGAGCTGATCGAGCAGGCGCGCGTGGAGGTCAACGGCGAGATCGTCCTGGAGCAGGGCAAGCGCGTCGACCCGGAGAAGGACGAGGTCAAGGTCGACGGTCTGACCGTCGCCACGCAGTCGTACCAGTTCTTCGCGCTCAACAAGCCCGCCGGTGTCGTGTCGACCATGGAGGACCCCGACGGCCGGCAGTGCCTCGGCGACTACGTGACCAACCGCGAGACGCGGCTGTTCCACGTCGGGCGGCTCGACACCGAGACCGAGGGTGTCATCCTGCTCACCAACCACGGTGAGCTGGCGCACCGGCTGACCCACCCCAAGTACGGCGTCAAGAAGACGTACGTCGCGCACATCGTGGGCCCGATCCCGCGCGACCTGGGCAAGCAGCTCAAGGACGGCATCCAGCTGGAGGACGGGTACGCGCGCGCGGACCACTTCCGCGTCGTGCAGCAGACCGGCAAGAACTACCTCGTCGAGGTGACCCTCCACGAGGGGCGCAAGCACATCGTGCGCCGGATGCTGGCCGAGGCCGGCTTCCCCTGCGACAAGCTGGTCCGCACCGCCTTCGGGCCGATCACCCTCGGCGACCAGAAGTCGGGCTGGCTGCGCCGCCTGTCGAACACCGAGGTCGGGATGCTGATGCAGGAGGTCGACCTCTAGACCTCCGCCGTGTTCGAGCAGTGGGCCGGTCCCGGGTTTGCCTTCGGGGGCGGCCCTTTGCCGTTTCCGGCGCCGCTCTTGGCTTTCCTTTCCCCGTAAAAGGGTTGTGCCCCGGCGCACACCCTTTTATAGTCGGTATGACTATTAGTCATGGTGACCATAAAGGGGGCGGTGGACATGACCTCACCCGAGGGCTACGACAAGTACGCCTTCGAGCCCTTCGCCGTCACCGTGGACCTGGCCGTCTTCACCGTCCGCGCGGGCGCCCTCCAGGTGCTGCTCGTCGAGCGCGGGCAGGAGCCGTACGCCGGCCGCTGGGCGCTCCCCGGCGGGTTCGTGCTGCCGGACGAGTCCGCGGAGGAGGCCGCCTGGCGGGAACTCGCGGAGGAGACCGGCGTCAAGGACGTCGCCGGGCTCCACCTGGAGCAGTTGCGGACCTACAGCGAGCCGGGGAGGGACCCCCGGATGCGGGTCGTCACCGTCGCGTTCGCCGCGCTGTTCCCGGACCCGCCCGTCCCGCACGGTGGCGGTGACGCGGCCCAGGCCCAGTGGCTGCGGTTCAACGCCATCGGCCCGCTCGCCTTCGACCACGACCGCATCCTCGCCGACGCCCACGAACGCGTCGGCGCCAAGCTCGAGTACACCTGTCTCGCCACCTCCTTCTGCCCGCCCGAGTTCACCCTCGGCGAGCTGCAGCAGGTCTACGAGACCGTGTGGGGCACTCCGCTCGACCGGCCCAACTTCCGGCGCAAGGTGCTGGCCACGCCGGGCTTCGTCGAACAGGTGCCCGGCGCCGCCCGCCTGACCGGCGGTCGCGGCAAGCCCGCCGCGCTGTACCGAGCGGGTGGGGCCACCGCCCTGCACCCGCCCCTGCTGCGACCCACCACGGAAGGACGGCCCTGATGACCATGACGCTGCGTACGAAGCGCTCCGCCACCGGATCCCTGCTCGGACTCGCCCTCGGAGACGCCCTCGGCTTCCCGACGGAGTTCAACGACGTTCCGTCGATCCTCGCCAAGTGCGGCCCCTGGCGGAAGATGGAGCTGCCGAGGCCCGCGATCGTCACCGACGACACCCAGATGACGCTGGCGCTGGGGCACGGGCTGCGCGCGGCCATGGACCGCGGGCTGCTCGCCCCCGAAGCCCTGGAGCGGGCCGTCCGCAAGGAGTTCGTGGAGTGGTCCCGCTCCCCGGAGAACAACCGTTCCCCCGGCATCACCTGCATGGCCGCCTGCGACGACCTCGCGAAAGAGCGCCGTCCCTGGCAGCTCGCCAGCCAGATGTACTCCAAGGGCTGCGGCGCCAACATGCGGGTCGCGCCCCTCGGCCTGATCGGCCCGCTCAGCGACGAACAGCGCGCCGGCGCCGCCCAGTTGCAGGCCGCCCTCACCCACGGCCACCCCACCGCCCTCGCCGCCTCCGACCTCACCGCACACGCGATACGGCTGCTCGCCCAGGGCGCCGAACCGATGGGACTGGTCGGCCTGCTCCGGTCGTACGCGTACGAGAACCGCGCCCGCTACCACGCGCGCTGGCTGGGCGACCTGTGGACGTACAGCCAGGACCAGGACCCCTCGCCCGAGCACTACATCGCACGGGGCTGGGACGAGTGCCTGGACGCCCTGGACCGGGTCCAGCAGGCCCTGCGGCTCCCGTCGCCCGAGACCGACCCCTGCCTGGCCACGGGGGAGGGCTGGATCGCCGAGGAGGCCCTCGCCACCGGGCTGCTGTGCTTCCTGCTCTTCGTCGACGAGCCCGTCACCGCGTTGCGCCGCGCCGCCTGCACCAAGGGCGACTCCGACTCCATCGCCTGCCTCACCGGTGCCTTCGCGGGCGCCTACCACGGGCCGGACGCCTGGCCCGCCGAGTGGGCCGACCGGATCGAGTACCAGGGCGACCTCGTGTCGCTGGGGGCCCTCTGGGACGCTTGAGGGCATGACCGACGCCCTCGACATCGACCTGGCCCCGGTGGTCGCCGAACAGCCCGACCCGCTGCTGTTCGCCACCGTCTCCGGAGCGCATCTGTACGGCTTCCCCTCGCGTGACTCGGACGTCGACCTGCGCGGAGTGCATGTGCTGCCGGCGGCCGAACTGGTCGGGCTGCGCGAGCCGGAGGAGACCCGGTCGAGGATGTGGGACCGGGACGGTGTCGAGATGGACCTCGTCACACACGATCTGCGCAAGTTCGCACGGCTGTTGCTGCGGCGCAACGGCTATGTGCTGGAGCAGTTGCTCTCCCCGCTCGTGGTGCACACGGGCGAGGCTCACCGCGAGCTGGTCGCGCTCGCGCCCGGGGTCCTCACCCGGCATCACGCCCACCATTACCGTGGGTTCGCCATCACCCAGTGGCGGCTCTTCGAGAAGACCGGTGAACTCAAGCCGCTGCTCTACACGTTCCGGGTGCTGCTCACCGGCATCCACCTCATGCGCAGCGGCGAGGTGCGGGCCCATCTGCCCACCCTGCTGCCGGAGATCGACGAGGCGCCCCCGTATCTGCCGGACCTCGTCGCGGCGAAGGCGGCCCGGGAGCACGGCAAGGCCGACGTCGACCAGGAGCGCGTGGCGGACGACGTGGAGCGGCTGCAGGCGGTGCTGGACCAGGAGCAGGCGCTGTCAGCGCTGCCGGAGCACCCGTCCGCGTACGACGCCCTCCACGACTTCGTCGTCCGGGTTCGCCTGGACGGCCTGAACGTCCGAGACGCCTGAAGGTCTGAGACGGCCTCAGTCTGAGACGGCCTCAGTCTGAGACGGCCTCAAGGTCCGAGAGCACCTGAAGGGCTGACGCGCGCCGGGTGCGGACGACGAAGTCCTCGATCCGGGCCCGGTCCGGTTCCGGCGGCAGGGGGCTGTGTTCCGCCGCCGCCTCGGCCTCCGTGGCCAGCCGGGTCATCCAGGACTCGACCCGGGCCCACGGGACCTCGCCGCGTTTCACCGCGAGCAGGGGCTCGCGCTGGTCGCCCACGTCGATGGTGAGCGCGCCCGTGCGCAGCAGGTCCCGGCAGCTCATCAGGAGGCGGAGCAGATGCATGGCGTGCTTCCAGCGGGGCGCCCCGTGCTGTCTGATGTCCGCGTCGAGCTTCTTGCGCTGGCCGAGGGCGTAGCGGGCGAACGTCTCATGGGCCTGCCGGGACAGGAACGCCCCGCGCAGGGCGAGCAGTTCACGGCCCGTGGCGTCGACGTGCTCCACCAGGGGGGAGTGCAGGCACTCCAGGATGTTGGGGTTGGCGCGCAGGGCCAGATTGCAGAAGCGCTCCAGCTCCCAGCCGAACTGCTCCTCCGCCGGCCCCTCGACATGCGTCGGCGGCTTCTCGAAGCGCCAGAACAGCTCGGTGGGGGCCAGAAAGACACCCCGTCGGTCCGTGTCGCTGTCGTCCGTCGCGAGACCGAAGGCGCGCGAACCCATCACACAGGCGTAGATCGTGTGGTCACGGACCAGGGCGTGCGGGTGCGGGGGCTGCATGCCCGGGAGCGTACGTGCCGGATCAGGCCAGCCGAATCGAATTTCCCGAGACCGTGATCTCCTCGGCGGGCAGCGGCCTGGTGGCCGGACCCTTCGCCACCGCACCGTCCGTGATCGTGAACTCGCTGCCGTGGCACGCGCAGTTGATCGTCTCGTCCGAGACGCTGCTGACGATGCAGCCCTGGTGCGTGCAGACCGCCGAGAAGGCCTTGAAGTCGCCCTCCTCGGGCTGGGTCACGACCACCTTCCGGTCCTTGAAGATCTTGCCGCCGCCCACCGGGATGTCCGCGGTCCGGGCCAGTTCCTCGCCGCCCGTGCCGGCGTCTCCGGGCGAGGCCTCCTCCACGCTGTCGCCGTCGTCGCCGCCGTACTCACCGCACCCCATGAGCAGCGCCGCCGTGCCCGCCGCCCCGGTCGCCAGAACCGTGCGCCGCGTCGAACCCATCGTCATGTCGTCACTCCGAACGTGCGGAAGAACCAGAGGGCGGAGGTCAGCCAGACGACCGTGAGAGCGGCGAAGACCAGGCCGCCGACGATCGGCAGGAGCCAGCCGGGGAGTCGCTCCGAGCGGAGCAGCAGCATCTTCGCACTGAAAACACCGAAGAAGAAGCAACCCAGGAGAGAGTGCCACAAAACGCGCGATTCGTACGTCTGGAAGCCGAGCGCGTACAGACAGTGGACCGCCACCGGCACCGCGACCAGGAACGCCACCCGCCCCGACCAGCGGTGCAGCACGCCGGACCAGCTCGGGCCCGGCAGCTTGCCGTACATCATCAGTGCCGACGTCAGCTGGACGAGCGCGAAGCCGAACGACACCGTCGCCAGCCATGACTTCACCGCTCCCGTGCTGCTGAAGCCCGCGAGGTTGAACGCGGTGCCCGCCGGGTCGTGCACCTTGCCGTAGGCGCCGAGGCCGACCGCCACCGCGCAGGCCACCAGGGCCGGGATCACGAAACGGGTCGCGCCGGGGCCGCGGGCGTGGGCGGGGCGCGGGGACGGGAAGTCCTGGGTGGCGGCGTTCGGGTCGACGGTCATGAGCTGCTCCCTGCCGTGAGCGGTTTCAGAGGGGCGTCATGGAGTGCGGGGCGTCATGGGGTGAGGAGTGTCATGGGGTGAGAGGTGTCATGGAGTGACGGGGCGTGCCGTGAGCCGCTGACCGTCGATCGTCACCGCACCGGTCTCCGGGTCGATCTCCGGTGCCGCCGAGGGCTCGCCGTCGCGCTTGAGGATGCCCACCTGGCGGCCGTCCGGCAGCACGATCCAGCCGCCGTCGACCTCGGCGCCGCGCACATTGGCGGTCGCCCGGTACAGCCCCGAGGGCTTGACCGTCCTGTCTGCGGTGAAGGCGTACTCGTGACCGCCGATGTCGACCGTGCCGCTGACGCTCCCGCCCTTCAGCGTGCCGTTCAGCTCGCCGCCGTTCTTGCTCGTGAGATTCATGCCGCCGTCGTCCTCGACATCGCCCTTGAGCCACGACTCCTGGTCGCGGCCGTCGCAGAAGTAGGCGACCGCCCTGCCGTCGCGCAGCGAGACGGCGATCGCGGCGGAGTCGTCGTCGGTACGGCCCGCGTAGTCGGCGTCGGCCGGTGGCGCCGGTGTCGGGCTCGGCGACGGCGAGGTCTTCGTCGGCGACGGGCTCGGCGACGGGCTCGGTGACGCCGAGGCGGGCGGCGGGTCGTTCGTGGTGGACGACGAAGTGGCGCGGGTCCCGGTCGTCGCGTTGAGCGACAGCAGGACCAGGGCCAGCACAAGCCCGCCGAGCAGTGTGAGAAGTGGTCCGGAGCGCTTCATACGAGCCTCCCCCGAGGCGTGGCGCGGACGGCCTCCCCCATGCAAGCGGACACGCGGGACGGCGTCCAGAGGCGCACGGAGGTGTTTCACCCCAAGTGGCGGGACAGTGACGTTCGCGCGACATTGTCAGGGTCTGCGGCGGTGATCCGCCCCGGGTGGATGCCGCCCGGGGCGGGCGTCTCGGCAGGCGGGCGCCGCGCACCGGCTCCGGGTGGGCTGACTAGGCTGGTCGTACAACGAGCCGGGATGTACATCAGCGAGGAGCAGAGCCGTGGCGGTACGAGCGGTCCGGGGCGCCGTCCAACTCGAGCGGGACGAGGCGGGGCACATGGACGAGCAGGTCGGCGAGCTGCTGACCGCGGTCCTGGAACGCAACGGGCTCACCCCGGACGACCTGATCAGCATCTGGTTCACGGCCACCCCCGACCTGCACAGCGACTTCCCGGCCGCCGCGGCCCGCAAGCTCGGCATCGTCGATGTGCCTCTGATCTGCGCGCAGGAACTCGACATCGAGGGCGCCATGCCCCGGGTCGTACGGATCCTCGCGCACATCGAGTCCGACCGGCCCCGCTCCGAGATCGCGCACGTCTACCTGGGCGCCGCGGCCGCCCTCCGCAAGGACATCGCCCAGTGAGAACCGCACTCGTCATCGGCACCGGGCTGATCGGCACCTCCGCCGCCCTCGCCCTCGCCCAGCGCGGTGTGACCGTCCACCTGAGCGACTACGACCCCGAGCAGGCCCGTACGGCGGCCGCGCTCGGCGCCGGCACCGACGAGGAGCCCGGCGGCCCGGTCGACCTCGCGATCGTCGCGGCCCCGCCCGCGCATGTGGCCGCGACCCTCGCCGACGCGATGCGCCGGGGTCTCGCGCGCGGCTACCTGGACGTGGCCTCCGTCAAGGGTGGCCCGCGCCGTGAGCTGGAGGAGCTGGGCCTCGACCTCTCCGCCTACATCGGCACGCACCCCATGTCGGGCCGCGAGAAGTCAGGCCCGCTGGCCGCCACCGGCGACCTCTTCGAGGGCCGCCCCTGGGTGCTCACCCCGACCCGGGACACCGACACCGAGGTCCTGAACCTCGCCCTGGAGCTGGTCTCGCACTGCCGGGCCGTCCCGGTGGTCATGGACGCGGACGCCCACGACCGGGCCGTCGCCCTGGTCTCGCACATGCCGCACCTGGTCTCCAGCCTGGTGGCCGCCCGGCTGGAGCACGCGGAAGAAGCCGCCGTGCGGCTGTGCGGGCAGGGCATCCGGGACGTGACCCGGGTCGCGGCCTCCGACCCGCGCATGTGGATCGACATCCTCTCCGCCAACCCCGGTCCCGTCGCCGACCTGCTCGCTGACGTCTCCGCCGATCTCGACGAGACCGTCCAGGCCCTGCGCGCCCTCCAGGCGTCCGACGAGGCCAAGCGCCGCGAGGGCGTCACCGGCATCGAGGACGTCCTGCGCCGCGGCAACGCCGGCCAGATCCGTGTCCCCGGCAAGCACGGATCCGCTCCGCGCGCCTACGAGGTCGTGGCCGTCCTGATCGACGACCAGCCGGGTCAGCTGGCCCGCATCTTCGCCGACGCGGGCATGGCCGGCGTCAACATCGAGGACGTCCGGATCGAGCATGCCACCGGGCAGCAGGCCGGTCTGGTGCAGTTGATGGTGGAGCCGAAGGCGGCGGTCGTGTTGACCGGGGCGTTGCGGGAGCGAGGGTGGGCGATTCGGCAGTAGGGGCGGGTGTCGGGTGTGCGGTGTGGGGGGCGGCGCGGTTTTCTCGCCCCCGCCGCCCCTACCCGTCCCATCCCCGGGGCTCCGCCCCGGACCCCGCTGGGGGCTGCGCCTCCAGGGCCCCGCTTCGGCCTGAACGGCCTCGTCCTCAAACGCCGGACGGGCTGAAGGTGCCGCCGGACCGGCTGGGAGTGCGGCTGGACGGGGGGTGCCGTCGGACCGGCTGGAGGTGCGGCCGGATGGGCTACGTGCAACCAGTACCCTTGTCCGGGGCGCTTTCCCGTCCCAGCCCACCACCTCGGACCAGGAAAGGTGCTCCCCAGTGGAACGCGCCACAGTGATCGTTGCCATCGACGGCCCCTCCGGCACGGGCAAGTCGAGCACCTCGAAGGCCGTGGCCGCGCAGCTCGGGCTGAGCTACCTGGACACGGGCGCCCAGTACCGGGCGATCACCTGGTGGATGGTCAGCAACGGCATCGACATAGAGGACCCCTCGGCGATCGCCGCGGTGGCCGGGAAGCCGGACATCGTCTCCGGCACCGACCCGTCGGCACCGACGATCACGGTCGACGGCACGGACGTCGCCGGGCCGATCCGCACCCAGGAGGTCACCTCCAAGGTCAGCGCCGTCAGCGCCGTACCGGAGGTGCGGGCCCGGATCACCGAGCTGCAGCGTTCCATCGCCTCCGGCGCGGAGAACGGCATCGTCGTCGAGGGCCGCGACATCGGTACGACCGTGCTGCCGGACGCCGACCTGAAGATCTTCCTCACCGCCTCCCCGGAGGCCCGAGCCGCCCGCCGCAGCGGTGAGCTGAAGGGCGCCGACGTCCACGCGACCCGCGAGGCCCTCCTCAAGCGGGACGCCGCCGATTCCAGCCGCAAGACCTCGCCGCTCGCCAAGGCGGACGACGCGGTCGAGGTGGACACCTCGGACCTCAGCCTCCAGCAGGTCATCGAGTGCGTCGTCACCCTCGTCGAGGAGAAGCGGGCGGGGAAGTGAGCGAGTCCTCTTTGGACCGGACTCCCTCGGTCGAGGCTCCCTCGGCACGAGGTGCCGAGGTCGGCCGACGCATCGGTGTCGGCCTGATGTACGGGCTGTGGAAGCCGCGCGTGCTGGGCGCCTGGAAGGTCCCCACGACCGGCCCGGTGATTTTCGCCGTCAACCACTCCCACATCGTCGACGGTCCGATGGTCATCGGTGTCGCGCCCCGGGCGTCGCACTTCCTGGTCAAGAAGGAGGCGTTCGTCGGTCCGTTCGGCCCGTTCATGCACGCCACCGGCCAGCTGAAGGTCGACCGCTCGACCGCCGACCGTACCGCCATCACCCGGGCGCTGGCCGTCCTGGCCAACGGCGGGGTCCTCGGCATCTTCCCGGAGGGCACCCGGGGCGAGGGTGACTTCGCCTCACTGCGCGCCGGCCTCGCGTACTTCGCGGTGCGCGGGAACGCCCCGATCGTCCCGGTCGCCGTACTGGGAAGCTCCGACAGACGCGGACGGTTGCTGAAGGCGCTGCCCCCGCTGCGCTCCCGCATCGACGTCGTCTTCGGCGACCCGTTCGAGGCGGGCGACGGCAGCGGCCGGCGTACGCGCAAGGCGCTCGACGAGGCCACCGAGCGCATCCAGAAGCACCTCAGCGCGCATCTGGACCACGCCAGGCGGCTCACGGGCCGCCGGTAAAACGCCGGGCGTCCGATCGGGCGCTGGGCGACACTGAGTAGTGGAGCACCCTGTGAGACACCGGGTGCTCCACCGATCACCACGATGAACTACGAGGTACGGACTTCATGAACGACCAGTTTCCCTCCGAGCACGAGCACGGAGAGCTTGGCGACGCCGAGTACGCGGAGTTCATGGAGCTCGCCGCGGAAGAGGGCTTCGACCTCGAGGACGTCGAGGGCGCGATCGGTGAGGCGGGCCACGGCCCGCTGCCTGTCCTCGCCGTCGTCGGCCGCCCGAACGTCGGCAAGTCGACCCTCGTGAACCGCATCATCGGCCGCCGCGAGGCCGTCGTCGAGGACAAGCCCGGCGTCACCCGCGACCGTGTCACCTACGAGGCCGAGTGGGCGGGCCGCCGCTTCAAGGTCGTCGACACCGGTGGCTGGGAGCAGGACGTCCTCGGTATCGACGCCTCCGTCGCCGCCCAGGCCGAGTACGCCATCGAGGCCGCCGACGCGGTCGTCTTCGTCGTTGACGCCAAGGTCGGCGTCACCGACACCGACGAGGCCGTCGTCCGGCTGCTCCGCAAGGCCAACAAGCCCGTGGTGCTCTGCGCCAACAAGGTCGACGGCCCGAGCGGCGAGGCCGACGCCACCGCTCTGTGGTCCCTCGGCATCGGCGAGCCGCACCCGGTCTCCTCGCTGCACGGCCGAGGCACCGGCGACATGCTGGACGCCGTCCTGGAGGCCCTGCCGGAGGCGCCCGAGCAGAGCTTCGGCACGGCGGTCGGCGGCCCCCGCCGTATCGCCCTGATCGGCCGCCCGAACGTGGGCAAGTCCTCGCTCCTCAACAAGGTGGCGAACGAGGAGCGCGTCGTCGTCAACGAGATCGCGGGCACCACCCGTGACCCGGTCGACGAGCTGATCGAACTCGGTGGCGTCATCTGGAAGTTCGTCGACACGGCGGGCATCCGCAAGCGCGTCCACCTCCAGCAGGGCGCCGACTACTACGCCTCGCTGCGCACCGCGGCGGCCGTCGAGAAGGCGGAGGTGGCCGTCATCCTCATCGACGCCTCCGAGTCCATCTCGGTCCAGGACCAGCGCATCGTGACCATGGCGGTCGAGGCCGGCCGCGCGCTGGTCATCGCGTACAACAAGTGGGACACCCTCGACGAGGAGCGCCGCTACTACCTGGAGCGGGAGATCGAGACCGAGTTCGGTCAGATCGCCTGGGCGCCCCGGGTCAATGTCTCGGCGCGCACCGGCCGTCACATGGAGAAGCTGGTCCCCGCGATCGAGACGGCCCTCGCCGGCTGGGAGACCCGCGTCCCGACGGGCCGTCTGAACGCCTTCCTCGGTGAGCTGGTCGCCGCCCACCCGCACCCGGTCCGGGGCGGCAAGCAGCCCCGTATCCTCTTCGGCACCCAGGCCGGCACCAAGCCCCCGCGCTTCGTCCTTTTCGCCTCCGGTTTCATCGAGGCGGGCTACCGCCGCTTCATCGAGCGCCGTCTGCGCGAGGAGTTCGGCTTCGAGGGCACCCCGATCCACATCTCGGTGCGGGTGCGCGAGAAGCGCGGCAAGAAGAAGTAGGAAGAACGCCGCAAGAAGAAGTAGGAAGAAGTAGACGGAAGAAGTAGCGGGAAGAGGCGGTCACGACACGAAGAGGCGGCCACCCGGCTGTCCGGGTGGCCGCCTCTTCGTATGCCCGCTTCAAAGACCTCGGCGTGGGGTCGGTGGCAGCGGCGACGGGATGTGATGCATCCCGGTGTGCCCGGTGGGGATCCGCCCGACCGGCTGCCACACGGCCGTCGTCGTGGCGGTGTGGCCGGGCTGGGAGTCGCGCTCGCGCTGGGTGGCGAGATGTCCCGCCGCGTGCCGGGCGCCGTACGAGCCGGAGTGGTACGAGCCCGTACCGCGCTGTCCGCCCGAGCCGTGCGTGAGGCTCCCGAAACCCGTGAACCCCAGATCCTCCTCCCCGTGCCGGTCACCCGGCAGGGACCGATAGGTCCTGACCCACTCCGCGTAGAGCGTGTCGTAGATGGGCGTGGCCGATGGCCCGCCCGAAGGATCCTGAGCCGGCCGCATGGACGGGATCGACTGGTAGGACTGGCGGCGAGGAGCGTCGTATGCGTGCACGTCTGTGCCAACGACCTTGCCGCGCAAGAGATGCGCTAGCTCAACCATTCAGCCTCCGGTCCAGAACCGTGCCCCGAAGGGGCGCGGGGAACTGCGCGACAAGCCCCCTGTGACCCGCAGTCATCCGACCAGCCGCATCGCTCCGGTGGGTTCTCGGCTGTCCCAGCGGAGCGATCAGGTCCCGGCCAGCGGCAACGTGGCGGCCACCAACTTCCCGTTGGCCGCCGCCTTGTCGAGCGCGTCCCGCAGCAGGTCCTCCCGAGGCTGGCGCCCGATCGATCCCACCGGCGCCGCGAACATCAGCACCTGCTGATGCTTGTTCGCGGCCGCCCGCCACGCGTCGGCGACCTGGAGCGCCTGGTGCGCCTGCCACCACGCGACCGGCGAACCGCCGGTGGTCCCCGGCTGCAGGATGGCGTGCAGCTGACCCATCGCGAGCAGGACGGACCAGCCGTGCAGCACGGGCGGGACGGAGTCGATCTGGGGGAGCGGCATGAAGCCCTGCTCGATGAGCAGCGGCAGGAAGTCGTCGCCCACGCCGGTCGTGCCCGGGCGCGCGATGGGGGCGGTCGGCTCCACCACCAGCGCCGGGTGCAACTCGCCGCTGAGCAGGATCAGTCCGCTGGTGACGCCGAGCACGGCCTGCTCGGGCGCGGCCTGGGCCGGGCTGTCCCCGGCGATGGAACGGGAGGCGCCCTGCAACTGCTCCTCGGTGACCTGGACGACCTGGGAGGGCAGACAGGTGGCGTGGGCGAAGGCGAGAACGGCCGTCTCGTCGCCGACGAAGAGGACGGTGCTGGTGCGCTCCTGCTCGGAGTCGCCGGGCGTACGGCACGACGTGCAGTCGTAGCCGCCGGGGGCGTTCTCTCCGGCGAGCAGCCGGTCGGCCTCTTCGTCGCCGATCTCGGCGCGTACCTCGTCGCTGACCTCGAGCATGCGCGGCACGGGTGGCTCCTCGGGATGCGGTGCGTGTCGGTGCCGGGTGGCGCCCGGCCCATGAGCGCGGAGGTTCCGGCTCATGAAGAAGACAACGGACGATCTGTGGCCGGAGTCACGCTCCACGACGAACGGAATCGAACCATCGGGCGCGCAGGGTGAGTCCACGGGCGGAATCGGTTACTCCGTGCCAACTTCGCCGAGTAGCGAGGAAGTTGGTCCGGTGAAGTGGGTCACAGATCGCCAGGGCGCTTGGTCGACATATCCGGAAATCAGGGAATGAAGGGGGTGTCCGGAATTGGCCGCTACTTGCGGTAATGGCGAACTGGCCTCGCATGACAAACGATTGCTTGCTGACAGGCCGTCAACCTCTCTACATTCCCGGCCGTGTGCAACGAGCACCGCTCGGGCACGTCCGCCGGCCGCGCAGAGCCAGACAGTACGCAGCACCACCTCCGGCGGACGGGGCGGAGCGCGACATCCGCGTCCATGCGCGGGAAGCGCCCCGTCCTGGGGGACCCCGGGTCCGTGGAGAGGGATCTTCATGTCCGATTGTGCCGATACCACGCGCGGCAGCGCTCGAAAGACGCGTACGACGGCGGTCCTCGCCGGGGCGGCACTCCTCGCCCCGCTCGGACTCCTGGCCGTCACCGGCAGCGCCGCGGCGGCCGACAGCGGAGTGTGGGACCGCATCGCCAAGTGCGAGAGCGGCGGCAACTGGCGCATCAACACCGGCAACGGCTACTACGGCGGCCTCCAGTTCGCCGCCGCCACCTGGCGGGCCTACGGCGGCACGGCCTACGCGGCCACCGCCGACCAGGCCTCCAAGGCCCAGCAGATCGCGATCGCCACGAAGGTCCAGCGCGCCCAGGGCTGGGGAGCGTGGCCCACCTGCGCCCGGCGCGCCGGAGCGTACGGCAGCGCGCCGGCCGCGCCCTCCACCGGCTCGGCCTCCCCCCAGTCCACCAGATCGGCTCCGTCGAGCGCGCCGTCGCGGTCCTCCAGCCACCCGGACCGCGGCTCGTCCCGCGGCGACTACACCGTCCGCCAGGGCGACACACTGAGCGGCATCGCCACCCGGCACGGCACGACCTGGCGGCAGGTCTACGCCGCCAACAAGGCCGTCATCGGCGGTGACCCCAATCTGATCGTGCCCGGGCAGCGACTCGACCTCTGACCGCTCGCCTCCGCGCTTCGGGCACCGGCGTCCCACCCGGCACACCGACCGGGTGGGACCCGTGCTCACGGCATTTCGCTCGCCTCGCCGCCGAACGCTACTACCCCGCGCCGGAGTTCGTACACGAGGACGGCCGGGACCCCACGCAACCCCGGCGGCAGGCGCTGTTCGGCGACGACCACACAGGCGTCGAGGCCGCTCAGCAGCTCGTACGTGCGGGCCGCGACCGGCGGTGACATGCCCTGGGCGGGCTCGTCGACGAGGACGACACGCGCGCGGGCCGACAGGGCGCGGGAGAGGGCGAGCATGCGCTGTTCGCCGCCGGAGAGGGTGCCGGCACGGCGGGGGAGCAGCGGTTCGAGCTGCGGATAGGCGTCCAGGGCGTACGAGATGTCCGGTGCGGCGAGTTCGAGGTTCTCCCGCACGGTGAGCGAGCCGAAGACGGCCCGCCGCTCGGGGACGAGGACGAGGCCTCGCCGGGCGCGCTCGTACGCGGGCACCCGGGTGACATCGGCCCCGTCCCACACCACGGCACCGCCGGAGAGCGGGACCGTGCCGGCGAGGGCCCGCAGCGCGGTCGTACGGCCGGAGCCGTTGCGGCCGAGGAGCACGGTCAGGCCGGGGCCCGGGGCGGCGAGGGTGAGGCCGTGCAGGGCCTCCAGGGGGCCGTAGCGGACGTGGGCGTGGCGGAGGGAGATGAGGGTCATCGTTCGACCGCCGGGTCAAGGGGGTCGAGTGAGCGCAGGACGTGGTCGGCGGGGCCGGAGGTGACGATCCGGCCCGCCGCCATGACGTGCACGACGTCCGCGAGGTCCGCGACGAGGTCGAGGTCGTGCTCGACGACCAGCAGGGCCGTGCCGTCGTCCGCGAGGGCGCGGAGCACGCGGGTGAGGGCGGCCACCTCGCCTGTGTCGAGCCCGGCGGCGGGCTCGTCGAGCAGCAGCACCCGGGGGCTTCCGGCGAGTGCCCGCGCCAACTCGACCCGCCGTAGCGTCCCGGTCGGCAGCCCGGCGGCCGGCGACATCCGCACCGGCCCGTCAAGGCCGAACAGCCGCAACGCCCGCTCCACGGCCCCGGGATCGGCGACCCGCCCCTGTTCAGCGCCCACCCGAACATTTTCGGCCACGGTCAATGACGGGAAAACGGCCAGCTGTTGAAAGGTCCGAGCGATACCGAGCCGGGTGCGGGCATGCGCGGGCAGCCGCGTGATGTCCCGCCCACCGAAGCTCACTCTCCCCTGCACGGGCCGCAGTGTTCCGGCGAGGCAGTGGAACAGGGTGCTCTTCCCGGCCCCGTTGGGACCCACGACCGCGCTGACCCGGCCGGGCAGGACATCGAGGTCCACGCCGTCGAGAGCGGTGAACTCGCCGTAGCGGACGTGGAGATGGCGGGCTCGGAGGGAGGGGGTGGGAGGAGGGGTGGGGTGCGGGGTGTGCGTGGCGCCGTCGACCGGGGCGGGCCCGGCGACCGGCCCCGGCCGAGGAGGGTGGTTGGGGCCGGCTGGGGGGACGTGCCCGGAGGCGGGTCGGGGAGGGTGGTTCGGGCTGACCGGGGGGCCGTGCCCGGTGCGGGTGTCGGGGTGCCGGGCGGACAGCTGATCCGGCGTGTGATCCGGCTTGCCGGACTGCTCCCCGCCCCGCTGCATGGGCTCCGCCCCGCTTGGCCGCCTGTCGCCAGGCGTTGCCTCGCCCGGCGTCGCTCGGTACGGGGTTGCTCCGTCCGGTGTCGCTCGGCTCGGTGTGCCCTCGTCCGGTGTCGCTCGGTACGGGGTTGCTTCGTCCGGTGTCGCTCGGCTCGGTGTGCCCTCGTCCGGTGTCGCTCGGCTCGGGGTCGCTTCGCCCGGTGTCGTCTCGCTTTGGGGTGCTCCGCCCGGTGTCCCCTCGCCCTGCCTCGCTCCGTCCTGCGTCGCTCCGTCCTGCGTCGCTCCGTCCTGCGTCGCTCCGTCCTGCGTCGCTCCGTCCTGCGTCGCTCCCTCCTGCGGCGCTCCGCCCGGTGTTCCCTCGTTCGGCATTCCCTCGGTCGGTGTCCCCTCGCCCCGCGGCGAGAGCCCGGACCCGGTCGGGGTCCGCCGTCGACCGGGGCCGCCTCGTCTTCGGCCGGTGTCCGTGGTGTCGGCGGCATGAGTGCCGCTGTTCGCGGACCCGCCTTCGGTGGGTTCTCGGCCGTTGGACCGGCCATCCATGTCCTGTCCTGCCCCTTCCGCGCTCCCTGCTCGTGCCCAGCCGTCCGCCGCGGCGACCGCCGGTGCCGTGGCGTCGCCGGCGTCCTGCCCCGCCTTTGCGGCGCGTCCGTCCGCTGCCGAGGCCCCCGCCGTTGCCGTCGCCCCAGCCAACGCGGTCGGACGCTGTCGAGCCGCCCCGGCCCGGGCGCCTGCCCGTACCCGCTCGCGGACTCGTACTCCCACCGGCGTCAGCCGGGCCCGCTGCCCTGCTGCCGGCTCGGTCCCGCGCACGGCACCCGGCCGCAGGCGTAGGACCCCCGCGCGCACCGCCTCGTAGGGCCCGCCGGGGAAGCGGCCCACCAGCACCGCCAGGACGCCGATCACCGCGGCCGCCACGCCACCCTTCGTGCCCGCGTCCAGCCCGACCAGGAGGGCGGCCGCCGCGAGGGCGCCGAGGGTGCTGTCGGCGCCCAGGACGACGATCGCGGCGAACCAGAGGAGGCCGCGGACGGGGTCGTAGGCGGCGGGGTCGAAGGCGCGGACGCCCATGGCGAGCAGGCCGCCGCCGAGGGCGGCGAGGGCGGCGCCGGCCACGAAGGCCGTGAGTTTCAACGACGGCACGCGTACCCCCGCCGCCGACGCCCCCGCCTCGTGGTCCCGCATGGCGGCGAGGGCACGGCCCGTACGGCCTCGGCGCAGGGCGCGGGTGACCAGCAGGGCCAGCGCCAGCAACCCCAACTCCAGGACGTAGTACGCGCGGTCGCCCTCGAAGCCCGCAGGTCGGGTGAGCGTGAGGCCCGACGTCGCGTACGGCTGGGCGAAGACGAAGCGGCTCACTCCGACGCCCACCGCGAACGTCGCCAGGGCCAGGGCCAGGCCGCGGCGGCTGATGGCGGGCCAGCCGGTCAGCAGGCCGAGGGGGGCCACCAGGAGTACGGCCACCAGCAGGGAGGTCAGTTCGGGGAGCACGGTGAAGTAGGGGAAGCGGCCGGCCGACAGCAGCGCCGTGAAGAGCGCGCCCAGGCCCGCGTACGCCGCCTGGCCGAGGGAGATCTGGCCGCCCCGGCCCGTCACCACCACCAGGGAGAGCAGGATCACGCCCAGCGCGGGCACCTGGACGGACGTGTGCAGGTCCCGGCCCGCGAAGCCCAACGGGATCAGGAACAGCAGGACCGCCACGATCCAGACCCCGGCGGGTGTCTCCACCCGCGCGGTCGCCGTACGGGGCAGGGCGTCGCGCGTGCCGACGCCGGGCAGGACCAGGGCCGCGACCAGGAGGGCCACGACGAAGAGGTTGGCGCCCACCGCCTGGAGCAACGGCTCCGCCCAGCCCGACGGGTGGAGCCGGGTCAGCTGGCTCTGGGCGATCCCGATGCCCAGCGCCACCACCACGGCCACCGGCAGGCTGCGCATCCGGGCGGCGACCGCCACGGCGACCACCTCCATCACCAGGAGCGGCAGGCCGTACGGGTCGAGGCGTACGTACGGGGCCAGCAGGACGCCCGTCAGGCCCGCCGTGAAGGAGCCGAACGCCCAGCCCGCGGCGGCCACCCGGTCGGCGTCGATGCCGCCCAGGACGGCGAGAGAACGGTCGTCCACGACGGCGCGGAGCTCCCGGCCGAAGCGGGTCCAGCGCGTCGCCGCACCCACGGCCGCGGCGACCGCCACGGCCACCGCCAGCGGGACCCACGGGTCGGCCGACACCACCGTCGGAGCGTCGGCCCGTGCCCCCTGTCCCCACAGCAGCGCGGCCCCGCCGACGAGCAGGACGAAGACGCCGATGGAGGCCACGAGGGTCTGCGCGGGGTCGCCGCCGAGGACGGCGAGCGGGCGGAAGACGAAACGTTCCAGGGCCAGGCCGAGGGCGGGGGCCACGACCAGCAGGGTCACCGAGGCGCCGAGCCACAGGGGCCGGCCCCACTCCACGGTGAACTGGCGCAGCAGATACGCGCACACCATCGCGATCGCCCCGTGCGCGAAGTTCAGCACGCCGGTGGCCCGGTATGTCACGATCAGGCCGATTCCGGTGAGGGCCGCCGCGCTGCCCACCGAGAGCCCGGCCAGCGTGAGGTCGTACGTCAGCGACGCCATCAGCCCTCCGCGGGCTCGGCCGAGTCGCTCGCCGAGGGCGCTTCGCAGATCGGGCACGGCCGCAGTTCGCCGCCGGCCAGCACCCGGGAGTCCACCGGCACCGCTTCCGCCTTGCCGGACACCAGGGGGCAGTCCGCGCGGTGCCAGAGGGTGCCGCCGGGCACCATCAGCAGCTTGCCGCTGGTGGCGAGGGGCGCGGCCGCCGCCCGCCCGGACTCGTCGGAGGCGTCGGCCGGCTCGGCGGTGACCAGGAGGCCGTAGAGCTCCTCGACACGCGTGGCCGCCAGGGCGTTCCGGCCGTGGGCGAGGAGGACCGTGCCCGCGATGATCAGCGCGGCGCCGGGGACCGTGCAGGAGGCCAGATAGGGGAGCTGGCGTTCGGCGAAGCGCTCGCCGGAGATGCCGTACCAGCCGACGACGCACAGCACCGCACCACCGGCGAGCGCGGCCCAGCCGGCCCAGAGGACGGGGTTCACGGTCCGCAGTCGGGCTGTCCGCATCGGGGCTCCCACACGTCGTGTGTCTGTCCATTGCAGCCGATGGCTTGCACTATGCCTTCTGCAACCTGACCCTGAAAGCACCGGGCGCCTACCGCCCGGACCGACACCCGGTGGTGAGCCAGATGGTTCTCGGGAGCGACCTCAGGCGGGCGAACGGACGGCGGGGCCGCGGCCCACGGACGGCGGGACGGGGTACGGCCCTGGCCGCGGCCCTGGCCCTCCTCCTCGCCCCGGCCCTCGCGGCGTGCGGCGACGACAGCGGTGGCGACGGCGACACGACGCCGCCCACCCCGTCGGTGGAACGGACGACCAGCGAGCCGGCCGAGGAGAGCACCAGCGCGAGCGGTCCCGCGGACACGGCGGCGGCCGAGAAGGAGATCAAGGAGAACTGGAAGAAGTTCTTCGATCCGAAGACCTCCACCGAGGAGAAGCAGGCGGTCCTGGAGAACGGCGAGGAGATGGGCCCGGTGCTGACCGCGTTCAGCGGTGACGAGCGCGGCGGACAGGTCGAGGCCGAGGTCCAGAAGGTCGCCTTCACCTCGGCGACCGACGCCGATGTGACCTACACCCTGCTCCTGGAGGGCGCCACGGCCCTGCCGGACGCGGCCGGGACGGCCGTCGAGCAGGACGGCACCTGGAAGGTCTCCGTCAAGACACTCTGCGGGCTGGTCGCGCTGAGCGGCAATGCGACACCGGGCCCGGGCTGCTGAGTCCGCCGCCGTAGGCCTGCTGCTTCTGTTGGCCACGGCCTGCGGCAGCCGGCTCCCGGAGAGCGACTTCGAGCGCCGGGACGCCACCACCGCAGCCCCGCAGAGCGTGGAGCCCCTGCGCGTCGGCATCATCACCAGCGTCACCAGCCCGGTCGGCGGCGCCGCGTTCACCGGGCCGCGCGACGGGGCGAAGGCCTACTTCGCCGCCCTCAACGCGCGCGGCGGCATCGACGGCCGCCGGGTCGAGGTGCGGGAGTGCGACGACGGGGGCAGCGGCGTCGGCAACAACGAGTGCGTGCACCAACTCGTCGAGGAGGACGGCGTGGTGGCCCTCGTCGCCACCACCGCCCTCGACTACGCGGGCGCCTCCCGCGTCGCCCACGCGCGCGTGCCCGACATCGGCGGCCAGCCCATCGGCCCGGCGTACGACACCTATCCGCACCTGTACAGCGTCTACGGCAGCCTCGCGCCCCGGAACGGCACGACCGGCTGGGACGGGAAGCAGTACGGCGGCACCGAGGTCTACCGCTACTTCAAGCGCGAGCACGGCGCCCGCACCGCCGCCGTGGTCTCGTACAACCAGTCCGCGTCGGCCGCGTACGCGCGGCTGGTCGTCCAGGGGCTGAAGGCCGAGGGCTACGAGGTGGTCACCGAGCAGGTCGACTTCGCGCTGCCCAACTTCCGCGCGGCCGCCGCCGACATCAAGGAGCAGGGCGCCGACCTGGTCTTCGACGCCATCGACAGCCACGGCAACGCCCGGCTCTGCCAGGCGATGGACGAGGTCGGCGCCGAGGTCACCGCCAAGGTCACCAACGTGCAGAACTGGACCTCCACCGTCGCCGAGGACTACAAGGACGCCCCGCGCTGCCGCAACGCCCTGTGGGCCACCGGGTCGAGCCGCAACCACGAGGACGACGGCGACGAGGCCGTACGGGAGTTCCGGGACGCGACGAAGGGTCTGAACACGCACTCCCAGTGGCAGTTGGAGGGCTGGGCGGCCGCGATGTGGTTCACGGACGCGGCGCGAGCGTGTGCCGGGAGCCAGGACGGTGTCACGCGCGCGTGCGTCGACCGGTTCATGAACCGCGACGAGCCCTACAGCGCCGACGGGCTGCTTCTCCCCGTCCGCTTCGAGCGGCTCGCCGAGCCCCCGAAGACCCGCAGGACCTGCGTGTCGGTGGCCCGCTGGCAGGACGGGAAGGGGTGGGTGAGCCAGGGGGACATGAACGACAACTGCTTCGACGTACCGCAGCTGCCCTACCGGCCCTGATGCACGTCGAAGCGAACAGGTTCCCTCATCCGGCTATCGATCAGGCAACTGTTGCAGAACGAGTTGATGATGACGTCCAACCATTCCCAGGGAACCCGGGTCTCACCGTATGGCGGTGGACCAGAACCGCGACTGATGGATGACCGGGGAAAACAGGGGGTTCGGGGGACGCATGCACATTTCTTTCCTGATACACAACGCGTACGGGATCGGGGGGACGATCCGCACGACGTACAACCTGGCGAACACCCTGGCCGAGCAGCACGACGTGGAGATCGTCTCCGTCTTCCGCCACCGCGACGAGCCGGTCTTCGACGTGGACCCCAAGGTCCGGCTGCGCGCCCTCGTCGACATCCGGGAGGGCGGCGCCGACAAGGGCCACGCCGACCTGGAGCGCCCCGCGAAGGTCTTCCCGCGCGCCGAGGGCCGCTACGGGCAGTACAGCGCCCTGACCGACCGGCGCATCGCCGAGCACCTCGCCGCGGTCGACGCCGACGTCCTGGTCGGCACCCGCCCCGGCCTGAACGTGCACATGGCCCGGCAGACCCGTCGCGGCCCGGTCCGCGTCGGCCAGGAGCACCTCACCCTCGACAGCCACTCCCCGGCCCTGCGCGCCACCCTGCGCGGCGTCTACCCGCGGCTCGACGCGCTCACCACGACCACCGAGGCCGACGCGCGCGCGTACGGCTCGAAGATGCGGCTCCCGGGCGTCCGCCTCCAGGCCGTGCCCAACCCGGTGCCCGCGCCCGGCATCGCCCCCGCCGACGGCACCGGCAAGTGGGTCGTCGCCGCCGGGCGCCTCGCCCCCGTGAAGCGTTACGACCTGCTCATCAAGGCCTTCGACAAGGTGCGCGAGGAGCGGCCCGACTGGCGTCTGCGGATCTACGGCGGCGGCAAGCAGAAGGACAAACTCCGCGCCCTCGTCGATAAGTTGGGCCTCTACAACCACGTGTACCTGATGGGCCCGGCCAACCCCATCGAACCCGAGTGGGCCAAGGGCTCCATCGCCGCCGTCACCTCCAGCCTGGAGTCCTTCGGCATGACCATCGTCGAGGCCATGCGCTGCGGCCTGCCGGTGGTCTCCACCAACTGCCCGCACGGCCCCGGCGAGATCATCGACGACGGCGTCGACGGCCGCCTGGTCAAGGTCGGCAACGTGAAGGCCATCGCCGGCGGTCTCCTCGAACTCATCAACGACGACGACAAGCGGCAGCGGATGGCGCACGCCGCGCTCAAGGACTCCGAGCGCTTCGACCCGGCCCGTATCGCCGAACGCTACGAGACGCTCTTCGGCGATCTCGTCGCCCGGGGCGGCGCCTCGTCGGTGGGCCGGATGCGCGGCTCCCTGCACCGCACCCGAGGCGCACTGCTCGGCGGCGCGTACGCCGTTCGGGACGCCGGACGTTCCGCTTTCAAGAAGGGGCGCACCGCATGATGACGCTGGCTCCGCAGCAGCCCGCCCGCCGCGACGACCAGGAGGACACCACGCCCCCGCGCACCGACTGCGTCGCCGACTTCGCGGGCGGCCTGACCTTCGAGATCGCCGACCGCGGCGAGACCGGCCCCGCGCACCTGGTCCTCTTCCTCCGCGACAGCGACCAGCGGGTGCGGCTGCCGCTCACCCCGGCGGGCGACGGCCGCCTGCGGGCCGCGCTGCCCAGCAGCGTGGCCGTCCCCGAGGGCCGCTGGGACGCCTACCTCCAGGTGGCCGACGGCGAACCGCGCCGGCTGTCCCCCGGCGTCAACGACCTGCGCTCCCTCGTCGACCGCGCCCCCACCGCCACCGCCGACCGGATCGCCGTCCGCATCCCGTACGGCACCAAGCACGGCAACCTCACCCTGCGCAGCTGGGAGCGCTCCCCGCACGCCGAGGCCGGCGAACTCCACATCGGCGACGGCGAGCTGGAGGTGACGGTCAAGGCGTACGGCACCGAGCCCACGCCCGACGCGTACGCCGAGCTCACCGACCGGGAGGAGTCCGCACCCGCCGTACGGGCCGACGTCACCCCGGACGACCGGGGCGGCCTCCGCTTCACCGTGGCCTACGGCGACCTGCGGCCGGGCACCTGGGACCTGTGGCTGTTCCCCCAGGGGGAGAACGGCCCGCGCGTACGGATCGCGCGGCTGCTCGACGACATCGTCGAGAAGCACCCCGTCTTCGTCTATCCCAGGACCCGCGTCGACACCGGGCACGGCCCGGTGGAGGCCGAGCCGCGCTACACGGTCGACAACGACCTGTCCGTCACGGTCACCGCCGTGAGCTGAGCGGAGTGAGGCGGTTGAGGACATCACCTGTCCTCGACCGCCGCCGGCGACCTCGCCGCGTATGTCCAGGAGGTCGCCGAGGGGCTGACCGAGACGGTCAGGGCTCTTCGGGACCGTCCGTCGGCCGCTCCTGCCCGAACCGGGGGTGCGGTGTCCTCTCCTGGCCCCTCCGGGTCTGGGGCGGCTGGATCGCCGCGAACTTCGGATGGTGCAGATCGAACGCCGGGGCCTCCGAGCGGACCCGGGGCAGTGTCACGAAGTTGTGGCGAGGCGGCGGACACGAGGTCGCCCACTCCAGCGACCGGCCGTAGCCCCACGGGTCGTCGACGTCGACCTTCACGCCGTACCGGGCGGTTTTCCAGACGTTGTAGAGGAACGGCAGCGTGGACAGGCCCAGCAGGAACGAGCCGATCGTCGAGACCGTGTTGAGGGCCGTGAAGCCGTCGGCGGCCAGATAGTCCGGGTACCGCCGCGGCATGCCCTCCGCGCCCAGCCAGTGCTGTACCAGGAACGTGGTGTGGAAGCCGACGAAGAGCGTCCAGAACTGGATCTTGCCGAGCCGTTCGTCGAGCAGCTTCCCGGTGAACTTCGGCCACCAGAAGAAGAACCCCGCGAAGGTGGCGAAGACGACCGTGCCGAAGACGACGTAGTGGAAGTGCGCGACCACGAAGTACGAGTCCGTGACATGGAAGTCCATCGGCGGCGAGGCCAGGATCACCCCCGTCAGGCCGCCGAGCAGGAACGACACCAGGAAGCCGGTCGCCCACAGCATCGGTGTCTCGAACGACAGCGAGCCCCTCAGCATCGTCCCCGTCCAGTTGAAGAACTTCACCCCCGTCGGCACGGCGATCAGGAAGCTCATGAACGAGAAGAACGGCAGCAGCACCGCGCCCGTGGCGAACATGTGGTGCGCCCACACCACCACCGACAGCCCGGTGATCGCCATCGTCGCCCCGACCAGCGTCAGATAGCCGAAGATCGGCTTGCGGCTGAAGACCGGGATGATCTCCGTGATGATCCCGAAGAACGGCAGCGCGATGATGTACACCTCGGGATGCCCGAAGAACCAGAACAGGTGCTGCCACAGCAGCGCGCCGCCGTTGGCCGCGTCGAAGACGTGGCTGCCGAACCGCCGGTCCGCCTCCAGGCAGAGCAGGGCGGCCGCCAGCACGGGGAACGCCATCAGGATCAGGATCGACGTGAACAGCGTGTTCCAGGTGAAGACCGGCATCCGGAACATCGTCATGCCGGGCGCGCGCATCCCGATGATCGTGGTCAGGAAGTTCACCGCGCCGAGGATCGTCCCGAAGCCGGACAGCGCCAGCCCCATGATCCACATATCGGCCCCGATGCCCGGTGACCGTTCCAGACTGTTCAGCGGCGCGTAGGCGAACCAGCCGAAGGCGGCGGGCCCCGACGGCACCAGCAGCGAGCCCAGCACGATCAGCCCGCCGAACAGGAACAGCCAGTACGACAGCATGTTCAGCCGGGGGAAGGCGACATCGGGCGCGCCGATCTGCAACGGCATGATCTCGTTGGCGAACCCGGCGAAGGTCGGTGTCGCGAAGAGCAGCAACATGATCGTGCCGTGCAGGGTGAACAGCTGGTTGAACTGCTGGTTGTCCACGATCTGCGTGCCCGGCCGGGCCAGTTCGGCGCGCATCACCAGCGCCATCAGACCGGCGGCCAGGAAGAACAGGAACGACGTGACCAGGTAGAGATGGCCGATCTTCTTGTGGTCCGTGGTGGTCAGCCAGTCGACCACCACTCGCCCCGGTGCCTTGGTCCGTACGGGTCGTGCCGGCGCCTGTACGGTCTCGGTCCCCATCGCTCGCCCCTTCGCTGCCGCGTCCTGGGCCCGTGATGCACGCCATGATGCTCGCGCCCCCCTCGCTCCGACAGGGGGCGTGCGGGGGAAGTGTGCGGGAACCGTGTATTTCCCCTGTGGTGCCGACTTCCGGGAGCCGTCCGTGAATCAGCGGGAAAAGGCCGGACATGCACCGGACGCACGGCCTCCGGGAGTGCTTATCCTTCGGGCTATTCGAGATGGTGCCGAACCGGCCCAGAATTACGTTCGACAGCGCGCGGAAGACGTACGGAACCGCCCGTACGTGTGACGGCCCGCTGCGCCGACGGCTGATGTCGCAGTCGCGGAAACGCGTGTCGTGGTTCTGTGACAGAAGCGTGACCGCGGGAGGACAACAGGCCCTCCGGCCGCCTAACGTGGCGGTCATGGCACCCATTCCCACCCCTCCCGAAGAGCCCCAGGACGACCCCGGCGACTACGTCGGTCTTGAGGCGTCGAGCGCCGAGCGCCGCGCCGGGGAGCGCGGCTGGTCCACCGTCAGAAAGCTTCCGCCGGGCGCGATCATCACCATGGAGTACCGCTTCGGCCGGCTGAACTTCGAGGTCGAGGACGGCCGGGTGAAGCGCGCCTGGAAGGGCTGAATCCGAGCGCCGTCGGGCGCGGGAACGGGCGAAGGCCCGGCTCGTGAGAGCCGGGCCTTCGCCGTGCGGGGATGGGTGGTGCGTACCGGCCCCGCTGTCTCGTGTCAGCCGCCCGCGAGCGGCCGGGCCGAGGTCGCGTTGTGCGCGACCCGGTCCGCGTGGGGTGGCCGGCGGGAGCCGAGCGGGGTGACCGGGGCCCGCTCCGACCTGGTCAGATGCGGTGCGGGCGACAGATGCAGCGGCACGATCGGGGGATGGGCGGCGCGGGCCGCGATACCGGTGTCGCGGACGGTCGCGGGCTCCTCGCCGGGCTTGCGCAGCGAGGCCGTGCCCACGGCGGCGGGCGTCGGCGCTGCCGCCGACGCCGGTACGGGCGCCGTACGGCGGTCGCGCAAGGTGTCCCGCAGCGAGAAGAGCCAGGCCTCGGCGCGGGCGATCAGCGGCTCGAACCAGGGCAGCGCCAGCATGATCAGCAGACCGGCGGCCCAGCCCAGCAGGACATCGCTCAACCAGTGCGTACCGAGGTAGACCGTGGTGAGACCGACGCCGAGCGAGATCACGGCGGACAGCGCGGACAGCCAGCGTCTGGCCCTCGGCGTCGACGCCAGATAGGCCAGGATTCCCCAGGTCACCACGGCGTTCGCGGTGTGTCCCGAAGGAAATATGTCGCCGCCCAGCCACATCTCGTTGGAGCCGATCTCGGTGGCGTAGTGCGGGCCGAGCCGGCCCATGCCGATCTTGGCGGCGCCGACCGTGATGTTCAGCAGCAGCAGCGAGACACCGAGCGCCAGCATCGGGCGCAGGGTGTGCTGCCGCCAGGAGCGCCAGCCCAGCCAGGCGGCGACCATCACGGCGGTGGGGCCGCGCTGGCCCAGGACGACGTAGTAGTCCAGGAAGGCGTGGATCTGCTGCCACTGCTGGTACGGCCGGAAGAACATGATCTGCCAGTCGAGCCGCACCAGCCACGACGTGATGACGACGGCCCACACGATGGCGACGTAGAAGGCCAGGGTGGAGGCGAACAGCACCACTCTGTGCCGGGTCATCACCGGTACATCGATGTGGGTCGGCCGTTCCGGCTCACGGTCCAACCTGGAGAAGACCCGGTCCAGACGGGTCGGCTTTAGTTCGGTACGCACGCAATCGACGTTACAGCGAGTGAGCTCTGACGCGACGAGAATCACCGGCTTTGTGATGACGCCGTGATGTGGGATTGCTCTCAGATTGATGTTTAATTCTGCTGAATGGCGAATCGATGAGGCACTTCGCCTTCAATTCCATGGGTCAATATGGGGCAACGGTTTTACACCCCTTTTGAATTCGTTCACCGAATGCTTGCGTGGAATTACCCGTCCGCTCGCCCTGCGTTGCCGTGGGTCAGGGGGGACCGGAGCCATTCAGCCAGAACGCCCCGTAGACCGCCGACACCGCCGCGACCGCGCCGATGACCGCCGCTGACCTGGGCGTACGGGCTCCGGCCAGGGCCCGCGCGAGGGGCAGCAGCAGCGGGAAGGCGGGCATCAGCAGCCGGGGTTTCGAGCCGAAGTAGCTCGACGCGCACAGCGCCAGCGCGGTGACGACCCCCGCGTAGACCAGCAGCGGGACCGGCTGTCCCTGTCTTGCACACACCACGTACAGCCAAATGATCGACGCCACCCCGATGATCAGCCCGGCACCCGCCAGGGCCGACGGGAACGACGTGAACTTGTCGGCGACGAAACGGGCGAAGGCGTAACCCCCGTCGAAGCCGTTGCGCCACCCCGCCTGGACGTCCAGATAGCCGAGCGGTCCCCTGCCCGTGCGATGGCCGACCCACAGGACATAGCCGGCCGCACCCAGGGGCGCGAGGAGCATTCCGAGGGCGCGCGGCCAGAGGGGAGCGCCGTCCGGTGCCTCCACACTCCGGTTACGTACGAAGGGGGGAGCGGGGGCGTGCCGTCGTTCCCGCACGTAGGACGTGATCGCCGCCGCCCAGATCGCCGCGACCACCGCGAGTCCCACCGGGCGGGTCAGTCCGGCGAAGGCGGCCAGGACGCCGGCGGTCACCCAGCGGCCGGTCAGGACGGCGTACAGCGACCAGGCGGCCAGCGCGGTGAACAGCGACTCCGTGTACGCCATCGACTGCACGATCCCGACCGGCAGCACCGCCCACAGCAACACCGCGCACACCCCGACCCGGCGGCCGTACACATGGTCGGCGACCGCGAAGACCCCCCAGGCCGCGGCGAGCGAGGCGAGCGTGCCGACGACCAGGCCGGCGTGGGCGTACGACAGCGGGGTCACCGCCGACACCGCCCGCTCCAGCCAGGGCAGCAGCGGGAAGAAGGCCAGGTTCGAGTGGACGTCGCCGTTCGGCAGGCGCACCTCGTAGCCATAGCCGAGTTCGGCGACGCGGGTGTACCAGAGCGAGTCCCAGCGGGCCGACAGCAGCGTCAGGGCACTCTTGTCGCGCGCCGCGCTCCATAGGGCGAGGGCGACGAGGCCCAGGGCGCGCACGGCGGCGTACCCGAGGAGCGCGGGGGCGGCCCGCCGCAGCGGAGGCGGCGCCGGGCGCGTAACAAGATCGGTCACGCGCTCGATTATCGGCGGAGTCAGGAACCGGCCGGGAGGCCCTTACGTGGTGGTCCGCGAGGGACCGCGACGGACGACCCACGGACGAGTGATGAAGGAGTCATGGAGGACCGGTGGACGGCCCCGGGCGTGGCGTATGCCACACGTCACATGAGGGTTCGATGAGACACCCACCACGTTCCACCGGCCGGAACTCGCGTACGCTGACGGCTCGCTCGCCTTTCGTTGCGCGGGTCCGGGACACCGCTCCTCCTGGACCGTAGCCGCCGGGGAGTCCCCGCCCCGCTGGTTCCGCCGAACGCGAGAGCATTCTGGGAGGTACGTACATGTCCGGGACGCCCACGGCCGCTGCGCGTCGCCGTCGGGAGGCCGGGGCCGGTGCACACCGCTGGGTCGTCCTGATCGTTCTCTGCGTCAGCCTGCTGCTCGTCGCCGTGGACGCCACCGTGCTGCACGTGGCGGTGCCCGCGGTCACCGAGGACATCAAGCCCGGCGCCATGGAACTGCTCTGGATCGTCGACGTCTATCCGCTGGTCTGCGCCTCGCTGCTGATCCTCTTCGGCACGCTCGGTGACCGGGTCGGCCGCAGACGGATCCTCCTTCTCGGATACGCCCTCTTCGGCGTCGCCTCCGGGCTCGCGGCCTGCGCCGAGAATCCCCAGGTCCTGATCGCGGCCCGCGCCCTGCTCGGCGTCGGCGGCGCGATGATCATGCCCGCGACCCTGTCGATCCTGCGCCAGGTCTTCCCCGACCGGCGTGAGCGGGCGCTCGCCATCGGCATCTGGAGCGCCGTCGCCGCCGTGGGCGCGGCCGTCGGACCGCTGCTCGGCGGGTTCCTGCTGGAGCACTTCTGGTGGGGCTCGGTCTTCCTCATCAACATTCCGCTGATGCTCGTCAGCCTGCCGATCGGACGGCTGCTGCTGCCCGAGTCGACGGGCGACCGCGACGGTCCCTGGGACGTGGTCGGCGCCCTGATGGCCGCCGTCGGCCTCTTCTGCGTCGTCTTCGGAGTGAAGCGGCTCGGCGGCGGACATACGCCGTTCGACCCGGCCACCGCGCCGGCGCTCCTCGTCGGCGGCGGGCTGCTCATCGCGTTCGTACGACGGCAGCGGCGCCGGGCGCATCCGCTGGTCGACCTGCGAATGTTCGCGCGCCCCGCGTTCAGCACGTCCGTCGGCTGCATCGTCCTCGCGATGCTCGCGCTGGTGGGGCTCGAACTGATCGCCGCGCAGTATCTGCAACTGGTGCTCGGGCTGTCCCCGCTGGAGACGGGGCTACGGCTGCTGCCGCTGACCATCGCCGCGATGGCGGCCGGGCTCGTCGGCTCCCATATGCTGCACCGCTTCGGGCCGCGCCGCATGGTGTCCCTCGGCTTCTGCCTCACCGCCGTCTCGGTCGTCCTGCTGACGGCGATGGGGCGCCACGACAACGCGGGGCTGTTGCTCGCCGGGTTCGTCCTGCTGGGCTTCGGGCTGGAGACGACGCTCTTCGGGGCGTACGAGTCGATGCTGAGCGAGGCGCCCGCCTCGTCCGCGGGTGGGGCGGCGGCGATCGGCGAGACCTCGTACCAGCTGGGCGCCGGCATCGGGATCGCGCTCCTCGGCAGCGTGATGAACGCGGCGTACGCGCCCGGGCTGTCGTCCGTGCCGGGGGTGCCCACGTCGGCGTCCCATGCCGCGGGGCACTCGCTCGGCGAGGCGTACGAGGTCGCGGATCGGCTGGGCGGGTCCTCGGGAGAGGCCCTGCGGCATGCGGCGCGCGACTCGTTCGTCCATGGGCTGCATGTGACGCTGCTGGTGAGCGCGGCGCTGCTTGTGCTTGGCGCGGTGATGGCTCTGCGGCTGCCTCGGGGGATGGAGTGCGGGGCGGCTGCGGCGGATGTGCCGGGGCCGCGGGAGGCCACGGCGACGACGCCTGTTCGCGCGGAGTCGATGCGCTGAACTGTTCGGGCGCGCGGCGTCCGGGCTGAGCTCGGGGCGGGGTTTCGCTCACCGGCGCTTGCCGGGTGCCGCTGCGCCCACCCTCCCCCACTCTCGGCTTCGCTCGATCGGGAGGTGCCCCCATCGCCCCAGCGGCACGACTGCCCGCAGGTGGGTAGGCCCGCAGGTGGGTACGGTGATTAGCGTCGCTAGTTTTACGAGCCGGAGGTGCCCTCATGAGCTTCGACCCCACCGATTTCCTTGGCCTCGACGATTCTCTCGACCCCGAGGACCTCGCCGTGCGGGACACCGTGCGGAGTTGGGCGGCGGATCGGGTGTTGCCGTACGTCGCCGAGTGGTACGAGCAGGGGGAGTTGCCCGGGATTCGGGAACTGGCGCGCGAGTTGGGGGCCATCGGGGCGCTGGGGATGTCGCTCGACGGGTATGGGTGCGCGGGGGCCAGTGCCGTGCAGTACGGGCTCGCCTGCCTGGAGCTGGAGGCGGCGGACTCGGGGATCCGGTCGCTTGTGTCCGTGCAGGGGTCGCTCGCGATGTACGCCATTCATCGGTTCGGGAGCGAGACGCAGAAGCAGGCGTGGCTGCCGCGGATGGCCTCCGGTGAGGTGATCGGGTGCTTCGGGCTCACCGAACCCGATCACGGCTCCGACCCGGCGTCGATGCGTACGTACGCCAAGCGGGACGGCGGCGACTGGGTCCTCAACGGGCGGAAGATGTGGATCACCAATGGGTCCGTCGCCGGGGTCGCCGTGGTGTGGGCCCAGACGGAGGACGGTATCCGCGGGTTCGTCGTGCCGACGGACACCGCCGGATTCTCGGCGCCGGAGATCAAGCACAAGTGGTCCCTGCGAGCATCGGTCACGAGTGAACTCGTCCTGGATGACGTGCGGTTGCCCGCCGATACCGTATTGCCGGAGGTCACGGGGCTGAAAGGACCGCTGAGTTGTCTTTCGCACGCCCGCTACGGAATCGTGTGGGGCTCGATGGGAGCCGCGCGGGCCTCTTTCGAGGCGGCGGTCGAATACGCGAAGACACGGGAGCAGTTCGGGAAGCCGATCGGGGGATTCCAGCTCACCCAGGCCAAACTCGCCGACATGGCGGTCGAGTTGCACAAGGGGATTCTGCTCGCCCACCATCTGGGGCAGCGGATGGACGCGGGACGGCTCCGTCCCGAGCAGATCAGCTTCGGCAAGCTGAACAACGTACGAGAGGCGATCGAGATCTGCCGTACCGCCCGCACGATTCTCGGCGCCAACGGGATCTCCCTGGAGTACCCGGTGATGCGGCACGCGACGAATCTGGAGTCCGTGCTCACCTATGAGGGCACCGTCGAAATGCACCAACTCGTGCTGGGCAAGGCGCTCACCGGGTTTGACGCCTTCCGGTGAGCCGCGTCGCATGACACGCGCACCGGAAGACGGGGCCGGCGAGCGGCCCTGCCTCAGCTCTGGTTGAAGAAACCGTCGACCGGACGGCTCGCGACCTCGCCGCTGACGATCTCCGTGTCGGCGGGGGTCAGCAGGAACACGCGGTTGGACACCCGCTCGATCGAACCACGCAGACCGAAGATCAGTCCGGCCGCGAAGTCGACGACACGCTTGGCGTCGGCGGGCTCCATGTTCGTGAGATTCATGATCACCGGGACGCCGTCCCGGAAGAGCTCGCCGATGTGCCGGGCGTCACGGAAGCTGTCCGGCGTGACCGTGCCGATCCGGCGGCCGTGGTCCTGCGCGGACTCGGACGCGACCTTGACGCGAGGGTCGGTGACCCAGGCCTCGCCGGAGCCGGACTCCCGCTCATCGGCGTAGTCGTCGTCGTAGTAACGCTCGTCATCGTTGTCGTCGACGAGGCCAAGCCAGGCACTCGCCTTGCGCACCGATCCCATGGACGCCTCCTCTCGCAGCGGTCTTTCGTACTTTCCGCATCCCTATCGTCGTCCATGATGCGGATGTCTCGCCAAGTGGATAGACGCCGCACGGGGGTTTCGTGACGGTACTGGTGCAGAACGAATTCGTCGAGAGTCCATGTGCCCCAAGGGCTTCGCTGTACACACCTGCTGACGGAGAGTGAAATAATATTGTTCGCGGCGTTTGGGTGAGTGTCGGTGCGTCCGGGTGAACGTTCCGGCGACTACGATGCGGCGACATCCGCGAGCGCGTGGAGACAGCGGGGGAGACACGGGGGAGTGTCGTGTTCGGAATAGTGAGGCCCTGCGGCCATCGGCTCGGTGAAGGCCTGCGGACACAATGGATGGCGCATCTGTGCGGGCTCTGTCTCGCGCTGCGCGGGGACCACGGGCAGTTCGCCCGGGTCGTCACCAACTACGACGGCCTGTTGGTCTCGGTGCTGACGGAAGCTCAGGCCGAGCGGAGCACCGACTGGCGACGGACCGCCGGGCCCTGCCCGCTGCGCGGGATGCGCACCGCCTCCGTCGCCCAGGGCGAGGGCGCGCGGCTCGCCGCCGCCGTCTCGCTGGTGCTCGCCTCGGCCAAGGTGCGCGACCACCTGGCCGACGGAGACGGACTGCTCGCCCGCAAACCGGTGGCGCTCGCCGCGCGCCGGATCGCGACGAGCTGGGGGCGCGCGGGCGCCCGTACGGGAACGGACATCGGGTTCGACACGGCGCTGCTGGTCGACGCCGTGGACCGGCAGATCGGCATCGAGACGCTGGCCGGGCCGGGCACCCCGCTGCTGACGGTCACCGAACCGACCGAGACGGCGACCGCGGCGGCCTTCGCGTACACCGCGGTACTGGCCGGCCGCCCCGGCAACGCCGAACCGCTCGCCGAGGCCGGACGTCTCTTCGGCCGGCTCGCCCATCTGCTGGACGCGGTGGAGGACCAGGCCGACGACGCCGCCTCCGGTGCGTGGAATCCGCTGACCGCCACGAGGACCTCCCTGGCCGAGGCCCGGCGGCTCGCCGACGACGCCCTGCACGGCATCCGGCTCGCCCTGCGCGAGGCCGACTTCGTGGACGGCAAGCTGGCCCATCTGCTGCTCGTACACGAGTTGCGCAGGTCGGTGGACCGGTCGTTCGGTGCGGTGCCGGTGTGCTCGGCCCATCAAGGGGGTGGGGCGCCGCAGCAGGGCGACCCGTACGGCAGTTCGTATGCGGGCGGCGGGAATCCGTACGCGGGCGGTGGCGGGAACCCGTATGCCGGAGGCGGTGGACATCCGTTCGGCGGTGGGGGCGGGGCCCACGGCGGTGGCCTCGGTGGGGTGCCGTCGCCGCAGCCGCCGAGGCGGCGGGGGTTCTGGGCGGGATGCGGGATGTTCTCGCTGCTGTGCTGCACCTGCCAGATGTGCTGCGCGAAGGAGTACGAGGGCCCCTGGTCCCGGAAGAGGCGTAAGGGCTGTTGCCGGGACTCCGACTGCTGTGACGCGTGCGAGTGCTGCGGCTGCGACTGCTGAAACGGTGGCGGGACGTCATCGAGGAGTGGCCCCCGCCGCGCATGGTGACGGCACCGGTGTTCGGCTGCCCGAACCCACGTGGCGGGGCTGAACACCTGAACAGGTCAACACATGACTTCCGGACACCCCGGGTGGCGTGCCCGGGTACTCCGACCGGCTGCCCCGGGCGGTGATCGCCGTCGCGGCCGACGATGATGGTGCTCGGCGCTCCCGGCTCTTGTGGCCTGCTCCGATGACCCGTTGGCCGGTCCTGCCGGAGGGTGCTCAGCATTCACACAGAACCCGCACATATGGCCTGGTGGGATCAACTGTCGTGGAGGGTGCGCCGGTTGGATCCCGAGAGGCCGAAAGGCACTCTTGCGTGGGTCGGCGGTGCGGCCGAATACTTCCCCCCAGCGCCTTGTCAGGGGCACGGCGTGTTCGGAATCCGGACCGATGTCCCTGATCTGCGCCTCACGGGCCCCGACCCCACGCGGGCCCCCGACTTCCCTTTGGAGGGAACGAATAGTGAGGATCAAGCGCACCACCCCCCGCAGCGGCATAGCGAGACGGACCCGGCTGATCGCCGTGACCACCGGACTCGTGGCCGCGGCCGCCGTCACGGTTCCCAGCGCCAACGCGGCAGGCACCCAGACGTTCAGCGCCTCCGAACTGAAGAGCGCCAGCTCCTCGGTGCTCAAGGCCGACATCCCGGGCACCGCCTGGGCGATCGACCCGGCGACGGACAAGCTCGTCGTCACGATCGACAGCACCGTCTCCAAGACGGAGCTCGCGCAGATCAAGGAGGCGGCGGGCGAGAACGCCGACGCCCTGACGATCAAGCGGACCCCCGGCAAGTTCAACAAGCTGATCAAGGGCGGCGACGCCATCTATGCGAGTAGCTGGCGCTGCTCCCTCGGCTTCAACGTCCGCAGCGGGAGCACCTACTACTTCCTGACCGCGGGTCACTGCACCGACGGCGCGGGCACCTGGTACTCCAACTCCGGCCGTACCACGGTCCTCGGCCCGACCACCGGGTCGAGCTTCCCGACCAACGACTACGGCATCGTGCGCTACAGCAACACGACCATCGCCAAGGACGGCACCGCCGGCAGCGTGGACATCACCAGCGCGGCCACCCCGAGCGTGGGCACCAACGTCATTCGCACCGGCTCCACCACCGGTACCCGCACCGGGCGCGTGACCGCCCTCAACGCGACCGTGAACTACGGTGGCGGCGACGTCGTCTACGGCATGATCCAGACCACGGTCTGCGCCGAGCCCGGCGACTCCGGCGGCCCGCTCTACGGCAGCAACGGTGTGGCGTACGGTCTCACCTCCGGCGGCAGCGGCAACTGCACCTCCGGTGGCACGACCTTCTTCCAGCCGGTCACCGAGGCCCTGAGCGCGTACGGCGTCAGCGTCTTCTAGACCGACCGGGCGCCGGCGCACTTCCCCCCGGCATCGGCGCCCACCCCGGCAGTGGCCGGCAGCAGACGAGCCCCCGCACGGATGACGTGCGGGGGCTCGCCCTCGTTCGGGCGGCGGAGTTACCGTCAAGATGCGTGCGGGTGCGCGCCGAGGCGCGCACCGCCCGTGAGTACTTCCTCTCATACGCCCACTTCGGACCCTGGGGGCCGTGATGGTCGAGGAGCTGGTGACGGCGGGGGTGGCCCTCGCGTCCGTCGGCACGGCGTACGTGATGTCGGCGGCGCGGGTCGTGAGGCAGTACGAGCGGGGGGTGGTCTTCCGGCTCGGCCGGCTGAGGCCGAACGTGCGCGGGCCCGGCTTCACGTAGATCAAGGATGTCTCGCTGCCCGAGACCATGAAACGGTCCATGGCCCGGCAGGCCGAGGCCGACCGTGAGCGCCGGGCCCGGGTCATCAACGCCGACGCCGAGCTGCAGGCTTCGAAGAAGCTCGCCGAGGCCGCCAAGGAGATGTCCGAGCAGCCCGCCGCGCTCCAACTGCGGCTGCTGCAGACCGTGGTGGCGGTGGCGGCCGAGAAGAACTCCACGCTCGTCCTGCCGTTCCCGGTGGAGCTGCTGCGGTTCCTGGAGAGGGCCCAGCAAGGGGCTCCGCCGGTTCAGGGGGTGGCGCACCCGCCGCCGCATGGTGCGCCGTAGCCGGTGATCGGGCCACGGGCAGGTGGGCTTCTCGCGCAGTTCCCCGCGCCCCTGAAAAGCAGGGGCTGCGCCTCGTGCTTCTGAAACCGATGCGGAAGCAACTCCCGCCCCTCGGGACCCGTTTGAAACCGGACCTCTGTAGGGTGATTTTCAGACAGGACTAGACCTCACCCGTTGCGCAGGAGGTCGTTGCTTCCTGTGTTTGCAGTGTGAATTCCTGCGATCGCGAGGTGGGACGTTACCGGACGGTAATGGCATAGGGGGCGTGCGCTCGGGTTGTGTGCTCGGCCTGAAGTCGACCTTGTGTGTCCCCTGTGCGCCTAGGAATAGTTGGCGCCGCACAGTTGGCATGGACGCGGCGTTTTTTATCGTCCGTCGCCTCCTTGCCCGTACGCCTTCCGGTCGAATGGGGCCCCCACGCCCCTGTCGGCCAACCCCCCACAGGAGGACGTAAGTTGAAGCACCGACGCATACCCAGGCGCCGTGCCGTCGTGACGGGTGCGGGCATCGCCGCACTGGTCGCCGCGGGAGTGACCTTCCAGACTGCGAACGCGAGTGAGACCGCACCGACCCCCGAGCTGAAAGCGCTCTCCATCACGGCGGCCGGAAAGCTCGCCCTCACCCTCGACGCGGACCTCGGCACCGACGCGGCGGGAACGTACTACGACGCGAAGAGCAAGCTCCTCGTCGTGAACGTGCTCGACGAGGCCGCCGCCGAGACCGTCGAGGCGGCCGGCGCCAAGGCCCGCATCGTCGAGAACTCCCTCGCCGAACTGAAGGGCGCCCGGACGACCCTCAAGGAGGACGCCACCATCCCCGGTACCTCCTGGGCCACCGACCCGACCACCAACAAGGTCGTCGTCACCGCGGACCGCACCGTCTCCGAGGCCGAGCTGGCCAAGCTGACGAAGGTCGTGGACGGCCTCGGCGCCAAGGCCGAACTCAAGCGCACCGAGGGAGAGTTCAAGCCCTTCGTCGCGGGCGGCGACGCCATCACCGGCGGCAGCGGCCGCTGCTCCCTCGGCTTCAACGTGGTCAAGGGCGGCGAGCCGTACTTCCTGACGGCCGGTCACTGCACCGAGGGCATCTCCACGTGGTCGGCCGATGGCCAGGTCATCGGCGAGAACGAGGACTCCAGCTTCCCGGACAACGACTACGGCCTGGTCAAGTACACCGCTGACGTCGATCACCCGAGCGAGGTCAACCTCTACAACGGCTCCACCCAGGCGATCAGCGGGGCCGCCGAGGCGACCGTCGGCATGGAGGTCACCCGCAGCGGCTCGACCACCCAGGTCCACAGCGGCACGGTCACCGGCCTCGACGCCACCGTGAACTACGGCAGCGGCGACATCGTCAACGGCCTCATCCAGACCGACGTCTGCGCCGAGCCCGGCGACAGCGGCGGCTCGCTCTTCTCGGGCGACAAGGCCATCGGCCTCACCTCCGGCGGCAGCGGCGACTGCACCTCGGGCGGCGAGACCTTCTTCCAGCCCGTCACCGAGGCGCTGTCGGCGACCGGTACGCAGATCGGCTGAGGCGAGGGCCGGAAGGCCGAAGTGCCGGAGGGCCGGAGGGTCACGCCTTGGAAGGTCGAGGTCACGCTTCCAAGGCCGGCCCTCCGGCTTCTTCTCCAGGGCCGCCATCACCACGGTGATGGCGGCCCTTGCCGCTGCCCAGGCCGAGAGCACCAGCAGTGGCCCGGTGATGTCGTTGCCCTTGAAGTACGCGATCGAGCGGGCCGCCCAGCCGCCCGCCCCCGGTGGCAGCGCCGGGCCGATCGCCGCCCAGGACGGCGGCAGCAGCAGCTCCCAGAACGGCGGCAGCAGCGGCGGCAGGGCGCCGCCCGCGCTCGGGTTGCCCGCGATCGCCACCAGCGGGACGGCCACGCCGATGCCGGTGATCCCGACGACGCGCTGGAGCGCCGGCGTGGCCGCGCCCCTCGCCAAGACGACCAGCGCTCCCAGCCCCCGCAGGGCGGCCACGTTCCCCGAGTTCTTCCAGGAAGGACCTGGGCGGGGTCGGCCGTCTGTGTCATGGCCCCACGGTCCGGGGCGGAGGGTGTTTGCGCAGGTGGGATGGGGCCGAAGGGCGATCGCACGCAAGTTCGAAAAGTGGTCTATGGTGGAGACGGGAAGGCTGTGAACTGATGTTCGAGTCGAGTGGTTGAGTCGAGTGCGGGAGGTGCGTGTGTCGGGGTTCGCGCATCTGCACACCGCCTCCGGGTTCTCCCTGCGCTATGGCGCCTCGCACCCGGAGCGGCTGGCCGAGCGTGCCTTCGAACGGGGCATGGACGCCCTCGCGCTCACCGACCGGGACACCCTCGCGGGCTCCGTCCGGTTCGCCAAGGCCTGCGCGAGGGCGGGGATCCGCCCGCTGTTCGGGGTGGAGCTGGCGGTGGCGTCTGCCGTCGAGGGGGCGGCCGTACGGCAGGCGCGGCGACGGACCCCCGTACGCGGTGGTGCCTTCATCGACGAGTCGACTCCTCGGGTGGCGTTCCTCGCCCGGGACGGCGCCAAGGGGTGGGCCGAGCTATGCAGAATCGTTTCGGCGGCGCATGCGGGCGCGGGCGCGGGTGAGGGTGAGGGTGAGGGCGGGGGCAGAAGTGAGAGCCCGCCGCTGCTGCCCTGGTCGGAGTGTGCCGCCGAGGGCCTGACCGTGCTGCTCGGGCCGGCCTCCGACGTGGGGCGCGCGCTCGCCGCCGGGCGCCCCGACCGCGCCGCGAAGCTCCTCGTGCCCTGGCGGGAGGTGTACGGCGACGCCCTGCGTCTCGAAGCGGTGTGGCACGGCCGCGAGGGCACCGGCCCCGGTTCGCTGCGGCTGGCCGCCCGTACCGTCGGCTTCGCCGCCGAGCAGCGGATCCGTCCGGTGCTCAGCAACGCCGTCCGGTACGCCGACCCCGGTATGGGCCCGGTCGCCGACGTCCTGGACGCGGCCCGGCGGCTCGTCCCCGTCGACCCCCGGGGCGAGCTGGACTCCGGGGAGGCCTGGCTCAAGGGGGCGGACGCCATGCTGGCCGTCGCCGAGCGGGTCGTCGAGGCCGCCGGCTACCGCCGCGGCGCCGCGTACCGCCTGCTGGAGCAGACCCGGGCCACGGCCGCCGAGTGCCTCGTCGACCCGGAGGACGACCTCGGCCTCGGCACCGTCCACTTCCCCGAGCCGCACCTCGTCGGCGCGGGCCGCCGCACCGCCCAGCGGGCGCTGGCCTCACGGGCGGCGGCCGGGATGATGCGGCACGGCTACGACACCCGGCGTGCGTACTGGGACCGGATGCACCAGGAGCTGGACGTCATCGCCCACCACGGCTTCGCCTCCTATTTCCTGACGGTCGCTCAGGTCGTCGACGACGTGCGGAAGATGGGGATCAGGGTCGCCGCGCGGGGCTCCGGCGCCGGCTCCCTCGTCAACCATCTCCTCGGCATCGCCCACGCCGACCCCGTCGAACACGGTCTGCTGATGGAGCGGTTCCTGTCCAAGCGGCGGGTCGCGCTGCCCGACATCGACATCGATGTGGAGTCCGCGCGCCGCCTGGAGGTCTACCGCGCGATCATCGACCGGTTCGGCACGGAGCGGGTCGCGACCGTCGCGATGCCGGAGACGTACCGTGTCCGCCACGCCGTCCGCGACGTGGGTGCGGCCCTCTCCCTGGACCCCGCCGACATCGACCGGATCGCCAAGTCCTTCCCGCACATCCGGGCGCGGGACGCGCGGGCCGCGCTCGAAGAGCTGCCCGAACTCAGGAAGCTGGCCAGGGAGTTTCAGCGGGAAGGGGCGAAGTACGGCCGTCTGTGGGAGCTGGTCGAATCCCTCGACGCCCTTCCGCGCGGAGTCGCCATGCACCCGTGCGGGGTGCTCCTCTCCGACGCCTCCCTCCTCGCCCGTACGCCGGTGATGCCGACCAGCGGCGAGGGGTTCCCCATGTCCCAGTTCGACAAGGACGACGTCGAGGACCTCGGGCTGCTCAAGCTCGATGTGCTGGGCGTGCGGATGCAGTCGGCGATGGCGCACGCGGTGGCGGAGGTGGCGCGGGCGACGGGGGAGCGGGTCGACCTGGACGCGCTCGACTTCGAGCGGGGCGCGGGCGACCCGGCGACCTATCGACTCATCCGTTCCACCGAGACGTTGGGCTGCTTCCAGATCGAGTCGCCGGGGCAGCGGGACCTGGTGGGGCGGCTCCAGCCGGCCACCTTCCACGACCTGGTGGTCGACATCTCCCTCTTCCGGCCCGGTCCGGTCGCCGCCGACATGGTGCGGCCGTTCATCGCGGCCCGGCACGGGCGGGCGCCGGTCCGCTACCCGCACGACGATCTGGCGGAGCCGCTGCGGGAGACGTACGGCGTGGTCGTCTTCCATGAGCAGATCATCGACATCGTGCACCTCATGACCGGCTGCGGCCGGGACGAGGCGGACCAGGTGCGGCGCGGGCTCTCCGACCCCGAGTCGCAGGGGCGGATCCGGGTCTGGTTCGCGCAGCGCGCGGCCGCGGAGGGGTACGACGCCGAGACGATCGCCCGGACCTGGGAGATCGTCGAGGCCTTCGGGTCGTACGGCTTCTGCAAGGCGCACGCGGTGGCTTTCGCGGTGCCGACGTACCAGTCGGCGTGGCTGAAGGCGCACCATCCGGCGGCGTTCTACGCCGGGTTGCTCACGCACGACCCCGGGATGTACCCGAAGCGGCTGCTGCTGGCGGACGCGCGGCGGCGCGGGGTGCCGATCCTGCCGTTGGACGTGAACCGGTCGGCGGTCGCCCACCGTATCGAACTGGTGTCTGAATCAAGGGGGTCGGGAGAGGAGAAGGTGTGGGGAATCCGGCTCGCCCTCTCCGATGTGCACGGCATCAGTGAGGCCGAGGCGGCGCGGATCGCGGACGGGCAGCCGTACGCCTCGCTGCTGGACTTCTGGGAGCGGGCGCGGCCGAGCCGACCGCTGGCTCAAAGACTGGCCCAGGTGGGCGCGTTGGACGCCTTCGGTGCCAACCGGCGTGATCTGCAACTGCACTTGACCGAGCTGCACCGGGGCAGCCGGGGTGCGGGCGGTGGCCAGCTGCCGTTGGCGGGTGGGCGCAGGACCGCGTCGGCCGGTCTGCCGGACCTGTCCTCCGCCGAGAGGCTCAGCGCCGAGCTGGGCGTGCTGTCGATGGACGTCTCGCGCAACCTGATGGACGACCACCGGGAGTTCCTCGACGAGTTGGGCGTGGTGTCGGCGCGGCGGCTGCGGGAGGCGCGGCACGGGGAGACGGTGCTGGTCGCGGGCGCCAAGGCGGCGACCCAGACCCCGCCGATCCGCTCCGGCAAACGGGTCATCTTCACCACCCTCGACGACGGCACCGGCCTGGTCGACCTCGCTTTCTTCGACGACTCCCACGACGCCTGCGCCCACACCGTCTTCCACTCCTGGCTGCTGCTGGTGCGTGGGGTGGTACAGCGGCGCGGCCCGCGCAGCCTCAGCGTGGTGGGCGCGGCCGCCTGGAACCTCGCCGAGCTGGTGGAGCTGCGGCGCGAGGGCGGCCTCGACGCGGTGGCGCCCCGGCTGGCGGAGCCCGTGGACGCCGGGGGCGCACCGGCGAGCGGCGACACCGATGGCGCACCGGCGAGCGGCGACACCGGCCGCCGGATCCGCATGCCCACCGGTTACGAGATGCACCCGTGGGCCGATCTGCGGCCGGCGGGCGCGGAGCCCTCACAAGGTCCTTCTCAGGTACGGAAGTTGTGGCACCAGAGTCCAGGGAGTGCGGGATGACCATCCTCTGCGTACGTTTCCAGCTGCCACCGGGGTACGAGGCGGCCCTGCCCGGTCTCCTCGGCCTGCTCGAGGACTTCACCCCGGTCGTGGAGGCGCTGCCGCCCGACGGGGCGCTGGCCGATCTGCGGGGCGCCGAACGGTACTTCGGCCGGGACGCCGAGGAGCTGGCCCGGCTGATCCGGGTCCGCGCCCTCGCGCTGTACGGCGTCGACTGTGTGATCGGCGCCGGGCCGGGGCCGCTGCTGGCGCGGCTGGCGCTGGGGGCGGCCACGCCCGGGTCGCCGTGCGCGGTCCCCGAGGACCTCGTCGTGGACTTCCTCGCCGAACTACCCGTCCGCGCGCTGCCCGGGGTCGGCACCGCGACCGCCCGCACGCTGTGCGAGTACGGCCTCGACACCCTCGGCGGGGTCGCCGGCGCGCCCCTGTCCACGCTCCAGCGCCTGGTCGGCGCGCGGACCGGCCGCGAACTGCACGAGAAGGCGAACGGCGTCGACCGCGGCCGGGTCGTACCGAACGCCGTCGCGTGCTCCCTCGCCACCGAACAGCCCTTCCCCCACGACGAGTTGAACCCGGACCGGCATCGCCGCGCCCTGCTCGCCGGCACCGAGGAACTGGGCTCCCGGCTGCGCGCCCTGGAGAAGGTCTGCCGCACCCTCACCCTCACCGTCCGCTACGCCGACCGTTCTTCGACGACCCGCACCCGCACCCTCAAGGAACCGACCGCCCACTCCCCGGCGCTGACCTCGGTGGCCTACGGCCTGTACGACGCCCTCGGCCTCCAGCGCGCCCGCGTCCGCGCGATCGCCCTGCGCGTCGAGGGGCTGACCCCCGCCGACCAGGCCTCCCACCAGCTCGCCTTCGACCCCGCCGACGAGAAGGCCCGCCGGATCGAGGAGGTCGCCGACCGGGCCCGCGCGAAGTTCGGCCCGCACGCGGTGACACCGGGCACGCTGGCCGCGTAATCCCCTCCTACGGCTGTCCATAGGCCCACGGCGGCACGATCCGCGTGCCGTCGTTGCTGCGCATCGCGCCCAACGGTCCCCTCAGGCCCGTCCGGTGACGGTTCGACGTCACGTGTCAGCGTCCACGACCATCACTTGAAGTTTTTACTGACGCGTAACTTCCCACTTTTTCTACTCGCCCGTAACTTGGCGAAGAAGAACAGCATCCTCGTGATCCGGATCACAGGGCGAACGTCGTCGCACGTCCCTTGAGCCGCAAGGAGATCACCCGATGCTGCCCTGGAAACGCCTGCTCAGACCCTTGGCCGCCCTGTGCCTGGCCACCGCCGCGACCGTCGTCCCCACCGCCGCAGCCGAGGCCGCCGACACGGCCGCCGCGCCCAGCCGTGGCTGGAACGACTACTCCTGCAAACCCTCCAGCGCCCACCCCCGCCCCGTCGTCCTGGTCCACGGAACCTTCGCCAACTCCGTCGACAACTGGCTGGGCCTCGCGCCCTACCTCGTGCACCGCGGCTACTGCGTCTACTCCCTCGACTACGGGCAGCTCCCCGGCGTCGCCTTCTTCAACGGGCTCGGCCCGGTCGACAAGTCGGCGGAGCAACTCGACGCCTTCGTCGACAAGGTGCTCGCCGCGACCGGCGCCCCCGAGACCGACCTCGTCGGCCACTCGCAGGGCGGCATGATGCCCCGCTACTACCTCAAGTTCCTCGGCGGAGCCGCGGAGGTGAACGCCCTCGTCGGCATCGCGCCCTCCAACCACGGCACCACGCTGAACGGCCTCACCGAACTCCTCACGTACTTCCCCGGTGCCGGCGACCTGCTGTCCACCACCACCCCGGCCCTCGCCGACCAGGTGGCCGGATCCGCCTTCATGACCAAGCTCAACGCGGGCGGCGACACCGTCCCGGGCGTCACCTACACGGTCCTCGCCACCAAGTACGACGAGGTGGTCACGCCGTACGAGTCCCAGTTCCTCAGCGGGCCCGGTGTACGCAACATCGTCATCCAGGACCTCTGCGCGCTCGACCTCTCCGAACACGCGGCGGTCGGCCTCCTCGACCGCATCGCGTTCCACGAGGTCGTCAACGCCCTGGATCCGGCCCGTGCCACCCCGACGACCTGCCTCTCGGCCGTCGGCTGACACGTGCATGTGCGGAGACGCCGGGGCCTGTCCGGCCTGAGCCGCCCGACAGGCCCCGGAAGTCGTCGGCGGCCGTGCCGGCCGCCGCTCCTGGCGGGGCTGATCAGCAAGCTAGCCCCAAGGAACCGTGGAATCGCCTGCTGAGGGCGGGTACGAGAGATCCTTATGGTGGCGTTAAGGAGGGGCTAACCGAGGGCTGAGGAAGACGGGTTCTCGTACCGGCCGGTGATCCGTTTCTTACCTGGGCGCGGAACAATCCGACTGCTCATGTCAGTTGATGACCGGCTGAGGATCAGTCGGAGAGAAGCAGAGGAGCGCCCATGACCGCTGTGCGGGGAACATCCGTGGACATCGCCACCGAGGACGGCACCGCCGACGCCTACCTCGTCCACCCCGACGACGACGCCCGGCATCCAGCGGTCCTGTTCTACATGGACGCGTTCGGGCTGCGACCGCATCTGAGGGCGATGGCCGACCGCCTGGCCGGTGCCGGGTACACGGTCCTCGTCCCCAATGTCTTCCACCGGTCGGGACGGACCCCGGTGTTCGATCTGCCCGAGTTCATCGATCCGGGCGCGCGTCCGGAGCTGTGGGGACAGATCATGCCCGTCATGCGGGCGCTGACGCCGGAGTCGGCGCTGCGGGACGCGGCGGCGTATCTGGGGTGGCTGGCCGACAGCCCGCGGGCCGCCGCCGGGCCCGTCGGGATCACCGGCTACTGCATGGGGGCCCGGCTGGCCCTGTACACCGCCGGTGCCTTCCCGGAGCGGGTCGCCGCCGTGGCCGGGTTCCACGGTGGGGGCCTGGCGACCGACGCCCCCGACAGCCCCCACCTGTCGGTGCCCCGGATCACCGGCGAGGTGTACCTCGGGCACGCCGACCAGGATCCGTCCCTGCCGCCGGAGCAGATCGACCTGCTCGACAAGACCCTCACCGAGGCGGGCGTCCGCCACCGCACCGAGGTCTACACGGGCGCGTCCCACGGCTACACCCAGGCCGACACCGCCTCCTACGACGCCGAGGCGGCGGAACGCCACTGGACGGCCTTGCTGGACCTCCTGGACCGCACCCTCACACGGCCCCGCTCATGACGCAGGCGCCGCGCGAGCAGGCCATCAGAGTCGCGGGCCCCGCCGACGTGGCCGCCGTGAAGGCCGTGACGGACGCCGCGTACCACCGCTACATCGAGCGCATCGGACGGCTGCCGCAGCCCATGGAGGCGGACCACGCGGCGAACGTGGCAGCCGGGCGGGTCTTCGTGGCCGGGGACCCCGTGATCGGCCTGGTGGTCGTCGAGGCGTACGAGGACCATCTGTTCCTCGACAACATCGCCGTCCATCCCGACGCCCATGGGCGGGGCGTCGGGCGGCGGCTGCTGGAATTCGTGGACACGCGCGCGCGTGCCCTGGGCCTGTCCGAAGTCAGGCTCTACACACATGCGGCGATGTGGGAGAACCAGAGGATCTACCCGAAGTTCGGTTACGAGGTCGTGGAGCGTCGCGCGGAGGGGCCGCACGAGCGCGTCCACTACCGCAAGCGGCTCGCCTGACCACCTGACGGTGCTCAGCCGTCCGGCCACCAGGTGCGCGCGATGTCCTTTCGCACTTCCCGGCGCTCTACGGGGCGTTCGTCGGCCTCGTCCCGCACACGGCGGGACGTGGACTTCCTCAGGGGCTTCTGCACGGTCGTACGGCGCATGGCTGCCTCCTTGCGTCTACCGGGTTCCGCGGTTTCACGGAGGTAGACCCTTTCCGGGAGCGTTCCTCATCGTTCGTGCTCTGTCAGTGGCGGCTGTCACCATCTGGACTGTCAGTGGCAGGTGTCACTCTGGCGGCATGACCAACATCGACGACGGTGAAACCTCCCGAGCCCTTGAAACACCGAAGAACCCGGCGGCGGATGCCCCCTCGGCGACCCCCGACTGGGACGCGGAAGCCGCCACTTTCGACGACGAACCCGATCATGGCCTGCGGGATCCCGTCGTCCGGGAGGCCTGGGCGACCCGGTTGCGCGACTGGCTGCCGCCCCGCGCCTGCGACGTACTCGACCTCGGCTGCGGCACCGGCAGCCTGTCACTCCTCGCGACCGAGCAGGGGCACCGGGTGACCGGAGTGGACGCCTCCCCGGCCATGGTCGCCCTCGCCCGCGGCAAACTCGCCGGGCACCCCGCCGTGTTCCTCGTCGGCGACGCGGCGGCACCGCCCGTCGGGGAGGAGCGGTTCGACGTCGTCCTCGTCCGCCATCTCCTGTGGACCCTGCCCGACCCGGCCCGCGTCCTGCGCCGCTGGTGCGGACTGCTCCGGCCCGGAGGCCGTCTCGTGCTGGTCGAGGGTGTCTGGGGCACGGTCAGCCCGGTCGGCATACCCGCCGAGCGGCTGCACGGGCTGGTCGCGCCGCTCGTGTCCGACGCGGTGGTGGAGTGGCTGGGGGACGACTCCTCGCTGTGGGGGAGGAAGGTGGAGGACGAGCGGTACGCGGTGCTGGCCCGTCTCTGACCGTCCACCTCGGCACCGTCCACCTCAGCACCGTCTACGCCAGCAGCGACTCCAGGCCGCCTTCGGCGGTGGCGAGCACCTCGAGTTCGTCGAGGGCGGCGACGGCGGCCGCCGCGGCCTCCGGGTCGCTCCCCGCGAGCCCGCTCTCCTCGAACTCGTCCTCGTCCAGCCGTAGTACGGTCGTGCCGTCCGCGGAGCGCCACAGGTCGAGGTCGAGATCCTCCACGACGAGTTCCCCACCGGAGAACGTGGCCGGGCGGGTGATGTCGCAGTACCAGCCCTTCAGCGTGCCCCGCGCGTCCCGGACCTCCTTCACCGCGTACCACCGGTCGCGCCAGTAGTACTCGGTGAAGACGTCACCGGGCTCGAACCGTACGAAGCCGAAGTCCCGTACGCCGTCGCTCGCCCAGGAGGCGCGGACCGCGATCCGGGTGCCGTCGTCGCTCAACAGCCGCGCGGGGTAACGGATCTTCGTACGGCCCGCCTTGAGTAGGACGACGTCCAACTCCTCCATCGAGTCAGTCGAGTTCGCGGACATATCGCACCTCCGTGGCGCACACTTCGTAGCCGAACCACTTGTTGATCGCGAGCATCGGCCCGTTGTCGCTGTCGTTGCCGGTGAACGCCTCCGTGTAGCCGGCTGCGCGGGCACGGTGCAGGGAGTCGTTCTTGGCGAGCTTGGCGAGGCCCCGGCCGCGGAAGGCGCGGGCGGTGCCCGTCATACCGGTGAAGTAGCGGTCCCGGCCGTCCGTGCGGACCGCGGTGAACGCGGCGAGCGTGCCGTCCACGACGACCACCGTGCTCAGCGCGTGGTCGAGGAGCGGGTGGCGGAAGGTCTCCTCCCACCACAGCTCGTAGTCGTCCAGTTCCGCGTCGAGGTCGCCCGGCTCGTCCGCCGTCGTCTCCGCGTCCAGGTCGAACAGGGGGCGCGGGTCGTCCGTGAAGTCGGCGGCCGTGCGCAGCTCGACGCCCTCGGGCAAGGCCCCGAGCGGGGGGAGGGCGCCGTGGGCCAGGTCCAGGCGGAGGAAGTGGGCGGAGCGGCTGGCCGTGTAGCCGCGCCGCTCGGCGAACGCGCGGTTCTCGGGGGTGTCCAGCACCCAGGAGAGCAGCCGCTTCGCCCCCACCGCGGTCAGGCGCTCCTCGGCGGCGCGCACCAGCAGACCGCCCGCGCCCCGGCGCAGGTGCTCCGGATGCACATACACGTTGACGTTGCCCTGGCCCGGTACGGGGCTGTCATGGGCGATGTCCAGCTGCGCGGTGCCGATCACCTCGCCGTCCGCCTCGGCTACCAGCCGCTGGTGGTGGGCCTCGGGCGGCGCGTGCGTGGCGTCGTGGAGCAGGGACTCGGCGGTGCTGACCATGAAGGGCAGCGCCCGCCGTCGTACGTCGGCGAAGGCCTCGGCGTCCGCTCTGTCGGCGGCACGGAGGTCGCGCACGATCACTGTCATGTGAGCGCACGCTACGCGGGCGGCGCAGGGAGTCGCCTCCGAATTTTCGGTGGGTGCGGGACAATCGCCGCGTGACCTTGAAGATTCGCATCGTGGAGGGGGCCGCGCCCTACGAGCAGGTGCGCGCCCAGATCTCCGAACAGGCCCACTCCGGGGCGCTCCCCGTCGGCTACCGGCTGCCCACCGTACGGGGGCTCGCCGAGCAGCTCGGGCTCGCCGCCAACACCGTCGCCAAGGCGTATCGCGCGCTGGAGACGGACGGGGTGATCGAGACGCGGGGGCGCAACGGAACCTTCGTGGCCGCCGCCGGCTCGGCCGCGGAGCGCGAGGCCGCGGCGGCCGCCGGGTCGTACGCGGAGCGGGTGCGCCGACTCGGGCTCAGCGAGGCGCAGGCGTTGGCGGCGGCCCGCGACGCCCTGCGGGCCGCGTACGCGGAGTAGCGAGTGTCGCTAGGGCCCTAGGCCCGCGCCAGGTGATCCGGGGTGCGGGTCGGTTTCAGGCCCGCCCTTCTCGCCGCGCGGGCGAAGGTCATCGCGTCCTCGACGGCCGCCGCGTGCGGGTCGTTGTTGAAGTAGACGTAGGTGTCGGCGCTGGTGGGCCACGTGTCGGCGATGCGGTGGGCCCAGGTCGTCAGGGACTGGCGGCCGTAGTGGGGCCAGGGGTGGGCCCGGCCCTGGTGGAAGCGGAGGTAGGCCCAGTCGGTGGTCCGCCACAGCGGGGTCGCCGGGCGGGAGTGGGCGTCGGCCCAGCACAGGGCCGCGCCGTGGGACTCGAGGACCTCGCGGACCTCGGGCGTCCACCAGGAGTCGTGGCGGGGCTCGACCGCGATCCGGGTGCCGGAGGGGAAGCAGCCGAGGCAGGTGTCCAGGAGGTCCGCGTCGGCCCGCAGCGTCGGCGGCAGCTGGAGCAGGATCGGGCCCAGGCGCTCGCCCAGACCCTCCGCGTGGCTCATCAGGCGGTGCACCGGCTCCTCGGGGTCCCGCAGCCGTTTGATGTGGGTCAGATACCGGCTCGCCTTCACCGCGACCACGAAGTCCCCCGGCACCCGCTCCCGCCACGCCTCGAAGTTCTCCCGCGTCGGCAGGCGGTAGAACGCGTTGTTGAGTTCGACCGTCGCGAAACGCGCCGCGTACTCCTCCAGCCACAGCCGGGTGGGGCAGCCCTCCGGGTAGAGGGCGCCCCGCCAGTCCTTGTACTTCCACCCCGACGTGCCGACGAACAGGGTCATACGGCCATCAAAGCACTACAGGTACAGGCCCGCGTCCGCTCCGCCCCGAGGCTCCGGCAGGGACGTCGGTGACGTGCCGCGACGCAGCGCGTACAGCTCGGCCAGGGTGGCGCCCTCACGGCCGACGCCCTCCTCCGTGCCGAGCCAGCCGACCGCCTCCGCGCGGGTGAGGGCGCCCACCTCGATCCGGGCGAGGCACCGCCCGGGGCGGACCACGGCGGGATGGAGGCGTTCCAGGTCCTCGTTGGTGGTGACGCCGACCAGGACGTTGCGGCCCTGGCCGAGGAGACCGTCCGTGAGGTTCAGCAGGCGGGACAGCGCCTGGCCGGCGGTGTGCTTGGCCTCGCCGCGGATCAGCTCGTCGCAGTCCTCCAGGAGGAGCAGCCGCCAGCGGCCCTTGCCCGTCGAGTCCTCCTCGCCGATGGCGATGTCCATCAGATAGCCGACGTCGGAGAAGAGCCGCTCGGGGTCCAGGACGCAGTCGACCTGGCACCAGTCCCGCCAGGAGCGGGCCAGCGTGCGCAGCGCGGAGGTCTTGCCCGTGCCGGGCGGGCCGTGCAGCAGCAGGAGACGGCCCGCGATGTCCTCGGGGGTCGTCTTCATCAGGTGGTCCATCGCGTCCGCCACCGGGGCCGTGTAGTTCGGCCGTACCTCTTCCCAGGTGCCCGCCGAGATCTGCCGGGTCGTACGGTGCGGGCCCCGGCGCGGCGAGACGTACCAGAAGCCCATCGTCACGTTCTCCGGCTGTGGCTCGGGCTCGTCGGCCGCGCCGTCGGTGGCCTGGCCGAGCACCTTCTCCGCCAGCTCGGCGGTGGTCGCGGTGACCGTGACATCGGCGCCCCGGTTCCAGCGGGAGATCAGCACGGTCCAGCCGTCGCCCTCGGCGAGGGTCGCGCTGCGGTCGTCGTCCCGCGCCGCGCGCAGCACCCGGGCGCCCGGCGGCAGCAGGGTGGCCCCGGACCGTACCCGGTCGATGTTCGCCGCGTGCGCGTACGGCTGCTCGCCCGTCGCGAAACGGCCGAGGAACAGCGCGTCGACGACATCGGACGGGGAGTCGCTGTCGTCGACGTTGAGCCGGATCGGCAGTGCGTCGTGTGGGTTGGCAGACATGCCGCCATGATCCGTCACCGAGGGCTCCCCTTGCATCCGCTTTCCGTAGTGCGCCGGTCGTGTCCGCCGAAGCCCGCGCTCCCCGCCCCCGCGGTCGGTCCGATTGCCCGCGAGTTCACCGGCGGAAGCTCCCCTACCACCACCCCGCACGGTTACTGTTGCCCATGATGGGACGTCATGGGTGGAATTCGGGGGACCGGCGGTGGCGGCTCACCGCGCTGCTCGGCGTGGCGGCGGCGGTTCTCGCCCTGGTCGTGACCTTGCTCAACACGCTTCCCGGGAACGGCGGCAGCACCGCCGGCACCTCGCCCGACGGCGACAAGGTGCACGGCACGCCCGCCACCCCGTCCGAGGCCACCGGACCCGAGGTGGGCTGGGGCTTCACCCACACCCAGTTCAGCGCGGACGAGGGCAGCGAGGCCGCCGTCGGGCGCGTCGAGGAACGCCTCGGGGAGCAGCCCCTGCCGCAGATCCAGCACATCATGGGCTGGGGCGCCGGTAATCCCGAACCCGTCAAGGGGCGTTACGACTTCGAGGACATGGACCGGCGCGTCGACTTCGTCCGCGCCACCGGCGGCACCCCCGTCGTCACCCTGTGCTGCGCGCCCGACTGGATGAAGGGCGGCGAGTCCGGCGCCGACAACACCAACTGGAGCCAGGCCGCGCTGGAGACCGCGCCCGAGCCGGAGCACTTCGCGGACTACGCCGCCCTCGCCGCGACCGTCGCCAAGCGCTACCCCGATGTACGGCACTTCATCGTCTGGAACGAGTTCAAGGGCTTCTGGAACAACAGCGAGGCCCGCTGGGACTACGAGGGGTACACCGAGCTGTACAACCTCGTCTACGAGGCCCTGAAGAAGGTTGACGAGGACATCATGGTCGGCGGGCCGTATCTGGTCATGGACAGTCTCGATCCGCGGCAGAAGCAGGACGCGTCGACATCGCTGAAGGGTCCCTGGGGTGCCATGGACCAGCGGGTCCTCGACGCGTTCGACTACTGGAACAAGAACAAGGCCGGCGCGGACTTCGTGGTGGTGGACGGGTCCAGTTACTCCAAGGACGACGATCTGATCCCCGACGAGTTCGCGGCCACCGACAAGTTCACGGCCGTGAGCGAGTGGGTGCGGGAGCGCTCCGCCGGCCTGCCGTTGTGGTGGGCCGAGTACTACGTGGAGCCCGCCGACGGTGATGACAACCGCCATGGCTGGTCCGAGAACCGTCGCGTCGCCGTCCAGGCCTCCGGGCTGATCGGGATGGCCAAGGGTGGGGCGACCTCCGGGTTCTACTGGAATCCGGAGGAGAAGAGCGGGGAGTGCCCCGGGTGTCTGTGGACTCCCACGGACACGAAGGACGGTGGCGAGTCGCTGCCCATGTACGGCCTGCTGTCCCGGTTCAGCGAGGAGTTTCCGCCGGGGACCAGGTACGAGACGGTGTCCGTTGCGGCGGATGACAAGCCGAACGTCCGGGTGCTGGCCGATGACAAGGCTGTGCTCGTGGTCAACACCCTCGATCGCAGGATCAGTGCGGAGATCGACGGTGAGAAGTTCGATATGGGTGCGTACGAGGTGAAGTGGCTCAAGAGGTGACTGCCGCGGGGGGCGTGGGGAACTGCGGGACCGTCGTGGCTGGTCGCGCCCACGCGGCGGAGCCGCATATCGATACAGCCCCGCGCCCCTGAAGGGGCTTCGCCCCTTACGGCGCGCCCATCGTCAAGAAGCGCTGTACGAGTGATGCCAGCAGCAGTGCCAGCAGCGGCAGGCTGAACCAGAAGCTGCTCTGGAGCCAGCGGAGTTGGCGGACGCTCGGGGGGATCGCCACGCGTACGACCTCGCGGACGCTCAGCAGGACGATCAGGGCGATCGCGGCGAGGCCGCCCACGACCGACCACGGGGTCCAGGTGACCTGGGGGCCGATCGGTCCGGGGTCGGCCTCGGGGGCCTTTCCGGGCTGGTCGCGCAGGGCGAAGATCGTGGCGTCGGCGTTGGCGAAGACCTGCTTGAGGTCCTCGCGCTTGTCGAGGTTCTGGATGAGCCGGGACTCCCAGTTCCTGGAGTAACCGGCGTCCATCTGGAGCGAGGTGACCTGGCTGCGGTTGATCATCAGATACGAGTTGGCGCCGGCGTCCTTCAGGGCCTTGGCCACGCCGGACACCAGGACCGGGTCGCTCGGCGCGAGCGTCGGCACGTACTCGACCTTCTCCATGTCCCGCGCGCCCCACGGCATCGCGGGCGTCACGCTGTTCACCGGGTCGTCGCTGAGCCAGAGGAGCCGTACGGTCGGGTCGTCGTGGGCGTAGACGTACTCCATGGCGGCGACCTCGCCCGGGCGGACGCGCTCGAAGGGCTCGTTGCCCCAGCGGGCGATCAGGAAGCCGCCGATGAGGACGAGGCCGGCCATGAGGGCGGCCAGCGGGGCGAGGCTCACCCGGTCCTTGTCACGCTCCTCGGCCGTGGCGCCGGTGCGCGGGAAGAGGGCGAGGCCCGCGAGCAGGGCGGCGCCGGGCAGGGCGAACATGAAGACGCGCAGGGCCATCTCACCGCCGTACGACTGCATGCCGAAGCCCAGGAACGGCACGAAGGTCAGGACCAGCAGTGAACGTTCGCGGTACTTGTTCTCGCGGCGGCGCAGGAAGCCGTAGCAGGCCAGGAGCATGACCAGGCCGGCGAGGGCGACGCGGGCGTACAGCACGAGTTTGTGGGTCGAACTGCCCTCGCCGATACGGCCGGAGACGGACGAGGTGACGTTCCCGCCCACGCCGCCGACCCCGCCGAAGAGTTCGTCGAAATGGCCGGACCAGTACGGCTCGGCGAGGAAGCCCACCCACACGGCGACCATGACGCCGAACAGGATCGGCAGGCCGCGCAGCTCGGAGCGGCCGACCAGGACGAGGACCGCGAGGACGCCCAGCATCACGAACGGGGTGAGCTGATGGGCGGGGACCGTCGCCGCGTACAGCGCGATCAGGACCATCAGCAGGACCGCCCGCCGGCGGCGGTCCGTCGGTTCCACCTCCGCCTCGCCGGGGCGCACCTTGCCCCACAGCATGTGCGGGGCGCGGAACCAGACCAGGAGGATCGCGACGAAGGCCAGGTAGAGAAGGTAGGTGAAGCCCTGGGGGGAGAAGTAGTCCTGGCCCACCCAGCCGCTCAGGACGAAGATCCAGACTCCCGTCCACCTGGCACGCCAGCCCGCCCGCATATGGCGGGTGAGGAGGAACAGCGGGGGCAGATAGAGGAGTTGGACGGCCGTCGGCCACCAGCGGATGATTTCGGTGAAGTCGCTGACCCCGCAGGCCTCGGCGACGAACGCGGCCGCCGCGAAGAAGCCCGGCCAGCTCCAGCGGGCGTCCAGGTCGGGGACGGCCGAGCCGGTGCGGTCGATGTAGTCGATGAAGCCCAGGTGCTGCCAGGCCGTGGCGAACCTGGGCTCGGCCTCGATCACGGCGGGCAGCGCGTGCAGGGAGAAGACGGTGGCCAGCAGCGTGATCAGCAGCAGACCCCGGTGCTCGCGGGCCGGCCACAGCAGCGAGGCGAACACCGTGGCCAGCAGCGCCGCCCCGACCAGCGTCGGGGTGGGCAGCACGGAGATCAGGCCGAGCCCGCCCATCCCGTCCAGGTCGGCGTCGTCCAGCGTCAGCGCCGGCAGCCAGTACAGCAGGAGCGCGGAGAGCAGCAGAAAGCCGAGGACCACACCGGTGATCGTGGGGTGCAGCAGCCGTTCCCGGAGGGGCACACGCGGTGCCTCCTGAGCGGACGGCACCTCTTGGACCTGGGCTTTCATCGGCTCCTGTACGGGCTTGACCGGTTCCTCGGCTTCCTGCTCCCGTTCCTCGGCTTCCTGTACGAAGGCCGCTTCCCGTACGGCCTCCTCGAACGGGGCGTCCACCTCCGGGGCCTGAGCCGGGCCCAGGGACGATTCCGAGCCGGGCTCTCGTTCTTCAACAGGCAGACCCAGCGAGGGTGGCATTCCGAGTGGGCGTGTCGGCCGGTCCTGGGCCCAGGCCGGCCGGTGGTCCTTGCGTACGGACGCGGTTCCGGTGGGCGGGGTGCCGGGGCCGGGGCGGACGTCCGGGCGGCGTTCCAGATGGTCGAAGTCGAGGTGGACACCGAGGGCCAGGGTGTCGGCGTCGAGCCGCCGGGTCCAGGCGCCGCTCTGCTTCTTCGCGGCGGAGGCCACCCGGCCCAGGTCGGCGAGGTCGCCGTCCGGTGCCGCGTCCGCGGGCACCTCGGCGGGCGGCGCGGTCCGCACGATCCGGTACAGCCTGGGCGCGGCGATCAGCACGATCACCGCGAGGCTGGAGATCTCGGCGACACCCGCGCCGGTCAGACCCATCCGGGGGAGCAGGACCAGCGTCAGACCGAGGACCAGGGCGCACAGCAGACCCTGGAGCCAGGCGAGTCCGGCGGTGCGGCTCTGGGCGCGCAGCACCGCGAAGTACGTCTCCATCACGACCCGCAGCGCCGCGCCGACCGCGAACCAGCGCAGCAGCGGGGTCGCCGCGTCCGCGTAGCCCTGCCCGAAGACGGCCAGGATCCACGGCGCCCCGAAGAACAGCCCCGCGCACACCGGCAGCATGATCCGGGCCATCCGCCTCAGCGCGGCCCGGGTGTTGGCGGCGAGCCGCGCCGGGTCGTGCGCGCCCTCCACGGTCAGGGAGGCGCCCATGTTGATGGCGAGCAGGTTGACCGTGCCGCCGATGGTGGTGGTGATGTAGAAGTACGCGTTGTCGGCGGAGCTGACCTGGGCGGCGACGATCACCGGGACCAGATAGACCACGGCCAGCGAGAAGAGCGAGCCGGTGTAGTCGCCCGCGAGGAAACGGCCGATCTCCTTCAGCGAGGGCGGACGCGTGTGGTCCGCGGTGGCCTTCACATGCTTCGGGATCAGCCGCCGGAACACCAGCCAGCCCAGCGGCAGCACGGACATCGCGATCGCCGCCACCCAGGACACGAAGACGCCCATGGTCGGGATCGCGGCGGCGAACACCACCAGCAGCACCAGCTTCACCGCCGAGAACACGGTGTTGCCGACCGGCACCCACATCGCGCTGCGCAGCCCGGTGAGCACCCCGTCCTGGAGCGTCAGCAGAGACCAGGCGACCACCGCGAGCACGAAGAACACGGCGTTCACCGGGTCGTGCAGGAAACGGTACGACGACCCCCACAGGCCCAGCGTCAGCAGGAACACGCCTGCCGCGAGCGCCACGATCACCGAACTTCCCGCGTACGTACGGAAGATCAGCCGCCCCGTACCGCGGCCCGCGACGGGGATGAACCGGGCCAGCGCGCCCATCAGCGTCAGCGCGGTGAGCCCCGCCAGGAGCTTCATCGCGGCGATCGCGGCGGAGCCCTGGCCGACCGAGGCCTCGGTGTAGTAGCGGGCGGCGGCCAGCCAGAAGCCGAGGCCCAGCACGGCCGAGATACCGGTGTTCAGCATCAGGGCGTAGGCGTTGCGGAACAGCTGCTCGCCCCCCGCCCCTGTGCCCAGCCCGGGCAGTCGCAGCCTGCGGCCGGAGCCGGACTTCTGCTCGGTCTCCTCGGTCGTGGTGCCCTCGGCCTCTTGTGCCGTGGTGGTCGTCGTGTCAGACACGGGAACGGATGGCCTTCCGGACCTGTCGTGCTCTTCGGACCATGGCGTACCCCTTGGTGAGGGCACGGTCCCGGGCGAAGTCGCGGGCGATCGCACGGCCCTCGATCAGCCGCTCGAACTCCACGGCTCCCGTGGAGCGCCGCACGGTGACCCTTCGCAGCGCGTACGGGCCCTGCCGGCGCCGGGCGAGCGCGTTGCCGACCGCCAGCGACTGGGCGAACCCCGCCTCGCGCACCGCGACGCGCACCCGGCGGCTGGAGTAGCCGTACGGGTACGCGAACGAGACGGGCCGGGTGCCCAGTTCGTCGGCGACGATCCTCCGGCAGCGCCGCAGCTCGAACCGGAGCCGGTCGTCGTCCAGCATGTCGAGCTGCGGATGCGTGTGGCTGTGCCCGCCGATCTCCACACCGTGCTCGGCGAGTTCGCGCACCTGGGCCCAGTCGAGCATGGTGTCGAGGGCACCGCCGTTGTCGTACGGGCCCTTGATCCAGGCCGTGGAGACGAACAGCGAGGCCGCGAAGCCGTGCTTGACGAGGACGGGCAGGGCGTGGCGGTGCACGCCCTCGTAGCCGTCGTCGAAGGTGACCAGCACGGGCCGGGCGGGGAGCGGGCGGCCCGACCGCCAACTCGCCGCCAGATCGGCCGTGTCGACCGGGGTGAAACCCAGGTCGTCGATGAGGGCCATCTGCTCCGCGAAGGCCTCCGGGGTCACCGACAGGTCCCGGGTCGCGTCGTTCGGCGAGGTGGAGACCGCGTGGTACATCAGGATCGGTACGGCTGATTCCATCGCTTCCGTCATGACGAGCCCCCCTCGCCCCCCTTGCCGGCGGTGCCGCCCGGAATCTCGCCGACCGAGAACGTGACGTCACCCCTGCGGGCCCGGACGCTCCCGACAACGTACCCCCCGGCCGCCGCCGCCACCCCCGCGACGATCGCGCCCGCGCGTCCCGCGCCCCCCTTGCGGCCGAGCAGCGCGTCGCGCAGCCCGCGCGCCACCCCGGCGGGCAGCACACGGGTGGTGTACCGGCGCTCCGACTCCAGCCCCTTGCCGGCGCCGACGCTCCGCGCCACCAGCGCCTTCGACAGGCCCTCGGCGTACGTACGCGTGCGGAAGTACCCGAAGCGCTCCCGCGCGTCGGGCACCCGGTGGTGGATCACCGCCCGGTCGTCGAGCAGCAGGACCGCGTCCGGTCTGGCCCGGGAGAGACGGATGCACAGCTCCGTCTCCTCACAGCCCAGCGGGCGCTTGTCCCCGTCGCGGCCGATGCCCGTGGCGAAGCCGCCGGCCGCGTCGAAGGCGCCGCGGCGGAACGAGGCGTTGCCGCCGAGTACGTTGCGGACCTCGGCGACACCGCCCGGCAGGCCCTTGTAGGCGCAGCCCACCACCCAGTCGAACTCCTCCGGGAACCAGGCCGGGCGGCGGCCGGACGCCCACACGGGCACCGTCCGGCCGCCGACGGCCATGACCCGGGGATCGGCGTACCCCTCGACGAAGTACCGCAGCCAGTCGCGCTCGGCGACGGCGTCGTCGTCGAGGAACGCGATGATCTCCCCGTACGAGGCGGCGATGCCCGTGTTGCGGCCCGCGGACAGCCCGCGGGGGCCCGCGTTGGCGAGCACCCGGACCTCCTCAACCTCTTTGTACTCCCTGGTCAGACGCTCCAGCAGCGCCTGGTTGTGGTCCACCACCAGGAGCGTCTCCAGGGCCGGCCGGGACTGGGCGCGCACCGAGGCGACCGCCGCGAGGATGTCCTCCCAGCGGTCCTCGGTGTACGCACAGATCACGACCGAGACGGCCGGCTCGTTCAAGACGACTCTCCCCGGCCGGCGGTGAGCATCGTCGCGTGCGAACGGCGGCGCAGCGCACGCCGGTTGGAGCGCTCCTTCAGGATCACCTTCAGCACGCGCAGCCCGTCGCGCACGGCCCGCAGATTGCTCGCGCCGTGGATGCGCAGATACTCGTGGCTGGGGATCTCCTGCACCTTCAGGCCCGCCTTGACGACCCGGATGTTCATCAGGGTCTCCACCTCGAAGCCGGTGCAGTCGAGGTCGATCTTGTCCAGGCAGTGCCGCCAGAACGCGTTGTAGCCGTAGCACAGGTCGGTGTAGCGGGCGCCGAACTTGCGGTTCACGGTGGTGCACAGCGCCCAGTTGCCGAGCTTGCGGATCAGGGTCATGTCGTCGGTGCCGCCGCCGTTGGCGAAGCGGGAACCCTTGGCGAAGTCCGCGCCCGAGACGAGGGCGGAGACGTACGACACGATCTCGTGGCCGTCGGCCGAGCCGTCCGCGTCGACCATCACGATGATGTCGCCGGTGCACGCCTTGAAACCGGTGATCAGGGCGTCCCCCTTGCCCTTCCCGCGCTGCGGGACGACCTTGACGTCCGGCCACAGCTCGCGGGCCACCTCGACGGTGTTGTCGGTGGAGTTGCCGTCGACCAGGACCACCTCGTGGATCCAGCCGGGCAGTGTTTTGAAGACGTACGGAAGGTTCTCCGCCTCGTTCATGGCGGGGATCACCACACTCACCGGCGGCGCGATGGCCAGGTGGTTGGAGATCGGCCGGTACTTCGCGAGCGCCGAGGACTCGGCGCTCGTGGTATCGGAATCGGATATCGCCGGGCGCAGAACTGAGCTCATGAGTCTGGTCCCTCTCGTCCGGTGAACCACCCGCCCCTGGGTGGTTCGGCTCTTTGTCCGGTTCGAAAGGGGGGTTCTCACTTACGGCATGCCGAGACCGATCTCCGTATCGATCTCGTGCACACCCGGTGAGCTGGCAAAAGCCGGCCGACTGTCGCGACTCGGCAGTCGGTCGCGCGGCGCGACTCGGTAATAGTTGCGGTCACCGAGCACGGCACCCCCCTACCGCGCCCCGCGCCGGGACCGTCGAGCTCCCTGAGCCCTCCCCTAGGAGCATGTGCCGACGGACCGATGCGGGTGGATGTGTAACGATGTACGAAGGTATTGATGGTTGCACCCTTATGGCAAGGCCTATTACGAGGTCTCACGTTTTTGTTGTTGTGTCCGTTACCTGACCTCCCGACCGGATTTTGCCCATCCGCTTCAACAGTTTGTCGGCCGGTTCGAACAGTTCCGGCCGTGCCAACACCGTGTTCCGCAGCGCCCGGACCGGGGCTCGGCGAGCCCGGTGTCCGAGCGCCACCGGATGGCGTCGGGTGACCCACCCCTCCGACACGGAGATCTCACGTGTCTTCAGGGAATCCTTGTACTGCTTCTGCCCCCGGCCCAGATCCAGGTAGGCGATGCCGTCGGCGGCGCCCTCCTCGGCCATGTGCAGATGCAGGAGCAGGCCCGGCGAGAACTTCGCGAACGCCGGGTCGTACGCCGGGAACCAGCATGTCAGCACCCGCTCGGAGCGCAGCCCGAAATGAGCCGCGACCGGCTTGCCGTCCGCGTACAGCACGGACAGCTGGCCGGCGAAGGAGTCGGAGCGGGTGTGGAAGAGCTGCTGCACGAGGTGGGTGATCCACGGGTGCGCGAAGCGGTCGCTGCGGCCCGTTCTGCGGTACTGCGCCGACTTCCAGGCCATCAGCGTGCGCAGGGCCTTCGGGTCGCGCTCGTCGTGCACATAGCGCACCTCGCTCACCGCGCGGCCGAGCCTGCGTTCCTTGGCGAGCGTCGAGCGGACGAACTTCGGCGAGTCGGCGCGCAGTTGGCCGAGATAGGCCTCGTAGCCCTGTTCCAGGTCCATGACCGGGGAGGGGAAGGTGCCGGTGATGTGGGCGGCGAACGGGGTCTGGCCCTCCGCCAGATGGTCGAACTCCCACACCGCGAGCCCGCAGGCCCGCAGCAGCTCCTGGGCGTCCCAGGTGAAGCCGGGGCGGTGGACCACGCCCTGGCAGTCGGAGAGGCCGAGGCCGACGGCTCTGCCCACCCCGACGGCGGATCTCTGGTACGGGAAGAAGGCCGCCGGTTCGCCGTCCTCCCGTACGACGGCGATCCGCACCCCGCGCCGGCAGCGGCCCACCGCGAGCGCGAACTCCGGGGACAGGAACGGGTTCGCCAGCCCGGGCGCGCCGTGCAGATGTGCCTTCGACTGCAGGGCGGTCCAGGCCGCCCGGTCGGCGGCGGTCAGTTCGCCGGGGCGGTACACACTGATGTCCACGTCTCAGGTCCGTCTTCTCTCCGTACGGGCGCCGAGGCGCCGTACCAGACTCGGCAGGAGGACGAGCGAGCTGATCACGGTCACGGCCGCGATCCCACCGGTCACCGACCACGAGTGGGTGGCGATCATGCCCTGCGCGACGAGGAGGTTCACCGCGATCGCGCCCGCGACGGACGTCACGACCCGGCCGAACGGCTCCAGCCCACGCAGTACGGCCCCGATGGCGGCTCCTGGCGCGACGAGGAGGAAGAACAGAGTGAACGGGCCGCGCAGCACCGAGTCCGCGTCGGCGAACGCGAGCAGCGCGCCGACCCCCGCGACGGCAGCGGCCACGCCCGCCAGCAGTGGCCCGCCACCGCCGGACAGAGATGGCTTGATACCTAAGGTCTGCATTGGCGACTTTGCCCCCTGAAGCGCCGGATGCCGGGCTTCAATGTCGCTCAGCGGGCGCGGGGGAGTCAATACGTCGAGACGCGCCACGGGACCGCGCGACCCATTTGTGATGCACCGGCAAAGAAATTCTCAGCCGGATACGGAGTTTCCCTGGAGGCAAGCCGCGCCTCCAGGGAAACTTCCGTTCACAGAAGGGCAGTTGTCGTTGTCCTGCCCCTTGCCTTGTCCTTACTGGACGATCTGCAGCAGACGGTTCGGGGAACCGGTGCCCGCGCTGGTGACCTTGCCGGTGACGGCGCCGGCGGTCAGGGCCGAGGCGACCTGGGCCGGGGTGGCCGAGGTGTGGCCGGCCAGGTAGACCGCGGCCGCGCCGGCGACGTGGGGGGTCGCCATCGAGGTGCCCGAGATGGTGTTCGTCGCGGTGTCGCTGGTGTACCAGCCGGCCGTGATCGACGAACCCGGGGCGAAGATGTCCAGCGTCGCGCCGAAGTTGGAGTAGCTCGCCTTGGCGTCCGTGTTGGTGGTGGCGCCGACCGTGATCGCCGAGGCGACGCGGGCCGGGGAGTACGAGGAGGCGTTGGCGCTGCTGTTGCCCGCCGCGACCGCGTAGGTCACTCCGCTGGCTATGGAGTTCGCCACGGCCGTGTCGAGCGCGGTGGAGGCGCCGCCGCCGAGCGACATGTTGGCGACCGAGGGACCGCTGTGGTTCGCGGTCACCCAGTCGATGCCCGCGACGACGCCCGCCGTGGTGCCCGAGCCGGCGTTGTTCAGCACGCGGACGGCCACGATCTTGGCCTGCTTGGCGATGCCGTACGTCGAGCCCGCGATGGTGGTGGCCACATGGGTGCCGTGACCGTTGCCGTCCTGCGCGACGTTGTCGCCGTCGACGGCGTCGTAGCCGTTGGTGGCCCGGCCGCTGATCTGTGAGTGCGTGATGCGCACGCCGGTGTCGATGACGTATGCCGTCACACCGCTGCCCGCCGTGTCCGGGTAGGTGTACGTGCCGGAGAGCGGCAGCGACGCCTGGTCGGAACGGTCCAGGCCCCACGGGGCGCTGGTCTGGGTGGCGTCCGCGGTGAACACCTGGTTCTGCTCGACGGAGGCGACCGACGGGTCGGCGGCGAGTCTCCTGGCCTCGGCCGCCGAGAGCTCGGCCGAGTAGCCGTTGAGCGCGGACTTGAAGGTCCGCTTCACCGTGCCGCCGTACTCCTCGACCAGGTCCTTGCCCGCGCTCGACGCGGCCTTGAGGCCCGCGCTCTTCTTGAGCGTGACGATGTAGCTGTCCTTGATCGCGGTGGGGGAGCCGGCCGCGAGCACCTTGCCCTCAGCCGGGGCGGCCTGGGCGGGCAGTGCGGTGAGACCGCCGAGCAGGGCGGCCGTCGCCACGGTGGTGACGGCGGCGACACGGATGTTGTTGATACGCAGGTGTGCCATTACGAGGGATTCCTCCTCATAGGCGGCGCGCGCCAGGGTGCGGCACGCGTCTGTGGGGGGTGCGTGCGTGGTCGCACTCACGGCCGGGAGCGTCGCGTTCCGCTACTGGCTTCCAGCAGAGTGATCGATCCACGGGTGCAGCTCAAGAGAGTTGAGGCCTTGTCATGTTTCTGTCACACGCATGTAATCGAACGAAGGTTGAACGCGGTGGGTACGTTCCGTTGAGAGCGGGAAAGTATTGACATGAACACTTCCGATCAACACGCGTAGTTGCTACGACGGTTGAGGCAGAGATCCTGCTAAAGGGAGGTTCCATGAGACGTTCCCGACTTGCGGCATACGTGACCTCGCTCCTCCTCGCCGTCGGCGCCACCCTCACCGGGTCCGCGACGGCGCAGGCATCCCAACAGGCCGCCGCCACCGGCTATGTGGCGCTCGGCGACTCCTATTCCTCGGGTGTCGGCGCGGGCAGCTACCTCTCCTCCAGCGGCGACTGCAAGCGCAGCACGAAGGCCTACCCGTACCTCTGGGCGGCCGCCAACGCCCCCTCGTCCTTCAACTTCACGGCCTGCTCGGGCGCCCGAACGGGTGATGTCCTGGCGAGTCAACTGGGCCCGCTGGGCACGGGTACCGGGCTCGTCTCGATCACCGTCGGCGGCAACGACGCAGGCTTCGCCGACGTGATGACCACCTGCGTCCTGCAGTCCGACAGCGCCTGTGTCGCACGCATCAACACGGCGAAGACGTACGTCGACGCGACGCTGCCCGGCCAGCTGGACAAGGTCTACTCGGCGATCAGCGCGAAGGCACCGGCCGCCCATGTGGTGGTGCTCGGCTACCCCCGCTTCTACCAGCTGGGCGGCACCTGCCCCGGGATGTCCCAGGCCAAGCGGTCCGCCATCAACAACGCGGCGGACTACCTCAACACCGCGATCGCCAAACGCGCCGCCGACCACGGCTTCACCTTCGGCGACGTGCGCCCCACCTTCACCGGGCACGAACTGTGCTCCGGCAGCGCGTGGCTGCACAGCCTCAACCTGCTGAACGTGGGCGAGTCGTACCACCCGAAGGCCGCGGGGCAGTCGGGCGGCTATCTGCCGGTGTTCAGGAACGTGGCCTGACGGCCCTGCCGAGCGCTGCGGCCTCGTCGTAGTCGCTGTAGTCGTCAGGGTTCTCGGAGTCGTCGGAGGGGGAGGTCCCGCCCGTGGTCGGGGCCTCCGTCTCGCACGTCACCGAGAACGCGACGGAGTTGGACTCGACGCGCACCGGGCCGCGGACCTCGACGCTGATCTCGTCCGAGTGGCTCCCGGACGTCGACACGACGACCTGGTCCTGCCGGGTCCTCTCGCCACCGGACGGGAACGACAGCGTCTTCCAGCCGGTGTCCTCCACCTCGCCGTTCTTCGCCACCCAGCGGTAGTCGACCTCCACGGGCACGCTGCCCACGGTGAACGTCGCGGTGAAGGTGGGCACCTCGGCGTCCGGCGGCGGACAGGCGCCGGAGTAGTCGGTGTTCGCGCCCTCGAGCGTCACCTGCACGGACTGCGCGGGCGGCTTGCCGGTCGCTCCGCCGTCGTCGGGGGTGTCGGAGGGGGTGCCGGCGTCGTCGCTCGTGTCGCCGCCGCCCGGCTCCTCGCCCGTCCCCCCGTCGCCCGTCTGCTCGTTGGTGCCGCCCACCGTGCCCGCCCCGTTGGTGGGGTTGCCGTTGTTCCCGTCGTCGCGGTTGATGAGCGCGTAGGTGAGTCCGGCGATGGCGAAGGCGACCGCGGCGATACCGGCGATCAGGAAGACGAGGGCACGGCGGTTGCGGTCCGGCTCGCCGGCGGGCACCGCGGAAGGGTGGGTGGCGGCGGCCGGGGCGCGGTGCGGCGGGGTCGGGGGCCCGAACCGATTCGTGCCCGGCCCCGGGCCCGTGTGCGCGGCCGGGCCCGGGAAGGCGGCCACCGTCGGGCTGTACGGCGTCGAGGTGACCGTGTCGGAGCGTGGGGCACCCCGCCCGGAGGGAGTGCCCCCGGCGCCGATGATCCGCAGGTCCTGCTCGGCCTGTTCTGCGGAGATCCGGGCGGCCGGATCCTTGCGCAGCAGCCCCTCGATCACGGGGGTCAGCGGGCCGGCCCGGTGCGGCGGCGGGAGTTCCTCGTCGACGACCGCGCGCAGCGTGCTCAACGGAGTGTTCTGCCGGAAGGGCGAGTTGCCCTCGACCGCCGCGTACAGCAGCACGCCGAGCGACCACAGGTCCGACTCGGGGCCGGGCGTACGGCCCAGCGCGCGCTCAGGGGCGAGGAACTCGGGGGAGCCGATGACCTCGCCGGTCATGGTCAGCGCGGAACTGCCCTCCACCATGGCGATGCCGAAGTCGGTGAGGACGACCCGGCCGTCGTTGGACATGAGCACGTTGGCCGGTTTCACGTCCCGGTGCAGCACCCCCGCCTCGTGCGCGGCGCGCAGCGCGGCCAGCACCTCGGCGCCGATGTGCGCGGCGCGCTGCGGGGAGAGGGGGCCCTCGGCGTCCAGCAGGTCGGCGAGCGAGAGCCCGCGCACCAGCTCCATCACGATCCACGGGCGGCCGTCCTCCATCGCCACGTCGTACACCGTGACGACATTGCGGCTGTCGACCCGCGCGGCCGCCCACGCCTCCCGCTCCAGGCGGGCGTACATCCGCTCGACGTCGGGTGCCGGGACACCCCCCGGCGCCCGCACCTCCTTGACGGCGACCTCACGGTGCAGCACCTCGTCGCGGGCCCGCCACACGGTCCCCATGCCGCCCGCGCCCAGCGGGGTCAGCAGCCGGTAGCGGCCCGCGATCAGACGTTCACTGCCCGGTTCTTCGGACACGGCCATCCCCCGTCACTCGCATCCGCGCGACATCTCCACTCTGTACGTTTTCTCCCCAAAAGTAGCTCAGCCGATCGCGGATGCGGCCCCCCTGAGCACCAAACCGGCCCCCAGTGCGACGACCAGCAACGCCGACGCCAGCGGCACGGTCCGGCGCACCAGCGCCGCCGTCGGGCCGCCGAGCCGGCCCTCGCCCTTGTCCAGCACCCGCGTCGCCCAGCCGCCCGCCTTCACCACGGCGTACCCGGCCGCCGTCAGCGTGAGCGCCAGCCCGATGCCGTACGCCACCACGAGCAGCAGCCCGAACCACGCCTTCCCCAGCGCCGCCGCGCCGACCAGCACGACCACGGCCGACGGGCTCGGCACCATCCCGCCCGCGAAACCGAGCAGGATCGTGCCGCGCAGGGTGGGCGCGGTGGGGTGCGTGTGCGTGAAGCCACCGTGGGTGTGGGTGACACCGCCGCCGAAGAGGGAGCGCTTCTGGGTGGGGGCGTGGTCGTGGTCGTGGTCGTGGCCATGGTCGTGGCTGTGCTGGTGGCCGTGGCCGTGGCCGTGGTCGTGCTTGTGGCCGTGGGCCGTGGCGTGTGAGGGGGCGGGGGTGTGGGCCTTGGCCGGGGCGTGCTCGTGGGTGTGCGCTACGACTGACGCGTGGGCGTGCGTGTGCGCCTGGGCGTGGGCGAGTACGAGCTCCCGGCCGGGCTCGGGCGCGTGGTCGTGCGTGGGGGAGTGCCCGTCCTCGTGCCCGTGCTTGTGGTCGTGGTCGTGGTGGTGGTGACCGTGCTCGTGACTGTGGTCGTGGTGGTGACCGTGCTCGTCACTGTGATCGTGGTGGTGACCGTGCTCGTGCTCGTCGTCGTGATCGTGGCTGTGGTCGTGCGTGTGCCCGTTCCCGTGGCCCTGCCCGGGTGCCACCGCGAGCTTGCGGTTCAGCCACGCGCGTCGGGCGAGCGTCACGCCCGCCGTCATCACGAAGAGGCCGCTCGCGATGCCCAGCCAGGTGATCACGGACGGCGCCGCGGCCGAACCGGCGAGGACGAGGAGGCCGAGGGCGACGACGCCCAGCGTGTGAGTGACCGTCACGGACGCGGCCATGGGGAGGACGTCACGCATCCGGGCCCGGTCGCGGGCGGCGGCCGTCGCGGCCATCAGGGTCTTGCCGTGACCCGGGCCCAGCGCGTGCATCGCGCCCAGGAACATGGCGATGCCGAAGGCCAGCGCGCCGAAGCCGAGCGTGAGGTCCTGGCTGGAGACCAGGTCGTCGAGGGCCCGGGTCCAGCGGTCCGCGCCGCGCGGGAGGATCGAGGCGCCGGGCGCGTCGCTCTCCTGCTCGGCCAGCGCGGGGCCGCCCGGCTCCACCTGGAGGGACGCAGTGGCCGTGTCCTCCGGCGACTGCAGCAACTCCTCGGGATAGCTGGTGAGTTGCTTCGACACCGACTCCTCGGGCACGTCCGACCCGGTCAGCGTCATCCGGTCGCCCCGGGCGGTGACCTCCCGCCAGCCGGGACCGGAGTCCACGGCGGAGTGGAAGCGTACGTCGGCGGCCCGGTCCGGCAGCGGAGCTGTCAGCCGGCACTCCACGCGCAGCGTCTTCAGCCCCGCCTGGCCCGGCCGCTCCTCGGCGCCGCTGGACTTGAGCGTGACCTCAACGGCACTCCCGTCGACGGTGACCTCACTGCCCTCGGCGGCCTTCGCACACCGCTCCCGGGCCCAGTCGCCCACCCCCTGCCGCTCGATGGCGGGCGCCGCCTGGGTCGCCGGGATCTCCGCCAGGTCCTCGACATGGAAGATCTTCAGCTGTCCGGCGGCGGCGACCAGGCCGTCGTACCGGTTGACGGTGAAGTTGCCGAGCGGGTGGGCGCTCGCGGCCTGGGCGGGGACGAGGACGAGCGCGCAGACGGACAGGAAGACCGCCGTGCAGGAGGCGAACACGCGCCGGGGAGAGGTCACTTGGCGGCCTCCATGGCCTGCGGTGTCTTCAGGGTCTTGCGGGCCTGAGCCGCGCCGAGCGGCGAGAATCCGGCGTTGAGGTCGAGCGCCGCCTTCAGCGAGGCCCGGGCCTCCTTCCTGTCGCCGACCGCGTACTCGACCATGCCTCGGTGGTACAGGAACGTCGCGTCCTTGTACCCGGTGGCGGTGGCCCGGCGGGCGTACGGCAGGGCCTCGTCGTCGCGGCCGTTGACATGGAGCGCCCAGGCGAGGGCGTCCGCCGTGTGGACCGTCTCCCGGCGCTTCCACTCGGCCTCGGCGGCCCGCAGCGCGGCCTTGGTGTCACCGTGGTCCGCGGCGGCGAGCGCGGTGTCGAGGTCCGCGTTGACGCCGTTGGAGCGGGCGATGGCCGTATAGGCGTCCACCAGCGTGTACTGGTCGCGCGCCTTCGTCCTGTCGCCCTGCGCCTCGTACAGCTCACCGAGCACCACGAGCGGTCCCGGCAGCGGGTAGGCGGACACGACCTGCTCCAGGCCGCGGATCGCCTCCGCGCTGTCGCCGCTCGCGGCCTGGGCGCGGGCGCGGCCCTCCAGGGCGGGGAGGTAGGTGTCGTCGGCGCCGAGGGCGCGCGCGTAGTGGTCGAGCGAGGTCTTGTATTCGCCCTGCCGCCAGGCGAGTTGGCCGAGCTGGGTGGCCACGTAGGCGATGTCGCCCCGGGTCACCGCCGAGGCGAGTGCCTTCTCCAGCACGCGGCGGGCGGTCTTCACGTCGCCGCGCAGCTCGTACACGTAGGCGTACCGCGTGAACACGGGGATGCCGGGGCGGCGGGTGTCGGCGAGCCGCACCGCCTTCAACGCCTCGTCGTAGCGGCCGAGTTCGACCAGGGCGTCGATGCGGCTGCACAACGCCCGTTCGCTGTACGGGTTTTCCTCGAGCGCACGGTCGGCGTAGCCCAGTGCGTCCTTGAACTCGTGGCGGGCGGCGGCGAGGGCGGCGAGGCCGGCGAGCGCCGGGTCGTTGTCCGGCCGCAGCTTCAGCGAGCGTCGCAGGGCCTTCTCGGCCTGCGGGTAGCGGGAGGGGTCGCCCTTGACGCGGGCCTGCTCGACATAGGCGAGGCCGAGGGTGGACCAGGAGCCGAAGTCCTTGGGCTGTTCCTTGAGATGGGCCTGGAGCGCCGTGACCGTCGTGTCGAGGTCGCCACTGGCGAGCTGGGCCGCCGAGACGCCCGGCGAGGTCGACATGGCCACCGTCCGGTCGTCGTCCCGGGCGCCCAGCGCGACCGCGAAACCGGTGAACGCGACGGCCAGCGCGGCCGCGCACGCGGTGAGCCGCAGCAGCCGATGCCGGGCCGGTTCGCCGGCGCGCCGGCGATCAGGCTCGGGCGCGGGCTCCGGGCGGGGCTCGGCGTCGGAGGCGGGGCCGGACTCGGCGATGTCGCGGTGGTCGTCGGAGGCGGGGCCGGACTCGGCGATGTCGCGGTGGTCGTCGGAGGCGGGGCCGGACTCGGCGATGTCGCGGTGGTCGTCGGAGGCGGGGCCGGACTCGGCGATGTCGCGGTGGTCGTCGGAGGCGGGGCCGGACTCGGCGATGTCGCGGTGGTCGTCGGACGCGGGGCCGGACTCGGCGATGTCACGGTGACCGTCGGACGCGGGGCCGGACTCGGCGATGTCACGGTGACCGTCGGACGCGGGGCCCGACTCGGCGATCTCGCGCCGGTCGTCCTCGGGAGCCCCCTCGTCGGGACGCGGACGCCCGTCCTCCGACGCGCTCTCGTTCGTACGCGGGGACATGCCCTCTCCTCAACATCCTTGCCGAGTGCGGTGGTTGTGGTCGTGGGGCGCGGCCCGCGCCGTGGGGGATGGGTACGAGCGGGCCGCGCCGGTTCGGTGGGCCGGGCCCGGAGGAGGGGCCCGGCCGGGAGGGGCCTAGTAGTAGGCCCGGTCGTTCCGGCGGCGCCACCACAGCAGACCCGCGCCGATGAGCAGGACACCGCCCGCGCCGGCGCCGGCCGAGGCCGCGATCAGCGTGGTGTCGTCGGCGGTGCTCGCCTCGACACCGGTGCCGAGAGCGCTGCGCACGTTGTTCGTGGTGTTGCCCTTGACGGTCTTGCCACGCGAACCGGCCGTCGGCAGACCCACGTACGGGAAGTGCTTGCCGAACTTCTTGTCGTTCTTGTCGACCGCGTCGCCCAAGTCGTTCTTGGCGCCGAGCAGTTCACCCTCGACGACCTGCAGCGCGATGTCGAGCACGTCGTCGGTGAGCCGACGCCCGTTCGGGAAGCCCTGGTTGTCACCGTCGAGCACGCCGAGCCGCTTCGGCTTCTTGGTGGGCGCGATGGAGGTGTTGAGGCGCAACTGCTCCGACGGGGTCACGTGCGGGGGCTGGTTGAGGCCCTCGACGCCCTTCAGGAAGACGTCGACCAGGTCGTTGCGCGGCTCCGCGGGAGCCGGGATCTTGTAGATCGCCTCGATGAGCTTGGGCAGCTCGGGCTCGGTGACGTTGTTCAGGAACTGGGCGTCGTCCACCGGCGAGGACGCGTTGAACGTGTCCTTGTCCTTGATGGGGTTGACGACCTCGTTGACCAGCGGCATGCCCAGACGCGACACCTGGCGGTACTCGCCGTCGGCGCCCTCCCGCTGGGTCGTCGACCAGATACCGACGATCGGCTGGTCCTTGGACTCGGCGAGCGCGTCGCTCGGCACCTGCAGGGCGATCGAGTTGACGTTGTACTGCTTGAGCGTGTCCCGCCCGACCTCGGAGAGGTCACCGCCGTACAGCAGGTCGAAGACGCGCAGGTCCAGGAAGAACGGGTCGTCGGCCTGGCCGGCGTACGTCGTCACCCCGCTCGCCGTCTCGTAGACGGCCTCGTCGCGCAGCTTCTTGAAGTCGGGCATCGACGCCTTGCCGACGTTCGACGGCGCCACCCACACGTCGTCCGCGAGCTTCGTCTTGGAGACGGCGCTGCGGTTCTTCAGCTTGATGAGCTCGATGTCGTACGTCTGCGTGATGTTGAGGTCCGGGTCGTCGAGGCTCTCGACGACGCCCGTGTTGTACAGGAAGGTCTTGTCGTTCTTCGTCTTCGTCTTGAACGTGTACCGGAAGATGAGGTCTTCCTGCGCGTCGCCGTCCTGGTCGACGCGGATGTCGTACTGGGCCTCCTCGGAGAACGGGAAGAAGTTCGGTCCGCCCGCCGGCTCCTCGAAGGGGATCCAGTTCGCGATGATCGTCGTCGTGTCCGGCTTGTCCGGACTGACGAACGCGTACACGTCCGTGTTGTCGAACTGGGGCTCCCCCGAGATCAGCGGGGCCTCCCGGTGGCTGGAGGCGGAGGCCGCCCCCGGCTCCAGCACGGTCACGCCGGCGGCTGCGAGCCCTCCGGCGGCCAGCGAAGCACAGATGAGGGACGCGACGCTCCTGCGTCCCGAGCCGCTCCTGGAAGTAGGTGTCATGCCGTCCGTCCTCTGTCCCAACTTGCCTGACGAACGCCATTCGGAGCGGTCGGCAGGGTGGATTGGTCGAATCCCAAACGTTCTTACGGCGCGTTTGAAAGGTTGTTTCAGCGGAGAGCCGGATTCGTTGATCTGATCGGTGATCCGAACGGTCCTCGGATCCGTGATCCGGTCTGTGACGCGATCCGTTCGGATCCGTCGACGGAAGACCCGCGCTTTGGGCAGGCTGATCCGTAACCCCATCCGGAGGTGGGTTCGTTGCGAATGCCTTACGCGCGGAGATGGCCGTGCACGGCCGGAGACGAGGGGGAGCGAGTGGAGGCGGACAAACTTCTGGTCCGTGTGGCCGGAGGTGACCAACGGGCGTTCGAGGAGCTGTACGCGCTGGTGTCCGGCCCGGTGTTCGGTCTGGTCCGCCGGGTCGTGCGGGACCCCGCCCAGTCGGAGGAGGTGGCTCAGGAAGTGCTGCTCGAACTCTGGCGCTCCGCGGGCCGGTTCGACCCCGCCCGCGGCAGCGCCCTGTCCTGGATCCTCACCCTCGCGCACCGGCGCGCGGTGGACCGGGTGCGCAGTGCCCGCGCCGCCACCGAGCGCGAGCAGCGCGAGGGGCGCCGCAACCACCACCCCGCCTTCGACCAGGTCGCCGAGGAGGTCGAGGCCGGACTCGAACGCCAGTGGGTGCGCCACTGCCTGGAGAAGCTCACCACCCTCCAGCGCGAGTCCGTCACCCTCGCCTACTACGACGGCTACACCTACCGTGAAGTGGCCGAGCGGCTCTCCCTGCCGCTCGGCACGGTCAAGACCCGTATGCGCGACGGACTCACACGGCTGCGCGAATGCCTGGGAGGAGTCGCATGAGCGCCCTGATCGGCCGGCCCGGGGGAGGTGCCACGTGAGCCTGTTCCGCCGCGAGGACCTCCACTCGCTCGCCGCCCCCTACGCGCTCGACGCCCTGGAGCCCGCCGAGCGGCGCCGCTTCGAGAAGCATCTGGAGCGCTGCGACCGCTGCCCCGCCGACGTGCGCGCCCTGTCGGAGGACGCGGTCCGCCTCGCCTGGTCGACGGCCGCCCCGGCACCGGCCGCGATGCGCGACCGGGTCTTCGCCGCCGTACGCAACACACCCCAGGCGGCTCCGGCCCAGGCGCGCCCCCAGCAGCATCTGCCGCCGCATGTGTGGGGCACCGCTCCGCCGCCGAAGGTGCGCGCGCGTGCGCCCCGGATGCGCTCTCTGCTCGCCCCGCTGGCCACCGCCACGGCCGCCGCCGCGCTCGTCGTGGCGTCCCTCTTCGCCGTCCAGGCGAACCGCGCCCAGGACCAACTGGACGCGGAGCGGGCCCAGGCGAGTGAGATCGCCCACGTTCTCGCCGCACCGGACGCCCGCGCGACCAGTGACCGGGACGCGGAGGGCCAGGCAATCGGAGTGATCGCTTCCGCCGAGGAGGGGAGCGCGATCGTGACCCTCAGCGGATTCGAGAACCTCCCCGAGGACCGAGTGCATCAGCTCTGGCTCATGCGCCCCGACGTGCAACCGCGCTCCTTGGGCCTCTTCGACGGCGACACGCCCTTGGTCGCCGTCGGAATGAACACCGACGCGACGTCACTCGCCGTGACCGTCGAACCCGACGGCGGATCACCTCAGCCCACCAGCCAGCCAGTTGTCCAACTCGCCCTGGAATCAGTCGGATTCGGAGAGTAATCAACAAGGCTGTTACCGGGTAGGTAAATACCGGGACCGTGATTCCCGAGTGCTCCAACGGAGCGATATGGTTACGCTGCCCGGGCCGGGTGGACTCGTACGGGTGGGGAGTGACATGGAACAGATAACAGTGCACAGGGCGCGAGTCCCTGCGATCACCTGCGGGAGCAGCGCGACCAGTTCGCGGCTCGACCGCCATCTCTCGGTGCTGAGCGGCCCCGCCGTGCCACAGCGCGAGGCGGCCGAGGCGACCTCGCTGATGCGCGAGATAACGTCACGCTCCCCGCAGGAGCGCAGCAGCCGCAAGGACACACGCCTCGGACGGGTCTCACTGTTCGCACCCCTGAAGAGGCTGCGCCGCTCGCTGTTCGGCAGCCGCTAGCACCACAGCTCCAAGGGCTTTCCCCGCTACAGAGCCCGCGCTCAGGCGACCACACCGTCCCGGCGCAGCGCTGCGATCTCGTCGTCCGTCATCCCCACGGCACGCAGCAGCGACCCGGTGTGCTCCCCGAGCGCGGGCACCGCGCCCATCCGCGCCTCGTCCCCGCCCGGCAGCGTGATGGGCGGGAGCAACGCCCTGAGCGGCCCCACCGGTGAGCCCACTTCCCGCCACCGGTCCCGGGCCGCCAACTGCGGATGCTCCGCCACCTCCATGACATCCCTCAGCCGCGCACAGGCGATCCCCGCCGCCTCCAGCCGCGCCACCGCCTCGTCGGTGTCCAGCACGCCCAGCGCCTCCGCGACCAGTTCGTCCGTACGCCCCCGGCGGGCGACCCGCGCCGGATTCGTCGCGAACGCCGGATCGTCCGCCAACTCCGGCCGTCCCAGCACCTGTTCGACGAGCCGCCGCCACTCCCGGTCGTTCTGCACCGACAGCAGCACCCGCCCGCCGTCCGCCGTCGGATAGGCGTCGTACGGCGCGATCACCGCGTGCGCCAGCCCCGTCCGCACCGGGGGAGCCCCGTCGTGCATCGCATGGTGCAGCGGATGCCCCATCCACTCCGCCAGCGCCTCCAGCATCGACACCTCCACCGGCCCGCCCCGCCCGGTCGTGCCCCGCCGTACGAGCGCCGCGAGCACCCCCGAGAACGCGTACATCCCGGCGGCGATGTCCGCCGCCGGGATGCCCGCCTTCACCGGCTGCTCCTCGGTCCCCGTCACCGACACCAGGCCGGCCTCGCACTGCACGAGCATGTCGTACGCCCGCTTGTCCGCGTACGGCCCCGACGCCCCGTAGCCCGAGATGTCCACCGCGATCAGCCGGGGGTGCGCGGCGCACAGGGTGGCGGCGTCCAGGCCGAGCCGGGCCGCCGCGCCGTGCGCCAGGTTCTGCACGAACACGTCCGCGTCCGCCACCAGCCGCCGTACGACGGCCAGACCGCGCGGGTCCTTCAGGTCCAGCGCCAGGGACTCCTTGCCCCGGTTGCACCACACGAAGTGCGAGGCCAGGCCCCGGGCGGCCGTGTCGTAGCCGCGGGCGAAGTCACCGCCGTCCACCCGCTCGACCTTGATGACCCGCGCGCCGAGGTCGGCGAGCTGCCGGGTGGCGAAGGGTGCCGCGACGGCCTGCTCGACGGCGACGACGGTGATGCCGTCGAGGGGCAGGGGATCGCCGGTGCGGGGGAGTGAGCGCATGCCGTGGATCATGTCCCCGGCGGGGCGCCGTTGTCACCAGGGCGTGCCGAGCGTCACGTGGCCCCGGCACCCGCCCCCGCTCACTGGCCCCCGGCCCGTCCCCCGGGCGGGCCGGGGAGTCACTTGGGTCCGGCCGCGTACGTCCGGACCGCGAGCGGTACGAACACCGCGAGCAGCACCGCGCACCAGGCCAGCGAACCGGCGACCGGATGCGCCACCGGCCAGGCGGCACCGTCGGGCACGGGCGCGTTCCCGAAGAGGTCGCGGAGGGCCGTGGTCACCGCGCTGATCGGGTTCCACTCGGCGACCGTGCGCAGCCAGCCCGGCAGACCCTCGGTCGGGATGTACGCGCTGGACAGCAGCGGCAGCAGGAAGGTCGCGCCGCCCAGCTGCCCGGCCGCCTCCTCGTTCCGGGTCAGGAGGCCCAGGAAGATACCGATCCACACGGCCGCGAACCGGAACAGCAGCAACAGCCCGAACGCGCCGACCGCCGCGAGGGCGCTCCCCTCGATCCGCCAGCCCACCGCGAGCCCCACCAGCAGGAACGGCACGGTCCCGGCGGCCGTGACGACCACGTCCGCCGCCGCCTGCCCGAGCGGTACGGCGGCCCGGCTCATCGGCAGCGTGCGGAAGCGGTCCATCACGCCCCGGTGCGTGTCCTGCGCGGCCTGGAACATGCCGGTCATGATTCCGCCCGCCGCCGTCGCCACCAGCAGACCGGGCACCAGGAACCGCCGGTACTCCTCGCCAGGGACGGCGAGGGCGCTGCCGAAGACGTACCCGAAGAACAGCAGCATGGATATGGGCATGGTCTGGGTGAGGATCAGCAGTCCTGGGTTGTTCCGGACCCGCCGCAGCTGCCGGCCCAGCATCGCCGTGCCGTCGTACGCCAACGCGCTCATGCCGCACGCTCCTTGGGGGTCACTGATCCGGTCGTCAGCCGGAGGAAGACGTCATCCAGGGTCGGCGGGCGCAGACTCGCGTCCATCAACGGCACGCCCGCCGCGTCGAGTTCACGGACGAGCCGGGGGAGGGTGAGCGTCGGGTCGAGGGTGACCGCGCCCACGGCGTGCCGCTCGTGGTCGAACGACGGCTCCGCACCGGTGAGTTGGTCGAGGACGCCCGCCGCCTTGGTCATCGCGTCCGCGTGGGAGACGACGACCTCCGCGTACGAGCCGATCAGCGCCTTGAGTTGGGGCGGCGAGCCGCTGTGGGCGATCCGGCCCCGGTCCATCAGCACGATCTGATCGGCGAGTTGATCGGCCTCCTCCAGATACTGCGTGGTCAGCAGCACGGTCGTCCCCTCCGCCTTCAGGGCGCGCACGGCCTCCCAGATCTGGTTGCGGCTGACCGGGTCGAGCCCGGTGGTGGGCTCGTCGAGGAAGAGCACCGCCGGATGCCGGATCAGGCTCGCCGCGAGGTCGAGCCGGCGGCGCATGCCGCCCGAGTACGTGGAGGCCGGCCGGTCGGCGGCCTCGGTCAGACCGAAACGGTCGAGGAGTTCGGCCGCGCGTGCCCCCGTGTCGCGGACGCGGTGCAGCCGTGCGAACAGCCGCAGGTTCTGCCGCCCGGTGAGGTCCCCGTCCACCGACGCGTACTGCCCCGTCACCCCGATGGCCCGCCGGACCGCCCCCGGCTCCCGCACGAGGTCGTGCCCCGCGATCCGCGCCGAGCCCGCGTCCGGCCGCAGCAGCGTCGCCAGCAGCCGTACGGCCGTCGTCTTGCCCGCCCCGTTCGGGCCGAGCATCCCGACCACCGAGCCCTCCGCCACGGCCAGATCGAGGCCGCGGACGGCATGGACGTCCCCGAAACGCTTCTCCAGGCCCTCACTAAGTACAGCGTACGTAGTTGTCATGGGTGGACCATAGCGCATTACGTACGCTGTACGTAACTAGGATGGTGGCCGAGGTGATGATCGATGGCTGGCCGACCGGCCGTACCCCAAGTGATCTGGGCGCGCCCCGAGCGCACCGGCCGAGGTCCCAGGCCCGCGTTCAGCCGTGCGGACATCGCGGCGGCGGCCGTGCGGCTCGCCGACGAGGGCGGCCTCGACGCGGTGTCCATGCGGCATGTCGCGGCCGAGCTGGGCTGCGGCACGATGTCGCTGTACAACTACGTGCCGCGCAAGGAGGACCTGCACGAGCTGATGGTCGACGCGGTCGGCGGGGAGCACGAGCTGTGGGAGCCGAGCGGGGACTGGCGGGCCGACATGCGGCGGGTGGCCCATCAGACGCGGGCCCTGCTGCGCCGGCACCCGTGGATGCCACGGCTGATGTCCCCGGTCTACGGGTTCAGCCCCAACGGGCTGCGGTATCTGGAGCACTGCATGACCTGTATGGACTCGCTCGACGCGCCGTACGGGACGAAGATGCAGCTGCTCGGGATGGTGAACGGGTGCGTGACGACGTACGTCGCGAACGAGCTGGCGACGGCTGAGCGGGTGCGGTCACTGCCGTGGTCGGAGGAGCGGGAGAACGAGGTGCGGATCGCGTATCTCGGGGCGCAGATCGCGAGTGGGGCGTATCCGCGGCTGGCCGCGGCGTTCATGGAGGACTCGGGGCCGATTGATCTGGAGGCCGCGTTCGAGTGGATGCTTGGTCGGGTGATCGATTCGTTCGCGCCGTAGGGGTTTGGGGGTTGGTGGGCGGCTGCGGGTCCGTGGGGGCCGGTCGCGCAGTTCCCCGCGCCCCTAAAGCGCCCGGGCCCGGCGTTTGAACAGTTCGCTCCTCCTCACAGCAGTGTGAACTGGCCCTCCGGGCCCTCCTCGTGGTGGTCCAGGACTGAGGCCGGTTTGCGGGCGGCTTCCGGGATCGGGAGTACGCCCGCCTTGCGCAGGTCCGCCGTCGTGATCGGGTTCTCGACTGTCAACTCGGCCTGCCTCGGGCGCTGTTCCGCGAGGAGTGCCAGCACTGTGATCAGTTCCAGCAGCTCCGACGTCCAGGGCTGGGGCCAGGTCGTCGGGCGTACCGCCTCCAGCGTGCCCGGCTCCGCCGGGGCCGTGCGGCGGGTGAACCACTCCTCCAGGACGCGGACGCCGCCGACGTGGAAGTCCCAGGCCTCGGACGGTACGGGGGAGATGCGGCCCTCGCCGACGAGGAGGGCTTCCTCCTCGCGGTCGTAGAGGAGTTCCAGGGGTCGGGAGGGGAGCGGGGCGCGGACGTAGGGGCGGCGGCCGCCGGGGAGTTTGGGGCGGTCGCCGTCGCGGCGCATGAGCCAGAGGGTGCGGCGGCCCAGTTCGACGCCGTGCGACCAGGCTTCGGGGTCGGTGGGGAGGGGGATCTCGATGCCGTGGGGGCCGGGCCGCGCGGCCACCAGCACCCAGGCGAGGAGGTCCAGCGGGGTGGCGGGGGCGGTGCCGAGGCGTTCGCCGACGTACTCCGGCAGGCCCGGCGCGAGGTTCGGCTCCAGGCCGCCCGGGCGACGGAACAGCGGGCGGATCCTGGCGATGCGCGGGCCATGGAGCGGGAGCAGGGGCAGGACGGGGGAGGCGAGGAGAACGGGGCCCGACGACTCCGGGGCCACCGTCTGCTCGACGACGAACACCTGGTGCTCGTCCGCCACACGCCACAGCTCCGGGCGGGCGGAGTCGATCAGGCGGTGGTCGGGGATGAGCCACTGCTCGTCGAAGGGGGCGGCCAGGACCCGTACCGGCTCGGGGCAGGGGCCCGACTCGCGGGCCAGCCGGCCGGTGCCGCTCGACTGGCCCGGCAGTTGGGTCACCGCCGAGACGAGCGTGCGGGAGCGGGTCGGGACGAACAGGGCCTCCCGGTCCGGGCCCTCGGCCTTCACCAGGGCGTCCCAGCGGGCTTTCAGGGAGGCCGCGTCGGGGGCCGTCGGCCACCCCCGGCCGAGCCGTGGCGGTGCGACGGACCACGGCATGAGGTCCGCGAGCAGCGGAACGTCGTCGGGCGTCACGCTCGGCATCGTACGACCCTAGGGGGTGCTGCGAGAGTCCCGCCCAGCACCCGCGGCGCCCGGCACGCTCCCCCACTCTCGGCTTCGCTCGAGCGGGAGGGGCCTCCACCGCCGTACCGGCCAAAGACCCAAGTAACTCCGCTGCAGGGGCCTTCGTCCGGCACGCCGAGGCCACGCACCGGACACCGCGGGCACCGCACGGGACTCTCGCAGCACCCCCGGTCAGTGGGCATCGAGGCTGACCGTGAAGGAGAAGCGGTCGCCGCGGTAATGGATGACCGCGACGTCCAGGACGCGGCCGTCCTCGTCGTAGGTCACGCCCGTGTAGTGCAGGATCGGGCTGAGCAGCGGTACTCGCAGCAGGCGGGCCGTCTCCGGGTCCGCGAGGCGGGCCTCCACCGTGTCCGTGATCCGGCCGATGGCCACACCCACCACGTCCCGCAGCACCTTGGTCATCGGCCAGCGGAGCAGGTCGCCGCCGTCGATGCGTTCGGCCAGCTCGGGGCGGACGTAGTTGCGGGCGTGGTTGGTGGGCTCGCCCGTCCTCTCGTCGCCGCGCAGCCGGTGGTACGTGGCCACCTCGGTCAAGTCCGGGAAGTACTCCGCGAGTTCACCCGACAGAGGGGTGCTGCCCTGGTCCAGCAGCTCGGTCGTCATGCCCGACTGCTGGGCCACGATCGCGTCCACCGAGCCGAGCAGCCGCACCGGCGCGCCCCGCTGGGCGCTCGGCTCGATGAACGTGCCGCGCCGGCGGTGCCGGGTGATCAGCCCCTCCTCCTCCAGCTCCTTCAGCGCCTGCCGCATGGTCAGCACACTCACCCCGTAGTGCCCGGCCAACTGCTCCTCGGTGGGCAGCCGCAGAGGATCCCGGGGCGCCCGGCCCAGTATCGAGGCGCGCAGGGACTGCGAGACCTGATACCAGAGCGGCAGTTTGCGGTTCAGGACGATCGAATCCGGAGCGAATGAGGTCACGACGGTATCCGTACCCGGCGGAACGTGTTCAGTGCAACGGGCTGAAGTGGCGCTGGAGCCCGGACCACACCTCGTCGTACGCCTGTTGCAGGTGCTCCGCCCCCGCCGCCTGCGCGGTCGTGAGGATCGGCCAGCGGGTCTCGAACATGAAGGCGAGCCCGTCGTCGACCCGCTGGGGCTTGAGTTCCGCCGCGCTCGCCTTGTCGAAGGTCTCCCGGTCCGGGCCGTGCGCCGACATCATGTTGTGCAGCGAGCCGCCACCCGGCACGAAGCCCTCCGCTTTCGCGTCGTACGCGCCTTCGATCAGGCCCATGTACTCGCTCATCACGTTCCGGTGGAAGTACGGCGGCCGGAACGTGTCCTCGCCCACCAGCCAGCGCGGCGCGAAGACCACGAAGTCCACCCCGGCCAGACCCGGGGTGTCCGACGGCGACGTCAGCACGGTGAAGATCGACGGGTCCGGGTGGTCGTACGAGATCGTCCCGATGACGTTGAAGCGGCGCAGGTCGTAGACGTACGGCGTGTAGTTGCCGTGCCAGGCGACCACGTCGAGGGGGGAATGGCCGTAGGTGGCCGTCCAGAGGTTGCCGCAGAACTTGTTCACCACCTCCACCGGACCCTCGACGTCCTCGTACGCGGCCACCGGCGCCCGGAAGTCACGCGGGTTCGCCAGGCCGTTGGCGCCGATCGGGCCGAGGTCGGGGAGGCGGAAGGGGGCGCCGTAGTTCTCGCAGACGTAGCCGCGGGCGGAGGCGTCGAGGAGGTCGACGCGGAAGCGGACGCCCCGGGGGATCAGGGCGACCTCACCGGGCTCCGCGTGCAGCAGGCCGAACTCCGTGCGCAGGAGGAGGCCGCCCTGCTCCGGGACGATCAGGAGTTCGCCGTCCGCGTCGCTGAAGACGCGGTCCATGGAGGAGTTGGCGTGATACAGGTGCACGGCCATGCCCGTGCGCTGGGCCGCGTCGCCGTTGCCGCCGAGGGTCCACAGGCCCCGTACGAAGTCCGTCTCCGCCGGGGGCTCCGGGAGGGGGTTCCAGCGGAGGCGGTTGGGGTCGGGGACCGTCTCGGTGAAGGGGGCCGTGCGGAGGGTGCCGTGGTCCGCGTGGGTGAAGGCGGGGTGGGCGGCCGACGGGCGGACGCGGTAGAGCCAGGAGCGGCGGTTGTGCGCCCTCGGCTCGGTGAAGGCGGTGCCGCTGAGCTGCTCCGCGTACAGGCCGAGCGGGGCGCGCTGCGGGGAGTTGCGGCCCTGCGGCAGCGCGCCCGGGGCCGCCTCCGAGGCGTGCTCGTTGCCGAAACCGGAGAGGTACTCCAGCCCCTCGGCCGTCTTCCGCGCGTCGCCGCCCATGCCCGCTCCTTCGCGATTCTGATTCCTATGCTTCACCGTAGGATTCGGCCGGGGAGGGCGCAAGGGGAGCGCAAGGTGACAGGTCGACAACCGGACGCCGGTGGGACGTCGACAGATCGGGTGCATCGGGCGGAGGGGGAGAACCGGATTCGGAGGGGATCCGTCTTGTCAGTGCGGTGCTCTAGTCTCCCGACAGGCCGTGGACGTGCGGATGTTCGCCGTTCGCCCGTCCACTGCTGAGCGGGAGCGGCGGTACCGCCCGTACTGATATTCGGAAGGCTCATCGGACCTCGGCGGAAAGGCATCATGAAGCCCGTGTCCCAGGCGACCTCCTTGCGCCGCGCCCCCGTGCAGCGGCGCAGTGCCGAACGACTGACCAGGATCCTCGACGCCTGCGCCGACCTCCTCGACGAGGTGGGGTACGACGCGCTGAGCACCCGTGCGGTGGCGCTGCGCGCGGGTGTGCCCATCGGCTCCGTCTACCGCTTCTTCGGCAACAAGCGCGCGATGGCCGACGCGCTCGCCGAACGCAATCTGGACCGTTTCACCGACAGTGTCACCCGCCGCCTCCAGGCGACGGGCGGCGGGGACTGGCGCACCGCGACGGACGCCGTCCTCGACGAGTACCTCGACATGAAGCGCAACGCCCCCGGCTTCGCGCTCATCGACTTCGGCAACCAGATCCCCGTCGGCGGCCTCCGCCAGGAACCCAACCACCGCGTCGCCGACCGCCTGTCCGAACTGCTCTCCGCGTACATCGACCGTGCCCCCGACGAGGACCTCCGCCGCACCTTCCTCATCGCCGTCGAGACCGCCGACACCCTCGTCCACCTGGCCTTCCGGGTCTCGCCGGAGGGCGACGCGCGGATCATCCAGGAGATGCGGGAGCTGCTGCGGGCGTATCTGGCGCGTGTGCTGGACTGACACCGGACCGGACCGGGGGCGCGGCTTTTCCGGCCTCGGCCCGCCGGCCCGCCGACACCGGCCCCGGGCGCGGGCTGTCTGGCGTCGGACGCCGGGGTGTGGGCTGTCTGGCGTCGGCCCGCCGGCGTCGGACGCCGGGGCGCGGGCCGCCTGGCGTCAGGCCCATGCCGGGACCGTCGCCGGGGCCGCCGGCCCCGGCGACGGTCCCGTGAATTCCCCGACAAGACTCCCGGCAGGGCCTCCCCGCGATGCATACCGGTCGGTATGCTCGGCTTCGGTGTCGCGTGCCTTCGCGCGCGGCCCAGTCCGAGCGCCATCGTCGTCGCCGCCCCCTCCGGGAGGACCCGTGTCCAGCACCACCGACTCCCGCACCGCCCTGCGCGTCTGCCCGCTCTGCGAGGCGACCTGCGGACTCACCCTCACCATCGAGGGCACCCGGGTGACCAAGGCCCGTGGTGACCGGGACGATGTGTTCAGCAAGGGCTTCATCTGCCCTAAGGGCGCCTCCTTCGGGGCCGCCGACGGGGACCCCGACCGACTGCGCACCCCGCTGGTCCGCAGGGACGGGGAGCTGCGGGAGGCCACCTGGGAGGAGGCCTTCGACGCCGTGGCCGCCGGACTCAGGCCCGTCGTCGAGGCGCACGGACCGAACGCCGTCGGCGTTGTCCTCGGCAACCCCAACGTCCACACCATGGCCGGCGCCCTCTATCCGCCCGTCCTCCTCGCCGGCCTCGGCACCCGCAGTCTGTTCACCGCCTCCACCGTCGACCAGATGCCCAAGCACGTCTCCAGCGGACTGCTCTTCGGCGACGCCCACGCCATCCCCGTACCCGACCTCGACCGCACCGACCATCTGCTGCTCCTGGGCGCCAACCCCCTCGAGTCCAACGGCAGTCTGTGCACCGCCCCCGACTTCCCCGGCAAGCTCAAGGCCCTCAAGGCGCGCGGCGGCACCCTCACCGTCGTCGACCCGCGTACGACCCGTACGGCCAAGCTGGCCGACCGGCACGTCGCGATCCGGCCGGGCACGGACGCGCTGCTGCTCGCGGCGATGGCGTACGTCCTCTTCGAGGAGGACCTGGTCGACCTCGGGGATCTCGCCCCGCATGTGCAGGGGGTCGACGAACTCACGGCGGCCGTAAGGGAGTTCACGCCCGAGGCCGTCGCCGGGGCCTGTGACGTGGACGCCGGCGTCATCCGGGCGCTCGCCCGCGAACTGGCCGCCGCGCCCACCGCCGCCGTCTACGGCCGCATCGGCAGCTGCACCGTCCCGCACGGCACCCTCGCCAGCTGGCTGGTCGACGTGCTCAACATCCTCACCGGCAACCTCGACCGTCCCGGCGGCGCCCTGTTCCCGCACGCGGCGACCGACAGGACACCCCGGCCCGCCGGACCGGGCCGCGGCTTCGCCCTCGGCCGCTGGCACAGCCGGGTGAGCGGCCACCCCGAGGCCAAGGGCGAACTGCCGCTGTCGTCGCTCGCCGAGGAGATCGACACCGCCACCCCCGAGGGCGGCCCGATCCGCGCGCTCATCGCCGTCGCCGCCAACCCCGTGCTCTCCGCGCCCGACGGCGACCGCCTCGACAAGGCGCTCGGTTCCCTGGACTTCATGGTCAGCGTCGACCCGTACCTGGGCGAGACCGCACGCCACGCCGACGTCGTCCTGCCGCCGCCCCCGCCCTCCCAGAGCCCGCACTTCGACTTCGCGTTCAACGCCTTCGCCGTACACAACCAGGTCCGCTACAACCGCGCCGCCGTCCCCCTGGAGGACGGCCGCATGCACGAGACGGAGATCCTCGCGCGGCTGACCCTCGCCGCCACCGGTATGCACGGCGCCGACCCGTCCGCCGTGGACGACCTGGTCATCGGCCAGACCCTGGGGAAGGCCGTGAAGGAGGCCCACTCACCCGTCCACGGCCGCGACCCGCGCGAACTCGCGGACCGGCTCACCGGTGACACCGGTCCCGAGCGCCGCCTCGACATGATGCTGCGCCTCGGCCCGTACGGCGAGGGCTTCGGCGCCCGGCCGGACGGACTGACCCTGGAGAAGCTGCTCGCCCACCCGCACGGCATCGACCTCGGACCGCTGAAGCCGCGTCTGCCGCAGCCGCTGAAGACGGTGAGCGGCAGGATCGAACTGCTGCCGCGGCCGATCGTCGACGATCTGCCGAGGCTCCACGCCGCCCTGCGGGAACGCCCGGACGGCCTCGTCCTCATCGGCCGCCGGCATCTGCGTTCCAACAACAGTTGGCTGCACAACATCCCCGCCCTCACCGGCGGCACCAACCGCTGCACCCTGCACATCCACCCCGACGACGCCGAACGCCTCGGACTCGCCGACGGGGACGCCGTACGGATCAAGGGCGCCGGGGGAGAGGTCACCGCTCCCGCCGAGGTCACCGATGTCGTACGGCGCGGTGTCGTGAGCCTTCCGCACGGCTGGGGACACGACCGTCCCGGCACCCGGATGAGCCACGCCGCGATCGACCCCGGGGTGAACGTCAACCAGCTCCTCGACGGCTCGCTGCTCGACCCCCTTTCGGGCAACGCGGTCCTCAACGGCGTCCCCGTCGAACTAGCCCGAGCAGGCGCAACGCTGTGACCTGGAGTTCTGCGCTTATTGCTCGCATGTCAACGTCTTGTTAAGACTTGTCGGGCCGCCCTAACGTCGTCGCACCGCCGGTGCCCTGGTGGGAGTTCAAGGGCGAACGTTAGGTATCCACATGCTGACCATCCTCGGCTTCGCCATGATCGCGACCTTCCTGGTCCTGATCATGATGAAGAAGATGTCGCCGATCGCGGCGCTCGTGCTGATCCCGGCACTTTTCTGTGTGTTCGTCGGAAAAGGAGCCCATCTCGGCGACTACGTCATCGAGGGGGTGGGCAACCTCGCGCCCACCGCCGCGATGCTGATGTTCGCCATCGTCTACTTCGGCCTCATGATCGACGTCGGTCTCTTCGACCCGATCGTCCGGGGCATCCTGAAGTTCTGCAAGGCCGACCCGCTGCGCATCGTCGTCGGCACGGCCCTGCTCGCCGCGATCGTCTCGCTGGACGGCGACGGCTCGACCACCTTCATGATCACGGTCTCGGCGATGTACCCGCTGTACAAGCGCCTGAAGATGAGCCTGGTCGTGATGACCGGTGTCGCCGCCACCGCCAACGGCGTGATGAACACGCTGCCCTGGGGCGGTCCGACCGCCCGCGCCGCCACCGCGCTCAAGCTCGACGCCGGCGACATCTTCGTCCCGATGATCCCGGCGCTCCTCGTCGGCCTGCTCTTCGTGTTCATCCTCGCCTACGGCCTCGGCCTGCGGGAGCGCAAGCGCCTCGGTGTGCTCAGCCTCGACGAGGTGCTGGAGCAGGAGAAGATCGTCAAGGACGAGGAGAAGTCCGAGACCGGGGAAACCGTCCTTGTCGGCGCGGGCGCCTCGTCCTCTGCCGCCGCCGGCTCCGGTGACGACAAGGGCCGTACGACGAAGACCACCGGTGGTGCGGGTTCCGGCGCCGACGCCGACGATTCCGCGGACGACGACGCGGACGACGTCCGCCTCCAGGGCCTGGACCCCAACCGCCCGACGCTGCGCCCCAAGCTGTACTGGTTCAACGCGCTGCTCACCGTCGCGCTGCTCACCGCCATGATCATGGAGTTGCTGCCGATCCCGGTGCTGTTCATCCTCGGCGCCGCGCTCGCCCTGACGGTGAACTTCCCGAACATCCCCGACCAGAAGGCCCGGTTGGCCGCCCACGCCGACAACGTCCTCAACGTCTCCGGCATGGTCTTCGCCGCCGCCGTCTTCACCGGCGTCCTCCAGGGCACCGGCATGGTCGACTCGATGGCCAAGTGGATCGTCGACGGCATCCCGTCCGGCATGGGCCCGCACATGGCCCTCGTCACCGGCTTCCTGAGCCTGCCGCTCACCTACTTCATGTCCAACGACGGCTTCTACTTCGGCGTCCTGCCGGTCCTCGCCGAGGCCGGCGCCGCCCACGGTGTCTCGCCGCTGGAGATCGCCCGCGCCTCCCTCGTCGGTCAGCCGCTGCACATGTCGAGCCCGCTGGTGCCGGCCGTGTACGTCCTGGTGGGTATGGCGAAGGTCGAGTTCGGCGACCACACGAAGTTCGTGGTGAAGTGGGCGGCCGCCACTTCGCTGGTCATCCTCGGTGCGGGGATCCTGTTCGGCATCATCTGATCCATGGAACCCGACTCCCACCCGACTCCCTCGAACCGGAGTGAACTTCCTTCAGGAGGAACCACATCGTGAGGCCCGGTAGGAACCGCGGCTGGCTGCTCCGCCTCGTCATCGCCTTCAGCTTCGCGCAGGGGGCGGTGTCGATGGCCCGGCCCGCCGTGTCCTACCGGGCCCTCGCGTTGGGCGCCGACGAGCGGGCGGTCGGCGTGATCGCGGGGGTCTACGCCCTCCTCCCGCTGTTCGCCGCCGTCCCGCTCGGCCGCAGGACCGACCAGGGCCGGTGCGCGCCCCTGCTGCCCGTGGGCGTCGTCCTCATATCCGGCGGCTGCGTCATGAGCGGCCTGGCGAACTCGCTGGTGGCGATGGCCGTCTGGAGCGGCGTGATGGGCCTGGGCCATCTCTGCTTCGTCATCGGCGCCCAGTCCCTGGTCGCCCGCCAGTCCGCACCCCACGAACACGACCGCAACTTCGGCCACTTCACCATCGGCGCCTCCCTCGGCCAACTGGTCGGCCCGATCGCCGCAGGCGTCCTGATCGGCGGCCCGGACATGACCCGTACGAGCGCCCTGGCACTGGTGGTGGCGGGCGCGGGGGCGGCGGTCGCGTTCACCTCGCTGTGGCGGATAGAGCGTCCCATCGAGCCCAAGTCCCGTACGGCACAGGGCAAGCGCGTGCCCGTGCACCGCATCCTGCGCACCCGTGGAGTGCCGGGCGGCATCTTCATCAGCCTCGCCGTGCTGTCGGCCACCGACATCCTCACCGCGTATCTGCCGGTGGTCGGCGAGCACCGGGGCATCGCGCCCTCGGTGATCGGCGTCCTGCTGAGTCTGCGCGCGGCGGCGACCATCGCGTGCCGCCTGGTGATGACACCCATGCTGCGACTGCTCGGCCGCACCGCGCTGCTCACCGTGACCTGTGTGCTGGGGGCCGTGCTGTGCGCCGGGATCGCGCTGCCGGTACCGGTGTGGGCATTGGCCCTGATCCTCGCCGCCCTCGGGTTCTGCCTCGGTGTCGGGCAGCCGCTGTCCATGACGACGGTGGTGCAGGCCGCGCCGGACGACGCCCGTTCCACCGCCCTCGCTCTGCGGCTGACGGGAAACCGGCTGGGGCAGGCCGGGGCGCCCGCCGCGGCGGGCCTGATCGCCGGAGTCGCGGGCGTGGCCGCGCCGTTCGTGATGCTCGGCGCGCTGCTGCTGGTGTCATCGGGCATCGCGCTGCGCTCGCCGGCGGAGCCGGGGCAGGGGAGCGGCACGTCGGAGAAGGAGGAGGAAGAGGAGGGGGAGGGGGAGGGGGAGGGGGAAGGGGAAGCGGAACGGAAGGGCTCGCGGCCCGGTGCTTCCCTGGGCCGGAAGAGGGATATCTGACGGGTCGTCGGGCGCGGCTCCCCCCACCCAGGGTGTGATGTGACAGAGAGTCAGGCGAAAGAGCGATTTGTGTGAAAATCGTCTGACTCGGAGGTTCCGCATGTCCACCTCGTCCCGCCCGCGCCCCGCCGGAGTGCGCGCGAGTGCCGCCCTCCTCGCGGCACTCACCGTCACGGGAGCCAGCCTGATCACGGCACCGGCCGCCGTCGCCGCACCGGGCGACCCCGACGTCGTGATCCACAAGGTGGGCTTCCCGTTCGACAACCAGCGCAACCAGCCGCTGGTCTGCGACTTCTACCTCACCGCCTTCAACTTCACCCCGCCGCAGCGCGTCAGCTGGACGATCGACAGGCAGCCTCCCGTCCCGGAGACCGACCCCATCGCCACGGGCGAGATCACACTCGAAGCCGACGGCAGCGGGCACAGCACGCCCGTGGCGCCCGAGGACGCGGTGCGGCTCCCCAACGGGCGGTACGTGCTGACCTGGAGGACCGTCGGCGGGCCCGTCGAGGAGGGGCGCAGAAACCTCACGGTCGAGTGCCCGCTCGTCGCACCCAACGGCGGCCCCCCGGCCGGCGGCGGCGGTCTCGCCATGACGCAGGACTTCTCGCCGGTCGCCGGCGCGGCCGCCGTGGGCCTCGCCGCGGTCGGCGGAGTGACCTATCTGCGGCTGCGCCGGCGTCGCGCCGATGGCGCGGCGTAGACGGCGGCCGAGGCCGTGGTACCGGACGCGCGCCTACCGCCTGACGCGGACGGTCGTGATGACCACCGCGCTGGTGGTGGGCGGCGTCCACTGGGCGCAGGACGGCGAGCGTGCCGACCCCGCCGAGGCCCGCACCGCCTGGGCCGACACCGGGGCGCGCGGTGCGGGGGCACCGCGCGCCCCGGCGCCCCAGTACTCCACACCCCCGCCCCCCGGCACGCCCTCCCGCGCCGCCTCCCCGAGGACGACACCCGACGAGCGGGCCGAGCGGGCGGAGGGGGTTCAGCAGGCCGAGCGCGTGAGCCCGGAGCCCGTAGAGCCCGCGCCGCCCGCATCCGCCGAGCCCACGAGACCGGCGCCCGCCGCGTCGACGAGGCGGACACCCGCCGAGCCCGCGCGCCCGGCGCCCGCCGCCCCCACCGGGCCGACACCCGCCAATCCCACCAGCCCCGCCAGGCGCGCCGAACCCGTGAAGCCCACCCCCACCCGGCCGACCAAGCCGAAGCGGCCCGCCCAGCCCCGTACCCTCCCGCCCTCCCGGGCGAAGACCCTCACCATCCGCTACCTCGGCATCAAAGCCCCGGTCATGGACCTCCGCCTCGACAGCGACGGGCGGCTTCCCGCGCCTCCGGACGACAAGCCCAAGCTGGTCGGCTGGTACTCGGAGGGGCCCGCGCCCGGCGGGCCCGGCACCGCGGTCGTCGTCGGCCACCGGGACACCCGGACGGGTCCCGCCGTCTTCGCCGCGCTGGAGATGATCAAGCCCGGCCGCATCGTGGAGGTCCGGCGGGACGACGGCCGCACCGCCGTGTACACCGTGGACGCCGTGAGGACGTACGAGAAGGCCCGCTTCCCCAACAAGGAGGTGTACGGCCGGCGCGGCCGCCCGGAGCTTCGCCTGATCACCTGCGGTGGGACGTACGACCGGCGGAAGGGGTACGCGAGCAACGTCGTCGTCTTCGCCCACCTCACCGCGACCCGCTGACCCGCTGACCCGCGCGCACGACGTGAACGGGCGTGCGGGGCGCGGGATGTGCGCCTCGGTGAGCACCGGGGGCGTACGGGCGCACGCACGGCCCGGCCCCAGCGCGGCTGACGGCTCCGGAGCCGGTGATCCCGTTAGAGGTGGAGGCATGACCTCGCACTCCACCCGCACCCGTCACTCCACCCGCACCCGTCACTCCACCCGCACCCGTCACTCCACCCGCACCCGCGCCCGTCACTCCACCCGCACCCGTCGCTCCACGCCCACCAACCCCCGCCGAGTCACCCGCACCCGCGTCGCCCTCGCGGCGGCCGCCTGTCTGCTCGCCGTCGGCGCCCCGACCGCGTACGCCGCGTTCACCGAGGACGCCACCACCGGTTCCGTGGTCGCCCCGGCGCGCGGCACGCCGTACATCGAGACACGGCTCTTCTTCGGGACCGAGCGGCCCGACGGCGGTCCGGCCGTCACCGAGGAGCAGTTCACGGACTTCGTCGACCGCGAGGTCACGCCGGGGTTTCCGGGCGGGCTGACCGTGCAGGAGGGGCGCGGGCAGTGGCGGGGTGCGAGCGGGACCATCGAGAAGGAGCGGTCGTACGAGCTGATCCTGCTGTATCCGGCGGCGGCGGCCGGCGGATACGACCGGAAGATCGAGGAGATCCGCGGCGACTACCGGAAGCAGTTCGCGCAGGAGGCGGTGGCGCGGGTCGACGACCGGACGCTGGTGGACTTCTGAGGCCGGGGCCGCTTCGCCCCGGCCGTCGACGGGCGGGGCGGTGACGAGTCCTGCCTCACTGTCCGAGGCCCTGGTGCCGGAAAACTATCAGGGCTAGTTTTTGGTGCGGACGACACGGCTCCGCCCGGGAGGCAGCGCGATGAAGGCACACGACGGCATGTACATCGGCGGTAGCTGGCGGCCCGCCGCCGGCACCGACACGATCGAGGTCGTGAACCCGGCCGACGAGCAGGTGATCGACCGGGTCCCGGCGGGCACGGCCGAGGACGTCGACGCCGCCGTTCGGGCCGCTCGCGCGGCCCTCCCCGGCTGGGCCGCGACCTCGCCCGCCGAGCGGGGCGCGATCATCGGCGCGCTGCGCGACGTGCTCGCCGCGCGCCGGGAGGAGATCGCCGAGACGGTGACGGCGGAGCTCGGCTCACCGCTGCCGTTCTCCCAGAGGGTGCACGCGGACCTGCCGGTCGCGGTCGCCGGTTCGTACGCCGAGCTGGCCGCGAAGCACCCCTTCGAGGAGAAGGTCGGCAACTCGACCGTCCATCACGAGCCCATCGGCGTCGTCGGCGCGATCACCCCCTGGAACTACCCGCTCCACCAGATCGTCGCCAAGGTCGCCCCGGCCCTCGCCGCGGGCTGCACCGTCGTCCTGAAGCCCGCCGAGGACACCCCGCTGACCGCCCAGCTGTTCGCCGAGGCCGTCCACGAGGCGGGCGTGCCCGCCGGGGTGTTCAACCTGGTCACCGGCCTCGGCCCGGTCGCCGGGCAGGCGCTCGCCGAGCACGACGGCGTCGACCTGGTCTCCTTCACCGGCTCCACGGCGGTGGGCCGCCGCATCGCCGCGACGGCGGGGGCCGCCATCAAGAAGGTCGCCCTGGAACTCGGCGGCAAGTCCGCCAACGTGATCCTCCCGAGCGCCGACCTGACCAAGGCGGTCGGCGTCGGCGTCGCCAACGTCATGTCCAACTCCGGCCAGACGTGCAGCGCCTGGACCCGCATGCTCGTCCACACCTCCCAGTACGACGAGGCCGTCGAGCTGGCCGCCGCGGCCGCCGCGAAGTACGGCGACCGCATCGGCCCGCTGGTCAACGCCAAGCAGCAGGCACGCGTGCGGGGTTACATCGAGCAGGGCGTCGCCGAGGGCGCCCGTCTGATCGCCGGTGGTCCCGAATCCCCGCGCGAACAGGGCTACTTCGTCAGCCCCACCGTCTTCGCCGACGTGACCCCCGAGATGGCCATCGCCCAGGAGGAGATCTTCGGCCCGGTCCTGTCCATCCTGCGCTACGAGGACGAGGACGACGCCCTGCGGATCGCCAACGGCACGGTCTACGGGCTGGCCGGCGCCGTCTGGGCCGGCGACGACACCGAGGCCGTGGCCTTCGCCCGCCGCATGGACACCGGCCAGGTCGACATCAACGGCGGCCGCTTCAACCCGCTGGCCCCCTTCGGCGGTTACAAGCAGTCGGGGGTGGGCCGCGAACTCGGCGCCCACGGTCTGACCGAGTACCTGCAGACCAAGTCCCTTCAGTTCTGACCGCTTCCAGGCGAGTCGTAGTCGTAGCCTCAGTAGGAGAGTCGTACCCCCATGGCCGTTCGAGCCGCCGTACTGCCCGCCGTCGGTGCTCCGTTGGAGATCACCGAGATCGAGCTGCCGGATCCCGGGCCCGGCCAGGTCCGGGTGCGGCTCGCCGCCGCCGGCGTCTGTCACTCCGACCTGTCGCTGTCCGACGGGACCATGCGGGTACCGGTGCCCGCGGTGCTCGGCCATGAGGGCGCGGGTACGGTCCTCGCGGTCGGCGACGGGGTCACCCATGTCGCGCCCGGCGACGGAGTGGTCCTCAACTGGGCGCCCTCCTGCGGGAGTTGCCACGCCTGCTCGCTCGGCGAGGTGTGGCTGTGCGCGAACGCGCTGGTCGGCGCCGGGAACGTGTACGCCCGGCGCGCCTCCGACGGCGCCGACCTCCACCCCGGTCTGAACGTGGCCGCCTTCGCGGAGGAGACGGTCGTGGCCGCCGGCTGTGTGCTCCCCGCCCCGGACGGCGTCCCGCTCACCGACGCGGCCCTGCTGGGCTGTGCCGTCCTCACCGGTTACGGCGCGGTCCACCACTCGGCGCGGGTCCGGGAGGGCGAGACCGTCGCCGTCTTCGGGGTGGGCGGGGTCGGGCTGGCCGCGCTCCAGGCGGCGCGGATCGCGGGCGCGTCCCGGATCGTCGCCGTGGACGTCTCCCCGGCGAAGGAGGAGCTGGCGCGTGCGGCGGGGGCCACGGAGTATGTCGTCGCCTCCGAGAACACCGCCCGCGAGATCCGTGCGCTGACCGGAAAGCAGGGTGTGGACGTCGCCGTGGAGTGCGTCGGCCGTGCGGTCACCATCCGGGCGGCCTGGGAGTCGACCCGGCGCGGCGGCCGCACCACCGTCGTCGGCATCGGCGGCAAGGACCAGCAGGTCACCTTCAACGCGCTGGAGCTCTTCCACTGGGGCCGCACCCTGTCCGGCTGCGTCTACGGCAACTCCGACCCGGCTCGCGACGTCCCGATCCTCGCGGGCCACATCCGCGCAGGGCGCCTGGACCTCGGCGTCCTGGTGACCGACCGCATCTCCCTGGACGGCATCCCGGCGGCCTTCGACAACATGCTGGCGGGCAAGGGCGGCCGGGCGCTGGTGACGTTCTGATGCGGGCGCGGGTGGGCTGTGGTTGCTCGCGCAGTTCCCCGCGCCCCTAGAAGACTCCGGGCGCGCCCCCATGCTTTCCAGGGGCGCGGGGCTGTGCCGAAATGCGGCTCCGCCGCGTGGGCGCGACCAGCCCCCACTCGGCGGCGGACAAACATCGCACCCAACCCGTGCAGGACCGTTGACCAACATACCGTCCGGTCAGTACGTTCCCGGGAACGTCCCCGCACCCACCGGAGTGTGCACACATGGACACCGCTCCCGCCCCCGTCACCACCCCCCGCCCCCAGAGCCACCGCAAGGTCGCCACCGCCGCGGCGCTCGCCTCGGCCGTGGAGTGGTACGACTACTTCGTCTTCGGCATAGCCGCGGCCCTGGTCCTGGGTGACCTCTACTTCCCGGCCGGCAGTTCCTCCGCAGGAGTCCTCGCCGCGTTCGCCACCTTCGCCGTCGGCTTCCTCGCCCGCCCCCTCGGCGGAGTCGTCGCCGGTCACCTCGGCGACAAACGCGGCCGCAAGCCGATGCTCGTCCTGGCCCTCACCCTGATGGGCCTGGCCACCACCGGCATCGGTCTCCTCCCCACGTACGAGACGATCGGGATCGCCGCTCCGATCCTGCTCGTCCTCCTCCGCGTCGCCCAGGGCGTCGCCGTCGGCGCCCAGTGGGGCGGCGCGATGCTGCTCGCCACCGAGTACGCCCCGGAGGGCAAGCGCGGGGTGTACGGCAGCTTCGTCCAACTCGGCGTCCCCATCGGCGTGGTGAGCGCCAACACGATGTTCCTCGTCGTGGGGGCCGCCACCAGCGACTCCGCGTTCGCCGCCTGGGGCTGGCGCGTGCCCTTCCTGGTCGGCCTGTTCGTCCTCGTCCTCGCCTGGTACATCCACCGCCATGTCGAGGAGACCCCCGAATTCCGGGCGGCGGAACGGGCGTTGACGGAGAAGGAGAAGAGCGAGAAGGGCTCCCCGCTCAGGACGATCCTCCGCGGCCACCTCGGCACGGTGTTCCTCGCGGGCGGCTCGTTCGCCGTGAACACCGCGACCTTCTACATCCTCATCACCGGCGTCCTCGACTACACCACCCGCGAACTCGACATGAAACGCAGCGCGGTGCTCGCCGTCTCCCTCTGCGTCAGCCTCACCCAGCTGGTGCTGATCCCCGCCGCCGCGGCCCTTTCCGACCGCGTCGGCCGTATCCGGATCTACGCGTTCGGGGCGGCCGGTATCGCCCTGTGGGCCGTTCCGCTGTTCCTGCTCATCGACACCGGCTCCCTGCTGTGGCTCGCCGTCGGCACCTTCGTCGCCAGCTGCTTCCTCAGCATCATGTACGGCCCTCAAGCCGCCCTGTTCGCCGAGCTGTTCACCCCCGAGATGCGGTACACGGGCGCCTCCCTCGGCTACCAGATCGCCGCGGTGTTCGGCGGCGGCCTCGCCCCGTTCCTGATGGTTCTCCTCCTGGAGGCCACGGGCACGTCCATGGCGGTGTCCGCGTACATCATCGGGCTCTCGGTGATCGCCCTCCTGTCGATCAAGGTCCTCGCAGGGAGGGCGAGTTCACGAACCGAGGGCTAGTCCCGTGAGCCGCTGGTCAGTCCCATGCCCGCCGCCCCTGCCGCGCCCCCGGAACCACATCCGCGGGCGCGGCGCCGGCCACGCTCGCCGCCGCGTCGGCCGTCCCCCGTGTGCGCGCTCGGCATTTTCAGACGCCCGGCCGGCCACCGCGGGCGCCTAACGCCCCCCGCCCCGCCGCGCCCCCTCGTACTGCCGCTCCAACCCGTCCAGCAACGCCCTCAACCCCACCTCGAACGCCCGCTCGTCCACCTTCTGCTGCTGCTCGGCCAGCAGATGGGCCTGCCCGAGGTGCGGGTAGTCGGCCGGGTCGTACGCGCTCTCGTCGTCGACGAACCCCCCGGCGAACGACCCGATCGCGGACCCCATGATGAAGTACCGCATCAACGCCCCGATGGACGTGGCCTGCGCGGCGGGCCACCCCGCCTCGACCATGGCGCCGAACACCACGTCGGCGACCCGGAGCCCGGCCGGCCGCCGCCCGGGGCCACGCGCGAGGATCGGCACGATGTTGGGGTGGTCGCGCAGAGCGGCCCGGTAGGAGACGGCCCAGTCGTGCAGCGCGGTGCGCCAGTCCCGTCCGTCCTCGAACATCGACAGGTCGACCTGAGCGCTCACCGAGTCGGCGACGGCCTCCAGGATCTGGTCCATGGTCCGGAAGTGGTTGTAGAGGGAGGGCCCGCTCACGCCCAGCTCGGCGGCGAGCCGCCGCGTGGAGACCGCCGCCAGCCCCTCCGCGTCCACCAGCGCCCGCGCCGTCTCCACGATGCGGTCGGTGCTCAGCAGGGGCTTGCGCGGTCGGGCCATGGCGCACATAGTAGGGCTGCACAATTAAACTAGCAGTGATAATTTAAGCATGAATGGGCATGCCCGAGCGTGTGATCTCTTGATGGGGTGATCCGACGTGAACCTTGAGCTCAGCGAGGAGCAGACCGCCGTACGGCAGCTCGCCCGGGACTTCGTGGAGCGCGAGATCGCCCCGCACGTCATCGCCTGGGACCGCGCCGAGAACGTCGACCGGGCCATCGTGAAGAAGCTCGGCGAGGTCGGTTTCCTGGGGCTCACCGTCGACGAGGAGTACGGCGGCTCCGGCGGCGACCATCTCGCGTACTGCCTGGTCACCGAGGAGCTCGGCCGCGGCGATTCCTCCGTGCGCGGCATCGTCTCCGTCTCCCTCGGCCTGGTCGCGAAGACGATCGCGGCCTGGGGCGACGAGGACCACAAGCGCCGCTGGCTGCCGGGGCTCACGGCGGGGGAGTACATCGGCTGCTTCGGCCTCACCGAACCGGGCACGGGCTCCGACGCGGGCAACCTCGCCACCCGTGCGGCGCGGGACGGCGACGACTACGTCATCAACGGCACCAAGATGTTCATCACGAACGGCACCTGGGCCGATGTCGTCCTCCTCTTCGCCCGCTCCACCGACGCCCCCGGCCACCAGGGCATCTCCGCCTTCCTCGTCCCCACCGACACCCCCGGCCTGACCCGCCGCCCCCTCCACGGCAAGCTCGGCCTGCGTGGCCAGGCCACCGCCGAACTGGTCCTTCAGGACGTCCGCGTCCCCGCCTCCGCGATGCTCGGCCCGGAGGGCAAGGGCTTCACCGTCGCCATGTCCGCGCTCGCCAAGGGCCGGATGTCGGTCGCGGCCGGCTGCGTCGGCATCGCCCAGGCGGCGCTCGACGTGGCGGTGCGCTACGCCGGTGAGCGCGAGCAGTTCGGCAAGTCCATCGCCCATCACCAGCTCGTCCAGGAACTCCTCAGCGACATCGCGGTCGACGTCGACGCGGCCCGGCTGCTCACCTGGCGCGTCGCCGACCTCGTCGACCGGGGCCGGCCCTTCGCCACCGAGGCGAGCAAGGCCAAGCTCTTCGCCTCCGAGGCCGCCGTCCGCGCCGCGAACAACGCCCTCCAGGTCTTCGGCGGCTACGGCTACATCGACGAGTACCCGGCCGGCAAACTCCTGCGCGACGCCCGCGTGATGACCCTCTACGAAGGCACCAGCCAGATACAGAAACTGCTCATCGGACGGGCACTGACAGGAGTGTCGGCGTTCTGAGTCCGGCGTTCCGAATCCGGTGTCCGGAGTTCTGGGTTGAGTACGCGGACGCGCCGTCTGAGTATCCCGACGGATGTGGCCCGAGCCACACCTGCCGAACCATGTCCCCATGAGTGAGACACCGGTCAAGCAGCAGAGTACGGCGGCCTTCTACGGCCAGGCCGTCGCCTCCTTCATCGTCGCCATGGCGGCCACCACCGTCGGCATCTACAACCTGGACGCCAATGTCTGGGTCCGTTCCTTCCTGGCCATCGCGGTCCTCTACCTGGTGACCTCGTCCTTCACCCTGGCCAAGGTGATCCGCGACCGGCAGGAGGCCGGGCAGATCGTCAGCCGGGTCGACCAGGCCAGGCTGGAAAAGCTCCTCGCGGACCACGACCCCTTCGAGAAACTCTGACAAGCCCCGTTCCGGTACGGCACAGCCCGGTACGGCACCGCCCTGAGCGGGCCTTCTAAGCGCTCGCTCACCTTTCGGCGGTATGGTGGTGCCGAGCCATCGGAAGGGGCGAACGAGCGATGAGTACGGCGGAGGAGACGGCCGGCGGCGAACCGCAGCCGTGGGCCGAGGTCAACCCGGACGCGGCCCGGCGGCTGCTGGTGGCCGCCGTGGAGGCCTTCGCCGAGCGCGGCTACCACGCGACGACGACCCGAGACATCGCGGGCCGCGCGGGTATGAGCCCCGCCGCGCTGTACATCCACTACAAGACCAAGGAAGAGCTGCTCCATCGGATCAGCCGCATCGGTCACGAGAAGGCCCTCGATGTGCTGCGTACGGCGGCCAAGGGCGAGGGCGGCCCGGCCGACCGTCTCGCCGAGGCCGTGCGGTCCTTCGTCCGCTGGCACGCCGGGCAGCACACCGTCGCCCGCGTCGTCCAGTACGAGCTCGACGCCCTCGGCCCCGACGCCCGCGCCGAGATCGTCACCCTCCGCCGCGAGAACGAAGCGGCGGTCCGCGGCATCATCGAGGACGGCGTCGCCGCCGGCGACTTCGACGTCCCCGACGTCCGCGGCACCACCATCGCCGTCCTCTCCCTCTGCATCGACGTCGCCCGCTGGTTCAACGCGAACGGCCCCCGCACGCCGGACGAGGTGGGCGCGCTGTACGCGGACCTGGTCCTGCGGATGGTGAGCGCGAAGAAGTAGCCGGGGGAACGTCGACCTCGGTCGGAGCGTCGTTCGAAACATTCGAAGAATCTGGTCATGGATTTGATCTTCTCTTTGAGGTCGGCGACGGGTCATCGCCCTTTATGGCGGCTCACCTGCCCTGTGAACTGGTGAATTGGCCTTCCCGTAAATCTTGAGGGGCGCGAATGTTTCGGGATCATTGCCGAAACCATTGACAGTTGACAGGAGCAGGCCAACACTCCCGGGTGACAGGGCGACCCCACACAAGCCCGAGGAGGAAGCGCCGCATGAACGACGCACCCGCACCCGCATCCGTACCCACTCCCACCCCACCGCCGAGCCGCAGGCTCTTCCTGACCGGACTGTGTACGACCGCGCTGGCCGCCGCGACCGCGGTGGCCCTGCCCGGCACCGCCCACGCGGACACGGTCGTCACCACGAACCAGACCGGCACGAACAACGGCTTCTACTACTCGTTCTGGACCGACGCCCCCGGCACGGTCTCCATGACCCTGGCCTCCGGCGGCAGTTACCGGACGTCGTGGAGCAACACCGGGAACTTCGTCGCGGGCAAGGGCTGGAGCAACGGCTCCCGCAGGACCGTGACCTACTCCGGCACGTTCAATCCGTCCGGCAACGCCTACCTGACCCTCTACGGCTGGACCGCCAGTCCGCTCATCGAGTACTACATCGTCGACAACTGGGGCACCTACCGGCCCACGGGAACGTACAAGGGCACGGTCACCAGCGACGGCGGCACGTACGACATCTACAAGACGACGCGGTACAACGCCCCGTCCGTCGAGGGCACCCGTACCTTCGACCAGTACTGGAGCGTCCGTCAGTCGAGGCGGACGGGCGGCAGCATCACCACCGGCAACCACTTCGACGCCTGGGCCCGCGCCGGCATGCCCCTCGGCAGCTTCAGGTACTACATGATCATGGCCACGGAGGGGTTCCGGAGCAGCGGCAACTCCAGCATCACGGTGAACCCATGAGTGCCGGACCGCGCCGCTCGTTCGCTGTCCTGGGGAAGCGGCTGGCCGTCGTCGCGATGGCTCTGGCGAGCACCGTGCCCCTCACGCTCACCGCCGCCGCGGCCGCCCCGGCGCGGGCCGCCGCCTGCACCGGCTATGTCGGGCTCACGTTCGACGACGGACCGTCCGGCAACACGTCGGCCCTGCTCAACACGCTCCGGCAGAACGGGCTCCGGGCCACCATGTTCAACCAGGGCCAGAACGCCGCCGCCAACCCCTCCCTGGTCCGGGCCCAGGTCGGCGCCGGGATGTGGATCGGCAACCACAGCTACACCCACCCGCACCTGACCCAGCTGAACCAGGCGCAGATCGACTCGGAGATCGCCCGGACCCAGCAGGCCATAGCGGGCGCCGGCGGCGGCACTCCGAGGCTCTTCCGGCCCCCGTACGGAGAGACCAACGCGACGGTGCGGGCAGTCGCGGCCAGGTACGGACTGACCCAGATCATCTGGGACGTCGACTCGCAGGACTGGAACGGCGCCGGCAGCGACGCGATCGTGCGGGCCGCCGCCCGGCTCACCAACGGCCAGATCATGCTCATGCACGACTGGTCCGCCAACACGCTCGCCGCGATTCCGCGCATCGCCCAGGGGCTGGCCGCCCGTGGACTGTGCTCCGGGATGATCTCACCGCAGACCGGCCGAGCCGTGGCTCCCGCGTGAGCGGTCCCGGCGAGGGGGCGGCAACGGCCATATCGCGCGCCGTCCCCCCCGCCGGGACTCGGCACCAGGACCCGCCGGGTCTCAGAAGTAGTACCGGGACACCGACTCCGCCACACACACCGGCTTGTCCCCGCCCTCGCGCTCCACGACGACCGCGGCCGTGACCTGGACGCCGCCGCCGGCCTCCGTGACGTCCTGGAGGGTCGCCGTGGCGCGCAGCTGCGAACCGACCGGCACCGGCGCGGGGAAGCGGACCTTGTTGGTGCCGTAGTTGACGCCCATCTTGACGTTCTCGACCTTGAGCACCTGGGGGACCAGGAGGGGAAGCAGCGACAGGGTCAGATAGCCGTGGGCGATGGTCGTACCGAAGGGCCCGGCCGCGGCCTTCTCCGGGTCGACGTGGATCCACTGGTGGTCGCCGGTCGCCTCGGCGAACAGGTCGATCCGCTTCTGGTCGACCTCCACCCAGTCGCTGTGGCCCAGTTGCTCGCCCACCGCCGCCTTGAGCTCGTCGGCGGACGTGAAGATCCTCGGCTCTGCCATGTCCCGGCCTCCCGCATCCCGGATGCCCGCGGCATCCGTGTCAACCCCGTCCAGCATATCTAAGCAACTGCTTAGCATGGTCGGCTGCGCGGCCCCTGTCAACGGACCGTGACCCTTCCGGGTGTGGGTAGGCTCGGAGGGGTGCCCCAGATCCCTGAGAAGATCCACGAGTTGACCGTCGGCCAGCTGTCGGCCCGTAGTGGTGCCGCCGTCTCCGCCCTGCACTTCTACGAGTCCAAGGGGCTGATCAGCAGCCGCCGCACCACTGGCAACCAGCGCCGCTACAGCCGTGACACCCTGCGCCGCGTCGCCTTCGTCCGGGCCGCGCAGCGCGTCGGCATCCCGCTCGCGACGATCCGCGACGCGCTCGCCGCACTGCCCGAGGAGCGCACGCCCACCCGCGAGGACTGGGCCCGTCTCTCCGAGGCCTGGCGGGCCGAGCTGGAGGAGCGGATCAAGCAGCTCAACCGGCTGCGCGACCACCTCGCCGACTGCATCGGCTGTGGCTGTCTGTCCCTGGCCACCTGTGTGCTGTCCAACCCCGACGACGTCTTCGGCGAACGGCAGAGCGGCTCCCGCCTCTTGGTCGAGCGCCGGACCGCCGGCGCACAGCGGGAGTGACGGGAGTCGTCGTGGCGGACGGTGGAACAGGAGGAGCCCGGGAACTGCCGCTGAGCGGTTCCCGGGCCCCGGGCCCCACGAGTCCCCCGAAGATCCCGTGGGGAGTCCGGTCTCACTCGTACTCGGTGCCGCCCTTGCGGGTCAGATACGCCGGGCTGACCGCCTTCGCGACGGCGCGCCCGCCGGTCACCGGGCTGTACCTCTCGGCGGCCGGCCGGATCACGACACCCTCGCGCAGATGCAGATCCCGCCCGGAGACCGTCTCCCGGCCGGTCGCCACCTCCAGGACCCGGTCGATGGCGTACGGGCCCTCGTACAGCCGCGGCACCAGCGGCAGTTCGCCGTCGAGCAGGTCGGACAGCTCCGCCGTGTCCAGCCAGCGGACCTGGCCGTCGATCTCCGCGGAGACGTCGAACACGGCGTACCCGAGCGTGTCGCGGCGCCCGTCGGCGCCGTACGCCAGGTCCTGCACCCCGGCGCCGTACACCTCACCGAAGATCCCCACCCGGCGCGCCCCGAGCCGCTCGGCGAGCCGGGACGCGGCCTCGGCGACCTTGTGGCCGTGGACGGCACGCCAGTACAGGTTGCGTGGGTCCTCCTTCAACGCGAGGGACTTCGAGCCGAAGCCCTTCGAGGACACCTGGACGCGGCCGTCCTCGGCGAAGTACGTCAGCAGGCAGGCCGTGCCGTGCAGCTTCTCCGTCAGGACGACCTGCTCGCCGGGCGTGAAGATGTCCGGATAGCGCTGGATGTTCTCGATGTCGACCCAGGGCAGCAGACCCGGCGCCGACTCCACCTCGCCGCTCATCGTCGGAGGGATCGGCGGCACCCATTTGACGATGCCGAGCCGCTCCGCGAAGTCCGTGCCGTCGGCGACGGCGGCCGACAGGTCCACGTCCGCGAGCGCCCGCGGACGGCAGACGATGCCCTGGGACAGTTCGCCCCGCAGCCGTACGGCCTTCACCCGGTCCGACTTGCCGCCGGCGAGACGTCCGGTCAGCCCCAGCTCCTCGATCAGTCCGGCCGGGAGCACGGACTGCTCGGGGATGTAGACGGCGGTGTCACCGGTGCGGTACGCGCCCTTGGCGACGACGGCTCGGTACAGGCCCACCTGGGCCAGTTCGAGCGCGTCGGCGTTCGGGTGTTCGTGGATCGTCAGCACTTCGGCGGTGACGCGCAGCGTCGACATCGGGCACTCCTCGCGTGCTCAGCTCGGTTTCATCGCCCTCCACTGTCCGTACGGGAATGGGGTGGAGCGAACATATTTGCGGCTGCTAGGGTCGCGAGCTTCGGCCGGCGGACGGACAGACGCAACACCGCCCGGAACACCGCCCGGAACACCGCCCGGAACACCGCCCGGTACGGAGTCCGTGAATCGCCGCCCCGGCGCGCCCTCCGGCAAGAGGGGCAGGACGTCGATGAGCGGGACGAAGAAGAAGTACGGCTCTCGGCCTGAAGGTATCCGCGCGTGGGCTGGGGGACACCAGGCCGTGGTCGTCCACGCGGACAGCGGGGTCGTACCCGTCACTGAAGGTCGTGCGCGCCGCTCATACACGGGGGTGCGGCATCCCCGGCGCACCCCCGCCGCGCTACGCCGAGACCAGCAACCGTCCGCGCCTGGACTCCGCCAGGGCCTCGGGTGTGAGCACCGGTCGTGGCACCACGATTCCGCACTCCGTGCAGACCGGGCCCGAGGACGGTTCATGGGCCAGGTCGTACATCCAGACGAGGCGCTCGCCCTCGCACACCGGGCAGGTCGAGCCCGGTTCGCGCTCCAGCGCGGCGATGAGCCGGCGCAGCACCTCCGCCATCGGTTCCTGGGGATGGACCTTCGGATCGTCGCACCAGGCGACTCCGAACCCGCCCCAGGTCAGCCGGTGCCAGTCGTCGACACTGCCCGGCCTGCGCAGCCCGTCGTGCTTCTCCTTCTTGCGGCGCTGCGCGAACTGCACCTCGTAGTCGAGCCAGACGGAGCGGGCCTCCTCCAACTCGTCCAGTGCGGCCACGAGCCGCGCTGGATCGGGGTTGCGGTCCTCGGGGCCGAACCCGGCCCGGGAGCACAAGTGGTCCCAGGTCGCCCGATGCCCGTAGGGGGCGAACCTCTCAAGGCACTTGCGCAGCGAATAACGCCGCAGTGCCAGGTCGCACCGTGGATCTCGCACCTGTCTTGCCAGACTCCGGAAACCCGCCATCGCCCTGCACCTCCGTCACACCTGCACCTGTACTTCGGTCACTTCGGCGTCGTCGTCGGGACGTCGCCGAATAGACGTATCGACACGCGATTCGGCTCCATCCGATTTCCGATGACCTCCATAAGTCGTCTACTGAGCCGTTCACGGACCATTCCTGCCTACGTCTGACTGTTCTTGGCTTCTTCTTGTGTGGTTACGACTACTTCTGCGTACCTGTTCATGCTGTGAGTCACCTGTCCGGTGGCGGTGGTCCCCGTCTTCGGTCCGGCGCCGCCCGGGGAGCGGCGCGGTGATCCCAAAAACGTGACGCATGTTCATCTTCAAACCCGGGGATACCGGCGGTAACGTCCGGCCCACCCCGTCGGGAGGAGCTGCCATGTCATGGCGCACCCCACGCACCTCACGCAACACACTGGACAGACTGAGAACTCCCCGTGGATTCCCGGAGTTCCTCAAGGCCGCCTCGATATGCGCACTCGTTGCCGGTCTTTTGTCGCCTCTTTCCCCGGCTTCCCCGGCAGCGGCGGCTGACACCGAGTCAGTCGAGACCGCGGCCGTGACCGACTACTGCGGCGGGCAGTGCTCCGACATCCTGCCGCCCGGCCAGAACGGCAACGCCACCCTCGCCCAGATCATCCTCAACCAGGGCTTCGGCACGATGCCGGAGAACGCGAGCAACCAGCTCGGGCCCTACAACAACCTGGCCACCGGCTACTCGGGGCTCACCAACGCCACGATCAACACCTTCTTCAACGACGCCTCCTTCGGCGTCGCCTCCGACCAGGTCGCCTCCACCCTGAACCCGGCCGGCCGCACCGACGTCACGATCGTCCGCGACAAGAAGACCGGTGTGCCGCACATCACGGGCACCACCCGCTACGGCACCGAGTTCGGCGCGGGCTACGCGGCCGCCCAGGACCGGCTGTGGCTGATGGACGTCTTCCGGCACGTCGGCCGCGGCAAGCTCACCCCGTTCGCGGGCGGCGCCGAGTCCAACCAGGGCCTTGAACAGGAGTTCTGGCGCCACGCCCCGTACACCGAGGCCGACCTCCAGGCCCAGATCGACAAGGCCGTGGCGTCCAACGGCGAGCGCGGTCAGCTGGCCCTCGCCGACGTCAACGCCTACGTCGCCGGCATCAACGCCTACATCGACGCCTCCGACAGCGGCCGTTACTTCCCCGGCGAGTACGTCCTGACCGGCCACAAGGACTCCGTCACCAACGCCGGCACGATCGAGCGCTTCAAGCCCACCGACCTGGTCGCGCTGGCCTCCGTCATCGGCGCCCTCTTCGGCTCCGGAGGCGGCGGCGAGGTCAACAACGCCCTGTCCCTGCTGGCCGCCCAGGAGAAGTACGGCGTCACCGAGGGCACCGAGGTCTGGGAGTCCTTCCGCGAGCGCAACGACCCCGAGGCCGCCCTCAGCGTCCACGACGGCAGCTTCCCCTACGCCACCAAGCCCGCCGACCCGCAGGGCATGGCCCTGCCCGACGACGGTTCCGTCGCCGAGGAGCCGCTGGTCCACGACCGCACCGGCAGCGCGGCCACCGCGGCCGCGACGAGCGTCTCCTCCGAGGCCACCGAGAGCGCCCTCAGCTCCGCCCGGCGCGGTATGTCCAACGCCCTCGTCGTCAGCGGCGAGCACACCGCGAGCGGCCGTCCCATCGCCGTCTTCGGCCCCCAGACCGGCTACTTCGCGCCCCAACTCCTCATGCTCCAGGAGATCCAGGGCCCGGGCATCAGCGCCCGCGGCGCCTCCTTCGCCGGCCTGAGCATGTACGTCGAACTCGGCCGCGGCCCGGACTACGCCTGGAGCGCCACCACCTCCGGCCAGGACATCATCGACGCGTACGCCGTCGAACTGTGCCAGGACGACGTCCACTACCTGTACCGCGGCACCTGCACGCCCATGGAGAAGGTCGAGCAGACCAACGCCTGGAAGCCCACCACCGCCGACGACACCCCCGCCGGCTCGTACCGCATGCAGGTCTGGCGCACCAAGTACGGCCCCGTCACGCATCGCGCGACGGTCGACGGCAAGAAGGTCGCCTACACCACCCTGCGCTCCTCGTACCTGAACGAGGCCGAGTCGATCATCGGCTTCCAGATGCTGAACGACCCGGACTACGTCAAGGGCCCGGAGACCTTCCAGAAGGCCGTCCAGCACATCAACTACACCTTCAACTGGTTCTACGCCGACTCCAGCCACACCGCGTACTACAACAGCGGCGACAACCCGGTGCGCGCCACCGGCGTCGACCCCGAGTTCCCGGCCTGGGCCCGGGCGGCGTACGAGTGGCGCGGCTGGAACCCGGCCACCAACACCGCCGACTACACCGCCCCGTCGGCCCACCCCAACTCCATGGACCAGGACTATTACATCTCCTGGAACAACAAACAGGCCAAGGACTACACCACCGCCCCCTGGGGCAACGGCTCCGTCCACCGCGGCAACCTGCTGGACGACCGGGTGAAGCGGCTGGTCGCCGCGGGCGGGGTCACCAGGGCCTCGCTCACGAAGGCCATGGCGGAGGCGGGCCTCGCCGACCTGCGGGCCGAGGACGTCGTCCCGGACCTGCTGAAGGTCATCAACAGCAGCACGGTCACCGACTCCACGGCCGCCGCGGCGGTCAGCAGGCTCCAGACCTGGGTCACATCCGGCTCGAAACGCACGGAGACCTCCGCCGGCTCCAAGACCTACGCCAACGCCGAGGCGATCCGCATCCTGGACGCCTGGTGGCCGCTGCTCGTGAAGGCCCAGTTCGAACCCGGCCTCGGCACCGACCTGTACACCGCCATCACCGCCAACCTGCCCGTCGACGAGTCCCCGTCGGCCGCGCACGGCCCGACCGGCTCCCACGCCGGAAGCTCCTTCCAGTACGGCTGGTGGAGCTATGTCGACAAGGACATCCGCTCGGTGCTGGGTGAGTCGGTGCGTGGCCCGCTGGCCAACCAGTACTGCGGCGGCGGCAGCCTCGGCGCCTGCCGCACCCTCCTGATCAACACCCTCAAGGAGGCGGCCGGCAAGACCGCCGCCCAGGTCTACCCCGGCGACGAACACTGCTCGGCCGGCGACCAGTGGTGCGCCGACTCGATCATCCAGCAGCCCCTGGGAGGCATCAAGCACAACAAGATCAGCTGGCAGAACCGGCCGACCTACCAGCAGGTCGTGGAGTTCACGTCCCACAGGTGAGCGCCGGTCGGTGAGGGACGGCGGCGGGCAGGCATCAGACGATGCGGCCCGCCGCCAGCACCACCCCGGCCAGTTCCCTGTGGCAGATGTCGCTGTGGGCACCGGACGGCGCGCCACCGCGTCTCACCACCGCCGCCGCGTCGATGTTCACACAGCCGGACGTGGGCAGTTGGGCCTTGAGGGCGTCGGCGAGCCTGAACGAACGGGTGCCCCGCACCGCCTGGATCCCGCCGTAGCCGAGGGCGCCCCACTTGGCGCCGAGCAGGCTGTTCACGCTCAGGCCGAGCACCGTCCGCGCATCGCCCGCCATCCGGGACGCCAGCGGGTAGATCGTGCCGAGCGCCGAGTCGTGCTTGGAGTGGCAGCACACCAACGGGCCGTCGATCCGCTTCTGCTGGCCGTTCAGTACTCCGCTCGCGCGTGTGTCGTGGGGCAGTCGCGCCGCGAACGCGTAGTGCGAGAAGGCCGCCTGAAGCAGCGTCACCGACTTCACCGTGCGCACGCCCTCGGGAAGGCCGCGCAGCGCGAACGACACCAGACGTGCGCCGAAGCTGTGTCCGACCAGGTGCACCCGCACGTCCGGCGCCGTTCGCGCGAGCTGCCCAAGGAGCCGCCCGAGGCCCCGCTCGCCGACCGTCCCCGCTCGGCGCTTCATCGCGAAGTACGTGGCCTGGCGCAGGAGTTCATGGGCGCCGTCCCAGACCTGGGGCGGGGTGACGGCGGCCCCTGTCATCTCCCCCGTGGTCTCGACCTCCGCCAGCGCCGCCGCGAAGTCCGCGCACACCGTGACCGCGTCCCCGCGCAGCATCCCCGGGGTGCCCTCCGGCACCCCCTCCGCAATCGTGTCCGCCGTGAACGCGCCCTGCGGCCCCTGCGGCGGCACCTCCACCAGCAGTCGTACGAGCCGCCCGAACTCCTCCAACGAGGCGCTCTCGTCCGGCCGTTGGTCCAGCAGCCGCGCGAGCTGTTCGACGATCGTGGCCCGCCCCGGGAACACCTCCAGCAGCGCGTGCCGGGTGTTCTTGTCGAGCGCGGGCCGGCTGGGCGCCACGGCCGGGACCGGCTTGAAATCCGGGATCGGCTCGTCCGAGAACCGCATCGACGGCCACAGCACACCGACGTACCCCAGCTCGGCGTGCGGTGCGAGGGGCGGGAACGGGGCGAGGAAGCGGCTGTAGAGCCCGGTCGCGCCGGACCGGTCGTTGTTCCAGCCGTGCGCGAAGACGACCAGATCCGCGACCCCGCGCTTCCCGACCCCGTCGAGCAGCCGGTCCCGCTGACCGGCGTCCACGTCCCCGTCCGCGTCGAAGGTCAGTTCCCAGTAGGGAGTCACGCTCATATCCGGATCCGCCATGACGAGCCCCCTTCGGCCCCGGTGGTGATGCGCTCAGGCGCATGGTCCTGCCAACGGAGAAAGATGGCCATACGTCACGTACGGCGTTCGTCGCTCAGCGGTAGAGCAGATACTCCTCGCGCACCTCGCGGAACGCCGCCAGCTCCTCCTGCCAGCCCGCCACGACCTCGTCCGTGTCCGCCCCCGCGTCGATCATCGTCCGCACCCGCGCCGAACCGGTCAGCTTGTCGATCCAGTGGTCCGGGCGCCAGGCGAAGCCGCTCCACACCTTCCTGGCGGTCACGAGGAGGCCGATCCCGGTGCGCACGGGGTCGTACGCGGCCCGGTCGTGGACATGGATCTGTACGCCTCCGATGGTCTTCCCCTGGAACTTGGAGAACGTCGGAGCGAAGTACGCCTCCCTGAAGTGCGCGCCGGGCAGCCCGAGTTCGTTCGCGGCGGCCGCCCACCGACCGTCGACGCCCTCCGCGCCGAGCAGTTCGAACGGCCGGGTCGTGCCGCGCCCCTCCGACAGGTTCGTCCCCTCGAAGAGGCAGGTCCCGGAGTACACGAGCGCCGTGTCCGGCGTCGGCATGTTCGGGCTGGGCGGCACCCAGGGCAGCCCGGAGTCGCCGAAGAACCGCGACCGCTTCCACCCCGACATCAGCACGGTCTCCAGCCGTACGGGCGTGGTGAGGAACTCCTCGTTGAACAGCCGCGCCAGCTCCGCCACCGTCATCCCGTGCGCCTGCGAGATCGGCTGCCGCCCGACGAACGTCGCGAACTCCTTGTGCAGCACGGGCCCTCGGGCGCTCCGCCCGGTCACCGGGTTCGGCCGGTCAAGCACCACGAAACGCTTCCCCGCGAGCTGGGCCGCCTCCATGCAGTCGTACAGCGTCCAGATGTACGTGTAGAAGCGGGCGCCGACGTCCTGGATGTCGAAGACGACCGTGTCCACGCCGGAGGCGGTGAAGATGTCCGCGAGGGGCCGGCCGCTCTTCAGGTAGGTGTCGTAGACCGGCAGTCCGGTCGCCGGGTCGTCGTAGCGGCCCTCGGAGCCGCCGGCCTGGGCGGTGCCCCGAAAGCCGTGCTCAGGGCCGAAGACGGCCCTGAGGTCCACGCGGTCGTCGGCGTGCATCACGTCGACGATGTGGCGGGCGTCTCGGGTGATGCCGGTGGGGTTGGTGACGATGCCGGCCTTTTGGCCGCGGAGGGGTTGGTAACCGGTGGCGGCCAGTCGCTCGAAGCCGGTGCGAAGCCGTGGGCCGGCCGCCTTGGCAGGGGGAGCGGTGGTGACGTCGGCCGTGGCGGCTGTGGAAGCGGCGGCTGCCGTTGAGGCGGCGAGGAAAGTGCGGCGGGAGAGGTGCATGGGGGTGACCTCCGGGTCGCGGGCGCGAGGAGCGGCGTATACGCAAGCTAAGCGCTTCCGCGGGTGGTTTGTAACCTGCGGGGCCGTTGTGGCTGGTCGCGCAGTTCCCGCGTCCCTGAAAGCAGCCTGGCACCCTTTTCAGTGACATACCGACCGGTTAGTCTGGTCGTCCGAGTGGAGCCGTTCGTGTTCGTCGCGTCGAAGGAGAACCAGCGTGGGAGCCGTGCAGGGTGCGGGTGTGGTGGTCACAGGAGCCGGGGGCGGGATCGGGGCCGCGTTGGCGCGGCGGTTCGCGGCGGAGGGTGCCCGGGTCGTGGTGAACGACCTGGACGGCGACCGGGCCGGGGCCGTGGCCGACGAGATCGGCGGGATCGCGGTGCCCGGGGACGCCTCGTCGATCGTCTCGGCGGCGCGTGACGCGCTCGGCGGCACCGTGGACGTGTACTGCGCGAACGCGGGGCTCGCCTCGGGCGGTACGGAGGCGGCCGACGAGAAGGTCTGGGCGCTCGCCTGGGACGTGAACGTGATGGCACATGTGCGGGCGGCCCAGGAGCTGCTGCCGGACTGGCTGGAGCGGGGCAGTGGGCGTTTCGTGTCCACGGTCTCGGCGGCGGGGCTGCTCACGATGATCGGCGCGGCGCCCTACAGCGTCACCAAGCACGGGGCGTACGCCTTCGCCGAATGGCTGTCCCTGACCTATCGGCACCGGGGGATCAAGGTCCACGCGATCTGCCCGCAGGGCGTGCGCACCGACATGCTGACGGCCTCCGGCAGCGCGGGCGACCTGGTACTGGCGCCCACCGCGATCGAGCCGGAGGACGTGGCCGACGCGCTCTTCGAGGGCATTGAGAAGGACCGTTTCCTGATCCTGCCGCACCCCGAGGTGGGCGGTTTCTACCAGGCGCGGGCGGCCGATCCGGACCGCTGGCTGACGAACATGAACCACATCCAGCAGAAGTGGGAGACGACCGGCTGACCGCCCTGCCCGGCGGACGGGGCTCCGAGGGTGGGATGATCCTCCGACGGGAGCCTGGCGGTTCCGGCAGGTCGGGAACCGATCGGGGGCCGGCGGACGACCAGTAGGCGACAACAGAACCTCGGAAGGCAGGTGGCGGCAGTGCCCAGGACGACGGACGGGGACGGTACTCCTGTCCCGCAGCGGCTGCTGGCCGCCGCCACCCGGCTCTTCGCCGAGCAGGGCTACGACCGCACCTCCGTGCAGGAGATCGTCGAGGCGGCCGGCGTCACCAAGGGCGCGCTGTACCACTACTTCGGCTCCAAGGACGACCTGCTGCACGAGGTGTACGCGCGCGTGCTGCGTATCCAGCAGGAGCGGCTGGACGCGTTCGCGGGGGCCGACGCGCCGGTCGAGGAGCGGCTGCGGGGTGCCGCCGCCGATGTCGTCGTCACCACCATCGACAACCTCGACGACGCGATGATCTTCTTCCGCTCCATGCACCATCTGAGCCCCGAGAAGAACAAGCAGGTCCGCGCGGAGCGGCGCCGCTACCACGAACGCTTCCGGGCACTCATCGAAGAGGGCCAGACCTCCGGCGTCTTCTCCAAGGCGACCCCGGCGGACCTGGTCGTCGACTACCACTTCGGCTCGGTCCACCACCTGTCGACGTGGTACCGCCCGGGCGGCCCGATGACCCCCCAGGAGGTCGCGGACCACTTGGCGGACCTGCTGCTGCGGGCGCTGCGGCCGTAGGGGCGCGCGGGGGAGCTCGGGGGTGCGTGTGGGTGGGCGGGTGCGGGTGGTGTGTGGTTGCTCGCGCAGTTCCCCGCGCCCCTTTCGGGCCTACGCCCCTTTCGGGCCTACGGCCCTCAGGGCAAGAAGCACGGGCGCAGCCCCTGCTTTTTGAGGGGCGCGGGGAACTGCGCGACCAGCCCCCACGCACCCGCACCCGACAACGCCCCCTCGCCCCCCTCACCGGCGGTCACACGTACCGCTTCAGCTCCCGCCGAGCCAACGACCGCTGATGCACCTCGTCCGGCCCGTCCGCGATCATCAGCGTCCGCGCCCCCGCGTACAGCTCGGCCAGCGGGAAGTCCTGGCTGACACCGCCCGCGCCGTGCAGCTGGATCGCCCGGTCGATGATGTCCACGACCGTACGAGGCGTCGCGATCTTGATCGCCTGGATCTCGGTGTGGGCGCCCTTGTTGCCGACGGTGTCCATCATCCACGCGGTCTTCAGGACCAGCAGCCGCAACTGCTCCACCGCGACCCGCGCGTCGGCGATCCAGTTGTGGACGACCCCCTGCTGGGCCAGTGCCTTGCCGAAGGCCTCCCGGGCCACCGCCCGCCGGCACATCAGCTCGATCGCCCGCTCGGCCATCCCGATGAGCCGCATGCAGTGATGGATACGGCCGGGACCGAGCCGCGCCTGCGCGATCGCGAACCCGCCGCCCTCCTCACCGATCAGGTTGGCAGCAGGCACGCGCGCATTTTCGAAGATCACCTCGGCGTGGCCGCCGTGGGAGTGGTCCTCGTACCCGAAGACCCGCATCGCCCGCTTCACCGTGACACCCGGAGTGTCCCGCGGGACCAGGACCATCGACTGCTGGCGGCGGACGTCGGCCCCACCGGGATCCGTCTTGCCCATCACGATGAAGATCTGGCAGTCGGGGTTCATGGCCCCGGAGATGTACCACTTCCGCCCGGTGATGACGTAGTCGTCACCCTCTCGCTCGATCAGCGTGGTGATGTTGGTGGCGTCCGAGGAGGCCACCTCCGGCTCCGTCATCGCGAAGGCCGACCGGATCTCACCGGCGAGCAGCGGCTGAAGCCACTGCTTCTTCTGCGCCTCGTCGCCGAACTGGGTCAGCACCTCCATGTTGCCCGTGTCCGGCGCCGCGCAGTTCAGCGCGGTCGGCGCCAGCTGCGGGGAACGCCCGGTGATCTCGGCGAGCGGCGCGTACTGGAGGTTGGTGAGCCCGGCCCCGTACTCGGAGTCGGGGAGGAAGAGGTTCCACAGGCCCTGCCTGCGGGCCTCCGCCTTCAGCTCCTCCACCACGGCCGGCGTGTCCCACGGCGAGGCCAGCTCCGCCCGCTGTTCCTCGGCGACGGCCTCGGCCGGGTAGACGTACTCGTCCATGAAGGCGAGGAGCTTGGCGCGCAGTTCCTCCGTACGGGCGTCGAATGCGAAGTCCATGCTGGGTCAGCCTTCCTGGGAGCCGGCGCGAAGAGTCGTCAGGCCGTGTTCGATGAAGACGGGGACCAGGTCGCCGATGCGGTCGAAGCCGCGGCCGACCGTCTGGCCGAGGGTGTACCGGTAGTGGATGCCCTCCAGGATCACGGCGAGCTTGAACCACGCGAACGCCGTGTACCAGGACACCGAGGAGACATCGCGGCCCGAGCGGGCCGCGTACCGCTCGATGATCTCGGCCGGATCCGGATGCCCTGCCGCCGCCGCGGTCGTGGAGACGGGCGAGTCGGGCATGGCGAGCGGCACGCTGTACATCACCAGCAGACCCAGGTCGGTGAGCGGATCGCCGAGCGTGGACATCTCCCAGTCCAGGATGGCCTTGATCCGGTCGTCGTCGCCCAGCAGCACGTTGTCCAGCCGGTAGTCGCCGTGCACGACGGCCGACGCGGGGGAGTGCGGCAGTCGGCGTCCGAGGGCCGCGTGCAGCTCGTCGACGCCGGCCAGCTCACGGTTGCGGGACGCGTCCAACTGCTTGCCCCAGCGCCGCAGTTGGCGGTCCAGGAAGCCCTCCGGGCGCCCGAAGTCGGCGAGGCCCACCTCGGCCGGGTCCACCGCGTGCAGCTCGACGAGGGTGTCGACCAGGCCCAGCACGGCGGCCCGGGTGCGCTCGGGGCCGAGCGGGGCCAGCTGCTCGGCGGTGCGGTACGGGGTGCCCTCGACGAAGTCCATGACGTAGAAGGGCGCGCCGAGTACGTCCTCGTCCTCGCACAGCAGGACGGGGCGCGGGACCGGTACGTTCGTCGGGTGCAGCGCGCTGATCACCCGGTGCTCGCGCTTCATGTCGTGCGCGGTCGCCAGCACATGGCCCAGCGGCGGCCGCCGTACGACCCACTTCGCGGTGCCGTCCGTGACCTCGTACGTCAGGTTCGACCGTCCGCCCTCGATCAGCCGGCCGGTGAGCGGACCACCCACGAGTCCGGGCCGCTCGGCGTCGAGCAGGGCGCGGAGCCGGTCGGGATCGAGACCTGGCGGGTGGTCTGGGTGCATCATCGCTCCTACGCGCGGGTGAACCGGACCCGACTATGATGCCGACCGGTCGGTATGTCGTCCAGTGGGCGACACGAAAGTGATCGGAGTCTCGACGGGATCCGGCCGCGCCCGGCCGGATCCCGGAAACGGACTGCCAGGCGTGCTGTCACGCGTGGCAGGTCATCATCTCCCCGCCGTTGATGGTCGCCATGTCCGTGAACCCGGCGAACGGGTCCACGCCCTCACCCTCCGGTGCCCCGTCCAGCTCGGCGTACGCCCGGCGCAGGTTCGCCACCAGCCGCTCGCTCTCCGGCAGTGCGGCGTACTCCCCGAGATCCGTGCTCCGCGCGGCCTCCAGCGGCGTGAGGCCCGCCGCGTGCGACTTCTCGGCGACCTCGCCCACGAACCGCATGTACCGCTCGGCCTTGTCGAACGCCGACGGGTCGGTCACCGGCCCGTGTCCCGGTACGACGGTCTCGGCGCCCAGTTCGCGCAGCAGCGCCAGCGCCCGCAGCGAACCGCTCAGCGAGCCCATCAGGAAGAACGGTGTCCCGCCCTCGAAGACGAGGTCCCCCGCGAACAGCACCCGCCGGTGCGGCAGCCAGACCACCGAGTCGCCGACCGTGTGCGAGATGCCGGGGTGGATGACCTGGGCCTCGATGTCACCGACGTGGACCGTCATACGGTCGTCGTACGTCAGGTCCGCGCCCTTGATGTCGACGTCCCCGAAGTCGGTCTTCGGCCACAGCAGATGGAGGTGCTGCCCGCTGGCGAGTGCCTCGCGGCGGCAGGCCGAGTGCGAGACGAGGGTGGCGGCCGACGTGAAGAAGCCGTTGCCGTAGGTGTGGTCCCCGTGGTGGTGGGTGTTGACCAGGAAGCGGGGCTTCGGGACGCCGGTGGCGTCGAGCGCGGCGCCCAGGGCGCGGGTCCGGCGCTCCGTCGCCGCCGTGTCCACGAGCAGAGTGGTGGTTCCGTCACTCACGAAGCCGGAGTTGTTCAGACACCATCCGCCGTCCGGCTGCACATACGCGTACACGTCGCTCGCGAGCTCGACGGTGTACGGCTCTCCTGCGGTCACAGTGACCCCCTTCATCCCCCCGAATCGTCGCCAACTGGTGGTCAGAGCCTGCCAGTCGGCGACGATCCGGTGGAATCCGGGGTGGACGGAAACGGCGCGGGCGTCGTGCTGACGCCGCCGTCGGCCGTCAGTGATCGTCAGTGGTCGTCCCAGTGCCCCTCGTGGGCGGCGTGCCGGTGGCCGTCGTGCACGAAGTCCACGTGGTCCCCGTGCGTGACGGCCTGATGCCCGCAGTCCTCGCCGTGCTCGTGGGCGTGCCCGTCGTGCGCGGTGTGCCCGCTCGGCTCGCACTCGTCCCAGTGGCCGGAGTGCTCGCGGTGCAGATGCCCGTCGTGCGCGTAGTCGGTGTGGTCACCGTGCGGCACGGCGGCGTGTCCGCAGGTCGGGCCGTGGGCGTGGTCGTGGACGGGGTGTTCCTGGTGCAGAGTGGTCATCGTGCTCACCTTCGGTGGTGCGGGGGTGACTTATCCAGGCTAGTCACAGAAGCCCCACTTGATCCTTTTCGAAACTCCATGCGTGTACCAAGGCTTGCCCCTGCTTCGGTCTGCTCGCTCGTCGGCGGTCAGAACACCAGCGCCGCCCCGCACACCGCGAGGGCGACCGTGCACAGGACGGCCGTCGCGGCGACCCCGGGTGCGAGGACCGGCGGGCGGGAGGCCGACAGGGCGTGGATACGGCGGTGGGCGAGCCCTAGAAAACCGAGCCACAGCACCGCGCACAGGGCGGCGGCGACCAGGCCGGCCGTCGACGGCCCGCCGTGCAGCGCCGACTTCGCGGCGAGCACGGCGATCACGGCACCCGTGAGGGTCGTACGCCGCCAGGCGAGCCGGGTGCGCTCGGGCTGGAGGCCGGGGTCACGGTCGGGAGGGCCGGGAGGGCCGGGAGGGCCGTCGGGCCCGGGGGGAGCGGGAGGTGACGGAGGCGCGGGGCTCATCCCTCTCATCCCTCCCACCCCAGCAGCACTACGGCGACCATGGCGACGGCGACCACGGCGACCACCAAGCCGAGCAGCGCCGGGAAGCGGGACACCGGCAGGTCCTCGCCGCGCCGCATCGCCCGCTCGCAGCGCACCCAGTGGTTGACGGCCCGCAACGCGCACAGCACCCCGGCGGCCAGCAGGGAGAGGGCGAGCCCGACGCGCCAGCCCCACCGCAGGTCCGGCAGGAACTGGTCCACCGCGAAACCGCCGCCGACGAGCGCGAGCGAGGTGCGCAGCCAGGCCAGGAACGTCCGCTCATTGGCCAGGGAGAACCGGTAGTCCGGGGTCCGGCCTTCCTCCCGGATCCGCTCGGGGGCGAACCAGAGCCGGACGTTCCGTACAAATTCGATCACGTGTAGGACACTACCGGTCGGCTTCGGAAGTCAGGGGCCCCGTCCGTCAGCCCACCCCGCGACGGGCCCGCAGCCGTTCGTACGCCGCCATCCCGTCCGGCACCCACTCCCACTCGCCCAGCCGCCGTTCCACCTCGGCCTCCGCCAGGAAGCCGTGCCAGGCGACCTCCTCCACCTGCGGGTTCACCGGAAGCTCGCAGCGGACCTCGTACACCGCCGACCACCAGGTCCGGCCGGCCCCGTCGTCGTACAGGAACGTGAAGAGCGGGACGGGCCGCGGCAGCCCCGAGACGCCCAGCTCCTCCTCGGCTTCGCGGAGCGCCGCGTGGTCGTAGGACTCGCCCGCCCCGACGACCCCGCCCACGAACATGTCGTACAGCGACGGGAAGATCAGCTTCGTGGCCGTACGCCGATGCACGAAGACCCGCCCCTCGACGTCCCGGACCAGCACGAACACGGCCCGATGACGCATCCCACGCGCGTACACCTCCCCCCGCGGTGCCTGCCCGATGACCTGGTCGTTCTCATCCACGATGTCGAGGATCTCGTCGGCGGCGGTACTCATGCCCCCATCCAAGCAGGGAGTGGGTGGAGCGTGTGTGTTCGGCTGCGGACCCGGCCCTGGGGGCCGATGAAAAGCCGGGGCGCAGCCCCCGCTTTCAGGGGCGCGGGGAACTGCGCGACCAGCCCCCACTCACCCGCACCCGCTACGCAACCCGCACCCCCGAGCTCTCCCGCGTCCCCCCGGCGGAGCCGCACGGCATCGCCGGATGCATCCCGAGCAGCACCACCCCGACGACGATCCCCGCAAGCCCCGTGACCTCCCACGCCACCGCCCCCGCGTCCATCCGCAGCCGGTCCCCCAAAAAACCCACCCCGCACGCGATCCCCGCCAGCGGCTGCGCCGCCGTCAGCGCGGGCAGGGACATCCGCAGCGGGGCCGTCTCGAAGGCGCTCTGCACGAGCAGGAGGCCGGTCACACCGAGGAGCACGACCCCGTACGGCTGCCACGAGGTGAACAGCCCGCCCCAGCCGACCTCGGCGAACAACTGCCCGCTGATCCGGGTGAGCGCGTCCTGGACGCCGTAGAGGAGCCCGGCCGCGACCGCCAGGAGCACCGGCGCGGCGCTGAGCCGGGACCGCTTCGCGTACGCCGTGAGCAGGAGTGCGAGCCCCACCATGACGCCGATGATCAGCCACTGCCGGAAGGGGCCGCCGACCGCCGCACCGCCCTCCGGCCGCCCGGCGACGATGAACGCGGTGACACCGCCCGCGAGCAGCACCAGCCCCGCCCAGCCCTGGCGGCCCAGCGGCTGCCGGGTCCGCCGGCGGGAGAGGGCGAGCGCGAAGAGCAGGTTGGTGGCGAGCAGGGGCTCCACGAGAGAGACCTGGCCGTGGCCGAGCGCGATCGCGCCCAGAGCCATGCCGCACACCATCAGCCCGATCCCGCCGAGCCAGCGCGGCACGCGGATCAGGTCGAGGAGCAGCCGGGGCGACAGGAAGTCGCCCAGCGGGGCATGCGAAGCGGCCTGCTGCTGGAGCACGAAACCGAAACCCAGACAGCAGGCGGCGCCTACGGAGAGAAGGAGAACGAGAACCGACACGCGGAATACCTCGGGTCGTGGGGCGGGCCGCGGCGACCGTCCCACCGGACATCCCGCTCGGCATCCCGGCCGGAGGGTGATTTGTGCCCCGACGGGTGGCCCGATACGTATTCGGACGACCTTAGCCGCGCCATCGGTGAGCTGTCCGTAAGAGGAGACACATCCGGGCAGTTGACTAGGTCACTCCTTCTGCCGAAGGATCAGGGGCCAAAGTCGCTGACCGGCCAGTAACAAAGCGGGGGCCGTGCCTGGCCTGCTTCGGCCTGCCCCCGCTTGCCTGACCCGTTCCCGAGAGGACGTCCTCCATGTCGTACGACGCAGATGTGATCGTGATCGGGGCGGGCCTCGCCGGGCTCGCGGCGACCGCGGAGCTCGTCGACGCGGGCCGCAAGGTGATCCTCCTCGACCAGGAGCCGGAGCAGTCGATCGGCGGCCAGGCGCACTGGTCCTTCGGCGGGCTCTTCTTCGTCGACTCGCCCGAACAGCGCCGCCTGCGCATCAAGGACAGTCATGCCCTCGCCCTCCAGGACTGGATGGGCACGGCCGCCTTCGACCGTGAGGAGGACCACTGGCCGCGCAAGTGGGCCGAGGCGTACGTCGACTTCGCGGCCGGTGAGAAGCGGTCCTGGCTGTACCGGCAGGGCGTCCGGTTCTTCCCGGTGGTCGGCTGGGCCGAGCGCGGCGGCTACGACGCCAACGGCCACGGCAACTCCGTCCCCCGCTTCCACATCACCTGGGGCACCGGCCCGGGCCTCGTCGCGCCCTTCGAGCGGCGGGTACGGGAGGGTGTGGCCCGGGGGCTGGTCCAGCTGAGGTTCCGCCACCGCGTGACCGGCCTCTCGCGCAGCGCGGGCGCCGTCGACACCGTCACCGGCGAGATCCTGGAGGCGTCGGCCATCGAGCGCGGCCAGGCCAGCAGCCGCAGTGTCACCGGTGCCTTCGAACTGAAGGCCCAGGCCGTGATCGTCACCTCCGGCGGCATCGGCGGCAACCACGACCTGGTCCGCGCCAACTGGCCCGAGCGCCTCGGCAACCCCCCGGAGAAGATGATCTCCGGTGTCCCCGCGCATGTCGACGGCAAGATGCTCGCCATCGCCGAGGAGACGGGCGCGCACCTGATCAACCGCGACCGGATGTGGCACTACACCGAGGGCATCCAGAACTGGAACCCCATCTGGGAGAACCACGGCATCCGTGTCCTGCCCGGCCCGTCCTCGCTCTGGCTGGACGCGCGCGGCAAGCGACTGCCGGTGCCGCTGTTCCCCGGCTTCGACACCCTCGGCACCCTTGAGCACATCATGAAGACCGGCTACGACTACACGTGGTTCGTCCTCGACCAGAAGATCATCGGCAAGGAGTTCGCCCTCTCCGGCTCCGAGCAGAACCCCGACCTGACCGGCAAGTCCATCAAGGACGTCTTCATCCGGGCCCGCGCGGACGTCCCCGGCCCGGTGAAGGCCTTCATGGACCAGGGTGTCGACTTCGTCGTGGAGAAGGACCTCGGCTCCCTGGTCCGCGGCATGAACGCGCTCACCAAGGAACCGCTGATCGACGAGGCCGAGCTGCGCCGCGAGATCGTCTCCCGGGACCGCGAGGTCGCCAACCCCTTCACCAAGGACCTCCAGATCATGGCGATCCGGGGTGCCCGCAACTACCTCGGCGACAAGCTCATCCGCACCGCCGCCCCGCACCGCATCCTCGACCCCAAGGCGGGTCCGCTGATCGCCGTCCGTCTGAACATCCTGACCCGCAAGACCCTCGGCGGCCTGGAGACCGACCTCTCCTCCCGCGTCCTCACCGAGGGCGGCGACCCGCTGGAGGGCGTGTACGCGGCGGGCGAGGCCGCCGGCTTCGGCGGCGGCGGCGTCCACGGCTACCGCTCCCTGGAGGGCACCTTCCTCGGCGGCTGCCTGTTCTCCGGCCGCACGGCGGGCCGGGCGGCGGCGAAGGCGACGGCCTGAGCGCGGCTGCCGCACTCAGGACGGCCCGAGCGCGGCTCCCGCACTCATGACGGAACCTCCCGCACCCATGACGGAACCTCCCGCACTCATGACGGAATTCTGACGAATATCCGCCGTCGCTGGCCCAGCCGGGGCGGCGGGTGTTCGAATCAGTACGTGAACCCTGAACACCCCCAAGCACGGGAAGCGCCGCCGGAGCCCCCGGACCCGGCGGCGTCCGCCGGCCGAGCGGAGACCTCCGAAGAGCGCGGCGCACCCATCGGCCGCCGTGTCCTCCTCGGCACCCTCGGACTCGGCGCCCTCGGCGTGGTCTCCGCGCCCGTCCTCCAGCGCGGCATGGAGGCGTTCCTCGGCGAGGCGGCCCAGAAGGACCCCACCGGCCTGACCGGCCTGCTCCCCAACGGCGGAGGCTTCCGCTACTACTCGGTGACGTCGTCCGTCCCCCGCAAGACCGCGAAGAACTACCGCCTCACCGTCGACGGCCTGGTCGACAAGCCCGCCTCCTACACCCTCGCCGACCTGCGGGCTCTCCCGCAGACCCGGATGGTCAAGGACGTCCAGTGCGTCACGGGCTGGCGCGTCCCGGACACCCCCTTCGAGGGCGTACGACTGTCCGAGCTGCTGGACGCGGCCGGTGTGCGCTCTTCGGCGGGCGCGGTCCGCTTCACCTGCTTCGACGGGGCGTACAGCGAGAGCCTCACCCTGGAGCAGGCCCGCCGCGCGGACGTCCTGGTGGCCCTCCGTATGCAGGACAAGGACCTCAGCCACAACCACGGCGGCCCGGTACGCCTGTACGTCGCCCCCATGTACTTCTACAAATCGGCCAAGTGGCTCTCCGGCATCGAGGTCACGGAGGAGGTCGAGCCCGGCTACTGGGAGGAGCGGGGCTATGACATCGACGCGTGGGTGGGCCGATCGAACGGGCGGGACGATGAACCAACGACTTGAGGCGCCACCTGTTCGGGCGGAGTCCCGCGTCCGGCGCTTCACCGCCGCCGAACGCTGGATCCACCGCACGACGGCCGCCCTGATGGGCATCTGCGTGGCGACGGCGGCCTGTCTCTACGTCCCCGCCCTCGCCGAACTGGTCGGCCGTCGGGCCCTGGTGGTGGCGGTCCACAAGTGGACGGGCCTGCTGCTGCCCCTCCCGGTCCTCGCGGGCCTGGCCTCCCGCGCGTTCCGCGCGGATGTCGGCCGCCTGAACCGCTGGGGCCCGCACGACCGCCTCTGGCTCCGCGCCGCCCGCCGCCGCGCTCCCGGGCCGCGCCCCGCCGCCAAGTTCAACGCCGGCCAGAAGCTCTACGCCGCGTGGATCGCCGGCGCCACCCTCGTCATGCTCGCCACGGGCCTGATGATGTGGTTCACCCACCTCACCCCGCTGATGTGGCGCACCAGCGCGACCTTCGTCCACGACTGGCTGGCGCTGACGATCGGCATCGTCCTGGCCGGCCACATCGGCATGGCCCTGGGCGATCCGGAGGCCCGGCGGGGGCTGCGGACGGGGTCGGTGAGCCGGGAGTGGGCGGACCGGGAGCATTCCCTTTGGCGCCCGTAGCACCCCGAGTGGATACGGCGGTCCGTGGCAGCGCGGGCGGCGGTATCACCGAGCCCTCGGCGATACGGCCCGAGACCCTGCCCGCCCGCCGACACCCGCCGGGCCCGAGCGCTAGATCACCAGCGACAACAGCAGCACGATCGCCCCCGCCACCACCGAAATGATCGTCTCCATCACCGACCACGTCTTGATGGTCTGGCCGACGCTCATCCCGAAGTACTCCTTCACCATCCAGAACCCGGCGTCGTTGACGTGGCTGAAGAAGAGCGAGCCCGCGCCGATGGCCAGCACCAGCAGGGCCGCGTGGGTCGTCGACATGTCCGCCGCGAGGGGCGCCACCAGCCCGGCCGCCGAGATCGTGGCGACCGTGGCCGAGCCCGTCGCCAGCCGGATCGCCACCGCGATCAGCCAGGCCAGGACGAGCGCGGGGATCGACCAGTCCTCGGAGATGTCCAGGATCATCTGCCCGACCCCGGAGTCGATGAGCGTCTGCTTGAACCCGCCACCGGCACCGACGATCAGCAGGATGCCCGCGATCGGCGCGAGGGACGTCTCCACCGTCGAGGACAGCCGCCCCTTGGCGAACCCGGCCGCCCGCCCCAGCGTGAACATGCCCACGATCACGGCCGCGAGCAGCGCGATCAGCGGCGAGCCGGCCACGTCGAAGACCCGCTGGACCATGTTCTCGGGATCGTCCACGACGATGTCCACCAGCGCCTTGGCCAGCATCAGCACCACCGGCAGCAGCACGGTCGCGATGGTCGCGCCGAACCCGGGCCGCTTCTCCAACTCCTCCGAGGCGCGTACGGGAATCATGCGCTCCGGGACGGGCACATCCACCCAGCGGGCCGCGTACCTCGAGAACAGCGGTCCGGCGATGACCACGGTCGGTATCGCGACGACCAGCCCCAGCGCCAGCGTGACCCCCAGGTTGGCCTGCACCGCGTCGATCGCGACGAGCGGCCCGGGGTGCGGCGGGATCAGCCCGTGCATGACGGACAGACCGGCGAGGGCCGGTATGCCGATGCGCATCAGCGAGTAGTTCCCGCGCTTGGCGACCATCAGCACCACCGGGATGAGCAGCACGATCCCGACCTCGAAGAACAGCGGCAGCCCGATCACGGAGGCGATCAGCACCATCGCCCACGGCATCGCCCGCCCGCCGGCCCTGGCGAGGATCGTGTCGACGATCTGGTCGGCGCCGCCGGAGTCCGCCAGCAGCTTGCCGAGGATCGCGCCCAGCGCGATGAGCACGCCGACCCCGGCCACGGTCGACCCGAGCCCGGTGGTGAAGCTCGCGATCGCCTTGTCCAGCGGCGCCCCGGCGAACGCGCCGAGCGCGAGCGAGCCGATGGTCAGCGCCAGGAAGGCGTGCACCTTGAACCTGGTGATGAGCACGACGATGACGGCGATGCCCGCCAGTACGGCGATGCCCAGCTGAGCGTGTCCCGCCGAGGTGATCGGCTCGACGGGGTCCGCTGCCAGCAGCTCGACGTTGAGTCTGGTCACGGTTCATCCTTGTATGGGGGAAGTTGAGGGGGAGAGTGGAGAAGGACGCCGACGGAGACGGACGCTCACGACGGCACACCCGGCCGAGCCCCGGTGGACGACGCCCGGCCGGACTCTTACGACGACGACTACGACGACTACGACGACGACGCGGGATCGAGCTCCCGCAGCGCGGCGGCCGCCCGCTCGGCGATCTCCTCGGGCTCGCCCGAGACATCGACCGTGACACCCGCCTCGTCCGCCTCCAGCGGCTGCAGCGTGGCGAACTGCGAGTCGAGCAGCGCGGTGGGCATGAAGTGCCCCTGCCGATGGGACATCCGCTCCTCGACGAGGGCGCGGTCACCGGCGAGGTGCAGGAAGACCAGCCCCGGCGCGGCGGCCCGCAACCGGTCACGGTAGGCACGCTTCAACGCGGAACAGCTCACCACCCCGCCGAGCCCGGCCCGGCCGTCGGCCCACGCGCCGATGGCGTCCAGCCACGGCCACCGGTCCGCGTCGTCCAGCGGTGTCCCGGCCGACATCTTGGCGATGTTGGCCTCGGGGTGGAAGTCGTCGCCCTCGGCGTACGGAACGCCGAGCCGGGCCGCGAGCAGGGGACCGATCGTGGTCTTCCCGGTGCCTGCCACGCCCATCACCACGACGACATGAGGGGTACGCATTGCTACCTCACCGTCTTCATCGACATCTGAGACGTCACCCGACGTCGACGACACTGAAACCCATTAGATACGACGAATTCAAGCCCCTGACCCAAATAAGTCTGACTTTTTCTTCACTCTCTCCGCCTCGTACCCTGATCCCCATGAGCACACCGGGCCGGGGGCTGCACGGCCGAGTACTGGAAACCCTCGGTCCGGCGATCACGGCGGGCGAGTACCCGCCGGGGAGTGTGCTGCGCACGGACGAGCTCGCCCACACCTTCGACGTGTCCCGCTCGGTGATGCGCGAGGCGGTGCGTGTGCTGGAGTCCATGCACCTGGTCGAGTCCCGCCGCCGGGTCGGGGTGATCGTCCGCCCGTCCGTCGAGTGGAACGTCTACGACCCCCAGGTGATCCGCTGGCGCCTGGCCGGCGCGGACCGCCCCCGCCAGCTGCGCTCGCTCACGGTCCTGCGCTCGGCCGTCGAACCGATCGCGGCGGGCCTCGCCGCCCGCCACGCCACCGCCGAGCAGTGCGCCGAGCTCACCGAGTGCGCGATCGGCATGGTCGCCCATTCACGCGGCCACAAGCTGGAGGGCTACCTCCGCCACGACGTCGCCTTCCACCGCCTGATCCTCAACGCCTCCGGCAACGAGATGTTCGCCCGCCTCGGCGACGTCGTCGAGGAGGTCCTGGCCGGCCGCACCCACCACGCCGTCATGTTCGACGACCCCGACCCCGCCGCCGTGACCCTCCACGTCCAGGTGGCCGAAGCCATCCGCGAACACGACGCCCTCCGAGCCGAAGAACTCACCAGAGAAATCACCGTGGGCGCCCTCCAGGAACTCGACATCCTGGCCCCCAACGCCCACTCCACAGCCTCCGGTTGACCTAGGTCGGGAACTCCCCGTCCCGATAGACCCAGGCCCCGTCCACCCGCTCGAACCGGCTGCGCTCATGCATCGAGCCGCCCCGGAACGAGGCGCGGAAGGTGACGGTGCCGGTGGTGTGGAAGGGCGAGCCGTCGTGGGTGTCCAGGATCTCCAGGCCGGTCCAGCGCATGGTCGTGTCGAAGTCGACGGAGGCGGGGCGCGTCCGGGGATGCCAGGTGCGCAGGAGGTACGCCTCGTCGCGTACCACGAAGGCGCTGTAGCGCGACCGCATCAGGGCCTCGGCGGTCGGAGCGGAGGCCGCACCGGTGTGGTAGCGGCCGCAGCAGGACTCGTACGCCTCGCGCAGCCCGCACGGGCAGGTACGAGGCGTCTGAGAAGAGGCTTTCGCGGGGCTCTTCGACCTGGCCCTGGAACCACTGCGGCGCGACGACATGCCCGCCATTCTGCCCGCCCCGCGAACCGAGGCCCACACGAGCCCGCGTCGGCCTCCCGTTCCGCGGCCTACGCGGAACCCGCGTTCGTGGGCGGATACGGTGGCCGGGCCGGGACCACGGGCCCCTTCGGCACAGGCAGCGAGGGCAGCGGCGGCAGCGCGGGCTCCCGCAACCACGCCTTGAACAGGGTGTCCAGCGGGCCGTCCGCGTACCGCGCGGCGTGCGCGGTGAACGCCGCCGTCGTGACGGCGCCACCGCGGTGGACCGAGACCCAGCCGCGCAGCATACGGAAGAAGGCGTCGTCACCGAGGGCACAGCGGACGGCGTGGACGGTGAGGCCACCGCGCTCGTAGAGGCGGTCGTCGAACATCAGCTTGCGGCCCGGGTCGGCCAGCCGCAGATCCTGGGGGAGCGCGGCGAGCTTCTGGTGCGCGGCGGCGGCCAGTTGATGCGCCGTACGGCCGCCGGAGCGCTCCGACCACAGCCACTCGGCGTACTTGGCGAACCCCTCGTTCAGCCAGATGTGCCGCCAGTCGGCGATGGACACACTGTTGCCGAACCACTGGTGGGCCAGCTCGTGCGCGACCAGCCGCTCCGAACCCCGCGCCCCGTCCACATGGTTGGCGCCGAACAGCGACAGCCCCTGTGCCTCGACCGGGACATCGAGCTCCTCCTCGGTCACCACCACCGCGTACTCCCCGAACGGGTACGGCCCGAAGAGCTCCTCGAACAGCTCCATCATGGCCGGCTGCCGCGCGAAGTCCCGCGAGAACTCGGTCAGCAGATGCGCCGGGATGTGCCCGTGCTGCGGTATCCCTCCGGGACGCGGGTCGCCCAGCAGCACCGTCTGGTACTTGCCGATCGACAGACCGACCAGATAGCTCGACGTCGGCGCCGACTGCTCGAACACCCACGTCGTCGTGGACGCCTTCGCCGTACGGGTGAGCAGGCGCCCGCCCGCCACGACCTGGTACGCGGACGGCGTCGTGATCGAGATCTGGTACGAGGCCTTGTCGGCGGGCCGGTCGTTGCACGGATACCAGGACGGCGCCCCGATCGGCTGGCTCGCCACCAGCGCCCCGTCGGTCAGCTCCTCCCAACCGAGGCCGCCCCAGGGGCTGTTCACCGGCTTGGGGTTGCCCGACCAGTGGATCTCGACCGTGAACGCGGCCCCGGGCCGGATCGGCTTGGCGGGCCGGACCCGCAGCCTGCCGCCCCGGTGCGTGTAGTGCGGCGCCCGGCCGTCGACCCGGATCCGCCCGATCTTGAAGTCGGCCAGGTTCAGGTGGAATTCGGACAGCGCCGCCCGGCCCGCGATGGCGTTCAGCCGCGCGGTGCCCGACAACCGGTTGGGCCCCGGCCGGTAGTCCACAGCCAGCTCGTACCGATGCACCCGGTAACGGGAATCACCGTTCGCCGGGAAGTACGGGTCCGGACCCACTGACTGCTGAACCGCCACTGCCGCTTCTGCTCCCCGCTCCGGTCTCGTACGACGTCCATCGTCCCCCGACGCCGCACGAGCCGCACTCAGCGGCGCCATGCTTCGATCGGGTTGCCCAGCCACCGCGTGTCGTCGGGAACGGACTCCGCGGCCATGACCAGCGACGCCGGACCCAGCGTGGTGCGGGCCCCGACCACACTGCCGGGCAGGACGATTCCGCCCGGGCCCAGGGTTGCGCCCTCACGGAGTTCCACAGTATCCGTACGCAAGATCCGGTCGTGGAAGAGGTGGGTCTGGAGCACACAGCCCCGGTTCACCGTCGCCCCGTCGCCGAGCGTGACGAGATCGGTCTCCGGCAGCCAGTAGCTCTCCACCCACACGCCCTTGCCGATTGTCGCACCGAGCCCGCGCAGCCACACGTTCAGCACCGGCGTACCGGGCACCGAACCGGCCAGCCACGGCACGGCCAGCACCTCCACGAAGGTGTCCGCCAGCTCGTTGCGCCACACGAAACCGCTCCACAGCGGATGCTCACCGCTCCGGTGACGCCCCACGAGCAGCCACTTCGCGACGACGGACGCCAGACAGGCCAGCAGGCCCACCCCGAGCAGCACGACCCCGCCCAGCAGCCACGCCCAGCCGTCCAGCACGCTCAGCACCGCCACCGTCAGCAGCGCGAGGCCCGCCGAGCAGAACACCGGCACGATCCGGCACAGCTCCACCAGAGCACGCGCCCACAGCAGCCGCGCGGGCGGCTCGTACGTCAGACTCTGGTCGCCACTCGCCGCCGACCTGGGCAGCTTCACCGGCGGCAGCCCCAGATACGAGCTGCCCTTCTTGGCCTTCTTCGGCGTCGCCGACAGCACCCCCACCAGGCCGCCGTCCGGCACGGAACGCCCCGGCGCGGTCATCCCGGAGTTCCCGAGGAACGCCCGCCGCCCGATCTCCGCCCGCCCGATCCGCAGCCAGCCACCGCCCAGCTCGTACGGCGCGGTCAACGTGTCGTCGGCGAGGAACGCCCCGTCGCCGACCGTCGTCAGACTCGGCAGCGCGAGCACGGTGGACACCTCCGCGCCCCGCCCGATCCGCATCCCGAGCAGCCGCAGCCACACCGGCGTGACCAGCCCGGCGTACAGCGGGAACAGCGTCTGCCGCGAACGGTCCATCAGCTGGGTGACCGTCCAGGCCTGCCACCCGATCCGGCTGTGCGTGGGATGCGTACCCTCCCGCAGCCCCAGGCTCAGCAGCCGTACGGCGACGAGCAGCAGCAGCGCGTACGCCGCCCCGAACGCCAGCGTGGCGGGCACCAGCCCGAGCGCCGCACCCCGCGACGCGGCGCCGAGCCCGGCGTCCGGATCCACGAACAGGCTCAGCACGGCCAGCGCGGCGACCCCGCAGACCAGCGGCAGCGCGGTCAGCCCGACTCCGGTGACGCCGTACGACACCCGCCAGAACAGGCCCCGCCGCGGCCGCTCCTTGGGCCAGTTCCGCTTCGCCTTGCCCAGCTTGACCGCCGGCGCCCCGGCCCAGCGCTGCCCGGTGGGGATCTGCCCGGCGACCGCCGACCCCGGCGCCACCTCGGCCCGCTTGCCGACCCTGGCCCCCGGCAGCAGCATGCTCCGCGTCCCGACGACCGCACCGGCGCCCACCTTGACGGGCCCGATCTCCAGCCGGTCCCCGTCCAGCCAGTAGCCGGAGAGGTCCACCTCGGACTCCACGGCGGCACCCCGGCCGAGTTTGAGCATCCCGGTCACCGGCGGCAGCGCGTGCAGATCGACATCGGCCCCGACCTTGGCACCCAGCGCCCGCGCGTACCGCTCCAGCCAGACCCCGGTCAGCGAGGTCGCCCCGCTGAACTCGGCCAGCCGCTCGGCCGCCCACAGCCGCAGATGCACGCTCCCGCCCCGCGCGTACCGCCCCGGCTCGACGCCGCGCAGCAGCAGCCGCGCCCCGCCCGCCGCGATCGCGAGCCGCCCCGGCGGGGTGAAGATCAGCACCGCCCCGGCCGCCACGGCCCACCAGGGCGCGGTCGGCAGCCAGGCGTACGGCCCGAGCAGATTCCCGAGCGCGGCCAGCGGAACGATCCAGCGCAGCCCGAGCAGCGTGAACAGCGGGACGAGCAGCAGGAGCTGGACGACTCTCGCGCGCACCGGCACGGGCGCCACGGCCTGCCTGGGACCGTCCGCCTCGCCGGACTCCTCCAGATACCGGGCCAGCTTCCGCAAGGTCGGCCGCTGGTAGATGTCCACCACGGCGACGCTCGGATACCGGCTCCGCAGCCTGGTCGTCAGCTGGGCGGCGGCCAGGCTGCCGCCGCCGATCGCGAAGAAGTCGTCCTGGGCGCCACCGACCGGGATGCCCAGCACTTCGGTCCACTGCTCGGCGAGCCACGCCTCGGTCCCGTACAGGTCCTCGGCCGGCCCGGCGCTCTCCACGTCGGCCAGCGGCCACGGCAGCGCGTTCCGGTCGACCTTCCCGGACGTCCGGGTGGGCAGCTCCGCCACCGGCGCCAGCAGCGGCACCAACGCGGCCGGCAGCTCGGCCCGCAACTTCTCCACGGCCGCCGCCCGGTCCCACCCGTCCTGGGTGACCACATACCCGACGAGCAGCTGATTCCCGCTCCGCGCGGTCCGTACGGCGGCCGCGGCGCCCGCGACACCGGGCAGCGCCTGCAACGCGGCGTCGACCTCGCCCAGCTCGATCCGCCGCCCACCGAGCTTGATCTGCTCATCGGCCCGCCCGAGGAAGACCAGCCCCTCGGGCTCGGCCTTGACCAGGTCACCACTGCGATAGGCCCGCTCCCAGCCCAGCGACTCCAGCGGCGCGTACTTCTCCGCGTCCTTCTCGGCGTCGAGATACCGTGCGAGCCCCACGCCACCGATCACGAGCTGCCCGCTGGCACCCATCGGCACGGGCTCCCCGGCCTCGTCGACGACGGCCAGCTCCCAGCCGTTCAGCGGCAGTCCGATCCGGATCGGCTCCTCGCCGGACATCAGCGAGGCGCAGGCGACGACGGTGGCCTCGGTCGGCCCGTAGGTGTTCCAGACCTCGCGCCCCTCCGTCACCAGCCGCTGCGCCAGCTCCGGCGGGCAGGCCTCACCGCCGAAGATCAGCAGCCGTACGTCGTTGAGCGTCTCGGGCTCCCACAGCGCGGCCAGCGTCGGCACGGTCGACACGACCGTGATGTCCTGCTCGACCAGCCAGGGCCCCAGATCGGCACCGCTGCGGACCTGCGCACGCGGCACCGGCACCAGACAGGCCCCGTACCGCCAGGCCAGCCACATCTCCTCGCAGGACGCGTCGAAGGCCACCGAAAGGCCGGCCATCACGCGGTCCCCGGGCCCGATCGGCTCCTCGGCGAGGAACAACTCGGCCTCGGCGTCCACGAACGCGGCCGCGCTGCGGTGGCTCACGGCCACACCCTTGGGCTTCCCGGTCGAACCGGAGGTGAAGATGATCCACGCGTCGTGCTCGACCCCGGGCCGCGCGGCGGGGGAGTCGGACGCGCCGTTGACGGTCAGCCGGTGCCCGGCCCCGATGACCGCCCGCACCTCCGCCTCGCCGAACACCAGCTCGGCCCGCTCATCGGGGTCCTCGGCGTCGACGGGCACATAGGCGGCCCCCGCGGCCAGCACCGCCAGGATGGCGACATACAGCTCATTGGTGCCCGACGGCACCCGCACCCCGACCCGGTCCCCGAGGCCGACCCCCGCCGCCCCCAGCCCTCGTCGCAGGTTCTCCACCTCGACGGCCAGCGCGCGATAGGTCAGCCGGCGGGTCCCGTCGTCCAGCGCGGGCTCGTCCGGATACGACCGCACGGACGCCTCGAAGATGTCGACGAGCGTGCGGGGCGGCGCCGCCGGACCGGCGGTGAAACGCGCCGACCCGTCGAATCCCTCCGTCAGCTCTCCGTCGAGCAGCGTGAGGTCGGGACTTTCGTATACGGCGGCCATCGGATCCTCGCCTCTTGTACCCGGTCCGTCCGGGGGCGCCGGTGGGCCCACAGGTCTGCCTGGGGATGTTTCCGTTCCGGCATGAACAAGCCCCATACTCTAGTGCTCGGGTGACTACGGCCTGTCGTGTCGGCCACGGGGAGGTATCCGCCGGGGGCCCGGAGAGGTAGGCGCGACGGCCCTGACCTGTGGTTTTCCCCGCCGGTAGAGACGTCCCCCACATTTCGTCGGTGTTAACGCAGAAAGGCCGCGACCTGATGGTCGCGGCCTTCGCCACTGTGTGTCCGAGGGGGGACTTGAACCCCCACGCCCGATAAAGGGCACTAGCACCTCAAGCTAGCGCGTCTGCCATTCCGCCACCCGGACAAGGTGTCTGTCGTGCGGGGTTTCCCTCGCGGCGACGGAGAAAACATTACCAGGCTTTCGGGGGGCCCCGATCACCCCCCGGCCCGTGGGCGGCAGGGCGTGAACGGCGTGTGACGGGCCGGTCCCGGTCTTGGGGCGAGGGGTGGGCAGGAGGAGTATGAGGGGGAACCACCAGCAGCGACAGCGGGAGGAACCAGCGTGAGCGAGACGGACACGGGCAGGCGCGTGACCGGCGAGGACGAGGTCGTCGACCTCTGCCGCGAGCTGATCCAGATCGACACCAGCAACTTCGGCGACCACTCGGGCCCGGGCGAGCGCAAGGCCGCCGAGTACGTCGCCGAGAAGCTCGCCGAGGTGGGGCTCGAACCGAAGATCTTCGAGTCGCACCCGGGTCGCGCCTCCACGGTGGCCCGTATCGAGGGCGAGGACCGGTCCCGGCCCGCGCTGCTCATCCACGGTCACACCGACGTCGTCCCGGCCAACGCGGCGGACTGGACCCACCATCCGTTCTCCGGCGAGGTCGCGGACGGCTGTGTGTGGGGCCGGGGCGCGGTCGACATGAAGGACATGGACGCGATGACGCTGGCGGTCGTACGCGACCGGCTGCGCAGCGGCCGCAAGCCCCCGCGCGACATCGTGCTGGCCTTCCTCGCGGACGAGGAGGCCGGCGGCACGTACGGCGCGAAGCACCTCGTCAAGAACCACGCGGATCTCTTCGAGGGCGTCACCGAGGCGATCAGCGAGGTCGGCGGCTTCTCGTTCACCGTGAGCGAGCAGCGGCGGCTCTATCTGATCCAGACGGCCGAGAAGGGCATGCACTGGATGAAGCTCACCGTGGCAGGCACGGCCGGGCACGGGTCGATGATCCACCGGGACAACGCCATCACCGAGCTGTCGGAGGCCGTCGCGCGCCTCGGCCGCCACCAGTTCCCGGTGCGGGTCACCAAGACCACCCGGGCCTTCCTCGACGAGCTCGGCGACGCGCTCGGCACCGAGCTCGACCCGGAGGACATGGAGGGCACCCTCGCCAGGCTCGGCGGCATCGCCAAGCTCATCGGCGCGACCCTGCGGAACACCGCCAACCCCACGCAGCTCGGCGCCGGCTACAAGGTCAACGTCATCCCGGGCGAGGCCACCGCGCATGTCGACGGGCGGTTCCTGCCCGGGTTCGAGGAGGAGTTCCTCGCCGACCTCGACACGATCCTCGGCCCGAACGTGCGGCGCGAGGACGTGCACTCCGACAAGGCGCTGGAGACCTCCTTCGACGGGGCGATCGTCGACGCCATGCAGTCCGCGCTGCTCGCCGAGGACCCGGCCGCGAAGGCGGTCCCGTACATGCTCTCCGGCGGTACGGACGCCAAGTCCTTCGACGACCTCGGTATCCGCGGCTTCGGCTTCGCGCCGCTCAAGCTGCCGCCGGAGCTGGACTTCGCGGGCATGTTCCACGGCGTCGACGAAAGGGTGCCGGTGGAGGGTCTGAAGTTCGGTGTGCGCGTGCTCGACCGTTTCATCGACGCGTCCTGAACGTTGCGTCCGGAAATGTGTGCTGAAACGAGACTCCACTATTCGGCAGCGCGTACGAAGATCGACCGTCCCGGGTGAATCGGACCATAAGCTCGTAGCTCGATTACTCCCTCCTCGTTACAGGTGATGCGACTCGCTACTTGGGGTCGCTTTGCCAACAAGGAGGAATAATGATCAAGAAGGTCGTCGCCGCTGCGGCTGCCACCGGTGGCCTGGTTCTCGCTGGTGCGGGTCTGGCCGTCGCCGACGCCGGCGCCCAGGGTGCCGCCGTCCACTCCCCGGGTGTCGTGTCCGGCAACGTCGTCCAGGTGCCGGTTCATGTCCCCGTGAACGTGTGCGGCAACACGATCTCGGTGATCGGGCTGCTGAACCCTGCCTTCGGCAACACCTGCATCAACAAGTGACGTTGTGCCTCACCCGGTGAGGGTCTGAAATAACCGTCGGTCCCGGAGCGCGCGCCATGCACTCCGGGGCCGCTCGGTCTCCCGACAAGGTGCAGAAGATCAGAACATAGGGCTAAGGCAGGTAATTCAGTAATGCGACAGGTCACCCGCAAAGGCCTCATGACGGTGGCGGCCGCTTCCGGCGTTCTCGCCGCAGCGGGCGGTTACGCGCACGCCGACTCCGGCGCGCAGGGATCCGCCACCAACTCGCCCGGCGTACTGTCCGGCAACACCGTGCAGGCGCCGGTGGAGGCCGAGGTCAACGTCTGCGGCAACACGGTCAACGTGGTCGGGCTGCTCAACCCGGCGGCGGGCAACAAGTGTTCCAACGGCGGTGGGGGCGGCAAGCACGGCGGCGGTTCCGGTTCGTCGCACGGCGGCTCCCAGGCCCACGGTCACACCGGCGATTCACCGGGCGTGGCTTCCGGGAACACCGTGCAGGCTCCGGTGAACGTGCCGGTCAACGCGTGCGGCAACAGCGTCAACGTGATCGGCGTCGGCAACACGGCCATGGGCAACGACTGCTCCAACGGCGGAGGCGGCGGCCACCACGGTGGTGGTTCCGGTTCGTCGTACGGCGGCTCCCACGCCGACGGTCACGCGAGCAACTCGCCGGGTGTGGCGTCCGGCAACCACGTGCAGGCTCCGGTCGATGTGCCGGTCAACGTGTGCGGCAACACCATCAGTGTGGTCGGGATCGGCAACGGGGTCACGGGCAACGACTGCGGGAACTCGGGCGGCGGAGGGGCGCACGAGAACCCGGGTGGCGGCCACCAGAACCCGCCGGGCGACTCCGAGGAGGCGTCCCCGCAGCAGCCCGGGAAGCCGGGACAGCCGGGTGGGCCCGGGCAGCCGGGCAACCCCGGCGGTGAGGTCCCCGGTGGTGACACCAACACCCCGGGTACGCAGACCGTCACCCAGCCCGACGGTGTCGCGCAGCTCGCCCAGACCGGTGCCGAGGTGCCCCTCGGCCTGGCACTGTCGGTGGGCGCGGGGACGCTCCTCGGGGGCGCCCTGATCTACCGCAAGGCACGGGCCGCCGCTCTGTAACCGGGCCCGGCGCACACAAACGGAGCGGGCCCCGCACCAGCGGGGCCCGCTCCGTTTCGATCTGCCCACTCACCACGTGGCTCGCACCTGGCGGATGATCCGTCGGCGCAACCGCACCCTGCGGCTGCCATCACGCAGCAGGCTCAGTCGGTCCAACTCCCAGTGTCCGTACTCGGCATGGTCCGTCAGCAGGCGTGTGGCGTCCTTGCGAGAGACCCCGCGCGGTACGTACACGTCGACAAATTCGTATTCCGGCATCGGTATCTATTGTGCGGGCTGGGGCCCGGTACGGATAGCGTCTGCACTATGTCTGATGCTGCGCAGCCCACCGCTGCCGAGGTACGCGCCGCCGCCGAGGCGGTCAAGACCGCGCTCGACCGCCACCTGGCCGCGGTCGAACGCCGGTCGGGTGAGGACGACCCGGCTGTCTACGAGGCGTTCAACGAGCTGGCCGCTGCCGCCGAGGAGTACGACGAACTGCTATACGACCGTTACGACGAGGTCACTCCCTTCGAGATCCCCGGCACCGAGGACATGCCGCCGTACACGGGCCCCGAGGAACCCAGCGCGCTCAGTGTGCTGATCCGCCGGGACTACACGGTGGCCGAGCCACAGCGGCTGCTGGCGCAGGCCCAGCGGGTGGAGTCCGCGGAGGAGCCGGCCGCCTCCGGCGGGGCGGCCGAGACGGTGCATGGGGCGCTGGGTCTACTGTTCGGGGAGTTCGAGCCGGACGAGATCGCCTCCCGGCACAAGGAGTTCGGTCTCGAAGAGGGCGACTCCACGCTCTGGGTCACGGCCGCGGACGACACCGCCGAGCCCGGCGAGTGGCTGGAGGCGCCCTTCGAGCAGGTCGATCCGCAGCGGGTCGTCTGCCGTTTCGACGTCAGCGCGGTCTTCGACGACGACGTGGAGGACGACGACCTCGACGACGAGCTCCCGCTCGAACCGGAACTCGATGAGGACGAGGACTTGGAACCGCTGGACGCGGACCGCTAGCGCGGGGCTTGGGCCGGGCGCCTCATAGCTCGGGGGCGTCTGCTGTTCGGCGGCAGCAGGTGGTTCGGCGGCCGCAGGTGCTTCTTGGTTGCTCGCGCGGTTCCCCCGCGCCCCTGAGACGGCCCTGCGGGCCGATCCGCGGGCGTGGCCCAGGTGCCCCAGCCGCGTCCGCCCGCCGTACTCAGCTGCGGGCAGTCGTGCCGCTGGGGCGGCACGGGTGGGCGCAGCGGCACCCGGCGAGCGCCGGTGGCCGGTGAGCGCCGGTGGCCGGTGAGCGCCGGTGGCCGGTGAGCGAAACCCGCCCCCGCCCAGCCCCCGCCTCGGCGGCACTGTCAATCGGCTGACGGCATCTGCGCCCTCAGAAGCGCCGGCAGACGTGTCGTGCGGGGCTTGGCGGGGACCTCGGCGACCGCGCGGGGCAAGGCCTGCTCCACGCCATGGACGACGGACAGGTGCCGCTCGGCACGACCGAAGGCCGTGTAGACCCAGGGCCGGGTCAGCGCCTGTGCCGCGTCGCCCGGCAGCACCACGACCGCGGCCGGCCACCGGTGTCCCACGGCCTGGTGCGCGGTCAGGGCCCACCCGTGCCGCACGGTCTGCTCGACCCGCTCCTTCGGTACGACCACGGCCGCGCCCGCACACTCCAGGTGCAAGCCCTCGGCATCGGCCTTCACCACACGCCCGGGAGTCGTACGGCCCGGCGCGGGGGAGTAGGCCACGCGGTCGCCGGGGTCGAACCCGCCGAAGCGGCCCGGCCCGGGGTTCAGTCGCTCCTTGAGCGCCGTGTTGAGCGCGCGCGTCCCGGCCGCGCCACCATGCCCGGGGGTGATCACCTGCACCTGCTCGGCGGGGATCCCGAACGCCCTCGGCACCGAGTCCACGACCAGCTGCGCGGTGCGGTGCACCGCCTCACCGGCGTCCCGCACCGGCACGATCACGACCTCCTTGCCGGGCGCGTCGATCTGGTTGAGCTCACCGATCCCGATCCCGGAGACCAGTTCGCCGATGGGCCCCGGGTCGGGCGTGCGCGAGGCGACCTGGGGGCAGGCGCGGGCGGCGAGCAGATCCGCGAAGACCCGCCCCGGCCCGGCGGACCACAGCACCCCCGGATCGCCGCTGAGCACCAACCGGGCTCCGTCGGGCAGCGACTCGGCGACCAGGGCGGCGGTCTCGACGTCCAACTGGGGCGCGTCCAGGACCACGAGGAGGTCGAGGTCGAGCGCACCGTCCGCATCCCGGCCGGGCCCCTCGGCGCCGGACAGCAGCCCGGCGAGGGTCGTCACGGCGGCGTCGCCTTCCTCGGCGGTGCCCAGCTGGGACGCGAACCGTCGCCTCCCGTCCGCGCTGTGCGCCGCCGCGTACGCCCGCAAGCCGAGCGCCCGCGCGGCAGCGACCAGCGCCGCCGGTTCGGCGAGGGCCGCCTCGCCGCCGGTGTGCAGCACGAGCCCGTGCCCGGCGACGGTGCGGATCAGCTCCGCTGCGGAGCGCGGTGCCGATGCGGCCGCCGAGGACCAGTCCGTCGGGTCCTCCTTGGGCAGGGAGTTCACGACGCGGGCGAGTCCGTCGGCGAGGCTCTCCTCGGCGAGGGCGTAACGCTCCAGGCCGATGAGGACGCGTACCGGACGCTCCTCCTCCGCCTCACCCGCCTCGGTGTCCGTGCTGGTGGCCGCGGCGGCGGGCGGGGCGTTGTCGAGCGCGTCCTGGAAGACCAGGGCTTCGCCCTCGGCGACCGTGCTCTGGACGGCCTCGTCGGGGTCGGGCACGGACCGCTGGGCGAGTGCGGCGGCCAGCGCCGGGGCCTCCAGCGCGGTGTGCCCGGCGACGGCCGCCTGCTCCAGCAGCCACACCGTGACGGCCCGGCCCCGCCGCTCGTCGTCCGGGCCGCACTCCGCACCGAGCAGCGCCCGCGCGAACCCGTCGGCCTGCTCCGGCCACACCCCGGGAACCCGCAGCAACTGCCAGGGATCCTCGCGCAGTCGAGTGCCCGCACCCTCGCCGAGCGCCTCGGCGACCTGCGCCACCAGCGCCTCCGGAGCGCCGCCCTCGGTCAGCATCGCGCGCACCGCCTCGACGGTCTCGCCCGAGGGAGCCACCGCACCTGCTCCGGGCGCCACGGGCTGCGGTCGCCGCACCGGCTCCGGCGCGGGTCGGCGCGGCGCGGGCTCCGCCTCGCTGAAAACGGCCGCCGGGGGCTTCTGTCCGCCCTCCACGGCCCGCACGGCGGCCAGCAGATCGGCGGCCGTCCCGCTGAGCTTGGTCCCGCTCGCGATCGGCGCCCCCTTCTCCGCCTTGCGCCGCTCGATCCGCTCCCGCTCCAACCGCTGAGCCGCCAACTCGGCCTGCGCCTCGGACACATCGGCCGCGACTTCGGCGCCGCCGGTGTCAGTGCTCGCCGTCGAGTCGCCGTCCGCTGTCGAGTCGCTGTTGCCTGCCGTCGAGTCACCGTCCGCCGCCGGGTTGTCTCCGCTCGCCTCGCGTTCGCCACCGGCGCGATCGGACGTGTCTCCCGGCTCGTCCTCGCCGTCCTCGTTCCCCGCGGCGGACTCGCTTCCAGCCGTGTCGACGGCGCTCTCCTCGGCGCTCTCCTCCGCGTCCTCGGACGCCGTCGTGGAAGCGGCCTCCCGGTCGTCGGGTGTGCCCTCGGCCGCGGGAGTCCCGTCGGTGGGGGCCCCGTCGCCCCGTCCCCCCGGCTCGTCCGTCCCCGTGGTCGCGGGCTCCGTGCTCACAGCGTGCTCCAGTCGTGATCGGGATAGCGGTGCACGGGCGCCGACACGTCGTCGAGGGCCCGGCAGATCTCGTCAGGAAGACTAAGGGTCTCCACTGACAATGCCCCCGTGAGCTGCAGCGCGTTGCGCGCCCCGATGATGGGCGCCGCCACGCCGGGCCGGTCGCGCACCCAGGCGAGGGCCACCTGGAGCGGGGTCACGGCGAGGCCGTCCGCCGCGGTCTGCACGGCGTCCACGATGCCGGTCGCCGTCTCGTCGAGGTACGGCGCGACGAACGGGGCCATGTGCTCCGAGCCGCCCCGCGAGTCCGGGGGTGTGATGTGGCGGTACTTGGCGGTCAGCACCCCGCGGCCCAGCGGCGAGGACGGGAGCAGACCGACGCCCAGGTCCAGTGCGGCGGGCAGCACCTCGCGCTCGACGCCACGTTGCAACAGGGAGTACTCCATCTGCGTACTGGCCAGGCGGGTGCGTATTCCGGGGGCCGCGAGCTGCCAGGTGGCCGCCTTCGCGAGCTGCCAGCCGCAGAAGTTGGACACCCCGGCGTAACGGGCCCGGCCGCTGCTCACGGCCAGGTCGAGGGCCTGGAGCGTTTCGTCCAGCGGGGTCTCGGGGTCGAAGGCGTGGATGTGCCAGAGGTCGACGTAGTCCGTGCCGAGGCGGGCGAGGGAGGCGTCCAGGGCGGTGAGCAGATGGCCCCGGGAGCCGTCGAAACGGCGGTCCGGGTCCGGGACGCTGCCGGCCTTCGTGGAGATGATCAGATCGCGGCGGGGCACGAGCCCGTCCATCAGCTGTCCGAGCAGGTATTCGGCCTCGCCGTCCCCGTACACGTCCGCCGTGTCGACGAGGGTGCCGCCCGCCTCCCAGAACACCTTCAACATGTCCGCGGCGTCATGCTCGTCCGTGTCGCGCCCCCACGTCAGGGTGCCGAGCCCGATCCGGGACACACGCAGGCCGGTACGGCCGAGATGCCTCTGCTCCATGGACGCCGACATTACTGGCCGGAGTTCGCCACGTGGGGCCCTGTGGACAACCGATTTCCCCGGGGCGCGTTCGTTGTCCGCGGCTGAGTGGGGGTTGATCGCGCAGTTCCCCGCGCCCCTTAAAAGCATGGGGCGAGCCCGGAGTCTTTCAGGGGCGCGGGGAACTGCGCGACCAGCCCCTACTCAGCCGCACCCGTCCAACAACCTCAGCCTCCCGAGCTCCCCACCTCCCCCAGCGGAGCGTAGGGGTAGGGTCTGCGCGACAAGGACGTTACTGATCGGTAAGGGGAAGGCTGGTCTATATGAAGCTCGGGATCAACCTCGGCTACTGGGGCGCCGGAATGGACGCGGACAATCTGGCCGTCGCCCAGGAGGCCGACCGGCTGGGATACGCCGTGTGCTGGGCCGCCGAGGCCTACGGCTCGGACGCGGCGACGGTGCTCAGCTGGGTCGCAGCCAAGACCGACCGTATCGACGTGGGCTCGGCCATCTTCCAGATTCCGGCCCGCCAGCCCGCGATGACCGCGATGACCGCCGCGACGCTGGACTCGCTCTCCGGCGGCCGCTTCCGGCTGGGTCTCGGTGTCTCCGGGCCGCAGGTCTCCGAGGGCTGGTACGGGGTCAAGTTCGACAAGCCGCTGGCCCGCACCCGCGAGTACGTGGAGATCGTCCGCAAGGCGATGACCCGCGAGCGTCTGTCGCACGACGGCGAGCACTGGACGCTGCCGCTCCCCGGCGGCCCCGGCAAGCCGCTGAAGCTGACCGTGCACCCGACCCGCGAGCACATCCCGCTGTACATCGCCGCGATCGGCCCGAAGAACCTGGAGCAGACCGGCGAGATCGCCGACGGCGCGCTGCTGATCTTCCCGTCGGCCGCGCACCTGGAGGACACGGCCGTCACGTACCTGCGGGCGGGCCGGGAGAAGGCGGGCAAGACCCTCGACGGGTTCGACGTCTGCCCGACGCTGCCCATCGCCGTCGGCGGCGACAAGGACGTGGCGACGCTCGCCGACACCTTCCGTCCGTACACCGCGCTGTACGTGGGCGGCATGGGCAGCCGCAAGCAGAACTTCTACAACCAGCTCGCCCGGCGCATGGGGTACGAGAAGGAGGCCGCCGAGATCCAGGACAAGTACCTGGCCGGTGACAAGGCCGGTGCCGCGGCCGCCATCCCGCACGAGCTGATCGACCAGACGACGCTGCTCGGTTCCGTGGAGCGCATCGCCGACCGGATGAAGGCCTACGCCGAGGCCGGGGTCACCACTCTCACCCTCGCCCCGGCGGGCTTCACCCTGGACGAGCGGATCGCCTCGCTCCGGGCCGGCTCGGAGGCCATGGAGCACGCCGGGCTCGCGTAACCCGAACGGCGGAACGGACAAGTACTACGGCCGTGGTGGGGGCTCGGGGGTCTTCCCCGCCACGGCCGTCACCGGGGACAACGCGGCAGGGGCCCGCTCGGTTACGCGACTTCGCCACTCCGGTGTCCTTCGTTCGGCGGATTTGTCCGACACAGCTGTTGCCTGGCTCCTGGTACCCCATTTGACTCGTTTTCTGCGGGAACCCTGCAGAGAGGTGCCTCAGATGCTTTCGGCCAAGAGTCTGTTCCAGGAAATCGTCGACAGCGACGAGTCGTTCCGACTGTTCTGCTCCATCGCCGCCAGCGGGGAGACGCAAGGCGGCTGGGAGAACGCGCGCATCGCCGCGCTCGTCCCGCGGAGCGAGCGCGCACTCGCACCCAAGATCACCCGCCATGGCGCCGACGAGGACAAGCACGGGCGGATCTTCAACGCCCTCATGAAGAAGCGCGGACTCCAGCCCGTGGAGGTTCCGCCCGAGACCGACTACACCCTGCTCCTGGAGCGCCACGGCATCGGCCTCGCGCACGAGAAGCTGAAGGCCGACCAGCCCCTCACGGTGCGGGACATCATCGTCTACCTGTCCCACAGCCGGGTCACCGAACAGCGTGCCGCCGACCAGATGGTGATGCTCCGCAAGCACTTCGCGAACCATCCCGAGATCGGCAAGGCCGTCCGGATGATCTCCGACGACGAGGACAACCACCTCGCCTACACCCACGAGGAACTGCTGCGCTATGCGGCCGCCGGACACGGCCGCCTCATCCAGCGGACACTGCGGGAGTGCGCCCTCGCGGAGATCGGCATCTACCGGGACGTCAGCCTCGCCGTGATGGACCACATGGGGCGCATCCTGGGCTGGCCGAAGGCCAAGGCGGCCGTCCTCGCCGCGGGCATCCGCGCCATGTACGTCTACGAGCGTGCCCTCGGCTGGCGCCGCATGGTCACGCTGGAGATGCCGGAACGCCGCGACGCACTGGGCGGACCGGCGACGGCGGCCCCCGAGGTCGCCTGAGGCACCTGACGCATCCGCACGCGCGCGCGGAGAACCCGTACGCGTCCACGCGCGCGTGCGGCATCACATGAGGCGGTACGGAAGAGGGCTACAGCCAGCCCCGGCGCTTGAAGAGCCGGTACACCAGGATCTCCGTCACGGCCATCAGCGCCATCAGCGCCGGGTACGACCACACCCAGCGGAGTTCGGGCATGTGCTCGAAGTTCATGCCGTAGACGCCTGCGGCCATGGTGGGGATCGCGGCCATGGCGGCCCAGGCGGAGATCTTCCGCATGTCGTCGTTCTGGCGGACGCTCATCTGGGCCAGGTGCGCGGAGAGAATGTCGGAGACCAGCCGGTCCAGGCCCTCGACGGACTCGTTGACGCGGGTGAGGTGGTCGTTGACGTCACGGAAGAAGGGCTGGGCCTTCTCGTCCACGAAGGGCACCGCGGCGGTGTCGCCCGCGCCCGAGAGCCGGACGAGCGGAGCGGTGAGGGGGCCGGTGGCCCGGCGGAACTCCAGGACCTGGCGCTTGAAGGTGTAGATCCGGGACGCCGTGTTCCGTGAGCCGCCGACGTCGGGGGAGAAGACCTCCGCCTCCAGCTCCTCCAGGTCGGTCTGGAGCTCGGTCGCCACGTCCAGGTAGTGGTCGACGGCGGCGTCGGCGATCGCGTACAACACGGACGTGGGCCCCTTGCCGAGCAGTTCGGGCTCCCGCTCCAGACGGCGGCGTACGACGCTCAGGGGTGAGCCCTCGCCGTGGCGGACGGTCACGACGAAGGCGTGGCCGAGGAAGACCATCACCTCGCCCGTGGTCACCGTGTCGCCGGCCGGCTCGTACACGACCGGCTTGGTGACCATGAACAGCGAGTCGTCGTACACCTCCAGCTTGGGCCGCTGATGGGCCTTCAGGGCGTCCTCGACGGCCAGCGGATGCAGCGCGAACTCCTGGGTGACCAGGGCGAACTCCTTCTCCGTCGGCTCATGCAGGCCGATCCACACGAAGCCGCCCGAGGCACGGGCGGCGGCCAGGGCGTCCGAGAGGTCGTCGGGGCCCTCGGTGCGGTGGCCGTCGTGGTAGACGGCACAGTCGACGATCAAGGGAGGTTCCTTTCTCCGGTCTCCGGGAGCGTCCTTCCGCCGCCCGGCGCGGTACCGCGCCCCAAAGGGGCGCGGGGCTCTGCCGATATGCGGCTTGGCCGCGTGGGCGCGACCGGCCCCCACCGGCCCGCAGGTTCATCACTGTGCCTCCGGCGGAGCGCCTACGCTGGGCCGCATGCCCACGTTGATCCTTGTCCGGCACGGACGTTCCACCGCCAACACCGATGGAGTGCTCGCCGGGTGGACGCCCGGCGTCGCACTCGACGAGCGGGGCGCCGCGCAGGCCGCGGCGCTGCCCGGCCGCCTCGCCGGTCTGCCGATCGCCGAGGTCGTGACCAGCCCGCTCCAGCGCTGCCAGGAAACGATTCGCCCGCTCCTGGACACCCGGCCCGAACTCAGTCCGCACACCGACGAACGCATCGGCGAGTGCCACTACGGCGACTGGTCCGGCCGCAAGCTCGCCGAGCTGAAGGACGAACCGCTGATGGAGGTCGTACAGACATATCCGACGGCGGTCGAGTTCCCCGGCGGGGAGTCGATGCGGGCCATGCAGCACCGGGCCGCCGAGGCGGTACGGGAGTGGAACGCGCGCGTGGAGCGCGAGCACGGGGCCGACGCCGTGTATCTGATGTGCTCGCACGGCGACGTCATCAAGTCGCTCGTCGCGGACGCACTCGGACTTCATCTGGACCTCTTCCAGCGGATCTCTGTCGAACCGTGTTCCATCACCGCGATCCGTTACACACGACTCAGGCCGTTTCTCGTTCGCCTGGGCGACACCGGGGATTTCTCGTCCCTGGCGCCGCGCGAGGAGCCCCCGAGCGGTGACGCGACCATCGGGGGTGGTGCGGGGGCACCGTGATCGTCAACCGCAGTAGGGTGAAGCGGTCGCGGCGGCACTGAACAGTCAGCAGCCGACGCGGCCGGCCCCGACGTCGATTCCAATGGAGACAGGACGTGTCCCGTCAGGTGTTCCTCTACGACCCCCCGGACCGCTTCGTGGCCGGTACGGTCGGGCTGCCCGGGCGCCGGACCTTCTTCCTGCAGGCCTCCTCAGGGCAGCGTGTCACCAGCGTGGCCCTGGAGAAGACCCAGGTCGCCGCGCTCGCCGAGCGCATGGACGAGCTGCTCGACGAGGTCGTGCGGCGCAGTGGCGGCAGCGCCGCGGTGCCGGCCGTCGCGCCCACCGAGGTGTCGGACACGGCGCCGCTCGAAACCCCCGTCGAGGAGGAGTTCCGGGTCGGCACCATGGCGCTGGCCTGGGACGGTGACGAAGAGCGCATGATCGTCGAGGCCCAGGCCCTGGTCGAGCTGGACGCCGACACCGAGGAGGACCTGGCCGAGGCGGAGGAGCGGATGCTCCAGGACGAGGAGAACGGCCCGCCGATGCTCCGCGTCCGCCTCACCGGCGCGCAGGCCCGGGCCTTCGCCAAGCGCGCCCTCGACGTCGTCAACGCGGGGCGGCCGCCGTGCCCGCTGTGCAGCCTGCCGCTCGATCCGGAGGGACATGTATGCCCGCGCCAGAACGGATACCGGCGCGGGGCGTGACCTCCTCCGCCGAGTCGTCGTCGCCCGCCCAGCCGTCGATCGAGCCGTTGGCCGAACTGCTGGCCGAGGGTGAGCTGACCGTGCGCGGGCGGGTGCGGGAGGCGTCCAACGCGGTGCTGTACTGCACGGTCTCGTACGAGGGACGGGAGGCCGCCTGCGTCTACAAGCCCGTCGCCGGGGAGCGGCCCCTGTGGGACTTCCCCGACGGGACGCTCGCACAACGGGAGGTCGCCACGTACGAGGTGTCCGAGGCGACCGGGTGGGGGCTCGTGCCGCCCACCGTGCTGCGGGACGGGCCGTACGGGGAGGGCATGTGCCAGCTGTGGATCGAGGGCGTGCCCGGGTCCGAGCTGCTGGCCCTCGTGGACGGCGAGGAGGCCGGGGAGGGCTGGAAGGCGGTCGGGTTCGCGGAGGTCGGGGACGGGAAGACCGCGCTCCTCGTCCACGCCGACGATCAGCGGCTGCGGCGGCTCGCCGTGCTCGACGCGGTCGTCAACAACGCCGACCGCAAGGGCGGGCATCTGCTGCCGGCCGCCGAGGGGCGGTTGTACGGCATCGACCACGGGGTGACCTTCAACGTCGAGAACAAGCTGCGGACGTTGTTGTGGGGGTGGGCCGGGGAGCCGCTCACGGATGAGGCCGTCGAGGTGCTGGGACGGCTCAGGGATGCGCTCGGTGAGGGCGGGGCGCTGGCGGCGAAGCTGTCGGCCTTGATCACTTCGGCCGAGCTGGACGCCACGAGAGAGCGGGTTGCCGAGCTGCTGAAGACCGGCCGGCACCCGGAGCCGAGCGGCGACTGGCCGGCGATCCCGTGGCCGCCGGTCTGAGGGCACCCCTTGCCGGGGCCGACCGGGGGCGGGTTCCGCTGCTCGGCGGTGACGAGGCGCCGCTGCGCCCACCCGTGCCGCCCCAGCGGCACGATTGCCCGCAGTCGGGGCGGCCAGGACGGCTGGGGGCGCGCCCCGTCAGGGCGCGGGGAACTGCGCGCCGCAAAACAGGACGTACCCCCGTGTGGACAGGCGCCCGGCTTAGCGCCGTGGCGATCGGGTTAGGCTCATGACATGCATGCCTGGCCCGCTTCTGAGGTCCCCGCCCTGCCTGGCAAGGGCCGCGACCTTCGGATCCACGACACCGCGACCGATGGGCTCGTCACACTCGACCCCGGTCCCGTCGCCCGTATCTACGTCTGCGGTATCACCCCGTACGACGCGACCCACATCGGTCACGCGGCGACCTACAACGCGTTCGACCTCGTACAGCGCGTGTGGCTCGACACCAAGCGGCAGGTTCACTACGTCCAGAACGTGACGGACGTCGACGACCCACTGCTGGAGCGAGCGCAGCGCGACGGCATCGACTGGGTGGCCCTCGCCGAGAAGGAGACCGCCCTCTTCCGTGAGGACATGACCGCCCTGCGGATGCTGCCGCCGCGCCATTACATCGGCGCGGTCGAGGCCATCCCCGGGATCGTCCCGCTCGTCGAGCGGCTCAGGGACTCCGGTGCCGCGTACGAGCTCGAAGGGGACATCTACTTCTCCGTCGAGTCCGACCCCGACTTCGGCAAGGTGTCACGTCTCGACGCCGCCGCGATGCGAGTGCTGTCCGCCGAACGCGGCGGGGACCCGGACCGGGCGGGGAAGAAGAACCCGCTCGACCCGATGCTCTGGATGGCCGCCCGGGAGGGCGAGCCCAGCTGGGACGGCGGCTCCCTCGGGCGCGGCCGGCCCGGGTGGCACATCGAGTGCGTCGCCATCGCCCTCGACCACCTGGGCATGGGCTTCGACGTGCAGGGCGGCGGCTCCGACCTCGCCTTCCCGCACCACGAGATGGGCGCCTCGCACGCGCAGGCGCTGACCGGCGAGTTCCCCATGGCCAAGGCGTACGTCCACGCCGGCATGGTGGCGCTGCACGGCGAGAAGATGTCGAAGTCCAAGGGCAACCTGGTCTTCGTCTCCAAGCTGCGCCGCGACGGGGTCGACCCGGCCGCGATACGTCTCGCGCTCCTCGCGCACCACTACCGGGCGGACTGGGAGTGGACCGACCAGGTGCTGGAGGACGCCGTCGCACGGCTCGACCGGTGGCGCGCCGCCGTCTCCCGGCCCGACGGACCGTCCGCCGAGGCGCTCGTCGAGGAGATCCGCGAGGCTCTCACGAACGACCTGGACGCGCCGACCGCGCTCGCCGCGGTCGACCGCTGGGCCGTGCTCCAGCAGGAGCAGGGCGGTACGGACGAGGGCGCACCCGGCGTCGTCACGCGTTCCGTGGACGCCCTGCTCGGCGTGGCCCTGTGAATCAACTGAAGTAACGGAACCAACTGAAGTAACCAACTGAACTAGCCAACTGAAGTAACGACTCTGCACAGGCGTCGCCGGCGTCACACGTGTCAGACGGCAAGACTGCAGAGGGGCGCTTTCTCCGGCCGGAGAAAGCGCCCCTTCGCCTTGTGACCGCGACTTGGCGTTTCCTCGGCCCGGGGTCATCGGCCGGCTGTATCCGGCCGGAAGGTGTTCCGGGGCTGTCAAGGCGCTGTCGGTCGCTTGTCGAGGGCTGCGGGGCCGGGCGGCATGTGATGAGGTGACAGACGTCAGTTGAAAGCCGGACCGGCCAGCTGCCGGTCCCTTCGTGGAAGGGACGAACAGTGGCACCCCCGCAATCATCCCCCGTTCGTCACATCAGTCGGCGAAGACTGCTCACGACCTCGGCCGCCACCGCGGGCGCGCTGCTCGTCGGGTCCTCGGCCGCGACCGCCTCGGCGACCGGGGACACCTGGCCCGACGTCATCCCGCTGCCCAACGGTTTCCGCCCCGAGGGCATCACCATCGGCGGCCCGTACGCCTACCTGGGCTCCCTCGGCGACGGCTCGATCTACCGTGCCGACCTGCGCACAGGAAAGGGCGGCATCATCTCCGCGGGCCCCGGCACGCCCTCCGTCGGGCTCAAACTCGACGACCGGGGGCGGCTGTTCGTCGCCGGACGCGGTCAGGGTGCCCGCGTGGTGGACGTGCGCACCGGCGAGATCCTCGCGTCGTACACGCTCACCATGAAGGCGCCGACCTTCGCCAACGACGTCTTCCTCACCCCGCGCGCCGCCTGGTTCACCGACTCGTTCCAGCCCGCCCTGTACGCCCTGCCGCTCGGCCACGACGGCCGGCTGCCGGGCCCGGACGAGATCGTCACGGTCAATCTGCGCGGCGACTGGATCCAGACCCCCGGCGAGGTCGTCAACGGCAACGGCATCACCAGCACCCCCGACGGCAAGGCCCTCCTGGTCGTCCAGTCCGGTGCCGGCGGCCTCCACCGGGTCGACGTAAGGACCGGATTCACCAAGCTCGTCGACCTCGGCGACGCGGCGCCCCTCACCAACGGCGACGGCCTGCTGCTCCTCGGCCGGCGCCTCTACGTCGTCCAGAACCGCCAGAACGCGATCGACGTGTTCCAGCTCGCCGACGACGGCCGCAGCGGCATCTTCGAGGGCCGCCTCACGGACGCCGACTTCGACGTCCCGACGACGGTCGCGGCCCACAAGAACCGCCTCTACCTGCCCAACGCCCGCTTCACGACGACCCCGACCCCGGACACGCCGTACGCGGTCGTGTCGGTGAAACGCTCAGTGTTCGGGTAGACGCCTGTGCCGTCCCCGCGCTCCATTCAGGGGCGCGGGGCTGTGTCGATGTGCGGCTCCGCCGCGTGGGCGCGACCAGCCACGATGTGTCCGCGGTGTCCGCGCAGCGTCTCGCGCGCAACCGCCGGTCTCAGTCGTCCGACGAATCCTCGTCCTCAGCCTCAGCCTCAGCCTCAGCCTCGGGCCGCGGCGGCTTGGGCGGCCGGGACCGCCCGCTGGGGTTGTCCTTCGGATTCCACGCACCGGTCCCCGTGTCACCCCCGTCAGCCGTGGCATGCCCCCCGGCTGAACCGGCGGAGCCAGGCCCACCGTCGCGCCGCCTGAGATACCGCTCGAACTCACGAGCGATCGCCTCACCCGACGCCTCGGGCAGCTCCGCGGTGTCCCGCGCCTCCTCCAGCGTCTGGACGTACTCGGCGACCTCGCTGTCCTCCGCGGCCAGCTGGTCCACGCCCACCTGCCAGGCGCGCGCGTCCTCGGGCAGCTCGCCCAGCGGGATGCGCACGTCGATCAGGTCCTCCAGCCGGTTCAGGAGGGCCAGGGTCGCCTTCGGGTTCGGCGGCTGCGACACGTAGTGCGGCACCGCGGCCCAGAGCGAGACCGCCGGGACGCCCGCGTGTGTGCACGCCTCCTGGAGGATGCCGACGATGCCCGTGGGGCCCTCGTACTTGGTCTCCTCCAGATCCATCCGCTGCGCCAGGTCCGGGTCGGACGTGACACCGCTGACCGGCACCGGACGCGTGTGCGGGGTGTCACCGAGCAGCGCGCCCATGATGACCACCAGCTCCACACCCAGCTCGTGGGCGAAGCCCAGCAGCTCGTTGCAGAACGAGCGCCAGCGCATCGACGGTTCGATGCCTCGGACGAGTACGAGATCACGGGGCTTGTCGCCGCCGACCCTGACCACCGACAACCTTGTCGTCGGCCAGGTGATCTTCCGTACGCCGCCGTCCAGCCACACCGTGGGACGGTTCACCTGGAAGTCGTAGTAGTCCTCGGCGTCCAGCGCCGCGAACACCTCGCCCTTCCATTCCTTGTCCAGGTGCGCGACCGCGGTGGAGGCGGCGTCGCCGGCGTCGTTCCAGCCTTCGAACGCGGCCACCATCACTGGGTCGATCAGCTCGGGAACCCCCTCCAGCTCGATCACCCAGCGCCTCCTTCCGATGTGCCCTCGCGTACGCCCCAACCTTACGGCGTGCCGAGGGGGCCTCCGCAGCCCCCTCGCACGGGGGAGTGAACGGATCAATGCCCCGATCGCACGGACGAAACACTCGTGGGCGCCCGAGGCCGCAAGTGATCAACTTCTCACAACGTCGACCGCAGCCACTGCTCCACGCTCGCGATGTGCACCGTGGCCCACGAGCGCGCGGCGTCCGCGTCGCGGTCGCGCAGGGCGGCGAGGATGGCGCGGTGTTCGTGCAGGGTGCGGCTGACGGCGTCCTCCTGGGTCAGGCCGCGCCAGATACGGGCCCGGGTGGTCGGGCCCGACAGACCGTCAAGAAGCGAGCAGAGCACGGAGTTTCCGGAGCTCTGCACGATGCCCTTGTGGAACTCCAGGTCGCAGGCGACCAGCTCCTCCACCGACGGCTCGGTGCCCAGCTTGTCCAACTGTGCGCCCAGCGCGTCCAGTTGCTGCTCGCTGATGCGCAGGGCGGCCATCGCCGTCGCCGCCGGTTCGAGTATGCGGCGTACGGCCAGGAACTCCAGGACCGTGTCGTCGCGGTGGAAGTCGACGACGAAACTCATCGCCTCAAGGAGGAGTTGGGGGTCCAGGCTGGTGACATAGGTGCCGTCGCCCTGCCGCACGTCCAGGATGCGGATCAGCGACAGGGCGCGTACCGCCTCGCGCAGGGAGTTGCGGGACAGCCCGAGATCGGCGGCCAGCTCACTCTCTTTGGGGAGCCGGTCGCCGGGGCGCAGCGCGCCCGAGACGATCATGTCCTTGATCTTCTCGATCGCCTCGTCGGTGACTGCCATGCGGGGCCCTCCCTGTCGTTCAGACATCCGATGTCTCTGGCCATTATGGCGGCTCCATCAGGCCAAAGCCTCCAGGTCGGCCGAGGCCGCGGCCTCGTCGAGCGTAGTGAGGACGCGATCGCGCATCAGCACCCTCCCCTCGCCGACCGTGTCACGTACGTCCGCCGAGTGGGCCGCGTAGGCGACGGTGGACCACGTGCACCAGCTCCTGGAGGGTGACGTCGTCAGCGCGGCCCCGCAGAAGGATCATGTCCATACGGTGCCCCGATGGTGCGGTGCGCCCACCTCGTTGCCTCACGGGCCCCTGCTCCTGGAGGAGTTCGTCTCCGGGGAGACCGAGCCCGGAGACCTGACCTTCGACGGACTGGTGGACGCGGCAGGACGGGTGCACGAGGTGGGTGTCGCCGTCATGGACGTCGAGGGCACCGTCTACCAGGGCGCCACCGTCGGCCCCGGTGTCGTGCCGGAACCGCTCAGCGAGACCGTGGCGCGCTTCGGCAGGGCCGTGGGGGAGCGGATCGCCGCGAGCGGGTACCGGGGATGGTTCGACGTCGACTTCGTGACCGGCTCCGACGGCCGCCCGGCACCCACCGAGATCAACCTCCGGATGACGGGACCTTCCGTCGCCTTCATGGTCAAGGCGCGGCTCGACGAGATCCGAGGGGGCGACCACCTCGTCCGCACCGTCGACCACGTCCCGCTCGGCGCCCGGCTGCCCGGCCCCGAACTGTCCGTCTTCCTACGGGAGACGACGAGGCGGTGCGGCGGGATCGACGCCGTCCTGCTGCCCTCGGGTATGCAGAAGGGGCGGCTCCACCACCGAATTCGGTGCGGAGCCGCCCCTGCTGTGCGGTGCCGGTTCCGGTCAGGGGGAGGGGCCGGCACCGAGACCCGGTTACTTCTTGTCGAGCAGGTCCTGGGTCTTCGCACGGATGTCGTCCGTCGCGAGCCCTCGTATCGTCAGTGTCGTCCGGCGGCGCAGCACGTCGTCGGCCGTCTCGGCCCACTCGGTGTCGCGGGCGTAGACGACCTGCGCCCAGATCTCGGGGGCGTCGGGGTGCACGCGCTCGCCCAGCTCGGGGTTCTCGTTGGCGAGGCGGGCGATGTCGAAGGCCAGCGAACCGTAGTGCGTGGCCAGGTGCCGCGCGGTGTCGGCACCCATGCGGGGACCGGGAGCCGGACGGTCGACGAGGAGCCGGTGGGCGACCGCACGAGGGTTGGCGACACCCGGCAGCGGCAGCCTCTTCGGCAGCGTGGAGACCGGCTCGAAGTCCTCACCCAGCGGCTGCCCCGGCAGCGTCTGAAGCTTCTTCATGATCGTGCGGCCGATGTGCCGGAAGGTCGTCCACTTGCCGCCCGCGACGGACAGCATGCCGCTCCGGCCCTCGGTGACGACCGTCTCGCGCTTGGCCTTGGCGGTGTCGCCGGGGCCGCCCGGCAGCACCCGCAGACCGGCGAAGGCGTAGGTGATCAGGTCACGGTCGAGCTGCTGGTCCCGGATCGAGAACGCGGCCTCGTCCAGGATCTGGGCTATGTCCTTGTCGTTGACCGCGACGTCCGCCGGGTCACCCTCATACATCTCGTCGGTCGTGCCGAGGAGCAGCATGTCCTCCCAGGGAAGGGCGAAGGTGATGCGGTACTTGTCGATCGGGGTGGCGAGCGCGGCCTTCCACGGAGACGTCCGCTTCAGCACCAGGTGCGCGCCCTTGGACAGCCGGATGGAGGGGGCCGCGTTCGGGTTCTCCATCCTGCGCAGGTGGTCGACCCACGGGCCGGTCGCGTTGAGCACCAGCCGGGCGCTGACGCCGAACTCGTCGCCGGAGAGCCGGTCGCGCAGCTCGGCACCGGTGACCCGGCCCTTGGTGAAGCGCAGCCCGGTGACCTCGGCGTGGTTGAGGACGACGGCACCGGACTCGACGGCCGCGCGGACCGTCATCAGCGCCATCCGGGAGTCGTTCATCTGGTCGTCGCCGTAGACGGCCACGGCCTTGAGGTTGTCGGTGCGCAGCTCGGGCACGTCCTGCGCCGCCTTGGCGGGGGAGAGCAGGTGGCCGACGCCGTCACCGAAAGCCGAGAGCGCGGAGTAGGCGAAGACGCCCGCCCCGAGCTTCGCCGCGCCGTGCGGCCCGCCCTTGTACACGGGGAGGTAGAACGTGAGCGGGTTCGCCAGGTGGGGGGCCACCTGGCGGGAGACCGCACGGCGCTCGAAGTGGTTCTCCGCCACCAGCTTCACCGCGCCGGTCTGCAGGTAGCGCAGACCGCCGTGGAGCAGCTTGGAGGAGGCGGAGGAGGTGGCGCCGGCGAAGTCACCGGCGTCGACCAGCGCCACCCTGAGCCCGGACTGCGCGGCGTGCCAGGCGGTGGAGATGCCCAGGATGCCGCCGCCGATCACGAGAAGGTCGTACGACGCCTTGGAGAGCTGCTCCCGGGTCTCGGCACGGCTCGGGTTCGAGCCGGACGCCGGGCGCGTCCCCAGGGCAGGCAGGGTCAGCAGGGTGGACTGACTGGTCATGTCGGGTTCTTACTCCTCATCAGAGCCGGTTCGGAGCGGGCGTCCGAACTTTTCTCAGCTCTCGTCAGTGCTCGTCTTCGAGCCAGCCCATGGTCCGCTCGACGGCCTTGAGCCAGCTCTTGTACTCACGGTCGCGGGCGTCCGCGTCCATGCGGGGGGTCCACTCGGCGGCCCGCCGCCAGTTGGCGCGCAGGTCGTCGGTGTTGGTCCAGAAGCCGACGGCGAGACCGGCGGCGTAGGCGGCACCGAGGCAGGTCGTCTCGGCGACCATCGGGCGCACCACGGGGGCGTCCAGGAAGTCCGAGAGCGTCTGCATCAGCAGGTTGTTGGAGGTCATGCCGCCGTCGACCTTGAGAGCCGCGAGCTCGACGCCCGAGTCCTTGGTCATGGCGTCCGTGATCTCACGGGTCTGCCAGGCGGTGGCCTCCAGGACGGCGCGCGCGAGGTGCGCCTTGGTGACGTAGCGGGTGAGACCGGCGATCACACCGCGGGCGTCGGAGCGCCAGTACGGGGCGAACAGACCGGAGAAGGCGGGCACGAAGTACGCGCCGCCGTTGTCCTCGACCGAGAGCGCGAGCGTCTCGATCTCGGCGGCGGTGGAGATGAGACCCATCTGGTCGCGCATCCACTGCACCAGCGAACCGGTGACGGCGATCGAGCCCTCCAGCGCGTAGACCGGCTTCTGGTCGCCGATCCGGTAGCCGACCGTGGTCAGCAGGCCGCTGTAGGAGTTGATGATCTTCTCGCCGGTGTTCATCAGCATGAACGTGCCGGTGCCGTACGTGGACTTGGCCTCGCCCTCGGCGAAACAGGTCTGGCCGAACAGGGCCGCCTGCTGGTCGCCGAGCGCGGACGCGACCGGGATGCCGCCGAGCAGGTCACCGAGCTTGCCGCCGGTGATCTCGCCGTAGACCTCGGCGGAGGAGCGGATCTCCGGGAGCATCGACAGCGGGACGCCGATGGACTCGGCGATCTTCTCGTCCCACTCCAGGGTGTGCAGGTTCATCAGGAGGGTGCGGGAGGCGTTGGTGACGTCGGTGACGTGGTGGCCGCCGTTGACACCACCGGTCAGGTTCCAGATGACCCAGCTGTCCATGGTGCCGAAGAGGATGTCGCCGGCCTCGGCGCGCTCGCGCAGGCCCTCGACGTTGTCCAGCAGCCAGCGGGCCTTCGGACCGGCGAAGTACGAGGCCAGCGGCAGGCCGGTCTCGCGGCGGAAGCGGTCCTGGCCGACGTTGCGGCCGAGCTCCTTGCAGAGCGCGTCGGTGCGGGTGTCCTGCCAGACGATGGCGTTGTGGACGGGCTCACCGGTGTTCTTGTCCCAGAGCAGCGTGGTCTCGCGCTGGTTGGTGATGCCGATGGCCTTGATGTCGTCGCGCGTGATGCCGGCCTTCTCGATGGCCCCGGCGACGACCTCCTCGACGTTCGTCCAGATCTCGGTGGCGTTGTGCTCGACCCAGCCCGGCTTCGGGAAGATCTGCTCGTGCTCCTTCTGGTCGACGGAGACGATGCGCCCGTCGCGGTCGAAGACGATGCAGCGGCTGGAGGTGGTGCCCTGGTCGATGGCGGCGATGAATGGGCCGGCGGTGTGGGCGTCGGTCACGGTGTGCTCCTGAAAGTTCACTGGTCAAAGGGCTGTACGTACGGCGCGTGCTGAGCGTTTCGTGGAACTGCGGCTCGGGTGTGCTCTTAAGCAAATGCGACGTTGTAGATACCTGCAGCGATGGCGGCGCCGATCAGGGGACCCACCACCGGGATCCAGGCATAGCCCCAGTCGGAGCCGCCCTTGTTGGGCAGGGGCAGAAGGGCGTGGACGATACGCGGACCGAGGTCACGGGCCGGGTTGATCGCGTAACCGGTCGGGCCGCCGAGGGACAGACCGATGGAGACCACGACGAGCGCGGTGATCAGGGCGCCGAGAGTGCCGAGACCCTTGCCCTCGCCGTTCAGGCCCTGGGTGAGGATCGCCAGGACCAGGACCACGGTGCCGATGACCTCCGTGGCGATGTTCTGCGCCACGTTCCGGATCTCGGGGCCGGTGGAGAAGATACCGAGCACGGGGCCGGCGCCGGCCTCGCGGGCCTCGACGGCCTTGGCCTTGGTGGTCTCCGCGCCCGGACCGCCGACGATCTCCCGGTCGGTGAGGTGGGCGTGGAACTGGCCGTAGTAGGCGACCCAGACCAGAGCGGCACCGATCATCGCGCCGAGCACCTGGCCGGCCCAGTAGGTGGGGACCTGGCTCCACTCGATGCCGTTGTCCTTCAGCGCGAGCGCGAGGGTCACGGCCGGGTTCAGGTGGGCGCCGGAGAGCGGCGCGGAGGTGTAGACGGCCGTCAGAACGGCGAAACCCCACCCGAAGGTGATGGCGAGCCAACCGGCGTTACGGGCCTTGGAGGCCTTCAGCGTGACGGCGGCGCACACGCCACCGCCCAGCAGGATGAGTATGGCGGTACCGATGGTCTCGCCGATGAAGATGTCGGAGCTGGACACCCGCGACTCCTTTGTCCTTCGTCCAGGGGAAAGAGTTCGGCCCTTGGCGTTGTCACACTCTAGCGCGTATTGCCGGTAGGTGTTCGACAATGCCGACCGATGGACGGGAGTCTCACCGGGGGGTCAGTGGGTCGTCAAGGGCCCGGTTGTTGAAAACACCACCGTTGTTGGTTGTTGTTGGTTATTGATCCCGGGGCGGGTGCGGCATGTGTGCCCCTGTGGGCATGAGATGCGGAGAGGGCCGGGACACCGTGGTGTCCCGGCCCTCTCGGGTCGATCGTCGAGGTCGTACCTCTGACTCGTACCTCTCGTACGTCTGGCTCGTACGTCCAGCTCGTACGGCGGTCAGAACCGCCCGGCGCCCAGGTCCCGGGACACCGCGCGGGCGCAGTCCCGTACGGCCGCGATCAGCTCGGGGCGCAGCTCGCCCTCGCGGCACAGGCGCTCCACGGCGCCGGTGATGCCGACCGCGCCGACGGGCATGCGCCGCCGGTCGTGGATGGGGGCGGCGATGGACGCGACGCCCTCCCAGGTCTCCTCGACGTCGGCCGCGTACCCGCGCGCGCGGGTGATGTCCAGGACGCCTTCGAACTCGTCCGGCGTGCAGACGGTCCGGTCGGTGAACGCCTTGCGCTCGCCCTCCAGGACCTCGCTGTGCGCCACGGGGTCGTATGCCGCGAGGACCTTGCCCAGGGCCGTGGAGTGCAGAGGCTGCATGGCCCCGATCTCCAGGACCTGCCGGCTGTCGTCGGGCCGGAACACGTGGTGCACGATCAGCACGCCCTGCTGGTGCAGCACCCCCAGATGGACGCTCTCGCCGCTGGAGCGGGCCAGGTCGTCCGTCCACACCAGGGCGCGGGCCCGCAGTTCGTGGACATCGAGATACGTGGTCCCGAGCCGCAGCAGCTCGGCCCCCAGCTGGTAGCGCCCGGATGCGTCGTCCTGCTCGACGAAGCCCTCCTGCTGGAGCGTGCGCAGTATGCCGTGGGCCGTGCCCTTGGCGAGGCCCAGCGACGAGGCGATGTCGGACAGGCCGAGCCGTCGCTCGCCGCCCGCGAGGAGCCGCAGCATCGCGGCCGCCCGTTCGAGCGACTGGATGTTCCGTGCCATCGCCGTCCTGCCTCCGTCCCCTTCGACCGCCGTACGCCGATGAGCTACCAACGTTCGGCAATGTCGAACACTACCGGTCGTTGCCGACCTCTCGCCAATGGCCGTCAACAGCTTTTGGGCCACAATCACCGCGCGGTGAACTTCTCGTGCCTGTCCGGTGCCCGCCCCGTGTCCATCAGGACTCCATCAGGACTCCATCGGGCGATCGTGTGATCGTGGGGCGTACATCGTGGGGTGTACATACCGTGCGGGTCCGCTGTTCCGTCGTTGATCCGTCGTCGGAGTAAACCGCACCTTGCCGCGCACGCCACGTCCGTCCGTCCCGTGGACGCCCCTGACCATCAGCGGCGCTCCGGGCTACCCTTGCCGGGTGCGTCTTCCACGAGAAGCCGCAAAGCCGACAGCCGTCGCACTCCAGGGAGCAGCTCCATGGCCTCGTTGCCGAACCCGTCCCCTACGTCCGCCGCCGCAGGCCGGGCCCGAGCCGACGCACTGCGCGAGGCCCTCACCACCCGGGTGGTGGTGGCCGACGGCGCGATGGGCACGATGCTTCAGGCCCAGGACCCGACTCTGGAGGACTTCCTGCAGCTGGAGGGCTGCAACGAGGTCCTGAACGTGACCCGCCCGGACATCGTCCGCTCGGTGCACTCCGCGTATTTCGACGCGGGTGTCGACTGCGTCGAGACCAACACCTTCGGTGCGAACCTCACCGCCCTCGGCGAGTACGACATCCCCGAGCGCACCGCCGAGCTGTCCGAGGCCGGCGCCCGCATCGCCCGCGAGACGGCCGACGAGTACGCCGCCCGCGACGGACGCCGGCGCTGGGTGCTCGGCTCGATCGGCCCCGGCACCAAACTCCCCACCCTCGGCCACACCACGTTCACCGCCATCCGTGACGCGTACCAGCAGAACGCCGAGGGCCTCCTCGCGGGCGGCGCCGACGCGCTGCTGGTGGAGACCACCCAGGACCTGCTGCAGACCAAGGCCTCCGTCCTCGCCGCCCGCCGGGCCATGCGGACGGCCGGATACGACGTCCCGCTCATCGTGTCGGTGACCGTGGAGACGACCGGCACCATGCTGCTCGGCTCCGAGATCGGCGCCGCGCTGACCGCGCTGGAGCCCCTCGGCATCGACATGATCGGCCTGAACTGCGCGACCGGCCCCGCCGAGATGAGCGAGCACCTGCGCTATCTGGCCCGGCACTCCCGCGTCCAGCTGTCCTGCATGCCCAACGCGGGCCTGCCGGTCCTCACCAAGGACGGCGCCCACTACCCGCTCACCGCGCCGGAACTCGCCGACGCCCAGGAGAACTTCGTCCGCGAGTACGGCCTCTCCCTCATCGGCGGCTGCTGCGGCACCACCCCCGAGCATCTGCGTCAGGTCGTCGAGCGCGTCCGGGACCTCACCCCGACCGAGCGCGACCCGCGCCCGGAGCCCGGCGCCGCCTCCCTCTACCAGACGGTCCCGTTCCGCCAGGACACCTCGTACATGGCCATCGGCGAGCGGACGAACGCCAACGGCTCGAAGAAGTTCCGCGATGCCATGCTGGAGGGCCGCTGGGACGACTGTGTGGAGATGGCCCGCGACCAGATCCGCGAGGGCGCCCACATGCTCGACCTCTGTGTCGACTACGTGGGCCGCGACGGCGTCGCCGACATGGCCGAACTCGCGGGCCGCTTCGCCACCGCCTCCACGCTCCCGATCGTCCTCGACTCCACCGAAGTGCCCGTCATCCAGGCCGGGTTGGAGAAGCTCGGCGGCCGCGCGGTCATCAACTCCGTCAACTACGAGGACGGCGACGGCCCCGAGTCCCGCTTCGCCAAGGTCACCAGGCTGGCGCAGGAGCACGGCGCCGCGCTGATCGCGCTGACCATCGACGAGGAGGGCCAGGCCCGCACCCCTGAGAAGAAGGTCGAGATCGCCGAACGGCTCATCGACGACCTGACCGGCAACTGGGGCATCCACGAGTCGGACATCCTCATCGACACGCTGACCTTCACCATCTGTACCGGTCAGGAGGAGTCCCGCAAGGACGGCATCGCCACGATCGAGGCGATCCGTGAGCTGAAGCGCCGTCACCCGGACGTCCAGACCACCCTGGGTCTGTCGAACATCTCCTTCGGCCTCAACCCGGCCGCCCGCATCCTCCTCAACTCCGTCTTCCTGGACGAGTGCGTGAAGGCGGGCCTGGACTCGGCGATCGTGCACGCGTCGAAGATCCTGCCGATCGCCCGCTTCAGCGAGGAGGAGGTCCAGACCGCCCTCGACCTCATCCACGACCGCCGCGCCGAGGGCTACGACCCGCTCCAGAAGCTCATGGAGCTGTTCGAGGGCGCCACCACCAAGTCACTGAAGGCCGGTCGGGCCGAGGAACTGGCCGCCCTCCCGCTGGAGGAGCGCCTCAAGCGCCGCATCATCGACGGCGAGAAGAACGGCCTCGAAGCCGACCTGGACGCCGCCCTCGAGGACCGCCCCGCCCTCGACATCGTCAACGAGACGCTCCTGGACGGCATGAAGGTCGTCGGCGAGCTGTTCGGCTCCGGCCAGATGCAGTTGCCGTTCGTGCTCCAGTCCGCCGAGGTCATGAAGACCGCGGTGGCCTATCTGGAACCGCACATGGAGAAGACCGACGACGAGGGCAAGGGCACCATCGTGCTGGCCACCGTCCGTGGCGACGTGCACGACATCGGCAAGAACCTCGTGGACATCATCCTGTCCAACAACGGCTACACCGTGGTCAACCTCGGCATCAAGCAGCCCGTCTCCGCGATCCTGGAGGCCGCCGAGGAGCACCGCGCCGACGTCATCGGCATGTCGGGCCTGCTGGTCAAGTCCACGGTGATCATGAAGGAGAACCTGGAGGAGCTCAACCAGCGCAAACTGGCCGCCGACTACCCCGTCATCCTCGGCGGCGCCGCCCTCACCAGGGCCTACGTCGAGCAGGACCTGCACGAGATCTACGAGGGCGAGGTCCGCTACGCCCGCGACGCCTTCGAGGGCCTGCGCCTCATGGACGCCCTCATCGGCGTCAAGCGCGGCGTGCCCGGCGCGAAGCTGCCCGAGCTGAAGCAGCGCCGGGTACGGGCGACGGCCGCGACCACCGAGGTCGAGGAGCGCCCGGAGGAGGGCCACGTCCGCTCCGACGTGGCCACCGACAACCCCGTCCCCACGCCCCCGTTCCGGGGCACGCGCGTCATCAAGGGCATCCAGCTCAAGGAGTACGCGACCTGGCTGGACGAGGGCGCCCTCTTCAAGGGCCAGTGGGGGCTCAAGCAGGCCCGCACCGGCGACGGGCCGACGTACGAGGAGCTCGTGGAGACCGAGGGCCGGCCCCGGCTGCGCGGGCTGCTGGACAAGCTGCAGACCGAGAACCTGCTCGAAGCGGCCGTCGTCTACGGCTACTTCCCGTGTGTCTCCAAGGACGACGACCTGATCATCCTGGACGACGACGGCAACGAGCGGACCCGGTTCTCCTTCCCGCGCCAGCGCCGCGGCCGCCGCCTGTGCCTGGCCGACTTCTTCCGCCCGGAGGAGTCCGGTGAGACCGACGTCGTCGGCCTCCAGGTTGTCACCGTCGGCTCCCGCATCGGCGAGGAGACCGCCAAGCTCTTCGAGTCCAACTCCTACCGCGACTACCTCGAACTCCACGGCCTGTCCGTGCAGCTGGCCGAGGCGCTCGCCGAGTACTGGCACGCCCGCGTCCGTTCCGAGCTGGGCTTCGCCGGAGAGGACCCGGCCGCGATCGAGGAGATGTTCGACCTGAAGTACCGGGGCGCCCGCTTCTCCCTCGGCTACGGCGCCTGCCCCAACCTGGAGGACCGCGCCAAGATCGCGGAACTGCTGGAGCCCGAGCGGATCGGCGTCCAGCTCTCCGAGGAATTCCAGCTCCACCCCGAGCAGTCCACGGACGCCATCGTGATCCACCACCCCGAGGCGAAGTACTTCAACGCGAGGTAGCTCCACGGCGGCGCTCGCTGGGAGGGCCGTGTCCGTCTGCGGGTACGTGGGCGGCTGGGCGCGCCCACGCGGCGGAGCCGCATATCGAGCGCAGCCCCGCGCCCCTCACGGGGCGCGGCACCACTCCGGCGAAAGGCGCTTCCTCGCGCGGCGTCGTACACTGGTCGGTCCACCGCAGGCCGGTTCCCCATCAGGGAACCGGCCTGCTCGTCCCACAAGGAGGTGCGCCGGATGACCACGACGATCCCCGCGCTAGGAACCCGTACGGCCGAAGGCTCCGCCCTGCAGGCCGTGCTCCTCGACATGGACGGCACTCTGGTGGACACCGAGGGCTTCTGGTGGGACGTGGAGGTCGAGGTCTTCGCGGGCCTCGGGCACACCCTCGACGACACCTGGCGCCATGTCGTGGTCGGCGGCCCGATGAGCCGCAGCGCGGGCTTCCTGATCGAGGCCACCGGCGCCGACATCACCCTCGCCGAACTGTCCGTGCTGCTCAACGACGGCTTCGAGGCCCGCATCGGCCACGCCCTGCCGTTGATGCCCGGCGCCTCCAGACTCCTCGCCGAGCTCGCCGCCCACGGTGTCCCCACGGCCCTGGTCTCCGCCTCGCACCGGCGCATCATCGACCGCGTCCTGACCTCCCTCGGCCCCCAGCACTTCGCGCTGACCATCGCGGGCGACGAGGTGGAGCGGACCAAGCCGTTCCCCGACCCCTACCTCCTGGCGGCCTCCGGTCTCGGCGCGGATCCGGCCAGGTGCGCGGTCATCGAGGACACCGCGACCGGCGTGGCCGCCGCCGAGGCCGCCGGCTGCCACGTGGTCGCCGTCCCGTCCGTGGCCCCCATCGCCCCCGCCGCCCGGCGCACCGTCGTGACCTCGCTGGAAGAGGTCGACCTGCCATTTCTGCGCGGCTTGATGGCGACCACGATCAATTGAAAGCGCAAGGAATTCCAAGATCACCCACAGGGTGCGGTCCGGGAAATTCAGCCGGATCGCAATGAGGGAATTCCCGCGCCCGGGAACCCCTTTCGGGCTGTGACGTTTGACACTCGAAAAGGGGCCCGGGGTGGTCTCCAGCCCCGTTCGATCCCCGCATTCAGGGGTGCCCGACGCGCCTTTGTGTCCCCATTGGCGAAGGGTGCACCCAAACATTCCGTGCGTACTACACCGTTTGCGTCCGCGCCCGGTTCCGCAGCGTGAGGGGAACTCAACTCCGGTGTGTACGAGCCCCTCTGGCGGTGCGGGCTAATCTCGACGCGACAACATCGCCGTACAGCCCGTGACGCGCTCGCACCACCCCGCCAGCACCCGTCTCGGACCACAGCTCTGGAGAAACTCGAGCATGAACCGCAAGACCTTGGTGCTGCCGGCCGTGATCGGTCTGCTCACCCCGGTACTCGCCGCCTGCGGTGCCACCGACAGCGCGGGCGGCAGCGGTGACGCGATCGTCGTCGGCACCACCGACCGGTTCACCGCCTCGAAGGAGGCCCCGGCCCCGATCGACCCGGCCTACGCCTACGACGTCGGCACCTGGAACATCCTCCGCCAGACCGTCCAGACCCTGCTGGTCCAGCCCCGCGGCGACGGCGAGCCGGAACCCGAGGCCGCCTCCAGCTGCGCCTTCACCGACAGCGGCAACGAGCGCTACGCCTGCACGCTGCGCGACGGCCTGAAGTTCGCCGACGGCGACCCGATCACCGCCGCGGACGTGAAGTTCTCCATCGACCGCGCCCGCTCCCTCAAGGCCGACAGCGGTGTCTTTGCCCTGCTGTCCACCATCGACCTCGTCGAGACCAAGGGCGACAACGAGGTGATCTTCCACCTCAACACCCCCGACGCGACCCTCCCGTACAAGCTGTCCACCCCGGTCGCCGGCATCGTCAACCCGGCCGACTACGACAAGGGCACACTGCGCGACGGCTTCGAGGTCGACGGCTCCGGCCCCTACACCCTGGACGCCGAGGTCGAGAACGACGAGCTGGTCAAGGCCGTCTTCACCAAGAACCCCCACTACAAGGGGCAGTTGGACCCGAAGAACGACAAGGTCGAGCTGCGCTCCTTCGCGAGCGCCGACGCCATGGGCACCGCGCTCCAGGACGGCGACATCGACCTGATGACCCGCACGATGACGCCGGAGCAGATCACCAAGCTCTCCGAGGCCGACGACAGCGACATCGACGTGATCGAGTCCGCCGGCCTGGAGATCCGCTACCTCGCCTTCAACACCGAGGCCTCCCCGGTGAAGAGCACGGCCGTCCGCCGGGCCATGGCCGAGGTCGTCGACCGCGGCGAACTCGTCTCCCAGGTGTACGGCTCCCAGGCCGAACCCCTCTTCTCACTGGTCCCGGCCGGCATCACCGGCCACTCCAACTCGTTCTTCAACAAGTACGGCGACCCGGACGTCACCGAGGCCAGGTCGACCCTGGAGAAGGCCGGCGTCACCACCCCGGTGAAGCTGACCCTCCATTACACGACCGACCACTACGGCACGGCCACGAAGAAGGAGTTCGAGCTGCTGAAGAAGCAACTCGACGACAGCGGCCTGTTCGACGTGACCATCAAGGGCGCACCCTGGTCGACGTTCCGCCCCGCCGAGCAGGAAGGCGAGTACGCGGTCTACGGCATGGGCTGGTTCCCGGACTTCCCCGACGCCGACAACTACCTCGCGCCCTTCCTCGACAAGGACAACTTCCTCGGCTCGCCGTACGCGAACAGCGAGATCCGGAGCAAGCTGCTTCCGGAGTCCCGCCGCGAGGCCGACCGTCTCAGCGCCTCGGAGAGCCTCACCGGCATCCAGGACATCGTCGCCGACGACGTGCCGATCCTGCCGCTGTGGCAGGGCAAGCAGTTCGTCGCCGCCCGCGACGACATCACCGGCGCCGAGTACGCCCTCAACGCCGCCTCGACGCTCCAGCTCTGGGAGCTCGGCCGCGGCCGAGCCGACTGACCCCACCTCATCCCCGCTCCGGGCGAGGCCGAGTGGCCTCGGGGGACCTCCGGAGCGTGCCCGCAATGCACCCGACGACACAAGGCACTCATACGTGAACATGCGCACCCAGTGGCCCGTCCTGACCATCGCGACAGGGCTTGCCGCCGGCCTGCTGACCGGTTGCGGCTCCGAATCGGGGGGATCCGGGGACTCCGGCTCCAACGTGGTGATGGGGATGTCCGAAGACGTCCTGGCCACCGACCCCGCCTCCGGCTACGACCCCGGGTCCTGGCTTCTCTTCAACAACGTCTTCCAGTCCCTGCTGAGCTTCCCCAACGGCGCCACCGAGCCCGAACCGGACCTCGCCGAGGAGTGCTCCTTCGCCGACAGCGGCACCACGGTCTACGAGTGCACCCTCAAGGACGGCCTGAAGTTCAGCAACGGTGAGGCGCTCACCGCGAAGGACGTCAAGTTCTCCTTCGACCGCATGCTGAAGATCAACGACGACGCCGGCCCCGCGATCATGTTCCCGATGCTCGACAAGGTCGAGACGCCGGACGACAAGACCGTCCGCTTCGTCCTCAAGTACGCCGACGCCACCTTCCCCAGCAAGATAGCCTCCGGCGCCGGCTCGATCGTCGACGAGAGTTCCTACGACGCCGACGGCCTCCGCAAGGACGGCGAGGCGGTCGGCTCCGGCCCCTACAAGCTGGAGTCCTTCGGCGAGGACGAGGCCGTCTTCTCCGTCAACGAGAACTACACGGGCACCGCCGACGTCGAGAACGAGGGCGTCACCCTCAAGTTCTTCCACGGCGACCAGAAAGCCCTGAAGAAGGCCCTGCTGGAGGGCGACCTCGACATCACCTACCGCGGCCTCAGCGCGGGCGACATCTCCGACATCGAGACCGACACCTCCACCGCCGACGGCATCGACATCGTCGACGGCACCGGCGCCGAGGTCCAGCACCTCGTCTTCAACATGGACGACCCGGTCACCGGCAAGCTCGGCGTCCGCCAGGCCATCGCCCATCTCCTCGACCGCGACGCCCTCGTCAACGAGGTCTACCAGGGCACCGCCACACCGCTGTACTCGATCATCCCGGCCGGCATCACCGGCCACAACACGGCCTTCTTCGACACCTACGGCGCCCGCCCCTCCCATGACAAGGCCGAGGCCGCGCTGCGCGCCGACAACATCACCGGCAAGGTCGAACTGACCCTCTGGTCCACGCCGACGCGCTACGGCCCCTCCACCGACCAGGAGTTGGAGGCCATCGCCAAGCAGCTCAACGACAGCGGGCTGTTCGACGCGAAGGTGAAGTCCGTCGCCTTCGACCAGTACGAGAAGGACATCGCCGCCGGCAAGTACGGCGTCTACGTGAAGGGCTGGATCCCGGACTACCCGGACCCCGACAACTTCACCAGCCCCTTCTTCGGCAAGGACAACGTGCTGGGCAACAACTACACCAACGACACCATCACCGGTGAACTCCTCACGAAGACCGCCGCCCAGAGCGAGCGCTCCTCCACGGAGAAGGAGTACGCCGAACTGCAGAACATCGTCGCCACCGACGTCCCCCTCATCCCCATCTGGCAGGCCAAGCAGTACGCCGTGGTCCGCGACAACGTCTACGGCCTGGAGTACTGCCTCGACGCGTCGACCGTCTTCCGCTTCTGGGAGATCAGCAAGGGCTGACGCGAACACCCGCCGACGCCGACAGCCCCGCAGACGGAGGGCGCCCCCTTCACCGGAAGGGGGCGCCCTCGGCGCGTTGTAGCGGCGGCTGTTGTGGCGCGGCCGCCGGCTCGCCTACTGCGCGCCGGGGCGCACCAACCCGCTCTCGTACGCGTACACCGCCGCCTGCACCCGGTCGCGCAGCCCCAGTTTGGTCAGCACATGCCCCACATGCGTCTTGACGGTGGTCTCGCTGACGAACAGATCGGCGGCGATCTCCGCGTTCGACAGACCCCGGGCCACCAGCTTCAGCACCTCGACCTCACGGTCGGTCAGCGTGTGCAGCGTGTCCGGCACCGGCTCGTCGCCCGACGGCAGATGCTCCGCGTACTTGTCGAGGAGCCGCCGCGTGATGCTCGGCGCGAGCATCGCCTCCCCGCCCGCCACCACCCGGATCGCCTGCACCAGCTCATTGGCCGGCGCGTCCTTCAGCAGGAACCCGCTGGCACCCGCCCGCAGCGCCTCCACCACGTACTCGTCCAGATCGAACGTGGTCAGCACCAGCACCTTCGCCGGACCGTCCCGCCCGGGCCCGGTGATCTGCCGGGTCGCCTCCACCCCGTCCATCCGGGGCATACGGATGTCCATCAGAACCACATCGGGCTGCAACGCCCGCACCTGGTCGAGCGCCTGAAGGCCGTCCCCGGCCTCCCCGACGACCGCGAGGTCCTGCTCCGCCTCCAGAATCATCCGGAACCCGGTACGCAGCAGCGGCTGGTCGTCGACCAGTAGGACGCGGATGGCCACGAAAGTCTCCTTCGGCTAGTCCGGGCCCATTCTGCCCTGCCCCTCGTCGGCGGCCTCGGGTGACCTCACCTGGAGGGGGTAGGGCGGGGGAGTACCGCCGAACTCCGGACACACCGACTGGTGGTCGCACCAGCCGCACAGCTTCGTCGGCCGCGGCCGCCAGTCACCGCTCTCCGTGGCCAGCCGGATCGCCTCCCACAGCGCGAGCAGCTTCCGCTCCACCCGCTCCAGATCCGCCACCACCGGGTCGTACGTCAGCACATCACCGCTGCCGAGATAGACGAGCTGGAGCCGGCGCGGCACCACCTGCTTCAGCCGCCACACCACCAGGGCGTAGAACTTCATCTGGAACAGCGCGCCCTCGGCGTACTCGGGTCTCGGCGCCTTGCCCGTCTTGTAGTCGACGATCCGCACCTCACCCGTGGGCGCCACGTCCACCCGGTCGATGATCCCGCGCAGCCTGAGCCCCGAGTCCAGCTCCGCCTCCACGAACAACTCCCGCTCGGCGGGCTCCAGACGCGTCGGGTCCTCCAGCGTGAACCAGCGCTCCACCAGCCGCTCGGCCTCGGCCAGCCAGCGCGCCAGCCGCTCACCCTCCGGGTCGTCCGCGAACAGCTCCACGACCTCCGGCCGGCTCTCCCGCAGCCGGTCCCACTGCCCGGGCACCAACGACCTCGCCCGCGGCGCCGTCCGCTCGGCCGCCGGGGCGTCGAAGAGTCTCTCCAGCACCGCGTGCACCAGCGTCCCGCGCGTCGCCGCCTCGCTCGGCTTCTCCGGCAGCCGGTCGATCACCCGGAACCGATACAGCAGCGGACACTGCATGAAGTCACTGGCACGCGAGGGCGACAGCGAGGCAGGCGGCGCGGCGGCCCGCACGGCAGGACGATCATCCTCGCCGCCCACGGGGACGGTACCGGTGCCGTCGGTGCTGGTTTCCATGACCACAGACCATACGACCCACCACTGACAGTGACAGCCACGGGCCCGTACCACCGCCCGGTGACACGGCACACGTCAACACTCGTGTGCCGCATGCGACGCGGGGGAAAACAGAGGGGGTGCCGGGGCGGAACGTGCCCCGGCGACGACATAGCATCGACCGCAGACCCTTCCGCCCGGTGACCGGGCGCGGAAGACGCTTCGAACGAGGGGACATCGTGGAGACGAGCGGCGGGAGCGGGCAGCCGCGGTCCGGCAGCGACGAGGCGCCCGAGCGCGCGCACCGCGACGCGAACGGGACACCGCCGGAGAGTGGCGCCCCCACCCCGGCCGGGTCCCGCCGCCACGCCGGCGAGTCCGACAGCGCCTCCGTGCCGGCCCCCGAGGCCCCCCGAGCGGCTGACGCTCCGGAAGAGCCCCGTGACTCCGAAGCGCCGACCGCAACCAAGCGCTCCGGCGACTCGGAGGGGCATGGCGCCGCAGAGAGGCAGGGTGCCGCCGAGGGACAGAGCGCCGCCGAGACGCCGGGCGCCGCCGAAGGACAGGGAGTCGCCGAGCAGCACGGCTCCGCCGAGGAATCCGCCGCTGCCAAGTCCCCCGGCGACTCCGAGGCCGCGAAGCCCTCGGGAACCCCCGTGCACGAGCCGTCCTCGGGCCCCGCGGACCAACCGCCGACGGACTCCGCGGACCAACCGTCGACAGACGCGGTGAGCGAACCGCCGTCGGACCCGGTGAACAAGCCCTCGACAACCCCAGCGACCCCAGCGACCCCGGCGACATCGGCGACATCGGCCGACCTGAACAAGGCGCCGGCGGACGAATCGGAGCGCACGGCCACCTCCCCACGCCCCCACGTCCACTCGGACGCCACCCCCAAGCCCCCCGAGCGCCCGAAGGATCCCGGCGGCGGCATCCTCATGGGCCGCCCCTTCGGCGTACCCGTGTACGTCGCGCCCAGCTGGTTCCTCGTCGCCGCACTGATCACCTGGGTCTTCGGCGGCCAACTCGACCGCGTCCTGCCCGAACTCGGCGCCGCCCGCTACCTGGTCTCCCTCTTCTTCGCGGTCGCCTTCTACGCCTCCGTGCTCGTCCACGAACTCGCGCACACCATCGCCGCCCTGCGCTTCAAACTGCCGGTGCGCCGCATCCAGCTCCAGTTCTTCGGCGGCGTCTCGGAGATCGAGAAGGAGTCCGAGACCCCCGGCCGCGAGTTCGTCCTGGCCTTCGTCGGCCCTCTGCTCTCCCTGGTCCTCGCGGGCGTCTTCTACGTCGCCCTGCTCGCCGTCGAGCCGGGCACCGTCCCCGGCGTACTGCTCGCCGGCCTGATGATCTCCAACCTGATCGTCGCCGCGTTCAACCTGCTGCCCGGCCTCCCCCTCGACGGCGGCCGCATGCTCCGCGCCGTCGTCTGGAAGCTCACCGGCAAACCGATGACCGGCACCATCGCCGCCGCCTGGGTCGGCCGCGCCCTCGCCGTCTCCGTCCTCATCGGACTCCCGCTGCTCACCCAGTCAGGACTGCTCGGCTCCGCTGCCGAGGACAGCGTCGGCATGGACACCGTCCTGGACGCCCTGCTGGCCGCGATCCTCGCCGCGATCATCTGGACCGGCGCCGGCAACAGCCTCCGCATGGCCCGCCTGCGCGAACACCTCCCCGAACTCCAGGCCCGCGCCCTCACCCGCCGCGCCGTCCCCGTCGAGACCGACACCCCCCTCTCCGAGGCCCTGCGCCGCGCCAACGAAGCCGGCGCCCGCGCCCTCGTCGTCGTCGACCCCGACGGCGAACCCCTCTCCCTCGTCCGCGAGGCCGCCATCGTCGGCGTCCCCGAACACCGCCGCCCCTGGGTCGCCGTCAGCGGCCTCGCCCAGGACCTCACCGACGGCATGCGAGTCTCCGCGGAACTGGCGGGCGAAGCCCTCCTGGAGGCCCTCCGCGCCGCCCCCGCCACCGAGTACCTGGTGGTGGAGGAATCGGGCGAGATCTACGGCGTCCTCTCGGCGGCCGACGTGGAGCGCGCCTTCGTGAAGGCGATGGCACGGCCCAGCTGAAACGCGCCCCGAAAGGGGCGCGGGGAACCGCGCGACCAGCCACGAACCACCCGCACCCTCCGCACTCACCGGCAGTGGTCGGCGCCCTTCCCGGGGACCGGTAGGCTGGTCACATGTCCGAACCGACCGGTGCCGCCCGCCGACGCGGGCCCTTCAAGGTCGGGGACCAGGTACAGCTGACCGACCCCAAGGGCCGCCACTACACGTTCACGCTCGAAGCGGGGAAGAACTTCCACACCCACAAGGGTTCCTTCCCGCACGACGAGCTGATCGGCGCACCCGAGGGCAGCGTTGTCCGCACCACGGGGAACGTCGCCTATCTGGCACTGCGCCCCCTGCTCCCCGACTACGTCCTGTCCATGCCCCGCGGCGCCGCCGTGGTCTACCCCAAGGACGCGGGGCAGATCCTGGCCTTCGCCGACATCTTCCCCGGCGCCCGCGTCGTCGAGGCCGGCGTCGGCTCCGGCTCGCTCAGCAGCTTCCTGCTGCGCGCCATCGGCGACCAGGGCATGCTGCACAGCTACGAGCGCCGCGCGGACTTCGCCGAGATCGCGCAAGCGAACGTGGAGCGCTACTTCGGCGGGCCCCACCCCGCCTGGCAGCTCACCGTCGGCGACCTCCAGGACAACCTTTCGGACACCGACGTCGACCGCGTCATCCTCGACATGCTCGCCCCCTGGGAGTGCCTGGAGGCCGTCTCCAAGGCCCTCGTCCCCGGCGGCATCGTCTGCTGCTACGTGGCGACCACCACCCAGCTCGCCCGGACCGTCGAGTCCCTCCGCGAGATCGGCTGCTTCAACGAGCCGAGCGCCTGGGAGTCGATGATCCGCAACTGGCACATCGAGGGCCTGGCCGTCCGCCCCGACCACCGGATGATCGGCCACACCGGCTTCCTGCTCACCGCCCGCCGCCTCGCCGACGGCGTCGAGCCGCCCATGCGCCGCCGCCGCCCCGCCAAGGGCGCGTACGGCGAGGACTACGCCGGCCCCAACGCCGACGGCGGCAACGGCCGCTGAGCCCCGACCCACCCGGTGAGCGGCCCCGCGCCGCCCACCCGCCACCGTAGGCGGCAGCCCGCCGCGTACAACGCGCCATTGACGTGGCCGAGTTCCCAGCAGCGCCCGGGAACTCGGCCACGGCGCATTCCCGTTGACGCGCCACCAGAAAGCTGCGCGAACCACGTACCCCGCCGTTCCACGCCCCCTGTGACGTATGGCACCATGCGGGTCATCCCAACCGGCACAGCACCCTCAGGAGACGCTCCTAGTGCAGCAATCCGCCGTCCCGGAACTGGCACACGCGCACGCCCGCCCCATCCACTGGCTCGCCACGGCCACCGCCCTCGCCGGAGTCATGGCCCTGTCGTCCGCCCTCCAACCCGACGCGGCCAGAGCGGCCCAGCCCGGCCCGAAGGCCCAGCCTGCCCCGGCCGTCGTGACGGCCCCCGACCCCACCGAAGTGGACCTCCCGCTCGACTGCGGACCCGTCGGGATCGTCGTGAAGCAGAAGCGCTCCGGGGACCTCGACGGAGACGGCCGTCCGGAGACCGTGGCCGTCGTGCACTGCGACGCCAGCATGGGCACCCCACCCGACGGCGTGTACGTCCTCACCCGCTCCACGGACGCGGCGGACCCCCGCGTGGTCGCCACCCTCGTGAACCCCAAGGACCGCAAGACCGTCACGGACTTCGCCGTCCGTGACGCCGTCGTCACCGCGACCCTGCACGGCTACTCGTCGGCCGACGTACCCAACTGCTGCCCGGACGTGACGGACCCCGTCAAGTGGCAATGGAAGAACGGGGCGTTCACGCGCTCGACGCCCGCCGGAGCACAAAGCGTCTGACACCGCCCGCCGGAAGACGAACGGGAAATGATCACCCGGCAAACCCGGTGTGAGAAAACAGACACGGAACGACGCGGAGTGTCCGCCGGATCACTCCGCGTCAGGGCCGAAGACCTCGACCCTGTCCGAAACCCGACGTACGTGAATGCACTCACCCGGGCATTCCTTCGCGGAGTCCACCACATCCGTGAGAAGCGGCAGCGGAACGGGCGTTGTGGCCCCCGGGGCCTGCAACAACTCCTCGCCCGGACTCTTCACATAGGCCAGTCCGTCGATGTCCAGCTCGAACACCTCGGGCGCGTACTGGGCACAGATGCCGTCGCCCGTGCACAGGTCCTGGTCGATCCAGACCTCGAGCGCCTCACCCTCGGCTCCGGCCTCCTGCTGCACGGTCATCTCTCCTGCCGTTTCATTCGTCGAGCCGGTCGGGAACGATGCAGGCTCTGACGGGTGTTGAACACTTCGACCCTACCTGGGGCGGCTTCCCAATCATGTTCAGTGGGTATTCCCCTGGCGTGAGGGAGAGCGCAAGGGTGAAGATCGGACACACCCCGACCGTCTTTGTGATCTAGGGGTTTCAATCGACACCCACCCAGGTAGGGTCTGGAAGCGTCCAGCTCCCCTTGGAGGAGGTGAGGACCGTGGCAGCCCACGACGACGACATGAACCGCGGCATCCGCCCGGGACGAGGGTCCGACGACCCGGCCGGGCAGATTGCCTACCTTGAGCAGGAGATCGCCGTCCTGCGACGCAAGCTCGCCGACTCTCCGCGACACACGAGGATTCTCGAAGAGCGGATCGTCGAGTTGCAGACCAATCTGGCCGGCGTGTCCGCACAGAACGAGCGGCTCGCCAACACGCTCCGTGAGGCCCGCGACCAGATCGTGGCCCTCAAGGAAGAAGTCGACCGGCTCGCACAGCCGCCGGCCGGCTTCGGTGTCTTCCTCACGGCGAACGAGGACGGCACGGCCGACATCTTCACCGGAGGCCGAAAGCTCCGGGTGAACGTCAGCCCGAGCGTCGACCTGGAAGAGCTCCGGCGCGGCCAGGAAGTGATGCTCAACGAAGCGCTCAACGTGGTCGAGGCCATGGAGTACGAGCGCGTCGGGGACATCGTCACCCTCAAGGAGATCCTCGAGGACGGCGAGCGCGCCCTGGTGCTCGGGCACACCGACGAGGAACGGGTGGTACGGCTCGCCGAGCCGCTGCTGGACGTCACCATCCGCGCCGGCGACGCCCTCCTGCTCGAACCCCGCTCCGGCTACGTCTACGAGGTCGTGCCCAAGAGCGAGGTCGAGGAACTCGTCCTCGAAGAGGTCCCGGACATCGGCTACGAGCAGATCGGTGGCCTCGGCAACCAGATCGAGATGATCCGCGACGCGGTCGAGCTCCCCTACCTCTACCCGGACCTGTTCAAGGAGCACGAACTGCGCCCGCCCAAGGGCGTCCTCCTCTACGGACCCCCCGGATGTGGCAAGACGCTCATCGCCAAGGCCGTCGCGAACTCACTCGCCAAAAAGGTCGCCGAAGTGACCGGCCAGGCCACAGGCAAGAGCTTCTTCCTCAACATCAAGGGCCCCGAGCTCCTCAACAAGTACGTCGGTGAGACCGAGCGGCAGATCCGGCTCGTCTTCCAGCGCGCCAGGGAGAAGGCCAGCGAGGGCACCCCCGTCATCGTCTTCTTCGACGAGATGGAATCCCTCTTCCGCACCCGCGGCTCCGGCGTCAGCTCGGACGTGGAGAACACCATCGTCCCGCAGCTGCTCGCCGAGATCGACGGCGTGGAAGGCCTGCAGAACGTCGTGGTCATCGGCGCCTCCAACCGCGAGGACATGATCGACCCCGCGATCCTGCGCCCCGGCCGCCTCGACGTGAAGATCAAGATCGAGCGTCCGGACGCCGAAGCGGCCAAGGACATCTTCCAGAAGTACCTCACCGAGCGCCTCCCGCTGCACGCGGACGACCTCGGCGAACACGGCGGGTCCAGGGCCACCACCGTCCAGAGCATGATCCAGACGGCAGTGGAACACATGTACGCCGAATCCGAGGAGAACCGCTTCCTGGAAGTCACCTACGCCAACGGAGACAAGGAAGTCCTCTACTTCAAGGACTTCAACTCCGGCGCCATGATCGAGAACATCGTCGGCCGCGCCAAGAAAATGGCGATCAAGGACTTCCTCGACAAGAACCAGAAGGGCCTCCGCGTCTCCCACCTCCTCCAGGCCTGCGTGGACGAGTTCAAGGAGAACGAGGACCTGCCCAACACCACCAACCCGGACGACTGGGCCCGAATCTCCGGAAAGAAGGGCGAACGGATCGTCTACATCCGTACGCTGATCACCGGAAAGCAGGGTGCCGACACCGGACGCTCCATCGACACGGTGGCGAACACCGGACAGTACCTGTAAAAGACAGGGCGGCTGCGGGTGCCCTCAGTGGGTACCCGCAGCCGACTGTTTTCCAGGTAAAGCCGGAGCAAGGCAATGACGCAAATGATCTCCCCACCAGCGCAGAGCCGTTCTAGGCTCTTTCGTACCGCCGAGTCGCGCAGTGCGGGGACGGGCACCGCACACGCACCGGAGCGCCAGCGGTACTTGAGCAGCGTCCCCGACCGAGGACGCCGCCGGGCAAGGAGGGCCGCATGACCGTACGGCGAGTAATGGGCATCGAGACGGAGTACGGGATCTCCGTCCCCGGCCACCCCAATGCCAATGCCATGCTCACCTCGTCCCAGATCGTCAACGCCTACGCCGCGGCGATGCACCGGGCCCGCCGGGCCCGCTGGGACTTCGAGGAGGAGAACCCGCTGCGCGACGCGCGAGGCTTCGACCTCGCCCGCGAGGCCGCCGACTCCAGCCAGCTCACCGACGAGGACATCGGCCTCGCCAATGTCATCCTCACCAACGGCGCGCGGCTCTACGTCGACCACGCACACCCCGAATACAGCGCCCCCGAGGTCACCAACCCCATGGACGCCGTCCTCTGGGACAAGGCCGGCGAACGCATCATGGCCGAAGCCGCCGAACGCGCCGCCCAGCTCCCCGGCGCCCAGCCGATCCACCTCTACAAGAACAACACCGACAACAAGGGCGCCTCCTACGGCACGCACGAGAACTACCTGATGAAGCGGGAGACCCCCTTCTCGGACATCGTGCGCCACCTCACGCCGTTCTTCGTCTCCCGCCAGGTCTTCGCCGGCGCCGGCCGCGTCGGCATCGGCCAGGACGGCCACGAACACGGCTTCCAGCTCAGCCAGCGCGCCGACTACTTCGAGGTCGAGGTCGGCCTGGAGACGACGCTGAAGCGCCCCATCATCAACACACGGGACGAACCGCACGCGGACGCGGAGAAATACCGCCGCCTCCACGTGATCATCGGCGACGCCAACCTCTCGGAGATCTCCACCTACCTGAAGCTGGGCACGACCGCCCTGGTCCTGTCCATGATCGAGGACGGCTTCATCGCGGTGGACCTCGCGGTCGACCAACCGGTCCGCACCCTCCACCAGGTCTCGCACGACCCGTCCCTGCAACGCCTCGTCACCCTCCGCAGCGGCCGCACGCTGACCGCCGTACAACTCCAGATGGAGTACTACGAGCTGTCGCGCAAGTACGTGGAGGAGCGGTTCGGGGCGGATGCCGACGACCAGACCAAGGATGTCCTGAGCAGGTGGGAGGACACGCTCAACCGGCTCGAGCACGACCCGATGAGCCTTTCCGGGGAACTCGACTGGGTCGCCAAGCGGGAACTCATGGAGGGCTACCGCCGCCGCGACGACCTCGACTGGGACGCAGCCCGGCTCCACCTCGTCGACCTCCAGTACGCCGACGTACGCGCCGAGAAGGGCCTCTACAACCGCCTCGCGACCCGCGGCAAGATGAAGCGGCTCCTGACCGAGACGGACGTCGACAGGGCCCGTACGAAGCCACCGGAGGACACCCGGGCGTACTTCCGCGGCCGCTGCCTGGAGCAGTACGCCGACGACGTCGCGGCCGCCTCCTGGGACTCGGTGATCTTCGATCTCCCGGGCCGGGATTCGCTGCAGCGCGTCCCAACCCTCGAACCGCTTCGCGGAACGCGAAATCACGTCAAGGAGCTCCTGGACCGCTGCCGCACGGCAGAAGACCTGGTCAGGGTCCTGTCCGGCAACTGAACCGGGGTTCGCCCCCGATCAGCTGGGCAGGGTGGAAACAGCGGCGTCCGGGAATCATCGAGGTGGTCCCCGGACGTTGTGGAAACAACGGGGCCAATGTCAGACCCGGCTTGTAGGGTCTGATCATGACCGATCGGCAGCAATGCCGACCATGTCGGGCGAACTGAGCGGGGTGAGGGTTATGGCGACCAAGGACACCGGCGGCGGCCAGCAGAAGGCCACGCGTTCCACCGAAGAGGTCGAGGAGGCACCCGAGGCGCAGGCTTCGGAGGACCTCAAGGAGCGGCAGGAGAAGCTGAGCGACGACGTGGACTCGGTTCTCGACGAAATCGATGATGTGCTCGAAGAGAACGCCGAGGATTTCGTTCGGTCATTCGTTCAGAAGGGCGGCGAGTAGCCTTCGAATCGAAGGGTGCGAGGGTTCTCGGGTCGTCAAACGGAGGCGGCGTGAAACGCTGCGTGCGGTGCGGTGAGTGCAAACCGCGCGCAGCGTTCGCCCGCAAGCGGTCAAACCTTGACGGCTTGCAACAGCAAGCGCCTGTGGCGCGAGTACGGCCTCACCGAAGGTGAACGAGACGAACTGATCGCCTCCCAGGGCGGGGTCTGTCGTATATGCCTATCCGCTCCTGTGACGCATGTGGATCACTGCCTTAAGACGGGTAGGGTCCGAGGCGTACTGTGCTTCAACTGCAATTCTGGCCTCGGTCTGTTGAGGGACGACCCCGATGCGATGAACCGAGCTGCCGACTACCTGGAAGGAAACGCGTGGAAGCCAACACTCGTAGCACCGGGCGTCTACCAGCTGCCTTCCTGACGCCTGGGTCGTCGTCCTTCATGGACTTTCTGTCGGAGCACCAGCCGGAGCTGCTCCCCGGCAAGCGGCAGCTGCCGCCGACCCAGGGCGTGATCGAGGCCCCGCACGGCACGACCATTGTCGCTGCCACGTTTCCCGGTGGTGTGGTGCTCGCCGGTGACCGCCGGGCCACGATGGGGAACATGATCGCGCAGCGGGACATCGAGAAGGTGTTCCCGGCGGACGAGTACTCCGCGGTGGGTATCGCCGGCACGGCCGGTCTGGCCGTGGAGATGGTGAAGCTGTTCCAGTTGGAGCTGGAGCACTTCGAGAAGGTGGAAGGCGCCCAGCTCTCCCTGGAGGGCAAGGCCAACCGTCTGTCGACCATGATCCGTTCCAACCTGGGCATGGCCATGCAGGGTCTGGCCGTGGTCCCGCTCTTCGCCGGGTTCGACGTCGACCGTGGGAAGGGCCGCATCTTCTCCTACGACGTGACGGGCGGCCGTTCCGAGGAGAGCGGCTTCGCTGCCACCGGCTCCGGCTCGATCTTCGCGCGCGGCGCCATGAAGAAGCTCTTCCGTGCCGACCTCTCCGAGGACGACGCCACGACCCTGGTGATCCAGGCCCTCTACGACGCGGCAGACGACGACTCGGCGACCGGTGGTCCCGATGTCGCCCGCCGGATCTACCCCATCGTCACCGTGATCACCGAGGACGGCTTCCGTCGGCTCACCGACGAGGAGTCCTCCGAGATCGCCCGCTCGATCCTGGAGCGGCGCCTGGAGCAGCCCGACGGCCCGCGCGCCGCGCTGCTCTAGCCGGTCCGGTCGACGGCCCTCTTATCAAGGTGATCCAGTGACTTCGACAGAAAGGGACGGATAGCCGGTGTCGACGCCGTTCTATGTCTCACCCCAGCAGGCCATGGCCGACCGGGCGGAGTACGCCCGCAAGGGCATCGCCCGTGGCCGCAGCCTGGTCGTGCTGCAGTATGCCGACGGCATCGTGTTCGTCGGCGAGAACCCGTCCCGTGCGCTGCACAAGTTCAGCGAGATCTACGACCGGATCGGCTTCGCGGCCGCCGGCAAGTACAACGAGTACGAGAACCTGCGGATCGGCGGTGTGCGGTACGCCGATCTCCGCGGTTACACCTACGACCGTGACGATGTGACCGCCCGCGGTCTCGCCAATGTCTACGCCCAGACCCTGGGCACGATCTTCTCCTCGTCGGCCGAGAAGCCGTACGAGGTGGAGCTGGTCGTGGCCGAGGTGGGGGAGGCTCCCGAGGGCGATCAGATCTATCGGCTGCCGCATGACGGTTCGATCGTCGACGAGCACGGCTCGGTCGCGGTCGGTGGCAACGCCGAGCAGATCAGCAGCTACCTGGACCAGCGTCACCAGGACGGGATGTCCCTGGCAGATGCCCTGAAGCTCGCCGTTCAGGCCCTGTCCCGCGACACCAACGGCACTCAGCGGGAGATTCCCGCCGAGCGCCTGGAGGTCGCCGTCCTCGATCGCACCCGCCCGCAGCAGCGCAAGTTCAAGCGCATCGTCGGCCGCCAGCTCGCCCGTCTCCTGGAGACGGACGGCGCCAGCACGGAAGCCGAAAGCGCCGAGGAGGAGTAGACCCCCGCCTCGCCCCCAGCCCGTAGTGCGCCCCGGCCGACTGAGGCCGGGGCGCGCGGCATAGAACGGCATCGGTGGAGGGGCTCGACAACAACGCGCCCTGAAGAGGCGCGGGGAACCGCGCGATCAACCACGGACCACGCGCGGACTCACGACGGCCTCAGCCACCCCCAAGGGGCGCGGGGAACCGCGCGACCGGCCGGCGACGACCCGCAGACACACGACCGGCCATCCCCGGTGGCGCTCAACGGTGCCCCGGCGGAGCCCCTGGCGATGCCGTAGACCCCCGAACCACCAGCTCCACGGGAATGTCCCCCTCCGCCGGCGTACGTCCCTCCAGAACCGCCAGCAGGGCCTCCATGCCCCGTTCCCCGAACAGCTCCGCGTCCAGCCGCACGGTCGTCAGCTCGGGATCGAGTGCCGTGGCCAGCGCGAGATCGTCCAGCCCGGTCACCGAGACGTCCTCCGGCACGCGCAGCCCCAGCCGCCGTAGGGCCTTGTACGCCCCGGCCGCCAGTTTGTCGTCGTCGCAGACCAGCGCGGTCGGCCGGGCGCCGGCTTCGGTCAGCGCTGCCTCCGCCGCGGCCAGCGCCCCGTCGATGGAGATGGGCGCGGCGGCTGTCCGCAGGGATGTGCCCGGCATCGAACCCACCCGCGCGGCCAGCTCCCGCGCGCGCACGTCGAAGGTCCAGGAGGGCACGTCCGCGGCCAGATGCAGAAAGTGGCGGTGTCCCAGTCCGAGCAGATGGTCGGCGACCTGGCGTACCCCGTCCTGGATGTCGAGGTTGACGGTGGCGGCCCCCAGGCTGCCGTCCGGGTCGCTGTCCAGCATCACCAGCGGTAGCTGGTCGCCCCGGATCGCGGTGAGCGCGTCCGCGGCCATCGACGAGGCGATCACGCCGTCCAGGGCGGCCTGGGCGGAGGCGAAGGGGTCGCGGGCGGGGCCGATGCCCTCCGGGGAGGGATAGAGGACCACGCCGAAACCGTGCTCGGCGGCGACGCGGGCCGCGCCCGTGTACACGCCCGCGAAGAACTCGGTCGTGAGGGCAGGGACCACGAGCAGGACGGTCCGGGTGCGGCCGAGGCGGAGGTTGCGGGCGGCGAGATTGGGTCGGTAGCCGAGTTCTCGTGCGGCTTCCCGTACGCGTTCGGCCGTGGTCTCCGAGACGCGGCCGCGCCATTTGTCGCCGAGGACCAGGGAGACCGCGGCCTGGGAGACCCCGGCGGCCCGGGCGACGTCGCGGCTCGTGGGTCGCGTCCTACCTGGTGCCACCGTCGGCCTGCTCTTTCGTCTGGACTCGCGGACAGGGCACATGGTACGTATGACGGGGCACGTTATACGTAACACTTCGCTCGTCGAGAGCCCATCGAGAGGCAGGACATGGCCGCCGGATATCTCGAGATCCTCAGGGCGCGGTACGCCGCGCGCCTGCTCGCCGGAACGCTGGTGGGCCGGCTGCCGAACGCCACTGCCGCGATCGCCGTCGTGCTCTTCGTGCGTGCGGAGGGCGGCACGTACAGCCTCGCGGGGGCGCTGGCCGCCGTGTACGGGGTCGCGAACGCGGTGGGGCAGCCGCTGCTGGGGCGGCTGGTGGATCTGTACGGGCAGCCGCGGGTGCAGTTGCCGGCGGCGCTCGTCTCGGCTCTCGGGATGACCGCGTTCGCGTTCGTGGGCCTCGATCCGCTGCCGGTGGCGTATGTCTCGATGGTGGTCGCCGGGTTCTTCACGCCGCCGCTGGAGGGCGGTCTGCGGGCGCTGTGGTCGAACGTCCTCCGCAAGGAGGAGCAGGTGCACACGGCGTACGCGATGGACGCGGTGGCGCAGGAGGTCATGTTCACGGTCGGGCCGCTGCTGGTGACGCTGTGTGTGTCGCTGTGGTCGGCGCAGGCGGCGCTGATCGTGCTGAACGTCATCGGGGTGCTCGGCGCGCTCTGGGTGGTGGTGTCGCCGCCCTCGCGCGCCTGGCGCTCCGCGCCGCGCGAGGCGCACTGGCTCGGCGCGTTGCGCTCGCCCGGGCTCCTGGCGCTGCTGGGCGCGTTCCTGTTCGTCGGGATCGCGCTGGGCTCGATCACGGTGGCCTCCGTGTCGTACGCGGACGGGCACGGTGGGGACGCCGTGTACGGATGGCTGATGGCGGGTGTCGGTTTCGGGGCGCTGGTCGGTGGGACGGCGTACGGGGCGCGGCGGTGGGGTGGTGCGCCGGAGCGGCGGCTTCAGGTGCTGGTGGCGTTGCTGGCGGTGTGTTACGTGCCGTTGACGCTGATGCCGGGTCCGGTGGCGATGACGGCGCTCACGGCGCTCGCCGGTGTGTTCCTGGCGCCCGCTCTCGCATGTGCGTTCGTGCTGGTCGACAGGCATGCGCCGCGTGGCACGGTGACCGAGGCGTTCTCGTGGATCGTGACGACGTTCACGGTGGGCGCGTCGGTCGGAACGGGTGTCGCGGGTCCTGTCGTGGAGTGGGGTGGAACGCTGTGGGGCTTCGTCGTTCCGGGGGCCGCGGGGGCCGTGTCGTTGCTGGTTCTGCTGGCCACCGGGCGGGTTCTCGCTGTTCCTTCCGAGGGTGCGGTGGTTGCGGTCTCATCGGAAAATGATCCAAACCGTGCTGTCGAACCCCGTTTCAGCTCGGTGGATCGGGCGTAATGTTCAGTCATGGACCGCCGCATTTTCGGGCTGGAGAACGAGTACGGCGTCACGTGCACGTTCAGGGGACAGCGCCGTCTGTCTCCTGACGAGGTGGCTCGGTACCTCTTCCGCCGTGTCGTGTCATGGGGCCGCAGCAGCAATGTGTTTCTGCGGAACGGGGCCCGCCTCTATCTCGACGTGGGCTCACATCCGGAATACGCGACACCCGAATGTGACAACGTGACCGAACTGGTCACTCACGACAAGGCCGGCGAGCGCATTCTCGAAGGACTGCTGGTCGACGCCGAACGCCGCCTGCACGAGGAGGGAATCGCGGGCGACGTCTACCTCTTCAAGAACAACACGGACTCGGCGGGCAACTCATACGGTTGCCATGAGAACTATCTGGTGGCCCGGCACGGGGAGTTCTCCCGGCTCGCGGACATCCTGATTCCGTTCCTCGTCACCCGGCAGCTGCTGTGCGGCGCGGGCAAGGTGCTGCAGACCCCGCGTGGTGCGGTGTACTGCGTGAGCCAGCGCGCGGAGCACATCTGGGAGGGCGTCAGCTCGGCGACCACCCGCTCCCGGCCGATCATCAACACCCGCGACGAGCCGCACGCGGACGCCGAGCGGTACCGCCGTCTCCACGTCATCGTGGGCGACTCGAACATGTCCGAGACGACCATGCTGCTCAAGGTCGGTGCCACCGACCTGGTGCTGCGCATGATCGAGGCGGGCACGGTCATGCGCGACCTCACCCTGGAGAACCCGATCCGGGCGATCCGCGAGGTCAGCCATGACATCACCGGCCGCCGCAAGGTGCGGCTGGCCAGCGGCCGTGAGGCCTCCGCGCTGGAGGTGCAGCGCGAGTACTACGAGAAGGCCGTGGACTTCGTCGAGCGCCGCGGCATCCGTACGGGCACCGTCGAGCAGGTCCTGGAGCTGTGGGGCCGCACGCTGGACGCGATCGAGGCCGAGGACCTCGACCGGATCGGCACCGAAATCGACTGGGTGATGAAGTACAAGCTCATCGAGCGGTACCGCGCCAAGCACAACATGACCATGTCGCATCCGCGGGTCGCGCAGATAGACCTCGCGTATCACGACATCCACCGCCGTCGTGGTCTGTACTACCTCCTGGAGAGGAAAGGGCAAGCCGCCCGTATCTGCAATGACTTGAAGATCTTCGAGGGCAAGTCGGTTCCGCCCCAGACCACTCGGGCCCGGCTGCGCGGGGACTTCATCCGGCGCGCCCAGGAACAGCGTCGTGATTTCACGGTCGACTGGGTGCATCTCAAGCTCAACGACCAGGCGCAACGCACCGTGTTGTGCAAGGACCCGTTCCGTTCCGTCGACGACCGGGTGGAGAAGCTGATCGCGGGAATGTGACCTCCGGTTGAGGAAACCGGCCGTGGGCCCCGTACGTTCTCGTACGGGGCCCGTCGCACGCCCTAGAGTGGCGGGCGACCAGAGTGCCGTCTGAGATCTGAGGAACACGTGCGCCGAATTGCCGGCCTTCTCGTCGTGCCGCTGCTGCTGCTCTCCGCAGCGGCCTGCGGCAGCGACGACGACAAGGGCTCCGACTCCACCTCCACGAAGAACGGAGTGCCCGCGATCACCGAGGGCGCCGAGTTCGGGAAGAAGCCGACCCTCGCGAAGGGGGAGGGTGACCCGCCGAAAGAGTTGAAGGCCGAGGTCATCAGCGAGGGCGACGGCGCGAAGCTGAAGAAGGGTGACGTCGCCGAGGTGAACTACCTCGGCCAGGAGTACGACGAGTCGGAGCCCTTCGACAACAGCTTCGACAAGAAGCAGACGTTCCCGGTCACTCTGGGGGCGGGTGGTGTCATCCAGGGCTGGGAGCAGGGCCTGGAGGGCCAGAAGATCGGCAGCCGGGTGGAGCTGGTGATCCCCCCGGAGCTGGGGTACGGGGCGCAGGGCCAGGGCGACATCAAGGCGAACGCCACGCTGGTCTTCGTCGTGGACATCGTGAAGGGCACGTCGATCCCCGCCTCGGCGAAGGGTACGGAGGTCGCGCAGGACAACATCGACCTGCCGAAGGTCGGCACGAACGCCGACGGCAAGGCGCCCACGGTGACGATGCCGAAGGACAGTGACCCACCGACGAAGCTCGTCTCGAACTACGTCCTGGAGAGCGACGGCGCCGTCGTGAAGGACACGGACAGTGTGGTCGTGAACTATGTCGCCCTGCTCTGGGAGGGCGGCAAGAAGTTCGACAGTACGTACGACACGGGTAAGACGGTGACGTTCCCGCTGGACCAGCTGACGCTGAAGGGCCTGAAGGACGGTCTGGTGGGGAAGAAGGCCGGTAGCCGGGTGCTTCTCGTCGTGCCGCCCGACCAGGCCTTCGGCGACAAGGAGCAGCAGGGCATCCCGAAGAACTCCACGTTGGTCTTCGCTGTCGACATTCTGGCCGTGGTGTAAGACTGGGCAGGTTGCCCATCAGTCATCGCGCATGACGTTCGTACGACATAGGAGCCAGTGCAGTGAGTATCGAAAAGCCCGAGATCGACTTCCCCGGTGGCGAGCCCCCGAAGGACCTTGAGATCAAGGACATCTGGGTGGGCGACGGCGCGGAGGCCAAGGCGGGCGACACCGTCCTGGTGCACTACGTGGGCGTGGCCTTCTCCACCGGTGAGGAGTTCGACGCGTCCTGGAACCGCGGCACGCCGCTGGAGTTCCGGCTCGGCGTCGGCCAGGTCATCGCCGGCTGGGACCAGGGCGTGCAGGGCATGAAGGTCGGCGGCCGTCGTCAGCTGATCATCCCGGCGCACCTCGCGTACGGCGACCGCGGTGCCGGCGGCCGTATCGGCCCCGGCGAGACGCTGATCTTCGTCTGCGACCTGGTCAAGGTCTGATCGACTGGTCAAGGTCTGATCGACCGGAGTGGGGTCTGATCGTCGTACCGGTCGACTGTCTGGTCGTCGTACCGGATGGTTGTCCGGTCGACCGATCCGCTTGATCGTCGGTCCATGTGGGTCTGGGATCCGACCGGACTCGATCACCTGGGGTCCATGCCTGTCCGGGCATGGGCCCTCGGCTTTTGCCGCGACGCTTCGTAGCGGTACGGTCGTGCCGCAGAAGCACCCATAGGAAGGGCGTCGATGGCCATTGCCAAGGCCGAGCGGCTGATGAACCTGGCGCTGTGTCTGCTGGGGACGCGCCGGCCGCTCAGCAAGCGCGAGCTGCGGGATTCCATCGAGGCGTACGTCGAGGCCGTCAGGCCGGAAAACGGTGCGGCCGGCTCCGACGACTCCTTCAACCGCATGTTCGAGCGCGACAAGGACGATCTGCGCGAACTCGGCCTGGTCATCGAGACGGTGGAGAACCTCGACGGCGAGGTCGGCTATCTGGCCCGCCGCGACAGCAACAGCCTCCCGCCCATCACCCTCGACGCCGAGGAGGCCGCAGCCCTCGGACTCGCCGCGAAGGTCTGGCAGCAGGCCCGCCTCGCCGGTGCCGCGAGCGGCGCCCTGCAGAAGCTGCGCGCGGCCGGGCTGCCCGAGGACGTCGACCCGTACGAGCCCCATGGGGCCCTGGAGCCGCGTATCCCGGTGCACGAGGCCGCCTTCGAGCCGCTGATGCTGGCCTGCCGCGACCGCCGCCCGGTCGTGTTCGAGTATCGCAAGGCCACCGCCGCCCGCCCCGAGCCCCGGCATGTGGAGCCGTGGGCGCTGGAGTGCTGGCGCGGCCACTGGTACCTCGCCGGCTGGGACCGCGACCGGGGCGCCGAGCGCGTCTTCCGGCTCTCGCGGATCACCGGCAAGGTCCGCAGCCGGGGCGGCGCCTTCACCGTCGAGGTGCCGGACGTCGTCACCGTCCGGGAGACGGTCGCGAGCTGGGCGGGGGAGACCGCCGACCGCTCCGCGCTGATCCGGCTGCGTACGGGCGCCGGCTACCCGCTGCGCGCGAAGGCCTCCGCCGCACGGGAACTCGGCGACGGCTGGGACGAGTTGGAGATTCCGTACGGGCACGGTCTGGACGCCTGGCTGGTCGAGTTCGGGCCCGACGTGGTGGTCCTGGAGCCCGCCGAGCTGCGGGCCGACGTGGTGGACCGGCTGCGTGCCGTGGCCAAGGGTTGAGGGGGACGTAAGAACGTGGTGGGAAAACCGGCGCGGCCGGGGAACGCCATCGACCAGACCCGGCGGATGCTCTCCCTGGTGACGTATCTGCGGGAGCGGCCCGGCGCCCGGATCGAGGACGTCGCCCGCGCCTTCGGGATCACCGAGGACGAACTGGTCTCGGACCTCGATGTGCTGCCCATGTGCGGGACCAGCTTCCGCGGCGGTGATCTGCTCGACATCGACACCGACGGTGAGCGCATCTGGTGGCACAACCCGGCCGCCCTCGGCGCGGAGGCCGCAGAGCCGCTGCGGCTGGCCGCCGACGAGGCCACCGCCCTGCTGGTGGCCGCCCGCGCGGTCGCCACGCTGCCCGGGCTGCGGGAGAGCGACCGGCAGGCCCTGCTGCGGGCCACCGCCAAGGTCGAGACCGCGGCCGGGGAGGCGGCGGGCGCCAGCTCCCGCCTGTCGGTCACCTTCGAGGCCGAGGGCGGGGTCTTCGCCGACGTCGACCGGGCCATCTCGGAGCGGCGGCGGCTGTGGATCCGCTACTACTCGCCCGCCCGCGACGAGGTCACCGAACGCGAGATCGACCCGATCCGTCTGGTCAGCGTCGGCCACACCTATGTCGAGGCCTGGTGCCGCCGCTCCGAGGCCCGCCGTACCTTCCGGCTGGACCGGGTCGCCGAGATCAAGATCCTCGACGAGCCGTCCGCGCCGCCCGAGATCGAGCTGCGGGACCTGTCGGAGGCGCTGGTGCAGCCCGCCGCCGAGGACCCCGAGGTCGTCGTCGAGGTCGGCCCCGGCGGGCGCTGGGTCGCCGAGTACTACCCGCACGACAGCGCCGAGGAGCTGCCGGACGGCGGGCTGCGCATCAGTCTGCGCACCCCCGAGCCCGCCTCGCTGCGGCGCCTGGCGCTGCGGCTCGGGCGCGACGGACGGATCGTCTCCCCGCAGGACCTCGCCGACAGCGCCCGCCGGGCGGCCCGCGAGGCACTGGCGGCCTACGACGAGACCGTGACGACGAGACCGTGACGACGGCGTACGACCGGAAAAGGGAGATGCGAGGGCTGTGAGCGGCGGGTCGGTTGTGTCGGGTGTGAAGGCCGGCGTGAAGTCCGGTGTGCAGGAGATCCAGGAGATGACCGTGGCGGTCGCCTTCGCGGGCATGAAGAGGGCCGTCGACGTGGTGTTCAGAGCCGGCTGCCCCGACTGCCGGGCCAACGTCGAGCTGGGCGCGAGCGCGCTGCGCCTGGCCATCGGCGCCACCAGCAAGACCACCTTCTACTCCTTCACCTGCCCCGAGTGCGGCATCGCCGTCCGCAAGCCGGCCGGCGAACGGATCATCGAGCTGCTGACCGGGGGCGGGGTGCGGACCCTGCGGCTGCATTCGGCGGGCTAGGGTCGGCGCCATGTTCTGGGCGATGTTCGCGGTAGCCATGGGTTTCATGGGGCTCGTCGTGCTCGGCGTGCTCGCCGTGCGGGTCTTTCTGGAGGCTCAGCGGCTGGGCGCGCAGGTCACGGAGTCGGCGCGGCGGATCAACCGGGCGGCGGAGGACCTGGAGCGGGCGACGGCGAGCGCGGCCCGCTCTGTGGACACTCTGTGAGTTGCGACCGAGGCCCCTGTGAGTTGGCAGCCGGGTGCGTTTTGCGCCACTTCGCCCTGTCACCTTCTCACCTTCGGCAGGTACGCTGCCTGTCGCGGCGCGGAGAACGAGGCCCGGGTCGCGAATCGGGAGTACGCACAGGGATTGCCTGACATTCACCCCTGAGCGTTACGATCGCTGCCAACACGATCGTTCGGACACTTGTCCGACCGGTCGGACGGCCCCCACCCGCCGCCTCGGTGAAGAAGGAAGACAGCTATGGGTAACCTCGGCCCCACCGAGATCATTCTGATCCTCGTCGTCATCATCCTGCTGTTCGGTGCGAAGAAGCTTCCGGACATGGCGCGCTCGCTGGGCAAGTCCGCCCGCATCCTCAAGAGCGAGGCCAAGGCCATGAAGTCCGACGGTCAGGACGACACCACCGCGGCGGCCGCGCCTCCGCACCAGAACAGCGAGGCCGCGGCGCAGCGCACCATCCAGGCCGCTCCCGGCGATGTGACCAGCTCCCGCCCGGTCGCCGAGCCGACGGACACGACCAAGCGCTGACGCAAGGCCGGACAAGACTTCCGGCCTGCCGCACGAGATGAGGACGTGGGTTGCTCAAGTCTGCCCGCAAAACGGAGAAGGACAAGGATCCGGAGGGGCGGATGCCCCTCGCGGAGCACCTGCGCGAGCTGCGAAACCGCCTTGTCAAGAGCCTGCTGGCGATCGTCGTCACGACGGTCATCGCGATCATGTTCTACAAGGACATCATCCAGTTCTTCACGGATCCCATTCTCGAAGCGGTGGGATGCCAATACAGCTTCGCCGAACTGGCGAAGGACAGTAGTCAGACCAGTTGCGCGCGCATCGTGCAGAACGGCCTGCTGAGCCCGTTCACACTGGCCCTCACGGTTGCGCTGTCATCGGGCGTGGTGCTCGCCGCCCCGGTCTGGCTGTACCAGCTCTGGGCGTTCGTCGCGCCCGGTCTGCACCGGAACGAGAAGAAGTACAGCCTCGGCTTCGTGGCGGCGGGCTTCCCTCTGTTCCTCATGGGCTCGTACTTCGCCTACTGGTCGTTGCCCAAGATGGCGTCGGTCATGCTGCAGTTCTCGATCATCGGAAGCGACAACCAGCTTCCCCTCGATGATCTGCTGAACCTGATCATGCGGATGATCGTCGTCTTCGGCCTCTCCTTCGAGCTGCCCCTGTTGCTCGTGATGCTGAACTTCGGAGGCGTCCTCTCCGGCAAGAAGATGGCCGGCTGGTGGCGGGCGATGATCCTGGGCATCACGCTGTTCGCGGCGATCGCCACCCCCAGTACCGACCCCATCTCCATGATGGCGCTGGCGGGCCCGATCTGGGTCCTGTACTTCTGCGCGTGTGCCGTCGCGCTGATCAACGACAGGCGCCGGGCCCGCGTCGAGGCCATGAAGCCGAGCGACGACGAGGCGTCCGAGCTGGACCTCACCCCCGACGAGGTCGAGGAGGTCGAGGCCGTCTCGGCGAGCCGGGCACTGCCCGCGCCGTCGCCGGCGCCGGAGATCGAACGCGACCGGGTCAACGGCTACGACGACGTCACCTGACCCGAGGAAGACACCTCGCAGGCCGCCACACGGCCGGGGCGCCCACACGGCGCACCCGGCCGTTCGCGCGTCCTGGCGCGACATCACGCCCCGTGCCTCGTGCGCCGCCGTGGGCGCCGGACCACGACCGTATCCAGGCCCGAGGCCCTGAACTGCGGTGATCCTGTGCCGCCCAGGCACCGATCCGGATAATGATCGTCCTGTTGTCAGTGGGGGCCGGTAGTCTCGAAAGCACGATGACAGAGGACCTCTCACCGGCCGAGCGGTACGCGGCAGCCCGCAAGCGCGCTGCCGAGCAGGCCACCGCACTCGCCTCCTTCCGCGAGATGTACGACTTCGGTCTCGACCCCTTCCAGATCGAGGCCTGCCAGGCGCTGGAGGCGGGCAAGGGCGTCCTGGTGGCCGCCCCCACCGGCTCGGGCAAGACGATCGTCGGCGAGTTCGCCGTCCACCTCGCCCTCCAACAGGGCAAGAAGTGCTTCTACACGACACCCATCAAGGCGCTGTCCAACCAGAAGTACGCCGACCTGTGCCGCCGCTACGGCGCCGACAAGGTCGGCCTGCTCACCGGCGACAACAGCGTCAACTCCGACGCCCCCGTGGTCGTGATGACCACCGAGGTGCTGCGGAACATGCTGTACGCGGGCTCCCAGACGCTCCTGGGCCTCGGCCACGTGGTCATGGACGAGGTGCACTACCTCTCCGACCGCTTCCGCGGCGCCGTCTGGGAAGAGGTGATCATCCACCTCCCCGAGTCGGTCACCCTCGTCTCGCTGTCGGCCACCGTGTCGAACGCGGAGGAGTTCGGCGACTGGCTGGACACCGTGCGCGGCGACACCCAGGTGATCGTCTCGGAGCACCGGCCCGTGCCGCTGTTCCAGCATGTGCTCGCCGGACGGCGGATGTACGACCTCTTCGAGGAGGGCGAGGGCAGCAAGAAGGCCGTCAACCCCGACCTCACGCGCATGGCGCGCATGGAGGCCAGCCGCCCCTCGTTCCAGGACCGCAGACGTGGCCGGGCCATGCGCGAGGCCGACCGTGAGCGCGAGCGCAGACAGCGCTCGAGGATCTGGATCCCGAGCCGCCCCGAAGTCATCGAACGGCTCGACTCCGAAGGCCTGCTGCCCGCCATCACCTTCATCTTCAGCCGCGCCGCCTGCGAGGCCGCCGTCCAGCAGTGCCTGTACGCGGGGCTCCGGCTGAACGACGACGACGCCCGGCTCAGAGTGCGCGCCCTGGTCGAGGAGCGCACGGCGTCGATCCCGCACGAGGACCTCCATGTCCTCGGCTACTACGAGTGGCTGGAAGGCCTGGAGCGCGGTATCGCGGCCCACCACGCGGGCATGCTGCCGACCTTCAAGGAAGTCGTCGAGGAACTCTTCGTACGCGGCCTGGTCAAGGCCGTGTTCGCCACCGAGACCCTCGCCCTCGGCATCAACATGCCCGCCCGCTCGGTCGTGTTGGAGAAGCTCGTCAAGTGGAACGGCGAGCAGCACGCCGACATCACACCGGGTGAGTACACGCAGCTGACCGGCCGTGCCGGGCGGCGCGGCATCGACGTCGAGGGCCACGCGGTCGTGCTCTGGCAGCGCGGCCTGAACCCCGACCACCTGGCCGGGCTCGCGGGCACCCGTACGTATCCGCTGCGCTCCAGCTTCAAGCCGTCGTACAACATGGCGGTCAACCTGGTCGAGCAGTTCGGCAGGCACCGCTCGCGCGAGCTGCTGGAGACGTCCTTCGCGCAGTTCCAGGCCGACAAGTCGGTCGTCGGGATCTCCCGGCAGGTGCAGCGCAACGAGGAGGGTCTGGAGGGCTACCAGGAGTCCATGACCTGCCACCTCGGGGACTTCGAGGAGTACGCGCGCCTCAGGCGGGAGCTGAAGGACCGCGAGACCGAGCTGGCGAAGCAGGGCGCGGCCCAGCGGCGGGCCGAGGCGGCCGTCGCCCTGGAGAAGCTGAAGCCGGGCGATGTCATCCATGTCCCCACGGGCAAGTACGCGGGGCTGGCGCTGGTGTTGGACCCCGGGCTGCCCGCCGGGCGGTCCAACGGCCACCGCGGGTTCGAGCAGCACGACGGGCCGCGGCCGCTGGTGCTGACCGCCGAGCGGCAGGTCAAGCGGCTGGCGTCGATGGACTTCCCGGTGCCTGTCGAAGCGCTGGAGCGGATGCGGATTCCGAAGTCCTTCAATCCGCGTTCGCCGCAGTCGCGGCGGGATCTGGCGTCCGCGCTCCGCACCAAGGCCGGGCATCTCGTGCCCGACCGGCACCGCAAGCGGCGGGCCGCGGCCGCGGACGACCGCGAGATCGCCCGGCTGCGTGCCGAGTTGCGGGCGCATCCGTGCCATGGGTGCACCGACCGTGAGGATCACGCGCGTTGGGCCGAGCGGTACTACCGTCTCAAGCGGGACACCGCGCAGTTGGAGCGGCGTATCGAGGGGCGGACGAACACGATCGCGCGGACCTTCGACCGCATCGTCGCCCTGCTGACCGAGCTGGACTACCTGCGGGGCGACGACGTCACCGAGCACGGGAAGCGGCTGGCGCGGCTGTACGGCGAGCTGGATCTGCTGGCGAGTGAGTGTCTGCGGGCGGGCGTGTGGGAGGGGCTCGGGCCTGCGGAGCTGGCCGCGTGTGTTTCGGCGCTGGTCTACGAGGCGCGCGTCAGCGATGACGCGATGGCGCCGAAGCTGCCGTCCGGGAACGCCAAGGCCGCGCTGGGGGAGATGGTGCGGATCTGGGGGCGGCTGGATGCGCTGGAGGAGGAGTTCCGGATCACGCAGAGCGAAGGGGTTGGGCAGCGGGAGCCGGACCTTGGGTTCGCCTGGGCCGCGTATATGTGGGCCTCGGGGAAGGGGCTGGACGAGGTGCTGCGGGAGGTGGAGATGCCGGCCGGGGACTTTGTGCGGTGGTGCAAGCAGGTGATTGACGTGCTGGGGCAGATCTCGGCGGCGGCGCCCTCCGGGTCGACCGTGGGGAAGAGTGCGCGTAAGGCTGTTGATGGGCTGTTGAGGGGGGTTGTGGCTTACTCCTCGGTGGGGTGAGTGTCTGCCGCCCGGTGTGTGTAGGGGTGGGGATCAGCTGGTCAGATAGTGTCTCCAGCTGCCGTGGGCGGTGATGTCCGGGGCGTCCTGCAGGGCTGTCGGCTCGCAGAGGAAACCCGGGGCCTGGGTGCCGTCGGAGAGTTCGATGGTGCCCAGGGTCATGGGGCGGGGGAGGGTGGTGAGGAGGCGGCCCAGGCCCTCCGCGGGGAGGCGCCAGATCTCTGTCTCGATCGGGGCGCCGCCTTCTCCTACGTGGACCAGGCCCGGCTTGGGTGGGGTCGTGCGGAGGGCGTGGAGGCGGTAGACGGGGGCCGTGGTGGTGGTTTGCTCCAGCTGGGCGCCCAGGGACAGGAGTTGGGGGTTCAGGGGCTGGCCCGAGAGGTGGGCGCCGACGACCGCCAGACGGGCTTCCGGCTGGAGGAGCGTGGCGATGCGGGCCAGTCGATCGTCCGTGAAGGCCGGGCCGATCAGCATGACGCCGAAGGGGAGGCCGTTCACCTCGCCTGAAGGGACGGCGACCGCCGCCAGGTCGAAGAGGTTCGTGGAGTTGGTGAAACGGCCCAGGCGGGCGTTCGCGCCCAGCGGGTCGGCGGCGACCTCGGCCAGCGTGGGGTGGCCCGGTGCGGTCGGCAGCAACAGGGCGTCCACGTCGGCCAGTTCGGCGAGTGCGCGGGCGCGCAGGGCCGTCAGGCGGTCCTGGTCGGCGAAGAGCTGGTGGGCCGGGATGTCGCGGGCGCGGGTGATGATGCCGGCGACGGTGGGGTCGAGGGAGTCGACGCCGTCCGCAATTGCTTTGTCGATAAAGCTTCCCACTGCGGTGTAGCGCTCGGCTACGAACGCGCCCTGGTAGAGCATCGCCGCGGCCTCGGTGAAGGGGGTGAGGTCCAGTGCGCGTACGTCCGCGCCCGCGGCGGTCATACGGGCCACGGTCGCCTCGTATGCCTCCGTCCAGCCCTTGTCCAGCTCGCCCAGCTGCTCGCGCGGGGGGACCGCGATGCGCCACGGGCCCGGGGTGCGCTGGGGGAGCGGTGGGAGGGGACGGCCGGGTGGAGAGGTCATGTGGGCGAGGGCCTGTTCGGCCTCCGGGAGGGTGCGGGCGAACACCGTCACACAGTCGATCGAGGCGCAGGCCGGGACCACGCCGGTGGTGGGGACCAGGCCTCGGGTGGGCTTCAGGCCGACGATGCCGTTGAAGGCGGCGGGGACCCTGCCGGAGCCGGCCGTGTCGGTGCCGAGGGCGAAGTCGACGATGCCCAGCGCCACCGCTACGGCCGAGCCGGAGCTGGAGCCGCCGCTGATCCTGGACGGGTCGTGGGCGCCCCGGACGGCGCCGTGGGGGGAGCGGGTGCCGACCAGGCCTGTGGCGAACTGGTCCAGGTTGGTGGTGCCGAGAACGAGGGCGCCGGCCTCGCGGAGGCGGGCGACGACCGGGGCGTCGGCGTCGGGGGTGTAGGCGTAGGCCGGGCAGCCTGCGGTGGTGGGGAGGCCGTGGACGTCGATGTTGCCCTTGACGGCGAAGAGGCGGCCGGCCAAGGGGAGGCGGTCACCTGCGGCCAGGCGGGCGTCGAGGGCTCGGGCTTCGGCCTCCACCTCGGGCTGGGGGCGTAGGTCGATCCAGATCTCGGGGCGGTCCACGGCGTCGATGCGGGCGTAGGCCATGCGGACTCTGGTGAGGGTGCGGGACTGCGACATCTGTGCTCCTGGGCTGGGGTGGTTCCGTCGGCTGCGGGCCGGTGGGTGGTGTGTGCCCACCCGTTCCGCCCTGCGGAACGACTGCCCACACACCACCAGCGGGGCTGTAAGGCACCCGGCGGGGCGGCCGGCGGTGCACCACGGCTGGGGTGTGAGGTACCTGGTAGGGCGGCTGGCCGTACACCACCGCTGGGGTGAGGTGGGGCAGCAGCCTGCGCACCACCGGCCGGGTTGTGGGTGCCTGGCGGGGCGGCCGGCTGTACACCACCGGCCCGGTTGTGAGGTGCCTGGTGGAGTGGGCGGTCGCCGACCATCCGGCGAGGGTGTCACTCCTCCCCGGTGGCTGTCGGCGTCAGAATGACGAGCGCTGTGCCCGCTTCCACCTGAGCGCCCGGCCTGGTCAGGATCTGTTCGACCGTGCCGTCCATCGGCGCGTGGACGCGGGACTCCATCTTCATCGCCTCCAGGGTCAGCAAGGGCTGGTCGGTGGTCACCCGGTCTCCCGGTTGTATGTGCAGTTGCCAGACCGAGGCGGCGAACTCGGCTTCGATCAGGTGGCCGCCCTCGGGGACGTGAATCTCCGCCGGGGGACCCGGCGCGGCGGTCGTCGTCTCCGCTCTCGTGAACTCGCCGGCGGCCTCCCAGGCCGCCCTCTCCGCCGCGAAGGCGGTCTGTTGCCCGGACCTGAACTCGGCTATGGAGTCGGCGTGTTCGGTCAGGAACGTCTGGTACTCGGCGAGGGAGAAGGTGCCCTGCTCCACGCGCGGCACGAACCGGCCCGAGATGATGTCCGACCGGAGGGACAGGAGTTCGTCGGCGTCGACCGGGTACCACTTGACGCGGTCGAAGAAGCGGAGGAGCCAGGGGGAGCCGGACTCGAAGGCGCCGCGTTGTTGCCAGGGGGACCAGACCTGGGTGGTGCGGCCGACGAACTGGTAGCCGCCGGGGCCCTCCATGCCGTAGACGCAGAGGTACGCGCCGCCGATGCCGACCGAGTTCTCGGCGGTCCAGGTGCGGGCCGGGTTGTACTTCGTCGTGACCAGGCGGTGGCGGGGGTCCAGCGGGGTCGCGACCGGGGCGCCCAGGTAGACGTCGCCGAGGCCCAGGACCAGGTACTCCGCGGCGAAGACCGTGTCGTAGACGTCGGCCGGCGAGTCCAGGCCGTTGACGCGGCGGATGAACTCGATGTTCCAGGGGCACCAGGGCGCGTCGTCGCGGACGCCCGCCATGTAGCGGGCGATGGCCTCGCGGGTCGCGGGGTCGTCCCAGGAGAGCGGGAGGTGGATGGTGCGGGAGGGGACGACCAGTTCGTCCGCCGGGGGGATGGTCGCGACGATCTCCCTTACCGCAGCGAGGAGTTCGGGTTGCGGGAGCAGCGTCGGGTCCGTCTGGATCTGGAGGGAGCGGATGCCGGGGGTGAGGTCGGTGACGCCGTCGAGGGCGGCCTCCGCGACCGCTTCCATCAGGGCGTGCACCCGCATGCGCAGCGCCAGATCGAGCTGCATGGGGCCGAACTCGATCAGGAGGTTGTCGTCGCCGCTGCGGCGGTAGGTCACATCGCCGTCGCGGGCCAGGACGCCGCCGTCGACGATCGCGGGGCGGGGCGAGGTGTCGTCCGCCACCGGGAGGAAGCGGACCGTGTCTCCCGGGCGCAGCTGGCCGAGCTTCCAGCGCTCGGTGGAGACGACCGTGGCCGGGCAGACGAAGCCGCCGAGGGAGGGGCCGTCGGGGCCGAGGAGGACCGGCATGTCGCCGGTGTAGTCGACGGCGCCGACCGAGTACGGGGTGTCGTGGATGTTGGAGGGGTGCAGGCCCGCCTCGCCGCCGTCGGTGCGGGCCCAGCGGGGCTTCGGCCCGACCAGCCGTACACCGGTGCGGGCCGAGTTGAAGTGGACCTTCCAGTCGGCCGCGTAGAACTCGTGGATGTCCTCCTCGGTGAAGAACTCCGGTGCCGCGTGCGGGCCTTCGAGGGCGGCCACCTGCCAGGAGGAGGTGAAGGGAGGTCGTGCTTCGGGCGGGACGGGGCGGCCTTCCGTGACTGTGCCGCCGTGCAGGACGTCGCCCGTGCGCAGCGCCCGTCCGCCGTGGCCGCCGAAGCGGCCCAGGGTGAAGGTGGCCGCGCTGCCCAGGAACGGGGGGACGTCCAGGCCGCCGCCCGCGAAGAGGACGTACGTGCGGAGCCCGTGGTCCGTGGGCGCCCCGACGGCCAGTACCGCTCCGGCGGGCACCGTCACCGGCTCCCACCGCGCGACCGGTGAGCCGTCCACGGTCACCGGGGCGGGGGCGCCCGTCACACAGACCGTGGTGGCGTGGGTGAAGCGGAGGGACGGCCCCTGGAGGGTGCATTCGAGGCCGGGGGCGCCCTCGGGGTTGCCGAGCGCCCGGTTGCCGAGGCGGAAGGAGAGGTCGTCCATGGGGCCGCAGGGCGGGACGCCGACCTGCCAGTAGCCGGTACGGCCGGGCCAGTCCTGGACGGTGGTGAGGGTGCCGCCCGAGACGACCTCGATCCGGGGGGTCGGGTCGGTCACGGACGCGAGGGTGGCCGTGGTGTGGGTGGCCTGCCGGAAGTCCCGGTCGTCGAGGGCCGCCCGGAGCTGGCCCAGGTTGGTCTCGATGCCGTCGACGCGGGTCCGGGCCAGCGCCTCGTCGAGCCGGCGCAGGGCGTGGGCGCGGTCGGAGCCGTGGGCGACGACCTTGGCGAGCAGCGGGTCGTACGCCGTGGTGACCTCGGTGCCCGTCTCCACCCAGCCGTCCACGCGGACGTCCTGGGGGAACTCGACCCGGGTCAACAGGCCCGCGCTCGGCCGGTGTGCACGCGAGGGGTCCTCGGCGTAGACGCGGGCCTCGACGGCGTGCCCGAGGGGTTGGGCCGGGGCCTGTACGACGGCGGAGTCGCCGCGCGCCAGGCGCAGCATCCAGGCGACGAGGTCGACGCCGTAGATCTCCTCGGTGACCGGATGCTCCACCTGGAGGCGGGTGTTGACCTCCAGGAAGTACGCCTCCTCGCGCGCGGCGTCGTAGACGAACTCGACGGTGCCGGCGGAGCGGTACTCGACGCTCGCGCACAGGTCGCGGGCAGAGGCGGTCAGTCGCGCGCGGACGTGGTCGGGGAGGCCGGGGGCCGGGGCCTCCTCGACGACCTTCTGGTTGCGGCGCTGGAGGGTGCAGTCGCGGTCGCCGAAGGTGACGACGAGGCCGTCGCCGTCGCCGAAGACCTGCACCTCGACATGGCGGGCCCGCTCGACGAGGCGTTCGAGATAGACACCTGACGAGGCCGCGGAGAAGGAGGCGGCGGCGATGCGCCGCACCCGGTCCCAGGCCTCGGTCAGTTCATCGGCGGAACGACATGCCGACATACCGATACCACCGCCACCGCCGGTGGCCTTGAGCATCACCGGATAGCCGATGGCCGAGGCCTGGTCGAGGGCTTCGGCGAGGGAAGGCAGCAGGTCGGTGCCGGGAAGGAGCGGAACGCCCGCGGCCTCGGCGGCCGCGCGTGCGGTGTGCTTGGCGCCGAACAGCTCCAACTGGTCGGGGGTCGGGCCGACGAACACGATGTCCGCGTCCGCGCAGCGGCGGGCGAAGGCCGCGTCCTCGGAGAGGAAGCCGTAGCCGGGGTGGATGGCGCCCGCGCCCGTGTCCTTGGCGGCCTTCAGGACCAGGTCCGTGTCGAGGTACGACTCCTTCGCGGGTGCCGGGCCGAGCCGCACCGCCTCGTCGGCGAGCCGGACATGGGCGGCGGCGCGGTCGGCGTCGGAGTACACGGCGACCGTACGCAGGCCCAGTGCGCGGGCGGTGCGGATGATCCGGACGGCGATCTCGCCCCGGTTCGCCACCAGCAGCGTGTCGAAGGTCATTCCCGGTCTCCTCGGCTGTCGGCGGGCGCGTCGACGGTCATCTCCACGGCCGTCGGGTCGAAGCCGTTGCAGGGGTTGTTGATCTGGGGGCAGTTGGAGACCAGCACGAGCACATCGCACTCGGCGCGCAGGGTCAGGGCGAGGCCGGGGGCGGAGATGCCGTCGACGATGCCGAGGGTGCCGTCCTTCTCGACCGGCACGTTCATGTACCAGTTGATGTTCGACACGAGGTCGCGTTTGCCGAGGCCGTGCTTGGCGCCCTCCGCGAGGAAGTTGTCCACGCAGGCGTGCTGCGACCAGGTGTGGTGCCCGTACCGCAGCGTGTTCGACTCCTTGGAGCAGGCGCCGCCGACCGTGTCGTGCCGGCCCACGTCGTCGGCGACCACGGTCATCAGCGGGGTGTGCTCGTTGGACATCAGCACGCTGCCGGTGGTGAGGAAGATGCCGCCCTGGGCGTGGATCGTGTCGGGCGCGCTGTAGCGGACGGATGTGTCGTGGGCGTCGTAGACGAGGAAGTCGACGGCCTGGTTGCCGTGCAGATCGGTGAGGGTGAGGGTCTCGCCGGTGCGGAGCACGGACGACCAGGCCGCCCGGGCCGGAACGACGGTCTTCATGCGGTCCCCGGTCTCCGTACGATTCCCGGTCTTCATGCGATCCCCCTCGCGGCGAGGAACTCGGCGGTGTTCAGGAAGGCGCGGCGGCCCTCGGGGGTGGCGTCCCACAGCGGGTCACCCGGTCGGGTCGGCTCGGCGCGCCAGGCGAGCACCTCCAGCGGGGTGCTGACGTACTCGGGGCGCGGGTCGGCCGGGTGCGGCACGTTGGCGATCAGGACGGTCACGTCCTGCTCGGCGCGCAGGGTCACACGGGCGCCGGGGCCGGCGGAGCCGGTGAAGTCGAGGGTGCCGTCCTCGCGTACCCGCACCCCCTGGAAGAAGGACAGCGAGGGCGGCAGGTCCCGGGGTTCGAGGCCGTTCTTGGCGGCGGCCAGCTTGAACAGCTCACGGCCGGCGGGGGAGGGCGACTGCGGGGTGCCGTCCCCGTACCGCTCGGTGTTGCGGACGAGCGTGGAGGTGCCGCACAGCGCGTCGTGCCGGCCGGAGGTGTCCGCGACGACCGAGGCGAGGACGCGGCCCTGGTCGGACAGGAGCAGCACGCCCTCGCCGAGGTAGGCGTTCCACTGGACCTTGACCGTGTCCGCGACGTTCAGCCGCTCCCAGGGGCGGTCGGCGTGGTGCAGCAGCAGATGCGCGCACGCGTCGCCGCGCAGGTCGGTCAGCCGGAACTCCGTGCCCCGGGCCAGCACCCGGTGGGTGTAGTTCCCGCCCGCCACGGTCTCCGCCCACACCAGCCGATCCGCCTCGCGGGGTGGTGTCGGCCAGCTGCTCGCCGGGACCACGGGCATCGCCTCGGTCCGGACGCCCTCCTGAGCGCGGGCGTGATCACGTGCTCCGTACGTCGTCGATGTCGCCATCGTCGGACCTCCGAGTGCGGTGCGTATTTCTGTCGTCCGACAGAAATTAGGTCGGGGGCGGGTCGCCGCCATGTCCCGTGCGTTGCGCGGCGGTTACCGAGCTCTCACGAATGGTCGTGCCTCGTCAGGGCTCCGGTGAACCGCGCGATCGGTCACACGGGCTCGCGGGCGCCGTGTGCGAGGATCGAACGCATGGGCAGCGTGGAGGGCACGGGTGGGCGGCGCGTCGGCAGGCCCCGGGCCGAGCGGCGGCCGGAGAGCGGCCTGTCACCCCGCGACGAACTGTTGGCCGCCGCCGCGGAGTTGTTCACGACACGGGGCTACGCGGCCACCACCACCCGGGCCGTCGCCGAGCGCGCCGGCCTGCGGCAGGCCTCCATGTACCACCACGTCTCCGGCAAGGAGGAGCTGCTCGCCGAGCTCCTGGAGTCCACGGTCACACCGTCGCTCACCTGCGCCCGGGAACTCCTCGCCCGGGACGCCGTCCCTGCCGAGCGACGACTGTGGGAGTTGTGCCGCGCCGACGTCGCCCTCCTGTGCGGCGGCCCGCACAACCTCGGCGGCCTCTACCTCCTCCCGGAGGTCCGCGCCGAACGCTTCGCCGGCTTCCACGCCGTACGGGCCGAACTCAAGGACGCCTACCGGCAGTTGATCGCGTCGACGGCTGCGGGCGGGGCACTCGCCAAGAGTGAGCTGGATCTGCGTACCGACCTGGTCTTCGGGCTGATCGAGGGCGTCATCCTCGTCCATCGCTCCGACCCCGACCGCTCCGTGTCCGCCTTCGCCGAGGCGACGGCGGACGCCGCGCTGCGCATCGCCGGCGTCTGAGGAAAACGCCCCCGGCGTCCTTCGGCGCCCCGCCTCCGGCGCCGGTTCACCCCGGCAAGAGGTTCTTTTCGTACACCCGTGCATCGTCACGCATTGTGTGCGAATGACCTCCCAGCGTGTAAATCACCAGAGCGTACTCCTGTCCTGAGAGTGATTTCAGACGGTTGCTGAATATGACGCAGCGATGATCCGGTCGGACTAAGCTCGCCCGCAGCGCACCGAGTTGAGGTGTATTCGTGCGCTTGTTCCAGAAAATACCGAAGATCCAGTTTGAATCGGTGATGAACCCCAACAACCCACAGCATCTCCCCGCAAGTCCCCCGACCTTCAGCCGAACTGTCTTTAGAGGGCATACATGGTGAGTGTTCAAAAGCCTCCCGGTGGCCGTGAACTTCCCTACGCGCGCGTGCTGCCGCTACCGGCGATACTGATGGCCGCGGCGACCGGGATCACCGTCTCCCTGGTGACGGGGCCGGCCCGGCTCGCCGTCGGCTTGTGCGGAGCCGTCGCGACGCTCCTGCTGATCGTGGTCGCCGTCGTCGCGGTGCGCGGCGGCCGTCGTACGGTCCGCGGACTACGTGGCGAACAGGAGCGGCAGACCGCCTTCCTCGAACAGCGGATCGCCGCCCACGACCAGGAATTCACCCGGCTGGGCAAGGAGATCCTGCCCGCCGCGCTGTACCGGCTGCGCGGTGGAGAATCCCCCCCAGAGGTGATTCGTCACGTCGTCGACGGTGACGCGGAGTGGCGCGAACTGCCCGAGTCCCAGCGAGACTTGCTGCAGACGGTGCTCACCATCGTCGACCGCGAGGAAGCGCTGCGCGACTCCTCGCAGCGGTCCTTCGTCAACATCGCCCGTCGCGTCCAGGCGATCGTCCACCAGCAGAACAAGGAACTCCGGGAGATGGAGGAGGACCACGGGCGCAACCCCGAGGTCTTCGACGACCTCCTGCGCATCGACCACGGCACTGCGCTGATCGGCCGCCTGGCCGACTCCATCGCCGTCCTCGGCGGCAGCCGCCCCGGCCGTGTCTGGCCCCGGCCCGTCCCCCTGTACAGCGTGCTGCGCGGCGCCATGTCCCGCATCCTGGAGTACCGCCGCATCGAGCTCGACTCGATCGCCAAGGTCAACGTCAACGGCGTCTCCGTCGAACCGGTCATCCACGCCTGCGCCGAACTCCTGGACAACGCCACCCGCTACTCGCCGCCCCACACCAAGGTGCACGTCACCGCCGTGGAGGTGCAGACCGGCATCGCCATCGAGATCGAGGACGGTGGCATCAGCCTCGGCGAGGAGAACCGCGCCAAGATCGAGGACATGCTGGCCAAGGCCCAGCAGGGTCTGGACATCCAGGACATGAGCGGCAGTCCGCGCCTCGGCCTCGCCGTCGTGGGCCGGCTGTCGACGATGTACAACATGCAGATCTCCCTGCGGCCGTCCGCCTACGGAGGCGTCCGCGCCGTCGTCGTCGTCCCCCGCGACATGCTCACCGACGAGCCCGCCCCCGGCCTCGCCCACGGCATCGGCGCCGCCGCCGTACCGACCATGGACACCGGCGGTGTCGAAGGCCCCAACCGCAAGGCCAAGCGTCGCCGCCCGACCACAGGACCGCGGATCCCGAGCTCCGCGGAGGAGATGGGACGGGACCTGGAGGACGACGTTCCCGTCGTCACCGAGTGGACGGCCAACGGCCTGCCGCAGCGTCGCAGCCGGATGACGATCCCGCTCAGCCAGCGCTACGCCGAGGCCGCCGCGGCGGAGGCCGCCGCCGAGGCCGCGATCGCCGCCTCACCCGTGTGGCAGCCCGAGCCCGAGCCGGAGAAGGAGCTGCCGCCGCCCGGCATGTGGGTCGAGGCGTTCATGGCCGGACTGAAGGGCGACCCGGACCCGGCCGCACTCACCCAGAACCCGGACGACCCGGACGAGTCCACCGGCATCACCGCTCTCACCACGAACAACGAGTCGGCCCGCACGGACACCGACGACGAGGGGGACCTCAAGTGATCCAGCAACGAGCCAATTTCGACTGGCTGCTGAAGGATCTGGCCGACGGCGTACCCGGCATCCAGCAGATCGTGGTGCTCTCCGCCGACGGTCTGCGGATCGCCCGCTACGGCGGTGACGCCGATGCCGCCGACCGGGTCGCCGCGGCCTGCGCGGGACTGCAGAGCCTGGCCGGCGCCGTGGCCAGTGAGATCCCGCAGAGCGACGGCCACATGCGGATGGTCATCATCCAGATCAACGGCGGCTACTTCTATCTGATGGCCGCCGGCTCCAACGCCTATCTCGCGGTGCTCGCCAACGAGATCGCCGAGCCCGGGCTGATGAGCAACCGCATGCGCGATCTCGTCGACCGGATCGGCTCCCACCTCACCAGTCCGCCGCGGCGGAACGGGCAGACCGTATGACGCCTCCGCGGCGCCAGCGGCGCCAGCCCAAACACGAGCCGCCCGCACCGCCGCCGCCCCTGGACGCCCCCACGAGCGGAACGGGGGAGCGCCCCCCGGAGCGGCTCTACATCCTCACCGGCGAGGACGGCGAGCGAGCCCCGATCGACCTCGTCACGTTAATCGTGGCGTGTGCCGACGCGCCGCCGTCCGCCGCGCCGGAGCAGTCGGCGCTGCTCCGGATCTGTCAGGCACCCCTGTCCGTGGCCGAGATCTCGGCCTATCTCAACCTGCCGATCAGCGTGGTGACCGTCCTGCTCACCGAGCTGCTGACGGCCGAACTGGTACAGGCACGCGCACCGGTCGTCCGGCAGGCGCGGGCAGACCGTTCCCTCCTCGAAGCGGTGATGCATGGACTTCAAAAGCTCTGACACCATCACGGGTCCACGGACCGAGGACCACCTGCCGCACACTGCGCAGGCCGCGGCGAAGATCGTGATCGTGGGCGGTTTCGGGGTCGGCAAGACGACCATGGTGGGGTCCGTCAGCGAGATCAGGCCGCTGACGACCGAGGAGACCATGACGCAGGCCGGCATCGGAGTCGACGACAACTTCGGCTCCAAGACCAAGACGGCCACCACCGTGGCCATGGACTTCGGCCGCATCAGCATCACGGACGAGCTGGTGCTCTATCTGTTCGGCACCCCCGGACAGGAGCGCTTCTGGTTCCTGTGGAACGGCCTGTTCGAAGGCGCCCTCGGCGCGGTCGTCCTGGTCGACACCCGCAGGCTGGAGGTCAGCTTCGACGTCATGGGCCGCCTGGAGGAGCGGGGTGTGCCGTTCGTCGTCGCGATCAACGACTTCCCGGACGCTCCTCGCTACGCGATCGAGGAACTGCGTCAGGCACTCGACCTGCCCGAGGAGCTCCCGATCCTCCGCTGCGACGCGCGGCGCCGGGCCTCCAGCCGGGATGTCCTGATGACCCTCATGCGCTTCCTGCACTCCCTGACCATGTCGGGATCGGCGTCCGCGTGAACCCTGTGAGCCCTGTACGAGTCCCGTGAACATCCTCAGGCCGGGAGCCGTGTCGTCCCGCACGGTGTCCCTCTCCCGGCCTCCCCAGCAACTCCCCAGACACCGGATCCACCTCAGTTCGGAGCGATCACCGTGACGCCTGAATCCCACTCCCTGACCGGCACGGCCGACCCCACGCCCGGGCCGCCCCCCGGTTGCCCCGCCCATGGCATGGGTCCCGGCGGGCTGCGCCGCCTGTACGGCCCCGAGGCGGAGGACCTGGGAGCCGTGTACGAGAAACTGCGCGCGGAGCACGGGCCGGTGGCCCCCGCGCTGCTCCACGAGGACGTGCCGATCTGGGTGGTGCTCGGCCACGCCGAGAACCTGCACATGGTGAGCACTCCCTCGCAGTACTGCAAGGACAGCCGGTCGTGGACTCCCATGCTGGATGGCACGGTCAAGCCCGACCACCCGCTGATGCCGCACTTCGCCTGGCAGCCCATCTGCGCGCACGCCGAAGGCGATGAGCATCTGCGGCTGCGCGGTGCGGTCACCGGCGCCATGTCGACCATTGACCACCGGGGCATCCGCCGCCACATCAACCGTGCGACCCAGCACCTCGTCAACCAGTTCTGCGAGGACGGCAGGGCCGACCTGGTCGGCCAGTTCGCCGAGCATCTGCCGATGGCGGTCATGTGCGAGATCCTCGGCATGCCCGAGGAGTACGGCGACCGGCTGGTGCAGGCCGCCCGCGACTGTCTCAAGGGTAGCGAGACCGCGCTCGCCAGCCACGCCTACCTCATGGAAGTCCTCAGCCGGCTCGCCGTCCGTCGCCGGGCCCAGCCTCAGGAGGACTTCACCAGCCACCTCGTCACGCACCCGGCCGGGCTCACCGACGAGGAGCTCAGGGAACACCTGCGCGTGGTGCTCCTCGCCTCCTACGAGGCCACGGCCAACCTCCTCGCCAACGTGCTGCGCATGGTGCTCACCGAACCGGGCTTCCGGGCCCAGCTGAACGGCGGCCAGATGACCGTGCCCGAGGCGGTCGAGCAGTCCCTGTGGGACGAGCCGCCGTTCAGCACCGTCTTCGCCTACTTCGCCAAACAGGAGACGGAGCTGGGTGGCCAGCGCATCCGCAAGGGCGACGGACTCCTCCTCGGCATGGCACCGGGCAACGTCGATCCGCGCGTCCGCCCCGACCTCAAGGCGAACATGCAGGGCAACCGCTCGCACCTCGCCTTCAGCGGCGGCCCTCATGAGTGCCCGGGCCAGGACATCGGCCGCGCCATCGCCGACGTCGGCGTCGACGCACTGCTGGCCCGCGTTCCGGACATCCAACTGGCCTGTGCGGAGCACGAGCTGCGCTGGCGGTCGTCCGTCTCCACCCGGCACCTGGTGGAACTGCCGGTGAAGTTCGAGCCGAAGTCACCGCAGGAGATCATGGAGCGGCCCACCGTCAAGCCGGTGCCGTCGCAGCGCGCGAACAACTGGCAGGTCGGCAGGGAGCAGCCCCAGCCCACGGCTCCGGAACCCGCGGTCCCGGCCGACGAGCCCACACCGGCGTCGGCGCCCGAACCGGCCGGACGGCCGGGCGTGTTCCGGCGTCTCCTGCGCTGGTGGCGCGGCAACTGAGCCGACCGGGCACTGGGGCTACCCTGCCCACTCCTCGTACGAGGGCCAGGCCCGCAGCACCCGCGGGCTGACGAACCGGTGCTCGCGCCCCGTGACCGGATCGGTGAACTCCAGGACCCGCGCGAGCAGTTGGAGCGGGCGCCGGAAGTCACCGGCCGCCACGGGGCCGGTCACCACCGGATAGAGGGGGTCGCCGAGGATCGGCACCCCCAACGCGCTCATGTGCACCCGCAGTTGGTGTGTCTGCCCGGTACTCGGTGTCAACCGGTACCGGGCCCGCCCGTTTCGGTGCTCGAGCAACTCGACCCGGCTCTCGGCGTTGGGCTCGCCCTCGACCTCGTAGGCCGCCGGCACCCCGCGCTCCTTGACGATCCGGCTGCGCACGGTACGGGGCAGGACCAGTGCGGGATCGTACGGGGCCACCGCCTCGTACTCCTTCGCCACCCGCCTGTCGCGGAACAGCGTCTGGTACGCGCCGCGCTCCTTCGGCCTCACGGTGAACAGCACCAGGCCGGCCGTCAGCCGGTCCAGGCGGTGAGCCGCGCTCAGTGTCGGGATTCCCAGCTGTCGACGCAGCCGCGCCAGGGCCGTCTCGGCGACATGGCTGCCGCGCGGGGTCGTGGCCAGGAAGTGCGGCTTGTCGGCCACCACCACGTGTTCGTCCCGATACGCGACGTCGACCGTGAACGGTACGCGCTCCTCGTCCGGCAGGTCCCGGTGGAACCACACGAACATCCCCGGCACGTACGCCATGTCCCACGGCACCGGGCGCCCGGTGGCGTCCACGATGTGTCCCTCGTCGAGCATGTTGTCGATCAACCCGGCCCTGGCCGGGAGCCGCGCTACGAGATAATCCCGCACGGTCGCCCACGTGTCCCCGGTCGGCAACCGCACCCGCACCGGATCCACCCCGTCGCGCTGCGGCAGGGGAGAGGGCGGGGGTGGAGTACGGCGTCTCATCACGATCAAGCGTACGTGGCGGTACCGACAGGATGCCGATCACGCCCTGGATCTTGTTGGACGAGATGATGTCTACGCATCTCCTGGGGCAGGTGCCTGATACCGCGGGGCAATCGTCGTCCACACGTCCACGGCGGCGAGGTGGTAACGCATCGCTTCGAGGACGGCCGACAGTTGCTCACGATCGTTGCCGTTCAGCTGCAGCTGTTCGCAGAGTGCCGGGAGTCGAGTGCTCTCGAGATACTCGTATTCCGACTGCCTGGCCGCACGCAGTCGGGTGACCAAGGCCGCGGCCTCGTCGACGGAGATGTCCAAGAACCTCGCGAATACGAGGACGAAGTTACACGTCTCGTCCTCCTTCTCGACCTCTCGGCGGTAGGAGCGGACGTCGTTGTACAGAGTTTGAAGGTCTGTCCAGGCGTCCATCAGCGCACGGAACGGACGGGACTGGCGCACGCGCGCCGGCACTTCCGCGGCTGCTACGTGCTCGGCAAGGCAGATCCCGACGTGGCCGCCGAAGGAGCCGCGGCGGCGGACAAGGTACTCGGCAGGATCAGGGATTCGCCCAGTGCACATGCATTCCAGCTCCCAGCACTGCCCGTCGGCATATTCCATCACGGCGTTCAGCATGTTGCGTTTCCAAGCCGCCGACCGGGTTGGCGTCATCCGTAGCCATATGTCAGCGAGGGACCTCTCAATGGGGTGGTCCGGTATCGCGCGGGAGGTGCCGTCGAGCGGCATGAACGCAGAGAGCCGGTCGACCATGGCCCGCGCCCCTGTGAGGTCGCGCTCAGCTTTGAACGTCCGTACAAACAGCAGGTCGAGGGCGAACATCCACGCGTACAAGTGGTATGCCAGGAACAGCTCATCCTCTTCCGCGAAGGGATAGCACCACGCAGTGATATCGGCGAGTCCGATGGCCTCCCACTCGTCCGGGTCGGCCGCGAGGGGCAGGAGCCCCATGTTGTACGTCCACACGTCGCCGTCGCGATTCAGCAGGTCAACGCTCGGGTTCCCCTGCCATGTGTAAAGCGCTCGGAGCGAGGGTGTGCTCATCGTGCTGATCTCCTGTCGGGTATTCAAGAGCTGGCATGAGCGGTAACTCTCAGTCCATGGACTACGCGCTGTTCCGTACGCTGCGACCGCGGCGTGGCTGACTCGTGCATGAAGGGGGCTCGCCGGCTGAACCGGTCGAGCGGGGCCTCGGCGACCGGTGCGCCGGGGTGGCACCGTCGACCACACATTCCGGTGCGCCTGCGGCTTTAGTCAACTGTTCGAGGCAAACTGGAGCTTGTGGAAGGCGCCGTCGCGCAGCAGCGCGAAGAGTGCCTCGGGCGGCACCCGGTCCCGTGTTCTGGGTGATCCACTGGATGGCCCGGCCGACGGTGTGTGCATCCGGACACCACCTCCACGGGCCCGGGCACGACACCCTTTCATGCCGTCAATTCACCCTGAAAGACCCTTGCTTTGGACCATGCAATGGTATTCGGCGCTTGGAAAGGGCGCCCGGCCCCGGCGCATGGAGCTACCCCGGCGCATGCAGCGGCCCTGCACTCGCCGGATGCGCGGCTTCACACGCCGTCCAGTGTGCCGTCCGTGCGCTGTCCGATCTGGGACAACAAGGCTTATTGTGGCGGCAATTGGGCCGGATCCGCGAGAGCCCGAGCAGGTTCCGCGGCAGAGCGCACGCGTCGCGAGCGCATCAGCCGGTACAGAACTCCGAGCACTACCGTGACCAGCAAGAACAGCACGGTGAACCACTGGAAGTACCAATGTCCACCCGCCGGGTCATAAACCGCCGCACGCGGCCAGGCCAGGTTGACGGTCATGAACAGGCCGTAGAGGAGGGCGAGGGCGTTGACGGGGACGCCCCAGCGGCCGAGGGAGAAGAGGGGCTTGCCGGTCTCGTCGGTGCCGTCCGAGGCGAAAGTGCCCTTCAGGCGCCGTACGAGGAGCGGGCCGGTGACCATCGCGTAGGCGAGGTAGAGCATCACGATGCAGGTGGTGCCGATGGCCAGGAACGCCTCGGGTGAGGCGAAGTTGAGGAGCAGGAGGGCGGCGGCGAGGAGGCCGACGACCACGGCGGGGGCGGTGGGCATGCCGGTGCGCGCGTTGACCTTGGCGAGCCGCCCGGCGAAGGGGAGCTGGCCGTCGCGGGCCATCGAGAAGAGCATGCGGCAGGCCGACGTCTGGATCGCGAGCGTGGCCACGGTGATCGCCACCACCACGTCCGCGAGCAGGAAGCGGCCCAGTCCGTCGCCGAGGCTGCTGGTCAGGACGTAGCTCAGGCCCTCCACACCCAGCCTGCCGTCGGTGAGGCTGGGCGCGGCGAGCAGGCCGGCGAGGACGAGGAGGCCGCCGAGCAGACCGGCCGCGCCGAGTGCCGTGAGGATCGTACGGGGCGCGGTGCGGCGGGGGTGGTGGGTCTCCTCGCTCATCTCGCCCGCGCTGTCGAAGCCGATCATCACGTACGCCGCCATGAACGAGCCCACGAGGAGGGCGCCGAGGAGGTCGGTGCTGCCCTCGGCGGTGTGGAAGGTGATGCCGGGGGAACGCTCGGAGTGGGTGAGGAGCAGGACGACGATCAGGATCGCGCCGATGATCTCGGCGGTGACGCCGACCCGGTTGACCACGGACAGCACCCGGTTGTCGAGGAGGTTCACGACCGTGGTGAGGACCAGCAGGATCACGCCCAGGACGGCCGCGTTCGCCGCACCCGTGGCCGAGGTGGGTGTCGGGTCGCCGCCGACGAGCTGGAAGCCCGACCAGATCGCGGGCATCACCATCTGCAGCGCGAGCGCGGCCGCCGCGACCACCACGATCTGTCCGATCACCATGATCCAGCCGGCGAACCAGCCGAACGTCTGGGTGGACAGCCGCGAGGACCACTGGTAGATCGCGCCCGATATCGGATAGCGCGCCGCCAGCTCCGCGAAGCACGCGGCCACCAGCAGCTGGCCGATCAGCACCGCCGGCCAGGTCCAGAAGAAGACCGGGCCGCCGAACGCGTACCCGAAGGCGAAGAACTGGAAGACGGTCGTGAGGACCGAGATGAAGGAGAAACCGGCGGCGAACGAGGCGTATCTGTTCAGGCTGCGGTGCAGCTCCTGGCGGTAGCCGAACTCGGTCAGGGAACGGTCGTCGGGGGAGTGGGGTGGTTCCGGTCGGACATCGGGGGCGGTGCTCGTCATGGCGGCAACCTGCTTTCGCAACAAGCGGCGCGAGCTTTCGCGCGAGAGCGGCGCGAATTCCTGTCGGGCGACAGAAATTGGGGAGTGGCGACAGAAATTAGGGGAGTCCTGTGTCGCGTGTGTCACGCGACCGTGTCCGGGGCGGGCCCAAATCCTCACGACTTTTTCAGGGTGGGCAGTTGGGGGCAAGGGAGGGGAGCGAGGAGGTGTCGTCGAGCGGCACGCCCCACACCGCAGACCCCCACAGCGAGGATCCCCGGATGAACGACGCGTCGCCCTCCTACCGGTTCCTTCCGGGCGCGCCGGAGTCCCCCGTGCTCCTGCACGTGCCGCACAGCTCACGGGTGATCCCGGCGGCCGTACGGGACGGGATCGTCCTCGACGACGCCGCGCTGGAACGGGAGTTGGACCACATCACCGACGGGCACACGGACCGGATCGCCGAGCAGGCCGCCGACCGGTCGGCCGTGCGCCCCTGGCGGTTCGTCAACCAGCTGTCCCGTCTCGTGATCGATCCGGAGCGGTTCCCGGACGAGCGGGAGGAGATGCTGGCCGTGGGGATGGGTGCCGTCTATACGAGGACCACGCACGGGGAGGTGCTCCGCGCGGCCGGCCCGGACGGCCTGCCACTCGGCGGACAGCCGCTCATCGACGGTTACTTCCACCCGTACGCCGACGCCATGACCGACGCCGTGACGGATCGCCTCGATGCCGTCGGCCGGGCCGTGGTCATCGACGTCCACTCCTACCCGACCGGGCCCCTGCCCTACGAGCTCCACGGCGACGGCCCTCGCCCGCCCGTCTGCCTGGGCAGCGACGCCTTCCACACCCCGCCCGGCCTGCTGGGCGCCGCCGAGGACGCGTTCGCCGGTTTCGGCGGCACCGGCGTCAACAGCCCGTTCGGGGGCGCGTACGTCCCGCTGACGTACTACGGGCACGACCGCCGGGTGACCGCCCTGATGATCGAGATCCGCCGGGATGTCTACATGGCGGAGCCGGGCGGGGCTGCGGGGCCGGGGCTGGGCCGACTCGCGGACGCGCTGGCCCGGTTGGTGGACGTACTCACGAGCGCCTGAACGTCCCCAACCCGGTCTCGTCGAACGCCTCGATCGTCACCTCGGTGGCCTTGCCGTTCGCGTCGCCCTTGAAGGTGACGCCGGAGGGGCCGCTCGCGTTCTCGCCCACCGTTTCGAAGAAGTACGTGTCGCCGGCGTAGTGGGTCAGGCGGAAGGTCATGGGTTTGGGGCCGAGGCGCATGGTCAGGTCGCCGCCGGTTTTCGTGACGGTGAGGGGGCCGTAGTACGCGTTGGTGTAGGTGCCCGTGTAGGTGGCGTCGGCGCGGGCGTCGGAGGCGTCCTCCGGGGGCTTGCCGTAGTCGGTGGGGGAGCGGGACTTCTGGGCCTCCTGCTCATAGAGCCGGCCGGCCAGGTCCAGCCAGTCCTCGGTCGGCTTGCCGTGCTGGGCCGTGTCGAGGAAGTCCAGGGAGACGGCGTCGGCGAGGCCGACGGGTTCGCCGTTGGTGAGGACGGCGATGCCGAGCTGTTCGCCGGGCAGCATCATGACGTTGGTGTTGGCGCCGAGGGCGAAGGCCCCGGAGTGGCTGAGGCGGAGGCGGCCCAGGTCGTCGTAGGAGACGTTCCAGCCGAGGCCGTAGAAGCCGGCGCGGCCCGCCGGGGCGGGCGGCGGCTGGGAGACGATCTCGGGGACGTGGGTGCGTTCGAGGGGGTCGGCGGCGATGACACGGTCGCCGTCCAGCTCGCCGTTCGCGAGCTGGAGCCGCAGCCAGAGGGAGAGGTCGCGGACCGTGGAGCTCGCACCGCCGGCCGGGGACTGGGCGTCGGCGTCCCGGACGTGCCTCGCCTCCCAGGTGCCGGTGCCGGTGCCGGTGCCGGTGTCATCGTCGCCGGTGTCGCCGTCGCGGACGTGCGCGAAGGCCTTGTCGGTCGCGGCCTCGTAGTCGTTGAAGCGGGAGCTGGTGGCGTCCATGCCGGCCGGCTTGTAGAGCGTGTCCTCGGCGAGCTTCTCCCAGCTCGTCCCGGCGGCGTCGGCGACGGCCTCGCCCGCCGCCGTGACGCCGAAGTTGGTGTAGGCGTAGCTCGCGCGGAACGGCGTCAGGGGCTCCAGGCGGAGGTGTTCGAGGACGTAGTCGCGGTCGTAGCCGAGGTCCTCCAGGAGATCCCCGGCGTGGTCGGGGAGGCCGCTGCGGTGGGAGAAGAGGTCCGCGATGGTGACGTGGTCGGTCACCCAGGGGTCCTTCAGGGCGAAGGACGGGAGGTGCTCGGACACCGGGTCGTCCCAGTCGACGGTCTTGTCGCCGACGGCCCCGGCGACGACGGTCGAGGCCAGTGGCTTCGACAGGGAGGCCAGCTGGAACACCGTGTCGGGGCCGACCTCGGCGTCCTGGCCGACATGCCGCTTGCCGTAGCCGTCCAGGTGGACGACCCGGTCCTGGTACACGACGGCCACCGCGACGCCCGGCACCCCGGTCCGGTCCATGCCGCGCTCGACGATGCCGTCCAGGGCGTCGACCGCCCGGTCGACGTCCTCCTGGGTCAGCTGGGGCGGCGGCTGCGGCGGGGGAGCCGCCGAGACGGTGCCGATGCCGTACGGGACACAGCCGAGGACGAGGAGCGAGGCGAGGGCCGTCGCGCCCCGGGTCCTGCTTCGGTGGTGTGTCCTCGCGTGCCGAACACCCATGTGTTCATTCAAACGGGTGAGCCGGGCTTTGTCCTGTGGAGGACGGGGCCCGGCCGCCGGGGGGCACGCGGGTGGGAGGTGGGAGTCGTCCGAGGTCACGCGGGTGGGAGGTGGGAGTCTCCGGAGGTCACGCGAGTGGGAGGTGGGAGTCTCCGGAGGTCACGGGGTGGGAGGTGGGAGTCGTCCGAGGTCACGGGGTGGGAGGTGGGGGTCGCCCGAGGCCTCAGGCTCGGATGTCGGAGTCGTCCGATGCCTCGGCGGTCGGATCGCCGCCCGGCCGCCGAGGCTGCGTGGGGCAGCCGCCACGGCCGCGCAAGGCTGTGTGGTTCAGCCGCCACAGCCGCGCAAAGCTGTGAGGGTCAGCCGCCGCAGTCGTGCGAGGCGGCGCTTCCCCGATCGCCCCGATCACCCCGGTCGTCCGACGTCACGCCGTCGCGGACACGCCATCCTGTTCCGCCTCGACGCGCGCGTTCCACTCCTTCTTCGCGGCCTGCCAGCCGTCCTCGTCGTGGCCGAGGCGCCAGTAGCCGGAGACGGACAAGTCCTCGCGCGGGACGGAGAGTTCGACGCGCAGCAGTCGGCGCAGCTCCTTCACGAAGCCCGCCTCGCCGTGGACGAAGGCGTGCAGCCGGCCCTCGGGGAACTCCAGCGCGCGTACGGCCTCGACGAGGGCGGCGCCGATGGGACGGTCGCCGCGGTGCAGCCAGACGACGTCCACATCGGAGTTGATCTTCTGCTCCTCCTCGGGACCGGCGACCTCGACGAGCGCGTGGACCCGGGCGCCGTCGGGAAGGGCCTCCAGGGAGGCGCCGATCGCGGGCAGGGCGCTCTCGTCGCCGACGAGCAGATGCCAGTCGGCCTCCGGGTTGGGCGCGTAGGCACCGCCCGGGCCCAGGAAACGGACCAGCTCGCCCGGCTGGACGCGGGTCGCCCAGGGACCGGCGAGACCCTCGTCGCCGTGGAGCACGAAGTCGATGGTCAGCTCGCGCAGTCCGGGATCCCAGGCCCGCACGGTGTACGTCCGGGTCACCGGCCACTGGTCCCGGGGGAACTCCGCACGGATCCGCTCCAGGTCGAAGGGCTCCGGATACGTCATGCCCTCGGGGCCGAACAGGAGCTTCACATAATGGTCGGTGCTGCCGCGCGGGGAGAACTCCGCGAGGCCGTCGCCCCCCAGCACGACGCGCTGCATGTGCGGGGTGAGCCGCTCTGTGCGGACGACTCGCCCGGAGTGGGGCTTCGGGGTCCTGCGTACCGGACGCTCTGCCATGACGGCCTCCCAAGTACCTACTAAGGCTTACCTAAGTTAGCATCTCCCCCTGTTGTACACCTCATGCTTGAGAGGTGTACGCGGACTTCATGGTGTGAATCGCGCCTCAAAGCCCTCACCACCGAAGTGTCTCCCCACCCTCCGGCGTGCGCCCCGCCCGGGGGGGCGTCCACCTCACGCCTGCAGCGTCGTGAGCAACCGCTGCAGCGATCCCCCGAGGCCCCAGCGCGCCGCGAGCTCCTCCAGCGCCGCCGGATCTCGCGGCGCGCGCGGCAGCGCCGTGTCGACCTCCGGCAACGGTACGTCGGCCGCCACCTGGACGACCGTGGGTGCGACCGCGACATAAGGTCGCGCCTCGTCGAGTCTCTTGCGCTGTGACGGCGTCAGCTTGGCCGCCGGGTCGTCGACCGCGGCCATGATCCCGGCCAGGTCGCCGAACTGGTCGAGGAGTTTCGCGGCCGTCTTCTCGCCGATGCCGGGCACACCCGGCAGACCGTCGCTCGGGTCGCCGCGCAGCAGGGCCAGATCCGCGTACCCGCGGCCGTCCACGCCATACTTCTCGCGCAGCCATGCCTCGTCGGTCAGCTGCAGCGAGCCCACGCCCTTCAGCGGGTACAGCACACGCACGCCGCGCCCGTCGTCGACCAGCTGGTACAGGTCGCGGTCGCCGGTGACGATGTCGACCGGGTCCTTCGCTCGGGCCGTGAAGGTGCCGATCACATCGTCCGCCTCGTACCCGGCGACGCCCACGCGCGCGATGCCGAGCGCGTCCAGCACCTCCTCGATGACCGGCACCTGCGGCGACAGCGTGTCCGGCACCTCCTCCTCGTCCGGGCCGACCTCGTGCTCCTCGGCGACGCGGTGCGCCTTGTAGGAGGGGATCAGGTCGACCCGCCACTGCGGGCGCCAGTCCGCGTCCATGCATGCCACCAGGTCCGTCGGCCGGTGGTCCCGGACCAGGCGGTCGATGAATTCGAGCAGCCCGCGCACGGCGTTCACCGGGGTGCCGTCCGGGGCCTTCACGGAGTCCGGTACCCCGAAGTAGGCGCGGAAGTACAGGGAGGCGGTGTCGAGGAGCATCAGGCGTCGGGTCACGCCCCGCATCATGCCGCACGGCACCGACACGCGGCTCCCGACCCAACCGCGCGTGGCATGCGTGCACGCGTTCCGTGAAGACCCCGTCCCGTGTTCCGTGAATACCTCTGGCCTGCGGTGAATGCACTGTGAAGCGGGCCACTGTCGCGTTTGCCGTGGTGGGGGCAGGGCAGGCGCGGCCCCGGAGCAGCGCCGGTCGTGTGCTGAGACCACCGACCGGGCGGGCCGATCCCGCCGCGCTCCACGGCCGGCCTGCGGGCGGGGGAGGCGGGCCGTTCCTGTCGCTATCCAAGAGGTGCATGTGTCAGCCAGGGAGTCATCCAGACTCGAAGCCGAAGGCCTGTACAAGGTCTTCGGCAGACGACCCGACGACGCGGTGGACCGGCTCCGGGCCGGCGCCGACCGCGAGGAACTGCGCGCCGAGGGCACCACCGCCGCCGTGATCGACGCCTCCTTCACGGTGGAGCCGGGCCAGATCTTCGTCGTCATGGGCCTGTCCGGGTCCGGCAAGTCCACGCTGCTGCGCATGCTCAACGGGCTCCTGGAGCCCACCGCCGGGCACGTCCGCTTCGACGGCCGGGACCTGACCGCGCTGAGCGACCGCGAGCTGCGCGCGGTCCGTGCCGGGAGCATCAGCATGGTCTTCCAGCACTTCGCGCTGTTCCCGCACCGCAGCGTCCTGGAGAACGCCGCGTACGGCCTGGAGGTCCAGGGCGTGCCGCGTGCCGAACGCGTGAGGCGTGCCACCGAGGCGCTGGGCCTGTGCGGTCTGGCCGGCTGGGAGACGTCCTGGCCCGACGAACTGTCCGGCGGTATGCAGCAGCGTGTGGGCCTGGCCCGCGCCCTCGCCACCGACGCCGATCTGCTGCTGATGGACGAGTCGTTCAGCGCGCTCGACCCGCTGATCCGCCGTGACATGCAGGACCAGCTGCTGGAGCTGCAGCAGACCCTGAAGAAGACCATCGTCTTCATCACGCACGACCTCAACGAGGCCATGCGCCTGGGCGACCGCATCGCCGTCATGCGCGACGGCCGCATCGTCCAGACCGGCACCGCCGAGGACATCCTGATCCGCCCCGCCGACGACTACGTGGCCTCCTTCACCCAGGACGTCGACCGCTCCCGGGTGCTCACCGCCGGTGCCGTCATGGACACGGCCGTACGCGGCGACGAGGCGGACTGCGGCTGTGAGACCGCGACGCCGGGCACGCCGTTCACGGAACTCTGCGCGATCAGCGCCCGCCTGTCCCATCCGGTCGCGGTGCTCGACAAGCAGGGCGCCCTCGTCGGCGTCGTACCGCGCCACCGCCTGATCGGCTTCCTCGGCGACCAGCAGGTCGAGCCCACGCCGTGCGACGCCCCGCGCGACAAGGCCGTACGGGCGGTGAAGGCCAGTGCCTAGGATCCACATCGGCGACTGGGTCTCCCACGGCGTCGACTGGCTGCGCGACAACCTCGGCTGGCTCTTCGACCTCATCAAGATCGTCGTCGAGTCCCTGTACGACGGGGCGAACGCGGTGCTCACCGCGCCCGACCCGCTGCTCCTCGCCGGCATCCTCGCCCTGCTCGCCTTCTGGCTGCGCGGCCTGCTGCCCGGTGTCCTGGCCTTCGCCGGCCTGGCGCTGATCGACTCGATCGAGCAGTGGGAACCGGCGATGAACTCGCTCTCGCTGGTGCTCGTCTCCTGCGTGATCATCTTCGCCTTCGCGGTGCCGATCGGCATCTGGGCGGCCCGCAGTCGCGCGGTCAGCGGAGCGGTGCGGCCGGTGCTCGACCTCATGCAGACCATGCCGGCGATGGTCTATCTGATCCCGGGCATCTTCTTCTTCGGCGTAGGCCCGGTGCCCGGCATGGTCGCCACCATCGTCTTCGCGATGCCGCCCGCCGTACGCCTCACCGAGCTCGGCATCCGGCAGGTCGACGCCGAACTGGTCGAGGCCGCCGAGGCGTTCGGCACCCACCCGCGCCGCACGCTGTGGCGGGTGCAGCTGCCGCTGGCGCTGCCCACGATCATGGCGGGCGTCAACCAGGTGATCATGCTGGCCCTCTCGATGGTCGTCATCGCGGGCATGGTCGGCGGTGGCGGCCTCGGCTCCACCGTGTACGACGGCATCAGCTCCGTCGACGTCGGCCTCGGCTTCGAGGGCGGTGTCGCGGTGGTCATCCTCGCGATCTACCTCGACCGTATGACCAGCGCCCTCAACCAGCGCGTGTCCCCGCTCGGCCGCCGCGCCCTCGCCAAGGCGAACACGGCACTCGGCGGCCTGAGGTTCCTCCGCTGGAAGCCGGCCACGCCGGTCGCGATGGTCGGTGTGCTCGTCCTCGCACTGGTCGCCGGCGGCCTGAACGTCTTCGGCAGGACGGACGACGGCACCGAGGTCGGCGCGAACGTCGGCCAGGGCCGCCCGGTCAGCATGGGCTACATCGACTGGCCCGAGGGCGTGGCCTCCACGTACCTCTGGAAGGAGATCCTCCACCAGCGCGGCTTCACCCCCGAGGTGAAGTCGCTGGAGGTCGGCGCCCTCTACAACGGTCAGGCGCAGGGCAGCGTCGACATCCAGACCAACTCCTGGCTCCCGGCCACGCACGCCTCGTACTGGGCGAAGTACAAGGACCGGCTGGAGGACTACGGCAGCTGGTACGACAAGACCTCGCTGGAGATCGCCGTCCCGTCCTACGTCAAGGGCGTGGACTCGCTCGACGACCTCAAGGGCAAGGGCGATCTGTTCAAGGGGAAGATCTACGGCATCGAGCCGGGCGCGGGCGAGACCAAGCTCTACGAGGACAAGGTCCGACACGCCTATGGCCTCAAGGGCGAGTACCAGCTGGTCAAGTCCAACACCTCGGCGATGCTGGCCCAGTTGGACCGTGCGTACCAGAAGAAGGAGCCGATAGCGGTCACGCTCTGGTCGCCGCACTGGGCGTACGACAAGTACGAGCTGACCAAGCTGAAGGACCCCGAGGGCGCCTTCGGCGCGGGCGACGGGATTCACACGATCGGGCGGAAGGGCTTCGCCGAGAAGGAGCCCCAGGTCGCCCAGTGGCTCAAGGACTTCAAGCTCACCGACACGCAGCTCACCTCCCTCGAAGGCGCCATCCAGGACGCCGGCAAGGGGCACCAGGAAGAGGGCGTCAAGGCCTGGCTGAAGAAGAACCCGGGCCTCGTCGACAAGCTGGCCCCGGTCGCCAGGACCCGCTACGAGCAGGGCAGGCAGGCCGGAGCCGCGCCGGTCATCGGCTACCCCGCGTGGGACGAGGGCATCGCCGTCACCCACCTCTGGGAGAACGTCCTGGAGAAGCGCGGCTACCGGCCGAAGAAGACCAAGCTCGACATCGGCCCGCTGTTCACCGGTCTCTCCACCGGGCAGGTCGACGTCGAGTTCGACGCCTGGCTGCCGGTCGCGCAGAAGCAGTACTGGGACAAGTACAAGAACGATCTCGTCGATGTCGGCGCCTGGTACGACAAGACCTCGCTGGAGATCGCCGTCCCGTCCTATGTCGAGGGCGTGACCACGATGGACGATCTGCGGGAGCACAAGGACGAGTTCCAGGGCCGGATCGTCGGCATCGAGCCCGGCACGGGGGAGATGGTCCGCCTGGAGAACACGGTCATGCCGGCGTACGGCCTGTCGGACTTCAAGCTCACCAAGGCCGGCACGAGTTCGATGCTCGCCGAGCTGGAGCGCGCGTACGCGAAGAAGGAGCCGATCGCGGTCGTGCTCTGGTCGCCGCACTGGGCGTACGACAAGTACGACCTCACCCGGCTCGCCGACCCCGAGAAGACCTGGGGAGCCAACAACCAGATCCGGACGCTCGCGCACAGGAGCTTCCCCGAGAAGTACTCCGAGCTGAACGGCTGGCTGAAGAACTGGCACATGACCCCGGACGAGCTGATGAGCCTGGAGCAGGCGATTCAGAAGGCCGGGCGGGGCAAGGAGGACGAGGGCGTCCAGCAGTGGATCGACGCCCATCCGGGCATCGTCGACGAGATGGCGCCCGTGAAGTAGTCCGACGCGGTGTCGCGCGCGGTGCCGCGCAGAGCCCCGGCCGACGGTCCTGCCGTCGGCCGGGGCTCTGCGCGTCGTGGGCCGCCGACCGGGTGTGGTGAACCCCACCCCTCGTCGCGTTCCCGGGCCCGGGGGGCGTCCGTAGTCTCGACTCGCCGCTTCCGCCCGTTCCTGTGAGCCCCGCATGCCCGTTCGCCGCCGTCCCCCGCCCTTCGCCGTCGTGGTCGCGCTGGTGCTCGCCGTGCCGTTGGCGGCGCGGCTGCCGGTGGCGAACGCGGAGCCGGTGTCGGTGGCGGCCGAGCGGTTCGTCGAGCTGGCCGGGGATGTGCGGGAGGCGGACGGGTTCGCGTACGACGTGCGGGACGACGGCGGGCGGACGATGGACACCGCCCAGATCGTCCAGGCCCCGGACGGGAACACGTATCTCGCCGTCTACCACTCGACGCTCGCCGACGGCCGATTCCACGCGGCGGTCGCCACCTCCACGGACCTGCGCACCTGGACCCGCCGCCACGACTTCGGCGCGGGCACCAGCCAGCCGTCGCTCGCACCGAACGGCCGAGGCGGTTACGTACTGGCGTACGAGAAAGATCCGGACAACCACATCGCCGTCCGCGGCTACCCCGGTCTCGACGCCCTTCTGGCAGGTGAGGCGGACCGCGCGTACGACGCCCCGCGCACCCTGTCGCCCTGCGCCGAGGGCACACCGGACGTGACCGCCGTGCACGGCGACACGGTCGAACTCACCGGGCACTACCAGGAGTCGTGCGGCACGGACCGCCAACTCCGGGCGAGCCTGCGGGACTTCACGGCGTGGCACGTCGAGGCCGATGACCGGCTGGACCGGGCCGTGGTGGCCTGGGGGACCGCCGGGAACATCGGCGACCGCACCCGTGTCGAACTGGGCGGCGAACCCCTGGTACTGGTGGAGGGCCAGCGCCTGCGGGACGACTTCGGCAGCTGGCGGACGTACGCCTACGATCCGGTGACAGGACGTGCCGACCGTGTCACCCCACGCACCCACGGCGGCAGCACCTCCCTCGCCAACCCGTCGGCCGCCCTCGTCAACAGTCCCGACGGGCGTCCCGCCCTCCTGGTCAGCCTCTTCGTGCCCCGCGAGGGAGCGGCGAAAGGGGAGGCGGGACAGCTGCTCTACTGGCGAGAACTGTGAGCATGGACCCCGTCCCGGTTCACCGGGATGTGACGGGCGCATGAAACGGTTTGCCGAACATGCGTAGGGTGCAGAGAACTCATCAGGAGAAGTGCGCGCGATGAGTGCCGGACGGGTGGGCATCCGTAACCGGAACAGTAAGCGTTCGCAAGCCGACCCAGCGGGCGTCTGCGAGCCGACCGACGAGCGAAGGAGGGAGCCGGAGCGATGGGCGACCACAAAGAACAGCCCCTTCGGGTGGGCGCGGCCGTCCGGCGGCGGCGCCGGGCACAGGAGCTCACCCTCGCCGCCGTGGCCGAGCGCAGTGGCCTGTCGGTTCCCTTCCTCAGTCAGGTGGAGAACGAACGGGCCCGCCCCAGCAAACCCTCCCTCGAACGTATCGCCGACGCCCTCGGCACCACCGCCGTCGAACTGCTCGCGGCGGCCGACCCGGCGTGCAGCGTCGATGTCGTGCGCGCCGCCGACGAGGGGTTCACGCCCCCCGAGTCCTGCTCGCGCTCCCTGGTGCGCGGTCACCACCAGTTGCACGCCATGGAGTTCACCGGCGACCACGACGAGGGCCGCGAGGTCCAGCACCGCAACGACGAGCTGATGTACGTCGTCGACGGCGCCGTCGAGGTCGAGGCCGAGGGCCGCGCCCACCGCCTCGGCCGCGGCGACACGCTGTACATGTCCGGTGGCGTACGGCACCGGTGGCGGGCCACCGAGCCCGACACCCGGGTCGTCGTGGTGGCCGTCGCGGACCACATCGAGGCCCTTGAGGACCGCCACCGCAAGGGCGCGTGAGGCTGTCGTGCGCTCCGTCTCCCGCGTCGTCTCCCTCGTCCCGTCACTGACGGAGGCCGTCGCCGTCTCACTGCCCGGTCTGCTGGTCGGCGCCACCGACTGGTGCGACCACCCGGGTGATCTCGATGTCGTACGGGTCGGCGGGACCAAGAACCCCAAGACCGACGTGATCGCCCGCCTCGCCCCCGACCTCGTGATCGCCAACGAGGAGGAGAACCGCGAGCCCGACCTGACCGCCCTGCGGGAGGCGGGCGTCGAGGTCCTCGTCACCGAGGTGCGGGACGTACCGGGCGCCGTCACGGAACTGGACCGCGTGCTGCGGGCTTGCGGAGCCCGGTCCCGCCCGCGCTGGCTCGACGAGGCGGAGTCGGCGTGGTCACGGCTGCCGGATCCGGCGGTCGGCCCGCTGACCCCCGGCCGTCGTACGACCGCCGTCGTGCCCATCTGGCGGCGGCCCTGGATGGTCCTCGGCCGGGACACCTTCGCCGGTGACGTGCTCGCCCGGCTCGGCGTCGACAACCTGTACGCCGGGCACGCCGAGCGCTACCCGAGGGTCCCCGTCGAGGAGCTGCGGGCTGCCGCGCCCGATGTCGTCGTCCTGCCCGACGAGCCGTACCGCTTCACCGCCGACGACGGCCCCGAGGCGTTCCCCGGGCTGCCGAGCGCCTTGCTGAGCGGCCGTCATCTCACGTGGTACGGCCCGTCCTTGGCCGAGGCCCCTCAGGTGCTGGGCGCGGCGCTGCGAGCAGCTGTCCGCTGACCAGTCCGCGCATGGTGTGTGCGGCGGCCGTCGCCCAGGCGGCCGGCAACAGCACGTAGAGCGCGACGGCGAGGACGTCGAAGGCGACGAGGCCCGTGTGCCGGGCCAGCGCCTCCGCTCCGGTCACACAGGTCCCCACCGGGAAGGTGAACGCCCACCACGCCATCGAGAACCCCATGCCCCGCCGCCGGGCCCGCACGAGCATCGCCCCGGCGAGAGCGAGCCAGAGCAGCGCGAAGCCCATGACCGGGACGCCGTGGAGGACGGCGAACACGACGAGGCCGTGCGCGTACGGGGTCGGTACGGCCTCGGGGGCCGCGTCGGCGAGGTTGCCGACGGCGGTGGTCGACTGCCCGAGCGGGCCCAGGACCAGGAAGAGGCTCGGCGTGAGCGCGAGCGGCAACGGCCCCGCTGCGACCAGCCGCCCGAACACCAGCGGCAGCACGAGCAGCGTCGCCAGCAGACTCAGCCCGAACAGCGCGAGACAGCCGAACAGCAGCGTCTGCCGGGCCTGCCCGGGCGGCAGATACGGGACGAGCAGCGGGCCCAGCGCGGCGGAGACCATGGGCGCGACGAGGGGGAGCAGCAGTACGGGGGTGACCTGGGCCGGCTCGATCCGGTGGCGGACGACCATCAGGTACGGCACGACGACGGCGGCGGCCAGCCCCACGACCGTCCCGGCGCCGAACAGCACCACGTCCAGCGCGACGGCTGCCCGGACCCCGGTCCAGTCCCGGCCGACGACGAGGGCACCGCCGCCCACGGCCAGCAGGGCCATGGAGCAGCAGCCGTAGAAGGGGGCCACGGCCGGGTCGAGGAGATGGGCACGGGCCTGGTCGCGGTGGTGGACCCAGTGCAGGGCGCGGGCGGCGAGGAGGGCGACCAGAGCGAGGAGTGAGAGCGCCCAGACCGCCGTGCAGACCGTCCGCAGGCCCGGCACGTCCAGGGGAAGGCCGGCACCGGCGGTGGCCACGATCGCGGTGCCCATGATCGGGGCGTACCAGTGGGGGCCGAGGTGGCGGAGGGCGGGGAAGCGGGGGTGGGGGCTGGGGCCGGGAGGCGTCGTCGAGGAGCGGGTCGGACGGGCCGGATGCGCAGCATGGACCGGGCGGACCGGGCGGACCGGGTGAGCCGCTGGACGGGCCGGAGGGGCTGGGTGGGCTGGGGGAGCCGGGGGAGCCGGGGGAACCGGGTGCTCCGGACGGGCTGCGATGGCCATGTTCCGAGCGTTCCGCTGTCGCGCGGGCCCCACCAGGGAGTTCGGTTGTATGGGGACATAAGCTGGGGTTATGAGTGAGAGCGAGGAGCGGGGCGGGCTGGGGCATCGGGTGCCGGATCTCGGGGCGCTCGAACTGCTGCTGGCCGTCGCGCGGCTGGGCTCGCTCGGGCGGGCGGCGCGGGAGCTGGGGATCACACAGCCGGCCGCGAGCAGCCGGATCCGCTCCATGGAACGGCAGTTGGGCGTGGCTCTGGTCGACCGGTCGCCGCGCGGGTCCCGGCTCACGGACGCCGGGGCGCTCGTGACGGACTGGGCCCGGCGGATCGTCGAGGCGGCCGAGGCGTTCGACGTGGGCGCGCAGGCGCTGCGGGACCGGCGCGACTCCCGGCTCCGGGTCGCCGCGAGCATGACCATCGCCGAGTATCTGCTGCCCGGCTGGCTCATCGCGCTGCGCGCCGAACGCCCGGACACGGCGGTGTCGCTCCTCGCGGGCAACTCGACGGTCGTCGCGGAACGGCTGCTCGCGGACGAGGCCGACCTCGGCTTCGTCGAGGGGCCGACCGTTCCGGCCGGGCTGGACGCGGCCGTGATAGCCCACGACCACCTGATCGTCGTGACCGCCCCGAGCCATCCCTGGGCCCGCCGTCGCAAGGCCCTGGACGCGGCGGAACTGGCCTCCACGCCGCTGATCCTCCGTGAGAAGGGGTCCGGTACGCGGCAAGTCCTGGAAGGGGCCCTCGGCGGCCTGGCCCGCCCCCTCATCGAGCTTTCCTCGACCACGGCGGTCAAGTCCTCCGCGCTGAGCGGGGCGGGGCCGGCCGTCCTGAGCGAGCTGGCCCTCGGCGAGGAGTTGTCCGCTCGCCGTCTGGTCCGCATCCCCGTCCACGGGGTACGGCTGCGCCGGGCCCTACGGGCGGTCTGGCCGACGGGCCACCGGCCGACGGGGCCGGCGAGGGATCTGCTGGGGCTCACGCGGGGGCCTGCGGCGGGCGGTTGAGGGGGAGTTGCGCCCCCGCCGCCCCTTCCCGTCCCATCCCTGGGGGCTGCGCCCCCAGACCCCCCTTCGGCCTGAACGGCCTCGTCCTCAAACGCCGGACGGGCTGGATATGCCTGAGGCCCGCATCAATCCAGCCCCTCCGGCGTTTGAGGAGCGGGGTCTGGGGCGGAGCCCCAGGGATGGGACGGGTAGGGGCGGCGGGGGCGAAAAAGCCTGACGGCACCCGGCACGGCATGGCTCAGGACGCTCCCTCCACGAGCGCCCGCATCACCCGTACGTCCTCGCCCATCTCGGGATGCCACTGGACGCCCAACACCCACGCGGGGGCGGGCAGTTCGATGGCCTCGACCGTGCCGTCGGACGCGTGCGCCGAGGCCAGGAGGCCACCGCCGAGCCGGTCCACCGCCTGGTGGTGGTAGGTCGGGACGTCGGTCTCCTCGGGGGCGATCCCGGCGTAGCGCGTGCCCGGTACGGGCTTCACCGGGTGGTGGCCGAAGACGCCGACCTCGATGACGTGGTCGTCGAGGTGCTGGATCAGCGTGCCGCCGAGGGCGACGTTCAGGAGTTGCATGCCGCGGCAGATGCCGAGCAGCGGGGTGCCGGAGTCGAGGGCCGCGTGGATCAGGGCCAGCTCCCAGGCGTCACGCGCCGGCGCCGGCGGGCCCGTGCGCGGCTCGCGCTCGGCGCCGTAGCGCGACGGGTCGATGTCCGGCCCGCCCGCGATCACCAGCCCGTCGAGCCGCGCGACGGTCTCCGCGGCGTACGACGGGTCGTCCGGTGGCAGCATCGCGGCGAGCCCGCCCGCCGCCTGGACGAGCCGGGGGTAGCCGACCGGCAGCAGGGCGGCCTCCAGCTCCCACACGCCCCAGCGCGTACCGGACTCCAGATACGTACTCACACCGATCAGCGGCCTGGCCACGTGCTTCTCCCTCGCGCTCGACGGGACCGTCACCCAATGGAAATCGTTCATACCTTTATGGACGGGTGAGGGCAAGGCGCCCCTGGTAAGCCCGCCCGCCGGCGGGGACCTTCACGTCAGGAACCCCCGCAACAGCGCCGCCGTTCCCGCGCAGTGCTCCCGCATGATCTCGCGCGCCCCGTCCGCGTCCCCGTCGAGGACGGCCTCGACGAGGGCGACGTGCTGCCGCTGGGAGTGCTCCAGATTGCGCACGAGGAGCGGAATGCAGTCGAGGAGCTCGTTGACGGAGGCGCGTACGGCCGCGTACTGGGCGGTGAGGGAGGGGGAGCCGCACAGTTCCGAGAGGGTGAGGTGGAGGAGCGTGTCGAGGCGGCGGTATTCGGCGAGGGGTGCCTCGTGGGTGCGGGCCAGCGCCTCACGGAGGCGGCCGGCCTGCTCGTCGGTCAGCCCGTGCGCCGCGCACAGCCCGGCCGCCCCCACCTCCAGCACCTCCCGGAAGCGGAGCACGTCCTCGATGTCGACCTCGGCGATACGCCGGCGCAACTCGTCCTCGCCGCCGGCGTCGGTACGCGGCAGCACGAACGTGCCGCCGTACCGCCCGCGCCGCGCCTCCACCAGACCCTGGTCCTGGAGGACCTTCAGCACCTCGCGCAGCGTCACCCGGCTGATCCCGAGCCGTTCGGCCAGCTCGCGCTCCGCGGGCAGCCGTTCGCCGCCGGGCACCAGTCCGAGCCGTACGACCTGCAGGATCTGCTCCAAGGCCTCCTCGAAGCCGTTGCCCGCCCGGACCGGCCGCAGCACCGGGGTCAGCCGGTCCTCGGGACCGCCGTCAGGATCCACCGACATGTGGCCGTGCCCCCTTCCCAAGCAATGGTTCTCGGCAATACCTTATGACTCCCGGTCCGGCCGATGAAGCGCGCGGTACGAAAGCAGTACGAGCAGAAGTGCGCGAGCGCCGAAGAAAGCCCAAGGAGGCCTCCCCCGTGGCAGACCGCACACCCCCGCTCTCCGTCGAGGAACTGCACGCCCTCGTCGCGGGCGGTGAGATCGACACTGTCGTCCTGGCCTTCCCCGACATGCAAGGCCGACTCCAGGGCAAGCGGTTCGCCGCGCGCTTCTTCCTCGACGAGGTCCTCGCCCACGGCACCGAGGGCTGCAACTATCTGCTCGCCGTCGACACCGAGATGAACACCGTCGACGGCTACGAGATGTCCTCCTGGGACCGGGGCTACGGCGACTTCGCCATGCATCCCGACCTGTCCACTCTGCGCCGGGTGCCCTGGAACGAGGGTACGGCCATGCTGATCGCCGACCTGGCCTGGAACGACGGCTCCCCGGTCGTCGCCGCGCCCCGCCAGATCCTGCGCCGCCAGCTGGAGCGCCTCGCCGAGCTGGGCTACACGGCCAACGTCGGCACCGAGCTGGAGTTCATCGTCTTCAAGGACACCTACGAGCAGGCCTGGGACGCCGGCTACAAGGGTCTGACTCCGGCGAACCAGTACAACATCGACTACTCCGTGCTCGGGACCGGCCGTATCGAGCCCCTGCTCCGGCGGATCAGGAACGACATGGCGGCCGCCGGGCTGACCGTCGAGTCCGCCAAGGGCGAGTGCAACCCCGGGCAGCACGAGATCGTCTTCAAGTACGACGAGGCCCTGGTCACCTGCGACCAGCACGCGATCTACAAGACCGGCGCCAAGGAGATCGCCGCCCAGGAGGGCGTGTCGCTCACCTTCATGGCGAAGTACAACGAGCGCGAGGGCAACTCCTGCCACATCCATCTGTCCCTGGCGGACGCCGACGGCGTCAACGTCATGGCCGACGGCCGCGACATGTCGCCGGTCATGCGCCACTTCCTCGCCGGACAGCTCGCCGCGCTCCGCGACTTCTCACTGCTCTACGCGCCCAACATCAACTCGTACAAGCGGTTCCAGCCCGGCTCCTTCGCGCCGACCGCCGTGGCCTGGGGCTACGACAACCGGACCTGCGCGCTGCGGGTCGTCGGGCACGGCCGCTCCCTGCGCTTCGAGAACCGGCTCCCCGGCGGTGACGTCAACCCGCACCTCGCCGTCGCCGGACTGATCGCGGCCGGGCTCCACGGCATCGAGCAGAAGCTGGAGCTGCCCGAGGTCTGCGAGGGCAACGCGTACACCGCCGGATACGCCCAGGTGCCGACCACCCTGCGCGAGGCCGCCGAGCTGTGGGAGAACAGCCCGATCGCCAAGGCCGCCTTCGGTGACGAGGTGGTCGCGCACTACCGCAACATGGCCCGCGTCGAGCTGGCCGCCTTCGACGCCGCCGTGACCGACTGGGAGCTGCGCCGCTCCTTCGAACGTCTGTGATTCACCGAGCACGTCCGTGATTCACCCGCTGTGAGAGGCCCTTTCTTGTCCGGACAGTCCGAGCAGTACGAGCAGCAGCTCCAGGTACTCAACCCCGCCACCGAGGAGGTCGTCGCCACCGTCCCGGCCGCCACCCCGGCGGACGTCGACGCGGCCGTCGCCCTGGCGACCAAGGTCCAGCGGCTGTGGGCCCACGCCATGAGCCCCGCCGACCGGGCCCGGCGACTGCGCCGCTTCGCCGCGACGGTGGACGAACACCTCGAAGAGCTGGCCCTGCTCGAGGTCCGGGAGGCCGGGCACACCATCGGTAACGCCCGCTGGGAGGCCGGCAACGTCCGGGACCTGCTCGACTACGCGGCGGGCGGCGTCGAACGGCTCACCGGACGGCAGATCCCCGTGGCCGGCGGCCTCGACGTCACGTTCCTCGAACCGCTCGGCGTCGTCGGCGTGATCGCGCCCTGGAACTTCCCGATGCCCATCGCGGCCTGGGGCGTCGCCCCCGCGCTCGCGGCCGGCAACGCGGTGATCCTCAAGCCCGCGGAGACCACCCCGCTCACCGCCCTCCGCCTGGTCGAACTCTCCCGTGAGGCGGGCCTGCCCGAGGGGCTGTTCCAGGTGCTGCCCGGGCACGGCCCCGTCGCGGGCAACGCCCTCGTCGAGCACCCCGGCGTGGCGAAGATCGTCTTCACCGGGTCAACAGCCGTGGGCAAACAGGTGTTGGCAAAGGGTTCGGCGCTGCTCAAGCGCGTCACCCTCGAACTCGGCGGCAAGAGCCCCAACATCATCTTCGCCGACTCCGACATCGAGGCCGCCGCCGCAGCGGCTCCCATGGCATTCCTCGACAACTCCGGCCAGGACTGCTGCGCCCGCACCCGCATCCTCGTCCAGCGCTCCGCCTACGACCGCTTCCTCGACCTCCTCGCCCCCGGCATCGAGTCCGTCCGCGTGGGCGACCCGGCCGACGAGGCCACCCAGATGGGCCCACTGATCTCCAAGGTCCAGCTGGACCGCGTCCGCTCGTACGTCGACCCGGACGCGCCCGGCATCCGCGGCAAGGCCCCCGAGGGCCCCGGCTTCTGGTTCCCGCCGACCGTCCTCACCGGCGTGGAGCCCCACGCGCGCGTGGCCGCCGAGGAGGTCTTCGGACCCGTAGCCGTGGTGCTCCCCTTCGAGGACGAGGCCGACGCGATCAGGCTCGCCAACGACACCCCGTACGGCCTCTCCGGCTCCATCTGGACCCGGGACGTCGGCCGTGCGCTGCGCGTCTCCCAGGCCGTCCGCGCGGGCAACCTGTCCGTCAACTCCCACTCCAGCGTCCGCTACTGGACCCCCTTCGGCGGCTTCAAACAGTCCGGCATCGGCCGTGAACTCGGCCCGGACGCCCTGACCGCCTTCACCGAAACCAAGAACGTCTTCATCAGCACGGAGGGCCCCGCACAGTGACCGAATCGACTGGATCGACTGGATCGACGGGCGAAAACATCTGCCGCCGCCTCGTCGGCCGTACCGCCGTCATCACCGGTGCCGGCAGCGGCATCGGCCTCGCCACCGCGCGGCGGCTCGCCTCCGAGGGCGCGCACGTCGTCTGCGGTGACGTCGACGAGGTGCGCGGCAAAGCGGCCGCCGAGGAGGTCGGCGGTATCTTCGTGAAGGTCGACGTCACCGACCCCGAGCAGGTCGAGGCGCTGTTCAGGACCGCGTACGACACCTACGGCAGCGTCGACATCGCCTTCAACAACGCGGGCATCTCGCCGCCCGACGACGACTCCATCCTGGAGACCGGCCTCGAGGCCTGGAAGCGGGTCCAGGAGGTCAACCTCACCTCCGTCTACCTGTGCTGCAAGGCCGCGCTCCCCTACATGCGGCGCCAGGGCAAGGGCTCGATCATCAACACCGCGTCCTTCGTGGCCCGCATGGGCGCGGCGACCTCCCAGATCTCGTACACGGCCTCCAAGGGCGGTGTGCTGGCCATGTCACGGGAGCTGGGCGTGCAGTTCGCGCGGGAAGGCATCCGCGTGAACGCCCTCTGCCCGGGGCCGGTCAACACCCCGCTCCTCCAGGAACTGTTCGCGAAGGACCCGGAGCGGGCCGCGCGCCGGCTCGTGCACATCCCGGTCGGACGGTTCGCGGAGGCCACCGAGATCGCGGCCGCCGTCGCGTTCCTCGCCAGCGACGACTCGTCCTTCGTGAACGCCACCGACTTCCTGGTCGACGGCGGCATTTCGGGCGCGTACGTCACCCCGCTCTAGGCAACCGGAACACCGACACCGTCGGTGTGATTAAAGTGCCGGGATGAGCAGTTCGCCGCCGCCCGGCTGGTACCGCGACCCGTCCTTCCCGCTCACCGAACGCTGGTGGGACGGGGCCGCGTGGACCGACCACCGCCGCCAGCCGGAGCAGCCCGTGCCGCCGGTGGTCCAGCCACAGCCGCCCGCGGGCAGGGGCCCCGGGCGCACCAAGGTCGTCGTGCTCGCCGTGGCGGGGGCCGTCCTGGTCGCCGGGGCGATCACGGGCGGCGTCCTCGTCCTCGGCAAGGACGGCGACGGAGGCCAGGAGACGAGGACCGCGACGACCTCCCCGACCTCCGACGGCGACGGGAGCGACAGCCCGACCCCCACGAAGCCCGCCACCGCGTCCCCCACCGGGGACCCGACCGTCGTCGTGGACGGCCTCAACGGCATCACCTTCCCGGTCCTCGACGGCTGGGTCGACGGCGACGGATCCGCCGAGGACGACGCCGTCCTGGTCACGGACGGTGGCATCTACGACTGCCCCGGTGACAACGGGCTGTGCCGCAGGGGCACCGTCGTGTCGCGCACCGTGACCGGCAGCAGCGAGACATCCCCGAAGGTCCTCGCCGAGAACGACATCGAGGACGCCGCGAACGACGCGTACGACCGCGACGAACTGGACCGGCGCCCGTACAACGGCATCACCGGCCACGAGGTCGTCGACTCCGGTTCGGTCGCCGTCGCGGGCCGCGCCGGGTACTTCGTGCGCTGGCGGGTGACGACCGGGGCCGGACCCGGCGGTTACGTCCAGTCCCTCGTCTTCCCGTCCAGCAGCGGCTCCGAGGCCCCCGTCCTCGTCCGGTTCGCCCTCGACGCGGGCGACGACGGACCGCCGGTCGGCGACATCGACAGGATCGTCAAGGGCATCCGACCGGTGGACGACGCCGACACCGGCGGGGGAGTGGGCAGCAGCCTCGGCCCGTCGTGAGCCCGGGCGCCTACGAGCGGGCTCCCGGGCTCCGGTGCTACAGGAACGTGTGGCCCTCGCCGCGGTACGTCGGCACGGTCGCCGTCACCTCGTCGCCCTCCACCAGGTGCAGCACGTCGAACCGCTCGCACAGCTCGCCGGCCTTGGCGTGCCGGAACCACACCTTGTCGCCGAGCAGCAGGTCGTCCGCGGGCGCGCCGAGCAGCGGGGTCTGCACCTCGCCCGGGCCCTCCTGCGGGTCGTACTTCAGCCCCTCCGGCAGATACGGCACCGGCAGTCGGTCGGGGCCGGGCGCGCCGGAGGCCGGATAGCCGCCGCCCAGGACGGTGACGACCCCGACACCCGGGCGCCGTACGACGGGCATGGCGAACAGCGCGGCCGGACGCCCGCTGAACGAGGTGTAGTTGTCGAACAACCGCGGTACGTACAGGCCCGACCCGGCGCCGATCTCGGTGACCGCGTCCTCCGCCGCCGTGTGCTGCACACTGCCCGTGCCGCCGCCGTTGACGAACTCCAGGTCCGGCGCCACCCGCCGTACGGCACGCACGACTTCGGCCCGCCGCGCGGCCAGCTCCTTCTTCGCGGTGGCCTGCATCAGCCGCACGGCACGCGACCGGATCGGCCGCCCGGCCACCGAGTCACCGACACCGGCGATATGACCCTCGTACGCCATGATCCCGACCAGTTTGAACCCCGGGCGCTCGGCGACGGCGCGGGCCATGTCGGCGACCTGCGTGGGGGAGTGCAGCGGGGAGCGCAGGGCCCCGACCCGCAGACGCCCCCCGAGCAGCTTCAGCGAGGTGTCCAACTCCAGGCAGACACGCACCACTTCGGTGCCGCCCCGCCGGGCGCCGTCGATCAGCTGGAGCTGGGCGGGGTCGTCGACCATGACGGTCACGGCCGCGGCGAGCTTGGGGTCGCCCGCCAGCTCGGCGAAGGCCTCGTGGTCGGCCGACGGGTAGGCGAGGAGGACGTCCTCGAACCCGGAGCGGGCCAGCCACAGGGACTCGGCGAGGGTGAACGACATGATGCCCTGGAAGCCCTCACGGGCCAGGACGCGTTCGAGGAGTGCCCGGCACCGTACGGACTTGCTCGCGACGCGGATCGGCTTGCCGCCGGCCCTGCGGACGAGATCGTCGGCGTTCGCGTCGAAGGCGTCGAGGTCGACGATCGCCAACGGTGCGTCGAGATGAGCTGTGGCCCGGTCGTACCGGGCCCGGTCGGCGGCGCGCGCAGTCATGAACGAAGACTGCCAGACATGATTACCGCAGGGTAGGGGGACGTTCCGGGCTAAAGCCACGGTCCCGCGGTCTGGTTCCCGTTCGACCGGGGCCAACCCGTAGAGTGACGCGCACGCAGGGACGACCTCGACGGGGATGCACATCCGCTGCCACGGGTATGGCTTGCCCGTGGTGTTGGCGGGCCGTCGGCGGGGCGACTCCCACGGTTTGCGTGACGGCCGCTCCCCACGGGCGGTCGGACGCCCGGACGACCTCCGGGTCGGCCCGGGACGAGGAAACGGGGGGTGCATGAGCACGGAAGCGCGCCGCGCCTCCATCCCTCCGCGCCCACCGGCCCCACCCCGCCCGCCGATACCGCCGGGCCACGAACCGTCGCCGGCGACACCGGGCGACCCTCCGCATCCGCAGGCGCAGCCGCCGTCGCGTGAGTCCGCGTCGGATCGGTCGGACGCAGGCACTCCGGGACCGCTTCCTCCGGTCGGCTCCGGCCCGGTGGGGGACTCCTCGGCTCTGCCGCCCCGACCGGATCGCGCGCCCTCGACCGGGGGCGGGCCGACCGTGCCACGGCGCCCGCAGCGGCCGCCGGTTGCCGGTGTGCCCGTGCGGCCCGGCACTCCGCCCCGTCCGTCCTCGGCGCCCTCATCGACGCCGGGTGGGTCCCGGGACGTACGGCACCTGGGCGCGGGCGACGCGCAACGGCGGCCTTACGGCCCCGACGCGACGAACACGACGGAGAACAGGCAGAGTTCCGACGGGCAGGGCGGGCCCACGCCCTCCCGTACGCACGGCTCCGGCCCGGCTGCCGGCCAGAGCGGCCCCTCGCACAACTCCCGGCAGACAGCCGGGCAGAGCTCCCCACGTGGTTCCGATCAGGGCCCCGGGCACAGCCCTGCGCGTGGTTCCGGCCAGTCGGTCGGGGAGGGCTTCGCACGTGGTTCCGACCGTGGGGCCGGGCACAGTCCTGCACGTGGCGTCGGTCAGTCGGTCGGGCAGAGCCCCTCGCGCGGTTCCGTCGTGGACGGTGGCGCCGCCCCCCACCGCGTCGAGCACCCGCGCTTCTCCGACTTCCGCCGTAGCGTCGGCCAGAACGGCGGCACCCCCGCCGCCCCGCCGCCCCCGGCGGCCTCCGCCCGTTTCCCGGACGCCCCACCGGCAGCCACGACACGCTTTTCGGACTCCCGCTCGGCCTCTCGGCTCCCGGACGAGGCCCCGCCCCCGGCCTCGGCACGCTTCCCCGACGCCCCGCCCTCGGCGCGCCATGCCGGGCGGCGCACGGGCGCCGCACAGACCTCGGGCGGCCGGGCCGACGACTCGGCCCCGATCCCCGGCAGCCGGTCGTCCCGTGCCTCCGACTTTTCCGCTGCCTCCGGCTTTTCCGCCGACGGCTCATCTCCACGTTCCACGGGCCCCACCCCCGGTGACCGTTCGTCCCGTCCCTCCGGCCCTACGCCCGACGGGATGGCGTCGCGTGATGCCACCGGTTCCCCTCCCGGCGGCGCGTTGCCGGGCCCCACGGATTCCACTCCCGACGGCGGGTCTTCGCACCCCTCCGGTTCCACTCCCGGTGGCGCGTCGTCTCGACCTCTCGGTTCCACTGCCGGCGGCGCGGCGTCTCGCCCCTCCGGCCCCACTCCCGGCAGCACATCGCCCCACGAGACCGGGCAGCCACGGGCGTCCGCGCCCCGCACCGGCGTGCCGGCCTCCGGTCGTGCCGTACCGCCGCAGGCAGTGCCCCTTCGTAGCCCCCTGCCCGAAGAGGTCGGCCCGGCGTCGACCCCCCGGCCGCGTCCCCTCACGCCCGAGCGGCCCGGTGGCTGGCAGCCCCCGACGGGCCCCTCCCGGCGGTCCGCCGAAGCGCTCGACGCCGCGTTCGAGGCGTCGGCCGGGCGGCCCTTCGTGACGTTCGCGCAGCCGGACACGTCGCCGTGGACGCCGCCCGAGTCGTACGACGGGCGGCGCAGGCCGAGGCCCTCCAAGGCGCGTGCGGCGGCCGTGGCGGCCTGTGTGGTGCTGGGCGTCGGGCTCATCGGCGGCGCGGCGGCGGGGAGTTGGCTCACCGGGGACCCCGGGTCGGACGGTTCCCGCGACACCTTCGCGGCGGCCGGGCAGCTGTGGCACGGCGTACCCGTGGACGAGTTGTTCCCGCCCACCCTCCAGGGCGAGGGCGCCGGACCCGGCGGCACCGACCGCACCTGGACCCGGATCGCGGTCGCGCCCGACAGCGGCTGCGCGGACGCCTTCGACCCGCTGCTGCGCAAGGCCCTCGCTCCCGTCGGCTGCCTGCGGCTGCTGCGCGCCACCTACACCGACGCGACCCGCAGCAACGTCACCACCGTCGGCCTGCTGTTCACCAAGGGCGACGCCACCGCGATGACCGCCCTCAAGGCCCGCTTCGAGAAGGACGGCCTCGACCGCCGTACCGACCTGATGCCCCGCCCGTACGCCGCCGAGGACACCGTCGCGGCCGGGTTCGGCGACAGCCAGCGTGCCTCCTGGACGATCTCCGTCCTCACCGAGGCCCCGGTCGTCGTCTACGCCGTCTCGGGCTTCGCCGACGGCCGTACCGTCACCGACCCGCAGCCCGCCGCGGACGCGATGAAGTCCGGCGCCACCACGGCCCCCGCCCAGTCCGGCCTCGGCCACGAGGCCCAGGGCCTCGCCGACCGCGTCGAACGCGGCCTGCGCAAGACCGCCGCGTCCGCCACGGAGCAGCCTTCATGAGAGCCGAGAAACCCGCCCCGACCACCGATAAACCCGGGACCACCGGAAAGGCCGCGACCACCGGAAAGGCCGCGACAGCAGCAGCCGCCGGAAGAGCCGTGAAAGCCGGCCGGCGCGGCCTGCGCGACCGGCATGGCCTTCGTGACCGACGCGGCCTGCGCGGCCGCCGCGCCCCCCGCCTCGGCCTTCTCAGCGTCCCCCTCGCCGCCTCCCTGGCCCTCCTGCCGTCCACCGCCGCGCACGCCGACGGCATCCGTGACCAGCAGTGGGCGCTGGACGCGATGCACGCGCAGGAGGCGTGGCGCACGACCAAGGGTGCGGGCATCACCGTCGCGGTCCTCGACACGGGCGTCGACGACGAGCACCCGGACCTGACCGGCAACGTCCTGCCGACGAAGGACATGGTCGGCTTCGGCGCGTCGCGCGGCGACCGCTCCTGGGCCCGGCACGGCACCGCCATGGCGGGGATCATCGCCGGACACGGACACGGCGTGAACAACGCCGACGGCGTCCTCGGCGTCGCCCCCGAGGCGAAGATCCTCCCCGTCCGCGTCATCCTCGAAGACGGCGACTCCGCCCGCTCCAAAGCCCGCAGCACCCGAGGCAACGCCCTTGCCGAAGGCATCCGCTGGGCCGCCGACCAGGGCGTCGACGTCATCAACCTCTCCCTCGGCGACGACTCCAAGTCCGCCCACCCGGAACCCTCCGAGGACGCCGCCGTCCAGTACGCCCTGAAGAAGGGCTCGATCGTCGTCGCCTCGGCCGGCAATGGCGGCGAGAAGGGCGACCACATCTCGTACCCGGCGGCCTACCCGGGCGTGATCGCGGTGACCGCCGTCGACGAGGACGGCAGCCGCGCCCCGTTCTCCACGCGCCGCTGGTACGCCACCATCAGCGCCCCCGGTGTCGACGTCGTCATCGCCGACCCGGACCGCAAGTACTACGAGGGCTGGGGCACCAGCGCCGCCGCGGCCTTCGTCTCCGGCGCCGCCGCCCTCATCAAGGCGGCCCACCCGGGCCTGACCCCCGCCCAGGTCAAACGCCTCCTGGAAGACACCGCCCGCGACGCCCCCGTCGGCGGCCGCGACGACTCCCGCGGCTTCGGCTTCGTCGACCCGGCGGCCGCCATCGAGGCGGGCGGCGAACTCGTCCCCGACGACCTCAAGTCGGCGTCGTACGGCCGGAAGTACTTCGGTTCCGGCCCGGACCCGGTGGAGCAGGAAGACCCGACCGCCGGCTGGACCGCCCCCGCCGCGGGCGGCCTCGGCGTGATCCTGCTGGTCACCGGGGTGGTGGTCTGGCGCGGACGCGGTCGCGGCCGCCCCGACGAGTACGTCATCTGACACCTCGGAGCCGAGGGCAGCGTTCCGACGCCCAGGAGTCGGTGGCCGCCCTCCGACGCCCAGGAGCTGGTGGCCGCCCTGCGACGGCTACGACCCAGTGGTCGCCCGCCGCGGCTACGAGCTGGTGACCGCGCTCCCCGTGACCGTGGCGTCCGAGGCACCCGCCGTGTCCCCGAACACCGAGACGGCCGCCCGGGCCGCCGCCTCGACCAGCGAAATCCCTTGCGCCTTCGTCGTGTTGCCGTTCGACACCACCGCGACCAGGTACTCCTGCCCGCCGACCGTGACCCGGCCGACGCTGTTGATGACCCACAGCCCGGTGGCCGTACGCGGCAGCCACCCGTTCTTCAGGGCGAACGCCGATGCCGACGAGGCGGAGGCAGCCGCCGAGACACCCCAGTCCTGGTCCGCCGCGATCCGCCCCATCAGCTCCTGGACGTACGCCCGCGAGGCCGCACTCAGCTTCGATGTGTCGTCGTCCCCGAACACCTGCTGGAGCAGGGCGAGTTGATCGGCCGCCGTGGTCTGCGTCAGGCCCCAGTACAGGCCGTCGCCGCCCTCGGTCCCCGTCAGCCCGAACCGCTCGTTCGCGGCGTCCAGGCCGTCCGCCTGCCCGATGGCCTTCCACAGGGCCGTCGCCGAGGCGTTGTCGCTGTTCCGGATCATCGCGGAGGCGTACGCCCTCTCCTGCGCGGTGAGCCGCCGGTCCGCGTCCTGAGCCTGGAGCAGCAGCGCCGCCAGGATGTTCGTCTTCACGATGCTCGCGGTGTCGAACCGCGCGTCCCCGTACACGGCCGAATCCCCGGACGCCACGTCCAGCACGGCCACGGACACCGCCGCCCCGTCCTCGACGGTCACCTCCGCCAGGGCCGCCGAGAGCAGAGCGTCGTGGTCCACCTCGGGCGCCGCCACTGGTTCCATCGAGGCCTCCTCAGCGACCACGTCCGCGCCCGGCGCGGTGGAAGCGGAGGCCGAGGGCGATACCGACGATGACGCCGACGACGATACGGCGGCACTCCCGCCGTCATGCGCCTGGGCCCTCACGTACACCGTCCCGGAGGCGGTGCCGCCGACGAGGAAGAGGGCCGCCAGCGCGACATGGAAGAGCGGACGGCGCCCGGAGGGGCGGGCGCGGCGACTGGCTCTGGGTGCGGGCATGCCGCGATGCTTCTGCCCCGCGCTGTGCGCTTGGTTAGGCGATTGTTAGATGCTTGTCAGGGAAAGCTGAGAAAACCGTGAGTGATGTGACGCTCACGTTTCCGGCCCGGCAAAAGCCCAGGAGAGTTCCCCCGATAGGGTCGACGACCGTGGCGAACAAGAACATTCCCGACCCCGGCTTCTCCGACGACGACGGCTCCGCCGACCCCCGGCTGAGCGCCGCGCTCGCCGCCTGGGCCGAGGACCGGACCGCCGTGGGCCCCGTTCTGGAGGCGCTCAAGGGCGCCCGGCTGCTCGTCCCCGTCGTGGCCGTGCTCGGCGAGGTCGAGGTGGACGAGAACGGCTTGCGCCGCGAGAAGACCAGCGACATGGCCGTGCCCACCCTGAAGGCCGGGGGCCGCACGGCCCTGCCCGCCTTCACCTCCACCGACTCCCTCACCCGATGGGACCCCGCCGCCCGCCCCGTCGCCGTACCCCTGCACCAGGCCCTGCAGGCCGCCGCGCACGAGAAGGCCGACACGATCGTGCTCGACCTCGCCGGGCCCGTCCCCTACGAGCTGACCGGCCGCGCCCTGCTCGCGCTCGCCGAGGGACGCACCACCACCGACCCGCTCGCCGACCCCGCCGTCCTCGACGCCGTACGCGCCGCCGTCGCCGCCGAGCCGGCGGTGCTCCGCGCCCACCTCGGCCCCGGACAGGCCGACGGCACCCTCGCGCTCGTCCTCGACCCGTCCGCCGGCCCGGCCGAGACCGCGCGGTCCGTCGCCGGCCGGCTCGCCGCCGACGAAACACTGCGGGCCCGCCTGGTACGCGGCCTCGACCTGGCACTGCTGCCGGCCGGGGCGACGCCACCGGGCGAGCCCTTGTACGTACGCCGGTGAAAGCACGTACGTCGGTGAGCGGGATGAGGGGATCGAGGGCCTAGCCGTAGATCGGGCCCGTGTACTTCTCGCCCGGCCCCTGGCCCGGCTCGTCCGGGACGAGCGACGTCTCGCGGAACGCCAGCTGCAGCGACTTCAGACCGTCGCGCAGCGGGGCCGCGTGGAAGGAGCTGATCTCGGTCGCGGAGGCGTCCAGCAGACCGGCGAGGGCGTGCACCAGCTTGCGGGCCTCGTCCAGGTCCTTGTACTTGTCGCCCTCCTCCGTCAGGCCGAGCTTCACCGCGGCGGCGCTCATCAGGTTGACGGCGACCGTCACGATCACCTCGACCGCGGGGACCTCGGCGATGTCGCGGGTCATCGAGTCGAAGTCGGGGTTCTCAGGAGGGGTCTCACTCATGCCCCACACGATAGGCCCCGGCACGTACGCCCCGGCCTGCGGGAGTCCGCCGCACCCCGATTGGCACGTCAGGTTTCAACCCGGTATGGTTGTGGCTACGACCGGCTGGACACCTGCGTGTCCGGCCCGCAAGTGGAGGCTCCGAACTCCCACCTGACTGTCCTCCGGGACGGCAGGTCACCCGGTCAGACGGCCCCCACCGTTCCGTACGGACGGTGGAGTCGTCCGAGATTGCGCCCCGCGGCACACCCGCGGCGGTGCTCCGGCAGTACATGGAGCCCCGCCTGTGTCCCGTCGGGGCATTTTTCATGGCTCCTGATGGTTGGTCATATGTCAACCAGACATAACACGGCGGTCCGCCAGACCGGCGTGTGGTGCTACCGAGGAGGATCCATCAGCACCGAGCCCCGCATCAACGACCGGATTCGCGTTCCCGAAGTGCGACTTGTCGGTCCCAGCGGCGAGCAGGTCGGGATTGTTCCGCTTGCCAAGGCCCTGGAGCTTGCGCAGGAGTACGACCTCGACCTGGTCGAGGTGGCCGCGAGTGCGCGTCCCCCGGTCTGCAAGCTCATGGACTACGGGAAGTTCAAGTACGAGTCGGCCATGAAGGCTCGTGAGGCGCGCAAGAACCAGGCGCACACGGTCATCAAGGAAATGAAGCTCCGGCCGAAGATCGACCCGCACGACTACGACACCAAAAAGGGTCACGTCGTCCGGTTCCTCAAGCAGGGCGACAAGGTCAAGATCACGATCATGTTCCGCGGTCGCGAGCAGTCCCGCCCCGAGCTGGGCTACCGACTGCTGCAGCGTCTCGCTTCGGACGTCGAGGACCTCGGGTTCGTCGAGTCGAACCCGAAGCAGGACGGCCGAAACATGATCATGGTTCTCGGCCCGCACAAGAAGAAGACCGAGGCGATGGCCGAGGCCCGCCAGGCGCAGGAGGCCCGGAAGGCGGAAGCGAAGGCCAACCCTGGCAAGTCGCAGAACGCCGCCGACTCCGACTCCGACCCCGATGCTGTCGACTCCGACGTGGTCGATGTCGAGGCGCCGGCCGAGGAGCCTGCCGAGGCGTAAGTCCCCGGGACGCGAGTCCGGGGGAAGCCCTGGACGGCGAGTCCAGGGTGTCAACCGATAGAAATGACGTTCCGTCGTGCCCGGTTTAGCGACCGGGCACCGGAACGCCACTGACGAGGAGAGAACGGCGCTATGCCGAAGAACAAGTCGCACAGCGGTGCCAGCAAGCGCTTCAAGATCACCGGCTCCGGCAAGGTGCTCCGTGAGCGTGCCGGCAAGCGCCACCTGCTCGAGCACAAGTCGTCCCGCGTGACGCGTCGCCTCACCGGCAACGCCGAGATGGCCCCGGGCGACGCCGCGAAGATCAAGAAGCTTCTCGGCAAGTGACGAAGCGGCGCCTGATCGTCCGTCGATCGCTGCGCGCCGTACGTCTGGACCGGGACCCAATCGTTTCCGGGCCGTGTGACGACACCCACGGCCCCGCTACAAGGAGTTAAACAAGTGGCACGCGTCAAGCGGGCAGTCAACGCCCACAAGAAGCGCCGGGCGATCCTCGAGCAGGCCTCCGGCTACCGCGGTCAGCGTTCGCGCCTGTACCGCAAGGCCAAGGAGCAGGTCACCCACTCGCTGGTCTACAACTACAACGACCGCAAGAAGCGCAAGGGCGACTTCCGTCAGCTGTGGATCCAGCGCATCAACGCCGCTGCCCGCGCCAACGGCATGACGTACAACCGCCTCATCCAGGGTCTGAAGGCCGCGAACATCGAGGTCGACCGCAAGATCCTCGCCGAGCTGGCCGTCAACGACGCCGCGGCTTTCGCCGCGCTGGTCGAGGTGGCTCAGAAGGCACTGCCGGCGGACGTGAACGCGCCCAAGGCGGCGTGACGCTCGCGCTGGCTTGAGCCGTGTGTGGTGTGACCCGGGCCCGCAGGTGTTCGCTGCCTGCGGGCCCGGGTTTTTTGGGTGCGTTGTCGGGTGCGGGTTCGGTGGGGGTTCTCGCGCAGTTCCCCGCGCCCCTGAAAAGCAGGGGCTGCGCCCCGTGCTTTTCGGCCCGCAGCAACCGTCGTCTTCCAGGCCTGCAGGGCCTGGGCTTCCAGGGGCGCGGGGAACTGCGCGATCAGCCCCCACCCGCCCGCACTCGCCAGTCAACGGAACCCCCGAGCTCTTAGGCGCCCATCCATCCCCCGCCCGACGCAAAAGGTGACCCATGCCCCCCGCCCCCGAGTTGCTCTCCCCCCGTTCCGCCCGTGTCTCCGCCGCGCGGCGGCTCGCGAAGCGGAACTTCAGGGGGAAGGAGCGTCTGTTCCTGGCGGAGGGGCCGCAGGCCGTGCGGGAGGCCGCCGGGCACGCGGACACCTTGGTCGAGCTGTTCGCCACGGTCGAGGCCGCGGAGCGGTACGCCGACATCGTGGGGGAGGCCCGGGCCGTCGGCGCGCGCGTGCACCTCGCCGACGAGGCGGTCATCGCCGACATCTCCACCACGGTCACCCCACAGGGCCTCGTCGGGATCTGCCGGTTCCTCGACACCCCCTTCGAGGAGATCCTGAAGAGCCGGCCCAAGCTCGTCGCCGTGCTCGCGCACGTCCGTGACCCCGGGAACGCCGGCACTGTCCTGCGGTGTGCCGACGCGGCCGGGGCGGAGGCCGTCGTGCTCACCGACGCCTCCGTGGACCTCTACAACCCCAAGGCCGTGCGGGCATCCGTCGGGTCGCTGTTCCATCTGCCGGTCGCCGTGGGCGTGCCGGTCGAGGCGGCCGTGGCCGGGCTCAGGAGCGCCGGGGTGCGGATTCTCGCCGCCGACGGGGCGGGGGAGGACGATCTCGACGCCGAGCTGGACAAGGGGACCATGGGCGGGCCCACGGCCTGGGTGTTCGGGAACGAGGCGTGGGGGCTGCCGGAGGAGACGCGAGGGCTGGCCGACGCCGTCGTCCGCGTGCCCATCCACGGAAAGGCGGAGAGCCTGAACCTGGCGACCGCCGCCGCCGTATGTCTCTACGCGTCCGCCCGTGCACAGCGCGCCTTCGGAGGGTGCCGCACCGTCACTCCCAGCTAGTAGGGTGACGGGCTCGGGGGCCCACTGCACAACGCGAGAGGTGGGGTACGGGGATGAGGGTCGGCACGAGCAGCACACCGGTGGCACGGGACGTGCTCGCCACATCCGCGGCCCGGCACGGTGATCTCGCCGAGCTCGGCATCGACCCCGACGACCTGCCCGACGGACTGGTCGTGGCCGACGAGAACGGCCGCGTGATCTGCTTCAACGCGGCCGCCGCCCGGATCACCGCCACCGCCGCCGCCGACGCCCTCGGCCGCCCCCTCGAACGGGCCCTCCCATTAGAAGACCTCGAAGGCCGCCGCTGGTGGCAGCTGACCGACCCGTACGGGGGACTCGCGATCCGCGTCGGACAGCCCGAGCGGAACCTGCTCCTGCCCGGGGCACGCGAGATCCTCGTCTCGGCCCGCTACATCCGTACGGAGCCCACCGGACCCGTCCGCCGGGTCGTCGTCTCCCTCCGTGACACCGAGGCCCGGCGCCGCACCGAGCGCAGCCACGCCGAACTGATCGCCACGGTGGCCCATGAACTGCGCTCGCCGCTGACGTCGGTCAAGGGGTTCACGGCGACGCTGCTCGCCAAGTGGGAGCGGTTCACCGACGACCAGAAGAAGCTGATGCTGGAGACCGTCGACGCCGATGCCAATCGGGTGACACGGCTCATCGCCGAGCTGCTCGACATCTCGCGGATCGACTCGGGGCGGCTCGAAGTGCGGCGGCAGCCCGTCGACATCGGCGCGGCCGTCGGACGCCACATCCAGGCGTACGTCGCCGCGGGACAGCCCGCCGACCGGTTCCTGCTGCGGATCGAGCAGCCGCTGCCCGATCTGTGGGCCGACCCGGACAAGATCGACCAGGTGCTGAGCAATCTCCTCGAAAATGCGGTGCGGCACGGCGAGGGAACCGTCACGATTGACGTCACGCCCGCCGTGTCCCCCCGGGAGGGAGAGGACACCGGGACGTCGGTCACCGTGAGCGACGAGGGCGCCGGCATCCCGGAGGAGTCCATGAACCGCGTCTTCACCCGCTTCTGGCGGGGCAGCAAGCGCGGCGGCACGGGCCTCGGGCTGTACATCGTCAAGGGCATCGTCGAAGCCCACGGCGGCACCATCACGGTCGGACGCGCCTCCGGCGGCGGCGCCGAGTTCCGATTTACGTTGCCCGTGGCGGCCCCGGCCTATCTGGCCTAGCGCACCACGGGCGCATTCGAACACCTCAACCCCGTTAGACTCGGCCTTTGGCACCTTTGTGTCCCAAAAACCGTGACGATCTGTCCACGAGTCGGTACGGGGACCTTCAGCCAGCCAATCGGAAGCACGGGAAGAGATGTCGGCACCGAATAAGTCGTACGACCCTGTAGAGGTCGAGGCGTTGAAACCGGAAGAGATCGAGCGCATGCGGGACGAGGCGCTCGCCGCCTTCGCCGCCGCGGACTCCCTCGACGCGCTCCAGGAGGCCAAGGTCGCCCACACCGGGGGCACCTCCCCGCTGGCCCTCGCCAACCGCGAGATCGGCGCCCTGCCCCCGCACGCCAAGGCCGCCGCCGGCAAGCTCGTCGGCCAGGCCCGAGGCGCGGTGAACAAGGGCCTCGCCGCCCGCCAGACCGAGCTGGAGGCCGAGCGCGACACCCGGGTGCTGGTCGAGGAGGCCGTGGACGTCACGCTGCCCTACGACCGCGTACCGGCCGGCGCACGCCACCCGCTCACCACGCTGTCGGAGCGCATCGAGGACATCTTCGTGGCCATGGGCTACGAGGTCGCCGAGGGCCCGCAGGTCGAGGCCGAGTGGTTCAACTTCGACGCCCTCAACATCGGCCCGGACCACCCGGCCCGCGGCGAGGCCGACACCTTCTTCGTGCAGGGTCCCGAGGGCGGCACCGAATCCGGAGTCGTCCTGCGCACCCACACCTCGCCCGTGCAGATCCGCTCCCTGCTCGACCGCGAGCTGCCGGTGTACGTGATCTGTCCCGGCGTCGTCTACCGCACCGACGAGCTGGATGCCACGCACACCCCGGTCTTCCGCCAGGTCGAGCTGCTGGCCGTCGACGAGGGCCTCACCATGGCCGACCTCAAGGGCACGATGGACCACATGGTCCAGGCGCTGTTCGGCGAGGGCATGAAGACCCGGCTCCGGCCGAACTTCTTCCCGTTCACCGAGCCGTCCGCCGAGATGGACATGCTCTGCTACGTCTGCAAGGGCACCTCCGTCGGCAACCCCGACCGCGCCTGCCGCACCTGCTCCAGCGAGGGCTGGATCGAGCTGGGCGGCTGCGGCATGGTCAACCCGCGGGTCCTCACCGCCTGCGGCGTCGACCCCGAGAAGTACAGCGGATTCGCCTTCGGGTTCGGCATCGAGCGGATGCTGATGTTCCGCCACAACGTCGAAGACATGCGAGACATGGTCGAGGGTGACGTCCGGTTCACCCGGCCGTTCGGGATGGAGATCTGATGCGGGTCCCGCTTTCCTGGCTGCGGGAGTACGTCGACCTGCCGGCCACCGAGACCGGCCGTGACGTCCAGGCCAAACTCATTTCGGCCGGCCTCGAGGTCGAGACGGTCGAGCAGCTCGGCGACGGCCTCAAGGGCCCCCTCGTCGTCGGTCAGGTGCTGACCATCGAGGAGCTGACGGAGTTCAAGAAGCCGATCCGCTTCTGCACCGTCGACGTCGGCACCGCCAACGGCACCGGTGAGCCCCAGGAGATCGTCTGCGGCGCCCGCAACTTCGCGGTCGGCGACAAGGTCGTGGTCGTCCTCCCCGGCGCCGAACTGCCCGGCGGCTTCGCGATCTCCGCCCGCAAGACCTACGGCCGCAACTCGCACGGCATGATCTGCTCCAGCGACGAGCTGGGCATGGGCGACGACGGCACCAAGGGCATCATCGTGCTGCCCCCGGAGACCGAGGTCGGCAAGGACGCGATCGAGCTCCTCGAGCTGGTCGACGAGGTCCTCGACATCGCCGTCACACCCGACCGCGGCTACTGCCTCTCCCTGCGCGGCGTCGCCCGCGAGACCGCCATCGCCTACGGCCTGCCGCTGCGCGACCCGGCGCTCCTCGACGTACCGGGCCCCAACGCGTTCGGCCACCCCGTCCAGGTCTCCGACCCCCTCGGCTGCGACCGCTTCACCGCCCGCACCGTCACCGGTCTCGACCCGGAGGCGCGCTCCCCGCTCTGGCTCAAGCGCCGGCTGCAGAAGGTCGGCATGCGCCCGATCTCCCTCGCCGTCGACATCACCAACTACGTGATGATGGAGCTGGGCCAGCCGCTGCACGCCTACGACCGCTCCCTCGTCCAGGGCACGATCGGGGTCCGCCGGGCAGAGGAGGGCGAGAAGATCGTCACCCTCGACGGTGTCACGCGCACCCTGCACGCCGAGGACCTGGTGATCACCGACGAGCGCGGCCCCATCGGTCTCGCCGGTGTCATGGGCGGCGCCAACACGGAGATCGCCGACCACGACGCCGAGAACGGGGCGAACGCCTCCACCGACGTCGTCATCGAGGCCGCCCACTTCGACCAGGTCGCCATCGCGCGCACGGCCCGCCGGCACAAGCTGTCGTCGGAGGCGTCCCGCCGCTTCGAGCGTGGCGTCGACCCGCTGGCGGCGGCCGCCGCCGCCCAGCGCACCGTCGACCTGCTGGTGCTTCTCGCGGGCGGCACCGCCGACGCGGGCGTCACCGAGGTGATCGCCCCGTCCGCGCCCCGCACGATCACGATCCCGGCGGACCACCCGGACAAGGTCGCGGGCGTCACCTACGGCCGCGAGACCGTCGTACGCCGCCTCCAGGAGGTCGGCTGCGACGTGTACGGGCAGGACGAACTGATCGTCACCGTGCCGTCCTGGCGGCCCGACCTCACCGACCCGAACGACCTGGCCGAAGAGGTCATCCGGCTCGAGGGCTACGAGAACCTGCCCTCCACGCTGCCCAGGCCCCCGGCGGGCCGCGGTCTCACCCGGCGGCAGCGGCTGCACCGCCGGGTCGGCCGGGCACTGGCCGGCGCCGGGTACGTCGAGGCGCCCAACTACCCGTTCATCGGCGAGCAGGTCTTCGACCAGCTCGGTCTGGACGCCGACGACCCGGCCCGCCGCGTCGTCAAGCTCACCAACCCGCTCAACGACGAGGAGCCCGCGCTCCGCACGTCGCTGCTGCCGGGCCTGCTGGGCGCCCTGCGGCGCAACGACGGCAGGGGCTCGCACGACCTGGCCCTGTTCGAGACCGGCCTGGTCTTCCTCCCGCGTGAGGAGCAGAGCGTCGCCGTGGCACTGCCGGTCGACCGCCGGCCCACCGACGAGGAGATCGCGACGCTGAACGCCGCGCTGCCCGAGCAGCCGCGCCACGTCGCCGTCGTCCTCGCCGGGGCCCGCGAGCAGGCCGGCTGGTGGGGCAAGGGCCGCGCCGCCGACTGGGCCGACACGGTCGAGGCGGGGCGCTCGGTCGCGCGCGAGGCCGGTGCTGAGCTGATCGTCCGCCAGGGGCAGTACGGCCCGTGGCACCCGGGCCGCTGTGCCGAGTTCGTGGTCGTCGACGGTGACACCGAGCGGGTCGTCGGGCACGCCGGTGAGCTGCACCCGCGTGTGGTCAAGGCGCTCGGGCTGCCGGCCCGTACCGCCGCGATGGAGATCGACCTGGACGCCCTGGAGCAGGTGGGGGACAGCACCCCGCTGGCGCCGAGCATCTCCTCGTTCCCCGTCGCCACGCAGGATGTCGCGCTCGTGGTCGACACGTTTGTGCCGCACGCCGAGGTGGAGGCCGCGCTGCGTGAGGGCGCGGGTGAACTCCTTGAGGGCATCCGGCTGTTCGACGTCTACGAGAACGCGGAGCAGCTGGGCGACGGGCGGAAGTCACTGGCGTACGCGCTCCGCTTCAGGGCCGGGGACCGCACGCTCACCGTCGACGAGGCGTCGGCGGCTCGGGATGCGGCGGTCGCCCTCGCGGGCGAGCGTACGGGAGCGGTTCTGCGGAGCTAGGGCGCCCAAGGGGCGGGGAGCTGCGGTTTTCTGGCGGCCGCGGGTGGTTCGTGGCTGGTCGCGCAGTTCCCCGCGCCCCTCGATTGGGGGCTGCGCCCCCATCGAGCGTCCCCCCCGGCCCCCATCGAGCGTCCCCCCCCCGGCCCCCATCGCGGGTCCCCGGAGCCACCTCACTCATTTGGGTGACAATCTCTGGCGATCTGGCCGATAGGGGCATGCGGTCGACAGAATCGGACCGGCCTTTCGGGGTCTTACGCGCTGTCCGGGCCTGATGGGGGGCCAACGGCATGATTCGAATCAGGGCTGGGGCTCCTTGTCGGGCATGGTCCCGGGGGCGTCGCCTTTCCGACCGCCGGTCCGTCCGGAGGGCGCTGGCGTTGGGGTTGCCGGCGGTCTGGGGCGCGACGGCGATCACATACAAGTGGGTCTGTCCGCCGGCGCGGCAGGACGGGCTCGGTGCCCGGATCGCCAGTAGCGCCGTGTTCTTCACGGTCGGCACCGGGCTGCTGCTGCACGTCAGACAGGTGATGCTGCGGGAAGTGCGGCAGGCCCGCGCGGTCGCGGGCGCCGCGCAGAGCGTGCTGCTCAGGCCGCTGCCCGCGCGGATCGACGGACTGGCCACCGCCGCCGCGCAGCTCTCCGCCGACCGCGGCGCGAGCGTCGGCGGTGACCTGTACGAGGTGATCGCCACCGAACACGGCGTACGGGTGGTGATGGGCGACGTACGCGGTCACGGTCTCGGCGCCATCGGCACCGTCGCCGCCGTACTCGGCAGCTTCCGCGAGGCCGTCCACGACGAGGCCGAACTCGCCGGCGTCCTCGCGCGCCTCGACCGTGCCCTCGCCCGCCACCTCCGCGACCGCGCCGACGACACCGAGGACTTCGTGACCGTCCTCCTCCTGGAGATCGCCCCCGACGGCGAACTCCACGCCCTCAACTGCGGCCATCCCTGGCCGTATCTGCTGAGCGCCGGTCGAGCGGAGCTGCTGGCACGCGCCGACCCCATGCCCCCGCTGGGCGCCTTTCCCCTCCCCGGCGAGCTGCCGATCACGCCGTGCGGCCAACTCCTCCCGGGCGAGGCCCTGTTCCTCCACACGGACGGGGTGGAGGACGCGAGGGACACGCAGGGCCGTTTCTTCCCCTTGGCGGGCGCCCTGGCGGGAGCCGTACGAAGTCGCCCCATCTCCCCCCAGTCCGTACTCCGGGCCGTCTTCACCCAACTCCTGCGCCACACAGGGGGAAGGCCCAAGGACGACATCGCGATACTGGTACTTCGCAACGAGCGTGCACTCGCTTTCAGGGGCGCGGGGAACTGCGCGACAAGCCACCATGTACCCGCAGTCGACAACCCACCCGTAGCCCCCACCCCTTAGTCGCCCCCGTTCCCCCGGCAGGGCAACCGCATTCGCTTCACACCCCGTGTGAAAGGGGAAGCGCTACGCTGCCAGCGCCGGCACCGAGCCACCGGAGGGCCTCCATGCAGCCCAACACCCTGCTCGACGCGATCCTCGACGAGGCCGGTATCTCCCACGCCGGGCTCGCCGCGCACGTCAACCAGGCGGGTCGGGCCCGTGGGCTGGCGCTGAGATACGAACACACCGCCGTGGCACGGTGGTTGAAGGGGCAGCGGCCACGCGGCCAGGTGCCCGACCTGATCTGCGAGGTGCTCGCCGGACGGCTGCACCGGACGGTCACCCTCGACGACATCGGGCTCGGTGTCCCGGGCGGGGCGACCTCCCCGCACGGCGCCGGCCTCTCCGGTTTCGTGGAGCGCGCCACCGCCCTGTGGCGCTCCGACGAACAGCAGCGCCCGCATGTCCTCGGTGCCCCCGCCGTCACCGGGACGCCCGCCGTGATGCCCGTATGGGAGTGGGAGAACCCGCCGGAGGACGTCGACGTCTCGCGCGGCGGGCGGCATCACGTCAGCATGGCCGACATCGACATGCTGCGCGCGGCCCGCACCCACTACGAGCAGATGTACCGCAAGGCGGGCGGCGTCGCGACGCGGAGCCGGATCGTCGGGTTCCTCAACGCGGAGGCCGCGCCCCTGCTGCGCGGCAGCTACACCGACGCCACCGGCCGCCAACTGCACCGCGCCACCGGGGGGTTGGTGGCGGTCGCCGGGATCTGTGCCTACGACTCCGACGCCCACGGGCTCGCCCAGCGGTACTTCCACCAGGCGCTGCGGCTGGCGAAGGCCAGCGGGGACCGAGGGCTGGGTGCTTATGTCATCGCGCTCCTTGTCAACCAGTCGCTGTTCATGAGGGAGTACCGGCAGGCCGTCGCCTTCGCCGAGGCGGCGCTGCGGACCGCCGGCAAGCACATCACCCCGGCGCTCGCCTCCGACCTGTACGCGATGCAGGCCAAGGCGTACGCGCACCTGGGCGACGGCACGAGCGCGCTGTCCTGCATCAGGCGGGCCGAGCAGGCCGCCGAGCGCATCCGGCGCGGCTACGAACCCGACGAGACAGGCTATGTCCAGCCCGGCCTGGTCAACGTACAGGTGGCGGAGGCGCTGCTCAGCCTCGGCGACCTGACGGCCGCGGCGGAGCACGCCGCGGCAGCCGTCGACACCCCGGCGCACGACCGGGGACGCGTGCACCGGCTCGCGATGCTCACCCAGATCGAACTGCGGCAGGGCAACGCGGACAAGGCGGTGCCCACCGCACTGGAAATGGCCGAGCGGGCGCGGGGAATGGAGTCCATGCGCCTGCGCGACAGACTGCGGGCCGTACGCGAGCACCTCGTGCGCAGCGGTTGCGCGGGGACCGCCGAAGCAGCCGACCTCATCGACGGAGCACTGCGCGTACCGCTCTGACACCGTCCGCGGGGCGCGGCCGTGCACCGGCTGTGCGCCTGCTGTCACCAAGCTTCTGCTGCGATATTGCCACTTACTCGGCGGAAGGTGGCAGAACCGTGCAGTGGACGAAACAGAGCGAACAAACTGTGTACTGGAACCGCTGGTTCAGCGTCAATCTCGCAGATGTGGCGTTGCCGGACGGGCGGCACCTCGATCACTTCCTCATACGGCTGCGGCCCGTCGCCGTGGCCACCGTGATCAACGAGTCCAACGAGGTACTGCTCCTGTGGCGGCATCGCTTCATCACCGACAGCTGGGGGTGGGAGCTCGCGGCGGGCGTCGTCGAGGACGGCGAGGCCATCGCCGAGGCGGCCGCCCGTGAACTGGAGGAGGAGACCGGATGGCGGCCGGGACCCCTGCACCACCTGATGAGCGTCGAGCCCTCCAACGGGCTCACCGACGCCCGGCACCACATCTACTGGGCCGACGAGGGCGCGTATGTCGGTCACCCCGTGGACGACTTCGAGTCGGACCGTCGGGAATGGGTTCCCCTCAAGCTCGTTCCCGACATGGTCGCCCGCGGCGAGGTCCCGGCCGCCACCATGGCGGCCGCACTGCTCCTGCTGCACCACCTCAGGCTCGGGCAGGACGCCAAGCCCTGAACCCCCCGTCGCGTCCCGCCCGGCCGGCTAGTGGCCCAGCGCCTGCCAGACGGCCACCACCAGGGCGCCCAGTGCTGTCAGGACCGCGACCGCGGGCAGCGGCCAGCGGGCGTGCTCCAGGGCGACGATCCGTGCGCTCAGGTCGTCCAGTTCCTTGGCGGTCTGTTCGGCGCGGTGGCTCAGCAGGGTGTGCCCGCCTTCGACGCGCGCGTGCGCCACATCCAGGCGGCGGCGTAACTCTGCGAGTTCGCCGTGGAGCACGGGATGCTCGGGGTCGATGGCCACGAGTCCGCTCCTTTCTGTAGTCGTCCCGTCCCTTGCATGCGCACGGCAAGTCAACTCGCCTGGTGGGCGCGTGGGGAGAGTGTGCGACCGGCATATGCGTGTTCGCCGCGCACACGGTGTGTGAATACGGCGGGCCCGGCACCGTTTCCGGTGCCGGGCCCGTGCGGGTCGTAGACCTACGGTCCGTAGTCAGGCGTACGAGTAGAAGCCCGACCCCGTCTTCCGGCCGAGCCGGCCCGCGTCGACCATGCGCTGGAGCAGCGGGGGAGCGGCGTACAGCGGCTCCTTGTACTCCTCGTACATCGAATGGGCGATGGAGACGATCGTGTCCAGGCCGATCAGGTCGGACAGCTTCAGCGGGCCCATCGGGTGGGCGCAGCCCATCTCCATGCCGTTGTCGATGTCCTCGCGGCTGGCGATGCCCGACTCGAACATCCGGATCGCGGAGAGCAGATACGGCACGAGCAGCGCGTTGACGACGAAGCCCGAGCGGTCCTGGGCGCGCACGGCGTGCTTGCCGAGCGTCTTCTCGGCGAACAGCTGCGCCCGGCTGAGGGTGCCCTCGGAGGTGGTGAGCGCCGGAATCAGCTCCACGAGCTTCTGCACCGGGGCCGGGTTGAAGAAGTGGATGCCGATGACATGGTCGGGCCGCGAGGTGGCGACCGCGAGCTTCACCAGCGGGATGGAGGAGGTGTTGGAGGCGAGGATCGCGTCCGGGCGGGTCACCACCTGGTCGAGCACCTGGAAGATCTCGGTCTTCACCTGCTCGTTCTCCACGACCGCCTCGATGACGAGGTCACGGTCGGCGAACTCGCCGAGGTCGGTGGTGAAGCTGAGGCGCGCCTGGGTGGCGTCCCGCTCCTCGTCGCTGATCTTGCCGCGCTCGGCCGCCTTGGACAGGGAGTTGAACAGCCGGGTACGGCCGATCTCCAGGGCCTCACCGGTGGTCTCGGCGACCTTCACGTCCAGACCGGCGCGGGCGCACACCTCGGCGATGCCCGCTCCCATCTGGCCGCAGCCCACGACTCCGACTCGTGCGAGATCTCCCGTTGGGAAGTCCGTCACATCGTCCCTTTCACTGGTCTACGTGCCTGGCAGATACCCGTGGTGTGGGCCTGTGCCAAACCTGCACGTTACCCGCGACGGCTACTGAGCAGTATCCCGGGTGTCACATGGAAGGCTGGCCGCGGACGGTCCGCGACGGTTGCGGACACGCAGGACGCGGTACGCGGAGGTAGGGGACGATGCATCGGAAGCCACGGATGTCACGACGGGCGTTCTGGGCGACCGCGGCGGCGACGCTCGTGGCGGCGGGCGGTGTCGCGGCGGGCACCGCCATCGCCGGTGGGGAGCCGAGCCCCCGTCGCAGGGCGGACGAGGGCGAACTGCGCGGCATGTGGCTGGCCACCGTCGTCAACCGCGACTGGCCCTCCAAGCCCGACTTGACCGCCGACGAGCAGCGCGCCGAGCTCCTCACCCATCTCGACACCGCCGTGGAGCGCCGCCTCAACGCGGTGATCTTCCAGGTCCGCCCCACCGCCGACGCGCTCTGGCCCTCCCCGTACGAGCCCTGGTCGCAGTACCTCACCGGCACCCAGGGCAAGGATCCCGGCTGGGACCCGCTGGGCACGGCGGTCGAGGAGGCCCACGCCCGGGGTCTTGAGCTGCACGCCTGGTTCAATCCGTACCGGGTCGCCAACCACACCGACCCGACCCGTCTCGTCGCCTCGCACCCGGCTCGGAAGAACCCCGACTGGGTCGTCCCCTACGGCGGCAAGCTCTACTACAATCCCGGCGTCCCCGAGGTCCGCGCCTTCGTTCAGAAGGCCATGCTCGACGCCCTGCGGAAGTATCCGGTCGACGCCGTGCACTTCGACGACTACTTCTATCCGTACCCGGTCGCGGGCCAGGTCTTCGACGACGACGAGGCGTACGACCGGTACGGCGGGAGCTTCCCGAACCGGGCGGCCTGGCGGCGCGACAACATCGACAAGCTGGTGCGGGAGACGGCGGCGCAGATCAAGGTGATCCGCCCCGGCACGCAGTTCGGCATCAGCCCCTTCGGAGTGTGGCGCAACGCCGTGACCGACGAACGGGGCTCGGACACCCAGGCCGGTGTGCAGACGTACGACGATCTGCACGCGGACACGCGGAAATGGGTCCGGGAGAACTGGATCGACTACATCGTCCCGCAGCTGTACTGGAACATCGGCTTCGCCGCCGCCGACTACGCCAAGCTGCTGCCCTGGTGGGCGGAGACCGCCCGCGACAGCGGGACGCGGCTGTACATCGGGGAGGCCCTGTACAAGGCGGGCGACCCGGCGCAGCCCGCGGCCTGGCAGGACCCCGCCGAGCTGTCGGCGCACCTCACCCTGGCCCGCGACCTTCCGGAGGCACGCGGGCATGTGTTCTTCTCGGCCAGGGAGGTCGGGCTCGACACGATCGGTGCGATGGCGCGTGTGGTCGCCGACCACTACCAGCGGCCGGCGGAACCACCTCGCTGACCGGACCGTGGGCGGACGCGGTACGGCTACTGCGGATCCGACGCGGTACGGCTACTTCGGATCTCCGGGGTGGCGGACGACCGTGTCCGGGCCCGGGGACATCAGCGCCTCGTGTCCGTCGTCGTTGAACCTGACCCGGTAGGGCGGATTCCCGTTCTGGCCGAGCACCTCCAGGACCTCCGCGGTCCGGTCGTGGTGTCCGACGGTCCTGCCGTGCACCAGCAGGGTGTCGCCTACATCTGCCTGCATCGGGGGCCTCCTCGTTCTGCACGGGAGCGGCTGTCCGTAGCCGCAGTCTATTGCGGGCGGCGCCGGTGGGAACCGGTGTGCGTACGGGGTCTCAGGCGGCTGAGCGCTGGGTGACCGCGATGCAGACCAGTACGGCGGCGGCCGTCAGGGGTGCGGCCGGGGTGAGCTGCTCGCCGAGCAGCAGCACCGACCACACCAGTGTGAGCAGGGGCTGCGCCAGCTGCAACTGGCTGGCCTTCGGTATGCCGATCGCCGCCATGCCCCGGTACCAGACGACCAGCCCCAGGAACTGGGACCCGGCGGCCACCCAGAGAAGCCCGGCCACACTGTGCGTGGTCAGCTGGACCGGCTCGTACGACAGGGCCAGCAGGGCGCCCGGCACGCTCAGCGGCAGACACAGCACCAGGGCCCAGCCGATGACCTGCCAGCCCGGCATCACCCGGGCCAGCCGGCCGCCCTCGGTGTAACCGGCCGCGCACACCAGCAGGGCGCCGAAGAGGTGGAGATCGGCGGTCGTGAGGGCGCCGCCGCTCTGTGTCACGGTGAACGCGATGACCGCGGCGGCGCCGGCGAGGGCGGCGGTCCAGAAGGTGCGCGAGGGGCGGGTGCCCATGCGCAGCGCAGAGAACAGGGCGGTCGTCAGCGGGAGCAGACCGACCACGACGGCGGCGTGAGAGGTCGTCGAGGTCCGCAGTGCGAGCGTGGTCAGCAAGGGGAAGCCGACCACGACACCGCCGGCGACCACCGCGAGCCCCGCCCAGTGCCGGCGGCCCGGCAGCGGCACCCTCAGGGCCAGCAGACAGCCGCCCGCGATCACGGCGGCGAGGACACTGCGCACGGCCACGAGGGACCAGGGGCCGAAGCCCTCCAGGCCCCAGGCGGTGGCCGGAAAGGTGAGCGAGAAGGCGGTGACGCCCAAGGCGGCCTGGAGGGTGCCGCCGGTGGCCGGTCGAGGTCGGGCGCCTTCCCGGCCACCGTCCACCGCTACTGAAATCTGGGCGATAGCGCTACTCTCTGCTCTCATGCAAGAGCGTAGCAGTGGGGCGGAACTGGCGGAACAGCTGCGAAAGGAGCTGGACCGCTACTCATCCGGTGGAAAGCTGCCGTCGAGCCGGGCGCTCGTCGAGCGCTTCCGGGTGAGCCCGGTGACCGTCTCCCGAGCCCTGGCGCAGCTGGCCGCCGAGGGGCTCGTGGTGACCCGGCCGGGAGCGGGAGCCTTCCGGGCGAGCCCCCGCGAGAGCGGGGCGGCGCCCGTGGGGGACACGTCCTGGCAGGAGGTCGCGCTCAGCGCCGACGGCAGCGCCGAGCCGTCTCCCCGCACGGTGGACGCCTCGGGGGTGCTGGTCTCGCTCGCCACTCCGCCGCCCGGCGTGATCGAGTTCAACGGCGGCTATCTGCACCCGTCGCTGCAACCGGAGCAGGCGATGGGTGCGGCCCTGTCCCGGGCGGGGCGGCGGCCCGGGGTGTGGGCGCGGCCGCCGGTCGAGGGCGTCCCGGAGCTGCGCGAGTGGTTCGCGCGGAGCATCGGCGGCGCGATCACCGCGGCGGAGGTGATCGTCGCGGCGGGCGGCCAGTCCGCCCTGACCACCGCCCTGCGCGCCCTCGCGCCGCCCGGGGCACCCGTACTGGTCGAATCGCCCACCTATCCGGGCATGCTGGCCATCGCGCGGGCGGCCGGGCTGCGGCCCGTTCCGGTGCCGGTGGACGCGGACGGGGTCAAGCCCGCCCTGCTCGCCGACGCGTTCAAGGCGTCCGGCGCCCGCGTCTTCGTCTGCCAGCCGCTCTTCCAGAACCCCACCGGCGCCGCGCTGTCCGCCGACCGCCGCGGCGAGGTGCTGCGGATCGCCCGCGAGGCGGGGGCCTTCGTGATCGAGGACGACTTCGTACGCCGACTCGTGCACGAGGACGCCGGGCCACTGCCGCGACCGCTGGCGGCCGACGACCCGGACGGTGTGGTCGTGCACGTCTCCTCGCTGACCAAGGCGACCTCGCCCAGCTTCCGCGTCGGTGCCCTGGCCGCCCGGGGCCCGGTCCTGGAACGGCTGCGCGCCATCCAGGTCGTCGACACCTTCTTCGTACCGCGCCCCCTCCAGGAGGCCGCCCTCGAACTCGTCGGCTCACCCGCCTGGCCCCGCCATCTCCGGGCGGTCTCCAGGGAGTTGAAGAACCGTCGCAATGTGCTGACCTCCGAGCTGCGCATGCACCTCCCCGAACTCGCCCTGCCGCACATCCCCTCCGGCGGGTACCACCTGTGGCTGCGCCTCCCCGACGGCACGGACGAACCCGCGCTGGTCGCCGCCGCCCTCCGCGCGGGCGTCGCGGTCACCCCCGGCCGCCCCTACTTCAGCGCCGAACCCCCGGCCGGACACCTGCGGTTGAGCTTCGCGGGAGTCACCGGGGCGGGGGAGATCGCGGAGGGGGTGCGGAGGTTGCGTACGGCGGTAAACGGTTCGACAGCGTGGGCCTGACCCTGCGAACGTCCCGCCATGAGCGATGAGTTGAACCTCAGCCTCCCCGAGGGCTACGAGATCTCCGACGACCCCGGCCGCATCGACGTCGGACGCGTCCACCACTGGCTGTCCACCGACGCGTACTGGGCCATCGGCCGCCCCCGAGAGAAGCAGGAGAGCGCGATACACGGCTCGCTCAACTTCGGGGCGTACGAGGTGGGTTCGGGGGAGCAGGTGGCGTACGCGCGGGTGGTGACCGACCGGACCACGTTCGCGTGGCTCTGCGATGTGTACGTCGACCGGTCGGCGCGCGGGAAGGGCCTCGGCACCGCCCTGGTCGCCGCCGCGCGCGAGCACCTGCGGCCGTACGGTCTGCGCCGCATCCTGCTCGCCACGCACGACGCGCACGGCGTCTACGCGAAGCTCGGGTTCGAGCCGCTCGCCAAGCCGGACCAGTGGATGGCGCTCGTGCTCGAGTGAGAGGGTGACCGGTGAGGCGGTAACTCCTGAGTAACGCCTCTTGACCTGCGCAGTCCCCCGCTCCACGATCGCCGCATGCATCTTCGGGTCACGTTCGTCGCCGCCGCGCGCTGCTCCTCGCTGCTCGCGGAGCGTTTCGAGGACGACCGGCCGCTGGACCAGGCCGGCTGGGAGGAAGTGCAGCGCGCCGCCCACGAGCTGGTGCCGCTGGCGGCGGCCGAGCTGCGCTACTGCTCGCCGACGCCCCGCAGCCGGGCCACCGGTGACGCCCTCGGCTACGCGCCGCTGGCCCAGCCCGCGCTGCGGGACTGCGACATGGGCCGCTGGCGCGGTTTCACGCTCGGCGAGGCCATGGCCCGGGAGCCCTCGGCGGTGGACGCCTGGCTCGCCGACCCGCACTCCGTCCCGCACGGTGGCGAGTCGCTGAACGCCTTCATCTCCCGGATAGGCGGCTGGCTCGACACCCGTCCGGCGGACGACGGCGGCCGTATCGTCGCCGTCGCCGAGCCGTCCGTGCTGCGCGCCGCCCTGGTCTACGCGCTGAAGGCCCCGCCGTCGTCGTACTGGAACATGGACATCCGCCCCTTGTCGACGGTCACGGTGGCCGGTCGTTCGGGCCGCTGGAATCTGCGGCTGGGTGCCGACCGGTAGGCGAGGGGCGGGTTCTACCGCGTGCGCTCGCGCGTGTAGTCGGTGACCAGGAGCTGGTCCTTCGCGGGGCCGCCGACCCGCCAGGTCGTACGCCAGCGGTCCTCGTCGTACACCTCGAACTCGCCCCGGTAGAGGTCCGCGACGCAGGGGTGGTCCGTCCGCCAGTGGCCGGTGGTCAGGTCCAGGTCGTGGAAGGGGCGGCCGTCGGCGAAGCGGACGTCCGCCGTGCCGGGCGTGGGGCCAGGCAGGAAGCGCAGGGTGCGTTCGGCCGGGCGCGGGACGCCCTGCCAGGTGAAGGTTCCGACCTCGCGGTACAGGAGACCGCCGTCGTCCAGCGGGCTGAAAACGGTCGTCCCCGCGAACTGCCCTTCCGCCCCGCTCGCGAGATCCCGCACGGACCGCCGGACCCGCCAACTCCCGGAGAGGTGGGCCAGCACATCGGGCACTGGCCGGAACCCGCCCATACCGGGCCTCCCTTCCGTCACATCCGATGCTGCGCGACCCATTGACGCCTCCGAGTCTCCTCCCTATCTTGCCGTTCGATGTGCTGATCATTGTCTGATATTTCGAACAACTCCATGACCCCCACCCCGAGCCGCGGAGTATCCATGTCACGCAGCACCCGCACCCGTTGGAGACTCGGCCTCACCACCACCGCCTTCCTGGTGGCGGCCGCCTCGGTCCCGGCGCCCGCGCACGCCGAGGACGTCACCGACTACGCGATCACCGTCGACCCGGCCGCCAAGGGCGCGAAGATCGACGACACGATGTACGGCGTCTTCTTCGAGGACATCAACCGGGCCGCGGACGGCGGCCTCTACGCCGAACTGGTGCAGAACCGGTCCTTCGAGTACTCGACCGCCGACAACCGCGCCTACACCCCCCTCACCTCCTGGACCGTCGACGGCACCGCGCAGGTCGTGAACGACGACGGCCGGCTCAACGACCGCAACCGCAACTACCTCTCCCTGGGCGCCGGTTCGGCCGTCACGAACGCCGGCTACAACACCGGCGTCCGCGTCGAGGAGGGCAAGAAGTACGACTTCTCGGTGTGGGCGCGCGCCGAGAGCCCCGCGACGCTGACCGTCACCCTCCAGGACGCCGACGGCACGCTCGCCGAGGCCCGCCAGGTCGCCGTCAAGGGCGGCTGGGCCAAGTACCGGGCCACCTTCACCGCGACCCGCACCAGCAGCGACGGCCGTCTCGCCGTCGCCTCCTCGGGCGCCGCCGCCCTCGACGAGGTGTCCCTCTTCCCGCGCGACACCTACAAGGGGCACAAGAACGGTCTGCGCAAGGACCTCGCCGAGAAGATCGCCGCCCTGAAGCCGGGCTTCGTCCGCTTCCCCGGCGGCTGCCTGGTCAACACCGGCTCCATGCAGGACTACAGCGAGGCCTCGAACTGGGAGCGCAAGCGCTCGTACCAGTGGAAGGACACCATCGGCCCCGTCGAGCAGCGCGCCACGAATGCCAACTTCTGGGGCTACAACCAGTCCTACGGCCTCGGCTACTACGAGTACTTCCAGTTCTCCGAGGACGTCGGCGCGATGCCGCTGCCCGTGGTGCCCGCCCTCGTCACCGGCTGCGGCCAGAACAAGGCCACCGACGACGACGCCCTGCTCCAGCGCCACATCCAGGACACGCTGGACCTCATCGAGTTCGCCAACGGGCCCGTGACCAGCGAGTGGGGCAAGAAGCGGGCGCAGATGGGTCACCCCAGGCCCTTCCACCTCACCCACCTCGGCGTCGGCAACGAGGAGAACCTGCCCGACGAGTTCTTCGCCCGCTTCCAGAAGTTCCGGGCCGCCATCGAGGCGAAGTACCCCGACATCACGGTGATCTCGAACTCCGGCCCCGACGACACGGGCACCACCTTCGACACCGCGTGGCAGCTGAACCGCGAGGGACACGTCGACATGGTCGACGAGCACTACTACAACAGCCCCCAGTGGTTCCTCCAGAACAACGACCGCTACGACTCCTACGACCGCGGCGGCCCGAAGGTCTTCCTCGGCGAGTACGCCTCCCAGGGCAACGCCTTCAAGAACGCCCTCTCCGAGGCCGCGTTCATGACCGGCCTGGAGCGCAACGCCGACATCGTGAAGCTCGCCTCCTACGCACCACTCCTCGCCAACGAGGACTATGTGCAGTGGAGTCCCGACATGATCTGGTTCAACAACCACGCGTCGTGGAACTCCGCCAACTACGAGACGCAGAAGCTCTTCATGAACAACGTCGGCGACCGTGTGGTGCCGTCGACGGCCACCGGCACACCGGCGCTGACCGGCCCGATCTCCGGAGCCGTGGGCCTGTCCACCTGGGCCACGACAGCGGCGTACGACGATGTGCGGGTGACGGCCGCGGACGGCACGAGCCTGCTCAGCGACGACTTCGGCGGTGACGCCTCGAAGTGGACCCACAACGGCCGGGGCAGCTGGAGCATCCAGGACGGGCAGTACGTGCAGACGGACGTGGCTGCCGAGAACACCATGGTCTGGGCCGGTGACACCGCCTGGCACGACTACGACGTGAAGGTGAAGGCCACCAAGAAGGCCGGCAAGGAGGGCTTCCTGGTCGCCTTCGGCGTCAAGGACACCGGCAACTTCTACTGGTGGAACCTCGGCGGCTGGAACAACACCACCAGCGCGGTCGAGCAGGCCGTGGACGGCGGCAAGTCCACGCTGATCTCCAAGCCGGGGACGATCGAGACGGGCCGTACGTACGACGTCGAGGTCAAGGTGCGCGGGCGGCAGGTGACCCTGCTGCTCGACGGCCAGGAGTGGGGGAGCTTCACCGACGACAAGCCGGCGGAGCCGTTCCGGCAGGTGGTGACGCGTGACGCGAAGACCGGTGATCTGATCGTCAAGGTCGTCAACGCGCAGTCCGCGGACGCGCGTACCGCCATCGACCTCGGTGGGGCCAAGGTCCGCTCGAAGGCCCGGGTGACCACGCTGACCGCCGCGCCGGATGCGGTGAACACGGAGACGGCTACGCCGGTCGCGCCGGTTTCGTCGACGTTCAGTGGGGTGGCTGGGGAGTTCAGTTACACGTTTCCGGCGAACTCTGTGACGTTCCTGCGGATCAGGAAGCGGTGAGGGTGGGGGCGGCCTGGGCTTGGTGAGCCGGGCGCGGGTGTGTGGGGGCTGGTCGCGCCCACGCGGCGGAGCCGCATGATCGACGCAGCCCCGCGCCCCCTTCGGGCCTGCGACCCATCTAGGAGCGGCGGCGGGGCTTTCCGGCCTTGCCGCCGCTCTTTGTGTTCCTGCTGCCGCGGGGGTTTCGGGTGGTCGGCTTGCCGGCCGCGGCGGCACGCCTGGCCTTCGGCGGCTGCTTCTCCTCCGGGGCCTTGGTGCGGCCGCGTGAGCTGTTGACGGTCCGGCCCCGGACGATTCCGATGAAGTCCTCGACCAGGTCGGTGGTCGCGTCCTGCGGCCAGGACAGGGCGACCCGTGACTCGGGGGCGTCCGTGACCGGCCGGTAGGTGAGGTCCTTGCGGTGGTGCAGGCGGGCGAGCGACTGGGGGACGACGAGCAGCCCGATTCCGGCCGCCACCAGCTCGATCGCGTCCGCCGTGGTGGCGGGACGCTCGAACGCGGGCTCTCCCGGCGGGCGCTCCCAGTCGAGGGTGTCGTCGAGGGGATGCAGCACGACCTCGTCCGCCAGGTCCTCGGTGGTCACCTCGTCGACCGCCGCGACGACGTGGTCCTTGGGGATCACGACCACCGTGGTCTCGGTGTAGAGGGGGATCGCGCTGAGGTCGGCCCGGTCCACCGGCAGCCGTACGAAACCGGCGTCCGCACCGCCCTCCCGCAGCAGGCCGAACGCCTCGGCGGCGGACACCTGGAGGAGGGTCAGGGGGACGTCGGGCAACCGCTCGTTCCAGATCCGCACCCACTTCGTGGGCGTCACTCCCGGGACGTACGCGAGCCGGAACGAAGGGGATGCTTCCGAGCCTGTCACGTGACCAGGCTAACGGTCGCGGTCACCGTCACCGTCACCGTGACCGTCCGGTCGTGGTCGGCGGTGGCGCGCACGCTCGTTACCCTTGACCCCATGACGTCGCACCAGACCACCCAGACCATGAAGCCCGCCACCGCGGCGAAGAAGCTGGGTGTGTACCTCGAAGCCACTCCCGCCGAGTTCCGGGAGGGCGTCGTCACGCGCGCCGAGCTGACCGCGCTCCAGGCGAACCCGCCCGCCTGGCTGGAGGAACTGCGCCGCAACGGCCCGCACCCGCGCCCTGTGGTCGCCGAGAAACTGGGCGTCTCCATCGCGGGGCTCGCGCGCGGGGGAGTCACCGAGGCCCTCACCACCGAGCAGATCGAGGCCCTGAAGCAGGACAGCCCCGAGTGGCTGCGGAAGGAGCGCGCCACCCAGGCGGAGGTCCGCAAGGAAGGCGCCCGCATCAAGAAGCGCAACGCGGAGCGAGCGGCCCAGTCGGACGGCCGGCGTTCCTGAACCGGCTCACCGGGGGCGTGTCGAGCGCCCGGCGGCAACCGCCGATGCCGATCACGCGTGGTTGAAGGGCGTGATCGGCATCCCCGAGGGCCCCGACCCCGAGAGCCCCGACTCGCACACCGCCGGAACGAACTCCCGCACCGTCGAACTGCTCCACGTCTGAAGCCGGGTCCGGGCCGAGATCGACCCCGCGGAGGCCGAGCGTGGACGCCGTCCACGTCCTGCCGGACGGCGGCCCGGACATCGGCGCACTGACCAGCGCGTCGTCGACAGCGAGGACTTCGATCCGGCCGCCGAGAACATCGCGGTGTGGGCCGCCCGCCGGCATCCCACCACGGAGGACCCGCACGAGCGGCTCGTCCTGCTGCTCCTCGCGCTCCGGGTCGCCGAGGTCCGCGATCTGCCGTACGGCGTCGGCCGCGAGGTCCGCGCTCTGCTCCGCACATCGGCCCCGCACCAGCGAAAAACCATGAGCCGTTGGGCCGGGGGCCCGGGCAGGATGCTCTCCGTGAACCATCTCCTGGGCGGGCTCGCCGCCAATCCCGCGCTGCCGTCCGACCTGGTCGACCGGCTGATCGCCGTCGCGGACGCCGATGTCGCCCATGACCTCGCCGGTCGTACGGACCTCACCCGGGCGCAGGCGCTCGCCCTGGCCTCGCGTGTCGAGGAGAGCGGTGTGCGGCTGGCGTACGAGGGCCTGCTGACCGCCGCCGACATCGATCCGGCGGCACAGCCGGACGTCGCCCTCGCGCTGCTCGACGAGGGTGCCGGCACTCCGGAGTGGGCTCGTCTCCTCGCGGCGGACCCGGTGGTCGAGCGCAGGGAGAAGCTGGCCGCCTGCCCCGACCTCCCGTCCGATGTGGTGGAGACGCTGGCCGAGGACGCGGACGTACGGGTCGTGGTGGAGCTCGCGTGGTGGGCCGCGCCGGACGTGGCCGCCAGGCTCGCGGGGCATCCGCATGCCGAGGTGCGCCGTGCGGTGGCCGCCAACGAGGCGACACCGCCGGACGTGCTGGCGGCACTCGTCACCGGCGAGGGCCTGCCGCCCGCGCGGCGGTGCCTGGTCTGCGACCGCGAGGAGCCGCCGTTCACGCACAGTCCCCACTGCGCGCGGACCGACTGCGAGCTGCCGCCGGGTGCCTCCTGCGACGGCTCCCACGAGTCCACCGCGCACGTCATGCTGCGGGCGGCGCTGGAGAACCCGGCGACACCGGCCGCAGCCGTCGCCGGCTTCGCCGACCACCCCTCGATGCTGCTGCGCTGGCCGCTCGCCGCCCGCCGCGGTCTGCCCCCGGAGGTGTACGCCCGGCTCGCCGCGGACCCCACGCCCGGCGTCCGCGCGGACCTCGCCGAGAACCCCGCGATCGACGACACCCTGATCCGCGCGCTGGCCGGCGACGCCGACCCCGCCGTACGGCGTGGACTCGCGCACAACCCCCGGGTGCCGCTCGACGTGCTCACGGACCTGGCGGCCATCACCAGGATCGGCGCCACCCTGCTGCCGCGGATCGCCGCCGCCACGGCCGCCGAGGTCGAGGACCTGGCGCGGTCGCCGAGCGCGGCCGTACGGATGCTCCTCGCCCAGCGGCGTGATCTGCCGGCCGGGATCCGTGACGCGCTGGCCGGCGACCCCGACGCGAAGGTGGTCAAGTCCGTCGCTCCGCACCCCGGCCTCTCCGCAGCGCGGCTGCGCGCCATGGTCGACCGGCACGGCGCCCAGGTCATCGCCGGTGCGGCGGCCAACCCGGACGCGACTGCGGCCTTCCTGGAACACGTGACCCGACAGCGGCCACCGGTGCGCAAGGCACTCCGAGAGATCGCCCGCCACCCCCGCGCGACGGCCCCCGCGCTGCTCGCCTGCCTGGCGGACGACCGGGCGCGGCCCCTCGCCGCCGGCCACCCGGCCCTCCCGCCGCAGCTCGTCGTCGACCTGCTCGCCGACACCGACGAGCAGGTGGCGGAAGCCGCGGCCGCCAACCCGTCGCTTCCGCTCACCGCGATGACGGAGCTGCTGCGCCGGCCGCCGGCGCCGGTGCTCCGTCACGCGCCGGTGTGACCGAGCGCTTCCACCGGCCCGTCCACCGCCGCGGGTGAGCCCGGCGCGGGCCCTGCCTCGGGCTACCGCCTCCCGCGCCTGCTGCGCGAGACAGGCCTGACCCACGCCCGGGCGGACGCATACTTTCCCGTCATAGGCCCGGCCTGCGCGGCCCTGGCGGCGCCCACGGTGTGGCAGGTCCGCGACCAGCTGGTGGCCAAGGGCCACGCGACACGGTCGGAGATCGACACCTGAAGACCCTGCATGGATTGCATAAACGTGCAACGAAACGTATAGTCATGCCATCCAAGAGGAGGGTTCCATGGCGGTACGCGTGGCGGTGGCGGGAGCGAGTGGTTATGCGGGCGGCGAAGTGCTGCGCCTGCTGCTCGCGCACCCCGAGGTCGAGATCGGTGCACTGACCGGCAACTCCAACGCGGGCCAGCGTCTGGGCGGGCTGCAGCCGCACCTGCTGCCGCTGGCCGACCGGGTGCTCCAGGAGACGACAGCCGAGGTCCTCGCCGGGCACGAGGTGGTGTTCCTCGCGCTGCCGCACGGGCAGTCCGCCGCCGTGGCCGAGCAGCTCGGGCCGGATGTGCTCGTGGTGGACATGGGCGCCGACTTCCGGCTGGAGGACGCGGCCGACTGGGAGAAGTTCTACGGCTCGCCCCACGCCGGGACCTGGCCCTACGGCCTCCCCGAACTGCCGGGTGCCCGCGCCGCGCTGGAGGGGTCCAAGCGCATCGCGGTACCCGGTTGCTACCCCACGGCCGTGACGCTGGCCCTGTTCCCGGCCTACGCGGCGGGCCTCGCCGAGAACGAGGCCGTGATCGTCGCCGCCTCCGGCACCTCCGGCGCGGGCAAGGCGCCCAAGGCGAACCTGCTGGGCAGCGAGGTCATGGGGTCGATGACCCCGTACGGCGTCGGCGGCGGCCACCGGCACACGCCCGAGATGATGCAGAACCTCGGCGGTGTCGCCGGCGAGCCGGTCTCCGTCTCCTTCACGCCGACCCTCGCGCCGATGCCCCGCGGCATCCTCGCCACATGCAGCGCGAAGGCGAAGCCGGGCGTCACCGCCGACTCCGTCCGCGCCGCGTACGAGAAGACCTTCGCCGACGAGCCGTTCGTCCACCTGCTCCCCGAGGGACAGTGGCCGGCGACGGCGTCCGTCTACGGTTCCAACGCTGTTCAGGTGCAGGTCGCGTACGACGAGGCGGCGGGCCGCATCATCGCGATCAGCGCCATCGACAACCTCACCAAGGGCACGGCCGGTGGCGCCGTCCAGAGCATGAACATCGCCCTCGGGCTCCACGAGAGCACCGGGCTGACGACGATCGGAGTCGCACCGTGAGCGTGACGGCAGCAAGGGGATTCACGGCGGCGGGCATCGCCGCCGGGATCAAGGAGAACGGCAACCCGGACCTGGCCCTCGTGGTCAACAACGGGCCCCGCCTCGCCGCCGCGGGCGTCTTCACCTCCAACCGTGTGAAGGCCGCACCGGTGCTCTGGTCCGAGCAGGTGCTGAAGGGCGGTCAGGTCTCCGCCGTCATCCTCAACTCCGGCGGTGCCAACGCCTGTACGGGGCCGAAGGGCTTCCAGGACACGCACGCGACCGCCGAGAAGGTCGCGGAGGTCCTCGAAGGGCACAACGCGGGCGAGGTCGCCGTCGCGTCCACCGGCCTCATCGGCGTACTGCTGCCGATGGACAAGCTGCTCCCCGGCGTCGAGACCGCCGCCGCGCAGCTCTCCGAACACGGCGGTGAGAAGGCCGCCATCGCCATCAAGACCACCGACACCGTGCACAAGACGTCCGTGGCCCAGGGCGACGGCTGGACCGTCGGCGGCATGGCCAAGGGCGCGGGCATGCTCGCCCCCGGCCTCGCCACCATGCTCGTCGTCCTCACCACCGACGCCGACCTCGACAGCGAGACGCTGGACAAGGCCCTCCGGGCGGCCACCAAGGTCACCTTCGACCGGGTCGACTCCGACGGCTGCATGTCCACCAACGACACGGTGCTGCTGCTCGCCTCCGGGGCTTCCCAAGTCGCCCCGGAGTACGCGGAGTTCGCCGAGGCCGTCCGCAAGGTGTGCGACGACCTCGGGCAGCAGCTCATCCGGGACGCCGAGGGCGCCGGCAAGGACATCAGGATCGAGGTCGTCAACGCGGCGACCGAGGACGACGCCGTCGAGGTGGGCCGCTCCATCGCCCGCAACAACCTCCTCAAGTGCGCCATCCACGGTGAGGACCCCAACTGGGGACGGGTGTTGTCCGCCATCGGCACCACGCGGGCCGCCTTCGAGGCGGACCGGCTCAACGTCGCCATCAACGGCGTCTGGGTGTGCAAGAACGGCGGCGTCGGCGAGGACCGCGACAACGTCGACATGCGCTACCGCGAGGTGCACATCGTCGCCGACCTCGCCGCCGGGTCCGAGACGGCCACCATCTGGACCAACGACCTCACCGCCGACTACGTCCACGAGAACAGCGCGTACTCCTCATGAGCACCACGCGGAAGCACACCGCCCTCCCCAAGGCCAGGATCCTCATCGAAGCGCTCCCCTGGCTGACCCGCCACCACGGCAGGACGGTCGTCATCAAGTTCGGCGGCAACGCCATGGTGGACGAGGAGTTGAAGAACGCCTTCGCCCAGGACGTCGTCTTCCTGCGGCAGGCCGGCCTCAACGTCGTCGTCGTGCACGGCGGCGGCCCGCAGATCAGCGCCGCCCTCGACCGGCACGGCATCGTCAGCGAGTTCAAGGCCGGCCTGCGCGTCACCACCGAGGACGCCATGGACGTCGTACGCATGGTGCTCGCCGGACAGGTGCAGCGCGAGCTGGTCGGGCTGCTCAACGAGCACGGACCGCTCGCCGTCGGACTGACCGGCGAGGACGCGCACACCATCACCGCCACCAAGCACCAGCCCGAGATCGACGGCGAACTGGTCGACATCGGGCGGGTGGGCGAGATCACCGCGATCGACACGGGCGCGATCAAGGCGCTCCTCGCCGACGGCCGGATCCCGGTCGTCTCGTCGATCGCCCGTAGCCAGGACGAAGGTGACAGGGGGCATGTCTACAACGTCAATGCTGATACGGCGGCTGCGGCACTCGCTGCTGCTCTGGACGCCGAAACCCTCATGGTCCTCACGGACGTCGAGGGCCTCTACGAGGACTGGCCCCACAGTGACGAGGTGATCAGCCGCCTCACCGCTTCCCAACTGGAGAAGCTGCTGCCGGAGTTGTCCTCCGGCATGGTGCCGAAGATGCAGGGCTGCCTGCACGCCGTGCGCAACGGCGTGCAGACCGCCCGCGTCATCGACGGCCGGGTCCAGCACTCGATCCTGCTGGAGATCTTCACCGACGAGGGCATCGGCACGATGGTCGTGCCGGATGCGGAGCAAGAGGGGGATGCCGGATGACCGAGACCGCGAAGAACGCAGAGCTGACGCAGCGGTGGCAGGGCTCGCTCATGAACAACTACGGCACCCCCAAGCTGCCGCTGGTCCGCGGAGCGGGCGCCAAGGTCTGGGACGGCGACGGCAAGGAGTACGTCGACTTCGTCGGCGGCATCGCCGTCAACGCGCTCGGCCACGCTCACCCGGCGATCGTCGAGGCCGTCAGCACACAGATCGCCTCCCTCGGCCATGTGTCCAACCTGTTCATCGCCGAACCGCCCGTCGCGCTCGCCGAACGGCTCCTCGAGCACTTCGGCCGGGACGGCAAGGTCTACTTCTGCAACTCGGGCGCCGAGGCCAACGAGGGCGCGTTCAAGATCGGCCGGCTGACCGGGCGGTCCCACATGGTCGCCACCGAGGGCGGCTTCCACGGCCGGACCATGGGCGCCCTCGCCCTCACCGGCCAGCCCGGCAAGCGGGAGCCCTTCCTGCCGCTGCCCGGCGACGTCACGCACGTCCCGTACGGCGACGCGCAGGCCCTGGCCGCCGCGGTCACCGAGGAGACGGCCCTCGTCGTCATCGAGCCCATCCAGGGCGAGAGGGGCGTCGTCGTCCCGCCGGCCGGCTATCTGAAGGCCGCCCGGGCCATCACCGCCGCCACCGGCTCGCTGCTCGTCCTCGACGAGGTGCAGACCGGTGTCGGCCGGACCGGGCACTGGTTCGAGTACCAGGCCCACGAGGGCGTCCTGCCCGACGTCGTCACCCTCGCCAAGGGCCTCGGCGGCGGACTGCCGCTCGGCGCGACCGTCGCCTTCGGGCGGGCCGCGGAGCTGCTTCAGCCGGGCCACCACGGCACCACGTTCGGCGGAAACCCGATCGCCTGCGCCGCCGGACTCGCCGTCCTGGAGACCATCCGGGCGGAGGGCCTGCTGGAGAACGTCAAGCGGCAGAGCGAGAAGCTGCGGGACGGAATCGAGTCCCTCGGCGACCCGATGATCGACTATGTCCGTGGCGCGGGCCTCCTGCTGGGTATCGTGCTCACCGAGCCGCTCGCGCCCCTGGCGCAACAGGCCGCTCAGGACGCCGGTTTCCTGGTGAACGCGCCCGCCCCCGATGTCGTACGGCTGATGCCCGCGCTGAACATCGGTGACGCAGAGGTGGACGCCCTCCTCCAGGCGCTTCCCGGCATTCTCGACGCGGCGCGGGCGGCGCACGAAGCCAGTGGGGACGGACGAGCCGGGGAATGAGACGACGATGAGCCAGGCGCAGGAGCACGACCAGGCGGGGCCCGCCGTGCCGCAGACCCGCACCGCACGCCACCGGCGGATCGTGGACATCCTCAACCGGCAACCTGTGCGGTCGCAGAGCCAGTTGGCGAAGCTGCTGTCCGACGACGGGCTGAGCGTCACGCAGGCGACGCTCAGCCGGGACCTGGACGAGCTCAACGCGGTGAAGATCCGTAACAACGACGGCGACCTGATCTACGCGGTGCCGAGTGAGGGGGGTTTCCGGACCCCCCGGGCCCCGCTGGGGGAGTCGGCCAAGGAGGAGCGGATGCGGCGGCTCTCCGCGGAGCTGCTGATCTCCGCGGAGGCTTCGGCGAACCTGGTCGTCCTGCGTACGCCGCCGGGTGCGGCCCAGTTCCTGGCCTCGGCCATCGATCAGGCGGAACTGCACGACATTCTGGGGACGATCGCCGGTGACGACACGTTGCTGTTGATCAGCCGGGATCCTGTGGGTGGGCAGGCGTTGGCGGATCACTTGCTGCGGCTGGCTCAGAACGGCAACGGGAACGGGCACGGGCACGGATAGGGGTGCTTTGCGGGGACACCGGCCGCGGGTTCGTCGTGGCCGGTCGCGCAGTTCCCCGCGCCCCGTTCGGGGCGCCGCACCTCAGCCCAATCGCGAAGCCAAGCCTCCCGTGCAGCGCACCTCATCGCCCGCCGTGATCAGCAGCGCCTCCGTGTCCTCCAGGGACTCCAGCCACGCCAGGCCCTCCCGCGAACCCATCGCGAAGGCCGCGGTCGCCCAGCAGTCCGCCCAGGTCAGGCGAGGGGCGACGACCGTCACCGCGACCAGGTCCGTCACGGCGGACTTACCCGTGCGGGGGTCGACGATGTGGGCGCCGCGCTCGGCCGTGCCGGAGGTGGCGACGGCGAGGCGGTCGGTACCGGCCGCGGTGACGACGGCGGCGAGACCACCGGGGCGGAGGGGATCGGCCACGCCGACGCGCCACGGCCGGTCGGGGCCGGGGACACCGCACAGCTGGACGTCGCCGCCGCCGTTGACGCTCACCCCGACCGCTCCGGCCTCGACCAGGCGCAGAGCGGCCCGTTCGGTGGCCCAGCCCTTCACCAGGCCCGTCGGGTCGAAGCGGCCCTCGTACGTCGCGCTGAACCAGCCACCGCTCAACCGCTCGGCCTCGGCGCACAGCTGGAGCACCTCGGCGACCTCGGGGTCGCACTCCTCGATGGTCAGCTCGGCCCGGGCCAGCCGGGAGATCTGGCTCTGCTCGCGGTAGGTGCTGAACACCTCGTCCACGGCGTGGAGCCCGGCCACCGCCTCTCCCAGCGCGGCCTTGACCGCCGTGGGCTCGCCTCCCCGGATGTCGAACGAGAAGACGGTGCCCATGACCTCCTCGACGTGCCGCAGTTGGGCGGGCGCGGCGCCCCCGGCGGGTTCTGCCACCGGATCAGCCGGCCTGGTCCAGGGCGGACTGGAGGGACTCCTTGTAACCGCCGCTGGTGTACGTGGCGCCTGAGACAGCATCGATGTCAGCACTCCCTGCCGAGACGGCGTTCTGGTTGAGCTGGGGGATGGCGGTCCCGCTGATCTGGGTGGAGCGGCCGCCGCTGGGCTGCTGCAGCGCCTCGGCGTCGGTGATCTTGCCGCCGCTGACGGTGATCCGGACCTGGACGGGGCCGTAGTCGGTCTGTACGGCCGAGCCCGTGAGCACCTGGGTGCCCGTCGCCTGCCCCGCCCCGGAGTCCTCGGCGCCGCCGCCCGCGTCCTGCGAGCCGCCCGCCTCGGCCTCGCTGCCCGAGTCCTGTGCGTTGCCGGCCTGGTCCAGGGCGGACTGGAGGGACTCCTTGTAGCCGGCGCTGGTGTAGGTGGCGCCGGACACCGCGTCGATCTCGGCGCTGCCCGCGGCCACGGCCGCCTGGTTGAGCTTCGGCACCGAGTCGCTGGTGATCTGCGTGGAGCGACCGCCGCTCGGCGCCTGCACGGCCTCGGCGTTGGTGATCTTGCCGCCGCTGACGGTGATCCGGACCTGGACCGGCCCGTAGTCGGTCTGGACGGTGGTACCCGTGAGCACCTGCGCGCCCGAGTCCTGTGCGCTGCCGGCCTGGTCCAGGGCGGACTGGAGGGACTCCTTGTAGCCGGCGCTGGTGTAGGTGGCGCCCGAGACCGCGTCGATCTCGGCGGTACCGGCGGCCACGGCCGCCTGGTTGAGCTTGGGTATGGCGTCGCTGCTGATCTGGGTGGAACGGCCGCCACTGGGCTGCTGTACGGCCTCGGCGTTGGTGATCTTGCCGCCGTTGACCGTGATGCGGACCTGGACGGGGCCGTAGTCGGTCGTCACGGCGGTGCCCGTGAGGGTCTGCGCGCCGGCCGCCGCCCCCAGACCGCCCTGTGCCGAAGGAGCACCCCCCGCCGCACCGGCCTGTACCGATCCGGCCGGGTCCGAGGCGGGCTTCAGCGACAGCAGCAGCACGATGCCGGACACGGTGGCGGCGGTGGCGAGCAGGGTCCGCCGGATGGGGTGGCTCTTCTTCATCGCTCCTTCAGCTCCTGAAAAGTGAAGTCTCGTGAGGGACAACCCCGTGGGGGAGCCCCCTGGGCAGGGGAGAGGTCGGGTGGGACCGGTGGGGAGAGGGAGCGTCCGCTCACATCTCGAACGACTCGTGGTGGATACGGCGGGTCGGGACGCCCGCGCCGCGCAGCGCCGCGTACACACCCTGGGCGAAGCCGGGCGGCCCGCACAGGAAGACGTCGTGGCGCTCGATGTCCGGGATCTTGCGGCGCAGGGAGTCCGGCGAGATGTCCGGGCGTTCGCCCTCCGGGCTGTTCACCGCGTACATCAGCCGCGCCCCGCGCTCCTCCGCGATCTGCGCCAGCTCGTCCCAGAGGGCCAGGTCCTGGGTGCTGTTGGCCCGGTAGAGGAGCGTCAGGTCACCGGCCGCGCCGGGCAGCGTCTCGAACAGGGCCCGCATCGGCGTGATACCCACACCGCCGGCCACCAGCAGCACCTTGCCCCGGCTGCGCTTGCCGGCCGTCAGCGCCCCGTAGGGGCCCTCGGCCCACACGCGGGTGCCGGGCTGAAGGTCGCGCAGCGCCGAGCTGTGGTCGCCGATCGCCTTGACCGTGATGCGCAGCATGTTGGGGCGGGGCGCCGCCGACAGCGAGTACGGGTGGGAGCTGAACCGCATGCCCGGCGCGAGGAACCGCCAGCGGAAGAACTGCCCGGCCTCCGCGCCCATCCGGTGCAGCTTGCGCCCGCTCATCAGCACCGAGACGATGCCGGGCGACTCCTCGATGACCGCCTCGACCCGCAGCCGGTGCCGCATGTTGAGCCGGATCGGCGTGATGATCCGGTACCAGACGACCAGCGCGGTCACCGACCCGTACAGCGCGTACCAGCCGGTCTTCGCGGCGGGCGTGACGGCGAACTCGTTGCCGGTGGAGATCTGGTGCCAGAACGTCAGGAACGTCGCCGCGTACGTCAGCAGGTGGGTGTGGTACCAGAGGTCGTACGGGATCCGCTTGCGTACCGGGCCGATCGACATGAGCCCGATCAGCACCAGCAGACCGGTGCCGATGGCGGCCTTGCCCATGTCCGGCAGCTGGTTGATCGAGTCGATCGTCTGCTGGAGGATCGCGGTGTGGGTGAGCCCGGCCTGGAGGGCGTACCCGTACATCGTGAGGACGACGTGCGCGACGACCAGGCAGAGCGTGTAGCGGCCGGTCATCGCGTGCCAGCGCGCCACCCGGTCGGAGCCGACACGGCGTTCCAGCGCGGGCACGCGGGCCATCTGGAGCACGACCAGGGCCATCAGGTAGCCGCCGAGCAGGCCGGTGATCCGGCCGGCGTTCACCATCTTGCTGCCCTGGTCCGCGATGGAGGGCGTGTTGTCCCACCACAGCCACACCACCGCGGCCACGCCCGCAAAGAAGATGATCAGCAGCGGGACGGCGGGGGAGCGACGAGGTCGGATGCGGCGCATCGTCTGGCGGCGCGCGGCGCGACCTCCGGCGATCGTGGACACGGTTCCTCCGTGGTGGGCTGGACCCTTGGCCCACACGTACGTGCTGGGAGTGCCGTGTGTTCAACCCCGTGCCCAACTGCCTCGCGGAACGGTCGGTACCGGATGACGGCCGTACGCCCGCCGCTCGCCCCGATCGTGAGGTGCGGCTCTCGCCCCGGCCTCAGGCGTGGGAGGGCGGCAGCGGCAACGGCAGCCCCGGGAGTCCGTCCATGCTGGTCGCGATGTGCTCCTTGGAACCGAAGTACGCGCTGAGCGAGTCGTCGTCCTCGCGCGCGAAGCGCCGGGCGTGCAGGTCGCGGTCCTCCTCGTACGCCATGAACGGCACGGAGTAGCCGCAGCTGTCGCGGATGTGTTCGGCCCGGACCACGATGATCGCGCGCAGGCCGTGGGAGGCGGGGTCGATGTCGGGGAAGCGGGCGAGGAGTTCCGGGAAGCGCGGGTCGTCACGGAAGACGGCCTCGCCCTTGCCGTGTACGCGCACGATGTTGGGCGGGCCCTGGAAGGCGCACCACATGAGGGTGATCCGGCCGTTCTCGCGCAGATGCGCGATGGTCTCCGCGTGGGACCCGGCGAAGTCCAGGTAGGCGACGGTCAGTTCGTCGAGGATCACGAACGAGCCCTTGAGGCCCTTGGGGGAGAGGTTGACCGTGCCGTCGGCGGACAGGGGTGCGGTCGCGGTGAAGAAGAGGGGCTGGGCCTCGATGAAGGTACGCAGGCGGCCGTCGATGCGCTCGTAAGTCTTTCCCATGTCTAACGATTATCGGCAGAAACGCTTCGCCTGTCTGAGGAATTGTGCTCGAAGACGCGAATTCCGGGTGGACCCATCGCTGGGATCCACCCGGAACCGGGTCTTCCGTGGCCGCCCCGGCCGGCGCGCGGGGCGACCACGGTTCCTGTCGCCCACAAGGAGCGCAGGGGGTCACTCGGTGAGCGGCCAGGTCACTCGGTGAGCGGCCAGGTCACCGTGACCGGCTGTCCTACTGGTTGAGCTGGCAGGGGGCGAGCGCCTCCAGGCCCTCCGGCTTGGCGGCGGCGCGGCCGATCGCCGTCTCGATGCGGTTCAGCGCGGCGACGCGCTTGTCCTCCAGCGGGCCGAGGATGGCGTTCTGGACGAAGTTGGGGCCGCCCTGGCCGACCGTGTCGATCAGGCGCTGGTTGGCCTCCTGGATCTGCGTGTCGAGCTGGGCCAGGTTGCGGTCGACCTCGGCCTGCGCGGACGCCGGGATCGCCGGGAGGCTGCCCTCGACGGCCGGGCAGGAGATGGTGCCCGCGGCACCGGCGTCGCCCGCGTCCCCGGCGGCGTCACCCGCGCCCGCCTCCTCGCCGGCCCCGGCCTCCTCGCCCGCGCCCGCTTCCCCACCGGCCGCCGTCTCGGTCGGCGCGGCGGTGGCCTCCTCGCCCGCACCGGCCCCCGCCTCCTCGCCGGCGCCCGCCGCGCCGCCCTGGACGAGCTCGCAGGGCGCGAGGGCTTCCAGGCCCTCGGGCTTGGCGGCGGCGCGGCCGATGGCGGTCTCGATGCGGTTGAGCGCGGCGACGCGCTTGTCCTCCAGCGGGCCGAGGATGGCGTTCTGGACGAAGTTGGGGCCGCCCTGGCCGACCGTGTCGATCAGGCGCTGGTTGGCCTCCTGGATCTGGGTCTGCAGCTGGGCGAGGTTGCTGGTGACCTCGGCCTGGGCGGAGGCGGGGATCGCCGGGAGGCTGCCCTCGACGGCCGGGCAGGAGATGGTGCCGGGGGACGCGTTCCCCGCGGCGTCCTGCCCGTTGTTGTTGGCACCCTCACCGGCGAGGGCGGAACCCGCGATGACCGCTCCGGAGAGCACGACCGCGGCGGCGCCGCCGATGATCCCTACGCGACGCTTGTTGTACTTCGGAAGAGCCCTGGACATGCGGATGCCTCACTCGGGTCGGGTGTGGTCGTTGTTTACAAACGCGGCGCCTGCGTTCGGGGAGAGTTACGGGAAAGCGGTTTCGTTTGTTCAAACGTTTCTGGGGATCTCTGGAAGTTCTCCCAGATTGACTATTCATGCAGGATCCCGCATACTCATGCATATCGGTGAACGCAAGGTGAGGAGAGCCCCGTGACCGAGCGCGTCGTACTCGCCTACTCGGGCGGTCTTGACACCTCCGTCGCCATCGGCTGGATCGCCGAGGAGACGGGTGCCGAGGTCATCGCGGTCGCGGTGGACGTCGGCCAGGGCGGCGAGGACTTGGACGTCATCCGCAAGCGCGCCCTCGCCTGCGGCGCGGTCGAGGCCGAAGTGGCCGACGCGCGGGACGAGTTCGCCGACGAGTACTGCCTCCCGGCGATCAAGGCCAACGCCCTCTACATGGATCGCTATCCGCTGGTCTCCGCGCTCTCCCGCCCGACGATCGTCAAGCACCTCGTCGCCGCCGCCCGGAAGCACGGCGCCACGACCGTCGCCCACGGCTGCACCGGCAAGGGCAACGACCAGGTCCGCTTCGAGGCCGGCATCGTCGCCCTCGCCCCCGACCTGAAGTGCGTCGCCCCGGTCCGCGACTACGCGATGACCCGCGACAAGGCCATCGCGTTCTGCGAGGCCAAGCGCCTCCCGATCGCCACCACCAGGAAGTCCCCGTACTCCATCGACCAGAACGTCTTCGGACGCGCCGTCGAGACGGGCTTCCTGGAGGACATCTGGAACGGCCCGATCGAGGACATCTACGAGTACACCCAGAACCCGGCGGGCCTGCGCGACCCCGACGAGGTCGTCGTCACGTTCGAGCAGGGCGTCCCGGTCGCGATCGACGGCAGGCCCGTCACCGTCCTCCAGGCGATCCAGGAGCTGAACGAGCGCGCCGGCGCCCAGGGCGTCGGCCGGATCGACATGGTCGAGGACCGTCTCGTCGGCATCAAGTCCCGCGAGGTCTACGAGGCCCCGGGCGCGATCGCCCTCATCACGGCCCACCAGGAACTGGAGAACGTCACCGTCGAGCGCGAACTCGCCCGCTACAAGCGGCAGGTCGAGCAGCGCTGGGGCGAACTCGTCTACGACGGCCAGTGGTTCTCCCCGCTCAAGCGCGCCCTCGACGGCTTCATCGACGAGGCCAACGAGTACGTCTCCGGCGACATCCGCATGACGCTGCACGGCGGCCGCGCGGTGGTCACGGGCCGGCGCTCGCAGTCCTCGCTGTACGACTTCAACCTGGCGACGTACGACACGGGCGACACGTTCGACCAGGCCGCGGCCAAGGGCTTCATCGACATCTACGGCCTGTCGTCGAAGATCGCCGCCGAGCGGGACCTGTCCAAGGGCCGATAACCTGCGGTCACATCCACACCCTCTCTAGGAGCAACGCAAGTGAGCAGCAACAGCGGTGACGTACGGCTCTGGGGCGGCCGTTTCGCCGACGGTCCCGCCGAGGCCCTGGCGAAGCTGTCCGCGTCCGTCCACTTCGACTGGCGGCTGGCGCCGTACGACATCGCCGGCTCCCGCGCCCACGCGCGCGTGCTGCACAAGGCGGGCCTGCTCACCGAGGACGAGCTGACCCGGATGATCGAGGGCCTGGACCGGCTCGAAGCGGACGTGGCGTCGGGTGAGTTCATCGGCACCATCGCCGACGAGGACGTGCACACCGCCCTGGAGCGCGGCCTGCTGGAGCGCCTCGGCCCCGACCTGGGCGGCAAGCTGCGCGCCGGCCGGTCCCGGAACGACCAGGTCGCGACCCTCTTCCGCATGTACCTGCGCGACCACGCCCGGACGATCGGCGGTCTGATCGCCGACCTCCAGGACGCGCTGATCGGCCTCGCGGAGGCCCACCCGGACGTGGCGATGCCCGGCCGCACCCACCTCCAGCACGCCCAGCCGGTCCTCTTCGCCCACCACGTCCTCGCCCACGTGCAGTCCCTGTCCCGGGACGCGGAGCGCCTGCGCCAGTGGGACGAGCGCACGGCGGTCTCCCCGTACGGCTCGGGCGCCCTCGCGGGCAGCAGCCTCGGCCTGGACCCGGAGGCGGTGGCCAAGGACCTCGGCTTCGAGCACGGCAGCTCCGCGAACTCCATCGACGGCACGGCGTCCCGCGACTTCGTCGCCGAGTTCGCCTTCATCACCGCGATGATCGGCGTGAACCTCTCCCGGATCGCCGAGGAGGTCATCATCTGGAACACGAAGGAGTTCTCCTTCGTGACCCTCCACGACGCGTTCTCCACGGGCTCGTCGATCATGCCGCAGAAGAAGAACCCGGACATCGCGGAGCTGGCGCGAGGAAAGTCCGGCCGCCTGATCGGCAACCTGACGGGCCTGATGGCGACGTTGAAGGCCCTTCCCCTCGCCTACAACCGCGACCTCCAGGAGGACAAGGAGCCGGTCTTCGACTCCATCGACCAGTTGGAGGTCCTTCTCCCCGCCTTCACCGGCATGATGGCCACCCTCACGGTCCACCGCGAGCGCATGGAGGAACTGGCTCCCGCCGGCTTCTCCCTCGCCACCGACATCGCCGAGTGGCTCGTCAAGCAGGGCGTCCCCTTCCGCGTCGCCCACGAGGTCGCCGGTGAGTGCGTCAAGGCCGCCGAGGCCGAAGGCAAGGAGCTCAGCGACCTGACGGACGACCAGTTCGCCAAGATCTCGGCCCATCTGACCCCCGAGGTCCGCACGGTCCTGAACGTCCCCGGCGCCCTGGCCTCCCGCAACGGCCGAGGCGGCACGGCCCCGAGCGCGGTCGCGATCCAGCTGGCCGAGATCAAGACGGACGTGGCGGCCCAGCACGCTTGGGCCACCGCCAAGAAGAGCTGAGGCAAAGCGCCCCGTCAGGAGCGGGGAACTGCGCGAGAAGTCCCACCGAACCCGCACCTCGGGGGTCGAAGGGGCGCAGTCCCTGGGGATGGGGACGGATAGGGGCGGCGGGGGCGGAAACTCCCCGGAGCCCCACACCACACAACGAAGGTCATCGCGAGTTACGTTGGTCGGCAGCCCCAAGGAGCCGACCGAACGGAGCCCGCGATGCCCTTCGCCCGACTGGCCACAGCGACAACCCCCACCTGCCACATCGGACTCGGCCTCGCCGCGGTCGGCCGCCCCGGCTACATCAACCTCGGCCGCGACCACGACCTCGGAGCCGACCGCGGCGTCGAGGCGCTGCGCACCCGCACCCACGACCTCCTCGACGCCGCCTACGCCCAGGGCGTCCGCTACTTCGACGCGGCCCGCTCGTACGGCCGCTCGGAGGAGTTCCTGGCGGCCTGGCTGAGCACCCGCCCGGACATCGACGACATCGTCGTCGGCAGCAAGTGGGGCTACACCTACACCGCCGACTGGACCACCGACGCCGAGCGGCACGAGGTCAAGGACCACAGCGTCCAGGCGTACGAACGGCAGCGCGCCGAGAGCGTCGAGCTGCTCGGCGACCGCCTCGACCTCTACCAGATCCACTCGGTGACCCCGGACAGCCCGGCCCTCACCGACAAGGAACTCCACGCCAAGCTGGCGGAGGCCGCCGCCCAGGGCGTCACCATCGGCTTCTCCACGAGCGGCCCGGCCCAGGCGGAGGCCATCCGCGCCGCCCTCGCCGTGACGGTTGACGACGAGCCCCTCTTCCGTACCGTCCAGTCGACGTACAACGCCCTGGAGACCTCCGCCGCCCCCGCCCTCGCCGAGGCGCACGACGCCGGACTCACCGTGATCGTCAAGGAGGGCATGGCCAACGGCCGCCTGGCCGAGCCGTACGCCCCGGACGCGCTGAAGTCGGTCGCCCAGGAGACGGGCCTCGGCTGCGACGCGGTCGCCCTGGCGCTCGTTCTGCGGCAGCCCTGGGCCGGTGTCGTCCTCTCCGGCGCCGCCACCACCCTCCAGCTCGCCTCCAACCTGCACGCGGCGGTCGTCGACCTCGACGACGAACAGCTGACCCGCCTCGCGAACCTCGTCGAGGACCCGCGGACGTACTGGGAGAAGCGCGGCCGGCTGCCCTGGCACTGAGAAAGAACCCTGGTGGGCGACCTGCCATGAGACATCCATGCCTGTGATGAGACAAGAATGTCTCATGTGGGCTATGGTTGTCTCATGGCCGTCGACCGTGAACACGTGCTGCGCAGCGCAGCCGCCCTACTGACCCGCAAATCCACCGCGACCATGGACGAGGTCGCCAAGGCCGCCGGGATCAGCCGGGCCACGCTGCACCGCCAGTTCGCCGGGCGCGACGCGCTCGTACGGGCGCTGGAGGCGCTCGGCATCGCGGAGTGCGAGGCCGCACTGGACGCGGCCCGCCTGACCGAGGGCCCGGCCCGCGAGGCCGTACGACGGCTCGTGCGGGAGGTCGAACCGGCCGCGGGCCTCCTCGCCTTCCTCTACTCCGAGAACCAGTTGTTCGAGGGGGAGCAGCACGAGGGCTGGTTCCGGATCGACGACCGCATCGCGGCCCTCTTCCGACGCGGCCAGGCGGCCGGCGAGTTCCGTATCGACCTCACCCCGGCCTGGCTCACCGAGGCGCTGTACGGCCTGCTGGCCTCCGGTGCCTGGGCGGTCTCGGAAGGCCGCGTGGCCCCCAAGGACTTCCACTTCATGATCGTCGAGCTGCTGCTCGGCGGCGCACTGCGCCACCCCGAGCCACATTCCGGACAACCGAGAGAGGAATCATGACCAGCATCCTGCAGCCGGCCCGCACGGTGGAGACGGAGAAGAGGCCGGGCCGGTGGCTCGCGCTCTCCGTCCTCGTGCTCGCCGTGCTGCTGGTGGCCGTCGACGCGACCGTCCTCGGCCTCGCGAGCCCCTACATCAGCGAGGACCTGAAGCCCTCGGGCACCCAGCTCCTGTGGATCGGCGACGTCTACTCGTTCGTCATCGCGGGCCTGCTCGTCTCGGCCGGCAGCCTCGGCGACCGCGTCGGCCGCAAGAAGCTGCTGCTGCTCGGCGCCACCGCGTTCGGCGCGATTTCCGTGCTCAACGCCTACGCCACGACACCCGAGTTGATGATCGTCGCAAGGGCGCTGCTCGGTGTCGCGGGCGCGACCCTGATGCCCGCCACCCTCGCCCTGATCCGCAACCTCTTCCACGACCCGCGCGAACGCAGCCTCGCCATCGGCATCTGGGGCGCCACGGCCTCCGCGGGCACGGCGGTCGGCCCGGTCGTCGGCGGTTTCCTGCTCGAACACTTCTGGTGGGGCTCGGTCTTCCTGATCAACCTGCCGGTGATGGTCGTCCTCGTCCTCGTCGGGATCAAGCTGCTGCCCGAGTCCCGCCACCCGGACCCCGGCCCGTGGGACCTGCCCAGCGTCGGCCTGTCACTCATCGGCATGATCGGTGTCGTGTACGCGGTGAAGGAGACCGCCGCCCACGGCCTCGACGGCGACGCGCTCGCCGCGGGCCTCTTCGGAGCCGCCGCGCTGTACTTCTTCGTACGCCGCCAGCTGACCCTGCCGCACCCGCTGCTGGACATACGACTGTTCCGCAACCGAGGCTTCTCCGGAGCCGTCCTCGCCGACCTGCTGACGATTCTCGGCCTGTCCGGCCTGGTCTTCTTCCTCTCCCAGTTCCTGCAACTCGTCCAGGGCAGGGGCCCGTTGGAGGCGGGCCTCGCGGAACTCCCGGCGGCCGTCGGCGCGGTGGCGGCCGGCCTGGTCGCGGGAGCCGCCGCCCGCCGCTTCTCCGTCCGATCCGTGGTGGCGGGCGGCCTCGCGGCCATCGGCCTGGCCCTGGGCATGCTCACCCTGGTCGACCGGTCCACCGGCTACCCCCTGATCGGCGCGGCCCTGCTGATCGTCGGCGTCGGCGCGGGTTTCGCCTTCACCGTCACCGCCGACGTCATCCTCTCCAGCGTCCCGAAGGAACAGGCGGGTTCGGCCTCGGCGGTCTCCGAGACGGCGTACGAGTTGGGTGCCGCCCTGGGCATCGCGGTCCTGGGCTCCATCGTGACCGGCGTGTACCGCGACTTCACGGCCCCTGCGGGCACTCCGGCCGGGGCCCACGAGTCCTTGGGCGGCGCGGTGGAGGTGGCGGCGGGCATGCCGCCGGCAACGGCTCAGACCCTGCTCGCATCGGCCCGCGAGTCCTTCGTCGACGGCCTCACCATCGCCGCGGGCGCGGGAGCGGTGGTCCTTCTGGCGACGGCGGCAGCGGCATGGTTCATGCTCCGCGGCCAACGGCTGGACAGCCGACCTTAGGGGCGCGGGGCTCTATCGATATGCGGCTCCGCCGCGGGGCGCGACCAGCCCCCACAAACCCGCAGCCGACGAACGACGGAAGTCCCCGGCCCCAGCGGAGCTACGCCGCCTCTTTCGCCTTCGACGCATACATGTCCACGTACTCCTGCCCCGACAGCCGCATGACCTCAGTCATCACGGAATCGGTCACCGCCCGCAGCACATACCGGTCCCGATCCATCCCCTCGTACCGGGAGAACTCCATCGCCTCACCGAACCGCACCGTCACCCGGTGCGGCCGGGGCAGCCCCGCACCCCCCGGCTGAATCTTGTCCGTCCCGATCATCGCGAACGGAACGACCGGTGCCCCGGTCATCAGGGTCAGCCGGGCGATCCCGGTACGCCCCCGGTACAGCCGTCCGTCGGGCGACCGTGTGCCCTCGGGGTAGATGCCGAACACCTTGCCCTCGTCCAGGATCCGCCGCCCGGTCATCAGCGCGGCCACACCGCCCCGGCCGCCGTCGCGGTCGACGGGGATCATGCCGACGCCGATGAAGAACCAGGCCATCAGGCGGCCCTTGACGCCCTTGCCGGTGACGTACTCGTCCTTGCCGATGAAGAAGACCTGCCGGTCGCAGACCAGCGGCAGGATCATCGAGTCGATGAACGTCAGATGGTTGCCGGCGAGGATCACCGGACCGTCCCCCGGGATGTGCTCCGCACCCTCCACCCGAGGGCGGAACATCAGGCGCATGATCGGTCCGAGCACTGCCTTGATGAGCGCGAAGCGGGACAACTGGCCCTCCCATGTCAAGCGTTCCGGTACAAGTATGTGCAGGTGAGGACGATACTCCCGGCTCACAGGGTGGCGCACACCGGGTTCACCGAGTGGATACCAACTGTTGACACGCGTTTACCTGCGGTGACGTCCCGATGGCGGGCTGTCACCGGCCCGCAACATGTGACGGATGTCGCGTCCCCGAACCGATACTCCGTCAACTTCTGTCTCCAGTGCGACATCCGGCGTCTTCCGCGTGTTGCGTCCCAGGTCTCCCAGCGGTCACCTCACGACACCTACGATCGTCCCGCTTTGACAGGTGCAGGGCGGTGGGAGGAGCCGACATGGGGACGCAGGAGTCGCGGCAGTCGCAGGACTCGCAGCAGCAGGGGCGCGGAACGGGGCGGCGGGCGCTGCTCGGTGCCGCGGTGCTCGGCGCGGGCGGAGCGGTCCTCGGACTGCCGGCCACGGCGAGAGCCGACGAGGCCAAGGCGAGCGGGAAGTCGGGCGACGGGTACCGGAGTCTGCCGGTGCCGACGGTCATCGCGCACCGCGGTGCCAGCGGCTACCGCCCGGAGCACACCCTCGGCTCGTACCAGTTGGCCCTCGACATGGGCGCGCACGTCATCGAGCAGGACCTCGTGCCCACCAAGGACGGCCATCTCGTATGCCGTCACGAGAACGACATCACCGGCACGACCGACGTCGCCGCGCACCCCGAGTTCGCGGGCCGCAAGACCACGAAGGTCGTTGACGGCGTCTCCTACACCGGCTGGTTCACCGAGGACTTCACCCTCGCCGAGCTGAAGACCCTGCGCGCCAAGGAGCGCATCCCGGGCAACCGCCAGGAGAACACCCTCTACGACGGCCGCTGGGAGATCCCCTCCTTCGAGGAGGTGCTGCGCTGGGCCGACAAGGAGGGCAGGAAGCGGGGCGAGCGGATCTGGCTGCACGTCGAGACCAAGCACCCCACCTACTTCCGCAAGCTGGGCCTCGGCCTGGAGGAGCCGCTCGCCAAGCTGCTGCGCAAGTACAACCGTCACAAGAAGAACTCGCCCGTCTTCCTGCAGTCGTTCGAGCCGAGCAGCATCCAGCGCCTGAACCGCCTGGTCGACAGCCCCCTCGTCGTCCTGCTCTCCGGCGCCGCCACCCGGCCCTGGGACTTCGTCGAGGCGGGCGACCCGCGCACGGTCGCCGACCTGGTCAAGCCGGAAGGGCTCGCCTGGATCGCCTCGTACGCCCAGGGCATCGGCCCCACGCTCGACCTGATCATCCCGCGCGACTCGAGCGGCAACCTCACCACGCCGACCACCCTCGTCGCCGACGCGCACGCCAAGGGTCTGATCCTGCACCCCTACACGATGCGCAACGAGAACAGCTTCCTGCCCGCCAACTTCCGCAAGGGCACGGACGCCAACGCCTACGGCGACGCCTTCGGCGCGTTCAAGGTGTACTTCGAGACCGGCATCGACGGCATCTTCACCGACAACCCGGACACGGGCCTGCTGGCCCACGCGGACTTCGTCAACGACTGATCCGCCGGCCGTCGGCAGGGCCATGAGCCACCCGGCCCATGGCCCCGCGCGTCAACGCCCGAGCCCCATGCCCCGATTGGGGTGACTCCCGTCCGCCCCGGCAACCCCTTGCCGGGGCGGCGGCGTCCCGGGGCATATGACACACCACATGCTCGCCACCCTCCGGCCCCTGCTGGTCGCGGAGGTGTCGGCCGAGGCCTCCGCGGCCGGGGCGGAGGCGGGGGATCTGGAGCAGGCGGTCTGGCTGCGCCTGCTGGAACGGCTCGACGCCGACGGCCCGCCCGCCGACCCCGAGAGCTGGCTGCGCAGCGCCGTCCGCTTCGAGGCCCGCCTCAGCCGCCGCACGGCCCGCCTCGAACGACCGTACGTCGCCGAGCCCGCCGACGAGCACGCCCCCGGCCCCGAGCAGCAGGCGCTCACCGCCGCCCGCCGCCGCGCGTTGTACGCGGCCGTACGCCGGCTCCCCGGCCGTTGCCCCCGGCTGCTCGCGGCCCTGTTGTCCCCGAAGGACCTCACCTATCGCGAGATCGCGGGCGAGTTGGGTATCTCACAGGGCAGCCTCGGTCCGGAACGTTCCAGATGCCTGGGATGTCTTCGGCGATTGCTGACCGCGGAGGTTGCGGCACGCGAACCGCGGGGATAGGAGTGAAGGACATTGGGTGAGCAGGTGAGCGGGAGGCGTGCACACATGGGCATGAGCGTGACCATCTCCGTGGCGACCGGGCAGGACGCCGAGCAGATCTTCAAGCTGCAGTACCTGTGCTTCCAGAGCGAGGCGGCACTGTACGGCAACTACCGCATCGATCCGCTCGTCCAGAGCCTCGACTCCGTCCGTGAGGAGGTCGCCTCGGACTGTGTGTTCGTGGCCCGGCTGGGAGACGAAGTGGTCGGCTCGGTGCGCGGCGCTCTCGACGCAGACGGCACCGCCTCCATCGGCAAGCTCTGCGTCCACCCCCGCCTCCAGGGCCACGGCATCGGCGCGAGGCTGCTCCGCGCCGCCGAGTCGGCCCTCGCCGAGGAGCACGGCGCCACCAAGTTCCGCCTCAGCGCGGGCCACCGCAGCGAGGGCAACCTTCGGCTGTACCGCCGCGTCGGTTACGAGACCGTGGGCACCAGCCAGGGCCACGACGGCGTACCGATGGTGGTCCTGGAGAAGCCGGCGGGAGCGTACGCGGCGACGGCATGAACGGGGGCGCGCCCTGAAAGGGGCGCGGGGAACTGCGCGATCAGCCAGGACGAACCCGCAGCCGCCTGACGACCCTCAGGCGGCATTCCCCTGCCGCGCACTCTTCCGCAGCCAGTACATCGCGGTGATCGGAAGAATCACGGGAATGAACAGATACCCGATCCCATAGTCGGACCACACCGTCTTGTCCGGAAACGCCGACGGCTCGACCAGCGTCCACGTGCCCACGATCAGCACGCCGGCCAATTCCACCGCACAACAGATCCGCGCGGCCTTACGGGCGAACTCCCCGCCCCGCACCAACGAGTACGTGATGAACCCGTACACCACACCGGCCACCGCCGACAGCGAGTAAGCGAGCGGCGCATGCTCGAACTCGGTCGAGATCTGCACGAGGGACCGCGACACGGCCCCGACGACCATCACGCCGTACAGCCACACCAGCAGTATCCCCGGCCCGCTGATGAGCCGCGCCCGCCCTGTCTCCGGCTTCTCCCGCGGAGCGACCGTCACGTCAGCCTCCCCAGATGTCATAGAGCCGCACCTGCAGCACGGCGAGCACCACACCGCCGGCCGCCACGGTCACGCTGCCCCAGCGGGTGCGCTCCGCCAGTGACATGAACCCGGTCACCGGGACACAGGCGAACGCCCCGAGGAGGTAGGAGACGAAGATCGTGGTCCCCTGCTCCGGCTTCTCCCCACGCGCCAACTGCACGATCCCGACGACCAGTTGGACGAGAGCCAGTACCGACACCACGGCCATGCCGATGACGTGCCAGTCCTTGGTCGGCTGATCGCGGTACGCGGCCCAGCCGCACCAGGCGGCGAGCAGAAGCGCGGCGACGGCGGTCGTCACCGTCAGGGCAACAAGCATGCCGCGACCCTATTACGGCCCAAAACCCCGCCGCGCTCGGCCCCGGGCCAGGAAACCCACAGACCGCGCATCGTGGCCTTGGCCACAGCGGCGGGTGCCCACATGGTGGACGCCACCTCTTTGGACCTGCGGATACGACCTCGTAGGGCGTCCGCTTCGCGGACAGCCCTCTCTCGCCTGCGCCATACATCTGCTTTACTGATCTCATGACCACGACGAGCTGCCGCACCCTTGCGACCGAGGCGACCATGACGCCCGGTGCTCGTTGTATGTGTCGAATGTGCGCTTTCTAGAGGGCCCAAGCACCACCCCTGAGCCATGGGGGCCCCTCCCGCTCGAGCGAAGCCGAGAGTGGGGGAGCCCCGAAGCGAGCCGCCGTGGCATGTCCGTACGCCGTATGCCGTACGTGACCGAGTTGCCCGCGCACCGACTTCCCTCCCGTACCAGGGCACACCCACGCCCTCGTACTCGACAGTGATGGAAACCCCAGTGATCACCACATCGGGCCTGACCAAGGTCTACCGAGGTCGCGGCCGAGAGACGACCGCTCTCGACGGCGTCGATCTGCACGTACGCGAGGGCGAGGTGTACGGCGTGATCGGCCAGTCCGGCGCCGGCAAGTCCTCGCTGATCCGCTGTGTCAACCTCCTCGAACGCCCCACCTCCGGAACCGTGACCGTGGCGGGCCAGGACCTGACCGCCCTGGCCGGCCGAGGCCCCCGTGCCGGCCGTGAGCTGCGCCGGGCGCGCAGCCGCATCGGCATGGTCTTCCAGCACTTCAACCTGGTCTCCTCCCGCACGGTCCAGGACAACGTCGAGCTGCCGCTCGAAATCCTCGGCAGGTCGGGCAGGGAACGCTCCCGCAAGGCCCTGGAACTGCTGGACCTCGTCGGTCTCGCCGACAAGGCGAAGGCCTACCCGGCCCAGCTCTCCGGCGGCCAGAAGCAGCGCGTCGGCATCGCCCGCGCGCTGGCCGGAGACCCGAAGGTGCTCCTCTCCGACGAGGCCACCAGCGCCCTCGACCCGGAGACCACCCGCTCGATACTCCAGCTGCTGCGCGACCTGAACCGGCAGCTGGGACTGACCGTCCTGCTCATCACGCACGAGATGGACGTCGTCAAGACGATCTGCGACTCGGCCGCCCTCATGGAGAAGGGCCGCATCGTGGAGTCCGGCACGGTCGGCGAACTACTCGCCACCCCTGGCTCCCAACTGGCCCCCGCCCTCTTCCCGGTGGGCGGCGAGGCATCCGGCGACGACCGCACCGTCCTTGACGTCACCTTCCAGGGCGAGGCGGCGACCCAGCCGGTCATCTCGCAGCTGTCCCGCACGTACAACATCGACATCTCGATCCTCGGCGCCGCCATCGACACCGTCGGCGGCCTCCAGATCGGCCGGATGCGCATCGAACTGCCCGGCCGCTACGAGGAGAACGTGGTCCCCATCGGCTTCCTGCGCGAGCAGGGCCTGCGGATCGACGTGGTCGGCCCCGAAGGCCGGGCGTCCGCACCGGTGAAGGAAGGTGCCAAGTGACCTGGACCGAGATGCGGCCCCTGCTCGAACAGGCCTGTTGGGACACCTTCTACATGGTCGGCTGGTCCACCCTCATCGCGGTCGTCGGCGGTCTCCCGCTCGGCGTCCTGCTCGTCCTCACGGACCGGGGCGGCCTGCTGCGGAACGTCCTCGCCAACAAGGTCATCGGGCAGATCGTGAACATCGCCCGCTCGATGCCCTTCATCATCCTGATGGTCGCGCTGATGGGCTTCACCCGCTGGGTCACCGGCTCGACCATCGGCCGCGAGGCGGCCATCGTGCCGCTCGCCATCGGCGCCATCCCGTTCTTCGCGCGCCTCGTCGAGACGGCCGTCCGCGAGGTGGACCACGGGCTCGTCGAGGCCGTGCAGGCCATGGGCGGCAACACCTGGACCGTCGTCCGCAAGGTCCTCGTCCCGGAGTCCCTGCCCTCGCTGATCTCCTCCGCCACCACGACCGTCGTCGCCCTCATCGGCTACTCGGCCATGGCTGGCACGGTCGGCGCGGGCGGCCTCGGCGACATCGCCATCCGCTACGGCTACCAGCGCTTCGAGACCGAACTGATGTGGATCACCGTGGCCGTCCTCGCGGTCGTCATCTCCGTCATCCAGTTCGCCGGCGACTACGCCGCCCACGCCCTCCACCGGCGCGGCGGCCACTCCGGATCCGCGCCGAGGCTCCGGCTGCTGAAGGCCAGGCCCACCGCGACCGAGGTCACCAAGGCCTAGGGCCCTTCAGGCACCCGCAGATTTCCCGTTCCACCCAAGACGGGATCACTCCACCCAAAAGGAAAGGCACTTTTCGTGCGTAACGCCGCCAAACTCGCCACCGCCGTACTCGCAGCCGGAGCCCTCACCCTCGGGCTCACCGCCTGCGGGGCGGGAGGCGAATCCGCCTCCGACACGAGCGGCCCGCTGATCGTCGCCGCCAGCCCGACCCCGCACGCCGAGATCCTCACCTTCGTCAAGGACAACCTGGCGAAGGACGCGGGCCTCGACCTGGAGGTCAGGGAGTTCACCGACTACGTCACGCCGAACACGGCGACCGAGGACGGGTCCGTGGGCGCCAACTACTTCCAGAACCAGCCGTACCTGGACGACTTCAACAAGAAGCGGGGCACCCACATCGCACCCGTCGTCACGGTCCACCTGGAGCCGCTCGGCCTCTACTCCAAGAAGGTCAAGAGCGCGGACGCCCTGAAGAGCGGTGCCACCATCGCCGTCCCGAACGACAGCGTGAACGAGGCGCGTGCCCTGAAGCTCCTCGACGCGGGCGGGATCATCACCCTGAAGGACGGCGTGGGCAACGAGGCGACCCCCGCCGACATCACGAAGAACCCGAAGAACCTCAAGTTCAAGGAGCTGGAGGCGGCTCAGACCCCACGCTCCCTGGACGACGTGGACGCCGCGGTCGTCAACGGCAACTACGCCATCGAGGCGGACCTCTCGCCCGCCGAGGACGCCCTGGTCCTGGAGTCCGCGAAGGACAACCCGTACGGCAACTTCCTCGCCGTCAAGGAGGGTGACGAGGACGACCCGCGCGTCGAGAAGCTCGCCAAGCTCCTCACCTCCGCCGAGGTCAGGAAGTTCATCGAGGACAAGTACGACGGCTCGGTGATCCCCTCCTTCTGATCCGCGCGACGGCACGTATACGGCGTATCGCCACGCATGGGGTCCGCTCCCTCACTGGGAGTGGGCCCTGTGGTGCGATTCAGTGCTTTCATGCTGCATGCTGGGCAGTTCAGCAGGCCCTCAAAGTTTTCGAAGGTTACGGAGCGGCGCATGATGAGCACCTTTCCCGACATCTCCATCAGCACGGAGCGGTTGGTTCTGCGCCCGTTCGACGAGGACGACATCCAGGCGTTCACCGAGATGATGAACGACGAGCAGGTGATGGCCTGGACCGATGTCCCGCAGCCCTTCACCGAACGCGGCGCCCGTAATTGGATCACCGACTACGCGCCCGCCGAACGCACCTCCGGACGCGGCCTCGACCTCGCCGTCACCGAGTTCCTCACCCAGCGCCTGGTCGGTGTCATCCAGCTGACCAAGACCAACTGGCACGTCCGGTCCACGGAACTGTCGTACGTCGTCGCCCCCTGGGCGCGCGGCGAGGGCTACGCCTCGGAAGCCGCCCTCGCGACCGCCCAATGGCTGTTCCGCGAGCAGAAGTTCGAGCGTATCGAGCTGCGCACCGCCGCCGACAACACCGCCTCCCAGCAGGTCGCGCAGAAGATCGGCTGCATCAGCGAGGGCGTGCTGCGCAACGCCTGCATAGCGCGCACCCGCACCGCCGAGGACGGCTGGACCGAGATCCGCACGGACTTCATCATCTGGAGCCTCCTCCCCGAGGACATCGAGGGCGTCAGCGAGGAACTGGCCGACAGCGGTGGTTTCGGCTCCTACTCGGACTGGAACTGAACAACCCACGGGCAGGCGCACGGCCGCCGCCCGGCCGCCGGGTCCCTCCGCGCCACCAGGTACCCTCACGGGACCCTGTGCGGGCATTCCCGACGACCTGCGAAGACCCTCTGGAGACTGACGACGATGGCCGACCGGGTCACGGTGATCGGCTGGGACGGCTCTCCCCTGACCGCCGCGGCGCGCGCCGCCCTCGCCGCCGCCACCCTGGTGGCCGGCGCCGCCCACCACCTGGCCCTGCCCGAGGTGCCCCCGGCCGCCGAGCGCATCCGGCTCGGCAGCGTCGCCCTCGCCGCCCGCCGCATCGCCTCCCACCGCGGCACCGCCGTGGTCCTCGCCGACGGCGACCCGGGCTTCTTCGGAGTCGTCCGCACGCTGCGGGCCCCCGAGTTCGGCCTGGAGGTCGAGGTCGTCCCCGGCGTCTCCTCCGTGGCCGCCGCCTTCGCCCGTGCGGGCATGCCCTGGGACGACGCCCAAGTGGTCGTCGCCCACCGCCGTACGCTGCGCCGCGCGGTGAACGTGTGCCGCGCCCACACCAAGGTCGCCGTCCTCACCTCACCCGGCGCCGGACCCGCCGAACTCGGCCTGCTCCTCGACGGAGTTCACCGCACCTTCGTCATCTGCGAGGAACTCGGCACCGAACGCGAACGTGTCACCGTCCTCACCTCCGACAAGGCCGTCGACCACACCTGGCGCGACCCCAACCTCGTCATCGTCATCGGCGGCCCCGTCACCGCGGGCGAGGGCGGCGGCTGGATCGCCGGCCGCGACCCCGGCGCCGGACCGCGCGGCTGGGCCCTGCCCTCCGGTGTCTACGGCGGCGCCATGGGCGAGGGCGAGGCCGAGCTGCTCCGCTCCTCCCAACTGGCCCTCCTGGGACCGCGCGTGGGCGACCTCGTATGGGACATCGGCTCCGGCAGCGGCGCCTTCGCCACCGAGGCCGCCCGCTGCGGCGCCGCCGTCATCGCCGTCGACCGCGACCCCGAGGCCTGCGGCCGTACGACCCTCGCCGCCCGCCGCTTCGGCGTTCAGCTCCAGGTCGTCCACGGCACCGCCCCGCACATCCTGGAGAACCTCCCCGAACCCGACGTCGTACGCGTCGGTGGCGGGGGAGCGGCGGTGGTCTCCGCCGTCGCCGACCGCCGCCCGCAGCGCATCGTCACCCACGCCCTGACCCGCCCCGCCGCCGAGCGCGTCGGACGGGACCTGAGCGAGCACGGATACGCAGTTCAGTGCGACTTCGTGCAGTCCGTCGAACTCGACACAAGGGCCTGGACGGAGCGGGAACGGAGCGTCGCGTTCCTGCTCAGCGGGACGCTGCCCGACCGTTCCCTGTGATCCGGTTGTCGTACCGGCGCGGTAGGCTGGCCGACTGTCGTACCGCACTTGGGCACCCGGCACTTCGTCGGTCAATGTCCTGAAAGCGCGCCCGTTTTGAGGGCGTGTGTGGTACGGCAGAACGGGGAGGACGCGCAACGTGGCGCAGTCCACAGTGGACCGTCGCGGATCAAGCTGTCGCGACGGCCGGACGACCGGGACAATGGCCAGTCAATGGCTTTGTCGACTTGCAGGCGGGTCGTCACGTGCCGCTGGGCGCGCACGCTCGTTCTCCACGGTGGGGCGGTCGGTGCGCCGTTCCCGGGCCAGCTGGCATGGAAGCACTAACCGATGGGCGAGGGGTACGCATGACCGACACCGGCCAGGTCCCGGGCGAGGGACTGCCGGAGAGCGCAGGCATGGTGGAACAGCCGGGCGTCCCTGCGCCGGGTGCGTACACCTACCTCTCCGAGACCGCCGCCGAGGACGAAGACCTTCTGCTGCCGGGCGCCCAGGGCGCGTGGGGCAACGAAATGCCGCCGCCCGCCCCCGAGCCCGTCGTCCAGGTCGTGCACGAGCCGGGCCCGCACGAGATGTCCGGCCGGGACAGCGGCTCGCACGATCTCAGCGCCGTCCGCACTCCGGTGGCGACCCCCGTCCCGCAGCCGCCGGTGGCTCGTCGCCCGCTGCACCTCGGCCCGCCCACCCCCGACGCCTCCGCCAGCCCGGTCCGCTCCCTCGCCGACCGCGGTCCGGCGGACGCCCCCGTGCCGCCCAGCGCGGCACGCCAGCCCGGCCCTGCCGCCACCGGACCCGAGTACCTCGACGTGCCCCCGCAGACCGCGTCGCAGTGGGTCGGCGCCCCCGCACCGGCGGCTCCCGCGCCGGGAGTGGCCACCGGGGGTGCGGCTGAAGAAACGGTCGTTCCGCAGGAGGAGCAGATTTCCGTGGCCGTGGCGGAGACGCCGCTGGTCGCGGACGCACCGGACGAGCTTCAAGAGGCCCAGGACCCCGAGGCCCTCCACCAGGCCCAGGACGCCGCCTATGCCCTGGCCCAGGAAGCCGCGATGGCCCAGTTCCGGGCCCCGGAGGCCGTCGGGACGCCGGTTGCCGCCCAGCTGCAGGCCACCGAGACCGTCGAAGCCCCGGCCGCTGCTGAACCCCAGCCCCTGGAGACGGCCGAAGCCGCGGCTGCCGCCGCTCAGTCGCAGACCCCGGAGGCCGTCGAAGCCACGGTTCCTGCCCAGCCCCATGCCCCGGAGGCGGCGGAAGGCTTGGCTACGGTCCAGCCCCGGGCCCCGGAAGCATCCGATGGCCTGGGTGCCGTCCAGCCTCAGGCTCCCGAAGCAGCCGATGGCCTGGTTGATGTCCAGCCTCAGGCCCCGGAGGCGGCCGTGATGCCGTCGGCGCCCGAGGCCGCCGAGGTCCCGCCCGCCGGAGAGGCCACGCAGACACCGCAGGTCGAGGTGGAGCAGGCCCCCGAGCCCGTGGAGACAGCAGCCGAGGCGCAGGCTCCCGAGGGGTCGGCCCCTGAGGAGGTCGGTCCCGCCGCATCGGCCGCGCAGGTGCCGGACGCCACTCCGTTCCCCCCGGCCGCCCAGGACCCCGACCCGGCCCAGGCTGCCGCCGAGGCCCAGGACGTCCCCCAGGTTCAGCAGGAGCCCGAGGAGGGCGCCGAGCCCGTCGACGCGTCCGTACCGCCGCAGGTCGCCGAGGCCGACGCACTGCCGCAGGACGACGCCGCGACGCCCACGCCCGCCGACGCCGCCGTGCCGCCGACCATGGCGGACGACGCCGAGCAGGCCGTGGCCGCCTCCGAGCAGCCGGCGCCGACCGCCGCAGCGGATCAGCAGGCCGTTGCCGACGTGCCGGATCCCGAGATCGCGACTGCGGCGCCTGACCAGGAGAGCGCCGTCGGCGCCCCGGACGCGCAGGCCGAGAACGTAGTACCGGACGCGGCGCAGGACCCCGCGCCCGCGCAGGACCAGCAGCAGCCCACGGCGCAAGCCCCGGTCGCCGAGGAGCCGCAGCCGACAGAGGCCGGGGCAGCGGAGGCCCAGCCGGTGGAGGCCGCGCAACCCCAGCCGGAGGCCGTCGCCGAAGAGGCCCAGCCGCTGGAGTCCGCGCAGCCGGAACCGCAGCCCGCCGTCCAGGGCCCGCAGGCCGCCGAGCCGGTCGCACCCGCGGCGGACGTCGCGGCGGTGGCGGACCAGGTGGCGCAGGTCGCCGACTCCGCCCCTCAGCCGGAGGCGGAGCAGCCGTCCGTGGCCGAGTCCGTGCTCGAAGCCGAAGCCGAGGCCGATGCCACGGACGCGACCGCGGCGGACCAGGCCACGGACGCCCACGAGCCCGCCCCCGTCGAGCAGCCGACCGGCGAGGCTCCGAACGAGCTCGCCGACCCCGCCACGGACCCGGCCGCCACGGACCCGGCCGCCATGGACCCCTCAGCCAGCGAGCCCCCCGTCGCCGAGCCCCCCGTCGCCGAGCCCCCCGTCGCCGAGCCCCCCGTCGTGGAGTCCCCGGCGCCCGTGCCCTCTCAGATCGACGCCCCCCAAGGAGCCGTCGTCCAGACCCCGGCCGAGCCCGCCCCTGAGACTCCGCTCGCGGACGCACCCCAGGAGCCCCACCCCGACGCCGACCAGCCGCTGGGCCAGTTCGTGCCCGTCGAGGGTTCGGTGCCGACCACCCCGCACCTGGCCCCGACCCCGCCCGGTGGGACAGTGGTCCCGCCGCTCCCCGCGGACGACCAGGTGACGCCCGTCGCCGCCGAGTTCCCGGCGGCCGAGGGACAGCCGGAGGCGGCCGACGAAGCCCCGGAGGCGGCGGAGCCCATGGCCATCGTCCCCGCCCCCCGGGACTCCGAGGCCGAGACGATCGTCGTATCGCAGCCGCTCGCTGCGGCGGACGACGCGGATCCCCAGGTCGTCCAGTACGCGGCGGACCTGGACACCAGGGCCGCCGACCAGGAAGACAGCGAAGCAGCGGCGGTGGAAGCAGTGGCAGCAGCCGAGGAGAGCACGGCCCCGGTGGACGAAGCACCCGAGGACGTACGGGAAGACGTAGGGGAAGAAGTACGGCAGCCCACGGGCCCGGCCGCGCCCCCGTACGAGGACGCCGAGCGCGAGGCCGTCCTCAAGGTCATGCGCGAGCGCCGCGACATCCGCAACGGCTTCCGCGGCGACCCCATCCCGCACGACGTGCTGCTCCGGGTCCTGGAGGCCGCCCACACGGCACCCTCCGTCGGCCACTCCCAGCCCTGGGACTTCGTCGTCATCCGCTCGGCCGAGACGCGCCGCACCATGCACGAACTGGCCCAGCGCCAGCGCGAGGCGTACGCGAAGTCGCTGCCCAAGGGCCGGGCGAAGCAGTTCAAGGAACTGAAGATCGAGGCCATCCTCGACACCCCGGTGAACATCGTCGTCACCGCCGACCCCACGCGCGGCGGCCGCCACACCCTGGGCCGTCACACCCAGCCGCAGATGGCCCCCTACTCCTCCGCCCTCGCGGTCGAGAACCTGTGGCTCGCGGCCCGCGCCGAAGGTCTCGGCGTCGGCTGGGTCAGCTTCTTCGACGAGCGCGAGATGGTCCGCGCCCTGGGCCTGCCCGAGCACCTGGAGGTCGTGGCCTACCTGTGCGTCGGCTACGTCGACGAGTTCCCGGAGGAGCCCGAGCTGATGCAGGCGGGCTGGGCCAAGCGCCGCCCGCTGTCCTGGGTCGTCCACGAGGAGACGTACGGCCGCCGCGCCCTGCCCGGCGCCGAGCCGCACGACCTGCTCGCCGAGACCGTCGCCGGCATCCGCCCGCTGGACGCCAAGGCGCTCGGCGAGGCATGGGAGCGCCAGAAGCGCATGACCAAGCCGGCCGGCGCGCTCGGCATGCTGGAGATCATCTCCGCCCAGCTGTCGGGCCTGTCCCGCCAGTGCCCGCCGCCGATCCCCGAGCCCGCCGCCGTCGCGATCTTCGCGGGCGACCACGGCGTCCACGCCCAGGGCGTCACCCCCTGGCCGCAGGAGGTGACGGCCCAGATGGTCGCCAACTTCCTCGGCGGGGGAGCGGTCTGCAACGCGTTCGCCACCCAGGTGGGCGCCGAGGTCTGCGTGGTGGACGTGGGCGTGGCGAGCGACCTCCCGGCCACGCCGGGTCTGCTGCCGCGCAAGGTCCGCGCCGGTACGTCCGACATGACCACCGGGCCCGCGATGACCCGCGAGGAGGCCAAGAAGGCCATCGAGGTGGGCATCGAAACCGCCCGCGACCTGGTGGCGGCCGGCAACAAGGGGCTCATCACGGGCGAGATGGGCATCGCCAACACCACGGCCTCCGCCGCGCTGATCTCCGTCTTCACCGGCGCGGACCCTGCCGAGGTCACCGGCCGGGGCACCGGTATCAACGACGAGACCCTCGCCCGCAAGACCGAGGTCGTCCGCCGCGCGATCGAGCTCCACCAGCCGGACCCCGCCGACCCCATCGGCGTCCTGGCCGCGATCGGCGGCTTCGAACACGCCGCCATCGTCGGCCTCCTCCTGGGCGGCGCCTCCCTCCGTACGCCGGTCATCCTCGACGGCGTCAGCGCCGGCGCCGCCGCCCTCGTGGCCCGCGCCATCGCCCCCGAGGTCCTCGCCGCCTGCATCGCCGGGCACCGCAGCGCCGAACCGGGCCACGTGGCCGCGCTCCAGAAGCTGGGCCTGCGCCCCCTCGTCGACCTCGACCTCCGCCTCGGCGAGGGCACCGGCGCCCTGCTCGCCCTCCCGGTCGTCCAGAGCGCCGCCAGAGCGATGCACGAGGTGGCGACGTTCGACTCGGCGGGGGTAACCGAAAAGTAGGTGAGTGGAGTCCCGGGTGCCTTCGCGGCCCGGGCGCGGTTGTGGGCAGTCGTTTCGCAGGTGGAACGGGTGGGCACAACCGCCCATTCGGCCGTGCACCCGGCGACGGCACGCACCACCCAGCCGGGGGGCCGGGGGCAGCGCCCTCGGTTTCGGGAAGGGGCGGGCTTGGGGAAAGGAACCCCACCCACCCCAACCCCACCCACCCCAGCCACCCATCGGACCCGCAGCCTAAAATCCCCACGTCAGGGCCGCTCCAAAGCCGCAGCGCCCCACCGCACCGCCGCCAGCCCGAGGAGCCGCACCCTCATGGCCGAACACCCCGCCTACCCCGTAGGCCTCCGCCTCACCGGCCGCCGAGTGGTCGTCATCGGCGGCGGTCAGGTCGCCCAGCGCCGTCTCCCCGCCCTCATCGCGGCCGGCGCCGACATCCTCCTCGTCTCCCCGGAAGCGACCCCGTCCGTGGAGGCGATGGCGGACGCGGGCGAGCTGACCTGGGAGCAACGCCCCTACGCGGAGGGCGACCTCGCCGAGGCCTGGTACGTCCTGATCGCCACCGGCGACTCGGAAGCGAACACTTGCGCGTCCGCCGAAGCGGAGCGGAACCGCATCTGGTGCGTCCGCTCCGACAACGCCGAGGAAGCGACCGCCTGGACCCCGGCGACGGGCCACAGCGAGGGCGTCACCGTAGCCGTCCTGACCACCCGCGCCGAGGGCCGCGACCCCCGCCACACCGCCGCCATCCGCGACGCGGTCGTCGAGGGCCTGCGCGACGGCACCCTCGTCGCCCCTCACCACCGCACCCGCACCCCCGGTGTCGCCCTCGTCGGCGGCGGCCCCGGCGACCCGGACCTGATCACCGTGCGCGGCCGCCGCCTCCTCGCCGAGGCCGACGTCGTCATCGCCGACCGCCTCGGCCCGCGCGACCTGCTCGCCGAACTCCCGCCGCACGTCGAGGTGATCGACGCGGCGAAGATCCCGTACGGCCGTTTCATGGCCCAGGAAGCGATCAACAACGCGCTGATCGAGCACGCGAAGCAGGGGAAGTCGGTCGTACGCCTCAAGGGCGGTGACCCGTACGTCTTCGGCCGGGGCATGGAGGAACTGCACGCACTCGCCGAGGCCGGCATCCCGTGCACGGTCGTCCCCGGCATCTCCAGCTCGATCTCCGTCCCGAGCGCGGTCGGCATCCCGGTCACCCACCGGGGCGTCGCCCACGAGTTCACCGTGGTCAGCGGCCATGTGGCCCCCGACGACGAGCGCTCCCTCGTCGACTGGCCCGCCCTCGCCCGGCTGACCGGCACCCTCGTGATCCTCATGGGCGTCGACAAGATCGGCCGGATCGCCGAGACCCTGGTGGCGAACGGCAAGTCCCCGGACACCCCGGTCGCCCTGGTCCAGGAGGGCACCACGGCCGCCCAGCGCCGGGTCGACGCGACCCTCGCGACGGTCGCCGAGACCGTGCGTACGCAGGAGGTCAAGCCGCCGGCGGTCATCGTGATCGGCGAGGTCGTGAAGGTGGGGCCCGGCACGGACGCGTGACACCCGGGCGGCGATCCCGGACCGTAGGACAGCGGAACGGTAACCACCGGTAACCCAACCCGTCCCAAGCCGTTGGCACCACACCCAGGACAAGGCAGTATCACCCTGTGGCCGATCTCATCACCGTTGAGGACCCCGACGACCCCCGCCTGCGCGACTACACCGGCCTGACCGACGTGGAGCTGCGCCGCAGGCGCGAACCCGCCGAGGGCCTGTTCATCGCCGAGGGCGAGAAGGTCATCAGACGGGCCAAGGAAGCCGGCTACGAGATGCGCTCGATGCTGCTCTCCGCCAAGTGGGTCGACGTCATGCGCGACGTCATCGACGAACTCCCGGCCCCCGTCTACGCGGTGAGCCCGGCACTCGCCGAGCAGGTCACCGGCTACCACGTGCACCGGGGCGCCCTCGCCTCCATGCAGCGCAAGCCCCTGCCGACGGCGGACCAGCTCCTGGGCGCCACCCGCCGGGTCGTGATCATGGAGTCGGTCAACGACCACACCAACATCGGCGCGATCTTCCGCTCGGCCGCCGCCCTCGGCATGGACGCGGTCCTGCTCTCCCCGGACTGCGCCGACCCGCTCTACCGCCGGAGCGTCAAGGTCTCCATGGGCGCGGTCTTCTCCGTGCCGTACGCCCGCCTGGACACCTGGCCCAAGGGCCTCGACGCGGTCCGCGACGCCGGTTTCACCCTGCTCGCCCTCACCCCGGACGAGAAGGCGAGATCCCTCGACGAGGCCGCCCCGCACCGGATGGACCGCGTCGCCCTCATGCTCGGCGCCGAGGGCGACGGTCTCTCCACCAAGGCCCTGATGTCCGCCGACGAATGGGTCCGCATCCCCATGGCCCACGGCGTCGACTCCCTCAACGTGGGCGCGGCGGCGGCAGTCGCCTTCTACGCGGTGGCGACGGGCCGCCCACAACTCTGAGAGGGCCCGCGCCGTAAGCGGCGCGGGGAACTGCGCGACCGGCCCCTCGAATCCGCGGCGAACAACCGAGCAGCAGTCCCGAGCTCTGTCTCTGTCGCCGCGCGGGCCAACGGTCAGCCGCTGCCCGACTCCAGCAACGACCGCTCCTGCCGCACGCCGCCGCTCCGCCCACCGTCACCGTCGAGCCCACGCGGCGGCCCCTGACACCCCTGCGCCGTAGCGATACCGAGCGCCGCCAGCAACGTCACCACGACGAAGACGACGAGCCGCTGCCGCAGCAACCGCGGATTGGCGGGCCGCCGCCCCGTCCCATTGGTCCGGGGCCCCGGCCGCCCGGCACCACCGCGCTGCGCGGTCCGCTTCCCGGGGCCGGTGGTGTTGCGGGACGGCGTGGGCCGCGAGCCACCGCCGGTCCGTGCTCCGCCCCCGCCCGTACGGGAACCGTTCCGGGGCGGCGGCGTACCGGGTGCACCCGACCTTCCCGGCTGAGTCCCACGGGGCTCCGGCGGCTGCCGCAACGTGCGCTGCTCGACGTACTGCTCCGCGAGCCGCCCCGAGGGCCGGTCCGGATCCGTACGAGGCGCGGGCGGCCGGACATCGACCAGCCCGTGCGCCTCACGGGCGGCGATCTCCTTGAGCCGCAGCGACAGTTGCAGCGTGCTGGGCCGCTCCTCCGGGTCCTTCGCGAGACAGGCGCGGACAAGGGGGGCGAGCGCGTCGGGCACCCCGCGCAGCTGCGGCTCCTCATGCACCACCCGGTAGAGCATGACCTCGGAACTGCCGTGTCCGAAGGGCGAGTCGGAGGTCGCCGCGTATGCGAGCGTGGCCCCGAGGGAGAAGACGTCCGTGGCCGGCGTGACCGCGGCCCCGCGCACCTGTTCGGGCGCGAGAAAGCCGGGCGATCCCACGGCCGTACCGACATGGGTCAGGGTCGAGGCCCCGGTCGCCCAGGCGATACCGAAGTCGATGATCCGCGGTCCCTTCGGGGACAGCAGGATGTTGGACGGCTTCAGATCACGGTGTACGACACCGGCCTCGTGCACGGCCACGAGCCCCTCGGAGAGGGCGGCACCGACGGCGGCCACATCGGCGGCCGACATGGGCCCCTCATCGGCGACCTTGTCGTGCAGCGAGGGCCCCGGCACGTACTGCGTGGCGAACCACGGCCGGTCCGCCTCCAGGTCGGCGGCGACCAGCCGGGCCGTACACCCGCCCCTGATCCGCCGAGCCGCCGACACCTCGCGCGCGAACCGCGACCGGAACTCCTGATCCTCCGCCAGATCCGGGCGGATCACCTTCAGCGCGACTCGCTGTCCACGCCGGTCGGAGCCCAGGTAGACAACGCCCATTCCGCCCGCGCCGAGCCGTCTGTGGATCCTGAACGAGCCGACGACGCGCGGGTCCTCGCGCCTCAGGCGCATCATCGCCATGTTCATCCCCGCTGCCCGTTCCGTCTGACGAGCCACAGCTTACGTTTCCACGGCCGGGCGTGCGCAGAGGCCGCGCCCTCACGACCCGATCGATTGTCAGTGCCGGGTGGGAAACTTGAAAGGTGGTCAGGGAACAGGAGTTCGGGCCGGTGTTGGGCTGCCTGTGATCCCAACCGCCCGCCACAGAAGGGGGATTGAACCCGTGAAGGGTGACCGTGTGGAGATAGTCGTGGACGCCGGGGACACGACGCGCACCTACGAGGTGATCGCGAGCAGGGCCGGCCGCCGGGTGGAGACGGCGGTACGCCGAGGTGTCGTGGAAGTGAGCGAAGTCACCCGCAACGGCTCCGTGGTCCGTACAGCCCGGTTCATGGCGAACCGGGTCCTCGCGCTGGTCGAACAGCCGGTGCCGCGCGAGGACGGCTCGGAGCGCAACCCGTAGCAGAAGGGACAGTCCGGGCGTCCCCTCCGGGAAGACCCCGAGACCTAGGACCGCGTCTCCACCCTGGGGAGTACATCGCAGGTCATTGCTCATCCTCGGGGAGGCCCGCCAATCGGTACGAGGGCATGACGACCCCGACCCGCCGCGCGCCTAGATTTGAGGTCAAGCGGCGGGTGCAGCACTCGTCCCCCGAGGTCAGACACCCGCCGCTGCCAACCGACAAGCAAGACCGACGAGAACAGTCAGAGGAGGGACCATGGCCTACACGGCACCGCGGACCGCGATCCGCACACGGGAGCGCGGAGCGTTCACCGCCGAGCGCCGTCCGGGTCGTCGCCACCCCTTGGTGGCGACCGCGATGGTCCTCCCCCTGGCGGCCCTGCTCGTGTACGCCTTCGGCGGCTGGGAAGCAGTGGTCACACAAGCGTCGTCCGTGGGTGTGATGCTGGGGCGCTGAGCGGCGACTCCAGGCCCGGAAGAGCGGTCCGGGCGGGGACATCCACCCATGAAACCCCGTGGGGACGGGGGTGCGGCGGACGGCAATAAACGCCCGCGCAGCTGGGGAGCTGCGCGGGCGTTGTTTTTCTGCGTACGGGACGGCAGCACGGACGCTGTCGCTACCCCTCCGCAGCCATCTGCGGCAGCCCACCACCACAAACCTCCCCTGCCCAGCTACGGCAGCCCGCCACCGAAACCCCCGCCTGCCCTGGCTGCGCCCAACGCGTCGCAGTGATCCCCACCTGTCCCAGCTGCCGGCAGCGTGTCGACGTGACCCCCACCCGACCTGTCCCAACTGCGGGCAATCGTGCCGCTGGGGCGGCACGGGTGGGCGCAGCGGCACCTCGTGACCGCCGAGCCGCGGAACCTCCCCCCGGCCGGCCCCAGCCCACAGCACCTGCCTGCGTAGGCTCACGCTCAGCGCCGCCGCCGTACCACTCCGCAGGGGGACCCATGACCGCCACCGCCGATGCCGACGTACTCCCCGCCCTGAGGGCCAAGGTACGCAGCACGGCCCACCCCGAATCCACCCCCTGCTCCCACCCCGACACGGTCCTCGCCGAACGCGCCGACGGCACAGTCGTCCGCCACGCGAACACCGTCGCCAAGGCCCACGCCCCCGAAACGAACCCCACCCACCTGACCCTCCGCCTGGCGGTGGCCACCGCCCACCCCGACACCCTCCTCGCCCCCCTCCACCCCACCCCGGCCCCCCTCCACGGCCGCCTCATCACGCTCTGGCCGTACGGCACCCCGGTCGACCCCGACACCCCGGAGCACGCGCCATGGGAGGACGCGGCCACCCTCCTCGCCCGCCTTCACCGTCAGCCCCCACCCCCGCACCTGCCCCCCATGCGCGGCCCCGCCAAGGCCGCCCAAGCCATCGCCCGCCTCAAAGCCGCCGCCCCCCACCACCCGGCCACCGCCCCCATCCTCCGCGCCTGGCACACCCTTCCCACCTGGGCCCGAGCCGAGGCCCCCATGCCCGACGCGACCACCCTCTGCCACGGCGACCTGCACCTCGGCCAGCTCGTCCGCCACCCGGCGACGACCGGCCCATGGCGACTCATAGACGTCGACGACCTGGGCGTGGGCGTCCCCGCCTGGGACCTGGCCCGCCCGGCCGCCTGGTACGCCTGCGGCCTCCTCCTCCCCGACGAGTGGACCCGCTTCCTCACCGCGTACCGGCAGGCCGGCGGCCCGGCGGTCCCCGCGCACGGCGACCCCTGGCCCGTACTGGACGTACCGGCCCGCGCGCTCACCGTGCAGACCGCGGCCCTGGCGATCGCTAAGTCCACGGCGGCCGGCCGCCCCCTCGACGACGCGCAGCGGTCCGTTGTCGACGCGTGTGACCGTATGGGAGGCATCCCGCCCGAGTCGGCGAACGCTTTCCCGACGTAGGGTGCAACCGACCGCAGCCGGACAGTGTCTGTCCTGGCGTAACGCGAAGCAGCACCGAACGGCGAGGAGTTGAGCCGAACCATGCACATGCAGTGTCCGAAGTGCCATGCGCAGATGCACACCTACAACCGCAATGGCGTCCAGATCGAGCAGTGCAGTGGCTGCCGGGGGATCTTCCTCGACTACGGCGAGCTGGAGTCCCTGACCCGCCTGGAGTCCCAGTGGGGCGGCGGCCCGGCCGTTCCGCCTCCGCCGGCCGCCCCGCAGTACCCGGCGGGCGGCGGTCACAACGCCCCGGCCTGGGGCGCCCCGCACGGTGGTCACCACGGAGGGCATCACGGGAGCCACCACGGCCACCGCGACCGCGGCTTCGGCCACATGCTGTTCTCCAGCTGATCCGAAGGACGACGAAGCCCCCGACCGCGAGAAGCGGCCGGGGGCTCGGTGTGTGTGGACGATACTGGGATTGAACCAGTGACCTCTTCCGTGTCAGGGAAGCGCTCTCCCGCTGAGCTAATCGTCCTGGGGATCACAACCCGTGGGCTGTGGATCTCGCGTGCGCGATACTGGGATTGAACCAGTGACCTCTTCCGTGTCAGGGAAGCGCTCTCCCGCTGAGCTAATCGCGCGGGTCGAAGCCTCGCGGCTCCAGAAGCCCTGAGGCCTCAGTGGACGATACTGGGATTGAACCAGTGACCTCTTCCGTGTCAGGGAAGCGCTCTCCCGCTGAGCTAATCGTCCTTGGAGGTGGAGACGGGATTTGAACCCGTGTAGACGGCTTTGCAGGCCGTTGCCTCGCCTCTCGGCCACTCCACCAGGAGTGCGGGGTTCGGGAAGATCCCCCACTTTCCTGCGAGCGGACGACCAGGTTCGAACTGGCGACCTCAACCTTGGCAAGGTTGCGCTCTACCAACTGAGCTACGTCCGCTTGTCGTGTCCAGTCCGCTTCCGCGTCCCGGCGACGAGTTGAACTCTAGCGGATTCCGGGGCCAGTACAAAAACGCGTTTGTGCAGCGTGCTGCGGTACGTCCGGTCCAGGACCCGGCCGGGTCCGCCCGCGAGGCACCCGTCCTAGACTCGACTGCGTGCTCGACCTCCCTCCGCTCGCCCGCTTCGGCGACCTCGTGGCCACCGGTCTCACCGATGTGACCAGCGATGCCGCCGCCCTGGACTCGTCCGGCTTCTGGGCCGTGTGCGCGGACTACGAGGGCGGTCTGATGTGCGCGCGCTTCCGTGACGTACGTCGCGAGCCGGCGCCCCCTCCGGTGCCGGGGGAGTGGTGGGGGCCGGGTGTCGATGACTGGACGTCGTCCCTCGATCGCTCCGCGTACACGGCGGGCGTACGCCGGATACGCGAGCACATCGCCGCCGGCGAGGTGTACCAGGCGAACCTCTGCCGGGTGCTGTCGGCCCCTGTCGCGCCGGACGCCGATGTGGACGCCCTGACCGCGCTACTGGCGCGCGGCAACCCGGCGCCGTTCGCAGGAACGATTCGCCTCCCGGCGCACGGCGTCGAGATCGCCACCGCGTCGCCCGAGCTCTTCCTGCGCCGCGACGGCCGGGTCGTCGAGTCGGGCCCGATCAAGGGGACCGGACGCACCGAGGCGGATCTCCTGGAGAAGGACTACGCCGAGAACGTGATGATCGTCGATCTGGTCCGCAACGACATCGGGAAGGTCTGCGCCACCGGCTCCGTGACCGTGCCCGACCTGTGCGTCGTCGAGAAGCACCCGGGGCTGGTGCACCTGGTCTCGCTCGTGCGCGGTCGGCTGCGCACGGACACCGGCTGGCCGGAGCTGCTCGCCGCCGCCTTCCCTCCCGGCTCCGTCACCGGCGCGCCCAAGTCGAGCGCCCTGCGGATCATCGACGCCCTGGAGACAGCCCCGCGCGGCCCGTACACCGGGGGCATCGGCTGGGTCGACGCGGACCGGGGCACCGCTGAGCTGGCCGTCGGGATCCGTACCTTCTGGATCGACCGGGCGGCGGGCGCGCTTCGCTTCGGCACGGGCGCGGGCATCACCTGGGGGTCGGACCCCGAGGCGGAGTGGCGGGAGACCGAGCTGAAGGCCGCCCGGCTGCTCGCGGTAGCGTCGGGAACGTACGAGGCGAGTGGGAGGACCCTTACGTGAAGATCTGGCTCGACGGCGGACTGCAGGACATCGACTCCGCCCGTGTCTCCGTCCTCGACCACGGGCTGACCGTGGGCGACGGCGTCTTCGAGACCGTGAAGGCGGTCGACGGGCGGCCGTTCGCGCTGACCCGCCACCTCGACCGGCTGGCCCGCTCGGCGCGCGGACTCGGCCTGCCCGAGCCCGACCTCGACGAGGTGCGCCGCGCCTGCACCGCCGTCCTGGAGGCGGGCCCGGTGGCGCTCGGCCGGCTGCGCATCACCTACACCGGCGGTGTCTCACCGCTCGGCTCCGACCGCGGCGACCACGGCCCTACCCTCGTCGTCGCGCTCGGCGAGACCGCCCGGCGCGCCGACTCCACCGCCGCGATCACCGTCCCGTGGACCCGCAACGAGCGCGGCGCCCTCACCGGCCTGAAGACCACCTCGTACGCCGAGAACGTCGTCGCCCTCGCCCGCGCCCACGAACAGGGCGCCACCGAGGCGCTGTTCGCCAACACGGTGGGACAGCTCTGCGAGGGCACGGGCTCCAACGTCTTCGTCGTCCTCGACGGCGAGATCCACACCCCGCCGGTCGCCTCCGGCTGCCTCGCGGGCATCACCCGCGCCCTAGTCGTCGAGTGGACCGGCGCCCGCGAGACCGACCTGCCGCTGGACGTGCTGGAGCGCGCCGACGAGATCTTCCTGACGTCGAGCCTGCGCGACGTGCAGGCCGTGCACCGCGTCGACGCCCGCGAACTGTCCATCACTCCGGGCCCGGTGACGGCCAAGGCGATGCGGGTCTTCGACGAGCGATCCGGCGACGACCTGGACCCGTAAATGCCGCCGATATTGGGCTGACCCGGCGGTCCGGAGCGGGTAGAACACCCCTGATGACCACCACCCTGCGGCCCATCGAGCCGCTTCAGCACGCCGCCGACGGGTCCCGTTCGCGCCGCTATCAGGTGTGCGTGAACAGCCGTCCCGTCGGCGAGATACACCTCGGCACGCGCCCCGATCCCGGGTCCTCGGCCGCCCGGATCCTGGATCTGCGGATCGATGAACCGGACCGGCGGCGCGGCCGGGCCACGGTGGCCGCACTCGCCGCCGAGGAGGTGGCCCGCGGCTGGGGCTGCCGGCGGATCGAGACGACCGTCCCGGCCGGCGCCGAGCCGGCGCTGCGGCTGACCCAGGCGCTCGGCTACGTCCTGCGCAACCGGGGCATGCGCAAGGCCCTCGACGGCACCCCGCCCGAGCTGCCCGCGGGCAGCCGCGGTCGGCCCATGACCGAGGCCGAGTACGGGCCGTGGAGGGAGGCCGGGCTGGAGGGCTACGCGCAGGACTTGATCACCCGCGGCGTACCCGAGGCGGAGGCGTATGCCAGGGCCGCCGACGACTACGAGCGGTGCCTGCGGCAGGGAGTGGCCTCCGAGAACAACCTGTGCAGCGTGCTGGAACACGAGGGCACCAGAGTCGGCACCCTGTGGCTGTGGCTGACCGACGACACCGCCTTCGTGTACGACGTGGAGGCGGACGCCGCACACCGGGGCAGGGGACACGGCCGTACGCTCATGCTGCTGGCGGAGGCCCAGGCGGTGGCCGCCGGGAAGACCACCATCGCCCTCAACGTCTTCGCGGGAAACCTCCGGGCCGAATGCCTCTACGAGTCGCTCGGCTACGAGACGACCGCCTACCACCTGTCCAAGCCCCTCCTCTGACGGCTGCAGCGAGGCGCCCCGGAGGTCAGGCGCCTTCGGCCAGCAGCCGGTCGGCGATCTCCTCGATCCGCTCACGCAGCCCCGCCTGGCTCTTGCCGCCGTCGAGGCGCTCGCCGCCGATGACATAGGTGGGGGTGCCCGTCACACCGATCGCCTTGCCCTCCGCCTGGTCGGCGTCGACGATCAGGATGTGCCGGCCGTCGATCAGCGCGGTGTCGAACTCCTCGGCGTCAAGAGCGAGTTCACGGGCCACCTCGACCAGGAACGGCTCGCCCGCGCGGTCCAGCTCCTCGACCCTGCCGAGCACGGCCTCGACGTACGGCCACGCCTGCCCCTGCTCCGCGGCCTCCTCGGCGGCCTGCGCGGCGGCGAACGCGTGCTTGTGCTTCTCCAGCGGGAAGTGCCGCAGCCGTACGTCGAGCCGGTCGCCGTAACGGGCCCGCAGCGCGCGGATGTCGTCGAGGGCGCTGCGGCAGTCGGGACACTGGAGTTCGCACCAGACGTCCAGGACGACGGCGGACGGCACGGGGGAGAAGTCGCTCATGGGGATCAGTCTCCCAGCCCGGGTCCGCACCGGCCCAATCCAGGGCCGACCCCGAGACGACCCGGAGATGTCCCTGAGGTCTCCCCGGACCATGGCATATCGGACGCGTGACGGTGCAGGATGGAAGGGACGGACCGAGACCGCCCGACCGAGCACAGCCTGGAGGACCGGATGATTGCCGAGACAGTCTGTGCCGCCGTCTCCGCGGCAGGCCTGGGCCTCGCCGCGATCACGGCGTACCGGAAGCGTTTCCTCAGGGCGACTCGAATCGCCGCCTATTCACTCGTGCCCCTCGGCCTGGTGATGACCGGGGTCGTCGAGTGGGTGGCCGACACCGCGTTCAGCCCGACCGCGTGGGCCGGCTTCGGCGTGCTCGGCGCCGCCTGGTTCCTGTTCATGACCACGCGTGCCGTGGAGCGGCGCCGTGGAGGCACCGGCAAGGAGCGCAAGGCGGCCAAGACGTCCGGCACCGAGGCGATAGCCCCGGCGGCCTCGGCGCCCTCGCTGGGCCGGAGTTCACGGCCGGCGGCCCGCCCGGCGGCCACACCCCGGGCGACCGGTTCCGGCGCGTCCGGCGGGGACGACTTCAGCGACATCGAGGCGATCCTGAAGAAGCACGGCATCTGATCCGAAGGAGCGCAAGGCTCCGACCGCCCGAAACGCCACGGACTGAAACGACACAGAAGGTCGGGCGGCGGCGCCCAAGTGATCACGTTCGCTCCGGACGTTGTGGATATTGGCGAACTCTCCGTCATTCCGGGTGGGTTGATCGCGCGGAGGGTCTCCGCTGCGTCATCATCGCGGCGAGATGCTGGACACAACACAGAGCGACACGACCGCCCCACCCCAGGAGCGGCGAGGTTGTCTCTTCGCGCTCTCCCAGCCACCGCTGATGATCTTCCTTGCGGTGATCGGCTGCCTGCTGCTCATGGCGTCACTGCACGACCTGCTGATGCTCTGAGCTGTAAACGGAGCCCCTGACGTCACCCGTCGAGGGCTCCGTCAGTCCCCGACCGCGCCCTCGCCGAACCGCCCGCCGTCTCCTCAGCCCGCCGCCTCCTTGCGGCGCGCCCGGTAGGCGGCCACGTGCAGGCGGTTTCCACAGGTGCGGCTGTCGCAGTAGCGGCGCGAGCGGTTGCGGGAGAGGTCGACGAAGGCACGCCGGCAGTCGGGCGCCTCGCAGCGGCGCAGCCGCTCCTGCTCCCCGGCGACGACGAAGAAGGCGAGGGCCATGCCGCAGTCGGCCGCGAGATGGTCGGCGAGGGAGGCACCGGGCGCGAAGTAGTGCACATGCCAGTCGTAGCCGTCGTGGTTGGTGAGCCGGGGTGTGGTGCCCGCGGCGGCGATCAGATCGTTGATGACCGAGGCGGCCGAGCCCGCGTCGGGGGCCGCGAAGACCTCGGTGAACCGGCCGCGGATCCTGCGCACGGCCGAAAGATCGAACTCCGACAGCACGCCGACGTCGCTGACCCCGTGGTTTCGTACGAAGTCGGCGAGCGACGGGACGTCCGTGAGCCCGTCCGTCGCCGAATCGTTCTCCGGCGCGGTGTTCACCAGATCCACCACGGTGTCGAGGGCACACCGGGTGTCGTGGGTGATCAGCACGTTTCGCTCCCTGGCCTGCGAGGGTCGGGCGGGCGCCCGCCGATGGTGGCCGATGGTAGTGGCTCGGCGAGGCGGCGGACCGGCGTGGACCGGTCCGAAGCACCCCTGATACGAGCGGAACGGGCCGAGGGCCCGATTGGTGCCCCGGGCCCCTTCCGGTCGTATCAGGGCAAGGCGACGCCGCCGCGCGGAGGTCCGCGACGACGGCGTCGATGGGTCGGCCTGAGCCGTATTCGGTTGTCTTGGCCCGAGCCGTCTCCCCGAGTGGACGGCGCCGGGCGGCTGTGTGGGGCTTCCTAGCTTTCCGCCAGGATGTGCGAGAGCTCCTGATCGAGGTCGAAGTGCCGGTGTTCCGTGCCGGGCGGCACGGCGGCGTCTGTGCGCTTCAGGAAGGACTCCAGGGCCCGCGCCGGGGCTTCGAGGAGGGCCTCGCCCTCGGGAGAGCTCAGGGCGATGCACACGACGCCCTGACCGTGGCTGCGGGACGGCCAGACACGGACGTCGCCGGTGCCGGTGGGCCGGTGCAGGCCCTCGGCGAGGAGGTCGCGGGCGAACACCCATTCGACCGTTTCCTCGGCTCCGGTGTGGAAGGTGGCGTGCACGGCGTAGGGATCGGCCGTGTCATACCGCAGTCCCGCGGGAACAGGCAGTGAGGACTCGCTCGACACAACGAGGCGCAGGTGCAGCTCGCAGCTGACCGTGGTGTTCATAAGCGCCATGGCCTTTCGCTCAGTGTGCGCTCGGGGATTCGCACGTCGGCGAAATCGACATGCCACCTACGGTGCCGTTGTAAACCCCTCTGGGAGTTTTGCGTCGCTTTTGGTAGCTCATCCGGCCGAGACCGTCTTCTGTGGGTACGACCATTCCGGTGACCGGTTTCTCTCCGGTAGGGTTTGGCCGTATGGACACGGGGAGTGACGGAACGGGGGAGGTCGCCGTGGCGGCCGACGGAACGAAGAGTGAGACGAACGTAGCGAACAGTGAGGCCGATGTGGCCAAGAACGAAGCGCCGCTCGGATCTCGTGCGCCGGAATTCGTCAGAGCCCGGCGGATGCTGCACCTGAGCTGGCAGGTGGTCATCTTCATCGTGGGGCTCGCGGTGGTCGTCGCGGGCGTGATCATGCTGCCGTTGCCCGGCCCCGGCTGGGTCGTGATCTTCGGCGGCATGGCGATCTGGGCGACCGAATTCGTCTGGGCCCAGCTGGTGCTCCGCTGGACCAAGCGGAAGGTCACCGAGGCCACCCAGCGAGCCCTCGACCCCAGAGTCCGGCGCCGCAACATCATTCTGACGTCGATCGGCCTGGTGATCGTGACCGTCCTCGTCGGCGTCTACGTCTGGAAGTTCGGCTTCGAGATGCCCTGGAACATCAAGGACCAGTGAACACGGCCGGGACGGCACGGGGGATTCCGAACGCTGTCGGAGGGACCCCCTGACATGGGGTAATGTTCTCCCTGCGCCCGGGCGATTAGCTCAGCGGGAGAGCGCTTCGTTCACACCGAAGAGGTCACTGGTTCGAACCCAGTATCGCCCACCAGTCGACTACGACCCGGCCCACGGAAACGTGGGCCGGGTCGTTTGCGTTGTGGCTGCGTGTGGCTGCGTGTGGGGGTTTCCGGGACCGCTAGCGGTCCGTCCGGGCGTGCAGGGATGTCGACCGATGAGTTCCGGGCGCGAGGGGCGCGCGGCCGATGCGGTTTCTCCCCGGCGGCCGCCCTCCCTCTAAATGGCTGAATCCGATACCTCCTCACCCACGTCCCGGGGCTCACGCTCGGTCGGGCGGCCGTGTTCCGGGGGTGGTTCGGCGGGTGTGCCGTCGCGCCGCCCCGCTGACTCCTTTCAGCCTCGACCGTTCGCCGCCGGAGCCCCACATCGCGTTCGACCCGTCGACCGCAACTGCCGGACCTGGGCTTTCAGTTGACCGGGCGTCACCTGCCGCGCTCCGTCGTCCGGCGTGTCGACGGCTCCGCTTTCCATCAAATCCTGTCCGAATCATTGACGTCTCCTGAGGGTCTCCGTACCTTGTGCCAGCAAGCGCTTACTTGAAACGATTCATGGCGCGGGACGCAACGTCGCGGGGAGGCTCAACCATGCAGCAAAACAGGAACGTTGAGAGGCGAACGGTCCTCAAGGCGGCCGGAGCCTCACTGGCCGTCGTGGGGCTGGGGGCGACGGCCACGGCCTGTGGCGGCGACAGTGGCGCCGGGGACGGGACGGTGACGATCCGTTACGCCTGGTGGGGTGCCGAGGACCGAGCCGAGCGCATCAAGAAGACCATCGCGCTTTTCGAGAAGAAGTACCCGAAGATCAAGGTGAAGACGGACTTCCAGGTGTATCCCGACTTCTGGAAGAAGTTCAACACGCAGGCCTCCGGTGGAAATCCGCCGGACGTCTTCCAGAATGCCATCGGTTTCCTGCGGAAATACGACGCGAAGAATGTGCTGCTCGATCTCAGCGCGCAGGTCGAGGCGGGCAACCTCTCCATGGACGGCTTCAGAGCGGGCTTGGAGAAGTTCGGTGAGGTCGACGGCAAACTCCTCGGTGTTCCGGTCGGCTCCAACTCCATGGCCCTCGTGATCGACAAGCCTGTCTACACCAAGTCCGGCGTGAAGCCGGAGCAGGGCTGGACCTGGGACGACTTCGACGCTGCGATGAAGAAGATCCGGGACAAGGCGGGACGGGCCGGCGACAGCGGCATGTACGGCGTCATGTACCTCTACGACCTCTATCTGCGCCAGAACGGCAAGGCGTTCTTCACCGAGGGCGGGCTCGGCTTCACCGAGGCGGACCTGAAGGCCTGGTGGACGAAGGCCGAGAAGGGCATCGAGGAGGGCGTCTACGCCGATCCCAAGAAGGTCGCGCAGACCAAGCCCAAGTCGGCGGTCGCGGCGGAACTCGCCGCCGGTGAGTTCACCTGGGACAACTTCACCGTCCGCTACACCTCCGAGGGCAAGAGCGAGTACGGCCTGGCCCCCATCCCGACCACCGACGGCAAGAAGACCGGCCAGTACCTGGGGTCCCTCATGCTCAGCGCGTCCAAGCGCACTCAGCATCCCAAGGAAGTCGCCCAGTTCATCGACTTCATGGTGCACGAGCCCGAGGTCGCCAAGATCATGGGCTACGACCGGGGTGTGCCCGCGACGCAGGCCCAGTACGACGCGTACAAGCCGACTGACCCGGTCAACAAGACGATCGCCGAGTACGAGCAGTCCCTCGTCGACGCCGGTGTCCTGGAGCCCATCACCCCGCATCCGAACGGCGCGGACATCTGCGAGGCCGGGTTCATGCGCATCGCCGAGGAACTCGCCATGGGCAAGCGGTCGGTGGACGACGCCGTCAAGCAGTTCTTCACCGAGTCGAAGACGGCTCTCGGCAGCTGATGGGAACCGCCGTGACACACGCCCCTGCGATGGAGGACCTGACCAAGGACTCCGAGCCGCGGCACCGTCCGGCCAAGTCCCCGCGCCCCGCCGCACTCAAGCGGCGGGGCCGCCGGGAGACCCTGGCCGGCTATCTCTTCATGTCCCCCTGGATCGCCGGGTTCCTGCTGCTGACAGCGGGCCCGATGGCCGCCTCGCTCTACTTCGCCTTCACCGACTACAACCTGTTCGACGCGCCCAAGTGGATCGGCCTCGACAACTTCTCCGAGATGTTCGCCGATCCGCGGTGGCGGAATTCAGTGCGGGTGACGCTCTGGTACGTCGTCGTCGGTACGCCGATCAAGCTGATCGCGGCTCTCGGCGTGGCGCTGCTCCTGGCCCAGAAGCGACGCGGACAGGCCTTCTATCGGGCCGCCTTCTACGCGCCGTCGCTGATCGGGGCCAGCGTCTCCATCGCGATCGTCTGGAAGGCGATCTTCTCCGACGACGCGATCGTCGACCGTACACAGAAGATCTTCGGGATCGATGTCGGCGGCTGGACCGGCGACCCGGACATGATCATCTACAGCCTGGTGGCGCTCACCGTCTGGCAGTTCGGCGCCCCCATGGTCATCTTCCTCGCCGGCCTGAAGCAGGTCCCGCGTGAGCTGTACGAGGCGGCCGAGGTCGACGGGGCGGGTACGTTCCGGCGGTTCTGGAACATCACCCTGCCGATGATCTCCCCCGTCCTGTTCTTCAACGTCCTGCTGGAGACGATCCACTCCTTCCAGATCTTCAGCTCGGCGTACATCGTCGGCGGCGGCGCCGGAGGCAACGCCTGCGGTCCGGCGGACGGTTCGATGGTCTACACCTGTTATCTGTACGTCCAGGGCTTCGAGAACAGCCGGATGGGCCTGGCCTCCGCGATGGCCTGGATGCTGCTGGTCGCGGTCGCCCTGGTGACGGCGGTGCTGTTCTGGTCCCAGAAGCGCTGGGTGCACTACGAGGAGGGTGCCCGATGAGCGCACAGGCCACCGAGATCTCCCCAGCTCCGGCCCCGTCCGCGAAGGCGGGTGCCCTGCGGCGCAGTCTGCCCGGCTCCCTCGCCTGGCACATCGGGTCGCTCGCGATCCTCGCCGTGATCCTCTATCCGGTGATCTGGGTCATCGGAGGCTCTTTCAAGAAGAGCGAGGACATCATCGGCAGTCTGGATCTGCTGCCGAGCGACCCGATCATCGGGAACTACACACGGCTCTCCGACGGCATCGCCGACATCTCGATCTCCACGTTCTTCTTCAACTCGCTCACGCTCGCCGTCGGCTCGGTGATCGGGATCCTGGTGTCCTGCTCGCTGACGGCGTACGCGTTCTCGAAGATCAAGTTCGCGGGGCGCAACCTGCTCTTCACGCTGATGATCGGCACCCTTCTGTTGCCGTACCACGTGTTGCTGATTCCGCAGTACGTGCTGTTCCGCAACATGGGAATGATCAACACGTACACCCCGCTGCTGCTGCCGAAGTACCTGGCCACGGAGGCGTTCTTCGTCTTCCTGATGGTGCAGTTCATGCGGAACCTGCCCAAGGAGCTCGACGAGGCGGCCCGGCTCGACGGCTGCGGGCACTTCCGGATCTACTGGTCGATCGTGCTGCCGCTGTGCCGGCCCGCGCTCATCACCAGTGCGATCTTCACGTTCATCAACTCCTGGAACGACTTCATGGGCCCGTTGATCTATCTGAACGAGCCCGAGAAGTACACGGTCTCGCTCGGTCTGAAGATGTTCGTGGACCAGGACGCCGTGGCCAACTACGGCGGCATGATCGCGATGTCGCTGGTGGCCCTGCTGCCGGTGCTCGCCTTCTTCCTCGCCTTCCAGCGCTATCTGATCGACGGCATGGCCACGTCCGGACTGAAGGGCTGAGGTGAGCGGACCGATGGCCCAGGCCCGTGCCCGCGCGAAGGCCGCCGCACCCCGTGAGGAGTCCCTGCTCGCCGAGCGGTTCGCGCTGTTCGCCGAGTGTCTGCTCACAGGGGTGTGGATCGCGCTGGCCTCGCTGCCGCTGGTGACGTACCCCGCCGCGTTCGCCGCCGGCTCCCGGCATCTGAGACGTCGTACGGCTCATGAGGCCGGCGGCTGGCGGGAGTTCGTGGCCGACTTCCGGACCGCGGTGCGCGGCGGCTGGCTCGTCGGGCTCGCCGGATGGGCGGCGCTCGCGGCGGTGTGGGTGGATGTCCAGGCCGTACGCGCAGGGATCCCCGGCGGGCCGCTGGTCGGCGTCGTCGGGGTCCTCGCGCTGATCGGCGCCGCCGTCGCCGCACTGCGCGCGGCGGCGGTCTGGCAGCCCGGCGCCACCTGGCGGGCCCTGCTCGGCGCGGCCGGGCGGCGGACCGTGCTCGACCCCGCCGGATCCTTTCTGCTCGTCGGCGGACTGGCCGTGGTGGCCTGTTCCGCCTGGTTCGTCGCCCCGCTGGCGGTCCCGGTCCTCGGGGCCGTCGCGGCGGCGGCCGTCGCCGTGGAGGAGCGGTACCGGCGCCGCCGCTGACCCGAAGCGGGCGGTGCCTCGCACCAGGTCGGCACCCAGAGGTGCCGCACCTCTCTCTGTCATGCCCCTGACCACCCGCACGCAAGACTTCCCGCACCGAAAGGAAAGGCCATGTCCCCCATCGACCGCAGGTCCCTTCTCAAGGCGGCCGCCGTCGCCGGAGCCGCCGCGCAGTTCAGCTGGGCGCTAGGGAGTTCGAACGCGCAGGCCGCGCCCAGAGCCGAGGCCGCGGACGCGGAACCCGTGGTCCTGGACTGGCTGGAGGACGGCGGACTCGGCGCCGCTCCCGGTTCGACGGTGGGTGTGCCGTGGCCGAAGGGCGCATACGAGAAGGACCAGTCGTTCTCCTTGACCGCTGCGGACGGCAAGGCTGTGGCCGTGCAGTCCTGGCCGATCGGTTACTGGCCGGACGGCTCCGTGAAGTGGACCGCGCACGCGGTGGGCGCCGGCGCCGGTTCCGGCAAGCTCACCCTCGCCGCCGGCACCCCCGCCGCGCCGGAGAAGAAGGTCACCGTCGACAAGAGCGGCGGCACCATCGATGTGTCGACCGGTGTCATCACCGCGAAGATCGGCAAGTCCGGCTCCACCCTCGTGAAGTCCGTGCTGCGCGGCTCCACCGAGATCGCCCACACCGGCCGCCTGGTGCTGCTGCGTCAGCCCGAGATCGAGGACGGCGACCAGGGCACGGAGAAGTACGAGCGCTTCGAGAGCGTCATCGGCGAGGTCGAGGTCGAGCAGGACGGCCCGGTGCGTGCCGTGGTCCGCATCGACGGCAAGCACCGCAAGGGCGACCGGAGTTGGCTGCCCTTCTCGATCCGCCTCTACTTCTACGCGGGCGCCGAGTCGTTCCGCATGGTGCACACCATCACCTTCGACGGCACCCAGGAGCCCGGCAAGGCCAGCGGCGACTTCGTCCGCGGCATCGGCGTCCGCTTCAAGGTGCCGATGCGCGACGCCGCGTACGACCGCCACATCCGTATCGGAGGCGAGGGCACGGGTCTGCTGCGGGAGGCGGTCAAGGGCATCACCGGGCTGCGGCGCGACCCGGGCACGGCCGTGCGCACGGCCCAGTTCGAGGGCAAGAAACTGCCCGACCCGTCCACCTGGGACCAGCGGGTCACCACCCGCCTCCAGTACATCCCCGAGTGGGGCGACTACACGCTCTCACAGCTCTCCGCCGACGGCTTCGGTGTCCGCAAGCGCACCAAGAAGGGCCACGGCTGGATCCCGGCGGGCGGCGGCCGACGGGCGAGCGGCTTCGGTTACGTCGGTGGCGCGTCCGGCGGTTTCGCCTTCGGCCTGCGGGACTTCTGGGAGAAGTTCCCCGCCCAGCTCGACATCCGCGACGCCCAGACCGATACCGCCGAGGTCACCCTCTGGCTCTGGTCGCCCGAGGCGCAGCCCATGGACCTGCGCTTCTACCACGACGGCATGGGCCAGGACACCTACCCCGAGCAGCTCGAAGGCCTCAACATCACCTACGAGGACTACGAGCCCGGGTTCGGCACGCCCTACGGCATCGCCCGGACCAGCGAACTCCTCTTCTGGGCCCACGAGTCCACCCCGAGCGCCGAGGACATGGCCGAGCAGGTCGAGGCCGTCCGTACGCCCCCGCAGCTCGCCGCCCCGCCCAAGCAGCTCATCAAGGCGGGCGTCTTCGGCCGGCTGTTCGCCGAGCCGGACCGGTCCACCGCCGCCAAGGCGAAGATCGAGGACCACCTCGACTTCCTCTTCACCTACTACAAGGACCAGGTGGAGATGCGCCGTTGGTACGGCTTCTGGGACTACGGCGACATCATGCACAGCTACGACCCCAGCCGCCACCAGTGGTGCTACGACGTCGGCGGCTACGCCTGGGACAACTCCGAGCTCTCGCCGGACCTGTGGCTGTGGTTCGCGTACATGCGCTCCGGGCGCGCGGACATCTTCCGCTTCGCCGAGGCCATGACCCGGCACACCGGCGAGGTCGACGTCTACCACCTCGGCAAATGGGCCGGCCTCGGCACCCGGCACGGGGTGCAGCACTACGCCGACAGTGCCAAGCAGCAGCGCATCGCCAACACCACGTACCGGCGCTACTACTACTTCCTCACCGCCGACGAGCGCGTCGGTGACCTCATGCACGCCAACGTCGACTCCGACGAGACGTTCCTCGTCCTCGACCCGATCCGCAAGATCCGCACCGAGCCGTACACCCCCGACCGCAACGCGCTGTCGATCGGGTTCGGTACCGACTGGTCCGGGCTGGTGTCCGCCTGGCTGACCGAGTGGGAGCGGCGCGGGCCGAAGTGGGAGAAGGCCAAGGAGCGCGTCCTGTCGACGATGGAGACGATCGCGGCCCAGCCCAACGGCTTCGTCCAGGGCAACGCGCTCTACGACCTGGACACCGGCAAGTTCGCCGTCGCCACCGAGCCCAGGGTCGGCGTCTCGCACCTGTCGGCGATGTTCGGCCTGGTCGAGCTGAACGCCGAACTCCTCGACCAGATCGACATGCCGAAGTTCAAGGAGGCCTGGCTCGACTACTGCCGGTACTTCAACGCGACCAGGGCTGAGCAGACCGCCCGCTACGGTTCCCACTTCGGGACCCTGCTGCTCTTCCAGGGCCACTCGCGGCAGGACGCGTACGCGGCGGTCCAGCTGGGCGACGACAAGCTGGCGGCCCGGGCGTGGCGGCAGTTCTACAACAGCGCCGACACCTGGGACTACAAGGAGTCGACCGACTGGTCCACGAAGAAGATCGAAGGGCCGACGGCGCTGGTGCCGGGCAGCGAGGCGGCGTGGGTGTCGACCAACGCGACGGCGCTGTACGGGTTGGCGGCCATTCAGAACCTGGCGTTGGTGGGCGACAAGATGCCGTGACGCTCCGCTGGGGGCGCCGGGGCGCCGGGGCTTGGGGGTGTGCCTTGGCGTCGGTGGGGAACTGCGGGTCCGTTGTGGCTGGTCGCGCAGTTCCCCGCGCCCCTGAAGGGGCGCCCCCGGGTACGTCAGGAGTGTCACGTCATCTTCCCGAACACCTCCCGCACTCGCCGTGCGTCGCGCAGTCGCTGCTCGTACGTGGCACCCGCCGCGAGCAGTGCCAGACCGGCGAGCGCGGGAGGTACCCAACGGGGCAGGGCGTCCACGACCTGGGCGATGTACGGCGCCAGTTCGTGCAGGGCGACCAGGGTGAGGGTGGCGCCGCCGAGCAGGAGCGGGGCCTGAAGGCGGTGGCGGGCGCCCGTGAGGGTGATGAGCAGGGCGGCGATGCCCAGGAGCAGGGGGCGGAGCCAGTGTTCGTCGCCCCAGGCCGCGACGAGGCTCGGGCCGAGGGTGACCGCCAGGCCCGGGCCGAACGCCGTCCAGGACGAGGCTGTCAGGTCACGGCGTCGGCGTAGGTGGCCGACGATCAGGGCCGGGACGGTCACCGGCAGGGTGTACGCCTCCGGGGAGCCGACCTCCCAGACCGCCAGCCGCACCCAGGAGGCCAGTACGAAGAGCGCTGCGGCCGCGTAGCCGACGTATCGCCGGTCCGGTCGTACGGCCGTGCCCGCGGCGATGACTCCGCAGAGTGCGAGGGTCAGGGCCAGCAGGGGCGGGTGCGTGGCGGAGAGGGCGATGGCCAGGAGGCCGGCCGCGGCGCCGGTCGCCTCGATCGGGATGGTCATGGGGGAGCCGCCGAGGCGTGCCGCGAGAAGGGCCGCGGTGGCCGGGACGGTGAGGACGAGCAGGGCCGTGTGCTGCGGCTCCCAGCCTGAGGAGGCGCCGATCGCGCAGGTCAGGGCGGTGGCGTACGCGAGGGAGGCGGGCGCGGTGAGGGGGCCGAGGTCCGTGCGGCAGGCCGCGAGCGCGAACAGGGCGGTCGAGGCGGCGAGCACGGCGAGCGTCGCCGGTTCGGTGGCGAGGGAGAGGAGGGCCAGGCTCAGGGAGGTGACGAGAGCCAGCAGGGCGCCCGTCAGGGGCAGCGGCGCCCGGAGGCGTTGGGGCGCCGCCGACCGCAGGAATCCCGCGACTCCCAGCGTGGCCACGACCACGAGGCCCTGCACGGTCAGCCCGGCCGCGTAGGGCAGTTCGAGGACCGTAGGGAACACCAGGGCCGTCGCCCAGGTGAGGACGAAGGCGCCCACGAGGGCCGGGGTGCGCCAGGAGGCCGTGCGTCCGGTCAGCGCCAGGACTCCGGCGACGACGGCGAGCACGAGGGGGACGGTCGCCGTGTTCGGGGGCCATGGCGCGTCGAGCGTCACCGCCGCGCGGGTGTCCGTGGGCGTGCCGGACCAGATCCGCTCGATCCAGCCGGCCGGGCCCAGCAGGACGACGAGCAGGACGGGCAGGGTGGTGGCCAGGGCGAGGGCCTGGACGACGGCGGAGGCGTGGGCGAGGCCTCGGCGTACGGGCTCGGGGATCCGTGTGCGTACGGCCGCCAACAGTGCGACCCCGCAGAGGAGATGGGCCGGGACCGTCCACTCGTCGGGCAGGACCGAGCGTGCGATGCCGCCGAGGCCCGCTACCGCGAGGAGCCCGCCGGTGAGCGCGGTGCCGAGGGCCAGGGCCGGCTTCGGGGCGCGCCAGGCCGCCGTCAGGGCGACCGCCGCGGCGAGGGCGAGGAGCGCCGCCGCACGGGCGGCGGCGCTCGGGCCCGCGGCGGCCCACGAGAGCCACCCGGCCGCCAGTACACCCCAGGCACCCCAGCCGAACGCGCCGACCATGGCGACGATCCGTACCGGCTCGGGGGACACCCGGAGCGCGACCGCGGTGTCGGCCGCCGCTGTCACCAGCAGCACGGCCGTGACCGTCTCCACACCGGCGTTCATCGCGAACGACCAGAGCAGGAGGGGGAGTTGAGCGACGACGAGGGCCAGGGGGAGCGGCAGTCGGAGAGGGGTGCGCGTGACCGCGTTCGTGTTCCCGGCCGGACGGCCGTCCGTGCCCCCGGCCGCCGAGGGCACCAGTGAACCGAGCCCCAGCCCGTATGCCGCCCACGCCCCCGCCAGCACCGCCGACGCGGCGGCCGCGTATCCCGTGCCGTCCGACCCGGTGAACGCGACCTCGTGCAGGGCGTACGCGTCGAGGACCGTCAGGGCGAGACCGAGGCCGGCCACCGCCTCGGCGGTCGAGCGCAGGCCTCGGCGCAGGAGCGGTACGGGGGCGCCGAGGGCGGCCAGGGTCACCGCGCCGAGGACCAGGGCACGGCCGGCGATTCCCATGTGCCCCCAGCTGACCAGCGTGAACGCGATCGCCGCGACCGTCAGCAGGACGCCGCCGAGGATCAGCAGCACGTTCTGCACACCGGGTGCCGTCGCCTCGGGGCGCCGCACGGGCGGAGCGGCGGGCGCGGGGGCGGGCGCGTACAGGGCGTTGACCAGCCAGGCGCGGCGGGCCAGCAGGAAGGTGCGGCGGGCGTCGAGTCGCCGCAGCTCGGAGTCGAGGACCCGCAACTCCTCGGCCGGGGACGGAAAATGCGTCATGTCCCGGAGTGTGGTCCGCGTCACCTCGTACGACATGAGTGCGAGTACTCAGGACGTACTCAGATCCCGCGCAGACGGCCTCCGCGCAGGCAGAATCCGACCATGGACTGGTGCCACTACCGCTTCCGCAGCCGCTGGAACCTGCCGGCGCCGCCCGCCGCCGTCTACGACGTGCTCCAGCGGGCCGAGGACTATCCGCACTGGTGGCCGCAGGTGCGCGAGGTGATCCGGACCGACGACACCACCGGCACCGTCCGGATCCGCTCGGTCGTGCCCTACGACCTCGTCTTCACCGCCCGCGAGGCGCGACGCGACCCGGCCGCCGGGATTCTGGAGATCGAGATGACCGGTGACCTGGACGGCTGGGCCCGCTGGACGCTCACCGCGGACGGGACCGGCACCCTCGCCCGCTACGACCAGGAAGTCGACGTCACCAAGCCCCTGCTGCGCCGGCTCGCCGTACCGGGGCGGCCCGTGTTCCGCGCCAACCACACGCTGATGATGCGGGCGGGCAGGCGGGGACTCCTCGCGTACCTCGCGGCCCGTGGGCAAGCGGTTTGAACCAGAGCCGTCGGGACCTGTATTGTTCACTGCGTTCCCGGGCGATTAGCTCAGTGGGAGAGCGCTTCGTTCACACCGAAGAGGTCACTGGTTCGAACCCAGTATCGCCCACCGGGTAAGGCCGGTCCGCAGACGCGGACCGGCTTTTTTCATGCCGCGGCCGGCAGATCCGGACGCAGCGGCCACGCCGGGTCCACCGCCTCGTCCGTGCCGCTGCGCGCGAACCAGGCCTGCAGCCCGCGCGCCTGCGCCGCATGCCACACCGCCTGCAGGGTGTGCAGTTCGGCGGGGGAGAGACGGGCGAGGCGGGCCGCGAAACGGCGCCCCACCGCGCGGACGACATCCATCGCGGCCTGTGCGTCGGCCGCCGCGTCGTGCGCGCCGTCCAGGACGACCTCGTAGTGCGCGCACAGATCGGTGAGCGTACGACGGCCCTTGCGGTAGCGGTCCAGATGCTTGTCCAGGACCCGTGGATCGAGGACCTGCAACGGCGTCGTCTCGAACCAGTGGTCCAGCGACGACGCGCGGTGCCGCCGCAACTCACGGTCCAGCATGGTCAGATCGAACGGCGCATTCATGATCACCAGCGGGCGGCCGCGCGCCGCCTGCTCGGCCAGCGCCCTGGCTATCTCCTCCATCACCGGCGCGGGCCAGCGGCCCTCGCGCTGCAGATGCTCATCCGTCAGCCCGTGCACGGCCGTCGCCCCAGGGGGCACCGGCACTCCCGGGTTCACCAGCCACCGGGTCACCCGGGGACGGGTGCCGGGCGCGTCCTGGACGACGACGGCGGCCGACACGATCCGGTCGGTCTCGACGTCCACGCCCGTGGTCTCCGTGTCGAACGCCGCCAAGGGCCCCTCGTACCAACACGTCATACGTACACAACTCCTCGTTCACCCACGGCAGCTGACGTCCCGTCTTCTGCCTGTTTGGTGATACCCGGGCTGTTTGCGCCGTACGCCGGACGGAGACAACAGAAGTACGGGTCTGTGCAGTTCAGGGGCTCGGCACGGTGAAACACCTGCACTGGAAGGCTATTGGTCATGGCCATAGCGCAGCCCGAGCGGGGCGGGCTGCTGCCCGAGCGCGCGGCATCGCATCGCGGCTCCCTCGCCACCACCGCCTGCATGGAGACCCTGCAGGTGGGCTACCTGCACGCGGTGGCCGCCGCGGCCGGCTGTTCCCTCTCCCAGCCCTTTCCGGACAACGGCATCGACTGGCACGTCAGCCATGGCTCGCCCGGGCACACGGTCGACGACGAGGTCACCATCAAGGTGCAGCTCAAGGCCACCTACCAGCTCGCGCCGAACCCGCCGGGCCGGTTCTTCTCCTTCACCCTCGACAACGCGCACCTGGCGAAGCTCGCCCGCACGCCCGTCTCGGTGCACAAGATCCTGGTCGTGATGATCGTCCCCAGATCGCAGGAACAGTGGCTGCGAGCCGGTCACGACCGGCTCGACCTGCGCCACTGCTGCTACTGGATCAATCTCGCCGGACACCCGATCACCGGTCGGCGCCGCACCACCGTGCGCATACCGACCTCGCGCATCTTCGACGACCGAGCGCTCTGCGAGATCATGACGCGGGTCGGAACGGGAGGCAGACCGTGACCCACGGCCCCATCGACGACGCGGCCGGCCGATGGCCCGACGACGACGCGTCCGGCCGACGCGCCAACGGCGAGGACGGGCCCGGGAGCCCTCCCTACCCGGGGAGTCGTCCCGAGGAACAGGGCGGGTCCGTACGCCGTTCCCTCGACGAGCCCCTACGCCCCGTGCGGCCCCACCCCGTCGAGCCCACCTGGACCCAGCCGCCCGACCCCGCCCAGGTCGACCCCGCCGTCCTCGGCGCCCTCCTGCGCCGGCACGGCTGGCAGCGGCGCGGCGGCGCCACCGGACGGTACGGCCGCTGGACCCCACCGGGACCGGCCGGCCGGGGCATGAGCCTGCTCGTGCCGGAGAACCGGGCCTTCCCCGACAGCGACGACCTGCTCGGCGAGGCCCTCACCGCGCTGTCCCGGAGCGGCTCGCCCGCGGCGCGGGACGTGCTGGTCGGACTCGCCGTGCCCAGCGACGAGATCCGCTGGTGGCGGGACGTGCCGACCGGCCCCGTGGGCACCGCCTCCTGGGTCGTCGAGGACCAACTGCGCTCGGCCGCCCGCCAGATGCTCCTCGCGGCGGCACTGGCCACCCGCGCGCGTGCCGGTTACTACGGCGCCCGGCACCGCCGTCCCGCCGCGGCCTCCCTCGACGGCGTCCTCGTCGGCGCGGCCCCCGGCGGCCGCAGCCTCACCGCCTTCGTGCCCGTGGCCACCGGCCGCCGCCTCGCCCTGCGCCTCCACCAGGCCCTGTACGCCGCCCGGGAGGCCATCGACTACCAGCGCGCCACCGGCGGCATGGACGCCTTCGACGGCGCCGTCGAGGCCGGGGTGAGCCATGAGCTGACCGAGGCCCTCGTCGCCCTCGTCCGGGGCACCGAGGGCGCCCGGATCGCCGTCGAGTGGGCGCCCGCCGCCGGTGTCCCCGAGGGCGGTGCGACACCGGCCGAGCCCGTCGAGTTCTCACCGGGCGACCTGCCCGTGCTGCGCGAGGCCGGGGCCCGCTATCTGCGCGAGGAGCCCTCGATGCCGGTGCGGATCACCGGGGCCGTGGTGCGGATGCGCCGGTCGGCCGCGCGTGGCGAGGGCACGGTACGGCTGCGGGTCATCGCCGGGGCCGAGGTCCCGCACGTCCGCATGACCCTGGACGAGGAGTCGTACCGGATAGCGGGACACGCGCATCTCGTCGGACTGCCGGTCCGCGTCCACGGGCGGCTGGAGAGCCGGGGCGGGTTCCGGCGGCTCACGAACGCCGCCGGGGTCGCCCCCGTGCAGGTCGACGAGGCCGAGCGGGACCGGCTGATGAAGTCGCTCCACGAGACCGCAGAGATCACAGCCTTCTTCGGGGAGGCCTGCGGAGGGGACTGAGGTATCTGTTTCGCGAGCAGGACCCCGGGCTCGGTACGATCCTTCCCAATGGCCCAGGCCCGCATCAGATGACCGGGCCGCCCTTCAGGTAGGAGAAACCGGTGTCCGACGTCCGTGTGATCATCCAACGCGATTCCGAGCGGGACGAGCGCGTGGTGACGACGGGCACTACGGCCGCCGACCTCTTCGCCGGCGAGCGCACCGTCGTCGCCGCCCGCGTGGCCGGCGAGCTGAAGGACCTCGCGTACGAGGTGAAGGACGGCGAGACCGTCGAGGGCGTGGAGATCTCCTCCGAGGACGGTCTCAACATCCTGCGCCACTCCACCGCGCACGTCATGGCCCAGGCCGTGCAGGAGCTGTTCCCGGAGGCGAAGCTGGGCATCGGCCCGCCGGTCAAGGACGGCTTCTACTACGACTTCGACGTGGAGAAGCCGTTCACGCCGGAGGATCTCAAGGCCGTCGAGAAGAAGATGCAGGAGATCCAGAAGCGCGGCCAGCGCTTCTCGCGCCGCGTCGTCACCGACGAGGCCGCCCGCGAGGAGCTGGCGGGCGAGCCGTACAAGCTGGAGCTGATCGGCCTCAAGGGCTCGGCATCCTCCGACGACGGCGCGGACGTCGAGGTCGGCGCCGGCGAGCTGACGATCTACGACAACCTGGACGCCAAGACCGGTGACCTGTGCTGGAAGGACCTCTGCCGCGGTCCCCACCTGCCCACCACCCGCAACATCCCGGCGTTCAAGCTGATGCGCAACGCCGCCGCGTACTGGCGCGGCAGCGAGAAGAACCCGATGCTCCAGCGCATCTACGGCACCGCCTGGCCCTCGAAGGAGGAGCTGAAGGCGCACCTCGACTTCCTCGCCGAGGCCGAGAAGCGCGACCACCGCAAGCTGGGCAACGAACTCGACCTGTTCTCCATCCCGGACGAGATCGGCTCCGGCCTCGCCGTCTTCCACCCCAAGGGCGGCGTCATCCGCCGGGTCATGGAGGACTACTCGCGCCGTCGGCACGAGGAGGAGGGCTACGAGTTCGTCTACACCCCGCACGCCACGAAGGGGAAGCTCTTCGAGGTCTCGGGCCACCTGGACTGGTACGCCGACGGCATGTACCCGCCCATGCAGCTCGACGAGGGCGTCGACTACTACCTCAAGCCCATGAACTGCCCGATGCACAACCTGATCTTCGACGCGCGCGGCCGCTCCTACCGTGAACTGCCGCTGCGGCTCTTCGAGTTCGGCACCGTGTACCGGTACGAGAAGTCCGGTGTCGTGCACGGTCTGACCCGTGCCCGCGGCTTCACCCAGGACGACGCGCACATCTACTGCACCCGCGAGCAGATGGCCGACGAGCTCGACAAGACGCTCACCTTCGTCCTGAACCTGCTGCGCGACTACGGCCTCACGGACTTCTACCTGGAGCTGTCCACCAAGGACCCGGAGAAGTTCGTCGGCTCCGACGAGGCATGGGAGGAGGCCACCGAGACGCTCCGCCAGGTCGCCGAGAAGCAGGGCCTCCCGCTGGTCCCGGACCCGGGTGGCGCCGCCTTCTACGGTCCGAAGATCTCCGTCCAGGCCAAGGACGCCATCGGCCGCACCTGGCAGATGTCGACGGTCCAGCTCGACTTCAACCTGCCCGAGCGCTTCAACCTGGAGTACACCGGTCCGGACGGCTCCAAGCAGCGCCCGGTCATGATCCACCGCGCTCTCTTCGGCTCGATCGAGCGCTTCTTCGCGGTGCTCCTGGAGCACTACGCGGGCGCGTTCCCGGCCTGGCTGGCGCCCGTCCAGGCGGTCGGCATCCCGATCGGCGACGCGCATGTGCCGTACCTGGCGGAGTTCGCCAAGAAGGCCAAGGCCGCGGGGCTGCGCGTCGACGTCGACGCCTCCTCCGACCGTATGCAGAAGAAGATCCGCAACGCGCAGAAGGCCAAGGTGCCCTTCATGGTCATCGCGGGCGACGAGGACATGGCGGCCGGCGCCGTCTCCTTCCGCTACCGCGACGGCTCCCAGGAGAACGGCATCCCCGTCGAGGAGGCCATCGCGAAGATCGCGAAGGTCGTGGAGGACCGCGTCCAGATCTGAGGCGTACGGCGTACGTGAGCGCGGTGCGCAGGTGGTCGAGGCCCCCGGGGATCAGCTCCCCCGGGGGCCTCGACACGCCGCGAACGGGCGAAGTCATATGCTGCACTGCATGACGAGTGAGCCGGAGCAGCAGATCGGAGTGGGTACGCAGGACGCGTTCCAGCGCCTGTGGACGCCCCACCGGATGGCGTACATCCAGGGCGAGAACAAGCCGACCGGCCCGGGGGCCGACGACGGCTGTCCGTTCTGCTCGATTCCGGCCAAATCGGACGAGGATGGCCTGGTCATCAGGCGCGGGGAGCATGTGTACGCGGTGCTCAACCTCTACCCGTACAACGGTGGCCACCTCATGGTCGTGCCCTACCGGCACGTCGCCGACTACACGGACCTCACCGGGCCGGAGACCGCCGAGCTGGCCGAGCTGACCAAGCAGTCCATGACCGCCCTCCGCACCGCCTCAGGAGCCCACGGCTTCAACATCGGCATGAACCAGGGCACGGTCGCGGGCGCGGGCATCGCGGCCCACCTCCACCAGCACATCGTCCCCCGCTGGGGCGGCGACACCAACTTCATGCCGGTGGTCGGTCACACGCGGATTTTGCCCCAACTCCTCGCGGACACCAGGAAGATGCTCGCGGAGGCCTGGCCGGCGGGCTGAACGGGGCACCGGGGCGCGTTGTCGTCTGCGGGTGGGTGGGGGCTGGTCGCGCAGTTCCCCGCGCCCCAAAAAGACCAGGCCCTGCGGGCCTGAAAGACGACGGGGCCGCGGGCCTGAAAGACGACGGTCAGCGGGCCGAAAAGCAAGGGGCGCAGCCCCTGCTTTTCAGGGGCGCGGGGAACTGCGCGACCAGCCCCCACCCACCCGCACCCGACAACGCGCCCCCACCCCCACGCACCCCCCGGCCAAGCCCAGCGCAGCGCTCACGCGTCGTAGAGGTCGGCCTTCCGCGGCGTAGGATCCTGCACCGCCCCGCTGAGGAACCCGGCCCGTGAACCGAACTTCTCGGTGTCCACGCCGTTCTCCCGCAGGACCTTGATGGCGGCGTTGTGGACCACGCGGAGCACGGGTGTGGCGGCGCGCAGGGCGTCGTCCGCCATGAAGCGGTGCCGCCACGGCTGGTCGGCCCAGGCGTGCCGCAGGCCGAACGGCTCCGGCAGGCCCATGGAACCGCCGAGCCAGTTGAGCAGCGGCGGGTACCAGGTCAGCGGGGCGCGCGCGGCGAGCCGTACGACCTCGTCGGCGTCGACGAGCGGGAGCTTCACCTTGCGGGTCTCCCAGAACCTCAGCGACTTCTGGACTTCCTTCTCCTTGGCCGCCGGCCCGGTCGTGAACAGGCCGTGCACCGGACCGAGGGCGTGCCCGGTCACCTCGATGCGGAGCGTCTGGTGCAGGACGGTGACCGTGACCAGCATGGTGATGATCAACTGGCCGTCCCAGAGCGTCCACTGGACCCCGAGGTAGTGCCGGTTGCCGCTGCCGAAGTGCTGCTTGTTGCAGATCTCCTGTATGGCGTGGTTCTTGTACTGGTACGCGTCCACGTCGGTGCTGTCGGGGCGGGCCACGGCTCCGGCGCCCTCACCGATGGGGCTGACCACCCAGTGCTTGATGGAAGGCGCCGTGAAACCACCGGTGTTGAGCGGGGTGCGCTCCAGCATGCGGAGCTGGTCGTGGATGGCGCGTATGACGTCCCAGCTGCGGAACGGGTGGATCTCCTTGCCGGAGTCGGCGGGCACCAGGTCCTCGGCGAGCTGCCAGCTGCCCCAGCGGGTGCCCATGCCGAGGATGCCCTTGGGGCCGGCGTAGAAGACGAGGTTGGAGCGCTGCTCGGCGCTGAGCCGGGCGAGCTCCTTGCGCAGCTGCTCGGCCTTGGTCTCGCCGGGGCTGCCGGGGACGGCCTCGGGGATCTTGGCGCCGACACCGCCCCCGGCCAGCAGACCGGCCCAACGGTCCCGCAGGTCCTTGGCGGTGCGCTCGCAGATCTGCTTGGCCCAGAACCAGCCGACCACGGGCAGCACGACGCACGCACGGGCATACCAGGCCCAGAAACCGTCGAACGGCATCCTGAGCAGGAAGATCACGGCGAGGGCCCCGACGGCGACCAGCAGCGTGGTGCCGAGGGCGCCGGCCCGCTTGTCGTCACGCTTGGCGACCGTCGTGCGGATCTGGAAGACCAGCAGCCACAGGAGGAGCCCGGGAAGGAAGAGCACGCCGCACAGGACCATCACGGCCGAGAGCCAGTTGTCGCGCTCCCTGCGGATGTTGGTGGCCGCGAGGCAGTGCTCGACGACGACCTGCGGTTCCATGCCGAAGGACTGGATGAGCGGCTTGCGGCCCGCGCCGACCATCCGGTCCCGCACCGCCAGGGAGAACGCCTCCCCGAGGTTCGGCCGGAAGATGGTCGCCCACTTGCGGCCCGGCTTGACCGTGGACTTGTGCCAATCGTTGTTGGCCTTGAGGATCTCCGCGATCTCGTTGTCCCGGTAGGCCGCAGACGCCAGGGCGTACGTCGCCGCGGTCTGTCCCGCGGTGCCCGTCAGCGGCACCTGTGCCCCGGGAGAGAAATCGAATTCGTCCGCCACCGCCGCCCCCATCGCCGCATACTCGCTTCTGCGGCTTTCCCGACTTCCGTGCTCCGCACACCTGTTGATCAGGTCATCACCCGATCTGGACCTGATCAAGCCACACTTGTCGATCAGGTGATCAGCGTATCCGCAGCCACGGACATCGCGCGGTGCGAAGAACGGACATTCACGGAACCCACCGGCCGTGAACCGGCCTTGTCCCTTCCCGTAGCTGTCGGCGGACGGCTCCCGTAGCTGTCGGCGGACGGCCGGAGCCGCCCGCCGACAGGTCGCCGGGGCCTTCCGTCGATCCCGAACCGGCAGTTCTCCCTCAGCTGTCCTTCAGCTCTCCTTCGTCTGTCCGCGGACCTTCTCGGCGACATGGGAGGGCATCGGCTCGTGCCGTGTGTACCGGCGGCCGAAGCGCGCGGTGCCGTGGGACAGGGAGCGCAGATCGACGGCGTACCGGTCGATCTCGATCTCCGGTACCTCGGCCCGGACGAGGGTGCGTCCGCCGCCCGCCTGCTCGGTGCCGACGACCCGGCCGCGCCGCCCGGACAGATCGCTCATCACGGGGCCCACGTACCCGTCGCCGACCAGGACGGACACCTCGGCCACCGGCTCCAGGAGATGGATCTTCGCGTCGGCCGCCGCCTCGCGCAGCGCCAGCGCGCCCGCCGTCTGGAACGCGGCGTCCGAGGAGTCCACCGAGTGCGCCTTGCCGTCCCGCAGCGTGACCCGTACGTCGATGAGCGGATAGCCGGCCGCGACGCCCTTGGCGGCCTGCGCCCGCACACCCTTCTCGACGGACGGGATGAACTGCCGGGGCACGGCACCGCCGACGACCTTGTCCACGAACTCGATGCCCGAGCCGCCGGGCAGCGGCTCCACCTCGATCTCGCAGATCGCGTACTGCCCGTGTCCGCCGGACTGCTTCACATGCCGACCCCGCCCGGCCGACCTGTCGGCGAACGTCTCCCGCAGGGAGACCTTGTGCGGTACGACGTCGACCTGGACGCCGTACCGGCTGCGCAGCCGCTCCAGCGCCACGTCGGCGTGCGCCTCGCCCAGGCACCACAGGACCACCTGGTGGGTGTCCTGGTTCTGTTCGAGCCGCATGGTCGGGTCCTCGGCGACCAGCCGGGCGAGGCCCTGGGAGAGCTTGTCCTCGTCGGCCTTGCTGTGTGCCTGGATGGCGAGCGGCAGCAGCGGGTCGGGCATCTCCCACGGCTCCATGAGCAGCGGGTCGTCCTTGGCCGAAAGCGTGTCCCCGGTCTCCGCGCGGCTCAGCTTCGCCACACACGCCAGGTCGCCGGCGATGCAGTGCGTGAGCGTGCGCTGCTGCTTCCCGAACGGTGCGGACAGGGCACCGATCCGCTCGTCGACGTCATGGTCCTCGTGCCCGCGGTCGGTGAGGCCGTGCCCGGAGACGTGCACCGTCTCGTCGGGGTGCAGGGTCCCGGAGAAGACCCGTACCAGCGAGATGCGGCCCACGTAGGGGTCGCTGGCCGTCTTCACGACCTCGGCGACCAGCGGTCCCTCCGGGTCGCACGCCGTCTTGATCTCGCGGGGCCGGCCGTCGGGTGTGGTGACCGAGGGCGTGTCCCGCTCCAGGGGAGTGGGGAAACCGCCGGTGATCAGTTCGAGCAGCTCGACCGTGCCGAGGCCCTGCCGGGCGCCCTCGGCCGCGGGGGCGGCGGCCAGTACGGGGTGGAAGGCCCCGCGGGCGACGGCCCGCTCCAGGTCGTCGATCAGGGTCTCGACGTCGATGGCCTCGCCGCCGAGATAGCGGTCCATGAGGGTCTCGTCCTCGCTCTCGGCGATGATCCCCTCGATGAGCCGGTTGCGGGCCTCCTCGATCGCGGGGAGCTGCTCGGGGCTCGGTTCGGACTCCTTGCGCTCCCCGGAGGAGTAGTCGTACAGCTTCTGCGACAGCAGCCCGGTCAGACCGGTCACGGGCGCGTGCCCGTCCGGACCCTGCGGGCCGTGCAGCGGCAGATACAGCGGGAGCACGGCGTCGGGGTCGTCCCCGCCGAACGTCTCCGCGCAGACCCTGGTCATCTCGTCGAAGTCCGCCCGCGCGGCCTCCAGGTGTGTGATCACGATCGCCCGCGGCATGCCGACCGCCGCGCACTCCTCCCACACCATGCGGGTCGAGCCGTCGACGCCGTCGGAGGCCGAGACGACGAAAAGGGCCGCGTCCGCCGCTCGCAGACCGGCCCTGAGTTCCCCGACGAAGTCGGCGTATCCGGGGGTGTCCAGCAGATTGATCTTGTACCCGTTCCATTCGACGGGCACAAGGGAGAGCTGCACCGAGCGCTGCTGCCGGTGCTCGATCTCGTCGTAGTCGGAGACGGTGCCGCCGTCCTCCACACGGCCCGCCCGGTTCACCGCTCCCGCCGTCAGCGCGAGAGCCTCCACCAGAGTGGTCTTGCCCGAACCGGAGTGGCCGACCAGCACCACATTCCGTACGGACGCGGGGTGGTCGGCCGCCGTAGCCCTGCCGGCGGCTCCGGGATGTGCGTTCGCCTTGTCGCCCATGATCCTGCCTCCCGTGCACGGTGAGGTCACTGTGGGCGCGGACATGCGGATCCGCGTGCGGTGGCGGCTCCGATGACGCCCGCGGTGTCTTCGAGCTTTGCACTCGCGTCACTGCGCGTCCATACGGGGGACGCGATCGCTCCTCGCTGCCCAGGTGGGCCCCGGTGGGGACGTTCCGTGATCACGCCGTGACACCGGCGCCATCGGGCCAGGACACGGCAGGCTGGTGCCCGACGGTCGCACACGCGCGCGCGTGGCTACGATGGGCCAGCCGGTGGCCAGCAGGGGCCACGCGGCGACACCGACCCTCGGGAAGGCCATGCTGAACAAGTACGCGCGTGCATTCTTCACGCGTGTCCTCACACCGTTCGCCGCGTTTCTGATCCGCAGGGGCGTCAGCCCCGACACGGTCACGCTCCTCGGCACCGCCGGAGTGATCGCGGGCGCGCTGGTCTTCTACCCCCGGGGCGAGTTCTTCTGGGGCACGGTCGTCATCACGCTGTTCGTGTTCTCCGACCTCGTCGACGGCAACATGGCCCGCCAGATGGGCCGTTCCAGCCGCTGGGGCGCCTTCCTCGACTCCACGCTCGACCGGGTCGCCGACGGCGCGATCTTCGGCGGCTTCGCCCTCTGGTACGCGGGCAACGGCGACGACATCGCCCTGTGCGCCGTCTCGATCTTCTGTCTGGCGAGCGGCCAGGTGGTGTCGTACACCAAGGCCCGCGGCGAGTCCATCGGACTGCCGGTGGCGGTCAACGGCCTGGTGGAGCGTGCCGAACGCCTGGTGATCTCGCTGGTCGCGGCCGGCCTCTCGGGCCTGCACGCGTTCGGCGTGCCCGGCATCGACGTCCTGCTGCCCATCGCCCTGTGGATCGTCGCCGTCGGCAGCCTCGTCACGCTGATCCAGCGCGTCGTCACCGTCCGCCGGGAGTCCGCCGAGGCGGAGGCGGCCGCTGAGGTCGCCCAGGAGACGCCGGACGCCACCCGGAACAGCGAGGCGACGCCGTGAGCGCACTGCAGGACCGTCTGACCGACGGGCTGTACGGCCTCGGCTGGAGCACCGTCAAGAAGCTCCCGGAACCCGTCGCCGTCCGCCTCGGCCGGACGATCGCCGACGCCACCTGGAAGCGGCGCGGCACCCTCGTCCGCCGGCTGGAGGCCAACTACGCGCGCGTGGTGCCCGATGCGAGCCCCGAGCGCCTCGCCGAGCTGTCCCGCGCGGGCATGCGTTCGTACCTGCGGTACTGGATGGAGTCCTTCCGCCTCCCCGCCTGGAGCGAGGAACGCATCAGGGCCGGCTGCGAGATAAGGGACATCCACGTCCTCACCGACGGCCTCGCCTCAGGCAGGGGCGTTGTCCTCGCACTGCCGCACCTGGCCAACTGGGACCTCGCCGGCGCCTGGCTCACCACCGAGCTGAAGATCCCGTTCACGACCGTTGCCGAACGCCTCAAGCCCGAGACGCTGTACGACCGTTTCGTCGCCTACCGCGAGGGCCTCGGCATGGAGGTCGTGCCGCACGACGGCGGCTCCGCGTTCGGCAGACTCGCCCGGCGGCTGCGCGACGGTGGCCTGGTCTGCCTGGTCGCCGACCGCGACCTGTCCGCGTCCGGCGTCGAGGTCGAGTTCTTCGGGGAGAAGACGCGCATGCCCGCCGGACCGGCCCTCCTCGCCCAGCAGACCGGCGCGCTGCTGCTGCCGGCGACACTCTGGTACGACGACTCGCCCGTCATGCGGGGACGCGTACATCCCCCCATCGAGGTACCCGGGACAGGTACGCGCGCCGAGAAGACGTCTGTCATGACACAGGCGCTGGCAGCCGCCTTCGCCACCGGCATCGCCGACCACCCGGAGGACTGGCACATGCTCCAGCGCTTGTGGCTCGCGGACCTCGACCCCGCGAAGAGTCCCGCCGATCTCCGAAACGATCCCCGAAACGATCTGCGAAGTCCCGAGCAGGACGCCGAGAAGGGGCGCCCGTGAAAATCGGGATCGTCTGTCCGTACTCCTGGGACGTGCCCGGGGGAGTCCAGTTCCACATCCGCGACCTGGCCGACCACCTCATCCGCCTCGGCCACGAGGTGTCGGTGCTCGCCCCCGCCGACGACGAAACGCCCCTGCCGCCCTACGTCGTCTCCGCGGGACGCGCGGTCCCCGTGCCCTACAACGGCTCGGTGGCCCGCCTGAACTTCGGCTTCCTGTCCGCGGCCCGGGTACGGCGCTGGCTCCACGACGGCACGTTCGACGTGATCCACATCCACGAGCCGGCCTCCCCGTCGCTCGGCCTGCTGGCCTGCTGGGCGGCGCAGGGCCCGATCGTCGCCACCTTCCACACGTCCAACCCGCGCTCCCGGGCGATGATCGCCGCGTACCCGATCCTCCAGCCCGCGCTGGAGAAGATCAGCGCCCGTATCGCGGTGAGCGAGTACGCCCGCCGCACCCTCGTCGAACACCTGGGCGGCGACGCGGTCGTCATCCCTAACGGCGTGGACGTGGACTTCTTCGCCGGGGCCAAGCCCAACCCCGACTGGCAGGGCGACACCCTCGGCTTCGTCGGCCGTATCGACGAACCCCGCAAGGGCCTGCCGGTGCTGATGAAGGCACTCCCGAAGATCCTCGCCGAACGCCCCCGGACGCGGCTGCTGGTCGCCGGGCGCGGGGACGAGGAGGAGGCCGTCGAGACCCTACCGAAGGAGCTGCGTTCCCGCGTCGAGTTCCTCGGCATGGTCAGCGACGAGGACAAGGCCCGCTTCCTGCGCAGCGTCGACGTCTACGTCGCCCCCAACACCGGGGGCGAGAGCTTCGGCATCATCCTCGTCGAGGCCATGTCCGCCGGCGCCCCCGTCCTCGCCTCCGACCTCGACGCCTTCGCCCAGGTCCTCGACCAGGGCGGCGCGGGCGAACTGTTCGCCAACGAGGACGCCGACTCCCTCGCGACAGCCGCCGTACGCCTCCTCGGCGACCCCGCCCGCCGCACCGAACTCCGCGAACGCGGCAGCGCCCACGTCCGCCGCTTCGACTGGTCGACGGTCGGCGCCGACATCCTCGGCGTCTACGAGACGGTCACGGAAGGCGCGGCATCAGTAGCGGCGGACGAACGGGCCGGGTTGCGGGCACGGTTGGGGTTGGCCCGGGATTGACGGGGCGGCTCGGGATTCGGCTGGGCGGCTCGGGCTGGGCGGCTGGGGACGGGACGGGCGGGCCGCGGCTTGGGCTGGGGGCTCGGGACGGGACGGGCGGGCCGCGGCTTGGGCTCGCTGTGGTGGCGGTCGGGGATGAGTGGGTCGTGGCCTGGGAATGACCGGGTGGCGGTTCCTGATGGGTGGGGCCGTGGCCTGGGACTGGTGGGGTGGCGGCTGAGGATGAGTGGGGCTGTGGCCTGGGATCGACCGGGTGGCGGTTCCTGATGGGTGGGGCTGTGGCCTGGGACCGGTGGGGCAACGGCTTGGGCTGCCGGGCCGGGCGTTTCGGGCTGATGGGCCGTGGAATTCGGGCTGCCGGGTCTGTCGTTCGGGCTTGACGGGCCGTTGCCTTGGGCCGAGAGGTCTGCCGGTTTTCGCTGATGAGCCGCCGGTGTTTCCGCGCCGGAGGTCGTCGGGTTCGGCGCGGTGGAGCCGACGGTCGTCGTTTCGGGTGCGTCGGGAGGCCGTGTCGGGCACGGGTAGCCTTGCGGCCCGTGACTTCGACACTGATCTGGATCGCGGTCGTCCTCTTCGCGATCGGTCTCTACCTGAGCTGGACCGCGGGACGCCTCGACCGGCTGCACGCGCGCATCGACGCCGCCCGCGCCGCGCTCGACGCGCAGTTGCTGCGCCGTGCCTCGGTCGCCCAGGAACTGGCCACCTCCGGGGTACTGGACCCGGCCGCCTCGATCGTCCTCTACGAGGCGGCGCACGCGGCCAGGCAGGCCGAGGAGGAGCAGCGCGAGGTCGCGGAGAGCGATCTGAGCCAGGCGTTGCGGGCCGTGTTCGGCGAGACGCAGCAGGTGGAGGCGGTGCGGGAGGCGCCGGGTGGTGAGGACGCCGCGAACGAGCTGGCGCAGGCCGTACGCCGGGTGCCCATGGCCCGCCGCTTCCACAACGACGCGGTACGGGCCGCCCGCGCCCTCCGCCGCCATCGCAAGGTCCGCTGGTTCCGCCTCGCCGGCCACGCGCCCTTCCCGATGGCCTTCGAGATGGACGACGAGCCCCCGACCGCCCTGGCGGACCGGGCGCAGTGAGTTTTTCGGCTGCCGGTGGGCTGCCGGTGGGTGGGGGCTGGTCGCGCAGTTCCCCGCGCCCCTGAAAGACACGGCCCTGCGGGCCGAAAAGCACGGGGCGCAGCCCCTGCTTTTCAGGGGCGCGGGGAACTGCGCGAGCAACCACACACCACCCGCACCCGCCAAACAAGCGACCCCCCCCCGAGCTCTCCCGCGCGCGGGGCGTAAGGGGCAGCAGCCCCCGGGGATGGGACGGGTAGGGGCGGCGGGGGCGAAAACGATCCACCGCCTCCCCATTGGCCCTTGCAGTGGCCTGCTCCCCTCACGTTTCCTCGGTGATTGCAGAAACCCTCTTCCCCGAGCTTCCCCGAGCGAGGTCAAACCCGTGTCCAGCACGCTCTCCAACTCCACCACCCAGACCCCCGAGACCGGCACCGCCCGCGTGAAGCGCGGCATGGCCGAGCAGCTCAAGGGCGGTGTGATCATGGACGTCGTCACCCCGGAGCAGGCGAAGATCGCCGAGGACGCGGGCGCGGTCGCGGTCATGGCCCTGGAGCGGGTCCCGGCCGACATCCGCAAGGACGGCGGCGTGGCCCGTATGTCCGACCCCGACATGATCGAGGGCATCATCGAGGCCGTCTCGATCCCGGTCATGGCCAAGTCCCGCATCGGCCACTTCGTCGAGGCCCAGGTCCTGCAGTCCCTCGGCGTCGACTACATCGACGAGTCCGAGGTCCTCACCCCGGCCGACGAGGTCAACCACTCCGACAAGTGGGCCTTCACCACCCCCTTCGTCTGCGGCGCCACCAACCTCGGCGAGGCCCTGCGCCGCATAGCCGAGGGCGCCGCCATGATCCGCTCCAAGGGCGAGGCCGGCACCGGCAACGTCGTCGAGGCGGTCCGTCACCTGCGCCAGATCAAGAACGAGATCGCCAGGCTGCGCGGCTTCGACAACAACGAGCTGTACGCCGCCGCCAAGGAGCTGCGCGCCCCGTACGAGCTGGTCAAGGAGGTCTCCGAGCTGGGCAAGCTCCCGGTGGTCCTCTTCTCCGCCGGCGGCGTGGCCACCCCGGCCGACGCCGCGCTGATGCGCCAGCTCGGCGCCGAGGGCGTCTTCGTCGGCTCCGGCATCTTCAAGTCCGGCGACCCGGCCAAGCGCGCCGCCGCCATCGTGAAGGCCACCACCTTCTACGACGACCCGAAGATCATCGCGGACGCCTCCCGCAACCTGGGCGAGGCCATGGTCGGCATCAACTGCGACACCCTCCCCGAGGCCGAGCGCTACGCGAACCGGGGCTGGTAAGCACCCATGAGCCACACCCCCGTCATAGGCGTCCTGGCCCTCCAGGGCGACGTACGGGAGCACCTCATCGCCCTGGCCGCGGCCGACGCCGTGGCCAGGCCGGTGCGGCGCCCCGAGGAAATCGCCGAGGTGGACGGCCTCGTCATCCCCGGCGGCGAGTCCACCACCATTTCCAAGCTGGCCGTCCTCTTCGGCGTGATGGACCCCCTACGCGCGCGCGTGCGCGACGGCATGCCCGTCTACGGCACCTGCGCCGGCCTGATCATGCTCGCCGACAAGATCCTCGACCCGCGCTCGGGCCAGGAGACCATCGGCGGCATCGACATGATCGTGCGCCGCAACGCCTTCGGCCGCCAGAACGAGTCCTTCGAAGCCTCGGTGGACGTCAAGGGCGTGGCGGGCGATCCTGTGGAGGGCGTCTTCATCCGCGCCCCCTGGGTCGAGTCCGTCGGCGCCGAGACAGAGGTGCTGGCCGAGCACGAGGGTCACATCGTCGCCGTGCGCCAGGGCAACGCCCTCGCCACGTCGTTCCATCCGGAGCTGACCGGCGACCACCGACTGCACGCGCTGTTCGTCGAGATGGTGCGCGCGAACCGGGCGGCGGAGTCCTTGTAGGATCTCTGGGGTTCGTTGCAGAGATGGGTTACGCGAAGGAGACAGGCAGATGTCCGGCCACTCTAAATGGGCTACGACGAAGCACAAGAAGGCCGTGATCGACGCCAAGCGCGGCAAGCTCTTCGCGAAGCTGATCAAGAACATCGAGGTCGCCGCGCGCATGGGCGGGGTCGACATCGAGGGCAACCCGACGCTCTACGACGCCATCCAGAAGGCGAAGAAGCAGTCCGTCCCGAACAAGAACATCGACTCCGCGGTCAAGCGCGGCGGCGGCCTTGAGGCCGGTGGCGCCGACTACGAGACGATCATGTACGAGGGCTACGGTCCGAACGGTGTCGCGGTGCTCATCGAGTGCCTCACCGACAACCGCAACCGCGCCGCCTCCGACGTCCGCGTCGCCATGACCCGCAACGGCGGCTCGATGGCCGACCCGGGCTCCGTCTCGTACCTCTTCAACCGCAAGGGCGTCGTGATCGTCCCCAAGGGCGAGCTGTCCGAGGACGACGTTCTGGAGGTCGTCCTCGACGCGGGTGCCGAGGAGGTCAACGACCTGGGCGAGTCCTTCGAGGTGATCTCCGAGGCCACCGACCTGGTCGCGGTGCGCACCGCGCTCCAGGACGCGGGGATCGACTACGACTCGGCCGACGCCAACTTCGTCCCGACCATGCAGGTCGAGCTGGACGAGGAGGGCGCCAAGAAGATCTTCAAGCTGATCGACGCCCTCGAGGACAGCGACGACGTGCAGAACGTCTTCGCCAACTTCGACGTGAGCGACGACGTCATGGCCAAGGTCGACGCGTAGCGCTCCGCGAGCCGAGCCGAACAGGCTCGATCGCGATGGACTTCAACGGGCCGACGGGACGCACCCCGTCGGCCCGTCGCGTTGTCGGCCGTTGTCAGTGGCAGCCGATAGCCTGCACAAACAGGTGATCGATGGGAGGGGCTCGTGCGCGTACTGGGGGTGGACCCGGGACTGACCCGTTGCGGTGTCGGTGTGGTGGAAGGCGTCGCCGGACGGCCGCTCACCATGCGCGGCGTCGGTGTCGTCCGTACGCCCGCGGACGCCGAGTTGGGGCACCGCCTCGTCGTGATCGAGCAGGGCATCGAGCAGTGGCTCGACGAGTACCGCCCCGAATTCGTCGCCGTGGAGCGGGTGTTCAGCCAGCACAACGTACGGACGGTCATGGGCACCGCCCAGGCCAGCGCCGTCGCCATGCTCTGCGCCGCCCGCCGCGGCATCCCCGTCGCCCTGCACACCCCCAGCGAGGTCAAGGCCGCCGTCACCGGCAGCGGCCGCGCCGACAAGGCCCAGGTCGGTGCCATGGTCACCCGCCTGCTCCGGCTCGACGCGCCCCCGAAACCGGCGGACGCCGCCGATGCCCTCGCCCTCGCCATCTGCCACATCTGGCGGGCCCCCGCGCAGAACCGCCTCCAGCAGGCCGTCGCCCTGCACGCGACCAAAGCACCGAACACATCGCGCACATCGAACCCATCACTTGCATCGAACCCATCACGGGCATCGAACCCATCGCGTGCATCGAACGCATCGAACGCACTGAAAGGCCGTACGGCATGATCGCCTTCGTCAGCGGCACGGTCGCCGCACTCGCTCCCGACACAGCGGTGGTCGAGGTGGGTGGGGTCGGCATGGCCGTGCAGTGCACGCCGAACACACTGTCCACGCTGAGGCTCGGTCAGCCGGCCAAGCTCGCCACCTCCCTCGTCGTACGGGAGGACTCGCTGACCCTCTACGGCTTCGTGGACGACGACGAGCGCCAGGTCTTCGAGCTGCTCCAGACCGCGAGCGGGGTCGGCCCGCGCCTGGCCCAGGCGATGCTCGCCGTGCACACCCCCGACGCTTTGCGCCGAGCGGTGGCCACGGGTGACGAGAAGGCGCTGATCGCCGTCCCCGGCATCGGCAAGAAGGGTGCGCAGAAGCTGCTGCTGGAGTTGAGGGACCGCCTCGGCGAGCCGATCGGCGCCCCCGCGATCGGCGCCCCGGTCACCCAGGGCTGGCGCGACCAACTGCACGCCGCCCTGATCGGCCTCGGGTACGCGACGCGCGAGGCCGACGAGGCCGTGTCGGCCGTGGCCCCCCAGGCCGAGGCCGCCCAAGGCACGCCCCAGGTGGGCCAGTTGCTCAAGGCCGCCCTCCAGACCCTCAACAGAGCCCGCTGACCGGCCTGTCGAGGCCGTCGTACGCGACCCGTACGACTGTGGGGCTGTAGGACCCCACGCCCCGTAAGCTCCATCCGACCGCGACCCGCGAGGCACACGCGATGCTGTTGTCCGTCCGGGTCTGTCCGGGGACGCAGAGCCCGAAAGCGGCCCCCGTGCCGCCGGCCGGACCCCCGGCCGAACCGGACGAACCCGGCACGCCCCTGCGAGGAGAGTTTCAGTGAACTGGGACGACACGACCGACGACACCGCCCCCGACCGGCTGGTGGGCTCTGTCGCCGACCGTGAGGACCAGGCCGTCGAGGCCGCCCTGCGCCCCAAGGACCTGGACGAGTTCATCGGCCAGGAGAAGGTCCGCGAGCAGCTCGACCTGGTGCTGCGGGCGGCACGCGCGCGTGGGGCCACCGCCGACCACGTCCTGCTCTCCGGTGCGCCGGGCCTCGGCAAGACCACCCTCTCGATGATCATCGCGGCCGAGATGGGCGCCCCCATCCGCATCACCTCCGGCCCGGCCATCCAGCACGCCGGCGACCTGGCCGCGATCCTCTCCTCCCTCCAGGAGGGCGAGGTCCTCTTCCTCGACGAGATCCACCGCATGTCCCGGCCCGCCGAGGAGATGCTGTACATGGCGATGGAGGACTTCCGGGTCGACGTCATCGTCGGCAAGGGCCCCGGCGCCACCGCGATCCCCCTCGAACTGCCGCCCTTCACCCTGGTCGGCGCCACCACGCGCGCGGGACTGCTGCCGCCGCCGCTGCGCGACCGCTTCGGCTTCACCGCGCACATGGAGTTCTACGAGCCGGCCGAGCTGGAGCGCGTCATCCACCGCTCGGCGCACCTGCTCGACGTGGAGATCAACGCGGACGGCGCCGCCGAGATCGCGGGCCGCTCGCGCGGCACACCCCGTATCGCCAACCGTCTGCTGCGCCGCGTACGGGACTACGCGCAGGTCAAGGCGGACGGCATCATCACGCGCGACATCGCCGAGGCCGCCCTCGCCGTCTACGAGGTGGACGCCCGCGGCCTCGACCGTCTCGACCGGGGCGTCCTCGAAGCCCTGCTCAAGCTCTTCGGCGGCGGACCGGTCGGTCTCTCCACCCTCGCCGTCGCCGTGGGGGAGGAGCGCGAGACCGTCGAGGAGGTCGCCGAACCCTTCCTCGTCCGCGAGGGCCTGCTCGCCCGAACCCCCCGTGGCCGGGTGGCGACCCCCGCCGCCTGGGCCCATCTCGGCCTCACCCCGCCACGCGGCACGACCGGCGGAAACGGACAACAGGACCTCTTCGGGGCGTGACCGTCTCGTGACGGCGCGGTACTCGCCCGGCATGGAACCCCGGTGACATGCTGTGCGTTGTTCCATCGTGGTGGACTCGCTTAGACTCCGCCGATGCCGCCCTTGTCGGCGGCACACATACCCCCAACCATCAGGCCGCTCGCCATCGCGGTCGTGTGAAGGAAGTTCCGACCCGTGAGTCTCGTGACCCTCCTCCCGTTCATCGTGCTCATCGGGGCCATGATCCTGATGACCCGATCGGCCAAGAAGAAGCAGCAGCAGGCCGTCGACATGCGGAACCAGATGCAGCCCGGTTCCGGCGTCCGCACGATCGGGGGCATGTACGCGACCGTCAAGGAGGTCAGCGAGGACACGGTCCTCCTCGACGCCGGGCCGGGCGTCGAGCTGCTGTTCGCCAAGAACTCCATCGGTGCCGTCCTCAGCGACGAGGAGTACAACCGCATCGTCCACGGCATCGAGCACGACCTGAAGTCCGACGTCGTCCCGGACGACGCCTCCTCCCTCACCGAGACCGACGAGCCCTCCGACGACGCTTCCGCCGCTTCCGACGACAAGCCCATCGACCTCGGCAAGAAGGACGCGTCCGACGACGCGACCGACGAGACCGCCGAGGCGAAGGCCGACGAGGCCAAGGCTGACGAGGCCAAGGCCGACGAAGCAGAGCCGAAGAAGACCGACGGCGAGTCCGACGCGAAGTAGTCACGTCCCGGGAGTGCGAGCGAGAACCGCCCGCGCCCCGGGCACGTGCCGTTTTCGCCCGGATTCCCGACACCAGTCATGGCCGTCTCCGCGCTGACCCCGCGCACGGCGGCCCGAGAGGGAGTACGAGAAGGTGGCAGCACCGAAGAAGGGCCGGAGCGCGAGCACCCAGAGCAAGCCTGGGCGCGCGCTGGCCCTCATCCTGATCGCCCTTGTGGCGCTCACCGGGGGAATGTTTGCCTCCGGACACACCACTCCGCGTCTCGGCATCGACCTCGCCGGTGGTACGAGCATCACACTGACGGCGGTCAACGAGCCCGGCCAGCCCAACGCGATCAACAAGACCAACATGGACACCGCGGTCGAGATCATGAACCGCCGTGTCAACGGTCTGGGCGTGTCCGAGGCGGAGGTCCAGACCCAGGGCAATGAGAACATCATTGTCAATATCCCCAAGGGCACGGATTCCGAAGAGGCCAGGCAACAGGTCGGTACCACCGCGAAGCTGTACTTCCGCCCGGTCCTCCAGAGCCAGGTCGGCACCGGCGCCACGGACACCCCGAGCGCCCCACCGAGCACCAGCCCCAGTGGCAGCGCCTCGCCGAGCCCGTCGAGCTCCGACGGCAAGGACGAGGCGACCTCGCCCGAGTCCGGTGACTCCGCCAGCCCGTCGAGCTCCGCCACGTCCCAGGGCCGTGCGGTCACCGACGCGCTGAAGGCCGACCCCACGCCCTCCGGCAGCAGCTCCGAGTCCGCCAAGGCCTCCGACAGCGCCTCGCCGTCGGCGAGCCCGAGCGTCGACGAGGAGACCCAGGCGCTCCAGGCCAAGTTCGCCGCCCTCGACTGCAACGACCCCAAGCAGCGCGCCGAGGCCGGCAAGGGCAAGACCACCGACGTCGTCGTGGCCTGCGGCCAGGACAACGGCAGCTGGAGCAAGTTCGTGCTCGGCCCGGTCGGGGTCGACGGCACCGAGGTCGAGAAGGCCCAGGCGCTGCTCGACACGCAGAACGGCACCGGCTGGCAGGTCGTCATGGACTTCGACTCCAGCGGCGAGAAGAAGTTCGCCGACATCACCGGCCAGCTGGCGTCCCAGACCTCCCCGCAGAACGAGTTCGCGATCGTCCTCGACGACGAGGTCGTCTCCCACCCCTACGTCCGCGCGGCGGTCACCGGCGGCAAGGCGGAGATCTCCGGCAGCTTCACGCAGGAGGAGGCCCAGAACCTCGCCAACATGCTGTCGTACGGCGCGCTCCCGCTGACCTTCAAGGAGTCCAGCGTCACCACCGTCAGCCCCGCGCTCGGCGGCGACCAGCTGCAGGCCGGTCTGATCGCCGGTGCGATCGGTCTGGCCCTGGTCATGATCTACCTGATCGTCTACTACCGCGGCCTGTCGCTGATCGCCATCGCCTCGCTGCTGGTCTCGGCGGCCCTGACCTACGTGATCATGGCGCTGCTCGGCCCGACGATCAACTTCGCGCTGAACCTCCCGGCGGTCTGCGGAGCGATCGTCGCGATCGGTATCACGGCGGACTCGTTCATCGTGTACTTCGAACGAGTTCGGGACGAGATCCGCGAAGGCCGTACGCTGCGCCCCGCCGTCGAGCGGGCCTGGCCGCGAGCCCGGCGCACCATCCTGGTCTCCGACTTCGTGTCGTTCCTCTCCGCCGCGGTGCTCTTCATCGTCACCGTCGGCAAGGTCCAGGGCTTCGCGTTCACGCTCGGTCTGACGACCGTGCTCGACGTCGTGGTCGTCTTCCTCTTCACGAAGCCGCTGCTGACGCTGCTGGCCCGCACGAAGTTCTTCGGGAGCGGCCACAGCTGGTCCGGTCTCGACCCGAAGCGGCTGGGTGCCCGGCCGCCGCTGCGCCGCACCCGCCGTCCCGTCGTCCCCGCCGACCCGAAGGAGGCCTGAGATGTCGAAGCTCGGTGACCTCGGAGCCCGACTCCACCGCGGCGAGGTCGGTTACGACTTCGTCGGCAACCGCAAGATCTGGTACGGCGTCTCGATCCTCATCACCATCACGGCCATCGTCGGCCTGGCGGTGCGCGGCCTGAGCATGGGTATCGAGTTCCAGGGCGGTGCCGTCTTCACCACGGAGCGGACGAGCGTCTCGGTGACCCAGGCCGAGACGTACGCGGAGGAGGCCTCCGGCCACGACGCGATCGTCCAGAAGCTCGGCAACGACACCCTGCGCATCCAGATCTCCGGTGTGGACACGGCCAAGTCCGACGAGATCAAGCAGGACCTCGCCAAGGACCTCAAGGTCGACGCGGACACGATCAACGCCGACCTGGTCGGCCCCAGTTGGGGTGAGCAGATCGCCACCAAGGCCTGGCAGGGCCTCGCGGTCTTCCTGATCCTCGTGGTGATCTATCTGGCGATCGCGTTCGAGTTGCGCATGGCCATCGCCGCGTTCGTCGCCCTGATCCACGACATCACCATCACGATCGGGATCTACGCCCTCGTCGGCTTCGAGGTGACGCCGGGCACGGTGATCGGTCTGTTGACCATCCTCGGTTATTCGCTCTACGACACGGTCGTCGTCTTCGACAGCCTCAAGGAGCAGACGAAGGACATCACCAAGCAGAACCGCTGGACATACGCCGAGATCGCCAACCGTTCGATCAACAGCACCCTGGTGCGGTCGATCAACACGACGGTGGTCGCGCTGCTGCCGGTGGCCGGCCTGCTGTTCATCGGTGGCGGTGTCCTCGGCGCGGGCATGCTCAACGACATCTCGCTGTCGCTGTTCGTCGGCCTCGCGGCCGGTGCGTACTCCTCGATCTTCATCGCCACGCCGCTCGTCGCCGACCTCAAGGAGCGCGAGCCGCAGCTGAAGGCTCTCAGGAAGCGCGTGCTCGCCAAGCGGGCCCAGGCCGACCACGACGTGGAGCCGGCCGCCGACGGTCCGTACGACGACGAGCCGGTGGACGCCACCCCCGCGGTGGTCGGGCCGCGCGCCCAGGCCGGCAGCCGCAGCCGCGGCCGGGGTGGGAAGCGGCGATGACCGGTATCAAGGAGCTGCTGCTCAGCCGTATCCGCGATGTCGCGGACTATCCGGAGCCGGGCGTGATGTTCAAGGACATCACGCCGCTGCTGGCCGACCCGGCGGCGTTCACCGCGCTGACGGACGCGCTGGCGGAGCTGACCGTGCGGCACGGCGCCACCAAGATCGTCGGCCTGGAGGCCCGGGGCTTCATCCTGGGCGCCCCGGCCGCCGTCCGGGCGGGCGTCGGCTTCATCCCCGTACGCAAGGCGGGCAAGCTCCCCGGAGCCACGCTCAGCCAGGCGTACGACCTGGAGTACGGCTCCGCCGAGATCGAGGTGCACGCCGAGGACCTGGTCGCGGGCGACCGTGTCATGGTCATCGACGACGTCCTCGCCACCGGCGGCACCGCCGAGGCCTCCCTCCAGCTGATCCGCCGCGCGGGCGCGCAGGTCGCGGGCGTCGCGGTTCTGATGGAGCTGTCCTTCCTGGCGGGCCGTCAGCGCCTGGACGCCGCGCTGGCCGGGGCCCCGCTGGAGGCCCTGATCACCGTCTGACCCACAGCACAAGACACACGGCGGGCGCCCCGGGAACCTTCCCGGGGCGCCCGCCGCTTTGCGCACCGCATTCCCCGCACCGCATTCCCCGCGCCGCATTCCCCGCACCGCATGTCGCGCGCTCCGCAGGGCGCGCCCCAAAGGGCCCGGGAAACTGCGCGAGCAACCACATACGACCCGCACTGAACCCACCACCGCACCACCCCGACGCGGCCCCCCGGAATCCGCCGCGCGCACCACGTGTTCCACAGGTAGACCGCCCTCACAGTGGCCTGAAGGCGATCCTGGGGCGCGGGATCGCTACCATGGGGTCTCCGGAGCCTGACCGGGGGACCCGGATCGCGCACGAGGAGCCCTCTTGGCAGACGAGGCCCAGCACCTGACCGCCGCCAAGCCCGAGTCCGCCTCGGGCCCCGCGGCCAAGCCCGCGCAGAACGCGACGGAGGCGAACCCGTCGTCCGCGCAGGGCCCGGTCGAGCACGCCCAGTCCGCGCCCGCCGACAAGGCCGCCGGGCCGTCGCGCCCCAAGCCCGCCCCCGCCGAGCGCCCCGCGCCCGAGCCCACCCCGGCGCCCCCGCCCCGCCCCGCCGCCACGGGCCAGCCCGCCCGCTCCGGCTCCTCCAACCGCGTACGCGCCCGGCTCGCCCGTCTCGGCGTGCAGCGCTCCAACCCGTACAACCCGGTCCTCGAGCCGCTGCTGCGGGCCGTCCGCGGCAACGACCCGAAGATCGAGACGTCGACGCTCCGCCAGATCGAGAAGGCCTACCAGGTCGCCGAGCGCTGGCACCGAGGCCAGAAGCGCAAGAGCGGCGACCCGTACATCACGCATCCCCTCGCCGTCACCACGATCCTCGCCGAGCTGGGTATGGATCCGGCCACGCTGATGGCGGGCCTGCTGCACGACACGGTCGAGGACACCGAGTACGGCCTGGACCAGCTCCGCCGCGACTTCGGCGACTCCGTCGCCCTCCTCGTCGACGGCGTCACCAAGCTGGACAAGGTCAAGTTCGGTGAGGCCGCCCAGGCCGAGACCGTGCGCAAGATGGTCGTCGCCATGGCCAAGGACCCGCGCGTCCTGGTCATCAAGCTCGCCGACCGCCTGCACAACATGCGCACCATGCGCTACCTCAAGCGCGAGAAGCAGGAGAAGAAGGCGCGCGAGACCCTGGAGATCTACGCGCCGCTCGCCCACCGCCTGGGCATGAACACCATCAAGTGGGAGCTGGAGGACCTCGCCTTCGCGATTCTCTACCCCAAGATGTACGACGAGATCGTCCGGCTGGTGGCCGAGCGGGCACCGAAGCGTGACGAGTATCTGGCCATAGTGACCGACGAGGTCCAGCAGGACCTGCGCGCCGCCCGCATCAAGGCGACCGTCACCGGCCGCCCGAAGCACTACTACAGCGTCTACCAGAAGATGATCGTCCGCGGCCGTGACTTCGCGGAGATCTACGACCTGGTCGGCATCCGCGTCCTGGTGGACACCGTCCGCGACTGCTACGCGGCCCTGGGCACCGTCCACGCCCGCTGGAACCCGGTTCCGGGGCGGTTCAAGGACTACATCGCGATGCCCAAGTTCAACATGTACCAGTCGCTGCACACGACGGTCATCGGGCCCAACGGCAAGCCGGTCGAACTCCAGATCCGGACGTTCGACATGCACCGCCGCGCCGAGTACGGCATCGCCGCGCACTGGAAGTACAAGCAGGAGGCCGTCGCCGGCGCCTCCAAGGTGCGTTCGGACCAGCCGAGGACCACCGGCAAGGACGACCACCTCAACGACATGGCCTGGCTGCGGCAGCTGCTGGACTGGCAGAAGGAGACCGAGGACCCCGGCGAGTTCCTGGAGTCCCTGCGCTTCGACCTGTCCCGCAACGAGGTCTTCGTCTTCACGCCGAAGGGCGACGTGATAGCGCTGCCGGCCAGCGCGACCCCCGTCGACTTCGCGTACGCGGTCCACACCGAGGTCGGCCACCGCACCATAGGCGCCCGGGTCAACGGCCGCCTCGTACCGCTCGAATCCACCCTCGACAACGGCGACCTGGTGGAGGTCTTCACCTCCAAGGCGGCCGGCGCGGGCCCCTCCCGCGACTGGCTCGGCTTCGTGAAGTCCCCCCGGGCCCGCAACAAGATCCGCGCCTGGTTCTCCAAGGAGCGCCGCGACGAGGCCATCGAGCAGGGCAAGGACGCCATCGTCCGCGCGATGCGCAAGCAGAACCTGCCGATCCAGCGCATCCTCACCGGCGACTCCCTGGTCACCCTCGCCCACGAGATGCGCTATCCGGACATCTCCGCGCTGTACGCGGCCATAGGCGAGGGCCATGTCTCCGCGCAGAGCGTGGTGCAGAAGCTCGTCCAGGCCCTCGGCGGCGAGGAGGCGGCCACCGAGGAGATCGACGAGTCCGTACCGCCCAGCCGCGGCCGCAGCCGCAAGCGGCGCGGCAGCAACGACCCCGGTGTCGTCGTCAAGGGCGTCGAGGACGTCTGGGTCAAGCTCGCCCGCTGCTGTACGCCCGTCCCCGGCGACCCCATCATCGGCTTCGTCACCCGCGGCAGTGGCGTATCGGTTCACCGCAACGACTGCGTCAACGTCGAGTCGCTGTCCCGCGAGCCCGAGCGCATCCTCGAGGTCGAGTGGGCACCCACCCAGTCCTCGGTCTTCCTCGTCGCGATACAGGTCGAGGCCCTGGACCGCTCCCGGCTGCTGTCGGACGTCACCCGCGTCCTGTCCGACCAGCACGTCAACATCCTCTCGGCGGCCGTCCAGACCTCCCGCGACCGCGTCGCCACCTCCCGCTTCACCTTCGAGATGGGCGACCCGAAGCACCTCGGCCACGTCCTGAAGGCCGTACGGGGTGTGGAGGGCGTGTACGACGTGTACCGGGTGACGTCGGCGCGCAGGCCGTAGGCACGACACACACGAGAGGGGTGCCCGTACGAACCGTACGGGCACCCCTCTCAGTCGTGCACAGGAAGCGTCAGCCGCCGAACTCCTGCAGACCCTTCAGTGCCTGGTCCAGCAGGGCCTGGCGGCCGTCCAGCTCCTTCTGGAGCTTGTCGGCCTTGGCGTTGTTGCCCTGGGCGCGGGCGGCCTCGATCTGGCTCGTCAGCTTGTCCACGGCGGCCTGGAGCTGCCCCGTGAGACCGGCCGCGCGGGCGCGGGCCTCCGGGTTGGTGCGGCGCCACTCCGCTTCCTCGGCCTCCTGGATGGCCCGCTCGACCGCGTGCATCCGGCCCTCGACCTTCGGGCGGGCGTCACGCGGCACATGGCCGATGGCCTCCCAGCGCTCGTTGAGCGAGCGGAGGGCGGCGCGGGCCTGCTTCAGGTCCGTGACCGGCAGGATCTTCTCCGCCTCCCCCGCCAGCTCCTCCTTGAGCTTGAGGTTCTCGGCCTGCTCCGCGTCGCGCTCGGCGAACACGGAGCTGCGGGCGGCGAAGAAGACGTCCTGGGCGCCGCGGAAGCGGTTCCACAGGTCGTCCTCGTGCTCGCGCTGGGCGCGGCCCGCGGCCTTCCAGTCGGCCATCAGCTCGCGGTAGCGCGCCGCCGTGGGACCCCAGTCGGTCGAGTTCGACAGCGCCTCGGCCTCCGCGACCAGCTTCTCCTTGGTCTTGCGGGCGTCCTCACGCTGCGCGTCGAGCTGCGCGAAGTGGGCCTTGCGACGCTTGGAGAACGCCGAGCGGGCGTGCGAGAAGCGGTGCCAGAGCTCGTCGTCGGACTTGCGGTCCAGCCGCGGCAGACCCTTCCAGGTGTCCACCAGCGCGCGCAGCCGCTCACCGGCGGCCCGCCACTGATCGGACTGGGCCAGCTCCTCCGCCTCGGTGACCAGGGCCTCCTTGGCGTGCCGAGCCTCGTCGGACTGCTTCGCCCGCTGCTGCTTGCGCTCCTCGCGGCGTGCCTCGACGGTCTCGACGAGCTTGTCCAGCCGTACCTTCAGCGCGTCCAGGTCACCGACCGCGTGGTGCGCGTCCACCTGCTCCCGAATGTGGTCGATCGCGGCCTTCGCGTCCTTCGCCGACAGGTCGGTGGTCTTCACGCGCTTCTCGAGGAGGCCGATCTCGACAACCAGGCCTTCGTACTTGCGCTCGAAGTAGGCCAGCGCCTCCTCAGGGGAGCCGGCCTGCCAGGAACCGACGACCTGCTCGCCGTCGGCCGTACGCACGTACACGGTCCCCGTCTCGTCGACGCGGCCCCACGGGTCGCTGCTCACAGCGCCTCCTCCACATGATGCCTGCGGGGGGCCTGAAGCTCCCCCGGGCATCGTCCACAGTTTCGTCACGGCCAACATAGGCGACCGGCGGGTTGCCTGTCCGCATCCCGCGCGACCGAAATTTCACTGCCGGTGGTCAGGACTTCTTGACAGTCGCCTTGTTGATCACCACGGTCGCATTGGGCGTCCCATCACCCATTCCCGTGTTCTCACCGGCCTTGGCGATCTTCGTCAGAACCTTCATGCCCGCCTCGGAGATCGTGCCGAACGGCGTGTAGTTGGCCGGCAGCGGGCTGTCCTGGAAGACGAGGAAGAACTGGCTGCCGCCGCTGTTCTTGCCCTCGCCCGTCTGCGCGTTGAACTGGTTGGCCATCGCCACCGTGCCCGCCGGGTACACATCGCCCTTCAGACGGGAGTCCTTCAGGTTCTCGTCCGGGATCGTGTAGCCGGGACCGCCCATGCCGGTGCCCTGCGGGTCACCGCACTGCAGCACGTAGATGCCCTGCGTGGTGAGCCGGTGGCACTTGGTGTGGTCCAAGTAGCCCTGGTTCACCAGGAAGTCGAACGAGTTGACGGTGTGCGGGGCCTTCGCCGCGTCCATCGTTATGGGGATGGAACCGCAGGTCGTCTGCAGATCCATCGTGTACTTCGCGGTCTTGTCGATGGTGATCGCGGGCTCCTTCTTGAAGGTGAGCTCCTTGACCTTGCCCGCGGCCGCCTTCTCGCACGGGTCCGGCGCCTTGCTGGGCGAGGCACTCGGAGTCACCTCCGCGCTCGCGTTGTCCTTCTTGTCGTCGCCCTTGAGGACGTCGGTCGTGTACAGCGCCACACTGCCCACCAGGATCACGCCGAGCACCGAAGCGATCACGGCGTTGCGGACTCGTGCCTGGCGCCGCGCGGACGTGCGCCGCTGCTGCTGCCGCAAGAACTTCTCCCGGGCGAGCTGACGCCGCCGCTGATCCTGGCTGACCACGGGGTTCTCTCCTCATGCGTCTCGTACGTCGACGGGTGCGTCGCGCGTCCGTTGAGTCGACTGTTTGCGTGTGACCCGTACCGTATATGGGTTCGCTGAGGAAACGGCAGCGCCGGTAGGCTCTGATCCACAGCAACCCACCCTCGTACGACACAAGAAGGACGATCGTGCTCATTGCCGGGTTCCCCGCCGGGGCCTGGGGGACCAACTGTTATCTGGTCGCCCCCGCCGCCGGTGAGGAGTGCGTGATCATCGACCCGGGCCACCAGGCCACCCAGGGAGTCGAGGAGACGCTGAAGAAGCATCGGCTCAAGCCCGTCGCCGTCGTCCTCACCCACGGCCACCTCGACCACGTGGCCTCGGTCGTCCCGGTGTGCGGCGCGCACGACGTACCGGCGTGGATCCACCCCCAGGACCGGTACATGATGAGCGACCCCGAGAAGGCGCTCGGCCGTTCCATCGGCATGCCGCTCATGGGCGAGCTGACCGTGGGGGAGCCGGACGACGTCAAGGAGCTGACCGACGGCGCCGAGCTGAAGCTGGCCGGTCTGGAGCTGTCCGTCGCGCACGCGCCCGGACATACCAAGGGGTCGGTGACCTTCCGGATGCCCGAGAACACGGAGATCCCCTCCGTGTTCTTCTCCGGGGATCTGCTCTTCGCCGGCTCCATCGGACGCACCGACCTGCCCGGCGGTGACATGGCCGAGATGCTCGACTCGCTGGCCCGCGTGTGCCTGCCGCTCGACGACTCGACCGTGGTGCTGTCCGGCCACGGCCCCCAGACGACCATCGGCCAGGAGCGCGCCACCAACCCGTATCTGCGGCAGGTGGCCGCCGGCGGCCAGGGAGCTTCCGACGCTCCCCGACGAGGAATGTGACGAGAGACCTTCCGTGAGCACCTTTCAGGCCCCCAAGGGCACGTACGACCTGCTGCCCCCGGACAGCGCCAAGTTCCTGGCCGTCCGCGAGGCCATCGCCGCGCCGCTGCGCAACTCCGGCTACGGCTACATCGAGACGCCCGGCTTCGAGAGCGTCGAGCTGTTCGCGCGCGGTGTAGGTGAGTCCACCGACATCGTGACCAAGGAGATGTACGCCTTCGAGACCAAGGGCGGCGACAGGCTGGCCCTTCGCCCCGAAGGCACCGCCTCCGTCCTGCGCGCCGCCCTGGAGGGCAACCTGCACAAGGCGGGCAACCTCCCGGTCAAGCTCTGGTACTCGGGCTCGTACTACCGCTACGAGCGCCCCCAGAAGGGCCGCTACAGGCACTTCTCCCAGGTAGGCGCCGAGGCCATCGGTGCCGAGGATCCGGCCCTGGACGCCGAGTTGATCATCCTGGCGGACCAGGCGTACCGCTCGCTGGGCCTGCGCGACTTCCGCATCCTGCTGAACAGCCTGGGCGACAAGGAGTGCCGTCCCGTCTACCGGGCCGCCCTGCAGGAGTTCCTGCGCGGCCTGGAGCTGGACGAGGACACGCTGCGCCGCGCGGAGATCAACCCGCTCCGGGTCCTCGACGACAAGCGCGAGTCGGTCCAGAAGCAGCTCGGGGACGCCCCACTCCTGCGCGACTACCTGTGCGACGCGTGCAAGGCGTACCACGAGGAGGTGCGCGAGCTGATCACGGCGGCGGGCGTCTCCTTCGAGGACGACCCGAAGCTGGTGCGCGGCCTGGACTACTACACGCGTACGACCTTCGAGTTCGTCCACGACGGTCTCGGCTCCCAGTCCGCGGTGGGCGGCGGCGGCCGCTACGACGGCCTCTCCGAGATGATCGGCGGCCCCGCGCTGCCGTCGGTCGGCTGGGCCCTCGGCGTCGACCGCACCGTCCTGGCCCTGGAGGCGGAGGGCATCGAGCTCGAACTGCCCGCCGCCACCAGCGTGTTCGCCGTCCCGCTCGGCGAGGAGGCCCGCCGCCTCCTCTTCGCCAAGGTCACCGAGCTGCGCAAGGTGGGCATCGCGGCCGACTTCGCGTACGGCGGGAAGGGCCTGAAGGGCGCGATGAAGAACGCCAACCGGAGCGGGGCGCGGTACACGATCGTCGCCGGGGAGCGCGACCTCGCCGAGGGCGTCGTCCAGCTCAAGGACATGGAGTCCGGCGAGCAGAGCGCCATCGGCGTGAACGAGATCGTGGCCGAGCTGGAGGCTCGGCTGGGCTGAGTCAAGCCGTTGTCGCCCCTATCGCCTCTTACGGGCGGTAGGGGCGACTTTTATGTCCAGTGAACGGTTGACGCGCGAGTGTGTACGGCACAATGACCGTGCCCCAGAGGCCCCTTCGAAACCATGGAAACGACGTGATGAGCAAGACGACAGTCAAGGACGTCTCCTCCACGGAGCGGGAACACACCGAGACCCCACGCACGGTGGGCGGCGGCCGCGCCTTCGCGATCCTGCTGCTGATCACTGGCGCGGCCGGCCTGCTCGCCTCCTGGGTCATCACGCTCGACAAGTTCAAACTGCTCGAAGACCCCAACTTCACCCCCGGGTGCAGCCTCAACCCGGTCGTCTCCTGCGGCAACATCATGAAGAGCGACCAGGCCTCCGCCTTCGGGTTCCCCAACCCGATGCTCGGCCTCGTCGCGTACGGCATCGTCATCTGCGTCGGCATGAGCCTGCTCGGCCGGGCGACCTTCCCGCGCTGGTACTGGCTCACCTTCAACGCGGGCACCCTCTTCGGCGTCGGCTTCGTCACCTGGCTGCAGTACCAGTCGCTGTACAACATCAACTCGCTCTGCCTGTGGTGCTGCCTGGCCTGGGCCGCCACGATCCTGATGTTCTGGTACGTCACGTCCTTCAACATCCGGGGCGGCTTCCTGCCCGCGCCAGGTTGGCTGAAGGGCTTCTTCGGCGAGTTCACCTGGGTCCTGCCCGTGATGCACATCGGCGTCATCGGCATGCTGATCCTGACCCGCTGGTGGGACTTCTGGACCAGCTGACGGGCCGGGCCGGTCGTCGGTGGTCCACAGCGCCGGCCGACGGCCCGGCCGGACTGTCAGTGGCGTGACATAGGGTTTTCAGCGTGGAGCCCGATCTGTTCACCGCCGCCGCAGAAGAACGCCAGGAGAAGGACCCTGCCGCCAGCCCCCTGGCCGTACGGATGCGTCCGCGCACCCTCGAGGAGGTCGTGGGCCAGCAGCATCTGCTGAAGCCCGGCTCACCCCTGCGCAGACTGGTCGGCGAGTCCGGCGGCGGCCCGGCCGGCCCCTCCTCGGTGATCCTCTGGGGCCCGCCCGGCACGGGCAAGACCACCCTGGCGTACGTCGTCTCCAAGGCCACCAACAAGCGTTTCGTGGAGCTCTCCGCGATCACCGCCGGCGTCAAGGAGGTCCGCGCGGTCATCGAGGGCGCCCGCCGCGCCACCGGCGGCTACGGCAAGGAGACCGTCCTCTTCCTCGACGAGATCCACCGCTTCAGCAAGGCCCAGCAGGACTCCCTGCTCCCCGCCGTCGAGAACCGCTGGGTCACCCTGATCGCGGCGACGACGGAGAACCCGTACTTCTCGGTGATCTCCCCCCTGCTCTCCCGCTCCCTGCTCCTCACCCTCGAACCGCTCACCGACGACGACCTGCGCGGCCTCCTCAAGCGCGCGCTGACCGACGAGCGTGGCCTGAAGGACGCCGTCACCCTCCCCGAGGACACCGAGGCCCACCTCCTGCGGATCGCCGGCGGCGACGCCCGCCGCGCCCTGACCGCGCTGGAGGCCGCGGCAGGGGCGGCCCTCGACAAGGGGGAGCAGGAGATCGGGCTCCAGACCCTGGAGGAGACCGTCGACCGCGCCGCCGTGAAGTACGACCGCGACGGCGACCAGCACTACGACGTGGCCAGCGCCCTCATCAAGTCCATCCGCGGCTCCGACGTCGACGCCGCACTGCACTACCTGGCCCGGATGATCGAGGCCGGCGAGGACCCCCGGTTCATCGCCCGCCGCCTGATGATCTCCGCCAGCGAGGACATCGGCCTCGCCGACCCGAACGCGCTGCCGATAGCCGTCGCGGCCGCCCAGGCCGTCGCCATGATCGGCTTCCCCGAGGCCGCGCTCACCCTCAGCCACGCCACCATCGCCCTCGCCCTGGCCCCGAAGTCGAACGCCGCGACGATGGCGATCGGCGCTGCCATGGAGGACGTACGCAAGGGCCTGGCCGGTCCCGTGCCGCCGCATCTGCGGGACGGGCACTACAAGGGCGCGGCCAAGCTCGGGCACGCCCAGGGGTATGTGTACCCGCACGACCTGCCCGAGGGAATCGCCGCCCAGCAGTACGCTCCGGACGCGATCAAGGAGCGGGAGTACTACACCCCGACCAGGCACGGAGCCGAGGCCCGGTACGCCGACGCGGTGGAGTGGACCAGGAAGCGCCTCGGTCGGAAGCAGTCCTGAACCCCCTGTAGACTCGTTCACAGTGCTGCGTCCCGTGTCCGGCTCCGGTCGGCGCCTCAGGCGGGACATCCAGCCGGATCTTTTGATCCAGGAGCGTCGCGCACCGTCGTAGGTGTCGCGGGCCGCCCACCACCACCCGGAGTTCCGGGACCGGTCGGTGGGCCGTTCGTGTGCTGCACGTATGTGCCCAGACCAGGGGAACGGCTGCCCGACAAGTCCCTCGTGGACGAGACGGGAATCCCCGGCTGCGGATGCGACCTCCCGTAACCCTGAGGCAGCCGATAAGAAAAGGAAAAGAAGTGGCGAACCAGTCCCGCCCCAAGGTCAAGAAGTCGCGTGCCCTCGGCATCGCGCTGACCCCGAAGGCCGTCAAGTACTTCGAGGCCCGCCCCTACCCGCCGGGCGAGCACGGCCGCGGCCGCAAGCAGAACTCGGACTACAAGGTCCGTCTGCTCGAGAAGCAGCGTCTGCGCGCGCAGTACGACGTGTCCGAGCGCCAGCTCGTCCGCGCCTACGAGCGTGCCTCCAAGGTCCAGGGCAAGACCGGTGAGGCCCTGATCATCGAGCTCGAGCGTCGTCTCGACGCGCTGGTCCTGCGTTCGGGCATCGCCCGCACGATCTACCAGGCCCGCCAGATGGTCGTCCACGGCCACATCGAGGTCAACGGCCACAAGGTCGACAAGCCGTCCTTCCGCGTCAAGCCGGACGACGTCGTCATGGTCCGTGAGCGCAGCCGCCAGAAGCCGCTGTTCGAGGTCGCCCGCGAGGGTGGCTTCGCCGCCGACGGTGAGACCCCGCGCTACCTGCAGGTGAACCTCAAGGCCCTGGCGTTCCGCCTGGACCGCGAGCCCAACCGCAAAGAAGTCCCGGTCATCTGCGACGAGCAGCTCGTCGTCGAGTACTACGCCCGCTGATCCGTCTTCGACGGACGTAGTCACTCAACCGCGCGTCAGCCCGTCGTCTCCCCGCCCTTTCCGGCGGGCGGGGCGGCGGGCTCTCGCCTTACTGCGGTACGCGTTAATGCGGTACTGAGCGATCGCCCCGGCGCGATAGGCTCGGGACACGACTTTTCGACGTTCAGGCATGTTCCAGGGAGCGGGTGCACACAGTGTCCGGTGGAGAGGTGGCCGGGATCCTGGTGGCCGTCTTCTGGGCGATCCTGGTCTCCTTCCTCGCCGTCGCGCTGGCGAGGCTGGCCCAGACGCTCAAGGCGACCACCAAGCTCGTCGCGGACGTGACCGACCAGGCCGTCCCCCTCCTCGCCGACGCGTCCACCGCCGTCCGCTCCGCGCAGACCCAGATCGAGCGGGTCGACGCCATCGCGTCCGACGTCCAGGAGGTCACGTCGAACGCCTCGGCGCTCTCCACGACCGTCGCGTCCACCTTCGGCGGCCCCCTCGTCAAGGTCGCCGCCTTCGGCTACGGCGTACGCCGGGCCATGGGCGGCCGCCGGGAGGGCGAGCCCGCCGAGGAGCGGCGTCGTACCGTGATCGTGGGACGCACCGTTCCGGGCACGCGCCGCAGCAGGCGCGACACCCGTGGAAAGAAGGACTGACCGAGCGATGTTCCGCCGTACGTTCTGGTTCACCACAGGTGTCGCCGCCGGAGTGTGGGCCACCACCAAGGTCAACCGCAAGCTCAAGCAGCTCACCCCCGAGCACCTCGCCACCCAGGCGGCGAACAAGGCGATCGAGGCGGGCCACAAGCTCAAGGACCGAGCGGTCGGTTTCGCGCTCGACGTCCGCGACAACATGGCCCAGCGGGAGGCCGAACTGGGCGAGGCCCTCGGCATCGAGGCCAACCCCGACCGGTACCCGGAGCTTCCCGCCCCGAGACACGTCGTCGCCATCGAGAACACCAACACCCCGAAGTACAGCAGGAATCCGAGGTACGTCGACAGCTCGTCGTACCCGTACAACCGGAATGAGGACCACTGATGGAGTCGGCTGAAATCCGCCGCCGCTGGTTGAGCTTCTTCGAGGAGCGCGGTCACACCGTCGTCCCTTCGGCGTCGCTCATCGCGGACGACCCGACTCTGCTCCTGGTCAACGCGGGCATGGTCCCCTTCAAGCCGTACTTCCTCGGTGAGGTCAAGCCCTCCTTCTCCCGCGCCACCAGCGTGCAGAAGTGCGTCCGCACGCCGGACATCGAAGAGGTCGGCAAGACCACCCGGCACGGCACGTTCTTCCAGATGTGCGGCAACTTCTCCTTCGGCGACTACTTCAAGGAAGGCGCCATCAAGTACGCCTGGGAGCTGCTCACCAGCCCCCAGGACAAGGGTGGTTACGGCCTGGAGCCGGAGAAGCTCTGGATCACCGTCTACAAGGACGACGACGAGGCCGAGCGCATCTGGCACGAGCAGATCGGCGTGCCCAAGGAGCGCATCCAGCGCCTCGGCAAGAAGGACAACTACTGGTCCATGGGCGTCCCCGGCCCGTGCGGCCCCTGTTCCGAGATCAACTACGACCGCGGCCCCGAGTTCGGCGTCGAGGGCGGCCCGGCCGTCAACGACGAGCGGTACGTGGAGATCTGGAACCTGGTCTTCATGCAGTACGAGCGCGGCGAGGGCACCTCGAAGGAGGACTTCGAGATCCTCGGTGAGCTGCCCAGCAAGAACATCGACACGGGCCTCGGCCTGGAGCGCCTCGCCATGATTCTGCAGGGCGTGCAGAACATGTACGAGATCGACACCTCCATGGCCGTGATCGGCAAGGCCACCGAGCTGACCGGTGTCCGTTACGGCGACGCCAAGGACTCCGACGTCTCCCTGCGCGTGGTCACCGACCACATCCGCACCGCCGTGATGCTCATCGGCGACGGCGTCACCCCCGGCAACGAGGGCCGTGGCTACGTCCTGCGCCGCATCATGCGCCGCGCCATCCGCAACATGCGGCTGCTGGGTGCCACCGGCCCGGTCGTGCAGGACCTCATCGACGTCGTGATCGAGATGATGGGCCAGCAGTACCCGGAGCTCATCACCGACCGCAGGCGCATCGAGACCGTGGCCCTCGCCGAGGAGAACGCCTTCCTCAAGACGCTGAAGGCCGGCACGAACATCCTCGACACGGCCATCACCGACACCAAGGCCACCGGCGGCAAGCAACTGCCCGGCGACAAGGCGTTCCTGCTCCACGACACCTGGGGCTTCCCGATCGACCTCACCCTGGAGATGGCCGCCGAGCAGGGCCTCTCCGTGGACGAGGACGGCTTCCGCCGCCTGATGAAGGAGCAGCGGGACAAGGCCAAGGCCGACGCCCGGTCCAAGAAGACCGGCCACGCCGACCTCGGGGCCTACCGCGAGATCGCCGACGCCGCCGGTGAGACCGAGTTCATCGGCTACTCGGACACCGAGGGCGAGTCGACGGTCGTCGGCATCCTCGTCGACGGTCTGTCCTCGCCCGCCGCCACCGAGGGCGACGAGGTCGAGATCGTCCTCGACCGCACCCCGTTCTACGCCGAGGGCGGCGGCCAGATCGGTGACACCGGCCGGATCAAGGTCGACTCCGGTGCCGTCATCGAGATCCGCGACTGCCAGAAGCCGGTCCCGGGTGTATACGTCCACAAGGGCGTCGTCCAGGTCGGCGAAGTGACCGTCGGCGCCAAGGCCCAGGCCTCGATCGACGGCCGTCGCCGCACGGCCATCGCCCGCGCCCACTCGGCCACGCACCTCACCCACCAGGCCCTGCGCGACGCCCTCGGCCCGACGGCCGCCCAGGCCGGTTCCGAGAACCAGCCCGGCCGCTTCCGCTTCGACTTCGGCTCCCCGTCCGCCGTTCCGACGGCCGTGATGACCGACGTCGAGCAGAAGATCAACGAGGTGCTCGCCCGCGACCTGGACGTGCACGCCGAGATCCTGAGCCTCGACGAGGCCAAGAAGCAGGGCGCCATCGCCGAGTTCGGCGAGAAGTACGGCGAGCGCGTCCGCGTCGTCACCATCGGCGACTTCTCCAAGGAGCTGTGCGGTGGCACGCACGTGCACAACACCGCCCAGCTCGGCCTGGTGAAGCTGCTCGGTGAGTCGTCCATCGGCTCCGGTGTACGCCGTATCGAGGCCCTCGTCGGCGTCGACGCCTACAACTTCCTCGCCCGTGAGCACACGGTCGTCGCCCAGCTCCAGGAACTGATCAAGGGCCGTCCGGAGGAGCTTCCGGAGAAGGTCTCCGCCATGCTCGGCAAGCTGAAGGACGCCGAGAAGGAGATCGAGAAGTTCCGCGCGGAGAAGGTGCTGCAGGCCGCCGCCGGTCTCGCCGAATCCGCCAAGGACGTCCGCGGCGTTGCTCTCGTGACCGGTCAGGTCCCGGACGGCACGACCGCCGACGACCTCCGCAAGCTGGTGCTCGACGTGCGTGGACGCATCCAGGGCGGACGGGCCGTCGTGGTCGCTCTGTTCACCACGGTGAACGGCAAGCCGCTGACGGTCATCGCCACCAACGAGGCCGCCCGCGAACGCGGCCTCAAGGCCGGCGATCTGGTCCGTACGGCCGCCAAGACGCTCGGCGGCGGCGGTGGCGGCAAGCCGGACGTCGCCCAGGGCGGTGGCCAGAACCCGGCCGCCATCGGCGAGGCCGTGGACGCGGTCGAGCGTCTGGTCACCGAGACGGCCAAGTGAGCACCACCGGTCACACGAGCGAAGACGACGGCCCGGTCATGCGCCGCGGCCGTCGGCTCGCGATCGACGTCGGGGACGCCCGCATCGGAGTGGCCTCCTGCGACCCCGACGGAATCCTCGCCACCCCGGTCGAAACCGTCCCCGGACGCGATGTCCCGGCCGCGCAACGCCGGTTGGGGCAGCTCGTCGAGGAGTACGAACCGATCGAGGTCGTCATCGGCCTCCCTCGCTCCCTCAAGGGGGGCGAGGGCCCGGCGGCGGTCAAGGTCCGGGGCTTCGCCGAGCAACTGGCCCGTATGATCGCGCCCGTTCCGGTCAGACTTCTCGACGAGAGGATGACCACAGTGACGGCCGGTCAAGGACTGCGTGCCTCGGGTGTGAAATCCAAAAAGGGCAGGTCGGTCATTGACCAGGCAGCAGCCGTGATCATCCTGCAACAGGCGCTGGAATCCGAACGGGTGTCAGGTAAAGCTCCCGGCGAAGGCGTCGAACTGGCCCACTGATCGCGATACGGTAACGTTCCGCGCGATGCGGTGGCCTTCGAACAGCCTCCGCACAAAAAGAGGCGGGGACGAAAGCCGAGCCACAAGCCCCGCGTGACCGCCGCCTCGCGGCTCTAGGGGATCGATGACTGAGTATGGCCGGGGCCCAGGCTCCGAACCGTGGCATCCGGACGACCCGTTGTACGGGGACGACGGATGGGACGGACAGCAGGCCCAGGCGGGTCAGCAGTCCCCCTACGGCGGCCAGCCGCAGCAGCACTACCCGGAGCAGCAGTACCAGCAGCAGTACGACAACGGCAACGGCGGCTGGGGCAACGGCCACCAGGACGCCTACGGCCAGGCGCAGCAGCAGTACCAGCAGGAGTACGGGGACCCCGGGCAGCAGTACCCCGGGCAGAACCAGCACCAGCAGCAGTACACCGGTCATGACCAGCAGCAGTACGACCAGGTCAACGGTGGCTGGAACAACGGAACGCACCAGCACACGCAGGGTGCTTACGCGGCCGACCCGGTCGACCCCTACGGGGGCCGGCCCATGGCGTACGGCGGCGGTCAGCCCGACTTCTACGGCACGCCCGACGCGTATCCGCCGCCGGAGCCGCCGTCGCGCCGCCGCGCGGAACCCGCACCCGAGCCCGACCCCGAGCCGCAGCCGGCCGCCGAGCGGACCGACTGGGACCCCGGGCCGGACCAGGGCGAGCACGCGTTCTTCGCGGGCGGCGGCGATGACGACGATGACGACGAGGCCGAGGAACGCGGCGGCCGGGGCGACCGGAAGAGCCGCGGCGGGAAATCCGGAAAGCCGGGCAAGGGCGGCAAGAAGCGCCGTAGCGGTTGTGCCTGCCTGGTGGTCGTCATGGTGTTCGGCGGCGGATTCGCAGGCGTCAGCTATTTCGGTTATCAGTTCTACCAGAGCCGTTTCGGCGAGGCTCCCGATTATTCGGGGGACGGTACGAACGAGACCGTGACGATCACCATCAAGAAGGGTGACTTCGGTTCGGTGATCGGGCAGAAACTGAAAGCGGCCGGGGTCGTCAAGAGCGTGGACGCCTTCACGGCTGCCCAGGCGCAGAATCCTGAGTCATCAGTTCAAGCGGGCGTCTATCTGCTCAAGAAAGAGATGTCCGCTGAAAGCGCTCTCGCCCTGATGCTCGATCCGAAGAGCCAGAACAACTTCACCGTTATCGAAGGCGAGCGCAACAACACGGTCTACGCCAAGATCGACAAAGAGTTGGGTCTCGAGAAGGGCACGACCGAGGAAGTCGCCGAGAAGGAGTGGGAGACCCTCGGTCTTCCCGACTGGGCGAACGACAACGACGACATCAAGGATCCGCTGGAAGGATTCCTCTATCCGTCCACCTATCCGGTCGCCAAGGGCATGAAGCCCAAGGCCGTCCTGAAGGAAATGGTCGACCTCGCCAAGGCGAAGTACGAGGAACTCGACCTGGAGGACAAGGCCGAGGATCTGAAGCTGGAAAATCCGCTTCAGGTGCTCACCGTGGCGAGCCTCGTCCAGGCCGAGGGGAAGTACAAGAAGGATTTCGAAAAGGTCGCCCGGGTCGTCTACAACCGGCTCGACACGAACAACACCGAGACCTACGGCCTGCTCGACTTCGACTCCACGGTGAATTACCTGCGTGGTGAATCCAAGCTGGCCACGGGTTCGGTGGACTCGCTGCGACAGATCGACGACCCGTACAACACGTACAAGATCAAGGGATTGCCGCCCGGGCCGATCGACAATCCGGGTGAGGTGGCCATCAAGGCGGCACTCAAGCCCGCCAAGGGTGACTGGTACTACTTCGTGTCGATCAACGAGGACGAGACGCTCTTCGCCGTGACCAACGAAGAGCACAACAGGAACCGTGAGAAGTACCAGGAAGCGCAGAACGGATAGATGAGCCGCACCGCCACCAAGCACCGGGCCGCCGTGCTCGGTTCACCGATCGCCCACTCGCTCTCGCCGGTCCTGCACAGGGCCGCGTACGCCGAACTCGGGCTCGCCGACTGGTCGTACGATCGCTTCGAGGTCGACGAAGAGGCGCTGCCCGGGTTCGTCGAGAAACTCGGACCGGAGTGGGCCGGGCTGTCGCTGACGATGCCGCTCAAGCGGGCGGTCATCCCGCTGCTGGACGAGATCAGCGAGACGGCGACCTCCGTGGAGGCGGTCAACACGCTGGTGTTCACCGAGGACGGGCGGCGGGTCGGCGACAACACCGACATCCCCGGGATGGTCGCCGCCCTGCGGGAGCGGGGGATCGAGCAGGTGGAGTCCGCCGCCATTCTCGGCGCCGGCGCCACCGCGTCGTCCGCGCTGGCCGCGCTCGCCCGGATCTGCACCGGCGAGGTCGTGGCGTACGTACGGAGTGGGGCACGGGCCGCCGAGATGCGGCAGTGGGGCGAGCGGCTGGATGTCGAGGTGCGTACGGAGGACTGGGCGGACGCCGAGCGGGGCCTGAGCGCTCCGCTGGTCATCGCGACGACACCGGCCGGGGCGACGGACGCGCTGTCCGGAGCCGTGCCGGAGCGGCCGACGACGCTGTTCGATGTGCTCTACGACCCGTGGCCGACGGAGCTGGCCGCGCGCTGGTCGGCGTACGGCGGTGCCGTGGTCAGTGGGCTTGATCTGCTGGTGCACCAGGCTGTGTTGCAGGTCGAACAGATGACCGGGTGCAAGACGGCTCCGGTGGGGGCGATGAGGCAGGCGGGAGAGCGGGCGCTGGCCGAGCGGGGCTGAGTGCCCTGTGTGTGGTGATGCTGTGAAGCGCTTGTACCAAGGGGTAACCAGCGGCGATCATCTCCGGGCGGCCCGGCGACGGAGGCGGGGCGTTGAACGGAGCCCCCTATGTCACGTCACTCCCGGCGCAGGTTTCTCACGTATCTGGTGGCCGCGCCCACTCTTGCCGTCGCGACCAAGATAGGTCTGGACGTCTATGAGCCCGGGACCGCCGACGCGGCGATTCCCACGCTGCCGGCGCCGGCGGATCTGGTGGACCTCGGTGATCTGCTGATCCTGGCCGGGGCGCCGACCGCGAACATGCTGGTGCTGAGCGTCGACGAGGAGGGCCTCGCCCACTTCCGGCTGCCGAGGGAGGAGGTCGGGCAGGGGCTCACCACGGCGGTGGCGATGCTGGTGGCGGAGGAGTTGGACACTCCGCTGGATCGGGTTCGTATTCAACTGGACGACGCGCGGCCCGAGTTGCTGTTCAACCAGCTCACCGGCAGCTCCAACTCCATCCGTTCGCTCTACGACCCGGTGCGCCGCACGGCCGCAGCCGCGCGCGCCCGCATGGTCGGCGCCGCAGCGAAACAATGGGGGCTCGGCGTAAGCGACTTGACGGTACGTCAGGGTGTCGTGGTCGCGCCGGACGGGCGTACCGCCTCCTACGGTTCGCTGTCGGCGGCCGCCGCCTCCCTCGACCTCAGCTCGCTCGTCGTCACGCCGAAGAAGGAGTCCGAGCACACCCTCGTCGGCACCCCCACCTCGCGTATCGACGCCCGCGCCCTGGTCACCGGCAAGCAGGCCTACACGCTCGACCTCGACGTGCCCGGGGCCAAGCCGTGCATGGTGCGTCGGCCGCCGACCATCAACGGCACGGTGAAGGCGGTGAACAACGAGGCCGCCGTACGGGCCATGCCGGGGGTGCTCGACGTGGTCACGATCGACACGGGTGTCGCCGTGGTCGCGGAAACGTTCGGGCAGGCGCTCGACGGCAAGGAGGCGCTGGACGTCACCTGGGGACCGGGGAGCGTCGACGCGCTGTCGGACGACGGCATCAAAGCCAGGCTGAAGGCGGCCACGCCGTCGCTGGACGTGCTCGGGCTGCTGGTGAAGAAGGTGGAGGGGGAGTTCGACTTCGCGTTCGCCAGTCACGCTCCGCTGGAGACCAACTCGGCCGTCGCGGATGTACGGGCGGACCGGGCCGAGGTCTGGTCCGGGCTGAAGTCGCCGATCGTCGCGCAGGCCGCCATCGCGAAGGCCGTCGGACTGCCCGTGTCCAAGGTCGACGTGCACGTGGTGCAGTCGGGCGGATCCTTCGGGCGGCGGCTGTTCTACGACGCGGCTCTGGAAGCCGCCGTCGTGTCGAAGAAGAGCGGGCGGCCCGTACGGCTGATGTGGTCGCGGATCGACGACATGCGGCACGGACGGATGCGGCCCGCGACCCACCACCGGGTCAGGGCGACCTACGCGGCCGGACAGGTGCTCACCTTCCAGCATCAGGTGGCGGCCGTGGAGACCGACTTCCGGCACGGGCTCGGGGACGCGATCACCGCCGCCGCGGCGAGTCTGCCGTCCGGCATCGGCAACGCGACCTTCGCGCAGACGCTGTTCCTGACCACGGTGAAGTCCCCGTACAACTTCGGTCTCACCACACAGACGCTCACCGAGGTGCCGATCACGATGCACACCGGGTCGTGGCGTTCGGTGTACTCGGCCAACGCACGCGGGGCCGAGGAGATCATCGTCGACGAGCTGGCGGCGAGGCTCGGCAAGGATTCCGTCACCTTCCGGCGCGAGTTCCTGAAGACCACCCGGCAGCGGGTCGTGCTCGACAAGGTCGCGGAGGAAGGGGACTGGGGGCGGAGTTTCCCGGACGGCTGGGCCCAGGGCGTCGCCTTCCACGACGAGTACAAGGCCTGCACGGCCTGTCTCGTCGAGATCGACGCCACCGATCCGAGGAAGCCCCGGGTGACGAAGGCGGTCATCGCGGCCGACGTGGGCCGGGTGATCAACCCGCGCGGCCTGGAGGCCCAGCTGCTCGGCGGGCTCACGGACGCCATCTCCACCACCCTGCGGGCCGGGCTCCACATCGACGAGGGGCTGCCGCTGGAGGGCAGCTACTCGCAGTTCCACTACGCCCGGCAGAAGGACTCCCCGAAGGACGTCAAGATCTTCGTCATCGAGGGGGCCGACGAACCCGGCGGCGCGGGCGAACTCGGCGTCCCGGCGGCCGTCGGCGCCGTCGCCAACGCCTACGCCCGGGCCACCGGCACCAGGCCGCGCAGCTTCCCCGTCAACTTCGACGTGGACTTCACGCCCTTCCCCCGCTGAGCCCGCAGTCCCCGCCGAGCCCCCTCGTACGATCCGCGCCCCGACCCGCGCCAGGCTCCAGGAGCACATCCATGCCGTCCCACACCTTCACCGTCAACGGCGAGACCGTCACCGTAGACGCCCCCGACGACCTGCCCCTGCTGTGGGCGCTGCGCGACCTGCTCGGCGTCCGAGGTCCCAAGTACGGCTGCGGCATCGACGTCTGCAAGGCCTGCACCAGCCACCTCGACGGCGAGGCGATCCGACCCTGTGTGGTGCCGGTCGCCGAGGCGGCCGGCCGAGAGGTCACGACGATCGAGGGGCTCGCCGACGGCGACGAGCTGCACCCCGTCCAGGAGGCCTGGCTGGAGCAGGACGTCGCCCAGTGCGGCTACTGCCAGCCGGGCCAGATCATGGCCGCCGTCGCTCTGCTCAAGCGCACCACGAACCCCACCGACGCCGACATCGACGAGATCGCGAACGTCTGCCGCTGCGGCACGTACTTCCGCATCCGCGAGGCGATCAAGAGCGCGGCGGCGAAGATGGCATGACTCCGCGGCGGGTACCGGGCCCGCGCCGTCCGCCTGATGGACCTGTGACCGGGGCCGGGCCCCGGACGTGGGAGGATCGGAGGTGGCGGGCCGGGGCCGCGCACCCGGTAACCGTCGCCGTACGCGAGGACGCGCGTACACCAAGGCAGTAGGCAGTACCAGGGCGCGAGCACTGAGGAGCACCGTTGAGCAGGTTGCGCTGGCTGACCGCGGGGGAGTCCCACGGTCCCGCACTTGTCGCGACGCTGGAGGGCCTTCCCGCCGGCGTGCCGATCACCACGGAGATGGTGGCGGACCACCTGGCCCGGCGGCGCCTGGGCTATGGACGCGGTGCCCGGATGAAGTTCGAGCGTGACGAGGTCACGTTCCTCGGTGGCGTGCGGCACGGGCTGACCATGGGCTCGCCGGTGGCGATCATGGTCGGGAACACCGAGTGGCCGAAGTGGGAACAGGTCATGGCGGCCGACCCGGTCGACCCGGAGATCCTCGCCGGTTTGGCCCGCAATGCCCCGCTGACCCGTCCGCGCCCCGGTCACGCCGACCTGGCGGGCATGCAGAAGTACGGCTTCGACGAGGCCCGGCCGATCCTGGAGCGGGCCTCCGCCCGTGAGACCGCCGCCCGCGTGGCCCTCGGTGCCGTCGCCCGGTCGTACCTGAAGGAGACGGCCGGGATCGAGATCGTCTCGCACGTCGTGGAACTGGCGGCCGCGAAGGCGCCGCAGGGCGTGTACCCGACGCCGGCCGACGTCGAGAAGCTGGACGCCGATCCCGTGCGCTGCCTGGACGCCGACGCCTCGAAGGCGATGGTCGCCGAGATCGACCAGGCCCACAAGGACGGCGACACCCTCGGCGGAGTCGTCGAGATCCTGGCGTACGGCGTGCCCGTGGGCCTCGGCTCGCATGTGCACTGGGACCGCAAGCTGGACGCCCGCCTCGCCGGCGCCCTGATGGGCATCCAGGCGATCAAGGGTGTCGAGATCGGTGACGGTTTCGAGCTGGCGCGGGTGCCGGGTTCGAAGGCGCACGACGAGATCGTAAACACCCCCGAAGGCATCCGGCGCGTCTCCGGCCGCTCCGGCGGTACCGAGGGCGGTCTGACGACGGGCGAGCTGCTGCGGGTGCGGGCGGCGATGAAGCCGATCGCGACCGTGCCGCGCGCGTTGCAGACCGTGGACGTGACCACCGGCGAGGCCGCGCAGGCGCACCACCAGCGCTCCGACGTCTCCGCGGTGCCGGCGGCGGGCATCGTCGCCGAGGCGATGGTGGCCCTGGTGCTGGCGGACGCGGTGGCGGAGAAGTTCGGCGGCGACAGCGTCACCGAGACGGCACGCAACGTCCGCTCCTACCTCGACCACCTCGCGATCCGATGAACCCGGTGCCTCTGGTCGTGCTCGTCGGCCCCATGGGCGTCGGCAAGTCCACCGTCGGACAGCTGCTCGCCGAGCGGCTCGGCGTCGCCTACCGCGACACCGACGACGACATCGTGGCCGAGCAGGGCCGCGCGATCGCGGAGATCTTCGTCGACGAGGGCGAGACCGCCTTCCGCGCCATCGAGAAGCGGGCCGTGCACGCGGCGCTGGCCGGCCACGACGGCGTCCTCGCCCTCGGCGGGGGAGCGATCCTCGACGCCGACACGCGCGGGCTGCTCGCCGGGCAGCGGGTCGTCTACCTCTCGATGGACGTCGAGGAGGCGGTCAAGCGCACCGGCCTCAACGCCGCCCGCCCGCTGCTGGCCGTCAACCCGCGCAAGCAGTGGCGGGAGCTGATGGAGGCCCGGCGGAACCTGTACGAGGAGGTCGCCACGGCCGTCGTGCCCACCGACGGCCGTACGCCCGAGGAAGTCACTCAAGCGGCTCTGGACGCACTGGAGTTGAAGGAAGCTTGACATTCTCCCCCATCTAAAGGCGGGGGATTCCAGCGGTCGCCCGCTGGGGTTCCTGCTTCACTGACGACCGCCCCGTCCGGGAGGACTCCCGTTGAGGTCTTACACCGTCTCCACAGGCAGATGCCGCCAGCCCGGCGGCCAGAACGTTGCGTGCCGCGTTCACGTCGCGGTCGTGCACGGTGCCGCACTCGCACGTCCACTCCCGGACATTCAGCGGCAGCTTCGCCTGGACCGTCCCGCAGACCCCGCACAGCTTCGAGCTGGGGAACCAGCGGTCGATCACGACGAGTTCGCGCCCGTACCAGGCGCACTTGTACTCCAGCATCATGCGGAGGTCCGTCCAGGCCGCGTCGGAGATGGCGCGTGCGAGTTTGCTGTTCTTCAGCAGGTTGCGGACGGTCAGGTCCTCGATCACGACCGTTTGGTTCTCACGGACGAGACGAGTGGAGAGTTTGTGGAGGAAGTCCCGGCGCCGGTCGCTGATCCGGGCGTGCACTTCGGCGACCTTGCGCCGGGCCTTTTCCCGGTTAGCGGAGTCCTTCGCCTTCCGCGACAGTTCCTTCTGCGCCTTGGCAAGGCGGGCGCGGTCACGGCGCTCGTGCCGGGGGTTGGTGATCTTTTCCCCGGTGGACAGGGTCAGCAGGGAGGTGATCCCGGCGTCCAGGCCGACCGCCGCGTCGGTGGCGGGGGCAGGGGCAGGGGCGATGGTGTCTTCGACCAGCATCGAGACGAATCAGCGGCCCGAGCTGTCGTGGGACACCGTCACCGTCGTGGGCTGCACACCCTCTGGGAGGGGGCGCGACCACCGGATGTCCAGGGGCTGCGTCATTTTGGCCAGAGTCAGCTTCCCGTCGCGCCAGGTGAAGGCGCTGCGGGTGTACTCGGCCGATGCGCGGGACTTCTTCCGGCTCTTGTAGCGGGGGTACTTGGCCCGCTTGGCGAAGAAGTTGCCGAACGCCGTCTGAAGATGGCGCAGCGTCTGCTGGAGCGGAACAGAGGACACCTCGGCCAGGAAGGCGAGTTCCTCGGTCTTCTTCCACTCCGTCAGAGCGGCGGACGACTGTACATAGGAGACGCGGCGCTGTTCGCTATACCACGCCCGCGTGCGCTCCTCCAGAGCTTTGTTGTATACGAGGCGGACACAGCCGAACGTGCGGGACAGCTCGGCTGCCTGCTCGTCCGTGGGGTAAAAGCGGTACTTGAACGCCCGCTTGACCTGCTGTGTCATGCCTCACATTCTATCAGTTCCCGTGTGAGTCAATGACGGCCCGTAATTGCCAGATGACGAACCGCCCCGACGGCGATTCGATTTTCCCCGCCCTCTTCCGCAGTAGACGTTTCCTCCCCGGTCTGAAGACCGGGGTATCCACGGAGGAATCTTGATGAGTGAGACAGTGACCCGTATCCAGGTCGGCGGTACGGCGGGTACCGAGCCGTACGAGGTCCTGGTGGGGCGTCAGCTCCTCGGCGAACTGGGTGGGTTGATCGGTAACCGGGCCAAGCGGGTCGCGGTGATCCATCCCGAGGCGCTGGAGGACACCGGCGAGGCGTTGCGTGCCGATCTGGCCGGGCAGGGTTTCGAGGCGGTGGCGATCCAGGTGCCGAACGCGGAGGAGGCCAAGACGGCCGAGGTCGCCGCGTACTGCTGGAAGGCGCTGGGCCAGTCCGGGTTCACCCGCACCGATGTCATCGTCGGTGTCGGTGGCGGGGCCACCACCGACCTCGCCGGATTCGTGGCGGCGACGTGGCTGCGTGGGGTGCGCTGGATCGCCATCCCCACCACCGTGCTGGCCATGGTGGACGCCGCCGTGGGCGGCAAGACCGGGATCAACACCGCCGAGGGCAAGAACCTGGTCGGCTCCTTCCATCCGCCGGCCGGGGTGCTGTGTGATCTGGCCGCGCTGGAGTCGCTGCCGGTCAACGACTACGTGTCCGGGCTGGCGGAGATCATCAAGGCCGGGTTCATCGCGGATCCGGTGATCCTGGACCTGATCGAGGCCGATCCGCAGGCCGCCCGCACGCCCGCGGGGGTGCACACCTCGGAGCTGATCGAGCGGTCGATCCGGGTCAAGGCCGAGGTGGTGTCGGGGGATCTGAAGGAGTCCGGGCGCCGGGAGATCCTCAACTACGGGCACACCCTGGCCCATGCGATCGAGAAGAACGAGCGCTATCAGTGGCGTCATGGTGCGGCGGTGTCCGTGGGGATGCACTTCGCCGCCGAACTGGGCCGTCTGGCGGGCCGGCTGGACGACGCGACCGCCGACCGTCACCGCACGGTCCTGGAATCGGTGGGGCTGCCGTTGCACTACCGCTACGACCAGTGGCCCAAGCTGCTGGAGACGATGAAGGTCGACAAGAAGTCCCGGGGCGATCTGCTGCGCTTCATCGTCCTGGACGGCCTGGCCAAGCCCACCGTCCTGGAAGGACCCGACCCCGCCGTCCTCCTCGCCGCCTACGGCGAAGTGGGCCAGTAACGCCCGCTCGGGCAGCTCTTGCCCGATTCGCCTTGTGGTCATGGCCACTTGGGCACTTCGGGCTGTCCCCGGCCGTTCACCAAACGGTGGCCGGGGACGGTACCGTTCGGTAAGGGCGGGGTCGAAAGGCCCCGCCTGCCAGTGTCGATGTGACTGTACGAGACGGAGTGGCACCGGATGCAGCACGCAGTGGGAGCTCCGCTGCCGCCGCCCCATCGGCCGGGGCAGGACCCGACGACCCCGTGGTCGCCGCCCGCGAACCAGCAGGGACACCCGGCCCCGCCTCACCCGGGACACCCGGGCGCGAGCCACCCGGTGCCCCCGGGCCCGCACCCGGGCCCTGTGCCGACGACCCCGCCCGCGCCCGTGGCCCCGCCCACACCGGCCGTGCCCCCCGGGTCCGTCCCTCCGCCCGCGCCCCCCGGCTCGGTGCCGCCGCCCGCGCCGGGCTTCGCCGGAGGCCCCGGGCATCCGCACACCTCCGCTCCGCACCAGAGCGGACTCCCGAGGGACACGACCGGACACGTGCAACTGCCGCCGGGCGGCCCCGTCACCATGCCGCCGCCCGCCACAGGCGCGCCGGATGTCACGACCACCACGCTCGCGGTCCTGCTCATCGGGCCCGCCGGGGCCGGCAAGACCAGCGTCGCCAAGTACTGGGCGGACCACCGCCGGGTGCCCACCGCGCACATCAGCCTGGACGACGTACGCGAATGGGTGCGCTCCGGCTTCGCGGACCCGCAGTCCGGCTGGAACGACAACTCCGAGGCGCAGTATCGTCTCGCCCGCCGCACCTGCGGCTTCGCGGCCCGCAACTTCCTGGCCAACGGCATCTCCTGCATCCTCGACGACGCCGTCTTCCCCGACCGCCCCGTCGTCGGCCTCGGCGGCTGGAAGCGACACGTCGGCCCCGGCCTGCTCCCCGTCGTCCTCCTGCCGGGCCTGGAGATAGTCCTCGAACGCAACGCGGAGCGCTCGGGCAACCGCCGCCTCACCGACGAAGAGGTCGCCCGTATCCACGGCCGCATGGCGGGCTGGTACGGCTCCGGCCTTCCGATCATCGACAACTCCCAGTTGGACGTACCGAGCACGGCACGCGTCCTGGACGAAGTCCTGGCACGGTCGATCGCGAGTCCGCCCAAGTGGTGAACACCGCACACTGAGCCGACCCGATAGGGGCGCGGGGCTGTGTCGACATGTGGCTCCGCCGCGTGGGCGCGAACAACCCCCACGGGCTCGCAGACTGCGCACACCCCCTCGTCGCACCCCCGTCCCCCGTTCGGCGCGCCCCCGCTCGGCCCCACTCGACCGGCGACTGACCTGCGCAGCTCATACGCTCAAGCCATGTCAGAGGTGTACGCGGCCCGCCGCGAACGGCTGAGGAAGTGCTGCAACACGAGCGGCAGCGCCGCCGCACTCGTGACCCGCCCCGCCAACGTCCGGTATCTCGCGGGCGCGGCACCCCACGGTGCCGCCCTGCTGCTCGGGAGGACCGAGGATGTCCTCGTCTGTGGCGCGCCCCCGAGCGGCCAAGCCGGCGAGGGCCGCCCCGACGAAGCCGTACGCGTCCAGGTGCTGCCGAGGCCCGGCGGCGACCCGGTGGTCGCGGCCGCCGACCTGGCCACGGCGCTGGGCGCCGAGTCCCTCGCCGTGGAGGAACACCACCTCACCGTGGCCCGGCACCGCGCGATCCGCTCGGTCGCGCCCCGGCTGCGCCTCGCCGACCTCGGCGGCGCCGTCGAGCAGCTGAGAGTGATCAAGGACGAGGAGGAGATCTCCTGTCTGCGGATCGGCGCGGAGATCGCCGACCAGGCGCTGGGCGAACTGCTCGAATCGATCCTCGTCGGCCGCACCGAGCGCCATCTCGCCCTGGAACTGGAGCGCCGCCTCGTCGACCACGGCGCCGACGGCCCGGCCTTCACCACCTCCGTCGGCACCGGCCCGAACTCCGGCCGCCGCGGCCACCTCCCCACCGACCGCCGGGTCGAGGAGGGCGACTTTCTCTCCGTCTGCCTCGGCGCGACCTACCGCGGCTACCGCTGTGAGATCGGCCGTACGTTCGTCATCGGCACCTCGCCCGCCGACTGGCAGATCGCGCTGTACGACCTGGTCTTCGCAGCCCAGAGGGCCGGAAGGGAGATGCTGGTGCCCGGTGCGGCCTACCGCGCCGTGGACCGCGCGGCCCGCCAGGTACTGGACTCCGCGGGGTACGGTGACGGCCTTCCGGTGCTGATGGGGCACGGGGTCGGACTCGAAATCGACGAGGACCCGCAGTTGGCCCCCGCGGCCATGGGTAAACTGGACGCTTGCGTGCCGGTCACCGTCGAACCGGGGGTCCACCTCCCCGGCCGGGGCGGCGTCCGGATCGATGACACGCTCGTCGTACGCCCAGAGGCGGACGGCGGACCCGAGCTACTCACCATCACGACCAAGGAGCTGCTCGCCCTCTAGGCAGGTGCGTGCCCCGGGGTCGTCCACGTCAGTCCAGGAGATTCCGCAACCGTGGCTTCCACGAACGACCTCAAGAACGGCCTGGTGCTCAAGCTCGAAGGCGGCCAGCTCTGGTCCGTCGTCGAGTTCCAGCACGTCAAGCCCGGCAAGGGCCCGGCCTTCGTGCGCACCAAGCTCAAGAACGTGCTCTCCGGCAAGGTCGTCGACAAGACGTTCAACGCCGGCGTCAAGGTCGAGACGGCCACTGTCGACAAGCGCGACATGCAGTTCTCCTACATGGACGGCGAGTACTTCGTCTTCATGGACATGGAGACCTACGACCAGCTCATGGTCGACCGCAAGGCCGTCGGCGACGCCGCCAACTTCCTGATCGAGGGCTTCACGGCCACCGTCGCGCAGCACGAGGGCGAGGTGCTCTTCGTCGAGCTGCCGGCCGCCGTCGAGCTCGTGATCCAGGAGACCGAGCCGGGTGTCCAGGGCGACCGGTCCACCGGTGGCACCAAGCCCGCCACCCTGGAGACCGGCCACCAGATCCAGGTGCCGCTCTTCATCACCACCGGCGAGAAGATCAAGGTCGACACCCGTACGAGCGACTACCTCGGCCGGGTGAACAGCTAACCGTGGCTGCTCGTAACACGGCCCGCAAGCGTGCCTTCCAGATCCTCTTCGAGGGCGACCAGCGCGGGGTCGACGTCCTGACCGTGCTTGCCGACTGGATCCGGCACTCGCGGTCCGACACCCGGCAGCCGCCGGTCAGTGAGTACACCATGCTGCTGGTCGAGGGCTACGCGGAGCACATCAAGCGGATCGACGAGCTGATCGCGCAGTACTCGGTGGGCTGGACCCTCGACCGGATGCCGGTCGTGGACCGCAACATCCTGCGCCTCGGGGCGTACGAGCTGATCTGGGTCGACGAGACTCCGGACGCGGTGGTGCTGGACGAGATGGTTCAGCTGGCGAAGGAGTTCTCCACGGACGACTCGCCGTCGTTCGTGAATGGGCTGCTGGGGCGGTTGAAGGACCTCAAGCCCTCGCTTCGCAGGGAAGCGGAGTAGAAGCAGAGGCAAAGACGAAAACCGCCGGGGTGGCCCGAACCGATTGGTTCAGGTCACCCCGGCGGCACGTTTCTGCTGAGCCACGGCGGAGCTGTCAGCCCTCCTCGTGGGAGACCGCGCGGCGGGCGTCGGCGTCGAGGACGCCCCAGCTGATCAGCTGCTCGGTGAGGACCGAGGGGGACTGGTCGTAGATGACGGCGAGTGTGCGCAGGTCGTCCTGGCGGATCGAGAGCACCTTGCCGTTGTAGTCACCGCGCTGGGACTGGATCGTCGCCGCGTAGCGCTGCAGCGGGCCCGCCTTCTCGGCCGGCACATGGGCCAGGCGCTCAAGGTCGAGGACGAGCTTCGGCGGCGGCTCGGCGGCGCCACCAGGGGTCGTACCGGGAAGCAGCTCCTGCACCGGAACCCCGTAGAAGTCCGCCAGCTCCGCGAGGCGCTGCACGGTGACGGCGCGGTCGCCGCGCTCGTACGAACCGACCACGACCGCCTTCCAGCGTCCCTGGGACTTCTCCTCGACACCGTGGAGGGAAAGGCCCTGCTGGGTGCGGATGGCCCGGAGCTTGGCCCCGAGCTGTTTGGCGTATTCGCTGGACATATAGCTCCCCGGACGAAGGCTGGTGACTCACTGTGAGGTTACGCAGCGTGACTCTGCCTCGTCAAGCCGAATGGTCCGGACCGACTCTTCCGTGGTAACCGTGATCGGTTGAGCCAAGGGGGTGATCAGGGAGGTTGTCGGGGCCTGCTAACGTGGATGGCGCAAATCCGACGTCCTTTAAGGTCCGTCCCGTGAGGCGGAGAAGGAGGTCCGTTTCGTATGGACGCTCAAGAAATTCCGCAACAGGATCCGCAGCCGTCCGATGCCAGGCCCGTGCTCGAAGGCCCTGACATCGCACGCGTGCTGACCCGCATCGCCCACGAGATCGTCGAACGCGCCAAGGGCGCCGACGACGTGGTGCTCCTCGGCATTCCGACCCGGGGTGTCTTCCTCGCCCAGCGGCTCGCCGCCAAGCTGGCGGAGATCACCGACCGCAAGATCCCGGTCGGCTCGCTCGACATCACCATGTACCGCGACGACCTGCGCATGCACCCGCCGCGTGCGCTGGCCCGCACGGAGATCCCCGGTGACGGCATCGACGGCCGCCTGGTCGTCCTCGTCGACGACGTGCTCTTCTCCGGCCGCACGATCCGCGCCGCCCTCGACGCGCTGAACGACATCGGCCGCCCACGCGCCGTCCAGCTCGCGGTCCTCGTCGACCGCGGCCACCGCGAACTGCCCATCCGCGCCGACTACGTCGGCAAGAACCTCCCCACGTCGCTGCGGGAGACGGTCAAGGTCCAGCTCGCCGAGGAGGACGGTCGGGACACCGTGCTGCTCGGTGCGAAGCGAACCGCCCGGGGCGCGCAGCACTAGCGATCGCACGGCGTACGGCGGTGCCGTACGCCCCGGGATCGCGCCTCCGCGCGCCCGCCTGCCCGGCTGTGCCCGGCCGGTCGGGACCTCGCCTCCCCACACTGAACTGCCTTACGGAGCCTGAAAGATGCAGCGTCATCTCATCTCGGCCGCCGACCTCACCCGCGACGACGCCGTCCTGATCCTCGACACCGCCGAGGAGATGGCCCGGGTCGCCGACCGGCCGATCAAGAAACTGCCGACCCTGCGCGGTCGTACCGTCGTCAACCTCTTCTTCGAGGACTCCACCCGCACCCGGATCTCCTTCGAGGCCGCCGAGAAGCGCCTCTCCGCGGACGTCATCAACTTCTCCGCCAAGGGGTCGTCGGTGTCGAAGGGCGAGTCCCTCAAGGACACCGCCCAGACCTTGGAGGCCATGGGCGTGGACGCCGTCGTCATCCGGCACGGTGCCTCGGGGGCCCCGTACCGCCTGGCGACCTCCGGCTGGATCGACGCCGCCGTGATCAACGCCGGTGACGGCACCCACCAGCACCCCACCCAGGCCCTGCTCGACGCCTTCACCATGCGCCGCCGTCTCGTCGGCCGGGACGCCGGGCTCGGCCAGGACCTGTCCGGCAAGCGCATCACGATCGTCGGTGACGTCCTGCACAGCCGCGTCGCCCGCTCCAACGTCGACCTGCTGCACACCCTCGGCGCCGAGGTCACCCTCGTGGCCCCGCCCACCCTGGTGCCGGTCGGCGTCCACTCCTGGCCCTGCGAGATCTCGTACGACCTCGACAGCACGCTCGCCAAGTCCGACGCGGTGATGATGCTGCGCGTGCAGAGGGAGCGGATGAACGCCGCGTTCTTCCCGACCGAGCGCGAGTACTCGCGGCGCTACGGCCTCGACGGCGACCGCATGGCGCGGATGCCCGAGCACGCCATCGTGATGCACCCCGGCCCGATGGTCCGCGGCATGGAGATCACGGCGGAGGTCGCCGACTCCGACCGCTGCACCGTCGTCGAGCAGGTCGCCAACGGAGTCTCCATCCGGATGGCCGTGCTGTATCTGCTCCTGGGCGGCAACGAGCCCGCCGTCACCCACACCCGCACCACCGAGGAGAAGTAAGAACGATGAGCAAGATCCTTATCCGTGGTGCGAAGGTGCTGGGCAGCGAGCCGCAGGACGTCCTGATCGACGGCGAGATCATCGCCGAGATCGGTGTGGGGCTCTCCGACGAGGGCGCCGTGGTCGTCGAGGCCGGTGGCAAGGTGCTCCTGCCGGGGCTCGTCGATCTGCACACCCATCTGCGGGAGCCCGGGCGTGAGGACTCCGAGACCGTGCTGACCGGCACGCGCGCGGCGGCCTCCGGTGGCTACACGGCCGTCTTCGCCATGGCCAACACCTTCCCCGTCGCCGACACCGCCGGTGTGGTCGAGCAGGTCTACCGGCTCGGCCGGGAGCACGGGTACTGCGACGTCCAGCCCATCGGGGCCGTCACCGTCGGCCTGGAGGGCAAGAAGCTCGCCGAGCTGGGCGCGATGCACGAGTCGGCCGCCGGGGTCACCGTCTTCTCGGACGACGGCAAGTGCGTCGACGACGCGGTGATGATGAGGCGCGCGCTGGAGTACGTGAAGGCCTTCGGCGGGGTCGTCGCCCAGCACGCGCAGGAGCCGCGGCTGACCGAGGGCGCCCAGATGAACGAGGGCGTCGTCTCCGCCGAGCTGGGCCTCGGCGGCTGGCCGGCGGTGGCCGAGGAATCGATCATCGCCCGGGACGTCCTGCTCGCCGAGCACGTGGGCTCCCGCGTCCACATCTGCCACCTGTCGACCGCGGGCTCGGTGGAGATCGTGCGCTGGGCCAAGTCCCGCGGCATCGACGTCACCGCCGAGGTCACCCCGCACCACCTCCTCCTCACGGACGAGCTGGTACGGACGTACGACCCGGTCTACAAGGTCAACCCGCCGCTGCGCACCGAGCGCGACGTGCTGGCCCTGCGCGAGGCGCTCGCCGACGGCACGATCGACATCGTCGCCACCGACCACGCCCCGCACCCGCACGAGGACAAGGACTGCGAGTGGGGCGCGGCCGCCATGGGCATGGTCGGCCTGGAGACCGCGTTGTCGGTGGTCCAGGAGACGATGGTCGCCACCGGCCTGCTCGACTGGGCGGGTGTCGCGGACCGCATGTCCTTCACGCCGGCCAGGATCGGGCAGGCGGCTGGTCATGGACGTCCCGTCTCGGCAGGTGAGCCCGCCAACCTCACGCTCGTCGACACGGCCTACCGTGGGTCGGTGGATCCCGCGGGCTTCGCCTCGCGCAGCCGCAACACCCCCTATGAGGGCCGTGAGCTGCCGGGCCGTGTCACGCACACGTGGCTGCGGGGCAAGGCCACGCTCGTCGACGGGAAGCTCACGTGACACCTGTAATTCTGCTGGCCGCCGAGAAGGAATCGGCCGAGGTCACCGACTGGGCCGCGCGGATCGGCTGGGTCGTCGGACTCGCCCTCTTCGTCGCCCTCGTCTACTGGCTGATGCGCGAGGGCTGGAAATGGCGCGGCACGCTCCAGAGCGACCTGCCCGCCCTCTTCACCGCGCCGGACGAGCCCGGTGAGGCCAAACTGGGCATGAGCGGCCGCTACCACGGCTCCACCACCGCCGGGCAGTGGCTCGACCGCATCGTGGCGCACGGCCTGGGCACCCGCAGCCGGGTCGAGCTGACGCTGACGGACGCGGGCCTGGACGTCGTACGCCCGGGAGCGACGGACTTCTTCGTCCCGGCCCGGGCCCTGCGCGAGGCCCGGCTCGACAAGGGCATCGCCGGCAAGGTCCTCACCGAGGGCGGGCTGCTGGTCGTCACCTGGGAGCACGGCGGCAAGCTGCTCGACTCCGGATTCCGCTCCGACCGCGCGGCCGAGCACAACGAGTGGGTCGACACCCTGAACCAGTTGATCAACAAGACGGAAACGGAAGGCGCACGATGACGACCTCCACCCGGGGAGCCACCAGGGTTCCCGCCGTACTCGTCCTGGAGGACGGCCGGATCTTCCGCGGCCGTGCCTACGGGGCCGTGGGGGTGACCTTCGGCGAGGCCGTGTTCTCCACCGGGATGACCGGCTACCAGGAGACCCTCACCGACCCGTCGTACCACCGCCAGGTCGTCGTCATGACCGCCCCGCACATCGGCAACACGGGCGTCAACGACGAGGACCCCGAGTCCAAGAAGATCTGGGTCTCCGGATACGTCGTACGCGACCCCGCGCGCGTGCCCTCCAACTGGCGCTCCCGGCGCTCGCTCGACGAGGAGCTGGACCAGCAGGGTGTCGTCGGCATCAGCGGCATCGACACCCGGGCCCTCACCCGCCATCTGCGCGAGCGCGGTGCCATGCGCGTCGGCATCTTCTCCGGCAACGCGCTGCCCGACGAGGGCACCATGCTCACCGAGGTCCGCCAGGCCCCCGAGATGAAGGGCGCGAACCTCTCCGCCGAGGTCGCCACCAAGGAGACGTACGTCGTCCCGGCGATCGGCACGAAGAAGTTCACCGTCGCCGCCGTCGACCTCGGCATCAAGGGCATGACCCCGCACCGCATGGCCGAACGCGGCATCGAGGTGCACGTACTGCCCGCCACGGCGACGGCCGAGGACGTGTTCGCCGTCAACCCCGACGGCGTGTTCTTCTCCAACGGCCCGGGCGACCCGGCCACCGCCGACCACCCCGTCGCCGTCATGCAGGCGGTGCTGGAGCGCGGCACGCCGCTCTTCGGTATCTGCTTCGGCAACCAGATCCTCGGGCGCGCGCTCGGCTTCGGCACCTACAAGCTGAAGTACGGCCACCGCGGCATCAACCAGCCGGTGCAGGACCGTACGACCGGCAAGGTCGAGGTCACCGCGCACAACCACGGCTTCGCCGTCGACGCCCCGCTCGACCAGGTCTCCGAGACCCCCTACGGCCGCGCCGAGGTCTCCCACGTGTGCCTCAACGACAACGTGGTGGAGGGGCTGCAGCTCCTCGACCGGCCGGCCTTCAGTGTCCAGTACCACCCCGAAGCGGCAGCGGGCCCGCACGACGCCGCCTACCTGTTCGACCGCTTCGTATCCCTGATGGAGGGCCAGCGTGCCTAAGCGCACCGATATCCAGTCCGTCCTGGTCATCGGCTCCGGCCCGATCGTCATCGGCCAGGCCGCCGAGTTCGACTACTCCGGCACCCAGGCGTGCCGCATCCTGCGCGCCGAGGGCCTCAGGGTCATCCTGGTCAACTCCAACCCGGCGACGATCATGACCGACCCGGAGATCGCCGACGCCACGTACGTCGAGCCGATCACCCCGGAGTTCGTCGAGAAGATCATCGCCAAGGAGCGCCCGGACGCGCTGCTGCCCACCCTGGGCGGCCAGACGGCGCTCAACACCGCGATCTCCATGCACGAGCAGGGTGTGCTGGAGAAGTACGGTGTCGAGCTGATCGGCGCCAACGTCGAGGCGATCAACAAGGGCGAGGACCGCGACCTCTTCAAGGGTGTCGTCGAGGCGGTCCGCGAGAAGATCGGGCACGGCGAGTCCGCCCGGTCCTACATCTGCCACTCGATGGACGACGTGCTGAAGGGCGTCGAGCAGCTCGGCGGCTACCCGGTCGTGGTCCGCCCCTCCTTCACCATGGGCGGCGCCGGCTCAGGCTTCGCCCACGACGAGGAGGAGCTGCGCCGGATCGCCGGCCAGGGCCTCACGCTCTCCCCTACCACCGAGGTGCTCCTGGAGGAGTCCATCCTCGGCTGGAAGGAGTACGAGCTGGAGCTGATGCGCGACAAGAACGACAACGTCGTGGTCGTCTGCTCCATCGAGAACTTCGACCCGATGGGCGTGCACACCGGCGACTCGATCACCGTCGCGCCCGCGATGACGCTGACCGACCGTGAGTACCAGCGCCTGCGCGACATCGGCATCGCGATCATCCGCGAGGTCGGCGTCGACACCGGCGGCTGCAACATCCAGTTCGCGGTGAACCCCGTCGACGGCCGCATCATCGTCATCGAGATGAACCCGCGGGTGTCGCGCTCCTCGGCCCTCGCGTCGAAGGCCACCGGCTTCCCGATCGCCAAGATCGCCGCCAAGCTGGCCGTCGGCTACACCCTCGACGAGATCCCGAACGACATCACGGAGAAGACCCCGGCCTCCTTCGAGCCGACCCTCGACTACGTGGTCGTGAAGGCCCCGCGCTTCGCCTTCGAGAAGTTCCCGAGCGCCGACTCCACGCTGACCACGACCATGAAGTCGGTCGGCGAGGCCATGGCGATCGGCCGCAACTTCACCGAGGCCTTCCAGAAGGCGCTGCGCTCGCTGGAGAAGAAGGGCTCGCAGTTCACCTTCGTCGGCGAGACGGGCGACAAGAAGGAGCTCCTGGAGGCTTCGGTCCGCCCGACCGACGGCCGGATCAACACGGTCATGGAGGCGATCCGCGCCGGTGCCACGCAGGAGGAGATCTTCGAGTACACGAAGATCGACCCCTGGTTCGTGGACCAGCTGTTCCTGATCAAGGAGATCGCGGACGAACTCGCCGCCGCCGAGCGGCTGGTCCCCGAGCTGCTCGCCGAGGCCAAGCGGCACGGCTTCTCCGACCAGCAGATCGGTGAGATCCGCGGGCTGCGCGAGGACGTCGTGCGCGAGGTCCGCCATGCGCTGGGCGTGCGCCCGGTGTACAAGACGGTCGACACGTGCGCCGCGGAGTTCGCGGCGAAGACGCCGTACTTCTACTCCTCGTACGACGAGGAGACGGAGGTCGCGCCGCGGGAGAAGCCGGCCGTCATCATCCTGGGCTCCGGCCCGAACCGCATCGGCCAGGGCATCGAGTTCGACTACTCCTGCGTCCACGCCTCCTTCGCGCTCAGCGACGCGGGCTACGAGACCGTGATGGTCAACTGCAACCCGGAGACCGTCTCCACGGACTACGACACCTCCGACCGCCTGTACTTCGAGCCGCTGACGCTGGAGGACGTGCTGGAGATCGTCCACGCGGAGGCGCAGGCCGGCCCGATCGCGGGCGTCATCGTGCAGCTCGGCGGCCAGACCCCGCTGGGCCTGGCGCAGGCGCTCAAGGACAACGGCGTGCCGGTCGTGGGCACCTCCCCGGAGGCCATCCACGCCGCCGAGGACCGCGGCGCCTTCGGCCAGGTCCTCGCCGAAGCCGGCCTCCCGGCCCCGAAGCACGGCACGGCGACCACCTTCGCCGGCGCCAAGGCCATCGCCGACGAGATCGGCTACCCCGTCCTCGTACGGCCGTCGTACGTGCTCGGCGGCCGCGGCATGGAGATCGTGTACGACGAGACCCGGCTGGAGTCGTACATCGCCGAGTCGACCGAGATCAGCCCCTCCCGGCCGGTCCTCGTCGACCGGTTCCTCGACGACGCGATCGAGATCGACGTCGACGCGCTGTACGACGGCGAGGAGCTCTACCTCGGCGGCGTCATGGAGCACATCGAGGAGGCCGGCATCCACTCCGGCGACTCGGCGTGCGCCCTGCCCCCGATCACCCTCGGCGGCTTCGACATCAAGCGCCTGCGGGCCTCCACGGAGGCCATCGCCAAGGGCGTCGGCGTGCGCGGCCTGATCAACATCCAGTTCGCGATGGCCGGCGACATCCTCTACGTCCTCGAAGCCAACCCGCGCGCCTCCCGCACCGTCCCCTTCACCTCGAAGGCGACCGCGGTGCCGCTGGCCAAGGCCGCCGCCCGGATCTCGCTCGGCGCGACCATCGCCGAGCTGCGGGCGGAGGGACTGCTTCCGGCCAACGGTGACGGCGGTGAGCTGCCGCTCGACGCACCGATCTCCGTCAAGGAGGCCGTCATGCCGTGGTCGCGCTTCCGCGACATCCACGGACGCGGCGTCGACACGGTCCTCGGCCCGGAGATGCGCTCCACCGGCGAGGTCATGGGCATCGACTCGGTCTTCGGCACGGCGTACGCCAAGTCGCAGGCCGCCGCGTACGGGCCGCTGCCCACCAAGGGCCGCGCGTTCATCTCCGTCGCCAACCGCGACAAGCGCTCGATGATCTTCCCCGCGCGTGAACTCGTCGCCCACGGCTTCGAACTGCTCGCCACGTCCGGCACGGCCGAGGTCCTGCGGCGCAACGGCATCAACGCCACCGTCGTACGCAAGCAGTCCGAGGGCACCGGCCCGAACGGCGAGAAGACCATCGTCCAGCTCATCCACGACGGCGAGGTCGACCTCATCGTCAACACCCCGTACGGCACCGGCGGCCGCCTCGACGGCTACGACATCCGCACGGCGGCCGTGGCCCGGTCCGTGCCGTGCCTGACGACGGTCCAGGCGCTCGCCGCGGCCGTCCAGGGCATCGACGCGCTCAACCACGGCGACGTGGGTGTGCGCTCACTCCAGGAACACGCCGAACACCTGACCGCGGCCCGCGACTAGCAGCCCTGAGGGGGACACCGGAAACGGTGTCCCCCTCTTCATGAGATCCATGAGACCTCTTCGTGAGGTGCCTTCGAGGACAGGAACATGTACAAGCTCTTCTTCCGTCTGGTCTTCAAACGGATGGACCCCGAGGAGGCCCACTACCTGGCCTTCCGCTGGATCCGCCTCGCCGCCCGCATCCCCGTGCTGCGCACCTTCGTCGCGGCCGTGCTGGCGCCCCGCTACGAGGAACTGCGCACCGAGGCGTTCGGGCTGCGCATGCACGGCCCCTTCGGCCTGGCCGCCGGCTTCGACAAGAACGCCGTCGCCATCGACGGTATGTCGATGCTGGGCTTCGACCACGTCGAGATCGGCACGGTGACGGGCGAGGCGCAGCCCGGGAACCCCAAGAAGCGGCTGTTCCGCCTGGTCGCCGACCGCGCGCTGATCAACCGTATGGGCTTCAACAACGAGGGCTCGCTCGCCGTCGCCGCGCGGCTGGCCTCCCGTACGCCCGTCTTCAGGACCGTCGTGGGTGTCAACATCGGCAAGACCAAGGTCGTCCCGGAGGGCGAGGCCGCCGGGGACTACGTGAAGTCCACCGAGCGCCTTGCCCCGTACGCCGACTACCTGGTCGTGAACGTCTCCTCGCCCAACACGCCCGGCCTGCGCAACCTCCAGGCCACGGAGGCGCTGCGTCCCCTGCTGACCGCCGTCCGCGAGGCCGCCGACCGCACCGTGCGCACGCGCCGGGTGCCGCTGCTGGTGAAGATCGCGCCGGACCTCGCCGACGAGGACGTCGACGCCGTCGCCGACCTCGCCGTGGAGCTGGGCCTGGACGGGATCATCGCCACGAACACCACCATCGCGCGCGAGGGACTCGGTTTGACATCCGAACCCTCCCTGGTGAAGGAGGCGGGCGGCCTCTCCGGCGCGCCCGTCAAGGCCCGCTCCCTCGCGGTCCTGCGACGCCTCTACGCGCGCGTGGGCGACCGGATCACCCTCGTGGGCGTCGGCGGCATCGAGAACGCCGAGGACGCCTGGCAGCGCATCCTGGCCGGCGCCACGCTGGTCCAGGGCTACAGCGCCTTCGTCTACGAGGGCCCCTTCTGGGCGCGCGCCATCCACAAGGGACTCGCCGCACGCCTCCGTACGAGCCCGTACGCCACCCTCGCCGACGCGGTCGGCGCCGACGTGAGGAAGACGGTATGACGGAGCCCTTCGGTGCGCGGCTGCGCCGTGCCATGGACGAACGCGGGCCGCTGTGCGTCGGTATCGACCCGCATGCCTCCCTGCTCGCCGACTGGGGCCTGAGCGACGACATCGCGGGCCTGGAGCACTTCAGCCGCACGGTCGTCGAGGCGCTGGCGGACCGCGTGGCCGTCTTCAAGCCGCAGAGCGCGTTCTTCGAGCGCTTCGGCTCGCGCGGCATCGCGGTACTGGAGAAGTCCGTCCAGGAGGCTCGGGCGGCCGGCGCGCTGGTCGTCATGGACGCCAAGCGCGGCGACATCGGCTCCACCATGGCCGCGTACGCCGAGACCTTCCTGCACAACGACGCGCCTCTCTTCTCGGACGCGCTGACCGTGTCGCCGTACCTGGGCTACGGCTCGCTGAAGCCCGCCGTGGACCTCGCGCGCGAGAGCGGGGCCGGTCTGTTCGTGCTGGCGCTGACCTCCAACCCGGAGGGCGGCGAGGTGCAGCACGCCGTGCGCGGCGACGGGCGGAACGTCGGAGCGACGATGCTGGCGCACCTGGCGGCCGAGAACGCGGGGGAGGAGCCCATGGGTTCCTTCGGGGCCGTCGTCGGGGCCACGCTGGGCGACCTCTCGTCGTACGACCTGAACATCAACGGACCTCTCCTCGCGCCCGGGATCGGCGCGCAGGGGGCCACTCCGGCCGATCTCCCGGCGGTCTTCGGGGCGGCCGTGCGCCATGTGGTCCCGAACGTCAGCCGGGGTGTTCTGCGTCACGGTCCCGATATCGTCGCTCTGCGTGACGCCTCGGACCGTTTCGCGGACGAGATCCGGGCCGCGGTGGCCGTCGGCTGAGACCTCCGATGACTGCCGCGATGGCGCTTACCGGACGGCTTGAGTCTGAATACATTCTCAAATCCGGGGCAATATGCGGCATATGTCCGACTCCATGGAGGCTGACCAGGACTTTTCCTCTGTTCTCGCTGACTCTGGCGGAGTTGGCCGCTAGTCTCCGACGAGTGGGGGCACCTCCCACGCCCCTCAAGGCAGTGGGGGAGAACGGGCAAGCGTGTTGCTCGTAGCTCCTCAGGTGTGGGGCGACTAGGTTCCTCACCGGTCCGTATCCGACAGTTCGACATCCGAGGTGACGTAGGCGTGGCTCTTCCGCCCCTTACCCCTGAACAGCGCGCAGCCGCGCTCGAAAAGGCCGCCGCGGCTCGCCGGGAGCGGGCCGAGGTCAAGAATCGACTCAAGCACTCCGGCGCCTCCCTGCACGAGGTCATCAAGCAGGGCCAGGAGAACGACGTCATCGGCAAGATGAAGGTCTCCGCGCTGCTCGAGTCCCTGCCTGGCGTGGGCAAGGTCCGCGCCAAGCAGATCATGGAGCGACTCGGTATCTCCGAGAGCCGTCGTGTACGCGGCCTCGGTTCCAACCAGATCGCTTCCCTGGAGCGTGAGTTCGGCAGCACCGGTTCCTGAACCGGGGCACTGACGGGAAGGGAGTCCCGGGCACTCCGGGATTGCTGGAATAATCGCTGCATGGCTGCAACATTCCGGGGGACGACCCCCGAGCCCCCGGACGTACGTCCGCGGCTGACCGTGCTCTCCGGCCCCTCAGGGGTCGGTAAGAGCACGGTCGTCGCCCATATGCGCAAGGCACACCCCGAGGTCTGGCTCTCGGTGTCGGCGACGACCCGGAAGCCGCGCCCTGGTGAGCAGCACGGAGTCCACTACTTCTTCGTCACCGACGAGGAGATGGACAAGCTGATCGCCAACGGCGAGCTGCTGGAGTGGGCCGAGTTCGCCGGTAACCGCTACGGCACTCCCCGGGCCGCCGTGCTCGAGCGCCTGGAGCGGGGCGAGCCCGTCCTGCTGGAGATCGACCTCCAGGGCGCACGGCAGGTCCGCGAGACCATGCCCGAGGCCCAACTGGTGTTTCTGGCTCCTCCCTCCTGGGAGGAGCTGGTGCGCAGGCTCACCGGGCGGGGCACCGAGCCGCCGGAGGTGATCGAGCGCCGCCTGGAGGCGGCCAAGATCGAGCTGGCGGCCGAGCCGGAGTTCGACGTGACCCTGGTCAACACCTCCGTCGAGGACGTGGCCCGCGAGCTGCTAGCCTTGATGGATGTTGTGTGATCACGGGTTCTGTCCGATTTCTGTGATCACGACCGATCTTTTCCCATCCATCGGAAGGTAGAGCGTGTCCTCTTCCATCTCCGCGCCCGAGGGCATCATCAACCCGCCGATCGACGAGCTCCTCGAGGCAACCGACTCGAAGTACAGCCTCGTGATCTACGCGGCCAAGCGTGCCCGCCAGATCAACGCGTACTACTCGCAGCTCGGCGAGGGCCTCCTCGAGTACGTCGGTCCCCTCGTCGACACCCACGTCCACGAGAAGCCGCTCTCGATCGCCCTGCGCGAGATCAACGCGGGTCTGCTGACGTCCGAGGCCATCGAGGGCCCCGCGTAAGCGTCGGTACTATTTTCAGCTTGCGGTTGGTTTTTCCACAGGCCCGGCAGCGCGACTGCCGGGCCTGTGGTGTGTGATGGACGCGTACGCCGACGAGCCGCGGTGTACGTCTGTCAGGTTCGGGTTCGAGTGCGGGGAGGCCCGGTGGGCAAGCCGAAGGTCGTTCTGGGGGTCAGCGGTGGAATCGCCGCCTACAAGGCGTGCGAGCTGCTGCGCCGGCTGACCGAGTCCGGCCATGACGTACGGGTCGTACCGACCGACTCCGCGCTGCACTTCGTGGGTGCCGCCACCTGGTCCGCGCTGTCCGGCCATCCGGTCTCCACCGAGGTGTGGGACAGTGTCCACGAGGTCCCGCACGTCCGCATCGGCCAGGAGGCCGACCTGGTGATCGTGGCCCCGGCGACCGCCGACATGCTGGCGAAGGCCGCCCACGGCCTCGCCGACGACCTCCTCACGAACACCCTCCTCACCGCCCGCTGCCCGGTCGTCTTCGCCCCCGCCATGCACACCGAGATGTGGGAGCACCCGGCCACCCAGGAGAACGTGGCCACGCTCCGCCGCCGCGGCGCCCTCGTCATCGACCCCGCCGTGGGCCGGCTGACCGGCGTCGACACCGGCAAGGGCCGGCTGCCGGACCCCGGCGAGATCTTCGAGATCTGCCGCCGGGTCCTGGCCCGGGGCGTCACCGAGCCGGACCTCACCGGCCGGCACGTCGTCGTGACCGCCGGCGGCACCCGAGAGCCCCTCGACCCGGTCCGCTTCCTCGGCAACCGCTCCTCCGGCAAACAGGGCTATGCCCTGGCGCGTACGGCCGCCGCGCGGGGCGCCCGGGTCACGCTGATCGAGGCGAACACCGGGCTGCCGGACCCCGCGGGAGTGGACCTCGTACGGGTCGGCACGGCGGTCCAGCTGCGCGAGGCAGTGCTCAAGGCGGCACCGGACGCGGACGCCGTGGTGATGGCGGCCGCGGTGGCTGACTTCCGCCCCGGCACATACGCCGCCGGAAAGATCAAGAAGAAGGACGGCCAGGAGCCCGATCCCATCGTCCTGGTGCGTAATCCGGACATCCTCGCGGAGATCTCGGCGGACCGTTCGCGCCCGGGCCAGGTGGTCGTCGGCTTCGCCGCCGAGACCGACGACGTCCTCGCCAACGGCCGCGCCAAACTGGCACGCAAGAGGTGCGATCTGCTGGTGGTGAACGAGGTGGGGGAGCGTAAGACCTTCGGCTCGGAGGAGAACGAGGCCGTTGTGCTGGGAGCCGACGGGAGTGAAACCCCGGTGCCTTACGGCCCGAAGGAAGCCCTGGCCGAAACGGTGTGGGACCTGGTTGCCAGCCGCCTGGACTGACTGGTCCATTCGCGCCACGGTCCCCTCGAACCTCGCACATTGAGGCGTGGCGACCCTGGCGGACACCGACGGCCATTGGGCAGAATGCACGTGCCGCAGGTCACAGAGCTCCCGAGAGGCGAGACAGGTGGGCCGGTGGCCGAGCCCGACCGATAAACTGTTCTCGGACGACGCCGGGCGCAGCCCCCGAGCACGTCCGTCCATGATCAGCCAGCAGCCGCTGCAACCCCAGGGAGCGTTGTGTCCCGTCGTCTGTTCACCTCGGAGTCTGTGACCGAGGGTCACCCCGACAAGATCGCTGACCAGATCAGCGATGCCATTCTCGATGCGCTCCTGCGCGAGGACCCCAAGTCCCGTGTCGCCGTGGAGACGCTCATCACGACCGGCCTGGTGCACGTGGCCGGTGAGGTCACGACCAAGGCGTACGCGCCGATCGCCCAGCTGGTCCGCGACACCATCCTGGACATCGGCTACGACTCGTCGAAGAAGGGCTTCGACGGCGCCTCCTGCGGTGTGTCGGTGTCGATCGGCGCGCAGTCCCCGGACATCGCGCAGGGTGTCGACACGGCTTACGAGAACCGGGTCGAGGGCGACGACGACGAGCTGGACAAGCAGGGCGCGGGCGACCAGGGCCTGATGTTCGGTTACGCGTCGGACGAGACGCCGACGCTGATGCCGCTCCCGATCTTCCTGGCCCACCGCCTGTCGAAGCGCCTGTCCGACGTCCGTAAGAACGGCACCATCCCCTACCTGCGTCCCGACGGAAAGACCCAGGTCACCATCGAGTACGACGGTGACAAGGCGGTCCGCCTGGACACGGTCGTCGTCTCCTCCCAGCACGCCAGCGACATCGACCTGGAGTCCCTCCTCGCCCCCGACATCCGCGAGTTCGTGGTGGAGCCGGAGCTGAAGGCACTCCTGGACGACGGCATCAAGCTGGACACCGAGGGCTACCGCCTCCTGGTCAACCCGACCGGCCGCTTCGAGATCGGCGGCCCGATGGGCGACGCCGGCCTCACCGGCCGCAAGATCATCATCGACACCTACGGCGGCATGGCCCGCCACGGCGGCGGCGCCTTCTCCGGCAAGGACCCGTCCAAGGTCGACCGTTCGGCGGCGTACGCGATGCGCTGGGTCGCCAAGAACGTCGTCGCGGCGGGCCTCGCCTCCCGCTGCGAGGTCCAGGTCGCCTACGCCATCGGCAAGGCCGAGCCCGTCGGCCTCTTCGTCGAGACCTTCGGCACCGCCAAGGTCGACACCGACCGGATCGAGAAGGCCATCGACGAGGTCTTCGACCTCCGCCCGGCCGCCATCATCCGCGACCTCGACCTCCTCCGCCCGATCTACGGCCAGACCGCCGCGTACGGCCACTTCGGCCGCGAACTCCCCGAGTTCACCTGGGAGCGCACGGACCGCGTCGAGGCCCTGCGCGAGGCGGCGGGTCTGTAAGGCCTGCGACTCTTCCGTTCTCCGGCGAGGCCCGGTGTCCCTTGGGGGCGCCGGGCCTCGCCGCGTTCATCGCCTCCCCGGCACATCGGATGGCCGACCGTGGGCGGCGTCGGATGTCAGTGGGGTTTGGTAAGAATGCGAGTGTGAGCAGCGAGGATGGGAAGAGGGGCGGCGGCGCGGCGGGGGACGCGGGGCCGGAGCAGCTCGCGCTTGTTCGGGAGGCGGTGCGGAAGGCCAAGGTGCCGCGGGCGAAGCCGCGGACCTGGCGGGGGGCGGCGCTGGCGAAGGCGTTGCCGGTCGCTCGGGTGCTGGTCGACAAGGGTGTGCTGCATCTTGACCGGTACTTCGACTATGCCGTGCCGGAGGAATTGGATGCCGTCGCCCAGCCCGGGGTTCGGGTTCGGGTGCGGTTCGGGGCCGGGGGGCGCAACGTCAGGGAGGGGCGGCGGGAGGGGGGCGCGCTGATCGACGGGTTTCTCGTCGAGCGGGTCGCCGAAACGGACTACTCAGGGCCCTTGGCCGCGCTCGCGCAGGTCGTTTCGCCGGAGCCCGTGCTGGGGCCCGAGTTGCTGGGGCTGGCGCGGGCCGTGGCGGATCGGTATGCGGGGAGCCTCGCGGATGTGCTGCAGTTGGCCGTTCCGCCTCGGCATGCGCGGGCGGAGGCCGTGGAGATGGGGGGGCCGCCTCCTCCTCCGCCCGAGCCCGAGCCCGGGTCCTGGCGGCGGTATGGGCGGGGCGAGGACTTTCTGCGGGCCTTGGCCGGTGGGGGTGCGCCTCGGGCCGTGTGGACCGCGTTGCCGGGGCCGGACTGGGCCGAGGAGATCGGCCGGGCCGTGCAGGCGACGCTGGCGTCGGGGCGGGGTGCGCTCGTCGTGGTACCGGCCGGGCGGCCCGCCGCTCGGGTCGACGAGGCGCTCAGGGGGCTCCTGGGGGAGGGGCGGCATGCGCTGCTGACCGCCGACGCGGGGCAGGAGCGGCGGTACCGGGAGTGGCTGGCCGTGCGGCGGGGGGCCGTGCGGGCTGTCGTCGGGACTAGGGCGGCCATGTTCGCGCCGGTGCGCGATCTTGGGTTGGTCGTCATCTGGGACGACGGCGACGCCGGCCACAGTGATGACAACGCTCCCTTTCCGCATGTGCGGGAGGTGTTGGAGCTACGGGCCTCTCGTGACAAGTGCGCCTTTCTGCTGGGGAGTTGGGGTTGTACGGTCGAGGCCGCCCAGCTCGTCGAGAGTGGGTGGGCCGCGCCGATCGTCGCCGGGAGAGAACAGGTACGGGCTGCCGCGCCCTTGGTGCGGACCGTGGGGGACGGGGAGTTGGCGCGGGACGAGGCGGCTCGGGCGGCACGGTTGCCGAGTCTCGCCTGGCAGGTCGCGAGGGACGGGCTGCGGGACGGCCCCGTGCTCGTGCAGGTGCCTCGGCGGGGGTATGTGCCGCGGATGGCCTGTGCGCGGTGCCGGGAGCCCGCGCGGTGCCGGCGCTGTGCGGGGCCGCTGGAGGCGCGGGACGAGGCCGGAGCCCTGGCCTGCGGGTGGTGCGGGCGCGAGGAGGGCGGCTGGCACTGCCCCGAGTGCGGTGGCTACCGGCTGCGGGCGCAGGTCGTGGGGGCGCGGCGGACCGCCGAGGAACTGGGGCGGGCCTTTCCCGCCGTGCCCGTGCGGACCTCCGGGCGGGAGCAGGTGCTGGACACCGTGCCGGGGACACCCGCGCTGGTCGTGAGTACGCCGGGAGCCGAACCGGTCGCCGAGGGCGGGTACGCCGCCGCACTGCTGCTCGACGGGTGGGCCATGCTCGGACGGCCCGATCTGCGGGCCGGGGAGGACGCGCTGCGGCGGTGGATCGGTGCCGCAGCGCTCGTACGGAACCAGGGGGCCGGCGGGACGGTCGTCGTCGTCGCCGAGCCGACCCTGCGGCCCGTACAGGCGCTCGTGCGGTGGGATCCGGTGGGGCACGCCGTGCGGGAACTCGCCGAGCGGGCCGAGCTGGGGTTTCCGCCGGTCTCTCGGATGGCCGCCGTGTCCGGGACCGCCGAGGCCCTGGTCGAATTTCTGGGGGCGGTCGAACTGCCGCCGGATGCTGAGGTGTTGGGGCCCGTGCCCATGCCTGCGCCGGGGCCCGGCCCTGGGCCTGTCGCCGAGGCGGGGAAGGGCCGGCGGGTGGGGGCGCCGCCCGTGGGGGAGCAGTGGGAGCGGGCGTTGATTCGGGTGCCGCCGGGGAGTGGGGCGGCACTGGCCGGTGCGTTGAAGAGTGCGCAGGCGGCGCGGATGGCTCGTGGGGGGAATGAAGGGGCCCGGGTGCGGATTCGGGTGGATCCGTTGGACATCGGGTGAGCCGTTGACGAGGGGCCGTCGTAGGGGGCGGGGGGCCTTCGAGGGGGTTTGCCCGCCGTGGCGGAGGAGTTCGGTGGGTTGATGGGCGACTACCTCCCGGTCGGACACCGGGAGGCAGTCGGGGGGTCGGTCAGCCGTTGCGCGGGCCGGGGAAGGCCGTGGGTCTCACCTCGTCGCGGAGGGTGGGGCTGCCGGCTGTCGGCTGGGTCGGCATGTGCGCGGGCATCTGGGCCGGCACCGAGCGGGCCGCGGGGACCGTGGGGATGCCGGAGCCGACGTTGACAGCGCGGTTGCTGCCCTGGGGGTCTCCCGTGCGCTCCGCCTCCGCCGCGGCCTGGGCGGCGGCGCGGCGGGCGCCGTAACGGCGGTGTACGGCCTGTTTGGTGACCCCGAGGGCCGAGCCCACCGCGTCCCACGAGAAACCGAGTGAGCGGTCGAAGTCCACGGCGGCCGTGACCAGGGTCTCGACGCTGTCCCGCAGCTCCTGGGCGAGGCGGACGGTCGGGGCGGGGGCGCGTCCGTAGACGACGAAGCCCGTGGAGGGGCCGGAGCGGCGCGGGCGGTAGACGTTGCCCAACTGGGCGGTGAGGGTGCGCAGTGCGTCCACCTGCCGGCGGACCCGCTCGATGTCCCGCACCAGCAAGTGCAGGCTGGCCCGAGCCTGGGCGTCGTGGGTTGCGTGGTCGGCCATGAACAAGCCTCTCGAACCGGCGTTGAAAAAGGGGAGGTGCCGCGATTGCGGCCCGTATCGGTCAACTCTTTCTTGACCAACGCGAATTCGCTCCGCTGGTCACGGTGTGGGGGCGTGGCGGCATATGCGCGGGGCGCGCGGGTGGGGGTGCGCCCCCGCTGCCGCTGGGGTTTGACGGGGTCTCCCACCCGCGCACCGCCCGTGCGAGTCGGCTGACACGTTCGGGCCTCCCGTGGGGGTGCTTCGCCGCCGGCGGCTGCGGGCTGTCGTTCGTCCGGCGGTCGTAGCTGTGGGGCTTGTTCGTCCGGCGGTCGTTGCTGTGGGGTTTGTTCGTCCGGCGGTCGTTGCTGTGGGGTTTGTTCGTCCGGCGGTCGTGGTTTGTGGGGCTGTTCGTCCGGCGGTCGTGGGACGGGGTGTGGAACATAGACTGGTGTGTTGTCCCGCGCTGTGGCGTGCGGGTGTATGAACTTTCGTTCGAGAGGCCGTCAGTCATCCATGAAGCTTGTCTTCGCTGGTACCCCAGAGGTCGCTGTTCCCGCGTTGGACGCGTTGATCGCGTCGGGGAGGCATGAGGTGGCCGCTGTCGTCACGCGGCCGGACGCGCCGGCGGGGCGGGGGCGGCGGCTGGTCGCGAGCCCGGTTGCGCAGCGGGCGGCGGAAGCGGGCATCGAGGTGCTGAAGCCGAACCGGCCCCGGGACGAGGAGTTTCTCGCGCGGCTCCGGGAGATCGCCCCCGACTGCTGTCCGGTCGTGGCGTACGGGGCCCTGTTGCCGCGGGTCGCCCTTGATGTGCCGGCCCAGGGGTGGGTCAACCTGCACTTCTCCCTCCTGCCCGCATGGCGGGGTGCCGCGCCCGTGCAGCACTCGATCATGGCGGGGGACGAGATCACCGGGGCCTCCACGTTCCTCATCGAGGAGGGGCTCGACTCCGGGCCCGTGTACGGGACGGTCACCGAGGAGATCCGGCCGACGGATACGAGCGGTGATCTGCTGACCAGGCTCGCCTTCGCGGGGGCCGGGCTGCTCGCCGCCACGATGGACGGCATCGAGGACGGAACGCTGAAGGCCGTGCCGCAGCCCGTAGAGGGGATCACCCTCGCGCCGAAGATCACCGTGGAGGACGCGCAGATCGACTGGGCCGCGCCCGCGCTGCGCGTCGACCGGGTGGTGCGTGGGTGCACGCCGGCGCCGGGTGCGTGGACGACGTTCCGTGGTGAGCGGTTGAAGCTCATCCAGGTCGTGCCGGTGCCCGAGCGCACGGATCTCGCCCCGGGCGCGCTCGACGTCGGCAAGAACAACGTGTACGTCGGGACCGGGTCGTACGCCGTGGAACTGCTCTGGGTGCAGGCGCAGGGCAAGAAGCCGATGCGGGCCGCCGACTGGGCGCGCGGGGTGCGGATCGGCTCCGGGGAGTCCGTCGGCGACTGAGGCCCGGCGGTTGGTCGAATCGGCCCAGCAGGCACGGTTGTCGCCAACAGGTCGCCGACAGTCCCGAGCGGCTCTGGCGGCGCGAGTGGCCTGGCGGCTCGGCCAGTCCGGTCCGCCCGCGAGTCCGGGCTGTCCTGGTGCGCTCGGCAGGTTCAGGGACACCCCTGCAGGCCCAGCTGTCCCGGTCGCCCCGGCAGACCCAGGAACAACCCAGCAGACCCAGACCTCCCGCCCCCCCCAGGCCCCAGGTGGCCGATGCCCGGCGTACCGCCCCCGCGGCGTACGCTGGGCACGGCATCTCATCCCGTATCCGGAGCACCTTTTTCGTGAGTGAGCAGTCCCGTCGTCCGCGTAAGCCGGGCAAGCCGTACCGCCGTCCCCAGAAGGACCCCGTCCGTATGCTCGCCTTCGAGGCGTTGCGGGCCGTGGACGAGCGGGACGCGTACGCGAACCTCGTTCTGCCGCCGCTGTTGCGCAGGGCGCGGGAGAAAGAGGGGCCCGACAAGTTCGACGGGCGGGACGCGGCGCTGGCGACCGAACTCGTGTACGGGACGCTGCGTCGGCAGGGGACGTACGACGCCGTCATCGCGGAGTGCGTCGACCGGCCGTTGCGGGAGGTCGACCCGCCGGTGCTGGACGTGCTCAGCCTCGGTGCGCACCAGTTGCTGGGGACGCGGATCCCCACCCACGCGGCCGTGTCCGCCTCCGTCGAACTCGCGCGGGTCGTGCTCGGGGACGGGCGGGCCAAGTTCGTGAACGCGGTGCTGCGCAAGGTCGCGCAGCATGACCTCGACGGATGGCTGGAACGCGTCGCACCGCCCTACGACGACGATCCGGAGGACCACCTCGCCGTCGTGCACTCACATCCCCGGTGGGTGGTGTCCGCGCTCTGGGACTCGCTCGGCGGTGGACGCGCCGGCATCGAGGATCTGTTGGAGGCCGACAACGAGCGGCCTGAGGTCACTCTCGTCGCCCGGCCCGGGCGGGCCACCACCGAGGAACTGCTCCGCGAGGAGGCCGCGGTGGCGGGGCGCTGGTCGCCGTACGCCGTGCGGCTCTCCGAGGGCGGGGAGCCGGGTGCCGTCGACGCCGTACGGGAGGGCCGTGCGGGTGTGCAGGACGAGGGCAGCCAGCTGGTGGCGCTCGCCCTGGCGAACGCGCCGCTCGACGGGCCCGACAAGGCATGGCTGGACGGGTGTGCCGGGCCCGGCGGCAAGGCGGCGCTGCTCGCCGCCCTCGCCGCCGAGCGCGGGGCCGTGCTGCTCGCCTCGGAGAAGCAGCCGCACCGGGCGGGGCTCGTCGCGAAGGCGCTGCACGGCAACCCCGGGCCGTATCAGGTCATCGCGGCGGACGGGACCCGTCCGCCGTGGCGGCCGGGGGCCTTCGACCGGGTGCTGATGGATGTGCCCTGCACGGGGCTCGGGGCCCTGCGGCGGCGGCCCGAGGCCCGTTGGCGGCGGCGGCCCGAGGATCTGGAGGGGTTCGCCCCGCTCCAGCGGGCGCTGCTGCGGACCGCGCTGGAGTCCGTACGGGTCGGTGGTGTCGTCGGCTACGCGACCTGCTCGCCGCACCTCGCCGAGACCCGAGCCGTTGTCGACGACGTGCTCAAGCAGTACGGCGGCGCGGCCGACCTCATCGACGCGCGGCCCCTCCTGGAGGGCGTGCCGGCGCTGGGCGAGGGTCCCGACGTACAGCTGTGGCCGCATCTGCACGGAACGGACGCCATGTATCTGGCGTTGATCCGCCGGACCGCGTAGGCGGCCACTGCCTGCCTGCCTGCCCGCTGCCTGCCTGTCTGCCTGCCTGCGGTTCGGGTGGGTGAGCAGCTTTCACCCACGGGATCGCGATCGCATCGACGACCCTCGTCCGTCAGGCCGCGCGAGATCCTCATCTGCCCGGCCCGGCACCGCTCTCCACCGGTTCCTTCCCCGTCGCGCCGCCGTCCTCGCGCGCCAGCCGGTGGGGCCACCACACCTTCGGTCCGACGTCCAGGAACAGGGCGGTGACCAGTACGGACCGCACGATGAAGGTGTCCAGGAGGACGCCCAGGGCGACCGCGAAGCCGATCTCGGCGAAGGCGACCATGGGGAGGGTGCCGAGCGCGGCGAAGGTGCCGGCGAGGACCAGGCCGGCCGAGGTGATCACCGCGCCGGTCGCCGCGAGGCCCGTCACCACGCCCTTGCGGGTGCCCTGGTGGGCGGCCTCCTCGCGGATGCGGGTGGTCAGGAAGATGTTGTAGTCGATGCCCAGGGCGACCAGGAAGACGAAGACGAACAGCGGGAAGTCGGTCGACTCGCCCGCGTAGTCGAAGAGGTGTCTGAAGGCGAGCGCGCTGATGCCCAGCGCCGCGGCGAAGGAAAGGATCACGGTCCCGATCAGCAGGAGCGGGGCGATCAGGGCGCGGAGCAGGGCGCAGAGGATCAGCAGGACCACGACCAGCACCAGCGGGATGATCAGGATGTTGTCGCGGGTCGTCGCCTCGTCCATGTCCAGCAGGGCCGCCGTACCGCCGCCCACCTGGGCGTCGGCGTCCGGCACGTCGTGGACGGCGTCCCGGACACGTTCCACGGTCTGTTTGGCCGCCTCGCTGTCGGAGGGGTCGGACAGGGTGGCCTCGAAGAGGACCTTGCCCTCGTGGGCGGGTTTGGTGCCGGGTGGCAGGCCGAGCGAGTCCGCCACGACGCCTTCCGTGTCGGCGACCACGCGGCCCACCTCCCGGGCCTGCGCCTGGTTGCTGATGATCACGAGAGGATCGCCGCTGCCCGCCGGGAAGTAGCGCGCGGAGATCTCCTGGCCGACGATCGAGTCCGGCTCACCCGTGAAGGCGTCCGCGTTGCTGATGCCCTCCGCGCGCAGCTGGATCAGGCCCAGCGAGCACAGGGCCAGCGCGGCGGCCGTGGCGACCCAGACCATCCGAGGGCGGCGGGCGAAGCGGCGGCCCGTCCGGGCCCACACACCGCGCTCCGTCGGGTCGGCGCTGCCGAGGTGGGGGATCACCGGCCAGAAGATCCAGCGGCCGAAGATCACCAGCAGGGCGGGGAAGAGCGTCATCATCGCGAGCAGGGCGACCGCGACGCCGACGGCCGCCACCGGGCCCAGGCCGCTCGTCGAGTTCATCTCGGCGGCCAGCAGGACCAGCATGCTCAGGACGACCGTCGCGCCGGACGCCAGCACCGCCGGGCCCGCGCGGTGCAGGGCCAGGGCCATCGCCTCGTGGCGGTCCTCGTGGCGGCGCAGCTCCTCGCGGTAGCGGGCCACGAGCAGCAGGGCGTAGTCGGTGCCCGCGCCGAAGACGAGGACGGTGAGGATGCCCGCGCTCTGGCCGTTCACGGTCAAGCCGCCATGCTCCGCCAGCAGATAGATCATGGCCTGGGCCGTGAAGAGGGCGACGATGACGGCGAGCAGCGGGACCAGGAGCAGGGTCGGACTGCGGTAGGTGAGCAGGAGCATCACGATGACGACGGCCATCGCCGACACCAGCAGCGTGGAGTCGATGCCCTCGAAGGCCTCGGAGAAGTCGGCGGACGTACCGCCCGGACCCGTGATGTGGACGGCGAGCCCGCCGCCGCCCTCGCCCACGCCGTCCCGGATCGAGTCGACCGCGGGCGCGATCCGCTCCCAGCCCTTCTCGTCCATCGTGATCGGCACGTAGATCTGGGCGGCCCTCGGGTCGGTCTCACGGTCGTAGACGGGGCCGCGGGTCTGGGAGCCGATGATCCCGTGGTCGGTCAGCCCCTTGAGTTCGCGTACGTCCGCCTCGATCTTCGACCGGTCCTCGGTCGTGAGGCCGCTCTCGCGGGCGTAGACGACCACCGCGGGGATCTGCTCGGGCCGGAATCCCTCGGAGATCTCCAGGACCTGGGTGGACTCGGCCGAGCCCGGCAGCCAGGAGGCAGCGTCGTTGTCCTGGGCGTCGGTGAGTTTCGGCGCGAGCGGGGCGGTCAGGAACAGCACCACCAGCCACAGGACCAGGACGACCCACTTGGCGCGGCGCCCGCACACCAGGTGCCCGATGCCCCGGCCGGCCGGCGGCCTCGTCTCCCGCCGGGTCTCCGTCACGGCCACCCCCACGGCCGTACGGGGACCCGGTCCGCGGGCCGAACCCCGGGCCGGTGGGCCGCCTGGCACGGCATGACGCCGGGCCGGTGGGCCGCCCCGCACGCCGTGGGCCGCCGCCGGGCGGCTTCGGCTGGAGAGACCAGGTGCGGACCGAGGCGAACAACCGGTCGTGGACATGGGAGGCTTGGTCCATGGCCGCGCAGATCAACCCAAGCATCCTGTCCGCCGACTTCGCCCGTCTCGCCGACGAGGCGAAGGCGGTCGAAGGGGCCGACTGGCTCCATGTAGACGTGATGGACAACCATTTCGTCCCGAACCTCACGCTCGGTGTGCCGGTCGTGGAGTCCCTGGCCCGCGCGACTCGGACGCCGCTGGACTGCCACCTGATGATCGAGGCCCCCGATCGGTGGGCGCCCCAGTACGTGGAAGCGGGTGCCGGTTCGGTCACCTTCCATGTGGAGGCGGCCGCCGCACCGGTGCGGCTCGCCCGCGAGATCCGGGCCAAGGGAGCCAGAGCCTCCATGGCGCTCAGGCCCGCGACGCCGATCGAGCCGTTCGAGGACCTGCTGCCCGAGCTCGACATGGTGCTGATCATGACGGTCGAACCGGGCTTCGGAGGCCAGGCCTTTCTCGACATCATGCTCCCCAAGATCCGCCGGACCCGCGAGTTGATCAGCAAGCACGGCCTCGACCTGTGGCTCCAGGTCGACGGCGGCGTCGCCGAGTCCACCATCGAGCGCTGCGCCGAGGCGGGCGCCGACGTCTTCGTCGCCGGTTCCGCGGTGTACGGGGCGGAGGACCCGGCCGCGGCGGTGCGTGCGCTGCGGGCCCAGGCGGAGGCCACGACGGCAACCGCCGGCTGGGCCTGCGGCCACTGAGTCACGGGCGTACGGCCGTGCGAACGCCGAGGCGGGCGTGGCACGTCGGGCGACCACAGGGCCAAGGGAACGTGAACGACGTTCCTTCGGGCTGATCGAAAACGCCGGATCTGCAAGGATGAACGGCGTATCCATGTGTGAAGAGCAGTGAGGAGATGGCCGTGTCGGGTATGTCGGCGGGCCGGTCAGCCATGCGGATGGGACCCGCTGAGCTGGTTCAGGCGGCGGCCATGGCCCGCCGCTTCTACCTCGAGGGCAAATCCAAGATCCAGATCGCCGAGGAGTTCGGCGTGAGCCGCTTCAAGGTGGCCCGGGTTCTGGAGACCGCCCTCGAACGGGATCTCGTACGCATCGAGATCCGCGTCCCCGCGGAGCTGGACGCCGACCGCTCCGACGCGCTGCGCGCTCGCTACGGCCTCAGGCACGCCGTGGTCGTCGAGTCGCCGGCCGACGCCGAGGAGTCGCCCGACCCGGAGAACCTCGGTGAGGTGGCTGCGGACCTGCTCGGCGAACTGGTGAACGAGGGCGATGTCCTCGGCCTCGCCTGGGGGCGCTCCACCATCCACATGGCGGCCGCCCTGGACCGGCTGCCGCCCTGCACGGTGGTGCAGCTGACAGGCGTGTACGACGCCGGGACCGCCGAGCGCGGCTCGGTCGAGGCGGTACGGCGGGCCGCGCAGGTGTCGGGCGGCGACGCCCACCCCATCTACGCGCCGATGCTGCTGCCGGACGCGGCCACCGCGGCCGCGCTGCGCAACCAGACCGGGATCGCCCGGGCCTTCGAGTACTTCGACAAGGTCACGGTCGCCTGTGTCTCCATCGGCTCGTGGGAGGCGGGCATCTCCACGGTGCACGACATGCTCAGCGACGAGGAGCGCGGCCACTACGCCTCCCTCGGTGTCGCCGCCGAGATGTCCGCACACCTCTTCGACTCCGATGGCCGCCGTGTCGGGCGTGACCTGGGCGAGCGGTGCATCACGGTCAAGGCCGACCAGCTCCGCCGTATCCCCGAGGTCGTGGCGATCGCGGGCGGCCAGCGCAAGGCGGCCGCGATCGACGCCGTCCTGCGGTCGGGGCTGGTGACCAGCCTCGTCACCGACACATCGGCGGCGGACTACCTGCTGATGGCCGGTCCGACGCCGCGGCCGGCGCTCAACCGGGCGGACCCGGACGGGCCCTGACGGGGCGCTCCACGTGGGTCGGCGGGGTGCGTCCGCCGGCCCCGGCCGGGGCCGGCGATCAGTCAGTACGAGTCGTACAGGACGGTGTTGAGATGAGTGAGGGCACGCTCGCCGAAGTACTGGGCGCCGGCGGCTGGGTCCACATCGGGCTGGACCTCGGCGGTGTCACGGACAAGCCCGCCTTCATGGACCGCTGCGCCCGCGCCTTCGACCTGCCCGAGTACTTCGGCCGCAACTGGGACGCCCTCGCCGACTGCCTCACCGACCTGTCGTGGGCGCCGCCCGTACGGGGACGCCTGGTCGTGATCACCGGCTGGCAGGAGTACGCGGGGGCCGAGCCGAACGACTGGAGCATCGCACGGGAGGTGTTCGCGGACGCCGCCGACCACTGGACCGGCACCGCCACCGAGCTGCGGATCGTGCTGGCTCTCGGAGGATCCTCCTAGGCCGCCCACGGCCCCTCTGGACGATCCGTCGGGGCCGCTCATACCCGCCGACATGGGACAATGAAGTACGTGCTCTTCCCCCTGGCGGTCCTGTCAGGGGGTCACCTCTGATCGACTGGGATGTGCGGCACGTGCGTTTCCTCAATGACATCCAGCCCGCGTACGACCTGACGTACGACGACGTCTTCATGGTCCCGAGCCGCAGCGCCGTCGGATCGCGGCAGGACGTGGACCTGGCCTCCCCGGACGGCACGGGCACCACCATCCCGCTCGTCGTCGCCAACATGACCGCCATCGCCGGCCGCCGCATGGCCGAGACGGTCGCCCGCCGCGGTGGCCTGGTGGTCATCCCGCAGGACATCCCGAACGAGGTCGTCACCGACGTCATCTCCTGGGTGAAGAGCCGCCATCTCGTCCTCGACACCCCGATCGTGCTGAACCCGCACCAGACGGTCGCCGACGCGCTGGCCCTGCTGCCGAAGCGCGCGCACAACGCGGGCGTCGTCGTCGACGAGGCGCTCCGGCCCGTCGGAGTCGTCACCGACGCGGATCTGACCGGCGTCGACCGCTTCACCCAGCTCGAAGTCGTCATGTCCCGCGACCTGTTGCTCCTGGACGCCGACATCGACCCGCGCGAGGCCTTCAACCGGCTCGACGCGGCCAACCGCCGGTACGCGCCCGCGGTCGACAAGGACGGCCGCCTCGCCGGCATCCTCACCCGCAAGGGCGCCCTGCGGGCCACGCTCTACACGCCGGCCGTCGACGCCGACGGCAAGCTGCGCATAGCCGCCGCCGTCGGCGTCAACGGCGACTTCGCGGGCAAGGCCCAGGAACTGCTGGACGCGGGTGTCGACACGCTCGTCATCGACACCGCGCACGGCCACCAGGAGTCGATGATCAACGCGATCAAGCTGGTGCGGGACCTCGCCCCCCGGGTGCCCATCGTCGCGGGCAACATCGTCGCCGCGGAGGGTGTCCGGGACCTGATCGAGGCGGGCGCGGACATCGTCAAGGTCGGTGTCGGCCCGGGTGCCATGTGCACGACCCGGATGATGACCGGGGTCGGGCGGCCGCAGTTCTCGGCCGTTCTGGAGTGCGCCGCCGAGGCGAAGAAGTACGGGAAGCACGTGTGGGCCGACGGTGGTGTGCGGCACCCCCGTGATGTCGCCATGGCGCTGGCCGCGGGCGCGTCGAACGTGATGATCGGGTCGTGGTTCGCGGGGACGTACGAGTCGCCGGGCGACCTTCAGCAGGACGCCGACGGGCGGCTGTACAAGGAGTCGTTCGGGATGGCGTCGGCGCGGGCCGTTCGCAACCGTACGAGCGAGGAGTCGGCGTACGACCGGGCGCGCAAGGCGCTGTTCGAGGAAGGCATCTCCACTTCGCGGATGTTCCTGGATCCGGTCCGGCCCGGGGTCGAGGATCTGATCGACTCGGTCATCGCGGGAGTGCGGTCGTCCTGCACGTATGCGGGGGCCGGGTCTCTGGAGGAGTTCGCGGAGCGGGCCGTGGTGGGGATTCAGAGTGCGGCCGGGTATGCGGAGGGTAAGCCGTTGCACGCCAGCTGGAGCTAGTGCCGCGTCAGCCAAGGTTTGCCCGTCAAGGAGCGGCGTCCGGTGCGTGCTCTCGGCGTGCCGGCCGGAAGTCCTCGTCGATGGACCGGACGTACTTGGGCTTTCGGCCGGTGCGGCGGTGGGGGCCCCTCCCGTTCGAGCGAAGCCGAGAATGGGGGAGCGTGCCGGGCGTCGCGACGGGGCGAACCTTGGCTGACGCGGCACTAGGCCGCCTTCGAGCTCGGGGCGCAAGGGTTTTAAGGAGCCGTGCAACGAAGCTTCGCCCTCGTTCGATGTACGCAACGATCTTGCGGAAGTGCGCAAGGTTGCCGCATTACGCTCGTGAAGCTCCGGCTCATAGGGTCATGCGCTGTACGTGGCGTGGCGGGGACCTCCTGCTCGGTGGCCCCCTGCTGTTCGGTGCTGTCGGTCCTCACCCGCCCTGACCGGCAGCGATGAAGGAGCCACGCGTGCTCGACCAAGGCGCACCCCCGCAGAACGACAAGCAGCCGGCCCCGCCGCCCGACGGCGTCGGGGCGCGGCTGATGCGCCGCAAGCCCGTGGAACGCCTGGTCGCGGAGGGTGGCCAGGGTGAGGGAGGGTCGCTGCGGAGATCCCTCGGGCTGTGGCAGCTGACGATGATCAGCATCGGTGCCACGCTCGGCACCGGCATCTTCGTCGTCCTCGGCGAGGCCGTTCCCAAGGCCGGGCCCGCCGTCACCCTCTCCTTCGTGATCGCCGGTCTCACCGCGCTGTTCTCGGCCCTGTCGTACGCGGAGCTGGCCGGCACCATCCCGGTCTCCGGGTCCTCGTACTCGTACGCGTACGCAACGATGGGCGAGCTGGTCGCATGGGTCTGCGGCTGGTGTCTGGTCCTGGAGTACGGGGTGTCGGTGTCGGCCGTCGCCGTCGGCTGGGGCGAGTACCTCAACGAGCTGCTGGACGGGACCGTCGGAGTGACCCTTCCGGCCGCGCTGTCCGCGCCGCCCGGCGACGGGGGCATCTTCAACCTGCCCGCGCTGATCGTCGTGCTGCTCGCGATGGCGTTCCTGCTGGGCGGGGCCCGGGAGTCCGCCCGAGCCAACACGATCATGGTCGTGGTGAAGATCGCCGCTCTGCTGCTCTTCTGCCTCATCGGTCTGCAGGGCTTCCGGTCCGGCAACTACGAGAACTTCATGCCGCTCGGCATGGCCGGTGTCAGCGCGGCCGGGGCGACGCTCTTCTTCTCGTACATCGGGTTCGACGCGGCCTCGACCGCCGGTGAGGAGGCGAAGAACGCGCAGCGTGATCTGCCGCGCGCGATCATGCTGTCCCTGGTCATCGTCACCGCGCTGTACGTGCTGGTCGCCGCCGTCGCGATCGGGGCGCGGCCCTGGGAGCGGTTCGGCGAGTCCGAAGCGGCGCTCGCCGGGATCATGAAGGACGTCACCGGGGACGCGTTCTGGGGGACGCTGCTGGCGGCCGGCGCGGTCATCGCCATCGCGAGTGTGGTGCTGACCGTGCTGTACGGGCAGACCCGCATCCTGTTCGCCATGTCCCGGGACGGGCTCGTGCCCACGGTGTTCTCACGCGTGCACCCGAGGACCGGGACGCCTCGCGTCAACACCGTGATCGTCTCGCTGTTCTGCGGTGTGCTCGCCGCGGCCATTCCGCTGGGGCAGCTCGCCGATGCGACGAGCATCGGCACGTTGTTCGCGTTCGCGCTGGTCAATGTGGCCGTCGTGGTACTGCGGCGGACCCGGCCGGACATGCCGCGGACCTTCCGGGTGCCGCTGTCGCCGGTGCTGCCCGCGCTGGGGTTCGCGTTCTGCGTCTGGATGATGGGCAGCCTCGACAGCGTCACCTGGGTCGTCTTCGGCGTCTGGATGGCTGTCGGGCTCGTGTTCTACTTCAGTTACGGCTATCGCCGCTCCCGTCTCGCGACCCCATCGACTTCACCGTCTCCCTCAGCTCCGTCGACTCCAGAGAAGTGATCCACCCGCAGTGCTGAACGATCTCGACGAACGCATCGTGCACGCCCTCGCCGAGGACGCCCGCCGCTCCTACTCCGACATCGGCCAACTCGTCGGGCTCTCCGCGCCCGCGGTCAAACGGCGGGTGGACCGACTGCGGGCCACCGGGGCGATCACCGGATTCACCGTGCGGGTGGACCCCGCCGCGCTCGGGTGGGAGACCGAGGGGTTCGTCGAGATCTACTGCCGGCGGAACACGTCGCCGGAGACGATCCAGCGGGGGCTGGAGCGGTATCAGGAGGTCGTCGCGGCGTCGACGGTCACCGGCGAAGCGGATGCCGTGGTGCAGGTTTTCGCGTCGGACATGCGGCACTTCGAGCGGGTGCTCGAGCGGATCGCCGGGGAGCCGTTCGTCGAGCGGACGAAGTCGGTGCTTGTGCTGTCGCCTTTGCTGCGGCGGTTTTCTTCCGGGGCGCCCGCCTAGTAGCAAGGGTGGGCAGGTTGTCGGGCGGCTGCGGGTTCGTCGTGGTTCTCGCGCGGTTCCCCGCGCCCCTTATTGCTGGTCGGCGGCTCAAAAGTCGCCCTCAGCGCCTACCATCGGTCTCATGACCTGGCGACATTGATCCACCAGCCGTGTCTCCCGAGGGCCGCCTCGGACGCCGTTCCTCCGACGTCCGAATCGCTCCTTCGGGAAGGCCTCATGACTCTCTCACCTGCGCGTGTGCCCAGTGTCGGAACCGGTGGTGTCCGGCGGCTGACGGTCACGCTGTACGGATACGCGTTCCTCGACGACTTCGTGCTGCTCTACCCGGTGTACGCGCTGCTGTTCAGCGACACCGGGCTGTCGATCTGGCAGATCTCCTCACTGTTCGCCCTGTGGTCGATCACGGGCATTCTGCTGGAGGTTCCCTCCGGCGCCTGGGCCGACGCGGTCTCCCGACGGCTGCTGCTGTGGCTGGGGCCGCTGCTCACGGCCGCCGGCTTCGCCCTGTGGGTGATCGTTCCGTCGTACTGGGCCTTCGCCCTCGGCTTCGTCCTGTGGGGTGTGCGCGGTGCGCTCGGCTCCGGGGCGCTGGAGGCACTGGTGTACGACGAGCTGGACCGGCTGGGTGCGGCCGACCGGTATGCGCGTGTCATCGGCCGGGCCCAGGCGTTCGGGATGGTCGCCGTGATGGCGGCGATGGGGCTGGCCGGGCCGGTGCTCGACTTCGGTGGCTACCCGGCCGTGGGCGCGGCGAGTGTGCTGGTCTGTGTGCTGACCTCGGTGGTGGCGACGCGGTTCCCCGAGCACCGGGAAGCGGTGACCGAAGGGAAGGAGCGGGCCTCCACGTTCGCCACCCTGCGGACCGGGCTCGCGGAGGCCCGCCGGGACCGTTCCGTACGCGGGGCGCTGCTGCTCGTTCCGGCCGTCGGGGCGGTCTGGGGGGCCCTCGACGAGTACACGCCGTTGCTCGTCCGGAACACCGGGGTCGCCGAGCAGACGGTCCCGTATCTGCTGCTGGTGATCTGGGTGGGGCCGGCGATCGGCAGCCTGTTGACCGGCGTCGGTGAGCGGCTGGGCATGAGCGGGCTCGGGCTGGTGCTCGCGGGATCGGCGTTCGCCCTGGCCGTGGGTTCGCTGATGGGTACTCCGGTCGGGATCGGGCTTGTGGCTGTCGCCTTCGGCGGCTTTCAGCTGGTCAACGTCCTTGCCGACGCGCGGCTGCAGGACCGGATCGAGGCGGCTCGTCGGGCGACGCTGACGTCCGTCGCGAGTATGGGGACCGAACTGGCCACGGTGGGTGTCTTCGCCGCGTACGCCATGGTCGGTGCGTCGTATGCGCACGGGGTCGTGTTCGCCTTGTTCGCGGTGCCGTATGCGGTGACGGCGATCGTGTTGGTGCGGAGGGGCGCCTAGGGGGTGGGGGCGTGGGGATCTCGGGCGGCTGCAGGCTCGTCGTGGCTGGTCGCGCAGTTCCCCGCGCCCCTTGAGTGAGCCCCTCTCAGGAAGTACGCAACGAATCGTCGTCCACCCCGTCGCGCACGCAACGAATCCCTCATCGGCGCGCAATGGCTGCCGCTTGTCCGGCCCGGCGCGCCGACCGTACCGTCTATGTGGCCCCCCGAACCCCCCTTTGTCCCGGTGAGGAACACGCATGCGTACCGCCCTGCTCCAGAGCTCCGGTCGTCCCGGCTCGGTCGTCGGGAACCTGAAGGTGCTCGACGAAGCCGCTGGGCGGGCGGCCGCGGGTGGGGCGGGGCTGTTGGTGGCGCCGGAGATGTTCTTGACCGGGTATGCGATCGGCGACGACATAGGTCGGCTCGCCGAGGCCGCCGACGGTGACTCCGCCGAGGCGGTCGCCGACCTCGCGGGGCGGCACGGGGTCGCGATCGCGTACGGGTATCCGGAGCGTGCCGGTGAGGCGGTCTTCAACTCCGCCCAGCTCATCTCCGCCGACGGCATCCGGCTCGCCAACTACCGCAAGACCCATCTCTTCGGCTGCTTCGAGCGGGACCACTTCACGCCGGGCGAGCAGCCCGTCGTACAGGCCGAACTGGGCGGGCTCCGGGTCGGGATCATGATCTGCTACGACGTGGAGTTCCCGGAGAACGTCCGTGCGCACGCCCTCGCCGGGACCGATCTGCTGGTGGTGCCGACGGCCCAGATGCATCCGTTCCAGTTCGTCGCGGAGTCGATGATCCCGGTGCGGGCGTTCGAGAACCAGATGTATGTCGCGTACGTCAACCGGGTCGGCCGGGAAGGGGAGTTCGAGTTCGTCGGGCTGTCCACGCTGGCCGGGCCCGACGGGGTCGCGCGCACCCGCGCCGGGCGCGAGGAGGAACTCGTCCTCGCCGATGTCGACCCCGCCCTCCTCGCGGCCTCGCGCGAGGCGAACCCGTATCTGAACGACCGCCGTCCCGGCCTCTACGGGTCCCTCGTCTGAGATCCGCCACCCCGTACCTTTCTTGTCGCAAGGAGTCCGTACCCCATGACGTCCACCGTGCCCAACGCCATCGAGCACGCAGACGAGCAGCAGCCGCCGATCACCATGTTCGGCCCGGACTTCCCGTACGCGTACGACGACTTCCTGGCCCACCCGGCCGGTCTGGGCCAGATCCCGGCGACCGAGCAGGGGACCGAGGTCGCGGTCATCGGCGGCGGGCTGTCCGGCATCGTGGCGGCGTACGAGCTGATGAAGATGGGGCTGAAGCCCGTGGTGTACGAGGCCGACCGGATCGGCGGGCGGCTGCGGACGGTCGGGTTCGAGGGGTGCGATCCGTCGCTCACCGCCGAGATGGGCGCCATGCGCTTTCCGCCGTCCTCCACGGCGCTCCAGCACTACATCGACCTGGTCGGGCTGGAGACCCGGCCCTTCCCCAATCCGCTCGCGGACGTGACGCCTTCGACCGTCGTCGATCTCAAGGGCGAGTCGCACTACGCCGAGACGATCGACGACCTGCCGCAGGTCTACCGGGATGTCGCCGCGGCCTGGAACGCCTGTCTCGAAGAGGGCGCCGACTTCTCCGACATGAACCGGGCGCTGCGCGAGCGGGACGTGCCGCGCATCCGGGAGATCTGGGCGAAGCTCGTCGAGCGGCTCGACAACCAGACCTTCTACGGCTTCCTCTGCGACTCCGAGGCCTTCAAGTCCTTCCGGCACCGCGAGATCTTCGGCCAGGTCGGCTTCGGCACCGGCGGCTGGGACACCGACTTCCCGAACTCCATCCTGGAGATCCTGCGGGTCGTCTACACCGAGGCCGACGACCACCACCGCGGCATCGTCGGCGGCAGCCAGCAGCTTCCGCTGCGGCTCTGGGAGCGCGAGCCGGAGAAGATCGTGCACTGGCCGTACGGGACGTCGCTGAAGTCCCTGCACACGGACGGCGAGCCGCGGCCCGCCGTGACCCGGCTGCACCGGACCGCCGGCAACCGGATCACCGTGACAGACGCGAACGGGGACATCCGTACGTACCCGGCGGCGATCTTCACCGCCCAGTCCTGGATGCTGCTGTCGAAGATCGCCTGCGACGACTCGCTCTTCCCGATCGACCACTGGACGGCGATCGAGCGGACCCACTACATGGAGTCGAGCAAGCTGTTCGTCCCCGTCGACCGGCCGTTCTGGCTGGACAAGGCCGTCGACGACAGGGGAAACCCGACCGGCCGTGACGTCATGTCGATGACGCTCACCGACCGGATGACGCGCGGCACCTACCTCCTCGACGACGGTCCGGACAAACCCGCCGTCATCTGCCTCTCCTACACATGGTGCGACGACAGCCTGAAGTGGCTGCCGCTGTCCGCGAGTGAGCGGATGGAGGTCATGCTGAAGTCGCTCGGTGAGATCTACCCGAACGTCGACATCCGGAGCCACATCATCGGCAACCCGGTGACGGTCTCCTGGGAGAACGAGCCGTACTTCATGGGCGCGTTCAAGGCCAACCTGCCCGGCCACTACCGCTACCAGCGGCGCCTGTTCACGCACTTCATGCAGGACCGGCTGCCCGAGGACAAGCGGGGCATCTTCCTCGCCGGTGACGACATCTCCTGGACGGCCGGCTGGGCCGAGGGCGCGATCCAGACCGCGCTCAACGCGGTCTGGGGGGTCATGCACCACTTCGGCGGGGCGACGGACGCGACCAACCCCGGGCCGGGGGACGTCTACGACGAGATCGCGCCGGTGGAACTCCCGGAGGACTAGGGCGAGTTCGGCGACCTAGATCCCGGCCGCCCGGGCCGACGCGTACACCTCGGCGGCCACGTCCTTGAGTTCCTCGGCGTCCCGCAGGCCGTACTGGAGGTCGAGGAAGATCTCGTCGAGGCCGATCGCGGCGTGGGCGGCGAGGTCCTCGGCGAGCTGGTCGGCGTTGCCCTGGAAGGGGTGGCGGTCCGCGCCTTCGTAGGCCTTGACCTGGTACTGCACATTGATCCGCAGCACCGACCGGAGCGGCCTGATGCGGCGGCGTTCGGTGGCAAGATTGCGCAACTGGCGCCACTGGGTGGCCAGTTCCTCGACGCCCAGGCCGACCGGCAGCCAGCCGTCGGCGTGGTCGACGAGTCTGCGCCGGGCTCTCGCGGTGCTCCCGGAGAGCAGGATGGGGATGGGCCGGCGGGGCTTGGGACCCACGACGGCGGAGGCGATCTTCGTGAGCCGTCCGTCGTACGACACCGGGTCCGGGCCCCAGACCGCCCGACACACCCCGATCAGCTCCTCCAGTACCTGGCCGCGCTCCTCGAAGGGCCGGACGGCCGCCGCGGCGTACTCGTCGAGGGACCAGCCGGTGCCGAGGCCCGCGACCACCCGGCCGCCGCTCGCCGCGTCCAACGAGGCGAGGGACTTGGCGAGTTGGAACGGCACGTGCAGCGGGGCGATCAGGCTCGTGCCCAGCCGGACCCGCTCGGTGGCGGCCGCGGCCAGGGTGAGCGTGACCAGGGGCTCGGCCACATGCCGGTAGTGGTCCGGCCAGGGCAGGCCCTCCAGGCCGTAGAGGCCCTGCGACGGTGGCTCCGGGAACAGGGCCCGTTCGAAGACCCACAGACTGTCGTAGCCGATGCCCTCGGCCGTACGCGCCACGTCGGGCACGTCCTTTCCGATGTCGTACTGCCGCATCTGGGGAAGGGCGAGCCCGAGCCGTAACGCCATGCCATGTGCTCCTCTGCGAGGGATCTGCTCAAGTCGAACGTATTACGTTCACAAAGCAGTGCGCTCGGCGCGGGTCTGTTCGCTCCGGTTCGGCGGGTCGGTCCGTTCCGGCCCGGCGGTGACGTCGGCGGCGTGCGGTTCAGTCCGGCAGCGGGGTCAGCAGCATGCGGCCCGCCAGGCCCACCGCCGCGTCCAGACGGTGGCCGAACTCCTCGGCGAGATCGGGGAGTCCGCGCAGCGCCCAGAGCGCGCGAGCGGCCGACCAGGTGGCCTCACGGGCCCGTTCCAGACTCCACGCGCCGAGCAGATGGGTGAGCGGATCGGCGATCTGGAGGAGATCCGGACCCGGCATCAGCTCCTCGCGGATGCGCTCCTCCAACGACACGAGGACATCGCCCACATACTCGAACTCGTCCTCCAGATCGACGGGTTCGCAGCCGAGCGTACGGCAGGTGTCCACGACGGCGAGCGCGAGATCGTGCCCGATGTGCGCATTGATGCCGGACAGGGCGAACTGCAGCGGTCGTACGCCGGGATGGCGCCGGAACTGCAGCAACGGCCGCCAGCACGCGGGCGTACACCCTCCCTCGGCGACCCGCAGATACCGCTCGGCGAAGAGCACGTCCAGGGTGATCGCGGCCTCGGCGTCCGGGAAGCGGCCGGCGTCCAGCCGCCGGTCGATGGCCTCCGTGACGGTGAGGTAGACGCGGTTGAAGACCGCGACCCCGTCCCGCTCGGGCAGGACCGCATCGAGGGCGCGCATACGGGAGACGACTGTGTCTACTGAATCCACGGAATTGGTGAAATGTTCCAACTGCGCCATAGGGGGCAGGGTCCCAGGCCTACGCTGACACCGGTGCCGCCGTGCCCGGCGCGTCCCCGGAACGGGGTAACGCGGGCGCGACGGGAAGTGCCGGGAAGCCGGGGGGCTTCGGTCCGGGGAGCAGGGGGGAGCACCACGTGTCAGGCTTACGCGCCCAGCGTCTGGCCGCACGCCGAGCCGAACGCAGGCGGGCGGCGCGGCGCGGCGCCATGGTGGCCGCCGCGGCGGTCGTGGCCGTCGTCGGCACCGTCACCGGGATGGTGACCGCGTTGCACGGCGACAGAGGTGCCGACGAGGCCCGACCGCTGATGAGCCCCTCGCCGGGTCTTCGGTCCGATCCGGCCGATCCGGTCGAGTCGACGCCGGGCTCGCCCTCCCCGTCGAGGACCTCGCCCCCGCCGTCGCCCTCGAAGTCGCCCGCCCCCTCCAAGAGGGCCAGGGTGCGGCCCTCGGCGGAGAAGACCGAACCGCGGACGGAACCCGTGACCGACTCCGGTGAGCTCTACCGCCACCCCGACTCCCAGGTCCTCGACTGGGTGCGCGACAACCCGGGCGACCCGCGCAGCGCCGTCATCGAGGCCGGCATCGCCGAGCGGCCGGCCGCCGTCTGGTTCACCGACCCGACCCCGGCCACCACGACCTCCCAGGTCGCGGCGGTCGCCTCCGGGGGCGCCGCGCAGGGGCGGGTGCCGGTCCTCGTGGCGTACGCGATCCCGGACCGCGACTGCGGCGGGGCCTCGCAGGGCGGGGCGTCGACCCTGGACGCGTACGACGCGTGGATCGACGCGTTCGCCGCCGGGCTCGGCTCGGACGACGTCATCGTGATCCTGGAGCCGGACGCGATCGCCCAGTCCGACTGCCTCTCCGCCGGCGCCCGCGCCGACCGCTTCGCCTCGCTCGCCCGCGCCGGCCGCGTCATCAAGGCGGCCAACCCCGACGCCCGCGTCTACTACGACGCCGGGCACTCGGAATGGAACGCGCCGGACAAGCAGGCCGCACTCCTGCGTCAGGCGGGCGCCGCCTCGCCCGACGGCTCCGACGGCGTCTTCAGCAACGTGTCCAACTTCAACCCCACCGACGCCGAGGCCGCCTATACCCGCCGGGTCCTCGACGCCCTCGGCGGCCCCGCGGGCCTCGGCGCGGTCATCGACACCAGCCGCAACGGCAACGGTGCCCCGCCCGACGGCGCATGGTGCGACCCCGCCGGCCGCGGCCTCGGCCGGTCACCGACCCTCGACACCGGTGAGCCCCGCGTCGACGCCTACCTGTGGGTCAAGCTGCCGGGCGAGTCCGACGGGTGCCGGGGGAGGGCGGGGGCGTTCTCCCCGGGGTACGCGTACGAGCTGGCGCGGGGGTGAGAGGCCCCGGCGGCGGACGTCGGCGATCGGGGCCGGTCGGCCACGCGCACGGCACCCACTGAGCGTCCGCCCGGGACCACTTCAGGCCTTGGGGTCGGGGACCGCCACGCCCGGCCGATCGACCCGCGGGCGGTCCCGCTCGCCGGGCCGCAGCACGCCCGCGAAGAGGACGAGCCCGCACGCCAGCACGGTCACCAGGCCGAACGACACGACCAGGCTGGTCAGCTCTGCCAGACCGCCGATCGCGCTCGGCGCGACCAGCCCGGAGGTGTACGTGATGGTCGCGACGCCCGCGATGGCCTGGCTGGGGTTCGGCCCGCTGCGGCCGGCGGCGGCGAAGCAGAGCGGTACGACGACGGCGATGCCCAGGCCCATCAGCGCGAAGCCGGACATCGCGACCGCCGGATCGTTCGCGACGACGATCAGCAGACCGCCGAGCGCGGCGAGGACCCCGCCCGCCCGTACGGTGCGGACCGCGCCGAATCGGTTGACCACCGCGTCGCCCGCGATCCGGGCCAGCGCCATGGTCAGCATGAAACCGGTGGTGCACGCCGCCGCGAGCCCGGCAGAGGTCGCCAACTGGTCCCGCAGATAGACCGCCGACCAGTCCAGCGCCGCCCCCTCCGCGAACACCGCGCAGAACCCGACCGCGCCGATCAGCAGCGCCGACCTCGGCGGCAGCGCGAACCGGGGCGGCGGCTCCTCGTCCTCGGTGGGCCTGAGGTCCAGCACCCACTGGCAGGCGACCAGACCGAGGACCGTGAGCGCGGCCGCCGCCAGCGCGTGGTGCAGCCGCGCGTCCGAGCCCAGGTGGGCGGCGAGAGTGCCGGCCGCCGAGCCGACCAGGGCGCCCGCACTCCACATGCCGTGCAGGCCCGACATGATCGACTTCCCCAGACGGTTCTCGACCTCGACGCCGAGCGCGTTCATCGCCACGTCCGCCATGCCCGCCGTCGCGCCGTACACGAACAGTGCGAGGCACAGCGTCCACAGACTCGGCGCGAGGGCCGGCAGGATCAACGCGATCGTCCACAGCGAGATCAGCCCGCGCAGCGCCGTACGGGCGCCGAAGTGGTGGCTGATCCGGCCCGCGAGCGGCATCGCCACGGACGCCCCGATCGCCGGGAAGGCGAGCGCGAGACCCAGCTGGCCCGCGCTGACCCCGGCATGGTCCTGGATCCACGGCACGCGCGTCGCGAACGAGCCGGTGACGGCACCGTGCACCGCGAACACGGCCGCCACGGCGTACCGCGCCCGCCTCACCTCGCGCTGCTCGTAGACCACCGCGCTCATTCTCCGCCCTCCCTGGTTCCCCGGAACTCCTGGACCCGGGTCTGTCGGTGGCCCCCAGCCTCCGGCCTCCGCTCGCGCCGCGTAAACTATCAGGAACCCTGCCTGATAGATAGGGAGTCGCGTCCGAGGCCCACAGGCCGTACGGCGTCGCCGATCTGGGAGGATCCCGGCATGCCCGCATCACCCAGCACCGCCCGGGCCATCAACGACCGGCTCGCCCTGCGGCTGCTGCAGCAGGAAGGGCCGCTGACGGCAGGGCGGTTGAAGCAGCTCACCGGCCTGTCCCGGCCCACGGTCGCCGACCTCGTGGAGCGCCTGGGGGCCGCCGGGCTGATCGAGGTCGTGGGGGAGTCGGGGGAGCAGCGGCGCGGGCCCAACGCCCGGCTCTACGGCATCGTCGCCGGCCGGGCGCACCTCGCCGCCCTCGATGTGCGCACGGAGGGCGTCACGGTCGTCGTCGCCGACCTGCTCGGTACGGAGCTGGCGCGGGCGTCCGTCCCGATCGCGGACGACACGGGCACGGGGCCCGCGGTGGAGCAGGCGGTCACCCTGGTGGAGCGCACCGCGAAGGAGGCGGGCGCCGACCGGCTGCACACGGTGGCGATCGGCGCCCCCGGCCTGATCGACCCGGCCACGGGCGAGCTCCGGAACTCCACGGGCCTCCCCGAATGGCACCGCCGCCTGGTCGCGGCCCTCGGCGAACGCCTCCCGGCGCGGGTCCTCGTCGAGAACGAGACGAACCTCGCCGCCCTCGCCGAACAGCGCGACGGCGTCGCCCGCGACCGCGACACCTTCGTCCTCCTCTGGCTCGGCCTCGGCACCGGCGCCGCCGTCGTCCTCGACGGCCACCTCCGCCGGGGTGCCTCCGGCGGCACGGGCGAGATCGGCTTCCTCCCCGTCCCGGGCACGACGGCGATCCCGTCGGCCACCGACTGCGAGGGCGGCTTCCACTCCCTCGGCGGCGCCGCGGCGGTGGCGGCACTGGCCGCCGAACACGGAGTGACGGCCACCGGGGAGGGACACGAGCCGCATGCGGCCGCGTTGGTACGGGCGGCTGTGGCGGGGCTTTCGGGGGGTTGGGCGGCTGCCTCGGCGAATAGACCGGGCCTCGCGGTGGGCGGTTCGGTGGGCGCGGTGGGCGGTTCGGCGGGCTTGGTGGGCGGTTCGGTGGGCGCGGTGGGCGGTTCGGCGGGCTTGGTGGGCGGTTCGGTGGGCGCGGTGGGCGGTTCGACGGGCTTGGCGGGCGGCTCCGCGGGCGCGGTGGGCGGTTCGACAGGCACGGTGGGCGGGGCGGCGGGGGGCGAGTGCCTTTCGGCGGAGACGCGGAAGCTCTCGGCAGAGGCCGGGAGCCCATCGGCGGACGGAACGCATCCTTCGCCGCCCGGAACCCGCCCCTCGGCGGCACCCGCCCCCTCGGCCGACCCCAACGCCCGCTTCCTCGACGCCCTGGCCGACCGCCTCGCCATAGGCGCCGCCTCCGTCGTCGCTGTCCTCGACCCCGGCTGTGTGGTGCTCGGCGGTGAGGTCGGGCAGGCCGGCGGGGACGTCCTCGCCGCCCGCGTGGAGGCCCGGCTGACGGCCATGTCGCCGCTGCCGACCGAGGTCCGGCCCAGCGGCCTCGGCGGGGCCGCCGTTCTGCGGGGCGCGCTGCTCATGGCCCGGGAAGCGGCTCAGGACGAACTGTTCGCACCGGCGCCTCGGTGACCGCAAGGTCCTCGGTGCCTCGGTGCCTCCCCTCACCGCCCCTTCGTGCTCCCGAACCGCTCCGCCAGATACTCCCCGAAGGTCCCCTTCCCCACGGCCCGCTCCGGCGTGAGGTGGCCCCCGTCCCGAAAGCCCCGGTACGCCTTGCCGAACAGGGGCACGTTCAGCAGGCGGCGCCGACGGCCGGTGGCCGCCAGGTAGGCGTGGGCCAGTTCGGGGAAGGTCAGGATCTCGGGTCCGCCCATGTCGTCCATGCGTCCGGCGGGGGCGCCGACGGCCAGTTCGGCCAGGCGGTCGGCGACCTCGGCGACGGCGACCGGCTGGTCGCTCACCCCGGCGGGCAGCATCATGACCGGCGGCTTGGCGAGGATCTGGAAGAGCATCACGAGGAGGTCGTGGAACTGGGTCGCGCGCAGGGTCGTCCAGCCCAGCCCCGACTCCTCGACCAGCCGCTCGACGGCCAGCTTGGACCGGTAGTAGCGGAACGGCACCCGGTCCACGCCGACGATCGAGATGTAGACCAGGTGCCGCACCCCGGCCCGGCGCGCCGCCGCGATCAGGTTCGCCGTCGCCTTCTCGTCACCCCCGCGCGGCGAGGTCATGCAGTGCACGATCGTGTCCACCCCCGCCACGGCCGTGTCCAGCCCGCTGCCGCCCGCGACGAGATCGACGGCGTACGGCTGCGCGTGCCGGCTGAGCACCCGCACGTCGTGCCCGGCCGCCCGCAGCCGCTCGGTGACGGGCCGGCCGAGGACGCCGGTGCCGCCGGTCACCAGGATCGTGGTCATGCTGTCCATCCCCTTCGTACGCCTGGCGCTCCCGGCCGGAGACGCCCTACGGCAGCTACGACGGGGCGGCCCCCGTGGAATGTGACAACCGCGGCGATGAAGGTCGGTGCGCGGTCACCCGCCGGCCGGCTGCCGTCCCGCGAACACCAGCTTGTCCGGGTTCACCCCGACCCGCACGTCCTCACGCACTCGTCGGCGGTGGTGGTCGCAGGGAGGTGGGACCCGGCGGCGGGGCAAGGGCCGTCGTCACCGCCGCCGGGCCGTTCGAGGCGGGTACCGCGCCGCCAGACTTTAAAAGGACTAGACCAAGCAGGTCAATGGGTCCGGACCGCTTCGAGTGGGGTGGGTGGCACGGAAGTTGACCCATGGTCAGTGATAGCCGAAACCCGTCGGTGTCCGCTGTGGAAGTCCAGTGACACGGCCTGTGAGCCACCCCACAGCCCTCACTCGCATGGGTGCCGATCGGGCGTGGCACACTGGCCGTGTACCAGAAGCAGCGCACTCCGGGGTCGGTGAAAGTCCGAACCGGCGGTTACAGTCCGCGACCCGGTCGCTTCCAGCGGCCGGTTGACCAGGTGAAATTCCTGGACCGACGGTTAAAGTCCGGATGGGAGGCAGTGCGCGGCGGGCGGGCATACGTGCGCGCCGCCGTCTGTTTTTGGCCTACCTCGTCAGGGGTGGGCCTTACGCGGCGTCGCTCCCTGTGCCACTGTCCGCTCATGTCTGTCGTCTTCGACAGCCCCGGAGTCCGTGCCCTTACGAGGCAGGAGGACCCGGGAAGTGTTCACCGGAATCGTCGAAGAGCTGGGTGAAGTCACCGCCGTCGAGAACCTCGGCGACTCCTCCCGCTTCCGCTTGCGTGGCCCCGTCGTCACGCAGGGCGCGCGCCACGGCGACTCCATCGCCGTCAACGGCGTCTGTCTCACGGTCGTCGAGCACGAGGACGACTGGTTCACCGCCGACGTCATGGCCGAAACCCTCGAACGCTCCAGCCTCGGCGCCCTCACCGTCGGCTCCCGCGTCAACCTCGAACGCCCCATGGCCGTAGGCGAACGCCTCGGCGGGCACATCGTGCAGGGCCACGTCGACGGCACCGGCCAGGTCATCGAGCGCAAGCCGTCCGAGAACTGGGAGATCGTCAAGATCTCGCTCCCCGCCGACCTCACCCGGTACGTCGTCGAGAAGGGCTCCATCACCGTCGACGGCATCAGCCTCACCGTCGTCGACGCCGGCCCCGACTACTTCACCGTCAGCCTCATCCCGACCACCCTCGACCTGACCACGCTCGGCCGCAAGCAGCCCGGCGACCCGGTCAACCTGGAAGTCGACGTCATCGCCAAGTACGTCGAGCGGCTGCTGGGCAACCAGGGGGCGGCGAGCACACGAGGGGCGGGGCAGTGAACTCGCTGAACACCGTCGCCTTCACCGCCTTCGGCCAGCAGATCCTCTGGTCGGACATGATCGGCAACATCCTGGGTCTGATCGCCCTCGCCCTCGGCGCGATCCGCTCCCTGTGGAACTGGCCCGTGCAGTTCCTCTCCGGCCTCATCCTCTTCGGCGCCTTCGCCGGCCACCTGACCGGCAGCGCCGGCAAGCAGGTCATCGTCATGGCCGTCGCCGCGTACGGCTGGTGGCAGTGGAACCGTACGAAGGGGCGGACGGCGGACGGCGCCATCGCCCCGCGCTTCGCCACCTGGCGCGAGCGGGGCTTCCTCATCGGCGGCGCCGTCCTCGGCACCCTCGCGGTCGGCGCCCTCTTCACCGCCTTCCCGACCCTGTCCTGGGACCCCTGGCCGGACGCGTACATCTTCACCGGCACCATCGTCGCCATGTACGCCCAGGCGCGCGGCATGGTCGAGTTCTGGTTCGCCTGGCTGCTGGTCGACCTCGTGGGCGTACCGCTCAACTTCGCCAACGGCTACGCCTTCTCCGGTTTCGTCTACATCATCTACGGCGCGCTCGTCCTGTGGGGCATGCGCGACTGGTGGCTGCGCTCCCGCAAGCCCACCCTGGAAGGAGCCCCGGCATGACCACGGCGCCGATCCTGTACAGCACCGACTACGCCGAAGACACCGCGAACTTCGGGCTCGACCCCATCGAGCAGGCCATCGCCGACATCGCGGCGGGCCGCCCGGTCGTGGTCGTCGACGACGAGGACCGCGAGAACGAGGGCGACCTCGTCATCGCCGCCGAGAAGGCCACCCCCGAGATCATCGCCTTCATGATGAGCGAGTGCCGGGGCATGATCTGCGCCCCCATGGAGGGCGACGAACTGGACCGGCTCGAACTGCCGCAGATGGTGCAGCAGAACACCGAGTCCATGCGCACCGCCTTCACCGTCACCGTCGACGCCGCTCCCCAGCACGGCGTCACCACCGGCATCTCCGCCTCCGACCGCACCACGACGCTCCAGCTCCTGGCGAGCGGCACGGCCGAGCCGGGCGACTTCGTCCGCCCCGGCCACATCTTCCCGCTGCGCGCCCGGTCCGGCGGGGTGCTCGTGCGCGACGGCCACACCGAGGCCGCCGTCGACCTCGCCCGCCTGGCGGGCCTGCGGCCGGCCGGTGCCATCGTCGAGATCGCCGGCGAGGACGGCCGCATGCTGCGGCTGCCCGAGCTGATCCCGTTCGCCCGCAAGCACGGCCTGACGATCATCTCCATCGAGGACCTGATCGCCTACCGCCGCTCCTCCGAGCCCACCGTCAAGCGCGAGGCGAAGACCCAACTCCCCACCGCCTTCGGTGACTTCACGGCGTACGGCTACCGCTCCACCGTCGACGGCGTCGAGCACGTCGCCCTCGTCCACGGCGAGATCGGCGACGGCGAGGACGTCCTCGTCCGCGTCCACTCCGAATGCCTCACCGGCGACATCTTCCACTCGCTGCGCTGCGACTGCGGCCCCCAGCTCCAGACCTCCCTCGAACGCATCGCCACCGAGGGCCGGGGCGTGGTCGTCTATCTGCGTGGCCACGAGGGACGCGGCATCGGACTGCTCTCCAAGCTGCGCGCCTACGAACTCCAGGAACTCGGCCACGACACCCTCGACGCCAACCTGGAACTGGGCCTGCCCGCCGACGCCCGGGACTACGGCGCCGGCGCGCAGATCCTCAAGGACCTCGGCGTCCGCAGCCTCCGGCTGATGACCAACAACCCCGAGAAGACCGAGGCCCTCGTCCGCCACGGCCTCGACGTCAACGACCGCGAGCCGATGCCCGTCCGCGCGGGCGAGCACAACCTCCGCTATCTGCGCACCAAGCGGGACCGGATGGGCCACGACCTGCCCTGGCTGGACACGACCACCGCGTCCACCTGCGGCAACCAGTAACACCAGCGAGTACGAGATGCAGAAGAACCAAGGAGCAACGTGAGCGGCAAGGGCGCACCCGAACTGTCCGTACGCAACTGCGGCGACCTGCGCGTCGCGGTCATCGCGGCCCAGTGGCACGAGAAGGTGATGGACGGCCTCGTGGACGGCGCCCTGCGCGCCCTGCGCGACCTGGGCATCGACGAGCCGACCCTCCTGAGGGTCCCCGGCAGCTGGGAGCTCCCCGTCGTCGCCAAGGTCCTCGCGGGCCGCGGCTACGACGCGATCGTCGCCCTCGGCGTCGTCATCCGCGGCGGCACCCCCCACTTCGAGTACGTGTGCCAGGGCGTCACCCAGGGCCTCACCCAGGTCTCCGTCGACACCGGCGTCCCCATCGGCTTCGGCGTGCTGACCTGCGACACCGAGGAACAGGCCCTGGACCGCGCGGGCATCGAGGGCTCGAACGAGGACAAGGGGCACGAGGCGGTGACGGCGGCCGTGGCGACCGCCGCCACCCTCCGCTCAGTATCCGAACCCTGGCGCTGAGGCACAGTCGGTAGCGCGTAGGCTGAGCCTCACCATGTCCAAGAAGACGTTCGAGGAGCTCTTCACCGAGCTCCAGCAGAAGGCCGCCCACGGCGACCCCGCCACTTCCCGCACCGCCGAACTGGTCGAGAAGGGCGTCCATGCCATCGGCAAGAAGGTCGTCGAAGAGGCCGCCGAGGTCTGGATGGCCGCCGAGTACGAGGGCAAGGAAGCCGCCGCCGAGGAGATCTCGCAGCTGCTGTACCACGTCCAGGTGATGATGGTCGCCCGCGGCATCTCCCTGGACGACGTGTACGCCCACCTCTGAGCCGTACCCCGCACACAACTCCGTACAGAACCGAACGAAGGAAGCTCGCCTCATGCTGCGCATCGCCGTCCCCAACAAGGGTTCCCTCTCCGGCCCTGCGGGGGAGATGCTGCATGAGGCCGGCTACCAGCAGCGCCGGGAGTCCAAGGAGCTGCGGATCGTCGACCCGGAGAACGAGGTCGAGTTCTTCTACCTCCGCCCCCGCGACATCGCGATCTACGTCTCCTCAGGCCGCCTCGACATCGGCATCACCGGCCGCGACCTGCTCATCGACTCCGGCGCCAACGCCGAGGAGATCCTGCCGCTCGGCTTCGCCCGCTCCACCTTCCGCTTCGCCACCAAGCCGGGCACGGCGAACGGCATCGCGGACCTCAAGGGCATGACGGTCGCCACCTCCTATGAGGGCATCGTCGCCAAGCACCTCGCCGACAGCGGCATCGACGCCTCCGTCGTCCACCTCGACGGCGCCGTCGAGACCGCCATCGAGCTGGGCGTCGCCGAGGTCATCGCGGATGTCGTCGAGACCGGAACCTCGCTGCGCAACGCGGGCCTGGAGGTCTTCGGCGACCCCATCATGAAGTCCGAGGCCATCGTCATCCGCCGGGTCGGCGCCGACACCTCCTCGGAGAACGAGCCCAAGGTGCAGCAGTTCCTGCGCCGCCTCCAGGGCGTCCTCGTCGCCCGGACGTACGTGATGATGGACTACGACTGCCGCGTCGAGCAGTTGGAGAAGGCCGTCGCCCTCACGCCGGGCCTGGAGTCCCCGACCGTCTCGCCGCTGCACAACGAGGGCTGGGTCGCCGTGCGCGCCATGGTCCCGGCCAAGGAGGCCCAGCGGATCATGGACGACCTGTACGACATCGGTGCCCGGGCCATCCTGACGACGGCCATCCACGCCTGCCGCCTCTGACGGCCGGGGAGTCGTACACCATGTCGGACCAGTCCGCCCGCCCCGCTCTGCCCGCCCTGCCCGTCACTTTTCGGCCGGGACGCACCCGGGCCGTGCTGCTGACCGCGGCGGGCGCGATCTTCGTGGTCATCACGGTGGTCGCGCTGCTGCTGCCGACGCTCGGCCCGGGGGAGCGGCTCAGCTTCGTCTTCACGGCGGCCATGCTCGCCGGAGTGCTGTGCATGCTGTCCCGGCCCAAGGTGGTCGCCGACGAGTCCGGTGTGACCGTCGTCAACATCGCCGGGAAGCGGCACCTCGGCTGGGCGGAGATCGTCCAGGTGAACCTGCGGGTCGGCGACCCCTGGGTCTTCCTCGACCTCACCGACGGCACCAGCCTGCCCGCGCTCGGCATCCAGCCCGGCATCGCCAAGCAGCGCGCCATCGAGGACGCCCGGGCCCTGCGGGCGCTGGTGGAGGCCCGCTCGGTCACCGAGCCCGAACAGCGTCAGGGCTGATCCGCTTCCGCTTGGGGGACGACTCCGAGCAAGATCAGGGCCGACTCATGGCCGTCGCCCCTGCCGTAACCGCCCATGTCTTGATTAATCTGTTGGCGGAGGTGTTTTCGTTGCGCCTCCGCCTCCGCTGTTCCGGTCCGGAAAGCGGAGGCTCCCTGCTATTCGAGGAGTGACTCCCTCCAGCGATGGACGGATCGTCCTGTAGTACCTGCGCCGCCCCCTCCCCGCATATCGAGGCGGCGGCATGACCATCCCCCTGCTGCTCCTCGGAGCCGCGTTCCTGCTGATCCTCGCCAACGGTTTCTTCGTGGCGGCCGAGTTCGGCCTCGTGACGGTCGAGCGGCCGGAGGCCGAGAAGGCCGCGGCCGAGGGCGACCGCCGGGCCCACAAGGTGGTGGACGCGCTCAAGGAGCTGTCGTTCCAGCTCTCCGGCACCCAGCTCGGCATCACCATCACCTCCCTCGTCGTCGGCATGCTCGCCGAACCGGCGCTCGCGGAGATACTCCACGGCCCCTTCACCGCCATCGGCATACCCGAAGGCGCCGTCTCCGGAGTCTCCGTCGTCGTCGGCATGCTGCTGGCCTCCGCCGTGCAGATGGTGATCGGCGAGCTGGTGCCCAAGAACTGGGCGGTGTCGAAGCCGATGCAGGTCGCCCGCTTCGTCGCGGGCCCCCAGCACGTCTTCTCCCGTCTCTTCCGCCCGGTCATCGCCGGCCTCAACGCGGTCGCCAACCGCCTGGTCCGCGCCTTCGGCGTCGAGCCCACCGACGAGCTGGCCTCCGCCCGCACCCCGGGCGAACTGGTCTCCCTCGCCCGGCACTCGGCCCAGGCCGGCGCCCTGGAACAGGACACGGCCGACCTCTTCGTCCGGACCCTCTCCCTGGGCGAGCTGACCGCGGAGAACGTGATGACGCCCCGCGTCAAGGTCAGCGCCCTGCAGTCGTCGGCCACCGCCGAGGACGTGGTCAATCTGACCCGCGCCACCGGTCTGTCCCGCTTCCCCGTCTACCGGGAGCGGATCGACGAGATCGTCGGCATGGTCCACCTCAAGGACGCCCTCGCGATCCCGGCCCACGACCGGCTGCACACCCCGGTCACCCGCATCGCCAAGCCCCCGCTGCTCGTCCCGGAGACGCTGCCCGTGCAGCCGCTCCTGGCCCGGCTGCGCAGCGAGCAGCCCATCGCCGTCGTCGTCGACGAGTACGGCGGTACGGCGGGGGTCGTGACCCTCGAGGACATCGTCGAGGAACTGGTCGGCGAGGTGCGCGACGAGCACGACGGGCACGACCTGCCCGAACTCGCCGCCGCCCCGCCCGAGGACGGCCGCCCCGCCTGGGACGTCGACGGCAGCTGCCGTGTCGACGTGCTCCAGCGCATTGGCCTCGACGTCCCGGAGGGCCCGTACGAGACGGTCGCCGGCCTCGTCGCCGACCTGCTCGGCCGTATCCCCGCGCCCGGCGACAAGGCCGAACTTCCGGGCTGGCGCCTGGCGGTACGGCAGGTCGGGCACTACCGGGCAGAGCGCGTACGACTCGTACGGACCGCTGCCGCCACGGAACCCCTCGCCGTGGTGGAGGCGGCCCGATGAGCGTGCTCCAACTCCTGTTCGCCCTGCTCCTCGTCCTCGCCAACGGCTTCTTCGTCGGCGCCGAGTTCGCCCTGGTCTCCGTCCGCCGCAGCCAGATCGAACCGCTGGGCACCGCACGGGCCCGCCAGGTCCTCTACGGCCTGGAGAACCTGCCGCAGATGATGGCGGCGGCCCAGTTCGGCATCACCGTCTGCTCGCTGACGCTCGGCGCGGTGGCCGAGCCGACGGTGGCGAAGCTGCTGGAGCCGGTGTTCGAGGCGATCCATCTGCCGCACGGCGTGATCCACCCCTTGGGGTACGTGATCGCCCTCGCCGCCGTGGTCTTCCTGCACCTCGTCGTCGGCGAGATGCTGCCGAAGAACCTGGCGATGGCCGCGCCGGAGAAGACGGCGCTGTGGCTGAGCCCGGCGCTGGTGGCCTTCGCCCGGCTCTGCAAGCCGGTCACCGTGGGCCTCGGCGCCTGCGCCCGCCTCGTCCTGAAGCTCTTCCACGTCGAGCCCAAGGACGAGGTCGAGGCCGTCTTCACCAGTGTCCAACTGGTTCGGCTGGTCGAGGACTCCGGCCAGGCCGGGCTGCTCGACCCCGAGGAGCAGGAACGCCTGGAGGACGCGCTGGAGCTGGGCTCCCGCCCGGTCACGGACGTCCTGCTGAAGCGGGACTCCCTGGTGACGGTGGTGCCCTCGGTGACCCCGGCCCAGGTCGTGGCCCTCACCGCCCGCACGGGTTACTCCCGCTTCCCGGTGGTCGCGGAGAACGGCGCCTTCATGGGCCGCTACCTCCACGTCAAGGACGTCCTCGACCTGGAGGACTCCGACCGCGCCGTCCCCCAGCAGATCTGGCGCCCCATGACGACCCTCCGCGCCGAGCTGCCGCTGGACGACGCGCTGACGGTCATGCGCCGCGCCGCCACCCATCTGGCCCAGGTGGCGGACGCCTCCGGCAAGGTCCTGGGCCTGGTCGCCCTGGAGGACGTCCTGGAACTCCTGGTCGGCGAAGTCCGCGACCCGGCCCACCGCGAGCCACCACCGGTCCGGGTGACGGAGCCGAGGGGCAGCGAAACCCCGGAGGAGGCCTTGGCGAGCTGATTCCGCCCCCCAGACCCCCGGGCCGGTTGTTCGGCTGCGGGTGGGTGGTGCTTCTCGCGCAGTTCCCCGCGCCCCTCAATAGGGGCGCGGGGAACTGCGCGAACGGGGTCCGGGGCGGAGCCCCGAGTCTTTGACGGGGGTCGAAGGGGCACGCGGCCCCTGGGGATGGGACGGGTAGGGGCGGCGGGGGCGAAAAAACCCGGACGCCCGCCACTCACATCGCCGAAGGATCCTGCGGCCCCCGCCCCGACAGAACCTCCCCGTACGCCTGCATCAGATCCGGCAGCCGCAGCGTCGACAAATCGTCCCGGGTCGGAATCGACGGATACCCCGACAGCCGCAGATCCCGGTACGCGCAGCTCTTCTCGTACAGCGTCCGCAGGAACCGCCCGTTGCCGAGCTCGTCGATCCACCCCTGGTCGACGACGTGCCCGGAGATGGAGCGCAGCTCGTCGAGGGCCTCCTCGTCCCAGACATCGCCGTTCTCGGCGGCGAGAACCTCGCCGATGGAAGTCAGCTCCAGGGGCCGGTAGGAGGGGAAGTCGACGCGGGTCGTGAAGCGGGAGGACAGACCGGGGTTCGCGGTCAGCAGCCGGTCCATGCCCTCCGGATAGCCCGCGAGGATCACGACCAGATGATCCCGGTTGTCCTCGGCCCGCTTCAACAGCACCTGCAGCGCCTCGTCACCGTACGCGTCGCCCTTCCCATACCCGGAGTTGGACAGGGAGTACGCCTCGTCCACGAACAGCACACCACCGATCGCCGAGTCGATCAGCTCGTTGGCCTTCACCGCGGTCTGCCCGAGGTACTCGCCCACGAGGTCCGCGCGCTGGGCCTCCACCAGGTGATCCCCGCCCAGCAGCCCGAGCGCGTAGAAGACACGGCCCAGTATTCGCGCCACGGTCGTCTTCCCGGTCCCGGACGGCCCGGAGAAGACGAAGTGCCGCTTGGGCGGCTGAACGGGCAACCCCTGCCCCGCCCGCAACCGCGCCATGTTCAGCTGCGCGGACAACGCCTTGACCTGCCGCTTCACCGGCTCCAGCCCGACCATCCGCTCCAGCTCCGCGAGCGCCTCCTCCAGCAGCTCCGGATCCGTCGGCCCGGCCGGCAGCGGCAGCGGCTCCACCGGCGCCACGGACTTCTCCCGTACGAAGGTGTCACCGGCCTCGGGCGGCAGCCCGCCCGGCGGTGGCAGTCCGGGATCGGAGACCTTCACATCACGTCCGTCGGCGTCGAAGAACGGCTCCAGCCCGTCCCCGTCGAGCACGTCCTGTCCGATCCCGGCGAGCGCTATCGCCGCGAAGTCGCTCGCGTCGTCGTCGTACCCGTCCCCCTCGGCGATCGCCGCGAGCCGCGCGGAGGTGTCCATGAAGGCGGGGTCGACCCGGTGCACGGCCCGATACAGCGGCAGTGCGGCGGCGCTGCGCCCGGTGCCCTCATGGGCGCGCGCCAGCCAGTACCGCAGCTCCTTGCGCTGCGGCTGCTCGCTGCGACATCGCATCAGCGCGGCGGAGAGCAGCGGCTCGGCCTGCCCGTAGGTCTCCAGACGGACCCGGGCCATCCCGCCGAACAGGCCCGCCTCGATCCCGAGCAGCGGATCGTCGAGCAGCGGATCGGTGTGCCGGACCAGCTGCTCCCAGTCCTTGACGAGATAGGCGCGGCAGGCGTGCAGAAAGCGCACCTGGTGGTCCGCGTCGACCGGCGGCAGCCCCGCGAGCGCCCGGTCCAGCTCGGGCACATGGCGCCCGTCCAGCCAGTGCGAGGCGTGCGCGAGGAGGAGATCACGCGGGCTCTCCAGCACCGGCTGCACCCACCAGCCCAGCCAGTACCAGGAGTTGAGGGTGCGCCGGTGTCGTGAGCGCTGTTCCCCGAAGCGCTCCCGGTGCCGGAACATCCGGAGCAGCGCGGTCGTCGTGTCCACCCGCAGCGCGTGCAGCCCGAGCCAGCCGTCGGCCATCCCGGGATCCATCCGCACCGCGGCGCGGAACTCCTCCTCCGCCTGCGGATAGGCGCCCATCGTGTAGGCGTCCACGCCTCGCAGCCAGGCGAGGTCGGCCGGAGCCTCGGGGCCCCGCGAGCCGAAGTCCATCACGTCCCCCACAAACCGTGCCCCCGTTGGAAACCGAACGGGCCGGTGCCCGTCGGCAGCCTTCGTCGAACCGCTGTGCCGCGGACGGGAGTTGCGTCGGTGCGTTGCTGCAGCCGTCCGAAGGTCGCACCTTGGGCATCGTACCTGCGGGTCGGTCGCCCTTCGAAGGGTGCCGCAGCCCTCGTCTGACGAGGTGGGAGCAGACGGGGCGCATTGCGGACGGTGACCGAGGGTGAAGGAATCGTGTCTCAGCCGTTCCGGAAAACCGGAAGAAGACAGAACGAAGCCCCCGATCACGGGGGAACAACCGGGGGCTTCGCGTCTCTGGGCGGCATCGAATGGCCGCACATTGAGAACGTAAGTCCTGTACGGCCCCCCGGTCAAGCCGAGTTGAGGCACTCGAGGAAGTTCTCGGACGGGGCTCTTCACAAGTTCAGCACATTGCGGATGGTCCGTCACCCTGAGTGAGGTGCGGCCCCGATCCGGGAGTCGTCGCAGGTCCCGTGAGCACCTCGTACCCCATGTGTCCCGGCCGAATCAGAAGATCTGCGAACGGCCGAGAAGGATCCTCGGAGAAGTGCCGTCGTTCCGCCTCGACCCAGCCGACCCAGAAATCACTCTGTTCCGCCCCGTCCCGCGCGCGCCCACGCGCCCAGGCCTCCTCGTCCGGCAACTCCATCCACATCAGCCGCGCCAGATACGGACGCAGCGCGCGCCGGCCCGCGCCGACCCCCTCCACGACGATCACGGGCGCGGCCGGCAGGACGCGCGCGGGGCCGAAACCGCGCTCACTCCAGTCGTACGGGGCATAGCGCGCGCTCTCCCCGCGCCGCAGCGGCTCGATCACCTGATCCAGCAGTCGTGGCGTCCACGCGAAGAGCTCCTCGTGCGTGGCGATGTCGTCGAGGTGCAGCACCGGGGCGCCGCCGAGCGCGTCGGCCAGCCGTCCGGCGAAGGTGCTCTTCCCGGAACCCGCGTGCCCGTCGACCCCGACCAGCCGGACCGGCCCGCAGGAGGGCGGCAGCAGCCGCAGCCGGGCGGCGAGGTCGTCGACGGTGGGGTCCGCGGGGGCGGGAGAGGCGTGCATACCCGGATTGAAACACCGGGACGGGCGCCCCTGGAGTGCGCCAGTGGTGTCGACCAATATTGGCGGGCGTGGCGAGGCGCGAGGTGCTGGCAGAAGTCGTGGCCCGGCGTCCATAGTTGGCGAACAGCCGTGCGTCTGAACCGTTCCTTCCGGACCACTGGGGGTCACCCGCAGATGACGAGCCTTTCCGAGCCGTCCCGCAGGACCGTCCTGGCCGCAGCCGTCGCCACCGCCGCCGCGGCGGCCGGTGGATCGGCGGGCCCGGCGGCAGCCGACACGACAAGCGGCCGGGGCGAGGCCCCCGTCCGCCCCGCGCGAGCGCCGGAACGCTTCGCGGACAACCACTTCTGGACCTCGTACACCGACTGGCGCGCGGGCAGTGCGAAGGGCACCCGGGCGAGGGCGGGGGAGCGGCCGGGGCTGGTGATCGACGTGCCGGTCGGCACGACCGACTACCCCGACCCGCACACCGGGCGGACGGCCGCCTGGGAGTACGCGACCTGGACCTCCCCGGTCCACCGGCTCGCCGTGCCCGCCACCGAGGTGATCGCGTCCTGGAACGCGCACACCCCCGACGGAACCTGGGTCCAGATCGAGCTGCGGGGCACGTACTCCGACGGCACGGACACGCCCTGGTACGTCCTGGGCCGGTGGGCGGCAGGCGACCAGGACATCAGACGGACCTCCGTCGACGGCCAGGAGGACGGCAAGAGCAGCATCTGGACCGACACCTTCGCGATCGACGACCCGGCCACGGGCCTGCGCCTCGCCTCGTACCGGCTGCGTCTGACCCTGTACCGCACGCCCGGCACCCGGCTCACCCCCACGGTGTGGCGGCTGGGCGCGATGGGCTCCGACGTCCCCGACCGCTTCACGGTCCCGGCGTCCACCCCCGGGCTCGCGCGGGAGCTGAACGTCCCGCGCTACTCCCAGGAGACCCACAAGGGCCAGTACCCCGAGTACGACAACGGTGGCGAGGCCTGGTGCAGCCCCACCTCCTCGCAGATGATCATAGAGTTCTGGGGCCGCAAGCCCAGCGCCGCGGACCTGGCCTGGGTCGATCCGGCGTACGCGGACCCGCAGGTCTGCCACGCGGCGCGGTTCACCTACGACTACCAGTACGAGGGCTGCGGCAACTGGCCCTTCAACGCCGCGTACGCCGCCACCTACAAGGACCTCCAGGGCGTGGTGACCCGGCTCGGCTCGCTCACCGATCTGGAGACGCTGATCGCGGCGGGCATCCCGGCGATCACCTCCCAGTCGTTCCTCGCCGAGGAGCTGACGGGGGCCGGCTACGGCACGGCCGGCCATCTGATGACGGTGATCGGCTTCACCGCCGACGGCGACGTCATCGCCAACGACCCGAACTCGCCGACCAACGAGGCGGTGCGCCGGATCTACCGGCGGCGCGAGTGGGAGAACATCTGGCTGCGGACCAAGCGGTACAACGCCGCCGGCAAGGTCGTCTCCGGCACCGGCGGTGTCTGCTATCTGTACTTCCCGGCACGGCCCACGGCCCGCCAGCGCGCGGCGCTCGCGGCGGTGGGAGTGCGCTGACGCCATGCGGCCCCCGGCATTCCGGGGGCCGCGCCGTCGTGTGACCAAGCTCTCGGCCGTGAACCGCCCGTGCGGTGGCAAGGTGGACGCAAAGGTGGGGGGAACCCACCGCGCGCCGACCACACCAGCGAGCTGCCATGACCGCGACCTCCGCCACCACCACCCGTGTCCACAGCCGCACGGGCGGCCCCAAGGACGACGGCCCGAAGATCGTCGAGCATGTGATGGGCTGGACCCTGGTCGTGGTGGTCGCGATGCTGGTGACCCAGCTGGGTCTGCTGTGACCTGATTCCCCGGCTCGATTCTGTCGATCAGAGTCGAACAAGCTGGTGGTGAGGGTCTGCCATACTGCGGTTGTCCCGCTGGCAGTTGAGACCAGGACCGAAATTGAATAGTAGTCAACAGCGTGGTGTCGAACCGCCGCGGGCCCGCGGCACCGACCGCTCGTTAGCTCGCCGCGCCGAACTCATCTCCATCGGGCGGAAGTTGTTCGCCGACACGTCGTACGACACGTTGTCGATGGACGACATCGCGCGGCAGGCGCACGTGGCCAAGGGACTGATCTACTACTACTTCAAGTCCAAGCGCGGCTACTACCTCGCGATCGTCGAGGACTCGGTGGCCGATCTGATCACGTTCGCCGCGAGCGGCATCCAACTGCCGCCCGTGGAGCGGGTGCACCGCACCATAGACGGCTATCTGCGCTACGCGGAGGACAACCAGGCCGCGTACCGCACGATCGTCAGCGGCGGCGTCGGCTTCGACGCCCAGGTGCACGCCATCCGGGACGGCGTCCGCGAGGCGATCGTCGCCACCATCGCCGAGGGCGCGTACGGCAGGAGCGACATCGAACCGGTGGCCCGTATGGGTTTGTTCGGCTGGGTGTGCGCGGTCGAGGGCGCCACCCTCGACTGGATCGACCGCCCGGAACTGCCCCGCGACACCATGCGCGACCTGCTCGTCAAGATGCTGGGCGGCTCGCTGCGCGCCATCGAGGAGCTCGCCCCGGCCTATCTCGCGCCGGAGCCCGCCCGCCGGGACATCTGAACTCCGCGGCGGTGACATCCGGGCAACGCACTCGGGGTGGGGGTCCGCCGACCGACCCCCACCCCAAGTCCCCCGTCGCGGCGGCTACTTGATCGCCCTGATCAGCTCACCGTTCGCCGTGTCGCCGCTCAGCTCCCAGAAGAACGTGCCGCCGAGGCCCTGCGCGTTCTTGTAGGCCATCTTCCCCTTGATGGTCTGCGGGGTGTCGTAACTCCACCAGTCGTCACCGCACTTGGCGTACGCGGTGCCGCCGACCGTCCCGTTGGCCGGGCACGTCGCCTTGAGCACCTTGTAGTCCTCGTAGCCCGCCTCGTACGTCCCCGCCGCCGGGCCGGTCGCCGTGCCGCCGGGCGCCGACTGGGTGACACCGGTCCAGCCGCGCCCATAGAAACCGATGCCGAGCAGCAGCTTGGAGGACGGGATGCCGAGGCCCTTCAGCTTCCTGATGGTGGCGGCGGTGTTGAACGCCTTGTCGGCGATGCCCGGGTACGGGTACAGCGGTGAGTGCGGGGCGGTGGTCGCGTCCCAGGCGCCGAAGTAGTCGTACGTCATCGGGTTGTACCAGTCGACGTACTTCGCGGCGCCCGCGTAGTCCGCCGCGTCGATCTTGCCGCCGGGCTTGGCGTCGGCCGTGATCGCCGCGGTGACCAGCTCCTTCTTGCCGAATCGTTTGCGCAGCGCCGCCATCATGTCCTCGAAGGCTTCGCTGCCGCTGGTGTCGCAGGTCAGGCCGCAGGCGTTGGGGTACTCCCAGTCGATGTCGATGCCGTCGAAGACATCCTTCCACCGGGAGTTCTCGACGAGGTCGTAGCAGGAGTTCGCGAAGGCCTCCGGGTCCTTCGCCGCCTCGCCGAAGCCGCCGGACCAGGTCCAGCCGCCGAACGACCAGATGATCTTGAGGTCGGGGTGCAGCTTCTTCAGCTTGCGCAGCTGGTTGAAGTTGCCGCTCAGTGGCTGGTCGGCGGTGTCGGCGACGCCGTCCACGGACTCCTCTGCGGTGAACGGCTTGTCGGTGTCCGCCCATGCGTCGCCGATCGTGCACTTGCCGTCGACGACGTTGCCGAAGGCGTAGTTGATGTGCGTGAGCTTCTTCGCCGAGCCGGACGTCTCGATGTTCTTGACGTAGTACTGGCGGCCGTAGATGCCCCAGTCGATGAAGTAGCCGACAACCTTGGAGTCGGCCGCGTTGGTCGCGTCGGCCACGTGGGGCTTGGGGCCCGGCTTCGCGGGCGTGGCGGTCGCGGTGCCCGCTCCGGCGAGGAGTCCGGCGCCGAGGGCGGCGCAACACGTGGCGGCGACGAGGGGTCTGACGGGGACGCGGGAGCTGTGCGGTCTGAGCATCGTGACTCCGGAGGAGGGGGAGCGTGGCGGGGAAGGTGCTGCCTGGACCCTGCTGTGCCGATTGGCATGAACGCGGTGACGCGTTGTTGGGGGAGACCGTAGAGGACTAGACCATTGGGGTCAATGGTTCGGACCAATTCCCGCGAGGGTGCGGCGGGCCGTCGAATGTGTCCTAATGAACGGTCGTTAACTGGTGACTCGCTGCTCCGGATCGGGCATACTCCAAGCGCCACCACCGCTGATCAGCGGCTTCCGTGATCCGGAGGAGGATCGTCGGCTGTGGCACGTGAGACCCGGCGGCACCACTTCATCCCCGGTGCGTGTCCGCCGCAGTGCCCGACAGGGAGGAGAGCGTCGCCATGTCAGACCGCGCGCCGCAGCCGGTGGACCGTCAACTGCCCACGGAAGAGGCCCGGGATCTGATCTCGCTCGTCCGCGAGATCGCACAGCGGGAGATCGCCCCGTACGCGGCCGAGGAGGAGGAAGCCGGTCGCTTCCCGCGCGAGCTCTTCAGCCTGCTCTCGGAGTCGGGACTGCTCGGCCTGCCCTACGACTCGGAATACGGCGGCGGCGACCAGCCGTACGAGGTCTATCTCCAGGCCCTGGAAGAGCTCGCCATGGCCCGCCTCACCGTCGGCCTCGGCGTGAGCGTCCATACGCTCGCCTGTCACGCCCTCGCCAACTACGGCACCAAGGAGCAGCAGGCCGAGCACCTGCCGTCGATGCTCGGCGGCCGTCTGCTCGGCGCGTACTGCCTCTCCGAGCCGTCGTCAGGCTCGGACGCCGCGTCCCTGCGGACGAAGGCCGTCCGGGACGATGGGGGTCCCTCCCGCTCGAGCGGAGCCGAGAGTGGGGGAGGCTGGCTGATCACCGGCACCAAGGCCTGGATCACCCACGGCGGCATCGCCGACTTCTACACGGTCATGGCGCGCACGGGCGGCGAGGGCTCCCGGGGCATCACGGCCTTCCTGGTGCCCGGCGACGCCGAGGGGCTGAGCGCGGCGGCGCCCGAGAAGAAGATGGGCATGAAGGGCTCACCCACCGCGCAGCTCCACTTCGACGGGGTGCGCGTCTCCGGCAGTCGGCGCCTGGGGGAGGAGGGCCAGGGTTTCGCGATCGCCCTGTCCGCGCTCGACTCCGGGCGGCTCGGCATCGCGGCCTGCGCGATCGGCGTGGCCCAGGCTGCCCTGGACGAGGCGGTCGCCTACGCCACCGGGCGGCAGCAGTTCGGGCGGCCGATCTCCGACTTCCAGGGACTGCGCTTCATGCTCGCGGACATGGCGACCCGGATAGAGGCGGGCCGGGCGCTCTATCTGTCCGCCGCACGGCTCCGCGACGCGGGCAGGCCCTTCTCCAAGCAGGCGGCCATGGCGAAGCTGCTGTGCACCGACACCGCGATGAAGGTCACCACGGACGCCGTCCAGATCCTCGGCGGGTACGGCTACACGGCGGACTTCCCCACCGAGCGGTACATGCGCGAGGCCAAGGTGCTCCAGATCGTCGAGGGCACCAATCAGATCCAGCGCATGGTCATCGCCCGTCACCTCGCGGGGCCCGAGTCACGCTGAAGGAGCCGCGGAAGGAGTCGGGCGCGGAGGTGTCCGGGGTGGTGCCGAACTGGTTGATGCCGCTCGGCGGCGTCGCCAGTCGGACCCACTCCGGATCGTGACGTCCCGGCAAGGTGCGGCCCCGGTCGGCCCAAGTCCGCATCAGGGCCCGGTAGATCGGCGGGTCCTGCGGTGCGGTCTGCCTCTGCGGAAGCGATTCTGCCGAAGCCGGCACGAACACGTGACGCCGACGTCCGGCCACCGAGAATGTAGGAGTCATACCGGGCCAACGCGCGTGAGGGCGGGCCGGTCACCGCTCCCGGGAATCGCGCCTGAGTTCGCGACAGGGCCGAACGGGGTATGACGAGCCCCGGCCGCCGGACGCGCCGAACCTGCACCATGGCAGCGTGCGTGACGCCATGGTGCGGGGCGACTGCTGGGAGCGGATCCTCCGGTACGGCCGCGTCGGCTCAGCGAGAGAGCACGGACGCCGCAGGCCGAACCTGCCCTGGAATCAGGCGGCTTGACGCCGCATCACCGGCACGCGCATCGGGCGCGAGCCCGGGCCGCCGACGTGCGAGAAGGGCTGTGTCCGCCAGTCGAGGCCCTGCGGGAGCGTCAACAGAAGGGCGGTGTCCTGCTCCTGCGGCTCGACGGACTCGTCCGCGGGCCGGGCGTCACCGGCCGAACGGCCCGTACCGGCGCAGACCGTGAGCCCGAACGGGTTCCACGGCGACACGACCAGCGCGTGTTCCGGCAGGGTGTCCTCGTCGGACAGCAGGGCGATGGGCTGGGCGCAGTCCGGGCAGATCACCCGGTACATCTCGAAGGTGTCGTACGCGTCGAACTCGTCGTCCGGTTCGACGCCCTCCGGCTCGGGCTCGATGACCGCCTGGAGACGCTTGGGTGCGGTACGACCAGGGCGCTTAAGACTCTGCATGGGATTCTCCCCCTCGGGCTGGGCCGTGTAGGCACTGCGGCCTCGACCACAGCAAGCACTTCCCGCCCCGTCTCGGCGGTAATCGCGAGATCATCACGCAGCCTGTTCGGGCACTGTGGTCTTCGTCACATGCCGCCCGCAGGTGCCGAGTGCCGCGGCGCTGTCACCCGTATGGCTCACGGGCCGCTCTCCGCCACATCACGAACCGGGCATGAGCTGCACCGCTCAGGTATCGGAGGAGATCAACCGCCCTGTAGGTTCTTGCGCCATGGAGGAGCTGGACCGACAGATCGTGCAGCTGCTCGTCGCGGACGGGCGGATGAGCTACACCGACCTGGGCAAGGCCACGGGCCTGTCCACGTCGGCGGTGCATCAGCGTGTGCGCCGACTTGAGCAGCGTGGCGTCATCCGGGGCTATGCCGCGGTCGTCGACCCCGAGGCCGTCGGGCTGCCGATGACCGCCTTCATCTCGGTCAAACCCTTCGATCCCAGTGCCCCCGACGACATCGCCGAACGCCTCGCCGGCGTCCCGGAGATCGAGGCCTGCCACAGCGTCGCCGGCGACGAGAACTACATCCTCAAGGTCCGCGTGGCGACCCCCCACGAGCTGGAGGAACTGCTGGCACGGGTGCGGTCCCTGGCGGGGGTGTCGACACGGACGACGGTGGTGCTGTCGACGCCGTACGAGGCCAGGCCGCCGAGGATCTGACGGGCGGGCGATCGTTCCGCAGGGCGGGGCGGTGGGCACAGTCGACAGTGCCGGGTGCCTTGAAACGACGGCCCTGGTGCAACGCGGCAGCCAACGCACGCGAAACTGTCTCCATGAGTGATCGCACCGCCTCGTCGAAGACCGTGTTGCTGCGCGGTGGAGAAGTCCACAGCCCCGCGGACCCGTTCGCCACCGCGATGGTCGTGGAGCACGGCCAGATCGCCTGGGTCGGCTCAGAGGGCGCCGCCGACGCCTTCGCGGCCGGCGTCGACGAGGTGATCGACCTCGAAGGAGCCCTGGTCACCCCGGCGTTCACCGACGCCCATGTGCACACCACCGCCACCGGCCTCGCGCTCACCGGCCTCGACCTCTCCACGGCCCCCACCCTGGACGCCGCCCTCGTTCTCGTACGGGAATTCGCGGCCGCCCGCCCGGACGACCGCGTCCTCCTCGGCCACGGCTGGGACGCCGCCCGCTGGCCCGGCGGCCGCCCGCCGACCCGCGCCGAACTCGACGAGGCCACCGGCGGCCGTCCGCTCTACCTCAGCCGGATCGACGTCCACTCGGCGGTCGTCACCACCGCCCTGCTCGACCTGGTCCCGGGCGCCGACGCCTTCGAGGACGGCCCGCTCACCCGCGACGCCCACCACGCCGTACGCGCCACCGCGCTCGGCGCCGTCACCCCCGCCCAGCGCACCGAGGCCCAGCGGGCCGCCCTCGCCCGCGCCGCCTCGCTCGGCATCGGCTCGGTCCACGAGTGCGCGGGCCCGGAGATCTCCTCCGAGGACGACTTCACGGGGCTGCTGCGGCTCGCCGCCGAGGAGCCCGGCCCGCGCGTCGTCGGCTACTGGGCGGAGCGCGATGTGGAGAAGGCGCGCGCCCTCGGGGCCGTCGGCGCCGCGGGCGACCTCTTCGTCGACGGTGCCCTCGGCTCGCACACGGCGTGTCTGCACGAGCCGTACGCCGACGCCGCGCACACCGGTACGGCGTACCTGGACACGGAAGCGGTCGCCGCCCATGTGGTCGCCTGCACCGAGGCGGGCCTCCAGGCGGGTTTCCACGCCATCGGGGACGCCGCGGTGACGTCGGTGGTCGAGGGCGTGCGCGCGGCCGCCGAGAAAGTCGGCCTGGTCCGTGTGCGGGCCGCCCGGCACCGCGTCGAGCACGCCGAGATGCTCACCCCCGAGACCGTCGCCGCCTTCGCCGAACTCGGCCTCACCGCCTCCGTCCAGCCCGCCTTCGACGCGCTGTGGGGCGGCGAGGACGGCATGTACGCCCAGCGGCTGGGCGTCGACCGCGCCCGCACCCTCAACCCGTTCGCGGCCCTGCTGCGCGCCGGCGTACCGCTGGCCTTCGGCTCCGACAGCCCGGTCACCCCTCTCGACCCATGGGGCACCGTCCGCGCGGCGGCCTTCCACCGCACGCCGGAGCACCGGGTGTCCGTGCGCGCCGCGTTCACGGCGCACACGCGGGGCGGCTGGCGGGCGATCGGACGGGACGACGCGGGCGTCCTCGTACCGGGCGCGCCCGCGGACTACGCGGTGTGGCGCACCGGCGAACTCGTCGTCCAGGCCCCCGACGACCGCGTCGCCCGCTGGTCCACCGACCCCCGTTCCGGTACCCCCGGCCTGCCCGATCTGAGCCCCGGCACCGACCTGCCCGTCTGTCTGCGGACCGTGGTCGCGGGGCGGACGGTCTTCGTACGGCCGGGCGAGTGATCTGCGAGGGCCGGGTGGATCCGATCATGGTTCGTCGGCGCGACGCTCGACCTGCGGGTCCTGCCCGCCGACCAGGCGTTTGAGGGAATCTCCGCAGGTCAAACGGCAGTTGACAGCTGGCCGCAGGTGGCGGGTAGGTTCTGCCGGGTCCACCACCGGACGTCCGACCGGGGAACTTCCGCGCGGTCGTCGAAGCGCCTCTGGGTCACGGATGGTGTGCCGCACCGGCGCACCGCCACTGGGAGCCAGGCCCAGGGTTCGCGCTCCGGCGAGGGAACGTTCCGGCTCGGTCGGTAGGTGTGACCCGGGTGGGGCCCGGACGCTCAGTAGACAACGGCTTTCGGTCGACCCGCAGCCAGCGGGTCCCAGGTCGGCCCGAAGGGCGCCGGGCCCCCATCCGCAGTCGGAGGAAATCCGCGGACGGCATCGGGAGTCCTTTCCGCGTTGGTACGAGATGTGTTCTGTGGCGGCGCACAGGCCACTCAGGGCGCGCTTCCGCACACCCCTTGTTGAATCGACACTCCTCTGGACACCAGCCGACACTCCATCGCAGGCCGTGGCCACTATGGTGGTCCCCTGCGTACGGACATGAAGGGGCAGCAGTGAACGACGGCGACGGGACCCTCGCGGCGGAAGGCCAGGAGAGGCGGTTCGGCCCGCTCGGCACGGCCTTGGTGATCATCCCGACCTACAACGAGGCGGAGAACATCAAGGCGATCGTCGGCCGGGTGCGGAAGGCCGTTCCCGAAGCGCACGTCCTGGTGGCCGACGACAACAGCCCCGACGGCACCGGCAAGCTCGCCGACGAACTGGCCGTCGGGGACGACCATGTCCAGGTGCTGCACCGCAAGGGCAAGGAAGGGCTCGGCGCCGCCTACCTCGCGGGCTTCCGCTGGGGCATGGAGCACGGCTACGGCGTACTGATCGAGATGGACGCCGACGGCTCCCACCAGCCCGAGGAACTGCCCCGGCTGCTGACCGCGCTCAAGGGCGCCGACCTCGTCCTCGGCTCCCGCTGGGTGCCGGGCGGGCGCGTGGTGAACTGGCCCAAGTCCCGCGAGTTCATCTCCCGCGGCGGCAGCCTCTACTCCCGTGTCCTGCTGGACGTCCCCGTCCGGGACGTCACCGGCGGCTACCGCGCCTTCCGCCGCGAGACCCTCGAAGGCCTCGGCCTCGACGAGGTCGCCTCCCAGGGCTACTGCTTCCAGGTCGACCTGGCCCGCCGCGCGATCAAGGCGGGCTATCACGTCGTCGAGGTGCCCATCACCTTCGTCGAGCGCGAGCTGGGCGACTCCAAGATGAGCCGGGACATCCTCGTCGAGGCGCTGTGGCGGGTCACGGCGTGGGGCGTGGGGGAGCGGGTCGGCAAGGTCCTGGGGCGGGACGCCAAGGGGCCCGGGCAGGACAGCAGGACGTCAGGGCAGGACAAGCGGGGCTGATCATCCCCTTATCCCGTGCTGAGCCCTGGCCAGGCACACTGGGAGCATGACGACTGGCGCTTCGACCCCGACGTACCCCGCACGGCCCCGGCGCTCCCGGCTGCGCACGTTCGTGCCGTTGGGTGTCGCGGCGTGGCTCGTGCTGGAGATCTGGCTGCTCACCATGGTCGCGAGCGCGGCCGGCGGTCTGACCGTCTTCCTCGTCCTCGTCGCCGGATTCCTCCTCGGCTCCGCGGTGGTGAAGCGGGCCGGGCGGCGGGCGTTCCGGGCGCTGAGCGAGACGCTGCAACAGCAGCAGGGCGGTGGCGGTACGGCCGCGCCCGGCGCCCGCAAGAGTGAGGGCAACGGCTTCCTGATGCTGGGCGGTCTGCTGCTGATCCTGCCGGGGCTGCTCTCGGACGCGGTGGGGCTGGTGCTGTTGATTCCGCCGGTGCAGAAGGCGCTGGGTCGCTACACGGAGCGGACCTTCGAGCGGAAGATCCGTGCGGCGAGTGCCGGGTCTGTCGGGGATGCCTTTCAGCAGGCGCGCATTCATCGGCCTGACGGCAAGGTCGTGCCGGGTGAGGTGATTCGGGACGATGCCGGTGCCGGTGCCGGTGACGCGTCGCCGGAGGGGCCTCGGCCGCCGCTGAATCGTTGAAGGGTTCTTTTCGCCCCCGCCGCCCCTACCCGTTCCCATTCCCAGGGGCTGCTGCCCCTTCGACCCCGCCATGCGTCAGCGCTGGGGGGCTCGGATTCGTGGGTCGGTGCGGGTTGTTTGTGGTTGCTCGCGCAGTTCCCCGCGCCCCTCAAGACGCACGCAGTTCCCCGCGCCCCTGCTGAAGACGCACGCAACGACCGCAGGCGCCGTACATGAAGCGTACGGCGCCCGCGGTCGTTGGTTGCGCTGTGTGTTCCGCCTGACCCCCAAGGGGGCGGGCTAAGCGGACTTGCGGCTGTCTCGCGGATGTACCGCGATGTTCATCGCGCCGGAGCGGAGGACCGCGAGGCGCTCTTCGAGGACCTCTTCGAGTTCCTCACGGGTGCGCCGCTCCATCAGCATGTCCCAATGCGTACGCGCGGGCTTGGCCTTCTTTTCCTCAGGGCCGTCGCCGTCCACCAGGAGTGCCTGGGCCCCGCAGACCTTGCACTCCCACTCCGGCGGGATCTCCGCCTCGACCGAGAAGGGCATCTCGAAGCGGTGCCCCTTCTCGCATGCGTACTCCACGGCCTGGCGCGGAGCCAAGTCGATGCCGCGGTCCGTCTCGTAGCTGGTCACCACGAGGCGCGTGCCGCGAAGAGCTCGCTCACTCATGAATCGTGCCTCCCGGGCTTGTCGCCCACAGGACAGGTGTCGCTGTCGTCGTCATCCGGTCAACGTCCGGTCGGCGGTAAAGATTCCCGTTGCGTGTCCCGTTCCGGGTCATGCGTCGCCGTCGTAGCCGCAGTCTTGCTGACCAATCTCGTACCCACCGGCGCCCGGTTTGTCACATCTGACAGCAGATGTCACCCAGCGTTTCGGCATCTTTGACGCGCAGTAACGGTACGCCTGGCAGGCCAAACGCGTACACTACAGCCTTTCTCTCCAGGCGCTAAATCCTGTCGGGTACGGGGTTGCCCGCGTCGCTGATCGCCCGGCGTACCGGAACCCTGGCGAGCAGGGCGAATCCCAGGACGAAGAAGGCGACCAGGGAGATGATCGCGTCCCGATAGCTTCCGGTCAGCTGGTACGTCACACCGAACAGGAGCGGGCCCAGCCAGCTCATGCCGCGGTCGCTCATCTCGTACGCGGAGAAGTATTCGGCCTCCTTGCCGGGCGGTACGAGGTGGGAGAAGAGGGCGCGGGAGAGGGCCTGGCTGCCGCCGAGGACCAGGCCGATGCCCGAGGCGAGGACGAAGAACCACAGCGGCGCGCCCGCCGGGAGGAAGTAGCCGGCGGCGAGGATCACGGTCCAGGCGACCAGGGAGCCGAGGATCGTGCGCTTGGCGCCGTAGCGGCGGGACAGGCGGCCCATGCCGAGGGCGCCGCCCACCGCCAGGATCTGCACCAGCAGTACCGCCACGATGAGCGTCGACTGCTCCAGGCCGAGTTCCTCGGAGCCGTACACCGAGGCCTGGGAGATGACCGTCTGGATGCCGTCGTTGTAGATCAGGTAGGCGAGGAGGAAGCCCAGGGTGAGCGGATGGCGGCGCATGTCGCGGACGGTCGCCGCGAGCTGGCGCAGGCCGGGGGCCGTGGCCTCCTGGGACTCCTTGGACTCGCCCGCCGGGCTGCGACGGTCGCGCAGGCGGCGTAGCGGGATCAGGGTGAAGGCGCCCCACCACAGGCCGGCCGAGGCCAGACAGATGCGGACGGCCATGCCCTCGGAGACGCCGAAGGAGTCGTGGGCGGTGAACAGGATCAGGTTCGCGACCAGGACCAGGGAGCCCGCCGCGTAGCCGAAGGCCCAGCCCCGGGAGGAGACCGCGTCGCGTTCCTCGGGGGGTGCGATCTGAGGGAGGTAGGAGTTGTAGAGCATCATCGCGACGGACTGGGCCGCGTTCGCGATGATCAGCAGGACGCCGCCGAGGAAGTAGCGGTCGCCGTCGAGGAAGAACATGCCCGCGGTCGCGGCGGCCCCGACATAGGCGGCCGCGCCCAGGAGGGGCTTCTTGCGGCCCGTGCGGTCGGCGGCCACGCCCACCAGGGGCATGATCACGACGGCGAGGATCACCGACAGGGACACCGAGTAGGCGAAGAAGGAGCCCGCGCGGACCGGTATGCCCAGCGGGTGCACGTAACCGTCGGCGTCGGCGGCGGACTTGGCGATCTCGGTCAGATAGGGGCCGAGGAACACGGTCAGGACGCTGGTCGAGTAGACGGAGCAGGCCCAGTCGTAGAAGTACCAGCCGCGCTGCTCGCGCCGTCTGCCCTCGGCCTCGTCGGCCGCGTCCGTCCGCACGGTGTCGGTGCCCACCCGTGCCCCTCGCTTCCCCGTGAAGGGCCGCGCGAGGGCGTCAGACCCAAGTCCCCCGGTCCTCAAGCACCTTGCGCAGCGTGTCGATGTGATCGGTCATGATGCCATCGACGCCGAGGTCGAGGAGCCGGTGCATACGTTGCGGTTCGTTCACGGTCCACACATGGACGTGCAGTCCGCGCGCATGGGCGGCGCGCACGAACCGGTGGTCCACCACGGGCACCCCGGACTGCGCCTCGGGCACCTGTGCGGCGACCGCCGAGCGGCGCACCGTGGCGGGGATGCCCCAGGAGCGCAGCCGCAGCCCCAGGACGCCGCTCGTGCCGTACGAGGTGGCCAGGCGCGGGCCGGCGAGGCGCTGGGCGCGGGCGACCCGGGGCTCGGAGAAGGAGCCGACGCAGACGCGGTCCCAGGAGTCGGTGCGGGCGATCAGTTTGAGGAGGGGGTGGAGGGCGGGCTCCGCCTTGATGTCGACGTTCCAGCGGACGTCGGGGAAGGTTTCGAGGAGTTCCTCGAAGAGGGGGACCGGTTCCACACCCGCCACGCGCGCGTGCCGGATGTCCTTCCAGGGCAGGTCCGCTATCCGGCCCGCCCCGTCGGTCACCCGGTCCAGGGTCGCGTCGTGGAACGCGACGAGCTTGCCGTCGCGCGTGGCGTGCACATCGGTCTCGAGGTAGCGGTAGCCCGACTCCACCGCTCGCCGGAACTGGGTCATGGTGTTCTCCAGGCCGTCCGCCGCCCCGCCCCGGTGGGCGAAGGCGATCGGGCCCGGATGGTCCAGGTAGGGGTGGCGTATGAGGGCGGTCACCCGGGCAGTATGGCTCGCTTCGATGGACCGGTGGCAACGACCGTGCTGCCGGATTCCGAGGGGACGGCGAACACACGCAGGAAGAGCTGGGCGAGCGGGCCGATGGAGAGGGCGTAGAGGAGGGTGCCCGCGCCGACCGTGCCGCCGAGGGCGAAGCCGGTCGCCAGCACCGTCACCTCCACGGCCGTCCGCATCAGACGGACCGAGCGGCCGGTACGCCGGTGCAGTCCCGTCATCAGGCCGTCGCGCGGGCCCGGACCGAACCGGGCCGCGATGTAGAGGCCGGTCGCCACGCCGTTGAGCACGATGCCGGCGATCAGGAGGGGTATGCGTACGGCCATGGTGTGTGTCTCGGGCACCAGCGCCAGGGTGGCGTCCATCGCGATGCCGACCACGAAGACGTTGGAGACCGTGCCGAGGCCCGGGCGCTGGCGGAGCGGGATCCACAGGAGGAGCACCACCGCGCCCACGACGATCGACACCACGCCGATGGTCAGGCCGGTCAGTTCCGCCAGGCCCTGGTGCAGCACGCCCCAGGGTTCCAGGCCGAGGCCCGCCTCCACGAGGAGCGCGGAGCTGGTGCCGTACAGCGCGAGGCCGGTGTACAGCTGGGTCAATCGTCGGCCCAGACGGCGCTGTGGAAGGTGCGGCGGGATCTGTTGCGTTTCGTGCGGTGGCCCGTGCGGCGGCTCGTGCTGTGCGGGCAAGGCTCTCCCCCTGGTGGTGCCGGTGGACTGACGCATGACACTCTGTGGCTTGGAGAGAGATGCCATCCATGGCCAATTCGGGGAAGGTGGACTGGGAATCATGGCGCAGTGGACTTCAGCGGTCGGTGCGGCGCAGCTCGCGCGGCTGCTCACCTCGCAGCAGGAGCGTCCCGCAGGCCCCGGCACGCGCCGCCCGCCCGCCTACCGCGCGCTCGCCGACGGGATCCGGTTGCTGGTGCTGGAGGGCAGGGTGCCCGTGGCCGCCCGACTGCCCGCCGAGCGCGAGCTGGCGCTGTCCCTCTCCGTCAGCCGTACGACGGTCGCGGCGGCCTACGAGGCGTTGCGTACGGAGGGGTTCCTGGAGTCCCGGCGGGGAGCGGGCAGTTGGACCGCCGTACCGGCCGGGAAGCCGCTGCCCGCGCGAGGACTGGAGCCGCTGCCGCCCGAGGCGCTCGGCTCGATCATCGATCTGGGGTGCGCGGCGCTGCCCGCGCCCGAGCCCTGGCTCACCCGGGCCGTGCAGGGCGCGCTGGAGGAACTGCCGCCGTACGCCCACACACACGGCGACTATCCGGCCGGGCTGCCCGCGCTCCGGTCCATGCTCGCCGAGCGCTACACGGCGCGCGGGATCCCGACCATGCCCGAGCAGATCATGGTGACCACGGGTGCCATGGGCGCCATGGACGCCATCTGTCACCTCTTCGCGGGGCGCGGTGAGCGGATCGCGGTGGAGTCGCCGTCGTACGCCAACATCCTGCAGTTGATGCGGGAGGCGGGGGCCCGGCTGGTGCCGGTCGCCATGGCCGACGGGCTCGCCGGCTGGGACATGGACCGGTGGCGGCAGGTCCTGCGGGACGCGGCGCCGCGGCTCGCGTACGTCGTCGCCGACTTCCACAATCCGACCGGCGCGCTCGCCGACGAGGACCGGCGGCGGGGGCTCGTCGACGCCGCCCGGGGCGCCGGGACGGTGCTCGTCGCCGACGAGACGATGAGTGAGCTGTATCTCGACGACGAGGTGCGGATGCCGAGGCCTGTGTGTGCCTTCGACCCGGCGGGGTCCACGGTCATCACGGTCGGGTCGGCCAGCAAGGCGTTCTGGGCGGGCATGCGGATCGGGTGGGTACGGGCGGCGCCGGATGTGATCCGGAGTCTTGTCGCGGCGCGGGCGTACGCGGACCTGGGGACGCCTGTGTTGGAGCAGTTGGCCGTGAACTGGCTGATGAGTACGGGGGGTTGGGCGCAGGCCGTGGGGATCCGGCGGGAGCAGGCGCGGGGGAACCGGGACGCGTTGGTGGCCGCGGTGCGTCGGGAGCTGCCCGACTGGGAGTTCTCGGAGCCTCGGGGTGGGCTGACGTTGTGGGTCCGTACGGGGGGTCTGTCGGGGTCGCGGCTCGCGGAGATGGGCGAGCGGGTGGGGGTTCGGGTGCCGTCGGGGCCTCGGTTCGGTGTCGACGGGGCTTTTGAGGGGTATGTCCGGCTGCCGTTCACCGTGGGCGGAGCGGTCGCTGACGAGGCGGCCGTGCGGTTGGCTGCGGCGGCGCGGTTGGTGCGGGACGGGGTGTCCGGTGGCGGCGAGGGGCCGCGGACGTTTGTGGCGTGAGTGCGGGGCCGGCCTGTCGGGTGCCCGGCGGCTCGTGCGGGGCGGGGGCTGGGTGTCGCTCACCGGCGCCGGCCGGGTGCCGCTGCGCCCACCCGTGCCGCCCCAGCGGCAGGACTGCCCGCAGTTGTCGGTGGCGGGGTGCCGCTGGGCCTACCGGTGCTGCCCCTGGCGGTACGACTGCCCGCAGTTGTCGGTGGCGGGGTGCCGCTGGGCCTACCGGTGCTGCCCCTGGCGGTACGACTGCCCGCAGTGGGGACGGGCGGGGAGGGTGGGCGTCGGTCCTCAGGAGGGCTGCCGACTCAGCTCTCGGCCACCGCTGCCTTCGTCGTGAGGGAGTCCGCCGGTGTCGTGTGGGGCGGGAGGAGGGACAGGACTGCCTGGCGGTGGGGTTCGGGGGTGTTCTCGTCGTGGGGGTCGGGGGTGGCCGGGACCTGGAGGCGGAGGGAGGGGGTGGGGCCCAGGCGGGCGTAGCCGCGGCCTGGGGGGACGTCCGGCGTGGGGGTGGTGGCGGGCGGGGCACCCAGGACCGATTCGACCTGGTCGGCTGAGGCGGGGCCCAGGACCACGCGGGCGCGGGTGTGCTGGCGTACCGCGTCCGTGAGGGTGTCGAGCTGGTCGAACTGCTCGGTGACCACCACGGTGACGTTGGCCGCGCGGCCGTGGCGGAGGGGGACCTGGAGGAGGGACTGCGGATCGCGTTGGCCGTCGGCCGTGGCGAGGTGGGTGAGCACGCTCGGGCGGTCGAGGAGGAGCCAGAGGGGGCGGCCGACGTCGTCCGGTGCGGGGTGGCCCGCCTGGCGGGCGCGGTTCGTGGCGATCAGCCGGCGTTCCGTCTCCTGGGACGCCCACTCCAGGCTCGCGAGGGCACCGGAGAGGCCGCACTCCACGGCCAGGACCCCGTCGCGGCCGGTCAGGCACGCGTACTCGCCGCTGCCGCCGCCCTCGACGATGACGATGTCGCCGTGCTGGAGGGCCTGGAGGGCGATCGAGCGGAGGAGGGTGGTCGTGCCGCTGCCCGGTTCACCCACGGCCAGCAGGTGCGGTTCGGTGGAGCGGACGCCGGTGCGCCAGACGACCGGCGGTTCGTCGCGCTGTTCCTCTCCGGAGGAGACGGGCAGGGTGCGCTGGACGTCGGTCGCGTCGGTGAAGCCGAGGACCGTCTCGCCCGGCGCCGTCACGAACCGCTGGGCGGCGATGTCGGTGCCGAGGGGGGCGAGGACGGTGACGGTGAGTTCGTTGCCCTCCTCGTCCCAGCTGAAGCGGTACTCGCGGCCGCGGCCCGCCTTGGTGTGCAGCAGGTGCTCGATGCGCGCACGGGCCTCGGCCTCGCCGTCCGTGAAGTACGCCGGGTAGCGGATCAGCAGGTGGCTGACGCGGCCGGTGCCGTCGAACGCGTAGGTGGGGAAGGCCTTGTCCCATGCGCCGCCGTGCGCATAGAGGGGCTCGGGGTCCTCGGCGGCCGAGAAGTACGGGACCAAGGCCTCGTAGAGCGAGCGCAGGCGCTGGGTCTGGGACTCGTCCGGGCCGGAGGAGTCCTCGGCGGCGCCGTCGCGGCCCGCCCAGGCTGCCGCCGCCATCAGGGCGATGGCGGCGAGCAGCGGGCCGTACGGCACCAGGGTGACGACCAGGACGACCGAGGCCGCCAGGAAGAGCAGTGACCCGCGCCGGTCCTTCGGGGTCTCGGCCCACCTGCGCCGCCCGGCCGCCGCCAGCCGGCGCAGTCCACGCGTGATCGTGATCAGCGGGTGGAGGACGTCGGTGGCGCCGTCGGCCGCCGTCCGGGCCAGCTCCCGGCTCCTGGCGAGGTGCGCGGTGCCGCTGCTCAGAATGCGGGGGAGGGGGGCCCGGACCACGGCTGTCTCCTGGAGGTGCGTGCGGATGGGGGGACGGGATCAGAACTTGATCCCACCGAGGAGGCTCGCGAGGCTCTCGCCGCCCGCCGTGATGCTCGGGGCGATACCCGTACTGGCGAGGTAGAAGCCGAAGAGGGTGACGACGATGCAGTGCGAGGCCTTCAGGCCGTCCTTGCGGAAGAACAGGAAGACGATGACGCCGAGCAGGACGACGCCTGAGATGTTGAGGATCATTTTGGCTCTCCTGGTTGATGGGGACAGTCACCATGAGTTCTTCCAAGGTCACAGCATGTATCCATACGATAAAAGGTGCAACTGGGTGAAATTCCGTCGATTTCACCTGGGTGGCCGAATCGGCGTTGGGCCGTCCGAGCTGGGCTGTTGCGCCCGGCGGGACTCGATGTGATCTTTGCCTCGGCTCTGTCCGCGCATGTGCGCGAGGAGCCAGTACCCTGGCGATTCACCCGTTCGGCTCGTGCGCGCATGTGAGAGGTGGTCCCGGCGATGAGCGAAGCCCCCGACCCGGAGGTCGTGGAGCTGGCGACCAAGATCTTCGATCTGGCCCGGCGGGGCGAGACCGAGGCGCTCGTGGCGTACGTCGACGCGGGTGTTCCGGCCGACCTCACCAATGACCGCGGCGACTCGCTCGTGATGCTCGCCGCGTATCACGGCCACGCCGACGCGGTACGGGCCCTCCTGGCCCGTGGCGGTGAGGCCGACCGTGTCAACGACCGAGGCCAGACTCCCCTCGCCGGGGCGGTTTTCAAGGGCGAGGAGAGCGTCATCCGGGTCCTTCTGGACGCCGGGGCCGATCCGCTCACGGGCACTCCGAACGCGGTCGACACCGCCCGGATGTTCGGCAGGACCGAACTGCTCCAACTGTTCGCAGCACGCTGATCCACATGTTCTGACCAGGTAAAAAACGAAAGACGGGGGAGGCGGTACGGGGCCGCCGGATATTTCGGTCGCGGCAGGAAGAACCGCCGGGTCATCATGACGTCGTGAATCACGGACATGATGGCTGGGCAGGTGTTGCCGCACCGCGTGGACCGTGACGCGGTCCGCATGGGCCACCGACGAGAGGCAGAGGAAGATGGTCTACAGCAAGCAAGAGACGGCGGGCGCCCCGACGTGTTGTCACGCGGCCAGGTAGTGCACGATCCCCGGTTGCGTCGACGCTTGATGTGAGGCTGTTTCCCATGTTCGAACCGGTCATAGCGCCCAGCGGTACGCTGCTCGGTCTGCTGCAGCGGGGCCGCGGCGACGGCACCCTGCACGCGCTCACCGCCCCGCGGGCCGAGGCGCTCGCGGCACTGAACCAGTGTGTGCTGAGCGACCCCCGCCACGACTGGCAGGTGGAGAACCGCTCCCTGTACTACGCCCGTCTCTACCTCGACCTGCACGGCGAGCTGGACGAGATAGAACGGCACCTCTTCGACGCCGAGGACGTGCTGGACACCGACGAGTCACGCACCGGGCTGGCCCTCGCGGTACTCGGGCACCTCGCCTCGTACGGCAGGCGGGACGCGCTCGCACTGTTGCGCAGGTACGCCGCCGTGGGCACCAGCTGGGCCTGGGCCCTCGACGAGCTGGCGCTCAGGGACGACGACGAAGGGCTGCGCGCCCTCGCCGAACCCGTCCTGGCCCGCTTCACCACCGACCCGGAGGGCGAGGCCGAACTGGCCGCCGCCGTCCGCGACGCCTTCGAACCCCGGCCCTGGCGGTTGTGGGCCGACGATCCCCGCGAAGCGATCGCCACGCGCGTGCGTGCCGCCCAGGAGACGGGCTGCTTCGACCGCTGGCAGCGCCAGATGCGACCAAGTGGGCCCCGGCCGGGGTGGAGCGTCAAGGCCGTGTTCGAGTGGGCCCAGCAGGGCATCGAACGCGGAGCCGTCCTCCATGTGCCGGCCGCCCGGTGTCTCACGGCCGTCGCCGGCCCCGAGGACCGGCCCGAGATTCTTCTGGCCGCCCGATCCGGTGACGACGGTGCCCGGTGCACCGCCCTTCGCTACCTCGCCGACGGCAACGATCCCGACGCCCTCGACCTGATCGAGGGCGCCGTGACCGACGGAACGACGATGGTCGTGGAAGCCGCCGTCGCCGCCTTCGAACGGATGCGCAGCATGGCCGCCGTCGACCGGGCGCGCGGCTGGGTCCACCGGCCCGACCCGCTGGGCGCCGCCGCCGGACGCATGCTCGCCTGTCTCGGCGGAGCCAAGGACAGCGACCTGGTGCTGGGGGCGCTACGGGAGGCCGTACGCGGGGAAGGGCCCGACGCTCCGACCCTGTGGACGCTCGTCGACGGCACCGGCCGTCTGGGCATCGTCTGCGCCGCGCCCGTGCTGCGCCACATCTACCGCGAGACCGCCTCCTCCCACCTCCGCGGCCGGGCGGCCCGCGCGCTCGCCGCCACCGACCCCACCTTCCCGGCCGGCTTCGCCGTCGAGTGCCTCTGGGACTGTGAGGAGACCACCCGCGAGATCGCCGCCCGGTACGCCGAGACGGGTGATGCGCGAGTCGTCGACCAACTTCGCCGACTGGCCGCCGACCCGGCCGAGGAGGCCGAGGTCCAGACAGCCGTACGCAGCCGAATCGGCCCTGACATGCCCGCAGTGTGAACATCGGGTGACTCGGAGATCAGCAGGACGTGGACAGGGCCTGACCTGGGCATGTGCGCAGCGCAACGCTCATGGGACGTTCCCCGCCCGGAAAGATCCACGTTGACGCGGCCACGTCCAGCACGACGACAACACGGGTATGCGTGTCGTCATAGTGACCGAGTCCTTTCCCCCGGATGTGAACGGCGTGGCCCACTGCGCCCTGCAGACCGCGCGACACCTCGTCGCGCGGGGGCACGCCCCCCTCGTCGTGGCCCCGGCCACCGCCCAGGGCACCGGAGCAGGTGCCGATCTTCAGGCGCCGTGCCCCGTCGTCCGCGTCCCCTCCCTTCCGCTCCCGGGCTATCCCCAGGTCCGTGTCGCCCTCCCCAGCCGCCGCGTGGCGGCGGCGATCGTCGAGCACCGGGCCGACATCGTCCACCTGGCCAGCCCCTTCGTCCTCGGCGTGCGGGGCATGGCGGCCGCCGCCCGCCTCGGTGTCCCCGCCGTCGCCATCTACCAGACCGACCTCGCCGGATACGCCCGCACCTACGTGCACGCGGGCGAAGCGGCGGCCTGGCGGCGTATCCGCTCCGTGCATGCCGCCGCCGACCGCACCCTCGCCCCGTCCAGCGCGGCCCTGCGCGACCTGGAGGCACACGGCGTGCCCCGGGTCAGCCTGTGGCCGCGCGGCGTCGACACCGCCCGGTTCCGCCCCGAGCTGCGTGACGAGGCGCTGCGCCGCGAACTGGCGCCGAACGGTGAGCTGATCGTCGGCTACGTCGGCCGCCTCGCCCCCGAGAAGCAGATCGAACTGCTGGCCGGGGTGTGCGGCCTGGACGGCGTACGCGTCGTCGTCGTGGGCGACGGACCCAGCGAGCCCGGGCTGCGCGAGGTCCTGCCCGGGGCCGTCTTCCTGGGCCGCCGCACCGGCGACGAACTCGCCCGGATCTTCGCCTCGTTCGACATCTTCGCCCACACCGGCCCCTTCGAGACCTTCTGCCAGACCGTGCAGGAGGCCATGGCGAGCGGGGTGCCCGTGGTGGCGCCCGCTGCCGGAGGCCCGCTGGACCTCGTCGCCCACGGGCGCACGGGCCTGCTGGTCCCGCCGCGCGACGCGGCCGCCGTACGCGACGCCGTATGGTCGCTCACCGCCGATCCGGGGCTGCGGATCGCGTACGGGGCCGCCGGACGAGCCATGGTCGAGGGGCGCACCTGGGCGGCCGTCGGCGATCAGCTCATCGGGCACTACGCCGATGTGCTGGCGGCGCGGACGGTGGTGGCGGCATGAGCGGGACTGCTTCCCAGAGGCTGCGGATCGTACGGCTCGCCAACTTCGTCGCGCCCTCCTCGGGCGGGCTGCGGACCGCGTTGCGGGAGCTGGGCAAGGGGTTCGAGGCGGCCGGGCACGAGGCCGTGCTCGTCGTGCCCGGTGAGCGGTACACCGACCGTGAGACGGAGCAGGGGCGGGTCATCACCCTGCCCGGGCCGCTGCTGCCGGGCACCGGCGGCTACCGCGTCCTCATGGACAAGCGGCGGGTGGCCAACCTGCTGGAGTCGCTGGAACCCGACCGGCTGGAGGTCTCCGACCGCACCACGCTGCGCTGGACGGGGAAGTGGGCCCGGCGGGCCAGGGTGCGCGCGGTGATGGTCTCCCACGAGACCGCCGACGGGGTGCTGCGGACCTGGGGCCTCTCCGAGGGGATGGCCCGCCGGACCTCCGACGCCCTCAACGTCCGTACGGCCCACACCTACTCGCGGGTGGTCTGCACGACCGAGTTCGCGGAACGGGAGTTCGTACGGATCGGCGCCCGGAACGTCGTACGGGCCCCGCTGGGCGTCGACCTCGTGGGACGCCACCCCGCTCTGCGGGACCCGGGGCTGCGCGAGCGGCACGCGCGCGTGGACGACGTTCTGCTGGTGATGTGCTCCCGGCTGTCCGTCGAGAAGCGGCCCGGGACCGCCCTCGACGCCCTGGAGGCGCTGGTGCGGCGAGGACGGCGGGCCGTGCTCGTCGTCGCCGGGGACGGACCGCTGCGCGGCAGGCTCGAACAGCGCGCGAAGGGGCTGCCGGTGACCTTCCTGGGACATGTGGGCGACCGCGACATGCTGGGCGCCCTGCAGGCCTCCGCCGATGTGGCCCTGGCCCCCGGGCCCGCTGAAACGTTCGGCCTCGCCGCGCTGGAGGCCATGGCCTGCGGTACGCCCGTGGTGGCCAGCTCCTCGTCCGCGCTGCCGGAGGTGATCGGGTCGGCCGGGGCGACGGCGGCGGACAACGGGGACGCCTTCGCGGACGCCGTCGAGCTGCTGCTGGACCGGCCCGAGGACGAGCGCCGGGAGGCGGCACGCGCGCGTGCCGAGTGCTTCGGCTGGCAGACCGCGGTGGACGCGTTCCTCGCCGCGCACGACGCGACCGTCGGGCGCCCGGTGCGGGAGGGCGTCGGATGAGATCCCCGCGGTTCGTGGCCCTCGGCGACTCCCTCACCGAGGGCGTGGGCGACCCCGTCGAAGGCGGTTGGCGGGGCTGGGCCGCGCTGCTCGCCGGCGGGCTCGGACCCGGGGCGGAGTTCACCAACCTCGCGGTCAGCGGATCCCAGACGCGCGACGTGCTGGACCGGCAGCTCTCCGCCGCGCTCGCGCTCCGCCCGGACCTCGCCTCCGTCGTCATCGGCGTCAACGACACCCTGCGCTGCACCTTCGACATCCACGCCGTCGCCGCCCGCCTCGACGAGGTCTACGGGGCCTTCCGGGAGCGGGGCGTGGTGCTGCTCACCGCGTGTCTGCCCGACCCCGGGGCGATGCTCGGCCTGCCCGGCGCCCTCGCCAGGCCGCTCGCCCGGCGGCAGCGGGCCGTCAACACGGTCGTGCACGCCCTGTCCGAGCGCCATGGGGCGGTCCATCTGCACGCCTCGGAGGGCGCCTGGCTGACGGACCGCGCGATGTGGAGCGCGGACCGGCTGCACCCCGGCGAGCGGGGGCACCGCCAGCTCGCCGTCCGCTTCCACGCGCTGCTCACGGAAGCCGGGATCGCGACGGGACCCGCGCCTTCCACCGAGCCCGAGTTCCCGGTGCCCACGCGCAGTGCCAGCCTGTGGTGGCTGGCCACCGCGGGGACGGGCTGGGTGGCCCGGCGCTGCACCGACCTGCTCCCGCAGCTCCTCACCCTCGCCGCCGCCGAGGTCCGCCACAAGGCCCGCGGCACCAGCGCCCGGCTGGACCTGTCCGCCTCCCACGCGGTGGCGTCGGCCCTGGCGGCACTGGCCGTACCGGACCAGCGGCCGGAGGTGGCGTGAGGCGGCTCCGGAGGAGTGGTGGGCAGCGGTTCGATGCCGCTGGTCAGCGGCGGTGTCGTACGGCGACGAACCGCACTGGTGTGCCCGGCGTGGCCTGGGCCGCGCCGGGCAGGTCCGACGGGTGGACCACGGCGATCACCGGGTAGCCCCCGGTGGTCGGATGGTCGGCGAGGAAGACGACCGGGCGGCCGTCCGGCGGCACCTGGACGGCGCCCAGCACCATCCCCTCACTGGGGAGTTCCCCCGGCCGGGCACGTTCCAGGGCGGGACCTTCCGTGCGCAGCCCGATGCGGTTGCTCGCGGAGGAGACGGTGTAGGGGTGCCTGGTGAGGGTGCGCAGTGCCGCGTCCGTGAACCAGTCGTCGCGGGGGCCGAGGGTGACACGCAGGACGAGTTCCGAGGGCGGCGCGGGATGCGGGACGACGTCCACGCGCGCGTGGACATGCGTCGGGCGGCCGAGCGGGAGCACGGTGCCGTCCGTCAGCGGCGGCGGACCGAGGCCCGACAGCAGGTCGGTGGAGCGGCTGCCGAGCACCGGATCCACGGCCACGCCCCCGGAGACGGCCAGATAGCCGCGTACGCCGGAACGCGCCGCCCCGATGTCCAGCACCGCCCCTCCGGGGACCCGTACGGGCGCTCCCCAGGCCACCGGGCGGCCGTCCACGGTGACGGGACAGGGGGCGCCTCCGACGGCCACGGTGACCGTCGAGCGGGGGCGTACGGAGCAGCCGTTGAGGGTGGTCTCCAGGACCGCCGCGTCCGGGGGGTTGCCCACCAGACGATTGACCAAGGCCGCGGCCGGCGGATCGAGGGCGCCCGACCGGGGCACGCCGAGGTGGGCGTGTCCGGGGCGGCCCAGGTCCTGGACGGTGGTCAGGGCACCGGAGCGGACGACGGCGAGGGCGCGGTCGGTCACCGGGCCGCCATGGGCGTGAAGCGGACCCGGGTGCCCGGCGCCAGCAGAGCGGCGGGCACGCGCGCGTGGTCCCACAGAACGGTGTCCGTCGTACCGATCAGCTGCCAGCCGCCGGGGGAGGAGCGCGGGTACACGCCGGTGTACGGGCCGGCCAGGGCGACCGAACCCGCCGGGACGGCCGTACGCGGGGTCGCCCGGCGCGGGACCTCGCGGGGCAGCCCGGTGAGGTAGCCGAAGCCGGGCGCGAAGCCGCAGAAGGCCACGCGGAACTCGGCCGCCGCGTGGATACGGGCCACCTCGGCCGCGTCCACGCCCCAGTGGGCGGCGACGTCCGACAGGTCGGGGCCGTCGTACCGCACGGGGATCTCGACGACGTCCTCCGCGCGCGCGGGGACGGGCGGTACCTCCCAGGTGGCGAGGCGCTCGGCGAGGCGGGACGGGTCGTCGAGGCCGTCCAGGAGGACCGTACGGGCGGCGGGGACGATCTCGGCCGCCGACAGGTCGCCCGTCGCGCGGCGGCGCAGCAGCTCGGCGTGCAGGGCCTCGGCCTCCTCCCCCGTGCCCACCTCGATCAGCAGCGCGCGGTCCCCGACCGGCAAGGCCCTCATGCGAACGCCTCCACGCGCACCCCCGAGGCCACCAGCTCGGCCCGGACCCGCCGGGCCAGCTCCACCGCGCCCGGCGTGTCGCCGTGCAGGCAGAGGGAGCGGGCGCGGACGGGGATGCGCTCCCCGGAGTGGGACGTGAGGGTGCCTTCGCCCGCGAGGCCGACCGACCGCTCGACCACGGCGTCGGCGTCCGTGATCACGGCACCGTCCTGACCACGCGGCACCAGAGTGCCCTGGTCGGTGTACGCGCGGTCCGCGAACGCCTCGGTGACGGCGGGCAGCCCGGCCGCCTCGGCCACCTTGAGGAAGCGCGAGCCGGGCAGGCCGAGGACGGGGAGCGTGGCGTCGGCGAGGAGCACCCCGTCGACCACCGCCGCCGCCTGCTCCTCGTCGTGCACGACGCGGTTGTAGAGCGCGCCGTGCGGCTTCACGTAGGACACGCGCGTGCCCGCCGCGCGCGCGAAGACCTCCAGGGCGCCGATCTGGTAGGCCACCTCGGCCGCCAGTTCGGCGGGCGGCACGTCCATCGCGCGCCGCCCGAACCCCGCCAGGTCGCGGTACGAGACCTGGGCCCCGACCCGTACCCCGCGCTCGGCCGCCAGCTCGCACACCCGCCGCATGGTGGCCGCGTCCCCTGCGTGGAAGCCGCAGGCCACATTGGCGCTGGTGACGACGGACAGCAGCCGCTCGTCGTCGGTCAGCGTCCAACGGCCGAAGCCCTCGCCGAGGTCGGCGTTGAGATCGATGGAGATCATGGGTCCCATTCTGCTGGTCGGTCCGTCGGCCGGTGACCGCCGGAATCCGGGGGTCAGGCCACGCGGTACTGCTCGTCGCGGGCGTCGGTCAGGAACATCTGGCCCGGTGCGTGGGTGATCGCGAAGGGCGGGCGGGAGGCCATCACCGCGGCCTGGGGCGTCACCCCGCAGGCCCAGAACACCGGGATGTCGTCCGGCTCGGCGTCCACCGGGTCGCCGAAGTCCGGGCAGGACAGATCCGCGATGCCGAGGCCCGCCGCCTCGCCGCAGTGCACCGGGCCTCCGTGCACGGCCGGCAAGAGACTGCTCTCCCGGATCGCGGCGGCCAGATGCTCGGGCGGCACCGGGCGCATCGACACCACCATCGGGCCCCGCACGCGCCCGGCGGGCCGGCACTGACGGCCGGTGACGTACATGGACACGTTGCGGCCCTGCTCGATGTGGCGCATCGGGACGCCCGCCTCGGTGAGCGCCCACTCGAAGGTGAAGCTGCACCCGATCAGGAACGACACCAGGTCCTCCCGCCAGACGTCCACCACGTCCGTCGGCTCGTCCACCAACTCACCGTGCTCCCACACCCGGTAGCGCGGCAGATCGGTGCGCAGGTCCGCGCCCTCCGCGAGCGGAGTCGTCCACGCACCGGCGTCCGTGACGTCCAGAACGGGACAGGGCTTGGGGTTGCGCTGGCAGAACAGCAGCATGTCGTACGCCCAGTCGGCGGGCACCGAGATCAGGTTCGCCTGGGTGTGCCCGGCGGCGACCCCGGCGGTGGGCCCCGCCACACCCGAGCGGAACCGGGCGCGCGCCTTCTCGGGGGTCCACGCGCGCGCGTGCGGGTCGACGAAGGTCAAGGGACGGTCCTGCGCGGTGGGGGCCGGAGGACGGTCCTGGTCGGTGCGGGATCGGGGACGGTCCTGGGTGGTCACGTGGTTCACACCAGTTCCTTTCCGCGTGTCTCCGGAAGGCCGAACAGGGCCACCGCCGCCAGGCCGTAGCCGATCGCGCCGAAGATCAGCGCGCCGCCGACGCCCCAGCTGTCGGCCAGGAAGCCGACCGTGGTGGGGAAGACGGCGCCCACCGCCCGCCCGGTGTTGTACGTGAAGCCCTGCCCGGTGCCCCGGACGGCCGACGGGTACAGCTCGCTGAGGAACGAGCCGAAGCCACTGAAGATCGCCGACATACAGAAACCGAGCGGGAAACCGAGCACCAGGAGAAGGGTGTTGGCGCCGCTCGGGATGTTCGCGTACGCCAGGATGCACAGCGCCGAGAGCACCGCGAAGAGCCAGATGTTCCGCCGGCGGCCCAGCCGGTCGGTGAGATAGCCGCCGGTGAGGTAGCCGATGAAGGCGCCGGAGATCAGGAACGTGAGATAGCCGCCGGTGCCCACGACCGACAGACCCCGCTCCGTCTTCAGGTAGGTGGGCACCCAGGTCGCCAGCGTGTAATAGCCGCCCTGGACACCGGTGGAGAGCAGCACCGCGAAGACCGTGGTGCGCAGCAGACCGGGAGCGGTGGCCGTGCCCGGCCGGAAGATCGCGGCGAACGAGCCCCTCTCGGCGCTCTTCTCCCGCGCGGCCGCCGCCTCCGGGGCGTCCTCGACCGAGCGGCGTACCCAGATGACGAGCAGTGCGGGGAGCGCGCCGGTCCAGAACATCACGCGCCAGGCGAGGTCGTCGTCGAAGAAGGAGAAGACCATCGTGTAGACGATCACGGCCAGTCCCCAGCCCACGGCCCAGGAGCTCTGGATCGCGCCGAGCGTACGTCCCCGGTGCTTGGCGCTCGCGTACTCGGCGACCAGGATCGCGCCGACCGCCCACTCACCGCCGAAGCCCAGCCCCTGAAGGGCGCGGAAGACCAGCAGCGTCTCGTAGTTGGGGGCGAAGCCGCAGGCCACGGTGAAGACCGCGTACGTGATCACGGTGATCATCAGCGCCTTCACGCGCCCGATCCGGTCCGCGAGGACGCCCGCGACGGCGCCGCCGATCGCCGAGACGACCAGCGTGACCGTGGTGAACAGCCCGGACTGGCCGTTGTCCAGTCCGAAGTAGGCCGTGAGCGCGACCATGCTCAGCGGCAGCGTGAAGTAGTCGTACGAGTCGAGCGCATAGCCACCGAACGCGCCGCCGAAGGCGCGGCGGCCGCGCGGGCCGAGGGCGCGCAGCCAGCCGAACGCGCCGTCGTCGGAGGCCGGTTCGCCCGGGGCGGGTTGAGTGGCGGAGGTCAGGGACTGGGCGGGAGGGGTCGTGCTCATGGGCACCTCGCAGTGAGGGAGGAGAGTGCGTAGGGACTGAGTCGTGCCGTGTTGCCGTGCCGTGCGGGAGCGGTCGGCGCCGGGAGCCGAGCGGAGGACGCCTGCCCAGCAAGGTAGAGGATCGTTGAACGATCCCTCAATACCTATGTTGTTTCGTTCTTGTGTCTGCGGTTGAATTCCGGGCATGGCCGCCGAACTGACCGGACTTGCCGACGACCGCGCCCTCCTCGGGCGCACCAGCACCGCCGAGCGGGTTTCGGACATCCTCCGAAGCCGGATCGCCGAGGGCTTCTTCCCGCCCGGGACGCGACTGTCCGAGGACAGCATCGGCGGCGCCCTCGGCGTCTCCCGCAACACCCTCCGCGAGGCGTTCCGCCTGCTCACCCATGAACGGCTCCTCGTCCACGAGCTCAACCGCGGCGTCTTCGTACGGGTGCTGACCGTCGAGGACGTCGAGGACATCTACCGCACCCGCCGCCTCGTCGAGTGCGCCGTCGTACGCGGCCTCGGTGCCCCGCCGTACGGACTCGACGGGCTCGCCGAAGCCGTCGCGGAGGGGCAGCGGGAGGCGCGCGAAGGTGACTGGAAAGGTGTGTCCACCGCGAACATCCACTTCCACCGCGAACTGGTCGCCCTCGCCGGCAGCGCCCGCACCGACGAGCTGATGCGCAGCGTCTTCGCCGAACTCCGGCTCGCGTTCCACGTGGTGGACAATCCACGCAAGTTGTACGAGCCGTATCTGGCGCGAAACCTGCTGCTCCTGCAGACACTGCAGCGGGGGGAGCGGGACGAGGCCGAGCGGATGCTGGCGGAGTATCTCGACGACTCGCTGAAGGGGCTGGTCGAGGTGTACGGGCGACGGGTTGCCGACGTCTCCTGAGACGCCGGTCCCGGCCTCGCCCCGACGGAACGATTTGGGTCGTTGTCAGACCCAGGACCTAGTCTGTGCACCGTGACTTCACCCGCATCGACGGACAGCGTTCCGCCCCAGCTCAGCGCGGGGCCGCGCCCCGCGCTGGGCCCGGCCGCCGACGAGGGACTGGCGCGGCGGCTGCGCGCGCTCGCCTGCACCGCGCCGTTGCACGACCTGGACGCCCGCAAGGCGAACCTCGCCGGTGAGTACTCGGTGTACGGCATGGCGGAGGTAGCCCTCGCCGCCATCGACCTGGTCACACTGAACATGGACTTCGACACGGGCGCGGACCACGACCAGATAGTCGCCCGCCTCATCCCCCGCATCGCCGCCCAGGCCCCGCGACGCCCCGTCGAGGAGCACGAGCGGGTGGCCCGCTGGGTCCTGGAGAACCTGATCAACGTCGGCAGCGTCGACCGCGGCTTCCGGGCCGTATACGGAACGTTCGCGCCCGACGGCACGTATGTGCGCCGCGACTACGACTTCAAGCTGATCGAGGAGGTCCCCGGCTTCGGGGGCGGCGTCTATCTCCGTACGACCGACGAGGCCGTCAACGTCCTCGTGGGTGCCCTCGACACCGATGTCACCAGCGCCCAGATCGCCGCCGAGGTCAAGCTCGAGGTGCTGATCAGCCGAGGCCGGCTCGCCGACGCCCAGCTCGCCGCGGAGCAGGCGCGCTACCGGACCGTGCAGTACTCGGAGACGCTCAGGAAGGCGCTGGACGCCACCCGGCGCAATGTCCGCGCGGTCGACTGGCTCCAGACCGTGCCCGACATGATCGCCGAGGCGCTCGACCACGTCGCCGACCGCTACCGCCACGAGAACGCGATCCTCACCAACATCCGCAAGGCCCGTGACGAGTCCGAGGACCCCGAGCACAAGCGGCGCGCCGCCGAGCTCGTCGACATCGTCAAGGACTGCATCCGGCGGCACACTCAGCTGCAGTCCCGGCTGCTGGAGGCCGGTCCGCTGTTCCGCGCGGAACAGGACCGGCAGGCCTTCGCCACGCCGATGACGACGTCGGGGATAGATCTGTACGGGCATCTGGTCGCGCCCCTGCTGCCGCTGCCGGTGGAGCAGGCGCGGAAGGTGACCGACGCGTTCTTCGCCGGTGGGACGGGGTTGCGTACACCGGGGTCTGTGCGGGTGGGGGACCTTGTCGATCTGCTGTTCACGCCGCCGGTGGAGCGGGAGCACCTCGGGGCGGAGATGCCGGAGCCGGATCTGATCGCCACGCCCGACGACAGCCGGTTCAGTGAGGAGCAGTTGACGGCGGCGAAGGAGCTGTTGGATCTGCCGGCCGACGCGCCGCGGAGGTTGTCCGGGTTGTTGGCGGAGGCGCGGCTTCAGGATGCGGAACTGCCTTATCTGGTCGCCCTGTTGGCCGTGCATGCGGCGAGTCCGCCGGTCGGTACGGCTTATCGGCAGGGGGAGGAGAAGCTGCTGTTCGCCGTGGACGACGGGACGGAGCTGGACGATCCCGAGTTCGGTGGGGCGGATTTGATCGTGGGGATGGCTTTGTTGGATGCGGCGGGGATGGCAGCCGATCGGGAGGCTGCGTGAGAGCGCCGTTGAGCTGCGGGTTCGCGTTCGGCTGCAGGTTGTTTGTGGCTGGTCGCGCAGTTCCCCGCGCCCCTTACTTCGCTGCCCCGCCCTCTTGTTATGAGACCAAGGAGTTCCCGCCGTGAGTGAGCAAGTCGAGTGGAGTGAGCCTGAGACGGCTGCCGCTCCGGTGGTTGCTGCCCTCACTCCCGCCGACGCCGCCGATGCCGCTCGGCTCGTTGCCTTTGGGTTGCAGCCCAAGCTTCAGCCTGCGCGGGACCAGGAGTACGGGGAGTTGCTGCGGCGGTATCGGGAGGACCCGGCGTTCGCGCGGCTGGCCGATGCCGTGGCCACCGGGCTCGGGCTGGTCGTGCTGGAGGTGTCGCCGCGGGCGGGAATGGCGGTCACGGCGGCCGAGGACTCGGTGTTCGCGGTGCGGATGGGGGACTACGCGCGGCGGACGTCGGCGGACTCGGTGGACCGGTTCCTGCACGGGCTGGCGCATCTCGCGGTCGCCGCGATGGCGTTTCCGCGGCCGGAGGACCTCGCGGACGACGGGTACATCGGGCGGGTGTCGGTCAACGGGGTCGACGCCTTCGTCCGGCAGGCCTGTCGGCGGCTGGAGGAGCGGGCCGAGGCGCAGGGGGAGAACACCGACCCGGCGAGCGACGCGCCAGGCCTTGAGTCGGCCTGGCGGATCTGGGCGAGACGCAGTTCCACCGGTGCCACGAAGGACGCGCGCCGCCTGGCCGGCTCGACCACCGGCATCATCGGCAAGGCGGTGGGCTTCCTGACCGACTCGGGATTCCTGCAGCGCACGGGCGACGACAACGGCGGTACGTATCGGACGACCGCGCGTTATCAGCTCCAGGTACGGGACATGGCGGGCAGTGCCGCGATGGCCGAGCTGCTGGAGCTGGGGATCGTACCGGTCACCGACGGCACGGCCACGCTGCTGCCCGCCGAGGAGACCGACGATCTGGAGCTGGTGGCCGACGCCGGACTGCCGTTCCACTCCTGATGTCCTGCTCATTCCTGTCTATTTCCGCCCGTTCCCGACTCCTGACCTCACGAACCACCGACCGCACCACCGATACGACCGCGAAAGTCCGCCGCCATGTACGAGCTGTCCCGGGTCCGCCTCTACTCCATCGGGCCGGCCGGTGCGCGCTACGCCGACACCGTGCTGGACCTGAGGGGTGTCGGCGAGTACGTGCCCGACCCCGCGCCGCAGCAGGCGGAGTTCTTCGAGGAGGAGCCCACCGGGCCGCCGCGTCGCCCCGCGCCCGCGGGTGTGCTCTTCCTGGAGAACGGCGGTGGCAAGTCGGTCCTGCTCAAGCTGATCTTCTCGGTGATGCTGCCGGGCCACCGGAACACGCTGGGCGGTGCCAGCTCGGGTGTGCTGCGGAAGTTCCTGCTGGCGGACGACTGCGGGCATGTCGCGCTGGAGTGGCAGCACACGCTGACCGGTGAGTGTGTCGTCGTCGGCAAGGTGAGCGAGTGGCGCGGACGGCAGGTCTCCAACGATCCGCGGAAGTTCGCCGAAGCCTGGTACTCGTTCCGGCCCGGGCCCGGACTGAGCCTGGACAACCTGCCCGTCGCCGAAGCCACCGCCGTACGGCCGCCCGTCGAAGGCGCGTCGGGAGCGCAGGGGCGGCGGCGGACCATGAAGGGCTTCCGGGACGCCATCACCGAGGCCGGCAAGGCGTATCCGCACCTCGAAGTGCACTGGGAGGAGATCCACGACCGCTGGAACGAGCATCTGACGGACCTCGGTCTCGACCCCGAACTCTTCCGCTATCAGCGGGAGATGAACGCGGACGAGGGTGAGGCCGCCGGGCTGTTCGCGGTGAAGAAGGACTCCGACTTCACGGATCTGCTGCTGCGGGCGGTCACTGATACGCGTGACACCGACGGTCTCGCCGACCTGGTCGGCGGCTTCGGCAACAAGCTCGGCCGGCGGGCCGAGCTGATCGCCGAGCGGGACTTCACGGCCGGGTCCGTGGACCTGCTCGGGCGGATCGTCGAGGCCGCCGAGGGCCGGGCACGGGCGCGGGACATCCACGCGGGCGCCGAGCGGCGCACCCGCACACTGGCCCGGCGGCTGTCGGCGCGGGCCGCGCGGGAGCGGCTGCGGGGCACCGATCTCGCCCAGCGGGTCACCGCCGCCGCATACGCGGTCACGCATTCCGAGGCCGCCCGTGATCGCAGCGCGCTGATCGCGGCCGAACTCGCCTACCGGCACGCCTCGTTGGCACTGGCCGCCGCCGAGAAGACGGCCGCAGCCCAGAAGCGGGAGCTCGCCGACGCGCGCACACTGCACTCCGCCTGGCAGGCCGCCGAGGCCGTCCTCAGGCACCGGGCCGCCGCCGACCGGGTGGCCCGCGTGGCCGCCGCCATCCAGGAGGCCGAACGGGACGCGGCCCCGGCGCTCGCCGCCCGCGCCAAGGCCGCCGTCGACCTCGTACGTGCCCTGGCCGCCGCCGCCGAGAGCGCCGAGGAACTGGCGAACGAGGGCGAAGAGCGGTCGGCCGCCCTGCAGGAGGTCGGCGAGGCCGCCCACCGGGACTCGACCGTCGCGGCCACCGAGGCGCAGCGCGCCCGCAGCGAAGTCGGGCACCTGAAGCAGCGGCTCAGCGAGGTCGAACAGGAGACCGCCGAGGCCGTCCGCGCGGGCTGGCTCGACGACAGCGCGCCCGACGCCGATCCGGCCCGGGCCGCCCTCGCCGCCAGCGACGCGGAGAAGACGGCCGTCGCCGCCTGGGACACCGCACGCGAGGCCTCGCGCCGTGCCTCCGAGCACGCCCGGGAGGCGGCCTCCGCCGAGTCCCGCGCGGAGCTGACGGCCGCCCGCGCGGCGGACGCGGCCGTCGCCGCCGAGCGCGCCTACGACGGGGAGCGCCGTACGGCGGAGGCCCTGGCGGGGGAGGAGCGGCTGGCGGAACTGCTGAGCCTGCCGGGTGCCTCCGGCAGAGCGCGGCCTGCGGTGCCCGTGCCGCGCAGGGGCGGTGCCACCGATGCCGACCCGGGTACGGCCACCGAGGCGGCCGACGGCTCCCGTACGGCCTCCGGCGACGCCACGGGTGCTCACGCCGAAGGCACCCTCACCCCCGAGGAGCTGGACCGCTTCGCCGACGAGCTGCGCGAGTTGCTCGACGAGAGCGTGTCGTCCGCCGAGCGCCACCTCTTCGAGCTGCGCACCGCCGCGGCCGACGACTCCCGCATCCTGGGCGCTCTCGGCGACGGCGGGCTGCTGCCGCCGGGCCCCGACGTCCTGGCGACGGTCGAGTTCCTCGGCGAGCACGGCATCCCGGCCCTCCCCGGCTGGCGCTACCTCGCCCAGGCTGTGGACCCGGCCGACCACGCGCGCGTACTGGCCGCCCGCCCCGAACTGGTCGACGGCGTGATCATCACCGATCCTGCCTCGCACGCCCGGGCCCGCGAGGCGCTGAGCGACGCGGCACTGCTCCCGAGGTCCGCCGTGGCCGTCGGTACGGCAGCGGCCCTGCTGGCACCGACCCCGCCCGTGGACTCGGGCGACGGTGACGTCTTCCTCGTACCGCCGAACCCGGCCATGCACGACGAGCACGCCGCCGACGAGGAGCGGCAGGCGCTGCGCGCGCGGGCGACCGAGCGGGACGAGGAGATCCGGGAGCTGGCGGCCCGGCTCGGCAAGGACCGGGAACTCGCCGCGCGACTCGCCTCGTGGCGCACGGGCTGTCCGGCGGGGCGGCTCACGGAGCTGGCCGCGGCCGCGCAGGAGACGCGGGCGTTCGCCGCGGAGTCCGAGGCGGAGCTGGCGGAGGCGCGGACCGTGCGGGCCGAGGCCGAGGAGGCGGCGGCCGAGGCCGCCCAGGTGCGGGACGAGCGGCAGGAGGCCGCGCAGAAGGCCCGGCGTGCCGCCGACGCCCTCGCCGGGCTCGCCTACCGGCTGCGCGAGCGCGCCGGCTGGCAGGTCAAGCTCCGCGAACTCGCCGACGAGGCCATGGAGTCCGAGGCCCGCGCCCAGTCCTGTCTCGAGCGCGCCCGCGCCGCCGACGAGGACCGGCGTGCCACCCAGCGCGGCGCCGACGACGCCCGCCGCACGGCGCGCGCCCTGCGCGCCGAGCGCGCCGAGATCGCGGGAGCCCCCGACGACGTACCGGAGGCCGACTCCGACGCGCCGAAGCAGCCCCTCGCCGCCCTCCGCGAGGCCTACCGGGCAGCCTCCCAGGTGTACGAGAAAGTCGGCGTCGGCGCCGATCTACGTGCCGAGCAGGCGCGGGCCGAGAGCGACGAGAGCGCCGCGATCGCCGAGCTGGACCGGCTCACCAACAAGGTCCACAACCGTGCCGCGCAGTTGCTCCAGTCGCCCGATGGCTCCGACGGGCCGTCCCGGCAGGCCGCGGCAGCGCGCGCCGAGGAACTCGTCCAGCTCCTCGAAACCCGTGTGTCCACCGCGAGCGAGCAGCTCGGGCGGCTGCGCGGTGAGGCCGAGCGGCACGCGCCCAAGGACGGCGAGGCGCACACCGAGCTGCCCGAGGAGCTGATCCCGCGCGACGCCGACCACGCCCAGGCCCTGCTGCGCACCGCCACCGCCGAACTCGCCTCCCGGACCGAGGCATTGACGCAGGCCCGCGAGGCCCACGCCGAACTGCTGGAGTCCCACCGCGCCGCGGAGGACGCGGCCGGCGGCTTCGACGAGACGGCCGCCCTGCTCCGGGACCTCCTGCGCGACCATTCCACGGACGACGACCAGGAGGAGCCCGAGCCCTACCCCGGCTGTCTCGAGGACGCCCGCAAGGCCGCGGCCGAGGCCCGCCGTTCGCTGCGCGGCTGCGCCGCCGACCTCTCCGCCGCCGAGGGCGCCGTCCGCGAGGCGAGCGACATCCTCGTACGCCATGCCAACTCCACCCGCTACGAGCAGGTCCGCACGCCCGCCCGCCAGCAGATCCGCGAGCTGCCCGCCTCCTCGCTCCCCGAGCACGCCCAGAAGTGGGCCGACGCCTTCGCGCCCCGACTCCGGGTCCTCACGGACGAGTTGGCGCAGCTGGAACGCAACCGGGACTCGATCGTCGACCGGCTGCGAGGCCTCGTGGAGTCGGCCCTCGCGACCCTCCGGTCCGCCCAGCGGCTGTCCAGGCTCCCCGAGGGGCTGGGGGAGTGGTCCGGCCAGGAGTTCCTGCGCATCCGCTTCGAGGAGCCCGACCAGGCCACCCTCGCCGAGCGGTTGGGCGAGGTCGTCGACGAGGCGACCCGCGCGGCGGTGAAGAAGAACTCCGACATGCGCCGCGACGGCATGTCCCTGCTGCTCCGGGGCGTCAGCGCCGCGCTCCAGCCCAAGGGCGTCGCCGTGGAGATCCTCAAGCCGGACGCGGTGCTGAGGGCCGAGCGCGTCCCCGTCGGACAGATGGGCGATGTCTTCTCCGGCGGCCAGCTGCTCACCGCCGCCATCGCCCTGTACTGCACGATGGCCGCCCTCCGCAGCAACGACCGGGGCCGGGACAAGCACCGCCACGCGGGAACGCTGTTCCTCGACAACCCCATCGGCCGCGCCAACGCGACGTACCTGCTGGAACTCCAACGGGCGGTCTCGGACGCCCTGGGCGTCCAACTCCTCTACACCACGGGCCTGTTCGACACGACCGCCCTGGCGGAGTTCCCCCTGGTCATCCGCCTCCGCAACGACGCCGACCTACGAGCGGGCCTGAAGTACATCAGGGTGGAGGAACACCTCCGCCCGGGACTGCCCCGTGAGACAGCGGCCGGCGAGGCCGCACACACCGAGATCACCGCGACCCGTATGTACAAGAGACCAGCTACAACCGCCCCGTAAGGGGCGCGGGGAACTGCGCGACCAGCCACAACGGACCCGCAGTTCCCCACTTTTTTGGCAGCGCAGCGACTACGCGTCGGCCTTCAAAAGATCCGCACACTTCTCGCCGATCATCATCGTCGTGATGCACGGATTGACGGTGACGAGATCCGGCATGACCGACCCGTCCGCCACCCGCAGCCCCTCGACCCCCTTGACCCGCAGCCGCGCGTCCAGCGGGGCCGAGGTGTCGTCGTCCGCGCCCATCTTCACGGTGCAGGACGGGTGGTAGACGGTGTTGTGGGTCTTGTGGATGTAGTCGAGCAGCTCGTCATCGGTCCGGACGTCCGGACCGGGTGCCAGCTCGGCCCCGGCCCACCCGCTCAGGGCCGGCTGCGCCGCGATCTGCCGGGCGAGACGGAGGCCGTACGTCATCACGCGCACATCGTGCTCGTGCGTGAAGTAGCGCGGGTCGACCTTCGGCTTGTCCCGGTAGTCCCGAGTGCGCAGCCGCACGGTGCCCCGGGACTTGGCCCGCGTCACGTTCGGCGTCAGACAGAACGCGTTCTCGGACGTGGGGTAGCCGTGCCGGGCGGTGTTCATGTCGAACGGGACGGACCCGTAGTGGAACATCAGGTCCGGCCGGTCCAGGCCCGGTTCGGTGTCGTAGAAGATGCCCGCCTCCCACCACTGGTTGGACGTGGTGGGCATCGGCTGGGCGGCCTCCCACATGATGACGCCCTCGGGGTGGTCCTGGAGGTTCTCGCCGACGCCCGCCGAGTCCACGACCACGTCCACGCCCACCTCGCGCAGGTGTTCCGCGGGGCCGATGCCGGAGAGCATCAGGATCTTGGGGGTGTCGATGGAGCCGCAGGAGACGATGACCTCACGCCGGGCGCGTACCGTCCGGGTGTGGATGAGGTCCGGGTCCAGATACTCGGCTCCGACGCAGCGCCGCCCTTCGAACACCAGTTTCTTGGCGCGGACCCCGGTGCGCACCTCCAGGTTCGGGCGCTTGCCCATGATCGGGTGCAGATACGCCACCGACGAGGACTGCCGGATGTTGTTCTCGTCGGAGTTGATCTGGAACCAGTTGGCACCCCGGACCACCGTCGTACCCGTGTTGAAGGGCGTCGTCGGGATACCCGCCTGGACGCACGCCTCCAGCAGGGCGTTGCCGCACGGGTCCTCGCTCTTGATCGTGCGGAGCTTCACGGGCCCGGTGCGGCCGTGGTGGTCGCCGGGCGCGTCGTTGTTCTCGAGCCGCTGGTAGAGCGGGAAGAGGTCGGCCGCGGACCAGCCCGTACAGCCCGCGGCCGCCCAGTCGTCGAGGTCCTCCGCCGGTGCCCAGAAGGCGATGCAGGAGTTGTGGGAGGAACAGCCGCCGAGCACCTTCGCTCTCGCATGGCGCATGAAGCTGTTGCCGCTGGCCTGCGGCTCGACCGGATAGTCCCAGTCGTAGCCGGACTCCAGCAGGCCCATCCAGCGTTCCAGCTTCATGACGTCGTCGTCGCCGACGTCACTGGGTCCCGCCTCCAGTACGCACACCGTGACCGACGGATCCTCGGAGAGCCGGGCCGCCACCACGTTTCCCGCGGTGCCGCCGCCGACCACGACATAGTCGAACTCATCTGCCTTCATGGGGAGTTGACCTCCTGTGTTGCTGTGTTGCTGTGCTGCGCCGGATTCTCGGGAGTCGTTTCTCAGTCGGCCGCCGGGGAGGCGACGGGCGCGGCGGGCGGCGCGGGCGGTGTGGCCTGGGCTTCGACGGCCACGCGGTGCTCGGCGAGCACGCCTGTCTTGTGCCGCTGGATGAACCAGTAGTAGGCGAAGCCGCCGCCAGCGATGATCCCGACGAAGAGGACGGCACCCCACTGCAGATACCAGTGGAACGGGGCGGCCGCGTTGTAGACCGCGGCCCGCGGCCAGATCAGGTTGAGGGTCATGCCCCCGCCCCACAGCACGGCGAGGATGTTCACGAGGAGGCCCCAGCGGCCCAGTGAGAACCGGCCGTCCCCGGCGGGCTGCCACTTGCCTCGCAGCCGCGCCACCAGCATCGGCACGGTGACGCCCAGGTAGGCCAGGTAGATCATGATGATGCCGATGCTGGTCACCACGGTGAAGATCTGCGGCTGGCGGATGTTGACCACGAGGATCGCCAGCGCCAGGACACCGATGATCACGGTCGGCAGCACCGGCGTCTGGAAGCGCGGGTGGCACTTGGCCAGCTTCGAGGACGCGGGCAGGTTGTTGTCCCGGGCCATCGCGAACGCCAGCCGGACCGCGGCGGTGTGGACGGCCAGGGCGCAGACGGTGACCGCGATCAGCACGCACCACAGCATCGCCTTGCCGGCCGTCGGACCGAGCACGTTGAGCACGACGTACTGCAGCCCGTCGGTGGACAGCTGCTCACCCTTCAGACTGGAGACGCTCATCAGCGCCAGCAGCAGGATCAGGCCGCCGAGGAGGAACGAGGCGACGATCGCCCGGATGATCGCGCGCGGCGCGTTCCGGGTCGGGTCCAGCGACTCCTCACCGAGCGAGGCGGCCGTGTCGAAGCCGTACATGACGTACGCGGACGCCAGCGAGGCCACGAGGAACGCGCCCAGGTACCCGTTGCCGTAGCCCTCTCCGGTGCCGTTCGTCTCCAGCACCACCTGCGGGCCACGCGTGATGTGCACGGCGAACAGCACGATCAGTACGACGGTGGCGATCAGCTCGATGAACACGCCCGCCGTGTTGATCCGGGCCATCAGCTTGACGCCGAAAGCGTTCACCAGGGTCGTGAACAGGATCAGCACCGCGGCCAGGATGACCGCGTTGGTCGCCACGTCATACGTACCCGTGCCGTCCCCGACGATCTGGAACACGTCGGAGATCTGGGGCAGCGTCAGCTGGTAGGCCAGTGCGACCGCAGCGATCGACACGATCGAGGCGATCAGCATCATCCAGCCGGCGAGCCAGCCCAGGTGCGGGTTGCCTATCTTCTTCGACCAGTTGTAGACGGAGCCCGCGACCGGATAGCGGGCCGCCAGCTCCGCGAAGCAGAGCGCGACCATGAACTGGCCGATGAACACCATGGGCCACGACCACCAGTAGGCGGGGCCGCCGCTGCCGTAGCCGAAGTAGAACAGCTGGAAGGTGCCGGTCAGGATCGAGATGTAGCTGATCCCGGCGGCGAAGGTGTGGAAGTTGCCGAGAGTGCGCTTGAGTTCGGGCTTGTAGCCGAACTCGGTGAGTTCCGCATCGTCGGACGTGCTCTTTGGTCCGGGGGGTTGCTCGATTGTCGTCATGAGCGGACTCCTGGTGGGCCTTGGGGAGGGGGGAGGGAGCGGCTCTTGCGGGTGCCGAGAGGAAAGTGCGGGGGAAGGCGCTTGGGGGGAGATACAACTACGCCTCAACTACCCTTTGTCGCAAGGGAGTCAGGCGAACCAACCCTGAGGTGAGGGGTCCGTGTTCCGCCAGATGTGCTTCGCCTCGCGGTACTCGGCGAGCCCTGAGGGCCCGAGTTCGCGGCCGAAGCCGGACTGCTTGAAACCGCCCCACTCGGCCTGCGGCACATACGGGTGGTAGTCGTTGATCCACACCGTGCCGATCCGCAGCCGGGCCGCGACCCGCTGCGCCCTGGCCTCGTCCGTCGTCCATACGGCGCCGGCCAGACCGTAGATGGTGTCGTTGGCCAGCCGTATCGCCTCGTCCTCGGTGCTGAACCGTTCCACCGTCAGCACCGGCCCGAACGACTCGTCCTGGATCACGGACATCGTGCTCGTGCACTCGTCCAGGACGGTCGGCAGATAGTAGAAGCCCTTGTCGTACGCGTCGCCACTCGGCCGGTCGCCGCCGCAGCGCAGTACCGCGCCCTCGGCGATGCCCTTGGCGACGTACTCCTCGACCTTCGACCGGTGTGCCGCCGAGATCAGCGGCCCGGTCTGCGCCTGCTCGTCGAACGGGCCGCCGAGCCGGATCTCCTGCGCCCGGCGGACGACCTCGTCGACGAACCGGTCGTGCAGCGAGTCCTCCACCAGCAGGCGGGCGCCCGCCGAGCACACCTGACCCGAGTGCAGGAACACCGCGGTCAGCGCCATGTCGACGGCCGTGTCGAAGTCGGCGTCGGCGAAGACGATGTTCGGGTTCTTGCCGCCGAGCTCCAGGGCGACCTTCTTCACGCTCGCGGCGGCGTTGGCCATCAGCCGCCGACCGGTCTGGAGACCACCGGTGAAGGAGACCAGGTCCACGTCCGGGTGATCGGAGAGCGGGGCGCCCGCCTCGGGGCCGGCGCCGAGGACCAGGTTGGCCACGCCCGGAGGCAGCCCCGCCTCCTCCAGGAGGCGCATGAGGTGGATCGCGGTGTGCGGGGTCAGCTCGCTCGGCTTCAGCACGAAGGTGTTGCCCGCCGCGAGCGCCGGGGCGACCTTCCAGGCCGTCTGGAGGAGCGGGTAGTTCCACGGAGTGATCAGCGCGCACACCCCGACCGGCTCGTACACGACCCGGCTGTCGACGCCCGCCTGGCCCGTGTCGACGACCCGGCCCGTCTCGGCGGTGGCCGCCCGCCCGAAATAGCGGAAGCAGTTCGCGATGTCGTCGATGTCGTACTCGCTCTCCACCAGCCGCTTGCCGGTGTCGAGGGACTCGGCGCGCGCGAGCGCGTCCTTGTCGCGTACGAGGAGGTCGGCGACCCGAAGCAACAGGTCACCGCGGTCCGCGGGCGAGGTGGTGGGCCAGGGGCCCTCGTCGAAGGCGCGACGTGCGGCCGCGATCGCCTCCACGGTGTCCTTGCCGCCGGCCTCGTCGACGACCGCGACCAGGCTGCCGTCGGCGGGACAGCGGATCTCACGGGTCCGCTCATCGAGCGCGGCTCGCCACGCTCCGCCGATGAAAAGTTCGGGCATGTCTCTCGTCCTCCTGGTCAGCGCCGTACGGCAGGCGCCCTCGCGGCTGGGCACCTAACCGGACGACCGCGTTCTATGCCAAAAGCGACGCCAAATGTGACGGTCAACACGCCTGGTCAGAAGCCTGGACATCCGTGGGAGCGGCCTCGGCTTCTGGAGTGGCAACTCGTGGAAGATCCCGGATGTGGTGCTCCGTGTGCACCAGCACACCACCCTTCCGGCGCGCGCGACACCCTCAGGGGACCAGGAGAGGGGCCATGCCGTTGAAGCCTTCCTCGGTCTCCGTCGCGCGCAGCGCGGGCATCGGGCGCGGCAGTCGTCCCAGCTAGGGCGCAGTCTCCTGCGTGAGCGGGGCGCGCGGACGGCATCACGACGGCGACACGGATTTATGCGGCCAGACGTGAACTGGCGTGCGCGGCACGTGAGGTGGCACCGGAGATGGGCTGACGAGCCGTCCGGACCGGAGGTGGGCTGACGAGCCGTCCGGAGGGGCGGGCCGTGTGTCACAACGGCCCGCCCCGGCCGTCCTACGGGTGCGACAGCTGCCCGGCGCCACCCCGCCGACGTATCCGCTCCTGCGTGCGCTCCGCCGCCCGTGCCTCGCGGCGGACCCGCCGCCGCTCGCGCCGCAGTGAGCGCGCCGTGCTGCTGGGGACCGAGATCACGCCGTTGCGCTGGTTCCACACCTGCCGGGTCACCCAGACGTCCAGCGCGCCCCAGGTCGCCGCGACCGTGCTCGCCACGCTGCTCAGCACCATGGGGAACGCCAGCCAGGAACCGGCCAGGGTGCACAGGAACGCCACCATCGCCTGAATCAGTGTCACCGCGATGATGAGGACCGCGCGCACCGCCGCCGTCCGCACCGGGTCGGGCAGCCGCCGCTTGCGCGCCGGCTCCTCGATCCACAACGGCCGGTAATACACCCGCTCTTCGTCGCCACGGGCGGAGAGCTTCCGTTCTTCCACCGCGACACCCTCCCCCGTCAGGAGGCCGCGCCCCGGTGCCTGTGCGCTTCGCGCTGCCACCTCGGGCGTCGCCGCACCGTCCCCGGGCGCTACGCGCCGCTCCGCCGTGCCCATCAACTCGTCACTCCCCACCGCCGGTGGCCCAGTTGGTGCCGGATCCTGAGACCCGGTCCCCCACTGGTGCCCGACTTCCTCTGAATTACGCCGCCTGAGAGCGGCATCCGGGACCTGTGGCCCATTCCGGCCCCCCAATTCCCGTACAGAAAGACGATCGACGTACGCGGAAGATTCCCACCGAACGAAGAAATCCGGCCAACCGGCCGACTTCCCCGACGGGATGTCATGGGTTCAAGTGCCCGACAGGAGGAGGCAATCTCCCGTAATGAACGGACAACTCCCCATGTCCTGTTCGCTTCAGAGGGGGCGTGAGTCCAGGCGGCTCTTCGAGATACGTGTGTGTCGGTAGTAGGCTCACGCCGTTTGTTGACGCACATGTGTGCCCCCGGGCCGGACGGGGGACGAGCTGGGGGAGGCCATGCGCTTTCGCGGGAAATCGATCCGCCGGAAGATCGTGGCGCTGCTGCTCGTGCCCCTGGTGGCTCTGACCGGTGTCTGGACGTTCGCCACGGTGCTGACGGGCCGTGAGGCGAGCGATCTCTTCAGGGTGGCGGACATCGTCGAGGAGGTCGGCTTCCCCACCGAGGACACCATCCGTGTGCTTCAGCAGGAACGCCGCCAGACCCTCGTCTACCTCGCCGACCCGAGGGCCTCCGAGGCGCGCACGGCGCTCGAACGCAGCCGGTCCGCCACCGACGAGGCCGTCGACGAATTCCGCGAACACGCTCGGGATCCCGACCTGCGGGACGAGATGGGCGAGGCCACCTCGCTGCGGCTCACGGCCATTCTCGACGCCCTCGACGGCCTGCCCTCCCTGCGCGCGACCGTCGAGGACGGCACCGTCACCGTCCCTCAGGCCCTCGGCCACTACAACAACCTCGTCGACCCCTGCTTCACCCTGCTGTCCAACCTCCCCGCCCTCGACGACGTGGAGATGGACAAGCAGGGCCGCGCCCTGGTCAACGTCGGCCGGGCCCGCGAACTCCTCTCCCGCGAGGACGCCCTGCTCAGCTCCGTACTCGTCGCGGACCGGATCACCCAGGAAGAGATCCGGGACTTCTCCGACCTCGTGGCCCAGCGCACCCTGATGTACGACATCAGCCTGCCGCAACTGCCCTCCTCCGAGCGCGACCGCTTCCAGCGCTACTGGAGGAACGCGAACACCGCGCCCCTGCGCTCGGTCGAACAGGCCGTCATCGCCTCCGATCCCGGCAGGCCCAGCGGCGTCACCGCCAAGAGCTGGGACACCGCCGTCGAGCCCGTCCTCTCCGACCTCCGCGACCTCAGCGTCGAGGCCGGCGACCGCTATCAGGACCGCGTCCGGCCTTTGGCCACCAACGTCATCCTCAAAGCCGCCGTCGCCGGCGTCCTCGGCCTCTTCGCCGTGCTCTTCTCGCTCTTCATGTCCGTCCGCATCGGCCGGGTCCTCATCCGCGACCTGCGCAGGCTCCGCCAGGAGGCCCACGAGACCGCGGGAGTGCGGCTGCCCAGCGTGATGCGCCGGCTCGCCGCGGGCGAACAGGTCGACGTGGAGACCGAAGTGCCGCGCCTGGAGTACGACAGGAACGAGATCGGCGAGGTCAGCCAGGCCCTCAACACCCTGCAGCGGGCCGCCGTCGAGGCCGCCGTCAAGCAGTCCGAACTCCGCAGCGGCATCTCCGAGGTCTTCGTCAACCTCGCCCGCCGCAGCCAGGTTCTGCTCCACAAGCAGCTCACCCTCCTCGACACCATGGAACGCCGGACCGAGGACACCGACGAACTCGCCGACCTGTTCCGCCTGGACCATCTGACGACCCGTATGCGCCGGCACGCCGAGGGCCTGGTCATCCTCTCCGGTGCCGCCCCGTCCCGGCAGTGGCGCAAGCCCATCCAGTTGATGGACGTCGTCCGCGCGGCCGTCGCCGAGGTCGAGGACTACGAGCGCATCGAGGTCCGCCGGCTGCCCCGGGTGGCCGTGACCGGCCCCGCGGTCGCCGACCTCACCCACCTCGTGGCCGAACTCCTGGAGAACGCCACGGTGTTCTCGCCCCCGCACACCGCCGTGCAGGTGCTGGGCGAGCGTGTCGCCAACGGCTTCACCCTGGAGATCCACGACCGCGGCCTCGGTATGTCGGCCGAGGCGCTCCTCGACGCCAACCTCAAGCTCGCCGAGACCCCCGACTTCGAGCTCTCCGACACCGACCGGCTCGGTCTCTTCGTGGTCAGCCGGCTCGCCCAGCGGCAGAAGGTCCGCGTCTCCCTCCAGCCGTCCCCGTACGGCGGCACCACGGCCGTGGTCTTCATCCCGGACGCCCTGCTCACCGACGACGTCCCCGACACCAACGGCATCGGCTTCCGCCTCGACCGCGCCCACCCCACCCGGGAAGCCGAGCTGGAGGAGGAGCGCAACGCGGCCCTCTCCCAGGTACCCGTACGGCTTCCGGGGCTCTCCGCCGCCATCCTGGACGGCCCGGTGGAACTGGAGGCGCCGGTCGAGCTGGAGCCCCTGGACGGCTTCCCGGGCGCCCTCGACGACGAGGACGGCGAGCGGGGCGGACTGTTCCGGCCCCGCCGCTCCCTCACCGGCGTCGCAGACGAGCAGCAGCAGGCGCGCGACGGCGAAGGGCAGCAGGCTCCCCTCACCGATCCCGACCCGACGGTCGGGCCCGTACCGCTGCCGCAGCGCCGGACCCCGCATCTGGTCAGCTCGCACGGCCGTTCGGTGACCGGGCCCAGGTCGAGGCACCCCGACGACGAGCCCCCACAGGGCCGTGCGGGAGGGACGGAGGGGCTCGCCGACACACGGCCGCTCACCACCCTCCGCGGCGACCGTGCCGAACCCCCGGCCCACCCCGGAACCGACCGCAACGGACCCGGCCCCCTCCCCGGCGCCCACCGCGCCGGAGCCCTGCCGCCGGGCGGCCACGAGGGTCCCGCCCTGCCCCAACGCCGTCGCACGAGCCAGTCCGGCGGCGCGGACCCGACGACCTCGCAGTACGGCGTGGGCGAGCCCACCCCGCGCACGGACACGACGACCGACCAGGCAGAATCAGTACCGAGCCCGCTGCCCCGTCGCGTCCGACAGGCCAACCTGGCACCGCAGTTGAAGGACGGCCCCGAACGGCGTGCCGAACGCGAGAGGTCCCGCCCCGAGCGGCGCCCGGAGCCCACCGAACGCGACGCCGACGAGGTACGCAGCCGTATGGCCTCGCTCCAACGGGGTTGGCAGCGCGGCCGCGAGGAGAACGCCGAGGGCGACGACGCCCAGGACGTCTCAGCACCACGAGGAACGATTGAGGGGGACGGTCGATGACCGCACCGAAGGCCCAAGGGCCCCACGCGACCGGAACGTCCGGGGAACTGAACTGGCTCCTGGACGACCTGGTGGAGCGTGTCGCCAGCATCCGCAAGGCGCTCGTGCTCTCCAGCGACGGACTGCCCACGGGCGTCTCCGCGGACCTCACCAGAGAGGACAGCGAGCACCTGGCCGCCGTCTCCTCCGGATTCCACAGCCTCGCCAAGGGCGTCGGCCGCCACTTCGAGGCGGGCAGCGTCCGGCAGACCGTCGTCGAACTCGACGAGGCCTTCCTCTTCGTCACGGCCGCCGGCGACGGCAGCTGCCTCGCCGTCCTCGCGGACGCCGACGCGGACATCGGCCAGGTCGCCTACGAGATGACCCTCCTGGTCAAGCGGGTCGGCGTACATCTCGGCTCCGCCCCGCGCACCGATGTGCCCCAGGGCGGGTAGTGGGATGGCATGAGCCGAGACGGTCAGGGAAGAAGCCACTGGTTCGATGACGAGGCCGGACCAGTGGTGCGTCCGTACGCGATGACACGCGGCCGGACCAATCACGCGATCCAGCACCGCCTCGACCTGATCGCCGTGGTCGTCACGGAACCGCACGTCGACGACCCGGGGGAGGACCACTCCCTCTCCCCTGAGCACATCCGTATCGTCGAGCTCTGCCGTGACACCCCGCAGTCGGTGGCCGAACTGGCCGCCGACCTGGATCTGCCCGTCGGAGTGGTCCGCGTCCTCGTCGGAGACCTCGTGGACGAGGAACTCGTCCACGTGACACGTCCCGTACCGCCCGCCGAGCTGGTGGACGAGAGTATTCTGCGCGACGTGATCAACGGCCTCCGGGCGCTCTGAGCAGCGCGGAAGCAGGGTGGATACGTGACAGGCTGGCAGTTCTGGGTCGACCGAGGCGGCACCTTCACCGACATCGTCGCGCGGCGCCCGGACGGCCGCCTGCGCACGCACAAGCTTCTCTCCGACAATCCCACGCGGTACGCGGACGCGGCCGTCGCGGGCGTCAGGGAACTCCTCGACGGCTCCGACGCCCCCATCGAGGCCGTCCGCATGGGCACCACCGTCGCCACCAACGCCCTCCTGGAGCGCAAGGGCGAGCGAACCCTCCTCGTCACCACCCGGGGCTTCCGCGACGCCCTGCGCATCGCCTACCAGAACCGGCCCCGCATCTTCGCCCGCGCGATCGAACTCCCCGAGCCGCTGTACGAACGGGTCGTCGAGGTCGACGAGCGCATCGCCGCCGACGGCACGGTCCTGCGCGCCCCCGACCTGGACGCCCTCGCGGGGCCCCTCCAGAAGGCCTATGACGACGGGATCCGCGCCGTGGCCGTCGTCTGCATGCACAGCCATCTCCACCCCGCCCACGAGCAGGCCGTCGGCGAGCTCGCCGCCCGCGTCGGCTTCCCGCAGATCTCGCTCTCCAGCGAGGTCAGCCCCCTGATGAAGCTCGTCCCGCGCGGAGACACGGCCGTCGTCGACGCGTACCTGTCGCCCGTGCTGCGCCGCTACGTCCGGCACGTCGCCGACGAACTGCGGGGCGTGCGGCTGATGTTCATGCAGTCCAACGGAGGGCTCGCCGAGGCCGGGCAGTTCCGCGGCAAGGACGCGATCCTGTCCGGGCCGGCGGGCGGCATCGTGGGCATGGCCCGTATGTCGCAGCTCGCCGGCTTCGACCGGGTCATCGGCTTCGACATGGGCGGCACCTCCACCGACGTCTCGCACTTCGCGGGCGAGTACGAACGGGTCTTCACCACCCAGCTCGCCGGGGTCCGGCTGCGCGCCCCCATGCTGGACATCGACACCGTGGCCGCGGGCGGCGGCTCGGTCCTGCACTTCGACGGCTCCCGCTACCGCGTAGGGCCGGACTCGGCGGGCGCGACCCCGGGCCCCGCCTGCTACCGGGGCGGCGGCCCGCTCACCGTCACCGACGCCAACGTCATGCTCGGCCGCATCCAACCCGCCCACTTCCCCGGCGTGTTCGGGCCCGACGGCGACCAGCCGCTCGACGACGCACTGGTCCGGGACCGCTTCGCCGCCCTCGCCCGCGAGATCCGCGACCGCACCGGCGACGACCGCACCCCCGAACAGGTCGCCGAGGGCTACCTGCAGATCGCCGTGACCAACATCGCCAACGCGGTCAAGCGGATCTCTGTCCAGAAGGGCCACGACGTCACCCGCTACGCCCTCACCACCTTCGGCGGCGCCGGCGGCCAGCACGCGTGCATGGTCGCCGATTCGCTCGGCATCCGCACCGTCCTGGTGCCACCCATGGCCGGTGTGCTCTCCGCCCTCGGTATCGGCCTCGCCGACACCACCGCCATGCGCGAACAGTCCGTGGAAGCCCCGCTGGAGCCGGCCTCGATGCCCGGCGTACGCGAGACCGCCGACGACCTGGAGAGCGCCGCCCGCGCGGAACTCCTCGCCGAGGACGTCCCCGAGGACCGGATCCGCGTCACGCGCCGCGCCCAGCTCCGCTACGACGGCACGGACACCACGCTGACCGTCCGACTGACCGAGCCCGACACCATGCGGCGCGCCTTCGAAGAACGTCATCGCGCCACGTACTCCTTCACGCTCGACCGACCGATCGTCGTCGAAGCCCTCTCCGTGGAAGCCACCGGCCGCACCGCACCCCCCGATCTCTCCGCCCTCGCCCCGTACGAAGGCCGCCCCGCCGCCCCGGAGACGGTCAGCCTCCACACGGGCGGTACCTGGCGCGACGTGCCCCTGCACCGCCGCGAGGAACTGCCCCCCGGCGAAACCGTCACCGGCCCCGCGATCATCACCGAGGCCGGCGCGACGACCGTCGTCGACGAGGGCTGGCAGGCAGCGACGACCGACGACGGGCATCTGGTCATGGAACGCGCGACGGTCACGGAGAGTTCCGATCTCGGCATGGAAAGTGATCCTGTTCTGCTGGAGGTCTTCAACAACCTCTTCATGTCGATCGCCGAGCAGATGGGTGCCCGCCTCGAATCCACCGCCCAGTCGGTCAACATCAAGGAACGCCTCGACTTCTCCTGCGCCCTTTTCGACCCCGACGGCAACCTGGTCGCCAACGCGCCCCACATCCCCGTGCACCTGGGCTCCATGGGCACCAGCGTCAAGGAGGTCATCCGCCGGCGCGGCACCACGATGCGCCCGGGCGACACCTACGCGGTCAACGACCCGTACCACGGCGGCACCCACCTGCCCGACGTCACCGTGATCACGCCGGTCTTCGACACGGAGGGCGACCGGATCCTGTTCCACGTCGCCTCGCGCGGCCACCACGCCGAGATCGGCGGTATCCAGCCCGGCTCCATGCCGGCGAACAGCCGCACCATCGACGAGGAGGGCATCCTCTTCGACAACTGGCTCCTCGCCGAGAACGGCCGCTTCCGTGAGCAGGAGACCCTCCGCCTGCTCACCGAGGCCCCCTACCCCTCCCGCAATCCGAAGACCAACCTCGCCGACCTGCGCGCCCAGATCGCCGCCAACCAGAAGGGCGTCGACGAAGTCGCCCGCATGATCGGCGACTTCGGCCTCGACGTCGTCCAGGCGTACATGCGGCACGTCCAGGACAACGCCGAGGAAGCAGTCCGCCGCGTCATCGACGCCCTGGACGACGGCGAGTACGCCTACGAGACCGACTCCGGCGCCGTCATCCGCGTACGCGTGCGCGTGGACCGCGCCAACCGCCGCGCGACCGTCGACTTCACGGGCACGTCCGCGCAGCTCACCAGCAACTTCAACGCCCCGTTCGCGGTGGTCAACGCGGCCGTCCTGTACGTCTTCCGCACCCTGGTCGCCGACGACATCCCGCTCAACGACGGCTGCCTGCGCCCCCTGGACATCGTCGTCCCGCCCGGCTCCATGCTCGCCCCCGAACCCCCGGCCGCCGTCGTCGCGGGCAACGTCGAGACCTCACAAGCCATCACCGGCGCCCTCTACGCGGCCCTGCGCGTCCAGGCCGAGGGCTCCGGCACCATGAACAACGTCACCTTCGGCAACGAACGCCACCAGTACTACGAGACCGTCGCCTCCGGCTCCGGCGCGGGCGACGGCTTCCCGGGGGCCTCCGTCGTACAGACTCATATGACCAATTCGCGGCTCACCGACCCCGAGGTCCTGGAGTGGCGACTGCCCGTCCACCTCGACGAGTTCGCCGTCCGGCGGGGCAGCGGGGGCGCGGGCCGATGGCGCGGAGGCGACGGAGCCGTGCGCCGTATCCGGTTCCACGAGCCGATGACCGTGTCCACGCTGTCGCAGCACCGTAGGATCGCGCCCTACGGGATGGCCGGCGGTGCCCCCGGAGCACTCGGCGCCAACCGGGTGGAACGCGCGGACGGCGGCGTCGTGGAACTCGGCGGAAGTGATTCGGCAGACGTCGGCCCCGGCGACGTACTAGTCATCGAAACCCCGGGCGGCGGAGGCTACGGCCCACCGCCGCGCGACAACCATCCAGCAGGAGAAGAGACCGATGATCCTCGGGCGCTCTGAGCGCGGCAAACCTCCGGTCGAGCCCGTCACGCTCAAGATCCTCGTGGCCGGCGGCTTCGGCGTCGGCAAGACGACCTGCGTCGGCGCGGTCAGCGAGATCAAGCCACTGCGCACCGAGGAGGTGCTCACCGAGGCGGGCCGCCCGGTCGACGACATCAGCGGTGTGGAGAGCAAGACGACCACCACCGTCGCCATGGACTTCGGGCGCATCACCCTCCGCGAGGACCTCGTCCTGTACCTGTTCGGGACGCCCGGCCAGGACCGCTTCTGGTTCCTCTGGGACGAACTCGCCTCCGGCGCCCTGGGCGCCGTGGTCCTCGCCGACACGCGTCGCCTGGAGGACTGCTTCGCCGCCGTCGACTACTTCGAGCGGCGCTCCATACCCTTCGTGATCGCCGTCAACTGCTTCGACGACGCCGCGCGTTACCCGGCCGAGACCGTCCGCCGGGCCCTCGATCTCGACCCCGACGTGCCGGTCGTGCTGTGCGACGCGCGCCAGCGGGACTCGGTCAAGGACGTGCTGGTCGCCGTCGTCCGGCACGCGATGGCGTACGCCGCGAACCACCGCCAGACCGTCACGACCTGAAGCACGGCCCGTACCCCCGCCGACAGGGGTACGAGCCGTGGCTTCATGACACGCGCGCGTGGACCCCGTTCCCCGCGAACGACGCGCACGCGCGCGTGAGCCTCGACCTCAGTTCACGTCGTCCTCGTGCCAGCCGAAGCTCTTCTCCACCGCCTTGCGCCAGTTGTGGAACTCGCGGTCCCGGACGGAGGCATCCATGGCCGGCGTCCACTCGACGTCCTTCTGCCAGTGCGACTTCAGCTCGTCGAGGTCGTTCCACACCCCGGTCGCAAGGCCGGCAGCGTACGCGGCGCCCAGGCAGGTCGTCTCCGAGACCTTCGGCCGGATCACCGGCACGTCCAGGACGTCCGCCTGGTGCTGCATCAGCAGGTTGTTCTTGGTCATGCCGCCGTCGACCTTCAGGGTCGTGATGCGCACGCCGGAGTCCTGGAACATGGCGTCCACGACCTCACGTGTCTGCCAGCTCGTCGCCTCCAGCACCGCGCGCGCGAGATGCGCCTTCGTGACGTACCGCGTCAGCCCCGTGACGACACCGCGCGCGTCGGAGCGCCAGTAGGGAGCGAACAGGCCCGAGAACGCGGGCACGATGTATGCCCCGCCGTTGTCGTCGACGCTCGCCGCCAGAGGTTCGATCTCGTCGGCGGTACGGATGATGCCGAGCTGGTCGCGGAACCACTGCACCAGAGCACCCGTGATCGCGATCGACCCCTCCAGGCAGTACACCGGCGCCTCACCGCCGATCTTGTACCCCATGGTCGTGAGCAGCCCGCTCTTCGACGGCACGGGCCGGTTCCCGGTGTTGAGCAGCAGGAAGCTGCCGGTGCCGTACGTGTTCTTCGCGGTGCCCACCTCGTAGCAGGCCTGCCCGAACACCGCCGCCTGCTGGTCGCCGAGAGCCGACGCGACGGGGACACCCGTGAGTTGGCCCACGGCGGTGCCGTAGACCTCGGCGGAGGACCTGATCTCCGGCAGGACCGCTTCGGGCACGTTCATCGCGGAGAGGATCGAAGTGTCCCACTGGAGGGTCTCCAGGTTCATCAGCATGGTGCGCCCGGCGTTGGTGACGTCGGTGACGTGCCGTCCGCCGTCCGTGCCGCCGGTCAGGTTCCAGATCAGCCAGGAGTCGATCGTGCCGAAGGCGATCTCGCCGCGCTCGGCGCGGGCCCTGAGCCCGGGCACGTTGTCGAGCAGCCAGGCCGCCTTCGGGCCGGAGAAGTAGCTGGCCAGCGGCAGGCCCGTCTGCTCACGGAAACGGTCCTGCCCGTCCGTGCCGCCGAGTTCGTTGCAGAGCGCCGAGGTACGGGTGTCCTGCCAGACGATCGCGTTGTGCACGGGCTTGCCCGTGGCGCGGTCCCACAGGACCGTCGTCTCGCGCTGGTTGGTGATGCCGAGCGCGCTGATCTGGTTCGCGCGCAGGCCCGCCCTGGCGATCGCCCCGGCGACCACCGCCTGCACCTTCGACCAGATCTCGGTGGCGTCGTGCTCCACCCACCCCGGCTTCGGGAAGATCTGACGGTGCTCCCGCTGGTCCACGGCGACGATGGCGCCGTCCCTGTCGAAGATGATGCAGCGGCTCGAAGTGGTGCCCTGATCGATGGCGGCGACGTACTTCTGGGCGTTGTCCGGCATGACATCCCCTCACGTCTTACGTCGGTAGCGTCAGAAGGCTGCGTTGTGGATGAGGCCGGCGAGGACTCCGCCGACCAGCGGGCCGACGACCGGGATCCAGGCGTAACCCCAGTCGGAGGTGCCCTTGTTCGGGATCGGCAGGAATGTGTGCACGATGCGCGGGCCGAGGTCACGGGCCGGGTTGATCGCGTAGCCGGTGGGCCCGCCGAGGGAGAGACCGATGCCGACGACCAGGAACGCCACCAGCAGGACCGAGATTCCGGAGCCGTAGATCCCGGCCTCTTCGCCGGGGATCTGGCCGATGCCGATGCCTGTGTTCCGTCCGAAGGCGAGAACCGGCACGACCAGGGCGATCGTCGCGATGATCTCCGTGATCAGGTTGGCGACCGGGTTCCGGATCTCCGGGATGGTGGAGAAGACCCCGAGGGTCGGCGTCGGCTCGTGCGCCGTGCCCTCCGTGGTGCCCTCCTTGCGGACGTTCGCCTGGAACTGCGCGAGATAGACGAGATAGGCGAGGACCGCGCCCAGCATCGCCCCGATCATCTGGCCGAGCAGATACACCCAGACCTTGTCCCATGTCTGCGTGTCGACCGCGATCCCGATCGTGACCGCCGGGTTGAGGTGCCCGCCCGACAGCGGCGCGGCGGTGTAGGCGCCCGCCAGCACGGCGAAGCCCCAGCCGAACGCGATGACGATCCAGCCCGATGCCCTCGCCTTCGAGAACCCGAGGGTGACGGCGGCGCACACGCCGGCGCCGAAGAGGATCAGGATCGCCGTACCGATGACTTCGCCGACGAATATGTCTCCGTTGCTCATGGCGGCTCCTTGGCCCGGCCCGGAGTGATCGACCCCGGACCTTCCGTGCAGGGTGCGTTCCCATGGCTACTTCAGCCGAAGGCAGGGAGGGTCCCGCGCCCCGCCCGGCGTCCGTGACGAGCGTGCCGTCGCAGCCGAATCGCCCGTGGGGGATGGCCCGTTGCGCAGGCGGGGAGCCCGAGCGGCGCAATGCACAAAGACGCCCGAATGCGGCGATGCCGACTGACACCGGAAGTGTTCACCGGCACCCAGGGGGCGTCAAGAACAAAGACGACAATGGTTGGGGGCGGCTACGGGGCGCACCCGGCCGCGCGGGGCCGCACGCGGGCCGGTGTGCGGCGCCAAGCCGGGGCGTGTGCGTAGCAGGGGCCGCGGCCCGCACCGCTATTCGGCCAGGGCCGGGCCTCCCTGCCCGTGCCCCGCCGCCACAGCCTGCGCTCCCCGCCGGATCTCGTGCCCGGGCAGCCCGGCCCGCCCCAGCACCCAACTGGCCCCGTCCAGTGCCTTGGCCGCCTTCTTCAGCGGCGCCAGGAACGCGGCGGCCTCCCGGTGGCCGGTGACGCTCCCGGGCTCGCACACGACCGTGGCCAGCGACAGCGTCACCGGCCGTCCGCCGGCGGACCAGGGCGAGTCGAGCATCGCCCGAGCCAACGGATCGAGCCCGTCTGCTTCGGCGAGGAACAGGAAGTCGTCGCCACCGATGTGCCCCACCCGGGTGGCACCGGACGCGGCGTGCCGCAACGCCCACCCCACCGAACGGATCAGCTCGTCCCCGGCCGCGAACCCCGCCCCGTCGTTGACCTGCTTGAAGTGGTCGACATCCAGCCAACTCAGCGCGAACTCCAGGCCGTCCGCGATCCAGCGGTCCACCTCGTCGGTGATCGCGTCCGAACCGGGCAGCCGCGTCAGCGGATTGAGCCCCGCCGCCTCCTCCACCCGGCTTTCCGCGAGTGCCCGCAGAAGGTCCGCCAGCCGTACGACACCCACGCACCGCCCGTACCGGTCGACCACCGCGACGTCGTCGGACGTACGGTCCCGGTCCCCGACCGCCACCACGTCGAGAGCCTCCCACGCCGTGGCGTCGACCCCGACGGTACGCGGCGGATCACCGAGTCTGGCGGCCGGCCGGTCGGCGTACAGCGCGTGCCCGTAACGCCCCGACAGCGACAGCAGGAACCGCGACCGGTGCACCGACCGCACCGGTCTCCCGGAGCCGTCCACGAGCAGGACTCCGGACACCTCGGGCGCCCCGGTGAGCAACGCCCGCACCTCGCCCGCCGAAGCCGTCACGGGCAGCAGCGCGGCCGGCCGCAGGAACTGCCGCACCGACGGCCCCGAGACGGGAGCCGACACCCCGGGGGAGAGGGGCGGAACGTACACGTCCGCCGCAGGCAGTCGGGCGGGCGGCGCGAACAGCTCGCCCTGCGCCAGCTGAGCGCCCGCCGCCACCGCGGCCGCACACTGCGCCTCCGTCTCGACCCCCTCGACCGACAACAGCGCCCCCATCTGATCGCACAGCGTCCGCATCGCCCGTACCGCCGCAGGCCGCGCCAGCAGCGACGCGTCCAGCTTCACCAGATCCGGCCCCAGATCCACCAGCAGCCGCAGAGGCACGTCACCGTCACCGACCCCGTCCGCGCAGATCCGGAAACCCTCGCCCCGGAGCACGGAGACCGCCTCCAGCAGCGCCGGCCGCGGGACGTGCGTGTACGGCGGCACGACGTCGACGGTCACCTCCCACGGCAGCCGTCCCGCCTCCCGTACGGCGTCACGCAGCGCGCCCAGTCCGCCCAGATCGGCCAGTGTCGCGGCGAAGACGTTCACATGCAGCGGCAGCAGTGTCTCCCTGCGCGCCGCCGCCCGGATCGCCGACGCCGCCAGCCGGCCGTCGAGTTCCGGGTCCCTGCGGGCCTGAGCCATGACATCACCGGTCTCCGGACGCGCGAGTATCTCCAGCGCCGAGACACCTCCGGTCGTCAGGTTGACGATCGGCTGGAAGGCGAAGCGGAGCGTGTCCGACCAGGAGTGCACGGGAGCATGATGGCGCCGCCGGCGTACACCCAGCCGCGATTCATGAGCTGTTCACGCAGGATTCCCGGGCCACCACAACGCGTGCGCACACCTGCCCGAGGTCACCGAACCGCGATCACCGCCGACCCATGCCCGAACAGCCCCTGATTGGCGCTGATTCCCACCCGCGCCCCCACGACCTGCCGGTCGGTCGCCTCGCCCCGCAGCTGCCACACCAGCTCGCACACCTGGGCGATCGCCTGCGCCGGAACCGCCTCTCCGAAGGAGGCCAGCCCTCCGCTGGCGTTCACGGGTATGCGCCCGCCCAGTGCCGTCACACCGTCCCGCAGCAGCTTCGCCGCCCCGCCCTCGCCGCACAGCCCCAGGTCCTCGTACCACTGCAACTCCAGCGCCGTGGACAGGTCGTAGACCTCGGCGAGCGAGAGGTCCTCGGGCCCGATGCCCGCCTCCTCGTACGCCGCACGCGCGATCGACGCCCGGAACGTCTCGTCCGGTGGCGCCACCGCGACCGCCGAGTCCGTCGCGATGTCCGGCAGGTCCAGCACCGTGTTGGGATAGCGGGGCGTCACTGTGGACACGGCCCGTATCCGCACCGGCTCGGCCACGCCGTGCCGCCGCGCGAACTCCACGCTGGACAGCACGAGCGCCGCACCCCCGTCCGAGGTCGCGCAGATGTCCAGCAGCCGCAGCGGATCGGCGACGACGGCGGAGGCCGCCACCTCCTCGGCCGTGACCCGCTTGCGGTAGCGCGCGTACGGATTGAGCGCCCCCAGCGCGGAGTTCTTCACCTTGACCCGCGCGAAGTCCTCCGGAGTGTCCCCGTGCACCGCCATCCGCCGCCGCGCGTACAGCCCGAAGTACGTCGGATTGGTCGCGCCGAGAACCCGGAACCGCAGCCAGTCCGGATCGTCCGCCCGATCCCCGCCGGCGGGCCGGAAGAACCCCTTCGGAGCAGAGTCCGCACCCACGACGAGCACCACGTCCGCGAGGCCGGCGAGGATCTGGGCCCGCGCGGTCCCCACCGCTTGCGCCCCGGACGCGCAGGCCGCGTACACGCTCGTGACCCGGGCCCCCTGCCAGCCCAGAGCCTTCGCGAAGGCCGCCCCCGCCACGAACCCCGGATAACCGCCGCGCACCGTGTCCGCGCCGACGACCGAGCCGACGTCCCGCCAGTCGACCCCCGCGTCGGCCAGAGCCGCGCGCGCGGCCACCGTCCCGTACTCGACGAAACTCCTTCCCCATTTGCCCCACGGGTGCATGCCCGCGCCGAGCACCGCCACCTCGTCCGTCATGCCGTCACCCCCGTCGGCCGCCAGTGCCACGTCGTCCAGATCGTCTCCGCGTCCTCGTTCAGCACACCGGGGACGACCTCCACCTCCATGCCCACCGCCAGATCGGCGACGGTGACCCCGGGGACCGCCTGTCCCAGCACCACAAGGCGCTCCACGACCAGTTCCACAGCGATCAACGCGTACGGCTCCCATGGAAGTTCCGGATCGGACACGTAGGGTGACGGAGGCCGGTACCGGCCGTCGGTGTACGACCACACACGGCCCGTCCGCGACAGCGGCACCTCGCGCAGGGCACCGCCCGGACAGCCCGGGTTGCGGCAGAAGAAGTCCTCACGTGGGAAGAACACCGAGGCACACGCCGAACAGCGCGTGCCGAGGAGACGGAACCCGTCGCCCTCCCCGATGAACCAGCCGGCGACCACAGGTGTGCGACTTCGCGACAAAGCGCCTCCCCGGCAAACGGATCTGATGGGCCGTCAGAATTCTTTCACGGGCCACTCGAATTGGGCAGGTACCGGGAGAACCAAGAGACCCCGTCCGGCGTCGGAGTATCGGGAGGGACGGCCGGGGTCCACGGGGGTGGTTCCGGCCGTCCCTCACCCGTATCGGCCGCGCGGCAACATGGCGCATGGAACCGCCCCGGCGAGACGACGAGCAGATGATCGGATACAGTCCGCCGCGTGTCCGCAAATCAACACCCACCCGCCAACTCCGCACCCGACTCGCATTGTTCGAGTTGCGGAGCGCCCTACGGAGAGGGCGTTTCCGGCTGGCCCCGCACGTGCGAGGCCTGCCACACCGTGGCCTACCGAAATCCGCTCCCCGTCGCGGTGGCCCTCCAGCCCGTGTACGACACCAAGGGCACGGCCCTCGTCGTGATCACACGGACCATCGCCCCCGCGCGCGGGGGCACCGCCCTGCCCGGCGGATTCATCGACCACCGGGAGGACTGGCGGCACGCCGTCGTCCGTGAACTCAAGGAGGAGACGGGCATCTGCGCGGCCGACCGCGACGTACGCCTCGCCGACGCCATGAGCTCACCCGACGGTCATCTGCTGCTGTTCGGGCTGCTCCCGGAGCGCCCGGCCGCCACCCTGCCGGCACCCGTCGCCACGGACGAGACGGAGGGCTGGCACCTGCTGCACAGACCCGCCGAACTCGCCTTCCCCCTGCACACCCTGGCCGTACAGGCGTTCTTCGACGGCCGCTACATCTGAGCCGAAGCCACGTCTGAGCCGAACCCGGGCTCACTCCCGGTCGAGCCCGCGTACCCGCACGGGATACGAAGGCTCGACCGGACCCTCGTCCCCGTCCCGCTCCACGACCACACGCCGCCCTTCCCAGCGCGCCGTGTACCGCTCGACCTCCGGCTCGTCCCAGCCGTCGCCCGCGTCCGGCACCACGAGCCCGCCCCCCGTCCGCCCGCGTGCGGGTGCCCACACCTCCAGCTCCAGGCCGCCGTCGGCGCCCCGGACCGGCAACACGGCACCCGCGCGCGCGAGTACCGGGATACGCGACAGAGGAGCCTCCAGCAGCACCTGCCCCGGCCCCTCGTACCCCTGTCCGGTCACCGTGTCGTACCAGCGCCCCTGCGGCAGCTGCACCGCGCGCCGGTCCGCGCCCGGGTCCAGCACCGGAGCCACCAGCAGACAGTCGCCCAGCAGGAACGCGTCCTCGCAGTCGCGCAGCGTCCGGTCCTCGGGCGCGCCCCACCACAGCGGGCGCACATAGGGCGCTCCCGTACGACGCGCCAGATGCGCCAGCGTCACGAAGTACGGCAACAACCGCCGCCGCTCGACGAGCGCCACGCGCGCGTGCTCGACGATCTCACCCCCGAACTCCCACGGCTCCCGGCGCCCCGCCCGCAGACTCGCGTGCGTACGGAACAGCGGCAGATACGCGCCGAGCTGGAACCACCGCAGATACAGCTCCGGCGACGGACTCCCGTCGAACCCGCCCACGTCGGGCCCCGAGTACGGCACCCCACACAGCCCGAGACCCAGCACCAGCGACAGCGACGCCCGCAGACCGGGCCAGCCCGTCGCCACGTCCCCGGACCACGTCCCTCCGTAGCGCTGCATGCCGGCCCACCCGGAGCGTGAGAAGACGAAGGGCCGCTCCTGGGGCACCAGTTCGCGCAGCCCCTCGTACCCGGCCCGAGCCATGCACAGCGCGTACACGTTGTGCGCCTCGCGATGGTCACCACCCCGGCCCTCCAGATCGTGGCGGGCCGACCGGGGCAGCGTGTTCTCCCCGAACGCCGTGAACGACGTCGGCTCGTTCATGTCGTGCCAGAACCCGGAGAAGCCCTGCGCCAACCGCTCCCCGTAGAGACGGCCCCACCACGCGCGTGTACGCGCACGCGTGAAGTCCGGATAGACCGACTCCCCGGGCCACACGAGACCCTCCACGACCTGCCCGGCGGCGTCCCGCACGAACACGTCCTCGGCCGTCCCGCCGTCGTACACCGCGTTGCCCGGCTCCGCCTTGACCGCCGCGTCGACGATCGACACCAGCCGGACCCCGTCGCGGCGCAGCTCGTCGGCGAGATCCGGCAGCTTCGGGAAGTTCTCCGTGTCGACCGTGAACACCTGGTGGTCGTCGTAGTGGTCGATGTCCAGGTGGACCGCGTCGAGCGGCAGACCGTGCTCCCGGTAGCCCGCGACGATCCGCCGCACCTCCTGCTCGCTCCCGAAGCCCCACCGCGCGTGATGATGCCCCAACGCCCACGCGGGCGGCAGCGCCGGAGCCCCCGTCAGCGCCGCCCAGGCATGCAGCACGCGCGCGGGGGTGCCCACTATCACCCAACAGCGCAGCGGGCCGCCCTCCATCCGCAGCTCCGACGTCCCGGGCCGGTCGTGCCCCGACCCCGCCCCTTCCTCGCCCTCACGAAGCGTCACCCTGCCGTCCCACGTGGTGTCGTGGAACACCAGATGCGTCGCCGCGTCGGCCACCACCATCTGCACGGGCATCGTGATGTACAGCGGATCGTCGCCAGGCGCGAACGTGTGACCAGGGTCCGTGTTCCACAGCCGATACGTTCCACCACGCAGCCGGGGCCCGGCCGCCCGCCCGCCCAGACCGAAGAACCGGGCGTCGGACGCCACCTCGGAGCGCTGCACCCACCGCGCCTCGCCGCCACCGACCGGCTCCCACCACCGGGGCGGCAGATCACGCCGCAGGGTCACTCCACCGGGCGTACGCACCTCGACCGCGCCGTGCCGCGACACGACGACCGTCACCCGCTCGGCCACGACCCGCCAGCCGCCGTCCTTGTCCGGCTCCAGCACGGCCCGCGGATCCGGCTCAGGGCACCGGCCCGCGAGCGCGTACGACGGCTCCGGCCCCGCCCCGTCCCAGCCCCAGAAGACCGCTCCGTTCACATCGACGGTGACCCGCAGCTCGGACCGGCTGAACCGGACGATCCCACCGCCGGCGCCCGGCTCCACATTCCGCACCGGCCCGGGCACCCGGGCCCGCTCGGCACCCCGCGCCGGCAACCCGACAGCGTCGGCACGCCTCCTGCGCCACGCGGCCCGTACGGTGCGCAGCCCCTGAGCCACCCCCGCCGAACCGATCGCCTTCACCGAACGCACCAGGTCACGACCGTCCATGCTGCTCACCCTGCCATTGACCGGCCCATTCGTGTGAGTCGTTCAACTTCCGTTCACCCGTGGTGGCAGCACATCTTCACGCCGCCGACCATCTGCGCCGCACCCTGGTGCGGAAGTCGATCACATGGCATCGTCCGTGTCAGCCGCGTCACGCGCACACCCCTGCCCGTGCGCGCCGACGCACACGACGCGCACAGTCCGGGAGCCGCCCCATGACCTCAGCGAACCCCTCGCCGCTCTGGCAGCCCGACGCCGCACGCATCGCCCGGGCCCAGATCACCAGATTCCAGTCCTGGGCGGCCGAGCACCACGGAGCTCCGGCCGAAGGCGGATACCCGGCCCTGCACCGCTGGTCCGTCGACGAACTCGAGACGTTCTGGAAGGCCGTCACCGAGTGGTTCGACGTACGGTTCTCCACCCCCTACGCGCGCGTGCTCGGCGATCGCACCATGCCCGGCGCCGAATGGTTCCCCGGAGCCACTCTCAACTACGCCGAACACGCCCTCCGCGCGACCGACACCCGCGCCGACGAACCCGCGCTGCTCCACGTCGACGAGACCCACGAAACGCGCTCCGTGACCTGGTCCGAGCTGCGCCGTCAGGTCGGCTCCCTCTCCGCCGAACTACGCGCCCTCGGCGTACGCCCGGGAGACCGCGTCAGCGGCTACCTCCCGAACATCCCCCAGGCCGTCGTCGCCCTCCTCGCCACGGCCTCCGTGGGCGGCGTCTGGACATCCTGCGCCCCGGACTTCGGCGCCCGCAGCGTCCTCGACCGTTTCCAACAGGTCGAACCTGTAGTCATGTTCACCGTCGACGGCTACCGCTATGGCGGCAAGGAACACGACCGCCGCGACATCGTCGCCGAACTCCGCCGCGAATTGCCCACCCTGCGCGCCGTCGTCCACATCCCCCTCCTCGGCACCGAGGCCCCGGAGGGCGCCCTGGACTGGTCCGCCCTGACCTCCGCGGACGTGGCGCCGACCTTCGAACAGGTCCCGTTCGACCACCCCCTGTGGGTGCTCTACTCCTCCGGCACGACCGGCCTCCCCAAGGCCATCGTCCAGTCCCAGGGCGGCATCCTCGTCGAACACCTCAAACAGCTCGGCCTGCACTGCGACCTCGGCCCGGAGGACCGCTTCTTCTGGTACACCTCCACCGGCTGGATGATGTGGAACTTCCTCGTCTCCGGCCTCCTCACCGGCACCACGGTCGTCCTGTACGACGGCAGCCCCGGCTACCCCGACACCGGCGCCCAGTGGCGCGTCGCCGAACACACCGGCGCCACCCTCTTCGGGACCTCCGCCGCCTACGTCATGGCCTGCCGTAAGGCCGACATCCACCCCGGCCGCGACTACGACCTCTCCCGCGTCCAGTGCGTCGGCACCACGGGCTCCCCGCTCCCACCCGACGGCTTCCGCTGGCTCCACGACGAGGTCCGCGAGGACCTCTGGATCGCCTCCGTCAGCGGCGGCACAGACGTCTGCTCCTGCTTCGCGGGAGCCGTCCCCACGCTCCCGGTCCACATCGGCGAACTCCAGGCCCCCAGCCTCGGCACCGACCTCCAGTCCTGGGACCCCAGCGGCGAACCCCTCATCGACGAAGTCGGCGAACTCGTCGTCACCAACCCCATGCCGTCCATGCCGATCCACTTCTGGAACGACCCCGACGGCACCCGCTACCACGACAGCTACTTCGACACCTATCCCGGCGTCTGGCGCCACGGCGACTGGATCACCCTCACCTCCCGAGGCTCCGTCGTGATCCATGGCCGCTCCGACTCCACACTCAACCGCCAGGGAGTCCGCATGGGTTCGGCCGACATCTACGAAGCCGTCGAACGACTCCCGGAAATCAAGGAATCCCTCGTCATCGGCATCGAACAGCCCGACGGCGGCTACTGGATGCCCCTCTTCGTCCAACTCGCCCCGGAAGCAACCCTCGACGAGGCACTCCTGAACCGCATCAAGCAGACCATCCGCGAGCAGCTCTCACCGCGCCACGTCCCCGACGAGGTCATCGAGGTCCCCGGAGTCCCGCACACCCTCACCGGCAAACGCATCGAGGTCCCCGTCAAGCGACTCCTCCAGGGCACCCCCTTGGAAAAGGCCGTCAACCCCGGCTCCATCGACAACCTCGACCTCCTGCGCTTCTACGAGGACCTGGCCCGCAAACGAGCCTGATCAGCCCTCGGCCGACCGGCGTTGTCAGTGCCGCCGATTACTGTGAGTGAGCATTGATCGACTGCTCGCACAGGGGGAAGACATGGCACACACCAGCCACCAGAGCATGCGACGGGTCTTGCGCCGCGAAATCGCGGGCACCATCGGCCTGTTGGCCGACGAGCACGACTTCACCGCGATGCGGCGCTACCGCAGCTTCGCCTTCGAGGACCACACGACCTATCTCCAACAGGTGGAAGCCCTGCTCAGGACGCTGGCCGCGCAGGGCAACCACACCACGGTCGCCCTCTTCGACCCCGAGGAGTACGCCGAGTTCTGCGCCGACACCGGCCTCGAACCCGACACCCCGTCCAGCCGCACCCGCTTCACCGCCGAACTCGCCACGACGGGCGCCAGCATCCCGTACGAAGGACAGCCCCTCGCCGAACTCGTCCCCGAGCTGGTCGACGAAGCAGTCCGCCTGGCCACCTGGGAGTACGCCACCACACTCCTCGCCCAGATCGGTGACTGCGCCTCCTGCGGTGAGGACATCGGACGCGCGGCCTTCGCCCGCGCCATGCAGCTGCTCACCCGCATCCTCGACACCGCCGGCCCCGGCGAGCGCCACCTCGTGTGCAGCGTCTCGGCCAAACCGCAGGCACTCACCGCCGTCCTTCACGCCGACCAGAACGCCGAAGGAGCCACCGAGCTGGACGAGTCCGAAGCCCTCGAGTTCGCCACGGTCCTGGCCGTCGGCATCGCCAGCCGCAGCCCCGGCGGACTCGTCATGCGCACCACCGCCCCGGACTCGACCGACCGCGTCTACGGCTGGCGCCTGCGCGGCGAAGCCCTCGAACCCCTCACCGCAGGAGAGGTCTTCGACGCCTACTGCACCGACATGGAGTCCGGAGACCTCGTCTCCCCAGAATCCGGCGTCGACTACTGCACCCCACCCGACCTCGGGGACGACCTCGGCCAGGGAGGCGCGGTCACGGACGGACACATCCACTGAACGGGCGAGGGGCGCCCCACCCACAGGTGGAGCGCCCCTCGCCGACAACCGATCACCGGACGCTACTCGCCCGACAGCACCGCCTGCGCCGCGCCGCGAGCCTCCTCGGCCGTGTCCGCCGCACGCGCGGCAGCCGCCGCGCGCTCGCACTGCGCCAGCGTGTACTTTGCCAGCGTCCCCCGCACATATGGAATCGACGCCGCACCCATGGAAAGGGAGGTGACACCCAGACCGGTCAGCACACATGCGAGCAGCGGATCCGAAGCCGCCTCACCGCACACACCACAGCTCTTGCCCTCGGCCCTCGCCGCCTCGGCGGACAGCGCGACCAGGTCGAGCAGCGCGGGCTGCCACGGGTCCTGCAGCCGGGACACCGCACCCACCTGCCGGTCGGCCGCGAACGTGTACTGCGCGAGGTCGTTGGTCCCCAGCGACAGGAACTCGACCTCCTGCAGGATCGACCGCGCCCGCAGCGCCGCCGAGGGGATCTCCACCATGGCACCGAACTTGGCCTGCAGCCCCGCCTCGCGACACGCGTCAGCGAACGCCTTGGCGTCCGTGCGGTCCGCGACCATCGGCGCCATGACCTCGAGGTAGACCGGCAGGCCCTCCGCGGCCTTCGCGAGTGCCGTGAGCTGCGTCCGCAGCACCTCGGGGTGGTCGAGCAGTGTCCGCAGCCCTCGCACTCCGAGCGCGGGGTTCGGCTCATCGGCCGGGGTCAGGAAGTCCAGCGGCTTGTCGGCGCCGGCGTCCAGCACGCGTACAACCACACGCCCCTCGGGGAAGGCCTCCAGCACCTGCCGGTACGCCTCGACCTGCTTCTCCTCGGACGGCGCCGCCTTGCTGTCGTCCAGGAAGAGGAACTCGGTACGGAACAGCCCGACGCCCTCGGCCCCGGCCTCCACAGCCGCCGGCACATCAGCCGGACCGCCCACGTTGGCCAGCAGCGGAACCTTGTGCCCGTCCGAGGTCGCCCCCGGCCCGCTCGAAGCGGCCAGCGCGGCCTTCCGCGCCGCCGCCGCGGCTTCCAGCTCGGCCTTCTTCTCCGCACTCGGGTTCACGAAGATCTCACCGGTGCTGCCGTCCACGGCGATCACCGTGCCCTCGGCAAGCTCGCCGGCCCCCGGCAGAGCCACCACCGCCGGCACCCCGAGCGCCCGCGCCAGAATCGCGCTGTGACTGGTCGGCCCGCCCTCCTCGGTGACGAATCCGAGGACCAGCGTCGGGTCGAGCAGCGCCGTGTCCGCGGGCGCCAGGTCACGAGCGATGAGGACATAGGGCTCGTCACTGTCCGGCACACCCGGCATCGGAACCCCGAGCAGCCGGGCGACGATACGATTCCGCACATCGTCGAGATCAGCCACGCGGCCCGCGAGGTACTCGCCGGCCCCCGCCAGCAGAGCGCGGTACGCGGCGAACGCGTCGTAGACCGCACGCTCCGCCGTGCTCCCCACGGCGATACGTCGTTCCACATCCGCCATCAGCTCGGGGTCCTGGGCCATCAGGGCCTGGGCCTCCAGCACGGCCTGGGCCTCGCCCCCGGCCAGATTGCCGCGTGCCATCAGATCGGCGGCCACCGCGTCCACGGCCTTACGGGCGCGCCCCTGTTCGCGCTCCGCGTCCTCCGCCGGTATCTGCTTGGCAGGCGGTTCCAGCACCGCCGTTCCCATGTGCCGAACTTCGCCGATCGCCACACCGTGGCTCACACCGACGCCTCGCAGCGTTGTCTCCATCTCACCTGTCTCCGATAGTGCGGCGGGCCCCGCCGCGGTGGTTGTGGAACTTGCGGTCCGGGACGGCCCTGACGTCACTGCCAGCCGAAGAGCGTGTCGCCGGCCTTCACTTCGCCGTCCTCGCGGAGCTCGGAGAGGGAGTCGGCCGTGGCTTCCAAAGCCACGATGGGGCATACCGGGGACTTGCCCGCGGCCTCGACGGCCGCGGGGTTCCAGCGCACCACGGCCTGGCCACGCTGCACGGTGTCGCCTTTGTTGACGAGCAGCTCGAAGCCCTCACCGTTCAGCTGCACGGTGTCGATACCGAGGTGCGTCAGCACACCGTGTCCCTCACCGTCGACCACGACGAACGCGTGTGGGTGCAGCGAGACGATGACGCCGTCCACGGGGGCGACAGCCTCCCCTGCCTCGCGCACGGGGTCGATCGCCGTGCCGGGACCGACCATGGCGCCCGAGAAGACGGGGTCCGGTACTGCGGCCAGTCCGATGGCGCGTCCTGCAAGAGGGGACGTCACGGTGGTCATGGGAACCCTCCCAGGGATGGAGATTCATATGGCCGCCCCTGCATGTCCCAGGCGGCGCACTGTGGAGCAGCGTATGTCAGATGAACTGCCGGTTCCGCATGAGACGTACGGGTTGGCGGCCGTGGGGCACCCGCAATCGATTTGCACGCGCTCCTGAGCCCGCTGTACAGTCGTGACCCTGCTCGAGGCCGAGCGGCGCAACTGAGCGTCCTGCCGCAGCAGCACCCAACTTGTCAGATCCTATCTCGGGGTCCGCTTCGGTATGCCTACGGAAGCGTGGTCAGAGAGTCGGAAAAACACTGATAGAGTTTGAAACGCAAGACCGAAGGGAAGCGCCCGGAGGAAAGCTCGAGAAGTTGCTCGGGTGAGTACAAAGGAAGTGTCCGTTCCTTGAGAACTCAACAGCGTGCCAAAAATCAACGCCAGATATGTTGATACCCCGTTCCCGGCCATGTGGTTGGGGCGAGGTTCCTTTGAAAAAACACAGCGAGGACGCTGTGAACGGCCGGGCTTATTCCGCCTGGCTGTTCCGCTCTCGTGATGTGTGCACCCGATTACGGGTAAACATTCACGGAGAGTTTGATCCTGGCTCAGGACGAACGCTGGCGGCGTGCTTAACACATGCAAGTCGAACGATGAACCACTTCGGTGGGGATTAGTGGCGAACGGGTGAGTAACACGTGGGCAATCTGCCCTTCACTCTGGGACAAGCCCTGGAAACGGGGTCTAATACCGGATACAACCACCGGCCGCATGGCCTGGTGGTGGAAAGCTCCGGCGGTGAAGGATGAGCCCGCGGCCTATCAGCTTGTTGGTGAGGTAACGGCTCACCAAGGCGACGACGGGTAGCCGGCCTGAGAGGGCGACCGGCCACACTGGGACTGAGACACGGCCCAGACTCCTACGGGAGGCAGCAGTGGGGAATATTGCACAATGGGCGAAAGCCTGATGCAGCGACGCCGCGTGAGGGATGACGGCCTTCGGGTTGTAAACCTCTTTCAGCAGGGAAGAAGCGAAAGTGACGGTACCTGCAGAAGAAGCGCCGGCTAACTACGTGCCAGCAGCCGCGGTAATACGTAGGGCGCGAGCGTTGTCCGGAATTATTGGGCGTAAAGAGCTCGTAGGCGGTCTGTCGCGTCGGATGTGAAAGCCCGGGGCTTAACCCCGGGTCTGCATTCGATACGGGCAGACTAGAGTGTGGTAGGGGAGATCGGAATTCCTGGTGTAGCGGTGAAATGCGCAGATATCAGGAGGAACACCGGTGGCGAAGGCGGATCTCTGGGCCATTACTGACGCTGAGGAGCGAAAGCGTGGGGAGCGAACAGGATTAGATACCCTGGTAGTCCACGCCGTAAACGGTGGGAACTAGGTGTTGGCGACATTCCACGTCGTCGGTGCCGCAGCTAACGCATTAAGTTCCCCGCCTGGGGAGTACGGCCGCAAGGCTAAAACTCAAAGGAATTGACGGGGGCCCGCACAAGCAGCGGAGCATGTGGCTTAATTCGACGCAACGCGAAGAACCTTACCAAGGCTTGACATACACCGGAAACGGCCAGAGATGGTCGCCCCCTTGTGGTCGGTGTACAGGTGGTGCATGGCTGTCGTCAGCTCGTGTCGTGAGATGTTGGGTTAAGTCCCGCAACGAGCGCAACCCTTGTTCTGTGTTGCCAGCATGCCTTTCGGGGTGATGGGGACTCACAGGAGACTGCCGGGGTCAACTCGGAGGAAGGTGGGGACGACGTCAAGTCATCATGCCCCTTATGTCTTGGGCTGCACACGTGCTACAATGGCAGGTACAATGAGCTGCGAAGCCGTGAGGCGGAGCGAATCTCAAAAAGCCTGTCTCAGTTCGGATTGGGGTCTGCAACTCGACCCCATGAAGTCGGAGTTGCTAGTAATCGCAGATCAGCAGTGCTGCGGTGAATACGTTCCCGGGCCTTGTACACACCGCCCGTCACGTCACGAAAGTCGGTAACACCCGAAGCCGGTGGCCCAACCCGTAAGGGAGGGAGCTGTCGAAGGTGGGACTGGCGATTGGGACGAAGTCGTAACAAGGTAGCCGTACCGGAAGGTGCGGCTGGATCACCTCCTTTCTAAGGAGCATCTAGGCCGTCGAGCTTGCTCGGTGGTCCAGGGCCACAACGCAGGCGAATGTTCTGCGGTGGTTGCTCAAGGGTGGAACGTTGATTATTCGGCACACTCGGTCTTCTCGGGTTCGTTAGTACTGCTTCGGCGTGGAACACGGATGAGAGAGGCGAGGGTGTCGGGCACGCTGTTGGGTGTCTGAGGGTATGGCCGTGTGGCTGCCTTCAGTGCCGGCCCCAGTGAACTCCGGTTGTTGCCGGGGGTGATGGGTGGTTGGTCGTTGTTTGAGAACTGCACAGTGGACGCGAGCATCTGTGGCCAAGTTTTTAAGGGCGCACGGTGGATGCCTTGGCACCAGGAACCGATGAAGGACGTGGGAGGCCACGATAGGCCCCGGGGAGTCGTCAACCAGGCTTTGATCCGGGGGTGTCCGAATGGGGAAACCCGGCAGTCGTCATGGGCTGTCACCCTTGCCTGAACACATAGGGCAAGTGGAGGGAACGCGGGGAAGTGAAACATCTCAGTACCCGCAGGAAGAGAAAACAACCGTGATTCCGGGAGTAGTGGCGAGCGAAACCGGATGAGGCCAAACCGTATGCGTGTGAGACCCGGCAGGGGTTGCGTATACGGGGTTGTGGGATCTCTCTTCTGTCGTCTGCCGGCGACAGGACGAGTCAGAAACCGTTGATGTAGGCGAAGGACATGCGAAAGGTCCGGCGTAGAGGGTAAGACCCCCGTAGCTGAAACGTCAACGGCTCGTTTGAGAGACACCCAAGTAGCACGGGGCCCGAGAAATCCCGTGTGAATCTGGCGGGACCACCCGCTAAGCCTAAATATTCCCTGGTGACCGATAGCGGATAGTACCGTGAGGGAATGGTGAAAAGTACCGCGGGAGCGGAGTGAAATAGTACCTGAAACCGTGTGCCTACAAGCCGTGGGAGCGTCGGGTGAGCACTTGTGCTTGCCTCGTGACTGCGTGCCTTTTGAAGAATGAGCCTGCGAGTTTGCGGTGTGTTGCGAGGTTAACCCGTTGTGGGGTAGCCGTAGCGAAAGCGAGTCCGAATAGGGCGTTTGAGTAGCACGCTCAAGACCCGAAGCGGAGTGATCTAGCCATGGGCAGGTTGAAGCGGAGGTAAGACTTCGTGGAGGACCGAACCCACCAGGGTTGAAAACCTGGGGGATGACCTGTGGTTAGGGGTGAAAGGCCAATCAAACTCCGTGATAGCTGGTTCTCCCCGAAATGCATTTAGGTGCAGCGTCGTGTGTTTCTTGCCGGAGGTAGAGCACTGGATAGGCGATGGGCCCTACCGGGTTACTGACCTTAGCCAAACTCCGAATGCCGGTAAGTGAGAGCGCGGCAGTGAGACTGTGGGGGATAAGCTCCATGGTCGAGAGGGAAACAGCCCAGAGCATCGACTAAGGCCCCTAAGCGTACGCTAAGTGGGAAAGGATGTGGAGTCGCACAGACAACCAGGAGGTTGGCTTAGAAGCAGCCACCCTTGAAAGAGTGCGTAATAGCTCACTGGTCTAGTGATTCCGCGCCGACAATGTAGCGGGGCTCAAGCGTACCGCCGAAGTCGTGTCATTTCAGCATGAGGGCCAACGCCCGCTGGGATGGGTAGGGGAGCGTCGTCTGCCGGGTGAAGCAGCCGCGGAAGCGAGTTGTGGACGGTTGACGAGTGAGAATGCAGGCATGAGTAGCGATACACACGTGAGAAACGTGTGCGCCGATTGACCAAGGGTTCCTGGGTCAAGCTGATCTGCCCAGGGTAAGTCGGGACCTAAGGCGAGGCCGACAGGCGTAGTCGATGGATAACCGGTTGATATTCCGGTACCCGCTGTGAAGCGTCAAACATTGAACCAGGCGATGCTAAGTCCGTGAAGCCGTTCCGGACCCTTCGGGGAAAGGAAAGTGGTGGAGCCGACGGACCAGACCTGTAGTAGGTGAGTGATGGGGTGACGCAGGAAGGTAGTCCATCCCGGGCGGTGGTTGTCCCGGGGTAAGGGTGTAGGACGTCAGGTAGGTAAATCCGCCTGGCAATAGTCTGAGACCTGATGCCGAGCCGATTGTGGTGAAGTGGATGATCCTATGCTGTCGAGAAAAGCCTCTAGCGAGTTTCATGGCGGCCCGTACCCTAAACCGACTCAGGTGGTCAGGTAGAGAATACCGAGGCGTTCGGGTGAACTATGGTTAAGGAACTCGGCAAAATGCCCCCGTAACTTCGGGAGAAGGGGGGCCATCACCGGTGATCCGATTTACTCGGTGAGCTGGGGGTGGCCGCAGAGACCAGCGAGAAGCGACTGTTTACTAAAAACACAGGTCCGTGCGAAGCCGTAAGGCGATGTATACGGACTGACGCCTGCCCGGTGCTGGAACGTTAAGGGGACCGGTTAGTGCGCTTTCGGGCGTGCGAAGCTGAGAACTTAAGCGCCAGTAAACGGCGGTGGTAACTATAACCATCCTAAGGTAGCGAAATTCCTTGTCGGGTAAGTTCCGACCTGCACGAATGGCGTAACGACTTCTCGACTGTCTCAACCATAGGCCCGGTGAAATTGCACTACGAGTAAAGATGCTCGTTTCGCGCAGCAGGACGGAAAGACCCCGGGACCTTTACTACAGTTTGATATTGGTGTTCGGTTCGGCTTGTGTAGGATAGCTGGGAGACTGTGAAGCTCGGACGCCAGTTCGGGTGGAGTCGTCGTTGAAATACCAGTCTGGTCGTGCTGGATGTCTAACCCGGGTCCGTGATCCGGATCGGGGACAGTGTCTGATGGGTAGTTTAACTGGGGCGGTTGCCTCCTAAAGAGTAACGGAGGCGCCCAAAGGTTCCCTCAGCCTGGTTGGCAATCAGGTGGTGAGTGTAAGTGCACAAGGGAGCTTGACTGTGAGACCGACGGGTCGAGCAGGGACGAAAGTCGGGACTAGTGATCCGGCGGTGGCTTGTGGAAGCGCCGTCGCTCAACGGATAAAAGGTACCCCGGGGATAACAGGCTGATCTTCCCCAAGAGTCCATATCGACGGGATGGTTTGGCACCTCGATGTCGGCTCGTCGCATCCTGGGGCTGGAGTCGGTCCCAAGGGTTGGGCTGTTCGCCCATTAAAGCGGTACGCGAGCTGGGTTTAGAACGTCGTGAGACAGTTCGGTCCCTATCCGCTGCGCGCGCAGGAATATTGAGAAGGGCTGTCCCTAGTACGAGAGGACCGGGACGGACGAACCTCTGGTGTGCCAGTTGTTCTGCCAAGGGCATGGCTGGTTGGCTACGTTCGGGAGGGATAACCGCTGAAAGCATCTAAGCGGGAAGCCTGCTTCGAGATGAGTATTCCCACCCCCTTTGAGGGGTTAAGGCTCCCAGTAGACGACTGGGTTGATAGGCCAGATATGGAAGGCGGGTAACCGCTGGAGTTGACTGGTACTAATAGGCCGAGGGCTTGTCCTCAGTTGCTCGCGTCCACTGTGTTGGTTCTGAAACCACGAACAACCCCGCCCGGGTCACAGCGGGTGGTGCGGGTGTTTGACAGTTTCATAGTGTTTCGGTGGTCATAGCGTGAGGGAAACGCCCGGTTACATTCCGAACCCGGAAGCTAAGCCTTACAGCGCCGATGGTACTGCAGGGGGGACCCTGTGGGAGAGTAGGACACCGCCGAACTCCTTTTAGAGCTCTGGCTCTTGGGCGCGATGCCCAAGAGCCAGAGCTTTTTTGCGTTGAGGTAGGGTCAGGGAGCATCGTTGGCTCATTTCCCCACAGGAGGCTCCCGGGTGGAGGTCCAAGAGACCCGGGTCCAGACGGACCGGGTCCTCACCATCCCGAACATCCTCAGCATGGCGCGGCTCGTTGGCGTGCCCGTCTTCCTGTGGTTGATTCTCTGGCCTGAGTTCGGCGGCCCCAAGGCCGACGGCTGGGCGCTCCTCGTGCTCGCTCTCAGCGGCGTCAGTGACTATCTGGACGGCAAGCTGGCGCGACGCTGGAACCAGATCAGCAGCCTTGGCCGGCTCCTCGATCCCGCGGCCGACAGGCTGTACATTCTGTCGACTTTGGTGGGTCTCACCTGGCGCGAGATTCTGCCATATTGGTTGACCGCTGTACTGCTCTTGCGGGAGCTGGTTCTACTGGTGATGGTGGGCATCCTCAGGAGGCACGGCTATCCGCCGCCGCAGGTGAACTTCCTTGGGAAGGCGGCTACCTTCAACTTGATGTACGCCTTCCCGTTGCTGTTGCTCAGTGACGGAAGTGGATGGATCTCGTCACTCGCTGCTATTTTCGGATGGGCGTTCGCCGGATGGGGTACAACGCTGTACTGGTGGGCAGGGATCCTCTACGTGGTTCAGGTCCGCCGCCTAGTCAGGGCGGACGCCATGGCCGATTGAGCCCGCCTGGAGAGGTGCCCGTAGTGGCTCGATGGCCCGCGTCGAAAATCTGCGGGACAATCTGGACGGGTGAAGTCGGCTAGACCGTCGTCTCTTCAAGGAGGACGCTTCCGACATGAAGGCCGTCGTGATGGCCGGAGGCGAAGGCACACGCCTTCGCCCCATGACCTCGAGCATGCCCAAGCCGCTCCTACCCGTGGTGAACCGCCCGATCATGGAGCACGTACTGAGGCTGCTCAAAAGGCATGGGCTCAACGAGACCGTCGTTACAGTCCAGTTCCTGGCGTCACTCGTCAAGAACTACTTCGGTGACGGCGAGGAGCTCGGGATGGAGCTCACCTATGCCAACGAGGAGAAGCCACTCGGTACCGCCGGGAGCGTCAAGAACGCCGAGGAAGCGCTGAAGGATGATGCGTTCCTCGTCATCTCCGGCGATGCCCTCACGGACTTCGACCTCACCGAGCTCATCAATTTCCACAAGGAAAAGGGCGCACTCGTCACCGTCTGTCTGACACGGGTGCCGAATCCGCTGGAATTCGGTATCACGATCGTGGACGAGGAAGGCAAGGTCGAGCGGTTCCTGGAGAAGCCGACCTGGGGGCAGGTCTTCTCGGACACGGTGAACACGGGCATCTATGTGATGGAGCCCGAAGTCTTCGACTATGTCGAGGCCGATGTTCCCGTCGACTGGTCCGGCGATGTCTTCCCACAGCTGATGAAGGAGGGCAAGCCGGTCTACGGCTATGTCGCCGAGGGCTACTGGGAGGACGTCGGTACGCACGAGAGTTATGTGAAGGCTCAGGCCGATGTCCTGGAGGGCAAGGTCGACGTCGAGCTCGACGGGTTCGAGCTCTCGCCGGGCGTGTGGATCGCCGAAGGCGCCGAGGTGCATCCCGATGCCGTGCTGCGCGGACCGCTCTACATCGGGGACTACGCCAAGGTCGAGGCCGGCGTCGAAATCCGTGAGCACACCGTCGTGGGCTCGAATGTCGTCGTGAAGAGCGGGGCCTTTCTGCACAAGGCCGTGGTCCACGACAACGTCTACATCGGGCAGCACAGCAATCTGCGCGGATGCGTGGTCGGCAAGAACACCGACATCATGCGGGCCGCACGGATCGAGGACGGCGCGGTGATCGGCGACGAGTGTCTTGTCGGCGAAGAATCGATCATCCAGGGGAATGTGCGTGTCTATCCCTTCAAGACGATCGAGGCGGGTGCTTTCGTCAACACCTCAGTGATCTGGGAGTCCCGGGGACAGGCGCATCTGTTCGGCGCCCGCGGTGTGTCCGGCATCCTGAACGTGGAGATCACCCCGGAACTGGCCGTGAGACTCGCGGGGGCGTATGCCACCACGCTCAAGAAGGGCTCCACGGTCACCACCGCCCGTGATCACTCCCGAGGTGCCCGCGCGTTGAAAAGGGCGGTCATCTCGGCGCTCCAGGCGAGCGCCATCGACGTACGGGACCTGGAGAACGTACCGCTGCCGGTGGCGCGGCAGCAGACCGCGCGGGGCAGTGCCGGCGGGATCATGATCCGGACGACGCCCGGGGTTCCGGACTCGGTGGACATCATGTTCTTCGACGGGCAGGGGGCCGACCTGTCGCAGGGTAGTCAGCGGAAGCTGGACCGGGTGTTCGCGCGGCAGGAATACCGGCGCGCGTTCCCGGGCGAGATCGGTGACCTGCACTTTCCGGCCAGTGTGTTCGACTCGTACACCGGATCGTTGCTGCGGAACGTCGACACGACCGGGATCGCCGAGTCGGGGCTCAAGGTCGTCGTGGACGCGTCCAACGGCAGTGCAGGCCTGGTGCTGCCGAGTCTGCTCGGCAAGTTGGGCGTCGACTCGTTGACGATCAACCCGGGTCTCGACGAGTCGAGGCCGACCGAGACGGGTGACATGCGGCGGTCGGGGCTGGTGCGGCTGGGCGAGATCGTGGCGTCCTCGCGGGCCGCGTTCGGTGTGCGCTTCGACCCGGTCGGTGAACGGCTGTCGCTCGTCGACGAGAAGGGAAGGATCGTCGAGGACGATCGGGCCCTGCTGGTCATGCTCGACCTGGTGGCCGCCGAGCGGCGGAGCGGGCGGGTGGCGCTGCCGGTGACCACCACGAGGATCGCCGAGCAGGTCGCGGCGTACCACGGCACACAGGTCGAGTGGACGACCACGTCGCCGGACGACCTCACGCGGGTCGGCGGGGACGAGACGACCATCTTCGGCGGGGACGGGCGCGGTGGCTTCATCGTGCCGGAGTTCAGCAGCGTCTTCGACGGGGCGGCGGCCTTCGTACGGCTCATCGGGCTGGTGGCGCGGACGCAGCTCACGCTCAGCCAGATCGACGCACGGATTCCGCGGGCGCATGTCCTGAAGCGGGATCTCGCTACTCCCTGGGCGGTCAAGGGGCTGGTGATGCGCCGGGTCGTGGAGGCGGCCGGGGATCGCTTTGTCGACACGACGGATGGTGTGCGGGTCGTGGAGACGGACGGGCGGTGGGTGATGGTGCTGCCGGATCCGGCCGAGGCCGTCACGCATCTGTGGGCCGAGGGGCCCGACGACGCCTCCGCGCAGGCGCTGCTCGACGAGTGGTCGGCGGTCGTGGACAGCGCCGGCCGCTGAACCACCCCGCACGCGCGCGTGCCGGACAAGTGCCCCCAACGGGGTCTGTCCGGCACGCCGGTGGGGCCATTCGGAGGTAGGGGCCGCGACGTGCGACGATGTGCGGCATGCCGCAGCAGTCCCCCGTTCGGAGCACACCCGCGCGCCCGTCGCGTCCGGACGCCTCCATGTCGCTGCTCACCAACGTCATGGACCACAGCCTCGACGACGGATACGCCGAGGCTGCCGCGCGTAAGAAGGCCGCGGGCACCGAGGGCATGCCGAAGACGGTGAGGGCCAAGCTGGGGCTGGCGGTCGGTCTGGTGCTCGCCGCCCTGGTGGTGACCGTGGGTGCGGCGCAGGCGCGGGTAAGTGCGCCCGTCGTCGCCAAGGAGCGGGAGGAGCTCATCGACCGCATCCAGCGGGAGACCGTGGCCGCGGACGAGCTGGAGGACTCCGTCGACGAGCTTCGTGACGACGTGAGCGCACGGCAGCGGAAGGCGCTCAAGGACAACGGCGGCAGTGACACGAACGACCTGGTGGGCATCCTGTCGGGCGCCGTCGAGGTGCATGGTCCCGGGGTGCGGCTCGTCGTCAACGACTCCAAGGGCGCCAGCCAAGGCGGTGACGGGGATCCGCGCGAGACGTCCGGGTTCTCGGACACCGGTCGGGTGCGCGACCGGGACATGCAGCGGGTCGTCAACGGGCTGTGGGGGTCGGGCGCCGAGGCCATCTCGATCAACGGGCAGCGGCTCACCGCACTGTCGGCGATCAGGGCCGCGGGCGACGCGATACTGGTCGACAACAAGCCACTGGCACCGCCCTACACGGTCCTCGCGGTGGGGAACGGGCAGCGGCTGAGCACCAGGTTCCAGAACAGCCCCGACGGGCTGTATCTGCACGCCCTCCAGGAGAACTTCGGTATCCGGACGAGCATCTCCGTCGAGGACGACATCACGGTGCCGGCCGCGCCGAGCGTGATCGTACGAACAGCAGAACCGAGCACAGAGAAGGGCACATCGTGATCGCCGTACTGGGCCTCGTCCTCGGAGTCGTGGCCGGACTGTTGGTCCGGCCCGAGGTACCGGCGGTGGTCGAGCCGTACCTCCCCATCGCCGTGGTGGCGGCACTGGACGCCGTCTTCGGTGGTCTGCGCGCGATGCTGGACGGCATCTTCGACGACAAGGTCTTCGTGGTGTCGTTCCTGTCGAACGTGGTCGTGGCCGCCCTGATCGTCTTCCTCGGTGACAAGTTGGGCGTCGGCGCCCAGCTGTCCACGGGTGTCGTGGTCGTCCTCGGTATCCGTATCTTCTCCAACGCCGCGGCGATCCGTCGGCACGTGTTCCGGGCGTGAGGCCGATGAGTGAGCGGGACGAGACGCCGAGGCCGAATCCGGGCGGGGGACAGGACGGCACACCGACGACCCGGCTGCGCCGGGAACTCCCCCAGGAGATGCCCTCCGTGGCTGCCGAGGAGCCGCGGGAGGTCCCGCAGGAGGAGCGGGACAAGCTGACCGGGCGGCAGCGGCTGGCGCAGGGGCTCTGGCCACCGCGCTTCACCCGCGCCCAACTCATCGTGGCCCTCCTGCTGTTCGGCCTCGGGTTCGGGCTGGCCATCCAGGTGGCCTCCACCAACGACGACAGCGCGCTGCGTGGGGCGCGTCAGGAAGATCTCGTACGCATCCTCGATGAACTGGATGACCGTACACAGCGTCTGGAGGAGGAGAAGCAGGGTCTCGAGGATCAGCGCACCGAGCTGGAGAACAGCTCGGACCAGGCCGAGGAGGCACGCAAGCAGACGGTCGAGAAGGAACGGCAACTCGGCATTCTGGCGGGCACCGTGGCGGCGCAGGGACCCGGCATCACACTGACGATCAACGACACGAAGGGGACGGTCCAGGCGGACATGTTGCTCGACGCGATCCAGGAGCTGCGCGCGGCCGGCGCGGAGGCGATCCAGGTGAACGGCGTACGGGTCGTCGCCAGCACCTTCCTGACCGACTCCGGCGACGGAATCAGCGTCGACGGGAACAAGATCACCCAGCCCTTTCGTTTCAAGGTCATCGGTAACCCGCAGGACCTCGAGCCCGCACTGAACATCCCCGGAGGTGTGGTGCAGACACTGGAGAAGGAGCAGGCCACGGTGACCGTGCAGCGGGCGGACAAGATCGTCGTGGACGCCTTGCGGGCGGCGAAGCGGCCTGACTACGCTCGGTCGTCCTCCCAGTGAACCGCAGGTGCATGGGCGCCGTCAGGCGAGGGCATGAGGTTGCGGGGGGTCGGCGCACCGAATGGGTGGTGCGTGGTGGAAACTGTCTGGTGGATACGGACGTTGTGAGGTTGTCCGGGTCGGCCGGTGTGTTCAGTCAGGGTTCGTCCTGCCCCACGGGCGGGTCTGTTTCGGTCAAGGGGAATCGCCCGTGAAGTTGTTTGCGAAGTTGTTCGGCAAGAGCGCGCGAGAGGGCAGCGACAATGCGACCGCCCGCCATCGCGCGCAGCCTTCGGAAGCGGAGGGGCAGGGCGGTGAGCGCCCGCTGTACCGGGACCAGGTCACTGGTCCGGGAGGTGACATTTCCGGAGGTCAGGGCGCGCCGTCTGTTGACCCTGCCCAGTCGGGCCGCATAGGTTTCGGGGAACCGTCAACCTCAGGTACGGGTGGAGAGTTTGCCTCCGACCCGTATGCGTCCAATGCCCCGGCGGGGCAGCCGCGGCAGGAGGATCCGTCGATGTCGGCCCTGGTGTGTACGAGGTGCGGTAACCGCAACGCGGAGAACAGCCGCTTCTGCTCGAACTGCGGTGCTCCGCTGCGGGCCGGCGCGGCCCCCGAGCGTCCGTCCGAGACGACCTCCACGATCTCCATCTCGGGCCTGGAGGCCTACGACTCCGAGGTCACCGGCCAGACCCAGCTGCCCGCGCTCTCTCCCGAGGCCCAGGCCGCGGTCGACGCGCTGCCGCTCGGCTCGGCGCTCCTGGTCGTGCGCCGTGGCCCGAACGCGGGCAGCCGCTTCCTGCTCGACGGCGATCTGACCACGGCCGGCCGCCACCCGCAGAGCGACATCTTCCTGGACGACGTGACCGTGTCGCGCCGCCATGTGGAGTTCCGCCGCGGTCAGGACGGCTCGTTCACGGTCGCCGACGTCGGCAGCCTGAACGGCACGTACGTCAACCGTGAGCGGATCGACCAGGTCGCGCTGCACAACGGTGACGAGGTGCAGATCGGCAAGTACCGGCTGGTCTTCTACGCGAGCCAGCGGGGCTACTGACCCTCCCCCGGACTGCGTCCGGGGGGACCCCCAGGGAAGGTCCATGCTTCGAACAACGAGCGGTGGTGCCGACCATGGCACCGCCGCCGCGGACAGTGGCCTGATGAGCATCGGCGCGGTGCTGAACGCGTTGCGTGAGGAGTTCCCCGAGGTAACCATCTCCAAGATCCGCTTCCTGGAGTCGGAGGGGCTCATCGAGCCGCAGCGAACCCCCTCGGGGTATCGCAAGTTCAGTGCCGATGACGTCGAGCGTCTCGGACACGTCCTGAGGATGCAGCGGGACCACTATCTGCCGCTCAAGGTGATTCGTGAGTACCTGGACGCCCTGGAGCGCGGCGAGGACGTACGTCTGCCGTCGGTGGGGCGCCAGCGTGACGTCGGTGACGGAGAGCGGCTGAGCGAGCTCTTCGGGGAGTCCGAGGAGCCCACCGCCGCCCGGATCGGGCGCACCGAGCTCGTCGCCGGCGCCGGGATCGACGAGGAGCGGCTGGCCGAGTGGGAGTCGTACGGGCTCGTGGCCCCGTTGCCGGACGGGTCGTTCGACGCCGAGGCCCTCACGGTCGCCACGCTTGTGGTGGAACTGGGGCGATTCGGTATCGAACCCCGGCATCTGAGGGTGATGCGGGCCGCCGCCGACCGAGAGGCGGGGCTCGTGGAGCAGGTCGTGGCGCCCCTGCGCCGCCATCGTAATCCGCAGACCAGGGCGCATGCGGAGGACCGTACGAGGGAGCTGGCGGGGCTCACGGTCAAGCTGCACGCCGCGCTGGTGCAGAGCGCGCTGGGCGTGCGTCTGCGCTGAGGAGAGGTGTTCGCCCGTGGCGGATCGGTCGGCCGATCTGTGCTCGACTACCCAAACATCCCGAGCACGGCCTAGGGTTGCTGTGTGAACGAGCTCGATGTCGTAGGTGTCCGGGTCGAAATGCCCTCCAACCAACCGATCGTGCTCCTGCGCGAAGTGGGAGGCGACCGTTACCTCCCCATCTGGATCGGGCCGGGGGAGGCGACGGCGATCGCTTTCGCCCAGCAGGGCATGGCCCCCGCGCGACCGCTGACCCACGACCTGTTCAAGGACGTGCTGGAGGCCGTCGGCCAGGAGCTCACGGAAGTGCGCATCACCGACCTGCGTGAGGGTGTTTTCTACGCGGAGCTGGTGTTCGCCAGCGGAGTCGAGGTGAGTGCCCGGCCGTCCGACGCCATAGCGCTGGCGCTGCGTACCGGGACGCCGATCTTCGGTAGTGACGGGGTGCTCGACGACGCGGGTATCGCGATCCCGGACGAGCAGGAGGACGAGGTCGAGAAGTTCCGCGAGTTCCTCGACCAGATCTCGCCCGAGGATTTCGGAACGAACAGTCAGTGAGGCCGGGCGGGCGGTCGTACGGGCCTGTGGGACCTTGACACCGTCTGTCGCCGCCCAAGGCAGGCCTGCGGTTTCGGAACTCAGGACCTCGTGGGTTGCCGGGTTCGCGTCGTGGTGGCCGAGTGCCGTCGCGGCGGACGAGACGGATCCCAAGTGCTACCGGCGGGAGACCGACGCGAAAGGCGGGGGTGGTCGGTACACAGGTCCCGTGCGCCCGCCGCGCGGCTCAGGCGGGTCCGCCGTAGAGCATTCGGCTAGCCTTTCCCCGGGGAAGGGCACGCGAAACCACTCTCAGGGTGATTATCACTCGGCGTGGCGAGTGCGGCGGTCGTTGACGCACCCCGGGTGGCTGCCTACCGTCGAGAAGGCAGGTCAAGGACGGAGGTCGGCGTGAGAAGCAGCGGCGACGGTACGGCTGGGGGTGCCCCCGGACGCAGGCTGGGGGAGAACGGCCCGTACCCGCTTCACGGCAGCGCGGCCGGTCACGTCCCGCAGCGGCCCACGACCGTGCAGGACAACGCGGAGGCGGCGTCCGAGCCGCACGACAGCGTCGGCTACCGCGGCCCCACCGCGTGTGCGGCCGCCGGCATCACCTATCGGCAACTCGACTACTGGGCCCGCACCGGTCTCGTGGAGCCGAGCGTGCGGCCCGCCCATGGCTCGGGGACGCAGCGGCTCTACAGCTTCCGGGACGTCGTCGTCCTGAAGATCGTGAAACGGTTCCTCGACACGGGAGTATCGCTCCAGAACATCCGCACCGCCGTCCAGCACCTTCGGGAGCGGGGCTTCAGCGATCTGGAGCGGATGACGCTGATGAGCGACGGGGCGACGGTCTACGAGTGCACGTCGCCCGACGAGGTCCACGCACTGCTCCAAGGCGGCCAGGGGATCTTCGGGATCGCCGTGGGGGTCGTCTGGCGTGATGTGGAAAGCGCTCTCTCGCAACTGCACGGGGAGCGGGTCGACACGGGGGAGACGCTCGTGGGCCACAATCCGGCGGACGAGCTGGCGCGGCGGCGGAACCGGGCGGTCTGAGAGCTGTCGCCGTTGCTCCCTTGCGGCGGTTCGGAGTGCGGTCTGCTCTCGGAGCCGGTTGTGCAGCATCGCCGTGGCCTGCCGAGCCGGTCGGCCAGGGCATTGTCAGTGGCGTAGGGCAGCATCGGAGATGTGAGAACCGCGCCCACGATCCTGCATCTCGACATGGATGCCTTCTACGCCTCGGCGGAGCAGGCGTCCAAGCCGAGCCTGCGGGGGAAAGCGGTTGTCGTGGGCGGGCTCGGGCCGCGTGGAGTGGTCGCTACCGCCTCGTACGAGGCGCGGGTCTTCGGGGTGCACTCGGCGATGCCGATGGCGCAGGCGCGTCGGCTCGCACCGAACGCCGCGTATCTCACGCCGCGCTTCACGTTCTACCGGGCGATCAGTGATCAGGTCATGGGGCTGTTGCGTGGCCTGTCGCCGCTGGTGGAGCCGCTGAGCCTGGACGAGGCGTTCGTGGACCTGGAGGCGGGGGGCACGGCCTCGGACGAGGAGTCGGCACGGCTGGCGGGGATCCGGTTGCGTGCGGACATACGGGCGGTGACCGGGCTGACGGGATCCGTGGGGCTCGCGGCCTCCAAGATGCTCGCGAAGATCGCCTCCGAGCAGGCCAAGCCGGACGGGCTGGTCCTGATCGAGCCCGGAACCGAGCGGGCGTTGTTGGGGCCGATGTCCGTGCGGATCCTGCCGGGGGTGGGGCCGGCGACCGGGGATCATCTGCGGCGTGCCGGGATCACCACGGTCGAGGAGATCGTGGAGGCGGGTGAGGACGAGGTCGTACGGCTGCTGGGGAAGGCCCATGGGCACGGGCTGTACGCGATGGCGCTGGCGCGTGACGACCGGGCGGTGGTGGCCGAGCGGGACACGAAGTCGGTGTCGGTGGAGGACACGTACGACGTGGACATCCATGACCGGGTGCGGGTTCGGATGGAGGTGCAGCGGCTCGCGGATCGGTGTGTGCGGAGGTTGCGGGGGGCGGGGCTGTCGGGGCGGACGATCGTGTTGAAGGTGCGGCGGTACGACTTTTCGACGTTGACCCGGTCCGAGACGTTGCGGGGGCCTACGGACGACCCCGGGGTGGTGCGGGAGGCCGCGGGGCGGTTGCTGGAGGCCGTGGACACGACCGGTGGGGTGCGGTTGCTCGGGGTGGGGGTGAGTGGGCTCGCCGACTACACGCAGGAGGACCTGTTCGCGCAGGCGGCGGGGGAGCCGGATCTTGTGGAGGAGGAGACGGTGGGTGCGCAGGTGCCTGTGGTGGAGGCGAGTGCGGCTGGTGAGCGGCAGTGGAGGGCCGGGCATGACGTGCGCCATGCCGAGTACGGGCACGGGTGGGTGCAGGGGAGTGGGCTGGGGCGGGTGACTGTGCGGTTCGAGACGCCGGGTGACGTGGGGCCTGGGCGGGTGCGGACCTTCAGGACGGACGATCCCGGGCTGGAGCCGACGGAGCCGTTGCCGTTGGTGCCGGGTGGTGCGCGGGGCTGAGGTCGTTGGGGGACCGCCGGGCTGCGCCGTTGGGGTTGAGCGCCGTTGGGGCGGGATGAAGGAGGGCGGCGAGATTAAGCGGGGGAGGAGAGGCGGGAGGAGGCAAGGGGAGGTGGAGGGAGGTATGGGGCGGAGGAGACGTGGGCGAGGTGGAGGGAAGTACGGGGCGCGAAGAGACGCGGGGAAGGCGGAGGGAGGTACGCGGTGGGAGGAGCGTGAGGGTTCCGGTGTTGGTTGAGGGTGTGTGCTGTGCGGCTTGGGCCTTTGGGGTGGGGTCCTTGGTGAGGGAGTTGCCTGGGCTCTCGGTCAGGGCTCGTCCTGGCCTGCCACGTTGCCGAAGTCGTGGTCCAGGGGTGGGGGAGGGGCTGTGTCCAGGCCGTAGTGGTGGTAGAGCTGGAGTTCTTGTTCGGGGGAGAGGTGGCGGCCTACACCGAAGTCGGGGGCGTCCTTGATGAGGGCGCGGTCGAAGGGGACGCGGAGGGTGCCTTCGACGAGTTCGCTGAGCTCCAGGGGGACGAAGGCGTCGCGGCCGAAGAGGCCCATGCGTATCGCGGCCCACTCGGGGATGCCGGTCGCGTCGTCGAGATAGACCTCGTCGACGGTGCCGATCTTGGTGCCCTTGCGGTCGAACGCCTTGCGGCCGATCAGGTTGCGCGGATCGATGTCGGTCTGCACGGGCCCTCCATGTGGTCGCAGAGGAGTCGCAAATCGTCCCTCACCCTACGAAAAGGCACTTTGGGGAAGGCGGCCACTCGAAGACTCGTGCGGGGCTCGCGCTGATACGCTGGCAGCGGCTGCTGATCCCGTGCGGGAGAGTCCTCCGGACACCATTCGGAGGCGCCGAAGGAGCAAATCCTCCCCGGAATCTCTCAGGCTCACGTACCGCACGGACGAGGTCACTCTGGAAAGCAGGGCGGGTGTCACGGCTTCCGCTCTCACCGACGGTGAAAACCGGTTCGTACCAGGACCGGTGAAGCTCTCAGGTTGAGATGACAGAGGGGGAGGCCGTCCGGGCACCCCTGCCGTGGTGCCCCTCGAAGGTCGTGTCAGACCAGGAGGCCTCCGCAATGACCGCCCATCGCATTCCGCTCTCGGAGCTCGAACAGGGAATCCCCTTCGAACGGCGCCATATCGGACCGGACGCCGAGGCCCGGGCCAAGATGCTCGCGCACGTCGGATACGGCTCGCTCGACGAGCTGACCGCCGCCGCGGTCCCGGCTGTGATCAGGAACGCCGAGGCGCTGGACCTGCCGGGCGCGCGTACCGAGGCCGAGGTCCTCGCCGAGTTGCGTTCTCTCGCGGACCGCAACCAGGTGCTCGGCTCGATGATCGGGCTCGGGTACTACGGGACGTTCACGCCGCCGGTGATTCTGCGGAATGTGATGGAGAACCCGGCCTGGTACACGGCTTACACGCCTTACCAGCCCGAGATCTCCCAGGGACGGCTCGAAGCCCTGCTCAATTTCCAGACCACGGTCGCCGATCTCACCGGGCTGCCCACCTCAGGAGCCTCGCTGCTCGACGAGGGCACCGCCGCCGCCGAGGCCATGGCGCTGTCCCGGCGCATGGGGAAGAACAAGAAGGGCCTCTTCCTCGTCGACGCGGACGCGCTGCCGCAGACCATCGCCGTGATCGAGACCCGTGCCGAGCCGACCGGGGTCGAGGTCGTCGTCGCCGACCTCAGCGCCGGGATCCCGGCCGACCTCGCCGAGCGTGAGATCAACGGCGTGCTGCTCCAGTACCCGGGCGCCTCCGGCGTCGTACGCGACCTCAAGCCCGTCATCGAGCAGGCGCACGAGCTTGGTGCGCTCGTCACCGTCGCCGCCGATCTGCTGGCTCTCACGCTGCTGGCCTCGCCCGGCCAGCTGGGCGCCGACATCGCGGTGGGGACGACGCAGCGGTTCGGTGTGCCGATGGGCTTCGGAGGGCCGCACGCCGGATACATGGCTGTGCGGGAGAAGTTCGCGCGCAGCCTGCCCGGACGGCTCGTAGGGGTCTCCGTGGACGCGGACGGACACAAGGCGTATCGGCTCGCCCTGCAGACGCGGGAGCAGCACATCCGCCGGGAGAAGGCGACCAGCAACATCTGTACGGCTCAGGTGCTGCTCGCGGTGATGGCCGGGATGTACGCCGTCTACCACGGCCCGGAGGGGCTGCGGACCATCGCCCGGCGTACGCATCGGTACGCCACCGTGCTCGCCGCCGGTCTCGCGGCCGGGGGGATCGAGGTCGTCCACGGCGCGTACTTCGACACGCTCACCGTGCGGGTGCCGGGGCGGGCCGGCGAGGTCGTGGCGGCCGCGCGGGAACATGGCGTGAACCTGCACCTCGTGGACGCCGACCTGGTGTCGATCTCCTGCGACGAGACCACGACGCGGGCGCAGCTGGGTGCCGTATGGACCGCGTTCGGGGTGGAGGGGGACGTCGAGGCCCTCGACGCCGCCGCCGCGGACACGCTGCCGGAGGCGCTGCTGCGCTCCGACGAGTACCTCACGCATCCGGTGTTCCACGAGTACCGCTCAGAGACCGCGATGCTGCGCTACCTGCGCCGGCTCGCCGACCGCGACTACGCGCTGGACCGGGGCATGATCCCGCTGGGCTCCTGCACCATGAAGCTCAACGCGACCACCGAGATGGAGCCGGTGACGTGGCCGGAGTTCGGGCAGCTGCACCCGTTCGCGCCCGCAGGGCAGGCGCAGGGGTACCTCACGCTCATCCGTGAGCTGGAGGAGCAGCTGGCGGAGGCCACCGGGTACGACAAGGTGTCGTTGCAGCCGAACGCGGGCTCGCAGGGTGAGCTGGCCGGGCTGCTGGCCGTACGCGGATACCACCGCGCCAACGGCGACGAGCAGCGGACCGTGTGCCTCATCCCGTCCTCCGCGCACGGCACCAACGCGGCGAGCGCCGTGATGGCGGGCATGAAGGTCGTCGTCGTGAAGACCGCCGAGGACGGCGAGATCGACGTCGAGGACCTGCGGGCGAAGATCGAGCAGTACCGCGACGAGCTGTCCGTGCTGATGATCACGTACCCGTCGACGCATGGTGTGTTCGAGGAGCACGTGGCCGACATCTGCGCGCAGGTGCACGACGCGGGCGGTCAGGTGTACGTCGACGGTGCCAACCTCAACGCGCTGGTGGGTCTCGCCAAGCCCGGGCACTTCGGCGGTGACGTCTCCCATCTGAACCTGCACAAGACGTTCTGCATCCCGCACGGCGGCGGCGGGCCGGGCGTCGGTCCGGTGGCGGTGCGCGAGCACCTGGCGCCGTATCTGCCGAACCACCCGCTGCAGCCCGCGGCCGGCCCGGAGACGGGTGTGGGGCCGATCTCGGCGGCGCCGTGGGGCTCGGCGGGCATCCTGCCGATCTCGTGGGCGTACGTCCGGCTCATGGGCGGTGAGGGGCTCAAGCGGGCCACGCAGGTGGCGGTGCTCAGTGCCAACTACATCGCCAAGCGGCTGGAGCCGCACTACCCCGTGCTGTACACCGGCCCGGGCGGGCTCGTCGCCCACGAGTGCATCATCGATCTGCGGCCGCTGGCCAAGTCGACGGGGGTGAGCGTCGACGACATCGCCAAGCGGCTGATCGACTACGGCTTCCACGCGCCGACGATGTCGTTCCCGGTGGCCGGGACGCTGATGATCGAGCCGACCGAGTCCGAGGACCTGACCGAGCTGGACCGGTTCTGCGAGGCGATGATCGCGATCCGCGCGGAGATCGAGAGGGTCGGCTCCGGTGAGTGGCCCGCGGACGACAATCCGCTGCGGAACGCGCCGCACACCGCGGCCGCGCTCGGCGGGGAGTGGGAGCACGCGTACACGCGCGAGGAGGCCGTCTTCCCGGCCGGGGTCTCGCCCGCCGACAAGTACTGGCCGCCGGTGCGCCGCATCGACCAGGCCTTCGGGGACCGGAACCTGGTCTGTTCCTGCCCGCCGCTGGACGCCTACGAAGAGTAGTCAACCGCTGATACGCGTCGGGGCCGGTTCGGAGAGTGCGTCTCCGGCCGGCCCCTCGTCTGTCCGGGCGGACGTCCTGTGCGGGGACGCTCGCCCTGTGCGCACGTCAGTGCGGCTCAGACGGCTGTCATCACCGTGCCCATCGGGCGGTGCGGGGCGATGATCTGGCCGTCCGGCAGGAGCTCACCGGTGTCCTCGAAGAGCAGAACGCCGTTGCAGAGCAGGCTCCATCCCTGCTCCGGGTGGTGCGCCACGAGTCGGGCGCCTTCCCGGTCGGCGGATTCGGCAGTCGGGCACAGTGGCTGGTGCTGGCACATGGTTGTGGGGATCTTTCGGTTTGTCGTGTGATCTGAGATGGCTGTTTTGTCTGTCCCGCGGCGTGAAGCCTCGTTCATGGCCGCCCCCCGTTGATAAATCGGTCCGGTCCCAGTGTTGCCCCACGGGCGTCAATCCGCAGGGATTTCGCAGCACCGCTTCTCACAGGTTGATGACGCATCGCCCGCGCGGACGGTTCATCCCAACTGCGCTGTCCCTTCGGGTGGTTCGCGATGGTCGTCCGGGGCTGGTCCGGAGGCGGAAGGACGTGCGAATAGCTCGCATGAGCGTATTGGTGCGCGAAAGAGCGGGAATTCCCGGTAACGGGAAACAAGTGCCCCGCCACCGGGATATCGGCGGCGGGGCACGAGCGGTACGAAGGGTGAGGCGGCTCTGGACTCAGGCGGGCGATCCCAGGAGCGGGGCGGGCGTCAGCCGGGTGGTCAGTACCGGGAGGAGCTCGGCGGCCCGGTGCGGGCGGTGGGCGGCGATGCCGGGTGGTGCGGGCGCCAGCGGGACCAACAGGTCGGTCGGTGCCGGGTGGCCGGTGGCGGCGTCGGCGGTGGGGTCGGCGTGCAGCCAGAGCGTGAGCATGTACAGCTCGGGCACCGACAGCAGGCGTGGCTGGTAGGGCTGCTGCATGGCCTCCGCCTGGCGCAGGGCGCGCTCGGTGGAGGCGATGTACGGGCCCTCGAAGAAGTGGGAGAACACCCATCCGTCGGGGGTCAGCCGGGTCTCGGCGGCGGCCACGGCGCGGTCGCCGCAGCGGATCAGGAACCGCCATCCGGTGAGCCGGGCGGTGCCCGTGCCCTCGGGGGTGATCCGGTCGAGTACGTGGACGGGCAGCGGGAGTTCGGGTGTGGCGGGGCCTTGGGCGTTCTTCAGGGAAGGGGTTCGCGCCTCGTGGACGGCGGTGGGAGAACCGAGTGCCGTGAGGACGGTGCGCAGGGCGGGCGCGGGAGCCGGGGGGACATGCAGCGGCATGGTGGGTCGCCTCTCAATTCGACAGGCACGGTGGCGCGAGGGCGGGGGCGGACGGCGCTGTCAGCTCTCGTGGATCGGAGAGACGGGTGCCCGGGGTCCGGGTGCGTGGGTAGGGTCCGCCGCGCGTGGCCTGACGGCAGGACCGAGGACCGCGAGTGCCGACTCTCAGCCTCGTTTGCGGAGTTTATACGACACGTGTTCACACGAGGTTTCGTCTAGCCGTTCCGTATATGAAGAGCAAGGCGGTATCCGGTCGCCGGAACATGGGCATCACCCCGCTTTTCCGTGGGGGTGTGTCGGTGACCTCGGATTACCGCCGCGTAGCGGACGGCCGGTTCTCGTCGGCGCTTTTCACGAAAGCACAACGGACAGAAAGCGCATGCTCATTCATGCCCACTGAATGTGCCAGAAGCACACCGAGTGAATAAGCTCGGAGGTGACCGGACTCAGCCTAGCGGGCGCAGGTCGGGCGCGGGACGTTATCGGCGGCTCTGCCGGGGCATCATCATCCGTGGACCTGGGACAGCAGTGGCCGGCTCGTCGGCCTGCCCATCCAAGGAGGGACACCTAGATGGGAGAGAAGGTCGTGGCGGGGCCGTTCGGCCTCTCCGATCGCCAGCAGTACCGCGACAAGCTGCGGCAGTGCCTGGCGGGACTGGCGCGGCTGCTGGAGGAGAAGCGGTTCGATCGCCCCAAGAACCTGATGGGTGTGGAGATCGAGCTGAACCTCGTCGACGGCGACGGTCTGCCGAGAATGATGAATGCGCAAGTACTTGAGCGCATTGCGAGCCGAGACTTCCAAACAGAACTCGCCATGTTCAATCTGGAAGTCAACATAGCTCCACATCGGCTGGGTGGGCGGGTATTCGACCAGCTTTCCGAGGAGCTGCGCACGTCCCTCGCCTATGCCGACCGGAAAGCGATCGAGGTGGGCGCGGGTATCGTGATGATCGGCATTCTGCCCACGCTCGATCGTGATGACCTGGTCTCCTCGAACCTCTCCGCGGGCGACCGCTACACCCTGCTGAACGATCAGATCGTCGCCGCCCGGGGCGAGGATTTCACGCTCGACATCGACGGGGTGGAGCGGCTCGTCTGCACCTCGAAGTCGATCGCGCCCGAAGCCGCCTGCACCTCCGTGCAGTTGCACCTCCAGGTCACGCCGGGCCGGTTCGCCGATGTGTGGAACGCGGCGCAGGCGGTCGCCGCGGCGCAGGTCGCCATCGGCGCCAACTCACCGTTCCTGTTCGGGCACGAGCTGTGGCGCGAGTCGCGGCCGCCGCTGTTCCAGCAGTCCACGGACACCCGGCCGCCCGAGCTCCAGGCCCAGGGCGTGCGGCCGCGCACCTGGTTCGGGGAGCGGTGGATCTCCTCGGCGTACGACCTCTTCGAGGAGAACCTGCGCTTCTTCCCGGCGCTGCTGCCCATCTGTGACGACGAGGATCCGATCGGCGTCCTCGACGCGGGCGGCATTCCCTCACTCGCCGAACTCAGCCTCCACAACGGCACGATCTACCGCTGGAACCGGCCCGTCTACGGCATCGCCGACGGAGTCCCGCATCTGCGCGTGGAGAACCGGGTCCTGCCCGCCGGGCCGACCATCACGGACGTGATCGCCAACGCCGCCTTCTACTACGGGGTCGTACGCGCCCTCGCCGAGGAGTCGCGGCCCGTGTGGACGCGGCTGCCGTTCGAGGCGGCCGCCGCCAACTTCGACGAGGCGTGCCGGCACGGCATCGAGGCCCGGTTGCAGTGGCCGCGCGGGCGCTACGGCGGGCTGGGACCGGTGGACGCGGTGAACCTCGTACGGGACGAGCTGTTGCCGCTCGCCGAGGCGGGGCTGGACGCGTGGGGTGTCGAGCCGGTCGACCGGGACTTCTACCTCGGGGTGATCGAGGAGCGCTGTCGGCGCCGGGTCAACGGGGCGTCCTGGCAGGTGGAAACGTTCCACCAGGCTCTGGCCAAGGGCATCGACCGGGATGGCGCGCTCGCCGCCACGACGCGGCGGTACTGCGAGCTGATGCACTCCGGGGAGCCGGTCCACAGCTGGCCGGTCGGGCTGCCCGAGCCGGTGCCGCTGGGCTGAGGAGCCCTGAAGGTACGCCGCCGGAAGGTTCCGGACCGTCGCGGGTGATGATGGACCCTCGGCGGGGCCGGACAACTGGAGGCGTGGGTGCAGGGGCAGGCGGAGTCGGTGGGGGATGCGGTGCCGCGGGAGCGGCCGAGCCGGCGGATTCTGAGGGACGAGACACTCCTCGTGCTCGGGCTCTCGCTCGGCGCGAGCGGGGTGTCCGCGCTGATCAGCTTCGTCGGATCGGTCACCAAGCCGGGCGGGCTGAAGGACCAGGCGGCCACCATGAACGCCTCGGCCGCGCCCGGTCGGCCCTGGCTCGACCTCGCGTGGCAGCTCTTCGGGATCACGACCGCCCTGGTGCCCGTCGTCCTGGTGGCGCACTTCCTGCTGCGTGAGGGCGCGGGGCTGCGCACGCTCGGGTTCGACCGGACCAAGCCATGGCCCGACCTCGGCCGGGGCGCGGCGATCGCCGCGGTGATCGGCAGCACCGGCATCGCCTTCTACCTGGCGGCCCGCGGCCTCGGATTCAACCTCACGGTGGTGCCGGAGGCGCTGCCCGAGGTGTGGTGGAAGTACCCCGTGCTGATCCTCTCCGCGATCCAGAACGCGGTCCTCGAAGAGGTCATCGTGGTCGCGTATCTGCTCCGCCGGCTCCAGCAGCTGGGCTGGTCACCGGGGAGCGCGCTCGCCGCCAGCTCGGTGCTGCGCGGCTCGTACCACCTCTACCAGGGCATCGGCGGCTTCATCGGCAACATGGTGATGGGCGTGGTCTTCGTCTATCTGTACCGGCGGTGGGGGCGAGTGGGGCCGCTCGTGGTGGCCCACTCGCTGCTCGACATCGGGGCGTTCGTGGGGTACGCGCTGCTGGCGGGGAAGGTGGGCTGGCTGCCCACGGCGTGAGCCCGGCGTTGCCTACGGCGTGAGCCCGGCGTTGCCTACGGTGTGAGCCCGGTGTTGCCTACGGTGTGAGCTCGGTGTTGCCTACGGTGTGAGCAGTTCGCCGTCGATGACCGTGACCGCCCGGCCGGTGAGCAGGGTGCGGTCGCCGCGGAGTTCGGTGCGGACGAGGCCGGAGCGCGGGGAGGCCTGGAGGCCGGTGAGGTCCGGGGTGCCGAGGCGCTCGGACCAGAAGGGGGCGAGGGCGGTGTGGGCGCTGCCCGTGACCGGGTCCTCGTCGATGCCGACGTTCGGGAAGAAGCAGCGCGAGACGTAGTCGTGCCCGGCGGCGGGGTCCGCGGCGCGGGCGGTGGCGATGATGCCGCGCTCGGAGTAACGGCCGAGGGCCCGCAGGTCGGGGCCGAGGCCCAGGATCGTCTTCTCGTCGGCGAGCTCGACCAGCAGGTCGCCCACGCCGGGGCCGGTGTCGAAGGCGCTGAGCGGTTCGGCGCCCAGGGCCTCGGCGACGCCGTCCGGGACCGGGACCGGGGTGAGCGGCGCGGTCGGGAAGTCCAGGGTGAGGGAGCCGTCCGGCCGGGGCGTGGCGGTCAGGACACCACTGCGCGTGGCGAACCGCACCGGGCCTCCGGGGGCGCCCGTGCTGGTCAGGACATGCGCGGTGGCCAGCGTGGCGTGGCCGCACAACGCCACTTCGGCCACCGGCGTGAACCAGCGCAGTGCCCAGTCGGCCTCGCCGCCCTCGGGGAGGGGGTGGGCGAACGCGGTCTCGGAGTGGTTGACCTCCCGGGCCACGTTCTGCAGCCAGCCGTCGTCCGGGAAGGCGTCGAAGGCGTCGAGGAGAAGGACTCCGGCCGGGTTGCCGGAGAAAGGGCGGTCGGTGAAGGCGTCCACGATACGAATGCGCATGGGACGACGCTAGGGGTCGGCGAAGCCGCAGGCCAAGGCCAATTCCGGGGTGGTGGACCGGTTTTCGGGGGCCAGGCGCCGCAGGCTCGACGGGGTCGCTCGTCCGGATGCCGCATGCGTACGGTGTCGTGCGGGTCGGGCTAGTGGACGGAGAAGCCGCCGTCGACGAAGATCGCCTGGCCGGTGATGTAACCGGAGGATCGGCCGGCCAGGAACACCGCGGCTCCGGCGAAGTCGTCGGGCAGGCCATTGCGGCCGGCCAGGGTGCGCGCGGCGAGCGCGGCCACCTTCTCGGGGTCGGACGACAACCGCGTGTTGAGCGGGGTCGGGACGAAGCCCGGGACCAGCGTGTTGCAGGTGACGCCGTGGGGCGACCACTCCTCGGCCTGTGAGCGGGCCAGCGACTCCAGGGCCCCCTTGGAGACCCCGTACGCGCCGCTTCGGACGAAGGCCCGGTGTGCCTGCTGGGACGTGATGTGGATGATCCGGCCGAAGCCCCGCTCGGCCATGCCGGGCCCGAAGCGCTGGCCCAGCAGGAAGGGCGCCTCCAGGTTCACGGCCATCGTGGCGTCCCACACGTCCTCGCCCAGCTCGCTCATCGGCGGACGCAGGTTGATCCCGGCGCTGTTGACGAGGATGTCGGGCTCGCCGTACGCCTCGACCGCCTGCTCCGCCGCCGCGCGCACGCCGGCGCGGGTGCTCAGGTCGCCGCTCACCCAGGCCGCGCGGCAGCCGTCCGCCGCCAGTTCGTCGACCGTGGCCGTCAGTTCCGCCTTCTTCCGCGCGACGATCACCACGCTCGCCCCCGCCCGCGCGAGAGCCCCGGTGATGGCCTTGCCGATGCCGGAGCTGCCGCCGGTCACCACGGCGACTCGCCCTTCCAGGGAGAACAGTTCGGAGAGGTAGCTGTTGGAGATCATTCCCGCACTCTAGAAGGCTTGCTCGGCAAGGGGTTGTCAGGCGACAGGTTCCGATATATCGTTGAGGCATCGCGACAGATCAACGATGGAATGGAGTGATTGCGATGCGTTCCCGTGGACAGGACTTCGGATTCGAGCGTGGACATGGACGCCGTGGTGGGGAGCACCCCCGCGGTCGAGGTGACGGTGAGGCGCTGCGCGCCGCCTTCGGGCCCTTCGGGCCGGGCCATGGTGGTCCCGGGCCGTTCGGCCCCTTCGGCGGGGGACCCTGGGGTGGGCGCGGCCGTGGCGGACCCAGGGGAAGGGCGCGGCGTGGTGACGTACGCGCGTCGATCCTGGCCCTCCTCAAGGACAGGCCCATGCACGGCTACGAGATGATCCAGGAGATCGCCGAGCGCAGTGGCGGGGCGTGGAAGCCCAGCCCCGGCTCGGTGTACCCCACCCTCCAACTGCTGGAGGACGAGGGGTTGATCGCCAGTGAGAGCGAGGGCGGCAAGAAGCTGTTCGCGCTCACCGAGGCCGGCCGCACCGCGGCCGACGACGGGCCCGAGGCCCCCTGGGAAGAGGCCTCGCGCGGGGTCGACTGGGAGGCGCTGAGCGAGATCCGGCAGGCCGGCTTCGGTCTGATGGAGGCGTTCGGCCAGGTCTGGAAGACCGGCGACAAGGACCAGCGCGACAAGGCGCTGGCGGTGATCAACGAGGCCCGCAAGAAGCTGTACCTGATCCTCGCCGACGAGGACTGACGGTCGGTGGTGGGCCACAGGTGAGGGCGCCCCGCGGAGGTTTCCGCAGGGCGCTTTCCTGCATGCCGGTCGTGTGCGTGGTGCGGGCGGGGCGCGGGGCTATGTCACCAAGCCGCCCAGCTTGCGCAGCGACTCGCCCAGCGCCGCCGTGGCGGAGTCCTTGAGCCTGCCCGCCATCAGGGAGACGGCCGCGCCGGTGAACCGGCCGTCGATGCGGACCGTGGTGGAGTCGCCGTGGGGCGTGAGGGTGTAGCGGGTGGCGAGGTCCACGGCCATCGGGCCCTTGCCCTGGATGGCCAGGGTGCGGGCGGGCTCCAGTTCGGCGATGGTCCACTCGACCTCCGCCGGGAACCCCATGAGCTTCAGGTTCTCCTGGAAGGTGCCGCCCACTTCGAGGGTCTCGGGACCACCCTTCGGGAAGCCGGTGTGGGTGGTGTTCCACTCGCCGTACGCGGACCAGTCGACGAGCCGGGCCCAGACCTGCTCGGCGGGTGCCTCGATGCGTGCCTCCGCGCTGACATCGGCCATGCGACAACCCCTTCGTCTCGGACGGTGGTGTCGCGGAACGTAGCCCCGGGGCCCGGAACATTCAATACTGATGAACCGTCAGAAGTGGTCGCCCGGTCCGCCCGGCGCCTGGTTCACCTGCCGGATCAGTGCCGCGTCGAACAGGTCCCACGCGCGAGGGAAGCGGCTCTCGTCGTGGCAGTGCCAGGCCTCCCAGAACAGATCGGCGGGCCGTGCGTTCTCGGGGGCGTACATCCGGTACACGTACTGTCTGCCGTCGACCGCCGGCAGGGCCACCAGCCAGTACCCGCTCTCCATGGGGTGGGGGATGAGGGCCGGTGTGATGCGGTTGCGTACGGAGCGCGGGGCAAGACGGCGCGCGCCCCTTGGGTGGGATGGATGGATCTCCTCCGTAGGGAGGAGACGAGGGGCCTCCTTACGCAACCTGCGTCGGACGCGAAGATGCTTCCTTTCACGGATGACTCGGGCCGGTGGGACTGATGGGGTGGAGGACGTGCGACCCCGTATTCACCGGCAGCCGGCCGTAGGCCATGGTCCGAACCATGTGGAGATCGAGGACAGGCTCACCGATGAGCTGGCCTCGGTGGTCGCCGGTGCGCGCAGACGGGCGCTCCGCGACGGGGACCGGCAGATCGACACGGCCCATCTCCTGCACACGCTCCTGGAGTTCGACCCCGAGGTCCGCGCCGTCTTCGACGGCCCGCACGTCGCCCGGCTGCTCGGCTATCTGGTGCAGCGCAGCATCGGCTACGGGCTGCGCTGGCAGATCGGGGTGGAGGACGCCGGTGCCGTACCGGGTGGGCCGGGCACGCCGGGGTGGTCGCCGGTGGCGGCCCGGGCGATGGCGCAGGCGTACGAGCGTGCCGAGCGGCGGGGCGAGCGGGTGGCCCATGGCATCGACCTGCTCGCGGTGCTGGTCGGGGCCGCCGGGTCGCGGGCCGTGGAAGTGCTGGGGAACATAAGTGTCGATGTGGGGGTCGTGGCGCGGCGGATCGCGAGGACGGGCGAGGGCCGGGCCGAGGGATGTGTGGTGGGTGGGGACGGCGGCCGTTGAGGCGCGACGCCCACCTGGGGTCCAGTCGGTGAGACAGGTGTCATCGGGGGTGACGCTCCTGTCGTCGGCTGTCATCATGTGCCGGTGTTCACGTCTCAGGGGAATCAGGGGAATCAGGGGCAGCGCGGGCGGAGTGTCGGGCTGGTGCTCGCGCTCGGGTCCGCGGTCGCTTTCGGTGGATCGGGTACCGCGGCCAAGCCGCTCATCGAGGCGGGGCTCGACCCGCTGCACGTGGTGTGGCTGCGGATCGTGGGTGCCGCGCTGGTGATGCTGCCGTTGGCCGTGCGCCACCGGGACCTGGTGCGTCGGCGGCCCGCGCTGCTCGTCGGTTTCGGGCTGCTGGCCGTGGCCGGTGTGCAGGCCTTCTACTTCGCCTCGATCTCCCGCATCCCCGTCGGCGTCGCCCTCCTTGTGGAGTACCTCGGGCCGGCCATCGTTCTCGGCTGGGTGCGGTTCGTGCAGCGGCGGCCGGTGACGCGGGCGGCTGCGGTGGGGGTCGTCGTCGCGGTCGGGGGCCTCGCCTGTGTCGTCGAGATCTGGTCGGGGCTGAGCTTCGATCTGCTGGGGCTGCTGCTCGCACTCGGGGCGGCCTGTTGTCAGGCCGGGTACTTCGTGCTGTCCGACCAGGGGAGCGACGCGGGGGCGGAGGCGCCGGATCCGCTCGGGGTCATCGCGTACGGGTTGCTCGTGGGTGCCGTGGTGCTCACGGTGGTGGCCCGGCCGTGGGGTATGGAGTGGGCGGTGCTCGGGGGGACTGTGCGGATGGGTGGGACGCCGGTGGCCGCGTGGTTGCTGCTCGGGTGGGTGGTGCTGATCGCCACGGTGCTTGCGTATGTGACCGGGGTGGTGGCTGTGAGGCTGTTGTCTTCGCAGGTGGCGGGGGTTGTGGGGTGTCTTGAGGCGGTGGTCGCGACCGTGCTCGCGTGGGTGTTGCTGGGGGAGCATCTGTCGGCGCCGCAGATTGTGGGTGGAGTGGTCGTGCTGGGCGGGGCGTTCGTCGCGCAGCGGTCCACGCCGTCGAAGGGGGCGCCGCGGACGGTGGCGGGAGGCGGGGAGGGGGTTGAGCCGGAGCTGTCGGTGGGGCGTGGTCGATGACGCCGTTGGGGAACTGGGGTCCGCGGACTGCGGGTTGTGTGGGGTCGCTCGCGCAGTTCCCCGCGCCCCCTTGAGGGGCGCGTCCAGTCGGGCGGGATCAGTGCTACAGGGCCTTGAGGTAGTCGGGGAGGTCGGTGCCGGGGGCCAGGTCCGGGTCCGGGATCGGGGTTTCGTAGCCCTTGCGGAGGGGGACGACGCCGGCCCAGTGGGGGAGGGTGAGATCCTCGGGCTCGTCGTTGACGCCGCCGGTGCGGGTCTTGGCGGAGACCTCGTGCAGGTCCAGGCGGATCACGGCGGTGGCCGCGAACTCCTTGGGGTTGGCGGGCCGGGAGTCCCGCGAGCGGCCCGGGACGACGTGGTCGACGAGGGCGTCCAGGGCGATCCGCCGCTCCTCGGGGTCGGTGACCTGGTGGGCGGTGCCGTGCACCACCACCGACCGGTAGTTGATCGAGTGGTGGAAGCCGGAGCGGGCCAGGATCAGCGCGTCCACGTGCGTGACCGTCAGACAGACCGGGAGGCCCGGGTCGGCCTGGCCCGTCATCCGCAGCGGGCGCGAGCCTGTCGAGCCGTGCACGTAGAGCGTCTCGCCGACCCTTGCGTACAGCGTGGGCAGCACCACCGGGGCGCCGTCACGGACGAAGCCGAGGTGGCAGACGTACCCCTCGTCGAGTATCGAGTGCACCAACTCCTTGTCGTACGAGGCCTTCTGCGCGGCCCGGGTCGGGACGGTGCGGTCGGTGGGGGTGTAGGCGGCGGGCTGTGGTGTCGTCGGCTGCGAGGTCTCCGGCATTGCGTTCTCCATTGTACTAGTGCAAAATCTTGTTTGTGCTAGGAGAATATATGATCACCGGGCGGCGCGCAGCGGAGATTGCGGCGAGCGTCGAGCGGGCGGTGGGGGCGGGGGAGTTGGAACCCGGTCAACTGCTGCCGCCCATGCGGGAGTTGGCCGAGCGGCTCGGGGTGAACCCGAACACCGTCGCGGCCGCCTATCGCACGCTGCGCGAGCGCGGGGTCATCGAGACCGCCGGGCGGCGGGGGAGCCGGGTGCGGCCCCGGCCGGCCACGACGGGGCGCGAGTACATCCGGGTCGAAGTGCCGGAGGGGGTGCGCGACCTAGCCGACGGCAATCCCGACACGACGCTGCTGCCGCGCCTCGCGGAGGTGTTCGCGGCGGCCGCCGAGCAGGGCGACCGCGATCCGGTGCTGTACGGATCGAGTGACGTGGAGCCCGAATTGGCGCGGATCGCGCGGGCCGACCTGGACGCGGACGGGGTGCCGGACGGACCGGTCACCGTGACCTCCGGGTCGCTCGACGCCATCGAGCGGGTCCTCGCCGTCCATCTCAAGCCCGGGGACGCCGTCGCCGTCGAGGACCCCGGGTGGGGCAGCGTGCTCGACCTCGTCCCGGCGCTCGGTCTGCGGGTCGTCCCGGTCGGCGTCGACGACGACGGGCCGCTCGCCGAGGACGTACGGACGGCTCTGGAGGCCGGGGCCCGGGCTTTGATCGTCACCGACCGGGCGCAGAACCCGACCGGGGCGGCTGTCGGCGCCGCACGCGCGCGTGCCCTGCGGTCCGTGCTCAGGGAGCATCCGGAGACTCTGCTCATCGAGGACGACCACGGCTACCGGATCGTCGACCAGCCTCTGCACCCGCTGGCCGGCGTCACCCACAGCTGGGCCTTCGTGCGGTCGGTCGCCAAGGCGTACGGCCCCGATCTGCGGCTCGCGGTGCTCACCGGGGACGCCACCACCGTCGACCGGGTGCGCGGGCGGCAGCGGCTGGGGCCCGGCTGGGTGAGCCGGCTGGTGCAGCGGGCCGTCGTACGGCTGTGGACCGGTGGCGCGGTGGACGCGCCGGCCGTGGCGGCGGCGTACGGGCGGCGGCGGGAGTCGCTGATCGGCGCCCTCGCGCGGCGCGGGGTCGAGGCGCACGGGGTCAGCGGGATGAACGTGTGGATCGGCGTCCCGGACGAGACCGGCGCGGTCGCCCGGCTGCTGCACGCCGGCTGGGCCGTCGCGCCCGGTGCCCGCTTCCGGATGGGCGCCCCGCAGGGGATCCGGATCACGGTCTCCACCCTCACCGAGGAGGAGATCGGGAGGGTGGCGGACGCGGTGGCCTCGGCGATCCGGCCGGGGGCGGGCGGGGGGTACATGTGACGTCACCTACGCCGGGTCATGTGCGTGACCTTGCCTGCGTCAGCGCCGCGCCCGCCAGGACGATCGCCGCGCCGACCGGGTCGACCAGGCCAGGGACTCGCCGGGGAGTGCGACGCCGGCGGCGGTGGCGATGACCGGGATGAAGTAGGTGACCGTCTGGGCGGATGAACTAGGTGACCATCTGGGCGGTCGTCGGGCCGATCTCGGAGACCAGGCAGGAGTTGGGCGCCGGTGCCGCCGGCGTCAAGGCCCCTGAGGCCCTGCCAGGCGCCGAGCACGGTGAGTACGCCGAGGAAGCCGAGGCCGCGACCGGCGACCCGCACCCACGTCGGGCGGTCCTCGGAGAGGGCGACCAGGGAGAGGACGGCCAGGGAGAGGGCCATGCCCCACAGGGGCGAGGTCGCGTTGCGGATGCCTGCCGGCGTGGACGGGATCGTCAGCTCCGCGTAGGCGAAGAGCGAGAACGGCAGTGCGTCGAGGAGGAGGGCCGCCACCGTGACGTGTCCCCAGGTGCGGGCGCCGCGCGGCAGCCGCTCCCGCTTCACCGCCGTCGCCGCCGCCAGGTCCTGTCGTCACAGCCCCGTCGTCCGCCCGGAGGGCGGGCCGCGCGGCTTAGGTGCGTGCTCTCGGCGTGCCGGATGAAGGCCTCGTACCGGATGGTGGCGCGAGGGCGGTCGGGGACACGGACGGAGGCTCGGGTGGGCGCGGCGGTGGTCATGTCCGCAGCCATGGCGCCCGACAATCTCGTAGCACAAGCGAGATTTGGTGAGCTGAATCTCTTAGCATTGCTTATATGTTGAACTTGGAGCGCCTGCGCACCCTCGACGCCCTCGCCCGGCACGGCTCGGTCAGCGGGGCGGCCGACGGGCTGCATGTGACGACCTCGGCCGTCTCGCAGCAGATGGCCAAGCTGGAACGCGAGGTGGGGCAGCGGCTCCTCGCCAAGAACGGGCGGGGCGTGCGCCTCACCGACGCGGGGCGCCTGCTCGCCGACCATGCCGCGCGGATCCTCTCCCAGGTCGAGCTGGCACAGTCGGACCTGGAGGCACAGCGGGGGCAGGTCGTCGGCGAGCTGCGGCTGGCCGCCTTCCCGACGGCCGTCCGGGGGCTGTTTCCCGCCGTCTTCCGCGCGCTGCGGGACGACCATCCGGCGCTGCGCGTGCGCTCGCGGGAACTGGAGCCGGAACTCGCGATCAACGCGGTGATCCGGGGCGATGTCGACCTGGCCGTCGTCCTCGACTGGTACAACAAGCCGCTGCCCGTGCCCGAGGGGCTCGCCAGGGCGGCGATCCTCGACGACCCGGTGGAGGTGGCGCTGTCCGAGGACCACCCGCTCGCCGGCCGGGACGAGATCGACCTGCGGGAGCTGGCGGAGGAGCCGTGGGTCGCCTGGCCCGAGGGCGAGTTCTGCCACGAGTGGCTGCTCCATACGCTGCGCGCCAACGGCATCGAGCCGCACCTCGCCCACCGGGCCGGCGAGCATCACACGCAACTCGCCCTGGTGGCCGCCGGGTTGGGCGTCTGCATCGCGCCCCGGCTCGGCCGCGACCCGATGCCCGCCGGTGTGCGGACCGTGCCGGTGCGGCCCAGGGCGCACCGCAGCGTCTACGCGGTATGGCGTGCGGACGCCGACCGGAGGCCGTCGATCAGGGCGGCGGTGGAGGCGTTGAGGGAGACAGGAACCGCGTGCGGAACGGGCTGAGCTTCCTTACGGCGACCCCAGCTTGCGGAAGTCCCAGGACGCGACCGCGTCCGGCGTCAGTCGCAGCCAGGCGTGCCTGCCGTCGTGCGGCATCTCGTCGATCCCGAAGTTCTTGCGGGCGAACAGCCGCTCCACCTCGATGAGTTCGGGGTTCGGCTCGCCCGTGCGCGGTGCCTCGCCGACGAACTCGACGGTGCCGGACAGCTCGACGCCGCGCAGTTCGCCGTACTCCTCGCCCGCGTCGACCACGACGGCGACGCGCGGATCGCGGCGCAGCGCGGACCAGCGTCTGCTGCGGGTGATCGAGTACAGCCAGAGCGAGGTGCCGTCCCAGACGAACCAGAGCGGGCTGATGTGCGGGGCTCCGTCGGCGGCGACCGTCGCGACCCGGCAGGTGCGCTGAGCGCTCAGGAACGCGTCGAGTTCGGCGGGCTCCATCATGATCTTCCGGCCCCGGCGCTGAGTGACGGTCATGGAATCCCCTCCGCTGGCGTGGCGTCCGAAGAGCATGGGGTGTCTTCCGTCCATGTGCAAGGGGCGTTACGCTCGCCCGCCCGATCGCCGACGACCAGGGGATGCCATGCCGTCGTACGGGAGTGAGTCGAAGAGGCACCGGGAGCTGAGCGGGCTCCTCGAGCCCGCCACCACCGTCCTGCTCACCGTCGAGTGCCAGCAGGGTGTCGTCGGGCCGGACGGCGCGCTGCCCGAACTCGCCCGGGAGGCCCAGGAGTCGGGAGCGCTCGCCCAGGTGGCCCGGCTGGTCGCCGCGGCCCACGACAGCGGGGTGCAGGTCATGCACGCCATCGCCGAGCGGCGGCCCGACGGGCGGGGCGCCAACCACAACGCCCGCCTGTTCCGCGCGGCCGAACGGCTGCCCGTACGGCAGCTGACGGGCACCACGGCCGTACGCATCGCGCCGCCCATCGAGGTCGCCGAGGAGGACCTGATCGTACGGCGGCTGCACGGGCTGTCCCCGCTGGCGGGCACCGATGTGGACGCGCTGCTGCGCAATCTGGGGTGCCGCACGCTGATCGTCACCGGTGTCTCGGCCAACGTGGCCGTGCCGAACGCGGTGTTCGACGCGGTGAACCTCGGCTACACGGTCGTCGTGCCCGGGGACGCCATCGCGGGGGTGCCTGCCGACTACACCCCCGCGATGATCCGCCACACTCTCGCGTTGGTCGCCACGGTCGCGACCACGGACGAGGTGCTGGCCTGTTTCAAACGGTCCGAGCGGCGGATATGAGCTTCTGACCGGGATCAGGCCAGCATGATCGACTCACCGGAGACGCTGACCTCCTTGGCGGGCAGCGCCTTGGTCGCGGGGCCGCTCTGCACGCTGCCGTCGGCGATCGAGAAGTTGCTGTTGTGACAGGGGCAATTGATCACGCCGTCGGCGATCGTCTTCACGGCACACCCGGCGTGGGTGCACACGGAGGAGAACGCCTTGTAGGTGCCCGCCTCGGGCTGGGTGACGACGACGCCCTCGCTCTCGAAGATCTTGCCGCCGCCCTCGGGGATGTCCGAGGTCTTGGCGATCTCGGTGCCGCCGGCGCTGTCGCCACCGCTCGCGCTGCCGCTGCTCGCCTCGCCGCTCGCCTCACTGCTCGCGCTGGAGCCGGCCTGGGAGTCGGGCGAGGACGAGCTCGACGCCTCGTCCTCCGACCCGCACGCGGTCAGCGCGACGGCGAGGCCCGCCACGCCGGCCGCCGCCATGACGGTGCGGCGGCCCGGGATCGAAGCGGGTTTGTTCGTTTCGCTGGTCATGCTGACGGTTCCTTCCAAGATGGCTTTGCACTTTCGCCCATGGATACGGCGACGCGGTGCTTGAACGTTCAGACAGGGCCACATCTTGACCTGCCCGAGATCACAACCGCGTCAAGTAGAGCTGTCTTAAAGCTGTCGGTCGGCGGCAACCGCCGGTCGGGTCGCCTCCGGGGGATCCCGGCACGTCGGTAACCTGGGGCGATGCTCAAGGAAGTCAGCGCGACCCGGTACATCGCGCCGTTGCGTGAGGGCGGCTCGCTCCCCGGTCTCGTCGAGGCCGACGACCGAGGGACGTACGTCCTGAAGTTCACCGGCGCGGGACAGGGCCGTAAGACGCTCGTCGCGGAGGTCGTCTGCGGTGAGCTGGCCCGGCGGCTCGGACTGCGCGTGCCCCGCCTCGTGACCGTCGACCTCGACCCCGTCCTCGGCCTCGGCGAACCCGACGAGCAGGTGCAGGAGCTGATCAAGTCCAGCGGCGGCACCAACCTCGGCATGGACTTCCTGACCCGTGCGATCGGTTTCGACCCGCTCGCCTTCGAGGTGGACCCCGGGGAGGCCGGGCGGATCGTCTGGTTCGACGCGCTGATCAACAACGTCGACCGCTCCTGGCGCAACCCGAACCTGCTGATGTGGCACGGCGAGCTGTGGCTCATCGACCACGGCGCCACCATGATCTGGCACCACCATTGGCCCGGCGCCCGCACCTCCGCCGCCAAGCCGTACGACGCCGCCGACCACGCCCTCGCGCGCTTCGGCCCCGATGTCGCCGCGGCCGCCGCCGACCTCGCGCCCCTGGTCACCGAGGACCTGCTCGCCGAGGTGACCGCCGAGATCCCGGACGTCTGGCTGGTGGACGAGCCCGGCTTCGAGACGCCGGACGCGCTGCGGCGGGCGTACGCGGAGCCGCTGCTCGCACGGGCCGCCGGCATTCACGAACGCATCGAGGGGATCAAGAGCGAGGGGATCAAGTGAGCGACCGCTTCCTGGGGACCGGGGCGAGTGGGCAGGACGTCTACGAGTACGCGCTGCTGCGGATCGTGCCCCGGATCGAGCGCGGCGAGTGCTTCAACGCCGGCGTCCTCGTCTACAGCCGCTCCCGGGCGCTCGTGGCGGCCCGTACCCACCTCGACGAGGCCAAGCTGCTCGCCCTTGATCCCGGGGCGGACGTGGCGGGCGTACGCGCCGCGCTGCGCGCCGTGGAGGGCGTGTGCGCCGGGGGAGAGGCGGCCGGGCAGGCCGCCCGCGACGACGCCGGGCGGCGGTTCCGGTGGCTTGTCGCGCCCCGTTCCACGGTCGTCCAGGCGGGGCCCGTGCACACTGGGCTCACCGAGGACCCGGCGGCGGAGGCCGAGCGGCTGCTCGACCTGCTCGTGAAATGACCGACCCGTGCGCGGCGGACCGCCGGTGAGGGGCCGACGTAAGGCATCACACCTGGTGGGACGTTGACACCGGGTGCCAGGACTTCTAGCGTCACGTGTGCTGAAGGTACTAAGCGGTCGCTCACCACATGAGGGGCGCCGCAGGAGCCGCATCCCAAGGGCGAGGAGAACCAGCAATGTCCACCACTGAGCAGCGTGTCGCCGTGGTCACCGGCGGTGCGCGCGGCATCGGCGCCGCGACCGCCGTACGACTGGCCGCCGAGGGGCGTGCCGTCGCGGTGATCGACCTCGACGAGGCCGCGTGCAAGGACACCGTGGAGAAGATCACCGCCGCGGGCGGCAAGGCGCTCGCGGTCGGCTGCGACGTCTCCGACGAGGAGCAGGTCGAGGCCGCCGTCACCCGGATCGCCGAGGAGCTGGGCGCCCCGACCATCCTGGTGAACAACGCGGGCGTGCTCCGCGACAACCTGCTGTTCAAGATGAGCGCGTCGGACTGGGACACCGTCATGAACGTGCATCTGCGCGGCGCCTTCCTGATGGCCAAGGCCGTCCAGAAGCACATGGTCGAGGCCAAGTTCGGCCGGATCGTCAACCTGTCCTCGTCGTCCGCGCTCGGCAACCGCGGCCAGGCCAACTACTCCGCCGCCAAGGCCGGTCTGCAGGGCTTCACCAAGACCCTCGCCATCGAGCTCGGCAAGTTCGGCGTCACCGCCAACGCCGTCGCGCCCGGCTTCATCGTCACCGACATGACCGCCGCCACCGCCGCCCGGGTCGGCATGGGCTTCGAGGAGTTCCAGGCCGCGGCCGCGACCCAGATCCCCGTGCAGCGCGTGGGCCGGCCGGAGGACATCGCCGGCGCCATCGCCTACTTCACGGGCGAGGACGCCGGATTCGTCTCCGGCCAGGTGCTGTACGTCGCCGGCGGACCGCTCAACTAAGGGATCGGGAACATGACTTCGGTGGAACTCCCCGAGCTTTCCGGCAAGGTCGCCCTCATCACGGGCGCCAGCCGCGGCATCGGCTACGGCATCGCCGAGGCCCTCGTCGCACGCGGCGACCGGGTGTGCATCACGGGCCGGGGCGAGGACGCCCTCAAGGAGGCCGTCGAGCAGCTCGGCGCCGACCGCGTCATCGGCGTAGCGGGCAAGGCCCACGACGAGGCCCACCAGGCGCTCGCCGTCGAGCGCACGATGGAGGCCTTCGGCCGCGTCGACTTCCTGGTCAACAACGCCGGGACGAACCCGGTGTTCGGCCCGATCGCCGACCTCGACCTGAACGTGGCCCGCAAGGTGTTCGAGACCAACGTCGTCTCGGCCCTCGGCTTCGCCCAGAAGACCTGGCACGCCTGGCAGAAGGACAACGGCGGCGCGATCGTCAACATCGCCTCGGTCGCCGGTGTCTCCGCCTCGCCCTTCATCGGCGCGTACGGCATCAGCAAGGCCGCCATGATCAATCTGACCCTCCAGCTGGCGCACGAGTACGCGCCGAAGGTGCGGGCCAACGCGATCGCACCCGCCGTGGTGAAGACCAAGTTCGCCCAGGCCCTGTACGAGGGCCGGGAGGCCGAGGCGGCGGCGTCCTATCCGCTCGGCCGGCTCGGCGTGCCCTCCGACATCGGCGGCGCCGCCGCGTTCCTCACCTCCGAGCAGTCCGACTGGATCACCGGCCAGACCCTCGTGGTCGACGGCGGCATCTTCCTCAACGCCGGGGTCGGCTGACAGAGTGCGGTGGGCGCCGGTGACGACTTCACCGAACACCTCCGGCGCCCGCCCGCACCCCTCACGGGGACTCGACAAAGCCGTCACAAGTGCGCCGATCCAGGGCTGTGCCAGCCGGGCGGAAGCGACTCGGCGGGCCTGCGGTATCGTTCGGCCACTTGCGTACGGCATTTCGAGGAGCATGCACGTGTTCAACCGGAACCGATACTTGCCGCCACTCGCGGTGATCGCGTCCCTATCCATGGTGACCGGGTGTGGTGTGTTCTCCTCGGATGCCTCGGACGACGCGGACCCGATCATCGTGGGGACGACCAGCGCGCCGAGCACCCTGGACCCGGCCGCGGCCTGGGACAGCTCCTGGGAGCTGATGCGGAACGTCTACCAGCCTCTTCTGGGCTACTCGCCCGGGGGGACCGAGCCCGAACCCGACGCCGCCGAGAGCTGCGAGTTCACGGACAGCTCCAGCACCGTGTACAGCTGCACGCTGCGCGAGGGTCTGAAGTTCTCCGACGGGCACGCGCTGGACGCCAAGGCCGTCAAGCACTCGTTCGACCGGATCAAGAAGATCAACGTCAACGGCGGCCCCGCGGGCCTGCTGAGCACCCTCTCCCGGGTGCAGACGAAGGGTGACCGCGAGGTCGTCTTCCACCTCAGCCAGCCCGACGCGACCTTCCCCCTGGTGCTCACCACGCCGGCCATGTCGATCGTGGACCCCGAGGAGTACCCCGCGGACAAGCTCCGCGAGGACGGGGACATCGCCGGCTCGGGACCCTACAAAGTCGCCTCCTACGAAGACGGCGAGCAGGCCGAGCTGGTCCGCAACGAGAACTACAAGGGCCTGGCGGAGCTGAAGAACTCCGCGGTCACCATCCGGTACTTCCAGCAGTCGGACGAGCTGGTCAAGGCCCTGAAGAACAGGGACATCTCGGTCATCTACCGTGGTCTCGGCGCCGCGGACATCGTGGACATCCAGGCCAACCACGATGAGGAGGGGCTCCAGATCGTGGAAAGCCCCACCACCGAGATCAGCTACCTGGTGTTCAACCCCACCAAGGACGCCTGGGCCAAGAACCCCGCGGTCCGCAAGGCGGTCGCCCAGGTCCTCGACCGCCCGGCGCTCGCCCACAACATCTACAAGGACACCGTCGAGCCGCTGTACTCCATGATCCCCAGGGGTCTGGTGGGCCACACGACGGGCTTCTTCGACGACTACGGCAACCCCAGCGCGACCAAGGCGAAAGCCATCCTCACCGAGGCGGGCATCACCGAAACGGTTCCTCTCACGCTCTGGTACACCACCGACCGTTACGGCTCCCAGACCAAGCCGGCCTTCGAGGAGCTGAAGCGGCAGCTGGAGGGGTCCGGTCTCTTCAAGGTCACACTGAAGAGCCGTCCCTGGAAGGCCTACTCGGAGGGCTACCAGAAGGGCGAGTACCCGGTCTTCGGGCGTGGCTGGAACCCCGACTTCAACGACGCCGACAACTTCATCGCCCCCTTCGTGGGCAAGCAGAACGCGCTCGGCACCCCGTACGAAGCCCCCGAGATCACCGACGAGCTGCTGCCGGCGTCGCGTGCGGAGAGCGACCGCGGGGCCGTGTCCGAGGAGTTCGAGGAGGCCCAGCAGATCCTCGTGGACGACGCCCGGCTGATCCCGCTGTGGCAGGGCAAGGCGTACACGGCCGCGAACGAGGAGATCGCCGGTCTGGAGAACGTCATCGACCCCGCGACGATGATGCTCATGTGGCAGCTGTCCTGGAAGACCAGCTGGTAATCGCCGGTGCCGGGCCCCGCTGTCAGTGGGCGCCTGTAGGTTCTGTGCTCTGACGACGGCCGCGCCTCGCGCGGCCGTCCATGGCCGCGTTGTCCGCGGCCGTGAAGTGAGCGCACACCGGAGGACGTTGACGTGACCGACATCGCCATGCTGCCCGAGTCCTGGCGCGGGGTCCTGGGGGACGAGCTTCAGCAGCCCTACTTCAAGGAACTCACCGAGTTCGTCGAGGAGGAGCGTGCCAAGGGCCCCGTCTACCCTCCGCGCGAGGAGGTCTTCGCCGCCCTCGACGCCACGCCGTACGAGAACGTGAAGGTCCTGATCCTCGGTCAGGACCCGTACCACGGCGAGGGCCAGGGCCACGGTCTGTGTTTCTCCGTGCGGCCGGGTGTGAAGACCCCGCCGTCCCTGCGGAACATCTACAAGGAGATGCAGGCCGAGCTGGGCACCCCGATCCCGGACAACGGCTATCTGATGCCGTGGGCCGAGCAGGGCGTGCTGCTGCTCAACGCGGTCCTCACGGTCCGCGCCGGTGAGGCGAACTCGCACAAGGGCAAGGGCTGGGAGAAGTTCACCGACGCCGTGATCCGCGCGGTCGCCGACCGGCCCGACCCGGCGGTCTTCGTGCTGTGGGGCAACTACGCGCAGAAGAAGCTCCCGCTGATCGACGAGGAGCGCCACGTGGTGGTCAAGGGCGCGCATCCCTCGCCGCTGTCGGCCAAGAAGTTCTTCGGCTCACGGCCGTTCACGCAGATCAACGAGGCCGTCGCCCGGCAGGGCCACGAGGCGATCGACTGGACGATCCCCAACCTCGGCTGACCTGCCCGCCCGCCCGTCCATCCGCACCCGCTCGTCCGCCCGTCGTACGGCCGCCGGGGCACCCCCACGGCCGTACGGAGCCGCCTGACCGGGATTGTCAGTGCCTGCCGTTAGCGTCGGCAGGGACAGGCGGGACCGGGGGCGACGAGTGTGGAGGACGCGGTGGTGGAGCGACAGGAGCAGGTGGCGCCGGACGCCATGATGACCCGGATCGGGCAGGCGGTCATGCTGCACCACGGGGGTGACCGCGAGGAGGCCCGGGACCGGCTCGCGAAGCTGTGGGCGGAGATCGGCGAGGACGGCGACCCCCTCCACCGCTGCACACTGGCGCACTACATGGCTGACACCCAGGACGAGCCGGCCGATGAACTGGCCTGGGATCTGAGGGCGTTGTCGGCGGCCGACGAACTGTCCGACGGCCGGGTGGCGGAGCATCACGAGGGGCTCGCGGTACGCGCCTTCTACCCCTCGCTGCATCTGAACCTCGCCGCCGACTACGCCAAGCTCGGCCGGCACGACGCGGCCCGCAGCCATCTGCGTCTGGCCCGGGGAGCGATCGGCACGCTGGGGGACGACGGCTACGGCGACGGCATCAGGGCCGCCCTCACCCGCCTGGAGACCCAGCTCGACGAGGCGGGCCCCACCGGAGGACAGACGCCGGGGCCGCCGAGACAGCGGCCCTAGGCCTGTCGTCAACCCCGTCTGCCGCGCGATGCCATGCACGCGCTCATCGGTCGCTGTCGTGGCGGGGGCGTGGCCCGTTCTCCGGGCACGCGACGGGGTGACGGCAGGACCCGGCGCCAGGACGAGCGCCCGCTTCGGGGCGCTGGGTGGCTCAACGGCCGTATACGTCCTTGCAGATGGCCGCCTGTGGGGTGTCCTTGCCCCAGCCGCCGTACCTGTGGCCGAGCGCGCACACGTCGGAGTTCTGCGGCGGTTCCGGTGGGATGGTGTCGGGGAGGGGCGGGACATCGACGTGGGCGTGGGACCTGGGCGGCGGGCCGTGCCGTTCAGGGGGACCCGGCCGCTCGTCCCGGGGCGGGCGTGGGGGCGGGGTGGGCGTGGGTGTGGTGGCGAGAGCCGACGCGGCCGGCTTCGGTGCCGTGGACGCGCTGGGGGTGGGTTCCCGTGGCGGGGTGATCAGCTCCAGCGCCTCCCGCGCCGGGGCCTGCACGATCTGTGTCTCGGTGGTGCCGTCCGGGCGGGGCTCGGACGGCCGGGACGGGACGGATGACACCTGGGACGGGGGCGGGTGTGGCGCGGTCACGCAGCCGGTGAGGGCCGAGACGGCCACGGTGACCAGGAGCGTTGCGGTAGTGGTCGGTCGATGCACGCGCGCAACTCTGCTGTGTCCGGGCGGCTTTGGGGAGGGGGAGCCGGAGGATGCCCCCACATGGGTGACGCCGGGGCCCGCCTGCGACGCCGCGCGGCTCCTCCGAGTGCCTCGGCACGCGTGCCGAGGCCGGGCGTTCGGAGACCCTTGGGACGCACGATGCAGGTTGGTTTTCGGAGGGCCCTCGGCTTGTGGACGGCAGGCCGGGTGTTCGGGTCCTCGGCATGCGGGCGGCTGGTTGGGTGTTCGGGTCCTCGGCATGCGGGCGGCTGGCTCCGGGCGCCCGTCTCCGCTCAGTACCCGGTGACCCCGTCGATCCGCTCCCGGATGAGGTCCGCGTGCCCGTTGTGCCGCGCGTACTCCTCGATCATGTGGAGGTAGATCCACCGCAGGCTCGGCGCCTCACCCGAGCGTCGGTGCACGGCCTTGCTGATGTCGTCCAGGGCGAAGCCCTCCGCGTTGCGCCGGGCGACCGCGATCTCCGTCTGCCAGGTGCCGTACGCCTCGTCCCAGGTGTCCTCCTCGGTGAGGTGGAACTCCCCGTCCGGGTCCTCCTCGCTGAAGTAGATCGGCCCCTGGTCGTCGTCCACCAGCACCTTGCGGAACCAGATGCGCTCGACCTCCGCCATGTGCCGTACGAGCCCCAGCAGCGACAGCTCCGAGGGCCGCACCGACGCGGTCCTCAACCGGGCGTCGTCCAGGCCCTCGCACTTGATCGCGAGCGTCTCGCGGTGGTGGTCGAGCCAGCCTTCGAGCATGGTCCGCTCGTCGGCGGTGACGGAGGGTTCGGTGCGCTGGGTTGTCATGCCGGCCATCCTCGCAGCCCCCGTATGCTGCCGACGAGGCATTTCGACGGCACACCGCGGACGGGAGACCCCTGTGAAGGTCGGCTGCATCGGACTCGGCGACATCGCGCGGAAGGCGTATCTGCCGGTGCTCGGCACTCAGCCGGGACTCGAACTCCATCTGCAGACGCGGACACCCGCCACCCTCACGCGCGTCGCCGACAGCCTCCACCTGCCGTCGGAACAGCGGCACGCCGACCTCGACGCGCTGCTCGACCAGGACCTCGACGCGGCCTTCGTGCACGCGCCCACCGGGGCCCACCCCGAGATCGTCCGGCGGCTGCTGGAGGCGGGCGTGCCGACGTACGTCGACAAGCCGCTCGCGTACCAACTCGCCGACTCCGAACGGCTCGTACGGCTCGCGGAGGAGCGGAACGTCAGCCTCGCCGTGGGTTTCAACCGGCGGTACGCGCCCGGGTACGCGCAGTGCGCCGACCATCCGCGCGAGCTGATCCTCATGCAGAAGAACCGCATCGGACTGCCCGAACTGCCGCGCACGATGATCCTCGACGACTTCATCCATGTCGTCGACACACTGCGGTTCCTGGTGCCGGGGGAGGTCGAGGACATGACCGTGCGGGCTCGGACCGAGAGCGGGCTGCTGCACCATGTCGTCCTGCAGCTCTCCGGGGACGGCTTCACCGCGCTCGGTGTCATGAACCGGCTCAGCGGCTCGGCGGAGGAGATCCTGGAGGTCTCCGGGCAGGACACCAAGCGGCAGGTCGTGAACCTCGCCGAGATCGTCGACCACAAGGGGCAGCCGTCCATGAGGCGGCGCGGCGACTGGGTGCCGGTGGCCCGGCAGCGCGGCATCGAGCAGGCCGTCCTCGCCTTCCTCGACGCCGTGCGCGCGGGCAAGGTGCTCAGCGCGCGGGACGCGCTGGCGACCCATGAGCTGTGCGAGCGGGTGGTGCGGGAGGTGGAGGACCGGTCCGCCGCCTGAGCCGCACGGCCCGTACTCCCTCGAAGGTGCCCCACATGCCGAGCACCAGCAGCGATGCCCGCACCGGCCAGTCGCCGAAGCGGACGTAGGGCGTCGTACCGCCGGCCAGCGGCACGTCGTACACCGCCGTCGTGCTCTCGTCCGTGCCGAGCCGGGAGCCGACTCGCTCGCCCTGTGGGCCGTACACCGCCGAGACACCGGTGAGCGTCGCGTGGGCCATCGGGCGGCCCGTCTCGGCGGCCCGCAGCGCGGCCAGCGAGGCGTGCTGCTCGGGCGCCCAGCTCTGCTGGAACGTCGAGGTCGCCGACTGTGCGAGCAGCAACTCGGCGCCGTCCTCGACGAGATAGCGGCTCATGTCCGGGAACGCGGACTCGAAGCAGACCATGGGGCCGATCCGCAGCCCCTTCCCCGAGTCGAACACGACCTGCCCGCTGCCACGCCTGCGGTCCTCGCCGGCCGCCTCGCCGACGGAGGTGGCCCAGCCGAGCAGCGAGCGCGCCGGGATGTACTCGCCGAAGGGGACCAGGCGCATCTTGTCGTAGCGGTCGCCGGTCGGGCCGTCGGGGCCGACGAGCACGGAACTCTTGTAGATGCCGGGACGGTCGGAGCGACGGGCGTCGACGTTCACCAGGATGTTCGTGTCCGTCTCACGGGCCAGCGCGGCGATCCGGTCGGCTAGGTCGGGCCGGTCGGCCAGGTCGTGGCCGACGCTGCTCTCGCCCCACACGATCAGGTCCAGGTCCTGCCCCGCGAGTCGGCGGGTGAGTGCCTCCTCGCGGGCGAACCGGTTGTCGGGGCCCTTGGTGACACCGGGCTGTACGACGGCGATCCGCACCTCGCCCCGGTCGTCGGGTCGCGGTGACCACAGCCACACCGCCGAGGTCGCGACGGCCGCCGCGACGAGACCGGCGAGCGCCGGCGCCCGGGACCGGCGTACCGAGACCAGTACGGTGACCGCCACATTGACGGCCACCACCAGGAAGCTGATCAGCCAGACCCCGCCGACCGAGGCCAGCCGCAGCGCGGGCTCCACCTGCCACTGGCTGGAGCCCAGCAGCCCCCAGGGGCCGCCGAGTCCCTGCCAGGAGCGGACGAGTTCGATCGCCAGCCAGCCCGACGGCACGACCAGGAGAGCGGCGGCGATCCGCCCGGGCGAGGGCCTACCGGCGAGGAACCGGCGCACCAGCCAGGCCCAGGGCGCCCACAGCGCGCCCAGCAGGCCGGCGAGGACGAAGGTGAACACATGCAGGTTCGGCAGCAGCCAGTGGTGCATGGCCAGCATGAACCCGAAGCCGCCGAGCCAGCCGTCGTAGGCCGCCCGGCGGCCGGTCGGTGCCGTGCGGATCAGCAGGATCCAGGGCACCAGCGCCCCGTACGCGAACCACCACAGGCCCGGCTCCGGGAACGCGAGCACAGGCAGAGCCCCGGCCATGGCGACGGCCACCCGCCGCCGCCATGGGGAGCCGAGCCAGTCCGGCGTCCTCATACAGCGCCTCCGTCCCCGGCAGTGCGTCTCTCCAGTGTGCGCGCCGGGGACGATCTCCGACAGGGGGCGTGGGCAGAGCGTGGGAGGGGCGAGGCCGAGCGCGGGCCGGAGGGTCGGGGCGGCGCGGGTGCGCGGGCCGGGAAGGCGGTCGAGTGGGGGGCTCAGGCCTGGACAACGGTGCGCAGGTCCGGGAACGGTGGTTGGGACGGGGGGTGTGCCCAGGCCGGGGAGGAGTGCTGGTCGGGATGGGCGGCGTGCTCAGGCCGGGGAGGAGTGCTGGTCGGGATGGGCGGCGTGCTCAGGCCGGGGAGGAGTGTTGGTCGCGGGTGAGGCCCTCTGGGGCGCGGCGCCATTTTTCCTGGACGACGACCTCGCGGAGACGCCAGCCGTCGGGTGTGCGGATCAGGGCGAAGGCGTAGCGGCCGCCGCAGACGAAGTCGGGGGCGGTGGATCCGCCGTCGTGTCCGGCGTAGCGCATCGGGTTGATGTAGTCCGCCTGGACCTGGGCGGTGTCGCCGGTGTCCTGCTCCAGGTAGCCGAACCGCACCCGTCGGTTGACGATCAGATGCTGCCGCATCGGGAAGAGCTCCAGGCTCCGGGCCAGCCACCCGGCGACCTGCGCGGCGTCCCCCTCGATACCCCCTGCCGAGCGGTAGTCCGCGCGGCCGTCCGGTGCGAACAGTTCCCGGTACGCCGTCCAGTCGCCGTCGTCCACCGCCACCGCGTACTCGGTGATCAGGCCGTCGACGGCGAGTCGGTCCATCACGGTCGCGAGCTCTACGCGCTGCGTCATCGGCTCAGTGTTGGGGCACGGGACGCGCCACGCCAAGGGGTGTGCGGGCAGATGGGGGAAATTTCAGGGATCACGGAGACCAGCCGACCGATCGTGGGCGTGACGGACGTCGATATTCGGTGGCCTCGGAGTGCGGCGGTGATCGAACCTGGTCCCCGTGAGTGAAAGTGAACGTCGACCGGTGACAGAACCCGAGTTCCGTGTCCGTGCCCGCCACACCGCCGACACGGTGACCGTCTACCAGGCGTACCGCCCGGAGATAGGCGGCCCGGCCGCGCGTGACGGCCGTTTTCCGGCGGCCTGGAAGCGGGACCGGATGACCTGGATCAAGCCGTCCTTCCTGTGGATGATGTACCGCTGCGGCTGGGGCCTGAAGGAGGGCCAGGAGACCGTACTGGCCGTCGAGATCGGCCGCGACGGCTTCGAGTGGGCCCTGCGCAACTCCTGCCTCTCGCACTACGTACCGGAGCTGCACGAGAGCCGGACCGCCTGGCAGCGGGAGTTGCGCCGATCGCCCGCCCGGGTGCAGTGGGACCCCGAGCGTGACCTGCGGCTCCATCCGCTGCCGTACCGCTCGCTGCAGCTGGGACTGGCGGGTGAGGCGGCCGCCCGGTACGCGGACGAGTGGATCGTCGGCATCGAGGACGTGACGCCGCTCGCCACGGAGGTTCACCGCCTCGTACGCGCGGGGGACCTGGACGCGGCGACCGGGCTGCTGCCCGAGGAACGGCCGTATCCCGTCGCGGACGAACTGCCGGCCCATCTGCGCCGCTGACGTCCGAAACCGGACGCGGCCGGGCACAGCCGCTGGTCAGCGTTTGTGCCGTCCGAGCAGCGTGCAGACCGTGTTCTCCTCGATCGTGCGGAGCCTGTCCAGGAGCTCCGGCTTGTTCGTCCTGTTCACCTGGGTGGTGAGCGAGAAGGTGAGCGACTTCCGGCCGTCGGGCGTCGCGGCGATCAGCTGCGTGTAGCCGGGGAAGTTCCCGGTGTGTCCGAGCACCACCCCGCAGCGGGTGCTGTAGCGGAAGATGCCGAGGCCCGCCGTGTTGCGGCCGGGGCCGGCCGGTTCGGACGCCCCCTCGATCCACCGGCGCTGCGCGCGCAGAACTTCCTTCGACGTCAGCTCTCCGGCGGCGTAGGCGCGGATGAACCGCGTCATGTCACGCGGAGTGGAGACGATCCCACCCGAGGCCCACACACCGGAGGCGCTGAGCACTTCGCTGACGTCCTCGGGCGGCTCGGGCGGTTCGACGGCGTACCCGTGCATGTACGGCTCCGGCATCTCGTAGCCCAGCGGGAGGCTGGTGTCGTGGAGGCCGAGCGGCCGGTAGACGATCCGGCTCAGCAGTTCCTCGTACGGCCTGTGGGTCGCCGCCTCCGCCATCAGCGCGACGGCGATGTTGTCGGAGTTGGAGTACTGGTACCGGGAGCCCGGGGGGAAGTGCAGCGGTTCGTCCGCCACGAAGTCCAGCAGGCGGCGCGGGTCGAAGGTGCGGCGCGGATCCGCCAGAAGCAGTTCCAGGAACTCCGGGTCCTCGGAGTAGTCGGGCAGCCCGCTGGTGTGGTTCAGCAACTGCCGGAGGGTGACCGCGTGCCAGGCGCGCGGCAGTCGGGGCAGTGTGCGGCCGATGGTGCTGTCGAGTCTGAGCGCACCCTGCTGCACCAGACGCAGCGCCACGGCACCGGTGAACGCCTTCGCCGTACTGGCGATCCGCATGTGGTCGGTGGTCTCGATCGGGCGGCCGGTCTCCAGATCGGCGACTCCGGCCCGTACGACCTGTGTCTTGTCCCCCCGTTGCAGTACGACGATCACACCCGGCGGACCTCCGGGGGTGCGGACCAGCTCTTCGAGCTGCCGTTGCAGGGCCCCCTCGCTCCCGCCGTCGGAAGCGGCACCGGCCGCCGGGGCGGTGAGCAGACCGCCGAGGCAGGCGGCGCCGAGCAGGGCGACGAGCGCCGGGCGGAGGCGGGAGTGAGGGCGGGTACGGGTACGGGTACGCGGGTGGGAAAGGGGCGTGAGTGGCATGGGGGTCCCGGGAAGATCGGTGGAGCAGGGCACCCTCAGCATGGGACGGGACCACGGGCACGCGCTCGCGCACTTGCGCTGTCCGGCCGATCGGCGTCGCGAGCCGCGTCCGGTCGGTGGCGGTGGCGAGTGGTGTGGTCAGCGCGCGGCGAACTGCACCTTGGTCGGCTGTACGGCGTCCGGCCGCACCGGGATCCCGTCGACGGTCAGCCGCTCTCCGTAGATGTCGGTGATCCTGAGCGCGCCGCCGCAGCCGCCGCCCTGCTCGGAGAGGAAGTAGTTGTATTCGGTACGGGGCAGCGCGGTCCAGCCGCCGCCCTCGCGGACCTCCAGCCGGGCCACCGGATTGCGGTGGCCGATCACCTGGATGCCGCACCAGTACTGGCTGGACCCGGTCTTGTACCGGATCGAGAGCGTCTCGGACGTGCTGGGGCTCAGCAGGCTCCAGGTGATCGGTATCTGACCGCGTACGGGGGCGGCGAGCTTGGCGAAGGCCTGGGCGCTGAGGTCGAGTTGCCCGGGCTTGCAGGGCGACGGGCACTCATTGGTGATCCGGACCGTGACGGAGGCGCCGCCCGCGCGGACTCGCACATAGGCCCCGCAGGCCTGGGAGACCTCGTAGTCGGTGGTGTTCATCGCCGCGGTCATGACGTCGTCGGTGGGGCCGAACGAGCAGGCACCGTCGCCGTTCCCGGCGTCGTAGAAGGTGGCGACTCCTTCGTAGTCGACCCCGGGGCGTATCCGCCCCGCCAGCGACGCCGAGCCGGACTTCGCCTGTCGGGTGCTCTCGGGTGTCGGTCGCGCCGACTCGGTGGTCGCGGCCGGTGTCGGCGTGGTCGTGGTGGCCGACGCGCTCGGGGACTTCGGGGGTGCCGTGGAGGGTTTCCGCTCCGGTGTGCCGGACGGTCCGGTCGACCGGGTGGTGGTCGCGGCGGGTGTGGTGCCGACCTTCCCGGAAGCCGCGGTGTCGGTCTCGCGGTCGGGGCTGAACGCCATGACGAGGGACGCGGCGAGCCCGACGGCCGCCACGGCGGCGACGGAGACGAGGGTCGTGCGCCGCTTGGGGTGGCGGGAGGAGCGGTGGGAACGGGGTGCCACGGTGAAGTCCTTTGCGTCCTTGCGTGGTTCGGGTGAGGGCGTGCTCGGTGCCTGTGCGAGTGACTGTGTGGTTCGTGTGGGGCTCGGGTGAAAGGAGCTTGCCACTCCTCGGTCGTCGCCGGGTCCGGAATGGTTGCCGTCGACGACAAGATGGCGGCGGGCCGGTGATCGTAGGCTGATCGATCGCCGCCGGTCGCCGTACGCCGCTCGCCGTACGCCGGTCGCCGTACGCCGGTCGCCGTACGTCCGTTGTCAGGGAGGTCGGTATGTCATGTCCGGTCACGGTGGTTACGGGGGGGGGGGGGGGGGGGGGGGGGGGGGCCGGGGGGACCGGGGGATGGTGTTGAACGGAGCTGTCGGGGTGGAGTCGCCGGTGAAGCGCCGTGGGGGTTTTGGTTGTTGGCGGCTGCGGGTCGTGTGTGGTTGCTCGCGCAGTTCCCCGCGCCCCTTCGGGGCGCGTTCAGCGGGCCGGTGGGCGCAAGTCGTTCCGCTTGTCGAGCAGTCGCTGGAAGGCGGTCGGCGTGGGCCGGTCGGCCAGGAACTCCTTGATGCGCGAGGCACATTGGAGTGGATCCGCCCGGCTTGTGTCGCACTCGATGTCGTAGAGCCCGTGTGCGTGGACCTGCTCCAACTGCCGTGCGGCCAGCCCTGACGGCCGGTCGCCCCGCTCCCGTTCGCGTCGTTCCAGCTCGGCGCGGGGGCAGTGCACGCCGACGAACACCACGTCGTCCGGCACCAAGAGGTCGAGACAGTCCCGCAGCCGCCATTCCTGGCTCAGGACGTGGTCCATCACGACGTTGTTGCCCGCGGCGGCCATGCCCGCGATCGCGCGGTGGTAGCCCCGCCAGGTGTTGTGGAGCACGGTGGCGAGGCGTTCGGCCGGCATCTCCTGGCGCGTGCGCATGGCGTGGAACGTGTCGACCGGGATGTGGAAGTACGGCTCGTCGAGGATGCGGAGCAACTCCAGGGCGATGCTCGACTTGCCCGAACTGGAAGTGCCGTTCAGGAAGATGACCAGGCCGCCGGGGGTGGGGTCCCGCTCGTCGGCGTCCTGCCCCGCTGGGCTCACGCGGCCTCGACGACGTCTCCGCGGATCGCTGCGGCCCACTCCACGACCAGCAACTCGTACTCCGCCCGCTCCTGCGCCGACAGCGACCCGCCCGCACGCCGCCACAGCGCTCGGATCTGGTCGTTCAAGTCGGCGGCAGACCGCACGGAACCACGGCGGGTGATGGCATCGGGGGACATGCCGACAAGAGTAGGCGCCAGGACTGACAGTGCGCTACTGGGCGGCTACGGATGCCGTATGTGCTTGGTCACTGAAGGGAGTTGGGCCGGAACGGGTCGTTCCGGCCGGGCTCCGCTCAGCCCGCCGACTCGCCCGCGTGCGGGCTCAGTACGCCCATCGACACCAGGATGACGAGGAGGATGCCAAGGGCGATGCGGTAATAGACGAAGGGCATGAAGCTCTTCGTGGAGATGAACTTCATGAACCATGCGATGACCGCATAGCCCACGAAGAAGGCGATGACCGTGGCGAAGATCGTCGGGCCCCAGGAGACGTGGCCACCCTCCATCGCGTCCTTGAGCTCGTAGCCGCCCGAGGCGATCACGGCCGGGATGGCGAGGAGGAAGGAGTAGCGGGCCGCGGCCTCGCGCTTGTAGCCCATGAGGAGGCCGCCGCTGATGGTGGCGCCGGAGCGGGAGACACCGGGGATGAGGGCCATGGCCTGGCAGAGGCCGAAGATGAGGCCGTCCTTGATGCTGAGCTGCTCCAGCGACTTGCGTTCCTTGATCGCGCGGTGCTTGCCGCCCGTCTCGTCGCGCGCGGCCAGGCGGTCCGCGATACCCAGGACGATGCCCATGACGATCAGCGTGGTCGCGGTGATGCGCAGATCGCGGAACGGGCCCTCGATCTGGTCCTTGAGGGTCACACCGAGGACACCGATCGGGATGGAGCCGACGATCACCAGCCAGCCCATCTGGGCGTCGTGGTCGCCGCGCATCTCCTTGTTGAACAGGGAGCGCGACCACGCCGAGATGATGTTGGCGATGTCCTTGCGGAAGTAGATCAGCACCGCGGCCTCGGTGCCGATCTGGGTGATCGCGGTGAAGGCCGCGCCCGGGTCCTCCCAGCCGGAGAAGGCCGCCGTCAGGCGCAGATGCGCGCTGGAGGAGATGGGGAGGAATTCGGTCAGCCCCTGGACGAGTCCGAGGATGAGGGATTCAAACCAAGACATGAAGTTACGTGGTCCAAGCGCTGATCGTGGAGGGCCGACGGAAGACGTGCCGCGCCGCGGGGCGGGTGATCACAGTGCTGGAGGCAGCCTAGCGTCCCCTGGGGACAGGGCTGTCACAGGGGTTTCGCAGGGCCGGACGGGGACGCGTCGAGGAGGGCCGGGCCCGGTGTTCCGAGGCGTGGAACGGCCGGATCCGTGGTGTTGACCAGTCTCCATGTCCGCACATACGTTGCTGATGAGGGAAAGCGCTTGCCGTTGTGAGGGTCGCCGTTCCGCCGGAACCCCCGCCACCAGGCGTTGGCCACCGTCCGACGTCCCGTTCGATGGAGTGCTGATCACGTCCATGCCCACACCCAGCAACGACCCGAGCCCGACTCCGGACCACCGACCGAACCGTCCCCCGGCCCCCCTGGCCGGCCGCCGCGTCCGGGCCGCGATCATCGGCATCGGCGCCATCGGCGGCGGCTCGCATCTGCCCGCGCTCGCGCGGCTCGCCGAGGAGGGCGAGACCGAGATCGTCGCCGCGGTGGACATCGATGCCGACGCGGTGGCGAAGTTCTGCGCCGAGCACGGCATCCCGCACGGCTACACCGATCTGGACCGCATGCTGGCGGAGCAGCGGCCCGATCTGGTCAGTGTCTGCACCCCGCCGACCCTGCACCGCGACCAGAGCGTCGCGGCGCTGCGGGCCGGCGCCTGGGTGTGGTGCGAGAAGCCCCCGGTGCCCACGCTCGCCGACTTCGACGCCGTCGAGGCGGAGGAGGGCACGGAGACCGGGGGGCCGTACGCCTCGATCGTCTTCCAGCACCGCTTCGGTTCCGGTTCGCGGCATGTACGGAAGCTGATCGCCGAGCAGAGCCTCGGGCGTCCGCTCGTGGCGCACTGCCAGACCACCTGGTACCGCGACACCGCCTACTACGCCGTGCCCTGGCGCGGCCGCTGGCAGACCGAGGGCGGCGGGCCCGCCATGGGCCACGGCATCCACCAGATGGACCTGCTGCTCGATCTGCTCGGCCCGTGGAGCGAGGTCCGGGCGATGGCCGGGCGCCTGGTCCACGACGTGGAGACCGAGGACGTCTCGACGGCCCTCGTGCGCTTCGAGAGCGGCGCCCTGGCCACCGTCGTCAACAGCGTCCTCAGCCCCGACGAGGTCAGCCGTATCCGCATCGACTGCGAGCGCGCCACCGTCGAACTGACCCATCTGTACGGCCACTCCAACGCCAACTGGTCCATTACTCCGGCCCCGGGCACCCCGGACGCGGACGCGGCGGCCTGGCGCGACTTCGGCGAGGACGTGCCGAGCTCGCACCTGGCCCAGCTGCGCGAACTCGTGGCGAGCATGCGCGCGGGCGAGCGGCCGCGCAGCAGCGGCGCCGACGGGCGGACGAGCCTGGAGCTGATCGCCGCCCTGTACAAGTCGGCGTTCACGGACGCGACCGTACGGCGTGGGGAGATCGGCCCCGGGGACCCGTACTACACGGCCATGCACGGAGGCGCCCCCGGCTGGGCGCCCGAAACCGCCCAGGTGTCCGCCGACGCGACCGAGGAGATCACCGCATGACCTTCCACGACGGGCTGCGCGTCGTCCACGCCCACGGCGACCGGATCACGGTCACCGAGCCCAGCACGGGTGTCGAGCTGTTGAGTTACGTCTACCGGCCGGAGGCGGCCTGGGAGGCACCCAAGCCGTATCTGCACCCGATCCGGACGCTGGCCGGGAACGTCGTCACCGACTTCCGGCCCAACGACCACCGCTGGCACAAGGGCCTTCAGCTGACGGCCTCGCATCTGTCGGGCCAGAACCTGTGGGGCGGCAACTCGTATGTGCACGGCGAGGGCTATCTGCGGATCCCGGAGCGGGTCGGCTCGATGGCGCACGCCGGCTTCGACGTCGTCGAGTCGGACGGCGAGCGGGTCGTGATCGCCGAGCGGCTGACCTGGCACCCGTACACCGGGGAGCTGTGGGCCGACGAGGAGCGCCGCATCGAGGTCCATGACATCGACACCGACACGGAGTCCGGCTCCTGGGCGCTGACCTGGACGAGCGCGATCACCAACCGCCGGGACGAACCGCTGCTGTTCGGCAGTCCCACCACCGCCGGACGGGAGATGGCCGGCTACACGGGCCTGTTCTGGCGCGGCCCGCGCGCCTTCCGGGACGGGCGGATCATCGGGCCCGACTCCGAAGGGCCCGAGCTGATGGGCGAGCAGGCGCCCTGGCTGGCGTACTCGGGGGAGCACGACGGCACCGACGGTCACGCCACGCTCGTCTTCGCGCACGCGCCGGAGAACGACCACGCGGGGGCCCAGGGCACCCACCCCGCCCACTGGTTCGTCCGCAACGAGCCGTTCGCCGCCGTCGCCCCCTCCTGGGCGTTCTTCGAGGAGCTGGAGCTGGCTCCCGGGGACACGCTCAGCCGCCGCTACCGGATCGTCGTCGCGGACGGGGCCTGGGAACGCGAGGAGATCGCCAAGTACCTGGAGGCGCACCCGTGGTGAGCGGTTACGACGGACTGCCGGGCGGCGTCGCCGTCTCGCACCTGTCTGTGTACGACTGGCCCGCCACGGACGGGGTCTGCGGCGGAACCCCCCATATGCATCTGACCTGTTCGGAGGCGTACGTCGTCACCGGCGGGCGCGGCGCGGTGCAGACGTTGACGACCTCCGGGTACGAGGTCACCCCGCTGGCGCCCGGGACGGTCGCGTGGTTCACGCCCGGGACCATCCACCGGCTGGTCAACGAGGACGACCTGCGCATCACCGTCCTCATGCAGAACAACGGGCTCCCCGAGGCGGGCGACGCCGTCCTCACACTGCCCCCGGAGTACCTGACCGACCCGGAGACGTACGCCGCCGCCACCCGTATCCCGGTGGACGAGCCGGAGGCGGAGCAGGAGCGTGTCGCCCGGGCCCGGCGGGACCTCGCCCTGGAGGGTTACCGGGCGCTGCGTGACGCGTCCGGGCCCGAGCCGCTCGCCGCGTTCCACCGGGCCGCCGCGGCGCTCGTACGGCCTCGGCTCGCGGAGTGGCGCGCGCGGTGGGAGCGGGGGGCGTCGGCGGCTGCCGCCGCGACCGGGGAGCAACTGGGGCGGTTGGAGCGGGGGGACGTGTCTCACCTGGCCGACGCCGTGGTGCGGGCCCAAGAGCCCTCGGCGTACGGGAAGTTCGGGATGTGTGGGCGGTTGGACGTCTACAAGGGGGACTGAGCGCCGGGCGCCTTCGAGCTCGGGGATCGCTGTGGTGTGGCGGCTGCGGGCCGGTTGTGGCTGGTCGCGCAGTTCCCCGCGCCCCTTGAGGGCGTGGCTCGGAACCGTGGCCCTATGGCACCGTCGGTCCGGTCACCGACCAGCCCGGGGTCTGGGGGTGTGCCATGAGGTCCTCGTGGCGTACCTCGCCGCCGCAGGCCGTGCAGGTGACCGTCGGGACCAGTTCGTTGCCGCAGATGTGCTCGATCACCATGGGGCGGTCGTCGTCTTTCCGGAGATGGCGGTCGCCCCACGCCATGAGCGTCATCAGGACCGGCTCCAGTTCGAGACCCGCCTGCGTCGGGCGGTACTCGAAGCGCTGCGGGCGCTCGCTGTAGACCTGCTTGTCCAGGATGCCCGCGTCCACCAGGCGCCTGAGGCGGGTGGCCAGCACGTCGCGCGGGGCCCCGATGTTGCGGACCAGCTGGTCGAAGCGGCCGTTGCCGAGGCAGACCTCGCGCAGGACCAGCAGGGAGTACTTCTCGCCGACGACCGCCAGGGTGTCGGCGATGGAGCAGGGGCGCGGATCTCCTGAGGGCGGCATGTGCCCAGTCTAGGCGAGGGTTTGTTTTTCCAACTCACCGAGTTATGGTGAGTTTGGATTTCCTACTCACTGGTATTCGCCTGGTAGTCGTGGAGGCCCGCCCATGCGTGACGCAGTCGTCGTCGAAGCCGTACGCACCCCGATAGGCAAGGGCAAGCCGAACGGCGCCCTCGCCCACGTCCACCCCGTGGAGCTCCTCGCCCACACCCTGCGCACCCTCGTCGACCGCGCGGGCATCGACCCGGCCCTCGTCGACGACGTCATCGGCGGCACCGTCGACCAGGTCGGCGAGCAGGCCATGAACACCACCCGCTACGCCGTCCTCTCGGCGGGCTTCCCGGAGACGGTGCCCGCGACCACGGTCGACCGGCAGTGCGGCTCCTCCCAGCAGGCCGTGCACTTCGCGGCCCAGGGCGTGATGTCGGGGGCGTACGACATGGTCGTCGCCTGCGGGGTCGAGTCGATGAGCCGGGTGCCGATGTGGTCCAACGTGCCGCCCGGCACGGACCCCTTCGGACCTGGTGTCGCCGCGCGCTTCCCCGAGGGGCTCGTCCCGCAGGGCATCAGCGCCGAGCTGATCGCCGCGAAGTGGTCGATCGGCCGTGAGCTGATGGACGCCTTCGCGGTGTCCTCCCACCACAAGGCCGCGGCGGCCTGGGAGGGCGGCCTCTTCGACGCGGAGGTCGCGCCGCTGGACGGCCTGTCGCGGGACGAGTGCGTACGGCCCGGCAGCACGCCCGAGATCCTCGCCGGGCTCAGGCCCGCGTACCACGACCCGGGCTTCGCCGAGCGCTTCCCGCAGATCGAGTGGAACGTCACCGCGGGCAACGCGAGCCCGGTCAACGACGGCGCCTCGGCCGTTCTCATCACGTCCAGCGAGACGGCGGCCCGGCTCGGTCTGCGTCCGCTCGCCCGGCTGCACAGCTTCGCCGTGACCGGCTCGGATCCGCTGTTGATGCTCACGGGTGTCATACCGGCCACCGAGAAGGTCCTGCGCCGGGCGGGCCTTGCCCTTGACGACATCGACCTCTTCGAGGTCAACGAGGCGTTCGCCTGCGTTGTCCTCGCGTGGCAGCAGGAGACGGGTGTCGACCTGGCGAAGGTCAACGTCCATGGGGGTGCCATCGCGCTCGGGCACCCGCTCGGTGCGAGTGGTGCGCGGCTGACCACCACGCTCGTGCACGCCCTGCGGGAGCGCGGCGCTCGCTATGGGTTGCAGACGATGTGTGAGGCGGGTGGGCTGGCGAACGCGATGGTGCTCGAAGCGATGTGAGGGGCCGAGGGGGGTTCGTCGTCGGCTGCGGGTGAGTGGGGGCTGGTCGCGCAGTTCCCCGCGCCCCTGGGAGGGATGGCCCTTCGGGCCGATCCCTCCCCCCTCCCTCCCCTCCGCTTCCCTCCCGTCCGCGTCAGCGGGCTCGCAAATGGTGGCGCTTGCGCCAAGCCACCGCCGCGCCGACCAAGGCCGGGATCGCGATGCAGGCCATCGCGATCAGGAAAGCCGGGGAGGTCGGAGTGGAGGCGCGGGCGCCGGCCACCGCGTATGCGGCGGTGTTCGGGATCGAGCCGAGTGCGGTGGCGAGGAGGAAGGGGAGCCAGCCCATGCGGGAGACGGACGCGCAGTAGTTCGCCGCCCAGAACGGCACTCCGGGGAACAGCCGGGCCGCCAGCATCGAGCGGAAGCCGTGGCGGCTGAGCTGCCCGTCCGCCGACTTCAGCCAGCGGTGGCGGAGGAGGGGGCGCAGGGCGTCCTGCCCGAGTATCCGGCCCAGGCCGAAGGCGATCCCGGCGCCGAGGACCGTGCCCGCGAGCGCCGAGGCCAGGCCCAGCTGGGAACCGAAGAGGGCGCCCGCCGCGAGGTTGAGGATCGGCCGGGGCACGAAGGCGACCGTGCACAGCCCGTACGCCACCGCGAACGCCACGGCCGCCGCGGCGCCGCCCAGTTGGGGCGGCCAGCCGTCCGCCAGCAGCCGCTGCGGCTCGAACAGCAGCACCGTCACCACGGCGCCCACGAGCAGCGCCACGAGCAGCGAGAACCGCGCCCACGGCGAGAGCAGCACTCTGCCCCAGCGAGCGGCCCGCCCCAGCGGCACGGCTGGAACGATGGGGGCACCTCCCGCTCGAGCGCAGTCGAGAGTGGGGGAGGGTGTGGTGACGGCGAGCTCCGTGGTGGTGGCCCGGGGAAGGACCGTGGCGGTGCCCCCAGAGCGGGTGGTGGCATCGAGCATTCGACGACGGTAACCGACCGATGTATGTGTATGCCGTACGGAACGTCTCACGGGGGTCACAACAAGCGGAACAACGGGCTGGTGAAGCACGGCGTGCCGGTGGCTCCGAGGCAGCACCGCGCACGGTGCTGCCTGCGCCTTCCGGAACACGGACACGGCCGCCGCACCGTTCATCCCGTGCACCGTCCTGTGAAGCATCTCTCTTCGGCCTCACCTCTGATCGGCCTCACCTCTGAACTCGCCCGTACCGAAAACCATTCGACGCGGGCCGAGACGTCGACGATGATCGACCCCATGTTCCGGCACGCCTTCCTTCTCGCCGCATCCGCGACAGTCGCGGATGCCCCGAAGGCTGCCCTTCTGATCGTCGTGGCCGCCGCAGACGGCGCCCGAAGCTGACCCTTCCCGGACATTCCGGCGGACCCCGTAGGGGGAGGGTCGGCAAGACCTCGGGGTCCCCGTCCCGGCCGCGCCCGTAGTCGCGCCGGGGCCTCACTCAGTACCGCTGAAGAGACTTCGAGGTACCGCCATGTCCAAGACGGCTTACGTCCGCACGAAACCGCATCTCAACATCGGCACCATGGGCCATGTCGACCACGGCAAGACCACCCTGACCGCCGCCATCACCAAGGTCCTCGCCGAGCGCGGGGCGGGCACCTTCGTGCCGTTCGACCGCATCGACCGTGCGCCGGAGGAGGCCGCGCGCGGCATCACCATCAACATCGCGCACGTCGAGTACGAGACCGACACCCGGCACTACGCGCACGTCGACATGCCCGGCCACGCCGACTACGTCAAGAACATGGTCACCGGGGCCGCGCAGCTCGACGGGGCGATCCTCGTCGTCTCCGCGCTCGACGGGATCATGCCGCAGACCGCCGAGCACGTACTGCTCGCCCGGCAGGTGGGCGTCAATCACGTGGTCGTCGCGCTGAACAAGGCCGACGCGGGCGACGAGGAGCTGATCGACCTTGTCGAGCTGGAGGTCCGTGAGCTGCTCACCGCGCACGGCTACGGCGGCGACTCCGTACCCGTCGTACGGGTCTCCGGCCTCAAGGCGCTCGAAGGGGACCCGCGGTGGACGGCGTCGATCGACGCGCTGCTGGACGCGGTGGACACGTACGTCCCGATGCCCGAGCGGTATCTGGACGCGCCGTTCCTGCTCTCCGTGGAGAACGTCCTCACGATCACCGGTCGGGGGACCGTCGTCACGGGGGCCGTCGAGCGGGGCACGATCCACGTGGGTGACCGCGTCGAAGTGCTCGGCGCCGAGGTGGAGACCGTGGTCACCGGTCTGGAGACCTTCGGCAAGCCGATGAGCGAGGCGCAGGCCGGGGACAACGTGGCGCTGCTGCTGCGCGGGGTGCCGAGGGACTCCGTCCGGCGCGGGCACGTCGTCGCGGCGCCCGGCAGTGTCGTGCCGAGGCGGCGCTTCACCGCGCAGGTGTATGTGCTGTCGGCGCGCGAGGGCGGGCGTACGACTCCGGTGTCCACCGGGTACCGGCCGCAGTTCTACATCCGTACGGCGGATGTGGTCGGGGACGTCGACCTCGGGGAGCTCGCCGTCGCGCGGCCCGGGGACCGGGTCACGATGAGTGTGGAGCTGGGCCGGGAGGTTCCGTTGGAGCCGGGGCTCGGGTTCGCGATTCGTGAGGGCGGTCGGACCGTGGGGGCGGGGACCGTGACGGCCGTTCAGTAGGTGGGTTGCGGTGTGTGGGGGACTGCGGGCAGGTTGTGGCTGGTCGCGCAGTTCCCCGCGCTCCTTTCGGGGCGCTGTGGTGGCCCTCTGACCAGGGGCCCGCCCGGCACAATGGGGCCGTGAACGAAGCCATACCCGTCTCCCGTGCCATCGATCACGGCACCGCCAAGCTCATGCCCGACGTCGACCGGGACCGGGCCTGGCTGCTGACCGTCGACGGGGCGCCGCAGTCGTACGTCGATCTGGACGCGCCCACACATCTGGAGTTCGAGTACGCGCGGCGGCTCGGGCATGTGCTGGACACCGTGGCGGAGGCGGGGCGGGCGCTCGATGTGCTGCATCTCGGCGGGGGCGCGCTCACTCTGCCCCGGTACGTGGCCGCCACGCGGCCGGGGTCCCGGCAGGACGTCGTCGAGTACGACCGGGGGCTGCTGGAGCTGGTCGTCGAGCATCTGCCACCGCCCGGTGACGCGGGGATCGCGCTGCACGGGGCGGACGCCCGGGAATGGCTCGAAGCGGCCCCCTCGGACTCCGCCGACGTGGTCGTCGGGGATGTGTTCGGCGGCTCGCGGGTGCCGGCGCATCTGACCACCGTGACGTACGCGCGGGCCGTCGAGCGGGTGCTGCGCGCGGACGGGGTGTATCTCGCGAACCTGGCCGATGCCGCGCCGTTCGCGTTCCTGCGGTCACAACTGGCCACGCTCGCCATGGTGTTCGAGGAGCTGGTGCTGATCGCCGAGCCGGGGGTGCTGCGCGGCCGACGGTTCGGGAACGCCGTGCTGGTCGCCGCCCATCAGCCGCTCGACGTTGCCGTCCTGGCCCGGCGGACCGCCGCCGACGCCTTCCCGGCGCGGGTCGGGCACGGCCCGGCGCTGCGCGACTTCATCGGCGGCGCCGTCCCCGTGCGCGACGAGGACGCCGTACCGTCACCCGAGCCGCCCGACGGGGCCTTCGGCATCGGCTGAGCCGGGCTCGGCGTCGGGCTTGGCCAGGACCACCGGCGTGCTGTTCCGGGTCAGGTTCCGTACGTCCCGTACGCACAGGACCGCCGCCGTGGCCGCCACGCACAGCGCCGCGCAGCCCCACAGGGCCGCGGTACGCCCGAAGGCGCTCTCGGCCGGGCCCGCCAGCGCGGTGGCCAGTGGCACCATCGCCACCGAGCCGAACCAGTCGTACGCCGAGACGCGGGACAGTTTCTCCTCGGGGATCTCCTGGTGCAGCGCCGTCATCCAGGAGACACCGAACACCTCGATCGACAGGCCGCTGACGAACATCGCGAGGCACAGCACGGCGATCGGCACCGGCACGGCGAGCGCGGCGGACGGCAGGGCGAACGGGAAGACGCAGAGGACGCCCACGAGGAGGAGGCGGCGCGGTTTCCAGCGGGTCATGAGCAGCGCGCCGACGGCGTTGCCGGCCCCGTACAGGCCGAGCGCCAGGCCCCAGGGGCCCGCGCCGCCCAGGTGGTCACGGGCGACCTGGGGGCCGTACACCGCGTCGGCGGCGACGATGACCGCGTTGACGAGGGAGAACTGCACCACGATCGCCCACAGCCAGGTGCGGCCGGTGAACTCCCGCCAGCCGTCCCGGAGATCGGCGAGCATGCCGCCGCCCGGTTCGCGCTCCGGTATGTGGCTCACGTCGAGGAAGGTGCGCAGGGCGCCGGCGACCGCGAACGCGAGGGCGTCCACCGCGAGCACCCAGCCGGGGCCGATCACCGCGACCATGGCACCGCCGAGGGCCGCGCCGCTCATGGTCGCGCCCTGCGACGCGAAGCGGAACAGCGCGAAGGCGCGGCCCGCCTGCTCGGCGGTGACGGAGGAGAGCAGCATGCCCTCGGCCGCCGGGTTGAAGAACGCCTGCCCGGTGCCGCCGAGCGCGGACAGCAGCATCATCTGCCACAGCTGTGCGTCCCCCGTGAGCACGAGCACCGCGAAGGCGGCCTGGGAGAGGCAGTTGAGGGTGTTCGCCGCGACCATCACATGGTGCCGGGGCAGCCGGTCCGCGACCGCGCCGCCGATCAGCAGGAACAGCACCAGCGGCAGGGTCCGTGCCGCCGCGACCAGACCGACGTCCCCGCCGTCGCCGCCCGCCTCCAGGACCGCGAACGCGGCCGCGATCAGGGCGCCGTGGCTGCCCAGGTTGGTGACGACCGCGGCCGTCGTCAGCAGGGTGTAGTTGCGGCCGGCCCAGGCGGGGCGGCGGCGGAAGGCGGCGGGAGTCGTCACCCGCCGACTATCGCCGCCCCGACCCCTCCTGCCAAACCGTTTCCCCAGGGCATGGGGCCAGATCGGGCCAGGGGGAAACGGCTCCCGAACACGGGTGGTGGGGCCGACAGCCGCCGACCCCACACCGATCCGTCACCGCAGCGCCCCGCGGCGACCCGTCCCGACAATCCGAGCCGAGCCGTCCCGGCGCCCGATGCCGGCTCAGGCGCCCCGGCGCACGGTGTCGGCTCAGCCGCCCGTCGGGTCGCCGTACAGGCGTACCGTGCTGAGGATCTTCTGCACCGTCGCGTCCGGGACCTCTTCCTTCACGTCCTTGGCGCCGTGGAAGGTCCAGGAGACGAAGTCACCGGCCGAGTTCTTGAAGGCGAACGTGGTCGCCTTGCCGTCCGTGTCGCACTTGCCCTTCCCGGCGGCGCCGGTCGAGTACGTCGTCGCGACACTGCCCTCGACGCCCGACGTCGTCGTGTACGCCTCGGACTTGCCGACGGTCATCTTCTTCTTGGAGGCGTCCTTCTGGTCGGTGTAACCGCCGAAGACCCACCACGCCGAGTCGTTGCGGGCGATGTCCTCGGTGCCCTTGGCGCCCTGCTGGCCCTTGGTGCCCACGGCGGCGAGGGAGCTCGACTCCTCGTTGCCGTCCTTGTCGTCGTCGGACAGGCACCACTTCTCCTTGAGGATGGCGGGTGCCGACATGCCGATGAGGACCGACCCGTCGCCCTTCTCGTCGTCCTCGAAGCCGATGAAGGTGTCGGGCGACTGGACGTCCCACTCGGCGGGCACGTCGAAGGCCGTACCCCACTTGGGGTTGACGACGACCTTCCAGCCGTCGATGGTCGGCTTCGCTCCGGCGTCCTCGCCGCGGGGGTTGTCCGCGGTGCTCTCGGACACGGTCGGCGACGGCGAGACCGAGGGTGCGGACTGGGTCTCCGACTTGCCCTTGTCCCCGTCACCACCGAGGACCAGGAAACCCGTCACACCGGCGGCCACGACGACGGCCGTGGCCGTGATGATCGCGATCAGTGTCGTCCGGTTGCCGCCGCCTCCGCCCGGCGGCACCGGCGGGCCCACGGGGGCCTGCCCGCCCCACTGCGGTTGCTGCCCGTACTGGGCCTGCTGACCCGTCGACTGATATCCGGGCTGCTGGTAGGGATTGGGTTGCTGGTACCCCGGCTGTTGGTATCCCGACTGTCCCGGCTGTCCCGACTGGTCGTACCCCGGCTGCTGGTACGGGTTCGGCTGCTGCGGTTGGTGCTCGCCCCCGGGCGGCTGCTGCTGTCCTGGCCACATGGCTCGTAACCATAAGGGCGCCGGGGGGCGGGCTGCCACGGGAGTCCACGAAGGGGCTTTGCACTTGGGACGAACGGCTCCAAAACACCCGCGACCGACGACCTTTGACGCGGTGTCCCGGGACTCAGGACGTGGTCGGATCCTCGTAGAGGCGTACGGTCCCCAGGATCTTCCTCACCGTCGCGTCCGGAACCTCCTCGGACACCCCCGTCGGCCCGACGAACGACCAGGCCACGAAGTCGCCCTCGGCGTTCTTGAACGCGAACGTGGTCGCCTTGCCGTCCGTCAGGCACTTCCCCGTCTTCTCCACTCCGGCCGACCGGGCGGTCCCCAGGCTGCCGGTGATCCCGGAGTTCGTCGTGTACGACTCGATCTTCGCCGACTCGACCAGCGACTCGTCGGGCTGCGTGTAGGCGCCGTAGACCCAGGTCCTGGAGTCCGCGCGGGCGATCTCCTCGGTGCTTCTGGCATTCCGGTCGCCCCTGGTGCCGGCGGCGGCCAGCCACCAGTGGTCCAGGTGCCCGTTCTGGTCGTCGTCGGCGCTGCACCACTCCTCCTTGAGGAAGGCGGGAGCCCGCATGCCGATGAGGACGTTCTCCTCGGCGTCGTCGTCCTCGGCGACGTACGAGACCCAACCGGGCTCCTTGAGCGCCCACTCGGCCGGGACGTCGAAGGCGACACCGATGTCCGGGTTCACCACGGGCTTCCAGCCCGCGATCGTCGCCTCCGTGCCGTCCCCGGACCGGGGGTTGGTCGCACTCGCCCGGGGAGAAGCCGACGCGGTCGGTGTGGCCTCCGACCCGTCATCGCCTCCGCCCCGCAGCAGGAAGCCGGTCACCCCGGCCGCGACCACCACGGCCGTCGCCGCGACGACCGCCACCAGCGTCGTACGCCTACGGCCTCCGCCGCCGGGCTGTGGCACGGGGCCGCCGGTGCCGGGCGTCGGCGCGCTCCAGGGCGCCTGGTGCTGGTGCGGCGCGCTGGACTGCTGGTAGGGGTTCGGCTGCTGCTGGTGGGGCGTTGGGGGCTGCTGGTAGGGGTTCGGCTGCTGCTGGTGGGGCGTTGGGGGCTGCTGGTAGGGATTCCGCTGCTGCTCTCCTGGCCACATGGGCGGAAACGATACGACGATCAGCTGCCGCCCCTGGTCAGAGCTGGCTACTCGTGGGTAACATCCTGGTCATGAGCGCAGACCAGATGTCGATCGGCGAGATGCTCGCCGCCACGGTGCCGATGGCCAGGACCCTGAACCTGGAGTTCCTGGAGACCACGCCGGAGAAGGCCGTGGTGGCACTGCCGGACCAGGGCGAGTTCCACAACCACGTCGGCGGGCCGCACGCCGGAGCGATGTTCACGCTGGGCGAGTCGGCGAGCGGGGCGATCGTGCTCGCCGCGTTCGGGGACCAGCTGTCCCGTGCCGTGCCGCTCGCGGTCAGCGCGGAGATCGCGTACAAGAAGCTCGCGATGGGCCCCGTCACGGCCACCGCCACGCTCGGCCGCCCCGCCGCCGAGGTCGTCGCCGAACTCGACGCCGGACAGCGACCCGAGTTCCCCGTCGCCATCGCCATCCAGCGTGCCGACGGGGCCGTGACCGGCGAGATGACCGTCGTCTGGACCTTGCGACCCAACGCCTGAGCCCGAGCGCGCCAATGCCTGACCCCGGGCGCGCCTCGGCCTGGCCCGGGGCGGGCCTCGTCTGCCCCGGTGTGGGGGGTGCCTAGAAGCTCGGGGGGTTCGGTGGAGTGGCGGGTGCGGGATGCGTTGTGGTTGATCGCGCAGTTCCCCGCGCCCCTTCAGGGCGCGGATGTTGAACTTCCCTGGTAGCCCCGGCCGACCCGAGGTGTTCCTCGGCATGCCCCTGAGCGCCCCCGCCCTCGTCGCCCTCCTGTTCCCCAACAGGGCGGCGAGGGCTTCCTGTTCGCTCCATTGACACGAGTCACTCTCGGCTCTAGTTTCCCCGCCGACACGCGCACACGTGGTTCTCCACGACGGCCTGCACGAAGGAGTGACGGCTCATGTCAGAAACCGTGTCCCGGCGTTGCGGCGCCATCCGAGCAAGGCGCCTGGGCTTGGCGGTGATCGCTCTCGCCGCCGCCCTGCTGGCCCCCGCCCCCGCACAGGCCGCCGGACCTCAGGCGACCCTCGTCCGGACCGACGCCGGCTGGGTCCGCGGCGAAACCACCGTCGAGGGACGGCAGTTCCTCGGCATCCCCTACGCCCAGCCGCCCGTCGGAGACCTCCGCTGGACCGAACCCCGGCCCGTCCGGCCCTGGCAAGGGGTGCGGGAGGCAGGTGAGTTCGGCGACAGATGTGTGCAGACGGCCAGTTGGGATCCCGGTTACGAGCAGCCGAGCCATACCGAGGACTGCCTGGACCTCAATGTCTACGTCCCGCAGAGCACGGCGCGTCGGCCGGTCATGGTCTGGCTGCACGGCGGCGGGCTCACCGCGGGCGCCGGTGAGGACGTCGTCCCGGACGCCTTCGCCCGCCGTACCGGCACCGTCGTCGTGACCGTCAACTACCGCCTGGGCGCGATGGGTTTCCTCGCCACGCCCGACCTCGACGCCGAGACGAGCGACGGCGTCTCCGGCAACTTCGGGATGCTCGACCAGCAGGCCGCTCTGCGCTGGATACGGGCCAACATCGGCCGCTTCGGCGGCGATCCGGGCCGCGTCACCATCGCGGGCGAGTCCGCCGGCGGCCGCTCGGTGTGCACCCAGATGGCCTCGCCGACCGCGAAGGGCCTCTTCCACGCCGGGATCGTGCAGAGCGGCGCCTACGGTGACTGTGCGGCCCGTACCCATGAGACGGCGGTGGCGCAGGGCAGGACCTTCCTGGCCAGGCTCGACTGCGCGAACGTGGCATGCCTGCGCGGCAAGCCGGCCGAGGAGATCCTCGCCGCCCAGGCCGGACTGAACTGGGGCCCGGTCGTCGGCGGCGACTTCCTGCCCGTACAGCCGTCGGAGGCGTACGCCGAGGGGGCGGCGGCCGGGGTGCCCGTCCTCAACGGCGCCAACCAGGACGAGGGGCGCCTGTTCGCCTTCGCCCGCTTCGACGGGGCCGGCGCCCCGCTCACGGCCGAGCGGTACCCGGACGTCATGCGGACCGAGTACGGCGATCGCGTCCTCGACCGCTACCCGCTGTCCGCGTACGCCTCACCGACCCTCGCCTACGCCACCGCCCAGGGCGACCAGCGCTTCGCCTGCCCCGCCCTGCGCCTGAACCGGACTCTCGCCGGGCGTGGACCCGTGTACGCGTACGAGTTCGCCGACCGCACCTCCCCGCCCTTCGCCTCGCTCCGCGACCTGGACACCGACTTCGACTTCGGCGCGACCCACGTCAATGAGGTGCAGTACCTCTTCCGGCACTTCGGCCTGGAGACCCCGCTGAACGCCGAGCAGCGCGCGCTGTCCCGCCAGATGACCGACTACTGGGGTTCCTTCATCCGCGACGGGGTGCCACGGGCCGGGGGCGGGCCCGCGATACCGGCCGGAGGAGACAAGATCCTCACCTTCCGGACCGCCGCACAGGGAGGCAACGGACTGAGTACGACCGTGCACGGTGAGCATCAGTGTGGTCTCTGGGACAACCTGTAGGACTCCGCCGACGTCCGACTGAGCGGGTAGGCTGCCCCGGCGTGCGCTCCGTCGAGAGCGCACGCCGGGGGCCCTTGATCCGCTACATGGGAGGAACCGGCTTTGCACGTCCAGGAGTGGCTCGAAACAGTGCCCCCGCTCGCCATCTACCTGTTGGTGGGGCTGGTCATCGGCCTGGAGAGCCTGGGTATCCCGCTGCCGGGCGAGATCATCCTGGTCTCCTCCGCGCTGCTCGCCTCCCAGCACGGTGAGATCGACCCGTTCGTCCTCGGCGCCTGCGCCACCGCCGGCGCGATCATCGGCGACTCCATCGGCTACGCCATCGGCCGCAAGGGCGGACGCCCTCTGCTGGCCAAGCTCAACCGAAGGTTCCCCAAACACTTCAGCGAGAGCAACATCGCCGTCGCCGAGCGCTCCTTCGACCGGTGGGGCATGTGGGCCGTCTTCTTCGGCCGCTTCATCGCCCTCCTCCGCATCTTCGCCGGCCCCCTCGCCGGCGTCCTCCAGATGCCCTACTGGCGCTTCCTCGTCGCCAACGTCCTCGGCGGCATCCTCTGGGCCGGCGGCACCACCGCCGTCATCTACTACGTCGGCGTGGTCGCCGAGGCCTGGCTCAAGCGCTTCTCCTGGCTGGGCCTGGTCCTGGCGGTCCTGATCGGCGTCGCCTCGATGCTGGTGATCAAGCGCAAGGCGAAGAGGGCGGCGGAGAAGGCGGATGAGGGAGAGGGCGAGCTGGTAACCGCTGGGGAGTGACCGCGCCCCAAAGGGGCGCGGGGCTGTATCGATGTGCGGCTCCGCCGCGTGGGCGCGATCAGCCACGTACCACCCGCAGACCGCTATGCGCCGTACTCCTCCTGCGCTTCCCGGTGCGCCTTCGCCAACTCCGCGTAATGAGTCCCGTTCAGCGTCACCAACTCACGCTCCTCATCCGTGAGCGGCCGCTTCACCTTCGCCGGCACCCCCGCGACCAGCGACCCCGGCGGCACCCGCATCCCCTGCGGCACCAACGCCTGCGCGGCCACGAGAGACCCCGCCCCGATCACCGCGCCGTTCAACACGGTCGCGCCCATCCCGATCAGACAGTCGTCCTCGACCGTCGCCCCGTGCACCACGGCGTTGTGCCCGATGGAGACCCGCTCGCCGATCGAGACGGGGAAGCCTGGGTCGACGTGCAGCGTGCAGTTGTCCTGGACATTGGCGTCCGCGCCGATGACGATCGGCTCGAACTCGGCCCGCAGCACCGCCCCGTACCAGACGCTCGCCCCCGGTCGCAGCGTCACGTCCCCGATCACCACCGACGTGGGGGAGACGAAGGCGGCCTCCTCCACGTCCGGCTTCTTGCCGTCGAATGTCGTGATCAGGGCCCGCTGCCGGTTCATCGCCGCCTCCAGGTGATGGACAAGGATCAGTGTTCACCCGCACCGTAAGCCATGGGGAAGGCGTCGCGTGGGGTGAAGATCACAGCCCTGCGGCGTCATCCGGGTGCCGCCCGGTGAGTACGGTGAGCGGGTGCCGAAGAGCAAGAACACGTTCTCGTCCTGGCAGCGCCGCCTCACGCAGCGTGCCGTCCACGCGGGCTGGGCGTGGCTGCAGCGCACGGGATCCGTGACGGCCGAGCGACCCGGCCGCTTCCGCTTCGGGGCGATGGGAACGGGTACCAGACTGGCCTTCCCGCTCGGCACGGTCTTCGGTGAGCCGTGGATCCATCTGGGTGCCCACTGCATCATCGGTGAACAGGTCACGCTGACCGCGGGGCTGATGCCCGACCTCGATCTCGGCGCCGAACCGATCCTGCGCATCGGTGACGGGGTCGTCCTCGGGCGGGGGAGCCATGTCATCGCCGATACGACCGTCACGATCGGCAGCGACTGTTACTTCGGGCCGTATGTGTATGTGACGTCCACGAACCACTCGTACGACGATCCGCACGAGCCGATCGGCAAGCAGTGGCCGCGGATGGACCCGGTGTCGATCGGGCCCGGGTGCTGGATCGGTACGGGGGCGGTGATCCTGCCGGGGGCGCGGGTCGGGCGGAATGTGGTGGTGGCCGCGGGCGCGGTGGTGCGGGGGGTGGTTCCGGATCACTCGGTGGTGGCCGGGGCGCCTGCGAAGGTTGTGCGGCGGTGGGATCCGGTGGGCGGGTGGCAGCCGCCTCTTCGTACGCCCCCGCCTGTGCCGATTCCCTCCGGGGTTACGCCGGAGCAGTTGTTGGCCTTGGCTGAGCTGGACTCGGAGGGGATGGGGGAGTTGGGCGCCTGAGAGCTCGGGGGCTGTGGTGCTGTGGCGGCTGCGGGTTGTCTGTGGCTGATCGCGCAGTTCCCCGCGCCCCTTGCGGGCGCGGCCTTGGGCGCCCGGAGTTGAGAGAGGTTCCCTCAGCCCGTCGCCAGCAGGACCGTGCCCACCAGTGCCAGGCCCGCCCCGGCCGTCTGGACGGCGCGTAGGCGTTCGCCGAGCATCGCGCGGGCGGCGAGGGCGGTGACGACCGGGTAGAGGGAGGCGAGGACGGCGGCGACGGTCACCGGGCCTTGCTGGGCGGCGAGCGCGTACGTGCCGTTGGCCGCCACGTCCGCGAGGCCGACGAAGGCGAACGCCGGGAGCGAGCGGTACGGGAAGCCGTCCGAGGGCAGGGCGGGGGCGCCGCGCTTCACGCTGATGTACAGGGCGGTGCCGCCTGCGGCCACGTTCGTGACGCGCTGGACGAACAGGGCGAGGAAGAGGCCCGTGAGCGTCGTGGACGCCTCGGCGATCAAGGCCATCACCGCGCCGAAGCCGAAGGCCGCGAGCAGGGTGAGCAGGAGGGCCTGACGCTGGACGGGAGCCCCCTTGAACTGCGGGCCGCCCGCGAGCACGACGCCGGCGACGGCCACCAGGATGCCGACGAACTGCAGCAGCCCGGGGCGCTCGCCGAGCACGAGCCCGACGCCGACCGGGACCGCGACGCCGAGGGAGCCGAGCGGGGAGACGACGCCCATCGGGCCCAGGGCGAGCGCCTTGTAGAAGGCGAGCATCGCGACCGGGCCGACCAGTCCGGCGGCCACGGCGAACCAGAGCTGCGGGCCCGCCTCGCTCCACGCGCCGGTCGCGGCGACCAGGGCGCCCAGCACCACCACCGCGATCGACTGGGAGACGACGACCACCGTGAGCGCCGGGACCCGCCGCGTCAGCAGGCCGCCGCCGAAGTCGGCCAGGCCCCACAACAGGCTGGTGGCCAGGGCGAAGAGTGCGGTCATCGGTCGGCCTCGCAGTACAGTTCGCTGAACGAAGGGTGCACCACACCGTAGTTCATTGCATTGAACTCTGCCATTCAGAATATTGGACGGAATGTGTCGGACCTCGACCTGCTGACCCAGTCCCTGGCGCGCAATGTCAAGCGCTGGCGCACCGAGCGCGGCTTCACCCTGGACGCCCTCGCCGCCCGCGCCGGAGTCAGCCGCGGCATGCTCATCCAGATCGAGCAGGCCCGCACCAACCCCAGCCTCGGCACCGTCGTCAAGATCGGCGACGCCCTCGGCGTCAGCATCACCACGCTGCTCGACTACGAGCAGGGCCCCAAGGTCCGGGTCGTGCCGGCCGAGCAGGTGGTCCGGCTGTGGCACACCGAGGCGGGCAGCTACAGCAGGCTCCTCGCCGGCGCGGAGGCGCCCGGCCCGCTGGAGATGTGGGAGTGGCGGCTGATGCCGGGGGAGAGCAGCCGGTCGGATCCGCACCCCGTCGGCACGGTCGAGATCGCCCATGTCACCGCGGGCGAGCTGGCGCTCACCGTCGAGGGCGCGGAGTACCGCGTCCCGGCCGGTGCGAGCGTCACCTTCGAGGCCAACGCGGCGCACGAGTACGCCAATCAGGGGGACGTTCCGACGGAGATGGTGCTGACGGTGTCGGTGCCGCCCGTGCAGCACTGAGACGTCAACGCGGCTGTCTGCGGGCTTTGTTAGCGTGCGGCCCATGCGCGCACCCATCGGAGACTTCGACCACGCGACCCCTGCCCCCGACTGCCTCGACGACCTCGTCGGCCCGGTCGCCGACGCCGTCCGCGACTGGCGCGGCAGCGTGTCCGCCGACCAGATCCTGTACGTCGAGACGGATCCGCAGTGGGCCGACACCGCGGTGTTCGTCCAGCACTACGGGCGGGAACTGCTCGAACAGTCCGCGAACTGTGTGGTCGTCGCGGGCAAGCGGGGCGGCGAGTCGAGCCTCGCCGCGTGTGTCGTGCTGTCCGCCACCCGCGTCGACGTGAACGGCGTGGTCCGCCGCCGACTCGGCGCGCGCAAGGCCTCGTTCGCGTCGATGGACACCGCCATCGGGGAGACCGGGATGGAGTACGGCGGCATCACGCCCGTGGGGCTGCCTGAGGCGTGGCCGGTCCTCGTGGACTCGGCCGTCGTCGACCTGCCGTACGTCCTGGTGGGCAGCGGCCGGCGGCGCGGCAAGCTGCTGGTGCCGGGCAAGGCGTTCGCGGAGCTGCCGAACGCGGTGGTGGTGGAGGGGCTGGGGGTCGCCTGACCGGCGGGGCCTCGGTGCCGGAACGCCGGCGCCGGGCCCCGGGCACATGGTCCGGAACCCGGCGAGGTGCGGCGGAGAGCCGGCTCAGGCGGCGGCGGTACCGGCCTGGGCGGTGAGCTGCTCCAGGACCTGGGTGAGACCGGCGACGACCTCGGTGTCGTCGGCCGGGTGGGTCTCGGCGAAGCGGACGACGGAGCCGGGGATGGAGAGCTTGGCGTCCTCCAGGACCGTGGCACCGGCGATGCCGGCGGCCTTGCGGGTCTCGTCCTGTGCCCACACGCCGCCGAACTGGCCGAACGCGGTGCCGACGACGGCGACCGGCTTGGCGGTGAGCGCGCCGGCGCCGTACGGGCGGGACAGCCAGTCGATGGCGTTCTTCAGGACGGCCGGGATGGTGCCGTTGTACTCGGGGGAGAAGAGCAGGAAGCCGTCGGCGCGGCCGGCGGCCTCGCGCAGCCGCGCGGCGGTGGCCGGGAGGGCGGCTTCGGTGTCGATGTCCTCGTTGTAGAACGGGACCTCGGCCAGACCCTCGTACAGCTCGATCTCGACGCCCTCGGGGGCGTGCTTCACGGCGGCCTCGGCGAGCTGGCGGTTGTGTGAACCGGCGCGAAGGCTGCCGACGAGCGCGAGGATGCGTACGGACATGAGCTGACTCCTAGCAAGGACGAGCGCGGGGAAAAAGCTAAGCGGACCGGGGTCCGTTGAAATTTGTAGCACCTATCCGGACCGGGGTCCACTTGTCTGTGGTGAGCGTTACGCTCATTTCATGAAAGAGTCGCTGCCGCCCTTCCCCGCGCCTCAGGAACCCGACCCCCTCGACGGACTGCTGAGTCTCGCCCCGACCACCGCCGAGCAGCCCCGACTTCGCGCGGACGCGGCCCGCAACCGCACCCGGCTGCTGGAGGTCGCCGCCCGGCTCGCGGCGGAGTGCGGGGCCGCCAACCTGACCATGGAGGCCGTGGCGACCGCCGCCGAGGTGGGCAAGGGCACCGTCTTCCGGCGGTTCGGCGACCGGTTCGGGCTCATGGTCGCGCTCCTCGACCACCATGAGCGGGAGCTCCAGGCCGCGTTCCTGGCCGGGCCGCCACCCCTCGGCCCCGACGCGCCGCCCGTCGAGCGGCTCCGGGCCTTCGGCGCGGCCGTCATCCGCCACGAGTACGCCCACCGGGACCTCTACCTCGCCGCCAGTGCGGACGTCTCCCGCCACCACACCAACCCGGCCGCCCAGCTCCGCCTGGGTCACCTCTGCATGCTGCTCCGCCGTGCCGGGGTGACGGGCGACATCGAGCTGCTGGCGCAGACCCTGCTGGGCTATCTGGACATCAACCTCGTCGACCATCTGGTCGAGCGGCGGGAGATGTCCCTCGATCGGCTGGAGCTGGGGTGGATGGACCTGGTGGAGCGGCTGGTCGTGGCGGTGTAGAACCGGAGACGGCCAACCGGGACAACCAAAGCGACCGCTTGGTAACTTGGGGTCAGGTGTCGGGGAGCGGCCTCGCGCGCCGCGTGAGGGGGAGGGCCACATGACCGACGAGAACGGCTGGACCGACGAGGACGGCGGCAACGGCGAGCACGGCGGAAACGGCGGCAACGGCGAGCACGGCGGAAACGGCGGCAACGGCGAGCACGGGGGGAATGGGCGGCCGGATACGACAGGTACCTGCTTCTTCTCCTCCGTGGACGACGTCTCCGCTCGGCTCGCCGATGCGGGCTACCTGGCCTCCACGGCCGTCGCCACCACCGTCTTCCTGGCCGACCGGCTCGGCAAACCCCTGCTGGTGGAGGGCCCGGCGGGCGTCGGCAAGACCGAGCTGGCCAAGGCCGTCGCCCGGGTCGGTGGCGCACGTCTGGTCCGGCTCCAGTGCTACGAGGGCATCGACGAGTCCCGCGCCCTGTACGAGTGGAACCACGCCAAGCAGTTGCTGCGCATCACCGCCGGGCGCGACGAGGTCTGGGACGAGACCCGCACCGACATCTTCAGCGACGAGTTCCTGCTCACCCGGCCCCTGCTGACCGCCATCCGGGGCGACGAGCCGACCGTGCTCCTCATCGACGAGACCGACAAGGCGGACGTCGAGGTGGAGGGGCTTCTGCTGGAGGTGCTGAGCGACTTCCAGGTCACGGTCCCGGAGTTGGGCACGATCACCGCGACCCGACGCCCCTTCACCGTCCTCACCTCGAACGCCACCCGGGAACTCTCCGAGGCGCTCCGCCGCCGCTGTCTCTTCCTCCATCTCGACTTCCCCGACGCCGAGTTGGAGCAGCGGATCGTACGGCTCCGGGTCCCGGGCCTGGACGGCGCACTCGCCGACTCCCTGGTCCGCGTGGTCGGCGCGCTGCGCGAGATGGAGCTCCGCAAGGCCCCCTCCGTGGCCGAGACCATCGACTGGGCACGCACCCTGCTGGCCCTCGGCGCCGACACCCTGGACGAGACCGTCGTACGGGACAGCCTGGGCGTGATCCTCAAGCACCAGGACGACATCGAGAAGGCCGCGCGGAAGCTGACGCTGGCATGACCGCCGGGGCCCCTGACGTGAGTACGCCGCCGGGCTCGCCGTTGGCCGAGCGGCTGACCGCGTTCGTACGGGCGTTGCGCGGCCATGGGATACGGATCGGGCCGGGCGAGACCGTGGACGCGGCGGCCGTGCTGGAGGTGCTGGGCCTCGCCGACCGGGAGCGGATCAGGGAAGGGCTGGCGGCGGCGCTGCTCCGCGCCGACCGCCAGCGTGCCGTGTTCGACGCGGCCTTCGAGCTGTACTTCCCGCTCGGCGTGGGGGAGTTGACGGGAGCGCGGGGTGCGCCGGCCGGGGACCGGGACGAGTTGCGCGACCGGCTCGCCGAGGCGCTGGCCGCGAATGACGCGGCCGCGCTCACCCGACTCGCCGGTGAGGCCGTGGACCTGCTCGGCCGCTACGGCTCCCCGGGCTCGGACGGCTGGTCCGCCCATCAGACACTGGACCGCCTCCGGCCACAGACGCTGCTGGCGCGGATCCTGGCGGCTTCGCGGGGGGCGGGTGGGGAGGCCGGCTTCTCCGGTGCGGGGGCTGGCGGTGGGTCCGGTGGCGGGTCCGGTGGTGGGTTCCGGATGGGTTTCGGTGGCGGTTTCTCATTCGGGTCGGGAGCGGGAAGCGGAGCGGGGGCGGGCTCGGGATCCAGTCCTGGCTCGGGTCCTGGTTCCGGTCCTGGCTTCGGCCCCGGCGCCGGCCCCGGTTTCGGTTCGGGTGGGTTCACCGACCGGCTGGACGCCGATGAGATCCGGCGCCGTATCGAGGACTTCCGGAACCGGGTGCGCACCGAGGCACGGCGGAGGGTCGCCGAACGGCGGGGAGCGGAGGTGATCGCCGAGCGGGGTATCGCGCCGAGCGCCGACCAGGTCGACTTCCTCATCGCGAGCCGCGAGCAACTCGTCGAACTTCGCCGTACGGTCCAGCCGTTGGCCCGCAAGCTCGCGACCCGGCTGGCCGCCCGGCGGCGCAGGGCCGCGCGCGGGCAGATCGACATCCGGCGTACGCTGCGGCGTTCGCTGTCCACCGGGGGTGTGCCCCTGCGCCCGGCCTATCGGCGGCACCGGCCCGCGCGTCCGGAGATCGTGCTGCTGTGCGATGTGTCCGGGTCGGTCGCCGGGTTCGCGAACTTCACGATGCTCCTGGTGCAGGCGATGCGGGACCAGTTCAGCAAGGTGCGGGTCTACGCCTTCGTCAACCGCGTCGACGAGGTCACCCACCTCGTCACGACCGGGGAGGCCGACCCCGCCGAACTCGGCCGCAGGATCGCCACCGAGGCCACGATCTCCGGGTGGCACGGCAGCAGCGACTACGGGGCAGCGCTGGGGGAGTTCGCCGAACGCCACCTCGACGCGGTGGGCCCCCGTACGTCGGTGATCGTCCTCGGTGACGCCCGCACCAACGGCTTCGACCCCAACGCGGCGGCCCTGCGGCGGGTCGCGGCCCGCGCCCGCCGCGTCCACTGGCTGAACCCGGAGGCGCCCGAGCAGTGGTCGACGGGCGACTCCGCCGCCCAGGTCTACGCCGAGATCGTCGACATGCACGTCTGCCGGAACGCGCGGCGGCTGGGGGAGCTGGTGACGCGGTTGCTGCCGGTGTGAGCTGTGGGGTGCGGGCTGGGTGCCGCAGCCTCTCCGATGGGGGCTGAGGTCACTCCCGGCCGGTGTCGATGACACAAAAACGGTTGCCCTCGGTGTCGGCGAGGACGACGAAGTCGGCGTCCTCCGGGTACAGGTCCCAGTCGACGCGGCGCGCTCCCAGGGCCAGCAGTCGTTCGACCTCCGCCGCCTGGTCCTCGGTGTTCCCCGCGTAGAGGTCCAGGTGCACCCTCGGGTACTCCTGCACCGGGGTCTCGCTGAGGCCGAGCGAGATCTGGGCGCCGGTTCCCGCCGGATGCACCAGCACGACCCAGTCGTCCTCCGGTTCCTCGCGCGGGACGTACCCGAGGGCGGCCGTCCAGAACGCGGCGGCCCGCCGTACGTCGGACGCGCCCATCACCACGGATCCGATGCTCAGCATGGTCCGATTCTCGCTCCTGCGGATCGGCCGCCGTGCGGCGATGCTGGAAACAGACCTCGACCTCAGGAGGTGCGCCCCATGTCCCGCACCGTCACCGTGGGCATCGACGGTTCGCGCGAGAGCCTGGCCGCCGCCGAGTGGGCGGCCCGGGAGGCACGGCTCCGCGGACTGCCGCTACGGCTGGTGAACGTCTGGGAGCCGGTCCCCGAAGTGATGGGGCGGGCGCCGGTGCTGGACACCGGAACGAGACAGGAGGGGCAGCACCGAGAGGACGAAGAGCACGAAGAGCACGAAGAGCATGGACATGGCCGGATCGCGCCCGGTGAAACGGGCGCCGGGAAGGTCCTCAGCGAGGCGGCCGACGGAGTCCGGGCGCGCCACCCCGGCGTCGACGTGGCCGTCGAGCAGCTGACGGGCCGGGCGACGGAGGAGCTGGTAAGGACGGCGGAAGAGGCCGAGCTGCTCGTCCTGGGCTCCCGGGGGCTGAGCGGGATCGCCGGCTTTCTGCTCGGTTCCGTCGGGCTGCACGTCGTCGCGCACACCGGGCGGCCGGTCGTCCTCGTCCGGCCCGGGGAGCAGGCCGGGGACGAGAACGCGCCGGATCCGGTCGGCGTTCCGTCCGCCGCGACGCCGTTCCGGCCCGTCGTACTGGGCCTGGACACCGGGCACCCGGACCCCACGCTCATCCGGTTCGCGTTCGAGGCCGCCGCGCTGCGGGAGACCGCCTTGCGGATCCTGCACGACTGGAGCCCGCCGCCCCATTCCGGCCTCCGGGCGCGGCCCGGTCCGGACGCCGATCCCGACGCCGACCTGCGGCGCATGGACGCCGCCGCGCTGACCGACGTGCTGCGGCCCTGGCGGCAGGAGTATCCGACCGTCGAGGTGGTGGAGGAGTCCCGCCGGGGCAAGGCGGCGGACCACCTGCTGGAGGCGTCCCGGGACGCCTCCCTGGTCGTCGTCGGGCGCCGGGTCCGGCATGCGCCGCTGGGGGCGCACATCGGTCCGGTCGCGCATGCGGTGCTGCATCACGCGGGTACGCCCGTCGCGGTCGTCGCGCACGACTGAGGTTCCGGGGGAATGTCGATGCGGTGCCGCTCAGCTCAGCCGTGGGATCTCGATCGCCGGGCAACGGTCCATGACCATGTCCAGCCCGGCCGCGCGGGTCCGGTGGTAGGCCTCCTCGTCGATCACGCCCAGCTGGAACCAGACCCCCTTGGCGCCGATGCGGGCGGCCTCGTCGGCCACGGGGCCCGCGAGGTCGCTGTTGACGAAGACGTCCACGACGTCCACGGGGAAGGGGATGTCCGAGAGGGAGGCGTAGCCCTGCTCGCCGTGCACCGTCTCGGCCTTGGGGTGCACCGGGACCACGCGCTTGCCGTAGCGCTGGAGGACCTCCGCGACGCCGTACGCCGCGCGGCTGCGGTTGGTGGACAGGCCCACGACGGCCCAGGTGTCGCCGAGTTCCGACAGGATCTTGCGGATCGTGGCGGGGTCGCCGTACATGTGCGGTCTCCTCTGTCCGTGTAAGCGCACCCGGTGACGGGGGCTGCCAGCAGCGGCAACAGCGACGGACGTTCCCCGATTCCCGATTCCCGATTCCCGGGTCTCGCGGTCAGGGGCGCGGGCGGTCGCATACGCAGGCGGTCGTTGAGGGAGGGCGGTCGCGGCGGTAGGCCCGCGGGCGGCTGACGCGGCGCCGGGTCCGTGGGTGGTGACCACGGCCGGGGCCGTGGGTCGTGACGACGGCCGGCTCCCTGGGCGGTGAGGACAGCCGGGTCCGTGGGCCGTCGGGACGGATCGCTGTCCGGAATGCCGCCCTCCGCACTGCGCTCGGCCGTCGCCGCGCCTACGCTCACCCCGTGCTGCGTATCACCGACGCCCGGACCGGCGAGCCCGCCGAGATCCGCAGGGCGCTCACCCGGGTCCACGCCCAGGTGCCGAGGGACGACACCTCGGCCCTGCGCGTCCTGCTGGTCGCCGACGTGCTCGCCCGCGCCCTGGAACTGGGCGGGAGCCCCGTCCTCCTGGTCGCCGACCCGCCGGCCGCACTGCGCGAACGAGCCGACGGACTCGGTGTCCGGGCGACCGAGGCCGCCGCCACGGGAAGCGGGCGCCTGGTGCTGCATGTCGTGGGTTCGGGAGAGCCGGTGGGCGACGGGACCGGCGACCGTGCCGGCCTTCGCGCGGGCACTGGCGACGATGTCAACCTCCGCGCGGGCACTGGCGACGATGTCAGCCTCCGCGCGGGTACCGGCGACGGCGTCGAGGCCGACGTCAGGGTCGAGGTCGCTCCGGTGACCGGACCCGAGGAGCCGGCCGCGTCCGGCACAGCTCTGCGGCTCGCCCTGCTCGCCCACCCCCGCCGGGCCCCCGTCACCCTCCACGCCACCGCCCTGGCCGAGGCCGCCGACGCGCTCGACCACTGGCGCAAGGCGGTGGCGGCCTGGGCGACGCGGCCGTCTAGGCCGGTTCCCGAGCCCGTACGGCAGGCTCTGCGCGCCGCATGGGAGGACGACCTCGACGTGCCGGCGGTCCTCGACGTCCTGCGGGACGTGGAGGGGGCGCGGGACATGCCGGACGGCGCGCGGTTCGAGACGTACGCCTACGCGGACCGGCTCCTCGGCCTGGAGCTCACCCGTGAGATCGGAGCATCGGCATGATCACGCGCCCCGGCGCGGGCCCCCTGCGCAGACTCGTCGTCCTACGGCACGCCAAGTCCGCCTGGCCGGTGGGCGTACCCGACCACGAGCGGCCCCTGGCGCCGCGTGGCCGCCGCGACGCCCCCGCCGCCGGGCGGGCCCTCGCCGAGGCGGACTGCCTGCCCGACCTGGCCCTGTGCTCCACGGCCGTACGGGCCCGCCAGACCTGGGAGCTGGCCTCCGCCCAATGGGGGACACCGCCTCCCGTACGGTACGACCGGCGGGTGTACGCGGCCGACGTGCCGGAGCTGCTCGACGTGGTGCGCGCGGCCCCCGACCGGGTGGGGACGCTGCTGCTGGTCGGCCACAATCCAGGCCTGGAGGAGCTGGTGCTCGACCTGGCCGGGGATGCCCTCGACGACGCGCTGGACGCCGTACGGACCAAGTTCCCCACCTCGGCGCTCGCGTTCCTCTCCTGGCGTGGCGAGACCTGGGCCTCGCTCGCCCCGGGCACGGCACTGCTGACGGACATGATCGTGGCCAGGGGGAAGAAGGAGGCCTGACCCGGCGCCCGACGACGCCCGGCGCGGACCGGTGACGGCCTGCGCATAGGGTGGCCGGATGCAGGACGAGTACCGCACCGTCGCCCGCGCCGGCGTGCACGAGACCGAGGTCAACCGCTCCCGGTTCCTGTGCGCCCTCGCCCCGGCCGCCACCGAGCGGGAGGCCCAGGAGTTCGTCGCGGCCGTCCGCAAGGAGCACGCCGACGCCACGCACAACTGCTACGCGTACGTCATCGGGGCCGACGCGGCCATTCAGAAGGCGAGCGACGACGGGGAACCGGGCGGCACGGCCGGCGTCCCCATGCTGCAGATGCTGCTGCGGCGGGACATGCGGTACGTCGTCGCCGTCGTCACCCGGTACTACGGCGGGGTCAAGCTGGGCGCGGGCGGCCTCATCAGGGCGTACGGCGGTGCCGTGGGCGAGGCGTTGGACACGCTCGGCGGCATCACGCGCCGGCGCTTCCGGCTGGCCACGGTGACCGTCGACCACCAGCGCGCGGGCAAGGTGCAGAACGACCTGCGGGCCACCGGGCGTGAGGTCCGTGACGTGCGCTACGCGGAGGCCGTCACCATCGAGATCGGCCTGCCCGACGCCGACGTGGACGCCTTCCGCGCCTGGCTCGCCGACGCCACCGCGGGCACGGCCGGGTTCGAACTCGGGGGAGAGGCGTACGGGGACGCGTGAGCGGGGATCGCGCCGCGTCGGAGGGGCACGCGCGTGTGGAGTGCGGTGGTGGGCGGTGTGCGCGGGCCGGTTCGCCGGTAGCCGCCCGTGATGTCCGACCCGCCTGTTAGGTTCGGGGATCATGAGGCTTCTGCACACTTCCGACTGGCATCTCGGTCGGGCGTTCCACCGGGTGAACATGCTCGGTGCGCAGGCCGAGTTCATCCGTCATCTCGTCACGACCGTGCGGGAGCGCGGGGTGGACGCGGTGGTCGTCTCGGGGGACGTGTACGACCGGGCGGTGCCGCCGCTCGCCGCGGTCGAGCTCTTCGACGACGCCCTGCACCGCCTGGCGGACCTGGGCGTGCCCACGGTCATGATCTCGGGCAACCACGACTCGGCACGGCGGCTGGGCGTCGGCGCGGGCCTCATCGGCCGGGCGGGCGTCCATCTGCGGACGTCCGCCGCGGCGGCCGGGACTCCGGTGGTCCTGCCGGACGCCCACGGCGATGTCGCCTTCTACGGGCTGCCGTATCTCGAACCCGCCCTGGTGAAGGACGAGTTCGGCGTGGAGAAGGCGGGCCACGAGGCGGTGCTCGCCGCCGCCATGGACCGGGTTCGGGCGGACCTGGCCACGCGCGCGGAGGGCACCCGATCCGTCGTACTCGCCCATGCCTTCGTCACCGGCGGCGCGCCCAGCGACAGCGAGCGGGACATCTCCGTCGGCGGGGTCTCCTCCGTGCCCGCCGGAGTCTTCGACGGCGTCGACTACGTGGCCCTGGGCCATCTGCACGGCAGTCAGACCCTCACCGAGCGCGTCCGCTACTCCGGCTCCCCGCTGCCGTACTCCTTCTCGGAGTCCGATCACCGCAAGAGCATGTGGCTGGTGGACCTCGGCGGCGACGGCTCGGTCGACGCCGAGCGGATCGACTGTCCCGTGCCGCGCCCGCTCGCCCGGATACGGGGGCGGCTGGACGACCTGCTCGCCGACCCGGAGCTGACGCGGCACGAGGAGGCGTGGGTCGAGGCCACCCTCACCGACCCGGTACGGCCCGCGGAGCCCATGGCCCGGCTGTGCGAACGCTTCCCGCACACGCTCAGCCTCGTCTTCGACCCCGAGCGCGCCCCCGGCGAGCCGGACGTCTCCTACGCCGGGCGCGTCGCCGGCCGTGACGACCAGGAGATCGCCGAGGACTTCGTGGCCCATGTCCGCGGCACAGGCCCCGACGAACACGAACGGACCGTGCTCAGGGACGCGTTCGACGCCGTACGGGCCGACGAGACGGTCCGGGAGGTCGCCCGATGAGCGGCCCGCACCGGCTGGACAGGGGAGGTCGCCTGATGAGCGGCCCGCACCGGCTGGACAGGGGAGGTCGCCCGATGAGCGGCCCGCACCGGCTGGACAGGGGAGGTCGCCCGATGAGCGGCCCGCACCGGCTGGACAGGGGAGGGCGCCTGATGAGCGGCCCGCACCGGCTGGACAGGGGAGAACGACCGATGACGACGGGCCGACCGGCCACCGCGGACCGACGCCTCGGGCTGCCCCGCCGAGCCGACACGGCGGGTGTCCGATGAGACTCCACCGGCTCGACATCACGGCCTTCGGCCCCTTCGGCGGTGCCCAGTCCGTCGACTTCGACGACCTCTCGGCGGCCGGCCTCTTCCTGCTGCACGGCCCGACCGGCGCCGGCAAGACCTCGGTCCTGGACGCCGTCTGCTACGCGCTGTACGGCTCCGTGCCGGGCGCCCGGCAGAGCGGCCAGGGCATGACCCTGCGCAGCGACCACGCGGCGCCTTCGACCCGCACCGAGGTCCGCCTCGAACTCACCGTCGCGGGGCGCCGGTTGGAGATCACCCGGCAGCCGCCGTGGGAGCGGCCCAAGAAGCGTGGCGAGGGCACCACGCTCGACAAGGCGCAGAGCTGGCTGCGCGAGTACGACGCGGTCGCGGGCTCCTGGAAGGACCTCAGCCGCTCCCACCAGGAGATCGGTGAGGAGATCACCCAGGTCCTGGGGATGAGCCGGGAGCAGTTCTGCCAGGTCGTGCTGTTGCCGCAGGGCGACTTCGCCCGCTTCCTGCGCGCCGACGCCGAGGCACGGGGCCGGCTGCTCGGCCGTCTCTTCGACACCCACCGTTTCGCCGCGGTCGAGAAGCGCCTCGCCGACCGGCGCCGGGCGGCCGAGGCCCAGGTGCGCGAGGGCGACGCGGCCCTGCTCGCCGACGCCCACCGTATGCAGCAGGCCGCGGGGGACGCCCCGGACCTGCCCGAGCTGGTACCGGGCGACCCGGGTCTCGCCGAGGCCGTGCTGGGCTGGGCCGCCGTCGTCCGCAGCACCGCCCGCGAGCGGCTCACCATCGCCCACTGCGCCCGCGCGGCGGCCGAGTCGGCGCGGGCCTCCGCCGAGCGCGATCTGGAAGACGTACGCGAAGTGGCGCGGCTGCAACGGCGGTTCGCGGAGGCGAGGGAGCGGGCCGCCCGGCTGGAGGAAAGCGCTGACGCCCACCGGGAGGACCGGGCTCGGATGGAGCGGGCCCGCAAGGCGGAGGCCGTGGTACCGGCGCTGGAGCTGCGGAACGCGGCCGAGGCCGAGCACCGGTGGGCGCAGTCGGACGAGGAAGACGCGCGTGCGCGACTGTCGGGGACATACGCCGACGCGGGTGCCGCCGGACTCGCGACCGCCGCCCGCAAGGCGTCGGAGGAGCTGGGCGGTCTCGAATCGGCCCGTCGTGCGGAGCGGCGGCTGGCCGTGCTCCTCACCGAGCAGGCGGAGTTGGACAGCGAGGAACAGACGGACGAGGACGTCCTCCAGGACGCCGAGGGCTGGCTGGCCGAGTGGGAGACGACCCGGGCGGAGCTTCAGTCCCGTATCGAGTCCGCCCAACAGGCCGCCACCCGCGCCGAACAGCTCGCCGTGCAGCGTGAACCCGCCGAGAATCGGCTCGCGGCCGCCCGTCAGCGCGACCAGCTCGGCCGTGACACCGACGACGCCCAGGCGCGTGTGCTCCGGTTGGCCGAGCGCGCGGTGGAAGCGCGCGCCCACTGGCTCGACCTCAAGGAACAGCGCCTGCTGGGCATCGCGGCGGAACTCGCCGCCGGCCTCGTCGAGGGGCAGCCGTGCGCCGTCTGCGGCGGTACCGAACACCCCGAGCCCGCCGAGAAGGTCGCCGGGCACGTGGACCGCGAGACGGAGGAGCGGGCCCTCGCCGCGAGCCGGCGCGCCGACGAGGAGCGCGCCGAGGCCGAGCGGCGACTCGGGCTCGTCCAACGGGCGTTGGCCGCCGCGAGCGCCGAGGCGGGCGACACACCGACCGATCGACTCGCCGCGCTGGTGGAGGAGTTGGAGGACCAGTACGCGCAGGCGCGCCGGGGAGCGTCCGGACTGCATTCCGCGCAGGAGGCCCTGCTGCACGCCGAGCGGGAGCGCGACCGGCGGACCGCCGCGCAGCGGGAGGCGGCCGTCAGGGCCGCGTCCCGCAACACCCGGCGGGACGCGCTGGAGCGGGAACGGGCCGTTCTGGAGGGAGAGTTGGCGCAGGCCAGGGGTGACGCCGAGAGCGTGGCCGCGCGGGCAGCACATCTGGAGCGTCGGGCCGCGCTCCTCACCGGGGCCGCCGAGGCCGCGCGAGCCGCCGACGACTCCGCGCAGCGGCTCAAGGACGCCGACGCCCGCCTCGCCGACGCGGCCTTCCGCGCCGGGTTCGACACCCCGCAGGCCGCGGCCGCGGCGGTCCTCGACGACGCCGCCCACCGCGACCTCCAACACCGCCTCGACGCCTGGCAGTCGGAGGAGGCGGCCGTGCGGGCCGTGCTCGCCGAGGCCGACACGGCGGCCGCCGCCCAGCGGCCCCCCGCCGACCTCGCGACCGCCGAGCGGACTGCCTCGGTCGCGCGCGAGCGGCTCCAGGGCACCGTCTCCGCATGGGACGCCGCCGAGCGCCGCCGCGCCGAACTGGACCGGCTGTCCGCGCGGGCCACCGCCTCCGTACGCCGTCTGGCACCGCTGCGCGAGGAGTACGACCGCGTCGCCCGCATGGCCTCACTCGCGGCCGGCACCTCCGCCGACAACGAGCGCAGGATGCGCCTGGAGGCCTACGTCCTCGCCGCCCGCCTGGAACAGGTGGCCGCCGCCGCGACCGTACGGCTCCAGCGCATGTCCTCCGGCCGCTACACCCTCGTCCACTCCGACAACCGCGCCGGACGCGGTCGCAGCGGCCTCGGACTGCACGTCGTCGACGCCTGGACCGGCCGGGAGCGGGACACGGCCACGCTCTCCGGCGGCGAGACGTTCTTCGCCTCCCTCGCGCTCGCCCTGGGCCTCGCCGACGTCGTCACCGACGAAGCGGGCGGCGTGCGCCTCGACACCCTCTTCATCGACGAGGGGTTCGGCAGCCTCGACGACCAGACCCTCGACGAGGTCCTCGACGTCCTCGACTCGCTCCGTGAACGCGACCGCAGCGTCGGCATCGTCAGCCATGTCGCCGATCTGCGGCGGCGCATCCACGCACAGCTGGAGGTCGTGAAGGAGCGGACGGGGTCGGTGGTGCGGCAGCGCGGTCAGTGACCCAGCGGCCGCCGGGGGAGCGGTGAGGAGTAGACGACACTCGTCGTCACCGACCCCAGCCCGCCGATCTTGCCCGACACCTCCTCCAGGTGACGCATCGAACGGGCGGCGACCTTGATCACGAAGCAGTCGTCGCCCGTGACATGGTGCGCCTCCAGGATCTCGGGGGTGACGGCGACGAGGTCGTGGAACGGCTTGTAGTTGCCGGTCGGGTACCGCAGCCGCACGAACGCCAGGATCGGCAGCCCCAGCCGCTCCGGGTCCACGACGGCCGCGTACCCCTGGATGACGCCCGCCTCCTCCAGCCGCCGCACCCGCTCGGTCACGGCGCTCGGCGACATCGACACGGCACGCGCCAGCTCGGCGAAGCTGGCCCGGCCCTCACGCTGGAGGACCTCCAGGATGCGCCAGTCGGTGGCGTCGGGCTCGTACGGGGAATTCACGGTCATGTCCGATGGATAGCAGGGGAATCCCCGGCCGTTCAAGGGCCGGACCGTGGAACGCCCCTTCAGGAAGGGGATCACCGGCCGTAGATTTCTGGTGAGGGAAACACGAAGTTGCGATCCGCGATCCGCGATCCGCGATCCGCGATCCGCGATCCGCGATCCGCGATCCGCGATCCGCGATCCGCGATCCGCGATCCGCGATCTGCGATCCGCGATCCGCGATCCACGAGGGAAAGGCCAGCTCTTGAGCGTCACCACCACGCCCGCCGTCAACGCCGTTCTGCGCGTCGCCCCCGCGGCCCCCGCCGAGGCCGCCGCGTACTTCCGGGCCAGTCTCGTCTTCCACACCGACGTGTCCGACGTGGCCGCCGCCCTCGCCACCGACGGCGACCCCGGCTTCGTCGTCCTCGACTCCCGCTCCACCGAGTCCTGGGACCAGGGCCACATCCCCGGCGCGATCCACCTGCCCACCGCGCTCATCCCCGAGCAGGCCGAGCAACTGCTCGACAAGTCCGTGCCGGTCGTCACCTACTGCTGGAGCCCCGCCTGCAACGGTGCGACCCGCGCCACCCTCGCCCTCGCCGAACTCGGCTTCCAGGTCAAGGAGATGCTCGGCGGCTTCGAGTACTGGGCGCGCGAGGGCCTGGCCTACGAGACCTGGGAGGGCGCGGCACGGCGCGATGCCGACTCGCTGACGATCCCGGTGGACGCAGAGAACTGCGGTTGCTGACAGACTGTCAAGAAGGCTTCGAGGGTGGCCAGTTAGGCCGCGCGACCGCCGTGTAACTTCTGGGCATGGCTCGATACGCGGATGCGGTGGTTCCCGATGTGGTGCGGTGGGTGGAGTCGAGTGGCGGACCGCTCATGGCGATACCGGAAGCGGTCCTGCCGTTCTGGGCGGGCGCCGACGGCGACGAGACGTCGTCCGACTACGACCGGGCCTGCGACATCGACGGCTACGTCGGACTCCTGCCGGTCGGCGACACCCGCGCCCTGGTCCTCGGCCATGAACCCGCCCCCACCGCGTACCTCGCCGAGCACGGCACCTTCGTACGCCGGCACGCGGCCGACTCCGAGGCCGAACTCCTCGCGGAGGTCCCGGCGGCGCTCGACGCGGCCGCCTGGGAACCCGAGATGGAGTGGCGGGTGCCCGGCCCGGTCGTCCTCTGCGACGCCGCCCGGCCCGGGGACGCCTTGCGGCAGAAGGACCACGTCCGCGTGGAGCTGGACCCCGGGCACTACGGGGTCCGCGCCGCGTATGTCTCGACGGGTCCGGGGACATGGCTCGGCCTCGTACAGGTGAGACCGCTGACGCACTGAACCGGCGTGGCGGCCGGGCCCGGCCGCCCGTGGCGGTGGGCCCGGCCGGCCCGGCTCACAGCTGGGACAGCTCGTCCACCAGGTCGTCCAGGCCCAGAGATCCCTGGGACAGCGCGGCCATGTGCCAGGCCTTGGCGTCGAAGGCGTCGCCGTGGCGCCGCCGCGCGTTCTCCCGGCCCAGCAGCCAGGCGCGTTCGCCGAGCTTGTAGCCGATGGCCTGGCCCGGCATCGTCAGATAGCGGGTCAGCTCGCTCTCGACGAAGTCCGCCGGGCGGCTGCTGTGGGCGCCGAAGAACTCCTGGGCCAGATCCACGGTCCAGCGCTCACCCGGGTGGAAGGGGGAGTCCGCCGGGATCTCCAGCTCCAGATGCATGCCGATGTCGACGATGACCCGGGCCGCGCGCATCATCTGCGCGTCCAGGTAGCCGAGCCGCTCCTCCGCGTCCTTGAGGAAGCCCAGCTCGTCCATGAGCCGCTCCGCGTACAGGGCCCAGCCCTCGGCGTTGGCGCTGACCCCGCCGATGGTGGCCTGGTAGCGGGACAGGTCGTCCTTGACGTACACCCACTGCGCCAACTGGAGGTGGTGGCCGGGGACGCCCTCGTGGTACCAGGTGGAGACCAGGTCGTACACCGGGAAGCGGGTCGCCCCCATCGTCGGCAGCCAGGTGCGGCCCGGGCGGGAGAAGTCCTCGGTCGGGGCGGAGTAGTACGGGGCCGCCGCGCCGCCGGGCGGGGCGATGCACGACTCGACCTTCCGCACCGGCTCGGCCAGGTCGAAGTGCGTGCCGTCCAGCGCCTCGATCGCCTCGTCCATCAGCGACTGCAGCCAGTCGCGGACCTCGTCGACACCCTCGATGTGCCGGCCGTGCTCATCGAGATGGGCGAGCGCCACCCACGGCGTCTCGGCGCCGGGCAGGATCTTCGCGGCCTCCGTCCTCATCTCGTCGAGCAGCCGGTGGAACTCGGCCCAGCCGTACGCGTACGCCTCGTCGAGGTCCAGGTCCGCACCCGTGAAGTAGCGGACCAGCTTGGCGTAGCGCTCCCGGCCGACCGTGTTCGGGGCGCCCTCGACCGCCGGGGCGTACACGTCGCGCATCCAGTCGCGCAGCTCCACCACGGCCCGGGTCGCCGCGCGGGCGGCCTCGTCCAGCTCGGCCCGCAGCGACTCGGGGCCCGCCGACGCGAAGTCCTCGAACCAGCCGCGCCCCGACCCGTCCGTGTCCGCCCACTCGGTGAGCTGGCCGATGAAGGTCTCGGTCGGGCGCGGGCCCGCGTACAGCTTCCGCTCCAGGCCGAGCGCGAGGGACTCGCGGTAACCGGCGTACGCCGCCGGCACCGCGCGCAGCCGCTCCGCGATCGCCGCCCAGTCCTCCTCGGTCTCCGCCGGGGTGATGGTGAAGACCTCGCGCACCTCGTGCGGCGGCGTGACCATGTTGCCGACCGCGCGCAGCCCCTCGTCGGCCTCGTGCACGGCCAGCTCCGCCGTCAGCCGCTCGCGCAGCAGGCGCGCGCACCGGCGCTCGATGTCACTGTCCGCGCCCGGCTGCCGCTCCGCCGTGTCGAGCCGCGCGAGCGTCGTCCGGATCAGCTCCGCACGGGCCTCCTGGCCCGCCGGCGAGGTGTCCGGCAACCTGCCGGAACTCTCCTTCACACCCAGATACGTACCGGTCACGGGGTCGAGGGCGATGAGATCGTCGACGTACGCGTCGGCGACCTCACGGGGCAGAGGGCTCTTGGTGTCAGACATGCGGGCAATCTTGGTACGGCGGTGGGGGCGGCGTCAGCTGCTTAACGGGCGCTTGAGCCTTACGTCGGCCGGATTCCGCTCACGGCGTGATCCGCGCCCCGTGGCTCAGGGCGTGGGCCGTTCGGTGTCCGGGGGCAGCAGGGGCCCGCAGTCCCACTGCTGGAAGATCAGCCGGGTCTCCACCCGCGCCACCTCGCGCCGCGACGTGAACTCGTCGAGGACCAGCCGCTGCAGATCCGTCATGTCCGCGACCGCGACATGCACGAGATAGTCGTCCGGCCCGGTGAGGTGGTACACGGTCCGCGACTCCGGCAGCGCCCTGATCCGCTCCACGAACGGCCCCACCAGCTCCCGCCGATGCGGTCTGACCTGCACCGACAGCAGCGCCTCCAGACCACGCCCCAGCTTGGCCGGATCGAGCCGCAACTGATGGCCGAGGATCACGCCCGCGCGCCGCAGCCGCGTCACCCGGTCCAGACAGGTCGACGGCGCGACCCCGACCTGCGCGGCCAGATCCCGGTACGTCGTCCGGGCGTCGTTCTGCAACAGCCGCAGCAGCTGAAGATCCACCGGATCGAGTACGACGGATTCGGCCATTGTTCGAACGTAACACGGTGTTCGACCGCTGAGGCCCGGCCGATGTTCACTCTGGCGCCATGAACTCAGCGAGCACGCACGCGTACGATCACGCACGCACCACGCCGAGAGCACTGGCCACCGAGGCCGTGCACGCCGGCCGCGACGACCTCGCGCGCCAGGGCCTGCACGTTCCGCCGATCGACCTGTCGACCACGTACCCGTCGTACGACAGCCGTGGTGAGGCCGCCCGCATCGACGCCTTCGCCACCGACGGCGCCCAGCCGGAGGGCCCGCCGATCTACGGGCGGCTCGGCAACCCGACCGTCGCCCGCTTCGAGACCGCCCTCGCCCGTCTCGAAGGCACCGAGAGCGCGGTCGCCTTCGCCAGCGGCATGGCCGCGCTGAGCGCGGTTCTTCTCGTCCGCGCCTCCATGGGCCTGCGCCACGTCGTCGCCGTACGACCCCTCTACGGCTGCAGCGACCATCTCCTCACCGCCGGGCTGCTCGGCTCCGAGGTCACCTGGGTCGACCCGGCGGGCGTCGCGGACGCGCTGCGCCCCGACACCGGTCTCGTGCTGGTCGAGTCCCCGGCCAACCCGACCCTCGCCGAACTGGACCTGCGGGCCCTCGCCCACGCCTGCGGCTCGGTCCCGCTCCTCGCGGACAACACCTTCGCCACGCCCGTTCTGCAACGCCCGGTCGAACAGGGCGCCCGGCTCGTCCTGCACAGCGCCACCAAGTACCTCGGCGGCCACGGGGACGTCATGGCCGGCGTCGTGGCCTGCGACGAGGAGTTCGCCGGGCGGCTGCGCCAGGTCCGCTTCGCCACCGGCGGCGTCCTCCACCCCCTCGCCGGCTACCTTCTGCTGCGCGGCCTGGCGACCCTCCCCGTCCGTGTCCGCGCGGCCTCCGCGACCGCCGCGGAACTCGTCCACCGCCTCACCGCCGACCCACGCGTGGCGCGCGTCCACTACCCGCGGATCGGCGGCGCCATGATCGCCTTCGAGGTGCGGGGAGACCCCCACGAGGTGATCGCCGGGGTCCGTCTGATCACCCCGGCGGTGAGCCTCGGCAGCGTGGACACCCTGATCCAGCACCCGGCCTCCATCAGCCATCGGATCGTGGAGGAGACGGACAGGCGGGGGGCCGGGGTGAGCGACCGGTTGCTGCGGATGTCAGTGGGGCTGGAGGACGTGGAGGACCTGTGGGCGGACCTGGACGGGGCGTTGGGGAAGGCGGCCGACGGGGCGACAGGGGAGCGGGCCACTGATGAGAGGGCCGTGCTGTCCATGAGGCAGGCCCGGGCCCGGGCCTGAGGCACTTGGGCCGGTCCGGCTCCTCGGGCTGATCCAAGTCGCTGGAGCAGATCCCAGTCGCTCGGACGTGCGGGGCGGGGCCATGTAACCACCGCCCCGCAACCGCGCCCCATCAGGGGCGCGGGGAACTGCGCGACCAGCCCCCACACACCCGCACGCGGCAACGGCCCAAAGCCCTTCCCGCCGCTACTCGGTCATCCCAGCGGGGCGTGCCCGCAGCCGTGCCGCACGCGAAGCGACCCCCACCTCGTCCAACCGCGCGGTGATCACCAATGTCCCTTCCTCGATCTGATAGTCGAGCGGCAGCTCAAGCCCCCGCATCGCCGCGACCATCCCCGTGTTGGACGACTGCGTCACCACGTACACGTTCTCGCAGCCCGTCTCGGCCGCCATGTCCACCAGCCGGCGGAGCAGTTCACCGCCGATACCGCGCCGCTGCCACTCGTCCTCGACGAGCAGCGCGATCTCCGTCTCGTCGCCGTCCCAGAGCAGATGACCGAGGCCGACGAGGCGGCCGGAGGTGGTCTGCGCGGCGAGGGTCCGGCCGAAGCGGGGGCTGAGCAGATGCTTGAGATACCGGTCGGCATCGCCCACCGGGCCGTGGTACCGCATGCTCAGCGTGCGTGCGGAGCACCGCTCGTGCATCTCCTTCGCCGCCCGCAGATCCCCGGCGTCGGCGCGGCGCACCGTGATGTCGTTGCCCTCCGGCAGCGTCAGCACGTCCTGGCCGCACGGAATCCGCGGACCCAGCCGCGCGTCCAGCTCCACCAGGGCCCGCGCCCGCGCGAACTCCGTCGGCGTGAACGGCAGATACGGCCGCTCCACCGTGATCACCCCACCCTCCGGCGCCCGCAGCCGCATCACCGTGTCCTCCAGGGCCGCCTCGACGGGGGCGCTCTCCTGAGCCCGGCCGGAGCCGGGAGCGGTGGCGGGCAGCGAGCGGATGGTGCAGCGGCCCAGCAACTGCCGCAGCGCGAGCGGGAGTTCCGACGCGTCCAGCGCCGTACGCGTGGCCAGACCGAGGATCCGGGTCGGCGCGTCCACCAGGTCGTGGGCGTCTCCGCGCTCGATCCAGGTGGCGCTGCCACCCGCGTCCGACACCGCCCCGCCGATCTCGGAGGCCGGCAGTTCCTCGGGCGCCCGCAGCAGGAACTCGTCCACCGTTCCCTCGGCCAGGGGGTGCGTCTGCAGGCTCAGGATGTCGACCTTGAGGCCGGCCAGCGCCATGCACAGCGCGGCCAGCGAACCCGGCGCGTCCTTCACCGTCGTCCGCATCCGCCACAGCGTGGTCGCGCCGCTGAGCACGTCCGCGCCCGTCTCGGACGGCCCGGCCTGCCGCCCTTCGGCGAGCGGCGGCCGGGCGCCGGTATCACCCGTCGGCGGCGCGTGACCGTGGCGCCGTGTCCACCAACTGCGGAACCCGGCCCTGGCGGACAACAGCGCGTGGTGTACCGGGCGGCCGCTCCGCGCCCGCGTCACATCAGACATGTCTGGAGTCATGTAGCCACTGTGAACGAACGGTGTTGCGTGATCACGAACGCTCTGTGACTGACCGGTAAATGCATCACCCTGCCCCTTTTATTGCATTTTGTATGACCGGAGCTGTCGGTATCGATGCCATCGGTGACCGTCGGTGGCCCCGCCACAACGCTGCGGCGAGGCGCCGATCGGGCGGGGCCGCGGCGCGGCGGGGCGGCCTACGGCGTGCCGGTCACTGGCCGACGAGTCCCGGCTGGAGCACCTTCGTGTACAGCACGGTCCCGTCCTGCTCCCGCAGCCGGACCGTCAACTCCCCGCTGTGGCCGTCGATGTCGACCTCGCCGAAGAACTGGTAGCCGCCCGCCGGCGACACGTTCGCCGTGGTCGGCGCCTTCACGAACACCCGCTCGGGGCCGAACGTGTTGTCCAGCGCGTTCGCCGGGAAGGCACCGGCGTTGAGCGGGCCGGAGACGAACTCCCAGAACGGCTCGAAGTCGGTGAAGGCGGCCCGCGACGGCTGGTAGTGCTGCGCCGAGGTGTAGTGCACGTCGGCCGTCAGCCACACCGTGCCGGTGATCTTCCGGTGCTTGATGAACCGCAGCAGCTCGGCGATCTGCAGCTCCCGACCGAGCGGCGCGCCCGGGTCGCCCTGCGCCACGGCCTCGATGTTCGGCTTGCCGTCGCCGGTGTCCGGCACGACCAGGCCGAGCGGCATGTCGGAGGCGATCACCTTCCACACCGCACGCGACCGCGACAGCTCCCGCTTCAGCCACTCCAACTGCTCGGCGCCGAGGATGCCCACCGGGTCGGTGGTCTGCGTGTCGGACGAGTTGGCGTTGCGGTAGGTCCGCATGTCCAGGACGAACACGTCCAGCAGGGGACCGTGGCGCAGGACGCGGTGCACCCGGCCCTCGCGGGCGCCCGGCCGCAGCGTGGAGATCGGGAAGTACTCGCTGAAGGCCCGCCGGGCCCGTTCCGCCAGCACGTCCACGTTCTTCTCGGTGTACCGGGTGTCGGTGAGGATCTCACCCGGGTACCAGTTGTTGGTGACCTCGTGGTCGTCCCACTGCACGATCGAGGGCACCTGCGCGTTGAACCGCTTCAGGTTCTCGTCCAGCAGGTTGTAGCGGAAGTTGCCCCGGAACTCGGCGAGCGTCTCCGCGACCTTGGACTTCTCCTCGGTGGTGATGTTCCGCCAGGTGCTGCCGTCGGGAAGCGCCGCCGTCGCCGCGATCGGGCCGTCGGCGTAGATGGTGTCGCCGCTGAACAGGAAGAAGTCCGGGTCCAGCGCGCCCATCGCGTCGAAGATGCGGTAGCCGCCGTGCTCGGGGTTGATGCCCCAGCCCTGCCCGGCCAGGTCGCCCGACCACACGAAGCGCGCCCCGGAGCGACGCTTCAGCGACGTCGTACGGAACGTGCCGGTGACCGGCTCGCCGGTGCGGCGCGGGTCGTCCGGGTCGGCGAGCAGCACCCGGTAGTGGATCTGCTCACCCGCCGGGAGGCCGCGCAGCCGCGTCGTACCGGTGAAGTCCGTGCCGGCGCCGAGCAGCGGGCCGTGCCATCTGCGCGGGTTGCGGAACGACTCGGTGGCGGACGTCTCGACGATCATCCGCGCCGGACGGTCCGAGCGCACCCACACCAGCCCGGAGTGCGCGGTCACGTCCCCGGTCTGGACACCCCAGCCGGCCTTCGGCCGCCCCGACAGGGCCAGCGCCGGTGCCGAACCGAGCGCGACGGAACCGGGCAGCGCCAGCGCCGCCGACGCGGCGAGCGAGCCGCGCAGCACGCTGCGACGACCGGGCAGGGAACTCGGCGGACGATGTGACATGAATGCGCCTCCAGCGACGGATTCGGCCAATGTGCACTGCCACAACTACTGGTGCGCCGCAGCGCACACGGAAACGACAAGTGAACAACTGGCCGGGTCGCGAGGGAAGCACCGACCCCGCGTGAGAGTTCTCAGGGGCGCGGGGAACCACGCTTTTCAGGGGCGCGGGGAACTGCGCGAACGGGGTCCGGGGCGGAGCCCCGAGTCTTTGACGGGGGTCGAAGGGGCGCGCAGCCCCTGGCATGGGACGGGTAGGGGCGGCGGGGGCGAGAAATCCCGTGGGTCAGCGGACCGCCGACGCCATCACCCCCACCCCCTCCCGAATCCGCGCGGGAGACAGATGCGCGTACCCCAGAACCAACCGCACGCCGTCGTCAGGCACCCGCCCGTACCGCGCCAGCCCCCGCACCGCGACCCCGGCCGCCGTGGCCCGCTCCAGGAAACGGTCGAGAGGGCCGTAACGGTCCGGCAGGGCGGCGATGACGTGCAGCCCGGCCGCGATGCCGGACACCTCCGTGCCGGGGAAGTGCTCGGCGAGGGCGGAGACCAGGGTGTCGCGCCGCTCCCGGTAGGCCCGCTGGCAGCGCCGCAGCTGGCGGTCGTAGTCGCCCCGCTCCACGAACCGGGCGAACAGGGCCTGGTCGATGGTGGGGTGGCCGAGGTCCATGGTCCGTTTGCGCTCGACGACCTCCTCGGCCAGCGACGCCGGTACGAGGAGCCAGCCGAGCCGCAGCCCCGGGGCGAGGGACTTGCTGACGGACCCGGAGTACGCGACCCGCTCGGGGTCGAGTCCCTGGAGGGCGCCCACCGGGGCGCGGTCGTAGCGGAAGTCGCCGTCGTAGTCGTCCTCGACGATCAGTCCGTCCACCGACCGCGCCCAGTCGAGCAGTTCGGCCCGCCGCCGCGCGGAGTAGGCGATCCCGGACGGGAACTGGTGTGCGGGCGTCGTCACCACCGCCCGCACCCCCGCCTCCCGCAGCGGCCCGACGGCCAGCCCCTCCTCGTCCAGCGGCAGCGGTACGGTGCCGAGCCCGGCGGCGGCGTACAGCGTGCCGTGCTCGGGGCTGCCGGGGTCCTCGACGCCGACGAGGCGCACCCCGCGCGCGTGGAGCACGAATCCGAGGAGGGTCGTGGCCTGAGCCACCCCGGAGACGACGACGATCCGCTCGGGGTCGGCGACCACGCCCCGGCGTCGGGCGAGCAGTTCGGCGAGCGCGGTACGCAGCCGGGGCAGCCCGCGCGGATCGGGGTAGCCCAGCGCCTGGTGCGGCAGCTCCGCGAGCACGCCACGCTGGGCCGCCGCCCACGCGGCCCGCGGGAACAGCGACAGGTCCGGTGTTCCGGACACGAAGTCGGCGCGGGTGCCGGGGGAGCGCGGGGCGAGATCACGCGCGCGTGGGAGGGCGGCCCGGACGGCGGCGCCCACCCAGGTCCCGGCACCCCTGTCGCTGCGCAGATACCCCTCCGCGGTCAGCTGCTCGTACGCCTCCGTCACCAGCCCGCGCGACACCCCCAGATCGGCGGCGAGTTCCCGGCTCGACGGCAGCCGCGTCCCCCTCGCGAGCCGGCCCCTGCGGATCGCCTCCCGCAGCGCCGCCTGCAACGTACGCCCACGCGCGCGTGGAGGCGCGTCGGCGACCGGCAGCAGCAGCTCCCAGGCGGCGGCCCAGGCGACGGACCCCGAGGGATCACCCTCCGCCGAATTGGTCCCCGATGACGTCATGGAAGTGGACCTTAATCCGGGCCGCCCGCCTCCCTAGCGTCACGACCATGAAAGCCACGCCCGTGCGGACCACCGCGCCCAACTCCACCACCGACGGAGCCCTCCTCGCCGCCCTCGCCTGTGTCCTCGTCGGCGGCTCCTTCACCGCCAACAGCGTCCTGGGCGACTACCCGTACGCGGGCGGCCAGTTCCTCCGCTACGGCCTCGCCTGCCTCCTGCTGCTCCCGCTCCTCGGCCGGGGCGGCACGGCACCCCTGCGCCGCCTCACCGCACGGCAGTGGACGCGGCTGGCGCTGCTCGCGGCCGTCGGCATGGTCGGCTTCAACGTCGCCGTGATCGCCGCAGAGCGCACCGCGGAACCGGCGGTACCGGGCGTCTTCGTGGGCTGTGCCCCGGTGGTCGTGGCCGTCCTCGTACCGCTGCTGGAGGGCCGGCGTCCGCAACGGCTTGTCCTCCATGGGGCGTTGCTCGTCGCGGCCGGCGCGTTCACCGTCCAGGGCTGGGGCCGTACGGACGGCGCCGGGATCGCCTTCTCGGTGTGCGCGCTGGCGGGCGAGGTGGGCTTCGCGGTGCTGGCCGTACCGGTGCTGCGGCCGCTCGGCCCGAGACTGCTCTCGGCGACCGTGTGCGGTGTCGCCGCGGTCGAGTCGGCGGTCGTCGGCCTGGTCGTCGACGGCGGCGCCTGGCTGCGTCGCCCGGACGGCACCGAGACCGCCGCGCTGCTGTGGCAGGCGGCCGTCGTCACGGTCATCGGATTCGTGTGCTGGTACATGGGCATGCAGCGCATCGGCGCCGAGCGCGCCACCCTCTTCTCCGGTCTCATCCCGGTGGCCGCCGCCTGCACGGCGCCCCTCGTCGGCACCGGTTCCTACGGCGCCGCACAGGCCGTCGGCAGCGCGCTGGTGGGCGCCGGAGTCGCCCTGGGGTCGGGGGCGTCGATCCGCCGCCGGTCAGCGGCTGCCGTCGAGGATGACGCGGGCGACCAGGGCGGGGTCGTCGTTCATGGGGCAGTGGCCGCAGCCGGGCAGCCGCACCAGCCGGGCCCCGGGGATGAGCCGCTTGGCCCGGACGCCCTGGCGGCGCACGAGCAGCCAGTCCCGCGTACCCCAGGCCACGGTGATCGGCAGCCCCGGGATGTCGTCGGTGAACAGAACGCCGCCACCGGCCCGGAGGGTGGCGTCGAACCCGGTCGCCCCCGCCAGCGCGAGCGTCTCGGCGACCACCGCCTCGGGTGAACGGCGGGCCGGACGGGCGTAGATGGTGCTCGTCAAGGCCGTACGGCCGGCCGCGGACCGGGACAGCCGCTCGACCAGTGGCAGCGGCAGCCGCCGCGAGATGTGCCGCATGGCGAGCAGGACACCGAACGCGTAACGCCGCTCGGCCTCGTTCCAGAACCCGGCCGGGGACAGGGCCGTGATGGACCGTACGAGCTTCTCGCGGCCCAGTTCCAGCGCGAGCAGACCGCCCAGGGAGTTGCCCGCCACATGGGGACGGTCGAGCTCCAGGGCCTCGCAGAAGGCGCCGAACACGGCGGTCGTCGTGGGCAGGTCGTAGGTGAGGCCGTCCGGCAGCGCGGGCGACTCGCCGAAGCCGGGGAGGTCCACGGTGATGACCTCGCGTTCGGCCGCCAGGATGTGGACCACCGGGTCCCAGGCCTGCCGGTGGTGGCCGATGCCGTGCAGCAGGAGCAGCGGCTCGCCGGCGCCCTCGCGCGCGTAGGAGACCGTCACGGGCCGCGGGCCGAGCGGGGAGGGGACCTGGAAGGAGACCGTGGCGGCGGGCATGGTGCAGCTCCTCGTCTGTGCGGGTGGCGCGCTGACGTACGGGTTCGTAGACAGCTTGTCAGCAACTGCTACCGGCGGGTAGTCCTGGGGAGTAACAAGCCCGCGTGTGTCATCGCAATCGCCTGGACAGAGCCGCGCTCCGCGGGATGGGATGGAACGGTGACCACCGACATCGCGACCGACGTCTTCGAAGAGCACCGCCCCGTCCTCATGGGAGTCGCCTACCGCATGCTCGGCCGGGTCGCCGATGCCGAGGACGTGGTCCAGGAGGCCTGGCTGCGCTGGTCCGGCGCCGACCGGTCCGATGTGCGCGAACCGCGCGGCTATCTGGTCCGCGTCACCACCCGCCTCGCCATCGACCGGCTGCGCCAGGTGCGGTCCCGCAACGAGACGTACCCCGGCCCGTGGCTGCCCGAGCCGTACGTCACCGACTACGGGGCCACCGTCCCGGACACCGCCGAGCGGGCCGTCCTCGCCGACACCGTCTCGCTCGCCGTCCTCGTCGTCATGGAGTCCCTCTCACCCCTGGAACGCGCGGTGTTCGTGCTCCGGGAGGCCTTCGGCTACCCGTACGCCGAGATCGCGGCCATGATCGACCGCACCGAGCCCGCCGTCCGCCAGCTCGCCGGCCGGGCCCGTCGGCACGTCGACGAGCGACGCCCGCGCTACGAGGTCGACCCGGCCGAGCGTCGCGAACTGACCGAACGGTTCCTCGCCGCCGCGGCCGGCGGAGACCTCGACGGGCTCATGTCGCTGCTGGCCCCCGACGTCCGTCTGGTGGCCGACGCCGGTGGTCTGGCCAAGGCCCCGGTGCGCGTCCTCGAAACCGCCGACAAGGTGGGCCGGTTCCTGCACGGAACCGCCGGCAAGGGCATCGCGGACGCGTCGTTCCGCTTCCTGGAGATCAACGGCGGCATCTCGGTCGTCGTCCAGTCCGGGGCCAAGGTCGACAGCGTGTTCCAGCTCGAGGTCGCCGACGGCCGGATCCAGTGCGTCTACATCATGCGCAACCCGGAGAAGCTCCTCCTCCTGTCGGATGGCTGAGGGTTCGCTGATTGGTCTTGACCAAGGGTGGGGGCAGGCCTATGGTCGCAAGAAAGTGCAACAACCTTTAATAAACAAGGGCGCTAAAAACGCCGCCGGGCCACGGCGAAGCAGCGGAGGACAGGGTGGGGACCCAGCAGCTGGAATCAGTGCCGGAACCGAAGTACTGGCATCTGAAGACCGTGCTCAGTGAGGCATTGGACTCCGAGTTCTCGGTGGGTGAGATCCTGCCCAACGAACGTGACCTCGCGGCCCGCTTCGGTGTCGCCCGGGCCACGCTCCGCCAGGCGCTGGAGCAGCTCGAACTGGAGGGCCGGCTGCAGCGCCGGCGCGGCGTCGGCACCACCGTGGCACCGCCCCGCATGGGCGTCGCCGTGGGCGGCGAGCAGCACGCGTGGCCGGGCACGATCGGCGACGCCTGGCAGTCCGTGGACTGCCAGGAGGCGGTGCCGCCCGCCGCGGTCGCCGGCATCCTGCAGACCCGCCACGGCGAGCAGGTGTACGTGGTGCGCCGCTCCCGCATGTCGCACGGCCAGCCCGTCGCCGCGGAGCTGCTCTACATCCCGGCGGACTCGGTGCCCGCCCTCTCCGCCATAGACGCGCCCTCCGGCGCGGCACGCGCGCGTGCCGTGCTGCGTGAGCTGCAGCGCCTGGAGCTGGAGGGGCAGGACCGCTCGGTCGAGCTGGGCTCGGCCCGTGCGGACGACGCCAAGGAACTCGACCGGCTGCCCGGCGCGCCCGTCCTCGTCGTCACGACCCGCTTCTTCGCGGAGGGACGCACGGCGGCCGTCTCCATGGCCACCTACCGCGCTGACACGTGCCGCCTGACCTTCGGCGACTCCGGCGGCGTAGAGATCCACCACGGCCCGGAGCGCCGCGCGTCCTGACCGCGGGCAGCCCCTCGCACCGCACCCGCCGCGCCCCGGATTTCCGGGGCGCGGCGTTTTCAGGGGCTACGGGGGGACCGGTACGGCGCCCGCGAGCGAGGGCGGAGCCGCCGGCCGGCACGGGCGCGAGGCCTCAGCGCCGCGCCGTCACCGTGCCCTCCACCGCGAACAGCTGTTCCTCGACATGGTCCAGGGCAAGACGGAGCGCGCCCATCGCGACGGCCGTCTCACCCAGTCGGGAGAGGGCCACCCGGGGCGGGCGCAGACAGTAACGGGCCAGCTCGTGGCGGAGGGGATCGAGTACGTCGTCGATGCCGGTCGCCCAGCCGCCGACGACCACGAGCTCGGGGTCGAGGGCGAGGACGAGGGCCGCCACATCGTGGACCAGCCGTTGTATGAAGCGGTCCACCGCCTCGCGGGCCCGCCCGTCGCCCTCGCGCGCGTGCTTGAAGACCTCGGCGACCGCCGGCTCGTCCAGCGGATGCAAGGGCTCGCCCGTGGTCGACAGCAGCGCCTCCGGTGTGGCCTCCCGGCCCAGCAGATGCAGCGCGCCGATCTCTCCGGCCGCGCCGCCGTAGCCCCGGTGCAGCCGCCCGCCGATCAGCGAACCGGCGCCCGGGCTCAGCCCCGCCAGCACGAACACCACGTCGTCGGACTCGGCGGCGGCGCCCTTCCAGTGCTCGGCGACCGCGGCCGCGTTGGCGTCGTTCTCGACCAGGACGGAACACTTGAAGGAGCGGCTCAGCCGCTCGCCCAGGTTCAGCCCCGTCCACTCCGGCAGGGCCGCGCACAGGCGTACGGCGCCGTCGGCCTCGATGATGCCCGGGCTGCCCACGCCGACCGCGCGCAGCGAACCCCGCGACACCCCGGACCTGCGCAGCAGCTCCGCGACGGTCGAGCGCAGCCGCTCCAGCCGGTCGTCCGCCGACGCCGCCTCGGAGACGTCCTTGGACAGCGAGCCCAGCACCCGCCCGTCGAGGTCCGCGAGCAGCGCGGTCACCCGGTGGGAGCCCACGTCCAGGCCCAGCAGATGACCGGCCTCGGCCCGGAACCGGTAGTGCCGCGCCGGCCGCCCCTGCCGTCGGGCGGCGCCTTCCTCGGCGGCCTGCTCGACCACCAGCCCGGCTTCCACGAGCCCCTCGACGACGCCCTCGACCGTGGGCCGGGACAGTCCGGTGACCCGCGTGATCTCGGTGAGCGTCGCGTGGTCCGTGGCCCGCAGCGCGTGCAGCACCACGGCCGAGTTGATTCTTCGGAGCAGAGAAGGATCCCCGCCGGTCAGCCGCCCCAACGTCCGTCCTCCCAGCTCGCGCCCGTGTTTGCCGGATCGTACTCGCCGCGGTCGACCCCGGCGAGTGCCTGTCGCACCCGACCAGAACGACAGGCCGTCCCGGGCGGGCTCAGCCGGGCGCCACGAACCCCGACTCGTACGCCGCGATCACCGCCTGCGTACGGTCCCGCGCCCCGAGCTTCGCGAGGACGGCGCTGACGTGGGACTTCACCGTCTCGGTGCCGACGACCAGCCGGGCGGCGATCTCCGCGTTCGACAGGCCCCGGGCCATCAGCCGCAGCACCTCCGCCTCACGCTCGGTCAGCGCGGCCCGCTCCATGACCGCCCGCGCCGCCCGATTGCCCACCCCGTCGCCGTACTCGGCGGCCAACTGCCGTACGGAGGCGGGGAACAGTAGCGACTCGCCCTCGGCGACCAGCCGTACCGCGTGCACGATCTCGGCCGGCCGGGCCCGCTTCAGCAGGAAGCCGTCCGCGCCCGCGCGCAGCGCCTCGTACACGTACTCGTCGTTCTCGAAGGTCGTCACCACGAGGATCTTCGGCGGCTCCGGCACGGTCCGCAGCACCGCCCGCGTGGCCTCGATGCCGTCCAGCAGCGGCATCCGCACATCCATGGCGACGACGCTCGGCCGCAGTTGCCGCACCAGCGGGATCACCGCGGCACCGTCCGCCGCCTCCCCGACGACCTCGATGTCCGGCTGCGCCTCCAGAACGGCCCGCAGACCGGCGCGTACGAGGGGTTCGTCGTCGACGAGCAGAACGGTGATCGGCGGCATCCCGCCAGCCTAGATCAGCTCCTAGGGATCGAACGGCTGTTCAGTTCAGCGGCAGTTCGACGCGCACCTGCCAGTCACCCCGGTCGGGACCGGTCCGCGCCCGGCCGCCGAGCAGTGCCGCCCGCTCGCGTATGCCCCGCAGTCCGCTGCCCCGGCCGGGCCCCGGTATCTCCGCCGTCAGCGGATTGCGGACCTCCAGGTCGAGACCGCCGTCCGCGACCGCGATCCGCACCCGGACCGGGACGTCGCCCGCGTGCCGGAGCACATTGGTCAGCGACTCCTGGAGGATGCGGTAGCCCTCGCGGGACACCGGTCCGGGCACCTTTTCCAGGGGCCCCGACACCTCGGCGTCCACCTTCGCGCCGGAGGTGCGCGCGGACTCCAGCAGCCGGTCGGCCTCGGTCAGCGTGGGTCGCTCGTGCACGGGCCGGCCGGTCTCCCGGAGCACGCCCAGCACCCGCTCCAGGTCCTCCAACGCGGCCCGGCCGGTGTCCTCGATGGCGGTCAGCGCCCGGTCGGTGAACGCCGGATCACCGGCCGCCCGCGCCGCGCCCGCCTGCACCACCGCCACCGTCAGCGCATGCCCTATGGAGTCGTGCAGCTCCCGGGCGATCCGGTTGCGTTCCAGCAGCTGCTCGGTCCGCTCCTCCAGCGTGGCCAGCCGCTCGGCGGCCGAAGGCCCCAGCAGCCGACGGGCGGCGGCGGTGACCAGCGCGCCGAGGCCGACCACGACGGCGAACGCCAGGACGAGCGTGAGGGGCGCCAGAAGGCCGTACGCCCAGTGCGCTTCCACACCCCTCAGTACAACGTTGTCCGTCGGCACATGCCCGAACGCGACCGAGACCAGGTCGTAGGTGAGGATGGGCAGCCAGGCGGTGCCCCCCAAGGCCAGCGCCCCGAGCGCCATCCGCACTTCCAGCCACACCACCGTGCGGAACCGGTCCCGCCAACTGGCGGACGGCGCCACGGAGATCCCCGAATCCCCCTCCTCACCCGGCGTCAGCAGCAACCGTGCCTGCACGCCCTCGCCCAGCCGCACGGCGGGGATCAGCCCGAGCGGAATCAGGAACAGCGCGGGGACCCACGGGCGCGTGGGCATGATGTACATCCACAGGCTGACGATCAGCATCGGCACCCACAGATGCAGCAGGCGCGTGTACGTCGTCCCCCGGAGCAACGGGCGCAGGAAGCGGGCCATTCGGTCATGGTGCCAGCCACCACCGACAACGGGCCTCCCCCGGGCGGGGGAGACGCTCTCCACCCGCGGGGGAGGCCCCGACACCCCGCCCACGGCCAGGCTGGGCCCATGACCAGCATCGACGTACAGGACCTCACCAAGGAGTACGGCACCGTCCGCGCCGTGGACCACCTCACCTTCCGTGTGGAACCCGGCCGTGTCACCGGCTTCCTCGGCCCCAACGGCGCCGGGAAGTCCACCACCATGCGGCTCGTCCTCGGTCTGGACCGGCCGACCTCCGGCACCGCCACCGTCGGCGGCCGCGCCTACGCCGACCTCGACGAACCGCTGCGCCATGTGGGCGCCCTGCTCGACGCGCGGGCCGCGCACGGATCACGCACCGCCCGCGACCATCTGCGCGCGCTCGCGGCGAGCAACCGCATCGCGCCCGCCCGCGTGGACGAGGTGCTGGAGGAGACGGGCCTGGCGAAGGTCGCGCGGCGCCGGGTGAAGACGTACTCCCTGGGCATGCGCCAGCGCCTCGGCATCGCGGCGGCCCTGCTCGGCGACCCGTCCGTCGTCCTGCTGGACGAACCGTCCAACGGCCTCGATCCCGAAGGGATCATCTGGATCCGGGAGTTGCTGCGCCGCCTCGCCCGCGAGGGCCGGACCGTCCTGGTCTCCAGCCACCTCATGAACGAGACCGCCTCCTTCGCCGACCACCTGGTCGTCCTCGGCCGCGGCCGCCTTCTCGCCGACACCTCCATGCGGGAGTTCATCCACGCGCGCGTGCAGCCCCGCGTACGGGTACGCACCACGGACACCGACACCCTCACCGACCTCCTGACACGGCACGGCCACCGGACGGCGGAGAGCGAGCACGGAGGCCTGACGGTGTTCGACGCGCGCGTGGACGACATCGGCCGCCTCGCCTCCGGCGCCGGCCTGACGATCCTCGAACTCGCCGCCGAGGAGGGCACCCTGGAGCAGGCCTACCTCGATCTCACCGCCAAGGAGGCCGAGTTCACCGCCGCCTCCGCCGCCACCCCCGCCCAGCCCCAGGAGGCCTGACCATGACGTTCGCAGCCGTCCTCCACTCCGAGTGGATCAAGATCCGTACCCTGCGGTCGATGCTGTGGGCCCTCCTCGCGGTCGTCCTCGCCACCGCGGCCTTCTCCGCGCTCGCCGGACTCGACTCCGACGGCACCGACTTCGACCCGCTGCACGCCGCGTTCTTCGGCGTCAACTTCGGCCAGGCCGCGGCGGTCGCCTTCGGTGCGACGGCCGTGTCGTCCGAGTTCCAGGGCGGCGCCCTCAGACTCTCGCTGGCCGCCGTACCCCGCCGGGGCCGGTGGTTCACGGCCAAGGCGGTCGCGATCGGTGTACCGGCCCTGGCCGTCGGCCTGCTCACCGGATTCGTGAGCCTCGCCGTCGGCAAGGCCGTCCTCGGCGACAGGACGAGCGGACTCTCGGCCGCCGAGGGCCTGCGCGGCGCCGTCGGCTGCGGCGTCTACCTCGCTCTGATGGCCCTCCTCGCGGCCGGCCTGACCGCCCTCCTGCGCAGCGGCGTGGCAACCCTGAGCATCCTCATCCCGTTCCTGCTCATCGTGTCCTTCGTCGTCGGGGGAGTCTCCGGCGGCATCGCGGACTTCCTGCCGGACAAGGCGGGCCAGGTGATCCTCCACGAGACGTCCGACGGCGCGCTCGGCCCCTGGAGCGGCCTGGCGGTGACGGCGCTGTGGGCGGTGGCCGCGCTGGCGGCGGGCGCGTGGAGCGTACGGCGCAGGGACGCCTGACGCCACGACAGGTGTCAGTGGTGCGCGCTTTACTGGACCGCATGAGCATCACGCGGCACCTCGCCGTCATCGAGCGGCTGTGCTCCGAGGACTTCCCGGCGGAGCCCGGCCGGTCGGACGCCGGCACGGCCGGACCCGGCTATCACGTCGCCGAGTTACAGACGAGCGCCGACTTCTGGGAGGACGACGGCACACGCCGGGAGGAGACCGAGGAGCAGTACGAGGCGGACCGGGACGCCCTGTCGCAGCTGCTCACCGAGCGCTGGGGCGCCCCCGACGTGTTCAGCCTGTGGAGCGTCCTCGACCGGTCCCTGGACGGCGAGGACATACCCGAGCCCTGGGCGGTGCTCAGCTCCGACGTCCCGGACGTGCATCTCTGGCAGGCCGACGGCCGCTGGGTCGCCCTCGGCGTCTCCCAGTGGGACAAGGAACTGCCGTTCCAACTCCTCGCGCTGATCACGGAGATCGACCCCCCGTGACGCGCTGAGCCGAACGGTCCGGCGGTCAGCCCTCCGCCGCCACCCGCAGCCGTCCGAACTCCTCGGCCATCGTCGCCGCCGTCCAGTGCGCGTTCAGACCACTGGGATTGGGCAGCACCCACACGTGCGAGGCGCCGATCGTCCGCTCCTGCGGACCGACAGCGGCCTTGCGGTCGCCGAAGGCGGCCCGGTACGCGGTCACGCCGACCACGGCGAGCCAGCGCGGCCGCAGCCGCCCCACCTTGGCGGTCAGCAGACGCCCGCCCTCGACGTACTCCTCCGCCGTCAGCTCGTCGGCGCGTGCCGTCGCCCGCGCGACGACGTTCGTGATGCCGAGCCCGTACGACGGCAACTCGTCCTGCTCGGCGGGCTTGAGCAGCCGGGGTGTGAAGCCGGACAGGTGCAGGACGGGCCAGAAGCGGTTGCCGGGGCGGGCGAAGTGATGGCCGGTCGCCGCCGTCATCAGCCCCGGATTGATCCCGCAGAACAGGACCCGGAGGCCGTCCGCGGTGACATCCGGCACCAGCCGGTCGCGGGCGGCCTCCAGTTCGGCCTGGGTGAAGCGGGTCAGAGGATCGCTCCCGGCGTGTAACCGGCGGCCTCGGGGCGCTGCTTGACGATCTCCTCGATCCGGCCGACGACGACGCCGACCTGATCGGCCGCGGCGCCCGTGAAGGACAGCTTGTCGGCCATGAGCGCGTCCAACTGGCCGCGGTCCAGCGGGATGCGGTCGTCGGCGGCGAGCTTGTCGAGGAGCTCGTTGCGCTCGGCGCCCTGCTCGCGCATCGCGAGGGCGGAGGCGACGGCGTTCTCCTTGATGGCCTCGTGCGCGACCTCACGGCCGACGCCCGCCCGCACCGCGCCCATCAGCACCTTGGTCGTGGCGAGGAACGGCAGATAGCGGTCCAGCTCACGCGCGACGACGGCCGGGAACGCGCCGAACTCGTCGAGGACGGTCAGGAACGTCTCCAGCAGGCCGTCCAGCGCGAAGAACGCGTCCGGCAGCGCGACCCGGCGCACCACCGAGCAGGACACGTCGCCCTCGTTCCACTGGTCGCCCGCCAGCTCGCCGGTCATCGAGGCGTAGCCGCGCAGGATGACCATCAGCCCGTTGACGCGCTCGCACGACCGCGTGTTCATCTTGTGCGGCATCGCGGAGGACCCGACCTGACCCGGCTTGAAGCCCTCGGTCACCAGCTCGTGCCCGGCCATCAGCCGGATCGTCTTCGCCAGCGAGGACGGCGCCGCCGCCAGCTGCACCAGCGCGGTCACCACGTCGTAGTCCAGCGAGCGCGGGTAGACCTGGCCGACCGAGGTGAAGGCCTGCGCGAAGCCGAGGTGCCCGGCGATCCGCTGCTCCAGCTCGGCGAGCTTCGAGGCATCGCCCCCCAGCAGGTCCAGCATGTCCTGGGCCGTGCCCACCGGGCCCTTGATACCGCGCAGCGGGTAGCGGCCGAGCAGCTCCTCGACCCGGCCGTACGCCACGAGCAGCTCGTCGGCGGCGGTCGCGAACCGCTTGCCGAGGGTGGTGGCCTGCGCGGCCACGTTGTGCGAGCGGCCGGCCATGACCAGCTCGCCGTACTCACCGGCCAGCTTGCCGAGCCGCGCCAGCACAGCCACCGTACGGTCGCGGACCAGCTCCAGCGAGAGCCGGATCTGCAGCTGCTCCACGTTCTCGGTGAGGTCGCGGGACGTCATGCCCTTGTGCACGTGCTCATGCCCGGCGAGGTCGTTGAACTCCTCGATCCGCGCCTTCACGTCGTGCCGCGTGACCTTCTCGCGCTCGGCGATGGAGGCCAGGTCGACGGTGTCGAGGACCCGCGCGTAGTCGGCGAGCGCCTCGTCCGGCACCTCGATGCCGAGGTCCTTCTGGGCCCGCAGCACGGCCAGCCAGAGCTGCCGCTCCAGCCTCACCTTCTGCTCGGGCGACCAGAGCGTGGCGAGCTCGGCGGAGGCGTAGCGTCCGGCGAGGACGTTCGGGATGCGGGGCTTGGCTGGCGCAGAAGTCACGTGTATGGATTCTACTGGCGATTCCTGCAGGTGAGCACAGCGGGCCTCTTCGGAGGAACCTACGAAGAGGACTCCGGGCGGTCGGCGATCTCCGCCAGGACGTCCCCGTGGCACGGCTCCGGCGCGCACCAGCAGGCCAGGGTCTTGCCGCGCAGCTCCGGCACCAGGGCCAGCAGCTCGGGGTCGGCCATCAGGTACTCCCGGTACTTGGCCATCACCTCGGCGCGCGTACCGTCGCGCTTCTTCTTCGGGGTGTCGTACTGGAACGGGTTGTACAGCGGATGCTGGGGCAGGTCCCAGTGGCCCATGGTCCAGCGGCGGCCGATGTAGACCAGGTCGCTGGGGGCGTACTCCAGACGGGGGCCGAAGTCGCGGATGCGGCCCTTCAGATTGATCACTGTCGTGGACACGCGCGCCTCCCGGTGCGGCGGCTCCTACGCGGCTCTTACGCTAGCGCCCCCTCGTACGGCAGCAACTCGGGCCGCTTGGCCGGCAGGCCGTCGCCGGACGGTGCGGTTCGGGAGTGGCAGAACAGGAGCTGCTTCGGCGAGGTGCTCGTGAACGGGGATTGATCGTAGTCCCCGTAGCGCTGCGCCACGTCGAGACCGGCCAGCCGGCAGAGCGCCAAGAGTTCCTCGGGAAAGAAGCAGCGCATGCTGACTTTCTTGGTGCGTACGCACACGCCGTCGCGTAGGTAGTCCAGCGTGAACCGCAGCACTTGGGCGGCGGCGTCGTAGCTGGTCGTCGCTCGCACGTCGAGCCTCGCCCCGTCCCGGTCCGCGACCGACTTGTGGTGGTAGGGCGACTCGGGGAGCCGGCACAGCTTGGCCATGTCGGGGTTGAACACGTCCAGGATCAGGGTCCCGCCCGGTCGCAGCACGTTTCGCGCCGAGGCGAGGAACGCGACCACGGAATCCAGGTCGTGCAGGTGCTGCATCGCGTTGGTCGCCGAGAACACCAGGGCGAAGCGCCTGTCGGAGCGGATGTCTCGGCAGTCCTGTTCCAGCCACTCGACCGGCAGTCGCTCGTCCTCGGCCCGCTGACGGGCACGCGCGAGCATCGAGGGCATGATGTCGAGCCCTGTGACCTCGACACCCGCCCGCGCGATCGGCAGGGTGATGCGCCCGGTTCCGCAGGCCACCTCCAGGACCGGACCGCCCGCCCGGACCGCTTGGCCGAGGAAGAACGGGATGTCGTGGGTGCGCGCGGTGAACTCCTGATCGTAGAAGTCCGCATCGTCGTATACGGCCAGGTCCTCCAGTGGCTTCATCGCGCCACCGTCGGCGTCGGGCCGAAAGCGTCAGCAAGGCTGGTCAGGATGGAGCCGGACCAACTGCCCTCCCCGAACACGCTGACCGGCACGGCGAGCACGCCGCACTCACGCTGGAGCGTCTCCGCTGGGATGTCGACCGGGAAGAAATAGTTGCCGGGACACGTCCGGCTCGCCGTGGGAATCGCCCCGAGCACCTCGTCCGGCAACCGTGCGAACAACCGCTCGGCCCGTGCGGCCAGTTCGTCGACGACCTGCCGGGGCACGTCACTGTGCTCGGTCAGCAGACGGGCGGCGAGCCCCAGCTGTGCCGGCGCCGGCGGATCCGCCCGGAACGCTTCGGCCCATTCGGCGTGCGCCGGGCCCAGCAGGACCACGCCGAACGTGCGTGGCCACAGCCATCCCTTGGTGACCGAATGCAGCAGGACCGCACAACCGGTGTCCAGCAATCGCCGTGTGCCGGCGGCGAACGGGGCTCCCAGGTCGTAGACGCTGTCGATCAGCAGGCGGCGGCGTGGTGATTCCCGCAACCACGAGATCACCGCGTCGCACTCGGCATCCGACAGGTAACGGCCGAGCGGCTTGCTGGGGTTGGCGAGCAGCAGGTATTCGGGCCGGTGGTCCGCCGGCGACCCCGGCAGGGCCGGCGCCGGTAGCGTCGGGTAGGACATGGGGTCGAGGCCCGCGGCGCGGGCCAGCTCGAAGTAGACCGGGTACACGTCGCTGGGCAGCCACAACCGCGCGTGCACGGCGCGCAGCCGGTGGAACACCACACCGAGCCCGTGCCGGACCCCTCGACAGACCATGGCGTGGCCGGACCACTCTTCCGGCAGCTCGAAGCGCCGCAGCCAGGCTCGGGCGAGATCGCACCGGTGCACCGTACTCATGTCGGCCGGCGGTTCCGGTCGCATCGGGGCAAGCGCCCGGTACACGTTGGTCTCGGCGGTGTCCAGAAGCGACGAGGAAGCACTGAGGTGCCGCTGCCGGAATTCCTGGAACTCCTCGAACCTCATGCCGATACGCCTTCCGGCACGATCTCGCTGGCCCGGTCTTCCAGGGAGGCGTAGCAGCGTCCGTCGGCCATGACGTTCCAGCTGCGTGCGATCCCGCTGGTGCGTTCCCAGAGCAGGCTGGGCTCGGTGTAAGCGGCGATCCGCATCGGCCGTCCGTCCCAGCTGCCGTGGTAGACCGGCGCGCCCCAGGGCAGGCGGCTCGCCAGTTCGAAACCGTGCTGCTCGGCGAACCCGGTGACGACGGACAGCGAAACCTGGTGCTCTCGGCTCCAGACGTTGGCGGCGCGGTCGAAGTAGAGCGACTCGGTGCTGGTGGATACGTAGAGCTCTTTGAAGCAGACTTCCTCGACACCGAGAGCCGCGGCCCACGAAAGGTAGTCGGCGACCTCGGCCGCGTCGGCGACGCCGCCGTGCTGGAGCACACAGATCAACCTCATCCGCAGCCCCGGCCAGCGGTCACGTTCCACGCGCCAGGTGTCGACGACAGAGCTCACCGGCGTGCGCAGCATCATCAGCCGCTCGTTGACGGCGTCGTCCTGATGGTGCCGGGAGACCGCCAGCACGCTCAGGCCCGCGGTGCTCAGGGCCGCGAGGCGGTCGGCCCGATCGGCGTGCCTGCCTTTCGCCAGGGTGTGCGCGTTGGTGATCAGGACGACCTTCGGGAAGGCCGCCGAGCAGGCGGACACCAGTCGCAGCTGCTGTTCGAACGGTATGAGCGTGGGCTCCCCGCCCCCGGTGATCACCGCACGCTCGGCACCTGCCGCGCGGGCGCGCTCCAGCCAGTGGGCGACCGCGTCCCACGGGACCCGTGCCGGTGCCTGGTCGCTGGAGATCGAAGCCGCGGAGAAGCAGAACGAACACCGGGCCTGGCAGGCGGAGGCGACCGGCAGAAGCGACACCGAGCGCGGTCGCGTGTCGGCGTAGCGACGCAGTGCCGAACCGTGCAGGTGCAGGGAGGACGCCATCGCGTCCTCGACGGTCGTCGGGCGCAGTGTGAACTCGTCGCCCGCTTCGTCGAGCTCGTGGACTGCTGACAACCGGATGCGAGCCTCGTGCAGTTCCATGCCGAGGCCGGTCGACACGTTGGGCACCAGCTTGTCGGGGTCCACCATGGTTTCCAGCACCAGCAGCCGGTCACCCGGCATGGCCAGACGGTCCAGCAGGCGTCGCGCCTTGCCGATGCCGATTCCCAACTCCGCGCGGGTCAGCAGGTGGAACCGGTCGGGATAGGTACTCTCCGGAATCCCCGCCTTGCCGTAAGCGTTCGCGTACTTGTCGAAGCCCTTCGCGAAGTTCGACAGCACGATGACGTGAAAACGCCGGTCGCTATGGTTCATCCCGTCATCATGCATGAACGGGCCCGGACGACATGGGCCGAACTGCAGGCGGAACGCGGTGTCCCGACCCGATCCGTCGTCAACGACACGCCCCGCCCTGCCGCCCTTCGCCGCGGTGATCAGGATGCCGAGCAGCGCCGCCGGATCGGCAGCGCCTTCGGGCATCGTCGGCCCAGCGGGTGGTCTGAAGCGGGTGCACCCCGCGTTTCATCGGTGCACGGCAGCCGGGCGGGGCTCCGGGTCAGGGCCTCACGTGTCGCCAGTCCGTCACAGGGCCGGGGTTCGTGTGGTCCACAGGGGTGACCCAAAAGGCTTTGCCCAGCTCAGCGCTGAAGTGGGTGCCTGCCCGGCCGTCGCCCGAGGAGCGGCCCGTGAGACGGCGGGCGATCCACGGCAGCAGGTACTGCCTGGCGAACCGGGCGTGGGCCACCTGGCGTGCGGTCCATCCGGGCGGCGGCGTCACGGGCATCGGTGTACGCCACTCGGGATCCTGCGCCTCGTGGCCGAGCGCCTGCCAGACCGCCTCGGCGACCCGGCGGTGGCCTTCGGCGGTGAGGTGCAGCCGGTCCACGTCCCACATGCGGGGATCGCCCAGCGAGGGCGCCCCGTACAGGTCGACGACCAGGGCGCCGTGCCGCGCGGCCAGCTCGTCGACGCAGCTGAACAGCTCCTCCATGCGCGGCCGGAACCGCTCCAGGACGGGGCCCTGGCGGCCCGGGCTGCGCATCAGGACGAGCTGCTTGCAGGCGGGGGCGAGGCGTTCCACGGCCTCCTCCAGGAGTCCGCGGACCCGCCCCATGTCGCACTTGGGCCGGAGCGTGTCGTTCAGGCCGCCGACCAGCGTGATCACGTCCGCCTCCATCGAGGCGGCCACCTCGACCTGCTCGGCGACGATCTGCCCGATCAGCTTCCCGCGCACCGCGAGATTGGCGTACCGGAAGCCGGGCGTCCGCGCGGCCATCCGGCCCGCGAGGAGATCGGCCCAGCCCCGGTACGAACCGTCGGGGAGGAGGTCGGACATGCCTTCGGTGAAGGAGTCGCCGACCGCGACAAGGCTGGAGTAAGAGGGATGCGTCTGCATGGCGACAGAAATGGTATCCCGTGCACATACCCGGCGGTCGGTCGGCTCCCGCCCCCTTCCGGACCTCAGACGGCGGGCTGTCCGAACAGCTCCCGCAGCACATCCTCCATGGTCACGATGCCGGCGAGCCGCCCGTCCGCGCCCAGAACGGCCGCCAGGTGCGTCCGGCTGCGGCGCATCGCGGTGAGCACGTCGTCCAGCGGTGTCGTCTCCCGGACCCGGGCGATGGAGCGCATGTCCCGGACGGAGAACGGCATGTCACGCGGGGCCGCGTCGAGCGCGTCCTTCACATGGAGATAGCCCACGATCCGGCGCCCCTCGTCGACCACCGGGAAGCGGGAGAACCCGGACTCGGCCGACAGCCGCTCCAGCTCCTCCGGGGTGACGCCCATGCCCGCGTAGACGACGCGTTCCAGCGGGAGCACGACATCGCGCACGGGCCGGCGGCCCAGCTCCAGGGCGTCGCGCAGCCGCTCCTGGGCGCGGTCGTCGATGAGTCCGGCCTCGCTGGAGTCCCGGACGAGACGGGCGAGTTCGGTGTCCGAGAAGGTCGCCGTGACCTCGTTCTTCGTCTCGATCCGCATGAGCTTCAGCAGCGCGTTCGCGAAGGCGTTGATCGTGAAGATCACCGGGCGCAGCGCGCGCGACAGGGCCACCAGCGGCGGGCCGAGCAGCAGGGCGCTGCGCACCGGCTCCGCGAGGGCGATGTTCTTCGGCACCATCTCGCCGAGCAGCATGTGCAGATAGGTGGCGAGCGCCAGCGCGATCACGAAGGACACCGCGTGGCCCGCGCCCTCCGGCATGCCGATCGCGTGGAACAGCGGCTCCAGCAGATGTTCGATCGCGGGCTCCGCGACCACACCGAGGACCAGGGTGCACAGGGTGATGCCGAGCTGCGCGGCCGCCATCAGCGCCGACACGTGCTCCAGGCCCCACAGCACGCTGCGCGCCCGCCGGTCGCCTTGGCCGTTGCCGCTGTGTTCGAGGTGCTCTTCGATCTGGCTGCGGCGTACGGAGATCAGGGCGAACTCGGCGCCCACGAAGAAGGCGTTGACGACCAGCGTCGCGAAACCGATCAGCAGCTGGACGGCGGTCATCGCGTCTCCTTCTCGTGTTCGTCGGCGGACGCGGTCGGCGCGTGCAGCAGCACCCGCGCGGCCCGGCGTCCGGCGGCGTCCACGACGTCGAGCCGCCAGCCGACGACCTCGACGGTGTCGCCGACGGCGGGAATGCGGCCCAGTTCGGTGGCGACGAGACCCGCGAGCGTCTCGTACGGTCCCTCCGGCGCGCGCAGGCCGACCCGGGCGAGCTGGTCGGTGCGGGCCGAGCCGTCCGCCGAGTACAGCTCGCGGCCGCTCTCGTCGGTGCCGACGGGGGCCAGGTCGGGTGTCTCGTGCGGGTCGTGCTCGTCCCGCACCTCGCCGACGACCTCCTCGACGATGTCCTCCAGCGTCACCACACCGGCGGTCCCGCCGTACTCGTCGATGACGACGGCCATCGTGCGCTTGCCCGAGAGCCGGTCGAGGACCCGGTCGACGGTCAGTGACTCCGGGACGAGCAGCGGCTCGCGCAGCAGCTCCGCGACGGAGGTGCGCAGCCGGCGCCCGGCGGGCACGGCGAGGACGTCCTTGATGTGCACGGTGCCGACGACCGAGTCGAGGCTGCCGCGGTAGACGGGGAAGCGGGACAGGCCGGTGGCCCGGGTCGCGTTCGCCACGTCCTCGCAGGTCGCCAGGGCGTCGAGGGCGATGACCTGGACGCGCGGGGTCATCACGTTCTCGGCGGTCAGATCGGCGAGGTTCAGCGTCCGCACGAACAGCTCGGCGGTGTCCGCCTCCAGCGCGCCCGCCTTGGCGGAGTGCCGGGCGAGAGCCGCCAGCTCCTGGGGGCCGCGCGCGGAGGCCAGCTCCTCGGCGGGCTCGACGCCGAAGAGACGCACGAGACGGTTGGCGGTGTTGTTGAGATGCGTGATGAAGGGGCGGAACGCGGCGCTGAACCAGCGCTGTGGGGTCGCCACCTTCTTCGCCACGGGCAGCGGCGAGGAGATCGCCCAGTTCTTGGGCACCAGTTCCCCCACGACCATCAGCACGACGGTCGACAGGGCCGTACCGATCACCAGCGCCACCGAACCCGACGCGGATTTCGGCACGCCGACCGTCTCCAGCGGGCCCGCGATCAGCTTGGCGATCGACGGCTCGGCGAGCATGCCGACCACCAGGTTGGTGACGGTGATGCCGAGCTGGGCGCCGGAGAGCTGGAACGTGAGGTTCCGTACGGCCCTGAGGGCGCCGGCGGCACCCCGCTCACCGCGCTCCGCGGCCCGCTCCAGCTGGCCGCGCTCGACCGTGGTCAGCGAGAACTCGGCGGCGACGAAGGCACCACAGATCAACGAGAGCAGCACCGCCACCAGGAGGAGGAGCACTTCGGTCATCGGGTCACCTCCGTCCCAGGATCGTGCAGCGGCGGGAGGATCGCGCGATGTCGGACACCGGCTCGGGTACGAGGTGTACCGGGCCGGGTACTGGGAGGCTCGCCCATGGGCGGACGCTCACAACCTTTCCGTAGAGGTCGACTGGTCCACCCATGGTAAAGGATCGGCAAAGTATCGTGTCGCCGTCCCCGGGTGCCCCGGGCTCCCTCAGTCTCCGAGCGGCTTCACCCACCGCCGCCACTTCTCCTCGGGCGCGTACCCGGCCGCGCGCCACGCATGTTGGGCCGACTCGTTGCGTACGAGCACCATCGCGTCGCCGCGCCGCCCCCCGAGCCGTACGAACCGCTCCTCGGCGGCGGTCAGCAGCGCCGAGCCGATGCCCTGCCGCCGCCGGTCCGGGTGCACCGCGAGCCGGTACAGATGGCACCGCCAGCCGTCGAAGCCGGCGATCACGGTGCCCACCAGTTCGTCGTCCTGCTCGGCGATGATCAGTGTCTCGGGGTCACGGGCCACCAGTCGCTCGACGCCGTCACGGTCGTCACTGATGCTCGTGCCCTCGGCGGCCACCTTCCAGAAGGCGAGTACGGCGTCGAGGTCGTCGGGCGTCGCGGCCCGTATCCGCAGGTCGATCATGGGCCGATCCCATCACGGGGCTCGGACGGCGACCTGGAATTCCAGGATCCGGACAGCGTCCGCGCGGTGGCGAACAGGACCGGACCGGATGGCGGACCGGCTCCCGGACCGGATGCCGCGTCCGACCGGATCCCGCATCCGACCTCGCGCCGGCTCATCTCACCTGCCGCTCGCTCGCCCCTCTCCTGCCACTCGCTCGCCCCTCACCTGCCGCGCAGCGCCTCGACGACCTTGGCGAACATCTCCATGTTCGGCTCCAGGACGGTCAGATACGAGAATCCGTACCGCTCCCGCTGCGCCAGCACCTGGTCGACGATCTCCTCCAGCGTCCCCACGAGGACCAACGGCAGCTGGAGAACCTGCTCCTCGCTCAGGTTCGGGAGGTGGCTGAGCCACGGCCGCACGGCGGCGCTCCGGTCCTCGGCGATCTCGACGATCTGGATCAGCAGGTTGAGCTCGGCGGGTTCCTTCCGCCCGGCGGCGAACTCCTGGTACCGGCCGACCCGTTCGTCGAGTTCCTCGGCGGTGAGTGGTTCCAGCTTGCCGCCCGCCACCGTCCGCGCGCCCGTGAACGCGGCGATGTCCGCGTGCTCCGCGGTGATCCGCAGCATCCGGTCGCCGTTGGCGCCTATGAGCAGCGGCACCCGGGGCCGCTGCGCGGGACGCGGCTCGTGCTCCTCGGAGCCCAGGAGCCGGTCCAACTCCTGGACAGTGCGCAGCAGATGGTCGACCCGTTCGCGCGGCGACCCCCACGGCAGACCGGCTCTGTCGTGCTCGGCCGGGACGTACCCGGTGCCGAGCCCCAGCTCCAGGCGTCCGCCGGTCAGCGCGTCCGTGGTGGCCACCTCGCGCGCCAGCAGCGTGGGATTCCAGAACCCGGAGTTGAGCACGAACGTGCCCAGCCGTGGCTGTTCGGTCGCCTCCGCGGCGGCGACCAGGGACGGGAACGGGGCCGGCATGCCCAGATGGTCCGGGACCAGGATCACGTCGTAACCGAGCTGTTCGGCGCGGCGGCACTTCGCGCGCCACTCCTCGGCGGACGTGGGACTGAGCAGATTGACTCCGAAGCGGAACGGGCGCGGCATGAACTCTCCTCACCTCAGGGGGACTTGAGCCGGCATACCAGCGAGTACATCACCCGTGTGCCCGTGCCGCCAGCACCCAATCACTCGTGCGCGATGGCCGCCAGCACGTTCATCCGGGACGCGCGCAGCGCGGGCAGCAGGGCCGCCACCACGCCCACCACCGCCGAGCCGATCACCACGGCGACGACCGTGCCCCACGGGATCGCCAGCGCCTTCATGCCCTGCAGCGCCAGCACCTGCTGCACGCACACACCCCAGATCAGCCCCAGCACGAGCCCGAGGACCGCGCCGAACACGGCGATCACCACCGACTCCAGCCGGATCATCCGCCGCAGCTGCCGCCGGGCCAACCCGATCGCGCGCAGCAGCCCGATCTCCCGGGTGCGCTCCACCACCGACAGGGCGAGGGTGTTGACCACCCCGAGCACCGCGATGACGATCGCGAGGCCGAGCAAGGCGTAGACCAGATAGAGGAGTACGGCGATCTGGCCGCGGACCAGCTCCTTGTAGTCGGCCTGGTCACGGACCTGCACCTGCGGATACGCGTCGAGCGTCCGCTCCAGGTTCGCGCGCAGCTCGTCGGCGCCGACGCCGGAGCCGGCGTTCACATACAGCGCCGAGTCCTGGCCCTCGGGCACGTACCGCTCGATGGTGTCCATCCCGAAGTACAGCCCGCCCTGCATCCCGAAGCCGTCGGCGGTGTCCTGGTCGGTGAGCGCGGTCACCTTCAGCTCGGCGTCCTTCCCGGCCGGGAACCGCACCGGGATCGTGCTGCCGATCGTCACGTCGTGGTCCCGGGCGAAGTCCACGTCCATGCCGATACCGCCGTCCGCGAGCGCGGCGGCGCTGTCGCCGCGGGCGTAGGTGACGTTCGCGACCTCGTCGAGCCGGGAGTCGTAGGCCGCGGCGGTCGTCTCGACCCGCTTGCCGTCCGGCAGCTGTACGGCGACCGGGGTGAACCGCTGCCGTACGACGAGGCCGGCGCCGTCCGTGGCCTCGACCTTGTCGGTGATCTCCTGCGGGAAGGGCATGAAGTTCTGGTTCTGGATGACGAAGTCGGCGCCGAGCGTCTTGTCGATCTCGTCGTCGAACGACTTGGTCATCGACGCGCTGGCCACGGACATCCCGGCGACCAGGGCGATCCCCACCATCAGCGCGGCGGCGGTGGCCCCGGTCCGGCGCGGGTTGCGCAGGGCGTTGCGCTGGCTCATCCGGCCGACGGAGCCGAACAGCGCGGGGAACGCGCCGCCGAGGACCCGGATCACCGGCCGGACGAGAAGCGGACCCGCGACGACGGTCGCGACGAGGGTGAGGACCACGCCGAGGCCCAGCAGGGAGGCCGCCGAGCCCGTGTCCGACGACATCGCGCACCCCACGAGCGCGGCGGCACCGGCCGCCCCGATGATCCCGCCGACCACCGCGCGCACCCGCAGCGGCCGCCCCACACCGGCGATCTCGGCGTCCGAGAGCGCCGCCATCGGCGACACGGTCGCCGCCCGCCGCGCCGGGAGGTACGCCGCCACGAAGGTGACGCCGAGCCCGACGACGTACGCCGCGATCGGTGTCCCCACGCCGATCACCATCTCGGTGGCCTTCAGGTTCATGCCGAGCAGGCCCATCAGCTCGATCAGTCCGAAGGCCAGCCCGATGCCCAGGGCGAGGCCGAGCGTCGACCCGACCAGGCCGAGCAGTGCCGCCTCGGTGAGGACCGACCGGCGCACCTGCCGCCGGTCGGCGCCGAGCGCGCGCAACAGGCCCAGTTCGCGGGTGCGTTGGGCGATGAGCATCGAGAAGGTGTTGACGATGAGGAAGACCCCGACGAGCGTCGCGATGCCGGCGAAGCCGAGCATCACGTATTTGATGACGTCGAGGAATCCGCCGAGCGAGGCCGCGGCCGACTCGGCCTGCTCCTCGGCGGTCCGGTACTCGTACGCGTGCGGACCGAGCGCGTCGGCGATCCGCTGCTGGAGCTGGTCGTCGCTGACGCCCGGCGCGGCGGTCACCGAGATGGCCGTGGCGGCGTCGGGGTCGCCCAGCAGCCTCGTCTGCGCGGTCGGGGTGTCGAGGAAGACCAGCGCGGCGCCGGGGTTGGTGGTGGTGAAGGTGGCGATGCCGACGATCTTCACCTTGAAGGAGCCCGGCTGGGCGAGCACCGTCAGGGTGTCGCCGATCTTCACGTCCTTGTTCTTCGCGGTGTCCGCGTCCAGGATCGCCTGGCCGTCGCCCTCCGGAGCCTTTCCGCTGGTCAGCTCCACCGAGCTGTGCTCGGTGAGGTACCAGTTGGTGGCGATGGTGGGGGCGCCCGTCGTCGGCCCCACGGACTCGTTCTCGCTGTCGACGACCGTGATGTTCTCCACGGCCGCGTCGACATGGGTGTCCGCGACGCCGTCGATCCCCGCGACCCGCTGGGCCAGGGACTCGGGCACGGTCTCCACCGCCCCGGTCGGCATCTGGCCCTCCAGATCGTCGTCCTTGGGGCCCACGGTCACATCGGCCGAGGTGGAGGCGAACAGCCGGTCGAAGGTGCGGGTCACCGTGTCCGAGAAGATCAGGCTGCCCGCGACGAACGCCACGGACAGGACGACCGCCAGCGCCGAGAGCAGCAGCCGCCCCTTGTGCGCGAGGAAACTCCGCAGGGTCGCCTTGAGCACGGTCTCAGTCCTTGTCGAGGTCGGTGGCCGCGCCGGGCTCGCGAGACGCGTCGGTCACGTCGGTGGGGGCGCCCTCCTGGTCGAAGGTCGCCCGGATCGTGTCGAACCGCTTCATCCGCTCGAGGACAGCCTCGGCCGTGGGGCGCTCCATCCGGTCCACGATCTGCCCGTCGGCGAGGAAGAGCACCAGGTCGGAGTGGGCGGCGGCACCCGGGTCGTGGGTGACCATGACGACGGTCTGGCCCAGCTGGTCGACCGCCTCGCGCAGGAAGCCCAGCACTTCGAGCCCGGCCCGGGAGTCGAGGTTGCCGGTCGGCTCGTCCGCGAAGATCAGCTCGGGCCGGGAGGCGAGCGCACGGGCGCAGGCGACGCGCTGCTGCTGGCCGCCGGAGAGCTGCGAGGGCCGGTGCCTCAGCCGGTCGCGCAGCCCGAGCGTGTCGATGACCTGGTCCAGCCATTTCTCGTCGGGCTTCTTGCCCGCGATGTCCATGGGCAGGGTGATGTTCTCGGCCGCGTTCAGGGTGGGGATCAGGTTGAAGGACTGGAACATGAACCCGATCCGGTCCCGGCGCAGCCGGGTCAGGTCGCGCTCCTTGAGCCCGGTGATCTCGGTGTCCCCGAGCCACACCTGCCCGGCCGACACGGTGTCGAGCCCCGCCAGACAGTGCATCAACGTCGACTTCCCCGAGCCCGAGGGGCCCATCACCGCGGTGAAGCGGCCGCGCGCGATGTCCACGTCGACCGAGTCGAGGGCGAGCACCGTCGTCTCGCCCGAGCCGTACGCCTTCGTCAGGCCCCGGGCGCGGGCGGCGACGCCGTCGGCTTCCGCGCGGCCGAGGGTGTGCTCAGCGGCAGCAGTGGACAAAACGGCCTCCAGGCTCGAACTGGTTCGAATTCCGGGCGTTCCCGGACGAGCCTAGTGTGATCCAGTGCACACCCGGAATCCCCCCGAAGTCCGAGGCCGTCTCCATCGCAGGTCGGGCTTCCGGTGTCGATGTAAGGGGCACCCATATCGCGCCCCCTAAGGGTGGTGCGGAGAAAGGCGCCCTTGCCCCGCTAGCACTCCGGCGCTAGCGTCGAGTCATGGCCAAGACCCAGCTGAACGTACGGGTGGACGAGGACACGGCCCGCGCCGCCCGGGAGCGAGCTTTGGAGCGCGGGATGAGTGTGAACCGGTACATAGAAGAGTTGGTCAAGCAGGACACCGGCGAAGCGGGCCACACCTTCGTCGAGTCCGCCGCCGACTTCATGAAGCAGTACGAGGCGGTCTTCGCCGAGGAGTTCGGCGCCGAGTTCGAAGGCCGGCGCGAGGGGCGTCACTGATCCCTTGAGTCAGCTCAGAATCGACCTCGCCTGGCTCCTGATGGTCGCCGAACAGAAGACGCCCGGAGATCCCCAGGTCACCGACTGGGGCGCCCTCGTCGCGGCCGTCGCCCGGCACGAGGCCGAGATCTTCGACGTCCCCGTCTACGACACCCCGCACGCCCGCGCCGCCGCACTCCTCCAACTCCTCATGCACGTTCCGGCCCTGGAGCGCTCCAACGCGCTGTTCGCCTCCGCCGTCGCCTACGGCTACCTCGTGGCCAGCGGCGTCAAGGTCGTCACCTCCGCCGAGCAGGTGCGCGAACTGGCCAGACTCGTCAAGAGCGGTGAGGCCACCGTGTACGACATCACGCAGGAGCTGCGGAAGTGGAGCCTGTGAACCAGCTCTACGCGTCGCCGAGTTCAGGTCGTCGCGCCCTGCCCGCCACACAGTAGGAGCTGGGCATCCGCGGCCCCTTCTCGGGCACCAGGAACTCCCGGACCGTCTCGACCTCGAACCCGGCGGCCCGGATCGCGCCGACCGGGTCGCGGGACACATGGCAGCCGCCGAACAGCAGCGGCCACACCGTGCCGTCCAGCGCCCGCTGGGCCGTCCGCATCGCCCGTCCGCCGCCCCGGCCGTGTTCGAAGAACCGCAGCTCACCGCCGGGGCGCAGCACCCGCCGCACCTCGCTCAGCGAACGCCGCACATCGCGCACACTGCACAGGACCAGCGAGAAGACGGCCGCGTCGAACGCCTCGCTCTTGACCGGCAGCGCCTCCGCCGCGCCCGGCACGACGTCCACGGGCACCTCGGCGCGCAGGGCGGACTCCAGGGCCAACTGCCGCAGGGAGCGTTCCGGTTCGAGCGCCACCACCTCCGAGACCGTGCTCGGGAAGTGCGCGAAGTTCAAGCCGTTGCCGGCGCCGATCTCGATCACCCGCCCCGAGAGCCCGGCGAGCAGTTCATCGCGGACGGGACCCACCTTCGGCTCCGCCGACTCGCTCAGTCTGGCGTAGAACCGGGCGAAGACGGGGTGGTGCATGGCGTCCCTGGTGGCGCGGACCATGGCGGACCTCCCGAGGAGGACGGCAGATACCGCGATTGTCCCCCGGGAAGCGACGGCTCACCCGTCGCACGGCCGAGGGGAACGGCTGTGCGACGGGGGCGATACGCCGACGGACCGGGTCAGGCGATGAAGGCCCGGACCTGCTCGTAGATCCCCTCGTCGTTGTTCATCTCGTTGTGCGGGACGCAGCCGACCTCGACGTTCGTCGCGCCGCTGAGGATCGCGGAGGTGTCCGGGGTGAGCGCGTCGTCGCAGTTCGACCAGTAGCTGGCGTAGGACACGCTGCCCGGCGTCTCGTCACCGGAGTTGAGCGACGTCAGGAACGAGCTGCCGGTGTACATCTCGCCACAGGACGTGTAGAGCCAGCGGCACCAACCGGCGACGGTCGTCCCGTGGTTCACACCGGCCGTGGAGACGAAGTCGTCCACGTACGCCGTCCCGCCCAGGTTCTTGAGGTAGTAGCGGGAGTTGAGCGCGCCCATCGAGTGGACGACCACGTCGACCTTGGCGGCGCCCGTCGCGGCGCGCACGCTCTCGATCTTGGTCTTGAGCTGTGCGGCCGTCGTGACGTTGGACTGGCCCCAGTCGTAGGACCAGGAGTGCAACTCCGAGGACGTGTAGCCGTCCGCCTTGAAGTACGAGATCCAGTCGTCCCAGGTGCTGGACGAACTGCTCAGTCCGTGCACGAACACGACCGGGTTGTGGGTCGCGGCCTGCGCGGGGGACGCGGAGAAGGTGAGCGACAGAAGGAGCGTGGTGGTCACGGTCGACAGAGCCGTGGCGATACGGCGCATGCGGCGATGCATGAAGCCTCCTGAGACGGGTGGGGTTCGTCTGGAGTGTCAGGGGGGTCTACGCGCGGCGCATCGGCGAAATCGCCGGTCTTTACTGGTTGGTTAACCCGCAAGTAACGTGATGAGTGTGGTGACTCCGGTGAACCCCCCACACCTTCCGCATCGCTCGCCACCGCCCCCCATGAACGTGTGGTCGAGCCCGAGCCCGAGCGCAGCGTCGGCCGTCGCGCCCACGCTGTCCGAAGGCGTGCGCGTACGCCTGCTGCACGCCGCCCACGGCGATCCGCGGGCCGCCGCGGAACTCGCCGCCGCCCTGACCCGACGCCAGCTCACGGGCCTCGACCCGCTCCCCGCCGAGCCCCTGGCGCTGGCCCCCGCACTCCTGCGGGCCCACCGGCGGGACGTACGGGCCCTGCCCGACGACACCCGCTTCCTGCTGCTTCTCGCCGCCGCCGACCAGTACCCCGTCCCGACGCGCGCCTACGCGCGGGCCGTCACGGCCGCCCGGCTCGACACCCGCCCCCTCGACACGGCGGAGGCGGCGGGCCTGGCGCACGCCACGGCCCAGGGCATCGTCTTCCGGGACGCCTGGACCCGGATCGCCGTCTACGAGTCCGCGTCCATGGCCGACCGGCGTGAGGCCCACCGGCTCCTCGCCGGCGTCCTGAGCGGTGAGGGCGAGAGACCCGGCCGGTCCTGGCACCGGGCCGCCGCCGCCCTCGGCCCCAGCCGCCGCCTCGCCGCCGAACTCCGCCTCGCGGCACGGGTGGCACGTGCCATCGGCGACCCCGCCCTGGCCTCCGCCCTCGCCGAACGCGCCGCCGGTCTCACCCCCGAACCGGCCGAACGCATGCCCCTCCTCGCCCACGCCGCCGCCGAGGCCTGGCAGTCGGGCGACGGCGACCGGGCCCGCCGCCTCGTCGCCGCCACCGACGACGACGCCCTCGGCGGACTCCTCGCCCTGCGCGCCGGCAACGCCGCCGAGGCCTTCGACGCCCTGCTCACCGCCACGGTCCGGCACGCCGGCGACCACCCCCCGGACGCGGCCTCCCATTTGCTGGCACGAGCCACCGAGGCCGCCATCTACACCGGGGACCTGCGCCGCTGCCGGGAGGCCGCGGCCGTCGCCGACGCGCTGGGCATCCTGCCGCCGAGCACCCTCGGCGCACTGGCCGCCGCGTTCGAGGGCCGGTACGACGACGCCCGCGACGTGCTCGAAGCAGCCGCCGGACGCTGTGGTCCCGGCGGTGACCCCACCCTGCTGATCCACTCCGGGATCGCCGCCCTGCTCCTCGGCGACCACACCCGCGCCTTCACCGCCACCTCCCGCGCGGCCGCCTCCGCCCGCGCCCGGGGCGAGACGGTGACCGTGCCGCAGGCCATGGAGTTCCGGGCGTACGCCGAGTTCTGGACGGGGCGCCCCAAAGCCGCCGAGGCCGCCGCCCTGGACGCCTTGCGCCAGGCGTACGCCACCGGGCAGGACAACGGGGCCTGTCATCTCCAGGCCGCCCTCGCGATGTTCGCGGCCGTCACCGGGGACGAGAAGGTGTGCCGGGAGCGCGCCGAGTCCGCCCGCGCGTACGCCCTGGAGCGCGGCCTCGGACTGCCCGCCGCGCTCGCGATGTTCGCCCTCGCCTTCCTGGATCTGAGCACCGGCCGGTACGCGGCCTCAGCGGCCCGCCTCCGCGCCCTCGCGGGGTTCGGTCCCGGGCACGGGCACCGGGCCATCCGGCACATCGCCACCCCGCACTACGTCGAGGCCGCCGTCCGCACCAGCGACACCCGCGTGGCCCGCGCCGCGCACGCCGACTACGACCGCTGGGCCCGTACCGTCCGCAGCGCCGACGACCTCGCCCTCAGCGCCCGCTGCCGTGCGCTGCTCGCCACCGGGGAGGAGGCCGTCGAGCACTACCGCACGGCCCTCGACCTGCACGCCTCCGGCACCCGCGATTTCGAACGCGCCCGTACGGAACTGTTGTTCGGCAGCGCCCTGCGGCGGCTCCGCAACCGCACCGAGGCCCGCGACCGCCTCCACAGCGCCCTGGAGGCCTTCGACCACTTCGGCTCCCCGCACTGCGCGGCCCAGGCCCGTGCCGAACTCCGGGCCCTGGGCGAGCGCGCCTGGGCCCCACCCGCCGCGGAGGACCTCGCCACGCGCCTCACCGCCCAGCAACTGATGATCGCCCGCATGGCCGCGGACGGCGCCACCAACCGGGAGATCGCCGCGCGGCTGCTGCTCAGCCCCCGGACCATCGACCACCATCTGCGGGGGGTGTTCTCGCGGTTGGGGATCAGGTCGCGGATCGAGCTGGTGCGGTTGCTGGGGGAGGGGGAAACCTGAGGCCGGGGCGCGCCCCCTCAGGGGCGCGGGGAACTGCGCGATCAGCCACGACGAACCCGCAGTCGGCCGATCACAGAACCCCTACGGCGCCCCTTCCGCCCTGATGAAGGAAACGGCGTCCCACACCCCACCCAGCGTCGGCGCCAGCCAACCCCCCGCCGTCGCCCGGAAGCCGGCCGGCTCCAACGCCCCCACCCCCGCCGGCACCGCCCCCAGCAGCGGCGCCCCGGCCACCACCGGCAGGTCCGCCAGGTTGCAACGCGATGCCAGGTCCGGGGCCCCGGGCCAGCTGCCGATCACGACGCCCGCCAACTCCACCTCACGCGCGGCGAGTTCACGGGACGTCAGTTCCGTCGTGTTGAGGGTGCCGAGCCCGGCCGAGGCGACCAGCAGCACCGGCGCGCCGAGCAACCGTGCCGTGTCCGCCAGCGTGCCGCCCGCCTCGTCGAACCGTACGAGGAGGCCGCCCGCGCCCTCGACCAGCACCAGGTCGTGGTCGACGGCCAGCTTGGCCGCCGCCTCGGCCACGTCCTCGGGGTGCACCGGAGGGAGCCCGGACCGCCGGGCGGCGGTCGCGGGAGCCAACGGCTCGGGATAGCGGGCGAGTTCGCGGGCCGTGACGGCGCCCGCGAGCCGGGCCACCTCGTCCGCGTCGCCGCGCTCGCCCGGCCGTACCCCGGTCTGCGCGGGCTTGAGGACGGCCACGGAACGGCCGGACGCCACGGCCACCGCGGCGACGGCCGCCGTGGTGACCGTCTTGCCGACCTCCGTGCCCGTCCCCGTGATCACCAGAACCGTCATGCCACCCTCATCCCGTCATCCCGCCGTCGCCGCCGCGCACACCGCGCGCGCGATCCGTGCCACGTCCTCGTCGCCCGTGACGTACGGCGGCATCGTGTAGACGAGATCGCGGAACGGCCGCAGCCACACGCCCTCGCGAACGGCGGCCGCCGTGGCCGTCTTCATGTCCACCGCGTGGTCGAGCTGGACGACTCCGATCGCGCCGAGGACGCGTACGTCCCGTACACCTGGCACGTCGAGCGCCGGCGCCAGCCCCTCCCGCAGCCCCGTCTCGATCCGCTTGACCTCCGACAGCCAGTCCTGGCCGAGCAGCAGTTCGATCGAGGCGCAGGCGACGGCCGTCGCCAGCGGGTTGCCCATGAAGGTGGGCCCGTGGGCCAGTACCGGCACCTCGCCCCGCGAGATCCCGTCGGCCACCCGGGCGGTGCTCAGGGCCGCCGCCAGAGTCAGGTATCCGCCGGTCAGCGCCTTGCCCACGCACATCACGTCCGGGGACACCGCCGCGTGGTCGGCGGCGAACAGCGCGCCCGTGCGCCCGAAACCGGTCGCGATCTCGTCGAACACGAGGAGCACGTCATGCTCGTCGCACGCCTCACGCAGCACCCGCAGATACGCGGGGGAGTGGAACCGCATCCCGCCCGCCCCCTGCACCACGGGCTCCACGATCACGGCGGCCAGTTCGTCGGCGTGCCGCTCGATCGCCGAGCGCACCTCCTCCGCGTACGACTCGTCGTACGCGGCCGGCGGCGCGTCCACGAACACCTGCCGGGGCAGGACGCCCTGCCACAGCTCGTGCATCCCGCCCTCGGGGTCGCACACCGACATGGGCTGCCAGGTGTCGCCGTGGTAGCCGCCGCGCCAGGTCAGCAGGCGCTGCTTGCGGGGGCGGCCGAGCGAGCGCCAGTACTGCAGGCACATCTTGACCGCGACCTCGACGGAGACCGAGCCGGAGTCGGCGAGGAAGACATGCTCCAGACCCTCGGGTGACATGTCGACAAGGTGCTTCGCCAGCCGTACGGCGGGCTCGTGCGTGAGCCCGCCGAACATGACATGGCTCATGCGTCCCAGCTGCTCGCGCGCGGCCTCGTTGAGCACCGGGTGGTTGTAGCCGTGGATGGCCGACCACCAGGACGACATGCCGTCGACCAAGTCGCCCGAGCCGTCGGCGAGCCTCAGCCGAACCCCACTCGCCGACTCCACGACGAGCGGTTCCTGTCGGCCCGGCATGGGCCCGTACGGATGCCACACATGCCGCCGGTCGAGCTCCAGCAGCTCGGGCACGGTCGGGTGGGGCAGGTCAGGCATTGGGGGCGAGGTCCGTACCGGTGCCCCGGCGGCGTACGGCCACGAGATCGGTACGCGCCTCGTTGGCCGGGACCTCGGCGACCGGGGCGTCGGCAGCGGAACCGCAGACACCGCCACCCGCGTGCGACCCACAGCCCGCGCCCGCGCCCTCGTGCGACCCGCACCCGGCACTCTCCCGAGACCCGCAGCCGCCGCCCCGGTGCTCCGGCAGCGTCGTCTGTCCGGCGCCCTCGACCTCGAACCCGGCGTCCGCGATCATCTCCAGGTCGGCCTTGCCGACCTGGCCCTCGGTGGTCAGATAGTCGCCGAGGAAGATCGAGTTGGCCAGGTGCAGGGCCAGCGGCTGCATCGTGCGGAGATGGACCTCGCGACCGCCCGCGATGCGGACCTCCACGTCCGGACAGACGAAGCGGACCATCGCCAGGATCCGCAGACACCGCTGGGGAGTGAGGTTCCACTCCTTGCCCAGCGGGGTGCCCTCGATCGGGATCAGGAAGTTGACCGGCACCGAGTCCGGGTCCAGTTCACGGAGGGAGAAGACCACGTCGACGAGGTCCTCGTCGCTCTCGCCCATGCCCGCGATCAGGCCCGAGCAGGCCGACAGACCCGCCGCGTGCGCCTTCTGGACGGTGTCGACGCGGTCGGCGTACGTGTGGGTCGTCGTGATCTCGCCGTACGTCGCCTCGGACGTGTTGAGGTTGTGGTTGTAGGCGTCCGCGCCCGCCTCGCGCAGGCGTTCGGCCTGGCCGTCGGAGAGCAGACCGAGGCAGGCGCACACCTCGACGTCCTCGTGGCGGTCCTTGATGGCCTTGATGGTGCCCGCGACCCGGTCCACGTCCCGGTCGGTCGGCCCGCGCCCGGACGCCACCAGACAGACCCGCTTGGCGCCGCCGGCGAGCCCGGCCGCGGCGGCCTCGGAGGCCTGGTCGGGCTTCAGCCAGGTGTACTTGAGGATGCCGGCGGTGGAGCCGAGCCGCTGGGAGCAGTAGGAGCAGTCCTCCGGGCACAGGCCCGACTTGAGGTTGACCAGATAGTTCAGTTTCACCCGGCGGCCGAACCAGTGCCGGCGCACCTTTCCGGCCGCGGCCACCACGTCCAACAGCTCGTCGTCGGAGGTGCGGAGGACGGCGAGCGCCTCGGCACGGCTCAGCGGCTCGCGCCGGAGCCCCTTGTCCACCAGCGTGTTCAGCAGGTCCATGAGAGCCGATCCTGTCTTACGGGACCGCTCCCGGCCAAGGAGAGTTCGGACAACAGAGTGGCATCGACGTGTGGGTATCGCCACATCGTGGGCGGCCGGTCGTGCCACTAGGGTCTGTGCACTGCCTACAAAAGCCCTAGGCCGTGTCCGCAGAGTCCCGCCTGCCCCGCGACGCCTGGCACGCACTCTCGCCGTACCGGGCGAAGCCCCAAGTACATCCAGTACGAGGGTCTCCGCCCGGCACGCCGAGAGCACGCACCAGACGCCGCGGGGCCCGCCCTCCGGGCGGACGACGGGACTCTGCGGACACGGCCTAGCCGCGCCGTCCATGACGGCCCCGGCGCCGCGGGCTGCCCACATCACCCCGGAGGACCCATGGCGTTCGGCTGGATCGACGAGCAGGCGTCGGCGCGCCGCCGGGCCGGGCTCGTGCGGACGCTGCGCCCCCGTCCCGCCGACTCGCCGCTCCTCGACCTCGCGAGCAACGACTACCTCGGTCTGGCCCGCCACCCCGAGATCACCGAGGGGGCCGCCGAGGCGGCGCGCCGGTGGGGCGGCGGCGCCACCGGCTCCCGGCTCGTCACCGGCACCACCGAACTCCATGGCGAGCTGGAGCGGGAACTGGCCGACTTCTGCGGCTTCGAGGCCGCCCTCGTCTTCTCCTCCGGCTACGCCGCCAACCTCGCCGCGGTCACCGCGCTCGCACCGCACGGCTCCCTGGTCGTCTCGGACGCGGGCAACCACGCCTCGCTCATCGACGGCTGCAGGCTGGCCCGCGGCACCACGCAGGTCGTGGCCCACGCCGACCCCGACGCCGTCCGCAAGGCGCTGAGCGCGGGCGAGGGGCCCGCCATCGCCGTCTCCGACACGGTCTTCTCCGTCGACGGCGACGCCGCCCCGCTGGCCCGACTGGCCGCCGCCTGCCGGGAGTACGGCGCCGGGCTCGTCGTCGACGACGCCCACGGCCTCGGTGTCCTGGGCGACGGCGGCCGGGGCGCGCCGCACGCGGCGGGGCTCGCGGGCGCCCCCGACGTCGTCGTGACGGTCACGCTGTCGAAGTCGCTGGGCAGCCAGGGCGGTGCCGTCCTCGGCCCGGCGCATGTCATCGACCACCTGGTCAACGCGGCCCGTACGTTCATCTTCGACACGGGCCTCGCCCCGGCCGCCACCGGGGCGGCGCTCGCCGCGCTCCGGCTGCTGCGCCGTGAGCCGGAGCGCGCCGCGCGGGCCCGCGCGGTGGCGCGGGAACTGCACACACGGCTGACGGCGTCGGGCCATGAAGCGGTGCGGCCCGACGCCGCCGTGGTGTCCGTGCGCGCGCCGTCCCCGGATCAGGCGGTGCGGTGGGCGGCGGACTGCCGGGCGGCGGGTCTCGCCGTCGGCTGTTTCCGCCCACCGTCCGTGCCGGACGGCGTGTCGAGGCTACGGCTGACCGCCCGTGCGGATCTCACGGAGGGGCAGATCGACCGAGCCGTGGGGATCATCGGCGATACGCGACCGTGAGTCGGCGTCCCGGCCGAGCGTCGCCGTAAGCGGAAGTGCGTGCGCTGTCGGTGGTGGTCACCGAAGCGTGGTGATGAATCCCTCCCAGGCCTCGGGGTCGAACAGCAGGGCGGGCCCCGCCGTGTTCTTCGAGTCGCGTACGGCCACCAGACCGGCCCAGCGGCCGGACCCGGGACGGGCCGTTTCCACGCAGTTGTTCATTCCGGTACTGCGGCTGCTGCGCAGCCATCGCACCCCGTGCAGTTCGGTACTGGTGGGTACGTTCCGAGGCAGTGCTGACATGGTGCCTCCTTACGCGCCGGCGGCGAGCCCGGCGATGTAATCCAACGAGTCCTCGGGCGAAAGGGCGTGGATCTGAAGGGCTTTGAAGGCCTCGACATACGCCTTGAGGTCTTCTTTCCGCTCGAGGTAGAGGCTACTCGTCAAGTGGTCGAGAACAACCACGTCCAGATCAGATGTGCTCCTAAATGAGAAAATTACGAAAGGGCCGGTGATGCCGATATGCGCCCCGGCAGTGAACGGCAGCACCTGCAGTCGCACTTGGGGAAGGGCCGCCGCCTCGACCAGACGGCCCAGCTGCCGGGTCATGATCTCCGGACTGCCCACCTCCCGCCGTAAAACGCCCTCGTCGAGCACGGCGCTCAGCTCCATCGGCGGATTCCCGCGCAGAATTTCCTGCCGCGCGAGCCGCACTTCCACGAGCGCGTCGAGTTTGTCGTCTTCCAGCCCCTCCACCGCGGCCCGGGTCACCGCCCGGGCGTACTCGGGGATCTGCAACAGCCCCGGCACCACCGAGGTCTCCAGCGTCCGCATCCCGCTGGCCTGCGACTCCAGGCTGATGAAGTCCCGGTACGTCGGCGGCAGTACGCCCCGGTACGCGTGCCACCAGTTGTGCCGCCCGCCGCCGTCCTCGGAGCCCGCCAACGCCAGGAGCAGCTCCCGTAATTCGGCGTCGTCGATCCCGTACGCGTCCAGCAGCTTGCGTACGTCCGCGGGCTTCACCCCGCTGGCGCCCGTCTCGATCCGGCTCACCTTGGACTGGTGCCAGCTGACGAGACGGGCCGCCTCGATACTCGTGAGACCGGAACGGGTGCGCAGGACGCGCAACTCGGCACCGAGCTTGCGGCGGCGCACCGCCGGTCCGTATCGCATGGGTTTCTCCTTCCGCCCGGCGCGCGAAGGTCGGGGTGACGACAGAGGATGGACGAAGACGCCACCCGAATACGGTCGGCCGTCGGAGAGTTCACCGCTTCGAGCGACAGATATATGCATATCTTGGTGGATCGCCACCCGTGACGGCCCAGGTAGTGGCAGTCTGGCGCGAAGCACCAGTCCGGGACCGTAGTCGAACCATCCGCTCCCTGTCGGACACCGGTCCCGTGGGAAAGGGACGCCTCGCCATGGCAGATCACCAGGAAGCATCCGTCACTCTGCCGAGCGATCCCGCCTCGGTGCCCGCGGCCCGAAAATACGTCGCCTCCGTGCTGGCCGAATGGGGTCTGCCGGGCGACACGGACATCGCGGACACCGTGCGCCTGATCGTGTCCGAACTCGCCACCAACGCCGTCCAGCACACGCTGGGTCAGTCACCCACGTTCACCGTGGACATCGCGCTCGACCGGGACGAGCAGCTGCGCATCGGCGTCACCGACAGTCATCCCCGCTTTCCGAAACGCCTGCCCGCCGCCGTCCAGCAGGACAACGGCCGGGGCATGGTCATCGTCCGCTGGCTGACCGCCGAATGCGGCGGCAGGCTGAGCGTCAGACCCACACGGGAGGGCGGCAAGACGGTGGCGATCGAACTGCCGTGGACGATCTCCGTGCAACCGGTCAGGGCAGGCGGTCCGCAGGAGCCCTGACGGAGTCCTCGCCCTGCCGTACGGGGGTCGCCTCGCCCTGACGCGGTCCGGGCGCCGTCGTGCCGCCGACGCGGCCGGCGCGTCCCACCAGCTTCGGGAGGACGCCCCACAGAAGCAGACACCCGAGCAGCGTGCCGGCACCGGCGGTGATCCCGGCCGTCCGGCCGAGGGTCACATCCACCACGAGCAGTACGGAACCGGTGAAGGCCGGCATCAGCACGATCAGGCCCGCGCTGGCCAGTCGGGACGAGACCTGGACGATGGTGGGCTTGGCGTTCTGCTGGAAGAGCGAGCGGTGCAAGGCGGCCGGGGCGGTGAAGAGCGCCGCCGCGAGGACCGCGAGGAGCAGTGTGGTGACGTAGGTGGCGCGCTGTACGGAGTCCAGGTCCGGGAAGCGCGGCGTGAAGGCCAGCGTCAGCAGGAACGCGAACAGGATCTGCACCCCGGTCTGGGTGACCCGCAGTTCCTGCAGCAGCTCGGCGAAGTTGCGGTCGGCGCGTTCCTGAGGCGTCTCGTCGCGTGCGGGGCGGGTGCGTTCGTCGGCCATGGATGAACGGGTAACCAGTTCGGCCCGTGGTACGCCTCTTGAGAAGGGGCGCTCAGGACCGCCACAGGGGCGGTTGAGGAGCAGTCAGGGGGCGGCCGTGGTGCCGCCGCCCCCCGACGGTGGGTCAGCGGACCCGGCCGTACCAGACGCTCTTCGTCCAGATCTTCTGCAGTCGGACGACGTCACCCGTCTTCGGCGAGTGCCAGATCTTTCCCTTCCCCGCGTAGATACCGACGTGGTAGACGTTCGATCCCGAGTGGAAGAAGACGAGGTCTCCGAGCTTGCGGCTGCTCGCGGAGATGTGCTTCGTCTTGTTGTACTGCTGCTGAGCAGTACGGGGCAGCTTCTTGCCCACCTTCTTGAACGAGTAGAGCGTCAGGCCTGAGCAGTCGAACCTGCTGGGGCCCGTGGCGCCGTACCGGTAAGGGGAGCCCTTCTTGGAAGCCGCGACCTTGAGTGCCTTCGACGCCACTGTGGCGGCCTCGGCGTCGGAGGCGACGCCCGGGACCACGATGCTGCCGCCGACGGCGGCGATGGTGAGAGCCGAGGCCGTACCGGCCCGGGTCAACAGCGACGGGACACGATTCAGCGCAGTCATGCGCAACCCTTCGTCAGCCGCCTGTGAAGGATGACCTGTCGGATTCGGGCTGGCGAAGTTGCCCGGCCGCGTCTGCGGCTTCACCCCAAGGGCTGCTCGGCGCGGTCATGGCTTGACCGTTCCGGCGACCCGTCGTGCTTGGGTCCTCCACTCCTGCCGATGCAATCCTGTCGACCGGTCATCCGGGCGGCGGCAGGACTCGGCGTCCACCCGGATCGCCCCGCCGCTGCGGCGGGGGCTTGTCGTCAGGAAGGGATCTTGACGCACGGACGTCCGAAAATCCCAACGGAACCGTGGATTTGTGGTGTTACTCACCACTCGCCCGTTCGGGTGGACAGGCTGATTTCGGCTGCTGTGTCCACGTGGTCGAGGAGCTCCGCACCAGCACCGGAGCAGTTCATTCCGGCAGTGTGGTGGGCGCGTTGCGCAACTTCACAGGTCTTCTGGACGGATGGGCCGATAGGTCGATCGGGGTAGGCCGTCCGGAGGGCGCCGAGCCCGGGCCGGACGCCCCGTCAGTAGTACGGCGCGCGGCCCGGGATCGGTTCAGGCCGGCGAGTCCTCCGGCTCCGGCGGCAGCGTGACCCGGGCCGCCCGCCGCTCGCCGTCGAGAACCCGCAGGGCACGCGCGAGTGTCGGGGCGTGCACCTCGTTCTCGCCGCGCCTGTGCATCAGTTCGAGTGCGTCGCGCAGGGCGGTCGCCTTGGTGACGAGCGCCTGCGCCGCCCGCAACCCGCGGTATGTATCGCCCGGACGGGCGGGATTGATCCGGCCGAGCAGGTCGACCACGTCCAGATAACGGTCGATCAGCTCCGCCTCGGCGCGGGTGAGCGCGGGCAGCGGCGGCAGTTCGGGCGGGAGCATCGACGGCTCACCTCGCGCCGGGGGGCGTGTGCGAGGTCTTGCGGCTCGCGACGACCCGGTCGGCCAGCCCGTAGGCCACGGCCGCCTCGGCGTCGAGGAACTTGTCCCGCTCGATGTCGGCGCCGACCCGCTCCGGGGTCTGCCCCGTGTGGCGTACCAGCATCTCCTCCAGCTTTCGGCGGTTGCGCGTCAACTCCTCCGCCTGGATGGCCAGATCGCTCGCCTGCCCCTCGATCCGGTCGGTCAGCGCCGGCTGGTGGATCAGCACGCGCGCCCCCGGCAGTACGGACCGCTTGCCCGGTGTGCCGGCCGCCAGGAGCACGGCGGCGGACGACCCCGCCTGCCCCAGACAGACGGTCTCCACGTCACAGGTGACGAACCGGATGGTGTCGTAGATCGCCGTCATCGCGCTGAACGAGCCGCCGGGGGAGTTGATGTACAGCGCGATGTCCCGGTCCGGCGACTGGTACTCGAGGTGCATGAACTGCGCCATCACATCGTTCGCCGAGGTGTCGTCGATCTGCGTCCCGAGGAACACGATCCGCTCTTCCAGCAACTTCGAGTACGGATCCATCGTCCGGGTGTCCGAACTGGTGCGTTCGGTGAACTGGGGTAGCACATAGCGGCTTGACGGTCGGTTCGCGGGCATGAGGCACGCCTCCTCTGATCGACATCTGTAAAAAATGTACAGGACGTACGAACTCTGAAGGAGGGGATCGGCTGACAGCGAAAATCCCCGCGGAGCGAGGCGGCTCCACGGGGATCTGTGTCGGGTTGCTCGGTTGCTCGGTTGCTCGGTGGATCAGGTGATCAGTTGAGCGGCGCGGGGGCGGGCGTCCCGTAGAAGGTGATCGGCGGCCAGCCGCGGGTGGCGGCCAGTTCGTTGAAGGCGTTCGCGACCTCGAGTGCGGTGATCTGCTGGGCCGCCGTGGCATCCGCGGCGCCGACGGTGAAACTGAACGTGAGTTCCGTCGACTCGGTGTCCGGCATACGGACCCTTCCGCTGAACTCGGTGCCGGCCGGGAAGTCGACCGCCGCCGCCTCGCTCTCGGCGCTCGCGCCCACCGTCGTGGCCGCCTGCGCCGTCCCGCCCGCCGCGAGGACCGCTCCTGCCGCGGCCGATCCCGAGTACCCGAGCAGTGACCGCCTGGAAAAGTTGGACATGCCTCCCCCTCTGTTCGGTTGTCATGGACGCCTCCCGAGGGAGGCGAGCCGATCGTACGAACGAATTGATCGCCATGGAGCAGAATGGGATCTTCCGCTCGGGGCGGTGTGCGACGCCCGGTCTAAGCTGGACTCCATGGCCTACGAGATTCCGGTGACGCAAGCCAGGGCTGAACTCGCCGACCTGATCAACCGCGTGGTCTACGGCGGCGAGCGCGTCGTCGTGACGCGGCACGGAAAGCCCCTCGTCGCCCTGGTCTCCGCCGCCGACCTGGAGCAGCTCGAAGCGCTCCAGGAACCCGCCGAGGAGCCGGTGATCAGCGCGGTCTCCGGTGTCCGCGAGGTCGCGTCGGCACCGCGGGAGCAGCAGCGGTTCGGTATCACGGCGGAACATCGGAGGCCGGGGGCTCCGTAGAGGCGGATGCGTCCGCCGCGGCGGGGCGCACGCGGGAGGACGGTCCGCCGTCGGCGTCGCGCGGACGGGGTTCGACACGTGTCCGATCACGGTCCGGTTAACGTCACCGAAACGCCACCCAATTAGCCTGCGCCCACGCCACCAGCGATTTTGCCGGGTGGCCGCGGCAACCGGGCCCCGCACGGTCCGGAGCGAGGATGTGAGGTGGACGCCGTGCAACTGACCCCGCACGAGCAGGAGAGGCTGCTGATCCATGTGGCGGCCGACGTGGCGGAGAAGCGCCGGGCCCGCGGCCTGAAGCTGAACCACCCCGAGGCCGTCGCGCTGATCACCGCGCACATCCTCGAAGGCGCACGGGACGGCCGTACGGTGGCGGAACTCATGGCGTCCGGGCGGCAGCTGCTCACCCGGGACGACGTCATGGAGGGCATCCCCGAGATGATCCACGACGTCCAGGTCGAGGCGACCTTCCCGGACGGCACCAAGCTCGTCACCGTCCACGACCCGATCGTCTGAGGGGCCTCGATGATTCCCGGAGAGATCCTCTTCGCCGAGGACCCGATCGTCTACAACGAGGGCCGTGAGGTCACCCGGCTCACCGTCCTCAACGCCGCCGACCGGCCCGTCCAGGTCGGCTCCCACTACCACTTCGCCGAGGTCAATCCCGGACTGGAGTTCGACCGCGCCGCAGCGCGCGGCAAGCGGCTGAACGTCGCCGCCGGCACCGCCGTGCGTTTCGAGCCCGGGATCCCCGTCGACGTAGAACTCGTACCCCTCACCGGTGCCCGTGTCGTGCCCGGACTGCGCGGGGAGACCGGAGGTGCCCTCGATGCCTGAGATCTCGCGTGCCGCGTACGCCGACCTGTTCGGCCCCACCACCGGTGACCGTATCCGGCTCGCCGACACCGACCTGCTCGTCGAGATCGAGGAGGACCGTTCCGGCGGACCCGGCCTCGCCGGTGACGAGGCCGTGTTCGGCGGTGGCAAGGTCATCCGCGAATCCATGGGCCAGGCGCGTGCTACGCGCGCAGAAGGCACCCCCGACACGGTGATCACCGGCGTGGTGATCATCGACCACTGGGGCATCGTCAAGGCCGACATCGGCATCCGCGACGGCCGGATCACCGGCATCGGCAAGGCCGGCAACCCCGACACCATGGACGGGATCCATCCCGATCTGGTCATCGGCCCCGAGACGGAGATCATCGCGGGCAACGGGCGGATCGTCACGGCCGGCGCCGTCGACGCCCACGTCCACTTCATCTGCCCGCAGATCGCCGACGAGGCGCTGTCGGCGGGTGTGACGACGCTGGTCGGCGGCGGTACGGGCCCGGCCGAGGGCTCGAAGGCCACGACGGTGACGCCGGGCCCCTGGCACCTCGCCCGGATGCTGGAGGCGATGGAGCAGTACCCGCTCAACATCGGCTTCCTCGGCAAGGGCAACACCGTCTCCCACGAGGCGATGCTGTCCCAGATCCGCGGCGGAGCGCTCGGCCTGAAGCTCCATGAGGACTGGGGTTCGACCCCGGCCGTCATCGACGCGTCCCTGACCGTCGCCGACCGCACCGGCATCCAGGTCGCCATCCACACGGACACGCTGAACGAGGCCGGGTTCGTCGGTGACACCCTCGCCGCGATCGGCGGACGCGGCATCCACGCGTACCACACCGAGGGCGCGGGCGGCGGGCACGCGCCCGACATCATGACCGTGGTCTCCGAACCCCACGTCCTGCCCAGCTCCACCAATCCGACCCGGCCCTACACCGTCAACACCGCCGAGGAACACCTCGACATGCTGATGGTCTGCCACCATCTGAACGCGGCGGTGCCCGAGGACCTGGCGTTCGCCGAGTCCCGGATCCGGCCGTCGACCATCGGGGCCGAGGACATCCTGCACGACCTGGGCGCGATCTCGATCATCTCCTCCGACGCGCAGGCCATGGGCCGGGTCGGCGAGGTGATCCTGCGGACCTGGCAGACCGCCCATGTGATGAAGCGACGGCGGGGCGCGCTGCCGGGCGACGGCCGTGCGGACAACCACCGGGTACGTCGATATGTCGCCAAGTACACGATCAACCCCGCCCTCGCGCAGGGGCTCGCCCGCGAGATCGGGTCCGTCGAGACGGGCAAGCTCGCCGACCTCGTGCTGTGGGAGCCCGCGTTCTTCGGGGTCAAGCCGCATCTCGTGATCAAGGGCGGGCAGATCGCGTACGCGCAGATGGGCGACGCGAACGCCTCCATCCCGACCCCGCAGCCGATCCTCCCGCGTCCCATGTACGGGGCCATCGGGCGGGCGCCCGCCTCGAACTCGTTCAACTTCGTGGCGCCGCTCGCCATCGAGGACGGGCTGCCGGAGCGGCTCTCGCTGGGGAAGCGGTTCGTCGCGATCGAGTCGACGCGTGGGGTCACCAAGGCCGACATGCGGGAGAACGACGCGCGGCCCGAGGTGCGCGTCGATCCCGACAGCTTCGCCGTGCACATCGACGGGGAGCTGGTGGAGGCGACGCCTGCCGCCGAACTGCCCATGGCCCAGCGCTACTTCCTCTTCTGATGTCCGGGGAGGGACGCGTGATGTCCGGGGTGGGACGTGTGATGTTCGGGGTCCGTGTTGTCTAGGGCAGCGCTTCTCGTCCTGGCCGACGGACGCTTTCCGGCCGGGGGGCACGCGCACTCCGGCGGGGCCGAGGCGGCCGTCAAGGCCGGGCTGATCACCGGGGCGGAGGGGCTGGAGGCGTTCTGCCGGGGGCGGTTGCACACGGCGGGGCTGGTGTCGGCGGCGTTGGCCGCCGCGGCCGCGCTCGGGGTGGACCCGCTGTCGCTGGACGCCGCCGCCGATGCTCGGACGCCGTCCCTCGCGCTGCGGGTCGCTTCCCGGAAGCTGGGGCGGCAGTTGATGCGGGCGGCGCGGGCGACGTGGCCCTCGGGCGAACTGGACGCGCTGGCGCGGGAGTTCCCCAAGGGGGCGCATCAGCCGGTCGTGCTGGGGGTCGCGGCCAGGGCCGCGGGGCTGGGGCCGGAGGACGCGGCGTACTGCTCCGCGTACGAGAGTGTGAGTGGGGCGGCGAGTGCGACGGTGCGGTTGCTGAGTCTTGATCCGTTCGATGCGACCGGGGTGTTGGCGCGGTTGGCGCCCGAGATGGATGTGGTCGTGGGGGCGGCGGTCGATGCGGCTCGGGGGGTGGGGGCTGGTGGGGTGGAGGGGTTGCCTGCGGCTTCTGCTCCGCTGTTGGAGATCAGTGCGGAGGTGCATGCGGCTTGGGCTGTGCGGTTGTTCGCGTCCTGAGTTCTTCGCCCCCGCCGCCCCTACCCATTCCCATCCCCAGGGGCTGTGCCCCTTCTACCCCCTTGGGCGCCTTATGGCTCGGGGGGTTCGGTTGGGTGGCGAGTGCGGGTTCGTTGTGGTTGAGCGCGCAGTTCCCCGCGCCCCTTGAAAACCCCGGGCGCGACCCATGCTGTTAAGGGGCGCGGGGAACTGCGCGACAAGCCCCCACTCACCCGCACCCGCCCGACAACCGAACCCCCCAGCTCTTCCGCGATCCGCAGCTGAACAAAGGAGCCCCTTCCCATGCATCTCGATCACTCTCACTCCCACGACGGCCCCTCCGCCATGAGTGCCGAAGCGCACCGGGCCGACGGCAGCCGTCGGGCCCTGCGTATCGGGCTCGGCGGGCCCGTCGGGTCCGGCAAGACGGCTACCGTGGCCGCGCTCTGTCAGGCCCTGCGGGAGGAGTTGTCCCTCGCTGTCGTGACGAACGACATCTATACGCGCGAGGACGCGGAGTTCCTGCTTCGCGAGGCCGTGTTGCCGCCCGAGCGGATCACGGCCGTGGAGACGGGGGCGTGCCCGCATACGGCTATTCGGGACGACATCTCCGCGAATCTCGAAGCGGTGGAGGATCTGGAGGACGAGGTCGGGCCCCTCGATCTCATTCTCGTCGAGTCCGGCGGTGACAATCTGACCGCCACCTTCTCCAAGGGGCTCGTGGACGCGCAGATCTTCGTCATCGATGTGGCCGGTGGGGACGACATCCCGAGGAAGGGCGGGCCAGGTGTCACCACCGCCGACCTGCTCGTCGTCAACAAGACGGACCTCGCGCCGTACGTCGGGTCGGACCTCGCCCGGATGGCCGCGGACGCGAAGGCGCAGCGGGCGGAGCTGCCGGTGGTGTTCCAGTCGCTCAGGAGCGAGGCCGGAGTCGCGGACGTCGCCGCCTGGGTGAGGGAGAAGCTCGCGGCGTGGACGGCATGACGACGGCCGGAAACGTGACGGCGACCCGAGAGATGACGACCGGCGGTGAGACGACGACCGCCGGAGAAGTGCTGGCCGGTGGAGCGGTGACGGCCGGTGGAGCGGCGGCGACCGGCGGTGAGACGACGACCGGTGGAGCGGTGACGGCCGCCCGAGGGGCGACGACCGCCGGGGTCAAGGCCATCGCACGGATCGCGGCACGTGCCGACGGGCGGCGTGGCACTGTCCTGCCCGTGCTGGAGAGCGACGGGCCGTTGGCGTTGCGCCGTACCCGGGGGAGTGGTGACGAGGCGCGGGTCATGCTCGTCGGGGCGATGAGCGGGCCGCTCGGTGGGGACCGGTTCGCCGTGGAGGCGAAGGTCGGTGAGGGGGCGCGGCTGCGCGTAGGCTCGGCCGCCGCGACGATCGCGCTGCCGGGGCAGGCCAAGGGCGAGGCCCGCTACGACGTACGGATCGACATCGCCGCCGGAGGCGAACTGCGGTGGCTGCCCGAGCAGTTGATCTCCGCGCAGGGGAGCGACCTGCGAGTGTCGACGCGTGTGGAACTCGCCGCCGACGCGCGATTGGTGTTCCGAGAGGAGCAGGTGCTCGGGCGCGCCGGGGAGGAGCCCGGGCGGCTCGGCAGTCGGCTCAGCGTGTGGTCGGGTGGGCGGCCGTTGCTCGACCAGGAGGTGGCGTGCGGGCCGGGGGCCCCTGGCGGTTGGGACGGTCCCGCCGTGCTGGGCGGGTATCGAGCGATGGGTCAACTCCTCGTTGTACGACCGGAGTTCGCCGAGAAGGCGCCCGGGCCTCGGGTGTGGGGGGAGTCGGCCGCACTCACTCCGCTCGCCGGGCCCGCCGTACTCGTCAGCGCGCTCGCGCCCGACGCGTTGCGGCTGCGGCGTGTGCTCGACGAAGCCCTTGCCGAGCTGGACGGTTGATGACGGCTCACCTCGCATCCGCTGAACGGGACTTCGCACACCGGTTATCGGATTAGTAAAGAACCCGTCGCTCCTCTGTCCTCAGACACCTCACAGGTACGAGGATCCCCGTGACCATTCGAACATTCGAATCGAAGTACGGGGAGTTCCCTCTTGAGAGGTATGAGGACGACGAGAAGGGCGGCAGCGTTCGGCTCCGCCGGACTGCTCGTCACGGCGACCCTGATAGCCGGTGCCGTCACCGCTCCCGCAGCCAACGCCGCAGGCACCGCGACCGCCGTGGACCGCGAGGCCAAGGGTGTCGCCGTCGCCGCCGCGAAGGCGGCGAAGAAGGGCGTCAAGTGGCAGGACTGCCCCGAGGGTTGGGGCCTGGAGAAGCCGATCCAGTGCGGCTGGGTCACGGTGCCGCTGGACTACGCCAAGCCGAACGGCAAGCAGATCAAGCTCGCCGTGGACCGTATCGGCAACACCGGTACGAAGAAGGAGCGCCAGGGCGCGCTCATCTACAACCCGGGCGGTCCGGGCGCCTCGGGCCTGCGCTTCCCGCGCCGGGTCACGACCAAGGCCCCGCTGTGGGTCAACACGTCCAAGGCGTACGACTTCGTGGGCTTCGACCCGCGCGGTGTCGGCAAGTCGGCGCCCATCTCCTGCGCCGACCCGCAGGAGTTCGTGAAGGCGCCCAAGATGGACCCGGTCCCGGACTCCGAGGCCGACAAGCTGAAGCAGCGGGGGCTCGCGGCCAAGTACGCGGAGGGCTGCAAGAAGCGCAGCGGCGCGATGCTGCCGTACATGACGACGCCGAACACCGCGCGTGACCTGGACGTCATCCGGGCCGCCCTGGGGGAGAAGAAGCTCAACTTCCTCGGTGTCTCCTACGGCACGTACATCGGCGCCGTCTACGGCACCCTTTTCCCGACCCACGTGCGCCGCATGGTCGTCGACAGCGTGGTGAACCCCTCCCGCGAGAAGATCTGGTACCAGGCCAACCTGGACCAGGACGTCGCCTTCGAGGGCCGGTGGCAGGACTGGACGAAGTGGGTCGCGCAGCACGACGCGACGTACCACCTCGGCGACACGCAGGCGAAGGTGCAGGCGAAGTGGCTGGAGCTGCGGGCCACCGCGAAGAAGAACCCGATCGGCGGGCTCGTCGGCCCGGCCGAGCTGATCTCCTTCTTCCAGAGCGCCCCGTACTACGACTCCGCGTGGGCGCCCACCGCCCAGGTGTGGAGCGAGTACGCCGCCGGTGACACCCAGGCGCTGGTCGACGCGGCCGCCCCGGACCTCACCGACACCGCGGGCAACGCCGCCGCGGAGAACGGCAACGCCGTCTACACGGCTGTCGAGTGCACCGACGCCAAGTGGCCCACCAGCTGGAAGCGCTGGGACCGCGACAACACCGAGCTGCACAAGAACCATCCGTTCATGACCTGGGCCAACGCCTGGATGAACCTGCCGTGCGCCACCTGGCAGTCCAAGCAGTACACCCCGGTGGACGTGAAGACCAAGAAGGGCCTGCCGCCCGTCCTGATCGTCCAGTCCGAGCGGGACGCGGCCACCCCGTACGAGGGTGCCGTCGAGCTCCACAAGCGGTTCAAGGGCTCTCGCCTGATCACGGAGACGAAGGCCGGCTCCCACGGAGTCACCGGCCTGGTCAACCCGTGCGTCAACGACCGCGTGGACACCTACCTGCTCACCGGGAAGGTGGGCAAGGCCGACGTGAAGTGCGCCCCGCACGCCACACCGAAGCCGTAGGACCGGGAGAGAAGGAAGGGGGCGACCGGAGAACTCGGTCGCCCCCTTCCTCATGTGCTCACGCGGTCACACCGGCCGCCCCGCCAGCCACGCGTCCTCCGCCACGTAGTCGAAGAGGTCCCCGTACGCCTCGGCCATCCTGGGATACGCCTCCCGCCAGTCCCGTCCGCCTGCCAGCCGTGCCTCGATCCACGCGACCGTCTCCGGCAGTGACTCCGCGTACCGGACCACCGGGCGGTAGCCCAGCTCCCGCTCCGCCGCCGACATGTCGCACACCACGGGCACCGGTACGGACCACGGGGTGTCGCCCACGGTGGGTGCCGGGGCGGGGCCGTCGACCAGTACGTTCTCCGGATCCACACCCATCACCGCGTCGATCGCGGCGGCGATCTGCGCCACCGTCGGCGCGTCGGGGTCGACGGCGTTCAGCGCCCGGGCTCCCGGCCGCGCGGCGGCGAGGCGGATCAGCTCGGCGATGTTGTGGACGCTCGCCGGATGGAAGCGGCTCTCGCCGCCGTACGCGAGGATCCGGCGGGGCCGGCCGTCCAGGTTGCGCTTCACGAAGTACAGCTCGCGCGGCGTACGGCAGTGCGGGCCGTGGATGGCGCCCGCGCGCAGCAGAGTCGTGGGCAACCGGTCGGCGGCGGCGAGGAGTTCGTGCTCCAGGCCCGCCTTACGGGTGCTGTACGAGGTGTCGGCCGGCCGGATCGTGCGCAGGCTCTCGGGCAGAGGCACGGGGTACTCGGGGAAGCCGTCCGGCTCCGACTGGGTGTCGAAGTTGCGGCCCTTGTCGTCCTCGTACACCGAGATGCTGGAGACGACGACCGCCGAGCCGATCCGGTCGGCCAGCGCGAGCAACTGCCGGGCGTGTTCGGGGCCGTACGCGACCATGTCCACCAGCACATCGCAGCCGTCGCCCACCGCCGTCGCCAGGGCCGCGTCGTCACCGCGGTCGGCCGGTACGGCCCGCACGTCCTCGGGCCAGCCGTCGTCCCGGTCGCCGCCCCGCGAGAGGGCCGTCACGGCCCAGCCGTCCCGCGCCAGCGCGCCCACGGCCACCCGGCCGATCTGTCCCGTCGCTCCGATCACCACAGCACGTCGTGTCATGACCCGACCGTACGACGCCCGCGCCCGGCCCCACCGGGCTCTCTGCCGACGGCAGAACATCTCAACTCGGCGGCACCCACAGGTGTTTGCTCAACTCAGCGGCAGCCGCGGGAACTTGCGCTCCTTCGCCGCCGCGGCCTCCTCCGCCTTCACGACGGCCGCGTACTGGTCGACGTACTCCTGCTCGGAGAGCGAGAGGATCGCGTACATGATCTCGTCGGTGATGGCGCGCAGGACGGCCTTCTCGTTCTCCATGCCCTCGTAGCGGGAGAAGTCGAGGGGTTTGCCGAAGCGGATGACGACGGGGTGGATGTTCGGGATGACCTTGCCCGGGGGCTGCGCCTCGAAGGTGCCGATCATCGCGCAGGGGATGACGGGCACCTTGGCCCTGAGCGCCATGACCGCCACACCGACCTTGCCCTTGTAGAGGCGGCCGTCGTGCGAGCGGGTCCCCTCCGGGTAGATGCCCAGGAGTTCGTCCTTGCTCAGCACGCCGAGCCCCTCGCGGATGGCGGCCTGACCCGCGTCCTTGCCGGAGCGGTCGACCGGGATCTGACCGGCGCTGCGGAAGAAGAACGCCGTCAGCCGGCCCTTGAGACCCGGGCCGGTGAAGTACTCGGCCTTCGCGAGGAAGGTGATGCGGCGCTTGAGGATCGCGGGCATCAGGAAGTGGTCCGAGAAGGACAGGTGATTGCCCGCGACGATGGCCGCGCCCGACGACGGGACGTGTTCGAGGCCTTCGATGCGAGGCCGGAAGACCAGTCTCAGCAGCGGACCCAGAAGCACGTACTTGAGCAGGTAATAGAACACGGCGTCTCCCTCGCGCTACCGGATCGGCTCATGAGCGCTGGTGAGCCTCGTCCTGCGTGTCGACGATTGATCGTAGCCCGAGGCGCCATGTCAGCGGGAGCGCCCCGACCTGCCGGAGTTCCCTTGAACGGCCTTCTGGCCGAACCGCGTGGGTGCGTCCGCGGGTGCCCCGCGCCGTACCGCTCGCCGAATCCTTGACCGCCGGTCTGCGCTCCATGATGCTGTGTTGCGGTACGTGAGATGCGTGCCGCGATGAGCAACATCAGACTCGGTTCTCACATCAGTCGAGGAGTGGCCATGACTCACCAGGTCCGTGCTGTCGTCGCGCGGGGCAAGGGCGCCCCTGTCAGCCTGGAAACGATCATCGTGCCCGACCCCGGTCCGGGCGAGGCGCTGGTGAAGATCGAGGCCTGCGGGGTCTGTCACACCGATCTGCACTATCGGGAGGGCGGCATCAACGACGAGTTCCCCTTCCTGCTGGGCCACGAGGCCGCGGGCGTCGTGGAGTCGGTGGGGGAGGGGGTCACCGATGTCGCCCCCGGTGACTTCGTCATCCTCAACTGGCGAGCGGTCTGCGGGCAGTGCCGGGCCTGTCTGCGCGGACGCCCGTGGTACTGCTTCAGCACCCACAACGCGAAGCAGAGGATGACCCTGCTCGATGGCACCGAGCTGTCGCCGGCGCTGGGCATCGGCGCCTTCGCGGAGAAGACGCTGGTGGCGGCGGGGCAGTGCACGAAGGTCGACCGGGCCGCCTCGGCGGCCGCCGCCGGTCTGCTGGGGTGTGGCGTGATGGCCGGCATCGGCGCGGCCATCAACACCGGAAACGTCGGACGTGGGGACAGCGTGGCGGTCATCGGCTGTGGCGGCGTCGGGGCCGCGGCGGTCGTCGGGTCGAACCTGGCGGGCGCGGCGAGGATCATCGCGGTGGACATCGACGACGCCAAGCTGGACACCGCCAGGAAGCTGGGCGCGACCCACACCGTGAACGCGAAGAACACCGACGCGGTCGAGGCGATCCGCGAGCTGACCGGCGGCTTCGGCGCCGACGTCGTCATCGAGGCGGTGGGTCGCCCGGAGACGTACAAGCAGGCCTTCTACGCCCGCGATCTCGCCGGCACGGTCGTCCTGGTCGGGGTGCCGACCCCGGAGATGAAGCTGGAGCTGCCGCTGCTGGACGTCTTCGGTCGCGGGGGCGCGCTGAAGTCCTCCTGGTACGGCGACTGCCTGCCCTCCCGTGACTTCCCGATGCTCATCGACCTCTACCTCCAGGGCCGCCTGGACCTGGACGCCTTCGTCACGGAGACCATCCGGCTCGACGACGTGGAGAAGGCCTTCGAGCGGATGCACCGCGGCGACGTCCTGCGCTCGGTGGTGGTCCTCTGATGGCCGCCCGCATCGAACACCTGGTCACCTCGGGGACGTTCTCGCTGGACGGCGGCACCTGGGACGTCGACAACAACGTCTGGCTCGTCGGCGACGACAGTGAGGCCGTCGTCATCGACGCCGCGCATGATGCCGAGGCGATCGCCGAAGCCCTCGGAGGGCGCACCCTGCGGGCCATCGTGTGCACGCACGCCCACAACGACCACATCGGCGCCGCGCCCGCACTCGCGGCGCGCACGGGAGCCCCGATCCTGCTGCACGCCGACGACCTGCCGCTGTGGAAGCAGACCCACCCCGACCGGACGCCCGACAGCGAACTCACCGACGGCCAGATCCTCACCGTGGCGGGTGTCGACCTGACCGTGCTGCACACTCCCGGCCATGCTCCCGGGGCGGTCTGTCTGTACGCGCCGGGCCTGACCGCGCTCTTCAGCGGTGACACGCTCTTCGCGGGCGGGCCGGGGGCGACCGGGAGGTCGTACAGCGACTTCGGCACGATCGTCGCTTCGATCCGGGAACGGCTGCTGACCCTGCCGGGCGACACCGTCGTACACACCGGACACGGGGAGACGACCACTGTCGCGGCCGAGGCTCCGCACCTTCAGGAGTGGATCGACCGCGGTCACTGACCGTCCACGGCGGCCCCGAGACAGTACGCGCCCGCCACTGGATGAGCGCGAGGATGCGCTCGGGTCGACCGCAACAGCCGTCACATGGAGCGCGATCGCGAGGGTGTCCAACTCTGTCTTCACACACTGACGTTGGGCGCCCTCGTCCCATGCGGGCAGCCGTTCCCTCGGAAAACCTGGCCGCCTGCCTCGACCGGCTGGCCGAGCTGCCGACCGGACCGATCGACCAGCGCCTCCCGAAGGTCTTCAAGGCCCCTGACGCCACACACAGGCGTGGACCAAGAACCCGCTCGGCATCAACGGCTACTCCCCGGTCAGCAAGGGCGAGAAGACCCCGTACCGGCTGAAGCTGCGCTCGGCCTCGTACAACAACATCGCTCTTCTTCGTGGTCGGGGACACCGACACATAGGGCCGGCCAGGGCCAGGCAGGGCCAGGCAGGGCCAAGGAGCGTACCGGCGGAGAGAAGTGCTCAGTGGGGCTCACTCTCCGCTACCAACGCGCCGATGTCGCCCAGTGCGCCCCCAAGAGATCGGAGAAGCGGCAGTATCGCTGTTCTGCCTGGGCATGGTCTCGCTGTTCGCACATCGACGACACCGCGAGGCGAGGTAAGTGACATGGCTCGGGTCGCTACGGAGCGTGTGCTGCGGGAGTTGGAGCCGTCGGCCGAGCGGCTGGTGCGGCGTCATCTGGAGGCGGCGCGGGACTGGCTGCCGCATCAGTTCGTGCCGTGGAGCGCGGCGCGTGACTTCGACGGGCCGCTGGAGGGGGCGGCCTGGACGGCGGAGCAGTCGGCGCTGCCGCAGACCGTGCGGGACGCGCTGATCGTCAACCTCCTGACCGAGGACAACCTCCCGAGCTACCACCTCCTGATCGCGACGCGGCTGGGACGGGACGGCGCCTGGGGGACCTGGGTCCACCGGTGGACGGCCGAGGAGGACCGCCACTCGGCCGTGCTGCGGGCCTTCGTCCACGCTCGTCGTGCGGTCGACCCCGTGCTTCTGGAGGAGTTACGGATGCGGCACGTGGCAGTCGGGTACCGCAACGACGCGCCGACACTGCTGCATCTGCTGGCCTATCTCACGGTCCAGGAGCTGGCGACCCGGCAGGCCCACCGCAACACCGGTGCGGCGTGCGGCGACCCCGTGGGTGAGGCGCTGATGGCCCGGATCGCGGCCGACGAGAACCTGCACATGCTCTTCTACCGGGGGCTGTTCGCCGACGCGCTGCAGGTGTTCCCCGACGAGGCGACGGTCGCGCTGACCGACGTACTGGAGGACTTCACCATGCCCGGGTTCGGCATCCCGGGCTTCCGGGCGCGGGCCGCGCGGATCGCGGCGGCGGGCATCTTCAACCTCGACGTCCACCGGGAGTACGTGGTCCTGCCGCTGATGCGAGCCCTCGGCGTGATGACGCTGTCCGGGCTCGGCCCGACCGGCCGGCAGGCACAGGAACGGCTCGGACGGTACCTGGAACGGCTGGAGGAACAGGCGCTGCGCACGCGCCGGCTCTGTGCACGCATCACCGCGGGCGAGGCGCCCGCACACCTGACCACTGTCGATCCCGAACACCTGACCACTGTCGATTAGGAGACATGGCATGGAACAGCCCGCACTTCCCGAACCCCTCATCGTCCTGGTGACCAACCATCTGGACGTCAAGGTGGCCCCCGGCGATCTCTCCGCCACGACGACGCTCGAAAGCCTCGGCATGGACTCGCTGTCGCTGATGGAACTCACGGTGGCGGCAGAACAGGAGTACGGGATCATCCTGCCCGAGGAGGCCGCCGACCTCGACGCCTCCTGCACGCTCGGCGACGTGGCCCAGGTGTTCCGCCATGCGTCCTGAGATCGCGGTCACCGGGCTGGGGCTGGTCACCCCGGCGGGACACACGGTGGAGGACAACTGGGCCGGTCTGTGCGAGGGCCGATCACTGGCCACACGTGACCCGGGACTCGAGGGGTTACCCGTCGACTTCTCCTGTCAGGTGCCGGACTTCGACGCCGAGCGTGAACTGGGCAGGTCGTACGCGCTCAGGGTGGACCGGTTCATCCAGTTCGCCCTGGTCGCCGCGCGGCGCGCCGTCTCCCACGCCGGCCTCGACCCCCGTACCTGGCGCGGCGAACGCGTGGGAGTCCTCCTGGGGGTCTCCTCGAACAGCCTCGACACGTATCTGCCGGAGTTCCGCCACCTCGGTGAAGACAGGGCGGACCGGGTCTCGCGGCTCATGCTGCCGCGCAGCATGCTGAGCATGCCCGCCGGTGAGGTCGGGATCGACCTGGGCGCGCGCGGCCCCAACTTCGCCCCGAGCAGTGCCTGCGCCTCCGGGGCGACGGCGATCGGGGTGGCACGGGACCTGCTGCTGTCGGGGGCGTGCGACGTGGTGCTGGCGGGCGGCAGCGAATCCGCCCGGTCCCGCATGATGGCCACCTGCTTCGCACGGCTGCGTGCCCTGTCTCGGCGCCGGGAGGACCCGGGCCGGGCGAGCCGGCCGTTCGACGCGGCACGGGACGGATTCGTCCTCGGGGAAGGCGCCGCCGTCCTGGTCATGGAACGCCTGTCCGACGCACGCGCGCGGCGGGCCGAGGTGCTGGCCCAGCTGCGCGGGTACGGAGCCAGCGCCGACGCCCACCACCCCATCGCCCCGCATCCCGAGGGCGACGGCGCGGCCCGGGCCATCACCGCGGCCCTGGAAGACGCGGGGTGCAAGCCGCAGGACATCGGCCTCGTCAACGCGCACGGCACCTCCACCCGGCTGAACGACGCCACCGAGGCCGCGGCGCTGGCGCAGGTCTTCGGTGACCGCGTCCCGCCCGTCACCGCGGCCAAGGGCGTGATCGGCCACGCGCTCGGGGCCGCCGGGGCGATCCAGGCGGCGTACACGGTTCTCGCGCTGCGCCACGGGGTGGTCCCGCCGGTGGCGAACTTCGAGCGCCAGGACGGAGACCACCCGCTCGACGTCGTAGCCGGGGAGCCCCGCCCGACGGCCGCGGACGTGGGACTCAGCTGCTCCTACGGATTCGGTGGGCAGAACGCGGTCCTGCTGTTCGCGGCTGCCTGAGCGCGAAGACCGGGGCCGTTGCGATACCTCCCTGCTCGAACCTGGTCGAGAACCTGGTCGAGCGCCACCGATCCCGCTCAGCACGAGCCATCCCACGCGCGGTGCACGGAAGGGGCGACTGAAGACGGATGAGACTCGACTCAGGCACGAAAGGCGTGCGGCGGCGGGCCTGGGCGGTCGTCGCGGCCGCCCTGCTGGCGGCGGCGTGCGCCGCGGTGCTGGCGCCATGGGCGCTGTCGGCGTTGAGCACGGGTGGGGCGGTCGCCACCGGAACGGAGGCGGAGCGCGCCCGGCGGACGGCTGAGCGGCTGGGCGTGCCCTCGCCCGATCTCGTGCTCGCGGTGTCGGCGGAAACCAACGGCGAGGGCGGGGATGGCAAAGGCGACGCCGACACGGCGGCACCCGTCCGGGACGGGGCCAGGGCCGTGCTGGCGACGCTGACCCGGCAGCGGGACGTACGGACGGCATGGTCCGGGGAGACGACCGGCGACCCGTGGCTGCGGTCGAAGGACGGCCGGACCCTGCTCGTCGGCCTACGGCTGGAGGGAACCGACAAGGAACGCAAGGAGGCGGCCCCCGACGTGGTGGCCGCCGCCCGCCGGGCCGCCCCCGGCCTGCGGGTGGAGCCCAGCGGCGAGGTGTGGGCCAACCGGGAGATCGACGAGACGATCGAGAGTGACCTGCGCCGCGCCGAACTGCTGGCCGCGCCGGCCCTCTTCGTCCTGCTTGTCTTCGCCTACGGGTCCGTGGTCTCCGCGCTGCTGCCCGTGGCCGTGGCCGTCCTCGCCGTCGGCTGCACCCTTCCGGTGCTGGGGCTGCTGGCGCAGGTCACCGACATTTCCCGGCCCGCGCTGAGCGCCGCCGCCGCGGTCGGTCTCGGCCTGGCCGTCGACTACAGCCTCTTCCTGCTGAGCCGGGTGCGGGAGGAGACCTCGCGGGGCGCGGACCTGGAGGCGGCGCTGACCGCGGCCCGCCGCTCCGCAGGCCACTCGGTGGTGTTCTCGGCCGCCGCCGTCACCGTCTGCCTCGCCACCGCCATGCTCGTGCCGGTACCCATGCTGCGCGGGCTTTCCCTCGCCGGCATGGTCGTCACCGTGCTGGCGGCGATCGTCGCGCTGACGGTGCTGCCCGCCTGCCTGCGGCTGCTCGGTTCCCGGGCGCAGGCCTGGGACCCCCTTGGGCGATGGCGGCATACGCGTACGGGGGACGGAAGCCTGTTCTGGCGGCGTACGGCGGAGGCGGTCACCGCACGGCCGCTCCTGACCGGGGCCCTGGCAGTCGTCGTACTGGCCCTGCTGGCCGTGCCGTTCGCGCATGCGCGGCTGGGTCTGGTGGACGAGCGGACGCTGCCCCCGTCCGCTGCGGCGGCCGCCGCGGCGGATCGTGTGCGCACCGGGTTCGCCGTGCCGCCGGAGCGACTTCTCACCGTCGTCGTCACCGGTGCCCGGGCCACGGACGGGGCGAAGGCGTACGCCGGTGAACTCGCCCGTGTACCTGGTGTCTCCGGCGTACGCGTGGCGAGGCCCGCCGCTCCGCCGGAAGGGGCGGCTGTCTCCGGTAGTGGTCCCGCCGGGCCACGGAGCGGTTCGGCGGTGCTGCTGGTGGCGTCCTCCGCCGCCCTCGACACACCGGAGGCGGACGCGGTCGTCGAGGCGGTGCGGGACGTGCCCGCGCCCGGAACCGCCGTGGTGGGCGGGCGGGCCGCCGACGTCACCGACACCGCGGACGCGGTCCGCGACGCCCTGCCCCTGTGCGGGCTGCTGCTTGCCCTGACCCTCATGCTGCTGCTCGGCGTCTACACCCGCAGTGTGGTCGCGCCGCTGAAGGCGCTGGCCGTGGCCGCCGTCAGCCTCGGTGCGAGCCTCGGTGCGATCGTCGTCCTCTTCCAGTACGGCCATGGCGGCGCGGTGCTGGGCGACTTCACGGTCACCGGCTCGCTGGACGCCTCCATGCTCCTGTTCGTCCTCTTCATCACCCTCGCCCTGTCGGTGGACTACGAGGTGTTCCTCCTTGGCCGTATCCGCGAGGAGTACGACCGCTGCGGCGACAACCGCGCCTCGATCATCGACGGCATCGCCCGCACCGGCCGGCTGATGACCTCCGCCGCGGCGGCGGTGGCGATCTCCACCGCCGCCATGGGCACCTCCGACGTCACCCTGCTCAAGTTCATCGGTATCGGTGTCGCACTCGGCGCGCTCGTGGACGCCGTACTCGTGCGCGGTGTCCTCGTGCCGGCCGTCATGGCGGCCCTCGGCCCGGCCAACTGGTGGCGGCCGGCCTTCGTCCGTGTCCCCCTGTTGAACACCGTACGTACTCAGAAGGCGGAGGCGGAGCAATGAGCCAGGCCGGGCAATCCCGAACCCGGGAGGAGAGCGCGCCGCTGCCGCGGGTGACCGCGATCGAGACGGTGCTGCCGCAGTACCGGTACACCCAGGACGAGATCGCGGAGGCCATCGCACGCCCGACACTGGGGGAATCCGCGGTGGGGTCGCTGTTTCTGAAGAAGATCCAGGCCAACGCCGGCGTGAGCGCGCGGCACCTGTCGCTGCCGCTGGAAGAGCTGATCGCGCTCGACGACTTCACCGAGGCCAACCGCATGTGGCTCGACACCGCGCTGGACGTGGGGGAGCGGGTGCTCACGGAAGCGCTCCGTACGGCCGGGCTGCGACCCGAGGACGTGGACGCGGTGATCAGTACCACCGTGACGGGGCTGGCTGTGCCGTCGCTGGAGGCCCGGCTCGTCCACCGGGTGGGGATGCGGCCGGACGTCAAACGGATACCGCTGTTCGGCAACGGCTGCGCCGGAGGGGCCGTGGGGCTCGCCCGGCTCCACGAGTACTTACGCGCCTACCCGGATCAGGTGGCCGTCCTGCTCGCGGTGGAGCTGTGCTCCTTGGCGTACCAGTACCAGGACACCACCATGGCGAATGTCGTCGCCAGCAGCCTCTTCGGGGACGGCGCGGCCGCGGTCGTGGCCGTCGGCGGGAACCGCGCCGGTGTCGGTGATGGCGACCGGACCGGCGCCGTCGGCAGTCCCGAACTCGTGGACACCTACAGCTGGCTGCTACCGGACACCGAGGGGGTGCTCGGCTGGGACATCGGCGCCCACGGCTTCCGGATCCGGCTGAGCCCCGAGTTGCCCGCGCTCACGGAGGAACACTTCCCCACAGCCGTCCGGAGCCTGCTCGCCCGGCATGAGCTGACAACCGACCGGATCGCCAGCTGGATCTGCCACAGCGGTGGGCCGAAGGTCCTCACCGCCATCGAACGGTCCCTGGCCCTGCCCCCACAGGCACTGGCACTCACCCGCCAGTCCATGGCCGATCGAGGCAACCTCTCCTCCGTGTCCGTCCTGGACGTGCTCCGGATGGCCGCCGAATCACCACCACCCAGCGGCGCACCGGGCCTCGTCGCGGCCCTGGGACCGGGCTTCGCCGTCGAACTCGTCCTCATCCGCTGGTGACCGTCGTGATCCTCCCGGGCTCCGTCACCCTGCCGGCCGGCTCGCTGATCCTCGTCGCCGCGATGAGTTGCGTACGCCTGCTCGAACTGCGCGTCGCACGGCGCAACACCCGTTGGGCGACGGCAGTGGGCGGTGTGGAGTGCGGGCGACGGCTCCACCCCGTCATGATCGTCCTGCACGTCGGCCTGCTCACCGGCATCCTCGCGGAGAGCGCCCTCGCCCACCGGCCGTTCGTCCCGGCACTCGGCGGGCCCGCCCTGGCCGTCGTGATCCTGGCCCAGGCGGGCCGCTGGTGGTGCATGCGCTCCCTGGGCCCCCGCTGGAACACCCGCATCGTCGTCGTCCCCGGAATGCCCCTCGTCCACCACGGCCCCTACCGCCGGCTGCGGCACCCCAACTACCTCGTCGTCGTCGCCGAGGGCATCGCCCTCCCGCTGGTCTGCACCGCCTGGTCGACCGCCCTCCTGTTCACCCTCCTGAACACGGTCTTCCTCGCTGTCTGGATACGCGTGGAGAACGCGGCACTGGCATAGGTGCCCGGCCGGGAAGACCACCCCCGCGCCCCTGTCGATACCGATGCCGGTGACGGAGCTGGCCAGCCTTCGGTGGCGCCGGCCCCGGGCTCCCACCTACTGGCGGACGCGGCCTCGCCCGTGTCCGTGAGCGATCCCCTCGCGGCCTCGCCCGCGTCCGTGAGGGGATCGCCCCACGACTCGCCGACGCCGAGCTGGTCACCCTGGCCATGACGCAGGCCGTGTTCGGCTTCACCTCCGAGGCCCGTGGCTCCGCCACGCCCGCTCCCACCTGCGGCATCTCTTCCCGTACCTGCCCCGGCAGCCCGGCTACGACAAGCGGCTGCGCAAGGCCGCCGAGCTGCTCCGCCGTATCAGCCGGATCCTGGCCGCCGACGGATACTGCGCCAGCTGCGCCAGCCACAGCCGCTTCTTCCGAACCCTGCGACCGCACCACCTAGGCACAACGCCGCCCCGGACGGGGCGTGGACGCCGGTTTCCGGGCCGCCACCCATCCCAGGGCAGTTGTGTATGACGCTCAGGGTTGCGTGAAGAGCAACGTTCTCAGGTGAGTGAAACCGGCTCTTGGATGCCTTGACAAGGGTTGGGGCCGACCTCAGACTGATGTTGCGCTTACCGCAATCCGTTTCGCTATACGCACCCGAGGTGTCATGATGATTCCCGCGTGCCGTCTCGTGGATCTCCCGCGAGGCGAGGCCTTCCGGCTCGACATCGATCCTCCGGTCTCGGTGTTCCATACCGATGACGGCGAGGTGTTCGCCATCGACGACACCTGCACCCACCAGGACGCCTCGCTCGCCGACGGCTGGCTGGAGGGCTGCGAGGTGGAATGCCCGCTGCATGCTTCGAAGTTCGACCTGAGGACCGGCGCCGTCGACGCCCCGCCGGCCAAGCTCCCGGTCCGTACCCATGAGGTCCTCGTCGAGGACGGCATGATCTACGTCCGGGTGTCCACGGACGCCCCCAACCTGCCGCCGTGCGTCGCGGCGCGGCTCGCCGGAGGTCCCGCGTGAGGACCGTGGCCGTGGTGGGCGCCTCGCTGGCCGGTCTGTCGGCGGCGCGCTCGCTGCGGAAACAGGGCTACGACGGACGGCTGGTCATCGTCGGCGACGAGCCCCACCGTCCGTACGACAGGCCCCCGCTGTCCAAGGAGTTCCTGGCCGGTGACATCGGCGAAGCCGACCTCGTACTCGAGACGGACGGCGAGGATCTGCGGGCGGAGTGGCTGCTCGGCATCCGCGCCACCGGCCTGGACCGCACGGAGCGTGCGGTCCGGCTCGCGGACGGCAGGGAGATCCGGGCCGACGGCTTCGTCATCGCGACCGGCGCGGCCGCACGACAGCTGCCCGGTTCCGACGGCCTGGCCGGAGTCCACGTCCTGCGCACCCTGGACGACGCCCGCGCCCTGAGGGACGAACTGGCCCGGGGCGGACGGCTGGTCGTGATCGGCGGCGGGTTCGTCGGCGCCGAGGTCGCCTCCACCGCCCATGCCCTCGGGCTGGACGTGACGGTGGTCGAAGCGGCACCGACACCGCTCGCCGGCCCGCTCGGCCGGGCCATGGGGAGCATCGTCTCCGCTCTCCATACGGACCACGGCGTACGACTGTTGTGCGGCGTGGGCGTCAAGGGGCTGAGCGGCGAGCGCAAGGTCGACGCCGTCCTGCTGGAGGACGGCCGCAGCATCCCCGCCGACCTCGTCGTCGTGGGAGTGGGCGCGCGCCCGTGCGTCGAGTGGCTGGAAGGATCCGGCGTCGCGCTCGACGACGGGGTGAAGTGCGGTGCGGACGGCCGCACCAGCCTGGCCGGCGTGGTCGCGGTCGGTGACTGCGCCTCCTGGTACGACCCCCGCGCGGGCCACCATCGTCGCGTCGAGCACTGGACCGGCGCACAGGAGCGCCCGGCCGCGGCTGTCGCCACGCTGCTGGCCGGGGGTGCGGTGGAGCCGGGCGTGCCCCGTCCGCCGTACTTCTGGTCGGACCAGTACGGAGTGAAGATCCAGTTCGCCGGTCACGCGGCCGGTGCCGACAGTGTGACCGTCGAGGAAGGCACTCCGGACGACCGCGACGTCCTGGCGGTCTATCGGAGTGCCGGTCGTCCGGTCGCCGTGCTCGGGATGAACCAGCCGAGGCTGTTCACCCGTTGGCGCAAGCAGCTCGCCGCCGCGACCTCTTGACACCGCGCATGCTCCCTCGCATGCTGCCGTTTCATATGGTGCGCAGCGTTGCATCACACACAACACCGTCCGGAGTCGCTCTTCCCGGCGCGTGACTGCCCGATCCACGACGTCCCCCGAGGAGTGCAGCGTGACCTCGACCAGCCTGCCGGACAGCCTGATCGCCACCCTCCCCGGCTCCTCCTACACCGATCCCGCGATCTTCGCCCTGGAACAGGAGCGCATCTTCGAGACGATGTGGTTCTGCGTCGCCCGCTCCTCCGACCTGGCGAAGCCCGGCGCCTTCCGCACCGTCGACGTGGGCCGCGAGAGCATCCTCGTCACCCGCGCCCGGGACAACTCGATCCGCTCCTACTTCAACGTCTGCCGGCACCGTGGAGCCAAGCTCTGCACGCAGGAGAGCGGCGAGGTCAAGCGGGCCTTCCAGTGCCCGTACCACGCGTGGACGTACGACCTGACGGGCAAACTCGTCGCGGCGCCCAACCTCACCAAGATGCCCGACGTCGGCCGCACCGAGTACGGCCTGGTGAGCGTGGCCACGCGGGAATGGCTCGGCTATGTCTGGGTGTGCCTGGCGGAGAACCCGCCCTCCTTCGAGGAGGACGTCATCGCCGATGTCGTCGGCCGCCTCGGCGACGTCGAGTCGATCGAGCGCTACGGCATCGAGGACCTCTCGGTGGGCAAGCGGATCGTCTATGACGTCAAGGCGAACTGGAAGCTCATCATCGAGAACTTCATGGAGTGCTACCACTGCGCCACGATCCACCCCGAACTCACCGAGGTGCTCCCCGAGTTCGCCGACGGCTACGCCGCCCAGTACTACGTCGGGCACGGCGCCGAGTTCGGTGCGGAGGTCCAGGGCTTCACCGTCGACGGCTCCGAGGGCCTCGACCGCATCCCGGGAGTCTCCGAGGAACAGGACCGTCGCTACTACGCGATCACCGTGCGGCCGCAGGTCTTCATCAACCTCGTCCCCGACCATGTGATCTTCCACCGGATGATCCCGGTGGCCGTCGACCGCACGATCGTCGAGTGCGACTGGCTCTACCTTCCGCACGTCGTCGACAGCGGCAAGGACGTCAGCCGGTCCGTGGAGCTCTTCGACCGGGTCAACCGGCAGGACTTCGAGGCGTGCGAGCGCACACAGCCCGGAATGAGTTCCCGGCTGTACGCCAAGGGCGGTGTGCTGGTGCCCAGCGAGCACCACATCGGCGCCTTCCACGACTGGGTGAACGAGCGCCTCGGCACTCCCCAGGGGTGACTGAAAGCCCTTCTGGGCCCTAGCCCAGATACCCCATCCGGTGGCTGATCTCGTCCGCGCCCTTGCACAGCACCGGAGCGAGCTCGTGCAGGCGCTCCTCGGTGAGCCGGTACGAGGGCCCGGAGGCGCTCAGCGCCGCGACGACCACGCCGTCCCGGTCGCGGATCGGAGCGGCCATGGCGTGGAGGCCGATCTCCAGTTCCTCGCGGGCCCAGGCGTAGCCGGCTTCCCGGGCCTCGGCGAGGTTCTTCTCGAGCTTCGACTTCGCGGTGATGGTGTGCGGGGTGACCTTCTTCAGACCGGTCTGGGCGACCAACGCGGCGCGTTCCTTGGCGGGCAGATGGGCCAGCAGGATCTTGCCGCTGGAGGTCGCGTGCAGCGGGGTGAGCTGGCCGACCCAGTTCTGTGCGGTGACGGCCCCCGGGCCGCGCACCTGGTAGAGGTTGACGGCGTAGTGCTCCTGCAGCACGGCGATGTTGACGGTCTCGCCGAGCTCCTCGGCCAGGCTCTCGCAGACCGGGCGGCCCTGCTGGGTGATGTCGATGCGCCCCGTCACCGCACCGGCCAGGCGGACGATGCCGAAGCCCAGGCGGTACTTGCCGCGCTCGCCCGCCTGCTCCACCAGGCCGCGTGCCTCCAGGGCACCGAGAAGGCGGAACGCGGTGGACTTGTGAACATCGATCTCGGTGGCCACCTCGCTGACGCCGGCCTCGCCCCGGTGGGCCAGGATCTCCAGCACGCTGATGGCGCGATCCACCGACTGCACTCCGCCGGCCTGCGAGTTCGAGGTTTCGGTGTCGTTGCTGTAGTTGCTCACAGTGAAACTATACGCGTAGTAAACAACACCATTGCAAGTAACGGCGGCGAAACAATGACCTGGCAAGTTGCGTCGCTCGCAACCTGGTGCGTATAGCGCTACCGGTACTAGCATGCTCGCGTATCTATGGCGCGAGCGAGACGAGGCACCATGGCTCCCCAATACGACTTCGTCATCGTCGGCGGCGGCTCAGCCGGCTGTGCATTGGCGAACCGACTCTCCGCGGACCCGGCGAACCAGGTGCTCGTGCTGGAGGCCGGCCGGTCCGACTACCCGTGGGATGTCTTCATCCACATGCCCGCGGCGCTGACCTATCCGATCGGCAGCCGGTTCTACGACTGGAAGTACGAGTCCGAGCCCGAGCCCCACATGGGCGGCCGGCGCGTCTATCACGCGCGCGGCAAGGTGCTGGGCGGCTCCAGCAGCATCAACGGCATGATCTTCCAGCGCGGCAACCCCATGGACTACGAACGCTGGGCGGCCGACGCAGGGATGGAGAACTGGGACTACGCGCACTGCCTGCCGTACTTCCGGCGTATGGAGAACTGTCTCGCCGCCGATCCGGACGACGAGTTCCGCGGCCATGACGGCCCCCTCGTCCTCGAACGGGGCCCCGCGACCAACCCGCTCTTCGGCGCCTTCCTCAAGGCCACCCAGGAGGCGGGCTACGCCCCCACGGACGACGTCAACGGCTACCGGCAGGAAGGTTTCGCCAAGTTCGACCGGAACGTCCACCGCGGACGGCGGCTCTCGGCCTCGAAGGCGTACCTCAAGCCGGCCATGAAGCGGCCCAACCTCACGGTCACCACCCGCGCCCTCGTCACCCGTGTCCTCTTCGAGGGCAAGCGGGCCGTCGGTGTCGAGTACCAGCGCGGGCGAGGCGCCCTGATGCAGGTCCGCGCCAAGGAAGTGATTCTCTGCGGCGGCGCGATCAACTCCCCACAGCTGCTGCAACTCTCCGGGGTCGGCAACGCCGAGGAGCTGAGCGCCCTCGGCGTCGACGTCGTCCACGACCTCCCGGGTGTCGGCGAGAACATGCAGGACCACCTGGAGGTCTACGTCCAGTACGCCTGCAAGCAGCCCGTCTCCATGCAGCCGTACATGGCGAAGTGGCGCGCCCCCTTCATCGGACTGCAGTGGCTCTTCCGCAAGGGCCCGGCCGCCACCAACCACTTCGAGGCCGGCGGGTTCGCCCGGAGCAACGAGGACGTCGAGTACCCCAATCTGATGTTCCACTTCCTGCCGATCGCCGTCCGCTACGACGGCTCCTCGCCGGCCGGCGGCCACGGATACCAGGTGCACGTGGGCCCCATGTACTCCGACGCCATCGGCTCGGTGAAGATCAAGAGCAAGGACCCGCGCGAACACCCCGCGCTGCGGTTCAACTACCTCTCCACGGAGCAGGACCGCCGCGAGTGGGTCGAGGCGATCCGCGTGGCCCGCAAGCTCCTCAGCCAGCCCGCGCTCGCCCCCTACAACGACGGGGAGGTCTCGCCCGGGCCGTCCGTGGAGACGGACGAGGAGATCCTCGCCTGGGTCGCCAAGGAGGGCGAGACCGCCCTCCACCCGTCCTGCACCTGCAAGATGGGCCCCGCCACCGACGGGATGTCCGTCGTCGACCCGGACAGCATGCGGGTGCACGGCGTCGAGGGCCTGCGCGTCGTGGACGCGTCGGTGATGCCGTACGTCACCAACGGCAACATCTACGCACCGGTGATGATGATCGCGGAGAAGGCCGCCGACCTGATCCTCGGCAAGGAGCCGCCGGCGCCGTCCACGGCCGCGTACTACCGCCACCGTGACGCCCAGAAGCAGGCGGGGTAGACGTTGGCTGCCGCGGGGCTCCGGACGCTGTTGCACAGCGTCCGCTACGAGGTGCTGCCGGCGAAGGCGACCGAGGACAAGGTCCTCGCCCATGTTCCGCGCGACGTCGCGGTCACCGTGACGGCGTCGCCGGTCAAGGGCCTGGAACCGACCCTCGACCTCGCGGGCCGGCTGGCGGGGCAGGGCTACCGTGTGGTTCCGCACGTGCCCGCCCGGCTGCTGCGGGACGACACACACCTGAAGGACGTCGTCGACCGGCTCCGTGAGGCGGGTGTGGACGACGTCTTCGTCCCGGCGGGCGACGCCGACCCGCCGGCCGGGGCCTATGACGGGGCGCTGCCGGTGCTCCGCAGGCTGAGCGAGCTGGGCGGGCCCTTCGCTCACGTCGGCGTCACCGGTTATCCCGAGAGCCATCCGCTCATCCACGACGACGTCACCGTCCAGGCGATGTGGGACAAGCGCGAGCACGCCACGTACATCGTCAGCAACCTCTGCTTCGACCCGCGCGTGCTGGGGGACTGGATCGCCCGGATACGGCGGCGGGACATCCGCCTGCCTGTTCATCTGGGCGTCGCGGGGCCCGTGCAGCGGGCGAAGCTGCTGTCGATGGCGACGAAGATCGGCGTGGGCGAGTCGACACGCTTCCTGACGAAGCACCCCTCGTGGTTCCTGCGGTTCGCGACGCCCGGGGGGTATGCGCCGGAGACGCTGCTGACGCGCACCGAGGAGAAGCTCGACGCGTCCTCGGCCGGGGTGGCGGGTCTGCACCTGTTCACGTTCAACCAGATCGCCGAGACCGAGCGGTGGCGCCGCGCCGTGCTCGAGCGACTCGGGGGCTGAGTTCCGGGCGCCGGAACGCGTATACGACCGGGGGCGGGGCTGGAACTCCAGCCCCGCCCCCGGCCGTGCCCGTATCGCTCAGCGGAAGACCACCGTGCGGTTGCCCTCCACCATGACCCGGCTCTCGCTGTGCCACTTCACCGCGTGGGCGAGGACCTGCGCCTCGACGTCCCGGCCGACGGTGACCAGGTCCCCGGGGTCGAGGGAGTGATCCACCCGGACCACGTCCTGCTCGATGATCTGTCCCTCGTCCAGGTCCGGGGTCACATAGTGCGCGGTCGCGCCGACGAGCTTCACACCGCGGTCGTAGGCCTGCTCGTAAGGACGCGCGCCCTTGAAGCTGGGGAGGAAGGAGTGGTGGATGTTGATGGCCCGGCCCTCGAGCTGCTTGCACAGGTCGTCGGAGAGGATCTGCATGTAGCGGGCCAGCACCACCAGGTCGATGTCCAGTTCGCGGACCAGCTCCAGCAGGCGCGCCTCGGCCTCGGCCTTGGTGTCCCTGGTGACCGGGATGTGGTGGAAGGGAATGCCGTAGGTCTCCGCCAGCCCCTCGAAGTCCTGGTGGTTGGAGACGATCGCGGGGATCTCGATGTTGAGGGCGCCGGTGCGGCAGCGGAAGAGCAGGTCGTTCAGGCAGTGGCCGAACCTGGACACCATGATGAGCGTCCGGGTCGGCGTCGACGCCTCGCTCAGGGTCCAGGAGATGCGGTACGCCTCGGCCACGGGACCGAACCGGTAACGCAGAGTTTTCATGTTCGCGTCCGGATCGGAGACGTCGAAATGGACCCTCATGAAGAATCGGCCCTGGAGTCGATCATCGAACTGCTGGCTTTCCAGGATGTTGCCCGAGTTCCTGACGAGGAAGCCGCTCACTGCGTGGACCAGTCCGGCGCTGTCGGGACAGGAGAGGGTGAGGATGTACTCACGGCCAGGTTGCGGTCGAGGGGACATGACGGCCTCCGTCGGTGCGTATTGCACAACATGGTGAGCGATACGCAACATGGTCGGCGCGGTGGCGCTCGCGGTCAAGAGTGGCCGGGCAAGTGCTCTCATGGCGAAATCGTCATCCGCCAAGCCCTTGACGTAGGTCTATGCGTTCGTAATGGTGTTCCATCACAAGCAATTGAATGCACGATGCGCAACGCATATCGCCTGAAGGGCTGGCGCGTGGCAGATCTGTATGTGGCTGGGGAATGGCGGGATCCGGTGGCCGGAGGGCGCCGGGAGATCCGCTGCCCCGCTGACGGCTCGCTCACCGCGACCGTCTCGGAGGGGACACGTCCCGACACCGAGGCGGCGATCGCCGCGGCCCGCGAGGCCTTCGACGGGGGACCCTGGCCGCACACCCCCGAGCGGGAGCGCGGCGCGCTGCTGCTGCGCACCGCCGACATCGTCGAGCGCGACGTCAAGGAATTCGCCCGCGCCGAGTCGCTGGACAGCGGCAAGCGGCTGGTGGAGAGCGCGTACGACATCGCCGACGTCGTCTCCTGCTTCCGCTACTACGGCGGCCTCGGCGGCACGGACGCCGGCCGGGTGATCGACACCGGCCGCGATGACGCCGTCAGCCGTGTGGTGTACGAGCCCATCGGCGTGTGCGGGCTCATCACTCCCTGGAACTACCCGCTCCTCCAGGCCGGTTGGAAGGTCGCCCCGGCCCTGCTCGCCGGCAACACGATCGTCCTCAAGCCCAGTGAGCTGACCCCCTCCACCTCGATCCTGCTGATGAAGGCGCTGGAGGAAGCCGGGATCCCGGCCGGCGCCGCCAACCTCGTCCTCGGCACCGGACCCGAGGTGGGCGCCCCGCTCTCCGAGGACCCGCGTGTCGACATGGTGTCCTTCACCGGGGGACTGGAGACCGGCAAGCGGATCATGGCCACCGCCGCTGCGACGGTGAAGAAGGTGGCGCTGGAACTCGGTGGCAAGAACCCGAACGTGATCTTCGCCGACGCCGACTTCGAGACGGCCGTGGACTTCGCTCTCACGGCCGTCTTCCTGCACTCGGGCCAGGTCTGCTCGGCCGGCGCCCGGCTGATCGTCGAGGACTCCCTGCACGACGCCTTCGTCGACGAGGTCGTCCGCCGCGCCCGGCGGATCCGGCTCGGCGGCCCCTTCGACCCGGAGGCCGAGACGGGAGCGCTGATCTCCGCCCAGCACCGGGAGAAGGTCGAGGCGTACGTCGCGACGGGCCTCGCCGAGGGCGCCGTACTGCGCTGCGGTGGCGAACGGCCCGACGACCCGGCCCTCGCCGGCGGCTACTATTACCCGCCGACCGTGCTCGACGAGTGCCGACAGGACATGCGCGTGGTGCACGAGGAGTCCTTCGGGCCCGTGCTCACCGTGGAGCGCTTCACCGACGAGGACGAGGCCGTACGCATCGCCAACGACACCGAGTACGGACTCGCCGGAGCCGTCTGGACGCAGGACGCGGGCAAGGCCCAGCGGGTCGCCCGGCGGCTGCGCCACGGCACGGTGTGGATCAACGACTACCACCCCTATGTGCCGCAAGCGGAATGGGGTGGCTTCGGGCACTCGGGTGTGGGCCGGGAGCTGGGACTGACCGGCCTGAACGAGTACCGAGAGCCCAAGCACATCTGGCAGAACATCCAACCCCGGCCGCAACACTGGTTCCGCGGCTGAATGCCGAGAAGAGGTCGATCGTGACCCCAACACAGACCGAGGCGCCGCAGCGGCGCAGCACCCCCGAGGACTCGGACGGTACTCCGGTCATATCCGTGCGCCGGCTGTGGAAGGTGTTCGGGCCGAAGGCCGACCGGGTGCCGGAGTCCGAGGAACTGCGCGGCCTCACCCGCCGTGAGCTCATGGACCGCACGGGGTGCACCGCCGCCGTGCGCGATGTGAACTTCGACGTCCGCAAGGGCGAGGTCTTCGTCGTCATGGGTCTGTCCGGCTCCGGCAAGTCCACGCTCGTGCGATGTCTGACCCGGCTGATCGAACCCACCGCCGGGGAGATCGTCTTCGAGGGCGAGGACATCCGCGAGGCGGACGCCAAACGCCTGCGCGACCTGCGCCGCCGTAAGTTCTCCATGGTCTTCCAGCACTTCGGGCTGCTGCCCCACCGCCGTGTCGTCGAGAACGTGGCCTTCGGCCTGGAGATCCGCGGCATGAGCAGGGCGGAGCGCACCAGGCGGGCCCTGGAGGTCGTCGAACTCGTCGGTCTCTCCGGTTACGAGAACTCCTACCCAGACCAGCTCTCCGGCGGTATGCAGCAGCGCGTCGGCCTCGCCCGGGCGCTGGCCGGCGACCCGGACGTCCTCTTCTTCGACGAGCCCTTCTCGGCACTCGACCCGATGATCCGCCGCGACATGCAGAACGAGGTCATCCGGCTGCACCACGAGGTCGGCAAGACGATGGTGTTCATCACCCACGACCTCTCCGAGGCCCTCAAGCTGGGCGACCGCATCCTCATCATGCGCGACGGCAAGATGGTCCAGTGCGGCACCGGCGACGAGCTGGTGGGGGCCCCGGCCGACGACTACGTACGCGAATTCGTCAAGGACGTCCCGCGCGGCGACGTGCTCACCCTGCGGTGGATCATGCGCCCGGTCGCGGACGGCGACGCCCTGGACGGCCCCGAGCTGGGCCCGGACGTCGTGGTGCGGGAGGCCACCCGGGCGGTCCTGGCGGCCGACAGGCCGGTCAAGGTCGTCGAGAACGGTGAACTGCTCGGCATCGTCGGCGACGAGGAGATCCTCGCGGTGGTCGCCGGGCAGGAAGGCGGCATGTGATGACCGTCGCCGTGGAGAAACCGGAACAACCGCAGAAGCCGGAACCACCGCGGAAGGTGGACGACGCGCCCCCGTCGGCCGCATCCGCCGCCCGTGTGCGCGGACTGGGCCGCGGCACGATCGTCGCCGCGATCCTGATCGCCTGGCTGCTGCTCTTCGCCGTGCTGCGCGGGACGCAGACCCTCACCCTGGCCGCCGCGGATCTCACGGATCTGCACCGGTGGATCAACGACCTCAACGACTCCATCGGCGCCAACCGGAACTCCAACCCGCTCTTCCTGTACTTCTTCAACGAGATCCGTCTGGTCATCGACACCCTGGTGACCTTCGTCCAGGAACTGATCTCCCAGCCCTCCGTCGGCCGGCCCCTCCCGCAGATCGGGTGGCTCGGTGTCGTCGGCATCGCGGGCTATGTCTCCTGGGCCGTGGGCAACTGGCGGGTCGCCCTCCTGACCGTGGCCGGGTTCACCTTCTTCGGGCTGCAGGGCCTGTGGCAGGAGAGCATGGACACCCTGGCGCTCACCGTCACCGCGGTCTGCGTGGCGCTGCTGTTCGCGATCCCGCTGGGTGTGTGGGCGGGGCTGTCCGAGCGGTTCAACCGGATCGTGACGCCCTTCCTGGACTTCATGCAGACGATGCCGACCTTCGTCTACCTCGCCCCGCTGACCCTGTTCTTCCTCATCGGCGGCGCCTCCGCCACGATCGCCACCGTGATCTACGCGGCGCCGCCCGCGATCCGTATCACCGCGCACGCCATCCGGTCGGTACCGGAGACGACCGTCGAGGCGGCCGACTCGCTGGGTGCGACACGGTGGCAGGCGCTGCTGAAGGTCCTGCTGCCGATGTCCAAGCGGACCGTGGTGATGGGCGTCAACCAGTCGATCATGGCCGCCCTGGCCATGGTGACCATCGCGGCCCTGATCGACGCGCCCGGCCTCGGCCACACCGTCCTGCAGGCCCTGCAGTCGCTCGACGTCGGCACCGCCTTCAACGCGGGCCTCGCCATCGTCGTCATGGCGATCGTCCTGGACCGGGTCACCACCGCGGCCAGCGCCCGACAGGAGGCGGGCAGGCGTTCGGGAGGCCGCTTCGTCACCTGGCGGCGACCGCTGCTGGCCGCGGGCGGCGTGGTCACGGCCGTCCTCGTCTACATGTCGCACACCTACCTGTGGGCAGCCGAGTTCCCCGGCGAGGGCGGCGTCGGCAGCTCCATCGCGAGCACGGCGGACACGGTGACCACCTGGGTGCAGGACAGCCTCTCGGGCCTCACCAACGCCTTCCGCGACGGCATCACCAACGGCCTGCTCAACCCGTTCCAGTCGCTGCTCACCGACTCCCCGTGGTGGCTCGTCGCCGCGGTGCTGATCGCGCTCGGCACGGTGCTCGGCGGATGGCGCGCCGGCGTCACCGCGGCCGTGTGCGTGGGTCTGCTGCTCGGCACCGGCCTGTGGTCGGACAGCATGACCACGCTGGCGTCGACCCTCGTCGCGACGGTGCTGGTGATGCTGCTCGGCATCGCCGTCGGTGTGTGGATGGGGCGCAGCCCGCTCGTGGACCGGGTGCTGCGGCCCACTCTGGACGCGGCGCAGGTCATGCCGCCCTTCGTCTATCTGGTGCCGTTCCTCGCGCTGTTCGGCGCGACCCGCTTCACAGCCATCGTGGCCGCGATCGTCTACGCCGCGCCCGTCGCCATCAAGATCATCGCGGACGGGGTGCGGGCGGTGCCCGCGACCACCGTGGAGGCGGCCACCGCCGCCGGGTCCAACACCTGGCAGATCATCACCAAGGTTCAACTGCCGATGTCACGCAGCGCCCTGACGCTCGCCACCAACCAGGGTCTGATCTACGTGCTGTCGATGGTTGTTGTGGGCGGCCTCGTAGGAGCGGGCGCCCTCGGCTACGACGTCGTGGCCGGGTTCTCGCAGGGGCAGCTGTACGGGAAGGGGCTTGCGGCGGGGCTCGCCATCGTCCTTCTCGGAGTCATGTTCGACCGGATCACTCAGGCAGCGGCGCGACGCGTGAGCGCGTAATTAGGGAGCACTGACCATGGCAACACAAGTACGACAGTGGAGAGCCGGCGTGGCCGGACTGGCCGTTCTGGGTCTCGCCCTCACCGCCTGCGGCGGTGCGAAGGTCGGTGACGACTCCTCGGCCGCGGACGGCTCGGGCAGCTCCGGCAAGTGCGGCACCTTCAACCTCGCCGTCAACCCGTGGGTGGGCTACGAGGCGAACGCGGCGGTAGTCGCGTACGTCGCGGAGAAGGACCTCGGCTGCAAGGTCACCAAGAAGGACCTGAAGGAAGAGATCGCCTGGCAGGGCTTCGGGACGGGCGAGGTCGACGCCGTCATCGAGAACTGGGGTCACGACGACCTGAAGAAGAAGTACATCACCGACCAGAAGACCGCCGTCGAGGCCGGTGCGACCGGCAACGAAGGCCTGATCGGCTGGTACGTGCCGCCGTGGCTGGCGAAGGCGCACCCGGACATCACCGACTGGAACAACCTCAACAAGTACGCCGACAAGTTCAAGACCTCCGAGTCGGGCGGCAAGGGCCAGCTCCTCGACGGCGACCCGTCGTTCGTCACCAACGACGAGGCCCTGGTGAAGAACCTGAAGCTGGACTTCAAGGTGGTGTACGCGGGCAGTGAGACCGCGCTCATCCAGTCCTTCCGCAAGGCGGAGAAGAACAAGGAATGGGTGATCGGCTACTTCTACGAGCCGCAGTGGTTCATGGCCGAAGTGCCCCTGGCCAAGGTGAAACTGCCGGAGTACAAGACGGGCTGCGACGCCGACGCGGAGAAGGTCGCCTGCGACTACCCCGTCTACAAGCTCGACAAGATCGTCAGCACCAAGTTCGCCGAGTCGGGCAGCCCGGCCTATGACCTGGTGAAGAACTTCACCTGGACGAACGACGACCAGAACACCGTGGCCAAGTACATCGCCGTGGACAAGATGACGCCCGAGGCCGCGGCGGAGAAGTGGGTCGAGGACAACCGCGACAAGGTCGACGCCTGGATCAAGTAGGGCGGGCTCGGAACAGGGCTGGGAAAGCGGTCGAACATGCCCGGTGGGCGGCGTGCACAGGTGTGCGCCGCCCACCGGGCATCGCCGTGTCCGGGGCCCGTTCTCCTCGCGTCACGGACCCCTTGACACCTCCTCCCCGGGGCAGGCACATTGAGTTGCGCAACCTGAATCATGTTGCGCAGACAGCAACTGAACCGGCTGGACTGGTTTTCAATCGGAGGTGCGGCGATGGCGGGACCCCGAGTGGTCATCATCGGAGCGGGCGTCGTGGGCGCGGCACTCGCGGACGAGATCTCCGCGCGCGGCTGGACCGAAGTGACCGTGGTCGACCAAGGCCCCCTCCCCGCCACCGGGGGCTCCTCGTCGCACGCCCCGGGCCTGGTCTTCCAGACGAACCCGTCCAAGACCATGACCGAGCTGGCGCGCTACACCGTCGAGAAGTTCTGCTCGCTCGACGTCGACGGCAGCCCCTGCTTCCTGCAGGTCGGCGGCCTCGAAGTGGCCACCACCCCCGAGCGTCTGACCGAACTGCACCGCCGCCACGGCTGGATCACCGCCTGGGGCATCGAGGCCCGGCTGCTGAGCGCCGACGAGTGCGTCGAGCAGCACCCGCTGGTCAACCGCGACAAGGTCCTCGGTGGCCTCCTGGTCCCGACGGACGGCCTCGCCAAGGCCGTCCTCGCCGTCGAGGCGCAGATCCGCCGGGCCACCGAGCGCGGCGTGCGCTTCCTCGCCCGCCACGAAGTCCTCGACGTCACGCAGGCCGACGGCCGCGTCACCGGCGTCCTCACCGACCAGGGCGAGATCCCCGCCGACATCGTGGTGTGCTGCGCCGGCATCTGGGGCCCGAAGATCGCCCGCATGGTGGGCATGAACCTCCCGCTCACCCCGCTCGCCCACCAGCTCGCCTGGACCGGACCGGTACCGGCGCTGGCCGGGCAGACCGAGGAGGCGGTGCGTCCGATCCTGCGCCACCAGGACGCCGACCTCTACTACCGCGACCGCTTCGACGGCATCGGCATCGGCTACTACGGCCACCGCCCGATGCCCATCACCGCCGACGACATCCTCTCCGTGGACGAGGCCGACGGGATGCCGTCGGTCCTGAAGTTCACCGAGGAGGACTTCGAGGACGCCTGGACCGAGACCCGGTCGCTGCTCCCCGCGACGAAGGAGGCCAAGGTCGAGGAGGGCATCAACGGCCTGTTCTCCTTCACCACCGACGGCTACCCGCTCCTCGGCGAGTCCCCGGACGTCAAGGGCTTCTGGGTCGCGGAGGCCGTGTGGGTCACCCACTCGGCGGGCGTGGGCCGGGCCGTCGCCGAATGGCTGGTCGACGGCTACTGCTCCTCCTTCGACCTGCACGAGTGCGACGTCAACCGCTTCGAGCCGCACCAGCTGTCCCCGGAGTACGTCCTGGCCCGCGACTGCCAGAACTTCGTCGAGGTCTACGACATCCTCCACCCCCTCCAGCCCTCGGGGAAGCCGCGCCCGATCCGCACCAGCCCCTTCCATGCCCGCCAGCGGGAGCACGGAGCCGTCTTCCTGGAGGCGAACGGCTGGGAGCGCCCACAGTGGTACGAGGCGAACGCCTCCCTGGTGGAGGGCCGCTCCATCCCGACCCCGAACGACTGGGCCGCGCGCCACTGGTCGCCCGTCGTCGGCGCCGAGGCCCAGGCCACCCGTGAGACCGTCGCGATGTACGACATGACGGCCCTCAAGCGCCTGGAGGTCACCGGTCCCGGCGCCGCCGACTTCCTGGAGCGGCTGGTCACGAGCAAGGTCGCCAAGTCCGTCGGCTCGGTCACGTACACGCTGCTCCTGGACCACGACGGCGGCATCCGCAGTGACATCACCGTCGCCCGCCTCGCCCGCGACGTCTTCCAGGTCGGGGCCAACGGCAACCTGGACCTCGACTGGTTCACCCGCCACCTCCCCGCCGACGGCACGGTGCAGGTCCGCGACATCACGCCCGGCACGTGCTGCATCGGCCTGTGGGGCCCACTGGCCCGCAAGGTCCTGCAGCCCCTGACGGACGAGGACTTCTCCAACGACGGCCTGAAGTACTTCCGCGCCAAGCGCGCCCACATCGGCTCCGTCCCGGTGACGGCCATGCGACTGTCGTACGTCGGTGAACTCGGCTGGGAGCTGTACACCACGGCCGACCTGGGACAGAAGCTGTGGGACACCCTCTGGGCCGCCGCCCAGCCGCTCGGCGGCGTCATCGCCGGCCGAGGCGCCTTCAACAGCCTCCGCCTGGAGAAGGGCTACCGCTCCTTCGGCACCGACATGACGTACGAGCACGACCCGTACGAGGCGGGTGTCGGCTTCGCCGTCAAGCTCGACAAGGGGGACTTCATCGGCAAGGCGGCGCTGGAACGCCGCAAGGCCGGCGTACGGCGGAAGTTGACCTGTCTCACCATCGATGACCCGCAGTCGGTCGTCATGGGCAAGGAGCCGGTGTACGACGGCGAGCGGGCCGTCGGCTATGTCACGAGCGCGGCCTATGGCTACACGATCGGCAAGGGGATCGCTTACGCGTGGTTGCCGACGGAGTCGGCGGTGCCTGGGGCCAGGTTGCACATCGGGTACTTCGACCAGCGCGTCGAGGCGGTTGTGGCCGAGGAGCCGTTGTTCGATCCGACGATGTCGCGTCTTCGTGGGTGAGAGGTTCGAAGGGGGTGCCCGGATGGGTTGTCGGTCGGCTGCGGGTCGGTTGTGGCTGGTCGCGCAGTTCCCCGCGCCCCTTCGGGGCGCTTCACCTCAGGCCTGTGGGAAGGAGTGCCGTCGGTGAGTGCACAGCTGCTTGACGGGAAGGCGACGGCCGGCGCCGTTCGGCGCGAACTCGCCGAGCGTGTCGCCAAGTTGACCGCGGGCGGTGGTCCGCCGCCCGGTCTCGGTACCGTCCTGGTCGGTGACGATCCCGGCAGTCGTGCCTACGTCGGCGGCAAGCACCGGGACTGCGCCCACGTGGGCATCGCCTCGATCCGGCGCGAACTGCCCGCCGACGCGACGCAGCGGCAGGTCGAGAACGTCATCGACGAGCTCAACGCCGACCCGACCTGTACCGGCTACATCGTCCAGCTTCCGCTCCCGCGTCACCTGGACGCGGGCGCCGTACTGGAACGCATGGACCCGGCCAAGGACGCCGACGGCCTGCACCCCGTCAGCCTCGGCCGGCTCACGCTCGGTGTCGAGGCCCCGCTGCCCTGCACCCCGAGGGGCATCGTCGAACTGCTGCGCCGGTACGAGGTGCCGCTCGCCGGTGCGCGGGTCTGCGTGATCGGACGCGGCATCACCGTAGGACGGCCCCTCGGCCTGCTCCTCACCCGCAGGTCCGAGAACGCCACCGTCACCCTCTGCCACACCGGAACCAGGGGCCTGGCCTGGCACGTACGCGAGGCGGACATCGTCGTCGCGGCGGCCGGCTCGCCCGGGCTGATCACCAAGGACATGCTGCGTCCCGGCGCGGCCGTCCTGGACGTCGGTATCACCCGCACCGACGAGGGCCTGGTCGGCGATGTGCACCCGGACGCCGCCCAGGTCGCGGGATGGCTCGCGCCGATGCCCGGGGGCGTGGGACCCATGACGCGGGCGATGCTCCTCGCCAACGTCGTCGAGGCCGCCGAGAGGAACGCGAACGCCGTATGAACCCGAACGCCGTACGCCGTACGAACCCGTACGCCGTATGAACGCGAACGCCGTGCGCCGTATGAACGCGAACGCCGTATGAACGCGTCGGCCCCCGACCACCTGCTCTGTCCGCACCTCTCACACGACGGAGACGTCCGATGAGCCCCCGTACCCCCGGCTCCGAGCTTCCCGAACACCCCGACTGGCTGTGGCGCACGCCGGAGCCGAAGCGCTCGTACGACGTGATCGTCGTGGGCGGCGGCGGACACGGCCTCGCCACCGCCCACTACCTGGCGAAGAACCACGGCATCACCAAGGTCGCCGTGCTGGAGAAGGGCTGGCTGGCGGGCGGCAACATGGCCCGCAACACCACCATCATCCGCTCCAACTACCTGTGGGACGAGAGCGCCGGCATCTACGAGCACGCGCTCAAGCTGTGGGAGGGTCTGGCCGAGGAACTCGACTACCCGATCCTCTTCTCCCAGCGTGGTGTGCTGAACCTCGCCCACAGCCTCCAGGACGTCCGCGACAGTGTGCGCCGGGTGGAGGCCAATCGCCTCAACGGTGTGGACGCGGAGTGGCTCGACGCGGACGGCGTCAAGGAAGTCTGCCCGATCGTCAACATCTCCCCGGACGTGCGCTACCCGGTCCTGGGCGGCACCTACCAGCCACGGGCAGGCATCGCCAAGCACGACCACGTCGCCTGGGGTCTGGCCCGCTCGGCCGATGCCGCAGGCATCGACATCATCCAGAACTGCGAGGTCACGGGCCTGGACGTGGTCGGCGGCCGGGTGGTCGGCGTCCAGACGACGCTCGGCCCTATCGCGGCGGGCAAGGTCGCGCTCTGCTCGGCGGGCCACACCTCGGTCCTCGCCGCGATGGCCGGCATCGAACTCCCCTTGCAGAGCCACCCGTTGCAGGCACTCGTGTCGGAGCTGCTGGAGCCGGTGCACCCGACGGTCGTCATGTCCAACGCGGTCCATGTGTACGTCAGCCAGGCCCACAAGGGCGAGCTGGTCATGGGCGCGGGCATCGACTCGTACAACTCCTACACGCAGCGCGGCGCGTTCCACATCATCGAAGAGCAGATGTCCGCGGCCCTGGAGCTCTTCCCGGTCTTCGCCCGCGCCCACGTACTGCGCACCTGGGGCGGCATCGTCGACGTCAGCCCCGACGCCTCCCCGATCATCGGCCTCAGCCCGGTCGACAACCTCTACCTCAACTGCGGCTGGGGAACGGGCGGTTTCAAGGCCACCCCGGGCGTCGGCTGGGTCTACGCCCACACCATCGCCCACGACACCCCCCACCCCCTCAACGCCGCCTTCTCGCTCGACCGTTTCACCACCGGCGCGCTCGTCGACGAGCACGGCGCGGCCGCGGTGGCCCACTAGGGAGCCCCAACCATGCTGCTCATCACCTGCCCGTGGTGCGGGCCCCGCGACGAGGCCGAGTTCCACTACGGCGGCCAGGCACACGTGCCGTACCCCGAGGACCCGTCGGCCCTCACCGACGAGGAGTGGGCCCGCTACCTCTTCTTCCGTGACAACCCGAAGGGCCCGTTCGCCGAACGCTGGAGCCACGCGGCGGGCTGCCGCACATGGTTCAACGCGGTCCGCGACACATCGACGAACGAGATCCTGACGGTGTACCGAGCGGGCGAGCCACGCCCGGCAGCCGAGGAACTGAGCCGTGCGGCGACCTCCGAGCCACGCCCGGCGACAGTGGAGCCGAGCCCGGCACCACCAGCCCGTCCGGCGTTTGAGGACGAGGCCGTTCAGGCCGACGGGGGGTCTGGGGGCGCAGCCCCCAGGGATGGGACGGGTAGGGGCGGCGGGGGCGAGAACCAGCCCTTCCGCCATCCCACCCGAGGCCGAATCGACCGCGACACCCCTCTCACCTTCACCTTCGACGGCACCGCCTACCAGGGCTACCAAGGCGACACCCTCGCCTCAGCCCTCCTCGCCAACGACGTCATCCAGACCGGCACCAGCATCAAACTCGGCCGCCCCCGAGGCATCTTCTCGGCCGGCGTCGAGGAACCCAACGCCGTGATCCAGATCGAGGCCCCCTTCCCCGAGCCGATGCTCCCCGCCACGACCGTCGAGCTGTACGACGGCCTCGTGGCAACCAGCCTCCCCGGCCAGGGCCGCCTCGCCACCGACCCCGACCCGGCCCGCTACGACGCCGTACACGCCCACTGCGACCTGCTGATCGTCGGCGCGGGCCCGGCCGGCCTCGCGGCCGCGGCGGCGGCAGCGAAGAGTGGTGCCCGCGTCATCCTCGCCGACGACCAACCGGAACTCGGCGGCAGCCTCCTGGGCACGGGCGAACACCTCGACTGGGCCGAAGAGATCGCCGGACACCTCGACACCACCCCCGAGGTCCGCGTACTGCGCCGCACCACCGTCTTCGGCCACTACGACGACAACCACCTCCTCGCCGTCGAGCGCCGCACCAACCACCTGGGCGCGAGCGCCCCCGAGAACGTCTCCCGTGAACGCGTCTGGCGCATCCGCGCGAGCCGCGTCGTCCTCGCCACCGGCGCCCACGAGCGCTCACTCGCCTTCGGGGACAACGACCGCCCCGGCGTGATGCTGGCCGCCTCGGCCCGCGCCTACGCCAACCGCCACGGCGTCCTGCCCGGCCGCCACGCGGTCGTCTTCACCACCAACGACAGTGCCTACGCGGCGGCCCTGGACCTCGCCGCGGCGGGCGTGGACATCACGGCGATCGTCGACACCCGTCCCGAACCGGGGGAGTGGGCGCGGCGCGCCCGCGAGGCCGGCATCGAGGTGCTGACCGGGCACGCCGTCACGGGCACGGAGGGCGAGTCGCGTCTCACCGCCGTGACGGTCGCCCCGTACGGAGAGTCCGCGGGACAGCGGCGGTTCACCGCCGACCTCCTGCTGGTCTCCGGCGGCTGGAACCCGGTGGCGCACCTGTTCAGCCAGGCGGGCGGCAGACTGCGCCACGACGAGACGCTGGGCTCCTTCGTGCCCGACACCTGCCGTCAGGCGGTCGAGGTCGCGGGCAGTGCGAGCGGCGTGCTCGACCTGGCCGGGGTGCTCGCCCAGGGCGCGGCCGCCGGTGCCCGCGCGATCGAGGCCGAGGGCTACACGCCTGAGTCCCCCCGCCTCCCGGACGTGGCCGCCCAGCCGCAGACGCCGCCCATGCATGTGTACGTCGTCCCGGGCGCCTCCGGCGCACCCCGCTTCGTGGACCTCCAACGCGATGTCACCGTCGACGACCTGACCCGCGCGACCGGCGCCGGTATGCGCTCCGTCGAGCACACCAAGCGCTACACCACGGCCGGCACCGCCAACGACCAGGGCAAGACGTCCGGCGTCCTGGCCAGTGGCGTCGTCGCCGAACTGCTCGGCGTCGACATCTCCGCGCTCGGCACCACCACCTTCCGACCCCCCTACACCCCCGTCTCCTTCGCCACGCTCGCGGGCCGCGACCGGGGCGCGCTGCACGACCCGATCCGCACGACCGCCCTGCACGCCTGGCACGTCGAACACGGCGCCCTCTTCGAGAACGTCGGCCAGTGGAAGCGCCCTTGGTACTACCCGCAGGACGGCGAGGACATGGAGGCCGCGGTGCTCCGCGAGTGCGCCGCCGCCCGCGACGGGGTCGCCTTCATGGACGCCTCCACCCTCGGCAAGATCGACGTCCAGGGCCCGGACGCCGCCGTCTTCCTCGACCGGCTCTACACCAACATGATGAGCACCCTGAAGGTCGGCATGATCCGCTACGGCGTGATGTGCCGCCTGGACGGCATGCTCTTCGACGACGGCACGGTCATCCGCCTCGCCCAGGACCGCTTCCTGGTCACGACGACGACGGGCAACGCGGCCGCCGTACTGGACTGGATGGAGGAGTGGCTCCAGACGGAGTGGCCCGAGCTGAAGGTCCACTGCACGTCCGTGACCGAACAGTGGGCCACCGTCGCCCTCGTCGGCCCCCGCTCCCGCGACGTCCTGGGCGCACTGGCGCCCCGACTGGCCGTCTCCCACGACGACTTCCCGTTCATGGCGTGGCGCGAGACGACCGTCGCGGGCATCGAGGCCCGAGTCTGCCGGATCAGCTTCTCCGGCGAACTCGCCTACGAGATCAACGTGTCACCGTGGGAGGCCCTCGCCCTCTGGCAGGCGCTGTACGAGGCCGGAGCCCCGTACGGCATCACCCCGTACGGCACCGAGACCATGCACGTCCTGCGCGCCGAGAAGGGCTACCCCATCATCGGCCAGGACACCGACGGCACCGTCACCCCCCAGGACCTCGGCATGAACTGGGTGGTGTCGAAGAAGAAGCCCGACTTCATCGGCAAGCGCTCCCACGCCCGCGCCGACGCCACCCGCCCTGACCGCAAACACCTCGTCGGCCTGCTCCCGGAGGACCCCGGCACCTTCCTCCCGGAGGGCACCCACCTGGTCGCCGACAGCGTGCTGCCGGCGCCGCCCGTCCCGATGCTCGGCCATGTCACCTCCAGCTACCGCAGCGCCGCCCTCGGCCGGACCTTCGCGCTCGCCCTGATCAAGGGCGGCCGGGACCGCATCGGCGAGCGGCTGTACGCTCCCGTGGGCGACCGGCTGGTCCCGGTGACCGTGGCAAGCCCCGTTCTCTACGACCCCGAGGGAGCCCGTCGCGATGGCTGACACCGCCCTTACCTCCTCGCCCCGCAGCCCGCTGTCCCACGCCGCCGCCCGTCTGGCCGCCGCCACCCGCACCTCCCAGGGCGCGGTCCGGCTGGCCGAACTCCCCTTCCTGACCCAGCTCGACGTGCGCCTCGACGCCAAGGGAGCGGCGGCCGACGCCATCGGCCTCGCGCTGGACCTCCCACTGCCCCTAGAACCCAACACCGTCGTACGCGCCGGTCAGTTGACCGCGTTGTGGCTCGGCCCCGACGAGTGGCTGCTGGTGGGCCCGCCCGGCAGTGAGCGGGACCTGCAGAGCCGGATCCGGACGGCCGCGGGGGACGAGCCCGTCTCCGTCACCGACGTCTCCGCCCAGCGCACCACGCTCCTCGTCGCCGGACCCCGCGCCCGCGACCTCCTGGCCCACGGCTGCGCCCTGGACCTGCACCCGCGCGCCTTCGGAGCCGGACGCTGCGCCCAGACCACCCTGGGCCGCACCCAGATCGTCCTGGTCGCCCGGGACGAACCCGGGACCGGATTCTGGGTGCTGGTCCGCTCGTCCTTCGCCGGCTATCTGGCGGACTGGCTGCTGGACGCGGCGACGGAGTATGTGGGGCTCAACGACACATCATCGTGAAGTCGCTCAACGAGAAGAAGGGATTCGTGCAGCTGAGCGATGTGATCACTCGATCGTGAGTTCTTCTGCTTTCGGTGCCCGACCTGACTGAAGCTCGGAAGAGCGGCGCGGGACCGGCGCCGCCCGGATGTTCTGCGGGTGGGGGAGAACGTGACGCGAGAAGCGGGACGGCACGACGGCTTGGACGCGCAGGCGGTGCTGCTGGTGGCCGGGCTGGCCGACCTGGCGGTGAGCACGCTGGGATCGGCCGTGGGGACGCTGCGGGGACTGCTGCGCCGCTCGGACAGCGCGGAGCTGGCGGCGGAGGCCGAGAACGAGCTGATGGCGCGTGGGCGCCTGGTGCTGGACCGGTACGCGGCCGCACCCCCGGCCCACCTGGAGATCCTCGCCCGGCAGGCCCAGGCCCGGAAGGCCGCCGATGCCGTCTGACCGGTGGGAGCCGGTCGCGTTCAAGACCCGTATCGACGAGGTACTGCGCCAGTTCATCGCCCAGGAGGCCGACCAGTTCGCCGCGATCGATCCGCTCCTGGCGCCGGTGGCCGAGCAACTGGAGGCGGCGGTCGCGGACGGTAAACGGCTGCGAGCGGCGTTCTGTTACTGGGGCTGGCGAGCGGTGGGACAGCCGGACAGTGACGCACTGGTGCGGGCCGCGGCCTCCATGGAACTGGTGCACGCCGCCGCGGTCGTGCACGACGACCTCATCGACGACAGTCCGCTGCGGCACGGGCGCCCCACCGCGCACATCGCCCTGCGGGGTGCCGTGCGACGCCGTCCGCGCGCCGACGCCGCCGCGAGGTCGCTGGCGATGCTGGTCGGCGACCTGCTCATGGCGTTGGCCGGACAGTTGTTCGCCACCAGCGGTCTGCCCGCCGCCTACCTCGCCCGGGCCCGCCCCCTGTGGTCGGTGATGGCCCGCGAGCTGATCGCGGGGGAATGCCTGGAGATCCTGCGCACCGGAGCCGGGCCGGACACGACCGCGTCGCTGAAGGTGATCCGCTACAAGACCGCCAAGTACACCGTCGAACAGCCCCTGCTGATCGGCGGCGCCCTGGCCGGGGCAGGCGCGCGGCTGCGCGAGGGCTACGCCGCGTACGGGCTGCCGCTGGGCGAGGCGTTCCAGCTGCGGGACGACCTGCTCGGCCTGTTCGGGGACCCGGAACGCACCGGCAAGGCCAACAGCGACGACGTGCGCGGACACCGGCCCACGGCCCTGCTGGCAGAGACCTGGCGCCTGGCCGACGACAACGACCGCGAGCGGCTGCGCGCCCTGCTGGGCCGACGCCGTCCGGACGCGGATGCCCTGGACGCGATGCGCGAGCTGATGCGCCGGCTGAAGGCACCCGACCGCATCGAGGACATGATCAGCGCACGTGTCCGGGAGGCACTCGGCGCTCTCCACGACCTGGACGTGCCGACCCACGCCGCGAGCGCCTTGACCGCACTGGCGCAGTCCGCGGCGGACCGCCGGTCCTGAACTCTCGCGCCCCGGTCGGCATACAGCCCACGCTCTGCCCGGCCGCCGGCCCTTCCGCCGTCCGTCGACGGTCTCGAACAAACAAGGAGCCCCGCCATGACCTACACCGAGGCATCCATGGACGCCCTACGGCACACCGGCGACGAACTCGCCGACGCCACCGTCGCCGCACTCTTCGAACGCGGCCAGGTGGGCACGTTCAACACCCTGATGCGCCACGTCTCCACCGCCGGAGCTCCGCTGCCGGACGGGCTGCCCGAGGTCGCCCGGGAGTACCTGGAAGCCACCCGTGTCCCGCCGTCCTGGGTGGACTGGACGGAGATGGAAAAGGCCCGGCTGTTCTTCATCGACAACAACGTGCACATCTCCACCGCGCTGTCCTTCGCCTCCATGCCCGCCTGTTACGTCGTCCCCCACGTGGCGAAACTGCTGTCGGCCACCCACGGACTGAAGTACCCCTCCAAACGGATGGCGGAGACGGGCCAGTTCACCGTCTACCTGATGCGGCCCGACGCCTTCGAGAGCGGCAGCCGCTTCCTTCCCGCCGCCCAGAAGGTCCGTCTCCTGCACGCTTCCATCCGCCACCACCTCCAGCGCGAGAACCGCTGGGACACCACCGCGCTGGGAACGCCGATCTGCCAGGAGGACATGATCGGCGGGCAGATGTTCTTCTCCCTGCTCGTCCTGGACAGCCTGCACCGCCTCGGCATCCACATGTCACAGGAAGGCGCCGAAGCCTACTACTACGCCTGGCGCGTCGTCGGCGCCATGCTCGGCGTCGACCAGGACACCGTCCCCAAGACCCTGGAGGAGGCCCGCGCCTTCCTCGACCTGTACATGATCCGACACATGGGGCCCTCCGAGGAGGGCACGCATCTGACCCGGCAACTCATCGACCTCTACGAGGAGGTGGTGCCCGGCACCTTCTTCGACCCGATCGTCTCCGCCCTCATCCGCCATCTCATCGGCGACACCTGCGCCGACTGGCTGCACGTGCCGCAGACCCCGTGGGACACCGTCGTCAAGGCCGTGCCCCACCTCCTCGGCATCCTCGAAACCATCGAAGACCGCTCCCCGCTCGGCGCCTGGGCCCTGGACCGTCTCGGCCACCTGACCACCGTCCTCGAGCTGTCCTCCCTCACCCGCGGACGCGTCATGCACTACGCCATCCCCGAACACCTAAAAAAGGACTACGGCATCTCCAGCAAGGTGACCCGCACCTACCGCTGGACCCCACCAGCCGCCACGGTCTCTTGATCACGGGTCTTCTTTGTCGTCATCTTGACAGTTGGCCATGGATATTTTCATGCGTGGATGAGGCCCCGCAGTCGGGCGCCCCGGTGGGGCGCGCACGGGGGGTGAGCACGGTGACTGTGTATGGCGCTTTGCGGAACGCGGGGGGTGAGGGCTTCCTGCCTCCGACGCAGACGGCCGCGGCGGCCGTCGATGAGGGCGGCGCGGTGACGGCGTGGAGTCCGGGCGCACAACTGCTCCTGGGCTACGCCCTGCGGGGACGTCGTGGGCCGGGCCGCTTCCGGCCTGCTGGCCGGCACCCTGCCGGACTCCGCCCGGCGGCATCTTCGGGGCTGAGCGGCCTGTGCGGTGACACGGCCGTCAGCGCGGCCACGCATCCGTCCGCCGCAGCCACAGCCGCAGGACCCACGTGGCCAGCCCCTGGTCAACCCACTCGGACGGAAGAACGGCGAACCGGGGGCCGAGGCGCGCCACCGACGAGCCGGAGATCACCGGTGCCACGGTGTGGAAGGAGTACGGCTTCAAGGGCAAGCCGGGCGACGAGCGGCGCCTGCCGCCACAGGTGGCCCCCTACCATCAGCGGCTGGACTGGCTGATGTGGTTCGCCGCCCTCTCACCCGCGTACGCCGCGCCGTGGCTGCCGGCCTTCGTCGTCGCTCTCCTCGGCGGCAACCGGGCTGTCCTGCGGGCTGCTGCGCCACAACCCGTTCCCCCACGCGCCACCCGCCTTCGTCCGGGTGCGCCTCTACCGCTGCCGGTTCACCACCTGGCGCCGGCTGCGCTCGACGGGCGCCTGGTGGGACCGCACCCTCATCGGTGACTACCTGCCGCCCATCACAAAAGTTCCCAAAGAGGTGGAAACTGGTATTTCTTCACAACTCAAGATGCCCGCTTTATCCACACTGTTAGTGAGGTTTGCTCCAGATCCACAGGGCGCCGGCATCTGCCCTGGGTTGGGGATGCAGAGGGAGGAGAGGACCAATGACACGTGCAGTGGGAATCGACCTCGGCACGACGAACTCGGTGGTCAGCGTGCTGGAGGGTGGAGAGCCCACCGTCATCACGAACACGGAAGGAGCGCGGACCACGCCGTCGGTGGTCGCCTTCGCCAAGACCGGCGAGGTACTCGTGGGTGAGGTCGCCAAGCGCCAGGCCGTCACCAACATCGAGCGCACCGTGCGGTCCGTCAAGCGCCACATGGGCGACGCGCAGTGGCGGTTCCCGGACACCGGGAGCATCGACGGCAAGCGGTACACGGCGCAGGAGATCTCCGCGCGGGTGCTGCAGAAGCTCAAGCGGGACGCGGAGGCGTATCTCGGTGAGGACGTCACCGACGCGGTGATCACGGTTCCGGCGTACTTCAACGACTCCCAGCGCACCGCGACCAAGGAAGCGGGGGAGATCGCCGGGCTGAAGGTGCTGCGGATCATCAACGAGCCCACCGCGGCCGCCCTGGCCTACGGGCTGGACAAGGAGAACGACCAGACGGTCCTGGTCTTCGACCTGGGCGGCGGCACCTTCGACGTGTCGCTGCTCGAGATCGGCGAGGGCGTCGTCGAGGTCAAGGCCACCAACGGCGACACGCACCTGGGCGGTGACGACTGGGACCAGCGGATCGTCGACCATCTGGCCCAGCAGTTCAAGAACAACTACGGCGTCGACCTGACGAAGGACAAGATGGCCGTCCAGCGGCTGCGCGAGGCCGCCGAGCGGGCCAAGATCGAGCTGTCGTCGTCCACCGAGACCACGGTGAACCTGCCCTACATCACCGCGTCCGCCGAGGGCCCGCTGCACCTGGAGGAGAAGCTCACCCGCGCCCAGTTCCAGCAGTTGACCGCGGACCTGCTGGAGCGCTGCAAGGGCCCGTTCCACAACGCGATCAAGGACGCCGGGATCAAGGTGTCCGGCATCGACCACGTCATCCTGGTCGGCGGCTCGACGAGGATGCCGGCGGTGACCGACCTGGTGCGGGAGCTGACCGGCAAGGACCCGCACAAGGGTGTCAACCCCGACGAGGTCGTCGCGGTCGGCGCCGCTCTGCAGGCCGGTGTCCTCAAGGGCGAGGTCAAGGACGTCCTGCTCCTGGACGTCACCCCGCTGTCCCTGGGTATCGAGACCAAGGGCGGCATCATGACCAAGCTCATCGAGCGCAACACCACGATCCCGACGAAGCGCTCGGAGATCTTCACGACGGCCGAGGACAACCAGCCGTCCGTGCAGATCCAGGTCTTCCAGGGCGAGCGCGAGATCGCGGCGTACAACAAGAAGCTGGGCATGTTCGAGCTGACCGGCCTGCCCCCGGCGCCGCGTGGTGTGCCGCAGATCGAGGTCACGTTCGACATCGACGCCAACGGCATCATGCACGTCTCCGCGAAGGACCTGGGCACCGGCAGGGAGCAGCGCATGACGGTCACCGGCGGCTCCTCGCTGCCGAGGCAGGACATCGACCGCATGATGCGCGAGGCCGAGCAGCACGCCGAGGAAGACAGGCGCCGGCGAGAGACGGCCGAGACCCGCAACCAGGCCGAGCAGGTCGTCTACCAGACCGATCGGCTGCTCAGCGACAACGCCGACAAGATCCCGGCCGGGGTGAAGGGCGAGGTCGAGACCGCTCTGTCGGAGCTCAAGGAGGCCCTCAAGGCCTCGGCCGACAGTGAGGACACGGCGGCCCTGCGGCAGGCGACGGAGAAGGTGATGGCGGCGGCTCAGAAGGTGGGCACCGCCATGTACGCCCAGGCACAGCAGGCTCAGGGCCAGCAGGCCACCGCCGGGGGCGGGGGCGGTGGCGCGGCAGACGCCGCCGGGCAGGACGAGGATGTCGTCGACGCCGAGATCGTCGACGACGACAAGCGACAGGAGGGTGCCGGATGACCCGCCCGAGCGACACACACCGCCCCGGCGAGCGCCCGCTGTCGATCATCCGCGAGACCCGGCGGCGGGATCCGGGCACCAGCTTGGAGCCCCGCCGCCGCGGCGACGTCGAGCCCGCCGAGCCCGCCCGGCAGGCCGACGACGCCGCGGGCGAGACCGACACCCTGCGGGCGCAGCTGCGGGAACGGACAGCGGACCTGCAGCGCGTGAAGTCCGAGTACGACAACTACCGCAAGCGGGTCAGCCGCGACCGCCGCGCGGTCGGCGAGATCGCCGTGGCCAACGTGCTCAGCGGCCTCCTCCCCGTCCTGGACGCCATCGACCAGGCCCGCGAGCAAGGAGACGTCACCGGCGGCTTCCAGCGCGTCACCGACGTGCTGGAAGGCGAACTCGCCGCCCTGGGACTGCAGTCCTTCGGCACGGCAGGCGACCCTTTCGACCCCGCCTGGCACGAGGCAGTCTCCTGCACCCGCTCCGATGACGTCGAACAGCCCACCTGCACCGTGATCCTGCGCCCCGGCTACCGTGTCGGCGACCAGCTGCTGCGGCCGGCCCAGGCGGAGGTCGCCGAACCGACGGCCAGGCCGTAAGGCGGGCTTTCCCCAGGCCGTGCAGGGCTGCCTCGTCCGTCGCCCAGTCGGCCGCTCACAGGCCGGCCTCTGATCCGTCGACTCCCACGACAGGGGCAACGTCGTCGATCCCACCGCCTTCAGCGCGCGCCAGGCCGATACCTCTCATTCTCCCGCGCCCGGTGGCGGATACGCTCGCAGTGTGACCGGGGACGAGCACGACCGGCCCGAGCCGCCGCACGGCACAAGCGGCCCGGGGCAGGGCGAGGGTGTGTCCCGCCGGAAAGGCCCGAGGGAAACGGTCTTCGAGCTCGGCACGGACGGGCCCAAGGTCATCGTGGCCGGGGTCGACGGCTCCGACTCCTCCTGGCGGGCGGCCTCGTACGCCGCCGGCCTCGCGCGCCGCCAGCAAGCGCTGCTGGCGCTGGTGTACATACAGCCCGTCATGGCCACCACCGTTCCCGGAGCGACGGCCATCCTGGCGGAGACGACCGGGCAGATCGCCGAGGAGATTCTTCAGCAGGCTCGCGAGGACGCCGAGAACCTGGGGCATGTGTTTCCCGTGCGCTGGGAGTTCCACACCCTGCGCGGCGACCCGTACACCGGTCTGGCCAAAGTCGCGGACGGCCTACGCGCCGACGCGGTGGTCGTCGGCGCGTCGCAGAAGGCGGGGCACCGCTTCATCGGCTCCCTCGCGGTCCGTCTGGTGAAGGCCGCCCGCTGGCCGGTCACGGTGGTCCCCTGACCAACCCCACCGGAGACACTACGGCTGCCCTCAGGAAACCGTGCGGGCGAAGGTGGCCCGGAGCCGGTCGTAGGGGTCCACATCGGTCCACACCTCAGGGCTGTGCGGCCTCGCCCGGCACCAGCCCCAGATACGGGCCACCTGGACCAAGACCTACCGGGTCCGGGGCGAGGGTTCCGAGTAGGGACGGGTGCTCGCGGAGCGGACCGCAGGGGTGCCACCTCACCCGAACGGCCTACTGGCCGGGGAAGGCGCGCCGGCCGGGAAAGCCGTGCGGCGCACCGCCTGCCAGCGCGGCAGAGGGCTTGAGGACTGGGTGTGAGGGGAGCTGTTCAGCGCGCAGTCGCGCTGTCGGACAGCAGCCATCCGGGTGACGATGACCACGCGGCGCCAACTGCCCGAGGTCGTCCGAACACCTGACCGCGGCGCTCACCCCGGCCCTTCCATGTGTGCCCGCTTCTCCGTGGAAGGGGTGCCGCCTCGTAGTGGATGGCATCCGAGGAGGCGACCGTGTTGCTGGTGGTCCTGGCCTTGGTTTTCCCGGTGCTGATGCTCGCGCTGATAGTCGGAATGGACCTGTTCGAGGAGCGGGTCTTCCGCGCGCACTCGCTTCCGCGGCCGTCATCCGAGCACCGAGACCGCCGATGACCTGCCCTTCCCTCCCGCGATCGATCGAATCGTGATTCCCCAGCGGGGCAGTGAGCCCGCCCACGGCCAACCGCGGATGCGCGTGTGCAATCCGGCGCGTGCCTCGGGGTACAGGCATATCGAGCCGGCATCAGTGAGCAGGACACGCTGCCGGGCGAACCTGAAGCGCGCTGGGTGACAACGGAGGTGGGTTCCTTGAGCACGCCGACACGTTCGCCGGTCAATTCACACAACGAGTGGGACCCGCTGGAGGAGATCATCGTCGGGCGTCTCGAGGGCGCGACGATCCCCTCCGGTCACCCGGTCGTGGCCTGCAACATCCCCCCATGGGCCGCGCGGCTGCAGGGGCGTGCCGCCGGCTTCAGGTACCCGCGCGTGCTGATCGAGCGGGCGCAGCAGGAACTCGATCAGTTCATCGCTCTCCTGCGGTCCCTCGGCATCACGGTCAGGCGGCCGGAAGCGGTCGACCACAAGAAGCGGTTCGGCACTCCGGACTGGTCGTCGCACGGTTTCTGCAACACCTGCCCGCGGGACAGCATGCTCGTGATCGGTGACGAGATCATCGAAACCCCGATGGCGTGGCCGTGCCGGTATTTCGAGACCCACTCCTACCGCCTGCTTCTCAAGGACTACTTCCGGCGCGGCGCACGCTGGACGGCGGCACCGAAACCGCAGCTCACCGACGAACTGTTCGAGGCGGATTTCCGTCCCCCGGCGGCCGACGAGCCCATGCGCTACATCCTCACCGAGTTCGAGCCGGTGTTCGACGCGGCGGATTTCGTGCGCGCGGGACGCGACCTGTTCGTGACACGGAGCAATGTCACCAACCGGATGGGCATCGACTGGCTACGGCGCCATCTCGGTTCCGGCTACCGCATCCACGAGGTCGAGAGCCGCTGCCGTACGCCCATGCACATCGACACGACGTTCGTCCTGCTCGCGCCCGGCAAGGTGATGGTCAATCCCGAGTACATCGACGTCGATCACCTGCCCGAGGCCCTGAACTCGTGGGACATCCTGACCGCCCCCGAGCCCACCCCGATCGACGACCGCCTGCTCAAGATCACCTCGATGTGCGGCAAGTGGCTCAACATGAACGTGCTCATGATCGACGAGAAGCACGTGATCGCGGAGCGGCACCACACCGACATGCTGCGGGCGCTCGAGAAATGGGGGTTCGAGCCGATCCCGTGCGATCTGCGGCACTACGCGCCGTTCGGCGGCTCGTTCCACTGCGCGACCCTCGACATCCGGCGTTGCGGCACGCTGGAGTCGTACTTCGACTGATCAGCCCCGACCGTCCCAAGACGGCCATGGCCTACCCGAGCCAGGCCTTGACCTTGTCGGGGTTCGCCGTGACCCATTTCTTCGCCGCCGCCTCCGGCGTCATCTTGTCGAGGGCGATGTATTTGGCGACGGTGTTCTGGTCGTCGTTGGTCCACGTGAAGTTCTTGACCAGGTCGTAGGCCGGGCTGCCGGATTTCGCGAACCGGGTGCTGACGATCTTGTCGAGGTCGAACGCGGGATAGTCGCAGGCGACCTTCGCCGGCTCCGCGTCGCAGCCCTTCGTGTGCGCGGGCAGCTCGACGTGGACCAGTGGGACCTCCGAGAAGAACCACTGGGGCTCGTAGAAGTAGCCGATCACCCACTTCTTGTTCTTCTCGGCATCCCGGAAAGCCTGGATCAGCGCGGTCTCGCTGCCCGCGTACACCACCTTGAAGTCCAGCTTCAGGTTCTGCACCAGCGCCTCGTCATTGGTCTGGTACGACGGATCGCCGTCGAGGAGCTGGCCCTTGCCGCCCGACTCGGAGGTCTTGAAGTTCGAGGCGTACTTGTTGAGGTTCTTCCAGTTGGTGATGTCCGGGTACTTCTTCGCGATCCACGGCGGGATGTACCAGCCGATGATTCCCTTGTTGCCGGTCGAGCCGAGACTGACGGCGGTCTTCTGCTCGGTGATGTACTTCTTCTTCAGGTCGTCGTGGCCCCAGTTCTCCAGGATGGCGTCGACCTCGCCCGTCTCGAACCCCTGCCAGCCGATCTCCGCCTTGAGGTCCTTCTCGACCACCTCGCAGCCGAGTTCGTGCTCGGCCACATAGCCGACGACCGCCGCGTCCGCCTCGTAGCCCACCCACGGGTTGACCGCGAGGTTGAAGGTGCCGCACGTGCCCGAACCGCCGTCGGCCGCGGCGGGGTCGTCGCCGACCTTCGCCCCACCGCAGGCGGTCAGGGCGAGACCGAGTACGGCCGTCCCGGCCACCCCGGGACGCCATGTTCTTGTTCGCTTCGCCATGGTCCTGCTCCTTGTGCGCCGGGCGTCTCGCGCCGTTGTCCGAGTGAGGGAGTCGAAAGGGGTCACGTCATGTCCAGGGCGCACCGGAACCCCACGTTGCCGGTTGCCGAGTCCGGGTGGAGGCCCTGCCGTGCGGCGACCCGGTAGCGGCGGCAGTAGGACGCGTGGCACAGGTAGGAGCCGCCCTTGGTGACCCGCCGCTGTGTGTCGCGCGCGGGGGAGAAGGGGGTCTCGCACCATTCCCAGACGTTGCCGGTGGCGTTGTACAGGCCGAAGCCGTTGGGCTCGAAGGCGTCGACCGGGCAGGTGCCGTACCAGCCGTCGGCGGTCGGGTGCCGGTTCGGGAAGTCGCCCTGCCACACGTTCATCCGGGGGCGGCCTCCCGGCTCGAACTCGTCGCCCCAGGGGAACACCTTCGCGTGCAGTCCCCCTCGGGCGGCGCGTTCCCATTCCGCCTCGGTGGGCAGGCGTTTGCCGGCCCACGCGCAGTAGGCGCGGGCGTCGTCCCAGTCGACATGGACGACCGGGTGATCCGCCCGGTCCTCCCAGGTGGAGTGCGGTCCGTCGGGACGGTGCCAGTCGGCGCCCTCGACCTGTCGCCACCAGGGCGCGCCCACCACGCCCCGGGTCGGCGGGAAGTCGTCCGGGAGCAGCCCGGCGAAGACGAACGACCAGCCGATCCGCTCGGCGGAGGTGCGGTAGCCCGTGTCGGCGGTGAACCGCGCGAACTGTGCGTTGGACACCGTGCGGGCGTCGATCCAGAACGCGTCGACACGCACCGTGCGCACCGGGCCTTCCCTGTCGGCCCGGTAGGCGAGCGCGTCCTCGCTGCCCATGAGGAACTCGCCGGCGGGGACGGCCACCATGCCTTCCGTGGCCGCCGGGCGGACGGCGGACCGCCGGAGCTCCGGCGCTGGGTCCGCGGCCCGGCCGCCGGACGGCGTGCAGCAGTTCACTGGGCCCCCATGACGCGCCGGTGCAGTCCGCCGTCGTACGCGGACGAGGCGGCGCTCGGGGCGTCCAGGTCGATGCGCACCGTGTGAAGGGTGCCGGTGAACTCGTTGTCGAGGACGGGATAGTCGTCGGTCACCGGCGTACTCAGGTCCACCCCGACGTCGAGTGTCTCGTCGAAGGAGAAGTAGTACGGGATGGTCCGCTCGACCCGTCCGGTCGCGTGCTTCTCCCCGTCCACGAGGAGCACGGCGGTCCCGCCTCTGCCGAGTCCGCCGCCGTCGTAGTCGAAGTCGAGCCGGATCTCGTGCCGTCCCGGTGCCAGGGGCTCGCCGCCGCGCACGGTGTACAGGTTCATGCCGAAGTAGTTGTACGCGTACGCCGGCCTGCCCCCGGTGACGTACAGGCTCCAGCCGCCGAACCGGCCGCCCTGCGCGATGATCACGCCCTCGGCCGCCGTCTGAGGCAGGTCGACGTCCGCCGTGATGCTGTGCGAGCGGTTCTTGACGTTGAGCGTGGTCTCCTCGGTGAACCGCCGCATCCCCGCCCGGTAGGTGATGGAGGTCCGGTCGCCCATGAGATCGATACGGCCGGCCACAGCCGGGTTCTCCCGCTCCGTGACCCGGTCGTCGAGCGGGAACACCTGGTACTTCGCCGCCTCGATCAGGAACAGGTCCTGCAACTGCCGCAGCCTCTCGGGGTGTTCGGCGGCGAGGTCGTGGGCCTGACTCCAGTCGTGGTCGAGGTCGTAGAGCTCCCAGATGTCGTCGGCGAACCTCCGGCCCTTGTCCGGCACCATCTCCCAGGGGATGCCGTGCCGGGTGACCGCCATCCAGCCGTCGTGGTAGATGCCCCGGTTGCCGCACATCTCGAAGTACTGGGTACGGCGGTGCTCGGGCGCCCGGGGGTCGGCGAGCGTCCGCCGCATGCTCGTCCCCTCGATGGGCTGCTGCGGAACCCCGTCCACGCTGAACGGCGCCGGGACTCCCACGCAGTCCAAAATCGTCGGCAGTACGTCGATCACATGCGAGAACTGGTGACGCAGCCCGCCGCGCTCGGGAACCCCCCGGGGCCAGTGCAGGATCATGCCGTCCCGGGTGCCGCCGAAGTGCGAGGCCACCTGTTTGGTCCACTGGTAGGGCGTGTTCAGGGCCAGCGCCCAGCCCGCCGGGGCGATCGGGTAGCTGAGCGGGCCGCCGATCTCGTCGAGGTGGTCGATCATCTCGTCCGGGTCGTCCACGATGCCGTGCCCCAGCCGGTGCTCGACGATCGTGCCCTCGATGCCGCCCTCACCCGAGGCGCCGTTGTCGCCCAGGATGTAGAGCACGATCGTGTCGTCCAGTACGCCGAGTTCCTCCAACGCGTCGAGGAACCTGCCGACCTGCACATCGGCGTGTTCGGTGAAGGCGGCGAACGTCTCCATGAACCTGGCCGCCAACCGGCGCCGGCTGTCGGTGAGTTCGTCCCAGTGCGGGACGCCCTCGGCCCAGGGCGCGAGTTCCGCGTCCTCGGGTACGACGCCGAGTTCCTTCTGCCGCTCCAGGGTCAGTTCGCGCTGCCGGTCCCAGCCGTGGTCGAACCGTCCGCGGTACTTCTCCTGCCACTCGCGGCCCACGTGCAGCGGCGCGTGTGCGGCGCCCAGCGCGAGATAGGTGAAGAACGGCCGGCCCGGAGTCAGCGTCCGCTGGGTGCGCACCCAGTCGATGGCGTGGTCGACGAGGTCCTCGGACAGGTGGTAGCCGTCCTCGGGCCGGCGATCCGGCTCGACGGGGGTGGTGCCCTGGTACAGCAGCGGGTACCAGTGGTTCATCTCGGCACCCATGAACCCGTAGAAGGTGTCGAAGCCCTCCCCGGTCGGCCAGCGGTCGAACGGCCCGACCGCGCTGATCTCCCGCGGCGGGGTCTGGTGCCACTTGCCGAAGGCGGCCGTGCTGTAGCCGTTTCCCTGCAGGATCTGCGCCATGGTCGCCGCGCTACGCGGCCGGAACCCGTTGTACCCGGGGGCCGCGGTGGTCATCTCGGTGGTGCCGCCCATGCCGACCGAGTGGTGGTTGCGCCCGGTCAGCAGGGCCTGCCGGGTCGGCGAGCACAGGGCCGTCACATGAAAGCGGGTGTAACGCAGTCCGTCGTCCGCGAGACGTTCCGCGGCCGGCATCTCGCACGGTCCGCCGAACGCGCTGGAGGTGCCGAAGCCCAGGTCGTCGACGAGCACGATCACCACGTTCGGCGCGCCCTCGGGCGGAGGGACCGGTCCGATGGGGGCGAAGGCGGTCTCCTGCTCGTGGACGTCCATCGCGGTCGTCAGCGGCCGGCGGACGTCGGGTCGCGGAAGTATGTGCCGCCCGGCATCGAACTCAGTCATTCATTTCTCCGATTCGCCGCTCCGGAAAGCACCGGCCTGCGATGCGGCAAACGTGTCAGCCGCTGCTCAGGCCGGTCAACAAGGCACCTTGAATTCCCGCGAACCGGTTTTGAATGAAGGCAATAGAAAACTTCTATACCTACTGGACGGACGCCAGGTCCACGAACGCCTGGGCGGCGGGGGACAGCGGGCCCGACCGCCAGACCAGCCGGCCGTGGCGCAGCAGCCGCGGCCGATGGGACAGCATCCGGGCCCCGCGCAGCGCGGCGTCCCGGGCCATGGAGGCGGGCAGCAGGGCGGCGCCGACGCCGGAGAGGACCAGCGGCACGATCATCGCGCGGTGCGCGGTCTCCACCGCGATCCGCGGTGCGACGCCCAGCGCGGTGCACACGTCGTCCACCGCGGCCCGGGTCTCGGTGCCCGGCGGTGTCACGATCAGGTCCAGCGCGGCCAGTTCACGCGAGGTGATGGTGTCGCCCGCCGGATGCGGATGGTCGGCGGGCAGCACGACATGCATCTCCTGTTCGGGCAGGTCGATCCCACGAAGGTCCGCCGTGGTCACCGAGGCGTCCACCAGACCGAGTTCGCACTGCCCCGCCGCGACCATCAGCGCCACGGCAGGTCCTCGCTCCGGGTCGACCACGCGCACCGAGACCTTCGGATGCGCGCGATGGAAGTGCCCCAGCATGGCGGCCAGGGGGTCGACCGAAAGGGTCGTCTGCGAAACGATGTCGAGTCGGCCGCCGCCGAGCCCGAGGACCTCCCGGACCAGGGAACCGGCCGTGGACAGATCACGCAGGACCTGCTGGGCCGGCCGGACCAGCGACTCACCCGCCGCGGTGAGGACGACGCCGTGCGGCAGACGGTGAAACAGCGCCCCGCCGAATTCACGCTCCAGGGACCGGATCGCATGCGACAGCGAGGGCTGGGCGACATGGAGCGCGACGGCCGCGGCGGTGAATCCGCCGTGCTCGACGACGGCGACGAAGTACTCCAGCTGGCGTCGTTCCATCGGGTCTCCGTCGGTCTCCGTGCATCCCAGGGCCACGCACGCCCCGGCCGGGCGAGTGGCCGGAACAGTGTCCCCCGGCCTGGCCGCATGGATGAGCCCTGCCTGCCGGGAACAGTGAAGCGCCCGGTCCGTCGACCGTGACGGACCGGGCGCTCAGCCGTTCACCTCACCCGTTCACCTCATCGCACCTCTCGCGCGTACGGCGCCACGGTGATCCGGTCGATCAGCGGCGCGTGGCGGGAGCGGAGCAGCACCCCGGGGAAGGTGTCCGAGGCGTAGCCGGTGCCGTCGAAGTTCGGCAGTTCCTCGGAGCGGAAGGCGATCGTGTTCTGCCCCTTCTTGAGCTGGACGGGGACGGTCAGCTCCCAGAAGTTGTTCTGGTGGAAGCTGTGCGGGAAGCCGACGCGCCGCGTCCCACCGCCGTTGACGGTGATGTCGGCGTGGCGGGCCAGCGGGTCCGGGTTGTAGTGCGTGGCCTCGGACTGCTCGGGGTTGGAGTAGCGGACGCGCAGCGCGTACAGACCGGCCCGGTCCGCGGCGACGGTGAACGTCGCCGTGTTGCCGTTGCCCGGGTCGCCACCGATGCCGGTGATCGCCGTGCCGTCGGTGGCCAGGGAGAGCGGGGTGAGCGTGGCCGAGCCCGCGAGCGCGGCGTCCCGCGCCTCGTATGTACGCGCAGGGAGCGCGCCCTGTGACGGCGTGACCGTGAGGCGGTCGACGAGGGTGGCGGACGAACCCCCGGTCAGTGTCACCTTGTTGACGCCGCCCGAGAGGGAGACGGCGACGCCGCTCCTGCCCTTGGCCAGGCGCAGGACGTCGTGGCCGTTGACGGAGAGCCGGGCTCCCGTGCCGCCGAGGGTGTCGACCTTGAGCGTGGCCTCGCGGTCGGCGGGCGAGTAGACCCAGAACGTGGCGGTCTGGTTCTTCGCGAGCCGGGCCGCGCCCGAGCCGGTCGCCGAGGTTCCGGCCTGCTGCGGCAGCTCGTAGACGGGCTGTGCCCCGCCGTCCAGCCACGCCAACTCGCCCTCGTAGACCTGCGTGGCGGCCGACGCCTCGGGGAGGGAGAGGGTGAGGCGGTCGACGATGGCGTCACCCTTGGTGGCGCGCTCACCGTCGAGGCTCTTCGTGGCCAGCGTCAGGGTGTGCTTGCCCTTGCTGAGACGGACCTTCGTGTCGGTGTGGTCCCACACCACCCACTTGTAGCCCAGCGGCAGATACAGCTCCTGCTCGCCGGCCGCCTCGCCGTCCACGCGCAGGAAGACGTTGGTGGGGCCCTGCTCCTTCACCTTGTCCAAGGTGTTGAGGGAGTTGGCGAAGACACTCAGGTCGTACGTGCCGTCCTCGGGCACCTCCACCGTGAAGTCGAGCGTGACGTCCGAGCCGGTGCGCAGGCCGCCCACGCTGTAGCCGCCGGAGGTGTAGAACTTCGACACGTCGCGTGGCGAGCCCTCCGGACCGTTCCTCGAGTGGCCCGCCCCGGTGTGGGCGGCGTCCTCCGCCTCGTACGACGCCTGCCAGGACGCGGGCGGCGACTGCGTGCCCTTCGCCTTCCCGGCCGGGCTGAGGACGATCTCGTACGCCGACGACTCCTTCAGCGTCGGCAGCCCGCCGGCACCGAAGTCGACGACGACCGTGCCGTCGTCACCCACCTTCAGGTCCTTCTCGGTGAGCAGCTTCGGGCCGGAGGAGTCGCCCACCTGTCCGCTCCACTCGATCTCCCGCACCCAGGCGTGCGCGCGTTGGCCGAAGAGCTTCTCCGGGACGCCCGTGAACGTGATGTGACCCTTGCCGGTGGACCCGCCGAAGACCAGCCGCGCCTGCCGCTTCTTCTCGTCGAGCGTGGCGACGCCCTGCATGGTGTAGTTCTCGCCGGGGAACGGCGGGGTCACGGTGACGGTGTGTCCGCTCATCGAGGCGTACGCGTTCAGCAGCCACCACTGGCCGTTGCCGCGGCCCGACTGCACGGCGGAGTCGGAGAGGTTGCCGTCGATGTTCCAGTACGCGATGTCGGCGTCCACCTTGGACTCCTCGATGGCGGACACCCACTGGATCATCTGGCCGGGAACGGAGGTGTGGTAGTTGAAGGCGTACTCGTTGATGTTGATGGGGAGTCGGGTGCCCTCACGCGAGGTGCCCTTGAACAGTTCCTTCTCCCAGCCCCGGTACTTGGCGACGCTCTCGCGCACCGCCTCCGGGTGGCTCAGCTCGTGCCAGGTGATCACCTCCGGGAGGGTGCCGGCGGCCAGGGTGTGGGTGAGGAAGCCCTTCACCTGGTCGTACAGGACGCTGGTGTTGGGGCCGGCGATGCGGGCGTCGGGCATCCTGCTCTTGATGAGCTGGTAGGCGTCGTCCCAGGCGGCGAGGAAGTCGTCCGGGTCGTTCAGCCAGCTGACCTTGTTGTAGCTCCACTCGCCGGTGCCGAACATGTTGCCCTCGGGCTCGTTGAACGGCACGAAGACGATGTTGTCCTGGTACTGCTCCGGAAGCTTCAGGACCTGGTCGACCTGCTGGGCGATCTTCTCCTTGTAGAGCTCGATCTTCTCCTCGGGGGTGTCGCCCGGCCACTGGTACGGGAAGCCGCGGTGGATGTCGGTCATGTAGATGTACACATCACCGTCGGTGGAGTCGGCCAGCGGCTTCACCACCTCCAGCGCGTCGGCACCGGGGTGCTGCGGGCCGTCCTGCGCCTTGGTGGAGACCGTGCGCAGGCCCATGCCCTCCATCAGGTTGTTGGTGGGGACGTCCGGGCCGAACACGCCGTAGAGGGTGCCGGAGGCGCCGCCGTGGAACGCTCCGGTGTCCGAGCCGAGATCGACGGTGAGCTGCCCCTCGCGGACCACGGTGACCGTCGCCTTCACGGCACGCCCGGCCGCCGTTCCCGCCACCGTGAACGTCCCCGGCCGGTCGTACGCGTCGGACGGTACGGCGTCCCAGGTGATCGGCGTGTCGCGGTCGTAGCCGTCGGAGAAGGAGGAGCGGACGGCGGCGGGGAGGGACGGGGCGGTCCCGGTCGTCGTGCGGACCTCGAACGACGTCTTCGAGAGCTCCTGGACGGTCGGCACGTCCCCGACCGTACCGGCCACCTGCTCGGGGCTGAGCGCCGAGTGCCACACGGTGAAGTCGTCGATCGCGCCCTTGAGCAGCGGGTCCGGCCAGAAGGACTTGCCGATGTATCCGGCGGCCGTGGCCGAGGCGTCCAGCAGGTCCTTGGCCTTGACGCCGGTCTCGGCGGAGGAGACCGGCACGCCGTCGAGGTAGGTGGTGACCCGGCCGGCGGAGGTGTCGAGGGTGACGGTGACCGTCTTCCACGCGTCCGCCGGAAGCATCGCGTACCCGTTGACCTGCGCCTCCGCACCCCCTCCGCCCGTGGTGACGGCGGTGCGCAGGACCCCGTTCCCGCTGTACGGGGTGGTGAAGAGGTACGTGGTGGTGTTGGTGCCCAGATCGAAGATCCGCTGCCAGGACGACTTGTCGTCGCTCCACTTCACCCGGGCGGAGACCGTCAAGTCGCTCGCGTCGCCGAGCAGTTCGCGGGGCAGCCGGACGTACGCGCCGTCGGAGGTGGGCGCTCCGCCGGGCAGGGCCAGCGCCTTGCCGCCGTCCGCGCCCGCGACGGACCGCGCGGTGGAGCCGTTCACCAGGGTCGCCGTCAGGCCGTTGCCGGAGCTGTCGGTGATCCTGCCGGAGGCGAGGTCGTCCTCGTCGAAGGTGTAGCGGGCGGCGGGCTGGGGGGCCTCGGCCGCCTGCGCGGGGACGGCGGGTGAGGCCAGCAGGCCCGCGCCGAGAGTCAGAGCCACGGCGGCCGGGGCGCGGCGCCGGGCGGATCTGTCAGCGGATGGCATGGATTGCGTCCTCAATCCTGGAGTGAGTATCGAACCGGTTCGATCGCGTGCGTAGCAGCGGCATGGCAATGCTTCGGGTGGCGAGGTCGGCGGCCCGGCGGCCCAGGCAGGCGTGGAACAGGCCCATGGTCGTCGAAGGGGCACTTCATCGAACCGGTTCGCGAAGCTAGCACCGGGATTACCCGGCCAGCAATCCCTCCGGCACACGTTTCTCCAGGACCGCACTGGTACGGGAAAGTGAGGCCGGAGGTGTTGACAGGCGCCTGGGCGGTTCCTACCTTCACTTCACGCGAACCGGTTCGACAACTGGTCCGCGTTCGACCCGGTTCGACGAAGGAGTCCCGTGAACATCGGTGAGATCGCCAAGCGGGCCGGTGTCTCGCGGAGCACCGTGTCCTACGCGTTGAGCGGCAAGCGCCCGGTCTCCGAGGACACGCGCCGGCGGATCCAGCGGGTCGTCGACGAGCTGGGTTACCGGCCCAGCGCCAGTGCCCGCGCCCTGGCCAACGGGCGGACCCGCACGATCGGCCTGGTCTTCCCGCCGGCCGGGAACCACTACACGGGGATGCAGCTGGACTTCATCGGCAGCGTGGTGGAGGCCGCCGCGGCCCACGACTACGACGTGCTGCTGTCCCCCAGCGGCATGGACAGCGACCGTTCCTTCCAGCGGTTGCTGGGGGAGCGGCGGGTGGACGGCGCGATCCTGATGGAGATCAGGCTGGAGGACGACCGGGTCGACCATCTCACCGCCCTGGACTTCCCCTCCGTCGCCATCGGCCGTACCGCCCGTCCCGAAGGCGGTTGGTGGGTGGGCCTCGACCACACCGCGCTGGTCGAGCGTTGCGTCCACCACCTGGCGGATCTCGGCCACCGCCGGGTCGCCTTCGTCAACCGTCCCGAGCAGCTGCTGCGGACCGGGTACGAGTCCGCGCACCGCGGCCTGGACGGCTTCACGAAGGCCGCGGCCGAGCGTGGGCTGACGGTCCGGACGTACTGCTGCGGGGACGACGCCTCCTCCGGCCAGACCTGTGTGGAAAGGATCCTGCACGACGACCCGGCCACCACGGCCCTGGTCACGCTGAACGAGGCCGCGCTGGGCGGCCTCTACCGGGGGCTGGCCGAGGCCGGACGCCATGTGCCGCGCGACTTCTCCGTCACCGGGGTCGTGGCCGGCCGGTGGGCGGAGACGGTGACCCCGCAGCTCACCGCGGCGGACGTACCGGCGGCCGAGATGGGCCGTCTCGCCGTCGACCTGCTGGTGGAGCGGTTCGACCAGCCCGACACGCCGCCCCGGCACCACCTGCTCGCACCGCCGATCTCCCTGCGGGCCAGCACCGGACCCGCGGGAGCCACGCCCAGCGCGGACGCCGGGTCCGATACGACGCCCTGACCCCACCCACGGGACACCGCACTCCCACCTCCTTCCTCACCCCGCCGAACACCCGACCCCGAACCGCGCATGGGCGCGTTCGGCGTGCCCACCTTCCCCGGCAGCCCCGTCCTCGGCACCCGCATGCCGGAAACCGTCTCGGCACCCGCATGCCGGAAACCGTCTCGGCACCCGCATGCCAGAAACAAAGGAACCCGCCATGAACAGCTTCTCCAGACAGCGCCGTCTGACCGCCGCGGCCCTGACCGCCCTGGCCGTTGCCACCAGCGTCACCGCCTGCGGCTCCGGCTCGGGCGGCACCGGGACGAAGGCCGCGGACAGCGGCACGTACACCGTCTGGGACCCGTACCCGCAGTTCGACAAGGGCTCGGCCTGGGCGAAGCTGCTGGACGACTGCGGCACCGAGGCCGGCGTGAAGATCAAGCGGACCGCGTTCGACACCAGCGACCTGTCGAACAAGGCGCTGCTGGCGGCGCAGCAGGACAACTCCGCGGACATCCTCATCGTCGACAACCCCGTCGTGTCGACCCTGGCCGAGGCCGGCGTCCTCACCACGACCGACGACAACAAGCTGGACACCTCCAAGGCAGACCCCAACCTGCTCGCGGCCGGCCAGTCGGGCGGGAAGACATACGGCACGCCGATCGGCGCCAACACCCTCGCCCTCTACTACAACGAGAAGGTGCTCAAGGAAGCCGGCGTGGACATCGCCTCGGTCAAGGACTGGGCGTCGCTGACGGCCGCGCTGGACAAGGTCGAGAAGGCGGGCAAGAAGGGCATCACCTTCTCGGCGATCGGAACGGAGGAGGGCAGCTTCCAGTTCCTGCCGTGGTTCTGGGGCTCGGGCGCCCAGCTGACCGACCTCGACTCCGCCGAGGCCGTCTCGGCGCTGACGCTGTGGAGCGACTGGCTGAAGAAGGGGTACGCGCCCAACTCGGTCATCAACAACACCCAGACGACCAGCTGGCAGGAGTTCGCGACCGGCGACTACGCCTTCGCCGAGAACGGCACCTGGCAGCTCGCGAACGCCGAGAAGGCGGGCTTCGAGTACGGCGTCATCCCCGTCCCCGGCGCCGACGGTGGCAACGCCGCCGCCCCGACCGGCGGCGAGTTCGTCACCCTCCCCGTCCAGGGCGACACCGGCCGCTACACCACCTCCCAGAAGCTGGCGACCTGTCTGACCAGCACCGAGAACCTGTACGACACCGACACCACGCTGTCCTACGTGGCGCCCACCAGTGAGGTCCAGGACAAGCAGGTGGCGGCGAACGCCGAGCTGAAGCCGTGGGTCGAGGCGGTGAAGGCGGCCAAGGGGCGCACCAGCGACGACCTGGGCACCACGTACCCGAAGATCTCCGAGCAGATGTGGAAGGCCGTCCAGTCCGCCCTCAGCGGCTCGCAGTCCCCGAAGGACGCGCTGAGCGCCGCCCAGTCCGCCGTCAAGTGACACCGGACAAGGGCCACTTGATGAGCCACACGACACAAGTGCCGTACCGCCGGCCCGTGTCCGGTCACAGCGGTGCGGCCCCCGCCGCCGCACCGCCCCGGGTCCGGCGTCGCCCCGGCTCCCAGCAGTGGGCCGCCTGGGCCTTCCTCGCCCCGGTGACCCTCTACCTCGTCCTCTTCTACGCCTATCCGCTCTACCGCAACCTCGATCTGAGCCTGCGCGACTACACCGTCCGCTCCTTCGTCCAGGGCGACGCGCCGTTCACGGGCCTGGAGAACTACCGGACCGTCCTCGACGACCCGGCCTTCGCCCCGGCCCTGCTGCACACGGTCGTGTTCACCGTCGTCTGCCTCCTCTTCCAGTACGTCATCGGCCTGGCCCTCGCGGTCTTCTTCACCCAGCACTTCCGGCTCTCCGCCACCCTGCGAGCTCTGTTCCTGGTGCCCTGGCTGCTGCCGCTGATCGTGTCGGCCTCCACCTGGTCGTGGATGCTCAACAGCGAATCGGGCATCGTCAACGCCGCGTTGGGCGTCGTAGGCATCGACCCGGTGAACTGGCTGACCTCACCGTCCTGGTCGCTGACCTCCGTGATCATCGCCAACATCTGGATCGGCGTGCCGTTCAACCTGGTCGTGCTGTACAGCGGCCTGCAGTCCATACCGGCGGGGCTGTACGAGGCCGCCGCCCTCGACGGGGCGGGTGCCTGGCGGCGGTTTTGGAGCATCACCTTCCCGCTGCTGCGTCCGGTGTCCGCGATCACGCTGCTCCTCGGGCTGGTCTACACGCTCAAGGTCTTCGACATCATCTGGATCATGACCAAGGGAGGCCCCGCCGAGTCGTCCACGACCTTCGCCACCTGGTCCTACCAGCTCGGTTTCGGCAACCTCGTGCCCGCCTTCGGCCCGGGCGCGGCCGTCGGCAACCTGCTCGTCGTCGCCGCCCTCGTCTTCGGCCTGATCCACGTCCGCGTCCAGAGAAAGCAGGCGCTGTCATGAGCCGAAGCGACAGGCGCACGCGGGGAGCGACGACCGTCCGCGGGCGCACCTGGGGAAAGACGGCCATCGGCCTCCTGCTGACCGGGATCATGCTCTTCCCCGTCTACTGGATGCTCAACGTGTCCCTCACCCGCGACCAGGACCTGCGCAAGAGCCCGCCCGACCTGTTCCCCACCCACGGCACACTGGACGGCTACCGCAAGGTGCTGGACGAGCAGTTGCCCTACCTCGGCACCAGCCTCGTCATCGGCCTCGGCACGGTCGTCCTGACCTTGGCCCTCGCCGCACCCGCCGGATACGCGCTGGCCAAGCTGCGCCCGCGCGGCGGCGGCGTCCTCGGCTTCGTCCTGCTGGCCGCCCAGATGATCCCCGGCATCATCATGGCCATGGGCTTCTACGCCATCTACCTCAGCCTCGGCCTGCTCCAGTCGGTCCCCGGCCTGATCGTCGCCGACTCCACCCTGGCCGTCCCCTTCGCGGTACTCATCTTCACCGCGTTCATGTCCGGCATCCCCGGCGAACTGCTCCAGGCCGCGAAGACCGACGGCGCCGGGCCGCTGCGCACCTTCTGGTCGATCGTCCTGCCCATGAGCCGCAACGCCGTCGTCACGGTGTCCCTCTTCGCGTTCCTGTGGTCCTGGTCCGACTTCGTCTTCGCCGGCACGCTCGTCAACGGCGGCACCCACGAGCCGATCACCCTCGGCATCTACCACTACATAGGCAACAACAACCAGGAGTGGAACGCCATCATGGCCACCGCCGTCGTGGCCTCACTACCGGCCGCGGTGATCCTCGTCCTCGCCCAGCGCTGCGTCGCCGCCGGTGTGACCGCCGGCGCGGTCAAGGACTGACCCCTCCCCGCTCGCCACGGCCCCACCGACCGTCCGCCGGACGGCCGGCGACCCCTGACCGAGAAACGAGTAATCCCCCATGACCGCCGCCCGATCCGGCCCGGCCTTCTCCGTCCACGACATCCCGTTCAGCACGTACGGATCCTGGTTCGACATCTCCCCCGTGGTGGCGGAGAAGACCCGTGCCGATGATCTCCACCTGGTCTCGCACCAGAACGGCATGCACGCCGTCCTGCGCCTCGTGCCGCTCGACGCCGCGACGGGCGAGCGGGCCGAGACCCGCGTGGAGGCGAGACCGGGGCTGCTGAGCTGGATCAGCGCGGCCGGCCGTATCGATCTCGCCTACGAGTCGCCGGACACCGTACGCCTGCGCGGTGCGGGCCTGTCGCTCAGCGTCGCGGCGGCGGCCCGGACGCTGACCCCGTTCGGCGGCACCTACTTCTTCCACGACGCGGCCGCCGACGCGTACGTGTTCACGTCGTACGAGACCGGACGCCGCTACCGCGTCACCGTGCTCGCCGGCACGGTGGCCGACACGTTCGGCAGTCAGGCCCTGGGCGGTGCCGACCGTGGCCTCACCGTCGCCGACACGGACGGTCCCTGGGAGATCGCGGTCGAGGAACTCGACACGGCCCGCCCGCCGTACGCGGCGACGGCGGCCTTCGACAAGGTCGTCGAGTCCGCGCGGAACTCCTTCGCGGACTTCGTCGACACGGTGGCCCCCTGGCGCTCCTCCGCCACCCCGGCCGCCGAACTCGCTGCCTACGTCGTGTGGTCCGCGACCGTACGCCCGGCGGGCCTCGTCACCCGGCCCGCCGTCCTGATGTCCAAGCACTGGATGGACAAGGTCTGGAGCTGGGACCACTGCTTCAACGCCCTCGCCCTGGCCCCCGGGTGCCCCGAACTGGCCCGGGACCAGTTCCACCTGCCCTTCGACCACCAGGACGAGACCGGGGCACTGCCCGACTCGGTCACCCACTCCGAGGTCCTCCACAACTTCGTCAAACCACCCATCCACGGTTGGGCCTTCGCCCGGCTGCGCCGTCGGCTGACCACGCCCCCGGACCGGGCGGAACTGGCCGGGACGTACGACAGGCTGGGACGCTGGACGGAGTTCTGGCTCACCGCACGACGCGCCCCCGGTGCCGCACTGCCCCACTACCAGCACGGCAACGACAGCGGCTGGGACAACGCCACCACCTTCGACCCCGAACGCGTGGTCGTCACCGCGGACCTGGCCGCCTTCCTGGTCCTCCAACTGCGCGAACTCGCCGCGCTGGCAACGCACTTGGACAGGCCGGACGAGGCCCGTCGATGGACCCTCACGGCCGAGGCGACGCAGGCGGCGATGTTCGACGAGCTCTGGACAGGTGACCGGTTCGTCGCGCGGGGGGTCGCGAGCGGCGACACCTGGCACAGTGCCGGCCTCCTCGACCTGATGCCCATCGTGCTGGGAGAGCATCTGCCGGACGACGTCAGCGGTGTGCTGGCCGACCGCATCGAGGCCCACCTGACTCCGTACGGCCTGGCCACCGAACTGCCGACCTCGCCGCACTACCTCGCCGACGGCTACTGGCGCGGGCCGATCTGGGCCCCCGCCACGGTCCTCGTCGAGGACGGCCTGCGCCGTGGCGGCCACCACCGGCTGGCCGACGAGATCAGCGCCCGTTTTCGTGCCCTGTGCGAGACCCACGGCTTCGCGGAGAACTTCGACGCCCTGACCGGAACGGGTCTGCGCGACCGTGCCTACACCTGGACCGCCAGCAGCTACCTCCTCCTCGCCGAAGCCCACGAGAATCCGCAGGCGCGGGATTCCTGAGAGACATGGCCTTTCGCGAAGACATTCACGCGGTCCGCCGGGGCCGCGCCCGCACCGTCAGGTCCCGGGCGTCTCGGCGGCCCTGCCCAACTGGTCGGACAGGCAGGCGAGATACAGAGCCATCGTCGTGCGATGGTCGCGCAGTGGGCGGCCGGTGAGCTGCTCGATCTTCTGCATGCGGTAGACCACGGTGTTGCGGTGGACGTGCAGTGCCTCGGCCGCCCGCACGAGATTGAAGCCGCCCTCGCACCATGCGGTGATCGTGTCGCGGAGCACCGGCCAGTCCGGCTGGGCCCGCAGACCGGCGGCGGTCACCGCGAGCAGCCGGCTGCGGGCGGGCTGGCCCACCGCCGCCAGGACCTGGTGGATCCGCAGACCGGAGATCAGGTGGACCGGGGCGCCGCTCGCCCCACGGGGCGTCGGGTGGGCGGGGGAGCCGTTCGTCCGCCGGGCCGTCAGATGGAGCGCGTCGCAGGCGTCCTGGTAGGAGTCGTGGAGGGCGCCGAGGGAGTCGGCCGGTTCACCGATCCCGGCGCGCGCGGTGAGGGAGCTCTGCGCGGCGATGACATCGGCGACCCGGCGGCAGTCGGCGACCAGGGACGGCGTCGGCCGGTCGGTCCGGAGCCGGTGCAGCACGCCGATCCAGCCGGGAGCCGTCGTGGCGACGATGTCCTGGGGGTCGGCGAAGACCTCGCGGACCGTGCGGAGCAGTTCCGAGCGGACCAGCGCCATGTCCCGGGCCGGTGCGCCGGGCCGGCGGCTGCCCGGCTCGGCGACGGTCACCTCGAACGCCACCGCGACCCGGCGGAGCCGCAGGTCGAAGCCCAGCTCGGCGGCCCGGAAGAGCAGGAAGTCGCCCTCGACCACCTGGGGGTCGTACGAGGCGATGTCGGCGAGCAGCTTCTCCGCCGCCCGCTCGGCGAGCAGACGGGACCGCAGCATCACCGACTCCCGCAGCAGGATCTCCGTCTGACGCTTCACCAGCAGGCCGAAACGCCGCACCTGGGCGGGGGTTCCGGTGATCCCGACCGTGCCCACCGCCTGGCCGTGCGTGACCAGCGGCAGGGTGACTCCGGGGCGCACACCCCGTAGCCGTAACGCCTGCGAGGCGTTGTGCGTGGCCGGTTCCTGGGTGCGGATCACCTCGACGGAGGCCTCGTGGAAGGAGCCGACCCGGCTGCTGTCGCCGCTGCCGATGACCATGCCCTCCGCATCGGTGATCAGCACGTTGAAACCGATGACCGCGGACGTGTCCCCGGCGATCTCCTGCGCGAGTGACGGGCTCAGCACGGGCGTTCCTCCCGTCGAGGGATGGAGCGAAGCTGGACGCACCGTACAGCCGCGTGGTCGATTTCCACCACAAGTTGATACGAAGTGAACAGTGACCCCGGACCTGCCCGCTCATAACCTATGGGCCCATCACCTCCCCGCCGGGGGCACACCGCGGTGAACGGCGGGTTCCTTGCAGGCCGATTCGGAAGGCCACGCCGATGATCCGTGTGCGTTCGCTTGTTGCCGCCCTGTCCGCAACCCTCCTGCTGTCGACCGTCGCCGCCTGTGGCGGGGACGGCGACGACGGCCCGAAGAACGTCTCCGCCAGGACGACCGCCCTGGGCACACTCACCCCCGGCGTGCTCAAGGTGGCCGTCCAGCCGTACGCGCCCTACACCAGCGTCCAGGGCGACAAGATCGTCGGGCTGGACGGCGACATCCTCAACCACGTGGCCGAGAAGCTCGGTCTCCAGATCGAACCCCAGGTCACGGACTTCGCGGGCATGCTCGCCGGGGTGCAGTCCCGCCGCGTCGACATCACGATCGGCGGGGTCGCCTGGTCGGCGGACCGGCAGAAGCAGGGCCTGTTCACCGACCCGCCCTACTACTCGCCCCCGGCGATGGCCGTGCGGTCCGGGAAGACGTACAAGACCGTCGACGACCTGTTGGGCCTGGAGCTCGGCACGGTCGAGGGCTATGTCTGGGTCAAGTCCATCCAGGCCGTCCCCGGCGCGAAACTGCACGCCTATCCGGACGCCAACGGGGTCTTCGACGACCTCGGCGCGGGCCGTGTCGACGTCGGGTTCCTCGACCCGCTGCTCATCATCGCGGCACAGAAGGAACGGCCCGACCTGAAGATCGACACCCAGTACATGACGCCGCCGACCGCCGCACAGGTGAAGGCGGAGCCCGACTACCAGTACTTCCAGCCGTACCAGACAGGCTTCTACCTGCCCAAGAAGGCCACCGCGCTGGAGAAGGCGATCTCCGCGGAGATCGACGCCATGTACGGCGACGGCGAACTGAAGAAGCTCGTCGAGAAGTGGGGCGGAGACCCCGAGCAGTTCCTGAAGCCCACTGCCGACGTCGCCACCGCCCGCCGGGGCGTGGACCGGCCCCAGGACTGGACGCCGCCGTCCATCACGCAGTGAGGCAATGACATGTCCGATCTCTCCGGCTTCTTCGAAGTCCCCTGGTCCGACTACCGGCCCGACCTGCTCGACGCGCTCGGGCGGACCCTCTCCTACACCGTGGTCAGCTTCGTCGGCGCGGTGCTGCTCGGCCTGACGGTGGCGCTGCTCCGGCTGAGCAGGGCCTGGCCGGCCCGTGCCGTCGCCGCCGTCTACACCGAGGTCTTCAAGAACGTCCCCCTGCTCGCCATCATCTTCCTGGCCTACTTCGGCCTCGCCTCCGCCGGGCTCCGGCTGGATGTGTTCACGGCCGGCTGCCTCAGCCTCGTCGTCTTCTACGCCGCCTATCTCTCCGAGATCTTCCGGTCCGCGATCAGCGGAGTGCACGCCGGGCAGACGGAAGCGGGGGAGGCGCTGGGACTGGGCAGGGTGGGCATCTTCGGGCACATCATCCTGCCCCAGGCCGTCCGGCAGGCGCTGCCCGGCACCAACACCATGCTGGTCGACCTGCTGAAGTCCACCTCGCTGCTCGTCACCGTCTCCGCCGCCGAGCTGATGTCCGAGGGCCGGCTCATCACCTCGGCCACCTTCCGCGCCCTCGAGGTGTACCTGGTCATCTCGGCCGTCTACTTCGCCCTCTGCTACCCCCTCTCCCAACTCCTCCTGCTCCTGGAGCGCAAGGTACGGGCGGGCGTCCCCCTGTCCCCGTGGCGACGGCGGCGGCTGCGCGCGACCCGCGCCCTGCTCGGCACCGACGTGATCACCGGGATCGGCGTCGACACCGGCGCGAACGCGAAGGAGGCGACGGTATGACCGACTCGGTCACCTCGGCGAAGGCCGGGGCCACCACTGCGGCACCGGCCTCGGAGGCGGTCGTACGCGTCGAAGGGCTGAGCAAGTCCTTCGACGGCCGCCTGGTACTCGACGACGTCCACCTGGAGGTCCCCCGGGGCCGCATCGTGAGCGTCATCGGGCAGAGCGGCGGCGGGAAGACGACGCTGATGCGCTGCGTCAACCTGCTGGAACGCCCCGACCGGGGCACGGTCGAAGTCGCCGGCGAGGTCGTGCACCAGGGCGGCCGCACCGTCTGCCGCGACCTGGCCCGGCTCCGCCGCACCGTCGGCATGGTCTTCCAGCGGTTCCACCTCTTCCCGCACCTCACGGCCGTCGAGAACGTCGTCCTCGCCCAGCGCAAGGCGGGCATCCCCGAACACGAGGCGCTGGAGCGGGCCGTCGCACTGCTGCGCCGGGTCAAGGTCGCCCACCGCGCCCTCGCCCTGCCCGACCAGCTCTCCGGCGGCGAACAGCAACGCGTCGCCATCGCACGCGCCCTCGCCCTCACCCCCGACGTGCTCCTCTTCGACGAACCCACGTCCTCCCTGGACCCCGAAGCGACCCGCGAGGTACTGAGCGTGATGCGGGAACTCGCCGCCGACGGCATGACCATGCTGCTGGTCACCCACGAACTGCCCTTCGCCCGCGAGGTCTCCGACCACGTCGTCTTCGTCGACGGCGGCCGCGTCGTGGAGGAGGGCAGGCCCGAGGACGTCCTCGACAACCCCTCCCGGCTTCGTACCCGGGAGTTCCTCTCCTCCTACGGGACCACGTCATGACGCGTCCGCTCGCCACGGGGAGCCCGGTCGTCGTCGTCGGCGGTGGCGTCGTGGGGCTGTGCACGGCGTACTACCTGGCCGCCGCCGGTGTGCCGGTGGAGGTCGTGGAGCGGCGTGGTCTGGGCTCCGGGGTGTCCCGGGGCAACGCGGGCTGGGTCTGCCTCAGCCACTCGACGCCCGTACCGGCCCCGGGCGTACTGCGCTACGCCCTGCGCTCCCTCGGCCGCCCCGACTCCCCCCTGTATCTGCGGCCGTTGCCGGACCCCGCGTTCGTACGGTGGCTGTGGCGGTTCTGGCGCAGCAGCACACCGGCCGTGTTCCGGCACGGCTACGCGGCGGTCGCCGAGCTGAACCGCACCACGTTCGACCTGTTCGACGGCCTGCGCGAGGCAGGGGTCGACACGACGCTCACCCGGCCCGGCATGGTGCACGCCTTCCTGTCGCCGGCCGAGGCCCGCCACCATCTCGCCGTCCAGCGGGAGATGGCGGACGGCCGCTATCCGTTGCCCGACGACGTCACCACGGGCGCCGACGCCCGCCTCCTGGACGACGCGCTGTCGGCCGGGGTGCGCGCGGCGTACCTCGTCGAGGGGGAGGGCGTGGTCGATCCGGAGGCCTTCGCCCGCGCACTCGGCGAGGCACTGGCCGCCGCAGGTGTGAAGGTCCACGAGAACGCGGAGGCCACCGGATTCCGGGCCGGCGGAGGACGGGTCACCGCGCTGCGCACCGCCCAGGGTGAGATCCCCTGCTCGGCCGTCGTCGTGGCGGCCGGGATGCGTTCCCCCGGCCTGCTGCGCGCCCTGGGGAGTCACTTGCCCCTCCAGGCGGGCAAGGGCTACAGCTTCTCCGTGGACCTGGATCCGGCGCCGCGCCACACGCTGTACTTCGGCGAGCGCCGGGCCGTCGCCTCACCGATCGGGGCCACCACGCGGATCGGCGGGACGATGGAGCTGAGCGGCAACAACAACCGCCTCGACTGGCGGCGGGTCGTCGCGGTCGCCCTCGCGAGCCGGCACTATCTGGGCCGCTGGTTCGACGATCCGGACGACCTGGTGGGGCTCATCCGCGATCCGTGGGTGGGTGGGCGGCCGTTCCTGCCCGACGGGTTGCCCGTCATCGACCGCGTCCCCGGCCACGACAACGTGTACGCGGCGACCGGGCACGGGATGCTCGGGGTGACATTGGGGCCGGTGACCGGGCACTGGCTTGCCGAGTACGTCGTCACCGGGCGGCGGCCGGGTGTCCTCACGCCGTTCGGCTTCGATCGTCTGCGGTCCTGAGCACGGGGTTTCGCCCCCTCCGCCCCTTCCCTTCCCGTCCCCAGGGGCGGCTGCCCCTTCGACCCCGCTTCTGGGGGCTGCAGCCCCCAGGCCCCCGCCCCGGTGACAGGGGGTGTGGGTCGTGTGTTGTCCGCGCGTTGCCGGTGGTTGCTCGCGCCCACGCGGCGGAGCCGCATATCGATACAGCCCCGCGCCCCTTACGGGGCGCGGGTGTTGGACCACGGTTTCAGGTGCCCTCCCTCAGGACCTCCTCCAACGTCCCCAGCGCGGACTGGAGTTCCGTGCCCGTGATCGTCAGTGGTGGGGCCAGCCGGATGGTGGAGCCGTGGGTGTCCTTGACCAGGATGCCCCGGTCCATGAGGCGGTGGCTGATCTCGCGGCCCGTGCCCAGCGCGGGGTCGATGTCGACGCCCGCCCACAGCCCGCGCGCACGGAACCCGACCACGCCCTTGCCGACCAGCGCCGTCAGCCCCTCCCGCAGCAGTCCGCCCAGTTCGGCGGCCCTGAGCTGGAACTCGCCGGTCCGCAGCAGCTCGACCACCGCCGAGCCCACCGCCGCGGCGAGGGGGTTGCCGCCGAAGGTCGACCCGTGCTCACCGGGGCGCAGGACGGACAGCACCTCCCGGCGGGCCACGACCGCCGACACCGGCACGATGCCGCCGCCCAGCGCCTTGCCGAGCAGTACGGCGTCGGGCAGGACATCCTCGTGCTCGACGGCGAGCGTCCGGCCCGTGCGGCCGAGGCCCGACTGGATCTCGTCCGCGATGAACAGGCACCCCGTGCGGCGGGTCAGCTCGCGAACCCCACGCAGATAGCCGTCGTCCGGGATCAGCACACCCGCCTCGCCCTGGATGGGCTCGATCAGCACCGCGGCCGTCGTCCCGTCGATCGCCGCCTCCAGCGCGGCGAGGTCGTTGTACGGCACCACCCGGAAGCCCGGCGTGAACGGGCCGAAACCGTCACGGGCCACCGGGTCCGTGGAGAAGCTGACGATCGTCGTCGTACGGCCGTGGAAGTTGCCGTCGGCGACGACGACGGTGGCCTGGTCGGCGGGGACGCCCTTCACGTCGTACGCCCATTTGCGGGCCACCTTGATCGCGCTCTCCACGGCCTCGGCGCCCGTGTTCATCGGCAGCACCATGTCCAGGCCGGTCAGCTCGGCCAGGGACTCGGCGAACTCGGCGAGCCGGTCGTTGTGGAAGGCCCGCGAGGTGAGGGTGAGCGTGTCGAGCTGGCGGTGCGCGGCCTCGATCAGCGCCGGGTGGCGGTGGCCGAAGTTGAGCGCGGAGTACCCGGCCAGCATGTCCAGATAGCGGCGGCCCTCGACGTCCTCGACCCAGGTGCCCTCGGCCCGGGCGACGACCACGGGCAGCGGGTGGTAGTTGTGCGCGAGGACGGGCTCCTCGGCGCGGATGAGGTCGGCCGACGAACGCGTACGGACGGGAGCGGTCATGAGCGGACCTCCAGGGTCACGGAGCGGATCGCCCGAGCCGGGCGGCGGGTCTCCTTCAGTCACGGGCGGATCTCCTGAGTGACGCACTTGATGCCACCGCCCGCCTTCTGGAACTCCGACAGGTCGACGGGGACGGGAACGTAGCCCTGCCGGGCCAGCTGGTCGGCGAGATCCTTGGCGCGGGGCGAGATGAAGACATGGCGGCCGTCGGACACCGAGTTCAGGCCGAACGCCATCGCGTCGTCACGGGTGGCGATCACCGCGTCGGGATACAGGCGGGCGAGGACCGCGCGGCTGCCGGGGGAGAACGCCTCCGGGTAGTACGCGATGTTGCCCGCGTGAGCGCCCGTCCCCTCGTCGAGGACGAACAGCGCGGTGTCCAGATGGTAGAAACGCGGATCCACCAGTTGGAGGCTGATCACCGGGACGCCGAAGAACTCCTGCGCCTGGCGATGGGCCTCACGGGTGGTGCGGAAGCCGGTCCCGGCGAGCAGATAGCGGCCGGTCGGCACCAGATCGCCCTCTCCCTCGCACACCGACTCGGACCGGACCACGTCGTACCCGGCGTTCTTGAACCAGGCGTCGTACGCGGTGGACTCGGGGCGCCGCTCGGGCGCGTGGAACAGCGAGCCGAGGACCCGGCCGCCGAGGACGAGGGCGCAGTTGGCGGCGAACACCATGTCGGGCAGTGCCGCCACCGGCTCCACGGTGTCCACGGTGTGGCCATGGGCCCGGTAGGCGCGGATCAGCTCCTGCCACTGATCCCGGGCGAGGTCGACGTCCACGGGGGTGTCCGGGTGCATCCAGGGATTGATCGAGTACTGCACGGCGAAATGTCTGGGTTCGCAGACGAGAAAGCGCCGAAGGCGCGGCACACGGCTGTCGGGCACAGAGGGTCTCTCCGCTTCCTGCGGTGTCGGCTGGGATGACACCACGGTAGGAATCGGGGGAGGTGCACGACAAGAAACGAACGTTGCGTGTCCGCGCAGTAATGTTGCGTGTTCGTCGAGCTCAGCGCACGTTCGCTGCGTCCTGGGTCGCGCCTGCCTCCGGAGCCTCCGGCAGCAGGTGCGACAGCACCATGTAGCTGATCGTCTTCCGGATGAAGGGCTCCGCGCGGATCCGCTCCAGCACCTCCTCGAAATGCCCCACGTCGACGGCCCGTACATGCAGCAGCGCGTCCGCGCCGCCCGTCACCGTCATCGCCGCGGTGATCTCCGGATAATTGCGCACGACCTCCGCCAGCCGCCGGGGCGGCGCCGCGCCCTCGCAGTACACCTCCACGTACGCCTCCGTGCGCCAGCCCAGCGCCGCCGGCTGCACCGTGGCCGTGAACCCGGTGATCACCCCCGTCTCACGCAGCCGGTCCACCCGCCGCTTCACCGCGGTGGCCGAAAGACCGACGGCCGAGCCGATCTCGGCGAAGCTGCTTCTGGCGTTCGCCATCAACGCCGTGATGATCTTCCGGTCGAGCTCGTCGAACGCCGCGGACTTGCTGTTCATGCGGGCACTGTATCCAGCGGCGCCCCTCGGCAGACCCCGTGCGGCGCGCGCCCGTGTGCAGCAGTACGAATTACTCCTACACTCCACGTTCATGCTGCGCGCGCTCGCCGTCGATGACGAGAAACCCTCCCTCGAGGAGCTGCTGTACCTGCTGAACGCGGATCCGCGGGTCGCCAGTGCCGAGGGCGCGAGCGACGCCACCGAGGCACTGCGCCGGATCAACCGCGCCATCGAGTCGGGCCCCGACGGACCCGAGGCGATCGACGTCGTCTTCCTCGACATCCACATGGCCGGACTCGACGGCCTCGATCTCGCCCGCCTCCTCACCGGCTTCGCGCGGCCCCCGCTCGTCGTCTTCGTCACCGCGCACGAGGGCTTCGCCGTCCAGGCCTTCGACCTGAAGGCCGTCGACTACGTCCTCAAGCCCGTCCGCCGGGAACGCCTCGCCGAGGCGATACGGCGGGCCGCCCAGCTCCGCGACACGGCCCCACCGATACCGGTCCACGAACCCGACCCCGACCAGATACCCGTCGAACTCGGCGGGGTCACCCGCTTCGTCGCCGTCGACGACATCACCCACGTCGAGGCCCAGGGCGACTACGCCCGACTGCACACCCCCCAGGGCAGCCATCTCGTCCGCATCCCCCTCTCCACCCTCGAGGAGCGCTGGCGCGCACGCGGTTTCGTCCGCATCCACCGCCGCCATCTCGTCGCCCTGCGCCACGTCGGCGAGCTCCGCCTCGACGCAGGCACCGTGAGCGTCCTCGTCGGCTCGGTGGAACTCCAGGTCAGCCGCCGCCACGCACGCGAACTGCGCGATCTGCTGATGCGCCGGACCACGAGCTGAGGACACGGCATGCCCCAGGACCCGACCGAACGGCGCGTCGTCGTCACCGGTGTGCCCCGGCGCACCCGGCGCAGCACCGGCTACCACCGCCCCCGCACCGAGATCGACGAACAGACCACCCTCGGCCACACCTACGTCCGCTCCCTCATGCGCAGCCAACTCCGCGCCGCTCTCGCCGTGTTCGCGGTCCTCGTGCTGCTGGTCGCCCCGCTGCCCCTGGTCTTCGCCGCGATGCCGGACGGCGCGGGCCTGGAATGGGCCCTCCTCGGCTTCGGCGTCTACCCGCCGCTGGTCCTCCTCGCCCGCTGGCACGTACACCGCGCCGAACGCAACGAGCAGGACCTCGTACGGCTCGTCGAGGACCGTTGAGACACACCGTGGACGAGTGAGACACACCGTGGACGAGCAGACCGGAAGCAGGACATGAACGAGAACTACGCCGTCCCCGCGGTCGCCCTCGTCGTCGTGGCGACCGTCTTCGTCGGCGCCTTCGGCCTGCGCATCTCCCGGACCACCTCCGACTTCTACGTCGCCTCCCGCACCGTAGGCCCCCGCCTCAACGCGGCCGCGATCAGCGGCGAGTACCTCTCCGCCGCCTCCTTCCTCGGCATCGCGGGCCTCGTCCTGGTCCAGGGCCCCGACATGCTCTGGTACCCGGTCGGCTACACCGCCGGCTATCTCGTCCTCCTCCTCTTCGTCGCCGCCCCGCTGCGCCGCTCGGGCGCCTACACCCTGCCGGACTTCGCCGAGGCCCGGCTCGCCTCCAAGACCGTGCGACGGCTCGCCGGGGCCTTCGTGGTCGGCGTCGGCTGGCTCTACCTGCTGCCCCAGCTCCAGGGGGCCGGGCTGACCCTGAACGTGCTCACCGACGCGCCCGAGTGGCTCGGCGGCGTCATCGTCGCCGTCGTCGTCTCCGCCACGGTCGCCGCCGGCGGCATGCGCAGCATCACCTTCGTCCAGGCCTTCCAGTACTGGCTCAAGCTCACCGCCCTGCTGGTCCCCGCGCTCTTCCTCGTCCTCGCCTGGCAGGGCGACGGCGCCCCGCGCCACGCCTTCGACGAGCCCGCGACGTTCCGTGAACAACGCGTCGTCCGCATCGACGAGACCCTCGACCTGAAGCTCGCGGGCCCCCTGACCGTCACCGCCTCCGGCACGATCGACGGCCGCCCCTACGACGACAAGCGCGTCGACCTGCCCACCGGCACCCACCGCATCGACCGGGGCACCCGCCTGACCTTCACCAAGGGCGACACCGTCCCCGTCGCCGACCGCGGCAGCAACGGCGGCATGTCCACCTCCCTCGCCGAGGGCCGCGAGGAACGCCCTCTGTACGCCACCTACGGGCTGATCCTCGCCACCTTCCTCGGCACCATGGGCCTGCCCCACGTCGTCGTCCGCTTCTACACCAGCCCGCACGGCGTCGCCGCCCGCCGCACCACCGTCGTCGTCCTCGGCCTGATCGGCGCCTTCTACCTCCTGCCGCCGCTCTACGGGGCCCTCGGCAGGCTCTACGCCCCCGACCTCGCCCTCACCGGTGACGCCGACGCGGCCGTACTGCTCCTCCCGGACCGCATGATCGGCGGCCTCGGCGGCGACCTGCTCGGCGCACTGGTCGCGGGCGGCGCGTTCGCAGCGTTCCTGTCCACCGCGTCGGGGCTGACCATGGCGGTCGCGGGTGTGCTCACCCAGGACGTCCTGCCCGCACGCGGCGTACAGCACTTCCGGCTCGGTACGGTCCTCGCCATGGCCGTACCGCTCGCGGCGAGCGGCCTGGTCGGCGGGCTGCCCGTCGCCGACGCGGTCGGGCTCGCCTTCGCCGTGTCCGCCTCGTCCTTCTGCCCGCTGCTCGTCCTCGGCATCTGGTGGCGGCGCCTCACTCCGCCGGGCGCCGCCGCGGGCATGCTCGTCGGCGGCGGCGCGGCCCTCCTCGCGGTCGCCGCGACCATGGCCGGATACCCCGGCACCGGCACCCTGCACGCCTTGCTGGCCTGGCCCGCCCTCTGGTCCGTGCCCCTCGGCTTCCTCACGATGGTCCTGGTCTCCCTGGCCACTCCCGGCAAGGTCCCGGCGGAGACACCGGCGATCCTGGCCCGCTTCCACCTCCCGGAGGAACTGGTCGGCGGCCGGACGCGCGCGGCGACCAAGGAGGTCGAACTGTGGCGGCGGTGAGGATCGGTCGCACTGCGACGGCGGTGCGGATCGGTCCGACTGCGACGGCGGTGCGGATCGGCGGAAGGGAACCCGCGGGCGGTGAGCGGTGTACCACATGCAGGAGGTGAACGATGAGCGGTGAAGTGAGTGGGTTCCTGGCGGGGTTCTTCGTGGCCGTCCTCCCGATGCTCGCGGCCGGATTCTGGCTCGGCCGCCGTACGGCGCGGCCCCGCAGCAGCCTCGGCGGACTCGGCACGCCCGTCGAGCACGCCACCTTCCAGACCCTGCACACCGCCACGCTCGCCGCGCCCCCACTGCGCGCCGGGCTCACCGAGGAGACGGCCCGCAGATCCGCCAAACGGCTGCGCACCCTGCTCGGCACGGACGCGCTCTGTCTCACCGACCACGAGTCGGTCCTCGCCTGGGAGGGCGTGGCGGAGCACCACCGCGCCGAGATCATGGGACGGCTGGCGGGCCCCCTGGAAACCGGCCGGGGCGAGGCCTTCCGGCTGACCTGCGACATCCTCGACTGCCCGGTGCGCTGGGCCGTCGTCGCCCCGCTCACCGTCGACGACCGCGTCCACGGGGCGCTCGTCGCCTGCGCGCCGCACGAGTCCGCCGTCCTCGTACGGGCCGCGGGGGAGGTCGCCCGCTGGGTCTCCGTCCAGCTCGAACTGGCCGATCTGGACCAGTCCCGCACCCGGCTGATAGAGGCCGAGATCAAGGCCCTGCGCGCCCAGATCTCCCCGCACTTCATCTTCAACTCGCTCGCGGTGATCGCCTCGTTCGTCCGCACGGACCCCGAGCGCGCTCGCGAACTCCTCCTGGAATTCGCCGACTTCACCCGCTACTCGTTCCGCAGACACGGCGACTTCACCACCCTCGCCGAGGAACTCCACGCCATCGACCACTACCTGGCGCTGGTCCGGGCCCGCTTCGGCGACCGCCTCTCGGTCACGCTTCAGATAGCCCCCGAGGTACTGCCGGTCACCCTGCCCTTCCTCTGCCTCCAGCCCCTGGTGGAGAACGCGGTGAAACACGGCCTCGAAGGCAGGACTGTGAGTGCCGCAGGCAAGAGCCACATCAGCATCACCGCCCAGGACGCGGGCGCCGAGGCGCTCGTCGTCATCGAGGACGACGGCGTGGGCATGGACCCCGCGGTGCTCCGCCGCATCCTCGCCGGCGAGAGCAGCCCCTCGGGCGGCATCGGCCTCAGCAACGTCGACGAGCGGCTCCGCCAGGTGTACGGCGACGACCACGGCCTCGTCATAGAGACCGCGGTCGGCGCGGGCATGAAGATCACCGCCCGGCTGCCCAAGTACCAGCCGGGCGTGCACCCGGACGGGGGAATACCCCGAACCTGAGGATCACAGGGCGTGAGCCTCAGGTGCGCGACGCCACCATCCCCAGCGTCAGCAGGCCCAGGACGACCCATCCGAACCACAGCCAGCCGTTGCTGCCGAGCGCCACCGTGTAGGCCGTCACCACGACCAGCCCACCGACGGTGAGCACCCCCATGGCCTTCGTCGAACCGGGCATCGCAACACCCTTCCTCAGGCTTCTTCTCCCTCCATGGTGCCCCCACTGGCGGAAATGACAGTGCAGACGACGTAATGTGCTCCCTTTTTCCAGCCGTCCTCGCTGATCCAGGAGCCGGACAGGACACGGCTCGGCTCATACCCGTAGTCCTGCGGCCGCACTTCCTTCGCGCAGGCTTCGGAGGCGGTCCCCGATGCCCTCGCATAGGTGGTCTGCGGGCTCATCTCCAGGAATCCGAGCACCTTCTGCCGGTGGCGCTCCTGGCACGAGACGAGCTTGGCCTTGTTCTCGTTGATGGTGTCGAGACAGTCCTGCTTCTGCAGGGTGGCCGTGTCGTTGAACACCGTCCCCAGCCGGCGATGGTGGCCTATCGGCCCGTACACCGGCCTGCGTTCGCCCATCAGCAGACAGGCGACGCGGTGCCCGGCGGCGTCGAAGCCGTCGGTGGACGGGACGACCGCGTAGGTGCGGATGTCCACGAGCCTCTCGCGAGCCTCCTGGGTGAGCTGCTCGCACTGCGTGACTCCGCTGGCGCGGGCGTCCTCGGCCGACGAGGCCTCGTAGAACGCCATGACCTGACCGTCCGTGGCGGTGCTCTCGCACCGCGGCAGGACCGTGAGCCGAGGCGTGTCGGCGAACGGTGTGTCCTTCCAGGTGGCGTCCACGCAGTCGCCGTCCCGCAGCGCCTCCGCCAGCCCCACGGCCTTCCCGTACGGCAGCGCCTCACCCCCGGTGGCACCGCTGCCGCCCAGCCCGCCCGGCAGGTCCGTCATGTTCCCCATGGCGTACCAGGTCCCGCCGACCACGAGGGCCAGGCCGAGGGTGGTGGCCATGCCCGCGAGGAGGGCCCGGCTGCGGTGCCGGCGGCGCCGCCCGCCGGAGCCGGCACCGGTGGTGCGCGGGGGAGGACCGAAGCCCTCCGCGCCGGACGTCCGGCGCTCCGCCGGGGACCAGGCGTCCTGACCGCCGTGCCCGGCCGACGGCGCGTACCACGGTGTCTCGTGCGGAACGCGCGGGACGACGGGGATCTCCGGCTCGGCCGTGTGCGTCGGCTCGCTCGCCCACTGCGGCTGTGAGCCCAGGTCGGGCTCGGTGCGGGGGTGAGCCTGGGGTGTGACGATCGCGGAGAGCGCGGCCTCGGTCTCGACGGCGGTGATCCGGTGCACGGGATCCTTGGCGAGCATGGCGGCCAGCACCGGCTCCAGCGCGCCCGCCCGCAGCACGGGGCGCGGTTCCTCCAGCACGATCGCCGTCAGGGCCGCGATCTCCGAGTCGCGGTCGAAGGGCCCGTACCCCTCGACGGCGTAGTACAGCGTGCAGCCCAGCGAGAACAGGTCGGCCGCGGCGGTCGGCGGCCCGCCCTGGGCCCGCTCGGGCGCCAGATATCCGGCGGTCCCGACCAGGACGTGCGTGCGGGTGTAGCGGGTCTCCTGGGTGTCGGGCTGGACGGAGATGCCGTAGTCGGTGAGGAGGACGCGTGCGTACGGCGATCCGGTGCGGTCCGGGGCGAGCAGGATGTTGGCCGGCTTGACGTCCCGGTGCATGATGCCGCGCTCGTGCCCGGCGGTCAGCGCGTCCAGCACGGCGAGCCCGATCCGGGCGCACTCGGCGGGCGCGAGGGGGCCGCGCTGGGTGACGAGCGCCTTCAGGTCGAGGGCGCCCGGCACGTACTCCATGACGATCCACGGCAGTTCGTCGTGTTCCAGGACGTCGTGCACGGTGACGACGTTCGGGTGGTGGCGCAGCCCGGCGGCGTGCCGGGCCTCGGCCCGGGCGCGGGCCACCCGGGCCGTGCGCTCCCGCTCGGCCTCGCCCGGATTGCGGAACACGATCTCCTTGAGCGCCACCTCGCAGTCGAGCTGGCGGTCGTGCGCCAGCCAGACATGGCCCATGCCGCCGCTGCCCAGCCGGTTCAGCAGGAGGTAGCGGTCGGCGATGACCCGGCCGACTCCCGAATGCGGTGCTCCTGACTGCATCGGTCACTCCCAGGATTCAGATCCACACGGACTGGGCCGGTTCCTCGACGGGATCGCCCGGGTCTCCCGGGTCTCCCGGATCACCCGAATCGCTCGGATCCCCAGGACTCCCCGGATCCCCCGGTTGGTCGGACGGCGGATCGCTGGGTGGCTCGGGAGCGCGCGACGTCGGGGTGTCGGGGGGCGGGCCGCTGTCCTCAGGCGGGGTCGGCTCGGGGTCGGGAGTCGTCGGCGGCGTACTCGACTTGGTGGGGCTGGGCGGCGTCGAAGGCGCGGTGGAGGTGGGTGTGGGGGCCGGTGACGGCTTCTCGGAGGACTTGGACGGCGACGGTGTCAGCGACGTACCGCCCGTCGGCGGGGGAGTGGTCTCGTCCGTCGGCGACGACCCGCCGTCCGTCGGGTCCGATCCCCCGCCCGAGGGCGTCGTGTTCTGGCCCGTCGGCGTCGACTCGCTCGCCGACGGCGACCCGCCCGACGACGAGCCGTCCGAGTCCGAGTCCGAGTCCGAGGGTCCGGTCGAGCTCGGACCCGTCCCGGGGGAGCCGGAATCAGAGCCGGACCCCGACCCCGACCCCGACCCGGACCCGGAGCCGGACTCTGAGCCGGGTTCGGACCCGGCCCCCGTATCGTCCGTGCTCTCCTCGGACGACGCTCCCGGCCAGTCCACGTGCAGCGCCACCGCCGCACCGAACTCCAGCTCGGTGCCCGGCCCGGGGCTCGACCCGGTCACCGGCGCGTCACCCGGCGGCATCTCGTCCCCGGCGACCGTCACCGCCAGGCCCTTGTCCGCCATGGCCGCGCCGGCCTCGCCGAAGGTCATCCCCCGCACGTTCGGTACGGCGTGGCGCGCACGCGTATCGAACGTCTTGTCGGACTCGCCCGTGGTGCCGACCTCCCGGCTGATGCCCTGGTCCGGGTCCTCGACGTCGACGAGCTTGATCTCCTTCAGCTGCTCGGGAGCGGGCTTGACGACGACCACCGCGGACTCCTCGTAGCCGTCCCACTTGTCGTTGTCCCCGGCGAACTCCACCTTGATGTCGTCGGGGTCCTCGTCGAAGGCGCGCAGCGGATTTCCGCAGCTGCACTTCACGGCGGGCAGGCCCTGTTCGTCGACCAATACCGCGATACCGGCTTCCAGCAGCGCGTCGAAGGGGACGGCCTTGCCCTTCTTGTAGTCGTGGTTCTTCACGAGCGTGTCGTGGCGCAGGAGAACGGGTGTGAGTTTGTCGAGATAATTCCCGATGCCGTCGACTTTGATGCCGACGATCCGGGCCCATTCCTGAGCCTTATTCTTGTTCTCGGGGGCGGTGAGGAAATCCTCCAGCTTACGGACGTCACAGACCTTCGGCTTCTGTGTGCCCCCGTACAGGCCGGGCGTGTTGCCCTGCTGCAGACCGCTGTGCGGCTCCAGGGACCTGAGGTCGGGCTCGTCCCGGCCCAACTGTTCGCCCTCGTCGAAGAAGGGTGCGAGGGACGGCACCCCCGCGGCCACCGCCTTCACGGCGAGTATCGACGGGGCCGAGTCGCCGCAGCCGCTGAGTATCACCACGCCCACCAGGAGGACCGCGATCCTCCGGGCCGCCGATTTCCCCGCTTTTCGCAAACACGTTCGCAAGCATGCGTGCATGGTCATGACCGCTCCCCCCGGCGGTTTCCCCCGTCACCCCGCAGAGCGGAAGCGGGGCTCACGCATCATGCTACTGAAGGGCAAAGCCTTTGAGTCAAGGAAAAAAAAGAGGAGTGCGGTCGTGTGGCCAAAGAAAGGAATTGGGGCACGAAAAAGAAATGTGGCTCAGCGACTACGTGCGTTGAGTGAGGCCAGATAGGCGTTGTACGCCTCGAGTTCCTTGTCGCCGTCCCGGTCGGCCGCGCGGTCCTCGCGCTTGGCCTGCCGCTGCTCGGAGCCGTACCACTGGAAGAGCAGCGCCAGCAGCACGAGCACCGAGGGGATCTCGCTGAACGCCCAGGCGATGCCGCCGGCCGCGTTCTGGTCGGCGAGCGCGTCGATACCGAGGGAGGCGGGCGGGTTCTCGTACGTCTTCACCATCGGCGTGGACGCCATCATCAGCGCGATGCCGAAGAACGCATGGAACGGCATGCCCGCGAACAGCTCCAGCATCCGCATCAGATACCCCGGCCGGTGCGGTCCCGGGTCCACGCCCATGATCGGCCAGAAGAAGAACAGACCCACCGCGAGGAAGTGCGTCATCATCACGATGTGCCCCGGCTTCGACCCCATCAGGAAGTCGAACATCGGGGTGAAGTACAGCGCGTACAGGCTCGCGATGAACATCGGGATCGTGAACGCCGGGTGCGTGACGATCTTCATGTACCAGCTGTGCAGGAACATCAGCAGCAGCTCACGCGGCCCCTTCCGCCCCTTGCCCGCCACCGGCAGCGCCCGCAGCGCCAACGTCATCGGCGCCCCCAGCAACAGCAGGATCGGCGCCAGCATGCTGATCACCATGTGCTGCACCATGTGCACGCTGAACATGACCATGCCGTAGTCGTTCAGCCCGGTACACGTCACCAGCATCACCAGCAGCACACCGAGGACGAACGCGACCGTACGCCCCACCGGCCACTTGTCCCCCCGCCGCACGAGCCGCACGACGCCCCAGCCGTACAGGGCCAGTCCCACCAGACAGGCGACAAGGAAGAACGGGTCAGCCGACCACGCGAGTCCCCGCCCAAGGGTGAAGGGCAAAAGCCCCATACCATGCCCGCTGTGGTCCATCCGCCGGCTCCTGTTTCGTGGGGGTTGAGCGCTGTACGTCCGCCCCAAGAGTAGAACCGCCCCCGGTCGCGATCACGACCGGGGGCAGAGCAGCCGACCTAAGGGGCGCGGGGAACTGCGCGATCAACCACGAACCATCCGTAAGCCGACGAACCGCCTGCTGGATCGAGCTCTTGGTCGGAACTCAGAGTACGCACTCCGCTTCCGCGTACCGCTCCTCCGGCACCGTCTTCAACGTCTCCACCGCCTCAGCCAGCGGCACCATCACGATGTCCGTCCCCCGAAGCGCCGTCATCTTCCCGAACTCCCTCCGGTGCACAGCCTCCACCGCATGCCATCCGAAACGAGTCGCCAGCACCCGGTCGTACGCGGTCGGCGTACCACCCCGCTGCACATGCCCCAGGATCACCGGCCGAGCCTCTTTCCCGAGCCGCGTCTCCAACTCGACCGAGAGCTGCCGCGCGATCCCGGCGAACCGCTCGTGCCCGTAGATGTCCTTGCCGCCCTCGTCGAACCGCATCGACCCGGCCTTCGGCTTGGCCCCCTCCGCCGCCACGACGATCGCGAACCGCTTGCCCGCCGAGAACCGCTCGGCCACCTTCGTGGCCAACTCCTCGATGTCGAAGGGCCGTTCCGGTACGACGATGGCGTGCGCGCCGGCCGCCATGCCGGAGTGGAGCGCGATCCACCCGGTGTGGCGGCCCATGACCTCCACGACCAGGACCCGCTGGTGGGACTCGGCGGTGGTCTTCAGCCGGTCCAGGGCCTCGGTGGCGACCCCCACGGCCGTGTCGAAGCCGAACGTGACGTCCGTGACCGCGATGTCGTTGTCGATGGTCTTCGGCACACCCACGATCGGCAGACCGCTGTCCGACATCAGCCGGGCCGCCTTGAGCGTGCCCTCACCGCCGATGGGGATGATCGCGTCGAGACCGAGCTCCTCGACATGGCCCTTCGCCCGCACCACCCCGTCCCGCAGATGGGAGGGCTGGACCCGGGAGGAACCGAGGATCGTGCCGCCGCGGGCGAGAATGCCGGCCACCGCGTCCAGGTCGAGCTTGAGGTAGTCGCCGTCCAGGAGACCTTTCCAGCCGTCCCGGAAGCCGATGACCTCGTCGCCGTGGTCGACGACGGCACGGTGCACGACGGACCGGATGACGGCGTTCAGCCCGGGGCAGTCGCCGCCGGACGTGAGGACACCAATACGCATAGCCCGAATACCTTCTCGACGTGGGCCGGGGACCGGACCGCGTTGTCCGGCTGGAATCCCCGCCACCCTACCGGCGGCAGGGGGCGGGGCCGTAGACGGCGTCCGCCTGCTGGACGGCCCCGCACAGGTGAGCGGAGGCCTGGTCAGACGGGCTTTCACACGTGAGCGGAGGTCCTTCCGGAAGGGCCTTGGTGCGGGCGCTGAGGAACCGTTTCTCAGGCTCCTCGGGGCGCCTCACCGACCGCGTTACGCGGGCTGTGTCGCCGCCGAGATCCGCTCGTTGCGGAGCGCCTCGAACCAGCGGTCGTCGGTCGGCGGCAGTGCGTTCACGTCGAGCGCCAGCTTCAGCAGCAGGTCGGCGATCTGCGGGTTCCGCGCGAGCACCGGCCCGTGCATGTACGTGCCGAACACGGTGTCGTTGTACGCGCCCTCCGTGCCGTCGCCCGTGCCGTTGCCCTTGCCGAGCCGCACGTTCGCGAACGGGCGGGCGGTGGGGCCGAGCTGGGTGACGCCCTGGTGGTTCTCGAACCCGGTCAGCGGGGGCAGACCGAGGCGCGGGTCGATGTCCCCGAGGACGTCGCCGACGCACCGCTCGCCCTCGCCGCGGACCGTGGTCACATCGAGCAGGCCGAGGCCGGGCTCGCGCTGCCCGAGGTCGTTGACGAACTCGTGGCCGAGGATCTGGTAGCCGGCGCACACCGCGAAGACGATCGCGCCGTTCTCCACGGCCCGGTACAGATGCGCGTCGCGGCGCAGCCGCTCGGCGGCGAGCCGCTGCGGACGGTCCTCGCCGCCGCCGATCAGATAGATGTCGCCGGAGGTGGGGATCGGCTGGTCGCTGCGCACGTCCAGCCGCGCCACGTCCAGGCCGCGCTGCCGCGCCCGGCGCTCCACGACGAGGACGTTGCCCTGGTCGCCGTAGGTGCTGAGCAGGTCCGGGTAGACCCAGACGATCCGCAGGCTGTTGTCACTCATGAAGTCGGTGCCCCTCAGAGTCGGTCGTGGTCGGGTGCTCAGTTGCCCACGCGGCGGCGCAGGTCCTGGAACGCGGTGTAGTTGGCGATGACCTCGATCCGGCCGGGCGGGCACATCTGCACCGCCTGGTCGAGGTTCTCGCAGACCTGGAAGTGCTGGTTGGCCACTTCCAGGCGCACCGCGAGGTCGAGCTTGCGGTCGCCGAGCACGAAGATCGGGTGGCCGGTCAGCCGTGTGTAGTCGACGTCCCACAGCCAGGAGGTGTCGGTTCCGTCGGCGCCGCGCGCGTTCACCGAAAGGATCACCGGCGACGGCGGCGGGTCGATCAGCGAGAACGTCTCCAGCCAGCCCGCCGGGTTCTTGGCGAGCAGCAGCCGCAGATCGCGCTGCATGAACTGCACCACGTCGTACCGCCCGGCCACCGCCTGTACCTGGTACATGCGTTCCAGGGCGACCTGCGGCGGCACCCCGAAGACGGCGGCGGTGGCGGCCGACGAGGCGGCATTCGCCTTGTTGGCGCGGCCCGGCAGCTGGAGGTGGATCGGCCAGGCCGAGCCGTGCGGGTCGAGGACGTGATCGCCGGAGAGCGCCCAGCTCGGCGTGGGGCGGCGGAAACCGCACTCACCGCAGAACCAGTCGTCGCCGGGCCGCTGCATCACACCGCCGCAGGACGGGCAGGACCAGGCGTCGTCCTTCCACATCTGGCCGACGGCGACCCAGATCACGTTCGGGGAGGACGACGCGGCCCACACGATCAGCGGGTCGTCGCAGTTGGCCACGACGACGGACTTCGTGCCGGCCAGGCCCTCCCGCCACGCCTCCGCCATCATGCGGGTCTCGGCGGCGCGGTCGAGCTGGTCGCGGGAGAGGTTGAGCAGCGCGATGCACTTGGGGTCGGTGTCCCGCGCGACACCGGCGAGGTACTTCTCGTCGACCTCGATGACCGCGAACTTGGCGTCCGAGTTCCCGGCGAGCGCCGAGGTGATGCCCGCGGGCATGTTGGCGCCGAGCGCGTTCGAGACGACCGGGCCCGCGGCGCGCAGCGCCTCCGCGATCAGCCGGGTCGTGGTGGTCTTGCCGTTGGTGGCGGAGACCAGGATCACGTCCAGGCTCTGCGCGAGCCGGGCGAGGAGGTCGGGGTCGAGTTTGAGTGCCACCCGGCCGCCGATCACAGATCCGCTACCGCGCCCCGCGGCACGCGATGCCGCCGCGACCGCCTTGCCCGCCGTCACGGCCAGCTTGGCCCGCGGCGTAAGCGGGTCCGAGTTGCCTGCCATCAGTTCTCGATCCTCCTTGCGTACAGCGCCGCGCCCAGTCCCGGCAACGTGTGAACCGAAGCCTATCGAGATCCACTCATGCGCCCGAATCTCGACCGGGGCGTTGCACTGGCTGGACCGGCTAAATCGGGTGCGAACGTACTCTTGCGGCCATGCGACAAGGCTCGATTCCGGGCGCCCGAGGGCGCGTTCTTCCCATGACACTGCTCGGGGACCCCGTATTGCGCGCTCCTTGTGAGGAGGTGACGGACTTCGGGCCCGAACTGGCGTGCCTTGTGGAGGATATGTTCGCGACGATGTACCACGCGCGAGGGGTGGGGCTCGCCGCGAACCAGGTGGGCCGGGGGTTGCGGGTCTTCGTGTACGACTGCCCGGACGACGAGGATGTGCGGCATGTCGGGCATGTGGTGAATCCTCGGCTCGTCTCGGCGGAGGGGATCGTGCTGCGGGGGCCTGAGGGGTGTCTGTCGTTGCCGGGGCTGGAGGCGGGGGTCGAGCGGTACGACGAGGCGGTGGTGGAGGGGGTCACGGTGGACGGGGAGCGGGTGCGGGTGTGGGGGAGTGGGTTCTTCGCGCGGTGTCTTCAGCATGAGTGTGATCACCTTGAGGGCCGGGTGTATGTGGACCGGCTGAGTGGGTGGCGTCGTTCTCGCGTGATGAGGAAGGTCGCGAAGGCGTCGTGGGGGCGGTGAGTTCGTCGGCGGGTGCGGGTGCGTTGTGGCTGGTCGCGCAGTTCCCCGCGCCCCTTCAGGGGCGCGATCCCCAGCTACGTGAGTAAGGAACCCTCTAGAAACCCGGACCGCCCACCTTGTCTCCCGCCGCCGCCAGGCGGCCCCACAGCAGGTCTGCCAGGCTGCGGACCAGCTCCGCCCTCGTGCACGGGCGTTCGCCGAGCCACCAGTCGCCCGCCGCGTGCATCATGCCTACGATGCCGTGGCCCCAGACGCGGGCGAGTTGGCGGCTGTCGGGGCCGAGGTCGACGCGGTCCTCTATGACCTTGCCGAGTTCCTCGCCCATGCGGCGGAGCAGGGGGGCGGAGTGCTTGCCGATGTCGAAGCCCTGGTCGCCGGGCTGGCCGCCCTCGGCGGGGTGCATGAGGAAGCGGTACACCTGGGGGCGGGCCTCGATGGCCGTCAGATAGGTGTCGAGGGTCGCCTCGACGCGTTCGCGGCGCTCCGCCGGGGCGTCCAGCGCGGCGCGCAGGGCGTCGAGGAGAGCGTCGGTGTGCCGCTGGGCGAGGGCGGCGTACAGTCCGCTCTTGTCGCCGAAGTGGCGGTAGAGAATCGGCTTGGTGATGCCGGCCTCGGCGGCGATGGCGTTCATCGACGCACCGGGGCCGTCGCGGAGCACGACTCTGTCAGCGGCTTCCAGCAACTCGCGCCGACGGCGGTCGGCGGACCGTTCCTGGTCGGTTCGCCGCGTGGTGTCCATGAGTCTCTCCCCCAGGTACTGATTTCGGTGACGCCTGCGCAAACTAACACTGATTGGCACGACCCGATCGAACGGGCTGCCGAGCCCGGCCCGGGAGTTGACATTTCCTACCGACCGGTAACAGACTCGAGTTACCGCAGGTAACATCTTAGTGCAGTGCTGGAGGCGCGTCATGGCCGAGTTCACCATGGAACTCAACGAGGAACAGCGAGAGGTCCGCGACTGGCTCCACGGGTTCGCCGCCGATGTGATCCGCCCCGCGGCCGCCGAGTGGGACGAGCGCGAGGAGACCCCCTGGCCGGTGATCCAGGAGGCCGCCAAGGTCGGCATCTACTCCCTCGACTTCTACGCCCAGCAGTACTTCGACCCCACCGGCCTCGGCATCCCCATGGCCATGGAGGAGCTGTTCTGGGGCGACGCGGGCATAGCCCTCTCCATAGTCGGCACCGGTCTGGCCGCCGTGGGCGTCCTCGCCAACGGCACCGAGGAGCAGATCGGCACCTGGATCCCCCAGATGTACGGCGATGCCAACGATGTCAAGGTCGCCGCGTTCTGCTCCTCCGAGCCCGACGCCGGTTCCGACGTGGCCTCCATGCGCACCCGTGCCGTGTACGACGAGGCCAAGGACGAGTGGGTCCTCAACGGCACGAAGACCTGGGCGACCAACGGCGGTATCGCCAATGTCCACGTCGTCGTCGCCGTGGTCGACCCCGAGCTGGGCTCCAAGGGCCATGCGTCCTTCATCGTCCCGCCGAACACGCCGGGCCTGTCCCAGGGCCAGAAGTTCAAGAAGCACGGCATCCGCGCCTCCCACACCGCCGAGGTCGTCCTGGAGGGCGTGCGCATCCCCGGTTCCTGCCTCCTCGGCGGCAAGGAGAAGCTCGACGAGCGTCTGGCGCGGGCCCGCGAGCGGGCGAAGACCGGCGGTGAGCGGGTGAAGAACGCGGCGATGGCCACCTTCGAGGCGTCCCGCCCGGCCGTGGGTGCCATGGCCGTGGGCACCGCCCGGGCCGCGTACGAGGTGGCCCTCGACTACGCCAAGACCCGCGAGCAGTTCGGGCGGCCCATCATCGACAACCAGGGCGTCGCCTTCCAGCTCGCGGACATGCGGACGTCCGTCGACGCGGCGCGGCTGCTGGTGTGGCGGGCGTCCTGGATGGCGGTCAACGGCAAGCCGTTCACCGCGGCCGAGGGGTCCCAGTCGAAGCTCTTCGCGAGCGAGACCGCGAAGAAGGTCACGGCCCAGGCCATCCAGATACTGGGTGGCAACGGCTACACCCGTGAGTACCCGGTGGAGCGCATGCATCGCGACGCGGCGATCTACACGATCTTCGAGGGGACGAGTGAGGTGCAGCGGCTCGTGATCGCCCGGACCTTGTCGGGGATGCCCATTCGGTAGCGCCGAGGGCGCGCCCGCAGACTCGCGCCCCTTCAGGGGCGCGGGGCTGTATCCATATGCGGCTCCGCCGCGTGGGCGCGAGCAACCACACACAACCCGCGGTCGACGTACAACCTCAGAACGGCGCCCTAGCCGGAGGCGGCCCCGCTGCTGTGCGCGATGCAGGCGACGTCGATGCGGTCGGCCAGCTTCGCGAGCTCGATCGTCAGGGCGGCGACCGTGTCCTCGTCCAGCCCGTCCTCGCCCGCCTCCACCAGGTGCAGCCAGCGTCCGCCCACCGTTCGCAGCAGTTTGCTCACATCGGCCGCAGACACCTGCAAGGTCCCGCGGTCGTCGACGATCAGAGGCAGAGTCACTTCGCGGTTCACAACGGGGATGGTAGCCGCGGAACGCTCACGCCCCGTGCCATACGGTGGTGATGTTGCAGAACTCGCGGATTCCGTGTCCCGACAGCTCACGCCCGTATCCGGACCGCTTGACCCCGCCGAACGGGAACGCCGGGTGGGAGGCGGTCATCCCGTTGACGTAGACCGCTCCGGCGTCGAGATCGCGGACGAAGCGGTCGATCTCGGCGGCGTCCCGCGTCCACACGTTCGAGCTCAGTCCGAAGGGCGTGTCGTTGGCGATCGCGATCGCTTCGTCGAGTCCGTCGACCCGGTACAGCGTGGCGACCGGACCGAAGGCCTCCTCGTGGTGGATGCGCATCTCGGGGGCGATGTCGGCGAGGACGGTCGGCGGGTAGTACCAGCCGGGCCGGTCGGGGCGCTCGGCGCCGCACAGGACCGTGGCGCCGCTCTCCACGGCCTCGTCGACCAGCTGCTGAAGGTCCTCGCGGCCCTGCTCGCTGGAGAGCGGACCGACGTCGGTGTCCTCCTCCAGCGGATCGCCGACCTTCAACGCCCGCATGCCCGCCACGAAGCGCTCGGTGAAGGCGTCGTACACGTCGGCGTGCACGATGAACCGCTTGGCGGCGATGCAGGACTGCCCGTTGTTCTGCACCCGGGCCGTCACGGCGACCTTCGCCGCCCGGTCGAGGTCGGCGGAGGGGAGGACGACGTAGGGGTCGCTGCCGCCCAGTTCCAGGACCGTCTTCTTGACCTCGTCCCCGGCGACCGAGGCGACCGCCCGGCCGGCGGGTTCGCTGCCGGTGAGGGTGGCGGCCTGCACGCGAGGGTCGCGCAGGATGTCCTCCACCGCGCCGGAGCCGATGAGCAGGGTCTGGAAGCAGCCCTCGGGGTAGCCCGCCCGGTGGAAGAGGTCCTCCAGGTAGAGCGCGGTCTGGGGGACGTTGGAGGCGTGCTTGAGCAGACCGACGTTGCCCGCCATCAGGGCGGGCGCGGCGAAGCGGATCACCTGCCAGAGCGGGAAGTTCCACGGCATCACGGCGAGCACCGGGCCGAGCGGCCGGTAGCGGACCAGGGCGCGGGAGGCGCCCGAGTCCTTCACGTCCGAGGCGGAGGGCTCCACGTCGGTGAGCAGCACCTCGGCGTGCTCGGCGTACCAGCGCATCGCCTTCGCGCACTTGGCGGCCTCGGCGCGGGCCTGCTTGACCGGCTTGCCCATCTCGGTCGTCATCACCCGGGCGACGTCCTCCGCGTCCTCGTCCAGGAGTTCGGCCGCCCGGTGCATCAGCCGGGCGCGTTCCGCGAAGGACGTCGTCCGGTACGTACGGAACGTGCTGTCGGCGGTCGCGAGGCGGCGCTCGATCTCCTCCTCGCCCAGGGCGTCGTACGTCTTGAGTGTCTCGCCGTTCGCCGGGTTCACCGTGGCGATGGGCATGGCTGGCCTCCTCCAGGACGGGCTGCACTTCGACCTTCCCGCGCCGTGGTGGCCACCGCAACGCGGGCTCAGCCCGAGTGCTCCATGAGCCGGTCGAGAAACGCGGCCTGCGCCTTCACGATCACCGCCCGGGCCCGCTCCAGGTCCAGCCACTCCACCCGGTCCAGCTCAGGGAACTCCTGCACCTGCCCCGATCTCGGCGGCCACTCCATCCGGAAGGTGCCCGGCACGACGGTCACCGGGTCGAGATCCGCCTCGATCGCCCAGGCCGTGACGAGCTTGCCGTTCGACTGCCGCACCTCGCCCAGCGGTACGGCCTCCCCGTCGGGCGGCGGCAGCCCCAGCTCCTCCTGGAACTCCCGGCGCGCCGCCTCCCAGGCGGGCTCGTCCGGCTCATACTCGCCCTTCGGCACGCTCCAGGCCCCCGCGTCCTTCCGCGCGAAGAACGGGCCGCCCATATGGCCGAGCAGCACCTCGACGCCGTGCTCGGTGCGGCGGTACAGCAGCAGACCGGCACTGCGTCTGGGCGTCGTCAACGGGTCACCTCGGGGTGCGCGGCGAGCAGGGTCTCGACCGTATCGGCCTCCGCCGGGGTCTTGTCCTCGCGATAGCGGACCACGCGGGCGAAGCGGAGGGTGACGCCGGCCGGGTAGCGGGTGGAGCGCTGCAGGCCGTCGTAGGCGATCTCGACGACGAGTTCGGGGCGTACGGTCACGCCCCAGCCGTGCTCCTCCACGGCCAGCTCCCTCAGCCGCTCGGTCTGCCAGCTCAACAGCGCGTCGGTCATGCCCTTGAAGGTCTTGCCGAGCATGGCGAAGGACCCGTCGGCGGTGCGGGCGCCCAGGTGGAGGTTGGAGAGCTTGCCGGTGCGGCGGCCGTGGCCCCACTCGGCGGCCAGGACCACCAGGTCGAGGGTGTGCACGGGCTTGACCTTCAGCCAGGAGGCCCCGCGCCGGCCCGCGCTGTAGGGGGCGTCGAGGGCTTTCAGCACGACGCCCTCGTGGCCCCGGGCGAGTGTGTCGGTGAGGAACCTCTCCGCCTCGGGGAGGTCGTCGGGGCCGGCCACGAGGGTGCGCCTGACCCGCACCGGTTCGGGGACCAGACGGGCCAGTTCGCTGTGGCGGTCGGTGAAGGGCAGGTCGAGGAGGTCGTGGCCGTCGACGGAGAGCGCGTCGAAGAAGACCGGGGAGACGGGCACCTGCCCGGCCACCGTCGCCACGTCCACCCGCGAGCCGACCCGCCCGGCGGTCTCCTGGAAGGAACGCGGCCGTCCGTCCTCGTCGAACGCGATCACCTCCCCGTCGAGGATGAACCGCTCGCCCTTCAACGCCAGGGCCGCGGCGGTGAGTTCGGGCAGCCGGTCGGTGATGTCGTCCAGGGTGCGGGTGTACAGCCGTACGTCGTCGCCGTCGCGGTGGACCTGGACGCGGATGCCGTCCAGCTTCTCCTCCACCGCGCACGCGCCCAGCTTCGCCACGGCCTCCGTGACCGAGGACGCGCTGTGCGCCAGCATCGGCAGGACGGGCCGGCCGACGGTGAGCCGGAACCCTTCGAGGGCCGACGGGCCCTCCGCCAGCAGGGCCTGCGCCACGGTCTGGAGCGATCCGGCGAGCATCACCGCGCGGCGTACGTCGGCGGCGGGCGCGCCGGTGGCCCCCGCCAGCCCCTCCACGGCGACCGCTTCCAGCGCGCCCTGCCGGACCTCGCCGGTGAGCAGCCCGAAGAGGTACCGCTGTTCGTCCTCGGTGGCCGCCGCCAGCAACTCGCCCACCAGGCGCCTGCGTTCGGCCTGCGAACCGGCGCCGGTGGCGCCGCCGATCGCTGTCAGCCGGGCGTCGACCTCACGCACGGTGAGGGTGGGCTCGGTGGCCGGCGGGATCTGCTGGTTCAGGACCTTCCAGCCGATGCCCAGGCGGCCCTGCGGCAGTCGGCCCGCGAGATACGGGATGACGATCGGTACGTCCGCCGCGTCGGCGTCCCGGAACAGGTCGGCGAGCAGGGCGGTCTTCCGGGACCGGGCCGAGGTGGCGGCGACCTCCTGCGACACGCGGGCGAGGCGGGCGAAGAGCATGCAGCCATGCTCCTACGGAGTTTCGCCGGGCGCCTATTGGGTGGGGGCTGTGTGTGGTTCGGCGGGTGCGGGTTCGTCGTGGCTTGTCGCGCAGTTCCCCGCGCCCCTCGAAGGCCCTTCGGGCCGATCGATCAGGCCGTGTCCAGGTCCGTCATCAGGAGTTCTCCGTTGATCGTGGCGCCCGCGCGGTAACCGGCCGACGCCGCGTTGATCACCTGTTCGGAGAAGCCCATCGCGTTGCCGGCCGCCCAGACGCCGGGGACGGTGGTCAGGCCGGTCGGGTCGACCAGGGGGTACGAGCCGAACGGGGTCTCGTTCAGCTTGGCGCCCAGTCTGTCCAGCAGACCCGTCTGCGGGATCGGGCGGGGAGCCGTGAACAGCACGGAGCGGGCGTGCGTCGTGCCGTCCGCGAGTCGGACGCCGGTGAGGCGGTCGTCTTCCACGACGAGGCTCGCGACCTCACCGGGGACCACGGAGACCCCGGCCGCGGCGAGGCGGCGCAGGTCGTCGTCGGAGAGTTCGGCCTCGGTGACGGTGTGCAGGAAGAGGGTCACGTCCTTGGACCACTGGGAGACCATCAGGGCCTGGTGGACGCTCATCGGGGTCGTGGCGAGTACGCCGAAGGGCTCGTCGCGGACCTCCCAGCCGTGGCAGTACGGGCAGTGGAGGACGTCCCGGCCGAAGCGCTCGGCGACGCCGGGGACGGCGGGGAGTTCGTCCTTCAGGCCGGTGGCGACGACCAGACGCCGGGCGCGCACCGCTCGGCCGTCCGCGAGGGTCACGATGAAGGTCTGTCCGTCCTCATTCCGGGTGGCGTCCACCGCCCGGCCCCGGACCAGGTCGACGCCGTACCGGGCGATCTCCTCCCGGCCGACGGCCAGGAAATCGGCCGGCGGCATCCCGTCCCGCGACAGATAGCCCTGCATGTGCGCGGCGGGCGCGTTGCGGGGCTCGCCCGCGTCGACGACCAGGGTGCGGCGCCGGGCCCGGCCGAGGACCAGGGCGGCGGAGAGTCCGGCCGCGCCGCCGCCGATGACGATCACTTCGTACTGCTCGGTCATGGTGACCACCTCCACGACGAGAGTCGCCCGAGCCCTGCGGCATTGACAAACACCTTTGCCGAAACTGCAATATCGGCATGAGTGAGGGAGAGCATGGGTGAGGAGAGCGGGATGAGCGAGGGGACGGACGAGGGGACGGACGAGGTTCTCGCCGGGGTCGGGCCGCGGCTGCGCCGGATCCGCAAGGAGCGGGGAGCGACGCTCGCCGGGCTGTCGGAGGCGACCGGGATCTCGGTGAGCACCCTGTCGCGGCTGGAGTCGGGGCTGCGCAAGCCCAGCCTGGAACTGCTGCTGCCGATCGCGCGGGCGCATCAGGTGCCGTTGGACGAGCTGATCGGGGAGCCGCCGGTCGGCGATCCCAGGGTCCGGTCGAAGGCGATCGTGCGGCACGGGCGCACGTACTGGCCGCTCACCCGGCAACCGGGCGGTCTCCAGGCCTTCAAGGTCCTCGTGCCCCAGTCGCAGCAGGAGCCGGAGCCGCGCACCCACGAGGGCTACGAGTGGCTGTATGTGATGTCCGGGAAACTGCGGGTCGTGCTCGGCGAGCATGATGTGGTGATGGTCGCCGGGGAGGCCGCCGAGTTCGACACCCGGGTCCCGCACTGGTTCGGTTCGACGGGGGAGGGGCCGGTGGAGTTCCTCAGTCTGTTCGGGCCGCAGGGGGAGCGGATCCACGTACGGGCCAAGCCCGCGCGGTCGTGACGCACGCTCCTGGTCCCCGGCTGTTCCCCGGAGGGCAAGCGACCGCTTAGTATGCAGTGGAACAGTCGACCCCGGTCCGACGAAGCAGTCCCGTGGAGGCACCGCATGCAGGCATGGCAAGTGCACGAGAACGGCGAGCCGAGCGAGGTGATGCGGCTCCAGGACGTGGAGCGGCCCACTCCCGGTGACGGCCAGGTCCTGCTGAAGGTGCGCGCCGCGAACATCAACTTCCCGGACGCGCTGATGTGCCGGGGGCACTACCAGGTCAGGCCGCCGCTGCCGTTCACCCCGGGCGTGGAGATCTGCGGCGAGACCGAGGACGGCCGCCGGGTCATCGCCAACCCCGCGCTGCCGTACGGCGGTCTCGCCGAGTACGCGGTCGCCGACGCCGCCGCTCTGCTGCCCGCGCCCGAGGCGCTGGACGACGCCGAAGCCGCGGCCCTGCACATCGGCTACCAGACGGGCTGGTTCGGCCTCCACCGCCGGGCCCGTCTCGAAGCCGGGGAGACCCTGCTCGTCCACGCTGCCGCCGGAGGGGTCGGCAGCGCGGCCGTGCAGCTCGGCAAGGCGGCCGGCGCGACGGTCATCGGTGTCGTCGGCGGCGCCGACAAGGCCGCCGTGGCCCGGGAGTTGGGCTGCGACGTGGTGGTCGACCGGCGGAGCGAGGACGTCGTCGCCGCCGTTAAGGAGGCCACCGGAGGCCGGGGCGCGGACGTGATCTACGACCCCGTGGGCGGCGAGGCCTACACGCAGTCGACCAAGGTCGTCGCCTTCGAAGGGCGCATCGTGGTCGTCGGCTTCGCCAGCGGGACGATCCCCAGCCCCGGCCTCAACCACGCCCTCGTCAAGAACTACTCGATCCTCGGTCTGCACTGGGGCCTGTACAACACCAAGAACCCGAAGCTGGTCCAGCACTGCCACGAGCAGCTCACCGAACTGGCGGCCCGGGGCGTCGTCAGGCCGCTGGTGAGCGAGCGCGCGCCGCTCGACGGGGCCGCGGCCGCCGTGCAGCGCGTCGCGGACGGCGTCACCACGGGCCGGGTCGTCGTAGTGCCCTCGCTGGAGAACGGAGCCGCCGCATGACCGACGCAGCTGAACTCAGGCGCCGCACCGCCGAGTTGCTGGCCGCGTATCCGCCCGCCACCACCGACCGCGTGGACTTCCTGCGTGCCCGCTTCGACGCGGGGCTCGCCTGGGTGCACTACCCCGAAGGGCTCGGCGGCCTCGGCGCCCCGCGCTCCCTCCAGGCCGTGGTGGACGCGGACCTGGAGGCGGAAGGCGCCCCCGACAACGACCCGCGGCGCATCGGTATCGGCCTCGGCATGGCCGCGCCGACGATTCTCGCCTACGGCACACAGGAGCAGAAGCGCCGGTACCTGCGGCCGCTGTGGACCGGCGAGGAGGTCTGGTGCCAGCTCTTCAGCGAGCCCGGCGCCGGCTCCGACCTCGCCGCGCTCGGCACGCGTGCCGTTCGTGAGGGCGACGAGTGGGTCGTCAACGGCCAGAAGGTGTGGACGTCCAGCGCGCACATCGCCCGCTGGGCCATCCTCATCGCCCGCACCGACCCGGACGTGCCCAAGCACCGCGGCATCACCTACTTCATCTGCGACATGACCGACCCGGGCGTCGAGGTCCGGCCCCTGCGCCAGGTCACCGGTGAGGCCGAGTTCAACGAGGTGTTCATCACCGACGTGCGGATCCCGGACTCACGTCGCCTCGGCGAGGTCGGCGACGGCTGGAAGGTCGCGCAGACCACGCTGAACAACGAACGCGTCGCCATCGGCGGTATGCGGCTGCCCCGCGAGGGCGGCATGATCGGCCCGGTCTCCAAGACCTGGCGCGAACGCCCCGAACTGCGCACGCACGACCTCCACCAGCGGCTCCTGAAGCTGTGGGTCGAGGCCGAGGCCGCCCGGCTCACGGCGGAGCGGCTGCGCCAGCAGCTCGTCGTCGGACAGCCCGGCCCCGAGGGCGCCGGCATGAAGCTCGCCTTCGCCCGCCTCAACCAGGAGATCAGCGGCCTGGAGGTCGAACTCCGCGGCGAGGAAGGCCTGTTGTACGACGACTGGACCATGCGGCGCCCGGAACTGGTCGACTTCGTCGGCCGCGACGCCGGCTACCGCTACCTCCGCTCCAAGGGCAACAGCATCGAGGGCGGGACCACCGAGGTCCTGCTGAACATCGTCGCCGAGCGCGTCCTGGGCCTGCCCAGCGAGCCGCGCACCGACAAGGACGTCGCCTGGAAGGACCTCGCCCGATGACGGATCTTCTCTACTCCGAGGAGGAAGAGGCCCTCCGCGCGGCCGTCCGCGATCTGCTGGCCGACCACTGCGACGCGGCGGGCGTCATCGCGCGCGTCGAGTCGGACGCCCCGCACGACCGCGAACTGTGGAAGCTGCTCGCCGACGGCATGGGCCTCGCCGGGCTGCTCGTCCCCGAGGAGCAGGGCGGCCAGGGCGCCACGCACCGCGAAGCCGCCGTGGTCCTGGAGGAGTTGGGGCGTGCGGTCGCGCCGGTGCCGTTCCTCACGAGCGCCGTCGTCGCCACCGAGGCCCTGCTCGCCGGTGGCGCCGACGACCTGCTCGCCGACCTGGCCTCCGGCCGGAAGATCGGCGTCCTGGCCGTCGCTCTGAACCTCCCCGCGGGGAGCGCCTACAAGGTCGTACGGTTCGAAGACGGCGCCCTGCACGGGGAGTTGACCGGCATCGCGGACGCGGCCGTCGCCGATGTGCTGCTGGTGCCCGCCGACGACGGCGGCCTGTACGTGGTCGACGCCTCGGCCGCGACCGTCACCCCGCAGGTGTCCCTGGACCTCACCCGGCCGCTGGCCGAGGTGGTGCTCGACGGGGCGCGGGGCCGTCTCCTCGGGGACGCCGAGCCCGCCGTACGCCGTGCCCTGCGGGCCGGAGCCGGGCTCCTGGCCTCCGAGCAACTCGGCCTCGCGGACTGGACGTTGACCGAGACGGTCCGCTACCTCAAGGAGCGCAAGCAGTTCAACCGGCCCGTCGGCGGCTTCCAGGCGCTCAAGCACCGCCTCGCGCAGCTGTGGCTGGAGATCGTCAACCTCCGGGCGGCCGCCCGGAACGCGGCGGACGCGCTCGCCACCGGCAGCGACGACGCCGATGTGGCGGTCGCCGTCGCGCAGGCGTTCGCGGCGCCCGTGGCCGTGCACGCGGCCGAGGAGGCGCTGCAACTGCACGGCGGGATCGGCATGACCTGGGAGCACCCGGTCCACCTGTATCTGAAGCGGGCGAAGGCCGACTCGATCGCGTACGGCACGGCGGGCGCCCACCGGGCAGCCCTCGCCGAACTCGTCGACCTCCGAGCCCCCTGACGTACGACCGGAGAAGAACAGGGAAAGCCCGCCCCACCTGGGGCGGGCTTTCGCATGTGCGCACAGCGACGCAGGTGAACGAACGACGGCGGTCCGGCCAACTCCCCGCACGGCCCTGCTCATCGGCCTCTTCCGGCTCGCATACTCGCTGAGTCCGTAACCGGCCCCACCCGGAAGGCAGAGCATGGCCCTCACCACCCGCCGCAGAGCTCTCACCACCCTCGGCGCCGCCCTCGCGGGCGCGGTCGCCCTGCCCGGCACGAGCGCGCTGGCCGGCGAACAGAAGCACCGCCCGCGCCCGCTGTGGCGCGCCCACGCGCACAACGACTACGAGCACCCGCGCCCCCTCCTCGACGCCCTCGACCACCGCTTCGGCAGCGTCGAGGCCGACATCTTCCTCGTCGGCGACCAGCTGCTCGTCGCCCACGACGCCGCCGACCTCGACCCCACCCGCACCCTCGAATCCCTCTACCTGGACCCGCTCGCCGCCCGCGTCCGGACGAACCACGGTTCGGTGTACCGGGGTCACCGCAAGCCGCTGCAACTGCTCATCGACCTCAAGACCGAGGGCGCGTCGACATACCTCGAACTCGACCGCCATCTGCGGCGCTACCGGAACCTGTTCACGACGTACGCGCACGGCCGGGTGTACCCGGGCGCGGTCACGGCCGTGATCTCCGGGGACCGGGCCGCCCGGGTGCCCATGGAGGCGCAGAGCGTGCGGCGCGCCTTCTACGACGGCCGGCTCGCCGACCTCGTCAGCGCGACGCCCGCGCCCGCCTCCTTCATCCCGCTGATCTCCGACAACTGGACGCTCAACTTCACCTGGCAGGGCGTCGGCCCGTTCCCGGACACCGAGCGCGCGAAGCTGCGCCAGATCGTCTCGACGGCCCACGGACGCGGGCAGAGGGTGCGGTTCTGGGCGACGCCCGACGTGGCGGGCCCGGCCCGGGACGCGCTGTGGGGCGAACTGGTCGCCGCGGACGTGGACCACCTCAACACGGACGACCTGGCGGGCCTCGAAGCCTTCCTGGACGCCCACCGGTCGGCGTAGACCGGTCCGGTCAGGACACGTTCGACACCACTCGTTCGGCGGACACGTCAGCCGCACGGACGAACCCTCCGCTACGCCACACTTACGGCCGAATGCCGCGAAGTGGGCGTGGCGGAGGAGGTTGACGATGGCCATTTCCATCTCTGTGGTGCTGCTGCTCGTGATTTTGACGGTGATCTTCCTGCGCAACGGCGCGCTGAAGTTCTCGCACGCCGCCGTCTGTGTGCTGCTCGGCTTCTACATGGCGAGCACGAGCCTGGCGCCGACCATCCACAACGGCCTCACGGCGACGGCGGACATCGTCAGCACGCTGAAGCCGTGAGTGGGGGCGGGGGCGCCTAGTAGCTCGGGGCGTGCTGTGTGTCGGCGGGTGCGGGTGGTGTGTGGTTGCTCGCGCAGTTCCCCGCGCCCCTTGAAAGCCCCGGGCGCGACCCAGGCCGTCAAGGGGCGCGGGGAACTGTGCGACCAGCCCCCACCCACCCGCGGCCGAAGAACTCGCTCAGGGTTTCGTGAAGACGCCGATGCCGTTCGGCACGGCCCGCTCCGTGCCGTCGGTCGGATGGTTCCGTACGGTGACGGCGCTCGCGCCCGGGGCGCGGGCGACCAGGGTGCTCGATCCGCCGCCGTCCAGGCTGAAGGCGTCGACGGCGCCCAACCCCCGCATGGTGTCGGCGACTTCCGCGATGGTGAGCCCGGTGCGGTAGGCGGCGGCGCCGTCCAGGGCGAGCAGCAGAAGACGGTGACCGTCGTCGGCGACGCCGGCGGCCGTCCGTACCGCCGAGGTCGTGCGGTCGAGGCCGGGGAGCGGCAGGCCGCCCCGGAGGACCGGGTAGCCGCCGAGCGCGAAGGCGTACGGGGTCCTGGTCGACGACGCGACGAGGCGGTGCCGTACCTCGACCGGGTCGCCCGGGGAGAGTGCGCGCAGCCGCTGGGCGCCCGCCTCGCGGCCGACGAGGACGGTGGTGCCGGACTCGATGGCGCCACTGCCGGGGGTGCCGGCCGTGCGGACCACACGGCCTCCCGAGACCACCACCTCGTGGGTGTCGGCGCTGCACGGCGCCGCCCGGTCGGTGTCCGTGCCGCAGACGGCCCGCAACCGGGACACCTCACCCCAGTCCGCGGTGAACGCCCCGACGGAACCGACCGGCAGGGCGTACTGGTTGAGGCCGCCGAGCGGGAGAGCGCCCTCGGCGGTGGTGACGGAACCGTCGAGGGCGATGCTGTCGAGGCGGGCCGTGCCGTCGGCCGTGACGCCGAGCACGTCCTTGGTGCTCGTGCCGGGCGGCAGGGCCGGGCCGAAGCGCTGGCCGTTCGGGACGGCGGCCTTGAGCGCGTGCCCCTGGGCGATCGCCGGGCCGACCGACGCGCCCGTGGCCGCGACACCGGGATGCTGGGTCTCGGTGATGTTGAAGAAGTCGCCGTTGACCCCTGCCACGGCGCCCGCCGAGGTGGCCAGCCGGGACACGGTCGCCCGCGCGGCCACCTTTCCCGGGTACAGCAGCCCGACGCCCACCTGACGGCTGCGCAGATCGACGCTCAGCACATGGGCGTGCGCCACACCCTTGGCCGCCCGGATGTCGAACTCGGTGTACTCGATGCCCGGCGCGACGACGACGGCCCCGGGCGCGCCACTGGCCGGTGCCGCCCCCACGAGGGCCGCGCCGGCCAGCACACTCCACGCCGCGAGAACCGTCAGTACCGTTCTGAACCGTCCACCACGACGCGTCACGATGCCCCCTGATGTCTCGTCAACCGTCCCAGGACTCAGGGGAAGTGCACCAGACGACTACCGGCCGGGCGGTTGCCCCGCCTCGACGACGCGGGAACGGATGAGGAAACGCACTCCTTCGGGTGCCTCCAGGGAGAAACCGCTGCCCCGGCCGGGTACGACGTCGACGATCAGCCGGGTGTGGCTCCACACCTCGTACTGGTTGCGGGACATCCAGAACCCGACCGATTCGTCGACCCCGTCCACGTCCAGCTCCGCGAGGAGGACGTCCGAGTCGCCCGTCCGGAACTCGCCGGCGGGGTAGCACATGGGGGCGCTGCCGTCGCAGCAGCCGCCCGACTGGTGGAACATCAACGGGCCGTGGGCCGCCCGCAGCCGCCGCAGAAGATCGGCGGCCGCGGGGGTCAGCTGTACGCGCGGGACCACATCCATGGCCGCAGTGAACGCCTCGCGAGGTTGCGAGGACGTTGCGTGCCCCGGGGGATGACCGGTCAGCTCTCCGGCCGGCCGCCCGCGCGGTTGCGGCGGCGCAGCAGGAGCAGGCCGCCCGTGAGGGCCGCGACGCCGCCCGCGGCGGTCCAGGCCGGGAAGTCGGAGGTGCCGGTCGCGGCCAGGTCCTCGCCCCGGCCGCCCTGGGCGCTCGCGGAGGCGGACGGAGAGGCGGACGAGGTGCCCTTCTTCGAGGTGCCCTTCTTCGAGGTGGCTTCGGACCCCGAGCCGGACCCCGATCCGGACGCGTCGGTGGACGCCGACGGTGACGCGTCCACCTCGGCGGGCGTGGCCTTGTCGCGGGTGAACGCCAGGGTGCCGAAGCCCAGTTGGTCGAAGCCGCCGCTGTTGGGGCCGTAGTCGCCGCCACCGCCCTCGGGGGCCGCCTTGGCCGCGATACGGGTGACGTACGAGGCGTCGAGGCCCCGGCGCTTGGTGTAGTGGTTGGCGATCATGGCCCAGATCGGGCGCATCGTGTTCGGGTCGACGCCGGCCGCCCGGGACGCGGTCTCCCGGCCGGACCAGCCGTTGATCGCGCCCTTCGCGCGGGTGTTCGCGGTGTAGGAGACCTGGCCGCCCATGCTCCACTTGGCCACGTACTGGGCGCCCTTGAGGAAACGGTTGTCGTCGTAGCCGTACAGGTCGATGCCCTGGTTCCAGGCCATCTCGCAGAAGGTGCCCATGAGGCCGACGCCCAGCAGGGCGTGGCCCTGGTCGCGGCCGGACTCCAGCCACTCGGCGAGGCCGTCGTCGTGCACGACGGGGATGGCCTTCTTGACCGCGCCGAGGCCCTCGCCGTTCTTGAAGTAGTCGACGGCGCGGGCGACTTGGGCCTTGTCGTCGCAGAAGATGCCGGTGGCCAGGACGCAGGCCATGTTGGCGAGGTCCCAGTTGGGCCAGTAGTTCGTGATGACGGCGCCGTTGTGCCTGACCAGGAAGTCGTCGCTGACCTCGGCGAAGACCCCGCTCAGCATCTCCTGCAAGCGGCCGAGCTCGAAGTCCGGGTGGTCGCGGACGAGTTCTGCGGCGTTGGCGATCTGGTAGCCGTACAGCCCGGCGGCCAGGAAGCGGTCGGCGTTGCCCGCCAGCGAGGTGAGCTTCGCCGACCAGGCGTTGAGGATCGCGACAGCCGTGTCGGCGTAGGCGGAGTCGCCGGTGACGTGGTGACGGAGGCCGTTCTGGTAGGCGGCGTGGACGTCGTTGTAGAGGGTCACGTAGTTCTGGCCGGTGCCGCCCCGGACCACGGTCGCCTGCGGGTTGGCCTGCCAGCCGCTCTGCGCGTGCCGGTTGGCGGTCAGCTTCGCGAAGCCCGCCGTGTAGGGCTCGGCGCCCGCCTTCACCTTGGCCGCCATACGGGCCAGGTCCGTCCTGGTGTGGAGCAGACCGGGGTGCGCGTAGGCGCCGCCCGCCGCCGCGGCCGGCGTCGCCACCGCGCCCGTACCGACGCCGAGTCCCACCGCGCCTGCGGCGATACCGGCGATCTTCAGCGTGCTCCGGCGGCTGATCTGTGCTGTCACGTGGGGGTCCTCGGGTCTCGGGTACGGGTCGCAGGTCGTGCCCGCGTCGGCTCGCGCGGGCGGCTGTGAACAGGAGACGCACCGGCCCCGGGGAGATAACAGAAAATCGGGGCGGTGCGTCCGACGTGGCGTTCCCGAGGCGGCGCGGAGCGTCAGGTGCCGGGTGTCCAGCCGCCCAGCCAGTCCGCGACCTCCTGGTCCGCGGCCTGCGCGTCCGTGAGCTGCGGCCGGTCGGAGCTCGCGCCGCCCGCGCCCGCGCCGGTGTTCTTGTACTCGGCGAAGCGGTCGTCCTTCCAGGAGAAACCGCCCATGTCGGACCAGGGTGTGGACTTGATCGCGGCGCTGAGCGTGCTGTTGCGGACGGTGGTCTGCGGGTCGACGGTGGTGTCGCCGCCGGGGTGCCAGTTGCGGCCGAGGAAGAAGCTCGCCGCGGACACGTCACCGTTGACGGTGGAGCGGTTGATCAGGATGCCCTTGCGGTTACCGGGCGTGCTGGGGGCGGTGATGTACCCGGCGGAGGTGCCGTTCCAGCGCTTCTTCAGGGTGATGACCGACTTGTCGACGACGACCGTCGCCCGGCCGAAGATGAAGTCGACGTTGCCCGTGACGTAGGAGTTGGTGAGGTAGACCCGGCCGAGCTTGTCCTTGGCGGCGGTCTCCAGCTCCAGGGTGTCCTGGTCGCCGTTGACGATGATCCCGTCGAGGACGATCCGGTCGGCCTGCGTCAGCAGCGCGACGGCCTGGTGGCCGGAGAGGGACTGGTTCGCCGCCTCGTCGAAGTCGTTGGTGACGGTCAGGTTGCGGACCTGGGAGTCGTCGGACTGGATGGACACGGTCGCGCTGCTCGGGGTGCCGTAGGTGCCGGAGCCGTCGGGCTTCTGCATCCCGGCCGCGTTGCCGTACACGATCGTCGTGTCCTTGCGGCTGCCGCCCGAGCCCTGGATGGTGACGTGCGGCTTGTTGGACGGGACCTTGACGACCTCCCGGTACGTGCCCGGCGCGACCGAGATCACCACCCGCGAGGTGTTGTTCGCGGGCACGGCGTCGACGGCCTTCTGCACGCTGGTGAACTGGCCGCTGCCGTCCTTGGCGACGGTGAGCGTGGTGGCCGCGGCGGCGGTGGTCGTGGCCGTCGTACCGATCGAACTCCTCGGTCCCGCACCGGACTTGAGGAGCGCGGGCACGTCGGCCGTCTTGTCGAGGGTGTAGCTGTAGTACGTCTTCGGGTCGAAGGCCGTGCCGCCGCTCTCGTTGCGGCCGGAGGTGCCGGAGAAGACGTTGCCGCGCTGGACGAGGGCCGCCGTCGCGTCCTTGGTGACCGGGTTCCTCATGCCCTGGAAGTAGCTGTTCTCCAGGACCATCTTCGTGTTGCCGCGCGCGTAGTTGCCGTACGAGGAGGTGATGTCCGTGCCGGAGACGTCCTCCAGGAAGTTGTTGTACAGGTGCGCGTGGGCGACGTTGTCCGTGGAGGGGTTGCGCTGCTCGGTCTCGCGGATCCAGTTGTGGTGGATCGTCAGGTCGGCGGTGGTGTTCGTGGTCCAGCCGATGCCGAAGGTCTTGTTGTTCTGGCTCAGCTTGTTCCAGGACACCGTGACGTAGGTGGTGTCCTTACGGCTGTCGATGAGGCCGTCCGCCATGTGCCGCAGGTCGTTGTGGTCGATCCAGACATGGTGGGCGCCGTCCATCTGGATGGCGTCGAAGTCGTGGTCCTTGTCGTTCCAGGTGCCCTGGTAGGAGTCACGGATCGTCAGGTTGCGGATGATCACGTTGTGGACGCCCGAGCCGAGGAAGAAGCCGCCGCCGACGATGTGCCCGGAGGTCCCGGAGCCGACGATCGTCTTGTCCGAGGCGACCTTGATCTCCTTGCCCACCGGGTTCATGGTGATCGTCGCGGCCACGACGATGACGTACGGCTCGGCGGCGGTCGCGTACTTCTCCAGGTCGGCCAGGGTCTTCACGGTGACCGTTCTGCCGTCCCGGCCGCCGTAGGTGCCGTTCTGGCCGAGGGCGTTGACGGACGCGAAGCCGTCGGCGGACTCGGCGGCCCAGGCCGGGGCCGCTGCCGCCGCCTGGGGCTGTGCGTCCTCGCCGAACACGCCGAGGACCGTGCCGTACGCCATGGTTCCGGCGGCGGCCAGGGTCAGGGGGACTCCGGCCACGAGTGCGGTCTTCCTTCTGCGGTGGCGGGCCTTGCCGCTGTTCTCGCTCACGTGTCGCTTCCGTTCCGTGCGGGGGAGTGTCGGTCAGCCGAGCAGTCGCCGCCAAAGGCGCGGAGGTTGCCGCCCTTGCGGAACCAATTCAGGCCAGGAGCGCGGAACTTCGCACCGGGGCCGAGGATGGCTGATAATCGACCCTCCCGCACGGAGTGGAACGGTCCATGTCGCTCGGCCGGGGACCGTGGCGGGCGTTGACACGTGTGCGCAGGTCAGCAGCGGGCTGTCACAGCAGCACATCGATTTTGTTGTTCACTTGACTACCGGGCGTCACACGCGATTGGCTCCGCCCAGCGAAAGTCAGCCAGTCGCCGCACGTCATCGCGGTGATGAGGGCGACTTCGTCCTCCCCAGACGTCCCGCCCCGGTCGCACAGCGAGGTGCCGCACCCCCATGAACCGACCCCCCGCGCCCCACAGGATCTTCACCGCCTGTCGCGCCACGGCGCTCGCCGCCGCCGTCTGTCTGACCGTCGCCGGCTGCTCGGTGTTCGGCGGAACGGACTCCGATTCGGACACGGGCACGTCGGGCGCCTCGGGCGGCGGGACGAAGGTCGCACTGATCACGCACAGTGCCGAGGGGGACGCCTTCTGGGACCTGGTCCGCCGGGGCGCGGAGGTCGCGGCGGCCAAGGACGACATCGAGCTGACGTACGCCAGCGACCCCGACCCCGCCGGACAGGCGAAGCTCGTACGCGACGCCATCGCCGACAAGGTCGACGGCATCGCGGTGACCCTGGCCAAGCCGCGGGCGATGCGGGGCGCGGTCGCCGAGGCCCGCGCCGCGGGCATACCCGTGGTGGCCCTCAACTCGGGCATCGACGCCTGGCAGGCGCAGGGCCTGCTGGGCTTCTTCGGCCAGGACGACAGCGTCGCCGGCCGCGCGCTCGGCGACGAACTCGACGCCCGTGGCGCCGAGCACGCCCTCTGCGTCATCCACGAGCGCGGCAACGTCGCCGTGGAGGCCCGTTGCGCCGGCGTACGGAAGACCTTCGGCGGCCGGACCGAGAACCTCTACGTGGACGGCACCGACATGGCCGCGGTGACCGACGCGATCACCGCCAAGCTCCGCCAGGACCCGACCGTCGACGAGGTCGTCACGCTCGGCGCGCAGTTCGCGCTCGCCGCCGTGGACTCGGTCGACGAGGCGGGCAGCAAGGCCCAGGTCGCCACCTTCGACCTCAACAAGGACCTGGTCAAGGCGGTGCGGAGCGGCGACATCCAGTTCGCGGTGGACCAGCAGCCGTACCTCCAGGGCTATCTGGCGATCGACGGGCTCTGGCTCTACAGGACCAACGGCAACATCAGCGGCGGCGGTGTCGAGCCCGTGCTCACCGGCCCGGCGTTCGTGACCAAGAAGAACATCGCAGGAATCGCGAAGTTCGCCGCGAACGGGACCCGTTGACCCAATGCGCACGGCCCCCGCGACCAGCGGCCTCGGCGCCGCCGCGAACAGACAAACGGAACCTTCCGTTCGGGCATGACCGCACCACGGAACCCAAGCATCCGGAACGGTCGTGTAACGGCGACCCCAAACTTCCGACCACCCCTGCGACGTGCGTTCACTTGTGCGGATAACATCCTGCGCATCCCCTGCGCATCCCCTGTGCGCCGTACCGACAGGTGCCCACCCACTGCCCGCGGACCCCTGTCGCCAGGCCCCCCGATCCCTTCCGCTCCCCGCCAACCGCCCAAGGACGACGATGCCCCCACGGACCGGCGCCCGGCGCCGTCTCGGCTCCATACGTCTCTCGCTGATCCTCCTGGCTCTGATCCCCAGCGTCACGCTCACCGTCAGCTGGGCGGTGACGACGACCCAGATGTTCTCGGAGGGGCTGCGGCTGCGGGCCCAGACCGGACTCAGCAAGTCCACCGGCGCCATGGGAACCGACGCGACCCTCGCCCTGCAGCGCGAGCGTGCCCTGTCGGCCGCCTACATGGCGGCCCCCGGCAGCAGCATGGCCGCCCTGGAGGAGCAGCGCGAGCAGACCGACGCGGCGGTCGCGAAGCTCGCCGCACGCGCGGGCGCGATCGAGGACGCCCCCGACCGCATCGGTGACCGGCTGTACTCGGTGATGGCCGGCTCCGGCAGCCTCGAGTACTACCGGGACCAGGTGGACAACCCCACCGACATCACCCCCGAGCAGGTCCTGGACCAGTACTCGGAGATCATCGACGGCCAGATCCACGCCTTCCAGGAGCTCTCGCAGGTCGACGACGGCGACCTCACCTCGCAGGCCGGCCCGCTCGTCACTCTCGAACAGGCCGCCGAGCTGGTCTCCCAGGAGGACGCGCTCCTCACCCTCAACTGGCCGAAGGGGCAGCTCGACGAGGCGACCAGGGACCGCTTCGCCCAGGTGGTCAACGCCCGGCGCTGGCTCGTCGACAACCAGCTCGTGTCCTCGCTGGAGGGCGAGGTGAAGATCCAGGTCGAACGGATCGTCCAGGGCGGGGACTGGCAGGCGCTGCAGGCCGTGGAGGACCAGGTCCTCTCGGCCCACACCACGGGCACCGGGAACTCCCGGAAGACCGAACTGCCGGACGCCCAGGCCCGCTGGGACGCCTCGATGGCGAAGCTGTCGCGCCAGTACGAGCAGCTGATCCGGGAGCAGACCCGGGGGCTGCTGGAGCGCAGTGGTGAGGAGGCGCGCGCACTGCTGATCACGGCCGGCTCGCTGAGCGCCGGCGGTCTCGCCGCGCTGCTGCTGTGCGTCGTGATGTCCTGGCGCATCACCCGCTCCCTGTCCCGCCGGCTCACCGGCCTCAAGGCGGCCACCCTCAGCCTCGCCGAGGAGCGGCTGCCCGACGTCGTGGCCCGCCTCGACCGGGGCGAGAAGGTCGACGTGGACGCCGCCGCGGCCCCCCTGGACTACGGCACCGACGAACTCGGCCAGGTCGCCAAGGCGTTCAACGCCGCCCAGCGGACCGCCGTGCACACCGCCGTCGAACTCGCCGACACCCGGCGCGGCTTCCAGCGGGTGATCCTCGGCATCGCCCGGCAGAGCCAGAACCTGGTCAACCTCCAGCTCACCAAGCTCGACAAGCTGGAGCGCCAGCACCAGGACCCGGAGATCCTCAAGGGTCTGTACGAGCTGGACTCCACCGCCAGCCAGCTGCGCCGCTACGAGGAGAACCTGGTCATCATCAGCGGCGAGCGCCCCGGCCGCAGCTGGACCGAACCCGTCGCGCTGATCGACATCCTCCGCAGCGCCGTCGGCGAGGTCGCCGAGTACCAGCGGGTCGAGGTGCACGCCGACGACGACGTGTGGATCGCCCCGCCGGCCGTGGCCGACGTCATCCACCTCCTCGCCGAGCTCATCGACAACGCCACCTCCTACTCGCCGGCGCCCAGCCCGGTGAGCGTCCGGGCCGCGATCGTCGCCAAGGGCCTCGCCGTCGAGGTCGAGGACCGCGGGCTCGGCATGTCCGAGGAGGACTACGCCGCGTTCAACTCCCAGCTGGCGGTGCCCCCGCAGTTCGACGTGGTGGCGCTCGCCGACGACCTCCGGCTCGGCATGTTCGTCGTCGCCCGCCTCGCCACCCGGCACGGCATCGGCGTCACCCTGCGCGCCTCGCCGTACGGCGGCACCACCGCGATCGTGCTGATCCCCCACGAGATCGTGGTACGCGAGGCCCCGGCCCCCGCCGAGGACGGCACCGAAGCCGCCGAACCGCCCGCACGGGCCTCGCTCGTCGCCGCGCGGGTCGCCGCCGCCACGGCCGAGCCCGAACCCGAGGGGGAGCCCGCAGGGCAGGACCCGGACCGTACGCCGGAGGAACGGCCCGTCGCGAGCGGGCGGACCGCCGAGGCCGTCGAGGACGGGAACGGGGCACGGCCGGCCGCCGCGAGGAAGCCCCTGGCCGCGAAGAAAGGCGGCCCGATGCCGTTGCCCCGCCGGATTCCGCAGACCAGTCTGGCCGCGGAGCTGAAGGAGGAGGCGGAACCCTGCCCCGACGGCGACGGCGACGCCGACGACTTCACGGCCGAGCGGGCAGCCTCCTCGCTCGCCGGATTCCAGCGCGGAACGCTCCAGGCACGTGACGACGACGCGGAACCCGAGTACCCACTAGGGGAGGAATCCGTATCCCAAGACCCAGGAGACCGGATCCCCGCCTCCGGCACCTGACGTCCCACCGACTCCCCACGCAGACCGCTCATTGAAGGACACACAGATGACACGCCCCATCCCCGCCACGCACAGCCAGCTCGACCAGCTGCTCACCGGACTGGTGGACCGGGTCGCCGAGGTCGACCACGCCGTCGTGCTCTCCGAGGACGGACTGGTCGTCAGCAAATCCACCGCGTTCCTGCGCGACGACGCCGAGCGGCTCGCGGCGACCGCGTCGGGCCTGATGAGCCTCAGCAAGGGCGTCAGCATGGACTTCCGCGGCGGCCCCGTCCGCCAGTTGCTCATCGAGATGGGCAACGCCTTCCTGATCCTCACCAACGCCGGACCCGGCGCCAACCTCGCCGTGCTCACCCGGCAGGGCGCGGACGTCGGCGTGGTGGCGTACCAGATGAACATGCTGGTGAAGAAGATCGGCGAGCACCTCAGCGCGGCACCACGCGCCGGTGTCGTCGCGGCCGACAGCGGCGAGTGAGGTGAACGGAGGCGACGCGGCGGGCCGGCTGGTTCGCCCGTTCACCCTGACGGGCGGCCGGACCCGGCCCGCCCGTGGCGACTTCACCCTCATCACCATGGTGACGGCGGCGGATCCGCAGCCGACCGGGGGCACCCGGCCGCAGCCCGAGCACGCGCGGATCCTCAAGCTGTGTGCCAAGCCGATCGTGGTGGCGGAGCTGGCCAGCAAGCTCGACCTCCCGGTGAGCGTGGTCGCCATCATGCTCTGCGACCTGCTGGAGGCGGGCCGGATCGGCGTGCGCCAGCCACGCCTGATCGCCCGCGCCCCCGACCTGGACCTGCTGAAGAAAGTGAGGGACGGCCTTGGCCGGCTCTGACCCCACCTACCAGGGGATTTCGGCTCCCGACACGGTGAAGATCCTCATCGCCGGGGGATTCGGTGTCGGCAAGACGACCATGGTCGGGTCGGTCAGCGAGATCGTCCCCCTGCGCACCGAGGAATCCCTCACCACCGCCGGGCTCGGTGTCGACGACCTCGACGGCATCCCGGAGAAGCACGCCACCACGGTGGCCCTCGACTTCGGCCGGATCAGCATCGGCCAGGACCTCGTGCTGTATCTGTTCGGGACGCCCGGGCAGCAGCGGTTCTGGTTCATGTGGAACGACCTCGCGATCGGCGCCCTCGGCGCCGTGGTCCTCGTGGACGTGCGCCGCCCCGAGTCCAGCTTCGCCGCCATCGACTTCTTCGAGCGCCGCAAGATCCCGTTCGTCATCGGCGTCAACGGCTTCCATGGCGAGCACCCGTACGAGCCGGATGTGATCCGCGAGTCCCTGGCCCTGCCGGAGAACACCCCCGTCCTGCTCTTCGACGCCCGGGAGCGCACCTCGTGCCGCGATGTGCTGATCGCCCTGCTGGACCGGCTGATCGCCGCTTCCGCCCGCTGACGTCGGATCAGGGGCGGACTTCCTCCCGCACGAGCCCGGCCACGTGGTCGGTGATCGTGTCGAGGATGTCCGTCCAGGCCGCGTCGTCACCCAGGACCAGGAAGTTCAGGGTGAGGCCGTCCGTCATGGCGGCCAGGTAGCGGGCCAGGACGGGGACGGGAACGGCCAGTTCGAACCCCACGGACTGCCGCAACTGCTCGATCAGGTCGGCATAGGTCTCGCAGTACATCTCGTACTGCCGTCGCGCCAGATGCTCGAACCCGGGCTCCCGCAGGGCGTACTGGGTCAGCTCGTAGGTGAGCATGTGCTCGCCCGGGTGGGCGGAGACATGGTCCCAGTACGCCTGGAAACCGGCCCGGACGGTCTCCCTGAGCGTCTCCCGGGGGCGGATCGCCTCCCGTACCAGCGTCACGTAGTGGCCGGTGATGGTGGTGATGACGGACTCGATCAGCTCCTGCTTCGAGTGGAAGCAGTAGTGGAAGACGCTCAGTGACACGCCTGCCTCGGCCGCGATGGACCGGGTCGTCGTCCTGGGGACGCCGTCCCGGGTCATCGCGCGGATCGCCGCCTCGGTGAGCTGTCTGCGCCGCTCGGCCGACGGCAAGCGTGCCATGTGGATTCCCTTCCCCCGTGTGCCCCGTACCCGCGGTCAGCTGCTGTAGACGCCGACCTCGTGGAGGGAGTAACCCCAGTCGGTGCCGCGGTCCGTCCCCAGCATCCGAACATATCTGGCCGTCACGGCGGAGAACTTGGCCGTGTCCAGTCCGCCGTCACCGGCGGTCGTGGACCACACAGTCTTCCAGGTCGACCCGTCGGTCGAGACATCGACCTGGTACGCCTTGCCGTAGGCGCGCTCCCAGTCCAGGGTGACCTTCTTGATCACACGGGAGGAGCCGAGGTCCAGTTTCAGCCACTGGCTGTCGCTCCAGTCGCTCGCCCAGCGGGTGCCGCCGTCGCCGTCCACCGCCCGGCCGGGCTGGTAGCTGGTGACGGGGTTCGACTCGGACGAACTGGCCGTCGCCGTCACGCCCTTGGCGAGGTTCACGCCCGCCCGGTGGTCCTCCGAGGAGCTCCACGTGCCGAGATAGGACTCGGCGCCCCGGAAGAGGTCGTCCACGACGCCCTGGCCGCCGACGAGCCGGATGTCCTCGATCCAGTCCGGGACCATGCCGACATGGGCGGCGCCGTCGGTGTTGTAGTTCCACGTCCGCGAGCCGGTGGTCTGCTTGGCGATGGTGGAGCCGCCGTCGACGCTCTTGAAGGGATACGTCACCGGGTTCGAGGTGTCGGCGCCGCGCGGGGCGGGGTGGTCGCCGATGCCGTTGAAGTCGGTGCCGTAGCCGTAGCCCACGTTGTATTTGGTCCGCAGGGCGTCCGTGCGCTCGGCCTCCTCGCTGAACTCCTCCGAGCCGTGCATGTACTGGGCGACGAAACCGCCGAGGGAGTAGACGCGCTCGGTCCAGTTCAGGTCCATCCAGCTGTGCGAGGACAGCACGCCCGGGTAGGACTCGGCCTCGAAGATGTCGAGGACGGCGCCGGTGGCCTTGACGCTCATGTGGTCGATCTCGAGCATCATCTTGCGCTGCATCATGCCGCGCACCGCGTACTCGCCGAGATCGGTGAGCCCGCGCACGTTGCACTGCGCGTCCTCGTCGTACTCCGGCACCTCGGTGCCCTCCGGCAGGTCCTCCTCGGCCTCCGTGGACGCCTCACCGATCGGGTTGTCCTTCTGCGCGCCCGTGCACTTCTCCGTCTGCCAGAACGTGCCGGTCGACAGGAACTGGCCGACGTTGATCGCCGTACCGAGACCGTGCTCGTCGAAGCGGACACCGCAGAGCGCGTTGTCGAACTTGTGGCACAGGAACATGCTGCGCACACCCAGGTCGTACAGCTCGTCCAGGCCCTTGTCGATGTCCTCCTTGCCGCACTGGGCGACGTCGAGGATCTGCTTGCAGCCGAACGGCTCGGAGGTCTCCACGCCCAGGACGACGGCGAGCTTGCCCTGTGCGATGACGTCGCGGGCCTGCGCGCTGTCGAGGACGATCCGGAACCAGCCCTTGCCGGCACCGCCGTACTGCGCGTCGATGTAGTCCTGCAGGTCGTACGTCAGCTTCGCCTGGAGCCGGATCGACGTCATCTCGTCGCAACCGCGGTCCTTGAACGGGTAGATCGAGCAGATCATGCCGTTGGTCACCAGGTCGTTGACCAGCACGCGCTGGCCGCCGCGCCAGGCGCGCTCGATCCAGGCGTAGTAGTTGGCCTGGTGGGTCATCGAGTCGTAGGCCGGCCAGTCCTTGAACGTCGGGTAGCCGACCGGGTCGTGCTTGCCGTCGCCGCCGTGGGTGATGTAGTCGAAGAGCGCGAGGCTGCCGTCGGGGTAGTGCTCGGGGCAGTCCTTGAGCGCGTCGGCGATGCCGGACGTCGAGAACACCTTGCCGCAGATGAGCCGGCCGCCGAACGCCTCGTTGGAGAACAGGTGGTTGTGCGCGTCCACGAACCCGCGCACGTCGCCCGCCGAGTCGGTCCCCTTGAACGGCTCGCCGGTGACGTTGATCTGGGAGTCGGGCGAGGGACGGGAGGTGGGCAGCCACCAGTCGCCGGTCGCGGCCGAACTGGACGACGGGCTGAGCAGCATGCCCATCGCGGTGAGGAACAGCGCCAGCACCATGAGGGGTCTGCGTCTGCGGTGGGCGCGTGGAGTCCTGGTCATCACTCACGTCCTCGGTCGGGGGGATGCGCGGTCGATCGGCCAGACCGTTCCGGGACGCGTTGAACACCCACGACGCCATAGCCCGATTGTCATGGCTGGCACAAGCGATGTGATGAGAATCGCCATTGGGGTGACCCGAGTCAATAGTCCGGGACGGTTGACCTGATGGCGCTCGCGGCCGAACGACGGGATGACGATTCGTCAAACTCCCGTGAAAGCGAGGCGGTTGGTTCGGCCCCCGGCTTCACGAACCGGTGCGTACGTTCACGAAGGCATGCGTACGTTCACGAAGGCATGCGTACGTTCACGAAGGCATGCGTACGTTCATGAAGGCATGCGTACGTTCACGAAGGCGTGCGTACGTTCATGAAAGCGCGCGTACCGACTGGCGGATCACCAGCTGCGTGCTCAGCACCACGTGGTCGTCGCCCCCGAGACGCTCCTCGCGCTCCAGCGCCAACCGGACCGCCGTGCGCCCCAGATCCTCGTACGGCACCCGCACCGTGGTGAGCGCGGGAGTGAGGTCGGCGGCGAACGGGACGTCGTCGAACCCGACGAGGGAGACGTCACCCGGCACGTCGAGACCGGCCTCGCGCAGCGCGGCCAGCGCCCCGGTGGCCACCATGTCGGTGCCCGCGAAGACCGCCGTGAACTCCAGACCGGCGGCCAGCGCCTCCCGGGTGCGCTGGTAGCCCGAGAGGCGGGTGTACGCGCCGGGGACGTCGAGCTCCTCCGCGTACGCCACGCCGTGCGCCCGCAGGGCGTGCAGGAAGCCGTCCCGGCGCTGTTCGTTCGTGCTGAGTCCGGGGGTGCCCCCCAGGAGGAGGACGCGCCGGTGCCCGGCCGTGAGCAGATGGTCGGTGGCCTGGAAGGCGCCACCCCGGTTGTCGTACTGCACCACGGTGACCGGCAGATCGCCGGGGAGCGGCGGCCGGCCCACCAGCACCAGGCGGGAGCCCGCCGCGTCGAGCGCCGTGGCGTAGTCGGCCATGCGCCGCTGGTACGCCTCGTCCTGCACCGCCCCGCCGACGAGGACCACCGCGGCCGCGTGCTGCTCGCGCATCAGCTGCACCAGGTCGTCCTCGCGGGCGGAGTCGTCATGGGTGGCGCAGACGAGGCTCAGCCGCCCCCGGCCGGCCGCCTCCTGCTCGACCCCCGCGGCGACATGGGCGAGGGAGGGGCCGGTGATGTCCCTGATGACCAGGGCGATCGGGCCCGCGACCCGGCCGGAGAGCGCCTTGGCGTGCACGTTCACCACGTAGTGCAGCGAGTCGACGGCCGCCATGACCCGGGCCCTGGTCTCGGCGGACACTGGGTAGTTGCCGGCCAGTGTGCGGGAAACGGTTGCTAGGGACACTCCGGCCTGGGCGGCGACATCCCGAATCGTGCTGGGCCGCTCGCCGCCCGCGGTGTTGCTCCGTCGACGCCTGGCCCCATGGGGTTCGGGGCTGCTCCGGCGACCGTTTTCATTGACCGTCACGGTTCGACGTTACTGCATGGGGAGGGGAATAGTGGACCACAGTCCGGGACCCGGAGGCCCCGGTGACGGTAAGCGTTTACCGTCACAGTGTCGCCCACCCCGCGTCTCGGTTGCGCCGCCGTCGCGCCGGATCAGGCCGACGGGTCGCCGGCCGTGCCGGTGGCGGTCGCCGTGGCGGTGGCGTTGGTGCTTTCCGGGCTGGTGGCGGGTCCCGGTACGGCGGGGAGCGGGGCCGGGGTGCGGCGGCGGCCCGCCAGGCGGCAGCCGAGGCAGTCGGGGTGACCGCCGTGTGCGGAGCGGTCGCGGGCCCGGAGGCTCCACTGGTCCCGGGGGCGCGGGCCCGGCGGCTTGCCCCAACCGGCGAGGTGGAGGCCCCAGGTGACCAGGAGCGCGAGTACCGACACGGCGACGCCCAGCCCGAACCCCGGTGTCCAGCCGCAGACGCCCAGGCCGAGTGCCGTGGCCCCGGCCGTGCCGATGGCCGTACCGGTCCAGCCGGCGACGGTGTGGCCCTCGTCGTAAAGACTCACGTGTCTGCTCCCCTCGCGCGCCGTGCTGTGCCACGGCACGCCGCAGCCACGCCCACGGCGCCGGACTATGATGTCTTAGCAAGTAAGGAAATTAGCCTGCCCCGGAGGCAAGGGCAATGGAGGCCGACCGCAGCCCCACCGTCCCCGACGCGATCAGTGCCATGGACGGCCTGATCGCGACGATGATCGTCGGTCAGCAGGAGTTCGCCCGGAATCTCGGGCTCAGCGTCACGGACCTCGTCTGCTTCGCGTACGTCCTGGAGGCCGGGGACACCCCGGTCACCGCCGGTGATCTGGCCGGGCGCGCGCATGTCACCACGGGGGCGGTGACCGGCATCCTCAACCGTCTGGAGCGCGGCGGTTTCGTGACCCGGCAGCCGGACCCCGCCGACCGGCGCCGGGTCCGCGTGGTCGCGGTCCCGGACGCCGCCGAGCGGGTGGTGGCCGTCTACGGCCCGTTCTACGCCCGCCTCGCCGCACTCTTCGGTGCGTACTCGGCCGACGAACTCGCCCTGCTCGTCGACTGGTTCACGCGCGCGGGTGAGCTGGCGCGCGGGTATCTGGACGAGTCCTGCTGAGCGCTCCGCCGGAGGCGCGGTGTCGAAGTCGCGGGCCGGTGGGGGCTGGTCGTGCCCATGCGGCGGAGCCGCATATCGAACAGCCCGGCGCCCCCTACGGGGCGCCCTACCGCACCGGACTTCGCCAAGGCCGCTGAGGGCGGGCCCTTCTGCCGCTGTCGCCGGGGGCGTCCCTCGCCGGATCGGGCGCGGCGGGTCGGGACAGCGGTGCCGTCGATCCCCTGGTGCTCGCGGGCGGTGCGTGCCCTCGCCGACGGGTGGGTGGCCGAGGGGCTGTTCGGCGGGGCCGAGCGGGACGCGGTCGTCGCGGCGGCGGTCACGGCGAACCTCGGGCACTGAACACGCGCGAAGGGTTGACGTGTACTTGCCGAAATGGGTTTATGGGAGCGCTCCCATCGCCACCCCCACACTCTTGACGCCTGAGATTCCCGGCGCCCACCCCCACCTGGAGCCGCAATGAGAACTGTGAGAAGGACCCAGCGGAGGAACCCCTTAGCAACCCTCCTGGCCGGACTCGCGAGCCTGATCGGGCTCACGCTCCTCGGTGTCCTCGCCCCGGCCGCCGCCCAGGCCCGGTCGGCCCCCGACACCCTCGCCACCGGCCTGCACATCAGCGACGGCCGGCTGCTGGAGGGCAACGGCAACGATTTCGTGATGCGCGGCGTCAACCACGCCCACACCTGGTACCCGGGTGAGACGCAGTCGTTGGCCGACATCAAGGCGCTGGGCGCCAACACCGTCCGCGTCGTCCTCTCCGACGGGCACCGCTGGGCCGAGAACAGCCCGGCCGACGTGGCGAACGTCGTCGCCCAGTGCAAGGCCAACCGGCTCATCTGCGTCCTGGAGGTGCACGACACCACCGGATACGGCGAGGAGGCCGCGGCCGGGACGCTCGACCACGCGGCCGACTACTGGATCGGCCTCAAGGACGTCCTCGCCGGCGAGGAGAACTACGTCATCGTCAACATCGGCAACGAGCCCTGGGGCAACACCAACCCCGAAGGCTGGACCGCCCCCACCATCGCCGCCGTGCAGAAGCTGCGGGCCGCCGGCTTCGAGCACACGATCATGGTGGACGCGCCCAACTGGGGCCAGGACTGGCAGGGCGTCATGCGCGCCAACGCCCAGTCCGTGTACGACGCCGACACCACCGGCAACCTGATCTTCTCGATCCACATGTACAGCGTCTTCGACACGGCAGCCGAGATCACCGATTATCTGGGCGCCTTCGTGAACGCCGGACTGCCCATTCTCATCGGCGAGTTCGGCGGTCCCGCCGACCAGTGGGGCGACCCGGACGAGGACACCATGATGGCCACCGCCGAGCGGCTGGATCTCGGCTACCTCGCCTGGTCCTGGAGCGGCAACACCGACCCGGTCCTCGATCTGTCGATCGGCTTCGACCCCACGCAGCTCAGCGCCTGGGGCCGGCGCATCTTCAACGGCGCCAACGGCATCGCGCAGACCGCCGAGGAAGCCACCGTCTTCGGCGGCGGCAACCCGGGCGACACCCAGGCCCCGACCACCCCCGGCACCCCGACCGCCTCCGCCGTGACGGCCACGTCCGCCACCCTCTCCTGGACCGCCGCCACGGACAACGTCGGCGTCACCGGGTACGACATCGTCCGGGTGAGCGGCACCACCGAGACCAAGCTGGCGGCCTCCACCACCACCTCCGTCACCCTGACCGGCCTCACCGCCGACACGGCCTACACCTTCGCCGTCTACGCCCGTGACGCGGCCGGCAACCGCTCGGCCCGCTCGGCCACCGTGAACGTCACCACCGAGGAGGGCGGCAGCACACCCGGCGGGAACTGCTCCGTCGCCTACCGCGCCACCAACGAGTGGCAGGGCGGCTTCCAGGGCGAGATCGTCATCCGCAACACGGGCACCACCGCCATCAGCGGCTGGACCCTCGCCTTCACGTTCGCCAACGGCCAGACGATCACCAACATGTGGGGCGGGACTCCCACCCAGAGTGGTGGCTCGGTGAGCGTGACTCCCGCTTCCTACACCTCCACCATCCCCGCCGCGGGCTCCGTGACGGTCGGGTTCATCGGCAGCAAGGGGACGACGAACACCGCACCGACCGCGTTCACGCTCAACGGGGCAACCTGCGCGAGCAGTTGACCGACCTGTTCGAAGCGACCGGCGGGGGCCCGCTCGTGGCCCCCGCCGGTCACGTCAGCGTCGTACAAGCTCGATCCGGTACGTCCGGGTCTGCGAACCGTCCTCACTCGTCACGGAGACGAGGGCCGAGGTCCGGCCGCTCCGGTCCACGGTGACGGTCGCGTACGGGTCGCGGGCCGTCGCCGTGACCGCCGCCCGGTTCGGGTTGTCGGTGACGACCCGGTAGGTGGTGGTGTCGGGGTCGAAGGACGGGATCGGCTGCCCGGCGACCTCGACGGAGGTGGCGGCGGCGTCCGAGGAGGCGCCGGGGGTCTTGGCGTACACCTCGATCTCGCTCATGGTGATGTAGCCGCCCTGACGTGCCGTCATGACCACGCGCACGCCGGTCGCCGGGCCCGTGGCGAGCGGGACGTCGACCACCGGCGTGCCCTCGGTGCCGACCGCGACGGAGTCGCTCGCGTCGGTCCACGGACCGTTCTCGGTCGCCCGGACCTGCACCTTCAGGCTCTCGGGGAAGGAGGCGTTGGTGCCGTCCCGGTGGAAGTGGGCGACGATCCGGGTGAGGTCCCGCGCCTTCGGCAGGGTGAAGGTGAGCGTGTCGGACGGGTTCTTGGTGCCCGACCTCCAGTTGGACCAGGCCTTCTCGGCGGTGTTGCCGTTGCGCAGGCGCTCGGCGGAGTAGCCGCTCTCGGTGAAGGTGGCCGCGACGGAGACGTTCGCGTCGGGCGCGATGTTGGCCGCCGTCGGCTCGGTGACCTGGACCCGTACCGTCGCGTCGGCCGTGCTGCCGTCGACGACCTCCGCCGTGCCGGAGAGGGTGACGACGCCGGTCTTGTCGAACGCCCCTTCGGGTACCGCGTCCCAGGTCACCGGGAGGTCGGTCCGGCCGCCGTGCCTGCCGATGCCGACGACCGTCGCCGGCAGTTCCGGCTCACCGCCCGCGTAGGTCTTGGCGCGGCCGGGCTGTGTCGAGGCGATCGTGTCGACGGTGACGAGGGCCGTCGCGGGGATCTTGCCTCCGAGGGCGTCGGTCGCCTCACCCGTGACGCGTACGGTCCCGGGCCTGCTCCACTTCCGGTCCGACGGCAGATCCCACACCACGGGCAGGGAGCCCCTGGCGCCGTCCCGGAACACCGGCGTCACCGTCGTCGGCAGCTTCGGCCGCAGACCGGGGACGGTGAACGCCTCGGCCCGCTCGGTGCGCAGCACGGTCTCGTCGGTCACGGTCCAGCGCTGGTTGGCCGCCGAGGTGGGGGTGTACGTCGACACCTCGGCGCCGTCCGCCGACGACTGCCCGGTGACGTCGAGGAGGCGGCCGGTGGCGGCGTTCACGAAGGTCCAACTGCCGTCGCCCGTCGTCGACATGATCCACTGGGCGGCTGCGGGGACCTCGCCGTCGGCCGGGTCTTCGAGGACGGCCTGGTGGTCGCGCACGGCGAGTCGCTTGCCGGTCTGGGCGTTGGTGAGGGCGTAGCGCTCGCGGTTGTCGGTGCCGGGCGTCAGCTTCTCCAGGGACCAGAGCTGCTGGGCGCTGCTCGCGTCGGTCGTGCGGATGACGACGCCGGTGCCGTCCTCCGAGGGGGCCTGCGACTTGCCGCTCTGCGCGCCCTGGAGCCGGTAGACGTGCCCGGGCTGGACGAGGGCGGCGTCCTTCGCCACGCCGCTGACGCCCTCGACCAGGAAGGTGGTGACGGACTTGGCGGGGACGTCGAGCGTGGCCGAACGGTCGGTCACCCGGACCGGCGTGCCCTCGACGAGGGCGCCGTCGGCGCTCGTCACGACCGGGGTGACGGTGGCGCGGGAGGAGACCTTGCCGAAGCGCGAGAGGTCGAGGGTGACGGAACGAGCGGTCGCAGCGCCGTTCACGTGGACCACGGTGGCCGCACGGCCGGACTTCTTGACGGCGGCGACGCTGGACGGGTCGTCGACCTTCACGAAGTGGTCGCCGGGGCGGATGTGGTGGGTGAAGTTCCGGATGGTGTGGAACTTGGAGTTGGCGCGGATCGGGCAGGTCTCCAGGGTGTCCTCGGCCGTGCAGTTGAACGGGACGTGGATGCTGCCCCAGTTCTTGCCGGCCGCGGCCTGGGGGATCGCGTCCTCGATCGGCTGCCAGAACACCCAGGCGGAGGGCTCCAGTTCACGCATGTCGTCGACCATGCGGGTGGCGATCCCGAGGCCCGGGTCCATGCCGGTGAAGTCGGTGCCGGTGCCCCAGGTGCCCTCGACCTCGCTCATCCAGAGCTTCTTGTCCGCGCCCTTGGCGATGTCACGCGCGCTGGTGCGCATGCCCGTGCCGTAGGTGTGCACGTTGAGCTGGGGGACCGCCGCCCGCGCGGAGGTGTCGTACGCGTTCCAGTTCTGGGTGAAGATCGTGGGGTTGGTCTCGTCCATCGCCGAGAGCTCGGCGTCGGTCGCGGCCCCTTCGAGCGCCCTGTCGAGCGCGAGGAGCACCTTCTGCTGGAGCGCCGGTCCGGCGTGCGCGCCCTCCTGGCGGCCGCCGGTGGGTTGCCCGTCCGCGCCGATCTGGGTGCCCCAGTAGTTGGTGTTGGGTTCGTTGAGCGGGGCGATGGTGTCGAAGTCGATGCCGTGCGTCTCTTCGAGACGCTCGGTGACCTTCACCAGATACGTGGCGAACTCGTCGACGCGGTCCGCGCGGATCTGGTCCGTGTTCGCGTCGAAGCCGCCGGAGACATAGCCGCTGACGGTCTGGAACCAGGGCGGCGAGTTGCTGAACGCCTCCCACTTGGTGATCTTGTCCTTGATCTGGTCCACCCACCAGCGCTGGCCCGCGTCGGCGTCCCAGTTCCAGTGGTCCGGGTTGTCCGGGTCCCACCACTCCATGTCCTGCCGGGTGGTTCCCTCGGGGGCCTTCCAGAAGCCCTCCATGGTCGCGCCGGCCTTCATGTAGTCCTTGCGGACGTCCGGGGCGTTGCCGCCGCCGATGTTGTAGCGCGCGATAGTGAGACCGAGCCCGTCCTCGCCGAACAGCATGTCGACGAGCTGTCTTCGGACGGGCTCCGGATAGTTGCCCGTGGCGTTGGCGAACCAGACGAGGCTCGTGCCCCACCCCTCGAACTCCTGCTGCCGGTACGACGGGTCGATCCGTACGGTCACCGCGCTCTGCGCCGCCGAGGCCGACGTGTCCGCCGTCGCCGGCGGCGCGGCCGTCAGACTCGCGCCGAGCACCAGGGGAACCATGGGCGCCAAGGCCCGGACGATGCGATGTCGTGGGGACACGACACTCCCTTCCACAACACGGAGGCGGGCACGACTTCGTTGACATGCCCAAAACACGTGCTTAGCATTCAGGAAACTGAAAGCGCTTTCTAGACTCTGTGCTCCCGTTCTCGCACGGCCCAGGAAGATCCACCCACTCACACCGGGAGGAACCACATGAGGTCGTCGTTACGCACCGTTCCCGCTCTCACGCTCGCCCTGTTGCTCGCCTCCACCGCACCCGTCGAGGCGGGGGCGGAGGCGGCACCCCTGGCGGAGACGTCACCCACCGGCTTCGCCGCCGTCAACGCGCTCGGACAGAACGGCACCACCGGTGGGGTCGGCGGCGCGACCGTGACCGCCACCACCACCGAGCAGTTCCTGGAGTACATCGACACCGTGGGCCCGCTGGTCATCCGCGTCCAGGGCACCATCGACATCACCAGCAAGCAGGGCGTCCGCCCCAACAAGACCATCATCGGGGCCGGTTCCTCGGCCGTCATCAACGGCGGCGGCCTGGACTTCTACCGCTCGTACAACGTCATCGTGCGGAACATCAAGTTCACGAACGCCGAGGACGACGCCGTCAGCGTCGGCCAGGAGTCCCACCACATCTGGATCGACCACAACGAGTTCGTGGCCCCGCTCGACGGGGCGATCGACGTCGTCCGCGGCGCCGAGTACGTCACCGTGTCCTGGAACTGGTTCAACAAGACCGACAAGAGCATGCTGCTCGGCCACTCCGACGGCAACGGCAGCCAGGACGCGGGGAAGTTGAAGGTCTCCATCCACCACAACTTCTTCGACGGCTCACGGCAGCGGCATCCCCGGGTCCGCTTCGGTGAGCCGGTGCACGTCTACAACAACTACTACAAGGGGAACGCCCTCTACGGCGTCGCCTCGACCATGAACGCCGGCGTCGTCGTCGAGGGCAACCACTTCGAAGGGGTTCCCAACCCCTGCTACTCCGCGAGCGGCTACGACGCCTCCGGCCCCGGCCGGCTCGTCCAGCGGAACAACGTCTTCACCGGGTCCGGCACCTGCGAGACCTACGGCACGGTGACCGAGCCGCGCACGTACTACGCGTACCCGCTGGACCCCGCCGCCGACGTCCCCGCCCTCGTACGGGCCGGGGCGGGCATCGGAAAGATCGGTGCCTGAACACCCCCCCACGCACACAACAGGAGACCCCCCACATGAGTTCACCTCTTTCTTGCGAGGAGGCCTCGGTGTTCACGCCGAGGTCGGATCGCATCCGGGTGTCGCGACGCGGAGTGTCGCCGCGTCTCCGGGGCGGGTGACCTTCTGCGGTTCCGGAATCAGCAGGTCGCCGATCTCGCAGCCGAGCTTCCGCCCGAAGTTCCTCGCCAAGAGCACCATGGCCCGCAAGGCGCTTTCGGAACGTACCTACACCTGCACCGCTTGCGGAGCCGTGTCCCCACGGGAGCCGGTCGCTGCCGCCTGCATGAGCCGGTATCCGAAGGGCTACCGCAAGCCCACCGACTCCTGGCCCTGAGCCCCGCTGCGTCCCCGGGCCCGTAGCCGGGGGGTTCTTCCTCCTTCGTGTGCCCAGCCGCAGGTTCCACCTCATCGGGCCAGTCCTTCCAGCCGCTTCGCGGCCCGTTCCATCCCGGCGTCCCAGGCGTCCTCGACCCGGGTCTGCTGCACGTGGATATACGGCCTCGGTTGTCCAGCAGCAGGTCATCCGCGACTTCGGCCGATCCCGCGCCAAGGCGCACAAGGACATCGAAGCGCGCCCCGCCCGGTTCCGTTTCAGCCGGTTGATGCCGCACTCGACCGCGTGCCGGGCCTTGTAGTCCTCACGATCGAAGGCCGGAGGCCGCCCACCAGACGTCCCCCGGCGCTTGCGGTGGCCGGCCTGATCGGCAGGTTCCGGGATCGTGCAGCGGATCCCGCGCTGACGCAGATACGCACGGTTCGCGCGCGATGAATACGCCTTGTCACCCCGCACCCGTAACGGCCGAACCCGTGGCCGGCCCAGCCCGAGACGAGGAACCCGGATGGCTTCCAGCACGGCCTTGAACTGCGGGCTGTCTCCCCGCTGCCCTGCTGTGACCAGCAGCGATAACGGCCGCTGCCCTTGCTCGCAGGCCAGGTGAATCTTCGTGCCCCAACCCCCGCGGGACCGGCCCAGACCGTGATCGTCGGGTTCGGCTTGATTGCCGCCCGGCGATTCCTTCTGGGCTCGGCTGTCCCGTCGGGCACCGGCCGCGTGCTGATGGGCCCGGCAAATCGTTGAGTCGACGTTCACGTCCCAGGTGATCAAACCAGCGGCGTCCGCCCGGGCCTGCAGCCCGGTCAGGACCGCCGACCAGACACCATCGCGTTGCCAGCGACGGAAGAGGCCATAGACCGTCTGCCACGGACCGTACTCGGGTGGCAAATCCCGCCACGGAGCGCCAGTTCGCACGCGCCAACGGATCCCGTCGATCAACCGCCGCCGACCAACCGCCGGCCTGCCCAACACCGCGACCGGTAACTACGGCCCCAGCACCGCCCACTGGTCATCTGAAAGATCCCCTCGCCCCACACCGAGATCATCGCGGCACCAGGCGAGGCACGGACCCCAGTTGGTTGGTTCCGTGCCCGCGATCGCTGAGAGGCCCGGCGCGCCGGCGAAAGTACCAGGTGGAGGCACCACGGCCACTGGCCGTTGTGTTACGCCACGAAAGCAGCGGTCCCCACGCGGTAGGTCGCTGAAGCTGCCCCGGCGAGCGGGAGGCGGATTGTTGGAGACAGGCTGTTCAACCAAGGATGTGTCCGCCACCCGTCACAGGGCTCCGCGTCGGCGATGAAGCCGGCCACGCAACGTCGTCAATCGCGAGCCACGGCGCGACGGCCACCGCCATGGGAGTAAGCCCGGCGAACGACTTGACCTCGCGGTGAAGGTGGGACTGGTCGACGTAGCCACTCTCAGCGGCGACGCCGGCGGCGGCGTGACCCGCCGCGAGAAGGCGGGCAGCGTGGTCGAACCGCATCAGTCGGGCGGCGCGTTTGGGCGTGATACCGAGCTGATCCCGGAAGCGAGCCGACAGACGCTTCCGGCTCCAGCCGACCTCGTCCGCAAGGCCGTCAACCCGCGCCCGCCCCCGGCTGGTGCGCATCTGCCGCCAGGCGAAGGCGATCTCTGGGGCGACTGTTGGTCGGCTGCCCAGCCGTCGGCCGAGGAGGTCCGCCGCAATCGTGAACCGTTCGCCCCATGACGCGGCGGCGCGCAGCCTGTCCTCGGTTCGTCCGGCGTCACGGCCCCAGACATCCTCGAGGGATACCACGGCCCCGGTGAGCTCGGTCGCCGTGCCGAGCACTGCAGCCGCTGCGGCCGGATCCAGCCGGATTTGGAGGCACTCGCCCACCCGGCCGCCTGCCCGGAGCTCGCCGGGGAGGAGCCCGACGACGACACTGCCGTGGACATCCCGGCCATGGGTTCGGTGGACGAGGCCTTCGCCCTCGCTCAGGTCGATGAACAAGGTGACGGAGGGATGCGCGACCATCGCAATGTCCACGGATGCCGGGGCACGGTGGCGGAACCCGGCCATGCTGACCCCCGGCAGCCGATCTGACGAGCGGGGGACGGCGATGTCCACAAGCGACCAGTCGAGTGGTGCCCCTGTCGACAGCATATGACCAGCCTAGACCTCATCAAGGGCGGGATGTCAGCGGTCTGTTGCCGCAAAATCGAGGAGCAGCTTGCTGGTTGCCTCGGGCGCTTCGAGCATAGGCAGGTGCCCGACCCCGGGCAATTGTTCGACCCGCGCGTTCGCCACTGGATCAGTGCCTCGATGCGCGGGCAGGACGCGACGCTGGAGCGGCTCCGCGTCGACCGGCAGCTCGAAGAGGCCCTGACCCACGGGCCCGATCCGCTCCACCTCGCCGAGGTGTTCGGGCTCGACGAGAAGACCGCGATGCGCTATGCGGACTCCACACGGGCACACTACTGCAACAGACAGCCGAGCACTCGGCATCGACCTTGGGAAAAGAACTTGGCCCGGATCGACGGGACTTGAAGAATGACGGCCATGCAGACTCGACAGGCATGGCCTGATGACGCATCAGCGGTCGCCGGTGTCTACGTGCGCTCCTGGCAGGCGGCCTTCGCCGGTCTTGTTCCCCAGCACTACCTCAACGCCATGGATCCAAGCCGCGAAGAGTCCGAGTGGAAGACACGCATCGCGGAGACACGATGGCCATCGTCGGGAGTGCTGGTAGCCGAAACCGAGGCGGGGATCGTCGGATTCGCAGGTTTCGGCCCATCTCAGGAGACCCCTGCCATCGCGGAAATCGGCACGCTTTACACGATGCCCGAGGTCTGGGGCACCGGGATCGGGAAGCAGTTGATGCTGGCCGCGTTGACGACTCTCGGACAGGCCGAGTACACGCAAGCCACCTTGTGGGTCCTGGAAGACAATGAACGCGCCCGGCGCTTCTACGAAGCCGCTGGCTGGCGCGCAGACGGCGCAGCCGTGGAGGACACCACCGGTGGGGCCTCTCTCAACAAGTTGCGCTACCGCTGCCCTGTTGGCTAACCCGCTCACCGTCATGCTCGTCCAGGGAACCAGGAACGGCATAGTCGTGAGTTGGAGTCGAACTTACGGAACCAGCTCCAGGGAGCACGACGACGGACCCTTGAGTTCTCACCGAGAACCCTTCAGTTTGCATGAACTCACGGCACTCACGGGGGTTGAGGAACATCGGAACGAAAACCGGTGCTAAGCCTCGATCGGCCCTGGTGGGCGGCTGGCGGAGCGTCGGCGGCGGGACCCGTCTGAAGTCTTCCCGCAGAAAACGCCCCCAATATCTGTGGGAAGAGATCGCGACCTGCGGGAACGGCCGCCAGACCGTACATGAAGCGGCCCCGTTATCTGCGGCAAGGGGGAAAGGGTGCCCACAGTCGTACATCTGCCAACCGGGAAGGCGCTCACCGTCCGGACGGCGGCCGACGTGTTCCTGGACTCGCTTGGCAATCCGAACGCGGTACGGTACTACGGGATCGGGGTGGGCAAGACCGCCGAGCGGCTCGGCGAGGGCCGGCCGTTGGAACGGTCGCGGACGACGAGATCGGCGAGGCCCTGGAACTGCTGTGGGGCACCGCTGCGGTGAACACCTGGAACTCCCGCCGGGCGTCGGTACTGTCCTGGCTCGGGTGGTGCTGTAAGCGCGGCTACGACGGACCCACCGTCCCGACCTGGGCGAAGCGGCTGACGGAGCCGGACTCCGAGACCCCGGCCCGCTCGAAGATGGCGATCGACTGGCTGATCGCGCGTCGCATCGCGCACACCATCGGGGTGGGCACCAGCTCGGGCTGGTCACGGCTGGGCGGCTCGGGCACATGGACCGGTGCGCGGGCCACGGCGCTCGTCCGGCAGTACGACGGGGCGAGCGCGAAGATCTCCACCGGCGGCGGCCACTTCTGGCCGTACGGGCTGAACTACGACAACGAGTTCTCCGGTACGGCGGCCGACCGGCACGTCCGGATCGTTGCCGCGATGGTGAGCGACGGGCTGTAACGCCGGTCGTCGGCAAAGGGAGTTGGTGCCTCATGACAAAGGCGCCGACAGCGGCTGCGTTGTTGTGAGCATGGGGCGGCGGGGCCGTTGTGCCGGTCCTACCGTCCCAGCATGAACACGAGTCGCAGCGGAGAAAGAACGTGGCGCAGTGCCGTGCCGGCGGTCTTGCTGACCGTCGGGGCGCTCATCGGGGCCGCCCCGGACGCCCGGGGCGAGGACGCGCGGACCGAGACGGCCGTGGCGTCGACGAGTCCGGTCGGCGGTGTGACCGAGACGGTGGTGCGGGTGAGGGCGCCGCTGCCGGCGTCCTTCGGGGCGCGGCCGGCGGCGTGCGACTGGCTGTCGTACCTGCGCTACCGGGCCGCCGACGGGCCGGCGGACTCGGCCGACGCCGACCGGATCCTCGTCGCCCAGCCGGGGATCCTGGAAGGCGCCGGAGCCTTCGACAGCGTCGCCCGCAACACCGTCGCCCGCGCCACCGAACAGGGGCGGCACATCGAGTTCTGGGCCCTGGACCGGCGCTCCAACTGCCTGGAGGACCGCACCGGAGTGGCCTCCGGCGACCAGCACACGGCCGTCGACTACTACTACCGGGACAAGCAGGTCGAGGGCCGTACCTTCGACGGGTTCGTCGGCAACGGCGAGCTGGGGTGGATGGCGAAGCTCGGCATCGAGCGGACCGTCCGCGACCAGTACGACCTGCTCACCGCCGAACTGCCCGACCAGCGGCTGCGCAAGGAGAAGGTGCTGTGCGGAGGGCACTCGCTCGGCGGTGTGATCACCGGGTACTTCGCGACCGCCGACTTCGACGGCGACCGGGCCACCACGGCGGACGCCGGGCACAACCAGTGCGCCGGCTACTTCGCGCTCGACACCACCGTGTCCACCTCGCTCGCCGATCTGAGCGGCAGCATCCCGGACGACACCAACCTGCCCGACATCGGCCTCGGTTACGGCGCGGTGCAGGCCGGGCTCGACAGCGGCGTGCTGCCGCGCACGCTGTCCGCGCCGGTGCTCCTCAACCCGGAGATGATGACGCTGCTGGCCATCGCCGGCCTGGGCGCGCTGCAGGACCCGGGTGGCGAGGCCACCCTGCCGAGCTATCTGCCCCTCAACACCAACATCGAGGTCACCAACCGCTTCCTGTTCTCCGAGGACACCGCCACCTTCCTCACCGGCTCACCCGCGGTGAGGGACTTCCGGCTCACCAACGAGGCGATCCTCGGCGCGCTGATGGACGACCACTCCGTACCGCTGGCGTTCCTGCAGAGCAGCGTGGGCTTCTTCGACGGCGGGCCGATCGTCGACAAGAACTTCCCCCTCGCCAACGGGAGCGACGAGCAGCCGGCGCTCTTCGGCAGCGAGTACAAGGCCATCCCCGACCAGCCGGGCGGGCCGCTCTACACCTGGCGGAACTACGACCGCGTCGGCGATGCCGACGACCCCGGGTACCGGTCTGCCGACGGGACACCGTTCACGGGCGCGGGCAAGGAGGTCACCGACATCCAGGAGCTGGCCCGCAGCATGGCCGAGCAGCCGCTGGACTTCGCCGAGCAGTACTTCCCGACCAAGCTGGTCACCGACCTCCAACTGGCCACCTCGCCCCAGGTGAAGCGCCTCGTCGTCCACCCGGACGGGCTCACCGCCAACCCGACGCTCACCGTGCTCGCGGGCGACGGACTGCTGGCGGGCCGTGTCCCGGCCGACCTGGACCCCGTGGTCGCCGACGGCTACCAGCATCTGGATGTGCTGACCGCCGCGCCCACGCAGAACGACGGCCGTCCCGAGCCCGTCTCCACGAGCCTGACGGAGTTCGCGCGGGCTCCCGAGTAACCGTTCCTAGAGACTGAGTGGGAGTGAGTCCTGTTGCCAGGACTCGCGCTCAGCCGAACGCCCCGGACGGTGTTAAGCGTTCTGGTTGCCCGCGTTCACTCCGCTTCCGGGCGGCACGGATCGTGTCCGTGGTCCGGGAATGCGGGGGCGGATTCCCTCACGCCCGGGAACACGCCGGCCGGCCTGGACGATCCGATGCCCCTGCTCATCACTCCGGTGAGCAGGGGGCGGTGCCGTCCGTCGCCGGATCGGGTGTCCCTGGGCGCGAATACCCGCTTCCAGATTCTGGAGGTGCGCCAGCTGGCAGCGGCGGGCCAGCCCCCACTGGTCGTGAGTGGCTTTGGTGATGCTGCCCGCCCACCGCGAGGACGAGAGCGGCGTCAGCTCCCGCTTACGCACCGCCCACGCCTCACCGGAGTGCTCCAGCCCGTCCCGGCAGCGCGCCTTGAGATCCTTCGAAGCGAGCGACCCCAGATGCGCGCCGACCAGGCACAGCACCTTCTCATCGTCCGACGTCAGATGCTTGAGGCGGGTCCGGACAGCCACCCCACTGGGACCGGACGCGATGAACGACGCCGCCACACTCCTCAGCTCACCCACCCCGTCACCCCCGCCCCGACCCCACCCGAAGATCCCGTCGCCCTGGGAAACGAGCGCTGCCCATGAGGGTCACGCATTCGATGAGAGAACGTCAGTTCCTCACTGAAACCGACACCACGGCCTACTACTCCAGCTGTAGATCGTGATCTTGCTGGAGGTGAAACTGGGCGTCCGAGTTGGCCTGTGAGCTTGGCCTGTGAGGTCTCGGCCTTGAGTGAGCCGGTCCGTGGGAGTGGGCGCTGTCTCCGTCAGGTACGGGACGCGTCGGCCGGGTTGTGGCGCCGGTAGTAGCGGGCGACGCGGGTCCGGTTGCCGCAGCGGGTGGGGGAGCACCAGCGGCGGCGGGGGTGTGACGACAGGAACACCATGACGCAGTCGTCGGCCTCGCACTCCTTGAGCCTGCCGATCGCGGGGGCGCTGAGCATCTCGGCAGCGGCCTCGGCCAGCAGTGCGGCGAGGCGGGTGCCGAGGGGGCCGGTGCGGCGGGAGATGGCGGTGACCGCGGTGCCGTCCCAGCCGAGTTCCCGGACAGATGGTGCCGCACGCTGGGCCTCGGTGAGTCCGCCCAGGGCGGACCCGGGGGGTTCGGTTTGGTCCAACAATGCCCGGACGGCGGCTTCGGTATGTGCTCGGACGGCGTGGACGGGGGCGAGGTCGGCCCGGGTCGGTGCGGTGTCCCGGACCTCTCCCTGGAGGCGGTCCCCCTCCAGGGTCAGCCAGTCGGACAACTGCCGCGGGGTGGCGAGCAGATCCACGCGCCCGTGGGCCCCCACTGGGCGGGTGTTGACCAAGTCCAAGGCCAGGACCTCGCCGGTCAGCGGTGCACTGTCAGTCATGCCCTAATGCTACATCGCGCACTTGACGCGTTAGTCGCAGCGAGGTTAGTACTAATGCATCTTTGCGCTAAGGAGGCATGTGATATGACGTCCGCGACACCGCCCCGCATCGCTGTTCCGGCCCGGACCGTCCACCGGTTCGTAGAGGTCGATCAGGTGGAGGTCTTCTACCGGGAGTCCCTACCCGAGCGTCCCGACGCCCCGGTGGTGCTGCTCCTGCACGGCTTTCCCTCCGCCTCGCACCAGTACCGTCGCCTCATCGACACCCTCGGCCGCCACTACCGGCTCATCGCCCCCGACTACCCGGGCTTCGGACACACCCGCACCCCGGACGGGTTCACCTACTCCTTCGAGCGGCTCGCAGATGTCGTCGAGCGCTTCACCGAACGCCTGGCCCTGACCCGCTTCGCCATGTACCTCTTCGACTTCGGCGCCCCCGTCGGCTTCCGCCTGGCACTCCGCCGCCCGGATCGTGTCGCGGGCCTGGTCGTGCAGAACGGCAACGCATACGCCGAGGGGCTGTCGGAGGCGGCCCGCGAGTTCACCGCCCTCACCCCCGACACCCCCGGCGCCGACCAGGCCGTCCTCGACCTGTTCACCCTGGACGCCACACGCGCCCAGTACGAGGGCGGCACCGCCGACCCCGAACTGATCGCCCCCGAGGGCTGGCTGCTCGACCAGCACTTTCTCGACCAGCCCGGCCGCAAGCAAGCGCAGCGCGCGCTTGCCTACGACTACAAGAGCAACATCGCCGCCTACCCCGACTGGCAGGCGTGGCTGCGCAAGCACAGGCCGCCGACTCTGATCACCTGGGGCAGCCGCGACCCGTTCTTCCCCGAACCCGGCGCGCTTGCCTACCTTTCCGACCTGCCGGACGCCGAACTTCACCTGTTCGACACCGGTCACTTCGCCCTGGAGGACCACTTGCCCGAAATCGCCCCGCTGATTGCCGACTTCCTCACCCGCACCTGGGCCTGACTGGCCCGTTTGCACTCGTCGTACCGCGGCGGCCGAGGCATGGGCCGCCGGAGCGACGAGGCCGATCCCGATGCTCAGCCGGCCCAACTCAAAATGCTCACGGGCTAACTCGGACGCCCAGTCACAGGTGGCGGCCCGGAGCTACCTCCATCCGCAGACCAGCAGCCTGGACCACTTCCACCGACTGCTTGCCGCACTCCTGCACCGCCGCAACCAGCACCCTGATGGCCCAGATGCTGAGCGTCACACGCACCAACCAGTCCAACCAGTTCCAGGACGGTCACTGCAAACTCGTCTGACGTCCGTGGAGAACACCCCTACAGATCTCTGACAGTTATTCACGAACAAGCCCCAGGGCCGGATCGAGAACTCCCAGGTCACCGTCTACCTCGTCTACGCCGGCGCCCGGGGACAAGCTGCGGCGGACCGGGAGCTGTACATCTCGCGCTCCTGGACCTGCGGCCCGGACCGCTGCCGGACAGCGGGGCTCGGCGAGGACACCGTCTTCGCGACCAAGCCGGAACTGGCCCGCACGATGATCGAACGGTTCCTGGCCGCCGGACACCGCGTCGGCTGGGTCACGGGTGACGAGGTCTACGGCGGCAACCCGAAACTGCGGGCCGCTTTGGAGGAACGCGGCATCGGCTACGTTCTCGCGGTGGCATGCTCGACCGAAGTGCCCACCGGCGCAGGCACGTTCCGCGCTGATGCCTTGGTGAAGAAGGTGCCGAAGCGGGCCTGGCAAAGACTCTCGGCCGGGCCCGGTGCGAAGGGACAGCGGTTCTACGACTGGGCCGTCATCGACCTCGCCGAAGCGGCACCGGGCCGGCGCCAGCTCCTGATCCGCCGCAACCGCACCACCGGCGAACTCGCCTACTACCGCTGTCACACCACCACGCCGGCATCACTGGCCACCCTGGTCATGGTCGCAGGTTCCAGATGGCGGGTGGAGGAAACATTCCAGAGCGAGAAGGGGCTGGCCGGAGTGGATGAGCACCAGGTCCGCAACTACCCCTCCTGGGCCCGCTGGGTCACCCTCGCGATGCTCGCCCACGCCTTCCTCGCCGTCGTCCACGGCAACGAGTACGCACACCCACCCCCATCGGACGACCTGATCCCGCTGACCTGCAACGAGATCCAGCGCCTGTTCATCACTGTGGTTGTCCGACACGATCACGGCCCGGGCCACCGGCTCAGCTGGTCCACCTGGCGACGCCGCCACCAGGCCGCTGACCAGCCCAGATACCGAACTGCGGCTGGAGTGCTAACCAGGCCCGGGAGGATTTCTCCTCCCGGGCCCTTCGCCTCTCTGTGCGGGGCTTCGCGTGGGGCTCAGACCTTGCCCGCGGCGAAGGCCGCCGCCGCGTCCGCGTTCGCCCGGTAGCTCAGGTGCGCGCCCGTGTCGCCCCCGCCGTTCTCGCAGACGGGGTCGCCGGCCGCGCAGAAGTCGATGGTGCGGCTCTGGTAGGTGCCGGTGACGCTCTTGCCGATGGCCCGGATCGGGTTGCCGAACAGCAGCACCGCGGCGACCTTGGGTTCGAGCGCGGCGGGAATGGTGGCCACGATGGGGCTGCCGACCACCGCGCCGGCGCTGCTGATGCCGATGGAGTTGTCGACGACGTTCGCGCCCTGCGAATAGCCGACCAGGATGAAACGCTGGTTCGGGCAGGAAGCGGCCTGGCTCCTGACGTGGTTCACCAGGTCCCTGTTGCCCTGCGCGGCCGAGGTGAGGGAAAGGTCCGCGGGATAGTTCACCTTGTAGCTGGACAGTGATTTGCCCGTGATTTTCTTCTGCAGCGCGGAATACACGGGGTCGCCGACGATGAAGCCGAGCGTGCCCGGCTCGAAGGTGCCGCGAGCCGCGACGACGTCGATGTCCGTGCAGGCCGCGGCGGCGGCCGTGGGTGCCGAGACGGTGGCCAGTCCGGCCCCGCCGGCCAGGGAGAGTGCGGCGAGGCACAAGCGGATACGCATGGGGATCCTTTGAGGGTGGGGCGCGTGGAGCGCCTGCGGAAAAGGACGTCCCGAAGGTATTCGCGTTGTTGGACCGGGTGTTATGGACGGGAATTCAGTAATCGATTTTCTTTTTGCGCAGAGGTGAGTCTGTTTCCTTATGTGGTTCCTTGTGCGGTGAATGTGTCGTCGTCCCGCAACGCCTCCGCGCGCAGGGCGAGGATGAGGTCCAGGCGGGTGCCCGGGTCGTGCAGGGCGTCGCCGAAGAGCTTCTCCAGCTGGCGCAGGCGGTAGCGGACCGTCTGTGGGTGGATGTGGAGGCGGGCGGCGACATCGGGCACGTTGCTGCCGCCGAGCAGCCATGCCAGCAGGGTCTCGGCGAGCCGGCCGCGCGGCCCCTCCGCGACCGTGTCCAGCGGGGCCAGGACCCGCAACCGGAGCTGGTCGAGCATCGGTTCGTCGCTGTGCAGCAGCAGCGTGGAGAGATGGTCGGCGCAGCGCACCACCCCCTGCCGGGGCAGGATGCCGCGCCCCATGAGGCCGAGCGCGCGGGTGGCCCAGCGCAGCGAACGGGCGGCCTCGGCGAGGGGGACCGTCGGCCCGATCGCGGCGGGCCGGCCGCGCAACGCGAGCGTGAACGCCCGGCCGCCGAAACGGCCGGAACCGTCCGGGTCGGGCACCAGCATCCGCGGGGGCCGCGACTCCATGTCCACCAGCGCCCCCGCCGCCGCCAACGGCCGGTCCGCCTCCCGCTGGTCCGGGGTCGCCGCCAGCGCGACCACCGCGACCTGCCTCGGCACCGACCACCGGGCGCCGTGCGCCAGATCCCGCACCGCCTCCGGGGCCACCGGCCCCTCGCCCAGCAGCAGATCGAGCAGCCGTCTGCGCCGCCGCTCCAACTCGTCCGTGCTGCGCAGCTGGGCCTCCGCGTATCCGGCGGCGGCCGCCTCGGCCACCTCGTGCACCGTCTGGAACGCGAGTTCGCCGAGCGCCGCCACCACCGAGGAGTCCAGGCCCAGTGCCTCCGCCGTACGGCCCATCAGCCGCCAGGCGTGCAGTCCCCCGACCCGTAACGCCGACTGCAACGCGTCCAGGGCACGGCCCTCCAGGGCCTCGCCGCGCCCGAGTTCGTAGTACGTGGCGGTGATCGCGGCCCCCTGGCCGCGCGGATCGGCGATGTGGTCGACGAACAGGGTCAGCGCCTGTACGACCCCGGATCTGAGGTGCGCGAGATACGTCCCGTCGGCCGGGCGGGCGTACTCCGGGACCTGTCTGCGCACCTCCTCCTCCACCTCGTCGGCGACGGCCTCCAGCTGATCGCGCAGCAGCTTGGCCAGTTCGGGAGGCACGGGGGCGGCGCCGGGGCCGTCCGGTACGCCGTGCGGCGGGGTGGGGGCAGCCACGGCGGACCCTCCTTTCACCCGGAAGCGGCTCACCCGCGGGCTGGTGCCCGTGGGATGAGGGGCAAGTCCTGGGTTGGACGGACGTCCCCTGCGCTCCGTTCCGTGCCCCGACGGCACCGGCCTCACGCCGGCACCCCCAGCGCACCCGCGAGCATCGGCCACGACGCGCCGAACTCCCGCTTCCAGTAGGCCCAGCTGTGCCCTCCTCCCGCGTAGAAGTGGGTCGTCACCGGGACGCGCAGCAGCGCCAGCGTGTTCGTGAACGCGTGCGCCGACGGCCACAGCGCGCTCTCCAGCGCCTCCGGCAACCAGTCGCCGGTCCCGCCCACCACCCCGCTGCCGCTGGACACGTACAGGGCGGTGCCGCGCAGCCCCGCCGCGCGGTACCGCGGATTGAAGTCCCGCCAGGTGAGCAGATTCAGGATCGGGTTGCCCCACAGGGACAGGGGCGCCAGGTTCTCGCGGGCCACGATGGCGTCCATCAGGCTCGGCACACCGGGTGCCGTGGTGTCGAGGATGCCGCTGTACGAGGCCGCCGCCGCGAACGCCCCCGGATGCCGTGCCGCGTGCGCCATCGCTCCGTAGCCGCCGGTGGACACCCCGGCGACGACCTGGACCCCGGACGCCCGGTAGTTCCGGGCGAGCAGTGCCGGGACCTCGGCGAGCTGGAACGTCTCGTAGTCCGGGCCGTTCCGCCAGGCCGTGGGTATTCCGGTGGGCCCCGCGTCCGGCATCGCCACGATCAGCTCCCGGCCCTCCGTGAACGCCACGATGTCCGTCTCCCGGGTCCAGGACGTGTAGTCGTCGTGGGCGCCGTGGAGGAGATACAGCACGGGGTACTTCCGGCCCGGCTGCGTGCCGAAGGAGGAGGGGAGGACCAGCCGCACCGGTGCGTTGCGTCCCAGGGCGGCGGAGGGGAGGGAGACGTCGAGGGTACGGGGGCCGAGGCGGGTGACGGTTTCTGTGGCTGTGACGGTTTCTGTGGCTGTGGCTGTGGCTGTGGCTGCGGTGGCCTGGCTGGTGGTGGTCCGGCTGGTGGTGGTCCGGCTGGTGGTGGTCCGGGCGGTGGGCGCCCGGCGGGTGGCCGCGCCGGCGGTGCCGGTGGCTGTGGCGCCGAAGAGGGCGGCCAGGCCGGTGGCGGCGGCCGTCCTGGTGACGGCGCGGCGGGACATTCCGGTGGTGCGGTCGGACATGGCGGCTCTCCTCGGATCGGGTTCAGCGGGTGCCCCTGGCGAGCTCCCGCCGCAGATGGGCGGCGATCTCGTCGACGTACGGCGGGTCGAGCAGCGACAGATGGTGTCCCGCGACCCGGACGACGGAGAGGTCCGGGCACACCTCGTCCCAGCCGAGCGCCTCGTCGTCCCGCTCGTACGCGGGGTCGCGCACGGTGTGCGGGGCGGGCTCGGTGGCCCGGTAGAGGACCACTCGCCCGTCGTGGCGCCCCGGCCGGTGGGCCTCGCCGATCCTCAGGTCCAGATAGGAGGACCGTTGGTGATCGAGGGCTGCCCGTGGCACGTCGGCCGCCTCGCGCAGGGCCCGCAGTACGGTGTCGACGCGCTCGCCGTCGTCCTCCATGGCGGCCAACTCGTCGTACGGCACCGCCAGTTCGACCCCGTAGGTGTCGGCGACATGCCGGGCGAAGCCCGTGAAGTGCGCGCGGATCCGGTCGGCCGGTGTGCCTTCTGTCCGGGGGAGCGGCCGTACGGAGTCGATGAGCACCACCAGATCCACGTCCCGCCCGGCCGCCGTGAGCTGCCGTGCGGCCTCCTGCGCGACGAACCCCCCGAACGACCAACCGCCCAGCAGACAGGGCCCGTCGGGCTGAACAGTGGCGACCGCCTCGGCGTAACGGCGCGCCCTCTCGGCGACCGTACGGGCCTCTTCGAGCCGCTCCAGCCCGTACACCGGCCGCTCCCCGCCGAGGCGTTCCACGAGGGGCCGGTAGACGTCGGTCGTGCCACCGGCGGCGTGGACGAGGAAGAGCGGGGGGTGGGGGCCGGTGGGGTGAAGGGGGCGGAGTGAGGGAGGGGGGCCGGAGGTGTGCAGGGACTGGAGCGGAGGATTCTCGACCGGCGCTGGCTGCGGCTGCGGGCCGGTGCCCCTGCGGAGGGCTCCTGCTGCCCCTGTCATGGCTTCCTCGCCCGGCGCCCGTGGTGCTCCCGAGGGGGAGTACCCGCCGGGCGCCTTCGTGGGCCGCGTGAGTCGGGCGCCGCCGGCCGCCGTCGCCCTGACCGGCAGCGCCTGCTGGATGCGGGCCGCCGTGTCCTCGACCGTGGCGGCGCCCAGCAGATCGCGCAGGGGCAGTTCGATGTCGAACTCGCGTTCCAGCGCGGCACGGATGCGGACGGCCATCAACGAGTCCAGGCCCAGCGCGGCGAAGGCCGTGGCCGGGGTGATGCGGGCCGGCGGATGGCCGGTGACGGCGGCGATGTGGTGACAGAGGCGGGCGGAGACCGAGGCGTCCTCCGCCACGCGGCGCGCTTCCGGCCCGTGCCCGCCTTCCCCTCCGGCGGGGCCCTTCTCCGGCCCGTGCCCGCCGCCCACCCCGGCGCGGCCGGCCTCCGACCCGTGCCTGTCGGCCACCACGTGGCCCCCCTCCGGCACAAGGCCCCCCGCCACTCTCGCCGTCGCCGAGCCCGCCGCCACGCCCCCCGCCCGTCCATCCGTCCACCAATGCCGCACATGCCGCCAGCGCGGTGCGGGCAGGTCGATGACGCGGCCCGGCGGTCGTGGCAGGCGTAACCCGGCGGTGTGGAGCGTGCCGAGGCGCGTGAGGAAGTCGGCGGAGGTGTCGGCGTCGCGGTGGAGGGTGCCGAGGGCGAGGACGCCGGGGGCGGTGTCCGTGATGGCTCGGGTCAGGACCGGGTGGGGGGAGAGTTCGACGAACGCGGTGTGGCCGTCGGCGGCGGCAGCGGCGACGGCCCGGTCGAGGCGTACCGGCCGCCGCAGGTTCGCGACCCAGTGCGCGGCGTCGAAGACGCAGTCGCCCCGTGGGTCGTCCAGCACGGTGGAGTAGACGGGGATCCGGGGGCGTCCTCCTCGGATGTCCGCCAGCGAGTCGGCCAACTCGGGGAGCAGTGGCTCTACTTGGGGGGAGTGCCCCGCCCCGACCACCCGCATCGCACGCGCGGTCCGCCCCTCCTCTTCCAGCCGACGCACCAGCCCGGCCACCGCGGTCTCCTCCCCGGTGACCACTTTCTGGCCGGGGGAGGAGTGGACGGCGACGTGGACTTCGGGGAAGTCCCGTACCAGGGCGTCGAGTTCGCCGTCTTCGAGGTCGACCACCGCCATCGCCCCGCCCCGCAGCCCGCTGAGCAGCCGGGCCCGTACGGCGACCACGCGGGCCGCGTCCGACACCTCCAGCGCGCCCGCGCACACCGCGGCGGCCACCTCGCCCAGAGAGTGGCCGATGACGGCGACGGGCTCCACGCCGTGCGCCCGCCACAGCTCGGCGAGCGCCAACTGGAGCCCGAAGAGGACAGGTTGGGCGATCTCCAGGCGGTCGAGGTCGCCGCCGGACGCCAGATGGTCGTACAGGGAGAGACCGCACTCGGGCGCCAGTCGCGCGTCCAGCTTCTCCACGGCCGCGGCGAAGGCGGGTTCCTCGGCCAGGAGCCGCCGCCCCATGCCGGCCCACTGGCTGCCGTACCCGGAGAACACCCACACCGGGCCGCGCCCGACGAGGTCCCGGTCGCCCGTCATGACCGCCGTGTGGGGGCGGCCTCCCGCCAACGCGCCCAGCCCGTCCACGAGTTCGACGCGGTCACGGGCGACGACCGCCGCGCGTACCGGTCCGCGTCCCGCGCGCCCCGCCAGTGTGCGGGCCACGTCGGCGGGGTGCGTGGCGCTTCCCTCGGGCGTGCCGAGCCAGTCGGCCAGCCGGGCGGCGGTGTCGCGGACGCGGGAGGCGTCGGTGTCGGAGAGGAGGTGGAGGCGGGCGGGGGGTTCGTCGGCCGGGGGCGGGAGCAGGGCGCCGGGCCGCCATTCCTCCAGTACGGCGTGGGCGTTGGTGCCGCCGAACCCGAACCCGGAGACCCCGGCGGTGGCCGTTCCGCCGTACCGGGGCCACGGCTCGGCCTCCGTCACGACCCGCAGCCGTACGTCGTCGTCCAGGGCGCTGCCTTCGGTGCAGTGCAGCGAGGGCGGGATCAGGTCGTGGTGGAGGGCGAGCACCGTCTTCACCAGGCCGGCGACGCCCGCGGCGGACTCCAGGTGGCCGAGGTTGCCCTTGACGGAGCCGAGAAGCAGCGGCTGGTCGGGGTCGCGGCCCGCGCCGAGCACGGCGCCGAGCGCACCCGCCTCGATGGGGTCACCGAGCGGGGTGCCCGTGCCGTGCGCCTCGACGTGGTCGATGTGCGTGGGGGAGAGTCCGGCTCGGGCGTAGGCGGTCGTCAGAAGGGCCTGCTGGGCCGTCGGGTTGGGCGCCAGGAGGCCGTTGGAGCGGCCGTCGGAGTTGACGGCGGTGGCGCGGATGACGGCGAGGACGCGGTCGCCGTCCCGCTCGGCGTCGGACAGTCGCTTCAACAGCACGGCCGCGCAGCCCTCGCCACGGCCGATGCCGTCGGCCGCCGCCGAGAACGGCTTGCACCGCCCGTCCGGCGCGAGCGCGCCCGCCCGCCGGAACGCGACGGTGACCGTGGGCGAGAGCAGCAGATTGACCCCGGCGGCGATCGCGAGGTCGCTCTCCCCCGTGCGCAGGCTGACGCACGCGTGGTGCACGGCGACCAGCGACGACGAGCACGCGGTGTCGACGGCCATGCTCGGCCCCCGCGTGTCCAGGACGTACGCCAGCCGGCCCGCCGCCACGCTCAGCGCCCCGCCCGCCGGCGCCCAGGGATCGACGGCCGCCGGGTCGGCGCCCGTGAGCTGGCCGTACTCAGGCGCGGAGACCCCGACGAAGACACCGGTGGCGCTGCCGGCGAGGGACGCGGCCGGAACGGCGGCGTGGTCGAGGGTCTCCTGGACGACCTCCAGGAGAATCCGCTGCTGCGGGTCCATCACCGCCGCCTCGCGCGGCGTGATGCGGAAGAAGTCCGCGTCGAACCCGGCGATGTCGTCGAGGTAGCCGCCGTACGGGAGCGCGTCGGCGGGCGGGTACGGCGTGAAGTCCCGCCACCGGTCCTCCGGGACCCGCCGGATCGCGTCGACGCCCTCGCACAGCGACCGCCAGTACTCCGCCGGGCCGTGCACGCCGCCGGGCAGTCGGCAGCCGACCCCGACGACGGCGATCGGTTCGCCGGGCGTGGGTGCGGGCGCCATCGAGGGAGGGGCCGCGACCCCCACCGGAGCCGTCGTACCGCACAGCCGCGCCACCAGCGCATCCCCCGTGGACGCCTCCCACAGCAACGTCGCCGGCAGCTCACGGCCCGTCGCCCGGGACAACTCCCCGGCCAGCACGACCGCGTCCCGCGAGGACATCCCGAGATCCGCGAGCGGCCGGTCCATCGGCACGTCCCCGACGGCCGTACCGCTCCAGGCGGCCACCTGCTCGGCGATCAGCCGCCGCAACGCGCGCGCTTCGTCGTCCCCCACCACCCTCATCCCACGACCCCCGCCGCATAGGCATCCGCCAGATACCGCTCACGGGTCAGTGCCCGCGACACCTTCCCGCTGGACGTACGGGGCACGGTGCCCGGCGGGACGAGGACGACATCGGAGAGCCGCAGCCCGTGCCGGGCCGAGACGGCCGCGCGTACGGCCCGCACCAGGGCCGGCACGTCGATCTCGGCGAGAGGAACCGCCCGTACATGTTCCGCGACGACGACCACCCGTTCCCCGGAGCCGCCGGGTACGCCGAACGCGGCGAGCCGGTCGCGTCGTACGGCCGGATGCGCGTCCTGGGCGGTGGCCTCGACGTCCTGCGGGTAGTGGTTGCGCCCGTCGACGACGATGAGGTCCTTCAGCCGCCCGGTGACGATCAACTGCCCGTCCAGCACCGTCCCCAGGTCGCCGGTCCGCAGCCACGCGCCCGGACCGGCCGCCGCATCGGCGAACTCGGCGCCGAAGACGAGCCCGGTCTGCCGGTCCTGGTTCCGGTAACCCCGCCCCACGTTGGGGCCCTGCACCCAGATCTCGCCGACCTCGCCCTCCGCCGGCGCGACCCGCGACACCGGATCGGCGATCCGCACCCGCTGCCCCGCCGGAGCGCCGCAACCGGACAGCAGCACGGCCCTCGGATCGTCGGGCCGCGCGGGCAGGGCCTTCCCGGTGGCCAGGGCGTCACGGTCGAGCGCGAATCGCCGCAACGGCTCCCCGGGCCGCGCGGCACTGACGAAGACGGTCGCCTCCGCCAGCCCGTACGACGGGCAGTGCGTCTCCGGGACGAGGCCCTGCGCGGCGAACGCGGCGTGGAAACGGTCGGCCGTGCCGGGGCGGACCGGCTCACTGCCGTTGATCAGCGCGAAGACGCCGTCCAGCCGCAACCCGGCCTTCTGCGCCTCGGTGACCGTCGACGCGCAGTAGTCGTAGGCGAAGTTGGGCGCCGCGCTCAGCGCGCGCGGGTGCGCGGCCAGCAGCCGCAGCCAGCGCACCGGCTCGTGCAGAAACGCCACCGGATCCATGAGCACCGACAGCAGCCCCCGCACCACCGGCGCCGCGACACTCAGCACCAGCCCCATGTCGTGGTACAGCGGCAGCCAGCCCACACAGGTCACCGGATGCGCGTCGGCCCCGTACGCGGCCAGCGCCTGACGGGCGTTGGCGACGACATTGGCGTGGGTGATCTCCACGCCCGCCGGGGTGCGGGTCGAGCCGGAGGTGTACTGGAGATAGGCGACCGCGCTGTCGTCGGGAGCGGGCGGCAGCCAGTCGTCGGCGGCGGCGTCGGGCACATGGTCCCCGGCGACGACCTTCACCGCCCGGCCCTCGCACAACTCCCGTACCCCCGCGAGGGCGTGACCTGTCGTCACGACGACCGCCGGGCGCGCGTCGGCCAGGACCGCCGACAGCCGGTCGCCCTGCCCGGGCAGCCCGGGCGGATACAGCGGTACGGCGACCAGGCCGGCGGCGAGCGCCCCGAGGAAGGCGGTGACGTACTCCGTTCCCTGCGGACACAGCACCGCGACCCGTGCCCCGGGCTCCGCCTCCGTGGCGAGCCGGGCGGCCACGGCCCGCATACGCAGGTCCAGCCGGCGCCAGGTCAGCGTGCGGTGGACGCCGCGCGAGTGCGGCGCGGGATGGTCGACGAAGGTGAACGCCCGGCGGTCGGGGGTGGTCTCGGCCCAGTGCCGCACATACTCCGGCAGACTCCGGAACACGGGCGCGAGCGGGGGGCGGCGGCTGTCCATCGGGCATGGCTCCTCACGTCGCGGGGACGGCTTGCGGTCAGAGCGGGCAGAGCGAGTCGGCGGGGGTTGGGCCGGTGGACCGGTTGCCAACATCCCTGTCGGGAGGGTGAGTTGGGCCGGACCCGGCGATCCGGAACCGGTCAGAGCGGGATGTTGCCGTGGCGGCGCTCCGGCATCGGGGCCCGCTTGCCGCGCAGGGCCCGCAGGGCGCGGCAGAGGTGGGCGCGGGTGTCGCGCGGGGCGATGACGGCGTCGACGTAGCCGCGCTCGGCGGCGAGGTACGGGGTGCCGTACGTGCTCTCGTACGCGGTGACGAGGCGGGCGCGGAGCGCCTCGGGGTCGGCCGCGGCGGCGAGTTCGCGGCGGTGCAGGACGCCCACCGCGCCCTCGGCGCCCATGACGGCGATCCGGGCGGTGGGCCAGGCGAGGTTGATGTCGGCGCCCAGATGCTTGGAGCCCATCACCGCGTACCCGCCGCCGTACGCCTTGCGCACCACCACCGTGATCTTCGGGACGGTCGCCTCGGCGTACGCGTACAGGAGTTTGGCGCCGCGCCGGATGATGCCGGCCTGCTCCTGGCGGACGCCCGAGAGATAGCCCGGTACGTCGGCGAAGGTCAGCAGCGGGATGCCGAACGCGTCGCAGAACCGTACGAACCGCGCGGCCTTCTCGGACGCGTCGATGTCGAGGACCCCGGCGGCGTGCGACGGCTGGTTGGCGACGACGCCGACGGAGGCGCCCTCGACGAGCGCGAACGCGCAGATGATGTTCGGCGCGAACAGCTCCTGGACCTCCAGGAGTTCACCGTCGTCGACGACCGCGCGCAGGATGTCGCGCATGTCGTAGGCCTGCCCGAGCCGGTCCGGCACCACCGTGTCGAGACACAGCCCGGCGGGCGCGGCCCCCGGCGCGTACTGCGGCGGCCGCTCCAGGTTGTTGGCAGGCAGGTACGACAGCAGGTCGCGTACGGTGTCGAGGGCGTCCACCTCGTCGGCTGCGAGGAAGTGGGCGTTGCCGTTGACGGTGTTGCTGGTGCGGGCGCCGCCCAGCTCCTCGGCGCTGGTGCGCTCGCCGGTGACCGTCTCGATGACGTCGGGCCCGGTGACGAACATGTGCGAGGCGCCGTCCACCATCACGGTGAAGTCGGTGATGGCCGGAGAGTACGCGGCTCCGCCGGCGCACGGGCCGAGGACGACCGAGATCTGCGGGATCACGCCGGACGCCCGTACATTGCGGCGCACCAGCTCGGCGTAGAGGGCGAGCGAGGTGACGCCCTCCTGGATACGGGCGCCGCCGCCGTCGTTGAGCCCGATGACCGGACAGCCCGTCTTCAGGGCGAGGTCCATCAGCGCGATGGTCTTCTCCCCGAAGGCCTCGCCCATGCTGCCGCCGAAGACCGTGGCGTCCTGGGCGAAGACACAGACGGGCCGGCCGTCGATCGTGCCGTGCCCCGTGACCACCCCGTCGCCGTACGGGCGCCCGCCGCCGTCACCGGTGGGCCGGGCCCGCACGAACAGACCCGTCTCGGTGAACGAGCCCGCGTCCAGCAGCAGATCGATCCGCTCCCGGGCGCCGTACTCCCCCCGTCTCCTCGGCCCGTTCGGGGCAACCGCCCGCAACCGGCGGCTCTCCAGTTCGGTGATGCGGTCGGCGGTTCGGTCGACGGTTCGTCCGGCGATCGGGTCGGGCACACGGCCGGCCGCCCGCTCCGCCACCTGCCTCGCCCGGGATGTCGTCACCTCTAGTGTCACAGCCACCTCCGAAGTGGCTTCCGAATATGGCAGCGCCGGAGGGGCGGTCCGGGTCAATCACCGTTCTGTTTGCGGGAGATGAGTCCTGCGGGGCCGGTGTTCGTCCGTGGGTGACAAGGGCTCGGGCGTGACACGGGGCGTTCCGGACGTATGGCTGTGATCGTGCTTCATTTGACCTTTCAACGATGCCAGGATCGCCGCGCCCGCGCACGCCCCACCGTCCTCGAAAGGCATCGACATGCGCAGCCGACTCGCGTTCCTCGCCGCCGTCACGGCCTTCCTGACCACGGCCACGGCCACGGCACCGGCGTACGCCAGTGTCCGGCCCGGCGTCACCTACTCCGGCGAGGGCACCTTCTACGGCGCGACCGGCGTCGGCAACTGCCTCTACGACGCCACGAGCGACATCGCCATCGCGGCCCTCAACCACACCGACTACGAGGGCTCCCGGATGTGCGGGGCCCACCTCCACGTCAAAGGACCTCGGGGCGAGCTCACGGTGAAGATCGTCGACCGCTGCCCGGAGTGCGCCCCCGGAGACGTCGACCTCGGCCAACAGGCCTTTGCCCGCATCGCCGACCCCGTGGCCGGCCGGGTGCCGATCACCTGGACCCTGGTGAGCCCGGACATCGGCGGCCCGGTCGCCTACCGCTACAAGGAGGGCTCCACACAGTGGTGGTGCGGCATCCAGGTCCGCAGCCACCGCAACCCCGTCGCCACCCTGGAGGTCCGCACCGGCACGACCTGGCGTCAACTGCCCCGCCAGGAATACAACTACTTCGTCTCGGCCGACGGCACCGGCTGCGGCTCCGACATCCGCGTCACCGACATCCACGGCCAGACCCTCACCGACACCGGCATCACCATCACCCCGAACGTCGACCAGCCGGGCCGCGCCCAGTTCACGAAGCGCTGACGGGCGGGAAGGGTTTGGAACTGCTGTCGCTGGAGTGTGCTCAAGCGTGTTCTGGTGAGCAGGAGCGCGTGTCGGTGGTTTTGGTCGTGCGTGTGTCGCCCCAATGGGTCGGCCTTCGCCGTGGACCCCGCCTACACCAGCCGTTGGGGCGCCCAGCACTGGCAGAAGCCCCTCACCAGCACCACCCGCACCACCACTCGCCACGACGCGGCAGCCGTGGCGATCGGAAGGCGCGCCCAGGGACACCCGATCCGGCGACGGACGGCACCGCCCCACGACGACCGGAGTGATCGTCGTGGGCATCGGACCGCCCAGGCCCGACCGGGCGTCCCTGGGCGTGAGGGAACCCGCCCCCGCATTCCCGGACCACGCACCAGATGCGTGCCGCCCGGACGCGGAGCGAACGCGGGCAACCAGAACGCCCAACACCGTCCGGGGCGTTCGGCTGAGCATGAATCCTGGCAACAGGACTCACTCCCGCTCAGTCTTCAGGAACGGTGTGGGCATGGACATCGACGCACTGCGCCGGGACACCCCCGGCACCGCCAACCGAGTGCACCTCAACAACGCCGGCGCGGCTCTGCTCTCCCGGCGGACCCTGGACGCCGTCACCGCCCACCTGGAGCTCGAAGCGGCCATCGGCGGCTACGAGGCGGCCGATCAGGAACGGGACCGGATCGACGCCACCTACGCGAACCTCGCGCGGCTGGTGGGCGGACGGCCCGACGAGATAGCCCTGTTCGACAACTCCACCCACGCCTGGAACGCGGCGTTCTACGCGCTGACCTTCAAGCCGGGCGACCGCATCCTCACCGGCCGGGCCGAGTACGGCAGCAACGTCCTCGCCTACCTCCAGATCGCCCGGCGCACCGGCGCGGAGATCGTGGTCGTCCCGGACGACGCGTCCGGCCAGCTCGACACCACCGCCCTCGCCGACCTGATCGACGACCGCACCCGACTGGTCGGAATCAGCCACATCCCCACCAGCGGCGGCCTGATCAACCCGGCGGCGGAGATCGGGCGGATCACGCGGGCCGCCGGTGTCCCGTTCCTCCTGGACGCCACCCAGTCCGTGGGCCAGTTCCCCGTCGACGTCGCCGCCATCGGCTGCGACATGCTCACCGCCACCGGCCGCAAATTCCTGCGCGGCCCGCGCGGCACGGGCTTCCTCTGGGTGCGCTCCGAGGCGCTGGAGTACCTGGACCCGTACGTCACCGAGATCCGGGCGGCCGCCTGGGACGGCGGACGCGGCTTCACCTGGCGGGCCGGCGCCCGGCGCTTCGAGACCTGGGAGGTCAGCTACGCCAACGTCCTCGGCCTGGACGCGGCCGTACGCCAGGCCCTCGACCTGGGCCTGGACCGGATCGGAGAGCGAGCCGTCGCACTGGGCGCGTACCTGCGCGACCGGCTCGACGCCCTCCCCGGCGTCACCACCCATGACCTCGGCGAGCACCGCTGCGCCATCGTCACCGCCAAGGTCGACGGCATGCCCACAGCCGAAGTCGCCGCCGCCCTCGCCCGGCAACGGATCAACGTCTCCACCACCGACCCCGAACACACCCAGTTCGACACCGAACAGCGAGGCGTCCACCCCCTGGTCCGGCTCTCCCCGCACTACTACAACACCGAGTCCGAACTCGACCGCACCGTCGAGGCCATGGCCGCCATCGCGCGCTCCGCGCGCTGAGACGGGCCTTTTGAAGCCGACGGTTCACTCGTCCATGGCGGCGCCGACCGTTGCGTCTGCTCCGCGCGCGCCCCGCACATACCGGTTCACGCCCTGACGGCGGCGTCCCGCCTCCTTCCACACTGATGCCGTGGTGAACGCAGAGGTCATCGTGGTGGGGGCGGGACTGTCCGGGATCGGTGCCGCCATCAGGCTGCGCCAGGAGGGCATCCAGGATGTGCTGATACTGGAGAGAGCACCGGAGGTGGGCGGCACCTGGCGGGAGAACACCTACCCGGGCTGCGCGTGCGACGTCCCGTCCTCGCTGTACAGCTACTCCTTCGCACCGAACCCGGACTGGAGCCGGGTCTTCGCGGAACAGCGGGAGATCCACGACTACGTGCGGACGACCGCGCGGCGGCACGGTATCGGCCCCTCGCTGCGCTGCGGCGTCGACGTCGAACGGGCCCGGTGGGACGACCGGGAACAGCGTTGGCACCTGGAGACGAACGAAGGCCCGTACAGCGCCGCCGTACTCGTCCTGGCGACCGGCCCGTGGCGGACCCCACTGCGGCCCGACGTACCGGGCCTGGGGGAGTTCGACGGACCGGTGCTGCACACCGCGCGCTGGGACCCCTCGGTCCGGCTGACCGGACGGCGGATCGCCGTCGTGGGCGGCGGTGCCTCCGCGGTGCAGATCGTTCCCGCGATCCAGGAGCAGGCCGCCGCCGTACACGTCTTCCAGCGCACCGCCCAGTGGCTGCTGCCCAAGCCCGACCACGGCATCCCCGGCTGGCTCCGCGCGCCGGGCACGCAGCACCTCTTGCGGGCCGCCCAGTACCGGCTCCAGGAAGGCCTCGGCTACGCCTTCCGCCACCCCCGGCTCGTACGACCGGTGGAGGCGGCTGCCCGAGCCCACCTGCGCATGGCCGTCCGGGACCCGCGACTGCGCCGGGCGCTCACCCCGGACTACCGGCTGGGCTGCAAACGGCTGCTGACATCGAGCACGTACTACCCCGCGCTGACCCGCCCCCACGTCCACCTTCACCCGACCGCCCTGGCCGAGGTGCGGGGCAACCGGGTCGTCGGCGCCGACGGCAGTGAGGCCGAGGCCGATGTGATCGTCCTGGCGACCGGCTTCCACATCGGCGAACTGCCCCTCGCCCGGGGCGTGCACGGCGCACACGGCCGTACGCTCCAGCAGACCTGGGACGACGACGGACCCGAGGCCTATCTCGGCACCAGCGTCAGCGGCTTCCCCAACCTCTTCCTGCTCCTGGGGCCGAACGTGCTGGCCGGCTCCACCTCCACGCTCACCGTGGTCGAGGGCCAACTGTCCTACCTCACGGCCGCGCTGACCCATCTGCGCGCCACGGGCGACACCTCGCTGGACGTACGGCCCGCCGTACAGGCCCGCTACAACGCGGCGGTCCAGGACGCGCTGCGCACCACCGTCTACAACTCCGGCGGCTGCTCCAGCTATTACTTCAGCCCCAGCGGGCGCAACACGTTCTGCTGGCCGTGGTCCACCGGGCGCCTCATCCACCGTCTGAACCGCTTCGATCCGGACGCCTACACCTGGACGGCACCCGCGCACGCCCCGGAGCGGCTCCGCCCCGTGAATGAGGAAGAGATCACCGCATGAAGCTCCGGCGCACCCGAACGCGCCCCTACGACCGCGAGCTCCACGACCGCGAGCTCCACCACCGCCTGCTCCCCGCCGTCGGCGACGAGCAGGAACCCGTGCCGGTCGGCTGGTACTTCGCCCGCTTCAGCGGCCATCTGCGGCGCGGCGAAGTGGTCCCGGTGACCTATATGAGCAGGCAGTACGCGCTGTTCCGGACCGACGAGGGCCGGATCGGCATGATCGACAGCCAGTGCTGTCACATGGGGGCGGACCTCAGCCGCTGCGGGGCACCGGAGAAACCCTCGCGGGCCCGAATTCGTCGTATCGACGTCCCGGTGAGTCAGTACGGCAGACAGATGTGGCCCAGGACACGTCCATTCCGTGTCCTGCGCCATTTCCGGGCAAGACGGCACCCGGCTACGTTTTGTCACTCGCTCCCCAGGACCCACGGAAGGCCCAGTGCTCGCAGATCTCTCCCCGCTCATAGCGGCGACCACTCAATGGCTGACGCGCGCCTATCCGGCGGGCGGCGGCGCGCTGGACGAGGCGCTCGCCGAGGCGCAGGCCCGGCAGGCCGTCACCGTGGCGGCCTGGCTCCGCTATCCGACGCCGATCGACGCGGCCCTCGTCGGCGTGGCGGGATCCGGCGGATCCGCCCGGCTCGACTGGCTCACCGGCGTCGACGAGGCCCCGACACCGGAGGAGTACGCCTGGCGGACCTGGGTCGACGAGGTCGTGGCCAGCTGGGCGGCCTGTCTGCTCGCCGACCCCGAGCTGGCCCGCACGGCGGTGGCCGCCCTCACCGACACCACGCACACGGCCGGCTCACCGGTCGCCTTCCGCCGCCTTCTCGCCCCGGACGACCTCGACCGGCGGGCGGCCGCACTGCTCCGCCACCCCGACCTCCTCGCCCCCGTGGCGACACTGCATCACGCCGGCCTCCTCGCCACGCTGGAGCCCGGGCAGTCCCTGACGGCCTGAGCCCTCCCGGCACACCACGAGAGCCCCGCTACCAGCGCAGCGGCAGCCCCGCGAGATGGCCGTCCAGCAGCCCGGAGATGATCCGGTGGTCGTTGAGCGAGGGGTGCCAGTCGCAGCCCAGGTGATCCAGGCCGGGATCGTCGTAGTACCAGCGACTGACCCGGCCGTCGCCCCGGCGGCCGCGCTCCTCGACGATCCGCAGGGTGGCCTCCGCGAACGCGGTGGTGTTCCAGAGACGGGCGGCGGCGACCACGACGAACGCCTTGGGCCCGTACCGGGCGCGCAACTTGTCGAGGAACCCGTGATAGGCGCTTTCGTAGGCGGCGACCAATTCGTCCACCGTCGTCCAGCGCTCGCCGGGATTGAGGGGCGTCGAGAAGTCGTTGATGCCGAGCCCCACCACGACGACCTGCGGACGCCAGCCGGCCGGCTTCCGCCAGACATCACCCTCGACGTTCAGCAGGGCGCGATCGTAGTACGTGCGAAAGTCGGTTCCTGGATCGCCGCCGTTGTAATTGCGGACCATTCCACGGCCGGAAAAGGCACTGATCTGGTAGTCGGCGTCGAGCTTTCGGGCCGTGAGCGCGCCGAACGCGAGATCGGCATTGCTGTTCCGGTTGACCCCGCCGTTGCCGGAACAGTCCTGGGTGTCGGAGACATTGCCGTATCCGGCGGTGTACGAGTCACCGATGAACTCGATCTGTCTGCTCCGCGCCGGAGGTCCGGCGAGGATCGCGCCACCGGGAGCCGCGACGAACCCGCCGAACCGGCCTGCCGCCCAGGGGCTCTCCGTCCGCTTCACGACCCGTACACCGTGTCCGCCGTCGGTGAGGCCGTCGATCCAGGAGACGGTCCGGCCCGGCGTCACGAGGGTGGCCACGGTCGTTCCGTCGACCTGGACGTCGTAGTCGTTGTCGGAGTCGTCGAGGGCGACACCGACACCCGTTCCCCTGAACCGCCCCTCGAAGTAGACGCCGGGCCAGCTGTACCGAACCGTCCCGTCGTCGCCCTTCTTGACCCGGCCCACCGTGTGGAACCGGGCACGGGTGCTGCCGGCCGCCCGCGAGGGGGAGGCGACGGCGGTGACGAGGCCCGCGGCGGCCGCCGTGACCAGGGTCCTTCTGGATATCGGGGGTGTACGGGGTAAGCGGTGGGGCGTGGGCATGTGACCATCCCTTCGGCTCACGAGCCTGGGAGCGCTCCCATGGCTATGCGCTATCGAAGGTGGCCGCCCCAGAGGACTCCGTCAACCCCTCGCGTCGACATCCGTATCTCGGCCCGGGCCATCCGCATCTCAGCCCGGGACATGGTCGCCGAACGACGTGACGGACAGGAAGCGGATGGGGAGTTCCACCAACTCCTGCGGCCCGTGCGCGCCCTCGCCGTCGAGCTGGAGGGCGTCGCCGGGGCGCATCGTGTAACTCGCCTCGCCGTGCCCGTAGATCATCTCGCCCTCCAGCATGTAGAGGAGCTCGGTGCCGGGGTGCTGGAAGAGGGGGAACACCTCGCTCTGCTCGGTGAGCGTGACGAGGACGGCCTCCATGCGCTTGTGCGGGCCGCGCAGGGCGCCGAGGAGTTCGTAGAGGTGGCCGACCCGGCTGCCGCGGCGGACGATGCGGGCGCCCTGCCCGGCCGGGACGAAGACGGCCTCGCGGTCGGCGTCGACCCCGCGGAACAGCGCGGTGACCGGCACCCCGAGACCGGTGGCGAGCCGGCCGAGCGTCGTGAGGCTGCACGAGGTCTGCGCGTTCTCGATCTTGGAGAGCATCGCCTTGGAGATCCCGACCCGGGCTGCCGTCTCGGCCACCGACAGGCCCGCGGCCGTACGGTACTCCCGCACCTGACGCCCGATGACGACCTCCAGCTCCAGCTTCCGCGCGGCCTCGCCGGGATCGACCTCGCGGTCCGGCAGGTCGGCGTCAGGGTCGGGGAACGCGGGGGTGTCCGGGTCAGACGTCATGGGGGCCATTGTGCCGCGACGGTGTTTCCCACGAGGAAACGGGGGTCCGTGGTGGTCATCGCCGGGCGGCATGAGCGGCCAGCGTGAAGCGGGGCTCCGGCGCCGCCCCGCCCAGCGCCAGATCGGTGGCCAGCTCCCCGATGAGCGGCGCGAACTTGGCGCCGTGCCCGGAGCAGGGCGAGCACACGACCAGGGGACCGGACCGGTCGAGCACGAAGTCGTCGTTCGCGGTGGAGGTGTAGAGGCACGTGGCCTCGTTGAAGGGCTCCGGCACCAGACCCGGCAGCCACTGTCGTACGTACGCGGTGATGCGGTCGCGGGCGGCCGGGTCCACCTGCCCGTCGCGGGTGCCGGCGGTCGTGGGCCCGCCCGCGTCGTGCTCGGCGATCTTGCGGCCGTCGAAGGGGCCGCCGTCCCGTCCGCCCGGCAGGCTGTAGGTGCTGAGGGCGTCCTTGTGCACGACGACCGGCCAGGGCTCGGCCGCCGCATCGTGGCGCGGGAAGTGGAAGATCTGCTGCTGGGTGACGGTCAGCTCGGGCAGCGGTACGAGGCCTCCCAGCAGGTCGGACGCCCAGGCCCCGGCGGCCACGACGGCCCGGCGCGCGATGAGGCTCGCCCCCTCCGCCGTCTCCAGCCGTACGGCCGCCTCCCCGAGCGGGGTGACGCGGCGTACGGCGGTGCCGTGCCGGATGTCCGCCCCGCGGGCGCCGGCCCGCTCCACGAAGGCGGCCACGGCCCCGGCCGCGTCGACGGTGCCCGCCTCCGGGTGGAAGAGGACCGGGCCGTCGAAGCGCAGCCCCGGCCAGCGCCGTGCCGCCTCCTCGGGCGGCAGCAGTTCATGCGGGACGGCGGCCGCGGCGAGGCCGGACGCGATGCGCTCGGGTTCACGCAGCCGGCCGTGGTCGATGCCGCCGACGATGCGCAGCACCCGGGTGCCGGCGTCGGTCTCCAGCTCCCGCCACAGGTCCATCGCGCGCCCGGTCATCCCGATGTACATCGGGTCCGGATAGGCGCGGCGGACGATACGGGCGCTGCCGTGCGAACTGCCCCTGGTGTGCCCGGCGTCGAACCGCTCGAGCACGGCCACGGACAGCCCGCGCCGGGTGGCGGCCCACGCGGTGGCCGCCCCCATCAGCCCCGCGCCGACGACCGCGACGTCGAACTCCGGCGTTCCGGGGCTCACAGCCCGGCCCCCGGTATCCAGTTGGTGCCCGCCAGCGGCACCCGGGCCATGGCGGCCGCCTCGATGGTGAGGGCGACCAGGTCCTCCGGCTCCAGGTGTCGCAGGTGGGCCTTGCCGCAGGCGCGGGCGATGGTCTGCGCCTCCATGGTCATCACGCGGAGGAAGTTGGCGAGCCGACGGCCGCCCTCGACCGGATCGAGGCGGGCGGACAGGGCAGGGTCCTGTGTGGAGATGCCCGCCGGGTCGCGGCCGTCCTGGTAGTCGTCGTAGTACCCGGCGGCCGAGCCCAGCCCCCGGTACTCGGCGTCGTACTTCGGGTGGTTGTCGCCCAGCGCGATCAGCGCGGCGGTGCCGATGGCCACCGCGTCCGCGCCCAGCGCCATGGCCTTGGCGAGGTCGGCGCCGCCGCGGATGCCGCCGGAGACGATGAGCTGGACCTCCCGGTGGACGCCCAACTCCTGGAGGGCCTGGACGGCTTGGGGGAGTGCGGCGAGCGTCGGGATGCCGACGTGCTCGATGAACACGTCCTGGGTGGCGGCGGTACCGCCCTGCATACCGTCGAGGACGACGACGTCCGCGCCCGCCTGGACGGCGAGCTTCACGTCGTAGTACGTACGGGTCGCGCCGATCTTGACGTAGACCGGCTTCTCCCAGTCCGTGATCTCCCTGAGCTCCCGGATCTTGATCTCCAGGTCGTCGGGGCCCGTCCAGTCGGGGTGGCGGCAGGCGCTGCGCTGGTCGATGCCGAGCGGCAGGGTCCGCATGGCGGCGACCCGCTCGGTGATCTTCTGGCCGAGCAGCATGCCGCCGCCGCCCGGCTTGGCGCCCTGGCCGAGGACGACCTCGATGGCGTCGGCCTTGCGCAGGTCGTCGGGGTTCATGCCGTAGCGGGACGGCAGGTACTGGTACACGAGGTGCTTGGACTGGCCGCGCTCCTCGGGCGTCATGCCGCCGTCGCCGGTGGTGGTGGACGTGCCGGCCTCGGACGCGCCCCGGCCGAGGGCCTCCTTCGCCTGCGCGGACAGCGCGCCGAAGCTCATGCCCGCGATGGTGACCGGGGTCTTCAGGCGCAGGGGGTGCTTCGCGTTGCGGCTGCCGAGCACGACGTCGGTGTCACAGCGCTCGCGGTAACCCTCCAGCGGATAGCGGGACATGGACGCGCCGAGGAACAGCAGATCGTCGAAGTGCGGGACGCCGCGCTTGGCGCCCCAGCCGCGGATGTCGTAGATACCGGTCTCGGCGGCACGCTGGATGGCGTGGATGGTCGCGCGGTCGAAGGTGGCCGACTCGCGGAGGCCGTGGGATGCGGGTTCCACTGCAGAACTCCTCTGGTAGGGCGAGCTGTCGCGCGCCTTCAGGGGCGCGGGGCTGTATCGATGTGCGGCTCCGCCGCGTGGGCGCGACCAGCCACATCGGACGCGCGGTTTCAATGCGGCGCTTCCGCCGGAACTAATAGGCGGCCGAGTTGTCGACCTCGAAGTGGTACAACTTCCGGGCCGAGCCGTAGCGGCGGAACGCGGCCGGGTCGTCGTCCCGGTCGGCCGACTTCAGCAACTCCGCCAGTTCGGCGAGGTGTTCGGCCCGCATCTCCTTCTCCACGCAGTCCGCGCCGAGGGACTTGACCCTGCCCTGGACGTAGACGCGGGCCTCGTAGAGCGAGTCGCCGAGGGCGTCCCCGGCGTCACCGCACACCACCAGGCGCCCGGCCTGGCCCATGAAGGCGCTCATATGGCCCACGTCGCCGCCGACGACGATGTCCACGCCCTTCATGGAGATCCCGCAGCGGGCGGAGGCGTTTCCCTCGATGACCAGCAGGCCGCCGTGGGCGGTGGCGCCGGCGGACTGGGAGGCGCTGCCGCGCACCCGCACCGTGCCGGACATCATGTTCTCGGCGACACCCGTACCGGCGTTGCCGTGGACGGTGACCGTGGCGCGCTGGTTCATACCGGCGCAGTAGTAGCCCGCCGGGCCGTCGATGACGACGTCCAGTTCGGCGGTGAGACCCACGGCGAGGTTGTGGGCGCCGTCGGGATGGGCGACGTGCCATGACGTACCCGAACTCGCCTGGTGCAGAGCGGAGTTGAGATCCCGTACGGACTTCTCGGCCAGGTCGACCAGCGTGGTCGTCAGCGCTGCCATGTGTAGACCTCCGCCGGCTCGGGTTCGAAGATGCGGGCGGACTCGATGCCCGGCAGATGCGCGAAGTAGCGGTACTCGGAGGCCATCGCCACCCACGCGTCGGTCTCGGCGACGATCGCGGGCTTGCAGGCGATGGCGTCCCGGACGACGGCGAAGGTGTCCCCCGTCGTCACCAGCAGGGTGTAGAAGCCGTCGAACCGTTCGCAGAGCAGCCGCAGCGCCTTCTCCAGGTCGTGCCCGGCGGCGAGCTGGGCGGCCACGAAACGGGCGCCGACCTCGGAGTCGTTCTCGCTGTCGAACGCGACGCCCTCCGCGCGCAGTTCGCGCCGGATGGTGGCGTGGTTGGCGAACGAGCCGTTGTGCACGAGGCAGACGTTCTCGTCGACGGAGAAGGGGTGGGCGCCCTCCGGGGTGACCGCCGACTCCGTGGCCATCCGGGTGTGGGCGATGCCCTGCCGCCCGGTCGCCGCGCGCAGGCCGAACTCCTCGGCGAGCGCGTCCGGGTGGCCGACGCCCTTGAGGACGGCCAGGTCGGTGCCGCGTCCGGTGACCACGGCCGTCGGGAAGGCCGCGCGCACCGCCCTTTCCAGGTCGGCGACCGGCAGACCCGGCGAGTGGACGACGACCGACTGGCTGACGGTCACGGCGGCCGTGTCCCCGCCGACCAGCGCGGCGATCTCGGCGGCGGACGCGTCGCCCGGCGCCAGCAGGCTGACCGCCGAGTGGCCGGGCGGGGTGAGGCGGGCGTCGCCGTACAGGGCGACCCCGGCCGAGTCGGGACCGCGCTCGGCGGCCTGGTGAAGCATCCCGGTGAGCAGTTCGCCGAGCCGGGGCTCCAGCGAGGGGTCGCGCACCTGGAGTCCTGCGATGCCGCACATGGGCATGACCTCCAACGGGCTTGTGACGACGGGGGTGGTCAGACGGCGGTGGTCAGAGGGGAGTGGTCAGGGGGGTCAGACGGCGGTGAGATAGCGGTCGATCTCCCAGGGGGAGACCGTGTTGTGCCAGCTGTAGAACTCCTCGCGCTTCAACTCGGCGTAGTAGTCGCTGACTCCGGCCTTCGCGTCCACCGCGTCGAGCACTCCGCGGACCACGTCGTCGCACTCCAGCGCGTGCACCGCGTCGAGCAGGGTGCGCGGCAGCCGGGGGCCGTCCTCGGCGGCGCCCGGCCGGCCGGGGTCGAGCCGGCGGCGCACCCCGTCCAGGCCCGCGCCCAGCGCGCCGGCCGCCGCGAGGTAGGAGTTCGCCGAGCCGTCGCCGCCGCGCAGCTCGACCCGGTGGGCGTCCGGCACACGGAGGAAGTGCGTACGGTCGTTGCCGCCCCAACTCGCCATGCGCGGCGCCCAGGTGGCACCCGAGGCGGTCGTGGTCGCGCCGGTGCGTTTGTACGAGTTGACGGTGGGCGCGATGAGCGCGTGCAGCGCGGGCGCGTGCTCCAGCAGACCGGCGGTGAAGTGGTACGCCTCGGGGCCGAACCCCATGCCGTACTGGTCCCTGGCGTCCCCGCCCGCCGGGAACAGCGCGCGCTCGCCGTCCCACAGCGACAGGTGCATGTGCAGCCCGCTGCCGGTGCGGTCGGTGAACGGCTTCGGCATGAACGTGGCCGTCATTCCGCGCTGTTCGGCGAGGACCTGCACGATGTACCGCAGGGTGACCACCCGGTCGGCGGTGGTCAGCGCGTCCGCGTGGTGGAAGTTCTGCTCGAACTGCCCGTTGCCGTCCTCGTGGTCGCTCGCGTACGGCCCCCAGCCCAGTTGCACCATCGCGTCGGAGACGGCGGTGAGGTGGTCGTACATCCGGGTCAGTCCCCGGGCGTCGTAACAGGGCTGGGCCGCGTCGTCGAGCCGGTCGGCCGTCGTGAGCGCGCCGTCCGCCCCGCGCTGCACCAGGAAGTACTCCACCTCCGCCCCGCTGACCATGCGCGTGCCCTCGGCCGCCGCCTTCTCGGCGAGCGTCCGCAGGATCACCCGTGGCGCGAAGGCGTACGGGCTGCCCTCGACGTACGGGTCGCAGTGCACCATGCCGAGACCGGGGCGGACGAAGGTGAGCGGGACGTAGGAGGAGACGTCCGGGATCGCGACCACATCGGGGTCGCGCGGCAGTTGGCCCATGGCCCCGGCGGCGTATCCCGCGAAGCCGACGCCGTCGCCCTCCAGCGCGTCCGCCGCCTCGACGGGCACGAGCTTGGCGCAGGGCTTGCCGGTCAGCGTGGTGAAGGTGGCGAGGAGGAACCGGACGCCGTCCGCCTTGGCGAGCGAGGCGAGTGACTGGGTGCCCGGGACGGGCGGAGTGGACTTCGGCGGAACGGACACGGGCTCTCCCCGGGGTCGGGTGCGTTCACTGTCGTGACAACAAGTCTCACGACAGGAAACACCCCCAGAATGTCCCTTCTGTTGCCGTTCTGTAAATCGCCTGGCCTCGCGGATCCGGCCGGCGGCGCGGTGCGTGCGTCACGCGGTCGGCCGAGTGGCCGAAACGCCGCGCCGGGCGCGGCGTTTCGGTGAAGGCGGTGCGGGAGGAGGCGCCGGGGCGCGGTGGCCGTCTCGTCGGGAGGGTTTCCGCGTGAGTCACCTTATGCCCGGCTCGCCCCTTCTTTCCTGGCAGCCATAGGTTCGGCCTTGGGCAGGTCGGGGGAAACGAGGGTTCACCGACGGGTGCAGGTTCCCCTTGATCGCCGCATGGATGGGCGGTCGAACGGCGAGGGTCGAGGGGAAGTGTGCCGTTATTGGCGTCAACGTCCGATTTACCCACACCGTCGGCCCGGCGCGGCGGCATCGGCCGACAGGTCGCAATTACCGGTTACTCGGGTCACCGAAAGTGTCTTCACCGTGCGGAAAGTCGCATGCGGCGACAGTTACATAAGGCGAAGTCACTCCTGTGAGTCGACTCCTCGCGCGCGGCGAAATCCCTCCATCGGGGCCTTGTTTTGGCATGCCCTCTCGGCATCCTCGACGCGGATAACAATTCAATTCGAAACGTGATCGAGACATAAGAGTGCGTTCTTGCGTAACACAGGCGCTTCAAATTTCCCCATACCTGCAGCAATGAGGAGTCGGATGTCCAGATCAGCCAAGATTTTCGCGACGGTCGCTGTCACCGGACTCGCCTTGAGCGCCTGTGGAGGCAATGCCTCGGGCGGCGCGCCCGACAGCTCGTCCGGCGGTGGCACGCTCGTCATCGGCGTGGACCTGCCGCTTCAGGGAGCCTCGAAGGACGCGTCCGAGTCGACGGTCAACGCGATGCAGCTCTACCTGGACCAGATAGGCAGCAAGGCCGGCAAGTACAAGGTGAAGCTCAAGGTCTACGACGACTCGACGGCCGCCAAGGGTGCCTGGGACGACGCGACCTGCGCCAAGAACGCGCAGGACCACGTGGGCAACACCGAAGAGGTCGCGGTCATGGGCACCTACAACTCCGGCTGCGCGCAGATCATCGCCCCGGTTCTGAACCAGGACCCGTCCGGCCCCATGCTGATGGTGTCGCACGCGAACACCAACCCGGGTCTGACAAAGGCCTGGGAGCCGGGTGAGCCGGAGAAGTATTTCCCGTCCGGCTCACGCAGTTACGCCCGTGTCATCGCGACCGACGACTACCAGGGCGCGGCGGGGGCCCAGTTCGCGGCCAAGGACCTCGGCATCAAGAACTGCTACGTCCTCAATGACAACCAGACCTACGGCCAGGGCGTCGGCAAGGCCTTCGAGGAGGAGGCGAAGAAGCAGGGCATCAAGGTGCTCGGCAATCAGGCGTGGGATGCCAAACAGCCCAACTACACCGCGCTGTTCACCAGTATCAAGGCCTCGAAGCCGGAGTGCGTCTACCTCGCCGGCATCTTCGACAACAACGGCGGCCAACTCGTCAAGGACAAGGTCAAGGTCCTCGGCGACAATTCCAAGGTGAAGCTCCTCGCGCCCGACGGCTTCAGCGGTTATCCCGAATTCGACGGACTGGCACAGGCCCAGGGCGCTTATCTCACCTTCGCCGGCCTGACCGCCACGACGCTCCGCGAAGAGGGCGGCCCGGGCGCGGACCTGCTCGACGCCTACAAGAAGAAGTACGGGGAGGACCCGGCGACCAGTTACGCCCTCTACGGGGTGGAGGCGTTGCAGGTGATCCTGCAGGCGATCGAGAAGTCCGACGGCACCCGGAAGTCCATCACGGAGCAGGTCTTCTCGGGCAGCGGGATCAGCATCCCGGCCGACAAGTCGGTCGTGGGCAAGAAACTGGACATCGACCCCAAGACCGGTGATGTGAGCGTCCTCGACATCTCGGTGCTCCAGGTCACGGACAAGGAAGAGAAGTTCCTGAAGCCCTGGCCCGTCAGCTGAGTTGAGGTCCGGGGCGGGCGCCACCCCACACAGGTGGCGCCCGCCCCGGACCTGCTTCGGTCCGTTTCTTCCGCACCGTTTCCCGACCCTCGCGAGGATCTTCATGGCAGCAACTGCCACCAGCGTCGCGGTGCCGGCCGCGATCGACCGCAAAGCGGTCATCCAGCGCTACGCCACCTATGTCATTCTCCTCGGCCTCGTTGTCTGGCTCTCCGCCAACCTGATCAACTCCCCGTCCCAGTTCTTCTCCGCGGGCATGGTCGGTCTCAACCTCGGAATGCTGTACGCGCTCATCGCGCTCGGTTACACCCTTGTCTACGGCATCATCGAGCTGATCAACTTCGCCCATGGTGACCTGTTCATGCTCGGCGCCCTGTTCAGCGGCTTCCTGCTGACGACCGTCATGGGCCAGGAACACTCCGATTTTCTCGGCATCGTGCTCCTGCTCGTCACCATCGTGGGCACCATGCTCTTCTGCGGCGGCATCAATGTGACGCTCGAATTCGTGGCCTACCGCCGCCTGCGGCGTGCCCCGAAGCTCGCTCCGCTGATCACCGCGGTCGGCATGAGTTTCGTCCTGCAGTTCATCGGTCTGAAGTGGAACGGCTCGACGCCCAAGCAGTGGCCGAGCGTCCTTCCCGAAGGGTCCTTCGGGATCGGCGAGTTCCAGGTCGACTACAGTCTGCTGGCGGTCATCGGGGTGACCGTGCCGGTCCTGCTGCTGCTGCGCTGGGTGATCACCAGCACTCGGCAGGGCAAGGCGATGCGGGCCGTCGCCCAGGACCAGGATGCCGCCCGGCTGATGGGCGTCAACGTGAACCGGACCATCTCCTTCACCTTCCTGATCGGCGGGGCGCTGGCCGGCACCGCGGGCGTCATGTACCAGCAGGTCGTGGGCACCACGGCATACAACCTCGGCTACCAGCTGGGCCTCATCGCCTTCGTCTCCGCCGTCCTCGGCGGCATCGGCAACATCAGCGGCGCCGTGCTCGGCGGCATCCTCATCGGCCTCATCCAGGGCTTCAACGACGGCCTGCCCTACGGCTTCGGCCAGAAATGGTCCCAGAGCGTCGTCTTCGCCATCCTCATCCTGCTGATGGTCTTCAAGCCCGAAGGCCTGCTCGGCCGACCGACCACGGAGAAGGTGTAGCCATGGCTGTCGACGTTCCTGCCAAGGCGCGGCGGATGCCGGGCCTGGCGATACCGCACCGCATGCGCTGGCCGCTCGGATACTCCGCGGCAGCGGTCCTGGTGTTCCTCGCCTACTACTACATGATCCCCAACCTCGGCCCCGGCGGGCAGACCTTCTTCCGCGAGTGGCTGCCGCTCACCTCCGTCAACGAGGCACTCGTCTGGGTGATCTGCGCCCTCGGCCTGAACATCGTCGTCGGCTACGCCGGCCTGCTGGACCTGGGCTTCGTCGCCTTCTGGGCCCTCGGCGGCTACACCGCGGGCTGGCTGATGTCCGGCTTCTTCTACCAGGTCGACATCCACCTCTTCGGCGGGGCACTGGGCACGGCACCCGGCATCCACATCAGCTTCTGGCTGGTGCTCCTCATCGGAGCCGGCTTCTGCGCGGTGTGGGGCGTGATCATCGGCGCGCCCACCTTGCGCCTGAAGAGCGACTACCTCGCCCTGGTGACCCTCGGCTTCGGCGAGATCATCCCGCAGGTCTTCACCAACGGCGACAACGTCTTCGGCTTCAACCTGACCAACGGCACCAAGGGCATCACCCCGGTCGACCCGATCGCCATCGGCTCCTTCAAGCTCGGGCCGTTCGACCTGGTGTACAAGTACGTCATCTTCGTGCTGATCGTGGTCGTCGTCGTCTTCATCTCGCTGCGCCTGCGCGAGGGCCGGCTGGGCCGGGCCTGGCTGGCCATCCGCGAGGACGAACTCGCCGCGAGCATGATGGGCGTCCCGCTGATGCGCACCAAGCTCTCCGCCTACGCCGTCGGCGCGGTCGCCGGAGGTCTCGCCGGCGTCGCCTTCGCCACGCACGTCGGAGGCGTCCTGCCGGACCGGTTCAACTTCTCCATCTCCATCACCCTGCTGGCGATGGTCGTCCTCGGCGGGATGGGCAACGTGTGGGGCGTCATGCTCGGCGCGCTCGTCCTCGCCTGGGTCAACTCCACCGGCCTGCCGCAGTTCGGGACGTCCTTCAACGAGCAGTTCGGGACGGACATCAACTTCCCCTCCTACAACTACCTGCTGTTCGGCGGCATCCTCGTGCTGATGATGCTGTTCCGGCGCGAGGGCATCCTGCCCGAGTCACGGACCCGGCTGGTCCTGCACGAACCCAGCCGCACCGACATGGAGTCCCTCGGCGCCGACATGGAAGCGCCCGCTCCCGAACTGGACGAGGAACCCTTGCTCAAGACCACAGCCGCCGACGAACCGGTCATCACCGACGAGACGGGAACGGGAACGGGAATGGGAATGGGGGAGAAGGTATGACGACGAGTCCGCAGACACAGGCACCGCTGGACGCCGGGACCACGCCGAAACTGCACGCCGACCGCATCACCGTGAAGTTCGGCGGCCTGGTCGCCGTCAACGACGTGTCCTTCACCATCCCCCAGCAGTCCGTCGTCAGCCTGATCGGCCCCAACGGCGCGGGCAAGACGACGTTCTTCAACGTGCTCACCGGCCTGTACCGGGCGACCAGCGGACGCGTGGTCCTGGGCGAGAAGGACATCACCAACCTCGTCCCGCACCGGATCGCCGCCCTCGGCATGGCCCGCACCTTCCAGAACATCCGGCTCTTCGGGCTGATGACGGCCGAGGAGAACATCAAGGTCGCCATGCACTCCAAGCTGAGGTCGGGCCCCTTCCACACCATCGTGCGCACCCCCCGCCAGCGCCGCGAGGAGCGTCAAGCGCAGCAAGTCGCCCGGGAACTGATGGAGTTCGTCGGCATCGCCAAGGTCGCGGGCGAGTACGCGCGCAACCTCTCCTACGGCGACCAGCGCCGTCTTGAGGTCGCACGGGCACTCGCGCTCGACCCGAGCATCCTGCTCCTCGACGAACCGACCGCCGGCATGAACCCGCAGGAGTCCGGCCGGTTCACCGAGTTCGTCCACCGGGTGCGGGACGAGAAGGACCTCTCCGTCCTGCTCATCGAGCACGACATGAGCGTCGTCATGCAGGTCTCCGACCGGATCACCGTGCTCGACAGAGGACAGAAGATCGCCGAGGGCGGCCCCGACGACATCAGGAACGACACCCGGGTCATCGAGGCATACCTCGGCAAGTCCGGAAGGGACAAGACCACATGAGCGGCGCCAGCGGTGTGACCGAGACGCGCGAACCGATGCTCGAACTCGACGAGATCCACGTCTACTACGGCAACATCGCCGCGGTGAAGGGCCTCTCCCTGACCGTCTACCCCGGCGAGATCGTCACCCTGATCGGCTCGAACGGCGCGGGCAAGTCCACCACCCTGCGTGCCATCTCCGGCCTGCTGCCGGTGCGGGGCGGCACCATGACCTTCCAGGGTCGGCAGCTCAACGGCACACCGGACCACGAGGTCGTCCGACGCGGCATCGCCCACTCACCGGAGGGTCGGCGGATCTTCCCCCGGATGACCGTCGACGAGAACCTCGACATGGGCGCGTTCCTGCGCAAGGACAAAGAAGGGATCGCCGCGGACCGGGAGATGATCCTCGAACTCTTCCCCCGGCTCCGCGAACGCCTCCACCAGAAGGCCGGCACCATGTCCGGAGGCGAACAGCAGATGCTCGCCGTCGGCCGGGCGATGATGGCCAAACCACGACTGCTCCTGCTCGACGAACCCTCCATGGGCCTGGCCCCGGTACTCGTCGACGTCATCTTCGAGACGATCGCCCGGATCCGCGAGCAGGGCACCACGGTGCTCCTGGTGGAGCAGAACGCCCTGGCCGCACTCGAAGTCGCCGACCGCGCCTACGTCCTGGAATCCGGCTCGCTGAAACTCCACGGTCCCGCAGCCGAGTTGGCCGAGGACGAGGAGATCGTCAAGGCCTACCTCGGCGGCTGAGCCCGGCGCGCGGACCAGGTGAACGCGATACCGCCCATGACACGAGCGCAGCGCCTCGGTGTGCTGATGGGTACCGTCTCCGCCGTCCTGGTCGGTGTGTCCTTCGTGGCGAGCAGCATGATGGCGCACTACCCGTTCCTCGGCGGACAGTCGGTGCGCTACGCCCTCGGCTTCCTGCTGCTGGCCGTCCTCTGCTCCCGGCGTGGATGGGCACCGGTCCGCCGGCTCACCCCACGGCTGTGGGTGCGGCTCACCCTGGTCACGGCGGCCGGCCTCGTCGGCTTCAACGTGGCGGTGCTCTCCGCCGAGCGCACCGCCGAGCCCGCGGTTCCGGGCGTCGTGGTGGGGTGCACCCCCGTCGTGGTGGCGATACTGGTGCCGCTGCTGGAGTCGAGGCGCCCCTCGGGGCGGGTGGCCTGCGGGGCGCTGGTGGTGGCGGCCGGGGCGGCCGTGGTCCAGGGATTCGGGCGGACCGACGGGGCCGGACTGCTCTGGTCACTGGCCGCGATGGGCGGCGAAGTGGTCATGGCCCTCTTCGTCGTACCGGTGCTGCGGGTCCTCGGGCCGCTGCTGTTGACCACCTGCGCCTGCGCGATCGCCGCGGTGGAGGCGGCGGTGCTGGGGCTCGCCGTGGACGGCCCGGCGTGGGTACGGATGCCGGACGGCGTGGAGGCGGCGGCGCTGGCCTGGCAGATCCTCGCGGTGACGGTCCTGGGAATCGTGCTGTGGTTCGGGGCGATCCACCGGATCGGAGCCGTGGGCATGGCACTGTTGTCCGGGCTGATCCCGGTGTCGGCCGCGCTGACGGCACCACTGGCGGGTACCGGAAGCTTCGGACCGGGACAACTGCTGGGAAGCCTGCTCGTCGCCGGGGGAGTGGCGCTCGGCGCGGCCTCCGCCGCGGCGGCCGCGGCCGCACCGATCCCCGTGACGAGGAAGCGAGAGCACATGACGGAAGAGCCGGAAGAGATCCTGTTCCTGTCCCGCCGCCGGGTGGAGTCCCTCTTCGATCCCGGCACGGCGATCGAGTCCCAGCGCGCCGCGTTCGCCGCCCTGGGGGACGGGACCGCCGAGCTGCCGGAGAAGATCCTCTACTCCAGCCGCTTCGACGGCTCCATCGTCTTCTGCTACGCCGCCCGCCTGTCTCCCGACACGGGCGCGGTCAGCAAGTTCGGCAGCGTCAACCAGGGAAACACCGCACGCGGACTGCCCAACGTTCACGCCTTGATCACCGCCCTCGACCCGGAGACCGGCCGACCGGTCGCCGTGCTGGACGGGACGACCGTCACGACGCTGCGCACGGCCGCCGGCAGCGCCCTCGCCGTCGACGTCCTCGCGCGCCCGGACGCCACCCGCCTCGCGGTCATCGGCTCGGGCGTACAGGCCCGTGCCCACGTACGCGCCATCGCCCGGGTACGCCCGTTGAGTTCGGTACGGATCTGGAGCCCCACACCGCGGAACCGCCAGGCCGCCGCGGCAGAGCTCGCCGCCGAACTGGGGCTTGCCGTGGAGGCCACGGCCACCGCCGAGGAGGCCGTGGCGGGAGCGGACATCGTCGCCGCCTGCACCCTCAGCGAACACCCCGTCGTCCTCGGATCCTGGCTGAGGAAGGGCTGCACCGTCGTGAGCGTCGGATCCGTCGAACCCACCCGCTGCGAGACCGACCCCGAGGTGCTGCGCCGGGCGCGCGCCGTCGTCGTCGACGATCCCGGGACGGCGGCGGGACACTGTGGTCCGGTGGTGACCGCGCTACGGTCCGGAGACCTCGTACGGCAGGACCTCATCGCCCTCGGCGACGTCGTCGTGGGCCGGGCGGCCGCCCGCACCGGCCCCGACGACATCGTGTTCTACGGCAGTGTCGGCCTGGGTGTGCAGGACGCCGCGGCCGCCTGGGCGGTGATCGACCGGGCGCGCGGCGGACGTGGCACCCCGGCCGGGGACCAGCGGGGCCTGAGTCCCAGCGGACGGTGAGCAGTCGCTCAGGTTCTACTCCTTCCGCAGCACGATGTCGAAGCTCGCCGAGGTCCACGTCCCTTCCACGCGACGGCCGTCCGGTGTCGGTGTGCCGGCCGGACGACGGTCGAAGGGGCGGACGAGCGAGTCCTTCACCCCGAAGACCGAGTCGGCGTCGAGGCCCGGGTCACCCGCGACGAAGATGTGCGTGATGAGAGGGCGGTGGCCGGGTTCCGTCACCTTGAAGTGCAGGTGGGGTGCCCGCAGCGGGGAGCGGCCGGCATGGTCGAGAAGGCGGCCGACGGGGCCGTCGTCCGGGATCGGGTACGGCGTAGGGGTGAGCCCCCAGAACCGGTAGCGGCCCTCGCTGTCGGTGAACAGATGCGCGCGCCCGGCGAGTTCGCCGTCGTCGTACTGGACGTCGTACATCCCGTCGTCGTCGGCCTCCCACACCTCGATGCGGGCCCCGGCGACCGGGGTGCCGTCGGGGCCGGTGACCCGGCCCTCGACCCACGAGGGCTCGCCGCTCGCGCCGCCCGCGATGTCCCCGCCGAGTTCGATGCCCGGCGAGTCCTGGACGAAGAACGGGCCGAGGACCGTGGACTCGGTCGCCTCGCCGTCGCCCGGTTCGTTCACCGCGACGGTCAGCATCGAGACGCCGAGGACGTCCGAGAGCAGGACGAACTCCTGGCGGGTGTCGGTGGTGATGTCACCGGCCGCCGTCAGGAACGCGATCGCCGCGGACCATTCCTCCTCGGTGAGCCGTGTCTCGCGCACGAAGGCGTGCGCGTGCCGGACGAGGGCCCGCATCACCTCACGGAAGCGGTCGTCCCGCGCGCCGTCGAAGCTCGCGACGACCTTGTCGGTCAGCTCCTGTTCGGTCATCGGTGGCTTCCTTCGTGATCCTTCACGCGACCATGCCGCATGTCCGTGCGAACCGGTGTGTCCCCGCGCCACGCCCGCCCCAGTAGCGCGCGCATCTCGTCGCGGGTCACCGGGCGCGGGTTGGAGTCCGGGACCTGGGCCATGACCAGGTCGGCGGCCCGGTCGAGTTCCTCCTCGGCCAGCCCCAACTCGGCCAGCGAGCGTGGGGGTCGGAGCCTCGCGTAGAGGTCGAGCAGCGCACCGAAGGGATCGTCGGGCGAGTCGAGCGCCGCTCCCAGGCGCCGGGCCGCGTCGGGGGCGGAGGGCAGGTTGAGGCCGACCACGTGGGGGAGGACCACGGAGTGCAGGGCGGCGTGTTCGAGGTCGTACGCGCCGCCGAGGACGTGGCACACCTTGTGGTGCAGTCCGGAACCGGCCCCGGCGAAGGCGACCGCCCCGAGGTAGGTGCCGAAGAGGATGTCGCGGCGGGCGGCGACGTCCTGGCCGTCGGCGACGATGCGCGGCAGCGCGGACGCCAGCGACCGGACGCCCTCGACGGCCAGGGCCGAGTTGATCGGGCTGTGCCGGGGTGCCCACCACGCGTCGACGCAGTGGGCGAGGGCGTTGAGTCCCGAGGTCACCGACAGCCGGGTCGGCAGCGACAGCATCAGCGTGGCGTCGTAGACGACGACCCGGGGGAGCACCTTCGGGTCGACGCCGGTGCGCTTGTGGCCGTCCTCGGTGAGGCCCCACACGGGGGTCGCCTCGGAGCCGGCGTAGGTGGTGGGGACGGCGAGGACCGGCAGGCCGGTGGTGAGCGCCGCCGCCTTCGCGGTGCCGGTGGTCGAGCCGCCGCCGACGCTCAGCAGCAGGTCGGCCCCGTGCTCGCGGGCGGCGGCGCGTACGGCCTCGGCGACCTCGGTCGGTACGTGGGGCCGGACCCCGCCGAAGATTCCGACGACGGGGAGGTCCTTGCAGATGTCCTCGGCCAGGGCGCGTTCCGCGTCGGCCGCGATCACCAGGACCCGGCTCGCGCCGAGCCCGGTGACCTCGGCCGCCACGTCGTCCCGTGCGGTGCCGGAGCCGAAGACGACCCGCTGACCCCAGGACTCGTGGACCACCGTCGAGTGGACGGGGCTCACGGCGCCACCGCGGCCCGGACGCGGGGCACGGCGCCGGCCGCGATCGCTCCGACGAGCGCGGGGACGGCGAAGGCGTAGAAGGCCCACTCGATGTCGGCGCCCGAGCTGAGGACGAACGCGCCCAGCGACGGGCCGGCGATCGCGCCGAACCGGCCGATGGACAGGGCCCAGGCGAGGCCGTTGCCGCGTACGGCGTCCGGATACCTGGTCACGATGAACGCGTTGCCGAGGATCTGCGAACCGATGAACCCGAACCCGCTGATGAACATGAGCACGAACATCACGGCCGTCGGCGGGCGGGTGCTCATCGCGATCAGGCTCAGGGTGCCGACCAGGAAGGCGGCGACCACGACCCGCTTGGGGCCGAGCTTGTCCGCGATCCGGCCACCGATGATGGCCCCGACCCCGACGCCCAGCCACATCGCCGCCGTCTGCATCAGCGCCGAGCCGAGCGAGAAGCCCGCGGCCTGCATGATGCTGGGCAGCCAGGTGCTGATGCCGAAGACCAGCAGGAGTCCGCAGAAGGACATGGCCCAGAAGAGCACGGTCGACACCGCGAGCCCGCCGGTCAGCAGTGAGCCGATGCCGAGCCAGCGGCCCGGGTCGGTCGTCGGCGCGGCCTCGGACGGGGTGAGGCCGAGTCGCTCCTCCACCTCTCGCGCCTCGTCCGCGCGGCCGGTGCGGCGCAGGTGGAAGGGGCTCTCGGGGAGCCTGAGCACCAGCGGCACGGCCAGGAACACCGGGACGACACCGATCACGTACATCCAGCGGTACGACACGTCGGGGAGCATGGCCGTGCCCAGCAGCGGGGAGAGCAGGGCACCGGCCGCGTAACCGCTCATGATCAGGGCCACGTTGCGGCTGCGGCGGCCGGGCTCGCTGAGGTCGGCGACGAAGGCGTTGATCGTCGGCAGGACGACACCCAGACCGAGGCCGACGATCAGACGGCCGGCGCCGAAGGACGGGACACCGCTCGCGACCGTGCAGACCGCCATGCCGACCGTGAAGACGGTGGTTCCGACCAGCAGGAGCCGGCGCGGCCCGGTGCGGTGGACGAGGGCCCCGGCGAGGCCGGCGCCGATGAGCATGCCGATGCCGACGAGCGAGCCGATCGTGCCGGCCTCCGCCTTGTCGATGCCGAGCGAGGGGTCGCCCAGGAGCGCGGGCACGGTGACGCCGTACACCGCGAGGTCGTAACCCTCCAGGGAGGCGACGACCCAGGCGGCGACCAGCATGAACGTGGTCGCGGGGACTCTGCGGACGGTCGGGCGTATGACGGACGGAGCGGTCATGGCCGGATCCTTTCTCCGACGATGGCAGGAGCCTGCGTCGGCTCGACTGCGGTGGCAAGGGTCTTCAGGAGCGCCGGGACATCTGTGAGCGAGGCCACGGTGCCGAGGATGTAGAAGTCGGGCCGCCACAGGACGGCGGTGGTGCCGCTCTCGTCGAACCAGCGCCCGTAGACGCCGCCGACGTCGGTGAACCCCTCGGTGGTGAGGCGGCGGTCGGTGAGGTGGTGGACGCCTACGCCGAGCCGGGTGGCTTCAGCGGTGGTGGAGGCGTCGAGCGAGGCGCCTTCGCGGCCGTCGACGAGGAGGACGAAACCACGGCCGAGTACGGCGTCGAAAAGCCCCTCGGTGCCGTGCGACTCGACCCTGCCCTGCGGCATCAGATGCCCGGCCTGCGGGGACGCGTCGCGCAGCCCCGGACCGAGGCCCGGGAAGCGCATCTTCTCGGGGCGCCCGTTCGCCTCGCGCTGCGCGATCAGGCGGGCGTCGCGCTCGGCGGCCGCCACCGGGTCGCGCACGGTCTGCACCCGGCCCAGCTCGATGCCCTTGGCGATGATGGCCCGCACATGCGGTTCGCGTTCGCTCTGGTACGTGTCGAGCAGCGCGTCGTCGGCGCCGCGCAGTACGGCGTCGAGCTTGAACGCGATGTTCTGGGCGTCCCGGATGCCCGAGCACATGCCCTGCCCGAGGAACGGCGGCATCTGGTGGGCCGCGTCCCCGGCCAGCAGGATCCGGCCACGGCGCCAGTGCTCCGCGACGAGCGAGCGGAAGGTGTAGGTGGCGACGCGGATGAGGTCGGCCTGGCTCCGGTCGACATACGCGGCGACCCGCGCCCACACCCGGTCGGGCTCCCGCTCGACGGGGAAGGACTCCGCCGAGTCGAGCATGAAGCTGAACCGGTGGTGCTCGGGGCCCAGCGAGATGATCGAGATCGGCTGCCTCGGGTCGCACACCTGGCGCGCCTTGGGGATGTCCGCGCCGCCGTCCTCCTTCAGCCGGAAGTCGCAGACCATCCACGGCTCGGAGAACCCGTAGTCGTCCTGCCCCACGGCGAGCCGGTCGCGGGTGAAGCTGTTGCCTCCGTCGCAGGCGACCACGTACCTGGCCGAAACGACGGCGTCGGCTCCCTCGACCTGGACGTCCACGCCGTGCGGCGCGTCGTGGAAGGCGGTGACCTTGGAGTCCATCCGGATCTCGACGTTGCCGAGACCGCGGACCAGGCGGTCGAGGGCGTCCTCCAGGTAGGGCTGGTACATCATGTACCACTCCGCCCAGCCCTGGCCGCCGACGGCGGCGAAGTCGTGCTCGATGAGGAGTTCGCCGGCGCTGTTGCGCCACTCGTAGTTCCGCTGGACGTGCAGCGTGGGCAGCAGGGTCCCGGAGAGGCCGAGACGGTCGAAGGTCCGCATCGTCTCGTCGTCGAAGATGGCGGCGCGCGGCAGGTTGTAGAGGGTGGGGTAGCGCTCCAGCACGATCACGTCGTGGCCTGCCTGACCGAGCAGTGCCGCCGTGACCATGCCCACGGGCCCGTACCCGATGACGGCGACGTCGTACATGTGCGTGCCCTTCCGTTCCGCTGTCTCAGACACCGGCGTACGCGGGTGCGGGCGCGGGGCCGGTGGCGAGGCCGAGGAGCTTCTCGGCGTTCCGGTGGCCGATCTTCAGCCGGTCGGCGTCGCTGATCGGCGCGTTCCGCAGGAAATCCGTGGCCGTCCCGATGTCCTCGAAGGGGTAGTCGGTGCCGAAGAGGATGTGGTCGGCGCCCATCGAGAGCAGCGCGGTCAGAAGCGGGGCGGAGGAGCAGACGCCGCTGGTCGTGATGTAGAGGTTCTCGCGGATGTACTCCGACGGGCGGCCCCGCTTGAGCTCGATGCCGTGGTGGGCGTGGAACTCCCAGCGGGAGTCCATGCGCCACAGCACGAACGGCAGGCCCTCTCCCATGTGGCCGAGCAGCAGCTTGGCCTTCGGGAAGTCGTCGAAGACACCGCCGAAGATCAGCCGCAGGGCGTGGGTGGCGGTGTCGATGCCCCAGCTCCACATCGGTCCGACCAGCTCGGGGTGGCCGGACAGCACGTGGGCGGTGTCGACGCCGTTGGCCGGGTGCAGATAGAGCGGCACGTCGAGGTGTTCGGCGCGCTCCCAGACGACGCGCAGCGCGGGGTCGTCGAGGTACCGGCCGTGGGTGTGCGCGTTGACGAGGGCGCCGCGCAGCCCGAGCTGGGTGACCGCCCGCTCCAGCTCGTCGGCGGCGGCCTTCGGGTCCTGCAGCGGCAGGGCGGCGAAACCGGAGAAGCGGTCGGGGTGCTCGGCGATGACACCGGTGAGGAAGTCGTTGACCGTGATCGCCTGCCGTACGGCGGCCGCCGGGTCCGTCTCCGCCTGGAGGCCGGGGGAGTTCAGCGAGAGCACCTGCATGTCCAGGCCGGCCGTGTCCATGGCGTCGAGGCGTTCCTCGGTGAGGTCGAGGAGCCGGCGGGAGGCCTCCGCCCAGGCGTGGGGCTGGGCGATGGAGGCGGTGGACGCGCCGTGGCCCACCAGGTCGGGGGTCACGAAGTGTTCTTCGAGGCCGATCAGCTTCATTGCGGAGTTCTCCTCGGGAGATCGCTTGTGCAGGCGAGGTGAGGCGCCGGTCGGGTGTGAGTGACCAGGGCGTTCATGAAGCGCAGGCGTGTGCGCGGTCAGAAGGCGGCTCAGCGGTGACGGCGAGATCGGGCCGGTGCGGCCGGAAGCAGTCGGGGTGGCCGTGAGTGCCACCGCTCCCGCAGTTCACCAGAACGTAACGCGTTCCGCAATAGTGAATGTAAGATCCGTTCGCGGACGAGGGCCGGCTCGTCGCGCGGACAGCGCGGATAGGCTGATCACCTTCGTCCGCCGGCAGGGGAAGAGAGCTGCGCAGTGACCACGACCGACCCCAAGGAGAACAACGGGGACCGTCAGGGGATCCAGTCCGTCGAGACGGCCATGCGGGTCCTGCTGGCACTGGAGGGCGGCGGCGGCGCGCTCAGCCTGTCGGCGATCGCGCAGGCCAGCGGGATGCAGCCCAGCAAGGTCCACCGCTACCTCGTCAGCCTCGGCCGCATAGGGCTGACCTCGCAGGATCCCGCCTCCGGCCTCTACGACTTCGGCGCCACCATGCGCCGCATGGGCGCCGAGGCGCTGCGCCGCACCAACGAGGTGGCGGTGGCGAGCGGCCACGCCCTGCGCCTGCGCGACCGCACGGGCCACTCCGTGAACCTCGCCGTCTGGGGAGACCGCGGCCCGATCGTCGTCAGCTGGGCGTACGGCACCCGTCCGCTGCCCCTGACCGTGCGCGTCGGCGCCACGCTCCCGCTGCTCACCTCATCGGTCGGCCGCGTCTTCCTCGCCCATCTGCCCGAGAGCCTCACCGACGAGGTGCTGACCGGCGAGCTGCGCGGCAAGGAGGCCGAGTGGACGGCCGAACGCCTCGCCGACACCCGGGCACGGGTCCTCGAACAGGGCCACGCCGAGACGCACGGCAGCGTCATCCCGGGCATCATCTCCGTCGCCGCCCCCGTCTTCGCGGCCGGCGACCCGCTGCCCCTCGCCATCTCCGTCGTCCTGCCGGAGAGCGCCGGCACGCCGGACCACCTCGCCGAGACGATCCGCGAACTGCACACCACGGTGGCCGAGGCCTCGCACGAGCTGGGGCACCTGTCGTAGGGCCCCAGGGTCTGTCGTCACCTTCCCGTCTGCCCCGCGACGCCTGGCACGCTCCCCCATTCTCGGCTTCGCTCGAACGGGAGGGCCCCCACCGCCGCACCGGGCGAAAGCCCAAGTGCGTCCAGTACGAGGACTTTCGCCCGGCACGCCGAGAGCACGCACCAGACGCCGCGGGGCGGCCCTTCGGGCGACGACGGGAATGTGACGACAGACCCTAGACGGGACCCGGGCCCGCCACCTCGTCGTAGTAGGACTCGGCCGCCGGGCCCAGGATCTCGTGGGCCTCCAGGAACATCTCGTGCGCCTCGTGGCCCACCCAGCCCGCCGGGAGCAGCTCGGTCGGCAGATCCGGGTCGCGGAAGGGGAACTTGCGGTAGTCGTACGTCAGCCGCATGCGTTCGACCAGTGCCTCCTCGGGGCTGAGGTGCCCGGCCCGGTACGACGGCATCCGGCTGCGATAGGTGCGCAGCAGCTCCCGGTAGTCCTCGTTCAGCGCGGCCAGGTCCCAGCTGCGGGCCGCCATCTCGCGGTCGACGGGCAGCCCGCCGGACTGGCAACGCAGGGTGTCGAGCCGGATGGCCGGTTCGTCGGCGAACTTCTCCCGCACCTGCTGGAGCCGGTCGTGCGGGGAGACGTACGTGGACGGCGCCAGCGGGCCGAAGCCCAGCCAGGCCAGCTCCTTGCGGATACGGTCGCGCACGCCGCGCTCGGTCTCCGGGACCGAGTAGATGACCATGTACCAGTACCGGTCCCAGTCGGACGGCGCCCGGTCGAAGATGCGTGAGCGGCCCTCGTCGAGGAGCTGGAGACTGCGCTTGTTGAGCGTGTAGACGGTCTCCCGGCCCTCGCGCCGGACGTCGAACCAGCCCTCCTTGCGCAGCCGCGCGAGGACCACCCGCACGGTGCTCTCTCCCACACCGAAGCAGCCCATCAGCGTGCTGAGGGTGCGCATCCTGGCGTCGCCGCCGCGGTAGCGGACGTAGTCGCCGAACAGGTCGAAGACGATCGATCGAGGCTTCACGAAACCGACTATGTCACATGGACGGCCGTCGCAAGAATGAGTGTCTCGGCCGCTGGATCCCTGGTGAGTCAGGGATTTTCAAGGATTCTCCCGCGTCGATGGGCGCGAGAAAGCGCTACAAATTATTGACGCCCGTGTAGCTGTTGACACAGGATGCCCGCGGGCCTGAGTCTGGGCCTGTACTCGATGTGGAGGTCGGAGCCATGGTTTCTCGGATCGCTTGCGTGGGAGGCGGCCCCGGTGGGCTGTTCTTCGCGGCGCTCGCCAAGCAGGCCGATCCGTCGGTCGAGGTGACGGTCTTCGAACGGAACCGGCCGGAGGACACCTTCGGCTTCGGGGTGGTGTTCTCCGACGCGACCCTGGCCGCCATCCACGAGGCCGACCCCGTCCTGCGCACCGCGCTCGCGGAGGACGGCCGGCACTGGGACGACATCGAGGTGCGGCTCAAGGGCGAGCGGATCCGCTGCGGCGGCAACGGCATGGCCGCCATCACCCGCAAGACCCTGCTCCAGCTGCTGCACGAGCGGGCCGTCGAGGTCGGCGTCGACCTCCGCTTCAGCCATGAGGTCCCCGCCGATCCGGCGGAACTCGCCGACTACGACCTGATCGTGGCCGCCGACGGGGCGAACTCCCGCTTCCGCGATCGCCTCGCCGACGTCCTCGTGCCCGAGGTGGAGGTCGCGACCGCCAAGTTCATCTGGTTCGGCACGAACTATCTCTTCGACGGTCTGACCTTCGTCCACGAACACGGCCCGCACGGCACGTTCGCCGTGCACGGCTATCCGATCAGCGACAGCGTCAGCACCTTCATCGTGGAGACCGACGAGGAGTCCTGGCGGCGGGCGGGCCTCGACGAGTTCGACACCGCGCAGCCGCCCGGTCCCAGCGACGAGAAGACCAGGCACTACCTGGAGAAGCTCTTCGCCGAGCAGATCGACGGCCATGAACTGCTGGTCAACAACTCCCGCTGGGGCAACTTCCGCACCCGCCGCGCCCGCCGCTGGCACAGCGGCAACGTCGTCCTCCTCGGCGACGCCGCCCACACCGCACACTTCTCCGTCGGCTCCGGCACCAAGATGGCCATGGAGGACGCCGTCGCCCTCGCGGCCAGTCTGCACACGCACCGCGACGACCTGCCGGCCGCCCTGGAGGCGTACGAGGCCGCCCGGCGCCCCTCGGTCGAGAAGATCCAGGGCGCCGCCCGGCCCAGCCTGTCCTGGTGGGAGCACTTCGGGCGCTACCACGACGCGTTCCGGCCCACCCAGTTCGCCTTCCACTTCATCTCCCGCTCCATCGGCAAGGACCGGATCGCCCGCCGCGACCCCGAGTTCGTCGACCGGGTCGTACGGGACTGGCGGGTCGCGCACGAGGGACACGCCCCGCTGGACACCCCGTTCATGGAGTTCGACGGACGGCGGCTGACCGCGACCGATCTCGCGGCGCTGCGCGGCGAGGACTCCCGCTGCCTCTGGCTCACCGCGCCCGGCGGAGAGGCCGAACTCGCAGAGGTCCACGACCAGTTGACCGCCGCCCTGAGCGGCGACGTGCCGCCGGACCTGGTCTCCGTACAGGACGGCACCCCGCTCACCCGCTCGCTGCTCGCCGAGCAGGCCCGGCTGGTGTGCGGCGTGCCCGCGCTGATCGTGGAGGACTCGATGGACGACGACCGGGCCGAGACGCTGCTGCTGTCCGGCCGTGCCGACCTGGTCGCCTCCACGGCCGACCTGGTCGCCTCCACGGCGGAAGGGCGGGCCTGACCATGACCGCGAACCTGACACCGCTCTTCGCACCCGAGGGCGTCGTCGTCATCGGCGCCTCGCGGCAGCCCGGCAAGCTCGGCGCCGCCATGGCCCGCTCCCTGGCCGCCTTCCCCGGTGCCCGCGCCCTGGTCAACGCGCGCCGCCCCGACCCCGGCGAGGGCGTGTACGCCTCCGTCGCCGAGGCCGCCGCCCACACCGACGGGCGGCTCGACCTCGCCGTCCTGTGCGTCCCCGCGTCCGGCTGTGCGGACGCCCTGGCCGAGGCGGCCGCCGCCGGGTGCCGTGCCGCGCTGGTCTGCGCCGGCGGGTTCGGCGAGGCGGGCCCGGAGGGCGAGGAGCACGCGGACGCGCTGCGCCGGGTCGCCCGGGAGACCGGGGTCCGGCTGCTCGGCCCCAACACCTCCGGGTTCTTCGCACCCCATCTGGGGCTGACGGCCAGCTTCGTGCCCGCCGCCGGACAGCTTCCGGCCGGTGACATCGCCGTCGTCGCGGCCAGCGGCGGAGTCAATCACGCGCTCTCCTTCGACCTGGCCGCCGCCGGGAACGGCATCAGCCTCGGCGTCGGCATCGGCGCGGGCCTCGACGTCACCGCCGCGGACGTCCTGGAACACCTCGTGGAGGACGGTCGTACGACCGCGGTCGCGCTGCATCTTGAGACGGTTCCGGACGGGCCGAGGCTGGTGGCGGCCGTGCGCGAGGTGGCCGCCGTCAAACCGGTCGTGGCGTTGGTCGTCGGGCGCAGTGACGTCGGGGACTTCGCCCGCTCGCACACCGGCGCGCTCGCCACCTCCTGGCGTACGACGCGGGCCGCGCTGCGGCAGGCCGGCGCGGTGGTCGTGGACGACGAACGGGAACTCGTGGACGCGCTCACCGCGCTCTCCCGCATCCGGCTGCGTCCCCAACCGGACCCAGGACTCGGCATCGTCACGGCCCAGGCCGGGCCGGGACTGCTGCTGGCCGACCGGGCGGGCACCGACGGCATCCGCATGCCGGAGCTGGCCGCCGGCACCCGGCGCACGCTGGGCGAACTGCTGCCCCCGCTCACCTACCAGCGCAACCCGGTCGACACCGGCCGGCCCGCCGAGACCTTCGGCCGCGTCCTCGCCACCACGGCCGCCGACCCCGCGGTGGACCTGCTCGCCGTCTACGCCCTGACCGAGCCCGACAGCGTGGACCTCGCCTCCGCCGCCCAGGACGCCGGCCTCGGCGCCGACTCCCCCGCCGTGGTGGTCGTCGGAGGCCTCCCCGAAGACGTCGCCGAACAACGGGCCCGGCTCCACAAGACCGGCGTCCCGGCCCTCACGGGACCGGCCTCCGCCGCCAACGCCGTACGGGCCCTGGTGACGGACGCGCGACAGCGGGCGTTGCGGGAGGCGGGTTCCCTGTCCGTGCGGGAGGCGGGTTCCGTGTCCGAGGGACCCGCGCCGGTGACCGCTGCCACATGCGTGCCGACCGGCCCCCTCGACGAGGACGCCGCCAAGTCGTTTCTCGCGGAGCTCGGCATCCGTACCCCCGACCGTGTCGCCTGCGACTCCCGCGCGGACGCCCATGACGCCCTGCGGCTGCTGGGCGGCCCCGTCGCGGTGAAGGTGCTCGACGCCGCGATCCTGCACAAGACGGAGGTCGGCGGCGTGCACCTGGGAGTGCGTACGGCCGCCGAGCTGGACGCGGCGCTGGACGCCATCGGTGCCGGCCGCCGCTACCTGGTGGAGGCGATGGCACCGGCCGGTGTCGACCTGGTGCTCGGGGTGCGGCGGGACCCGGTGTTCGGGCCGGTCGTGCTGGCGGGCCTGGGCGGTACGGCCGCCGAGGCGCTCGCCGACGTGGCGATCCGGCTCGCCCCGCTGACCGTGGCCGAGGCCGCCGCCATGCCCGACGACCTGGCCGCGCGGGCCCTGCTGGACGGATGGCGCGGTGGGCCGGTGCTCGACCGGACCGAGTTCGGACGGGCCGTCTCCGCACTCGCCGCCGCCCTGGCCGCGAGCCCGGAGACCGCCGAGATCGAGATCAACCCGCTCCGGCTGACCGCCGACGGACTGATCGCCCTGGACGCCGTGATCGTGCACGCGGCCGAAGACACCTCCAAGGAGAGAGACCATGCCTAGGCCGAGCAGCAACGGCGCTGTGCCCTGGCCCGCCGAGTACGCGCAGCGCTACACGGAGAAGGGCTACTGGGAGGGCATCGCCCTCGGCGATCGGCTGCACACCGCCGCCGACGCGAGCCCCGACGCCATCGCGATCGTCGACGGCGACCGACGGCTGACGTTCCGCCAACTCGCCGAACGCGCCGACGCCACCGCCCTGCGCCTGGCCGCACTGGGCCTCGGCCCGGACGACCGGCTCGTGGTGCAACTCCCCAACACCGCCGAGTTCGTGATCCTCACCTACGCCTGTCTGCGCCTCGGTGTCATCCCGGTCATGGCGCTGCCCGGCCACCGCCGACACGAGATCGGTCACCTCGTCGAACAGGGCGAGGCCGTGGCCCTCGCGGTGCCGGACTTCCTCAAGGACCACGACCACCAGGCGATGGCGTTCGAGATCGCCGAGAGATCGTCGGCTCTGCGTCATGTACTGGTCCTTGGCGACAAGGTCGGCGACGGGGCCGTCGATCTGCGGGAGTTGTGCGCCGCGCCCGAGGACGGGGGCGAGGGCGAGGGCCTGCGTGAGGCCGTGGACGCGTACCGGCCCGACAGCCGCTCCATCGCCGTCTTCCTGCTCTCCGGCGGCACCACCGGCCTGCCCAAGCTCATCGCCCGGACGCACGACGACTACCTCTACAACGCCCGCCGCAGCGCCGAGGTCTGCGAACTCGGCCCCGACACGGTCTACTTCGCCGCCCTGCCCCTCGGCCACAACTTCCCCCTCGCCTGTCCGGGCCTGCTCGGCACGCTGCTCGACGGCGGCCGGGTCGTCCTCGGCTCGCCCAGCCCCGAGAAGGCCTTCACGCTGATCGAGACAGAGCGCGTCACCGCGACCGCCGTCGTCCCCGCCATCGCCCAACGCTGGCTGGACCACCGTGTGGAACACCCCGGGGCCGACCTGAGTTCACTGCGGCTGCTCCAGGTCGGCGGCTCCCGCCTCGCCGACCACGTCGCCCGCCGCGTCCGCCCCGAACTGGGCTGCACGCTCCAGCAGGTGTTCGGCATGGCCGAGGGACTGCTCAACTACACCCGCCTGGACGATCCGGAGGACGTCATCTGCACGACGCAGGGGCGCCCCATGTGTGAGGACGACGAGCTGATCGTCGTGGACGAACTGGGCAACCCGGTCCCGGAGGGAACCCCGGGCGTGCTGCTCACCCGCGGCCCGTACACCCCGCGCGGCTACTACCGCGCCGAGGAACAGAACGCCCGCGCGTTCACCGAGGACGGCTGGTACCGCACCGGCGACATCGTGCGGCTGCGGCCCGACGGCAACCTCGTCGTCGAGGGGCGCGACAAGGACATGATCATCCGAGGCGGGGAGAACATCTCCGCCGAGGAGATCGAGAACTTCGCCTACCAGACGCCCGGCGTCGCCCGCGCCGCCGCCGTCGCCATGCCCGACCCCGACCTCGGCGAGCGCGTCTGCCTCTACGTCGTACCGGAACCCGGTCACACCGTCACCCTCGACGACGTCCGCCACGTCATGGAGCGCTCGGGCATCGCCCGCTTCAAGTTCCCGGACCGGCTGGTGACCGTCCCCGAACTCGCCGCCACCAAGGTCGGAAAGATCGACAAGAAGGCCCTGCGCGCCGACATCGCACGCCGCCTCGACGCCGAGGAAGCCCCCGAAGGCCACTGACCAGGTGCGACCTGGCAACCGACGACCAGCCGGCGACGGCTGAGAAGACCTGGAGCACGACCTCATGAAGCTTGCCACCATCCGTACCGCCGACGGTACGGCGGCCGTCCGTCTCGACGGCGACCGGGCCGTGGAGACCGGCGCTCCCGACGTCGGCGCCCTGCTGCGCCGCCCCGACTGGCGTACGTACGCGGCCGCCGCCGACGGCCCGACGCACGAGGTGGCCGCCCTCGACCTCGCCCCGGTCGTCACGACCCCCGCGAAGATCTTCTGCGTCGGCCTCAACTACCGTACGCACATCCTGGAGATGGGCCGCGAACTCCCCTCGTACCCCTCCCTGTTCGCCAAGTTCGCCAACTGCCTGCTCGGCGCCCGCGACGACATCGTCCATCCGGCGGAGACGGAGCAACTGGACTGGGAGGCCGAGCTCGGCTTCGTCGTCGGCGCCCCGCTGCGCCGGGCGACCAAGGAGCGGGCGGCGGCCGCGATCGCCGGTTACACGGTCGCCAACGACATCTCGGTGCGCGACTGGCAGTGGCGTACCCCGGAGTGGTTGCAGGGCAAGGCGTGGGAGGCCAGCACCCCGGCGGGGCCATGGCTGGTGACCGGCGACGAGGTCGACGACGCGGCCGACCTGGAGATCCGCTGCGAGGTGGACGGCCAGGTCATGCAGCGCTCCCGTACCTCCGACCTGCTGTTCGACCCGGCCGCCGTCGCCGCGTACATCAGCACGTTCACGACGCTGGAGCCCGGCGACCTCGTCCTCACCGGCACCCCCGGAGGGGTCGGCGCGGCCCGCGACCCGAAGGTGTTCCTGAAGCCCGGTCAGGTCGTACGGACCGTGGTCGAGGGCGTCGGCGAGTGCGTGAACACCATCGTCGAGGACAAGCCGTGAGGGTCCTCGCCATAGAAGAGCCGTACGTCACGATCAAAGGAGATCGGCATGAGTGAGACCTTCGTCCTGGTGACCGGTGCGTGGCACGGCGGCTGGGCCTGGCGCCCGGTCGCGAACGAGCTGCGGGCCGCCGGCCACGAGGTGCACACCCCGACCCTGGCCGGGCTGGGCACCGACGACGACCCGCGCGGGGTGACGCTCACCGACTGCGTGAACAGCCTCGTGGAGTACGTCGAGGCGGCCGGTCTCAACGACATCACCCTGGTCGGCCACAGCTGGGGCGGCTATGTCCTCACCGGCGCGGCACCGAAGCTCGCCGCCCGCGTCCGGCGCCTCGTCTTCTGGAGCGCCTTCGTGCCGAACGACGGCGAGTCACTGATCGAGGCGTGCCCACCGCACTACGGCGAGATGTTCCACGCCCTGGCCGCCGCCTCCGGCGACGACACGGTGACCCTTCCCCTGGAGGTCTGGCAGCAGGCCTTCATGCAGGACGCCACCGAGGAGACCCAGCGCCTCGTCCACTCCCTCCTTGTCCCCCAGCCCCTCGGCACCTTCACCGAGAAGCCCGACACGACCGCCTTCACCGCGCTCGACATCCCGAGCGCGTACATCCTGTCCACCGAGGACTTCTCCCTCCCCGGCGAGTGGGCCTGGGCCGAACGCTTCCCCCAGCGGCTCAAGAACCCCCTCGTCATAGAGACCCCGGGCAGCCACGAGGGCTGCTTCACCCGGCCCGCCGAACTGGCGGGCGCCTTCCTCCGGGCCTGTGCCGTGTAGCGACCTCCGCATACTCCCAGCGGCGCACGCCCCCCACCCCTTCCCACCCCGCGTCGATCGAGCCGCTGACCGGTGCCTGCACGCCACGTTCAGCGACGATCACCACTCAGCGCCCTCGGCGCTCGGCGGCGGCCTTCAGTTCGCGGCGCAGCAGTTGTGGGTCCCAGGTCTCGGTGACGGCCTGCCAGAGGAGGTCCGCCTGGGAGGGCGGGGCGAGGCCGTCGACGGGTGGGTCGAGGTCGAGGTCGGTGGGGAAGGGGTAGCCCTCGGCGGTGGCGGCGACGACGCGGCGCAGCCAGTCCTCGGGGGCGCCTTGGGACCTGCGGTGCAGCAGGACCGGGAAGAGCGCGTCGACCATCGCCTCGCGGTCCACGCTCTCCATGGCGCGGCCGAAGGCGGAGGAGATCTGCAGCAGGTTCGCCATGCGCCGGATGTCCGTCGAGCGGTTGTGCCCGGCGGCGTGGAAGAGCGCGGGGTTGAAGAAGACCGCGTCGCCCTTGTCGAGGGGGAGTTGGACGTGGTGGGCGTCGAAGTACTCGACGAACCGGGGGAGTCGCCAGGCGAGGTAGCCGGGCTCGTACTTCTGCGAATGGGGCAGGTAGAGCGTGGGGCCGGACTCGACGGGCATGTCGCAGTGGGCGACCGCGCCCTGGAGGGTCAGGACGGGCGAGAGCCGGTGGACGTGCGCGGGATAGGCGGCGGCCTGCCGCTGGGAGAGGAAGCCGAGGTGGTAGTCGCGGTGCGGGCTCTGCGCGGCGCCGCCGGGGTTGACCACGTTGACCTGTGAGGTGACCTGGTAGGCGGGGCCGAGCCAGGCCTCGGCGACCAACGCCAGGATGTCGTCGGCGTAGTAGTCGGCGAACACGTCCGGCGCCCGTACGGCCATCTTCTCCAGGGCGTTCCACACACGGTCGTTGGCGCCGGGCTTCGCGAAGTGGTCGCCCCTCGCCGTACCGCCGGCGCGCTCCTCCTCGATCAGCTCCCGGAAGGCCTCGGACGCCCGGTCCACGACGGCCGGATCGGTGAACGCGCCCTTGAACACCACGATGCCGGGGCCGTCCAGGAGGGCCCGGACCAGCTCGGTCTGTACGGTCCGACGGCCCTCGGGGGTCGCCGTCAGGGCGCGGAGCCGGTCGCTGTCGTAGAGCGGGACGTTCTGTTCGACCCGCTCGGCCGAGGGATGGTCGGCCGGGTCGGTGCTGCGCTCCACGAGCGCGCGGAACGCGTCGAGATCGCAGTCCGCCTCGGTCAGCCAGGTCCGTGACGCCGCAGCGATGGAGGACATCGCGGCTCCTTTCGCAGCCCTTGTGTCTCTGCCAGTCTGATGATCTCGAACCCGTCATTCAATGCGCGGAAACACATCAAAAAGACATCACGGAGCCTGGGGAAACAGCGCGCCGCACGGCCGCCGTCCCGCGCTGCCGGTCGACGGCCCGATGCTGCCGCGTAGGGCGTGAGTGCCGTCGCAGCCCCCGTGTCGCCCTGCCCGTCGGCCGGGAGCGACGTAGCGTGGCCCGCGCATACGACGGTCGACCCCATGGTGGCGTGATGTGCTGGAGTGCGACGGCCGATCTCGTGGCGGGTACCGGTGTCGCGGCCGTCGGGGTGGCCTCTGTGGCGCTGGTGCGCGGCGGCCGGGACCTGCCGCTCGCCGCGCTGCCGTTGCTGCTCGGGGCGCACCAGATCGTGGAGGCGGTGGTCTGGTCCTCGGGCGGAGGCCGTGGGCCCGCCACCACGGCCTGGGCCGTCATCGCGCTGCCGGTGCTGGCCGTGTGGGTACCCGCGGGCGTGCTGTGTGCCGCCCCACCGCACGCCAGGGCCCGGCTCGTCGTCCTGCTCGCGGTCGGAGTCGCGACGGCCGCGCCGCTCGCCCACGGCCTTGCCACCGGCCCGGTGACGGCCGAGATCCGCGGCCGCACCGTCGGCTACACGATCGACCTCTCGCACCCGGTCCTCCTCGTCGCGGGCTACCTCCTCGCCACCGTCGGCTCCCTGCTCCTCTCCGGCGACCGGCGGCTCGTACTCCTCGGAATGCTGGCCGCCGTCGGCGCCCTGATCTGCTGGACCCTGTGGCGGCTGGAGTTCGTCTCGACCTGGTGCGCCTTCGCGGCCCTGTGCTCGGTGGTGCTCCTCGGCTGGGTGCGCACACGGCCGCCGGCCTCCTCGACGCCGCTCCGACGATCCTGGTGATGGGCCCGAACGAGCCTTGGTGAATCATTCATCCACCGAGCTGTTGACTTTCGGCTTGGCCAGCCAGAGGATTTCGGGGGTGACACACTCCGCCGCCGGGCCCGTCGGCCCGGTCCTCCCCGCGGCCCTCGACGAGGCAGCCCACCGCTGCCTCGTCTCGGGCTTCGACGGTACGACGACCGTCCCCGACACCCTGAAACGGCTCATCGACCGCGGACTGGGTGGGGTCATCCTGTTCACCCGCAACATCCGCGACGCCGACCAGGTCCGCGAACTCACCGGCACACTGCGGACGTTGCGCCCGGACCTGCTGGTCGCCATCGACAACGAGGGCGGCGGCATCGGCCACCTGGTCGCCGCGGGCGCCCCCGAGGTGCCCGGCTCGTGGGCGCTCGGTGCCGCCGACGACCCCCGGCTCACCGCCGCGTGCGCCGACGCCCTGGCCGGCCACCTCCTCTCGCTCGGCATCACCGCCGCCTACGCGCCCGTCGCCGACATCCAGAGCCGGCCCGAGAACCCGATCGTGCGCACCCGTGCCTTCGGCGGCGACCCCGAGCTGGTCGCCCGGCATCTGCGCGCCTGGATCGAGGCCACCGAGGCACGCGGCGTGGCCTCCTGCGCCAAGCACTTCCCCGGCCACGGCGGGACCGTCACCGACAGCCACCACGAACTGGCGGTCGACCCACGGCCGTACGACCGGCTCGATCTCGCGCCCTTCAGGGCCGCCGTCGACGCGGGCGTGCCCATGCTGATGAGCGCCCATGTCGTGTTCCCGGCGCTCGACCCGGACCGCCCCGCCACCCTCAGCCCACGCATCCTCTCCGACCTGCTGCGTGGCGAACTCCGCTTCGACGGCGTCCTCGTCAGCGACGCGCTGGAGATGAAGGCCATCGCCGACCGCTACGGCGAGGCCGCCGGCGCCCGGCTCGCGCTCGCCGCCGGAGCGGACCAGGTCATCGTCGCCGTACCGGATCTGGAGGTCACCCTCGCCTGCCGGGACGCCGTGCTCGACGCCCTGCGCACCGGTGAACTGGCCGAGGCCCGCGTGACCGAGGCCGCGGAGCGGGTACGGCGGCTCGCGCTGCGGTACGCGGTGCCGTACCGGCCGGGTGACGTGGCCGAGTGGGACGCGGACGCCGGGCTGACGGCGGCGCGGCGGGCCGTACGGAGCGCGGGGCCGCTGCCGGAACCGGTGCCGGGCGCCCATGTCGTCGACTGCTTCCCGCCCCCGCACCCCGCCCTCAACTGGGGCGGCGAGGACCTCCTCACCGAGATCCGTGCCCTCGACCCGACGGCGACGGGAACGGCGGTCGCCGGGGAGCCGGACGACACCGAGGCCGTCGTGCGCGAGGCGCTGCGCGCCGCCGCAGAGCGGCCGCTGGTCGTCGCCGTGTGCGATGCGGAGCTGTACCTCTGGCAGGCGCGCCTGCGGGACGCACTGCTGGCGGCACGGCCGGACGCGCTGGTGGTCTCGACGGGGTTGCCGGAGGCGGGCGGTGCGGTGGCCGCGCAGGGGAGGGGACGGGTGAATCTGCGGGCGGCGGCCGAGGTGTTGGCGGGGCGGATGTCCTGACGGGGTCGAGCCACGGGCCGGGGCGGACCCCCTGACGGGGTCGGAGGCCGAAGCCGGAGTCCCGGTCGGCCGTGCCTCCGCCCCCGCCCGCCCGCCTCACTTCCCGGCGATCAGCTCCCTGATTCCCCGCGCCGCGAGGTACGCGGAGTCCTCCGTGCGCTCCGCCAGGACCACCGCCGGGCGGCTGCCCTCCTGTCGCAGGCGCATCCACGTGTCGAAGAACGCGCCGCCCGGGCCGGAGACCGAGCGCGTGGACCGGGTGCAGTCCAGGACGAGGGCCGTCGTGCGGGGAGCGGGCGGGGCGGCGGCCGTACGGATCTCGGCCACCGCCGTGGACAGGGCGTCCGCGATCGGCTTGGGGCGGCCCGTGGAGTCGAAGAGGCCGAGCGTGTACTCCAGTTCAGGGAAGTCGGCCAGGGAGCGGTCGACGTCGTGGGAGCACCACCAGGTGACGCCCCACAGGTGGGTGCAGCCGGCCGCGTTGAGGAGGGTGGCGCGGGCGAAGTCGGGGGCGTCGGCCGCCGGGATGTGCGGCTCGGGCGCCCCGGTCTCCTGGACCCAGACCGGGCGGGCCGGGTCGGTGGCGTAGGCGGCGGCCAGTTCCGTGCCGTACTCCGCGAGGTGGTGCACCTGCGGTGAGCGCGGGCCGTAGCGGCGGGCGCAGTCGGCGGAGAAGACCCAGGGGTGGACGGTGGTCAGGTCGCCCTTGCGGGCCGAGGCCTCGGGGGTGAAGGGGTGGTCGTCGCCGTACCAGGCGGCGTCGTACGCCGAGTGCGTGACCAGACCGCCGCCCTCGCCGAGCCCGTCCCGCGCGGCGGCCAGCAGGGTGTCCAGGTAGTGGTCGACCTCGGCCACGGACACCGGGTTGTGCTCGACCAGGTTGTTGAGCTCGTTGCCGAGCTGGAGGCCGATGAGATGGGGGTGGCCGGACAGGGCACGGCCCAGTGTGCGCAGCAGCAGCGCCTGGGCCTCGATCGCCTCGGGGTCGGTGAAGACGTTGCGGTGGTGCCAGCTGCGCGTCCACTCCGGGTAGAAGTCGAAGCTCGACAGATGGCCCTGCACGCCGTCCACGAGGACGTCGAGACCGCACTCGGCCGCCAGGTCCACCAGCCGGACGAGCTGGTCCACGGCCGACGCCCGGACCAGGGTGCGGTTCGGCTGGAGCAGGGGCCAGAGGTGGAAGACCCGGACGTGGTCCAGTCCCAGGTCGGCGATCTGCGCCAGGTCCTCACGCGCGAGCCCGGGATCGAAGTCGTGCCAGGCGTGGAACCAGCCGCGGCGTGGGGTGTAGTTGACCCCGAAGCGGAGTGCGGGCGCGGGCGAGGGCGGCGTGCTGATGGCGTCCTCCTCAAGAGATGGACCTTGTCTCCGGCGAATGTATCAACCACCATGGACAGCAATGAATAGTGATTTGAACCAAGGTCCCGCGGATTCGCCGACTGCCGGCGACTCCCCGGTCGCCGCTGCTTCCCCGGCCTACGTGGTCGGCCTCGACGCCGGCGGCACCCGGACCCGTGCCGTCCTCGCCGATCTGGGCGACGGCCGCGTCCGGGGCGAGGGCACGGCCGGGCCGGGCAACTCGCTGACCGTGCCCGGGCCGGTGCTTGCCGACCACCTCGCCGAGGCCGTCGCACAAGCCGTGCCCGAACCGCTGCGCGGGCGGGTGATCGCGGTGGCGGGCGGCTTCGCGGGGGCCGGCCACCAGGCCCAGGGCGCCGACGAGCCCGGTCGGCTGCGGGCCCGGGCCGCCCTGTCCGCCGCGCTCGCCCGGATCGGCATCGCCCCTGCCACGGTCGGCGTCCACAGCGACATCGAGACGACGTTCGCCGCGGCCCCCGGCCATCCCGCCGACGGGCTGGTCCTGGTGGCCGGCACCGGCGCCGTCGCGGCCCGGGTCGCCGGACGAGTGCCGACCGCGACCTCCGGCGGCGACGGCTGGCTCCTCGGGGACGACGGCGGTGGCTTCTGGATCGGCCGCGCTGCCGTACGGGCCGCCCTGCGCGCGGCCGACGGCCGGAGCGTGCCCACCGCGCTCGTCCGCGCCGTCGGCCAGGACCTCGGGCTGCCGGCGGAGGTCCTGCCCCCGGAAGGCTACGGTGCCGCCGCCGACGTCCCGTGGAGCGCCGAGCGGCGCACCGCCTACCGCGCCCGTCTGCTGCCCGCCGTCATGGACAGGCCGCCCGTCCGCCTGGCCGACCACGCGCCCGCGGTGGTGCGGACCGCCGAGGAGAAGGACGCCGTCGCCGTGCAGATCCTCCAGGAGGCCGCCCGCCGTCTGGCCGAGACCGTCGCGGCCCTGACGCCCCGCCTGGGTGAACCCCTCGTCGCCACGGGTGGCCTGCTCGCCCCGAACGGCCCCCTGCTGTTCCCGCTGACCGAACGCCTGGCCCCTTTCGGACTCGCCGTCGTCCCGGTGTCGGACGGCTCCCCGGGCGCCGTCGCCCTGGCCCGCCTCGCCCACGCCACCGGAGGCTGACCACCCCGCAGCCACGAAACCGTACGACGACCGCGACCGTACGAACGACCGCGACCGTATGAACGACCGCGACCAGACGACCCGCGACCGTACGACGACCGCGACCAAACGACCACCGCGCCCGTACGACCACCGCAGTGACGGACGACGCCGATGCCCCCGCGCCGACAAGGGCTTCCCCCATCCCGCGCCGACCAAGCCCATCCCGCGCCGACCAAGCCCATCCTGCCGACAAAGCTCTCCCACGCCGACAAGGACGACCCATGCCCCCTCAGGACCAGACGGTCGCCCCGGCCGCGACAGCCAAGCAGCCGCCGTACCTCGACCCGGCCGCCCCCCTCGACACCCGCGTCGCCGACCTCCTCTCCCGCATGACCCTGCGTGAGAAGGCCGGCCAGCTCAACCAGCGGATGTACGGCTGGGACGCCTACCGCCGCACCCCGGGCGGAGAGTTCGAACTCACCGACGCCCTGTACGCCGAGACCGAGCGCTTCGCGGGCCTCGGCGCCCTCTACGGCCTGATGCGCGCCGACGCCTGGTCCGGCGTCGACCACGGCCACGGACCCGGCGCCGAGGACAGCGTCGACCTCGCCGACCTGGTCCAGCGCCACGTCCTGGAACGCAGCCGCCTCCGCATCCCCGCCCTGTTCGTCGAGGAGGCGCCGCACGGCCACATGGCCCTCGACGGCACGGTCCTCCCCGTCAACCTGGCCGTCGGCGCCACCTGGGACCCCGCCCTGTACGAGAGGGCCGCCGCCCACGCAGCCGCCGAACTCCGCGCCCGCGGCGGCCACGTGGCCCTGGTCTCCGCGCTGGACATCGCCCGGGACCCGCGCTGGGGCCGTACCGAGGAGTGTTTCGGCGAGGACCCGTACCTCGCGGCCCGCCTCACCGAGGCGCTCGTCCACGGAATGCAGGGCACCGGAGAACTCTTCGCCCCCGACCGCGCCCCCGTCGTCCTCAAGCACTTCGCCGGCCAGGGCGCCACCGTCGGCGGCCGCAACTCCGCCGAGTCCGAACTCGGCACCCGCGAACTGCACGAGATCCACCTCCCGGCCGCCCGGGCCGGAGTGCGCGCGGGCGCCGCCGCCGTCATGGCCGCCTACAACGAGGTCGACGGCATCCCCTGCTCCGGCAACCGCGCCCTCCTCACCGGACTGCTCCGCGACCGCTGGGGCTTCCAGGGCCTGGTCATGGCCGACGGACTCGCCGTGGACCGGCTGGCCCGCATCACCGGCGACAAGGTCTCCGCGGGCGCCCTCGCCCTCGACGCCGGAGTCGACCTCAGCCTCTGGGACGAGGGCTTCACACACCTGGCGGAAGCAGTCGAGCGGGGCCTGGTGAGCGAAGCCGCCCTGGACGCCGCCGTCGCCCGCGTCCTGCGCCTGAAGTTCCGCCTCGGTCTGTTCGAGCACCCCTACACGCGCCGCGCGCCGGTCCCCGAGCACACCGGCCGGGCCCTGAGCACCGACCTGGCCCGCGCCTGTGTCACGCTCCTCCACAACCCGGCCGGCGTCCTCCCGATCGGGCCCTCGGTACGCCGTATCGCCGTGCTCGGCCCGCACGCGGCCACCATCGCCCACCAGCTCGGCGACTACACCGCCCCACAGCGCCCCGGCACCGGCGTGAGCGTCCTCGACGCACTGCGCCGCCTCGCCCCGGCCGGCACGGACGTCCGCCACGCCAAGGGCGCGGCCCTCACCGGCGCCGACCGCACCGGCATACCCGGGGCGATCGCCGAGGCCGCCGCGGCCGACGTGGCCGTGCTCGTGCTGGGCGGCAGCAGCGCGCGTACGCCCGACACGGAGTTCGACGCCAACGGCGCCGCGCGGACCGTCGTGTCCGAGATGACCTGCGGCGAGGGCGTCGACCTCGCGGGGCTGCGGCTGGGGGAGGCCCAGCACGCGCTGCTGGACGCGGTCGTCGCGACGGGCACGCCGACGGCGGTCGTCCTCATCCAGGGCCGCCCGCACGTGGTGCCCGAGACGGCGGGCGCGCTGCTCACCGCCTGGTACCCGGGCCCCTGGGGCGGCACCGCGATCGCCGAGGTACTGCTGGGACTCGCCGAACCCACGGGCCGACTGCCCGTCTCCGTGCCGCGCTCGGCGGCCCAACTCCCCGTCTACTACAACCACAAGGACACCGAGTACGGCGCCTACGTGGACGAGAGCGCCGAGCCGCTGCACTCCTTCGGGCACGGGCTGTCGTACACGAGCTTCGCGTACGGCCGACCACACCTCGCGGGGGCCGGCATCGAGGTCGATGTCACCAACACGGGAAAACGGCACGGCCGTACGGTCGTCCAGGCCTACCTGCGACGGCTGGTCACCCCCGTATGGCCGCGCACCCTCGAACTGTGCGCGTTCGAGGGTGTCGGCCTTTCGCCGGGTGAGCGCCGGACGATCTCCCTATCCTTTGAGGTGCCCCCCGGGGTCGGTGCCGTCGAGATCCGCGTAGCCGAGTCGGCGCGGGGGGCGCTCACCGTCGTACCCCTGGTCCTGGACCTGAGAGAGCGGCCTCAGAGCTTGACGGCCCCGGAGGACACCCCCTTGTAGAACCACCGCTGGGTGATCACGAACAGCACCAGCACCGGGATCACGGAGATCACCGAGCCCGCCATCACCATCCGCTGGTCGTAGCCGAAGGACGAGGACTGGAGGCGGGCGAGGCCCAGGGTCAGGGTGAAGTGGTCCTCGGTGCGCAGCACGATCAGGGGCCAGAGGAAGTCGTCCCAGGCGCTGATGAAGGTGTTGATGGTGACGACGAGGATGGCTCCCCACGCGGACGGCAGATACAGATGGCGGAACCGTTTCCACTCGCCCGCCCCGTCCAGCATCGCCGCGTCCTCGATCTCACGCGGCACGGCGAGGAACGCGGCCCGCATGATGAGGACGTTGATGGCGGCGACGAAGCCGGGCAGCCAGACGCCCGCCACGTGGTCGATCAGGCCGAGGTCACGGATGCTGAGGAACAGCGAGACCATGATCGACTCGAAGGGGAACATCATGGACGCCATCAGCAGCACCCAGACCAGCTTGCGGCCCTTCCAGCTCGGCTTGGAGAGCATGTAGCCGGCGAGCGTGGAGAAGACCAGCTGGCTCGTGACCGACAGCACGACGACGGCCATGCTGTTGCCGATGTACGTCCAGACCGGAACCTGCGCGAACACCTCGCGGTAGGCGCGCAGGGTCGGGTCGCTCGGGAAGAGAGAGGCGTTCGCGCCGAACACGTCCTCGCCGACGCCCTTCAGCGACGACAGCAGCTGCCACAGCAGCGGGCCGACGGTGATGCCGAGGACGAACAGCAACAGCAGGTAGCGCACGACGAGTTCGCGTGGCCGGCCGTAGTCCCGCCAGCGCGGCATCAGGCGCCGCCGCCGCTCCACCGGGGTCACGGCCGCCGCCGTCCGCTGCTCCTTCACGGCGGTGGTCATGACTCGTCCTCCTTCGTCAGGCGCTGCGCGAGCAGCGTGAGGCCCAGGGTGAGGACGAAGAGGGCGACGCTGACCGCCGAGCCGTAGCCCGCGTTGCCGGTGAGCGGGTCGAGGGCGACGTCCCGGATGTAGAAGGGGAGGGTGCGGTCGGCACCGCCGGGGCCGCCGGTGGCGCCGCCGAGCATGTAGATCTCGGTGAACACGCGCAGCGAGCCGATGCCGGTGAGGGTGCCGACCAGCATCATCGAGGTGCGGACGCCGGGCATCGTGACGTGCCAGAAGCGGCGGACCGGACCCGCGCCGTCGACCGCGGCGGCCTCGTGCAGCTCCTTCGGCACATTCCCCAGCGCGGCCAGGTAGAAGATCATGTACCAGCCGAGGCCCTTCCACAGGGTGAGCCCCATCGCGCACAGCAGGATCAGCCAGGAGTCGGACAGGAACGGGATCGCCGACCGGATGATGTGGGCCTTCTGCAGCCAGGTGTTGACCAGGCCGTGGTCGCTGAGCAGCCACTGCCAGCTCAGGCCGACGACCACGCTGGAGGCGAGGACGGGGGTGTAGAAGGCGGAGCGGAAGAAGCCGATGCCCGGCAGGTTCTTCTCCACCAGCACCGCCAGCATCAGCGGCAGCAGCACCATCAGCGGGACGACGATCACCGCGTACAGCACGCTGTTGCGGGTGGCGAGCCAGAAGTCGGAGTCGCCCAGCAGCCGCGTGTAGTTGTCCAGGCCCACGAACGAGGCGGCGCCGCCGAGCGGCTTGGCGTCGGTGAAGGACAACAGCAGCGTGTTGAGGAAGGGGTACACACCGAAGGCGGTGACGCCGATGATCGCCGGGGACATCCACAGCCACGGCAGCCACCAGCGTCGGTACAGCGCGGCGCCGCCCGCATCGGCGGTGGGGCCAGGCTTGAGGGCCCGCAACGGGCGGCGCCGGCCGCTCGGTTCCCCGGGGCGGGAGTCGCGGGAGGAGACCGCGACCCCCGATCCCTTGGTGGGGGGAGAGAGGGTGGTCATACTCAGCTGCCCTGCTCGATCAGCTCGTTGGCCTTCTTCTGGGCCTCGTCGAGGGCGTCCTGGGCGCTCTTCTTGCCCTGCATCGCCAGTTGGATCTGGGCCGAGATCGCGTTCAACTCGCCCGGGGTGAGGGCGATCTCGTCGGCCGTGGAGGTCTTGCGGTCACTCGCGACGATCTTGCGGGCCTCGGCGAACGGGTCGTCGCCCTCGACCGACTGGAAGAACGGGTCGTCCAGGGAGGCCGTGGTGGACGGGAAGATGACCACGTTCGGGTCCTTCGCCCACCCCAGCTGGTTCTCCGCGTTGGTCAGGAACTGCGCGAAGGACAGCGCGGTCGCCGCGTTCTTGCTGGTGGACGCCACACCTATGTACTGCGGGGCGCCGACGGTGTGGCCGAGGTCGTCCAGCATGAAGCGGGCGACACCGGTCTCCTCGTAGACGCTCGGGTTGTTCTGCTGGATGAACCGCAGGAAGTTGGGGTTCGTCGGGCCGTAGACCAGCTTGCCCTGGCCGTAGACGTTGGCCGGGTCCTGGGTGGAGGAGAGCGAGTCCCTCGGCATGCCGCCGCTCTTGTAGAGCTTCGTCATGGCCTCAACCCACTGCGCGGTCTTCGGGTCGTCGGCGAAGGTGAACTTCTTGCCGTCGGAGGACAGGATCTTGATGTCCATCTGCTGCCAGTCGGCCGGGATGCGCAACTGCGGGTTGGCGAGGAACGCGTAGTACTCGCCGTCCGAGGCCTCGGCCACCTTCTGGGCGTCCTCGAACAGACCGAGCACGGTCGTCGGAGGTTTGGCCGGATCCAGGCCCGCCTTCTTCATCAGGTCGGTGTTGAAGGTCTGCACGATGCCGCCGGAGTACCACGGCAGCACGCTGTGCACCTCGGTCCCGGAGGCGTCCGCGTACACGCTCGACTTCCACAGGTTGGGCACGAACGGCTCCCCCGCGTCCGGCGCCTTCTTGTCGAGGTCGAGGAGGTAACCGTTCTTGGTGAGCGCGATCGCCGTGTTGACGTTGATGTTCACCACGTCCGGCAGCGTGCAGCCCTGCGCGTCCGCGACCAGGCGCTGGGTGAACGTGGCGTCGCCCGGATCGTCGACCCACTTCACCGTGGTGTCCGGGTGGGCCTTCTCGAAGGCCTTGATCACGCCGTTGAAGTAGCCGCCGAAGTCCTTCTTCAGGTTCGTCGTCTGGAAGGTGATCGTGCCCTTGACGTCCCCGGTGAGCTTCCCGGATCCGACGTTGCCCTTGTCGACCTCGCAGCCGCCGGCGGTGGCGTCCCCGCTGTCGGAGCCGCCGCCCGACAGGCCGCATCCGGCGGCGGTCAGGGTGAGGGCGATGACGCCCGCCACACATCCGGTCAGTCTTCTCGCGCGCATGTTGCCTCCTGCGATCAGTCAGCTGCTGGTTCAAATCACCAACTTGGACTTCGATTGATGAAAAGGTGGACCAGAATTCATCGGAGGTCAATGGCTTGCCGTGTTGCTTTTCGGTTCCGGGGCGTTTCCGGCGTGTTCAGTGCCGGTGTTCGTGGTCGGGGTGCGACGGGTCGCCCGGGTGCTCGTGCCCCGGCGCGTACTCCACGTCGGCGCGGGCCCGGTCCAGCCAGTCGAAGAAGGCCTGGCGGCCCATGGCCCGCCGCAGCTCCCGCACCAGGTCGTCGTGGACGTCGTCGTACGGCAGGAAGTCCCCGGGCCCCGCCTCGCCGTACGGGTCGACGCCGCGCCGCAGCGCCTCCGCGGTGAGGAAACGGTCCGGATTGCGGTCGTAGTAGCCCCGTACGGCCTTCTCCGGCACCCTCTGCTCGGCCTCCAGCGCCGCCAGCAGGGTGCGCGCGGCGGGGGAGTGGACGAGCGCCACCGCGATGATGCTGCCCAGGTCGGCGACCTCGGCCCCGGACACCGCGAGTCCACGGGCCGGGGACACCTCGGGCGGCGGCGCGAGCCCGCGCGCGGCGCAGGCCCGCCGGGCCAGCTCGTCCGCGACCACCACCTGCGTCGCCCACCGCCTCCGCTGCCGCTCCGCCCGCGCCTGCCCCTCCGGCCGCGCCTCCCGGTCCCGCGCGGGCACAGCGTCCAGCACGGCGTCGACCCGGTCCCTACGGACGGCCTCACCACCCACCAGCGCGGCATAACCGCCCGGAGCCGCGTGGCCGTGCGGTGCGGCGTGTCCGGTGGGTGGCGCGTTTCCGGGTGGCGCGGCGTGGTTGCCCGGTTCTGTGGGGGTGCCGTGCGGTGCGGAGTGTCCGCTCGGCTCGGCGTGCCCGGTGGGTGGCGCGTTTCCGGGTGGGGCGGTGTGGTTGCCCGGATCCGCGTGGGTGCCGGGTGGTGTGTGGTCGTTCATGGGGTCACCTCCAGGACGACCGCCTCCGAATAGGCCACGCAGCCGTGCCAGCCGGCCTTCGCCATCAGCCAGTACGACCCCGGTGGCACCGCCGAGCCGTCCACCTCGACCAGGCACTCCGCGCTCTCCCCGGCGGCCAGGGTGAATCCCTGGAGCCCGGGTCCGACGCCCGCCCACGTCCCCCAGGACGACAGCGCCCACAGCGCCCCGCTCACCGGCCCCCGCGTCGTGTTCCGCACGCGCACCGGCACCCGCACCCGCTCACCCCGGCGCACCTCGACCCGGTCGACGCCCAGCTCCATCACGAGACTGGGCCCGGTCCGCCCGTCGGGCACGCCCTCCGCGGCCTCGCCGGGCACGTCCAGGGCGACCACGTCCTCGTACGTCTGCCCGCCGTACGCCAGCCGTGCGGCGAGCCGGTACCGGCCGGGGACCGGGTCCGGCGGCGGCGTCACGGTGACCTCGGTGAGCGAGAAGCCGCCGGGGCCGAGCGCGTAGGGCAGGTCGGCGGGCTCGGCGGTCCAGCCGGGCGGCACCTCCAGGGCGACCGTGCCCGAGACCGGCGCGTCGGTCAGCTCGGAGGAGACACGGACCGCCGCGGTGACCGGCCCGTCGACGGTGAGCGCGCTCGGCGAGAGGTACACGGCCACGGGCATGTTCCCCCGGGGCGCGGGGCCGGAGTTGTGCAGCCAGTACCGGGTGTGCACGGGCTGGGCGGGCTCGTGCGCGGCGACACCGGAGCCTCCGGCGGGGAGGCCGTCCGACGGCCAGGCGTGCGCGGTGGGTCCGCCGGACCGCGAGGCCTGAGCGGCGGTGACCGGCGAGGCCAGCACGGTGGCCACCTCGAACCCGGTGAGGTCCAGCTCCAACGCGCCGTCCGCGCCGGGGGCCAGAGGTTCGCCGGGCCGTTCCAGGACGTCCGCCCGGTTGCCGTCGGCCCACGCCGAGGGGCCCGTCAGCCGCGCCCGCACCGGCCGTCCGTCCACCTCGTGCGCCCGTACGACGACCCCGCGCGCGGGATCCGCCGGTGCCGTACCGCCACGGGCCAGCGGCGACCCGGCCGGCTTCAGCGCGTCCAACAGCACCCGGCCCTCGGGCTCCAGCGACAGCAGGGCGGCGGTCCTCGGCAGGCCGGCCGGTGTCCCGGCGGGCTCCCGCAGCCGTGCCGTGAGCGGATGATCGGGTTCCCGCAACCGCGCCGTCAGCGGATGGTTGAAGGCATGCCCCGCGCGCGGCCAGCTCAGGTCGCGCCAGTCGCCCTCGCCCGCGACGACGGCGTACTCGAAGGTGTGGGACCAGCGTTGCAGCTGGAAGCCGGAGCCGTCGGGGGCGGTGCGGCGGGGCGGGTCGACCCAGATGCCGGAGGGCCAGCCCGTGCAGGAGCGCATCAACGACATATAGAGGTCGCCGGAGGAGGTGACGACGCAGCCCGGGGTGCCCCGGTTGAGGATCGCGAAGCCACGGCCGTCCCAGGCGTCGCCCGGCGGCAGCGCCTCGCCACCGCCCGCCGCCGTGGCCCGTACGGTCGCGTCGTCCAGGTCGGCGATCAACGCGTCGACGGCCTTCGCGTCGTCCTCGGGGCGGGCGCCCGCGACCACGAGCAGCGGCAGCCGCTCCAGGTCGCGCAGGTCGGCGCCGGGCACCCACTCCTCGCGCAGCGAGGCACGCGGGGCCACCCACACCGCTGCCAGGCCGTCCTCGGCCAGCCGGCGGCGTAGTTCACGGGCGGCGGCCGGATCCCAGCCGAGGGCCTCGGCGACCAGGGAGTTGCGCTCCGGGCCGCCGACGGCGATCCGGATGTCGGGCAGGTTGGAGTCGACCTCCAGATCGCCGTAGCGGGGGCCGCCCGCGATCGTCGAGGTGGCCGTGACGCCCGTGCGGACCAGGGCCGCGGCGAGCGGGGTGCCCAGTTCGCCGGCGGTGTCCCAGTCGCTGAAGATCAGCTCGGCGACGCCGATGGACCGGTGCCCGAGCAGCGCGCCGGTGTCGTCGTGGACGGCGACACGGGCCGTGGAGCCGAGCCCGAACCAGGTGTTGGCCGGGTTGTCCAGCGTCCACGGGAACTGCTCGCTGTCCACCTCCACGAACCCGAAGCCGCGCCCGATCACCGCGTCCGCGACCTCGTGCACCGGCAGCCCGCCGCGCACGTCCGAGGGCCAGCGCACCCGGATCAGCCGGTCGGCGCCGTCGTAGCCGTCGACGGTCGTCGTCACGTCCAGCCGGTCGACGCCCGCCCAGAGTGTGAGCCGCTGGGTGTAGCGGAAGAGGCCCAGGTCGGCGCGGACGGTGATACGGGAGCCTGCGGACGAGTGTTCGACATCGATGTCGGCGGTGACGTCCCGACTGCGGGCGGCGGTGGTGCCGGTCGGGGTGAGGTGCCAGGGCCCCTCACCGAAGCGCGGGTGCCTCGGGTACTCCTCCTGCACCACCAGCTCGTTGCCGATGTCCCCGGGCCGCAGCAGCTCCCGACCGCCCTCGGCTCCGGCTTCGGCGAGCGCCCGCAGACTGCTGACGCCGCCACCTCGTGCGGGGTCGACGGTCACCTCGTAGAACTCGTTGCGGATCGTCGTTCCCTCACCGGCCGTCCAGCCGGCCACCGCGCCCTCGGCCAGGGAGAGCGCCTTGAGGCCCATGCCGGGCACCTGCGGCACGACGACCTTCAGTTCCCCGTCCTCGCTCACGGCCGGCAGCGGAAGCCCGGTGTGGTCCAGCGGGACCCGGCCGGGGTCGGCGACGGTGAGTACGTCCTCGCGCTGCCAGGTCGCGGAGTTGAAGACGACGAGGTCGGTGCCGTCGCCCGGCAGGGGCACGACGCGGTCGGCGAGTGCCTGGGTCGCGTCGGTGTGCACCTCCTCCGCCAGGTCGTGCAGCTCCCGCCAGCCGGTGAGCAGGTCGATGTAGACCTGGTCGGACTCCGAGCCGGTGATGGCGTCGTGGTGGGCGCCGTAGATCAGCTGCCGCCAGGCCTTGTCCAGGGCCGCGTCCGGGTAGGTGTGCCCGGTGGTGAGGGAGGCGAGGGTCGCCCAGGCCTCGGCGTCGGCGAGCAGCGCCTCGCCGTACCGCTGGGCCTGCTTGGTGTCGATGTAGGAGACGTCCTTGCCGGTGTACACCGGGTTCATGTCCCGGGTCTGCGGGGACGCCGTGCGCCCCTCCCGCTCCAGCTCGGCCCGTACGGCGGCGAAGAAGTCCCGGGGGATGCCGCTGATGAACCGGGGCCAGACATACCGTTCGTTCCAGTCGCGGTGGATGCCCATCACCCAGCGGCACGGCGGTGCGTAGTCGCCGCCGACCGGCAGCAGGACGTTGCGGGTGAGCGCGACCTTCTTCAGCCCCCGGAAGAGCTTGAGCGCGGCCGCCTCCGCCTCGGGCAGGGTGGGCGCGTTGTCGATGGCCCAGCCGGCGCCGTAGTGGTTCACCATGTACGCGGTCAGCAGCCCGCGCCCGGAGGGAGCGATCCAGCTGAACTCCGCCGGGAACTGCATCCGTTGGGGATCGCGCGGCTCCTCGCCGAACACCGACAGGGTCGGCCCCCACTGGTGGAACGGCCCGCGCGCCCACGAACTCGACGTGACGCCCGCGTCCGCCATCAGCCCCGGGAACTGCGGGTCGTGCCCGAACGCGTCCAGCTGCCAGGCCGTCTCCGGCGCGGCCCCGATGATCCCGCGCTGGAAGCCGTCGCCGTACAGCGCGTTGCGTACGGTCGCCTCGGCGCCGGTGAGGTTGGTGTTGGGCTCGTTGTAGGTGCCGCCCATGATCTCGACCCGGCCGGTGCGGATCAGCTGCCGCAGGAACGCCCGCTCCTCGGGGAAGGCGTCCCAGTAGGGCTTGAGGTAGTCGACCTCGGCGAGCACGAAGGTGTACGCCGGGTCGCGCCGGGCCAGATCGCAGTGGGCCCGCACCAGGCTCATCCCGCTCTGCCCGCGCGAGTCGAAGGTCCGGGCGGGCAGGCCCGTGACGGCCGGGTCGTCGGCGACGTCCCAGGTCTCGGTGTACGCGGCCTGGGTGTTCCACCAGACGGGGTCGTAGTGGAAATGGCTGACCATGAACATGGTCCAGCCGGGCTCAGCGACTGTGAACTCGGCGCTGCACAGGGCCACTTGGTCCCCGTCGACGGCGGTGACGGTGATCTCGCGGCGGTCGCCGGGAGCGAGGCCGTCGGTGGCCACGGGGATCTCGGCGCGTACGGTCCCGTCCTCGCCGACGGTGACGGCGCTCTCCCCGACGCCGCGCACGCCCGGGCCCTCCACGCTCAGCCGGACCGGCCGGCCGGGATCGTGCTCGATGTCGACGGCGACCACCTGATGCGGCTGGTCCTCCGTGCCGACGAAAAGCTCGGTCGACTCGACAGAGATGACGCGCATGGGGCTCCTACGAGTGCTCGGCGGAGCCCCATCCTGGCAGCGCGGGATGGCTCAATCAACCATGCATCGGAATATTGGTTGATTCATCCATACAAGATCCTGGCTGAGCCGGTGGGTGTCCGGCACCCCGTTGGCTCAGCGGGCCCGCCGGGACTTCACCGCGTGGGCCCCCGCGATGTGGTCGGTCAACGCCAGCGAGGCGCTCGCCCGCTGGTAGGAGAGCTGGCCGACGCGGACGTAGAGGCAGTCGATCAGCATCAGCACCGAGTGACGGGCGCCGATGCTGCCGGTGCGGAAACTGGTCTCGGACGAGGAGGAGATCAGCCGTACGTCGGCGGCGCGGGCCAGCGGTGAGCGCGGGTCGGCGGTGAGGGCGATGGTGGTGGCGCCGCGCTCCTTGGCCAGCTCGAACGGCTCGATCGTCTCCCGGGTGGCGCCGGAGTGGGAGATGCCGATCGCCACATCCGCCGGGGTCAGCAGGGCGGCGGAGGTGGTCGCCGCATGCACCTCGGTCCAGCCGCGCACCGCGCAGCCGATGCGGAACAGCCGGGTCTCCGTCTCCTGGGCGACCGCGCCGCTGCCGCCGACGCCGTACACGTCGACGCGCCGGGCGCGGGCCACTGCCTGGGCCGCGCGCTCGACGGAGTCCAGGTCGATCCGGTCGATGGTCTGCTGGATGGCCCGCAGGTCGGCGGTGCCGACGACCTGGACGACCCGCTCCAGGCTGTCGTCGGGGGAGATGTCCGGGCCGATCTCGGTGTTGCCCCACTCGGAGGACTCGCCCCGGCCCCGCTCCTGCGCCAGCTCGATCAGCAGATGCTGATAGGAGTCGAGGCCGATGGCGCGGCAGAACCGCGTGACCGTGGCCTGGGAGGTTCCGGTGCGGCGGCCCAGCTCCGCGGCCGAGCAGTGGGTGACGGCGGCCGGATCCTCCAGGATCAGCTCGCCGACCTTCCGCAGGGAGCCGGCCAGCCGGGGCAACTCGGTGCGGATCAGGGTGGTGACATCGGTCGAGGGCATGCAGAGAAGGTATCAGCCACCCGTTGACGCAGTGGCTGAATACCAGGACCGGGCTTTGCGCCCGCACTCGGGGGTGAACTGCGCCATTGCTCTCGGTGCCGGGCCTGTGATTCAGTGATTCACTGATAGGTGTGTATGGGGTGGTTCAATCCACCAGTGGGGAGTTTCAGGTGTCCGTCGAGTCCGCCAATGAGTCCGTGACCGAGCCGGTGAGCGCCGACCGCTTCGCGCGCGAGGGCCTGGCCGTCCTGAACCGCCTCACCGAGTCCGAGTCCGCGCGCGCCGACGTGAGCGCCGCCGCCGCCCTGATCGCCGACTGCGTCCGCGAGGACGGCGTCGTCCAGGCCTTCGGCACCGGCCACTCCCAGGCCATGGTCCTCGAACTCGCCGGCCGCGCGGGCGGCTTCGTGCCCACGAACCGGATCCAGATGGCCGACCTCGTCCTCTACGGCGGCGATCACCCGAGCGGTCTCGACGACCCGCTCCTCGAACGCGAGCCCGGCATAGCGGTCCGCCTCTACGAACTGGCCGACCCCCGCCCCCAGGACCTCTTCGTCGTCATCTCCAACTCGGGCGTCAACAACGTCATCGTCGAGATGGCCCTGCACGCCAAGGAGCGCGGCCACCGCCTCCTCGCCCTCACCTCCCTCGCCCACACCAGCTCCGTGCCCGCCACCCACCCCAGCGGCAAGAAGCTCGCCGACCTCGCCGACGTCGTCCTCGACAACGCGGCCCCGCGCGGCGACGCGCTGCTGGAGCTGCCGGGCGGCGGCGCCGTCTGCGCCCTGTCCACCCTGACCGGCGTCATGCTCGTCCAGATGACGGTCGCCGAGGCGGCGGCCCAGCTCCTCGCCTCCGGCGACCGCCCCCCGGTCTATGTCTCCGCCAATGTGCCCGGCGGCTTCGAGGGCAACCTGGAGCTGGAGAAGCGGTACGCCGGACGGATCCGGCGTACCGCCAGCTGATCACCCCACGGGTACGGGGGCCAGCGCGACCGCCAGCGGATAGGCGCCGGTCGTCAGCGGTGCCCCGGCGGTGCCGGACGCGGTGTCGACCGGCACCAGCTTGTTGCCGTCGGCCGTGGTGACGTAGGCAGTACGGCCGTTCCAGTCCAGGCCGACGTCGAAGGCGGACCTGCCGACGGTGATCTTCGTGCCGGGGGACCCGGTCACCGTGTCGACGGGCGTGACGTGGTCCCCGGTGCTGGGGCTCACCCACAGCGTCCGCCCGTCCGGTGACAGACCGAGACCGTACGCCTGGCCCGAGACGAGAAGCGTCGGCTCGGTGTCGTTCGTCGCCGTGTCGATCGGAGTCACCGTCGAGCCACCGGAGTTGGACACATAGACCCGCTTCCCGTCCGGCGCGGCGACGACGTTGAAGGGCCGGGGGCCGACGGGGATCTCCGCCCCCGCCTTCCGGGTGTCGAGGTCGACCGGTGTGACGGTGTTGTCGTGGATGTTCGCCACGTACAGCGTGCGGCCGTCCGGCGTGATCGCCATGTTCTCCGGCCCCGACCCGACCGTGACGGTCGCCCCCGCCCGCAACGTGCCGGTGTCCACCGGCTGGACCGTGCCGTCCGTGTAGTTGGCGACCCACAGCGTGCCGCCGTCCGGCGTGAGCGCGAGCCCGGCGGGGACGCGGCCCACGGCGACCGTCGCGGTGACCGCGCCGCGCGCCACGTCGATGACGCTGACCGTGTGGGAGCCCTGGTTCGCGGCGTAGGCGGTACGGCCGTCGGCGCTCACGACCACCTCACCGGGGTTGTCGCCGACTCTGATGTCCGTGCTCTTCCCGGAGGACAGGTCGATCGAACTGACCGAGGCACCACTGAAGTTGGCGGTCAGAGCCCTCGACGAGCCGTCCCCGTCGGTGACCTGGACCGGGATCGCCCGGTCGAGGATGCCGGTGCCGGACACCACGACGGAGTGAACGCCCTCGGTGACACCGGTCAAGGTGACGGTGGCCGAGGCGCTGCCCCCGGCCGGGACGGTGACGGTGCCCTCGGTCGGCGAGGCGGTGACACCGTCCGGCACGTCGAGCTTCCAGGTGACCGTCCGGGCGTCCTCGTCCGAGAAGCTGAGGGTCGCCGACTCGGAGGCACCGGGCTTCAGGCTGAGGGAGCCGGGGACGAAGGAGGCGTCGACGCCGGGGTCGGGGGCGTTCTCCAGCATCGTCGTGTAGAGGAACTGGTCCATCACCCCCGGCGAGACCTGCTCGGGTATGGCGTCGAGTCCCTTGCGTTCGCTCCTCAACTCGGTCCAGTACGCCGAGACCGCCTCGGCGTCGCCCCGCTTGTTGGCGAGCAGCAGATCCACGGCCGTCCGGCCCGCCGTGCCGTACCGGCCGAGCTTGTCGAGCCAGGCCGAAGTCTCCTTCAGGAAACCGGGGTTGGCGAGATGGGCCCGCAACTGGGCGGGCGTGGCGGCCATGTCGGTGAAGTAGGACCGCAGCACGGCCGCCGCCCGGTCGAGGCCGCTGTCCTCCTCGTACGCCTTACGGAAGGCGGCGATGAGCTTGGTCAGCGTCGGGGACTCGGTGGCGTCGAGCTGGGAGGAGTAGTTGCTCTCGGCGAAGATCCGCACCCATTTCGCAGCTTTGGCCGTACCCGCCAGGTCGCGGACGGAGGCGAGGAAGGCGGACCGGGGGTCGTAGGCGTCCGGGTTCCAGAGATGGTCCGCCGAAGTGAACAGGGCGAGCTTGCTCGCCTCGGCCTGGACCATCGGGTTGGCGATGACGCCGACGGACTCACGGGCCACGTCGGCCTCCCGGCCCGTGTACGGGCCCAGCAGGAGACGGCTGGTGACGTAGTCGTTGACCGGGTAGTTGTCCCAGACCAGGATGGGATGCCCGTAGACCTCGCGGGCCTGCCGCACCTGCGCGGCGGTGATCGTCGGCGCGATCACGCCGACGCCGGTCCACTCGACGACCACCTCCGGGTCCAACCGCTCACGCAGCGCCTTCTTGTACGGGGTGTCGGCGAGGTCGGAGTACTCGGTGGGAACCATCTCCAACGGGTCGAGCCCCGTGCGGTCGGCGGAGAACTCCTCCCAGACCCGGTTCAGCAGATGCGCCTGCGCGGCACCGGCGGCCCCGCCCCCGCTGCCGAACTTCTCCTCGTCCGCCGGGCAGTTCCACTTCGTGTAGCTGATGTCGTCCAACGGGATCGCGAAGGAGCGCACACCGATGTCGTACAACGAGGCGAACTTGCGGACCAGCGCGGTGATGTCGCCGTCCGAGGAGTAGCACACCGACAGGCCGGGGGAGAGGGCGTAGGTGAAGCGGACGTGGTGGGCGGCGGCCCGGTCGACGAGTTCGCGCAGCTGGTTCAGCTGGGCGGCCGGGTACGCGTCGCGCCAGCGCTCCCGCAGATACGGGTCGTCCTTGGGGGAGTAGACGTACACGTTCTGCTTGGTGCGACCGTAGAAGTCGAGTTGGCTCAGCCGCTCGGCGTGGGTCCACGGGGTGCCGTAGAAGCCCTCGACGACCCCGCGCAGCTTGGCCGTGGGCCAGTCGCGGACGGTCACCTCGGGGAGGCGTTCGCCGGTGAGGAGCTGACGGAGCGTCTGGGCGGCGTAGAAGGTGCCGGTGGTGTCGGTGCCGGAGAGGGCGAGCAGGGCGCGGCCGGAGTGGCGGCCGGAGGCCAGGACGTATCCCTCCGGCGGCAGCCCGGCGGGTGACGTGACGCCGAGGCGCTTCAACGCGCCCTCGGTGGCCGGGTTTTCACCGGGGCCACCGACGAAGACGGTGAGCCCGGCGGTGGGCGGACGCTCGCCGGCCGGGACGGTGACGATCCGGTCGGCTCCGGCGTCGCGCAGCGCGGTCTCGACGACGCGACGGGCGGCGGGGTCGGTGCCAGGGCCGACGACCTCCACCACCCGGTCGGGGACGGTGAGTTGACGCCCGCCGACCTCGATGTGCCGGGGCGTCGGCCACACCTGGGGGATCGCCGGAGACATCGGCGCCGACGGTGCGGCGGCGGCCGACGGGAGGGAGGGGAGAGTGAGGCTCAGGGCCAGGAGCAGGGCCCAGCGGAGGCGCCGGGGCACGTGGGGTCTGTGGTGTCTGTGGGGGTGTTCGGGGCGTGGGAGGAGAGAGGTGATTGAAGCCATCGAAAGAGGCTAGGGCTGCTGAATCAAGCATTCAATAGCGCATCCTGGGGCAGGAGTTGTTCGAGGGGGCTGCAGCCGCCCTCTTTCGTCGAGTCGGCGTGGATGTCACTGCCGGGCGCAAGGTGGCATGCCCCGTCATCAGGTACATTTCGGGCGTCGCTCTCTCTGGCCCGGCGTCGACCCCGAACGGTGCGTACGGATGAGCTCGCATTCCGCCGATCCCCCGCCTCCCGGCCCGGCCCCCGGTACGGGCAACGGCCCCGCGGTCTCCCGTCGGGAGTTCGACGCGCTCTTCGATGTGCTCTGTACATGGGGGCGCTGGGACCCGGCCGACCGCGGCGCCTGGAACCGGGTGAAGGTGGAGCATGTGCGGCGGGCCACGGCAGGAGTGCGGTCCGGTGTGGTCGTCCCGATGGCGCTGCCCTGGAACACCCGGCACGGCCCGGACAACCGGAAGCCCGCCGTGCATCACATGACCGATCTCGGGGACGTGGAGAGCCCGGAACCCACGACCCACAAGGACTTCATCGCCGCCGACTACCACGGCAAGGGCGTCACGCATCTCGACGCCCTGTGCCATATCGCCTACCGGGGGCGGCTCTACGACGGCCGGGCGGCGCGCGAGGCCGTCGACGCCGCGGGGGCCCGGTTCGGCGCGGTGTCGGAGCTCGGGCCCCTCGTCACCAGGGGGGTGCTGCTCGACCTCCCCGCCGTCCTCGGCGTCCGCTGGCTGGAGCCGGGGCAGGCGGTGCACGCCCGCGATGTCGTCGCGGCGGAGCAGGCGCTCGGTGTGACGGTCGGCGAGGGCGACGCGGTACTGCTGCGCTCCGGACACGTCCGCCGCCGCAAGGAGCTCGGCGCCTGGGACCCCGACGCGGCGAGCGCGGGGTTCCATGTCGACGCCGTACCGCTGCTGGCCGAACGCGGTATCGCGCTGCTCGGCGGAGACGGGGACAGCGATGTACGGCCCTCGCCCGTCGAGGGCGTGCACTCGCCGGTCCACGCCCTGGCCGTGGCCGCGATGGGTGTGCCGCTGCTCGACAACCTCGACCTGGAGGCGCTGGCCGACGCGACCGCCGAGGCGGGGCGGTACGAGTTTCTGCTGGTCGTGGCTCCGCTGAACGTTCCGGGCGGGACGGGCTCGCCCGTCAATCCGGTCGCGGTCCTGTGACGCGGTCCCGATCGGTCATCGCGCGTGGTCACCCCGCGTGCATCGCGCGTGGTCACCCCGCGTGGTCACCCCGCGTGGTCATCGCGCGTGAGGAATCGTGCGAACCGTGACTCGCGTTACTGATGCCCGTATCCTCGTCAATGCCAGATATTTCCGATAAGCGGATTGTCCAGGGCGCGAGTGAGGCCAGTGTGGTGCGGTCCGACGACGAGCCGGTACTCACGGGACGTGCGACAGACGGCACGGGCCCCACCCTTTTCCGTGAGCGGTTTCTGCAGGGTGAGCCGCTGGAGACGGGCGTGCGCGCCTCGATCCTGAACTCCTGGCAGCGCTGCCGGTCCCTGGGGCTCTCGCCGGACCAGTCCGACCTCCCTTTCCGGGACGACTTCGACCGGGACGGCCGGATCGCCCGCGCGGCCGTGCCGGTGCTCGACCGGCTGCAGTCCAGATTCGCCGGCAGCGCGATCAACATCTCCGTCGCCGACGCGAACGGCACGGTTGTCCTGCGCCGTTTCGGCGAGGCGTCGCTGGCCAGAGGCCTCCCGGCGATCCAGACCGTCCCGGGGTTCGTGTTCGCCGAGCGGTTCGCCGGAACCAACGGCATCGGGCTCGCCCTGGCCGAACGGCAGCTCATCCGGGTCTACGGCGCCGAGCACTTCGCCGAACGCTCCCAGGCCAGCGCCTGCCGCGCGCTTCCCGTACGCGACCCGCTCAGCGGCCGTATCGAGGGCGTCCTGTGCTTCGGATATCCGCGCACCTTCGAGGACCCGGCGCTGTCCACCGTGATACTCAAGGCCGCCGCGGCCATCGAACGGCGGCTGCTGGGGCAGAGCTCCGTACGTGAGCGCTCCCTCCTCCGGGCTTACCTGGACGCCCGCAGTGAGGCCGACGCGGGCCCGCACCACAGCGTCGGAGTGGGCGAACTGGCCCTCGGGCTGCGCCCCGGCGACCGGGCCACCCTCCTGGAGAAGGCCGCCGAGCTGATCTCCCGCGCGCAGCGGGCCGCCGTCGAGGTGCCCCTGACGGACGGCCGACGGGTCACGCTTGTGAGCCGCCCGATGACCAGCGCCTCCGGAGTGGAGGGCATCGCCGTCGAGGCCGTCCTTCCCGGCCGTTCGGCACGCGAGTCCCTTGCCGTCCCGCCCCAGGTCGAGGAGGCGCTGAGCTTCCCCGTCGCGCCCGCGGAACCCGCCGAGCCCGGCGACACCCCGGTCGCCCGACGCTTCGCGGGCGTCCCCCTGGTCGTGGCGCCCGGCCCCCTCTCCTCCGTCCCGGCCCCCGGTCACCCGCGCGACACCGCACCCGGCAGGATCACGGTGGGCGTCGACGGCACCACGGCCGACAGCCTCACCGGTGACGGCACCACGGCCGACAGCCTCACCGGCGAAGGCGTCACGACCGGCGGCCTCACCGCTGACGGCGCCACGGCCGGACTCACCACGGCCGACAGCCTCACCGCCGACGGCATCACGACCACGGCCGGCGGCCCGCCGGACGACCGCCTCGGTTCCTCGACCCCCACGAGAGGTCTCGTGATGGTGGGGGAGCCCCATGTCGGCAGCTACGCCCTCGCCGCGCGCCGCCGTCTGGAGCTGCTCTCCGAGGCCAGCGTCCGTATCGGAACCACCCTGGACGTGCGCCGCACCGCGCGGGAACTCGCCGAGACGGCGGTCCCACGCATCGCCGACTTCATCACCATCGACCTGGCCGAGCCCGTACTGCGCGGCGAGGAGGCCGCCGACCCGCGCAGCGACCTGCGCCGCACGGTGGTCCACGGCATCCGCGACGACCTCCCCTTCAGCCCGGTCGGCAAGCAGGTCGACTACGGCCCGACCGCGCCCCAGCTGCGCTGTCTGACCAGCGGGGAGGCGGTGCTGGAACCGGACCTGAAGACGGCCGCGCCCTGGCTCGCGCAGGACCCCGAGCACACCGAACGGCTGCTGAGCCACGTCCACTCCCTCATCGCCGTGCCCCTGGTCGCCCGGGGTGTCGTCCTGGGCGTCGCCGCCTTCTACCGCGCACAGGACCCCGCCCCCTTCGGGGACGACGACCGCTCACTGGCCCAGGAACTCGCCCACCGCGCCGCCCTGTCCATCGACAACGCCCGGCGCTACACGCGCGAACGCACCATGGTCCTGGCCCTGCAGCGCAGCCTGCTCCCGCAGGGCCTGCCCGACCAGGACTCCGTCGAGGTCGCTCATCGCTATCTGCCCGCCGAATCCGACATCGGCGGCGACTGGTACGACGTCATCCCGCTCTCCGGAAGCCGTATCGGCCTCTTCGTCGGTGATGTCGTCGGCCACGGCCTGCTCTCCGCCGCGACGATGGGCCGCGTCCGCACGGCCGCACGCAGCTTCGCCGAGCTCGACTTCCCGCCGGACGAGGTCCTCACCCACCTCGACAACCTCGTGGGCCGACTGGACCGGGAGGATCCCGTCTCCGACGGCGGCGGCATCATCGGCGCGACCTGTCTCTACGCCGTCTACGACCCGACCTCGCAGCTGTGCACCATGGCCCGCGCGGGCCACCCGCCGCCCGCCCTGGTCGACCCCGACGGCACCGTGTCGTTCCCCGAGCTGCCCGCCGGGCCTCCGCTCGGCCTCGGGGGACTGCCCTTCGAAGCCGCGGAGTTCCACCTCGGCGACGGCAGCCAGCTGGTCCTCTACACCGACGGGCTCATCGAGGACCGCGAACGCGACGTCGACGTGGTCCTCGACCAGTTGCGCGCGGCCCTGGCCCACCCCGAGCGCACCCCGGAGGAGACCTGCCGGGTGGTCCTGGACACCGTGGCGCCCGCCCACCCCGGCGACGACATCGCCCTGCTCGTCGCCCGCACCCACGCCTTCGACCCACAACGGATCGCCACCTGGGAGCTGCCCGCCGACCCGGCTCGCGTCAGCGAGGTCCGCGCCGCCGCCCTGCGGCAACTGGCCGACTGGGGCCTCGACGAGGCGGCGTTCGCCGCCGAGCTGATGCTCAGCGAACTGGTCACCAACGCCGTCCGCCACGGCGCCGGGCCCATCCGCGTACGGCTCCTCCACGACCGCTCCCTGATCTGCGAGGTCGCCGACACCAGCGACACCGCCCCGCATCTGCGCCGGGCGGCCACCACCGACGAGGGCGGCCGCGGCCTGTTCCTCGTCGCGCAGCTCTCCCAGAGCTGGGGCACGCGCTACACCCCGGAGGGCAAGGTCATCTGGGCCGAGTGCGGACTCGACGCCGGCTGACGTGATCGGCACCCGGGCGGCCCACTGATCCGTTGGGGTCACAACGGGCGGGCGTGCGGGTAAATGCCGTAAATGTGGTGATATGTGCGGCTACTATCGCTGACGTATCGCACGCACGTCGGGAAGAACCCGTCAGGCCGACCCCCGGAGCTGTCCGTGCACGACGCTCACGACACCTCTGCGCAGCCGGCCCCGCCCAGCGGGGCGGAACCGCTGGTCCGCGTCCGCGGTCTCGCCAAACGGTTCGGCGGGACCCTCGCACTGGCCGGGGTCGACCTCGACGTCCACGCCGGCAGCGTCCTCGCGCTCCTCGGCCCCAACGGAGCCGGAAAGTCCACGCTCATCAAGATCCTCGCCGGCGTCCACCACGCCGACTCGGGCCGGATCACGGTGGACGGACACCCCCTCGGAAGCCACGCCGCCTCCCGCAGCATGTCCTTCATCCACCAGGACCTCGGTCTCGTGGAGTGGATGACGGTCGCCGAGAACATCGCTTTGAGCACCGGATACGCGCGCCGCGCCGGCCTGATCTCCTGGCGGCGCACCCGGGAGCGCTGCACCGAGGCACTGGAGATCGTCGGCGGCCGTCTCGACCCCGACGCGCCGATCGCCCACCTCGACCCCGCCGAGCGGTCCCTGGTCGCCATCGCCCGGGCCCTGGCGGCACGGGCGAAGCTCATCGTCCTCGACGAACCGACCGCCCGGCTCCCCGCCGCCGACTGCGCCCGACTGTTCCGCGTCCTGCACGCCCTGCGGGACCGGGGCCACGGCATCCTCTACGTCAGCCACCGCCTGGACGAGGTGTACGAGGTCGCCGACACCTTCGCCGTCCTGCGTGACGGCCGCCTCGTCAGCCACGGCTCGACGGCGGGCCACAGCCCCGTCCGTCTGGTCCGTGACATCACCGGCGAGGAACCGGCCGGCCGGCGCCCCGCCACGGCCCGCGCCGACGGCTCGGCGGTCCTGACGCTCGACGCCGTACGGACCTCCGGCGCCGGACCGGTCGACCTGGAGCTGAGAGCCGGGGAAGCCCTCGGCCTGGTCGGCCTCTCGGGCGCCGGACACATGGACCTCGGCCGGGCCCTCGCGGGGTCCCGACCGCTCCTCGGGGGACGGGTGCTGCTGGACGGCCGCCCGTACCACCCCCGTACGGTCGCCGACGCCGTCGCACGCGGTGTCGCCTTCGTACCCGGCGACCGACAGCGCGAAGGCTGCCTCGCCGAGCTGACCGTACGGGAGAACCTCCTGCCCAACCCCCACGCCGGGGACGGGCCACCGCCACGCTGGATCGGACCCCGCCGCGAACGCGCCGAGGCGATCGCCCTGATCGACCGGTTCTCGGTCCGGCCCCGCGACAGCGAGGCCGCCATCGCCACCCTGTCCGGCGGAAACCAGCAGAAGGTCATGATCGGCCGCTGGCTCCGGAGCGGACTGCGCCTGCTGATCCTGGAGGAACCGACGGCGAGCGTCGACGTCGGAGCCAAGGCCGCCATCCACCGCCTGCTCGACGAGGCGCTGGCCCACGGCCTCGCGGTCCTCCTCAGCTCCACCGACTTCGAGGAGGTCGCGGGAGTGTGCGGGCGCGCCCTGGTCTTCGTCCGCGGATCCGTGACCGCCGAGCTGAGCGGCCCGGCCCTCACGGTCGCGGGACTGACCCGGGCGGCTTCGGCCATGCCCCCCTCCGGCACCGCGACGAACCCGTGACCGCCCCGCCCTCCCCACGCTCGCGCCGACCGGGCCCGCCGAACCGGCCCGGCCCGCGTGGCGCCCCGGGCGGGCACCTCATCGGCGCCTACGGCCTCCTGGCGCTCACCGCCCTGCTCGTACTGATCTTCTCCATCGCCCTGCCGCGCACCTTCCCCACCCGGGACACCGTCGACTCGATCCTCTCCACGCAGTCGATCCCGGCCGTCCTCGCACTCGCCGCCATGGTCCCCATCGTGACCGGCGCCTTCGACCTCTCCATCGGCTACGGCCTCGGCCTGGCGCACGTCATGGTGCTGTACCTCGTCGTCGACGCGGGCTGGCCCTGGCCGCTCGCCTGTCTCACCGTGATCGTCGGAGGGACGGTCGTGGGCGTCCTCAACGGTGTCATCGTCGAGTTCGGCCGCATCGACTCCTTCATCGCCACACTCGGGACCGGCAGCATGATGTACGCCGTGACCGGCTGGATCACCGACGGCGGCCGGATCGTCCCCGGCCCGGACGGCCTGCCGGCCGCCTTCACCGACCTCTACACCTCCACGTTCCTCGGCCTCCCCGTTCCCGCGTTCTACGTGCTGGCGCTCGCGGTCGCCCTCTGGCTGGTGCTGGAGCGGCTGCCGATCGGCCGGTACCTGTACGTCGTCGGGTCCAACCCGCGCGCTGCCGACCTCGTCGGCATCCCGGTCCGCACCTACATCGTCTGCGCCTTCGCCGCGTCGGGCCTGATCGTCGGCTGCGCCGGAGTACTGCTCGCGGCCCAGCAGCAGCTCGGCAATCCGAGCGTCGGCCTCGACTACCTGCTGCCGGCCTTCGTCGGTGCTCTCCTCGGCTCCACCGCGATCAGACCCGGCCGCCCCAACGCCATGGGCACCCTCGTCGCCGTCGCCGTCCTCGCCGTCGGGCTCACCGGCATCGCCCAGATGGGCGCCGACTTCTGGACGGTCCCGCTGTTCCACGGCGGCACCCTGCTCCTCGCCGTCGGCCTGGCCGGATACGCCGCCCGCCGCCGGGTACGCACCGGCGTCCTCGCGGCCCGCGACGCGCCCGCCACCACGCCGGAGCCGCCGTCGGGCGGTGGCACGAAGGGCGGCACTCCGTGATCCGAGCCGTGCGCACCGCCGCCGTGCCCGGCGCGTTCTCCCGCTCGTCCCTCCGCGAGGAGTCTTCCGTGCACCACCACCGCAAGGCCGCCCCCGGCGCGCGCAAGGCCCGGTACGCGGCGACCGCTCTGCTGACCGCCACCGTCCTGCTCGCCGCCTGCGAACGCGGATCATCGAAGAGCCCGGACGACCCCGCGTCGGGCCCGAGCGGCTGCCCCGCGGCCCAGGCCGGGGCCGAGGCCGCCGTCGGCCGGGCGGAGCGGACCGACGTCCCCTGGAACGGCCCGACCACCGGCCCCACGGCGGTGACCGACAAGACCATCGTCTACGTCGCCCAGACCATGACCAATCCCGGAGTCGCCGGCGCCGCCGAAGGGGTCCGGGAAGCCGCGCGGGTCATCGGCTGGACCGTCCGGGTGATCGACGGCGGCGGTACCCCCGCCGGCATCCAGGCGGCGATGAGCGAGGCCGTGGCCCTCAGGCCCTCGGGCATCGTCATCGGCGGGTTCGACCCCAACGCGACCTCGCAGCAGGTCGCACGGGCCGATGAAGCGGGCATCCCGCTCATCGGCTGGCACGCGGTCGCCGCACCCGGCCCCAGCCGGCAACCCGAGCTCTTCACCAACGTCACCACCCAGGTCGAGGACGTCGCCACGATCAGCGCGCAATGGGTCATCTCGACCTCGAACGGCACCGCCGGAGTCGTGATCTTCACCGACGCCTCGATCCCCTTCGCCAAGAACAAGTCCGACCTGATCAGAGAAGAACTCGCCACCTGCTCGGGCGTGCGACTCCTGTCGTACGAGAACATCCCGATCGCCGACGCGAGCAGCCGCACGCCCCGCGAGGTCTCCTCACTGCTCTCCCGCTTCCAGGACCGGTGGACGCACTCCGTCGCCATCAACGACCTGTACTTCGCCGACGCCGCCGCGGCCTTCCGCGCGGCCGGCAAGGACGGTTCGGGGCCGCCCTTCAACATCGGCGCCGGGGACGGCGACCCCTCCGCCTTCCAGCGCATCAACAGCGAGCAGTACCAGTCGGCCACCGTCCCCGAACCGCTCACCCAGCAGGGCTGGCAGATCGTCGACGAGTTCAACCGCGCCTTCTCCGACCGCCCCGCCAGCGGCTACGTGGCCCCCGTCCACATCAGTACGGCCGACAACAGCGACGCCGCCACGAGCTGGGATCCGTCGGGCTACCGGGAGGGGTACCGGAAGATCTGGGGCAGGTGACAGGGCTGCCGGGCCAGGTCGGCGCGGAGCGGGCGGGTCACAGGCGCAGGACGATCAGCGCGGTGTCGTCGGTGGTGCCGGAGGGCGGAAGGAGATCGGCCAGGAGAGCGTCGGCCAGGGCCTCGGGGTCGTACTTCCGATGGCGGGCGAGGGAGTCGGCGAGACGGGCCAGACCGGTGTCGATGCCCTCGGTACGGCGTTCGATCAGCCCGTCGGTGTACAGGACCAGGGCGGCGTCGTCGACGAACGGGATGCGGGCCTCGGGGCGGGACATGTGGGTGGGCCGGGCGGCGAGCGGAGGGTCGGTGGCGCTGTCGAGGAAGGTGACGGTGCCGTCGGGGTGCACCAGGGCGGGCGGCGGGTGGCCCGCGCAGCTGTAGGTGATGGTGTGGCTGTCCCAGTCGATGAAGGTCGTCACGACGGTGGTCGCCTCGGCGCCCTCGACGGAGCGGGCGTACAGGTCGAGGGCCTCCAGAGCCTGAGCCGGACCGTGGGCGACGCGGGTGGCGCCGCTCAGGGCACTGCGCAGCTGTCCCATGGCGCAGGCGGCCGCCAGACCGTGGCCGACGACATCGCCGACGGCGACCGCGAGACCCTCGCTGGGCAGGCCGACCAGGTCGTACCAGTCGCCGCACACGTTCAGCGCGCCGATGGCCGGCCGGTACCGTACGGCCGCGTCGTGCGGCCCGGTCGGGCCGGGCGAGGGCAGCATCGCCGCCTGCAGGGCAAGAGCCACCTCGCGTTCGTGGGCGTGCGCCGTGCGCAGCCGTTCGTTGACCTCCTGAAGTTCGCGGGCGCGGGTGTACAGCTCGGCCTCCAGCACCCGGGCCCGGCTGTCGCCGCCGGGGGTGCCGTCGCCAGGGCCGCCGCGGGCGCGGATGAGTTCGGTGACCTCCTCCACCCGGTGCACGATCAGTGCCACTTTCCCGTCGGGGCCGAGGACGGGCGCGTTGACCGGGCTCCAGTAGTGCTCCTGCCAGTGCCCGGGCCGCTGCGGATCCTCGATGTCGTAGCGGAGCAGCGCCATCGTGTCGCGCTCGCCGGTGGCCACCGTACGGAGCATCGACGCCTCGGTCTCCCGCATGCCCGCCGCGGCCGGTTCGTTCGGGTTCTCGGGGAAGACGTCGAAGATGTAGCGGCCCAGCAACTGCTCGCGGGTGCGCCCGGCCAGACGCAGGAAGTCGTCGTTGGCGTCGACGTACACCAGATCGGGGGTGAGCAACGCCACCATGCCGGGCAGAGCCCGGAAGACCTCCGCATAGTCGATATGCGGTTCCTTCATGTCCAGCCTGCCTCGGCGCCGAGCGTCACTGTGCCGTTCCACCTTAGGCGTGAACACCCTGCACGGCCCGACAGTGCCGGGATATCAGCACCGAGGCAGCCTTGATCCGCTGCTCCGGACGCCCTACGACAGCCCGTCACCACCTGCCACGAACGCCTTCCACGCACCCGCGACCCCCGCTGGGACCGCATCAGGACTCAGAACCGAAAGAGTGAAGCTCCAGGGGGAACAGTTTCGGCCCGATTGCATCGCCGCGACTACGGAATGTTGCATTCCGTGGCCGCTCGGTAGCCGGCTCTCCTAACGTGATCGCATGAGCGAAGATCGCGCTTTCTCGGTTCGATCCCTTCGGGATCTGGTGTCGAACGAGGCGTGGGCGGGGCTGACCCGCTACCCGTCCTGGTGCTACCCGTCGGCGACGACCCTCTTGAGGCAGGGGACACGCGGAACCCATGTGCTCGTCCTGATCAGTGGAATGGTGAAAGTGGTCCGTACGGACCGAGACGGCCGACAGCGGCTGCTCGCCTTCCGCGGGCCGGGGGAGATCTTGGGGGAGATGGCGCTCCAGCATGGGGGAGAGCGGCTGGCCGACGTGCGGACTATGAGCACATGCAAAGCATCTGTGGTCCCCGCGGAAGACTTCCGCCGCTTCGTGTGCGATCACCAGCTCGCGGACCCACTCGCCGTGCTGGCGTCCAGCCGGCTGCTCGAGCAGACCGAAATCTTCGACGGCGCCGTGCACGAACGCCTGGCCAAGGCGTTGCTCCGCCTGGTCGAGGTCTCCGGTGGCGAGCGCTCGTTCTCCCTCACCAGGGAAGATCTCGCCCAGCACATCGGAGTGAGCCGCGACACCGTCAGCAAGGCCCTGACGCAGCTCGGCCCGGGGCAGGTGGAGTTCGCGAGGAACCGTATCCAGGTGACCGGTGTGGAAGCCCTGCGGAGGACCCTCGGCCTGTCCTCCGGCGAGTGACAGGCGCGTGACCCACATCACATGTTGTCCGCGTTCGCGAAGCGGAGCGTCCGCGAACCCGCTGTGAAGCTTCGGGTGGCACAGCACCTCGAACACCCATGCACCGTCCGGCCCTTGACGGCCGGACGGGACTTCACGGAGGAGTGACACATGCGCGAGTTCTTCGGCGAACCGGCCCAGGACGGCGCGGGCCCTTACACCCGCAGCCGTGCGCTGCCCGCCTACCGGGGAATCCTGGCCGTGGACGCCAAGGGGTTCACGGGACATCCGGCCATCGAGCACGAGGCCATCAGCCGTGCCGTACCCGACCTCCTCAAGACCGCCATGAACAGGGCGGGACTCGAAGAGCTCTGGAACGACCGCAAGTTCCCCGCCTCGACCGGCGACGGCTACGTCTTCGGCTTCGACCCCACCCTGATGCCCTTCGTGGTCCACCCCCTGCTGCTCACCCTCCAGGACGTCCTCACCGACTACAACGTCCTGTCCTACGGCGCCGTACCCATCAGGCTCCGAGCCAGCCTGCACATCGGCCCGCTGCCGGACACCGGCGACGAGTTCAGCGGGAACGGCACGGCGCGCAACGACACGCACCGGCTCCTCGACTCCCGCCCCGTCAAGGCCGTACTCGCCTCGCACAAGGAGAACATCACGCACCTCGCCGCCATCCTCTCCCAGCGCTGCTACGAGGACGCCGTCGCCAGTGGGTACACCGGGCGGCACCCCGACCACTTCGTGGAGGTGGCCGCGACGGTCGACGGCAAGCCTTTCGCCCAGCAGGCGTGGATCTACGTACCCCAGCCGTCCGGGCCGCTGTACGAGGAGGCCGCCCTGGCCGCCCCCGCCGATCCGGCCGCCGGGAGCCGGGTGCCGGAGGATGCCCGTCCGCCGGAGAGCTCCGGGACGCAGGGCCCGCGGGTGAGGAACAGCGCTCCCCACGGCAACATCAACACGGGCACGGTGCACGGCGGCCAGAGCGTGGCGAACCACCACGTCGCCGGTGACCACGTCGAAGGAAGCAAGGCCCATCACGTCCGCGGTTTCCAGGGCGACCAGGTCCGCGGCGACAAGTACCAGGGGCGACCGTGACGTCGGACGGAGGGGTGGTACCCCCCGAACTGCCCGGCCCCCCGCGGCCGGCACCCGATGTCCCGCCCGAGGGCGAGTCGCCGCGCACCGAACCGGAGCACGACGTCTCCGAGTTGCTCGACGCCATGGGCGGAGCCACCGGTACCCGGGGGCCGTTCGTGTACGCCCCGTACGGAAACGTCAACGCCGGCTCGGTCCACGGTGGTCAACGTGTGCACACCAGACAGACGGACGACCGGCGGACGGCCCGGGCGGCCAGGGTGCGTGAGGGACCGATCCCCGAGGCGGAGGTACGAGCCGCCGCATTCGGGTTCGCGGAACCCGAATGGTTCGAGACAGCCTTGGCGGAGCTGGACGGAGGGCTGCTCTTCCTGGCCGGCCGTCCGGGATCCGGCCGCCGCACCGCGGCGCTCAACCTGCTGCGCGCGTACTGCGGGGACGGGGCCCCGCTGCGGGCCCTGGACAGCGTCACCGAACTGGACCGTTGGCGGCCCACCGACACCTCGGCCCGCGGCTACCTCGTGGACGGACTGTTCCCGTCCCGGCCGTTCGGGCCCGGTGTGCTCGGGCATGTGCGTTCCCTGCTGAAGGACGCCGGGGCGCGCATGGTGATCGTCCTTCCCGACGACACGGCCCTGCTGCGCCGCCTCGAACAGGACCTCCACGTCAGTCCCCTCACCTGCCAACCACCCCCGGCCTCCGCGGTGTTCGGCAGCCGCTTCGAAGCCGTGGTGCCGGACCAGCGCGAGCGGGAGCGCCTGCTGGCCGCGCTGGACCGCCATGAGCTGGGGGAACTCCTGGTCCCCGAGCTGGTGCCGGCGGAGGTGGTCGAGCTGGTCACGGCCATCGTCTCGGCCGACGGCGACGCGCAGGCTCTCGGCGACCTCGGGGCTCGGCTGAGCCACCGGGTCGAGCAGGAAGTACCGGAACTCGTCGGCGAGTTGCGCGACGACCCGGACGCCCTGTCCTTGTTGCTGGCCGTCTGCGTCTACGAAGGGCTGGACCACCGGATCGTCAGGGAGGAGGCCGACCGGCTGCTGGAGCTTTCCGAGGGGCGTCTGACGGCCGTGCTGCCGGCGACCGATTCCCAAGGCGCCGAGACCGCCGAGCGCCCCAACCCGGACTTCGTCTTCCGGCGTTCTCTGACGGAGCTGCTGCACGCCGTCCACGCCACCCGTCAGACCCGTGAGATCCGCACGGGAGGTGACTACGCGCACACCGTGGAACCGGTCGTCTTCGTCAGGCACCGTCAGGCGGAGGCCGTGCTCAGGCATGTATGGCGTGAGTACGGGCAGTTGTCGGACCTGCTCGTCAGATGGCTGAGCGAGGTGCATCGCGACAGCGAACTGACCCAGCCGGTGGGCCGGGTCATGGGCATGGCGGCGAGCTGGGGAGGCGGACGCCGGGCGTTGCGCCACGTCCAGACCCTCGCCGAGTCCGAGCGCACCACCAGCCGTCTCATCGCGGCGCATGCCCTCGGCATCGCGGCCGAGGACCCCGTACTGGTCGCGGAGGTGCGCTATCGCCTTCAGCGCTGGAGTCTGGCGGTCAGCCCGCAGCTGAGGACCACGGTGGCCTACGCGTGCGGTGCGGAGTTCGGGCTGTCGCGTCCCGATGCCGCCCTGCGGCTGCTCAGCACCCTCCTTCGTGGCGTGCGGACCCGCGACCGGGAGGACGAGGGACAGGCCCGGGTCCGTCTGGCGGTACGGGTGGCGGTCCAGCATCTGTTCCAGGCGGGCAACGAGGAGAACGTGTTCGACCGCCTGCTGCGGTGGCTGGGCGAGGAGCAGGCCGACACCGAACAACTTCTGTCACTGTTCGGCCAGTTGGTGCAGTCCCCGCAGTGGTTCCAGCAGCACCTTGCCGACGGGACCGCCGAGGGGCGGCTCATCGCGGAAGTGATCGGCCGGGCACTGAACGCGGACAGTTCGTTCGACGCGACCTGCGCCGCCGTGCTGCGGTGGGCCGACTGGGGACGGTGGGACGCGTCGTTGTTCCGCGCGGTGGAGAACCTGTTCACCGCTTTGGCTCGCTCCATGCGATACGGCGAGTTCCGGCTCTTCGTCGAGATGGACCAAGCAGACACCGACGGCTGGGCGGGTCGAGACATCGCACGGACCGCGCTCGACAGATGGCGGAGCGGCGAACAAGGGGAGGCGGCATGAGTGACGAGTCGGCCGAGCGTCTCTACCACCGGACGGCCAGACCGCCCTGGCGGGAGATCCTCAGTCACCGCTGGTCCGCAGCGACGGACTGGTCCCTCGTCCTCAGGGATGCCGCCGGTGACCATTACGTCCTCGGCCGCCGTGGAGACCCCGACGACTCCGGCGCACATGTGCCCGCCCCCGACGAGGCCGCGGCACCCGCGCTGGGCGGCAGCTACACCGACGTCTTTCGTGTGGACATGACCGAGCACGTGGACACCCGTGCCGTCGGCCTGCCCACGGTGTACGGCACGGAATCGGTGGATCTGTGGGTGTCGTGGTGGGTGCACGATCCGGTGCGCGTCGTGCGCACGAAGACCCTGCACGGCTGGCATGTGATCCGCACCCATCTCACCCGGTCCCTGCGTCGGCTGGCCGACACCCAGACGACGGCAGGCAACGGGCTCGGGGCACCGGAGATCATGCAGCACCTCGGCCTGCCGCAGCGCGTCGAGGAAACGGGCTTGAGCTACCGGGTGTTCGACGTACGGCTTCGGGAGACCGGTGAGGAACTCCTCCTCGGCCGGACGGACGACGAAGGAGTCTCCTACTCCTGGACGGCCAGCCGGCGCGGCGAGTACGAGTTCTGCCGCCAGGCGCTCCACTCCGGGCCGGTCTCCCTGGCGGCGCTCTGGCTGCTCAGGCACCCCGATCAGGTGAGGCAGGTGCTGGACTGGTCGGTCGACCACCAGGACCTGCTCAGCCCACCGCGCTCCGACTGGCAGGAAGAATTGGCCTCTTTGCTCGGAACACTGTCCGAGCAGGAAAAGAAAGAGATCTCCTACCTTCTGCGTGACCGCATCTCCGCGCTGGGACGTCACGTTCCCGGTGTTGCCATCTGATCGGAGAAACCGCATTCGACATTCGAATAGAGAAACGGGCACGCTGCCTTCGGGCAGCGTGCCCTTCCCTTTGTGTGCCGGGCCCGTGCCCTTTGCACGCCTCGCTCCGCAAGATCCCAAGCATGTGACCACAGCCACTTCCCGTATGCGTTCTGACAGCGGACAGGAATTCCCCGATGCGGGAATCTCGGGGCGTCAGGAAATGACGCACGAGAAATCCTCGCGCGTCCCCATCACCCCGGAGGGACGACATGCGAACAGAGGGAATTTTCCAGGACGACAACGTGATCCCCTTTCACCGCCGGCGGCCGGCACCCCAGACGGAGGGCGACCGCCACGAGGAGCCGGAAGCCGCCGCCACCACGGTGTTGAACGCCGAGCGGGGGATCATCAACACCGGCACGGTCCATGGCGGTCAGCACGTCACCACCATCGACCTCTCCGCCCACCCCCACAGCGGAGCCGACGGTGACATCTGAGGTTCTCCGGGACGACCAGCTCGACTCCCTCGTCGCGGCCCTGGCTGCCGGACGGGACACGGTGGTCCTCGCGCCGAACGGTACGGTCAACACCGGTGTGGTGACGGGGGATCAGCGGCAGATCGTGTCCGCCCCGGCGGACGGCGGTACCCCTGCGGCACCGATGCGACAGGGCCCCGTACGGGCCAAGGACCTGAAGGCGGCACGGCGGTGTTTCGTACCGCCGCCCGGCTTCGAGGACGCTCTCGCGGCACTGGACGCCGGTGTTTCCGTGCTCGTCGGAGCACCCGGGACCGGCCGGGAGACACATGCCCTCAATCTGCTGGCCCACGGCAGGGAGGAGCCGGCGCTGGTCCAGGTGGACGGGGCGGTCGATCTCACCCGGTGGGCGCCGCGACCCAGAGGCGTGCACGGCTACCTGGTCATGGAACCCCCGGACCCCTTCGCGCTCCGCCCCTGGGACCTCTCCAGGCTGGAAACACCACTGGCAGAGGCCGGTGCGCGTCTCCTCATCGTGCTGGCGGACGCCCCCGGTCTGGCCACCGCACTGGAGGACCACCTCGGTGCGCCGGTCCTGCGCCATCTGCCGCCGGACCCGCGGAAGGTCTTCGCAGCCCATCTCGCGGACCTCTGCCTCGACGAGGACAGGTACTCATGCCTGCTGCGGTCCCTGGGACCGGACCTCTTCGACGAGTTGCTGCCCGTGGAGCTGCCGCCCCGCTCCGCGGCACAGGCAGCGGAAGCCGTGGCCCGGCTGGGCACGGGCGGCGCCTCCTGCGCCGAGGTGCTGCCCGCCCTGGCCCGGGCGGAGGCCCCGGAACTGGTGGGCCGGGCGCGGGAAGACCCCGTACTCCTCGCCCACCTGCTCTCCCTCAGCGTCTACGGCGGCCTCGACCACGGTGTCGTCATGGAGCGGGCGGTGGACCTGCTGGCGCTGGTGGGAGCCGGACCGGAGCAGGAGCCCACCACGCGGAGCCCGCGCCGTCGGCAGGCCGCGACGGCCGGTCGGCGGCCCATGCCCGAGATCCTGCGTGCCTTGGGGGCGCGCCGCACGCGACGGGCGGGGACGGACGCGGACACCGTGTCGTTCTTCTGGCCGGCCGTGGGCGATGCCGTGTGGGCGGTCGTGTGCCGTGATCACCCCGACCTGCTGCCCCTGCTGCACCCGTGGCTCGCCGGCACCGGAGACGAACCGGACCAGATCGAACGGGCCGGGCAGGCAGTGGCCGCCATGGCTGTGGCGACCGGCGGCCGGACCCTGGAGTTCCTCCGCCCTCTGGCCCTGACCCAGTGGCCTCCGGCCGTCGAGGTGGCCGCCCGGTGCCTGGGCGCGGCCGTCGGCGACCTGGCAGCGGCGGCGAAGGCGAACGACCTGCTCGACCGGTGGAGCGCCGCACCCGAGGCGGCCCTGCGGACAGCGGTCGCGTACGCCTGCCGTTCGGACCGCGGCCGGTTCACGGACGGGCATGCCCTTCGGCTGCTGCACCGGCTCATGGAGACGCTGAGCGACGACACGGACGACCTGGCCGTCACCGCGGCTGTCGCCGAGGCGCTGGTGCAACGCTTCGCGGCGGGCGACTCCCGGACCAGGGGAACCGTCCTGGGCAGGTTGCGCGACTGGGCCGGGTCCGACGGCGTCCCGGCCCGCTTGGCGGCCCTCACCTTCCCCACCATGGCGGGGAAGGACCTCGCGTGGTGCCGCGGCCGGATCCTCGCCGACACCGGGACGGCCTCCGGCATGGTCCAACTGACGGGCCATTCCCTCGACGAGTCGACCACCTACCCGTCCATGCGGGATGTCCTCCTGACATGGTGCCGCGAAGCCGACGGTGCGTCAGGGCCGGATCCGGCTCTGGAGCAACTGCTCACGGGCCTGGTGGCAGCCCGGCAGCCCGGATTCCTCCGATGGCTCCTGGCCGTCGAACGCGGCCCGGATGCCATGCCCGGCAAGGAACTGGTGTCGCGCCTGCTGACGGCATGGCGCAGCAAGGCCTCGGCCACCCCCACGGATTGACCAGGAGGAACCGATGTCACTTTCCCCTCACCCTGGCCTCTTCACCACTGTCGAACGTCAGTGGGCGGGGCGGAACCCGACACCCGAACCGCGACTCTTCGCGGCAGCGGAGGGAGCGGGCGTCCCCATCGCTCTGGAGCAGGCCCGGCAGATGCTGTACGACCGCTCCGTGGAACCCGTTGTGCGTACCGCCCTGTGGCACCAGATCGCGGAGCGCGTACGCGTCGGCGCCGACCGCTCCGACTGGTCGTCGGCAGCGGTGTGGCTGGGGTTGCCCGGTCTCCGCCGCACCGCGTTCAGGATCACCTGGTACTTCCGCGCGGAACGAGAAGACGTCGAGGCCGAACTCGTCACGTGCTACCTCGAAGCCCTGAGGGAGGTCGGGGCGCATACCCCCGATCCCGGCGAACGGGTGCTGCGCTCGGCTTGTTCGCGCGCATGGACCGTGTGGCGTCGAGCCCGCCCGGAGGTGGCTGTGGACGACGTGGAAGGTGTTGGAGGCATCCCCCTCGACACGGACAGGGAAGGCCCCTGGCAGGTGGACTACGACCCGCCCGGGGGGCGGCCCGGGCTCTCGGCCAGTCGGCGGATCACCGTCCCCGCCCACCGTGTGGAGGGCGTACGGATCGGCGCACTTGCCCAGGCGTGGGGCCTGGCCGGCACTGCTGCCTGCACCTCGTACTCGGGCCGGGGCCGTCAGGTCGCGACGATCTCCCTGCGGCGGGGCGGGAGGAAAGGGTGAACGACCGCGTGGAGACACCTCTCACCTTCCGCGAGATCTTCAACCTGCCGGTCAGTGTCGACCTGAGGACGGCGGCCAGGGCGTTCGGCATGTGCCTGGGCACTGCCTACCGGCTCGTCGCCCGTGACGCCTTCCCCTGCGACACGGTCCGGGTCGGCGGGCGCCACCGGGTGCGCACCGTGGATCTGCTGCGCGCCCTGGGCATCGAGGAGCGCCCCGTCTTCGCCGACGAGATCGCCGACGGAGTCGCGCTCACCCTCTTCGACTGACCTCCTCTTTCCGATCCGTCGGCCGCCTGCCGGCGACAAGGCATACCCGCGAACTTCCATGAACCCGAAGGAGCCTGCCATGCCCACCTGCCTCGCCATCGGGGGAACCACCGTCCCCGCCGACCCGCCCGGCCGATCCGTCCCGAACGGGCGACACCGGTCCATGGTCTTCTACGAGGACGTCGTGCGCCCCGCTTGCGAACAGTCCGGCCTCACCCTTCTCCGGGCGGACGCGCTCACGGACGCCGGCCTGCCCGCCGACCAGTTGCTGCGCCTGCTCACCGAAGTGGACGTCGTCGTCGCGGACCTCAGCGGATCCGACGACGAGCTGTCCTTCGGGCTGGGCATGCGACACGCACTCGGCCGGTGCACCGTCCATGTCACCGAGGGATCCGACACTCCATCCAGAGCGGTGAGGACTCCTTCCATCGAGCTCGCGTCGCACCCGGACGGCGCGCTCATGGCCCGGCAGCAGCTCACGAGGCTGCTGATCGACGCCTCCCACGGGCCGGCTGCCGCGGTCGCGCCTTCCCAGCCGATGACGCGGACGCGTACGGAGGAATCAGCTCCCGGCCACGACGACGGACCCGGCCTGTTCGACCTGGCCGTCGAAGCCGAGGCCCAACTGGAGGCCATTTCGGGGGACATGGTCGACGTGGAGTCCGCCCTGACGGATCTCGGGGCGATGATGGAGCTGATCGCCGAGGACATGGTCCGCGTCAGCCATCCCGGGGCTTCGATGAGTTCGAAGCTGGCGGTGATCAACCGTCTGGCCAAAGCCATCGACGGGCCGGCGGGCGACCTCGAAGCGGCGGCCGAACGCTTCGCGGAGCGCATGGGGGTCGCTGTCGGGGCGTTCGGCGCGTTCCTGGAGTGGGCGGCCGACACGCCGCGCAGCGAGTGGCCGGACGGCGCGGCGGAGGTTCTCGACCAGGTGGCGACGGCGTCCCCGGAGATGCAGACCGCGACGATCGGCTTCCAGGAGGTGATGGCCCTGATCAACATGTTCGGCGCTTCCAGCCGGCACCTGCGCGGACCGGCCCGGCGGATCGGAAAGTCCCTCCAGACCATGTTCCGGAGTGTGGCCGTGCTGGAGGAGTGGCAAGGCAGGGCCGAGGCGATCAGGCAGGCCTGACCCCCTCGCCGTGTACATGTGCCGAGGGCTGCCCGGGAGTACTCCGGGCGGCCCTTCTCGGCCGTTCCGACGAAGGCCTCCTGGCCGCCCCGTGAGAAGACGTCGACGGCGGAGCGCGAGCCTTCCCCGGGGACATCCGGCCCGGGGGACAAGCATCCGGGCGTGTCGGTGGAAGGGGCGTGCCGAGCGCAGTCTTGAGGTGCTTCGCCGGCGCGACGGCCTTCGATCACAGCTCGACCGGCCGCGACGGCCGTCGATCACAGCTCGACCGGCCCCGGTGGCGCTCGCCGCGGGCGGTCCCCCCGACGCCGCTCCTTCCTCCCCGGACAGCGTTCCCAGGGCCTGTCCGGCGCCTAGTCCGCGACCGCATCCGCATCCGCATCCGGGTGCGGGGTCCGGTCGTCGGTGGCGCGGTCGGCGTCGAGTCCGGTGACCAGGCCGCGCACGACGGGGCCGTACTCCGGGTGGGCGAGGGCGAACGCCATCTGGGCGACGAGGTAGTCGGCCGGATTGCCGGTGTCGTACCAGCGGCCCTTGATGACCTGCCCGTACACCGCCCGGGTGGCGGCGTAGGCGTTGATGGCGTCGGTCAGGTAGACCTCGCCGGTTTTGTGCTCGTACCAGCGGCGGGTCTGCTCGCGCAGTTCGTCGATGATGCCGGGGGTGACGACGTAGCCGCCGATGGCCGCGTACGACGACGGGGCGGCGGTGGGCTCGGGCTTTTCCACGAGGCCGGTGATGCGCAGCTGGCCGTCTCCGAGGTCTTCCTTGACGATGGGCACACCGTAGCGCTGGGACTCGGTGGGATCCATCGGCAGGAGGGCCAGCACCGGGCAGCCGGTCTGCTCGTACGCGCGGATCAGCTGCTGGGCGCGGGGGACCTCGGCCACGAAGACGTCGTCGGGCCACAGCACCAGCACCGGCTCGTCGCCGAAGGCGCGGGCGGCGTTCAGGACCGGGGTGCCGTTGCCGTACGGGCCGTACTGGTCGAGGTAGGTGATGTGGCCTCGACGGGCCAGCTCCGCGACCTCCTCCACCGCGTCCGCGTAGGCCGTCTTGCCGTCTTCGCGGAGTTGTTCGACGAGCGCGGGGTTGGGGCGGAAGTGGTCCTGGATGAGGCTCTTGCCACCGGAGACGACGATGGTGATGTCGGTGATGCCGGAGTCGACCAGCTCGCGCACGGTGTGCTCGATGACCGGCTTGTCGCCGACCGGGAGCATCTCCTTGGGTGTCGCCTTCGTCAGGGGCAGCAGACGGGAGCCGAGTCCGGCGGCGGGGATCACGGCCCTGCGGATCGTCGGGGGCATCAGGTCTCTCTCGGTCGAGCGGCATACCGTACCGGCCGGCACGGCGAGCTGGATGCCTACACGGTCGCACAGCTCCGGAAGGAAGTTCTCACCTGGGCCCGGGGAGCCGGCGTCGCAGACGGCGTCCATCCGCTCGTCGAGGGCGGTTCTCGGTGGCACTGCCCGTCTGGACGCTGAGGACCAGCACTTTTGACGCAACAGAGTAGAAGGGAACCGAGGGACGAATCAGCGCGGTTCGACAAGACCCTGGCCGCCGACGCCCTCCACGACGTACGCGCGCTGGGCGCGACCCGCCACGTCACCCTCACCGGACCGAACGGCGACGGACCGCCCGGCTCCGCCCGCGCTCCGGGCAGTGGCAACCGGCGCTCACCATGAGGTGAGTCGGCGGGCGGACCGTGAAGAGGAAACGGGAGCGTGGAACGATCAAGGCGGTGCGCCCGCCGCCATGAACGCGTACCACCGGGCCTTGCCACTCCGCGATCCGAGCGAACCGCGACCGAATCATCACAGGGGAGACGCCAACGCATGCATACGCCACCATCGCCACCCGGAGCGGAGCGGACTGACGAATCGGCCGTCCGGATCGGCGCTCTCGTTCCGCTGACTCGGCCCGGCTGGGTCGCGGCGGGCCAACACTTGCTCGCCGGACTCGAGTTGGCCGTTCGCGAAGCCAATGACGCCGGCGGGATCCTCGGAAGGCCACTCGAGCTGGTGGTCCGGGACACCGCGGCCGATCCACAGAGGGCCGCGGCGGCCGTGGACGAATTGGCTCGCCTGGGCGTGGCCGCCTTGGCGGGGGAGTATCACAGCGTTGTCGCTCGCGCCGCTGCCGCCAGGGCCGACGCTCTCGGCCTGCCGTTCCTCTGCTCGTCAGCGGTTCTCGACGAGCTCACCGAGCAGCCGACGGAATGGGTCGCGCGCCTCTCCCCGCCGCAGTCCCGCGGCTGGCAGGTCTACGCGGACTTCCTCCTCGGCACGGGCCACAACCGCATCGCCGTGGCAGCCCAGCCGAGTGTCTACTGGGCGACGGGGACCCGCATTCTGCGGGACCACCTCGCTTCTCGCGGCGGCACCGTCCTCGAACTCGACATGAGCGCGCTCACCCCCACGGCGGTGTGCGACGCACTCGTCGACCACCGCGTGACAGCCCTCCTGCTTCTGGTCGGTCACCCGGAGCCGGCGGTGTCGATCGTCACGTCCGTCCGTCGCGACCAGCGCCTCGCCGAGATCATGATCGGTGCTCCGGCCGGGCAACCGGAGTTCGCCGAATGGGCGACGATGCTGGGCGACGACAGCGCCGCGATCCCGTTCTTGCGCTACCTGCCCGAGCACCTCGCCCCACTCGGCGCACGAGTCGAGACGGCCCTTCGCGAGCGGCTGGCCGAAGCGCCCTCCTTCGTCGCCTTCGAGGGCTACGACACGGTCGCCGTCCTTGCCGAGGTGCTGCGTTCTCACGGCACGGACCGGGCGCGCACCGCCGCATCCTGGCCGCGTGTCGCGGTCGAAGGCACCCGCGGGCAGATCCGGTTCTCCCGCATGCCAGGCATCAGCGTGTGGCAATGGGCTCGGACGCCGATCCAAGTCGTTGATCGAGATCCGACGGACCCTGATCGCTTTCGGATACTTCACGCCGGCTGAGGGAGCACGGAGGTCAGCTGCGCGACGGGCGCCCCGACCGGACTCCCAGACCCTCGCGCGGCAGCCGGCGCCGGCCCGGGGCCGCCCGGAGGAGGGCGGAACCGACTGCTCGCCGCGCCCCGGGGCCGTCTACGGCCCGGACACCGACGCCGTCGTCCAGGTGGAGTTCGCCGCCGAAGCCGTAGGTGACGAAATCACCCGCCGTGCGGGCGGACACGTATCCGGCCGACGTCGACTATGGCTCGCCCGCGCCCCGGCCGCGCACCAACCGCCGACGCGCTAGCGCTCCGAACCGGTCGGCCGGGAGTCCGTGTCCTCGTCGCCCTGGGTGGTGGCGGCGGGGCGCAGAGCCTTGGCGCCGTCCTTCAGACGCTCCAGCGTGCGCGTCAGCTGCTGGAACGGAGACGTCGTCCGCGCCCCGGACGGCTGCTGTCCGGCGGGAGCGGCCTCGGCGGACTCGCGGAAGGCGGCGAGCGCCTCGTGGGCGCGCTCGGTCGCCTCCCGGTACAGGTCCCGGGACTTCGTCATGGCCTCCAGTGCCTCGGCGTACATCGCCACCCGTTTCCGTTCCCGGTCGAGTTCCTCCTCGAGAGTGAGAAGGTGCCAGTCCTCCCGCAGCGCGGTGAGGGCGTCGTCGGCACCGTCCGGCAGCGGTCGCGGCAGCGCGGCGAACCCCGTCACCGCCGCGACGAGGTCGGCCGGCTCCGAACCGTCGAGGAACACCGTGCGTACGGTGAAGTCCTCGGCGTCGTAGCCGGACGGGGCCGGGGTGCCGGGCAGCACCACCGCACCGCCGCGCGGCACGTCCACACCGAACTCCCGCAGCGCCCAGTTCACGACTCGCAGCTGATGCGGCGCGGCCCGGTGTTCCACGACGCGGTGGCGCAGGCTCGGCGGCAGCCATCGTGTGAGGGGCAGCCGGCCGCGCTCGTCCGTGGTCATGGCCTCGTGGACGACGACGTGGACGCACCATCCGCTGTGCCCGGAGTCCCTGAGCAGGCGCCGTACATCCTTGTCGTCCTCGGGCAGGGTGGTGATCCTGCTCAGCGACAGGCCTGTGGCGGCGTCGTGGTCCCAGTCGCCGTACTCCGGCCAGAACCGGGTGACGGGGGACGGCCATGCCGGGTCCCACGCCTGTTCCGCCTCCGCGAGCAGGGTCCACTCACGCCCGCCGCCCAGGTCGGGCGCGAGGCTGAGCCGGGCGCGCACGGTCACCTCGTCGGGAACCCGCCAACGGGCCTCGAAGACCCGCTCCGGGGAGTCGCCCCCGGCGTCGGGCACCTCCAGGAAGTCGTCGATGACGTGGCTGTCCTTGAGCTGTCGCAGAGTGTGACGGAGGACGCCTTCCGCGTCGGGTCCGACGTGGCGGCCGCGAGCCGGCCACACCGTGGGGGGAATCGTGGAACGGGCTGTGGGGGAGGTCGGCATAAGTCCATCGGGCAGCAGGGGCACGTGCGTATGCCAGTATCGTCGCCGCGGCCCGGCGGAAGACACCGGGGGTCCCACCGGCCTCCGCCTCGGCCGCGCGACCTTCCCGGAGGTACCCACCGCTGCCCACCTCCCCGGTCGCGGCGGGACTCGCATCCAGGGACGACATCGGTCACGCCCGACTCGTCCGCCCGTCGTCACCCGGACGGGCGCACTCCGTTCGCCGGCCTGACCACCACCCGCGCCGCTACGGACCCCGACGCACGTGCTGGAGGCGTCGGTGAGGAGTTTTCGACTCTCCCGGCCGGGGACTCGGTGCTCATGGTGCACATCGGATACACGATGATGACCGAGCAGGCCGGCCCCCGTGAGCTCGTCGACCATGTGGTTCGGGCCGAGGGCGCGGGGTTCGACTTCTCGGTGACCTCCGACCACTACTTCCCGTGGCTGCGCTCGCAGGGCCACTCGCCGTACGCGTGGAGCGTGCTGGGCGCGGCCGCCCAGGCGACCTCGCACATTCCGCTGATGACGTACGTGACCTGCCCGACGTTCCGCTATCACCCGGCGGTGGTGGCGCAGAAGGCGGCGACGATGCAGTTGCTGTCGCAGGGGCGGTTCCGGCTGGGGCTCGGCTCGGGCGAGAACCTCAACGAACACGTGGTGGGCGGCGGCTGGCCGTCCGTGAACGTACGGCACGAAATGCTCGAGGAGGCGGTGGAGATCATCCGGGCGCTCTTCGAGGGCGGCCATGTGAACCACCATGGGGCGCACTACGACGTGGAGTCCGCCCGGCTGTGGGACCTGCCGGACGAGCCGCCGCCCCTCGGCATCGCCGTCTCCGGCGAGCACTCCTGCGCCCTCGCGGGCAGGCTCGCCGACCTGGTCATCGCCACGGAGCCCGAGCCGGGGCTGCTCCAGGCCTTCGACCGGCACGGCGGCGCGGGCAAGCCGCGCGTGGGCCAGCTGCCGGTCTGCTACGACCCCGACCGCGACACGGCGGTCCGGCGCGCGCACGACCAGTTCCGCTGGTTCGGCGGCGGCTGGAAGGTCAACTCCGAGCTGCCGCACCCGGATTCGTTCGCATCGGCCACGCAGTTCGTCACGCCCGACGACGTCGCCGCGTCCATCCCGTGCGGCGACGATCCGGAGGCCTTCGTCGAGGCCGTACGCCCGTACGCCGAGGCCGGGTTCACCGAGATCGCCCTGGTGCAGATCGGCGGCGAGTCGCAGCCCGCGTATCTGGACTGGTCGGAGAAGACACTGCTGCCCGCCGTGCGCGACGCCTTCGCATGACGCCACGCCACTCCGAGGCGAGAGCTGACCGAGCATCGCCACTCCTGCCGGGCACGCGAAACGCTCGGCCGGGAACCCAGCCGAGCGTCTCGCGAAGCTCCTGGCCGCAGCCGCAGCCAGGTGCTCTCGGTCAGCAGGTCGAGTTGGTCTGGGTGAGGAGGCCGAGCCGCCACGGGAGGGTGTTGTAGTCACCGCCGGCGTTGGGGTTCATGCCCTGGTAGAGGTACTGGAGCCGGCAGGCGGGGATGGTCAGTGTCTGGTCGTAGCCTGCGCGGATCATCTCGCCGTGGCTGATGTCCCTGGTCCAGGCGCCCGAGGGGAAAGTGACGTTGTTCGCCCGGGCGAACGGGTTGCTCTCGGACGCGGCCAGTTGTGTCCAGGAACCGGCGAGGCTGGGGGAGGTCCAGGAGCGGAAGTAGCGCCGGCCGTCCGATCCGATGGCCTCGACCAGGAGCAGATACTGGTTGGAGCCCTGCACCTTGTACACGTTGCTCGCTTCGAACAGGGCGTATTTGGAGTCCTGGGCCGCGATGACGGTGTTGGTGAAGCCGTTGGGGAACTGGCCGACGGTTGTCTGGGAGCGGTACAGGTGTCCGTTGTCGTCGGAGGAGAACAGGTAGCAGTTGGCGCTGTCGCAGATCACCCACATGTCGACCCAGTGGCCGTTGCCGATGTTCTGTTTGATGATGTCGGGCATCGACGAGTAGAAGTTGCGTGGTGCGCTCCACCCGTTGGGGTTGCTGATGTCGGGGTTGGTGGAGTATGAGGCGTTGCCGGTCTGGTACACGAGGTACCACAGGCGTTGCGGCGCGTAGTAGAAGACCTCCGGTGCGGCTCGGTATCCGCGGCCGATGGCGCTGCGGTCCAGGTAGTGGTGCGTGGCCGAGCCGGCCTGGGACCAGTCACTGAAGTTCAGGTACACCAGGTTGTATCCGGAGGAACTCGCGGTGCTGGCGAACACGTGGTACTTGCCGTTGTACTGGACGACCGTCGGATCCTTGATGCCCGCGATGTTGTGGGTGGCGTCCGACTTCGGTGAGATCAGTGTCCCGCTGGAGCTCCAGGAGAAGCGGGAGGGCAGCGCGGCGGCGGACCGGGGCGAAGGGGCGTCGGCCTGCTGTGCCGTGGCCGTGCCGCCCATCGCGGTGAGCGTCGACTGGTAGGCCGGTTTCTTGTTGCCGCCGCGGTCGAACAGCAGGGGGTTCTCCCCGGCGCGCCAGGAGTCGCTGTCGCGGATGCCCCAGACGGTGATGCCGGTGCAGCGCGCGACGTTCAGGCAGGCCCTGACCGTGTTGGCGTACGCGTTCGCCGGTGCCTGGGCGATGTCCAGTTCGGTGATCTGGACGTCCACGCCGAGGGCGGCGAAGCTCGACAGTGTGGTCTGGAAGCTGGCGGGCGGGCCGCCGGTGCCGAAGTGGGCCTGGAGGCCGACGCAGTCGATGGGCACGCCGCGCGCCTTGAAGTCGCGGACGAGGCGGTAGACGCCCTGGGTCTTGGCGTCGCTCCAGTTCTCGATGTTGTAGTCGTTGTAGCAGAGCTTGGCCGCCGGATCGGCTGTCCGGGCCGTGCGGAAGGCCTGCTCGATGAAGCCGTTGCCCAGTACGTCCCGGAAGACGGAGCTGCGGAGCTGGCCGCTGGGGCCGTCGGCGAAGGCCTCGTTGACCACGTCCCAGGAGTGGATCCGGCCCTTGTAGCGGTTCATCACGGTGGTGATGTGGTTGTTCATCACGCCGCGCAGGGTGTTCGCGTCCCTGATGGAGCTGACCCAGCCGGGCAGTTGGGAGTGCCAGACCAGGGTGTGGCCGCGCAGGCGCTGACCGCGGGCCGCCGCGCGGTTCACGATCTGGTCGGCGGCGCCGAAGGTGAACTGTCCGCGGGACCGTTCGGTCGCGTCCCACTTCATCTCGTTCTCGGGGGTGACCGAGTTGAACTCGCGGTCCAGGATGCCGGTGTACGTTCCGTCGCCGAGCCGTCCGGCGGCCACGGCGGTTCCGAAGTACCGTCCGGACTGGGCGGCTTGGGCGCCGAGGGTGGAGGCCTTCACGGCGTCGGGCGCGGCGGTCGCGGCCTCTGGCGTGACCAGGGCGGCCACGGCCAGCAGGGATAACACCGAGGCTCGGCGACGGCCGAGCCGTTTCAGCGGGTTCATGGTTCTCCTCGTACGGCTGGCGGGTGGTTGGGTTGGTGCGGTCGGTGGGATCGGGTCAGGGCGTGGACAGCTCGAACCGCTGGACGCGGACCGCGCCGCCGAGTGCCTGGGTGGCGTGGTTGAAGAGGGCGAATCGGTAGCCCATGAAGAAGCGCCAGTCGTTGCCCAGGGAGAAGGCGGGCCCGAGGCGGGTGAAGTGGGTGCCGTCGGTGCTGTAGGAGAAGGTGCCGGACCGGGACGCTCCGGGACGGATGTCGGCGTTCGCCCGCAGCCAGAGGCGACCGCTCGGCGCGCTCGCGCCGGCCCGCACCACGCCGGTGCCGGTGGTGTTCCAACTGCCGTCCATGGTCAGCCCGTCGACCATGACCACTTGTGTCGTACCGCCGTCGCGCTTGAGCCCGATCCATGCGGAGGAGTCCCGCAGCAGCGCGAGTCCGGCCCGGTCGCCGTCCCGCATCGCCGAGTGGTCGAGCTGGACGGTGGCAGTGGAAGTGGGGCCCTGGATGCGGTGTGTGAGGGTGTTGCGGGCCCAGTACAGGTCGTTGGTCACGGTCGCGGTCCGCAGGGTCAGGCCGTTGTTCACCGACCACTTGGTGTTGTCCGGGTTGTGGTTCCACTCCCACTTCGGCTTGAGGGTCGTGCCGTCGAAGGTGTCGACGCCGACCATGGGGGTGACCGGGCGGGGCGGAGTGGGCACGGCCGGGCTGGGATACGAGGTGCCCCAGGCGCCGTTCACCAGTTGCACGACGGGCCAGCCGTCCGCGGTCCAGGTGACCGGCGCCAGGGCAGGCACCCGGCCGCCGGGGTACGCGTCCACGAAGGCCAGGTAGTACCAGGCACCGCCCTGCGTCCGCACCAGCCCGCCCTGGTGCGGGACGCCACCGCCGGGGATCGGTCCGCGCAGGTCCAGCAGGACCTGACGCATCGTGTACGGACCGAAGGGGCCGCTCGAGGACTTCAGGATGTACTGGCCGTTGGCGGGCCGGGTCAGGAAGATGTAGTACTGCCCGTTGATCTTGTAGAAGCGGGCCCCCTCCAGGGTGCCGACACTCGACGGCGTGGTGAACACCTGCTGCGTACGGACCTGGGTGCGGCCGTCGGGCGAGAGCTGGGCCACGCTGATGGTGGTGTTTCCGTACGCCACGTACAGGGTGTCGTCGCTGTCCACGAGCAGCCCGGCGTCGTAGTACGGCGTGCTGATCGTGGTGAGTCTGTTCCACGGTCCCTCGACGGCGGTGGCGGTGTAGATGTACGTCCTGGCGAAGTCGATCTGGCCGAGCCAGTAGAAGGTCCCGTTGCTCGGGCGGTGGGCCAGCGACGACGCCCAGACGCCCCGTACGTAGCCACGGCCACCGTTCAGGTCGTACTTGGCGCCGAAGTCGAGGACGGGCACCGAGTGACCGGCGATCTCCCAGTTCACCAGGTCGTACGAGCGCAGGACGGGTGCGCCCGGCGAGTAGTGCATCGTGGAGGCCGAGGCGTAGTAGGTGCCGCCGACGCGGATGACATCGATATCCGCGAAGTCCTGCCAGATGACCGGGTTCGTGTACTGCGCTGCGGCCGCGAGGGCAGGCCCTGGCATGAGGCCGGAGGCCGCTACGCCGCGCTCGGCTCCGACCAGGGGAAGAAGGGAGCCCGTCACGAGACCGGTGGCCGCAGCCAGCGCTCGACGGCGGTCCCATTGCTGATGAGGGCATGACATATCCATGGCGTTCTCCTTGCGTGGCCGGGCCGTTGTGGTTGGCGCGTGGAGCAGCCGTCAGCCTCAGGGCTGAGCGGCGGGTGCCGTTCGCGATGTCGGAGTTCGACCGACACATCGAGCACTCCGGATGATAGAAGGCCGATACATCCCGTCAATGCCCCTCGCATGATGCGGTTTCTACATCGAAATATTTCGCTCTTTCGGTGTGCCGGAAGCGCTGGACGTCGACCTCCTCCCCCGCGGTCTCGCGCCTGGTCGGCGTGCGCTTGGAGCTGATGCTTTGATCGCGGAGCCGGTAAATCCCAGGGTATTGACATGTTTGGCCGTCTCCCTAATAGTCCGGGACAGCCCTGGGACGGATTCCGCTTCGATCGTGAGTATGTCCGAATCTTGCGGTCCTCCTTGATGTGTCAGGCGCGCGACATTCAGTCCGTTCGTGTTCTCGGAAAGGTGAGCCAAGTGATCTCTAGGGCAAGATCCCTCTTACGGCCCGCCGTGGTCGCGGTGCTGCTCGTCCTGGCCCTGGGGAGCACCGCGCTCCCGGCCTCCGGCGCGGCTGCCGCCTCCGTGCGTACCGCCGCCGCGACCCCCGGCTGCGGCAAGGCACCCGCACTGACGAGTGGTACACACACGATCCAGAGCGGCGGCAAGAACCGGAGCTTCATCCTGCGGATCCCGGACGGCTACGACCGGAACCGCGCCTACCGGCTGGTCTTCGGGTTCCACTGGCTGGGCGGCACCTCGACCGACGTCGCCACGGGCCGCACCGTGGAGACGGGCACCTGGGCCTACTACGGGCTCCAGCGACTGGCGAACAACAGCGCCATCTTCGTCGCGCCCCAGGGCCTCAACAACGGCTGGGCGAACGCGGGCGGCGAAGACGTCACCTTCGTCGATGACATGATCAAGCGGATCGACGCCGGTCTGTGCGTCGACACGACGCAGCGCTTCGCTCTGGGATTCAGCTATGGCGCCGCCATGTCGTACGCGCTCGCGTGTTCCCGGGCGACGGTCTTCCGCGCGGTCGCCGTCCAGAGCGGCGGACAGCTCAGCGGATGCGGCGCCGGCACCCAGCCCATCGCCTACCTGGGGGTGCATGGTCTCAGGGACAGCGTCCTCGGCATCTCCGGCGGACGGACGATGCGGGACAGGTTCGTCAGGAACAACGGCTGCACTCCGCAAAACCCGCCGGAGCCGGCGCAGGGCAGCCTGACGCACCGGGTCACCACCTACTCGGGGTGCAGGGCCGGGTATCCGGTCGCCTGGGCCGCGTTCGACGAAGGACACATCGCCGCTCCGCAGGACGGGGCCGGCGGTGACAGCGGCTCCAGGACCTGGCTGCCCGGGGAGGTGTGGAAGTTCTTCACACAGTTCCAGAACTCCACGCCGTCGCCGGGGACTTCGGCCTGCCGCATCAGCCACACCGGCAGCGGGTGGAGCACCGGACTGACCTCGAACATCACCCTCACCAACACCGGCCCCACCGCGATCGACGGCTGGTCCCTGGTCTTCACCCTGCCCGGCGGCCAGGCCATCACCTCCGGCTGGAACGCCGACTACTCGCCCGGATCCGGCCGGGTGACGGCCAGGAACGTCTCCCACAACGCCACCATCGCTCCGGGCGCGTCCGTCGACATCGGCTTCCAGGCCACCCACACCGGCGATACCACCTCGCCGAACTCGTACACGCTCAACGGCACCGCCTGCGCCGTCACAGGAGTTCGGTGAAGTGACCAGAGGGCCCGGCCACGCGCGGAAGCGAGGTCCGCGGGCGCCTGGAGGATGACCTCGCCCCCGCCCGCCGGCCACGAGTACCCGCATGTTCGGGGTGCTTGTCGCCATCCGCGGCGAGAGCCTTCGCCGCGGATGGCCGTCAAGGCGCCGGGCGGCACTCGAGCCCCGCCGCCAGTCACGTCATGCCCTGGTGCAGGCGGTCCCGTGTCAGTCCACGGGCACGGCCTGCCGGACGAGTCCATCACGTTCTGCGAAGCTCCAGCTGCCGATCGCCGACGGGGCGACGAAGGACAGCACGTCGTCGGACCCGTTGTTGCCCGACCACACCTGCCAGGTGCGTCCACCCACGGTGGCCGTGCCGACCTGGGAACCGATGGGCTGGATCGCCGGGATCCCACCCGGCGGGGTGACGGCGTTGCCTGCCTGCGAGTCCGCCACGGCCCGAGCGACCTCAGTCCGCGTTGAGGGGAATCCGCAGCCGCACCCGGTAGCCGCCCTCCGTGGTCGGGCCCGCCTCCAGGGTGCCGTGCAGGATGTCGGCCCGTTCCCGCAGGCCGACCAAGCCCTGGTGCGAACCGGGGAGGGAGAGAGAAGGACGCGTGGGCGGGGTGTTGGTGACGGTCACTCCGACGTCGTCACCGTCCTGCCACAGCTCGACGCGGGCCGTGGCGCCGGGAGCGTGCTTGCGGACGTTGGTCAGCGCCTCCTGGACCGTGCGGTAGAGAGCCCGTTGGGCCGGTGTGCCCACGGTGGGCGGGAGTTCACCCTTCAGCTGTGTGTGAGTGCCGCTTGACTCCACCAGTTTGTGCAGGTCGGCCAGGGTGGGCTGAGGAGTCAGCTCGGTGGCGTCGCCGCCGGAGGCACGCAGCAGCGTGACCATGGTGCGCAGTTCGTCGAGTGTGGTGACGCTGAGCGAACGGATCGTTCGAGCGGCCTCTTGGGCATTCGCGTCCGGGCCGGCGACCTGCAAGGCTCCGGCCTGTACGGCGATCAGGCTGACCTGGTGGGAGACCACGTCGTGCATCTCGCGGGCCAGCTGGGCGCGTTCGCGGGCGAGCATGGCCTGCGCGTGCAAAGCCCGCTCGTGCTCCCTGGCCTCCTCGATCTCCACCAGCCGCCGCGCCAGGTCCCGGTGCGCCTGGAGGAGCTGCCCGAAGAGGACCGGGGCGACAGCGGTGGCCAGGCTGTACACGAAGTCGATCAGCGTCATCGTCCGGCCGACCTCGGCGAAACTGGCCAGGGGCCACGGAACGCTGCTCGCCACGGCGGCCAGGGCGACGCACCCCGCGAGGAGAGGACGGTTGCGGGAGCGTTCGGCCAGGGTGAACAGCGCCACGAGCGGGGCGACGGCGACCGGCTCCGTCAGCGCGACCGGCAGGGTGAGCAGGAAGGCGCCGAGCGGGAACCTGCGCCGGAAGGCCAACGCGGCGCACCCGAGCGAGGCCGGCGCAACGCCGGGAGGCGTGTCGTCCCAGAGGTTCAGCAGCCATACGTCCACGGCTGCCACCGCCACCAGGACCATGTCGACGACCGGCGCGGGCACACGCTCCCACAGGGCGCGTGCGCGATTCATCGTCTGGCCTCCGGCCGCGGGCCCTCGTCGAGCAGCCCGGCCCGCTGCGCCAGCAGTGCGGCCTGCACCCGGCTCGTCACACGAAGCTTCATGAGGATCGCGCTGACGTGGTCCTTCACGGTGCCGGCACCCAGGTGGATGCGCGCCCCGATGTCGGCGTTCGACAGGCCCTCCGCCACCAGGACGAGGACATCGCGCTCCCGCGCGGTGAGCAACCGGACTCTGGCCGCCTCCTCGTCGACGGCGGCCTCGGTGCGGGGGTGGCTGTGCAGCAGGGTGCGCGACGCCTTGGGGGACAGCACCACGCCGCCCGCGGCAAGGGTGCGCACCAGGTGGGCCAGCTGCTCCGGCTCGGTGTCCTTGAGCAGGAAACCGGCGGCGCCGGAGTGCAGCGCGGTCAGGATGTACTCGTCGGCGTCGAACGTGGTCAGCATCGCCACGACGGGAGCGTCCGGCCTGGTGCGCAGCTCGCGCAGCACCGTGAGCCCGTCGACGTCCGGCATCCGGATGTCCAGCAGCACCACGTCGGGCCGCTCCCGGCGGACGGTCTCCACGGCTTCGCCGCCGCTCGCGGTCGCGACGACCTCGATGTCGTCGGACGCGCCCAGAATGAGCCCGAACCCCGACCGGACCAGAGCCTCGTCGTCCACCACCACTACCCGGATCACGTGCGCTCCGCCTCACCTTCGTCCCTACCCCCGGCGTTTACCGCCTCGACCCTAAAGCCCCGGAGCGTCCCTGCAGCCCCTGGAATGGCAGCTCCAGTCACCCGGCGGGGTATCACCCTCCGGTCGGCAGGGGCACGGCAGCCTTGCGCCGGATACTCCGCGGCCCGCCCGTTTTTCAGGCTGAGAACCATGACGCAGCACTCGGACACCGCGGTGCGTCCGGGCGACGGGAAGTCCCCGATACACGGGAAGTCCCCGATACACGGGAAGCCCTCGATGCACGAGAAGCCCTCGATACACGGGTAGTCCCCGATACGCGAGAACTCCTCGGTACGAGAGAGAGCCGAACCCACCCCCGGCAGGCTGGGCACGCCCCGCGCGCCGGGCGTGGGCAAGGCTGATCGGTCTGGACCGTCGAGGTGATCCTCGCCTTCTACGGCGTGTACTTCCTGCTCGTCCCGCCGCTGTACCGGCTCGGCGCCGACCCCCTGTCCCCGCTCTTCACCGGCACGTACCCGGCTCTGACGTGGATCCCGTTCGGGAACGCCGGCATGGCCGTCGCCCGTCTCGGCCTGACCGCCACCGCCACCGCCACCGCCGTACGTATGCGCGCCTCGCGCCTGCGCCGCCTGGCCGGGCCGGTCGCGGTGCCTTCGTTCAGGACGTCGTGCCGGTCACCGTGCTTCCCGACTTGGTCACGTAGTACGTCGTGGTGGCGCCGCTCCAGAAGTGGAAGGTGAGCTTCACGCGCGTGTCACCCTTCACCGCGTCGAGGAAGGCGGGGGTGAGGCGGATGGCCTTCTTGGCCTTGTCCTGCGTCCGCAGCGGCAAGGCCCTCGACGACAACGGCAGCACCAGCGACGGCGCGGCGATGCTGCAGTGGACCGACAACGGCAGCCCCCGGCAGCAGTGGGCCATCACCGCGCTGGGCGGTGGCGCGTACCGGCTCACCAACCGGCACAGCGGCAAGGTGCTGGACAACGGCAACACCGACACGGAGGGGAGCACCATCATCCAGTGGTCCGCCAACGGCGGCTCCCCGCAGCAGTGGAACCTGACCAGGATCGGCTGAGTGCACCGGGGGGCGGGCATCTTGGTCCCCTCAGGCGACGCTGAACGGCGCGGGCCCGAGGTCTCTACACGGAACTCGTACGTGCCACGCGAACCCGCGCCTCGTGCCGTTCGAGCACAAGGCGGGCCGTACGGGCCATGGCCTCGTCGACCATCTCACCTTGGAAGGTCACGGCGCCCGTCCCGTCCCTCTGTGCCGCCTCGACCGCCGCGATCAGCTCGGCGCAGCGGGCGAGTTCGGCGGAGCTGGGAGAGAACACCTCGTTGATCACGGGGACATGGGAGGGATGGATCGCCATCATGCCCTCGTAGCCGAGGGAGCGGTTCTGTTCGGCGAAAGCGCGTAGTCCCGCCAGGTCGGTGATGCGCGTCCACAATCCGCTGACCGGGCAGGGCACTCCGGCTGCCCTGACGTCCAGCAGAACACGGGCGCGCAGTGCCGCCGTTTCGGTTCCCTCGGGGCTCCAGCGGTAGCCGACGGCGCGTTCCACGTCGCCGCCGGGGGCGCTGAGAGCGCCCACGTAGGCGATGCGCGAGGCGGCTCGCGCGATGTCGTAGGCCTCGCGCAGGCCGCGCGCCGTCTCCAGCAGGGGCACCAGGGCGACCCGGCCCGGCGGCAGGCCCTGTTCCTGTTCGCACCAGCCCAGCAGCCGGTCGGCAAGCTCCACGTCCTGGGCGCGGCGGACCTTGGGAAGGACGACACCGGCGAGCCCGGGCCGTACGACCGCTCGCAGTTCCTCGGCCCCCGCCCAGTCGTCCAGCGGGTTGACACGGACGAACAACGCCATCCGTCCCGCCTGATCGGGTGGCGCGGCGGCGGCCCGTGCGACGGCGTCGGCCACCTGCGCGCGGGCGGCGAGCCTCCCCGAGGCGGGCACCGCGTCCTCCAGGTCGAGGACGGCCGCGTCGGCGCCCGCCGCCCGGGCCTTGGGCAGCCAGTCGGTTCTCGTGCCGGGGACGAAGAGCAGGGAGCGCAGCGGGGGCCGGTCGACCACTCCCGCGTCCACCTCGGCAGGTCTCTTCGAAGACGCCTCAGATGACATCGCTCTTCTCCAGGTCGGCCAGCTCGTCCGCACTGAGCCCCAGCCACTGCCCGTAGACCAGGTGGTTGTCCTGTCCGAGGGCGGGACCCGTCCGCCAGACCCGGCCGGGCCGCTGCCGGAAGTGCGGGATCACCGCCTGCATACGTACCGGACCGAGATCGGGGTCATCGACGGTGACGATGTCCTCGCGTTCGGCGTACACGGGGTCGGCGGCGATGTCCGCGGCGTCGAACACCCGTGAGGCCACGACTTCGGCGCGGGTGAACTCCTTCAGGCACTCGCCGGTGCCGCGCTCCGCCACCCAGTTCCGCAGACCTTCGTCCAACTGCGCGCGCCGGTCGTACTGTTGCTCCGCCGTGGCGAACTCCTCCTCGGGGAGCCCCAGCAGACGGGCGATGTTACGCACCGAGCGCAGCGTCGCGGACGTCACCGTGATCCACTCGCCGTCGCGGGAGCGGTAGGTGTTGATCACGGCCCCGGGGGCGACCGCCAGTTGGTTGCCGGAGCGTTCGGGCACTCGTCCCAACTGGTCGTGGACGATGACCTGCCACTCGACGAGACGGAACAGGGACTCGAAGAGAGCGAGGTCGATCCACTCGCCGTCGAATCCGGGGTCGTGGTCACGGCGGTGGAGAGCGGCCAGGACGGCGTAGGCGCCCATCAGGCCGGTCACGGCGTCGCCGTGGGAGAAGCCGGTGTGGACGGGCGGACCGTCGGGAAAACCGGTCAGATGGACGACTCCGCTGCGCGCCTCACCCATCTTGCCGAAGCCGGGGGCGTCCGCCTGCGATGACGTGGCGCCGAAGCCGGAGATCTGCAGCAGCACGGCCCGGGGGTTGATCCGGTGCACGGAGTCCCAGTCGAGTCCCCAGCTGCGCAGGCGCCCCGCGCGCAGGGTGACGATGACGACGTCCGCCCAGGCGACGAGCCGGTGGGCGACGAGTCGGCCGGCCTCGTGGTGCAGATCGAGGGTGACCGAGCGTTTGTTGCGGCCGGCGACCTTGAACCACAGGGGGACACCGTCACGTTGAGGCCCCATGGCGCGGGCCGCGTCTCCGGCGCCGGGGGGTTCCACGTGTACGACGTCGGCCCCTTGGTCGGCGAGCATCGAGCCCGCCAACGGACCGGCCACCACATGGGCGAACTCGACCACTTTCAGCCCGTGCAACTGCCCGCTTCCGGCGCTGTTCCGCTCGTCGTCCGACACCGATGCGCTCCTTTGCCCCTGCTGTTCCGCGTGGGTCCCCGACAGCGTCGTCCGCGTGGGTGCGGCACGGCCGTCGCCGTTGTCTTCAGACTGCCGGAGCGGAGAAATGCCTGTCGAGCAACAGAAGGCCATCAATCAATGCGAAAAACGCATGAATAGGGGAGGGGTCGGTACCGGCCTCACGCCCACGAAACCCCGGGCGGAAGCGGACGCCCCTGGAGGCGGAACTCTTCGAGCGTCTCCAGGAACCGCACCGTCACGGCCGGGAGCGTCCGCCGAACGCGCAGCACGATGTCCAGGCGTCGGTCCACCACGGGGTCCACCAGAGGACGGCAGACGACGGGTCCGGCACCCATCAGCGGGAGCACGAGGGCGGGCATCGCCGACACCCCGAGGCCGGCGGTCACCAGTCCGCCCACGGTCGCGATACTGCCCGCCTCGGCCGCCGGTACCGCGTGCGCGTCGATCTGGGCGAACGCCGCGTCGGTGAGCCGGCGCACGCTCGAGTCGCGCCCGACGGCCAGGAACGGTTGACGAGCCAGGTCCTCCCAGGCGAGCTCGTGGCGATCGGCGAGCGGGTGGCCCTCCGGCAGCACCGCGACGAAGCGGTCCCTGACCAGGGGGCGGTGCTCCAACTGCTCCGGCGGGTTGCCGACGGTGGTGATCGCGAAGTCGGCGTCGCCGGACAGGACCCGGTCCAGTACCGACCGCTCCAGGCCGTCGAGGAGGCGTACCGCCACCTGCGGCCGCCGCTCGCGGAAGTCGGAGATCACCTGCGGCAGAAGCACCGCGGCAACCGAGGGAAGGGTGGCCACGGCGACCGTTCCCGACTCGCCGAGCAGGTACCGCCTGAGCTCCTTCATGCCCGCCCGGTGAGCGGTGACGATCTGCTCGGCGACACGCAGGGCCTCGACGCCCGCCGCGGTCAACTGCACGTTACGGGTGTCCCGTTCGAGGAGTTGCACGCCGAGCTGTCGCTCCAGATCCGCGACCGCGCGGCTGAGTGAGGACTGGGACACGTGCATCTCCGCGGCGGCCGCGGTGAAGCTCGCGGCCCGGGCGACGGCCGCGTACGCCGCCAGTTGACGCAGGGTGGTGGCCTCCATGGCCGACGAGCATAGGGCTCGCCCGCTTGCATTGATGCGCTTATCGCATGGACAGATCTCGGTTTGATGCTGGACACCGATCCACCGGTGCTCCGAAACTCTCGCGTAACACCTCGGCCCGCCTCCCCCGCCCAGCCCCGCCCACCGCCGCCGAGGGCCGTCCCCGAGAAAGCGAGCGCCGCCATGCTGGCAGCCCTGGGCTTCGCCACGATCGCCGTCCTCCTGCTGCTCACCATGACCAAACGCGCCTCGGTACTGGTCGCTCTGATCCTGCTTCCGGTGCTGGCGGCGCTCATCGGCGGATTCGCGGGCGACCTGGGGGAGTTGATTCTCGGGGGGCTGTCCAAGGTGGCCCCCACCGGCATCATGATCGCCTTCGCGGTCCTGTACTTCAGCCTGATGGTGGACGCGGGGCTCTTCGACCCCCTGATCCGCGGACTGTTGCGGGCGGCGCAGGGCGACCCGTTGCGGATCACCGTCGCCACGGCCGTCCTCACGCTGTGCGTGGCCCTGGACGGCGACGGTGCCTCCACCTTCCTCATCACCGTCTCCGCACTGCTGCCGGTCTACAAGAGGCTCGGCATGAACCCCCTGGTGCTGTCCGGCGTCGTCTGCCTGGGCGCGGGCGTGATGAACATGGTTCCCTGGGGTGGCCCGACGGTACGCGCCATGGCGGCACTGAAGCTGGACAGTTCCGACGTCTTCAACCCCGTGCTGCCCGCGATGGGCTTCGGTGTCGTCTGGGTGTTGGTGGCCTCCTACCTGCTCGGCCGCCGGGAGCGCAACCGTCTTGCCGCGCTGTCCCCGCAGGGTCCGGTCACGGACGTGCGCACGGCCGACGGGCAGGAGCGTCTGGCCCTTCGGCCCTCCGGGGACGGGCCCGGCACCGTCCACGTCCCGCCGCTGCCGCGGACCTGGCTGAACATCTTCAATCTCCTGCTCACCATCGCTCTCCTGGTCTGCCTGATCCAGGAAGTGATGCCACTTCCGGTGCTGTTCGTCCTCGGGTTCGCGATCGCGGCGCTGGTCAACCACCCCACCTGGGAACAGCAACAGGCGCTGCTCGACAAGCACGCCAAGAGCGTGGTCCTGGTCACCACGATGATCTTCGCGGCCGGCGTCCTCACCGGGATCCTCACCGGCACCAAGATGATCGACGAGATGGGCGAGACGCTCGTCTCCGTCGTCCCCGACTCCTTCGGCTCGCACCTGCCCGTCGCGGTGGCCGTCACCGGCATGCCGCTGAGCCTGGTCTTCACCCCGGACGCCTACTACTTCGGCGTACTGCCCGTACTCGCCGAGACCGCGCAGGGCTTCGGCACGGACCCGGCCGAGGTCGCCAGGGCCGCCATTCTCGGCCAGATGACCACGGGGTTCCCGCTCAGCCCGCTCACCGCGTCCACGTTCATCCTGGTCGGCATGAGCGGTGTGTCGCTCGGCGAACACCAGCGCTTCATCTTCCGCTGGGCCTTCGCCACCACCCTGGTCATGACCGCCGGCGCCCTGCTGACCGGTGCGTTCTCCCTGTGACCGGTGTCCCGGGCCCGAGCGGAGTCCCCGCCGGCCGCGGGCTCCCGGCAGCCACCGCACATGCCGCTCAGACCTCCGACGTGCCACCCGCTTCCGGGAGTCCGGAGCTGGGCGAACGGATCCACACACCCCAGGCACCCGGTCCGGGTGCCCCACCGACCGAGACGAGGACCCATGAGAGGGATCACCAGACGTACGGCGCTCGCGGTCACCGCGGGTGCGGTCGCGGCGCCGGCCGTGGGCACGGCGACCGCCTTGGCCGCCGACACCACGACAGCCACATCCCAAGGACGACATGCGGCCTCCGGGCCCAATCCGGTCCTGCGGACGGACCTCGTCACGCGGGTCACACCGAGGAACAACTGGCTGGTGACAGCCGTCGCCCTCCGGTACTCGCATCCCATTGACCTGCGCGGCGCGGTGATCCCTCCCTCGGCCTTCCAGGTGAAGGCCACCGTGGGCGGACAAACAGCGGCTCGCACGGTGACCCGGGTCTACTCCAGCACCACCGCAGAAGTGGACGACCGATCTCACCCCGGACGGCCGGGGGACCGCCTGATCATCGAACTCGACCCGAACGACTCCAACGCGCGGGCCGCGGGCACCGACCCCCTTCCCCTCGACCGCGCCTACTCCGTCAGACAAGTGGCGGACGTGCACACCCCTGAAGGCGAACCAGTGCTCAAGGCCGGCCCGTTCGCGAGCCGGAACGATGACGTCATCACTCCCGTGGTCGACGACTTCGCCGCCGGTTCCTTCACCGACTCCGCGGGTTTCGAACTGGACTTCCGGCTGTACCAGCCCGCGGGATTCGTACGGAACCCGCAGACGCGCAAGCGGTATCCGCTCGTCGTCACCCTGCACGGCGGCGGCGAAGTCGCGGACAACAACATGACCCAGCTCACCTCCAACCGGATCGCGGTCACGTTCGCCAAACCGGAACGACAGCGCCGCGACCCCGCGTTCGTCCTGTCCCCGCAGATCCCCCTGCCCCGCCCCATGGACGGACCCGACGGCACGGACTGGACCGACGCCAAGGTCCAGGCCGCGCTGATCGAACTCATCGACACCTTCGTGAGCGAGCACTCCCGCAACGTGGACACAGCCCGGCTCTATCTCGTCGGCCTGTCCTCGGGCGGGCGCGGTATCTACAGCCTGCTGGCGAAGCGCCCCGACATGTTCGCGGCCGCTCTGCCCACGGCCGGCTGGGGCGACCCGGCCACCATGGAGAGGATCACGCACATCCCGATCTGGGCCGACCACTCCGTCGACGACCCGATCGTCCCCTACCGGGAGGGCCGGTTCGGCAAGCCCGGCACCTGGACACTGATGAACGCGCTGGAGACCGCCGGCGCACGGATCACCCGTGGGGAGTGGGCCAACGACCTGCCGAAGGCACAGTTCGAGGCCCGGTCAAGGGCTCTCCTACGGCAGGCCCGGGCCACGCGCAGCCACGTACTGTTCACGAGCTACACGGCCGGAACGACACCGGTGAACCCACACCTCTCATGGGCCCAGACGTACGAGAACGACGTGGTCGTCGACTGGCTCTTCGCACAGTCCCGCTAGCCGCCGCACGCGGCGCCCCTTCGCGCACCCAGCTGTCCGGTTACCGCGCTCTCACCGCCATCCGGAGGTAAGCAATGCGTCCATCCAGTCGTTCGACCCACACCACCGTGCAGTTACGGACCCGACCCGGCGCCCTGACGGCACTGATCGCCCTGGTCACCACCATCGGCTTGGCGCTGACTCTGCTGACAGTCGCCGCCCCGCCTGCGGCCGCCGCCGACCTGCTGTCCCAAGGCAAACCCGCGACCTCCTCGTCCACCGAGAACGCGTCCACCCCCGCGTCGGCGGCGGTGGACGGCAACACCGGGACGCGCTGGTCGAGCACGTTCAGTGACCCGCAGTGGCTGAGAATCGATCTGGGCGCCACCGCCACCATCAGCCAAGTCGTGCTGCGCTGGGAGGCCGCGTACGCCCGCGCGTTCCAGATCCAGACCTCCGACAACGGCACCACCTGGACCACCGTCCACTCGACCACGACCGGCACCGGCGGCGTGCAGACCCTCGACGTGAACGGCAACGGCCGGTACGTCCGTCTCCATGGCACCCAGCGCGGCACCGCCTACGGCTACTCGCTGTGGGAATTCCAGGTGTACGGCTCCGGTGGTGGCACCCCTCCGGGCAACGGGATCCCGGACCCGACGGCCGCTTCCCTGGAGGCCACCAACGGGCCGCTGACCACCGCCACCTACACGGTTCCCAGTCCCACCGGGTACGGCTCCGGCACGGTCACGTACCCCACGAACAGTGGCTCGTACCCGGGCGTCGTACTGATGCCTGGCTATCAGGGCACACAGCAGAACCTGCAGTGGCTCGCACCCCGCCTCGCCTCCTGGGGCTTCGTCGTCATCAACGTCGGAACGAACACCCTCAGCGACGATCCCGCATCACGCGGCCGTCAGATCACCGCCGCCGGCACCCAGCTGCTCGCGCTCGGCGACGCCCCCGGCAACCCGATATCGGGGAAGCTCAACGGCACGCTCGGCGCGGTCGGTCACTCGATGGGCGGCGGTGGTGTCATGGCGGCCCTCCGGGACGACGCGCGCTTCCGGGCGGGCGTGCCCACGGCCCCGTACTACCCGAACGCGAACTTCTCGGGAGTCACCGAGCCGACGTTCTTCCTGACCTGTCAAAGCGACCCTGTCGCCCACGGCAACGACTACGCGGTGCCCTGGTACACCTCCATGTCCCAGGCCGAGAAGCTCTACATCGAGGTTCCGGGCGACCATCTGTGTCCGATGACGGGCTCCGGAAACAAGGCCAAGCAGGGCAAGTGGATCGTGTCGTTCCTCAGCCTCTGGCTGGGTGCCGACACCCGTTTCAGCCCGTTCCTGTGCGGTCCCGTACGTGATGCCGACAAGAACAACACGTCCCTGGTCACGCGCTGGATGGACACCTGCCCGTTCTGACCGCCTCGCTCGGACGGGCATAGCTCAACCCGCTGAGCGGCTCCCGGAGCCGCGCAGGACGGACTGTCACTGCTCTGAGCCGGGAGCCGGGAGCCGGGAGTCGCCACCGCCCGACTCGGCGTCGCCAGCCCGGTTCCAGCCGATGGGCGGGGCCGATGCCGCCGATCGGCGGGGGTGGTGGGGTCCTCTGGCGGATTCCCCGCCGACCCGTGGCGTTTCCAGTCTGGAGGGCATGAGACACGATGCAGTCACCGATGCCTCTTCGACGGCCGGAGTACGGGAGGGCGAGCAGCCGTCCACGGCCCGGCTGATCGGGCTGGACCTGGCCCGCGGCCTCGCCGTCTTCGGCATGTACGCGGTCCATGTGGGTCCCGCCCCGGGCCAAGGCGGTGTCATCGGCTTCCTGATGGACTTGGCGCAAGGCCGCTCCTCCGCGCTGTTCGCTGTCCTGGCCGGCTTCGCGGTCGCCCTCATCACCGGGCGCCGCACACCGAAGACCGGGCAGGCCGGCCGCCAGGCCGTCGCCAAGGTCGTCGTCCGGGCTGTGATCCTGCTGGCTCTCGGCACCGCCCTGACCATGACCGGCACCCCGGTCGTGCCGATCCTCGCCTTCTACGGACTGTTCTTCCTGCTCGTGCTGCCGCTGTACCGGCTGGGCGCCAGGCCGCTGGCGCTGATCGCGGCGGGCTGGGCCCTGGTGGGCCCGCAGTTGCTGTATGTACTGAGGCCGGTGGTCGGCGACCGCGCGTTCCCCACCGTCGGCCAGGCCGACGGCATCGTCTCGCTGTTCTTCACCGGCGGCTATCCGGCCCTGACCTGGGTCCCGTTCGTCATCGCCGGCATGGCTGTCGCCCGCCTCGACCTGGCCGCCACGGCTGTCCGGATCCGCCTCGCCCTCACCGGCGTCGCCCTCGCCGTCACCGGCTACGGCGGCTCCTGGCTGGCGCTGCGTCTCGTGCCCGGTGCCGCCGAAGCCGTCCGGAAAGCAGAAGGGGGATCGTCCATGTCGTCCTCATCGCCCGGCGGCGTCGGCCTCTTCGGCGACACCCCCGCCGGGCTGCTGGTCGCCTCCCCGCACAGTGAGGCGACCCTGTCCATCGTGGGCAACACCGGTGTGGCGATCCTGGTGCTGACCGTGTGCCTGGCCGCCATGGACGCCTTCCCCCGGCTGCGCGGCCTGGCCAGGCCCGTCATCGCGGTCGGCTCGATGTCGCTGACGGCGTACGTCTTCCACATCGTCGCCATCTGGCTCCTGGACACCGAGGAACTGACCGTCCAGCCCTTGTACATCCTGCTCGGCTTCATCGCGTCCGTCACCGTCCTCGCCACCATCTGGTTCCGCTTCTTCCAGCGGGGGCCGCTCGAATGGCTGATGGGCCGGGCGACCCAGGTGGCCCGGCGCATCCGATGAGGCGCATCCGCGCCTGATCCGAAGCCGGCGCCCCGTACGGTACGGCCGTACGGGGCGCCGTTCGGCGGTCGTGGGAGTTCCGTGGACGTCGCCGACGACACGACGCGGCACGCGGCTGACGTTCGACACGATCGGCCCGCCGCCGCAGGCGCAACCCCCTGCGGTCGACCGCCCGTTGAGCCTGCGCCGCCTGCTCACCGACTTCGTCGAACCGCAGGACACGCAGCCCAGTATCATCAACGTCACCCTCGGCATGCGGACTCCGGAACAGGTCGGACGAACCGTGGTCCTGGGGCACGGTGGGGGGAGGGATGCGCGGTGTCTCTGACGGACAAGGCCATCGAGCGGATCCGTGAGCTGATCCGGACCGGTGCCCTGCCTCCGGGCTCCAAGCTCCCACCGGAGCCGGACCTGGCCGCCCAGCTGGGACTGTCCCGCAACCTCGCCCGGGAAGCGGTCAAGGCATTGGCCGTCGCGCGGGTCCTGGAGGTCCGGCGGGGGGACGGCACGTATGTGACCAGCCTCCAGCCGAGCCTGTTGCTGGAGGGGCTCGGCGGCGCGGTGGAACTGCTCCAGGGCGACTCGGTCGCACTGCAAGACCTCATGGAGGTACGGCGGCTCCTCGAACCAATGGCCACGGCACTTGCCGCCACCCGCATCTCCGACGCCCAACTGGCCGAAGTGAAGCGGCACTTGGACGCCATGCGCGAGGCCCGCGACGACGTCGAGCAGCTCAACGCCCACGACGCCGCCTTCCACCGCGCGGTCGTCTCGGCCACGGGCAACGAGACCCTCCTCACCCTCCTGGAAGGCATCTCCGGCCGCACGCTGCGCGCTCGTATCTGGCGCGGTCTGGTCGACGACAAGGCCGCGGGCCGCACCCTCGCCGAGCACGAGGCGATCTTCAACGCGCTGTGCACCCGTGACGCCGCCCTCAGCCAGGCCGCCGCACTGCTGCATGTGAGCAACACCGAGCAGTGGCTGAGGGAACACCTGCGATCGGGAGAAGCCCTCCCCTTCGGGACGACGGCGCGGAAGTGACAGTACGAGGCGGATAGATGGGACGGGTGCATGGGGTGCACCGGTGACGAGGGTCATCCCCAGCACCGTTCAAGGCGCTCGAAGGCCACGATCACCTGCGGTTACGGTGGCGGGCGCCGACTCCCCAGGGCCGAGGGGTGCTGCTGGGCACGCCACCGATGTTCTCCCGGTACGGGAGGGGGTCATCCGGCGGTCAGAGTGGTCCATCATGCAGGCGTCCTCTTCTGCGAGTGATGGCTCAATCAACGGCGGCTGACGGAACGGCGTTCAGTCCCGGCCCTCCCGTACTGGGCGGACAGGCCCGAACCGGCCGCACAAGCGCACCCGTATAAAACCACGTGATCCCGTCTGAGACATCCTATGAATGACAGAAACCGGGGATCGGCCACGCAGGGGTGAATTCTGTGCTGTTTCGTCCTCCAGGTGCTTCTGCCATGGGGTGTTGGCTGAACTTCCCCTTCACGTGTGGGTCGGGAAACGTCCCATGTGTGCGTGGTCGCTGGGCCCGTGCGATGCGCCCTCTCAGGCCCCACGCACTACGGATGCCGAAGGTGCGGTCAGGGTGTGCCGTTCCCTCGCCGTACCGGGCGTCGTGTCGACCGGCGAGGGGCCAGGACCGGCTGCACGAGCCGATGCCGGTCCACACCGCTGCGGGCGTTGATGAGAGCGAGCAGCAGATCGACCGCTTCGTCGCCCACCAGGTCCGGGCGGAGGCTGAGGGTGGTGACGGGCGGGGCCGTCGTCGCGTAATCCGGATCCTCACTGACGCACGCCACCAGCAGATCCTGCGGCACCCGAAGCCCGTGGTGCCGGGCGGCGGCGAGGATGTTGTGACCGGAGTCGGAGTAGACGCCGATGACGGCGTCCGGTCGTGGATCGCGGTCGAGCAGTCGGCCGACCGCGTCCCGTTCAGCGGTGAAGTAGTCGGGCAGGGAGGCGTACTCCTCGACGACGGCGGGCATGTCGTGCTCGGCGCACCAGGACGCGTAGGCACGTTCGATCAGATGCGGGTACTCGGCGTCGTGAAGCGGCTTGGAGAGCCCGATCCGCCGGGCGCCGACCTCAGTGAGATGGTCGAGCAGGAGGCGCAGGCCCGCGTCGTAGTCGGTGTCGACCCACGCGTCGCACCAGTGCGGTTGGGGCGGTCGGCCGTCGCAGACCATGGGGATGCCACGCTCCCGTAGCAGGGAACGCACCGGGTCGTCGGCGCGCGGATCGACGTGGATGACGCCGTCCATCGGCGTGTTGAGCCACATCCACCGTGACAACGAACTCGGCATCACCATGAGCAGGTAACCACGCTCATGCGCTGCGGCGATGGCGCTCAGCGCCAGCTGCGCGTAGTACGGGATCTCGGTGTACGGGACGGGAACGTCGCCGTATGTCGTCATCGTCAGACCGAGCACTCCGGTGCCGCCGCGGGCCAGGGCACGGGCCGTGCCGGCCGGGGCGTAACCGAGTTCGCGTGCCGCGGCGAGCACGCGCTGCCTGGTCGTCTCGGACAGCCGTCCGGTGCCGTTGAGCGCGTTCGACACCGTGGCCGTGGACACCTCGGCCCGCGCGGCCACGGCACCGAGCGTGGGGCGTTGCCAGACACGCGAACTCGCCATGTGTGTACCCCATGAACCCCAACAGCCCCATGACGGCTTGTGGTTAACACCTTAATCACTCAGCGTACCGGCGACGGCGATGGCGACCGGGACGACGGCCGCCGGGTGAGGAGTCAAGGGCACAATGTGGTCCGCTCGACCAGCGTGCCGATCGGGGACAAGAACGGCCGAGGCCAAAGAGAGCCCTCGTTACGTCAAGTTCCCTTTTCCTGCCCCGACCGGGGCCGTATCAGATCAGGATGCTCGGGGCCTCGCGACCTCGCGGGTGCCGGGCACGAGTGCGTCATATGAACAAGAGGGGAAGCGGTGGAGGCGACAAGTACACAGGTGCGGACAGGCGCCATACCTCCGGTCGTCGCGGCGCGATGGGCGCTGTGGACATTTGTCATCGTCAACTTGGTGATCGTCGAGGTCTTGTTCCTCACCGCCGGGACCGGCAAGAACGGGGTGCTCACGGTCGCCAAGTTCTTCGGCCTGCACGCCGCCGTACTGATGCTGTTCCAGCTGCTGTTGGTGGCCCGGCTGCCGTGGCTCGACCGCCGTATCGGCATGGACCGGTTGACGGTGTGGCACCGGTGGGTCGGCTTCACCCTGCTGTGGACCCTGCTCACCCACGCCGTGCTGGTGGTGCTCGGCTACGCGCGGCTCGATGACGCGTCGATGACGAAGACGTTCTTCGCGCTGGCCGGTGTGCCGGCCTCCCTGCTCGGGATGCTGGCCGCGGCGATCGTCGTCGTGGTCGCCGCGGTCTCCGCCCGACAGCTGAGGCGGCGGCTGCGGTACGAGACGTGGCACGGCGTGCACCTGCTGCTGTACCTGGCGTTGGGGCTGGCGTTCGTCCACCAGTTGCAGGAGACCACGACCTTCAGCTCCTCCACGCCCGCGATGATCTACTGGTGGGCCCTGTGGCTGTTCGCGTTCGGTGCCCTGGTCACGGGCCGGATCGTGATGCCTCTGTGGCGCAACGCCTATCACCGGTTCGAGGTCGCGGCGGTGGTGCCGGAGTCGGACGACGTGGTGTCGGTGCACGTCACCGGCCGCCACCTCGACAGGCTGCCGGCCAGGGCGGGCCAGTTCTGCGTCTGGCGGTTCCCCGGGCACAACCACTGGTGGCCGGCCAATCCGTTCTCGCTGTCGGCGGCACCGGACGGCCGTACGTTGCGCCTGACCGCCAAGGCGGTCGGCAGCGCAAGCGCCGGCCTGCGGCATCTCCCGGTCGGGACCCGCGCGTTCGTCGAGGGGCCGTACGGGGCGTTCACCTCGTTGCATCGGACGCGGCCCGGCGCGCTGCTGATCGCCGGAGGAGTGGGGATCACGCCGGTTCGCGCCCTGCTGGAGGAGGAACCGGCCGGTGACGTCGTCGTGCTCTACCGGGTGCGCAGCGAGGACGACGCCGTGCTGCTCGACGAGGTACGAACCCTGGTCGCTGACCTCGGTGGGCGGCTGCATCTGCTCACCGGCCGCACGGGGGAGGGGAGCCCGCCGTTCGAGCCGGAGAGTCTCCGTGCCCTGGTTCCCGACCTCACCGAACGCGACGTGTACGTCTGTGGCCCGCCCGCGATGACCTCGGCCGTGCTCAGCGCCCTGCGCAGGCTGAAGGTACCCAGCCGGCAGGTGCACGCCGAGCGGTTCGGCCTGGCCTGACGTACGACATGGTCGCGGTGGCGAAGGTGTGAGAGGGGCCGGCGCGGTGCGGGTGACGGACCCGCACCGCCCTGGGCCCTGCCTGCCGCAGGCGAAGGTGGTGGAGGACTGAGCGACGGCGGCGTTCAGGTCGCTGTTCGCGTTGGACAGGGTGTGGGTGGCGCCGTTCGAGATGCCGCCGCCCAGATCGACGACGCTGTACGTGACCGGGTTGACGCCGGTGCTTCGGGCGCGTTTCCCGCTGGGCACCGTCAGGCTGTGGCCGTCGGCCGGCGGGAGCATGCCCCGGCTGTACCGTCGGGCATTCATCGCGTGTTGGGCGTGGTGGGACTGAGGAGTGGTCCCCGGGTGGGCGTCAGCCGAGCGGGTCTGCGGCGTCTGCGGGGTCGGCGGCGTCTGCGGGGTCGGCGGGGTCGGCGGAGCCGTCCCAGACGGTCCACATGGGGATGTGCCGGGACGGTCGCTGTACGAGTGTGTCGACGAACCGTTCCAGCACCTGGGCGACGCCGTCCTCGTCGTTGGCGGGGGCGTGATGACGTGCGGCCTCGAGGACGTCTGGGTGGGCGTTGGCCATGGCGTAGGAGTGGCCCACGGCGGTGAGCATGGGCAGGTCGTTGGGCATGTCGCCGAAGGCGGCGATCTCGTGGCTGCCGACGCCGAGTCGACGGCTCCACGCGAGCAGCGTGGTGGCCTTGGTGACGCGGGGTGCGCTGAACTCCACGAGCGACAGTCCGGTGGAGTGGGTGGTCTCGGCGCTGCTGCCCGCGCTCTGCCGTGCTTGCTGGTAGAAGTCGTCGAGGGGCAGGGTCGGGTGGTGGGCGAGGATCTTCAGCACCGGTCTGCCCGGGATGCGGGTGAGGAGTTCCCCCGCGGTGCCGACCGGTTCGGCGGTTTCCTCGCCGAACGACCAGGTCGGGTAGGCCGATTCGTGGCCGAAGTTCTTGTCGTACTCGACGGCGAAGGTGACGCCGGGGATCGCCCTGCGCATGCGGGTGATGAGTCGGGTGGCCGCCAGGGGCCGGATCGGGGACATGTGCGCCAGGGTGCCGTCAGGGGCGTGGACGGCCGCGCCGTTGGCGGCGATGACGTAATGCGGTCCGATGGTGGCCAGCAAGTCCGGTACGCGGCGCGGTGGTCGGCCGGTGACGAGCACCACGCGGATCCCGGCCCGCTCGGCCGCCGCCAGGGCGGTCCGGGTGCGGTCCGACAGCGTTCCGTCGCTGCGCAGCAGAGTGCCGTCCAGGTCCGTCGCGATCAGTTTCGGAGCGACCGGCGGGACAATGAGGGGGAGGGCGCGGGCGGTTGTCATGGCGGCACTCTTCTGGGTCGACGGGCTGAGCAGGTGTGGTTCGCTGCCTGGGGCACGGGTGCCTCACGCCGGCCGATGGCCCGTGGCACCGCCCCATCGACGCCGCATGGTGGGAGGACGCACGGAAGTCTCCGCGTCGGCCGAGCACGGGGTGGCACTGGTGTTGGTGCCGCCCCGTGGTGCCGCCCCATGGCATCGGTTCGTGCTTACGCTCCGGCGGTCTCGTTGGCGACGGGGGTGTTGAGGAGCTGCATCTCCCAGGCCGTCACCACCCCGGTGGCGCCGCCGTGCGCCAGGATCGCCAGCTGGTCCTCGGGCGCGATGAGGTTGGTCCGGGCCCAGTCGCGCTGCCACTCGGCGAAGGCGACCTGCCATGTGATCGGGGTGATGCCGGCCTGGACCATGCGCCGGACGGCCATGTCGTGGGCCTCGGCCGACGTGCCTCCGGAGGCGTCGGTGACGGCGTAGACGTCGAAGCCCTCGGCGGCCGCGTGGAGGGCGGGCATGGCGACGCAGATCTCCGTCCAGAGGCCGGCGATGATCAGTTTCTTGCGTCCGGTGGCCTTGACGGCGTCCACCACACGCTTGTCCTCCCAGGTGTTGATGAGCGTCCTGTTGATCGGCTTCTGGTCCGGGAAGACGTCTTGGAGCTGCTGGATCAGCAGGCCGCCGCGCTCCTCGACGACCGTGGTCAGGATCGTCGGGACGCCGTAGCCCTTGGCGGCCTTGGCCAGCCCGACGACGTTGTTGACGATCATCGTCGGCTCATGGCTGTTCAGGTTGGCGAATTGGTAGGGCTGGTGGTCGATCAGCAGCAGGACGCTGTTCTCAGGGGTCAGCAGGGCGTCAAGGCCGGTCTTCGAGGACTCGCTCACGGGATCTCCTCCAGGGCTTGGCAAGGCCGTTGATGTGTAACGACCCGATGCGATGACGCGTCAACTATTGTGGGATGCTGGGTGACGTGTCAACCATCCCTTAGAGTGGCTGCACATGGACGAGAGAACAGGCTGGCTCACCCCACCCGAACGGCGCGCCTGGCGCGCCTTCGTCGGCGTACATCAGAAGCTCTCCGGCAGGTTGGCGCGTGCGTTGCAGGGCTGCGGGGGCCTGTCCGTCGCGGACTACGTCGTCCTTGTGGCCCTCACCGACACACCCGACGGTCTGCGGCACTTCCAGGACCTGGCCAAGGCGGTGGAGTGGGAGCGAAGCCGTATGTCCCACCACCTCCGCCGCATGACCAAACGCGGCCTGGTGACCCGGGAGGACTGCCCCAAGGACGGGCGCGGCGTCCATGTGGTCGTCACCCCCGCCGGACGCGCGGCCATCGAGACGGCCGCCCCCCAGCACGTGGCCACCGTGCGCCGGCTGGTCATCGACCCCCTCAGTCCGGAAGAGCTCGACACGCTCACCCATCTCTGCGAGCGCATCCTGCGACGCTTGGAGACGGATCCTCCCTGACCTCGCGACCAGCCCGGAGGCGCGGCCCGGGACAGTCAGGGCAGGACGGGTCGGGCCGCGCCTCCGGAGTTCGGTGAACTGTCAACTACGAATAGAATTGCTCCATGGGAGAAACGGTGCGGTGGCTGACGCCAGACGAGCAGGATGCGTGGCGGAGCTTTGTCCGGCTGCATGAGCGGCTCGGGGGTCGTCTGTCGCGCTTGTTGCAAACGGAGTCGGGTTTGTCGGCTGCCGACTTCGCGGTGCTCGTCAATCTGACGGATGTGCCGGAAGGGCGGCGGCGCTATCAGGATCTGGCCCGCTCGCTGGAGTGGGAGAAGAGCAGGATGTCCCACCACATCGCGAGGATGGCCGGGCGGGGGCTGGTGGTGCGGCAGGAGTGTCTTGAAGATGCGCGTGGCGCGTTCGTGGTGATCACGGAGGCGGGACGCGCGGCGGTCGAGGCCGCTGCCCCGCTCCATGTCGAGGCGGTGCGCCAACTGTTCCTCGACCATGTCACGCCGGCGGAGCTACGGGTGCTGGGCGAGGTTTCCGAACGCGTCGTGGCCAAGCTGGACGAGGACGCGTCCTGACCCAGGAAGACGGCAGGCGCGCGGTGATGTGCAGGTCACATCGCGAGTCCGAGCGTCACGGCGGTGGCTGCTGAGAGCGGGATGAGGAAGAAAGGGGCCATGGCGTTCTTTCGCGTGGCCGGGTCGGCGTAGTCGCCCGCCTTGGCGTGGAAGCCCACCGCGCCGACCATCGTGATGGCGAAGCCGGTGGCGGCCGCGATGCCGAGCGGCTGCCAGAAGAGGCCCACGATCAGGCCCACCGCGGCGGCGACCTCGGCCAGCCCGATGAAGCGGACGAGGCCCGCGCTCAGCCCCATGTGCGACTGCAGCCCGGCGGAGACATCGCCCTTGAGGAGCGCCTTGGGCGCACCCGCGGCCACCGCCACAAGGGCGAGCAGGACGCTGAGAATGGCAGCGGTGACGTACATGGGGTGGTTCCTTCCGTGCGGGCCACGCCGGGGGCGGAGTGGGCGCAGATCTGCATGGTTGATTCGTCAACCTGGACTCTAAAGAGGGCATAGGTGATGCGTCAAGCAGATGGCGAACCCTGCCCACCGGCGGGGCGGAATAGGGAAGCCCCTGGGTGCGCTGGAGGCACATGGTTGATTCATCAACCACGTGAATGAAAGGCTGAGGACGATGCAGTTCGGCATCTTCACCGTCGGTGATGTGTCCACCGACCCGATCACGGGCCGTACGCCGACCGAGCACCAGCGGATCAAGGCGATGGTCGCCATGGCGCAGAAGGCTGAGGAGGTGGGCCTGGACGTTTTCGCGACCGGCGAGCACCACAACCCGCCGTTCGTGCTGTCCTCGCCGACGACGCTGCTGGGCTGGATCGCCGCGCGGACCGAGAAACTGATCCTCTCCACCGCGACCACGCTGATCACGACGAACGACCCGGTGAAGATCGCCGAGGACTACGCGATGCTGCAGCACCTGGCCGACGGTCGCGTGGACCTGGTCATGGGCCGCGGCAACACCGGCCCCGTCTACCCCTGGTTCGGGCAGGACATCCGGCAGGGCATCAATCTCGCCATCGAGAACTACGCCCTGCTGCACCGGCTGTGGCGCGAAGACGTCGTCGACTGGGAGGGAAGGTTCCGCACCCCGCTGCAGGGCTTCACCTCCACGCCCCGGCCGCTGGACGGCGTACCGCCGTTCGTCTGGCACGGCTCCATCCGTTCCCCGGAGATCGCCGAGCAGGCCGCGTACTACGGCGACGGCTTCTTCCACAACAACATCTTCTGGCCCAAGGAGCACACCAGGAAGCTGATCGATCTGTACCGGGAGCGATACGCGTACTACGGCCATGGCAGCCCCGAGCAGGCCATCGTCGGCCTGGGCGGCCATGTCTACATGCGCCACAACTCCCAGGACGCGGTCCGCGAGTTCCGCCCGTTCTTCGACCACTCGCCGGTGATGGGCGGCGGGGTCTCCATGGAGGAGTACATGGAGCAGACCCCGCTGACCGTCGGCACTCCCGAGCAGGTCATCGAGAAGACGCTCACCTTCCGCGAGCACTTCGGCGACTACCAGCGCCAGCTGTTCATCGTGGACGGCGGCGGGGTCCCGCAGAAGGCCGTGCTGGAGCAGATCGACATGCTCGGCGAGGAGGTCGTACCGGTGCTGCGGAAGGAGTTCGCCAAGCACCGACCGGCCGATGTGCCCGACGCTCCCACCCACGCCTCGCTGCGCGCCGCCCGCGACGCGCGGCGCGAGCCGACCGCCGAACCGGCGGCCTGAGACTCGTACGACCTGAGACCGCAGGGATGAGACGGCCGCACGATGAGACGGCCGCACGATGAGACGGCCGCACAACCAGACGACCGCACCACCCGAGATCGAACGAAAGGACTTGACGATGAAGCCCCTGAAGCTGGCGGTCGTGTCGGCGGGCCTGCGCCAGCCCTCCTCCACCCGGCTGCTCGCGGACCGGCTCGCCGACGCCACCCGCGAGAGTCTGGCGGACGCCGGACGCGAGGTGGACGTGCACGTGGTCGAACTGCGCGAGCTGGCCACGGACATCTCCCACCACCTGGTCAACGGCTTCCCGGGGCCTCGCCTGCGTGAGGAGCTGCAAGCCGTCACGGACGCGGACGGCGTCATCGCGGTCACGCCAGTGTTCTCGGCCTCGTACAGCGGGCTGTTCAAGTCGTTCTTCGACGTGCTGGACGAGGGCGCTCTCACCGGCAAGCCGGTGTTGATCGCCGCCACGGGCGGCAGTGCCCGGCATTCCCTGGTCCTCGAGCACGCTCTGCGCCCGCTCTTCGCCTACCTGCGCACGATCGTCGTACCCACCGCCGTGTACGGGGCGTCCGAGGACTGGGGAACGGCCGGTGACGGGCGTACCGGCGGTCTCGCGGCCCGGATCGGTCGGGCGGGTGACGAACTGGCCGGGCTCATGGCCGGCCGCCGGGCCGTTACGAGGCCCACAGAGACCGTCGTGCCGTTCGAGCAGCAGCTGGCCGCACTCCGGTCGGCATGAGGGGAGTTCTCATGAGGGGAGTTCTGATGAGCGACGACTTCAACGACACCTGGGCGAACGGCGGTGTCGCACCCGACCGCTGGGCCGGCGCCCTGCACCTGTTCGACAACGGCGCCGGCGTGCCGCACGAGGAGAGGACCGCCGAAGCCCACCTGATGCTGGGCCGCACCCTGCAACGCCAGGGGCGGCACGGGGAGGCGGAGCCCTGGATGCGCATGGCGGCCGCGTTCTCGGGTGAGTTTCCGGACCACGACTGAGCCGAGGGCGCGGGCGAGGCGTCCGTGGGCGGCGGACACCGGTCGACCGGCGTCCGCCGCCCTTGCGTCCACGGTCGGTGCCGTGGCCGGTGCTCCGGCGGCAACTCCCTCTGTTCCATTCCCCAGCGCGGAGGTGCTGCGCCGCATCGCACGCCCGGCGTCGGCCGGTGCCCGCGAGAGCGACCTGTCCGGACTGCCCTGGACAAGTCCTACCTGATCATGAGGGGTGGAAAGGCCCCCGCGGGCCGGGAGGACACAGCGGCGCTGCAGATGATGGCTAAGGGGCCCTTGCGGTGACCGCAGCCTTCCATCTCGGCTTGCTGACCTTGACGGCGAAGAACGGCTCGCGCTCGGCTGCCGCGAGGACGCGGGCCGGGACGACCAGAGTTGAGCGGGAAAGGGGGCACGTCACCCACCGGACATGGGGACACCGCTCTCCCCGCCCGGAGCGCCTCGATTCGCCCGTACCGGGTGCTTGCTCATGATCGAGACCCGGTTGAACGCGTTGATGGTGACCGCCACCCAGATCGCTGCGGAGACCTGGTCGTCGGTGAGCACTTGTCCGGCGGCTTCGTAGGCGGATTGCTGTGCGACGGCATCGGTGGGGTCGGTCGTGGCCTCGGCCAGTGCGAGGGCCGCGCGTTCCGTGGGGGTGAAGACCTCTGTGTCCCGCCAGGCGGCCAGTACTCCCAGCCGCTGCGCCGACTCGCCCGCGTGTACGGCCGCCTTGGTGTGGATGTCGAGGCAGTAGGCGCAGCCGTTGATCTGCGACACACGCAGGTTGATCAGCTCCACGACGGTGCGGTCGAGCCCCGCCTCGGCGGCGACCGCGCGCACCGCTTCCGATGTCTGCACCAGGGCGTGGAAGGCCTTGGGGCTCTGTTTGTCGATGAAGATCCGCACGTCTACCGCCTGTCATGTACTTGTAGTGGCCTCCACTCTAAGATCATGGCATGGTGGTTGATGTGACAACTAGGTTCTCTGGGTGCTCTCGGTGAGTAACGCGGAAGCCGAGCCGACAGTGATGCGATGCGGGTCGCCGATCGACGACGTACGGCCGGCCGGGGCGCCCCGGGTCGACGTGCTCCCCGCACGGGACGTACCCCTGGGCGGACCGCGTTCCATGACGGTGCGGCGGACGCTGCCGCAACGGGACCGGACGCTGATCGGAGCCTGGTGCTTCGCCGACCACTACGGCCCCGACGAAGTCACCGACAGGGGTGGCATGGCGCTGGCGCCGCACCCTCACACCGGCCTGCAGACGGTGACCTGGCTGTTCAGCGGGGAGGTCGAGCACCGCGACACGCTCGGCACCCACGCCTTCGTGCGACCCGGGGAAATCAACCTCATGACGGGCGGGTACGGCATCGCCCACTCGGAGGTCTCCACTCCGCGTACGACCGTCGTCCACGGCGTCCAACTCTGGGTGGCGCTGCCGGAGGAGCACCGGAACGCCCCACGGGACTTCCAGCACTATGCGCCCGAGCCCGTGCGGATGGACGGGGCCGAGATCAGGGTCTTTCTCGGCTCGCTCGCCGGTGACGTCTCTCCGGTGCGGACGTTCACGCCGCTGCTCGGCGCCGAGGTCATCCTCGAACCGCGTACGGCGATCCACCTGCCCACCGACCCCGCCTTCGAGCACGGCCTTCTCGTGGACAGCGGGGACGTCCGCGTGGCCGGCACCCTGCTGCACCGGGCGGAGCTGGGCTATGTCCCGCCCGGTGCCGACGCGTTGACGCTGACGAACGAGTCGGACGGTCCGGCGCGGACGATTCTGCTCGGCGGCACGCCCTTCGAGGAGGAGATCGTCATGTGGTGGAACTTCATCGGCCGCACTCACGACGACATCGTCAAGGCCCGCGAGGACTGGGAGGCCTCCTCCGACCGCTTCGGCACGATCGAGGGCTTTCCCGGGGGCCGTCTTCCCGCGCCCACCCTGCCCAACGCCACCATCAGGCCGCGCCGCAACCCTCCGCGTCGCTGACCTCTCCCAGAAAGGCACCCCCCATGAACCAGCCTCCTGCCGCCCCGGTCGTCGAGCGGGTGGACGCACACCATCGGTACGAGATCGTGGTCGACGGCAAGCGCGCCGGCGTGACCGAGTACCGCGACGACGGTGGGCGGCGCGTGTTCTTCCACACGCAGGTCGACGACGCCTACGCCGGACAGGGCCTGGCCGCACAACTGGTGCGGCAGGCGCTCATCGACACACGTGCTGCCGGGAAGCGGATCGTGCCCGCCTGCCCGTACGTCGCCAAGTTCCTGAAGAGGCATGACGAGTTCGCCGACATCGCCGACCCCGTGACCCCTGAGGTCCTGCGGTGGCTGGAGGCGCAGCTGGGGCGTTGACGGCCGCCTGGCACCTGCTAGGTGACCCGTCAACAGGCACTTAGACTCGTCTCCATGAAGGAGACGGTGCGGTGGTTGACCCCGGACGAGCAGCACGCGTGGCGGAGCTTTGTGCGGTTGCATGAGCGGCTGGGGGGCCGGTTGTCGCGCTTGTTGCAGGCCGAGTCGAAGCTGTCCGCCGCCGACTTCGCGGTCCTGGTCCATCTGACGGACGTGCCGGAGGGGCGACAGCGCTATCAGGACCTGTGCCGTGCTCTGGAGTGGGAGAAGAGCCGGATGTCCCATCACGTCGCGCGGATGGCAGGCCGGGGACTGGTCGTGCGGGAGGAAGCCGCTGAGGACGCGCGGGGGGCGTTCGTGGTGATCACCCCGGCAGGGCGGGAGGCGATCGAGGCGGCGGCTCCGCTCCATGTGGAGGCGGTGCGGGAGTTGTTCCTGGACCATGTCACGCCGGCGGAGCTGCGGATGCTGGGCGAGATCTCCAGGCGTGTGGTGGCGAAGCTGGACGAGGACGTGTCCTGAGCCTGGGTGAAGGCGCTGAAGCCCACGGTCTCTCCCTCCGGGCAGTGGCCTGATGCCAAGAACGCCAATAATCGAATAAATCGCACATATCATGCGTCCGAATAATCGCCACGTCAGCAATCGACGATGCCCGGAGAGCAGCAGTAGTAAGGCGTCCCAGGAGACCCGAGTGCACTACTCCGTCCTGGTGCTACCGTCCGATCATGCTTGGGGCGGAGGACTGGGCGGAGGACTGATGGAGAGCATCACAAAGAACCGGCAGCCCGTTGAGGCGCTTCGCGCCATGGTCGCCCGCGCCTACGGCCCGGAGGAGGTGTGCGACGATGCGGGCGAGGACTGGGTCAGCGAACTGAGTGACGGCTGGTTCAACGTGGCCTACCGGATCCGGCTGCGATCCGGCGCGCAAGTCGTCCTCAAGATCGCCCCGCCTCCGGATGTCGAGGTCATGACCTACGAGCGTGGAGCGATGGCCACCGAACTGGAGGCGCTGCGGCTGGTCCGAGAGCACACGAAGGTTCCGGTGCCGGAGGTCGACTTCGCCGATGGGACCCACGAGGTGTGCGACGCCGACTACTTCTTCATGACGTACATCGATGCGGACAACTTCCATGTCATCAGGGACACCCTGACCGCAACGGAGATCAACGCGTACGACGAGGCGCTCGGCGCGATCACCCGCGAGCTCAACACCATCCCCGGCACCGCCTTCGGCCCGCTGGCCGGACCGGGCGAGAGCACGTGGCGTGCGGCCTTCCTGCGGATGGTCGAGGAACTCCTGGACGACGGCCGGCGACGCGACGTCGTCCTCCCCCACGGCTACGACGTGATCCGCGAGATCGTGGCCGCCCACGCCGATTCGCTGGACGAGGTGACCGAGCCCCGGTTCGTCGAGTGGGACCTGTGGCCGGGCAACTGCATGGTGCGCGACGGCCGGATCGTGGCGATCCTCGATCACGAGCGGGCGTTCTACGGTGATCCGCTGATGGAGTTCGGCTTCACCGGGAGTGAGCCGGGCGCATTCGGGGACGCCACGGCTTTCATCCGCGGCTACGGCCACCGGCCGCTCACCACCACCGAGCGGACCCGTCGGCGGCTGTACAACCTTCACCTCGCTCTGATCCAGATCATCGAGACGACCTTCCGGGCCCACACCAGCACCGAGCAGTACGACTGGGCGTGCGAGCGACTGCGGGAGACCGTGGCCCTGTTCGGTGAGCCAGCACACTGACGGTCTTGACCGGTCTCATCGACGCCGCGCGGCGCCGCCCTGCGCGCCCTCAACCTGCGCGCGGGCGGCTTCGGCAAGATTTTCGTAGGCGTAGATCATCCGGGCGCCGTGAGGCGTGCGCCGGCATCGAGGGCAGCCTCGTGTCGACGACGAAGCTGATCTCAATGACCTGGCCGGGCAAGGTTGTTCAGTGGCCGTCGCCGGCACGTCGTGGTTGAAGACATCGCTGGTGGCCCTGGTGCTCGCCCTTCTGATTCGCTCTCTTGTGGTTACTCGGAAACTGTAGGAGAGTCAACGCTGACCTGGAAGAACGCACTTTTCGGTGACTGAGGAACCTAATGGTGACCAAGCAGCTGCTCAAGGGCCTGCCTGAGGACGCTGACCTGAGGCGCGCGGACTCCCTGGCGCGGGAGATCTTCTCGGACGTCGCGAACAAGTGGGCGCTCCTGATCATCGAGGCGCTCGGCGAGCGCACCCTGCGCTTCAGCGAGCTGCGGAACGAGGTCGAGGGCGTCAGCCACAAGATGCTCACCCAGAACCTGCGCATGCTGGAGCGCAACGGCCTGGTCGACCGGAAGGTGTACCCCACCGTGCCGCCGCGGGTCGAGTACACCCTCACCGAGCCGGGCCGGGCCCTGCGCACCACGGTCGATGCCATATGTGGCTGGACCCACCAGTACCTCGGTCACATCGAGGGCGCACGCGGCCGATTCGACGCCTGACGGGCACGCAGCACCACGCGCTGCGTGCTTCATTCGGGACGCCAAGCGGGCCGGGGCCGCGGCGATCCGCGCCGAAACGCTCCGGATGGCGATCACAGACGTGGACACGGCGCTGTCCGGCGGGATCGCCCCGGTCCGCCTGCGCAACCAACTCCCGGGCGAGACCGGCGACGCGCTCAGCGCCGTACCGGAACACCAGGTACGGCTGACAGCGGCCCGCGACGCGACGGGACCGCTGCAGCAGCGCCGCCCCGCCGCACCGGCACTCCCCCCGGCAGGCCGGCCGGCCCGGTGCGGTACGGCGTTCCGTCCCGTCTTGGGAGCGGCCCGCGCAGGACACACTCCGGCGGGGACATGAGCTCTCGGGGCCGGGGACGTGTCACGCCGCGGACGGGTACCACCAGGCGGGCTGGCTCGCCGCCCCCGGTCCTGAGTGCGCCAGCAGCGCAGCAGGGTCTCCTGCACCACTCCTCGGCCGCGCCGCCGCTGCTTTCCGCCTTCCGCACCGCGAACGCCACCGCCAGGTCCTGCAACGGCGGCTGGGCGTAGAGCGGGACAAGGCGCCCACCGGCTACCGCGGGGGCGCCCGCATGCCGTTCTTTCTCAGCCGAGCTCGGTGGGAACGACCGTCAGCTCGGCGGCGACGACCAGGTCGGGCCGGCCCAGGGGGGCGCGGATCGTGGATGCGGCGGCGGTCAACGCGGCGGGGTCGGTGACAGCGACCGCGAGCGGCAGGACTTCGGCGGAGTGTCGCTTCCGCAGGGTCGCGGCGAGGTCGGCCAGTAGCCCGGATCGTCGGCTGAGCGGAGCGACCGCCGCTCCAGCAGCGGCAAAACGGTGTGCGGTCGCGGTGCCGATCCCGGTGATCACCGCGACCCGGTCGGCCGGCAGACCCGCGGGGCACACCGGCAACGGGCAGGAAGAGGTTGCTGCCCGAAGCGTTGTCTGTCATGAGGCCGAGCATGATCGGTGGGCCGGAGGCCAACCAGGACGGTCTTGTCCAGGGTGCGCCACACCCAGGTAACCGGCCGTGTGCGCGCCTACCGTTGCGGCATGAACAGTGCCAACCCACTGGGCGAGTTCCTCCGCGCCAGGCGAGAGATGACCAGCCCGGACCAGGCCGGGCTGCTCTGGTCGGGCCGACGCAGGACGCCGGGCCTGCGCCGGGAGGAGGTCGCCCAGTTGTCCGGGGTCAGCACCGACTACTACGCCCGGCTGGAACAGGGACGGGAAAAGCACCCTTCCACACAGGTGGTGCATGCCTTGGCCCGCGCCCTCGCACTGAGCCCCGAGGAAACGGCGCACCTGCACCAGCTGGCCGGAACGGCTCGTGGTTCCGTCCGGCTAGGTGGCGGTGCGCCCGTCGGGCCGAGGCTGCTGCGCTTGATGGACGGCTGGCATCACACACCGGCGCTGATCCTCGACCGCCGACTGGATGTGCTGGCCGGCAACCGCCTCGGACGCGCTCTCTTCGCCAGGATGCTGGACCACGGCGAGACCAACCTGGTCCGGTTCACCTTCCTGAACCCGGACGCCCGGGACTTCTACCCCGACTGGGAGCGGGTCGCCAGGTCCGGGCTCGCGGCACTGCGCGCGGGCAGCGGCGACCTGATGAACGATCCCCGGCTCACCGAACTGGTCGGCGAACTGTCCCTGAAGAGCCCGGAGTTCCGCAATCTGTGGGCCCGCCACGATGTACGGGGCAAGGCTCATGAGGCCAAGTCCTTCAACCACCACCAGGTCGGCGAGCTGACCCTGACCTACGACTCGTTCACCGTCGACAGTGCGACGGACCAGCAGCTCATCGTGTACCAGGCCGAGCCCGGCAGCGCTTCCCAGCAGGCCCTCGCACTACTCGGCACGGTGGCCGCCGACCTGCCAGCTTTGCCGACCGTGTCACTTAGTGACCACATTCAGGAGGGTTGAGGTCACTGCTGGGGGTGCGGCATCGCCACGAGAAGCACAAAGCGGGAGCGGGACGGGTACGGGCGCTCAGGCGGGTACGGGCGGTCAGGCGGCGGGCAGCAGGTCGAGGAGCTTGCCGAGTCCGTCGACGGTGAGATGCGGGCTCTGCTCCGGTGGCAGTGCGGTGTAGTGGCCCACCGTGTGGATGCCGGTGGCCACCGCGATGGCGAGGGCGTCGGCGCGACGGGCCATCGCCATCTCCAGTTCCGGGTCGTCGCCGACGACGGCGAGCTCCTGTGACGCGGCGCCCAGTCGCCTCGCGGCGCATCGCAGGGCGATCTGCGAGGGTTTGCCCAAGACCTGCTCGGCGACGCCCGTGACACTGCTGATCATGGCGCAGATGGCCCGGGACGTGCCCAGGGCCCTGCCCTCGGCGCTGGCGAAGAACACCGACTGTGAGCAGCTGTACAGGGTGGCTCCGCCTAGGACGGCATGGCAGGCCGCCTCCAGGTCGTCCATGGTGAACTCGCGGTACCAGCCGACGAGTACGGCGTCGGCGTCCGGCTTGCCCTTGGGCGCGACGATCTCGATGCCGGCCTGGCGCAGCGGCTCCTTCAGGCCGTCGCCGCCGAGCACCAGCACCTTTCGGTGGCTCATGGCCAGGAAGTGGTCGACGGCGCTGGTGGCGGGGGTGAGCATGGCGGTGTCGGGCAGGTCGAAGCCGATCCGGCGCAGCGGCTGGGCGTACGCCTCGGGTGTGCGGGTGGTGCCGTTGGTGAAGGTGAGCCAGGGCAGGCCACGAGCGGTGAGGGCGGCGGTGAGTTCCAGGGCTCCCGGGAGGGCGGTGAGGCTCAGTACGCCTCGCTGCCCGGCGAGGATGTGGCAGCGCAGATCGTCGCCGATCTGGCCGCCCAGATCCTGGCCCTGGACGACCGGCTCAGGAGCGTCGACCGGCAAGATCCGGGACACGTTCCGAGCCCACCCGCAGGCGGAGATCATCGAATCATCGCCCGGTATGGGCCCGATACTTGGTGCGGAGTTCGTCGCCGCCGGTGACCTGTCGGCCTACGCGGACGCCGGCCACCTGACCTCCGCAGCCGGGCTGGTGCCGGTGCCGCGGGGCTCGGGTCGTCGCCGCGGGGCTCGGGTCGTCGCAGAGGCAACCTGGCATGACACGGAGTTCCTCCGAGAGAAGAGAGCGGCATGACCGATCACCTCCCCGCAGCGGACCTGCGGAAACTCATCGCCGCCCGGTGCGCCGAACGCACCGCGATGCTCGACCTCACCAGCAGCCTCAGCGATGAGGAATAGGCGGCACCCAGCGCCGCGGCGGGATGGCGCATCGCCGACGTCGTCGCCCACATCGGCGCGACAGCACGGAACCGCTACACACCCCCCGGACTGGACACGCTCCGCGCCACCAGCCTCGAACAACTCAACGAAGGCCCCGTCGACCGGCGACGTGGCTGGAGCCGGGCACAGGTCATGGCCGACCCCGCACTCGGTCGGCCCACGCCGGCCACCGACGCCGACCGGATGCGAGCGGTCCTGACGTGGATGCTCGCCGTGCTGAACAACCAGGTCGGACAGGCGTCGGTCGCCGGGCTCGACGCCCGTGTCGCTCTGACGCTCACCGGCCCCGGCCGCGGAACATGGTGAATCCACGAGGCAGGCGTGCTGGCTCCGTCCAAGGGCCCGGCCGCCGCGCACGTCACCGCCCCCGCGCTGACCTTGCCCCAGTCGGGGAAGGCCACCGCCCCCGCGCTGACCTTCCCCGACTGGGGCACCCAGCGGTCGTCGTGGCGCGACCACGACGTGACCGTCACCGGCGACACCGAACTCGACCTGACCGACCCCACACGCTGCTTCCCGCTGATGAACGCCTATCGGCCGACAAGCGCGCCGGCCTGCCGCGCATCACCGTGCCGGCGCGCATCGTGGCGAGCGGTCGACGCCCAGAGCAACGAGATCACCGCGTTCCGGCCCGCTCAGCGGTAATCGCTGAGCATGGCCAGGACTTCGTCGTAGGTACCGTTCGCCGCCGCGTCGCGAAAGAACCTGGCGCGCTCGACGACGATCTCCCTGGCGTCCGGCCTTTCCCGCAGGAGGTCCAAGGTTTCGGTGAGGTAGTCCTCCAGCGGCATGGCGTTCTCGTCGTCCTGCTGGCCGAGGAGGGTGGTGCGCACGCCCGGCGGGACCACCTCGATCACCTGGACGCCACTGTCGGCGAGCTGCACGCGCAGGCTCTCGGAGAAGGAGTGCAGCGCGGCCTTGGTCGCGCCGTAGGTCGGGGTGACCGCCAGCGGCACGAAGGCCATCGACGAGGTGACGTTCATGACGACCGCGTCGTCCTTGCCCGCGAGCAGGGGCAGGAAGGCGTACGTCATCCGGATCGTGCCGAGCAGATTGATCGCGACGTGGTCCTCGGCGACAGGGAGGGAGGCGGGGTCGAGGAGGTTCTCCCGCAGCATGATGCCGGCGTTGTTGACCAGGACGTTCAGGTCGGGATGAGCGGCCGCCACCCTCTCGGCGGCGTGGGCGATCGACGCGGGGTCGGCGACATCGAGGACGAGCGCCGCGATGCCGGGGTGCTCGGTCGTGATCTCGTCCAGGAGTTCCTTGCGGCGGCCGGCGACGATCACCTTGTTGCCGGCCTCGTGCAGACGCAGCGCCAGGCCGAGCCCGATGCCCGCGGTACCACCGGTGATCAGGATCGTGTTGCCGGTCATCTTCATGGGGGTCTTCTCTCCTTCGCTGGTTTGCGGACCGGTAAGCGCCGCCCGCAGCCCCGACCGTAGGAACACCTCCGCGGAGGCGGGAGAGGAAGGTTTATCCATGGATCGGCGGTCCCTGGCTGGCCCGGCGCGGAACGGCGACCATGGGGGCATGGACAGGATGGACAGGAAAGAACTGGCGGAGTTCCTGCGTCGGCGGCGCGAGCTGCTGCGCCCCGCCGACGTCGGACTGGTCAAGGGCCCACGCCGACGCACCCAGGGGCTGCGCCGTGAGGAGGTCGCCCAGCTCGCCGGCATGTCCACCGACTACTACGCCCGGCTGGAACAGCGGCGCGCTCCGCAGCCCTCCGTCCAGATCACGACCGCCCTCGCCAGGGCCCTGCGCCTGACACCGGACGAACGCGACCACCTCTTCGCCCTCATCGGCCACAACGCCCCGGCCCGCTTCCAGCACTACGAGCACGTCAACCCGACCCTCCTGCGGGTCCTGGAACGCCTGAACGCCGACACCCCGGCCCTGGTGCTGACCGACATGGCCGAGACTCTCGCGATGAACCCGATCGCCACCGCCCTGCTCGGCGACCAGACCCGCCATACGGGCCTGGCCCGCAGCTGCTTCTACCGCTGGTTCACCGACCCGGCCGCGCGCCTGTACTTCGCCGAAGAAGACCGCCCGGGCCACACCCGCATCCAGGCAGCCCGCCTGCGGGCCGTGCTGACCGCCGGCAGCGACGTCGACCGGGCCGCCCGTATGGTCGCCGAACTCCACGAAACCAGCCCCGAGTTCGTCCGCGTGTGGGAACTCGGGGAGGTCGCCCGGCGCTACGGGGAGTCCCTGACCATCCTCCACCCGGACCTCGGCCGTATCGACATGGACGCCCAGTTCCTGTGTACCCAAGACCGCGCTCAGACCCTGGTCGTGCTGGCCGCCCGCCCCGGCACGGACAGCCAGGGAAAGCTCGAACTGCTCTCCGTCATAGGACACCAGCAGCTCAGCCCTTGACCCGGCAGCGCCTTGAGGGGGCCTCGCATCCCTGGTCCGGTCTGCCGTGCACATGTGACCGGATGCCGCCCCCTCAACCCGCGCCTCACGAAGCCGGCCCGGTCATGACCACCACCATCCAGCCCGCCACCGCCCAACTCCCCGGCAGCGCGACCCCGCAGGCGTTCCGCGACGCCATGGCCGCCGTCGCCTCCCCGGTCGCCGTGGTCACCGCCCTGGACGTCCGACGCCCGCACGGCACCACGGTCAGCGCCTTCGCCTCCCCTTCCCTGACACCCCCGAGGGTGCTGGTGTCGCTGGACAACCGCTCCCCACTCCTCGCGCATCCAGGTCGGCTCCGGCACGGTACTGCTCAACCACTACAGCCCTACAAGGTCGTCGAGAACTTCCTCCAGCTCGAAACCCTCGCACCGGGACGCATCGACCTCGCCTCGGCCGGGCCACCGCGGGCCCCGTCGTCGACCCACCCTGCGCCGCGACCGCGACGTACCGCCCACCCGACGACTTCGCCGAGCAGGTCCGCGAGGTCCTCGCCCACCTCAAGGGCGGTTTCCCGCCGACCCCGGCCGGGCCGCGCGGAGTCCTGTCCCTCAGCGTCGTGGTGGCCGACACAGGCCCCGAGGCGCAGCGGCTGAACTGGTCCCGAACAGCCCTGATGGCATGCCTGGCCCGCACCGGCCCAAGGCGGTGATGCCCTCGGGTCCGCCGTCGGATCGGGAGGCCATGACAGCGGACGTCGTAGTGAATCTGGGGGTGGTCCCTGTCAGGGACGATCCGCGAGGTGCAACCCTTCCGTCTGTTTCACCTGGGCGCCGAGACCTGATCCCTGGGCGGGTGGACAGCTGTGGAAGGGGGCTCGGATGGACCGTGCCCCGAACTGAGCCCGTCCAGCAGGAGGTCGCCGAGCTCGGAGAAGGCGTCGCCGGCGGTCAGGCCGGTCCTCTCCAGGAGGAGCCCCGACTGGACCGCGTCGATGGTGACTGCGACGACGTGGGCGGCGAAATGGCCGTTGAGCGCGCGGTAGACGCCGGCCTGCACGCCCTCCTCGATCAGCTCGTGAACCCGGCGCGCCGCAGCGGCGGAGTTCGTGCGGTAGATCTGTGCGGTCGGTTCGTAACCGACCATGTCGTCGTAGAAGGCATGGGAATGCCGACGCATGGCCGTGCCGACGCCGGCGAGATAGACCCGGATCCGCTGCCTGGGGTCGGGCTCGGCCTGGACAGCCTGTTCGATCTCGGCTGTAGCATCCCGGAAGAAGGCGCGGGTGACCGCCAGTACCAGCTGTTCCTTCGTGGAGGCGAGGCTGTACAGCGTCGCCTTGGAGCACCCGAGCCGCTGGGCGAGCTCATCCATGGTCACCGCGGTGAAGCCTTCGGTCAGGATGATCGCCTCGGCCTGGCGCAGCAGTTCGTCCCGCCGACGAGTGTCGACGACCCGCCTGCGCGCCGTTCGGCGCGGGCGTCGGTCACGCGAGTCAGTTGGGGCCGTCACCGCAGCAGTCTCCCATGAGCGTCTCCGCCGGAAGCGGCGAGTGGTCGTCCGGGCCGGCTGGCCGACCCCGGCAAATGGGTACTATCGTACCGCCTAACGTACCCAGCGGCGGGTCCCCGGGAGTGACGTTCAGACGAGGGTGTCGGAGCTCGTAGGCGACGTCCGCAGCAGCAGCGGATCACCGTCATCGCCGGCCCAGGTCAGCGTGGCTGGACCGGACGACGAAGGCCGATGCTGCGGCTGATCACCTGCTCGCCCGCCGGGTTGGCGGTTACCGGATGGAGTAGAGGTCGTATCAGCCACCGATGTTGAGCGCCGGGACCGTGGCGTTCTTGAGCTCGGGCGTGAGCTCCATGGCCTCCCAGTACCCGTCGTGGGAGGGGTGGGCCATCCAGTCGCCCCACCACTTCCCGTACGCCGCCAGGACCGGAACCTCACCCGTCGGCAGCACATCGTCGAGAGGCTCGGGAAACAGGGCCGCATGACCGAGTTGCTGCAGCTGGGACACAGTGCCCTCGCCGGCCGCCAGGGACCGCTGCGCGTCGGCCGCGTACATGATGGCGTTCCACATCGTGACCAGGCTCAGTGACAGCGCACCGCCCGCGGAGAACCAGGGCGCCTCGTAGTTGTCGATCGAGGTGAAGGCCGGCGCGATCGCCTTGAGGGCGGGGGCGCCCGTCACCGCGGTTTCCCACTGGACCATCCCCATATAGGACGGCCCGTACATGCCCACCGTGCCGTCCGACCACGGCTGGTCGGCGATCCAGGCGACGGTGTCCTCGCCGTCGGCCCGGTCGGCCATATGAGGAACGAACTCGCCTTCCGAGCGGTGGGTGCCCCGGCAGTCCTGCACCACCAGCGCGTAGCCGGCCTCCAGCAAAGCCATGAGGTCAGGCATGACCCCGCCCACGGTGATGCCAAACACGTCTTTGCCGTACGGCATGCGCACGAGCAGCGTCGGAGCCTCCCCCTCGACCGGATGCCACACGTTGGCGGCAAGAGCTACGCCGTCACGCATCGGAACCCGGACATCTATGTCGTACAGGTGCTGCATCGGTGCTCCTCGTCGAGCTGACGGCGTCGCCTCCGGTGCGGGTACATTAAGAGGTACGTTCGTACCCTGTGAATTACCGAAGAGTTGCCGAAGAGGAGGTCGACCTCCCGCGATTCACCTTCGCGGGCGCCCCGCCGGGGCGGGCGGACAGATCGCCCGACAACGGGAACCGCCCGGCGAGGGCCCAAGGCCCGCGAGGCGTGTCGGCGGGCGACGCCTCGCCAGGTCACGTTGTGCGCTTCTGTGGGGTGGTGGCGACATTTGGACAGGTCGGACGTGGTTTCTCGCGAAGAAGGTGAGTCGGAGTTTGGTTCGTGACTGGTCCGGAAGTACTGGTCAGAAGCGGGACAGCGGCGGGAGGAACTGGGATTTATAGCGTAATCCGGTCCCCTTGCCCCGGCCGGACCGAGAGAAAGGCGCCTGACGGGCAAAAGCCCAGGTCAGGCGCCTTTTTCGTGCCCCTTAGAAGAAGCCCAGCTTCTTCGGCGAATACGACACCAGAAGGTTCTTCGTCTTCTGGTGGTACATGCGTGGCGGCCGCGTTGAACTGCGAAAAGGAGAATGCTGCCGCTGATGGCCGCCAACTTGGTCCGGGAATGGTCCGGATCCTCCGCGACGGAACACTTCCGCTCGCGCGGGATGCACAACTCCCCGTGCTCCCCAGTCGCCTGTGCCTCCAGCCGACTCCCGTCAGGAGAGAGCCATGCCCGACGTGCCCGGCTCCCCCGATGCATCCGGTCGCTCCCGACGAGCCGGATCTTGAGGCGGTCGTCGATTCCTTGCCGAGCGCGGTGTCCTCGGCGCCTCGCGTGAGGGCTGGTATCGCCCGGACGCGCACGAACAGGTTCCCGGCAAGGAACAGGGACGTGAGCGGAACTGGGCCGTGCAGCACACCGCGATGCTGAAGACGTTGCAAGCCTGACCCCCGGCCGGGCCGCGCCCGTGCCTGTCAGGCGACGTTTCCCGCCGAGGCCCGGGCGGCATCAGGGACCGGGACGGCGCCCGTGCCCTCGGCGACTGCGGCCTTCGCCGGTACCCCGATTCCGAGCTTCTCGAGGATCTTCTTCTCGATCTCGTCGGCGAGGTCGGGGTTGTCCTTGAGGAAGTTGCGGGCGTTCTCCTTGCCCTGGCCGAGCTGGTCGCCCTCGTACGTGTACCAGGCGCCGGCCTTGCGGACGAAGCCGTTCTCCACGCCCATGTCGATCAGGCCGCCCTCGCGGCTGATGCCGTGGCCGTAGAGGATGTCGAACTCGGCCTGCTTGAAGGGCGGGGCGACCTTGTTCTTGACGACCTTGACGCGGGTACGGTTGCCGACCGCGTCGGTGCCGTCCTTCAGTGTCTCGATGCGGCGGATGTCGAGTCGCACCGAGGCGTAGAACTTCAGCGCGCGGCCACCGGTCGTGGTCTCCGGGGAGCCGAACATCACGCCGATCTTCTCGCGGAGCTGGTTGATGAAGATCGCGGTGGTCTGGGACTGGCTCAGCGCGCCGGTGATCTTCCGCAGCGCCTGGCTCATCAGACGGGCCTGCAGACCCATGTGGGAGTCGCCCATCTCGCCCTCGATCTCGGCGCGTGGCACCAGGGCCGCGACGGAGTCGATCACGATCAAGTCGATCGCGCCGGAGCGGATCAGGATGTCGGCGATCTCCAGAGCCTGTTCGCCGTTGTCCGGCTGGGACAGGATGAGGTTGTCGGTGTCGACGCCGAGCTTCTTGGCGTACTCGGGGTCGAGTGCGTGCTCGGCGTCGATGAAGGCCACCGAGCCGCCGGCCTTCTGTGCGTTCGCTACTGCGTGCAACGTCAGGGTCGTCTTGCCGGAGGACTCCGGCCCGTATACCTCCACCACGCGGCCGCGGGGCAGACCGCCCACGCCGAGGGCGACGTCGAGTGCGGTCGACCCGGTGGGGATGACCTCGATGGGCTCATTGGGCCGCTCGCCGAGGCGCATGACCGCGCCCCTGCCAAATTTCCGCTCGATCTGTGCGAGCGCGGTGTCCAGCGCCTTTTCGTGGTCGGTTCCTGCCATGAGCTTTCACCCGGTCCGATTGTGTGGCACGCCGCACGTCGGAGAACGTGAGCGTCTACTGCCGACAACGGACGTCTCGGAGATCCCAGTAAACGAACATCCGATCGATTTGTGTGTCCCGTGAAAGGTATCAAACAGAGGGGAGCGGGACGGGTCGCGCACCGGACCGCTCCGGACGCAGACCGCGCCGCCGCCCGCTTTCCCTCGCTGAACCGCGGCGCCGTCGAGTGTCGTCACTGCTTCCGAGAATGCCCTCCACCGACTTCGTGACGTATGAGACCTCGCTGCGGTCGGCCTCCTCGCTGGCATGAGGTGTACTCAGGTGGCCGTGCCGATCGCGAAGTCGTAGCCACGCAGTCCTGCTGTCTCTCGGTAACCGGCTCGAGTCACCTTGCTGAGTCTCGTTGACCTGTTCCCGATGACCTCGCACGTGGAGTGCGTGGCGATTCTTGAGCCTGCCGAGAAGGGCCTCTCACCTGCTGTTTTGTATTTCAGGTGGTCAGTTCGACTTGTTTTCGCTCGTGCATCATGTGGAGTGCGTCGCGATCCTTGAACCAGTCGCCAAGGGCTCCTGACCCTGCGGTTTCGTGCGTGCGCATGATGCGCGGTGTGGGCGTTGCGGGCGATGTCCTGACGCCGGAATGACGCTCGTGACGCTCATTCGACGCTCGTTCTGATGGGCCGTCAGGTATTCATTCCGGCAGGTCGGAGGCGCCGCGAAACGACCTTCACACGAGGAACGGGCGAGTCTTGCCAGGAGTCCGGCCGAAACTGCTCCGAAAGACCCGGGTGAAGTGAGCCTGGCTGGCGAAGCCCCAACGATGGGCGACATCGGCGATCGTCAGATGGCGTGAGCCGGGATCGGCGAGCGCCTGCCGGGCCTTGTCCAGCCGCTGTTCGAGAATGTAGCGGGAGGGGCTCACTCCGGTCGGCTGGAAGATACGGCTGAGGTGCCGGGCCGACACGCCGATCGCCTCGGCGACCCGCCCTGCGCTCAGCCCGGGGTCGGCCAGGTGCCGGTCCATGTAGTCCTTGGCCACGGCCAGTTGGGAGAGTGCGGCAGGCCGCGCTGAACCACCGTCCAGCCTCGGTGCGGCCAGCGTACGGACGAGGTCCAGCACAGTGTCCTGGGTGCTGATCGAGTCATCGCTCTCCGGCCCCGTGACCCAGTCGGCCAGTACCGCCTCCAGCGCGGAAGTCAGCGCACCCTCGACCGCCGACCCCTTGCCGAGCAGCATCGGCGCCGACACGTCGCCGGACGCGCATCGCGTGGTGAACACCTCACGGGGGATGTCCACCAACAGCTGGCGCATCGGGGTGGGAAACCCGAACAGGTACGACCGGCGCGTGTCATAGAGGATCAGGTCGCCCGTCTGCAGGGTGTGGCAGCCGCCCTCGTGGAAGAACACCCCGCGGCCCGCTGTCAGCAACGAGACGAAGACGGAGTCCTTCGGCAGCGCCTGACACGTCCGCGGAGTCCGCTCGATGACGTGCTCGTTGCCGGAGATCTCGGCCAGTCGCAGATCACCCAGCTCGATGTTCGTCTCCGTGGCCAGCAGACCCTGCTCCGAGTAGGACGAGCAGGTCAAGCCCACCAGGGCCCGTCGGTTGTGTTCCTCCCAGAAGTCGATCCGGTCCGCCGGATCGACCGACTGCGTGGACACGCGGGAGACGATGGGTACGGTCACCTGAGTCTCCTTTCCGACCCCTGCATCCGACAACGGTGTGGTTTGGGGGGCCGGTATACCGGGGCGACAACAACTCGCTGCCGCGTCTGGGTGAGTACGGCCACCGGCAGGAGAGTGAGCGAACTGGGCCGTGCCGCCTGCTCTGACGGGAGGGCCGTCGGCGGCGCCTGCCTCTCTCGCCGGCCTTGAGCGTACTCCGGTGCCGCACCCGCGTCACGGGTCGCAGCCAGAAGCCCGGCCCTCGAACCAGTGGGCCGGGCGAGAGCTGTCCGGAGAGGGCGCGCCGTACTCCGGCGTACCGCCTGGTTCAGACAGTCAGGTAGCCGCCGTCGACCGGGAGGACCGCGCCGTTGACGTAGGAGGCGGCGGGCGAGCAGAGGAAGGCGATCACTGACGCGATCTCCCGCGGCCGGCCGAACCGTCCGAGCGGGACTCGCGCGAGCACAGCGTGCGCGGCGTCAGGGTCGTCGAGCAGACCGCGGGCGAGCGGAGTGGTGACGAAGCCCGGTGCCACCGCGTTCACACGGATGCCGTCCGCGGCGTACTCGGCAGCCAGGGACCGGGTCAGCTGGGAGATGCCGCCCTTGCTGGCGCTGTAGGCCGGCCTGTCTCGGCTGCCGAAGAAACCGAACATCGACGAGACGGTGACGATGCTGCCGCCCTGGCCGGCGAGCAGCGGGCGTGTCGCCTGGCACGCGACCATGGCCGAGGTGAGGTTGACCTCCAGCACCTGGTCCCACCATCCGAGGTCGTATTCGTCGCGGTCCCGGCTGAGCCCGGCGCAGGCTACGAGGTGGTCGATGCGGTCGTAAGCCTCGATCCGGTCGACGAGGCCGTCCCGGTCCGTGACGTCCTGCTCCACGATGTCGACTCGCTTGTGGCGGGGCAGCTCGTCGGCGTCGGCCGGCGGCAGTCCGAGGGCGTGCACCTCGGCTCCGAGTTCGGCGAGCAGGTCGGCGGTGGCCGCGCCGATGCCGGAGGTGCCTCCGGTCACCAGGACGCACTGGCCGGCGAAGAGGTCGGGGACGAGTCCGGTGGTCATCTCTGTTCTTCCGTTCGGTCGGCGGGTGGGTGGGGGACTGGTGCCCCGGTACGGTGTGCCGCTGGGTCGACGAGGATCTTGACCTGGTTTCCCGGACCGCCCAGCAGCGCCTCGAATCCATGGGAGACGAGGTCGTCGAGGACGATGGTCGAGGTGACGACCGGTGTCAGGTCCAGGTGCTGTTCCGCGACGAGCCGGATGAGTTCCGGATAGGTGTCGCGGTAGCCGACGCTGGCGATGATCGACTGCTCGTTGTTGACCAGTGCGAAGGCGTCCAGGGATACCTCCTGGGCCAGGCCGACGAGGATGATCCGACCGCCGCGCCGGGTCGCGGCCAGGCAGGTGCGCAGGGTGATCTCGGATCCGACCACCTCGAACGCGGCGTCGACGCCCTCTCCGCCGGTCAGTTCATGGATCCGCTCCCCGGCGTCTCCTTCTCGGCCGGCGTCGATCAGGTCGGTGGCGCCGAGGCCGGCCGCGAGTTCCAGGCGGGCCGGGGACACATCGACGGCGTGGATCCGCCGCACCCCGCGTACCCCGGCGAGCAGGACGGTGAGCAGGCCGATCGGTCCCAGGCCGACGACGGCCACTGTCTCCGGTGTGGTTCCGGCGCGCCGCAAGGCGTGCAGGGCGACCGAGGCCGGTTCGAAGAGCGCGGCCTGCTCCAGCGACACGGTCGCGGGGAGACGGTGCGCCATGTAGGCGGGGATGGCGGCGTACTCGGCCATGCCGCCGTTCCCCATCAGCCCGGCGAACCCGAAGTGCCGGCAGATGTTGTACTCGCCGGCCCGGCACCGTGGGCATGCCCCGCACCGGTAGTTCGGCTCCACCGCCACTCGGTCGCCGATGGCCAGGCCGGTCACCGACGGCCCGAGGGCCGCCACCGTCCCGCAGAACTCGTGACCTAGGACGAGCGGAGCTGTGGCACCAGAGGCCGGATGCGGCTCGGCGACCGGGATCGCGTGCGGCCCGTCGGCGTACTCGTGCAGGTCGCTGCCGCAGATGCCGCAGTAGGCCACCTCGACGAGCACCTCGCCGCGCAGGGGTGCTGGAACGCCGACCTCGGCAATGCGGACGTCCCCGGCTCCGTACCAGACAGCGGCCTTCATACGGTGCCCCGTATCGGACTGCGCTCTCCTTCGACCGCTCGGCCGGCCATCAGCATGGGTTGCCTCTGCCGAGCTTGTCCGGCAGACGGCCGACAACCAGCCCGGAAAGTGCCCACGTGAGTGCCGGCACTCCGGACAGTGTGCCCAGTTCGGTGTTGGACAGGTGGATTTCCCTGCTGATGAACGGGGCGAGGAAGGGCAACGCCTGGCGGTCGAAGAAGACGAATCCGAAGGCCAGGAAGAGGATCAGCAACAGCCGGTTCTCGTAGTGGCCTGGATCACTGTCGATGGCCGAGGGCGATTTCGCGCCGGGCCGGACACGGGTACGGATACGTGGCATGGGAACCTCGGTTGAGGGAGGGACCCGGGTCACCGGAAGAGCGAGTTGACGTAGTCGGCGCCGATGCCGACCTTCTCGTAGTGGTTGCGGCACAGCTCGATGTAGTCGTGGACGTCGAAGTAGCCGACGGTTTCGCCGTTCTCGTCCAGCCAGATCAACGGCCCCTTGACGATGAAGAACGCCTTCATCGGCTCGTCGCTCTCGTAGGCCACCAATGTGTGTCCCTCGCCCGGCGCCTCGTAGATGAAGTCACCGGCCTGCGCGGTCCAGGGCCGCTCCAGATAACCCCACTTGCCGGAGATCGTGTAGGCGAACACCTCGTGCGGGTGGTAGTGCCGGTTGACGAGTCCGGCCTCCTTGGCGTAGAGGATGTCTGCCCAGGAGTTGTCCTTGACGTTGATCCACAGCGGGCGCGATCCGACGGTCTCGCTGAGCGGTGCGTAATACCGGTCGTCGTCGGTGGCCACCTGGGACAGATAGACCTCCGGCTGCGCGTCAGGCTTGACCGAGTTCGTGATCGGCTTGAGGCCCTTCCAGAATTCGGACCTGGCTTCCTCGGACATGTTTCGACTCCATTTCGTCGGGGTGGCCGACAGTGAACCCCGAGAGCCGAGGACAGGTCTTTCCCTTGGGAGACATCGTGGATTGCCTGTTTGGGACATGCCCGCGCCGCACGCGTAGCCCTGTCGCCGGTCGTGCGATTCGTCCAGCTGCGCACTCGCCCGACCGGTTTCACCGACGCCCGCCCCACGGTGGCGAGATCCTGGCCTGTGGCCTTCTCAACGGCGGGAAATTCGCCGTCGCCGCCGGGCGTCCGGCCGTAGGCGGTGTGGATGTGGCCGGGCCATGCGGTGGCAGCCGGGACGAGCAGGCATGTCCGGCCGGTCACTGCGACTCCTCGTTGAGCCGGTGCGAGTCCCTTCGAGTCCGAAAGGGGATCGTTCAGCGGGCGACGGACACGTCGCCCATGTCGTCCACGGCGGCCTCGACGCGTACGGCCGCCTGCCGCATGCCGTGCAGTTCGCCGGGCGTGAGGTCCCACTCGACGACCCGGCGCACGCCGTCGCGGCCCACCTCCACGGGCACACCGAGACTCGCCCCGTGCACTCCGTACTCACCGTCCAGGACGACCGACGCGGGCAGGACGGTCCCGCTGTCGGTCGCAACGGCTTCGATCAGCCGCGCGGTGCCCAGGCCAGTGGTCCAGGTGGAGGTACGGCCCGAGTCGAGCGCCACATGCCGGGCGTACCAGTTGTCGGCGTACTCCTCGGCTGCCGCCCGCTGTTCGCTGGTGAGGACGACGGGCTCGCCGCCGACGGTGATCCGGCTGTAGAGCGGGACCTGGCCCTCGCCGTGCTCGCCGATCATCCAGGCGTCGACGTTCCTGGGGTGGACGCCCAGGGCATACGCGATACCGGTGCGCAGGCGCAGGCTGTCGTTGAGCGTGTAGCCGATCAGCCGGTGCCGAGGCAGCCAGCCCTGCCGGTGCACCCAGGTCATGAGCGCGTCCACGGGATTGGTCAGCATCAGTACGACACCGCCGAAGCCGGAATCCTTCAAAGGCCGCAAGCACTGACCGACGATCGCCGCGTTGTCGGCGAGAAAGACCGACCGCGAGGAGTTCAGCCGCAGCGGTACGGCGGCGCTGAGCACGACGACGTCCGCGTCGAGCGTGTCCTCGGGCGTGCCGCCGCGAACGGTGTCGGGCGTCGCGCCGAGCGCGAGCGCGTTCTCCTGGTCCATCACATGGCTGGTGATCATGTAGGGCCTGGTGTCGACCAGGACGATCTCGTACGTGCCCTGCGCGGACAGCAGGTTGAACGCGGCGGACGAGCCGATGCCGCCCGCGCCCCCGATGATGACGACCTTCATCATGTATCTGTCTCCTACGAACGGAATTCGGGATCGGCCTCGATGGCCACTTCGAGCACCAGCGGCTCTGGCCGCCCGGCGAGGTCAGGCAGCACCTTGTCGAGTACGGACAGCAGGGCGGCGTGGCTGTCGACCCGCTCGGCCGGGCAGCCCAGCCCGCGCGCCAGTCCCGACACGCTCAACTCGCCGAACGCCGGCCAGGCGGGGGCGCCCGAGCCCGCGCGTTCGGAGAGGCGGTCCATGATCGCGTATCGGCCGTTGGCCAGGATGACGAACAGCACACCGGTGCCGTAGTACGCGGCGCTCCACAGCGCCTGGACCGAGTACAGCGACGACCCGTCGCCGATGACGGCCACCACCGGCCGCCCGGGATCCGCCATCCGTACGCCGATCGCGGCCGGCATCGCGAAGCCGAGGCCCCCCATGGCGGCGCTGAGAAAGCCGAACGGGGCGCGGGCGGGCAGCAGCGCGTGCAGGTCCGGCCGGCTGGACGGGGTCTCCTCCACGACCACCGCGTCCGGGGCGAGCCGGTCGGCCAGGGCCGCCAGCACGTGCGCCGCGCGCAGCGGCTCGCCGTCGGCGGGCGGGGCGGGCGGTGCCACCCTCCTCATGGGCGGCCGGGGCGTGCCCGTGGCGGCGGGAAGCGCGACCGTCAGACGTCGCACGGTGTCGGCCGGGTCGGCCAGCACCGCCAGCTCCACCGGGCTGCGGTGGGCCTCCTCGGGGTCGTCGGTGATCACGGCGAGCCGGGTACCGGGTGCTACGAAGGTGCCCTGCTCGTACGGATACTGCCGGAACACCGGTGCCCCCACGGCCAGTACGGCGTCGTGCCCGGCCAGCGCCGCCCGCAGCCCCGACCGGGCCGAGGGCAGGTGCCCGGCGAAGAGCCGGTGATCCTGCGGGAAGCCTGCTCGGGCTCCGAACGACTCCTGCCACACAGGGCAGTCCAGCCGTTCCGCCAGCGCTGTCAGGCTCCCCCAGCCCTCCGGCGAGTCGTTTCCGGCGCCCGCCACCAGGCACGGTGCGGTGGCCCCGCGCAGCATCTGGGCGAGTGTGTCGACCGCCGGGCCGTCGGCGCTGCGGGTCCCGTGCAGTGCCGCCGGTGCGGCCAGGACCGCTTCCGGGTCCGCCTCGGCATGCCAGTCGTCCATCGGTACGACCACCACCGCCGGGCCCCGCCCGTTCCGCGCCTCGTGCCACGCCCGGGCGATCGCACCCGGCACGTCCTGCGCCCGCGCCGGGGTGTGCTGCCACACCGGGTACTCCCCGGCCAGCCCGTCCAACCGCCCGGCCAGGAACGGCTCATGGGCGAGGTGCCGCCGGTCCTGCTGGCCGACGATCACCACCAGCGGCGCCCGGTTCGCCCGCGCGGTCGCCAGCGCGCTCACGGCGTTGCCGTACCCGGCGGTCGTATGCAGCAGCACCAGCGCCGGCCGACCGCTCTTCAGCGCGTACCCGGTGGCCATACCAACCACCGAACCCTCGTGCAGTCCGAGGACGAACTCGATATCGGCCGGCAGGTCGGCGAGGAAGCCGACCTCTGTCGAACCCGGATTGCTGAACAGGGTCGTGAGTCCGTACTGGCGCAGGACCTCAAAGGTCGCGTCCTTGATCGTCTGGGCCGTTCTGGCTGTTGCCACGCGGTCCCCCTTTCGGACTTTCGGAACGCGACGCTAGGCGCGGCCCCCAGGGCCTGACCACAGGCGAGTTCGCTATGCGAGATCCCCGCGAACGCCTTGCCTTCCCCTCAACAATGGGCTCCGTCTCGGACCGCGGCGTGGTGCGTTCGCGGGACTGCCCCCTGAACCCGGCGCGGGCGTGTGCCCCCGGCAAGGCGCAGGGGGCACCTCCCGGCCGAAGGCTGGGGGAGGAGAGTCCGGCGCAGCCGTACCGAAGCGGGCGAAGCGCCCGCGAGGGCGGCGGCAGAGGAAAGCGTCAGCCGACGCCTGGCAGGACCGCCCCCGTGGACAGAGCCGTGTGCAGACGCCCGGTGACCACCCGAGCGGTGTCGAGGACGGCCTCGATTTCGGCGGGACCGGGGCGTTCGACGGTGAACACGATGGAGACGGATGCGACGGCGTTGCCGGAGGGTGAGACGACAGGGGCGGCGAGGGAGCCGAGGCCGAGGACGACCTCGCTGCGGCTGGTGGCGTAGCCGGCGGCGCGGGCCCGGGTGATCTCGGGGCGTTCGTCGTCGCGCGGGGGTTCGGCGGCGAGCATGGCGATGCCGGGAGAGCCGAGGGTGAGGGGGTGCCGGTCACCTGGGGTGTAGACGGTGCGGGAGCGGGCGCTCTCCACCTCGACGGAGACGAGAGTGACCGCCTCGTCACCGTCGCGGACGACGAAGAAGGCGGTCAGCCCGACGCGGGCGGCGAGCTTGGCGATCTCGGGTTTGGCGATCCGCTGGAGTACGGGGAGCGTGCGGCGGCCAAGTGACTGGGCGCGCGTGCCGAGCACGTATCCCTGCGGGGTGTGCGCGATCAGGCGGTGGTCCTGGAGGGTGCGCAGCAGGCGGTAGATGATCGACCTGTGCAGCCCCATCCGCTGACTCAGCTCGGCCAGCGACAGCGGCTCGTGCGACAGCGCTATCAGCTCAAGCAGCCGCAGCCCCCGGTCCAGGGTCTGAACGGAGGGCTTGAGGATGTCCGGCTCGCTCGGTTCGCCGCCGCTTCCTCGCGCTTCGCCCATACCGGCACCTTACGCGCCTTCCGAACCCTCCAGCTAGGAGCAGGTTGCCTCGGTCACCCCCCGACACGACCGCTCGGCGTGGCTCGCGATGATGGACCGGACGGGTCGCGTCGGGGCGCGCGCAGTGACCGGCCAGGGCGTACGCGATCTTCGCGATGACGATCTCGTCGAGGTCGATGTCGGCGTGGATCAGCCCCTCCGCGCCCTCGTCCGGCTCCTTGGTGATCATGCGGCCGTCCGGTCCGTAGACCCGGGAACAGCCGCCGCCGGCGGACAGCAGGCGGCGTTGCTCGTCCGTGGTGGCGAACAGGTCGGTGCCGGCCGGGCTGATCACCTGGGTCGCCATGAGGACGAAGGAGCCGCCTTCGATGGCTTGGACCTGAGTGGCGGCCGTGTCAGCCTCGGCGAGCGCCCGGTCGGCGGCCAACGCGACGAAGGCGCCCGGCCCGGCCGTTCGCTCCGCGCGGGCGAGCAGCTCCTCTACGTGCCGGACGCTGTTCATGCCGGGACCGTAGACGCGGGGTCCCAGCCGGTGAACGCGCCGTTTCGCAAGGAGAGACCGCGGACGAACAGGTTCGGTTTCATCACCGTTTCACAACGGCGTCGCCGCCGTTTCTCATATCGAATCCATGCACTGTCCACCGGCTCCGCGCAGCCCTACGTTCACCGCTCCGTCACCAGGAGCCAGGAGTCACCGCATGGACCACTCCGCGCAGCAGCCGAAGAACCAGCCGAACAGACGAACCGTCCTGCGAGCCCTCGGGATCGGCGCCGCCACCGCGGGCGCCGCGCCGCTGATCGCCGCCTGTGGCGGGGGCCTGAGGGGCTCCGGATCCTCGTCCGGCGACGTCATCAAGATCGGTTACGTGAGCCCGCGCACCGGTGCGTACGCGGCCTTCGCCGAGTCCGACGAGTACATCCTCAAGCAGGCCAGAGCGGCCTTCGCCAAGGGCATCAAGTACGACGGCAAGACCTACAAGGTGCAGATCCTCGACCGCGACACCGGCTCCGACCCGCAGCAGGCGGCGACGATCGCGAACGAGCTGATCTCCCAGCAGGGCGTGGACCTGATGCTGGTCACGTCGACGCCGGAGACCGTGCACCCGGTCGCCAACAAGTGCGAGAGCGAGGGCGTGCCCTGCATCTCGACCATCGAGCCCTGGCAGTCGTACTTCTTCGGACGTGGCGGCACCCCGCAGAAGACGTTCACGTACACGTACCACTTCTTCGACGGTATCGAGCACGTCGTCACCGGCGAGAGCGACATCTGGCGGATGTTCGACACCAACAAGAAGGTCGGTGTCCTGTGGCCGAACGACGCCGACGGCGGCGCGTTCCGCGACAAGAAGACCGGCTTCCGCGCGCAGGCCGGGGCCAAGGGCTTCACCTTCGTCGACCCGGGCGCCTACGAGAACGGGACGAAGGACTTCTCGTCGATCATCGCGACGTTCAAGAAGGAGGGCGTGCAGATCCTGGCGGGTGTGCCGACGCCGCCGGACTTCGCGACCTTCTGGACGCAGGCCGCCCAGCAGGGCTTCAAGCCGAAGGTGGTCACCATCGCCAAGGCCATCCTCTTCGAGTCGTCGGTCGCCTCGCTGCCGAACGGCCTGGGCGACGGACTGTGCACCGAGAGCTGGTGGCTGCCGCAGTTCCCGTTCAGTTCCAGCCTGACCGGGCAGACGTCGCAGCAGCTCGCCGACGACTACGGGAAGTCCGCGCAGGCCAAGGGCCGCAGGTGGAACCAGGCGCTCGGCTTCAACCACGCCCTGTTCGAGATCGCGGGCGACGTCCTGCGGCACGCGAACCCCAAGGACAAGAAGGCTGTCGCCACCCGGATCGGGAAGACCAGCCTGGACACGGTCATCGGCCGCGTCGACTGGACCGCGGGCGGCGCGGCCAACCCGGTCAAGAACGTCGCCGCCATCCCGGTGGTCAGCACCCAGTGGGTCAAGGGCAGTGGCGGCGCGTACGACCTGAAGATCATCGGCAACACGCAGATCCCCGAGGCCAAGATCGACGCCAAGGCCCGGGAGCTGTGACGGCGCCGGTGCTCCAGCCGCTGCTGGAGGTCGAGCACTTGGCCGTCAGTTTCGGGGCCCTCAACGTCCTGGAGGACGTTGAGCTGGCGGTCCCGCGCGGCCAGGCCGTCGGTATCGTCGGCCCGAACGGGGCCGGCAAGTCGACGCTGCTGAGCGCCATCTCGGGCGTCGAGCCCGCCACCCGGGGCACCGTACGGCTCGGGGGCCGCGACGTCACCCGCGCCTCCGCCGCCCAGCGGTGCCGGCTCGGGGTCGGCCGGTCCTTCCAGATCCCCCGCCCGTTCGGGGATCTGACGGTCTTCGAGAACGTCCTGGTCGGCGCCCAGCGCGGTGCCGGACTGCGCGGGGCCCACGCCCGGGAACAGGCCCTCACCGCGCTGGAGACCACCGGCATGCTCCAGGTCGCCAACAAGCCGGCCGGCGGCCTGCCGCTGCTCGGCCGCAAGCGCCTGGAGCTGGCCCGCGCGCTGGCCACCGCCCCCGAGCTGCTCCTGCTCGACGAGATCGCAGGTGGCCTCACCGAGAGCGAGGCCGACGAACTGGTCGGCACCGTCCTGTCGTTGAAGGAGGCCGGCGTGACCATCCTGTGGATCGAGCATGTCGTCAAGGCCCTGGTCCAGGTCGTGGACCGGCTGGTCTGCCTCGCGTACGGCCGCATCCGCGTCGACGGCGACCCGCACGAGGTCCTCGCCAGCCCCGAGGTCGCCGAGGTCTACCTGGGAGGTACGGCAGCATGAGCAGCCCACTGCTGCACCTCGATGCGGTCGATGCCGGATACGGGGACTTCCAGGCTCTTTTCGGCATCACCCTCGACGTCGCCGAGGGCGAACTCCTCGCCCTTGTCGGCGCCAACGGCGCCGGCAAGTCCACCCTGCTGCGGACCGTCGCCGGGGCCCTCAAGCCCTTCAGCGGAACCGTCCGCTTCGACGGGGAGGACGTCACCGCCCTCCCCGACATCCACCGCTCCCGCCAGGGCATCGGCCTCGTCCCCGAGGGGCGGCGGCTCTTCCCGTCCCTCACCGTCGAGGAGAACCTCCGGGTCGGCGCCGCCACCGGCCGCAAAGGCCCGTGGGACCTGAAGAAGGTGTACGAGATGATGCCGCTCGTCGCCGACCGCCGCACCCGCAAGGCCGCCCGCCTCTCCGGAGGCGAGCAGCAGGCCGTCGCCATCGGCCGCGCCCTGATGGGCAACCCCCGCCTGCTGCTGCTCGACGAGGTGTCGCTCGGCCTCGCGCCGCTGGTCGTCGAGCAGCTCTACACGGCGCTTCCCGGCATCCGCGCCGAGGGCACCACCGTCGTCCTCGTGGAGCAGGACCTGACCCGCACCTTCGCGGTCGCCGACCGCATCGCCTGCGTCCTGGAAGGCCGCGTCGTCCTGACCGCCCCGGCCGCCGACCTGACCCGTGAGCAGGTCACGGCCGCGTACTTCGGCACCTTGGAGGTGACGTCCCCATGACGTGGCTCAACGCCATCGCACAGGGCATGCTGCTCGGCGGCGTCTTCGCCATGGCCGCGGCGGGCCTGTCCCTGATCTTCGGGGTGATGCGGGTCGCCAACCTCGCCCACGGCGACCTGATGATCCTCGGCGGCTACGTGGCCTCGGTGGCCGCCGTCAGCCTGCACATCCCCGTCGCGCTCACCGTGCTGGTCTCGATGGCGGCCGTCGGCGGCCTCGGCTACCTCGTCCAGCGGACACTGCTCGACCGGGCCATGGGGCTCAGCGAGTTCGCGCCCCTGATGGTCACCTTCGGCATCTCCGTGATCATCCCCAACGTACTTGTCCAGCTCTTCAGCAACGACACCAAGCCGCTCGGCATCGGCTCGCTCGGCACAGCGAGCATCCGCGTCGGCAGCGACCTGGCCATCGGCTGGTTCCCGCTGATCACCGTCGTGGCGGCGGTCGCCGTCCTGGCCGCGCTGCACCTCTTCCTCTACCGCACCCAGTCCGGCCGCATCGTCCGGGCTACCGCCGACGACCGCGCCGTCGTCCGGCTGATGGGCGTCGACAACCGCAAGGTCTATGCCCTCACCAGCGTCATCGCCTTCGCCACCGTCGCCCTGGCCGGCACCCTCTACACCATGCGGCAGGGCGGGGTGACCCCGTACGAGGGCCAGCTCACCGTCCTGTTCGCCTTCGAAGTCGTCATCATCGGCGGCCTCGGCTCGCTATGGGGCACCCTCGCCGGCGGCATGGTGCTGGGCATCGCGCAGTCCGTCGGCGCCCAGATCTCGCCCGACCTGCCGTTGCTCGCCGGGCATCTGGTGTTCCTGGCGATTCTGGTTTTCCGGCCGCAGGGCCTGTTCGGCAGGAGTGTGCTCGCATGACCGCCCAGACCACCGCCGTCGACTCCCCGGCGGCCCCGTCCGTACCCCCCGCCGTCCGACGCGGCGGCCGCGCCGCCGCCCTCGGCCTGGCCGGGACGTTCCTCGTCCTGGGGGTCATGGCGAGCCTGCCCTACGTCGTCGACAACGGCGTCACCACCCAACTGGTGAAGCTCTGCTACCTCATCGCCCTGGCCTCGATGTGGAACCTGCTCGCCGGATACGCCGGCATGGTCTCCATGGGCCAGCAGGCTTTCATCGGCCTCGGCGCGTACACGCTGTTCGTCGTCAACGACCACGGAATCAACGTCTACGCCGGCACGCTCGTCGTCTCGGCGGTCGTCGCTCTGATCGCGTGGCCGGTGTCCTACATCGCCTTCCGGCTGCGCGGCGGCTACTTCGCCGTCGGGACATGGGTGATCGCCGAGGTCGTTCGCCTCATCGTCGTCCGCTTCGACTCCCTCGGTGCCGCGAGCGGCCGCAACATCACCACCATCACCGCCGAACCGGTGCTACGGCAGGCGTACACCTACTGGTTGGCCCTCGCCGTGATGGCGGCGGCGGTACTGGGCACGTATCTGGCGCTGCGCAGCCGCCTCGGTCTGGACCTCCAGGCCATCCGGGACGACGAGACCGCGGCCGGCTCACTCGGCGTGAACGTCACGCGTGGCAAGCGGATCATCTACATCGCGGCGGCCGGCGGCTGCGCCGCTGCCGGAGCGGTGATCTGCGTCAACAGCCTTGGTGTGGCCTCGCCTTCACAGATCTTCGGGGTGCAGTACACGGCCCTGATGATCTTCATGGTCGTCATCGGCGGCATCGGCACCGTCGAAGGCCCGGTCATCGGCGCCCTCGTCTACTTCCTCCTCGACAAGTACTTCGCCCAGAGCGGCGTCTGGTACCTCGTCGTCATCGGCGCCGCCGCCATCGCCGTCTCCCTCTACCTTCCACGGGGCCTGTGGGGAACCCTGGCCCACCGGACCGGTTTCGCGATCTTCCCCGTGACCCACAAAGTCCTGCCAACCGCGCGACGTGACGAGGCCTGACAGCCGCGCGCCCGGAAAGGAGTCGCGCAAGCGACTCCCCATCGGAGCCGCCGGATCCAGGACCCCACGCGAACACCGGTCAACCACTGGAAGGGCGTCTCACCGACATCAAGCCGGCCACGATGCCCCGCCGCACAGGGACGTGACCGAAGGAGGCGGGCCCACCACAGCAGGCCCACTGGGTGGAGCCTTGAAGTGCCCCGTGCCGTGGGCTTGGAAGCCGCTTCTCATGTCAGAAAGCCGCCGAAGACATCGCCGTGCGCGCCGGGCGTCCCCACGCGGTGCGGGTCAGTAGGCCGGACACGTTCCGGGTCGAACTCGTCATCAATGGCTCCTGACCTGTGCGTAGTCGGGGCACCGCGTTGTCCCTGACATCAGGTGGTCAGGAAGTCCTCGCCCTCACGCGCGTCGAGGCGTCCGAGGATGCTCTGGACGGTGCGATCCCGCGCCAGGCCGGAGTCCATCCCGGGTGCGATGATGCCGCGGACCTTCGAGACCACAGTCCATCTGCGCGGACGAAACACCTGCACATCCCGGCGACACAGGCCCTCGACGATGGCCTGCGCCGCCTGCTCGGGGCTGATGCCAAGCGCGCCGCAGCCAAGGCCCGCCGTGAGGCGGCCCGGAAGGCGGCGGCGGCCAAGCGGGCGGCGGCCCGAGCGGCGGCCAAGCGGGCGGCGGCGAGAAGAGCGGCTGCCCAGGTGAGGGCCCGCGCGGCCCAGGCGGCCAAGAAGGCGGCGGCTCGCAGAGCCGCGGCCCGCAAGGCGGCCGCCCGGCCGAAGCCGCGCGCCAAGCCCCGCTCCCAGCCGAAGCCGAGGCCCAAGCCCCGACAAGTGAAGCGGGCGGTCAAGAAGGTCGCCAAGGAAGTCCGGGAGGAGGCCCAGAAGACCGCCAAGGACGAGGCACAGGGCGCGGCGTGCGAGTCGGCCGCGGGCATGGCCAACAGCTTCGTCCCCGGCACCCAGGTCCTCATGGCCGACGGCTCGACCAAGCCGATCGAGAAGGTCAGGCCGGGCGACAAGGTGGTGGCCACGGACCCGAAGACGGGGAAGACCTCCGTCCAGACGGCCGCGGCGACGATCGTGGGCAAGGGCAGCATGGATCTCGTCCGCATCACGCTGAAGATCCACGACGGCTCCACCGCCAAGACCGCGACCACCACGGTCACCGCGACGGCCGGACACCCCTTCTGGTTCCGTCCCTGCGGGAGTGGGTCGACGCGGGCGAACTCGAACCCGGCCAGTGGGTCCAGACGTCCTCGGGCACCTGGGTTCAGATCAGTGCGGTCAAGGCGTGGACTGCGCAGAAGGCGACGGTTCACAACCTGACCGTCACGGATGCGCACACGTACTATGTGCTGGCGGGGGCTACGCCCGTACTCGTTCACAACTGCGGTTGGAGCGAACTCGCGGCTTAGAGGATGTCTCATGTGGCGAGTCTCGCGAGCTTCTTGTAGCAGGTGAGGGTGGCTGCGAGGCCGGGGAAGGCGAGGAAATGGGAGCCCTTTCGCTCGTACCGGACGGTGAGCCGGCGGTAGCCGAACAGCCAGGCGATCGACCGTTCGATCTTCCAGCGGTGCCGCCCGAGCCGCTCGCTCGATTCGATCCCGGGACGTGCGATGCGCGGGAGGAGCCCTCGCTCTCGCAGCCACCAGGTGTTCGGCGGAGAAATACGCCTTGTCCGCGCGGAGTTTGACGGGTCGGCGCCGCCGCGGCCCGCGGCGGGAGCGGACGGCGGGTATACCGCGGATCAGCGGCTTGAGCGCCAGGCTGTCGTGGGTGTTCGCACCGGACACCGCGACGGCCAGAGGGATGCCCTGGGCCTCGGACAGCACGTGCAGCTTGCTGCCCTTCTTGCCGCGATCGACCGGGTTCGGCCCGGTCAGCGTGCCCCCCCTTTGGCCCGGACCGAGGCGGCATCGACGATCGCCGAGGTCCAGTCCAGCTCGCCCCGCGCACCGAGTTCGTCCAGGACCGCCCGGTGGAGCCGACGCCACAGCCCCGCCCGGGTCCACGCGGTGAACCGGCGATGCGCCGTCGCGGGCGAGACGCCGAACGTCTCCGGCAGATGCCGCCAAGCACACCCGCTGGTCGGCACATACCCGACCGCTGTGAACACGGCCCGCTCGTCACACGGAGCGGTCCCGCCGCCCTGCGGACGGGAGTTGAACGACGGCAGCAACGGAGCGACCAGTACCCAAAGTGAGCTTGTTCCGCTTTGACGGACACCATCGGTGTGGTGGTCAGGCTGCGAGCGCGGTCTCGTATTCGGCGGGACTGCGGTAACCGAGGCTGCTGTGCAGTCGGTGCAAGTTGTACCAGCCTTCGATGAAGTCGAATATCGCGGTGCGGGCGGCGGCCCGGCTGGGCCAGGGGCTCGTGTCGAGCAACTCCCGTTTGATGGTGGCGAAGAACGACTCGGCGAGCGCGTTGTCCCAGCACTGCCCGGTGCGGGGGACGGACAGGCGGACGCCGAACTCCGTTGCCAGCGTGGCGAATTGCTGACTGGTGTACTGACAGCCGCGATCCGAGTGAAAGATCACCGGCCGGGCGGGGCGACGCTCGCGGCAGGCCGCCGTGAGGGCGTCGGCGACGAGTTCGGTCCGCAGGTGGTCGGCGGTGGACCAGCCGACCACGCGGCGGGAGGCGATGTCGATGACGGTGGCCAGATACAGCCAGCCCTCGTCAGTGGCAACGTAGGTGATGTCACCGCACCAGCGGGTGTCGAGGCCGTCCGGGTCGGGAGCGAAGTCCCGGACGATGAGGTCGGGCCTGGAGGCGGCCCGCGGGTCGGGGATCGTCGTCAGCCGTCGTCGTCTGCGGTGGCGGCCCTTAAGCCCGGCGTCGCGCATCAGTCTGGCGACGCGGCGTCGTCCGCAGTCCTCGCCCTGTCGTTGCAGGGCGGCATGGACCCGCGGGACTCCGTAGGTTCCACGGGACCGCTCATGGACTTCCGTGATCTTCTCGGTCAGTTCGGTGTCCCGGACCGTTCGCGGCCCCGGCTTGGCGGTGCGGCGGGCGTAGAAGGCGGTTCGGGAGACCTGCAGCAGTTCACACGCACGCTTGACGCTGTGACCGCCATGCTTTTCCGCCTCGATGAACGGGTGCACCGTCACCGGGTCTCCTTCGCGAAGAAAGCCGTCGCACGCTTGAGGACCTCGACGTCCTCGCGCAGTCGGCGGTTCTCCCGCCGCAGTGCGGCCAGTTCCTCGCGTTCGCTGCTGGTCAGTCCGTCGCGTTCGCCCGCGTCGACTTCGGCCCGGCTGACCCACAGCCGCACCGCCGTCTCGGTCAGGTCGAAGTCCTTGGCGATCTGGCCGACCGAGCGGTCACCGCGCCGGCACAGCTCGACGATCTCGGCCTTGAACTCCGGCGTGAACGAGCGGCGAGGGCGTGGCTCCTTCTTCCCCATGCTCTCCATGATGGACATCCTTCCGGGGCCGAACCCCTGATCTCGGATGTCCGTCAAAGCGGATCAAGCCCAGGCGCAGTGCACTACTCGAACGTGAGTCCGGTGGTCGTGGCCGTGCCGAGGTCGCGTCGTCGAGTGCCGTCCGCGGCGTCAGGCCCCACCTCGCGGATGTAAAACCTGTCGGGCCGCGTTCCTGAACTGGATCGGGCTCTGTCCGGTTCGGGACTGGAAGTACTTGCTGAAGTTGGTGGCACTGCTGAAGCCGAGGTGTGCGGCAATGCGGACGGCGGTCTCGTCGCTGTGGGCCAGGCGGCGCTTGGCTTCCAGCATGACTCGTTCGTCGATGAACTCCTTGGCGTTGGTACCGACCGCTGATGCGGTTGCCCTCCTCAGCGTGCGCGGGGAGTAGCCCAGGGCTCTCGCGTAGTCAGCGACGTGATGGGTCTTGGTGAAGTCACGCTCGACTGCCTCGCGGAATCGGCGGAAGGTCTCGCTGTCTTCCGTAGTGCTGGGAAGCCCACCGGGCCGGTCGGCCAGCCGGAGCACCAGCACGGACAGCAGGTGCCGCAGGATGGCGATGTGCACGTCGAGCGGACTCGCGCCGACGGCACCGAACTCGTGACAGAGGTGCTCGATCGCCAGATCGACGGCATGGTCGTCGACGGCGTCGTACTGCACCGGGCCACCCAGCGTCTCCAAGCGCGCCGCGACCACCGTGGTCGGATCGAGGAAGTCGCTCTCGAAGAGCACGAGATGCCCCTCGACCTCGCTCAGGTCTCCCCACCTGTGGACCTGCCCCGGACGGACCCACAACCAGCTCCCGGGGGTCGCGTCGTATGTGGTGAAGTCGACCTCCTGCTTCAGCGTCCCGCTGACCGTGGCGATGAGGTGGTGGAAATCGGGGCGCTGCGGCGTCGTGAACCCGCCGCCCCCACGCCGACGGAACTCGGACAGTGACATCACCTCGACGCCGGCCGGAGTGCCGACGCGCGGGTGGAAGTCCACCCTCGGGATGGCATCGCGGGTGCTCTGTCCGATATTCACCATCACGAGGCCAGAACCTACCGCAGCACCGACCGAATTCGGGACCAATGTTGATGTCAGAAACCGCAAGCCGCCCACCAGGCCACAAGCACGAGGGAACGACGAACATGAGCGACAACAAGACCACCGTCCTCACCGCAGTCAAGGAGATCTTCGGTGACAAGGACGTCACCGCCGTCGATCGGTGGGTGGCCGCTGACTACCGCCAGCACAGCTCGGCCGCGCCCGACGGCCCCGAAGGCCTGCGTGGGCTGATCGGGTCACTCACCGACGACGTCCGTCACGAGGTCGCCCGGGTCATCGCCGAGGGCGACCTGGTCGCGGTCCACGGCGTCTACTACGGCTTCGGTCCGGACCCGCTGGTCGCCCTCGACCTGTTCCGCGTCGCCGACGGCATGCTCGCCGAGCACTGGGACGCGCTCACGCCCCAGGTCACCAAGACTGTCTCGGGCCGCTCGCAGGTCGACGGCCCGGCAGAGGTCAGCGACCTCGACAAGACGGAGGCCAACCGTGCCTTGGTCCTCGGGTTCGTCGAGAAGATCCTCAAGGGTGGTGACTTCTCCGTGCTGACCGACTTCATCTCCACCGAGCAGTACGACCAGCACCACCCGGAGATCGCTGACGGGCTAGACGGGCTCGGCGCCGCCTTTGCGGCGTGGGCCGAGCAGGGCAAGAACATCGCCTACGGGACGACTCACCGCGTGATCGCCGAGGGCAACTTCGTGCTGGTGGTCTCCGAGGGCGAGTTCGATGTTCCGGTCGCGTACTGGGACCTGTTCCGTGTCGCCGACGGCAAGATCGTCGAGCACTGGGACATCGTCGTCCCCATCCCGGACACCCTGCCGCACGACAACGGCCTGTTCTGATCGCCGGACCCAAAAGGCGATGACGCGACGGGCCCACCCCGATTCGCCGGAAAAGACGATCGGGCTGAGCGCCGACAAAGGCGTAGCTTCACAACAGCTGACCGCTGTGATCGGCGTCCCCGCCGAGAAATGGGGAGAAGTCGTCGTCGCCTATGTGCAGCCACGGCCGGTTCTGACGGTCGATCCGGCGGCGTTGGAAGCACTCGCCGCGCGCAGCCTCAGCGGCTACAAGTGGCCGACCTCGTACGCCGTCGTGGAGGCCATCCCCAAGAACGCGGTGGGCAAGATCGACAAGGTCGCGGTGCGGGCGACTCATGCCGCTGCGTCGGCCGCCGCCTACAGGCAAGAATCAGGGGATCGGCACGGGCCCGGCTGCCGCTCGACTGGATGCGTATGCCGATGGCCGAGCTCGGCTGGTTCCCGGTCGGGGTGATGATCGGTGGTGCGATGACGTTCGACCATCACACCCACTGCGTCACGACATCGCCCCGCGTTGGGGCGGTCTGTCCCGGGATCCGACGCGAACCGGATGGCCGTGGCGCTGGAGTGGATGTTCGCCGTCGTGCGCAACCAAGTGCGGTCGGCACGGCGGGAGTGGTTCGTCCGTCCCGTCACGGTCGAACTGGAAGGTCCGGGCGGTGGCATCTGGTCCGTGCGACCGGGCGCCGTGGTGAGGGCCGGACCGTCGGACAAGCCGGCGGCTACGCTCACCGGTCGGGCCGTCGGCTTCCCGGAACGGGCCACCCACCGGGCCGACTGGCGCCAGCGGGACCTGCGGATCTCCGGCGGGGCCGACTACGCCGCTCGTTTCCTCGACTTCGTCCGGGTCGTTTAGCCGGGCTCTGCGGGCCGAGGGCCCGGGCGCGGATCAGCAGCAGGGCGATGTCGTCGCCGGCGGCCGTGGGGTGCTGGGTGTCCATGACCGTGTCGCACAGTGCTTCGAGCGAGGATTCTGGCCGGGCGAGTGCCCGGCACAGGATGCGGTTGCCTTCGTCGAGGTCGTGATGGCGGCTTTCGATGAGGCCGTCGGTGAACAGGGCCAGCACGCTGTCCTCGGGCATCGTGAACTCCGCCGCCTCGAAGGGCAGGCTGCCCAGGCCCAGGGGAGGGCCGGCCGGCAGGTCCACGACCTGGGCCGTTGCGTCCGGCCCGACCAGGATCGGGGGCGGGTGGCCGGCGCGGGCCATCGAGCACGTGCGGGAGACGGGCTCGTAGACGGCGTACAGGCAGGTGGCGCCGACGTCTCACGGGGAGACGCTCGAATGCGAGCCGGCCCGCCTCCCACACGATGAGCTCGCAGTCGACCGCCGTACCGTCGGGCAACCGGCGGACGGCCTTCTCGATCTCCGGCGGACGGCGACACGGCCGTCGATCCACCGGCCGGCCCACGGTAGCCATCCCACTTCGGTTATGCGCTGTTGAGCTGTTCACGGACTATCGTCGAGCGTCATGTGATCACCGGTTGGCGAGTGCATTTCATCGCCCGCCGTCCCGGAGGGACCATCACCGCAGGCGTCTGGCGTGCGAAAGGACGCTGGGCGTGGCGCGCAGCCAACTACCGATGATCAAGGGGAGTTCGTCAAGCTGTGCGTGCCGACGACGTGCCCGTTCCCGCCCGGGTCGCATCCGCGCCCCAGCTGGCCAGCAGTCGCAGGGCCTCCGCGGACGGGGAGTTCGGTTCGGCGTGGTAGGTCACCAGCATCTGCTCGTGGGCGTCGGCCTGGTGGAACGACTCGAGGCGGAGATCGAGTTCGCCGACGAGCGGGTGGTGCAGGCGCTGGATACCGTGGCACCTCTCCTTGACGTCGTGGGTGGCCCACAGCCGCCTGAACTCCTCGCTCTTCACGGAGAGCTCGCCCACCAGCGCGGACAGCCGGGGGTCGTCCGGATGGGAGCCGGCATCCATGCGCAGCTGAGAGACGACGTCGCTCGCTTTGTGCTCCCAGTCCACGAACAGGTCGCGGTACTCGGGACGCAGGAACACCAGGCGCGCCCAGTTCTGCTCCCTCGCCGGCAGCTCGGCCCAGTCGCCGAAGACCGCCGCGGCCATCCGGTTCCAGACGAGGATGTCCGAGCGCCGCCCCACGAGGATCGCCGGAACACCGTCCATGGTGTCCAGCAGCGTCCGCAGGGGGCCCCGCACCTGCTGGGCGCGGCCGGCCGGCTTCTTCTTCTGCTGTTTCGGCTTCGCCAGGTGCGTGAGGTGGGCATGCTCGGCGTCGCTCAGCCTGAGCGCGCGGGCGATGGCGTCGAGGACCTCCGCCGACACGTGCCGCCCGTTGCCCTGTTCCAGCCGCGTGTAGTACGCCACCGACACCCCGGCCAGCTGCGCCAGCTCCTCGCGGCGCAGCCCCGGCACCCGCCGGTACCGCCCGTAGTCCGGCAGCCCCACGTCCTCCGGCTTCAGCCGGGCGCGTCGGGTGCGCAGGAACTCGCTGAGCTCGGCACGCGGGTCCAGCGCGCCGGCGGCGGGCTCGTGCACCGGTTCGGGGTATTCGTCCATGTCTCGAGTATTCACGGTCGCACGCACGCCAGCCTGCCCCAACCAGTGGTAGGCATCGCGGGCATACGCAATGCCGTGGCCTGGGTGGATGCCAGCCCGTCCAGGACGCTGGTCACCGTGCCCGGCCGGAAGGCAGCCGGGGCGTGGCTTGCATCAAGAACGGAGCACATCCCATGACCGCAACACAGGGGACCGAGTCGAGGACGCACCAGAGCGAAACGGCCGCGGAGGTGGTCGGCCGCCTTCGTGCGACGTTCAACACCGGCGTCACCCGCCCACTGGACTGGCGCGTCAACCAGTTGCAGCGGCTGCGGGCCCTGCTGGTCGAGAACGAGCAGGAGCTGATCGAAGCGCTCTGGGCGGACCTGAGGAAGAACGCCGCCGAGGCCAAGACTCAGGAGATCGACTTCACTGTCGTCGACATCGACGAGGCACTGGCGAACCTTGAAAACTGGCTTCAGCCTCGCCCGGTGGAGGTTCCCGCCCACTTCGGTCCCACGACCACGGCCTACACCACGTACGACCCGCTCGGGGTCGTCCTGGTGATCGCTCCGTGGAATTTCCCGCTCCACCTTCTCATCGACCCCATCATCGGCGCGCTGGCCGCCGGGAACACCGTGGTGGCCAAGCCGAGCGAGATCTCGGTGCACACCTCGGCGGTCGCTTCACGCCTCCTGCGACAGTACTTCGACGCCGATGTGCTCACCGTCGTCGAGGGGGGCGCCGAGGAGACCACGGCCCTCCTGGCGCAGCGTTTCGACCAGATCTTCTACACCGGCAATGGCACCGTCGGCCGGATCGTCATGGCCGCAGCCGCCAAGCACCTCACCCCGGTCACGCTCGAACTCGGGGGCAAGTCGCCGGTCTTCGTGGCGCCCGACGCCGACGTGGACGAGACCGCGAAGCGGCTGGTCGGTGCCAAGTTCGGCAACGCGGGGCAGCAGTGCGTAGCCCCGGACTATGTTCTGGCTGATCCGGCCACCGCCGCCGCGCTGGTTCCCGCCCTGCGCGTGGCGGTCGAAGCCCAGTTCGGCACCACCCCGCAGACCTCAGGCGACTTCGGCCGGATCATCAACGAGCGGCACTTCGACCGGCTCACCGCTCTGCTGGATTCCGGCCGGGCGGCGGTGGGAGGCCAGCACGACCGTGACGACCTGTACATCGCACCGACCGTGCTCACCGACGTCGACCCCGCATCGCCGGTCATGCAGGAGGAGATCTTCGGTCCGATCCTCGCCGTCGTCGAAGTCGCAGACCTCGATGCCGCCATCGCCTTCATCAACGAACGCGACAAGCCGCTCGCGCTCTACGCGTTCACCGAGTCCGAGGCCACCAAGTCGCGTCTCGTGAATGAGACGTCCTCCGGAGGCGTCGCCTGGGGCCAGCCGGTGATACAGCTGCTCATGCCGGGACTGCCTTTCGGCGGCGTCGGCGAAAGCGGCTTGGGTCGGTACCACGGTCGGTATTCCCTCGAGGCGTTCAGCCACCTCAAGGCTGTCGCGGACGTGCCGCTCAGCTAGTCGCGCGCTTTCGTGAAGCAGGCGGTCCGATGGGCGATCGGCCGGCGGAAGTGCCTCAGGCCGGTGAGAATGAGGAGCGCTGAGATCGCTGTTCCCGCCACCGCCGGAAGCGCGTTCCAGGTGAAGCCGTGTATCGGTCCTCTTCGCGGGGGCGCGACGAGGGAGCCGGTCGCGGCGCGGCCTGCAGACACCGATCCGTACCGACTCCGGCGGGCAGTTGCGCTTGACCGGCGTCGACGCCGACGGCATGCGGTTCTCACCGCGCTCGCCGCCCACACCACCCACACTCCGATCGCTTCATGGACCGCGTCACCGTCAGCGGGCCCGCGCCTGCCCGAGGACCGCATCCGCGCCTCCGCCGACAGCGTGGACCCCCTGCGTCGCAGACCTTCCTCCCGTTTCCTCCGTATTGCAGAAAGAAAGAAAGAAACCCATGACTGTCAACATTTCAGAAGTTTCGCCCGTTCCATCGCTTTTCTCCCCCGTCTCCCTAGGGAAGATCGAGCTCGCCAACCGCGTCGTCATGGCACCCATGACCCGGGTCCGGGCCGGTTCCTCCGGCATTCCCGGGGACCTGATGGTCGAGTACTACCGGCAGCGGGCGAGCGTCGGGCTGATCATCACCGAGGGCACCTACCCCGACCACGCGTCGCAGGGGTATGTCGGTGAGCCGGGCATCGCCACCGACGAGCAGGCGACCGGCTGGCAGCGGGTGTTCGAGGCGGTGCACGCCGAGGGCGGCCGTATCGTCCTGCAGATCATGCACGCCGGCCGGGGCACCCACCCCGACATCAACGGCGGCCGCCGCATCCTCGCCCCCAGCGCGATCGCCATCGACAACAAGACGTTCACCGAGAAGGGCGAGCAGCCCTACCCCGTACCGGAAGCGATGACCACTGCAGAGATCCGGGCAGCAGTGGAGGACTTCGTTGCTGCGGCCTGCCGGGCCATCGAGGCGGGAGCGGACGGCGTGGAAATCCACGGCGCCAACGGCTACCTGCTCCAGGAGTTCCTCTCCCCGGCGGCCAACCAGCGCACCGATGGATACGGCGGCTCGCCGCAGAACCGCGCCCGCTTCGTCGTCGAGGTCGTCACGGCGGTCGCCCAGGCCGTCGGTGCCGAGCGGGTCGGGCTGCGAATCTCGCCGGAGGTCGACCTCGGGGACGTCTTCGAGACCGACCGGGACGACGTTCTGGCCACCTACGGCACCCTGATGGACCAACTGCGCCCGCTGGGCCTGGCCTACCTCTCCGTACTGCACGCCGAGCCGGGCGGCGACCTGGTACAGGAGCTGCGGCGGCGCTTCGACGGCAAGCTGATTGTCAACAGCGGCCCCTTCGGGGGGCAGACCACCCGCGAGCAGGCGCTCCAGCAGATCGCGGCTGACCACGCCGATGCCGTGGCCGTGGGCCGGGCCCTCATCGCCAACCCCGACCTGGTCGAGCGCTGGCAGGGTGGCCACCCGGAGAACGAGCCGCGGCCGGAACTGTTCTACGGGGTGGGCGCCGAGGGCTACACCGACTACCCCTTCCTCGAAGCGGCTTGAGGCCCACGGTCACGCCTGTCCATGCGGCAGCCCCACTCACACATGGACAGGCGCCCGACCGGCGACACTGTGTCCGCCCTTTGAGCCCGCGGTCACACCGGCGATCACCGGCTCGAGGACCGTCGGGTCCGTCAGGGCGTTGACGGTCCGCAAGTTCCTGGTCAGCAGCCTGCGTTCGGTGACCTCGTCGAGCACATCGCTCTCGTGCGTGGCCACCGCGGCGGCCTTCGGCCACAGCTGACGCCTATGACAGTTTTCCGGCGGCGGCCCATCCACCAGGTCCGCCTTCCGTAAGGGGAGTCCTTCGCCGATATCCGTCCCCGCTGTACACCGGCGCCCATACCGTCCAGCCCGAACGCTGGGAACGGGGGTGACGAAAGGGGCTGTCGGTGGGGAGGGATCTGGGTCTGGACGGGGTGGTGGACTACTTCACCCTGTCCTGCGACGAGGCGGGCTGGTTACGGAACATAGGCGGCGCTACCAGGCTGGGCTTCGCCGTCCAGCTGAAATTTTGCGGCGGCGACCTCGGAGGCGCTTCACGAGTTACTTGGCTGATTCGCCGCTCGTTAACGGCTCCCGAACCGACGCCACCACTGGTCCAGGGCCCTTCACGCCGGAGGGCCCTGAGCCATGCCCGCAGTGGACAACGGACAGAACGAAACCCCATCCATAACTTCGGCTGCGCCGCCCACCCCGCAGCGTCGGGTCGTTGACCCGGCACGGCGCGCATCGGCTCGGGCAGCGACCAGGCGAGGGAAGGTGACCTTTCAGGCCTGGCCCTCGGCCGGTGCGGTGGTGGGATGTCCAGGCTCGGGAGTGCGGTCCTTCAGTGCTGTCTCGCGGATGAACAGAGTCAGTACGAGGCCGAGTAGAGCGGCGGGAGCTGCGAACAGGAACAGGTCGGCGATGCCGTCCCCGTAGGCGCTCGTGACGACGGTGCGCAACGGCTCGCGGAGCTTGGACACGTCCGGGACGGCACCTTGGGTGTCCGATCCTCCGGCCGGTGCGCCGATCCTGGTGAGCCCGTCGGCGAGATAGTGGGTCACGCGGCTGGAGAGCAGGGCGCCGAGTGCGGAGACGCCGATGGTGCCGCCGAGTGAGCGGGCGAAGGCCACCAGGGAACTCGTGGCACCCAGGTCGGTACCGTCCGTCTGGTTCTGTGCCGCGAGCACGAGGTTCTGCATGCTCATTCCGAGGCCGAGGCCGGTGAACGCCATCGCGCACGCGACCTGCCAGTACGGAGTGTCGTGGTGGAGGCGGGCCAACAGGGCCAGGCCGGCGGTCAACAGGACTCCGCCCGTCACCAGCCATGCCTTCCAGCGCCCGGTTGCGGTGATGAACCGACCGGAGACGGTGGAGGCCAGGAACAGGCCGGCGATCACCGGGGCGGTCATGAGCCCGGCCATGGTCGCGGATTCGCCCAGGGCGAGTTGGAAGTACTGGCTGAGGTAGACCGTGGCGGCGAACATGGCGGCGCCGACGAAGAAGGAAACGGAGCTGGCGAGAGCGATGGTGCGGTTGCGGAAGAGACGCAGCGGAATCACCGGATCGGCCGCCTTGGTCTCGGTGACGGCGAACAGGACCGCCAGGGTCACGGACCCGCCGATCATGGCGTAGGTCTGCCAGGAGTTCCAGGCGAACGAGTACCCGGCCAGGGTCAGCCACACCAGCAGCAGACTGACAGTGGAGGTGATCAGCGCGGCACCCATCCAGTCCACTTTCTTGCCCCCGTCGCCGACCGGCAGATGCAGGGTCCGTTGCAGAACGCCCAGCGCGACGACGGCGATCGGCACACCCACGTAGAAACACCAGCGCCAGCCGAGCCAGGACGTGTCGGTGATGACACCTCCGATCAGCGGTCCGGCGACCGTGGCCACGGCGAACACCGCACCCAGGTAGCCGTTGTAGCGTCCCCTCTCACGCGGCGGGATCATCGAGGCGAGGACGATCTGGGACAGTGCGACCATGCCACCCGTGCCCACGCCCTGAACGGCGCGCATCGCGATGAGAAGTCCGGTGCCGTGGGCGAGCCCGGCGAGGACGGACCCCGTCACGAAGATCACGAGAGCGGTCTGGACCAGCCGTTTCTTGTCGTAGAGGTCCGAGAGTTTGCCCCACAGCGGGGTGGACGCTGTCATCGCGAGCAGCGTCGAGGTGACGACCCAGGTGTAGGAGGACTGGCTTCCTCCCAGGTCCGCGACGATGTGGGGAAGCGCGTTGGAGACGATCGTGGAGGACAGAATTGCCACGAACATGCCAAGCAGGAGCCCCGACAGGGCCTGCATCACCTGGCGTTGGGTCATGACCGGTGCGACGGAGGCGGACTGGGAGGCCTCTGAGGACTGCGGTTGATCGGTGGTCGTCATGGGTGCTCTCAGGGTCGCGGGATCGCGGAGCGGGGCGCGGCGGCGGTGAACCGCACGGCACCCCGGCCCGCAGATTGATCAGTGGTTGTTCATGACGCCCAGGGAGCCGAGCATCGCGAGGAAGTCCGTGGTGTCCCAGTGCTCGACGATTACCCCGTCCTCGAAACGGAAGGTGTCGGCGGTGGTGAAGTCGACGGCCCGACCGGTGACGGGGAGAGGGCCCAGCTCTCCGAGGTGGTAGCCGTCCCAGCGGCTGCGGGTGATCACCCGGTCCCGCTCGGCCACGATCTGCACCTGGTAGGCGCGGCCCTTCTGGAAGACCTTGCGGAAGCCGACGAACTCCTCGTTGAAGTGGGAGGCACCGTCGGGGGCGCGGCCGGTGTTCTGGATGTAGGCGTCGGCCATCCCGTAGGCGTCGTCGGCGTTGCCAGTGGCCACTACGCCTTCGTACATGGCGCGTACCTGGGACTTGTGCCAGTCCGGCCTGGTGGTCTGCTGGTTGACGCCGACGCCGAAGGGGGAGCCGGGCTTCTCGTCGAACAGCGGGATGCTCGCGGGAATCAGGCCCAACTCGGCGAGGATCCGGTAGCTGTCCTCCACCTCCCAGTGCTCGACCAGGCGGCCGTTACGGTGCCGGAAGAAGTGGTGGTTGCCGATGCGGAAGCTCTTCCCCGTAGGGTCATGACCGGCGTACGGCCCCTCGTGTGTACCGGAGACGTAGGTGCGCAGGGCGACCATGTCGTCCTCCACGACGACACCCACGTTCTCGTGTACCTCGTAGGACAGGTCGGGGAAAGCGGTGCGCAGGGTGAGCAGACGGTTCTTCTCGCCGTTGCGGCCGGTGGTTCCGGTGCGCCGGTGGCTCTCGAAGGTCGGGGCCAGCAGGTGGTCCACATCGTCGTCGGTGCCTTCGTTGAGGGCCTGGATGTACTCCCGTACGAGGACGTCGGCCTGTTGGTTCTCCCAGGTGAAGTGGAAGCCGTCGAGGCTGGTGGCAGGGATCAGACTCATGGTGGTGCCTTTCGTGCTGAGTCAGGTTGTTGGGACCCCCCTTTGGTGTGGCCGGTCAGATCACGCCCATCATGTGGGCGATCTTCTGGTCGGCTTCCTGGTCGGACAGGGAATCGACGAGGTCGAGGATCTTCTGGTCCTCGGGGTCGGTGAGCACCCGTGTGGGCGGGTTCGGGTCGGCCAACAGGCCGGCGATCTGGGCGGCCACGCCCTTCGGGTCGACGCCGCCGTCGGCCGCTTCGAGATCCGCTTTGGCGAACCGTCGCAACGACTCACCGTAGAGAGCCTCCTGCTCGGGTGTGAGGCCGTCGATGAGAGCCTGTTGATTGCGTGCCGCCTTGGGGAGCGCGTTGGTGCGCATCTTTCCGGCGCGGACGATGGTGACCGGGATGGACCAGGGCAGTAGTTCGCGGCGCAGCAGGTCCATCAGGCCCTCCATGGCGAACTTGGAACCGGCCAGGATGCCCTTGTACGGCAGGGCGACGTGTCCGGTGAGCGAGCCGATCTCCACGATGCGACCGCGGCCGCGCCGGAGGGCAGGAAGCAACGCTTTGATGGTGGCCACATGCCCGAAGACATTCACGTCGAACTGGCGGCGGATCCCCTGCATGGAGACGATCTCCATCGGCCCGGGAACGAGGATGCCGGCGTTGCTGATCAGGGCGAACAACCCCTGATCGCCAACCTGTTCATCGACAATGCGGGCCATCTCCTCGACCTGGGCGTCATCGGTGATGTCCATGACGATGGGAGTGACCCCGCCTTCGGTGGCCGAGGAGAGGTCGTCGGACTCGGCCTCGCTGAGGGTGGTGCCGAAGACGCGATAGCCCTCTTCGGCCAGCAGGGTCGCAGTGGCCCTGCCGAGGCCCTCGGAAGCACCGGTGACGACGACAGCTCGGGGATTGCCGGCCATGGGATTTCCTCTCCGGAGGGTGGCGCCGTCCAGTCGCAGGGGGCGGCGATAGGAGGCGGGAGGCACCCTTCCTTGATTTCTGAGCGCGGCCGTATTCGCTCGAGCCGCAAAAGTCATAATCCCATATTCTTATGTGAATCAACTTGTGTCAAGGGCAGCGCAGACTACTCCGAGGGGTGACTGTTGTGTGACTGATGGTGATGCAGGTGCGCTGCAGCAGTGCGCCTGCGCGGTCGAGGTTGTTGTCCAGGCGCGAGCTGTCCAGGGCGGCCTGTCGTAGGGCGTAGAAGTTCCACCATGCTGCTTGCGTGGGGTCGTTGGTTCGGCCGGCTTCGCCATGCTGCTGTGCCGCCCGGCTGAGGTCGGCGGTGGCGTCCAGGGGCGACTTCGAGTGGCGGCGGCCTGGGTGGCGTACTCGCCTGTACCCCGTCGCCCTGCTTCGGCGAGGAACATGCGCAGGTTCCTGTCGATGGCTACGTCGATCAGCGCCTCGCCGTACAACCGCCCCGGTCGGTCGAGCAGTGTGCTGTCCGGCTCGAGGGACGCCAGTCTCTGGTCAAGGCGCTATGGATCCGCTCGTTGCATCAGGGGCTCGGAGCGACTTCCCGAGTGGTCATCTGCTCGTATGCCTTGGCGTCGAGCAGTGTGGCCGCTGCGACCTTGATTCGTGCCGGCTTCTCCTGCTTGTTGCGCTCTCGGCGGCTGGTCATGGAGTCCGCACCACCAGAAAAATGAGCGTACTCAATTGTGAGCACTTGCCGGAGGGTGTGACCTGCTGGGTGTGGTGCGCCCGACGCGTGAGGTCGTCACTCCAGGCTGCGAGGTGCCGGTCGGACTCGTGCTCCCACCGTGCGCAGTGAGATCGCGACATAGCGATCGGCGATCTCTTCCGGCGCGAGGGGGCCTCCGGAGTGGAACCAGGCGGCCACTGCCTGGCACATGCCGAGGAGTGCGCGACCGGTGTCCGGGGCGTGGTCCACCTCGAACAGGCCCTGTGTCACGCCCTCCTCGATGATCCCGAGGAGCAGCTCCTCCAGTTCCTTGCGCGAAGCCGCGTACTTCTTGCGGTTCGCGGGTTCCAGGTAGCGCAATTCCGAGTCCAGGCCGGCTGTCGCTGCCCGGTGGGTCATGTGCAGCACGATGCACTCGATGACGTTGGCGAACCGCTCCAGTACCCGGCCTTGGGCCGCTGAGTCGGCGAGGCGGGCCCGGTGGAGCACTTCGCTTATCGCGTCCTCCAGTAGTGCGACGAGCAACCCTTGCTTGTTCTCGAAGCGGTAATAGATCATCGGCAGGCTGACTCCGGCTCGGCGGGCGACGTCCCTCACTGATGTGCCGTGGTAGCCGTGTTCGCGGAACTCCTCCAGTGCTGCCGCCAGGATCGGGGGCAGTTCGAGCGGTGCGAACGTTCGCCAATCGTCGATGCGCATGTCCCTGGCCGAGGGGGCACTCCCGCCGGGCTTGGTGGCCGACATCCACTACTCCTCGTGTTGCGGCCGACAGGCCGGTACACGCGATTCTAGCGAACGTTAGCTTTCAACTGTGAGAGACGGTGACGGGAGCCTCCGTGAGCGTCCTCGGACGGTGCACCGGCTTGACCTTTCGCTAAATCACAGTAACTTAGGTGATTAAGTGATCGGCGGTGCTCGGTGGCCACACCCGCGCAGTGCACGACCGGTCAAGGATTCCAAGCCTCCTTGGAGGTCAGGCATGACAACGCAAGCCGCCGCAGACGACCGAATGGCTCTCATCGAACGGTCACTGAAGGCCGGAGACCCGCTGGCCGACGCTGTGATCGCAGAGATGGACGAGCTGGGGCCGTCCGCCCGACGTTTTTTCAACGAAGGACTGAAGAACGGGCTCTCCTCGCTCGATGACGCGCCCCAGGCGATCGCCGCCCTGTTGCGCGAGGTCCAGGCTGTCCCCGACTGGGTGGACGCCGAGAAACTGGCCGCGGGCGAGACCGCGTACCTGTCCGTCGACGTGCAGTGGACCCAGATCGCGCTGGCGCTCGGCTCGCTTCTGCCCGAGTACAGCGCGCCCCGTATCGCGGGTGTTCTCGCCGGTACGGGGCGGTTGGTGACCATCACCCAGCGCCGACTGCAGGAGACGGGCAAGTGGCTCAACAGCGTTGCGCTGCCCGGAGGAATGCTCCTGGGCGGGCCCGGATACCTCGACACGGTTCAAGTACGGCTGATGCACGCGCGAGTGCGCGCGACCCAGCAGAAGCACGGCTGGGACGTGGAGACACTCGGTACGCCGATCAACCAGGTCGACCTGGTGCGCACCTGGCTGGACTTCACGTACAGCCCGCTGAACGCCCTGAAGACGCTGGGGATCACTTTCACCGACGGGGAACTGGCGAGCATCTACCAGTACTGGCACTACGTCGCCTACCTCCTGGGCGTGGACCCCGCTCTGTACCGGAGCATCAACGATCACGAGCAGGCGGGCGAGTGGTACGCCGCGATCGAGGCGGTCAACGGCGAGCCGGACGAGAACTCCATCGCTCTCACCTCGGCCACGCTGGAGGTGCTGATCGCGATGCTTTCGCAGATGACACTCAAAACCCCTGTGCCCCTGACCGCGCAACTCGTCGCGGCCTTCGCCCGCCGCATTCTGGGCGACGAGCTCTGCGACCGGCTCGGCGTGGGCCACTCCGAACTCGGCCCCCTGGTCGACCTGTTCGCTCGCAACAATCAGCAGACCCGGCGCTGGCAGCGCTCGTCTCCCGAGGCCTGGCAGCAGGCGCTGAACGAGACCATCGAGGCCCGGCGCTTCCTGGTGAGCCTCACCGAGGGCGCGACCGTGTACGAGCAGAACGTGGCTGCCTGAGCCGCAAGACAAGGAATCCCCCCATGACTGAGAGCACCACCAGCGAACTGCTGCCCGTGGACGACTCCTTCGGCATCCCGGTGTCGGCGGCGAGCATCGACCGGGCGGCGGACGCGTTGAGCGCGAACGGCTTCACTGTGCGGATCGTGGACACGGCCGCGGACGCGCGCCGGCTCGTGAACGAGATCCTGCCGACGGACAAGACCGTCTTCACCTCCACCAGCGAGACGCTGCGGCTCATCGGCATCACCGAGGACGTCGACGGTTCCGGACGGTTCATGAGTGTCCGGGCGAGCCAGGCCGCCTGGGACCTTCGTGCACGTTACGACGAGGTTCGCCGGACGCGATCCGCCCCCGACGTCGTGGTCGGCAGCGTCCACGCCGTCACTGAGGACGGGCGCCTGGCCACCGCGTCCGCCAGCGGCAGCCAGCTCGCACCCTACGCCTCCGGTGCCGCGCGCGCCGTGTGGGTCGTGGGGGCCCAGAAGATCGTCCCCGACCTGGAGACCGCTCTGCGCCGGATCGACAGCTACTCGTATCCCAAGGAGGACACGCGCGCCCAGCAGGCCTACGGCCAGCGGAGCGTCGTCGCCAAGATCCTCATCAGCAGCCGGGAAGTCGTACCCGGCCGCGCCACCGTCGTCCTGGTGCGCGAAGCCATCGGCTTCTGACACATTCGCGCGCCTACCCTTCCCCCCAGCACCCCGGAGTTCAGCCATGTTCATCACCGCCGCCATAATCGCCGTCCTGCTGGCCCTCGCCTTTCTGGCCGCAGGCGTACCCAAGGTCGCAGGTCAGGCCAAAGCCCTGGCGCAGGCCGACCAACTGGGTGTGCCCCACGGTGTCAACCGGGTCATCGGCACCCTCGAAGTCCTCGGCGCCGCGGGTGCCGTGGTCGGGCTGTGGCTCGCCTGGCTGGGCGTCGCGGCCGGCGCCGGTCTCGCTCTGCTGATGGTCGGTGCCGTGGGCGCGCACGTCCGGGCCAAGGATTCGGGCAAGGCGATCATCCCGGCCGCGGTGTTCGGGCTGCTCGCCGTCGTGTACGTCGTCTTCCGGGCAGCGAGCGCCTGACGGAGTCGATGCGCCGACGAGCACCAAGCAGTTGAACGGCCGACAGCCGGCGGGCCCCAAGGGCACACGGACTGGCGGCTGTTCGCTTTCTGTAGTGGAGGGGCAATGGACCGTTTGGAATGGGTTCGCAGGCACTACGCCGAGTCGGCTCTTGCGCTGGACCCCGATGCCTTCGTCGAGGGTCTGGGCAAGGATGTCCGGATGAGCCGCGGGGCGGCGGTCATTGTGGGGCGACCCGCGATTCGGGAGGCCGTCGAGAAGATGCGAGCCGCCGGCCTTCTCGCCGTCCGGCATGACATCAGCGGCCTGTGGGAGCCCGAGCCCGGTGTGGTGATCGCTGAGGCGACCGTGATGTACCAGTACGAGACCGAGGTGACTCCGGCTGTTCCGGTGGTGAGCGTTTTCCGTTGGCAGGGAGATGAGGCGGTGGATCTTCGCGTGTACATGGACAGTGCACGAGGACCCCAGCGTCCCTCTTGAGCGGCGTGCAGGCGAGATCGCTCTGACCGAAGGTGCGGGCACGCAGTGGTCAAGCCGGTGCTTCTACGAGGCGGGTCCTCTACCAGGCGATGCTCCCGACAGGCAGAGGCTGTGGGGGCGTTGTGAGGGCGGTTGCAGCGGGGTCGGGCAGATCGGCGGGCTCGTCCGTGTCGCGGTAGCGGTCGGAGTTGGCCGAGGCTCTCCTCACCCATGGCCACCTCGAAGCAGCATTGTCCCACTGGCAAGTGTTCCTCGACACCTGCACCCCTGCTCCACTCCGCCCATGTCACGCGACGCCTGCGCGCCATGCGCCGACTCCTGCGCCACAACGGTAGATCTTCGTACAGACATCCATTTGTGAGTCCGGCGGCAGGTAGAACCGTCCTGGTCGATTCGTCGAGGATGTGGCGTCCACCAGACCGTCCCGCATCACAGACCTTCCCGCCTGTCCCAGAAAGCGACTGAGTCCACCCCTGCTCCGACGCAGCGAGGTGGCCTTCTCCGTTTCCCGGCCAGTCAGTTGATCACCTCAACTCCCTGTCCCGTGTGTCGCGAGCGCAGGCGCCAACGGCGCTGCGACGCAGCTCACTCGGTGGTGCGGGCGTCAGGTGGATGACCGGAATCTCCCGGTCGGTCTTCACCTGGTCCTGCGCGAAACGGGGTGCGGCAGCAGTGATCTGCTGCCATGCCTCCTCCCGCGCCATGCCGTGGAGTTGCTCGGCGGCGACCTCCACATTGCGGCCTCCGACCTCCACCCGTACCTTGCCGAGGCGGGCGGCGAGGTTGTGGTACCAGGCCGAATTCTTCGTCGCTCCGGCGGCCGAGGCCACATCGCGGTTCATGCAGCCCCCGCACGCGAAATCGTCCACCGAAGAGGGGGAAGATCATGGGCAGGTCCTGCGACCAAGGGAAGCGGGTACACCGGCTGAACTGCAGCGATCCATGGCTGACCAGCGGAAACAGAGCCCGGAGGGCAGGGTTTGCGTATGCCGCCTCTACAAGGGCCTTGTCGATGAGGTTCGCGTCCATCTCGCGCACGACCTGCCACTTGGCTGCCACAGGGTCGTCCGGTGCTGTCCCGAGTATGTCCTTCTCTGCCATGCTCGGACATTAGCTGACTCTGCAACCGCTGCTTCTTACGCCGCCGTTCGCCTTCCTCGCTGATGAGGCACTGCTTCACCACTACCTCATCGGCCACCTCCGTCAGGTGGCTCCCCTCAACAGCACCGGTCACTCCGGCGGCACCTCGCGACTTGTCACACGCTCATTCAGCCATGGTCTCGTGCATGGCGGGCCGTATCTCGCAATCGGGCTACTCGGTGATCAGCCCGCGAACTCGTCCGCGGAGCGGGCGTCATGGGCCTTGCGCAAGGACAGGACCTCGTCCACGTGCTCCGCGGCCCAGGTGCTGATCGGCTCCACGACGGGCCGCAGGGAGTGGCCCAGCGGGGTCAGTTCGTACTCCACGCGGGGCGGGACCTCGGCGAAGACCGTGCGGGTGAGCAGGCCGTCGCGTTCCATCCCCCGCAGTGTGTAGGTGAGGACCTTGGGCGTCACGTGATGAAGCACCCCCCGCAGTTCGCTGAACCGCTTGGGGCCGTCGCCCAGGTTCAGCACGATCAGCACCGACCACTTGTCACCGATGCGGTCGAGCACCAGCCGGGACGGGCAGCAGATCTCGGATTCGTCGGCAGCTTCGTTCACCATATCCAAAGGGTACTTCAGTATCTTTGAAGTAACCAGTATCCCATTGATACCTTCTAGGTGACGGCGTGTGCGCTGCACACGCGATGACTACAAGGAGGTCATGGGATGCGCATCTTGCTGTTCGGAGCCACCGGGATGATCGGCAGCCGGATCGCTGCCGAGGCGGGCGAGCGGGGCCACGAGGTGACCGGTGCCACGCGCAGCGGGAAGGACGGCACCCTCGCGGCGGACGCGAGCGACGCCGACACCGTCGCGCGCCTGGCGGCCGGCCACGACGCGGTGGTCCTGACGGTGTCACCGCCACGAGGCGGCATCGAGGCCACCGAGTCACTCCTGGAGGTGGGCCGCGGCGTACTGGACGGCGTACGCAGGGCCGGGGTGCGTCGCCTGGTGGTGGTGGGCGGCGCGGGCAGCCTGGAGGTCTCCCCCGGTGTACGGGTCGTCGACACCCCCGGGTTCCCCGAGGACGCCCTGCCGCCGGTTCGCGCCCAGGTGGCGCTGTTCGAGCTTGTCCGGGACAACGCCGACGACCTGGAATGGACCTACCTCTCCCCGCCCGCGATGATCACGCCCGGCGAGCGCACGGGCGCGTACCGGACAGGCGATCACCAACTGCTCAGCGACGGCGAGGGCAACAGCCACATCAGCACCGAGGACTACGCCGTCGCCCTCGTCGACGAGTTGCAGCGGGGCGAGCTCACCCGCCGCCTCGTCCACGTCGCGTACTGACCGGCTCACACAAACGGAAAAGTTGGCACGTCACCAGCACGGGTTGTGTCGGTTGCCAACCAAATATCAGAGGAGCACCCCATGACGAACAACAACAGCACCGCCGACGCGGTCGGCGTGGTCGAGGCGTACATGAAAGCGCTGCAGATCAAGGACACTGACACGATCTTGCGGCTCTACGCCGACGAGGCCGAGATCATCCCCGAGAACTTGCCCAGCCTGCGCGGCCGCGACGCCGTTGACTCCTTCTACGCCAGCACCTTCGCCGCCATCGGGATGGAGGTCAACGTGGAGGTGGTCTCGACCGAGGTCTACGACGAGATCGCGATCGTCCGATCCGAGCAGCCCGTCACGGTGATTGCCGTGGCCGACGGCACTCGCTCCCAGGCCTACTTCCGCGAGCTGTTCGTGCTGCGTCGCACCCCGGACGGGTGGCGCATCCACAAGTACATGTTCTCCCAGAGCCCAGGGCAGGCCTAGAAGCCGGCGGTCACCGATCACGGTCGCGAAAGGCGCACAAGCCCGAGGATCTGGGCCGACTGTGGCTCGAGCGCGCCGAGGCCGGGGACACCGACGGCGTGCTCGCGCTGTACGACCGCATCGGTGCCCTGTACTTCCAGGGTTCGGCCAGCACCGGCTACAGCGGACTGTGCAAAGCCTACGAGGCGATGCTGGCCGGCACCCCGAAGATGCCCTCACATCCCAACGGCACGCCGCGTCGTCGGCGACCTGGCACTGACCTCCACCGTGCTGCCCCTGGAGAACCCGGTACTGCCGGGGTGCCAGTGGGCGATCGAGGAGTGCTTTCAGGCTGCGAAGAACGAGTGGGGCCTGGATCAGTACGAGGTCCGCCGTTACGTCGGCTGGACGCGGCACATCACCCTGGCCATGCTTGCGCACGCCTTTCTCGCGGTGACGGTGGCGCAGGCAGCGGCAAAGGGGCTGCAGAAACGGTTCCACCTTGGTTCCGCTCACCGTGGCGGAAGTCCGCCGGCTGCTGGCAGTTGGCCTCGCGCACCGACCCGGCCCGCCGCTTCGCATCCACGCGATGAGCTGGTCGCGGTGGCGGCGCAGGCGTCAGGCGTCGCCAGACACTGCCACTACCGGCGACGATGCCACTCGTTGGAGGGGCGGTCCGGCAAGACCGCCCCTGACACACCATCAGCCCACTACGCTCCCGGCGATGGCTCTGACCAGCCCAGATAGCGAACGCTGCTGGAGTACTAGGCCGTCCTAAGGGCTTGCAGCCCGCCGGTGACAACAAGCCTGCCTATGTGACAACTACCGTGCTTCGGCTCACTCGTCCACGAGACAGAGCAGATCTCAAACGCGGTCTCAGCTTGGCACCGCCTTTGCGGCGTATCCGCTTCATCACCCACTTGTTGAACCACTTGGGTTCAAGTGGAGGGTTGATCTACGTTCTGCCGCGCGTTCGTGCCGTTCGACAGCGTCAGTTGGCTGCCGCGGGGAGGACGCCCATCCGGCCGCTGCGGTAGTCCTCGACGGCCTGGACGATCTCGTCGTGAGTGTTCATCACGAACGGGCCGTAGGCCGCGAGCGGTTCGCCGATGGGGAGCCCGCCCAGCAGCAGGACTTCCATCTCGCCGGTGCGATTCGTCTGGTGGTCGTCCGCCGTCACGGTGAGCGCACCGCCCGCGCCGAAATAGGCGATGCGGCCTTCGTCCACAGGGCGCCGCTCGGCGCCGACGGAGCCCTGACCGGACAGCACGTACGCCATGGCGGAGAAGTCGGGCCGCCAGGGCAGCCGGAGTCGGGCGCCCGGCGCGATCGAGGCGTGCACGAGGGTGATCGGTGTGTGCGTCGCTCCGGGACCGCGATGTCCGGCGATCTCCCCGGCGATGACACGCAGCAGCGCTCCGCCGTCCTGCGAGGCCAGCAACGCCAGCCGGGAGCCGGCGATGTCCTGGTAGCGCGGTGGGGCCATCTTCAGTTCGCTCGGGAGGTTCACCCACAGTTGAACGCCCTGGACGACGCCGCCTTCCATGACCAGGCGTTCCGACGGGCTTTCGTGGTGCTGGACGCCTGAGCCCGCCGTCATCCACTGGGTGTCGCCGCCTCGGATGATCCCACCACCGCCGTGGGTGTCCTCGTGTTCGATCTCGCCGTCGATCAGGTAGGTGACGGTCTCGAAGCCCCGGTGCGGATGCCAGGGCCGTCCTTTCGCCGTCCGCGGCTCGAGGACGGTGTCGGCGCGGTGGTCGAGCAGGAGGAACGGGTCGGACATCCGCATCCCTGCACCGGGGGTAGGGAATACCCGACGTACACCGAAACCCTCCGTGGGTTCCTCGTCCACACCGGTCTTGAGATGGGCGACCGGTCGGTCGACGGTGATCTCGGACAGGTCGGGAACGCGGGGCAGGACCAGCAGGTCTGGAACGGATATCGCGGGCATGGGAATCTCCTGTGTGTCAGTGGGCCGGGCAGGGCCGCTCGGTCACTCCGAGGCGGCTGTGTCGCCGTAGTCCGGTTTCCATTGCGCCGAGGCGATCGCCTTGCGCAGCTGCTTCTCGGTCGCCTTGGGTGCCACGCCGTCCTCGACCGCTGCCAGCGCGGCGGCCAGCGCGATGTCCCGGGCGGCCGCTCGCATCCCGCTCAGGGGCGGGAGAAGCCGGGCCGGTCCGTCGCCGTCCTGAACCTCCGTTGCGCAGCGTGCGATGGCGCGGGCGGCGGCGACCAGCATGTGGTCGGTGACGCGGGCGGCCCGGCTCGCGGTCACCGCAAGTCCGATGGCGGGGAAGACGTACACGTTGTTGGCCTGGGCCACTGTCACCTCGTGCCCGTCGACCTTCAGCGGTGCGAACGGCGAGCCGGTGGCGATCAGCGCCGTGCCGTTCGTCCAGCGGTGCAGGTCCGCGGGGTCGGCCTCGGCGTTCGATGTGGGGTTGGAGAGCGGGAAGATGACGGGCCGTTCGCAGGTGGATGCCATCTGCCGCACGATCGCCTCGGTGAACGCGCCCCGCGCCGTCGACAGCCCGATGAGTGCGGTCGGCGCGGTGCGGCGCACCACCTCGGCGAGGCCGGTGTCGTTCCATTCGGCCACTTCGTCGTCGTCACGTGCGTAGAGCCGCTGTTCGTCGGTCAGGCCGGTTCGTGAGCGCACCAGCAGTCCGTCCACGTCGACCACCCAGAAGCGCGCGGTGGCCGCGGCTACGGAGACTCCTTCCTCGGTCATCGCCGTGCGGATCATGTCGGCGACACCGATGGCGGCCGAACCCGCGCCCAGGACCACCAGACGCTGTTGCGCCAGCGGCGTGCCGGAGATGTCGGCCGCGGTGGACAGGGCGTCGCCGAGCGCCACGGCGGCGGTGCCCTGGATGTCGTCGTTGAAGGTGAGCAGACGGTCGCGGTAGCGGGTGAGGATGGGACGCGCGTGGGCGGTGGCGAAGTCCTCCCACTGGAGCAGGGTGTTCGGCAGCTCCGCCTCGACAGCCGAGACGAACGACTCGATCATCTCGTCGTACTCCGCGCCGGTGAGGCGGCGGCTGCGTCGGCCGAGGTACCGCGGATCGGCGAGCAGTTCATCATTGTCCGTACCGACGTCCAGAAGGATCGGCAGCGTGCGTGCCGGGGCGATGCCGCCGATGGCCGTGTACAGACTCAGCTTGCCGATCGGGATGCCCATGCCGCCCACGCCCAGGTCGCCCAGGCCGAGGATGCGCTGCCCGTCGGTGACCACGATGACGTCGACGTCCTGGTCGTCGTGCGGCCGGTTGCGCAGGATCTCCCGGAACCTGTGCCGGTCCTCCCAGGAGAGGAACAGGCCGCGCGGTCGGCGGTATATCGAGCTGAACTGCCGGCAGGCATCCCCGACGGTCGGGGTGTAGACGACCGGGAGCACTTCTTCGAGGTGCTCCGTCACGAGACGGTAGAAGAGGACCTCGTTGGTGTCCTGCAGCTGTCGCAGGTAGATGTGCTGGTTGAGGGGCTTGGCATAGTTGAGATAGGCCTCGTAGGCCCGGGCCACCTGCGCCTTGAGGGTTTCCACGGCGGGCGGCAGCAGACCGTCGAGGTTGAGCCGGGCACGTTCGCTCGGGCTGAACGCCGTCCCCTTGTTGAGGAGAGGGTCGGCGAGGACGGCGGTGCCGCGGTGTTCGGAGTTCGGGCGGCTGTGGGGCATCACGGATTCCCAAGGGTTTACGGACAGTTGAGGAGGCCGTGGCCGACCGCGCCGGTTGCGACGCCGTCGGCCACCATGCCCGGGTCAGGGGAAGACGGGCCCCTTCTTCTCGTGTGCGAGGACGTCCTCGACCAGCGCCTTCAGGTTCGCCACGGACTGCGCCTCGGTCTCGGGCGTCGCTGCCCGCGATTCCTGCGAACCGCCGCCGTTGACGATCCGTCGGAACAGGGTGCCGTCGGGGACCTGCTCGAAGGTGTACGAGATGGAGCCGGGAGTACCCACGAGCTCGATGGTCACGTGCTTGGCGCGCTCGTACGCCGCGACCTGCCAGGTCAGTTCCCTGGACCCCTCGGCGGTGCGGATGAACTCGGTGAACTCGTCGCCCGGAAGGAACGGGCGCTGGACAGTGCCCGTGACGGCCCGGGTGAGGACGTGCCACTGCGGCCAGAAGCGGACCTGCGTGATGATGTCGAAGACCTGCTCGGGAGAGCCGTTGATCGTGGTTTCCATGGGAATGGGGGCCATGGACGTGCTCCTTCGCTTGGTGCGTGGATGTGGGGGGCTGGCCGGGCGGGGCGCCTGAGCGCTTCGCCCGGTGGTCAGTTCTTCTTGAAGAGCGCGCCGGCGCCGTCGGCGACGGTCTCCAGGCCGAGGGTGCGCAGCACCTTCCAGGACGTGGCCGCGGCCGCCGTGACGACAGGCAGACCGAGACGCTTCTCCGCGTCAGGGATGGCGGGAAGGGAGGGCATCTGGACGCAGGCGGAGAGCACGACGGCGTCCACGCCGCGGGTGTCGAGTCCGGCCGCGATGTCCGGCAGCCGGGACGGGTCCAGGCGGCCGACGGCGAGGTTGTCGTCGACCTCCAGGCTGATGGAGTCCTGGACCTCGATGCCCTCGGACTCGATGTAGCCGGCCACCAGGGCGGTCAGCGGCTTCATATAGGGCGTGACGATGGACACCTTCTTGGCGCCGAGGTGGTGCAGTCCCTCCACCAGGGCGCCGGCGCTGGAGAGGACGTCCACCGCGCAGCCGTTCTCCGCCGCGGTGCGGGTCAGGTCCGCCTCGATGCCCCGGTGCACGCCGTTGCCCTGGGACATGATCGCGACGAGGCACGCGTACGCCATCACCTCGACCTGCGCGTCGGCGAGTTCAACCGCCGCGCGGCCCGCGTCGGCGTTCATCGCGGCCAGCTCGCTCTTCTCGACGGTCTTCATCCGCATACGGCTGGCATGGAAAGTGAACTGATCACCCGTCAGCGCGCTCTGCCGACGGAGGATCTCCGGGATCTCGGTCTCCATGGTGGTGTTCGAACTCGGCACCAGCAGGCCGATCCGGTGACTGGACATGACTGCTCCTTCGTAAGCCGGCCCGCGACGTGGCAGACGCCGACCGGCGGGGGATGACGGGGGGATGACGGAGTGAGGGACGGCCGGCTGCGAGGCCGGCGACCGGGGGGTCAGGTAGGCAGAGTGCTTCGCTCCGCGTGGAGGGTGGACTGCAGCAGATGGTCGAGCGACGACCAGATCGCCTCGGGGCTCTGGAGGTGGGGATAGTGCCCCGTTCCGGCGACCACGGCGGCCTCGGGATATGCCTTGACGAGGTCGGACGGCCGGCAGAGCGGGTCGTGTTCCCCGGCGGCGAGCACGATCTCCTGCGCCTTGCAGGCCGCTATCAGCCCGGGCAGATCCGAGGCACCGACGGACAGGACAGCGGGGTCCGCCACGGGCTCCCACTGGTCCCCGTCGCCGATCACCAGGGAGTCGCACAAGGGGGAGTCCGTTGTCACCACGTCGCTCATCGCGGCCGCACTCAGTACGAACCCCAGGGCATCGTTCCGCGTGGCGAAGACGGGCGCGGGGGCGGCGGCCGCGGTGGTCATCAGGTCCCGTTCCTCTGTGGACCAGACCGGTTTCACGCCTATCGCGCACACGGTGGTCACGTCGATGCCGAACCACCCGCTGGCGAGCGTGAGGGCGACCACGCCGCCGAGGGAGTGGCCGAGGATGTGTACCGGTACGCCGCGGGGCACCTGTTCGGTCACGGCGTCGGCGACCTCGGCCGCGATCCGGCCGTAGCTGTAGTGGGCCAGACGCGGCGAGCGCCCGTGCCCGGGGAGGTCCGGCACCAGCCAGCTGCCCGGCCACCGTTCCCGCAGGAGGCCCTCGACGGCCTTCCAGACCTGGCCGTCGCCCAGGCCGCCGTGGAGCAGCACCAGCACCGGCCCGTCGGGCCCCCCACCGTGGCGGAGATGCAGTCCGCGGCTTGCGGAGGGACGCGACGCAGGGTTGTCCGGTGACATCGTCATCGCCTCCTAGGCGTTCGGGACGTGGGTGAGGTAGTCGAAGACCGGCTCGGCGGGGGCCAGCGACAGGTCGGTCAGGATGTGGCTCGCCGAGACCACTTCGACGACCGGCAGGTCGGCGAGCGGGGCGAGGACATGGTGGAAGAGCTGGAGGCGGGCGGGGCCCGTCCAGGCTTCCTTGACGGTGATGTCGGTGATCCGGGTGCGGACGAGGTCGGCGACGCGGGGCCTGAAGTCATAGCCGGGCACGATCTTCACCATGTACGTCGGCACGGTGATCTGCCGGAGAGCCTCCTCCGGGTCGAGCCGCCGGTGTTTGTAGCCCATGGTCGCCGTGGCCACGCTCAGGGTCCCGAAGTCGAGGGTGCCCACGAGCGTGCCGTGGTCGACGTACAGGCGTGGAGTGCCCAGCACCTTGGGATAGGCGGACAGTTCCCGGCCGCCGGCCGTGGCCGGGAAGTTGTCGAGGTACATGGCGTGCAGGTACTCGCCCTGCTCGCCCTCGAAGTCCACCGGGATCGCGATGCCGGCCTCGGTGTAGGGGCCGAAGCCTCCGACGTCGCCCATGTGCATGACCTCGAACCGCACGAGGGGTTCGCCGATCGTCAGCGGCTCGGGTACGACGGCCCGCAGTGCCTCCGGGTCGGTGCGGTAGACGATGTTGAGGTACTCCCGGTCGATGAACCGGGTGCCGGACGGCGTCGGGTAGGCGGGCGCGGTCAGCGGTGTGTTCAGGCTGCTGACGACCTGATCTGCGTGCATGACAGGACTCCGATCAGGCGTTGCGCCAGCTGGCGAGGTAGTCGGAGTCCTCGCTGGCCAGGGCGGCTTCGCCGATGTCGAGCGGGCGGAAGGTGTCGATCATGACGGCGCGCAGGTTCTTGATCTCGATGCGGCCGGCGTTGTAGGCGTCGACGGACTTCTCCAGCTCGTTCGTGTGCGGGCCGTGGATGAAGCCGGCGGGGTGCCAGGTGATGGCGCCCGTCTCGATGCCGTGCCCTGCACGCGCGCCGCCCGCCGCCTCCACGTAGAACATCAGCTCGTCGGAGTCGACGTTGGCGTGGTTGTAGGGGACGATCACCGCGTCAGGGTGGTACTCGACCTTGTGCGGCACGAACGAGCAGATGACGAAGCCCGGTGCCTCGAAGGTCTGGAAGGTCGGCGGCGGTTGGTGGATCCGGCCGATGATCGGCTCGTAGTCGTCCATGCTGAACGCGTACGGGTAGAGCTGCCCGTCCCAGCCCACGACGTCGAAGGGGTGGTGGGCGTAGGTGTAGCGCGTGCCGCCGGCCCGGTGACGCACATACACGTCGACGTTCTCGCCCTCCACGACGAGGGGCTCCGAAGGGCCTCGCAGATCCCGCTCGCAGTACGGGGAGTGCTCCAGGAACTGGCCGCGGGCGGACAGGTAGCGCTTGGGCGGGCGGATGCCGCCGGTCGACTCCGCGATGAGGAGTCGTACAGGCTCCTCACCGGTCGGCACCCACCGGTGCGTCGCGGAGGTCGGCATGATGACGAAGTCGCGCGGGCCGACCTCCAGCGAGCCGAAGACGGTCTCGACGCGGGCGGTGCCGGACTCGACGAAGTACATCTCGTCGCCCATGGCGTTGCGGTACAGCGGGCTGGGCCGATCGGCGACGACGTAGCTGACCCGCACGTCCGGGTTGGCGGCCAGCAGACGGCGGCCGGTGACTGCGTCGCCTCCCTCGTCCACTTTGTGGGTGCGGACCAGACGGGGCTTGAGAGGGTGGTTGGGCGTGGTGCCCTGCCCCGTGATCTCCCAGGCATCGACCGCGACAACGTCGGTGGGAGCGTAGGTGTGGTAGAGCAGCGCGGAGTCGGACGAGAAGCCCTCGGTGCCCATCAGTTCCTCGCGGTACAGCCCGCCGTCGGGCTTACGGAACTGGACGTGTCGCTTGTGGGGCACCTGTCCCACGGAACGGTAGAACGGCATTTCTGCCTCCAGGGGGGTTGGGTGGTGCTGTGGTGCTCTGGTTCGGCGGTGAGGGCGTCAGGACGCGTCGAGGCGCTCGCCCAGCCACTTGGTGACGATCTCTCCGGCGGCCTCGCGCGGGTTGTAGTCGATCGGTGCGTTCGGCAGCAGGAAGAGGTAGTGGTGCGCGTGGGCGAGGGTCGTGAACGTCTTGTCACCTGCCGGGATGCGGGAGAAGATCTCCTCCTGCTCCTCCGGGTAGGCGTCGGTGTCGCCGAGCGGTGCGACGACCAGGGTGGGTACGTCGATGTGCTCGGCGGCATGGGCCCACTCGGCCTGGGCCGACAGACCGCTCCAGGTCGCCAGCCAGGCACGTGCGGTCAGGATCCGGCCCAGCGCGTTGGGGCCGTAGGAGCCCCGCAACGGATGGCCGCCCGAGAAGATGCTCCCCGGCACGCGGTGGTTGGGGTGGATGCTCGGGTCCGTGTGTGCCGGGTTGGCGACCGTTCCGTAGATGCTCAGATACGGCGACATCAGTGCCCTGCGAGCCGTGGGCGAGCCGAGCTTCTCCCGGTCGACGGCCTGCCTCGCCTCTTCGTAGTCCGCGATCAGGGAGCGGGCGATGACATCCAGACGGCGGGCGCGGGCACGCTGGCCCTCGCGGTAGGTGGCGAGCCACTCGGTGTCGTACTTGCTCGGCTCCGGGAACGGCTGGTAGCCGTTGTCGGGGTTGAACATGTCCAACGCCGGGTCGATCGCCGTCGGGTTGGACTCGTCGACGATCGCCGGGTCGAGCATGTTGAGCATGATGATGCCCTCGCCGGCGTGCGGGGCCAGGGCGACGTAGAAGTCGGCCGGCGGCATGTCCTCCGTGGCGAAGCGGGTCGGCGTGCCGTGCGGGCCGTGGGTGTGGCGCTCCTCGGGCGGGAGGGCAGCCTGCCACTGGTAGTAGGACAGCAGGGAGGTGCCGCCGCTGCTGCCGATGAGCACGATCTTCTCGAAGCCGCGGTCCTTGAGCATCCGGATGCCTGCCGCGGTGTCGAGGACGACCTCCTCGTGCACCATGTCGCTGTCGTTGTTCAGTGCACGGCTGGTCTGTCCCCACACCGCGTATCCCGCCTCCAGCAGGTACGGGCTCAGGTACTGCCGGGACTGGTTCTCCCGCGGGTGCATGAACACCGCGACGGTCTTGGGCTTCGGGCCCGGCGGCAGGTGCAGGAGACCGAAGGAGAAGGCCCCGTCGGAAGCCGTGATGTCGACGAACTCACGCTGCGTCCCAGCCGGAAGCTGGTCCGTCCGGTAGGCGTTGACGCTGCCTCGCGCCCGGCGCTCGGGAGTGACGAACAACTCGGGAAGCGGAGTATCGGGGAGTCGGTACCTGCTCTGTGCAGTCATGTCGGGTCCTCACAAAGGCGCCAGCAAGGGAAAGCTCGTAATCACATATTCATATGGGAAAGGTGGAAAGTCAAGTGAGGGTCGGCCATAATGGCCTGGAGACGCTCACGCAGTTGTGGTCAGGAGAGGCCGTGTACATGTCGAACGAGTCCGGTGTTGACGGGATCGCGAGTCCCGCGGCGGACGACGGGGACGTCCTCAATCCGGACGTCCCGATGCAGCAGCAGATCTACCGGCAGCTACGTGCGGAGATCCTCGACGGGCTGTGGGTGGGCCGCACGGACTTTCCCGGCGAGCGCGAGCTGGCCGAGCGCTTCAAGGTCAGTGTGGTGACGGCCCGGACCCCGCTCGAGCGTCTGGGCGAGGAAGGCTTGGTCGAGCGCGGTCGCGGCAAGCGTCCGCGGGCCGTCTACATGCCCCCGAGCCCTGGCGACCAGGATGACCTGCCGGTCTTCTACCCGGAGGAGGAATCCTCGGAGTACGGGTATGAGCTGCTGCAGGTCGGCGTGGATGTCGCCCCCGCCGAGGCCTGCCGGGTGTTCGGGCTGCCGCCGGGCAGCAAGCTGTGGCAGTGCGTCCGGCTGCGGATCTACCGGGGTCTTCCGCACGTCGTCTCGCACAATGTGCAGTTGCCCGAACTGGGCGAGCGCCACAGCCTCGAAGACCTCAAGACCAAGCCCATGATGTCGATCCTGGCCGCGGAGGGTGTCGACGTCACCACGATCCGCAGACGGCTGCACGCCGGTACCGCGCCGCCGATCGTCTCCCGCCACCTGGGTCTGTACCTCGACACGCCGGTGTCCGTGTGCGTGCTGACACTGCTCGATGAGAACGACGCCCCCGTCGAGTGGATAAGGGCGTATGTCGACCCGAAGCTGCCGGTGCGCGAGGAAGTCCGCGACGTGCACAAGGGGTACTGGGTGATCCCGAGCCGCCAGCAGGGCTGACCGGCCGGCGGGCCTGAACGCCCGGGTTTTCGACGGTTCCTTGGGCGTGCGACGGACACGAGGACGGCGCCCAGGGGCATAGGGGCTCCTGGGCGCCGTCCGTGCGTGTCGCGTCAGGCCGGCAGGTACACCGACTGCAACTCCAGGTACGCGTTCAGGCCTTCGGGGCCCAGCTCGCGCCCCAGGCCGCTGGCGCGGCGGCCGCCGAAGGGGGAGTTGAAGTCCAGGCGGTAGCCGTTGACGCCGATGCTGCCGGTGCGCACCCGGCGGGCGATGGCCGTGCCGCGCTCCTCATCGGTGGTCCAGACCGTGCCGCCGAGCCCGTAGTCGGAGTCGTTGGCGAGAGCGACCGCCTCGTCGTCCGAGCTGTAGGGGGTGACGACGAGAACGGGACCGAAGATCTCCTCGCGGAAGATGGTCATGTCGGGCCGCACGTCGGCGAAGACCGTCGGCTCGACGTACCACCCGCGGTCGAGGCCGGCCGGGCGTCCGCCGCCGGCCGTGAGCCGGGCGCCCTCGGAGTGGCCGGACGCGATGTACCTCTCGATGCGCTCACGCTGGGCGGCGGAGACCACGGGCCCCACTTCGGTGGCCGGGTCGAGGGGGTCACCGACTTGCAGGCCGGAGGCCATGGCGGAGACGGCGTCGAGGATCTCGGCATAGCGGCTCGCGGGTGCGAGAAGCCGGGTGCTGCCGTAGCAGGTCTGGCCGTTGTTGAAGAACGAGACACCCGGGAGCCCTTTGATGGTGGCGTCGAGATCGGCGTCGTCGAGGACGATCGCCGCCGACTTGCCGCCCAGTTCCAGGGTGACCGGGCGCAGCAGTCGCCCGCAGACCTCGGCGATCGACCGGCCGGCCGGAGTGGAACCGGTGAAGCCGATTTTGTCGACGCCGGGGTGGGCGACGAGGGACTCACCTGCTTCGAGGGCGCCGGGCACGATGTTCAGTACGCCGGGCGGCAGGCCCGCCTCGGTGGCGGCCTCGGCCAGGAGGTACGCGTCCAGCGAGGTCTCCAGCGCGGGCTTGAGGACGATCGCGCAGCCCGCCGCGGGCGCGGGCGCGACCTTCATGATCGCGAGCGTCTGCGGGTAGTTCCACGGCACGATCGCCCCCACGACCCCGACCGGTTCCCGTCGGACCAGCGTGGTGGTGCCGGTGAAGGAGGGGCGCCGTTCCTCCCACTCGAAGGTGCGGGCGAGGCCCGCGTAGTACCTGAGGATCGCCGCCGTGCTGTGGGCGTTGGCCTGCGGGGACATGGCGATCGGCATGCCGTTCTCGCGGGAGACCAGTCGGCCGAACTGGTCGGCGCGCGCCTGGATGGCGTCGGCGAACCGCTCCATCGCGTCAGCGCGCTCGGCGGGGCTCGCCGTGGGCCAGGGGGCGCCGGGGGTGTCCAGTGCGCGGCGGGCCGCGGTCACCGCGGCGTCGATGTCCTTGCCGCCGGCGACGGGGACGCGCCCGATCGGTTCCTCGGTGGATGCGCCGATGACCGTATAGGTCTCTGAGCCGAGCGGCTGCTGCAGGCCGCCGTCGATGTAGAAGGAGGTGTGCTCCGTGAAGCTGTCCATGTGCATGTTCCCTGCGTGGGGGTCCGCAGGCTGCCGGGCCTCGTCCGCGCGCCCGGACAGCCTCCTAAACGACTATTCATATGTGAATATACGCTCTGAACGTGGCTGTGTCATCGAGGAGCCATGCGAATCGCTCCGTCCAGCCGGATGACCTCGCCGTTCAGCATCGGGTTCTCGGCGATGTGCTGGACCAGCGCGGCGTACTCGGAGGGGTGGCCGAGGCGGCTGGGGTGGGGGACCTGGGCGCCGAGGGATGCCTTGGCGTCCTCGGGCAGCCCTGCGAGCATCGGCGTCTCGAACAGTCCCGGGGCGATGGTCATGACGCGGATGCGGTGGGCCGCCAGGTCCCGGGCCACGGGCAGGGTGAGGCCGACCACGCCGCCTTTGGAGGCGGAGTAGGCGGCCTGTCCGATCTGGCCGTCGTACGCGGCCACGGAAGCGGTGTTGACGATCACTCCGCGTTCCTCGCCGCCCTCGGCCGGCTCCTGCGCCGCCATCCTCTCGGCGGCCAGCCGGATCACGTTGAAGGTGCCGATCAGGTTGACCTGGATCGTGCGGGCGAAGTCGGGCAGCGGGAAGGGGCCGCTCTTGCTCAAGGTGCGGGCGGCGGTGCCGATGCCGGCGCAGTTGACGGTGATTCTCAGGTCGCCGAGCCCGGCGGCGGCCTCGATGGCGGCACTCACGTCGGCCTCGCTGGTGACGTCGGTGGGCGCGAAGACGGCCCGCTCGTCGCCGAACTGGGCGGCGACCGCCTTGCCGTCGGAGGAGGGAAGGTCGGCCAGGACCACCGACGCTCCGGCGTCGAGCAGCCGCCGGGCGGTAGCCAGACCGAGGCCAGAGGCCCCGCCGGTGATGAGGGCGACGCTGCCTGCGATGTTCATGGTGACTCTCCTGCGCTGGGAGTTGTTCCGGACCTTCAGAGGCGTTCGATGATCGTGGCGTTGGCCATGCCGCCGCCCTCGCACATGGTCTGCAGGCCGTAGCGGCCGCCTGTGGCTTCCAGGTGGTTGACCAGGGTGGCGAGCAGCCGGGTGCCGGAGGCGCCGAGCGGATGGCCGAGCGCGATGGCGCCGCCGCGCGGGTTGAGACGCTCGGGGTCGGCGTCGAACTCGCGCTGCCACAGCAGGGGCACGGGCGCGAAGGCCTCGTTGACCTCGTAGGCGTCGATGGCGTCGATCGACAGGCCGGAGCGTTCGAGGATCTTGTGGGTGGCCGGGATGACTCCGTCGAGCATCAGCAGTGGGTCAGAGCCGGAGACCGCGAAGGAGTGGTAGCGGGCACGGGGGCGCAGACCGAGGCGTTCGGCGGTGGCGGCGCTCATGATGAGGGCGGCGGAGGCGCCGTCGGTGAGCGGGGAGGAGTTGCCGGGCGTGATGCGCCAGTCGATCTCGGGGAAGCGCTCGGCTCCGGGGACACCGGTGAAGGCGGGCTTGAGGCCGGCCAGGCCCTCCGCGGTGGTCGTCGCCCGGACCGTCTCGTCCGCGGTGTGGCCGCCGACGGGGACGATCTCCTTGTCGAAGCCGCCGGTCTCCGTCGCCGCCCAGGCACGCTGATGGGAGCGGGCCGCGAAGGCGTCGAGCTCCTCGCGCTCCAGCTTCCAGCGGACGGCGAGGAGTTCGGCGGAGAGGCCCTGGGATATCAGTCCCTCCGGGTAGCGGCGAAGCAGCCCCTTGCCGGAGGTGTCGGCACCCGCCGAGCTGGAGCCCATCGGCACCCGGCTCATCGACTCCACGCCGCACGCGATCACGATGTCGTACGCCCCAGCGATCACGCCCTGAGCCGCGAAGTGCCCGGCCTGCTGGCTGGAGCCGCACTGCCGGTCGACGGTCGTCGCGGGCACCGACTCGGGGAAGCCGGCCGCCAGCAGCGCGGTGCGGGTGATGTTGAGGGCCTGCTCGCCGGACTGGGAGACGCAGCCGCCGATCACGTCGTCGACCAGGGCGGGGTCGAGACCGTTGCGTTCGACGAGGGCGGCGAGCACGGTGGCCAGGAGGTCGACGGGGTGGTGGCCGGACAGGGCGCCGCCCGGCTTTCCCTTGCCGGACGCGGTACGAACCACGTCAACGATGACGGCGTCGTTGATGTAGGGCATCAGAGATCCTTTACTGCTACGGGCCGACTGGTGGGTGCGGCGGGGCCGAAGGTCAGCGCCCGGCCCATCGGGGTGCGCGCTTCTCGGCGAAGGCGAGGGGACCTTCCTTCGCGTCGTCGCCGGCCAGGACCTCCTGGAAAGCGCGGTCGTTCTCGATCCAGGCCTCGGCCTCGCTCCGGCCTTCGCTCCAGGACATGAGTCGTTTCACCACGTGCACGGACAGGGGTGCGGCGGACGCCACCCGCTCGGCGAGCTCCAGAGCGACGTCGACCGACTTGCCCGCCGGCGCGATCTGGTTGAACAGGCCCCACCGCGCGCCCGTGGCGGCGTCCACGGGGGTTCCGGTGAGCGCGATCTCCCGGGCGATGTTGCGCGGCACCCGGTGCTGGAGCCGCAGCACCCCGCCCGCGGCCGGGAACAGCCCGTGATGCACCTCGGGCATTCCGAAGGTTGCGTTCTCGTCGGCCACCACCAGGTCGCAGGCCAGGACGATCTCGGCGCCGCCACCCAGCGCGGGTCCGTTGACGGCGGCGACGAGCGGTTTGCCGACCGGGTGCCGGACGATGCCCGCGAAGCCCCATTCGGGATGCAGCGGATCGTTCACGGAGCGCCCCGCCGCCGCTTCCTTGAGGTCCATGCCCGCACAGAAGGCCCGCCCTGTGCCGGTCACCACCGCGACCCGCAGGTCCGGGTCGGCGTCGAATTCCTCCAGGGCCGTACCCAGGGCTGCCGAGAGGTCCGCGTTCACGGCGTTGAGGGCTCGGGGTCGGTTGAGCGTGATCAGAGCGACGGCGCCGCGTCGCTCCAGCGTGACCACCGGCGTCGGTGCGTCCGTTTCGGCTGTCGGCATGATGCGCGACTCCTTCGGTTGCTAGAGCTCTATTTAACGCTCGTTAGAAACGCTAGAGTCGACCAGCTGGCGACGTCAAGGTTTCCGTCTCTGTGCGGGCGTTTTCTCCCTTCGAGAGCTTGACCTGTGCGGCAATCCGCTCATAGCGTTCGAACGAACGTTAAGTAATCGCCACTCCAAGAGCCGCGAGGACCCCATGGCGATCGATTTCACCCTTGAGCCCGAGCTCGTCGAACTGCGAGACCGCACCGCGGAGTTCGTCCGGACGACCGTGCTCCCCGCCGAAGCGGAGATGCTCCGCGGGCAGAGCGCGCCGGACGACGCCCTGCGACGCACGCTTCAGCGGGCCGCCCGCGAGGCGGGGATCTTCGCCCCGACCGTCCCGGAGGATCTCGGCGGCCTCGGCCTCGACCTGCGCGGACAGTCCGTGGTCCTGGAGGAGGCGGGCCGCAGCCTTCTGGGCCCGCTGGCCCTGCACTGCGCGGCGCCCGACGAGGGCAACATGCTGCTGCTGGAGAAGGTCGCCGACGCCGTACAGCGCGACCGCTTCCTGAAGCCGCTGGCCGCCGGGGGCGTGCGGTCCTGCTTCGCGATGACCGAACCCGCGCCCGGCGCGGGATCGGATCCCTCCCAGCTGGCCACAGCCGCTCGTCGGACGGACCGGGGTTGGGTGCTGGACGGCCGCAAGTGGTTCATCACCGGCGCCGACGGAGCCGCCTTCGCCATCGTCATGGCGCGCACCGGCACGGACTCCGATCCGGCGGCGACCATGTTCCTCGTACCCACCGACACCCCTGGTTTCCGCCTCGTCCGGCACATACCGAGCCTCGACCAGGGCTTCACCGGCGGGCACTGCGAGATCGAACTGGACGGCCGCGAAGTCGGGGACGACGCCGTCCTCGGCGAAGTCGGCAAGGGCTTCGCCTACGCCCAGGTGCGTCTGGCCCCGGCCCGGCTCACCCACTGCATGCGCTGGCTGGGCCTGGCCCACCGGGCCCACGAGCTGGCCCTCGGTTACGCGGCCGAGCGCACCGCGTTCGGCAGTCGGCTCGGTGAACTCGGCATGGTGCAGCAGCAGCTGGCGGACAACGAGATCGATCTAGCCGCCTCACGGGCCCTCGTCCGCGAGGCCGCCTGGGTCCTCGATCAGGGCCGCTCCGGGAAGCACGAGTCCTCCGTCGCCAAGACCTTCACCGCCGAGGCCGTCGGCCGGATCGTCGACCGCGCCGTACAGGTGTGCGGCGCTCTCGGTATCTCGGCGGACTTGCCCCTGGCGGCCTATTTGCGTGAAGTCCGGCCCTTCCGCATCTACGACGGCCCGTCCGAGACCCATCGCTGGTCGATCGCCCGCCGAGCACTCAGAGCCGTCGCGACAAAGGAGTCGAACCGATGAAGAGCACCATGATGGACCGGGACCTGCAGGTCGGGGACCTAGTACGGCACGGGCAGCGGGTGCACGCACTCAGTCGTGTGGTGCGCTGTACCCAGGACGGCGGCGGGTCCTGGACCTTCGCCGAGACCGCCGAGCGGGCGGAGCGGCTGGCCGCAGCCCTGACCCGGCTGGGTGTCGAGCGCGGCGACCGGGTCGCGACCCTGTGCTGGAACACGCTGGAGCACATGGCCGCCTACCTCGCGGTGCCGTCCATGGGCGCCGTCCTGCACACCCTGAACCTGCGCCTCCACCCCAACCAGCTCGGCTACATCATCGAGCACGCCGAGGACCGGGTCATCGTCGTCGACTCGACGCTGCTGGGCCTGCTCGGCCAGGTGCGCGACCATCTCCCCACCGTGCGCCACGTCGTCGTGGTCGGCGAGGGCGCGACGCCCGACCTGCCCGACCACATCCAGGTCCACGACTGGGACGCGCTGCTCGACGCCGAGGAGCCCGGCTTCGCCTGGCCCGATGTCGACGAACGCTCCGCCGCCGCCCTGTGCTACACCACCGGCACCACCGGCGACCCGAAGGGCGTGGCGTACAGCCACCGCTCGATCCTGCTCCACACCCTGGGCATCTCCAGCGGAAACGCCGCGGCCATGTCCGACCGCGACCGGATCCTGCCGATCGTGCCGATGTTCCACGCCAACGCCTGGGGCTGGCCCTACGCCGGCTGGCTGGCCGGCGCCGACATCATCATGAACGGACGGCATCTCACCGTCCCCGACCTCGCCCGCATCATCGACGAGGAGCGGCCCACCGCAGTCGCCGCCGTCCCCGTCCTCTGGAACGGTCTGCTGCACCACGGCCGACAGCACCCGCTGAACCTCTCCTGCGTCCGGCTCGCCGGCTGCGGCGGCTCCAGCCCCTCGCGGGCCCTCGTCGCCGAGTTCAAGGAGCGCTACGGCATCCAGCTCGCCCAGGGCTGGGGCATGACCGAGACCAGCCCGCTGGCCAGCTGGTCGGCGCCGCCGCGCGGCACGGCGCCGGAGGACGACGTCGACTGGCTGGTCAAGAGCGGCCGGGTGATGCCGTTGGTCGAGGTCCGCGTCATGGGCATGGACGGCAACGAGCAGCCCTGGGACGGAGAGTCGGTCGGCGAACTCCAGCTGCGCGGGCCCTGGGTGACCGGATCCTACCTGCACGCCGAGAACACAGCGGAGAAGTTCGACGACGGCTGGCTGCGCACCGGCGACCTGGGCACCGTCGGGCCCGGCGGCTGGATCGTCGTACGCGACCGTCTCAAGGACGGCATCAAGAGCGGCGGTGAGTGGATCTCCACCGTCGAGCTGGAGAACGCCATCGCCGAACACCCTGACGTCGTCGAGGCCACGGTGGTCGGCGTACCCCATCCCCAGTGGGACGAGCGGCCTCTGGCCTGCGTCTCGCTCGCCGAGGGTGCCGCCGTGTCGCCGGCCGAGCTGCGGGACTTCCTCGAAGGACGGGTCGCGCACTGGTGGATCCCCGAGCGCTGGACGTTCCTCGACGCCATCCCGAAGACCAGCGTCGGCAAGTACGACAAGCGTGCCGTCCGGCGGCTGTACCGGGACGGCGAGATGACCATCGAGATCGGCGGCACGTACACGTGAACCGCGAAGGAACCACAGTCCCCAACGCCGTCGGACGTGGCCCGCTGGCAGGCCTGCGCGTGCTGGAAATCGCCAGCATGGCCCCGGGTCCCTTCGCCTGCACCGTCCTGGCCGACCTCGGCGCGGAGGTGCTCCGCGTCGACCGTGCCTCGGACGTCGACCCGGACACGCGCGGTTCCACGGACCCGCTCGCCCGGGGGCGCCGCTCCCTCGCCGTCAACCTGAAGCACCCCGACGGCGCCGCGCTCGTCAGGCACCTCGCCGCCCGGGCCGACGTCCTGGTGGAAGGCTTCCGGCCCGGGGTCGCCGAACGTCTGGGCATCGGTCCCGAGGACTGCCGGGCAGTCAACCCCGCTCTGGTGTACGGGCGGATGACCGGCTGGGGGCAGAGCGGTCCGCTCGCGCCGCGCGCCGGGCACGACATCACCTACCTCGCTGTCTCCGGCGCCCTCGGCCTGATCGGTCCGCCCGACCGGCCCCCGGTGCCGCCGGTCAACCTGGTCGGGGACTTCGGCGGCGGCGGCATGCTCCTGGCGCTCGGGATCCTGGCCGCACTGTACGAACGGGAGCGCTCAGGCCTGGGGCAGGTCGTCGACGCGGCCATGGTCGACGGCGCCGCCCTGCTGACCACCGCCCTCCACGGCCTGCGGGCGACGGGCGACTGGCAGGGGGACCGGGGAGAGAACCTGCTCGACGGGGGAGCGCCGTTCTACACGACGTACGAGACCGCCGACGGAGGACACATGGCCGTCGGACCGATCGAGGAGCGGTTCTACGCCCAACTCCTCACCGGCCTCGGTCTGTCGGACGATCCGGACCTGCCCGCACAGTACGACCGCGAACGCTGGCCCGAGCTGCGCCAGCGCCTGGCCGCCGTGTTCAAGGAGCGCACCCGCGACGAGTGGACCGCCCTGTTCGAACCGACCGATGCCTGTGTGGCCCCCGTGCTCAGCCCTTGGGAAGCGCACCTCCACCCGCACAACGCGGCACGCTCGGTCTTCACCGAGACGGCCGGCGTACGACAGCCCGCGCCCGCGCCCCGCTTCGACCGCACCCCGGGCGCAATCCAGGGACCCCCGCCGGTGGTGGGCCAGGACACCCGGACCGCCCTCGCCCACTGGGGAGTCGACGCCCCCGAGACCGACCGGCTGCTCGCCGCGACGGTCGTCGTCCAGCACCCTCACACAGGAGAGAACCGATGAGACTGGGCCTGAGCATGGGCCACTGGGGCCGAGACGGAGGCGCCGAACCACTGGCACTCGCCCTGGAGGCCGAGCGCCTCGGCTATGACGTCGTCTGGGCCGCCGAGGCCTACGGCTCCGATGCCGTCACCGTGTTGTCCTGGCTCGCCGGCCGGACCACGCGGATCGGACTCGGCTCGGCGGTGATGCAGATCCCGGCCCGCCCCCCGGCGATGACCGGCATGACGGCCGCGACCCTGGACGCCCTGTCGGACGGCCGCTTTCATCTGGGTCTGGGAGTCTCCGGTCCGCAGGTGTCGGCGGGCTGGCACGGCGTCGAATTCGGCAAGCCGCTGGCCCGCACCCGCGAGTACATCGACGTCGTACGGGCCGTCGTACGACGCGAACTCGTCCGTCACGAGGGCGAGCACTATCCGCTGCCCCTGCCGGGCCCGGGCGGCAGCCCCGGCAAACCACTGCGCCTGATCATCCATCCCCTGCGGGAGGAGATCCCCGTCTACCTGGCGGCCGTCGGACCGCGCAACATCCGCCTGGCCGGCGAGATCGCGGACGGCTGGCTCGCCCTCTTCCATGCACCGTCCCACGCGGACGAGAACCTCGCCCAGCTCCGCGAAGGACGCGGAGAGCGGGGGCTGGCCGGCTTCGACGTCGTGGCGAGCGTACCGGCGTCGGTCGGGGACGACCTCGACGCCTGCGCCGACCGGATCCGCGCCTACACGGCGCTCTACGTCGGCGGCATGGGCAGCCGGGAGAAGAACTTCTACAACGCCCAGGCCCGCGCGCTCGGCTACGAGAAGGAGGCGCGGACCGTGCAGGACCTCTATCTCTCGGGCGAGACCGAAGCCGCCTCCGGCGAGGTGCCGTTCGGGCTGATCGACGAGACCAGTCTGCTCGGACCGGTGGACCGGATCGCCGACCGGCTCGCCGCCTTCGCCGCAAGCGGTGTCACCACCTTGTCCGTCATCCCCCACGGCGTCACCTATGAGGAGAAGGCGGCCTGTCTGGCCACCGTCGCCGAGGCCCTGAACCGAGCGAACACCTGAGGAGAAGGACAGTGGAGCGCACTCTTTACGACCAGGACCACGAGGACTTCCGCGACGTCGTGCGGGAGTTCGTCGTACGAGAGGTCGTCCCGCATCAGGAGCGCTGGGACGCCGATCACCTCATCGACCGGGCGGTGTGGACGGCCGCGGGAAAGCAGGGACTGCTGGGGCTCGCCGTGCCCGAGGAGTACGGCGGCGGGGGACAGGACGACTTCCGCTACCGCACCGTGATGATGGAGGAGTTCGCCGAGGTGGGCGCGGCGTCCCTGGGCTCGGGGTTCAGTGTCCAGGACGACATCGTGCTGCCGTACCTCCTGGATCTCGGCACCGAGGAACAGAAACGGCGCTGGCTTCCCGGCATCTGTGCCGGCGAGACGATCACGGCCATCGCCATGACCGAGCCCGGCGCGGGCAGCGACCTCCAGGGCATCCGGACTTCCGCCGTCCGTGACGGCGACGAGTGGGTGCTCGACGGCGCCAAGACCTTCATCACCAGCGGCATCCTGTCCGATCTGGTCATCGTGCTGGCGCGCACCGATCCCGCCGCCGGAGCGCGCGGCATGAGCCTGTTCGTCGTCGAACGAGGCATGCCGGGCTTCACCCGGGGCCGCAAGCTGGACAAGATCGGTCTGCACGCGCAGGACACCGCCGAACTGTTCTTCGACTCTGTCCGCGTACCGGCGGCCAACCTCCTGGGCACGGAGGGCCGCGGCTTCGTGCACCTGATGGAGCGGCTGCCGCGCGAGCGGATGGCCATCGCGGTTTCGGCCCAGTGCGTCACCGAGACCGTGCTGGAGCAGACGCTGGACTACTGCACCGAGCGCACCGCCTTCGGCCGCCCGGTCGCGGACTTCCAGAACAGCCGCTTCCTGCTGGCTGAGCTGACGACCCAGGCCGACATCACCCGCGTCTACCTGGACCGTGCCATCGAGGCGTTGAACGAGGGCACCCTCACCGCCGTCGACGCGGCCAAGGCGAAGTGGTGGGCCACCGAGCTCCAGACGAAAACCGTGGACCGCTGCCTCCAACTCCATGGAGGCTACGGCTACATGAAGGAGTACCCCGTCGCGCGAGCCTTCCTCGACTCCCGCATCCAGACCGTCTACGGCGGGACCACCGAGATCATGAAGGAGATCATCGGCCGGGACCTCGCGGCCGGCAGGGAGACCGGACGAGGGAACGTGACCTCGAAGCGCGACACAGCGGACTGATCGACGCCGCGGAGGTCACGCCATGACGCACTCGGCCTCTCTCGCCGACACCAGCGACCTGCCGGGTCTCGAACTGGACGCCCTGGGCCGCTGGTTCGGTTGAACGTTCCAATCTCATGTATCTCGTCACCGAAGGTACTTCGCGGCGGGTCGTGCGTCGGCCACCGCTGGGCGGACGGATCCTTTGGAGCTCGGACAGCAGCGCAGGTGTCGAGTTGATGACGGAGAGTGGCATCCGTGGTGGGTTGCCTGGAGTCCAACGAAGCCTCCAGGCAGCCGACTTTAGACTCTAAGAGAACCCAAGTTTCTTCGGACTGTATGAAACAAGAACGTTCTTCGTCTCATGGTGGTACACGCGCCGCATCCGGGATGACCAGCAGGAATGATGCCTGGCGCGGTCGTCGGCGGGACGACCGCCCCGTAAATGGTCCGGATCTTGATCCTCGAACCCGATGCAGGGGGCCTCAGCGCATGGGCGACCGTCTCCTGGCGCGCGAAGACGCGGCCAGGGCTTTGCGGGGACGAACAGGCATAGATGGAGACTGTTGACACGGAGTCGCCCGGTCGGCCAGGGCCCGTCCTGTGGCGGGGTTCATGTTCAGCGTCGCTCGAACGTGCTGACGTGTTCCGGCGGGATCGGGCCGAGGTCCGCAGCGGAGCTCTTCCCCGGGGTGTATCCGTGCTGTGCGGGGAATGCGCCCAGCACCACCTGGCACGTACGGGTCGCCTCCGGACGTCCCCTGGGGGCGCGGGCGTGCTGTGACTTCTCCCACCTGCTCTTGCCGGGGCGAGAAGCGCTTGCCTACGTTCGGTCCCATGTCCTCCCATGGCCGCGCCCTTCCAGGTGAACCGGACGAACCCGCCGCGGAAAGCAGGCCCGCGACGGACCGACCCGACCCGTTCCCAAGGGTCGACCTGGACGTCGACCTGAGCTCACATGAACTGCTCCGGCGCGCTCATGTCCTGGACGCTCTCGGCCCCGACTGGGACCCCGTCGCCGCGCTGCGCGGCGAGGAAGCGGCGTATGAGCTGCTGTATTCCGGCCTCAGCGCCGAGCAGCAGCGCGTGTACGACGAGCTGGTCTCGGCCGGTGTGCTGCCGCGGAGAGGCGGCAGCGATGCTGCCGCTTGACCCGCAGGCGGACATCGGGCGTCGCGCCTGGGTGGCCTGCCCGAACTGCGACGACCGTCGCGGGTGCGCCACCTGCGAGCAGGGGCGCACCTGTTCCGAGCACTGGTGCTACCTGCTTTCCCACGTCGGCAGCCTGCTCCACCTGCAGTGCCGGTCGTGCACTCACATTTGGACGCACGAGACCCACTTCGGTGCCACCCGCTCCCCGTGGGAGCGCATCACCAGCGGCCTGCGACGACGCTGATCTTTCACGACGGGTGACGCGGGGAGCCGGGCCGTCGGTGTCGCCGCGGGCGATGGCCGGTGAGGCCGGACGGCGGATCGGCGCCCGCTTTTCGGATGACTCCACCGTCTGTCGTCGGGGACGGCGGGCCGCCCTGGCCGAGGATCGTGGTCGGCGGATATCCCTGCCTGCCGTTCGTCCGCCCGGAGGCAGCCGTGCACATCCTGCTCCTAGCCAGTGCGTTCAACAGCCTCACCCAGCGTGTCCACGCCGAGCTGCGCGACCGTGGCCACGCCGTGGCGGTGGAACTCGCCCTGCCCGGCAGCCCGTTGCCCGAAACCGTGCAGCGGCATGCACCACAGCTCATCGTGGCGCCGATGCTGAAGACGGCGATTCCCGAGGAGGTATGGACAGCGCACACCTGCCTCATCGTCCATCCGGGGCCCGTGGGCGACCGCGGACCCTCCTCCCTGGACTGGGCGATTCACGAGGGCGTCGACCAGTGGGGCGTCACCGTCCTGCAGGCCGACGCGGAGATGGACGCCGGTGACGTGTGGGCCTGTGTACCGTGCCGGATTCCCCAGGTGTCCAAGAGCGAGCTGTACCGGGGCGAGATCGCCGACGCCGCGCTCGAAGCCGTCATGCTCTCGGTGGAGCGCTTCGCCGGGGGCACACACGTACCGCGCAGGCAGGACGCGGCAGGCACCGCCGACTCGCGCCCGCGCCCCCGTCCGTACCTCGATCAGAGCGTCCGGCGAATCGACTGGGCCGAGGACTCCACGCAGGATGTCCTGCGCAAGCTGAGAGCAGCGGACTCGCAGCCCGGTGTGCTGGACGTGCTGCTCGGCCGCGAGTGGTACCTGCATGGCGGTCATCCCGAGAGCGTGTTGCGAGGCCGCCCGGGCGAGCTGCTGGCCACCAGGGCCGGGGCGGTGTGCCGGGCCACCAAGGACGGCGCCGTGTGGATCCCCGAGCTGCGGCCCCGGCGCGTGCCCGGGCAGCCGCCCACGTACAAACTGCCGGCCGTGCGGGCACTGGGCGACCGGCTGCCGCCCCTGCCCGATCATGCCCTGCCCCTGCTGCCCGAGGTGCGGCACCGTACCTGGACGGACATCCGCTACCGGGAGGAGGGGAACGTCGGGTTCCTCTCGTTCTCCTTCCCCGGCGGCGCCATGAGCACGGAGCAGTGCCGACGTCTGCTGGACGCCTACCGGGAAGCGTGCGAGCGGCCCACGTCCGTACTGGTGCTGGGCGGCGAACGGGACTTCTTCTCCAACGGGATCCACCTGGGCGTCATCGAGGCCGCGGACGACCCCGCTGCCGAGTCCTGGGCGAACATCAATGCCATCGACGATCTGGTCGAGGCGGTCCTGACGACGACGGACCGGCTGGTGGTCGCGGCGGTCGCGGGCAACGCCGCGGCGGGCGGGGTGATGCTCGCCCTGGCGGCCGACGAGGTGTGGTGCCGCTCGGGCGCCGTGCTGAACCCCCACTACCGTCTGATGGGCCTGTACGGCTCGGAGTACTGGACGCACACCCTGCCCCGCAAGGTGGGTCCCGCGACGGCCGAACGGCTCATGCGTGAGGCCCTGCCGGTGAGCTCGGCGAGCGCACTGCGCCTCGGGCTCGTCGACCGGGTGGTCGACTGCTCTCCTGGTGAGTTCCCGCGGGAGGTCGGCGGCCTGGCGGCCCGTCTGGCGTCACTGCCGGCGACGGCGTCACGGATCACCGCGAAGAAGACGGAGCTGGACCGGCTGGAGAGCGTGACCCCGCTGGCCGGCTTCCGTGAGCAGGAGCTGGCCCGGATGCGCCGGACCTTCGACGACCCGGATGCCCCGTACCACTCGCTGCGTCGTTCCTTCGTCCACAAGGAGCGGCCGGCGTGCACCCCGCCGCACCTCGGTCCCGCCCAGGTTGCGCAAACCGGTCCGACCCCCTCCGCCGCGGATGTCACCGGAACGGCCCTCAACGGCGTCTCATCACGGCCGAACGGCTGATACGAAGGAAAGCGATGGTCGAAATCTGGGCTTTCATCCCTTACCTCCCCAGGAGGCGGTCCCATGACTGAGGCGACGCCGGACACGGTCGGCGCTGCGGACGCAAGCGGCGCGCCCGCCGACGAGACACCCACGATCCACATTCTCTGGATCAACGCCGGCCTGAGCTGCGACGGTGACTCGGTCGCGTTGACGGCGGCCATGCAGCCCAGCATCGAGGAGATCGTGCTCGGTGTGCTGCCGGGCCTTCCGAAGATCGCCGTCCACTGGCCGCTCATCGACTTCGAGTGCGGTCCGGTCGGCGGCTCCGACACGTTCATCGAGTGGTTCTTCAAAGGGGAGCGGGGCGAGATCGACCCGTTCGTGCTGGTCGTCGAGGGCTCCGTCCCCAATGAGGCGATCAAGCCCGAGGGCTATTGGTGCGGCTTCGGCGACAACCCGGAGACCGGCCAGCCGATCACCACCAGCGAGTGGATCGACCGGCTCGCCCCGAAGGCACTGGCGGTCGTCGCCATCGGCACCTGCGCCACCTACGGCGGCATCCACGCCATGGCGGGCAACCCGACCGGCGCGATGGGCGTGCCGGACTACCTCGGCTGGGACTGGAAGTCCCACGCGGGCATCCCCATCGTGTGCGTCCCCGGCTGTCCGATCCAGCCCGACAACTTCTCCGAGACGCTCACCTACCTGCTCTACCAGGCGGCCGGCGCCGCCCCGATGATCCCGCTGGACGACAAGCTGCGTCCCACCTGGCTGTTCGGGGCCACCGTGCACGAGGGCTGCGACCGTGCGGGCTACTACGAACAGGGCCAGTTCGCGATGTCGTACGACTCGCCGACGTGCCTGGTCAAGCTCGGCTGCTGGGGCCCGGTCGTCAAGTGCAACGTGCCCAAGCGCGGCTGGATGAACGGGATCGGCGGCTGCCCCAACGTCGGCGGCATCTGCATCGCCTGCACCATGCCCGGCTTCCCCGACAAGTTCATGCCGTTCATGGACGAGCCCCCCGGCGCCAAGGTGTCGAGCAACGCCAGCGGAGCCTACGGCGCCGTGGTCCGCAGGCTGCGGTCGATCACGGCCAAGACGGTGGACAAGGAACCCAAGTGGCGCCGTACCGGAGACAGGATCACCACCGGATACCGACCCCCGTGGTGAGCATTCGCCGCAGTTGATCCGCTCCCCGTTTTCGTGCATGCACCCCCCACACGAACCTCCCGCGCAACGAAGGGCACGGCACACAGATGGCACCGACGACGAAGGCGGCCGGCGACGGCAGCGGCCTGGTGGAGATGGCCTGGGACCCGATCACCCGGATCGTGGGCAGCCTGGGCATCCACACGAAGATCGACTTCAAGCAGAAGCGAGTCGCCGAGTGCTACAGCACCTCGTCGGTCTTCCGCGGCTACAGCGTCTTCATGTGCGGCAAGGACCCCCGCGACGCCCACTTCATCACCAGCCGCATCTGCGGGATCTGCGGCGACAACCACGCCACCTGTTCGGTCTACGCGCAGAACATGGCGTACGGCGTGAAGCCCCCGCACCTCGGTGAGTGGATCATCAACCTCGGCGAGTCCGCGGAGTACATGTTCGACCACAACATCTTCCAGGAGAACCTGGTCGGGGTCGACTACTGCGAGAAGATGGTCAAGGAGACCAACCCCGGCGTCCTCGAACTCGCCGAGCGCACCGAGGCCCCGCACGCGGCCGAGCACGGCTACCGCACCATCGCCGACATCATGCGCTCGCTGAACCCCCTCGAAGGGGAGTTCTACCGCGAGGCCCTCCAGGTCAGCCGCTACACGCGCGAGATGTTCTGCCTGATGGAGGGCCGCCATGTGCACCCCTCCACGCTCTACCCGGGCGGCGTCGGAACCATCGCCTCCGTGCAGCTCTTCACGGACTACCTCAGCCGGCTGATGCGCTACGTCGAGTTCATGAAGCGCGTCGTGCCCCTCCACGACGACCTGTTCGACTTCTTCTACGAGGCCCTGCCCGGGTACGAGGAGGTCGGCCGCCGCCGGGTCATGCTCGGCTGCTGGGGCGCGCTCAACGACCCCGAGTACTGCGACTTCACCTACGCCAACATGACCGACTGGGGCCGGCGCATGTTCGTCACGCCCGGCATCGTCGTCGACGGCAAACTCGTCACCAACGACCTCACCGAGATCAACCTCGGCATCCGCATCCTGCTCGGCAGCTCCTACTACGAGGACTGGCAGGGCCAGGAGCAGTTCGTCACCCATGACCCGCTCGGCAACCCGGTGGACCCGCGCCACCCGTGGAACCAGCACACCATCCCCGCCCCGCAGAAGCGGAACTTCGACGACAAGTACAGCTGGGTCATGTCCCCGCGCTGGTTCGACGGCAAGGACCACCTCGCCCTGGACACCGGCGGCGGCCCCATCGCCCGCCTGTGGTCGACCGCCCTGTCCGGTCTCGTCGACATCGGGTACGTCAAGGCCACCGGCCATAGCGTGGTCATCAACCTGCCCAGGACCATGACCAAGCCGGAGACCACCTTCGAGTGGAAGATCCCGAAGTGGTCCAACGCGCTGGAGCGCAACCGCGCCCGCACCTACTTCCAGGCGTACGCCGCCGCCGTCGCCCTGCACTGCGCGGAGAAGGGACTCGCGGAGGTCCGAGCCGGACGCACCCAGACCTGGGAGAAGTTCGAGGTCCCGGACGAGAGCATCGGCGTCGGCTTCACCGAGGCGGTCCGCGGTGTCCTCTCCCACCACATGGTGATCCGCGACGGCAAGATCGCCAACTATCACCCGTACCCGCCGACCCCCTGGAACGCCAGCACCAGGGACACCTTCGGCACACCGGGCCCGTACGAGGACGCCGTGCAGAACACGCCCATCTTCGAGGAGAACACCCCGGAGAACTTCAAGGGCATCGACATCATGCGCGCCGTCCGCAGCTTTGACCCCTGTCTGCCCTGCGGCGTCCACATGTACGTCGGCGGCGGCAAGACCGTGAAGTCGATGCACGTGCCCACCGGCCTGAGCGGACTGGGCGGATGAGCGCGGCGACGGCCACGGCGCCGGTGAACGCGGAGCAGACCGGACGCCGTGTCGAGGAGGTGCTGGAGCGACTGACCGCGAGCGGCGACCCGGCCGCCGCCGCAGCGGCGGAGGAACTCGTCCGGTCCCTCATGGACTTCTACGGTGCCGGCCTGGCCCGACTCCTCGACCTGCTGTCCTCCGCTCCCGGCGGACCGCCGGCGGCACTGCTCGGTGACGAACTGGTCGCGAGCCTGCTCGTCCTGCACGACCTGCACCCCGAGGACCGCGACACCCGTATCGCCCGCGCCCTCGACGTCGTACGGGAACACGCCCTGGACGTCGTGGACTTCGACGAGGAAAGCGGCACCCTCACGCTGCGGGCCAGGGAGGCCGGTGGCTGCGGATGTGGCTCCGGCTCCGGTGCGGGCGCCCGGGAGGCCGCGGAGGCCGCGCTCGCCTGTTTCGCGCCGGAGGTCAGGGCCGTCGACGTACAGACCGCGCCCGCCGGGCCCACACTCCTTCAGATCAGCACGGCACCGACGGGGGCCCGATGACGGCGTCCCCGGCGACGCGCATGCCCGGCCTGCGGAGGTTCCTCACCGAGAGACCTCCGCAGCCCGAACGGTGCGAGTTGTGCGCCGTGACGGTGGAGGCGGACCACCGTCATCTTGTCGACACCGAGAAACGCGCCCTCGTCTGCGCCTGTACCCCCTGTGCGCTGCTGATGGAACAGCCGGGCGCCGCCGCCGGCCGCTTCCGCACGGTCCCCGCCCGCTACCTCACCGACCCCGGGCACCGCCTCGACGAGAGCGCGTGGGACGCGTTGCAGATCCCGGTCGGCGTCGCCTTCCTCTTCCGTAACGCGGCACTCGACCGGCTCGTCGCCCTCTACCCGAGCCCGGCCGGAGCAACCGAGAGCGAACTCGAACCGGCCACATGGACCGACGTCCTCGGCGGCAGCCGCCTCGCCGAACTGCTCGAACCCGACGTGGAGGCGCTGCTGCTCCGCCGCACCGACGGCCGCTTCGAGTGCCACCTCGTACCGATCGACATCTGCTACGAACTCGTCGGCCGCATGCGCCTGTTGTGGCAGGGCTTCGACGGCGGGGCCGAGGCCCGGGCCGCGCTGGACGCGTTCTTCGCGGACGTCGCGCGACGCGTCCGGCCCGTGGACGAGGCGGTACGGCCGTGACGGAGTTCTCCTTCGCCTGCACCGGCGTCCGCGCCGACCGGTACGCCGCCGGACCGACCCTCGTCTTCCGGCTGCGCGTCACAGCCGCCGGCAATGCCCGCGTGCACGCCCTCGCGCTGCGCTGCCAGATCCGCGTCGAACCCGCCCGCCGAGCCTACGAATCCGCCGAGGCCGACGGACTGGCGGACCTCTTCGGCGAGCGCTCCCGCTGGGGCAGCACGCTCCAGCCGGTGCAGTTCGCCCAGGTCTCGCTCATGGTCCCCAGCTTCACGGGGGAGACCGAAGCCGACCTCGTCGTGCCCTGCACCTACGACATGGACGTCGCCGCGACCCGCTACCTCACCGCCCTCACCGACGGCGAGGTCCCGCTGCTGATGCTCTTCTCCGGTACGGCGTTCACCGGCGTCGGCGGTTTCCAGGTCGAACCGGTCCCGTGGGACCGGGAGGCGGCCTTCCGGATGCCCGTCACCGCCTGGCAGGAGATGGTCGAGCAGCACTTTCCCGGCTGCGGCTGGATCCGGCTGCCCCGCGACACCATGGACGCCCTCCTCGCCTACCGCTCCCGGCACGCCCTGCCCTCCTGGGAGGCGACCGTCGCGGCGCTGCTGGAGGGTGCGGACCCGCCCGCGCACGACCCGCTGCGCGCCCTCACCGGCACCACCGGAAGGACCCATCCGTGACCGTGACCGCGTTCGCCCCCGGGACGGAGGAGCGGTTCGCCGTCGCCCGGCAGGTGGCCGACGCCGTCCTCTTCGAGGGCTACGTGCTCTACCCGTACCGCGCCTCGGCCGCCAAGAACCGGCTGCGCTGGCAGTTCGGGGTGCTCGTACCGCCCGGCTGGGGCGCCGAGTGCGAGGAGCACGACTTCCAGCACACCGAGTGCCTGATGGAACCGAAGGCGGGGGCGACCCTCTCGGTCGAGGTGCGCTTCCTGCACGCCCGACGGCGCACGGTGCAGCGGGCCCGCCCGGACGGAGGCTACGACACCGTCTCCGAACTCCGCCTCGAGGACCGGGTGCTGGTGCCCTGGGACGAGGGCGGCGAGGAGCGTGTCGAGGTGGTCGCGTCGGTGGACGAACTCCTCGGCGACGGCGTGACCCATCCCTTCCGGCGCCCCGCCCGCGAGGACACCGAACCGGTCCTGGACGCGGCCGGCCGAACCGTCGGCCGACTGGTCCGGCGGTCCGAGGAGATCAGTGGGACGGTCCGGCTGTCCGCCCGCGAACTCGACGGCCCCTACCGGGCCCTGCGGCTGACCGCCGTCGTCGAGAACACCAGCGACTGGACACCCCCCGAGGAACGCGGCGCGGACCGGGACGCGGCGCTGCCGCACTCCCTGGTGGCCACCCACCTCCTCATGGCCCTCAGCGCTGGATCATTCCTGTCGATGACCGATCCCCCTGAGTGGGCGAAGGGCGCGGTCGCCGCCTGCCGCAACCTGCACACCTGGCCCGTACTCGCCGGCGAACCCGGCCGCGCCGACCTGGTGCTGTCCTCGCCGATCATCCTGGACGACCATCCGGCCATCGCACCGGAGAGCCCCGGCGCGCTCTACGACGCCACCGAGATCGACGAGATCCTCGCGCTGCGCACCGCGGCCCTCACCGACGAGGAGAAGCGCGAGGCCCGGGGCACCGACGAGCGGGCGGCCGCCGTGATCGAGCTGGCGGACTCGATGCCGCCCGAGGTTCTGGAGCGGCTGCACGGGGCGGTGCGCAGTCTGCGTGAAGTGACCGGCCCGGGCCCATCCACCCCGGACGGCGGCTTCCCCGACGAGTACGGGGTGCAGCGGCCCGACACCCCCTGGTGGGACCCGGCGAGCGAGGCGGGCTTCGACCCCGCGCGGGACCGGGTGGTCGTGGACGGCCGGTCGGTGGGCCAGGGCAGCCGCGTCGAACTGCACCCGGGCCTGCGGCGCACGGACGCGCAGGACATTTTCCTGCGGGGCCGCACCGCGAAGGTCGAGGCGGTGCTGCACGACGTCGACGGGGGGGTGCACCTGGCGGTCACGGTCGAGGGCGACCCGGGCGCCGACATCCGCCGCGAGCAGGGACGGTTCCTGTACTTCCAGCCCGACGAGGTCACACCGCTGGAGGACGTATGAACCCCTCCCCGTGGTCAGGCCCCAGGACCCTGGTCGCCGGCATCGGCAACATCTTTCTCGGGGACGACGGCTTCGGTGTGGAGACCGCCCGCCGGCTCGCCGAGCACGGCCTGCCCGGACACATCGAGGTCGTGGACATCGGAGTGCGCGGGGTGCACCTCGCCTACCAGCTGCTGGACGGCTACGACACCCTCGTCCTCGTGGACGCCACGGCACGCGGCGAAGTCCCCGGCACGCTGTACGTGATCGAGCACGACGTCTGCGGAGAGAGCCCTTCATCCGCCGCCCCCGCGCTGGACGGCCACCGGATGACCCCCGACACCGTCCTGGCTCTGCTGGGCACCCTGTGCGCCGGGACCGGCGGCGAGCCACCACGCCGCGTCCTGGTCGTGGGATGCGAACCGGCCTCGGTGGACGAGGGCATCGGTCTCAGCCCGCCGGTGTCCGACGCCGTACCGCAGGCCGTCCGGCTGATCGAAAAGCTGCTGAGGCACGGGAAGCCGGGAGAGTCCGCGCCGCGGGCCACGGCCGGTGGGATCTCGACATGAGGAGAGACGGGATGAAGAAGATCGTCATCGGCGGAGCGGCCCTCGCCGCCCTGGTCGCTGTCGTCGCCGAGGTGCTTCCCGACCTCCGGCGCTACCTGCGGATCCGACGGATGTGAAACGGGGGAGCCACCGGTGCGCCGTGAGGTTGCGTCGAACGGTGTATCCGCCGGCCGGTGACGGCGTGCCGGGCGTGCGACCAGGGGGCGCCCGCCTCTAATGAAGCCCGGCGGGAGGCAGGCTGCGGAAGGACGGAGACCCATGCACGAGATGTCCGTCGCGCTGGCCGTCGTCGACCAGGTGGAAGAGGCCGCCACACGGGCCAAAGACGTCACGGCGGTGCGATGGGTACGGCTCCAGGTGGGCGAACTGGCCGGCGTCGTACCCGATGCGCTCGCCTTCTCCTTCGAACTGGCCTGCGCCGGAACCCTGCTTGAAGGCGCCGAACTGATCACAGAAGCGGTGCCGGGATGGGCCCGCTGCACCCCCTGCGCACACGAATGGGCCGTCGGCATGCCTCCCCGGCTGACCTGCCCCGCGTGCGGGGGTACGCAGACCGACCTGCTCGCGGGCCGGGAACTGCAGATCCTCGACGTGCACTGGGAGGACGGCGGTCCCGCGCACACGCCCACCCGCGAACCGATCTCCGAGGAGCGCTGAACCATGTGCCGTGTCGTCGACCTGCGACAGGCCGTACTCGCGAAGAACGACGCGAGCGCCCACGAACTGCGCGCGCACCTCGCGGCGCGAGGCACCGCGGTGGTCAACCTGCTGTCCAGTCCGGGCAGCGGCAAGACCGCGCTGCTGGAGCGCGAACTGCTGCGGGCACGGGAGCGGGCCGTTCCCGTCGCGGCGCTGAGCGCCGATCTGGCCACCGAGAACGACGTGGCCCGGCTGGCGCGTTCGGGGGTCCCCGTCAAGCAGGTACTCACCGACGGACTGTGCCATCTGGAGGCGGGGATGCTCGCCGGGCACCTGGACGGGTGGCTGCCCGACGACACCCGGCTGCTGTTCGTGGAGAACGTCGGCAACCTGGTCTGCCCGGCCTCCTACGACCTGGGGGAGACACTCAGGGTCACCCTCGCCTCCGTGACGGAGGGCGAGGACAAGCCGCTCAAGTACCCCACCGCCTTCGGCCTCGCCCACCTTGTGGTGGTCACCAAGACCGACATCGCGGAGGCCGTCGAGTTCGACGAGGCGGCGTTCCGCGCGAATGTGGAGCAGGTCAATCCCGGAGTCGAAGTGATCCTGACTTCGGCACGCCGGGGGCAGGGAGTCGGCGCCCTGCTCGACCGGGCGCTGGCCGCCGTGGACGGCACACCTGTCCACTCACCGGTCATGGCCCGGCAGCCTCATCACCACAGTCACCCGCACGCGCACCCGGAGGCCATCGGCACCATGGCCCACATCCACTCGTGAGCGGTCCGCAGGCTCCGACCGCCGTCGCCGAGAACACCCCACGCCGCCGCCGGGTCACCGTCCGGGGAGTGGTACAGGGCGTGGGCTTCAGGCCCTACCTCTACGGCCTTGCCACCGAACTCGCCCTGGCCGGACACGTGACCAACACCCCGGAGGGCGTCGTCGCGGAGGTCGAGGGCAGCGCCGCGGCCGTGGCCCGGTTCTGCGACCTGATCGCCGCCCAGGCACCGCCGCTGGCCCGCGTGGAGTCCGTCCACCACCGGGAGATGTCTCCCGCCGGCGGCACCACGTTCACCATCCTCACCTCGCGCACCGGTGGACCGGCCCGCACCCTGGTCTCCTCCGACTCCGCCACCTGTGCCGACTGCCTCGCCGAGTTGGCCGCCCCGGCGGACCGGCGCTACCGGCACCCGTTCGTCAACTGCACTCACTGCGGCCCGCGCTTCACGATCGTCACCGGCGTGCCGTACGACCGGGCGAACACCACCATGGCCGGCTTCGCGATGTGCCCCGACTGCGCCCGGGAGTACGCGGATCCGGCCGACCGCCGGTTCCACGCGCAGCCGGTCGCCTGCCCGGCCTGCGGGCCCCGTCTGCGGCTGGTCCTCGCCCAGGAGGCACGGCTCAGGAAGGTCGAGGGGGCAGACCCGGTCACCGAGGCCCGTGCGCTGCTGAAGCGGGGCGCGATCCTCGCCGTGAAGGGCCTGGGCGGCTACCACCTGGCCTGCGATGCCTCGAACCAGGAGGCGGTCGCCCTCCTGCGCCGGCGAAAGGCGCGCGGGGACAAGCCGTTCGCCGTCATGGCCAGGACCGCGGACGACGTCCGTCACCTCGTCCGGCTGAGCCCGGCGGAGCGGAGCCTGCTCGAAGGCCGTGCCAGGCCGGTCGTCCTGGTGAGGCGGCGTCCGCACCCGTCGTACGCCCCCGGGGACCTCCGGCCCGCCGATGCCGTGGCACCCGGCAGTCCCGACCTCGGCGTGATGCTGCCCTACACGCCCGTGCACCATCTGCTGCTCGGTCTGCCCGGAGACTCGGACGGCCCCAGGCTGCTCGTCATGACCAGCGGCAACCTGTCCGGTGAGCCGATCGTCACCGACGACAACGAGGCGCTGGAGCGACTCGCGCACCTGGCCGACGCCTGGCTCACGCACGACCGGCCGATCCACGTCCCGTGCGACGACTCCGTGGTCCGCGTCTGCGACGGGGAGCCACTGGTGATCCGCCGCTCGCGTGGCTACGCCCCGTTGCCGGTCTCCCTCCCGCTGCCCGTGCGGCCGGCCCTCGCTGTCGGCGGAGACCTGAAGAACGCCTTCTGTCTCGGGGCGGGCCGTCAAGCCTGGCTGTCGGCGCACATCGGCGACATGGACGACGTCGGCACCCAACAGGTCTTCGAGCGCGCGACGGCGCAGTTGGAGTCCATCACGGGAGTGCGGCCCGAGGCCCTGGTCTGTGACCGGCATCCTGGCTACCGCTCCGCCGGATGGGCCGACCGGAACGCGGCGCACCGGCCCGTCGTACGCGTCCAGCACCATCACGCGCACATCGCCGCCGCCATGGCCGAGCATGGACTGGACGGCACCCGGCCGGTGATCGGCGTCGCCTTCGACGGCACCGGCCACGGCGACGACGGCGCCGTGTGGGGCGGGGAGTTCCTGTGCGCGGACTACGACCGCTTCACCCGGTTCGGACATCTCGCGTATGTTCCCCTGCCCGGTGGTGACGCCGCGGTGCGCCGGCCGTACCGCATGGCGCTGGCCCATCTGAGGGCGGCCGGGATCGACTGGTCCGACGACCTCGCCTGTACGACCGCCTGCCCGCCCGACGAACTCCACGTCCTGGAACGGCAGTTGGAGCGCGGCCTGAACTGTGTTCCCACGTCCAGCATGGGCCGGCTCTTCGACGCCGTGTCCTCTCTCGCCGGGGTGTGCCACCGAGCCGGATACGAGGCACAGGCCGCCGTCGAGCTGGAGGGCGCGGCTCTGCACGCACCGGCCGACGACACCACCGCGTACGCCTTCGCCCTGCACGCGTCGGAGGAGAACCGGGACGGCGCCGTACGGGCCGATCCGGCGCCCGTACTCGCGGCGATCGTCGGCGACCTGCGCGGGGGCGTCGAGCCGGCTCTGGTCGCCGCGCGCTTCCACCGGGGCGTGGCCGGCCTGGTGCACCGGATGTGCGCGCGGGCGCGAGAGCGGCACGGGCTGGACACGGTCGCCCTGACGGGAGGCGTGTTCGCCAACACGCTGCTCTCCTCGGCCTGTGCCGCCACCCTGCGCGAGGACGGCTTCACGGTCCTGCGGCACCACCTGGTGCCGCCCAACGACGGTGGCCTGGCGCTGGGCCAACTGATGGTGGCCGCCCGCGCCACTCCCACGCCCACCGACTGAGCAGACGCGCGACCCACAGCGAGGAGAGGCTCATGTGCCTGGCGGTACCCGGCAGAGTGCTGGACATCGAGGAACGGGACGGCACCCGAATGGCCACCGTCGACTTCGGCGGCGTGGTCAAGGAGGTGTGCCTGGAGTACCTGCCCGACCTCAAGGTCGGCGAGTACGCCATCGTCCACGTCGGGTTCGCCCTCCAACGGCTGGACGAGGAGTCGGCGCGACAGACGCTCGAACTCTTCGCCGAACTCGGCCTGCTGCAGGAGGAGTTCGGCGACCCCTGGGAAACGGCGGCGGAGGCGGCGGGCTCGGAACCGGTGGAAGAGGTGCGCAACCAGTGAAGTACATCGACGAGTTCCAGGACCCGGAGCTGGCCCGCCGGCTGCTCGACGACATCCACGCCACGGTGACCAGGCCGTGGGCGCTGATGGAGGTGTGCGGAGGGCAGACGCACAGCATCATCCGGCACGGCATCGACCAACTCCTGCCGGACAAGATTGAGTTGATCCACGGACCCGGCTGTCCGGTGTGCGTGACTCCGCTGGAGGTCATCGACAAGGCTCTGGAGATCGCCTCCCGACCGGAGGTGATCTTCTGTTCCTTCGGTGACATGCTGCGTGTGCCGGGCACCGGACGGGATCTGTTCCAGGTCCGCGGAGAGGGCGGTGACGTGCGCGTCGTCTACTCACCGCTCGACGCGCTGCGGATCGCCCAGCAGAACCCGGACCGCGAGGTGGTGTTCTTCGGCATCGGCTTCGAGACGACCGCACCCCCCAACGCCATGACGGTCCATCAGGCCCGGAAGCTGGGCATCCCGAACTTCAGCATGCTGGTGTCCCATGTCCGCGTACCGCCCGCCATCGAGGCCATCATGTCGTCGCCGAGCTGCCGGGTGCAGGGCTTCCTCGCGGCCGGCCATGTCTGCAGCGTGATGGGCATGGGGGAGTACCCGGAACTGGCGGAGCGCTTCCGCGTGCCGATCGTCGTGACGGGCTTCGAGCCACTGGACATCCTCGAAGGCGTGCGCCGTACCGTCCGGCAGCTGGAACGCGGTGAGCACACCGTCGACAACGCCTACGCCCGTGCCGTTCGCGCGGAGGGCAACCCGGCCGCCCGGGCCATGCTGGAGGACGTCTTCGACGTTACCGACCGTGCCTGGCGCGGCATCGGGGTGATCCCGCAGAGCGGCTGGCGGCTGGCGCCGAAGTACCGCGCCTACGACGCCGAGCACCGCTTCTCCGTCGAGGGCATCCGCACGCAGGAGCCGGCCGAGTGCCGCAGCGGAGAGGTCCTGCAGGGGCTGCTCAAGCCGCACGAGTGCGAGGCCTTCGGCACTCTGTGCACGCCTCGTACGCCGCTGGGGGCCACCATGGTCTCCAGCGAGGGAGCCTGCGCCGCGTACTACCTCTACCGGCGGCTGGACATGCCCGCCGCCAAGGCCCAGGAGGCGACCCCCGTTGTCTGACACCACCGATCTTCCCGGCCCCGCCCTGGACGTCGAGGCGTGGACGTGTCCGGCGCCCCTGCGGGACCGGCCGCGTGTCGTCATGGGCCACGGCGGCGGCGGAGTGCTCTCCGCCGAACTGGTCCAGCAGATCTTCGCGCCTGCCTTCGGGGGCGAGGTGCTCGCCCAGATGGGTGACGCCGCCGTCCTCTCCGTGGGCGGTGCCCGGCTGGCGTTCTCAACCGACTCCTACGTGGTGCGGCCACTGTTCTTCCCCGGCGGCAGCATCGGCGACCTGGCGGTCAACGGCACTGTCAACGACCTCGCCATGAGCGGCGCCCGCGCCGCCTACCTCTCCTGCGGATTCATCCTGGAGGAGGGCGTCGAGCTCGACGTGGTCACGCGAGTGTCCGAGGCGCTGGGCGCGGCCGCGCGCACCGCCTGTGTGGAGGTCGCCACCGGCGACACCAAGGTGGTGGAGGCCGGCCACGGCGACGGGATCTACATCAACACCGCGGGCATCGGTCTCGTCCCGGCGGGCGTCGATCTGCGCCCTCAGCGGGTCGTCCCCGGTGACGTCGTGATCGTCAGCGGCGCCATCGGCGTCCACGGGGTGGCGGTCATGAGCGTACGCGAGGGACTGGAGTTCGGAGTGGAGATCAAGAGCGACTGCGCGGCGCTCGGCGGCCTGGTCGACGCCATGCTCGCCGTCACCCCGGACCTGCACGTCCTGCGCGACCCCACCCGAGGCGGCCTGGCCGCCGCGCTCAATGAGATCGCGCAGGCCTCCGGCACCGGGGTAGTCATCCGGGAACGCGACGTCCCGGTCCCGCCGGCCGTGGCCAACGCCTGCGCCATTCTCGGACTGGACCCCATGTACATCGCCAACGAGGGCAAGCTGGTCGCCTTCGTCCCGCGCGAGCACGCCGACGCCGTCCTCGGGGTGATGCGCGCCCATCCTCTGGGCGCGGACTCCGTGATCATCGGTGAGGCCGTGGAGGGGCATCCCGGCATGGTCGTGGCACGGACCGGCCTGGGAGGGACGCGGGTGGTCGATCTGCCGATCGGGGAGCAACTGCCGCGGATCTGCTGACAGGGGCGTCGCTCGTCCGGGCGCGGGCCAGGCCGTCCAGGCGCGATGGGACCGTCAACCTGGCCGACGCCCGGACGGTGGGTCCTGTGGATCCACGCCGGTCGTGGCGGAAGCGTCCTTGGTGCCGCTGGGGCGCTGGGAGCGGCCCTTGCGTCCGGTGTCGCGTCTGCCCTTCTCGTCCGCGTCGCCGTACTTCTCGCCGCTCGCGCTGCGGCTCTTGGCCGTGTCGCCCGGAACGGGCTTCGTCTCCTCCGGGGACATCGACCGGCCCCTACCTCTTTCGCCGGCCTGCTCGGGTCGGAAGGAGCGGTGGGCGCTCGGATTGTCCTGCTGGCGCGTCTCGTCCACATCGGGCGACCAGCCGTGCTGTCCGGTGCCCTGGTGACGGCTGGGACCCTTTCCGTGCGGTGGCTCGGACGAACGTGGTTTCTTCGACATGGTCGGATCCGCCTTTTCACGGTCGGTGGGGAACGCCTGTGACGCGTCCCCTTGTTAGGTAAATTATCTCACCTTGCAATATTTTGGGCACTTCATGAGTGTCCTTGAAATGAGTGAGGGCCTTCTGGCTCGGTGCGGATTGCGACATCCGCACCCGCGTCCGGAGAGGCCCTCATGTGAGTGGTCGAGGACGCCTGCCCAACCGCGACAGACGCCCTTCACGGCGTTCTAAAAGAAGCCCAGTTTCTTGGGCGAGTAACTGACCAAAAGGTTCTTGGTCTATTGGTGGTACAGCAGTCGCACCCATACTGATCAGCGGAAACGGGAGTTGGCGGGGACGCTTGGCGTGGGCTGGTCCGGAAATGGTCCGGATCTTGGTGTGCTGGCGCTGGTTCGCGTCATGCTGCGGCTGCAGTGGGTTGTCCCAGTCGCTCGGGACTGGCCTCTCCCGGGACCGACGACCGGGACGGCGAGGTCTCCTGGGCCGTCGGCGTCGGTCGAGAGGCCCGGCTCAGAGATCCCTAAACCAGGGCGGCGTCGGTGAACCGTCCGGTTCCAGGCCGTGCGGCCACCGTGCGAAGGCTCTGAGCGACTTGGCTTCTCCCGTGTTTGCGGCTGCTCGGAAGAGGGCCTCAGCTCGCTCGTGGTTACCCGCTTCCTCGCATAGTTCCCCAAGAAGGACCAGAGCGTCTGGGTCTCTGGCGCTGGCCGCTTCGTGGGCGAGAATTTCGGCGCTTTCGCGGTCCCCAGCCCGTGCTCGCATCTGGGCCAGGCTGGCCAAGAGCATGGTGTACCCGGCGTCGGACACTTTACGAGCGAAGGCATCCGCGCCCTCATGGTTCCCAGATCGCTCCCGCTGCAGCCCCAGGCGAGGCAGCGCGAAGACGTTTCCGGCGCCAGCCGCTCTGAAGGCGAGCGTTTCGGCTTCTTCGCAATCGCCCGTGTCCTCCCGTATCTCGGCCAGCATGGCCAGGGCGAACGGGTCGTTGGCATCGGCGGCTTCGCGTGCGAGGAGTTCGGCTCCCTTGTGGTCCCCCTCAGCATGCCGGATCTCCGCAAGGAGGTGCAGAGCCCAAGCATGCCCGGCGCCAGCTGCTCTGAAGGCGAGGGTTTCGGCTCCCTCGCGGTCTCCTGCCTCTTCCCGCAGCTCCAACAGGAGGTCTAGGGCTTCCGTGCTACCCGCGTTGGCTGTTCTGAGGGCGAGGGTTTCGGCTTCTTCATGGTCGCCTGCGTTCTCTCGCCGCTCCACAATCCGAGACGCAGCCGTTGAGTCGCCGTCAGCGGCTGCTTCGCGGGCGAGGGCTTCGGCTCCCTCACGGTCCCCGGCCGCTTCCCGCAGCTCGGCCAAGAGGCTCAGTGCCATGGAATCGCCAGCAGCGGCTGCTTTGTGGGCGAGGGTTTCGGCTCCCTCGTGGTCTCCGACCTCCATCCGCAGGTACGACAAGCGGAGCAGGGCGTGGGTTCTTCCGGCGTCGGCGGCTTCGCGAAGGAAGGCTTCAGCGGCCTCGGGGTCCCCGGCCCTTTCCCGAAGGGAAGCCAGGTGAATCAGGGCGTCGGCGTTGCCTGCATCGGCCACTTCGCGGAGGAGGGTCTCGGCTCTGCCGGGGCCTTCACCCCTCTCCCACAGATCCAGCAAGAATGTCAGGGAGTCGAAGTCCCCGGCTGCGGAGGCTTCGAGGAGGAGGGCTTCAGCACCTTTGCGATCCCCGGCCTTTGCCCGCGCCTTCGCCAAGGAGGTCAGGCAATACGGGCTTCCATCTGCGGCGGCTTCGCGGGCGAGGGCCTCGGCGATCTCCCTATCCCCGCTCTTCTCCCACACCTCCGCCATGCGGATCAGGCGGGGTCCGCGGTTGGAGGTGTCGGTTGCGAGGGCTCTCTGGCGGAGATGGTGGGCCCATTGCCGACGCCACCGTTGTTGCGCGGCGAGGGAGAGGTTGGTGAGGTCTTCGGCGTGGGTGAGGTGGGTATGGGCTGAGTGCCAGAACGATGCCGGGGGACACAGGTACCAGCGTTCCGCGCGGCCGTGTTGTTCGAGGTAGTCCGCCAGCCGGAACGCTGTGCCCCTACCCACCGACGCCGTCACTTCGGCGGGTACCGACCCGCCCGGAGGGCGCCGTGCGGGTCGAGTGGCAGTTCGAGTGAGGGGTGCTTGTTTGCCGTGGACGGGTTCGGCGAGGGCGGCGAAGGCGGCTTCGGCCCAGTCGGGGCTGCGGTAGTTGTAGTCGTGGTCGCTGAAGTAGTCCTCGGCGGCGTCGATGAGGAAGGCTTGGGGGAGGTGGAGGCCGACGCCGAGCCGACGGGCGTCCATAGCCGCTTCCAACAGGGCTCGTGCCGAGGGCGTGCCTTGCTGATACCGCCGCAGGAGCTCTGGGCCACCGGCGAGATCCTGAGCGAGCCGACCGTGCCCTTCTACGCGGCCGAGCGCGTCCCTCAGCAACTCGTCACCAGCGGCAGCGAGGTCCCGTGCGGTATCGAGGGCTGCCTCGTCGAATGCTTCCGGGACGATCACGGTCCGCCCGCTCAGCAATTCCCGGAGCCGGCTATGGGTGTCCGGCGCACCGGGCGGCGGCAAGGCGGTGTACTTCTCGACGTACTCCGGCCATAGTGTCCCAAACACCACCACCGGCGCCCGCTCCGGGTCAGTCAGCAACGAGTGCAGGGCAGCGGCGACACGCTCGCCGGTGTTGGGGTCGCCGAGGTAGTGCTGAGCTTCGTTCAGCCACACCACCGTCTGAGGCCCGACCTTCTCCAGATTCGCGAGCGCGGCGTCCGCGCGGGTCGGTTCGAAGGGATGCCACAGTCGCCACCCCGTCCCGGCCAGCGCTCGTACCGCCTCCCAACACGCCCGTGTCTTCCCCGTCGACGATGACCCGACCAACACCACCATCCCACTACGCCCGGCGGCCACTGCGGCGCGCACCACCTCGGCGAGCACCTCGTCGTGCCTGCGCCGCGCATACCCCGACAAGGCACGCGTCGCCCGCATTCCGGCCCCGGGCTCGGTGCCGGCGGGATGCACTTCAAGGTCGTGGGGATCCCACTCCTCGACCGGCCTTCCCGGCCCGCCACGCACGATCGGACCCTCACCGCCTTCGCCGGCAGCACGGCGCCGCAGCGCCAGCAGCAAGTCCCGCTTCTCGTTCGGGAGCTTGAGAGCACGCGCCAGCGCTGCCACGGTGACCGCCGACGGCATCGGCCCGCCCACCTGGTATGCCTCGGAGACCGTGGTACGCCCCAAACTCGCTCGGATCGCGAGCTGAGCTTTGGCCAGACGGGCATTGGCCAGTTCATCGGCCAGCAGCTCCCGCAGTTTTGTAAGCGCCTCCTCCCGGTCGTCGGTGTCCTCGCCCGCCATGCTCCCGCCCCCTCAGTGTTCGTCGGTGTTCATCATTGTCCGGCCGAACCCCAACGACCATCATTTTCGGGACCTTGGGGCCGCGACAGCACCCGCTGCTCGTGACCGAAGGAGAACACCGTGCCCACGCTCGCCCTCATCCTGCTCGTTACCGCCTTGGTGGTCGTCGTCGCGGTCTTGGCCGCCGCAGTAGCGGGGAAGCTGGCGCGTCTCGACGGCGCCACCTATCCCGCCGCTCTCACCCGCGCTGGGATCGCCTTCGCGACTACCCTCACCCTCGCCACCGCCTTCACCGCGGCCCTCGCCGCAGTAACCCCGAGGCTGTAAATCGCGCGGTTTCTCCCGAGATCGTCGCAGCCGGTGATCGACTAGTGACCTGACAGCGCGAGGTCACGTGCGGGTGAGGCTCTCGTGATCCCACTGCTCCAGCAGCGCCTCTGCGGGCAGCGCGCTGCCGTCGGGGGCAAGGCGCTGGACTGGCATGTCGTGGGAGGCACATGCGAGCAGTTGCTCGGCGACAAGGTGGGGAACGAGCAGGGCTGCGGTGCCGGCCTTTCGGTTGAAAGCCACCTGGTAGGTGGCGATGACGGATGCCTCCCATGGGGTGAGGGGGTCGCGTTCCGGCTCGCTGTGGCGGGTTCGGGGGAGGGCGGGTGCCTTGACTGCCACCAACTGCCAGGGCGCGGTGGCGGGGCGGTCGGCTTCTTCGCGTGCCTGGCGGATCCAGTCGGCGGTGAGCTGGCAGAAGGCGGCGTGGGCCTCGGGCTTCCCCTTGCGGCGGCGCCCGAAGGCGTCGCTGACGACGGTGTACACCGAGAAGTCCTGATCTTCCAGGCGCTGCCAGGACCAGGTGGCTCGGTGACTCCACTCGTACCACGCTCGCCGGAAGGTCTTCTCTGCCTCCGCTCCCAATCCGGCGAAGCCGGGATCGCCGGAGAACTGTGGCGTGGGCAGGACGCGTACGGCCGCAGCCTCGAGTAGATGGGCAGGCTGGACGAGGGCCGCGAAGGCGCGACGCTCGGCATCGAGGACGGCGGTGAGGCGACTCTGCAGCCCGTCGGCCCACGGGGCGAGGAACGGGTAGTCGGCTACTGCTTCGTTGCTGCGTGTCAGATAGGAGTGCAGTCGGCGCCAGTGTGAGTGGCGTTCGGAGCGGAAGTTACGGGCGCGGTCGTAGCGCTCCCATTCCTCGGCGTGCCCAGTCTCGTCGTCCTCCTCTTCCGCGTCGCCGACGTCATTGGTGTGGGGTGGGTAGTCGCCAGTGGAGAGGGCGATGGCGGCGTCACGCTCGGCCTCGACGTCCTCCTCGTCTTCGGGATCCCTGTCGAGCCAGATGGTGAGAGAATCCACGTCGCTCACCGCTGCGCCGAGCGCCAGGATGGGGCTGTCCGTGGGCAGAGGCCACCGGCAGTTCGCACAGAGCCGCTCGATGGCTTCGCCGAATGGGATGTCGATCTGGTTCATAGAAGAGGCTGACCGCAGTATGCGGCACTCGGAGCTTCCGTGGAGCTTGCCTTTACCCGTTGCAGAGGCGTGACAGGTGATGAGGATGTCCCAGGTCGGCCCCAGGGGAACCTCGGGCTTGAAGATCGAACCGAGCATGACTTGGCGGAGCTCACCGAGAGTCGAGGGCATGTCGGCAGGTTATGTGCAGCCACTGACAGTCCGCCGGGCAATCGGTCCCCTCCACTCTGGGGTGAGTTGACGTACCAAGCCAGGCACATGGCGGCCAGCACGATGGCCATGGGGACCATGTGATGAAAGCGGTGGGGCACGACGCGTGTGCCCACGTCCGCGGAGCGCGATGTAGAACCTGAGCCGTCCCGCTACGCCGTGCCACCGCACGTGTCAGCGGATTGTCGCCTGCCTCACCCTGGGCGGGAGTCTGGTCCGTGACTGGTCCGGGAGGCGCTATTGAGTGACTCCTTTCCAGACTTAGCGTGACGGCCTGATGTCCATGAGTGACTCTGTGGATCTGGATTCGGGAGGGCAATTTCCTTTTTTGGAGCTCGACTTGGCGGGCTAGAAGAACCCCACTGCCTTCGGGGAGTAGCTGCAATAAAGGTTCTTCGTCTGCTGGTGGTACACGTCTGACCTCGCTCCTGACCTGCGACCAAGAGTGGAAACGTCGAGTGCCAGGCTGATTCGGTCCGCACCTGGTCCGGATCTTGATGAGTGGTACGTGGTGCTAGCGAGTGGGCCGCGGTACCACATGGCACATGTCGTAGAAACCGTCCACGGGCGTCCAGTTGGTCCAGGGTGAGCGCGTAAGTCAAAGGTCAGGGCCTTGTTACGTGAGTGCGTCCGCGGGGTTGGTGACACGCTTGTGATCGCCCGTGACACGTGAGGACCCCCCGTCGGCTTGCTCCGGCGGGGGCCCTGCGTAGACGGGACCTGATACGACGACGCCCCGCCGGCTTGCTGCGGCGGGGCGTGCTCGTGCAGTTGGTCATGACGGATTGGGGCTTGCACTGGAGGCTCCGTTGTACTCCGGCTCGCCGCTCTCGAGTACGCGGAGGAGCGAGGTGGTGACGACGCGGGCGGTGCAGCCCTATCGGTAGCGCGCGGCATGGGAATGCTCCTCGGCGAACGAGGCGATAGCTCTTCGATCTCGACAAGCCGAACGCCTCGGCAGCGTCCTCGACGCTCGCCGTCCCACTCCAGGTCGGCCCCGCCGGGCGAAGTGCGTCAGACGGGTTCCGTCATCTCCTCCATCAGCTCGGGCAGTCTGCGCAGCCTGGATAGCGTCTGGTTCAGGAGGCGCACGGTCCTATCGGCCTGCTGTCGGCCGATAGGTTGGGCGAGAGACGCCGCCCGGCTCTGGTCCGCGAGGTGGCCGAGGAGTTCGCCGACTTCGGCGGAGGCCGCGTGCAGGCCACGGATCCGTTCTTCGACACGGGTCATCAGTGTCTCAAGGGTTAGCGGTTCCTCGAGGGAGGGCATGGAGCTATCGGCTTCGTCGGTCTCCTCGGTGGCGCGCGCTTCGGACTGGGCCGAGACTGCAGGGGTGGGCGGCGGCGCGGGGGGGTGTGCGGGAGCTGATGTCACGAGTGAGGGCGTTGGTGTCATGGGTGAGAGCGCGGGCAGTGTAGGCGAAGGGAGGGGGGCGGGCGCCGTCGCCGTGGTGAGCAAGGGTGGTGCAGAATTTGCGGTCTTGCGGGGCCGGGTACCGGTGTCCTTGGGGAATTCGCTGTCGAACCAGAGCGGTGTCATTTCCCGCCCCACCATCTCCTTGCCGGAGCTGCTGACGCGCCAGGGCCGCCGGTCTCCGTCGTCCATGGCTGCGGCCAGCGACTTCAGTACGCCGACTGCCATCATCCGGCTCTTTTCGTGCCGCAGGGCCTGCAGGCAGTTCATGACGGTCCTGCGAGATCGGCGAATCCGTTCCCCTGCGTCGCCGATCGCCGCCTGGCCGTCGAGTGAGCCTCGGTCGGCCTCGATGATGCCGAAGGAGGCCAGCCAGTGCGCCGCCCGATAGGACACCAGTTCGTCGAATGCGTCGTCATCGGTGTCCGCGGCAGCGAGCAGATCTGGCAGCCTGCGTCCGGAGAGAACGATTCCCTCCCGGGCCCGGGTCGAGAATACCTGGCCCACGCGTGGGTTCCATGGTGCCGGGTAGCTCTCGGAGGTCAGCGCTGACCACGTGCGCGCCCGCTGGTTGATTTCCCCCGACTTGAGCTGAGATGGCGGGTTCTCGCTGAGCGCGCGCCGCAGTAGATGACGCTTGCGCGGATCCACCGGAAACAGTTCCTGCAACAACCTCATGGAGCGCAGGTCTCGCAGCTCTGAGACCGTCATGTCCGCCCACGCGCCCGAGAGTTCACGGATCGGCGCGAGTCCGGAAAGGACCTCTGCCGTTTTCTCATCCATAACCTGTTGCGCCACGTACATCCCGAGAACGCTCCGCCCCAGCGCGCGCGAGCGGTCGAGGGCGTCGAACTCCAGCGGCGGGTGGACGTGATCGCGCCGGTTGTTCATCTGCACGATGCGGTAGAGCCGCTGCGGAGTGGGGGTGCCGATCACCAGATGCGCGTCCACCACGGCGATGGCCGCGGCGCGTCGCGCCCGTGAGCCGTTCGTCGGATCCAGTTCGTCGTCGCCCGTCTCCGCGAACTCCCTGTTGAGTACGGCGGAGAATTCAGGGAGCCAGTCACGAGGGTCGCAGATGATCTCGTCCCCCTCTCGCTCCAGTTTCTCCGCCGGGACACCGGCCAGCACTTCACTGGATGTCAAACGGAAGATCGACTGCCGCTTCTGTGTGCGATTATTGCCTCGAACTGCCATCCACCCCCAATAGGCGTCCGGATAAAGAGGGTTGCCGTCAGAGTCCTTCTCCGGGTTCTCCTCGATCCTCACCTGCTGGGGAACGTACATCCCGGGGTCTTGTTGCCCGTTGAGGACGAGGTCTTCCTCAAGGTCGTAAGGGCGGACGCGGTCTCGCCTCTTCAGTTCGTCCGCCGCATCCTCGGCGTTCATGATCAACATGCGCCGGTTGGCCACGACGCTTTCAAGTGCGGCGAAACACTTCTTGCATCCATCGTCGTCGACACCCATCCATGGCCGGACCGAAGCCAAGGTCCGCTCGGTCTCCCGGCCGACCGTCGGATCCGCGACGGAGCGCCAGATTGAGCTGATCCGTTCGTTGTGTCCCCACTGCACACCGCCGACGCCGTGCATCCGGACGACGGCGACGACCATGTCACCAGCGTCTGTGCGGATACGCCGGACCGCGCTCGCCTTGAGCGTGCGCACACCGTGGGCGTCGGGCTCACTCAGCGTGTCATCGGGATCAACGATGAAGGGGGCGACGTTCTCCAGTGCACCACGGGGCAGATTCACCCCCTCGGTCGCCAGCACGGCCTTAATCCATGCCTCTTGATCCTCCCGGGATACCGGAATCGGAAACGGTCCATCGACATTGACCTCGCTCATGCTCTACCTCACATCACTCGGAGTCCCGGAAACGTTCCATGACCCACTGGGCGCAGCTGGCCGCCCACCGGTAAGCCGGGTTGCCTGTCGCGAGCGCGACCAGCGAGAAGAACACCTGCAGGATTCGCAGCCGGTTCACAATCCGCTCGCGGCGCGCCAACTTGACCTCAGCTTCGGCCAGTTCCCGCTCCTTTCGTCGGATCTCCTCGGTGGATTCGTCGAGAGGACGGTCGGATTCCGGGGATGAAGGCATGACTGAGGCCCTTCGGGAGTCGCGGCCGTAGGTCGACCCATCGGCCAACAGACGTCCCGCATCGGCACGTTAGGAACAGGAAGCATCCTGGCATCAGGAAGCTGAGGAGCGACATGCTTATCCGGTAGATACTCGCTTCGGGTGAAGAGGCGTACTTTTGTTCCCATTGAGGGGCAGTGAGATCACGCTCTAATGGTGTGGTTAGTAAAAACAAGTTGCCGGTCGGCATGCCCCGCGCGGAGGTGCCGAACTCGCGAATGATGGACTTCGAACAAATAAGCTGGATTGACGAATTGGCGAGTTGACGCTAAGGATCCCGGTGTGCCAACTGACTCGCTGATTGCAGGTGAATCTCATGGCTACGAGCATGACCAGTACGCCCCCTCCCCGAGTGTGGCCGCCGTGCAAGTCGAGCAGCAGGTCCAGACCACGCTCCCTGTCATCTCTCGACGAGGCCCAGCCGCGTGAGAGCTTCAAGGATCTGGTGCAGGCAATACGTCGACGTCGTCCCGCACCAACGCGACGGCCGCGCCATCCGGTGACGGACGTGATCAAACCCCGGACGGACAGACCACCCCTGTCGTACCGTCACACCACAGACCAGCGCCAACCCGCCCAGGAGCTCCAATGCCGTCCATCTATCTCGCCGGAAAGATCGGCCCAGGCGACTGGCGTTACGACCTGATCGGCTACCGGCTCCGCGGAGCCTGGGAGGTCGACGATGACCACCCCTCCGAGCCGTGGCCCGTCCTGAAGCGCAGCGTTCTTGGCCTCTTCGACTACGTTGGCCCGTACTTCGTCAGCGACGACCACGGCTGTGGACACGGCCCCAATACCCACGGTTGCGGCAACGACGGCGCTGTTCCCTGTTTCACCTACGAAAACCTGCCCAAGAGGAATCAGGTACGGGAACTCTGCCTCTCGGCCATCGACACAGCAGACATCGTGTTCGCCTGGCTCGACGACCTCACTGCCTACGGCACGCTGGTCGAGATCGGCTACGCCAAGGGACGCGGCAAGACCATTGTCATCGCAGCGCCCGAGACACCCCAGACCTTCGGATGGTTGTCGGAGGCCAGCGAGGTTGGTATCGGGATCGCGGACAGCGCCACCAACGATCTGTGGTTCGCCTTCTCTTGCGCCTCCAGCACCATCGCCGCCGCGACTCCCCTTGAAGCACTCAAGGAGGTTGTTCGCTTATCCCCCAACCTTGAGTCCCCTATTGAGCAGGCGTTCTGGGGAGCCTACGTGCAACAGACGCCACGTGAGTTGAACGGCCTGGAGGCTCAGCACCCAGTCTTCGGCGGTCGGTACCGCATCGACTTCGCTCTGCCCAAACAGAAGATCGGCATCGAACTCGACGGGTACGCATGGCACTCCAGTCCCGAAGCCTTCACCCGAGACCGGGCCAGGCAGCGCGAACTCGAACTCGACGGCTGGCGGATCGTGCGCTTCAGCGGCTCGGAGATCACCAAGGATGCCGCCGCCTGCGTCCGTCAGGCCGCGGCATTCGCCGCCAGCATCGAACGCGACCGACCAACCCCCTGAAGATGCGGGACGGCAGGGTCGTCGCCACAGAGCCACGCAATGTCACCAAGAAGACCCGCGTGTTCCCCTACGCCGAAAAGCCTGGACAAGGCGAGCTCTTCTAAGGTTGATACGTCGCGTTGGCGGAGTCCACGGCTTCAGCCTTGCGTGTGGCGGCGAAGAGAGCCCTGCGGGCACTGAACGGGTCGTGGGTCGTGGGCAGCCATGGGTGGGTCGCCAGTGCGGCGGCCAGTCGCCTGCACTCTTCCTGGGCCGCGAGCCACCGCTGTCGGTCTGCGTGCGTGATGTCGATTCGTCCCGCTGCGATGTCTGCTCCCGCTGGGAGCGTGTCGGCGAGTGCTTTCAGGTGCTGAAGGGCGGAGTCCAGCGCCAGCCTCGCCGGCACTACATCGCCGGGAATCTCCCAGCCGTCCACGTTCCACGTGGACCTGTACTCGGGCGGCGGCTCCTTCGACAGCCAGTCGGAGGCATCGATGGGATCGCCACTGTCGCGGGGACGCGCGAGTTCCGCGCGAATCCCGGTGTCCTCGCCATAGTGGCAGTGCGGGTCGGGCGGGAGTGGCACGGCGGGGAGGAGAGTGGCGGTCGAGCCGGCAGCCGACGCCGACAGATAGGGCTCTGGTTCCGGACGGCCTTGGAGGAACTCCGCCTTGTCCGACGGCTTCACCCACATGTGCCAGCCGCGCCGCCGCCCGGCGCGCGCTCGCATGAACAGCGTCACGAGCTCACCCACGGCCGTCATGCGCACCATGTCGTCGTAGTGCGCCTGCGTGGATTCCCACGTGGCGTGCCAACCGCCACAGCGCGTACCCGTTCCGGGGCATTCGCGCTGAGTACTCCAGTCGCAGCGGACCATGCGTAAGGCCTTCACCCCTCCTCGTACGCGCAAGGCGTCCCCACTGCCCACGTCCTGCCATCGCTGGACGTTCAGCCGAGCCCAAGGCGCCCGATCGATGGCGAGCGAGTTCTCGTTCGTCACGAGCCACAGCGGTGTCAGGCCGTCGCCCACTGCAGTGCGCGTCCTGTTGTCCACAGAACCACTCGCGATCGGCGAGATCTGGATCTCGTAGCCGATCTTCTTACCGCCGACCCCGGCGACCGTTACATCAGTACGACGGCGACCATGTACGGCTCGGTCTTCGACGGAGACGTTGAAGCCCTCCCGGCTGGCTGTTTCGGCGGTGTGGTTCTTGAGTGCCTTGTGCAGCTCGCTCTCGCTCGCTGTCTCGGACACCTCGCCCCTGGTCACGTGCCGGGCGTGGTAGCGCCCGTTCTTCTCGACGATGGTCATGAACCCGGGGCAGACGGTGCCGTATTCATGGGCCCCGAGGCAGTAGAGAAGGTCCGGCTTGTAATTGCGGTGAATCTCCTGCAGGAGCCCCGGTCGGTCCGGGTTGCCCAGGTCTGATGCACTCAAGTCGATGGTGATCCCGTAACCGCGATGCAGCACCTTGTGGGTCATGCTTTGAGAGTAAGTCCTGCCTCTGACAACAGAGTTGGCTGCTGCTGCTGCGGCGGCGGCAGGGCTGGTCGGTGGCGGTGCCTCTGTCGACGAGCAACCAAGCTCCCTGAACGCCCCGCTTGCCTTCGTGCGCTGTTGTGGTCGGCTGGGATCCAGTACTGGGTGTTGCGTGAGGGGGATTGAGCATGTTCTGCGGCCCCTGAGCGGAGGTGAGATGGGGGCGGGAGGATGGGTGGGTTCTGTCCCGGGCCTGGGGTCTGACTCATGACATGTCTGACCGAAGTGTCCCGATCTCACGGTGTCGGCTGCTGGCCGGGGATGGTGCGTCGTCGGTGCCGGGCCGGCGAGGTGTGTCCCGATAGGGGCCTGCCGATTGTTGTGGCGTCCCCACGATTCTGACCGCCCGACGCGGCCCGGTACCGGCAACGCGACGCGCCGTCGGACTGGAAAGGGGAACGGACATGTCCAGATCGACCATGTCCAGTACGCCGCCTGCTCCCAAGACCCGCCGCCGTCGCCCTGCGGGTGAGGTGGTGTTGGGAGTGGACACGCACCGGGATGCCCAGGTGGCTGCGGTGCTTTCCGTGATGGGGACAGTGCTTGCCACTGACGAGTTCCCGGCCACCGCGGCCGGGTACTGCGATCTGCTGAAGTGGGCCAGGAAGTCGGGAGCCGTGAGGCGGGCCGGGGTGGAGGAGACCGGTTCCTACGGGGCGTCCTCGTCGCGCTATCTACTGGCCCAGGGCATAGACGTGTTTGACGTGAATCGGATGGACCGGGCAGATCGCCGTCGGCGCGGCAAATCAGATCCGCTCGATGCCCAGAACGCGGCGCGAGCCGTACTGAGCGGGCGGGCCCGCGCCCGGGCGAAAGCGGGCGACGGGCCGGTGCAGATCGCGAGAATGTACGAAATCACGAAGGTGTCGGCCGTCAAAGCGCGCACGCAGGCCATCAATCAGATCAAGTCCGTCCTGATTACTGCCGATCCTGCCTTGCGGGAAGAACTGGCCGCACTGGGCAATGCCGAACTCTTCCGGGCCTGTGCGCGGTTCGCCGACGTGAGCAGTCGCGAGGAGGACGGTGAGGAGTCGGTGCTGCAGGCCACTCGGATCACGCTGGGTCTGCTGGCTCACCGGATCGGCCAGCTCTCCGAGCAGGTCCGGGATGTGGACGTTCGTCTGGCCCGATTCGTCAAATGTCACGCCCCGCAGCTGCTCGACGTGGTGGGGGTCGGTCCGGACACGGCCGTCGCCTTGCTGATCACGGTGGGGGACAAGCCGGAACGCCTGGATAGTGAGGCGTCCACGCTTATAGGGGCTGTGACGCGTGATGGTCATTGAGGCCCTCGCCGGGCAGGTGTCGGCAGGGGCCCTCAGCGTTCCTCAACGGCGAGGTCCTCTCCTCGATTAGAGCCGGCGTGAAATCGTTCGTTGCCTCAAGCGCTATGAGGCCCGGGAGGTCTTCCACCTGGTCGGACGGCGCGGGCCCCGGTCACCACTGGATCGTCCCTGGGACCGACGGCGGCGCCTCCCGTGCCGTGACCGTCTCGCGTGCCGACGCGCGGACGTCGGGGTGTGCGTGCCGGCGCAGGGTGCGGAGCTGGCCGCGCCACGGCTCCGTCCACCGAGAGCGGCTGCCGCCGGAGACGGTGAGCCTGATGGCGAACAGGCCCTGGGCCAGGCCCGGTTCCGCACCCAGCGTGCGGGCGGTCTCCAACCACGCGTCTGGCGCGGGGCCGCTGATCGCGCTGAGCCGCGAGCTGAGCCCTTCGGCGATGTCCCGGGCGAGCAGCGGACGTCCTTCGCAGTCGGCAGCCAGTCGGCGCAAGCCCGAGGACAGCGCGGTGGCGTCCTTGTTCAGTTCGAGGGAGTACAGCCGGAGTTCGGCGACGGAGCGCGCGAAATCCTCGTGCCCGGCGGCGGTGTCGGCGGCGCGCACCAGCACGTCCGCCGTCGGCCGGCCCCCGCCCCGGTAGCGATGGTGGAGCAGGAGGTGGTGCAGCAGGCTCGCGGCCCGCTGCCGGGCCGGCTGGTCGCGTTCGGGCTCGGCGTCGGGCTGGTCCGGGTCTCCTGTGGCTTCCAGCATCGCCCGCAGGGCCCGAAGGTACGGGCCGTCGTCGTCCGCCGCGAGCTCCACCAACTCCTGCCCGGCCATCGCCCACACTGCCCGATCGGCAAGGTCCGTGGTGGCGGCCACCAGCATCTCGGCGATCTCCGGCTGCCACGGCGCCCATTCCGCCAGTGCTGGAAACAGCGCCGCAGCCGTTTCCGGTTCGAGCGGCTCGCAGGCGCGATGCAGCAGCCCTGCATACCTGGCCCGATGCTCCTCGTCCACCTCGGCCACGGCCGCCCGCGCCAGCTCCCGGCGGAGCTCCGTGCGTCCCTGCGCGGCCGACTCCAGCATGGGCCAGCCGGCCGGCTCCGCCAGCATCCCCTGGGCAAACGCGACGCACACCGACTGCACGTCGTGGTGCTGCCCGGGCAGCTCGAACGCTTCCCGCAGCAGCGGCGCCGCCTGCGCCGGGGGCAGCATCGTCGCCGCGAGGCGCACCGCCTCCTTGCGGCTGGTGACCTTCACCGTCCGCGGGTCCTTCGGCGTGAGCAGCCTGCGGAGCTCCGTGGCGAGCCGCGACGGCGCGACGTACTGCGCGGCCCGCGTCGCCGCGTAGACCGCGACCCGGGCGCGGTCGCCGCCCGCGTGCTCCAGCAGCAGCGGCAGCACCTCGCCGGGGCGGTCCGTCCACGGCAGTGCGCCGAGGGCCGCCTCCCCCAGCGGGACGTTCGACGATCCCGTGTAGCGGCGGACGACTTCCAGGCCCGCCTCCGGAATCACTGCCGCCGCCGAGAGGGCCTGGACGCGCACATGCACCAGCTGCCCCGCGTCGCCCGCCGTGCGCGCGAGCAGCTCCGCCGCCGCCCGCTGCTGGCGCGGCACCCAGCGGTGCGCCCGGTGGGTGGGTGGCGTCCAGTGGCTGCGGGCGGTCAGGAAGCGGCCGTACGGTGGGGTCTCCGCCAGCACCGGGTCGAGCAGGTCCGTACGCCGCCCCGTCAGGACTCTCAGAACGGACGGCAGGACGGCGGCGGACGGCTCCAGCCTCACGATCCGCTCCACCCGCTCGTCGCGCCCCTTCGGCTGCTCCAGCCAGAGGTCGACGGCGGTGCGGACGGACGCGTCGTTTCCGAACTGGACGGCCTGCCACAGGTACTCCTGGAGTTCGGCCATCCCCCACGCGCGCCGCCCGAGTGCCCGTACGAGTGCGAAGACGAGCGAGTAGTCGGCCTTGTCGGTGGCGGCCTCCAGCCACGGCCGTAGCGCCGCCAGCACCTCGTACTCCTGGCCGCGCCGCAGCACGATGTCGAGGCGGCCGACGTTCGCGCCGCCGGTGTGGCCGGACAGCCGGGTGAGGGTGTCGAGGGCCCAGCCGATGAGCCGCGTGCCGCCCGTGACGGCGTGCTCGCGCAGCACGGACAGGGCGAGCGTGCTGAGCGCGTGACGGGTGCTCCAGGAGGAGTCGCGGGCTTCGACGGCGTCGATGGCGATTCGTCCGAGGTCCTCGGCGGCGTCCTCCGCGAACAGCGAAGGGCGCACCTCTGCCAGTGCGGAGAGGGCGGCGCTGCGGACCGGGTCCTGTTCATTGCGCAGCCGCAGCAGCGCACGCAGCAACCGGCTCACTTCCTGTGGGTCGCGGGAGCGTGCTGCGTTGCGGACGAGCAGCGGGTACGCCGTGGCGCGGTCGTCCGCGGCGGAGCGGCGGACGGCGGTGAGAAGGTCGTCACGGACCTCGTCCGGCGGCAGATAGGCGGCTGCCGTCAGTATCTGCGTCCAGTGCGCGCCCCTGCCGCGGGCCAGCGTCGCTATCCGCCGAGCCTCGGCAGTGCGCCGCTCGTACGGCAGTACGTCGAGCAGGGCGGGGCTGAGGTCCGCGTGGGCGAGATCGTTGCCCTCCATCGCCGCGTCGAACAGGGCGCCGCGGCGGGAGGGCGGCAGGCAGGCCAGCAGCCGGGCGAGAGCGGCCGCGTTGTCGTTCCAGGCGCAGGCGAGGTCGGTGAGTTCCGCCGGGGCGTGGCGGACGAGGCGGCGCAGCACGGCGGGTTCGAGGCGGCCGCTGTTCAGCCGGGACCGCAGCTTCGGGCGTAGCAGCAGCCGCACCGTGCGGCCGGGATCTGCCTCGACCAGGAGGTGCAGCTTGCGGTCCACGGGCATCGGCAGCGTCTCGTAACGCTCGAGCACAGCCAGCACGCCGAGCGGATCCCGTTCGGCGAGGAGCGCGAGCGCGTCTGCGTGGGACGCCAGCCAGCCGTCCCGTACGACGGCGGGGAGGGTGTCGAGCTGCCGCTCCATCTCGGCGAGCAGCAGAGCGGGATGGCGGGCGGCGAGCAGCCGGTAGGAGCTCAGTCCGCGGAACAGGCGGGGCAGCAGCCGGGCGGCGGTCTCCGGCGTGCAGGCGGGGAGCAGTTCCGCGGCGGCCTCGGCGCCCCATCGCCGGTACGTCGGCTCGACCAGCGCCTCGGCGAGGCCCGTACGCCCCGCCACGGCGATGGCGTGCACGAGCTGCTGCCGTACGGCGGCGGGTGCATCCTCGATGGCCTCGATCACGGTGGCGTCCGTGAGCCGCCCCTGCCGCAGCGCCCTGATCGCGGGGGCGCGGACGAGGCGGTCGGGGTCCGCGAGGCAGCCCTTCAGATACGCGTCGTGACGCGCCATGTCCGCCACGGTGGCGGCGAGCCGCCGCCCGTGGACGCCGTGGGCGGCGAGCCCGGTTACAAGCTCGTCGACCGCCCCCATTGCCGCGGCGCGCCGGGCAGCAGAGGCCAACTCACGCATGCGGTGGGGGTAGGCGAGCCGGTCGACGGCTGTGAGCAGGTCTTCGGTGCGCTGCGACATGAGGGCGATTCTGCCTGGCGTGCGGGGGTGGCGCCTGCGGATTTCGGCGGGACGGGGGTCGTCATGCGGCAGGCTGTGTGGCTGTCCGTGCGGGCATGTGGCGGTCTGTGCAGGCTCGGTCACCAACTCCGCCAGCGGGTCGTGTGCCAACGTGCGGCTCTCCGGGGAGGGATGTCGTCGTGGTGGGCGCCGGACAGTCCGCGCAGGAGAGCGCGGCGCTGCTGTGCGAAGCCAGCGTCGAGGTCCGACTGCACACCTGTGCAAGAGATTGGTGTTGAGAGGCGGTTCCGCCCCGCCGCCCCGGCAGCCAGACGCACCGCTGGGCCGCTCCTGGGCGCTGTACGGGGCCGTGTACCAGGCCGCGCTTTCCGGTATTACCAGAGCAGTCGCGGTTGCAGATGCCCGACTCGCACGTGTCCAGGAGGTTCCCCGCGCGATAACCTCGGGCGGATCGCGCGTCCTTACGCCACCACTGGTGAGGGCGTCGTGTGCAACATTCGTGTGGGCTTCGGGGGTGTGATGGCGTCGGGCAACAGTCGACGATCTGCGGTCAAAGAGGGTGCTGTTTCGGATGGCCACGGCGGCACCGTTATCCGTTTCACCTATGGGAAAGACGTCAATGACGTCCCTGGGACCTCTACGGCAGTCGCACAGTGCCTAGCGGAAATTCGCCTCCACCTCGCGGCTGGTACGGACGCCCAGACCGTCAGGGCTGTGGCGCTCGTATACCGCGCGTTCGACGAGATCGCCGATGCGGAACGAACGGTTGGAACGGTCGCACACCAGCTGGATGACGCTTTGGCAGCCACCAGCGTCCCAGAGGCGCTGATATCGCGCCTTCGAGAGTTGATGGATCTCGCTGCGAGAGCCCGCAGGCTTCAGGGGACCGTTCCCCGTCCTGCGCTGGATCTGTTGGCCCAGGCAGAGGCCGGCCTGCAAGAGGCATCTGCGATGGAGTCTGCGAATGATCGTTTCGCCACGGCTCATCTGGCAGCATTACGCACCGCCGCCGCAGTGCTTGCTGCCCGAGGCCGGCCGCCGGAAGGCGCGAGCGATGGGCGCCGCAGGCGGATCCGCAGCGCATGGGAGGTGCTTCCTGAAGTAGCTCCGGAGCTGACCGAGTGGAGCGTTCTCTTCGCGGCCAGGGCTCGAACGCGCGCTCGCGCCGAGGCCGGCCTCCCGGGCGCGGCGAGCATGCGTGAAGCGGAGGACTTGCTTCGCGATGCTCGGATGTTTCTCCGGATCAGCCAGCGGATACTCCTGTCTGACTCTTGGCAGCTTGAAAATCTGCGACTGCCGGACCCGGAGCCCGCGTTCAGAGACGCCGACGAGCGCGCAGCGCTCGAAAGCCCACCGCTAGACATACCCCTTGGTCACACCCCGCCGGGCCCTCCATTGGGCGATGACGACGATGAATGGGACGAGTAGTTGGGGGATATCGCCAAGGGTGTTCTCGGTGGCGGGTGGAGCCTGTTGGTCGGCTGGATCCTGCCGACAGCCATCAACTTGGGCATTCTGGCCATCACCATGGGGCCCAGCCTGCGCCAGGTCCCGGTGGCGAACCAGATATTCACTGCCTCGCCGGGTGCGAAGGCGCTGCTGTTACTGATTGCTTCCGTATTGACGGGCCTCATCCTCAATGCCTTGCAAGTCCCCCTCTATCGAGTTTTGGAGGGGTACCTGCTCTGGCCGGCGCGACTTTATGCACGGCGCAGTCGCCACCACCGCAAGCGCCGTAGCGACCTGGCCGATGAACTGACACGGACGCGCCGCGCGCGTCGGGCTGCAGCTGAGCGGATGCAGTCGGCAGGCACTGCACAGAGGCCACCTATCCCTGACGGAGAAGCCCCGGCCGCACCAGATCCACGCGACGAAGTATTAACAGCGACGCAGCAGGCGCTGCTTGGTGAGCGGCTGGCCAGATATCCGGTGCAGGACGACCAGGTCACGCCTACTAGGCTCGGCAACGCCATTCGGCGCTTGGAGGAGTACGGCTATGACCGGTATCGCCTGGATTCTCAGGTGCTTTGGAACGAGCTCACCGCGATGGCGCCCGAGCAGGCTCGCAGGCAGGTCGACACCGCGCGCACCAGCGTCGACTTCTTCATAGCCCTGCTGTACGGGCACACAGTCCTCGTCGCCATGGCCCTGTGTGCCACATCGGTTGATAGTGCCGATCCTCCAGTTCTCCTCGGCACGGCCGGCGTCCTCTGCGCTCTGTGCCCGCTTTGGTATCGGGCCGCGGTTGCAGCAACTGATGAATGGGCGGCAGCCGTCCGCGCACTGGTCAACCTGGGGCGCCACCCATTAGCTCAGGCCATGGGCCTTGACCTGCCACAGGACATCGCAGAAGAGAGAGAAATGTGGCGGATGGTCTCTCGGATGTCCCGTTCCCGATTCCACGACCGAGCTGTCGCTTTGAACCGCTTCCGCTCCCCGCCTGGCATGGGCGAGCCTCGGTGAACGACCGCCCGGAGGCGACGGGAGTCAGCGCTGGCATCTGTGGGCGAGTTGCGTCTCCCGGATGCGACTTCTCGTCTGACGTGGAGGGGGCCAAACAGCTGCTCGTCGGATCGTCTCGCGGTGGTCCCAGGCGGGGTGGACGAGGTGCCCGTACACGTCGACCGTAGTTTTGATCAGCCGCGTCGGCCCCGCGGGGATGCTCCGCGGATGGTGATGGTGATCGCTCCTGCGGGGCCGTCGACCCCACGCGCTCCGGACTACTACGAGCGCCGATCACGGAGGGCAAGTCCCGTCGCGAAATCCTCCCTTGCCTCAAGCGCTACGCGGCCCGGGAGGTCTTCCACTTGGTCGGACAGCTGCAGCCAGGACCCCATAGGGGCTGTGAGGTTGGAAAGTGCTGACTGTCTCAATTCTCGAAGCAGGAAGTTGGTCCGGTGAGGTGCTGTTGCCGATCCACTGGGGACGTTCAACCTGACGCTGCACGCGTGGGCGGAGCCGGGGAAGTGGATGAAGGATGCGGCCGAGGAGGCCGGCCAGGCGGTGACGCACCCGTGGCCGGGTGAGCCGTTCGAGCCAGCGGGGAAGCTGCCGATGGAAGCGTGGTGGCGGGCGGTGTCGCAGCCGAACGCGCACCCCTGGCGGTGTGACCGGAGTACTGAGGGTGCGGCCGAGACGAGCAAGGGGGATCTCGACCTCGCTGGTGAGCGGTGACGTCGGTCGGGAGTCCTCTGGGAAATCGGCACCACTCTCGGCGCCCTCGGTGCAACCGGGGAGGCTCTATCGTCGCCCCGGACAGGCACACCACCATCGTCGACATGCGCATCGACCTGGTGGAGTTACCACGTTGGGCTGCCCGGCGAAACTCGTGTCGCCGGACCGACGGGGACAAGCCGATCTACACAGCGCGTGGACCGGGACAGCGCCTGACAGGCCCTCGGCGGCGTCCACCGCGGCGGTGAATCTGCAGCGGCCGTAGGGTGCCCGGCGGCCGTCCATGCCTCAGCCCTCGAGGAGATCACCCTGGGGGAGGATTCCCGGCATGTAGCCCCTGGCAGGGGACAGATCCCGCCAGTCGAGGTCCCCCTCCTCCACGGACACCACTCGCCAGTCGTCCTCCTCGTTCATGCTGCGGAACGCCTCGTGCAGGAAGTCGGGGAGCACCTCGCTGTCCCGACGGCCCGGGCGGCGCCGGTCCTCAGGAACCGTCCAGTCTGCCGCGAAAAGAGTGCCGTCGATGTAGAGCGTGCGCTCCTGGCGAGGCCGGTGGCGGGCGAGTAGGCCCAGGCTGTCATCGCGAAGGCCCGCGATTTCGTTGCGTCGAGCTGCCCGTTCCACACGCTGCAGCACCGGCGCCAAGACCCCGAGCGTCACGCCGAGCGCCTCGAAGCCAGCCACGACGTAGTCGCCCAGAATGAGTGGTTCCTGATGGGCGAAGGCGTCCAGGAACGGCGTGTAGTAGGCCAGCACATGTAGGTCCGGGTCGACGGGAAGGTCTACGGCGCGAGGGTCGGCTGTGTCCGGGTCGATCGCCGTCAGACGCATGGGGCTATGGAGGGAGGAGAAGTGCACCGCGCTCGCGTATGCGATCTTCGGCACTACGCCCTTGATGGTCTTGACTGTCCTCTTCTGTTCCTCCATGGCTTCGCGCAGCTTCTTCGTCAGCGGGCCTGAGCGGCCCTTGGCTTCCGCGACGACATAACCGCCGACGGTCCGCTCTCCGAAGAAGTCCGCCCGGCTCTGGCCGGGGGCGAAGGTGAGGTTGTAGGCGGAGGCGTAGCGGGCGACGTGCATGAAGAACCGGACGGATAGCTGCCTCTCGGCGAATGGCTGGCTTCCGGCGTCGACCCCGCAGAGTGCGCGCGCCGAGCCGGGCAGAGCATCCATGTCCTGTTCCGCTACTACGCCAAGTTTCTTGCCGAAACACGAGACCACGCCAACCGGCTGATCGAGGAGTCGATGAGGCATTGGGAGGAACCGGGGGCCAGTGGCCGTTGAAGGCGCGCCAGCCGGGATCTGGCCCGGATATATCCCGGAACAGCTGGTCAGAGGTGGGATAGCGGTGGGAGATATCAGGAGCAGAGCCGTATTTCGACTCGTTGCCCAAGTGGAGGCTCCGGAGGGCGCCTGACGGGCATTTGCCCAGGTCAGGCGCCCTTTTTTGGCGCCTAGAAGAACCCCAACTTCTTCGGCGAATAGGACACCAGCAGGTTCTTCGTCTGCTGGTAGTGGTCCAGCATCATCTTGTGGGTCTCGCGGCCGATGCCCGAGCCCTTGTAGCCGCCGAACGCGGCGTGGGCCGGGTAGGCGTGGTAGCAGTTCGTCCAGACGCGGCCCGCCTGAATGGAACGGCCCGCGCGGTAGGCCGTGTTGGTGTCCCGCGTCCAGACCCCCGCCCCCAGGCCGTACAACGTGTCGTTGGCGATCTTGATGGCGTCGTCGAAGTCGTTGAACGAGGTGACGGAGACCACCGGACCGAAGATCTCCTCCTGGAAGATCCGCATACGGTTGTCGCCCTCGAAGATCGTCGGCTGGACGTAGTAACCGCCCTTCAACTCGCCGTCCTGCTCAATGCGTTCACCACCGGTGAGGACCTTGGCCCCCTCCTGCCGACCGATGTCCAGGTAGGAGAGGATCTTCTCCAACTGGTCGTTGGAGGCCTGGGCGCCGATCATGGTGTCGGTGTCCAGCGGGTGCCCGGTCTTGATCTGCTCCGTGCGGGCGACGGCCGCCTCCATGAACTCGGCGTAGTTGCCTCGCTGCACCAGCGCCCGCGACGGGCAGGTGCACACCTCTCCCTGGTTGAGCGCGAACATCGTGAAACCTTCGAGGGCCTTGTCACGGAAGTCGTCGTTCGCCGACCACACGTCGTCGAAGAAGATGTTCGGCGACTTGCCGCCCAGCTCCAGGGTCACCGGCGTGATGTTCTCCGAGGCGTACTGCATGATCAGGCGCCCGGTCGTCGTCTCACCCGTGAACGCCACCTTCGCCACCCGCGGACTCGACGCCAGCGGCTTGCCCGCCTCCACCCCGAACCCGTTGACGATGTTCACCACACCCGGAGGCAGCAGATCCGCCACCAGGCTCAGCCAGACATGGATGGACGCCGGGGTCTGCTCGGCCGGCTTGAGCACGACCGCGTTGCCCGCCGCCAGCGCGGGCGCCAGCTTCCAGGTCGCCATGAGGATCGGGAAATTCCACGGGATGATCTGGGCGACCACACCCAGCGGCTCATGGAAGTGGTACGCCACCGTGTCGTCGTCGAGTTCCGCCAGCGAACCCTCCTGCGCGCGGATCGCCCCCGCGAAGTACCGGAAGTGGTCGATGGCGAGCGGAATGTCGGCGGCCAGCGTCTCGCGCACCGGCTTGCCGTTCTCCCAGCTCTCTGCGACCGCCAGCTTCTCCAGATTCGCCTCCATCCGGTCGGCGATCTTCCGCAGGATGTCCGAACGCTCGGTCACGGACATACGCCCCCAGCCGGGCGCGGCCGCGTGCGCCGCGTCCAACGCGCGATCCACGTCCTCGCTCGTACCCCGCGCGATCTCCGTGAACGGCAGCCCGTTCACCGGACTCGGGTTCTCGAAGTACTGCCCGCGCGCCGGCGGCACGTACTCACCCCCGATGAAGTGGTCGTAACGCGCCTCATAGGAGACGACCGCGCCGTCCGTACCGGGCGCTGCGAAACGGGTCATGAATACCTGCCTCCCGAGAAGCGCCACCCGCCATTGGGCAGCTCTCGCGAGGAGGCTAGAAACCCGAATGTTGCAACGACGTTGCGCCCCCGCCCCGCCCCGCCCCGCCCCGCCCCGCCCCGCCCCGCCCCGCCCCGCCCCGCCCCGCCCCGCCCGCCGAATGGCTGTGTGTCGCCGCACCGGGAATCTCGGCCGGCACCCTGGGGCATCCCTCAGGGACACCGCTGGCGCCCCCACCCCCGCGGTGCCGCCAGTTCCGACTCCAGTTCGCGCAGCCGTGCCCGCACGACCGCCGTGGGGCGTACGGCCGAGAGCGCCCGCCACACCTCCAGATCCTCCTCGCCCCAGGGGGCATGCGCCCAGTCCGCCAGGAGGTCGGGGTCACGGCGGGCTATCAGGGCCGTACGCAGCCCGTCGGCGATCCGGTGCCGCAGCCGTACGACGGCCGGCGCCTGCGAACCGGGCAGCAGCGGGCCCCCGTACGCCGACACGGCCGCCGTCACCGCGCCCGTCTCCAGCCTCCGTTCCACGACTGCCACATCGGACTCGACCGGAACCGTGAGCCGGTACGGACGCGACCCCAACCACGCCGGCCCGAGCAGGCGACGCAGCCGGGCCAGTTCGGCCCGCAGTGTCACCGGTGTCACCGACTCGTCCTCGTACAGCGCGCAGAGCAACTCGTCGCCGGACAGGCCCTCCGGGTGCCGGGCGAGAAGCACCAGGATCTCGCTGTGCCGACGGCTGAGCCTGAGCTTCCGTCCGCCGACGAGGAGTTGGGCCTCGTCACGGCCCAGCGCGGCCAGTTCCAGCGCGTCGGCCGACGCCCCGGGCGGGGCCAGCAATGCGAGCTGGGACTCGGCGGCCCGGGCCACCGCCTGCACGAAGCCGAGGCTGTGTGGATGCGCGAGGCCGTCGCCGCCGGTGATGTCGACCGCGCCGAGCACCCGACCGGTGCGCGGATCGTGCACCGGCGCCGCCGCACACGTCCACGGCTGCACCCGCCGTATGAAATGCTCGGCCGCGAACACCTGCACGGGCCGGTCCACGGCGACCGCGGTGCCCGGCGCGTTCGTACCCACCGCGGACTCCGCCCAGTGTGCCCCCGGCACGAAGTTCATCCGGTCCGCCCGCCGTCTGGTCGCCGGATCCCCTTCCACCCAGAGCAGCCTGCCCTGCGCGTCGCACACGGCCAGCAGATGCTCGCCGTCCGCCGCGAACGTGCCCAGCAACTCCCGGACCAACGGCATCACCCGGGCCAGCGGATGCTCCGCGCGGTAGGAACCGAGGTCGCCGTCCATCAGCTCCACACGCGCGGTGCCCTCCGGCCCGACACCGGCCTTGGCCGAACGCCGCCACGAGTCCGCCACCACGGAACGCACCGGTCGCGCCACCGTGCCTCCCTGCGTGAACGCCTCATGGGCGCGGCGCAGCACCCGCACTCGTTCGACGGGGTCGGCTCCCGGCTCCAGAGCCACCCAAGGATCCGTCAATTCGGCCTCCCGGGAAAAGCATGCACACCAGGGACCATCGTCACCGCCGGACACACACCCCGACAAGCCACGCGACCCCGTTCCCTGGCTCGGACGCCCTCGCCTTGGACGCCCTCGCCTCGGACGCCCTCGCCTCGGACGCCCCCCGGCTCGGACGGCCTCAGACCGCGTTGACTCGGAGGGACTCAGCCGGCATTGACCAGACGTATGTAGCGAGCCCAGTCCCAGTGCGGCCCCGGATCCGTGTGGTCCGTGCCCGGCACCTCGTGGTGACCGATGATGTGGGCGCGGTCCTTCGGTATGCCGTACTTGTCGCAGATCGCGGCGGTGAGCGCCGCCGACTGCTCGTACATGGCACCGGTGAAGTACTCGGGCCGGTCCACCCAGCCCTCGTGCTCGATGCCTATGCTCCGTGCGTTGTAGTCCCAGTTGCCCGCGTGCCAGGCGATGTCGCGCTCACGGACGCACTGGGTGACCCGCCCGTCGGCCGACCGGAGGACATAGTGCGCGGACACCTGCTTCGCCGGGTTCCAGAAGACGGGCAGGGTGTTCTTGTAGGTCGTCTGCGTCACGTGGATGATCACCAGATCGATGGGCCGGCCGGTCGGGCGGTCGGCCGCGGTGTAGTTGGCCGGGTTCGCCGGCTCCCACCGGGCGTGCGCGTGGTCGACGTCCGGTGCCTGGGCGCCGGCCCGGGGGTTCGGGAGCAACGCGTAGGGGATCGCGGCGAGGGCGGTGCCCTGCAACAGCCGTCGCCTGCTCGGCAACGGCCTGGCTCGCTCCATGGGGGCTCCGTTCTGCCGATGGGGAGGAGTACGTGGACGTCGTGCTCGAAGACGCATCCGCAGGCCGATTGGCTGCGCCTCACGTGAATCACGGTACGGCGATTGCCGACCGGGCCGTCGGAGCGCGTGGAGATCGGTGGAAAAGCAGCTTGTTGTGGATAACTTCGTCACCCGCAAGGGGGAAGTCGCCGGGTAGGCCTGTGAGTTGCGAGGTGCGTCGGCTGCGCTACGCCCGCACCCCGACCGTCGCCGGATCGTCCAGCACACCCCGCACCACCGAATGAGCCGCACCGAGCAGCGGCCCCTCGGAGCCCAGCCGGGACACGGTCACGGCGCACGCCGGCCCGGCCGTCCGCCGTGCCAACTCCCGTTCCAGCGAGGGAAGCAGCCAGGGGGCGAGGGCGGCCAGGGCGCCGCCCAGCACCACGGTCTCCGGGTCCAGCAGATTGACCGCGCCGGTCAATGCGATGCCGAGTGCGGTGCCGGCGCCGCACAGGGCCCTGTGCACATCCTTGTCACCGGCGGCGGCCCGCTCGGCGAGGAACTCGACACGGTGCTCGCCCGGTTCCAGCCCGGCCGCTCGCAGCACGGCCTCCTCACCGGCGTACTGCTCCAGACAGCCGCGTCCACCGCACGCGCAGTCGGGACCCTCGGGGTGTACGGGCACATGCCCCAACTCGCCCGCGAAACCGCGCGTTCCGCGGAGCAGTCGGCCGTCCACGACGACCGCCCCACCGATGCCGATCTCCGCGGAGACATGCAGGAAGTCGGACGGTGCGTCGTCGCCGAGCCAGAGTTCGGCGAGGCCGCCGAAGTTGGCCTCGTTGTCCACGGTCACCGGCAGATCGCCGGGCAGCAGGGCGCCGAGGTCCGTGTCGTGCCAGTCGAGGTTGGGGGCGCGGACCACGGTCCGGGCGTCGCTCGCCACCAGCCCGGGCACGGCGACCGCGAGACCCGCGGGCCACAGGCCTTCGCCCGCTGCCTCGGCGACGACCCGTCGGACGAGTTCGGTCAGCTCGTCGATGACCGGCTCGGGGGACCTGCTGCGGTTGGTGCCGTGCCGCACCGCCCGTGCCCGTACCTCACCGCGCAGGTCCACGGCACAGACCGCGAGATGGTCGACCCCGATCTCCGCGCCGATTCCGGCGGGACCGCGTCCGCTGAGGGCGAGCGCCGAGCCGGGCCGTCCGACCCGGCCGGGCCGCTCGGGGCCCAGCTCCTCCAGGAGCCCCGAGCGGATGAGTTCGTCCACCAGCGTCGACACCGCGGCTCGGGTCAGGCCGATGCGCTGGGCGACGGCGGCCCGGGACAGCGGCCCCTCGGCGTTGACGGTGTGCATGACCCGGGAGAGGTTGCGGCGGCGCATGCCCTGCTGGTTGTCGGGCAGACGACGGCCGGAGCCGCCCGGGTGGGCCTCGTGCAGTGGTGTGCTCATGCCTCCCTCGGCTCCCGTCGGTGTGCCCTGGTGGGTGTCCTGTAGATCATGCCGGAATCGGATTTTCCCACTTCAGGCGCCCCTCGCCCCCTCGTCCGGTCAGCGGCCGCCCGGTTCGCGCTCCAGCAGCGGTGCCGCGTCGGACAGTACTCCGGCGATCCTGGCGAGCGTCTCCTCGTCCCGCTCCACCGCCTCCAGCACCGGCCCACGGGTGGTGTCCCAGCGGCGGGCGACCGCGGCCGGATCCTCACCGGTGAGCAGCCCGGCGGCCTGCGCGGCGGCGCCCAGCGCGACCAGTTCCTTGGCCTCGGGGACCTGCACGGCACGCCCCGACAGCCGGCGCACGGTCTGCTGCCAGGCCGTGCCCCGCGCGCCGCCGCCGATGAGCAGCAGCGGCGCGGAGGTGTCCGCGTCGGCGTCCAGCACCAGGTCGAGGGCGCCGAGCAGTGAGTGGACGGCACCGTCGTACGCGGCCTGGAGCAGCTGCCCGCCGGTCGTGTCGTGGCGCAGCCCGTGCAGCAGGCCCGAGGCGTGCGGCAGGGCCGGGGTGCGCTCGCCGTCCAGGTAGGGGAGCAGAGTGACGCTCGTACCGGGCTCCACGGCCTCGCGGTCCAGGCCCAGCAGGGCGGCGACACGGTCTACGGCCTGCGTGCAGTTCAGGGTGCAGGCCAGCGGCAGCCAGTCCCCGTGTGCGTCGGCGAAACCCGCCACCGTGCCGGTCGGGTCGGCGGGGCGGTGCTCGGACACGGCGTACACCGTGCCGGAGGTGCCGAGGCTCAGCACCGGGGTGCCGGGGCGCAGCCCGAGCCCCAACGCGGCGGCCGCGTTGTCACCGGTACCGGCGGCGACCAGGGTGCCCTTGGAGAACGGCAGGTCATGGGCGTCCCGTACGGTCCCGGCCACTTCACCCGGCCGGACCACACGGGGCAGCAGCGCCGGGTCCAGCCCCACATGGGCGAGGACCTCCGCGTCGTACGCCTCGGTCGCGGACGCCCACCAGCCCGTGCCGGAGGCGTCGCCGCGGTCGGTCGTGCCCTGGCCGGTGAGGCGCTCGGTGAGGTAGTCGTGCGGCAGTCGTACGGCCGCGGTCGCGCGGATCGCCTCGGGCTCGTGCTCGGCCAGCCAGGCCCACTTCGTGACGGTGAAGGACGTGCCGGGCACACTGCCGGTGCGCTCCGCCCATGCCTTCGCGCCGCCCAGCTCCTCCACCAGACGGCCCGCCTGCGGTGCCGAGCGCACGTCGTTCCACAGCAGGGCCGGGCGGACCGGCTCGCCCCGGGCGTCGAGGGTGACGAGGCCGTGCTGCTGGCCGCCGATCGACACCGCCGCGGCCTCGTGTGCCGCCTCCCCGCACTGGTGCAGCGCCTCGCGCAGCGCGTCCCACCACTGCCGCGGATCACTCTCGCGGCCCGCTCCCGAGGACACGGTGTGCGGCGCCTGCCCGCTCGCCACCACCCGTCCGGTCGACGCGTCGACGACCAGGGCCTTGGTGGACTGTGTGGACGAGTCCACACCGACGACGAGCGGACCCTCGGCTGCTGACATCGGGCTCTCCCTCTCACGCGGCTCGTGACTGCCGCGGACGCGGCTGACGCCTCTGTTCGGCGACATCTTGTCTTCCCAGAGACGCGTCCGCATACTAATTTGTAAATCGCCATGACGAAATAGTCGGAGCGCAAGGAGCCGCGGCATGAACTACCAGCCCACCCCCGACGACAGGTTCACCTTCGGCCTGTGGACCGTCGGCTGGCAGGGAAGGGACCCGTTCGGCGACGCCACCCGGCGCGCCCTCGACCCGGTCGAGTCGGTGCAGCGTCTGGCGGAACTAGGTGCCTACGGGGTGACCTTCCACGACGACGACCTGATCCCCTTCGGGTCCTCGGACAGTGAGCGCGAGGAGCACATCAAGCGCTTCCGCGCGGCCCTCGACACGACCGGCATGACCGTGCCGATGGCCACCACCAACCTCTTCACGCACCCCGTCTTCAAGGACGGCGCGTTCACCGCCAACGACCGCGACGTGCGCCGGTACGCACTGCGCAAGACGATCCGCAACATCGACCTGGCGGTCGAGCTGGGCGCCAAGATCTACGTCGCCTGGGGCGGCCGCGAGGGCGCGGAGTCCGGTGCCGCCAAGGACGTCCGGGACGCGCTCGACCGGATGAAGGAGGCCTTCGACCTCCTCGGCGAGTACGTGACCTCCCAGGGCTACGACCTGAAGTTCGCGATCGAACCCAAGCCGAACGAGCCCCGCGGCGACATCCTGCTCCCCACGGTCGGTCACGCCCTGGCCTTCATCGAGCGCCTGGAGCGCCCGGAGCTGTACGGCGTGAACCCCGAGGTCGGCCACGAGCAGATGGCCGGGCTGAACTTCCCGCACGGCATCGCCCAGGCCCTCTGGGCCGGCAAGCTCTTCCACATCGACCTGAACGGCCAGTCCGGCATCAAGTACGACCAGGACCTCCGCTTCGGCGCGGGCGACCTGCGCTCGGCCTTCTGGCTGGTCGACCTCCTGGAGAGCGCCGGTTACGCGGGCCCGAAGCACTTCGACTTCAAGCCCCCGCGCACCGAGGACCTCGACGGTGTGTGGGCGTCGGCCGCGGGCTGCATGCGCAACTACCTCATCCTCAAGGAGCGTGCGGCCGCGTTCCGCGCGGACCCGGCGGTCCAGGAGGCCCTGCGTGCCGCACGGCTGGACCAGCTGGCCCAGCCGACGGCCGTCGACGGCCTGCAGGCCCTGCTCGCGGACCGTACGGCCTTCGAGGAGTTCGACGCCGAGGCCGCCGCCGCTCGCGGCATGGCCTTCGAGCAGCTCGACCAGCTGGCGATGGACCACCTGCTGGGCGCGCGCGGCTGATCACGCGCGCGTGGGAGGCCCCTTTCCGCTGAAGCGGCAGGGGCCTCCGCCCGTCCCGGCCGACTCTCGCGCCTCTCACGGCCGATCCCTGCACGGAATTCTCCGGAATCGCGCGGTCCATGGCATGAGTCCGTATCAACTCCCGCGCAGAGCTCGCGCCTTGACCGGTTCGCGGGGACTCTGGTCGGTATGGGCATACCGCCGTTACCGTCCCAGCCTCCTCAGCCGCCGGATGGCACACCGCCGTCGAACGGCGGAGGGTTCGGGCCGCCGCCAGGGGGCTACGGCCCGCCACCGGACGACCCGACCGGGGGATACACACCGCCCGGAGGCTTCGGTCCGCCTCCACAGAGCGGTGGCCCGCCTCCACCGGGGCACCCTCCCGGCGGGCGCCGCAACGTCCTGCTCATCGTGCTGGCCGTGATCATCGCCCTCGGGGCCGTCGCCGCCGTGGTGCTGGTGGCCACCGGCGGAGAGGGATCGCCGGACGAGAAACCGCCGGGTGAGACCGACCGCAGGGAGAGCCCTGCGCCCGTCCCGTCGCTGAGCCTCCCGTCCCAGCTTCTGCCCAGCGACCTTCCGCCGCTCCCCTCGGACCTCCCCAGCGGACTGCCGAGCGAGTTTCCCACCGACCTCGACTCGTTCTTCCCGGCCCCGGCCGGCGACGAAGTGCCGTACTAGACGCTTCAGACGGGCGACTGCTTCGACACCGGTGACAGCCGCCCCGGCCAAGAGACCCCATGCTCGTGCGGCGAGCCCCATGACGCCGACGTGGGCGGCGAGCGCAAGCTCACCGAGCGCTGGAGTGAGGAGGCCTCCGCGCGCGTGGACCACAGGTGGCCCACGCGCGCGTGCGGCATCCGGCCTGGCTCAGGACGAGCCTCAGGCGTCGGCCTCGGCGCTGACCGAAGCCAGTGCCGTCGCCGGATCGTGGGCGGCCGGTCCCGCGGGTGCCCAGCGGCCCCTCTCCTTGCGGTAGGGCCACCACCGGCCGTCTCGTCCTAGGCGCAGCTGGACCGAGCCGCCGATCACGGTCCAGCTGTTGTGCGCGGAACGCAGCGAAGGCCGCCGGTCCTCGTCCCAGGCCGTCTCCAGAGCGGCACGCGCGCGTGCGAGTGATTCCGCCTGTACGTGCCATTCCTCGTCGAGCACGGCGAGACCGGCCACCCCGCCGTACCGCCAGGCACGGACGGCGAGCGCCAGTCCTTCCCGGTCACGCCCGGAACCCTGGGCGAGCCGTGCCCCGATGCTCGGCTCCGGATCACCGGCGGCCAGCCGCACCGCGTCCTGATGGAGCGTCAACTCGTCGTCCACGGGGTGCTGCTCGTGCCCCGGCCGGAGAGCCTCGGCCAGCATCCGGTGCGCCTCCAGAGCCGTCCGCGCCGCCAGGAACCCGAGCGCGGCCGGGTCCACGCCGGGCGCGGGCGGGACCTCGGTGTCCAGGGAGGGCGGCAGACCGGGCTCCACGGGCAGCGGGGGCGGCTCGGGGAGCGGCGGAAGGATCTCCCCGGCCGCGTACGCCTCGGCGGCGTCCAGGCCGTCCTGGAGGCCTTCCGGCGCCTCCTGCTCATCCGCCACGGGGGCGACGTTGCGCACCTGGAGTTCGTCCAGGAGCGGGCGCTCGGCGCGGCCCCGCAACAGCAGCAGGACGAACGGGTCCTGGTCGAGCAGCCGGGCCACCTGGTAGCAGAGGGCCGCGGTGTGCCCGCAGTGGTCCCAGGCACCGCAGTCGCACTCCGCCTCCAGATCACCGAGCCCGGGCAGCAGTTCGACTCCCGCCGCCGCTGCGTCCTCGACCAGATGCGGTGGCATCTCACGGTCGAGCAGCGCGGCGATGTGCCCGGCCCGCTCGACCGCCATGCCCAGGAAACGGTCCCAGTGCTCTTCGGACAGTTCCTGAAGCAGGACGTCGGCGCGATGGCCGGTGCCGTCGCGGTCCTGGACGACGGCCGTGACCCGCCCGGGGCGCACCGACACCGCGCCCACGGCTCCCGCGCGCGCGAGCCTGCGCCCCGCCTTCACCTGCTCCCCGTCCAACGCCGCGTCCTCCAGGGCCTTCAGCCAGGCCCGGCCCCACCACGTCTGAGCGAAACCCCGCCCGTGCACGGGAGCCAGCGCCGCGAACGTGCGCTCTTCGTCCTGCCCGGTACGTTCCGTCATCGCGCGCCCCCTCGAAGCTCCACCAGATCGGCCAGTTCGGCGTCGGACAGCTCGGTGAGCGCCGCGTCACCGGCACCCAGCACCGCGTCGGCCAGCTCCCGCTTGCGCAGCAGCATGTCCGCGATGCGGTCCTCGATCGTTCCCTCCGTGATCAGCCGGTGCACCTGCACCGGCCGCGTCTGACCGATGCGGTACGCCCGGTCCGTGGCCTGCGCCTCGACGGCCGGGTTCCACCAGCGGTCGTAGTGCACGACATGCTCGGCCCGTGTCAGGTTCAGACCCGTGCCGGCGGCCTTCAACGACAGCAGGAAGACAGGCACTTCACCCTCCTGGAAACGCTCGACCATCGCCTCGCGCGCGGGGACCGGCGTTCCTCCGTGCAGGAACCGCGTCGGCACTCCGCGCGCCGCGAGGTGGCGCTCCAGAATACGTGCCATCTGCACGTACTGCGTGAACACCAGAACGCTCGCTCCCTCGGAGAGGATGGTGTCCAGCAGTTCGTCCAGCAGCTCCAACTTCCCCGATCTGCCCAGGATCCGGGGCCGCTCCTCCTTGAGGAACTGCGCGGGGTGGTTGCAGATCTGCTTGAGCCCGGTCAGCAGCTTCACGATCAGTCCGCGCCGCTCCATGCCGTCGGCGGCGGCGATCTCCGCCATGGTCTCGCGGACCAACGCCTCGTACAGGCCCACCTGTTCCCTGGTGAGCGACACGGCGCGGTCGGTCTCGGTCTTCGGCGGGAGTTCCGGCGCGATGCCCGGGTCCGACTTGCGGCGGCGCAGCAGGAACGGCCGCACGAGACGGGAGAGCCGCTCCGCCGCCGCGGGATCCCGGCTTCCCTCGATGGCCTGGGCGTACCGGGTGCGGAAGGTGCCGAGCCTGCCGAGGAGGCCCGGAGTGGTCCAGTCGAGGATCGCCCACAGCTCGGACAGGTTGTTCTCCACCGGAGTGCCGGTGAGCGCCACACGCGCGCGTGCCCCGATCGTGCGCAGCTCCTTCGCCGTGCCGGAGTACGGGTTCTTCACGTGCTGTGCCTCGTCCGCCACGACCATGCCCCACGGCACGTCGCCGAGCCTCGGCGCGTCGAGCCGCATCGTGCCGTACGTGGTGAGGACGAACTCCGCGTCGGCGAGCCCGTCCAGGCTGCGCCGTGACCCGTGGAAACGGCGCACCGGCACACCCGGCGCGAACTTCTCGATCTCCCGCTGCCAGTTGCCCATCAGCGAGGCAGGACAGACCACGAGGGTGGGGCCAGCCGACGAGGCGTCGGACTGCCGGTGCAGATGCAGGGCGATCAGGGTGATCGTCTTGCCGAGCCCCATGTCGTCGGCCAGACAACCGCCCAGCCCCAGCGAGGTCATCCGGGCCAGCCAGTTCAGGCCCCGCAGCTGGTAGTCCCGCAGTGTCGCGGCGAGCCCGGACGGCTGCCCCACCGGCTCCTGCCCCTCCGGGTCCGACAGACGCTCCCGCAGCGTCGCCAGCCACCCCGTCGGCCGTACGTCGACCATCCGGCCGTCGACCTCCGTGGAGCCCGTCAGAGCGGCACTGAGGGCGTCGACGGGTGAGACCTTGCGGTCCTGCTGCGCACGGGCGTGGCGGATCGCCTCCGGATCCACCAGGACCCACTGGTCGCGCAGCCGCACCATCGGGCGGTTCGCCTCCGCGAGCCGGTCCAGCTCCTGCCGGGTGAGCCGCTGGTCACCGAGCGCGAACCACCAGTCGAAGGCGAGCAGCGCGTCGGCGGACAGGAACGACGGGGTGTCCGACGCGGCTTTGTCAGGTCCCTGGTTGTCGTCCGGCGGGCCGATGACCGCGCGGGCGGTCAACTCGCGTGCCAGCTCCTTGGGCCAGTGCACATCGACGCCGGCCGCCGCCAGCAGTCGGCCGCCCTCGCCGAGCAGCTCGGTGACCTCCTCGTCGGCGAGCTCCACCGAGTCCGGCACCGCGGCCGAGAGCAGCGGGGTGAGCGGGGCCCAGGCGCGGGCCGCGCGGCGCAGTGCGAGCAGAGCGTCCATCCGCGCGCGCGGGCCGAAGGCCTCGGCGCCGGCCCACACGGCGGAGGCGTCGGCGACGAGCGCCGGGTCGCTCACACTGTGCACCTGCGGGACGGCACGGAACGACAGCCTCGTCCCGGCCGACTCGTCGGCCCGGGCCGATGTGAGGCCCGGTACCTCGACGCGCAGCGAGACGCGGACCCCCGCGTCGTGACCGGCGGCGACATCGGCTGCCCAGGCGCGATGCTCGGGCACGTACTGGGGTTCCCGAGCGGCGAAGGCCGGTCCGCCCGCGGCCACGCTCGCGGCGGGGGAGCGGGGCAGCGAGTCCACGACCGCGTCGAGGAAGGCGCGCAGCAGCCGCTCCGGATCGGGCAGCCGCAACGGCACGCGGTGGTCCACGGGCACCGCATGCGCCTCGGGTGGCATCGCGGCCGCCAGTTCGCGAACGCGGTCCAGGTCCTCCGCCCGCAGCGGGCCCGCCCGCCAGGCGTCGTGGCCGCTCGCCGTGACGCCGGGCAACAGCAGTCCCCTCGCGGCGAGTTGCAGCGCCAGTACGGCGGCCGCGCCCCAGAAGACCGTCGACCGGTGGGCGCCCGTGGCTGCACGCGCGCGCGTGAGCACCGGAAGTGCCGCACGCACCGGGAGCGACACGGCGGGCACCGTCACCGGCTCGACGCCCTCGTCGCCGGGCAGGACGACCGTCAGTTCCTCGGCGGAGCCGGGCGCGACCATGGCCGGTGCCGAGCCGGCCGCTCGCCAGAAGGCGACGCGACCGGTGCGGGCAGGGTCCGAAGCCACGAAAACAGCACGGCAGCCGGTCAGCTCGGAGAGATCGAAGGAGGTTGCCACGGGGTTCGTCGGCACAGGGATGCTGAACTCCTCAAATTTGACTACTAAGCCAGGATCGCCGAGGCTACATCACTTCAAACCTCCAAGAGGCATGCTATGGAGTGACGTGGGTCACTTTTCCCACTCGGTGGCGGGGGCATCTCAGGGTTGTACGGGGGTTCGACTCAGGGATGCGTCAGGGTCGCGGCCGGAACTGCGGAGAGCTCGATCCCGTTTTCAGGACAGAGAGCGGCGGTGGCCGCGAAGGAGGCGACGGAGATGTCGAAGAGCACGAAGATCGTCGCGGGGGGTGCGGCAATCGGGATCGTCCTGCTGATCCTGTTGCCCTTCCCCTTCTGGGCCAATCTCCTGATAGTCCTGGGGATCCCCACGGCCGCGTACCTCGCGCTGGACCCCTCACAGCGGCGCAGGCTGCGCCGGGCCGGCCGCAAGGAGATCGGTCGCTGAGGTGCCACCGGCCCGCCCGTGCGGGCCGGTGAGGCACACGGACTCAGTTGGGGCGTACCGCGATCTTGTCGAGGGATTCCAGGAGGCCGGGCAGTTCCGTTCCCCGGCCCACGGGCAGCACTTCGCCCGGTTCCTCGTCGAGCAGGACGAACGCGATGTCGTCGGTCCTGGCCACCATCGACCAGCCGGGACCGTCGGCACGCAGGGTCCGGGCGTCGCCCGGTGCGAACGAGGACCGGACGCGCCCGAGCGGCGGCGGCGACTCCACATACGCGCGTGCCTCCGCGAGAACGCGGCGAATGCCCGTACGAGGGGTGCCGTCGTCCTGCGCGGCGTCGGTCGTGTTCCCGGCCCTCGTCGCGTCACCGGTCGCCGTCCTGCCCGCGCCGTCCTGTCCGGCGAACGCGGCGTCGTCGATCTGCTCCCGCCACATGGACCACTGCAGCGCGATCTCGTCGGCACCCAGACGCCGCTGGGCGGGACCCCAGGTGCCCGTGTCCGGTGGACTCAGTGGCGGCCGGTCCGAGACCTCCGGGTCGGGGTCGTGCGGAGCGGGCACCCCCGGGGCCGTCACGGCGACCGCGAGCGGCCAGCCGGGCAGCGCGGCCACGACCGAGTCCTCGTCGGGCGACAGGTCGTACTCCATGCCGCAGTCCCACGACGCGATGGCCACGGCGACCAGCGACACGTCGTCGACCGCCACCGTCCACCGGGCGCCGTCACCGTCCTGGCCCAGGACGATGCCGTACCCGTCGGCGAGCGGCGCGAGGTCGAGGGCCGCGCAGGCCTCCGGATAGTCGTCGCCCAGCACACTGGGGAAGTTCGCGGGCGTGAGCAGTACCGCCGTCAGCACATAGAGCGCGTCGTCGTCCCCGGCGATGACGGCGTCGTCGTCCGTCCCGGCCATGCCGGCCTCCCATCGCTCTCGCTCGTCCGTCGGCGCACCCTAATGCGCCCGGCGGGCCCTTGTCACGAGCGTGAACCCCGTGCGGAGCTGCGGGTATCGGGTGGACAGGGCGAATCGACCGATGACCCCCACTCGTTCAGGCGGCGGGCAGCCCCAGAAGTGACCGTGCCACCGTCTGCGGCGACTCGTCCCGCTCCCGCGCGAGCGCGATGACCGCCCGGCACGCCAGCTCGCTCACCCCGAACGACAGGGCCTCGGGCGACACCCAGGTCACGGCCTCGTCGATCTGGTCCTGGTCGTCCTCGGCACACGCCGAGATGTAGGCGGCGGCGGCCTCGAACAGGTTGTGTGTGCGCTTCGCCTCCCGCGCGGTCGTCTCCCCGCGCGACGAGTCGAGGAATCTGCCGAAGAACTTACGAAGACTGTCGAACATATGGTCTACCTACCCCCCGAGTCGGTATCACATCTCGTTCGTCTGTTCCTCCTCAACGTAGAGATGGAGCCGCGGCCACAGAAGAGGGGTGGTGTGGTGAAGCGCTGGAACGACGGGTTCGGGATCTGCGCGGCGTGGCCCTCCCGGGGCCGCCGCCACCGGGGCTCAGCCGACGCGCGCGGCGAGCGCGAGGAAACGGGTGTCCTCGTCGACGTACGACGTCATGCGCCAGCCCGAACCGGCCAGCAGCGGACCGAGGTTCGCCTCCGCGCGCAGGTCCTCGGGGGTGATCTGCCGCCCCTGGCGCGCCGCGAGCGCCGCCCGGCCGATCGGGTGGAAGAGCGCCAGTGTGCCGCCCGGCCGGACCACGCGCGCCAACTCCCGCAGATTCTCGGCGGGGGTCGGCAGGTGCGCGATGAGTCCCGCGGCGAACACCGCGTCCATCGACTCCGCGCGCAACGGCAGCCCGGCCACGTCGGCGAGCACCAGCTGCCCGTCGCGGTTCCGGCCGGCCCGTACGGCCGCCTTCAGCATGGCGGGGGTCAGGTCGGCCCCGAGCACCACTCCGGAGGGCCCCACGGCGGCACGCAACGGCGTCAGGGCCCGTCCCGTGCCGCACCCCGCGTCAAGCACGCGGTCACCCTCGCGCAGGCCGAGCTCGGCGACCGCGGCGGCGTAGGCAGGCCCGTCGTCGGGAAACCGGGCGTCCCAGTCGGCGGCGCGGGCGGCGAAGAATTCCTGGACGTGTGTGTGGTCGTCGCTCATGCTCCGCATGATCCCTCACCGGCGCGGTATGAGGAGTGACGCGCATGTTCGGGCAGGAGGCGATCGTTCCAGCGCATATGTGCGTCATATTCCACCACCTTTCGAAATGCGCCCCCTGTGTGCTCCCGTACCCCCGCTAGCGTCCCGGAGCCATGGGACACCTGGACCACGCCACCTTCGGCTGGCTGACCCCCGCGCTGTCGTACGTCATGGCCTCCATCGGCGCCGCACTCGGACTGCGCTGCACCGTCCGCGCGCTCGGCACCACCGGCAGGTCCCGCCGCAACTGGCTCGTCACCGCGGCGTCGGCGATCGGCACCGGCATCTGGACCATGCACTTCGTGGCGATGCTCGGCTTCGGCGTCACCGGCACCGAGATCCGCTACAACGTGCCACTGACGATCCTGAGCCTCCTCGTCGCGATGATCGTGGTCTGCGTCGGCGTCTTCGCCGTCGGCTACAGCCGGGACCGCGCCCGGGCGCTCTTCCTGGGCGGACTCACCACCGGCCTGGGCGTCGCGAGCATGCACTACCTGGGCATGGCGGCCGTACGCATGCACGGCGCCGTGACCTACGATCCGGCGCTCGTCGCGCTCTCCGTCGTGATCGCCGTGGTCGCGGCGACCGCGGCCCTCTGGGCGGCACTCAACATCAAGTCGCCCCTCGCGGTCACCGTCGCCTCTCTGGTCATGGGTGGAGCGGTGAGCAGCATGCACTACACCGCGATGTGGGCGGTGCGCGTGGAGGTCACTCCGTCCGGTGAGGTCCTGCTCGGGGCCACGGCGATGCAGTTCATCTTCCCCCTCGCCGTCGGCCTCGGGTCCTACCTCTTCCTCACCTCGGCGTTCGTCGCGCTGTCGCCGACGGCCGGGGAGCGCGAGGCGTCCGCGTCGGCCCAGCGGCCGGTCGAGAACGCAGCCGCCCACTAGCCGCGCTCGACCGCCGTCGAGGACCGACCCGAACCACTCCGAACGAGGAGGCCATGCCTACCGTCCGCAGGACCCCGACAGCCGGCGCCGAGGCGCCGCCCCAGCCCGCGATACGCGGCCGCCGCGCCCACGCCGGACCCCCGGCCGACGAGCGCTTCGACCCCGACGAGCCCGGTGGCGCCCCGACGGCCGGACCGCCCACGCGCGCGGGACGCCTGCACATACGCCCCCGCACCGTCCGGGCCAAGATCGTCTGCCTGCTGATGGTGCCCGTCGTCTCCCTGCTCGCCCTGTGGGCGTACGCCACCGTCACCACCGCCCAGGACGTCGCCCGCTTCCGGCAGTCGCAACGCGTCGACGCCTCCGTCCGCGCCCCGGTGGCCGACGCCGTCGCCGCACTCCAGACCGAGCGCGTGGCCGCCGTACGGTATGCCACCCTGCCCTCCCCGGAGCGGGAGAGCACACTGCGGAGGCTGTCGGAGCGCACCGACCGTGCCGTCTCCGTACTGCGCCTGGGCGACCGGCACACCGTCGCCGACGGCACCGACCTGCCCGCCGGAGTGGCCGAACGCCTCGCAGGCTTCGTCACCGGAGCCGAACAACTGCGTGCCCTGCGGACCTCGGTGCTCGACCGCCGAGCCGACTGGGCCGAGACGTACGAGCGGTACACCACGACCATCTCCACGGCCTTCGGCGTGGGCGGCGCGCTCACCGGTATCCAGGACGCCGATCTCGGCTCCGAAGCGCGCGTGCTGCTCGAGTTCTCCCGTGCGTCCGAGGCCCTGGCCCGGGAAGACGCGCTCCTGGCCGGTGCCCGCCTCGCCGGGACTTTCGACCGCGAGCGGCTGCGCCTGTTCACCGGCGCCGTCGACACCCGCCGCACCCTGACCGAAGCCGCCGGCGCCGATCTGCGCGGCCCGGAACGCGCCGCCTGGCAGGAACTCGCCGGAGGAAGCGCTTACTCCGACCTGCGCGCCGTCGAGGACGAGGTGCTTGTGAGCCACCCCGGCGCCCCAGCGCTCCGAGCGGCCCCCGAAGCCGCCTGGAAGTCCGCCCACGCGCGCGTGCAGGACGACATGCGCGGCATCCAGGCCGACGCCGGACGAGGAGTCGCCGACCGGGCCGACCCGTTCACCCGTGCCCTGCTCGCCCCGGCCGGAGCCGCGGTGCTCCTCGGTCTCGCCGCCGTCGCCGCCTCCCTCGTCATCTCCGTACGCATCGGGCGCGGCCTGGTCGTCGAGCTGGTGAGCCTGCGCAACGGTGCCCTGGAGATCGCCCGCCGCAAACTGCCCCACGCCATGCGGAGACTGCGCGCCGGCGAGGAGATCGATGTCAACGCCGAGGCGCCGCCCGGGCCACCCGCGGAGGACGAGACCGGCCAGGTCGCCGAGGCCCTCGCCACCGTGCATCGAGCGGCCCTCCGTGCGGCGGTCGAACGCGCCGAACTGGCCAGCGGCATCTCCGGGGTCTTCGTCAACCTCGCCCGCCGCAGCCAGGTCCTCGTACACCGCCAACTGAGCCTGCTCGACAGCATGGAACGCCGCTCCGACGACCCCGACGAACTCAGCGACCTGTTCCGGCTCGACCACCTCACCACCCGTATGCGGCGCCACGCGGAGAGCCTGATCATCCTCTCCGGAGCCGCTCCCGGACGCGCCTGGCGCATGCCCGTCTCGCTGACGAACGTGGTCCGCGCGGCCGTCTCCGAAATCGAGGACTACGCGCGCGTGGAGGTACGACAACTCCCCGAGGCGAAGATCGCCGGCACCGCGATCGCCGACCTCACCCACCTCCTGGCCGAACTCGTGGAGAACGCCACCCAGTTCTCGCCGCCCCACACGCGCGTGCGGATCACCGGGGAACCGGTCGGCAACGGCTACGCCGTGGAGATCGAGGACCGGGGGCTCGGCATGGGCAAGGAGACCCTCGCGGAGGCCAATCGCCGGATCGAGCAGTCCGAGGCCCTCGACCTGTTCGACAGCGACCAACTCGGCCTGTTCGTGGTGAGCCGACTCTCCGCCCGGCACGGCATCAAGGTCCACCTGCGGACCTCGCCCTACGGCGGTACCACCGCGGTGGTTCTCCTTCCCACCACGCTGCTGCACAGCGGCGTGACGGAACGTTCCCCCCAGACTGCTGCCGAAGCTCGTCAGCAGCCCGAGGAACGCGAGTACGCGCGCGTGCCCGCAGCCGTGGCTCAGGAAGTCGTCGAGCAGTCCACCGACCGGCGCGCGCTGATGGCTCCCGTCGCCTCCGCCGGGCAGACCACGACGGACGGCCCACCCGAACCGCCGCCCGGTGTCACGGCCCTGCGGCCGCACCGACCCTCGCCGGAACCGGAACCCACCGAGGAACTGCCGCGCCGCGTACGCCAGGCGAACCTCGCGCCCCAGCTGCGCGAACAGCGCACCGGGCAACCCGCGCCGGCGGCACCGACCCCCCGGGCGGACGACGAACGCACTCCGGAACTCGTACGAGACCGCATGACGGCCTACCGCGACGGCTGGGCGCGCGGCGGCGGCAGGGCACCCGGCCGAACCGTCACCCACGGCCCCACGACGGGCAGCGACAGCAGCGAAGGAGACCCCGCATGATCCAGGACCCGAGCACCATGGCCACTGAGCGGTCCGGTGAACTCGACTGGCTGCTGGACGACTTCGTACTGGGCGTACACGAGGTACGGCACGCCGTGGTGCTGTCCAACGACGGACTCGCGGTCGGCGCCTCCAGCGACCTCGCACGCGAGGACGCCGAGCACCTCGCCGCCGTGGCCTCCGGCTTCCACAGCCTGGCCAAGGGAGCGGGCCGCCACTTCGGCGCCGGCGGCGTACGCCAGACCATGGTGGAGATGGACGACGGCTTCCTCTTCGTGGCGGCCGCAGGAGACGGCTCCTGCCTCGCCGTCCTCACCTCTGTCACCGCCGACATCGGGCTGGTGGCGTACGAGATGGCACGGCTGGTGAAACGCGTCGGCGAGCACCTGCACACACCGACCCGCTCCGGCGTGCGCCCGCCCGCGGCCGGATGACCCAGGGACGGGCCGTGCTCATGACCGAGGGCAGCGCACGCGCATCGCACGAGCCGCCGGGCAGTCAGTGGTACGACAACGAGGCCGGGCCGCTCGTCCGCCCCTACGCCATGACGGGCGGCCGCACCGAGCCCGGTCCGAGCGGGGTCCGCTTCGACCTGATCGCGCTGGTCTCGCTCGACACCTGCGCACCCGGCGTCGACGACGACACGTCACTCGGCCCGGAACACCGCACACTCATCGAACTGTGCCGGAGCGAGACCCAGTCGGTCGCCGAACTCGCCGCGGGCGCCGACCTGCCCGTCGGCGTGGTGCGCGTGCTCCTCGGCGACCTCCTGGAACTCGGCTGCGTCACTGTCAGCCGCCCCGTACCGCCCGCGCAACTGCCGGACGAGCGGATCCTGCGCGAGGTGATCGAGGGACTGAGGGCGCTGTAGATGAACAGCCACCCGGCCCCGTCCCGTGCCGACTTGGGCATCAAACCGGACACCGAACAGGTACGAATCAGTCGGTGCCACGAAATAGTGGTCCAACGCCCCGCGGAGGAGTGGCAGTTGCCATGATGCTGACTCCGCACAGCCGTACCGCTGTCGACCGCGGCCGACACTCCCGAGAGAAGTGATCGATGGTCTCCGAACACTCCGAGCAGTCCGATGCGACAGACGGCGACACGGGCGCCCTGGCGTTGAAGATCCTTGTCGCCGGCGGATTCGGCGTGGGAAAGACCACGCTGGTCGGCGCGGTCAGCGAGATCAGGCCGCTGCGCACCGAGGAACTCCTGAGCGAGGTGGGCCAGTCGGTGGACGACACCGACGGGGTGGACCAGAAGGTCACCACCACCGTCGCCATGGACTTCGGCCGCATCACCATCAGGTCCGGGCTCTCGCTCTACCTGTTCGGCACACCGGGGCAGGACCGGTTCTGGTTCCTGTGGGACGAGTTGGCACAGGGAGCGTTGGGCGCCGTCGTCCTCGCGGACACGCGGCGACTCCAGGACTGCTTCCCGGCCGTGGACTACTTCGAGCACCGGCACATCCCGTTCGTGGTCGCCGTCAACTGCTTCTCGGGAGCCCGCGCGTACGGCGCCCACGACGTCTCCCGCGCCCTCGACCTCGACCAGGGCACTCCCGTGGTCCTCTGCGACGCCCGGGACCGCGACTCCGGGAAGGAAGTGCTGATACGACTCGTCGAGTACGCCGGACGGATGCACACCGCCCGGTTGCTGGACTCCGTGGGATGAACGGGCGGCGACACGACGGCCCCTGGCCGGTTTCCGTCCCTTGACACTGTGGTTTCCGGTGACGAAGGACGTGTCGTCGCTGTCCGGGGAGAACCGGACCGGCATGACATGAGGGCGCCCGTCAGCGCGGACGGCCGCCGGTTCCGCCGGTGCGAGTTCCGTGAGGTACGAAGGCCCGCCCATCCTTGTCGGTCATCTTCCTCGCCATGTCTCCATCCTGCTTGCTCCGACGGCACCAGTGGGGAAGGCTGAATCGTCGGATCCTCCTAGGCAGGGGAACGACGAAACGGGGAGTACGAACAATGGTGCAGAACGCGGGACTCGGTTGGCTGCTGGACGACCTGACCGAGCGCGTGGAACCCATACGGCACGCCTTGGTGCTGTCCAACGACGGACTGGTCACTGCGGCGAGCACCGGGCTGCGGCGCGAGGACTCCGAGCACCTCGCCGCTGTCTCGTCGGGTCTGCACAGCCTGGCCAAGGGCTCCGGCCGCCACTTCGGCGCCGGTGACGTACGGCAGACGATGATCGAGTTCGACGACGCGGTGCTCTTCGTCACCGCGGCCGGACCAGGCAGCTGTCTGTGCGTGCTCAGCGCCGCCGAGGCGGACATCGGTCAGATCGCCTACGAGATGACCCTGCTGGTGAACCGCGTCGGCGAGCACCTCCGAGTGGACGCACGGCAGCCCGAACGCTCGGCAGCGATGGATCGCTGACCTGCTGTTTCGCTGTCGCGGGCCGAGTTATCCACAGGCCCGCCACGACTTTCGGCGAACGGGCTACGGTTTTTCCCGAGGCGAGCGCGAGACCAGCGCGAGCACCACACCGCACGGGGGAGAACCGCCATGTCCGGCGACACGATCACGCAATCCGCCACGCACGCCACGTCCACCGAGCCCAACACGCCGACCACGCCGATCGTCGTCCCGGCACCGGCCGGGAGGAGCGGCCGCACCCTCGCACTGAGCCGTGCCGCACGTGAACTGGGCCTGAAACGGGGCGAGCTCGACCTCGCCGTACAACTCGGATGTCTGCGCACGGTCGTCGACGACGGAGGCGGAGGCCGTCGGATCACCCGGACGGAGATCGACCGGCTCCGCGCCGAGACGGGCTTTCCGGAAGCGCTGCGGAAGCGGGTCGAGACCGTGGGCTCCAAGGTGGCCGGCGAGATCCTGGGTGTGCCGGCCGCTCGGTTCATGCGTCTCGCGCGCCTGGGGATGGTCACACCGGTCACGTTCCATCTGAACCGCTACCGCGCCGTGGTGTGGCTGTATCTGGCGGAGGAACTACGGCAGTTCGCCGCAGACGAGGCGAACGCCCGGTGGCTGAAGGGCCGGATCCCGGAGGAACTGCGGGCCCAGCTGGACTCGGGGCTGGACCTGCGCCCTCGGAACTGGCGAGGACGCCATCTCGGATTCCTGCTGCGGCAGGCCGACGACCCCTGGAGGCGCGCCGCAGCTCCGGCCTCCCTCCTCGATCCGCTCCAGGTCGCGGAGATCGTCCAGGACCCTTACGAACGGGCCCACTTGAACCGCCACCGGCCCGCACGAGCCGACCACGGCCCACCCGACTCGCCCGCCGGCCAGATCACCGCGCGCATCATGACGGCGGACGACCCCGATGAGATCGAGTGGTTGCGGACGGATCTCCAGCACTCCCTCATCGTGGCCCGCGCCCACCGGCTCGCGCCGAGGCCCCGCCGGAAGGTGCCGGCGCCGACCTCTGCCCCCGGGCGTGGGGCACCCCTCGTCGTGGCCGCACGGCATGCGCCGCACCTGCCCGACGGCGTGAGGCGTCCCGAGAAACAGCGTCCGACGACGACCACAGGCGCCGAGAGGCGACGAGGCCTGTTCGGGTGGCTCCGGCGCAGACACCCCTGAGCTCGTAGGTCCGCCGCCGAGTGTTCCGTCGGTCAGGCGCCGAGCTTCCGGAACAGCCCCTCCTGGACGACCGACACGAGCAGACGCCCCTCCAGGTCGTAGATGCGGCCGCGCGCCAGCCCGCGTCCGCCCACCGCGATCGGAGACTCCTGGTCGTACAGGAACCACTCGTCCGCGCGGAACGGCCGATGGAACCACATGGCGTGGTCCAGCGACGCCATGTCGAAGCCACGCGGTCCCCATAGGGGCTCCACCGGGATGCGGACGGCGTCCAGAAGGGTCATGTCGCTGGCGTACGTCAGCGCGCAGGTGTGGACGAGCGGGTCGTCGCCGAGGGGGCCCACGGCCCGCATCCACACGGCGCTGCGCGGCTCGGCGTTCTCGACCTCCTCGGGGGTCCAGCGCAGCCGGTCGACATACCGGATGTCGAAGGGCTGACGCCGGGCCATGCGCTCCAACTGCTCGGGGAGCGTGCCCAGATGCTCGGTGATCTCCTGCGTCACCGTCGGCAGGGACTCGGGGGTCGGCACCTCACGGGCCGGCGGCAGCTGGTGCTCGAAGCTCCCCTCTTCAGGCTTGTGAAAGGAGGCGGTCAGATTGAAGATCGTGCGGCCCTGCTGCACGGCGGTGACCCGGCGCGTGGTGAACGACCGCCCGTCGCGGACCCGCTCGACCTGGTACACGATCGGCACCCCCGGACGGCCCGGGCGCAGGAAGTACGCGTGCAGCGAGTGCACCGGCCGGTCGCCCTCCGTGGTGCGCCCGGCCGCGACCAGCGCCTGGCCGGCGACCTGGCCGCCGAAGACCCGCTGCAGGGACTCCTGCGGGCTGCGCCCACGGAAGATGTTGACCTCGATCTGCTCCAGGTCGAGCAGGTCGACGAGGCGCTCGGCGGGGTTGGTCGTCATGAACTGGCCTCTCCTGTGCTCACAGCTGACCGACGTCGGTGACCTTGACGATGGCGCGTCCCTCGGCGTCGGAGGCCGCGAGGTCGATCTCCGCGCTGATGCCCCAGTCATGATCGCCGTTCGGGTCGGCGAAGGTCTGGCGGACGCGCCACAGCCCGTTCTGCGGCTCCTCCTCGATCATCAGCAGCCGGGGACCACGGGCGTCGGGACCGGTGCCGAGCTCCTCGTACTCGTCCCAGTACTTGTCCATCGCCTCACCCCACCGCTCGGCGTCCCAGCCGGACTCGGCGTCCATCTCGCCCAGCTCGTCCACCTGGTCGAGAGCGGCGAGCTCGACACGGCGGAACATGGCGTTGCGGACGAGGACGCGGAAGGCACGCGCGTTGGAGGTGACCGGCTTGACCTCGTCGGCCTTCTCCTGGGCCTCCTCGGCCGTCATCTCCTCCGGGTTGGCGAGCTGCTCCCACTCGTCGAGGAGGCTGGAGTCGACCTGGCGGACCATCTCACCGAGCCACTCGATGAGGTCCTGCAGGTCCTCGGACTTGAGGTCGTCCGGGATGTTGTGGTCGAGGGTCTTGTAGGCGCTCGCGAGGTAGCGCAGCACGATGCCCTCCGTGCGCGCCAGCTCGTAGTGGGAGACCAACTCCGTGAAGGACATGGCCCGTTCGTACATGTCCCGGATCACCGACTTCGGCGACAGCGGATGGTCGCCGACCCAGGGATGACTCTTGCGGTACGTGTTGTACGCGTGGAAGAGCAGCTCCTCCAGCGGCTTGGGGTAGCTGACGTCCTGGAGCCGCTCCATGCGCTCCTCGTACTCGACGCCGTCCGCCTTCATCGCGGCCACGGCCTCACCGCGCGCCTTGTTCTGCTGGGCGGCGAGGATCTGCCGAGGATCGTCCAGCGTCGACTCCACGACGGACACCATGTCCAGGGCGTACGACGGCGACTCCGGGTCCAGCAGCTCGAACGCGGCCAGCGCGAAGGTGGACAGCGGCTGGTTGAGCGCGAAGTCCTGCTGGAGATCGACCGTGAGACGGACGATGCGGCCCTCGGCGTCGGGCTGGTCGAGCTTCTCGACGATGCCGCCGTCGAGAAGCGAACGGTAGATCGCGATCGCGCGGCGGATGTGCCGCAGCTGCTGCTTGCGCGGCTCGTGGTTGTCCTCCAGCAGATGGCGCATCGCCTGGAAGGCGTTGCCCGGCCGGGCGATCACCGACAGCAGCATCGTGTGGGTGACCCGGAAGCGGGAGGTGAGCGGTTCCGGGTCGGAGGCGATGAGCTTCTCGAAGGTGTTGTCCGTCCAGCCGACGAACCCCTCGGGGGCCTTCTTACGGACCACCTTGCGGCGCTTCTTCGGGTCGTCGCCGGCCTTGGCGAGCGCCTTCTCGTTCTCGATGACGTGCTCGGGCGCCTGCGCCACCACGAAGCCCGCCGTGTCGAAGCCGGCCCGCCCGGCGCGGCCCGCGATCTGGTGGAACTCACGGGCCCGCAGCGTCCGCACCCGGTTGCCGTCGTACTTCGTGAGAGCGGTGAACAGCACTGTGCGAATGGGGACGTTGACACCGACGCCGAGCGTGTCCGTGCCGCAGATGACTTTCAGGAGACCGGCCTGGGCCAGCTTCTCCACCAGCCGTCGGTACTTGGGCAGCATGCCGGCGTGGTGCACACCGATGCCGTGCCGCACGTAACGGGAGAGGTTGCGGCCGAACTTGGTGGTGAAGCGGAAGTTGCCGATCAGCTCGGCGATCTGGTCCTTCTCCTCCCGCGTGCACATGTTGATGCTCATCAGCGCCTGCGCCCGCTCCACGGCCTGCGCCTGAGTGAAGTGCACGATGTAGACGGGAGCCTGCTTGGTGGCGAGCAGCTCCGTGAGCGTCTCCGTCAGCGGGGTCAACACGTACTCGTAGGAGAGCGGTACCGGACGGGTCGCCGAGCGGACCACCGACGTGGGGCGGCCGGTGCGCCGCGTGAGGTCCTTCTCGAACATCGCGACGTCGCCGAGCGTCGCCGACATCAGGATGAACTGAGCCTGCGGCAGCTCCAGGATCGGGATCTGCCAGGCCCAGCCGCGGTCGGCCTCCGCGTAGAAGTGGAACTCGTCCATCACGACCTGGCCGACGTCGGCGTGCTTACCGTCGCGCAGCGCGATGGACGCCAGCACCTCGGCGGTGCAGCAGATGACGGGGGCGTCGGCGTTCACGGACGCGTCGCCGGTGAGCATGCCGACGTTCTCGGTGCCGAAGATCTTGCACAGCTCGAAGAACTTCTCCGAGACCAGCGCCTTGATGGGGGCCGTGTAGAAGGTGACCTCGTCCCGGGCGAGGGCCGCGAAGTGCGCGCCCGCCGCGATCATGCTCTTGCCGGAGCCGGTGGGCGTCGACACGATCACGTTCGCGCCGGAGACCACCTCGATGAGCGCCTCCTCCTGGTGCGGGTAGAGGGTGAGACCGCGTTCCTGCGCCCACGACTCGAAGGCTTCGTAGAGGGCGTCGGGGTCGGCGGTCCGCGGCAGCTGATCGATGAGGGTCACACCCCCATCTTGCCTGCCCGGGCACCCGATGGGGGAATCGGATGCCGGACCGAAGATCGCGAACGCTACGCTGTGGCGCCGACGAAACGTCAGCGCACATGGACAACTGGACAGCGGCACAAGGCGACTGGACAGCGGCACGAACGGAATGGAACGGGGCAGCGCCATGATGGGACCAGCACACTCACTGTCGGGAGCCGCGGCCTGGCTGGGAGTAGGGGCGGCAGCGGCCGCCGCCGGGCACACGATGCCCTGGCCGGTTCTCCTGGTCGGTGCGCTGATCTGCGCGGGTGCCGCGCTCGCTCCCGACCTGGACCACAAGGCCGCCACGATCTCGCGGTCCTTCGGTCCGCTGTCGCGCTGGGTCTGCGAGATCGTCGACAAGCTGTCCTACGCCGTCTACAAGGCGACGAAGAAGCAGGGCGACCCGCGCCGCTCGGGCGGGCACCGCACGCTCACACACACCTGGCTGTGGGCAGCACTGCTCGGCGCCGGCGCCTCCGCCATCGCGATCACCGGTGGCCGCTGGGCCGTGCTGGCCATCCTCTTCGTGCACATGGTGCTGGCCATCGAGGGGCTGCTGTGGCGGGCGGCCCGAGGATCGAGCAGCGATGTGCTGGTGTGGCTGCTGGCCGCGACCAGTGCCTGGATTCTCGCGGGTGTCCTGGACAAGCCGGGCAACGGGGCGGACTGGCTGTTCACGCAGCCGGGCCAGGAGTATCTGTGGCTCGGGCTGCCGATCATCCTTGGTGCGCTGGTGCACGACATCGGGGACTCTCTGACTGTCTCGGGCTGCCCGATCCTGTGGCCGATACCGATCGGACGCAAGCGCTGGTACCCCATAGGTCCGCCGAAGGCGATGCGGTTCCGGGCCGGCAGCTGGGTGGAGCTGCGGGTGCTGATGCCGGTGTTCATGGTGCTCGGGGGAGTGGGCGCCGCCGCGGCGTTGAACGTCATCTGAGGCGCGATCCTCACACGTCAGCCGGACGAAGGGCCCTAGTCCTCGTCCACGATGTGCATCGCCGCCTCCTCGGCGGAGGCGGCTGCTCCGTCGATGCCCACGTCGGTGGCGATCAGCCCGCTCTCCTCGTCCTCGTGCGCCCCCTCGTCCGGGGCGACGAGACGGCCGGATCGGAAGTCCCCCACCTCGTTGTCCAGGGGCTCACCGTCGGTGTCCAGGGAGTCGCCGATGCCGTCCCCGTCGGGGTAGGGGATGTCCGGGAGCTCCTCGGCGAGCCGTTGGTCCAGGGTCTCGCCGTGCAGGCGCTCCGCCGCGGTCACACCGGCGTGCTCCACCGCCCAGGGTCGCTCCGGTGGCGACCAGCCCCGGTCGAGGGGGTCGGCGACACCGTCGGTGATCAGGGTGTCCTCGGCGTCCAGCAGCCCCGCGTCGTCCTGGATCTCGGATCCGTCTGGCTGGTAGACGTCGTCTCCCCATCCGCCGGCTCTGTCCACGGGTACCTCCAGTGGTGGGACGGGCCCGCTGCCACCGCTCGGCGACGGTGGGCGCGCGGACCGCTGGGCGCCGCGCCGAACCCCGCGAACCGGGCGGCTCACGGGCGTCCCCCGAATCAGTGCCCACCACCAGCCTTCCACTCGCGTTCGGCACCGCGCAACGGCAGGGGACAGGCAACCGCGGGACCCGGCCGACACCGGGCGTTCGGGCCGGCGCCGAACCCGCCTCGGCGGCAGGCCGCCGCCGAGGCGGCCCCACGAGCGCCCGTGCCCCGGGCCCAGGCCGGGGCCGCTCCGGCGAGGGCCGCCGCACCCGCACTCGCACCCGCACCCCCGGCGGCTCGGCGCCGGCCAGCCGTGCACGGGGCGGTGCCGACTTCGCACTGGTCCGCCTGGCATGTGGCGGCGGTTGCCCTGTGTCGAGCAGCCGTGCACGTGAGGCACGTGGCGGCGGTAGCCCTGTGCCGAGCAGCCGTGCACGTGAGGCACGCGACGGCGGTAGCCCTGTGTCGAGCAGCCGTGCACGTGAGGCACGTGGCGGCGGTAGCCCTGTGCCGAGCAGCCGCGCACATGAGGCACGCGACGGCGGCGGCCCCGTGCCGAGCAGCCGTGCCCGTGACGGTGGCTGCCCCCTACCGGCCGGCGGCGTCCGGATCGGTGCTGGTCCCGTGTCCGTCAGCCGTGCCACGACCTCCACAGCGCGGCGTAGGCGCCGTCCGCCTCGACGAGTTGGTCGTGGCTGCCCAGTTCGCTGATGCGGCCGTTCTCGACGACGGCGATGACGTCCGCGTCGTGGGCGGTGTGCAGCCGGTGGGCGATGGCGACGACGGTGCGGCCGTCGAGGACCCGGGCGAGGGAGCGTTCCAGATGGCGGGCCGCGCGCGGGTCGAGGAGCGAGGTCGCCTCGTCCAGGACCAGCGTGTGCGGGTCGGCGAGGACCAGCCGGGCCAGCGCGATCTGCTGGGCCTGCGCCGGGGTGAGCGTGAATCCGCCGGAGCCGACCTCGGTGTCCAGACCCTCGTCCAGTGCCCGCGCCCAGGCGTCGGCGTCGACCGCGCCCAGCGCCGCCCACAGCTCGGCGTCCTGGGCGCCCGTACGGGCGAGGAGCAGGTTGTCGCGCAGGGAGCCGACGAACACGTGGTGCTCCTGGTTGACCAGCGCCACATGGGAACGGACGTCCTCGGCGGGCATCCGGGACAGCTCGGCGCCCCCCAGGGTGATGCGGCCGTCGCGGGGCGCGTAGATCCCGGCGAGAAGCCTGCCCAGGGTCGACTTGCCCGCGCCGGACGGGCCGACGAGGGCGAGGCGGGTGCCGGGCGCGACCTCCAGGGACACCTTGCGCAGGACGTCGACGCCCTCGCGGTACCCGAAGTGCACCTGGTCGGCGTGGACATGGCGCCCCTCGGGGGCCACAGCCGGGTCGCCGGCGTCCGGCTCGATGTCCCGCACACCGACCAGGCGGGCCAGCGACACCTCGGCGACCTGCAGCTCGTCGTACCAGCGCAGGATCAGGTTGATCGGGTCGACGAGCATCTGGGCGATGAGTGCGCCCGTGGTCAGCTGGCCGAGCCCGAGCCAGCCCTGCAGGACGAACACCCCGCCGATGATCAGCACCGAGCCGAGGACCATGGTGTGCGTGAGGTTGATGACCGGGAAGAGCACCGACCGCAGCCAGAGCGTGTACCGCTCCCACGCGGTCCACTCCCGGACGCGCTGGTTCGACAGGTCGATGCGGCGCGTGCCGAGGCGGTGGGACTCGACGGTACGGCCGGCGTCCACGGTCTCCGCGAGGACGGCGGCCACGGCGGCGTACCCGGCGGACTCCGAGCGGTAGGCGGAGGGCGCGCGCTTGAAGTACCAGCGGCAGCCGACCACCAGCAGCGGCAGGGCCAGCAGTACGGCGAGGGCCAGCGGGGGCGCGGTCACGGCGAGTCCGCCGAGGAGCAGCGCGACCCACACGACACCGATCGCCAGCTGGGGCACGGCCTCGCGCATGGCGTTGGCGAGCCGGTCGATGTCCGTGGTGATGCGGGAGAGCAGATCCCCCGTTCCGGCGCGTTCCAGGACGCCCGGCGGCAGGCCGACCGACCGTACGAGGAAGTCCTCGCGGAGGTCGGCCAGCATCCGCTCGCCGAGCATGGCGCCGCGCAGCCGCACCTCGCGTACGAACACGGCCTGGATGACGAGGGCCACGACGAACACGGCCGCCGTGAGTTCCAGATGGAGTTCGCGGGCCTCGTCCGAGACGCGCTCGACGAGGCCGCCCAGCAGGTAGGGGCCCGCCATCGACGCCACGACGGCGACCGTGTTGACGGTGATGAGCAGGACGAAGGCCCGGCGGTGCCGGCGGAACAGTTCGGCCACGTAGGCGCGTACGGTCGCGGGGGCGCCGACGGGCAGCGTGTTCGCCGTCGTCGGGGCGGCCGGGTCGTAGGCCGGTGGCGCCACGCCGATCATGCGGTCTCCTCGATCTCTTCCAGCTCGCCCAGCACATCGCTGAGGGCGGTCTTGCGTTCTTGCGGCCCGCCGGTGAAGGCGGCCTTCTTGTCGGTCCCGTCGGCCGGGGCCGCCTTCCCGCCGGACCCGCCGGCCAACGCGGTCTTCCCGGCGGACCCGTCAGCCGAGGCGTTCTTCCCGTCGGGTGGGCCGGCCGCGGCGGCTTTCGCCTCCGCCCCGACGGCCAAGGCGGCCTCCTCGTCGGTCTCGCGTGTGACGACGGCCCGGTACCGGGGTTCTTTGTGGATCAGGTCGCGGTGCACGCCGACCGCCGCGACCTCGCCCTCGTGCACCAGGACGACGCGTTCGGCGAGATCCAGCAGGAGGGGCGAGGAGGTGAAGACGACCGTCGTGCTGCCCGACCGCAGCGACCGGATGCCGTCGGCGACCCGGGCCTCGGTGTGCGAGTCGACGGCGGACGTCGGCTCGTCCAGGACCAGCACGCCCGGGTCCGTGATCAGGGACCGGGCCAGCGCGAGCCGCTGGCGCTGGCCGCCGGAGAGGGACCGGCCGCGCTCGGTGATCCGCGCGTCCATCGGGTTCTCGGCCTCCAGCGACCCCTGGACCAGCGCCTCCAGCACATCACCGCACTGCGCGGCGGCCAGTGCCTCCTCGGCGGTGACCTCGCCGGAGGCGGGCACGTCGAGGAGTTCGCGCAGCGTGCCGGAGAGCAGCACAGGGTCCTTGTCCTGGACGAGGACGGCCGTGCGGGCGGAGTCGAGCGGCAGTTCGTCGAGCGGTACGCCGCCGAGGAGGACGGAGGTGCCCTCCTCGGGGGCATGGCCGCCCAGCCGTTCCGCCAGCCGGCCGGCCGCGTCCGGGTCGCCGCACACCACCGCGGTGAGACACCCGGCGGGCGCGAGCAGCCCGGTCGCCGGGTCGTACAGGTCCCCGGTGGGCACGGCGGCCTCGCGGGACCCCGCGGTGTCCGTGGCCCGCTCCAACGACAGCACCCGGGCGGCCCGCTTGGCGGACGGACGGGAGAAGGAGTAGGCCATGGCGATCTCTTCGAAGTGACGCAAAGGGTATGTAAGGAGCATCACGGCGCTGTACACGGTGACCAGTTCGCCGACCGTGATCCGGCCCTCGCGGGCGAGACCCACGCCGTGCCAGACGACCGCGATCATCAGCAGTCCGGGCAGCAGCACCTGGATGCCGGAGATCAGGGCCCACATACGGGCGCTGCGGACGGCGGCATGGCGGACCTCCTGAGAGGCCCGGCGGTAGCGGTCCAGGAAGAGGTCCTCGCCGCCGATGCCGCGCAGCACGCGCAGGCCCGCGACGGTGTCCGAGGCCAACTCGGTGGCGCGGCCCGCCTTCTCGCGCTGGAAGTCGGCGCGGCGGGTCGCGCGGGGCAGCAGCGGCAGGACGGCGAGGGCGAGGACCGGGACGCCCACGGCGACGACGATGCCGAGCGCGGGCTGGTAGACGACCAGGCCGACACAGACCAGCACCACCGTCAGGGCAGCCGCGGTGAACCGGGAGACGGCTTCGACGAACCAGCCGATCTTCTCGACGTCACCCGTGGAGACCGCGACGACTTCACCGGCCGCCACCCGTCTCGTCAGCGCGGAGCCGAGCTGGGCCGTCTTGCGGGCCAGCAACTGCTGGACGCGTGCGGCCGCGGTGATCCAGTTGGTGACCGCCGACCGGTGGAGGAAGGTGTCGCCCAGCGAGAGGGTGAACCCGCACAGCACCAGCAGCCCGCCCGCGAGGGCCAGCCGGGCGCCCGAGCGGTCGACCACGGCCTGGATGGCGAAGCCGACGCAGAACGGCAGCCCAGCCACGGAGGTGAAGTGCAACAGCCCCCACGCCAGCGCCTTGAACTGCCCGCCGAGCTGATTCCGGCCGAGCCACCACAGGAATTTTGGACCCGAGCGAGCGTCCGGCACACCCGGGTCTTGGTACGGAAGGTCTTGAATCTGCATGACGTCCCAGTGGCTTGTGTCAGAGTGGGGGAGAAGTGGGGAGAAGTCGGGAGCAAAGGGGCGACGGGGCCCTGTGACCGGCCGTGAAAGGTTCGCGTCGCAGCGTGGTCGGAAGCAAACGGTTTTCCGTCGCCGGGCAAAGTTTCGGCCTGGACCACCCGCGTGAGGCCCGGCGGGCGGGACGGCGGGCGCATCCGTCCGGCGCGTGATGCGACGATGGAGCGCATGCGAATAGGCGGTACGAGGCACGGACGAACCGGCGGGACGAGCGATGCCGACAGCGCGGGCGGGGCGGGAGCCGTGAAGGGTACGGCCCGTGTCCGGCTCGTGGCGGTGGTCTGCGGTGCCCTGGTGATGTCCCTGGCGGCGTGCGGCGGTTCGGGCGACGCGAACAACGGTGCCAAGGCCGACGCGAACGCCACGAAGTCCGGGGGCAAGGCCGACCGCGCCGATGCACAGACCGTCGACCTGACCCGTATCCCGGACGTCGGCGACCGTCTCCAGAAGCGGATCCCCGCCGAATCCCGCCAGGTCGTGGCGGTCTACGGCGAGGGCAGGAACGACGCCGACGCCACGGTCGTCCTGTACACGAAGAGCGGTGCCACCTGGAAGAAGACCCGCAGTTGGGAGGGCCACAACGGCAAGAAGGGCTGGACCACCGACCACCGGGAGGGCGACAGGCGCAGCCCCGTCGGTGTGTTCACGCTCAGCGACGCGGGAGGTGTCCTCGCCGACCCGGGTGCCAAGCTTCCGTACAGCCGGTCTGCGTCGTTCCAAGCGCCGCACTACTGGGCCAAGTCGCACTGGCACGACTTCGATTACGTCATCGCCATCGACTACAACCGCGTCAAGGGCACGTCGCCGATCGACCCGACGCGGCCCGAGGGACAGTCCAAGGGCGGCAGCATCTGGCTGCACATGGACCACGGCAGCGGCACGTCGGCCTGCGTCAGCCTGTCCAAGTCGGGCATGGAGTACCTGCTGCGCAATCTCGACCCGGCTCTGCACCCGGTGATCGTCATGGGGGACAAGGCGGAGTTGAAGGCCTGAGACACCAGGCACTCCTGAGCACTGTTGTGGCCGGAGACCTCATTGCGGCGGGCGCCGACTCCCCGTAGAACTCCGGCCATGAGAAGCCGGATCATCATGTCCATGCTCGCCGGAGCGACCCTCCTGGCGAGCACCCTCCTCGGAGTCACCCCCGCCCAATCCGCCGACATTCCCGCCGAGTTCGGCAGCGACTGGCACGACCCGGTCACGGCCGCCCCGCCCGTCACCAGACCCGAGCACACCAAGTCGTGCGAAGTGACGGTCGCCGAAGCACAGTTCAAGGACTTCACGCCGTACGAGGGCAGTTACGTGCCCCCGGACGACTGCGGCAAGACGTGGAGCAAGGTCGTACTGCGTCTCGACGGCAAGGTGAAGGGCCGTCAGTTCGACCGCCTCGGCCATCTGCACATCGGCGGTGTGGAGGTCTTCCGGACGTCCACCCCGCAGCCCTCGCCCGACGGCATCGAATGGTCCGTGGAGAAGGACGTCACGCGCTACAGCGACACCCTGCGCACCGCGCAGCCCGTCGAGATGCTCATCGGCAACGTCGTCGACGACACGTACACCGGCATCCTCGACGTCAAGGTCACGCTGACCTTCTACGCGGGCAGGCCCGACGCGCAGACCACGAAGACCACCCCCGACCGCGTCCTCACCCTCCAGGACGGCAACACCCTCACCACCCCGCGCAACAGCGAACGCGTCATCGCCGAGGTGTACGCCACCGGGTCCGGCGGCGGCTGCGAGGAGTACTGGTATCTGACGGTGCCCGAGGAGGCGCCGTACTCCTGCAAGGCGGATCACGGGCCGTACCGCGAGGTGCGGATCGAGGTGGACGGCCAACTGGCCGGAATCGCCGCGCCGTTCCCGAACGTGTGGACCGGCGGCTGGTCCAACCCCTTCCTCTGGTACGTCGTGCCCGGGCCCCGAGCCTTCGACATCCAGCCCCTCCGCTACGACCTCACGCCCTTCGCGGGCATCCTCAACGACGGCCGCCCGCACCGGATCGAGGTCTCCGTGGTCGGTGTGCCCGAGGGGCAGACCGGCTGGAGCGCCCCGGTCAACGTCCTGGTCTGGCAGGACGCGAAGAGCGAGCACGTCACCGGCGCCCTGACGAAGGTCCGGGCGGGCGACTTCGTCAACTCGTCCACGTACACGCCCGGCACGGAGCACCGGCTCGACACCGAGGGCGGCCATCGGCTGACCGTCGCCGGCTACCTGGACACCTCGCACGGCCGGGTGACGACCACCGTCCGCCGGAACCTGGGCAACACCTCCACGCACACCTGGTCGGACGGCGAGAACCCCGACGCTCTCGACGCGCGGTGGAGCGACGACGAGACGGTCACCGTCGACGGACGTGGACCGGCCCGGACGACGCGCACCCAGCGGTCGTACACGATGGACGGAACGACCACGCTCGGCGCGGGCGACCGGCTGCGGACCGTGCTCACGCTCGGCGACCGGGCGACGGTCACGGAGACGCGCGGCGGACGGCGCACGGCGTGGTCCCGGCTCGACGACACCTACACGGGTGACGCCACGTACACGGCGTTCGTACCGCGCGACCAGCGGCATGCGGTCGGGACGACGAGTGAGCGTTACCGAGCGTACGGATCGGGCGGCTGTTACGACCGTTCGCTGGTCTCCGTACAGGGAGTGCTGACGGAGGATCGAATGGGCTGTTGATGCCGTATGCGTGCGATGTGGCGTCTGTTCGATGATTTACCTCAACGAAACACGGCGGTCTTCCCCACGAGCGGCAACTCCCCGATAGTGATCGGCGCGGAAGCGCTTTTCCGCATGACAGAAAGTCCCTTCGGAGGAGTGCCCGTGCCGCAGTCCGTACCGTCCCTGCCGCGACGCGTCGCACGCATGCTGCGTACCTCATTGTTCGCACAAGTAGGTGTCGCGCTTGTGCTCGGAATCGTCGTCGGAAGGTTGTGGCCGGACACGGCCACGACCTTCCAGCCGCTCGGCGACGGCTTCATCCGTCTCATCAAGACGGTCATCTCGCCCCTGGTGTTCTGCGTGGTCGTCGTCGGCATCGCCAAGGCCGGCAACCTGAAGGCCTTCGGGCGGATCGGCCTCAAGGCGCTGATCTGGTTCGAGGTCGCCTCCACGGCCGCGCTGCTCATCGGTCTGATCGCCGCGAACGTCTTCGGCCCCGGCTCGGGCATGAACGTCGACCCGTCGAAGCTCGACACCTCGGCGGTCGACGCGAAGACCGCCGGCGGTGAGCTGCCGACGACCGGCGAGTTCATCCTGAACGCGCTGCCGCAGAGCGCGATCGGCGCGTTCGCCGAGAACGCGCTGCTCCAGGTGCTCGTGCTCGCCTGCCTCACCGGCGCCGCGCTGCTGCACCTCGGCCACACCAAGGTGCCCAAGATCCTGCCCGCCATCGAGCAGGCCCAGGAGGTCATCTTCGCGATCGTCGGCTTCGTCATGAAGCTGGCCCCGCTCGCCGTGTTCGGCGCGATGGTCCACCTGGTGGGCGAGTACGGCCTCGGCGTGATGAAGACCTACGCCAAGCTGATCATCCTCTGCTACGCCGTCGCCGCCGTGTTCCTCGTGCTGCTGAGCGTCGCGCTGAAGCTGATGACCGGGCTGAGCCTGTGGAAGTTCGTCCGTTACACCCGGGCGGAGATGCTGCTCGCGCTGGGCACCGCCTCCAGCGAGAGCGTCATGCCGCGCATGATGCAGAAGCTCCGTCAGGCGGGCGCCCGTGACGACGCCGTGGGTCTGGTGCTGCCCACCGGGTACTCCTTCAACCTCGACGGCGCGTCCATCTACCTCTCCATCGGCACCCTGTTCATCGCACAGGCCGTGGGTGTGGACCTCAGCCTCAGCCAGCAGATCACCGTCATCCTGGTCCTGATGCTGACCAGCAAGGGCATGGCCGGCATCCCCGGTTCGGCCTTCCTCGCCCTGTCGGCGACCGCCTCCTCGCTCGGCGCCATCCCCGCCGGCGCGGTCGCCCTCCTGCTCGGTGTCGACCGCATCATGGACTCGATGCGCGTCGTGACCAACCTGCTCGGCAACTGCGTCGCCGTCTTCGCGGTGTCGAAGTGGGAGGGCGCGCTGGACACGGACCGGGCGAAGAAGATGCTGGACGGGGAGATCCAGTTCGTGGAGGAAGAGGACGAACCCAGCGAGGGCGAATCCGGCGAGGGCGGATCCAGTGCTCCCGAGGGCGGATCCAAGGCTCCGCAAGGCGCGGCCGGCGACGCCGACTCCTCCGACGCTCCCGTGAGCACCACCAAGGGAGCCGCCATACCCGCGCAGCCCAAGGCCGAGGCCAAGGAGCCTGCTCCCGAGGTCGGCTGACAGGTCCTCCCCGATCCCGAGGCGACCCCGAGGCGATCCAAGGCCGGTTGATCTCGGCCCCCCTGACGAGAAGGGGCCCGGCGCAGCACCCCGCGCCGGGCCCCTTCCGCATGCCCAAGGAAATACGCATGCCCAAGGAATCGATTCAGCAGCGCCGCTCCGCCCCCGGCACCCCGTCGACCAGCGTGTCGAGCAACCCGCCCAGAACCCCCCGCTGATCGTCCCGCAGCGGCGCCAGGATCTCCTCCGCCGCCGACCGCCGGGCGTGCTGCAGTTCCCGCAGGACCTTGCGGCCCTCGTCCGTGACCTCTATCCGGATCACCCGCCGGTTGGTGGGATCGGGCACCCGGCGCACCCGGCCGCTCTCCTCCAGCGCGTCGACCAGGGTTGTCACGGCCCGGGGCACGACCTCCAGCCGCTCCGCCAGATCGGCCATGCGCGGCGGCGTGTCGTAGTGCGCGAGGGCGCGCAGCAGCCGTGACTGCGCCGGGGTGATCTCCAGCCCGCTCTGCTGGAGATGGCGTCTCTGGATGCGGTGCACACGGCGGGTGAGCCGCAGCAACTGCTCGGCGAGCAGACCGTCGGCGTCGGGGGTGGTCATGCGGGGAACAATATCAGGACCTTGTTCATTGTGAGCATAGGTAACAATGAGCTAAGCTCCGTAAGTCCGTTTCACCTCACCTCCCGTAGGAGCCCATGCACCCCGACAACGAACCCACCTGGGCATCGCCCGACGACCCGCGGGAACAGCCCCGGCAGGTGCCCCGCATCCTGAAGCTGTTCCGGCCCTACCGCGGCCGGCTCGCGATCGTGGGCCTGCTCGTCGGCGCCGCGTCGCTCGCCTCGGTCGCCACGCCCTTCCTCCTCAAGGAGATTCTCGACACCGCGATCCCCGAGGGCCGCACCGGCCTGCTGAGCCTCCTCGCGCTCGGCATGATCCTGAGCGCGGTGCTCACCAGCATCTTCGGTGTCCTGCAGACGCTGATCTCCACGACCGTCGGCCAGCGCGTCATGCACGATCTGCGCACCGCCGTCTACGGCCGGCTGCAGCGCATGTCGCTCGCCTTCTTCACCCGGACCCGCACCGGCGAGGTCCAGTCCCGCATCGCCAACGACATCGGCGGCATGCAGGCGACCGTCACCTCCACGGCCACCTCCCTGGTCTCCAACTCCACCAGCGTGATCGCCACCGTCGTCGCCATGGTCGCCCTGGACTGGCGGCTCACCGTGGTCACCCTGCTCCTGCTGCCGCTGTTCGTGTGGATAAGCCGCCGGGTCGGCGACGAACGCAAGAAGATCACCACCCAGCGCCAGAAGCAGATGGCCGCCATGGCCGCGACGGTCACCGAGTCGCTCTCCGTCAGCGGCATCCTCCTCGGTCGCACGATGGGCCGCGCCGACTCGCTCACCAAGTCCTTCGCCGAGGAGTCCGAAGGGCTCGTCGACCTGGAGGTCAGGTCGAACATGGCCGGGCGGTGGCGCATGGCGATCATCACCGTCGTCATGGCCGCCATGCCCGCCGTCATCTACTGGACCGCCGGCGTCGCACTCCAGCTCGGCGGCCCGTCCGTCTCGGTCGGCACGCTCGTCGCCTTCGTCTCGCTCCAGCAGAACCTGTTCCGGCCGACCGTGAGCCTGCTGTCCACCGGCGTTCAGATCCAGGCCTCGCTCGCCCTCTTCCAGCGCATCTTCGAGTATCTCGACCTGCCCATCGACATCACCGAGCCCGAGCGCCCGGTCCACCTCGACCAGGTCAAGGGCGAAGTCCGCTTCGAGAACGTCGAATTCCGCTACGACGGCGACGACCACGGCAACGACAGCAACGGGCGCCCGATCCTCGACGGCATCGACCTCACCGTCCCGGCCGGCGGCAGCCTCGCCGTCGTCGGGCCGACCGGCGCCGGCAAGTCCACGCTCGGCTGCCTGGTACCGAGGCTGTACGACGTCACGGGCGGCCGCGTCACCCTCGACGGGGTCGACGTGCGCGACCTGGACTTCGACACACTGGCCCGCGGCATCGGCGTCGTCTCCCAGGAGACGTACCTCTTCCACGCCTCGGTCGCCGACAACCTGCGCTTCGCCAAGCCGGACGCCACCGACGAGGAGTTGTACGCGGCGGCACGGGCGGCCCAGATCCACGACCACATCGCGGCCCTGCCCGACGGCTACGACACGGTCGTCGGTGAACGCGGCCACCGGTTCTCCGGTGGTGAGAAGCAGCGCCTCGCCATCGCCCGCACCATCCTGCGCGACCCGCCGGTCCTCATCCTCGACGAGGCGACCAGCGCCCTGGACACCCGCACCGAGCACGCCGTTCAGGAGGCCATCGACGCGCTCTCGGCCAACCGCACCACCGTCACCATCGCCCACCGGCTCTCCACCGTCCGCGGCGCCGACCAGATCGTGGTCCTGGACGCCGGCCGCGCGGTCGAACGCGGCACGCACGAGGAACTGCTGGAACGGGGCGGGCGGTACGCGGCACTCGTACGGCGGGACGCACGGGTGAAGCCGGCCCGAGAGATGGGCCAGACACCGAAACTGGAGCCGACAAGATGAAGATATGCCGGTTTTGAGGTGATATGCGGGTTACCGTGCCCGCATGCAGATGAACACTCCGCCACGGAGCACGATTCGACTGACGCGCCGGGGCCGGGCCGCCCTCATCGCGACCGGAGCCGTCGTGGCGGCCACCGCCGTGGCGGTGCCGCTGCTGATCGTGGAGAGCGGTGACGGCGAGGCCGAGCGCCCCACATCCCTGGTGATCCCGGAGGGCTGGCGCTCCGGCCAGGTCTACGAAGCCGTCGACAAGGCCCTCGCCCTGCCCGCCGGATCCACCAAGAAGTCCCTGGCCAAGGCCAAGCTGACCCTCCCGGCCGAGGCCGAGGGCAACCCCGAGGGCTATCTCTTCCCGGCGACGTACTCCTTGAAGGAGAAGTCGACCCCGGAGTCCCTGCTGACGTTCATGGTCGAAACCGCGCACAAGAAGTTCAACGGCGGTCAGATCACGGCCGGGGCCCAGCGCAACGCGATGAACGTCTACCAGGCCGTCACCGTCGCGAGCATCATCCAGGCCGAGGCGGCCACCGAGGCGGACATGGGCAAGGTCGCCCGGGTCGTCTTCAACCGCCTGGCGCGCGGCATGCCGTTGCAGATGGACTCCACCATCAACTACGCGCTGAACCGCACCACGCTGGACACCAGCATCGACGACACGAAGATCGACAGCCCCTACAACTCGTACCAGCGCATGGGCCTGCCGCCCACGCCGATCGCCAACCCGGGCGAGGAGGCGATGCGCGCCGCGATCAATCCGGCGCAGGGCGACTGGCTGTACTTCGTCACCGTCAAACCGGGCGACACCCGCTTCACGGCGAACTACGAGGAGCACCTGCGCAATGTCGCGGAGTTCAACCAGAACCGGAAGAAGTCGTCGGCGAGCTCCGAGCCCTCCCCGCAGGGGGCCGGCTGAGGACCGGGACCGCTTTCGCGTACAGGGCGCGGGATTGGGGGACCGCCGTACCGGGCGTGTACGGGCTGTCCGGGGAGGCCGCCGTACCTGGGGCGTACCGGGCGGGTCCGGGAGGCCTCAGTACCGGTGCGTACAGGACCAGGGCGGCCGTACCGAGTCGGTCCAGAACGTCAGCGTCAGGCGGCGGCGACCGGCTCGCCCGTCAGCAGTCGCCTGATGTCGCGCACCGCCGCGCGGCCGGCGCGGTTGGCGCCGATGGTGCTCGCCGACGGGCCGTAGCCGACGAGGTGGATCCGTGGATCGGCGACGGCGCGGGTGCCGTCGACGCGGATGCCGCCGCCGGGTTCGCGCAGTCGTAGCGGCGCCAGGTGGTCGATGGTGGCGCGGAAGCCGGTCGCCCAGAGGATCACGTCCGCGTCCACGCGGCGGCCGTCGTCCCACTCCACGCCGTCGGGCGTGATCCGGTCGAACATCGGCAGCCGGTCCAGGACGCCGTCCGCGATGCCCTGCCGGATCGCGTCGTTGAGCGGCAGCCCCGTCACCGACACGACACTCTTCGGCGGCAGCCCCTGCCGCACCCGCTCCTCCACCATGGCGACCGCCGCCCGCCCCACGCCCTCGTCGAACGGCCCTTCGCGGAAGACGGGCGGACGCCTCGTCACCCACGTCGTCGCGGCGGCGTACGGCGCGATCTCCAGCAGATGCTGCGTCCCGGAAGCGCCCCCGCCCACCACGACCACCCGCAGCCCGGCGAACTCCTCCGGCCCCGGATACTGCGCGGTGTGCAACTGCCGCCCCTGGAAGGTCTCCTGACCGGGATAGCGCGGCCAGAACGGCCGGTCCCACGTACCCGTCGCGTTGATCAGCGCCCGCGTCGACCACGTGCCGTCCGAGGTCTCCACGAGCAGCCGCCCGCCCTCGCCCTCCCGCACCGCGTGGACGTCCACCGGACGCCGCACCCGCAGGTCGAAGGTGCGTTCGTACTCGTCGAAGTACTCCCTGATGACCTCGGCGGACGGGCGGGCCGGGTCGGCACCCGTCAGCTCCATGCCCGGCAGCGCGTGCATCCCGTGCACCTTGCCGTACGTCAGCGAAGGCCACCGGAACTGCCAGGCGCCGCCCGGACCGGGTGAGTGGTCCAGCACCACGAAGTCGCGCTCCGGCTCGAAACCGGATCGCCGCAGGTGATAGGCGCCGGCCAGACCGGCCTGACCAGCGCCTATGACGACTACCTCGACCTCGCGCATGTTGTTCACGCTTCTACTAACCGGGGGAAGGGCTCTCATCTTCCCCCGGGCAGCGAAGGCCTCGCGCAAGGGCGTGGGACCTGGCGGTTCCGGCGGTCAGCGCCCCCCGGCCACGAGGAGCGGCGCCCCCGCCGCCGTGCCCGCGCCCGTCAGCAGACCGCGCGCCGCCAGCTCCGGAATCACGCCCTCCCCGAACCAGTACGCCTCCTCCAGATGCGGATACCCGGAGAGCACGAAGTGCTCGACGCCGAGTGCGTGGTACTCCTCGATCAGGTTCGCGACCTCGGCATGACTGCCGACGAGCGCGGTTCCCGCACCGCCACGGACGAGACCGACCCCCGCCCAGAGATTGGGGTGGATCTCCAACTCCTCCCGGGAGCCGCCGTGCAGGGCGAGCATCCGCCGCTGACCCACCGACTCGCTGCGCCCGAGCGCCGACTGCGCGGCCGCGACCGTGTCGGCGTCGAGGTCGTCGAGCAGCCGGTTCGCCGTCGACCACGCCTCCGCCGACGAGTCCCGCGAGATGGTGTGCAGCCGGATGCCGAACCGGACCGTACGCCCCTCCCGCTCGGCCAGCGACCGGATCCAGTCGATCTTCTCCTTGACCTGTGCCGGAGGCTCGCCCCACGTCAGATACACATCCGCGTGCCGGGCCGCGACCGGACCGGCCGCCGCCGACGAACCGCCGAAGAAGACCTGCGGAACCGGGTCGGGCGGCAGCGCGGTCAGCCCGCCCTCCACCTGGTAATGGACGCCGTCGAAGTCGTACGGCTGCCCGCCCCACACCCCTCGTACGACGGACAGGAACTCGTCCGTACGGGCGTACCGCTGATCGTGGTCGAGATGGTCGCCGAAACGGCGCTGCTCGGCGGAGTCGCCGCCGGTGACGACGTTGAGCAGCAGCCGTCCGCGCGTGATGCGCTGGTACGTCGCCGCCATCTGCGCGGCGAGCGTCGGCGAGATCACCCCCGGCCGGAACGCGACCAGGAACTTCAGCCGCTCGGTGTGCTGCGCCAGCGCCACCGTGGTCAGCCAGGCGTCCTCGCACCACGTACCCGTAGGCGTGAGCACCGCCTCGAAGCCCAACTGCTCGGCCGCCTTGGCGATCTGCGCGAGGTACTCGATGTCCGGCGGACGCACCCCGGGCAACGACCGGCCGTCCTGGAGGGCGTTCGGCGCGTACGCGTGCCGGTCGACGAGGGTACGGCCGTCGCCGCCCGTCGGCAGGAACCAGTGAAGATGGACGGTCATGTCACGACCCTTCCGAGGGGCGGGGAGCGGTGGTCGACGGCGGAAGGCCGCCGCTGAACCGCGGATCGGTGAAGTCGCCGAAGTCGACCTCGTTCGGAATGAGCTTCAACTCGGTGAAGGCGTCGGCGATCTCCTGCTCGGAGGCGATGAGCGGCTTGTCGACGGCCACCGCGATCCGGGTGGTGTACGTACGCTTCACCGCGGCCAGCGCCACGTCCTCGGGCAGCCCGGTCTCCTTCGCCCAGACCTGCGCCCACTCGTCCTCATGGGAGTAGACCCACGTGTAGGCGCGCCGCAGCCGCTCCAAATAGTCCTGGATGGCCGCTGACTTCTTCTTGTCCTTGAGCGCGGTGGGCGCCGCCACCTGGAAGGTGAGGCCGTTGGTGATCCCGTCGCCGGTGGTCAGCACGCGCCCCTGCTTCGCCTTGAGCACCTGCGAGGTGTACGGGTCCCACACCGCCCACGCGTCGACCTTGCCGGAGGTGAACGCGGCGAGCGCGTCGGCCGGCTGGAGGTACTTGACCTCGACGTCGCCGAAGGTCAGCCCGGCGTCCTTGAGGGAGGCGACCAGTTGGTAGTGCGCGGACGAGCCCTGGGCCACGGCGATGGACCTGCCCTTGAGCTGCGCGGGCTTCGTCAGCTTCGAGTCGTTCGGTACGAGGATGGCGTCGCCCTGGGACGTACCGTGCCAGGCGGCCACGACCGTGATCCTGGAGCCGGCCCCGGCCGCGAAGACCGGCGGGGTGTTGCCGACGCCGCCGATGTCGACGGCCTTCGCGTTGACAGCCTCCAGGAGGGGCGGGCCCGAGGAGAACGTCGACCATTTGATCTTGTAGTCGAGATCGTCGAGCTCTCCGGCGGCCCGCAGGATGGCCTCCGAACCGCCCTTCTGGTCACCGACGTTGAGCGTGAGCGAGCCCTTGCCGTCGGTTCCGCCACCGATCGAGGTGTCGGCCGAGGAGCTACCGCCGCAGGCGGAGAGGAGCAGGGCCAGGGGGAGGAGCAGGGCGGGCGCGAGACTTCGTCGCATGGGGATTCCGTTCGGTTGGTTCAGGTGGGGCAGCGGAGGCAGGTGGTGTCACCGGGGGAGCGAGCGACCCCCGTACTCGGGGGGCAGTTCAGGCGGCTTCGGCGGCGGTGTCGACGCCCAGCCGTTCGAGGAGCCGGCCGCGCAGCTCGGCGAACCGGGGGTCGGTGAGGTCGCGGGGCCGGTCCAGGCCGACCTCGGTCTCGTACGCGATCACGCCCTCGTCCATCACCAGGACGCGGTCGGCGAGCAGTACCGCCTCCTCGACGTCATGGGTGACGAGCAGCACCGCGCAGCCGCGCCGCTGCCACAACTCGCCCACCAGACGCTGCGCCTTGATGCGGGTGAGCGCGTCGAGGGCGCCGAACGGCTCGTCGAGCAGCAGCAGATCGGGCTCGCGTACCAACGCCCGGGCCAGGGAGGCGCGTTGGGCCTCGCCACCGGAGAGGGTCTTCGGCCAGGCGCCGGAGCGATGTTCCAGGCCGACCTCGGTGAGCGCCTGCTCGGCGAGGGCGCGTGCGGGCCTGCCCGGCAGACCGAGGAGGACGTTCCGCCACACCCTCTTCCAGGGCATCAGCCGCGGCGCCTGGAACGCGACCGCCTTGCGACGCGGCACCAGGACGGTGCCCTCGATGTCGCGGTCGAGCCCGGCGAGGATGCGCAGCAGGGTGGACTTGCCGCAGCCGCTGCGGCCGAGGAGGGCGACGAACTCGCCCGGCCGGATGTCGAGTCGGAGATCGTCGATGACGGCACGGCCGTCGAAGGAGCGGGTGAGGCCCTCTACGTGCACGGCGGGGGCGGGGGCGGGGGCGTGCGTGGTCGCGGCGGGGGCCGGGTGGGCCTCGTTCGTGGTCACCGGCCGGTGAACGTCGGTCGCCATTGCAGCAGCAGCCTTTCGAGGGAGCGGACGATGAAGTCGGCGAGCAGGCCGAGGAAGGCGTAGACGATCAGGCAGACCACGATCACGTCGGTCCGCAGGAAGTCCCGCGCCTGCACCATGAGGAAGCCGATACCGGCGTCCGCGTTGATCTGTTCCGCGAAGACGAGCGCGAGCCAGGCGATGCCGAGGGAGTACCGCAGACCGGTCATGGCGCCCGGCAGCGCGCCGGGGAGCACCACATGCCGTACGAGCCCCCAGCGCGACAGCCCGAGCGACTCCCCGGCCTCGATCAACTGGGAGTCGACACCGCGGATTCCGGCGTACACGTTCAGATAGAGCGGGAACGACACACCGAGGGTGATGATCGCGACCTTCGGGGCCTCGCCGATGCCGAACCAGATGATGAACAGCGGGATCAGACCGACGAACGGGACGGTCCGCAGCATCTGCACACTGGCGTCCACGAGGTCCTCGCCGACCCGGAACAGCCCTGACACCAGGGCGAGTCCGGTGCCGACGACGGTCCCGAACAACAGCCCGAGCGCGACCCGCTGCAGCGACGTCCCCATCGCTGCGGACAGCGAACCGTCGCCGATCAGATCACCCGCCACCCGCGCGATCCGCCCCGGCGAGGCGAGGACGTCTGCGGTCAACACGCCGGTGGTGCTGAGGAGTTGCCACAGGGCGAGCAGCAGGAGGGGGCCGGAGGTGCGCCGCAGCCAGCGGGGGACGCGGGTGCGGCGGGAGGAACTGGGGACGATGGGTTCGAGATCGAGGGGTTCGAGACCGAGTCCGACCCCTAGAGAACTGGCAGAACCGGCAGAACCGGCAGAATCGGCAGAATTGGCAAAGCCCTGAGAGTCGTTTGTGTCATGGGGCTTATCCGGAATATCCGGCTCGGGTGAGCCGGGTGGGGCATGGCTGATGCTCATGAGAGCTCCAGGGGGAGGAGAGCGCCGGTGGCACAAGGGCGGGGGTGGCGTGCGGCGCCGCCGCGTCCGACGCCGGTCAACGGATCGCTCGGTGGATCCGCCTCAACGGACGATCGGTCCCGGACGGAAGCCAAGGGCTTCCGGCGGAGAGGAGCGGGGACCGAGGACGGCGTCAGACGTGCGGGTGGTTCGGCGCGCAGGCCAAGAGGGATGAAAAGGCGTCAGCAGCCGCGGCGACACGCGGCGGAGGCCACCCGCAGCAGGTCGATGTGACCGCGCGAAGTGAGCAGGGCTGAACGCAACATGCGGCGAAATTAGCCAGCCTGCCTGTGCATGGTCAATGGCGTCTCGCGGAGTGGACGCCGCGTATCACCGCGTGGGCCGCTCCCGGTCCGGGCGGTCATTCGCCGGATGGGCCTGCTCCGGCGCGGGCGGTCACTCCCGCGCGACGCCGTCGTGGTGCGCGAAAATGGAACCATGTCCGATGCCTTCACCACCCGAGTCCTGAACGTCGCCTCCGGCTCCCGTGAACGGGTCGTCGACCTCACCCACGACTGCGAGGCGTTCCTCCGCGAGGCTGCCGCCGGCCGGGACGGTCTCCTCAACGTCTTCGTCCCGCACGCCACGGCCGGCATCGCCATCATCGAAACGGGCGCCGGCAGCGACGACGACCTCCTCGCCGCCCTCCACACCCTCCTCCCCGCCGACGACCGCTGGCAGCACCGCCACGGCACCCCCGGCCACGGCCGCGACCACGTCCTCCCCGCCCTCGTCCCACCCCACGCCACCCTGCCGGTCATCAGCGGGAGGCTGGAACTGGGGACCTGGCAGTCGGTGTGCCTGGTCGATACGAACAGGGACAATCCCAACCGTCAGGTCCGATTGAGCTTCCTCGGTTAGGTGCCCTGGTGGGACTGTAGGGGCAAAGTCCGGCCGCACCGAATGGGGCAAGGAGCGAGGTTGGGGAACTGTTCCCCCTGGGCTTGGCTCGCCTGCAGAATCCTGCAGGAGGTCTGTCAGCAGCTTCATGGTCGGCTGGCTGCATGCCGACGACCGGGAAGCCTGGGAGGAGCGAGTTTCGACGTGGAGCAGGGCAGCGGACTCATAATCCGTCGGCCGTGGGTTCGAGTCCCACCCGCCCCACCCTTGCAGGGCTCTGACCTGCGGAAACGTTCATTTTTGGCTGTCGGAGTGTCAACTTTGCCTGAACGGACTGAATCCGCTGCTCGCAAGTTTGGAGACCGCCGGCGCTCGGGGGAGCTCCAACCCCTCTGACCTGCGGCGAAGTAGGTGGTCGTGGTTGTCGCTCGCCGTCCGGGCGACTGCCCTGAGGCTCGATACCAAGGTCCAGGGACCGGACAGGGACCGGGACGACGCAGCCGTGTCCAGGCCGACGGTGTCTCCACGCCGACTCGCTGTCCCGTTTGCGGGTTGCGCGGCACGGGTTGTTGTCCCCAGCGCGGCAGTCGAGCACCGGGCCGGCAGTGGAGGCAGTGTGGATACCGGCACGGCGGGTGCGTGGGCGCGGGTAGGGCGACCTCGGCTGTTCATCGTGTTGTGGGGCACTGTCGCCTTCGTATCGCTCGATCAGTGATGTCGTCCAGGGGCGTCGGCGGCCTGCGTGCCGATGGATATAGGAAACGGCCCGAAGAGGAAACTGCCCCGATGGGTTACGCGACCCTCTTGCGTGGAGCCCTGCGGTTCGACTGGCCAGGCCGGTGGGCCGGTCACCAACAGGCCTTGTTCAACTTGGGGTGGTGAGCGCCCTGCTGGGAGTCGGCGCGGAGTCCTCCGGCACGATGTCCCTGACCAGGATCCCGGCGGCGCCGGCGCGCAGTGCTTCGAAGACGTACTCGTCCATGCCGTGGTTGGTCAGCAGGCCGACGTGCACGTCGGCCAGGCCCGGATCCGCGGCGATGCGCCGGGTCGCCTCGATGCCGTCCATGACCGGCATCTGAATGTCGATGAGCGCGACGTCGGGCAGATGCTCCTTGACGAGCGCCGAGCCCTCTTCGTCATCGGCGGCTTCGGTCACGACCTCGATGTCGTCTTCGAGGTCGAGGAGCGCGCGGAAGCCGCTTCGGATGAGCGGCTGGTCGTCGATCAGCAGGACACGGATCATGACGCTCGTTCTACAGGGAGTTCGGCCTGGACGGTGAAACCGTGCCCGGTACCGTGCTAACCCCAACGTCGACCCGGCCGTCATCCACAACCGCGCCACCTGCGACTGGATCACCAAGGGCTACCCGCTGTGTCTGATCGGGGACTCCGGCACCGACAAGTCCCACCTGCTGATCGCCCTGGGTACCGCGTCCGCCACACCACCGCTGCGGCCCTGGTGAACGAACTGGTCGAGGCCGCTGACGACAAGCAGCTCGGCAGGTTTTCATTTCATGGCAGTGGCCGTATCGGTCAGCGGTGGTGTGCCCGACAGCACCCGTCAAAGGGCGGCCGTGCCGGGCATCAGCCGTCCACTCAGTCGGTCCCGAGAGACAGCCGGTCAGTCCATCAGACGCAGCCCGTCCCCGAAATCGACGCGCGCGAGGTCGGCGCGCGAGACGATGCCGAGCTTGGGGAAGACGTTGGCCAAGTGATAGCCCACCGTACGAGGACTGATCAGCAGCTGTGTCCCGATCTCCCGGTTGGTGAGGCCCTCCGCGGCCAGCCGTACGACTCTCGCCTCCTGCGCGGTCAGGACCGTTGCGGCGTCCCGGTCCGGTGCCGGGTCGCGGCGCACGTGCTGCCCGCTCAGTTCCTGTTCGGCCCGGGTGCGGGCGAGTAGAGGGGCCGCGTCGAGTCGCCGGAAAGTCTCCGCGGCTTCCGCCAGCTGTGCCCGGGCGTCGGTACGGCGGCGGGCCCGCCGCAGCCACTCGCCGTAGAGCAGGCGGGTGCGGGCGTAGGCGAAGGGCCGCGACTGGGCTCCGGGGACATCCAGCGCGAGCCGGAAGTGCTTCTCCGCCTCCGGTCCGGACTCCAGCAGGGCATGGACAAGGTGCAGCGCGGAGACCGCCCAGGGGGCGTTGGACCGCTCGGCCCACCGCCGCAGCAGCCGCGCCTGTTCCTCGGCCGTCGCCCGCTGCCCGGCCTGGACCGCGGCCTCGGCGGTGTCCGGCGCGGCCAGCAGCGCGATGGTGGGGTGCGCCGCGTGGTGCCCGTCCTCGGTCAGCCGGACCAGGCGGCCCACAGCCTCCTCGGCCCGGCCGCCGAAGAGCGCCGACATACCGAGGCTCCACTGCGCGGCCGCGCTGAAGACGCGCCCTCCGCGCGGCATCCAGAGCTCCATGGTCCGGGCGGCATGGTCCGCGACGGTCCGCTCATCGCCTCGCACGGCGGCCAGCCATCCGAGACAGTTGCGGTACTGCGACGCCGAGTGTTCGTCGCCGATCTCCTGCGCCACTCGGAGTCCCTCGATGGTGTTCGCCTCGGCCAGGGCCCAGGCTCCCTGCGCGAGGTCGACCGTCACGGTCTGGGCCAGCGCCTGGGTCAGGGCCGTCACCTGGTCGGTGTGCCGAAGCGTGTCGATCCCGCGGTGGAGGCCCTCCCCCAGGACGTGCTCGATGCCCCAGGCCACTCCCAGCGGCGCCGGTGGCATCAGAAGCCAGGAACTGTTGCTGAGCCGGCCGAAGCCCTCACCGCTGAGAGCCACCACCTGGTCGCGGTCATCGGCGCCGCAGTCCTGGTCCTCCGTCCACCATGCGCGCAGCAACGGCAGCAGACTGGCGTTCGGGAAGTCCCCCTGCGAGAGCCGCCGCTCGAGCCGGTGGAGAGCCTCGCGCTGCAGTTCGCCGTGCCCGGCCGCCCACGCCGCCCACAGCGCCATGATGCCGAGTGTGAACGCCTGCTCGGGATCGGCCACCCGCTCCATGTCCCGGGCAAGCCGACCGCAGGCGGTTTCGAGATGGCCGTGCGTGAACTCGATCAGCCCACGCAAGCCCTCACTGAGGTCCGCGACCTCGACTTCGGAGGAGATCCGTTCGGCCCGCGCCAGCATGTCCCGCGCCACATCGGCCTGGCCGGCCGCCCAGGCCGCCTTCGCTCCGAGAGCCAGCCGCCTGGCCGCGTCGTCCGTGGAGGGGGACAGCGCCGCCGCGCGTCGCAGAGCACGGCCGGCCGTGGCGCAGCCGCCGCGTGCCCAGGCTCGATCGGCCGACTCCTCAAGCAGCCGCGCCACCTCCCCGTCAGGTCCGCCCGCGGCTTCCACAGCCGCGGCGAGGTGCCACGGGCGCAACTCGTCGGCGTTCTCGCCGGTCAGCACGGAGGCGAGCGCGCGATGAACCGCCTGCCGGTCCGCGGGCGGCGCCTCCTCGTAGACCACCGCCCCCATCAGCTGGTGGCGCAGGCGGATACGACCGTCCGGACGCGTGGTGAGCAGGCCCGAGTGCAGGGCCTCGTCCCACGCGACCGAGTCGAGGCCGAGCACGAGACTCGCCTGGCACACGGTGTTCCGGTCGCTGCGGTCATCGGCGGCGATGAGCAGCAGCGCGGTGCGGGCGGGCGCGGACAACCTCTCGATGCGGGCACGGAAGGCGCGGCGCAGGCGGGGCCCGACGGCAATCTGCTCACCGGCGAGAGGGTGCGTCGAGATATCGCCCGCCGCCATGGACGTGGGCAGTTCCTGGAGCGCGAGCGGATTGCCGGCCGCCGCGCGGACCGTGCGGCGGATCACCGCCTCGTCCGCGTGCGGAGCGACGGCAGCCGCGAGCAGCCGGGCGTCCTCGTCGTCCAGCCCAAGGACCTCCATCGCCGCCAGCTCCTCCCACGGTCCCTCGACAGGATCGTCGTGTCCGGTCAGGAGCATGGCCACGGGCTCGTCGCGCAGGCGGCGGGCAACGAAGGCCAGGCATCCTGCGGAGGGCTCGTCCAGCCAGTGGGCGTCGTCGACGGCGATCAGCACCGGCCGCTGCCCGGCCAGCTCGCCGACGAGCGTCAGTACCGCCACGCTGATCAGGAACGGGTCCGCCACGTCACCGCTGATGCCGAGCGCCCCGTTCAAGGCGTTGGCCTGCGGCTCGGGGAGTGTGCTGATGCGGTCCGTCACCGGCCACAGCAGTTCGTGCAGGCCGGCGAACGCCACCCCCGACTCCAGACGGGTACCCCGGCATCTCACGACGGTGAAGTCGCCGGCAGCTGCTTCGGCCACGTGGTCGAGCAGGGCGGTCTTGCCGATACCCGGCTCGCCCCACACCATCAGAGCCGCCCCGGCGCCTTGACGAGCGGCGTCAAGGATCCGGTCGAGGGCTGCCTGCTCCTGGCGCCGTCCATACAGGTTCATTTGCTTGAAATATTAAGGGCCCACCGCGGCCGGGGCTACTCACGACACCGCCTGTTCACCGCCGCTTGGCAACCCCTTGACAGATGGGGTGACAGATCCGCTTGCGGCCTTCCGCCCGTAGCGTCGGGCGTGATCACTGCGCGCCCCCCCACCGGATTGAGGACGACATGGCGAGGGCCATGCCCTCTGTTGATCTGTCACTCGTTCCGTCTGACCTAGGAAAGTCATGTCACAGCAGCAACACCAGCAGCCCGCCCGGAGAGGCTCCGCCATCTGGGCCGTGGTCATCACCAGCGTGGCCGGGTTCATCACCGCGCTGGACAACCTGATCGTCACCACTGCCCTGCCCTCGATCCGTGAGGACCTCGGTGGCGGACTTGAGGACCTCGAATGGACGGTGAGCGCCTACACCCTCACCTTCGCGGTCCTGCTGATGTTCGGCGCCTCGCTGGGTGACCGGTTCGGGCGGCGACGGCTGTTCGTCCTCGGGCTCGGCATCTTCACCGCCGCCTCCGCCGCGGCCGCGCTCGCACCGGGGATGAACGAACTCATCGCCGCCCGAGCGGTGCAGGGCGTCGGTGCCGCCATCGTGACGCCCCTGACACTCACCCTGCTCTCGGCCGCTGTCCCGGCCGAGCGGCGTGGCGTGGCCTTTGGTATCTGGGGCGCGGCCAGCGGCATCGCCGTCGCCACCGGACCCCTCATCGGCGGCACGCTCACCGAGCACATCTCCTGGCAGTGGATCTTCTGGGTGAACGTCCCGATCGGGCTGATCCTGATGCCGCTCGCCCTGCTGCGTCTCAAGGAGAGCCACGGCCCCACCCCGAGCCTCGACCCCGTCGGCACGGTCCTGGCCAGCGGCGGCCTGTTCGGCATCGTCTACGCCCTGATCCGCGGCAACATCGACGGCTGGACCAGCGCCCCGGTCCTGGTCGGTCTGATCGGCGGCGCGGTCCTGCTGGTCGGCTTCGTGTTGTGGGAACAGCGCGTCAAGCACCCGATGCTGCCGATGCGGCTCTTCCGCCATCGTTCGTTCAGTGCCATCAACGCGGCCAGCCTGCTGATGTTCCTGGGCATGTTCGGGTCGATCTTCCTCCTCAGCCAGTACCTGCAGACGGTCGGCGGCTACTCGCCGATGGAGGCCGGGGTGCGGATGCTGCCCTGGACCGCCATGCCCATGATCGCCGGGCCGCTCGCAGGCGCGCTCTCCGACCGCATCGGCGGCCAACCGGTCGTCGCGGTGGGGATGGCCCTCAACGCTGTGGGCCTGGGGCTCTGGGCGCTGGCTGTCGAACCTGACGTGTCGTACACCTCCCTGCTGCCGGCGCTGATCGTCTGCGGAATCGGCATGGGAATGTTCTTCGCCCCGTCCGCGAACCTCGTCATGAGCACCGTCCGCCCCGAGGAAGAGGGCATCGCCTCCGGCGCCAACAACGCCATCCGTGAGGTCGGCGGAGCCATCGGAGTCGCGTCGCTGGCGGCGGTCTTCTCCGCCCAGGGCGGCTACGAGTCCGCTACGCGCTTCGTCGACGGTCTGGTCCCGGCGCTGTGGGTCGGAGCCGGTGCGGTCGCCCTGGCCGCGGTCCTCGCGTTCCTGATGCCCCGCCAGTCCAAGGCCGACGGCCCTGCTGCCGACCTCTCGACCGCCGCCCCGGCCGCCTTCTGAACCCCGCACACCCCTGACTTGAGGAAACCGTGCTCGTCATCAGCTCGAACGGCGCGCACAACATGCCACACAGGTGCAGGCGGGCCTACCGCAGCCGATGCCGCTCCGACGGACAAAGCGGCGGCACCCGCGCCCCCACCAGGCGCAACAGCTCCGTCGTCGTCGGACGCGATCACGGCCACGCCCCCCACGACCACTACCTCCTCGAGTAGCACTCTCTCCGAAGGGACTTGATCCACATGTCCGAGCAGACCCTGCCCACCACCGCCCGCGCCTGGCACCTGGATGCCCGCCCCGAGGGCTGGCCGACGGCGTCGAACCTCTCGCTGCGCGAGGTGGAACTCCCCGCGCTCGGCCCCGGGCAGCTCCTGGTCGTCAACGAGTACCTCTCGGTAGACCCCTACATGCGCGGCCGGATGAGCGACAAGAAGTCCTACATCGAGCCCTACGACGTGGATGCACCGCTCGACGGCCCCGCGGTCGGCCGCGTCCTCGCGTCCAACGCCGAGGGCTTCGCGCCCGGCGACCACGTGGTCCACGTACTCGGCTGGCGCGACCACGCGGTCCTCGACGCGGCGACCGCCCAGAAGGTGGACCCGAATCTGGCCCCGCTCACCGCCTACCTGGGCGCCCTCGGCGTCACCGGCCTCACCGCGTACATCGGGCTCGAGCGGTTCGCGAAGATCAAGGAGGGCGACACGGTCTTCGTCTCCGGCGCGGCGGGCGCAGTCGGCAGCCAGGTCGGCCAGATCGCCAAGCTGAAGGGTGCCGGACGCGTCATAGGCAGCGCGGGCTCCGACGACAAGGTCAAGCTGCTGATCGAGGAGTACGGCTACGACGCGGCCTTCAACTACAAGAACGGGCCGGTCGCCGAGCAGTTGGCCCACGCGGCGCCGGATGGCATCGACGTCTTCTTCGACAACGTCGGGGGCGAGCACCTGGAGGCGGCGATCGGCGCTCTCAAGCTGCACGCACGGATCGTCCTGTGCGGGATGGTCTCCCAGTACAACGACGAGAAGGTCGTCGGGCCGCGCAACCTGTGGAACCTGCTGGTGACGCGCTCCGACATCCTGGCATTCATGTTCAGCGAAGAGCTGGACCTCCAGCCCGACTTCGTCCGCGAGGTCGGCGGCTGGCTCGCCGAGGGCAAGCTCCGCTACCGCGAAACCGTGCGGGACGGCCTCGACAACACCCTGGACGCCTTCCTCGCGATGATGCGGGGCGAGAGCGTAGGGAAGATGATCGTCAAGCTCTGAGCCTGCCACCAGCAAGCCGAGAGAGAGGCCCGCCGCACGCACGCGCGGCGGGCCCCTCCGCACTGAAGGAGTCCGGCCAGCACCCAGCCCCTGCTCGAGGCGCTCGATGTCCAGGAGGGCGCCGCCCGGGCCCTGGCCGACGACGTTTGCGCGGAGAGCACAAGTGCTGCCTGATCATGTGGCGCCAGATGTCCGGATCACCTCCGCTCGCGCGGAGAGCACGCACTGATCCCCTCTATCTACGGCGACGCGCGCGGATCACCTCCGCTCAAGCGGAGGTGATCCGTGTGGCGGCAACTATTTCGCGGGGTGGAAGGAGTACTCACCGTCGAGAGCGAGTCGTCCCAATAGCGTGGGGCCCCTTGAAGGACGGTCAGCCCGAAGGCTGGTTATGCTCTGTGTAGACGTCTTGGCCAGCGACACCGGTCATAGAGGCTCCACCCCGACTGCCGGATGCTGTTGGCGAATCCCGTAGAGCCGCCGGCGATTGTGCGTTCAGTCTCAGCGACACGCCGCGGTCACGGCGTGTCGCTGAGACCCACAACCCAATTGGTGGTCGTCGACCGAATTCGCCAACAGCATCCGGTGCCGGCGGGGGCTTGCACGAACAGATCAGTACAAACCTCGGGGCCGTTAGGCGGCGTAGGACCCGGAGTCTGGTCCATGGGTCGTGAACGAGATCCTGAACTTCGTACCATCCAACACATCTGATGCGACCACGGTCCACACGCCCTCGTCAGCGTCCCTGAGAGCGTTGCAGGTGATTGTGCCCGAACTCGACTTGAAGCAGGCACGGACGCGGACGTCGCGCTTGGGCTTGATGTTGATGTCGGCGCAGCGGCTCGAAGTCGTGAGCCAGCCTGATGATGTGTTGGGGCTCTCGTTCGGGTAGGCGTAGCTGCCGTCAGCCAGGGTGTAGGACTTCGCTCCTCCGTAACACGTCGCAGCGGAGGCTGGGGTAGCTGACAGCGTGGCCAAACCCGCTACTGCCAGAACGGTGCTTCCGGTCAGAGCGGTCAAACGTCGTACAACAGTCACGAGTACTCCCCCGATTTGTGTGGCTGCGTCATATGTGCATCTCACTGGGCTGGCCGCCAGTCTGTAGAGCTTTCGTCGCGTGGTGTACCTGAAATGTTTCAGGTTGCGTGCGTGCAGGAAGCTCCGGACAACACGGAGCCCCCGCTTAGGACCCCGACGCCTGGAAGGACCGCTACAAGACCCGCGCAGGAGTGGAGGGCACCATCTCCCAGGGCGTCCAACGCTGCGGCCTGCGCAGATCCCGCTACCGCGGCGTCGCAAAGACCAGCCTCCAGCACCAGCTCACCGGCGCCGCGATCAACCTCGCCCGCATCGACGCCCATCTCACCGGAACGCCCCGGGCCCGCACCCGCACCCGCACCCGCCACTTCGCAGCACTCGGCCCCGCAGAGCCAAAGCTCAGCGGGGCCGAGTAAGAGCCGCCCCCGAATTAACCAACAGCGTCCGACTGCCGGGGTGGAGCCTTCGCGCGTTGGAAGGGAAATCCGCTGCCCTCGGTTCTGGTGCCTGTCTCTCAGCCGGGACGACGGCTGTTGCGCCAGCTGGACTTGTCCACCCGGGACGCGTTCGGGACGCAGGTTGGAGACAAGGATCGGAAAAGACTGACAAGGGCCGAGAAGGAATGAGGCGCCAAACCCTGTCTGACCTGGGAAAACGGCCAAGATGAGCACTGATCGACAAGGGCCGCCAAGATCCTCAAAGGACTCATAATCCGTCGGCCGTGGGTTCGAGTCCCACCCGCCCCACCACTCACTACACGAGCAGAACCGTTCCCACCTGTGGAAACGTATGTGCGGGGGTCATCGCCCGGAGGTGGTGGCCCCCGCTCGTCCGCTTAGATCAAGATCCAGTGGACGTGTAGTGGACACGACGCCGGATCAGTGGACTGAGGGGCTTCAAGCGGCCTTCTGGCCGCTGCTGCGAGACCGGCGGGCAGCGCGCACCGCTCCGGGCGGCAGGCCCTTCGGCAGCTCCCAGGCGTCCGGGCCCGGGACGTACGAGCGGCCGACGGTGAAGCGCGTGAGCGAGAAGTCCGACCGCTGCTCGTCCGGGTAGTGGTTGTTGAAGTTCTCGACCCGGACCAGCTCCAGGTCGTTCGCGGCGCAGTGGTCGCGAATCCACCTCACGGCCGCGTTGGCGGCGTCGTCCTGGCCTCGGCCAGCCAGTGTGACCATGCCGAGGAGATCGGAGTCCGGCCGGGTCTGCGCGCCTACGGCCCAGGTGTCGCCCGACTGGCGGGCGCCGTGGGCGAAGAGGACTGCAAGGCAGTCCTGCCAGACCGTCTCCGGGACCACCAGAGGGGTGCCGACGTTGAAGGGGACGTCACGTGGAACGACGGCCATGACCGACTCTGCCTCGGCCCGCATCATCTCGGGCAGCGCGCTGGTGTAGGTGTCGGAGGTGATCTGGCGTGAGGAGTGGCCGAGCTTCTCCTGGACCACCTTGATGTCGTTCCCAGCGAGCAGAGACAGAGTGGCGGCGAGGTGGCGCAGATCATGGAGGCGGACCGGGGGCAGACCGGAGAGCTCCACGAGACGGGCGAAGCGGCGGGATATCCAGTCGGGATGGAGTGCCTCGCCGTTCTCGAGCGTCCACACGCGGCCGGTCTCGACGTAGGCGTCGCCCCACTCCCGGCGCTTGCGCTCCTGCTTGGCGCGGAAGCGGACGAGGTTGTCGCCGGACTCCAGGCTCAAAGTGACGGTGCGGATGCTGTCGGCCTTCGGAGCTTCGCCGTACAGCTGGTAGGCGACCTCGACGATCTGCTGTGAGATCCGCATCCAGAGCGCATCGGTGCTGACTTCCGTCCAGGGCAGGGCGGCCATCTCGCCGCGGCGGGGGCCGACGAAGATGAAGGTATGCCAGAGCTCGTAGAGCCAGTCATCCTTGACGGAGTCGAGGAACTGGCCAGTCAGCTCCGGCGTCCAGACCATGACCGGGCCGGGCTTCTCGCCCGTGTGCTTCCAGTGCTCGACACGCTCGGGCGTCCAGACCAGGGGCTTCGGTTGGGTGACACCAGCCCGGGACCGTCCACGAAGCCGTCCGCTACGTCACCCCCTACCTCTGGCTCAACTACAGCTCGATGGGCCTCTCCGGCTCCACGGCCGTCATGCAGGTCGACACCGTCGCCATCGAGGCGCTCAAGACCGGCACGGTCGACTCCACCAACCTGGTCAGCGGCTCCGTCACAGCCGCGTCGCTCGCCGCGGATTCGGTGATCGCCGGGAAAGTGGCCGCCGACGCCATCACAGGCCGAGAGATCGCGGCAAACGCGATCACCGCATCCGAGATCGCGGCTGCGTCGATCACCACCGACAAACTGCTCGCCGGAGTAATAACCGCCGACAAGATTGTCGCCTTGGCCGTCACAGCGGAGAAACTAAGCGGCTTTGCTGAAGTTCGTTGCTGATCCTTTGATGCGTGTGCGTTGTCGGGCGAGAGCCTGGTCGACGGCGTTGCCGACTGCCTCAGCGGTGGTGTGGACGCGCTCGGGGTAGTCCTCGTACTTCGCCGAGCGCCATATCCGCTCGATGTCGTTGAGCTCGGGGCTGCGGGGCGGCAGGTAGAAGAGTTCGACACCGACCGCGGCCAGCTCCTCGCGGCGGCCTTTGAACGCCCTGGCCACGTGTGCCGAGGCGTTGTCCAGGACGACGGTGCAGGGACGGGCGCGCTTCCAGCCCGCGGGCGGTTCCTCCAGTCCCGCAGCCCCGCCGGGCAGACCAGCCAGCTTCGTGCACACGAACTCCAGCAGCATGGCCGCGTCGATCTTGCCGCAGGTCTTCTCCCACACCAGGTCGGCACCCTGTCCCACCGACAGGGCTCCCAGCACGTTCACGCGCCGGCCCTTCTTGTCCTCACGTGGCACCACGGCCCGCTGCCCTGCCTGTGACCAGGTGTATCCAGTGGGCATGGTCGGCGCGAACCCGCTCTCGTCGAGGAAGTACAAGTCGCTTACGCCGGTGTCCGCCGCCAGCCGTAAGGCCGTAAGTCCTCCAGCTGGGCCCGTGCGGCCTGCTGGAGGACGGGGTCGGCCTTGTGCCGCAGGGTGTCCCGCGTTCGTTTCCACCGGAACCCGTCCCGGTGGAGCAACTCGGTCAGCCAGGCCGCACCGACCCTCACCCCGCGTTCGGCCCGCAGCCAGTCGCACAGTGCTGCGGCTGTCCAGGTACGGCCATGACACGCGGACTCATCCAGCAACGCGGCCAGGGCCTCTCGGTCCTCGCGGGTGATCGAGGGCGGGCGGCCTGGGCGCGGGGCATCGGCCAGGGCTTCGAATCCACCGTCCTCGAAGCGGTGGACCGCATCTCGCACGGTGACGTTGTTACATTCGAGCAGATCAGCAACCTGGGGCGCGGTCATACTTCGCGCAATCAGCCGGATGCACTCCAGACGCAGCCGGGCATGCGGCGCGAGATCACGCGCCCGCAGACGCTCACGCACCTCACGTTCCTGATCAAGCGTCAACTTCACGCGCAGGATCTTCGGCATGGCAGCCCCTCCCTGCCCACCTCGTACCCGAACTGCAGCCGACATCACCGACAGACCGCTCAGTCGCTCCCGTACGCGCGCAGGAAGGCGTCCACGGCCGCATCCGCGATGACGCGGAGCTCAGCGGCGGGGACGCGACGGGTGCCCAGCCGGGAGCGGGACTCCAAAGGGCCGGTGAGCAGGGCGAAGAAGTGTTCGGCGGCCTGCTCCGGGTCGCATGGGCGCAGGCGGCCGGCGAGCGAGAGGCGGGCCAGCCGATCGGCGAGCGCCGCGCGGGGACGGTGCGCGGTGTGCTCCTGCACGGTCTCGATCAGGTCGGGGAATCGCGCCACCTGCGCGTAGGTCAACCAGCGCAGCGCGCGGGCGCGTTCACCGCAGCAAATCCTCAGCAGCCGCTGGGCCAGGTCCGCAAGCGCCACACGCAGGTCATCGTCGGGGGCTCGCTCGCGCAGCCGCTCGACGACCGCGAGGTTCTCCGCCATCAGAGTGTCGGCCGCTGCCTCGATGGTGCGGCGGAAGAGGGTCTCCTTGTCGTTCAGGTGGCTGTAGACGGTCGGTTTGGCGACGCGCGCCTCCTCCGCGATCTCCTGGACGCATGCCTGTGCGTATCCGCGCCGCGCGAAGACGGCGAACGCGGCGTCCAGGATCGCCTGTCGCTTGTCGACCCGCCCGCGCGAGACGCCACTGCCCCCGCTTGACGCTGTTGAACCCATGGGTTCATTCTAAGTGCAATACCAATAAGGAAGATTTACTGAACTAACTGGTTCAATCAAGGGACGGGAAACCATGATCGTTCACACGCTGCGCTTCGCCTTCAAGGACGGGACGACCGAGGAACAGAAGGCCCAGGTGCTCGCGCTGATGCGGCGAACGGCGTCCGTCGAGTCGGTCTCGTTCGCAACCGTCGGGCAGAGCCTGGGCGATCCCGCCGATGGCCTCACCCACGCCTACTGCGTGGGCATTGAGGACCTGGCGGCCCTCGAGCGGTACATGCACGACCCGGTTCACCTGGCGGGAGACCCCGAGATCATCCCGCACCTGGCCAAGATCTCCATCGGCCCCGACCTCTCCGACGACATGGCTCCGGAGCTGGCCGGCGAGATCATGGCGCTGCACGAGAAGAAGGCCGCCATGCACCCGGAGTGGGCCGCCCAGCTCGAACCGCTCCTTGAGATACAGGTCGCCTCGGGGCCGTCAGATCGTTCATGACCGGACCGGCCGCCGTCCTCGCGGATCCGACCACAATGGGCCGCTGACCGCAGGGGAAGGCCGACAGCCCGTTTCGTGCACCCGCTCGGGGGTGCGGCAAAACCGCCACCATCTACCTGGCCGCACTCCACCTCGTCCAGCACGGGACTTCCCCAGGGCCGCTTAGCCGCGCTCGCCGTCACCACGGACAAGCTGAACGCCTTGTCCGTTACCACCGACAAGATCCCGTCAACGCGGTCACGGCCACGAAGATCGCGGCCGGCTCGATCGAGGCAAGCCACATCAAGGCCGGGGCGATCACCGCTGACAAGCTGGACGCCGACGCGATCAATGGCAAGGTCGTTACCGGCGCGACCGTACGCACGGCTGCGAACGGCAGACGCCTGGTCCTCAACCCGTCGTCCGACTTCCAGCCCGCTTTGGATATGTTCTCGGACTCGTCGTCCGAGACGGCCCCCGGCCGGGTACGCGCCTCGGTCATCGACATGGGGACGTGGGTGCAGCCCGAGGTCGTTCTGGAGTCCCCCTCGTGGCCAGCTCCAGGACAGACGTCACCCTCCGCTCCCCGGAACTGAACGGCAAGGGCCTCGCACGACTGGAGCCCTCCGACCAACTCGACGGCTACGCGCACGTCACCGCCCAGAATGGCGGCCTCAACGACGACTCCGCGATCACCCTGTACGGAGCGCGTGGCAGCAACGCGGGCGGCGGCTACCACTCCATGGTGATCAAGGGCGCCGGCGTCACCTGGTACAGCAGCACGCGGCAGATGACCTTCGCAGATGGGGTCCTGCGAGCCCCGAACATCATCACCGGCGTCGTGACGATCACCCCCGTTGCCAATACGCCGACGTCGATCACCGTAAGCGGGTTGAACGTCTCCGGCACAATTCATCGCGCCTTCGTCACCGCCTCCTCGGCCGTGCCCGGCACGGTAGCGGAATGCTCCGCCACCAACGTCACGGCGAGCGGTCTGACCGTGTGGATCAATCGTGCGAACACCACCAACACCACCGTCTGGTACCTCATCGTCGGGAGCTGACAAAGATGATCGAGCCTTATCCCACAGAGGTCGCCGACTGGCCGTCCGCGACGCTCACCGCCGTCTGCCACACAGCGGGCTGCCGAGCTGCAGGAATCCCCTTCGAAGGCGTCTACTTCGAGAACCCCGAACTTCCCATCTATCGGGGCCAGTGCGGGCAATGCGCCCAGCCGATCACTATCTGCGCTTCATCGCGCCGAGTTAAGGACTGTGTCCTATGTGTGATGGGGTGAAGTGCGTGGAGTTGGATTGTTACGGATGGACTTATGGGAGATCGCGGAGCCGTTGATCCCTGCGTCGAAGGTGCAGCCGCAGGGCAGCGGAACAGCGACCACGCGTGATGAGACGCCGTTCGCGGCCAGTATCTACGTGTTGGTCACCGGCTGCGCCTGGCGGCCTCCAACCGCTGATCCGTCTCGCAGGCTGAGTGTTATTCATCCGGTCTCATTCAAGTGCGTGTGGAGAACTCATATTCAGGCTTCCCATGAGGGGCGCTGGGTTTTGAACTGGGAGAAGATACGCTCGAATACGTCGTCGTCTTCTGGCTGTGCCGATGTCTGCATGTCCTGGTCATCCGCGAAATCCCATGGGGGGTGCTGGGTTTTGAACTGCGAGAAGATACGCTCGAATACTTCATCGCTTGCTGATTGCGCCGATGTCTCCATGACCTGGCCGTCGGCGGCAGCCCATGGGGGGCGCTGGGTTTTGAACTGGGAGAAGATGCGCTGGAATACGTCGTCGTCTTCTGGCTGTGCCGATGTCTGCATGTCCTGGTCATCGGCGGCAACACGTGCTGACACATTCGCGCTGTTCTCGGCGAGTACAGCATCGGCGGCCTCTTCTCGCCAGCGGGTGAGTTGGCTTTGGGTAGAGAGGGTGTGGGGGTGGTCTGGTCCCAGTACCCGCAGCATGTCGTCGAGGAGTTCTGCGAACGCGGCTGCGGCGCTGCCTGGGTTTCCGGCTTCCCCTGTCCAGCGGGCGAGTCGGCTTCGGGTGGCGAGGGTGTGGGGGTGGTCTGGTCCCAGTACCCGCAGCATGTCGTTGAGCAGCTCCGTGAATGCGGCTGCGGCACCCCTTGTATCGCCTGCTGCTCCCCGCCAGCGGGTGAGTTGGCTTCGGGTGGTGAGGGTGTGGGGGTGGTCTGGTCCCAGTACCCGCAGCATGTCGTCGAGGAGTTCTGCGAATGCGGCTGCGGCGCTGTCGGGGTTTCCGGCTTCCCCTGTCCAGCGGGCGAGTTGGCTTCGGGTGGTGAGGGTGTGGGGGTGGTCTGGTCCCAGTACCCGCAGCATGTCGTCGAGCAGCTCCGTGAATGCGGCTGCGGCACTGACAGGATCCCATGCCTCGCCTCTCCAGTCGGCGAGGCTGGCCCTGGTGGTGAGGGTGTGGGGGTGGTCTGGTCCCAGTACTCGCAGCATGTCGTCGAGGAGGTGTACCAGGGTAGCCTCAGCACCCTCGGGGTCCCCGGCCTCTCCCCGCCAGCGTGCAAAGCTGTGCCGGGCTGTGAGGGAGTCCGGATGGTCGGGGCCCAGATGACGGATGGCGGTGCGTGACAGCTGCTCGAAGTAGCTGGCGGCGACGGCTACCTGCCCGCTGTCCCCGATGCTTCGGCCGAAGCGGTACAGCAGGTCATGTGCATCAGGCCGATACAAACCTTCCTCGACATGCCGGATGAGAGCCTCGGCGTTGGCGCGCAGGACCTGAGCCGTGTCACGTTCGTTGTCGTGCCAAATGGCCATGAGGGCGTCGGCCGCGGTGCGTGCGAACTGGTGTTGCTGTTCGGGAATGAGAGTGTCTCTTGTGGCGCGCTGAATGAGTTGGTGAATACGTACGGTCTGGTGCGGCGTTGTAGGGGCGTGATCGATGAGACTGAGTCGGTGCAGTGCGCGCAGTGCTTGCACCGCGTCGCGGGAGGAGACGGCTTCCGCGGCCAGATTCTGGCTGGTTTGCGTGCGGTACTGCGAGAGATGAGCCAGGGCGGGGGCGCAGGTCAGCACATCCTCTGGGATGCCGTTGGCATCCAATAGGGCAAGTAGGTGGAGCATGGGGCGGGCCAGGCCGACGGGGCGGAGGGAGTCGGCGCGGTCGATGGACAGGGACCAAGCGGCGGCGAGTGGGAGGACCTGGTCATCGGGTAAGCGGTCCGGGGTGGCGTCGGTGAGCGTAGTGGTTCGGTCGGCCAGCAGGGCGCGGTAAGCGGCCACAGTCTCGTTGGAGTCGATGAGGTAGGCGGCGGCCTGGGCTAGGGCCAGGGGCAGGTATCCAAGATCTGAGGCAAGAGCGGCGAGCTGATCGACAGGTTCACTGCGACCAAGTGGGGCCAGGGAGGCGGTCAGGTAGGCGACAGATTCGGCCGCGGTAAACAGACCGACCTCGATCGGACGGCGGCCTTGGCCGCTTAAGGCGGCATCCCGGCGGCGGGTGGTGACCAGGGTTCGGCCGTACGGGCTGGCGGGCGGCCACAGGCCGCGCAGATGGTCCGGGTCGGCAACGTCGTCCAGGACGATCAGCCAGCGGCTCGCCCGATGGCCACCCTTCGGAGCCAGCCACGCAAGAAACGTCCGCGCGGCACTTTCAGGGTTCTCAGGATCTCCCTGACACAGTTCGACGCCTGCCTGGGCGTAATTGGTCACCACAGATAGGCGATCGCTGGCGGTGATCCAGACCAGAATGTCAAGGCCGCCAGCCTCCCAGGAGGTGCGTGCATAGTCGGCGGCGAGCTGGGTCTTACCCACTCCGCCGGTGCCGACTACCACCCCCGTCGGCGCGGCCTGTGTAGCAACTGCGGCGTTGCCTTCCTCAAGTGCTTCGGCCAGACGGGCAACCTCGGCGCGCACCTGGAAACTGGCCGCCGCCGGAGGGATTGTCCCAACCTGGTGTGGCCACGCAGCTGAAGGCCGGGGCCGCGCGTAGTAATTGTGCTGGACTCCCAGTACAGGTCCGTGGAACGTGCTGTGGCGGAAATCGACCAAGTCACCCCCGACGGTGTCCCCTTTTGCGGTGACCTCCGAGGACCGTCCCTGTTCCACCGCCCGCTCCAATCTGGCCTAAATGGCATCTAGACCATACCCGCCCGAGCTATCTCCAACTACAGCCCGCGATAAAGCTGTTACCCAACTCGCCGTCCTGGGAGGCTACCGAGCTGGACCTCCGCCACCCGCGGGTTACCAGATGTCAGAAGCCGCAGTTCTCATCGCGTTGAGCAGGGGGCTTGATCGTGGTGTTGTTCCCGAAGCTCGTTGACGAACGATTCCCCTCCTTGCCGTCGCTGAACATGGCGATATGGCAGGGGTTAGTGGGGCGGAAGTTGGGGCGTCGGCCGAGCGTCGGCTCTTAGTACTCCAGCCGTAGATCGTGATCTTCATGCTTGAGCGGCTTGTCGCTGGTAGTGGCTGGTCTGGGATCGGGCTTGGTGGCGGCGTCGCCAGTCGGACCAGCCGAGCCGGTGGACAGCGTCCAGGGCGGGGCGGACCACGAGCGCGATGAACAGGTGCTGGATCTCGTTGCCGGTGAGCGGTATGCGGGCGTCGGATGCGGGGTGACGGGCGTGTTCGTGTGCTCGGACGATGGCGAGGAAGGCGTGCGCGAGCATGGCCAGGGTGACCCAGCGGGACCAGGACGTGTAGCGGCGGACCTGGTGCTCGTCCAGTGCGGCTAGGCCCTTTCCGGCCTGGAAGAACTCCTCCACCCGCCACCTTGATCCAGCGACGCGCACCAGCTCGGCCAGCGGCACCGGGCGGGGAGAGTAGCAGCGGTAGTAGGCCAGTTCGCCGGTGGTGCGGTTGCGGCGGATCAGCAACTGGCGGCTGCCGGGGGTGGGGTCGGCGAGGTCGATGACGGCCCAGTTGGAGAAGCGGTGGCCCTTCGCCCCGGTCCCTGCGGACAGCTTCTGCCAGGCCCGCTTGGGTATCTTCTGGGCCAGGGTGTCGGCGCGGAACTTCCCCGCGCCGGTGGTGACTTCGTGCGAGCAGGCCACCGCGAGGACGTAGCCGGTGCCGCGTTCCTCCAGCACGCCTCGCAGCTTGGGGTTGCCGCCGTAGACTTCGTCGCCCGCAACCCATGCGGCCCGGTGGCCGGCGTCCTGGAACCGGGCGACCATGCGCGCGGCCAGCTCCGGCTTGGTGGCGAATGACGTCTCCTTGCCGAGTCCGGCAGCGAGGCAGCGGTCGGGGTCGGAGGTCCAAGAACGCGGAACGTACAGTTCCCGGTCCACCGCGGCGTGCCCGCGCCGACCGGCGTAGACCAGGTAGACAGCGACCTGAGCGTTTTCGATCAGCCCGGCCGTGCCGGTGTACTGACGCTGGACGCCGACCGTGCGGGTGCCCTTCTTCACGTCCCCGGTCTCGTCGACCACCAGCACCACCTGGTCGTCGTGAAGGTGCTCCACCACGTAGCCGCGCACGTCGTCGCGGACGGCGTCGGCGTCCCACTTGGCCCGGCCGAGCAGGTGCTGCAGTCCGTCCGGAGTGGTGTCCCCGGCCCATTCGGCGATCGTCCAGCAGTTCTTGCGCGGCAGGTCCGAGAGCGGGCCCAGCACCAACCGCCTGGCCCGGCGTCGGGGTTCGACCCGCGCGAACCGGCCCGCGATACGGCCCATGGCCACCTCGAACGCCTCCCGCCAACGAGCGGGATCTATGCTGTGGCCTGCGGCCACCGTCTCATCGTTACTCCACACAAGTCACGATGATCAACGGTGGCCGTACGCGCTCCCGCAGCAGCCCACCCGTGACTGAGCGCCCCTATCGGCCCGCGCGGCGCTCAGAACCCATCTGCAAGCGGACTCTCAGTTGCTGAAGGCCAGGCGGATCCCGAACGCTGCGATGACGGTCCCGGTGAGCCGGTCCAGCAGGCGGCGCGCCTGTGGCTTGCGTAGCCAGCCGTGCAGGAGGCGGGCGCAGCCGATCAGCACGGTCGACCAGACGAGGCCCACGGCGATGTGTACGGCGGTGAACAGGAGTCCCATGCTGAAGTGATTCGTCCCGGGAGGGATGAACTGAGGCAGAACGGCGACGTAGAACGCGCCCATCTTCGGGTTCAGGAGGTTGGTGAGCGCTCCCTGGCGCCAGCCGCCGCCCATCGAGTCCACGCCGGAGAGAACTGCTACCTCATCCGCGTCCGGCGTGGGTTGCCCTTTGAGGGTGGCCCAGAGCATGCGTGCACCCATCCACACCAGGTAGGCGGCACCTGCCCAGCGCAGGGCCGTGTAGGCGACATGGGAGGCCGTGAGAAGTGCGGTTACACCCAGGGATGTGAGAGCGCCCCACAGGAGCGTTCCCGTCTGAATACCCAGGACGACTCCCCAGGCCTTCTTCCGTCGGCCAAGGGCCGACGTCCGCAAAATGAGGGCGGTGTCGAGTCCGGGGGTGAGCGTGAGGAGCCCTACTACCAGGGCGAAGGACCACAGTGCGGTGCTTATTGCCATGGGATGCCAGCGTATCCCACGGTTTTGCAGGCCCGGCCGGGGCGGGCACGGTCTGCCACGAACGATTCTTGCAGAGGGGCATGGGGCCGCACCCGGCACTGGCGACTGCGTCGGATGAGCAGTCGCAGTCTCTCCGCGGCCCGCGCCGCCCACCGAGCCGGACAACGGTCACACCACCGGCAAGATCACGATCTACGGCTGGAGTATTAGACTGAACTCCACGGCGCGGGGCCGCGATGGAGGACGACACCGTGACCGAGCCCCAGGGCCAGGACCCCACCCCGTGGGAACTGCTGCGGGCCATGCAGCACATGCGCGATGACCTGCGCGCCGACTTCGCCGCTCTCGGCGCGAGGCTCGCCGAAATGGTGACAAAGATCCAGTACGACGCGGATCGGCGCACGGACGAGCTGAAGATCAAGGCCGTCGAGGATGACATCGCCGCCATGAAGCGCGAGCGCGAGACGGAACGCCAAGAGGCCCGCAACGTAAGGCGGTTGGCCGTGACTGCCCTGGTCGCCCCCGTAGCGGTTGGAGTGATCGTCGCCATCGTGACCGGCAAGCTCGGACTGTAGGCTCAGCACATCGGGCGCGGGGGAGAACTAGTGCCGCGTCAGCCAAGGTTCGCCCCGTCGCGACGCCCGGCACGCTCCCCCATTCTCGGCTTCGCTCGAACGGGAGGGGCCCCCACCGCCGCACCGGCCGAAAGCCCAAGTACGTCCAGTACGAGGACTTCCGGCCGGCACGCCGAGAGCACGCACCGGACGCCGCTCCTTGACGGGCAAACCTTGGCTGACGCGGCACTAGGAACGCGCCATGCCTGATCTCTGGCTGCCTGGCGCCGAGCGACACCGCACCCACCGACACCGCACCCACCGACACCCAGTACGACCCACGCGTCATCTGGCACATCACCTGGGACAAGAACGCCACGGCGGCCAAGCCGGCTGACCTGGTGCCGTTCGACAGGCTCGTGCAGTACTTCACCGACGGCGGCAAGGGAGCTGCACCGCATCTCCTCTGGGACCCCTTCACCGGCAGGACCGCCCAGTTCTATCCCGCGAACAGCCGGTCCAAGTCGCTCGTCGACACCACAGGCGGTACCCGGACCAACCGCACCGGACGGGTGTGTCTCCAGGTCGGAACGCTCTTCTTCCCCCACTGCCGGGTGAACGGCCGGACGTACGCGACCGTCCGGGACACCCCGGCCAAGGGTCTCGACAAGATCCTGGCCTGGGCGCGGAGTTGGGGGGTCCCGGACGTATGGCCGATGGGCTCCCCGACCTGGGAGGCGAACCGCAGCGAGCACACCTGGGAGACCGAAGGCGGGCACTACGGCCACGGCCAGACGCCCGAGAACAAGCACACCGACCCTGGTCCGATGCCGAAATGGCCCGGCGCCACGACGGTGCCGAAGCCGGGCCCGCCGGCGTTCCCCGGCCGCAGCGCCTTCGGCCCCGGCAAGTCGAACGCCTCGATTCTCCCTTCCGGCCGTGCTCCGCGCAGTGTGCAGCTCCTGCGGCGCTACGCGAGCATCGATCTCCAGGGCGTGCAAATCCGCTCTCAAATACCAGAAATAAATTCCCGGTAAATATGCATCCAACTCTCAAACTTCACTGGGGTTATAAATACCAAGCAGGAAAAGTGCGTTTAGTCCCCCCGGCGCGACCGCGAGCGCGACATCCAGCAGAATCTTGCCCGGATCGTGCACCGCCCGCGGTTTGCGCAGGGCACAAAGGCCGCCGATATAGCCGCATCCAGATCCGACTTGCGGACCGTCTCGACCAGCAGCATCGCACCGGCCTGTGAGACGGCCGCGACGCCGCCGCCCTCGACACGGACACGCGGGTAGGACCCGATATGCTTCTTCACCTGGAAAGTGCCTCCGGCGGTGGCGGGAACAAGGACCTCAGCAATCCTAATTCTCGCTGGTCATAGGCACTTTCTACTTTCTTGATCACCAGGTGGACAGCTCGCCCCGTGAAAGCGCGAGGCTAACGTCAGGCGGTGATCGACCAGTCCGAACCGCAGGTGCGCCTCGTTGACCTTGTTGGTGGATCGGGCGCTTCCCCGGAAGGAGGGCGCCCGATCTGCTTTCTACGTCCAGACGCGACCTATGACTAGGGGCGTCGCAGACCGGATCGCCGCAGGGTCGAACTTGTACTTGGTGGTGAAGGTGGACCAGTTCGCGATCCGGCGCCAAGCGCCATACTCGTCGTCCACGTATTCCCATTGGTCCCAGATGTAGATGGCGGCGCTGCCGCTCGGCTGGATCAGCTGACCGTCCCTCAGTGGCCGCTCGGTACCAAAGCATGTCCGGTCACCGGTGACGATGCCGTCCCAACTGGCCCACAGATTGGAGTACACGGTGGAGTTGGGGATGTGGTACACCCTGTCCGGACCGACCAAGTAGACCTTGTCGCCAGTGGTGGGCGTCTTGAACCGTTGCCCCTGCGTCGGGCAGGCGGCTGCGGACGTCGGAGACAGGGACGAGTTCTGCGCCGGTACGGCCCCGGGAGAGGCGGCCGAGGTGCCGACTGTGGCCAGTGACAGGCATAACCCCAGGACCAGGGCGAGACCTGTACGGCGAGATGTCTTCCTCACGGGTGGCTATCCCTTTCTCGTGATGGTGGGAGGGGTGGATCGCGGCGTTCTACCCGCCAAGGCCCGTACAGGTGTTGCACCTGCTGTGGACCATGAAATCCGATGCGTGATCACTGTGCCGCGCGCGCCGGGCGTCCGGGTGTCGGCCGTGAGATCGCGCCAGGAGTCGAATCGTTCGGCCGCCGGTAAGTGGCTCGTAGAGACCTTCGCCGTCGGCATCCCAACCCCCTTCGGGATCCCGGCCTATCGCCTCCGCGCTTCTCCCCTCGTGTGATGCGTCGCGCGGTCTTGCGTGTAGAAGATGTGGACGATTGGTGTGGTGCCCGTGGTGCTCGTCCTAGGTATAGTCGCGACGAGGTTGTCCAGCATGGGCATGCCATGGTGGACAAACAATGCCTGACCATGGGGGTTGGCCGTGGGGCGTCCTGAGCGTGGGCTGGATCCCAAGGCGGGGCCGCTTGAGCAGTTCGCTTGGGAGCTGCGGCAGTTACGGGTGGCCGCGGGGCGGCTGAGTTACCGGGAATTGTCCAGGCGCGCGCATTTCTCGGTGACGGCGTTGTCCGAGGCGGCCGGTGGGCGGGAAGTGCCGAGCCTGGCCGTCACGCTGGCGTATGTGGAGGCGTGCGGAGGAGACCGGGAGGCGTGGGAGGAGCGGTGGCGGCGGCTGGCCGCCGAGTTGGCCTCCGCCCAGTCCGCCCAGTCTGCCCAGTCCGCCGAGTCCGTTGACGCGGCGGCAGACGCGCCGTATCTGGGACTGGCGACCTTCGAGCCGGGAGACGCCGATCGTTTTTTCGGGCGCGAGCGGCTCGTGGGGGAGTTGTGCGCCCGGCTGGGCGGGACCGCGTTTCTGACGGTGTTCGGTGCCTCCGGGGCAGGGAAGTCCTCGGTGCTGAGGGCGGGCCTTTTGCCCGCGGTCCGGGCGGGAGCCGTCGAGGGCGGCCGGGACTGGCCGACCGTACTGCTCGTGCCCGGCGAGCGCCCGGTGGAGGAACTGGCCATCCATCTGGCGAACCTGAAGAACATCGCGGCGAGTTCGCTGTGTGACGCGCTGACCGCCGGTCCCGAGGGAATCCGGCTCACCGTCCGTCAGATCCTGACCGGTCTCCCCGAGACGGCGCGCCTGCTGATCGTGGTCGATCAGTTCGAGGAGGTCTTCACACTCTGCGGGGACGAGCGGGAACGCACACGATTCGTCGCCCTGCTCCTGGCCGCTGCAAGGGAACCCCGGGCACGGGTCGTGCTCGGGGTGCGGGCCGACTTCTACGCCCGCTGCGCGGAACATGCCGACCTCGTGGCGGCGCTCGACGGCCGGCAAGTGCTGATCGGACCCATGGACGAGGCCGATCTGCGCCAGGTCGTCACCCGACCGGCTAAGCGGGAAGGGGTGAAGGTCGAGCCCGAACTGGTCGAGGCCGTGGTGAGCGACGCCCTCGGCCAGCCCGGGGCGTTGCCACTGGTCTCGCACGCGCTACTGGAGACCTGGCGCAGACGGCGGGGGACGGCGCTCACAGCGGCCGGTTACCGGGCAGCGGGCGGGGTGCGCGGGGCGATCGCGCAGAGCGCCGAGCGGGTCTACAGCACGCTCGATGCCGTACAACAGCGGCTCTGCGGCCATCTGTTCGTACGGCTGACCGCGCTGGGCGAGGGTACGGAGGACACACGCAGGCGGGCACCCCGTGCGGAGTTGCTGGGCGGCTCGGATCGGGAGGCGGTGTCCGTCGTACTGGACCAGCTGATCGCGGCGCGCCTGGTGACGGCCGACGAGGAATCCGTGACGGTCGCGCACGAGGCTCTCATCCGCAGCTGGCCGCGACTGCGCGCCTGGCTGGCGGAGGACCGCGAGCTGCTGCGTGCCCACCGCCGGCTTACCGAGGCCGTGGCCGAGTGGGAGCAGCACGGCAGGGATGAGGGCTATCTGTTCCAGGGGGCCCGCCTTCGGTCCTGGGACGGGCGCGGTCTGGAGCGGTTCAACGACGCGGAGCGGGCCTTCCTGGACGCCTGCCGCTCCCGCCGCGCGCACGAACAGAGGAGCCGCCGAAGACGGGTGCGGCTCGGCGCGGCCGTGCTGGCGACAGTGGTGGCGGTGGTGGGCGCCCTGGCCGGCGCGACGCTGATGCAGGTGGAGCGGACGGCGGCGGAGCGCAGCCGAGCCACGTCCCGACAACTGGCCGCCGAGGCGCGCAGCGCGCTGGAGGCCGACCCTCGGCAGGCCCGGCTTCTGGCCCGGCAGGCCTATACGGTGGCGCCGACCGCGGAGGCTGAGTCGGTGCTGCGTCAGGCCGTGGCCGACGACCGGTTGATCGCCAAGCTCCCCGGCAACCGCGGCCGGGCCCTCGGCGTGACCTTCAGCCCGGACGGACGTCAACTGGCCGACACCAGCGCGGACGGCACCGTGCGGGTGTGGCAGTGGGCCAACGGCCGGGTCACGGGCAGCACACCCCGCGTGCTGCGTGGGCACGAAGGCGAGGCGTGGAGCCCGGCGTTCAGCCCTGACGGGCGGTACCTGGCCACCGCGGGCCTGGACGGCACGGTACGGGTGTGGGCCGTGGGCGGCACCGCCAAGCCGCTGGTGCTCCAGGGCCACAAGGGTCCGGTATGGACCGTCGCGTTCAGTCCGGACGGGCGGCAGGTAGCCAGTGCGGGCGACGACGGGACAGTGAGGATCTGGGACGCCCGGGGCCAGGGCACCCCGACCATCCTCCGCGGGCACAAGGGTGCGGCGGTGGGCGTGGCGTTCGATCCGCAGGGGCGACGGCTCGCCAGCAGCGGCCACGACGACACGGTACGCATCTGGGATCTGTCGGGACGGCGCGTACTGACCGTGCTGCGTGGCCACGGCCATGACACGAATGACCTCGCCTACAGCCCCGACGGCACACGGCTCATCAGCGCCAGCATTGACGGCACGGCCCGGGTGTGGGACACCGACGGCAAGGCGGACCCGGTCGTGCTGCGCGGGCACAGCGGCACGGTGGAAGGTGCGGCCTTCAGCCGCGATGGACAGCTGGTGGCCACCGCCAGTGACGACGCCACGATCCGGGTCTGGAATCCCTCCGGCGGCGGGAATCCGCTCGTCCTGCGCGGCCACAAGGCCGTGGTCTGGGCCGCCTCCTTCAGTCCGGACGGTCGCCACCTGGCCACGGCCAGTTCGGACGGCACTGTACGGATCTGGGATCCGCGCGGTCCCGGTGACCCGGTGATGCTGCGCGGCCACAAGGGCGCGGCATGGACCGTGGACGCGGGCGGCCAGGGCGGACGGCCCGTCGTCAGTGGCGGCGAGGACGGCACCGTACGCATCTGGGATCCGGCGCGACAGCGCGCCGTGCGCGTGCTGCGTGGGCACGACGGGGAGGTCCTCGGCCTCGCCGTCAGCCAGGACGGACGGCGGGCAGCCAGCGCCGGCGCGGACGGCACGGTACGGATTTGGGACCTCACAGGTGGCACCGAACCGGTGGCGGTACTGAACGGCCACAAGGACGGCGCATGGTCCGTGGCCCTCAGCTCCGACGGACAACGGGTCGCCAGCATCGACGGTGACGCGACCCTGAGAGTCTGGCATCTCACCGAAGGCCACCGCCCGGCATTCGTCCGCCCTTCCGCAGACGGCACCAACCTCCGGTCCGTGGCCTTCAGCCCGGACGGACAGAAGGTGGCCACCGGCGGGCACGAGAAGACGCACGGCACCGTGCGGATCCGGGACGCGCGCAACGGGCGTCACCTGCACGTCCTGCGCGGGCACCGGGGGCTGGTGTGGACGGTCGCCTTCAGCCCCGACGGCCACCACCTGGCCAGCGGCGCCGACGACGGCACCGTACGCATCTGGGATCTCACACAGCACCGGGATCCACTCGTCCTACGGGGCAACCAAGGATTCGTGTGGTACGTCGCCTTCAGCCCTGACGGCGACTGGATCGCCAGCACCGGAAAGGACGGCACCGTACGCCTTTGGCGCACCCACACCGGAGGAGAAGCCCTCACCTTCGAGGACTTCGGCACATCCGTGGAGAGCGTCACCTTCGCCGACGACAGCCGGCACCTGGCCACGTCCCACGGCGACGGCACGGTCCGCCTCTGGCACTGCGACGCCTGCGGACCGATCCAGCACTGGCTTTGACGGTTCGGAGCGAGCAGTTCAGCACTCGACCAGTGGCGTCCGCACCGGGACAGGACGACCGGGTCAGGATCGTGTGCTCGGTGCGCGGGCAGACATCTTCGCCCGGTGTGTGCAGTAGCCCGAGAAGGAGGTCGGTTGTGACAGGCCATGTTCGAGTCACAGGTGCGGGAGGCGGTTTCCCGCCACACGGGCAAGATCTGTGGCATCTCGTTCAGCGCCGACGGGTGGTACGGGTCCACCAGCGATGGGGACGGCGTAATACGGGCGTGGCAGTTCGGAGACCCTGCGGGAACCGGTGGGTTTGCCCTGCCACCACGACGACGTGTGGACGCCGGTGTTCAGCCCGGACGGGAAGCGGAAGGTGGCCGCGAGCCTCGACGGCACGGTCTCGGTGGGGAACGGGCCGGCGGCGCGATGCCGGTGTGGAGCGTGGTCTTCAGTCTGGACGGCCGTCTGCTGGCCACGAGCGGCAACGACGCCATCGTCCAGATCTGAAAGACCCTGCGACAGCAGCCCGTCCTTCGTCCTCTACGGTTTCGGCGCGTCGTCGACAGCGCGAACTTCGTCTCCGGCGCACGCTGCGTCAGCTCACACGACGACGGCACTGTACGCATGGGGGAGTGCCGACCCTGCGAACCGATCGACAAGGTCCTCCCAATTCCCAGGACCACACCACCTGGGACCTGGCACTCGAGGAACGCGCCATCCACCTCGACGAGCCGACCAGGTGAGCCGGGCCTCCCCCGGTCTGTCCAGCACCCCCAGCCGTTTGTTTGTCCAGGACTCCCAGTCGTCGCTGGACAATGCGCCCGCCGATACGTTCGCCGTCAATCCCGCAGCGTCGCTGTCGCGGCCGGCTGCCCGGGAGGAGCCAAAACGTACTCTCCTCAGGAAGGACTCAACGCACATGAAGGGTCTTACAGGGCGACTCGGTATCGCCCTCGCCGCAGCACCGCTGTTCGCCTTGATGGCTGGTGTCCCGGCCACTGCCGACGCCGACTCCCCGGTCGGTGTGACGGCAGTGGCAGGCCGGCTGATCAACGGCGACGGCGACACCTCGGGGAAGTGCCTCGAGATCACGAACACCGGCAGGGGCGCTGACGTGGTCATGGCCGGGTGCCACAAGAACGCTCACCAGGGCTGGAACCTCGTATCGGTCGGCGGGGGCTACTACACCGTCAAGAGCCACGACGCGGACGCGGCGGGCAAATGCCTCACCGGCTTCAACGAGAGTTCCCAGGTGCAGATGCTTGGCTGCAACGGTTTGCGGGACCAGAACTGGTTCTTCATCCAGCGTGCCAACGGTTGGTTCCAGCTGCAAAACCGAACCTGGAGCAACCAATGCCTCGACGTGGAGGACAACGGCCTGAGTAACGTCGTCCAGACCTGGCTGTGCGGACCGGCCAACAAGGGCAACCAGCTCTGGCACTGGCATTCTGTCGCCTGATCGCCTCCCTACCCTGCCGGGTTCGCACGTCGGTCACATGATCACAGCAACGACGCATCCCGATCCGACACGCAGTAGGACCGTGGCGCGGATTCGGGCGGGAGGGCCTCCTGCGACCAACTGGCTGGGCGAGCCGGATCTCGCGGACGCCACTCGGGCTCCTCAAGACATCGTCTTGGCTCGGGTTCCCAAGGCATTGGCCACGATGCGCCTCCCTAACCCGAACCGAAAGTGGTCATAGCCGTCGGCACCTGGGAAATCTCAGGTTCGTGTTACCGCTGCCCCGGTATCCCTGTCACCCAACAAGCCAAGACACCCCGTCCAGCCGACGCCGCTCCCACGCGCCGCGCTCAGTCCACGGCCGTACGGCCGTGGACTGAGCGCGGCCGCCAGGCGATGCTGCGAGCCCGCGCTCAGCTCGCCGCGATCGTTCGCTCATGTCTGCTGTTCGGCGTCCTCCCAGGCGTGCTTGTCAGGATTTCGGCCCGGGGTGACGTCATGTCGGGGGTGGGATGTGCCCGGTCTCGGTGATGAAGCTGTCGAGCAGGCCGGGATGAGGATTCTCCTCATGGTGTCTGGGTGACGCCGACCGTGTACACGCTGCCTTGTCGGGAGACCGCGAAGAGGTGGTCTCTGGTGGCCATGACCGGCGAGCGGTACCAGGGGCCTATGCCGTTGCCGCCGCGGCGGGGGCGGTGTTGCCAGAGCTGTTCTCCAGTGCGGGCGTCAAGGGCAACCACGCTGACGTCCCCAGCGGCGAGGTAGATGTGACGGCCGACGATGGTGGGCGGTGCGGAGACACGAACGCCGATACTGGTGCGCCACTGCTTCGCGCCGGTCTTGTCGTCGATCACGGTGACAGTTCCGTTGTGGTGGGCCAGGCACACGATGCCGTCCTGAGCCACCGCCCGATGCGTGAGCTGGTTACGAGCCGTCGGATCAGGTGGGAGAGCGATGGTGACCTCGCGGGTACGGGTGTCCAAGCGGACCAGAGCGCCGCCTTCGGGCCCGCCAAGCGGGACCTTGAAGTACAGGGCGTCAGGCGTCGATGCCTGGTAGCGCAGTTCACCGTCTGCGGTTGTGCTCCACTGCGACCGGCCGGTGTTTCTGTCCAGCGCGGTGACGGTGGTGCGCGAGCCTTCTGCTGTGGTCAGGTAGAGGCCGTGCGCGGTCGCGAACAGGTACGGGAGGCGGGGGAACGTCCGTGACCACCGGACGGTCCTCGTGGCGAGGTCGACGGCTTCGACCCTGCGTTGGAAGACAAGGAAGAACATGGATCCGGACAGGCGGATCTCCCGGACGACTTCCTTGAACGTCCTGGTCCACAGGGTCTCTCCAGTGCGGGTGTCCACGGCGCGGAGTCGTTTGTAGTCGCCGTCGTGTTGGGTGAAAAGGAGGGTGTCGTCCGAGATGCCCAGGAGCTCCACGGCGGCGCGGTACACGTGGGCGTCCGGCCGTCCGTCGCCATCCGTGTCCTCCCCACTTTCATGGACGGGGATCGCGTGCCGCCAGGAAATCGAGCCGTCGTCCGCGTCGAGGCGCAGCAAAGTCCGGTCGCCGACCTCGCAGTAGATGGCGTCCGGGCCGGGCATACAGTCCTCCGACGCGCCCAGATCGTGGCGGATCTTCGTCTCCCATGGCCTCCACCCGGCGGGCGCCGAGTATGCCCGCTCTGTGCCGGCGGTCTGCGACGAGAGCCACGATGCAGGCATCCCGTCGGCGACCACGATGGTCCCGCCGGTGGCCGCAACAGCCAGGGCCGTCACTCCCGCCACCCAGGCGGGCACGGGCCGGGTCGCCCTCCGCAGCACTCCCGCGCACGCCGCGCGCACCACAGCCGTCCACGCGGCAGCTCTGGGGGACGGCGTAGAGGCAGCGCCCAGAGCCGCCAGGATCTCGCCGACGCCGATGCGGTCGGCCGGATTCTTGGCCAGACAGTCCGCCACAACCGCGCGGATACCGTCAGGTACGTCGGCGAGGTCCGGCTCTTCGTGGACGACCTGATAGGCCGCAGCGAAGGGGCTGTCGGCACCGAACGGGCTGCGCCCGGTGGCTGCGAAGGCGAGCACGCACCCGAGGGCGAACACATCGGCGGCCGGCCCGGCGTCCTTGCCGGAGAGGAACTGTTCGGGTGCCATGAACGCCGGCGTACCGACCACTTGCCCCGTCTCGGTCAACGGGTGGCCGTCCAAGGCCCGGGCGATGCCGAAGTCGATGACCCGCGGGCCGTCCGAGGTCAGCAGGACGTTCCCCGGTTTGAGATCGCGGTGGACCACGCCCGCGCGATGGATGTCATGCAGCGCAACGGCCAGAGCCCGGGCTAAACGGAGTAACTCGTCATTCCCCAGCGGGCCCTGCCGGTCCACGCGCTCGGCCAGGGACTCGCCCGGCACGTACAGGGTGGCCATCCACGGTTCCGGCGCGTGCGGGTCGGCGTCGACCACCGGCGCGGTGAAACGGCTGTGCACCATCCGTGCCGCAGCCACCTCAAGTTCGAAACGCGACCGGAACTCCCGGTCCTCGGCCCACTCACGGCGGACGACTTTCAAGGCGACCGTGCGTCCGCGGGGCGAGCGGGCCAGATACACCACGCCCATCCCGCCCGCGCCCAACCGACCATCCAGCCGGTAGCCACCCACTTCGGTGGGATCGTCCTTCAACAGCGTCACCCAGGCTCCCTCGCGGGTGACGCTTGCAGCTCGGCTGTGTGCGCCCCCGGCTTGATGTCCAACAGCACGACGACAGCGGCAAGTTACCGCTGCCAGGAGCATCACCGAGAGCCCAACGGACACTGTGGCACTGCTGTGACAGAGGCCCTTTCCGAAGAGAGAGACCCACCGCGAGCCAGCGAAGCAGCAGGTCGAACACATTCGGGCAGATCTTCGGTTCGTCGAGGTCACGTCCGCTGGAGTGGGGTATTGGCGGCTCCTGGGTGCTCTCGATTTGACGCTGTGCGGTGAGGTTGGCGGGCGGGACCGTCCAGCTCGCCAAAACAGTCCCGTCGGTTTCTGATCCGACCACGTGGAGGCCCCTCGCTCTGTTCGACTCAGGACGGCGTGTCCAGTGGAACGCCCGCCTGCAGAGTGCCGAGCTGGCCCGGCGGGCCGAGGTGCGTCCTGATCTCGCGGCCTCCGCACAGCGGTTGACGGCACTGTTCGCCGCACAGGACACCACCGACGGCCTGCTACCCACCGTCGATCTGCCGGTGTTGTAGAGGTCGGTGATCCATGTCGGCCACCGGCCAGTCCGACGACGGCGACTCGTTGCGCCGGGCCCGCGACACCCAGCTGTGCAGCGTCCCAGGGTGGATATCCAGGTCCTCGGCCGCCTCCGGCCTCCGGCGGCGGTGGGTGGGTCGGAGGGGCGGAGCCTCCGCCCGCTGGAAAGGAAATCCGCTGCGCAGCAGTTGGACCCTTCTTGTCGTCGACAACGTGACGTGGGTCTTCCTGGCGGAGCCTCTGTGCAGAGCTCCTGGTCGGGCTTGGGTAGGGGCGCTCAGTGGACGCGTAGTGGACGGAAGGATTGGGAAAGAGCGAGAAGACCGAAGAAGGGTCTGCTCGCCCTCGGCCCTCTGATCTGCGAAAACAGGAAGATCGAAGCAAGACTGAAGCGGGTATGGAAGATCGCGAAAGGACTCATAATCCGTCGGCCGTGGGTTCGAGTCCCACCCGCCCCACTTCAGCAGGGCTCTGACCTGCGGAAACGTTCATTTTGTCCTGTCGGATCGGCAACTTTGCCTGAATGGACTGAATCCGCTGCTCGCGAGTTTGGGGCCAGGTTGGTCTGCGTCGGCTGACGTTCCTCTGACCTGCACGTATGCGCGCGGATGCGTGGCTGGTGAGACGTGCTCTGGTCGGCTCTGCTGCGACAGGGCAATGAATTGAGGCCATCCTGAGGCCGACGGTACCGGGGAAGCGTGTCGATGGCGGCGGGACCAACCGTGCTCCCGCGGGTTCTGCCTGGTGGTCTTTTCGTTGCCGAACCGAGCAAATGCACGTTCGAGAGCCTGTTCGCCGCAGGACCGGTACGCAAGGGGTTGTGTCCGGTTTGATCACGTGATGTGGAGGATGGCGAGGGGGCGGAAAGCGTTGCTGGCGGGGTGGGAGAGTCGGCGGCGATGTTCGCGTCGTCTTCGCCCGCCACGGCTTCTGCCGTGCCGAAGCCGACCAGCTTGAGCACCGGACTCGAAGCCGAGCTGATCGGCGCGCGGAGGGGCGCTGCGAGCGGGTCTTGCGGCGCGACGAAGGCGACGAGGACGGTCTCGGTTTCGTCAGGCCGGTGACTGGACACCTCGGCAACCACGGCCCAGGCGTGGCGACGCTGCCCGCGGACGGACCGTCAGCGCACAGACGCGTGACCCGGGTCTGTCGCGCCTGGCCAAGAGCCTGTCGCCTGTTGCCTACCCGCCGGCTGCCGGAACTTCGACGATCGAGACAGACACGATCCGAGGGGAAGACAGATGAGCGCAACAGCAGCGACCGGTACTGTCGAGGTGCGGGGTGCGTGTCCGCACGACTGCCCCGACACCTGCGCGATGAGGATCACCGTCACGGACGGCAAGGCCGTGAGCGTGACCGGCGACCGGGAGCACCCGTACACGCGCGGTGGCCTGTGTGTGAAGGTCGACAACTATCTGGACCGGGTGTACAGCCCGGACCGTGTGCTGTACCCGATGCGGCGTACGGGGCCGAAGGGCAGCGGACAGTTCGAGCGGGTCACCTGGGACCAGGCGCTGGACGAGATCGCGGACCGGTTCCGGGCGATCTCCGCGGAGTTCGGGCCCGAGGCCGTCATGCCGTGCAGCTACCTCGGCACGCAGGGGATCCTCAACGGCCTCAACGTGGGCGACCCCTTCTTCGCCAAGCTGGGCGCCACCATCGCCGAGCGCACCTACTGCGACTCCGGCTCGTGCACCGCGTACACGATGACCATCGGCGACTGTGCGGGAGTGGACCCCGAAAGCCTGGTCCACTCCAAGTTCATCCTCATCTGGGCCTGCAACGTGATGAGCACCAATCTTCACCTGTGGCCCTTCATCGCCGAAGCCCGCAAACGGGGCGCCACCGTGGTCGTGGTGGACCCGGTGAAGACCCGTACCGCGAAGGCGGCCGACTGGCACATCCCGATCCGGCCGGGCACCGACGGTGCCCTCGCGCTGGCGATGATGAACGTGATCATCGAAGAGGGACTCACCGATGACGACTACATCGCCGACTACACCGTCGGATATGAGGAGTTGGCCGAGCGCGTACGGAAGTACTCACCGGAGTGGGCCGCCGAGGAGACCGGCGTTCCGGCCGAGGACATCCGTAAGCTGGCCCGCGCGTACGCCACCGCGCAGCCGTCCGTCATCCGGATCGGTGTGGCCGTCGAGCGGCACGCCGGCGGTGGCCAGACGGTACGGGCGCTCGCCTGCCTGCCCGGGCTGGTCGGCGCGTGGCGCAAGCCCGGTGGCGGGATTCTGCAGTTGCCGCTGTGGGCGTTCCCGGTCAACTGGGGCGCGATGATGCATCCGGAGATGCTCGAACCCGGCAAGCGGGTCGTGAACCAGTATCTGCTGGGGCAGGCGCTGACCGGCGGTCTCGAACTGGACCCGCCGATCAAGGCGCTGGTGGTCTACAACTCCAACCCGGTGGTCGTGTGCCCGGACCAGGAGAGGCTGATCAAGGGGCTGCGGCGCGACGACCTGTTCACCGTGGTCAGTGAGCAGTTCATGACCGACACCGCCCAGTTCGCCGACATCGTGCTGCCCGCCACCACGCAGCTGGAGCAGGACGACATCATGTTCTCCTGGGGCCACCTCTACGTCACCTACAACCACCGCTCGATCGAGCCGCTCGGCGAAGCCGTGCCCAACACGGAGCTGTTCCGGCGGCTGGCGGCGCGCATGGGCTTCACCGAGCCGGTGTTCCGGCGCACGGACGAGGAGATGATCGCCGAGGCGTTCGACTGGTCGGCGCCCGCCATGCAGGGCATCACCCTCGAGTCACTGCGGGAGAAGGGCTGGCAGCGGCTGACCGTGCCGCCGCCGGACCAGTACGCCCCCTACGCGGAGGGCAACTTCCCCACCCCGTCCGGCAAGGTGGAGCTCAAGTCCTCCATCGCGGAAGCCGTAGGGAACTTCGTGGTCCCGCTGTTCCGGCAAGGCTCCAACGACCACCAGCCGGGCACGCCGGTCGATCCGCTGCCGCACTACATCCCGCCTCGCGAATCGGCGCGCGCGAACCCCGAACTGGCCGCGCGGCATCCGCTCAACCTGGTCACCCCGAAGCCGCATGCCTACCTGAACTCCAGCAGCGCCAACCTGCCGCTCCACCGGCGCGTGCAGGGCGAGCCCACCGTCCTCATCCACCCCGACGACGCCGCCGAGCGCGGTATCGCCACCGGCGACGACGTGCGGGTGTTCAACGACCGCGGCTCGTTCGTGGTGAAGGCGAAGGCGGACAAGTCCGTCCTGGCGGGCGTCGCCGTGTCGGCGTACGGCGGCTGGCGTATGCACACGAAGTCGCTGTCCACGATGGCGTCCCTGAACCCCACCGCCTTCGCCGACCTGGGCAACGCGCCCACGTTCTCCGACACCCTCGTCCAGATAGAGAAGGCCTGACCATGGCTTACGTCGTGACCGACGCCTGCGTGGACATCCTCGACCAGTCCTGCGTCGAGGAATGTCCGGTGGACTGCATCTACCAGGGGGACCGGATGATGTACATCCACCCCGACGAATGCGTCGACTGCGGGAAGTGCATGACCGTCTGCCCCAGCGACGCGATCCACTGGGAGCACAGGATTCCCGTGGAACTGGCCCCGTTCACCACGGCCGCCGTCGAGTTCTTCGAAGAGCACGAGGACGCGGCCGGCGGTGCGTCCTCGCGCGGACCCGTCGGTGTCGACCACCCCCTGCTGCGGGAAAGGCGTGCCACCGGTGAAGGCTGAGCACGAGACCGGCTGCGGCGCCGACGGGTACGCCAGCGATCTGCTGATCGTCGGCGCCGGGCCGGTCGGTCTCTACGCGGCCTACTACGCCGGGTTCCGGGGCATGTCGGTCACGGTGATCGACGCGCTCGAACAGCCCGGCGGCCAGATGGCGGCGCTGTATCCCGAGAAGAAGGTCTACGACGTCGCCGGATTCCCCGCCGTGAAGGCGCAGGACCTCGTCGACGCCCTGGTCCGGCAGGCGTCGCAGGCGAAGCCCCGGTACCTGCTGGGCCACACCGCGCAGGCCCTTGAGGACACGGCGGACGGCATCGCCGTCACCACCCACCGGGGCATCGTGGTGACGGCGAAGGCCGTACTGGTCACCGGCGGGATCGGCAGTTTCACGCCGCGCCCGCTGCCCGCGGGCTCCGAGTACGAGAACCGCGGCCTGCGCTACTTCGTGCCGAAGCCGACCGAACTCACCGGCGCCGACGTGGTGGTCGTCGGCGGCGGGGACTCCGCGGTGGACTGGGCGCTGGCGCTCGAACCCCTCGCCCGCTCGGTCGCGCTGGTCCACCGCCGGCCGCGGTTCCGGGCACACGAGCACAGCGTCCGGCTGCTGCGCACGTCGTCGGTGCGGCTGTACACCCCGCACGAGGTACAGCGGATCAGCGGCGAGACCCGCGTGGAACAGGTGGAGCTGAGCAACCTCGAGACCGGCGCGACCGAGAGCCTGCGGGCGGACGCCGTGGTGGCCGCGCTCGGCTTCGTCGCGAACCTCGGCCCGCTCGCGACGTGGGGGCTCGACATGCGGGGCCGGCACATCGCGGTCGACCGGACCATGCGCACCAGCCGGCCGCGCGTGTACGCCGCCGGCGACATCGCCGACTACGACGGCAAGGTCGCGCTGATCTCGGTCGGCTTCGGCGAGGCCGCACTCGCCGTGAACCACCTCGCGCCCGTGGTCGATCCCACGCTGGGCACCGTGCCGGGGCACTCCAGCGACGGCCTGTGAGCGGCCCCTACGCGCGGGCCCGAGCGCGGTAGGCGGTCGGCGAAGTGCCGTACACCTCGCGGAACGCCCGGCTGAACACGGCGAGATCGGTGAACCCCCAGCGGACGCAGATCTCGGTGAGGGTGGCTTCGCCTCCCCGGTGGGTCAGCAGGTCGCGCCGGCACCGCTCCAGCCTCTGCCGCCGGATCACCTGGGACACCATCTGTCCCCGGCCGGCGAACATCCGCTGGAGCTGGCGTGTCGACACGAAGTGCGCCTGCGCGACGCGTTCCGGGGACAGGTCCGGATCACCGAGATGCTCCGCGATGTAGGTGTCGATCTGCCGCAGCAGGCTCGCGCGGCGGTCGGTGCCGGCGCCGAAGCCGTGTGCCTCTGTCGCGATGGTCGCCACCAGGTCGCCGATCTCGTCGGCGATCCGGATGGCACCCCCTTCGCTGACGACCGGCTTCTCGACGAGCAGGTCGGTCAGCATCCTGCTCAGCACCCCGGTGATACCGCTGCCGCCGTCCAGCGTCCGGCAGGTCAGCCTGGCCGACTCGCTGTCGCTGAGCCGGATCGTGTCGCGGGGCCAGGTGAAGACGGCGATGTCCCAGCAGGGGGAGCCGGCACCCGAGCGAAGCGACCAGTGAAAGGGCCGCTCCGTCTCGTAGACGACGAAGTCGCCGGGGCGGAGCACCGCGTCGTGCCCGTCCTGCTCGGCACGTGCCGCACCGCGGCGGACCAGGCAGACCTGGAGGTAGCGGTCGCCGTCGCGCCGCAGCAGTTCCTTCGTACGAAGGACGTCCTGGTCCACCGAGCGGACTCCCGACACCCGGAGGTGGCCGAGGAAGTCGCTGCGCACGGCGCCGTCGAACGTGCCGCCGTCCCGCTCGACGTCCACGTCCAGGCTGACGAAATGGTCCCGGAGGAGCTCCCGCCAGACCTCTCGCCGGCTGGTGTTCGTCTCGTTCGAGCCCACCACCGTCATGGCCTACCTCGCTCGTATCCCGTGTCCACTCGGCTCGGCGTTGCACGAGTACTTGTGCACCAGAGTGTCGGCCATGTCCAGAGGCGGATCGTTGTTGCCGTGTAAATAACCGGAAAACCCTGATTCAGCGGCACGTACCCGTCGTCGCCGGTCAAATGCCTGTCGCACGGAGTCCGGTACGGCAGGCCCGGGCCGGTGAGGATGAACGCCAGTGCCGGTCCAGAACGCGAGGGAACACATCGTGACAGCCGTCGTGAATGATCAGATCCGCAGTCCGGAAGAACCGGTCGAGGACGTCCGAGTGGCCCTGACCCAGGACCGCGTCCCGGTCGCCGAGGCGATCGAATGGGCGACCGTGCCGCACTGCGGCGCGGTCGTCACGTTCACCGGCACGGTGCGCGACCACAACGACGACCTGGAGGGCCACCGCACCGGGATCGTCGGGATCGACTACGAGGCGTTCGACCGGCATGTCGAGCCGCGCCTGCGGCAGATCGCCCTCGCCGCCCGGGACCGGTGGCCCGCCCTCGGGCGCGTGGCGTTGTTCCACCGCGTCGGGCCGGTGCCGGTCACCGAGGCGAGCGTCCTGGTCGTGGTCTCCGCACCGCACCGCGGCGAGGCGTTCACCGCGGCCCGCTTCTGCATCGACGTCCTCAAGGAGTCCGTTCCGGTGTGGAAACGCGAATACGGCGGGGACGGTACGAGCGGCTGGGTGGCGACCGGGAACCGGATCGACGACGTCTCCGTCGCGGCGAGTCGCTGGCGCCTCGCCCGGAACCCGGAACCGGCGGCGTGATGATCCAGCTTGTCACCGACCGCCGGTACCGTCACCTTCGCGACCTGCGGATCTCCATCACCGACCGGTGCAACCTCCGATGCCGGTACTGCATGCCGCGCGAGCATTTCGGCCCGGGGCACCATTACCTGGAGCCCGCCGACCTGCTGACCTTCGACGAGATCGCACGCCTGGCGCGGGTGTTCGCCTCCCTCGGCGTGCGCAAGATCCGGCTCACCGGGGGTGAGCCGCTGCTGCGTCGCGGCGTCGCGGACCTCGTGGCGCTGCTCGCCGCGGTACCCGGGCTCGATCTCGCGATGACGACCAACGGGCTGCTGTTGCCGGCCTTCGCGGAGCGCCTCGCACAGGCCGGGCTGCGCCGGGTGACGGTGAGCCTGGACGCGCTCGACGACGCCGTGTTCCGGGCAGTCGCCGACACCGCGGTGCCGGTGCGCCGGGTCCTCGACGGGATCGACGCGGCCGCACGCGCCGGCCTCAACCCCGTCAAGGTGAACATGGTGGTGAAGCGGGGAGTCAACGACGGGTGCGTGCTGCCGATGGTCGAGCGGTTCCGGGGCAGCGGCCACATCCTGCGCTTCATCGAGTACATGGACGTAGGAGCCACGAACGAGTGGCAGCTCGGCGAGGTGCTGCCCGCCGCCGAGATCGTGCGCCTGATCGACGGCCGTTACCCGCTCGAACCTCTCGACGCGACCGGCGTCGGTGAGGTGGCCACCCGCTACCGCTTCCGGGACGGCGCCGGGGAGATCGGTGTCATCGGCTCGGTGACGCGGCCGTTCTGCGGGGACTGCACGCGAGCCCGGCTGTCCGCCGAGGGGAAGGTCCACACGTGCCTGTTCTCCTCCGGCGGGACCGACCTGCGGGCGTTGCTGCGAGCGGGCGCCTCCGACGAGGAACTGTGCTCCGCCGTGCGCGCACTCTGGGGCGCCCGGGAGGACCGCTATTCGGAGTTGCGCGGACGCCGCGCACCCTCACGCGGTGATCGGGTGGAGATGTCTTACATCGGCGGGTGACCTGGAACGAAGGGGAGATTGGCTCATGCCCACAATGCTGCTGTTCGCGGCCGCGCGGGAGGCGGCGGGCCGAGGGCGCGACGTGATTCCCGGCGGCACGCTCGGCGAGGTGCTCGACGAGGCACGCCGGCGCTACGGCGGTGAGTTCGCCCACGTGCTGGCTAACTCACGGGTGTGGTTCAACGGAGAGATGCTGAACGACGAGATGCACGGCGCCCCGTGCGAGGACGGCGACGAGATCGCTGTGCTGCCACCGATCAGTGGCGGATGATCACCGGTGGTCCTGCTCTCCGTCGACGGTCACCGCGCCGCGCTGACGGCGCTACCCAGCCGGCGACCCCGAGTCGCCCGGCCGCCGGAACCATGCGCGGACTGGTCCTGACCGAAGACGATCACCCGACCACTGGTCAAGTCGGTGAGCCGGTGCTGGGTCGCGAAACCGTCCTCGGATCCGCCGAGTTCGGGCACGCACCCACACCGTTGCGGGTGTCGCGGAAGAAGACATTTCAGTTTCGGAGCAATACCGTGAGGTGAGGAATCGAAGATGAAGTACAGGTACCTGTAATGAGCAGCGTCACGGGCAGATCCATGACCTATGAATCCGCTGTGCGGAGTCGCGTTGCAGATGTCATGGTCACCTGTCCCAAGACCCTGGGACCGCTCTCCAGGGTGGACGACCTCCGAGCTCTTTTCAGCGACGATCACGTCCACATGGCCCTGGTCGTCAACTCGGACGGACGGCTCATCACGACGATCGAGCGACCGGACATCCCCGAAGCCGCCTACAACTCCGCGGCCGTCACGGAGTTCGGAACTCTCGTCGGCAGAACGGTGCAGGCGTCGTACCCACTTGATGCTGCTACAACAGCGATGAGATTCGAGGCGCGACGTCGGTTGGCGGTGGTCGATGATTTCGGTCGACTGCTGGGGCTGCTATGCCTGAAGCGAGACGGAACCGGATACTGTTCGAATGAAGGGATCCGCGCCCGCGCTGACGAAAGGTAACGAGCGCACTCTTCGTCTCCAATGAGCTGTTCCCGGTAACCCTCGGCCACCGTCCGTGAGTGCGAGGTGCGTCGCGCGATCTGCGGCATCCCCAAGTTCAGGCAGATGTAAGGCCCCTGGTAGGAACGATCTTGCGACAGAATGATCCGACCGAAGGGCCTCATGTGCCGACCGGCATCGGAGCCCACTCCGGGGTTGCGGCCACGATGCGCAACACCCCGCCCTCTGGGCTCACTTGCTCCACCCGCACTCCGCTCAGGTGCGGCAACACCCCTCGGTGACGAGACCTATGTGTCACCCCTGCCTCCCCTGACCAGTAGCTGGGGGGCAGCAGGTCGGCACGACCCGCGAGCGTGGCGACGGCGGCATCGAGCAGGCGCGGGTGAGCTCCGGCCACCCGCCGCAGTGAAGCCGGTCTGCTCACGGCTTCACCGCTGGTTCGTGCGGATCCTCGGGTCCGGGCTTATGTGGTTGCCCGTCCTTATCTTTGCGAGTGGTCCAGCGGGTTGTCGGCGTGCCCGCGGCAACCGGTCTCACATCCATGAGGCGGCGGTTTGCGTTCACCGTCTCCTCCCCGGAAACAGGCGCTGGGCGTTGGCCGTCGTCAGGGAACGCCATGTGGTCCCGTCCACCGGTGACTCGGCCGCGTCGATCGCCGCGATATGGGCGTCGGCCAGTGGGGGAGGCGTCCAGCAGTAGTCGCTGCCGTACAGCACGCGGTCCGGATCGACGAGTTCGAGGAGCGCCGGGACCTGGCGTGGGAAGGCAGTGCCCGCCATGTCGTAGTACAGGCCGCGCAGTTGCTGCACAGCGTCGGGGGTGGGCGGCTGCTGCGCAGGCAGGAAGAGTTTCATGAACTCGTTGATGCGGTCGGCGAGGACGGGAATCGTGCCGCCGCAGTGCGGGACGATCACCCGCATGTTCGGGTGACGTGTCAAAACGCCCGCCATCACCAGGTCGATGACGGTGCGGGCCGTGTCGAAGATGTACTCGACCATCGGACGCGGTCTGCCGAGCGCGGACTGTTCCCAGCACACCGGTGAGGTGGGGTGCAGGAAGACCACGGCCTGTCTGCGGTCGAGTTCCGCGAAGACCGGGTCGAGGCGCTGATCGCCCAGGTACACGCCGTGCGTGTGACTCAGCAGGGCCACGCCGTCGGCGCCGAGTTCGTCGAAGGCATATGCGATCTCCTCCAGCGCGCCGTCCACGTCCGGGAGGGGGAGCGAGGCGAAGTTGCCGAAGCGGCCCGGGTGGTCCCGGGTCAGCCCGGCGGTGTACTCGTTGACGCGCCGAGCCAGGGGACGGGCCGCCTTGTCGTCGCCGAAGTGCACGCCGGGGGAGGACATGGACAGCATCGCGGTCTCGATGCCGTTGCGGTCCATCAGGTCCAGGTGTGCCTGCACGGACCATGACGGCCAACTGCCCATGCCGTCGGGGTGGGTGTGGCCCGCTGCCGTCGCCTGCTGGACGTAGAAGTCGGGCAGGAGGTGGGCGTGGACGTCGATGAGGCTGGAGGGCATGACCTGGGGTCCTGTTCGTAGGGCTTGAAACGAGGCGAGGCGAGGCGAGGCGGGGCGAGGCGGGGGCGGGTGTCGGGCTCGGCTCACTCCACCTGTTCGCGTCCGGCCAGCCGCACCTCTTCGTTGTCCAGGGCTGCCTGGAGGCGGCGCAGCACGGTGTCGGCCAGCACGGTGGTGAGTTGGTCCACCGCCGTGGTGTGCCCCCCCGCCGCGGTACAGCAGTTCGGCCCGCTGCTGCCGGATACGCAGGGAGCGTGGGTGGTCGGGCGCCGAATACCCGCTCGACCGTCCGGTGATGCTGCTCAAGTCGCTCCACTGCCGCGGTGGTGTCTCCGGCGACACCACGCCAGAAGGCCAGGTTGGTGTGGCAGGTCAGGGTGGTGGGGTGCTCGGCGCCCAATGCGAGTTCGGCGTCGCCGGCCGCCGTGACGAACTGCTCGATCGCCAGATCGTGGTCTCGGGCGATCCCGTGCCAGTAGGCGAGGTTGTGGCGAGCGATGAGAGTGTCGTGGTGCAGTCGTCCGAGGACGGAGACCAGTCCGTCCACCGCTCTCTGGTACGTGGCGACGGCCGACCGCACGTCACCCGTCTCCCCGATCCACCGGCTGAGGTCGGCGAGGACCCGCAGCGTCGACGGGTGCCGCGGTCCGAGGCCGCGCTCCAGGACCCGGGCGAGCGCGGCGTAGGCGTCGCGGGCGCCGACGGCGTCCCCGGACAGGCCGCGGCACAGGGCGACATGCTCCTCGGCGGCCGTCACCAGGGGATCGTCCGCGGTGAGCACCGCTCGCGCCTCGGCGGCCAGGGTGACGAAGTCGGCCAGTGCGGCGATGATCAGACCCGACTCCATCCGCAGGCGGGCCTCGTGCAGCCGGATGGACAGCGTGTCCGGGTCGGCCGGACCGAGACCGTCCTCCGCCTCGCGCCGGAGCTCCTCCAGCAACCGTACGGCCGCCGCGGCGTTCCCCAAGTCACCTTCCGCCTGGGCCACCTGAGCCCGCAGCGCCAGCAGATCCCGATGTCCGGCGGGGAGTCGCAGCCGGGCCCGGTCGGCGAGCTCCGTCGTCATGGTCCGTGCCGCGTCGTGGCGGCCCAGGCCGGCCAGGTGCGGCCCCAGCCTGCGGAGCAGCGGGGTGCATGCCGCCGTCGCACCAGAGGTGATCGTCGGCGTGCGCCAGCAGTGCTTCGGCGCAGCGGTACAGCGCGGTCGTCGTCTCGGGCGCGCAGTCGGGCGCGGACCACACCTCTTCCAGGGCATCGGCGGCCGCCGTGGCGATTCCCGCGCGGTGGTGCACCGGTACGCCGTCGCGGACCGCCCGCTGGACGAGGGAGTGCACCTCGACGACGGCTGGGCCGGACGGTCCCCGGTGGGTGACGAGACTCAACCGGTGCAGGGCGCGCAATGCGAGGAGGTTGCTTCGCGAGGGAAGGCTTCCCCGCTCGGCGTGTTCACCCCGCGAGGCGAGGTGGTCACCGCCGAGCCAGGCGCGGGCCGCCGGGCCGAGCAGGACCGCTTCCGGAATACCGTCGGGCGCCAGCATGGAGATCAACTCGAGCATGGCACGGGCGGCCCCGGGCGGAGCCAGTGACTCCGCTCGCACGAGGGCGAGTTGGAGGGTACTCGTGACCGTACCGCCGTGTTCGTCGGCGGGGGACGACGACGGGAGCAGCCCGGCCAGGCTCTCCCGCTCGTCGGCCAGAAGGCTCTGATACGAGGGAAGATCCATGCCGGTGTCGATGAGGAAGGCCGCCGCCTGGGAGAGGGCCAATGGAAAGCGGCCGAGCACCGCGGTGAGAGCGGCCACATCCTCCGGACGGTGCGTCAGGAGCTCGTGCGTCCCGGCGGCGGGGTCCGGATCCAGCGACAGCCGGTCAGCCAGGTACCCGGTGGCCTCATCGACGGTGAACACGCCGACGCCGATCACCCGGACGCCCGGGCGGAGCAGCGTGGCATCCCGTCGGCGGGTGGTGACGAGGGTCCGGCCCGCGTCTCCGGCCGGCCACAGTCCGGCTACTTCGCCGAGGTCGTCGACATCGTCGAGGACCACCAGTCAGGAAGTCCCGGTCGACCGCAGCCAGGCGAGGAACAGGTCAGCCTGGGTCTCGTCGTCACTGCCGGGGCCGACGCCGGGCGTGGCGCCGTCGCCGGTGACGCTGGCCCGTGAGAGCGCGCTCCAGGCGCGGGCATAACCGTCCAGGACGGAAGCACGGTTGTCGGCGGCGACCCAGAGCAGAAACTCGATGCGCCGCTCGGCACGGTGGAACGCCGCCGCGGCCAGCTGCGACTTGCCGACGCCGCCCGCACCGGTGAGCAGGATCCGCCGTACGGAATCGTCCGCGAGACCTTCGTCGATGCGCTCGGCGAACTCGTCACGCCGTCGCAGCGCGGCGGCATCGCCAGGCGGACGCCCGATGACGACCGGGCCCCCGTCTCCCGCGGCCGCACGGTGGCCGGCTCTGGCGATCCGGTGGTGGGGCCACCGCTCCGGTACTCCCGCGCGGCGCGCCACAGGGTCTGCCAGCGCGCCACCGCGGTCCGGTCGGCCGCGGGGCCACCAGCCGCCTGCTCGATGGTGCGCACCAAGGCCATGACGGCCTCGAACTGGCGGGGCACCGATCGTCCGCCGGTCCATTCGCCGAGCCGACGTGCGTTGACGGCGACCCGGCGCCCGGACGGCAGCACCACCGCGCCGGCCCGCCGGGCCAGGGCCCCGTCCGAGACGTCCGGCAGTCGGCGACGCAGCCGGGTGAGCTCCGCCGCGAAGTCGAGCCGAGGATCACCGGTTCCCTGCCCACTCATGTACGGCGCCCCTTTGAGCCAAGGCCGGCTCCGGCGTGTGGTGGTCCACACGGTCACCGACTCCCCCCCCGGAGCAGCCGCTCACCACGCGGCCGACCTGACGCCAGGCTGGGCGTGTCCCAACGGCTGCGAACGTCAGCGAGCATGCTACGGCCCAGCGTCCAGGCGCGGGAGGACCACGCTCTCTCCCCGGGCCGCCTGTTGACCATGGTGGGACGACGTGGAAAGCTGGTCCTACCAGTTGGTCCTACCGATGGCAGGGTGCGAGGAGTCCATGGCGTCACAGCAGTCGCAGGGCCGTCGGCGCAAGCCGGAGCTCGTCGCGGAGGCGTTGCTGGCGAGGATCCGGGAGGGAGAACTTCCGGTCGGCCGGCGACTGCCCTCGGAGCGGGACCTGGCGAGTGAGTACGGCGTGAGCCGGAATGCCATTCGCGAGGCGCTCGCCGTGCTCCAGCTCAGCGGCCATGTCGAGACCCGGCTCGGGGACGGCAGCTACATCGCGCAGCCGGAAGGCCCGGCCCGTGACGAGAACGACGCCGGGCTCGTCGCCGCGCTGAACATCACCGAGTTGCTGCAGGCACGCGAGGCGCTGGAGCTCGCGAGTGCCCTGACGGCGATCCGCAGGGCGACCCGGTCGGACCTGCTCAAGATGGATGCTCTCGTGGCGGAGATGGAAGAGCATCTGGAGCAGGACGACTACGAGAGCTATCTGCGCACCACGATGGACCTGCACCGGGCGGTCGCCGCAGCATCGCGTACGCCGCTGCTGGTCACCCTGGTCAAGGAGCTGACCATCAAGCACCAGAGCCACGAATGGCTGCTGCACACCCGGTACACCCCGGCGATCGGCGCGTATTCGCTGGATGTGCACAGGGCGCTGGTCAGGGCGATCCGCGACAAGGACGTGGTCGCGGTGTACGAGGCGACGAGCCGGCACTATCACGACTATCCGGTGCTGCAGGGGCTGGGCCAGGGATAGGGAAGGCTCCCGGGCCCGGCCGGTCTCACCGGTCGGCCGGGTCCCGGGGACGCACCAAATTCTCGCCGTCCTCGAGCGGGCGGTCACGGGATCGCTCCAGTTGGTTCGGGTCAAGGGATGGGTACGTCAGGCGGCACCGCGGTGCGGAAGGGTCCGCAGTCCACGGCGCAGGAGTGCGGCCAACCGGTCAACGTCGTCGGTGTTGTTGTACAGGCCGAAGGAGACCCGGATGCCGTCGCGTACGGAGGAGAGCCGGGCGCCCTCGGCGGCGAGGAAATCCGCCCACCGTGACGCGGGCAGGTCCAGGACGTGGATGTGCGAGCGGTGTGCGCGCTCCCGCGGCCCCACCAGGGCGATGCCGAGGTCGTCCAGATGCGCGATGAGATGGTCGCCCAGATCCAGTACGTGTCGCTCGATGTCACGGACGCCCAGGCCTTCGATGAGGTCCAGTGCGGCGGCGAGCCCGTGGATCGCCGGGAGGTTGAAGTTGCCGATCTCGAAACGTCGGGCGTCGCTGCGTGGCTCCACACGTCCCGCTCCGACGACGACGTGCTCGTCGGGGTCGGCGACACCGGCCAGCGCCATGTAGGTGGGTCGCAGCCCCTTCGCCCCGTACGGAGTGCAGAGCAGACCGAGCCCCTGGGGCACCAGCAGGCCCTTGTGGCAGCCGGCGGCGAGCGCCGAGACCCCCAGCGCGCGGGCGTCGACGTCGAGGACACCGACGGACTGCATGGCGTCGACCACGACCTCGGCCCCGTGTGCGCGAGCGAGTCGGGCGATGCCCGCCACATCGTTGCGCTGACCGTTGTGGAACATCACATGCGAGAGGGCGATCGCACGGGTCCGGTCGTCGACGTACGCGGCGAAGGTGTCGGCGTCGGCCCACTTCTTCCGCCTGTCCTGCGGGACCATCCGCACCTCGAGCCCGTCCGGTTGCCGGCTGAGCCAGGCGTACGCGACGTTGGGGTGTTCGCCCTCGAGGAGCAGCACGTTGTCACCCGGCTCCACGTGGAGGCCGTGGGCGGCGATGTTGAGGCCTTCCGAGGTGTTCTTGGTGAAGGCGATCTCGCCGGCGCCCACTCCCAGGAAGGCCGCCAGCCGCGCACGCACGTCCGTCAGCCGTGCCAGCCAGCGCTTCTTCGGGCCGGCGGACTCCAGTGCCTCGTCGTAGAAGGCGTCGAGGGCGGTACGGACGGGCACCGACAGCGGGGTCTGGTGAGCGGCGTCCAGGTACAGGAACTGCTCCGCCGCCGGGAAGTGGGAACGCGGGGGCGCGCTTGCTCTGGCACTCACTGAGGCGATCTCTTTCCTCTGCTCCGGGCCGGGCACCTCGCTAATTGGCCCAACCGGTAGTACCAATCCTGCCTACGGTCCCCTCGGAGGTCAAGGGCGATCTCCAGGCGTTCGATCGAGTGGTGGGCGACGGCCGCTCGGTTGATCCTGTTCAGGGCTGCGGCGAAGCGGATCCGCGCGACTGTTGTGCAAAGCGTTTTGGGTCCCTAGCTTGGCTGGACCGGTAGGGCCAACGGCCTCAATTGGCGTCTGCTTCCTGGTTGTGGAGAGAGGTGCATCGTAAGGGTCATGCGCATTTGGTCCGCTCTGACCGGACCTGTAACACAAGCGTCACGAGCAATTCGACGGCGACTCTTGACAGAGGCGACTGGCAGACCTTCCATTGGTCCGACAGGTTGGACCAATGGCCTTCCGGTCCCACCACTGCTGGTGACCCGTCCTCCTCACAGCTAGGTAGCAGCTCATGTCTTCCTTGTCCCCACTGCTGTCCCTCCGCGGGGTCAACAAGCACTTCGGGGCGCTTCACGTCCTGGCCGATATCGATCTGGACGTCGCCAGGGGAGAGGTCGTCGTGGTGATCGGCCCTTCCGGTTCGGGAAAGTCGACGCTGTGTCGCACGATCAACCGACTGGAGACGATCGGATCGGGGAGCATCACCCTGGACGGGAGTGAACTGCCCAGTGAGGGCGGCGAGTTGGCCGCACTGCGGGCCGACGTGGGCATGGTCTTCCAGTCCTTCAACCTCTTCGCGCACAAGACCGTGCTGGAGAACGTGACGCTCGGTCCCGTCAAGGTCCGTAAGGCGGCGAAGGCCGCGGCGGAGCAGCGTGCCTTCCAGTTGCTGGAGCGGGTCGGGGTGGCCGCCCAGGCCCACAAGTACCCCGCCCAGCTCTCAGGTGGGCAGCAGCAGCGGGTCGCCATCGCTCGTGCGCTGGCCATGGACCCCAAGGTACTGCTGTTCGACGAGCCCACCTCGGCCCTGGACCCGGAGATGGTCAACGAGGTCCTCGACGTCATGACGTCCCTGGCCCGCGAGGGCATGACCATGGTCGTCGTCACCCACGAGATGGGCTTCGCGCGTCGCGCTGCCGACCGGGTGGTCTTCATGGCCGACGGCCGCATCGTCGAGGAGGCGCGGCCGGACCACTTCTTCTCGGCGCCGAAGAGCGAACGCGCCAGGGACTTCCTGTCGAAAATCCTCAGCCACTGATCCCGGGCTCCCGTCCACCACACCCTCGTATCACCCAAGGGAAAACACGATGACCCAGCACAGACATGCCCTCACGATGATCGCAACGACCGCCGCCCTGGCCCTGGGCCTTTCCGCGTGCGGCGGAAGCGGATCGGAGAACACCGCCGGCTCCTCCACGGCCAAGCCCACGTTCGCGGCGGGCACCACGATGGCCAAGCTGTCCGCCGCCGGCAAGATGACGATCGGTACGAAGTTCGATGTGCCGCTCTTCGGCCTCAAGGGCCTGGACGGCAAGCCGGCCGGCTTCGATGTGGAGATAGCCAAGATCATCGCAGGCGAACTCGGCATCGCCCCCGGAGACATCACCTGGGTCGAGACCCCGTCCAAGGTCCGGGAGGAGTATCTGGAGCAGGGCAAGGCCGACCTGATCACCGCGACCTACACGATCAACGACGAGCGCCGCAAGCGCGTGACCTTCGCCGGTCCCTACTACGACGCCGGCTCGACCCTGATGGTCGAGAGCGACAACAAGGACATCACCGGCCCGGAGTCGCTCAAGGACGCGAGCCTCAAGGTGTGTACGGCCACCGGCTCCGTCGACTCCGAGAACATCAAGCAGTACCTCGAGGACCCGGGCAAGCAGCTGGTCCTGTTCGACGTCTACAGCAAGTGCGCCGACGCCCTGCGCACCGGTCAGGTCGACGCCGTCACCACCGACAGCGCCATCCTCCTCGGCTTCGTCTCGGCCTCCAAGGGCAAGTTCAGGACCGTCGGTGAGACCTTCTACGACCAGCCCTTCGGCATCGGCATCAAGAAGGGCGACGTCGAGTTCTGCGAGTTCGTCAACGATGTGCTCACCGACGCGGAGGAGGACGGCAGCTACGCGAAGGCATGGAAGGACTCCGTCGGCGACGCGGCTCCGGAGGTCCCGGCCCTTCCCCAACTCGGCCCCTGCGAGTGATCCGCGCCTAGCTGTGCGATTCGGAGCAGACACTTGGCTTCCTCCCCCGCCTAAAGGCGGGGGATTCCAGCGGTCGCCCGCTGGGCTTCCTGCTTCACCGACGACTGCCCCGTCCGGGAGGACTCCCGTTGAGGTCTTACACCGTCTCCACAGGCAGACGCCGCCAGCCCGGCGGCCAGGATGTTGCGTGCCGCGTTCACGTCGCGGTCATGCACGGTGCCGCACTCACACGTCCACTCGCGGACGTTCAGCGGCAGTTTCCCGCGGACCGTGCCACAGGCCCCGCACAGCTTCGAGCTGGGGAACCAGCGGTCGATCACGACGAGTTCGCGCCCGTACCAGGCGCACTTGTACTCCAGCATGTGCCGGAGTTCCGTCCAGGCCGCGTCAGAGATGGCGCGCGCGAGCCTGCCGTTCTTCAGCAGATTGCGGACGGTCAGGTCCTCGATCACGACCGTTTGGTTCTCACGGACGAGTCGAGTCGACAGCTTGTGAAGGAAGTCCCGGCGCCGGTCGGCGATCCGGACGTGCACCTTGGCGACCTTCCGGCGGGCCTGCTCCCGGTTCGCGGAGCCCTTGGCCTTGCGGGACAGCTCCCGCTGCGCCTTCGCCAGGCGGACGCGGTCGCGGCGCTCGTGCCGGGGGTTGGCGATCTTCTCCCCGGTGGACAGTGTCACCAGGGACGTCACACCCGCGTCGACACCGACGGCGTCGGCCGTGGCCGGGGCGGGGACGATGGTGTCCTCGCACAGCATGGACACGAACCAGCGCCCCGCGGCGTCGCGGGACACGGTCACCGTCGTCGGCTCCGCACCCTCCGGCAGGGGACGGGACCAGCGGATGTCCAAAGGCTCCGCCATCTTCGCCAGCGTCAGGTGCCCCTCGCGCCACGTGAAGGCACTGCGGGTGTACTCGGCCGACGCGCGGGACTTCTTCCGGCTTTTGTAGCGCGGGTACTTCGCGCGCCTGGCGAAGAAGTTGGTGAACCCCGTCTGGAGGTGACGGAGCGCCTGCTGGAGCGGGACGGAGGACACCTCGGCCAGGAAGGCCAGGTCCTCGGTCTTCTTCCACTCCGTCAGTGCGGCGGACGACTGCACGTAGGAGATCCGGCGCTGCTCGCCGTACCAGGCCCGCGTGCGCTCCTCCAGCGCCTTGTTGTACACGAGGCGGACGCAGCCGAACGTGCGCGACAGCTCAGCTGCCTGCTCGTCGGTGGGGTAGAAGCGGTACTTGAACGCCCGCTTGACCTGCTGCGTCACACCTCACACGCTATCAGATTGCATGTGAGGCAAAGGTGTCGACTGATGACCGGCGGACGCCGGTCCGCCCTGATGGGGAACCGGCTTCTTCTGCCCTGCTCCGCAGGAGTCCGTTTCCTCCCCGGTCTGAAGGCCGGGGTATCCACGGAGGAGTCCCGATGAACGTGATCGTCGACAACGCGGGGCTCTTCTGGTCCGGTTGGCTGAAGACCATAGAAATCTGCGTCTACGCGGCCATCGGCTCGCTCGTCCTCGGTATGGCCGTCGCCGTGGCCCGGGTCTCCCCGGTGCCGCTGCTACAACGCCTGGGCGCCCTGTGGGTCCAGTGCGTGCGCAACTGCCCGCTCACCGTCGTGCTGTTCTTCATGGCGTTCGGTCTGCCCGAAGTCGGCCTTCACGGCAGCTACTTCTGGTTCGGGGTGGCCGGGCTGATCTGCTACACGTCCGGCTTCGTCTGTGAAGCCGTACGCAGCGGGATCGGCGCGGTACCGGCCGGCCAGGTCGAGGCGGCGCGCGCCGTCGGCCTGACCTTCGGCGCGGGCCTGCGGCTGGTGGTCATGCCGCAGGCCCTGCGATCGATGGTCCCGCCGCTGGGCAACGCCCTGATCGCCATGATTAAGAACTCGGCGATCGTCGGCGCCTTCGGCGTCGGCGGCGAACTCTTCAGCGTGGCCGACACCCTGACCTCGTCCCGGGGCCTTCCCGCACTGCCCACCCTCACCGGCGTCGTCGCCGGATACCTCCTGCTGATCCTTCCCTTCGGATTCCTGCTCAGCCGTTTGGAGCGCAAGGTGGCGATCGCCCGATGACCGCGACCCATGTCCTGTACGACGCCCCGGGTCCGCGCACCCGTCGGCGGATCCGCCGGGGCACCGCCGCCCTGCTGACGGCGCTGGCCGCCGTGCTGGCCCTCGTCGTCGCCAGGCTCTCCCGGCAGGGGCAGCTCGACGAGGCCAAATGGAGTCCTCTGGTCAACCCCTCCGATCCGCAGTTCGGGCTGGTCTGGGACTTCCTGGGCGGCGGCCTGACGGCCACTCTGCAGGCGGCCGCCGTCTCCATCGTGCTGTCCCTCGTCCTGGGCAGCGTGCTCGCCGTCACCCGGGTCACGGCCGCGGCGTGGTATCGCTGGGCGGTCGTGGGGTTCATCGAACTCTTCCGCGGTGTCCCCGTGGTGCTGTCCGTCTTCTTCGCCGCCCGCGTCCTGCCGGAGATCGGCATCGACCTGCCGACCATGTGGTTCCTCGTCATCGGCCTGACGCTCTACAACTCGGTCGTCATCGCCGAGGTCATCCGCGCCGGCATCCAGGCCCTGCCCAAGGGACAGGCGGAGGCCGCGTACGCCATCGGCCTCACCCGGGGCGCCACCCTGCGGCTGATTCTGCTCCCGCAGGCCTTCCGGATCACCCTCCCCGTGCTCATCGGGCAGTTGGTGGTCGTCCTGAAGGACACGTCGCTGGGCTTCATCATCAGCTACGAAGAGCTGTTGCGCCGGGGCCAGATCGCCGTCCAGACGCTGGAGAACCCGCTGCAGATGTTCTTCGTCATCGGAACCATCTTCATCCTGGTCAACTTCAGCCTCTCCAAGCTGGCCGAAGCCGTGCAGCGCCGGCTGTCCCGCCCCGGGCGCAGAAGCGATCCACCCGCCGTGGCGGCCACCGGGACCGCTACCTGAGCCGGCGTGGGGATTCTTCTGTGGCTGCGTGTCATCGACCGGCCGGGCCCCGACCGCGCGCCACCTTCCGCCCTTCGTGGTCGGCCCGGTGCCGGCGACCGTGAAAGCTCAGCCGTCGATCATTGCCGGCTCACAGATTTGTCACGAAGTTCCGCGACGGTGCTCCTGTCACCGAAAACGGAGAGAGCAGATGCTGGGGCACCGATCAAGCGCAAGAGCTGCGTCGGAGGCGATGCGACGCGGTACGGCCGCTCGGACGAGGAGAGCGCGGCGTGCGGAGCAGGTGGGGGCCCGCGAGGACGACGCGTGCCGGCCCCCGGCTGTTCCTGGTCCGCTCGGCGCCTTCGCCCGGTTCGTGCTGTGCGGCGGCGGTGTCGGGGTCGCCTCCAGTCCGTCCGTGGCGCTGCTGGCCGGGCTGGTTCCCTGGGTGGTGGCGAACGCGCTGATCACCGTCGCTTCCACCCTCCTCGCCACAGAGCTCCACGCCCGTTTCACTTTCGGGGCCGGGCGGCATGCCGGATGGCGCGAGCACGTGCAGTCCGCAGGGTCGGCCTCGGTCGCCTACGTGGTGACGTGCGCCGCGATGCTCGTACTCCAAGCGGTGCAGCCGTCGGCCGGGATCCTGCTCGAGCAGGCCGTCTACCTCGGCGCCGCCGCGCTCACCGGAATCGGACGTTTCCTGGTGCTACGCCTGTTCGTCTTCGCCGACGGCGGGACCTGGACCACGGCGCGGGCCAAGAGCCCGGCGCGGGTTCACGAGGACAGCGGGACGCTGTCCTGGTCCCTCCCTGTTCCGGCGTGAGTCGGCCCGGATCCCCGGATTCCTTCCAGGGAGGCAGGTCGGCCACCGATGCCGGCGCATGCCCCGACTGGTCGTCGCGAACCCTCCAGGGCGGACGACACTGCTCCCCTGCTTGCTCCTCCTCTTGTTCATCCTCCGGCGACGGACGTGCCGACCGCCCGCGTAGAGCAGAGGACGGAATCCGCACAGGGAGGGGCCGCGAAGTGGCGGTGCGCAGGTTGTTCAGGACGGTCGGTACGGCGAGAGGGGCACTCAGAGGGACCAGATGTACGGCGATCGCGGCGGCGGCGATGGCCGCGCTGACCGCCTCGCAGGCGCCGGGGACCTCGGCACAGGCCGCGGAGCCGGCGCGGAACGCGGCGCGCGCCGAGCGCGGGCCGAGTGTGTCCGGCGACGCCCCGTACCGCACCCAGCTTCCGCCACTGCGGGCCGCGAAGTCCGACGAGGACACGGCCGTGGGGCCGGTCGGCGGTGCACTGCCCGCGACCGTGTTCGCCGCGTACCGGCGCGCGGAGTCGGAGCTCGCGGGCACCGCACCGGGATGCCGGCTGGAATGGCAGTTGCTGGCCGCCATCGGCCAGGTGGAGTCGGGGCAGGCGCATGGCGGCCGGGTGACCTCGGACGGCACGGCCGTGACACCGATCCTCGGCCCCCGGCTGAACGGCGGCGCCTTCGCGGTCATCCGGGACACCGACGGCGGCCGGTACGACGGGGACACGGCGTATGACCGGGCGGTGGGCCCGATGCAGTTCATCCCGTCGACCTGGACCCGCTGGGGCGCGGACGGCAACGGCGACGGACGGGCCGATCCGAACAACGTCTTCGACGCGGCGCTCGCCGCCGGGCGCTATCTGTGCGCGGGCGGGCGGGACCTCTCCGACCCGGCCGACCTGGATCGGGCGATCCTCGGATACAACCACTCAGCGGCCTATCTGCGGACGGTCAGGGCCTGGTACGCGTACTTCCTGGTGGGGCATCGAGTGGTGCCGGACCAGAGCGCCGGGTCGTCCGCGCGACCGGAACCGTCGCGAGCGAGCAGCACACACGAACCCTCGCCGGAGGCGTCCGAGCGCCCGGGCGCGGGCCCGTCCACGACGCCGTCCACACCGCCCGCCTCGCCCTCACCCTCCCCCTCCTCCTCTCCCGGCCCGTCTCGTCCGGCGACCGGAGGGGAGGAGCCGCCGCTCCCCGTACCCGATCCGGGCGTGGAGCTGCCCGGCGACGACGTACTGCCCGGTGCCGGCCCACTGACCGGCAACGGTGGGGACACGATGCGCCCGGCCCCCTCCACAACCATGGATACCGGGCGGTAATGTCGCCCCCCGCCGGACGGCACGAGACGGCGGAGTGAGCGCGAAGGGGCCCTCATGGCGACGGACATGCCTGCTGAGACAGAGGCGGCCACAGCGGCTGGGGCAGAGGCGGCCCTGCCTGCCGGGACAGAGGCGGACCACCACCGTTGGCAGCACATGTGGAGCCACCGAGAGCAGTTGCTCAAGGTGGCCCGGCGCAGGTCGATGAGCCCGGAGGACGCCGAGGACGCCGTGCACGAGGCGATGCTGCGCGCCGCCGAGCGCCCGGACCTCGACGACGAGCGCCTCGGCGCCTGGCTGACGACCGTGACCATGCGGCTGTGCGTCGACCGGTACCGGCAGGTCAACCGTGAGGCCGAGGTGCGCACCAGCCCCACGCTGATCGCACCGGGCCCGGTGCCCGTCGAGGAGGCGGTGTGCGACCGGGCCGAGGCGAGGTGGCTGGCCGTGCGCAGCGGGGAGCTGCCCGCCCGGCAGGCGGAGGCGCTGCGGCTCAAGTCCGAGGACCTGGACGTCGGCCAGGTCGCCACGGAGATGGGGCTGAGCTACCGGACCGTCGAGTCGCTGCTCGCCCGGGCCCGGCGGACGCTGCGCGCCTCGCTGGCCGGGACGCTCGGGGTGGTGCTGTTTCTGCTCGGGCGCGGACGGCCGCGGGGAGGCGGGAGGGCACAGGCCGTGGCCGTCGCCTCGACGGCGGCGACCCTGGCGGTGGCGGGGTTCGTGCTGCCGTACGCGCTCGACGGGAGCGGGGACGGTCCGGCTGCTCCGCGGCCCTCCGTGTCCGGGCCCCCGGAGGCGCTCACGACCGACGGGGACGGCCGGGTGCGCGCGCCGGAGCCCCGCGAGTCGTCGCCCGAGTCGGCCGCGGCTCCCGGCGACGGTCCGGCGGGATCCGCGCCCGACGACGGATCGCTGCTGCCGCTGTCCGTGCCGCCCCTGCCCGAGGCCTCGGTGCCCTTGCTTCCGGGGCTGCCGGCGCCCGAGGTTCCTGAGGTTCCCGAGGTCCCGGGCGTGCCCGAGCTGCCGGACACGCCAGACATACCGCACATCCCCGATGTCCCCGATGTCCCAGATATGCCGGATGCATCGGATGTGCCGGTCGAGTCCGCCGTCCCCTCAGTGACGTCGAGGCCGTCGGTGTCGTCGGTGTCGTCGGTGTCGTCGATGTCGTCGGTTCCGGACACGCCCGTCGTACCGTCCGCTCCCCTCTCCCTCCCCACCGCGACCGCGCTCCCGTAAACGCGCAGGTCCGGCGACTCGTAAGACCGCCTGCCCAGCCGTCCGGAACCCGTCCGCGAACCCGTCCGAGGACCCGTCCGCAAACCCGTCCGCGAACCCGTCCGAGGACCCGTCTGCAAACCCGTCCGAAAAAAATCGGCCTCGCGCGACGGACGCCCCGCCCCTCCCCGTAGAGCAGATGTCGGAGCTGCTCCACGGCTGAAGGGTGAACCGGATGGGTGTCGAGATCTGTGTGGAAGGGCTGACCAAGTCCTTCGGTCACCAGGTCATCTGGCAGGACGTCTCGCTGACGCTGCCCGCCGGGGAGGTATCGGTCATGCTCGGCCCCTCGGGCACGGGCAAGTCGGTGTTCCTCAAGACGCTCGTCGGGCTGCTGAAGCCGGAACGCGGCTCGATCAAGGTCGCCGGGCGGGACATCACGAAGCTCCGTGAGCACGACCTGTACGAGGTGCGGAAGCTGTTCGGGGTGCTGTTCCAGGACGGCGCGCTGTTCGGCTCGATGAACCTGTACGACAACATCGCCTTCCCGCTGCGCGAGCACACCCGCAAGTCCGAGAGCCAGGTCCGGCGCATCGTGCTGGAGAAGATGGACATGGTCGGGCTGATCGGCGCCGAGGGGAAACTGCCCGGCGAGATCTCCGGTGGTATGCGCAAGCGAGCCGGGCTGGCACGGGCCCTGGTCCTGGACCCCGAGATCATCCTCTTCGACGAGCCCGACTCCGGCCTCGACCCCGTACGCGTCGCCTACCTCAACCAGCTGATCATCGACCTCAACGCGCAGATCGACGCCACCTTCCTGATCGTCACGCACGACATCGCCTCGGCCCGCCAGGTGCCGGACAACATCGGATTGCTGTTCCGGCGTGAGCTGGTGATGTTCGGCCCCCGCGAGAAACTGCTGACCAGCGACGAGCCCGTCGTACGCCAGTTTCTGAACGGCCGGATGCAGGGGCCGATCGGTATGGCGGAGGAGAAGGACGCCGCCCAGGTCGAGCAGGAGCTGGCACAGCTCGGCGACGGCGAGCACACCACGACGCCCGGCAGTCAGGAGCTGCCTCCCCGCCTGCTGCCGGGTCCGGGCATCACCAGGCCGCCCCGCTGGGAGGCCATCGCCAAGCGGGAGGCCGAACCGCGTCGGCGGGAGGTGGCCGGAGCGTGAGCCTGTCGCCGACCGGAGCGCTGCGGCACTCGGGCAACCTCTTCGCCATGGCGTTGGACGTCGTGCGGACCATCCCCCGACGGCCGTTCCAGGCGCGGGAGTTCATCCAGCAGACGTGGTTCGTCGCGAGCGTCACGATCCTGCCCACGGCCCTCGTGTCGATCCCCTTCGGGGCCGTCATCGCCCTCCAGATAGGCAGCCTGACCCGGCAACTCGGCGCCCAGTCCTTCGCGGGTGCCGCCTCCGTCCTCGCCGTCCTGCGGGAGGCCTCGCCGATCGTCACCGCGCTGCTGATCGCGGGCGCGGGCGGTACGGCGATCTGCGCGGACCTCGGGGCGCGCAAGATCCGGGACGAGATCGACGCCATGCAGGTACTCGGCATCGACCCGATCCACCGGCTGGTCGTACCCCGCGTACTGGCCTCCATGGTGGTGGCCGTGCTGCTCAACGGCCTGGTGTCGGTCGTGGGCGTGGCCGGCGGCTACTTCTTCAACGTGATCCTCCAGAACGGCACGCCCGGCGCGTATCTGGCGTCCTTCACCACCCTCGCCCAGCTCTCCGACCTGTGGGCGGCGGAGGTGAAGGCGCTGGTGTTCGGGGCGATCGCCGGGATCGTCGCCTCGTACAAGGGGCTCACCGCGAAGGGCGGACCCAAGGGCGTCGGCGACGCGGTCAACCAGTCCGTGGTGATCACCTTCATGTTGCTGTTCGTGACCAACTTCGTGATGACCGCGGTGTACTTCCAAGTCGTCCCGCAGAGGGGCTGAGGGAACCGACGATGCGACCTCTACGACTCCTCGACCGCCCGCTCCGCTCGCTGGAGGAGCTGGGCACCCAACTCTCCTTCTACGGCCGCTCGCTCGCGTGGACCGGCCGCACCCTGCGCCGCTACAAGAAGGAGATCGTGCGGCTGCTCGCCGAGGTGAGCTTCGGGCGCGGGGCACTGGCCGTCGTCGGCGGCACGGTCGGCGTCATCGCCTTCCTGTCGTTCTTCACCGGCACCGAGGTGGGCCTCCAGGGCTACGCGGCCCTCAACCAGCTCGGCACCTCCAACTTCGTGGCCTTCCTGTCGGCGTACTTCAACACCCGGGAGATCGCCCCGCTGGTGGCCGGACTCGCCCTGTCCGCCACGGTCGGCGCCGGCTTCACCGCACAGCTCGGAGCGATGCGGATCAGTGAGGAGACCGACGCCCTGGAGGTGATGGGCGTGCCCTCGCTGCCGTTCCTGGTGACCACCAGGATGGTCGCCGGTTTCGTCGCCGTGATCCCGCTGTACGTGATCGGCCTGCTGTCCTCCTACCTCGCCGCCCGCACCATCACCACCGTCTACTACGGGCAGTCGACCGGCACGTACGACCACTACTTCCACCAGTACCTGCCGCCCGTCGACGTCCTGTGGTCCTTCGGCAAGGTGATCGTCTTCGCCGTACTGATCATCCTGGTGCACTGCTACTACGGCTACTACGCGAGCGGCGGACCCGCCGGGGTCGGCGTCGCCGTGGGCCGTGCGGTGCGGACCTCGATCGTCGCCATCAACGTCCTGGACTTCTTTCTGAGCCTCGCGATCTGGGGCGCCAACACGACCGTACGGATCGCGGGGTGAGGTCGATGAGAGTACTGAGACTTCGGTTGTACGGCGTCGCCTTCGTGGCCGTGCTCGCGCTGCTGCTGTCGCTCGCCGTGGCCGTCTACCAGCAGGCGTTCACCTCGGTGGTGCGCATCACCCTGGAGGCCGGCAGCCTCGGCAACCAGCTGGATCCGCGCGCCGACGTCAAGCTGCGCGGGCTGCTGGTCGGCGAGGTCCGCGCGGTGCGCGCGGACGGCGAGAAGGCGACCCTCGACATCGCGCTCAAGCCGGAGCACGTCGCGTTCATCCCGGCGGACGTGCACGCCCGGCTGCTGCCCAAGACGCTGTTCGGCGAGAAGTACGTCGACCTCGTCGCACCGCGCGGCTCCTCGGCCCGGCCCATCCGCGCCGGGGACGTCATCACCCAGGACCGTACGAAGGCGGGCATGGAACTGCAGCGGTTGCTGAACGACCTGCTGCCGCTGCTGCGCACGGTCGAGCCGGCCGAACTGAACGCCACACTCTCGGCGTTCGCCACCGCGCTGGAGGGCCGCGGCGACCGGATCGGAGACAACCTCACCCGCGTCGAAAGCTATCTGCGCCGCCTCAACCCGCATCTGCCGGCCCTCAAGGAGGACATCTCGCGCTTCGCCGATGTCGCCGAGGTGTACGGGGACGCGGCGCCCGACCTGATGCGGATCCTGCGGAACACGGTCACCACCAGCCGCACGGTCGTCGAGAAGAAGGACCGGCTGGCCGCCGCGCTCCGCACCACGGCGACCGTCGCGGGCACCGGTGAGAACTTCTTCGACACGAACGGCGACCGGCTGATCACGCTGGGCCGGGTCTCCCGACCCACCCTGGAACTGTTCGCCCGCTACTCACCCGAGTACCCCTGCCTCCTCGAAGGCCTGGTCCGGCAGGAGAAGGCGTCCGAGGAGGCGTTCCGGGGCGGCCGGATGCGGATCACCCTCGAAGTCGTACGCCCGCAGGCCGCGTACGAGCCCGGCGAGGAGCCGCGCTACGCCGAGCGGTCCGGGCCGGACTGCCGGGGGCTGCCCCGTCCACCGGTGCCCGCACCCCACACGGAGCTCAACGACGGTACGTCGCCCGGCGGTTCGGGCGGCGCCCTGCCCGGAGGTGCCCACGTGTCCGCCACCGAGGCCGAGCAGCGGGCCGTGGGCTCGCTCGTGGCCCCCGTCCTGGGCGTACCGGCGGACGAGGTGCCGCCCGTCGCGACCCTGTTGTTCGGCCCGCTGGCCAGGGGAACGGCGGTGAGCGTCGCATGAGGACCACAGGAGCCCGTCAAGCCGCCGCCCCGCTGGTGAAGTTCGGCGTCTTCGCGCTGGTCACGATCCTGGCGACGGCCCTGCTCGCCGCCACCATCGTCAACATCTCCTTCGCGCCGAAGGACACCTACCGGGCGGTGTTCAGCGATGTGACCGGCCTGGAGGAGGGCGACGACATCCGCGTGGCCGGGGTGCGGGTCGGCGAGGTCGAGGGCATCCGGATCAAGGACCGGACGCTGGCCGAGGTCACCTTCACGGTCATCGCGGACCGCCCACTCCTCACCAGTACCGGCGCGGTCGTCCGCTACCGGAACCTGGTCGGGCAGCGGTACATCGCGCTCACCGAGGGCGTCGGCGACAGCACCCGGCTGCGGCCCGGCGGCACCATCCCGCTGTCCAGGACCCAGCCCGCGCTGGACCTCAACGCGCTGCTGAACGGCTTCAAGCCGCTGTTCGCCGCGCTCAGCCCGAGTGACGTCAACCAGCTCGCCACCGAGATCATCAAAACCCTGCAGGGCGAGGGCGGCACGGTGAACAGCCTGCTCGCGCACACGGCGTCGCTCACCACGACGCTCGCCGACCGCGACGAGCTGATCGGCTCCGTGATCGACAACCTCAACTCCGTACTGAAGACGCTCGACCGGCGCGGTGCCCGCTTCTCCGGGCTGCTGAAGCAACTGCGGCGGGTGATCTCCGGACTGTCCACCGACCGCAAGCCCATCGGGAAGTCCCTGGTGAGCATCGGCGACCTCACGGAGGCCACGTCGGGGCTCCTGCACGACGCCCGCCCGCCGCTGAAGGACGACATCGCCGGGCTGGGCGAGCTCACCGGAACGCTGAACAGGAACGAGAAGACCGTGGAGGGCGTCCTGAAGCGGCTGCCGAACAAGCTCACCGAGCTGACGGGGACGGCGTCCTACGGCTCGTGGTTCAACTTCTACCTCTGCGACTTCGACGGACGGATCGTGCTGCCGAAGACGGAGCAGGTACTCACCCCCGAGTTCCACGTGGCGCGGGCGAGGTGCGGCGCATGAGGATCCGCATCGTGCCGCGCAGGACGCGGCGCCGCCGCCCCGAGCCCCTGATGAAGGTGCGCGTCCTGCCACCGAGGCTGCCCGGGCTGTCGAAGCTGCTCGGACTGCCGAAGCCGCGGCTTCTCCCGCGCGGGAAGCGACGCCCCGAGCCTCTCGTGAAGGTGCGCGTTCTGCCACCGAGGCTGCCGAGGATCAGGCTGCCCCGGAAGGCGGGCCGCCCGCGGCTGAAGCCGTTCCGGGACCGCAACCCCGTCGTCGTCGGCGCGGTCGGCCTCACCACCCTCGCGCTGCTGACCGTGGCCGCGTTCAACGCCGACAGCCTGCCGGTGATCGGCGGCGGCGAGACGTACAGCGCCGCCTTCTCGGAGGCGGGCGGCCTCAAGCCGGGCGACGAGGTGCGGATCGCCGGGGTCAAGGTCGGCAAGGTCGAGGACGTCGATCTCGACGGCGACCACGTCAAGGTGACCTTCAAGGTCAAGCACGACCCGGACTTCGGCACCGGGACCGGTGCGTCCATCCGGGTCAAGACGATCCTCGGCGCGAAGTACCTGGCGCTGCACCCGAAGGGACCGGGCCAACTGGAGCCGGGCAGCGAGATCCCGCTGCGGCGGACGGTGTCCGCGTACGACGTCGTGCAGGCCTTCAGCGACCTGACGACCACGACGGAGGAGGTCGACGCGGAACAGCTCGCCAAGGCGCTGGACACGATCTCCACCACCTTCCAGGACTCGCCCGCGGAGGTCCGGGCCTCCATCAAGGGACTGTCACGGATCTCCCGGACGGTGGCCTCGCGCGACAAGGCGCTGCGCGGGCTCCTCGACCACGCGAACGGGGTCACCGGGGTCCTGGCCGACCACTCGGAGGACTTCTCCGCGCTGGTGAAGGACGGCGACAAGCTGTTCAAGGAGATCAGCAAGCGGCGCGCCGCGATCCACAAACTGCTCAAGAACTCCGCCCTGCTGGGCATCGAGCTCTCCGGCCTGGTCGAGGACAACCGGGAGGAGATCGGGCCCGCGCTCAAGAACCTCAACACCTTCGTCAGGATGCTCGAACGCAACCAGGCGAGCCTGGACCGGAGCGTCAAGCTGCTCGCGCCCTACGTCCGGGTCTTCACCAACACCCTCGGCAACGGCCAGTGGTTCGACTCCTACGTCCAGAACCTGGTCGCCGCCCCGGTGGTGCCACGTACGGGAGGCTCACGATGACCAGGCGCCCGTCCGTCCCGCGCACCCTGGCACTGCTCACCGCGCTCGCGGTCCTCGCCGCGCTCGCGGTCGTACTGTGGCCGCGCCCCCAGGCCGTCCGGGTCACGGCGTACTTCCCGCGCACCGTCGGTATCTACCCCGGCTCGGACGTCCGTGTCCTCGGCGTCCGCATCGGCGAGGTCAAGCGGATCACCCCGGAGGGCAGCCGGGTGCGCGTCGAGCTGGAGTACGAGGAGGGCCGCAGGCTGCCCGCCGACGCGCAGGCCGCCATCATCAACTCCTCGGTCGTCAGCGACCGTTACGTGCAGCTGCTGCCGGTGTACCGCAAGGGCCCGGTACTGCGGGACGGCGACGTCATTCCCGAGTCGCGCACGGCCGTCCCCGTCGAGCTGGACCGGATCTTCGACAGCCTGCACACCACGTCCGAGGCGCTCGGCCCGAAGGGCGCGAACAAGGACGGCTCCCTGTCGCGGCTGCTGGGCGTGAGCGCGGACAACCTCGAAGGCCAGGGCGAGAACCTCAACCAGACCGTCGAGGATCTCTCGCAGGCCGTCACCACCTTGTCCGACGGGCGGGGTGACCTGTTCGGCACCGTACAGAACCTCCAGGTGTTCACGGCCGCGCTGGCGGCCGACGACCGACGCGTCCGGTCGTTCAACGGCAGCCTCGCCGACGTGGCGGAGCAGCTCGCCGGGGAGCGCAAGGACCTCGCGGCGGCGCTGGAGCACCTGGGTGCGGCACTCGGCGACGTGTCGGAGTTCGTGAAGAAGAACAAGAAGTCACTGACCTCGAACGTGCGGGGCCTCAGCAAGGTCACCAAGGTCCTGGTCACCCAACGCGCCGCGCTGGAGGAGCTGTTGGAGGTCGCCCCCACGGGTCTGTCGAACCTGCAGAACGCCTACAACGCCTCCGCCGGCACGCTCGACACCCGCAACAACCCCGAGGAGCCGCAGGACCCGGCCTCCCTCCTGTGCTCCCTTCTGAAGACGATCGGGGACGAGGGCGGCAAGAACCCCGACTGCGCGGAGCTGAAGAAGCTCTTCGACTCCCTGCCCGAGGTACCGACGGCCCCCGCCACGACGGGCACGGTCGACCGAACGCTCGGCGGAATCCTGGAGGCCCGAGCATGAGCCCGCCTACGAACCGACGCATGAGCCCGCGTACGAGGCGAGACGTGAGCGTGTCGCGCAGGGGACGGATGGTCGCGTGGACGGCCGCCGGTTCGCTGCTGCTGTCGGGCTGCGGGTTCAACGGCTGGTACGACGTCCAGCTCCCCGGAGGAGCGGCGGCGGACGGCCGCGCCTACCACGTCACGGTCGAGTTCAGGGACGTACTGGACCTGGTGCCGCAGTCGGCGGTCAAGGTCGATGGCGTCACCGTGGGCGCGGTCGAGAAGGTGGAGCTGGTCGGCTGGCACGCCCGGGTCCGACTGCGCGTCGCCGACTCGGTGAAGCTGCCCGCCAACGCGGTCGCCGATCTCCGCCAGACCAGCATGCTCGGCGAGAAGTACGTGGCGCTGTCCGCGCCGGTCGGTACCGCGCCCGTCGGACGGCTCCGCGACGGCGACCGCGTCCCGCTGTCCCGCAGCGGACGCAACCCGGAGATCGAGGAGGTGCTGTCCGCCCTGTCCGCGCTTCTCAACGGCGGCGGCGTCGCCCAGCTCAAGACGATCACCGTCGAGCTCAACAAGGCCCTGGAGGGCCGCGAGAACCGGGTCAGGTCCCTGCTCACGGAACTCGACACGTTCCTCGGCGGCCTCGACGGGCAGCGCGCGGACATCGTCCGCGCCCTCAAGGGCATCGACCGGCTGGCCAAGCGGCTGAGGAAGGAGGAGAAGACGATCGCCGAGGCCGTCGACACGCTGCCGCCCGCGCTGAAGGTCCTCGCCGACCAGCGCCGTGACCTGACACGGATGCTCACCGCCCTGTCGAAGCTGGGCAAGACCGGCACCCGCGTCGTGAACGCCTCGCGGGACGACACCGTCGCCAACCTCAAGCAGCTGAGGCCGATCCTGCAGCAGCTCGACAAGGCGGGCGACGACCTGCCCAACTCCCTTGAGCTGCTGACCACTTATCCATTCCCGCGCAACGTGGTCGACGCCGTCGAGGGCGACTACGTCAACCTCGCGGTCACCGCCGACCTCGACCTGGCGGGCATCTACGGCAACGTCACGGACAAGCCCGGCGAGTCCGGCGGCTCCGGTGAGGGTGACGAAGGCTCCGGCACCCCGGACCTCCCGGACCTGCCGGACCTCCCGGACGTGCCCGGTGTCCCGACGCCGACCGCGCTGCCCAAGGCCCCGGAGGTTCCGGTCGAGCCTTCGGCGCCCACGGACGGCGACGACCTGCTGTGCCCGCCGGTGTGCACCGCGGGCTACGGCCCCCGAGGGGACTCCGGCCGCCTCCCGGCGGGGATCGACCTCGCGCTCGCCGAGCTCATGCTGAAGGGAATACAGCCGTGATCACACGTACGGTCAAGGCCCAGCTGCTCGCCTTCGCCGTCCTCACCGGCGTGGGGGTGTCGTACGTCGGCGCCGAGTACACGGGCCTGGTGGACGACGTCCTCGACCGCGGCTACACCGTGCGGGCCGACTTCGCCGCGTCCGGGGGCATCTTCTCCGGCGCCGAGGTCACCTACCGAGGGGTGCCGGTGGGCCGGGTGGGCGAGCTGCGGCTGTCCGGCTCGGGGGTGTCGGTGGCCCTGGAGATCGAGGACGACGCACCCCGTATTCCGGCCGACACCCTGGCGGTGGTCGCCAACCGTTCGGCGGTGGGGGAGCAGTACGTCGATCTGCAACCGCGGCGGACCGGCGGACCGTACCTGCTCGACGGCAGCCCGATACCGCGCGAGCGCACGCGGGTGCCGCTGCCCACCACCGACCTCGTCGTCAGCCTCGACCGGTTGGTCAACTCGGTCGGCAAGGACGATCTGCGGACCACCGTCGACGAGTTGGGCAAGGCCTTCTCCGGCACCGGGCCACGGCTGAGCCGGCTGGTGGACTCGGGCAACGAACTCGTCGAGGCGGCGTCGGACACGCTCCCGGAGACGATCTCGCTGATCGAGGACTCGCGGACGGTACTCAAGACACAGTCCGACCAGGGTTCGGCCATCAAGTCGTTCTCCCGCGATCTGGCGGCGCTCACGGCTGAGTTGAAGGCGAGTGACGGGGACCTGCGCCGGCTGATCGACAACGCGGTGCCCGCCGCACAGGAGATCGACTCCCTGCTGAAGTCCACCCGGCCGGACCTGCCGGTCCTGCTGGCCAACCTCATCAGCGGCGGCCAGGTCACCGTGGCGCGGCTGCCCGGAGTCGAACAGGCCCTGGTCACCTTCCCGGTCGTCGTCGCCGGCAGCTACACGGTCGTCCCGGGCGACGGCACCACCCACTTCGGCCTCGTCCTCGGCGCCGACGACCCGCCGCCGTGCACCCAGGGGTACGACGGGACACGGCGGCGCGACCCCGCCGACACCAGCACGCGCCCGGCGAACACCGACGCACGTTGCACGGCGCCGCGCGGCAGCGACACCTCGGTGCGCGGCGCGCAGAACGCCCCCGGCGCGTCGGCGGGTTCGTACGGCGCCGAACGGGCCGCATACGTCACCCCGTACGACCCGGACACCGGCACCGCCACCGGCCCGGACGGGACACCCGTCGAGATCGGCTCGACGGGCGGCGAACAGACCGTCTTCGGAAAGGAGTCGTGGCAATGGCTACTCGTCGGACCGATGGCATGAACGTCGGCGGTGGGAAGACCGAGGGCATGAACGTCGGCGGTGGGAAGCGGGGGCGCCACAGGGCGCTGTCCGCCGGACTCGTCGTCGCGACCGTCCTGACGACCGCGCTGTCGGTCTGGCTGGCCGTGGGGCTGTCCGGGCAGCGCGCGGCGGAGCAGCGGCGGCAGGACGTCCTGGCGGCGGCCCGCCAGTCGGCGCTGAACTTCACCTCGCTCGACTACCGCCACTACGACCGGGACAGCGGGAACGTGCTCAAGAGCGCCACCGGCGACTTCAAGGAGCAGTTCGCCGCGCAGACCGACCAGTTGACCGAACTGGTCGCCGAGAACAAGTCCGTGTCCGAGGGGCAGGTCCTCGAAGCGGGCATCGTGCGGTCCGACACCCGGTCCGCCCGGGTTCTGGTCGTCGCCGACAGCAAGGTGACCAACACCGCCGTGCCCGACGGAGAGGCGCGCACCTACCGGCTCCAGCTCGACCTCGTACTCAAGGACGGCCAATGGCTGACCTCCGACGTCGAGTTCGTGGGCTGACGACCGGCCTCCCGTACGAACAGCAGGCACCAGAGTTGAGGAGAAAGACCGTGGTGAACACGACCTCGCGAAGCCGCGGCGCCGGCTCCCCCGCCCGCCGCACCATGACCGCGGCCGCCCGCGCGGCGGCCAAGCGCACCCGACGCGTGGAGGACCCCGCCAACGAGGCACCACCACGGGCCGAGGAGCGGTACTCCGGGCGCACGGTGGTGATCGATGCTCCGGGAGGGTGGGACGACCCGCCGGAGCCGGCCCCGGAGCCGGACCAGGTGCCTGAGTCCGAGGCGGTGCCGGAGGAGGGCGCGTCCGTACGACGGCCCTGGCGACGGCTGCTCACGATGACGCTCTGCGTCGTGCTCGTGGGAGGTCTGGTCGCCCTCGCCGTGCTCGGCCGGCAGTACCGGGAGGGGCTGCGCGCGGAACAGGCGCGGGGAGAGGCGCTCGCGGCCGCGCGGAAGGCGGCGCCCGTCGTCCTGTCGTACGACTACCGGCATCTCGACCGGGACTTCGCCCGGGCCCGCACCCATCTGACCGGCGCCTTTCGCGACGAGTACCGCAGGACCACGACGACGGTCGTGGGACCGACCGCCAGGAAGTACCACGGCGTGGTGAAGGCGACGGTGACGGCACCCACAGGCGGTGGCCGGCCTGCGGCGTCCGTCGTGTCGGCCGGACCGGACAAGGCCGTGGTCCTGCTGTTCGTCAACCAGGTCACCACGAGCACCCAGGTGACGGGGTCCCGCATGGATCTGAACCGGGTGCGGATGACGCTCACCCGCACCTCCGAGGGCTGGAAGGTGAGCGCCGTGGACGCGCTCTAGGACGCCGGCGCTGACTCAGCTCAGCCGGAGTGCCACCGCAAGTCGTCTTTGACTCAGCTTCCGTCCTCTATGCCCGCACGACCGCGGCCGGAACCCTCTTCAATGCCGCCTCCGCCTGGGACTCGGCTCACCCCGAAGGCTTCCGGCGCCGACCACTAAGGATCAAGCTGGGGTCTTGAGAGTGATCTGTTGAGTGAGCTGAGGGGGTGTCCGTGGCTAAGCTTGTCCGGCAGCAGCAGGTCGATGCCTACGTGGGGTTCCACGCTTTCGGGCTCCAGGAAAGCGATGACACTGACCTGCCGGTTTCCTTTCCGGACGACTTCGACTTCGACGTCTTTCTCAGCACCCATCCCGGGCGGCTGGACATCACCAGCGGCGGTCACACGCACACCGCCACCGTTGACGTCGAAGTGTGGGACGGGCCTCCGCCCCAGCAGGATCTGACCGACTGGGACGAGCAAGCAGACGCCGACTTCACATCGACCAGAGGTCAGGTCGCCGTGTGGTCCATGCACACAGGCCGCTCCGAGGACCTCATCACGCTGGCTGATTCCGGCGGATCGTGGCGGGTGCGTGTCAGCTGTACGGGCCGGGATGCCGCTGCGGCTCTGTCGGAGGGCGAAGGCACCGGACACGGTCTCGAGCGCTACCTCGTGCAGTTCTGGCCCGCGCAATCGTGAGCTGCCCGTAGCGGCAGTGGGCCGGTGTCATCGGCCCACTGCCGGCGCATCCGAGCTCAGCCGACGATCTTCACGATGAAGCCGTCGTCGAGTCCATCGAAGGTCAACGTGAAGAAGGTCCTCACTGCCTGGCCCCGTGCTGGGTGCCTTGCGATCGTCCCGCTCGAAGCAGCCGACCGAAGTCCGTGCGGCCCGAGGGGCCCTTCAGGCCGCCATCAGCGCCGCCAGGGCGCGGTCCATTGCGGCGTTGAACTCTTCCGGCGTCAGCGGCAGACGGGACTTGACGTCCCGACTCCACTGGTCGGCGAGGACCTCGGCGGAGCCCGCCTGGACACCGTCGAGCGCGGCGTCGGCCAGGTCCGGCGGAGCGATCTTGTCCACGGGCCAGCCCGCCGCCATGTCGGTGTCGGCCAGGCCGAGGTGTACCGCTGTGACGAGCGTGCCCTGCTCGGCGAGCTCCAGGCGGACGCCGTTGGTCATGGCCCAGGCGGCGGCCTTGGTCAGGTGGTAGGCATTGGCGCCCTTGCCCCCGAACCACGACATGGCGGAGAGGACGTTGACGATCGCGCCCCCGCCGTTCCTGGCGAGCGCCGGCGCGAACTCCCGGATCATTCCCAGGTGGCCGAACATGTTGGTCTCCAGCTCGTGCCGCACCGCGTCCAGCGAACCGGTCACCAGGTCGGTCCCCGTACTGATTCCCGCGTTGTTGATGAGTAGCGAGACGTCCGGGGCGGCCTCGGCGGCGGCCCTCACGGATGCGGGATCGGCGATGTCGAGGGGCAGCACCTCGACCCCGGGCAGGTCCACGGTCTCCGGTCGGCGGGCCGTCGCGTAGACCTTGCGGGCGCCCCGTTCGAGCAGGCGCTGGGCGAAGGCGCGGCCCAGGCCGCGGTTGGCTCCGGTGACAAGGGCGACGGAGTTGTTGATATCCATGGCCGGTACGCTAAAACCTGACGCTGGCGTCAGAGGCAAGTGCTGGTCGTCAGGCCAGGGGTGAGAGGAATCACCATGACTGTCACAGTGGCCGCAGCCGAGCGGTTGATCCGCATCGGCGAGGTGGCACGAGGTGCCGGCGTCTCAGTGCGCGCGGTGCGCTACTACGAGCAGCAAGGGCTGCTCGTCGCGGAGCGCAGCCCGTCCGGCCAGCGCCTGTACCGGCAGGACGCCATCGCCCTGGTCCGCTTCTTCCAGCAGATGTTCGCCGCCGGCCTCACCAGCCGAAGGATCAGCGAACTCCTGCCGTGCTGGGACGCCGGGCACACCGACGCCGGGCAACGAGCCATGCTGCGAGCCGAGCGCGAGCGCATCCAGGCCAAGATCGACGACCTGCAGGCCGCCCTGGACCACCTCGACGAGGTCATCGCGATCACGGACACGCACCCGTAGGCGCGGTCGGCCAGACGTCTCATCAGCGATCCAATACTCCAGCTGTACATCGCGATCTTCATGTCTGGGACGCGGCTTGTCGCCGGTAATGGCTGGTGAGGGATCGCTGCTGATGGAGCCGCCGCCAGTGCGACCAGTCGAGCCGGTAGGCCATGTCGTGGCGAGGCTGGACGGCGACCGTGATGAACAGGCGCTGGATCTCGTTGCAGGACAGCGGGACCAGGCCGTCCCGGACGGGGCTGCGGGCGTGTTCGTCGGCACGGACTACCGCGAGGAAGGCGTGGGCGAGCATCGCGAGGGTGACCCAGCGGGTCCAAGAGCGGCAGCGGCGGACCTGGTGCTCGTCGAGTCCCGCCAGCCCTTTCTCGGCCTGGAAGGTCTCTTCCACACGCCACCTCGAGCCAGCGGTCTTGACCAGCACAGTCAGCGGGACTGGCTCGGCGGAGTGGCAGCGGTAATAGGCGAGTTCACCGGTGGTGCGGCTGCGGCGGATCGGGAGCTGGTGGCTGCCCGGCGTCGGGGCGACGAGATCGACGACGGCCCAGTCGTAGAACCGTTGTCCTTTAGGCAGTCGATCGGCCAGGAAAAGAGCACGTCCATCCGCTCATCATCGAGGAGCGGGACACAGCCCAGGTCGACATTGAGGATGCCGCCCCGTCTGTAGCCGCAAGCCGTGGTCGCTGCGACCTGTTGGAGGCCGGGAGCGGTCTTCGGGCGAGGGTCAGTTGCCGCCGACGGCCTTGAACATGTAGTTCTCGGCCTTCTCACGGCTGACGTTCCAGTACGAGACTGCGGGGTTGTCGTCGATGTTCAGGAAGTTGGCCTCGTCGGGCAGCGGGACCTCGATCGGCCCGCTGTCCGGATCGGCGTTGGAGATGCGGCCCTGGAGGCTGACGGTCATCGTCTCCACGGCCTCGGTCGGCGCGCCAGTACGGAAGAGGAGCATGCCCGCGTATGCCTTCTTGCCCGGCCCGATCTTGACTGCCTTCATCTCGGACTCCATCGGGCCGACCTGATCCTCGCGACCGTTGTCGAAGCGGACGATCGGGTAGCGGTAGAGAGTGCATTCCTTGTCGCCGGTGTTGGTGGCCGTGAGGAGGAGGTGCCGGACCGAGTCATGTGGGTACACCGTCGTGGCGACCGAGATGTTCGCGCCGCTGCAGGCGGTGGCGCTCTCGCCGACGGTGCTGCTCGACCCACCGGAGTTCCCCGAGCCGCCACCCGAGTCCTGCGAGCCGCCGCCCGAGTCCTGCGAGCCGCCGCCCGTGCCGGTGCCCCCGCCGGGCTGGGTGGAGGCGGTCGCGCTCGGGGTGGCGGACGAGGTGATGGTGCCCGTGCCGTTGTTCGTGCCGTCCGGCTCGCAGGCCGTGGCGGAGAGGAGGGCGGTGAGGGCCGCGGCTCCCAGGGCGTAGGTCTTCCAGCTCTTGTGCGCAGTACGCATGATCATCCCCCGTGTGCGGTCATGTGGTCCGAATGCGCGACCAACCAATGTGATGATGCGGCGAGGAGATCGCTGAACTCCCGTTCCTGCGTGGCCGTGACGGCACGCAGACAATGGAGGTCGTGCTTCCCATTCGCCGCCCCAGGACCTGCCCTGAGATTCCTCCAGCTGGACGGCGGCGGGCGGTTCCGCCTGTCCGGAAAACGCGCCGCCCCTCACCAGGGCGTGTATTGCCGAGCGCGTTCGAGCAGGTACCGAGCGGTCGCGCCACCCTGTTGCCCGGTAGCGTCGATGACCAGAATCGGCCCCGTATGCCTGGATACCCGATGCTTCCGGCTTACCAAGCTTCCGGCCCGCAGTGCCTCACCCCCGCGTCATGCGACAGCACCGCAAGCTGTTCGACGAACACACTGCTTTCCCCACCGAACTCGTGGCCGCGGCTTGACGCGTTGGCATCGTGAGGTGTCTGCCGCCGTCCCCTCGCTCGCAGCCCCTGCATGACACTGGCAGGGCCCCGCTCACGCCTGAATCGCACAGACCACGGGGAAGGTCCCGCTGGGGCTTCCCCTGTGACGTCTAGAGGAAGACCCAGGACCCGGTTGCGGTACCGCCGCCGCTTCGGCTCTCCTGAATGGCCCAGGCGTAGATCGGTTCGCTCTGGGTCCACGCGAGATTCCCGAAGACTGCGTACTGGCCGCACGATTGGGTCGTGTGCCAGCCGCCGTACCGCTTGCCGCTGGGCGCATTGGTGACAAGGCGGATACGCGCGCTGGTCACACCCTTGTTGCAGGGGAACTTCACCGACATGGAACCGGTGAGGTTCCTTTTGGAGTTGGAGTCGGTGAACGTGCCGCTTCCGCACACATAGCTGTCGCAGTAATCGCTTCGTCCGGTGAAGGACGCGGCGGTGGCTGCCTGCACAACGCCGGCCCGCGTGCCGCCGTGCGGCGCCGACGGCGCTGCGGAAGCCGGAGTGGCTGTGGCGAAACCGCCCAGGGCGATCACGCAGCCGGTCACCGCGGCCGTCGTTCGGATCTTCGATCTGGACACTTTGGGTTTCCTTCCCTTGGTGTTGCGGACCACGCGGCCAATCGCGGCTCGCCACATGGTGGGGAGCTGCGATGCCGTGGTGCCGCCGGTAGAGGGAAAGCTAGCTGGAACGGCTGTTTCCCCTCGCCCCACCATGGGTTGAACTGCGCCTGCAACCAGGGTGGTTGCCGGTGTACAACCTGGGGTGTAGCTGTGGTCGAAAGCGGGGTGAAGCGATCGCTTGGGGCCTACGCTCGGACGATGTTCGTGCAGCGCACGTGGAGCCCGGCGGTTCGCAGGGCCTTCCCGCAGGTGGCAGACATCGTCTACGCGGTGGTGTCGGTCTGGATCTCGAGCATCGCGCTGCGCAACCTGCCCGACCCGCACGGCTACTGGCGGCAAACCGATGTATGGGCCTACGTGCTGATCGCCCTGGTCTATCTTCCGCTGGCCGTGCGCCGCCGGGCTCCCCTGACCGTGCTCATCGGCACGGCGGCCTGCGTGCTGTGTTACTTCACCCTGGCCTACTACCACGTGGTCGTTGTCAGCGGACTGGGCCTGGCGCTCTACACCGTCGCGGCGCAGTGCCCGCGCAGGGTCGCGGCGCAGTGCGCCGCCGCATCCCTGCTCGTGCTCCTGTGGGGCGCGCGGCTCGCCGAGCCAGGGAGCGGCCCCTTCAGTGTGGCCTTCGTGACCGTGATGGTCGCCGTCACCTGGGTGACCGGCGACCGGTCCCGTCGGCTCGCGGAGCGCGGCGAGCGCCTCGCGGTGCTCACCGAGCAACTGCGCCTGGAACAGGAGGAGAGGGCCCAGCGGGCCGTCATCGCCGAGCGCATGAAGATAGCCCGTGAACTGCACGACGCCATCGCCCACCACGTGTCCGTGATCTCCGTGCAGACCGGCCTGGCCGGCTACGTCTTCACCTCCGATCCGAAGATGGCCCGCGAGGCGCTGGAGACCATCGCGGGCAGTGCCCACGAGGCCATGGCGGAGATGCGCCGCATGTTGGTCGTGCTCAGGGAAGGGACCGAGCGTGCCCAGGAGGGGGCGGGCGACCCCACCGCGGCCCCCGGTCTCGGGCGGCTGGAGCAGTTGGCCCGGCGTGTCGAAGCCGCGGGTGTCTCGGTCGACGTCCGGATCACGGGTACCCCGTTCGCACTGCCGCCGGGCGCCGACCTGTGCGTCTACCGGGTCATCCAGGAAGCTCTCACCAACGTCATGAAGCACGCGCCGACGGCGAACGCGAGCGTCACGGTGCACTACGACGAGGCCGCGGTCCGCGTCCGCGTCACCGACGACGGACAGGAACCAGTTCTGGTCGGCACCACCGCGGGGCCCGCCGGCCACGGTTTGATCGGCATGCGCGAGCGAGCCGGTATCTACGGCGGGACGGTGACCGCCGGCCCCGGCCCGCAGGGCGGGTTCGAAGTCGCACTGACCGTCCCCGTGGCCCGCGACAGGTGAGGAAGTGCCTCGGCTCCCGGCCGGGCAGCCGCGAGAAAGGCGACACCACGCCTGCCCACAGTGCTCGTTGATGTGCGCGGAGATCCGGAACCACGAGTCGTCCAAGCCGGCCTCCGGCCAGGGAAGCGTGCACCTCGGCCTTCGCCGCTTGACGGCCGGCAGCTCCAGGAGGGCCACCCGGTTGGCCAGTGGCCCAGCGAATGCCGGGAGCCCGTCCGGACCGGTTGCCGGTGTACAACCTGGGGTGTAGCTGTGGTGGAAAGCCGGGTGGAGCGGTGGCCTGGGGCCTACGCTCGGACGATGTTCGTGCAGCGCACGTGGGGCGGGACGGTTCGCCAGGCCTTCCCACAGGTGGCAGACATCGTCTACTCGGTGGTGTCGCTCGGCATCATGGGCGCCATGCTGCGCAACTGGCCGAACTCGCACGGCTACTGGCGGCAAACCGATGTATGGGCCTACGTGCTGATCGCCCTGGTCTATCTTCCGCTGGCCGTGCGCCGCCGGGCTCCCCTGACCGTGCTCATCGGCACGGCGGCCTGCACGCTGTGCTACATGACCCTGGGGTACTACCACGTGGTCGTCGTCTGCGGACTGGGCCTGGCGTTCTACACCGTCGCGGCGCAGTGCCCGCGCAGGGTCGTGGCGAAGTCCGCCGCGGGGACGCTGCTCGTGCTGCTGTGGGGCACGCGGCTCGCCGAGCCCGGGATCGGCCCGCAGAGCGTGGTCTTCGTGACCGTGACGGTCGCCGTCCTGTGGGTGACCGGCGACCGGTCCCGTCGGCTCGCGGAGCGCGGCGAGCGCCTCGCGGTGCTCAGCGAGCAACTGCGCCTGGAACAGGAGGAGAAGGCGCAGCAGGCCGTCATGGCCGAGCGCATGAGCATAGCCCGTGAACTGCACGACGTGGTCGCCCACCACGTGTCTGCGATCTCCGTGCAGACAGGCCTGGCCGGATACGTCTTCATGTCCGATCCGAGGACGGCCCGCGAGGCGTTGGAGACCATCGCGGGCAGCGCCCACGAGGCCATGGCGGAGATGCGCCGCATGCTTGTCGTGCTCAGGGAAGGGACCGAGCGCGCCCAGGAGGGTACGGGAGATCCCACCGCGACCCCGGGGCTCGGGCGGCTGGAGCAGTTGGCCCGGCGCGTCACAGCTGCGGGCGTCCCCGTCGACGTCCGGATCACGGGCGCCCCGTTCGCGCTGCCGCCGGGCGTCGATCTCTGTGTCTTCCGAGTGATCCAGGAAGCTCTCACCAACGTCATGAAGCACGCGCCGGCGGCGAACGCGAGCGTCACGGTGCACTACGACGAGGCCGCGGTCCGCGTCCGGGTGGCCGACGACGGTCAGGCGCCAGTTCTGGCAGGCGCTACCGTGGGGCCCGCCGGCCATGGTTTGATCGGCATGCGCGAGCGGGCCGGTATCTACGGCGGGACGGTGACCGCCGGCCCCGGCCCGCAGGGCGGGTTCGAAGTCGCACTGACCGTTCCCGTGGCCCGCGACAGGTGAGGAAGTGCCTCGGCTCCCGGCCGGGCAGCCGGGAGGAAGGCGACATCACGCATGCCCACAGTGCTCGTTGTGGACGACCAGTTCCTCATCCGCTCGGGACTTGTCGCACTCCTGCGGGCCGCACCGGGAATCGACGTCGTCGGCGAGGCGCAGGACGGCGAGGAGGCCATCGAGATCGCCGCGCGGACCAGACCCGACGTCATCCTCATGGACATTCGGATGCCGGGCATCAGCGGGATCACCGCCACCGAGCGCATCCTTGCCCAGGCCGCGCCCCCGCTCCCCAAGATCCTCGTCCTGACCACCTTCGACCTCGATGAGTACGTCTACGGTGCGCTCAAGGTCGGTGCCTGCGGCTTCCTGCTCAAAGACACTCCGCCGGACCGGCTGCTCGCCGCCATCGACACCGTGCACGCCGGCGACATGCTGTTCAGTGCCCCAGTGATCAAAGGACTCATCGAGACCTACACCCTCCGCCCGGCCGCGCCCGAGGCGCACTTCGGGCTGGATACGCTGACCCCCAGGGAGTTAGAAGTCCTCGGGCTGGTCGGGGCGGGCATGTCCAACGCCGACATCGCCAAGCGACTCGTGCTCAGCCCAGCGACCATCAAGACACACGTTCACCGCTGCATGAGCAAGCTCACGCTGAACAGCCGGGCCCAAGCGGTCGTCTTCGCGTACGAGACCGGACTGATCTCCCGCGGCCCCGCAGCCTGGAGCACGGACAACACCTGAGCTCTTGGAACTGCCATGTCGTCAAAGGCGCCCGGGAGCGGCAAGAAGCGCGACCGCCACCGGGCCCTCGCGGCCTGGCGCGGGGCGTGGGAGGTGATCCTCGACGCATCGAAGCGGGGCCCGACGCCGTCTCATGGACGACTTCCCCTACGACAGTGCCCCTTCCCGGAGTTCGAGCTGCCGGGAAAGGGCACTTCGCATTCTCCCTGACCAGGGCTCCGGCAGAGCTCCGGGCGTCCCCGTCCGTCAGCGCCGGGCACCGTCTGACGCGCGAGCCGGCACGCAGTCGGCTGCCCTACTGTTGGCCCACAACTACGCCTGGCTTCCGCCCCAAACACGCGGGCTGGCGAGTGAGGAGTTGTAGCTCGTGCAGTATGCGTAGGACGTGGTCCCGGAAGCCGCAGTGGCGCCAATCGCGTATCTGCCGTTTCTGCACTTCGCGAATCCGTTGAAGGCGCCGCCGGTGCACTTGATCCCGGCCGTGTTGCCGTCGTCGAACACCTTCACGCACGTGAGCGCGGACGCGGCGGCGGAGGCACTGTTCGCCGTGACCACGAGGCCGGAGCCGGCCAAGGTCAGGATGGCGAACGTACTCATGAGCTGTCGCTTCATTTCTAGGTCCCTTCAGTTCCCGAATGCAGGAGAGCCCGTCCCCCAGCGGTGGTGCAGTTGCCCGCCCGGTGTTGCCCGGGTGCATGGAAAGCTAGCTGGAAGGGCTGCTCCCTCTCGCCCAACCAGGGGTTGAACTGCGCCTGCAACCAAGGTGGTTGACGGTGTACCACCAGGGGGGTAGCTGTGGTCGTAAGCCGGGTGGAGTGATTGCTCCTGGCCTACGCTCGCCAAAAGCTATGGCGCGAAGTGGCCCAAGACCAACGCGAAGATCACCGACGATCGGCAGGAGCTGCTGGCGTTCTACGACTTCCCGGCAGAGCATGGGGATCCACTTGCGAACCACGAATCCGCTGGTTATCGAGTCGACGTTCGAAGGTTCCATTCCATTGGCTGAACGGGGCGGCCGCGGCTGCTGCGGTGGTAAGCGTCTCCCTCAAAGACCGTCAGGGGCCATCGAGGGGCCACAAGGACAGGAACAGATCGACAGGCAGCACTCAGGACTGACACTGATCAGCACATCTGACCTGAGAAAACGGCAAAGATGAGCGTTGATCGGCAAGGGCCGCCAATATCCTCAAAGGACTCATAATCCGTCGGCCGTGGGTTTGAGTCCCACCCGCCCCACTTCTGTAGGTCTCTGACCTGTAGAAACGTTCCTGTTGGAGCGCGGAAACGCCAACTCGGGCTGAACGGACTGAATCCGCTGCTCGCGCGTTTGGTGCCAGGGCGTCCTGTGTCGGACCATAGCCGCGATCCCGTCAGCGGGGATGCGGCCGCGAGGGTTGGCCGCCTGGCCGGTGCTCTGGACCGGCGCGATCCCGCAACTACGTCGGGGCACGCGATGCCCACCGCGGCCGACGGCGGACGAGAGGCTCGGCGCCCGCTTCGTTCGGCTTGACGTCACCGACGAGGATTCCGTCAAAGCCGCCGTCTGAATCCGTCCGCGCGGGCGCAGGCCGCCTCGACGTCCTGGTCGACAACGCCGGGATCGTGGGCGCGCGCAAGCTTGATCGGGTCGGCGAGGTCACCGGGTCCGACATGCTGACCACGGACGTCACAAACGTCTTCGGCGTCGTGCGCGTCACGCACGCCGTCCTGCCGCTGTTGGAAGCAAGCGACGCCCGGGCCTGTCAAACGAGCGGGTGTCCGGTCAACCGGCCGCCCGGCATGGCGGTCAGGGTGCCGCTGCGGCCGGCCGGACGACATGGCCGGCCGGCCGGACGAGGGCGACCTGGACCGGCCGCAGCGGTCGGGCCGGCGAGGTACAGGCCGGCGCCGATTCTCAGTTGGTCCAGACGACCGGGCTGTCGCGGTACGCGTCGCCCTCCTCGAACGAGGCGCCGATGATGGGCGAGCTTTTCGTGGCGCTGAGCGCGCAGGTCTCGTACGACGCACCCTTGGTGGTGAACTCGGTGGGCGCGCTCTCGCGGTCGCACTTGCCCGGGATGTCACCGATCAGTACGACGCCCGTCCCGGCGCCACCTTCCAGCACACCGTCCAGCTTCAGCGACGCGTAGGACAGGTCGGTGCCGCCGACGTTCTCCACCTTCATCTTGATGAAGTAGGGCGTCATTCCCTTCGCCTTCTCACCGTAGGCGGCCATGTCGGCCTCGGCGCCCTTCTCGATCGCCGTGACGGTTACGGCGATGGTGCCCTTCTTCTCGCTCGTGTACTCGAAGGGCAGGACAGCCCTGTCGCCGACCTTCAGTTCCGTGCCCGGCGCGGTGACGTCACCCTCGGCCGGCGTGGCACTGTCGTCACCGCTGTCGGCAGTCGGGCTCTCGCTGCTCGGCCCGGACGAGGCCGGGGCTGACGCCGCCGGCGAATCCTGCGCCACCGGCTCTTCCCCGTCGCCGGCGCAGGCCGAAAGCCCGAGCCCCATGGTGGCCAGAGCAGCCGCGAACACGATACGTCCCTTGTGCACTACTACTACCTCACTGGTAACGAGAGCTGTCCGATACGGCAGCTTGGAACGGTCGATGGTTTCGAGAAATGACCGACCACACAGCCGGACATGCCAGAGCGGCTTCCCGACGGCGTTTCGTCGTTGACGCGCACAGTGGCAGCTCCCGGAATACGGCGGCCACACGCCGGGAATACGAGCTGCGCGGTACGGCTCAGCGGATCTTGGCTCTCACGGCAGCCGCCTCGTCGGCCAGGTGCCTCGCGGCGGTGTCGTCTCCCGCCGCGGCCCGCAGCCGGGCGAGCCTTTCCAGCACACCCGCGAGCAGGTACGGGTAGTCGATACCCCGGGCCACCTCGACCGCGTGCTCCCCCTGGCCGATCGCGACTCGCAGATCATGGCGGTCGTACAGGCGGGGATCGAGCAGGTCGATGAGAACACGGGTCTCGAACATGGGGTCATGGAGTGCACGCGCGACCTCGACGCCTTCGAGGAGACGGCGGCGCGCGTCGGCGTACTCACCTCGGGCCAGGTGGAGACAGCCCCAGGCGTGGGCCGTGTAGAACGCGCCCGATGACCCGACGTCCCGGGCATACGCGGTCAGCTCGGTGAACGACTCCTCAGCCTCCGCATGACGGCCGAGTGCGAGCTGCGCCTGGCCGAGCCAGTAGGTGTCCCGCGCGATCAGGGTCCGGATCCCCTCCTTCCTCGCCCCGGCGACGATCTCCGTGAGGACCTCTACCGCGACCTCTGGCCTGCCCGCCTGTAGATGAGCGAGGCCAACCTGTGAGTACGCGTGCAGCGCCGCCGCAGCCTGCCCGCTGGCGTTGAGCCGTTCGTAGGCCTCGCGGCCCGTCGTGATCGCCTCGGTCAAACGTCCGTTGGGCACGAGGAAGAACGGTGCGTTACTCAGCGCCTCCAGGTAGCCCCGCCCGTCCCCGATCCGCTCGAACAGACCCATGGCCTCGGTGTTGGCCTCCTCGGCCGGGCCGTACCGACGCCGGGTGTAGCGCAGTCCGGCCATCGAGATGAGCAGTCTGGCCCGGCCCCGCATGTTGTCCGCAGCCTTGGCCAGGCCCATCGCCGTCTCGTAGCACTCCTGCCAGTCGTCGAAGTACCGCTCCGTCTCGAACAGCGCGTGCCCGCCCACGGCCAGCTCCCAGCAGAGCTCGTCCCTGCCCAGCTCCGCGGCTTGCCGCACACCCGCCACCAACGGGATACGCTCCGAATCCAGCAACTCCATCCGCGGCACGGAAGGCGGCAGGCTTGCCTCCACCCGCGCCGGCTGCCACCGGTCGGCGTCCCGCTGGAACATGTTCTGTCCCATGTGGTCACGGTCGGCGATGTCCGTGAGGGCCAGGAGGGCGCTGAGGACGCGGACGACGGCTTCGTCCCGGGCCTCCGCCGGCTCCTCCACCTCCGCGCGTTCCCTTGCGTACGCGCGGATCAGGTCGTGGAAGCCGTAACGCGCCTGACCCTTCGGCGTTCCGGTGACGTCGAGCAGGTGGACGTCGACCAGCTCGTCGAGGAGTTCCTGGGCTGCGCGCAGTTCGGTGTCGACCGCGGCGGCAGCCGCCCAGAGCGGGAAATCGGGTGCCTCCAGGAGACCGAGGAGCCGGAACAGCCGCCGTGCCTCGGGCCGGAGCCCCTCGTAGCTCAGCCCGAAACTGGCCCGCACTTCGAGATCGCGATAGCGGAGCGCGTCCAGCCGGTGCTGTTCGTCCGCCAACCGCGACACGAGGTCCGCCAGGCGCCAATGCGGTCGTGACACCACGAGCGACCCGACGATCCGCAGCGCGAGCGGCAGCCGCGCACACAGCCGGACCAGGTCGGACAGCTCCGCCCGGGTAGCCGAGGCCAACCGGTCGTCCGAGCTGTTGCGCAGCATGGCCAGACTGTCGGCTTCGGACATCTCGCGGAGCTCGACCCGGTGCGCGCCGCCAAGACCGCCCAGCCGCACGCGGCCGGTGGCGATCACACCGCACGTACCGCTCGCCGGCAGCAGGGGAGCCAACTGCTCCTCGTCGAACGCGTCGTCGAGCACCACCAGGATCCGGCGTTCCGCGAGCATGCCCCGGTAGAGATCGGTGCGCTCCTCCGGATCGTCCGGCACGGCGGTGGCGGGCACTCCCAGCGCACGCAGGAAGCGACCGAGCACAGTGGCCGGGGCGACCGGCTGGGTACGTGCACCGGCCAGCGCCGCGAACAGCTGCCCGTCGGGGTACGCGGACCTGAGGCGATGCCCGGCCTGCACCGCGAGCGCGGTCTTGCCGACCCCGCCAGGGCCCGAGATCGTCACCACCGCGGCCGGCTCATCGGCGGCGCGGTCCTCGCGGAGCACTGCCTCGATCCGCGCCAACTCCGTCTGTTGCCCGCTGAAGTCGCCGAGCGCCGGAGGCAGCATACGGGCGCTGGTGGCGTTCCGGCGTTCCCGCTCCTCGGTCGCGATCGCCGGGTCCAGCGCGGGATCCTCGCCGAGGATGGCCTGGTGCAGGTCCCGCAACTTCTGCCCGGGCTCCAGACCGGTCTCCTCGGCCAGGACGTCACGGGCCTGGAGATAAGCCAGGAGCGCGTCCGCCCGTCGGCCACAGCGATACAGCGCGAGCATGAGCTGGGCCCACATCCGCTCGCGGAACGGGTGTTCCATCGTCAGCGCGGTCAGCTCGCCCAGAAGCTCGCTGTGCCGACCGAGCCGAAGGCCGACGTCGATCCGCTCTTCGAGTACGCCGAGCCGCAGCTCGTCGAGGCGAGCGGCCTCCGAGGTCAGCGCCGGGACGTCGGCGATCCCGGCGAACGCGGGTCCCCGCCAGAGGCCCAGGGCCTCGTCGAAGAGCCGACGCGACTGATCGAGATCACCGGCCGCCAGCGCCGCGCGGGCCACGCCCGCCAGATCTTCGAAACGCGCCGCGTCCAGCTCGTCACGGTCGACACGCAGCCGGTAGCCCTGGCCCTCCCTGGTGATGCGTCCCGAATCCCCCAGGTGCTGCCGGAGCCGGTGGACGTAGGTCTGCACGTTCTTGGCGGCACTCTTCGGCTGTCCCTCGCCCCAGAGCGCCTCCGCCAGCGCATCACCGGCGACCGACCGGCCCAGCCGGCACAGCAGGACCGCCAGGAGCACCCGCCCTTTCGGCGTGCCCAGTTCCAGCGGTACGCCGGCCCGCCACACCGTCAGCGGGCCCAATACCCCGAAGTCCACAGCCGCCCCCGTCTTTCGACGGCAACTGTAACGGCCGTCGGCTCGTCACCGGCCCGAGGTACATGCGGACGGCGACGGTCAGGCCGGAGACGGCGGTGAGGGCGGCGACGGTCCAGATCGCGGTGGTGATGCCGTAGGAGTCGGCGAGGAAGCCGGCGAGGAGGGCGCGACGGCGAAGCCGCCGTCGCGCCACAGGCGGTGGACCCCGACGGCGCGGGCGTGCCTTCTCGGTACCGTCTCCGGTGCGCACGTCGACCCTCAGTACGTCGAACGCCCGCCGGTCCGGCGGCGGCATGCGGTCGAAGAGTTCGATGGGGTCCTCTGGTCGTGGACTGCTCGGGATGTGCCTTGGCCATGGCCGGTAGGCGGTGCGGAGACGGCCCCGAGAGAAAGCGGGCTCGCAGGGAGCCCTCGACGGTTGTCGGGGGCGGTCGAGGCCGAGTCTCGTTGAGGCGTGCTGCCAGCTGCGAGGGACGGCGGTCGGACGTCCACGGTCGCACGGCGACCTGCACCCCGGGCGTGCCGAGGTCAGCGGCTGTTCCACCCCGGTGTCCCCTTCGGTCTGCGGCGGCGGGCTCCGCAGCATCTCCCGCGGGTAGGCTTTGCCTGATCAGGCAAAGTCGGCGGGGACGAGGCATGGGCGGGGTCGAGAAGTCGCGGGGTGGCGGGGCCGAGCGGGCGACCTCGCGGGATGTCGCCCGGCTTGCCGGGGTGTCACACACGGCCGTGTCCTTCGTCTTCAACGGGCGTGCCCAGGGCAACCTCTCCGCCGAGACGCAGGAGAAGATCCGCAAGGCGGCCGAACAGCTCGGCTACCGGCCGAACGCGGTCGCCCGTGGCCTGCGTCGGAGTCGTACCGCCGTGATCGGTCTGGTCACGGACGAGATCGCCACCTCGCCGTTCGCCGGGCTGCTGCTGCGCGGGGCCATGGACATGGCGTGGAGCAGTGAGCACCTGGTGCTCACCGTCGACTCCGGGCAGGACCCGGTCGCCGAGGACGCGGCTGTCGCCGAACTGCTCGACCGGAGGGTCGACGGGATCATCTACGCCGCGCTGTCGTTGCGCCGCGCCCGAGTCCCGGAAGGGCTGCACCGCACGTACGCCGTGCTCGCCAACTGTCTCCCCGAGGACGGCTCCCTCCCGGCCGTCATCCCCGCCGAGCGGGCCGGTGGCCGCAGCGCCGCGCGCGTCCTTCTCGACGCGGGCCACCGCCGTGTCGCCCTGGTGGGCGGTCTGGACGACATCGCGACCGCGGAACGGCTGCGCGGCTTCCGGGACGCGCTGCGGACGGTGGGGCTGACCGCCGAGAAGGACTGGATCATGCGGACGGGAGGGGAGATCGCCGCCGGGTACCAGGGCGCGCTGCGGCTGCTGGACGGTGTTCCCGCCCACCGGCGGCCCACGGGGATCGTCTGTTACAACGACCGGGTCGCCGCGGGCGTCCTGCACGCCGCCGCGCGCCTGGGCCTCGACGTGCCCGCCGAGCTGTCCGTCGTCGGCTATGACGACCAGGAACACATGGCGGCTTTCCTCAGCCCGCCCCTCACCACGGTCGCTCTGCCCCATCGCGCGATGGGAGAGACGGCCGTCCGCCTGCTCCTGGACGCCATCGACAGCGGGACCGCGCCGCCGGTCACCACCCGGCGGCTGGAGTGCCCCGTCGTCACGCGGGGTTCGGTGGGACCAGCTCCCAGCCCGTGACCTCGACGTCCGTGCCCGTCACGGTCAGCTCCGCGATGTCGTCGTCCCGTCGGTACACCCGTTCCGTGGCCGTCGCCCGGTCACCCGCGAACAGTTCCAGCAGGGAGCCGTCCACGAGGATCCGTACGGTGAGGGTCTCGCCCGGCGGGGTCCGCAGGACCAGGGGGGCCGTGCCGTCCGGGCGGGAGCGTGGCCAGGCCGTGCGGTCCAGGGTCACCGCGCCGGATGCCGGATCGAGTCGCACGGTCAGTTCGGCCCCGGACGCGGCCCGCAGCAGACCCACGGTCGCCGCCGAACGGGCGGTCACCAGCAGGTCGTACGCGCGGGGGAGTGGCCGGTGCGGTCCCGGTGCGGCCGTGAACGGGACGGCCGCTCGCAGTAGTTCGAGCTCCGGAGCCGGTACGACCCGTAGCGTGCCGTCCTCGTGGGTGTCCATCACCCGGGGTGCCGTGAGGACGCCGGACCAGCCCGCGCGGTCCACCTCCTCGGGTGGGCGTGACTCCCAGGACCAGCCCCAGAGCAGGGCGCGGCCGGACTCCGTGTCCTGGAGGACGGAGGGGGCGTAGAAGTCACGGCCGAGGTCCAGCGGGCCGCCGCCCGTACCGGCCGCGAACCTCGGTCCACCGTCCGCCTGCTCCACCAGACGGCCCGTGACGTACGCGGTGCTCAGCGGGTCGCCGTCCCACAGGGCCACCGCCAGCACCCAGTCGCCCCCGGGGGTCGCCCACAACTGCGGGCACTCCCAACCGATCGCCCGCTTGCCGAAGGCGCGGGTCGCCGCCGGGTCCCGGCCGTCCAGCAGGACCCCGGCGAACCGCCAGTCGTACAGGTCCTCACAGTCGTACACCAGGACGGACGGGGTGCCGTCGGCGTGGCCGGCGCCCATCAGCGCCCAGCGGCGTCCGGCGAAGCGGAAGACGAAAGGGTCCCGGAACATCGTCACGTCCAGGCCGGGTGGTGGGCCGGCGACCACCGGCACCGGCAGTTGCTTCCACTTCTGGAGGCCGTCGTCCTCGGCCACGGCGAGACAGATCGCGCTCAGGCCCTGGTGGTCGTGGTCGATCCCGGAGTACACCGCTGTCGGTACACCACCGTCGTCCACCACGCAGCCGGACCAGCAGCCCGCCTCGTCCGGGCCGTCGGGCGTGGGGCGCAGGGCGATCCCGTGGTCGTCCCAGTGGGCGAGGTCGGGGCTGGAGGCGTGGCCCCAGTGAACGTTCGTGTGCACGGGGGCGTCGGGGTTGTGCTGGTAGAAGAGGTGGTATCGATCGCCCCAGCGGAACGGGCCGTTCGGGTCGTTCATCCAGTTGGCCGGCGGGCGGACCCTGAAACGCGGGCTGTTGGCGTCGGTCGACCGGCTCACGGAACTCAACGATTGACTCCTGCGGATGTGATGCCCTCGCGCAGAGGGCGCTGGCCGACGACGAACACGACGACGGCGGGGATCATGGAGAGGACGACTCCGGCGAGGACGACGGAGACCGAGCCGGTGCCGAGGTTGCCCTGGAGGGAGACCAGGCCCAGGGGCAGCGTGAGGTTCTCGGTGGAGGTTTCGAGGATCAGCGGCCGGAAGAACTCGTTCCAGTGGTAGTTGAAGGCCAGCACGCCGACGATGGCGAGACCGGGGGCCGCCAAGGGGGCGTACACCGACCGGAAGACGCGCCACGGACCCGCGCCGTCGATCATCGCCGCCTCGCCCAGGTCCTTCGGCATGCCCAGGAAGTACTGGCGCATCAGGAAGGTGCCGAAGGCCGTCGGGAAGGCCGGGACGATGAGGCCGAGCAGGGTGTCGGTCAGACCCATCGTCTTCAGTTCCAGGAAGACCGGGACCATCGTGACCTGCAACGGCACCATCATCGTGGCCAGGACCAGCGCGAACAGCGGCTTCTTGAAGCGGAATTCGAGGCGGGCGAAGGCGTAGCCCGCCAGGCCCGCGGTGATCATCTGGCCGGCCGCGATCAGCGCGGTCACCAGGGTGGAGTTCAGTGCGTACAGCCAGACGTCGATCTGGTCGAAGACCCCGCGGTAGGCGTCGACGGTGGGGTCCGTGGGGATGATCTCCGGCGGCAGGTCGAAGGACTCCGCCGGCGTGCGCAGTGACGTCGACACCGTCCAGATGACCGGGCCGAGCGTCAACAGGGCGCACAGCGCCAGACCTGCGATCCGGCCCCAGGGCGCCAGGCCGTGCCGTACGCGTGACGCGGTGGGGCTCGTGCGGGGACCCGGCATCGAACCCGCTGCCGAACCCGATACCGAACCCGAGAGGGAACTCGTACTCATCTGACTCACCCGGCTCACTGGTAGTGGACGTAACGCCGGCTGAGCCGGAACTGGAGTGCGGTGACCGCCATGATCAGGGCGAAGAGCAGGACGCCCACGGCGGACGCCTCGCCGAAGCGGAGCTGCTCGAAGGCCGTCTCGTAGATGACCATCACGACCGTGCGCGTCGAGTCGCCGGGACCGCCCGCCGTGAGGACGTACGGCTGCTCGAAGACCTGGAGGGCGTTGATGATGCCGACCACGGACGCCACCAGCAGCGTGGGCGACAGCAGCGGCAGGGTGATGGCGAGGTGCTTGCGCACCCCGCTCGCGCCGTCCAGCGAAGCCGCCTCGTGCACCTCTTTCGGGATGGTGTTCAGGCCGCCGACGAACAGCAGGAACGAGAAGCCGAACTGCTGCCAGACGTACGCCAGGACCACGGCCGCCATCGCCCCGTTCTCCGAGGTCAGCCAGGGGACCGAGGGGATACCGACCGTGCCGAGGAGCCAGTTCACGGGGCCGAAGTCCTGGTTGAACAGGTACTTCATCACCACCGAGATGGACGCGGCGGACAGTACCAGCGGGAAGAAGAACGCCGAACGGAACACGGACCGCAGCCACTTGGGCATCCGGCCGTTCACCGCGATCGCCAGCACGAGCGCGATCAGCAACTGGAGTGCGACTGCGAGCGCCATGAAGACGAGCGTGTTGCGGAAGGAGACGAGGACCGTCGAATCGGTCAGGATCTCCCGGTAGTTGGCCGCTCCGGCCCACCGCGGGTCGTCGATCACGTCCCACTGGAAGAGGCTGAGGACGACCGAGCCGACGATCGGTACGACCGTGAAGACGACGATGCCGACGACGGTGGGCGCGAGGAACAGTACGGCGAGGAGGCGGGTGCCCCGGGTGCGGATGGTGGTGGCGGCCGTGGACTCGGATGCCTTACGGGTCTGACCGGTCCTGCGGTTCCCGCGGCTCTTGCGGGTGCGGGCGGGCTCCGGTCCTACGGGCCTGATCTCGGTGTTCGTCACACTTCACGCTCCATGGCCTTCTCCAGGTCCCCCTGCAGCCGGCGCAGCGCGGGACGCACCGCGCCGGGGCTCGCAAGAGCGGTTCCGGTGTGCTTGATCAGCAGCTGCTCGACCTCGTTGACCTGCGGCGGGGCCGGGATCGGGCCGCTGGTGGGGATCTTGTCGAGGGTGTCGTAGAAGACCTGCCAGTGGGCCGGTCCTGTCTCCCGGTAGCGGGCCTCGTCGACCATGGAGCGGCGGGCCGGAGTGGTCTGGTTGGCCGCGAAGAGCTGGGTCATCACGTCCTTGCGGGCGGTGTACTTGATGAACTCCCAGGCCTCGTCCCGCATCTTCGACGTGCGCAGCATCGCGTACCCGGCGGCGCCGAACTGGTGACGCCGGGTACGCCGGCGCGGGAAGTACCGCACGTCGTAGTCGGCCGGTTTCATGCCCGCCTGATGCAGGCCGCCCGCCCAGAAGCCGCCCGCGGGCGTGACACCGACGCGGCCGGTGGAGAAGACGCCGACGAGGTTGCGGCCGTCGCCGCCCTCCGGCCGGGTGCACAGGTCCTCCTGGACGAGGGAGGAGAGGTAGTCGTAGACCTCCGCGACGCGGTCGGAGTCGGCCAGGGGTGTCGTCCACCGGTAGCCGCCGCCCCGGCCGCGCCGCTGTGCCTCGGGATAGAAGGAGTTCCAGAGCCAGTCGCCGCCGGGGGCCTTGGACTCGGTGAGGAGGTTGGTGTCGTTGGCGAAGAGCCAGGGGACCACTCCGCCCCACAGCCGGTTGGTCCAGAAGTACGGGGTGAACCGGTCGCCGTTGCTGCGTTTCATCGCTCGCAGCAGCGTGGTGAAGTCGTCGTGGGTCCAGTCGTCGTCGGGGAGGTCGGCACCCGCGCGTTCGAGGACCCGGCTGTTGAGGTACATGTCGGCCGCGTTGAACTCGACCGGCAGCTGGTGGAGGCTCCCCTCGTACATCATCGACTCGACCAGCGAGGGATGGACGTCGGCGAAGTACGTGCGCAGCTCGGCCGCGTCCCGCTTCGCCCACCTGTCCAGCGGTACGCCGAGCCGCCGGGCGAAGAGCTGCACGCCCTCGGTGGCGACGTACACGAGGTCGGGTGCCGTACCCGCGGCGATCTGGGTGAGGATCTTGGAGAAGAAGTCCGACCAGTCGTAGGCCTGTACGGGGTTGATACGGATCCTGATGTCGGGGTGGACCTCGCGGAATCCGTCGCGCAGGGCGCGCTGCGCCTCGGGGTTGAAGGCGGAGCCCAGGGTGGCGATGACGAGCGAGCCGTCGTCGCGGCCGGGGATGTCGGCGGCGGTGAGGCGGTCCCAGCCGGCCGCGACACCGGCGAGAGCGGCGGCTCCGGCGCCGTACGCGCCGTAGCGCATCAGGGCCCGTCGGGAGAGGAGCGAGTCGGTCATCGGCGAGCCTAACTCGTGTTAGCCAAAGTTTGATTCATGATGATGAGAACCCCGCTGCGGCTCTGTCAAGGGATGTGCGCGGATGGGAGGTTACGAAGAGCGGCCGGTGCGCGGGGGCTTGACCTTTAACGAGTTAGGTATACGGTTCCGGTCCCATGAGCCGCGTCCCGACGACGACGTCGGGGAAGGGAGCCGCACGATGCGTGGCATGAAGAGGAGTTCGCTCGGACCGGGGGAGACACTGTCCAGGCGGTCGCTGCTGACGGCCTCGGCCGTCGGCGCCGCCGGTGTTCTGCTGCCGGACCTCGTGAGACCGGCGGTGGCGGTGCCCCGCGAGGCGACGGCAGCGTGCACGGGCAGCTACCGCGCCGAGTACCACTTCACGGTCCCCGACCAGTGGATGAACGACCCGCAGCGCCCGATCTGGATCGACGGCGAGTACCACTACTACTACCTCTACAACCCCGACTACTCGACGGGCGGCACGACGGCCGGCACCACCTGGCGCCTGGCCACCAGCACCGACCTCGTCGCCTTCACCGACCGGGGCATCGCCGTGCCGAAGGACACGACGCCCAACGGCGATGTCTGGTCCGGCTCGGCGGTGGTCGACACGGACGACACGGCGGGCTTCGGCGCGGGCGCGGTGATCGTCCTCGCCACCATGGCGCCCGGCGACGTCACCCAGGCCCAGTACCTGTACTACTCGACGGACGACGGCCGCACCTTCACGAACCACGGCACCGCCCCGGTCCTCCCCAACCCCGGCGTACGGGACTTCCGCGACCCCAAGGTGATCCGCGACGAGGAGCGCGGGCGGTGGGTGATGCTGCTCGCCGAGAACGACAAAGTCGGCTTCTACCACTCCGCCGACCTCAAGGCGTGGACGTACGTCGGCGGCTTCATCAAGGGCGGCATCGGCGTCCTGGAGTGCCCCGACCTGTTCCGGATCAGGGCGGACGACGGGACCTGGAAGTGGGTGCTGGGCGTCAGCGCCAACGGCAAGGGCTCCGGGCTGCCGAGCACGTTCGCGTACTGGACGGGTTCCTTCGACGGCACGACCTTCACCGCCGACGCGTCCGATCCCCAGTGGCTGGACCACGGCTGGGACTGGTACGCGGCGGTCACCTTCGACAAACGTGACGCGAGCGGGGTCCTGGACCCTGACGCGCGGTATGCGATCGGCTGGATGAACCACTGGGACTACGCGAACACCACGCCCACCATCGAGTGCGACGGCTTCAACGGCACCGACTCGATCGTCCGCGAGGTACGACTGAAGCACGCGTCGGGTACGTATTACCTGGCGTCCCAGCCGGTGGCGGCCCTGGACGACCATGTGTCGCGCACGGTGGACCTCGGCGACATCGCGGTCGACGGCACACGACCGCTCGACTACACGGGTACCGCGTACGAGCTGACCTGTGAGATCACCTGGGACCAACTGGTGGGCGCTGGCCTCCAGTTGCGGCGGTCGTCGGACGGTGGGCGGCACATCGACGCGGGGGTCTACGGCGGCTACGCCTTCGTCAACCGCGGTTACACCGTGAGCCCCGACACCTCCGGCCGCTGGCAGGAGAGCCGCACGCCGTTCGACCTGTCCGCCGGCACGGTCCGCCTGCGGATCCTCGTCGACCGCACGTCCGTCGAAATGTTCGTCGACGACGGCCGGTACGTGCACTCGACCGAGGCCTTCCCCGACCCGTCCGACACCGCACTGGCGCTGTTCACGATCGACGGGCAGGCGGTGTTCCGGAACGTGGTGATCCGGGAGTTCACGGTCTGATCCGACGGGGAGGTGGCCGGGGTGGTGGAGCCTCGCCCGTCGGTAGGGGAATCCGCCGCGGGCGAGTTGGAGAGGTCCTCTCCAGTTGGCGAGATCAACGGCCCGCACTGAAAACGGCCCAGCGCACCGCCCTCAGCCTCGCCTCGCTCAGGGCGAAGCACATGGCCTTGCTCGCGTTGATCAGCTTTCTGGCGTCGACCCTGACGTCCTCAATGAGCACGTCAGGGTCGACGCGGTACCGCAGGCCGTTGATGTGGTCGACGTCTAGATAGCGCAGGCTGTCGTCGGCGTCAGTGCAGTGTTGTCGGAGCGGCGGATAAGGCCGAAGCCCTGCTGCGTTTCCGTCACGCCGGTTCGCGGCCCAGCAGCGCCGCCCGGCGGTAGTACTCGTACAGCCCGTCGAAGACCGGCATGGTGACGGTCATGGTGTGCTCGTCTTCGCCGATCATGGACAGGGTGATCGTCGTCGTGGGTCTGGCCGGGTGGCTGATCGCCCGCTGGGCGCCGGGCGTCTTCAAACCCGCCGGGCACGGTTCCGCCGACGACGGACCGGCGCCCCTGATTCCCGACGACGCGCTGCACCACGAGCGTCCGAGCCGTGGCCGTACGACGCGCATCCTGCTGATCGGCCTGCTGCTGTGGGCCGTTCCGGTCGCTGCCGTCGCCGTACTCACCGGCACCGGCAGCGTGTTCACCACCCAAGGGCTGTTCTTCTCCGGTACCGCCCTGGTTACCTTCGGTGGCGCCTACGCGGTGCTCGCCTACGTCGCTCAGCAAGCGGTGCAGACGTACGGGTGGTTGAACGCCGGGGAGATGGTGCGCGGACCGGCCCTCGCGGAGACGACACCAGGCCCGCTCATCATGGTCGTCCAGTTCGTGGCGTTCCTCGGCGCCTACCGTGATCCCGGCTCGCTGAACCCCTGGGTGGCCGCCCTGCTCGGCGCGCTGCTGACGACCTGGGTCACCTTCGTGCCCTGCTTCCTGTTCATCTTCCTCGGCGCCCCCCACATCGAGCGGCTGCGCGGGAACCGCCATGTCTCCGCCGCGCTCAGCGGCATCACCGCCGCCGTCGTCGGCGTCATCGCCAACCTCGCGCTCTACTTCGCCGAGCACACCCTCTTCACCACCGTCGACGACCACACCTTCGGGCCCTAGCCGTCCCGGACCTGACGACCTTCCGTCCCGTCGCCCTCGGGATCGCGGTCGTCGCCGTCGTCCTGATCTTCCGGCTGCGCTGGAGCGTCCTGCGCACCCTGGGCGTGTGTGCCGGGATCGGTCTGGCAGCCGCGCTGGCCCGGCTGGTGGTGAACTGACCGGCGACGCTCGGGCGGTGGCCGTGTCGGTACCGGACGCGGTGGTGACACGGACGTTCTGTACGCCTCATGATGGCGGGTCATGGGGGGTTCGGTGTATCTGTCTGGTGTGTGCCGCCACAGCCGGAGGCCGCGTGTGGTGCCGGTGGCGGCTGTGCGGGCGGGGCTGTTCGCCGTGCTCGGTACGGCGGTCGCGGGCACGGTGCATCATCTGGCCTTTGATGCCAACCCCTCGTGGAGCGTGCGGACGCTCGCCGCTCTCGTCCTCTTCGGCCTCGCGCTGCCGGGGGCCGGTCACGACAAGCCGCTGATACGGCAGTTGATGCCGGCGGTCGCCGCGCAGGCGGTCGTCGGCTTTTGGTTCGTCCGGGCCGATGACGCGCTCACGGTTCCCGCGCACGGCGTGTGGCCGTCGTCGGTGCACGCCGGGTGGCCGGTCATCTGTTGCTGACCGTGCTGTCCGCGGCGCTGCTGCGCGGCATGGACACCTGCCGACGGCGGGTGCTGTACGCGGCGGGCTACTTCACCGGGCTCCCGGCCGTCGGGTCGTTCGGGCCGGTGCTGCGGTTCGTGTGCGGCACGCGGTTCGCCTCGCCCCGGCTGGCCGCCGCCGCGTCGGCGCACTACGCGTCGGCGGCGTAGCCCGGCAGGTCACTCGCAGCTCGGCGCCTCGGGGGCGTCCTCGGCATGTCGCGTCAGTGAGCAGACCGTGTCCAGCGCGATCTTCCAGGTGTCGTCCTGGACGACCGCGGCCCCCGGGCCGCCGGTGTCCAGCCGGCGGCCGTCGCGGGTGAGCGTGTAGGTGACGGTGGCGTCCTCGGACGTGGTGTACGACACCGAGGTCACGTCGGCGCGGAGGCGACTGCCGAGCGGGTCGAGGAAGAGGTTGTCGATCATCAGGGCGTTCTGCTCACCGCTCTCGACGACTGCGCTCCTCTCCTCCAGGGAGGACTCCGGGTCGAAGAAGGCCCGCCAGGCTTGCCTGATCTCCTGCTCGGCCTCCTCCGGGTCCTCCGGCGCCGTACCGGTCGGCGTCGGGGACACCGAGACCGACGGGGATCCGCTGGCCGGCGTCGAGCCGGACGAGTCGGAGGCGGGCGGCCGTGTCGTCTCGGGTGTGCCCCCGTCACCGCCGCTGTCGCAGGCACCGGTGAGGGCGAGGGCGGCGGCGGCGACCACCGCCGAGGCCATGCGTGCTGTCGCAGAGGTCATGGAACTCCACCTTCGGGGTCGCCGTGTGGCTGGGCTACCCGAATCGGACCAATTCATCCAGGCGGACCCGCGGACATGTGGACGCGGGTGGGTACCGCATCTCGGGGTAGTAACCTGCCAGGCCCCGAGGTGAGGTGGGACGCGATGAACAGGATTCCCCGTCGGGTTGCCGAGGCGATCGTGGTGCTGGCATCCGCTGCCGTGTTGCTGGTTGCGGCGACCTGGCTCGTGGACAACTTCTGACGCGGCGCCGGCCGCGCGGGCCGCAGCCCCTCACCGCCGGTGGCACGACACGCTCACCGGTGCCTTGGGCTACGACGTCTCCGGCGACCGCCCCGCATCAGCCGCCGACTGACCAAGTGGCTGGCCGAGCCGCACGTTCCAGTGCTCGAACCGTCCGCTGAACTCCGTCGCGGTCAAGGGCGGCACGTCGATCTGCCAGAACGCCGAGTCGGGAGCCCCGAGCGCCCGCACCACCGCGGTGCGTACGCCTTCGGGTGCAGCCACGGCGAGAACGCGACCCTCCATCTGCGCGGCAGAGTCGAGCCAGTCACACCCGGACAACGCCCGTACCCCACTGAGAACACCTTTCCGATGGCCCTCACCGGACACTCCCGGCGAGGGCCGTTCGCTCTGCGCCGACGGGTCACCACACGTCGACGGTCGGCGTACATGTTCTCCCGGCGCAGTCGGCCCTCGTAACCTCCAGCGGGCGCTACGTTGGCGCGATTCCGACGGCCGCGATGAGACGGGGGCCTCTGCACCCCGGCCGTGGCCGCCTGGTGGACGGTCTTCACAGCGATCGTCGTCCAGGGCGTGCCGTTGCTGGTGCTCGGGACGCTGGTGTCGGCGGCGATCGACGCCTTCGTACCCGAGCGGGTCTTCACTCGGCTCCTGCCCCGCAACCCCGCCCTCGCCGTCCCCGTCGCGGGCGCGGCCGGTGTCGTGCTGCCGGGCTGCGAGTGCGCGTCCGTCCCCGTGGCAGACAGCCTGATGCGGCGCGGGGTCGCTCCGGCCGCCGCCCTGGCCTTCCTCCTCTGGCGGTTCTCGGCGGCGACCTTTGTGGTCGCGCTGGTGAGCAGTGTGCTCGTGGCGTGGTGGTTGGCTGGCGGCGGCGGTCCGGGTGGCCCGATCGTCCGCCGACGACGACACGAGCGGAGCCGGCGATCAACACGACTCCGATGACGGGGAGACGACGGCCACCACGACCACAGCCATGGCCACCGCGTTGCCTGGCTGCTCACCATCCCCGCTCTCGCCCTGCTCCTCTTCCCACCGCCCGCCCTCGGCTCGTACAGCGCCGAACGCGCCGCAGCCGAGTACGCGGCCCAGGGCATCGGCAGGTTCCCCGCGCTTCCGAAGGGCGACCCGGTCGACCTGACCCTCGCGGAGTTCACATCGAGCCGAGCTTGCCCTTGGGGTGCCAGGTCCCGGTGACCGTCACCCAGGCGTCGGTGGGCCGGGCGTCGATGCCGCGGATCTCGATCTTGTCGGGTCGTGCGTCGGCCGCGCAGCAGGAGATGAGCAGGCGGGTCACGTACCAGGTGTCGCCGTCCTTGGTGACGAAGCCGGTCATCCGAATCGTGCGGCCCTTCATCGTCCTGCCGCTGTCGTACATCGCGCGGACCTCTTTTGGCGCGAACGGAGGCCGCGTCGACGATCGGCGAGGTCCAGTCCACCTCGCCCCGGGCCGCGAGTTCGTCCAGCACCGCCCTGTGCGGCCGACGCCACAGGCCGGCCTCGGTCCATCGTGAAGCGGCGATGCGCGGTGGCGGGCGACGTGCCGAACGTCGGCGGCAGATACCGCCAGGCACAGTCGCTGGTCAGCGCGTACACCACTGCCGTGAACACGGCCCGCTCGTCACACGGAGCGGTCCCACCACCTTGCGGACGGCAGCGAACGACGGCAGCGAACGACGGCAGCAACGGGGCGGCCGGCTCCCAGAGTTCATCAGGAACCAGACGCTTCGATAGATCAGCACCCACGACCGGCATCATGACGCACGAACATCACGTCACGTGAGACAACCTCTAAGCCTTGATTGGTGCGGCCGACCTGGCGGCCTGCTCGATCTTCGCGCAGTAGGCTGCACGGGCTTCCTCGTCGATCTGCTGCTCGTTTTCGGCGCGCAACCCGGTCCGGCCGTCGAGGCCCTCGCGCAGGATATCGGCGTGCCCGGCATGCCGGACGGACTCGCTGAGGACATGGACCATGATGGCGAACAGGTTCGTGTTGGGATAAGGCTCCGGCCACCACGGCACATGGCCGGGGGCGTCGAGGGGAAGCTCGTTGATCGTTGCGTCCGCGTGTTCCCACGTGCGCCGGTAGAACCCGATGATCTGATCGCGGGTCTCGTCCTCGGTCGCCCACAGATCGCTGCCGTTGTAGTCCTGCCACCGGGGCAGCGGTTCCGGGGAAGGGCGGTCGAAGACCTCGCCGAAGTACCTGGCCTCGACGGTGGCCACGTGTTTGACCAGGCCGAGGAGGTTGGTCCCGGTCGCTGTCAAAGGTCGGCGGGCGTCGTATTCGGACAAGCCGTCGAGTTTCCAGAGCAGCGCCCTGCGGTCCCGCCGCAGTCTCCCGTGCAGGTTGTCTTTCGCGAACTCATCGATCATGCGGCATGAGCCTGCCATGGGCTGCTCGTGGTCTCAAGATCCCGTACGTGGTCCGCAACGACTGGCAGAGCCGAGGCCTGGCCATGGCCGCCGCCCTGACCTGCTACAAGAAGCTCGCGAAACTTGCCACGTGAGACACCCTCTTACTCACGGTCAAGTTTGTCGTTGATCATCGTGGACTCCATCACCCTGAAGCGTCAGCACTGGCAGGCCTCACTGCTCCTCACTTGCCTCCGGGGTCGCGCGAGTTCGGCGGCGGACGGGTCTCCGAGGTGGCCGTTCCGGGCCCGCAGTGCGGTGCTCGCGGTTGGCTCGAAACTCGAAACTCTGCAGCGCGGGAACAATATCGGGGGCGAAACCGGATTCGGATCGAGGTGAAACCGCAGCCTTGCTCCGAAACGGGGTTGAGGGGCTCTACTCGCCGCCCTCGGCGGCGGGCGCGTTGGTGTACCGGAGGCCCTTGGCGCCGCCGGAGCGGCCGGGCTGCCTTGTCGCTCCACCCGCCGCAGCGCTCTCCGATGGTGAGCTGCCCCTCCGGTTGCTGGTCACGGCGCACTCCCAGGGCGGCGGCATGTGGGCTGCGCTGGATGACCCGAGCTATCAGCTCTTTGCGGAGCCGTACGACTCTGATGGCTTCTGCCTGACGGTCCAAGCGCCGGAACCCGGCGATGACGACGCTTCGTGGGAGATCGAGATCGGGCGTTGGGAGCCGGATGATCCTGACGAAGAGTACGGAGACCACACCAGTGCAACAGGCAGCCCGTTGATCGGCTGTGCTCTTCCGGCTGCACCGGCTGCACCGGCTGCCGACGAGATCGCCGACTTGCTGAGTCCGTGGACGAGAGCCGCTGCTGCTTGCTGAGTCCGTGGACGAGAGCCGCTGCTGCTTGCTGAGTGGGCCGAGACCCCAACGGGAACAGTGCTCGCAGGGACGACGATGGTGGTGACCAAGCGCTACGACTCTTGATCGGGGCGCCGGCAAGGATGCCGTGATCCCAGAGCGGCGGCCCAGTTACGGTCGACCTCCCTGCGCATCACTGGCGCTCCGTTTTGAACAGCACGTCGCCCGGCTGCTCCTTGTCTTCTCTACCTTCGGGTAGAGAAGCCTTTCCTGCCGACGGCTGACGATCGGGCCCACGGTCACCGGAATGCTGGTGGTCATGACCTTCACCGCATTCATCATCACCCTCTGCATCGTCGTGATCTGCGCCTCCACGACCTTGACGATGACCAATGAACCGCCGTTCTGGATGGTATTGAGCGTCTGTCTGTTCACCTATCCGCTCAGCACCGTGCTGCTCCGACTGCCTGAACTCGGCAACATCGGGGGTGGGGTCGTGGGGGAGTGGAGCGTACGGCTTGCGGTGGTGAGCGCGGTCACCGCACTACTGAGTTTCTTCATCGGCAACGGCGGGCGCGGCGCTCGTACCCGTGCCGCCGATTGAGCGGGCCCAGGCCCTTTACCTGTGCGGGACCCGGGCGTACGGCCCTGCGTGGATCGTTCGGTGAGCAGCCGGCGTCGAACGCCACTACGTGGGCCGTGCCGAGGGCGGTGCAGCGGACAGTCGGCAACTCGCATCCGCCGAGCACGAGTTGCTCGACATTCGACCCGGGTGTGGTTTTCAGGCGCACACTCCTGGACTCGACGCCGTGGCCGCGGGAGACACACCCCTCACCAAGTCACAGTTCGCCGCAGCTGTCCCACTGGGCCGGATCGGACGCCCGGACGAGGTCGCCGACGTGGTGGCTTTCCTCGCTTCTGGGCAGAGCAGCTTCATTCTCGGAGCCAACCTGTACGTCGACGGCGGCGAGAACCAGACCTGAAACGAGTAGCTATGACCAGCACATCCCCAACAGGCCCTGGCCCACGCCGCGTACGTGCGGTGTCGCGGCGGGCCGGTCGCGGCGGCGGATCGCGAGCGAGAGGTCCCGCAGGGCCGGGGACGGCTGCAGGCCCAGTTCCGTCATGAGCAGCCGGCCCACCCGCTCGTAGGCGTGTATCGCTTCCGCGGGGCGACCTGCCAGGTACAGGGCTCGGATGAGCATCTCCCACGCTGTCTCTCGCAGAGGCTGGTCGGCGGTCAGGTCCTGGGCGGCCGCCACCGCGCCGGTGTGGATCCCGGTCTGCATCAGGGCACCGGGCCTGGTCGGGAATGACGAGCGCGTATCCGTTCGGCCCGCTGGTCAGCGGTTGATGGGGTGCGCACGTCAGCCCTCGTGGTTCCAGCAGTCGGCGCAGGCGGCTGATGTGCGCGTGGATGGCGGAGGCCGCTGCGCGAGGTGGGTTACCGGCCCACAGGTCATCGCAGAGCGTCTCCATGCCGACCGGGCGGCCCTGCGCGACGATCAGGCGCGTGAGCAGCACGCGGCACTGAGGCGGCCCCAGTTCGAGAGGCGTGCCGTCGCGGCTCACCGCGACGTGACCCAGAAGGGAAAACCGCAGCTCGGTATGGGTCATGACGTTCATGGGTGCCCGTGTGGTCGCCCGGTCGGCCCGGTCGGCCCGGTGGGGAATGTATGCGGTGTTCGTCCTCATGGCCGCGTGCCGTCCGTCGCGTGCCAGGCCGTCCGCGGGTGGGCCTGCGCCACGGCCGGGTCTGTCGGTTCCCCGGCGCTGCCCCCATGCTGCTGCCCTTCGGGTGCCGGGGGCGCATAGGCGAGTTGGTAGGGGTACGGGAACTTGTCAGCAGGGGGAGCGGAGGGCGAGGACAACGCACCATGCGGCCAGCGGCGCCGGGCGAGCCACAACACTGCCGCGGCGTACACGACGATCATGGTGGTGTCGATGGCCGCCAGTTGCCACGGCAGGTCGGCCGCCGTCTCGTCGGAGTCCAACCCGCCGACGAAGGCCGCGCCCACCGCGAACGACACCAGGTTGTTCAGCGCGTGCAGGGCTGTCGCAGCCTCCAGTCCGCCGGTACGGACGGTCAGCCATCCGGCGATCCCACCGAATACGACGAGGTCCAGGAACCCCGCGGTGGTGCCCCAGCCATGCGCTGCGGCGAAGAGCACCGCCTGGGGCAGCACAGCGATCCAGGGGGAACGGAAGAACGCGCCCACCGCCTGCAACAGCCAGCCACGGAACACGTACTCTTCGGCGGCCGACTGAAGCGGCACCAGCACCACCAGCATCCCGAGGATGGGCAGGTAGCGGTAAAGACCGACCCAGACGTCGTCTCCGGTGCCGGAGGTCTCGCCGACGGGCAGGAACAGCATGGCGGCCATGGTCAGCGCCACCACGGGCACGGCCACCAGGACGCACAGCGCCAGCCAGCGCTTGCGCAGTCGCCCTTCCACCGAGGAGATGGTGCCGGCCGGTCGTCTTCCCGCCCAACGCACCGTCAGCAGGACGACCGGTATCGCGACAGCGAGATAAGCGAGACTTTGAGCGGTGTTGACGACCGGGCCGAAGTCGATACCACCGTCGCCGTCTTCGGGATATCCCTTGGCCGTGCCGAACCCGTAGGCGAACGCGTCCGTCACGATGAACAGCAGTATCCAGCCCACGATCACCATGACGGTGCCGACAAGAGGCCGCCACCAGCGGTGGCGGCCGGTGGCGTGGGCCAGCCGATGGTAGGGGTGAGGTTCGCCCGCAGCGGGGACAGCGGGCGGAGGGAGGGGAACAGGCGCTGAAAAGGTCATGGCACAAGGTTCCCCGCGGCTGCCGGCGATCACGTCGCCCCGCGGCATGAACGGCGCACCTATCTCTGGGTAGAGATGATCTCCTACCCCGGGTAGATCCACCCGGTCGACGTGTCGATCTAGGCTCGAGCCCACCATGGACACCTTACGTAACTGGCTCCTGCCGTTGATCATCCCGTTCAGCGCCGGCTCGCCGACCACCCCGCCGTCGCGGAGGCCTGCGTCATCGGAGTGCCCGACGACAAGTGGGGCGAACGGCCCATGACCTGCGTGGTCTTCGCCGAGGGCCGGGTCGGGGCCGCGGAACTGAAGAACTTCCCGGGCACCGCCCGTCACCGGCCGGCGGGGGTGGTGTCAGCCTCCGACGCGGAAGCCGAGGACCACGTTGTGGCCGCCGAACCCGAAGGAGTTGTTGAGGGCGACGAGGGGTCCGCCGGGGAGCGGACGGGGCCGGGAGGAGAGCAGGGAGGGGTCGATCTCGTCGTCGCGGTCGGTGATGTTGATGGTCGGGGGCGCCGTCCGGTGCCGCAGGGCCAGCACCGTGGCGACCGTCTCGATACCACCCGCGCCGCCCAGCAGGTGACCGGTCATGGACTTGGTGGCGGAGACGGCGACATGACGCCCACCCGAGAGGGCTCCGACTGCGAGACATTCGTCCGGGAACTGTACGAACACCACGGCAAGGATCTGCTGCGGTTCGCGTCACGTCTCCTGGGAGGCGACTGGCACCAGGCGGAGGACATCGTCCAGGAGGCGGCCACGAGGGCCTGGCACCACGTGGAGACCCTGCCGGTGGGGCAGTGCGAGGGCCTGATGGCCGAACGGGCTCTGGAACCCGCCCCTTTAGCCCGGCGATCCTGCCCACAAGATCGCTGACTGCCTCTCAGGGGGCGTCGTATCGTCGGCCGGTGAGCCTCTGGACCTCCCTCGAACCCGCTTCCGCCCTCGTCGACCCCGGCGCCAGCACGACGGTGCGGCTTCGGGTACGCAACACCGGCGACATCGTCGACGAGTACCGTTTCGAACCGGTCGGCGACGTCGCGCCGTGGGCGACCGTTGAGCCGCAGACCCTGCGGCTCTACCCCGGTACCACCGGCACCGTGGAGCTGACTCTCTCACCGCCCCGCAGTCCCGACGCCACCGCGGGGGCGAATCCGTACGCCGTACGGATCGTCCCCACCGTGCATCCTGAGGCCACCACGGTCGTCGAGGGCAATCTCAGCATCACCGCGTTCACCGAGGTACGGGCCGAACTCGTGCCGCCCACCGTCAAGGGACGCTTCCGGGGACGGCCACAGCTGGCCATCGACAACCTCGGCAACACCAAGTTGACGGCCTCCATCGGTTCCGAGAACGACGACCAGCTCGCGTACGACATCCGCCCCGCCAATGTCCAGATCGAGCCCGGACGCGCCGCCTTCGTGCACGTCACGCTGAAGCCCCGCGAGACGATCTGGTTCGGATCGAAGGAAGAACGGCCCTACACCCTCGCCGTACGGCGCTCCGGGACGGACCCCCGCACCGTGGACGGCACCTTCGTCCAGCGGGGCTTCCTTCCCCGCTGGCTCGCCACCTGCCTCAGCGTCGCCCTCGCCCTCGCCATCACCTTCGCCGTCCTGTGGTTCGGCCACCAGCCCCAGGTACGCAGCTCCGCGACGGAGTGGAGCGAAGAGGTCTCCACCACCGTTCTCCCCAGTCCGGAGCCCCCGGCGAGTGAACTGCCGTCCCCGGACGCTTCGGATGCCGAACAGGAGGCGCTGCCCGACGGCGCCGACGACGACACCGCCGCCGACCCCGGCGGGAGTTCGGGGGAGGGCGGTGGTTCCGAAGGTTCCGGTGGTTCGGGTGGCTCGGCCCCGGAACAGGAGGACAAGGCGGCGCCCAGCGGACCGCTGCCGTTTCGCCGTGGTGACGGTCCCAACCTCTTCGTTCAGTTCGCCCAGGTGAGGATGGAGACCGCGAGGGCGTCCGATCCGTGCCGGCTCACCGGCGACCACCGGCTCGGCGTCATGGACGCGGCGACGGTTCAGGCCATCAAGTGTTTCCAGAAGGCCAACGACGAGCGCAACGACGGTGTCACGATCAAGACGGACGGGGCCGGCAACCTGGGCCGGGCCACCATGACGGCGCTGCTGATGGCCCACTTCGGCGACAGCACTTCGACCCTTCAGCCGGGGAAGAAGAACCCCGAGGTCGTCTGGTTGAACAGCATCCTGCTGTGGGCCGACAACGTGCAGTACGACACCAACGACGTCAAGGCGATGGACTCCTACGTCCGGGCCAACATCCACTACCTGAAGAGCGCTGACAACCGGGCGAGCAACTCCGCTGACGGTGGCTTCGCCGATCGCGTCGCTTCCTACCAGCGCAACCTGGGTCTTCCGGCGACGGGCAAGGTCGACGCCGCGATGTTCGCCGCCCTCCACGCGGGCAAGGTCAAGGGCCAGAACCAACCGGGACAGGTGACTGCGGCCGACTTCCCGCCCCTGCCGGTTGTCTAGTGGGGCGGTGACTGTCGTCTCACTGTCGGCCGAGACATCCGGCCCATTGAACCGCCCTCGACTCGCGCTCGTTGCAGCGGATGAAACAGGTTCGCCAGGTACGGGGCGGAGATGGGTGGGGACGACATGATGGGGACTTCGGACGACACCAGGGCGGCTGAATCGACTCAGCCGAGACGCAAGCGAGTTCCGGTCCTGGTGCATGCCCAGGACCCCATCTCTCGCGCAGGCGTCGTCAGCCAACTGTGCGAGCATGCGGTGATCGATCTCGTCGAGGAGAACGAGGAGAACGAGGAGTACACCGCCCCACCGGGTGTGATGGCGGTGGTGGTTGCCGAGACCCTGGACGACGCGACCGCCGCGGGACTGCGCAAGCTCGTGCGCGGCGACGGTGTCCGGCCCGTCCTGGTGGTGAGTCTGCTGCGCGGCAACGAACTGCTCAGCGCCATCGAGTGCGGCGTCGGCGCCGTGGTCTGGCGTCGCGAGGCCACGGCGCAGCGACTTGTGCGGGCTGTCCTCGACGCATCGCGCGGGGACGGCAATCTTCCGGCGGATCTGCTGGGTCGCCTCATGAACCAGGTGGGGATGATGCACCGCGGCGCCGCCAACCACCCCGGCCTCGCCCCCCCCGGGGCTGGGGCCGCGCGAGGTCGACGTGCTGCGGCTGATCGCCGAGGGGCTGGACACGGTCGAGATCGCGAGCAAGCTGTCCTACTCGCAACGCACGGTCAAGGGCATCCTGCACAACCTCACCACCCGTCTGCACCTGCGCAATCGAAGCCACGCCGTGGCCTATGCCCTCGGGGAGGGCTACATCTGACCGATCCCGGCGCGGGCGCGCGGGGCAAGCTTCGTCAGACGCTCGTCGTGGCCGGACAGGGCGCCCGCATGGTCCGCTCCGGGACGAGCCCGCCCGGACAGCCTCTCGTTTGCCCGGGCGGCGAGAACCACCGGGTAGGAGAGAACGCCGGGTAGGGGTGGGTCTCGAAAACCACCTGCCTGACGCCGCATCATCAGTACGCTGCGGGACGTGTGTCGTGCGGCGTACGTTGACGCATACGACGGCGACACCGGGACGACAGCCCGGACTCATGGGCCGGTCAGACGCTCATACGCGGAACGGTTTGCTCTGGGTGGTCTCTCGGGGGTGAGGGGAGCCTCTTGGTGGTGCATGGTCCACGCGGTGGCACGACGGGTGCGGTCGAGGTCGCGCGGCTCGGTGGTCTGTGGCGGGTGACGCGTCCCTGGCATCCGGGGTTGCGGCCGTTTCTGCGCAGCTATGTCGGCTACTGGGAAGCGGTGACCTCGCCGTATGAGGCGCGGTTGGTGCCGACCGGGTGCGCGACCCTGCTGATCAGCCTCGCGGAGCCGTTCTCCCAGGTGCGGCGGTTGGGCGTACCGGGCGGGGGCAGCGGGAACATCGGGTCGCTGGTGGTGGGGCTGGAGGACCGGCCCGCGATCTGTGCGCATCCCGGCGGCCAGGAGGCGATCCGGGTCGAGTTCACGCCGCTGGGCGCCTACCGGCTGTTCGGCATGCCGATGAGCGAGTTGACGAACCTGGCCATCGAGATCCGGGACGTTCTGGGGCCCGAAGCCGGGGTGCTGGTGGAGCGGCTGGCGTCCACCCGGGACTGGGCGGCCAGGTTCGACCTGCTGGACGCGGCGTTGCTCGCCCGGCTGGGGCGCGGCCCGGAGCCCGCGCCCGAGGTCGGCCACGCCTGGCGACTGCTCTCCGGCAGCGCGGGGGTGATCCCGATCGCCCGAATCGCCGCCGAAGTCGGATGGAGCCAGGGCTACCTGATCCGGCGGTTCACCCAGCAGATCGGGCTGACGCCCAAGGCGTCCGCCCGGGTGCTGCGCTTCCGCCACGCCGTGGCGATGCTCAGCCACAGTGCCGCGAGCCTGACCGAGATCTCGACGGCCTGCGGCTTCTACGACCAGGCGCACCTCAACCGCGAGTTCCGGGCCATCGCCGGTACCACACCCGGACAGATGGTGGCCTCCCGCCGGGTGGAAGGCGCACTTGCTCTCTCAGCGAGTGCAAATTCGTCCAAGACCGGGCCGCCCGCCGGTCGATAGCGTCCCTGCCGTAACAACCGATGGCCGGTCGGGCGGCGCGGGGGACCGTCCGGCCGGTCGGGCCCAAGGGGAGGAGCCGTGACCGCGACATCAGTGGCGGTGCCGGCCCGGCTCAACGGGGGCCTGCTCCTCACCGTCATCACCTCCGAGCAAGCCGGCGGCCTCGCGTCAGCCGGAGCCGAGGTCACCTGCGCGCACGGCGCCATCGCGCGCAGGGGCTTCGTCGAGCGCGCGCAGGGCGTACGCCCCGCCCGACATCACCCCCGAACAGACACGAGTGATCGTTCGCGAGTCGGCCGGGCCGACCGCTACGACGGCTTCACGTAGGCGCAGATCGCCAGTGGTGAGTGCGGTGCGTACGGTTCCGCGTCGGTGGGCCAGTCGCCGAAGCGGGTCTCCGGTTCGAGGCCGGCCGCGCGGGCGTAGGCGTCCAGCTCCTCCGGTGCGGTCAGGCGGGAGACCTCGGTGCCGACGCGGGTGGTGCCGTCGGACTCGTACCAGACGTGGGAGAGGTGCCACAGAGACCCCTCGGGCAGGAGGAGGGAGTGGCTCTGCAGGCCGGTGCCGGGCTCCGGGTAGGGCGTGAAGTACGTGGCGCGGCTGCGGCCTTCGTGCAGGGCGAGGATGGCCGGCTTGTTGTGGGTCTCCAGGACGAGGCGGCCGCCGGGGGCGAGCAGGTCGGCGGCGCGCTGTACGGCCTGGCGCTGTTCCTCGGGTGTGAGCAGCATGGACAGGGTGGCGCAGACGCAGTAGACGAGCCCCACGGTGCGGTCGGCGGTGTAGGTGCGGATGTCGGCGTGCACGGGCTCGACACTCGTGTCGTCGGCCAGGTTCCGGCGCAGGACGTCGAGCATCTCGGGGGAGGAGTCGATGCCGGTGATCCGGCCGACGCGGCGCGACAGCGGGAGCGCGATCCGCCCGTTGCCGACGCCGAACTCGACGGTGCCGGAAGCCGGATCGGGGTGGAGGGAGGCCAGACGCTCGACCTCGGCGACGACGGACGCGTCGTCGGGGAACAGACGGTGGTACCAGCCGTCGAACTGCCGGCCGTAGCCGATGTCGTCGACGATGCCGGTCGTCGTGGGAGGGGATGACGTGGCGGCCGTGGTGGTCGTGGTGGACGTGCTCATGGGTGCTGCCTCCGCTTCTTGGGTGGGGTGTTCCTCGGGTGGGTGTTCCTTCTGGCCTGTGCGCAGGCCCCGAACAGCGCCACGAGGGCGGCGCCGATGACGGCGGGAGTGCTGACGGCGCCGGTGGCGATCAGGAAGCCGACGATGCCGAGGGCCACCACGAGCGGGGTCAGCAGGAAGTCGTTCATCAGGTACTCCTGTCGGGATGCTCTCTCCTGTCGGGGTCCTCGGATCACGACGCCACGTCGCTGAGCTCCTGGAGCCGGGCGAGCCGGCGGTAGAGGCCGCTGTGCCGGTGGAGTTCGTCGTGGGTGCCGACGGCGTGCACCTGTCCCCGGTCGAGCACCACGATCCGCTGGGCCTCGGTGACGGTGGACAGGCGGTGCGCGATGGCGATGACCGCGCAGAACTCGGAGATCATGGTGATGCTGTCGCGCAGCGCGTTCTCCGACTCGCTGTCGAGGTTGGCGGTGGCCTCGTCCAGCAGCAGGAAGCGGGGTGCCTGCAGCAACGTACGGGCGATGGCGAGGCGTTGCCGCTGACCGCCCGACAGACCGGCGCCGCGGTCGCCGAGTTCGGTGTCGAGGCCGTGCGGCAGCGCGGCGATCACCTCCGTCAGGTTGGCCATGCGCAGCGCCTCGGCGATGTCCTTGTCGCCGGCGTCCGGCGCGCTGTACGTGAGGTTCTCCCGGACGGTGCCGCGCAGCAGGGTGTGGTCCTGGTCGACGTATCCGACGATGGACCGCAGCTGGTTGAGCGGCAGGTCGGTGATGTCCGTGCCGTCGATGCGGATCGCCCCGGACACCGGGTCGAAGAGCCGCTCGATGAGCTGGAAGACGGTGCTCTTGCCCGCGCCGGACGGGCCGACGACGGCGGTGAGCCCGCTGGCGGGCACCGTGAAGGAGACGTCGTCGAGGACGACCTTCTCGCTGCCCGGGTAGGCGAACGTCACCGCGTCGAAGGCGAGGCCGGTGTTGTACGCGGTCCTGGCGGGCCGGGGCCCGCGCCTGCGGTCCGCCGGGCGGTCGGCCGGCCTCTCGCCCTCCACCTCGATCTTGCCGAGCTCCGCCAGGCGGTCGATCGACGCCCTGCCGACCTGGAACTGGGCGATGGACGTGAACAGCGTCAGCAGCGGGGCCACCAGATAGAAGAGATAGAGGATGAACGCCGTCAGATCGGCGGCGGTCATCTCGCCGGTCGCGGTGCGGGCCGCGCCCAGGGCGATGACGACGGTGAGGGCGAGCTGGGTGCCGATGCTCATCGTCGGGTCGAGCAGCGACGACAGGACCGTCACCTTGATCCCGGACTTGCGGGCCTGTTTGGCGATGTCCGAGATGCCCTCCGCCTCACGGGCCTCGGCGCGGGACGCCTTCACGGTCGGCATCGCGCCGAGCACCCGCATCAGCGCGGAGCCGAAGTTGCCGGTGTCGGTCTGGTTGAGCACCGACACCTTCCGCACCCCGCGCGCCAGCCAGAGCGAGATGACGCTGGTGACGCCGAGACAGCCCAGCGTGGCGAGAAGCAGTACCTCGTCGACCCAGGCCATCAGCGCGATACCGCCGACGACCAGGAAGCCGTTCTGGATGATGCTGTCGATGGCGTGCGTCATGGTGGTGCGGGCGAGGAGCGTGTCGCTGACCATCCGGGCGAACACGTCGCCCTGCTTCCAGCCGCTGTACGCGCGGAACCGGGAGCGCAGCAGCCGGGCGGCGAGGTTGCTGCGGATGTCGTAGACGATGTTCTCCCCGGCGAGGCCGATGACGTACGAGTGGAGGGCGCCGAGGACGGCGTCGGCGAGGAACAGGGCCGCGGCGATCAGGATGGGGCCGGTCACGGGCTGTTGGTTTTCGACGGAGGCGACCAGTCCGCCGATGACGGCGGGCTGGGCCAGGGACGCCGCGGCGCCCAGCAGGCCCAGCAGGATGCCGAGTGCGATCAGTCCGCGGTGTCGGCCCAGGGCTCGCCACGGCTTGGCTCCCTTGCCCCACAGCAGATGCAGATGGAGCTCGGGGACCGCCCGGTGCACGGCCCGCGGCCTGGTCGGGGGCCGCGTGCCGGCGGGGTTCACTCGGCGTCACTCCCGTCGTGCTTGCGTTCCCGCACGACCTGGACGTACAGGAGGGCCGCCTTGACGAAGCCGAGGCCGATCAGCACGAGGCCGCTGATGAAGAAGGGGTTGTCGAGGCTCATGGTCAGGTCCTCACTTCGGTCTTGGCAGGGGCGAGCGGGGTGAGGGGAGTGCTCGGGGCGTGCGGGTCGAGGGGCACGAAGGGGGAGACGAACATGAGCTGGGGGCCCTGGCGCATGTCGTATCCCGTGCTGGAGGCCAGGGCGAACTGGAAGCCCCTGACGTCGTCGGCCGACGCGTCCTCGGCCGCGATACGGGTGCGTACGTGCTCGGAGATCAGCCGGTAGCCGGGGGTGTGGGCGGCGGCGGTGAAGCCCTGGTCGAGGCGGGGCAGGATCTCCTGGCACGCGTCGAAGACGGACTTGTCGGCGCGGCGGGTCGGGAACCAGACCAGGTGCAGCGGCTTGCGCTCCTCGATGCCGCTGGCGTCGCGCCAGCCGGAGGCCGCGCCGTCGCCGCTCACCGTCCGGTACAGGAAGTGGAAGTCGAACATGGCCGGGTGCGGTGCGAAGAACCGCCAGTTCGGCAGCAGGGAGAAGTGGTCCCGGGAACGGACCCGGCCGAAGTGCTGGTGGGGGTGCTGGCCGGCGAGGGTCAGCAGGAGCAGGGCGGCTCCGGCGATCCGCCAGGGGGCTCCCTCACCGGTGAAGGCGCTCTTCAGCCGGAGACGGGGCAGGGACGTCATCGGGTGGCCTCCTTGCGGGGGGCGGGGCGGGACGGACGGGAGGGGCCAGAACCGGGGGAGCGGCGGTCGGGGGCGCCGAAGAACGCGACGACGCGGTCCGTCACCTGGTGCGCGTAGCGGCTGTTGATCAGCATGCTCTCGTGGGTGGCGCCCTCGATGACCACGGCCTCGCTGCGCGCGCCGACGTGGGCCTCGGCGAGCTCCTTGTGGAGGAGAAGCTGTTCGGGGTTGGTGTCCACGGTCCGCTGGGCGGAGATCACGAGCGCGGGTACGCCCTCGATCCGGGCGAGCGCTCCCTTGAAGGACGCGAAATCGTCCCGTACGGCCTTCCATTCGCGGCGTGCGGCCTCCCACATGCGGGCGTCCGCGTACTGCGCGAAGACCTTCTTCCGGTAGGCGTAGGGCAGTTCGGTGATCCAGACGGGACGGGTGAGGAGGGCGCCGGTGCCCAGGCGCAGTGCCCGGCTGACCGAGGTGAAGTGCTCCGAGAGACCCTTCTCCACCTGGCTCAGTCCGCCGGCGAACTGGCCGGGGTGGGAGGAGTCGAGGTAGACGATGCCCCGGAGCCGGTCGCCCAGGTGACGGGCGGCGCGGCGGGCGATCTCGCCGCCGATGGAGTGGCCGACGAGGATCACCTCGCGGTGCGGGGCGACCGCGCCGTTCACGAGGTCGACCAGGTCGTGCACGGACTCCGACAGCCGGTACGGGCTGGTGGCCTCCCGGCGGCTGCCGGCGTATCCGGCGCGGGCGTAGGCGACGATGCCGTACCGGGTCTCGTGGGCCAGCCGTTCGGAGATCCAGGCATAGTGCTCGCTCGTCGACAGCAGTCCACTGGCCAGGACGACGACCGGCTGGTCGGGGTCGCCGGGCGAGTACTCCTCGTACTGGAGCCGGTTTCCGTGCCGGGTCGTCAGCATGCGGGAGGAGTGCCAGCCCTCGGTGGTACGCAGCCGTCGCCGTACGGCGGTCACGGCCGCCGCGGCGGTGCCGCCCGCGAGTGCGACGAGCGCGGCCTTGACGGCACGGTCGTCACGTCCGGCGACGGCGGCGTGGGACCGGGGGGTGCTGGTGTAGGCGACCAGGGGGTGGAATGCGGGGAAGGCGGTCACGAACCGGCTCAGGCCCATGAAGTAGCCGTTGGCCACGTGGAACGCCGCGGCACTGGTGATCATGGAGCGGGTCAGTGTGCCACCGCGGGCGTAGGCGAGCGGGAAGAGGCACTCCAGCGCGAGCACGCTGTGCGTGAGTGCCTTGGCGGTCTTCGGGTGCTCCTGGGTCCAGCGGAAGATGCCTTCGTGACCGTACGTACGGGTGCGCATCACTCCGCCGAGCGCGGAGGCGTCCCGCCAGGGCTTGCCGAACAGCTTGACCCAACCGGACACCGCGTACGCCATGTTGGCCTGGAGGGCGGCGTACCACACCAGTGCGTCCTTGGCCGCAGGCGAGGGCGCCAGACGGGCGGCGCCGGTGGCGATCTGGACCAGTGTGGCCACCTGGTCGGAGCCGTCGCCGCCGTAGTGGTGGCGCGGGGCGAGCACGGCGGAGGAGGCGCCCAGGAACAGGTTGCCCGCGCCCCGCCACCGGGAATTGCCGGGCAGCAGCATGCCGACGGCCACGGCGGAGCGGGCCACGTGCAGGGCGGTGGTGGTGTGCACTCCGCTGACGCTGTCGACCAGACGGCGTGTCAGGGGGCCGGCTCCGGCGAGGTACTGCCTGGCCACCTCCCAGTCGTTCATCCCTCCCTTCTCGATGTCCTTGCGCTGGGTCAGGTACTCCAGGGAGGACTGCAGACTGGACACGGCGGCCAGCCGCTCGGACATGCCGATGGCGCGATCCCGGCCGACCGGAGCCGGTCCGAAGACCGCCGAGGTGATCCTTCCCGGAATTACGGAAGGAATTTTTCCGGTGAATTTCACGGGCCCCTCTTTCGTGGTAACCTCTGATGGATTTCTTTGCCTCAGGGCACACTGCCGGGCCAGAACACGACTCTGGCCCGGCAGTTTTCATGTGCTTTCTCGATCAGTTCCTAACAGCCGCGGGGAGTGAGGCTGTGCGGAGCGGATCAGACGCCGCCCACGGCCGCGGCCTGGGCGTTCGCGGCGTTGGCGATGGCCTGGTTGGCGTCCGCGGCGGCGTTGTTCGCCTCCACGGCGCTGGCCGCGCCGACCACCTGGGCGACGCCGCCGCCGACCTGGGCCAGGTCCGCCAGACCACCCAGTGCGGCGAGGGCGTTGGCGCCGTTCGCGACCCGGCCGATGCGCGGGGTACCGAGGGTGGGACGGGCGGACGCGAGGATGACACCCTCCACGGGGAGGTCCATACGGTCCATTGCCTTCGCGATGATGCTCATTCGCTTTTTCCTTTCGGTGTGACGGCTTCTTTTCTACTGCTTCTTTTCTGCTTCTTCTTTTCGAGGGCTTCGGGGAACCTTTTTCCGTGCCCTTCGAGAAAGAACACTACGGGCGCCCACAGGGGCCTCACATCCTGAAAATTGCCGAATCTGCGAGTGACGGGGTTCACAGTGTGCGGGCGGCGCGAAAAAGGCCCGGACCATATGGTCCGGGCCGTTCGAAAAGGCGGTTCCGAAAGCGGGATTTCTCAGCGAAGCCGGCGCAGCGCCGACGCGGCCGCGTTCGCGCCGCACATGCCGTGGGCGCCGGCTCCCGGTGGCGTCGCAGCGGAGCAGATGTACATGCCCGGCACGCCGGTGCTGTAGGGGTCGAGCGCGGCGCGGGGGCGCAGCACGAGCTGGAAGGCGGTGTTCGCCCCGGCGATGATGTCACCGCCGACGTAGTTCGGGTTGTACTCCTCGAAGCCGGCCGGTGAGCGGACGGCCATGTCCAGGACCCGTTCGCGGAATCCGGGGGCGAACCGTTCGATCTGTGCGACGACCGCTTCCGTGGCGTCTCCGTCGTAGCCGTGCGGCACATGTGCGTACGTCCAGACCGGGTGGACGTCGCCCTTCGAACGCCGCGGATCGGCCAGGTACTGCTGGCCGACGAGGACGAAGGGCCGCTCGGGCATGCGCCCGGCGTGGATCGCCCGCTCGCCGGCGGCGACCTCCTCGTAGGTCCCGCCGAGGTGGACGGTGCCGGCCCGGCGGGCCGCCTCGTTCGTCCAGGGCACACCGCCCTCGACGGCGAAGTCGACCTTGAAGGCGCCGGGTCCGTGACGGTACCGGCGATAGGCGCGGGCCACCCGCGCCGGCAGCCGGTCGCCCAGGATGTCGGCGACCGCGCGCGGCGCGAGGTCGAAGAGGACCACGTCGGCCGGGGGCAGGTCGGCCTGGGAACGCACCCGCACACCGGTCTCGATCCGGCCGCCGAACTCCGCGAGCCGAGCCGCGAGCGCGTCGCTGATCGCCCGGGAACCGCCTGCGGCCACGGGCCACCCGTGGCGGTGACCGGCGGCGATGATCGTCAGGCCGACCGCGGCGCTCGCCGGCCGGTGGAACGGGCGGAACGCGTGCGCGGCCACCCCGGCGAAGAGTGCGCGGGTGGTCTCCGCCCGCCACAGCCGGGCCACCGCGGCGGCGGGCAGCAGGGCCTGCGGGCCGAACGCGGCCAGGCGCAGCGGATGCTTCGGCACATGACCGAGCGGCTGCATCAGGTCCTCGGCGAGCTCGTCGTAGCCGTCCGCGAGCGGCCGGAACACCCGCCGCCAGTTGCGTCCGTCCCCACCGTCGAGGCCGTCGGCCGTCTCCTCCACCGACCGGTGCAGGACCCCGGCCCCGCCGGAGTCCAGCGGATGCACGCAGTCGATGTCCGGCAGGCGCCAGGTCAGGCCGTGGCGGCCGAGGTCGAGGCCGCGCAGGAACGGGGAGCCGACGGTCATGGGATGGGTGGCTGAGCAGTGGTCGTGCAGGAGTCCCGGGGTCAGCTCGCTGGTGCGCGTGCCGCCGCCGATGGCGTCGGCGGCTTCGAGGACGGTGACCTCGACACCCTCCCGGGCGAGAAACGTGGCGGCCGCGAGTCCGTTCGGACCACTGCCCACCACGACGGCCGTACTCATGTGCCTCCTGCGTCGCCTCGAAAAACGGGCACCGGTCGGCCGGTTCGCGAAGCGGTGAACGGGAAAGTGGTGGACCGGGCCCTCGCAAGGGCCCGGTCCGGGCCGTTTCACCACTCTGCGGGACGTGAGAAGGCCGTCCCGGCGCCTTTTGGGTCTTCGACACATTAGAGGGCGGGCCCGCTCCGGCGCGATTCGCAGAATTGCCTAATTCACGCCCTGGATCGCCTAACCCGCATCCCAGTTCATGTCCGGCTCGGGCTCCGTACGGGCATTCGGCCTGGCGTGGCGTCCGTGGTGCGGGCGAGCGGGCGGAACCGGGGCGGCGGACCGTTCGGCGTCGCGCTGGAGTTCGGCTTCGGTGAGCACCGGGAAATGGGCGATGAGCCACCAGCCGCCGTCGTCGGCGGGGCCCGCCGTCAGGGAGCCGCCGACCGCCTCCGCCCGCTCGCGCAGACCGATCAGACCGTAGCCGCCGTGGCCTCCCGTGGGACGGGAGCCCCGACGCTCGGGCCCGTCGTTGTACACGTCGACCCGGAGCAGATCCTCGCGGGTGCGGTGGACGCGCACCGTCGCCTGGGTGCCCGGCGCGTGCCGCCGTACGTTGGTCAGCGCCTCCTGCACCACGCGATGGACCGCGGAGCCCACCTCGGGCAGCAGAGTGCTTCTCCGGGCCGCACCGGTGACCTCCAGCTGGGCGGTGGATCCGTCACCCTGGCCGCTGAACGACGAGACCAGTTTGGTGAGTTCGGCGTACGGCTCCTCCGGGCGCTCGATGGTGGTCTGCTCGCCCTCCTCGCGCAGTACCCGGATCAGGCGGCGCATGGAGTCCATGGTCCGCTGCCCGGCTTCGGCGATGTTGCTCAGGATGGGGCCGACCTGGTGGGGCGAGCTCTCGTGGATCACACCGGCGGCGTGTGCCTGCGCGATGATGCCCGTCACATGGTGGGCGACGAAGTCGTGCAGTTCCCGGGCGAGTTGGATCCGCTCGGCGAGCCGTACTGCGGCGATCGTACGGCTGCGCCGGGCGTCCAGGGTGCGCAGGTAGCAGCCCGCTCCGACGGCCCCGCCCACGGCGAACGTCAGCAGGAACGGGTAGGTCAGGGTGATTCCGGTGCCCCCGGTGCGCAGGGGTTCGTCGATGATGCTGGCCCCCATCGCGGCGGCCAGTGCGAGGGTGATGCCGGGCCGGGTGACGTTGCGGCAGGTGCGGGCGAGCAGGACCAGCATGCACGCCGTCTCCAGCAGCCCCCATTCGGGCAGGGCCGCCCCCATCAGCAGGGTGACCAGCGTCACCGTCGTCGAGACGGCCGCGCAGACTCCCGCCCGCCACTCGGTGCTCAGCCGCGGTTCCGGCACGAGCACCAGCGCCAGGGCGAGCGGGCCGGTCACGAGGGGCAGCCAGTCGACGGGGCCGCGCTGCTGTGACCCGATGATCCCTATGTCGAGCAGCCACAGCACACCCAGAGCCGGGTAGAGGGCGCGGTGGTTCAGCCGCCGCGCGGGTAACCGAGAGGGGCCGTGGTGCGGCTGGGTCGCTCGTGCCGAAAGTGCCGCGAGTGACGAAGTTGTCATACAACCGGAGGTTAGGCATGCCCGTGCCTGTCTCACAGGTGGTGGATCGATCTGTGGGGAGGGACACAGATCGACGACAGGACCTTCACGGAACCACCGTCAGTGTGCCGTCCGGACCGTCCCGTTGGCCCAGGCCCACGCGGCCACCTCGACGCGGTTGCGCACGCCGAGCTTGTGGTGGATATGGCCCAGGTGCGTCTTCACGGTGGACAGGGACAGGCACAGCTCGTCGCTGATCTCCTGGTTGGTGCGGCCCACCGCGACCAGCCGGGCGACGTCCAACTCCCGGGCGCTGAGCGACGATTCGGGCACACCGGTGCCGTTCGCCGGCGCCGCCGCCCGTTCCTCCAGCCGCTTCAGCAGCCGGACCGTCACGGCGGGCGAGACCAGCGCGTCACCGCGCGCCGCCGCCCGCACCGCCTCGACCAGCAACGCGGGCGTGGCGTCCTTCAGCAGGAAACCGCAAGCGCCGTTGCGCAGCGCCACATCGAGGTAGTCGTCCTGGTCGAAGCTGGTGACCACCACGACCTGGGTCGGGTACATCGCCCCGGGGCCGGACAGCAGCCGGGTCACCTCCAGCCCGTCCAGCTTCGGCATACGGACGTCCACCAGGCACACATCCGGCCGCAACGCGCGCGCCAGCTCCACGCACGCGAGCCCGTCGGCGGCCTCTCCGACCACCTCGATGCCCTCCTGGGCGTCGAGGATGAGGCGGAATCCGGCCCGGATCAGATCCTGATCGTCGGCGATCACTACGCGCGTGGGGGTGCTGCTCACGCGGCCGAGCATGCCACGGATCACGTGGCCGCTCCGGCAGTCCGCGGAAAGCCGGCGGTCCGAATGGCTGTAAGGACCGAGCGGTTGGCGCGTTCCTGACGGCCGATCCTCGTCAGGGCGGAAGGACCGAGGTCGATCGGCCGATGGCTACCACCGGGTATCGGTCGAACGGTCGATGGCCGGGACCCGGGTGTCACGGAAGAGTCACAGCGCACCAGGCGGACGATCTCGTGGGTCCTCGACCCCCTTCGAACAAGGCAGGCACCATGACAGTGGACACCTCTGGCCGACTCAGCACCCGGGAACTGGAGATCCTTCTTCTGGCGGCCCACGGTATGTCGGACGCGGACATGTCCCAGGAGCTGTCGATCTCGCCCCGCACGGTGGCTTCCCATATGCGCAGCATCCGGGAGAAGTTGTGTGCGAAGAACCGCACGCATCTCATCGCGATAGCACTGCGCCTGGGAATCCTCGCGCTGCGGACGGACCGGACCGACCGCATGGGCGGTTCGAGGTGGCCGGACCGGCTGGACCGGCTGGATGAAACGTTCCGCTTGACGGGGCTGAGCGGCGGTCGGGCGCAGCCTGTCGCCTGAGCCGCCCTTGCCACGGCACCCCGGCGTCGGACGGCGCACCGCTGAGGTGGAACCGACCCGGTGCCGGGCGCTCGCCGTCCTCGCCGCTCAGCGCCAGTCGGGTGTGCCCGAGGCCGGCGGCAGACGGGATTCGATCGTCGCTCGTACCTCCCGCATCACCGAGATGATGTGGGCCTCGTGTTCCCCGGTCAGCCGGGCCACCGGGACCGAGCAGCTGATGGCGTCGGTGGCCGGGGTGTCGTACCGCAGGGCGAAGCCGAAGCCGGCGATGCCGGTGACCGTCTCCTCGCGGTCGATGGAGTAGCCGCGCTCGCGCACCCGGGCCAGGTCGGCGAGCAGCGCGGTCCGGCTGGTGTGCGTGTTCTCCGTGAGGGCGGTCAACGACTCGTCGGTGAACGGCAGTTCGTCGTCGGGGCGCTCGGCGAGCAGTGCCTTGCCGAGGGCGCCGGCATGGGCCGGGACGCGGCGGCCGACCCTGCTGATGGTGCGCAGGTACTCGTGGGACTCGCGGGTGGCCAGGTAGACGACGTCCGGGCCGTCGAGCCGTGCCAGGTGGATCGTCTCGCCGAGCGCGTCCGACGCCTCGTCGAGGTACGGCCGTACCGCGCGGATACGCCGGTCGCCGTCGAGATAGCTGGTGCCGGTGAGCAGGGCGCGGATCCCGATGCCGTAGAGGGAGCCGGTGGCGTCGGTGCGGACCCAGCCGCAGTCGACGAGGGTCTGGAGCAGCTGGTACATGCTGCTGCGCGGCACATCCAGGTCCTCCGCGAGTTCGTCCAGGCGCGAGGGCCGCTCGCCCCGCGCGGCGAGCAGTTCCAGCAGCGCGACGGTCCGCGCCGCCGACTTCACGCCACGGACACCTCTCCCCTCCGACATGGCGCTCATCGTAAGTCCGCGGCAATCCATGCCGGTTCACCCATTGACCGTCTCCGTTCACACCCTTAACGTCCATCTGCATACGTGGACAGCATCTGCATACAGGGATGGATCTCACCAGCTCGCCGCCCCGCACCGGTTCAAAGGAGAACTGTCATGCCCCTGCTCGTGGTGGGGATCAGTGTGCTGATCCTGCTGCTGCTCATGACCAGGCTGAGGCTGAACGGCTTCGCGGCCCTTCTGCTCGTGGCGGTCGGCGTCGCACTGGTCCGGGGAATCCCGGTGGCGACCATCCCCGACGTGCTCTCCGAGGGCATCGGGGGCCAGATCGGCGACACCATGCTCACCATCGGACTCGGTGCCATGGTCGGGCGGGTGATGGGGGACTCCGGTGCCGCGCAGCGGATAGCCGGAAAGCTCCTCGACGCGTTCGGCCCCCGCTGGGTCCAGGTGGCCATGGTGGTCACGTCCATGTTGATCGGCGTGACCATGTTCTACGAGGTCGCCTTCATCATCATCGTGCCCATCGCGTTCACCCTGGTCAGGGTCACCGGGGCGAAGCTGCTGTGGGTCGGTCTGCCGATGTCCATCGCGCTGTCCACCATGCACAGCTTCCTGCCGCCGCACCCCGGCCCCACCGCCGTCGCCGCGACCTTCCACGCCTCCGTCGGGCTGACGCTGTTCTACGGCCTGTTCATCGCCGTTCCCGCCGGTGCGCTCATCGCCCTGACCTGGCCCCGGCTTCCCTTCGTCAGGGCGCTGGACCCGGCCATCCCCAAGGGCCTGGTCACCGAGCGCGAGTTCACCGACGAGGAGATGCCCGGCCTCGGCTGGTCGCTGTTCGTGGCGCTCTTCCCCGTGGTGCTGATCGTGGCCGCCGCCGTGACCGACATGGCCACCTCCACCGAGAGCCCGCTCCTGAACTCCGTCGCCTTCCTCGGCTCGGCACCGATCGCGCTGCTGCTCACCCTGTGCCTGGCGATCTGGGCGTTCGGACCGCGGATCGGCCGGAGCCTGGAGGAGGTCGGCGCCTCCTGCACCTCGGCGGCGAAGGCGATGGCGATGATCCTCCTGGTGATCGGCGCGGGCGGGGCCTTCAAGAACGTCCTCGTCGAAGGCGGGATCTCCGACTACATCAAGGACGCCACGGACAGTTGGTCCATCTCGCCGATCGTCCTGGCCTGGCTCGTCGCCGTCATCCTCCGTATCGCGCTCGGCTCGGCGACGGTCGCCGTCGTCACGGCCTCCGGCGTGGTGCTGCCGCTGCTGGCGGGCAGCGGGGTCCACCCGGAGATGATGGTGCTCGCCGTCGCCTGCGGTTCCATCGCCTGCTCCCATGTCAACGACCCCGGATTCTGGCTGTTCAAGGAGTACTTCAACCTCTCCGTCATCGAAGCGATCAAGGTCCGTACCAGCTATACGACCGTGCTCGCGATCCTCGGCCTGGGCGGTGTCCTGGCGGCCGAGTGGGCCCTCGACGTCCTCAGCCTGTAACCCGACTCATCCATGACACAAGGGACTTGGACCAGCATGAGCAGTCAGCCGACCGTCACCGAGTACGCCGTCTACCCTGTCGCCGGCCGCGACTGCATGGAGCTGAACCTCTCCGGCGCCCACGGCCCGTACTTCACCCGCAACGTCGTCGTCCTCAAGGACTCCGAGGGCCGTACGGGACTGGGGGAGGTGCCCGGCGGCGAGAAGATCACGCAGACGCTCCGCGACGCCGGACCCCTCGTCCTCGGGGCGAAGGTGGGCGACTACAAGCGCGTCCTCCGCGAGATCGGCGACCGTTTCGCCGACCGCGACGCCGGCGGCCGGGGCGCCCAGACCTTCGACCTGCGGACCACCGTCCATACCGTCACCGCCGTCGAGTCGGCGCTGCTCGACCTCCTCGGCCAGCACCTCGACGTGCCCGTGGCGGCGCTCTTGGGCGACGGGCAACAGCGGGATTCCGTACGGGTGTTGGGCTACCTCTTCTACGTCGGCGACCCCGACCGGACCGATCTGGAGTACGTCCGCGAACCCGACGTGGACGCGGAGTGGCACCGGATCCGACACGAGGAGGCCCTGACCCCGGAGGCGATCGTCCGCCAGGCCGAGGCGGTCTACGACCTCTACGGCTTCCGGGACTTCAAGCTCAAGGGAGGCGTCCTGGAAGGCGCGGAGGAGGTCAAGGCCGTACGGGCGCTGAAGACCCGCTTCCCCGAGGCCCGCATCACCCTCGACCCGAACGGCGCCTGGTCGCTGCGCGAGGCGATCGAGCTGTGCCGGCCCCTGGTCGGCACGCTCGCCTACGCCGAGGACCCCTGCGGAGCCGAGGGCGGCTACTCGGGACGGGAGATCCTCGCCGAGTTCCGCCGCGCCACCGGCCTGCCCACCGCGACCAACATGATCGCCACCGACTGGCGTCAGATGGCCCACGCCCTGACCCTCCAGTCGGTCTCCATCCCGCTGGCCGACCCGCACTTCTGGACCATGCAGGGTTCCGTGCGTGTGGCGCAGCTGTGCAACGCGATGGGGCTGACCTGGGGCTGCCACTCCAACAACCACTTCGACATCTCCCTGGCCATGGTGACCCACTGCGGCGCCGCGGCCCCGGGCGAGTACAACGCCCTGGACACGCACTGGATCTGGCAGGAAGGGCTGGAACGGCTCACCGTCGACCCACCGCGCATCGTGGGCGGTGAGATCGCCGTCCCTGACGCCCCGGGCCTCGGCGTCCAGCTCGACATGGACCGCCTCCTCGCCGCCCATGACCTCTACCGGGAGAAGGCGTTGGGGGCGCGCGACGATGCCGTCACCATGCAATTCCTGATCCCCGACTGGGAGTTCGACAGCAAGCGCCCCTGCCTGGTGCGGTAGGCCCCCGGATCACCTGGATCCGCGCCTGGCGGGGTGACCGTACGAACTCCGTACCCGTGGTGGCATAGTGGGGCCGCGGACAGCGACTTGTCGGGCGGTCGATCGGAGAGCGGCGGATGCCGAGTGGGCTCATCGCGCTGGCACTCGGCGGGTTCGGCATCGGTCTGACGGAGTTCCTGATCGCCGGGCTGCTTCCCCAGGTGGCGACCAGTTTCGCCGTGTCCGAGGCGGCGGCGGGATGGCTGATCTCCGGATACGCCCTGAGTGTCGCGATCGGCGCGATCGCGCTGACGGCGGCGACGGCGCGGCTGCCGCGCAAGGGCGTCCTGGTCGGCCTGGTGGCGTTGTTCGTCATCGGCAACCTGTTGTCGGCGGTTGCGCCGAACTATCAGGTGATGCTGCTCGGGCGGATCGTCGCGGCGCTGTGCCACGGTTCGTTCTTCGGGATCGGCTCGCTGGTCGCCCGCGGCCTGGTCGCGCCGGAGAAGAAGTCCCGCGCGGTGGCCGTCATGTTCGCCGGGCTCACGCTCGCGAACGTGCTGGGCGTACCGTTCGGCGCGCTGGTCGGTGAACGCTGGGGCTGGAGAGCGGCCTTCTGGGCGGTCACCGCGATCGGTGTGCTCGCGCTGGCGGGCATCGTCGCCCTCGTCCCCGACGACGCGGGAGCGACGCGGACGGCGACAGCGCCGGGCCGCTCCGGTCCGCCGCCGCCCACCGGCTTGCGGGCGCAGTTCCGTGCGTTCCGCTCCTGGCAGGTCTGGCTCACCCTGACGGCCACCGCGCTCGGCTACGGCGGCATGTTCGGCGCGTTCAGCTATATCGCCTACACGTTCACCGAGGTCGGCGGCTTCTCCTCGGCGGATGTGGCCTGGTTGCTGATGGTGTACGGCGTCGGCCTCGTCGTCGGGAACCTGGTCGGCGGGCGAGCGGCCGACCACGACCGTGACCGCGCCCTGGTCCTCGCCCTCCTCGGACTCACCGTCACCCTGGCCGCGTTCGGCCTGCTGGCCGGCAGCGCCGTCGCGTCGGTGATCCTGGTGTTCCTGATGGGAGTGACCGGGTTCGCCAGTGTGCCCGGCCTGATCACCCGCGTCACCGACCACGCCCACGGCGCGGCACTGGCCGCCAGCGCCAACGTGTCCGCGTCCAACATCGGCAACGCCCTCGGCGCCTGGCTCGGCGGCCTGGCCATCACGGCGGGCCTCGGCTACACCGCGCCCCTCTACGTCGGCGCGGCCATCACCCTGACCTCCGTCATCGTCATGGCCGTCGCCGCACACCACGCCAGGTCACCGTCCGTCGCGACGCTGACGAAGGCGGAGAGCCCGTAGGAGGACGTCGCACGTCACGCGGCCGACCCGATGCGTACCCGAGCGGTGTGGACGGGAGGTCGGCCAGTAGAGTGCGCCCCTGTTGTCTCCGGGAGAGGCGACCCCAGTACCGTCCCCGAAATCCGAGGTAGCGAAGAGTGACCCCCGCACGACCAGGACCGACTCCCGCCGTCACCGTCGTCGGGATCGGAGCCGACGGCTGGGGCGGACTCCCCGACACCTCCCGTACGGCCCTGCGCGACGCCGAGGTCCTGCTCGGGGGCCCGCGCCAACTGGACCTGCTGCCGCCGGAGTGCGCGGGGGAGCGGATCGCCTGGCCCTCGCCCCTGCGCCCCGCCGTCCCCGGCCTGCTCGCCGCGCACGCCGGCCGCCGGATCGCCGTACTGGCCAGCGGGGACCCCATGTTCTACGGCATCGGCCGCGCCCTCGCCGAGGAGACGGACGCCCTGCGCGTCCTGCCGCACCCCTCCTCCGTCTCCTACGCCGCCGCCCGCCTCGGCTGGCCGCTGGAGGACGTCGAGATCGTCACCCTCGTCGGGCGGCCCACCGCCCGGCTCGTCGCCGCCCTGCACGACGGTCGACGGCTGCTCGTGCTGAGCGCGGATGCCGACACCCCCGGCGAGGTCGCCGCCCTGCTGCGGGACCGAGGCTTCGGGCCGAGCCGGATGCGGGTCCTCGAACAGCTCGGCGGGGAGAAGGAACGTACGAGCGACGAGAGCACCGCCGACGACTGGGGGCGGGCGCAGCCGCCCGGCGACCCGCTCAACATCGTCGCCGTCGAGTGCCGCCGAGCCCCGGACGCGCTCCGGCTCGGCGCCGTGCCGGGGCTCCCGGACGAGGCGTACGAACACGACGGGCAGCTCACCAAGCGGTATGTGCGCGCCGCCACCTTGGGTGCGCTCGCCCCGGCGCCCGGCGAGCTGCTGTGGGACATCGGCGGCGGGTCGGGCTCGATCGCGATCGAGTGGATGCGGACGCACCCCTCCTGCCGGGCGATCACCGTCGAACGCGATCCGGTGCGGGCCGAGCGCATCACCCGCAACGCCGAACGGCTCGGCGTGCCCGGGCTGCGGGTCGTCACCGGTGCCGCGCCCGCCGTCCTGGCCGAACTGCCGCCGCCCGACGCCGTGTTCGTCGGCGGCGGACTCACCGCGCCCGGCCTCCTCGACGCCTGCTGGGAGGCGCTGCCCGGCGGCGGACGGCTGGTCGCCAACACCGTGACGCTGGAGTCCGAGGCGCTGCTCGCCAACGCCCACCGACGGTGGGGCGGTGAGCTGGTGCGGCTCGCGGTGGCGCACGCCGTGCCCGTGGGCGGCTTCACCGGGTGGCGGCAGGCGATGCCGGTGACCCAGTGGGCCGTACAGAAAACCATCGACCCCGTTCCAGGAGCAGACAGATGACCGTGTACTTCATCGGCGCCGGCCCCGGCGCCGCCGACCTGATCACGGTCCGCGGCGCCCGTACGCTCGCCGCCTGCCAGGTCTGCCTGTACGCGGGCAGCCTGGTCCCGCGCGAACTGCTGGCCGAATGCCCGCCGGACGCCCGACTGGTGGACACCGCCCAGCTCAACCTGGACGAGATCACCGCCGAGCTGGTGCGCGCGCACGAGGAGGGGCACGACGTGGCCCGGCTGCACTCCGGGGACCCGTCCGTGTTCAGCGCGGTCGCCGAGCAGATGCGGCGGCTGGACACGGCCGGCGTGCCGTACGAGGTGGTGCCGGGCGTGCCCGCCTTCGCCGCCGCGGCGGCCTCCCTGAAGCGGGAGCTGACCGTGCCGACCGTCGGCCAGACCGTCATCCTCACCCGGATCGCCAACCGTGCCACCGCCATGCCCGAGGGTGAGGACCTGGCCACGCTCGGGCGTAGCGGCGCCCTGATCGTGCTGCACCTGGCCGCCAAGTACGTGGACCGTGTGGTCGGGGAACTGCTCCCGCACTACGGCGCCGACTGCCCCGTCGCGGTCGTCGCCTACGCCTCCCGGCCCGACGAGCTGATCATCCGGGGCACGCTGGAGGAGATCGCCGGGAAGGTGAAGGAGGCGGGTGTGCTGCGCACGGCTGTGATCATGGTCGGCCGAACGTTGGGTGCGCGGCAGTTTCGGGACAGCCACCTGTACTCGGCGGAGCGGGAGCGGCACGGTTGCTGATGCGCGGGGTTCGTTGTCGGCTGCGGGTGGGTGGGGGCTTCTCGCGCAGTTCCCCGCGCCCCTAAAAAACAGGCCCCTGCGGGCCTGAAGACGACGGCCCTGCGGGCCTGAAAAGCACGGGGCGCAGCCCCTGCTTTTCAGGGGCGCGGGGAACTGCGCGAGCAACCACACACCACCCGCAGTCGCCAACGCACCCAAACCGACCGGGCTCGAAGGCGCCATCGCACCCGGTGTTACGCTGCCACCGCCTCCCGCGGGGGAAGCCGGTGAGAGTCCGGCGCTGACCCGCAACGGTGTGTGCGACGGCCGGACAGTCCGTCGCGCGAGCCCGATCGCCCGTGGGTGGTGCGACCCGTTGACTGCTCGCCGTGGACTGCGAGAGGGGACCGCACGGCCGGCGCGTCGTACGGACCGTTCCTCGACCGACGTCCACCAGGCGGCCCCAGGCGAAGGACCGCCCCGACCGTGCGCCGCAGCCCCGCCCCCAGCCGAATACCCCTGCCCCCGTTGATAGTCGGCATCGGGTCGCTTCTGCTGCTGTCGCTCGTCGGCGGCACCGGTCTGGGAGCCGCCGGGATCGGCTGGGCGGACGTCCTCCGGTTCCTGTGGGCCGGGCTCACCGGTGGCACCGTGCACGCCGGGGACGTCGCCTCGTACACCATCGTCTGGGAGATCCGGCTGCCCCGGGTCCTGCTCGGTGCCGTCGTCGGGGCGGGGCTCGCGGCCGTCGGCGTGGCCGTGCAGGCGATCGTGCGCAACGCGCTCGCCGATCCGTTCGTCCTGGGCATCTCCTCGGGCGCGGCGGTGGGCGCCAACGCGGTCATCCTGCTCGGCGCGTTCGCCGGGCTCGGGGTCTGGGCGCTGTCCGTGTCGGCGTTCGTCTCGGCGCTCGCGGCCATGGCCCTGGTGTACGCCGTGGCCCGGTCGCCGCACGGGCTGACCCCGCTGCGGCTGATCCTGACCGGCACGGCACTGGCGTACGGCTTCGAAGCGGTCACCACGGTCATGGTGTTCGGCGCGGCCCGCGGCGAGGCGGCCCGGTCGGCGCTGATGTGGCTGCTGGGCAGTCTGGGCGGGGCGACCTGGGCGCAGGTGCCGCTCGTCGCCGTGACCGTGGCGGCCGGGTGGGCGTGGCTGCGGTGGCGGGCCGAATCGCTCAACGCCCTCGCCATGGGCGACGAGACCTCGGCCGCGCTCGGCATCCGCCCGGCGCGGCTGCGCCGGGAGCTGTTCCTCGTCACCGCCGCCGTGACCGGGACGGTGGTCGCGGTCAGCGGGGCCATCGGGTTCGTCGGGCTGATGGTGCCGCACATCGTGCGGATGCTGGTCGGCGCCGACCACCGCCGGGTGCTCATGGTGGCCCCGCTCGTCGGCGCCGTGCTGCTGGTGTGGGCGGATGTGCTGTCCAGGCTGCTGCTCGCCCCCGCCGAACTGCCCGTCGGAGTGATCACCGCCGTGGTGGGCGTGCCCGCCTTCCTGCTGCTGATGCGGCGCGGCGGCTACGCGTTCGGAGGCCGCTGATGGCGGGCGGCCCGCTCGTCCCGGCCGGAACCAGGAGGGCCCGTGCGGCTTGACATCGAGGATGTGACGGTCGAGGCCGCCGGGGCCAGGATCGTCGACGACGTCCGACTCACCGTCGACAGCGGGGCGTTCGTCGGGCTCGTCGGCCCCAACGGCAGCGGCAAGTCGACGCTCCTGCGCTGTGTGTACCGGGCGCTGCGCCCGGCCGCCGGCGTGGTGCGGCTGGACGGGGACGACGCGCACGCCATGCCGCCCCGGGCCGCCGCCCGGGTGCTGGCCGCGCTGCCGCAGGAGTCGTCGGCCGAGTTCGACTTCACGGTCGCCGAGGTGGTCGCCATGGGGCGGCTGCCGCACCGGGACCGGACGGCCGCCTCCGACGCGGAGATCCGCGCGCGGGCCATGGACAGGACCGGGGTGGGGCATCTCGCCGACCGGGGGTTCCTGGCCCTGTCCGGCGGCGAGAAGCAGCGCGTCCTGATCGCCCGTGCCCTCGCCCAGCAGCCCAAGGTGCTCGTCCTCGACGAACCCACCAACCACCTCGACATCGCCCACCAGTTGGACGTGCTGTCCCTGGTGCGCGACAGCGGCGTCACCGTGCTCGCCGCCCTGCACGACCTCAATCTCGCCGCCGCGCACTGCGACGTCCTGTACGTGATCGCGGGCGGCCGGATCGTCGACTCGGGCCCGCCCCACGACGTCCTCCGACCGGCCCTGCTCGCCGAGGTGTTCGGGGTCCGCGCACATCCCGTACGGCATCCGGAGACCGGCGCCGTCCAACTCCTGTTCGACCTGCTTCCGCCCACGACCTGAGGACCCCCATGCGCAAGCTGCTCGCCGCCGCACTGTGTCTCGCCGCGACCGCCACCGGATGCGGCGCGACCGTCGAGCCGCCCGGAGACGCCACGTCCTCCCAGAAGGCGGTCACCCTCACCAACTGCGGCCGGAAGGTGACGTTCGACCAGGTCCCCGAGCGCGTGGTCACCAACGACGTCGGGATCACCGAGCTGATGTTCGCCCTCGGCCTGGAGGACCGCATGGCCGGGTTCGCCATGCCCGACGACAAGGGCGATCTGAGCGGTGTGCCGTGGAAGGACGGCTACGACAAGGTGACATGGCTGTCGAAGGACCAGCTCACCAAGGAGAACGTCCTCGACGCCAGAGCCGACCTCGTCTTCGCGGGCTGGAACTACGGCTTCCGCGAGGACGCCGGTTTCACCCCCGACGCCCTGAAGAAGCTCGGCATCCCCTCGTACATCCTCACCGAGTCCTGCCGCAACGGCCGGACCGAGACCTCGCGCGGCATCATGCCGCCCCTGGACGCCCTGTACACCGACCTCACCAACCTCGGGAAGCTGTTCGGCGTCGAGAAACGGGCGGCCACGCTGATCGCCGACTTCAAGAAGCGGATCGCCGGCGTCAGGGCCGAGGCACCCGCGAAGAAGCCCACGGTCTTCCTCTACGACAGCGGCCAGGACCAGCCCTTCACCTCCGGCCGCTACGCCGCCCCCGAGCAGATCATCACCGAGGCCGGCGGGGTCAACGTCATGCACGACGTCGAGGACTCCTGGACCACGGTCGGCTGGGAGAGCGTCGTCGAGCGGGACCCGGACACCATCGTGATCTGCGACTACGGGGACGTGAGCGCCGAGCGGAAGAAGGAGTTCCTGCTCTCCTACGCCCCGCTGCGCGACGTCTCCGCGATCAGGCACCAGCGGATCTTCGTCCTCGACTACGTCGACCTGGTCGAGAGCCCCCGCAACCCGTCGGCCGTCGCCCGTCTCGGCGCCTACCTTCGGACGGTGTCGGAGAGTTAGCGGACCGTGCTGCGTCCCACGATCGTGCCCGCCCGGTCGACGCAGATGACGTCGACCGCGACGGGCGCACCGCGCAGCACGGCCAGGGCCTCGTCGCGGGCCGCCGTCGCCACCAGGTCACCGAGTGGCACCCCGGCCGCCCCGCACAACTGGAGCGCGGCGAGCCCGGTGTTGGCGTCGGCCACCTCGGCGGCCAGCGCCTCGCTCGCGCCGCCGCGCCGGGCCAGTTCGGCGAGGAAGCCCTTGTCGACCTGGGAGCGGGCGGAGTGCAGGTCGAGATGGCCGGCGGCGAGCTTGGAGAGCTTGGCGAAGCCACCGCAGATCGTCAGCCGGTCCACGGGATGCCTGCGGACGTACTTCAGCACCGCGCCCGCGAAGTCGCCCATGTCCAGCAGCGCGTCCTCGGGCAGGTCGTACGCGGCGACGACCGTCTTCTCCGACGTCGACCCCGTGCACCCGGCGACATGGGTGCGCCCGGCCGCCCGGGCCACGTCCACGCCCCGCCGGATGGAGTCGATCCACGCCGAGCACGAGTAGGGGACCACGATCCCGGTGGTGCCCAGGATGGACAGACCGCCGAGGATGCCGAGCCGGGGGTTCCAGGTGGAGCGGGCGATCTCCTCGCCGTGGTCCACGGAGACGGTGATCTCGACATCGCCGGTGCCCCCGTGGCGTGCGGCGACCTCGGCGACGTGGTCCCGCATCATCTGCCGGGGGACCGGGTTCACGGCCGGTTCGCCGACGGGCAGGGGCAGGCCCGGGCGGGTGATCGTCCCGACGCCGGGACCGGCCCTGAACACCACCCCGGCCCCGGCGGGCAGCCGCCGTACCGTGGCCCGGACCAGCGCCCCGTGCGTGACGTCCGGATCGTCTCCCGCGTCCTTCACGATCCCCGCCATCGCGCTCCCGCCGGTCAGCTCCTCGGCCGCGAGCGCGAACGACGGGGTCTGCCCCTTCGGCAACGTGATGGTCACCGGGTCGGGGAACTCGCCGGTCAGCAGGGCGGTGTACGCGGCTGTCGTGGCCGCCGTCGCACAGGCGCCGGTGGTCCAGCCGGGCCGCAGACCGGTGTGCTTGAGTTGGGCCGCACGACCGCCCTTCGCCGCACCGGCGGCCCCACCCGCGCCTTGCTCTGCACCACTGCTCATGAACGGACCCGGACTTCCATGCGCGTACTGATACTCGGCGGAACCACGGAGGCCCGCCGCCTGGCCGAACTGCTGCACGACACCCCTGGCCTGCGGCTGACCAGCTCCCTCGCCGGACGCGTCGCCAGCCCTCGGCTGCCCCCGGGCGAGGTCCGCGTCGGCGGCTTCGGCGGGGCCGAGGGACTGGCCGCCTGGCTGCGCGAGCACGGGGTGGACGCGCTCATCGACGCCACCCACCCTTTCGCCGGGACCATGAGTTTCCACGCGGCACGGGCGGCCGCCGCCACCCATGTTCCCCTGCTCGCGCTGCGCCGCCCCGGCTGGGTCCCGGCAGACGGCGACGACTGGCACGACGCGGCCTCCCTGGAGGAGGCCGCGAAGCTGCTGCCCGCGCTCGGCCGGCGCGTCTTCCTCACCACCGGGCGCATGGGCCTGGCCGCGTTCGCCGCCCTGGACGACCTGTGGTTCCTCGTCCGGTCCGTCGACGCACCCGAGGCCCCGCACCCGGCCCGTATGGAGGTGCTGCTCGACCGCGGCCCCTTCAGCCTCGACGGGGAACGCGAGCTGATGCGCCGCCACCGCGTCGACGTCGTCGTGACGAAGGACAGCGGGGGAGCCGCCACCGCGCCGAAGCTGACGGCGGCCCGTGAGGCCGGGCTGCCCGTCGTCGTGGTGCGCAGGCCGCCCGTGCCCGAGGGCGTCCCCGTGGTGGCGGATCCCGAGGCGGCGGCCCGCTGGGTCGAAGAGCGTCTCACGGCCCGCTGAACCCCGGCAGCCGCCGGTCACCCCTCCGGATAACGGCGCGGTGTCCAGACGATCTCCTCGCCGTTCCCGCGCCGTACGGCCCGGGTCTGCGAGGAGCCGACCAGCAGGATGGTCCGCATGTCGACCTCGGCCGGGTCCAGGTCGGCCAGCCGTACGATCCGGACGCGCTCGCCGGAGCCGCCCACGTCCCGGGCGACCACGACCGGGGTGTCCGGCGCCCGGTGCTCCAGCAGCAGCTCGCGCGCCTTGCCCACCTGCCAGGTGCGGCTGCGCGAACCGGGGTTGTACAGGGCCAGCACCAGATCCGCCGAGGCCGCCGCGCGCAGCCGCTCGGCGATGACCTCCCACGGCTTGAGCCGGTCGGAGAGCGACAGGGCCGCGTAGTCGTGGCCGAGCGGGGCGCCCGCACGGGCGGCGGCCGCGTTGGCGGCGGTCACACCCGGCAGCACCCGCACCGGCACGTCCGCGTACTCCTTCTGCGAGGCGACCTCCAGGACGGCCGTCGCCATGGCGAAGACCCCCGGGTCGCCGCCGGAGACGACCGCGACCCGCCGCCCGCGCCGGGCCAGATCGAGGGCGAACTCGGCGCGCTCCGACTCGACCCGGTTGTCCGAGCCGTGCCGGACCTGGCCCGCGCGCCGAGGCACCCGGTCCAGATAGGTCGTGTAACCGACCAGGTCGTCGGCGGCGGCGAGCGCACCCCGCGTCTCGGGCGTCAGCCACAGCGGACCGGCCGGACCGGTACCGACCACGACCACCTCGCCCCGCTCCCGCGCCTCGGGCCGCTCCGCGTCGACCCGGCTGGGCAGCACGGCCACCGCGAAGTACGGCACCGACTCCGCGTCCACGTCCGCCAGTTCGGCGACCCGCTCCCCGGCCATGGTGGCCCGTTCGACATACCGCGCCTCGCCCAGCCGCCCCGAACCCTCCAGCGCGCTCCGCACCTTGGTGAAGGTCCGACCCAGCTTCATCACCACGGCCGCGTCCGTCGAGGCGAGCCGCGCGGTCAGCTCCTCCTCGGGCAGGGTGCCCGGCAGGATGGTCAGCACCTCCTCGCCCTCGGCGAGCGGGGTGCCGAGCCGGGCCGCCGCGGCGGACACGGACGTGACACCGGGGATCACCTCGGTGTCGTAGCGGCCGGTGAGCCGCTTGTGCATGTGCATGTAGGAGCCGTAGAAGAGCGGATCGCCCTCGGCGAGGACCGCGACCGTACGCCCCCCGTCGAGGTGCACGGCCAGCCGGGCCGACGCCTCCGCGTAGAACTCCTCCATCGCGCCCTTGTAACCGCCCGGATGGTCGGTGGTCTCCGTCGTGACCGGGTAGACCAGCCGCTCCTCGATGTGGTCGGCGCGGATGTGCTTCGCCGCGATCGAGCGGGCGATGGAACGGCCGTGGCGGGCGCTGTGGTACGCGATCACGTCCGCCTCGGCGATGACCTCGACGGCCCGTACGGTCATCAGGGACGGGTCACCGGGGCCGAGCCCCACCCCGTACAGCTTGCCGCTCACTCTTCCTCACTAGCGATCGCGTTGAGCGCGGCGGCGGCGATGGCACTGCCGCCACGACGGCCGCGTACGACGATGTGCTCCAGCCCCGACGGGTGCGCGGCCAGGGCCTCCTTGGACTCGGCGGCGCCGACGAAGCCGACCGGGACGCCGATGACGGCGGCGGGCCGGGGCGCGCCCTCCTCGATCATCTCCAGGAGCCGGAAGAGGGCGGTGGGCGCGTTGCCGACGGCGACGACGGAACCCTCCAGCCGGTCCCGCCACAGTTCGAGGGCGGCGGCGCTGCGCGTGGTGCCGAGCTTCGCCGCCAGCTCGGGGACGGCCGGGTCGGAGAGCGTGCAGAGCACGTCGTTGCCGGCGGGCAGCCGCTTGCGGGTGACTCCGCTGGCCACCATCTGGACGTCGGTGAAGATGGGCGCGCCGGCGCGCAGGGCCTCGCGGGCGCGGGCCACCACGTCGGGCGTGTACCCCAAGTCCCGTACGAGGTCGACCATTCCGCAGGCGTGGATCATCCGGACCGCGACCTGGCTGACGTCGGCGGGCAGGGCCGCGAGGTCCGCCTCCGCGCGGATGGTGGCGAAGGACTGGCGGTAGATGGCCGGGCCGTCCTTCTCGTAGTCGTACGTGGTCACGGTGGTCTTCTCGCTGCTCTCGGTCGTCATGCGGCTGTCGTTCATGCGGCTGTCGTTCGTGTGGCTGTCGTTCGTGTGGCTGTCGTTCGTGCGGCTCGTGGGGGCGTTCCGTTCATGGGGCTCATGCGGTGATCGCCGCCAGGGCGGTGGCGAGTCGGGAGGGGTCGGCCATGGGCGCGGTCCGCGGGTCCTGGCCGGGAGCGGTGAGGGAGAGCTGATAGCCGCCGCCCTCGACGGCGACGACGTCGATCCGTTCGCCCCGGGGGTGACCGCAGCGGCGTTCGCACCCGGACCAGTACAGGGGGAGGCCGGCGCGCCCGGCCGCGGCGAGGCTCTCGGTCGCGTCCGCCCGTACGTCCGCGAGGGACTTGGCGCATCCGGGCCGTCCGATGCAGGCGCCGACGCGGAGCCAGGGGGAGGCGGGGTCGGTGACGAGGCCGGTGGCGGAGAGCCGGGCGAGCGCGTCGGCCGCCTGCTCGGCGTCCAGGCCCGGCGCGGGCACGACGATGCCGCGCCAGGGGGTCAGCCGCAGTTCACCGGCGGGGTCCAGGGACGCCACCTGCGTCAACTCCCGCCACTGGAGGGCCGAGAGCCGGCCGAGCGGGGCGTGTACGGAGAGGGCCGCGCCGACGAGCCCGGGCGGTGGTCCGTCGTCGGTGGCCGACTCGACACTGGCCGGCCCGACACCGGCCGGCCCGACACTGGCCGGCCCGACACCGGCCGGCCCGACACCGGCCGTGCCGGCGGCGTCGATGCCGTCGGCCGCCAGGCGGCGGCGGACCATCTGCGTCAACTCCCCCTTGGAGAGCGGGAGTTCAGTGACCCGCCAGGCCCGGGTGCCGCTCTCCCGCACCGCCTCCAGGAAGGTCTCGGCCGCCGCGAGCGCGGCGCGGGGCGCCTCCTCGCCGGGCACCAGCAGGGCTTCGCCGGCCGTTCCGAGGCTCAGCAGCGCGGCGCCGTGCTCGGCCGCCCGTACGGTCACATCGGCGCCGAGCCCGGCCACGTCCCCGCGCCCGTCGTCGAGTGCGAACAGGAACCGGCCCGACAACGCCCGCGCCCCGTCGCTCGCGCAGAGGGCCGCGTCGAGGGCCGACAACCAGGGCCGTACGTCGCGCAGGCCATGCCCGTCGAGGCCGGACAAGGGGGAGGCGACGATGTTGCGGACCCGTTCGTGCGCGGGGGAGGGGAGCAGCCCGGCCGCGTCCAGGGACTCGGCCAGTTCCGCCCCGCAGCCGTCCGCAAGCCCCCGCAGCTGCACATTGCCGCGCGAGGTGAGATGCAGGTCGCCGTCACCGAGCCGCCGCGCCGCCTCCGCGAGCGCCTCGGCCTGGCGGACGGTCAGGACGCCGCCCGGGATCCGTACGCGGGCCAACGCCCCGTCGTCCGCGGTGTGCAGCCGGAGCGTCCCCGGGCAGGCGTCACCGCGGTCTCGTGGGGCCGCTGTGGCCTGGGAGGATGAACGGAGGGCAGCCATGGACATGGCGGCGAGCATACCTACCGTCATCACGGCTGTATGCCCCGCCCTTTTGAGGCGCCCCTTACTATGCTGCGTGGTGGATCATCCGGTCCACCGACGCCACGACGGCGACAGGGGAGGAAGCCCGGTGTGAGTCCGGCGCGGTCCCGCCACTGTGAGCCCGTCCCCAGGGGTCGGGCGAGCCAGGAACTCCCTTCCCCGACGCCCGGTCCCGGCCGAGCAGGGGAGACTTTCGATCCGACACCGCCCGGGGCGCGGACCCCGAGGAAGGCCCACCGCCACATGATCCTGCTCCTGTCGACGTCCGACACCGATCTGCTCAGCGCCCGAGCGGCCACCGGCCCGGTCCCGTACCGGTTCGCCAACCCCTCCCGCCTGGTCCTCGACGACCTCCCCGCCCTCCTCGACGGCGTCGACCTGGTCGTCGTACGTCTCCTCGGCGGCATCCGGGCCTGGCAGGACGGCCTGGACCTGTTGCTCGCCGACGGCCGCCCGGTCGTCGTCCTCACCGGTGAACAGGCGCCCGACGCCCAGCTGATGGCCGCCTCCACCGTCCCCATCGGCATCGCGGCCGAGTCCCACGCCTACCTCGCGCACGGCGGCCCGGCCAACCTGGAGCAGCTCGCCCGCTTCCTCTCCGACACGGTCCTGCTCACCGGCCACGGCTTCGAGGCGCCCACGCCCGCCCCCACCTGGGGGCCGCTGGAGCGCACGCCCGGCGACGGCGTCGACGGCCCGACCGTCGCCGTGCTCTACTACCGCGCCCACCACATGAGCGGCAACACCGCTTTCGTCGGCGCCCTGTGCGACGCGATCGAGGACGCGGGCGCCCGTGCCCTTCCGCTGTACGTGGCCTCCCTGCGCGCCCCCGAGCCCGAGCTGATCGAGGAACTCCGCTCCGCGGACGTGATCATCACCACTGTCCTGGCCGCGGGCGGCACCAAGCCCGCCGAGGCGTCGGCCGGCGGTGACGACGAGTCCTGGGACGCGGGCGCCCTGACCGGCCTCGACGTCCCCATCCTCCAGGCGCTCTGCCTCACCTCCTCCCGGGCCGACTGGGACGCGAGCGACGAAGGTGTCTCCCCGCTCGACGCGGCCAGCCAGATCGCCGTACCCGAGTTCGACGGTCGTCTGATCACCGTCCCGTTCTCCTTCAAGGAGATCGACGCCGACGGCCTCCCGGCGTACGTCGCGGACCCCGAGCGGGCCGCCCGTGTCGCCGGGATCGCCGTACGCCACGCGCGACTTCGCCACATCCCGGCCGCCGACAAGCGCCTCGCGCTCGTGCTCTCCGCCTACCCGACCAAGCACTCCCGCATCGGCAACGCGGTCGGCCTGGACACACCGGCGAGCGCGGTAGCTCTCCTGCGCCGACTCCGGGAAGAGGGCTACGACTTCGGGGACACAGATGTGCCCGGTCTGGCGTCCGGCGACGGCGACGAGCTGATCCGCGCCCTCATCGAGGCGGGAGGCCACGACCAGGACTGGCTCACCGAGGAGCAGCTGGCCCGCAACCCGGTCCGCATAGCGGCCGCCGACTACCGCCGCTGGTTCGCCACCCTCCCCGAGGAACTGCGTACCGCCGTGGAGGAGCACTGGGGCCCGGCGCCCGGCGAGATGTTCGTCGACCGCAGCCGCAACCCGGAGGGCGACATCGTCCTCGCGGCCCTGCGCTTCGGCAATCTGCTGATCCTCATCCAGCCCCCGCGCGGCTTCGGTGAGAACCCGATCGCGATCTACCACGATCCGGACCTCCCGCCCTCCCACCACTACCTGGCCGCCTACCGCTGGATCGCCGCCCGCACCGAGGACGGGGGGTTCGGCGCCGACGCGATGATCCACCTCGGCAAGCACGGCAACCTGGAGTGGCTGCCCGGCAAGAACGCCGGTCTGTCCGCCGCCTGCGGCCCCGACGCAGCCCTCGGCGACCTCCCCCTGATCTACCCCTTCCTGGTCAACGACCCGGGCGAGGGCACCCAGGCCAAGCGCCGCGTCCACGCCACCCTCGTCGACCACCTGGTCCCGCCGATGGCCCGCGCGGACTCCTACGGTGACATCGCGCGTCTTGAGCAACTGCTCGACGAGTACGCCCAGATCTCCTCCATGGACCCGGCGAAGCTCCCGGCGATCCGCGCGCAGATCTGGACCCTCATCCAGGCCGCCAAACTCGACCACGACCTCGGCCTCGCCGACCGCCCGGAGGACGACGGCTTCGACGACTTCCTCCTCCATGTCGACGGCTGGCTCTGCGAGGTCAAGGACGCCCAGATCCGCGACGGTCTGCACGTCCTCGGCACCCCGCCCACCGGCGACGACCACGTCAACCTCGTCCTCGCCATCCTCCGCGCCCGCCAGATCTGGGGCGGCGCCACCGCGCTGCCCGGCCTGCGGGAGGCCCTGGGCCTCGACGAGTCCGCGGCGACCCGTACGACCGCCGACGAGGCGGAGGCGAAGGCCCGCGCCCTCGTCCAGGAGATGGAGGACGCGGGCTGGGACCCGGCCGCCGTCCCCACCGAGCACGGCGAACAGGTCGCCGCCATCCTGGAGTTCGCGGCCCGCGAGGTCGTGCCGCGCCTGGCCGCGACCACCGCCGAACTCGACCACACCGTCCACGCCCTGGCCGGCGGCTTCGTCCCCGCGGGCCCCTCGGGATCACCCCTGCGGGGACTCGTCAACGTCCTCCCGACCGGCCGCAACTTCTACTCCGTCGACCCCAAGGCCGTCCCCTCCCGCCTCGCCTGGGAGACCGGCCAGGCGCTCGCGGACTCCCTGCTGGAGCGCTACCGCACGGACAACGGCGAGTGGCCCACGTCCGTCGGGCTGTCGTTGTGGGGCACGAGTGCCATGCGCACGGCCGGCGACGACGTGGCCGAGGCCCTCGCCCTGCTCGGCGTCCGCCCGGTCTGGGACGACGCCTCGCGCCGTGTGACCGGCCTGGAGCCCATCCCCTACGAGGAGTTGGGCCGCCCCCGCATCGACGTGACCCTGCGCATCTCCGGCTTCTTCCGCGACGCCTTCCCGCACACCATCGGGCTGCTGGACGACGCCGTACGCCTGGCCGCGTCCCTGGACGAACCGGCCTCGGTCAACCACGTACGGGCCCACGTCCAGGCCGACCTGTCGGCGCACGGCGACGAACGCCGGGCCACCACCCGGATCTTCGGCTCCCGCCCCGGCACGTACGGCGCCGGTCTGCTCCAGTTCATCGACTCCCGCGACTGGCGCACCGACGCCGACCTCGCCGAGGTCTACACGGTGTGGGGCGGCTACGCCTACGGCCGTGAACTCGACGGCCGCCCGGCCCGCGAGGAGATGGAGACGGCGTACAAGCGGATCGAGGTCGCCGCCAAGAACACGGACACCCGCGAGCACGACATCGCCGACTCGGACGACTACTTCCAGTACCACGGCGGCATGGTGGCCACCGTCCGGGCCCTGCGCGGCACGGCCCCCGAGGCGTACATCGGTGACTCCACCCGCCCCGAGACGGTCCGCACCCGGACCCTCGTCGAGGAGACGTCCAGGGTCTTCCGCGCCCGCGTCGTCAACCCCAAGTGGATCGAGGCGATGCGCCGCCACGGCTACAAGGGCGCCTTCGAACTCGCCGCCACCGTGGACTACCTGTTCGGCTACGACGCCACCACCGGCGTGGTCGCCGACTGGATGTACGACAAACTCACCGAGACCTACGTCCTGGACCCCGCCAACCGCGAGTTCCTCCAGCAGGCCAACCCCTGGGCCCTGCACGGCATCGCCGAGCGACTGCTGGAGGCGGAGTCGCGCGGGATGTGGGAGAAGCCCGACCCGGCGGTGCTGGAGGGGCTGCGGCAGGTGTACCTGGAGACGGAGGGGGACCTGGAGGGCGACGGCTGACGGACCCGTGGCCGACCGCGCGCGCTCAGCCCACGTGCACGCGAGGGCGTCGCTCGCGGTCGGCTTCGGCTTCCCTCAGTACCTCTCGGGTGACCGGGGCGACCTCGCCCTGGCCGAAGAGGAAGAAGCGGAGGAAGTTCGCGAAGGGGTTGCCCTCGGTCCACTCGAAGTAGATGTGGGGGAGGGAGCCGGTCGAGTCCCGGACGTGCAGGAGCAGGGCGGCCAGGGCGTTGGGGACCGAGGAGGATTCCAGGGTCAGCACGCGGTAGCGGTCGTGCATCACTTCGCCCCGGACCGTCAGACCCGCCTCGAACTCCGAGGGGTCCGTGACGGTCACCTCGACGAAGACGAAGTCCTCGGCCGTGGGGACGTCGTTGTCGTGGCGGATCTGTTCGATCTTCTCGCGGTACTCGGCGATGTCCCGGTTGTCGGGCTCGTTGGCGATGAAGCGGATACGGCGGCTGGCGATGTCGCGGACGAAACGCTCGGCCATCGGGTCGAGGTCGACGCTCGTCACCCGGAGTTCGAAGGCCCGGGCGAGGCGGGAGAGAAGCGAGATGAGGATGATGCCCGCGATGAAGCAGGCGCCGATCTTCACGCCGTCGGGCCGTTCGATGACATTGAGGACCGTCGTGTAGAGGAAGACCGCCGAGATCACGGCGAAGGCGATCGTCCAGCCCCGTTGGCGGGCCTGCCGCGCGGCTATCGTCACCGCGATCGCCGCCGAGCTGATCAGGACCAGGACGCCCGTCGCGTACGCGCCGCCCTGCGCGTCGACGTCCGCGTCGAAGATCCAGGTGACGAGGAAGCCGACGAGGGTGAAGACGATGACCATGGGGCGGACCGCGCGGGCCCAGTGCGGGGCCATCCCGTAGCGGGGCAGGTAACGGGGCATGAGGTTGAGCAGACCGGCCATGGCGGAGGCGCCGGCGAACCAGAGGATGGCGATCGTCGAGACGTCGTAGACCGTGCCGAAGGCGTTGCCCAGGTAGTCGTGGGCGAGATAGGCGAGCGCGCGGCCGTTGGCTTCGCCGCCGTCCTCGAACTCCTTCTCCGGGATGAGGAGGGTGGTGATGAAGCTGGTGCTGACCAGGAAGACGCTCATGATCACGGCAGCGGCCGTCAGGAGCTTCTTCGTTCCCCGGATGCGGCCCTTCGGATCCTGCTCGGTGTCGCCCGGGTCGCCCTCCACATGCGGCATGACCGCCACGCCCGTCTCGAAGCCGGACAGGCCGAGCGCGAGCTTCGGGAAGACCAGGAGAGCCACACCGATCATGGCCAGAACGTTTCCGTGCTCGGCGGTCAGCGCCGTCGACCAGTCCGTGATGACGTGACCCTCGGTGATCACATGCCACAGGCCCACGGCCACGACGACGACGTTCAGGGCGAGGTAGGAGCCCACCAGGGCCACCGCGACGCCGATCGCCTCCAGGAAGCCCTTGAGGAACACCGCGCCGAGCAGGGCGATCAGGATGAGGGTGATCAGGAGCTGTTTGTCGTGCAGGACGTCGGTCAGATGGGGGTTCTCCACGAGGTGGGTGGAGGCGTCCGCGGCCGAGAGGGTGATGGTGATCAGGAAGTCGGTCGCCGCGAAACCCAGCAGGGTGAGGACGAAGAGCTTGCCCTTCCAGAACGTCAGCAGGCGTTCCAGCATGGAGATCGAGCCCTGGCCGTGCGGGCTCTCCTCGGCCACGCGCCGGTAGACGGGGAGTGCGCCGGCGAGGGTGACGATCACGAGGACGATGGTCGCCACGGGGGAGAGCAGACCGGCGGCGAGCGCGGCGATGCCCGGCTGGTAGCCGAGGGTGGAGAAGTAGTCGACGCCGGTCAGGCACATCACCCGCCACCAGGACTGGCCCTTGTGGGCCGGCTCCGCGGCCGGTTCCGGCCGGCGCTTAGCGGTCCGTCCGGCCTTGCCCATGTCGGACAGGCCTTCCAGCATCCACGTCCGCAGACGGCCGGCCGAGGGGCTCGTCCGGGTGTGCTCCGTGGTGGCCAAGGGTGAGCTCCTGACGTGCGGTGATACGAACGGTTCCGGCCATCGGGGGACCGCTGCATCAGCGTAAGCAAGGAGTGGTGTGTGGGCCATGGAAAGTGGGGCGGGGCGGCGTCAAGACCTCGTTAAGACCTGCGGGCTCCCCGTCGACGCCCGTGCGGTCGTCCGTCCGCTCCGCTTCCGGCGTTCGCGAGGTCAGACCTGATGCGGAGCGAAGAGCTCCAGATGGCCGCAGGCGCGACAGCGGTAGGCGTCTATCTGGAAGCGGGGGCGGCCAAAGCGCTTGGCCCCGCCCAGGACGCCTCGCTCCAGGGGCCCGGGGATCCACCGCGCGTATCCCCGGGAACTCTCACCGGCGTCCTCGACGAATCCCGGCTCCAGGTCGAAGCCCTGGCACTGCGAACACTTGATCTCCATACCGGCACTGTAGAAGGGAAGCGGGCAGTCGATGCCCGGCATCGGTAACGGGAGTGCTGCGATTCGCCGTCGTCTCGGGGCGGTCACGGTCATGCCCGATCCGGCGCGGGTGCCGCCGCGGGAACGGCGGGCTTGCGGAGCAGGAGCAGTGCCGCGTCGTCGTGGAGTCGGCCTCCCACATGCGCCAGCAGTTCGTCGTGGAGCGCCGTGAGGGTGCGCGCCGGTTCGTCGGACACATGCCGTGCCAGCCTGTCGGCGAGCGGGTAGAACTCACGGGCGCGGTCGCGGGCCTCCGTGACGCCGTCGGTGTAGAGGAGCAGCTGATCGTCGTCGGCGAAGGGCAGCACCTGGAGGGCGGGGGTCTCGCCCGTGAGGGCGCGCAGCCCGAGCGGCGGTGCCGGACGGTCGGACTCCACGGGTACGACTCCGGATCCGCGCACCAGCAGCGGTGGCGTGTGCCCGCAATTGACCACTTCCAGCAGGTCCGGCCGGGCGTGTCCGGCGACCACGGCGGTGACGAAGTCGTCGCAGCGGAGGTTGCGCGCCAGACTCCGCTCGATCCTGTCGACGACGGCGAGAAGATCGGGCTCCTCGTAGGCCGCCTCACGGAAGACCCCCAGCACCAGAGCGGCGATCCCCACCGCAGGCAGCCCCTTGCCGCGCACATCGCCGACGATCAGCCGAACCCCGTACGGGGTCGGCACGAGGGCGTAGAGATCCCCGCCGATCCGGGCCTCCGCGGCCGCGGCGCTGTAGCGGACGGCCACCTGGAACGGGCCGACGGTCGCCGGTACGGGCTGGAGCAGCGCGTGCTGGGCGGCCTCGGCGACGGAGCGGACGGCCGCGAGCACCCGCTCGCGACGCCCGCGCAGCGCGCTGGCCAGGCCACTCGCCAGGGTGACGGCCACCAGGGCGGACAGTACGGCCGCCAGCTCGCGGACCGGCTCGCCGTCACGGATGCCCAGCGTCGCGCCCAGCAGGCCGGCGAGCAGACCGACACAGAGCACTCCGCGCGGGCCGCTCGTGGTGGCGGCCAGCGCGGGTCCGGCGGCGAGCAGCGGCAGCCAGGTCAGCCCGGCTCCGCCGAGGAGGTCGACGGCCACGATGACGGAAACGATCAGCACCGGCAGTACGGGCGTACCGGAGGCCAGCTGCGTGGCGAGGCGCTTCAGTGCCCCCGTCCCTGGGGCAGCCACGTCTTTCCTGGGCGGCCGGATCGGCCGGTGGTCGTCACCGTGCTCTCGCGTGTGACTCATGTTTCGCCCGCAGTCCTCACCTGTGCGTGGAGCATGCGCTCCGGGAAATGTCCGTTTGGTCCAGGAAAGGGGATGGGTGTGGGCGCCACAAGGACACGATTTTCAGATAGTGAGCGACAGGCCCCTGGTCACGCGGCTCGCGGTCGGGAGCAGCCGCTCCCGGACCTCCTGGAGACGGGAGAGCCGGTCGGCCCGCAGTGAGACGCCGAGCGAGCCGAGTGTGTCCCCGCTGTACACGGGCACCGCCATGCAGACCGTGCCGAGGGCGTACTCCTCCAGGTCCGTGACGGCCGGCGCCACGGGCGAGGAGTCCAGGCGCCGCAGCAGCTCCGGAGCGTCGGTGATGGTCCGTGGCGTGAGATCGGTCAGATGGTGCCGGGAGAGGTAGTCCTTGCGGGACTCCTCGTCCAGCTCGCGCAGCACCGACTTGCCCAGCGCGGTGGCGTGCCCGGCGTCCTCGAATCCCACCCAGAGGTCGACCCGGGGTGCCCGGGCGTTGTCCACGATCTCGGCGACCCGGATCTCGCCGTCCTCGTAGAAGGTGAGGTAGGCGGCGGTCGTGAGCTCGTCCCGCAGCGCGGCGAGCGTGGGGCGGACCCGGCTGAGCAGTGCCTGGCCGCGGCCGGTGGTGTGGAGCGTCTGCACCTTGTCGCCCAGGACGAACCCGCCGTCGTCCAGTTTCCGCAGATAGCCGTCGTGGACCAGGGTCCGCAGCAGGTGATAGGCGGTGGCCAGGGGCAGCCCCGTCTCCCGGGCCAGCTGCTTCGCCGGCGCGCCGTTCTCGTGGGCGCTCACCGCCTCCAGCAGGCGGAAGGCCCGCTGCACGGACGTGATGAGCGTGGGGCCGGGGCCGTCTTGCGCAGCCATACAACCAGCGTGCGCCGGGCGCGCGACACGGGCAAGCTCCGCCCTTCACGGGCGTACGCCCAGGACGATCACTTCCACCCGTACGCGTAGGCGGCGACCCATGTGATGTCGAGCTGGGCGCTGCTGCCCGGGGCGGCGCCCGGCCCCTGCAGGGCGCTCTCGTTCTGCAGCACCCAGGACAGGGGCTGGTCGGGCACCTCGCGGGTGTCGTGCCCCACCTGTCGGCCGTCCACGAAGAACCGTACGTGTCCGGGCGTCCACTCCGTCGAGACGGTGTGCCACCGCGTCCAGTCGTCACTGCCAGGGAAGTAGCCCTGCTCGCCTCCGCCGCACGGATGGTGGAAGGCGGTGAGGTCGCCGGTCCACTCGCCCTCGGGATGGTCCATCTCGCATCCCCCGCCGTAGTGCAGCCAGGCGGACTTGTAGCCCGGCGCGAGCTTCGTCACCTTGATACGGGCGCTGTACTTGCCGTACTTCATCTGCATGACGGCACGCGGTACCACAGCGGCAGCGTGCACGGGGCCGCCGTCGGCGGGCCGCCACATCCGGATGTACATCCTGCCGTCGCCGTTCTCCGCAGGGCCCACGCTCACCGTGTCCTCCGGGTGGTAGACACCCACGACCTCCCGGCCCCGGTCATTGGCCGTGTCGCGCCAACCGGTGGGGTAGGCCCACCAGTTGTCGCGGTACGTCCCGCGCAGGCCGCCGCAGTACGCGCCGGACGTGTCGACCCGGTGGTCGCAGTCGCTGAACGCGCCCAGCGGCACCCGGTCGCCGTCGAAGTCCTCCGCGAGGACCTGCCAGAACGGCCCGCAGTCGCCGCGGGGCAGTTCGGTGCCCACGGCACGGCAGGCGTCGGCCGACACGGGCGCGCCCTCGGCACGAGGGACACCGAGGAGCACGGCCAGGAGCATCAGACTCGTGGGCGCCAGCAGTGCGCGTCCACGACGTTTCGGTGCCGCGTGCGAACCCATCGGAAAGGCCCTCCTGTCCACTGCGGGATGTGTGGTGCGAGGGAGCATCCTCACCGGGCGACCGGTACAGCGCCATCCCCGCGACGGGCCGCCTTCCGGACTGCCGGAATCCGCCGCGCGCCGTACGAGATCGTCAGCGGTCGCAGAGGTGACTCGGTGGTTTCGGGTACTCGGGCGGTGACGAGCCGGACCTGAGGTGTCCGGCACGGGGCACGACCGAGGAGGTACGTGATGCGGCAGCGGGAACAGGTGGTGGTGGTGACGGGGGCGTCCAGCGGGATCGGCCGGGCCACGGCCGAGGCCTTCGCGCGCAAAGGGTGCGCCGTCGTGCTGGCCGCGCGCCGGGAGGAGGCCCTGGAGGCGACCGCACAGAAGTGCGAGAAGCATCGCGGGGCCCGGACACTGGTCGTGCCGACCGACACGACGGACGCCAAGGCGGTCGACGACCTGGCGAGGCGGGCCGTGGAGGAGTTCGGCCGGATCGACGTGTGGGTCAACAACGCGGCCGTCAACGCCTTCGGCCGCTTCGAGGACGTACCGCTGGAGGACTTCCGCAAGGTCCTGGACGTCAACGTGATGGGGTACGTGCACGGAGCGCGGGCGGCTCTGCGGGTCATGCGCGAGCAGGGGCGACGCGGCACGCTGATCAACATCTCGTCCATCGCGGGCGCCGTCGCCCAGCCGTACAGCCACCCGTACAGCATGTCGAAACACGCCATCCAGGGGCTCGGGTCGAGCCTCCGGCAGCAGCTACGGGTGGAGGGGCTCAGGGACATCCGGGTGTGCACCGTCATGCCCGCGACCATCGACACCCCACACTTCGAACAGGCGGCCAATTTCACCGGGCGCAAGGTGCTCGCCATGCCGCCCGTCTACAGCCCCGAGCGGGTCGCCCGGGCTGTCGTGGACCTGGCCCGTCACCCACACCGTGAGGTGGTGGTCGGCCCCGCGGGCCGGGCCCTGGTGCGCCGGTCGCGGAAGCACCCCGCCCTCGCGGAGCGGGTGATGGCGCGGCAGACCGACAGGACCCATCTGTCCCACGACGAGGCGGCCCCGGCCACCCATGGAGCGCTGCACGTACCGGCTCCCGGGGAAGGTGCGGTGCACGGCGGCTGGGGCGGCCGGCGGCGCACGGCGATGCGCAGGACGGCCGTCGTCACGCTGGCGGGAGCGGGCCTGGCCGCCGCCGGGCGCCGGATCAGTCGGAAGGCGGTCGCTGCCTGACCGGCCCCGTCCCGGGTGCGGGCCCGAAGGGACCCGCACCCGTCACTCACCCGGAGCCTGGCCCGGTGGTCGTCACTGGGCCGCTCGCCCCGACGCACGGGCCGCGTCGGTACGCGGGCGAGGCCCGTGAGCGAACGGTCGACGAGCGGGGGCGACGACTCTGATGCATGCGCACCCGAGTGCCCGCCCGGCTGCACCGGCAACGCGGCCGTGCACCTGCCCGGAGCGCGCGCGTCATCGTGGTCTACCGGGTACCCAGGCGCGGACCCGGGCCGGTGGGGGAGTGGCCCAGCAGGAAAAGGAGCTGTACGCGGCACCGCCGCCCGGCACCGACTTCACCGTCGGCGATCTGCGCACCGGTGCCCAACTGATGTATTACGGCGGCGACCTGGTGGAAATCGGCCTCGCCCTCACCTTGGCCGTCCAGTGGTACGCACGGCGTCACGCGTCGCGTCTGGGGCGGAGGCGGGCGGGTATCCCGGCGCGGTCCGGTTCGTTCTCACGGTGGACATGCGCATGGCCAGTACGGCCGTGCGCCGGCGCACGGCGGGCGATCGGGTGGTGGTCTGCTCGTTCGTCGGCTGCGGCCGGTCCGCGCCACCGTCGTGACGACCCGTGTGACGGCGGGTTTCCGGGGCACCGAACCGAACCCGAAGCGGACAGGAGGATCGACGGGTGTCAGCGCACCGAGGTCGTCGCCTTCGAAGGTCGCCGCGACCGCGCGGATGGGCCGCAGATCCCGTGCGCCGTACCACTCGCGGCGACCGGAGCCCGCACTGCCACGGGTGCGTACGCCGGTCAGCAGCAACCGGGCGGGAAAGTCGGTCAGCGTGGCCCACGCCGGGCGGCGGGCGAGTGCGCCGGGGACAACGCGCAGTCCTAGCCCCAGGGGTCCACGCCGACCGGTGCTGAAGCGCAGGTCCAGTGACCCGGCCCGCACGGTCCAGGTCCCCGCGCCGAGGCTCACGTCGACCGGCACGACACGGACCGTGTCGAAGACGTAGACGCCGGCGATGAAGTCCGCCGTCTCACCCGTGGGAGCCAACAGCACCCGCTGCCCGTTCGCCAGTTCGATCATCACGTCGCTGAACGGCCCGAACGGCGATCTCTCCCAGTGCCCGAGCACGATGCGGGTGCCGGAAGAAGTACCCATCCCGGCGATCCAGCCTTCGAAAAGCAGACGCGCGGGGCGATCCGCGTCGCTGCGTTTCCGGCTCATCACTGGTTCCGTTCGCTCTCCGGACGGGGCCGGGAGAAGCCGCGGCGCACATGCGCCGGTCAGAGGCTCCTCCAGCATGTCCCCAGTGGCGACGTGCGACGGCCGGGGCTCGTGCCGGTGTGCGAGTCCCCGGCCGTCGCCTGGGAAAACGTAGGTGTCACACCCCGGGAACCCGGTACTCCGCACGGAAGCACGTATGGCACGTATGGCACGCATGGCACGCATGAGTCGACCGTCTCCGGAGGCGAGTATGAGTGACGAGAACATGGCGGACGACGTCTACCAGCCCACCGGCAGCAACGAGGACCAGGAGGACGCCGCCCCCCTGGATCTCCAGGACGCGGTGGACGAGCGCACCTACGACGACATGCTGGACGAGGGCTACTCGCCGCCGGAGAAGCCGCTGGGGGTCGCCAAGAGCGGGACCACGGCGGCCGAGCAGCACGAGGGGGAGTCGCTGGACGACAGGCTGCGACAGGAGGTTGCCGACGTGGACGTACCGGCGGGGGACGGTGTCGGTGACCTGCCCGGCGGCGAGGGCGAACCACTCGACCCGGAGGCCGGCTCGGAACGCGCCGGTCGCCTGGTCGCACCGGACGAGGGCGCTCGAACGGACACCACGAAGGAACTCGTCGCCGAGGACGAGGGCATCGACGGCGGAGCGGCGGGCGCGGAGGAGGCCGCGATGCACGTCGTCCCCGAGGAGCGACTGCCCTCGCCGGGCGAGCGGGAGGACTGACACCCGCACCGGGGCGGGGCTCCGCCGGGGTCTGATGGAAGACGGCGGCCCGGCCCGGAAGCCGGGTCGCCGTCCGCTCGTCAGCCTTCTTTGCCCATGGCCTTGCGCACCGCGTCCTTGGTGCGGCCCATGAGTGCGGCGACCGGCCCGAGTGCCATGTTCGCCGCTCCTGGCCCGACGCGCGGGTGGGGACGCCGAGGGGCCGTTCGGCTGCATCCGAGCGCGATGGCATATGTCCGATATCTACGGGTTTGAGGCCACATGCTGGGTACCCGGGGTTCATCCACCGGGGACGCGCGGATCGTGGCCCCTGACGAAGGAGGCGGGCATGACCGAGAGGACCCAGACCACCCTGGAGTCGCATCCGGACATCCTGGAGATGCGGGAGCGCCACGCCCGGGCCGAGCGGGCGGCCTCCACCCAGCAGGGGCAGGCCGTCGAGGCGCTGGCCCTTGTCACCGGCCTGTACCTGGCCGCATCGCCCTGGATCGCGGGCTTCAGTGATTTCGGCACCCTGGCCATCAACAACCTGATCACCGGTATCGCCTACGCACTCCTGCTCAGCGGCTTCGGCCACGCCTACGAGCGCACGCACGCCAGGGCGTGGGCGGCCGCGATGGTCGGAGTCTGGACCATCGTCGCGCCCTGGGTGGTCGCGGGGAACGTGGACACCACGCGCACCGTCGTCAACAACATCATCGTCGGCGCTGTGGCGTTGCTGCTCGCGCTGGCCGCCAGCGCGGCGGCGAACAAGACCGACAGGGGCGGCGGCCGTGGCCGCTCCGCCCGAACGGGACGCTGACACCACGGGAACACGCCCCACGGGCCCGAGGCCACACCGGCCTCGGGCTCGGCCTGGGCCACGGCGGTGCGATGCAGCGGGCGCCCGCTGCCCGAGCGGCCTGTGTCTTGGGATGTCCTATGACGGACCTGATCCCGTGGGCCTGCGTTCGCGGACCTCAGCCAGGTGGTGATCCACCCGGTCTCCCGTTCAAGGCGCCTCCCTTCGTGGTAGAGGCGGGTACCCCTGGGCCGACGTTCCTGCTCCGTGCCGAGGACCACCGCCGACCGCGTCGACGGTGGTTTCTCCTCGGACGTCGCTCACAGTTTGCGTGGCTCGTCGTTCCCGGCCGGATCGGTGATCTCGATGCCCGCCGGGATGAAGCCCCGCTGCCCCTTGTCGGCCAGCCCTCGCAGGTGCTCCTGGTAGCGCTCCGGGGAGACGGCCTTGACGTTGAAGAGCATCCGGGCGTGGTCGACGCAACCGGAGACGGTCGCCAGGACCAGGACCGCGGTCAGCGCCTGCGGCAGCCTTCGACGCATCGGACGTCGCGGCGATCGGTCACAGCCGTTGGGACTCACGTAGTGCCTTCCGGGAATCTGCCCGCGGATCGGAGGTCGCCCGCGGCCGTCGCACTGGTCGGTCACCGGCCCTCAGGCGGGCACAAGGTATGGATCGTTATGCGGACAAAACGCTACTGAGGTGTATGCAGGGAGAGTGCCCAACGCGCCGCCGAACGCGCTACTCGGCGATGTGCCGCTGGATCCAGTCGGCGGCGGCCCGGCGGAAGATCCTCCGGCTGTCCGCGCGCAGGAAGTCATGGCCCTCGTCGCGCAGCATCAGCAGTTCGGCCTCGAGACCGCGCTCGCGTGCCGCGCGTACGAACTGCTCGGATTCGCCGAGCGGCACATTGGTGTCGTGCTCACCGTGGACGGCGAGGAGCGGCACGCGCAGCGCGTCGACACGGGTCATCGGGGACAGCGCGTGCAGCAGTTCACGGTCGTGCTCCGGGTGGCCGTACTTGTGGGCGGCCGATTCCGCGATCCACGGCTCGGTGCCGGCGTAGAAGGTCGCGAAGTCGGACATGCCGCAGGCCGCGACGCCGGTGCGGAAGAGCTCCGGGTGCCACACGAGGGAGGCCATCACCAGGTAGCCGCCGTACGAGCGGCCCATGACGGCCAGCCGACGCGGATCGGCGAGTCCGGCCACGACGACGTGGGCCGCGCAGTCGGCGACGTCCTCGATCGCGGCGAACCGTCCCGTGCCGAGGTCGGCGTCGACGAACGACCGGCCGTGCCCCGAGGAGCCGCGCACGTCCGGTGCGAAGACATCCAGGCCACGGCCCAGCAACTCGTGGTAGAGCGGGTTGAACACCGGCCGTTCCTGCTCCTCCGGCCCGCCGTGCAGATGGATCACGCAGGGCGCCGGCTCCCGGGGGCCACGGCCCGGCGCCCGGTAGTACCAGCCGCTCAGCGGCAGTCCGTCACGTGCCGTCAACCGCAGCGGTACGGGCCGCACGGGCGGACGGCCCGGCGGGACGGCGTCCTCGTCGCGGGACGACCACTCGGTGCGCAGCGCGGCGCCTTCGGGGAACCACCACACACCGGGGCGGCGCCGCGACCCGGACAGGGCCAGCACCAGTCCCGACCGGCCGTCGACGTGCGGGATGCGCGTCACCACCTCGTGCGGAAGCGGGACCCCGCGCGCCGGACCCACCGGACCCACCTGAGTGTCCCCAGCGGATGCCGTCGTGACGGCGGTGATCTCCAGCTCACTGGCTCCGCGCACGTTCCAGGCCAGGGCCGCGGTGTGCCCGTCGTGGCCGAACGCCAGCAGTTCCAGGCCGCAGTCGTCGCGCTCCGCGGCGACGGTCAGCCTCAGCTGCTCCCCTCCGGAATCCAGGCGGACGGCGAACAGCGCGGCGAACTCGCGTGCCGCGTCGCTCCGCAGCCACAGCGTCGTGGCGTCCGGGGAGAACCGGCCGATCCAGGGATCTCCGTCGGCGACGCGTAGGGCGAAGGTGGTCCGCAGGTCGGTGGTGCGCACGACGAGCGCCTCGCGGCGGCCGCGTGGCCCCCGGCGCAGCAGCGCCAGCCGTCCGTCCCGGCTGATGTCGCACACGCGCAGGGTGGCGGCGCCGCGTTCGACCGCCAGCAGGGCCGGCGCCGCCACGCCCAGGGGGTCGACGAGGTAGGCGGCCAGCCCTCCACCGGGCGACCCCTCGGGGGCCAGCCCGCCGCCGGGCGACCCCTCGGGGGCCAGCCTTCCGCCGGGCGACCCCTCGGGGGGCAGCCCGCCTCCAGGCGTACCGACGGCGGCCGGTCCTTCGGTGGCTGTCCCGTCGAGGGTCAGCCCGCCGCCGGGCGACCCCTCGGGGGCCAGCCTTCCGCCGGGCGACCCCTCGGGGGCCAGCCTTCCGCCGGGCGACCCCTCGGGGGGCAGCCCGCCTCCGGGCGTCCCGACGGCGGCCGGTCCTTCGTCGGGTGTTCCCTTGGGGGCCCCTTCGGTGGCCGTCCCGTTGAGGGTCAGCCCGCTCCCGGGTGTCGCGTCGGTGGCTGGTCCTCCGGCGGGGGTCGTCCCCTTGGGGGCTCCTTCGGCGGCCGTCCCGTCGAGGGCCAGCCCACCCCCTGGCGGCCCGTCGGCGCCCGATCCTCCGCCGGGCCTCCCCTCCGGGGCCGGCCCTCTGCCGGGCCTCCCCTCCGGGGCCGGCCCTCCGCCTTCTCCCTCGGGAGCACCAGGGCCCCCCGCGCTCCGGCTGAACTCGTCGGCGGCGGTGACTGTTTCGGTGGGGGTGTCCTCCAGGGGGTGGGACGGCCTGCTCTCGGGTGTGTCCGCCGGCAGCGGAGTGTGGATGGTCCCCGGGGCGCGGGTGGCGGGATCGGCGTCGCCGTGGTGTGGGCCGCCCAGCAGTACGGCCCGGCCGTCCCGGGTGGCCCAGCCCGCTGGGCGGGGGGCGGTGTACGTGTGCGGGTCGGCGAGGCCGGGCTCCGCATGGGCGGGCCCTTCCTCGGTGTCGGCACCGCCCGGCGTGAGAACCGGCTCGGCGACGGTGACGGCGACCGCCGAGCCGTCGTGCTGCCAGCAGCCCAGGTACGCGGAGCTGCCGGGCTCGGCGCCGGCGAGAACGCGTCGCCCGGTCCCGTCAGGGCGTACGCACAGCACCCGGGTGTGTTCGCCGCCTCCCGGGGCCGTGGTGTAGGCGATCCAGCGGCCGTCCGGCGACCAGGCCACCTCCTTGACCGGGTGCGGGTCGGCGTCGAGGAGATGGACCTCGTGCCCGTCGACGGGGCCGGTCCACAGCTGCGGCACCCCGCTGCGGTCGCAGATGAACGCGACGTACCTGCCGCTCGGGTCCACCGACGGATACCAGCAGCCATGGGACCTCAGCGGCTGCGGTGTGTCCAGCGGCCCGCTGGTGTCGGGCAGCGGGACCGGCACCGGAGCCATGGGGGCCGGCATCGGAGTGGTGGCCGTCCCGGCCAGGCCGCCGGCCGACCCGGCCGTCACCGTGGAGACGGTGCCGTGATTCTCGGGCCGCCACGGCACCCCGTCGACGACGCCTTCGCCCGTGAGCGGGCGTGGCGAGGCCGCCGTCGCCGGGCGCGGTGGGTGGGTCCCCTGCGCCCCGGTCAGCCGATTCCGTGCGTTTGCAGCCATATCTCCAGCAAAGCTACCTGCCACAGCTCGTTCGCCCCACGCCTGGTGCGGTGCTCGTCCGGCGCCGACAGCAGCCCGGCCACGTACGCGTCCTGGAAGACGCCCCGTGATCTGGCCTCGGGCGCCGACAGAGCCTCACGGACCCGCCCCAGGACGGGGCCCGCCATGTGCTTGACGGCCGGGACCGGGAAATAGCCCTTCGGCCGGTCCACGACCTCCCTGGGCAGGATCCGGCGGCCGGCGGCCTTGAGGACTCCCTTGCCGCCGTCGGCGAGTTTCCACTGCGGTGGGCAGGCGGCGGCCAGTTCCACGAGATCGTGGTCGAGGAACGGGACGCGGGCCTCCAGGCCCCAGTCCATGGTCATGTTGTCGAGGCGCTTGACCGGATCGTCGACGAGCATCACCTCGGCGTCGAGCCGCAGCGCCGCGTCGAGAGCGGTCTCGGCGCCCGGGCGCGCCATGTGCTCCCGCACGAAGCGGCCGGACACGTCGTGATCGGGCAGCAGGTCCGGCTCCAGGATCCTCTTGAGGTCGGTGTGCGGCCGGTCGAAGTACGTCTCGGCGTACGCCTCCGGTGCCCGCTCCCTCGGGACGGCGGCCATCTCCGGGTACCAGTGGTAGCCGGCGAGGACCTCGTCGGCGCCCTGGCCGCTCTGGACGACCTTCACCTCCTTCGCCACCTGCTCCGACAGCAGATGGAAGGCGACCACGTCATGGCTGGTCATCGGCTCGCTCATCGCCTCGATCGCCGCGTCCAGCGCCGTGGACACCCGGTCCGAGGGCACCATCAGCTGGTGGTGGTCCGTGCCGAAGTGCCGGGCGACCAGGTCGGAGTAGCGGAACTCGTCGCCCTCCTCGCCGCCCTCGGACTCGAATCCCACGCTGAACGTCGCGAGATCGCGCTGCCCCTCGTCGGCCAGCAGCGCCACGATCAGGCTGGAGTCGAGGCCGCCCGACAGGAGAACGCCGACCGGTACGTCGGCGACCATGCGCCGGCGGACGGCGGTGCGCAGCGCGCCCAGCATCGCGTCCCGCCAGTCGTCCGCGCCCAGGTCCGCGCAGTCGTCCCGGCGCGTGTACGACGGCTGCCAGTACCGGATGTCGCGGTGGCGGCCGTCCGGCTCCACGACGCGTACGGTTGCCGCGGGCAGCTTGCGTACGCCGGTGAGGACGGTGCGCGGGGCGGCCACCGTGGCATGCCAGCTCATGTACTGGTGCAACGCGACCGGGTCGAGCGAGGTGTCGACGCCGCCGCCCGCCAGGAGGGCCGGCAGCGAGGAGGCGAAACGCAGCCGTCCCGGCGTCCGAGCCAGGTACAGCGGCTTGATGCCCAGCCGGTCACGGGCCAGGACCAGCCGCCCGGTGTCCTGCTCGACGATGGCGAAGGCGAACATGCCGTAGAAGCGGTCGACACAGGCGGTTCCCCACTGCTGGTACGCCTTGAGCACCACCTCGGTGTCGGAGCCGGAGAAGAAGCGGTGGCCGAGACCGCTCAGCTCCGCACGCAGCCCCTTGTAGTTGTAGACGCAGCCGTTGAAGACACCGGCGATCCGCCCCGCGGAGTCGCTCATCGGCTGCGCCCCGCACTCGGACAGATCGATGATCTTCAGTCGGCGGTGCCCCAGCGCCACGGCGCCCTGCGACCACAGGCCCCTGCCGTCCGGTCCCCGGGCGGCCAGCCGGTCGGTCATGCGCTCGACGGCCGCCAGGTCCGGCCGTCCCCCGTCGAAACAGATCTCTCCGCTGAGACCGCACATCAGGCGACACCCCCTCGCAGGGGGCCGGGGCCGGCCGTGCTCGGAGGCGGGGCCTTGAGCGAGCACGAGCCGGTCCGATCCGCGTGCGTATCGGTATTGCTGCTGGACATGCGAGCCACTCTCCTTGATCACAGCAGGCCCTGCCCCCACGGCGCGGACGGCGGCTTCCCCGTCCGGGTTCTCCGCGCCGTGGCGCCCTGTCGCGGGGCGACGGCCGGCGCCTGCCTTTTCGCACGGCCGCGCGGGTCAGCCGCCGACGGTTTCCACCGCGTACGGCGCCGGGGTCCCCGCAGCGACGGGTCGGCGCACGGCTCCTTGGGCGGGGCTCCGCCCGTGCTCGCCACGGGTCTCGGCGACCATCGTCTCGACGCAGGCGAGCAGGCCCTGCGACTCGGCGACCCCGCGCAGGCGGTGGGCCGCGCTGCCCCGAGCCAGCGCCTCTTCCATCAGTACGCGTACGGCGTCCCAGTCGCCGAAGGCTTCCAAGGTCGGGCGCAGCCGCCGGAGCATGGCGCGCAGGACGGTGGGAGCGGGCGCGGCGAGACGGTCGACCGGGTCGACGAGGGTGCCCTCAAGACCCGCGCGGGCCGCCCGCCAGACCGCCGCCCGGAACCATTCGTGCCTGCCGTCACAACCCCGCCCCGGCCGCTCCAGCCGGACCCGCGCCTCCTCGACCAGAGCGCGGAACAGCCCGGCGACGAGCACGACCGTCTCGATGCGCGGGCAGGCGTCGCAGATGCGCAGCTCCAGGGTCTGCTGGTGGTCGGACGGCCGTACGTCGTAATAGATCATGCCCCGGTCGCTGATCACGCCGGAGCTGATCAGATCCTCGACCGCGGCGTCGTAGTCGGCGGCTCGGGCGAAGCAGCCGACCGGCCCCGAGGTGGGCCAGCGCTGCCACAGCATGGTGCGCCAGCTGGCGTATCCGGTGTCCGTGCCGAGCCAGAACGGTGAGCTGGCGGACAGAGCCAGCAGCGGGGGCAGCCACGGCGAGACGGCGCACATGATCCGGACGGCCGTGTCACGATCGGGAACGTCGACATGGACCTGCGCGCTGCACACGAGATGCTCGTCGGCGACCTGTCGGTATTCCTCGACCATGTGCCGGTAGCGGGAACCGGCGGTGGCGTCACCGGGCGTGAGCCGCGCGAACGGCACGGTCCCGGCCGCGACGACGGCCAGCCCGAGCGGGGAGGCCGCCGCGTCCAGCCGCCGCCGTGCCCCGGCCAGATCGGCGTGCAGGGAGTCCAGCGAGGCGTGCACCCGGCTGTTCCACTCCACGGCCGACCGCTGCAGCTCGGGCTTGAACTCGCAGCCGCGCAGCCGACCGAGAACCGCACCGGCGCTCGGGACGAGCCGCCCGCTCTCCGCGTCCAGAACATGGAATTCTTCCTCTACGCCTACACGAACGGTCACGGCCTCTCCCTCATCCGTACCCGAGATCGCCCGCCGGGCCGAAGACCTGCGACGACCGCTGCGCAGTGCGAGTTCCCGGCAAACACATAAATAAGCCGCATTTGTTACATCCACTGCCGAGGAATCGCACAAACGTGCCAGGCTTTGAGTGCCGGGCGGGGGTACTCGTAGGTACCCGTACGAGCGGGAGATTCCCGGGAGGTGGGCATGGACCACTCACGTGTGCCCGTGCTGGAGGCATTGCAGGAGTTCCGGCGGCGCGGAGACGTGGCGTACGGCCCGCCGGGCCACAAACAGGGCCGTGGCGTGGACCCACGGGTGGCGGAGATCCTCGGGGCTGATGTGTTCCGCTCGGACGTCCTCTCGCTCAACGGCCTCGACGACCGCCGGCAGTCCCGGGGCGTCCTGAACGAGGCCCAGGAGCTGATGGCCGACGCGGTCGGCGCCGAGCAGGCGTTCTTCTCCACGTGCGGGAGTTCCCTGTCGGTGAAGACCGCGATGCTGGCCGTGGCGGGCCCCGGCGAGAAGCTGCTGCTGTCGCGCAACGCGCACAAGTCGGTGATCGCGGCCGTGGTCGTCAACGGCGTCGAACCGATCTGGGTGCACCCCGAGTTCGACACCGAGCGGCACCTCGCCCACCCGCCGGAACCCGACGACGTACGCCGCCGGTTGCGGGAACACCCGGACGCCAAGGGCATGTTGCTGATCACGCCCGTCGACTGGGGCACCTGCGCCGACGTCCGGGGCGTGGCCCGGGTGTGCCACGAGTTCGGCGTCCCCCTCCTCGTGGACGAGGCATGGGGCGCCCACCTTCCCTTCCACCCCGGGCTGCCCGCCTGGGGCATGGACGCCGAGGCCGACCTGGTGGTCACCAGCGTCCACAAGATGGGCGGCGCCATCGAACAGAGTTCCGTCTTCCACCTCCAGTACGACCGAGTGTCGCCGGAGGTCCTCAAACAGCGGGAGGACCTGCTCGGTACCACCAGCGCCTCCACCCTGGTGTACGCCTCCCTCGACGGCTGGCGCCGCCAGATGGTCGAGCAGGGGCACGAGCTGCTGGACGCCGCGCTGCACCGCGCCGAACGGATCCGTACCGCGGCCGGCGATCTGCCGGGCCTGCGGCCCATGGGCCGGGAGGTCGTCGAGGAGGGACTCGCCGCCGACTTCGACCCCTTGAAGATCGTGATCGACGTACGGGAGCTGGGCATCAGCGGTATGCAGGCGGCCGAATGGCTGCGGGTCGAGCGCCACGTGGACGTCGGCGGCTCCGACACCTGCCGTATCAGCGCCTCGATCACCCACGCCGACGACGACGAGACCGAGAAGATCCTGCTGGACGCGCTGAACGCGCTCGTCGACGGCGCCGACTCCATCGAACGGCAGTCGGCGGTCCACCTGCCCGAGCCCTCGGACCTGGAGCTGGAACAGGCCATGGTGCCGCGCGAGGCGTTCTTCGCGGAGGTGGAGCATGTGCCCGCCGAGCGGGCGGCGGGCCGTATCGCGGCGGAGATGATCAGTCCCTACCCGCCGGGTGTCCCCGCGATCGCCCCCGGAGAAGTGATCACCGACGCCGTCCTCGACCACCTCCGCAGCGGTGCCGAGCACGGCGTCCTCATCCCGGACGCGGCGGACTCCTCGATCCGGACCCTGCGGGTGGTGGCGCGCCACTGAGGACCCCGGATGCGGTCGTCCGGTGCTCAGTCGCGGGCTTCGTGCCGCCCGCTCCCGGACTCCTCGGGCCCGGACTCCTCGGGCGACTCCTCGGGATCGCGCTGCATGGGGCCCCACTCACCCTCCTGGCAGGCCACCGTCGCCTGGGCCTCTTCGATGACCGCCTCGTCGATCCACGCGATGGGCTCCACGTCACCGAGCAGGGGCTCGTTGTCGGGACCCCTGCCCTCGATCCGGCCGCGCAGGACCCACGGGCGGACCCCCGGGCCCTTCTCACGCGGAAGGTGCGAGTAGTCGTACAGCCGGCGGGCCACCCAGAGCTCGAGCGGCCGGTCCTTCCACCAGGGCTCCAGATCGAGCGGATTGGCGGACAGCCCCGGCAGTCGTACGCCCGTGAGGCCGTCCCTGCTCGCCGCGCGGTCCTGATCGCCCGCGGGACCGTGCGACCAGCGCACATGGAGGCCGGGGGCGCGCCGCACCAGGGCCGCCAGGTCACCGAGGGACCGCAGGACGGGGAGTTCCTCCAGGGTGCTCATGGCATGTCGCCCCTTTCCCGGCTGTCGCATCCGGCCGACCGCACCCGCCGATGTCGGCGCTCGCCTCGGCAGGGTCGTCCGCGGCGACGTCGGACATCAGCGCCGGCCGTCGCTCCCTTCGCCGTCTCCGGCATCTCCGCCTTCGTCCTCCGCCTCGTCCCGCTCGCCTTCGGCCTGCGAGGGTGTGGTGCGGGGCGCCTGGTCGGGGTCCTCGGTGGGAGTCGCTCGCCGCTCGGGACCGGTGTCGGGGGCCCGCTCGCCCTCTGCCTGGGACGGTGTCTGCTCGCTCATCGTGATGCTCCCGAGGTCGCTCGATCGGGCGTTCGGAACGTGGTCGTGACCTGCCGCAGGTGGAGTTCCTCCAGGGTCTGAAGCTGTCGCTGGGCACGTCGGAGGAGGTCGTCGAGCAGGTGTGCGTCGAGACGTTCCTCGCTGTCGCAGAGCCGCCGCAGGGTCTGCCAGCACGCGAGCTTGCCCGCCACTCCCACCCGCAGCATCTCCAGTTCGATCACGGTGCTGAGCGGGGAGCGGTGCACCAGCCGGCCGTTCGCCTTCAGCCGGCCCAGTTTCTCGGCCGCCCAGCCCACGGAGACCTTGTAGCGACGAGCCGGGACGTCCAGCTGCCGCATCAGGTGGGCCAGGCTGCGCCGGTCCTGAGCGATCTCGGTGGCGACCTCCTCCACGGCCGGACCGAACTCCGTACCGCGGCAGGACCGTGCCAGATGGCGTGACCGGTCGACGCCCGCGGTGGCCCCGGCCAGATGGTCGTTGAGGTAGATGCCGAGCAGGTTCGCGTCCATGTCCGTCCCCTTGCCGGAGGTGGTCCGAGAGGTGCCGGAGGGCGTTCGGTCACTCATCGCCCGGGTGTGTCGCCCGAGCCGGAACTCGCGGCCCTTTCGGGCATCCCGGCTCCCCGTCGTGGTCGTCGATCATGCCCCGCTGCGAGTACCCGACGATCCCCGAGGCAACACGTGCGACGGCGGGGCAGCCAACCGGTCCGGTGTGCGCGGCGGGAGCGGACGGAACGGAGGTGTCCGTCGGAGACGGGTGTCATCGCACTCCTTCGTCGATCAGGTCCTGAACAGCCCGGACCACGTGCTCGGGAGTGATCCGGTGCGGACCGCCGTCCCCGCCGGTGCCGTCCCGGTCGCCCAGCAGAACCCTGGGCACGCCGTACGGCGCCGCGCGCTCGGCGGGCAGGACGGGGCAGGAGAGCGAGACGACGGGGGTGCCGGTGGCAGCCGCCAGGTGCGCCGGGCCCGGTGCACCGGCGACGACCACATCGGCGGCGCGCAGCACACCGGCCAGTGTCCGCGCGTCCGTACGGCCCCCGAGATCGACGGCCGTGTCACCGCTGATCCGCCGGGTCGACGCCCGCTCGGCGGGCCCGCCGGTGACGACGACCCGATGGCCGGCGTCCGCGAGAGCGGCGACCGTCTCCGCACAGCACTCGGCGGCCGCGCCGCCTTCCGGCGCGTCCGGCCCGGGCTGCACGACCACGTACGGGCCGTTTCCGGTGAGGCCGGTCGTGTCGGGGGTCGGCACCACGCGCAGCCGGCCGTCGTCTCCTGCCCTTCGGCGAAGGCCCAGCGCGGCGCAGTCGTCCGCGACCCGCCGTATCCCCGCGCTGCGCAGCAGGTCCACGAACGGCGCGGGACCGCGGCCGTCCGGACCGAGGACGAGAGCGAGGTCGTACGCACCGTCCCGCAGGGTGCCCACCATGCTGTCGGGGCCGTCCTCGTCCGTAGCGGGCGGACCGCCGTCGTCCCAGGGCAGGACGGAGTCGACGTGGGGCAGCAGGCGGGCCGCCGGGACGCCCTCGGGGCGACACAGCACCGTCACGGACGCGGCCCTCGTCGCGACGGTCCGCACGGCGGGACCGGCCAGGAGGACGCCGCCGAAACCGTCCGGGCACACGACCAGCGCCTTCACGGCGCCCCCTCCCCTCGGACGTCCGTCCCCGGGGCGCTGGACGGGGACGTGCGGGTGAAGTGGGCGACGGTCCGCTCCAGGCCCTCCCGCCACGACACCCTCGGGTTCCAGCCGAACAACTTCCGGACCCAGGTGGTGTCGGGCACGCGGCGCCCCGCCTCGCCGGCGGGGCGGTCGACGAAGCACACCGTCGAGTCCGAGCCGGTCAGCTCGATCACCCGACGGGCGAGGAGTAGGACGCTCGTCTCCTCGTCCTCGCCGCCGCCCATGTTGACCGGGCGCACGGACCGCGAGGCCGCCACCAGCAGCACGCCCTCGACCGTGTCGTCGACGAAGCACAGCGACCGCGTCTGCCGGCCGTCGCCCGCGACGGTCAGCGGTTCACCGGCCAGGGCCTGCCGGACGAAGGTGGACACCACCCGGCCGTCGTCGGCCCGCATCCGGGGACCGTACGTGCTGAACACCCGGACGATCCCCGCGTCGGCCCCCTCGGCGCCCGCATACGCGGTGACCAGCGCCTCGGAGAACCGCTGGTGCCCGCATACGCGGTGACCAGCGCCTCGGAGAACCGCTGGGCCTCCTCGTACGCGCAGCGCGGGCCGACCGGGTCCACGTCGCCGACGTCGTCCTCCCGCTGCGGATGCGCGCGCGGACGGCCGTAGACGGCCGACGAGGATCCCAGCAGGAACCGCGCGCCGTCCCGGCAGGCCACCGCCAGGGCGTTGCGGGTGCCGAGGCTGCCGGCCTCCAGCGTCTGAAGGGGAAGGCGACGGCGGTCGGCGGGCGCGGCGGGACCGGCGAAGTGGAGGACCAGGTCGTACGGGCAGTCCGTCGAGCACGTCCGGCGAACGGGGGTCGGCCACGTCGTGTTCGAGGAGACGGAACCCCGGCCTGTTCAGGAGAGGGGCGACGTTGTCCGCCGAACCCCTCGAGAAGTTGTCGACGCAGTCGACCGCGGCGCCGTGCTCCAGCAGGCGTTCGCACAGGTGGGAGCCGAGGAAGCCGGCGCCGCCGGTGACCAGGGCGCGGTCCCAGGCGGGCCGGGTCGGAGCGGTGAAGCTGATGGGGGTCGTCATGTGCACCTCCCTTTCGGCGGACTTTCGGCGTGGGTTTCCGGCAGGGCGTCCTGGCGGCCGAGGCACCGGTGCCCCCGGCGGACCACTCCCACGCCCGGCCGTCCGGTGCGGCGGGGCGACAGGGGACGGGGACGGCGTCGTCGGCCGCGCGGGTCGGACGCGGTGTTGCGGGCGTCACCCGGGCGGGGGCGCCTCCCCGGCGTGGCGAGTGCTGTGAGGAAGCCCACCTGGTCGGGCAAGTACGTGTGGCACAGGGGGGAGTTGACCGAACGGTCGAGCGAGGGTGCGGCGGTGTCGAAATGACTCGCCCGCCGCGTCTGCCACGATGGGCGTCGCCGTGCCCAAGGGTGCGCCCACGCCGCAGCCGTCGTGGGACGCCGACCCGGTGGCACCGCCTCCGGAGCGATCCGGTGGAGCGGCCGCGCAGCGACGCCGGCGTTCCGACATCCCGCCGATGCGCCCTCGTCCGTCCGTGCCCGAGTCCCCGGCCCCCTCTCCGAGTAGCTCACTTTGCCTTCTTCTTCCACGGGCCGCGTGCCCGCCCCCGTCCCTGCCCCCGCGTCCTCGCGTGTCGCCGCCCCCGCGGACGCTTCGCGTTCGCCCTGGCGGTCCCTGAAGTACCCCAGCATGCGCTGGTGGTCCCTCGCGAACTTCCTGTCCAACGCGGGGACCTGGATGCAGCTCACGGTGCAGAACCTTCTGGTCCTGCAGATCACCGGCTCCGCCGCCGCGACCGGGCTGTCCATCTCCGTCCAGGCCGCTCCCGCGTTGCTCGTGAGCCTCCTGGGCGGCGCTGCCGTGGACCGCTGGCCCCGCAAGGTGACGGCTGCCGTCAGCCAGGCCCTGCTGGGCGGGGTGGCGTTCGTGACCGCCGTCCTCGTCGCGCTGGACCGGCTCGACCTGACCGCGCTGATGGTGCTGGCCGCCGTGACCGGGCTCGTCGCGACGGTCGACGGCCCCGCCTGCGCGCTCCTCGGCAACGATCTGGTCCGCAAGGAGGACGTGCCGTCCGCCATCGGTGTGGGCTCGCTGGTGCACAGCGCGGGACGGCTAGCCGGGGCCGGGCTCGCCGGCGTGACCGTCGCGTTCCTCGGCACGGCCGCCGCGTACACCGCCAACGGACTGTCGTTCCTGTTCGTCGCCTCGGTCATTCCGTTCCTCCGTCCGGTGCGCGAGGTGCCACAGGGCGCCGGGACCGCCACGGCCGCCGTTCCCGCCCAGCGGGGGGCCGAGCCGAAGGCCGGGAGCTCGGACATGACGGTGCGTCAGGGGCTCGCCTTCTTCGCGCGCCGGCCCCGCCTGGTCGCGCTGGCCGGGATCACCGGGATCAGCGCGGTGTTCGGGCGGAACTACGGGCTCACCCTGGCCGTGCTCGTCACCGGGCCTCTCGCGGGCGGCGCCGGGGCGTTCGGCACGGTCTCGACCGTGCTCGCCGTGGGCGGCATCCTCGGCGCGGTCGTCGGCGCCCGGCTGCGCAGGCCGTCGGTACGGCTGGTCGGCCTGCTGGCGGCCGGGGGAGCCCTGCTCCAGGTGGTGGCCGGGTTCTCCCCGTCGCTCACCGTGCTGCTGGTGCTCGTCCTGCCGATGGCCGTGTTGGAATCCGTCTCCGACACCGCGGGCACCACCGTCCTGCAGACCGATCCGCCCGCCCACCTCCGGGGCCGGGTGCTCGGCGTCTGGGGCAGCATCAGCACGGTCTGGGGGCTCGGCGGGCCCCCGGTACTCGGTCTGCTGATGGAGCTGGCCGGGGCGCGCGGCGCCCTCGCGACCGGCGGCCTCGTCGTCGCGGGCGCCATCGGAGCCGGCTTCGCCCTCCGCGGCCGCCGGACCACACCGCCGGAGGCCCTGGACGTGGAGGAGCACGGGGTGCGGGACCTCGCCCCCGACGCGGCGGTCGTCGCAACACACGACGCCGTGAAGCGACCGGGGCTGAGCACCGCCGCCTGAACCTCCCGACCCCGACCCCGGCCCCGGCCCCGACCTCGATACCCGGGGCCCAGCCACGCCGGGCAGCGGGCCGGACCCGCGTCCGGTGGTGGACCGGGGGGCACCGAGGGCCCTCCGGTCGGCGGAGTCCGGGCGGCTTGTCGGCCGGGGTGTGAGGCGGGCCGTGCATCGACGGGCCGTTGCCGTGCGGATCCACCGCGAGGTCGGGCGGGAGCCGGTCCCGTCGAGCTCCACCGGCACCGCGCGCCCGGCGGCGGCGGACGTCGGCGGCAGCCGGCCCACCAAGCCGGTCGCCGCCACCGCCGGCCGTGCGGGCGCGGCGCCCGGCGAGCACGATCTCGTGACGGGACAGTCGTCGTCGCAGGGGTCGCGATGCGGGCGCGGCGAGCGCGATCTCGTGACGGGACAGTCGTCGTCGCAGGGCCGTGACGTGGGCGCGGCGAGCACGATCTCGTGACGGGACAGTCGTCGTCGCAGGGCTCGCGACGTGGGCGCGGCAGTGCGCAGGCCGCCGAGCACGAGCGCGCGGAGCACCAGCGCCCGCGGATGTCCCTCCGCGCCCTCGCCCCGCCCTGGACGGACTCTCATGCGTGCGCTCCCGTCCGGTGTCGTGGCGGATCACGGTCACCGGCCCCGGGGCTTCGAGGGGCCGATCGGTACGGCGGCCCGTGCCGCCCGGCGGGCGAGCAGGGTGGTCGAGCGACCGTCGAGGTACGGCAGGACGACCGCCTGGCCGCCCCACGCGCGCAGCACCTCCGCCTCGGGGAGGTCCTGGACGGCGTAGTCGCCGCCCTTGACCCAGACGTCGGGCCGCAGCCGCCGCAGCAGCGCCTCGGGCGTGTCCTCCTCGAAGACCACGACCGCGTCGACGCTGCCGAGGGCCGCGAGCACCCGGGCACGGTCGGCCTGCGGGGTGAGCGGCCGGTCAGGGCCCTTGCGGCGGGCGAGGGACGCGTCCGAGTTGAGGCACACGATCAGACAGTCGCCGATGCGCCGGGCGCTCTCCAGCAGGCCCACATGGCCGGCGTGCAGCAGGTCGAAGCAGCCGCCGGTGGCCACCACCGTGCCGCCGCGCGCCCGCACCCGCTCCGCCAGCGCGAACGCGTCGCCACCCGGCTCCTCGACCGGCTGGGCCGCGCGTTCCGCGCACCACAGCGCCGGGTTGCCCGCGCCGCCCGCCGCGACGAACGCGGCGGCCTCGGCGACCGCCCGCTGGACGGCCTCCTCCGGGAGCGCGCCCTCCGCGAGCGCCGCGACCGTCGCGGCCGCGAAGCAGTCGCCCGCACCGCACGGATCGCCGACGGCCCGGTAGGGCGCCGGGACCAGCATCGGCGTGCCGCCGCCGGCCCCGGTCAGCAGCGCGCCCCGCTCGCCCAGCGTCACGGCCACCCCCGCCGCCCGCCAGCGGTCGGCCAGTTCGGCGCCCCGCTCGGCGTACGCGCGCAGCGAGGCGTCCTCGCCTGCGGGCAGGGCAGGCGCCCGGGTCGGGGCTTCCCCCGCGCGCCGGCTCTGGGCCTGTGTGATGTCCGGGCGCGTCGATGTCTCCCCGCCGGGGCACAGGACCCGCGTCTCGGCCGCGTTCGGCGTGACGAGCCGCGCGCCGGGGACGGGAGCGCCGCCCTTGGGGTGGGGGTCCCACACCAGGGGCGTCCGGGGAGCGACGGCCGCCAGGAGATCCCGTACGGCGTCCGCCGTGCGTCGGCCGTAGTCGGCGACCAGGACCGCGGCGGCCCCCTCCAGCGCCTCCCGCACGGCCGCGTCCGGTGTGCCGGGCGTGCCACCGCCCCGGTCCATCCGGACGACGGGGCGGCCGCCCGCGAGGACCCGGGTCTTCACCGGGAGGGTGCCGTCCAGGGGCAGTTCGACGAGCCGGACCCGGCCGCCCAGCTCCCGGCGCACGACGTCGCCGGCCTCGTCGTCGCCCAGCGCGGTCACCAGCAGCACGTCACGACCGTCCCCGGCCGCCAGCGCGGCGGCGAGTCCGGCGCCGCCCGGGCGGCACCGGCTGCCGGTGACGTCCACGACGGGCGCGGGCGCGTCCGGGGACAACCGGGTGGCCGTGCCCTCGATGTCCTCGTCGAGCAGAGTGTCCCCGACGACCACGAGCGGCCCGCGCCCGGTCATGACACCCTCCCCCGGGCCGGTACCGGACGACGGGTCCCGGCGCCGACGGCGGATCCGAGCGGTGGCTCGGCGAGGGCGGCGTCGAAGCACTCGCACAGCAGGTGCACCGCGACCAGGTGGGCCTCCTGGACGGTCGCCGTGCTGTCGGCGTCGATGGCCAGCGTCTCGTCGGCGGCGTCGGCCAGCGGATTGGGCGAGGGCCCGGTCATCGCCCAGACCCGCAGGCCCGCCCGGCGGCCCGTGACGGCCGCGGTGATCAGGTTGGCGCTGCGGCCGGACGTGGACAGCAGCAGAAGCAGATCTCCGGGGCGGCCGTGGGCGGAGACCTGCCGGGCGAAGACATGGTCGAAGCCGTAGTCGTTGCCGATCGCCGTCACGCTGGAGGTCTCCGCGTGCAGGGCGATCGCCGAGTACGCCGGCCGTTCCTGCCGGTAGCGGCCCACCAGTTCGGCGGTCAGGTGCTGGGCCTGGGCGGCGCTGCCGCCGTTGCCCGCCGCGAGCAGTCTGCCGCCGGTCGCCAGGACGCCGGCGAGCAGGCCGCCCCACTCGGCGATCCGGCCGAGGCTGTCGCGGCGGAGCCGGCCGAGGGTCTGTTCCAGGGACCGGCAGTGCAGGTGCGCGGCGTCCAGTACGGGGGTCGTGGGGAATTCAGCCATGGTGATCGGGTGCGCCGCGTCACGGGGACGGCGGCCTGACCCGCACCTCCTTCGGACCTCGGGGATTCGCGGTCCCGGTGCCGTGGCCGGCGAAGTGCCGGGACTGTGGGACACGGCGGAGTACCGGGACTGTCGGGCACGGCGGAGTGCCGGGACGGTCAGACCACGCCGGTCATGGCGGGCCGGGCGTCGACGACCTCCTCGTACGCCGCCTCGGTCGCCGCGGCGACGCGGTCCCAGCAGTAGCGGCGCAGCACGCGACGGCGGCCGGTCTCCCCGCAGGCCGCGCGGGCCGCGGGGCCGGCGAGGAGTTCGCCCACGGCGCGCGCGAGCGACCCCGGGTCGCGCGGCGGCACCAGCCGCCCGGTGCCCGGGTCGGCGACCGTGTCGAGCTGCCCGCCCACCGCGCTGGCGACCACCGGCCGGCCGCAGGCCATCGCCTCCAGCGGGACGATGCCGAACGGCTCGTAGTCCGCGGGGCACACCACCACGTCGGCGCCGCGCAGCAGCGGCGGCACCTCCTGGCTGGGCACCCCGCCGGTGAAGCGGACCCGGTCCGCCACCCCCGCCTCGTCGGCGAGGGCGCGCAGCCTGCGGACCTCCGGGTCGTCGTCGAGCCGGTCCGCCGGGGGGCCGCCGGCCACCACGAGTTCGACGTCGGGCAGCAGGGCGAGGGCGGCGACCGCGACGCCCGCGCCCTTGCGCGGGACCAGCCGCCCCAGCTGCAGGATCCGGTGGGGGAGGGATCCACGCGCCATGGCGGGGCCGCGCGGGGTGAACAGGTCGGTGTCCACCCCGCAGGGCACGATCGTGGCCTGACCGGCCGGCACGCCCATGCGGGCGAGTTCGTCGACCTCGTCGCGGCAGGTGGCGATGATCCGGTCGCAGCCGAGACCCACGTTCCGCTCCAGCGCGATGCGCGCGGGCGGGCTCGTGTCGGCGAGCTGCTGGTGCCGTCGCTTCACCGCGCCCAGCGCGTGGTACGTGTGCAGCAGCGGCAGCCCCAGCTCGCGGGCGGCACGCAGGGAGGCGACACCCGACATCCAGAAGTGCGAGTGCACCACGTCCGGCGGCCGCTCCCGCCACACGCGGACCAGATGGCGTGCGAAGTCCCCCATGTACGGCAGGAGTTCGTCCTTCGGAACCTGCTCCGGCGGGCCGGCGGGCACATGGTGCACCTCCACCCCGGCACGCATGCGCACCCGGTCCGGCAGGTCCGGCGCGTCGCGGCGGGTGTACACGGTCACCTCGTGGCCCCGGTCGGCCAGGGTGCAGGCGAGCGCGGCGACGTGGACGTTCTGCCCGCCCGCGTCCACTCCGCCGAGGACGGCGAGGGGGCTCGCGTGCTCCGAGACCAGTGCGATCGACCGGGGGCGCGGAGCGGGGGTGACGCTGCCGAGCCGGAAAGGGGTGAGGATCGAGTTCATGAGCGCGCCTCCGTCATCACACGCTCCCAGTCGTCCAGGAAGCGCTTGAGCCCGTAGCGTTCGAGGGCCGCCTGCCGGGCGCGCGCACCGTCGGCGGCCGCCGCTGCGGGGTCCTCCAGATAGAGGCGTGCGGCCCGGGCCAGCACCTCGGGCCGGGTGGACAGGGTGCCGGCGCCCGGCGGGACCGCCTCGACGGCCTCGGTGGTGGCGAGGGCCACGACCGGCATGCCCAGATGCATCGCCTCCAGCAGGGAGAGCCCGAGCGACGTCCAGCGCACCGGGTGCAGATACAGGCGGCGTTCGGCCAGGGCGGCGTGCAGCTCGTGCTGCGGCAGGTCGGCGCCGCGACAGCGTTCCTCCGGCAGGCCGAGCCGCGCGGCGAGCCCCTCGGTGCGCATGCCGAACACGTCCAGAGGGGCGGCGTCGGCGAGGGCGGGCAACAGGTCGGTGCCGGTGTGACGGCCGCGCCGCACCGGCTCGTTGACCACGACGGCCGCGCGCGCGAGCCGCCCGGTGTACTGATGGCCCGGGTCGACGATGCCGTGCTCGATCACCTCGGTGCGGGTGGAGCCGCAGTCCCAGAACAGCCGGTTGAAGTGGGTGACATGAACGAGCGTCAGGTCGTCGCGGTCGGCGAACGGGTGCCGGGTGTTCGGGACGTCGCCGTCCGGGGCGTTGTGCTCCAGATGGACGGCGGGTACGTCGCGCCCGGGACGGCGACCGCCCAGCCATCGCTCGGCGAGCTCCAGTTCGTGCGGCCGTTGCAGGATCACCAGGTCCACCGGTGTCTCCCGCAGCTCCTCGGGCGTCACCTCGCGCACCGAGGCCGGCCAGGAGAACGTACGGGCCCGGCCGAGGCCGTCCGGCCCGCGGTCCGGCGTGACCGGAACGAGGTAGGTGTGCGGGCCCTGCACGAAGGCCGTGGTCCAGGAGCCGTGCACGTGCCACAGCAGGATGTTCATACGGTCGCTCCTCGTTCGGTCGCTCCTCGTTCCGTCGCGAGGCCGCGACCCGGCCCGTACGCCGGGCCGGCGGTGGGGCCCCACGGGTCGGGTCGGGCGGTCCGGCCGCCGTCGTGATCGGTGAGGCCGCCGAGGGCCGCGACGGCCGCGAGGACCTGCCCGTCGCCGATCCCGTCGAGGCAGGGGTGCCCGGCCACCGGGCAGCTCCGGGCCCGGCTCCCGGCACACGCGGCGTCCTGGTCCCCGAGCAGGACGTGCGGCACGCCGTACGGGCCCCAGCACTCGGCCGGCACCACCGGGGCGAACAGACAGACGACGGGGGTGCCCACCGCGGCGGCCAGATGCGTCGGCCCGGTGTTGCCGACGACGACCACGCGCGCCCCGGCGAGGACTCCGGCCAGCTGCCGCAGGTCGGTGACCCCGCCCAGGTCCAGCGCGTGCCCGCCCGCCACGTACGAGGTGAGGTCGCGCTCGCCCCGGCCCCCGGTCACCACCACCCGGTGGCCCGCGGCGGACAGGGCGGCGGCGGCCCGTGCCGCACGGTCCGGGCTCCACGCGCGGGCCGGCACCGCGGCGCCCGGGTGGAGCACGACGTACGGCTCAGGGCCGGTCAGGTGCGCGGTGTCCGGCGGCGGCTGCACCCGCAGCGCCCCGTCGTCGCCGGGAGGCAGCGCGAATCCCGCGTCGCGCGCCAGATCCAGGGCGGCCAGGGCCTCGTGACGGTGGGCCCGCCGGTGGTGGCGCAGGTCGAGCAGGGCGCCCGGGTAGTCCTCGCTGTCCGCGGCGGTCCAGCCGACCCCGGCCAGCTTCAGCAGCAGCGCGACCGGCAGCGGGCTCTGGTGGTACGACACCAGCACCAGCGCGCGGTCGAAGCGCCGGGCCGACAACTCCTGGACCAACCGGTCCGTCACGGCCCGCGACAGCGGCGGCGGCTCCAGACCCACCCACGGGGCGTCGTACTCGATCACCTCGTCCACGCCCGGCAGCAGGCGCCCGGCCGCGACTCCCCGGGGGCCGCACAACAGCGCGGTGTGGGAGGAACCCTCGGCCACCGCGCGGACGGCGGGACCCGCCAGCAACACGTCACCGGCGCTGTCTAGGCGGACGACGAGGGTGCGGGGGAGAGGGGTGGCCGTACTCATCGCCGGCCTCCCGCGGTCGCCACGTCGGGCCGGTCGGCACCGGTCCCGGGGCCCAGCACCAGCCGCACCGCCCCCAGCAGGTCGTCGGCCACGCGGTCGGCGGCGGCGATCTCCGCGCGCCGGGTCACGGGAGTCGGCACCAGCACCCCGCGCGCGCCCGCTCCACGGGCCGCGGCCAGGTCGGCGCCGATGTCCCCGATGACGACGGCGCGCCGGGCCCGTACGCCGAGCCGGTCGCAGGCGGCGAGCACCAGACCCGGGGCTGGCTTGCGGCACGGGCACCCGTCGTCCGGCCCGTGCGGGCACACCGCCCAGATGTCGAACGGGCCGAGCAGGTCCTCCACCCGCCGCCGTACGGCGTCCACCTGACGGTATGTCAGCAGCCCCCGGGCGACGCCCGGCTGGTTGCTCACGACGCCGACCGGGACGCCCCGCTCGCGCACGGCCGCGACGGCCTCCCGGGCCGACGGCATGGGCTCGACCCGCCCGGGGTCGCCGTTGTAGGGCACGTCGGCCACCAGCGTGCCGTCCCGGTCGAAGAGGACGGCCTCCGGGACGCCCGTCCCGACCCCGCCCGCCACCGGTGTGGGCGAGCCGAACAGCCAGGGCGCCAGGACGCCGGTCATGACCGCACCCCTTCCTCAACTTCCTCAACGGCCACGCGTACCGAGGGCGCGGCCGGCCGGAACGCCGCCGTCCCCCGGTGCGCGAACTGTCCGCGCAGCCGGTGCCAGGTGGCGGCGGGCGGTATGACCACGCTGGTCAGCGCCATGGCGACGATCTCGTCCCGCGTACGCGGCCCCGGCGTGATCCGGGCCACCGCGAACTCGGCCGTGCCCGCCAGCCAGCCGGCGGCGCAGAGCGCGGCGGCGCGTGGCCGCCCGAGGACGGCGCAGGTCAGGGAGGCCGCGGCGAGCGCGGTCACCGCCAGATGCCCGGGCAGGCGCCCCCGTGGCGCCCCGGCCCGCTCCCACCAGTCCCGGCCGTGCCGCCGCGTCATCAGCACGTCGTCGGCGTTGCCCGCCTGCAGCCGTACGGAGACCCAGCGGTCCGCCGGACGCACGGGGTGCCGCGTGCGGCGGTCCCCGGCGGTCAGTGTCCAGCCGGCGCCCAGCACGCGCAGCGCGAGGTCCGCGTCCTCCCGGAAGGCCCGCCGAAAGCGCTCGTCGAAGCCGTCCACGGCCTCCAGCGCCTCCCTGCGGTACGCCATGTCGGCGGTGATCCACCGGGCCGTTGCCAGCCCCGCCGTGTTGCGCTCCCAGTCCGTGGGCCGCCGCCCCGCCGGAAGCGGTACCTCGATCCGGGCGGTGACCCCGGCGCTGTCGGGCGGCGCGGTGGCCAGGTCCAGGGCGAGGTCGTCCGCCCAGGACGGCCCGGGCACCACGTCGTCGTCGAGGAAGACGATCCAGGGCACCCGGCCGGCCGCCCGCCACCCGGTGTTGCGTGCGGCGGCCGGTCCCTCGGCGCGTCCCTTCACCAGGGTCGTGACGTCCCGCAGGGACGGGGGGATCTCCGGGGCGAGCGGCGCGCCGTCCGGCTCCGGGTGGTCGTCGACGACGACCACCCGGACCGGCATCGGTCCCTCGGACCGGGCCAGTGCCTGCAGACACGCCCGCAGACTCGGACGCCCGAGCGTCGGGACCACCACGGCGTACGCGCCGCTCCCGTCACCGGAGCCCGTCCGGTCGTCGGGGTGCGCGTGCCGCTGCCGGGTGACGTCGCTCATCGGGCCGCTCCCTCGCCGCCGGTGCCGAAGAGGCCCTGCCGCCGCACCGCGTACGGGCCGATCGCCAGCAGGTCGACCGGGGACGAACCGAAGCACTCCAGCGCGTCCCGGGGATCGTCGACCATGGGCCGACCCGCCGTGTTCAGGCTGGTGTTGACCACCACGGGCAGTCCGGTCAGCTCCTCGAAGGCGCCGAGCACGCGGGCCACCAGCGGTTCCCGGCCGGCGTCCACGGTCTGGATCCGGGCCGTCCCGTCGACATGCACGACGGCGGGTATCCGCTCACGCCACTCGGGCGCCACGTCATGCACGAACAGCATGTACGGACTCGGCAGCGGGCCGTCGAAGATCTCCCCGGCCCGGTCGGCGAGGACCATCGGCGCGACCGGCCGGAACTGCTCGCGGCCCTTGACGTCGTTGAGCCGTTCCAGATTGCCCGCGTGCCCGGGGTGGGCGAGCAGGGAGCGGTGGCCGAGCGCCCTCGGCCCGTACTCGGAGCGGCCCTGGAACCAGGCGACGATGTCGTTGTCCGCCAGCGACCGGGCCACGGTCGCGGCGATGTCCGCCGGCCGCTCGAAGGGCACGCCCGCCGTCTTCAGCCAGGCCCCGAGTTCGGCGTCCGACCAGTCCCGGCCCAGATCCGCGCCCGGCATGGGCTCCGGCTCCTCGCCCTCGGCCGCGGCGAGCAGCAGCGCGCCGCCCAGCGCCGTCCCGGCGTCACCGGCGGCCGGCTGCACCCACACCCGGGAGAAGGGGCCTTCGCGGGCGATCCGGGAGTTGGCGACACAGTTCAGGGCGACGCCTCCGGCGAGGGTCAGCGTGCTGTCGTGGGTCCTCCCGTGCAGCCAGCGCACGAGGTCGAGCAGGGTCTCCTCCAGGACCGCCTGGGCACTGGCCGCGACATCGGCGTGCTCCCGCGTCCACGGCTCGTCCGGGCCGCGTGGCGGGCAGAGTTCGTGCCAGGGCACGCCCGTGGCACGGAACCCGCCGTCGCCGGTGGGGTGTACGTGACGACGCAGCTCGGGCAGCATGCGCGGGGTGCCGTGCGAGGCGAGGGCCATCACCTTGAACTCGTCGGAGGAGCGCAGGAACCCCAGGTGCTCGGTCAGCTCCTCGTACACCAGCCCGAGGGAATGGGGCAGTTCCTGCGCGTACAGGGGTTCCAGCCGGTCGCCGACGCGGTGCGCGGCCAGATGGGAGGCGCGTTCGCCGCGGCCGTCCAGCACCAGAACGGAGGAGTTCCCGGCATCCGGCGCGCCGAACGCGCTCGACGCGGCGTGGGCCATGTGGTGCGGTACGAAGCGGACGATGCCGGGGTCGAGTCCGGGCAGGGCCGACTCCAGGAACCCCGGGGCCTCGCGCGCGTACGTCTGCCGCAGGTGGTCCCACGGGTCGTCGAGGCCCATGTCCTGTGCGGGCCGGGCGAGTTGGGGGTCGTAGGAGTAGGTGACCGCGTCGAGGTCCTGGGGGCGCAGTCCCGCCCGGGTCAGACACCAGGCGGCGGCCTTCTCCGGCACCTCCCAGGCGGCGAACGGCACCGGCCGCTTGCCGTGCTTGCGCCGGGAGAACCGCTCCTCCTCGGCGGCGGCGACGGTACGGCCGTCGATCACGAGCGCGGCGGCGGGGTCGTGGAACAGCGCGTTGATTCCGAGAATGCGCATCAGGACGGAACCTTTCGGCGAGGGGATGACGCCGGTGCCGGAGCGCGGTGAAGGCCGACGGGACGATCCGGTACCGGGCGCGCGAAGGGCCGACGGGGGCGATCGGGTGCCGGTGCTCGGGCCGGGGATCAGCGCGGCGGGGGCGCCGCCGCGTGCTCCGCCTCGGCGCGGAACCAGGCGATCGTGCGGCGCAGCCCTTCCACGGGCGTCACCCGCGGTTCCCAGCCGAGCTTGTCGTGGGCGAGAGTGATGTCCGGACACCGCAACGCCGGGTCGTCGGTGGGGCGTTCGACGAAGCGGATCTCGGAGTCGGACCCGGTGAGGTCGATGACCAGGCGGGCCAGGTCGAGCATGGTGATCTCGCCGGGGTTGCCGATGTTCACCGGGCCGCGCATGCCGTGGGCCGCCGCCGCGAGCACACCGCGCACGGTGTCGTCGACGTAGCACAGCGAGCGGGTCTGCCGCCCGTCCCCGGTGACCGTGAGGGGCTCGCCGGCGAGCGCCTGCCGGACGAACGTCGGTACCGCGCGGCCGTCGTGACCCCGCATCCGCGGGCCGTAGGTGTTGAACAGACGCACGATGCCGGTGTCGGTCCCCTTCGCGTCGGCGTGGGCGGTGGTCAGCGCCTCGCCGAAACGCTTGGCCTCGTCGTACACACTCCGTGGTCCGACGGGGTTCACATGGCCCCAGTAGCGTTCGTCCTGCGGATTCTGCTGAGGGTCTCCGTACACCTCGGACGTGGAGGCGAGCAGGAAGCGGGCTCCGGACGCGTGGGCGAGTTCCAGGGCGTGACGTGTTCCCAGGCTGCCGGTGTCCATCGTGTGCAGGGGCAGGCGGAGATAGTCGGCGGGGGACGCGGGGGACGCGAAGTGCAGGACCAGGTCGGGGGACCGCTCCACCGGGATGCCCTCCGAGACGTCGGCCCGCAGCATGGTGAATCCAGGACGGTCCATGAGCGCGGCGACGTTGTCGAGACGGCCGGTACTGAGGTCGTCGACGCACGTGACGTCCACACCCGAGTCCAGCAGTTCCGTACACAAGTGCGAACCGACGAAACCCGCACCGCCGGTGACGACTGCGTGCTGCCAGTTCGGTGAGAAGACGGTGGTCATGGCGATCTCCTCCGTACGCGGTGACGGCGCAGCGCTTCCTGGGCGGGCCGGGCATGGCGGCGCGCCGCTTCAGGCGGCTCACGGGGATCAGTGGTCCGGCGCGGGGTCTTGCGGGACCGGTCACCACGACGCTGTGGTGGAGGCCCCCGGGCAAGGTCGCCCAGCGCGGGACGGGCGATGAACGCCAGGGCGGTGAAGAGCCCCGGTGTGGCTCCCCCGCATCGCTGTCGGAACGATGGCTGGATGCGCACCGCCGGCGGAGGACGCCCGAGAAACGAGTTTCACATGTACTGGTCTCGCTCGCGACCGGTGAGGCTCTGTGGCCCTCGGTCACGTTGCTGACGCCGTCGCATGACTGTCATGCGCACCGAAGTTCCTACGGGACCGTGACTCATGCAGACGAGTTCCGTCCGGTCGCCGGAGTGAGCGGGCGAGCCGCGTGGCTGGGCCGTTCGTGGGTACTTGGGGCCGCGTCCGAGGACATCGGCCGGAACCGTCGGCGAGGAGTCGGCGCAGGCCACAGGAGCGGCCGTGCCCCGGTCGGTCGGGTCCGGCCGGACGGCCCTCCGTGGCGTCAATGCCTCGTATGCGGGGGCCGAGGCGTTTCACTGGCCCCCGCAAGGGTGCCCGCCGGGACGAACGGCCGGGAGCAGCAGGAGAGGAGCAAGGACATGGGACACGGCGGAGACGTCATCGCTGAACTGACCAGGGATCACGAGGAAGTGGAGGAGATGTTCGGCGAGATCGAGGCACTGCCCTCCGGTGACCCCCAGCGCAAGCAGTACGCGGACAAGGTCACCATCGAACTGGTGCGTCACTCGGTCGCCGAGGAGGCCTACCTCTACCCGGCGGTCCGCGAGCACGTCGCGGACGGTGACATGGTCGCCGACCGGGAACTCGAGGACCACGCCCAGGCCGAGCGCACCATGAAGGACCTGGAGCGGTGCGAGGCCGACGACCCCGAGTTCGACCGGCTGATCACCCGGCTGATGAGCGAGATCCGTTCGCACATCCAGGACGAGGAGGACAACCTCTTTCCCCGACTGCGCGAGTCCTGTTCGGCGGACGTCCTCAACGGCCTCGGCGAGAAGGTCCGCACGGCCAAGAAGACGGCGCCGACCCGGCCCCACCCGGCGGCCCCGGACACCCCTCCGGCCAACAAGCTGCTCGCCCCCGGCATGGGCCTCGTCGACCGGATGCGCGACGCGCTGACCGGCCGCGGAAAGGGCGACTGACACCCGGGCCGGGCACGGCGGCGGCCCGCGCTTCCGCGGGCCGGCCACGGCGAAAGGCCGGCAGAGGACAGTTCCGGCTGTCCCCTGCCGGCCTTCTCGGTCCCGTCCGCGGACCGAAGGTCAGTCGTCACCCCTGACGATGGTCTGCTCCGCCTCGGCCTCCGGCGTACGGCGGGCATTCCTGCCCGTGAGAGCGGGAAGGCACGTGCGTACGCCCTTCCCACGCCGGCGCCGGGCCTCCGCCCAGCCGCTCTCACGGACGACGAGTTTCTCGACGGTGTGCGTGCTCACGACGGCTCATCTTCTTTCCGATCCCGGGGCCGGCCGTAGGCCCTTCGACGTGTGCGCCCTCGGGTTCCCAGCGACGGAGAGCCCAAACCGCGGTGCCACCGCGCCACTCCAGCGGCTTCAACACCATCTCCTCGACGGGGCCTTGCGCAGCCGGTCCTCAGGGCAGGGGCGTGCCGCCGGTGGCGTTGAGGATTTCCGCCGTGATGAAGCTCGCCCGCTCGGAGGCCAGGAACACGTAGGCGGGTGCCATTTCGGCGGGCTGGGCGGGCCGGCCCAGCGGTGCCCGCTTCCCGAACTCCTTCGTGTCCGGGAGCGTCGCCGGGATCAGCGGCGTCCATACGGGCCCCGGTGCCACCGCGTTGACACGGATGCCGTCCGAGGCGACCATCTGCGCCAGCCCCTGGGTGAACGTCACGATCGCGCCCTTGGTCATGGCGTAGTCGAGAAGGTGCGGACTGGGCTTGTACGCCTGCACGGAGGTGGTGTTGATGATCGACCCACCCGCGGGGATGTGCGGCAGGGCCGTCCGGCACAGCCAGAACATGCCGTAGAGGTTGGTCCGTAGGACCCGGTCGAACTGCTCCGTGGAGATGGCCTCGATGCCGTCGGGCTGCGCCATCTGATAGGCGGCGTTGTTGACCAGCACGTCGATCCGGCCGAACTCGGCGACCGCCCGTTCGATCAGGGCACGGCACTGTTCCTCGTCGCGGACGTCGCAGGGGACGGCGACCGCCTTCCGTCCGGCGTCCTCGACGAGCCGGGCCGTCTCCCGGGCGTCCTCGGCCTCCTCCGGCAGATGGGAGAAGAGGACGTCCGCGCCCTCCCGGGCGTACGCCAGAGCAACCGCCCGGCCGATACCGGAGTCCCCGCCGGTCAGCACCGTCCTGCGGTCCTTGAGCAGCCCGCTGCCACGGTAGGAGTCCTCCCCGTGGTCGGGCGGCGGGTCCATGGGGCCGGTCCAGCCGGGATGCTCCTGGTCCTGCTGCGGAAAGTCCGGCTGGGGATGCCGCTCGACCGGGTTCTGCCGCTCGTCGTCGCTCATGAGCACGGTCCTTCGTCGCGTGGGTGCGTAAGGGGGCCCGGGCCTCCGTGTGACCCGCGCCGGGTACCCGCACCGATCTGCTTCTACGCGGTACTCGTGAGCCGGCCGGGAGCAGCGGGCGGGCCGTGAGGGCCCGGGCGACGCCGTGGAGGTCGGCGGCCATGGTGTCGTCGTCCTGAGGTGCGTCGTGCGGCGGAGGTGTGGGGAGGCGGGGGCGGGGGACTTGATGTGCAGGTCGGGTCAGGCGGCGTTCCCCTGGGGGCCGGCCCGGCCAGGCTTCTCTGGTTCTGACAGCGTGCCGGAGGAGCCGTCCCCCGAGGTCGTCAGAGGCTGCCCTGCTCGCAGACGCGGCGGGCGACCTCGCGGAGCTTGATGTTGTTCTCCTGCGAGTAGCGGCGCAGCACGTCGAACGCCTCCGCCTCGGTGAGGTGGTGGCTGCCCATGAGGATGCCCATGGCCTCGCCGATCACATGGCGGGTGGTGAGGGCCCGCTCCAGCTGGGCGTGGGTCCGGGCGCTGGAGAAGGCGACCGCCGCGTGGGAGGCGAGCAGCCACCCGGCCAGCTCACTGACCTCGGTGAACGCGCCGGGCTCACGGGAGTAGAGGTTCAGGGCGCCGAGGTGCTCGTCCTCGGTGAACAGCAGGAAGCCCATCATGCTGCCCACGCCCAGCCGACGGGCCCGTGGGGCATAGGCGGGCCAGCGCGGCTGCTCACCGCAGAGGTCGGCGATGCGGAAGACCCGCTCTCCGTCCGAGCTGCGGGCGGCGTCGAAGCACGGCCCTTCGCTCAGCCGTTCCTGCAGCCGGTCGCTGTCGGCGACCAGCCTGTCGGTGGGCGCGAGTGTCTCCACCGTCGTTCCGCGCAGCACGAGAATGCCGGCCGCGTCACAGCCCTCCACCAGTTCGGTGGCCGAGGCGGTGATCCGCTCCAGCGTGGCCTCGACCGAACGCCGCGCCAGAAGATCCCGCGCCAATGACGCCATCTGCTGTGCGAACCGGTCCCAGTCCACACCGTCCTCCGCTTCACGCCGTCCGAGCAGGCCTCCTCCTCAGCCTCGCACGCGAGCGCCGTGGGGGCGGCCCCACAGCAGCCCCCACGTGGCCTCGGCGACGCGTCCGTCGCCGTGGCGTCCGGGGGTCTTCCGCCGCGGGGAGCGGCCACCAGGATGTACAGCCCGCCGAGCCGGGCCACCGTCCGCTCGACCGCGTCGCGGCAGAACGCCTTTTCCTTGAGGTCGCCGGGCAGCAGCAGGCACCGTCGGCCCTGTTCCTCCACCTCGTGCCGCACCTGCTCCGCGTCCGCGCGCTCGTCCGGCAGATGGACGATGGCGACGTCGGCGCCCTCCCGGGCGTAGAGAAGGGCGGCCGCCCGGCCGATGCCGGAATCACCGCCGGTGATCAGCGCGATCTTGTCCTGGAGCTTTGCGGCGGCGCGGTACCGGCTCGCCCGGTGACGCGGCGCGGTGCGCATCTCGGCCTCCAGGCCGGCCGCCGTTGCCTGTCCGAGTCGTAGGGCGGGGCGGGCTCGGCGGTGACCTGCGGTTCGGGCTGTTCCTGCTGGGACTGCAAGGTGTGCCTCTCGCCGGTGCTCTCCACGGCCGGGCACGCCGGTGCCCGCCGCGCCGTGCCGGCACGCCTCGCGTCCCCCCCCCTGACGGCGGCCAAGCCCCGCCCGTCGACGGGCCGTCGAGGCACGGACGCCGTGAAGTCGCCGTCGGCGGGTGCGTCTCGTACCTGGCGTGGCACTTGGTGTGACATGGAGTGGACTGGCAGGGCGGTACGGGCGGTTCGGCGGCGCGGCGGGGCCGCCGCGCAGACGGTGCGGCGGGCGTGGACGGGGCCGGGCCGTGAGCGGGATCTGGTGGCGCAGGCCGGCAAGGCGGCGCTGGCGGCCTGGGTGGCGTGGGCGGTGGCGGGCTGGTGGCTCGCGGCGCCGATGGCGTTCGTGGCGCCCTGGGTGGCCGTCGTACTGGTGGAGTCGACGGTGTACCGGTCGATCGCGCACGGGCTGCAGCAGCTCGCGGCGATCGCCGTGGGCACGGTGGTGGCGACGGCGGTGGCGCTCGTGCTGGACAGCACGATCGTCACGATGGCCCTGGTCCTGCCGACGGTGCTGCTGCTGCTGGGGCAGTGGCAGCGCCTGGGCAGCCAGGGCGTCTACGCCGCCACCGGCGCCCTCTTCGTGCTGACCAGCGGACAGATCACCGTCGCCGCGTCGGCCGCCCGTATCGCGGAGGCGGTCTTCGGCGCGATGGTCGGCGTCGCCGTCAACGCGCTGATCCGCCCTCCCGTGTATCTGCGCGACACCCGCTCCGCGCTGGAGGACGCCGCCCGTGAGGCCGACGAGATCCTGGACGCGGTGGCCGACGGGCTGGCCGCCGGCGAGTGGGACGCGCACGAGGCCGGGGACTGGCACGAGCGCGCACTGCGGCTGGGCCGCCTGGTCGACCAGGCGCGGTCGGCGATCGGCTGGAGCCGGGAGAGCATGCGCGTCAACCCCCGGGGCCGCCGCAAGCACGCCGTCTCCCCGCCCGGCAAGGTGTACGCCGACGCGCTGGCCGTGCTCGACTACGTCGCCGTCCACACCGCGGGCGTGACCCGGACGGTGTGGGAGACCGCCGACCACCGGGGGAAGGCGGCCCGGCCGAGCGCGGCCATCGCCCACCCGTACGCGGCCTTCCTGCGCCACACCGCCCGCGCCGTCCGGCTGTACAGCCGGACCCGATTCGCCCCGAGCGGCCACGACGACTCCGCCGCGCGGGAACTCCGCGAGGCCGTCGGCGAACTCCACCGCACACTCGACGAGTTCCGCCGCCGGCTACCGGGCGCCGTCTCGGACGACCCCGACGCACTGGTGACCTACGGAACGCTGCTGGCCCAGGCCCATCGCCTGGCCGATCAACTGGTCCAGGACTGACGCGAGACAGGTCGGTCACGGCGACGTTGTTGTCGGGGTTGTCGGGATCGCGACGGTGTGGGCGTTGCTGTCGTCGACGCTCTCCCCGTAGGCGGGCGCGTCATGGGCGCGGGGTGCGACGGACCGTCAGGACGGCGACGTCGTCGTGCCGGCCGCCGCTGCCCGCGTACGCGAGGGCGTCCTCGTACAGGGCTCGGGGCAGCTCGGTGGGGGAGAGGTCGAGGTGTTCGGCCAGGCGTTCGTCGACCGGGTAGAACGTGCCGTCGGCGGCGCGGGTCTCGGTGAGGCCGTCGGTGCTCAGCAGCAGCGTCGCGCCGTCCGGGAACGGGAACCAGCCCACGGTCGTGGGTTCGAGGGCGAGTTCGGCGAGACCGAGCGGGACGCCGGAGTCCAGCGTGGCCGTGGTGACCGAGCCCTCGTGCAGCACATGCGGCAGGATGTGCCCGCAGTTGACGGCCTGCGCTTCCTCGGTCAACGCGTCGATGCCGAGGACGAGGGCGGTGACGAAACGTTCGTCGTCGCCGGTGTGTTCGGCGTAGGAGTTGTGGCGGACCACGGCGGCGTCCAGGGCGTCGACGAGCGCGGTGAGCGTGGGCTCGCGGTGGGCCGCCTCACGGAAGGTGCCGATGACGGCGAACGCGGTGCCCACGGCGGCCAGCCCCTTCCCCTGGACGTCTCCGATCAGCACCCGGGTCCCCCAGGGCGAGGCCACGACGTCATAGATGTCGCCGCCGACGAGCCGGTCCTCCTGGAGAGGTTCGTAGACGCCGTTGACCAGCACGTCGTCGGTGAGCAGGGGGAGGGGGTGCAGGATGTGCCGCTGCATGGCCGCGGCCGTGGAGCGCAGCCGCACCATCTCGTGCTCGCGCCTGATCCGCCGGTGACAGGCGTACACCGAGGCCACGCCCAGGGCGAGGGTGAGCAGGACCAGCAGGAGCCGGTCGAGCCACCGGTCCGCGTCGGCGTTCCGCACCACCGCGGTGGTCGTGACGACCAGCGTGGTCCACGTGGCGACGAACGCCGTCTGCCGGACCGTGCACAGCGCCGACGCCGTCCCCGGCAGGAACACCAGCAGCCCGAGGAGCCACACCTCGGACCCGGACAGCACCCCGAGAGCCTCCACCAGCGCCGTCACCGCCAGCACGCCGAGGACCAGTGGGGCGTTGCCCGGGGGCTCGATGGCCTCGAAGGGCTCGACGGGTCTCTTCCGGCGGCTACCGGCCATGCGAACTCCCGGGCTGATCGTGATCTCCCCGTACGGTATGCCGGGCCCCTCCACGTGCGAGAACCGCCCCGCCGGACCGAGCCACCGAGTGCCCGCTGTCGGGACTCGACGTGGATCTTCGGCCCGTCCCCCGCCCCGGCCGGGCGTTCACCGGCGAGTACGGGGCCCACCTCGTCGGGAACCCGTCGCCGAGCTCGTAGCGCTCACGGGTGTGCCCACAAGTCGGCTGCTCCCGGCGCCGCCGGGCCGTCCTCGCCGAGGTCTGTCGAGCTCTCGTACGCCTGCGTATGCTTCATCGCGTTCCGGATCTCAGACCGCCGTACCGAATGTCGGAAGGCTCAAGGGTGACGCTCCGCAGCGCGCAGTGGTACGAGGGACAGGACCGCAACGCCTACATCCACCGGGCGTGGATGCGGCGGGGGGTGCCGGGTGACGCCTTCACCGGCCGGCCCCAGATCGCCATCGCCAACACCGCCTCGGACCTGACCCCTTGCAACGCGCATCTGAACGAGGTCGCGGCCTCGGTGCGCGACGGTGTGTACGAGGCGGGCGGCATCCCGCTGGACCTCCCGGTGGTGTCGCTGGGCGAGACACAGGTGCGGCCCACGGCCATGCTCTGGCGGAACATGGCGGCGATGGCCACGGAGGAGATGCTGCGGGCCAACCCCATCGACGGCGTCGTGCTGCTGGGCGGCTGCGACAAGACGATCCCGTCGCTGCTGATGGCGGCCGCCTCGGTGGACCTGCCCGCCGTGGTCGTGCCGGGCGGCCCGATGCTGACCGGGACCTTCCGGGGCAAGCCCCTGGGCTGCGGCACCGATGTGTGGCGGCTGTCGGAGGAGGTCCGGGCGGGCACGCTCTCCCAGGAGCAGTTCACCCGCTCCGAGTCGGCGATGATCCGCAGCCGGGGGCACTGCAACACGATGGGGACCGCGTCGACGATGGCGCTGGTGGCCGAGGCGCTGGGCACCGTCGTCCCGGGCGTGGCCGGGACTCCCGCCCCCGACAGCCGCCTCCTCGAGGCCGCGCACCACACCGGCCGGCTGGCCGTGGACCTGGTGGGCGCCGACCGGCGGCCGGGCACCTTCCTCACCAAGGCGTCCTTCCACAACGCGATCGTGGCGCTCGCGGCCATCGGCGGCTCCACCAACGCGGTCGTCCATCTCCTCGCCATCGCCGGCCGCGCGGGCGTCGACCTGTCCCTCGACGACTTCGACCGCATCGGCTCCCGCGTACCCGTCCTCGTGGACCTCCAGCCCGCCGGGCGTTTCCTCATGGAGGACTTCCACCGCGCCGGAGGCCTGCTCGCCGTCCTGCGTGAGGTCCGCGACCTGCTCGACCCCGACGCGCTGACCGTGACCGGCAAGCCGCTGGTCGACCACCTCGACGACGCGACCGTCTGGGACGCCGAGGTCATCCGCCCGCGCGCCGAACCACTGGTCGCCGAGGGCGGCATCGCCGTCCTGCGCGGCAACCTCGCCCCCGACGGCGCGCTCGTCAAACCGGCCGCCGCCTCCCCGCACCTCCTGCGCCACCGAGGGCGGGCCGTCGTCTTCGACTCCGTCGAGGACTTCCACGCCCGGATCGACGACCCGGACCTGGACGTCGACGCGGACTCCGTTCTCGTCCTGCGCGGCTGCGGCCCCAAGGGCTACCCGGGCATGCCCGAGGTCGCCAACATGCCCCTGCCGAAGAAACTCCTCGAACAGGGCGTCCGCGACATGGTCCGCGTCTGTGACGGCCGGATGAGCGGCACGGCGTACGGCACCGTCGTCCTGCACGTGGCACCCGAGGCGGCGGCCGGCGGCCCCCTCGCCCTCCTGCGGACCGGCGACTTCATCGTCCTCGACGTCCAGGCCCGCCGCATCGACGTCGACGTACCCGCCGACGAACTTGCCCGCCGGGAGCCGAACCGGGCCACGCTCGACGGCTTCGCCGACCCCCGACGCGGCTGGGAACGCCTCTACGTCGACCATGTCCTCCAGGCCGACACCGGCGCCGACCTCGACTTCCTCATCGGCTCCAGCGGCTCCCAGGTGAGCCGCGAATCGCACTGACGACGCCGGTGGGACGCCCCACCGCCGGGCAGCGGTCCGGCGGGGACGCGGCCACGCCCTTGCGCAGGCTTTCGACGCTCGACCTCGCCGAACCGGTCGAGGATCCGTGGTGGCCGGCCCGGCTGGAGCCGGACGACGAGCGACTGCTGCGTGAGCTGCTGGGTGGGACGCGGGGCGAAGGGGACGCCTGAGGCCTGCCCGGGCGGGGTGAGACGAGTCGGACGCCTGTACGTATATCTACCTGGATGTAGAGTCCTGGGGTTCGGTGATCAAGTGCCGGACGCGCAGGGGGTAGTCGACCGGCCGGGTGCGGCCGAGGCGGGGGAGGCCGGTGAGTGGTACGGGAAGGCGGCGCGCGGGTGGCGGTGGCGGGGGGACGCGACTGACGCGGCGGGGCCGGACGGTGAGCTGGCTCGCGGGCAGCGCGGCCCTGCTCGTCCTCGGTGTCGGAGGTGTCGGTGCCTGGGTCTACAAGGACCTGGACAACAACATCACCGGCGCCGATGTCGACGGCAAGCTCGGCGGGGACCGCCCGGTCAATCTCAGCCCGGGCTCCAAGAACATCATGGTCGTCGGCTCGGACAGTCGGGACGGGGCGAACGCGCGGTACGGCGGCGACGGCCTGACCACCATGCAGTCGGACACGCTGATGGTGCTGCACGTCCCGGCGAACCGGGAGTGGGCGACCGTGGTGTCGTTCCCGCGTGACTCATGGGTCGAGATATCCGCGTGCGACAAGGGGGACGGCAGCACCTCCAGTCCGCACCTGGCGAAGATCAACGAGGCGTTCGCGATCGGCGGTGCGAGCGGCGAGGTCGCCGGGGCCGCCGCCTGCTCGATCAGGACGGTCGAGGAGAACACCGGACTGCGCATAGACAGCTTCATGTCGGTCGACTTCCAGGGCTTCAAGGGGATGGTCGACGCCCTGGACGGCATCGAGGTCTGCCCCGAGCAGGCCATCAAGGACAAGAAGGCCCGCCTCGACATGGAGGCCGGCTGTCAGACCGTCGAGGGCGAGAAGGCGCTCGGCTACGTACGGACCCGCTACGCCGTCGGCGACGGCTCCGACATCGGACGCATCGGACGCCAGCAGGAGTTCATGGAGGCCCTGGCCGCCAAGGCCAAGTCGAAGCTGACCAGCCCCACGTCGCTCTACGACTTCCTGCAGTCCGCCACCAAGTCCCTGACCACGGACGAGGACCTCGCCGGCATCGACCCGCTCTACGACCTCGCCTCCGAGCTCAAGGGCATCCCGAGCGACCGGCTGACCTTCCTGACGGTCCCCAACTACCCCCGCGAGGCGGACGTCCCCACCGACAAGGCCAACATCGTCTGGCAGTACCCGCAGGCCGCCGACCTGTTCACCTCCCTCGCCAAGGACAAGGAGGTCGACAAGAAGCGGCTGCAGGCACAGGCGAAGAACGACCTGGTCTACGCGTCCGCCGTACGCGTCCAGGTCCTCAACGGCACCGGTGTCACCGGGCGAGCGGGCGCCGTCGCCGAGAAGCTGCGCGAGGCGGGCTTCACCGTCGTCGGCACGGGCAACGCGCCCGAGAACACCGACGAGACCACGGTCGCCTACCCGGCCGACCTCACCCAGCAGGCGAAGGTCCTCACCTCGCGGCTGCCCGACACCAGGGCCACGCGGTCCGCGGACGCCGCCGCGGGGGTCGTGACCCTGGTCGTGGGGCCGGACCTCGACCTGGAGGAACTGCGGTGACCTGACGGACCTGTCGGCCCGTCAGCCGCCGCCTCCTCCGCGGTGAGGCGCGGTCCGCGGGGTCAGCTGCCGGTGAGGGAGATGGCCACGTCCGTGATGTTCAGGGGGAACTTGGCCCTGGCGGGGTCGGGGTCCACGAGGGTGGCCTGTCCGGTGAAGACGTTGATGGTGTAGAGGGAGGGCGTGCCGGCTCCGGAGGGGGCGAGGGTGGCGAAGGCGGCGTTGTCGATCGTCTTGCCGCCGCTCAGGGTGCTGTAGATGTCCATGCCGGCGTTGATCTGGGCATCGATGCCGAGGTTGCCGGTCGCGGAGAGCGTGCCGTTGTTGGCCGGGGACTGGATGACGACCTGGTCGCTGGTCGTGTTGATGTCGAACAGGGTGGTCGCCGTGGTCCCGTCGAGGTCGTTGTTCGTGTAGGCGGCGGCGGAGACGCCCTTGGTCGTGCCCTCGATCGGCGGGGTGGTGAGGTTCAGGTCCTGGATGGTCGTGTGGTCGTTGAGGTTGTGCCGCAGGTTCTGGCCGTTGTCGCTGATCACGCGCAGCCGGTCGGCCGCCGGGTTGAAGTCGACGCCGAAGTTCGTGCCGTTCAGCGCGTACTGGAGCTGGGACACCTTGGTGACCACGACGTCCTGGGTGCCCGTCGGGATCTTGATCGTGTAGATGCCGCCCTTGTTGCCCACGCCGTACATCAGGCCGTTCTGCACCCGGAAGTCGATGCCGATCAGGCCCGTGTCGCCGCTGAGGCCGGTGACGGCCCTGACCCAGTTGAGTACGTCCGGCCGGTCGGTCCAGAACGCGGCCATCAGGGTGCCGTCACCGGTGATCCCGTAGGCACGCAGGCTGGGGGTGGCGGCGGGGGCGGCCGAACCGGTGCCCGGAGTGCCGAGCATGAGCGCCGTCGACGTGGCCATGACCGCGACCGCCGCCATGATTCTCTTTCTCTTGTCCGCTTTCATCGGAGTTTCCCTCCCGTTTGAGCGAGCGCCATTGTGGGGCGCATGTCTGAGAATTCCCGTACTTCCGCCCGCACTGATTTCCGGACCGTGCCGGAGCCGCGCCGGAATGATGTGCCGCCGTGTTCCCCCAACGGGCGTGTACGCGGTTCTCATTAAGGCCGTTTCACAGCTCCTCCACAAGCGGAAGTGGTGACGGGAACGCCCCGATCCGGGAATTTTGCGCACTGTGACAAAAGCCTGCTCGACAGGGTTGACGCCGATTTATGCGGAGTGATGAACGCCGTCCGGATCTCGCCTGTCGGCCGGTTCGTCCGGAATGACATGCTCGCGTCCATGGGGAGCCTCTTCGCCGAACTGGCCCGGCAGGCGTCGACCAACGCCCGCCGCGAGGTCGAGACGTACGAGCGTGAGATCCCGGAGTTCGGGTTCCTGGACAAGGACCCCCGGGCCCGGGCCGAGACGCTGGAGCACGCGATGTGGCTCCGCCGTCGTACCGTCGAACTGTCGCCGGACAACAGCGAGTTGAGCGGCGACGACCTCGGCTACATCGCGTCGATGGGGGAGCTGCGGGCCGGGGCCGGAATGTCGCTCGACGCGCGGCAGCGGGTGCTGCGGGTGCACACCGCGCTCATGCTGCGCGAGATCAACGAGGCGACCGAGGCCCAGCGCGGCGGCGGCGTCGACGAACTCATGCGCATGATGACCTGGTTCGCCCCGCAGGGTGAGCGCGGCATCGGTGCCTACCGTGAGGGATTCGTGCGCGTACTGCGCCGCCGAATGCCGTATGCCGAGCAGGTCGCCCTGCTGGCCCGGTCATTGCTGAACGGTGATCCGATAGCGGCGGAACTCGCCGAGGCCGTCGACATGGAACTGCCCGATGACTGTGCGGTGACGGTGTTCCGGCTGCCGGACCCGCCCGCCGTCGACCGTTTCCTGCAAAACGAGATCGAGACGCTGGTGAAGAGCCACCAGGTACCGGTCATGTGGGGCCTGGAGAACGGAGACGGAAGCGGTGAGCTGATCGCCCTGGTCCCCCTGATGTCCGGCGCCGCCGAAGCGGAAAACGTGCCGCCGCACACCGTTCCCGATCTCATTCCCGATCTCACCCCCCACCACGTGCCGGATCTCGTACGGGACTTCGCCCGCGCCCTCGGCCGGCCCTGCGCCGTCGGTACGGCCACCGCCCCGCTGTCCGGGCTGGCCGACGCCCTGGACAGGGCCCGGCGGATCAGTCGGGCGGCCCCGCTGAGCCGCGCGGACGCCCGGCTGCGCCCGCACACCCTGGCGGACGTGTTCGTCGAACTGGCCGTCGCGGATGTGCCGTTCGTCGACGACTGGCTGAGCGCGGTGGCCCGCCGGCTGGACTCCGGCCCGGACCTGCTCCTCACCCTCGACGCGTACTACCGCCACGACATGCACCGCGGCGCCACCGCGACCGCCCTCAACGTCCACACCCGCACCCTCGACTACCGCCTCCGCCGGGTGCGGGAGCTCACCGGCATCGACCCGGGCTCGACCCGGGGCGTGCGCACGCTCAGCGCGGTCGTCACCCGGCGCCAGTCGGGAGCGTGGAGCTGACCGCGTCGGGCGCACCTGGACCGGGTGACCGCCGTCCCGTTCCCGCCGCCGATACGGCAGGCTGGGGCGGTGAGCAACTCCAGTGACTCCCTCTTCATCAAGATCTGCGGTCTGAAGACCGAGCAGGACGTCGACACGGCCGTCGAGGCGGGCGCCGACGCCATCGGCTTCGTCTTCTCGGCCAGCCCGCGCCGGATCGACGCCGCCACGGCCGCACGGCTGAGCCGCCGCGTACCGGAGCACGTCCTGACGGTCGGCGTCTTCCGCGAGGAGCCCCTCGACGACGTACGGTCCCTGGCCACCGACTCGGGAATCCGGGCCGTCCAGCTGCACGGCCCGGAGGAGCGCGCCTACTACGACGACCTGGCGACCGGCGGCTGGACCCTGATCCGTGCCGCGGCGTTCGGCGACTCGGTGCCGCGCTGCGGGGAGTTCGGCGAGGACATGCTCCTCCTCGACGCGCCCGTCCCCGGCTCGGGCATCGCCTGGGACTGGTCGAGCAGGCCGCTGGCCTCGGACGGGGAGAAGTGGCTCCTCGCCGGGGGCCTCACCCCGGAGAACGTGCGCGACGCCGTCGCCGCCACCCGCCCCTGGGGCGTCGACGTCTCCAGCGGCGTGGAACAGAGCCGAGGCGTCAAGGACCCCGCCCTCATCGCGGAGTTCGTCGAGGCGGCCCGTGCCGCCGGCTGACGGCCTGGTTCGCCGTCGTCCACGGCGGTGGGTCAGGGGGCGGGAGCTGTGCGTGGTGACGCCCGCCGTTCCCCTGGATGTGACCCTGGGGTAGGGTCCCCACGTTTCCGGTCACCGGCTGAAGGTGGGCCGGTACGGGGAGTGTCGGAGGGGCGGCATGGTGAGGGAAACCCAGTCGGGCGAGGGCGTGTCCGTGGAGCTGAACGACACGGGTCTGGAGGCGCTGTCTCCCGAACCGCTGCTGACCCGGGACTACGAGACGCGTCCCTCGCTGGTGTACGAGCGGCTGAGGCAGCGGCACGGCGCGGTGGCGCCGGTGGATCTGCTGGGCGTACCCGCCTGGCTGGTCCTGGGCTACCGCGAGGCGCTCCAGGTCCTCCAGGACGACGACGGGTGGCCGAAGGGCCTGGAGAACTGGCGGGCCCGGACGGAGGGCCGGGTCCCGGCCGACTGGCCGCTCGGTCCGTCCCTGGAGGTCAACCATGTACTGATCCAGGGCGGCCCCGGCCACCGCACGCTGCGGACCGCGTGGGACCTGGCGCTCAGGCCGTTCCAGGACCCGCGCAACCCCCAGGCCAAGCGGCTGAAGACGGCCGTCACCGCCTACGCCGACGAACTGATCACCCTGATGGGCCAGGCCGGTGGTACGGGGCTGGCGGACCTGTCCGCCCAGTTCTCCCGGCCGTTGCCGTTGATGGTGGCCAGCCATCTGCTCGGCTTCCCCGGTTCCCAGGGCGACGACGCCCTGATGGACATGTGGCGGGTACTGGACGCGGGCCCGGACGCGGGGCCCGCCCTGGAGCGGCTGCTGGGCGCGCTCGCGGAACTGGGGAGGCTGAAGCTGAAGGAGCCCGGCGAGGACTTCCCCTCCTACCTGCTGGCCGCCCACCCCGACCTCTCGCTCGACGAGCTGGCCCGTGAACTGTTCATGCTGCTGGGCATGACGTCCGACCACGTCGGCATCCTCATCTCCAACACGGTCGTCGAGGTTCTCTCGGGCGAGGACAGCGTGCGGGCCAGCCTCTCCGCGGGCATGGTCCGGGAGGCCATGAACCGGGTCGTCATGCGGAAGCCGCCGCTGGTGAACTTCGTGCCGAGGTTCGCGGCCGAGGACACCCCGCTGGGCAACTACCTGATCCGCGCGGGCGACCCGGTCTGGGTCTCCGCCGCCGCTGCCCACGCCGACCCGCTCTTCGCCGACCACGTGGCCCCCGGCACCACCGTCAGCACCCGGGCCCACCTCTCCTGGGGCGCGGGCCCGCGCCAGTGCCCGGCACGCGAACTCGCCTCGACGGTCGCCGCCGTCGGGGTGGGCCGGCTGTTCGAGCGGTTCTCCGACCTCGACCTCGCCCTCCCCGTCGACCAACTGCCCTGGCGTTCCTCGCCCTTCATGCGGGGCCTGCGCTCGCTGCCCGTACGGTACGAACTCGCGCCGACGTCCGAGCGGCCACGGGCGGACGGCGCGGCGGAGGAGCCGATGGGGGCGGGAGACGTGGAGGAGCCGGTGACACCGGACCCGTCCGCCCGGCAGCGCTCCTCGCTGTGGCGCTATCTGACGGGGCTGATCCGCCCCGGCCGCTGAGGGGACGGCTTCGACGCGGCGGGGCGGCCCGGCTCCGGCCTCAGTCGGCTTTCCCGGTGAGCAGGCGTCGGGGATTGGTGATGCGGAAGGCGTACGCGGCCGCGCCGCCCAGGCCGAAGCCGGGCTGTTGCGGGGGCTCCGCGTAGGGGCGGTCCGAGCCCTGGACGACGGCGTGCACGCCGAGGGCGCGGACGACGGCTTCGACGGCGGTCGGGCCGTAGGAGGAGGTCTCGACGAAGACGTCCGGGTCCCCCGCGGCGTCGCTCCCGTCGCCCCGGGCGGCGAAGCGCTCCCCGTGGAGCGGGGCGAGCCCGGCCAGCAGCGCGAAGCAGATCCGCAGCCGGGGGTGACGCGGCCGGCCGTAGGCACGGAAGGCGAACCAGGCGGAGTGCATCTGCTGGACATAGGGGACCATCGCGGGCCACCAGCCGGGCCCCTCGGCCCCGCCGGGCGCGGGCCCCGGGTGGACGAACAGCGGGAGGTCCCGCTCTTCGAGCAGGTCGAGCAGTGGGGCGCAGCGCGTGTAACCGGCCGCGTCGGCAAGGGCGTTCGCCGGGAGCTGGAGGCCGACGAAGCCCGCGTCGAGGTCCTGGGCGGTCGCCTTCGCGTCGACGTCCCGTACGCAGGCGGCGGCCCAGGCGCCGAACGGCTCGGGGAGCGTGGCCGAGCCCTCGTGGTAGGCGTCGAGAAGGGGGCGCGCCTCGGCCCCGGGCAGCCACTCCACGCCGATCGGCGAGGACAGCGAGACGAGGGCCCGGCCGAGTCCGTCGGTGGCGGCGAGGTCCGCACGGCGGGCGATGTCGTGGTCGGCGGGCGGGATCTCGTAGGGCGGCTCGCCGTCCAGGAACAGGGTCCAGCCGTCCAGGAACGGTGGTTCGCGGCGTGACCGCAGGGCCGTCACCAGCGAGGGGGTCCACAGATGCTGGTGTACGTCGCAGTTGGTCATGACGCTCCTCCCACCAAGGCCGACGCTTCCCCGGTCAGGGCGCGCAGGGTGCGCCGGTCGTCGTCCGACCCCAGGATGTCGCGGCTCACCGTCCTGCCGCCAGATCCGCCGCCTGCGCGGCGACCAAGGCCTCCACGGCGAGCTTTATGAAGTTGGACATATAGGGCAAAAGTTAAGAATTTCGGGCATCTCTGGGCCGTCTTAGTGTGAACGTAACGTGCCGTTCACCGAATTCCATTGACTCTCATTCAGTCACCGACGACTCTGAATGGCTATATGCAGTCGGGTAAGGGGCAGTCTTGATCAGATTCGACGCGGTGAGCAAAAAATATCCAAACGGCACGACAGCGGTGGACGAACTGTCCCTGGAGCTGGCCGAGGGTGGCATCACGGTCTTGGTCGGTCCTTCCGGCTGCGGCAAGACCACCACCCTGCGCATGATCAATCGCATGGTGGAGCCGACCGACGGCACGGTGATGCTGCGCGGCCGGGACATCCGGGAGGTGAACGCCCCCGAACTGCGCCGCGGCATCGGCTATGTGATCCAGCACGCCGGGCTGTTCCCGCACCGGACCATCCTGGACAACATAGCGACCGTTCCGCTGCTGCTCGGCTGGAACAAGAAGAAGGCGCGGGCCCGGGCGGCGGAACTGCTCGAACTCGTGGGCCTGCCCGCCGAGATGGCCAAGCGTTACCCGAGCCAGCTCTCCGGCGGGCAGCAGCAGCGCGTCGGGGTGGCCAGGGCGCTGGGCGCCGACCCGCCGGTGCTGCTGATGGACGAGCCGTTCAGCGCGGTCGACCCGATCGTGCGGGCGGAGCTGCAGGACGAGTTCATCCGGCTGCAGAAGGAGCTGCACAAGACGATCGTGTTCGTCACCCATGACATCGACGAGGCGATCAAACTCGGCGACAACATCGCCGTGTTCCGCACCGGCGGCAAGCTCGCCCAGTTCGACACCCCCGAGCGGCTGCTCGCCAGTCCCGCCGACGACTTCGTGGCCGACTTCGTCGGGCACGACCGGGGCATCCGCCGGCTCTCCTTCGTCAACGCGGCCGAGCTGCCGCTGCGCGACGGCCCGGTGCTGTCGACCACCGCGCCCGTGGCCGAGGCCCGCGCGGTGGACGAGCCCTGGGTGCTGGTCGTCGACGACGCCCGGCGCCCCCTCGGCTGGACCCCGGTCGCCGGACTGCCGGACACCGGCACCCTCGCGGACGCGCCGCTGACCCCGCTCGGCCACACCTTCAGCCTCGTCGGCGACTCGGCACGGGCCGCCCTCGACTCGGCCCTGCTGTCACCCGCCCGCCTCGCGGTCGGCGTCGACGCACAGGGCGCGGTCGTCGGCGTCGCGGACGCGTACGAGCTGTCCGCCGGGGCGGCCGAGGAAGCACCGACCGGCGACAAGGTCACCGCCGACAGCCCGGGCGGCGGTGACCGATGAGCGACGACGAACCGCTGGTCCGGTGGCAGTGGATAGCCGACCACACCGCCGAACTCGCCGAATACACCGGCGTCCACCTCAGACTCGGCCTGCTCCCGGTGCTGTTCGGACTGATCATCGCCGTGCCGCTCGGCGTCGCGTGCCACCGCTGGCGCTGGCTCTACCCGCCGGTCCTGACCGTGTCCAACATCCTCTACTCGATCCCGTCACTCGCCCTGTTCATGATCTTCGTCCGCTACACCGGACTGACCGAACAGACGGTGATGATCCCGCTGACGCTCTACACCCTGTCGGTGCTGGTGCCCAACGTCGTCGACGGCCTCGCCTCGGTCCCCGAACCGGTCCGGCTCGCGGCCACCGCGATGGGATTCGGCGCCGTACGCCGGGTCGTCCAGGTCGAACTGCCGATCGCCGTCCCCGTCGTCATCGCCGGTGTGCGCGTCGCCGCCGTCTCGTCCATCAGCCTCGTCGCCGTGGGACAGCTGATCGGACAGGGCGGCCTCGGCTACTACATCACCCGCGGCCTCCAACTCGACTTCCCCACCCCGATCTTCACCGCGATCGTGCTGATCATGCTGCTCGCGCTCACCACCGACGCGTTGCTGGTCCTCGCGCAGCGGCTGCTCACCCCGTGGTCCCGGAACAAGGTGACGGCGGCATGAACGATTTCCTGAACCAGATGGAGCTCGTGGGGGACTGGCTGACCTCCTCGGCCCAGTGGCGCGGCGACGAGGGCATCCCACAGCGGCTCCTGGAGCACCTCACCTACAGCGGACTGTCCCTGCTGTTCGCCGCCCTCATCGGGCTGACGTTCGGGCTGCTCGTCGGGCACACCGGCCGTGGCGCGTTCGCCGTGGCGACCGTGGCGAACCTCGCCCGCGCCATCCCCACCTTCGGCCTGGTCGTCCTCGTCGTCACCCTCGCCGGGCTCAGCACCGCACCCGTGCTGGTCGCCCTGACCGCGCTCGCGGTTCCGCCGATCCTCATCAACACCTTCGAGGGAGTGCGGGGCGTGGACCCCGCCACCCGGGACGCCGCGCGCGGGGTCGGTATGACCGAGTGGGAGGTCCTGATCCGGGTGGAGGTGCCGATGGCGCTGCCGCTGATCCTCCTCGGACTGCGGGTCGCCGCGATCCAGGTGGTGGCCACCGCGACCGTCGCCGCCTACCCCGGCCTCGGCGGCCTGGGCCGCTACATCGTCGACGGACTCTCCCGGAACGACTACGAGCTGGTCATCGGCGGCTCCACCGTCGTCGTCGTGCTCGCCCTCGTCGTCCAGGTCGTGTTCACCGCGCTGCGGCGCGTCGTCGTCTCGCCGGGCCTGAGGGTCTCGGCGTCGAAATCCTGAATCTCTTCATCACGATTTTCGGAGCTCCCGGGCTCCGAGAGAGGAAAACCCATGCGAGGCATGTACAGAGGCGCCGCGTTCGGCCTGATCACCGCAATCACGCTGACCGCCTGCGGCGGTGGCGGTGACAGCGACGACAACCCGCTGGCGGGCGACAACGGTGGCGGCGACGGCAAGTCCATCGTCGTCGGCTCGGCGAACTTCCCCGAGAACCAGCTGCTCGCCGAGATCTATTCGCAGGCCCTGGAGAGCAAGGGCCTGAAGGTGACCCGGAAGTTCGACATCGGGGCCCGCGAGGTCTACTACGACCAGGTGGTCAAGGGCGGCATAGGCGTCTTCCCCGAGTACAACGGCGCCCTGCTGTCGGTGGCGGTCGACGAGAACAGCACCGCGACCAGCACCGAGCAGGTCAACGCGGAGCTGAAGGAGAAGCTCCCGTCGTCGGTGGAGATCCTCGACTCCGCCGCGGCCGAGGACAAGGACTCGGTCACGGTCACCGCCGAGACCGCCGCCAAGCACAACCTCAAGAGCCTCGCCGACCTCAAGCCGGTCGCGGGGGACATGACGCTCGGGGCCAGTTCGGAGTTCAAGACCCGCAACCAGGGCGTCGCCGGCCTGAAGAAGGTCTACGGCGTGGAGTTCGGGAAGTTCCAGCCGCTCGACGGGGGCGCTCAGACCACCCTGGTGAAGCTGCTGAAGGACGACGAGGTGCAGGCCGCCAACCTCTACACCACCGACCCCGCCATCGTCGCGGACAAGCTGGTGGTCCTGGAGGACCCGAAGAACCTCTTCTCCTCGCAGAACGTCACGCCGCTCGTCTACAAGGACGCGGTGAACGACACGGCCAAGTCCGCGCTCAACGCCGTCTCGGCCGAGCTCACCACCGAGGACCTGCTGGAGATGATGAAGAAGCTCGTCAACGACAAGGAGGACGCCGACGTCGTCGCCAAGGACTGGCTGACGTCCGCCGGCCTCGCGAGCTGACCGTCCCGGTCACGCCCACACCGTCCGCCCCCGCTCCTGCCCGGCACCGCGCACCGACCACCCCGCCGGGCAGGGGGAGGGGACCGAGCACGACGACCGGCTGGGGGATCAGATGGCTGACGCTGTCGGCACCGAGAGGTCTGAGGGAGTCGGTGCCGAACGACCTGGCTCCGAGAGGTCTGAGGGAGTCGGTGCCGAACGACCTGGGTCCGAGAGGTCTGAGGGAGTCGGTGCCGAACGACCTGGGTCCGAGAGGTCTGAGGGAGTCGGTGCCGAACGACCTGGGTCCGAGAGGTCTGAGGGAGTCGGTGCCGAACGACCTGGGTCCGAGAGGTCCGAGGGAGTCGGTGCCGAACGACCTGGGTCCGAGAGGTCCGAGGGAGTCGGTGCCGAACGACCCGGTGGAGCCGGCCCCGAAGGACTCGGAGGCGTCGGTACGTCCGCGCGGCTGCACCAGCTCTTCGAGGGGCGTCGGCTCACCCCGACCCAGCGCCGTATCGCCCACTGCCTGGTCCGGCAGGCGGCGGACGTGCCCTTCCTGTCGAGCGTGGAACTGGCCCAGCTCGCCGGAGTCAGCCAGCCCTCGGTGACCCGTTTCGCGGTCGCCCTCGGCTTCGACGGCTACCCGGCCCTCCGCGCCCACCTCCGGGACGTCGCACCCGCCTGGGACGGCTTCGACGGCCGGTCGCGGAACCCGTACCAGCAGGCAGTACAGGCCGAGATCGACAACCTGCGGCACCTCGCGTCCCTGCTGGCCGACCCCGAGCCCGTCGAACGAGCGGGCCGGCTGCTCGCCGCCTCCCGTCCCCTGCCGGTCCTCGGGCTGCGCGCCTCCGCCGCCCAGGCACGCGGCTTCGCCTACTTCACCGCGAAGGTCCACCCCGACGTACGGCTGCTCGACGAGGGCGGCTCACTGCTCGCCGACCGCATCGACGCGGCCCGGAAGGCGGGCGCCAGCGCGCTGCTGTGCTTCGCGCTGCCGCGCCACCCGCGTGAACTCCTCGACGCCCTCGCCCACGCCCGCGCCGCGGGCCTCACGGTGGTGACCATCGCCGACGGCACCTTCGCCCCGGTCGCCGCCCACAGCGATCTGCTCCTCCCCGCCGCCGTCGGCACCGGCCTGGTCTTCGACACCGTCAGCGCCCCCATGCTGCTGGGTCAGGTCCTCCTGGAGGCGATGTGCGACGCCCTCCCGGACGCCCAGGCCCACTTGGAGGAGTTCGACGCGCGGGCCGCCGCGCGCGGACTGTTCGTGGAGTGACCTCAGGCGCCGCTCGGGGAGCCCCGACGCAAGCGGGCGGACAGATACGTCAGTCGGTGCCGCGCAACGCGACCCAGGTGTCGCGCGCGACGACGCCGTCGGCGTTCAGCCCCTTGTCGCTCTGGAAGTTCCGCACCGCGGCCTCCGTCCCGGTCCCGAACTCGCCGTCCGCGTCCCCGACGCCGTACCCGCGCCCGGTCAGCATGCACTGGACCTGCGACACGCGTTTGCCGCTGTCCCCCAGGCGGGTGCGTCCGTTGCCCGAGTAGTACGTGCAGTCCGAGAGCCCGGCCGGGGTCGAGGGCTCGGTGGACTCGTCGGCCGGGGGCGGCGTGGTCCCGGTGGGCGCGCCGGTCCCTGGCGCGGGCGCGGAGGAGTCGGTGTGCCGGTCGTCGTCGGGGGTGCCGGAGCCGGACGCGTCGGGGCGCGCGGCGTCGCCGTCAGGCGCGGCCGGGTCACCCTTGCCGGACACCTCCGAGACCCCGGACCCACCGTCCGGGACGGCCGCCGCACCGCCCGAGCCGCCGGTCGCCGACGCCGAGGCGGCCTCGCCGGGCAGAGCGTCGGCGGAATTCGTCGTGCCCGTCTCCGGCGACGCCGTGGTGCCGGAGGGGCTCTGGAGGGTGAGTACGACGACACCGGCGGCCGCCGTGCTCAGGGCGAGACCGGCGGCGCCGACCAGCACCCGCTTGCGGCGGGTCCAGGTGCGGGGCCGCGTCGGACGTAACTCCTGTGCCGACGCGTCGGCGGGCGGACTCGAGGGTACGTCGGCGGACGGACTCGGAGCCTTCTCCACGCGCTCGGACTCGGGCTGTTCGAGGGGGAGCCGGCACAGCGCCTCGTACGCCCGCTGCCGGGCGAGGACTCTGCCGCCCAGCGGCTCGGGCCAGCCGGACGTCTCGGAGCTCCCGGGGTCGGCCCCGGCCGCCTCGATCAGCTGCCCCGGGGTCGGCCGGCTCCCGGGCTCCTTGGCCAGGCAGGCGGCCAGCAGCGAGGCGAGGGTGGCGTCGGCCGCCGCGATCTCGGCGAGCACTTTCGGGTTGGGCTCCTCGAAGGCCACCCGGTGCATGACGTCGACGCCGGTGCCGTCGCCGAACGGGGCGCTGCCCGTCGCGGCGAAGACCAGGGCGCAGGCCAGAGAGAACACGTCCGAGGCGGTGTCGCACTCACCCGTGCGCAGGTACTCCGGGGACATGTAGGCCGGGGTGCCCACCCGGTTGCCCGTGCCGGTGATCGCGCTCGCGTCGGCGGCCTTCGCGATGCCGAAGTCGATGACGTGCGCGCCCCGGGCGGAGAGCAGGACGTTGGACGGCTTCAGGTCCCGGTGCACGATCCCCGCGGCGGAGAGGTCGGCGAGCGCCTGCCCCAGCTCCGCCACCAGCCGCCGGACGGCGACGGCCGGCAGCGGACCGTCCTCGTGCACGGCGGCCGCCAGATCGAGCCCGGGCACGTACTCCGTGGCCATCCACAGCAGTTCGTCCCGGAAGCCCGTGCCGGCCAGGCGCGGCATACGCGGGGTGCGCACCCGGCTGTGGACCGACGCCTCGTGCTCGAACCGGCGGCGGAACCGGACGTCCTCCGCGTACTCGGGCCTGATCACCTTCACGGCGACGAGGTCGGGCCCGCCGTCCACGGGACGCGCCAGATAGACGCGCCCCATACCGCCGCTGCCGAGCAGCCCCAGTGACACATAGGGACCGATGCGGTCCGGGTCGCCGGGGCGCAAGGGCAGGGCACCCGCCTGTCGCAGCGCCGGAGCCTTCTCTGCCGTCGAACGTGATGGCACCGGCCGCTGGTCTGACACAACACCCCCGAAATGAATTTAGGCGCACGTCAGTTCGCCCCCCGAAAACTGAGGCTAGCTCAGCGCGGGCCCGAGGTCCGGGTTTCGGTCACTTCTGTCGCTCCAGTGACTCAGGAGGCCGCGCGTCGCACCTCCGTCGTGTCCGACCCCACCGGTCCGATCCGCAGCACCGTGCCCACGGGAGTTCGGCGGCACGGTCACCCGTGTCGTGTGCGTGTCTCGGAGCGGCGCACCCGGAGCCGACCGTGCTGCCGCTGCTCCCGAGCTCGCAGGGGATGAAGCGATTCAAAGGTCACCTTGAGCAGGGGGTCGGACCAGGGCAGGACACGGCCGTCCGTGATAATCGCCTCGCCCCGCTCGCCGGAACCAACCGGAGGACACGTGTCCGCACTCCATGACTTCACCACCTGGGAGCCGCTGTCGAGGCTCCTGTGGGCCGACAAGGCGGAGCGGCTCGCCGCACCGGATGGCCAAGTGGCGGGGCAGATCAGCGTCCACGGGTGGAGCGTCCCCCTGACCCGATCGATGCCGCAGCCCGGTCGTGCCGCTCAGCTCGAGGACATGCAGGCCGAGTGGGACGCGGTGGAGCTGGTGCGTAACGCGCTCATGGAATCCGATGTCGAGGGCGTCTCGTTCACGCTGGAAGCCTCGCCGGACGGGCGGGCCCTGCTGCGGCTGATCGGTCCGAGCCCCGCCGTGGAACCGGGCGTCGGCGGTCCGCACCCCGGCTCGCTGGTCCTCGTCGAGGGCGCCGTCCCCGAGCCGTGGCGCCGCTTGCCCGAACCGACGCCCGACGCGGCCCCGGCCCCGACCGCCGACCCCGCGCTGCTGGAGCGGACGCTGCGCGAGCGGATGCCCGATGCCGTCGGCGCCACCGACGAGGAGATCGCCGCCGCCGAGGAGCGCCTGGGGGTCCCGCTGCCCGACGAGCTCAAGGTGCTCTACCGGGTGACGCGTGCGCGCTGGGAGGACGGGGACGGCGGCTACGAGGCGGCGGAGGTCCAGTACAGGGCGGTCCACTGCGAGATCCTCCCCCTGGACCAGGTGTATGTCGCGGACGCGCCGTCCCGCCCGGCCCTGTGGCGGTTCGGGGCGAAGGACGCGGTCGTGACACCACCCGACGCCGCCGTGCAGGGTCTGGTCGGCTCGCCCGGCTGGATCGCCTTCGGCGACAACGGCGGGGGCGACCGGCTGGCCGTCGACCTGACACCGGGCCCGTGCGGACACCTGGGGCAGATCGTCATCCTCAGCCACGAGGAGCACACAGGCGCCGCCCTGGTCAGCGACTCCCTCACCGACCTGGTGCTGCACGGACCCAAGGAAGAGCGCGTCGGCCGTAGAGGGGACGGCGAGCCGCCGGCGGTGGTCTGGGTCAACCACGCCTCGGTGCGGAGCGTCGAGGCCGCCGCCCATCCCGGCCTGGAGGCCCTGAGCCTCGGCGTGTGGGACGGCGAACCCTTCAGCCTCGTCCCCGTCATGGGCCTGCCCCGCCTGCGCACCCTCACCGCCTACCCCGGCACCCTCGCCGACCCCCTGGAGATCGCCCACCTGAAGGGACTGGAATTCCTCGAACTCGCGCCTGAGGACTGGCGCGTCCTCCTCGACGCCGAAGCCGTCCCCCGCTCCTTGCTGGCCGCCTCCATCGAGGTGCGCAACGACCACCCCGTGCTCCCGATCGTCGACCTCGCCAACGAGATCCTCGCCCTCTGGGACCGCCCCCCGATCACCCAAACCGTCCTCGAAGGCGACCTCGGCCCCCTGGCGTAGCCGACCCGCGTACTGATGTTCGGACCCTTCGCACGGACTCCGTCACCTGGGTCAGACCTCCGATCGCCTGTCAGTGACCGGGCTCTCATGGCACGTCGGCCACAATGCCGGGAGCATGGTGTTCCTCACCAGGCAGGCCGAAGGGATCGGGAATGCTCCGCAAGGTACTGGTCGCCAACCGAGGCGAGATCGCGATCCGCGCGTTCCGCGCAGGCTACGAAGTGGGCGCGCGGACCGTCGCCGTCTTCCCCCACGAGGACCGCAACTCGCTGCACCGGCTCAAGGCCGACGAGGCCTATGAGATCGGCGAACCGGGACACCCCGTGCGGGCCTATCTCTCCGTCGAGGAGATCATGCGCGCCGCCCGGCTGGCGGGCGCCGACGCCGTCTACCCGGGCTACGGCTTCCTGTCCGAGAACCCCGAGCTGGCCCGGGCCTGCGAGGAAGCCGGCATCACGTTCGTCGGACCCAGCGCCCACATCCTCGAACTGACCGGCAACAAGGCGCGCGCGGTGGCCGCCGCCCGCGCCGCCGGCGTACCGGTCCTCGGCTCCTCCGAGCCCTCCACCGACGTGGACGAACTGGTCCGTGCCGCCGACGACATCGGCTTCCCCGTGTTCGTCAAGGCGGTCGCCGGCGGCGGCGGACGCGGGATGCGCCGCGTCGAGGACCCCGCCGCGCTGCGCGAGTCCATCGAAGCCGCCTCCCGTGAGGCCGCCTCCGCCTTCGGCGACCCCACCGTCTTCCTGGAGAAGGCCGTCATCGAGCCCCGCCACATCGAGGTGCAGATCCTCGCCGACGGCCACGGCAACGTCATCCACCTCTTCGAACGCGACTGTTCGGTGCAGCGCCGCCACCAGAAGGTCATCGAGCTGGCCCCCGCGCCGAACCTCGACCCGGCCCTGCGCGACCGGATCTGCGCCGACGCCGTACGGTTCGCCCGGGAGATCGGCTACCGCAACGCGGGCACCGTCGAGTTCCTCCTCGACCGCGACGGCAACCACGTCTTCATCGAGATGAACCCCCGCATCCAGGTCGAGCACACGGTGACCGAGGAGGTCACCGATGTCGACCTCGTGCAGTCCCAGCTCCGCATCGCCGCAGGGGAGTCCCTGGCCGACCTCGGACTGTCCCAGGAGACCGTCACCCTGCGCGGCGCCGCACTCCAGTGCCGTATCACCACCGAGGACCCCGCCAACGGCTTCCGCCCCGACACCGGCCGTATCAGCGCCTACCGCTCGCCCGGCGGCTCCGGCATCCGCCTCGACGGCGGCACCACCCACGCCGGTACGGACATCAGCGCCCACTTCGACTCCATGCTGGTCAAACTGACCTGCCGGGGCCGGGACTTCACCACCGCCGTCAACCGGGCCCGGCGCGCGGTCGCCGAGTTCCGCATCCGGGGCGTGGCCACGAACATCCCGTTCCTGCAGGCCGTCCTCGACGACCCGGACTTCCAGTCCGGCAACGTCACCACGTCGTTCATCGAGCAGCGCCCGCACCTGCTCACCTCCCGGCACTCCGCCGACCGGGGCACCAAGCTGCTCACCTATCTGGCCGACGTGACCGTCAACAAGCCGCACGGCGAACGGCCCGCCCTCATCGACCCGGCCACCAAGCTGCCGCGGCCCACCACGATCGAACCCCCGGCCGGCTCCAAGCAGAAGCTCGTCGAGCTCGGCCCGGAGGGCTTCGCCCGCTGGCTCCGCGCGTCGCCTACCATCGGCGTCACCGACACCACGTTCCGGGACGCCCACCAGTCGCTGCTCGCCACCCGGGTCCGTACGAAGGACATGCTCGCCGTCGCCCCGGTGGTGGCGCGGACGCTGCCGCAGCTGCTCTCCCTGGAGTGCTGGGGCGGCGCCACCTACGACGTGGCCCTCCGCTTCCTCGCCGAGGACCCCTGGGAGCGGCTGGCCGCCTTCCGCGCCGCCGCGCCCAACATCTGCCTCCAGATGCTGCTGCGCGGCCGCAACACCGTGGGCTACACGCCGTACCCGACCGAGGTCACCGACGCCTTCGTCCAGGAGGCCACGGAGACCGGCATCGACATCTTCCGGATCTTCGACGCGCTCAACGACGTCGGCCAGATGCGGCCCGCCATCGACGCCGTACGGGCCACCGGAACGGCCGTCGCCGAGGTCGCCCTCTGCTACACCTCCGACCTCTCCAACCCCGCCGAGCAGCTCTACACGCTCGACTACTACCTCCGGCTGGCCGAACAGATCGTCGAGGCGGGCGCCCACGTCCTGGCCGTCAAGGACATGGCGGGCCTGCTGCGCGCCCCGGCCGCCACCAAGCTCGTGTCGGCCCTGCGCCGCGAGTTCGAACTGCCGGTGCACATCCACACCCACGACACGGCGGGCGGCCAGCTCGCCACCTACCTCGCCGCGATCCAGGCCGGCGCCGACGCCGTCGACGGGGCCGTGGCGTCCATGGCCGGCACCACCTCGCAGCCGTCGCTGTCGGCCATCGTGGCGGCGACCGACCACTCCGACCGGCCCACCGGCCTCGACCTGAAGGCCGTCGGCGACCTGGAGCCCTACTGGGAGAGCGTCCGCCGGATCTACGCCCCCTTCGAGGCGGGCCTCGCCTCACCGACCGGACGCGTCTACGACCACGAGATCCCCGGCGGCCAGCTCTCCAACCTCCGCACCCAGGCCGTCGCCCTCGGCCTCGGCGACCGCTTCGAGGACATCGAGGCGATGTACACCGCCGCCGACCGCATCCTCGGCCACCTGGTGAAGGTCACGCCCTCCTCCAAGGTCGTCGGCGACCTCGCCCTGCATCTCGTCGGCGCCGGAGTGGCCCCCGAGGAGTTCGAGGCCACGCCCGACCGGTTCGACATCCCCGACTCCGTCATCGGCTTTCTCCGCGGCGAGCTGGGCACCCCGCCCGGCGGCTGGCCCGAGCCGTTCCGCACCAAGGCCCTCCAGGGCCGCGCCGACGCCAAGCCCGTCCAGGACCTGACCGCCGAGGACCGCACCGGACTGGAGAAGGACCGGCGCACCACCCTCAACCGCCTGCTGTTCCCCGGCCCGACCCGCGAGTTCGAGACGCACCGTCAGACCTACGGCGACACCAGCGTCCTCGACAGCAAGGACTTCTTCTACGGGCTCGGCCCCGGCAAGGAGTACTCCGTCGACCTGGAGCCCGGCGTGCGGCTCCTCATCGGCCTGGAGGCCGTCGGCGAGGCCGACGAACGCGGCATGCGCACGGTGATGTCCACCCTGAACGGCCAGCTGCGCCCCATCCAGATCCGCGACAAGGCCGCCTCCTCCGACATCCCCGTCACCGAGAAGGCCGACCGCTCCGACCCCGGCCATGTGGCCGCCCCGTTCGCCGGCGTGGTCACCCTCGCCGTCGCCGAGGGCGACGAGGTCGCGGCCGGCGCCACGGTCGCCACCATCGAGGCGATGAAGATGGAGGCCACCATCACGGCCCCGAAGGCCGGACGGGTCTCCCGCCTGGCCATCAACAAGATCCAGCAGGTGGAGGGCGGCGACCTGCTGGTCGAGATCGCCTGAGTCACGCGGGCTCAGGCGTTCAGGCGCGGGGGAAGAACTCCAGCACCGCCGTGCCGCCTTCGAGGGACGTCACGCGGAAGCCGAGGCCGTTCAGGCCGCCCGTGCCGCCTTCGCCGATCGAGGAGCTGAGGAACGTGCCGGCGCCCGAGGACTGGAGGACGACGGTGTCGGCGGTGACCTTCGTGACGCGGAGATCGCTGACGCCGAAGCGGCTGTCGACCTTGATGGACAGGGGCTTGGAGACGGCGATCTCGCAGCGCCCGTCGAAGCAGGCGTCGACGTCGGTGCCGTCGGCCGCGCCCGATTCACCGGCACGGTCACCTTCACTGCCGCCGCTGTCGCCGTCGTCGGTGGCAGAGGTCGTCGGCGAGGCCGGCCGCTCCGCCCGCGGCGGCGGTGTGCCCGCCTCGTCGCTCGTGCCCGCTGCCGATGGCGTACGGGTCGTGGACGACGGCTCCGTCCCCTCCCCGGAGCCGTCGTCCTGACCGCCGCCCCCGCCGCAGCCGGTGAGTACCACTGTCAGGGCCGACGCCACCGCGATGCCGAACCGGCCCCTGCCCGTGCTCATAGGCGAACCCCTCAACTCGTATGCCGGCGGACGCCGTTGAGCCCCGTCCACGGGGCACATCCCTTTATACGGGCCCGGATCGGGGAGGGGTCCCGGAGCGGAGGGAGGACCCTGGTGGCAGCGTCCGTACCGTGTGCGCAGAATCGATGAACCGAGGAGACCAGCGATGCCCCTCTCCACCAGCCTCGCGCGCGGTGTCGCGCCCGCCGCGCCCGGTACGCTGCACGCCCGCACGGTCACCGGCGACCTGAGCGCCCCGCCCCGGCAGGGCCTCACGGTCCGCTTCGGGCGCGGCGAGAAGCCGGACGTGGACCTGGGTGTGGGCGTGGACGATCTGAGGGTGAGCCGGCGGCATGGCGAGTTGACGTACCGCCAAGGCATGTGGTGGTTGCGCAACATCGGGCAGCAGCTCGTCCGGCTGCCCCGCGGCCGGATGATGCACCTCACCACCGAGCCCATCCCGCTCGACGCCGGCTACACCCCGCTGTTCGTGAAGGGCTCCGGCTACCGCGAGCACCTCGTCGAGCTGTATGTGGCGGGCCACGACGACCAGGGGCCGGTGTCGCGCCGGCGCGCCGAGACCGTACGGCCGGAGATCTGGGCGCTCGACGACGACGAACGGCTGCTCCTGGTCGTGCTCGGCCAGCGCTACCTGCTGTACGAGGAGGACCCGCGCCCCCTGACGTACGGCATGGCCGCCAAGCAGCTCGCCTGTCTGCGCCCGGACGCGGGCTGGACCGAGCGCAAGGTCGAGCACCGCATCGAGGCGGTACGGCGGCGCCTGCACAGGACCGGTTTCCGCTACCCGCTGATGCACGACAAGTCCGAGGGCCGCCCCTCCGACAACCGGCTGCTCCACAACCTCCTCAAGGGCATGGTGGAGTCCACGACCCTCGTACCGCCGGACCTGGACCTCATGGAGGACGACTCCGCCTGGACGGACGCCGCGCCCTGAGGCTCAGGCGGCCGAGGAGTGTCGCGCGCGCAGTTCCGCGGCGGCCGAGCGGGCGAGGGCAGGCGATCAGTTCGCACTACACACCCGGAGCCTGCATCAGACGTCCTCATGCGTAGCGGCTGTGGCGGGGGAGAGCGGAAGGGGGCGGGAGTGGGCGGTCCCCATGAGGGAGATCGTGAACGGGTGCCGTGGTGCCGTCAGGATCTGGTGGGCGGGGCCCTGTTCGACGAGTTCGCCGGCGTCCATGACCGCGATGCGGTGGGCCACGGCCGCGGTGTCCAGGTCATGGGTGATCAGGACCAGGGCCGGGCCGCTGTCGCCCAGCAGGCCCGCGAGGACGTCGAGGATTCCTCGCCGGGTGACCGTGTCGAGCCCGGAGGTGATCTCGTCGCAGATCAGGACGCGGGGGTGGGCGAGGAGTGCGCGGGCCAGGGCGGCGCGTTGGAGTTCGCCGCCGGAGAGCTGGGCCGGGCGTCGGCGCACCAGGTCCGGTGGGAGGCCCAGACGCGTCAGGGTCGTCAGCGCCTCGGTCTCGGCGGCGCGGTCGTCGGCGCCGCGCAGCCGGACCGCCGTGCGGGCCACCTGGTGCAGGACCGGGCGGTGTTCGTCGAAGGCGGCGCGGGCGTCCTGGAAGACGTACTGCACGGCCGCCAACTGCCCCCGGCCGCGGTCGCGCAGGCTGCGCGGCAGGGGGGTGCCGTCGAGGAGGATCTCGCCGTCGTGGTCGCGGTGGAGCCCCGCGAGGCAGCGCGCGAGGGTGGTCTTGCCGCTGCCCGAGCGGCCGACGACGGCCAGGCATTCCCCGGCGCGCAGGGCGAGTTCGGGGGCGCGCACGGCCACGGTCGTGCCGCGTGAGCCGTCGCGGTGGCGGGCGGTGAGGCCGCGTACGCGCAGCACGGGCTCCGGAGCCGCTCCCACTGAGCCGCCGCGGTCACCGGCCTCCGTCCCCGTCACCGTTCTGGTGAACGACGGCTGTGCGTCGAGGAGTTGGCGGGTCCACTCGTGCCGGGGCGCGAGCCACAGGTCGTGAGTCGCGCCCGACTCCACGACACGTCCCGCCCGCATGACATGGACCTCGTCCGCGAGCGCGCGCACGACGTCGAGGTCGTGGCTGAGCAGGACGACCGCGATGCCGCGCGCCGCGACCGCCGCCAACTGGTCGACGACGAGGCTCTTGGTCAGGGCGTCCTGGCCGGTGGTGGGCTCGTCCGCGACGACGATCCGGGCGCCGAGCAGGAGGGCCTGGGCGAGGACGACGCGTTGCTGCTGGCCACCGGAGAGCTGATGCGGGTAGCGGCGCAACAGCGCTTCAGCGTCGGGGAGCTGGGCATCGGTCAGGGCCTGGAGGACGCGTTCGCGGGCGGCTGTTCGGCGTCCGCCGCGGGGCAGGTGACGTACCTGCGCGCGGGCGATGTCGGTCAGCAGGGCGCTGATACGGCGGGCCGGGTTGAGGACGGCCGCCGGATGCTGCGGCACGTATCCGACGAGGCCCTCGTCCGCCACGCGGACATCGCCGCTGATGTGCGCGCCCACCGGGAACTCGCCGAGCAGGGCCAGCCCGGTGGTCGTCTTCCCGCTGCCCGAGGCACCCACCAGCGCGGTGACCCTGCCGGGCAGGACACGCAGACTCACCCCGTCGACGATCGCCCGGCCGCCCACCTCGACCCGTAGATCCGTGATCTCGGCCAGGGGCGGCGAGGCGGCCCGGCCGCCGCCGTCGTCGTACTGCTTCACGACCGTCGTTCCTTCCGTACCCGGCGCTCGCCGCGCCGGCCGTTCCCGCCGCGAACGTCGGGCTTCTCCAGCGCGGCGTCGAAGAGGAGGTTGGTGCCCGTGGTCAGCGCGACGATCAGCAGCGCGGGTACGACCACGGCCCATGGCTGGACGAACAGGCCGGTGCGGTTGCGGTCGACCATCACCGCCCAGTCGGCGGCGTCCGGCGCCACCCCGACGCCGAGGAACGCGGCCGTGGCGACCAGGTACAGCACACCGGTCAGCCGGGTGCCGGCATCGGCGCCGAGGGTGCGCAGGATCGTGCGGCCGACGTAGCCGACGGCCGTGCGCCACCAGCTCTCGCCCTGGAGCCGGAGTGCCTCGACGACGGGCCGGGCGGCGGCCTCCGTGGCGGCGGCGCGTACGAGGCGGGCCGCGTCCGGCACATTGACCAGCGCCACCAGGAGGGCGAGGCCGACGGCACCGGGGGTGAACACGGAGGACACGAGCAGGATCAGCAGCAGCGACGGGACCGCGATCAGGACGTCCAGGGGGCGCATCAGCAGCTCCTCCAGCCAGCGCCGATGCGTCAGCGCGGCGATCAGACCGACCGGCAACGCGACGAGATAGGCGAGCGCCCCGGCGCCGAGCGCGGTCAGCACGACCGGCCGACCGCCGTGCAGCACCTGCCGCCACACGTCCCGGCCCACGAAGTCCGTGCCGAGCCAGTGCCCGCCGCCGAGCGTGAAGGACGCGGACCGCGCCCCGGGCTCGCCCGCGAACACCGGGCCCAGCAGGGCGAGGAAGAGGGGTACGGCGATCACGGCGACGCCGAGGGCGAAACGGCCCGTGCGTCGACGCCGGGTAGCGGGAACGACGACTGCGCTGATGTCCACGTCCGTCGTCACGCCGCCACCCCCGCCCGGGGCGCCAGCCGCCGGGCGACCACATCCGCGCCCAGGTTGAGGACGACGGTCAGGACACCGAAGACCACGGCCAGGCCCTGGACGACGGGTACGTCGCGTTCGGCGACCGCGTTGAGGAGAACGGTGCCGAGTCCGGGGATCACGTAGAGGGCCTCCACGACGATGACGCCGCACAGCAACCAGTCGATGGTGCGGGCGAGTTGCTGGGCGGCGGGGGCGAGGGCATGGGGGAGTGCGTGGGCGTAGCGGACGCGGGCACCCGGCACGCCGTACCGGAGGGCGTGGGCGACGTACGGGGACGCGAGGGCGTCGACCATGCCGGCGCGGACCAGGCGGACCAGGGAGCAGACCGGCCGGGAGAGCAGGACCAGAACGGGCAGGACGAGCGCGGCCGGGTGGGCGAGCAGGTCGGCGCCGTAGCCGACGGCGGTCGGCGGCAGCCAGCCCAGCTTCAGCGCGAAGACGGTCACCAGCAGCACCCCGAGGGCGAACTCGGGGACCGCGTACACGGCGAGCGTCAGGGAGCTGATGAGCCGGTCGACGAGTCCGCCCTCGTGGCGGGCGGCGAGCACGCCGAGGCCGAAGCCGATGGGCACGAGGAGAGCCACGGTGAGCGCGGCCAGCAGCAGGGTCGGCCCGAAGCCGTCGGCGATGTACTGGCCGACCGGGCGGCCGGAGGCCAGGGAGGTGCCGAAGTCGCCGTGCAGCAGGCCGAGCGCCCAGTCGGCCAGCCGCTCGTGCACCGGCCGGTCGAGATGCATGGCCTCGCGGATGGCGGCGATGCGTGCCGGGTCGGGCTGGTCGCCGGCGAGGGCGACCGCGGCGTCGCCCGGCAGCGCCTCGGTGAGCGCGAAGACCAGCAGCACGACGGCCACGGTCTGCGCGACGCCGAGAAGCAGCCGCCGGGCGATGAAGGAGCGAAGCGCTCCACGGGGGGTGCCGCGATGGGTTGTCTTGTCTGTGCGGCGTCGTCGTGGCTTGTCGCGCCCCGCGGCGGAGCCGCATGTCGACACAGCCCCGCGCCCCTTCGGGGCGCGGGCGAACCGTGGGGGATGTCGCTCGGTCTGCCCGGATGTCACGCGAGCCACACCTTGTCGAAGCGTGCCCAGTCGAGCGTGTTGGCGGGGGCCTTGACCTCAACTCCCTTCACCGTCTTGGCCGTTCCGAGGATCCAGTCGGCGAACCCCCAGATCAGGAAACCGCCCTCGGCGTACAGCCGGCGCTGCATCCGCTCGTAGACGGCGGCCCGCTCCGTCTTGTCCCGCGTCGACTGTGCCTGCTGGTACAGCGCGTCGAAGTCCTTGTGCTGCCACTTGGTGGCGTTGGTGGTGGAGTCGGTGAGCAGTCGCTGCGAGATGTGCGCCTCGATGGGCATGGCGCCGGAGCGGTAGCAGGCGAGGGTGCCGGAGTCGAGGATGTCGCTCCAGTACGAGTCCTTGCTGCCCATCTTGACGTCGATCGTGACGCCCGCCTTCGCGGCCTGGTCGCGGAAGATGCTGGCCGCCTCGGTGAACCCGGCGGCCACGGCCGAGGTGTCCAGGCTGACCTTCAGCTTCTCGGCACCGGCCTGCTTGAGCAGGGCCTTGGCGCGGTCGAGGTCCTGCTCGCGCTGGGGGAGGTCGGCGGCGTAGTACTCGTAGCCCTTGCCGAACAGGTCGTTGCCGACCACGCCCGCCCCGGACAGCGCGCCGTCGACGAGTTCCTGGCGGTCGGCGATCAGGAAGAACGCCTCACGTACCCGCTTGTCGTCGAAGGGCGCCCGGTCCGTCTTCATGCAGAACGCCTGCATGGCGCTGTTGCGCAGCCGGACGATCTCGATCTGTCCCTTGCCCTCGTGGGCGCGGGCGGTGGTGGGGTTCAGCTCGTGGGCGTACTCGACCTGGCCGCCGAGGAGGGCGTTGACGCGGGCGGACTCCTCGTTGGCGACGACGAATTCGAGTTCGTCGAGGTGCGGGGCGCCCTCCCAGTACTCGTCGTAGCGGCGGAAGACGGCCGAGCGGCCGGGGGAGAAGGACACGAAGCGGAAGGGGCCGGAGCCGATCGGCTTCTTGTCGAAGGCGGTGTCGGCGGTGTTCTCGGGCACGATGTACGCGCCGAACGCGGCCAGTACGTTGGGGAATTCGGCGGTCGGCCGCTTCAGCACGAACTCGATGCTCCGCTCACCGGTGGCCCGGCTCGCGTCGAGGTCGATGGGCTCCAGGGACGCCTTGGCGCGGAACGCCTTCTCAGGGTCGGCGATACGGCGGTAGCTGAACAGCACGTCCTTCGCGGTGACCGGCTTGCCGTCGTGGAAGGTCGCCTCGCGCAGGGTGACCTGCCAGCGGTCCAGGGCCTTGTTCGACTCCCACTTCGTGGCCAGGCGCGGCTGGGCGGACAGATCGGGTCCGTAGTCGGCGAGCTTGTCGAACAGCGCCTTGGCTCTGGCGACGTCGGCGAACAGATTGGCCAGATGCGGATCGAGGGTCTCGCTGGCGCCGCCGCCCGCGAAGGCGGCACGCAGCCGCCCGCCGCGCTTGGGCGTGCCGTCGCCGCCGTCCGCCTCGGCGTCCGTACCGCCGTCCTCGCCGCACCCCGTCAGGGCGAGCGCGCCGAGCGTGACGGCACCCGTGGCGGCGAGGAAACCGCGTCGGCGCAGACCGGGGAAAAGATCGTCGTGCATGAGGGTTCCTTGGGTGTCGTGTGGTGTGGTGTGGATGAGGGGTCAGTGGGCAAAGGTGAGTCGCGCGACGACGTGCAGCCGGTCCGCGTCCGTCGCGCGGCCGGGCAACTGCCCTTCCTGCCACGGTGGTTCGGTACGCGGGCCCGGACCGTCGTGCAGTTCGAGCACCTCGAAACCGTGCGTGACCAGGACGTGGCGCAGCTCCTGCGGGAACAACAGCCGCCATGCGGAGCACTGTTCGGCGGGTGGCGCGCCGTCGTCCGAGGTCCAGACGCGGGTACGGCGCAGCAGTTGGGCGGTGCGGTCGACGGTCAGGGTGGTGGTGGACCGGTAGGCCGTGCCCTGCCAGGTGAAGGCGTTGACGGTCGGGGTGTCGAGCAGGTCGGTACGGCCCAGGAAGTACGCGCCGTTGCGCATCTCCGCGACCAGCAGCCCGCCGGGCGCGAGCGCCCGGCGGCAGGAGGCGAGGAAGCCGTCGAGCTGGGCGTTGGTGTGGCAGTACAGCAGGGAGCTGTCCAGGCAGACGACCGCGTCGAAGGCGGCCCGGCCCAGGTCGAAGCCGTGCAGGTCCGCCCGCACGTACGTCGGCCCGGGGTGCCGGTCCCCGGCGTGGGTGAGCATCGCCTCGGAGAGGTCCGCGCCGGTCACCGTACGGCCGGCGTCGTGCAGGTGCGCGGCGTCGCGCCCGGTGCCGCAGCCCATGTCCAGGACGCGCGGCCCGGCCCCGTGGCGCCGCAGACAGTCCTCGGCCCAGCGCCCGGCCAGCCGGCCGGAGTCGGGGAAGCGGGCCTCGTACAGCTCGGGGTTGTCGGTGAGGAGGTTGCGGCCCACGACCCGGGCGGTCGCTCGGCCTGTCGTGTCGGCGATCGGTGATCCCGGCGCCTCGCCTCTCACCTCGCCGGTCGCTCGGCTGGTGGCCTCGCCCCCCACCTGGTCGGTCGCTCGGCTCGTGCCCTTGTTCGTCACGGCGCCGGCCGTTCGGCTGGTGGCCTCGCCCCTCATATCGGCGGTCGCTCGGCTCGTGGCCTCGCTCGTCACGTCGCCGGTCGCTCCGCCCGTCATGCCGTGCTCCTCTCTTTCCCCGGGGCGGTGGTGACCGGGGCCGGCGTGGAGGGCAGTGCCCCGCGCCGGTACAGCCAGGCCACCCCGCCCGCCGAGGCCAGCCCGAACAGGGCGCAGCATGCCCAGGGCAGCCAGCCGTGGCCGCCGCGCGCCCCGGCGTCCATGGCCCACCCGACGACGGTGTTGCCGACGGCCGCCGCGACCCCCGAGACCACGTAGAAGATCCCGAAGTACGTGCCGGTCAGCTCCGGTCGCCCGAAGCGCGGGATCAGCTCCATCACGAACGGCGAGGCGACCATGAGGCCGAGGTAGAGGAGCAGCGCGCCGAGCAGGACGGGTACGGCGGCGAGCCACCCGGAGGCCCCGACGCTCGCCCCGAGGGCCGGCGGCACGAACGCCAGTGCCGTCACCGCGAGCCCCACGCCGATCCACCGTGCCCTGTCGCCCCGCGACTTGAGCGATTTGGTGATACGCAGCTGGAGCGCGAGATTGGCGAGCGTGCCCACGAGGAAGACGAGGCCGGCCGCGCCGTCCCAGCCGGTGGCGTCGCGTGCTCCGGCGGGCAGCAGCAGGTACAGCTGGTTCTCCAGGGTGAACATGCCGACCATGGCGAGCGCGAACGCCAGGAAGGCCCGGTTCCCGAGGACCTCGCGCCAGTCGCCGAGGACACCGCTGCCGGTCGGCTCGACCTTCCGGGCGGGCAGGACGAGGGCCTGCGCCACGGTGAGGACCGCGAAGATCCCGGCGGCGGTGAGCGCGGACGTACGGAAGTCCACGAGCAGCAGCACGCTGCCCAGCAGCGGCCCGATCAGGGCTCCCGTCGTGGCGAACACGTTGAACAGCGCGAACGCCTCCGCCTTGCGCTCCCCGGCCTCCTGCGCCAGATAGGCCCGCACCGCCGGATTGAACAGGGCCCCGGCGAGCCCGCTGAGTACCGAGGCGGCCAGGAGCACCGCCAGCCCGTCGCCGAGCGCGAACAGCCCGAACCCGACGGTCCGCAGCGCGCACCCGGCGATGATGACCCCCCGGGCGCCGAGCCGGTCGGACGCGGAGCCGCCGATGATGAACAGGCCCTGCTGGCTGAGGTTCCGGACGCCCAGGACGATGCCGACGACGGCCGCCGACATGCCCAGGTTCTCGGTGAGGTGGGTGGCGAGGTAGGGGATCAGGAGGTAGAAGCCGATGTTGACGCCCAGCTGGTTGACCAGCAGGAGGCGGACGGCGAACGGGAAGCGGCGTATCTCATGCCACGTCTGCACGGCGTGTCTCCCCCGGCTGCCGAGCGTGCCCCGTCCGTCCCGCCTCCGCTGCCTCCCGAAGCCGAACTCCCAGACCAGGCACACCACTTGCGCGTACGAATCCGTCGGTGCCCCCGATGCCGGTCCACGGGTCGTCGGCGAGCAGGAGGTGCCCGTCGAGGTCCACCCAGCGGGCCCGGTCGGCGAGATGGACGGCGGGGGCGAGCCCGAGGCTGCTGGCGGTGAGGCAGCCGAGCATCAGCTCGGTGCCGCTGCCCTCGATCGACTCGGCGATCCGCAGGGCCGCGTGGACGCCGCCGCACTTGGCGAGCTTGATGTTGACTCCGTGTACACGCCCCGCGAGCCGCCGTACGTCCTCCAGCCCCACCGCGTCCTCGTCGGCGATGACGGGCAGCGGCGAGCGCTCCGCGAGGGCCGCCAGGGCGTCCGGATCACCGGGAGCGAGGGGCTGCTCGACGGCCTCCACCCCGAGTTCCGCGAAACGCGGCAGCAGGACCTCGGCCTGCGCCGCCGACCAGGCGCCGTTGGGGTCCAGGAGCAGCCGGACCCGGGGTGCGGCGTCGCGGATGACCCGTACGCGTTCGACGTCGTCCTCCGGGTCGGGCGCCCCGGCCTTGACCTTGACGACCTCGAAGCCGCTCGCGGCGAGGCGGCGGGCCTCGGCCGCGGCACGCGTCGGCGAGGTGATGCCGATGGTCCGGGCGGTCGCGGCCACCGGTGCCACCGGAGCGCCGAGCAGCCGGTGCACGGGGCTGTGCGCCCGCTTCCCCACGAGGTCGAGCAGCGCGGCACCCACGGCGGCGGTCACGGCGGGCGGAGTGCCCGCCCCGGCCGGCTCGCCGCCCCGCAGGGCCTCCAGGGCGCTCTCCGGATCACCGAAGCGGACGAGGTCCGCGGCGACGGCGGTGAACAGCCGTCCAAGGGTGTCGGCGTCGAGGCCGTAGTAGACGCTGGTGACGGCCTCACCGTGGCCGGCCAGTCCGTCGTGTTCGATGGTCAGCCACACCGCGTCACGCGCGGACATGGTGGAGCGGGAGATGCGCAACGGCTCGGCGAGTTCGAGGCGTACGGTGCGCTGGGTGGCCTTCACAGTCTCTCTTCCGAATGGGGGACCTTGAGCGGATCGGCGACCCTGCCGCACCGGACCCAGCCGACGGCCTCGGCCGCACCGGGATGGGGGATCTCGACGGGGCGGACGGCGGCGGAGGCCGGGTCGAGGCCGTGCGCGGTGGCGAAGTCGTCGTCGTAGACACTGCCGAGGTAGCGGTGGGGGCCGTCCGGAAAGACGGTGGCGACGACGGCGCCCGAGTGGACGCGGGCCGCCCAGGCGGCGACGAGCGCGACCGCGCCGGTGCTCCAGCCGCCGCTGACGAAGCTGCCCCGGGCGAGCCGACGACAGCTGTCCACGGCCTCCGCGGGCCCGACCCAGTGGACCTCGTCGAAGGCGTCGTAGGCGACGTTGCGCGGGTGGATGCTGCTGCCCAGGCCGCGCATCAGTCTCGGCCGGGCCGGCTGGCCGAAGATCGTGGAGCCGGTGGAGTCGACGCCGACGAGGCGCAGCGCGGGCCAGTGCCGCCGCAGCGGGCCGATGATGCCCGCGCTGTGGCCGCCGGTGCCGACACTGCACACCAGGATGTCCAAGTGGTCCAGCTGGACGGCGAGTTCGGCGGCCAGCGAGGCATAACCGGCGGTGTTGTCCGGGTTGTTGTACTGGTCGGGCCAGTACGCCCCCGGCAGCACGGCCAGCAGCTCCCGCAGCCGCGCGAGGCGCGCCGCCTGCCAGCCGCCCCGGGGGGCCGGGCGGTCCACCAGCTCCAGCCGTACGCCGTGGGAGCGCAGCAACTGCCGCATGGACGGCTCCAGTTCGCTGTCGCCGACCAGCACGACCGGATGGCCGAGCGCCTGCCCCGCGAAGGCGAGCCCGATGCCCAGCGTGCCGGACGTCGACTCCACCACCGGGGCGCCGGGCCGCAGTTCGCCGCGCTCACGGGCGCCCAGCAGCATGGACACGGCGGCCCGCGCCTTCATCCCGCCCGCCGCGAGCCCTTCCAGCTTGGCCCAGAACCCCGGCTGGGGCCCGGGCAGATCGGCGGTGATGCGCGCCAGCGGCGTACGCCCGACCAGGGACAGCAGCTCGGGGCGGGCGACGGTACGCAGGACGGTCGACGAGGTCACTGGCGGTCTCCCGGATCCGGACAGTTGAGGTGGTAGCGGTGCAGCGTGCCCGGCCCCGCGTCCAGCCAGAAGAAGGGATACGGCTCCGCGCACACCGCGCTCACGCCGTGACCGAGGAACCTGGGCAGCACCGCGCTGCCCGTCTGCGCGAACATCACCAACTGCTTGTCGTGCGCCAGCGCGTGCCGCCGCAACGGTTCGAAGGTGCCGTTGCTCAGCGTCATCCCGGACACGAGCAGCGCGTCACAGCGGTCGGCCGCCCCGAGCGCGTCGGCGACGACCTCCTCGCCCCACTCCGTGACCCCGCCCTTGAGATCGCACGGCACATAGCCGATCCCGCGCGAACGCAGCGCCTCCAGAAGGGAGTTGACGACACCCACCACGAGCACCGTCGCACCCGGTGGCGATGCGAGCAGCTCGACCACGGCCCGCGCCCGCGCTCGCGACTTCTCCAGCGACGTCCCGGCCGGCAGCGCGAACGGGCGCGCCCCGTTCTCCGGCGTGTGCGGGCCGACATGCATCAGATAGGCGTCCAGCGCGGCCACCCGTACCGGAAGGAGCGGATGATCCAGAAGGCGGGCGACATCGGCGCCGACACAGTCGTCGATCGCCGCGTCCGGCAGAGCGCCGGGCTCGACCGCGCAGGACCCCACGGCACCGGCGAGCCGCAGGCTGAGCACCTCGTTCCGATAGCCGGTACCCCGCCCGTCGTGCCGCACGGCCTGCCGCGTCACGAACGCCACCGCGATCCGCACCGTCCTCGGATCCGGGCCGAGTTCGCCCGCGCGAGCCCGCTCCACCAGTTCCTCGTACGTGGCCGCGCGGGCCATCGGCGCGACGGCGGTCACCGGATCACCAGCCCGGCGCTCAACTCGCCCAGCAGCGCCTCGACCTGCCCGCGCGCACCCAGCCCGTCGGGGTCGCCCACCATGACATGCCCGAGATACTCGTTGTTGCTTCCCGCCGCCTTGACCGGCCGGCCCGGCTCGGCGAGCTGTACCTCCAACACGCCTGGCACATCCGTGAGTTGACCGCCGTCCAGCGCTTCGAGCGTGCCCGATCTCTCCGGTACGAGGAAGCCGACGGCCGCGCTGCGCAGCCCGGTCTCCCGGCGCCGCAGATCGGGCTCGCGGCCGAGGGCGACCTCCACGGCGGCCGCGGCCAGGTCGATGCCGGTGACATGGCGGACCAGCTCGGTGATGCGGTTCCCGGCGGGCCGGGGGTTCACCTCGACCACACGCGGCCCGGCCGGGGTCAGCTTGATCTCCGTGTGCGCCACGACACCGTCGGTCAGCCCGAGCGCCTTGAGCGCGCCCAGCGCGGTCTGCTCGGCGGCCTCCGCGTCGGCGCCCGTCAGGGCGGCGGGGAACATGTGCCCCGTCTCGATGAACGCGGGCGCCCCGCCGACGCTCTTGTCGGTCACCCCGACCACGTGCACCGCCCCGGCGTACGACACGGTCTCGACGCTCACCTCGGGCCCGGTCAGCAGCTCTTCGAGGAGCACGGCGGGTACCCGCCGCTGCCCGCGCGCGTTCAGCGGAAAGTCGGCCAACTCCCTTACCGCCGACATGAGTTCGACCTCGTCGTCGACACGCCGTACGTACATGCCCGCGCACAGGTCGACGGGCTTCACGACGAGCGGATAGCCGATCTCCCGTGCCGCCCGGGCGAGGTCGGCCCACTCCTCATGGAGAGCGAAACGCGGTCCGGGCACCCCGGCGTCGGCGAGGACGCGGCGGGTGGCGTCCTTGCGGCAGGCGTCCGCGACGGCCTCCGGGCCCGGCCCGGCGAGTCCGAGGTGCCCGGCGATCCGGGCCACCGTCGGCAGGTAGTAGTCGCAGGACGAGATCACTCCGTCGAAGCCGAACACCGCGTGCAGGCGTTCGACCTCCGGCAGCAGGGTGTCGATGTCGTTGGTGTCGGCCGTGACGATGTTCCGCGCGCCGAGCAGCGGATGGGCCGTGCCCTCGGGGGCCGAGCGGAGGTAGTGGTGCAGGTCGCGGGTGAGGAACGTGAACGCGTGCCCGCCCTCCCGGATGGCCCGTGGCAGCAGCCTGCTCATCGATCCGACCCAGCTCTCGACCACCAACAGATGAGCCACAGCTCCCCTTTTCGTGCGGTGCGTTCCGGCCTCAGGGCAGCCCGACGGCACCTCGACAAGGAGGCGCCCGGCTTGACATGCCCACCTTATCGATAATCGTTTTCATTGTCATGAGGGAATTGTGGTGCTGGATACGGGAGTAGTCCTGGTCAACGTCGGGCCCGCCCTACCCGATCTCCACCACACGTGCCCAGTCGGGCGGTGAGTCCGGTACGTAGTCGGGGTCGTCCTCGTCCCACGCACTGCCCGCGTACTGGCGGGGGAACAGGCCCACCACCGTCCGGCACGGCGGCCGTGAGTCGGGCCACGGTGTCTGCCCGTCGGTGAGGACCACGATGACGTCGGGCTTGGGATGGCTGCGGAGCGCCTTGGCGAAGCCGGTGCGGAGATCCGTACCGCCGCCGCCCATCAGGGGGATGCCCTCGGCCCGGCACAGCGGGTGGGCGATCCGGGCGGCCGCGTCGCACGGCACGACGGTGACGAGATCGCGGCGGCCGCCCACCGCACGGGAGATCGCGGCGACCTCCAGAAGCGCGCTGCCCAGTTCCACATCACTGACCGACCCGGAGGTGTCGATGACCACGGAGACATGGGGCGGTCTGCGCCGCAGGCTCGGCAGCACGGTTTTCGGCACTCCGGCCGAGCGCCGCGACGGCCGGCCGTAGGAGTAGTCCTCGCCCGCGCCGGGGGCGGAGGCCGCCGACCGTACCGCCGCGCCCAGCAACTCCCGCCACGGCTGCGGCGGATGGAACGCCTCCTCCGCCCACCGCTGCCAGCCCTCGGGCGCGGAACCCGGACGGCCGGTGATGCCCTGCGCCACCCGGAACCGGACCGCGTCCCGCTCCCGCTCGCTCAGGCCGTGCGCCCCGTCCGGCCCCAGCTCCCACTCCCGGTCCAGACCGTCGGCGCCACTGCCGCAGTCCAGCCACGCCAACTCCTGTGTGCGCGGCCCGAGTTGGAACTGACGCAGATAGTCCTCCATCAACTGTCCCTCGGGCAGCCTCAGGAACGCCGGATCGACCACCCCCTCGGGCTTGACCAGCCCGTCGCCGAACACGTCGTCGTTGATCTCGCAGTCCGCGGCGATGTTCATGCGCAGCCGCTCCCCGGGACCGGTCAGGCCACGCTCCTTGGCGACCCGGTCGCTGCGCCCGTGATGGTCGCGCAGCAGATGCGACACCTCGTGCACCCATACGCCGGCCAGCTCCTCCACCGGCGTTCGGTCCACGAAGCCCGGCGAGACGTAACACCGCCAGTGCCGGTCCACGCCCATGGTGGGCACGTGCCGGGACGCGACGGTGTGCAGCGCGAACAGCGCCGTCGCCAGATAGGGCCGGGCCCGCGCCGCCTGGAGCCGGGCGGCGAAGAGCTTGTCGAGGTCGAGGTCCTGGGTGCCCGGCGCGCCGGTGCTCACCTCGGCAGTCGTGTCGGTGCTCATCGGCGGCCCTTCGTCGCCGTCCTGGCCCGGGCCGCCGCCTGGTCCGCCCGCCGGGACAGCGTCACCACTCCGGCGAGGTTCTCGATCGCCGCCGGAACGTCCCAGTCCTCGCGGCGCAAGGAGGCGAGGGTGGTCGCGGGCACGACCACCAGATCCGGGGCCCCCGTCTCCAACGCCCGGACCAGCAGCGCCCACGCCGCGTCCCAGCGGGCCTTCTCCGGCCGTGCCCGGACCGCCGCCACCACACCGTCCAGCACCGCCTGCCGCAGGTCGCCCCGCCCGGGCAGGACCGCACTCGCCGGGTCCGCGAGCAGTTCCTCGGGATCCGGGAGGTCCAGCCGGTCCAGACCGGCCAGCAGCTCCAGCCCCGGACCGTCGCCCACGGTGCCCCTGACCAGCAGGGACAGCACATCCCGGGAGACGCCGGAGGCGGTGGCGAAGGCGATCAGACGGAGGGTCATCTCCCAGCTTCGGGGCGACGGCCACGGGCCACCCCGGCGGCTTTCGCTGCTGGGCAGTTGATGCACGAGCTTGGGGCGCGCGGCCAGCAGCGCGCACACCGCGCGACGGGCGAAGTCCACGGCCTGCGACAGCCGCTCCGGCGCGAGTTTCGGCAGGGTGGCCCTGGGCCAGGTCCCGCCGAGACCCCGTACGACGACCTCGTGGTCGTGCGTCCACTGAAGGTGCACGAACCGGTTGGCCAGCGGCGGGCTCAGCTCCCAGCCGTCGGCCGCCGAGGACCGCGGGTTGGCGGCGGCCACGATCCTTACTTCGGGAGGTAGTTGCAGTGCGCCGATCCTTCGCTCCAGCACCAGCCGCAGCAGCGCGGCCTGCACGGCCGGCGGCGCCGTCGACAGCTCGTCCAGGAACAGCAGCCCCCGGCCGGCGCGTACGAGCCGCACGGCCCAGTCCGGCGGAGCCATCGGCACGCCCTGCTCGGCCGGGTCGTCTCCCACGATCGGCAGCCCCGAGAAGTCGGACGGCTCGTGCACGCTGGCGATCACGGTGGTCAGCGGAAGATCCAGGGCGGCCGCGAGCTGCGTCAGCGCCGCGGTCTTGCCGATCCCCGGCTCCCCCCACAGCAGTACGGGCAGATCCGCTGCGACGGCCAGGGTCAGCGCCTCCAGCTGGGTGTCGGGGCGCGGTTCGGTGGTCGTGGTGCGCAGCAGGCTCAACAGGTCACTGGCGACGTCGAGTTGGGAGATGGGGTCGGTATCGGTGCCGGTATCGGTATCGGAGAAGGCGTTGGGCAAGGCGAACGGGGCGCGAGTGGGCATGTTTGATCACCTGTGGTGTGTAGAGGGCGTGCGGGGGTGACGGCCCCCGTGACGATGTGAAGTGAGCGGGTGCCGGGGACCGAGGTCCCCGGGTCAGTAGAAGGTCGCGACGCGCGGGCGGCGGTGGCGGGGACGGCGGCGGCCGACATCGCTGCGGACCCGGCCGGGACCGGGATCGGCAAGGCCCGCCCGGTACAGGCCGTAGGCGATCCGGCGTCGGGCGGCCGCCTCCAACTCGTCCCGGAGAGCACCGTCACGCAGTACCGCCTCGGGGCCGAGCAGCCCCTCGACGACGGCCAGCGCACCGGCGATGTCCCCGTGGTCCAGGCGTTCGCGCACGCCGGACAGACAGTCCGGGCGGCGGTGTGCCTCGTCGATCGCCTGCAGGCAGGGGAGGGGAGTACCGGTCAGCTCGACCAGCAGTTCCTCCCGCCGGATCTCGGCCGGGTCATGGTCCAGCGGGACCAGTACCCCGTCGACCAGGCCGATCCGGTGCCGCTCTCCCCGGCACTCCACGATCCGCGGTCGCCCCGCCCGGTCCGGAGCCCCGGACGGACCCGACGGCACATGACCCGGTACCAGCGCCGACGCGACCAGCGGGTGCAGCCGCTCGACGTCGATCGCGCCGGCACGGATCAGCTCCAGATCGGGCAGCACCCAGGTCGCGGCGTCGGGCAGGACGGGCAGCGAGGCGCCGACGCCGTCGTCGCCGGATGCGACGGCGATCCGCAGGGCGGGCGGCTCGTTGCCGTTGCCGTTGAGGCTGCGGCCGTCGGCGTCCGCGCCCGGCCCCGATCCCACGTCCAGCATCAGTCGGCGCCGGGCCCCGCAGCGCACGAGGACGGTACCGGTGGATCGCCCCTCCGCACGCAGCACGACCGCCGCCTCGTCCGCCCACCGCTCGACGGCACAGCCGCGCTCCGCGGCCAACGTCCCCCACACGTCCGTCCCCGGCACATCGGAGTCCACCAGCGAGGGACCCGGTGGAGACGGGCCGTCGGCGGCCGACGCATCCGCTCCGGCCCGAACCCGCAACTCACCAGCTCTGCGCGCGTCCCACAGATGGCGATGCAGATCGAGTCGGTACCGACGGCTGGGGCGCGGATGCGGATGACCGCGGGCGGCGGCCTCGGACCGGGACCCGTCCCACAACGCGAGGCCGATCCGCTGACCGGCGTCCGCCCAGGCGGGCGGAGTCCGGGCCACGAGGTGCACGGGATACGGTCCGGCACGCCCCGCCACGTCGTAACGGGCCAGCGAGAGGGTCAGGCCCGGGCGCAACAGCCCGTCGGGCGCGATCCTCGGCATGTGCCAGCGCAACAGGTCCGGGGCCAAATACCTGAGATCGGCCCGGACCTGGGCCGCGAGCTCGTGGCCATGACCGTGTGCCACGGAACGCATATCGAGGTCGATGTCGATACCTGCGGCGGCACACGCCCCGGCCCAGTCGCCGACAGCACGGCGGACGGTCGCAGTCTCGATCATGGAGGGTGGCACGGCGAACTCGCGCACGCGCGACCAGAAGGAAAGCCGGGAATCCCCGTTCGCGATATGAGTGAGCATCAGCACTCACCTTGCGCGGACGGGACCCCCATTCTGCCAATGGAGTGAGTCATCATCGCGGCGAGCATAACGCCACCCGCGCCGATCCTGCACATGTTTTCGACGGGAGCGAGCACAACCCGGGCCGCCAGGGACGGGAACACTCCACCTGGTGCGCGTGCGCACCCGCTGACACCCTGGACGGGCCGACCGCATTCGCCCCCCCAGGAGGCCGTCATGACCCAACCCTCCGTCCTCGCGGCCCTGGTGTCCGGGATGCGCAGTGGCGCGATCGAGGTCGTGGACCTCACCTCGCCCCTGTCGTCGTCGACGCCGGTGATCCAGCTGCCGCCCGGGTTCGGCCAGACCCAGGTGTTCGAACTGGAGGAGATCAGCCGGTACGACGACCGGGGCCCGGCCTGGTACTGGAACAACTTCCGCAGCGGTGAGCACACCGGCACCCACTTCGACGCCCCCGTCCACTGGGTCACCGGAAAGGACCTCGACGACGTGGCGTCCGTACCGGCACGTCGGCTGATCGCACCCGCGGCCGTACTGGACTTCACAGCCCAAGCCGCCAAGGACCCCGACTTCCTCGTCGAGGTCGACCACATCAAGGCGTGGGAAACCGACAACGGGCCGCTGCCCGACGGCGGTTGGCTGCTGCTGCGCACCGGGTGGGACGCCCGCGGCCACTCCCAGGAGACGTTCCTCAACTCCGACGAGAACGGCCCGCACACTCCCGGCCTGTCATCGGACTGCGCCCGCTGGGTGGCGGACGAGACACCGGTGATCGGCCTCGGCGTGGAGACGGTCGGCACCGACGCCGGACGCGCGCACTCCTTCGACCCGGCCTTCCCGTGCCACTCGTACTTCCTCGGCAACGACAAGTACGGGCTCACGCAGCTGCGCAACCTGGCCGCACTCCCCCCGACCGGCGCCGTCGTCATCGCGGGACCGCTGCCCATCGTCGCCGGATCCGGGGCTCCCGCGCGGGTCCTCGCCCTGGTGGAGCGCGCATGAAGGTCGCCGAAGCGGTAGGCAGGGCACTGTACGCATCCGGCATCGACCACGTCTTCGGGGTGGTCGGCTCCGGCAACTTCCACTTCACCAACGCCCTCGTGGCCGCCGGCGCCCGATTCGTCGCCGCCCGTCACGAAGGCGGCGCCGCGACCATGGCCGACGCCTACGCCCGCACCAGCGGGACCGTCGCCGCGCTCAGCGTCCACCAGGGCCCCGGCCTGACCAACGCCGTCACCGGCATCACCGAGGCCGCGAAGAGCCGCACACCCCTGCTCGTACTGGCCGCCGAGGTGACCCAGCCGCACTCCAACTTCCACATCGACCAAGAGGCGTTGGCGCGGGCGGTGGGTGCGGTCACGGCACGCGTGACGTCGGCGGAGACGGCGGTCGCGCAGGCCTGCGAGGCCGTACGACGCGCTCTTCACGAACGCCGGACGATCCTCCTCAACCTGCCCTTGGACGTACAGGCCTCTGAGGTACCGCACGCCGCCCTGCCCGCCTCCCTCACTCCGCCACCCGCACGAGAGGCGATGTCGCCGGATGCGGACCAAGTAGCGGCGCTGGCACGGGAGTTGGAGAAATCACGGCGCTCCGTCTTCGTGGCCGGCCGAGGTGCCCGCACGCCCGGCGCCCGGGAGGCCCTCACCGCGCTCGCCGACCGTCACGGCGCCCTCCTCGCCACCTCGGCTGTCGCCCACGGCCTCTTCCACGGCAACCCCTGGTCCCTGAACATCTCCGGCGGCTTCGCCTCCCCCCTGACCACCGAACTGATCCAGGGCGCCGACCTGATCATCGGCTGGGGCTGCGCCCTGAACATGTGGACGATGCGCCACGGCAGCCTGATCGGCCCCGACGCCACCGTCGTACAGGTGGACGACGACCCGTCCGCGCTCGGCGCCCACCGCCCCGTCCACCTGGGCGTCACCGGAGACGTGGAACTCACGGCACGCCGGGCACTCGCGGTGGGCGACAGCGGTGGTGACATCCCCATCCACCGGCAGGGCTACCGGACCGCCGACACCGAAGCCGCCATTGCCGCCCGCGTACGGTGGCGGGACGTGCCGTACGAGGACGAGAGCGACCGGGAGCGGATCGACCCGCGCACCCTGAGCATCGCGCTCGACGACCTCCTGCCCGCCGCGCGTGTGATCGGCGTGGACTCGGGCAACTTCATGGGCCACCCCAGCGCGTACCTGTCCGTGCCGGACCACCAGGGCTTCTGCTTCACCCAGGCCTTCCAGTCGATCGGCCTCGGCCTCGCCACCACCGTCGGCGCGGCACTCGCGCAGCCCGACCGGCTGCCGGTGGCCGCCCTGGGCGACGGCGGAGCCCTGATGAGCGCCGTCGAACTCGACACCGTACGACGGCTCGGCCTGCCCATGGTGGTCGTCGTCTACAACGACGAGGCCTACGGAGCAGAGGTCCACCACTTCGGCCCGGACGGGCACCCCCTCGACACGGTCGTGTTCCCGCCGACCGACATCGCGGCCCTCGCCCGCGGCTACGGCTTCGAGGCGGTCACGGTACGCACCGCGGCCGACCTCGAGCCCGTCGAGGACTGGCTCGCCGGACCGCGTTCCGCGCCGCTGCTGATCGACGCGAAGGTGACCCGCGACCACGGGTCCTGGTGGCTGGAAGAGGCGTTCCGAGGGCACTGAAGGCGGTCCCAGGGCGGAGCCGGCGCTCAAGTGGTGACGGTCGCGGCAAAAGCGTAGCGTCGGACAGTGGACGCCGTGGACGGAACCGTTCACCGAGTTCTGCCTTTGCGATACGCCATGAGCAACCCGCAGCCGACTTCCCCCGCGCAGACCACCACTCGGGAATCAGGTGGTGGTGGGAGTGCGATGGCGCTCTTCGTCATCGCCTCGTGTCAGCTGATGGTGGTCCTGGACATCACCATCGTGAACATCGCGTTGCCGGACATCCAGCGCTCGCTGGACTTCTCGACGACGAGCCTGGCCTGGGTGGTCAACGCGTACACGCTGACCTTCGGCGGTCTGCTGCTGTTGGGTGGCCGGGCCGGTGACATCCTCGGCCGGCGGCGGGTGTTCATCTTCGGGGTGCTGCTCTTCGTGGCGGCCTCGCTCCTCGGTGGTCTCGCCCAGAACGCCGGCCAACTCCTCGCCGCCCGCGCCCTCCAGGGTGTCGGCGGCGCCATCGCGTCCCCGACGTCCCTCGCGCTGATCAGTACGACGTTCCGTGAAGGACCGGAGCGCAACCGGGCGTTCGGGGTCTTCGCGGCGGTCTCGGCGGGCGGCGGCGCGATCGGGCTGCTCGCGGGCGGCATCCTCGTGGAGTGGCTGAACTGGCGGTGGGTGCTGTTCGTCAACGTGCCGATCGGGCTGCTCATCGTGCTGGCCACACCCCGCTGGATCAAGGAGTCCGAACGCCACCCGGGCCATTTCGACATCACCGGCGCACTGACCTCCACCGTGGGCATGGTGCTCCTGGTGTACGGGTTCATCCGGGCCGCGCAGGAAGGGTGGCGGGACGGGCTGACGCTGGCCTCGTTCGCCGGGGCCGTCGTCGTTCTCGCACTGTTCGTCCTGGTCGAGCGGCGTTCGAAGCAGCCGATCACACCGCTGCACATGTTCCGTGACCGGAACCGGGCGGGCACCTACGGGATCATGCTGTGCCTCGCCGCCGCGATCTTCGGCATGTTCTTCTTCCTGACGCTCTTCGTGCAGAACGTGCTGGACTTCAGCCCGTTGCAGGCCGGGCTCGCCTTCCTCCCGGTCAGCGCCGTCATCGCGGTCGGGGCCGGGCTGGCCTCGAAGTTCCTGCCCGCGTACGGCCCGAAGCCGTTCATGGTGGTGGGCGCGATCCTGGCCGCGGCGGGCCTCGCCTGGCTGACCCTGACCGACGTCCACTCCACCTACGCCGGCAGCGTCCTCGGCCCGATGCTCGTCTTCAGCCTCGGCATGGGTATGGAGTTCGTCTCGCTGACCCTGATGGCGCTCTCCAACGTCGCCACCCAGGAGACCGGCGCCGCCTCCGGCCTCCTCAACGCCACCCAGCAGGTCGGGGGTTCACTCGGCCTCTCCATCCTCGTCACGATGTTCGGCACGGCCAGTACCAACGAGGCGGAGAAGCAGGTCCCGGACTTCCTGTCCGAGGCGACCCCGGCCGAGCGTCTGCAGTTCGAACGGACCGGGCAGCTTCCACCGCCCTGGTCCGACGAGGTGCTCACCGCCGGGGTCTCGGCCGCCTTCGTCATGGCCGCGATCTTCACGGTCGTCGCCGCGCTGATCGCCGTACTGGCCATCCAGGTCCGCCCGTCCGACCTGGAGCGGCTGAAGGGCGGGATGGCGTCCGGCGCGCCGCCTGGCTGAGGGCGCGAACCGATCGTCGCCGGGCCCCGATAGTCCATCCATGTGAATAAGAATCATGAGCATGAATATTGACGTGCTCAGGGCAACTCCCTAGCGTCGTTTCGGATGGAAAGCGCTTTCCCGCCAATCTGGCGAGCCGAAACCCGGGAGACGACCGATGCGTCCGAAATCCTTCACCGCGTACGCGGGCCTCATGAGCCTCCTGGTCGGCGGACTGGTCGCCCTCTCCAGTCCCTCGGCGCACGCCGCCACCAGCCTGTACGTGGCGACCAACGGCAACGACGGCAACGCCGGGACACTCTCGGCACCCTTACGGACCATCCAGCGCGCCGTGGACCTGGCGCAGGCCGGTGACACGATCCTGATCCGGGGCGGGACCTACGCGCCGACCACGAACATCCAGCTGCTCAAGAGCGGTACGGCGAGCCAACCGATCAGGATGGGCAACTACAGCGGAGAGCGGGTCGTCATCGACGGCGAGGGGATGCCGTACACGCCCGGAGCGGTGGGCTCCAGCATTCCGCGGGCCCAACGAGGCGCGATCCACATCGAGGGAGAGTACTGGCGGCTGAGCGGTCTGGAGATCGTGAACGGGCCGTACGGGATCTTCGGTGTGGACACCAGCGGCAATGTCTTCGAGCGGCTGATCACCCGGGACAACTACGAGTCCGGTGTGCACCTCCAGGGCGCGTCGAGCTCCAACCAGTTCATCAATCTGGACAGTTACGGCAACCGCGACCCGCGCAAGAACGGTGAGAGCGCCGACGGTCTGGCGATCAAGGAAGGCTCGGGGACGGGCAACGTGGTGCGGGGCGCCCGGCTGTGGAACAACTCCGACGACGGGCTGGACTTCTGGGAGTTCCTCTCGCCGGTGACGGTCGAGGCAAGCGCCGGGTACGGGAACGGCTACAACCGCTGGAGTCTGCCGAACTTCACGGGTGACGGCAACGGCTTCAAGCTCGGCGGCGGTGGTGAGGAGGACCTGCCCGCGGCGCATGTGGTGCGCAACAGCATGGCGTGGGACAACTCGGCCGGCGGGTTCATCGACAACGCCAACCCGGGCGCACTGGTGGCCGAGCGCTGCACGGCGTGGCGCAACAAGGGCACCGGATTCGACTTCGCCGACGCCGACGGCACACTGACGAAGAACCTGGCGGTGGCCAACGGGACGAATGTCTCGCTGGGCTCGAACTCCGGTGGCAGCGGCAACTCCTGGAACCTCGGCGGCACCTGGTCCTTCGTGAGCACCGACGCGGCCACGATCACCGGGGCCAGGGCGGCCGACGGCTCCCTCCCGGCCTCGCACTTCCTGCGCCCCGCGAACGGCGCGGACGTCGGGGCGCGGCTCTGACGAAAGGCCCTTGCCCGGTGTTCCTCGTGCGCCGCCCGGCCGGACCGGGCGGCGCTCATTTCTCCGTTCCCGGTGCCCCGGTACGCAGGCCGTCCATGACGAGGTCGAGGAGGCGGGTGGCGCGCGGCTGCCAGTCCTGCTGGGGGTCGATCTGCCAGAGGCCGGCGATGGCGAGGAAGAAGTCCTCGTGGGTGACTCCGGGGCGGATGGTTCCGGCCTTCTCGCCCGCGCGGAGCAGCAGTTCGGCGGCCTCGCTCACCGGGGCGTGCCCCGGCCTGTCCGGGGCGCTCAGGCCGCTGATGGCCTGGCGGATCGCGTCCGCGAGGCCCGCCTTGGCCATGGCGAACAGGGCGAGGCGGTCCATCCACTCGCGGAGCGCCCGGTCCGGCTCACGGGTCGCGAGCAGTTCCGCGGCGGCGTCGGCGACCTGCCGTATCTCGAACCGGTAGACCTCCAGGACGAGCGCCTCCCGGTTCGGGAAGTGGCGGTAGAACGTGCCCTGCCCGACACACGCCTTCCTGGCGATTCTGCTCAGCGGCGCGTCCGCGGAGCGCGTCAACTCGGTCAGGGCGACTGCCAGGATGCGCTCGCGGTTCCGCTGCGCGTCCGAGCGCAGAGGGGAGTCCTTCTTCTGCCGCACGCGTCCTCCTCACGGGTTCATGGCCGAAACCCGTCCTTGTTAACCGGACAACTGTCCGTTACGTTTTTCCGGAGAGGACAGCTGTCCGGTTGGTTCATCGTAGCGTCGGTGTGGCCGGCGCCAGTACCCCGGCTGCCCCGCATCCCTGACTCGACCGCCTGCCGGAGCGCGTACCTTTTTCCCTGTTTTCCCTGTTCTTCCTGTTTTCCCTGTGTCCCGGATACGCGAAAGAAGGCTGATCATGTCCCCAGCCACCTCCTCGACGTACAGCGCCATCACCCTGAACATCAACGGCGAGAAGCACACGCTCTCCGTCGACCACCGCACCACCCTGCTCGACGCGCTGCGCGAGCGACTCGATCTGACCGGCACCAAGAAGGGCTGCGACCAGGGACAGTGCGGCGCCTGCACCGTCCTCGTCGACGGACGCCGCAACGTGTCCTGTCTGCAGTTGGCGGTGGCGGCCGAGGGACGTGAGATCACCACCATCGAAGGTGTCGCCGAGGGCGAGCGACTCCACCCGGTGCAGCAGGCGTTCCTCGATCTGGACGGCTACCAGTGCGGCTACTGCACACCGGGCCAGATCTGTTCGGCCATCGCGGTCATCGAGGAGCACGCGGCGGGCTGGCCCAGCGCCGTCACCGACGACGTCCGCCCCGAGGCGACGCCGCCACCCCTGAGCGCCGAGGAGATCCGGGAGCGGATGAGCGGCAACCTGTGCCGCTGCGGCGCCTACGTGTCGATCGTCGAGGCCGTCGCCCGCGCCGCCGCCGACACCACGGCGAAGTCCAAGGAGGCCGTGGCATGAGGGAGTTCGACTACCGGCGCGCGTACGACGTCTCCGGCGCCGTCGCCCTCCTCGGCGCCGACCCCGAGGCCCGTTTCCTCGGCGGCGGCACCAACCTCGTCGACCTGATGAAGAGCGGCGTCGAGCGGCCCGCGCGCCTCGTCGACGTCCGCGAACTCCCGCTCGACGGGATCGAGCCCACCGAGGACGGCGGACTGCGCATCGGCGCGACCGTCACCAACAGCGACCTCGCCGCCCACCCCGAAGTCCGGCGCCGCTACCCGGCGTTGACCCAGGCGGTGCTGGCCGGCGCCTCGGGGCAGCTGCGCAACATGGCCACCGTCGGCGGCAACCTGCTCCAGCGCACCCGCTGCGGCTACTTCGCCGACGTCACCAAACCCTGCAACAAGCGGGTGCCCGGCAGCGGTTGCCCCGCGATCGAGGGCGAGCACCACAACCACGCGATCCTCGGCGCCTCCGAGCACTGCGTGGCCACCCACCCCTCCGACATGGGTGTCGCCCTGACGGCCTTCGACGCCGTCGTGACGTACGAAACGGCCGACGGGCCGGGCGAGTTGCCGTTCGCCGACTTCTATCTCCCGGTCGGGGACACCCCGCACATCGAGACGGCCCTGCCGCCGGGTGCCCTGATCACCGGCGTGACCCTGCCGCCCGCCGAGGTCGCCGCCCACTCCCGCTACCGCAAGGTCCGCGAGCGCGCCTCGTACGCCTTCGCCATCGGCTCCATCGCCGCCGCGCTCGACGTCCAGGACGGTGTCGTACGCGAGGTGCGGCTGGCCTTCGGGGCGGTCGCGTCCCGGCCGTGGCGGGCGTACGCGGCGGAGCGGGCGCTGACGGGGGCGCCGGCCGACGCCGAGACCTTCGCGGCCGCCGCGGACGCCGAACTGGCGGAGGCCAAGCCGCTGCCGCACAACGGATACAAGGTGCCGCTGATGCGCAACCTCGTCGTGGCCGTCCTGTCCGAACTCACCGAGGAGGCCACCCGATGACCATCGCCCCCACGGCACACAAGGGCGCCGTCGGCACCGCGCACACCCGCGTCGAAGGCCGCGACAAGGTCACCGGAGCGGCCCGCTACGCGGGCGAGATCCCCTTCGCCGGACTCGTCCACGGCTGGCTGGCGCTGTCCACCGTGGCCCGCGGCCGGATCCGCGCCATCGAGACCGCCGACGCGCTCGGGATGCCGGGCGTGCTCAGCGTCCTGACCCACGAGAACGCCCCGCGCGTCGACACCGACTACACGGGTCTCATGGGCACGAAACCGGACCCGACCACGGCCGTCTTCCAGCACGACCGGGTGCCGCACCTGGGCTGGCCGGTCGCGCTGGTCGTCGCCGAGACCTCCGAGCAGGCCCGCGAGGCCGCCGAGGCACTCGTGGTGCACTACGAACAGGAACCGCACGACGTCGCGTTCGCCGCCGAGCACCCGGACGCGTACGCGTTGGACACCTTCGGACCCGCGGTGATCGAGAAGGGCGACCTGGGGGCCGAACTCGCCGCGTCCGCCGTCGTCCTGGACGCCGAGTACACCACCCCCGAGGAACACCACAACCCGATGGAGCCGCACGCGGTGACGGCCCGCTGGGACGGGGGCCGGCTCGAAGTCGTCGACTCCAACCAGGGCACCATGTGGGTCGCGGGCGAGCTCGCCAACCTGTTCTCCCTCGACCCGGCCTCGGTGCGGGTCCTCTCCGAACACGTCGGCGGCGGCTTCGGCAGCAAGGGCGTCCGTGCCCACCAGGTCGCCGCGGTGATGGCCGCGACCGTCCTCCGGCGCCCGGTCCGGGTCGTCATGACCCGGCGTCAGATGTTCTCCCTGGCCGGCTACCGCAGCCCCACCACCCAGCGGGTCAGGCTCGGCGCCGACGCCGACGGGCGGCTCCGCGCCCTGGAACACCGCTCCCAGAGCCTCACCTCGACCGTCCACGAGTTCATCGAGCCGGGTGCCGGACCGGCCCGCGTGATGTACGACGCCGACGCCCACCACACCGCCAACAAGGTCGTACGGCTCGACGTGCCCACCCCGACGTGGATGCGCGCGCCGGGTGAGGCGCCGGGGTCGTTCGCCCTGGAGTCGGCGTTCGACGAGCTCGCCGAGAAGCTGGGCATCGACCCGATCGAGCTGCGCGCCCGCAACGAGCCCGAGCGGGGCCCCGTCTCCGGGCTGCCGTTCGCCAGTCGCCGTCTGCACGCCTGCTTCCGCGAGGGCGCAGGCAGGTTCGGCTGGGCCGACCGCGACCCGCGCCCCGGTCTGCGCCGCGACGGCCGCTGGCTGCTCGGCACCGGCACCGCCGCGGCCTCCTTCGGCGCGGGAGCCGCCCCCTCCACCGCCGGGGTGACGGCCGAGGCGGACGGCACCTTCACCGTGCGCGTCAACGCCGCCGACATCGGCACCGGCGCCCGCACCGCGCTCACCCTGGTGGCCGCCGACGCGCTGGAGGTGGCACCGGAGCGGGTCCGGGTCCGCATCGGTGACAGCGACTTCGGACCGGCCATGATCGCCGGCGGCTCGATGGGCACCCGCTCCTGGGCCTGGGCGGTCACGGCCGCCGCGACCGAACTGCGGGAACGGCTCGTCCTGAGCGACGGCATCCCGCCGGAGGGCATCATGGTCCGCTCGGACACCACGGCCGCCATCGGCGCCCTCGCCCAGAAGGAACGCCACTCCTACGGCGCCCAGTTCGCGGAGGTCGCCGTGGACCCCGCCACCGGCGAGGTACGCGTCCGCCGCATGCTCGGCATCTTCGCGGCCGGCCGCATCGTCAACCCCCTCACCGCACGCAGCCAGTTCATCGGCGGCATGACCTGGGGCATCTCCATGGCCCTGCACGAGGAGGCGGTACGCGACCAGGCCTCCGGCGGCCACTACGGCGCCGACCTCGCCGGCTACCACGTCGCCGCCCACGCCGACGTCCCCGCCATCGAGGCGGACTGGGTGGACGACCCCGACCCCGACGACCCCGTCGGCATCAAGGGCATCGGCGAGATCGGCATCGTCGGCGCGGCGGCCGCCGTCGCCAACGCCGTCTGGCACGCCACCGGCGTACGCCACCGCCATCTGCCGATCCGGCCCGACCGCGTCCTGATGGCAGGCCGGGATGCTTGACCTGGCCACCGAGCTGAGCGCGTGGGCCGAGGAGGGCCGGGACTTCGCCGTCGCCACCGTCGTGGCGGTGAGCGGCAGCGCCCCGCGCGGTCCCGGCGCGGCCCTCGCCGTCGACAGCGAGGGCACGGCCATCGGCTCGGTCTCCGGCGGGTGCGTCGAGGGCGCCGTGTACGAGCTGTGCCAACAGGCGCTGGCGGACGGCGAGACCGTCCTGCAGCGCTTCGGGTACAGCGACGAGGACGCCTTCGCCGTCGGCCTGACCTGCGGCGGGGTGATCGACATCCTGGTCACCCCCGTCACCGCCCGGTCACCCGCCCGAGCCGTCCTGAGCGCCGCGCTCTCGGCCGCCTGCAAGGACGAGCCGACGGCCGTCGCCCGCGTCGTCCGGGGCCCGGCCGAACTCCTCGGACAGGCCCTGCTCGTACGGCCCGCCGGGTCGCGCGAGCAGGGCGACAGCGGTGTGGGTGTCGGCTCGTACGAAGGCGGTCTCGGCGGTCACCCCGAGCTGGACCGGACGGCCGCCGCCGAGGCGCGGGCCATGCTGGACAGTGGCCGCACCGGCACGATCGAGCTCTCCGCGAGCGGAGCGAGATGGGGGTCCCCCCGGACGGAGTCTGGGGGAGGATCGCACTGCTCCGGCGGCCTCACGCTGCTCGTCGAGACGAGGGTGCCGCCGCCCCGCATGATCGTGTTCGGGGCGATCGACTTCGCGGCGGCGCTGGTGCGCGCGGGCAAGTTCCTCGGCTACCACGTCACCGTGTGCGACGCCCGCCCGGTCTTCGCCACGCGGACCCGCTTCCCCGAGGCCGACGACATCGTGGTGGACTGGCCGCACCGCTACCTCCGGCGCACCGAGACCGACAGCCGGACGGTCCTGTGCGTGCTCACCCACGACGCCAAGTTCGACGTACCCCTGCTGAAGACGGCCCTGCGGATGCCGGTCGCCTTCGTGGGAGCGATGGGCTCGCGCCGCACCCACGCCGACCGCGACCGGCGACTGCGCGAAGTCGGCCTGACCGATGGGGAGTTGGCCCGGCTCAGGTCCCCGATCGGGCTCGACCTCGGCGCTCGTACGCCCGAGGAGACCGCCCTGTCCATCGCGGCGGAGATCGTCGCGACCCGGCGCGGCGGCACGGGCGTACCGCTGACCGGGTCGGGGACGCCGATCCATCGGGAGGCGGGGGAGCGGGGAGCGGTGGCGGCGGCCTGAGTACCCGGGGCGGGGCGACTGAGTACGTGGTCGGATACCCCGCGCCCCGGGCCGCTGCTGAACTGTCGTCATGGACACGCACACCTCGCGCCCGCGCCCCCTCCGCAACGTCACCGCCACGGCCACCGCCACCGGTTCGGCCCTGGCGGTGGCCTTGCTCCCGCTGGTCGTCGGGGCGTTGGTGGCACGGTCGGTCGGCGGTGACCCGATGGCGTCGGTCAACGCCCTGATCGCGGGCGGCGGCGAACGGGCGAAACTGTGCCGGAGCCAGTTGCCCGTCCTGCGGCGCATCCGCAGGACGGGCAGCAGGACGGGTCGGCACCCGGCCCTGCGACGGCTACTGGCCGGCCGTGAGGACGTACGTGTTGAGGTTCCCCACGGTCGTGAGCGGTGACGGCGAGCCCAGGTCGTAGCGGTCCACGGCAAGGTAGTTGGGCTTCTTGCGGGCGGCTGGTGTGCAGAAGGTCTGCGCGCGGTTGAGCAGCTTGGCGTTGTCCGTCTCGGCCGTGCCGCTGACCGTGTAGTCGCGGAAGTGGTTCATGACGAACAGCGGGTGGAAGGCGGGCGAGTCCGTGGTGAGCGGTCGGCTCGTGCCCCAGCGGCTGTAGCAGGACCAGTCGGAGTCACCGATCCCACCGCCCATGGACCAGTAGTTCTCCACGGTCCACTCGCGCTGGTACATCACACCGAACGTGTCACGGGTCGTGTATCCGCTGGAGACGTCACTCGCGCGCGTACGGTCACTGAAGATCAGCAGCTGCTTGCCCCGGGCGGCGAGATCCGCCATCGTCGGCCAGCCGCTCGTCGCGACGCCCTCCTGGTCGGGCCGGTACAGCACGTCCGAGAGACCGCTGACGGAGGCCAGCGACGACTTCAGTATGTCGGAGGCCGTGTAGTCCTCCAGGAAGACGGTGACCACCTCACCCGGATGGGCCTCCAGGAAGTCGACCATGCGCTGGAGGTCCGTGGCGAGCGGAACCGGACTGCTGACCCCGTCACAACTGTTGTGGCACAGCACGGCCTGCCCCGACACGGTGTAGGCGTCGAGCATGAACCCCCGTACGCCGTCGGTGAGTTGCTGAGCGACGCCCCGCGACTGGTTGGGGAAGAGACTGACCGGGAACGAGGCGAAGTTGCCGTCCACTCCGTTCGCGTAGGCGTTGTGCGAGGTGAGGAACGAGACCTGGTCGAGGGTGCGCGTGTCGGTGGACGGCATGGCCGTCGTGGCGTAGGTGACCGGCGTGAGGTACCAGCGGGCGTAGGTGCCGCTCGACCCGATCTGGACGACCGAGGAGTCCGAGGAGGCGCCCGTCAGATACTGCGAGGTCCCGGGCACGCCGATGGTGTACGTGCTGTTCGCGGCCTCGGTGATCGTCCACGTGGTGCCGTCCGCGCCACAGGTCGTGGTCACCGCCGAGGTGCCGCCGCGCCCGAGGCAGATCCCCGACTCGTCGGCGTTCCGCAACTGATGGCCGCCGCTGACGGCGACCGGAGTCCACTGCTGGTGGTCCTCGTTGCCCTTGGGGTTGTGCGCGGCGACCGTACCGCCGTTGTCCGCCGCGTTGAGCCCGGTGACGGAGTTCTGCAGATAGACCGCGTACGTGGGGACCGCCGCGACGGCGGGGCCCGAGAACGCGACGGGCACGCCCAGGGCGAGCGCGGCGACCGTGCACAGGGCACGGGCACGGGCACGGGCACGGGTACGGGTACGGGTGAGGCTCACGGGGTTCCTTCCACTCCGGCGCACCGGCATTGATGTCATTGATGTCAGAGGCATGACACACCGAGCGTCGGGTCGCGCACCAGTCCCGCCACATGAAGACATGATGAGCGCGAACTCGCCTTTGTTCTTGGGGATTCTGTGGAGAAGATCCGTTTAAACTCGGAAACCCGTTCGAAGAGAGACCGCACGTGAGTGAACCGACAGCCCCTGTCTGCCCGCAGTGCGGTACGCCCCGGGCGACGGACGGCACTCCGGCCTGCTCCTGCGGCCGTCTCGCCTCGGACGCCCACCGCGACACCCGTACGGCGCAGGCGGAGGCCGTGGAGGACTTCGACCCGGTACGCATACGGCCGTTTGTGAAGGTCGGTGACGACACCGAGCCGGCCGACTCCTCGGCCGACTCCTCGGCGGACGCCGAAGGCACGCCGGAGCCGGGGCCGTTGAAAGACGGCGATGAACCCCCGCTCCCTGGCGGGTCGACCGGCGGCACACCTGCCCTCCTCGACCTCGACGAGCGACCTCCCGTCGACAGCGACCCGGGCGGTCAGCGGCGGCGACGCCGAGCGGTGTCGGCCGCAGGGGTGGGAGTCGCCGCGGTGGCCGTCCTGGTGACGGGCGGAATCATCGGCGGACTGTTCTCGTACGACGGACCGTCGCGGGACGGCTCCGGACCCGAGGACATACGGGCGAACCTCCCGGAGGCCGCGCCCGGCCAGGAGGCGTCGTCGTCATCGGCGTCCCCGTCCGGTACGGCCTCCTCGGCGTCGCCGTCCGGGAACCCGTCCACCTCACCGGCCGCGACCCCGACCGAGAGCCGAACCACCCCGACCGGCTCCGCCACCCCGACCAGAACCCCCTCCAACAGCGGCTCCACCGCCACGGCGGCTCCCGCGCCGACCCCGTCCGACAGCCAGGACCCCGTCCTCGGCACCGGCGACAGCGGACCCGAGGTCACCGAACTCCAGCTCCGCCTGCGCCAGATCGGCTTCTACAACGGCGTCATCGACGGCGACTACGACCCCGAGGTCGAGAGCGCCGTCCGCGGCTACCAGCTGACCCGTGTCGTCGTGGAGGACGAGTCGGGCGTCTACGGCCCGGCGACCCGCACCTCACTCGAATCCGAGACCACGGAACCGTGACCCGCCCTGGCTGACGCCGGCCGCGCTCGCGGACGCGAGCGACCGCGCGACCGGGGGGCGGTCGGCGGAACGGACCCCCGATCCGCCGGCCGTCCGCGCCGGGCGGTCAGACCCGGTCGGCGACGATCAGCAGGTACTGGAAACTGCCGTTCTCGTAGGCGGTGATGAAGGTGTCCTCGATGCCCGTGACCAGGTGGTCGGCCTGCTTGCGGAGCTCCCAGTAGGGCAGGGCGGCGGCGGTCAGATCCACCACGTGGACGGGGACGAGGCGGTTGCGGGCCATCGCGCGGAAGTACTCGGAGCGCGGGTGGATGTCGCAGATGTAGTGGGCGTTGATGAGGGACACCTCGCGGGAGGCCCGGCCGTAGGTGTCGTTGTAGCAGCCGGTGATGGTGACATAGCGGCCGCCGCGGCGCAGCAGCCGGGCGTGCTCGGCGAAGAGCAGGTCCAGCTCGACGTACATGGTGGACTCGTTGTTCCAGGACGCCGCGTACTCCCCGGACGGCAGACCCGTGTCGAGCATGTCGCGGTGGTGGTAGCGGACCCGGTCGTCGATGTCCCGCTTGCGGGCCTGCTCATTGGCGAACTCGGCCTGCTTGCGGGAGATGGTGACACCGTCGGCCTGGCAGCCGTACCGCAGATGGGCCACCACGCTGCCGCCGCCGCGCCCGCAGCCGGCGTCGAAGACGCGGTCGGTGGGGGAGAGGGGGCCCAGATGGTGGGCGAGCAGGTCGGCCTGGGCCTGTTCCAGGCGGTGCAGTTCGGCGGTGACCCGGTCGCGGCGGCGCGCCGGATCGGGGTCGTCGTCCAGGACGGACCAGTCCGCGTCGCCGATGCCGTAGTGGTGGTGGTAGAGGTCGTCGATCTTGCCGAGTTCGAGGTTGACCGGGTTCTCCTCGGCGTTCCAGTAGTCCGCGACACGGTTCTGGTACGTGGACCGGGCCGGGGAGGACGTCGGGGGCTGGGCCGGCAGGGGCGTGGCGGTCGTGGTGACGGCGTCGATGATGGTCAACGGTGGCTCCTCCGGTGCTGTGGGGCGTCGGCCATGCCCGGGCGTTACCAGTAGTCGGGCAGGCTGTAGCGGTCGGTGTTGGTGGCGTGCCACTCGTGGTTGCCGGCCACCCAGGCGGCGAGAGCGGTGGCGTAGCGCTCGATCAGGGGCGAGGTGGCGGACAGGGCCGCGGACTCCTCCTCGAACGCCTCCATGATCCGGTTGTGGATCTCGACGGCCTCCAGATACGCCGCCTTCAGCCCGCACCGCTCGTTGGCGGCGATGACCATGGGCAGATTGAGATGGTCCGGGTCGTTCGACATCTCCTTGGTGAAGGAGTACAGGTCGTTGACGATCGTGGACGCGTTCCCGGCCAGCGCGGTGATCCGCTGGACCTCGGGCCGGGCGTAGACGGCCTCCGGCAGTTCCCAGCCGTCCACCGCGTCGACGATCGCCAGACAGGGGCGGAAGTTGTTGAACTGCCGCATCACCAGGTACTCCCAGATCCGCGGCATGTGGTCGGTCTCGGCCCAGGCGGCCTCGCCGAGATAGCCCAGATGCAGCCGGGCGAGATCGTGGACGAGCCGGTCGGTCTGGCTGGGGGTGGCGAGGGCGGCGTAGTCCCGCAGCGCGAAGTGGTACGAACGCAGCGGACCGTCGCCCCGTACGCCGTGCCGCCACCGATTCTCCACCTCGGGTGTGCTGTGGAGGGGGTCGAGCGCCGACTGGGCCATGAGCAGCCGACCGCCGAGGCCGCGCGGCGAGCCGCCCTTGCCCTCGTCGACCTCGCAGTACAGGTTGTCGACGAGGTGCTCGGCGAGCAGCAACTTCCCGGCGGCGGTGAGGTGTTCGGGGCCGGCCGCGCCAGGGTGCGCGAGCACGATCGCCCGGCCGAGACCGAACCGCGCGAACTGCCCCCGCCACTCCCGGGGGAACAGATCCATGCGCTCCGCCCAGGCCTCCAGCCTGCGGTCGACCTCCGCGGCCTTCGCGGGGTCGGCGGGCACGGCGGGCCGGTACCTCAGCCCGGGGATCGCACCGCCGCCCCGGGCCCGCCGGGACCGGGCAGGACTCGGCGGCCCCGGCAGCCGCCTCCGGGCCGGCGCGCAGACCGACGGCAGACCGGGCGACGGGAGATCGGCTGACGGCAGACCGGCCGATGTCACAGCCGGGGACGGCGGACCGGCTGACGCCATACCGACCGACGGCAGACCGGGCGACGGGAGATCGGCTGACGGCGGACCGGCCGATGGCGGACCGGCCGATGGCGGACCGGCCGATGGCAGACCGGCCGACGACACGGCACCGGACACTGACGGTTCGTTCATTCCGGCATCCACCCGACCTGCACGTTCTCCAGGATCCCGGCCGCGTCGGGCACCAGCACGGCCAACGAGTAGTAGGCGGTGACCAGATAACTCATGATCGCGGTGGTGTCGACGCCCATGAACCGCACGTTCAGCGACGGCTCGTACTCCTCGGGGATACCCGTCTGGTGCAGGCCGACGACCCCCTGGTCCTTCTCGCCGGTGCGCAGCGCGATGATGCTGGTGGTGTGCTGCGGCGTGATCGGGATCTTGCTGCACGGGAAGAGCGGCACCCCGCGCCACGCCGGCACCTCGTGCCCGTCGACGTTCACCGTGCCCGGCACCAGACCGCGCCGGTTGCACTGTCGGAAGAAGGCCGCGATCGCCTTCGGATGGGCCAGGTACAGCCGGGTCTTGCGGCGCATGGACAGCAGCTCGTCCATGTCGTCCGGGGTCGGCGGCCCGGAGAAGGTGCTGATCCGCTGGCCGTAGTCGATGTTGTGCAGCAGCCCGAACTCGCGGTTGTTGACCAGCTCCCACTCCTGGCGTTCGCGGATCTCCTCGATGGTCAGGCGGAGTTGCTGCTCCGTCTGGTCCATCGGGTGGTTGTAGAGATCGGCGACCCGGGTATGGACGCGCAACACCGTCTGGGTGAGGGAGAGTTCGTACTCGCGGGGCGCGAGGTCGTAGTCGACGAAGCCGCCCGGGAGCGCCAACTCGCCCACGTGTCCCGCCTCCAGGGGCACATCGGCCTCGCCCTTGCGGTTCATGGGCTTGCGCTGCCGATCGGCGAAGGCGTCGAACTGGGCCGCGAGGGACGGCGTGCGCTCCACGAACGCCATGAGCGCGTCCCAGTTGAGGGCCAGTACCACCCCCGCCGTCTCGGCCCGCACCGAGCTGAGCCAGAGCGGGTCGGCGTGGCCGATGGCCTCGTCGCCCAGCCCGTCGCCGTCGGTGAGGAGGCCGAGGACCTCCTCCTCGCCGTACTTGCCGATGGTGTACCGCGTGAACCGGCCGTGCACCACGAGATACGCCTCGGTCACCGGCTGCCCGGCGTCCACCAGCACCTGGCCGGCGCGCACTTCACGCACCCGGAACCGGGAGGAGATCTCCCTCAGGGCAGGGATGTCGGAGTAGCCGCGCAGCGCGGGGAGTTCGGTCAGTGTCTCCGGGATGACCTTGACGTCGTCGGCGCCGTTCTGGTCGAACTGCACCCGGCCCCGGCCGATGCGCAGCTGGAGGCGGCGGTTGACCCGGTAGGTGCCGCCCTTGACGTCCACCCACGGCAGCGTCTTGAGCAGCCATCGCGAGGTGATGGCCTGCATCTGCGGTTCGGACTTGGTGGTCGTCGCGAGCTGCCGCGCGGCCCTGGTGCTGAGACTGGTGAACTGCTGTGCGTCGGCGGGCTCCGGTGCACTTTCGGAGGAGCTTACGGGGGCGGTCACATTCCCTCCCGATAGGTGAGCGGATGTGCGGGGACGTACGGGGACACGCCTGGACACCGGCGAAACGCGGTGCTGTCGGGACACGGAACTCGGGTGGCGCGCATACGACTTGGCCGTGGGCGGATTCCGAGGCGACGGTCGCCGGAGAGGCGACTGTGAGGCGACATGTGCGGATGGGCGGAACGTGTCGCGGATAAGCCAAACAGGCGGGACGGCCGGTCGGGCACCGCGTGAAGGGGGCGACTTCGCGTCCTGGGGATGCGGAAACCACCGACTGAGGCAGAGCACCGACCGCTCCGTGCTCCCGCGCCCCTCGCTCGCCTCCCGCGACCGGCGCGGAGGGCGCACGACGCCGCCCATGCGAAAGGGGCCGCCCATGCGAAAAGGGCCGCCCGGAGGCGGCCCCTTTCGGTCAGCGGTGGTTCACCAGCGGGGCAGTCGCAGCTCGTACCCCGGCTGGATCCGGCGCATGTACCCCGTGTCGTCCCGGGAACGCATGCCCGAGTCGACATACAGCCGGTGCAGCCGGCCGAGGGCGTCGTGGTCCAGCTCCACACCCAGCCCGGGCCCCGTGGGCACCGCGACCTCCCCGTCCCGGAACTCCAGTACGCCGGGGACGATCACGTCGTCCGCCGAGTTCCACGGGTAGTGCGTGTCGCACGAGTGGTCGAGGTGGGGGATGGCCGCCGCGACATGGGTCATCGCGGCCAGGCTGATGCCCAGGTGCGAGTTGGAGTGCATGGACAGCGCGATCCCGAACGCCTCGCAGACGGCGGCCAGTTCACGGGTGCGGCGCAGTCCGCCCCAGTAGTGGTGGTCGGTGAGCAGCACCTGGATCGCGTCCCGCTCGATCGCCGGCCTCAGATGCTCCCAGGCGACCACGCACATATTGGTCGCCAGCGGCATCGGCGCATCCTTCGCCACCTCCGCCATACCGGGGATGGTGGCGGTCGGGTCCTCCAAGTACTCCAGTACGCCGTCCAGTTCACGGGCGACGTACTTCGAGGTCTCCACCGTCCAGGCCGTGTTGGGATCGAGGCGCAGCGGCTGCCCGGGGAAGGCCTCGGCGAGGGCCTTGATCGCCGCGATCTCCTCGTCCGGTGGGAAGACACCGCCCTTGAGCTTGAACGACCGGAACCCGTACCGCTGTCGCATCAGCCGTGCCTGCTCGACGACACCGGCCGGGTCCAGCGCCTCGCCCCAGTCGTCGCCGACCGCCGGGCGGCCGTCGAGCGCCGGGTGTTCGGCCCACTTGTAGAAGAGGTACGCGGCGAAGGGCACGGAGTCGCGGACCCGGCCGCCGAGCAGATCGCTGACCGGGCGGCCGAGCAGCTTGCCCTGCGCGTCGAGGCAGGCCACCTCGACCACCGAGGTGGTCCAGCCGCGTTCGTGGGAGCTGGGCACGGTCGGCAGCAGTACGGCGTCGATCGCGGCCGAGACGGCGGTGGTGTCGAAGACGTCCAGGCCGACCACCGCCTTCGCCGCCGCTTCAAGTCGCTCCAGCCGCACGGTGCCGCCCGTAGACTCGCCGAGCCCCACCGTGCCGTCCTCGAGGACGAGTTGGAGGATGGTCCGCAGCGCGAGCGGTTCGTGGACGCCGCTCGAGTTGAGCAGCGGCGGGTCGCGGAAGGCGATCGGGGTGACGATCAGCTCCCGGATCCGGGTCCCCGGCGTGCCGGTCATACGCTCATCCTCTCCCGGCCGTGAAGGCCAAGGCCATGACGATCAGGGTCCTGGCGGTTCGGCATCACGCGCCCACCACCCCCAGGCCGTGGTCGATCAGCTTCGCCAGCCGGGAGACATGCTCCGGTGCCGGGTCGATCAGGGGAGCCCGTACACCGCCGACGTCCAGGCCGCGCAGGGTCACCCCCGCCTTGATCAGCGCCACGGCGTACCCGGGCACCTCGTCCCGCAGTTCGACGAGCGGGCCGTAGAACTCGTCGAGGAGCGTGGAGACCAGTGCCTCGTCGCCGTCGGCGAGCGCCCGGTGGAAGGCGAGGGCGATCTCCGGGGCGAAGGCGAACACGGCGGAGGAGTACAGGCCGACGCCGATGCCCCGGTAGGCGGGCGCGGTCATCTCGGCCGTGGGCAGCCCGTTGAAGAACTGGAAGCCCTCCGTGCCCGGCACGGCCCGTACCGCGCGGACGATGCGGTGCATCCGCTCGATGTCGCCGATGCCGTCCTTGAGGCCGACGACCCCTGGCAGGGTGGCGATCTCGGCAGCGGTGTCCGCGGTGAGCCGGGCGGTGCCGCGCTGGTAGAAGATGACGGGCAGGCCGGTGGCCGCCGTGACCTCCTCGACGTACCGGACGAGTCCCCGCTGCGGTGCGCTCACCAGATACGGCGGCAGCAGCAGGATGCCGTCGGCGCCGGCGCGTTCGACCCGGGCGGCCTGGTCGCGGGCGACCGGGGGCGGGCCACCGGCCGCGGCCAGGACGGGCACCCGCCCGGCCGTCACCGTGACCGCGACCCGCGTGGCCCGCTCGATCTCCTCGGGCGTCAGCGCGTGGAACTCCCCGGTGCCGCAGGCGACGAACACGCCCCCGGCACCGGCCGCGACCCCGGCCTCGATGTGCTGTGCGAGCCGTTCCTCGTCCAGCGAACCGTCCGATGCGAACGGCGTGACCGGAAAGAACAGCACTCCTTGGAACTTCATGTCTCCCTCAAACGTGGGGGGTTGGCAGATCAGCCCTTGGTGGCCCCGGCGGCGATGCCGGTGACCAGCGAGCGCTGGAGGAGCAGATAGACGACAAGGCTGGGCAGGAGCGCGATGACCGCGCCGGCGAGGACGACGCCCGAGCCGACCTCGGGATCGGTGCGCAGGATGGAGAGGGCCACGGTGACCGTGTAGTCGGTCGGGTCCTTGGCGGCGATCAACGGCAGCAGATACTGATCCCAGATCATGATGAAGCCGAGGACCCCGGCCACCCCGAGCGCGGGCCTGCACAGCGGCAGCACGACCTGCCACAGCATCCGCAGTTCGCCCACGCCGTCGAGGCGGGCGGCCTCCTCGATCTCCCCGGGTATGTCCTTCATGAACTCGGTCAGCAGCATCACCGAGAAGCCCCAGGCCCCGAGCGGCAGGATGACACCCCAGACGGTGCCCTTCAGGTCGATGCCGACCACCGGCACATGGCCGAGGACCAGGGACAGCGGGATGGCGATGACCTCCTCCGGGAGCATCATCGTCAGCATGAACAGCGTCATGACGATCGCCTGACCGCGGAACCGGTGACGGGCCAGCGCGTACGCGGCGAGCACGCACACCACGAGCTGGAGAAGCAGTCCGCCGCCCGCGATGACGAGCGAGTTGGTGAAGTAGTCCCAGATGCCGCGCTCCCCGGCCACCCGGAAGTTCAGCAGTGTGCTGTCGTGCGGGAGGAAGGACAGCGACGAGCCGCTGGGGTGGGTGCTGAGGGCACCGGAGACGATCGTCAGGAAGGGCGCCGCGAAGATGCCGAGCGCTGTCGCGCACAGCAGGATCCGCAGGGCCCAGGAGACGCCGGGCCGGTCGTTCCAGCCGAGCGCGGTGTCGAAGCGGGCGGGGGTCGTCCGGGCCCGCTTGCCGGCTCTCCCGGATGACGCGACGGCCTCGTCGGACGACGGCGTCCGGACGGGGTCGAGGGCGGGTGCGCTCATCGCACGTCTCCCCTCTTGCGGAAGTGGTTGACGGTGACGGTGAGCAGCAGCGTCACCGCGAGCAGGACGACGGAGGCCGCCGACGCGCCGCCGATGTCGTTGCGGGTGAAGCCGAGGGTGTAGGCGCGGGTCATCCACACCTCGGTGGACCCGGCGGGGCCGCCGCCCGTGAGGACGTACACCTCGGTGAAGACACGCAGACCACGGATCGCGGCCAGTGTGAGGACGATGCCGATGGCCGGGCGGATCGCCGGCAGGGTGACGTGGCGAAGCCGCTGCCACAGGGACACCCCGTCCATCGCGGCGGCCTCGTACAACGTGCGGTCCACGCCCGCGAGTCCGGCGAGGATGATCACCATGTTGTACGGGGCGACCATCCAGATGCCCATGACCATCGTCGCCCAGAGCGCGGTGTCCGGGTTGTCGAGGAACGGAGTCGGGCCGAGCCCCAGGAAGCCCAGGGCGCTGTTCACGAGGCCGTCGGAGGTCGGGTAGTACATCAGCCGCCACAGCTCACCGACGACGGCGGTCGCGGTGACGACCGGCAGGAAGACGGCCGTGCGCATGATCTTCAGCGAGCGGGCCTGGCCCTCGAGCAGCAGCGCCAGGAAGAAGCCGACGACGATCGCGCCGAGCGACTGCCCGATGCCGAGGAGGAGGGTGTGGCCGACCGCGTCCTGGAAGCGGTGGTCGGTCAGGACCCGCGTGTAGTTGTCGAGGCCGACCCACTGGTCGCCGAGGAACGGCCGTACGTCGAAGAAGCTGAGCCAGATGCCCTTGCCCATCGGGAGGAACTTGAAGACGAGGGCGAGCAGCAGGCCGGGGGCCAGGAACAGCCAGGGGAGGACGGCCTTCTTGCCGAAGACCCGCTTGGTGAGCGCTCCGCGCCGCCGGGGCGCGATGGTGGTCGCGGTCATTTCAACAGGTCCTGGTCCTTGAGGTCACCGGCGAGGGTGTCGTTGAGTTCCTTGAGGCTTGAGCCGACGTCGCTGCCGCAGTAGGTGAAGACCGCGTTGAGGGCGTCGGCGGTGTCCTGCTTGATCGGCGCGAAGTCGGGTGCGTTCGGGAACTGCTCGGAGGCGTCCTCGTAGGCCTTCTGTACGACGCTCCAGCGCGGGTCGTCCCGCACCTGGGCCGCGTCGAGCGTGGAGTTGACGGGGATGCGGACCACGGGCTGGTTGTCGCCGGTCATGGCGAGCTTCTGGCCCTCGGGGGAGATCAGGAAGGCGGCGAGGGCCTGCTCCTGCCGCGTCTTGCCGGTCCTCGCGCCGAAGTAGATGTTCTCCCCGTCGGCCAGCACGGTGGACCCGGCCGGGCCCGCCGGGAACGGGACGACGTCGAACGTGTCCTTGCCGGGCGTCGCGTCGTAGGTGGCGATGTTGTACGGGCCGGTGAGGTACATCCCGGCGTCGCCGTCCTGGAAGTTGGTGGCCGTGCCGGTGACGGCGGTGATGGCGCCGGGCTGGATGACACCGTTGTCACCGCAGAAGAGGTTGTCCTTCATCCAGGTGACGGTGCGTACGGCGGCGGCCGAGTCCATGGCGGGGCGGTAGCCCTTGCCGTCCGGCTCGATGATCTTCGCGCCGCCGGACCAGAGGAAGCTGGCGCCCCACCAGGCGGCGTAGCCGTTCTGGGCGCTGCCCGGGACGACCATGCCGTAGGTGTCCTTCTTGCCGTCGCCGTCCGGGTCGCGGTCGGCGAAGGCCTTCGCCACGCCGATCATCTCCGCCCAGGTCGTCGGCGCCTGGAGGCCGAGTTTCCGCAGCCAGTCCTTGCGGATCATCAGGGTCTGGGCCTGGCGGGAGTACGGGATGCCGTAGTGCTCGCCGTCGATGCCCACGGTGGAGGACCAGGTCTTGTCGGTGATCTGGTCGTGGCCCTCGATCGCGGCCGGATCGATGGTCTCGAGCAGGCCCTGGCTCTGGTAACTGCCCATCAGCGCCGTGTCGTTGATCATCACGTCCGGGAGGTCCCTGGTGGACGCCCGGCTCTGGAGCTGCTGGTCGAAGTTGATGACCGGCTGGTAATCGATCTTGATGCCGGTCTTCTCGGTGAAGGCGGCGAACACCCGCTCGTACGTGGCGGCCGGGTCCGGATTGCTCCGGGTCCAGACCTCCAGCGTGTTCGGGTCATCGCCCCCGGCGCTGTCGGACCCCGATCCGCAGCCCGCGGCCCCGAACGCGAGCCCCGCGACGGTGATCATGGCGGCCAGGCGGTGACTTCGTCGGCGAACGCCCATGGGCACACTCCGTTGTTCTTCCGGGCCGTCCGCCCGGGTGTTCATATTCGTGAACTCGCTTCACGAATCTAAATGATCGGCCAAGCTACGGAGCGTTTCGTTCGCACGTCAAGACATGGGTAGGAGATTTCACCGGCGCCACACATGGGCATACGGGATCCTGTCGGGCGCCTGAGGGCAGGGATCTGGAGGTGGTACGCCGTGACCGATCGCACGGCACCCGGTGCCCTGGCGGCCCGACTCACCGGCCGCCCGGCGACCGGTGAACGCCGGCTGTCCGGGACGCTCGCCGAAGTCACCCTCGACGACGGGCGGGTGGTGCTCGTCAAGCTGGGCGACGGCCCCGGCGCGGCCCAGGCCGAGGCGGCGGGGCTGCGCTGGCTGGCCGAGGCGGGCACGGTCCGCGTCCCGACGCTGTACGGCCACGACAAGGGCCGCCTGGTGATCGACCGGGTGGCGCAGGGGGCACCGAGTGCCGCGGCGGCGACCCGCTTCGGCGCGGCCCTCGCCGTCCTGCACGCCACCGGCGCGCCCTCCTTCGGCGCCCCGCCGCCCGGCGGCCCGAGGGAGGCGTACATCGGGCGCGCACCCATGCGGAACCTCCCCGGCACCGACTGGCCGGCCTGGTATGCCGAGCACCGCGTGCTGCCGTATCTGCGCCGCGCGGTCGACGACGGCACGATCCGCCCGGCCGAGGCGCCCCTGATCGAGGACGTCTGCGACCGCCTGCCCGACCTCGCGGGCCCCGCCGAGCCGCCCGCCCGGCTCCACGGCGACCTCTGGAACGGCAACGTCCTGTGGGGTGCCGACGGCCACACCTGGCTCATCGACCCGGCGGCCCACGGCGGCCACCGCGAGACCGACCTGGCGATGCTCGCCCTCTTCGGCTGCCCCCACCTGGGCCACATCCTCGACGGCTACCAGCGGGCGGCGCCCCTCGCCGACGGCTGGGCGGACCGGATCGGACTGCACCAGCTCTTCCCGCTGCTGGTGCACGCCGTGCTCTTCGGCCGTGGCTACGCGGAACAGGCGCTCGCGGTGGCGCGGGCGACGCTCACGTGGTGACCCGGCCCGCATGCGGGAAGTGGTGACCTGCTCGGCCGCCGCCGTCCGCGCGCACGCGAAACCGGGAGGCGCCGTATCGGCGCCCCCCGGTTCGAGGTCAAGGGCGAGGAAAGCGAAAGAGCTGAGGCTCTATGAATGAGATGAGAAGGAAGCCCCTTCATGGCCTCGCCACGGGCAACGTTAGCAGTCAGGCAGGGATCAAGTCGCGCAGATTTTCGAGGGTGGTGACCTGGGAGTCCGGGTGCAGCCCCTCCGGGCGTTCGAGACCGATGTAGGTGACGGGCCCGTCCGGGACGGACTTCCCGTCCCACGGCGTCATGGCTGTGGCGCCGTCGGCGGTCATGAGGTCGACAAGGTGGCGGACCGTCAGCTGGTCACGCTCGACGATGGCGCGCAGCAGCGCCGCGACCGTCACCCGGTTGCCCTCCACCCGGTTCTCCGACGGACTGCCCGTGAGATACAGGTGCAGCCACTTCGCCCGCCACCGGCCGTCCTCGCCCCGCTGGAACGCCAGCGGCAGCGCGACCCGGCCCGGCCCTCGCAGCTCCGACTTCATACGGACGGTGCGCGCCTCGAACGGCCGCCCATGCTGCTCGCCCTCACGCAGCATGAAGCCGAAGAACGACTCCTCGACACGCTCGAAGCTCTCCCCGGAGAAGATGTTGACCTCCGGGACGATGAACGTGCCCCGGACGGCGTCCAGGCGCAGGTTGATGAACTCCGAGGCGCCGTGCGGCGCCTCGGTGATGTCACCGGAATGCTCGCCGCCGATGTCGGTGAGCTCGGTGTAGGAGAGCCAGGAGACGGTTTCGTAGTTCTCGTCGAGCATCAGCGCCGACAGGTCGTAGTCGGTGTCGTGGGCCGACTGCTTCCAGTGGACGAAGAAGCGCAGCAGTTGCCCGTCGACCGGTGACAGGGAGCCGCGCGGCAGTACGCCGAGACCGGCCGCCGTCGCCTTCCCGCTCAGCGGCAGCGCGACGTCCAGGACGCCGGGGTCGACCAACAGGTGGTCCGGCGTCGGGAGCCGGTGGCGTATTTCGGCGTCCAGGGCGGCGATCAGGCGCTCGCGCTCCGGCACCGGCACCGGCGGGCGCTGGTCGTCGGTGACCCAGGCGCCGCCGAGGCGGTTGACGAAGACCCGGTGCTCCCCGGCGTCCCGGGAGCGGTTGTGGAGGTGTTCGCGCACCGACAGCACGAGCCGGCCGGAGACCTGCGGGGCCACCTCCTCGGCGGCCACCACGACGGCGTCCCGCTCCTCCTGGGTGCGCGCCGTCCGCAGCAGCCGGTCCAGCGCGCGGAACAGCTTGCCGGGAGCGGACTTCAGCAGCTTCACGGCACCGAGGACGTCGAACTCGTCGAGCAGCTTCTCGACCCGGCTGTCGAAGGACCGCGCCTCCTTCTCGCCCCGCGCGACGGCGAACACATCGGCGGCGTGCGGCCAGCGCGGGTACTCGTGCGGGTGGAGACGCTCACCGAGCCGCTTGAACGGCTCGCGGTGCGCGTGCACATCGGCGAGCTTGGCCGGGTTCGCCGCGATCACGGAGTCGAGTCCCGCGAGCAGTGCCCGGCGGACCGGCCGCGACAGCGCCCGGAACCGGGTCGGCTCCTGGAGGGACACGTCACCGTCCGACAGCGCGCACGCCAGCCGGAGCACATCGGTGACGGTGTCCAGCAGCAGGTCCCCGCCGACACCGAGCCGGGCCTCGTTGACGACCGCACGGTTCTCCCGGACCGGGACCACCTCGGGCTGCGGACCGTTCGCGCAGTGCCCGGCAAGGGTCTTGAGATCGCGCAGGTGCTCCTCGCCCAGTGGGGTGGTGCTGCCCGCCAATGCCAGGTACAGGGCGGTGAGTTCGTCGTCCAGGTCGCCGCCCAGGTGCACGACCGTCACGCGGTCGCCCGCCCCGGCGATCAGCTCGTCGTGGGCGGCCAGCATGTCGGCGTACGTGTGCTGGTACCTGCCGTATGCCGGGAGGGTGAGCAGGTCCACCACGCCTCGCACCATCTGGGCGATCGTGCTTTCCCGGGTCGTGTCGTCGCTGAGCGCCTGTGCGACGCACCGCATCCAGAACTCGTCGGTGTCGGGCACGTTCGCCGGGAAGTCGATGAAGTACGAGTTGTGCCGGACGTGGTCGCCCACCATCTCGCGCACGGTGCGCAGCGCCCGTTTGGCGGTGTGCACGACCGCCGCCTCGGACAGCCCCGAGAGCTGCGCCAGCAACTCCGTCGAGAGCTTGAAGCCCACCGACATGAGCGCGGTGTCGAACTGGCGAGCCGCGGTGGCGCCTTCGCCGTTCGACCCCTTGGGGGCGGGCAGTCGGTGGGTGTGCCGGAGGACCAGCGATTCCAGACTCTGGGACATCCCCGGATGATCGCAGAGGTGTACGAGCCGGCGCACAGGAGTTTTCGCGCCCGGCAGGCCCCGCTGCCCGCGCCCAGGCCTCACGTTCCGCCGCTAGACCTCCGCGTACGCCTCCAGCCTGCGTCGTGCGTGAGCGAGGAAGCCGGCGAGCGCCAGCTCGAAGGCCGCGTCCGCGCGGCCGTCGCCGGCCGCGTCCAGGGCCTCCGCCAGGCGGGGCGCGGCCGACTCGTCGGTGATCTCCCACATCGCCACGGGGGCGGCGAGGTCCAGGGCCGAGCCCAGGACGACGTTCTCCAGGGCGACCAGCACCGGCATCACGTCCGGGAGGGGGAAGCCCGCGTCGAGAAGCAGACCGACGGCCCGCTCGTACTGTTCGAGGACGCGCGGGGCCCGGACCGGGGAGGTCATCAGTAGGGGGATGGCCCGGGGGTGGGCCGCGAAGGCCGCCCGGTAGGAGCGCGCCCAGGCCGCGAGGGCCTCGTCCCAGGGGTGGAGGTCGAGGGCGGAGACGTCGATGCCCTCCGCGACCCGCTCGCGCAGCAGTTCCACGATGCCGTCCCGGCCGTCCACGTGGTGGTACACCGAGCCGGTCTGCACCCCGAGCCGCCGCGCGATCTGCGGCACGCTGAACTCGCCCTGCGCGTCGACGAGTTCCAGCGCGGTGGTGGTGATGCGCTCCCTGTCGAGCAGGGGTGTGCGCGGCCGTCCCATGGTGTCCGTCCCCTCCGGGGTCTTCCCAGTAGTCCGAGACGAAGGCTACATTGCGAAAACCGAAAGCCTTTAGGTTTACCGGCTCAGGTCACCCCCGCACGCCCGGTACGCTCGTCCCTGCCCGCAGCCAGAAGGGCTTTCCCCTCATGACTGTCACCCCAGACGCCACCGGCGCCGCCCCCGCCGAGAGCGCCGCCTCCCCGGCGCCCTCCCTCCGCACCGGCTCGCTCGGCACCACCGACATCGCCTTCTTCGTCGTCTCCGCCGCCGCCCCGCTCACGGTGATGGCCGGCGTCGCCCCGCTCGCCGTCCTGATGGGCGGCATCGGCGCCCCCGTCGGCTATCTGCTCGCCGGCCTCACGCTCGCCGTCTTCGCCGTCGGCTTCACCACCATGAGCCGCCATGTCCGCAACGCCGGCGCCTTCTACGCGTACATCAGGCGCGGCCTCGGCCGCCGGGCCGGCATCGGCGCCGCGCTGCTCGCGCTGATCGGCTACAACGCCATGGAGATCGGCGTCTACGGCCTCCTCGGCACCGCCACCCGCGACACCGCCCGCGCCCTGTTCGGCGCCGACATCCCCTGGCTGCCCGTCTCCCTCGCGGGCCTGCTGCTCATCGGCTACGCCGGCTACCGGTCCATCGACTTCGGCGCCAAGCTCCTCGGCGTGCTGCTCGTCGCCGAGACCGGCATCCTCGTGCTGCTCGCCGGGGGAGTGCTGGTCAAGGGCGGTGCAGACGGCCTCTCCCTCGCCTCCTTCGCCCCCGGCAACGTCATGGTGTCCGGCATGGTGGCCGTGCTGGCCTTCGCGTTCGCCGCGTTCACCGGCTTCGAGTCGACCGCCATCTACCGCCGCGAGGCCCGCGACCCGGCCCGCACGGTGCCCCGCGCCACCTACCTCGCCATCGGCTTCCTCGGCCTGTTCTACGCCTTCATCGTGTGGACCGTGATCCAGGCCTTCGGCGACGCGCAGGTCATCGCGGCGGCCGGCGCGAACCCCGCCGACCTGTTCTTCTCCGCCATCACGACGTACGTCGGCTCCTGGGCGGCCGACGTGATGCGCGTCCTCATCGTCACCAGCGTCCTCGCCTCCCTCCTCGCCTTCCACAACGCCATCAACCGCTACGGCCTCGCCCTCGCCGAGGAGGGGATTCTCCCGAAGGCGCTGGCCCGTGTGCACCCACGCCACCGCTCCCCGTACGTCGCGGGCCTCGCCCAGACCGTTCTCGGCGCGATCATCGTCCTCGGCTTCGCCGCGGCCGGCGCCGACCCGTACATGCAACTGCTGCTGTGGGTGAATACCCCCGGCATGCTCGCCCTGATGCTGCTGCAACTGCTCGCCGCGCTCGCCGTGCCCTTCTACTTCCGGCGCGTCACCCACACCGAGGGCACCCTGCGCACGGTCGTCGCTCCCGTCGTCGCGGCGGTGCTCCTGGCCGGTGCCATCGTCCTGGTCGTCACCCACCTCGACCAGTTCACCGGCGCCTCGACCACCGTCAACACCTTCCTCGCGGCCCTCGTGCCGACCGTCCTCGTCATCGGCCTCGTACTCGCCCGATGGCTGCGCCGCGCCCGCCCCGAGGTCTACGCGAACTTCGCCGCCGAGCCACCGGCCGACGCCGACGCCTGACCCTCGCCCCAGCCGACCGCCGCGCCTCGCCCCCTCGGAGGAGACCTCTCCATGCCCACCGCCGACCTCGTGATCACCGGCGCCCACGTCCGCACCCTCGACCCGGAGCGGCCGTACGCCACCGCGGTCGCCGTACGCGACGGCCTGATCGCCGCCGTGGGTGAGGCGGCGGACGTACGGGACTGGCGCGGGCCCGGCACCGAGGTCGTGGACCTGGGCGGCGGCCGGCTGGTGCCCGGCCTGGTGGACAGCCACAGCCACCCCGTGTGGGGCCTGGACATGGCCACCGGCATCGACCTGACCGCCGTACGCGACCTCGACGGACTGCGCGCCGCGCTCACCGCGGGGCAACGCACCGACGGCTGGGTCATCGGCTACGGCCTGGACCACAACGTCTTCGGCGGCCGGCCCGTCGACCGCGCCCTCGTCGAGGACGTCCTCGAGGGCGCGCCCGCCTTCCTCCGTCTGTACGACGGCCACTCCGCCCTCGTCAGCGGGGCCGCGCTGAAGGCCGCCGACATCACCGGGCCGCGCGCCTTCGCCCAGCGCTCGCACATCGCGGTGGACGCCGACGGGCGGCTGACCGGCCACCTCGTCGAGCATGCCGCCATGGCACTCGTCGAGCCCGTCATGCCCCGGCCGTCGTACACCGAACGCCGCGTCCGGCTGGCCGAGTTGCTGGGCGGGATGGCGGCCACCGGCCTCACCGGGGCCCATGTCATGGACCTCGGCGACCTCGACCTGGTGGGCGCGGTCGCCGAGGAGTCGGTGCTGCCGCTGCGGCTGCGCTTCGCACCCTGGTGCATGCCCGGCGCCGACGCGGACGACCTGGCGGAACTCCTGGCACTGCAGGGCCGGGGCGGACGGCACTGGCAGGTCGGCGGGGTGAAGTTCTTCATGGACGGCACCGTCGAGGGCGGCACCGCCTGGCTGGACCATCCCGACTGCCACGGCCAGGGCACCGACGCGTTCTGGCCCGACCCGGCGGCGTACAGCTCCGCCGTACGGGAGCTGCACCGGGCCGGGGTGCGTACGGCGACCCATGCGATCGGGGACGCGGCCGTGCGCCATGTTCTCGACACCGTCGCCTCGCTGGGGCCCGGCGGGCGGCTCGCGCACCGGGTGGAGCACATCGAGTCGGTGCCGGACGATCTGGTGGCCCGGTTCGCCGAGGTGGGCGTGATCGCGTCCATGCAGCCGCCGCACACCGGCTTCACACGGGCCGATCTGTCCGACGAGTGGTCCGTGCGGCTCGGTGAGGAGCGGGCCGTGCGGGCTTGGCGACTGCGTGATCTGCGGGACGCGGGTGCGGTCGTCGCGCTCGGGTCGGACTGGCCGATCGCCCACCATGACGCCCGCGGCGTTCTGGCGACGGCCCGTGCGCCGCGCGGCGCCGCGGCGTCCCGGGCGGGGCTGACCGGGATCCAGGCGCTGGAGGGCTGCACGACTCACGCGGCGCTGGCCGCCGGCGAGGGGGCCGTCGGCGGGCGTATCGCCGTCGGCTTCCGGGCGGATCTCACGGCCTTGGGGCTCGACCCTGTGGAAGCGCCCGCCGATGAAGTCGCCGCGGCGCCGGTGCTTCTCACTGTGACAGGGGGACACGTCGTCCACCGGGGGCTCTGAGCCGGCGCCGTGGGACTGCCGGCCGGTTCTTGGCCGCGCGTTGTCCGTGGCTGGTCGCGCAGTTCCCCGCGCCCCTGGGGGTGGCTGCCGTGGCGGCCGTCGCCGAGGGGATCGACTACGGCATGGATGCCCGTCCGCTCCTCGATCTCCCGGCGCATCTCCTCCGTCCACGGCTCGGCCTCGAAGATGCCCACCCGCAGGGACGTGGAGCGCGGGTCGACGCCCTGCTTCTCGAACTCGTCGAGCAGCGTGAGCATGCAGGAGGGGGTCGGCTCCTCTGCGAGGTCGACCCCGGCGGCGGTACGGGACACGTCCGTGTCCTGTGATCCGTATCCAGGTCTTGCCCGCCCGGTCGAAGCGCGTCACACTGGTACCGAACGAATGGTCGGTTGGGAAGCTGGTAGCGATGACGACGACAGACTCCGCCGGGGCGCCGTCCCAGGACCCCGAGGACACCCCGGACGCGCTGCGGGAGCACTTCGACGCGACGATCGCGCGGGACCAGCGGATCGAGCCGCGCGACTGGATGCCGGAGGGCTATCGCCGGACGCTCGTCCGGCAGATCGCGCAGCACGCGCACTCGGAGATCATCGGCATGCAGCCGGAGGGCGAGTGGATCACCCGGGCCCCCTCGCTGCGCCGCAAGGCGATCCTCTTCGCGAAGGTCCAGGACGAGGCGGGCCACGGGCTGTATCTGTACTCGGCGGCGGAGACCCTCGGCGCGGACCGTGCGGACCTGACCCGGCGACTGATCGAGGGCCGTCAGAAGTACTCCTCGATCTTCAACTACCCGACGGAGAGCTTCGCCGACGTGGGTGTCATCGGCTGGTTCGTGGACGGCGCGGCGATCTGCAACCAGGTGCCGCTGTGCCGGAGTTCGTACGGTCCGTACGCACGCGCGATGGTGCGGATCTGCAAGGAGGAGTCGTTCCATCAGCGACAGGGCTACGAGTTGCTGCTGACGATGATGCGCGGCACCGAGGCACAACGGGCGATGGTCCAGGACGCGGTGGACCGCTGGTGGTGGCCGTCGCTGATGATGTTCGGCCCGCCCGACGACGCCTCGCCCAACTCGGCGCAGTCCATGGCCTGGAAGATCAAGCGGCACTCCAATGACGAGCTGCGGCAGCGCTTCGTCGACATGACCGTCCCGCAGGCCCAGAAGCTCGGCGTCACGCTCCCCGACCCGGACCTGCGCTGGAACGAGGAGCGCGGCCGCCACGACTTCGGCACCCCCGACTGGGCCGAGCTGAAGCGCGTGATCAGCGGCGACGGACCGTGCAACGACCAGCGGATGGAACGGCGGCGGACCGCCCACGAAGAGGGCACCTGGGTGCGCGAGGCGGCCACCGCCCACGCGGCCAAGCAGAGCGAGCGAGCCCGGAAGGGGGCGGCATGACCGGCACGAACGACGGTACCGGCGCGCACGACGGTGGCGCGGCCCGCACGAACAAGGGCGACTGGCCGCTGTACGAGGTCTTCGTACGCGGCAAGCGCGGCCTGAACCACGTCCACGTGGGTTCCCTGCACGCCGCCGACGACACCATGGCCCTCACCCACGCCCGCGACCTGTACACCCGCCGCAACGAGGGCGTTTCCCTCTGGGTCGTGCGCTCGGAACACATCACCGCCTCCACCCGCGACGAGAAGGACCCCTTCTTCGAGCCCAGCGCCGACAAGGTGTACCGCCACCCCACGTTCTACGACATCCCCGACGAAGTCCCGCACATCTGAGGAGCAGGGCATGAGTGACGACCACGTCTACCTGACCCTCGCCGAGGGACACGAGGACGACGCCCGCTGGGCGTACGGCACCGGCTTCGAGGACCCCCTGCACGGCGTGGACACCACCGTGCCCGAGGGCGTCGACGTCCAGGAACTGGCCGCCACCTGTGTGGCGTTGGCCGACGACGCCCTGGTCCTGGCCCAGCGGCTCGCCGAGTGGACCACCCGCGCCCCCGAGCTGGAGGAGGAGGTCGCCCTCGCCAACATCGGCCTCGACCTCCTCGGCCAGGCCCGTCTGTTGTACTCCCGCGCCGGGCAGGTCGACGGCACCGGGCGCGACGAGGACGCGTACGCCTACTTCCGGGACGCCGACGACTTCCGCAACGTACGCCTCGCCGAACTCCCGGGCGGAGACTTCGCGTTCTCGATCGTCCGGCTGCTGGTGCTGTCCAGCTGGCGCCTCGCGCACTTCGAGCGGCTGGCGGAGCATCCCGACCAGGTGCTCGCGGCGATCGCCGCGAAGGGGGTCAAGGAGCTGACGTACCACCGGCAGTACGCCGCCGAGTGGGCGGTACGCCTGGGCGACGGCACGGAGGAGTCGCACCGGCGGATGCGCAAGGCGATGGAGCAAGTCGCCCCGTACTTCGGCGAGTTGTTCACCGCCTGCGACGTACGGGACGAGGTCGCCGCCGTGCTTCGCCAGGTCACCGAGGCGGCAGGGCTGCCCATGCCGGTGTACCGGCCGCTGCCGGGCGCGGGCCGGGGCGGCGACCACACCGAGCATCTCGCGCCGCTCCTCGCCGAGTTGCAGAGCGTGGCCCGTGCCCACCCGGAGGCGACATGGTGACGACCCTGACCGACGCGCGGCACCCCCGGCACATCGCCGAGCAGGTGCCGGACCCCGAACTGCCCATGCTGACGCTCGCCGACCTGGGTGTTCTGCGGGACGTGGAGTTGACCGAGGACGGCACGGTGGTCGCGAGCCTGACCCCGACCTACTCGGGCTGCCCGGCCATGGCCGAGATGCGCGCCGACGTGGCCGCGCGGTTGCGTGCCGCCGGCTATGAACGGGTGGAGATCCGCACGGTCCTCAACCCGCCCTGGACCACCGACTGGATCACCGAAACCGGCCGTCGCACACTCACCGAACACGGCATCGCCCCACCCGGAGTGGCTCCCCGAGGCCCGGTCCCCCTCGCGCTGTCGCCGACCCGGCGCACGGTGGCCTGCCCCCGCTGCGGCTCGGCGGACACCGAGGAGACCTCCCGCTTCGCCGCCACGCCCTGCAAGGCCCTGTGGCGCTGCCGCGCCTGCCGCGAGCCGTTCGAGTACGTCAAGGAGATCTGATGGAAGGCCTCAAGGAAGAACCGACGGGAGGCCTGCGGGTGGAGCCGGGAGGCCCGGTGCGTTCCGCCGCTCCGACCTCGGCTGATTCCGTCCCCCCGGCCTCGGCTGATTCCGTCGTTCCGGTGGCACGCCCGCGTCCCCGCCGCCGTCCGGCTTTCCACACGGTGCGTGTCGCCTCCGTGCAGTCCCTCTGTGAGGACGCCGTCGCCGTCGGTTTCGAGATCCCGGCCGAGCTGGCGGAGGAGTTCACGTTCTCGCCCGGGCAGTCGCTGACGCTGCGGCGGGAGATCGACGGGCGGGACGAGCGGCGGTCGTACTCGATCTGTTCGTCGGCCGGTACGGCGCCGCGTATCGGTGTCCGGGTCGTGCCGGGCGGTCTGTTCTCGTCGTGGCTCGTCAACGACGTACGGCCCGGCGACACCGTCGAGGTCATGGCCCCCACGGGTTTCTTCACCCCCGACCTCGGCACCCCCGGCCACCACGTGCTGATCGCGGCGGGCTCCGGCATCACGCCCATGGTCTCCATCGCCGAGTCCGTGCTGGCCGCGGACCTCCGCTCGACCGTGACCCTCTTCTACGGCAACCGCCGCAGCGGCACGGTGATGTTCGCCGACGAACTGGCCGACCTGAAGGACCTGTATCCGGCCCGCTTCCAGTTGGCCCACGTCCTGTCCCGTGAACCCCGAGAGGCCGAGGTGCTCTCGGGCCGCCTCGACGCCGATCGGCTCTCGGCGCTCATCGGCTCCCTGGTCGACGTCGACACGGCGGACCACTGGTGGCTGTGCGGCCCGCACGGCATGGTCCGCGACGCCCAGCGGGTCCTGGCCGGACTCGGCGTGCCGGCCGACCGCGTCCACCAGGAGCTGTTCTACGCCGACGACGAACCCGTGCGGGAGGTGCACCACGAGGAGGCCGCCGCCGAAGGCCCCGTCAGCGAGGTCACCGTCACCCTCGACGGCCGCTCCACGACCGCCGCCCTCTCCCGCGAGCGCAGCATCCTCGAAGGCGCCCAACGCACCCGCCCCGACCTGCCCTTCGCCTGCAAGGGCGGCGTCTGCGGGACCTGCCGCGCCCTGGTCACCGACGGCAAGGCCGACATGCGCCGCAACTTCGCCCTCGAACCGGCGGAGGTCGACGCGGGCTACGTCCTGACCTGCCAGTCGTACCCCGTCTCGGAGACCCTGACGGTCGACTTCGACACGTGAGAGCGTCCCTGAAAGACGACGGCCCCCGCGGGGCGAAAAGCACGGGGCGCAGCCCCTGCTTTTCAGGGGCGCGGGGCTGTGTCGACTTGCGGCTCCGCCGCGTGGGCGCGACCAGCCCCCACACACCCGCACACGACGACCAACCCGCCCCACCGTCACCCCCGATGCAACCGCTCCACCAGAATGTCGATCACCAACGGCGTACGCGGCCCGAAGCTGAGCAGCACCCCGTCCTCAAGGTCCACCACCCGCCGGTCCATCCCGGCCGGCGTCTCCTTGATCCCGGGAATCTCCACCAGCCCGTCCACGCCGCCGACCGACTCAAGTCCCTTGCTCATCATGAGGATCACATCGGGCTGGGCCTTGACGAGGGCCTCGCTGGTGATGGGCGTGAACGGTTTGTCCAGGCCCGCGGCCACCCCGGCATCCTCCGCCCCGGCCGCCGCGATGAGCGAGTCGGCCCCCGAGCCCTTCCCCCCGATGAGATAGACGGCGGCCGAGCCCCGCATGTACAGGAACGCCACCTTGGGCTCGCTGCCCTGGGGCACGGCAGCCCGCGCCGCCTTCAACTCGTCGGCGAAGCGCTGGTTGAGCGCCTTACCGGCGGCCGGCACCCCCAGCGCCTCCGCGACCCGTGCGGTCCGCGTGCTCACATCGGAGAGCTCGTTGGCCGGATCGAGTACGACCACGGGGATCCCGGCGTCACGGATCTGGTCGACGGCCTCACTGGGCCCGGTGTCGGTGTCGGCGAGCACCACGGTCGGCTCCAGCGAGAGCACGCTCTCGGCGCTCACGTCGTGCGCCTTGGTCACCTGGGGAAGGTCCTTGGCCTCCTCGAAGGTCGCGGTGATGTCCCGGCCGACAACCTTGTCACCGAGACCCAGTGTGAACACGATCTCCGCGATGCCCCCGTTGAGGGGAAGGATCCGCGAGGCGTCCTCGACGGTGACCTTCCGGCCGTCGGAGGAATCGACGGTGACGGGCAGCTTCGGCGTGGGCGCCTGACCCTCCAACGGGACGAGGGAGTTCGTCCTCAACTGCTTCTGGGCCGCGGCCGCACGGGCGCTCGCCGACGAGGGCGAGGGGTTCGCCTCCGCTGTGCCTCCCTCTTGGCCACTGCCTGCACATCCGGCCGCCAGCATCGCGAAAGCAACGGCGATCGCGGCAACTCCCCTTCGCCCCATGGTGAGTTGAGGTCTTCCGGACCTACGCATCGAACCGCCTTCCATGTCTACCGTTTGAACCAGGTGTTGGTTACCTTAGGTTAGCCTTACCTGAGTTTCCTATGGTGGGAGTGCTGACACCGATGCACAGATGTGGCCTACGAGCCCTACGAGCCGCCCCGGCGGCCGTCGCCGTCGCGAGTGCCCTGATCCTCTTCCCGGCCCCCTCGGCGGTGGCCGCCGGCGGCTCGGCGACCGGCCCCGAGAACCAGAAGCTCACCGTCTCCACGTCCTCCGGACTCGACCCGGACGGCGAGACGGTCACCGTGTCCGGCACCGGCTACAACACCGAGAAGGGCATCTACGTCGCCTTCTGTGTGGACAACGGCGCGGGCAAGACCCCCACACCCTGCATCGGCGGCGTCGACATGTCCGGCGACTCCGGCGCCTCGGTGTGGATCTCCTCCAACCCGCCTTCGTACGGGGAGGGGTTGGCCGAGCCGTACAAGGGCAGCGGGCACAAGGGCACGTTCTCCGTGCGGATCAAGGTGCGGGCCAAGGACGCCAACACCGACTGCGCCAAGTCCGGCGTGACCTGCTCCGTGATCACCCGCAACGACCACACCCGGGGCGGCGACCAGAGCCAGACGGTCCGTATCCCGGTGACCTTCGCCGGAACCGGCAGTGACAGCGACTCCGGCACCGACAGTACGGCGACCCCGTCGGCCGGTACGGGTGCGACGACCACCGCCGGCAGCAGCGGTACGACGAGCGACACGGACACCTCGGACGACCCGCTGGCCAGCACGGGCAGCGCCGCCGTGCCGCTCGGCATCACCGCGGCCGGGCTGGTCGCGGCAGGCGGGGCGGCCTGGGGCTGGGCCCGCCGACGCCGTACCGCCACCGCGCCCGGCAGCGCGGGCCCGAGCTGACGGCAGGTCAGGGTCAGTCGTACACAAGCCAGTTGACTCCCCGCCCGAGGCGGGGTGTCCCGTCGGCCTCACGGCCGACATTCCAGGGAGGACTTCGACGTGATGAACAGACCTGGTGCCGCGGTGACAGTGGCGGGCGCGTTGCTCACCCTGCTCTGCCAGGGCACGGCGACGGCACAGGAGGGGGCGGCCTCACGTGAGGTGTCCGGCGGATACGCGAGCTGGGGCCCGACCTTCGAGGCGTCCACCGGCGCCGACGCGACGGTGACGGCCGGGGCGCCCGCCGTACGCGGCTCCGGCGGCCGGACCTGGTTCCCGGTCGACGGCGGCAACGCGGCCCCGGCCGCCGGGGACGCGGACGTCGACCTGGACGGCTCCATCCGCCTGGCCGGGGTCGGCGCCGACACCCTGACCCTCGGCGAGCTGCGCCTGCGGCTGGACGGCGGCACCGGCACCCTACGGGTGCGCGCCGAACGGGCGGGGGAGAGCGGCGACTTGACGTTGGCAGAGGTCGGCACGGGTGCCACCGCGCCGACCGTACGCAGCGGCGGCGCGACCTGGTCCGGCCTGCGTGTGTCGCTGACCGCCGAGGGCGCCGAACTGCTCGCCGAATGGAGTGGTCGGCCGTACACGGCAGGCGACGAACTCGCCCCGCTCGACGTGACCGTGGGCACCGGCACCTCAGGGACCGGCGAACCGCAGGACGGGACCGCCGACGACGCGTCCTCACCCGCCTCGGACGCGAGCGACACGTCGGCAGGGTCCGCGGAAGCCGCCGAGGTCGAGGCCGAGGCCGAACAGGGCACCGTGGCGGCCCCGTCCGCGGCCGTGGAACGCGTGAGCCTGGCCCCGGGTGCCGGACAACGGGTCACCGGCGAAGGCTTCGAGCCGGGTGAGGTCGTGCTGGTCGCGATCGACGACGACACCCGCTTTCAGGCCGTGGCCGACGACTCGGGCGAGGTCGCCCGCGACTTCCCGGTGTACGACAGCGCGACCGAGGGCGCGCACACGGTTCGGCTGTACTCCGTGACCGGTGGCCGCGAGGCCGTGTCGGAGTTCACCGTGTTGACAAAGAGATCATGAAAGCACTTAGGTAAGGCTTACCTAAGTATCGCAGTCTTCGAGAAAGGTCCTCTCCCGATGAGAGTCGTTCCTTCCGCCCGCACCGCCGCCCGCGCCGGTCTCGCCGTCGCCGCCTCCGCCGCTCTGACCCTGGGCCTCGCCACCTCGGCCTCCGCCGCCACCTCGACCCGCACGATCGTCGACGGCGGCACGACCTACAGCCTGTCCCTGACCGCGCCGAACACGGCTGCCGCGTCGGGCCAGGTCATCACCGTCTCCGGCTCCGGCTACAACACCGGCCAGGGCATCTACGTCGGCCTCTGCGTCGTCGACGGCGCCCAGGGCGCCAACAAGCCCACCCCCTGCCTCGGCGGCCAGGACGAGGACGGCTCGACCGGTGCCTCGCACTGGATCAACAACACCTTCGGCGGCCTGTTCGCCAACAGCTCCAGGTTCGGCACGGGCGGCACCTTCAGCGTGAACATCTACGTCAAGGCCACCCTCGAAGACGGCAGCGTCTGCGGCGAGGACGTCACCTGCGCGGTGGTGACCCGCGCCGACCACTTCGACACCAACGACCGCAACTACGACGTCCACGCCCCCCTCGCCTTCCAGTAACCACTCACCAGGCCGGGCCCCTTCACCCAGGGGCCCGGCCCTCGGCGTCCCCCGGGTGCGGGGCGCACCCGACGAATGAGGAATCCATGACAGAGGACACGACGGACCGGCGGTGGCCGGGCCGCGCGGCCGGACTGCGGCTCAGACGCCCCGCGGCGCTGCTCGGAGCCGCCGCCCTGGTGGCCGCCGCGGTCACCGCCGTCACGGTGAGCACCGCCGCCCAGGCCGCCGACACCCCCAGGACGGGCCTCGGCAAGGACGGTCAGAAACTGACCGTCTCCGCCTCCGCCAACCTGGACCCCGACGGCGAGACGCTGAAGGTCACCGGCTCCGGCTACGACGCGACGAAGGCCATCTACGTGGCCCTCTGCCGGGACAACGGCGACGGCAAGATCCCCACCCCGTGCATCGGCGGCGCCGACGAGAACGGCACCGGCAACTCCTCGCAGTGGATCGTCCCCGAGGGCGACGAATACGCGGGCGACCTCGCCCTCACGTGGGGCCCGGGCGGCACCTTCGACGTCGAGATCGCCGTCAAGGCCAAGGACAACGGCGTCGACTGCACCCAGGTCGTCTGCTCGGTCGTCACCCGCGTCGACCACCGCAACTCCGGCGACCGCTCCCAGGACGTCCACGTGCCCGTCACCTTCGAGGGCCAGGACACCGGCGACGGGGACGGCGATGGCGTGGACGTGCCCGCCGGCACGGTCAGCTATGTCGAGTCCGCCGCGTTCACCGCGGCCGGCGAGGTCAAGGACCTCCTCCTGCACCCCGAGTCCGGCAAGCTGTACGCCGGTTCCGAGGACTTCGTCGACACCGGGGACGTCAACGAGCGCGGCCTGCACGCCCTCGACGCGGCCGACGGCAAGAGCCTCAGCCACATCTCCCAGGCCCCCGGCTCGGGCGGCGCCCTCGGCCCCCGCAACGTCTCGATGATCGCCGCCCCGCTCGCCGGCGACGGCGTCGTCTTCCACTACCCGCTGCGCGGCATCGGCACGGCCAAGGACGGCGACACGGCGGCCGCCGGCAAGTGGCTCGCGGGCGGCACCGTCACCGGAGTCGGCCCGGGCACCAAGGACTCCACCGTCCTGGTCGCCCAGGGCGCCCAGCTCTCCGAGGTCGACATCGCCACTGGCCTCCCCCTCGACAACCGAACCCTCACCATCGAGGGCGCCTCCCTGCTCGGCGTCGACAAGGCCCACGGCGCGGCCTGGTCCGCCGGGTCCGACGGCGGCGACCTGCGCCGCGTCGACACCGGTACCTTCACGGTCACCGCCACCGCCGAACTCCCGGCCGCCTCCGTCGGGTTCGTCGAGGCCGACCCCGCCACCGGCAACGTCTGGGTGGGCAGCGGGAACTCCGTCCGCGTGTACGACAAGGACGCCAAGCTCCTGAAGACCGTCGACGGGCCGGACGAGGCCGTCGACATCGCCTTCGACACCACCACCGGGCGCGCCTTCGTCGTCTGGCAGGACAACGGCGACTCCGGCGACGGCGGCGACAACACCAGCCACCTGGGCGTGTACGACACCGCCGGCTACGCGGAGGCCGCCACATCCACGAAGCTGGCGGACAACAACTCCCAGGTCGGCGAGGCCTCCGTCGCGGTCGCCCCGGGCGGCACCAGCGTCTACGTCAGCAGCCCCTTCGAGGGTGAGATCACCAAGCTCGACCGCCGGATGTCCCCCAAGGTGACCCAGTCCCCGACCGACCGGACCGTGGCCCCGGGCGACGAGGTCTCGTTCGTCGCGGCGGCCGAGGGCACCCCCGAACCCACCGTGGCGTGGGAGGTCAGCGTCAACGGCGGCCAGACCTGGTCCGCGATCGAGGGCGCGACGAAGAACACGTACTCCTTCACCGCCAAGGCGGCGCACGACGGCTACGCGTACCGCGCGGTGTTCACCAACTCCGTCGGCGTCACCCGCACTTCACCCTTCACGCTCACCGTCACCGAGGCCGACGACAGCACCGGCGGCGGCGACGGCGACGGGGACGGTGAGGGCAGCGAGCCCTCCGGCACGAAGACCGTCACCGGCTCCGACGGCCAGAAGCTCACCGTCACCCCGGTCAACAACCTCGCCACCGAGAACCAGACCCTGAAGGTCACCGGCTCAGGCTACGACGAGGAGAAGGGCATCTACGTCGCCCTGTGCGTCGACAACGGCGACGGCGAACTGCCCACGCCGTGCATCGGCGGCGTCGACATGACCGGCGAGTCGCACTCGTCCGCGTGGATCTCCTCCAACCCGCCGGACTACGGCGAGGAGCTGGCGACCCCGTACGAGGACGGCGGCAAGTTCGAGGTCGAGCTGACCATCGACGCCAAGGACGAGTACACCGACTGCTTCAAGGCCACGTGTGTCCTCGCCACCCGCGCCGACCACACCCTGTCCGGCGACCGCTCGCAGGACGTCAAGGTCCCGGTCGCCTTCGTCGGCCAGGACCCGGTGGACACCGACGACGAGGGTGACGGCGACAGCGCCGGTGGCACGTCCACCGGCGGCGGCTCCAGCAGCGGTTCGACGTCCGGTGGCAGTGGCACGACCGGCGGCTCCAGCAGCACGGGCGGCTCCACCACCACCGGCGACGACGGCAGCCTCGCCTCCACCGGCCTGACCGTCCTCGGCGTGGCCGCCTCGGCCGCCGCGCTGACGGTGACGGGCTGGATCCTCCACCGACGAGCCCGGGGAATGGGCCGAGACACGGCGTCCTGAGCCACCGGAGCAAGAGCGGCAGCGAGAACCGGAGCCCGGTCCGCCGACACGTTCGGCTGACCGGGCTCCGGGCGTCTCACCCCGATGCCATGTCAGTTCTTCGCAGGCCTGCCCGCCGCCGAGCCGATCGACTCGACCAACGGCGACAGTCGGTACGGCACCCGCTCCCTGAGCGCCACCTCCGTACGCGTGCGCACCACGCCCGGCAGGCTGATCAGCGCCTGGATCACGTCCTCCAGATGCGCGTTGTCCCGGGCCACGACCCGTGTCAGGAGGTCGCCGCCGCCCGTGATCGAGAACGCCTCGATGATCTCCGGTACGGCCGCCAGCGCGTCGCCCACGTCGTCGAGGTGCCCCTGGGTCACCTCGATGTGCACGAAGGCGAGCACCGGATGGCCGAGTGCGGCGGGGGAGAGCGACGGACCCGTGCCGGTGATCACACCATCGCGTTCCAGACGGTCGAGGCGGGCCTGGAGGGTGCCCCGGGCCACGCCGAGGATGCGGGCGTACTCGCGCACGCTGGTGCGCGGCTGGTCCAGCAGCAGCCGCAGGATGCGGGTGTCGAGCTCGTCCACGGCCATGGTCCGTTGGCTTCCCTCCGCCATTCGGTGATCACGAAAACTGTACCAATGGACCAGTGAACCGGATGCCGGTTGAGCCATCGTCACTCTGGTGCTTTCCTGGGGGACATCCATGGCGCCGCGCAGCGCAGGACGGCAATGAGGCCGGTCCGTGCCCGCGGCGCCATTTCCATGCCGTGACGGCGTGGTCGTGTCCGGACTGGCTGAAGCTGAACGGGAGAGGGGCGGGCGGCCCACGGTGAAGAGGATGTTCATGGCTCCGGACCCGGGGCTGCTGCGGCTGCGGATCTCGTTGCGGGCGGTGCTCGGCATCGGCCTCGCGGTGACCCTGTCGGAGCTGGCCGGGCTGTCGCTGACCGCCTCGATCACGGGCGGGCTCGCGGCGCTCCTCGCGCTGTTCACGGTCGCCGACCCGACCGTGCGCGGCCAGGCGCTCACCACCGCGCTGCTGCCCGCCGTGGGCTTCCCGGTCCTGGCCCTCGCGACGGTGCTGCACGACCTGCCGGCGCCGCGCGACGCGATCTGGCTCGCTGTGATCTTCTGCGGCGTCTACGCCCGCCGCTGGGGACCACGCGGCCACGCGCTCGGCATCTTCGCCTTCATGACCTTCTTCGTCACCCAGTTCCTGCACGCCGTCCCCGGCCAACTGCCCGAGCTGTACACGGCGATGAGCCTGTCGCTGGCCGCGTCCTCGGCCGTGCGCTTCGGCGCCTGGTGCATCGAGCGGCGCACCCCGCCGGCGGCCGCGCCCGCCCCGGGCGACGGCCGCGGCCTCGCCCGCCCCACCACCCGCCAGGCCTTCCAGGCGAGCGCCGCCTGCGCCTTCGCGATGGTCGCCGGGCAGGTCCTCTCGCAGGAGCGCTGGTACTGGGCCGTCGGCACCGCCTGGTGGATCTTCGTGAACACCACGTCGCGCGGTGAGACCCTGGTCCGCGGCTTCCGACGCGTCCTCGGCACGGTCACCGGCATCCTCGTCGGCCTCCTCGTCGCCGTCCCCCTGCACGGCGCCCCGGCCCCCACCGCCGCCCTCGTCGCCGCCTGCGTGTTCGGCATCTTCTACACGGCCGCCGTGTCGTACTCCTGGATGATGCTGTGCGTCACCGTCATGGCGGGCCTGCTCTACGGGCTCCTCGGTGTCCTGGATCCGGCGCTCCTCGGGCTCCGGCTCGCGCAGACCGGGGTCGGCGCGCTCGGGGCCGCGCTCGCCGTGGCGCTGATCCTCCCCGTCACCACGGACGCCGTCACCAACCGGTGGGTCCGGCGGGCTCTGCACGCGGTGCACGGCTGCACCGCGACGGCGGCCCGGCGCCTGGCGGGCGACCCCGACGCGGACCCGGCGCCGCGCGTGGCGGAGCTGGAGGCACTTCTGGGGCGCGTACGCCTGTCCCTCGCGCCCCTGGTACATCCGCTCAACCCGCTGCGACCGCGCAAGGAACGGGCCCGCCGGGTGCTCGCCCTGCTCGACGACTGCGCCCGGGAGGCCCGCGGTCTCGCCGCCGTCGCCGCCGACCCGGACGCCTCCCACGACGCCCGCCTCACCGCCGCCTGCCGCCGCGTCGAGTCGGCCGTCGAGACCCTGGTCGGCGCCGTACCCGAGCGAGCCGCCCCAGCGCACGCCGGCGTCCCGCACCCCGGCCAACACCCCGGCGCGGAACAGGCCCTCGCGCACCTCCACGGCCTGGAACGTGCCCTCGCGGACCTCGCCCAGCCCTTGCGAGGCTCGTCCCTGGTACAGACTTTGGTCTAGACCTCCTGCTACTGTTCGCGCGCACGGCAGACGAGCGGGAGGGGACGGCAGTGACAGCAGCAGCTCGGGCGGCGGACGGGCGGCGGCCACGACGGGCCTACATCGGGTCGTTCACCTCGGCGGGAGGCCCCGGCGTCCTCGTCGCCGCCGTGGACGAGGAGAGCGGCGCGCTGACCGTCCTCGGCGGCGCGGACGACGTCCCCGACCCGTCCTACCTCGCCCTCTCGCCGGACGGGGACACGCTGTACGCGGTCAGCGAGACGGCTCCGGGAGCCGTGGCCGCCTACCGGGTGACGGGCGACAAGCCCGAGTTGACCGGGCCGCCGGTGGCGGTCGGCGACGGACCCACGCACCTCTGCCCGCACGCCGGCCACGTCCTGACCGCCGACCACGGCTCCGGCAGCGTGACCGCCGTCCCCCTGCGCCCCGACGGAACCCTCGCGGGCCCCGCGTCCGGAACGCTCCGGCACACCGGATCGGGCCCGCACCCCCGTCACCAGCGGGAGCCGCACGCCCACCAGGTGCTGCCCGACCCGAGCGGCCGGTGGTTCCTCGGCGTCGACCTCGGCACGGACTCGGTGCGGGTGTGCGCGCTGGTGGACGGCGTACCCGTCGTCCACCACGAGACAGCGCTCCGGCCGGGCTCCGGCCCCCGCCACCTCGCCTTCCACCCGCACGGGCCGGACGGATCGTACGTCTATGTGCTGAACGAACTCGCCCCCACGGTCACCGTCTGCCGCTGGAACGCCTCTGCGGGCCTGCTGGAGCCACTGGGAGAGGCGTCGGTACTTCCGGACACCCCGGAGGGCGACGCGTACCCCTCAGGCATCGCCGTGTCTTGCGACGGCCGCTTCGTCTGGACGGCCACACGCGGCACGGACGTGCTCTCCGTGCTCGCGGTCGAGGGTGCCGGGCTGCGCCTGGTCACGACCGTGCCCTGCGGCGGCGAGTGGCCGCGCGCCCTCGGCCACGCCGCCGGGACGCTGTATGTGGCCAACCAGCACTCCGGCGACGTCACCTGGTTCACGGTCGACCCGGACACGGGCACACCGGTGCGAGGCGGTTCCATCGAGGTGCCCGCGGCTTCCTGCGTCGTCCTGGACCTCTGAGCCGGAGGTCCGGCGAGGTCCGCAGGCCGGCATGCATACGGCCGAGGGCCCGCTCCTGCGAGAGGAGCGGGCCCTCGGCCGTACGGGTCGTGGTCCGGTTTCAGTGCGCCGGACTCAACGGACCGGCATGCCCTGCGGCTGCTGCGGCGCGATGCCGAGCGCCGTCGTGTACTTGCCGAGCGCCAGCTTGCCGATCGCCGGGTAGGGGCCGAGCGCCTCGGCCGCGGAACAGCCCGCCTCCTTCGCGGCCGCCTCGATCAGACCGGCGTCGATCTCCGGCCCTATCAGGTACGGCGCGAGCGCGAGCTGCTGGGAGCCCGAGGCGCGCAGCTGCTCGGCCACGGAGGTGATCGAGCCCTCCTGGTCGAGCGCGGCGGCCATCACCGGCACGGCGAGCCGCGCGGCCAGCAGCATGCCCGTGATCCCGGCCGCCTGCACGGCCTCCTCGCCGCCCACGGACGCGAGGACGATGCCGTCCGCGGCGGTGGCGACGGTGAACAGCCGGGCCCGGTCGGCACGCGCCAGACCGGCCTCGGACAGCCGCACGTGCAGCGCCTCGGCGAGCAGCGGGTGCGGGCCGAGGACGTCGGTCAGCTCGGCCGCGATACGGCTCTCCATGACGGCCTGCCGGACCTGGCGCAGCGTCGCGCTGTCCGGACCGGCCAGCAGGGGCACGACGACGGCGACGGGGCCGTCCGGCTCCTTGACGTCCATGCCGGCGGCGCGGGCCTGCTCATAACGGGCGGTGCGCTCCTCGGCGGCGTACGCGAGCACCGACTGCAGCGTGGGGAACTCGTCGGCACCACCGTCGACGTAGCCGATGCGGGCGTCGAGGCCGGGCAGCTCGGAGCGTGCGATGCTCACGACCTCCTCGGCGAGGCTGCGCGTGGCGGCGCTGGGCGTGCCGGGCACCGCGAGGACGAGCGCGGGCGCGCCCTCGGGAGCCGCCAACGGCTCCGGGCGGCGGTGCCGCCCGGGCTGGCGGGGTCGCGGCATTCGTACTGGCAGGCCGGACGCGGGCCCAGTGGGGGAGCTCATGGCGCCGCATGTTACTGGCTTCTTGGGTTCCCCTGTTCGGGGAGGGTGCAGGTGAGCGGTATCCGTCCGGATTTGTCTGATGAGTTACGTGCCGATCAGGGCCGTTCGATACCGTATTTATCTGCTGAGTGGTGCTCTTGGGTGTGCACGGCGATGCTTGTCCGACAGGCTGGATTACTCCCTGTTTCAGGTACTATTTTTCGGCCACCACGTACAACATCCGCTCGTCGTACGGCAACCCGATCCCGCCACCCGCCAGCGCGGCCGCGATGCGCACGGCCCCGGCCAACGGATCCCCCTCGGCCGGCACCCGCCGCGCGTGCGGCAGCCGCTCCGCCAACTCCGCCTCCAGGGGTACGAGGAGAGGGTCGCCCAGCTTGAACAGGCCCCCGGTCAGCGCCACTCGGGGCTCGCCCGAGGCCGGGCAGACGGCGGCGGCCGCGTCGGCCATGTGCCGGGCCGCCGCGCGCAGGATGTCCGCCGCCACCGGGTCGCCCCCGGCGCAGGCGGCCACCTCGGGCGCGAAGGACGCGAGGACCGCCGGACGGTCGGGCCTCGGATAGAGCCGGCCGGGCAGCCCGTCCAGCGGGCCGAACAACTCCTCGGCGCGGGCCCGCAGCCGGGCCGAACCGCCGGTCCGCCCGTCGTACGCCCGCAGCGCCGCCTCCAGTCCCGCCCGCCCGATCCACGCCCCGCCGCCGCAGTCCCCGAGCAGATGCCCCCAGCCGTCGGCCCGGCGCCACTTCTCCAGGTCCGTGCCGATCGCGATCAGCCCCGTCCCGGCGGCGATCACGGCACCCGGCCGCGCACCGAGGGCGCCGGTGTACGCGGTGACCGCGTCGGCCATCAGCGCGACCCGGCGCACCCCCAACTCGCGCGTCAGCGCCGTCGGCAGCTCGGCCCGCAGCTGCTCGCCGAGCGTCGCGAAGCCGGCGGCCCCGACGGCCACCGCGGCGGGAGGGTCGCAGTCGGCGTCGTCGAGCAGCCGCCGCGCGAGGGGCAGCAGTTGCTCCAGCAGATGTCCGGCGTCGATGCCGCGCGCACCGGTCCGCACCGGCTCTCCGGACGCGACCGGCTCGCCGAGCACCTCACCGCCCCGCGCCAGCACCGCCCGCAGCCCGGAGCCCCCGGAGTCCACGGCGAGCACGACGGGGGGCTCGCCGCCGGTCACGGCAGGCGCCAGTCCACCGGGGCGCCGCCCTGCCTGGTCAGCAGGTCGTTGGCGCGGCTGAAGGGGCGGGAGCCGAAGAAGCCGCGGTCGGCGGACATGGGGGAGGGATGGGCGGACTCGATGGAGGGGAGATCGCCGAGCAGGGGGCGCAGATTGCGGGCGTCGCGGCCCCAGAGGATCGACACCAGGGGGCGCCCACGCGCGGCCAGCGCTCGTATCGCCTGCTCGGTGACCTCCTCCCAGCCCTTGCCCCGGTGTGCGGCCGGCTTGCGCGGGGCCGTGGTGAGCGCCCTGTTGAGCAGCAGCACGCCCTGCTGGGTCCAGGGCGTCAGGTCACCGTTGGACGGCTGGGACAATCCCAGGTCGGTGTTGAGCTCCCGGTAGATGTTGAGCAGGCTGCCCGGCAGCGGCCGTACCTCCGGCGCGACCGAGAAGGACAGGCCCACCGCGTGACCCGGTGTCGGATAGGGGTCCTGCCCGACGATGAGGACGCGGACGTCGTCGAAGGGCTGTTGGAAGGCCCTCAGGACGTGGGGTCCGGCCGGGAGATAGGTGCGTCCGGCGGCGATCTCCGCGCGCAGGAAGTCGCCCATCTCGGCGATCCTTCCGGCCACGGGTTCGAGGGCCTTCGCCCAGCCCGGTTCGACGATTTCATGCAACGGTCGTGGTGCCACGGCGTCACCCTACTGCCGTAACGGCCATGACGATCAACCGGTGCTCAACCGGTGCTCAGCGGGTGCTCAGCGGGTGATCGATGATGACCGTTACGATGCCGAACAGGGCCGATCCCAGGACGACTTGGCGGACCGCACGGGTGACGTGCGGGACGACATCGACGACCGGACTCCCCCTGTCACCTCCGCCTCAGCCGACGACCGCCGCGCGTACGCACAGCACGTCCGGCAGGTGCGACACCAACTGCCGCCAGCTGTCGCCGTCGTCGGCCGACGCGTACACCTCGCCGTTGCGGTTGCCGAAGTACACCCCCGCCGGGTCCGCGCCGTCCGTGCACATCGCGTCGCGCAGCACCGTGCCGTAGTGGTCCGCTGTCGGCAGGCCCGCCGACAGCGGCTCCCAGCTCTTGCCCGCGTCCGCCGTGCGGAAGACCCGGCAGCGGTGGTCGGCCGGGACACGGTCCGCGTCGGCGTTGATCGGGAAGACATAGGCGGTGTCCCCCCGGTGCGGGTGGGCGACCGCGGCGAACCCGAACGTGGAGGGCAGGCCCGCGCCGATGTCCTCCCAGTGGGCGCCCGCGTCGTCGCTGCGGTACACCCCCCAGTGGTTCTGGAGGTACAGCCGGTCGGGCGTCGCCGCGTCCCGGGTCACCTTGTGCACGCACTGGCCGAACTCCGGGTTCGGGTCCGGCAGGAACACCGCGGAGACACCGGAGTTGGAGGGCGACCAGCTCGCGCCGCCGTCCTCGGTGCGGAACACCCCGGCGGCGGAGACGGCCACGGTCACCGCGCGCGGGTCGCGCCGGTCGGTGAGGATCGTGTGCAGCCCCTCGCCACCACCACCCGGCTGCCACTTGTCGCGGGTCGGGTGCTCCCACAGCGGCCGTACCAGCTCGAAGGTCTCCCCGCGGTCCTCCGAGCGGTACAGCGCGGCCGGTTCCGTGCCCGCGAACACCACGTCCGGCTCGGCGGCCGACGGGTGCAGCTGCCACACCCGCTCCAGCGAGGCGCCGGTGTCCTTCGGGAACCTGACCGCGGGCTGCGCCGGCTCGGTCCAGGTGCGGCCCAGGTCGTCGGAGTGGAAGACGGACGGACCCCAGTGCGCGCTGTCGCCGCCGACCAGCAGGCGGGGCGTGTCCGTACGGGTGTCGATGGCGATCGCGTAGACCGCCTGCGCGTTGAAGTAGGGAGTCTCGTCGAACTCCCATGCGCCGCCGCGCCGCCGCCCGATGAAGAGCCCCTTGCGCGTGCCTACGGTGAGCAGTGCGTCGGCCATCCCGGCCACCTCCTGGACATCGTCGTCTCAGTCACGGGCCAGTCTGCACCTCACCACTGACAGTCACCCCTCGGAACACCTTCGCCGCAGGTCAGAGGGCGTGGGAGGGGGCGGCGGGGGAGCGGGGGACCGCCCGGGGCCGGGCGGGGTGACCCACATCGCATGAGCAGGCGGAGGGCCGCCGCCGTATGGGAGAGCGGTCCGGCTGTCCTGCGTGTGTGAGGGAGGGTGCCTCCGATGGTGGCATTCCGTGGTCCGAAGGTGTGGTTGTGGCGATGGCGGCGCAACCCGCTCAGAAGGCGCGGCGACCGGCTGGAGTCCTGGGTCGTGCTGATCACCTGGACCCTGACCCTGTTCGGCGGGGTGGTCACGGGCCTCATGGCCGCGGACTCCGTCGAGTCCGGCCTCGCCCGGCAGCGCGCCGAGTGGCGTCCCGTCGGCGCGCTCCTCACCGAGGACGCGCCGGAGCCGTCCGGTGCGAGCGGTACCGGCACGGAGAAGGTGTGGGCGAAGGTCCGCTGGACGGCGCCGGACGGCTCCTCCCGCGAGGGGCAGGCCCGGGTCGATCCCGCCAGCCTGATGGGCACCCCGGTCACCGTCTGGACGGACGCCGAGGGCCTCCTGGTCACCAAGCCGGCCGGCGAGTCCCAGGCGCGGCTGCGTGCCGCGCTCGTCGGCGGTCTCGCGGGTGTGTTCGTGGCCGCCGTGCCCTTCGTGGGCGGCCGGCTCGTACGCGGCCGTATGGAGCGGCGGCGGATGGACCAGTGGGACGAGGAGTGGGAGCGGATCGGCCCGCTCTGGGAGCGCAAGATCTGGTGAGGTCGGGCGGGGTGTGACTGTGACGGTGATCGCCCCGCGCGAACGGCCGACGGCCGGACGAGGCCCGTGGGGGAGGGCTCCGTCCGGCCGTCGGTGGGACTCACCGGTGGGTGACGAGCGGTCTCACCTGTAGGTGATGTCCGAGGTGGAGTACAGGCAGTTGGTGCTGTCGGGGCCCGTACCCACGGCGGTGGTGTTGTTGTACTTCTGGCACGGGACGACCTTGCGGCTGCTGTCGTTGAGGATCGTGATGCCCCGCAGGGTCGCCACGTCGCCGCGGTTGACGTTGATGCCGACGAGCCGCGCGGTGGAGCCGGTCCCGGTCACCTCGATGTTGCTGAGGTTCACCTTGCGCGTGTACTGCGTGGAGCAGTCGCCGCACGAGCGGTACAGGGTCTTGAACTCGCTGACCGCGAAGTTGGAGATGTTCACGGTGCCGGGCCCGTTGTGCTGGAAGACCTTGTCCGCCGCCTTCTTGGCGCCGCCGCCGGTCACCGTGTAGGTGGAGCCGCCGCGGAAGGTCGCCGCGTCCTCGCCGACGTCCTCCCACCAGACGTTCTGCAGGGTGCAGTTGCCCTCGCAGTGGATGCCGTCGGCGCCGGGCGCGCCGATGATGACGTTCTTCAGCGTCGCGCCGGCCGCGAGCTTGAAGATCGGGTCCTGGCCCTCTTCCTGGCCGTCGCCGGCCAGGGCGCCGCTGCCGTAGTAGCGCACCATGCCGCCGTCCCTGGTGCCCGACACGTTGATGGTCGAGCTCACCGGCTGGCTGTTGCTGGGCGTCGGCCAGGTGGCGGCGTTCGCCGGGGTGGCCCCACTAGTCATGATCATGCCAAACGAGAGGCTGAACGCGGCGAACGTGCCGGTCAGCGCGCGCGTGCGGGCACGCGGACGTGTTGCAGAAGTCATGTCCCGATTCCTTCTGTTGTCCGAGCGGATGGGGGGTTGGAGGGTTCTCAGAGTTTTCCGGCCCCCGCGCCCGACGTCACCGAGGCGACGACGGATGAGGCGGACTCGGCGGTGTAGCTGTAGGGCGGGGTGGTGAAGCTCCCCACCCGGGAGATCTCGGTGGCGGCCCCACCGAGGTCGTTGCCGCGCAGATTGGCGTAGCCGTCCACGTCACTGCTGCGGTTCGTGGTGACCGCGACTCCCGTGTTGCGGAAGACGTTGTTCTCCACGAGCATCTGGGCGCCCATGCGCGAGTGGCAGGCGGTCTCGGCGCCGTCCACGTAGTTGTTGTAGAAGTGCCCGGTGCCGAAGCGCAGGCTGGGGATGCGCGAGTAGACGTTGCCGAAGTGGTTGTGGTGGTACGTCACCTTCAGGTGGCCGGTGTCCTCGGAGGCGTTGTTGTCGCTGTGGCCGACGAGCGAGCCCTTGAAGTGCTCCTTGAAGGTGTTCCAGGACACCGTCACGTTGTCGGAACCGTGGTTGATGTCCAGCAGACCGTCGTAGTAGTCCTTGTCGTGCGAGCGGTCCGCCGAGAAGGAGTTGTGGTCGATCCACACCTTCGTGGACTCCTGGACGGTGATGCCGTCGGCGGGGGCGACCGGCTTGCTGATGTTCAGGTTGCGGACGACGACGTTGGTCTCTTCCTTGATCCGCAGGCCGCCGCCGGTGAACCCGGACGACGAACCCACGCCCAGCACCGTCGTGTTGGAGCCGATGTCCACCTGACCGCTCAGGGAGATCAGGCCGTTGACGCGGACGACCTTGGCCGCGTTGCCGGTGACGGCGCTCTGGAAGGCGGCGAGCGTCGAGACGGTGACCGGGGTGGCGCTGCCGCCGCCGGTGGTCCCGGCGCCGTAGCCGATCGGTGCGGTCTCCGCGGCTCCGGCGGACTGCGGCAGGGCGAGGACGGCGGCTGTCGCCAGGGCGGCCGCGGCGGCCACCAGGGCTGATCTTTGCGTGTGTGTACGTGGGGGGACGGTGGTACGCATGCGGGTGCGTCCCTTCAGGAGAGCTGACGGGCCATGTAGATGAACAGCGTTCTGTATGTTGATCGACACGCTCGAGCGGAAAGATCGAGGTGCGGACCTCGATGGTGCAGGTGGAGCGGTTTCTCGGGGAGTGGGGGACCCCGGCGTGCCTGGCCCTTGCCAAGTGGCGTTGGCGGGCAGTTCACACTGCTGAACGGAACGTAGGGGGCAAGCGCTTTCTAGTCAACGCTTTGCGCAAAAGACATTGGGTCGGGCCTGGTGAGCGCGGTCGGGTGGGTTCGGTCGGGTGGTCGACCGGTTACGGCCCACCCGCGCGAGCGAATTCTTTCGACACGTGGGAGCGCTTCCATGGCAACCATGTGCATGTCACGATGCTCGGCGGACGCTTCCCTTCCGAGAGGGGCGAGTCGATGACGACTCCACGTGTGCGTACGTTCGCCAGCGGACTGGTCCTGGCGTCGCCCGGCCGGGTGGACCCCCTGCCCGGCTCCTTCACCTGGTCCTCGACCGGCCCGTTGATCTCCCCGGAAACCGGGCGCCGCGTCCCAATACCGCTCCCGCACCACGGTCGGCGAGTTCCCGGGAGGCTTCCGGGACACCGAGATCGTGCTCTCCGAGCCCCACCGCTTCGACCTCTTCGAGGCGAGCAACGTCTACCGGATCGGCGACAGCGGCGGGTACCTGATGCTCGTCGAGGCGCTCGCCATCCGCTCGACCAACGTGACCTTCGCGGCGGCCTGCTCACCCGGACCAACTCTGACCCGGACCGGCCCCTCTTGCCGACTGCCGGCCCGGACCGACCCCTCTTGCCGAACCCGTGACAGGAAGGCACAACGACGTGACCCTCACCCCCCACGACCGCACGCGCGGACCGCTGCGTTCGGTACTCGTCGCGCTGCTGGGAGCCCTGGTGCCGTTGCTCGCGGCCACGCTCCTCACCGCGCCCACGGCCGCCGCGGCGGACGCGAAGGCCGAGGCCGCTCCCCGGGCGGCCCTCACCGAGATCACCGGCTTCGGCACGAACCCCAGCAACCTGCAGATGTACCTGTACGTGCCGGACAGCGTCACCGCGAACCCGGCGATCGTGGTGGCCGTGCACTACTGCACCGGCTCAGGACCGGCGATGTACAACGGCACCGAGTACGCCTCGCTGGCCGACCGGTACGGGTTCATCGTCGTGTACCCGTCCGTCACCCGCAGCAGCAAGTGCTTCGACGTCGCCTCCCCGCAGGCGCTGACCCGCGGCGGCGGCAGCGACCCCGTGGGCATCAAGTCCATGGTCGACTGGACCGTCCGCACCTACGACGCCGACACCGACCGCGTCTTCGCCACCGGCATCTCCTCCGGCGCGATGATGACCAACGTCCTGCTCGGCGACTACCCCGACGTGTTCGCCGCCGGCGCCGCCTTCGCGGGCGTGCCCTTCGCCTGCTTCGCCACCACCAACGGCTCGGAGTGGAACAGCGACTGCGCGAACGGCACCATCACGCGCACCCCGCAGGCCTGGGGCGACCTGGTCCGCGGCGCCTACCCCGGATACACCGGGACCCGGCCCCGTATGCAGGTGTGGCACGGCACCGAGGACGACGTGCTGCGCTACCCGAACTTCGGCGAGGAGATCAAGCAGTGGACCCACGTGCACGGTGTCAGCCAGACACCGGCCGCCACCGACTCGCCCCAGTCCGGCTGGACCCGCACCCGCTACGGCGGCACCGGTGACCGCGCCCCCGTCGAGGCCATCAGCCTCCAGGGCACCGGTCACAACCTCTACGCCTGGGGCATGGCCGAGCGCGTCCTCACCTTCTTCGGCCTCAACAGCTCCGGCCCCGCGCCCCAGCCCCCGGCCGGCCCCTGCAAGGTGACCGTCACCACCAACGCGTGGAGCACCGGCCTGACCGCCTCGGTCACCCTCACCAACACCGGTACGACGGCGGTCAACGGCTGGAAACTGGGCTTCACCCTGCCCTCCGGACAGGCCATCACCAACGGCTGGGGCGCCACCTACAGCCCGGCGAGCGGCGCTGTGACCGCGACCAACGCCACGTACAACGCCGCGATCGCACCCGGCGCGAGCGTCAGCATCGGCTACCAGGCGAACCACACGGGCAACAGCGCCGCACCGTCGTCGTACACGCTCAACGGGACGGCGTGTACGAGCGCTTGACGTGTCCGAGGGGCCGCCCGCGCTGACCGGCCTGCGGTCCCCGCCCGCCCTCCGACCTCACCGACCTCCCGTCCCCGCCGCCCTCCGACTCACCGATCTCCCGCCCGACCAGCCCTCCGGGCGTGCGCCGACGAGGTGCGCGCCCGGACATCGTCGATGCTCGCCCCACTTCCGGAGAAAGGCACCGCCCTTGCCATCGCCCAGAACCCCGCAGCCCTCCGAGCCGGCCGGCAGAGCGCCGCTCACCACCCTGATCGCCACCTGCGTCCTCGCTCTGGCCCTGATGGTGGCATCGTCCGCCGTGGTGGCCCTGGTCAGGAGCCCGCAGCGGACGGACGGCGCCGGCACCCGCGACGCGGCGACGTCCGCCCGGCACTGGGTGAACACCTGGTCCGCGATGCCGCAGCTCACCGAGCCCCACAACATGCCACCGGCGCCGTTCACCGGGGACCGTGCCGTGCTCGTCGACACCACCCTGCGGCAGACCGTGCGCGTCACCACCGGCGGCGACCGCGTCCGGCTGCGTTTCTCCAACGCCTTCGGGGGCAGCGCGCTGCCGCTGACCACCGTGACGGTGGCCCTTCCGCTGGGCGGGCAGGCGGGGGTCGGCGCGATCGAACCCGGCACGTCCCGGACGGTGACCTTCAGCGGCCGGGAGTCCACGACCGTGCCGGTCGGCGCCCAAGTGGTCTCGGACCCGCTGGACTTCACGCTGAAGCCGGGCGCCAACCTGACCGTGACGGCGTACCTGGCCGAGGGCCAGGCGTCCCTCGCCCTCACCTCGCACCCGGGCTCCCGCACCACCTCGTACCTCCGGCACGGCGACCACACCGAGGACACGGACCTGCCCGGAGCGACCCCGACCAACCACTGGTACCTGCTCAGCGATGTCGAGGTGCTGTCCCGGCCCGCCACGACCGCGGTCGCCGTCCTCGGCGACTCGCTCACCGACGGCCGCGGCTCCACCACCAACGGCAACAACCGCTGGCCCGACCAGCTCTTCGATCGCCTCCAGCAGAAGCCCGGCACCCGGCACATCGCCGTGGTGAACCAGGCGGCCGGCGGCAACCGCGTCCTCAACGACGGACTCGGCCCGAGCGCCCTCGCCCGCCTGGACCGCGACATCCTGGCCCACAGCGCCGTCGAACAACTGATCGTCTTCGAGGGAATCAACGACATCGGGACCGCCGAGGCCACCCCCGCCGCCCAGCAGCGCGTCACCGCCGACCTCATCGCCGCCTACGAGCAGTTCGTCGTCCGCGCCCACGCCCAGGGCATCCGCGTCTACGGCGCGACCCTGCTGCCCTTCGGCGGCAACACTCCGTACGACGACGCCGCCGGACACCGGGAGACGGCCCGGCAGGCCGTCAACACCTGGATCCGGACCAGCGGCCGCTTCGACGCCGTCCTCGACTTCGACCGCGCGGTCCGCGATCCCGCGAACCCGCGCCGACTCCTCCCGACCCTCCACGACGGCGACTGGCTGCACCTCAACCCCGAGGGCTACCGGATCCTGGCCGCAGCGGTTCCGGCCCGCCTGCTCCAGCGGAGGTGAGCGGCCCGCCACGGCGGCGGACATGCTCACAGACGGCGTGGATGACGAGCCGTTTCGCGGGAACCCGGCTCCCCTCGGAAGAGGATCACGCTCGAGGTGAGGAGAGTCATGGCACGAGGTGGCCGGTGGGGTGGCGAGCAGGATGACGAGCAGGGTGAGCGGGGGCACGCCGCAGGTCTCGGGCTGCTGACCCGTCCGACGGCTGTCGCCACCGGGCTCGCGACGGCGGGGCCCCGGCTGCTGGCGCGAGGCGCCGGGACCGCGGTGGGCATGGCCGCCGCAGCGGTGGCCGGAGCGGCGCGGACGGGCGTACGGAGCGTGGACACCGCGGCGCACGCCGCGCGCGTCGCCCGCAACGCCCTGCCGGGAGGCGCGCGCCCCTGGCGCTCCGGTGCACGGGCCCATTTCCCGCTGCGTCCCGAGACCCTCGAACGGACACGGCGGGAGGGCGGGACGGAACACGTGGCCCGCAAGGTCGCCGCGGCGCTGGCGGAACGGCCCGACGTGGCGCTCGCGTACTGGGACCGGGGACTGGCGCGGCTCGTGGTGGCCGCGGCCGAGGAGGCGCTCAGCGACGAGGTGGTGGAGGAGACCATCGCGCTCGCCGCCCGGCACGGACTGTCGACGACGGACGAGACCGTGGACGGGTACGCCCATCCCGGTGACGCGGCGGGGATACGGGCCGCCGCGGCGGCTCTCGCCGCCGACGTCCTCGGCACCGGGGTCGCGCTCGCCGGGTCCTTCCTGCGCCTGCCGCCCTCGCCGCGGCTGGTGACCGCGGTGGCGACGCTGCTGCGCGAGAACCCGCGCTTCCGCGGATTCCTGCGCGACCGCCTCGGCGCGTCCCGCATGGACGTCCTGCTGGCCGCCGGCAACGCCGCGGTGCACGGTGCCGGGCAGACACCGATCGCTCTCTTGCTCGACGGTGCGCTGCGCACCTGCCAACTGGGGGACACGGTGGCGCGCGCGACCGCGTTCGACACCGCCCACGACCAGGTGTGCACGCCGGTACGGGTCGGTCTGCCCCCACGCCCCTCCGTGCGCCCGCCGCTGCGGACCACCCCCGCCCAGGAGTACGCCGCCCACGCCACCACCGGCAGTGTGCTGGGCGCCGTGGCCACCCTGCTGGTCAAGCACGACGGCCAGGAGGCCGCCGAGGCGGTGCTCTCGGGCTCGCCCAAGGCCGCGCGCTACGGGCCCGCCGCCTTCCACGCCGTACTGAGCGGGGCACTGGCCCGGACCGGCGTGCTGGTGCGCGACGCGGAGCGGCTGCGGCAGCTGGAGACGGTCGACACGATCGTCCTGCACCCCAGCGCGCTGCGGACCCCCGGAGCGGGCGCGGACCCCTGGGCCGAGACCGTCCTGGACGCGGCACGCCGAGCCCGCCTCACCGTCGTCATGGTGGACGACCCGGCGCTGCGCGACTTCACCAGCCTCGCGGACCAGGTCGTGGACAGTGCGCGGCCGTTCCGCGAGGTCGTGCGGGCACTGCGCGATGAGGGCGCCACCGTCCTCACGGTCGCCCGGCTGCCTTCGGCCGACCCCGAAGCGGACGTCGACGACACCCGCGTACGGGTCGACGACACCCACGTACCGGTCGACGACACGTACGCACAGGACGGCGACACGTACGCACAGGACGCCATGAACGTGCTGGACGGGCTGCTCGGCGGTGACGTGGCCGTCGCCCTCGCGGACGGGGACAGTGCCGTCGTCTGGGGCGCGGACGTCCTGGCCCTGAACGGCCCGGCCGATGTGTGGCGGCTGTTGACCGCGGTCCCGGCGGCCCGCGCGGTGGGCCGCCGCTCGCAGATCCTGGCCCGGTCCGGCGCCGCCCTCTCCGGGCTGCTCGTGGCCGTCGGCGAGTCGAAGGGGCCGCGCCGCTCGCCCCTGCCCGGGCTGCGGCACGTCCCCGTGGACGTCGCCGCCGCCACGGCCCTGCTCACCGGCGCACGGTCGGCACTCGGTGTGGCGATGACCCGGGCGCCCCGTCCTCGCCCGCGTACGGCCTGGCACGCACTCGAACCGGACGACGTCCTCACCCGGCTGGAGCACGAGCCCGGCGCCGGCACCGACATGACGCCGATCGAGGAGGCGACGACCCGACTGCACGAGGCGGCCGACGCGATGGGGCATGCCCCCGCGATGGCTCCCGTGCGCTGGACCCTCGAACTCGCCCGAGCCGTCCGCGGCGAGCTCGACGACCCCCTCACCCCCGTGCTGGCGGTCGGCTCCGCCGCGTCCGCGATCCTCGGATCGGTCGTGGACGCCCTCCTCGTCTTCGGCGCGCTCGACCTGAACGCCCTCGTCGGCGGTGTGCAGCGGCTGCGGGCCGAGCGGGCCCTGTCCGGGCTGCTCGCGGACCAGAAACGGAAGGCCCGCGTCACGCCCAGGGACGCGGAGGAGCCGACCGCGCCACCCGCCGAGGACACGTCGGCCGAGGCCCGGACGGTGGACGCCGCCGGGCTCACCCCCGGCGATGTGATCGAGCTGAAGGGGGACGACGTGGTCCCGGCCGACGCCCGGCTGCTGTGGGAGGACGGACTGGAGGTGGACGAGTCGGCGCTCACCGGCGAGTCCCTGCCGGTGGACAAGCGGACGGCCCCGACTCCCCGCGCCCCGGTGGCCGACCGCTCCTGCATGGTCTTCGAGGGCACGACCGTGGTGGCCGGTCAGGCCCGGGCCGTCGTGGTCGGAACCGGCGACCGCACCGAGGCCGCACGCGCTGTCGCCCTCGCCGCCCGTACGCCCCCGTCCGCCGGAGTGCAGGCGAGGATCCAGGAACTCACCCGTAAGGCACTGCCGTTGACCATGGCCGGTGGCGCGGCGGTCACGGGTCTGGCCCTGCTGCGCGGCACGCCCATCCGGGAGGCGGTGAGCGGTGGAGTCGCGGTGGCCGTCGCCGCCGTCCCCGAAGGACTGCCGCTGGTCGCGACGGTGGCGCAACTGTCGGCCGCCCGCCGACTGAGCCGCCACGGCGTCCTCGTCCGCACCCCGCGCACCCTGGAGGCGCTGGGCCGCATGGACACCGTCTGCTTCGACAAGACGGGCACCCTCACGGAGAACCGCCTCCGTGTGGTGCGCGTCACCGAGGCCGACGGCACGGTTCGCGCCGCCAAGGACACGGCCCCCGACGACATGCCCCGCACCCTGCGCGTCGCCGCCCGTGCCTGCCCCCGGCTCAACGGCTCGTCCTCCCGCCCGGTGCACGCCACCGACGAGGCGGTGCTGAAGGCGGCCGGGCCCGACCCCGAGTGGGAGCAGACCGAGGGACGGCCGTTCGAGGCTGCCCGTGGTTACGCCGCCGCCGTCGGCCGGGCGGGCGACGGCACCCCGGCCCTGGTGGTCAAGGGCGCCCCGGAGACGCTCCTGCCCGTCTGCCGTGACCTCCCGGACCACGCGTCCGGGACGGCACAGTCGCTGGCCCGCGACGGGCTGCGTGTCCTGGCGGTCGCCGAACGTCCGCTGCGCGCGGGCGAGGAGCCGTCGGACGCCCTCGAAGCGCCCCTGGACGAACTGGAGTTCACCGGCCTGCTCGCCCTGGCCGACGTACCGCGCGAGACGTCCACGGCGCTCGTGCACGGGCTGCGCGGGGCGGGCGTACGGCCGGTCATGCTGACCGGCGACCACCCGCAGACCGCGCGCGCGATCGCCGCCGAACTGGGCTGGCCCGAGGACACCACCGTCGTCACGGGCGACGAACTCGCGTCCGCCGACAGGTCGGTACGGGCCCGGATGCTGCGCGACGCGGGAGTCGTGGCACGCGTCGCGCCCGAGCAGAAGCTCCAGGTCGTCGAGGCGCTGCGGGACGCCGGCCGGGTGGTCGGGATGGTCGGCGACGGCGCCAACGACGCCGCGGCCATCCGTGCCGCCGACATCGGCGTGGGCATCCAGGCCCGTGGCTCGGCGGCCGCCCGCAACGCGGCCGACCTCGTCCTGACCGACGACGACCTGACGGTGCTCATCGAGGCGGTCACCGAAGGCCGGTCCCTGTGGCACAGCGTCACCGACGCCATCGCCATCCTCATCGGCGGCAACGCGGGCGAGGTCGGCTTCGGCATCCTCGGCACCCTCCTCGCGGGCTCGGCCCCGCTCTCCACGCGCCAGATGCTGCTCGTGAACCTGTTCACGGACCTGTTCCCCGCGATGGCGGTGGCCGTGACACCGAAGGAGGAGCCGTCCGACGAGGACGGGGACGCGCACGAGGGCGACGCCCCGGGCACCGAACCCCTGGGCACCTCGCTCCTCGGCGCACCTCTCATCCGTCAGATCCGCCACCGCGCCCTGACCACCTGCCTGGGCGCGACCATCGCCTGGCTGATCGGCCGTTTCACCCCGGGCACCGCGCGCCGTTCGACGACGATGGCCCTGTGCGGCGTGGTCGGCACCCAGCTGGCCCAGACCCTCGCCGACCGCCGGCACAGCCCGCTGGTCCGCACCACGGCGCTCGGCTCCGCCGCCGCCCTCGTCGCCCTGATCCAGATCCCCGGCGCCAGCCACTTCTTCGGCTGCACCCCCCTCGGCCCGGTCGCCTGGGCGGGCGTCGCCACGGCGATCGCCCTCGCGGTGGCGGGCCAACGGACACTGCCCGACCTGGAGCGGACCGTCCAGCGGCTGGTGCGGGGACGCATCCCGGCCGGGACGCCCTAGGGGGTGTGGTGAAAGTCCCGCACAGCACCCTCTAGACGGCCTCTTCCCGGGGCTTCTCGACACCCTCGGGGACGTTGCCGCCCGGTGGGCCGCCGGCCTCGGCGGCAGCTGAACCGGACCTCGCCGGAAGGTGGTTGAAGAGCAGGTTCAGCACGATCGCCGTGAGGCACCCCGCGCTGATGCCGCTGTTCATCACCGTCTGGAACCAGTCCGGGAACTTCGCGTAGACCGTGGGCACGCCGACCGGCAGCATGCCCACGGCCACCGAGACGGCCACGATCGTCAGGTTGTGGTTGCCCTTGAAGTCGACCTGCGTGAGCGTGCGCAGCCCGCTCGCGGCGACCGTACCGAACATCACCAGCCCCGCGCCGCCGAGCACCGGCGCCGGGATCGCCGCGACCACCGCGCCCAGCTTGGGCAGCAGACCGAGCAGCACGAGGATGCCGCCGGCCGCCGCGACGACCCAGCGGCTGCGCACCCGGGTCATACCGACCAGGCCCACGTTCTGCGCGTAGGCCGTGTACGGGAAGGTGTTGAAGACACCTCCGAGGACCGTGGAGAAGCCGTCGGCCCGCAGCCCGTCGGCGAGGGAACGCGATTCCACCTTGCGGTCCGTCATCTCGCCGACCGCGATCAGGTCACCGGTGGTCTCGGTCATGGTGACAAGGGCGACGACCAGCATCGACACGATCGCCGAGACGTGGAACGTGGGTGCCCCGAAGTGGAAGGGCGTGCTGATGCCCACCCAGTCGGCGTCCCGCACCCCGCCGAAGTCCGTGAACCCCAGCGGCACCGCGACCGCGAGCCCCACGACGATGCCGATCAGCACGGCGATCCGGCTGAGGAACACGGGGGCGAACCGCTGCACGCCCAGCACGACGAGCAGGACGAACGCCGCGAGCGCCAGGTTCCTGGGCTCACCGAAGTCCTTCGCGCCGACTCCGCCGGCCGCCCAGTTGCCGGCCACCGGCAGGAGGGAGAGGCCGATGATCAGGATCACCGTGCCGGTCACGAGCGGAGGGAAGAAGCGGAGGAGTCTGCCGAACACCGGGGCCAGCAGCATGATCGCCAGGCCGGCCACGATGACCGAGCCGTAGATCGCGGGGAGGCCGCCGCCCTCCGTCCCGATCAGCACCATGGGGGAGACGGCCGCGAAGGTGCAGCCCTGCATGATCGGGAGCCGTACGCCGAAGCGCCATACGCCGACGCACTGGATCAGTGTCGCGATGCCGCACACGAGGAGATCCGCGGTGATCAGATAGGCGAGGTCGGCGGGTGGGAGTCGCATCGCGCCGCCCACGATGAGGGGGACGGCGACGGCTCCCGCGTACATGGCGAGGACGTGTTGGAGGCCGAATGCCGCGAGTTGGCGGATGGGGGGTACTTCGTCGACGGGATGGGCGGGGGTGGTGGTTGCCATGGGCGAGACCCTAGGCGATTTAAACAGTCTGTTGATTTCTGGGGTGTTGCCTGTCTGTGTTCAGAGCGCGGGTGGGTGGGGGCTTGTCGCGCCCACGCGGCGGAGCCGCACATGTCACAGCCCGCGCCCCTAAAGGGGCCCGCTGCCTTGTGCGGCGGTCATCAGGGACTCCCAGTCCGGGAGTTTCACGACCCCTCTGCCCAGTGAGGCGCCCAACTCCGCCTCAGCCCTCTCGATCGCCTGCCAACCCGACCACTCCACCGGCGTGCAGCCCTCTGCCCTCAGTGCCGACAGTGGGCCGTCCGGAACCGACCTGCTCACCAGTGCCGGGGCGTCCTCCAACAGCGATGTCACCGTCTCCTTCGCGCACGGGCGGTTGGTGCCGATCACTCCGGTCGGGCCCCGCTTGATCCAGCCGGCCACGTACTCGCCCGGTGCTGCCACGCCGTCCCGCACCACGCGTCCGGCGACGTTCGGGACCGTGCCGCGGGCAGGGTCGAAGGGGAGGCCCCCCAGGGGGACCCCTCGGTAGCCGACCGAGCGCAGGACGAGTTGGGCCTCGATCTCCTCGTAGCGGCCGGTTCCGGTCAGGCCGCCGTGGCCGTCCGGGGCCGTGCGTTCCAGGCGTACGCCGCAGACGCGGTCGCCGTCGGCGAGGAGTTCGACGGGGCGGAGGAAGAAGCGCAGGCGGATGTGGTGGCGGCCGGACGCGGGGGGCGCGGTGGCCCAGCCGCGCAGGACCTCGACGTTGCGGCGCTGGGCGGCGGGGAGGGACGACGGGTCGACGTAGTCGGGGTCCAGTTCCAGCTCCGCCGGGTTCACGGTGACCTGGGTGTCCGGGAGCGTGCTCAGCTCGCGCAGTTCCTTCGTGGTGAAGCGGGCCTGGGAGGGGCCGCGGCGGCCCACCATGTGGATCTGGCCGACCTCGCTGGCGGCGAGGGAGGTGAGGGCCGCCTGGGGCATGTCGGTGGGGCTCAGCTCGGTCGTGCCGCGTGCGAGCATACGGGTGACGTCGACCGCGACGTTGCCGACGCCGATGACCACGGCGGACCGTGCGCCGAGGACGAAACCGTCCGCCACGGCGTCGGGGTGCGCGCTGTACCAGGAGACGAACTCGGTCGCCGACCAGCTGCCGCGCAGGTCCTCGCCCGGGATGCCGAGCCGGCGGTCGGTGGCGGCGCCCACGCAGTACACGACCGCGTGGTACAGCTCCCGCAGCCGGGCGGCCGGCACACCGTGCGGGCCCACCTGGACGCCGCCGAGGAACCGCACCCGCTCGTGCTCCAGCACGGTGCGCAGGTTGTTCTGCAGCGATTTGATCTTCTCGTGGTCCGGCGCCACCCCGTAGCGCACCAGGCCGTACGGGCACGGCAGCCGGTCCAGGACGTCGACGAGCACCTCGGGATCCTGCTGGACGAGGCTCTGGGCGGTGTAGCACCCGCTCGGCCCGGAACCGATGACGGCGACACGCAGCACGGCGGAACTCCTTACGCGAGGAGATCGCTGATATCTCCAGGATGGCACCGCTGGGCGTACCGGGGGAGGGGCGCGGAGGCGAGGGAGGTCCTGCTGCGCCGTCGGGGTGCCGTGCGCGCCGGGCACGCGTGGCTGTGCCCAGCGAATGTGATCATGCGCTTACGTTGCGTAGGTGCTGGAAGCATCCTTTCTCAATCTCTCCGACCGCCACTGGCAGGACGGCACGGTGTCCGTGCGGCCCGCCTGGGAGGTGCAGGAGCAGGACGGGGCCACGGCCTGGTTCAACGCCCGGCTCGCCTTCCCGGACGGGGCCGAGGTCGAGATGCTCGCCGTGGTCTGCGAGGGGCGGCTGTCCCTCGAGGACGTGCGCGCCGAGCCGCCGCTGTCCCTGGACGACCTGGCGGAGCTGGCCGACTGGATCGAGGGCCCGCTGTTCGAGGCGTGCGGCACCGCGCCCGAGGTCTTCGACGAGGAGCTGTCGGAGTCGTCGTACGGACCCGGCCGCCGGGCGAGGCCCGCGTGGCCGCGTGGTGTGGAGGGGCGGCGGCTGGTGGCCGAGGAGTACCTCGCGGCGCAGCGGGCGGGCTACGACCCGGTGCTCGCGGTGATGTGCGCGACCGGGCACAGCCGCCGCAAGTCGCTCCGGCTGATCGCCGGGGCGCGTGACGAGGGCCTGCTCGGCCCTCGTCACGCCCGGCGCTGAGGCGGGAACCCGGAGGCGCGAGGCTCACGCCGTCAGGTCGCGCATCCGGCTGATCTCGGTCGTCTGCTGGGCGATCACGTCGTCGGCCATCTCCTCGATCAGGATGTTGTTGCCCTGCGCCTTCACATCCGTGGCCATCGTGATCGCCCCCTCGTGATGGATGATCATCAGCTTCAGGAAGAGCTGGTCGAACTTCTCCCCGTCGAGCGTGCCGAGTTCCTTCAGCTGGTCCTCCGTCGCCATGCCGGGCATCGCCTCGTGGTCGTGCGAAGTTCCCCGCCCGTCACCGTCGTTGGACTTCAGCCAGCCCTCCATGGCCGCGATCTCCGGCTTCTGGGCGGCCGAGATGCGCTCGGCGAGCCGCTTCACCTGAGTCGACTTCGCCCGCTCGGGGGCGAGTTCGGTCATTTCCAGGGCCTGGGTGTGATGCTCGATCATCATGCGCGCATAGTCGCGGTCCGCGGAATTCGGCGAGTCGTCCTCGGCGCGCTGCTTCTCGACTTCTTCCGGCGAGAGGGTTTGAGCCGCCTCACCGGGTTTTCCGGGAGCGATCACCGCGGGCCCGCTCGACCGGGCGGAACCGCCGTCCGGGGCCGCGTCCGACCCCGAGTCGCAGCCCGCCAGCGCCAGCAGAGCGGCCGTCAGCGAGGCCGTGACCAGCGGCGCGCGGGATGTGCGGCGAACGAGCACAGTGACCTCCTGGGGCACAGCAACGGGCGTACACCTCATGAGTGTTGACAAACGTTCCTAACACGCTTTGGCGCTCTGGTGATCAAATTTGTTCGTTACAAGTGCATTGCCGTCTGTTGATCTGTGCATGATGAAGACGATACTGCGGAGGTGCTTGAACCGTTCCACCGCGAACGGCTACACGGGAGGACACAGTGACCCTGTTGAACAACCTTCGGACGCGGCGCAGACGTCTGGGTGTCGCCGCGACTGCGGCCGGCCTCCTGGCCGCGTTACTCACGGCCGGGCCGGCGGCCGCGACCCCCGACCCGGGGGACTCGCCCGCCACGCAGAAGGAGGTCTCCAAGAGCGACGCCGCCGAGGCGCGGGCGTCGATAGCCGCCGGCGAGATCCCCGGCAAGGACGAGATCGTCCACTCCGCCAACATCCAGCACCTGACGAACATCCCGAAGGAGGCGCTGCCCGGCACCAACTCCGACCTCGCCTTCCAGGGCAAGTACGCCTTCTCCGGCAACTACGACGGCTTCCGTATCTTCGACATCAGCAACCCGAAGGCTCCGAAGACGGTCGCCCAGGTGCTCTGCCCGGGCTCGCAGAACGACATCTCCGTCTCCGGCGACCTGCTCTTCCTCTCCACCGACTCCTCGCGCAGTGACAACTCCTGCAACAGCACCACGCAGCCCGTGACCGAGAAGTCGTCGTGGGAGGGCATGAAGATCTTCGACATCAGCGACAAGGCGAACCCGAAGTACGTCGCCGCTGTCGAGACCGCCTGTGGCTCACACACCCACACGCTGGTGCCCGAGCGCAAGAACGTCTACGTATACGTCTCCTCGTACTCGCCGAACGCCACGTTCCCCGACTGTCAGCCGCCGCACGACGGCATCTCGATCATCAAGGTGCCGCGCAAGTCCCCCGAGAAGGCGGCCGTGGTGGGCTTCCCGGTCCTCTTCCCCGGTGAGGGCGCGGACGGCGGCGGCAACCCGGGTTCGCCCACGAACCCCGGCGTCTCCAAGACCACCGGCTGCCACGACATCACGGTGCTGCCGTCGAAGGACCTCGCCGCCGGCGCGTGCATGGGTGACGGCATCCTCTTCTCCATCAAGGACCCGGAGAACCCGAAGATCATCGACCAGGTCCAGGACAACGTGAACTTCGCGTTCTGGCACTCGGCCACCTTCAACCAGAAGGCGAACAAGGTGGTCTTCACCGACGAGTTGGGCGGTGGCGGCGCGGCCACCTGCAACGAGGCGATCGGGCCGAACCGCGGTGCCGACGGCATCTACGACATCGTCGGCAAGGGCGACAACCGGAAGCTCGTCTTCAAGAGCTACTACAAGATCCCCCGCCACCAGGCGGCCACCGAGAACTGCGTCGCCCACAACGGCTCGCTGATCCCGGTGTTGGGCAAGGACATCATGGTCCAGGCCTGGTACCAGGGCGGTGTCTCGGTCTGGGACTTCACCAACTCCGCCAAGCCCAAGGAGATCGCCTACTTCGAGCGCGGTCCGATCTCCACCGACACCCTCGTCGGTGGCGGCGCGTGGTCGGCGTACTACTACAACGGCTACATCTACTCGAACGACATCGCGAAGGGCTTCGACGTCCTGAAGATCAATGACCGACGCACGGACCCGGCCAAGTGGGTCCACCTGCGCGAGCTGAATGTGCAGACGCAGCCGGACTACTTCGGCTGGTAGAAGAACCGCGACAGATCCCTGTCGCCCGTCCCGCCGGGCCCTTCGGGGACCGGCGGGACACCCGACTCCCAGTCCAGCCCGTAGCGCCGGAACAATTCGGTCCGCAGGGTGGTCGGGGGCAGCGGTACGTTCGGCAGCACCATCGCGTACACGGCGCCCATCAACAGGGCCCGCAGCAGCGGGTAGTCGGTGTCCGGGTCGGTGGAGCCGTACCGGGTGACCGTGTCCCACAGCAGGTCACGCAGCCGCTGCTGCTCGGGGCACTGGACGAAGCCCTGGGGGCTCTGCATCATCCCGGCCATGTGCTGGCGCATCAGCACCGGCCGGTCCCGGGCCAGTCGGAGGATCGCGTCGATGGCCCGGGCCATCCGCTCCCGCCCGTCCGCCCCGCGCGGCTCGCGCTCCAGCGCCTCCTCCAGCGTCCGGTGCATCAGCCGGTGCACGGCCGACTGGACGAGCCGGCGCTTGCCCGGGAAGTAGTACGACACCAGTCCGCGCGCCGAGCCGGCGCGGTCCGCGATGTCCGCGAGCGTCGTCGCCTCATAGCCCCGCTCGTCCACCAACTCGACGGCGGCCTGCAGCAGTCGCTCCCGGGAACGCCGCCGCAACTCTTCATTGACCGAGGCGCTGCGCGGGGACATCCTGTAACTCCTGCGTTGACTGGCTGCCGGCCAACTATACTCAGCGCTTCCGGGCGGCGACCCTATGTGCTCCCTCCCGGCCGCAGTTCGTCCCGGGCCGCACGGGGGACGGTCCGGGACGGACGTCCAGCGGAGACGAACAGCCGATCGCCGAAGGGGACCTGAGCGAAGGTCCCTCGTCGACCGGGCCTCGGCCGACGGCCCCTTAGGGCCCTTCTGATGGATCTCCGCGGCGTCGCGACGCCCGGCACGCACTCTCGCCGCACGGCGTGGAGGGACAGGTGGCGGAGCCACCTGTCCCTCCACACCGCACGCCGAGCGCACGCACCGAACGCCGCTCCGTCTCCCACGGAGATCCATCAGAAGGGCCCTAGCCCACCAGCTCCAGCACCGGCCGCAGTCCGTCCGGCCGCTGAGCCGCGGGCAGATGGTCCACGAAGTGCACCCCGCACCCCAGCGCCGCCGCACCACCGTCGGCCCGCCGGTCGTCGCCGACCATCAGGGTGTCCCGCGCGTCGACGCCCAGCGCCTCGCAGGCGAGGGCGAACAGTCGCGGGTCCGGCTTCTGGACGCCGTGCTCGTAGGACAGCACATACGCGTCGATGTACGGGTCGAGGCCGTGCGCGCGGAACACCGGCCGCGGATCCCAGCCGATGTTGCTCACCACACCGACGGCCACCCCGCGTGCCCGCAGGGAGGCGAGGACGTCGGCGGCGTCCGGGTAGGGGCTCCAGGCGGGCGGCGTCATATGGCGGTCGTACAGCGCGTCGTGGAGCACGGGGTCGGGGAGTGCCACCCGTCGGGAGAGGCCCGTGTACGCGGCCCGGTGCTGTTCGGCGCTCCGGTCCCGCACCGCCCACAGCTCACCCAGTGCGCCCGTCGGCGGTTCCACGGGGAACGCCCCGCCCGGCAGCGCGCCCGCCCGCTCCAGGGCCTCGGCCGCCCGGACCAACTCCGGCTCGGGCAGGGCGAGACCGGCGTCCGCCAGGGCCGCACGGAGCCAGGACTCGGTGGACTCCACGCGGAAGAGGGTCCCGGAGAAGTCGAACAGCACCCCTTCGATCGTCATGCCGTGATCCTTCGTGCCGGCCCGCACCCGGTCAAGTACGCGTCGGACCACGCCACTTCTCGAACGTCAGCACCGCCAGCGCGATGGTCAGCCCGCCCAGGAGCCAGCCGCCCAGCACGTCCGACGCCCAGTGCACGCCGAGCCAGATCCGGGTCACCCCGACGCCGACGACGGAGACCACGGCCACCGCCAGGGCCGTCCGCATGAGGACGCGGCCGGCGCCGTACAGATGGAGGAGCCAGAGCAGCAGGCCGAAGACGACCGTGGCCGTCATGGCGTGGCCCGAGGGGAACGCGGCGTAGTGGGCGGAGTCGACGGGGTCGGGCCACGCGGGCCGCTCCCGGCCCACGGCCGCCTTCAGACCCTGTTGCACCGCCGTACCGGCCGCGCTGGTGACCGCCAGCCAGGTGGCGAGCCACCACTCTCTGTGGCGCCACACCAGCCAGATCGCGGTGGCCGCGGCCAGCAGGCGCATCGTCACCGGGTCCCAGACCCAGTCCGTCAGGATGCGGAACGCGTGGGTCATGCCCGATTCGGCGACGGCCCATCGGTGCGTGGTGTGCGCGATGCTCTCGTCCAGCGACATGAGCGGCCCCCAGGAGAGCGCGACCAGGACGAGCAGCAGGACGGAGGGTGCCGCGAAGGCCGCGGCGACGCGGGCGGTACGGGTGGTCGACGGCCGGTGGGGCGGCGCGTCGACGGTGGGGGTGTGCATACAGCGATCCTTGCCGACTTCCGGGGCGTCAGGCCAACGCCGGGGCGTGAGATCACTGTCACGCGTCGCGACCGGAGCAAAGCCTTCGCGTCGGCCGTTGTTCCTGGGCTGTTCTTCGCCCCTTCTTTGCCCTGTCACGCCCCACCGAGTGCCCGCAACCCCGGGATGAAAGCCACCACCACCGGCACGACCGGCACCAGAGCCGCGCACGCGGTCAGCCGCAGCCGCCGCGCGGGAGTGAGCCGTTCCGGGGGAGCGAGCAGCCGGTGGACCCGCTGCGGCACATGGTCCTCGGGCGTCGGACAGGGCCCGAACACACCCCGGTCCTCGTTGAGGCCGACGAGCGCCAGGGCGATGCTGAGGCGCCCGTGGCGACGGGAGGCCGTGTCGTCGGCGGCGAGTTCGACCAGGCGGTGCATCTCCTCACGGAACGCGGCGAACACCGGCACCCGCGGGAACCCGCCCGCCAGCGCCGCCGAACAGTGCAGCAGCCAGTGGTGGCGCGCCCGCGCGTGCCCCTGCTCATGGGCGACCACCGCGTCCACCTGCCGCCCCTTCAGCCGGCGCAACGCGGCCGTGGTGATGACCAGTCGGGGCACCGGACCGGGCATCCACCACGCGTCTGGCCGTTCGCCCTCCACCACCACGAGCCGGTCGCCGTCCGGCTCCTCGCCGGGCAGCAGGGGGGAGCGCAACAGGATTTCGGCGTGGCGCCGATGCCGCTGCCGCCGGGCCCGCACGACCTCGCGGACCAGCATCGCCCCGGTCCACAGACCGCCGCAGGCGAGGAGCACGGCGGTGGTCACGGCCCAGGAGCCCCCGGTGCCCAGCGCGTACGCCTCCACGACCGCCGGCGGCGCGGGCGCGAACACCCGCCCGCGCACCGCCGTCCAGGCGGCGGCCGCGCTCAGGGCCATCGACAGTGCGCAGCACAGCAGTACGGCCGCCACGACACACTGCCACACCCACAGGGCGACCACCGGTTCACGGTCCGGCCAGTCGGCCCGGGCGAGCAGCCGCGGGGCGACGACGGCGATCAACGCGCCGAGCAGCAGCAACGCCCCGGGGACCATCATGGGGCGCAGCCTATGAGCGGGCCGGGGCGCGGCGACACGGGCCGCGCCACCGAAGTGACGCAGGCCACGATCTCGTACGTGCCACGGCCGTACGTGCCACAGCCGAACGGACCACGGCCGAACGGACCACGGCCGTACGACCCGTGGCCAGTACCCCCACGGTCAGTGCGGACCGGCTGTCCGCGCCGCTCAGACCGTCAGCAGCATGGCCAGCATCCCGATGCCCATGGAGAGCCGGCAGGCTCGTGCCAACTCGGGCCGGTCGCCCCAGCCGGTCGCCCGGGACGCCACGACCCGCGCCCCCACCGCCGCCGGTACGGGGATGAGCCGGACGCCCGCCCAGAGCACATAGCCGGTGAAGTACACCAGCAGCACCCCGGTCACCAGGGGCGGTCCCGCGCCGCCGTGGCCGCCGCCGGGCGAGGCCGCCATCGTGGCCGCCATGTAGACCATCGCCAGCGCGCCCACCAGGTGATGCAGATGATGCGGGCTCGTCCGGGCCGACCACAGGGCGCGCACGGCGGCCACGCCGAACACGAGGGTGTACGTGAGCCAGGCCCAGCGCGGTGGCGCCACGGCCGCGGCGGGCACGGCCATCACGGCCATGCCGAATCCCATCAGCGCCTCGCCGCCCGCGGCCCGGCGCTGCTCCTCGACGGCGCTGCGCATCCGCAGCAGGCAGTAGCCCCCGCTCACCGCGCACAGCGCGACCAGCAGCCAGCCGGGCGACATCGGTCCGTGCACCACGCACCTCCCCGTTCGACGACGTCGGACAGTGCTGAGAGTGAGGTCGGACAGTCGGTCAGGGCATGCCCGGGCCCGATGGCGCGCATACGAGCGCAAGGGTGTATGCGGGGGAGCGCGCGAGGTGCACCACGGAGAGGAGTGCCACAGGAGCGCCACAGCGCCCGATGTATTTCACGAGTAAAACACCAGCTAAGGTTAGGGCATGAGCAGCGTCAGACCTCCCCGTGCCCGTCGGCTTCCGCTCTCCGGTGTCCTGCGGGTGAACCGGCCCTCCGAGATCTGGTTCAAGCCCGCGCTGAGCGTGGTCGTCGCGACCGCCCCGCCCAACCTGACGCTGCTGGCCCTCGACCGCCTCGACCTGGCGATGTACACGATGGCCGGGTCCCTGTGCGCGCTCTACGCCCACAACCGGCCGTACGCGGCCCGCGCCGGAGTCCTCGCACGGGTGGTGCTCGGCATGGTCGGCGGCCTCGCGGTCGCCCTGGTCACCGCCTCGCTCACCGCGAACGCGGCGGTGCTGGTCACCGTCGGCGCGCTGCTGGCCGCCGCGCAGAAAGCGCTCTGCGACGTGAGCCGGATCGGGCCGCCCGCCAACGTCATCTTCACCTTCGTCACCTCGGCGGCCCTCTTCGTACCGCAGGGCCTCGCCCAGGTCCCCGGCCATCTCGCGGCGTCCGCCGTGGCAGGCCTGTGGGCGTGGCTCGTCTGCATGGCCCCCGGCCTCGCACGACCGCACGGGCCGGAACGCCGCGCCACCGCACAGGCCCTGAACGCGGTGGCCGCCCACATCGAGGCGGCGCACCCCGAGCGGCCGGGGGCCCGCACGGCCGCCACGACCGCCGTGCACACCGCCTGGCAGACACTGCTCTCCGCAGGCGCCCGGACCGAGCCCCGGCGCGCCCTCGAAGCGCTCCTGGTCCGCGCCGAGGTCGCCCTCGCCGCGCCCGCCGACGCCGACCCCGGCCGACTGCGCGCCTGGGCGCGGGAACTGCGCGGCACCGGACGCCTCCCGCGGGCCGCCGCCCCGGCTGAGGCGGCCGACGAACTGCTCGACGTGGAGTGCCGACGCGCGGGCGGACGGGCCCCGTTGTGGAGCAGGCTCGGCCCGCTCACCCCCATCGCCGTACGCACCGCGGTCGGCTGCGCCCTCGCCGGGTACGCCTCCCTCGCGATCGGTGTCGGCCGCCCCTACTGGGCCCTGGTCACCGCCGCCTCGCTCTACCAGGCGAACCTCACCCTCACCTGGAACCGCGGCGTGCAGCGCGTCGTCGGCAACCTCGCCGGTCTGTCGGCCTTCGCCGCCCTGGTCCCGCTCGCCCACCTCGGCCCGGCGGCGCTCGTCCTGTGCTGCCTCGCCCTCAGCTTCGGCGCCGAGGCGCTGATCAGCCGCAACTACTGGCTCGGCACGATCTGCGTGACACCGATGGCCCTGCTCGTCACCGAGTTCGTCCGCCTCGAGAACCCGGGTGAGCTGATCACCGACCGGCTCCTCGACACCCTCGTCGGCGTCCTGGTCGGCTTCCTCGCGGCGGTCGCCGTCACCAACCGGCGTGCCGGAGACCGTGTCGAACACGACCTCGCCGCCGTGGAGCGCGCCCGCGAGCACACGGTCCGCATCGCCGCCGACCCGAACGCCGCGCCCGGCGCACTGGGCGCCGCCCGCCGTGCCCTCGCCGGTGCCCTCGTCGAACTGCGCGCCACCAGCGACGCCGCGGCGGGCGAATGGTGGCAACGCGCACGGCCGTCGGAGCGGGTGACGCACGCCGAGCAGGCCGGACACCGTACGCTCGCGGCGACGGTACGACGGCACGGGTTCCAGGCATCGGAGGGCGCACGGGCATGACGGCAGGCAACGGGCGGACGGCGACGGGGAGCGGCGCGACTCTCGGGGACACGGTCGCCAAGGTGGTGCGCCAGTGGCAGACGGTGCACCCCGGTCTCGACACCGCACCGATGGAGATCATCGGCCGCGTCAACCGCTGCGCCGCGCTCCTCCAACAGGCCGAGGACGCCCCGCTGCGCCGCGCCGGGCTCACCCGCCCCGAGTTCGACGTCCTCGGCACCCTGCGCCGCACGGGCCACGAGCTGACCCCCAGTGAGATCGCCCGGGAGACCTTCGCCTCCGGCGCCGCCGTGACCAAACGCCTCAAGCTGCTCACCGAGCGCGAACTGGTCGAGCGACGCGGCGACGCCCGCGACCGCCGCGTCGCCCACGTCCGCCTGACCGACGCCGGCCGCGACCTCGTGGACAGCGTCCTGCCGGAGCAACTGGCCTACGAGACGGCCGTCCTGTCCGGTGTCGACTCCGACGACCGCCGCGAACTCGCGGTACTCCTGGGGGAGCTGCTGATCCAGCTGGAGGGCCGACTGGGCCTGCCGCGCGCCTAGGGCCCTTCTGATGGATCTCCGCGCCGTCGATCCATCAGAAGGGCCCTAGGGGGTGTTTTGAAAGCCCCGCACAGCACCCGCGCTGGACTTTCAAAACACCCCCTAGCGGGCCCTGGCGCGCGGGTTGCGGATGTCGGCCCAGCGGGCGCCGTACACGTTCTCCCGGATCACGGGCTCGCGCAGGAAGTCGTGCGGGAAGCCCAGGGAGGGTGCGCTCACCTCGTCCAGGCGGGCGATCGCGTCCGCGTCGAGGCGTACGTCGACGCATCCCAGGTTGTCCGCGAGCTGGCGCTCGCTGGTGGCGCCGACGATCGGCACGATGGCGCCGGGGCGGCCGAGCAGCCAGGTCAGGGCCACCTGCGCCGGGCTCCAGCCACCCTGCTCGGCGATCTCCAGCACGGCGTCGACCACGGCGTCCTCCCGGGGGTCCGCAGCGGCCCCGTCGTCGCCGAGCCGCCCCGTCTCGCCGCGCCGGTACTTGCCGGTCAGTTTCCCGGCCGCCAGCGGCGCCCACGCGAACACCGCCATGTCGAACCCCCGTGCCTGCGGCAGCAGTTCACGCTCCGGGGTGCGCTCCAGCAGGTTGTAGCGCAGCTGCGAGCCCGCGAACGCGGTCCAGCCCCGCAGCTCGGCCAGGGTGTTGGCCTGCGCGATCTCCCACGCGGGCCAGTCGGACACGCCGACGTAGAGCACCTTCCCGGACCGTACGAGGTCGTCGAGGGCCCGCATCACCTCGTCGACCGGCGTGAAGTCGTCCCGCGCGTGCACCCACAGGACGTCGAGCCGGTCGGTGCGCAGCCGTTCCAGGCTCGCCTCCACCGACCGCACAAGGCTCTTTCGGTGGTTGCCCGCAGAGTTCACGTCGTCCGCGCTGGTCGCGCAGGTGTACTTGCTGGCCAGCACGAACCGGTCGCGGCGGCCTTCGAGGAGCTTGCCGACGATGGTCTCCGAGGTGCCCTCGGAGTAGTTGTTCGCCGTGTCGACGAAGTTGCCGCCGGCGTCCGCGTAGGCGTCGAGGAGTGGCCGGCTCGCGTCGAGGTCCACGGCTCCCCAGCCGAACGTCATGGTCCCGAAGGCCAGTTCACTCACGCGCAGGCCGGTCCTGCCGAACAGTGTGTAACGCACGATGTATCTCCTCCGAGCGGTTCGTGGGTACGACGCTAGGAGTTGGAGAGCACTTCAATACAAGCGCGGGCCGGTGGGTGTCAGCCTTCCTCGCCCGCCAAGTACACGCCGAACATGGCCCCTTGGAGGTCCCGCAGCACCGCGATGCGCGGCCCCTCCGGTACCGAGGTGGGCTCCATGAGGATGGTGCCGCCCGCCTCGGTGGCGATCCGGGCCGTGTCGTCGACGTCCTCGACGGCGAAGTAGGGCAGCCAGTGCGAGGGCACCTCGTGCGGGAACTTCTCGTCCATGGTGATCATGCCGCCGAAGTCGGCGCCCTCGATGCCCCACTGCGTGTAGTGCTCGGAGGCGTTGACGCTCCAGCCGAACACCGCCGTGTAGAAGGTCTTGGCCTGCTCCGGCGCGCGGGTCAGCAGCTCCACCCAGCCGAGCGCGCCGGGCGCGTTGAACAGCCCGGCGCCGGGGAAGGTCCGCGCCTGCCACAGCTGGAAGGCCGCGCCGCCCGGGTCGAGGGCCACCGCGAACCGCCCGATGTCGAAGACGTCCATGGGCTCCAGCACGATGCTCCCGCCGGCCGCCCGTACCGCTTCGGCCGCCGCGTCCGCGTCGCGCACCGCGAACGACACGTTCCACGCCACCGGCTGTGACTCCTGGTACAGCGGGCTGAGGGCGGCGACGGCCGCGTCACCGAGGTGCGCGACGCTGTAGCCGCCTGCCTCCTGGCGCGGATCGGTCTCCGGACGCCAGCCGAACAGCTCGGTGTAGAACCGCTTCGCCGCCTCCAGGTCGCTGGTCCCCAGCTCGGCCCAGCAGGGCCCGCCGGTCACCGGCTCGTCGAGCTTCATGGCGTTCCTTCCGGAAGGAGATCAGGAGGGATCGGGAGGAGATCAGGAGGGATCGGGAGGAGATCAGGAGGGATCGGGAGGGGATCGGGAGAGTTCGGAAACGAGAGTCCTCTTCCAGCACGCTATGCCCGCGACCCCGCCCCGGCCACCGGGATGCGGCGCCTCAGATCCCCGGCCGGTACCGCAGCGGATGGTCCGCCGGGATCTCCACCAGCACGATCTCCGTGCCGTCCGGGTCGGCGATCCACATCTCGATCAGCCCCCACGGCTCCTTCACCGGCGCCCGTCGCACCTCCACCCCGGCCGCCACCAGCTCGTCGTGCGCCACCGACACGTCCGCGACCTGCAACCACAGCTTCAGCGCGGGCGACGGCGGGGTCTCCGAGCGGCCCGCGACCTCCAGGAAACCGCCGCCGAGGAAGTACACGACGCCCCGGCGATCGCCCGTCCCGAACTCGCGGTAGACGGGAAGTCCCAGCTTCTCGCCGTAGAAGACGCGCGACCGCTCGGGGTCGGTGGGGCGCAGGAGGGTGCGGCTGCTGAGTACGTGGATCATGTGGTCGAGCGTAGGTGCTCGGCTGGGGGCGCCGTGTTTTCGGCTGCGGGTGTGTGGGGCTTCTCGCGCGGTTCACCGCGCCCCTCGCGGGGCGTGGTTGCCCTTACCCTCTTGCGTGTTCGAGCCGCGTAGACATCCGTCAGGAGCAGCCCATGGAGACCGCCGCCACCGGCCTGACCTTCCGTGACGCCACCGACGGCGACGTGGATGCCCTCGTCGCGCTGATCGAGTCGGCGTACCGAGGGGACGCCAGCCGGGCCGGCTGGACCACGGAGGCGGACATCCTCGAGGGGCAGCGCACCGACCCCGAGGGCGTCCTGGAGGTCATCAAGTCGCCCGACAGCCGACTGCTCACGGTCGAGCGCGACGGCACGGTCGTCGCCTGCTGTCAGCTCGAACACCGTGGCGAGCACGCCTACTTCGGGATGTTCGCGGTGAGTCCGGCCCTCCAGGGCGGCGGCCTCGGCAAGGTGATCATCGCCGAGGCCGAGCGGATCGTGCGCGAGACCTGGGGCGCCAAGGAGATGCACATGACCGTGATCTCCGTACGGAACGACCTCATCGCCTGGTACGAGCGGCGCGGCTACCGCCGTACGGGCCGGATGACCCCGTTCCCGTACGGCGACGAGCGCTTCGGTATTCCGCAGCGGGACGACCTGCGGTTCGAGCTGCTGGTCAAGGAGCTCGGCTGAGTCACGCCGTGAAGCGGCCCGTGCGTTTGATGTCCGGGTAGTCGGTCGTCGCGCCGTCCAGCTGCAGCGCGCGGACCAGCCGCAGATGGTCCTGGGTGTTCACCACCCAGCCGATGATCCTCAGGTTCGCCTTGCGGGCCTTCTCCACGACCTCCAGCGTCAGCCGCCGGATGTTCAGGACGAGAGTGGTGGCGCCCACCGCCACCGCCCGGTCCACGACGTCGGTGCCGTAGCGGCTGGCGACCAGCGCGGTGCGGACGCCGGGTACGAGCCGGGCGATCTCGGCGACCGCCTCGTCGTGGAAGGACAGCACCTCGACCCGTCCCACCAGGTCGCGCCGGTGCAGGATCTCGGCGAGGGCGCGGGCCGCCGCCGTGTCCTTGATCTCGGCCTGGAGCGGTGCCCGTACCGCGTCCAGGACCTCCTCGAAGGTCGGGACGCGCTCTCCGCGGCCCGCGTCCAGGGCGCGCAGCTCGGCGAGGGTCTTGTCGGCGATCGGGCCGGTGCCGTCCGTCGTCCGGTCCACGTCCGCGTCGTGCATGACGACGAGGGCGCCGTCCTTGCTCAGATGCAGATCGAGTTCGATGACGTCGAGGCCCGCGCGATCGGCGGCGATGAAGGAACGGAGCGTGTTCTCGGGCTCGACGCCCATGACTCCGCGGTGACCGATGGTGAGGAAGTTCAAGGTTGACTCGCTTCCGTCGACGGCGGCTCGGCCCGCGTGACCGGGAGGGGGCGGCACGCGGCTGGGGCGCAGCGTAGTCCTCCCGCCGTGCGATGCATCCGTACGTGCAGGAGCCCTTTCGAGCCGTTTCATGCCGTGTCACGTCGGAGAACAGGACCGTTTCCGCACCTGCCCGGGTGAATCGGGTCATCCCTGAGTGGGCGAGTCCGGCGCGCGTTGACCCCGGCGGCTTCCTCGCGCACACGGCGACGCATGAACTGTGATTCACCCGACGTGTGACAGGAGATTCATCGGTTAGGTAGAGGGAGTGGCGGGAGGATTTCCGGCGGAACGCTCTTGATCGGCCTTGCGAGAGGGAACCTCCCCTACATACGGTGTCCCTACGAAAGGTTCTCCCGTGGAGGATGGGTCATGACGGAAATTCTTGTGCAGGTGGGTACGGAGGGCGGAGTTCCTCCGGTCGGTAGGGTGGTGGAGCACCCGGCCTGGCCCGTGCTCAAGGATGCCGTGGAGCGGATCCGGCCGTGGCAGTCGAAGGACGGCTCCATCGACTTCGACGCCGAGCACGCCCCCGATCCGTCGGACGCCGAGCTGGCCGTCCAGGACGTCATGGCGGCCGTCCAGACGCTCTCCCCGCTGCTGCCGCACGACGCCGCGTACCACGAGGCGCTCGTCAAGGACCTGCGCCGCTGGGCCGACGACGGCTTCAAGGTGCCCGACTTCCTCGACTCGCTGCTGGCCTTCCAGCCCGCCGCGGGCCGCGCGGACGGCCTCCAGCACCTGGTCGTCTTCCCGATGTACACGCAGAACGGAAACCCCGACCGCAACCTCGAAGCGGTCGTGCTGCGCATGGTCTGGCCCGACTGGCTGGCCGAGCTGGAGCGCACCCGCTACGACAACCCGCTGTTCTGCGGCATCACCTTCGAGGACTTCACCGCCGGCTACGACACCAACTCGGCCGTCCTCTTCCCGGAGACCATCGCCGTGCGCGAGGCCCCCTCCCGCTTCTCCTGGGGCGGCATCTTCTGCGACCGCGAGGCCGCCCGCTTCCGCCGCGTCACCGAGGCCGCCGTCGACATCCTCGGCCTCGACCTGCCCGAGGACGTCGCCGCGATGATCCACGACCAGAAGCGCTGCGAGGAGGCCTTCGTCCTGTGGGACATGGTCCACGACCGCACCCACAGCCACGGCGACCTGCCCTTCGACCCCTTCATGATCAAACAGCGCCAGCCGTTCTGGATGTACGGCCTCGAAGAGCTGCGCTGCGACCTCACCGCCTTCAAGGAGGCCGTGAAACTGGAGGCCGACGGCGTCCCGCAAGCCCGTGACGTGCAGTACGCCGTGCTCTTCGACCGCATGTTCCGCTTCCCGGTCACCGGCGAGCGCGTCCGCAACTACGACGGCCTCGGCGGCCAGCTCCTCTTCGCCTACCTGCACAAGCACGATGTCGTCCGCTGGACCGACAACAAGCTGTTCATCGACTGGCAGCGCGCCCCGCGGGTCACCAACCAGCTCTGCGCCGACATCGAGAAGCTCTACCGCGACGGCATCGACCGCCCCAAACTCGTCCACTGGTTCGCCGGGTACGAGCTGGTCGCGACCTACCTCGCCCCGCACCCCGGCTCCCGCTGGGCCAAGGGCCCGGACGCGCTGGATCTGACGCAGCCGCCGCGCAAGCTCGTCGACGACGTGCTTCCGGACGAGTTTCCGCTCAGCATGTTCTATGAGGCGCTCGCCAAGAAGCTGAAGACCGTGATCGCCTCCACCAAGGGCATCACCGCGGCGAACGCCGAGCGGGCCGCCGCGTGAGCGCCCGAGTCGTACATGCTGCTCAGGAGGCGAAGACCATGCAGAACGGCAACGGTGCACTGAGCGGCGCGGTGATCGCGGTGGCGGGCGCGGGCGGACCCGCGGGCCGGGCGACGCTGCTGCGGCTGGCCGACGCGGGGGCGATCGTCGTCGGCTCCGACAACGACCCCGAGCGGCTCTCCGAGGCCGTGGACGCGGCCCGCTACGCGCACGGCGGCGCCACCGTCGTGGGCGACACGGTCGACCTGCTGGACCTCCGGTCGACCCGCGACTGGGCCACCCGCGTCGAGAAGGACTTCGGCCGGGTCGACGGCCTCGTCCACCTCGTCGGCGGCTGGCGCGGCAGCGAGACCTTCACCAGGACCAGCCTCGACGACTGGGACTTCCTGGAGATGCTGCTCATCCGCACCGTGCAGCACACCTCCCTCGCCTTCCACGAGGCCCTGCAGCGCAGCGAGCGCGGCCGGTACGTCCTGATCAGCGCGGCCGGCGCCAGCAAGCCCACCGCCGGCAACGCCGCCTACGCCGCCGCCAAGGCCGCCGCCGAGGCGTGGACGCTGGCCACGGCGGACTACTTCCGCAAGGCGGGCGGGCCGCAGGGGCCGACCTCCGCGGCTGCCATCCTGGTCGTGAAGGCGTTGGTGCACGACGCGATGCGCGCCGAGCGCCCCAACGCGAAGTTCGCGGGCTTCACCGACGTCAAGGAGCTGGCCGAGGCCATCGCCGGTGTCTGGGAGCAGCCCGCCGCCGAAGTGAACGGAAAACGTCTGTGGCTGACCGACAAGCCGTGAACCCTCCGAAGACCGACGCCCGACGCCATCACGACCCGGAGATCCGCGGCTTCGCCAGCGACAACTACGCGGGGGTCCACCCCGAGGTGCTCGCCGCCCTGGCCCTGGCCAACGGCGGGCACCAGGTCGCGTACGGCGAGGACGAGTACACCGAGAACCTCCAGCGGATCGTCCGCAGCCACTTCGGCGCCACGGCCGAGGCGTTCCCCGTCTTCAACGGCACCGGCGCCAACGTCGTCGCCCTCCAGGCGGTCACCGACCGCTGGGGCGCGGTGATCTGCGCCGAGAGCGCGCACATCCACGTCGACGAGTGCGGGGCGCCCGAGCGGGTCGGCGGCCTGAAACTGCTCACCGTGCCCACGCCCGACGGCAAGCTCACCCCCGAGCTGATCGACCGCCAGGCGTACGGCTGGGACGACGAGCACCGGGCGATGCCGCAGGTCGTCTCGATCACCCAGAGCACCGAACTCGGCACCCTCTACACGCCCGAGGAGATCCGAGCGATCTGCGACCACGCCCACGCGCACGGCATGAAGGTGCACCTGGACGGCTCCCGGATAGCCAACGCGGCCGCCGCGCTCGACGTCCCGATGCGGACGTTCACCAACGCGGTCGGCGTGGACCTGCTCTCCCTGGGCGGCACCAAGAACGGCGCGATGTTCGGGGAGGCGGTCGTCGTCATCAACCAGGACGCCGTCAGCCACCTGAAGCATCTGCGCAAGCTGTCCATGCAGCTCGCCTCCAAGATGCGCTTCGTGTCCGTGCAGTTGGAGGCCCTGCTGGCGAAGGACCTCTGGCTGCGCAACGCCCGGCACGCCAACGAGATGGCCCAGCGGCTCGCCGAGGGCGTCCGCGCGGTCCACGGGGTGGAGATCCTTCACCCCGTGCAGTCCAACGCCGTCTTCGCCCGCCTCCCGCACGACGTGAGCGAACGCCTCCAGAAGCGCTACCGCTTCTACTTCTGGGACGAGGCCGCGGGCGACGTCCGCTGGATGTGCGCCTTCGACACGACCGAGGACGACGTGGACGGGTTCGTGGCGGCCCTCAAGGAGGAAATGGCGCGCTGACTGGCTGCATACATATACGGTCACCCGAAAAGTCATTGACTCTCGGGTGATCGTTTTCCTATGCTCTACGGGCATGGAGCTGATCCAGCAAACCCCTGACCTGTCCGCGTATCTGGCGGCCGACGAGGTCATCAACCATGGCCACCCCCAAGTGCGGGAGGTGGCCGCCCATCTCGCCAAGGGTGCAACCGACTCGTATGACTATGCGCGAGCGGCGTACGAGTTCGTGCGCGACACCATTCCCCACTCGGCGGACTCGGGCGATCCGCGCGTCACCTGGCGCGCCTCCGACGTCCTGGAACAGGGCACAGGCATCTGCTATGCCAAGGCCCATGCCCTGGCCGCGCTGTTGCGTGCCGAGGACATCCCGACGGCGCTCTGCTACCAGCGGCTGGCGCACGACGACGGCGACGGACACGCCGTGCACGGCCTGGTCGCGGTGCGCTTCAACGGGGACTGGCACCGCCAGGACCCGCGCGGCAACAAGCCCGGCGTGAACGCCCAGTTCTCCCTGACCGGGGAGCGGCTGGCCTGGGTGCCCGACCCCCGCGTCGACGAGCTGGACTATCCGACTCTGTACGCCGAACCGCACCCGGCCGTGCTCGGCGCCCTCCAGGCCGCCCCGGACCGGCCGTACCTCTGGAAGACGCTCCCCGTGGCGCTCTAGGGGCGGATCAGCGAGCCTCGGCCTCGCGGACCTGCTCCGGGGTCGGGGCCGTGCCGCCGAGGTGGGCGGGCATCCACCAGGTGTCGTCCGGGCCCTTGGGGCGGACGGGGTAGGCGCGCTGCGCGGCCTCCAGCAACTCCTGGACACGCTCGCGCAGTTGACGGGTGATGGCGCCCGCGTACTTGTCCTTGGAAGCCTCTATCGCCTCGCCGACCCGGATGGTGATCGGGATGTGGCTGCGCTTGAAGTTGCGCGGGTGGCCCTTGGTCCACAGCCGCTGCGTGCCCCACACGGCCATCGGGATCAGCGGGACGCCCGCCTCCTGGGCCAGCCGGGCGGCGCCCGACTTGAAGGTCTTCAGGGTGAACGACTGCGAGATCGTGGCCTCGGGGAAGACTCCGATGATCTCGCCGGAGCGCAGTGAGTCCAACGCGTGCGCGTAGGCCGCCTCGCCCTGCTTGCGGTCCACCGGGATGTGCCGCATGTTCCGCATCAGCGGACCGGAGATCTTGTGCCGGAACACCGACTCCTTGGCCATGAAGCGCACCAGCCGCTTCTGCGGCAGCGCCGCCAGGCCGTCGAAGATGAAGTCCAGATAGCTGATGTGATTGCTCACCAGTACGGCGCCGCCCGAGCGCGGGATGTTCTCCGACCCCTTGCAGTCGATCTTCAGGTCCCACGCCTTGAACAGCGTGCGGGCGAGACCGACTGCGGGAGGGTAGACGAGCTCTGCCATGGGCGGAGTGGACCCTTCTCTCTGCCTGGGAAGGAGGCTCCCGGCGGGAAAGTTACGCAGCCGTAGGTTTACGGCATCCCGCAGATCGTGCCCCAAGAACGCATGAGTAGCCAGTCCCTACGCAGGGCGCGGGCGAGATTCTCGTCACGTCGGTCATGTGTTCCACGGCTGGACTTCACCCCGCCTTTACTCCGCTCGTACGGTCACCCGACGGACGAGCAGGTACATCTCACACCCCAGGCAGTACCCGAACGCCGCGTTGAGGAAGGCCGCTGCGAGCGCCGCGCCGGTCGCCGCCAGGCCCAGCCACTCGGGCCCCACCGCGAAACCGACCAGGCCCACCGCCGCGAAGACCAGCCCGACGCCCTGCGCGAAGCGCGGCGGCTCCGGCGCCTCGAACTCCGTCGGCGGACCGAGCCGCGGCCGCAGCAGCGTGCGGAAGACCCAGCCGTACGGCGAACGCCCCACTCCACCCGCCGCGCCCAGCGCGAACGCGAACGTCTGCCAGGCCAGCAGCCAGGCGCTGCCGGTGATCAGCGCGACCGCCAGTACGACGGTCGTCACGACCGCCCCGAAGCGCGGTCCCCTCACATCAATGTCCATGCGTCAAGCATTCCGCAGGCCAACCCCGGTGGGGAACCGGGAATCTTTGCGGTCTCGTGAACGCTGAAGCACGCTGTGACCGGACTTGTGGTGTGTGGGCTGGTGCTCGCGGCGGCGAGCGCCTACGGAGTGCTGCATCAGCGGCGGAGCGGGAGAGTAAGGGTGCGCGGGCGGGACGGCGACAAGCGGATCGGCGCGGCTGAGTTGGGGGAGGGGCTCGGCGAACGGGCCACGCTCGTCCAGTTCTCCAGCGCCTTCTGCTCCCCCTGCCGGGCGACCCGCAGGGTGCTCGCCGAAGTGGCCGGGATGGTCCCCGGCGTCGCCCACGTCGAGATCGACGCCGAGGATCACCTCGATCTCGTACGACGCCTCGACATCCTCAAGACGCCGACCGTGCTCGTGCTCGACGCGGACGGCCGGATCGTGCGCCGGGCCACCGGGCAGCCGCGCAAGGCGGATGTGATCGCCGCGCTCGGCGAGGCCGTGTGAAGCAGCGGTGGCACGCGGCGGAGCCGAAGGGCAGTGCACGGGGCGACTTGTGACGTGTCTTCCGGATTCCGGGACGCACTTGACTGTACGCCTCACCTATCGTCAACCTGACCGTATGCCCCGAGAACTCCTTCTCTTCGAGCGTGTCGCCATGTCTAGGGCGTTCCTGGTCCGCACGGCGAGTTCGCGCTGTCCGGGATCCTGAGCAGCCACGGACCAGCCCCTCGACTCCAGCAGAAGGACAACTCCATGACGGCCACCCCCGGCCTCGGTTCGCCCCAGCTCGCCTCCCCCGATCTCCTGCGCTCCGTCTTCCGGCGTCACGCCGCCGGCGTCGCCGTGATCACCGCGCAGGACGGCGCCGGCCCGGTCGGCTTCACCGCCACCTCGCTCACCTCTGTCTCCGCCGAGCCCCCGCTGCTCTCGTTCGGCATCGGCACCGGCGCCTCCAGCTGGCCGGTGATCTCCGAGGCGGAGCACGTGGGCGTGCACATACTCGGGGAGCATCAGCGGGACCTGGCCGCGACCTTCGCCCGCAGTGGCGCCGACCGGTTCGGGGCGCCCACCGGATGGCGTAGCGGCCCGGAGGGAGTTCCCGTCCTCGACGACGTGCTCGCCTGGCTGGTCTGCCGGGTGGTGGCACGCGTTCCGGCGGGCGAACACCGGATCGTCCTCGCCGAGGTGGTCATGGGTGACCCGTCGGGCGCCGGCCGGCCGCTGCTGTACCACCAGGGCGCCTTCAACGGTCTGCGAGACTGATTCCCGCACGATTACGCAGGGTTGCCTACCTCACAGTTCAAAGCGCTTGCTCAGCGGGAACGGAATGCGGGAACGTAGGCGTCGTACTGGCGAGTAATATTTCGACGGAGCGCAGGTCGCCCCGCTCGGGATCGGCCGCTTCAGGCGCCTATGCTGCCTGCAAGAAGGCAGCCCGGAAAAGACGATGCAGTAGGAGAGCCGGCGTGAGCTTGAGGATCGTTGTCACTGTGAAGTACGTGCCCGACGCCACTGGCGACCGGCACTTCGCCGATGACCTGACCGTCGACCGTGACGATGTGGACGGTCTGCTCTCCGAGCTGGACGAGTACGCGGTGGAGCAGGCGCTGCAGATCGCCGACGAGGCCGACGACGCCGAGATCACCGTGCTGACCGTGGGTCCGGAGGACGCCAAGGACGCGCTGCGCAAGGCGCTGTCGATGGGTGCGGACAAGGCGATCCACGTCGAGGACGACGACCTGCACGGCACCGACGCCATCGGCACCTCGCTGGTGCTGGCGAAGGCGATCGAGAAGGCCGGATACGACCTGGTGATCTCCGGCATGGCGTCCACCGACGGCACGATGGGTGTCGTCCCGGCGCTGGTCGCCGAGCGTCTGGGTGTCCCGCAGGTGACCCTGCTGTCCGAGGTCTCCGTCGAGGACGGTGTGGTCAAGGGCCGCCGTGACGGCGATGCCGCCTCCGAGCAGCTTCAGGCCTCGCTTCCGGCGGTGGTCTCCGTCACCGACCAGTCGGGTGAGGCGCGTTACCCGTCCTTCAAGGGCATCATGGCGGCGAAGAAGAAGCCGGTTCAGTCCTGGGACCTGTCCGACCTCGACATCGAGGCCGAGGAAGTCGGTCTGGAGGGCGCCTTCACGGTCGTCGACTCCGCGACCGAGCGCCCGGCGCGTACCGCCGGCACGATCGTCAAGGACGAGGGCGAGGGCGGCAAGCAGCTCGCTGAGTTCCTCGCGGGCCAGAAGTTCATCTAGGGGTCGGTGGCGCGGGCCGGTTGCAACACGACCCGCGCCCCGGTGGATTGCTCATCGCAGGAGAGCATTCCCGTGACTCCGCCCGAAGGGGCTTCTCGCTCGACCGAGACGGCCTCACGACGGACAAGCCCTGCCCGATGCCGAACGGCACGCGCCGAGCGTAGCAGTCAACATGTCTTCCCCCGGCCGAAGTTCGGGGTTCTCGCCCAGGAGTAGTAATGGCTGAAGTTCTTGTTTACGTCGACCACGTGGACGGTGCCGTCCGCAAGCCCACCCTCGAACTGCTGACCCTGGCCCGCCGTATCGGCGAGCCCGTCGCCGTCGCGCTGGGCAACGGCGCCGCCGACACCGCCGCCGCGCTCGCCGAGCACGGCGCGGTCAGGGTCCTCACCCACGACGCCGCCGAGTACGCCGACTACCTCGTCGTCCCCAAGGTCGACGCCCTCCAGGCCGCGTACGAGGCCGTCTCCCCGGCCGCCGTTCTCGTCCCCTCCTCCGCCGAGGGCAAGGAGATCGCCGCCCGCCTCGCGCTGCGCATCGGCTCCGGCATCATCACCGACGCCGTCGACCTCGAAGCCGGCGACGAGGGCCCGGTGGCCACCCAGTCGGTGTTCGCCGCCTCCTTCACCACCAAGTCCCGTGCCGCCAAGGGCACCCCGGTCATCACCGTCAAGCCCAACTCCGCCGCCGTCGAGGCCGCCCCGGCCGCCGGCGCGGTCGAGGCACTGGAGGTGACGTTCGGCGCGCTGGCCACCGGCACCAAGGTCACCGGCCGCACCCCGCGCGAGTCGACCGGCCGCCCGGAGCTGACCGAGGCCGCGATCGTGGTCTCCGGCGGCCGTGGCGTCAACGGCGCTGAGAACTTCGGCGTCATCGAGGCCCTCGCCGACTCCCTCGGCGCGGCCGTCGGTGCCTCCCGCGCCGCCGTCGACGCCGGCTGGTACCCCCACACCAACCAGGTCGGCCAGACCGGCAAGTCCGTCTCGCCGCAGCTGTACATCGCCTCCGGCATCTCCGGCGCCATCCAGCACCGCGCCGGCATGCAGACCTCCAAGACCATCGTCGCCGTCAACAAGGACGCCGAGGCCCCGATCTTCGACCTCGTCGACTACGGCGTCGTCGGCGACCTCTTCGACGTCGTCCCCCAGCTCACCGAGGAGATCAACACCCGCAAGGGCTGAGGCTCCAGTCCGCCCGAGGCCCCCGCGACCGCACGAACGGTCACGGGGGCCTCGGCTCATCCCAGGGTCAGCGAGGCCTGCACCGGCAGATGGTCGCTCGGGTACACCCCGTCCATGGAGAAGGTGTTCATCGCCGCCCAGTGCGTGGTCACCCCGGGCGAGGTGAGGATCCAGTCGATGCGCCGGCCGCCGGGCCTGAGCCCCCGGTAGCCGTGGTACGTCGAGTACGCCGGGCTGCGTGTGGCCGCCTCGTCCCACGCGTCGACCAGCCCGCCCTCCAGCATCAGGTCGTACACCCGGTTGTCGTGGGCGGTCGCGTTGAAGTCGCCGGTGACGATGACCGGTAGAGAGCGGTCCCACCCGGCGATCGTCTCGCCGATGAGCCCCGCGGAGCGCTCCCGGGCGTACTGGCTGACGCTGTCCAGATGGGTGTTGAGCACGTAGAACTCCCGCCCCCCGTCGGCGAGATCGGCGAATCTGACCCAGGTCACCATGCGCAGCCAGTCCGCGTCCCAGGTATTGGAGGCGATCGTGTACGGGGTGTCGGACAGCCAGAAGTGATCGAACTCGATCGGGTCGAGTCTGCGCGTGTCGTAGAAGATCGCCATGAACTCGTCCTTGCTGCCGCCCCCTCGGCCGGTGCCGATCCAGTCGTAGTGCCCGCCGAGATCCTTCTCGATCATGCGCAGCTGCTGGTAGAGGCCCTCTTGGGTGCCGATGACATGGGGGCGCTCGCGGCGCAACAGCTCCCGCATCACCGGGCGGCGCACGGACCAGCGCGGTGTCTTGTCGACGACGGTCGCGAAGCGCACGTTGAACGTCATGACGTTCAGGGCGCCCGCGTACTCGCCGGCGGACGCCGGTTGCGACGAGCCCGCCGTGGTCAGCAGCGGCACGGCGATGGCGGCGGCCGCCGCGGACTTGAGTCCTTGGCGGCGCGTCACTCCGACCTCTTTCGGCACGCGATCTCCTCCCCTTGGGAGTCAGGATGAACCTTGCCCACTGAATACGGAAGAAGACGCCGGGTCGGCAGTGATCAGGGGGAAGAGATGGGGAATCGCACTTCGAGACAGTGTTGACCGAGGCGAAGATCGACAGCTAGCTTCGTTATACGGATTGATGATTCCGCAGTGCGGAAAATGGAGGATGTGGAATGGGGCAGGGCCGGCAGGAGAACGTGGCGACGAGTCTCGCGGGCGCCGTCAGCGAGGAGATCAGCGCCTCCCTCGCCCCCGTCGACGCGGAGCTGGCGCGCCGCTACCCGGGCGACCCCGGCACCCGTCAGCCCGTGCACACCGTCTACGTGCCCGGTGACGTCTTCGCCGCCGACACCCTCCGCACCTGGGGCGACCGGGCACTCACCGCCCTCGACGAACACGCCCCGGACGCCGCCTCCTTCGCCGCCGTCCTCGGTCTGAGCGACGACCTCGCCGGCCCCGTGTACGACCGCGTTCGCGCCAAGCTGGAGCGCGAGCCCATCGAGGACCTGCGCGTGGACTTCGAGGACGGCTACGGGCCGCGCCCCGACGCCGAGGAGGACGAGACCGCCGCCCGCGCCGCCCGGCTGATCGCCGACGCCTACGCCAAGGGCACGGCAGCCCCGTACATGGGCATCCGTATGAAGTGCATGGAGGCGCCGGTACGCGACCGGGGCATCCGCACCCTCGACATCTTCCTCACCGGCCTGCTGGAGGCCGGCGGCCTGCCCGACGGGCTGGTCCTGACCCTGCCCAAGGTCACCTACGCCGAGCAGGTCACCGCCATGGTCCGGCTCCTCGAGGCCTTCGAGAAGGCGCGCGGCCTGGAGCCCGGCCGGATCGGCTTCGAGATCCAGATCGAGACCAGCCAGTCCATCCTCGCCGCCGACGGCACCGCCACCGTCGCCCGTATGATCGACGCCGCCGAGGGCCGCGCCACCGGCCTGCACTACGGCACCTTCGACTACAGCGCCTGCCTCGGCGTCTCCGCCGCCTATCAGGCCAGCGACCACCCCGCCGCCGACCACGCCAAGGCGATCATGCAGGTCGCCGCGGCGGGCACCGGCGTACGCGTCTGCGACGGCTCCACCAACGTCCTGCCGGTCGGGCCCACGGAGAAGGTCCACGACGCCTGGCGGCTGCACCACGGCCTCACCCGCCGCGCCCTGGCCCGCGCCTACTACCAGGGCTGGGACATGCACCCCGGCCACCTCCCCACCCGCTACGCGGCCGTCTTCGCCTTCTACCGCGAGGGCTACGAACAGGCCGCCGCCCGCCTCTCCCGGTACGCCAACCGCGCCGGCGGCGATGTGATGGACGAGCCCGCGACGGCCAAGGCGCTCAGCGGCTACCTGCTGCGGGGCCTCGACTGCGGCGCGCTCGACCTCGACGAGGTGGCGAAGGCGACCGGCCTGGACCGCGCCGGCCTGGAGGGCTTCGCGGCACCCCGGCGGGCGGATCCGACGATCTCCGGCCAGTAGGCGGGCGGGTCGGACGGCGGCGGGTACGTGGTGGTCCTGTGACAGCCGTCGCGGCCGGTCCGAGGCGCCCCGCCCCGCGTCGTACGCTGTACGCCCACTCATCGGTCGGTCACAGGAACGGGGCGTAGGTGTCTTCGGGGGCGAACCAACAGGCGGACGGTGCCGGGCGGTTGCTCGTCGGGCGGTACCGGGTCGTGGAGCAACTCGGACGCGGCGGCATGGGCGTCGTCTGGCGGGCCGTGGACGAGGTGCTCCACCGCGAGGTCGCCCTCAAGGAACTGCGCACCTACACGGACGCGGCCGGGCCCGAACTGGCCGACCTGAGCCTGCGGATGCAGCGCGAGGCCCGGGCCGCCGCCCGCGTCCGGCACCCCGGAGTCGTCGCCGTGCACGACGTGGCCGAGGTCGACGGGCGCCCGCTGATCGTCATGGAACTCGTCGACGGCCCGTCCCTGGACGACGTCCTGCGCGACCGGGGTCTCCTCGACCCCCGCGAGGCCGCCGCCATCGGCGCCAAGGTCATGGACGCCCTGGCCGCCGCCCACCGGGTCGGCGTACTGCACCGTGACGTCAAGCCCGGCAACATCCTCCTGGACCGCTCCGGCCGGGTCGTCCTCACCGACTTCGGCATCGCCACCATGGAGGACCCGGGCGACGGCTCCGCCACCCACCTCACCCGCAGCGGCGAACTCGTCGGCTCCCTCGACTATCTGGCCCCCGAGCGCGCCCAGGGCCACGACCCCGGCCCCGCCTCCGACATCTGGGCACTCGGCGCCACCCTGTACGCGGCCGTCGAGGGCTCGTCCCCGTTCCGGCGTACGTCCACCTGGTCGACGCTCACCGCGATCGTGGGCGACCCGCTGCCCGAATCACAGCGGTCGGGACCGCTCGAACCCGTCCTGCAACAGCTGATGGACAAGCGCCCGGAGCACCGCCCGGACGCCGACGCGGCCCGGGAACTGCTGGAGACGGTGGCCGCCGGGGGCCCGCTCGACTCCCCGACGGCCGGGTCGAACGGGCCGAGAGCGGAGACCACGCGGATCGTTCCTTCGGTGCCGCCGGGGTTCGGGCCGCCGACGGCGGGCGCGGCATCCGGCGGGACGGGCGCGGCATCCGGGTTCGGTTCGACGGTCCCGACCCCCGGCTTCGGGCCGCCCCAGCCGGTCGCCGGGCCCGGCACCGGGGCGTCCTCCGAGATCGTCGGCCACGGTGCCGGCGCCCCACAGACAGCCGGCCCCGCGTCGGGACCCGCCACCACGGTGGCCCCGACCGGCGACCGCCCCGGCAAGGGCCGCGCGCTGCTCGCCGCCGTGGCCGTCGCCGTCGTCCTCGCCGCCACCGGCGTCACGGTCGCGCTGCTCAACGGGAACGACGACACCGAGACGGGCGCCCAGCCCTCGCCCACCGACTCGACCACCGCCACCCCCTCCAAGGGCCCCAGCCAGGGCACCGTCGATCTCTCCGACGACTCCGACGCCAAGGAGAAGGGGAAGGGGAAGGACGACAAGGTGTCCCCGAGCCCGACCGAGGAGGCCGAGAAGAAGGAGAAGGAGACCGAGGCGTCCGCCTCCCCGTCGAAGAACGCCGACGGCGGTACCACGGGCGGCGGTTCGGCAGGCTCGGGCGGCTCCACCAGCGGTGGTACGACCACCGGCGGTGCACCCGGCGGAGGCGAGTCCACGCCGGAACCGTCCTGCGTCTCGATCGGCGGAGGCAAGTACAACTGCACGGTCTGGCGCACCGCCGACTCCTACACCGCCTCCGGCACCAAGGTCGGCGTCCTCAACCAGGGCACCAACTACTTCTACTGCCAGCAGAACCTCGGCCGCCGCGAGACCTACGGCGAGTGGACCAACGTCTGGTGGGCCAAGACCGACGACGACAGGGGCAACACGAACGTCTTCGTCAGCGACGTCTATATCCAGGGCGGCGACAACGACGCCCCGGTGCCCGGCCTCCCGGTCTGCTGAGCCCGGGCGGTGCCCAGTCGGGCCTGCGACCGCGGATGCGGCCGTACGTACTGCTCCAGACCGGACACCGTCGTCCACCTCTTCTCGGCGAACACCTCCCGGCCCCGCACGCACAGACCGCGATTGCCGCGCGCCCGGGCGCAGAACTCGTCCGGTGTGGTGCCGAACAGTTCGCGCAACTCCGCCGACGCGGCGAGGAGTTCGCTGATCAGCGGGCGCTGCCGGCCCGGATGGGGACGCGGGCCCGGGCCGCCGTTGTGCAGAACACCCCACCGGTTGACGTAGATCCAGGCCTGGTCGAGGACGTCGCCCGACTCCAGCTCGATCCGGAAGTCGGCGGCGGGGAGGACGGCCCGGTGGAAGTTGCCGGTCGGTGAGTCGACGCCCTCGCTCGTGTCGACCACGGCGAGCTGTGCCTCGTTGAGCCAGGTGAGGAACAGTTCGCGGGTGGAGCCGGGGGAGTGGAAGGGAGACGCGGACATGTAGCCGAGCAGGCTGACATGGGCCGAGACGCCGACCCCGATGTCGGTGACCCTGGCCCTGACCATGGGGATCCGGCACTCCACGCCGTGCTCCGCCATCTTGTGCACGAGCTGCGCGGGGCAGGCGTTGGAGCCGACCGAGAGGACGGGGACACGGTCCTCGAAGACGAGCGTGTCCAGCGGCAGTATCCGGTTGCCGTCAAGGAGCGCGGACTCCGGGGGCCACCTACCCGGATAGCTCAGCGGGTCCTCGCGCGGCGCCACGGCGAGGTCGAGCGCTTCGAGCGTACGGGGATCGGGGGCTTCCAACGGTCAGTCCGCGGGCGGCAGTTCGCCCGAGCCGCGGGCGATCAGCCGGGTCGGCAGCTCGATGCGCTCCGGCGTGAGGAGGGAGCCGTCCAGCTGCCGGAAGAGGCGCTCGGCGGCGGTGCGTCCCAGCAGGGCGGGGTCCTGGGCGACCACGGTGATGCCCGGCCGGAGCAGATCGGCCAGCTCGAAGTCGTCGAAGCCGACGAGGGCGACCTGGCGGGAGTGCTCGGCGAGGACCCGCACGACCGTGACCGTCACCCGGTTGTTGCCCGCGAAGACCGCCGTGACGGGCGCCGGGCCGGACAGCATCTCCTCGGCCGCCCTGCGGACCCGCTCCGGGTCGGTGACGCCGAGGGACATCCAGGCGTCCTCGACCGCTATGCCCGCGTCCTCCATGGCGGTCCGGTAACCGCGCAGCCGTTCGGCGGCGGTGTGGATGCGGGGCATGTCGCCGATGAAGCCGATCCGGCGGTGGCCGTGGGCGATGAGGTGGGCCACGCCGTCACGGGCGCCGCCGAAGCTGTCCGAGAGCACCACGTCCGCGTCGATCCGCCCGGCCGGGCGGTCCACGAACACCGTGGCGACACCCGCCCTGATCTCGGGCTCCAGATAGCGGTGGTCGTCCCCCGCCGGGATGACGACCAGCCCGTCCACCCGGCGCGCGCACAGCGCCAGCGCCAGCTCCTGCTCACGGTCCGGGTCCTCCGCGCTGGACCCGTTGATCAGCAGCGAGCCGTGGGCGCGGGACACCTCCTCCACCGCCCGGCTGAGGGGGCCGTAGAACGGGTCGGCGAGGTCCTCCAGGACCAGGCCGATGCTGGCCGTACGGCCCTTGCGCAGCACCCGCGCGCTGTCGTTGCGCCGGAAGCCGAGTGCCTCGATCGCCTCCTGGACGCGGCGCTCGGTGTCGGGGGTGACGCCCGCCTCGCCGTTCACCACCCGGGAGACCGTCTTCAGACCCACACCGGCCCGCGCCGCGACGTCCTTCATCGTGGGACGGTTGCCGTAGCGGTTCTCGGGGCGGCGGGCGATGCCGTTGGCGGTCTCGGGCACTGTGCGCTGTCCTGTCCTGTCGTCCACGGGGTGTGGTCGGTGGTGCCGTGTCGGAATGGTGCGGTTATTGAGGATGTGGCGTCGAGCATAGAGCCTGGACAACGTTGTCACAGCCGGGAGAGACTGTCTATCGCATTCTCTGGCCGGCGCCCCCCACCAGGCGAGCGTCGTGCTGCCAGTTTTCCGGCCGGAGATCCGGGTGCCGCTGGATTCGGGCGCCCGGTAGGAGACTCGCAGCGGGAGAACTGACACTGATGCAGACCGACCTCGTGGCCGCGCTCGACATCGGCGGCACCAAGATCGCCGGGGCGCTGGTGGACGGCCACGGCCGGATCCTGGTGCGCGCCCAGCGCCCGACGCCCGCCCAGCAGGACGGCGACACCGTGATGCGGGCCGTCGAGGAGGTCCTCGGCGAACTCACCGCCGCCCCGCTGTGGGGCGGGGCCACGGCCGTCGGGATCGGCAGCGCGGGCCCGGTCGACGCCTCGGCCGGCACGGTCAGCCCCGTGAACGTACCCGGCTGGCGCGGCTTCCCCCTGGTCGAGCGGGTGCGGGCCGTGACCGGCGGGCTCCCCGTCGAGCTGATCGGCGACGGCGTGGCCATCACGGCGGCCGAGCACTGGCAGGGCGCGGCCCGCGGCCACGACAACGCGCTGTGCATGGTGGTGTCGACGGGTGTCGGCGGTGGCCTGGTCCTCGGCGGGAAGCTGCACGCCGGGCCCACGGGCAACGCCGGCCACATCGGTCACATCAGCGTCGACCTCGACGGTGACCGCTGCCCCTGCGGTGCCCGTGGCTGCGTCGAGCGCATCGCCAGCGGCCCCAACATCGCCCGCCGCGCGCTGGACAACGGCTGGCGGCCCGGCCCCGACGGCGACACCTCCGCCGCCGCGGTCGCCACCGCCGCCCGTGCCGGGGATCCCGTGGCGGTCGCCTCCTTCGAACGCGCCGCGCAGGCCCTCGCCGCCGGTATCGCCGCCACCGCCACCCTCGTCGAGATCGACATAGCCGTCATCGGCGGCGGTGTCGCGGGCGCCGGCGACATCCTGTTCGCCCCCCTGCGCACTGCCCTCAAGGACTACGCCACGCTGTCCTTCGTGCAGGACCTGACCATCGCCCCGGCCGTCATGGGCACGGACGCCGGCCTGGTGGGCGCGGCCGCGGCGGCGCTGGCGCGTCGGCCCAGCACGCCGGTGGCCGGAGGGTGACAGCCGCCGCCGGGGGTGGCCGCGGAAGAGCCGGAAATCGGGGCGTGACCCCTCGCCCGGTTCCGCAGTTGAGCGGGGCATGAAGAAGCGCAGCATGCTCGCCATCGCCTCCCTCGCCACCGGGTTCGTCGTCGCGGCCATCACGCCGTCGCACGGCCTCGACGCCGCGGACACGCTCGGGAAGACCGACGCACTGAGCAAACTGGACGTCGAGGGCACGCTCGGCAAGGTCGGCAAGACGGTCTCCAGCGACAGCCTGGCCGTCGACGAGGACGCGTTGGGCGGCAAGGCGGGCCAGGAGGGTCAGGAAGGCAAGGGCGCCAAGGGCGGCAAGGAGGGCTGACGGCCTGGCAGCGGGCAGCGGATTCCCTTTCGTTCCCCATCGCATCGCAGGTGGCGGGTCCCCCACTCGGTGGGGGACCCGCCGTCGTCGTATTTCGGCTCCTTATCAGCGGCTGGTTTCCGTGGCGGAGTGGAGGGCAAGCCTCAGGGGGTCAACAGAAGAGGGGGAACCGTGACCGTCGTTTGGATCAACGGCGCGTTCGGTGCGGGGAAGACCACCACCGCACGGGAACTGATCGAACTGATCCCGAACAGCACACTCTTCGACCCCGAGGTCATCGGCGGCGCACTGACACACATGCTGCCGGCCAAACGCCTCGCCGAGGTCGGCGACTTCCAGGACCTGCCGAGCTGGCGACGGCTCGTGGTCGACACCGCCGCCGCCCTGCTCGCCGAGCTGGGCGGCACCCTCGTGGTCCCCATGACGCTGCTCCGCCAGGAGTACCGCGACGAGATCTTCGGCGGCCTCGCCGCCCGCCGCATCACCGTCCGGCATCTGCTCCTGGCCCCGGCCGAAACGATACTGCGAGAGCGAATAGCCGGGCGGGAGGTACCGCCCGACCTCCCCGACGGTGAGATGCGGCTGCGCCAATGGGCGTACGACCACATCGCGCCCTACCGCGCCGCCCTGGGCGGCTGGCTCACCGCCGATGCCCACCTCGTCGACACCGGCGCCCTCACCCCGTACGAGACCGCGCGGCGCATCGCCGATGCCGTGGCCGCCGACGACGTACCCGTGTGCGACATCGTGCAGACCCCCGAGCCGACCGCCGAGACGGTCGCCGCGGGGGTCCTGCTGTTCGACGAGGACGACCGGGTTCTGCTCGTCGATCCGACCTACAAGGCCGGATGGGAGTTCCCCGGTGGGGTCGTGGAGGCCGGTGAGGCGCCGGCGCGTGCGGGGGTGCGTGAGGTTCTTGAGGAGACCGGGATACGGCTGGCCGACGTGCCCCGGATGCTGGTCGTGGACTGGGAGGCACCCGCGCCGCCCAGATACGGCGGACTGCGCCTCCTTTTCGACGGGGGTCGAATCGATACCAGCGGTGCTCAGCGGCCCGTTCTGCCCGGGCCCGAGCTGCGCGGCTGGCGATTCGTCACGGAGGAGGAGGCCGAGGATCTGCTGCCGCCGGTTCGGTATGAAAGGTTGCGGTGGGCGTTGCGGGCACGGGAGAGGGGCGCTGCGTTGTACTTGGAGGCTGGGGTGCCGGTGTGACGGTTCGCCGTCGCGTCTCGGGGAGGCCGTGGGGCGACTGCGGGTTGTTCGTGGTTGCTCGCGCCCACGCGGCGGAGCCGCACATGTAACAGCCCCGCGCCCCTGACGGGGCGCGGTACCGCACCGGCGTCGACATGTTCGGTCAGTTTGCCGCGTAGTTGCGCAGGAACAGCGCCTCCGCCACCGACATGCGCTCCAGTTCCTCCGGGGACACGCTCTCGTTGACCGCGTGGATCTGGGCCTCGGGTTCGCTGAGGCCGATGAGGAGGATCTCGGCGTTCGGGTAGAGGGCGGCGAGGGCGTTGCACAGGGGGATGGAGCCGCCGTGGCCCGCGTACTGCATCTCCTGGCCCGGGTAGGCGACGGCCATGGCGGAGGCCATCGCCTCGTAGGCCGGGCTGGTGGTGTCGGCGCGGAACGCCTGGCCGTGGCCGATCGGTTCGCAGCTCACCCGGGCGCCCCACGGGGTGTGCGCCACCAGGTGGGCTTCGAGGAGCTTGATGGCGTCCGTGACGTCGACGCCGGGCGGGACGCGCAGCCCGATCAGGGCGCGGGCGCTCGCCTGGATCGACGGGGTCGCGCCGACGACCGGCGGAGCGTCGATGCCGAGCACGGTGGCGGCCGGGCGGGCCCAGACGCGGTCGGCGACCGTGTCGGAGCCGACCAGGTCCACGCCGTCGAGGACCTTGGCGTCCTTGCGGAACTGCTCGTCGTCGTACTGAAGGCCGTCCCACGCGCCGTCGCTCGCGAGTCCGTCGACCGTCGTCGTGCCGTCCTCGGCGCGCAGTGAGTCCAGTACGCGGATCAGCGCGGCCAGCGCGTCGGGGGCCGCGCCGCCGAACTGGCCCGAGTGCAGGTTGCCTTCGAGGGCGTCGATGCTCACGCGCATGAGGATCATGCCGCGCAGGGAGGAGGTGACCGTCGGCAGCCCGGCGCGGAAGTTGCCGGCGTCGCCGATGACGACGGTGTCGGCGGCGAGCAACTCCGGGTGCGCCTCGGCGTACTGCTGGAGACCGCCGGTGCCCATCTCCTCGGATCCCTCGGCGATCACCTTGATGTGGACGGGGATCCCGCCGTTCGCCTTCAGGGCCCGCAGCGCCAGCAGGTGCATGATCACGCCGCCCTTGCAGTCGGCCGCGCCGCGTCCGTACCAGCGGCCGTCGCGCTCGGTCAGCTCGAACGGCGGCGACAGCCAGGCCGTCTCGTCCAGCGGCGGCTGCACGTCGTAGTGGGCGTAGAGGAGGACCGTCTTCGCGCCCTCGGGCCCCGGCAGGTAGCCGTACACGGACTGGGTGCCGTCGGGGGTGTCGAGCAGGGCCACGTCCTGGAAACCCTCGGCGCGCAGCGCGTCGGCGACCCAGTGCGCGGCGCCTTCGCTCTCGCTCTTCGGGTACTGGTCGAAATCCGCCACCGACTTGAAGGCCACCAGTTCGGTGAGCTCCGCCCTCGCCCGGGGGATCAGTGAGGCGACGGTCTCGGCGACCGGGTTCGACGGCATGGGCACGCTCCTCGTGGGTGCGACGTTGTCCTATTGGGTAGGGGGCCGCGTACGCCCTTGCCCGGTGTGTCGGTGTAGGGCGCACGCGCTGCCGATCCTCCCACAGCAGGGCTCGGCGTCACCCGCCGTAGGATGCGTGGGACAGGTGCGGCAGGCGGCTGGATCGGGAGCAGTAGACCATCGTGAGCAGCGAGAACTCTTCGGCGGACGACGTGCAGCGGGTGTGGGACGTCGTCGTGGTGGGGGCGGGCCCCGCGGGGGCTTCGGCCGCCTACGCGGCGGCGGTCGCGGGACGCAGCGTCCTGTTGCTGGAGAAGGCGGAACTGCCGCGGTACAAGACGTGCGGCGGCGGCATCATCGGCCCCTCGCGCGACGCGCTGCCCCCCGGTTTCGAACTGCCCTTGAAGGACCGGGTGCACGCGGTCACCTTCTCCCTCGACGGCCGCTACGCCCGGACGCGCAAGTCCAAGCAGATGCTGTTCGGGCTGATCAACCGGCCCGAGTTCGACCAGCAACTCGTCGAGCACGCCCAGAAGGCGGGTGCGGAGCTGCGTACGGGCGTCACGGTCACCCGGGTCGAGCAGCACGGCTCGGCCGTGCCGGACCGGCGTACGGTCGCCGTGGTCCTGCAGGGCGGCGAGACGCTGCTCGCGCGGGCCGTCGTCGGCGCCGACGGCAGCGCCAGCCGCATAGGAGCGCACGTCGGGGTGAAGCTGGAACAGGTCGACCTCGGCCTGGAGGCGGAGATCCCCGTGCCGGAGACCGTCGCCGAGGACTGGAAGGGCCGCGTCCTCATCGACTGGGGCCCGATGCCCGGCAGTTACGGGTGGGTCTTCCCCAAGGGCGACACGCTGACCGTCGGCGTGATCTCCGCGCGCGGTGAAGGCGCCGCCACCAAGCGGTACTTGGAGGACTTCATCGGTCGGCTCGGCCTCGCCGGCTTCGAACCGAGCATCTCCTCCGGGCACCTGACGCGCTGCCGCGCCGACGACTCGCCGCTCTCGCGGGGTCGGGTGCTGGTGTGCGGGGACGCGGCGGGGCTGTTGGAGCCGTGGACTCGGGAGGGCATCTCCTTCGCGCTGCGGTCGGGGCGGCTGGCGGGGGAGTGGGCGGTGCGGATCGCCGAGGCGCACGACGCGGTGGACGCGCGCCGGCAGGCTCTGAACTACGCGTTCGCCGTGAAGGCGGGGCTCGGCGTCGAGATGAGCGTCGGCAAGCGGCTGCTGATCGCGTTCGAGCGGCGGCCCGGGCTCTTCCACGCGGCGATCACCGGCTTCCGTCCCGCCTGGCGGGCCTTCGTCGACATCACGCGCGGCTCGACCTCCCTGGGAGAGATGGTCCGCACGCACCCGATGGCCCAGCGCGCGCTGACCAGATTCGACAGGTAGGCGCGGGCCCGTTCGACAGGTCGCGTCGGCCCGCCCCGGCCGGCCGGCCCGCCGACGCCCAGGCTGCCGACCGCCCCGCCCCGGTTTCCCGGCACTCAGGCCGGTCCGCCGGTACCCCGGCCGGTCACCGCGTGACGGTGATCCGGAAGACGGGGTGCTTCGGCGCGGCGGCGAGCAACTCCTCGTCGCTGGAGTCGGCGTTGACGTCGCCGAAGAACCGGCCCACCTCCCAGCCCCACTTCTTCAGGTAGGTGCGCAGCACGACGGGCTTCTCCTCGTCGGGCAGCTCGACCGCCGTGAACTCCTGCACCCGGCGGCCCACCTGAAGCCGTCCGCCGCCCGCCGCGCGCATGTTGCGCACCCACTCGGAGTGGCCGCGCGCCGAGACGAGGTAGGGGCCGCCCTCGTACGGCAACGGATTGACCGGCAGCCGTCGCCACTCGCCGCTCTTGCGGCCGCGCACGGAGAGCTCGGCCGTGCCGAGGAGGCTGACGCCGCGGCGGGCGAGCCAGCCGATGAAGCCGTTCAGCGCGCGGTCGAAGGGGTTGGCCTTGATGTAGTGGGGCGACGACGACATGGGTTCCTCCCGTTGTGGTGGAGCGGCTCGCCGAGTGGATCAGAGAGCACTGCTCTCGCCTGAGGGCAGTGTGCACGAGATCGGTGCTCCAAAGCAAGAGCGGTGCTCTCGCTTGTGGGTGGTGCTCTGCTTGGAGAGCGCTGCTCTGAATTGTGTGCAGTGCTCTGCGCCTGTGGCACACTGCTTCGCATGAGCACAGCACGAGGGGCTCGCGCCCGGGCCCGCATCGAGGTCACCGCCGCCATCAAGGATGAGGCGCGTAGACAGCTCGCCGCCGAGGGCGCCGCCAAGCTGTCACTGCGTGCTGTGGCGCGCGAGCTCGGCATGGTCTCCTCCGCGCTGTACCGGTACTTCCCCAGCCGCGACGAGCTGCTCACCGCGCTGATCATCGACGCCTTCGACTCCCTGGGCGAGGCCGCCGAGGCCGCGTATGCGAAGGCCGCCGGTGAGAGCCCGGCTCGGCAGTGGGTCGCGGTGTGTGAAGGGGTGCGGGAGTGGGCGCTGGCGCGGCCGCAGGAGTACGCGTTGATCTACGGTTCGCCCGTGCCCGGGTACACCGCGCCCGACACGACCGTGCCGGCCGCCTCCCGGGTCGGACAGCTGCTGATCCGGATCGTGCGCGGCGCCTACCAGGACAAGGGCGTGGCCCAGTGGAAACTGCCCGCCGAGGTGCGGCCCGAGGCGCGGCGGATGGCCGAGGAATTCGCGCCCGATCTGCCGCCGGAGGTGGTCGCGGTGCTGGTCGGGGCGTGGGCGCAGCTGTTCGGGCTGGTCAGCTTCGAGGTGTTCGGGCAGTTCAACCGGGTGGTCGAGGACCGAGGGGTGTTCTTCCGGCACGCGGCGGGCCAACTCGCTCACCACGTCGGTCTGGTGTTCCCGCGGTCCGAGACCGCGGTGCGCTGAAGTCCTCAGGACCGGCGGGGCGTACTTCGGCGGGAGTAGCGGTGATCACCTCGCTCGGGTGACGTCGTGCTCGGTGGTCGGCGTCTAGCGTGGCCGGTATGGCGGAGCAGGGTGCGCAGGCGGGTGGCCCCCCGATGTGGGGCGGGCCGCCCTGGCGGCGGTGGGGCGGGGGTGGGCCGCCGTGGTGGAACCGGCCGGACGGCGACGAGGCGGGTCCTCGCTGGCCGTGGCGCTCCACCGCGGCGTTCACCGTCTTCGTCATGGTCGGCTCGAACGCGGCCGCCGAGTTCCAGAAGGACGAACGCGCCTCGCTCGACCCCTTCGCGCGCGTCCTGCTGCTCGTGGGTGCCCTGCTGCTGCTGTGGCGATGGCGGAGGCCTGTGCTGGTCGCCTTCGGGACGGCCGTGACGGCCCTCGTGTATCTGGGTGCCGGATATCCGTACGGGCCGGTGTTCCTCACCGTCGCCGCCGGCTGCTTCAGTGCGATCGTCGCCGGGCACCGCAAGGCCGCCTGGACGGCCATGGGCGCGCTGTGGGCGGGGCATGTGCTGGTGGCGCACTGGCTGTACCGGTGGCTGCCGCCGGGTGGGGACGACGCCGCGAGCTGGGGGCAGGAGATCGTCGTCGTGACCTGGGGCGTGGCGATCGTCGCGGTCTCGGAGCTGGCCCGGGCCCGGCGTGAACAGTGGGCCCGGGAGCGGGCCGAGCGCGCGCAGGCCGCCCGGCGGCGGGCCGACGAGGAACGGCTGCGGATCGCCCGCGAACTGCACGACGTCCTCGCGCACAGCATCTCGGTGATCAACGTCCAGGCGGGCGTCGGCCTCGCACTCCTCGACTCCGACCCGGAACAGGCGCGCACCGCGCTCACCGTCATCAAGTCGGCCAGCAAGGAGGCCCTGGGCGAGGTCCGCCAGGTCCTCGACACCCTCCGGACGCCCGGCGACGCCCCGCGCGCCCCGGCCCCGGGGCTCGCCCGGCTCCCCGAACTCGTCGAGCAGGCGGCGGGCGCGGGCCTGACCGTCGCCATCGAGGGCCGGGCGCCCGAGCTGCCGCCGGGCACGGATCTCGCCGCCTTCCGCATCGTCCAGGAGGCCCTCACCAACGTCGTACGGCATTCGGGGTCACGGCACGCGCGCGTGGCCCTCGAGCACGACGGGCGTGAGCTGCGGCTGCGGATCGACGACGACGGGCCCGCGACCTCCGCCGACGCGGGCGGCAGCGGCAGCGGACTCGTCGGAATGCGGGAGCGGGCCGCCGCGCTGGGTGGCACGATCGAGGCGGGCCCGCGCGCCGACGGGGGGTTCCGGGTGCTCGCCGTACTGCCGGTACGGGCGTCCCGCGAGGTCAAGGAGGACCGGTGATCCGCGTACTGCTCGCTGACGACCAGTCTCTGGTGAGGGCGGGGTTCAAGGCGCTGCTCGACGCACAGCCCGACATCGAGGTCGCCGGGGAGGCGGCTGAGGGGGAGGAGGCGCTCGGCAAGGTGCGCGAACTCCGCCCCGATGTCGTCCTGATGGACATCCGCATGCCCCTGCTCGACGGTCTCGCCGCGACCCGGCGTATCACCGACGACCCGGATCTCGAAGAGGTCAAGGTCGTCATGCTGACCACCTTCGAGCTCGACGAGTACGTCTTCGAGGCCATCCGCGCCGGGGCGTCGGGCTTCCTGGTGAAGGACACCGAGCCGGAGGAACTCGTGCGCGCGGTACGGGCGGTGGTGGAGGGCGACGCGCTGCTGTCGCCGAGCGTGACCCGGCGGCTGATCTCCGAGTTCGCGGCCCGTTCGAAGGAGCCGACGGCCGTCGCCTCCCTCGCCGAACTCACCGAGCGGGAGCGGGAGGTGATGGCCCTCGTCGGCATCGGTCTGACCAACGACGAGATCGCCCGTCGGCTCGTCGTCAGCCCGCTGACCGCCAAGACGCATGTGAGCCGCACGATGGTGAAGCTGGGCGCCCGCGACCGGGCCCAACTCGTCGTGCTGGCCTACGAGTCGGGGTTGGTGCGGCCGGGCTGGCTGGGTTGAGCGGGGCTTGGTCGGGCGGGCTGCTGTCGGTCGGACCGGGCGGCGCGCCGGAAACGGGTCAGCACCGCCGTGACGACCGCCACGAACACCACCACGGTCACCGAGAGCGCGATCGGGCCGAGCAGGTTCCACCGGCCGCGCAGGGAGCCGAAGACGCTCGGCAGGAATTCCGTCACGCCGAAGTAGGCCGCGCCCGCCAGCACCGCCCCCGCGAAGAGCGCGAAACCGATCTCCGTGGTCATCGCGTCCCGCTCGGCCTGCGTTCGTCTCCCCATGGGTCGAGTGTGGGGGCGGTGGGCGCACCGGACAAGGCAATCGGCGTGCGGGCCGGACCCGGTTTCAGACGATGCCCGAGGTCTCCCGCCACAGCTCCGCGAGCGAGGGGTCGCCCGTGACGGCGGGGAAGGGGAGCCGGTTCCACAGGGACAGGTACAGCCGGTGCGCCGGGCCCGAGATCTCGCAGTCGGCGTCCTCGGCGTCCTCGGCATCCTCGCTGCCCTTGGCGCCCTTGGCGCCCTTGGTGTCCGACGCTTCGGCCCGCTGCGCCACGGGCGGCTCCGACGACAGTTGTACGGTCCAGACGGCGCCGGTGTCCGTCGCCCGCACCCGCAGGACACGCGGCGTCTCGGTGCGCACCCGGCTCCTGCCGCGCGCGTGGAAGCCGAGCAGCAGTTCGTCGATGCCGTCGACCGCGAGCTCCATGGGGGGCTCGCCGGGCGGGCCGCCGAGCGCGGCGTCCGCGTCGGCGCGGTGCACGGCCGTCTCGTGGGCCTGGCGGCGCGCCCAGAACGCCAGCGGGGAGGGGGCGGGCAGGAAGGTCCAGCAGTCGACATCGGCCGGGGCGGCGCGCAGGGTGTCGACGAGGCGCCGGTGCCCCTCCTCGAACCAGGTCAGCAGGGCGTCACCGTCCAGGTCGGGGCCGGTCCCGATGGGGCGGGGCGAGGGATGGCCCTCGGAGACGAAGGCCGTGGCCCAGCGGTGCACCACGCCTGTGTGCCGCACGAGGTCCCGTATCCGCCAGTCGGGGCAGGTCGGCACCTCGGCGTCCGTACCGGCCTTCCGGGCGGCCGCGGCCAGCAGTCGGCCCTCCTCGTCCAGGGCTCTGATGTGCTCGGCAGTCTCCATGGGGTGAGTCTGCCGGATGAAGTGCGCTCGAAGCGCCCGCCCGGGCAGCGGGCGGGCGCTTCGGCTCGTCAGGGTGTCGCCCGTATCCGGCCGTCGCCGCGGGTCCCCGCCCCCGGCTCCTCGCGCGCCAGCCAGTCGGCGACGCTGCGGGCGATCGGCTGGCCGGTGTCCATCTCCACGAATCCGAACTGTCCCGACTGGTTGCACTCCAGGAACCACCAGATCCCGTCCGCGTCCTCCGCGAAGTCGAAGGCCCCGTAGGAGAGTTCGGCATCCCGCAGATAGACGCGTACGGCGGTGGCGGTGCGCGCCGGGACGTCGACCGGCTGCCAGGGCGCGGTGGAGGTGGCGAAGCGGACATCCACCTCGTCGGGGTGCGCGTCCGGGGCGACCGCCTTGCGGGCGGCCAGCATGCGGTCGCCGACGACGGTGAGCCGGATGTCGGCGGTCTTGGCGATCCGGCGCTGCAGCAGCGTCGGGCCGAACGCGACGGCGGTGAAATCGGTGCCGGGCGCGATCCGGCTGGTGGGGACCGTCCTGGGCGGTTCCTGCGGATGCGTGCCGGAGACCGGCTTCACCACCAGGTCGGGGAAGCGCTGCGCGAAGTCGCGGGCGGCCTGCGGGAACGTGGTGATCAGCGTGGCCGGTACGGGGAGCCCGCAGCGCTGGGCGTGCCGGAGCTGCCAGGGCTTGTGGCGGGCCCGCCGGGCCGCGTCGGGGTCGTTCATCCAGCGGACGTCCGTGCCGCGCAGCATGCCGTACAGGGCCTGCGAGGACTCCTCGGTCAGCCAGGCGGACGGCTCGGCGACCCGGCCGGCCGGAACCCCCGGCCGGCGCAGCCAGACGGACCGCAGCCCGCTCATGCTCACCAGGCGCCCCCCGGCGGACAGATGCCCGTGGAAGGCGCCGTGCACGTACTCGCCGGAGAGCGCCACCTCGCCGGGCAGGTCGGCGGGGTCGAGCCGGACCACCGGTACGCCGGTCCTGTTCAGTTGTGCCACCACCAGGTCCGCCGTCACATCCTGTTCGCAGGTCAGGATCAGCACGGTCATCGTCGCCGGTCCGTGTTCAGTCGTCGAAATGGGTCTTCGAGCCCGCGGTGGACGTCGTCGCCCCCAATTCCCTCATCAGACCTTGGTCATGAGCGGCTATCCGCCCGTCGGCGAGCACGTTCAACTGCAGCCCGGAGTCGTAGGTGTACGGAGCGCTGAACTCCAACTGCTCAGCGGCGCGAGCGTAGTTGAGCACGAACAGTCGCATCGTTTCTCCTTGTTCGGGACCATCCGGAAAACCGGATGGTGACGCTCCGGCCGTCCTCTGTTCGGCCGGGTCGCAGTGCCTCCAGGGAGTTATACGAATCGAACGACTGAATGGTTGCCTCATGTTCTCGGCGGGCTGACTTCATGCACCACGAGGTGTCACGGGGCAACGGTGAGTGGTCATTTCGCGGCCGAGTGACGGGTGGCGAACGCGATGGCGGAGGCGAACGCGGCGAGCACCGCGACGCTGGTGAGGGCGGTGGGCAGGGAGAACCATTCGGCCATGAAACCGATCGCGGGCGGACCGAGGAGCATGCCGAGATAGCCGAGGGTGGAGGCGGTGGCCACGCCGCTGGGACCGGCCAGCGCGCCGGCGCGTTCGATGGCGACGGGGAAGATGTTGGCGAGGCCCAGACCGGTGACCGCGAAGCCGAGCAGGGTCGCCCAGACCGAGGGGGCGAGGGAGCCGAGCAGCATGCCGGCCGCCGCGGTCGCGCCGCCGGCCACGAGCACGGTGGTCCTGCCCAGACGTTCGAGCAGGGTCGTCCCGGTGAGCCGGCCGATCGTCATGGCGAGCGCGAAACACGTGTAACCGATCGCCGCGACACCCGAGGAGGTGTCCAGGTCCTCCTCCAGATGCAGGGCGCTCCAGTCGGCCAGCGCCCCCTCGCCGTACGCCGTGCACCCGGCGATCAGGCCGAGGACGACCACCAGTCCGCGGGTACGGCCGTCGAGGCGGCGGGGACCGGCCTCCCGGTCGTCGTCCTGGCGGGACTCCAGGTCGTTCCGAGCGAGGGGGCGGTCCGGCGGTGCCGGGGGCTCGTGGCGCAGCAGGGTGGGCGCGGCGACGGCGGTCACCAGTAGGCCGAGCACGGTGATGCCGAGCAGATGGTGGGTGGGGGACAGGGAGTCCGCGACCAGGCTGCCGGCTCCCGCCCCGACCATGCCGCCGAGGCTGAACGCGGCGTGGAAACCGGGCATGATCGGCCGCCCCAGCGCGGCCACGAGGTCGACGGCGGCGCTGTTGAAAGCGACATTGATCCCGCCGAAAGCCGCGCCGAAGATCAGCAGTACCCCGCCCAGCGCGAGCGCCGAGTGGGTGAGCGGGGGCAGCGCCACGCTGAGCGACAGCAGAACGGCGCACACGACCGTCACCGGATGGCTGCCGAAACGGCGGCAGAGCCGGCCGGTGAGCATCATCGTGACCACCGCTCCGGCGGACACGCCCAGCAGTGCGAGCCCCAGCGCGCCGGGCGACGCGCCGGTCTGCTCCTTGATCGCGGGGATCCTGACCACCCAGCCGGCGAAGACGAAGCCGTCGAGGGCGAAGAAGGCGGTGATGGCGATACGGAGAACACGAAGGACACGGAGGTGGGAGAGGTCGCTGTCGTGGCCCGGCACGGCGTTGTGCGGTCGGGCTTTGTTTATTCGCGGCACAAAACAGAGGCTAGGCGCGAGCGAACGGCTGGGGCAAGGTGGCTGTAGGACGCCGAAGGAGAGCCGCTCATGCCGATGTTCCCCACCGAGCACGCCGTGCGGACCACCCCCGAAGGGCTGCTGTGGGAGCCCAGCGAGCGCTGGGTACGCGGAGCCAAGGGCGATGTGACGGTCGTCGACAGCCGCCACCCCGTACTCGTGTGGGAGCCCGGCGTGCCCGTACCGCTGTACGCGTTCCCGCGCGAGGAGGTCCGCGAGGATCTGCTCCGCCCGGCGAAGAACCCACCGACGGACGCCCACACCGGGTCACGGGTCTTCTACGACCTCGAAGTCGCCGGCGAGCGTACCGAGAACGCGGCCTGGACGTTCCCCGCCGCGGACCTGGCCGACCACATCGCCTTCGAGTGGTTCCGGCGCGTCGGCCGGGGCCTCGACCACTGGTACGAGGAAGAGGAAGAGATCTTCATCCACCCCCGTGACCCGCACAAACGCGTCGACGCCATCGCCGGCAGCCGCCATGTCCGGGTCGAGATCAACGGCACCGTCGTCGCCGACACGCGCCGCCCGGTACTGCTTTTCGAGACCGGTCTGCCCACGCGGTACTACATCCCGCGCGAGGACGTCCGCCTGGACCTGTTCGCCCCCACCGACCGCCGCACCGGCTGCCCGTACAAGGGCACCGCCGAGTACTGGTCGTGGCGCGGCGAGGCCGACGTACCGCCGAACATCGTCTGGAGCTATCCGGACCCGCTGCCCGCCGTGGGCGCGATCAAGGGACTCCTCGCCTTCTACAACGAGGAGGTCGACATCACCGTCGACGGCGAACTCCAGGAACGCCCGATCACGCCCTTCAGCACGAAGCCCTCGTCGACGTGACCCACGACATGACCCACGACGGTCGTCGGATCCCGCCTATGCTGAGGACGGCCGTTCCGCCGATCGCCGCCGGCCCTCCAGGGCTCCGGACCGGATGCCGGGGCCGGAGGTCGTGGCCCTCCACAGGCCGTGACTGCCACCGCCATCGGCTGACGCACCGCCGTGTTCGAGTGGCGCCGCACCCGGCGCTCCCTGACCTCTCCAGCCCGTCCAAGGAGAGCCCCCGTGGCCGTACGCCACCGGACGGTCCACGTACCCAGCGGCGCCTTCTTCACCATGGAGGACCCGAACCTGCTCCTCGCCCACCTCGGTGAACACCACGACCGCTGAACGATCGCATCGAATTTCCCCTTGCCGTCCTCGACGAGATTCTCGCGGGCGTGGGCAATGGAATTCGCCGATTTGGCCCGTAACGGTCCGTCGGCACAACCTCCGAGATGTCTCCGTGGAATGGCCCAGGGACGCACTCATCGTTTTCGGCGGGAGTGCCCAGGTCGGAAAATCGATCCCTGGCATTCGACACGATTTTCGCTCCAGGGGCAGCGGCGCCATGCCCGCGGGGTAATCAGTCGGCGGTTCGGAACGTGCGCAGCCGCAGGGAATTGCCCACGACGAAGACCGAGGAGAAGGCCATGGCCGCTCCGGCGATCATCGGGTTGAGAAGGCCGGCCGCGGCGAGTGGCAGGGCGGCCACGTTGTAGGCGAAGGCCCAGAACAGGTTGGACCGGATGGTGCCGAGGGTCCGGCGGGCGAGGCGGATGGCGTCGGCCGCCGCGCGCAGGTCGCCTCGTACGAGGGTCAGGTCGCCGGCCTCGATCGCGGCGTCCGTGCCGGTCCCCATCGCCAGGCCCAGGTCGGCCTGCGCGAGCGCGGCCGCGTCGTTGACGCCGTCGCCGACCATCGCGACCGAACGGCCCTCGTCCTGCAGCCGCTTGACGACGTCGACCTTGTCCTGCGGCAGGACCTCAGCGATCACGTCCTCGGGCGCGATACCGACCTCGCGGGCGACGGACTCGGCGACGGCCCGGTTGTCGCCGGTCAGCAGGATCGGCGTGAGGCCCAGTGCGCGCAGCCGGGTGATCGCCTCCGCGCTGGTCGCCTTCACCGCGTCGGCGACCTCGAGGACCGCACGCGCCTCGCCGTCCCAGGCGACCGCGATGGCCGTACGTCCGGACGCTTCGGCCTCGGACCTGGCCCGCCGGAGTTCCGAGGGCAGTTCCATGGCCCAGTCGGCGAGGAGCCGCTCGCGGCCGACGAGGACCGCGTGGCCGTCGACGATCCCCTGCACACCGAGCCCGGGTACGTTCGCGAAGTCCTCCGGCGTGGGGAGCGCACCGACCTTCGCCAACGCCCCCTCGGCGACGGCCCGGGCGACCGGGTGCTCGGAGGCGTGCTCCAACGCGCCCGCCAGCCGCAGGACTTCGGCCTCGTCGGTGTTGTCGGCGGTGTGCACGGCGAGCAGGGTCATACGGCCGGTGGTGACGGTGCCCGTCTTGTCGAGGACGACCGTGTCGACCTTGCGCGTGGACTCCAGGACCTCCGGGCCCTTGATCAGGATGCCGAGCTGGGCGCCGCGCCCGGTGCCGACCAGCAGCGCGGTCGGGGTGGCCAGTCCCAGGGCACAGGGGCAGGCGATGATCAGTACGGCGACCGCGGCGGTGAACGCGGCCGTCAGGCCGGCGCCGTTACCGAGCCAGAAGCCGAGGGTGCCCAGGGCAAGGGCGATCACGATCGGCACGAAGACGGCGGAGATCCGGTCCGCGAGCCGCTGCGCCGCGGCCTTCCCGTTCTGCGCGTCCTCCACCAGCCTCGCCATCCGGGCCAGTTGGGTGTCGGCGCCGACGCGGGTGGCCTCGACGACGAGCCGGCCGCCCGCGTTGACCGTGGCACCGGTGACCGGGTCGCCGGCCGCGACCTCCACGGGCACGGACTCGCCGGTGAGCATGGACGCGTCCACGGCGGACGAGCCCTCGACGACCGTGCCGTCGGTGGCGATCTTCTCGCCGGGCCGCACCAGGAAGCGGTCGCCGACCTTCAACTCGGCGACGGGAACACTCTGTTCGCCGCCGTCGGGCCGCAGCACGGTGACGTCCTTGGCACCCAGCTCCAGCAGCGCCCGCAGCGCCGCACCCGCCTTGCGCTTGGAGCGGGCCTCGAAATACCGCCCGGCCAGGATGAAGGCGGTCACTCCGGCCGCCGCCTCCAGATAGATGCTCCCGGCGCCGTCACCTCGGACGATGGTCAGCTCGAAGGGGTGCTTCATGCCCGGCGTGCCCGCCGTACCGAAGAACAGCGCCCACAGCGACCAGCTGAACGCGGCCAGTGTGCCGATGGAGATCAGCGTGTCCATGGTGGCGGCACCGTGCCGGGCGTTCGTCCAGGCGGCCCGATGGAAGGGCCATCCCGCGTACGTCACCACGGGCGCCGCCAGCGTCAGGGAGAGCCACTGCCAGTACTCGAACTGCAACGCCGGGATCATGGCCATCGCGACGACCGGGACGGCCAGGGCCACCGCCGTGATCAAGCGCTCCCTGAGCGGCCGCAGCTCGTCGTCCGCCGCCTCACCGTCGCCCTCGGGCTCGGCCGGTACGGGTGGCGCGGGCTCCCGGGCCGTGTAACCCGTCGCCTCGACGGTGGCGATCAGGTCCCGCACGGAGACGTCATCGGCGTAGCTGACCTTCGCCTTCTCGGTGGCGTAGTTGACCGTCGCGGTGACGCCCTCCATGCGGTTCAGCTTCTTCTCGACACGGGCCGCGCAGGAGGCGCAGGTCATGCCGCCGATGGAGAGCTCAACCTCGGCGGCGGTGCCGGTCCTGGTGGTGGTCATGGCTGCTCCTCGTGCGTGGTGGGCGGCGGTCAGGTACGGGGTGGGGGTAATCTTCGTTCCCACAGTCTGTATACCCCCGAGGGGTATACAGACTCCAAGTCGCCGGCAGTGCTTGACTCTATACCCCCCCGGGGTATTGTGAGCTGTGTGTGGAGACCCCCGACCCCGAAGGAGACGGCCATGGACACCGGACTGAGGATCACCGCGTTCGCCGCCGCGCTGGCCGCGACGTTCGGCGCCGCCTACGGCGTGGGCAAGGGCGTCGAACCCGTCGTCTCGGACACCCCGGAGAGCGCGCCCGCACGCCACGACAGCCACGGCGGGGAAACGTCACCGGAACCCGACGGAGGCGGCGGCCACGCGGAGGAGCACGCATCGGCCCCGGCCGGCGGGCTGCAGATCTCCGAGGGCGGCTACACGCTCGACCTCCGGACCCCGAGCGTCACCGCCGGGCGCCGCGCCGACCTGCGCTTCGTCATCCGGGACGAGGACGGCCGTGCCGTCACGGCGTACCAGCGCGAGCACGACAAGGAACTCCACCTCATCCTCGCCTCACGCGACCTGGTCACCTACCGCCATCTGCACCCCACCCGCGCCGCAGACGGCACCTGGAGCATCCCCGTCGACCTGCCCCGGGCGGGCGGCTACCGCGTCTTCGCCGACTTCACCCCGGCCGGGAAGAACACCGAGAACCTCACCCTCGGCGCGGACCTGGCCGCCTCGGGCACGTTCAAGCCGGAGAAGCTCCCGGCGGCGAGCGACACCGCCGAGGTCAACGGCTACGAGGTCGAGCTGGACGGCGGCCTGCGGCCGGGCGCGGCGAGCGAACTCAAGCTCAAGGTCTCCCGCGACGGCCGGCCCGTCACCGACCTCCAGCCCTACCTCGGCGCCTACGGCCACCTGGTCGCCCTGCGCTCCGGCGACCTCGCCTACCTGCACGTCCACCCCAACGGTGAACCGGGAGACGGAAAGACCGAACCCGGCCCGGACATCTCCTTCACGGCCACCGCCCCCAGCACCGGCACCTACCGCCTCTTCCTCGACTTCAAGCACCAAGGGAGCGTCCACACGGCGGCGTTCACGGTCGGGACCGGAGGAGCGGCGGCAGCGGAAGAGTCGGAGCCACCTTCGGTTGATCACGCGCACTGACGGTGCACCCGCGCCCCGTCAGGGGCGCGGGTGCACCGCGCGAGCAACCACGAATCACCCGCAGCTGAATCACCGCGCCCGCAGCGGAGCGTTCACCACCGGCGGCCGGCGCTCACCCACCCGCGTCGCCCGTTCGAAGGCGTGGCCGGCCTTCAGGACCGACCAGTCCCGGCGGTGCGGGCCGACGATCTGCAGCCCGACCGGCAGGCCCTCCGGGGTGAAACCGGCCGGGACGGACAGGGCGGGGCAGCCCGTGACGGAGATCAGGTACGCCGAGCGCATCCAGTCGAGATACGTCTCCATGGGGGTGCCGTCGACGACCGTCGGGTACGGCAGGTCGATGTCGAAGGGCGCGACCTGGCTGACCGGCAGCAACAGCAGGTCGTACCGCTCGAAGAACTCGCGGACCCGGTGGAAGAGCGCGCCGTGCAGCGCCTGCGCCCGCCCCAGGTCGGGGCCGCCGAGCCTGCGGCCCTCCTCGATGTTCCAGATCACGTCCGGGGCCAGCCGGTCGCGGTGCTCGTCCAGCAGCGGCCCGTAGGAGAGCTCCACCTGCCAGGCGCGCTGGGCGAGGAACACCTCGTCCGCGCCCCTGAGGTCCGGGCAGGCCTCCTCGACCTCGCAGCCCAGCGCGGAGAACACCTCCGGCGCCGGGCGCAGCGCCTCCCGTACCTCCGGATCCACGGGCACGGCCCCGCCGAGATCGGGCGACCAGGCGACCCGCAACCCCCGTAGGTTGCCGTCGAGTTGCCAGGCGAAAGTGGAGCCGGGCGTCTGGAGGGAGCGCGGGTCGCGGGGGTCGGGACCCGCCAGTACGGACAGGGTCAGGGCGACGTCCGCCACCGTCCGGGCCATCGGCCCCTTCACCGACAGCTGGCCCCACGGCGCCTTGTCGGGCCAGGACGGCACCCGGCCCGGCGACGGGCGCAGACCGACGACGTTGTTGAAGGAGGCGGGATTGCGCAGTGAGCCGCCGGTGTCGCTGCCGTCGGCGATGGGCTGCATCCCGCAGGCGAGGGCCGCCCCCGCGCCGCCGCTGCTGCCGCCCGCGCTGCGGGAGAGGTCGTACGGGTTGCGGGTGGCCCCGAAGACGGGGTTGACGGTGTGCGAACCCAGGCCGAGTTCGGGCACGTTGGTCTTGCCGAGGGTGATCGCCCCCGCCTTCCGCAGCCGCTCGACGACCAGGTGGTCGTGGTCGGGGACGCGGTCGGTGAAGATCGGCGAACCGGACGTCGTCCGGATGCCCGCCGTGTCGTGCAGATCCTTGTGCGCGACGGGCAGCCCGTGCAGCGGGCCGACCGGCTCCCCGGCCGCCATCCGGTCGTCCGCCTCGGCCGCCTGTTCCAGCGCCCGGTCGGCCACCAGCGTCACGATCGCGTTCACCGTCGGATTGACCCGCTCGATCCGTTCCAGGTGGGCGGTCACCACCTCCCGCGCGGACACCTCGCGGCGCGTGAGCGCGACGGAGAGTTCGTACGCGGTCCGCAAGCACAGGTCGTCCGTCGGGTCCGCGTCGCCCGTCGGGTTCACGGGGTACTGCGTGGGGTGGTCGACGAGGTGGTTCACGAGGTGGTTCACGCCCCTCCCAGGGAGTCCTTGAGCTGGACGACCGCGAGACTTCCGAAGAGCACGAAGGAGCCGCCCAGCAGTACGTTCGAGGTGATGCGGTTACGCAGCGCCGGTTCCACGCTCCGGCGGTTGAGCAGCACGAGCAGCGCGCCGGAGAGCAGCGGCAGGATCAGCGAGCCGACGGCGGCGTAGGTGAGGACGAGGGACACCGGCCGTCCCAGGAAGGTGACGACGACCGCGGTGACGGCGCAGTAGAGGACGAAGGCCCGGAACGGGCGGCCGTTCTGCGCGATGTGGGGCTCCGCCTCGGCGTCCGGGATGCCGCGCAGCGCCCGCAGCGAGTCGGCCATCATGTAGCACAGGCCGTTGAAGCCGCCGACGAGCGCGCTCAGCGTCACCAGGAAGAACGTCCCCAGGAACAGCACCCGCGCCACCGACCCCAGATCGGCGCCGAGCGGATCGGCGAGCGCGGCCAGACCCTCGCTGCCGGTGATGCTCCCGCCGGTGCCGTACAGCAGACCCGTGCCCACCACCGTCGTGCACAGCACGAACAGGAAGGTGAGGCCGTAACTCACCGCCGAATCGGCCCGCATGAGCCGCAGCCGGCTCCGGTCCGCCCAGCCCTTCTCCCGCACCCAGTAGCTGTACGAGGCGATCCCGGCCGTACCGCCCACCCCGCCGATCAGCGCCAGCACCGTCACCACGTCACCCTCCGGCAGCCGTGGGCGCAACGTGCCCAGCAGGCCGGGCAGATCGTCGGCGGTGGCGAGCATGGCCACCGCCAGGACGGCCATGCCGAGGAACTTGGCGAGCATGAAGACGCTCATCACCCGCTCGAACAGCGCGTACCGCCCGACGTACACGATCACGGCCGCCGCCAGCGCGATCGCCACGGCGACCGGCCTGACCGGCAGCACGGGGAACAGCGTCGACAGCGCCAACGACGCCACCGAGCTGAGCGCGGCCCCGTAGAGCAGCCCGATGACCAGCACGAACAGCATGAACACCAACGGCAGCCAGCGGGCGGCCGACTTCAGGCTCACGATCACGGTCTGCCCGGTGGCCAGGTACAGCCGGCCCACCGCCTCGGTGAGCGCGTACTTCAGGACGACACCGATGACGATCGCCCACATCAGCGCCATTCCGTACCCGGCCGCGCCCGCGAGCGACGTCACCATGTCGCCCGCGCCCACACTCGCGGCGGCCAGCACCAGACCGGGGCCCAGCAGGGCCAGCCGGCCGCGCCGGGTACCCGCGGGCCGGAACGGCGCCGGGGCGGTGGAGTCGGCGGCCGGGGAACGTGGGGGACTGCCGGGAGTCACGGTCACGTCAACCATCTCCGTACATCGGGGAGTTACGGGAGTCATGGGTTCGTGCGGCGTGCGGGCCGAGGGGGACGGTGGACGCGCCCGCACGGCGGGGAGACCGTGCGGGACATGCGATTCCACTTCCCGGCAGGCTGGGCCACGGCGACGGAAGGGAACAAGAAGCCCTGGGGAGTTGACGGAATCCGCCATAGGCTGGGTCCGATGGACGCACCGCAGACCGGCCCCGTGACGGATTCGCTGGACCGGCGCATCATCAGCGCGCTGCAGATCGACGGCCGGGCCGCCTGGCACCGCATCGCGGCGGCCCTCGGCGAGCCCGAACGCACGGTCGTCCGCCGGGGCACCCGGCTCCTGGAGTCCGGCCTCGTACGGATCGGGGCCATGGCGATGCGCGGCCGCAGCGTGGTGGTCGGCGTCCGCTGCGCCCCCGGCCGGGCACGAGTCACGGCGACCGCGCTGGCCCGCCGGCCCGACTGCGTCTTCGTCCACGTCCTGACCGGCACCCCGGACTGCGTCGCGGAACTGCGCTGGCCCCGGGAGCGACTGGCGGGCCTCGTCCTGGACGAACTCGCCGGGCTGCCGGGCGTGACGGAGACCCACACCCTGCCCGTACTGCGCCATGTCCGCACGATCCGCGAGTGGCACGCCGGTCTGCTCACCGAGGCCGAGATCGCCGCGCTGAAGGGCACGGCTCCCTCCGACGCCGCGTCCCCGCCGATCACCGATCCGCTGCCGACCGGCGAGACGTCCTCCGAACTCTCCCGCGTCGACCGGCTGTTGCTGCACGCCCTCGCCGAGGACGGGCGCCGCACCTACGACGAACTCGCGCGCATCGCGGGCGTCTCGGAGGCCACCGCGAGACGCCGCCTCGGCGCGTTACGGCGCGAGGGCAAGGTCCGTATCCGCGCCGTGATCGAACCCGCGGTGCTCGGGCTGCCGGTCGAGGCGGTCCTCTGGGTCCGCACACCCCCGGCCAAGGTCGACTCCGTGACAGCGGCCCTCGCCGAGTCCGCGCACGTCCGCTACACCAGTTTCGTCACCGGCGAACGCCAGCTCCTGATCCTCACCGCGTTCCCCGACGAGACCGCCCTCCACGACTTCGTCACCCGTTCCCCGTGGCTCCACGAGGTGGCGTCGATCGACGTCAACCTCGTCCTCACCACCTTGAAACGCGGCGGTCTGCCGGCCCCTTGGCTGCGGGACTGACCGCACGCCTCGCAGGCCTCAGACGGCGACGACCCGTACGTACCCCGGCCTCAGACGGCGACGACCCGTACCCCGGCCTCCTCGAACCGCCGTACCGTCTCCGGTTCCGCGGCCGTGTCCGTGTCCGTGTCCGTGACCAGCGTGTCCACCGACTCGGCCGCGCAGATCCGCGCGAACGCCCGCCGCCCCGGCTTGCTGGAGTCGGCCGCGACGACGACCCGCTCGGCGCGCTCGCACCGCAGCCGGTTGACGGCGGCCTCCACCTCGTCGTGCGCCGCCGCGCCATGGTCGACATCGGCACCGCGCTCACCATCGCCCTGACCGGCGCGATCCGTGGCTTCCCGGCCGCCCACCCCGAGGTGGTGGACCCGCGCGAGTACCTCGCGGCGGGGCCGGGAGGCGATGGCGGAGTCGGTGGCCCGGCTCATCCGCGTCCTGCGCGTGGAAGAGGCCCTTCCGTCCGCGTCGGCAGTCCGTACGAGTCCGTCCGGTTTGGGAATGTGACCGTCTCGCCGAGCGCGGCAGCCGGGATCGGAGTGTGACGCCCGTCACTGATATTTTTCGGTCATGCGGGAGACGGAGATCCACCTCGGTGAGCCGCCTGTCGTCGCCCTCATCGGCGTCGGCGTACACGGCGTCGCGGGGCGCACGGACGTGTTCCGGCTTCCCGAGCTGTGGCAGCTGCACCTCTACCAGTACGAGGCCGACCTGACCGTCGACGGCACGGCCCACACCATCCGCCCGGGCCGGGTCAGCCTCGTACCGCCCGGCACCACGGTCCGCTACCGCTATCGGGGCCGCTCCGAACACCTCTTCGCCCATCTGCGCATCGCCCCTGCCGGGCCGCCCCGCACGGTTCCGGTCGTCCAGGACGCGGGCCCCGAACTCCCCACGCTGACCGGCCTGTTGCTCCAGGCGGTGGCCGCCGCCCCGAGCGAGCCCGACCGCACCCGGGCCGAGATCTGGACCACCCTGTGGCGCGTCGCCCATCTGACCCCGCCGGGCGCGGCCGACCCGGGCCCGCACCCCGCCGTCACCACCGCCATAGCCCATATCGAGGCCCACCTCGCCGCCCCGCTCACCATCCCGGAGGTGGCCCGCGTGGCCGGCGTCTCCCACAACCATCTGACCCGGCTGTTCCGCGCCGAGACGGGTGGCACGGTCGTCGCCTACATCCGCCGCCGCAGACTCGAGCGCGCCCACCATCTGCTCCGCGCCACGACCCTCTCCATCCCCGCCGTGGCCGCCTCCGTCGGCATCCCCGACCTCCAGGCCTTCAACAAGGCCTGCCGCCGGGAACTGGGCGCCTCACCACGAGCCCTGCGCGGGGCCGCGTCCTGACCCCGGGGATCAGGAAGCCCGCTTGACCGCCTTCAGCACCACGAACTTCGCATCGCTCGCCACGACTTCACTGTTGCCGAAGAGCCGCCGCAGGGTGACGTGATAGCCCAGATGGCGATTCCCGACCACCCACAGCTCACCGCCCGGCCGCAGCGCCCGCCGCGCCCCGGTGAACATCCGCCGGGCCGTGGCGTCGGTCGTCGCCTGGTGGGAGTGGAACGGCGGATTGTTGAGGACGAGATCCACGCTGTCCGGCGCGCATTCCTCCAGCCCGTCACCGACCCGGAACTCTGCCTTGCCGTCGGCGTCCGGCCGGTTCGCCCGGTACGTCGCCTCCGCCGAGGCCACCGCCTGGTACGACTCGTCCACGAACACCACCTCGGCGTCCGGATCGGCCAGCGCGACCGCCGTGCCGACCACGCCGTTGCCGCACCCCAGATCCACGACCCGCCCGCCACCCCGGCCACCCGGCAGATGCCGCAGGAAGAACCGGGTACCGATGTCGAGCCGGTCGGCGCAGAACACGCCGGCGTGGTTGACGACGGTATGACCGGCCAACAGACCGATGTCGTCGGGGAGTTGATAGGTGTACGGCCATGGGTCGTTCCCCCGCGCCCCTAGCGTCGCCGCGTCCGGCGTGCAGAAGATCAGCCGTGCCTTCTGCTGGGCGAGCGAGGTGCGGGTCGGGCCGAGGATCCGCTCGAAGAGCCTGAGCGTCGAGGTGTGGATCTCCTTGACCATGCCGGTGCCGACCACGACCGTCCCCTCGTGCACGGCGGGCGCGAGCCGGTGCAGCTGGTCCTCCAGGAGCGCGAGGCTCTTGGGAACCCGGACGAGGAGCACGTCTACCCGGTCCGGGGGCGTGTCCCGGGTCGTGAGCAGCCGTACCGTGTCCGCCGCGACCTCGTTGCGCGTCAGGTTCTCCCGTGTCGCCTCCCGGCTCAGGAACGAGTCGGTGATATGCGTCGGCCCGTGCCCGGCGAGCGCCGTGGTCAGCGCGCCCCAGCGGTCGCCGACGACCACGACCGACCCGTCCAACGGCGTCCCGCTCTCCGCGAGATGGCGCAGCAGATACGCGTCGGACGCGTCCCACGCGCGCAGCCGGTCACGTGGGTCCTCGGGAAAGCGGGCCAGGGCGTACTCGCCCCAGGGTGTGGTCATCGGGTCGCTCATCGTGTGCCCAGGCTAACCCGAGCCCAGCTCACGCCCCTTCTCCGAGCCGCTGTGCGGGATGATGGCCCTTATGGACGCCGAGCTGTTCCCCCGCGGCCGTACGGAGATCGCGCCGGGCGCGGTCCATGTGCCGGGCCGGCTGGACGCGGAACAACAGCGGCGGCTCCTGGACGCCTGCCGCGACTGGGCCCGGCCGCCCGCCGGGCTCCGCACGGTCCGCACGCCGGGCGGCGGCACCATGACCGCCCGGCAGGTCTGCCTCGGCTGGCACTGGTACCCGTACGCCTACGCCCGCACGGTCGTCGACGGCGACGGCGCGCCCGTGAAGCCGTTCCCGGACTGGCTGGGCGAACTGGGCCGGCGCGCGGTCGAGGACGCCCTCGGCGCGGAGGAGGCGACGGCCCCGTACGACATCGCCCTGATCAACTTCTACGACGGTGACGCCCGCATGGGCATGCACCGCGACAGCGACGAGAAGTCGGACGCGCCCGTGGTGTCCCTGAGCCTCGGCGACACCTGTGTCTTCCGCTTCGGCAACCCCGAGACGCGGTCGCGGCCGTACACGGACGTGGAGCTGCGCAGCGGTGATCTCTTCGTGTTCGGCGGGGCGTCCCGGCAGGCGTACCACGGGGTGCCCCGGGTGCACGCGGGGACGGCGCCGCCCGGGCTGGGGCTGACCGGACGGCTGAACATCACCCTGCGGGTCAGCGGCTTCGCCGGTGGCTGAGGCCCGCCGGGCGGGGTTCGCCGCCGTGCGGATCATGGGAGACTCGCACTCATGGACGGGAAGGCGGCCCCCAAGGCGGCGGGCGAAGGGACAGCGACGACACGCACTCGGCTGGACCGGGGGAGGGGCGCGCTCGGTCCGGCGCTGGAACTCGTGCACACCGGCCGGGCGCCCACCCGGGCCGTGCTCACCGCCGAACTGGGTGTCACCCGGGCCACGGCGGGCGCCGTCGCCGCCGAGCTGGAGGCGCTGGGGCTGATCCGGGTCGACGCGCACCCGGGCGCCGCCGCCGGTTCGCAAGGGAGGCCCTCGCACCGCCTCGAAGTCGCCGAGGACGGGCCCGTCGCGCTCGCCGCCCAGGTGCACGCCGACGGCTGGCGGGCCGCGCTGGTCGGGCTCGGCGGACGGATCGTCGCCACCGCTCCCGGCTGTGAGACCGTCGACGCCGACCCGGCGAAGGTGCTCGGCTCGGTCGTCGACGCGGGCGCCGAGCTGCTGCGCGAGACCGGGCGGCGGTGCGTGGGCGCGGGCCTCGCCGTACCGTCCGCGGTCGCCGAACCGGCGGGGCTGGCCCTGAACCCGCTGCACCTGGCCTGGCCGGCCGGCGCGCCCGTCCGGGAGATCTTCGCCGAGCGGATCCGCGCGGCCGGGATCGAGGGGCCCGCGTTCGCGGCCAACGACGTCAATCTCGCCGCTCTCGCCGAACACCGGCACGGTGCCGGACGTGGCTCCCGCGACCTGCTGTGCGTGGCCACCGGTCACCGGGGTGTCGGCGGCGCGCTGGTCCTCGACGGCCGTCTGCACTCGGGGAGTTCGGGCCTCGCCCTCGAGGTCGGCCACCTCACCGTCAACCCCGAGGGCCGCCCCTGTCACTGCGGCAGCCGAGGCTGCCTCGACGTCGAGGCCGACCCGCTGGCCTTCCTCACCGCGGCCGGCCGCGACCCCGGCCCCGAGGTCTCAACTCTCCAGCAGGCCAACGACCTGATCCGCACCCAGTACGCCGACCCGGGCGTCCGCACCGCCACCGAGGCTCTCATCGACCGGCTCGGCCTCGGCCTCGCGGGCCTGGTCAACATCCTCAACCCCGACCGCATCATCCTCGGCGGCATGCACCGTCACCTCCTCGACGCCGACCCCGACCGGCTGCGCGCCGTCGTCGCCGACCGCAGCCTGTGGGGCCGGCAGAGCGGGGTCGTCCCCATCCTGGCCTGCACGCTGGACCACAACAGCCTGGTGGGGGCCGCCGAGTTGGCGTGGCAGCCGGTGCTCGACGATCCGCTGGGCGCGCTGGTCTGACCCCGTTCACCGGGCCTGGGAACCCCGCAGCATGATCATGCGGGAGACCACGAACGTCACCGGAATCGCGGCCCCCGACGCGAGCAGGGGGGCGAACCGGTTGCCCGCGTGCAGGACGTCCACGATCACATACACACCTGCCGTCGTGATCAGGAAATTGGTGGCATTGGTCAGCGGGAACAGCAGGAATTTCCGCAGGGTCGGGCGCGTCCGGTAGGTGAATCGCGCGTTCAGGAAAAAAGAACCCGTCATGCTCAGGGTAAAAGCGAGAATGTGTGCGGCGAGATAAGGAAGCCAATTGAGGAACAACAGATAAAGGCCGTAATAGGTCGCGGTGTTGACCACCCCGACCAGGGCGAAGGTGACGATCTGTCCTGATATGCGGCGCTCCGGCATCGGGCGGGCCTCGGGGGGCGTCTCCGTACGCGTCGCCGTCCCCATCAGCGGATGAGGTCCTTCGTCGTGCCGCACGCCGCGTGTCCCTCCGTCCGCTCCACATTGGTCGCCTTCACCAGGAAGTGCGGGCGCCCCTTCACCTCGTAGTAGATCCGCCCGGTGTACTCCCCGATCACCCCGAGCATGATCATCTGTACGCCGGCGAGGGCGGTGACGGCCGTAACGATGGTGACATAACCCGGTGTCTCGACGCCGTTGACGAGTGCGGCTCCCACGATCCACGCCGTGTAGAGCCCCGCGCACACCAGCAGACACAGACCGAGGTGGAGGGCGGCGCGCAGCGGCCGGTTGTTGAAGGAGAGGAGCCCGTCCAGCCCGTAGTTGAGCAGGGACCGGAAACTCCACGAGCTGCGGCCGTGTTCCCGTACGGCGTTCTCGTACTCGAAGGTCGTGCCGGGGAACCCGACCCAGGCGAAGAGGCCCTTGGAGAAGCGGTTGTACTCGGTGAGGTCCAGGACCGCGTCCACCACCCGGCGCGACAGCAGCCGGAAGTCCCCCACTCCGTCGACGAGTTCCACGTCGACGACACGGTTGACCAGCCGGTAGTACAGGCGGGCGGTCGCGGTGCGCATGAGGCCGTCGCCGGTCCGGTTGCGGCGGGCTATGACCTGGTCGTAGCCCTGTTCGCGCAGGTCGACCATGCGCCGGATCAGTTCCGGCGGGTGCTGGAGGTCGGCGTCCATGATGATCACGGAGTCCCCCGAGGCGTGTCGCAGGCCCGCGAGCAGCGCCGCCTCCTTGCCGAAGTTCCGGCTGAACGAGACGTACCGTACGCGCGCGTCGAGTTCGGCCAGCTGCTTCAGGACGGCGAGGGTGCGGTCGCGGCTGCCGTCGTCGACGTACACGAACTCCATGTCGTGACCGAACGGAAGCAGTTCCTCCGCGACTTTTTGGATCTCTTCGTGGAAGCGCGCGACGACGGCTTCCTCGTTGTAACAGGGTGCGACGATCGAGATGAGCATGGGTCTCCCCCAGGGGTGCGGTTCACAGAGCGGTGGTCATGCGCTCACGTGCGGTCGGGTCGTCGGGCGTGGGTCGAGTGGTGGCCAGAGGTACAGGTGTGAACGCCACCCGGGCCCGTCGGCGGCGGATCGCGCCCGTCGCGCCGAGCAGCAGCGCGGCCGTGAGCGAGACGGCCCCGACCGCCGTGCCCAGGCGTAGTCCGGGCGGATGGAACGTGCAGGTCACGCTGCTCGCGGAGCCGTACAGGGGCACGGCGATCAGCCCGTAGTGGTCCTTGGCCGGTACGGCCGGAGCGTTGTCGGCGGCACAGCGCCAGCCGGAGATCCGGGGCGTCGCGACGACCGCGACACCTGTGCTGTTGGCAGGGAGTTCGGCCCGGATGGTCCCGTCGGACACGCTCACGCGGGTGGCGCCGGTGGCCTTCAGCTCCTCGACGGCGGTGCGCAGCCGGGCGGTGTCCAGGCAGCCGACGGCGCCGTCCGGGACGAGGCTCGTCTTGTTCGGCGACAGGTCGATCCGGAACCGTCCGGAGTCCCCGACCGTGCCCAGCCGCTGCATGGGAGCGATCTTGGTGACGGGCTGGTCGGAGCGGAAACGCCCGGTCAGCCCCTCGCCGGCGGCGGAACCGTCCACGAGCCACGCGGTGCCCGAGAAGTGCGGCGCCCACAGGTACAGCTCGGACCCGGCCGGGCAACTGCCCGTGATCGTCGGTTTCTTCGGCGCGCTCGCGTAGGGCAGCGGGCCCACCCGCACCCCCGGCCGCCCGTCGTCGCTGGGCGACGGCGGCTTCCCGGCGGCGGTGCGCACGGTGAACCGGGGCACGGTGTACACCCGCGAGCCCAGCAGCAGTTCCTGGTTGCGGTACGGCGACGGCCCGAACGCGGAGACGTCCCGGCGGCCGTCGGCCCGGTCGGTGTGCGGCCGTACCGTCACCAGCGGCGGCACGTCCTGCCGGGTCACGGTCACCCCGCCGCCGTCCTGCGGGAACCAGTTCTGGTGCGGGTCCGGCGGGGAGTGCACCCGGGCGCCGACGGAGAAGATCGCGTCCGTGACGGCGTTGTCCAGGCTCTGCACATTGCGGCCGCGCGAGGTCCAGCCGTCCCCGAGGGCGGTGAGCGTACGGCTGAGGACGTCGGAGGTGAGGCTGCTGTAGTACTGGGCGCCCTGCCCGCCCACCAGCAGCGGGTCGTTGCCGACGGTCTGCTCCCGGCCCGGGTCGGTCCGGTACTCGGGCCAGCCGTCGGCCTCGGCGATCGCCGCCGCCTGGTCCCGCTGCCGTGCACCCCAGGGCGCGTAGTCGTCCATGTGCCCGAGCCGCAGCCGGGTGTCCGCGGCGGAGGTCACCGCGGCCTCGCCGAACTGCGTGCACACGAGCAGCGCCACGGCGAGGACGGCGAGGGGCCTGCCGTCCTTCCGCCTGATCCCGAGCAGGATCAGACCGCCCAGCGCGCCGGCGGCGGCCAGCAGGGCGAGCGGGAGACTGAAGACGTGCAGCGTCCGCTCACTGCCGCTCGCCACGGCGATCACCAGCGCCAGCAGCGCACCCGCGGCACCCAGCGCACGTGGGCCGGGAACGCCGTACGACAGCGTGTGCCAGGCGGCGATCACCACCAGCGCGCAGAGCACGAAGGCCTGGCGGTACGAGCTGCCCTGCGGCGTGGCGAAGGCGTGCCAGAGCAGATGCGTCGGCCCCCACTGCATCGACAGGGCCACGCCCACCACCAGCAGCGTCCACCCGGCGCGCACCCGCCCGGGGGCCGCCCGGTGGAAGGGCAGGGCGAGCGCGAGCAGCAGCGCCGTGGTGCCCACGAACACGGCCGGCGTGCCGTAGCTGTACGTCCCCGGCAGCAGCCGGGCCAGCAGGTCCTCGGTGGGGACGGGCACGAACTGCCGGACCCGGCCCGGATAGGAGTGCCGGGTGCCGAAGTACACGACCGCCACCAGCGGTGCGGCCAGGCCCATGCCGAGGACGGTGATCAGGGCGGCGCGGCCGGCGGCCGAGAGCCGCTGGCGACGCGAGAGGTCGCCGAGCCACAGCCGGAGCAGCAGCACCAGGCCGGCGGCGAGGGTGGCCATGTACGCCGTGTAGAAGTTGGCGATCCAGGCGAGGGCCACGATCAGCACACCGAGGAACGGGCGCCGCCCCCGCCGCGCCCATTCACCCACCAGGCACATCAGTGGCAGGGCGATCAGGCCGTCGAGCCACATGGGGTTGTAGACCGCGTCCGCCAGGGTCCAGCCGCACAGCGCGTACGACGAGCCGAGCAGGCCCGCCGCCCACCAGCGGCCGGGGCGCAGGCCGATCAGCAGCAAGGCCATCGCGGCGGCGGCCGACGCCACCTTCAGCAGCGTGATCGCATACACCGCGAGGTCGATCTCGTCCCTCGGGAACACCGCCACGAGCAGGGCGAACGGGCTGCTGACATAGGTACCGACGTCGGGCAGGAAGCTCGAACCGAACCCGGACTGCCAGTTGACGAACAGGCCGCCGTCGGCCCTGCCGTGCAGCAGGTCCCACAGGTGCGCGTGGAACGGCACGTACTGGTTGCCGAGGTCGTTCACGCTCCGGGTGCGCGGCCCGAAAGGGTAGCTACGGGCGACGACATCGGCGGCGCAGAGCACGGCGACGGTGAACACGGCGGCGAACAGAGCGGCTTTTCCCCGTGGACCGGGGACCGCCGCGGAACGGATTTTCGACTTCACATCCGGTCCCTGTCCGCTCGGCGCACCGAGTTCCGCTCAACGACCCACTTCATTTTTCGGCTGACCCCCACATTCGATTCGCCGAATTAGAGGCTCGGCGCTCCGAGAAGGTTGTGCCGACCATGAAAAGTGAAAGCAGTAATTCCGAATGCCGCGGGGGAGGGGAAATGGGTAATTGCTTTTGAGGGGACGGGAGTTGTCTCCAGGGTGATCAGGAGGTTAACTCCGCCGTGAGGCTCCACAGCGCCGCCACCTGTGGCCGCCGCAGATCCGCCCGCCGCACGCACAGGCCGATCGGGAACGGCTCCGGAGGCGTGTCGGTGGGGATCGCCGTGAGCCGGTCGCGTACGGCGCTGTGGTCGAGCACCAGCCGGGGGACCACGCCGGTCCCGCAGCCCAGCGCGACGAGGGTCAGCAGCGCCTCGTGGCCCTCGGGCTCGGCCGCCAGGTCGGGTGCGGTGCCGTGGGCGCGGAACCAGCGGTCGGCGGCGTCGCGGACCAGGCCGCGGTGGGGGAGGACGAAGGGCCCGTCGAGGCCGGGGTCAGGGCGGTCGCGCGCGGTGACGAACACCAGGTCCGTCGTCGCCACCGTCCGGCTCACCAGCGGCTCCGGCAGCCGCGCCGGGACGCCCGCGACCGCCACGTCCACCTCGCCCTCGTCCAGCCGGGCCAGCGCGGCCGCCGCGTCGCCGGTGCGCAGATCGAGGCGGACCTGGGGGTGGGCCCTGCGGAAGGGCGTCAACAGGTCCGGCAACAGGGCCTGACACGCGGTGACCGTCGCGAACACGGCCAGCCGCCCGGTGAGTTCGGCCGGGTCCGGGTGTTCCTCGCGGTACGCGCGCCACAACTCCAGTGCCTGGACGGCGTATTCGCGGAACCGGTGCCCCTCGGCCGTCAGCGAGACGCCCCTCGGTCCACGGTCGAAGAGTCGGTGGCCGAGGTCGGACTCCAGTCGCTGCACGGTGCGGGTGAGGGTCGCCGGGCTGACATGGCAGTCGAGGCTGGTCCGGCCGAAGTTCAGCGTCCGGGCCAGATGCAGAAACAACCGAAGCTCGCGATGATCGTCCCGCATGCCCGCTCACCTGGTTCTTTCATCATCCGCAACAGTCCGCTGCAAAGGTTGCGCTTGCCGCAACACTCACCCGGACCCTACAACTCCACCATGACCACCTCCACTGTCTTCGCCCTCGAAACCATGGACGTGCCCGGCGGCACCGAGACCATCCTGCGCGGCGGCCGCCACCTCTTCCCGCTGCTGCCGCAGGCCTTTGCCGGGGTGCGCCGCATCGGGGTCATCGGCTGGGGACCGCAGGGCCGTGCCCAGGCCCTCAACCTGCGCGACTCCCTCACCGGCACCGACCTCACCGTCTCCGTCGGCCTGCGCCCCGGCTCCGCCTCGGCCGCCGACGCCCGCGCCCACGGCTTCACCGAGGCGGACGGCACCCTCGGCGACTGGCTCGCCGTCACCGCCGCCAGCGACCTCGTCATCCTTCTGATCGCGGACGCGGCACTCGCCGCCCACCACCAGCAGATCTTCGCCGCCCTGAAGCCCGGCGCCACCATCGGCCTCTCCCACGGCTTCCTCCTCGGCCACCTCCGGGAGACCGGCGGCGACTTCCCGCCCGGCCACGGAGTCATCGCGGTCTGCCCCAAGGGCATGGGCGACTCGGTCCGCCGCCTGTACGAGCAGGGTGCCGAGATCAACGGCGCCGGAATCAACAGCAGTTACGCCGTCCACGCCGACCCCGACGGCCACGCGGGCGACCGCGCCCTCGCCTGGTCGGTCGCCCTCGGCTCCCCGTACACCTTCCGCACCACCCTGGAGAGCGAGTACCTCTCCGACATCGTCGGCGAGCGCGCCATCCTGCTCGGCGCCGTCCACGGCATCGTCGAGAGCCTCCACACCCGCTACCGGCTCGCCGGGGACGACGAGGTGACCGCGTACGAGCGGTCCTGCGAGAACGTCACCGGCCCGATCGCCCGCACCATCTCCCGCGCCGGGCTCCGCGCGGTGCGCGAGGACCTCGACGCGGCAGGCCGGGACGTCTTCGACCGCGCGTACACGGCCACGTACGGGCCCGCCCGCGAGATCGTCGCGGAGATCTACGACGAGGTCGCCGACGGCACCGAGCTGCGCAGCGTGATCCTGGCCGAACGACGCCTCGGCGCCCGTCCGATGAGCAAGATCGGCGGTTCACCGATGTGGTCCGTGAGCGACCGGGTGCGCGCCCGCCGGGACGAACGCGACCTGCCCGTCGACCCGTTCACCGCCGGGGTCTTCGTCGCCACCATGACCGCCCAGATCGACGAGTTCGCCGACCGCGGCCACCCCTGGTCGGAGATCGTCAACGAGTCCGTCATCGAGGCCGTCGACTCCCTGCTGCCCTACATGCACGCCCGCGACGTGGCCCACATGGTCGACAACTGCTCCCGCACGGCCCGCCTAGGCGCCCGCCGCTGGGGTCCCCGCTTCCAGACCGCGTACGAACAGATCGCCTACCCGGCCGCCGAACACCCCGCCGAGCAGGCCCTGTTGGCGTCGTTCGACACGCACCCCGTCCACGAGGCCCCGGCCGCCGCGGCGAAGCTCCGGCCGTCGGTGGACATCTCTGTGGGCTAGTGCCCTTCTGATGGATCTCCGTGGCGTCGCGACGCCCGGTACGCCATTACCCGAGAGGCGTCCCGGCCAGGTTGACGGGGCTCGGGGCGGAACCCCGTGAGGCTGCGGGCTGAAGGGGCGGTAGCCACTGCCGGCCCCGTGGCAGCCGGTCGCGTTCGGGCGCGCTCAGGTGCAGCACCTGGAACACCTCGCCCTCGGCCTCGGGCGCGTCGTGGTCCCAGACCGAGAAGTGGACGATCTGCCAACGGCTGGTGTCCACGGCCGCCGCCGCGAGCACCGCCCCGTCCAGAGAGGCGAGCCGCCCGGTCTCACGCACCGCGTCCGCGACGACCTCGCCCAACGGCACTCCGCCCGGTACGTCCCGCCGCCCCCGCACCGCGACCCGCGCGGGGGAGCCGAGGCCGCCACCCGTCTCGTACGCCAGCCCCGTCCACTGGCGGGCCGACGGACGCCCGAAGTCGTCGACGATGCCCTGGAAGCCGCCACCCCAGAGGAAGGAGTTCATGCCCGCCACGCTGTTCCACAGGTAGAACGGCGCGTACTGGTTCACGGGCGAGCCGTGCACACCCCGCTCACGGATCAGATACGCCTTGAGACCGAGGCCCTCCCAGGCGTCGAGCGCATGCCCGCGACTCGCCACGCGGTGACGGATGACGGCCATGTCGTAGTCGGCGGGCAGGGTGATCTCGTACTGCATGGCGTGCATGAAGTGCCTCCATGGGGCTGTCGAGTGGATGAGCGGTCTATCGAGCGGGCCGGAGCAGCGCGAGCAGCCCTCGCACCCCCGCGTCGAAGGCCGCCGGTGAGCCCGACGCGCGGGCCAGGACGTATCCGCCCTGCACGGTCGCCACGATCGTCGCGGCGATCTCCTCCGCGTCCAGCTCCGGCGCGAACTGCCCCCGCTCCTTGCCCTCTTCGACCAGTCCGGCGAGGCGTTCGCGCAGCCAGTCGATCGTCTCGTCCACCGGCGCCCGCAGTGCGTCGCTCGCGATCACGTCCGGGTCCATGGTGAGCCGCCCGACGGGACAGCCGCGCAGGACGTCACGCTCACGCCGCAGGTACGCCTCGACGCGCTCGTGCGGGGAGCCCGGCCCGTCGAGTACTCCCTGGGCGGCAGCCCGCAGCTCCTCGGCCGTCCGCCGGATCGCGGCCAGGGCGAGGTCCGGCTTCCCCTTGAAGTGGTGGTACATGCTCCCCTGGCCGGCGCCCGAGCGCTCCAGGATGGCCTTGGGGCTGGTGCCCACATAGCCGCGCTCCCACAACAGCTCGCGCGTGGACTCGATCAGACGCTCAGGGGTCCTCATGACTCCACTGTACATACTAGTAGTTACAGAAATCGAGCGTCGAGACGCAGACCCTCGCGAACCGTCCGGCGCGGACGCCGCGGACCGTGGCGCACGCCGGACGGGTCGCCTCCAAGGGCGGGGTGAGTGTCGGTGGGAGTCGGTCCTGGGCGCCGCGTTCGGCACGGCGGGCGGCCTCGGCGTCGGCGCCTTCCTCGGCTGGGTCACGACCGGCGGGTCACCGCCCGGTCAGCCTGCGACGGCCGACCGGGCGGGAGCGTGTTCGGACCTGCGCCCACGTGCGGCGGGCCTGCGTCCGGTGTCGTACACCTGTCCGGTGTCATGCGTCTGCCGGGCGTCGTACGGCGAGATCTTCGGCACCGCGGCCGAGGACGCCGGCAGCGTGAACCACACGACCTTCCCCGACTCGCCGTGCGGCCGCACACCCCAGCTCTCGCTCACCGCGGCGACCATCGCGAGGCCGCGGCCACTGGTGGCGAAGAGTTCCGCGTCCTGGACGACGGGGAGGCGGGGGTCGTTGTCGTGCACCGAGACCGTGAGTCGGCCGAGGAGCAACTCCATCTCCACGGTGCACATCTTGTCCGGCTCCGCGTGCCGGTGGACGTTGGACAGCAGCTCGGTCACACCGAGTGCGGCCCGCTCTATCAAGGGATCCAGATGCCAGTAGCGCAATTGCGCAGATACGATTCTGCGGACCTGGCCGATCCGCGACGGCAGGGCTTGGAGCTCCACCGTGCAGTGCCTGCTTTGCTGGCTGATCACGGCTGCGACTCCCCGAATTGAGTCCGGAAGAAGATCGGAGTACGGATCCAGCGAGGTGGCTGGGCGAAAAACGCCGCCTGCTGTGGTGCGGCCGTCTGGCGACTGCCGCCTCGGCGGAAGCCTGGACTGCCGCCTGCTCGTGGGGTGGCTGCTGACGACCACCGCCCGCTGACATGGCCGGCGGGCTGGTTCGCAGCGTTATCGCCGGTAAACCCAGAGTGACGTGAGACCAGAGTGACGCAGGGGGTCCGGTCCCGCAACTCGCGGTTCGTCAGCCGCTGCGCCCCGCGGCCTTGCGCACCGCCTCTATGAAGCGGCGGGCCGAGGGCGGCCCGGGCTTCCCCGGAGCCGGGTCGTGCTCGTTGAGGGTGAGCGTGTAACGGGTTCCGTTGACGTCGGCCAACGCCCGGTCCTCGTTCGCGAACCAGGGCTTCGAGGCCCGCACCGCCTGCACCGGGGCGCTGTCGATCTCGCTGCCGTAACTCGTGAGCAACTGCAGCCGGCCGTCCTCGATCCGGACCTGCCCCGCCCGGGTGAGCTGCCGCAGCCTCTTTCCGATCCGCACGCCCGTGGCCGTGAACTCCGGCTCCGCCATGTGCCCCGCCCCCTAGTGCGCTTCGGCTGTCCTGTGTGGTGATCCGTCGCGGACCGTGATCCAGTGTGCCCGAGGTCGCTGTCCCCTGTGCGGCCCCGGTGTGCCGACTCGGCCCGTGCGGTGAAGTCTGCACGTCCCGGGTGTCGAGCACCAGTGCGCACGGTTGGTCGGGGGCGGGGTTCCGGCGCACGCGCGGCATGCGCCCCCCCATGCGCCCCGCGCATCCCCACCACAGGAGTGCCTTTGAGGTACTCAAAGGCATGTTTATGCAGGTGAGAAGCGTGCGGAAGGTGTTTATCATCGGGAGGTCCGACGCCGCGATCCGCCGTCGGCGCAATGCGTGAGGAGCACGCCGTGAGCACCCCCCACCCCACCCGTCCGGGCGTGACCCTCGACGTCGATCACAGCGACAGCGGCTACCGGACCTGGCTCAAAGAAGCCGTCCGCAAGGTCCAGGCCGACGCCAACCGCTCCGCCGACACCCATCTGCTGCGCTTCCCGCTGCCCGAGAGATGGGGCATCGACCTGTATCTCAAGGACGAGTCGACCCACCCCACCGGCAGCCTCAAGCACCGCCTCGCCCGCTCCCTCTTCCTCTACGGCCTGTGCAACGGCTGGATCCGGCCGGGCCGCCCCGTCATCGAGGCATCCAGCGGCTCCACGGCCGTCTCCGAGGCGTACTTCGCCAAACTGATCGGCGTCCCCTTCATCGCCGTCATGCCGCGCACGACCAGCGCCGAGAAGATCCGCCTGATCGAGTTCCACGGCGGCCGCTGCCACTTCGTGGACGACTCACGGAAGATGTACGAGGAGTCGGCCCGCCTCGCGGCGGAGACCGGCGGCCACTACATGGACCAGTTCACCTACGCCGAACGGGCCACGGACTGGCGCGGCAACAACAACATCGCCGAATCCGTCTTCCGCCAGCTCCAGTTGGAGCGTTTCCCCGAGCCCGCCTGGATCGTCGCCACCGCCGGCACCGGCGGCACCTCCGCGACCATCGCCCGCTACGTCCACTACATGCAGTACGACACCCGTATCTGCGTCGCCGACCCCGAGAACTCCTGTTTCTTCGAGGGCTGGACCACCGGCGACCCCGACGTCACCTGCGACTGCGGCTCCCGCATCGAGGGCATCGGCCGCCCCCGCATGGAGCCCAGCTTCGTCCCCGGCGCCGTCGACCGCATGATGAAGGTCCCCGACGCCGCCAGCGTCGCCGCCGTACGAGCCCTGGAACAGCAGATCGGCCGCAAGGCCGGCGGCTCCACGGGCACGGGCCTGTGGAGCGCCCTCAAGATCATCGCCGAGATGGTCTCGGAGAACCGCCGAGGCAGCGTGGTCACCCTCCTGTGCGACCCGGGCGACCGCTACCTCGACAAGTACTACTCGAACGAGTGGCTGAGGGAACAGGGCCTGGACATCGCGCCGTACGCGGCAGCCATCGAGACCCTGCTGGAGACGGGCGTGTGGGAAGACTAGGGGGACTGGGGGCGGGGCTCAGCGCCGGTCTTTGAGGGGCGCGGGGCTGTGTCGACATGCGGCTCCGCCGCGTGGGCGCGACCAGCCACAGACGGCCCGCAGTCCAAAGTCGTCCTCAGTCGAACGGCGCTCACATGTCGGCGCTGTCCTCAGAGTCCTCGCCGGCCACCACCAACCGCCGCAAATGCTCAGCGATCTCGGCCCGAGCCGGCGCAGCCAACCCCCCGTCCGTCACCAACGTGTCCACCTGCTCCAACGCCGCGAACGAACTCAACCCCACCGTCCCCCACTTGGTGTGGTCGGCCACCACCACAACCCGCCGAGCCGACTGCACGAGCCGCCGATTCGTCTCGGCCTCCGCCAGATTCGGCGTGGACAGCCCCGCCTCGACCGATATCCCGTGCACACCGAGGAACAGCACATCGAAGTGGAGCGCCGCGATCGCCTGATCGGCCACCGGCCCCACCAACGAGTCGGACGGAGTCCGCACCCCACCGGTCAGCACGACGGTCGCCGCCCCCTGCCGGGGCCCGGACGTGCGCTGGGCGGCATGGAAGACATCGGCGACCCGCACCGAGTTGGTGACCACGGTCAGATCCGGCACGTCCACCAGCCGGTGCGCGAGCGCATACGTCGTCGTACCACCGGACAGCGCGATCGCCGACCCGGGCGCGACCAGCTCCGCGGCGGCCCGCGCGATGTCCTCCTTGGCGCTGAGCTCCAGTCCGGACTTCGCCTCGAACCCCGGCTCGTGCGTGCTCGCCTCGGCCACCGGCACCGCACCGCCGTGCACCTTCTCCACCACGCCCTGGCGGGCGAGCGCGTCGAGATCGCGGCGGACCGTCATGTCCGACACACCGAGCTTGCGTGTCAGCTCGTTGACCCGGACCCCGCCCCGCCGTCGCACCTCGTCGAGGATCAGGGCACGGCGCTGCTCCGCGAGGAGGTTCTGGTTCTCACTCACGCCCGCTCCGGTCCTTTCGCCCCATCACGTCCGACACGCCTCCCATACCCCCTCCGACGAGGACATTCCCCCAGTCCCCGGTCCCGAGGACGCCCCATATTCGCACGCCCCACCACCGGTGACGCCACTGCCTGCACAGGCGCGGGTACGTCACGTTCCGTTGCTCGCGCCCGCCACTATCACATGGATCGGGGAGATTCCGTGACCACAGGTGTACGAATCCCGCCCAGCGGCGATCATCAATGCCTGCACATCACATCTGACTTGCGGCGCATCACGGGGGAAGCGGAACAGTGGATCGTGCGAGGGAACATACGACACATACGGAACTCGGGGAACATCCGGAACCCAGGGAAGCGCCGGAACCCAGGGAAGCGGGCGGGCACCGGGACTCCGCCCACACCACGCCGGACGGAACCGCACTCGAACTCCTCGTCCACGGCGTCGGCGGCACCACCCCCGAACGCATGCTGGACGATCCGCGCACGGTCCGGATCACCGGCGACGACACCGCCGCCGTCTTCCGGCGCATCGACGACGCCGACGCGGAGGCACGGCCCGCGGACCACCGCGGCAAGCCCGTCCCCGAGGCCTATGTGTGGTGCAACCTCACGTCCGGCAACGGCTCCCGCGCCCTGTGGCTGTTGCTGCTGCCGTTCATGGTCGTCAACCTCGCCCACTGGATGCGCCCCACCACCCGGAACCGCCGTCGGACGATACGCCTCTACGGCCTCCTCGTCCGCCTGACTGGCCTGACCCTCACCGTGTTGCTCGTCGCCGCCGCCTGCGAGGTCGCCCTCGACCTGACCGCCTGGCAGTGCGCGGGCGCACGCGCGTGCGCCGAGGAGCACACCTGGCTCGGCTTCCTCTCCCCGGCCGTCTCCGACGACGGCTGGTGGAGTCAGCCAGGCCGCCGCCTCGCCCTGGCCGCCCTGGTGCCCGCCGCGCTGACCGGCCTCCTGTGGTACCTGTCCCACCGCACCTGGAACGAGTACGAGTCGCAGCGCCCCATGGACCGCGACGACGCCCGCCCCGACGGTGAGAAGACGGCCCGCCTCGCACCCGACGTCGAGGACACCGCCCGCGTCGCCCTCGGACGCCCCGGCTTCTGGTACGGGCGCCGACTGGTGGCCAGGCTGCGTGCCGCCCACGCGGCGGCCGGGTTCCTGACGGTCGCGGCGGCGGTCGGCACGTCCGCGGCCCGCCACGACCGCCGGATGGGCGGCCCCGCCGTCCTGGAGTTCCTGGGCTGGCTGCTGAACACGGCACTCGTCGTGCTCGCGGTCGTCGTGGTGTGGGTGGTGTGCCGCCGGGGCCGCAGCGAGAACCGCCTCGACAAGGAACTGGACGAGCACCTGGTGCGCCGCCTGCCCACCGGTTCGCTCGCCCTCCTCGTGCTCACCATGGTGTACGCCGGGTGGTCACGCCCCGAGTGGACGTCGGCGGGCCGGCTGCCGGGAGACATGACCTTCGGCGGGATCACTCTGGTCCAGGGCCTGCTCGTCATCGCGCTCGGCGTGGTCGCCCGCATCCTGTACCGCTCCCGCCCCGACCCACGCACCGCCATGTACGGTCTGGCCGGCCCCGCCGTCGCGATGCTCGCCTGCGCCCTCGGCGGCGTCATGTCGGCCGGCGTCGCCCAACGCGTCGCCGACTGGCTGGGCGGCACGGACGACGCCCTGCCGGGCCCACCCGTCCTCCTCACCTGGCAGGCCTCCGTCATCCCGCCCCTCCTCCTGGTCGTCCTCGGCCTCCTCGGCTGGCTGGCCCGCCGCACATGGGTGCTCCGGCGCGCGGAGATGGCGGCGGTGGAACGGGAGTACCACCTGGTGGAAGGCCGACCCCACCACAAGCGCGCGGCGGAGGAGCGACGGAGCGAGGAAGAGGAGGAGCGACCGAGCGAGGAAGCAGAAGGTCGACCGAATGAGGAAGGAGAAGGCCGACCGGACGGGGAAGGAGAAGGCCGACCGGACGGGGAAGGAGAAGGCCGACCGGACGGGGAAGCAGGAGGCCGACCGGACGGGGAAGCAGGAGGCCGACCGAGCGAGGAAGCCGAAGAACGACCGAGTGAGGAGCACGAGTCCCAGGACGCCGGCCGCACCCGCCGTATCGCGCGCACGCGCGCCATGGCCGCCCTCACCGACCGCGCGCCCCGCATCATCGGCATCACCTCCACCGTGACGCTGCTCCTCGGTGCCGGAGCCCTGACCGGCGCCTTGACGACGCGCGAGACACCGGCGAAGGCGGCGCACGACTCGTACGACTTCGTCGCGGGCGCCGCCGAGACCGCGCAGGCGCTGGGTTCCTGGCTGATCGGCGTGGGTTTCCTGCTGTTCGTCACCTGGGGGCGCCGGGCCTACAAGGACGCCTCCGCGCGCCGCACGATCGGCATCCTCTGGGACGTGGGCACGTTCTGGCCGCGCGCCGCGCACCCGTTCGCACCGCCCTGCTACGCCGAGCGGGCCGTGCCCGACCTGACCTGGCGCATGGCCACCTGGACCCGTACCACGGGCGGCCGGCTCGTTCTCTCCGGCCACTCCCAGGGCAGCGTCCTCGCGGCGGCCGCCGCCTGGCAGCTGACCCCGTCGGTCCGCAAGCGGGTCGCGCTGCTCACGTACGGCTCACCGCTGGAGCGGCTGTACGGACGCTGGTTCCCCGCCCACTTCGGCCCTGAGCCGCTCGCCTCCCTGCACCGCGAGGTCGACTGCTGGCGCAATCTGTACCGCCTCACCGACCCCATAGGCGGCCCTGTGCACCTGACCAGCAAGTGCGGGCCGCAGGTCGACGCGGAGCCCTTCAAGGACCCGCTCGCTTACGGCCGCACCGGCGCCCACCCCCTGCCCGCCCCGATCCTCGGCCACTCCGACTACCAGGCGGACCCGGCCTTCGTCGACGAGCGGCAGCACCTGCTGGCACGGATCGGCCCGGAGCTGCCGGGCCCACGAAAGTCCTAGTGCGCGGTGGCCCTACTCCTGGTTCACCGCGCGCCCGCGGCCCCTGTCACTCGTTCGGGCAGGAGATGTCCTGCTCCGGCCGCTCTCCGGTGAGCAGAAAGGTCGTCACCGTGCGGTTGCCGCACGCGTTCCCCGTCCCCAGATACGCGCCGTGTCCGCCGCTCGTCAGTGTGACGAGCCGAGCGCGGTCGCCCAGCGCGGCCCGCAGCTTCAGGGCGCCGAAGTAAGGGGTCGCCGGGTCCCGCCGATTCTGGACCATGAGGATGTTGGACGGCCCCTCGTCGGTGATCCGGGTCGGCTTCTCCACGGGCTTGTTCTTCCAGAAGGCGCACGGCGTGACGTTCACCGGCATCCCGGCCGTGAGCGGATACCGCACACGGTTGTCGGCCACCGCCCGCTCGTACGCGCCCAACGACGCCGGCCAGCGCACGTCGTTGCAGACCACCGCCATGGCCACTGCCGCCTCCTCGTCGCTCATCGGCCCGGCCACGTCGGGTGTCAGGACCGGCGTCGCCTTCGGGTCCAGGGCCTGACGTATGAGCAGGGCCAGTTCGTCGAACGAGTTGTCGTTGTACAGCGCGTTCTGCATCGCCTGCCGCAGCCGGTTGCCGGTCAGGGGCACGCCCTCGGTGGTCGTCGCCCTCGGCGCACGGTCCAGTGCGGCCGCCAGGGACAGGAACAACGGCCGTACGTCCTCCGGCTTCTCGGCGAGCCGCAGGCGCGCCGTCTCCCGGGCCGGGTCGGCGGCCCATGCGGCGAAGTCCGGGAACCGGTCCTCCGCGCCCTGCGCCATGCTCGCCAGCCAGCCCCGCGCGACCAGTCGCGGATCGGGGTCGTCATTGCTGTCCAGCACCCAACGGTCGGTCCGCTCGGGGTACTTCTGCGCGTAGAGGGCGCCCACATACGTCCCGTACGACACCCCGTGCGCGGACAGCCGCTCCTCGCCCAGGGCCTGCCGGAAAAGGTCGATGTCGCGCACCTCGTTGGCGGTGGTGAGGCTGCGCAGCACCGCCCCGCCGTTGGTGGCGCAGGCCTCGGCGGTACGCCGGGACCGTGCCACGTTCTCGGTGATGTCGCCGTCGGGGGAGGGCCAGGACCGCAGGGTCACCAGGTGCCGGTCGTCGGCGGGGAGGCCGCAGCTCGCCCGCGTACTGCCGCCCACACCGCGAGGGTCGAGGCTGACGATGTCGTACGCGCTGCCGAGTTCCTTCCGGAGCGCGTTTCCCTGCTGGGTGAGCCGCTTGACGCCGGAGCCGCCGGGCCCGCCCGGGATCATCAGCAGCGTGCCGCGCCGTGCCTCGGGGTCCTCGCTGCGCAGGCGGGAGACGGCGAGAGTGAGCTGCGGGCCGTCCGGATCGCGGTGGTCGAGCGGTACGGCCAGCTCCGCGCACTCCTGACCGGCGGGGCCGTTCGGCTGGGCGCAGGGGCGCCAGGTGAGGGTGGGGGAGGAGGGGGCCGCCGTGGCGGTCGCCGGGCCGGTGACGGCGGTCAGCGTGGTGGCGGCGGCCGAGACGGAGAGGGCCAGGACCAGGACTCGTCGAGTGCGATGCGTCATGGGGATCATGCTGTCCGCCGGATCACTCCGGTCCCATCCTGCCGACATCACACCTGTGGTGGGGTTTTCCCCCTGGGGCGAGCCCCCGGCACGTCCGCTACGACATCCCTGCGGAGGTTCCGACGGTCTCCCTACGACAGCTCCGGCAGGTCCTCCGCGTACAGCAACGTCAGCTCGTCCGTGCTCGGTTCGTCGACCTGGGCCACCCGGCTCGCGTGACGCTCCACCATCGCCTCGAACGTCTGCCGCGCGGTACGGCCGTTGCCGAAGGCCGGGCCCTTCGGGAGGGCCGTGAAGTACTTCAGCAGCGCCTCGCCCGCGCCCGGAGCCAGCCGGTACTCGTGCTCCTCGGCCTGCTGCTCCACGATGCGCAACAGCTCGTCGGGGACGTAGTCGTCGAAGGTGATGGTCCGTGAGAAGCGGGACGCCACACCGGGGTTGACGGTCAGGAAGCGCTCCATCTCGGCCGTATAACCCGCGACGATCACCACGACGGCGTCCCGGTGGTCCTCCATCAGCTTCACCAGCGTGTCGATGGCTTCCTTGCCGAAGTCCCTCCCCGAGTCCTCCGGTGACAGCGCGTACGCCTCGTCGATGAACAGCACACCGCCACGGGCCCGCTCGAAGGCCTCCTGGGTGCGGATCGCCGTGGAGCCGATGTGCTCGCCGACCAGGTCCACCCGGGACACCTCGACGAGATGCCCCTTTTCCAGGACACCGAGTGAGGCCAGGATCTCGCCGTACAGGCGCGCGACCGTCGTCTTGCCGGTGCCGGGGGAGCCCGTGAACACCAAGTGCCGTTTGACGGAAGCCGCCTTGAGTCCGGCCTGCTGACGGCGGCGGCCCACCTCGATCATGTCCGTGAGGGCGCGGACCTCGCGTTTGACGCTGTCCAGGCCGACCAGCGCGTCGAGTTCACCGAGCACGGCCTTCGAGCTCCGCGCCGACGTCTCGGGCTCCGCTGCGGGCACGGTGGCCGGCGGCTGATCGATGGTGCGCTGGCCCGGGATCGAGCCCAGCAGCCCGGGCGACTGGGCCGTGGTCTGCGTGGCGGCCTCCTGCGGGGCAGGAGGCCGGACCCCCGCGCTCTCGTCGCTGGTGCAGTCCTCGACGACGGGGCCGCCGCCCGCGCCGCCGGGGCCGCCGTCCGCGAACTCGTAACCGCCGCGCGCGCAACGCTCCGTACGGCACTTGCGCAGCGTCGCCCGTGAGCCGTCGATGATGTGGAAGCCGTAGCCGCCACTGCCCGTCACCCGGCAGTTGAGGAAGCTGCCTCGGCCCCCGGCGGAGACATAGAACCCCGCCTCGGCGGGTGAGGTGACCGTGCAGCGCTCGATGGTCGGGTCCGCGCCCTTGGTGACGATCACGCCGGTCTGCGTGCCGTCCACCGTGCAGCCGTTGAGGGTGCCACCGCTGCCGTGGTCGCGGAACCAGGCGCCCGTCGCCGCATCCCGGATCCGGCAGTCGTCGAGCTGCGCGGTCGCCCCGTCGCTCACCGACACCGCCGTGTTCCGCACCTGCGACAGATCACTGTCGACGACGTCCGCGCGTGAACCCCGGTCCAGCACGAACAGCGCGTCCGGCACGTCGTGAACCCGGCAGGACTCCAGCACCGCCGTCGCGCCGTCGCTGATCCAGACGGCCGGATAGTCGCCGGTGCTGTCGAAGATCTCGCACTGGTTGGCGTCCACGCGCGTGCCCGGGTCCCACACCGACAGCCCGTTGCGCCCGAACTGCCGCACCGATGTACGGGTCAGGGTGAGGACGGAGCGCGAGCGGAGATCCACCGCGTTCTCCGGGATGTCGTGGATGCGGCAGTCCGCGAGGGTGAGCACGGCGTCCGTGTCGAGCGTGACACCGTCGGCCGTCGTACGGTGCACATCGCAGTCGGTGAGATGGGCCGTGGCCCGCCCGCTGATCTGTACGCCGCTGCCCCGGACCTCGTAGACCTCGCAGCCGACCGCTTCCAGCGCGGAGTTCTCCCCGGTCGCCGTCAGGCCCGAACCCGAGGTGTGGTGCACCCGGCACCGCTCCAGCCGTGGATGGCCGCCGCCGCGCACCGCGACACCGGCCTGGCCGGCCGCGACGACCTCGCACTCCTCGAACACGCCACCGCCGCCGTCGACCACGGCGATGCCGATACCGGCCGGGTTGTCGACCGTGCAGCGCCGGACCGTGGGGCGGGCGCCGCCGCGCACCTCGATGCCGGCCGCGGAGCGCGTGACGATCCGCAGGTCCAGGAGCTCGGGCGTGCCGTCCTCCACGAGCAGCGCGGGCGCCGCCGCGTCCTGGCCCTCCACGTGCAGGTCCTGCACGACGGCAGAGGCGGACACCGTCAGCGGCACTCCGTCGAGGGGCGCGATGCGAACCGAGCCGGGCGAGCCCTCCGGGCCGCGCAGCGTGACCCCCCGCTGCACGACGAGGTTCTCCCGGTACGTGCCGGGAGCGACGATGAGCACATCGCCGTCACTCGCGGCCTCCAGGGCCGCGGCGAGCGACGTGTACTCACCTGTGCGGCGCCGCCACCGCGATGTACCGGTGTGCGTCACCTGGACCGTGCCCTGTGCCATGGCGTTGCTGTGCCCCCACCTCGTGGAACGCGGGTCGATGCCGAACAGTTCGGCTGGTCGGTCCACCGTAGCGTGCGCGGGCAGGGGGAGTTGACCGGAGTGGGAAGGCGGTCAGCTGCCCGTGCCCGTCCTGCCCCAGTCCGGTCCCGCCTTGTCCCACGCCTGGTCCCAACGGGTGTACCGGCGGCGGACCATGCGCCACACGATCAGCCGCCTGCCGCCCTCGACGAGCCCCGCGGCGAGCACGGTGGCGCCGAATCCGGCCAGCACGGCGTGCGTCGTGGCCGTGGCGGTGTCCAGGGGGCGACCCACTGTTCGGCCCTGCTCGTCCGTCCACAGCGTGAAGTGGTCGCCGGGTCGCGGGGTCTTGAGATTGGCCATGACCGTGCCGTGCCGGTCGGTGCCGTCCGGGCCGGTCCAGTCGGCGACCACCCGGCTCTGTCGGTCGCGGGTCGTGGCCGTCTCCGGATCCGGGTCCAGCGGGGAGCTGTCGACCTTCTTGACGACGGTGGCCGTCACCCGGTGCCGGGTCTCCCGTTGGTCGCGCACGGACTGCTGCAGGGCGCTCTGGGCGGCGGTGCCGACGAGGGCGCCGATCAGGGGCGCGGCGACGAGGATCAGCACGAGGGCCGCGAACGCCAGCCACGCCTCGACCAGATCGGTCGTCCGCCGCAGCGGATTGTGCCGCCACCGCCACAGCCCGCCGAACGCCCGCAGTCCACCGATTGCCCGCACTGCCCCACACCCCCTTACGCGTCCGTGATAACCCCGGGCGGAGCCGTCCACGCGCGCTCCCGGTCAAGAGAGAGCGAAATCACCCTCCCACCGGACTTCTCGTGAACTTCTCACCAAGACTCAACGGACGGTCCCAGGGCGTGTGTTCCCTACACACGAACCCAATCGAAGGAGTTTGAATTTTCAAGGGAGGAAGGAGGGTTCCCTCAAGTCCGCGCAGATCTCAGCGAGATCGAACGCTCTATTCGAGGATTCGCACCGGATCGCCGATACGGACCGTGCCCCCGGTTTCCGGAACCAGGTTCTGCCCGAAGACCAGCTTGTCGCCGAAACGCCGGTGGCGGGCGAGTGTGCGCAGCGGTTCCCGTCCGCGCTCGGCGGTCTCCTGGTCGGTGGTGGTCACCACGCACCGCCCGCACATCTTGGCGACCCGGAAAGTGACCTCTCCCATGGCGACGCGCCGCCAGTCGTCCTCGGCCCAGGCGTCCGTGCCGTCGACGACCACGTTCGGCCGGAAGCGGCTCATCGGCAGCGGGCCCTCTTCGGGGTGGTCGCCGTCCGCGACCAGGGTGTTGAGCGCGTCGAGCGAGGCGAGCGTGGTGAGCAGCAGCGGATAGCCGTCGGCGAAGCTGACGGTCTCGCCCGGGCGGGCGTACTCGGGATCGATCGGGCGGCGGGTCGCCGGGTCGTCGAGATGCACGAGCCGCACGGCGATGCCCAGATAGGCGCTGAACCAGGCGTGCGCGGCGGCGTCGGCGGGGACCCCCTCCACCTTGTCCCGCCAGATCTCCACCGTGGTCGTCCCGGTGGGCTCGGGCACGGCGACGGTGAGCGGCTCACGCCCGGGCGCGGACAGCAAGAGACCGCCGCCGGGCTGAAGCCCGGCGGCGGCCAACGCCATACGCGGATGCGGACGTTGAGTGATGACCTTGCCCGAGTCGTCGACCAGCACCCAGCGGCGGTCGCCCGCCAGCCCCCAGGGCTCCACGACGGCCTCGTCGGGGGCGAAGCCCCGGGCCGCCTTCAATGGGTGGACATGGATCGAGTGCAGTGACGGATTCCCCATGGGGTCATCCTGCCAGCAGGCGGTGACAACCCCACGCGGAATATTTCAAGTGGATCAGTAGCCGCGGTACTGCTGACCGTTGTACGGCTCCTGCTGGTACGGGGCGGCCTGGGCCGGGCGCGGAGCCGCCGGTCGCATGGCCTCGTAGCCGGTGTTGCCGGCCATCGGACGCTGCTGCTGCGGCGGCTGGGCGCCCGGGTAGCCACGCGGACCCGCGGCCTGCTGCGGGATGTACGCGTTCGGCGCCTGCTGCAACGGCGAGGGCTGCTGGGCCTGGGGGTAACCATAGGCGGGGGACGGGTGGGAGGGACCGGCCGGCAGCGCGGGGAGCGCCGACGGGAGCGCGGGCAGATTGCTGCCCGGAGTGTCGTACTGGGCCGGTACCCGGATGGGAGCGATCTGAGGGGTTCCCCGCTCGGCGACGAGAGAGTCGTAGATCGGGGTGTCCGCGAAGGACGAGGCGGAGTAGTAACCGCCGCCGTAGGTGGAGCGGGGGGAGGTCATGGCACATAAGTTAAGCCCACGATGTGCTGGTTGGGGAGACCGATAAGAGGGTTGTTTTCCGTGTCGGCAGTGACGCTGGATCCCCAATGCGAGCGAACTCGGCGAAAAGGGGCAGCGCAACGCGTTCTGATCGTGTAAAGGGAGAGTTCCCGGCGGGTTACCGGCGGTTGGCCACGGATCTTTCGGTACGGGTTCTGGGGGTTCCGGGGGTCGGGGGAATAGGTTTGGCGCCGACAACGGATCGGGGCGGATCCGAAGGACTGTGCGGGACCCGGCCTGGCGACGACCTTCTGGGTGACCTTCTGATGGGGGCGGACATGTCAATGCCGAAAGGATCGAACACCGCGGTGCCGACGGCCGCGCTGCGTGTGGAACTGGGCCGGCGTTCCGGACCGGGCGTGCCCGACACGGACGCCTCGGCGCTGTTGCTGGTCGGCGGAAAGGTACGTTCCGACGCCGACTTCGTCTTCTACAACCAGCCCGCGCACTCCTCAGGGGCGGTCCGGCACGAGGGCAAACGGGACGCCGGCGGCCAGGTGACCGAGTCGCTCCTCGTCGACCTCGCGAGCGTGGAGCCCGCCATCGAGACCGTGGTGGTGGTCGCCTCCGCGGACGGCGGCACCTTCGGGCAGGTCCCCGGGCTGTACATCCGCGTGCTCGACGAGCGGGCGGGCACCGAGATCGCACGCTTCGACAGCGCGGACGCCGGCGCCGAAACCGCTTTCGTGCTCGGCGAGTTCTATCGCCGCCAGGGCGCCTGGAAGTTCCGTGCCGTAGGCCAGGGCTACAGCAGTGGCCTGGAGGGCCTGGCCACCGACTACGGCATCACCGTGGACGAACCGCAGCAGGCGGCGGCACCCGTGGCCGCGCCCGCACCGGTGACTCCTCCCGTCACCGTTCCGCCCCCGGTGAGGACCGCCCCGCCTCCGCCGCCCGCCGCGCCGGCCCCGGTCCGCCTCACCAAGGTCACGCTCACCAAGGAGGCCCCGGCGGTCTCCCTGAGCAAGCAGGGCGGCAATTCCGGCGCCCTGCGCGTGAACCTCAACTGGGAGGTGCACAAGCAGTTCACCGGGTGGGGCAGCAAGCTGGGCCGGGCCATCGCCAACCACGCGGACCTCGACCTCGACCTGTGCGCCCTGTTCGAACTGTCCGACGGCAGCAAGGGCGTCGTCCAGGCGCTCGGCAACGCCTTCGGGGCACTGCACCAGCCGCCCTTCATCCACCTCGACGGCGACGACCGCACCGGCGCCGTGAGCAGCGGCGAGAACCTCACCGTCAACCTCGACCACAAGAACGCCTTCCGGCGCATCCTCATCTTCGTCACCATCTACCAGGGCGCCCGCTCCTTCGCCGATCTGCACGCCACGGTCACCCTCCACCCGCAGCACGGCGCCCCCGTCGACTTCTCCCTCGACGAGTGCACCGTCCCCTCCACCGTCTGCGCCCTCGCCCTCATCACCAACCAGGGCGGCGACCTCATCGTCCAGCGCGAGGCCCGCTACCTGGTCCCCGAGCGAGGCGTGAGCCCACAGCGCACGGTCGACCACGCCTACGGGTGGGGGATGAACTGGACGCCGGGCAGGAAATAGCGACCCATACAGAGGGGGGCCAATAGGCGGCCGCTAGCCTTCGTCCGGGACCGAGTCCGGGCGCGCGTAGGTGCGGCCCTTCCAGGCCGCGCCGCGTCCCCGGTAGTGCCGCACCGCGGAGTCGACCGTCATCAGCAGGTACAGGAACGCGGTGAACGGCAGCAGGGGAGCGAGCCACAGCGGCTGACCGTAGTAGCGGAGCATCGGCAGGTACGTCGCCGTCATCAGCAGCCAGGCGAGCCCGCCGAGGAGCGCTGTGGGGAGGCCTCCCGTGGTGAGGCCCGCCAGGAGCGCGACGGGCGGTACGAGGTAGACCAGGGTGAGACCGAGGACCGTACCGGCGAGCAGCAGCGGGTTGTGCAGCAGTTGGGCGTAGGCGCTGCGGGAGACCATGCGCCACAGGTCGTGCAGCCGGGGGTAGGGCCGCACGCTGTCCACCCGCTCCGCCAGCCCCAGCCAGATGTGGCCGCCGCCCCTCTTGACCGCCGTGGCCAGGGCCACGTCGTCGATGACGGCCTGCCGGATCGCGTCCGGGATCCGCGCCCGCTCGGCGGCCTCGGCCCGCAGCAGGACGCAGCCACCCGCAGCGGCGGCCGTGCGCGAGCCCCGTACGCCGATCCGGCGGAAGGGATAGAGCTGGGCGAAGAAGTACACGAAGGCGGGCACGACGAGCCGCTCCCACACACTCTCGGCGCGCAGCCGCGCCATCTGCGACACGAGGTCGAAGCCCCCGCCGTGTGCGGCCGCCACCAACGCGCGCAGGCTGTCCGGCCGATGGGCGATGTCCGCGTCCGTCAGCAGCAGGAACTCGGGTCCACGCGCGCGTGCCAGCCCCATTCCGTGCCGCAGGGCCCAGAGCTTGCCCGTCCAGCCGGCGGGCGGCTCCCCGGGCGAGGAGACGGTCAGGGGCAGCCCGCCGTGCCGCCGGGCCAGCTCACGGGCCAGTTCACCGGTCCCGTCCGAACTGCCGTCGTCGACCAGGAAGACCTCCGCGCGGCCGGGATAGTCCTGGGTCAGCAGCGACGGCAGGCTCTCGGGCAGGACGGCGGCCTCGTCGCGGGCGGGGACGACGACACAGACGTACGGCCAGTCGTCGGGATCACGGCGGGGTGGCAGGCGCACATCCGTGCGCCAGAAGAAGCCCTGGCCGAGCAGCAGCCACAGCCAGGCGGCGAGTGATCCGGCGGCGGTCCACACGATGGCGCTCACCCTCGCAGTCTGCCCCACCGAAGAGGCCCCACCGAGGCCATCGTCTATCGTGGCCGGGTGAAGATCGCGCTCATGGACTCCGGTATCGGTCTGCTTCCCGCCGCCGCCGCGGTACGGCGCCTGCGGCCCGACGCGGATCTCGTGATCTCCTCGGACCCCGACGGCATGCCCTGGGGCCCGCGCACTCCACAGGACCTGACAGAACGTGCCCTCGCCGTCGCCGAGGCGGCGGCCGCGCACGCGCCCGACGCCCTGATCGTCGGCTGCAACACCGCGTCCGTGCACGCCCTGCCCGCCCTGCGCGCCCTCCTCGAACCCGGACTGCCGGTCATCGGCACGGTCCCGGCGATCAAACCGGCCGCGTCCGGCGGCGGCCCCTTCACCATCTGGGCGACGCCCGCCACCACCGGCAGCCCCTACCAGCGCGGCCTCATCGAGGAGTTCGCCGACGGGGTGACGGTCACCGAGGTGCCCTGCTGGGGACTGGCCGAAGCGGTGGAGCACGCCGACGACGCGGCGATCGACGCCGCGATCGCCGCGGCCGCCGCGCTCACCCCCGACGATGTGACGACCGTCGTCCTGGGCTGCACCCATTACGAACTCGTCGCCGAACGCATCCGCGCCGCCGTCCAGCAGCCAGGCCACCCGCCCCTCGTCCTGCACGGCTCCGCCGGCGCCGTGGCCGCCCAGGCGCTGCGTCGCATCGGGCAACTCCCCAAGCCCGAGGCGGACTGGACCGAGGCGACGCTGACGGTCATCCTCAGCGGACGCGAGGGCGCACTGCCCGCCCCGGCACTGGCGTACGAGGAGGGCAGGCTGCTCCAGGCCGTCGGCGCCGCGCTGGCCGCCCGCCCGGAGCAGTGACGTTCCGCAACCAGGTGCCCGCGCTGCGGAACCTGAGTAGTCTCAAACCATGAGGGACCACCCCCACGGCGACACGGGCGCCCCCGAAGCCCCGCACCCCGAGGTCTGGACCGGCCGCGCGACCAACCGCGGCCAGTGGCTGCTGGCACTCGGCGGTGCCGCCTGCATGGCACTGGGTATCGAACTCGCGGTCGACTCCGCGTGGACCTCCGGTGCCGCCCCGCTCATGATGTCGGTCGTCGGCTGCATCGCGGCCGGGCTGCTCGTCCTCTTCGGCACGCTCGCGTTCGTGCACGTCTCCGTGAAGGTCGACAAGGAGTGCCTCGAAGTGCGCTGCGGCCACATCGGCGTGCCGCGCCGCCGCATCCCCCTCTCCCAGGTCGCCGACGTCGTCTTCGCACCGTGCGTCACCCCCCACCAGTGGGGCGGCTGGGGCTACCGCTGGCGCCCGGAGAAGGGCACCGCCGTCGTCGTACGCCGTGGTGAGGCCGTGGTCCTGCGCCTGTGGGACGGCCACACGTTCACGATCACCGTGGACAACGCCGAGACGGCCGTACGCGTGATCCGCGCCCGGTTGAGCCCGAGGGCGTCCGGCGCCGCGCGCTGACGCCTCCGCCTGACCGTCGTCGAGGGCCCCGACCGCCCGGCCGCATCAGGCCGCACGTCAGAGGCTCGCGCAAACCACGACGGGTGATGCGCCGCTTTGTGGATGAGTTGCGCAGGAACGTTGCAGCAGATGTGCGACATATGCCTCACCCGGGACGCACGGGCCTCGCTGTCGGGGCCGGGGTGACGCGCCGTACACTCCCCGAGTGACCGTCACCGCCGCTCCCGTAGACGAGCCAGAAGTGCCCGAACCCCAGGCCACGCCCAAGTTCCGGGCGTTGCTCCCGGCCGTCGTCGCGGCTCTTTCCGGGGGGCTGCTCTACGTCAGCTTCCCGCCCCGGACCCTGTGGTGGCTGGCGCTGCCGGCCTTCGCGGTCTTCGGCTGGGTGCTGCGCGGACGCGGGTGGAAGGCGGGCCTCGGTCTCGGCTACCTCTTCGGCCTCGGATTCCTGCTGCCGCTGCTGGTGTGGACCGGCGTGGAGGTCGGTCCGGGTCCGTGGCTCGCGCTCGTCGTGATCGAGGCGGTGTTCGTGGCGCTCGTCGGCGCGGGCGTCGCCGTCGTGTCGAAGCTGCCCGGCTGGCCGGTGTGGGCCGCCGCGCTGTGGATCGCCGGTGAGGCGGCACGCGCGCGTGCCCCGTTCCACGGCTTCCCCTGGGGCAAGATCGCCTTCGGCCAGGCGGACGGCGTCTTCCTGCCGCTGGCCGCGCTCGGCGGCACCCCGGTGCTCGGTTTCGCGGTCGTCCTCTGCGGTTTCGGGCTGTACGAGGTCGTACGGCTGGTCGTCGACAACCGGCGCACCGGGGCGGCCGTACACCGGGGCACCGCGGCCGTGGCGGCCCTGGCCGTGGCCGTCCCCCTGGTGAGCGCGTTCGCGTCCCGCGCCCTGGTGAGTGACGAGGCGGAGGCCGGTACCGCGACCGTGGCGGTCATCCAGGGGAACGTTCCGCGCCTGGGGCTCGACTTCAACGCCCAGCGGCGGGCCGTGCTCGACTACCACGTCAAGGAGACCGAGCGCCTGGCCGCCGAGGTCGAGGACGGCAAGGTGGCACAGCCCGACTTCGTGCTCTGGCCGGAGAACTCCTCCGACATCGACCCCTTCGCCAACCCCGACGCCCGTGAGGTGATCGAGCGGGCGGCCACCGCCATCGGCGCCCCCATCTCCGTCGGCGGTGTCGTCGAGCGGGACGGCAAGCTCTACAACGAGCAGATCCTGTGGGACCCGGTGAAGGGTCCCGTCGACACCTACGACAAGCGGCAGATCCAGCCGTTCGGCGAGTATCTGCCCCTGCGGTCGTTGATCGGCGCCATCAACAGCGAGTGGACGTCCATGGTCCGCAAGGACTTCAGCCGGGGCACCGAGCCGGGCGTGTTCACCATGGACGGTGCCAAGATCGGCCTCGTCACCTGCTACGAGGCGGCCTTCGACTGGGCCGTGCGCTCCGAGGTCACCGACGGCGCGCAGCTGATCTCGGTGCCGAGCAACAACGCGACCTTCGACCGCAGCGAAATGACCTACCAGCAGCTCGCCATGTCCCGTGTGCGGGCCGTCGAGCACAGCCGCACCGTCACCGTGCCGGTGACCAGCGGCGTCAGCGCGATCATCATGCCGGACGGGAAGATCACCCAGAAGACCGGCATGTTCGTCCCGGACTCGCTGGTGCAGAAGGTGCCGCTGCGCTCGTCACAGACGCCCGCCACCAAGCTCGGCATCGCGCCCGAGATGCTCCTGGTGCTGGTCGCGGCGGGTGGCCTCGGCTGGGCGATCGGGGCGGGTGTGCGCGGGAGGCGCGCCGGTGGCGTGTAGCCGTACGCCTCTCGTGCGCGACCTGGAAGCAACGGGGTGACGGAACCGGCCCGTTAGGGTCGGCTCCATGGCTACCCCTGATTTCATCCGCACACTCCGTGCATCCGCCGGCAACCAGCTGCTCTGGCTCCCCGGAGTCACCGCCCTCGTCTTCGACGACGAGGGCAGAGTGCTGCTCAACCACCGGTCGGACAACGGCAAGTGGTCGCTGATCGGCGGCATCCCGGAGCCGGGGGAGCAGCCCGCGGCCTGCGCGGTGCGGGAGGTCTTCGAGGAGACGGCGGTCCACTGCGTGCCCGAGCGGATCGTTCTCGTACAGGCGCTGGACCAGGTCCGGTACGAGAACGGGGACGTCTGCCAGTACATGGACACGACGTTCCGCTGCCGTGCCGTGGGCGGCGAGGCGCGCGTCAACGACGACGAGTCCCTGGACGTCGGCTGGTTCTCGCTGGACGCCCTGCCGGATCTGAGCGAGTTCGCGCTGTTCCGCATCAAGCAGTCGATGTCCGACGCACCCGCCTGGTTCGACCCCACGGCCTGAGGCCGAACGACACCAGCCGGTCTTCTCTCCTCGCCGGCATCCCGTTCGGCCGGGCCGCCCGGCCACGGTCCGCTGACCTGCCGGAGGGCGCCACCGGCCCGTACGCCCTGACGCCCGACGCCAGGTCGGGACGTGTGCGGGCCGGTGGCCGACGCGCGGGTGAGGACGGGGACGACACCTACTAGTCCTTGGCGGAGGTCGCGGTGTCCGTGGTCCTCATCGGCTCTGCGGGGTCCCTGGTCTCCGTGCGGGCCACGGTCACCCGGAGCGTCACGGCCGTCGTGACTCCCGCCAGCAGGCCCCAGGTCAGGGCGGCCGGGACGCCGCCGCCGAGGTTGGCGGCCAGGTACAGGTCCCAGCGGAGGTTTGTGCCGTCGAGCAGCATCCGTAGGAGCTGGCTCGTCAGTAGTGCGAGGACGGTCGCGCAGACCGCGCCGATCGCCAGTGCGGGGACGGTGGCCCGGGTGAGCAGGCCGGGCAGCAGGCGCAGGGCCCACCAGACCAGGGCGAGCAGCAGGACGTCGATGGCGCGGTACAGGAGCCAGTCGCCGAGCGGTGTGCCCGCCGGGCTCGACCAGGCGCCGAGCAGCAGCCACTGGCGCAGGAGGTCGCCCGGTTCGGAGAGCAGGCCACCGCCCGAGTAGGCCGTCTGGAGGGAGGCGGCGACCGACTGGTAGGAGAGGACGACCAGCGACAGCGCGATCAGCGCGGTCCCGGCGGTGGCGGCCAGACGGGCGGCGTGCGCCGGGACGACCTCCTGCGGCAGTGGTCCGGCGCCCTTGGCGGTGACCCACGCGATGAGCACCGTCGCCACGGCGGCGACCAGCGCCGTCGCCACCAGGATCTGCCGTCCGGAGGAGATCACGCCCGCCAGCTGGGGCAGGAAGCGGTAACTGCCGTGCCCCTGCGCGGCGATCAGCCACGGCGCGGAGACGGTGACCGCCAGCGTGCCGGCCACCAGACCCCAGGCCCACACCGCGAGCAGCGCCGCCGTCACCCGGCCGCGCACCGGCGGCAGCCTGCGGACCAGGAGCAGCGCCCCGGGCACGAAGAAGGCGAAGACCGCGGCGAACCGGATCTGTAACGCGGTCTCGTACAGCGGGAGGTAACGGGAGCTGTCGCTCAGGGCCGTGTCCCCGATCCCGCCCGACAGCTCGGCGCCGATCCGCGCCGAGCCCGGCGGGTCGTACGCCCAAGGGGCGAGCCAGCGTTCCAGCTCGGCGGCGGCCTGGGCGCCCAGCACGTCGGTGGAGCCCTGGAGCCGCAGCGCGCTCTCGCTCGCCCCCGCCCACCACAACAACACCGTGAGCAGCAGCCCTCCGACCACCGCCGGTATCGCCGCACGCCGATATGACATGTACTGCCCCCCGTTTCGACCGCGTACCCCGTGAGTTGGGTCGAGTGGAGACTACGGACCGCTGATCACATGTGGATCACAGGGCGGCGTCGGCTTGCGTGCCCGCAGGCTCGGGAACCGTGTGGATCGGGCTTCCCGGCCGGGGCGTGTCGCGTCGGTGGACTGGACTTCGGACGGGGTCAGCCGTCGGCGCGTACGAAGACGGGCTCGAGGTGCTTCTGGGGGAGCGCGTCGGGGAGTTGTTCCCAGTCGAGGACGTGGGAGACGACGCGCGCTCCCCCGGCCCTCGCGGCCGCCGCCGAGGCGTTCGACAGCTGGGCGGTCGACTGATCCGACGGTCGGCCCCGGCGACACCACACCGGCTGAAGGGCGGGGTGAGCGTCCCAACGGGGGTGTGGCGGCGGGTGGGCGGTCGCGTTGGCCGTAAATCGCCGGTAAGGTGACCCTAAGTGGACAGGTGTCCACTAGTGCGAGGTGTGACGGGCGGCTGTTCCGTCCGGTGCGTCGTAGGACGGGTCAGGGAGGAGGGCGAGTGGAGTCGATGAGTGAGGTGCCCCAGCGGTCGGACGCGCAGCGGAATCGTGAGCGCATTCTGCGGGTGGCGCTGGCCGAGCTGTCGCGTTCCGCCGACGTCCCGCTCAGCCTGATCGCCAGGAAGGCGGGTGTCGGGCAGGCCACCTTCTACCGCAACTTCCCCAGTCGCGAGGCGCTCGTCCTGGAGGTGCACCGCCAAGAGGTGCGGCAACTCGTCGACAGCGCGGCCGAGTTGCTGAAGACCCGGAAGCCCGACGAGGCCCTGAGGGAATGGATGGACGACCTCGCCCGCTATGCCACGGCCAAGGCCGGCCTGGCGGACGCGCTGCGGCAGGCCACGGCTGCGACGGGCGGCCCGGCGAAGCCCGGGTACCCGCTCCTCGTCGCCGCGATCGACCTCCTGCTCAACGCCAACCACGAGGCCGGCACCATCCGCCCGGGCGTGACCGCCGACGACTTCCTCCTCGCCATCGCCGGCATCTGGCAGATCGACCCCCAGGGGGACTGGCGGTCCCAGGCCGACCGCCTCTTCGACCTCATCATGCGCGGCCTGCGCACGGGAGCACCCGGACGGACGTGAGGTCGGGCTTCACGACCGGGTCAGCGCCCGGCGGACCACGTACGGCAGGATGCCGCCGTGGCGGAGGTAGGACAGTTCCTGCCCGGAGAAGATCCGCAGCCGCAGGCCCACGGCGGTGTGGCCACCGTCGTTCCGCGCGATGCGCAGGCCGACCGGGTTGGTGCCGACGGACAGGTCGTCGATCCCCTCGAACGTCAGCTCCTCCTCGCCGGTGAAGGAGTACGACGACGCGTGGTCGCCCTCGGTGAACTCCAGCGGCAGTACGCCCATCCCGATCAGGTTGCTGCGGTGGATGCGCTCGTACGACTCGGCGATGACGGCACGGACACCCAGGAGTGCCTGGGCCTTGGCCGCCCAGTCGCGGCTGGAACCGGCGCCGTAGTTGCGCCCGGCGACGACGACCAGGTCGTGGCCGGACTCCCGGTGGGTCGGTGCGGCCTGGTGCACGGGGAGGACGCGCGTGCGGTCGGCCGTGTACGTGTGACCGCCCTGTCCCTGCCGGCCCCGCACCGTCAGGTTGATGACGGCCGGGTTGGTGAAGGCGCCACGCAGCATCACCTCGTGGTTGCTGCGGCGCGTCGCGTACTGGTTCAGGTCCCGGCGGGCGACTCCGCGCTCGGTGAGCCAGTGGCCCGCCGCGCTGTCGACAGGGATACGGCCGGCCGGGGAGATGTGGTCGGTGGTGATGTCGTCGCCGAGATGCAGCAACACCTTGGCGCGGCGCAGCGCGAGCCGGTCCGGCGCGGTCGCCGACAGGCCGGTCAGCTGCGGGGGGCGACGGATATATGTGGATTCCGGGTCCCAGGGGAACAAGGTGCCGGCGGGCGCGTCCAGCCGACACCAGGCCTCGGTCCCCTCGCGCAGACGCTCGGCGTTCGCGCGGAACATCTCCGGCCGGACGTACTCGGCGATCCGGTCCCGCACCTCCTCGTCGGACGGCCAGAGATCCCTCAGATACACGGGACGGCCGTCGGGGCCGGTGCACAGCGGGTCGTTCTCGAAGTCGTGCAGGATCGAGCCGGCCAGCGCGTAGGCGACGACCAGGGGCGGGGAGGCCAGATACGACAGGGGAGTACGGGGGTTGACCCGGCCCGTGAAGTTGCGGTTGCCGGAGAGCACGGCGACCGGATCGACCGTGCCCTCCTCCGCGAGCTGTTCCATCGCCGGGTGCAGAGGGCCGGAGTTGCCGATGCAGGTCATGCAGCCGAAGCCGACGATGTGGAAGCCCGTCTTCTCCAGGGCGGGCAGCAGGCCGGACGCGCGCAGATACTCCTCGACCACGCGGGAGCCGGGGGAGAGGGACGTCTTCACCCAGGGCTTCGCGGTCAGCCCGGCGTCCACGGCCCGTTCGGCGAGCAGACCCGCCTGGATCAGCAGGGCCGGGTTGGCGGTGTGGGTGCAGCTGGTGATGGCGGCGAGGGCGACCGGACCGTCGGGCAGCGGCGCACCGAAGGCGGACTCGTCAACGGCTGTGTCCCGGGCGGGCGTTGAGGCGGCGGCGCGGTACGACTCCGGCACGCGGGAGAGTGACAGCCGCTGGTGGGGAAGGTTGGGTCCCGCCATGCTGGGCTCGACCGTGCCGAGATCGAGGTCGATGACGTCGTCGTAGCGGGGTTCGGGGCGGTCGTCGGTGCGCTTGAGGCCCTGGGCGGTGAGGTAGGCGTCGACGAGGCGTACGTGCTCCTCGTCCCGGCCGCTGAGCCGGAGATACGCGGCGGTCTCGTCGTCGTACGGGAAGAACACACAGGTAGCCCCGTACTCCGGGGCCATGTTGGAGACGGCCGCGCGTTCCGCCCAGCCGAGGGTGGTGACACCGGGGCCGGAGAACTCGACGAACTTGTTCACCACGCCGTGGGCGCGCAGGAGTTCGGTGAGCGTGAGGGCCAGGTCGGTGGCGCCGAGACCCGGGCGCAGGCCTCCGGTCAGGCGGACGCCGACCACCTCGGGGTACTGGATGGTGACCGGCTCGCCCAGCATCGCCGCCTGGCCCTCCAGGCCTCCGACGCCCCAGCCGACGACACCGAGCGCGTTGATCATCGGGGTGTGGCTGTCGGTGGCGACGAGCACGTCCGGGTGGAGGACGGGCGGTTCACCGTCTGCCGCGTGCCCCTGCGCTGTCCCGTCGTCCGTCCACACCACGCGGGCCAGCGCCTCCATGTTGACCTGGTGGATGATGCCGGTGCCGGGCGGTACGACGCGGAAGTTGTCGAGGCTGCGCTCGGCCCACTTCACCATCTCGTAGCGCTCGCCGTTGCGGCGGAAGTCGATGAGGAGGTTGCGCTCGACGGCGTCAGGGCGCCCGTACTCCTCGACGATGACGGAGTGGTCGACGGTCAGGTCGACGGGGATCGACGGCTGGAGCCGTCCGGGGTCGCCGCCCAGCTCGGCGACGCTGTCGCGCATGGCCGCGAAGTCGGCCAGGGCCGGTAGGCAGGTGGTGTCGTGCAGCATGATCCGGTTCGGATGCACGGGCACCTCGCACGCACCGCTCCCGGCGCGCACCCGGGTCAGTACGTCCGCCAGCGCCTCCGGTGCCCGGCGGGCGACGTTCTCCAGCAGGACGCGTATCGCGTAGGGGAGGGCGTCCAGCTCCGCATGCGGCAGGAGTCCGCTCAGGGGCAGGTAGCGGTGGGGCCGGCCGTCCACGGTGAGGACGGCGGACACGGCTGTGCGGTCAGCGTTCATGAGTCCCTGCTGCGGTGAGGGCGTCCGGCTTCCAAGTGCCGGGCCATATTGTCTCAAGCCGCTTATTAGTACAACCGTGCCGGGCGTGGCCAAGCGTCTTCTCGGCGCGCGCTGTTCCGGCTACGCCTCCGGCGAGGCTCCGGTCTTGATCGACCGCACCTTGTTCAGGTGCTCGTGGAGGAAGGCCGATGCCTCCTTGAGGTCGCCGTTCTCGACGAGGTCCAGCAGCCGCAGATGCTCGCGTGCCTGCTGGGTCAGGCGGGAGCGGTCGAGCTGGTGGCGGTACTCGATCAGCCGACGGAGCCGGTTCTGGCGGCGTACGGCGTCGAGCAGGAACGGGTTGCCGGAGCAGCCGACCAGCATCTCGTGGAACGAGGCGTTGACCTGGAACAGTTCGGCGCGCGGCAGCAACAGGATGTCCCCGTGCAGCAGGGCCTCCTGCTGCTGTCGGTGCCGGGCGAACGCCGCCGCGTCCACGGTGAAGCCCGGCTCCAGCAGCGCGGCCGGTTCGACGATCATCCGGAAGCGGTAGCTCTGGGCGTGCGCCTCGACGGTGGCCATGACGTGCTGGAACTCCCAGCCCCGGCCGCCGGTCTTGCGCCGCACCAAGTCCTCGCCCTCCATCCGGACCAGCACCCGGTCCGCCTGGCGCGGGGTCAGACGGTAGCGGCGGCTGATGTCGGCCGAGGTGAAGGAGCCGGTGAAGCGCCCACCGACATAGTCGTCGGCGATCTCGAAGTAGGCCGCCTGCTCCACGTCGTCACCGTCGCCGAGATCCGCCCGGGCGAGGGCGCTCGCGTCACGGGCGAGGAAGAAACCGCGGTGGGGGACCCGTTCGAGAATGCCGACCTCGGCGAGGAAGAGCATGGCCTTGCGGACCGGCGTACGCGAGACCTCCAGCGTGTCCGCCGCCCACTGCTCCGTGACGTGCGCGCCCTCCTTCAGCCCGTTGCGGCGGAACAGGTCCACCAGTCGGGTGGCGAGGGAGGTGGTCAGGTTCGGCCGTGACATCGGTGACCGCGCTTGTCGAGTGGAAGGGATGGCGAGGGCGCCATCCTAAGAGCTCCGGCGGTGGCTCTGGGTGGTGGCGCGGAAGACATCGGTGAGGGATCGGGCGGGGTGGCCGGTGAGGTCGGGGACGGCGCTGCTGACGCCGTCGAGTTCGCCGGCCGCGATGGCCGTGTAGGTGGAGACCCAGGCGTCGAGTTGCCAGGGCGGGGCGCCGTAGGAGGCGCGCGAGGCGTACGCCTCCTCGATGGTCTCGGGTTGGTAGCGGACGGTGCGCCCGAGCTGCTCGGAGAGGATCGCGGCCGCTTCGTCCAGCGTCACGGATTCGGGGCCGGTCAGGTCGTACGTGATGCCGGCGTGGTCGGCGGGACGGGCCAGGACCGTCGCGGCGGCGTCGGCGATGTCGTCCTGGGAGACGAAGGCCGCACGCCCCTGCCCGGCGGGGCCCCGGATGACGCCGTCCTCGCCGGCCAGGTCGGGGACGATCTCCGCGTAGAGGTTGTCGCGCAGGAAGGTGTGGGCCAGGCCGCTCGCGCGGATGTGTTCCTCGGTGTGGAAGTGGTCGCGCGCGAGGGTGAACGCGGCATCGGGCGCGGCACCGAAGAAGGACACGTACACCAGGTGCTCGACCCCGGCCGCCACGGCGGCGTCCACGAAAGCCCTGTGCTGGGAGACCCGGTCCGCGCTCTCCGAAGCGGACACCATCAACACGGTCCGCGCGCCGGTGAGGCCGCGAACGACCGCCTCACGGTCGCCGTACTCGCCGCGGACCGCCGTCGCGCCGGGCAGTGCGGGAGCCCGCTCGGGACTGCGCACCAGCAGCCGCTGCGCCACACCCCGCTCGGCCAGACGGTGGGCGACGCGCCCGCCGAGGCGGCCCGTGGCTCCGGTCACCACCACGGTTGATTCGAAAGGTTCGGTCATGGTGCTCTCACGTCCTGGTGTGTCGATGTACTTGGTGCCCGATTGTCCGCCCGTCCTCACGAGTCGGCGGGATCTTCGATTCTCCTTCCCTCACGCGTGGTGCGACACCTCCGCGATCGTCAGCCGCGTGGCGCGGCGGACCGGGACGTACGGTCCCCGGGGCCCGGTGGACCCGGTCGCCGACACGCCGGACTGCCTGGCCGCCCGCGCCAGTTGGGCGTCCGAGACCCTGGTGGGGTCGAACGCGGCGACGACATGCGGTCCGCGCTGCTCGCCGAAGGCCTTGGGGCGGGGCGGTTCGGCGGTCAGTGGTGCGTAGTCGGTGGCTGCCAAGTCGCCTGTACCAGGGCGCGTTCGGTGCCGGCCAGGTAGACGGCGGTGGTGAGCCAGGCCCGGGCGTAGCGGTCCGGGTCGGGGTCGGTGATGCGGCCGAAGACGTCACGGGAGCGGCGGTCGGCTTCCGTGGTGAGGGTGGTCGCCAGGTCGGCGGCCGTGCGGAATCCGGTGCGGCGCAGGGCCGCGCCACCGCCGTCGCGGTCGCCGTCGCGGGCGGGTTCGGCGACCGCGCGGCGGCCTCCGGAGACGGCGACCTCGACCAGGCGCCGCAGCCGCCACAGTGGGGCCTCCGCGAGGGGGTCGGTCGGGATGCCGGCGAGGCCGTCCACGGTGGGCGGGGCGGACGGTGGTGGGAAGTGCGCGCCCTGGAGACGGTCGTAGCCCAGGTCGGCGTGGCCCTGCCAGTCGGCGGGCAGCCGCAAAGTCGCGTCGGTGTCCGGGACCGGGCCGACCGCGAGGGGGCGGAGGGTGGCGGCGCGGTCGGGGTCGAGGCGGCCGATCACGCGCAGCCGTAGGCCGGGCCGCGAGGCGAGCTGACGGAAATTGGCGGTGTGGGCGAGATCGGGGTGGCCATGGGCGGGGGTGAGTCGGACGAGGAGGTCGCTCGCGGACTGCTGCCCGGTGGGGGACAGCTCGCGGGCGAGCAGGTGGTCGCCCGCCGCGCCGACGAGGACCAGGTCGCAGCCGATCAGTCGGCGTGCTGCCTGCTCGGCCTGTTCGGGGTCGGCTCCGGGAGTGCCCGTGAGCCGTTCGGCGACCGCTTCGGCCAAGGGCCGCGCGAACAGGGCGGCGAGCGGCCCCGACGTCCAGGAGAGACCGGCGAGCGGAGTGGCCCGTACGCCCTTGCCGGAGCCGAGGCGGCCGTCCGGGGAGAGCGTGGCGCCCGAGATCAGCAGTCCGCCACGGGCGAGTTGAGCGTGGTTGAGGGTGCCGGAGCCGAGCGCGACGGTGGCCGTGGCGGCACCCCGGGCGCGGGCCGGGCCGCCGGGCTTGACGTCGGCCACGGAGAACCAGCGCCCGTCGTCGGAGACGAGATGGGTGACGACACCGCCGTAGCCGGTGGCCGCGATCACCGGCTCCCGGCAGACGCCGTGGACCCGCAGGCCGCCGCCCGGCCGGTAGGCGCGGCGGGCCGTGCCGACCAGGGCTGGATCCGGGTCCGCCGCCGACAACAGACCGGTGGTGAGCAGCAGTTCGCGGACGTTCGCGACGAGGTCGGCCAGCCGGTGGCCGTCCTGCCGGGCCCGGGCACCGCGCAGCCCGCGTACGACCCGTAGGGCGGCCGTCTCGGCGCGGTGCAGCCCGGCGAGCCGGGCCGTGTGCGCGGCCCGCAGCAACTCCGCCTGCGGCACCGCGCCCGCAGCGGGGACTCCGGCGGCGAGTACGGCCGCGGTGGCCGCCCAGAGACCGGTGGCTGCGGCGACCTGGGCCGGCGTGGGGCCGGTGGGCTCGGGGGCGTGGGGAGTACTTGGAGTACTTCTGGTGCCGGTCCGCGAGGGGAATTCAGCGCGACCCGTGCCTTCGGTGGACCGGGCGGTATCGGTCGGCCCGGCGCTTGCCGGAGTGTCGGACGGGCCTGTGGACCGGGGTGCTGCCCTGTCTGATGGCGCGTCCTCTCCCCCTGTGCGGGCGCCTGTCGCTGTGCCGGATGGCTCAGGCGCCGTCTCCGTGTCGGCGTCGGCTACCGGACAGGCGCTCAGGACGGCGGCGCGGTGCAGGCACCGGGGTGCGAGCAGGCAGCCGCACACCACGTGTTCGGCGTCCGTGACCGCGCCGGAGGGGTTGGGCGTGAGCGTGACCTCGGCGTCCTCACCACACCGGATGCGCAGAACGCCGTCGTCGACGGTGATGGGCAGGGCCGCGTACGTCTCGATCGCGGCGTCCAGTTTCTTGCGCAGCCGGGAGGTCAGGCTCTCGACGGCGGCGGCGACCACGTCGGGTGCCGCCGGGGGCAGTTCGGGGTTCATCGGGTCTCTCCGCGGAGGCGGTCGCCCACCCAGCGGGCGAGGGCGAGGGGACTGAGGGCGGCGACGGGCATGCCGGCCGCGACGAGTTGCTGGGCGACGGGCACCGAGTAGCGCGGGGTGCCGGTGTCGTCCAGGGCCGCGCAGCCCATCAGATGCACGCCGGAACTCGCGAGGGCCCGCACCTCACCGAGGAGTCCGCCCAGCGGGTAGCCCTCCTCGAAGTCGCTCACCACCACCACGAGGGTCCGGCTCGGCACGGTCACCAGGGAACGGGCGTGCGCGAGCCCCGCCGCGATGTGGGTGCCGCCTCCGACCCGCACCTCCAGAAGCAGCGACAACGGGTCCTCCACCTGGTCCGTCAGGTCGATCACCTCGGTCGAGAACGCCAGGAAGTGCGTGGACAGGGTGGGCACCCCGCCCAGGACCGCCGCGGTCAGCGCCGACCAGATGACGGACGCCTCCATCGACCCGGACACGTCGACGACGAGGATCAGCCGCCAGTCCGCCTCCCTGCGGGACCGGGTGCTGAACACCGGCCGCTCCGGTACGACCACGGTCCGGCCGTCGGCTGTCCGGCGTGTGTGGGCCAGGTTGGCCCGCAGGGTGCGTGGCAGGTCGAGCCGACCGCCGGGGCGACGGGTCGGGCGCGGGGTGGCCAGACCCGTGAGTGCGGGGCGCATACGGGTGGCGAGTTCCCTGGCCAGTTCGTCGACCAGGCGGCGTACCAGCGGGCGCAGCTTCGCCAGTTGCTGCTCGGGCATCCCTCCGGCGAGGGACAGCACGGACGTCAGCAGGTCGACCGAGGGGCGGACCGCCTTGGGGTCCAGCTCGGCCAGTACGTCCGTACGGCCCTGGTCGGCGGCCCGTGCCAGCACTTCCTCGCGGACCTCCGTGCCGAACAGCGCGTCCAACTCCTCAGCCCACTCCCTGGCCGTGGGGAACGACGCGTCCTGGCCGCCGCCCTGGCCCTGGCCGCCGCCCCGGCCGAGATCCGAGGAGCCCTCGCCCCGGCCGGTGCCGTACAGCTCGTCCAGCGCGTGCGCGTAACGGCGGGCGCCCTGCGGCAACTTCTCGCTCTCCCGGCCGAGGAGGAGCCGCCAGCGGTCGGTGGGGGAGAGGTGGAGGGGGGAGGGGGCCGTGGGGGCGGGGGTGGGGGCGGGCGTTTCCGGAGGGCGGGGGGCCGTTGGGGGCGCCGGGGGCGCTGGGGGAGCCGGTTCGGCGGGGCGGGGTGTCCCGGCTGAGCTCGGAGCGTTGGTGGCCTCGGTGATCACCGTGACCTCGGTGGTCTTGGGCAGCCCGGTGGCGTCCGTTCCGATCGTCAGTCGCAGGGCGTTGACCGCCGCCAGGCCCGCCGTGTCCGCCGCCGTCCACAGGGCGAGGAGCTCCGGCGAGGCGCTCAGCGACAGGTCGAGGCGGTCGCCCAGGCGCTCGGTGACGGTGTCGAGCAGGCGGTCGCGGCCCGCCGGGGTGAGTGTGTCGAAGCCGCCGCGCAGCGCGGGGAGCCGGTCCAGGAACCCCTGGTCGGTGAGTGTGTCGATCCGGTCGAGCAACGGGTCCAGTGCCGTCGGCGCCGACTGGAGCAAAGGTGCCGCGCCGCTGAGCAGCCCGGTGAGGCGGCGGGCCAGCCCGAGGCGGCCGTCGGGGCCGGTGGCCGTGTCGATCCAGCCGGCCGCACGTGCGCCGAGGGTGTCGGCGTCGTCGAGGTCGAGCATGACCCGGGCGGCCAGGGCGGCACCCTGGACGAGCGGGGAGCCGGTGCGGGCGAGGGTGCCCAACGCGTCGTCCATCCGCAGGCCGAGGTGGTGTTCACCGGCCCGCGAGGCGAGCCCGATGAGTGCGGTCGCGTCCTCCGGCTGGTCGCTGCCCGCCAGGCCGGGCAGGGCACGGACCGCCGCCTCCAGCAGGTCGGTGGTGAGTTCGGCGGCCTCCTGCCTGCCTTTCGGCGTGGTGCCGGGCAGGTGACCCCGGCGCAGTGCCTCCAACAGGTCCAGGGCTTCGAGGAGTTCGGGGAGTGTGGCCGCGGCGGGGAGCACCGCGGCGGCGTCGGCCAGGCGGTCGGCGACCAGCGCGGGCAGGTCGCAGCGGGCGGCCGCCCGGAGCCCGGCGAGGACGAGGGCGCAGGTGGGCCCGCCGTCCGCCGACTCCCTGCGGAAGGTCTCCCGCAGGCTGCCTTCGGCGGCCAGGGCCGCGGTCACGCCCCGTATTCCGGCCAGGTCGAGCCGTACGGGAACGGCGGGCGTCCACGACAGCCGCCACCGGGTGGTGAGCGCCGTGCCATCGCCCGTACCGGCCACCTCCACGGCCTCGCCGTAGCCCGCGCCGCACACCGCGAGGCGCTGGAGCAGGATCTCGCGGCGGCCGTCGAGGGCGGAGCGGAGCGGGTCGAGTCGGAGCTCGCGCGAGGCGGGGTCGTCCGGGCCGGGCAGCCGCAGCACGGCCAACTCCGCCTCCACGGACGGGCCGAGCCCGGAACGTGGTGTGCCGGGTGCGATTCGGCCGCGCTCGGTGCCGACCAGAACCACTTCGAGGGCCCGCGCGAGGGCCCGGCCACGGCCGAGGGGTTCGCCCTGGCCCATCACGGTTGTCAGCGCCTCCAGCACCTCCCCCCGGCCCGGGGCCGCGAGTCCCCGGAGACTGGCCAGGTCGCACGCCATCCGCAGGGTCTCGGTGGCCTCACCCGTCCCCGCGGTGTGCCCGGCCGCGCGCAGCTCCCGGCACACATCGGTGATCGCCCGGGCGGCGGCAGCGTGCAGCCGCTCGGGGTCGCCCCCGGCCGTGAACACCGCCTGCTGCCAGCGTGGGTCGCGGATGCCCGCCGGGTACCCGGAACGGGAGTCCAGCAGATCGAAGGCGTACGGGACGAGTGAGGTGACGACAGGCGGGTGCTCCCCGACGAGGCCCGCTTCCCGGCCCCCGGACGCCGCGTCGGCCGCGTGCGGGGACGGCACCGAGCCGCCCGTGTGGGCCGCTTCTGTGTCGGCTGTGTCGGTGCCCGCGTGGGCCGCTTCTGTGCCGGCCGTGTCGGTGCCCACGCCTGCGACGTCCATGAGCGCCGGGGCGTGGAACGCGCCGATGACGGCCGCGACCCTGCGTCCGTCCGCAGCCGCACGGGCGATCGTGTCGCGCATATGGGCCTCACGGGCCAGGTCCACCGGCGGTACGCCGCCCGCCGACTCGGCGTCGCGGCGCAGCGCCCACCCCACGCCCAGGGCGGCGCGCCGGATCGCCTCAGGAGCGCAGCCGGGAGCGAGCACTTCCACACAGCGGTCCCACAGGTCGTCCCCCTCGCGACCGGTCCCGGCGGCGGTGAGCGCGTCCGCGAAGGCGGTGGGCGTGGCGACGGGAACGGCTTCGGCGAGCGCACTCCCTGTTTCCCTGTCCGGGGCGGAACAGTCCGCCTCCGACTCCGGCCGACGCGTGTCCGACTCCGGCCGGTCGGTGTCCGACTCCGGCTGGCCCGCGCCCGACTCCGGCCGACGCGTGTCCGACCCCGGCTGGCCGGTGCTCAACCCCGGCTGGCCCGTATCCGATCCCGGCCGGTCTGTGCCTGAGTCCGGCCGGTCCGCGTCCGTGCCCGGCCGGAGCGTGATCAAGCCCGGCCGATGCGAGCCCGCTCCCGGCCGATGCGAGCCCGCTCCCGGCCGGTCCGAGCCCGACTCCGGCCGGTCCGCGCCGGCTCCCGGGCGGCCCGCGCCGGCTCCCGGGGGGCCCGCGTCCGCTCCCGGGCGGCCCGCGCCCGCCCCCGGGCGGCCCGCGCCCACCCCCGCAAGGTCCGCGCTCCACCCCGGATCCGACATCGGCAGGTCGCAGCACACGACCTCCGCTCCACGCTCCCGTGCCCAGCGGACCGCGGCGAGTTCGGGGGAGAAGTCGGCGAAGGGGTAGAAGCCGAGTCGGCCGCCCTCGCTCGCGCCGGCCAGTGCGACCGGCGCGAGGGTGCCCGGGGCGGCGAGGTGGGTGAGCCAGGGCTGGAAGTCGGCGGGGAGTTCCACGCAGACGACCTCGGCGCCGGAGGCGTCCAGCAGGGCGGGTACGGCCGCGGCGAGGGCCGGGCTGTGGTGCCGTACGCCCAGCAGGTACGGCACCGTGGAGTCGGCGAGGGCGGTGACGGCCGCCCGCGGGTCCTGAGAGAGCGTCACCGAAGGTTCTCCCGCAGGTCCCAGAGGCGGCGCCACGTCGCCGAGCCGTCCTCGGCGCGGCGGCGTACCGGACCGTCCCAGTAGCCGAGCAGCCGGGCGTGGTCGGCCGGGTCGTCCTTGCGGACCACACCCAGCAGGTGGCCGGGGACGAGATCGAGGGCGTCCCCGCCGGGCAGGTAGGCGGCGGCCACACCGAGGGAGGCGGCGACCTGCACGGCCTCGGCGGTGGACATCACCGTCCCGGGCCGCTCCACGTCCCAGCCCTCGGCGGACCGCCCTTCGCGCAGATCCCGGAAGACGGTGACCAGCACATCGAGCACCGCGTCGTCCACGCCGAAGGCCGCGCCCGCCCGCTGGACGGCCGCCTCGGCCTGCCGCCGGACCAGTGCCGTCTCGGCGTCGACGTCCGCGATCGGGTGCACCGTCTCGAAGTTGAAGCGGCGCTTGAGCGCGGCGGACATCTCCGAGACACCCCGGTCGCGCAGGTTGGCCGTGGCGATGACGGTGAACCCGGGGGCCGCCGCCACCTGAGCGTCGTCCGTGCCGGACAGCTCGGGCACGCTCACCCGCCGGTCGGACAGGATCGACACCAGGGCGTCCTGCACCTCGGGCAGACAGCGGGTGATCTCCTCGACCCGCGCCACCCGGCCGGAGCGCATCGCGCCGAGCACCGGCGAGTCGACCAGTGCCTGCGGGGTCGGGCCCTGGGCGAGCAGCAGGGCGTAGTTCCAGCCGTAGCGGAAGGCGTCCTCGGTGGTGCCGGCGGTGCCCTGCACGGTGAGCGCGCTGGTGCCGCACACGGCGGCCGACAACAGCTCGGAGAGCATCGACTTGGCCGTGCCGGGCTCGCCGACGAGCAGCAGGCCGCGCTCACCGGCGAGGGTGACCACGCACCGCTCCACCAGGGCGCGTTCGCCGACGAACTTGGGGGCGATCACCAGCTTGTCGGGCAGTGTCTCGTGCGGCTTGGGGAGCTTCAACGTCTCGCCGCCGCTGCCGCAGACGAAGGTGACCGCGGCACGCGGGGTCAGGCGCCAGCCGGGCGGGCGGGGGCCCTCGTCGTGGGCGGCGAGGAAGGCGAGTTCGGTGGCGTGTCGCTCCTCGGCGGGCAGGGTCTGCCGGGCCGGGAGGGCCGTCGCCGTGTCGGTCGGGGTCATGAATGTCCTTGCTCGGTGGGTCGGTGGGTCGGTGGGTCGGTGGGTCTGGCTGTCGTTTCGGGGGTGGGAACCGGGGCCCGGGGGGGCGATGGCCGGGGGCGCCCGTGGCCGGGCGCCCCCGTCGCTCAGCGGCGGCGGCCCCGCCGTACCTTCAGCTCCTCGAACCGGGGAGCGTCGCCGTCCTGGACGCGCTGCCAGGCCCTGCGGTACAGCTCGGCCGCCGGTTCGGTCGGCACGATCACGCCCAACGTCGGATGCTCGTCGCTCATCAGGTCGCTGAACAGCGGCAGCTTCCACTGCTCCAGCGGAAGGCGCGGAGCCTTCGGGTCGACCCAGCCGCCGGGCAGGAAGAGCGAACGCCCGGCCCTGGTCCGGCTGGCCTCGACGACCAGGTCTCCGGCGGCCAGTTCGGCACGGGCCGCCTTGAGCCGGGCCGGCTTCCACCCCGTCCAGCGGGCCGTCATACGGTCGGTCGGGTCGGGCATGGCGAGCAGCATCAGATAGAGCGTGGCCGCGTCCTCACCGATGCCGTACTCCTTCGCCACCTCGGTCACCAGCTCGGGGACCGAGCGGCCCGGGTCCTGCGGCCACCAGGTGCCGTCCTTGTCGCGCTCGCCCGCGAGGGGGTCGCCCGGGTCGGCGAGCAGGGCCGCGTACCGGGGGTCGCGGGCCATGCGCAGCGCCACCTCGGCCGCGAAGGGCTGTTGGTCCTCGACGCGCAGCGCGGGCAGGTACGGGTCCTGGCCGGCCTCGTCGAGCAGCGCGACCTTCAGGCCGGGCGCGGGCTGGTCGTCGTGGGTGGCCAGGATGACGGCGCCGTACCGCTCGAAACCCTGGCCGACCTCGGTCGGGGCGCCCGCGGTCTTCCGGAATCTGGTGAGCCCGATGTACCGCCCGAGGTCCAGGACCAGCCCGGGATGGGCCAGCCGCTCCCGTACGGCGGTGAGCGCGGCGGGCAGCGCGGCCCGGAGCGGGTCGCCGGCGGGCAGCCGGTGAGCGAGCCAGGCGGCGAGGCCGACCGAGCCGACCAGCGTGTCCGCGGTGAACCCGACCGCCTTGTCGCCGACGGGCCGGACCCGGTCGCCGCTCACCGCCCACTCCAGATCCCGCGTGAGCCGGGGCTCACCGGCCGGGTGCAGCAGCGCGGGCAGCGCGTCCCGCACGCCCCACTGGACATGCTTGATCGCGCGGAGCGCGTCGCCGACCAGTTCCTCGGGGACGGCCGTCCGCCTGCCGACCTCGCTGTTCCAGACCTCGGCCGCAGCGGCCACGTCCGGTCCCTGGGTCCACAGGAGGGCGGGCTCGGCGGGCAGCAGCGCGGCGACGACCGCGGCGCGGACCGTCTCGTCGACGCCGCGCAGTTCGTCCTTGGCGACGGCCGCGGGAGCGGACTTCACGCCGATGGCGGCGCGCGCCTCCGCCGTCAGGAACGTGCGCTCGTAGACGTCGACCCGGGGCAGACCGGCCACGATCAGACGGGCCATCGTCTCGGTGACCCCGGTGCGGCGGGCGAACTCCTCGGCGGCCTCAGGGAACCAGGGCGCCGGTCCGCGCGCGATCAGCTCCGCGAGGAACGTGCCGAGCCGGGCCGACGCACCCGCTCCGCCCAGCGGTGACGACTCACGGAGCGTGTAGGGATCCGGTGTCTCGAACCGTCCCGTCGGGTCGTGGAAGAAGCCGGTGAAGACGCAGCCGTCGTTGTCGAGGGAGTGGTGTCCCGTGATCGCGACGAAGGCGCCGCCGCCCAGCGGCAGCAGTCCGGTCCACTGGCCCTCGCGCCACTCGCCCAACGGGGTGCGGAGCGGGCCGGCGTCCAGGTGCAGGGACACCTTGCGCCACCGCTCCGACGTGGTGGAGTCACCCAGCCCCAGCGCGTCGAACCGTTCGAGCAGCGCGCGCAGCGCCTCCCGGTGCTCCTCCGTGGTGGTGCCGGCCGCCGCCCGGAACGCCAGGGCGGTCGCGCGGTCGATCAGCGTCCGCAGTTCCGGGGCTCCGGTCGGCAGAGCGGGCCCGTCGAGGTGGAGACGCACCGCCGGCTCGTCCGGCACGGGGCTACCGGACAGCCCGGCGGCCCTGCTCATCACGCGCAGGGCGCGGAACGCGGTGTCGGCCTGCTCGTCGCGGTTCCACCAGTGGCCGCCGGTCCTGCCGAGGCCGTTCATCGCGTCCTGGAGCACGGTGTCCGCCGGCCCGGCGGGGCCCTCCGTCACCTCCGGGCCGCCGTCGAGGGCCCGGGTGAGCCGGGCGGCCACCGCGTCGAGGACGGCCTGCTGGCCGGCGGCGTGACGCACGACTCCGGCGACGCCCGCGACGAGCGCGTCATGGGTGACCGGCAGCAGCGCACGGACCGCGTCGGACAGGGCGTCCTTGTCGTCCCGGGCGGCGGCCGCCAGCAGGGCCGCCGATGTGTCCCGGTCGATGCGCCGCAGCGCGGCGGAGCCCTCCGGATCGCGGGGTGTCATGCACTCCCAGTACTGCACCGGCGGCAGCAGCAGCGTGCCCTCGCCGAAGACGCCCGGGGTGCGGTCCGTCTTGGCCACGGACGTCACGACGCCGTCCGCGTCGACGACTTGGAGCTGCCAGCCGCTGCGGACGACGGCACGGGCCCGGTCGTCGCCCGGGAACACGACGAGCACATCCGCCTTGCCGATGTCCGCGGGCAGGGTGACGGTGTGCCCGGCGAGGTCCTGGGTGCGCCAGGAACCGTCGGGCAGCCTGATCGTGCGCAGGCCGACCACCCCGTCCACGGGCGCGCAGGCCGGTCCGTGACCGATGGTCGGCGAGGGGCCGAGCCGGCCGCTGTCGTAGGCGCTGCCCTCGGGGGCGTCGCGCAGCGCGTCGGCCAGGAAGGCGGGCTTGCTCATGCGCCCGCGCTTGTTCGTCGCGGGGTCGTACTCGTACAGGCCGCGCGCGTCGACGTCCTCGGACTCCGCGTGCCACACCCAGTACGAGGTGCCGTCGAAGACGAGCCACCGCTCCTCGGGGATCGTGGTGTCCCCGGCGTGCACGACACCGGCACCGGTGGTCCGGCCCCCGCCCGGCACCGGCAGGGTGAGCGGGAAGTTGGCCTTGTACCAGTCCATCTCGGTGCCACGGGTGTGGTGGGCGCCCTCCAGGGCCTGGGGGCGGTCGGCGCGGGTGTGCCAGTAGCCGCGCAGGCCGTCGTTGCGGGACCGCCAGTAGACGAGCAACTCGCCGTCCACGTGGTGGAAGCCCGGGTCGCCCCAGCGGTCGTCCGCCGGAATGCGCAGGTCGTGGGTGAGGAGGGTGCCCTCGGCGCCGATCACGCGGGCCTGGGCGGCGCCCGCCACGATGAGGTGCGGCCAGGCGTCGGCGACGATCAGGTCCTCGACGTCGTCCTTGGGGACGAGGCCGGCGGCCGCCTCCTCCCAGGCGGGCCAGCCCAGTTCGTCGAAGAGCCCGGCCCGCAGTGTGCGCGACAGGACCGGGGCGAGGTCGGTGGCGACGGCCGCGCGCACCTCGTCCTCGGCCAGCGCCAGCGCCTCGGCGGGCAGCCACTTCAGCCGGGCGAGCGCGTCGGGCAATCGGGGCAGACCGACGGCGGCGAACCGCCGGACGACCCCGCGCACCCACTCCGCCAGCAGCGGGCGCCCGCCCGGCGACGCCGCCAGGACGCGGATCGCCCGCCGGCCGGAGTCGTCGTCGCCGAACCGGTCCGCGCCCGCCAGGAAAGCCGGGTGGAAACGGGCGTCGGCGGCCAGTGCCAGCAGCTCGCGGTGTCCCTCGCCCGGGGCCCACTGCTCCAGCGGCAGCGACCCGTCCTTCTCCGGGGCGGCCACAGGCACGTCCAAGGACAGCAGCCGGTCCATCAGGTCGATGTCGTGAGTGATCCGCACCTCACGGCCGGACGCGGTGAGTTCGGCCCGCAGCTGGTCCACCGCCCGCTCCACCAGCGGGTACAGCTCCGGCATCCGGGTGGAGCCGCGCCACGAACGCAGCCGCTCCCGGAACGTCAGGAACCGCTCCAGCCAGCCCGCCGTACCGTCGTGCGGCCGCTGTTCCGCGGGCAGGGAGCCGTCCCACAGCCCCGCCGTGGCACCGGACGCCTCCAGCACCTCCAACCACATCGCGGGCATCTCGTCGTCGTGGCAGGAGGGGATCGTGTCCAGCAGGATGCCCCGTACCCTCGGCTCGCGCGCGGCCAGCGCCACCAGCGCCGTACGGTGGCCCTTCCACCAGCCCGCCGCCGCGCGCAGCGTGGACGGCAGCTCCAGCAACTCCGCCAGATAGTCCTGCTCGGTCAGATCCGCGTCCCGGCCGGCGGCGCGGGCCAGCCTGCGCAGATCGTTCGCCATCTGCGCCGACGGCGGCAGACCGCCCGCCGTGCGGCGCAGGCACAGCTTGATGAAGCGCCGCAGCGCCTCCTCGGCCGGCACCCGCGCGGCCAGCTCCCTCGCGTACGCCGACAGCACCTTCACCGGGAGCGCGCCGGCCAGCGCGAACTCCAGGAACACGGCGTCGAGCCGCTCCTCCTCGACCGTCAGCCCGTGCTCCGCCTCGGCCTTGCGGGCGCGGGTGAACAACTGGGCCGCGTACGTGGCGTTCTCCTCGGCGAGGAACACGCGACCGGCCTGCTCGTAGAAGGTCGGCAGGAAGTGCGGCACCGAGGCGGCCAGCCGCCCGCCGAGCTCCAGATAGGCGTCCATGGCCGCCTTCGGCTTGGTCTTCGCCTGCCGGGCCGCCCGCTCCAGGTCCGGCACGATGCCCAGCGCGTGATGGCCGTCCGCCGGGTGGTGCACCAGCACCCACTCGGGGAAGCCCAGCGACTGGCGCAGCCCGAGGCCCACCACGGCCGGCTCCGCGTCCTGCTCCAGACCGAGGAACCCGGCGGCCAGGTCCTCCGCCGCGCCCAGCTCCCCGGCGACCAGCCGCACCACCACCCGGTCGTCCAGACCCGGATGACGGTACGTCCGCGCCGTCAGCGGCACCGCCCGCTCCCCGGCCCCCTCGGTGTCCGGCGGCAGCACCCCGCCCGCCGCCAGCAGTTCCTCGTACGACACCCGCGTCCCCCCGCTCATGCGTCCTTGCCTTCCTTGATCTCACGCCCGGCGTACAGCCCCGCGGCCATCCGCATGCCCTCCGACCAGGCCACCGGGCCCACCTCGCGCAGCGGCAGGGCACGGCCGTCCTGGCTCTGCCAGGTGAGGCTGCCGGTCTCCACCTCGTCGTCCCAGTACGGCTCCCCGATCCACACCGACGCCTCGACGGTGTGCTCGCCGTCCCGCACCCGGGCGGTGGCGTACCCGCCGGAGACGCGGTAGCCCAGCGAAGTGGCGCGCGCGGCGAGGGCGAAGCGGGAGCGGAACGAGCCCCCGGTGAAGTCCCGCACCTGGGTGGCCTTGTGGTCGAAGTCGTCCGGACGCAGCCAGGTCGCCCGGTGTATCTGCTCGACCCGCTGGACGATGCCCAGCTCGGCGGCGAACTCCCGGATGTCGTCGAGGTCCGGCAGCAACACGGGATGCGGCAGCGTCACCGTGCGCGGGGAGAGGCGGACCGTCTCACCGTCCAGGTTCACGACGCGCAACTCGCCGCCCTCGGTGGCGCCCCGCAGGAAGCCCACCTCGTCCGGGTCGTCGCCGACCACCGCGAGGTCGCGCAGCGCGGCCTGCCACGCCTCGTCGGGCCACACCCGGGCCAGCAGACCGGTGGGTACGGGCAGTGACGACACCATCCAGGCGTCCACCTGTGCGACGCACGCCGCCGCGTGTCGATCCAGCCACTCGGTGAATCGCCGCAGCCGGTCCACCTCCGGGTGGTCCTTCAGTGCGCGCGGCAGCGACTTCAACTGCCGTCCCGCCGCCCGGCCCGAGGTGGCTCGCGCCGCCACCCGCCCCTCCACAAGGGCGACTTCATACCCGTCACCCGCCGACAGCCAACCCACGAGACCCCAGCCCTCCGCGTCAGTTCCACAAGAAGAAAGCACAGTTCAGCCCGGAAAACCCGGCCCCAGTGCGACCATGTGCGGAACGCTAGCGGCAGCCACTGACATTCGATCCGGGGCCCCTCCCGACAAGGCCCGCCCGCCGTACCGGGAACCCCCGACGACGAAGCAGGCACGCGAGACGATCCCTCCCGCGTCCGGCAGGCCGATCGAAGCGAGAACGCCGACGCATCCGTAGACCCGCGTAACCGGAGCACGTATTACCGGCCAGTCACCGATCCCGATGCCGCGCGGCCGGTCCGGTCACCCTCCGCAGTGGCGCGCGGTGCCGTCATCGCACGGCGCGGTAATCCGGTTGAGGGCCGGCGCGGCCATGAGTACGGTGCCTCGGGTGATGAGCCCCGAGTCGGACAGAGCGGAGCCGCCGGTCGCCCGGCGGCGGATCGTCCCTTGACCGACGCAGCCGATCCCGGTTCGTAGGTCGGACTCGTCGCGGGCGGCCGGACACGTGCTCCGTGTGTCCGGCCCCGTTTCGGCTCACTTCCTCACGACGAGTGACGCTGTTCGACGGCAGGCGCGCGGATGTTCATGCCCGCACCCGTCCACGCTGGAGCCGACTTCGTGCCCGTCTTCCTCTACGTCCTCGGCCTTGCCGTCTTCGCGCAAGGCACCTCCGAGTTCATGCTGTCCGGTCTCGTACCGGGTGTCGCCCGTGATCTGTCCGTGTCGGTGGGAGCCGCCGCGAGCCTGACGTCCGCGTATGCCGTCGGGATGATCGTCGGTGCGCCGGTGATGGCCGCGTTGAGCGCGCGGTGGCCCCGCCGTCGCGCACTCGCCGGGTTTCTGACGGCCTTTGTCGCCGTGCACGTCGTCGGTGCGGTGACCACGGACTTCGCGGTGCTGTTCGGCACCCGGATCGTCGCCGCGATCGTCAACGCCGGGTTCCTGGCGGTCGCCATGAGCGTGGCGACCGCCCTCGTGGCGCCGGCGCAGCGGGCCAGGGCCACGGCCGTCCTGCTGTCGGGGGTCACGCTGTCGTGTGTCGCCGGAGTGCCGGCGGGGGCTCTGCTCGGTGAGTGGTCCGGCTGGCGTTCGGCCTTCTGGGCGGTCGCCCTCCTGTGCCTGCCCGCACTGGCGCTCGTGTTCCGGTCGGCGCCCGCCGACGCGGCCCGTCGGCACGAGATCTCGGTCCGCCGGGAAGTACGCACCCTCAAGTCCCGTGCGGTGTGGTCGGCGTTGATGCTCGCGGCGATGGTCAACGGGGCGACCTTCGCGACCTTCGCCTACCTGGCCGTCATCGCCACGGAGGTCACTCGCCTGCCGGCGTCCGCCGTCCCCGGGCTGCTCGCCGCGTTCGGCGTCGGAGCCTTCATCGGCGTGAACATCGCCGGACGCACGGCCGCCGGTCAGCTCCGGCGGGGCATGCTCCTCGCCCTGTGGTCGCTGCCTGTCGGGTGGGCGGTCATGGCCACCACCAGCGGCGAGACAATGCCGCTGTTTCTTGTGACGGTCGTTCAGGGCGGGCTGTCGTTCGGAATCGGATCGACTCTCGTCAGCCGTGTCATGCACGTGGCGTCCGACGCCCCCGCCATGAGCGGGTCGTTCGCCACCGTCGCGCTGAACGCCGGTGCGTTTCTGGGCCCGCTGCTGGCCGGCGCCGTGACGGAGACAACCGGCGACTACCGGGATGCCGTGTGGGTCAGCGCCGCCCTCGCCACCACAGCGGTGGCGGTCGTCAGCGGTCTGCCCGCCACCCGCCCGGCAGAACGCTGACCCCTCCCGGGCCCGGCCGGTCGCACCTGCCGCTCGACCGGGCCCGGGTCACCCCATGGAGGATGCCGGCCGTCGCGTCGTGCCCGACCGCCTGGACACCGGAAGCCACTGCGGCGGGGGAGCGGCCCGCCAGGTGCGATACACGCCAATGCGTCGGCGTCCGCATCATGGGTCGGTCCGGCATCACCAGCCCCCCTCGCACCCCCCGTCACACCCCCGTTACCGTGCGCTTGTGAGGGCCTCCCGATGGCCGCCACGGATTCACCACGCAGCCTTCACGAGGCACACACTTCCGGCCGGGTGGCATCCGGTGGGGCAGACGGTGTGCACGCCGGATGCCTAGCCTCCCGGCCCATGCGATCACCACTGATGAGACGCTTCGGCCTCGGTGCCGTCCTGGCCCTCGCCCTCGCCGTGTTCGGTATGGCCCCCAGTGCGAGCGCGGTCGACGCGGCCCCCGCCGAGCTGACGTTCGCCACCGGCAGCGCCACCACCACGCCCGGCGGCACGGTCGACCTGTCGATGACGATCACGAACAACCACACCTATGACATCTGGTTCATCTACCAGACGATCGAGCCGACCTGGCTGACCAACCAGCGCCCCGACCTGAAGTACGGCTTCACCGGTTGCACCCTCGCCACGGCCGCCGGCGCCACCCCCTGCTCCGGGACCGGCCCCGCCAACCTCGGCACCAACTACGGCGCCACGATTCCGCCCGGCCAGAGCCGTACCGTCACGCTGACGCTCCAGGTCGCCGCAGACTCCGGCTGCAACGGCAACATCGGCTTCTACTCGTACTTCTACGCCGAGTTCAGCGACAGCACGAACATCAGCGGCGGCCCGGTGTACACGCCCGAGACCCGGGTGCTCTGCGCCTGACGGTCCACGAGGACATGGGCGGCCGTGACGGGAGTGACCTGAAATGATCTGCGATCAGGCATCCGTCATGGTCTGGACCACTGGCGATCGGTCCGGCGGACCCGAACGGTCCGCCGGTACGCCCCGCGGGGCCCGGACCAGCGCGCCGGGCCCTCATGGTCGTCGTACGCCCTGTTCGGACTCTGATGAGAAAAGGTCCAATTCGGTTGCAGAGGCGCCCACTTGGACACCTGCGCTTTTCCGTCATGTTTCGCGGCATGACCACGAAAGCCACACACAGACACCACTATGTGACGCGACGGATGCGTCGACGACTGGCTTCTGAGGGGGACGCCGGCGTCACGCAAGGGGGTGCGTCCGCTCAGGAGAGGCGTGCTCACCCCTGCCCGGGGAGGGGACTTCACCGCATGAAGCGGACTTTACGCACCGCCGTGCTCACGGCGGGCGCGCTGATCGCCGCGCTGGGGCTGCCGGCCGGTCCGGCCCACGCCGACGACACCACACCCCGTATCGACCTGCGGGTGCTGGTGGTGAGCGACGGTGGCCCGTCCACTGACGCGATCGCCGCCGAACTGACCGCGGCCGGCACGCCGTACACCGAGATCGACCTCACGCGGTCCGACCGGACCGTGATCGACGCCGGCTTCCTCGCGGACACCGTCGACGGCCGGCCGCGCGCCAGGTTCCAGGCCGTGGTGCTGCCCAACGACAACCCGTTCCCGGCCGGATCCACCGAGATGGCGGCGCTCGCGACGTACGAGCAGACATACGCGATCCCCCAGGTCGACGCCTACACCTACGCGCGTCCAGAAGCCGGTTTGCAGTACCCGATCCACGGCGGCTACTCCGGCAGCATCGACGGCGCCGAGGCCGAGGTGACCGACGCCGGGAAGGCGGGCCCCTTCGGCTACCTCGACGGCGCGGTGCCCTTCGAGGACAACGACCCCGCCATCGGCGAGAGTTACGCCTACCTCTCGAAGCCCGTGACGGGAGCGGACTTCACGCCCTACGTCGAGGCGGCGATCCCCGGGCAGTCCACGCGCGGCACGCTGGTCGGCGAGTACCGGCACGACGGGCGGCGCGAGTTGGTCGTCACCTTCGTCTACAACCAGTACCAGCAGCAGTTCCGGCTGCTGGCCCGCGGCATCGTGGAGTGGATGACCGGCGGGGTGCACCTGGGCGCCTCACGCAACTACTTCGCCGTACACGTGGACGATGTGTTCGCCGCCGACGACCGCTGGAACACCGAGCTCAACTGCACACCCGGCGACGTCGACTGCACCGACCCGAGCGTCGAGCCCGACCCGATCCGCATGACGCCCGACGACGTCGACCACGCCACCGCCTGGCAGACCGACAAGGGCTTCACCCTCGACTTCGCGTACAACGGCGCCGGCAGCGTCGACCACCGCGAGGACAACAACGGCGACGACCCGCTCACCGACCGGCTGATCGCGGACCGGAACCGGTTCCGCTGGATCAACCACACCTACTCGCACCCCTTCCTCGGCTGCGTCCAGGACACGAGCGTGGTCCCCTGGAGATGCGCGACCAACGCCGACGGCTCCACCCAGTGGGTGAGCCGGAACGAGATATCCGACGAGATCGCCACCAACCGGGTCTGGGGCGAGACGGCCGGACTCCCGCTGGAGAACGGCGAGTTGGTCACCGGTGAGCACTCCGGCATGAGGGTGCTGCCGCAGCAGCCCGAGGACAACCCCAACCTGGCGCTCGCCCTCGACGACAACGACATCACCTGGCTCGGCTCCGACAACTCCCGCGAGCCCGCCCAGCGTCAGGTCGGCCCGGCCACGACCGTCCCCCGCTACCCGATGAACGTCTTCTACAACGCGGGCAGGGCGGCCGAGCAGGTCGACGAGTACAACTGGATCTACACCAGCCGCGCCCAGGGCGGCAGCGGCATCTGCGAGGACAACCCGGCCACCACCACCTGCCTGTCGGCACCGCTCGACACGGCCACGGGATACGACGAGGTCATCGTGCCCCTGGAGAAGCGGATCGCCCTCGGCCACGTCCTCGCCAACGACCCGAAGCCGCACTTCATCCACCAGTCGAACCTGGCCGAGGACCGCATCGCCTACCCGGTGCTCAGCGGCGTCCTCGACGGCTACGCGGCGCTGTTCGCCGAGAACACCCCCGTGGTCAACCTGAGGATGAAGGACATCGGCGCCGAACTGCGGCGCCGGGCCACCTGGCAGGCCGCCCTCCAGGCCGGCGAGGTCACCGCCTACCGCATCGGCGACACCGTGACCGTCGAGGCACCGGACGAGCTGGCGGTCACCGCGACCCTCCCCACCGGCACCACCCTGGCCGGCGCCGCCTTCGGCGAGGCCTACGCCGGCGCCGTCTCCGGCTGGACCCCCTCCACGGGCGAGCCCCTCGACCTCACCCTGCCGGCGACCGCCGTGACCTCGGCCGTCGCCTCCAGCGAGTCCGCCGAGGCCACGGATCCCGCGCCGGACACCCGCGTCCCAGCGGGCGTCGGCGAGAGAGTGCCGTACACCGCGGACAACTGACCTGCGGCACCCGCCCACAAGGTGTCCCGGCCGCCCAACGGCGGCCGGGACCGGCAGGGAACCACCCCACACCACGGCCGTGGAGCACACCGATGCCTGTTCCTCACGACGCGCGCGGACTCGGCGCGACGCGCGTCACCCTCCTCACCGAAGGCACCTATCCCCACAGTCACGGCGGCGTGAGCGTCTGGTGCGACCAGCTCGTCCAGGGCATGCCCGACCTCGACTTCGACGTCATCGCCGTCACCGGCACCGGACGCGAACCCGTGCTCTGGGACCTGCCCGCACACGTCACCCGCGTACGGTCCGTCCCCATGTGGGGCGACCCGCCCGAGGGCCGCCCGCCCCGGGGCCGCGCCTGCCACCAACTCACCACCGCCTACGAGCAGTTCCTCACCGCCCTGCTCGATCCGGGTGCCGAGGACGGGTTCGCGCCCGCCCTCTACGCCATGGGACGGGCCGCGGCGGACGGAACGCTGAGCCCCTTTCTGCGCTCGGACCGGGCGATCGCCCTCCTGACCGCCGTCTGGAACCGCCCCGGCGTGGCCGTGCGCGAGTCCCGGCCCACCCTGCACGACGCGCTCACCGCGACCTCCCTGCTCGAACACGCCCTGCGCCCACTCGCCGCACCACCCCCCGAGACCGGCGTCGCGCACGCGGTCAGCGGCGGCGTCGCCGTCCTCCCGGGCCTCACCGCCCTCGAACGGCACGGCGTGCCCCTGCTGTTGACCGAACACGGCGTCTATCTGCGCGAGCGCTACCTCGGCTACCGCACCGCGCCCTACCGCTGGCCCGTCAAGGCCGTCGTCCTCGGCTTCTTCCGCCTCCTCGCCGAGGAGACCTACCGCCGGGCCGCCCTGATCACCCCGGGCAACCGCTACAACCGGCTCTGGGAGGAACAGGGCGGCGCCGACCCCGAGTCCATCCGTACGGTCTACAACGGCGTCGACCCCACCGCGTTCCCGCCGGCCGGGCCCGAGCCGGACACGCTCACCCTCAGCTGGGCGGGCCGCGTCGACCCGATCAAGGACCTGGAGACCCTCATCCGGGCGTTCGCCCTCGTCAGGGCCCAACTCCCGGCCGTACGGTTGCGGTTGTTCGGCGGCACACCGCGGGGTGGGGAGGCCTACCGGGAGCGGTGCGAGGCACTGGCCGCCGAACTCGGGCACGGGGACGCCGTCACCTTCGAGGGGCGCGTCGACGACATCAAGGACGCCTACGCGGCCGGGAACGTCGTGATGCTCTCCAGCATCAGCGAGGGCTTCCCCTTCACCCTGATCGAGGCCATGTCGTGCGGCCGGGCCACCGTCTCCACCGACGTGGGCGGCGTACGGGAGGCCGTCGGCGACACCGGGCTCGTGGTGCCGCCGCGCGACCCGGAGGCAATGGCCAGGGCCGCGCTGGACCTGCTGGGCGACCCGGCGCGCCGCCGGACGATGGGAGAAGCGGCACGGCTGCGGGTCATCGAGCAGTTCACCCTCCGCCAGACCATCGACACCTTCCGGTCCATCTACCTCGAACTGCCCACGCTGAACCGGAAGTCGAAGGTCACGGCGGCCCCGGTGGAGGCGCTGTCCCCGATCAGCACGGTGGCCGGATGAGCGGGCCCATGTCACTCGAACCCGGCGGTGCCGAACACGACACCCTCGCCATCCGGCTGGCCGACCGGCGCCGCCCGCGCCGCCGCCCCAGCTGGGCCCTCGGCGACGACACCACCCTCACCATCCGTCTGCCGGAACAGGGCCCGGACGAGGAGGCCGTCAGCGAACTCGCCGCCGAACTCGCCGACCGCGTCGGCCCGGCCGTCCACCCCTACGAAGTGGCCGCCCTGCTGGAGGCGGAGGGACTGTCCGCCTCCCTCATCAAGGAACGGTACGGCCACCCGAATCTGTTCTCGCTCGCCTCGGCCCTGTACGAACGGGTGCCCCGCACCTTCCCGGAACCCGCGCCGACGGCCGACCCGTGGCGCCCCGACACCGTGCGCTGCCTCCTGCGGGGCGTGCTGTTCGCCCTGCCGGGGCTGGCCTATCTGCTGACCGCACCCCTGTGGAACCCGGGCGCGTACGCACCGGCCCTGATCGTGGCGGGACTCGCCTCCTGGGCCTGGGGCCAGGCACTCGGCCACCGCGCCCACCTACGGATGGCGACCGGACGGCGCGAGGCGGGCCGTACGCTCCTGACCGGTGCGCCCGTGGGAGCCGTGCTGGCCACGGCGGTCGCGGCGCTGCCCGCCGAGGGCGGCCCGGTGACACTGGTGGCGGCCGCGCAGTCCGCGTACCTCGCGGCGGCGGGCGTGCTTCTGGTCCTGGGCCGGGAGCGCCAACTGCTCGCCGCACTCAGCCCGTTGATCGCGGGCGCCGCCGTCCTGCCGTGGTGGGAGCCGGGCCCTGTGCTGAGGGCCGGTCTGCCACTGCTCGCGCTGGCCGCCACCCTCGCCGTCACCGGCCGGGCGCTGCGGACCGCCCTCGCCGCAGAGGCCGTCCCCGGCGCCACCCGGCCACGCGTGCTGTGGTCGCTGCCGTACGGCCTGTTCGGCCTGGCCGCCGGAGTGCTGGTGCTGCTGGAGGGGCGGGAGGACCCGTACGCGGTGATCGTGCTGACGTTGAGCATGGGCCCGGCGGAGTGGCTGCTCTACCGCTACCGAGGGCTGTCGGTCGCCGCGCTGCGCGCCGTCGCCACACCCGCCGGATTCCTGCTGCGCTCGGCCGGGATACTCGGCCTCTGCCTGCTCGCCTACCTGCTGCCACTGCTACCCGCGGCCCTGCTCACCGACGCCGACCCGGCTCCCCTGCTCCTGCTCGCGGCCGTCCTGTGGACCGCGCTGCTGCTCCAGGCGTTCGGGGCGGCCTGGCCGTCGGCCGCGATCTGCCTCGCCGCGGCGGGCGGAGCCGGAGCGGTCACCCTGCTGCGCCTGCCACCCGGCGACCTGGCGCTGCCCCTGTGCTGCGCCGCCGCAGCGCTCTGTCTGTCGGCGTGCGCGCTGCGGCTGCTCGGCCGGCCCGCGCCACACGCCTGAGCCCCGCGCTCACCCACGACCGGCACCCACAGCCCACATCCGACCGACCGGAAGGACACACGAGTTGACCTCCGCACCGCTCGCCGCCGTCACCGGAGCCGAAGGCTTCATCGGCTCCCACCTCACCGAGGCGCTCGTCGCCTCCGGACACCGGGTCCGGGCCATGGCCCAGTACAACTCCTTCTCCTCCTACGGCTGGCTGGAGACCCTGCGCCCGGACGTCCTGGACCAGGTGGAGATCGTCCTCGGCGACGTCCGCGACCCCGGCTCGGTACGCGGCCTCCTCGAAGGCGCCGACACCGCCTACCACCTGGCCGCCCTCATCGCGATCCCGTACTCCTACCAGGCGCCCCACAGCTACGTGGACACCAACGTCACCGGCACCCTCAACGTCCTGGAGGCCGTCCGGGCCCTCGGCACGCCCCGGCTCGTCCACACCTCCACCAGCGAGACGTACGGCACCGCCCAGACCGTGCCGATCACCGAGGACCATCCCATCAACACCCAGTCCCCGTACGCCGCTTCGAAGGCTGGCGGGGACCGGCTCGCCGACAGCTACCACGCGAGCTTCGACACCCCCGTGGTGACACTGAGACCGTTCAACACCTTCGGGCCGCGCCAGTCGATGCGCGCGGTGATCCCCACGGTCATCGGCCAGGTCGCGGCGGGGGAGCGGACCATCACCCTCGGCGATCTGCGCCCCACCCGCGACTTCACCTTCGTCAAGGACACCGCGCGGGCGTTCCTGGCCGTCGGCACCGCGCCGGCCGAGCAGGTCGTGGGCCGCACCTTCAACGCCGGTACCGGCGGCGAGATCTCCATCGGCGACCTCGTCGCGCTGATCGGCAAGGTCATGGACAGCGAACTCGACATACGGGAGGACGAGGCACGCATCCGGCCCGCCCATTCCGAGGTGATGCGGCTCGTCGCGGACGCGAGCCGGCTCACCGCCGCCACCGGCTGGCAACCCGCCCACACCCTGGAGGAAGGCCTCGCGCACACCGTGGAGTTCTTCCGCGACCCGGCCAACCTCGCCCGCTACAAGACCGGCATCTACAACATCTGACTCCCGTCCGGCACGTCCGCCGCACATCCCCGAAGTCCACGCAGTCCACGAAGGAGGAGCACCATGCACGCAGTGATCCTGGCGGGAGGCAAGGGCGTCCGGCTGCGGCCCTACACGACCGCGCTGCCGAAGCCGCTCGTCCCCATCGGAGACCAGCACGCCATCCTGGAGATCGTGCTGCGCCAGCTCTCCACGGCCGGCTTCACCCACGTCACCATCGCCATCGGCCACCTCGGCGAGATCATCCGCGCCTACGTCGGCGACGGCTCGCAGTGGGGCCTGACCGTCGACTACGCCACCGAGGAGAGCCCCCTCGGCACCATGGGCCCGCTGCTCACCCTGCGCGAGCGCCTGCCCGAGACGTTCCTCGTCATGAACGGCGACATCCTCACCGACCTCGACTACGCCGACGTCCTGCGCCACCACCGCGAGTCCGGCGCACCGCTCACCATCGCCACCTACGCCCGCAAGGTCCACATCGACTTCGGCGTACTGACCACCGACGACAGCAAGGTCGTCGCGTTCACCGAGAAGCCGAGCATCGACTACCGCGTCTCCATGGGCGTCTACGGCGTGTCCCGCTCGACGCTGGACGGCTACACACCCGGACTGCCGCTGGGCTTCGACGAACTGGTCCTGGACCTGATAAGGACTCAGAACCAGCCGCACGCCTACGAGTTCGACGGGTACTGGCTGGACATCGGCCGCCCCGACGACTACGACCGGGCCAACGCCGAGTTCACCACCCGCAAGTCGCTTCTGCTCAAGGGAGCCTGAGCACCACATGCGCATTCTCGTCCTGGGGTTCACCGGATATCTGGGCACCCACGTCGTCGAGGGACTGCGTGCCCTGCCGGGCGCGCTGGTCCTCGGCGGTGGCCGCGCGCCCACCGCCGATCACCGCATCGACCTCGCCACCGTCGGCCGGGACCAGCTCGCGAAGACCCTGGCGGCGGTCGCGCCCGACACCGTGATCAACTGCGCGGGCGCGACCGGCGGCGATCCCGTCACCCTCGCCGAGGTCAACGCCCGCGGCCCCGCGGTGCTGTGCGCCGCCCTGCGCGAGGCGACCCCGGGCGCCCGGCTGGTGCACCTGGGGTCGGCCGCCGAGTACGGCCCCGGCGTCCCGGACGTCCGGGTGACGGAGTCGGCGGCCACCCGCCCGCTCGCCCCCTACGGCGCGACCAAGCTCGCGGGCACGATCGCCGTCACCACCTCCGGCCTGGACGCCGTCGTCCTGCGCGTGGGCAATCCGGTGGGCCCCGGGGCGCCGTCCACCGGCCTGCCCGGCCGCATCGCGGGACTGCTGCGGGCGGCCGGCCCCGACCCCGACGCCGTACTGCCTCTCGGCGACCTCTCCGCCCACCGTGACTTCGTCGACGTACGCGACGTAGCCCGGGCGGCGGTCCTCGCGGCCACGGCCCCCGGCCCGCTGCCCCCCGTCCTCAACATCGGCGGGGGCCGGGCCGTACCGGTGCGCGAGGTGGTCCGGGGGCTGGCCGACAAGGCCGGGTTCCGGGGGCGGATCGCGGAGAACGCGGCGGGATCGGGGGGCGCGGTGGGCAGGACAGGGCCGGCCGGGGCGGCGGGTGCGGGCGGCGCCGCGGGGGCAGCCGGTTCCGCTCGTGTGGTCGGTGGGGCGGCGTCGGCCGATGCGGCCCATGCGGCCGGCGGCGCCGGGCCGACCGGTTCGGCTCAGGCGTTCGCCTCGGTCCGCTCGGCGGACGTGTCGTGGCAGTGCTCCGACATCACCGCCGCCGAGGCGGCCCTGGGCTGGCGCCCGACTCACACCCTCGACGACGCGCTCACGGCACTGTGGGAAAGCGGGGAGCGCGGCGGGGGCGGCGAAGGCGGGGACGGCAGAGAACGCGGCGGAGGCCGACTGGGTGGGGGCGGTCGGAAGGGCGACGGTGGGTCGTGAGCCTGTTGATCCCGCTGTACGTTCACCCGGCCGAGGACCCGGGGGCCTGGCACCGGCTGATCAGGGCCGCGACCCGCACATACGGCGTCGTCCTCAACCCCGCCAATGGTCCCGGCGACGGCCCCGACCCCGCCTTCACCGCCGCGGCCGGAGCACTGCGGGCCGCCGGGGCCCGGCTGCTCGGTTACGTCGACACCGACTACGGGGTGCGCGACCGCGCCGAGATCGCCGACGACGTACGCCGACACCAGGAGTGGTACGCGGCCGACGGCTGCTTCCTCGACCAGGTGACGGCCACGCCGGACGGCCTGCCCGCCTGCCGCCGGCTCGTCCGGACCGTACGCCGGCTCGGCGCCGGCACCGTCGTCCTCAACCCCGGGGTCCATCCCGCCCCCGGATACGCCCGCCTCGCCGACCTGACCGTCACCTTCGAGGGCCACTGGTCGACGTACGTGTCGGCGTTCAGCCGGCCCACCTGGGCCGCCCGGCATCCACCCGAGCGGCTCTGCCATCTCGTCTACGGCGTCCCCGAGGCGCTCGTACCGCTCGCCGTCCGCACCGCACACGACCGGGGCGCCGGGGTCTGCGGCCCCGTGACGGGCGAACCCCCCAACCCCTGGGCGCAGTTGACACCGGCACTCACCGGGACGCAGCGATGAGGAGGACGACGCTCGCGTACGCGGCCCTGCTCGCCGCACTGGTGGCTTCGACGCTGACGGGCTGCGCCCGCGACGGCGACACGGACTCCAGGACGCTCTGGAAACCCCGGCCCGGGCTCGCCTGGCAGTGGCAGTTGGACGGAAGGGCCGACCCCTCGGCCGATGTGCCGGTCTACGACATCGACGGCTTCGAGAACTCCGCGGCGGACGTGGCCCGGCTGCACCGGGACGGCCGGAAGGTCATCTGCTACATCAACGTCGGCGCCTGGGAGGACTTCCGGCCCGACAAGGACGCCTTCCCGCGCTCGGTGCTCGGCGAGCGGAACGGCTGGGCGGGCGAACGGTGGCTGGACATCCGGCGACTCGACGTCCTGCGGCCCCTCATGGAACGACGCTTCGACATGTGCCGCGACAAGGGCTTCGACGCGGTCGAGCCCGACCTCGTGGAGGGCTACGGCAACGAGACCGGCTTCCCGCTCACCGCACGCGACCAGCTCACCTACAACCGCATGATCGCGGACATCGCCCACGAGCGCGGACTGTCGGTGGGCCTGAAGAACGACCTGCCCCAGATCCCCCAGCTCCTGGCCGACTTCGACTTCGCGGTCAACGAGGAGTGCGCGCAGTACGAGGAGTGCGCGCGGCTCACACCGTTCATCGAGGCCGGCAAGGCCGTGTTCCATGTGGAGTACACGGAACCCAGGAGCAGCTTCTGCGCCGAGTCCCGCCGACTGAAGCTGTCCTCCATGGTGAAGCGACTCGAACTCGGAGTGTGGCGGCAGCCCTGCTGACCGTCATGGGCTGACCGTCATGGGCGCGAAATCAGGAGGACGGCATGGAGTGGCCGACCGGGATCGAAGAACAGGTCGCTCTGGTGGACGCGGCGCTGCGGCCCATCGCCGAGGCGCCGGTGGACATCGGTGATCCCGACTGGGCGGAGAAGACGCGGCAGCGGCCGGACGCCATGGACGAGGCGGGTGTCCGGGCGGAGGCCGAGTCCGTGCTGCGCGCCATGCTCACCGCCTACGCGGACGGCGACGAGGAACTGCGTACGTCCATCCGCGGCCTCTTCGATCGCCACACCGCGTTCCGCTGGGGCGTGCACCTGCCCTTCGAACCCACCCCCGAGGGCTTCCGGCTGCGCCTGCTCCACCTGTCCGCCGTCGACCAGGGCTCCGACACACGTGACGAACTGCTGGCGCTGGGCGACCTGTGCGAGCAGGCGCGGGAGGCGGGAATCGACCTCGGCCCGCTCCTGCGCGAGGCGGCTGACCTGTCCAGCCGGGAGGACAAGTACGGCATGGGCTCCATGCGGGACATCCTGCTCCGCACCGCCCGGTGACCGATGGGCGCGAGCGACGTGGGGTGTCAGTGGTGGCTGCGGTGATCGCCGCTGAGCGGCTGACGGGCCGGCTCACACCCCGTGCGGACGCGCGCCGCACCCGCGACGCCCTGTCCCCTGGCGCACAACCGAGCGTGACCTGCCTGTTTACCCGCGGAAGAGGAGCGCGCCCCGGTGGCCTCCGGCTCCTATGGTGGAGATCACACGAAGGCGACGGACGCTGAGGCGGCGACCATGGCGGATACGGCGATCGACTACGCGGCGGTGTTCCAGGCGCTGCCGGGCATGGTGGCGCTGCTGACACCGGAGCTGGTGTACGCGGACGCGAACGAGGAGTTTCTGAGGATGTCGGGCCGCACCCGTGAGCAGGTGGTCGGCCGGTATCTCTTCGATGTGTTCCCCGACAACCCGGCCGACGCGTCCGCGAGCGGGATGCGGAACCTGGCGGCCTCTCTCATCCGGGTGGCGGAGAGCGGTGAGCGGGACTCCATGGCGCTGCAGCGGTACGACGTGGAGTCGGTGCAGCGGCCGGGGGAGTGGGAGGAGCGGTACTGGAGCCCGGTGAACGTGCCGGTCGTCGGCCCCGACGGAAGCGTGATGCTGCTGATCCACAAGGTCGAGGAGGTCACCGAGCTGATCCGGGGCCGCGAGCGCGCCCCCGACGACCGGGCCCGCGTGCTGGAGGCCGAGCTGTACACCCGCGCCCGTGAGCTGCAGGAGGTCAACGAACGGCTGCGCGAGGCGCACGCCCATGAGCGTGAGGTCGCGCTCGCCCTGCAGACGGCGATGCTGCCCGCGCCCCATCCGATCGGACACCACCGGGCGGCCGTGCGCTACCAGCCGGCGACCGACGCGCTGAACGTGTGCGGCGACTGGTACGACCTCGTCGACCTGTCCGGCGCCGACCGCATCGGTATCGCCGTCGGTGACGTGGTCGGTCACGGCCTGGCCGCCGCCTGCGTCATGGGCAAGCTGCGCAGCGCGCTCAGCGCCGCGTCCCTCGTCGCGGACGGTCCCGCCGAGGCGCTGGACGCCCTCGGCCTGTACGCCCGCTCCGTCGACGGCGCCGAGAACACCACCGTCGTCCAGACCTGCATCGACTGGGAGACCCACACGATCACCTACAGCAGCGCCGGCCATCTGCCGCCCGTACTGCTGGGCCGCGACGGCACGGTCGCCTTCCTCGACCAGGCCACCGACCCACCGCTCGGCGCCCGCCCGGAACACATCCCCCGCCCCGAGGCCACCCTCGGCTTCACCGAGGGCGACACCCTGGTCCTGTACACGGACGGTCTGGTCGAACGGCGCGGCGAGGACATCGACCACAGCCTCGCCCGGCTGGCCGACGCCCTCACCCGCCACCGCCGATCCGCCCCCGAGCCACTCGCCGACGCCCTCCTCCTCGACCTGCTCCCCTCCGGACGCGCCACCGACGACACCGCCCTCGTCATCATCCGGTTGTGAGGCGGCGAGGTCCGGACTTGCTCGCCCAGCTGCGGTCGTCCGGATCCGGCTGGGGCTGTGCCGTGGACCGGCTGGCACCGCGGGGTTCCATCTCATCGCCGAGGGCGTCTGCTGGCTGCGGACCGCCGAGGCGCCACCGGTGTGTGTCCGGGGACGTGGTGCTGTTGCCGCGCGGCACGCCGCACCGACTGCTCGGGGCCCCGACGAAGAGGCCATCCCGTACGCGGAGTTGGAGGCCGCTCACCCGCCGGGCGGGGAGGGCGTGGTCGACCTCGGCGGGGCCGGGCCCGTCGTGCGGGTGGTGTGCGGCAAGTTCCACTACGCCGGCAATACCGACGGGCATCCGGTGCTGTCGGCGCTGCCGGAGGTCGTCCATGTGCCCGGCATGAGCGCCGACCCCGGGTTGCAGGATGTCGTCCGGACCCTCGCCACCGAGACGGCGGGCGGGCAGCCCGGCTCCCGGGCAGTGGCCACCCGTCTGACCGAGGTGCTCTTCGTGCTCGCGATCCGCGCCTGGATCGAACGGGCCGACACCGCCGGCGAGACGGGACCGTCCTGGCTGACCGCCCTGCGCGACCCGCGCATCGGAACCGCCCTGTCACTGATGCACGAAGAGCCGCACCGCGACTGGACGGTGGAGAGCCTGGCCCGCACCGTCACGATGTCCCGCCCGGCCTTCGCTCGCCAGTTCAAGGAGGTGGTGGGCCTCACCCCGCTGGCCTACCTCTCTCGCGTGCGGATCGACCTGGCCGCCCGCCTGCTGCGCGACACCGACAACCCGGTCGGCGACATCGCGCAAGCCGTCGGATACCGCTCCGAGTTCGCCTTCTCGCGGGCGTTCTCCCGGGAACAGGGCATCGCGCCCGGCCGCTACCGTCGTACGGCATCAGTCCCTTCCTGATCAGCCGCTTGCTGAAGCTTCGCCTCCGTCGGCAGGGTGCGGCGGTACGGCCCGGTTGTTGAGGTCCACCGAGAGGAAGATGTCGTTCGCGACGGGGGTTCGGCTCTCCTCCGCGAGCTGGCCGATGAGTCCGGCCGTGCGGGCGAGCAGGGCGAAGGCGCGCAGCAGCTCCAGCGGGAGGCCGAGATCGGCGAGCGCGGCGCCGCACGTTCCGGCGCCGTTGAGGGGGAGTGTCCTGCCGAGCACCTGGGGGTGGACACGGCCGATGGCCGCCAACAGCGACAGGTGCGGGCCGAGCAGGCCTTCCTCGTCAGCGATCTGGAACAAGCGCGGGGTGCGGGGGTCGCCCTGCTTGTGGACGTGGTGCCCGAGGCCGGGGATCATCCTCCTGGCCTCCCGCGCGGAACGTACGGTGACGAGGGCGAGTTCGTCCCAGTCGGCCTCGTCGGTCGGGTGATCGCCTTCCAGCGTCGACAGCACGTTGTGCAGGAACAGGCCGCAGTCCTCGGTCACGCCGAGGAAGCGGGAGCCGCCGCCGAGCAACCCGGCGGCGAGGGCCCCCTGGACGGAGTCGGGGGCCGACAGGTAGGTCAGCCGGGCCGTTATGGCGGTCGGGGTGAAGCCGTGGTCGGCGAGTGCGGCGAGCACGGCCTCGAACACCCGTGTCTCGCCGGGGGTCGGGCGGCGCTGGGTGGCCAGCCAGAACGCCAGCTCGCCGAATCCCACCTTGCCCATCACGTCCTCGGCGAGGTCCTGCCCGAGCAGGGTGATGCTGTGCAGGGACGAGGCGCCGAGCGCGGTCGGGTACTCAGGCATCACTGTCCTCCGGTCCGTCCGCGAGCCACTTGCGCAGTTCGGCTCCGTGTTCGTCCAGCTCCGGTGGTGGCAGCCGGTAGGCGGCGGGGGTCTCGGAGAAGCGGATCGGGTGCCGGGTGGTGGGTACGGCCCGGTCGCCGTCGCCGACCTCGACGACCGGGTCGAGCCCGAAGCGTTCGGCCATCGCGAAGCCGCCGTCGATGGTGTTGATCGGTCCGCACGGGACCCCGGCGTCGACGAGCAGATCGAACCACTCGAGGGCGGTCCGCGTCCTCAACTGCTGGACCAGGAGCGGCCGGAGCTCTTTCCGCCGTTGGGTACGGTCGGCGTTGTGCCGGAAGCGGGGATCGTCGGCGGTCTCGGGGATCCCCAGTACTTCGCACAGCTTGCGGAACTGCCCGTCGTTGGCCGCGGTGACGATCAGGTCCTGGTCGGCCGTCGGCAGCGGTTCGTAGGGGAAGACGCTGGGGTGTGCGTTACCCATCCGGTAGGGAACGGTGCCGCCGGCGACGTAGGAGGAACTGTGGTTGACCAGCCCGGTCAGCGCCGACGACAGCAGGTTCACCTCGACGAGCTGGCCCCGCCCGGTGGTGTCGCGGTGGCGCAGTGCGGCGAGGATGCCGATGGTGGCGTGGTTGCCCGCCATCACGTCGAAGACGGAGATCCCCGCCCGGTACGGCGGCCCGTCCGGATCGCCGGTCAGGCTCATCAGCCCTGATATCGCCTGCACCATCAGGTCGTAGCCGGGTACGTTCCGGCCCGGTCCGGCTCCGAAACCGCTGATCGACGCGTACACCACGCCCGGGTTCCCGGCGCTCACCGAGGCGTGGTCGAGGCCGTACCGTGCCAGTCCGCCCGGCTTGAAGTTCTCGATCACCACGTCCGCGCGCCGTGCGAGCTTCCTCGCCAGCCGCGCGTCCGCCTCGTCGCGGAAGTCGAGCGCGAGGGACCGCTTCCCGCGGTTGATCCCCAGGTAGTAGGTCGACACACCGTCGCGCACCGGCGGCGTCCACGTGCGGGTGTCGTCCCCTTGGGGGCCCTCGACCTTCACCACGTCGGCCCCCAGATCGGCGAGCAGCATCGTCGCGTACGGACCGGCGAGGATGCGGGAGAAGTCCGCCACGAGCAGCCCGTGGAGCGGTCCGCGTGAGCCGGCTGAACCGCTGTTCACGGGCTACGCCCCCTCGTTCTGCACGGCGACGCCCTCGCCACGGTACTCGCTGTAGGTGTAGGGGTTGGAGATCACCTCGGTTGTCGGGATCTCCGGCTCCACGGCCTCCCGCCACGCGTCCTCGCCCATGGTGGTCCGCGCGTGGTCCACGGTCGCGGCGACGGCGGTGCGGGCCCGCTCCAGGTCCACGCCGACCAGTTCGTGCGCGTACTTCACCACGGTCCCGTTGACCAGCACGGTGTGCACGTCGGCGCGGGTGGCCTGGTAGACCACGTGCCCGTAGGGGTGCAGGATCGGGTACATCGCCGGGCTGCGGTCGTTCTTGAGCAGGACGAGGTCGGCCTTCTTGCCCGGCGTCAACGAGCCGATGGTGTCGCTGAGGCCGAGCACTCCGGCGCCGCCGATCGTGGCCCACTCCACGACGTCCCGGGCCCGCAGGCTGTGGTGCACCACGGTCTCCCCGGCCGCGTGGGCCGCCATGTGCTCGCGCGTGCGGTCGGCCGACAGGGTGGCGCGCATCGCCGAGAACAGATCGGCGCTGAACCACACACTGGTGTCCATCGACAGCGACACGGGGATGCCGTGGCGCCTCAGCCGCCAGGTGGGAGGGTAGCCCTGGCCGGCGTTGTGCTCGCTCTCCGCCGACACCGAGACCGTGCCGCCCGAGGCGGCGATCCGGTGGTACGAGTCCTCGCTGAGCGTCGCCGAGTGGACATAGGTGACGTCGGGAGTCATGAACCCGTGGTCCCACATCAGACGTATGCCGTTGTCGTTCGTCGCGCCCCAGACGCCCGCGTGGGTGGTGACAGGGAGGCCGAGTTCACGCGCCGCCTCGAACGCCGCCTTTTCGGGGAACGCGTCGTCACCGGTCACGTCGAAGGCGAGTTGAAGGCCGAGCATGTCGTCGCGCGAGGCGAAGTTGCGGTCGATGAAGGACCGGAACTCCGGCGAGCTGGTCCACTCCCAGGGCGCACCCAGCAGGTTGCCGTAGGCCAGTACGAAGCGGCCCGGCACCGCGCGCAGGGATTCGACGGCCGCGTCCCCGTGCTCGGGCGTCTGCAAGCCGTGCGACCAGTCCAGTGTGGTGGTCACACCCGCGTCGATGGCCTCGATGCCGGACAGCAGGTTGCCGGCGTGGATGTCCTCGGGGCGGAAGATCTTGCCCCAGGTGAGGTAGTAGAAGACGAAGTACTGCGACAGGGTCCAGTCGGCGCCGAGTCCGCGCAGGGCCGTCTGCCACATGTGGCGGTGCGTGTCGACCATGCCGGGCATGAGGACGCCGCCGGCGCAGTCCACCACCACCGCGTCGTCCGGTGCCTGGAGGTCCCTTCCGACCTGCTCGATCCGCTCGCCGCGGACCAGGACGTCGCCGCGGTCGAGCAGGCCGATCGCGGGATCCATGGACAGTACGGTCCCGTCGCGGAACAGGATCGGGCGTTGCGGGGTGAAGTCCTCGTGGCGCGGTTCTTGGATCGTCATGCGGTCACCTCGTTGTGGATGCTGGTGTCGTCCGGGCGCTGAGGACCCGGGAGCGGGCGATGAGCGGCACGGCCGCGGCGGCCAGGCCAACGGCCGACGCCGCGAATCCCCATGCGTGGCCACCGAGTTGGGTCAGGCCGAGGGCGTGGTCGAGGGACCAGGTCCCGGGGCCGGTGAAGGCGAGGACGGCGGCCACCGCGCCGTACCAGAAGGGCGCCTCGCAGCCGCCCTGCTGGGCCCAGAAGCCGTTCGGCGCGGTCGCCACCGCGGCGACGGTCATCGTGCCGACGGCCACCGCGCAGCCGCCGGGCGTCAGCAGGCCGGCCGCGACCGAGGCCACTCCGGTTAGGTCCTGTCTCCCCGATCTTCGCGGATCAGCGCGCGGCGTCTGGTGCGGTGCATCGGCGTGCGGCCGCATCGCCCTCGTACTGGATGTACTTGGGTGATGCGGCCGTGCGGCGAGGTGCCGTGCCAGGCGTCGTGCGCCCGCGAAGACCGGGGAGACAGGACCTAGTTCGGCCGCAGCGGCGACGAGCACCATCCGCCGGGCCGGAACGAAGCCCCACCGGTCGAAGACGGCGGCGGTCCCGGCGAGCCCGGCCCCGCCGAACCAGCCGAACAACTTCTGGGTGCCGTGGCCGAACAGCAGCGCGGCGAGCAGCAACCGCAGCAGGAGCAGCCCCAGGTTCATGGCCGCGGCTCGTCCGCGGGCCGGGGCTGGAGCACGAAGTCGAACTCGGCGCGCAGAAAGGGCTCGTCGACCGTGCCGCCGTCGGGGGAGGCGCCGGCGGGCTCCTCCGTGAAGCGCACGATCAGCTCGTCCTTCGTGCCGAACACGACGTCGGTGTCGAGGAATTCGGAGCCCTGCCGGAACAGGTGGGTGATGAGCTTCTCGTAGCCGGGGTGCTCGATCAGGAAGTGGATGTGTGCGGGACGGAAGTAGCTGATGTCGGTCCCGCTGATCAGAGCTCCGACCGGGCCGTCCATCGGGATCGCGTAGCCGCGTGGCGCGATGGTGCGCACGCAGTACGTGCCGTCCGCCCGGGTCCGGTACTTCGCGCGCAGCCGCGCCTCGTCGACCTCCGGGAGCTGCGCCTCGTACGTACCGTCGGCGTCGGCCTGCCACACGTCCAGGACGACGTCCGGGAGCGGTGTGCCGTCGAGGTCCAGCACGCGGCCGGTGACGAACAGCGGGGTGCCCGGGATACCGTCGGACAGGTCGGCGCCGAACGCCGCCGTGGGCGAGCCGTCGATGTGGAACGGGCCGAGCACCGTCGCCGGAGTAGCGCCTGCCGAGAAGCGGTGGTTGAGCTGGACGACGAGCGTGCTCAGGCCGAGGACGTCGGAGGCGAGGATGAACTCCTGACGCTTGTCGTCGCTGATCCGGCCGGCGGCCGTGAGCCACTCGACGGCCGCCGCCCACTCCTCCTCGGTGAGTCCGACCTCGCGGGCGTACGCGTGGAGGTGCCGCACCAGCGCTGTCATCAACTCGGCGAGCCGGGACGAGTGAGCGGTGCCCCACCGCTCCACCGCGAGGTCGGTGAGGTTGTCCTCCGTCACGAAGGCCATGGAATCCTCCTTGATTCGTTCCGGCCCGACCGCTGTGCGGACAATCGTCCGTACAGCGGTCACCATGGCGCATGGTTGATGCCTAAAACAAGCCCTCGGGACGGGATTGGCTCAGAACATGGTGTTGTCGTTGGCGGAGGTCGCCGGCACGTCCTGCAGAACGTCCCAGTGCTCGACGATCTTCAGCTGTCCGTTCTTCTGCTTCTTGACGCGGAAGATGTCCACGACGGACTGGCCGCGGTCTTCGGGCGTGAGGCGGTAGTGGGCGTGGATGGCCACCATGTCGCCCTCGGCGATGACCCGCTTGCGTTCGACGATCAGCCCCGGGAACTGCTGGAAGAACTGGGTGAACTGCTCGCGCAGACCGGCCGAGCCGCTGGGGATGGTGGGGTTGTGCTGGTGGTACTCCGGAGCCAGGTACCGCACCGCGTCCGGGTTCTTGTCGACCAGGAGCGTGTCGAAGTAGCCGGTCGCCACCTTCTCGCTGAGGGCCGTCTGCCAACGCGGGCCGGGCTGGTTCGTCCGCGGCCTGCTGACCGTGCCGAACATGTCGTTGCCGTTGACGGTGGTCGCCGGCACGTCCTGAAGGATGTCCCAGTGCTCGGCGATCAGGTGGCTCTTCGGGTCGAAGCGGAACATGTCGACCAGGGCCACGCCGCGGGTGCCGGGCTCGTTGACCACGTTGCCGTGGACGATGACCATGTCGCCCTGGGCCAGGACCCGCTTGACGTTGTACTTCAGGTCCGGGTACCGCGCGGTCTCGAAACGGACGAAGTCCTTGAGCGCCTCCGTGCCGTCGGCCGCATTGGGGTTGTGCTGGATGTAGTCGGGGCGGATGTAGCGGTCGGCGGCCGACACGTCGCCGTGCTCGAAGAGCTGCTTGAGCACGTGGACGGCGATGACCTTGTTGCGCTCCTGTGTGTGGGGGCTCGTCTGCCAGGCGCCCGCGGTGGATCCGCCGTGTGAGGGTGCGGAGGCGGTGGCGACGGGGGTGAAGCCGACCATGGCTCCGACGGTCGCCGCGGCCACCAGGGTGGCGACGGCCTTGCGGGACAGGAGGGTGCTGCTCATGACGGTGTTCTCCGATGCTGTGCGGCGAAGAGGGGGGTGGGATCTGGTGGTTCGGATCACGCGGGGGTGAAGGCGAGGAGGAACTCGATGGATCCCTCGTCCTCGACGGTGATCCCACCGAAGTTCGGTGCGTCGATGCCGTAGCCGGCGAAGGTGAGGGGGATGGATCCGTTGGTGCGGAAGCCGTCGTCGGTGCGCTGGGCGGTGAGGTCGAACGTGACGGAGTTCGTCTGGCCGTGGATGGTCAGATCGCCCGTGGCCTCCGCGGTGACCTGTTCGTTCACGGCCGGCGCCGAACCGAAGTCGGCGGGTTCGGTGAGCTCGAAGGTGGCCTCCGGGTACCGCTCGGTGTTCATGATCCGGCCGCGGAACTGGCCGTCGCGTTGGTCGGAGTCGCTCGTCACCGAGGCCAGGTCGACGGTGATGGTTCCGCTGACGGCGCTGTCGCCCTCGATCTCCAGCTCTCCGGTGACCTCTTCGGTACGGCCCACGGCCGTGACGTTCTGGCCGAAGGGCACCTCGTCGACGCGGTAGCCGGCCTGTGAACCGCTGCCGACCCGCCACGCGCCCTCGACGCTCCCACTCGTCTGCTCGCCGGAGCCGGAGGTGCTCTCCGGCGTGGTCGGTGGACTGTCGAGTGACAGCGCGGCTGGTGGGTCGTCCTGGATGTAGTTGATGTAGACGTACGGACCTCCGACGCCCACGAGGGCGGCGGCGGAAACGCCGACGATCAGCCAGCGCTTCCAGCGTCTGGGTGTGGTGCGTTCCATTGGTTCCCCGGGGAGGCAGATGGTCGGGCAGTAGATCTTGAAAGTTCAAGTACTTGGCTGGAAAGCACCCTGGGCCGTGAACTCCATGGGGTCAGCCGTGGGCTGCGAGGGAGACGTGCTCCCACTCGGCCCAGGTGGCCAGCTTGCGCGCGTAGTGGTCCTTGGCCAGCTGGATCGGCGGCCTGCCGAAGAACACCCGCAGCGGCGGGTTCTCGGTATCCACGATCGTCAGCAGGGCGGGACCGACGGCCTTCGGGTCGCCCATGTCGGACAGGTCCAGGCCCTCGGCCAGGGCCTGGCGGACTCCGTCGTAGAGCGGGTCGGGCTCGGAGTTGACCGCGGAGGCGCCGGGCCAGTCGGTGGGGTAGGGGCCGGGCTCGACCAGGGTGACCTTGATGTTCTGCCCGGCGACCTCGGCGGCCAGGGCCTCGGACAGCCCCTCCACCGCCCACTTGGAGGCGGCGTAGACGCCGAGGCTGGGGAAGGAGAGCACGCCGCCGACGGAGGAGACCTGGACGATGTGGCCGCCTCCCTGGGTGCGCAGCAGCGGCAGCGCGGCCTGGGTGACCCAGAGCACGCCGAAGAAGTTCGTTTCCATCTGGTCACGCGCCTCCGCCTCGGTCAGCTCCTCGACCATGCCGAAGTGGCCGTAGCCCGCGTTGTTGACGACGACATCCAGTCGGCCGAAGTGCGCGTGGGCCTTGTGGACCGCGTCGAACGCGGCGGTCTTGTCGGTGACATCCAGGGGCAGTACGAGCAACTGCTCGCCGTAGGCGATCGCGAGGTCCGCCAGGAACTCCGTGTTGCGCGCGGTCGCGGCGACCGAGTCTCCGCGATCCAGCGCGGCTTCGACGAACGAGCGGCCGAAGCCGCGGGACGAGCCGGTGACGAACCAGGTCTTGGACACGAGAACCTTCCAGTGGGAAAAGGGAGTTGATGGAATGGGAGGTCAGGCCAGGAGCAACCCGGAGACCTGCCGCAGGAGCGCGGCCGCCTCCGGGTCCACGGCGTGCGCGGCGACCCCGGTGTTGGTGCCGGGCCGGTGCGGTGTGGGACCCGCAGGCCAACGGTCCCTGATGTGTACGCCCAGTCGCGCGGTCACCGCGATGACGTGGGCCGCGACTACACGACCATCAGGAGGACCGTCCTCTACACGGACCCCGGCGGCACGCTCGACGGCTTCGCCGAGGCCATGGCCGAGTACGCCGCGCTGGGCATCGACGAAGCCATCGTCGCCCCGGCACGTTGGATCGAGCACCGCGCGGCGCCGGCGGCGAAGGCGCTGGCCGAACTGGGCTGACGGCGTGACACAAGGTCCCCTCGTGCTCCACACGCACGAGGGGCCCGCCGCACGACGGGCACAGGCGCAGAAGGAAGTCACGGGCTCCCGGCGGTGATGTGGAGAGTGGCGCATGAGCCACCGGACAGCCGTCAGCAACGAGCGCTCAGGTTCTCGAACAGCACCATCCCGGCAGCGGTGTTCGACGCGGGCACGTGGTACGTCTCGTGCACGCGGCGGATCCGGGGACCCAGCGCACCGCGCATGATCAGCCACATGATGAGTTCGATGCCCTCGGAGCCGGCCTCGCGGATGTACTCCTCGCGGGTCAGCGCCGCCAGCTTCTCCGGGGCGTGCTCGATCGCGTCGAGGAACATCCGGTCGAAGTCCTGGTTGATGAGTCCCGCGCGGGCGCCCGCCAACTGGTGGGACATTCCTCCGGTGCCGAAGACGGCGACCTTGAGGTTCTCGGGGAAGGACCGGATCGCCGCGCCGAGCGCGTGGCCCAAGGCCAGGCAGCGGGCGGCGGTCGGCTGCGGGTACTGGATGACGTTCACCATGAGGGGGACCACCGCGCACGGCCAGCTTTCACCGGGGTCGGGACAGTACACCGACAACGGCACCGTCAGGCCGTGGTCCACGTCGAGTTCCTGGAACACGGTGATGTCGAAGGACGCGTCGACGAGGCTCTCGACGAGGTGGTCGGAGAACTCCGGGGCGCCGGTGACGACCGGGACGGGGCGGCTGCCCCACCCCTCGTCGGCCACTGTGTACGACGGGGCCGTGCCGACCGCGAAGGTCGGCGTGACACTCAGATCGACCGCGTTGGCGTGGTCGTTGTAGACGACGACCGCCACGTCGGGGGTGTGCCGGGCCATCCACTCACGCGCCGGCGCGTACCCGTCGAACAGCGGCTTCCAGTACGGATCGTCGGTCTTTCCGTGGTCCATGGCCGCACCGATCGACGGCACGTGCGAGGTGGCCAGTCCCCAGATCACCTCAGCCAAAGCTCCGCCCTCCCGCTTCGAGCGCCTGTGTGAACTCCTCGGTGGTCATGCCGGTGAAGACACCGCCGAGGTACTGCATGGACTTCTGGTCGACCATGGCGAGCTTGAAGACGTAGAAGATGGAGCCGCCCAGCTCCATCATCCGGTTCCAGCCCCGGTGCAGGACGGCGTCCCGCTGCTCGGCCGTGAGGCCGTACGCGTCGCAGTAGGCGGCTTCGTCGGCTTTGAACTTCGCCCGGTTCTCGGCGTGCTTGAGCGAACCGCAGAGCCGGTTCAGGGCCTGTCCGCGGCGGCTTTCCGCGGCGTCGAAGACGTAGGTGCCGGGGACCTTCGGCGTGCTGCTGGACGACATCCCGTTGCTCTCCTTCCGTGGTGGTGTCGGTCAGTGAAGGAGTCCGCCGCCGTCGCAGACGAGCGTCTGGCCGGTGACCATGACCGCGTCCGGGGAAGCGAGATACGAGACCAGCCCCGCGAAGTGCTCCGGGGTGACGAACTCCTTGATCGCCTGCTGCCGCATGGTCGCGGCGAAGACCTCGTCGCCGGAGTGCGCCCGGGTCCCGGGGGTCGCGACCTGGGCGGGCGCCACCGCGTTGACCGTGATCCGGTGCTCGCCCAGCTCGCGCGCCATCACCCGGGTCATGCCGATGAGCGCGCCCTTGCCGGCCGCGTAGGCGATCTGGCCCGGCGCGCCGGTGAAGAAGGTGCGGGACGCCACATTGACGACGCGCCCGCGGTACGGGCTCTCGCGCAGCCACGGCACGCACGCCTGCACCATGAGCAGCGGGCCGACGGCGTTGACGTCGAAGAAGCGGTGGAGTTCCTCAGGGGTGGTCTCCAACAGACTGGCCCGGCCGGACAGCAGACCGGCGTTGTTGACCAGGACGTCCACACCGCCGTACGCCTGGACTATCCCGTCCACCGTCCGGCGGGTCGCCGCCGGGTCGCTGACATCGCAGCGCCAGTCCCGCACCCCGGGGACGACCCCGCTCGTACCGTCCGGTTCGGCGATGTCCAGTGCGGCGACGGCGAACCCGTCCGCGGCCAGCCTGTGGACGATGGCGCTCCCCAGGCCACCCGCAGCGCCCGTGACGACCGCGACCCGGGAGCCGTCGCCGTCCGAACCCGTCACGGTGCCTTCTCCTGCGGATGGGTGGCGAGCGCTTCCACAGTGATGTCCATCCACTTCCACATCGGCAGGGAGACCAGGGCGTCGTGCAGCTCCGCCGGATCGGCCGCCTCGTACAGGCCGATCGTGGCGCCTCGGCCCGGGACCCGCCACAGTCGCTTGAGGATGCCCGCCTCCCGCAGCTGCATGGCCCGTTCACGCTCGCCCTTGCGCAGGGACTCGCGGACGTCGTCGGGGGTGTCCGGGGGCAGGGTGTTCTCGGTACGGACGAGGAATTCCATACGGGGCGTTCCTTCACGAGGGTCAGGCTGCGGCGATCTCCAGCAGCAGTTCGGTCAGTTCACCGGGGGCCGTGACCATGGCCTCGTGTCCGGTGGCGATCTCGTGGACCGGCCAGCTGCGGACGGCGGCGCGTTCGGCGTGCGGGGTGAACACCCGCATCCAGTCGGTGCATTCGACGAAGACACCGGCGACCTGGTCCGCCTTGCCGGTCAGCCGCAGCGGTTCGGTGTACGTCAGCCACGGGTGCGGGGTGAGCCGGGGGCCGAGCCAGTCGAGGTCCGCCTGGTCCTCGACGCCGAGCACGCTCAGCGAGCGCACCGGGATGAGCCAGCCGAAGCCGGGCCCGGACACGGAATCCCTGTAGTGCCCGGCGACGCGGTCGGGCAGCAGATCGATCGCCGCGTCCCCGTCGTCGCCGACGAAGGCGTCGAGATGGACCCGCTTGGCCAGGCGGTCCGGGACGCGGTCCGCGACGCCGGTGACGACCTGACCGGCGTAACTGTGCCCGACGAGTACGACGTCCCGGGCGTCATGGGCCTCGATCAGCGCCACCACGTCCTGGATGTGCGTGGTGAGCCCGACCTGGGGAGTGAGGAGATGGGCGCGGTCGCTCACCCCGGTCAGTGTGGGCGTGTGCACCTCGTGCCCGGCCGCGCGCAGCAGTGGTGCCACCCGCTGCCAGACCCAGCCGCCGTGCCACGCTCCGTGGAGGAGTACGAAGACGTGGCGGCCGCTCATGCGGATGCCCTGGTGCGCGGGGCGCTGTCACCCTGCTGTTCGCGGGCCAGCAACTTCGCCACCGCGCGGCGTCCGCGCAGCGCGGCGAGGTCGGACCTGATGCTGGACTCGGCCTTGCCGCCCGGATCGGTGGCGTACATCACCTCCTGCGCCTCCAGGGCGTCGACGTCCTCCTGCATCACCGCGAGCTGCTGCTCGTGCTGGAATTTCGTCAACTCCTCGTCGTGGATGAGGTAGTCGCGGCCCAGGGCGTAGAAGTCGTGCGTCTCGTTGCCGCGTGCCGGCGTCATCCCGTACAACACTTTCATGTGGAAGCCCTCCGGTTCCTCGGTCCCAGTGGCAGCGACGCGGATGTTGAGGACGAAGATGCCCGGCGGGTAGAAGTCGCCGTCCTGCCAGCGGTCCACCGGAGAGGCCAGCCCGCAGGACTTCTCGTAGAACGGCGGGGCCTCGATGCCGACCATCCGGCGGCTGAAACCGACGCGGTCGCCGTCCACGGTCACGTCGATCGGGGTGGCGGCGACGGCGGCGTTGCCGATGCTCGTCGGGTGCAGGAACGTCTCGTGGGTGAGGTCGAGCAGGTTCTCCAGGAGCAGCAGGTGCCGGGCCTTCAGCGGGACGACGCCGTGCACGTGGGTCCAGTCGGGATCGGTGAGCCACGAGGTTTCGGGAAGCAAGTTCTCATCGGCCAGTTCGGGGGCGCCGGGCCAGATCCATATGACGCCGTCCCGCTCGACCAGCGGGAAGCGGCGCAGGGCCGCTTTGGGCCGGTCGGCCTGCTCGGCGACCCCGACGCACACGCCCTGGCCGTCGAAGCGGTAGCCGTGGTAATCGCACTGGAGGATGCCCTCGTCGTCCAAGTGCCCCAGGGACAGCGGGTATTTGCGGTGGGGGCAGCGGTCCTCGATCGCGGTGACGGTTCCGTCGGGCAGCCGGTAGAAGCAGACCGGGAGGTCTGTGATCCAGCGCTGCGTGAGGGTCCGGCCGATCTCGTCGGACCAGGCTCCCAGGTACCAGCCGTTGCGGACGTGCTGTGTGGGCATGGCGACTCTCTCCTTTCAGAAGTCCGGTCAGAGGTCCAGGACGAGGCGGCCGCCGCGGGCACGGGAGACACAGATCAGCATGGTGTCGCCGGCGGCCCGCTCGTCATCGGTGAGCAGGGAGTCCCGGTGGTCGATCTCGCCCGCCAGGACGGCGGTCTCGCAGGAACCGCAGATGCCCTCCTCGCAGGAGGACATGACCGGTGCGCCCGCCGCTTCCACGGCCCTGAGCACCGACTGTCCCGGCTGCACGGTGAGCGTCACCCCCGACGAGCGCAGCTCCACCTCGAACGGTTCGTCGCCCTCGACGTCACCGGAGTGCTGCCCCGGGGCCGCGGCGAACCGCTCCACGTTGAGCGATCCCGCCGGCCAGGTGGCGCAGTGGGCCTCGACCGCGTCGATCAGCCCGGCCGGGCCGCAGCAGTACACCAGGGTGGTAGGGGAGGGTTCACCGAGGTGACCGGCGAGGTCGAGCAGGCCGTACTCGTCCTGCGGCCGTACGATCACGCGCTCGCCGTAGCCCTCCAGCTCGGACAGGAACGCCATGGACGCGCGGCTCCGGCCCCCGTACAGCAGGGACCAGTCGGCCCCGGCCGCGGCAGCCTCGGCGATCATCGGCAGCAGGGGGGTGATGCCGATGCCGCCGGCGACGAACAGGTACCGCCTGGCCTGCCGCAGCGGGAAGTTGTTGCGCGGGCCGCGTATCCGCAGTTCGCTTCCCTCGCGGACGTTGTCGTAAATCCACTGCGATCCGCCGCGTCCGTCGGGCTCCCGCAGCACCGCGATGCGCCAGCAGTCGGTGACGGCCGCCGGGCCGCACAGCGAGTACTGGCGGACGGCGCCCGTGGGGAGGACCACGTCGATGTGCGCGCCCGGCTGCCAGCGCGGCAGGGGTACACCGTCGTGCGGTGCGAGCAGCAATGAGGTGACACCGTCCGCCGCCGTCCGCCGGGACAGGACGGTGACTGTGCCGTCGTACTCGGTCTCGCGTGGCGCCGGGCTGGTCGCCGCTGCTGCCGTCCCGAGCGGGAGCGCGTCCAGGGCGGCGGTCGACGAGCTCGTCATGTGCGTCATCTCCTCGGCACGGTCGGTGGTGCGGTGGCACGGTCGACGCTAGTCGGGGGGAACGCGCAGGTCGTCGCGCTAATGACCGGACCCGGACGGCGAAAGGTCACGACCCGCCTACGTCATTGGTCGCGCCCGCCGGGCTCCCGCACGTGCCGCGGGGTCTGGTCGAGGTGGATGTGCAGCGGGTGGTCCGTGGTCCAGAGGGCCTCCACCACGGCGTGCAGATGTTCGGCGTCGACCCGCCACAGAGGTTCGCCGTAACGGTCGTCCCGCGTGACGCCGTCCGACGGGACGACGTCGGTCAGCAACTCCTGGTGACCCGGGGAGCCGTCCGGGTCGTCGGTCCCCCGCGCGAACTCCACGAACAGGGACGTGTCGCGGAAAGGCACCCAGATGTGCGTCGCCGACGTCATGCCAGCACCCCCGTCGTCTCGGGGTAGAGCCGCACGTACGCCTCGCCCATGGTCCCGTGCGCGAGGCCGAGGTTGGGGCCGGCGTTGCGCTTCAGCTGTACGCCGCGCCGCTTGGCGAGGTCGGTGTAGTAGTCCCACATGTGCTGCTGGGCGGCCAGGCACTCCATGGCCTTGCGCTTCTTGTCGAAGACGGAGGTGATGTCCAGCAGGACGTTGGGCTTGAAGTCGCACTGCTCCGGCTGGTGCGGTTCGAAGAAGAACACGGGGGGAGCGCCGAGCGGTTCGCCGGGCGCGTCGTAGCCGACCGCCTGGGCGAGCACGCGGGCCTGGAGCGCCATGCGGGCGGCGGCCGGGTGGTCGCCGTTATAGGGGTCGGCGAGGGTGTGGGTGAGGACGACCGCGGGGCTCACCTCCCGGTACACGCGCACGATACGGTCCACCAACTCCGGTGTCTCCAGCAGCGGATAGTCCCCGGCGTCGAGGAACTCGATCTCCGCGCCCAGCGCGGCCGCGGCGTCGGAGGCCTCGGTGCGGCGCAGTTCCTTGATCTCGTCGAGGCGCAGGCCGTCCCGCCAGGCCCGTGCGGACTCGCCGCGCTCGCCGAAGCTCAGGCAGAGCACCTTCACACGCTGACCGCGTTCGGTGGCCAGCGCGATGGCGCCGCCGGCCCGCCAGACGAAGTCGCCGGCGTGCGCGCTGACGACCAGCAGCGCGCCCTCGGACGGAGTGGACGTGTCGTGGGTCATGAGGGGCTCCTTGGGATCGAGTGCGAAGGGGTGCGTCGACCGGTGCCGTACGAGCTCCGGTTCCACAGCGCTGTTTTCGCGCGAGGAGTGCGGGACGAAAGAGGTTGGTCCCACAGAGTCACAATATCGCTGACTTTATTGTTGACAATACTGCTGACGTAGGGAATTCTCTCGACGACGAACCTGGAGAAACCCGGAGGAGACGTGCCGAACCACCATCTCGTCGTCAGGAACATCACCCGGCCCCCCGCCGACGTCGTCGCGCGGCTCGCGCAGGCTGGGGTGTCCACCGTCCATGAGGCCATCGGCCGCCGCGGCTTCGCGGGGACCGGTCTGCGGCCGAACCAGCGGAACGTGCGCATAGCCGGCCCGGCGGTGACGGTGAGTTCCCACCCGGGAGACAACCTGATGATCCACGCCGCCGTGGAGGCCTGCCGGCCCGGCGACATCCTGGTGGTGACGACCACCTCGCCGTCCACGGACGGCATGTTCGGCGATCTGCTGGCGACCTCCCTCGCCGCTCGGGGCGTCATCGGGCTGGTCACGGCGGCCGGGGTGCGCGACACCGCCGAGCTGAGGGAGATGGGCTTCCACGTCTGGGCCCGGTCGGTGTCCGCCCCAGGGCACGGTGAAGGCATCCCCGGGCTCGGTCAACGTGCCCGTGACGCTCGGTGGGGTGTCCGTACACCCCGGTGACGTCATCGTCGCCGATGACGACGGCGTGGTCGTGGTGCCCCTCGCCGAGGCCGGAGAAGCGGCGGAACTCGCCGAGAAGCGGATCGCCAAGGAGGCAGCGACGCGCGAGGTCCTGCGCTCCGGGACGCTGGGCGTCGACTACTACGGGCTCCGTGCCAGGCTCGCCGAACTGGGCGTCACCTACCAGGACTGACCGCCGGCTTTCTCGCCCTGGACCTGTGGTGGATGGGGACCGCACACCGTGAGCACTTCTATGGAAAACGACGTCACCGGTGCGATCCGGGCCGCGCTGCTGCGCGGTGACTACGTGCCGCGACAGCGCCTGATCGAGGCGGACCTCTGCGAACAGTTCGGCGCCGGCCGCTCCGGGGTGCGGTCGGCACTCCGGCAGCTGGCGACGGAGGGCCTGGTCGAGATCCAGCGCAACCGCGGCGCACGCGTCCGGGAGATCTCCTTCGCCGAGGCGGTCGAGGTGACGGAGGTACGGATGGTCCTGGAGGGCCTGATCGCCGCTCGCGCGGCGGAGCGGGTCAGCCCCGCGCAGGCCGAGGAGCTCCGCGCGATCGGTGCGGACATGGCTCGGGCGGTCGCCGACGGCGAACTGATGGCGTACAGCGACCTCAACGCCCGTCTGCACCGGGGTGTGCGCGACATCGCCGGCCACGAGACCGCCAACCAGGTCGTCGAACGACTGCGGGCCCAAGTGGTCGGGCACCAGTTCATGCTGTCCTTGGTGCCGGGGCGGGCTCGGGCGTCGCTGCCCCAGCACCAGCGGATCATCGCGGCGATCGCCGCCGGGGACCCGGTGGCGGCCGAAACGGCCATGCGGGACCACGTGGCGAGCGTGGGGGAGGCGCTGCGGGCGCTCGAAGCCCGCCAGGAGCGCGCGAGCTGAGGCACGGCGAGGCGGCAGGGCACGATGTGCCCTGCCGCCGTTCCCGTTCAGGGCTTCAGGCACTCGACTGTCACATTCCGCCGCCGGCACCCGCGTCGGCGTCCTGGACCGTCTTCCTGGCCCAGGCGACTTCGAGCTTGCCGGTGGGGGTGCGAGGCAGGACGTCCGTCAGGACGACGGAACGCGGCACCTTGTAGCCGGCGAGGCTGCGCCGGACCAGGTCGCGCAGTTCGTCGCCGGTGAGGGTGCTGCCCGGCCGGACCGCCACGACGGCCGCCACCCGTTCTCCCCAGGTCTCGTCGGGGACACCGACGACGGCACAGTCCGTCACAGCGGGGTGCGCCAGCAGGACGTTCTCCACCTCCTGTGGGTGCACCTTTTCCCCGCCGGTGTTGATCACGCCGGAGCCGCGTCCGAGGAACCGGATCGCGCCGTCGGCCTCTATTCGAGCCAGGTCGCCGGGGATCGCGTACCGGACCCCGTCGATGGTGCGGTACGCCTTCGCGCTCTTGTCGGTGTCCTTGTAGTAGCCGAGCGGCATGGGCCCGCGGTAGGCGAGGACGCCCGTCTCGTCGCTGCCGGGTTCGAGGAAGCGGTCATCGGAGCCGATCACCCGTGTCGCGGGCACGGGGCGGAAACGCGAGGGCAGATCCGCTACCGAGGAGGTGATCGCGAAGGCGAAGGGGCCCCCTTCGCTCGATGCGATGGCTTCGGTGATCGTGACGTCGGCACGTTCGTGCAGCGCTCTCTTGAGGGGATCGCTGAGTGCGGTGCCGGAGCTGATCATCCTGTGCAACGAGCGCAGGTCGTGAGGCGTCCCGGCCTTCTCGGCCCGCAGGAGTTCGTCGACGAGCGGGCGGCACACGGCGTTGCCCGCGATGATCGCCGTGTCCACCTGCTGCTCGGCGATCATGTGCCAGACATGCTCCGGGGCGAGGCCGCCCGATCGTGCCGTGACCGCCCGGCCTCCCGTCATCAGGGCGCCCATGGTGTTGAACAGCCCGGTGGCGTGCATCAGGGGTACGACGGGCATAGTGGTCGGCGCGCGGCCTTCGTGGCGTGCCTTGACGGCGATGGCCACGGCCTCGTCGAGACTCGCGGGGAGTTCGGTGACTCCGAGCGGGTGGTAGTACGGGACCACGTGGGCGCGCAGCAGGTCGCTCAGCTGCCAAATGACGCCCTTGGGCTTGCCGGTGGTCCCGCCGGTGTACATGAACAGCTGGTCCGTTCCGGGCCGTCGTTGCGGCTCGCGCGGCGCGTGCGCCGTCAGTAGCTCCTCCAGTTCGGGCACGGCGGGACCGGCCGGGCCGTCGGCGGGTGGATCGCCCGCCCTCACCAGCAGCTTCAGCGTGCGTACGTGTCCGGCGGCGTGCGTGACCCGGTCGGCCAGGGCGCCGCTGAAGACGAGCGCGGCGGCGTCGGCGTCGGTGAGGAGTTCGGTGAGTTCCTCGCCGGTGTAGCGGTAGTTGGCGTTCACCGGGACGGCGCCGAGCTTGAAGGCGGCGAAGACCGTCTCCAGGTAGGCGGAACCGTTGAACAGGTAGCAGGCCACGGTGTCGCCCTCGCGCACCCCGGCCGCTTCCAGCGCGGCGGCCAGCCGTGACGCGCGCTCGTCGAACTCCCGGTAGGTGGTGTCACGGCCGGGCTCGGTGATGGCGACGGCGTCGGGAAGCGCACGGGAGACCGCCTCCCAGATCGTGCCGATGGACACGTCCATACCTCAGACCTCCTCGTCCTCGGGGCATGGGCAGACTGCACGGCCGGGCGCGGCCGGAGCGCCCCGTGGATGTCTCGGGGGAGCAGCGATCCACGGGGCGCTTCTTCCTCACCGTAAGCGGGGCGCACTCCTTGAGGAACGCGTGCAATGACTCGACGGGCTCGGCGCTTCGACAGGGCGGTGAACAGGACGAATGACGTAGATCCGCTCCGAATCCGCCGGGCTACGATGCTGGGGCGATCGCGAGTGGCCCCAGTCCGCTCACCGACTGGCGCGTTCTCCTGACCCAGCATCCGCGTGGCGAACCGGCACGGCGAATCCAACGCGTCGGATCGGCATCAGGGCGGACTTCGACAGCAGGCTCCAACGCCCGCCGATCACGACGACGATGAGGAGGTCGGTCATGTCCGCATCACCCGTGGGGTGGGACGAGGTCGCCGCCGTCGCGCCGGACGGCCTGGCGGTACTGGACTGCGTCGGCCGGTTCGTCCGCCTCAACCCCGCGGGGGTCGCGATGTGTGGCGCACGCGAGGAGGCCGACCTGCTCGGTAGGACATCGCCGTTCGCGCTGGCGGAAGGGGCCACCGGCGCGTGCCGGGCAGGGCTGCTGGAGGAGCAGTCGGACGAGAGCGTGGCTCACTGGATGCCCGCCTCCGGGACCCGCCGGGAGTTCGCCTACCGGGCCCGCGGCCTGCCGGGCGACCCGAAGTTCACGGTGGTGTCGTTCCGCGACGTGACCGACGAGTGGCACCGGCAGCGCAGGATCGCGGCGATAGCCCAGTCGTCGATCGCACTTGCTTCGGAGGGCTCGCTCGGCTCGACCCTCGACGCCGTGGCCCGGCAGATCGTCCAGACCGACGGCCTGGCCGGCGTGCAGATCCTCATCCTGGACAGCACGGGCCGCGAACTGCGGCTGATGGGCTCGGCGGGGCTACGGCACTGGGACGCGTTCCTCGACCGGCTGCTGGAGTGCCGCGACCGCGGCGCCCGGCTGCGCATGCTGGACACCCTGCGGGAACGCAAACCGATCGTCGTCCCCCACCGGTGGGCCCAGATCCGCGAGGATCCGGCCTGGGAACCGCTGCACGCCTACCTCGGGGAGCTCAACTGGGACTCCTTCGTCAGTGTTCCGCTGATGGCGCGCGGCCGACCCGAAGGGGTGCTCAACGCGTACTTCGCACCCGGTCAGGAGATCGGCGGCCGAACGCTGGAGTTCCTGGCCGCCATGGCGGAGCAGGCCGCGCTCGCCGTCGACTACGCCACGCTGCTGCAGCGCGAACGTGAAGGGGCCCGCCGGAACGAGCGTCAGCGCCTCGCCCGCGACCTGCACGACTCGATCGTCCAGCAGGTGTTCTCCATCGGCATGCAGGCCAACGCCGTCGGAGTGCTGGGGGCGCGTGACGGGCCGGTGCCGGCGGAAGCGGTCCGGCAGTTCGCGGAGGAGGTCGGGGCCCTGTCGCAGACGGTCCTCGCCGACCTTCGGGCGATGGTGCACGAACTGCGTCCCACCTCCTCCACCCGCCTCGGCCTGGAAGAGGCGGTGAGAGCACTCGTCAAGAGCACCGAGAACCGGACGGGTCTCAGCTTCCGACTGCTGTTCGGCGCGGAGCTGAACGCGGTCGAACCCGACCTGGCGGAGGACATGTACCGGATCGTCGCCGAGGCCATCCACAACGTGGTCAAACACGCGGAGGCCACCACCGTCACCATCCGCCTCGGCGTACGCGACCACACCCTGACCGCCGGCGTCCGTGACGACGGTCGCGGACTCGCGGCATCCGGCGGGCGCGGCGGCTCGGGGCAAGGAGAAAACGACGGGCGGACGACCGGCGCGCACTGGGACCACGGCTACGGACTGACGACCATGCGGGAAAGGGCGGAACGATGGGGCGGCGCCATGAGGATCAGATCCGGGAAGAGCGGTACGGCCGTACGGGTCGTCATACCCCTGCCCGTACGGGTGCCGGAGCCCCCGGACACGGAGCCGGACGGCTCACGGAGCACTCCGCGGGCGGTGCCGTTTCCGGAGACACCGGACCCCGCCCCATCCGGGTCCTGATCGTCGACGACCACGCCGTCGTACGCCGTGGGATCCGCGCCTACCTCGAGGTCCTGGACGACATGGAGGTCGCTGCGGAGGCCGCCGACGGACAGGAGGCGCTCACCCGGCTCGACGCGATGGCCGCCCACCAGGAACTCCCGGACGTGGTGCTGATCGACCTGCTCATGCCCAGGATGGACGGGGCGACGGCGATCGGAGTGATCAAGCAGCGCCACCCAGGTCTCCGGGTCGTGGTGCTCACCAGCTTCGGCGAGATGGAACGCGTCCACGCGGCGCTCGCCCAGGGAGCCGCAGGCTACCTGCTCAAGGACGCCGAGGCGGGTGAGGTGGTCGCCGCCATCCGCGCGGCCGCCCGGGGCGAGGTCTTCCTCGACCCCGCGGTCGCCAGGGGACTGACCCAGGAGATCGTTTCGCCACCGACCGGGCTGGCCTCGCTCACCGGCCGGGAACGCGACGTCCTCGTACTGGTCGCCGAGGGACGGTCGAACCAGCAGATCGCCGACGAGCTGGTGATCAGCGAGCGCACCGCCCGCACCCACGTGAGCAACGTCCTGCGCAAACTCCGGCTCACCTCCCGGACCCAGGCCGCGCTGTTCGCGGTGCGGCAGGGTCTGGTCCCGCCGCAGGGCTGACCGCGACGGATGTCCTGGGCGGTGCAGGACACAGGTCCGCCGCAGGTGCCGTCATCAGCGGGTTCCTCCCGGGCTCGGAGCGTTCCTACGCTCAGGGGTACCGAACCCCAGCTCAGGAGGACAGCATGCTCGACGGCAAAGTCGCCATTGTCACAGGTGCGGGCCGAGGCCTGGGAAGGGCCTACGCCCGCGCGCTGGCGGCGGCGGGCGCCGCCGTCGTCGTGAACGACCTGGACGCCGACGTGGCCGCGGAGACGGTCGACGTCATCACGGACGCGGGTGGAACAGCCGTCGCCCATGTCGGCGCGGTCGGCGGTTCCGACTTCGCCGACGGGCTGGTGCGGCGCGCGGTCGACGAGTTCGGCCGGCTCGATGTGATGATCACCAACGCCGGTGCGCTGCGCGACAGGACCCTGCGCAACACCACCGACGACGACTTCGACCTCGTCGTCACCAGCCATCTGCGCTCCACGTTCACCTGCGGCCGCGCGGCGGCGGCCCGTTTCCGTGAACAGGGAGAGGGCGGTCGGCTCATCCTGGTGGGATCACCGGCGGGGCAGCGTGCGAGCTTCGGCCAGACCGCGTATTCGGCCTCCAAGGGCGCGATCGTCGCGATGACGCGCACCTGGGCCGTCGAACTCGCGAAGATCGATGTCACGGTCAACGCCATCGTGCCGACCGCGCTGACGCGCATGGTGGCGACCATGCCCCGGATAGGTGACCTCGTGGCGAAGGTCGACGCGGGGGAGCCTGTACCCGAGGCCCTCCGGCGGCAGGGTCTCGGTTCGCCGGACGACGTGGCGCCGATGATCGTGTATCTGGCGTCGAAGGAGTCGGCCCACGTCACCGGACAGGCCATCGCCGCCGGGGGCGACCGGATCGCCCTGTGGACGCACCCCGGTGAGGCCGAGGAGCGATTCCGGCAGGGCGGCTGGACCGCCGAGTCGGTCGCCGAACTCTTCTCCAGTGCCTATGCCGACCGGCTCCAGGACTTCAGGCCCACACCCCTCGACTTGGCAGCCTTTGAAGAAGCGTGACGCGCCCGTGGTCGCTCTCCCGGTCCTCAGGCTCGTGCAGGGGCCGGGGCTCCTTCTCAGGTCTGAGGCACCGCGGCGATGCGGGCGAAATCCCCGCTGATGTCTCCCGCGGTCTGCAACAGCGGTGGCAGATACTCCTCGACCAGTCGCTCGACCGATGTCTCGGCCGCGTGGCAGTTGACGTTGAGTGCCGCGATGACCTGACCGGAGCCGTCACGCAACGGGGCCGCGACCGACCGGATACCGGGCGCCAACTGCTGGTCCGTCAGCGCCCATCCGCGTGCCCGCACCTCGCGCAGGACCGCGTCGCGTTCGCCGGGGGCGGGCTGCCAGCACGGTGTCAGTCCGGAGCGCGAAGGCTCGGCGAGCACCTGCTTCAGCTCATCGGCCGGCAGGGCCGCCAGCAGTACCTTTCCCAGGGAGGTCTGCAGTGCCGGGAAGCGCGTTCCGATCTGCACCGACAGGGTCACGAGCTTCGGGACAGCCACCCGGGCCACATAGATGATGTCCGATCCGTCCAGCTGAGCTACCGAGCACGACTCGTTGGTCCGCTCCACCAGACGCTCCATGTGGGGCCGTGCGATGTCCCACAAGCCCATGGAGCGCACGTAGGCCACCCCGAGTTCGAGCACCCTGGGGGTCAGCGCGAACCCCGACTCGCACGAGCGGACATAGCCGAGTTCTTCCAGGGTCAGCAGAATCCTGCGGGCGGTCGGCCTGGCGAGCCCGGTGGCGCCGGCGACCTGCGCCAGCGACATCTGTGGCTGGCCGGGCGGGAACGCGGCAATGACCTCCAGCCCCCGGGCCAATGCCTCGATGAAGTCCGGTCCTGCTCCCTGGCGTGGCACGTGACTCCTCGGCTGCGGTCGCGCTGCGGGTTCCCACCGATCAGCCTAACGCGTGTCCGTGATGCGGACAGTGGTTCACCGCGAGGCTTCCGCAGCCAAGGGCTTGACACCGGCAAGCGTCCGAAGTGACGCTGACCTCAGGCTGTCCGCCATGCGGATGGTTGTCCGCCAGGCGTCACAGATCCTTCCTTCTCGCGCTTCCTGGTCATCCCCGTCCTGCACGCTCAGTGGCACGTCACGGCACTGTGGCGCGGAACGGTGGGGCACACCTGATCCTCAGGAGAGTTGTATGTCCGAAAGAATCCCCACAGCACCGGCGGAGACCCGGGCGGCGCCGGTCCGGACGGGACTGCTCATCGGCGGCAGGACCGTCGAGACCGACGATTGGACAGCCGTCCACAACCCGGCGGCCCCTGAGCAGATCGTCGGTCACGCCGCCGCAGCCACCGTCGAGCAGGCCCGGGCGGCCGTAGCCGCCGCGGACGCGGCGTTCCCGAGCTGGGCGGCGATGCCCGCGCGCCGGCGAGCGGAGATCATCGGCCAGGCGCTCACCCTCCTCGACGGCAGTGAGGCCGACCGGGCAGCGCTGATGACCCGCGAGAACGGCAAGATCTCCCTCGAGAGCCAGATCGAGATGAGCGTCTTCGTCGCCCGCACCCGGGCGGCCATCGATCTGGTCGACTCCCTCGACCAGGTCAGGCACCTCGACGGCCCGCCGCTGACCTCGCGCATCCACCGGCTCCCCGTGGGCGTGGTCACTGTCATCGTCCCGTTCAACTGGCCGATCGCGATCCTCGGCGCGAGCCTGCCGTACGCGCTGCTTGCCGGGAACACGGCCGTGGTCAAGCCCCCGCCCACCGTGCCGCTGGCCATGGTGCGCACCCTGGAACTGTTCGCGGCGGGACTCCCCGCCGGCGTCCTGAACGTCGTGACCGGCAGCAACGAAGCGGTCGCCCCGCTGCTCACCGACCCCCGCGTCCGGAAGATCGTGTTCACCGGAAGCACGGCCGTCGGCAAGCACATCATGGCCGCCGCCGCGCAGAACCTCGCCTCGGTGACCCTCGAACTCGGCGGCAACGACCCCGCGATCGTCCTCGATGACGCCGTACTCGATCAGGAGCACATCGGACGGCTCGTCCAGGGCGCGTTCCTGACGAGCGGCCAGGTCTGCATGGCCGTCAAACGGCTGTACGTCCACCGCTCCCGCTACGACGAACTCGTCGACGCGCTCGCCACTGCCCTGGACACCCAACGCGTGGGTCCGGGAACCGACCCCGCCTCGACCATGGGCCCGCTCAACAGCGCCGCCCAGCGCGACAGGGTGACCGCCATGCTGACCGAGGCGGCCGACGCCGGAGCCGAGATCCGCGAACTGGGGACCCTGGCCCCCAACGCCGCCTCCTCAGGAGGACACTTCCTGCGTCCCGCCCTCGTCCTCGATCCCGACCCGGGCCTGAGAATCGTCACCGAGGAACAGTTCGGCCCCGCCCTGCCGATCCTGCCCTTCGACGACGTCGACTCCGTACTGGACCAGGTCAACAACGACTGGTCGGGACTGTGCTCCTCGGTCTGGAGCGCCGACCCCGCCCGCGCGGCGGGCCTCGCGGAACGGCTGCGCACCGGCACCACCTGGATCAATCACGCCAACGCCGTCGCATGCGACGACCGAGCCCCCTTCGGCGGCTTCCGCCAGAGCGGCATCGGACGCGAGATGGGCCCGGACGGCCTGCTCTCCTTCACCGAAGCGCACACCATCACGACGCACGGATAGAAACGGCGAGTACCGCTGGACCCCGCCGGCTTTGAGTGGGCGGGGTCCAGCGGTACTCCGGTCGTACGTCACACCAACGGCACGGACACCGCGTTGTAAGGGGTGTTCTCATCCCGGTCCGGGGTGGTGAAGCGGGAGTTGGGAAGGTACAGCTGACCCTTGTAGGCGGCGGCCGTAGTGGGCAGGTCGAAGCGGTCGTCCCTGATCACTCCGATCGCAGTGCCCCTTGTGCCCGACCGGTTGAGCCGGATCACGTCCACCTGGTTGGGGTTGGGCTGGACCACGTAGAGAGTGCGGCCGATGAGCACCAGCCCGTCGCCGCTGGGCAGCGTTGTGTCACCCAGGTCGACCTTGCTGGTCACGCCGGTGCGGGGGTTGACGCGCATCAGTGAGCCGCCGTCCGCGGCCGCGTTGGTGACGAGCAGGGCGCTGCCGTCGGGGGTGAGCGAGATGCCGTTGGACGTGAAACCGGACTGCACCCAGTCACCGCTCAGCGTGAGGCTCTCCGGGGCGCCGATGCGGCCCTTCCTGCCCAGCGGCAGCTTGTAGAGCTGTGCGCTGAACGACTCGGTGAACCAGGCGGCGTCGCGGGTGAGCAGGACGTCGTTGACGAAACTGCCCTCCCCTGCGACGACGTGGTTGGCGAGCAGCGCACCACTGTGGGCGTCGACGACCCGCAGTTCACCACTGCTGCCGCCCGCCAGGAACAGCCGCCCCCAGGAGTCGGCCTTCAGCCCGACCGTCATGCGTCCCAGGCCGCGGTGGACCACCTTGCCCTTGCCATTCGTGAGGTTCACCCGGTACACGCCGCCGGTGGCGATCGATCCGAAGTAGGCGTACGGCGCGGAGCCGATCGCGACTCCCTCCGGCCCCCAGCCGTTGGGCAGCGAGAACTCCTTGGGCCAGGATCTGGCGGTGCCCGGGGCGGCCTGTGCCGTACCGCCGACCAGGGCGGTCGCTCCCAGGGCGATGCCCGCGCCGAGAACCTGCCTGCGTGCGAGAGAGCTTGTCATCGATCGTCCTTCCTCGGAAACCAAGACGGGCCGCCGGTTCGGCTGGGCGCCTGGGCCAATTCTTGATAGTTCAAGTAATTGGGTACGGCGACGAATGTCCTGACTCTCTTCGGTCCATCGGACGGAAAGCCGCCGGGTCGGTGCGAGCGCGGACCGTTGAGGCGGGCCATTCGACAGCAGGCCGACCTGGCAAGGCCGAACGTCGTGGCCGGGATACGTCATTCGTCCTTACTTTCGGCGCTCGCCTCCCGGTTCTCTGTCCAGGCGGTCACCGCTGGGCCATCATCCGAAAACCTGCCGGTCGCAGTGGCGCGACCGGCGTGAGCACGGTGACGGCCGCGCGCCGCACCGAGAAGGCGAGCGGGCCATGAGCGTGCTGCGACCGCACATCGAACCCGGCAGTCTCTTCATCGGTGGAACCTGGCGGGACGCGGAGTCCAAGGAGCGGCGCGACGTCGTCGACCCGTCCACCGGCAGAGTCGTCACCACGGTCGCGGAGGCCGACGGGGCGGATGTCGCCGCCGCGGTGGCCGCCGCCCGCGAGGCCTTCGACGCGGGGCCCTGGCCCCGGACACCGGCCCGCGAGCGCGCCCGCGTGCTGCACCGGGTGGCGGATCTGGTGCGCGAACGGGCGGACGAGATCGCCGCCGTGGAGAGCCTCGACGTCGGCAAGCCCGTCTCGTTCAGCCGGGGGGTGGACGTGGAGACCGTGGCCGAGACGTACGAGTACTACTCGGCGCTGGCGCAGAGCCTCGACGGAGCCACGCGGCAGGTCGCCATACCCGCCCACGCCTACACCCGCAGGGAGCCCATCGGCGTGGTGGGAGCGATCACCCCGTTCAACTTCCCGTTGATTCTGAGCACGTCGAAGGTCGCCCCCGCGCTGGCGGCCGGCAACACCATCGTCCACAAACCGGCCGACGAGACCCCCCTCAGCGCGCTGCTGATGGCGGAGATACTCGCCGACGCCGGCGTTCCCGCGGGAGTGGTGAACGTCGTCACCGGCAGCGGCCCCGTCCTGGGTGAGGCACTGGTGCGTCACCCAGGCGTCGACAAGGTCGCCTTCACCGGGTCGACGAGGGTCGGCCGCCTGGCGGCGAGCACGGCCGGCGAACAACTCAAGCCCGTCACCATGGAGTTGGGCGGCAACGCGCCGCACATCGTCTTCGAGGACGCCGACGTCGGGAAGGCGATCGGCGCGATCATCAAGGCCTTCGTCTTCAACACCGGACAGTTCTGCATGGGCGGACCCCGGCTCCTGGTCCACCGGTCCCTGTACGACACCACGCTGGGCATCCTCGCCGACGCGGTTCCGGCGGTCCCCGTCGGCGACCCCTTCGACCCGGCCACCGTCGTCGGACCGATGGCCGGCGAGCGGCACGTGGAGAACGTCGAGCGGTACGTGAAAGCGGCCGTCGAGGACGGCGGCCGCATCGTCGTCGGCGGTGAGCGCTTGGAACTCAACGGCGGTTACTACTTCAAGCCCACCGTCATCGCCGGCCTGGACAACGACGCCCGCACCGTCCAGGAGGAGATCTTCGGCCCGGTGCTGACGGTTCAGCCCTTCGACACCGAGGAAGAGGCGATCGCGCTGGCGAACAGCACGCCGTACGGACTCGCCGCCGGTCTGCAGACCTCCGACCTGACGCGCGCCCATCGGGTCGCCGCGCGACTGGACGCCGGCATCGTCTGGGTCAACGACTGGGCCATGCTCGATCCCGCCGTGCCCTTCGGCGGCGTCAAGCAGTCCGGCTACGGACGCGAATCCGGGCCGGAGGCGCTGCAGGCGTACACGAGGACCAAGTCGGTCGTTATTTCCCTCGCCTGACCCCTCGACAAGGCCGGCTCCGAGCGCCCGGCCGCCGCCGGCGGGCCCTCCCGGGCCGGATCGGCCGGGTGAACTCCGTCCCCGGCTCTTGAGAGCCGGAGGTGAGCCGTGGGCATGGCGGCCTGGCAGTAGGCGTTGTCGCCCGGGCCGTGGACGCCACCGTTGAAGGTGACCCGGTACGGGCGGTTCGGCGCGAAACGGCGGGCGGTGATGAAGCCGACCGCGTCCTCGTTGTGCATGCCGTTGATGACCCGGGCGCTCAGGTGCCGGCGCAGACCGTGGTCGGTGCTCAGGTCTGAAGAGGGAACGGGCGGTGAGGTCGGCGCGGGACCAAGGCGGTGGACTGCGGCGGTGGACCGCCCTCGACGGCCTCAGCTCCTGCCTGAGCGGCGTCACTTTGCAGGAAGGTGATCCCGCAGCTATCCTCATATTCAACAATGCGACTAGGTGCCTAGTTGTTTAGCGATGGCCGTGTGCCACTTCCATCAGCAGCGTTGACGAGAGGCGGGCGGCCCCGTGTCGAGCAGTGGGTATCTGCGCTATGTCGCCCTGGGCGACAGTCACACCGAGGGGCTCGGGGACGGCGACGACGTCCGTGGTCTTCGGGGCTGGGCGGACCGGCTCGCCGAGCAGGTCGCCCGCCACAACCCCGGCCTGCTCTACGCCAACCTCGCGGTGCGCGGCCGTAAGGCCGGTCAGGTGCGCGCCGAGCAGCTCGCTCCGGCTCTCGCGATGCGGCCCGACCTCGCCACCGTGGTGGCTGGGGTCAACGATGCGTTGCGCCCGAGCTGCGACCTCGACGAGGTGGCCGGCCATGTTGAGGCGATGTTCGCCGCCCTCACCGCGCAGGGCGCCACCGTCGCGACCCTCATGTTTCCCGATGTCGGGCGTATCACGCCGTTGGCCCGCCCGATCGGTCACCGTGTTCTCGCGCTCAACGCGCGCATCCGGGAGGCCGCCGACCGCCACGGCGTGGTGGTGGCGGAGACGGCCGCGCACGCGGCGGCGACCGATCCGCGGTTGTGGAGTGCTGACCGGCTGCACGCCGGCCCGCTGGGACACGCGCGCATCGCGGCTGCCGTGGCCCAGGCGCTCGGTCTGCCGGGCAGCGACGACAAGTGGACCCTTCCCCTTCCGGCCGAGGGGACAGACATCTCTGTCTGGAGGACCGTGGGTGCCGAAGTGCGCTGGGCCGGCACCTTCCTCGGCCCTTGGGCCGGCCGCCGCCTGCGTGGCCGCTCCTCTGGGGACGGCCGCCAGGCCAAGCGGCCGGCGCTGCTTCCGGTGGCCGCGTCCGCTGGGGACACCTCCCCATCGGTGTGATGCTCTGGCTTGCCGCGACGCCGGCGGCTCCTCGTGCTGCACTGCTCTTCACCGGACGGGAGCGTGGCAGCAGACCGACCTCGGAGTGCGGATCGTCCAGTCGATCAAAAGTCCTCCCAGGGTGGAGACAGGATCGACTGGAAGGTGGTGGACGAGAAGGAGATGACGGAGGAGCTCGGCAAGGGCAAGCTGTTCGGCGCGCTCGTCGCCCCGCGAACACTGTCATCGTCGCCGCACTCACCAGCCCCGAGGCGGCGCGCAACGCCGTCCGCCCGACACTCACCGTGCTGGCCAGTCGGCCTATGCGCAGGTAGGCAGGGAGCTGACCGCCCAGGGCGACGCCGGACCGCCCCGAGGCTGGGTGATCCTGGGCTTGGGACTCGCGGTCGCGTGCCTCTTCGGCTTCGGCGTGACCCGGTTCTACGACCCAAGGGACTGCATCGCAATCCCCGACAAGAAGCCGCAGCCGGTCCTCGCTCGGACACAGACCGACGACCCCTGGGAGGCCGGGCTGCTCACGACCGTCCAGCTCGTCACTTTGTTGACTAACTGTGTGGGTGGGACCGCCGCAGTCAGCCGTCGGCCCGGAGCGTGGCCGTGCGCTGTTCGAGCCTGCGCAGCGCCATGTCCCCCCACTGGAGGTTCTCCCGCTCGAACGACATCCCGCGCAGCAGGGTGAGGTACGGGCCGATGCGCTCGGCCTCGGCGAAGTACGCCTCCTCGGAGCGCCCGTCGAGCAGGCGCTGCCGGAGCCGCTCGTAGCGGGCCAGCTTGGCGGTGGCCCACTCCATGCGCTCGGTGATGGCGGTCCGGACCGCTTCCATGTCGCCCGCGTCCAGGCACTGCACCTTGACAAGCAACTCGTCCCGGATCACCGCCGGTTTACCCAAGGGCTCGGCGGTGTAGGCGTGGACGGCCTTCCGCCCGGCCTCCGTCAAGGAGAACAGTCGCTTGTTGGGGCGGCGCTTCTGCTCGACGACGCGGGCCGTGACGAGTCCTTCGGCCTCCATGCGATCCAGCTCCCGGTAGAGCTGCTGAGGCGTCGACATCCAGAAGTTGGCGACCGTCGCGTCGAACGCCTTCGCGAGGTCGTACCCGGACGCCTCGCCCTCCAACAGTGCGGCCATCACCGCGTTCCGCAAAGCCATGGATGCACGCTAACAGATTAATCAACAACGTGAATAATAGTCCCCCCTTCCCTGTAGACAAGCTCTAACGGGCCCTCTAATCTCCATTACACCTATTCGCATTTTTGAATATCAGAGGTGGGCTCATGCATCCCTTCCGCAAGGCCGTCGAGAGCGGCGACCTGGACGCCGTGGCCGCTCTGCTGGCCGACGACGTCGTCTTCACCAGCCCCGTCACCTTCAAGCCTTACCCGGGCAAGGCGATCACCGCGGCGATCCTGCGCGGCGTGCTCCGGGTCTTCGAGGACTTCACCTACATCCGTGAGATCGCCAATTCCGACGGCCGCGATCACGCCTTCGTCTTCACCGCCACCGTCGCCGGCAAGCAGCTCCAGGGATGCGACTTCCTGCACTTCGACGACGACGGAAAAATCGACGAGTTCACGGTGATGGTGCGCCCGCTCTCCGCCGCCCAGGCGCTCGGCGAGGCCATGGGCGCCCAGTTCGAGCAGATCGCCCGAGAGGCCGCCGAACAGTAACCACGACGACGGACTTCGACGCGGTGGTCATCGGCGCGGGGCAACGCCGGACTGACCGCCGCCACCCTCCAACGCTGGGACTGCGCACCCTCCTGGCGGAGCGCCACAACGTCCCCGGCGGCTGCGCCACCTCCTTTCGACGAGTCCGCTTCGAGTTCGAGACGGCGCTGCACCAGCTGTCCGGAGTCGGCCTGGAAGTCCAGCCCGTACACGCTGCGCGGGCTGTTCGAGAGGCTGGGCGTCGCTGACTCGCTGTAGTTCGTCCAGGTGTACGACCTGTATCGCGCCGTGGTACCCGGCCGGCACGATGTGACCCTGCCCGCCGACTGGGCCGGCGCCGTGGACGCCCTGGAGGACGCCTTCCCCGGCAACCGCGCCCGCGTCGAGCGATTCTTCGCGCTCGCCAGGGACGTGACGGAGCCGTCACGGCACACGACCTCGATGCCCGGATGCTCGCGCAGCCAAGCTTCCAGCGTGTCGGCGGTGCGGTCGGGCAGCACGTCGATCCGCTCATAGGTCCCGGCGTCGATCACCACGGTGGCATAGCGGTGCCGCCGGCGCAGAGCGAAGTCGTCGACGCCGATCACGCGGGGCGTCCGCCCGGTGGGCAACGGGATGCGCAGCAGGGCGCGCAGGGCCGTGTGGCGAGCAGGCCCGCCGCGAGTATCGCGAGCAAACGAGATCCCGCCCGGCCCGCTAACTCCATCACCACAGCCGTGACTTACCTGGTCAGACGGGCCGTGTCGCTGGTGACGCTCAAACACTCCGGGCGTCTGCTCGCGGAAGGGCTGCCGGCAGCCGCGCGTGGGACACACCAAGCGCCGCACCCGCACACGGACGTCGAGGACGGCTGCCCGTCCGCCGCCTCTGCTCGACGAGATCGGGCGCTGCGCGGACGAGACCAGGCGGACGTTCACCGACGGTGTGCTGGTCGTCATGGGCGACATCGCCGCCCGCCTGGCGCCTGACGATCCGCCCTCCGCACGCGAAGGCGCTCAGCGTCTTCGTCATGATGGTTGGGACATTCCATGGCCCGTGAGCGCCGGCGCCGAGCCGGTCGGCCACGTCCGCCTCGGCTAGGGCCCTTCTGATGGATCTCCGCGGCGTCGCGGCGTTCGGCACGCACTCTCGCCGCACCGGACAAAAGCCCTAGTAGCTCCTCCCCCACTCTCGGCTTCGCTCGAGCGGGAGGTGCCCCCCATCGAGGGCTTTCGCCCGGCACGCCGAGAGCACGCACCGAACGCCGCTCCTTCTCCCACGGAGATCCATCAGAAGGGCCCTAGTCCCACCAGAACGACCAGTGGTCCCGTCCCACGAGGCCGGCCGCGTACTCGGGGAACGGGGTCGGCGGGTCGTCGACGATGTTGTCGGCGGTGGAGAGCACATGCTCCAGGGCGAGCAGGTCCGCGTCCGCCGCCGTACCCGGTGGCCGGGCGACGGAGACGTGCAGCCGGCCGCCGTACACGGCCACCAGGTGCGCACCGAACCGTTCCTCCCAGCTGCGCAGCAGGGCACAGAGCAGCGGCAGGGGCGCGCCGGAGCGCCAGCCGAGCAATGCCAGGGCGTCGCTGCCGCGACGGGCGGGCACGAGCACGAGACGGCAGTCGAACACGTCGACATCCGTGTCGGCGAGCCGGGCCGGAGCTTCCGTGGCCGCCTCCCGAGGCTGCGGGTCGCCGGGCGTGGCCGGCATCGCCGGTGCCAGTCCCGGCCACTGTTCGAAGGGCGGGCCCGGATCGTGCGGCCACGGCTCGACGTCCTCGGGCACCGGCTCCGGCGTCGCGTCCGTCCAGAACGGGAGCCGCCGACGCCGGTATTCGGCGAAGTCCGCCGCCAGCACGTCCTCCAGGCGGACGGCGTCGACCAGGCCCGGGTCCAGGGGCTCGCCGATGGCATCGGCCCGGTACAGGACCGGCAGCAGGCCTGTGGCCTCGTGCTCGCTCAGCAGCCGGGGCCACAACTCTTCGAGGTCGTCGGGGAATTCGTCCGAGATCCACAGGTGCGCCGGTCCGCGGGCGGCGAACCGGCCGGCGGGCAGACCGTCAGGCAGGGGAAAGGGCATGGCCGAACCGTAGATCCCGCCACCGACAACGCGGCAGCCGCCCTCCCCCCGGCCACCGACGACGCGGCCGCCGCCCTCTCCCCGGCCACCGACGACGCGGCCGCCGCCCCCCGCCGCCCGCCGCCGGAGCGAGCGGCGCTCAGCCCTTCAGTTGGGCGAAGCGGATGCTGTTGCCGAAGGGGTCGCGCAGGCCGCAGTCGATGCCGTACGGGCGGTCGGTGGGCTCCTCGGTGAACTCGACGCCACGGCCCAGCAGCGTCTCGTACGTCTTGCGGCAGTCGTCCGTGCTGAAGAAGAGCTGGCCGCCCATGGCCCCCTTCGTCAGCAGTTCGCGGACCTGCTCCGCCGTCTCCTCGGACAGTGCCGGGGCCCCCGGCCTCTCCAGCAGGATCTGGCGCTCCGGGTGACCGGGCACGTTGACGGTGAGCCAGCGCATGAAGCCCAGGTCGACATCGGTGTTGACCTCCAGGCCGAGCTTGCCGACGTAGAAGTCGAGGGCCGCGTCCTGGTCGAGGACGTAGATCTGCGAGTGCGTGATAGCGGTGAACATGGGCATCACGCTACCGAGCGGGCCGGACGAAAACTTATCCAAAACTGCTCAGCCGCTCAGCCGGCCGGCTCGTCAGACGCTCGGTCGCATCCACGCCTTCGCGAAACACATCGGTACGGTCACGGGCACGGCTTCCTTGCGGTACTCCCTCGGTGACCGGCCGACGATGTCGCGGAACGTCCGGCTGAAGGTCCCCGGGCTGCCGAAGCCGACCTCGAAGCAGATGTCCGTCACGCTGCGGTCGGTCTCCCGCAGCAGGAACATCGCCCGCTCGACCCGGCGGCGCTGGAGATAGCGGTGCGGTGTCTCGCCGAACGTGGTCCGGAAGGTACGCGTGAAGTGCGCCTCGGACACATGGGCGATCCGGGCCAGCGCGGGGACGTCCAGCGGCTGCGCGTAGGCGCGGTCCATGGCGTCCCGGGCCCGCAGCATACGGCGGTTGGACTCTTCGGAAGCTCGGCTCACGGCGTCATCACACCACGGGCCGGGCGAGCGGATCGCTCTCCCGGCCCACGGCTGCGAGGGCGTACGGCCCGGTGGATCAGACCGCCGGAGCCGGGTACGTCGGGTACTCCACCCCGGAGACGTGCTGGACGACGCGGATGACCTGGCAGGAGTAGCCGAACTCGTTGTCGTACCAGAGGTAGAGGATCGCGTTGTCGCCGTCGACCTTGGTGGCGCCGGCGTCGACGATCGAGGCGTGCCGGGAGCCGATGAAGTCGCTGGAGACCGAGTCGGGCGCGTTGGTGAAGTCGATCTGGCGCTTGAGCGGCGAGGTCAGCGAGACATCGCGGAGGTAGTCGAGGACCTCCTCGCGGTCGGTCTCACGGCCCAGGCGCAGGCTGAGGATCGCGATCGAGACGTCCGGGACGGGGACGCGGATCGAGCTGCCTGTGATCGGCGCCTTCAGGTCGGGCAGCGCCTTGGCGACGGCCGAGGCGGCACCCGTCTCGGTGATGACCATGTTGAGCGGCGCTGAGCGGCCACGGCGGTCGGACTTGTGGTAGTTGTCCAGCAGGTTCTGGTCGTTGGTGAACGAGTGGACGGTCTCCACGTGGCCGCGCAGTACGCCGAACTCGTCGTCCATCGCCTTCAGCGGGGGGACTATCGCGTTCGTCGTACAGGACGCGCAGGACAGGATCTGCTCGTCCGGCTTGATCGTGTCGTGGTTGACGCCGTGCACGATGTTCGGGACGTCGCCCTTGCCGGGCGCGGTGAGGACGACCTTGTCGATGCCGGGGCGCAGATGCGTCGACAGGCCCTCCCGGTCGCGCCACTTGCCCGTGTTGTCGATGAGGATGGCGTTCTTGATGCCGTACTCGGTGTAGTCCACCTCGGACGGGTCGTTCGCGTAGATCACCTTGATGGTGTTGCCATTGGCGACGATCGTGCTGTTCGCCTCGTCGACCGTGATCGTGCCCTGGAACTGCCCGTGGATGGAGTCCCGGCGCAGCAGCGAGGCCCGCTTCACGATGTCCTCGGCGGCCCGCTCGCCGCCCCCGCGCACCACGATGGCGCGCAGCCGCAGACCGTTGCCCGAGCCGGCCTTCTCGATCAGCAGTCGGGCCACGAGACGGCCGATGCGGCCGAAGCCGTAGAGGACGACGTCGCGTCCCTCGCCGCCCTCGATCTTGTTGGCACCCGTGGCGCCGGCGACGGCCTCGGCGGTGAACTCCGCGATGGACAGGCCTCGGTCGTCGGCCCGGTACGTCGCGGCGAGCATGCCGATGTCGATCTGGGAGGGGCCGAGGTCGAGCGTGGTGAGGGCCCGCAGGAACGGCAGGGTGTCGGTGACCGAGAGCTCCTCACCGGCGATCTGGCGGGCGAAGCGGTGGGTCTTCAGGATGCTGACCACCGACTTGTTGACCAAGGAGCGGCTGTGCAGCAGGACCGTCACGTCCCGCTCGCGGTGCAGCTTCCCGATGATCGGGATCATCGACTCCGCGATCTCCTCGCGGTTCTTCCAGTTGGTGAACGAGTCCTCGTTGACAGTCACAGATTTATCTTTCGAGCTAGGCGGCGCTCATATGCTAAACGGTCGCCGATCAGATCACGCCATCGGGGCCCATGAGCGCGATGGCGTGATCGTTTGAGCGGGTCAGCCCGAGGTTCGGCAGGTCAGGGCCAGACACCGGAGAAGTCGATCTTCTCGGCCCAGTCCGGGTGGTCTATCAACGGATTGCGGTTGCCCTGCAGTTCGGCGATGGCGGCGTTGCGGTGCAGCTCGTACTCGGTCACCGGCTCATTGACGTGCCAGGCCAGGAGGGTCGGCAGCCGGTTCTCGGGGAACTCGCGCCGGGTGTCGCCGACCTGCTTCGGGTAGCGCAGCAGGAAGTACAGGGTGGCCCGGGCGACCGCGCCCTTGCCCGTCTTCGGCTCGAACCCGATGTCCTCGCGCATCCCGCAGGCGTCCCGGATCTTCTCCTCGAAGTCGGCGAAGTCGACGTAGGGGAAGTTGCCGCGGAAGCTGTTGCAGCCGACCTCGCAGGCGAACAGATGGTGCAGGTCGCCCCGCATCGGCTCCTTCTTGAGGAACCACGACTGCGGTACGACGTGTTCACAGTTGAACGGCATCGACGCCTCCAGCGCGTCGAACTCCGCCTCGAACTCGGCCGGGCCCGCGGTGCCCTCGTGCAGGAAGAGTTCCTGGATGCGCGCCATCCGGGCCTCCTCCACGGCGGCGTCCGCCCGTATGAACTCCTCCGCGGAGAAGTCCTTGCCGGAGTAGATGCTGCGCAGCCGGCCGTCCCGGTGCAGGTCGACCCACGGATAGACGAGCCGGATCGGCTTGTACTTGGGCCGGGGGTCGTGTGTGCGCGTCAGCAGTTCGGTGAGCGCGCGGCGCAGCGCGTCCCCGTTGTCGGTGCCGATGCCCGCGTAGTAGGCGTCGCGGGCGGCGGTGTCGGCGGTCCGGTCGTAGTACGGCCGCTCCCGCGCGAGCCGGTGGTTGACCAGCGCCGCGTTCAGGTCCCGCTCGACCGCGAAGGCCACGTCGGGCCGCCCGGCCGGGGGCGCTGCCGGGGGCGTGAGCCCGGCCGGTGGGGCGGTGGCGGTCTCCACCGGGAACGCCGACGCGTCGAGGCCGACGCTGATCCGCAGCGGGACGGTGAGATGGGCGGTGCCGTCGGTCATGTACGCCCGCGCCCCGTCGGGTCCCGGAAGCGTGGCCGCCCCGTCACCCGAGGGCGCGGGCGGGGCGCTCTCGACCGGGGCCGGAGCGGGCCCGGCCGTGGTCCCGGCGCTGAACACCTCGTCGCGGAGCCGGGCGGCCGCACCGGTCAGGGTGAGTTCGTGCAGGGCGCGCAGCACACGGCTGATCCGCACCCCTTCGTTGGCCTTCCACGCCAGCCGGTCGTCGCCCATGTCCGGCGTCCAGACGGTTCCGTCGACGCTGAGGGGTCGGCCCTCGTCGTCGGTCTTCGGGACGGCCGAGTGGTGCAGCGCGACGACCTCCCACTGGTCGTTGAAGACCGGCGAACCCGATGAACCCTCACGGGTGTCCGACTCGTAGTGCATGAAGCGGTCGAGTATGTCCACGACCTGGTTCTCGCGCAGCGCGAGCTGCTTGGGCTCGCCCCGGGGATGCTGGATGATGCTCACGAACTCCCCGATGACGACCGTGCCCAGCGCCTCGCTGAGCGTCAGCCGGCCGAAGGAGGAGAGCGCCTCGCCCCGCGCCCCGCGTTCGGCCACCGCGACCAGGCTGAAGTCCAGTCCGCGGTCGGTGACGAAGAACCGGTGCGGTTCCAGCTGGAACACCGCCGGTGTCAGCGGATGTCCGTCGATCCCGGCCTGCAGCGAGAACGCGACCACACTGCGACGAGCCTCCTCCTGGCTGCGCAGCACATGGTTGTTGGTGAGCAGCAGGGAGGGGGACACCAGGAAACCGGTGCCGTGGCCGCCCCCGGGGCCGCTGAGGGTGATCCGGCCGACCGAGCGGGAGACGAGGGCGCCCTCCTCCAGGAACGCGACCGGAGCGAGGTTGTTGCGCCCGATGAGGCGTTCCAGGCCCAGCACGTCGCTGCCGAAGCTCTCCGGCGGCAGCCGCAGGGTGCTCCCGGCCGCGGTCACCGGCTCCGACGGCTCCCGCTCGATCGCCCTGGCCAGTGACCAGTCGGCGCCGAGGCGGGCCAGCCGCTTCTCGACCCGCTCCGGTTCGTCGGCGTACAGCACGCCACGCGTCCGGAGCAGCTCTCGGGTTCGCTCCCGCTCGCCGGACCGGTTCGCATAGCGTTCCGCGGCCCTCGTCAGCTGTGACAGGTAGTGGGATTCGGTGGGGGAGAAGAGTTCCGCCGTTGTCATGGGTCCGCCTTCCGTGGTGGGCGGTGCAGGTCGTGGGCGTTGTAGGTGGTGGGCGGTGCAGGTGGTGTGCGGCGCGCTACGCCACGAGCCGGGTGCTGCGTGACGCCTGGTCGGGGTGGGTCCCGAGGTAGCCGTGCGCGGAGAACGCGGCGGGGGAGAAGGCGCCCGGCGTGACGTCGTCGCCCGCCGCGAGCTCCACGCAGGAGGTCCGCGGCTGGACCTCGCTCTGCCCCAGGCGGCAGGCGGTGGCCATGAGTTTCACGGTGACGAAGTCGGCGATCTGGGCGCCGAACTCGATGGGCCTGCCGGCGATGGTGATGTCGCCCACGGTGAAGTCCCGGTCCGCGGGCACCTCGTAGACCGCGCGTACCGGGAAGCCGGCGGCGCCGCGTTCGAAGGTCCAGAAGCTCTTCGGATCGGAGCCGTCGGGAGCGCGCCAACCGTCGGTGGCCAGGTCGTCGAAGTAGATCCCCACCGGGTCGCTGAGCGCGATGTCCGCCTTCTGCCGGGCGATCGAGTTGACCACCTCGCCGATGTGCGGGTCGCTGTTGCGGTCCGGCACGCCGTACTTGCCGCAGGCGATGAGTTCCTGTGCGCCCGTGAGTTCCCGGCCGCCGATGAGGCGCCGGATCGTGGCGGCGGCGGCGAGTTCGATCTCCGCACCGAGGGTGTTGGACTGCTGGATGAGGTGCATCGCACCCTGTGTCGTGGAGTCGTTCCACTGGTTGCGCCGCACGTACCGGCCGTTCGGACCGAAGAGGTCGCTCTTGCCCACGGCCGGGTCGATGTGGGCGCGGTAGAGGTCGAGGGCCTTGTCCGGGCTGGTCTGCGCCAGCACGTCCCAGTACTCGGGGCCCTCGCAGGTGAAGGTGACGCGAGTGATCCTGCCCGTGCTGTCGCGGGTCACGCTCCACTCGCAGTACTCGTCCTGCACATCGCGGCTGGCGTCGGCGCGTTGCCAGCGCTGCCGGTCCGAGATCGCTGATCTGAGGCGGTTGGGAAACGCGGTCCAGGTGACGGCCGCCTGGACCGCGTCCGTCGCGGTGTCCGTCTTGGTGAGGTTGTAGAACTGCGGCCGGGGGCTGTCGTGCAGCACCTCGGCCGGGTCCGGCCCGGTGATCGCCCGGTCGACACTGTCGCTGATGAAGACGTGCCACGCCTTCGTCCCGACGTCGTCGAGGTCGGTGAGCCGTCCGGGAGGCCCGTACACGGTGATGGTGGTCATGGAGATCCTCCGGTGGTCACGACACCGACGGTGCCGTCCTCGTGCATGCGCAGCCGGGGTGCGTCGGCCGGGATGTCGGTCGTCGGCAGGGTGAGCGCGAACTCGTTGAGCCTCATCTCCTTGAACACACGGCGGCGCGACTCGGCCAGCCTGGTGAACTCGTCGAATCCCGAGGCCGTACGGAGCCGTGCCGCGACCTTCTCCAGGTACACGTCCACGCGCCGGGCGAAGACGCCGCGCCAATCGGCTTCGGGGAGCGCCCAGTTGCGGGCGAACTCGGCTTCCGGGCCGTCGGCGGGCCCGGTCCGCGCGGCGGCGACGACGGCCGCGGCGATGTCGTCGCACCACGTCGGGGCCGGCACGGGGTCGGTGGGTACATAGGTCATCAGCCGGGCGCGGGCCGGGCTGAAGACCGGGTTGGTGAAGTCCACCATCAGCGCGCACGCCGCGAATCTGGCCGGCACGAGGCCCTTCTCCACCAGCTGCCGCACCACGTCGTTGTCCTCGTAGGCGGCCTCCGGGACGACGAAGGCGAAGAACGTGTCGCCCCGCTGCGAGAAGTCGCTCACCTGCTCCTCCAGCCGGAAGCCGAAGGCCTTGAGGCTGTCCGCGTACAGGGACGCCGGCGCGGACGGCACGGTCCCCGTGCTCACCGGCAGACCGAGATCGTTGAGCAGGGCGTCGGCGTTCAGCCAGAAGCCCAGGGGCAGGCTCAGCTCTCCGCCGCCGGACGCGACCGTCGCGCTCTGCGTGGACGTACTGGCGAGGTTGACCGTGGTGGTGGTGAACAACTGCCGCAGCAGATGGTCGGGGTGGGTCACCATGCCGTCGTCGACGACCGCCGAGAGCCGTGCCGAGGTCCACCGGGAGACCAGCCCCTTCACGGTGAGCTCCAGCCGCTCGGCGCCGATGACCTGGCCGTGGAGCGGGTTGTCGCGCAACGGGTCGTCCGGGGCGAGCTGGATCGTCGCGGACATCGACTGCCAGTTGCTCCAGGGCTGCTTGAGTTCCTTCATGACGACGCTGCCGTTGACATGGCTGTCGAAGCAGCCCTTCCCCCGGGATTCGGGCGCCATCGACGACCAGGAGTCCCCCGTCCACACCCAGGCCGGCGAGATCCGCATGTAGTAGTTGAAGATCTGGGCCACCGGGTCCCAGGCGGCGACCTGGAGGAAGACCGAGCCGGGGTCGCTGCTGACCAGCAGGTCCGGGTCCTGGCCCGGTGCCGCGCGGGAGACCGCGAAACGGAAGTCGCGGCGGAGCCCCGGAGCCTCGTCCGGCGGGATCTGCCCGGCCTCACTGATCAAGTACACGGACTGCGCAGTCAGCTCACCCGCCCCCGTCAGCCCGTCCAGCACCTCTTCCAGGGTCATGGGCCAGCGATCCCGCTGGAAGAACACCCTGGCCATCGGGTCCCGCAGCCCGGTGGCCTGCCCCGCGGGCATGGGCACCGGGCCCCGGTCCACGCCACTGACGCCGCGGTACAGCGTCCCCGGCCGCAGCCCGCCGCCCTCGTCCGCCGGGCCGAACGCCGGCTCTGCCGCTGCCGTAGCCGTAGCCGTAGCCGTAGCCGCGGCTTCCGGCCAGGCGGTCGCCCGCCGGCGTTCAGGGGTGCGGTCCCACAGCGACATGGTTCTTCCACCCTCCGTCGCGCACAGCTACGAGAAGTGGCTCAGGACGTAGGACAGGGCGGCGTCGACGTTCACCAGCTTCGCGCCCACGGGCCGGCGCCCAGCAGTACCACCGCAGCGCCCGCGACTTGGGGCACCGCCACCGACGTACCGGCGAACAGCGCCCACCCCCGGTGTCGCCTTGTGTTGGCTCTTCCCTTCGATGCTGGCAGGTGCGGCAAACATGTGCAAAAGGTGCGTTGGGGAGTCGGTGGGACATTGTCGGCGGCCCGGTCTCCGCACCCCTACGGGTGCCACCTTGACGCCCCTGACCGGCGCACCTAGGTTCCCCTCGACGCGATCAGCGTGATCGGACGGACAGGTCCGCGATCAGACAGGCAGGTCGACGATGACGGACTCCAGCGCCCCCGACGGCACCGCCGCCGTCCGACCGCTCCAGGTGGAGACCCACGGCCTGGACGTGATCGGCGACGCCGACCGCAAGGGCACGCCACGCACCCTCTTCTGGCCCTGGTTCGGCGCCAACGTCTCCATCCTCGGCATGAGCTACGGCGCGTTCGCGCTCGGCTTCGGCATCTCCTTCTGGCAGGCCCTGACCGCCGGCGTCGTCGGCATCGTCTTCTCGTTCCTCCTCTGCGGCTTCGTCGCGGTCGCCGGCAAACGCGGCTCGGCACCCACGATGGTGCTCAGCCGGGCCGCGTACGGGGTGCGCGGCAACCGGCTGCCCGCGGTCGTCTCCTGGCTGCTCACCGTCGGCTGGGAGACCGTGCTGTGCGCGCTCGCCACCATGGCCACCGCCACCGTCTTCCGCCGGCTCGGCACGGGCGGCGGCACCGAGACCAAGGTGATGGCCCTCGTCCTGGTCGCCTCACTCGTCGTGGTGGTCGGCGTGATGGGCTTCGACCTGATCATGCGCTTCCAGACCGTGGTCACGGTGGTCACCGGAGTGCTGACGGTCGTCTACGTCGGACTGGTCGCCGACCACATCCACTGGAACACCGTCAGCGCCGTACCGGCCGGCTCCGCCCAGGAGTTCATCGGCGCCCTCGTCTTCATGATGACCGGCTTCGGCCTCGGCTGGGTCAACGCGGCGGCCGACTACTCCCGTTATCTGCCCCGCGACTCCTCCGGCCGGGGCGTGGTCGGCTGGACCACCTTCGGCGCCTCCCTCGCCCCGCTGCTCCTGCTGGTCTTCGGCCTGCTCCTCGCCGGCTCCTCGACCGAACTCAACGCGGCCATCGGCCTCGACCCCATCGGCGCGCTGACCACGCTCCTGCCCACCTGGTTCCTGATCCCCTTCGCCGCCGTCGCGGTGCTCGGCCTGGTCGGCGGCGCCGTCCTCGACATCTACTCCTCCGGCCTCGCCCTGCTCGCGGCGGGCCTGCGCGTGCCGCGCCCGCTGGCCGCGCTCGTCGACGGACTGCTGATGATCGCGGGAGCCGTCTACATCGTCTTCCTCGCCGACGACTTCCTCGGCCCGTTCATCGGCTTCCTCACCACCCTCGGCGTCCCCATCGCCGCCTGGTGCGGCGTCATGCTCGCCGACCTCCTGCTGCGCCGCCGCGACTACGCCGACGACGACCTGTTCCGCACGGACGGCCGCTACGGCGACCTCCCGCCGGGCCCCCTCCTCCTCACCCTCGCCGCCACCGCCCTCGGCTGGGGTCTCGTCACCAACTCGACGGCCGGCTGGCTGGACTGGCAGGGCTATCTGCTCGGTCCCCTCGGCCTCGGTGGCAGGAACGGCGACTGGGCCTACGCCAACCTGGGCGTCCTGATCGCCCTGGCGGCCGGCTTCCTCGGCACCCTGCTCCTCGCGCGCGGCCGGGTGCGCGCGCAGGAGACGGCGAGCGGCGCGGGGGCAAAGGCATGAGCACGGACGTGCCCCACGCCGACCCGGTCACACCACCCGGCCTGCTCGCCGTCATCGACATGCAACGCGTGTTCGCCGAGCCCGACAGCCCCTGGGCGACCCCACGCTTCGACGAGGCCGCGGCGGGCGTACGACGTCTGCTGCCGGCCTTCGCCGAGCGGACCGTGTTCACCCGCTTCCTCGCACCCGAGCACCCCGAGGGAGCCTGGCGGCCGTACTACGATCAGTGGCCCTTCGCGCTGCAGCCACCCGAAGCACGGCTCTGGCAACTCGTCGACGAACTCGCCGACGAGACAAGGGACTTGGTCGACGCCCCCACCTTCGGCAAGTGGGGACCGCACCTGGCCGCCCGCCTGGGAACGGACGGACGGCTGGTCCTGGCCGGGGTCAGCACCGACTGCTGTGTGCTGTCCACCGCCCTCGCGGCGGCCGACGCGGGCGTCGAGGTGCTGGTGGTCGCCGACGCCTGCGCGGGTGCGGACGACGAGTCGCACGCCAAGGCCCTGGATGTGCTGGACCTGTACCGGCCGCTCGTCCGGGTGGTGGCCGTCGACGAGGTCCTCGGTCAGTCGCGGCCCGCTCCCCGGTAGAGGTCCAGCTCCCCTTCCAACTCCACGGCGAGCACGGTCGCGTACGGGTCGAGGTCGGCCTCCGCGGGGGCGTCGATCCACGTCACGCCGGGCACGGCGTCGAGGCCGCCGATCACCTGGTGGCCCAGTTCCGTGCCCGTGCCGAGAACGGTGACCTTCTTGACGGGGTTGCGCAGCCCCCGCACCGCCACGGACTCACGCGGCACGTCGAAGCACATCAGGTACAGGGTGCGCCGGTCGGCGGAGAGGGTGCTGGGACCGTAGTGGTGCCCGGCGGGCACACCGGCGACCGATCCGTACACGGCGTCGGAGTGCCGCCCGATCCACGCGCCGAGCCCCTCCAGCCGCTCGACCTGCTCGGCGGGAATCGTCCCGTCCGCCCTCGGCCCGACGTCCAGCAGCAGATTGCCGCCCATGCCGATCGTCTCGGCGAAGTAACGCACCAGCTGCCGCACCGACTTGTAGTTGTCGTCCTGGTGCTGGAAACCCCAGGAGTCGTTGATGGTCAGGCACAACTCCCAGGGCCCGTCGGGCGCTTCGAGCGGCACCCCCTGCTCCGGGGTGGCGTAGTCGCCGTGGCTGAGCATCCGGGCGTTCAGGACCGTGTCCGGGTTCTCCGCGAGGATCAGCTCCGCCAACTCCCGTATCCGCCACTGCTGTTCGGTGCGCTCCCACTCGCCGTCGAACCACAGCAGATCGGGGTGGAACCGCTCGACCAGCTCGCCCACCTGGGCGTTCCGGTAGGCGAGGTAGCGGTCCCAGGCCGCCGGGTCCTCCTCGCCGCGTGCGGCGTGCGCGTAGGGGTTGGCGTCGTTGCCGCCCGGGTGGGTGTCCGGCCACTCGTCGATCTCGGTGTGGCGGATGCTCGCGTAGTCGGGGTGGTTCCAGTCGGAGTGCGAGTAGTAGAGGCCGACCTTGAGGCCCTGCTCGCGCAGCGCGTCGACGTACCCGGCGACCAGGTCCCGGCCCGCCGGGGTGCGCCGGACGACGCTCAGATCGCCCTGGGCGGTGTCCCACAGGGCGATGCCGTCGTGGTGCCGGGCGGTGAGCACCGCGTACTTCGCGCCGACCCGGGCGAACAACTCGGCCCAGGCCCCCGGGTCGTACGCGGACGCGGTGAAACCGTCGAGCTGTTTCATGTACTGCTCGTGCGTCACCTCGCCCCAGTAGAAGGACCAGGACTCCGGCACTCCGTCCACGGCGTAGATGCCGTAGTGGATGAAGATGCCCAGCTTGGCGGCGGGAAACCAGGGTTGCATGGCCATGCGGCCACGCTAGGCGGGGCGTCGGGGAGGGCGCGTGGGCGCCGGTCACCACTGGTGGTTCATTTTCCCCCTCGCGTTCGCAGGCTGCTCGATCCCGTACGCGTCTGTCATGTCCCTGTACCTTCCGCTCTGCAGAAGGTTTCAGGAATTTTCCGGTTCTTCTTGCAGGCCCCCTGACAGGGCGTCCCCTGAGTCCGCTAACCCTCTGATCCCTTGAGCCCCGCGCACATCAGGCGCATCGGCCCGGCACAGGAATGCTCGCGCTCCTGTCGGGTACGCGAGGGACGTCGCGCCCGGGTCGGACGCTGTCCCGGGCGGCCTTTTCCATCACTACCTGGGATCTTCCATGGACATACCCTCGAACAACCACCCCGCGCCCCAGGCCGCCTCGCCGGCCCAGCAGGCGCTGACCGTACTCGCCCGCGACACCCACGACACGGCCGCGCTGAACACGCTCGCCGACAGTGACGTGCTGGTGCCCGTACCGGACGACGCCGACGATGCGGCCGTGAGCGATCCGACGGCCGTGGCGCTGCCCGTCCTGGAGCAGGAGGGCGGCGAACAGGTCGTGCCGGTCTTCACCTCGGAACCGGCGATGGCCGAACTCCTGCCCTACGTGTCGCGCTACCGCCTGGTACCGCTGGGCGCCCTCGCCTCCCAGTGGCCGGCCGACGTCGACCTGTCCCTCACCATCGACGCCGGCTCCCCGCACGGCCTGACACTCGACGCCCACGACGTGGGCACCCTGCTGGGAGGACACGGCATCTGACCCGTACGGACAACCGACGAGGGAACGGCCCTCACGGCCCTCACAGCCCCTTCCCGGGGTTGAGGATCCCGTGCGGGTCGAACACCTCCTTGATCCGGCGCTGCAACCCGTGCGCGGCCGACCCCAGCTCCTCCGCCACCCACTGCCGCTTGAGCACCCCCACCCCGTGCTCCCCGGTCAGCGTGCCGCCCAGCCGCAGGGCCAGCGCGAAGATCTCACCCGCCGCCTCCCAGGCCGCGTCCGGCAGCTCCGGCAGCGCCGGGTCCACGACGACGATCGGGTGGAGGTTGCCGTCGGCGGCGTGCGCGACCGTGAACACCGGCACGTCGTGCCGTACGGAGATCGCGCGGATCTCCCGGACCGCCTCCGCCAGCCGGGAGCGCGGCACCGCGATGTCCTCGATCAACGGCCGCCCCAGCCGCTCCAGCGCCGGCAGCGCGAGACGGCGCGCGGCCAGCAGGGCCTCCGCCTCCGCCGGGTCGGAGGTCGTCTCCACCGTCGTCGCCAGCGGGCCGACCGCCCGGGCGACCACCTCCGCCTCGGCCGCCGCGCCCGCCCCGTCGCACTGCACCACCAGCAGGGCCGCACCCCGTTCCCGCAGCGCCGGATCGATCGCGTGCAGCACCGACCCGTCGACCAGCTCCGCGAGCGCCGGTACGACTCCGGCCCGCTGGATCGCGTACGAGGCCTCTGCGGCCGCCTCGAAGGTGTCGAAGTACGCGGCGAGCGTGGCCGTCGCCACCGGCACGGGCCGCAGCCGCAGCGTCGCCGACGTGATCACCCCGAGAGTGCCCTCCGAGCCGGTGAGCAGGGCCGTCAGGTCGTATCCGGTGACACCCTTGACCGTACGGCGGCCCGTGCGCACCACGGTGCCGTCCGCGAGCACCGCCTCCAGGCCCAGCACGCTGTCCCGGGTCACCCCGTACTTGGCGCAGCGCAGCCCGCCCGCGTTGGTCGCGATGTTCCCGCCGATCGTGGAGAGGGCCGCGCTCGCCGGGTCGGGCGCGTAGCGCAGACCATGCGGGCCGGCCGCGCGGTCCAGCTCGGCGGTGATCACACCGGGTTCGACGACCGCGAGCTGGTCGTCCGCCGACAGCTCCAGGATCCGGTTCATCCCGGAAAGGTCCAGAACGAGCGACCCTTCGCCCGCGCTCGCCCCGCCCGACAGGCCGGTGCCGGCCCCGCGTGGCACCACCGGCACCCGCAGGGCGTTCGCGTGCCGCAGGGTCACGATCACGTCCTCGGTCCGCCGGGCGTGCACCACGGCCGACGGAACCCCGTCCGGCCGGGTGCCCGAACGGTCGGTGGCGTGCGCGGCGAGCCCCGCCGGGTCGGTGGTGAGCCGGTCGAGCGGCAGATCACGGGCGAGCAGCCCCAGCAGCCGCGCGGACACGGTTGTCTCCGGTGCCGCCGTCACAGGCCCAGCGCCTTCGCGCCGATCGCGAGCAGTGCGATGTCCGCCTGCGGTGCGTGGACGGGCGCGCACTGGATGTCCCGGAAGTGCCGCTCCAGCGGATTGCCCCGCGCCAGCCCCGGATTGCCGAGCAACCGCACGGCCAGCTCCACCGCCCGCACCCCGTGCCGATCCGCCAAGGCCCTCGCACCGAGGGCCTGTTCGGGTGTGTACGACGAGTCACCCGCGTCGACCTTCGCCGCGCCGCCGAACACCAGCTCCTCGGCCGCCGTGAGCAGGAGCTCGATCTCCCCGGCGGTCGTACGGAAGCGTTCCGTACGGGCCACCGCATGCCCGAGACGGGCGGGCACCCGCTCATGGGCGAACGCGTGGAAGAACGCCTGCGCGGCCCGCGCCACCCCCAAGTACAGGGCGGCCAGCGGAAGATGGATCGCCGCGCCCGCCCGGTTGTCCTGCTCGGCGGCGGGCCCGTACGGCGTGAGCCCGATGACCTGTTCGTACGGCACCTGCACCGCCCGGAACGTCACGTCGTGGCTGCCACTGGCCCGCAACCCCAACTGGTCCCAGTCACCGGCGATCTCGATACCGGGCGAGCCGCCGGCCACCAGGAACGTGCCCACCCGCGGCTCGGCCTCCTCGGTGGTCGCCCACACCAGGAACCAGCCCAGCCCCTCCGCGCCCGTCACGAACCGCTTGGTGCCGCTGATCGCCCAGCCGTCGGCCGTCCGCCGGGCGCGCGTCGCGGGCAGCCCGCCCCGCGCGGGGGACCCCAACTCGGGCTCCACGCGCGCATGGTTGATCAGCACCGGCCCCTCCTCGGACTCCTTGAGGATCCGCGCGTACAGCTCCTCGGGCCAGTGCGGTTGTGCGGCCTGCCGGGCGTGCGCGACGAGCGTCATCGCCGAGATCAGGGCGACGGACGGATCGCCCCGCCCGAGGGCGTGCAGTATGCGGGCCGTCTCCTCCACCCCGGCGCCGCGACCGCCGTACCGCTCTCCGACGGTGGCGGTGAGCAGCCCGGCCTCGTGGACGACCTGGAGTGACTCGGCGGGGAAGTCGCCGGAGCGGTCGTACACGGGTGCCAGTTCGGCGAGACGGTCGATCACCTGTCGGCGGCTGCTCACAGGGCCTTCTCCAGATCGGCGTCGAGCGCCGTCGACCAGAACGACTTCACGTCCAACTTGGTCTTCAACGCGCCCAGTTCCGTGAACACGTCGGCGACCTCCTGCTGCGAGGCGATCGTGTCGTCGCCGACGGTCCGGGCCGCCGTCGGCCGCTGGGCCTGTGCGTCGAGCAGATCCTTCTTCGCCTGGGCGAGGGGCTGGTGCGTGGCCTCGGCGGTGATCTTCGCGAAGCCGTCCTCGTGCCCGTCCCGGACATACGCGTACGCCCGCGTGATCCGGGCGATCAGATCGGCGACCGCGGCCTTCTGAGCGGGGCTCTTCAGCACACTGTCCTTGGCCGACCACAGGAAGTTGCCCGACAGGATGTCCTTGCCGGAGCCGACCGTCGTGGCGCCCTGCTGGTGCGCGGTGATGATCGAGGTGCCGTAGGAGGCGAAGGCGTCGAGGCTGCCGCCGTTGAGGGCGGCGAGACCGTCGTTGGGCAGCAACGGCTTCGCGTCGATGTCGGACCACTCCAGGCCCGCCTGCCTCAGCAGCTCGTACAGGAAGTAGTGGGCGGTGGTGTTCTGCACATAGCCGACCCTCTTGCCCTTCAGGCCGGCGATGTCGGTGACCTTCGATCCCTTGGGGACGACCACCTCCTGGTTGAGGGTGGCGGCGCGCTGCACGGCGACGACCTTGAAGTTCGGTTCGCCGTCGGCCGCCGCGAAGATCGGCGGGATCTCACTGGAGGACGCCAGATCCAGGGCCCCGGCACGCATCGCCTGGAGCTGCTGGTCACCGCCCTGGAAGAGGTTCCACGTGACCTTGTACGGGGTGTCGTCGAGGCCGGCGTACTTCAGGATCGCCTCCTCGTTCTTCCAGCCGGTGGCACCGACTCTCAAGGTCACGGACGACAGGTCGGAGGAGGACGACGAGGAGAACGACGAGGACTCGGCCTCGGCGGAGGCGCCGCACGCCGCCGTGAGCGTCAGGAACAGAGCGGCGGCGGACGCGCGCAGGGTGCGCTGGAACACGGGATCTCCATGAGGGGGTGTCGCTGACCGGCGGAGGTCAGGCGGCCTGGGCGCCGGCGGCGCGATGGGCGAGTTCCTGCCGGACCAGCGGCAGGACATGGCGGGCGTAGTCGATGGCGTCGTTCAGCGGGTCGTAGCCCCGGATCGACAGCAGGTCGCAGCCGATGTCGACGTAGTCGAGCAGGGCCTTGGCGACCGTCTCCGGCGTGCCGACGAGGGCGGTCGAGGCCCCGGCCGCGTTGGTGGCGACCGCCGGCGCGGTCCACAGGCAGCGGTCGTGCACCTCCCCGCGCTCGGCGATGTCCAGCAGCCGCTGCGAGCCGACGTTCGCCGGGCGCCCACTGGTCCGGTAGTGCCGGAACGCGTCCGACGACGCCGACTCGGCCTGGAGCACGCCCAGCGTGCGGTGGGCCTTCTCCCAGGCCAGCTCCTCGGTGGGCGCGATGATCGGACGGAACGACACCCAGATACGTGGACGGGGGCGCCCCGCGGCGTCCGCGACCGCGTTCACGGCGGCGATCTGCTCCGCCGTCTCCTTCAACGGCTCGCCCCACAGCCCGAAGATGTCACCCTGCTGCCCGCCCACCCGATAGGCGTCCTGCGACGACCCGCCCACCGAGACCGGGATCAGCCCGTTCACCGGCTTCACATCGGAGTGGTAGCCCTCGAACCTGAAGTACTTGCCCTCGTGCGAGACGGGCCCGTCGGCCGTCCACACCTTCCTGAGCACCTGGATGTACTCGTCCGAACGCTCGTACCGCTCCGCCTTGTCGAGGTAGTCGCCCTCCCGCCGCTGCTCCTCGTCACTGCCCCCGGAGATGATGTGCAGCGACAGCCTGCCGTCGCTGATCCGGTCCAGGGTCGCGAGGGCGCGTGCCGCGTGCGTGGGGAAGATGACACCCGGCCGGTGGGCCAGGATCGGGCGGATTCGCTCGGTGTGCGTGGCCACGAACTGGGCCAGCTGGAGGGCGTCCGGGGACGCCGAGTGGTAGGCGACGAGGGTGTGGTCGAAGCCGCCGTCGTCCAGCGCACGTGCGTACGTGCGCAGATAGCCGGGGTCGAAGCCGGTACGCGCGCTCGCCGCGGGCCCGTTGACACCGGGGGCGGTGTGGACGGCGCTGATGAATTCCACGGGCATGGTGAACTCCCTTCACAAACCAGTCACTTGAGGACAGAGGTGTCGGCGGACTCGGCCACGTCGACGTTCGGTTCGAGGACCCCGATGCCGTTCATGAGATCGGCGACACCCTGGACCGTCCTGGTCACCTCGGCGTCGATCGGCAGGACCTGGCTGTACGCGGCCGACGCGAGCGTCTTCGCCACCGACTCGTCGGCGCCGTTGCGCTCCACGATGGCCTTCGCGTACGCGTCCTCGTGCGTGTCGGTCCACTTCAGGGCCGTACCGAGCCGCTTGAGGAAGTCGCCGAGCGCGGCCTTCTTCCCGGAGTCCGCGAGGGCCTGGTCGGAGGCGCCGATGAAGCCGTAACCGCTGACGCGGCCGTCGGCGCCGTCGACGAGCAGCTTGCCGCCCTGTTCCAGACCGACGGCCTGGTAGACGCCGAAGGTCGCCCACACCTTGATCCTCCCGGAGGCGAAGGCGGCCTGCGCGTCGGTCGGCAGCAAGTACTGGACCTTCACATCGGAGTACGTGAGCCCGTTCTCCTGGAGGACGTTGGCGAGCAGATACTCCGAGACGCTGCCCTTGGCCGAGGACACCACGACCTTCTGGCCCTTCAGGTCCTCGACGCTGTCGATGCCGGACCCCTCGCGGACGACGATCCCGACGTGCCGCCCGTCGTTCTTCAGCGCGGCGACCGTCTTGAACCTCACCCCGCCGCTGAGCGCCTGGAGGGCGGGCAGATCGGCCGAGTACGTGGTGTCGGCGGCGTTCGCCTGCACGGCCTGGTAGAGCGGGGCCGCGCCCTCGAACTCGGCCCACTTCACCTGGTAGTCGGCGCCCTCGAGCGCGCCCGAGGCGGCGAGAATGGTCTGGAGGGTCTTGGCCTGGTCGCCGATGGTCAGCGTGACCCGGCCGTTCTTCGACGAAGAAGCCTCCGCCGAGGAGTCCCCGCCACAGCCGGTCAGCGCCAGCAGGGCGGTGAGGCTCAGCGCGGCGGCCGTGATCCGGCGTATCACTGCGGGTGTCACGAGGGGGTTCCTTCCAAGGTGCGGTTCACGCCGAGCCAGGTCAGCAGGCGGGCGCGCAGGGAGACGAACTCGGGGGCGGTCAGATCACGGGGCCGGGGCAGATCGACGGTCAGCTCATGGGCGATTCGGCCCTCGTCCATGACCAGCACCCGGTCGGCGAGCAGCAGCGCCTCCTCCACGTCATGCGTGACCAGGAGGATCGCGCAGCCGTGCCGCTGCCACAGCTCGGCCACCAACTGCTGCACCCTGCCCCGGGTGAGGGCGTCGAGCGCGCCGAACGGCTCGTCCAGGAGCAGGAGTTCGGGCTCACGGACCAGTTCTCGGGCCAGCGAGACGCGCTGGGCCTGACCGCCGGAGAGCGTCTTCGGCCACACGGTCGCGCGGTCCGCGATACCGACCTCGTCCAGCGCCTTCGCGGCCACGGCCCGGTCGGGCCGTCCGGGCAGCCCGAGGACCACATTGCGCCAGACCTTCAGCCAGGGCAGCAGCCGGGGCGACTGGAAGGCCGCGCTGCGCCGGGCCGGTACGGTCACCTCGCCGCCGATCTCCTCGTCCAGCCCGGCGAGGATCCGCAGCAACGTCGACTTGCCGCAGCCGCTGTGCCCGAGCAGGGCCACGAACTCGCCCTCCCGGATGTCGAGATCGAGATCGTGCAGCACGGTGTGGCCGTCGAAGGCCCGCGAGAGCCCGCGTATCTCCACGCTGTTGGCCACGACAGGGCTGCCGGAGACGGTGGTGGTCATGGCGCTCACGCCTCCCCTTCGAAGTTGGCCCGCCAGGTCAGCAACCGGCGCGACAGGACGCGTACGGCGAAGTCGCAGGCCAGGCCGAGCAGCGCGTACACGGCGAGGCAGAGCACGATGACGTCCGTGCGGAAGTACTGCTGGGCGTTGCTCATCAGATGACCGAGTCCCGCGTCCGCGTTGATCTGCTCGGCGAACACCAGCGCCAGCCAGGCCGTCGACAGCGCGTACCGGAGCCCCACGAGAGCCCCGGGCAGCGCGCTCGGCAGGATCACGTAGGTGATCAGCCCCAGCCGCCCGAGCCCCATCATCCGTGCGGCCTCGACGAGTTGGGCGTCCGTGGAGCGGATCCCGCCGTAGATGTTGAAGTACAGCGGATACGTCACCCCGAGCGCGACCAGCGCGATCTTCGGCGTCTCCTCGATGCCGAACCACACGATGAACAGCGGGATCAGGCCCACCCACGGGATCGCGCGGAACATGCCCATCGAGGAGTCGATGACGTCCTCACCGAGCCGGAACAGCCCCGCGAGCAGCGACAGGGTCAGCGCGATGGTCGCCCCGATCAGGAACCCGGTGGCGGCCCGGCGCCCCGAGGCGGCGACGGCACTGGGGAGTTCACCGCTCTTCGTCAGCTCCACGGCCTGCTCGACGACATCCACGGGGGAGGCGAGGACCGACTCGGGGAGCAGCCCGGTCGCCGAGGTCAGGAACCACAGCAGGACCAGGCCGAGGGGACCGGAGGCACGGCGTACGGCGCGGGGGACGGTGAAGCGGCGCGCGGTCTTCGCGGTGCCACGGATGGTGACGCGGGTCGGCGTGGGCGCCGCGTCCGCGCGGGTCGGCCGCTGGGGCAGTACCAGTGGTTTCGTCGTCATGGCCGGCTTCCCTTCACGGCCGGGCGGGCCGGATCGGCGGACCAGGCGGACCAGGAGCCGGGGAAGAGCGTCGCCTCGAAACCGGCGATCGCGAGCGCGGCGATCTGATGGGCGGCGGTGACACCGGAACCGCAGTACACGCCGATGCGCTCCGCCTCACCGGCGCCCTTCGCCAGGAACCGCTCCCGCAGCTCCTCGGCGGACCGGAACGTCCCGTCGGCCGCCAGGTTCTCCCCGGTCGGCGCCGACACGGCCCCCGGAATGTGTCCGGCCCGCGGATCCACCGGCTCGACCTCACCCCGGTACCGTTCGGCGGCCCGCGCGTCCAACAGCAGCCCTGACGCGGCGAGTTCGGCGACCCCGTCGGCATCGGTCACCGGCAGCCCACCGGACCGCAGCACTACATCACCGGGCAACGGAGGGGTGGGCGTACCCGATTCCAGCTCCAGCCCGGCGGCTTTCCACGCGGCCAACGCCCCGTCCAGCAGCTTCACCTCGGTCACCCCGGCGAACCGCAACAGCCACCATGCCCGGGCCGCCGCCGCGTTGCCCAGATCGTCGTACACGACGACCGACCGGCCCTCCCCGACGCCCCAACGCCGTGCTGCGGCCCGCAGATCGGCGAGCTCGGGCAGGGGATGCCGCCCGCCCTCCGGACTCGGCGGCGCGGCCAGCTCCGTGTCGAGGTCGACGTACACCGCGCCCGGTATGTGCCCGGCCGCGTAGTGCTCCCGGCCATGAGGATCACCGAGCGCCCACCGCACATCGAGCAGCACGGGCGGGTGCTCGGAGTGGAGCAGGGCGTCCAGCTCGGCGACGGACGTGGTGACGCGGCTGATGGGGGTGGTCGAGGTTCGCGTGCTCACGACGGACCCGCCGCGATGACCGGCAGCTCGGGGGAGAGACGGAGCCGCTCCAGGAAGAGGACGACCACGGAGGCGGCCGTACGGTGCAGGGCGTCGTTGAGGACGTCGTGCCGACCGCCGTCGAAGGTCACGGTCCGTACGGCGGGGTGGCCCGCGTAGGCGTTCCGTGCCCCGTCGAGCGGGCTGATGGCGTCGTCCGTGCCGTGCAGCGCGAGCACGGGGACGTCCACGAGATCCAGGCGCAGTTCCGGCAGTTCCTCAGGGGTCTCGTCGAGCGCGCCCCGCCGGAAGCCGGGGTCGTGCGCGAGCCGGCCCTGATGGGTGGGGCACGCGGTCCGCGCCGCGACCTCGGTCTCCCAACTCCCGGACACCCAGGGCCCGATGGGCAGACCGGCCAGGATCAGCGCGTCGAGGCCCGTGGTCTGCTCGGCGGCGAGATGTACGGCGTAGCGGGCGCCCGTGTCGGAGCCGACCAGCACCTTCGGGCCGGGCAGCGACTCGTCGGCCAGGAGCTTGGCCGCCTCGTCGAGGACGGAGGGGTCGGCGGTCGGGTCGCCGAGCGCGCGGACCCGGTAGGCGTCGAAGGCGAGACGGCGGCCGAACCGTTCGTACACGCCGCCGTGCTCACCCCGCCCGGCGAGCACGATGAGCGTGCCGCGCGCGGCGAGACCTTCGGGTTCGTCCCAGGACGAGGACAGTGTGGAGGAGGGCATGGGGAAGCAACTCCCGTATCAGGGCAGGGAAAAGGGGCCGAGGACCGCACGGGCGGAAGGCCGGGCGGACACGTGTCGGTTCAGTGAGGGCACACGCGAGGTGAGCGCGGCGAGAACGCCGGAGACCGGCGGCGGGGGATCAGCGAATCAACGACAGCGCGCGCTGCACGCCACGCCGAAGTCGATGACTCGGCGCTGCGTCAGAAAGGCAGCAGAGGCGGTCGCGGGAATCATGCGTTCATCATGACCGGCGGTGCGGTGTCACGTCCAACGACGATTCCGTATCGAAACCGATCAGGAATCGCGATCGATGGCCGGTGGCGGCTACCGTCGCCGCATGCCCCAACCTGTCCTCGACATCGTGGCCCTGCGCAGCCTGACCGCGATAGCCGACTGCGGCGGCTTCCACCGCGCGGCCCGCTCCCTCACCCTCAGCCAGTCCGCGGTGAGCCAGCATGTGCGCAGGCTGGAGAAGACCCTCGGCCGTCCGATCGTCGAACGCGAGGGCAGAGGCACCCGTTTCACCCCGGACGGCCGTCTCCTCGTCGAGCAGGCCCGCCGCATCCTCGCCGTCCACGACGAAGCCGTACGCGCCCTGCTCGACGTCGATGTCGACACCGTCACCATCGGCTCCACCGAACACGCGGCCGACCAGTTTCTGCCCCGGCTCACCGCGGCCGTACAGGGGGTGCGTCCCGGCTGCCGGGTGCGGTTCCGCATCGACCGCTCGGCGCGGCTCGTCGAGGCCGTGGAGCGGGGGAGCGTCGATGTCGCGGTGTACGTCACCGAGGCGGCCGCGACCGAGGGCACCCCTGTCGGCGGACTGCCTTTGACCTGGCACGCCACGCCCGGCTGGGAGGCCCCCGCCGCGCCTGTCCCGGTGCCGCTGGTGGCCGTCGAGGACCCGTGCGCGATCCGCCGTCGGGCCATCGCGACGCTCGCCGCGCACGGCGTCCCCGCCACGGTCGTCGGCGACGCCGGCTACCTCGCCGGTGTCCTCGACATCGCCCGCACCGGCCAGGGTGTCGCCCTCCTCGCCGCCGTCGGTCCCGCCCCGGACGGGCTCACCCCGTACGCCGGACTCCCGCCGGTCACTCCCATCCCGATGAGCGCCCTCGCCCGTCCCGGCGCCGACCGGGCCACGGTGGAGGCCGCCTTCGAGGCCGTACGGGGACTGCTGCGCTGAAGGGCCGTACGAGACATACGGCCCTTCAGGTGGTGTGGATCAAGCCACGGACGGACGTCAGCCCCGCCGCAACATGCGGGCCAGGACGTCGCGCTGGAGGGGCAGTACCTCGGCGTGCAGGTCGCGGCCCTTGGCGGTGAGGGTGACCCACACCCCGCGCCGGTCCTCCACGCACATCGACCGCTCCACCAGGCCGTCCTTCTCCAGGCGCCCGATCAGCCGGGACAGCGCGCTCTGGCTGAGGTGGACCTTCTCCGCGATGTTCTGCACGCGGCAGAGGTCCCCGGCCGCCGTGGCCGCGGCCATGCCGGACGCGAGGATGTCGAGCACCTCGAAATCGCTGGCGCCGAGGCCGTGCGGGTGCAGTACCCGGTCGATCTCGCACATCGTGCGGGCGTGCACGGAAAGGATGTCCCGCCACTGGTCCTCGAGCCGGGCACCGGCCGTGTTCGCTGCCATATGTGCACGGTAACAGAGGACCCGACGATTATTTCCTGTGCAACTACTGCAGGTGCAATCACCGCGTCCCGCTACTCGGCGGCGGTGTCCTGGAGGAGCCCGACCAGGTTTCCGTCCGTGTCCTTCACCGAGGCGATCAGCCGGCCGCCACCCACGTCGTGGACGTCCTCCAGCGTCTCCGCACCGGCCCCCAGCAGCCCCGCGAGCGTCGCCCGGATATCGGTGACGTGCCAGTACGGCACCGGGCCCGTCATCCCCTTCGCATGGCCGTTGGGGTCCAGGCCCACGTCCTGCCCCGCGTCCTTGAACCCGACGTAGTACGGGGTGTCCGCATACGGCTCAACCTCCAGCAGGGCACTGAACAGCGCTTTCGCCTGAGCGAGGTCCTTGACGGGATAGATGATGGTCTTGAGTCCGGCGGTCATGGCGTACTCCTCCGCGGTTGTGTCGGTCGCTGGGATCTGTCGTCCACGCTAGGCCGGGGCAGCGCCGACCGGCTTCTCCGATCCTGACCAGTGACACCCGAGCCCCTGAAAGGGGCGCGGGGAACTGCGCGAGAAAGCCCCACCGGACCCGCGGCCGGGGGCCGAAGGGGCGCAGCCCCTGGGGATGGGAACGGGCAGGGGCGGCGGGGGCGGAAAACTAGGCCGGGCGGAGCCAGATCGTGGCCAGCGGAGGCAAGGTCACGCGGACACTGGCCGGCCGTCCGTGCCAGGCGTGGAGCTCGGCCTCGACGGGGCGGGGGTTGGTGACGTCGCTCCCTCCGTAGGCGGCGGCGTCCGTGTTCAGCACCTCCTGCCACGCCGCGACATCCTCAGGCACCCCGAGGCGGTAGCCCTCCCGGACCACAGGGCTGAAGTGGGAGACGGCCAGCAAGGGCGTGCCGTGCGCGTCGAAGCGCAGAAACGCGAAGACGTTGTCCTCGGCCGCGTCCCCGCTCACCCACCGGAAGCCGGCCGGGTCGGTGTCCCGCTGCCAGAGGGCGGGGGTGTGGCGGTAGGTCGTGTTGAGGTCGCGGACGAGGTCGCGTACGCCCCGGTGGTCCGCTTCGGCGCCGTAGGCGGGGTCCAGGAGCCACCAGTCAGGGCCGTGCGGCTCCGACCACTCCGCGCCCTGGGCGAACTCCTGGCCCATGAAGAGGAGTTGCTTGCCGGGGTGGGCCCACATGAAGCCGAGATACGCGCGGTGGTCGGCCCGCCGCTGCCACCAGTCACCCGGCATCTTCGACACCAACGCCTGCTTCCCGTGCACGACCTCGTCGTGCGAGATGGGCAGGACGTAGTTCTCGCTGTACGCGTACATCATCGAGAACGTCATCTCGTTGTGGTGGTACTTGCGGTGCACCGGCTCGTGCTCGATGTAGCCCAGCGAGTCGTGCATCCACCCCATGTTCCACTTCAGCCCGAAGCCCAGACCGCCGCTGTCCGTCGGGCGGGTCACGCCGTCCCAGGCCGTGGACTCCTCCGCGATGGTCACCACCCCCGGCGCCCGCCGGTACACGGTCGCGTTCATCTCCTGGAGGAAGGCGACCGCGTCGAGGTCCTCGCGTCCGCCGAACACATTGGGAGACCACTGACCGGAGTCACGCGAGTAGTCGAGGTAGAGCATCGACGCGACCGCGTCCACCCGCAGCCCGTCGACGTGGAACTCCTCGCACCAGTACACGGCGTTCGCCACCAGGAAGTTGCGTACCTCGGTACGGCCGAAGTCGAACTCGTACGTCCCCCAGTCCGGATGCTCGGCCCGCCGTGAGTCCCCGGGTTCGTACAGGGGCTCCCCGTCGAAGCGGGCGAGCGCCCAGTCGTCCTTGGGGAAATGGGCCGGCACCCAGTCCACGATCACGCCGATACCGGCCCGGTGGAGCGCGTCGATCAGATACTTGAAGTCGTCGGGAGTGCCGAGGCGTGAGGTGGGCGCGTAGAAGCCGGTGACCTGGTAGCCCCAGGAGCCGCTGAACGGGTGCTGGGCGACCGGCATGAGCTCCACGTGGGTGAAACCGAGATCGGAGACGTACTCCGGGAGTACGTCAGCAAGTTGACGATACGTCAGTCCGGGTCGCCAGGACGGCAGATGGATCTCGTAGACGGAGAACGGCGCCTCGTGCACCGGAGTGTCCCCGCGCCTGGCCATCCACTGCGCGTCGCCCCACTCGTAGTGCGACGCCGTGACGATGGACGCCGTCGCCGGGGGCATCTCGGCCTGGCGTGCCATCGGGTCGGCCTTGAGGAAGCGGTGGCCGTGCCGGGAGGTGATCTCGAACTTGTAGCGGGCGCCCTCACCCACCCCCGGCAGGAACAGCTCCCAGACCCCGGACGAACCGAGGGACCGCATCGGGAACGCCGTCCCGTTCCAGCAGGCGAAGTCCCCGGCGACACGCACCCCTTGGGCGTTCGGCGCCCACACCGTGAACCGGGTGCCGGTCACGCCCTGGTGGGTCATCGGCTCGGCCCCGAGCGCCTTCCACAGCTGCTCGTGCCGCCCCTCACGGATCAGATGCAGATCCAGTTCGCCGAGCGCCGGCAGGAAACGGTACGGGTCGTGGATCTCGTGGTCGACGTCCTCGTACGACACGAACAGCGTGTACGCGGGGACGGCGTCGAGCGGCAGCAGGACGGAGAAGAGGCCGTCACCCTCCGAGGCGAGATAGGTGCGCTCGCCGTCGATCACGACGCTCACCGCATGGGCGTACGGGCGCAGGGCCCGTACGGCGATCCCGCCCGGCACAGGGTGGGCGCCTAGCAGGGCGTGCGGGTCGTGGTGGGCGCCGGAGAGCAGACGCGCACGGTCGTCGGGGGCCAGGGGAGGGGCGGGCACGGTCAGCCGGGGCCTGCGCGGGGGCGGGCCCGCCGCCTCGGGGGAAGTGGTGTCGCGCAGGGCCACGGTGTCAGTCTCCTCTCACGGCGAGTCGCTCGATCGCCGCCATCGGTACGGGAAGCCAGTCGGGGCGGTGCCGGGCCTCGTAGAGGACCTCGTACACGGCCCGGTCCGTCTCGTAGGCGCGCAGCAGACCGTGTTTCTTGCGCGGGTCCCAGCCGGCGCGGGCGGCATAGCCCGCGCAGTAGGCCTCACGGCAGCGGCGCGCCCACTCCGGGCGCCAGGGGCGGCGCTGCCGGGCGGCATAGTCGAAGGAGCGCAGCATCCCGGCGATGTCCCGCACCGGGGACTGCGTGCCGCACCGCTCGGCGAGCGGACGGGACGGCTCTCCCTCGAAGTCGATCACGAACCACTCCCGGCCGGCCCGCAGCACCTGACCCAGGTGCAGATCGCCGTGGATGCGCTGGGCGGGCGGCCCGACATCGCAGGAGAGCAGGGCGCGGAAGGCCGTGCGCAGACCGGGGACGAACGGCTGCAGCGCCGGTACGCAGCGCGCGGCGACGTCCAGCCGCTCGGTCATCGCGGCCGCCGTCCGCCCGTTCTCGTCATGGGGCCCGGAGGGGAAGGCCGAGGCCAGCGCGAGGTGCACCTCCGCCGTGGCCCGCCCCAGCTCACGGGCCTGCGCCGTGAAGTCGTTCCCGGTGGCGAGCGCGCCGAGCGCCAGCGTCCAGCCGTCGGACGCGTCGGGCAGGAACGGCTGCAGCACACCGAGCGTCGCCGGGAACGGATCGGTCGTCCGGAACCAGGCCACCGGAGCGGGCACCCGCCCACACCCCTGACCGGCCAGCGCGTCCGGCACCTCCAGATCGGGGTTCACACCGGGCTGGATGCGCCGGAAGACCTTCAGGATGTACGCGTCCCCGTACACCAGCGAGGAGTTGGACTGCTCGGCGTCCAGCAGCCGCGGCGCCAGCCCGGCCGGTACCCGTACGTCCGGGTCCGCCTCGAAGCACAACGGGCCCGCCGTACCGGGGTGCCGCAGCCGGTCGAGGAGCAACTGGGCCGAGCGAGGGTCATACAGCGCGTCGTACACCGTCAGACCGGCGAGCGGCCCCTCATGGGCCTGCCCGATGAGCGCCCGGCTCAGGCGCGGCACCAGATGTTCGCGCACACCGAGCAGCAGTTGGTAGCAGTCACCGTCGAGGGGGGTGCCGTCGGGCGCGGGCACCCCGCAGTGGCCGGGGTGACTCGGCTGACCGGTGTGCACGAGCAGGTGCAGACAGCCCGGATACAGCTCGGTCATCGACAGCAGGGCGAGATCCGTGACCGGCCGGTCCTTGCCGGCGAACCAGCGCTGCCTCGGCAGCCACTCGCGCAGCAGTCCGGCGAGCGAGGTCATGAGGTCGGCGGCGACCCCGTCGCTGCTCGGCCGGAGCAATGCGGTTGCGGTCTTCGGCATGGTGACGCGTCCTTTCGCCGGCCCACGCTTCAACGCCCTCGGGCAGCGCGGGAGAGGACTCGGGAGAGCCGGAACCAGTAGAAGCCGTGGCCCGCGAGGGTGAGCAGATAGGGCAGTTCACCGATGGCGGGGAAACGGACGCCGCCGATGAGTTCGACGGGGTGGCGTCCTTCGTAGGCGCGCAGGTCGAGTTCGGTGGGCTGCGCGAAGCGCGAGAAGTTGTTCACGCACAGCACCAGGTCGTCTTTGTACTCCCGGAGATACGCCAGCACGGCGGGGTTGGACGACTGCAATTCGGTATAGGTCCCGAGGCCGAACGCCGTGTTCTGTTTCCGGATCTCGATCATCCGGCGGGTCCAGTGGAGCAGCGACGAGGGGGAGGACATCGACGCCTCGACGTTCGTCACCTGGTAGCCGTAGACCGGGTCCATGATCGTCGGCAGGTAGAGGCGTCCGGGATCGCAGGAGGAGAAGCCCGCGTTGCGGTCGGGCGTCCACTGCATCGGGGTGCGTACGGCGTCGCGGTCGCCGAGCCAGATGTTGTCGCCCATGCCGATCTCGTCGCCGTAGTAGAGGATCGGCGAGCCGGGGAGGGACAGGAGCAGGGCGGTGAACAGCTCGATCTGGTTGCGGTCGTTGTCGAGGAGTGGGGCGAGCCGGCGCCTGATGCCGATGTTGGCGCGCATACGCGGGTCTTTCGCGTACTCCGCGTACATGTAGTCGCGTTCTTCGTCGGTGACCATTTCGAGGGTCAGCTCGTCGTGGTTGCGCAGGAAGATGCCCCACTGGCAGTTCGACGGAATGGCCGGGGTCTTGGCGAGGATTTCCGAGACCGGATAGCGCGATTCCCTCCGTACGGCCATGAAGATGCGTGGCATCACCGGGAAATGGAAAGCCATGTGGCATTCGTCGCCGCCGCTCCGGAAGTCGCCGAAGTAGTCGACCACGTCTTCCGGCCACTGGTTCGCCTCCGCGAGGATGACCGTGTCCGGGTACAGCGCGTCGATCTCCCGGCGGACGTGCTTGAGGAACGCGTGGGTGGCCGGCAGGTTCTCGCAGTTGGTGCCTTCCTCCTGGTAGAGGTAGGGGACGGCGTCGAGGCGGAAGCCGTCGATGCCCAGGTCCAGCCAGAACCTGAGAGCGGCCAGCATTTCTTCTCGGACAGCGGGGTTCTCGTAGTTGAGGTCCGGTTGGTGGGAGAAGAACCGGTGCCAGAAGTACTGCTTGCGGACGGGGTCGAAGGTCCAGTTGGAGGCTTCGGTGTCGACGAAGATGATGCGGGCGTCCTGGAACTGCTTGTCGTCGTCGGCCCAGACGTAGTAGTCGCCGTAGGGGCCGTCGGGGTCTTTCCTCGATTCCTGGAACCACGGGTGCTGGTCGCTGGTGTGGTTCATGACGAAGTCGATGATGACGCGCATGCCGCGTTGGTGGGCGGCGTCGACGAATTCCACGAAGTCGGCGAGGTCACCGAATTCGGGGAGGACGGCGGTGTAGTCGGAGACGTCGTAGCCGCCGTCCCTGAGGGGTGATTTGAAGAAGGGCGGGAGCCAGATGCAGTCGATGCCCAGCCACTGGAGATAGTCGAGTTTGGCGGTCAGGCCCTTGAGGTCGCCGATGCCGTCGCCGTTGCTGTCCTGGAAGGAGCGGACGAGGACTTCGTAGAAGACGGCGCGTTTGAACCAGTCCGGGTCCCGGTCCTTCTGCGGAGTGTCCTCGAAGGTGTCCGGGATGGGTGCGTTCATGGTCATGGCGTACCTGACCCTCCGATCTGCGACGAGGAGGACGAGCTCTCGGCGTGGAGCTGGACGTGGAAGACGTGTGCGGGCGCCCGTCCGGGTGTCAGGCACACGTAGTTCGTCCTTCCCCAGCGGTGGGTCTCGCCTGTCAACTCGTCGCGTACTGGCACGTTTTCGTCCATGCCGAGGCCGAGTTCCGCCATGTCGAGCGAGACCCAGGCCGCCTGGGTGTGATGGGGGTCGAGGTTGACGACCACCACGACCGCGTCCGAGCCCGCACGCTTGCTGTACGCGATCACCGCGTCGTTGTCGGTGTGGTGGAAGCGCAGGTTCCTGAGCGCGTGCAGGGCGGGGTGGCGCCGCCTGATGTCGTTGAGCGCGGTGATGAGGGGCGCGATCGTACGTCCGTCTTGTTCGGCTGCGTCCCAGTCGCGTGGGCGGAGTTGGTACTTCTCCGAGTCGAGGTACTCCTCGCTGCCGGGTTTGAGCGGGGTGTTCTCGCACAGTTCGTAGCCGGAGTAGACGCCCCAGGTCGGCGAGAGCGTCGCGGCCAGCACCGCGCGCAGCTCGAAGGCCGGCCGTCCGCCGTTCTGGAGGAAGGCGTGGAGGATGTCGGGGGTGTTGACGAAGAAGTTCGGCCGCATATAGGCGGCCGCCTCACCCGCCAGCTCCGTGGCGTACTCCGTCAGCTCCTGTTTGCTGTTGCGCCAGGTGAAGTAGGTGTAGGACTGCTGGAAGCCGGTCGCGGCCAGGGTGTGCATCATCGCGGGGCGGGTGAAGGCCTCGGCCAGGAAGATGACGTCCGGGTCGGTGGCGTTGATGTCGGCGATCACCTGTTCCCAGAAGACGACCGGTTTGGTGTGGGGGTTGTCGACGCGGAAGACGCGGACCCCGTGGTCCATCCAGTGCCGCAGGATCCGGGTGGTCTCGGCGATGAGGCCGGGCATGTCGGCGTCGAAGGCGATGGGGTAGATGTCCTGGTACTTCTTCGGCGGGTTCTCCGCGTAGGCGATCGTGCCGTCGGGGCGGTGGTGGAACCACTCGGGGTGTTTCTGCACCCAGGGATGGTCCGGGGAGCACTGCAGGGCGAAGTCCAGGGCGACTTCCAGGCCCAGTTCCTGTGCGCGGGCGACGAAGTGGTCGAAGTCCTCGAGGGTGCCCAGGTCGGGGTGGATGGCGTCGTGGCCGCCTTCGGGGGAGCCGATGGCCCAGGGGACGCCGACGTCGTCGGGGGTGGGGGAGAGGGTGTTGTTGCGGCCCTTGCGGAAGGTGGTGCCGATCGGGTGGATCGGTGGCAGGTAGACGACGTCGAAGCCCATGGCGGCGATCGCGGGCAGGCGGCGGGCGGCGGTACGGAAGGTTCCGTGGGGCTGCTCGGGGGTGCCCTCGGAACGCGGGAAGAACTCGTACCAGGACCCGAACAGCGCCCGTTCCCGCTCGACCAGCAGGGGCAACGGTTCGCTGGAGGTGACCAGTTCGCGCAGGGGATGGCGGGTGAGGACCTCCTCCACCTCCGGCGCCAGCGCCGCCGCCAGACGGTCGACGACCGGAAGAGTGTCGTCGCGGAGTTTTCCGACGGCCGTCAACAGGGCGAGGTGCCCGTCGCCCTCCGGCACCCCGGCGGCGGCGCGCGCGTACAGCTCGGCGCCCTCCTCCAGGACGAGTCCGGGGTCGATACCGGCCGGGATCTTGATGTGGGCATGGTGGCGCCAGGTGGCGATCGGGTCGCTCCAGGCCTCCACGCGGTAGGTCCACCGGCCCACGGAGGTGGGGGTGACGCAGGCGCCCCAGCGGTCGGTGCCCCGGGCGAGCTCGCGCATCGGGGTGCACGGGGCCGGGCGGCCCTCCGGGTCCTTGAGCACGACATGGGCGGCGACCACGCCGTGCCCCTCCCGGAAGAGCGTCGCGGTGACCTCGAAGGTCTCGCCGACGACCGCCTTCGCGGGACGCCTGCCGCACTCGACGAGCGGGCGGACGTCCCGGATGGGGACGCGGCCGATGGCCGGGGCCGGGGTCGGGCTCATGGGTCTCACCTCCGCCGTGCTCGGGGATCGGCGCTACGCCGAACGGGTACTGAACGGGTCCTACCGCCCTGCCTTGGAACGCCGGCCGGACGGTGGACCCCGCCTGGCCGCACGGCCCTGGCGGCGCTGGCCGCTCTGCTCCTTGCGGGCCGCGCCCGGTTGCTCCTTGCGGGTCTGGCCGGACTGGTCCTGCTTGAGGTGGCCGGTCTGTTCCTGGAGGTAGGCGGGCAGGCTCGTCTGGAGATAGCGCTCGGCGGCCGTCACGGCCTCGCGGGCGCAGCGCTTGCCCATCAGCACGCACAGCGTGTATCCCGAGTCCTCGAAGTTCTCCCGGGCCGTGCGGTCGGTCGGGGACGCGAGCATCACCCGTTCCCAGGTGCGGTAGCGCCGCAGCTGTCTGGCCACCTCGTTCTTGGCGGGCAGCAACATGTGCTGATCACCTCCCGGCACTCTCGGTGGAGCACGCTTCCCGGGGGAGGTCGTGCGCTGAGGGGCACCGACGCCTCGCGGAGCCGATGCTTCACTCATGGTGCACGGGCAACCACCCACCGTCTTGTTGGCTCTTCAACTACCTCGGGAGTCGCTCGTGTTGCACGAATGGCGTAGCCCTCCCACTCTGGAGCTGACTCAGAAGAGATCGGTGCTCACGCTTCGTGCTCGGGCCCGCTCCGCAAAGGACGACTCGGCCTCGTTCCCCAGGGACGAGAAGAAGCGGGAGCTTCGCCGGTGAGGAGCCAACGACGATGAAGACCGCAGTGCCTCGCTACTACCACCTCGACATGGAAGTCAGTCCGGAACGGGTCGGACAGGTCAGGCGCATCCTGGCCGCTCACCTCCGGTTCTGGGACCTGGAGACCCTCGTCGAGCCCGTCTGCCACAGCGCCGACCTGCTGCTCCGCGCGATCGCGGAACACGCGACGGACAAGAACACCTCGATCGAGATGTGGTGGAACGGCCAGCACCTCATCGCCGCGGTGGGCGAGAACGACCGTGAGCTGCGCCCGGACCGTGAACTGCGCCCCTGCCTGACCCGCATCGCCGCGCTGAGCGACGGCTGGGGCTGCTGCGCCACCGACACCGGCAGCACGGTCATCTGGTTCACCCAACGGGCGCCGGTCGACCAGAGCGTGCCCCTGGTCCCGACGGCACCCGAACCGGACCTGCGGGAAGTGCTCCAAGTACCCCGCGAGATCCCCGTCGCCGTGCTCGCCGGCGCGCCCGGCGGCGAGGCGCCGGACACACGCGAAGACGCGCGGTGACCGCGCGGCGTGTCAGGAAAGGGGTGCCCGTGTGGAGCGGGCACCCCTACCCGCTGGGCGCGTCCTACGACGGCACCGGCACCAACTTCGCGCTGTTCAGCGAGGTCGCCGAACGCGTCGACCTCGTCCTCGTCGACGACCGGGGCCGCCACCGCTCCGTCCCGCTCACCGAGGTCGACGGCTTCGTCTGGCACGGCCACCTCCCCGGCGTCGGACCGGGGCAGCGCTACGGCTACCGCGTGCACGGCCCCTGGGACCCGGCCGCCGGCCACCGCTGCGATCCGGCGAAGCTGCTCCTCGACCCGTACACCACAGCCGTGGACGGGCAGACGGACAACCACCCCTCCCTCTACGAACCCGGCGCCGACAGCGCCGGGCACACCATGCTCGGCGTGGTCACCGACCCGTTCTTCGACTGGGGAGACGACCGCCCGCCCCGCAGGCCGTATGCCGACACCGTCATCTACGAGGCCCATGTCCGCGGCCTCACCCGCATCCACCCCGACGTCCCCGCCGAACTGCGCGGCACCTACGCCGGGTTGGCCCACCCCGCCGTCGTCGAGCACCTCACCTCGCTGGGCGTGACCGCGATCGAGCTGATGCCCGTGCACCAGTTCGTGCAGGACGGCGTCCTCCAGGACCGGGGCCTCAGCAACTACTGGGGCTACAACACCATCGGCTTCTTCGCGCCGCACAACGCCTACGCCGCCCAGGGCACCCGGGGCCAGCAGGTCACCGAGTTCAAGTCGATGGTCAAGGCGCTGCACGCGGCCGGCCTCGAAGTGATCCTCGACGTGGTCTACAACCACACCGCCGAGGGCAACGAGAAGGGCCCCACCCTCTCCTTCCGGGGCATCGACAACAGCTCGTACTACCGTCTGGTGGACGGCGACTGGAGCCACTACTACGACACCACCGGCACCGGCAACAGCCTGCTGATGCGTCACCCGTACGTCCTTCAGCTCATCATGGACTCGCTGCGGTACTGGGTCACCGAGATGCACGTCGACGGCTTCCGCTTCGACCTCGCGGCCACCCTGGCCCGGCAGTTCCACGAGGTGGACCGGCTGTCGGCGTTCTTCGACCTGATCCAGCAGGACCCGGTGATCAGCCGCGTCAAACTGATCGCCGAACCGTGGGACGTCGGCGAGGGCGGCTACCAGGTCGGCAACTTCCCGCCGCTGTGGTCGGAGTGGAACGGCAAGTACCGGGACGCCGTACGGGACTTCTGGCGCGGCCGCCCGCACACGCTCGGCGAGTTCGCCTCCCGGCTGACCGGCTCCTCCGACCTGTACGAACACAGCCGGCGCCGCCCGCGCGCCAGCGTCAACTTCGTGACCGCCCACGACGGTTTCACCCTGCGCGACCTGGTCTCGTACAACGACAAGCACAACGAGGCCAACGGCGAGGGCAACCGGGACGGCGAGAACGTCAACCGGTCCTGGAACTGCGGAGTCGAAGGCCCCACCAAGGACCCCCGTGTCCGTGCGCTCCGCGCCCGCCAGCAGCGCAACCTCCTGGCCACGCTGCTGTTGTCCCAGGGCATCCCGATGCTCTGCCACGGCGACGAGTCGGGCCGCACCCAGCGCGGCAACAACAACGCCTACTGCCAGGACAACGAGGTCTCATGGCTCGACTGGCACCTGGACGACGAACGACGCGGGCTGCTGGCCTTCACCCGTGACCTCATCGCCCTGCGCGCCGCCCACCCCGTGCTGCGCCGCCGCCGCTTCTTCCGAGGCGACACGCCGACCCGCGCGGACCAGCCGCTCCCCGACCTGGTCTGGCTGCTGCCGAACGCCCAGGAGATGACCGACGCCGACTGGGACCGCTCCGACGCCCACTCCGTCGCCGTCTTCCTCAACGGTGACGCCATCGCCGAACCCGACCCCTACGGCCGCCCCGTCGTCGACGACTCCTTCCTGTTCCTGCTGAACAGCCACTGGGAGCCGATGGCCTTCCGCCTGCCCGGCGCCACGTACGGCGAGCGCTGGACGACGCGGATCGACACGGCCGCGGAACCGGACGGTGTCCCGGACGAGTCCGAGTACAAGGCGGGCGCGGAGATCACCGTCGAGGCCCGGGGGCTGGTGCTGCTGTCGCGGCCGTCGCGGGCGGCGTGAACGAGCGGCGAACACCGCTCCCCGACCGGGGTGTGCCACGCCGACGGCGGGCATGAGGAGTAGTGCGCCCTGCCCTGGGGAGGCGGGCGCGGAGGGGGAGAACAGTGGTCAGGTACGTCCACCATGAGTTGATCACCGCAGTCGAGGCGGCGTGCGCCCTGATCGTGACCGTGCCCCTGGTGCTCTGGCTGCGCGACGTGCCCAAGTCCGATGCCGAACTCTGGCGGACGGGTCTCGGCGTCGCCGCCGTCCTCGCGGTCTCCGGGCTGTTGTCCTGCACGGTCGGCTGGCCGGGCAGCGAGAAACGCGAGTTCGAGACAGCGCTGCCCCTGGCGGACCCCGAGGCGGTGCTGCCCACGCCTCAGGAATCCCTCCGTCGCAGCTTCGGCCTGCCCTTCGTCGGCTTCCTGACGGCGGCCAGTCTGGTCGTCGCCCTGGCGTGGGAGTCCTTGGCCGCCTTCCTGCCGCTGCTGTTCGTGCCGGCGCGGCTGGTGACCGGGACGTACTCGGCGTACTGGGAACGGCGTCACGGCCTGCTGCTCTGGCGCGGGCACGTCACCGGGCAGCCTCTGGGGGAGAAGCAGTACCTCTACTCGTCACCGCGGCAGCCCGCCGCCCGGTGGCCGCGGCGGTCAGCGTCGGGTGCGTGAGGTGATCGTGAACTGGGCGCCGTCCGGGTCGCGGAGCACCGCCTCGTCCGCGTCGTGCGAGAGGACCGTGCCGCCGTGGTGCTGGGCGGCCTCGACGCAGACCGCCACGTCCGCGACGGCGAAGTGGACCTGCCAGTGCGGGCGGATCGTGGGGTCGGGCGCGGCTTCCAGCGCGCCCGAGGTGATCCGGGCCACCACCTCGCCCTCGCTGCGCAGGACGACCTCGTTCGCCTCGTAGCGGACCTCGCAGCAGCCGGGCTTCTCGGTGGCCCACTCCAGGACCTCGCCGTAGAAGATCGCGGCGTCGAAGGCGTCCCGGGTGTGGAGCCGGACAAAGGCCGGGGCTGCCTTGCGCCAGGTCTCCCAGTCGGTGAAGAGCGCCCCCTCCCAGATGCCGAAGGAGGCCCCGTGGCGGTCCGCCAGGAGGGCGGCGCGGCCGGGAGGGAAGGAGAGGGGGCCGACCGCGACCGTACCGCCGCGTTCCCTGGCCCGGCCCGCCGCCGCGTCCGCGTCGGACACGGCGAAGTACGGGGTCCAGGCGACCGCCATCTGCCACAGGTCCGCCACTCCGGCGATCCCGGCGACCGGCACCCCGTCCGCCAGCGCGATCCGGAAGTGGTCGCCGAGCTTGGCCGTGCGCCACCGCCAGCCCAGCACGGCGGCGTAGAAGTTCTCCGTGGCCGGAAGGTCACGGCTGGTGAGGCTCACCCAGCAGGGGGCCCCGAAGACGGAATGGCTGGAGACGACGTTCTCCGCACCCCTGAGTTTGCTGTCGCTGTTCATGGCAGTCGCGTCCTGGTCTCGTCCGCCGGCCCACACCGGCCGCACTCCAGTGTCCAACCCGATCCGGGACCGGTGCGCGTCGAGTACCCTCGCGCGGCGCTCCGACCCCGGTCGTGACGGAAACTTCGGACGACCGTTCGGGTGATGACCGGACACCCCGGGTCATTACGCCGGCGCCGTTCGAGGGTGTCAGGTCGACTCGCGCCGTACCAGCTCCGTCGGGAGGATCACCGCCGCCGGGTCCTCGCCGCCGATCTGGGCCAGCAGCACTCGCACCATCTCGTTGCTGATGCGGTCGTAGGGCTGGCGGATCGTGGTGAGGGCGGGGGTGGACTCCGTCGCCGCGGCGGAGTCGTCGAAGCCGCCCACGGACACGTCCTCGGGGACCCGGCGGCCCGCCCGGCGCAGCGCCGTCAGGGCGCCCTGCGCCATCAGGTCGGAGGCCACGAACACGGCGTCCATGTCCGGGGCCCGCTCCAGCAGCCGTTCGGCGCCCGCCTCGCCACTGGCCCGGCTGTAGTCACCGGAGGTGATGAGGCGCTCGTCGATCTCGACGCCCGCCTCCGTGAGCACCTCCTTGTAGCCGGCGAGGCGGTCGACACCACCCGGGCTGTCCAGCGGGCCGGTCACGACACCGATGCGACGGCGGCCCAGCGACAGCAGATGGCGCACCATGTCACGGGCCCCGTCCCGGTCGTCCGCGGCCACATAACTCACCTTGGAGCCCCGGCCCATGGGTTTGCCGCACTGGACGAGGGGCACCCCCGCCTCGCGCAGTTCCTCGGCGACCGGATCCGCGGAGTGGCTGGACACCAGCAGCACGCCGTCGACGTGGCCCGCCGTGATGTACCGCGTGATCCGGCGCCGCTCGTCCTCCGTGCCGGCCAGCATCAGCAGCAGCGGGATGTCGTGCGCGGCCAGCGCCTGGGTGCAACTCCGCAGCAGGACATTGAAGTTGGGGTCCTCGAAGAGCTTCTCCTGCGGCTCGGTCAACAGGAAGCCGATGGAGTCCGAGCGGCCGGTGATCAGCGACCGCGCGTGCCGGTTGACGACATAACCCGTCTTGCGGATCGCGGCGTTGACCGCCTCGGCGGCCGTCGGGCTGACGTAGTGACCGCCGTTGAGCACGCGTGAGACGGTGCCCCGGGAGACTCCCGCCTCGCGCGCCACATCGTGAATGGTCGGCGGCCTGCGCCGGCCCCCCGTGCTGCTCATGGTCATGACTTTACGGCCCCGGAGAGCAGGTCGAGGCTCCAGAACCGCTGGATGACCAGGAAGAGCGCGATCAGCGGGATCACCGCGAGCAGCGCACCCGTGATCACCAGGGTGTAGAGCGCCGGAGTGTTCGCGCCCTGCTCGAGAAGCGTGAACAGGCCCAGCGTGATCGGGAACTTCTCGTCGTCGCTGAGCATGATGTACGGCAGCAGGAAGTTGTTCCAGACGGCCACGAACTGGAACAGGAAGACCGTCACCAGACCCGGCACCATCATCGGCAGCGCGATCCGCGTGAAGATCCGCCACTCGCTCGCCCCGTCCATCCGCCCGGCCTCGACCACGTCGGAGGGCACGGCGGCAGCGGCGTAGATCCGGGAGAGATACACGCCGTACGGGGAGAGGACCAGCGGCAGCAGCACCGACCAGTAGCTGTCCGCCAGGTCCGCCTTCGCCATCAGCAGGTACTGCGGGATCGCGAGGATCACCGGCGGCATCAGCACGCCCGCCATCAGGACGTTGAAGACGGTCTCGCGGCCCTTGAAGCGGTAGATCGCCAGCGCGTAGCCGCTGATGGCGGAGACGGCCGTCGACAGGAGGGCGCCGAGACCGGCGTACAGGGCGGAGTTGCCCATCCACTGCCAGTAGATGCCGTCGCGGTAGGCGTTCAGGTCGGACAGGTTGTCCGCGAAGCCGCTGCCCGGCAGGAACGTGAACGTCGAGAACAGCTCGCTGCCCGACTTCGTGGCCGCGATCAGCACCCACGCCACGGGCAGCAGACAGTAGATCGCGCCCAGCAGCAGGGTGAGCGTCGGGACGAGCGCGATCCGGCGGCGCAGCGGCGGGCCCTGGGCGGTGCCGGGCGTGGTGCCGGCCGCCGGGGCGGCCTTGCGGACGGCAAGAGAACTCATCGTGCTGCCTCCTGCTTGGTACGGGAGTTCGCGGCCCTGAGGAAGCCGAAGGAGAGGACCAGGGTGGCCACGGCGATGATCACCGCGCCGGCGGCCGCCGAGTAGATGTCGCCCTCGCCGAACGCGTCCCGGTGCACCTTCATCAGCGGACTCCATGTGGTGGAGACCGAGTTGGTGAGGGGCTTGAGGGTGGTCGGCTCGCTGAACACCTGGAGCGTGGCGATGATCGAGAAGAAGAAGGTCAGCACGAGCGAGGGCGCCACCATCGGGATCTTGATCTTCAGGGCGGTCTGCAGCGGGGTCGCGCCGTCCAGCTTCGCCGCCTCGTACACCTCGGCGGGGATCGCCTGCAGCGAGGTGTAGATGACGATCATGTTGAAGCCGGTGCCGCCCCAGATCGCGATGTTCGAAAGGGCCGCGTACAGACCGCCGCCGTCCAGCAGGTCCGGCTGCGGGAGCCCCAGCTTCTCCAGCACGAAGTAGAAGGGGCTGACGTCCGGGAGGTAGAGGAAGCCCCAGAGCAGGGCCGCCACGACGCCCGGGACGGCGTACGGCAGGAAGATCGCCAGCCGGGTGAAGGGGGCCAGCCGCACCTTGTCGCTGTCCAGCATCAGGGCGAAGACCAGCGCCAGACCGAGCATGACCGGGACCACGATCGCGCCGTAGCCGAGCACGCGCAGCGCGCCGTCCAGCAGTTCGGAGTCGGTCAGGGCGTCGGCGTAGTTCTCGAAGCCCGCCCACACCTCGCTGCGCGCGCCCGAGCCGAGGCCCAGGCCCTTGACCTGCACCTTGTGCAGGCTGAGCCAGACCGCGTAGCCGATGGGCAGCGCGAAGAACAGGGCGAAGAGGACCGTCGCGGGGAGGAGGAAGGCGTACGGGGCCCCCTTGACCCCGTACGGCCTCCGGCGTGCCGTCGTCACTCCGCGACCTCGAAGCCCTGCTTCTTCATGTCGGCGACCGTGTCGTCCTGCATGGTCTTCAGGGCGGCACCGAAGTCCGACTTGTTCTTGGCGGCGGCGCCGAACGCGTCCTTGAAGCTGGTGTACGCGACGTTCACGTTCGGGCCCCACGCGGAGGGCGCCGTGGTCTTCGCGATCTCGGAGGCCGTGGTGTAGAAGTCGGCCTGGTTGGAGAAGAAGGCCGGCGGCTCGGCGAACGCGTCACTGGTCTGCGCGGTCGTGGCGGCCGGGTAGATGCCGCCCTCCTTCGCCAGCGCGGTCAGCGCCTGAGGGTCCGTGTTCAGCCAGGCGGCGAACTTCGCGGCGGCACCCTTGTTCTTCGAGTCCGTGGTCACGGCGGTCGACGAGCCGCCCCAGCTGCCGGTGGTGTTCTCCGACGACGACCACTGCGGCAGCGGCGCCACCTTCCACTTGCCTGCGGTGTCGGGCGCGGCGGTGGTCAGCGTGCCCGGCGCCCACACGGCGCTGACCCAGGCGATCTGCTTGCCGGTGTTGATCGCCTTGTTCCAGGCCGGGGTGTACATCGGCTGGTTGTCGACGGCGCCCTCCTTGACCAGGCCGCCCCAGAAGTCGGCGACCTTCTGCGTCGCCTCGTCGTCGATGCCGACCTTCCACTTCTGACCCTCGGTGGTCCACCACTGGGCGCCCGCCTGCTGGGCGAGACCGGCGAAGAGACCGGAATCGGCCGCGGAGAAGGTGGTGAGGTCGACGTCGGAGTCTTCCTTCTTCAGCTTCCGCGCGGTCTCGGCGAACTCGTCCCAGGTCTTCGGAACGGTCAGGTCGTACTTCTTGAACAGGTCCTCGCGGTAGTAGAACATCATCGGCCCGATGTCCTGCGGGATCGCGTAGACGGCGTCCGAGCCCAGCGTGGTCTGCTGCCAGACACCGTCGGCGAACTTGCTCTTCGCGTCGCCCGCCTCGTCCGCGATGTCGGCGACCGCGTCATTGCTGACCAGCGTCGGCAGCGCCTGGTACTCGGCCTGCACCAGGTCCGGGCCCTTGCCCGCCTTGTGCGCGGTGAGGATCTTGGTGACGAGGGTGTCGCCGGAGGCCTGCTTCTTCACCGTGACGGTGATCTGCTGCTCCTTGCCGGGACCCTTGTTCCACAGGTCCACGACCTTGTCCATGCCCGGCGTCCAGGTCCAGTACGTCAGCTTCGCCGGCCCCGACTGGGCCTCGCTGTCGTCCTCGGACCCGCCACAGGCGGCAAGTGTGGTGGCGCCGAGCGCGACGGCGACGGCAGTGGCCACAAATCGCCGGTGCTTCGTGATGTTGGGCATGGATCTTTCTCCCCTGACCTGGGTCCTCGTCTGACGCGAAGACCGTGCCATGCTTCTGTGAGCGTTCACAGTAGAGAAACATCCCGGACACTTGTCAATGGTTGTTGCTGTGCGGTTATGTTGGGCTCGCACCGCTGCCACCGTGTGTGCACGTTCCCAAATGATCGACCAAACGGGAGAGATCCATGCCGGAGACCACCCCCACGGGCCTCACCAGGCTCGCCTTCGGTGGGGACTACAACCCGGAGCAGTGGCCGGAAACCGTCTGGCACGAGGACGTCCGGCTGATGCGCGAGGCCGGCGTCACGATGGTGAGTGTCGGCATCTTCTCCTGGGCTCTGCTGGAGACCGAGCGCGGGGTGTACGACTTCGCCTGGCTCGACCGTCTGCTCGACCTGCTGCACGAGAACGGCATCCGCGCCGACCTCGGCACCCCCACCGTCGTACCGCCCGTGTGGTTCTACCGCGAGCACCCCGAGGCGCTGCCCGTGGCCGCCGACGGCACCCGCTACGAGTTCGGCTCACGCGGCGCCATCTGCCACAGCAACGCCGACTACCGGGCCGCCGCCGCGAACATCACGACCAAGCTCGCCGAGCGCTACGCCGACCACCCGGCGCTCGCCCTGTGGCACGTGCACAACGAGTACGGCGTCCCCGTCTCCGCCTGCTACTGCGACTCCTGCGCCGCGCACTTCCGCCGCTGGCTGGAGCGCACGTACGGCACGGTCGAGGCGGTCAACGAGGCCTGGGGCACCGCCTTCTGGGGGCAGCGCTACACCGACTTCGCGCAGATCAACCCACCCCGCGTGGCACCCACGGTCGGCAACCCCGGCCAGGCGCTCGACTACAAGCGGTTCGCCGACGAGACCATCCGCGAGAACTTCGTCGCCGAGCGGGACATCCTGCACCGCCTGGCGCCCGGCATCCCGGTCACCACCAACTTCATGACCGCGCTCAGCCAGTGCGACTCCATCGACTACTGGGCCTGGGGCCGCGAGGTCGACCTCGTCACCAACGACCACTACCTGATCACCGACGGCCGCCGCACCCATGTGAACCTCGCGATGGCCGCCGACATCACCCGCTCGGTCGGCGCCGGCGCCCCCTGGCTGCTCCTGGAGCACTCCACCTCGGGCGTCAACTGGCAGGCCCGCAACCCCGCCAAGGCCCCCGGCCAGATGGCCCGCAACTCCCTCGCCCATGTGGCCCGCGGCTCCGACGGCGCCATGTTCTTCCAGTGGCGGCAGTCCCGGCGCGGCGCCGAGAAGTTCCACTCGGCGATGCTGCCGCAGGCCGGGACCGACTCCCGGGTCTGGCGCGAGGTCGTCGAACTCGGTGCCTCCCTGGACTCGCTCAGCCAGATCCGCGGCAGCCGGACCGTCGCCGACGTGGCCGTCCTGTGGGACTGGCAGTCCTGGTGGGCGCAGAACCTCGCCTGGCGCCCCAGCGAGGACCACGAGGCCCGCGAACGCGCCGACGCCTTCTACGAGGCCCTCTACGACCGCCACCTCACGGTCGACTTCGCCCACCCGGAAGCCGACTTGTCGGCCTATCCCCTTGTCGTCGTACCCGCGCTGTACCTGATGACGGAAGCGGCGGGGAACAACCTCAAGGCGTACGTCGACAACGGCGGCACCCTCGTCGTCTCGTACTTCTCCGGGATCGTCGACGAGCACGACGCCGTCCACGAGGGCCCGTACCCCGGTGCTCTGCGGGACGTACTCGGCCTGACCGTCGAGGAGTTCTCGCCGCTGCTCGGCGGGGAGAGCGTCCGGATCACCGGGCCCGACGGCTCCGAGCTGACCGGTGACGTGTGGACCGAGTTCGTGGTGCCGCGCGGCGCCGAGACCGTGTGGACCTACGCCGACGGACTCACCGCCGACCGGCCCGCCGTCACCCGGCACCGGCTCGGCGAGGGCTCCGCCTGGTACGTCTCGACCCGCTTGGACCCGGCCGGTCTTGACGCGCTCCTCGGCTGGGCCGCCGACGACGCGGGCATCGCGCCGCGCGCCGATCTGCCGCGCGACATCGAAGTGGTCCGCCGGACGGGGGAGTCGGGCGACTTCCTCTTCGCGATCAACCACACCGCGCTCGACGCGAAGGTGCCGCTCGACACGGACGGCACCGAGCTCCTGACCGGCGAACGCGCGGCGAGCCGCCTCGTCGTACCCGCCGGCGGCGTCAGGGTCGTACGACTCGACGCCTGATCACCCCCGAACACCGGCCGGATCTCTGGGGACATCCGGTCGGTCACGGCGGCGTCGCGCCCACGGCCTTCGGGTGCGGCGCCGCCACAGCACCTGTGCAACCAGATCCCCACCTTCGTCGAAGGGACGACGATGTTCCACGCGAGACGCGCCCTCAGGGCCCTGCTGATACCGCTGTTCGCAGGCCTGGCGCTCACCACCCTGCCCGCCACCTCGGCATCCGCCGCCTCCACACTCACCAACGGGGGCTTCGAGTCCGACGGCACCGGGACCGCGACGCCGGCCGGCTGGTCGACGTACTCGGCGGCCGGGCAGAACTCCGCCTCCTTCACCGAGTCCGGTGGCCACGGCGGCAGTTACCGTCTCTCCCACTACGCGGCCTCGGCCTACAAGGTGGAGACGTACCAGTACCTGTCCGGGCTGACCAACGGGAACTACAAGCTCACCGCGTGGGTGCGTTCCGGCGGTGGCCAGAACTCCGCGTACATCGCGCTGAAGAACTGCGGCAGCGCCGAGCAGCGCACCGACATCCCGGTCTCCTCCAGCGGCTGGATCCGGATCGTCACCTCCATCGCGGTGACGAACAACCAGTGCACCATCAGCATCAACTCCGACGCGAACGCCGGTAACTGGATCAACGTCGACGACCTGACCTTCGCGTCCGGTACGACGGGCCTGTCCATCAAGGGCTCCGACGTGTCGTCGCTCATCAAGAGCGAGGCCCTCGGCGGCGTCTACAAGAACAGCTCCGGCACCACCGGCGACGCGCTCGCCATCCTCAAGGGCGCCGGTCAGAACTACGCGCGCGTCAAGGTCTGGGTGAACCCCGCCGACGGCTACAACAACAAGACGCGTGTGCTCGCCGCCGCCAAGCGCATCAAGGCGCAGGGCATGAAGCTGCTGGTGGACTTCCACTACTCGGACACCTGGGCCGACCCGGGCGCACAGACCGTGCCGTCCCCGTGGACCGGGCACAGCTACAGCCAGCTGAGGACGGACGTCTACAACCACACCCACGACGTCCTCAACGCCCTCAAGGCTCAGGGCACCACCGCCGACATGGTCCAGGTCGGCAACGAGATCAACGGCGGCATGCTGTGGAACGCGGGCTCCACCTCCAACTGGTCGCAGCTCGCCGGTCTGCTCAACTCCGGCTACGACGCGGTCAAGGACGTCAACTCCTCCACCCAGGTGGCGCTGCACCTCGCCAAGGGCGGTGACCTGTCCGGCACGCGCTGGTGGTTCGACAGCGCGGTGTCCAACGGCGTGAAGTTCGACGTCATCGGCCTGTCGTACTACGGCTACTGGCACGGCACGCTCGCCGACTTCCAGACGACCCTGGACGACGCGGCGTCCCGCTACGGCAAGCCGGTCTTCGTCGCCGAGACGGCCTACCCCTTCCGCCTCGACAGCGAGGACTCGCACGAGAACATCATCGACCTGAGCAGCGAACTCGTGTCCGGCTATCCGGCCACGACCGCCGGTCAGACCCGCTGGATGAAGGACATCGCGAGCATCGTCGAGGCCGTCCCGAACGGCCGCGGCCTCGGAATCTTCTACTGGGAGTCCACCTGGACCGCCCGCACCGGCAACGGCTGGGACCCGACGGACTCGTCCTCCGGCAACGGCTGGGAGAACCAGGCGCTGTTCGGCTACGACGACAGGGCGCTTCCGGCGATGGCGTGGTTCAGCCACCGCTAGCCGACCGGTCGCCTGTGACCGATGGGTGAGTGAAGGAGGGCCCGTACGCCTCGGCGTACGGGCCCTCCGGCCGCTCAGGGCCGGCCGACCGTGCCCAGGAAACGGTGCAATGAGTCCGCCATCGCGGTGACGAACGCGTCCTGGACCGACTCGGGCACGCGGTCCAGGGAGAGGTAGGGGTTGAGGTCCTCCAGTTCGACCAGGAGCAGGTCACCTGCTGGGGTGCGGCACGCGTCCACCCTCTGGATCCCCTGGTCCAGCGTGTTCCAGTTGACGAACTTCCGGGCGAAGTCGAGGTCGGCCTCCGTGGCCTCGTAGGGCTCCAGAACCCAGCGCCGGTCGGGATCGGGCGCGTACAGCGCGTACTGGAACATGTCGTCGACGTAGGAGAAGGACACCTCGTAACGGAAGTCGACGCGCGGCTGGACGAGGACATCACCCCAGGTCAGGCCCGCGAGTTCGGCCCTGGTCACGAAGCGCAGGCCGATGGAGTCGGCGCCCGCCTTCGGCTTGACCGCGTACGAGGCGGTCTCGGGCAGCCGTTCCAGGTCCTCGGGTCGGTCGACCGTGGGTATCACCGGGTACCCGGCCCCGGCGAGGTCCAGCAGGTACTGCTTGCCGACCATGTCGGCGCGGCCGGTCAGCGGGTTGTAGACGGGGATGCCGAGTGCCGTCGCCCGCTCGCGGAAGGTGTCGTACTCCTGCTGATAGTGCAGGACGGGTCCGCTGTTGCGGACCACGACGGCGTCGAAACCGTCCATCAGGGCCGTGGCGTCCAGCGGGTGGCACAGGGCGATGTCGAAGTCCGCGCGCAGCCGGGAGGTGAGAAAGATGTCCTCGTCGCAGTAGCGCCGCCCACGGGCCGGGTAGGCGAGGTCGGTGACGTACAGCAGGCTGGGGCGAGCGGGCACGGCGGTCTCCCTGGTCGGTGGCGGCCACCGTAACCCGAGGTCACGAGGGGCGGCCCGGCCCTCTGCCGGGATGGACCACCGCGGGCAGCGGGCGGACGACCGGGAGGTGGACATGACGGACGTGGGGGCAGGGCGGACTCACGACCACCGCTCCGCTTCCGCAGGGTCACCAGCGCCTGCGTCGCCGGGCCGACTGATCCCGGGGAGCCGGTGGGAGTGGGCAGTCGCAGTGTGCGAGCTGCCGGGAAAGGCGGGCTGAGCGGCCCGGGTCGGGCAGGGCCGAGGCCCAGGGTCGGCGTCGCGCCGGCCCCAGCCCCCAGGCGCAGGCCCAGGCCCAGGCCCGGCCCACGGTCCGCGTCGGGGCCGAGCCAGGCCACGGGGCGTTGCGCCGCGCTGCGAGGGCATCCACCGAGCGCCGCGAGGCCGCCGGTCACGGCCGCATGCTCCTGTGTGGGCCGGGGAAGGCCTGCTGAGCGATGGCCGGAGTCGGTCAGAGGCGAAAGACGGCTGCGCCTGGCCGGGGCCCGGTACCGGCGAAGCCCGGCCGCGGCGAGTCCACGCTCGCCACCGGCCCAGTACGGCACGGACGGCGGCCGCGCTACGCTGTCGACCAGCCGCGATCCCCCTCGCGGCGCGGCGGTGGGGCCCGCCGTACCCGAACCGCGGCATCGACGCCGCCAACGGTCCCTGCTTGCGACGGAGCGCGCCCGGCAGTCGTCCGGGCCCCGGCGAGTAGGAGACGTACGCGCATGCCAGTCCCGCACCCGGACGGACCCGAAGCCCTTCATTCCCCCGACGCACCGGTCGCCGACCCGCCGCGGCCCGCTCCCTGGCACGGCCAGGCGCCCGTGATCGCGGTCGTCGCCATCGGCGGCGGCATCGGGGCGACGGCCCGCTACGGCGCCTCCCTGCTCTGGCCCGTGGGGACCGCCGGCTTCCCCTGGACCACGTTCTGGGTGAACGTCGTCGGCTGCTTCGTGATCGGCCTCTTCATGGTCCTGATCACGGAGAGATGGGCGGTCCACCGCCTGGTCCGCCCCTTCTTCGGCACCGGGGTGCTCGGCGGCTTCACCACGTTCTCGACGTACGCCGTCGACATCCAGCGCCTCATGGAGCAGGGCCGCCCGGCCACCGCCCTCGCCTATCTCGCCGCGACCCTCCTCGCCGCCCTCGCGGCGGTCTGGCTCGCGGCGACGACGGCACGACTGACCCTGCGGACCGGGCCGACCCACACACAGCGGACCGGGCCGACGCCAACGCGGCAGACCGGCCCCACCGAAACGCGTGAGAAAGGTAAGAGGTCGTCGTGAACTGGGTGCTCGTCATCGTCGGCGGAATGCTCGGCGCGCCCCTGCGCTATCTCACCGACCGGGCCGTGCAGTCCCGCCACGACACGGTCTTCCCGTGGGGCACGTTCACCGTCAACGTCGCCGGATCCCTGGTCCTCGGCGTCCTCACCGGCGCTGTCACGGCCGGCGCAGCCACCTCCCACCTGCATCTTCTGCTCGGCACCGGACTGTGCGGGGCGCTCACCACGTACTCGACCTTCTCGTACGAGACTCTGCGTCTCGCCCAGGACGGCGCCCGCTTCCACGCCGCCGCCAACGTGATCGCGAGCGTGGTGGCGGGGCTGGGCGCGGTCTTCGTGGGGGTGGCGCTCGCGGAGGCCCTCTGGTCGTAGGCGGGGGCGCCTGCCCGGCCGCAGGCGGGGTCCTTACCCGCCCGTAGTACGAATTCCTCCCTCGTGTTCCTCCCTCATGTTCCTTCCGCATGCCGTCGCCGAGCAGAACTGGACCCCATGAGCACCATCACCGTCGGTCAGGCCGTCGTCCTCGGAGCGGTGGAGGGAGTGACGGAGTTCCTGCCGGTGTCCTCCACCGGTCATCTGAAGATCACCGAGGGGCTCATGGGGATCCAGGTCGAGGACAAGGCCGTCGTCGGGTTCTCGGCGGTCATCCAGGTGGGTGCGATCGCCGCGGTGCTCGTGTACTTCCGCAACGACATCGCGCGGATCGGCTCCGCCTGGTTCCGTGGACTGTTCGACGCGAAGGAACGGCAGGACCGCGACTACCGGTTCGCGTGGTGGGTGATCGCCGCGACGATCCCGATCGTGGTCGTGGGGGCAGCCGCCCGGTCGCTCATCGAGGGGCCGCTCGCCTCGCTGTGGGTGGTGGCCGGATCGCTGATCGTCGGCAGCGGTGTGATGTGGGTCGCGGAGCAGGTGGGCCGGCGCAGGCGCGCGGAGGGCGACACCCGGTTCCGGGACGCGATGCTGGTCGGCGGTTCCCAGATCCTCGCCCTGCTCTTCCCCGGCTTCTCCCGCTCCGGCGCCACCATGTCCACCGCGCTGCTGCTCGACCTCGACCGGGTCGCGGCCACCCGGCTCTCCTTCTTCCTCGGCATCCCGGCCCTCACGGGCGCCGGCCTGTACGAACTCAAGGACGCCCTCGGCGCGGGGGTGGGCGCGGCCCCGCTGATCGCCGGCACCACCGTCTCGTTCGCGGTCGCGTACGCTTCCGTCGCCTGGCTGCTGAAGTTCGTGACCAGGCACTCGCTCAATGTGTTCGTGTCCTACCGGATCGTCGTCGGGGTGCTCCTCTTCGGACTGCTCGGCGCGGGCGGACTCAGCTGACGGCGCTCCGTCCGCGCCACCGATGCGTGACGCGGCGCTGATCCACAACCGCCCGTGACCTGGAAGATCCAATCCGCGGCCCCTTGACAGCCCCCTCCTGTCACCCGCAGGATCACCCCCGTGAACCTGTCAGACAGCCAGACAGGTGGCTCGGCACCCCGGCGCGTCAGCGCCATGGAAGCGGTGCTCACCCACCTCCGCGACGCCATCGAGCGCGGCACGTACGCCATCGGGGACAAGCTTCCCTCGGAGGCGGAGCTCTGCCGGCAGCTCGAAGTGAGCCGTCCGGTGCTCCGTGAGGCGCTGCGCGCTCTCCAGGTGATGGGCCTGACCCAGTCCCGCACCGGCAAGGGCACCTTCGTGATCGCGAACGCCGTCGAGGACCCCACCTTCGGCGACTACGCGGCGAGCGACCTGCTCGAAGTGCGCCGACATGTGGAGATCCCGGTCGCCGGGTACGCGGCGGTGCGCCGCACCCCGGAGAACCTGGACCATCTGGCGCATCTGCTGGACCGGATGGAGCGGGAGACCGACACCACCGCCTGGGTCGCGATGGACACGCTCTTCCATCTGGCGGTGGCCGAGGCCGCCCAGAACCCGGTGTTCCGCCGGGTGATCGAGGAGATCCGGGACGCGCTGGCCCGCCAGTCGGCCTTCCTCAACGAACTGGGCGGCCGTCGCGAGCAGTCCAACCGCGAGCACCGGGCCATCGTCGAGGCGCTGATCGACGGTTCCGAACACGACGCGGTGGAGGCCATGTCCCACCACCTCGACCGCGTCGAGACCACCCTCACCGACATCGTGCGTTCCCCCCGCACGGAAAGCTCCACGGAAGGCGGACCCGAGGCGTGAGCGAGCAGTCCCTCGAAAAAGACGCCGTAGACGACGCCGTACGGGCCGGGCAACCCTCCGGTCACGTCGACGCCGGAGACGCCGGCTACAGCAAGTCCCTGAAGTCCCGCCACGTCAACATGATCGCCATCGGCGGCGCGATCGGCACCGGCCTCTTCCTCGGCGCCGGCGGCCGTCTCGTCGACGCCGGCCCGTCCCTCTTCATCGCGTACGCGGTCTGCGGACTCTTCGCCTTCCTCGTCGTCCGCGCCCTCGGCGAACTGGTCCTCTACCGGCCCTCGTCCGGAGCCTTCGTGTCCTACGCCCGGGAGTTCCTCGGCGAGAAGGGCGCGTACACGGCCGGCTGGATGTACTTCCTGAACTGGGCCACCACCGGTATCGCCGACATCACCGCGGTCGCCCTCTACACCCACTACTGGGGCATGTTCTCCGACATCCCGCAGTGGGTGATCGCGCTCATCGCGCTCGGGATCGTCCTCGCCGTGAACCTGATCTCGGTGAAGATGTTCGGCGAACTGGAGTTCTGGTTCGCGATCATCAAGGTCAGCGCACTCGTCATCTTCATGCTGATCGGCATCTTCCTGCTGGTCACCCAGCAGCCCGTCGACGGCCACACCCCCGGCCCGTCCCTGATCACCGACAACGGCGGCATCTTTCCCAACGGCCTGCTGCCCATGCTGCTGATCATCCAGGGCGTCGTCTTCGCCTACGCCTCCGTCGAGCTGGTCGGCGTCGCCGCCGGTGAGACCGAGAACCCCGAGAAGATCATGCCCAAGGCGATCAACTCGATCATGTGGCGCGTCGGTCTGTTCTACGTCGGCTCCGTCCTTCTGCTGGCGATGCTGCTGCCCTGGTCCTCGTACAAGGCCGGCGAGAGTCCCTTCGTCACCGTGCTCTCCAACATCGGCATCCCGGCGGCCGGCGGCATCATGAACCTGGTCGTGATGACCGCGGCCATGTCCTCGCTCAACTCGGGCCTGTACTCCACCGGCCGCATCCTGCGCTCCATGTCGATGGCGGGCTCCGCCCCGAAGTTCACCGGCGTGATGAGCCGCAGCCAGGTCCCCTACGGCGGCATCCTGCTCACCAGCGGTATCTGTGTGCTGGGCGTCGGGCTCAACTTCGTGGTCCCGGCCGAGGCGTTCGAGATCGTGCTCAACTTCGCCGCGATCGGCATCATCTGCACCTGGGGCATGATCATGATCTGTCACCTGGTGTTCTGGCAGAAGACCGAGAAGGGCGAGCTGACCCGGCCGAGCTACCGGCTGCCCGGCTCCCCGTGGACCGAGCTGGTGACGCTGTTCTTCCTGGCGTCGGTCCTGGTCCTGATGTACGCGGACGGCGGCGCCGGCCGGACGACCGTGCTGTGCCTCCCCCTGATCGTATTGGCGCTGATCGCGGGGTGGTTCGGCGTACGACGCCGGGTCGCCCAGCAGTCGGCCGGAGCGAAGAAGTGAACCAGGCAGTGATGTACGACCCCACGACCACCGGCGCCGCGGCGATCCCTGCGGCTCCGGTGGCCGCGGCCCCCGCGATCCGGGAACCGCTCCACGCCCCCGTCGCCCACCTCGTACGCGGAGGTGTCATCGAGGGCATCCACTACGGCTCCGTCGTGGTGCTGAGGGCCGACGGGGAGGTGGAACTCCAACTCGGCGACATCGAGGCGGCGTTCTACCCCCGGTCGGCGCTCAAGCCGGTCCAGGCCGTGGCGATGCTGCGCGCCGGACTGCCCCTGGACGGCGAACTGCTGTCCCTGACCGCGGCCAGCCACTCCGGCGAGGAACGCCACCTCGCCGGAGCCCGGCAGATCCTGGAGCTGGCCGGGGCCACCGAGGACGATCTGCGCAACGTCACCGACCTGCCGTACGACCCGGCGGTGCGGGACCAGTGGATACGTGAGGGCCGACAGCCCTCGCGGCTCGCGCAGAACTGTTCCGGCAAGCACGCGGCCATGCTCTACACCTGCCGGCTCAACGGCTGGTCCCTGGAGAACTACCTCGACCCGGCGCACCCGTTGCAGCAGGCCATCGCCGAGATCGTGGAGGACCTCACCGGGCAGGCCATCGCCCGGGTGACCGTCGACGGCTGCGGCGCCCCTCTCTTCTCCGTCTCCCTGCACGGCCTGGCCCGCGCCCTCGCCCGGATCACCACCGCCGCCGAGGGCACCCCCGAGCGCACGGTCGCCGACGCGATGCGCGACCACGTCGAGCTGGCGTCCGGCGCCGGGCGTGATGTGGCCGAGCTGATGCGGGCCGTGCCCGGGCTGCTCACCAAGGACGGCTTCGAGGGCGTCCAGGTCGCCGCGCTCCCGGACGGCCGGGCCGTCGCCGTCAAGATCGCGGACGGGGCGAACCGGGCCCGGGTGCCGGTGACTGCGGCGGCGCTCGCACGGGCGGGGGTCGCCCCCGAGGCGCTCGCCGCCTTCGCGGGCGAGGCCCTCCTGGGGGGCGGCCGCGAGGTCGGCCGGATCCGCCCGGTCCGCGCACTGGATCCACTGCCGCGCCAGTAGTCGTTCCGGCGCATTTCCGCCCCCGTCGCCCCTACCCGTCCCATCCCCAGGGGCGCTGCCCCTTCGACCCCGCTACGCGTGAGAGCTCGGGCGGTGGGGTGGTTCGGCGGGTGCGGGTGAGTGGGGGGCTGGTCGCGCAGTTCCCCGCGCCCCTGAAAGACCAGGCCCTGCGGGCCTGAAAGACGACGGCCCTGCGGGCCGAAAAGTCAGGGGCGCAGCCCCTGCTTTTCAGGGGCGCGGGGAACTGCGCGACCAGCCCCCCACCCACCCGCACCCGAAAACGCACCCCTTGCGGGTCGAAGGGGCGCAGCCCCTGGGATGGGACGGGTAGGGGCGGCGGGGGCGAAAAAGGACCCGCCGCAGACGTCGTACGCCCCGTTCGCCCACCCGCACCCTACGAAGAAAGGCCCACCCCGCCATGACCGCCGCCGCAGCCACCCGCAGCGAACACGATCTGCTCGGAGACCGTGACGTCCCCGCCGACGCGTACTGGGGCGTCCACACCCTGCGCGCCAGGGAGAACTTCCCCATCACGGGCACCCCGATCTCCGCCTACCCCCATCTCATCGACGCCCTGGCCGCCGTCAAGGAGGCCGCCGCCCGCGCCAACGAGGAACTCGGTCTGCTCGCCCCCGAGAAGGCCGCCGCGATCATCGAGGCCTGCCGGGAGATCCGCGACGGCAAACTGCACGACCAGTTCGTCGTCGACGTCGTCCAGGGCGGCGCCGGCACCTCCACCAACATGAACGCCAATGAGGTCGTCGCCAACCGGGCGTTGGAGCTGCTGGGCCACGCCAAGGGGCAGTACGAGTACCTGCACCCCAACGAGGACGTCAACCTCGGCCAGTCCACCAACGACGTCTACCCGACCGCCGTCAAGATCGCGACGGTCTTCGCGGTGCAGGGACTGCTCAAGGCGATGGCGGTGCTTCAGGACTCGTTCGCCCGTAAGGCCGTCGAGTTCCGCGAGGTCCTCAAGATGGGCCGTACGCAGTTGCAGGACGCGGTTCCCATGACGCTCGGTCAGGAGTTCTCCGCGTTCGCCGTCATGATCGACGAGGACCGGAGCCGTCTCGACGAGGCCGTCGAGCTGATCCATGAGATCAACCTGGGCGCCACCGCCATCGGCACCGGCCTCAACGCACCCGCCGGATACGCCGAGTCGGCCCGCCGCCACCTCGCGGCGATCACGGGGCTGCCGCTGGTCACCGCCGCCAACCTGGTCGAAGCCACCCAGGACTGCGGCGCGTTCGTCCAGATGTCGGGCGTCCTCAAGCGCGTCGCCGTCAAGCTCTCCAAGAGCTGCAACGACCTGCGGCTGCTCTCCTCCGGGCCGCGCGCGGGCCTCAACGAGATCAACCTCCCGCCCGTGCAGGCGGGTTCGAGCATCATGCCCGGCAAGGTCAACCCGGTGATCCCCGAGGTCGTCAACCAGGTCGCCTTCGAGGTGATCGGCAACGACGTCACGATCACGATGGCGGCCGAGGCCGGACAGCTCCAGCTGAACGCCTTCGAACCGATCATCCTGCACTCCCTGTCCGAGTCCATCACCCACCTGCGCGCCGCCTGCCTCACCCTCGCCGAGCGCTGCGTCGACGGCATCACCGCCAACGAGGAGGAGCTGCGCGCGGCCGTGGAGAACTCCATCGGCCTGGTGACCGCCCTCAACCCGCACATCGGGTACACGGCGGCCACCGACATCGCCAAGGAGGCCCTCGCCACCGGCCGGGGCGTGGCCGAACTCGTCCAGGAGAAGGGCCTGTTGCCCGCCGAACGGCTCCGGGAGCTGCTGAGGCCCGAGGTGCTCGCGGGCAGCGCACCCCTCGCCTGACGCACCCCAGGGCTGACACATCCCCGACCTGGCCCTCTCCTGACCTGCGGCGACGCGCCAGGACCGGCACGGAGGCACAATGGTGATCATGACAACGACGTCGTCCCTCACCTTCCAGCCGGTCCTGGAACGCATCGCCGAGGAGATCGAACGGACCCCGGGCCGGGGCCGGCCCGCCGACTACATCCCGGCGCTCGCGGCCTGCGATCCGCGCAGCTTCGGCATGGCCGTCGCGGAACTCGACGGCACGGTGTACGGCGTGGGGGACTGGCGGGAGCCGTTCTCCACGCAGTCCATCACCAAGGTCTTCACCCTCGCCCTCGACCTGGCGCGGGAGGGCGACGCCCTCTGGGAGCACGTGGGCCGCGAGCCCTCGGGCAACCCCTTCAACTCCCTGGTCCAGCTGGAGTACGAGGCCGGCATCCCGCGCAACCCGTTCATCAACGCGGGTGCCCTCGTCGTCACCGATCGCCTGCACACCCGTACCGGCGACGCGGCGGGCGAGCTGTTGTCCTTCCTCCGCTCGGAGAGCGGCAACCCGGAACTGGACTTCGACGCCCAGATCGCCGCCTCCGAGTCGGCGCACGGCGATCGCAACGCGGCGCTCGCCCACTTCATGGCGTCGTACGGCAACATCGACAACCCGGTGCCGGCCCTGCTGGACCAGTACTTCCGGCAGTGCTCCCTCACCGCGTCCTGCGCGGATCTCGCCCTCGCCACCACCTTCCTGGCCCGCCACGGTGTCCGCGCCGACGGGACCCGCCTGCTGACCCGGAGTCAGGCGAAGCAGGTCAACGCGGTGATGCTCACCTGCGGGACGTACGACGCGGCCGGCGACTTCGCCTACCGCGTGGGCCTCCCCGGCAAGAGCGGTGTGGGCGGCGGCATCATCGCCGTCGTACCGGGCCGCTGCACGCTGTGCGTGTGGAGTCCGGGCCTGGACGAACGGGGCAACTCGGTGGCGGGCGTGGCGGCACTGACCCGATTCACGACCCTGACGGGACTGTCGATCTTCTGACAGGATTGTCGATCTTCTGACGGGCCGTCGGCACGACCGTCGCCGCCATCGAACCCGTGGCGCCGACCGGCGGCGGGTTCGCTCATGGTCACGTCCTGGTACCCGGCAGGAAGGCGCCACGTCGCCTCCCCGCCACCCGGCGTTGACACGCTGACCGAGTGTTGGCCATCGCTTTTCCCGTCGACCTCCGCCGCTGCCAGGCCCTTGGCCTGGCCGGATCCGCTTTCCTCGCCCTGGGAGGTGAGACCGCCGGCGCCCTGCCGGTCCAGGATCTGCTCTCGCCGACATCCGGACGCGGTGCGCTGGGGTTGGTCGGTGTTTACTTCGGCGTCGTCCTGCTGATAGCCGCCTGGGCGCTGCTGGGGAAGGTGATACGCGGCCCCGAACCCCCGACACCGCGCGCCCTGCTCCTCGTGCTGGCCGTCTGGGCGGCCCCCCTGCTGCTCGCGCCGCCGCTGTTCAGCCGGGACGTGTACAGCTACCTCGCCCAGGGCGCCATGGTCGACGCGCACATCGACGTCTATGTGCACGGGCCCGCCCGGCTCGGCGGACCGCTCGCCGACGAGGTGGCACCGATGTGGCGGCACACGGCGACGCCGTACGGGCCGGTCTTCCTCGCCATGGCCTCCGGGCTCTCCGGTCTCACCGAAGGACGGATACCGGCCGGACTCATCGGCATGCGCATGATCGCCCTCCTCGGTGTGGCCCTGATGGCCGTGGCGCTGCCCCGCCTCGCCCGGCACAGTGGGGCCGACCCGGCCGTCGCCCTCTGGCTCGGCGCGCTCAACCCGCTCGTGCTCCTGCACCTGGTGGCCGGGGCCCACAACGACGCGATGATGCTGGGTCTGCTGGGGGTCGGGCTGGTGGCCGCGCGGGGCCGCTGGTATCTCCTCGGTGTCGTCCTCGTGACGCTCGCCGCGCTGGTCAAGGCCCCCGCCGCGCTCGGCCTGCTGGCGCTGATCGTGATGCGCGGCCGTACCGGATGGATACGGACGACGGCGGCCACGCTGGCCGTCGCCTCGGCCACCACGGCCGCCGCGACCACCCTGGCCGGCACGGGATACGGGTGGATCGCCGCCCTGCGCACCCCGGTGTCCCCGCAGAACTGGTCGCTCACCAGCGTCCTCGGCCGCGCCACCGGCACCCTGCTCCACGACCTGGGCAGCGACCTCGCCCCCCTCGCGCTCCCGGCCTGGCGCGCCGCCGGACTCCTGGTGACCCTGGCCCTCGTCCTGTTCATATGGCTCCGGTTGAGACCCGGACCGGTGTACGCGCTGGGTCTCAGCCTGGCCGTCGTCGCCGTGCTGGGCCCGGCGATCCGTCCCTGGTACGCCCTGTGGGGTCTGTTCCTCATCGCCGCCGCCGCGCGGAACGACTCCGTGCAGCGCCGGATCGCGGCCGCCAGCGGGGTGCTCGCGCTCGCCGTCCTGCCGAGCGGCTACCCGGCGGACACCGAGCAGATAGCCCTGGCGGTGTGCGGGGGAGTCCTCGCGGTGGTCGTGCTGTGGCAGGCCCATCAGGCCGCTCAGGCGCCGGTCCTGGAGCGGACGGCATGAGCGAACCGCGTCACCGGCGGTTCGCGCTGCGCACCGACCGCGCCCGGATCCTGTTCGTCCTCGGCCTGGCCGTCACCGTCACCGTGTTCACCGCGACCGTGCCGCTCCTGCGCGACTGGTTCGACCTGCGCGTCTACCACGGCACCATCGACACCTGGGTCCACCACGACGGCCGTATCTACGACTACCTGGTGCCCGGCACCACCTACGGCTTCACCTATCCGCCGTTCGCGGCCGTCGCCATGCTGCCGATGGCGCTGGTCGGGCTGCGCACGGCGATCGTGCTGTGCCTGGGACTGAACCTGGCGGCGCTCGCGGCCGTCCTGTGCGTGCTGGCCGGGCCGCGTCTGCGCCGCTACGGCTGGTTCGGCACCTCCCTCGTCCTCTGCGCGCTCGCCCTGTTCGAACCGCTGCGGGACACCTTCAGCTTCGGCCAGGTCAACCTTCTGCTGCTCGCTCTCGTGCTCACGGACGCGTGGCTGCTGTCCACCGGCCGGGCGCGCTGGGCGGGCGTGGGCATCGGTCTGGCGGCGGCGATCAAGCTGACGCCCGCGATCTTCATCGGGATGCTGCTCCTCGCCCGGCGGTGGCGGGCCGCCGGGCTCGCGACCGCCGTCGCCGCGGCCGCCACCGCGGCGGCGGCCTGGATCGCCCCGTCCGCCTCACGCTTCTACTGGACCGAGGCCCTGTGGGACACCAGCCGCATCGGCCGTCTCGACTACGTCTCCAACCAGTCGCTGCAAGGCGTCCTGGCCCGGCTCGTGGCACCGCACGAACCGAGCCGCGCCGTGTGGGCGTTGCTCGTGCTCGGGGTGCTGTGCGTGTGGGCGTGGCGGGTGCGTACGGCGGCTCGCGCCGAGGACTGGACCGCCGCGTTCGCTCTCACCGGGCTGACCGCGTGCCTGGTCAGCCCGATCACCTGGGTGCACCATCTGGTCTGGCTGCTGCCGTCCTTCGCCGTGCTGCTGAGACACCGCCGGCTGCTGCCGCTCGCGGCGACGCTCTACGCGGCGCTGTGCAGCAGCGTCGTCTGGCTGTGGTTCGACGACGCGTCCGGCATCGGCGGCTTCGTCGGCAGCAACACCTATGTGTGGATCACGCTCGGCCTGCTGCTGTGGCTGCCGATCGGTCAGTCCCGGACGAGCCGACCGCTCTTGAGCCGCAGAGCCAGTGCCACGGCCGCCGCACCGAGTCCGGCCGCGCCCGTGATCACGCCCGCCGCCGGCCAGCCGGGACCGGTGACTTCCTCCTTCTCCTCAAGGACGGGCGGTGACTCGGGGCCGGTCTGAGGAGCCGCCGCCGGGCGCGGCGGCACGAGGGAGCCCACGGCGTCGACGCGCCCGGCGGCACGGAAACCCCAGTCGAGGAGCGACCGTGCCTCCTCGTAGACGGCGAGGCCGCCGCCCGTCCGGGGCCGCATCACCGTGACGACGAGGGTGCGTCCGCCCCGTTTCGCGGCGGCGATCAGGGTGTTGCCCGCCTTGCTGGTGTAGCCGTTCTTGATGCCGATCAGCCCCGGGTAGCGGTCGACACCGGCGCCGGTGAGCAGCCGGTTGGTGTTCTGGATGTCGTACGACCAGCCACCCGCCGGGAACTTCGCCGTGGCCGTGGAGCAGTACGCGGCGAACTCCGCGTTGCGCAGCCCGGCCCGACCGAACACCGCCAGGTCGTACGCGGACGACACCTGGCCGGGCGCGTCGTAGCCGTCGGGCGAGACGACCCGGGTGTCCCGGGCGCCCAGGGAGCGGGCCTTGTCCTGCATCTGCTCCGCAGTGGCCCGCCAGCCGCCGTTGAGGGCGGCCAGGACGCGTACGGCGTCGTTGCCCGAGCTGAGGAAGACACCGCGCCACAGGTCGGCCACCCGGTAGGTGCGGTTCTCCTTCACGCCGACCAGACTGCTTCCGGCGCCGACGCCCGCCAGCTCCGCACGCTCGACGGTGTGTCTCAGACCCGCCGGCAGGCCCGGCAGCACGGTGAGCGCGAACAGCGCCTTCAGCGTGCTCGCCGGCGGCAGTTTGCGGTGCGCGTTGTGCGCGGCGAGCACCTCGCCGGTACCGGCGTCGGCCACCAGCCACGACACCGCGGAGACGTCCCGGGGCACGCGGGGCGCCCCGGCCCGTGGCCGCGCCTGTGTCCCCGGCCGGTAGAGCGACGGCGGCTCCTGCCCGGCCTTGGCGTCCTGTGCGCCCGTCCCGAACGGGAGGCCGGCGCCCTCCGGGTTCGTCGCGACGGCCAGGGCAGCGAGCGTACAGACGGCGGAGCAGCAGACGGCGACGCGGGCCACACGGGAGGTACGGGATGAGAATCCGATGGTCATACCGCAAACGTAGAAACGGACGTGCCGTAGTCCGGGATGCCGGGCCGAGTGAGCGGATCGAGCACCCGGATGCCTCACGTCATGCCGTCGGCAGCGTGGGCTGCACCTGGCGCAGGAACGTCGCGTTGTCCGGGGTGGCGCGCAGCCGCTCAAGGAGCGTTTCGAGGTTGGCCTGTCCCTCGCGGGACCGCAGGGCGCGCCGCAGCCCTCGTACGGCGCTCAACTCGCCCGGTGTCAGGAGGAGTTCCTCGCGGCGGGTGCCGGACGGGGTGATGTCGACGGCGGGGAAGACGCGCCGGTCGGCGAGGGCGCGGTCCAGGCGGAGTTCCATGTTGCCGGTGCCCTTGAGCTCCTCGAAGAAGAAGTCGTCGGCACGGGAGCCGGTCTCCACCAGGGCGGTGGCCAGGATGGTGAGGGAACCGGCCTCCTCGGTCAGCCGGGCGGCGCCGAAGAGCCGCTTCGGGCCCTGGAGCGCGGCGGCGTCGACACCGCCGCTGAGGGTGCGGCCACCGGCGGCGGCCGCGTTGTTGTGGGCCCGGCACAGCCGGGTCAGGGAGTCCAGCAGGATCACGACGTCCTCGCCCTGTTCGACGAGGCGCTTGGCGCGTTCCACGACGAGTTCGGCGAGTGCGATGTGCTGCTTGGGGGAGCGGTCGAACGTCGAGGCGTACACCTCGCCCCGCACGGAGCGCCGCATGTCGGTCACCTCCTCGGGCCGTTCGTCGAGGAGCACCACCATCAGGCGGGCCTCGGGGTGGTTGGCGGCGATCGCGGCGGCCACCTGCTGGAGCAGCACCGTCTTGCCGGTCTTGGGCGGGGCCACGATCAACCCGCGCTGGCCCTTGCCGACGGGGGCCACGAGGTCGACCAGACGGCCCGTCAGTCCGCTCGCCGGGTGTTCGAGCCGCAGCCGCTCGCGCGGGTGCAGCGGGGTGAGGTCGTGGAAGTGCGGGCGGCCGCGCAGCTCTTGGGGCGTACGGCCGTTGATCCGCTCGACCTCGGTGAGGCCGCGCCGGCCGTCGCGTACGCCCTCGACGGTGTCGCCCTTGCGCAGGCCGTACCGGCGGATCAGCGCGGCGGGGACCTGCGGGTCGGCGGCGGTGGGCAGGCCGCGCTCGGCGCGCAGGTGTCCCTGCCCGCCCTGTGCGATCTCCAGGACGCCGGTGACCCGGGCCGGAGGCTGCCGATCTGTGGAAGTGCGTTCGAGTGTGGTGGTGGTCATGAGTGGGGGTCCTTTCAAGGACGTGAGGGAAACGCATGGGGGAAGGGGAGGGGAAGGCACACACCCGGGCTACGGCTGAGCCGTTCAGGGCCGCGTGTGAGAGGCGGCCTGTGCGTCGCGGGTGGTACGGGGAAGCCGAGGGCCGGTCGGGAATCGACGGGCGGTTCAGCGGAGAGATCTCAGGATCTGAGAGAGAGCGGCACCGGAGCCCGGGAACGGGCGATACACACGTGCCAAGCTAATTGTACCACCACTAGTGGTGGGCCGTTGGGGAGTTCCTTGCCGATGGCTTACCCGTGGTCTTTGAACTGATGGCGCGGGTCCCCCGTACAGATGGGGGCACCACCAGCGGTCTTCGCACGGAAGGAACGTCGCGTGTCGCTCTTCACGCGCTCCAGCCCCTCACCGGACACGGACGAGACGGACGAGGCGGACGAGACGGGCAAGTCGTCGGCGGTGGACCCGTCGGCGTCGGACCCGTCGGCGTCGGACAGCCCCGTCGAGGACACGCCGGCGCAGACCGGCGGGCCCGTCCGCCGATGGCGGAGGTACCGGACGGCGTTCCAGCAGAAGTACCCGGTCGCCGCACGCGGCCTCTCCTGGGGCATCACCGCGCTGGCCGCCGCCCTGGTGTTCTTCGCGCTGCTCATGCCGGGCCAGGCCGAGTACTTCGTGGCGCGGCAGTTCCTGCGGATACCGGTGGAGCCGATCCTCGGTGCCGCCCTGCTGCTCGTTCTGCCCCGCAGGCCGAGGCTGGTCGCGGCGGTCGTCATCGGGGTGGGCCTGGCCGCGCTGGTGGTCGTGAAGGCGCTGGACATCGGCTTCAACCAGTTCCTAGGCCGCGGCTTCAACGTGGTCCTCGACTGGGGGCTGCTCGACGACGCCGAGTCGTACACGCAGGACACCCTCGGCGGTACGGGCGCCAAGGTCGCCGTGATCGGCCTCGCGGTCCTGGTGCTGCTGCTGTTCGTCGTCATGTCGCTGGCGGTGGTGCGGCTGGTGAACCTCCTGGTCAGCGACCGCGACCGGGCGACCAAGGGCACGATCGTCGCCGGAACCGTGTGGATCACCTGCGCGGCGCTCGGCCTGACACCGATCGAGAACACCGCGGTCGCCTCCCGGAACACCATCGGGTTCGTGCAGGACCGCTGGGACCGGGTGCGGGAGACGCTCAGGGACGAGGCCGCGTTCGCCAAGGAGGTCAAGAAGGACAAGTTCGCCGAGGTGCCCGCCGACCAGCTGCTGACCGGACTGCGCGGCAAGGACGTCATGATCTCCTTCGTCGAGAGCTACGGCCGCGCCGCCCTCGAGGACCCGGCCATCGCGCCGGGCGTGAACGCGGCGCTCGACGAGGAGGGCGAGGCGCTGACCAAGGCCGGGTTCGCGGCGAAGAGCGGCTGGCTGACCTCCGCGACGTACGGCGGCAGCAGCTGGCTCGGCCACTCCACGTTCCTGACCGGCCTGTGGATCGACAACCAGAGCCGCTACCGCACGGTCACCGCCGGCGAACGCCTCACCCTGCCCGGCGCGTTCGCCAAGACGGGTGCCTGGCGGACGGTCGGCGTCGTGCCCGGCGTCCAGTACAACTGGCCGGAAGGCGACTTCTACGGCTTCGACAAGGTCTACGACTCCCGCGATCTCGGCTACCAGGGGCCGAAGTTCAGCTGGTCGACCATGCCCGACCAGTACGCCCTCACCGCGTTCGAGCGTCTGGAGGCCGCCAAGAAGGGCGGCAAGCCGCTGATGTCGGAGATCATCCTGACCTCCAGCCACCAGCCGTGGGCGCCGCTGCCGGAGATGATCGGCTGGGAGGAGGTCGGCGACGGCTCGGTCTACCAGGGCGTCGAAAAGGCGGGCAAGGACCCCGCGGACGTGTTCACCGACCCCGTCGAGGTGAAGGAGGAGTACGGCAAGTCCGTCCAGTACTCGCTGCACAGCCTCCTTGAGTACGTGGAGAAGTACGGCGACGAGAACACCGTGCTGGTCTTCCTCGGCGACCACCAGCCCATGGCCAGCGTCAGCGGCAACGGCGCCGACCACGACGTACCCGTCACCATCGTCGCCCGCGACCCGAAGGTCCTCGAAAAGATCGACGACTGGGGTTGGTCCGACGGCCTGCGGCCCGGCGACGACGCTCCCGTATGGCGTATGGACTCCTTCCGCGACCGCTTCCTCACCGCGTACGGCGAGGAGCCGACTGTCGCCGACTCGCCCGGACGGTAGACACACCGAGGAGGCCGGGGCCCACCGCCCCGGCCTCCTCGCGTTCCGGACCGCTGCACGGCAGAGTGTCGATCCGGCTGCCGCCGAGCCCGTCGCCCCCTGGGTCGCGGAACACGGCGGGAGCGGCATACGGCTCCACGGACACCGACCGCGGACCAGGACCGGGGCCCTGACGATCATCCGCCGAGTTCGAAGATCCCGTACCCGAAGCCCTGCGCGGTGATGGTGCCGTCGGCGATCTCCACGCCCTGTGCCTCCAGGGCGCTGTCGACGGCAACCGCGTACGGGCAACTCGCCTCGTGCCGCTGCGGGTTGACCACCACCAGGTACCGCCCACCCCGCACGTACACGAACGGATACCCCACGTTCAGCACCTCCACCGAGCCGTTGGAGCCCAGCTCCGGAGTGCGCCTGCGCAGGGCGATCAGGCGGCGTACGAGAGGGAGGAGGGAGGTGTCGTCGGCGCGCTGGGCGGCGACGGTCGGGCGGTCGGGGGAGGGGTCCACGGGGAGGTAGAGGCGGTCGGCAGGGGCGGTGGAGAAGCCCGCGTTCGGGGTGTCGTCCCACTGCATGGGGGTGCGGGAGCCCGCGCGGTTGTAGCGGGGGCCGAGGACGCTGCCCTCCTTGTCGGGCAGGCCCGGGACGTAGCGCATGCCGATCTCGTCGCCGTAGTAGATCGCCGGGAGCGTCGGCCACGTCAGCTGGAAGGCGAAGGCGGCGGGGAGCTGGTCGGCCGTGCGGGGTCCGCAGTTGAGGCGGGAGAAGTCGTGGTTGGAGGTGGGCAGGGAGATGGAGCCCGTGCCGTCGACGGCTGTGGTCGCCTGTCGCCAGGCCTCGACGAAGGGGCGCGGTGATCCCCTGCCGCTCGCGTCGAAGAAGCAGTCGAGCGGATCCCAGGTCTCCTCGACCGTGCCCTCGCCGTTGTTCCAGAGCGAGCGCAGGGCGAGGCCGTCGGTGGGGCCTCCGAAGTGGAGGAAGAAGTCGGCGTGGAAGCCGGCCGGGATCGAGACCTCCGGCTCGCCCCATTCGGCGAGCAGCACGGCGTCCGGGTGGGCGGTGTCCAGCCAGTGCCGCAGTTCCGTCCAGATACGGGCGGTCTCGACCTTGCCCGGGTCGTCCTTGACGAGCGACGAGGCCATGTCGACACGGAAGCCGGCGAGACCGAGGCCCAGCCAGTGATCCATGATCGTGCGGAGCGCGTGGCGGTTGGCGCGCGGGCCGTCAGCGTCGACCGGCAGCCGCCAGGGTTCGGCCGGATTCCCGCGCGCGTAGCCGAAGTTGAGGGCCGGCTGGGAGTCGAAGAAGTTCGGGAGGTACGCGCCCGGGCGGGTCCCGGGAGAGGCGACGAAGCCGTCGGGGCGGCCCTGTGCCGTCCAGATGTAGCGGTGGTCGTCGGGGTCGTTCGCGGCGGCCTGGAACCACGGGTGGTCGATGGACGTGTGCCCGGCGACGAGGTCCAGCAGGATCCGGATGCCCCGGCGGCCCGCCTCGTCGACGAGCCCCGCCAGGTCGTCGTTCGAGCCGTAGCGCGGGGCGACGTTCAGATAGTCGGCGACGTCGTACCCGGCGTCGCGGAACGGTGACACGAAGCAGGGGTTCAGCCAGACGGTGTCGACGCCCAGCCAGGACAGATGGTCGAGGTGGTCGGTGATTCCGGCGAAGTCCCCGATGCCGTCTCCGTCGGAGTCGGCGAAGGACTGCGGATAGATCTGGTAGAAGACGGCGTCGGCCAGCCAGGTCGGGGCAGGACGGAACGAAGTCATGTACCGGACCATAGGCGAGGGCGTACGCCGCCCGCTGCCCCGAGCCAAGGCCTAAGCTGACGTGATGTTCACCCCGCAAGGCCCCAGCCTCCGCGAACTCGCCGTTCAGGCGCTCTCGTCCGTCGAACACGGCTACGACCTGCTCGCGCCGAAGTTCGACCAGACCCCGTTCCGTACGCCGGACAGCGTCCTGGACGCGGTCGGGGCGGCCCTGTCGTCGATGGGGCCGTTCGAGTACGGGCTTGACCTCTGCTGCGGCACCGGGGCCGGGATGGAGGTGCTGCGCGAGGTGTGCCGGGAGAGCGTCACCGGCGTCGACATCAGCGCGGGGATGCTGGCGGTGGGGAGGGAGCAGGTGGGCTCCGGCGCCCCCGACCCCGGCGGCCCCCGCGTCTCCTGGGTGCGCGGCGACGCCCGCGCCCTCCCCTTCGCCCCCGTCTTCGATCTGGCCGTCAGCTTCGGCGCGTTCGGGCACTTCCTGCCGGACGAGCTGCCGGGACTGTTCGCCCAGGTCCACTCCGTGCTGCGGCCGGGCGGCCGCTTCGCCTTCCCGCTGCCGGCGCCCGCCCCGCCGCGCTCACCCTGGTACTGGGCGGCGCTCGGCTTCGACGCGGCGATGCGGGTGCGCAACGCGGTCTGGCGGCCGCCGTTCGTCATGTACTACCGGCCGTTCCGGCTCGGCGTCGTACGGACCGAGCTGGAACGCGCCGGCTTCGAGGTGGAACTGTTCGCGCTGCCCGAGTTCGGGCAGCGCGCCGACGGCAGCCCGCGGTGCCGGATGGTGGTGGCCACCCACAAGGGGTGACCGGTTCGGGTGATCGCCGGATTCCGGCAGGGGGCGCGGTTCGACGGGGCGAGTCCGCGCCTTGATCAGTTCACCCGGCGCTTCAACGAGGTGTACCGGGTGGCTCCGCACCGGTGGCGCAGGCGCTCCAGCCGTTCGCCGGCCGACCCCGGCGCGTCAGAGTGCGCTGTACAGCGCGTCGACCAGCGCCATCTTGCGCGGGTCGTCGGCGATGCGCGGGCCCATGCGGTTCATGACATAGCCGAGGGAGACGCCCGCTTCCGGATCGGCGAGGCCGCAGGAGCCGCCGTAGCCGTCGTGGCCGAAAGCCCTCGGGTTCGGCCCGTACGAGCCGTGCGGGCCGCTCAGCCACAGCCCGAGGCCGATCTCCGTGTCGCGGCCGAACCCCGCGCCCAGCACCAGGTCACGGCAGCCGCCCTGGGCCTCACGGACCCGCTCGGCCGCCTCCGGTGACAGCACCCGCTGCCCGCCCCAGGTGCCCCGCAGCGCGAGGATCCCGTACAGCGCGGCGACCGCCCGGGCGGTGCCGTGGCCGTTGGCGGCCGGGACCTCGGCGGCCCGCCACTCGGGGCTGTTGGCCTCGGCGGCGCCGACCACCGGGTTGGCGAGGGCGGCCAGCGCGGTGGGCGTCAACTGGGCGAAGATCGCGGCCTGTTCACTGGTCGTCGCGGTCGGCGGATGGACCAGCTCGGCCGCCCTCGACGCCTTCGCGTCCGGCAGCCCGATCGTGAAGTCGATACCGAGCGGCCCGGTGACGTCCCGCTCCAGGAACGCGCCCGGCAGCAGCCCCGACACCCGCCGGACCACCTCGCCGACGAGGAAACCGAACGTCATCGCGTGGTACCCCGACTGCGTGCCCGGCTCCCACCAGGGCTCCTGCGCCGCGAGCCGCTTCACCGTCAGCTCCCAGTCGCACAGCTGCGCGAACGAGTGCGGCTCACGCGGCCCGGCGAGCCCCGACCGGTGCGACAACAGATGACGTACGAGTACACCCTCCTTGCCCGCCGCCGCGAACTCCGGCCAGTACGCGGCCACCGGGGCGTCCAGGTCGAGCAGCCCCCGGTCCGTGAGGAGGTGCGCGCACAGCGCGGTCGGGCCCTTGGACGTGGACCACACGTTCACCAGGGTGTCCCGCTCCCAGGGGCGGGTCCGCGCCCCGTCGGCCCAGCCGCCCCACAGGTCCACCACGGTCTCCCCGTGCAGCGTCACCGTGACCGCCGCGCCCAGCTCGTCACGCGCGTCGAAGTTCTCCTCGAACGCGCTCCGCACGGCCTGGAACCGTGCCTCGCAGTGACCCCGCACCTCAGACATGCACCCCTCCGTCGTCCACGCAGGTCACCCGGGCGCGGACCACCCGGGCTCCCTGAACATACCGACTGGTCGGACAGGAGGGAACCCGTGCGGCGGAACCGCTGTCACCGGCACCCGCGCGGCCTGGGCGGTGCCCGGGCTGCCCGGCCCTCTCAGAACTGCGAGGCCAGCCAGCGCAGCTTGACCGCCTCCTGGAAGGGGCCGCCGCCCTCGTGGTCGTTGAAGTCGTAGACCTCGATGCGCTTGTTGGCCTCGGCCCAGGCGTTGAACGCCGCGAAGACCGTGGAGGGCGGGCAGGTCTGGTCCTCCAGGGCCGCCGAGAAGAGGGCGGCGGCCCGGCCGCGCGCGGCGAAGTGCACCGCGTCGAAGTAGGCGAGGGTGCGCCCGACCTGCTCGGTGCGGCCGCGGTGGGTCTTGAGGTACTTGCCGATCTCGCGGTACGGATCGCGGTCGGTGATGGTCGTGGAGCGCGGGAAGTCGCACAGGAACGGCACATCGGGCGCGACCGCCACCAGGTCCGGGACGAGCCCGCCGACCGCGATGGAGATGCCGCCGCCCTGGCTGGAGCCGACGACGGCCGTGCGAGCGGCGTCGGTCAGCGGGTGGGAGCGGGCGGCCTCCACCGCGCGTACGGCGTCCGTATAGACCCGGCGGTAGTAGTAGTTCTCGGGGGCGTCGATGCCCCGGGTCATGAAACCGGGGAAGGCCGGTGCGCCGCCCACCGGGTCGGGGGTGTCGCCGCCTCCGCCCCAGGCGCTGCCCTGGCCCCGGGTGTCCATGACGAAGTGCGCGTAGCCCGCCGAGGCCCACAGGAGGTGGGTGTGGGGCAGGCCGCGGCCCCCGCCGTAGCCGATGAACTCCACGACGGTGGGCAGCGGTTCGGTGGCCTGGGCCGGGAGGACGAACCAGCCCTTGACCGGGTGCCCGCCGAACCCGGAGTACGTGACGTCGTACACCTCGACCGTCTTCAGGTGGGTCTCCACCGGCTCGAAACGGGCGCCGAGGTCGTGCTCGCGGGCCTCCTGGAGCGTCTTCGCCCAGAAGGCGTCGAAGTCCTCGGGCTCCGTTGAAGCGCTTCGATAACCACGGAGCTCGTCCAGGGGCAGGTCGAACAGGGCCATGAAGGACCACCTTTTGAGTTCTGGGTGTGCGGATGATCACACCGTACGTGGGGCGCCGCGGGCCCGCCAAGAGTGTTTCTTTCCGGGCCGCGACGCCCCACGGCTCACCTCTGGTCGGCCCCGATCAGGGCCCGGACCTCGAAGTCCTCGTACACGGTCTCCTCCTGCCGGGGACCGAGGCGGGAGCCGAGCCACCCCAGCAGGAAGCCCGCCGGGATCGACACGATGCCCGGGTTCTGCAGCGGGAACCACGCGAAGTCGGCGTGGGGGTAGACCGAGTCGGGGGTGGACGAGACGACCGGGGAGAACAGCACGAGCAGGACCGACGTGGCCAGACCGCCGTACAGGCTGAGCAGGGCGCCGCGGGCGGTGAACCCGCGCCAGAACAGGCTGTAGACGATGGTCGGCAGGATGGCGGACGCGGCGATCGCGAAGGCCAGGAACGCCAGGGTGGCCGTGTTGGTGCCCCAGGCCAGCAGGGCGAACATCATGCCGAGGACGCCCATGGCCACCGCCGCGATCCGGGCGACGCCCAGCTCCTGCGCCTCCTTGGCCTTGCCCTTGCGGATCACCTCGCCGTAGAGGTCGTGGGCGACGGACGAGGCGGCGGCGAGGGTGAGTCCGGCCGCCACCGCGAGGAGCGTGACGAAGGCCAGGGCCGAGACGATCGCGGTGAGGACTTCGCCGCCGAGTTCGTGGGCGAGCAGCAGTACGGCCGCGTCGCCCTTGTGGTCGATGTCCGAGATGGTGTCCCGGCCCACGACGGCGGTGGCGCCGAGGCCCAGCACACCGGCCATCAGGCACACGAACCCGACGAGACCCACGGCCCACACCACCGAGGCGCGCAGTACCCGGGTCTTGCGGGGCGCGAGCAGCCGCATCATCACGTGGGGGAGTGCGGCGAGCCCGAGCACGATGGCCAGTTGCAGACTGAAGAAGTCGATCTTGCTGATGGGGCCCGCCCCGTAGCGCAGGCCCGGCTGGAGGTACTCGCCGCCCAGCCCGCTGCCCGCGGTCGCGGACGCCAGGAGGCTGTCGATGTTCCAGTCGAAGCGGTTCAACACCAGCACGGCGACCACGGTGACACCGGCGACGAGCATCACGGCCTTGACCACCTGGATGAAGGTGGCACCCGGCATGCCTCCGATCGCCGCGTAGATCGTCACGATCGTGCCGATGATGATCACGACCATCGTCCGCGTGGTCGGGCCGGGTTCCCCCACGAACTGTGTCATCAGCGCGATGCTGCCGACCAGTTGGGCCACCAGATAGAGGGTGCAGACGGTGAGCGTGCAGACGGCGAGCGCCAGCCGGACGGATCGTTGCTGCAGTGGGAGCCGCCGGGCCAGGGCGTCGCCGAGCGTGAACCTGCCCGAGTTGCGCAGGGGTTCGGCGATGAGGAGCAGGACCATCATCCAGGCGACGACCGTGCCGCCGAGGTAGAGCAGACCGTCGTACCCGGTCAGGGCGACGAGGCCGGTGCTGCCGAGCAGTGTCGCGGCCGAGAGGTAGTCGCCGCACATCGCGAGGCCGTTGCGCAGCGGCGACATGTCACGGTTGCCGAGGTAGAACTCGCTGATCTCGTCGCGCTGCGGAGCCGTCAGCAACGCGGTGAACAGGGTGATCACGACGACGGACAGGAACAGCACGAACGTCAGCCGCAGGCTGAAGGCGTCGGCCACACTCGCGGAGAAGGTCACCATGTGCGCAGCCGCCGTCCGGCCGGAACGCGACGCTGCTCGGCCTCACTCTCCTCCAGGTGGGCACGGAGCCGGCGGGCGACCGGGTCGAAGTTCTTCCGCATGTGCCGTACGTACAGGTACGCGGTCACCCCCATGACGGCGAACTGGGCCAGGCCGAGGGTCAGTCCCAGCGTCAGATGCCCGATCAGCCGCTGGTTCATTACTCCTGGTACGAAACTCGACAGCAGGACGTACGTCAGGAATCCACCTACGGACAGCGAGGTCGCCCATACACCGAATCTGCGATATGCGGCGCTTATTGAACGAAATTCAGGGTGTGCGTGTATGGGCTGTCGGCTTGTCTGCGTGCGCCCCGCGCCGGATGCGGGAGAAGGGGAAAACGGATCACCTCCCTGGTTGGGCGGGGGAGGAAACGGGACGGAACTGTCGTACCGTGCCGTGTAGTTGGACACAATGCACCCTCTTCGCTGCCTTATGTCTCGCAGTCGACCCGGTCCGGTCGCGGTGATCATCGCAGGGAATTCGACAATCGCGGGAGTCGAGCCACTGTGCGGAAACTGTGGGGGAGGAAGCGGAGTATGTCAGCAAGGCTCTTGAAGTATCAACTGCGTTGAGGAGATGGATTTTGTGGATGTTTCGAGGGTGGCTGACATGCGGTGCGCAGCCATTGGCTGAGCAATGTTCTTGTCTTATGGTCATGCCCAGCGGTGCCCCCACTCGGGGCCCGTACGCGCCCACTCCTGTTCCCATTCGGCCAGCCGATGCCGGATGGCGACCCGGCGTACGACGAGATGCCCGAGCAGCACGATGCCGACGACGCCGCCCGTGGCACAGGTCCCCATGGACAGTGCGTGCTGCCAGACGGCGGTGTCGGTCGGCGGCGCCTGGACGCTGCGGCCCGCCGAGTCCAGCCAGACGTCGGCGCGGTCACCGCGGTCGGTGCCCGCCGGCACCCGAGCCTCGCCGGTCCGGGAGCCGCCGGCGGGCTCGGTCCAGCGGGCCTTCACCCAGTACATGGGCTGCTTGTCGCCGTGGGCCGTGGGCACCGGGTCCGGGGCGTTCTCGACGACCACGGCGCTGACCCGGTCGAGGGCGGCGCGCTCGGCCGCGGCATGCGCCCGCGCGTCCCCGTGGGCCCACCGGCCCACCGCGATCCCGGCCGCCGGGGCGCCGAGGACGAGGAGGAACACGACGAGCAGCACCGTCCACGCCTCGACGACGTCCGAGCGCCGGCGCAGCGGATTGGGGCGCCAGCGCCATCCGAACATCTGGCCTCGCATCTCGCCCTCCCTCACCGGCGTGGTCCTCCTGTACGAGAACCCCGGTTAGGACTGGTCCGCACTTCCGGTGTACCCGAAAGAGGACGCGATGGCATGGTTTGCGCCAGAAATCATGGAAGTGCGAACCAGCGGGGCGCGCTGTCCGGGCCGGACGTGTCAGCCGAACCGCTCGATACGGATACGGTGCACCGGCTGCCCGGCCTCGACCAGCAGCCGTGAGGCGTGCTCGGCGAACGCGTTGGAGCCGCACACATAGGCCTCCCATCCGCCCGGCGGCCGCTCGGCCAGCAGCGGCGCCACGTGCTCCGCCGACAGCCGGCCCACCGGCACCCCGTCGGGCGCCCGGCGCGTGAACACGGCGGTGGTCTCCGCGCCGTACTCCGCCGCGTAGATCAGCTCCTCGGGCCCACGCGCGGACACCAGCAGCCGCAGGGGTACGTCGAGGCCGCGCGCCCGGTGGTGGCGGATCATCGACATCAGCGGTACGACACCCGAGCCGGCCCCGACCAGCAGCGCCGGCCGGTCCCCGGGCCAGGCGAAGAAACCGCTGAGCGGGCCCCGCACCGCCACCTCGTCACCGGGCCGGGCCTCGGTGTGGAACCACCCGGAGACCTCACCGCCCTCGACGTGGTCCAGGGTCAGCTCGATGTGCCCGGCGTCGTCGGGCGGGGACGCCAGCGAGTAGTGGCGCTGCGCCGTGTAGCCGTCCCCGGCGGTCAACCGCAGCATCAGATGCTGTCCGGGCAGATGCCCCGCCCACCCGGGCACCGCGAACCGGAACGTGGCCACGGATGGCGTCTCCCGCCGGATCTCCGTCAGCGTCGCCGTCTGCCAGACCGCCGCCGCCCGGTCGCTCACGGCGATGCGCCCGGGTACGGCGAAGCGCGTGGGCGGCGTGAAACCTCCAGTGGTCGCTGTCTCAGTCACCGGAGTACCGCTGCTCCTCCCACGGGTTGCCCCGCGCGTGATAGCCGTTTTGCTCCCAGAAGCCGGGCTCGTCGTGGTCGAGGAGCGTCAGGCCGGCGATCCACTTGGCGCTCTTCCAGAAGTACAGGTGCGGCACCAGCAGCCGCGCCGGCCCGCCGTGCTCGGCGGGCAGCGGCTCGCCGTCGTACTCCCAGGCGATCCAGGCGCGCCCGCCGGTGAGGTCGGCGAGCGGAAGGTTCGTGGTGTAGCCACTGTGCGCGTACGCGACCGCGTGGGTGGCGGACGCGTCGGGCCGGACCACGTCCAGGAACGCGTCCAGCGACACTCCGCCGAACCGCACCCCGAACTTCGACCAACTCGTCACACAGTGGATGGCGCCCTCGTACACCGACGCGGGCAGCGTGTGCGCCTCGTCCCAGTCCCAGGAGCGCGGCTCGGCCACCAGACCGTCGATCCGGAACGTCCAGTCGGCGGGCGCGAGGTCGGGCGTGACCTCGGCGGACAGGACGGGCCAGTCGTCGCCGGAGTCGTACTGGCCGGGCGGCAGACCTGGACGGGGGACGCGAGGGCGTCCGGTGAAGCCTCGGGTGACGTTCATGGGGGTCCAACGTGACGGCGGTGATGGCTGAGTCGTACAACCGTACGTGGCGGTGAACCACGCTCCGCGCCCGGGGCGGTCGGCGGTCATCACGCCCGTAGGGAATTCCCGGCACCTCGAGAACGGCGCCCCCTACGATCTTCCCGGCACCTGAAGCCGAAGCCGGTCGGATACGGCCGGTGACCTGACAGCAGCGGAGGAGAGCGGGAGCATGGCCGAGTACGTGAGCGACATCGAGGGCACGGGCACCGCGCCGCACGTCCTCGACAACCCCACGCTCGCCTCCCTCACCGGACCGCACGCCCACTTCGCCGAGAAGCGCGGCCGGGTACTGCGCTATCCCGTCGAGGTGTCGCCGTGGCTCGCCCTGCCCGACGAGCCCGACGCCGTCGACTGGACGGACCTGGCGGCGATGGCGGGCCCCGGCGGGGAGTTCGCGGTCGCGGCCTACGAGGGGCGCTTCCCCGCCGACTGGGAGATCACCTTCGACCTGGAGGGCGTCCTGCTCGTCGACGACGGTGTCGCCGCCGCGCCGGACGAGGAGGCCGTACGGCTCGGCCCGGCCGATGTGCCCGAGGCGCTCGACCTGGTCGAACGCACGCGACCCGGCCCCTTCCTGCCGCGCACGATCGAACTCGGCACCTACCTCGGCATACGCCGGGGCGGCGCCCTTGCCGCGATGGCCGGCGAGCGGTTGCACCCACCCGGCTGGACCGAGATCAGCGCGGTCTGTACCGACCCGGCGTTCCGCGGCGAGGGCCTCGCCACCCGGCTGGTCCACGCCGTCGCCCACGGCATCCGCGAGCGCGGCGAAATCCCCTTCCTGCAGGCCGCCGCGGCCAACACGGGGGCCGTCCGGCTGTACGAGTCGCTGGGCTTCCGGCTGCGCGGCACCACCCGGTTCACGGGGGCCCGCATACCCGTGGACCTGCCATGACCATGCGGTAAGGTGACCGGGCCAGTCGCCACGTGGACCGAGGAGGTGAGACCCATTACCGCTGTGTCAGGTCGGGTGCTCTCATCTCAACGCGTCGCGGTGTACCGCCGATAGGCCCACCGCGGGAGCGCCCTTCGGCCCACCGAAAGGCTCTCGGCTCTCATGCCACTTCTTTCCACCACCTCTGTCGTCACGGCACTTCGCGCCGCCGGCTGCGTCTTCGCCGAGGACGAGGCGGAGTTGATCCTCACCACCGCGCGCACCCCGGACGAGGCCGCCGCCATGGTCGACCGGCGCGTCGCGGGCCTGCCCCTCGAACTCGTCCTCGGCTGGGCTGAGTTCGCGGGCCTGCGCATCACCGTGGAACCCGGTGTGTTCGTTCCCCGCCGCCGCACCGAGTTCCTCGTCGAGCGGGCCCTCGCCACGGTCCCCGGCGCCCGCGTCGTCGTCGACCTCTGCTGCGGCTCCGGCGCGGTGGGCGCCGCCCTGGCCGCGTCGCTCGACGGAGCCGAACTCCACGCCGCCGACATCGACCCGGCGGCGGTCCGCTGTGCCCGCCGCAACATCGCGCCGCACGGCGGCCACGCCCACGAGGGCGACCTCTTCGCGGCGCTGCCCGCCCGGCTGCGGGGCCACGTCGACATCCTCGCGGCGAACGTGCCGTACGTCCCCACCGGCGAGGTCCCGCTCCTGCCGAGCGAGGCCCGCGACCATGAACCGCTCGTCGCCCTCGACGGCGGCAGGGACGGCCTCGACGTCCTGCGCAGGGTCGCCGCCGAGGCCCCCGAGTGGCTCGCCCCGGGCGGCTGCCTGCTCGTCGAGACGAGCGAACGCCAGGCCTCGCACGCCCTCGACGCCCTGCGCCGCTCCGGCCTCACCGCGCACGCGGCCGTCCCGGAGGAGAGATACGCCCACGTGGTGATCGGCACCCGGCCCTGAGATCGGGGCCAAGGCGCTGAGGGACATGCCGAGGCTTCCACTCGCCTTGATGTGGCCTTGCCCTCAGCCATTGTGCAACTAGTTGCATAAACTGCGTGGCGTCGTCTACAACGGTGGGGACGACGCCACGCACGGAGGGCCCCATGAGCCGTTACCCGCACCTGCTGAGCCCGCTCGACCTGGGCTTCACCACACTCCCCAACCGCGTCCTCATGGGCTCCATGCACGTCGGCCTGGAGGAGGCCGCGCGCGGCTTCGAGCGCATGGCGGAGTTCTACGCGGCCCGGGCGCGCGGGGGAGTGGGTCTCATCGTCACCGGCGGCATCGCGCCCAACGAGGCCGGCCGGCCGTACGAGGGCGGCGCCAAGCTCACCACCGACGCCGAGGCCGAACAGCACCGCGAGATCACCGAGGCCGTACACCGCGAGGGCGGCCGGATCGCGATGCAGATCCTGCACTTCGGGCGGTACGCCTACCACCGTGACCTGGTCGCGCCGAGCGCCCTCCAGGCCCCGATCAGCCCGTACGTCCCGCACGCCCTCACCGACACCGAGGTCGAGCAGACGATCGACGACTACGCGCGGGCGGCCCGGCTCGCCCGGCAGGCCGGGTACGACGGCGTCGAGATCATGGGCTCCGAGGGCTATCTGATCAACGAGTTCATCGCCGCCGGGACCAACCACCGCGACGACCGCTGGGGCGGCTCGTACGAGAACCGCACGCGCTTCCCCGTCGAGATCGTGCGCCGGGTGCGCGAGGCGGTCGGCGAGGACTTCATCGTCGTCTACCGGCTGTCGATGCTCGACCTCGTGCCCGGCGGGTCCAGCTTCGACGAGGTGGTCACGCTGGCGAAAGCCGTCGAGGCGGCCGGGGCGACCCTCATCAACACCGGCATCGGCTGGCACGAGGCCCGCATCCCCACCATCGCGACCTCCGTGCCGCGCGGCGCCTACACCTGGGTCACCAAGAAGCTCATGGGCGCGGTCTCGGTGCCGCTCGTGATGACGAACCGCATCAACACCCCTGAACTGGCCGAGGAGTTGCTGGCCGACGGCCATGGCGACATGGTGTCCATGGCCCGCCCGATGCTCGCCGACCCGGAGTTCGTCAACAAGGCCCGCGACGGACGCTCCGACGCCATCAACACCTGCATCGGCTGCAACCAGGCCTGCCTCGACCACACCTTCAGCGGCAAGATCACCTCCTGTCTGGTCAACCCGCGCGCCTGCCACGAGACGGAGCTGGTGCTCTCTCCGACCCGGCGGCGCCTGCGCGTCGCCGTCGTCGGCGCCGGCCCGGCCGGCCTCGCCTGCGCGGTGAGCGCGGCCGAACGCGGCCACGAGGTCACGCTGTTCGACGCCGCGAGCGAGATCGGCGGCCAGCTCAACGTGGCCCGCAAGGTCCCCGGCAAGCAGGAGTTCGACGAGACCCTGCGCTACTTCCGCAACCGGCTCGACGCGCACGGCGTCGACATACGACTCGACACGCGCGTCGCGGCCGACGACCTCACGGCCTACGACGAGGTCGTCGTCGCCACCGGCGTCACCCCGCGCGCCCCCGAACTCCCCGGCGTGGACCACCCCAAGGTCCTCGGCTACCTGGACGTCCTGCGCGACGGCGCCCCCGTGGGCGACCGCGTCGCGATCCTCGGCGCCGGCGGCATCGGCTTCGACGTCGCCGCATACCTGACCGACGGCGGGGAGAAGGCGAGCGAGGACCCGGCGGCGTACTTCCGGCAGTGGGGCGTCGACATGGACTACCGCGCCCCCGGCGGCCTCGCCGCCCCCGAGCGCCCCGCCCCGCCGCGCTCGGTGCACCTTCTCCAGCGCAAGACCTCCAAGGTCGGCGCCGGACTCGGCAAGACCACCGGCTGGATCCACCGCACCGAACTCAAGCACCGCGGCGTCACCATGGTCCCCGGCGTCCAGTACGACCTGATCGACGACGCCGGGCTGCACGTCACCGTCGACGGCGTCCGCCAGGTCCTGGAGGTCGACACGGTCGTGCTCTGCACCGGGCAGGACCCGCGCCGCGACCTCTACGACGCCCTGGTCGCCGCCGGGCGCTCCGCGCACCTCATCGGCGGCGCCGACGTGGCGGCCGAACTGGACGCCAAACGCGCGATCAAACAGGGGACCGAGCTGGCGGCGGCGCTGTAGGAGGCCGGGCGGGGGCTCGGCGCGGGCTTCGGCGCCGTGGGCCTTCCTAGGATGAGCCCATGTCACTCCCGCACGCGATCCTCACCGCCCTGCTCGAAAAGCCCTCCTCGGGCCTGGAGCTGACCCGGCGGTTCGACCGGTCGATCGGCTACTTCTGGTCGGCGACGCACCAGCAGATCTATCGCGAGCTGGGAAAACTTCAGGCGCAGGGCCACATCAGGGCCCTGCCGAGCGAGGCTCCGACGCGGGGCCAGAAGAAGAGCTACGAGGTCCTGCCGGCCGGCCGTGACGAACTGGCCCGCTGGACCTCCTCGCCCCAGGACCCCAAGCCGTGGCGTGACGCCCTGTTCGTACGGCTGCGCGCCGCGGCGGTGGTCGGCACGACCGGTCTTGAGGACGACCTGCGCCGCCATCTGGTCCTGCACCGGCGGCAGTTGGCCGAGTACGAGGAGATCGAGAAGCGGGACTTCGGACCCGGCCGGGACACGGCTCAGGACCGGCTCCAGCATCTGATCCTGCGGGCCGGCATCGACCTGGAGACCTTCTGGACCCAGTGGCTGGCCAACGCCCTGGAGGAGTTCGAGCGGCTGCCGGGGGACACCGGTGGCCGCGCGGAGCGTTCGGGGAGCGAGTAGGCGGCCGTCCGTGTCACACGGCGACCGCCCACGCGTGGCTCACAGCCGGTGCGGCTTGGCGCGCCGGCGCAGGTACCAGACCGCGGCCACCGTGCCGGCGGCCACCAGTGCCCCGCCGCCCACGAGGGTGGCGGTGCCGTACTCCTGGGTGGCACCGCCGACGCCGCCCATGACGCCCAGGGAGGGCGAGGCGGTCGAGGGCGAGGCGGTCGTGGAGATGGTGGGGGTGGCGGCGGTGACGATGACCGACTGGGTGCCCGCCGTGTTCCCGTCCCTGCACACCACGATCACGGTGTACGTGCCGGGGAGCACGTTCGACCAGGCCGCGGACTGGGTGGTGCTCGTGCCGGTGAGCGTCGCCTGACGCCCCTGGGAGAAGTTCGCCTGCCCGTTGGAGAGCAGTGAGGCGTTGCCGAACACGCCGTTGGTGCTGTTGGGGCAATCGCTGGTGGTGACCGTGACCGAGGATCCCGTGGTGCTCACCGAGATCCCCGTGGTGACGGCGGCGGCCGGCGCGGTCAGGGCGATCGGCAGCGCGGCGGCGGCCACCGTCAGGCCGGAGCGGAGGAGTATCTGAGACGTACGCATGGGGTCTGCCCTCCAGCGGCACGGTTGGCGGCATCCCTTGCGCCGCCGAGGATCGGGAGACCCGTGCTGCCTGAGGGTGAGCCAACGTGCCCTTCGCCCCGCCCGCATGCGGACCGCCCCCGGGCAGGTGACGGATTCCGCCGTGCGGGGGACCTGGCTCACCCGGCGGCGGCCGACCGCGCTCACCCGGCGGTGGTCGACCCGGCTCACCCGGCGGTCGTCACCGTCCGTTCCGCCGAGAGTCCGCCCCAGCTCCCGTCCGGCAGCTTCGCCCGGATCCGCACCCGGTACGCCACCCCGGCCTCCCGGCCCACGTAGAAGCTGTACGTGGCTCGGCCCCGGGGCGGGGTCCCGCCCCAGACGAGCGTGGTCGCAGGCCGCCCGTCGAGCTGGATCTCGTACTCCGTGATCACACCGTCGGCACGCGGCGGCACCCAGGACAGCTCGATGGAGTACGCCCCGTCGGCCCGGCGCATGCCGGCGCGGAACCCGGTGGGCGCGGTGCCCCGCCCGTCGTCCGCCCCCGGCGCGGTGGTGAGCCGTACCGCCCGGCTCACGGGCGAGACGTTGTCCGCCGCGTCCCGCGCCCGCACGGTGAAGGAGTACCGGGTGCCGGGCCGCAACCCCGTGACCACGGCCGCCGTCTGCGCCCCACCCACACTGTGGATCTTCGAACCGCCCTGCAGGATGTCGTACGACACCACGCCCCGGTCGTCCGTCGACCGCCCCCAGGACAGCTGGACCGCCTTGCTCCCGACCACCTTTCCGCCGAGGCGCCCCGGCCGGCTCGGGGTCCGCCGGTCGGCCGGCGCGGCGGCGGGTGTCGTGGCGCGGACCTCCGCGCTGGGCGGCCCGAGATCCCCGGCGGCGCCACGGGCCCGGACCGTGAACACGTACGTGGTGGACGGTTCGAGCCGGGTGATGTCCACCATGTGCTCGCCGCCCGGCACGTCCTTCACCTTCGTCCGGCCCCGGTACACCTCGTATCCGGCGATCTCCGGCTCACCGGACGCCCGGTTCCACATGACGTGCACGCTGGTGGCGCTGCCCGCGGCGGCGGTGACGCCGGGCGGGGCCGGAGGCGGACGGCGACCGGGGCTCTCGTCCATGCCGCAGGCGGCCGTGAGGAGCAGTGAGCCGCAGAGCAACGGCACCAGGGCGAGTGCCGGGATGGGAACGCCTCGCACGATGCTGCCCCCTCGGACGTCGAACCACGGCGGGATTGGTCTGTACCTGTCTCCATGTATGACATGCCTGACGCGGTCACATCAAGGGTTGCGTCCTGAGTACATGTGCGCCGCGCGGATGCTCGCCGCGATCCCCGCGGTGGCCCCGGCGCGGTTCACGGCACTGCGCGCGGCACTGCGCACGGCTACGTATGCTGGTGCCCTGATACGGCGTGAACTCTCTTGCGCAGCAGGTCAGTTCACGCCGTACGGCGCGGGCCGCTGTCGTCGCCGATCCCGCGCCGCCGAGAGCGGCCGAGCGGCCGGGGCCGAGTTCGGCCCGGGCCCTCGGCCGCGCACCCGCGAGGCGGGCGCCGTGATCCGTCCGGCCCCCTCCCGGTGGCCGACCTCTCCTGCCCGCACGAACTTGGGGTGAGTGTCCGCCATGTCCCCCAGGAGAGGGTTCCCCATCGTGCGTGTCCGCTCCTTGATGCCGGCCGCCGTCGGCGCCGCCCTGCTGGCCCCCGTCGCCCTGCCCGCCCTCGCCCACCCGCAGCAGTTCCTCCAGCGTGAGGGCAGCGTGACCGCCGCCGACCTGCTGGCGAGGGTGCGCGGGTGCGTTCGGGTGTCGGAGGGGCTCTACCGCAGCGACGCCGGCACCCCCGCGGTCGTCCCCGTCTGCGGTCTCGACGGCGCGGTGTTCTGGAAGGCGGACATGGACATCGACTGCGACGGCCGGCCGAGCCCGCGCTGCAACCCCGACACCGACCCGTGGTTCCAGCCCACGACTTCCTTCCGGCAGTCCGACGGACGGTATCTCCGCTCCGAGACCCTGCCGTTCATCGTCGTGCCCACCCCGAGTCGCACCTGGGACTACCGCGTCCACGGCATCAAGGGCGGTTCGGTCGCCGCCGTCGTCTACGAGGGCCGGATCCAGTACGCCGTCGTCGGTGACACCGGCCCCAAGAACATCATCGGCGAGGCCTCGTACGCCACGGCCGAGGCCCTCGGCATCCGCCCCGACCCGCGCAGCGGCGGCACCGCCTCCGGCGTCACCTACATCGTCTTCGAGGACTCCCGGGTGAGCCCGATCGAGGACCAGGAGGCGGCGGTGGAGCAAGGGGAGGAACTGGCGCGGAAGTTGGTGCAGGGCTAGCGATACGTTGCGGGGAGGCGAGCTGAACATGCCTGCGGGGCCCGCCGCCTGAGGGAGTGGCAGGGCCCCTCACCCAAGAGGCACTTGCTCGGCGGGTCACTCCTTCCGATACGCGTACGCGTCCGAAGCCGCGCTCGCCACCGCCGCGAGGTCCGCGCCCGTCGAGGCCGTGACGACCGCGGCGACGGCGCCCTCGACGAACGGGGCGTCGACCAGGCGGGTGTGGGCGGGGAGTTCGTCGCCCTCGGCGAGGAGGGCCTTCACGGTGAGGACCGCGCTGCCGAGGTCCGTGAGGACCGCCACCCCGGCGCCGCGGTCGACGGAGGCGGCCGCCGCCGAGATCAGTTCGGCGCTGGTGCCCAGGCCGCCGTCCTCGGTGCCGCCCGCCGGGGCGACGGGAACGGTGGCGCCCGCACCCGCCAGCCCCTGCGCCAACTCGGCGACCGAGGCGGCGACGGCGGCGCTGTGGGACACCAGCACGATGCCGACGAGCTTCTCGTCAGACATCGGTGGCCTCCGGGGCCTCGGCGGCGGTGGCGAGGGCCGCGATCAGCAGCGCGGCGGATGTGGCACCGGGGTCCTGGTGCCCGATGCTCCGCTCGCCGAGGTAGCTGGCCCGGCCCTTGCGGGCCTGCAACGGCGTGGTCGCCAGGGCGCCTTCGTCGGCGGCGGCCCGCGCTGCGGTGAACGACTCGGCGAGCGCGTCCACGGCCGGGACCAGCGAGTCGATCATGGTCTTGTCGCCCGGCGCGGCTCCGCCCAGCGTCATCACCGCGTCGACCCCGGCGCGCAGTGCGTCCGTGAGCTGTTCCTCGCTCACCTCGGCGGCGTCGCCGAGCGCCTTGCCGGTACGGCGCAGCAGGGTGCCGTACAGCGGGCCGGACGCGCCGCCGACGGTCGAGATGAGCTGCCGTCCGGCGAGTATGAGGACGGCGCCGGGCGTGTCCGGCGCCTCCTTCTCGAGCACGGCCGCCACGGCGGTGAACCCGCGGTGCAGATTGCTGCCGTGGTCGGCGTCCCCGATGGGCGAGTCGAGCGCCGTGAGCCGCTCGGCCTCATGGGCCACCGAGGCCGCGGTGGCCGTCATCCAACGACGGAAGAAGTCGGCGTCGAGCACGTAATCTCCTTGCGTGGTATGAGAATCGACTGCCTACGGGTGCGTCACGCACCCCAGCGCAGTCCCGGAGTCCTCACCGGCGCGTCGTACAGCCGCAGCAACTCCTCGTCGACCTGGCAGAGCGTCACCGAGGCGCCGGCCATGTCGAGCGAGGTGACGTAGTTGCCGACGAGGGTGCGGGCCACGGCGACCCCGCGCTCGGTGAGCACGCGCTGCACCTCCGCGTTGAAGCCGTACAGCTCCAGCAGCGGCGTCGCGCCCATGCCGTTGACGAGCAGCAGCACCGGGTTGCGCGGGCTCATGTCGTCCAGGACGGCGTTCACCGAGAAGTCGGCGATCTCGCGCGAGGTCATCATCGCGCGCCGCTCACGTCCCGGTTCACCGTGGATGCCGACACCCAACTCCAGCTCTCCGGCGGGGAGATCGAAGGTCGGGCTGCCCTTGGCCGGTGTGCTGCAGGCGCTGAGGGCCACACCGAAACTGCGGGAGTTCTCATTGACCTGCCGGGCCAACGCCTCGACCCGCTCCAACGGCTGCCCCTCCTCGGCGGCGGCGCCCGCGATCTTCTCCACGAACAGGGTCGCCCCCGTGCCGCGCCGCCCGGCCGTGTAGAGACTGTCGGTCACGGCCACGTCGTCGTTGACCAGCACCTTGGCGATCCGGATGCCCTCGTCCTCGGCGAGTTCGGCCGCCATGTCGAAGTTCAGCACGTCACCGGTGTAGTTCTTCACGATGAACAACACCCCGGCCCCGCTGTCCACGGCCGCCGCGGCCCGCACCATCTGGTCCGGCACGGGCGACGTGAACACCTCACCGGGACAGGCCGCCGACAGCATCCCCGGCCCCACGAACCCACCGTGCAACGGCTCATGTCCCGACCCGCCCCCGGAAACCAGCCCCACCTTCCCGGCCACCGGCGCGTCCCGCCGCACCACCACCCGGTTCTCCACGTCCACGGTCAACTCGGGATGCGCGACCGCCATACCCCGCAACGCATCCGCGACAACGGTCTCCGCGACGTTGATGAGCATTCTCATGGGTACCTCCTGGTGAGATGAGTGGACGAGCCTCCGGCCCGCGGCTTCACAGGTCATCATGGGCTTGGCTGGTTGTCGATATCGGCGGTTCCCGGCGGTCGTTGGCGGGCTCTGGCGGTACTGATGCTGACTGAGTGCTGACTTTGATGACGGGGTGTCAGATATCTGGAGTGGTCGGGCACGGGGTCGGCGGGATCGCATCTGCTGGAAGTATCGACCTTGCAGCAGCGAAGGTCACGCGCATGCACGCTCATGAGCGTGCCAGGGTGCCTGAGGCTCTGCCGGTTGCGCCACGGGCGGTCCGGAATGAGGGTCTTCCCTGAGCTCGGCACGGACCGGGTGCACGACGGCTCGACCCGGCGCTGATGGGTGACCGATATTCCAGCGGGGCTCTGGCCGCGGATTCGTGATGCGGCCGGTCAGTGGTGACGCTCTTCGAGGATGTTGTTGTCCTCATCGGAGAGTTCGAGGTTGTGCTGCCAGCCGAGCCTGGCGAGAAGCCTCGTCAGGTCATCGATCCGCTGCGGGTCGATGACGCCGTTGATCAAGGTCGTCCCCTCGTCGGTCTTGTCGATTTCGACGTGGCACCAAGCGGTCTCGGCTTCAAAGGAGTACCAGGAGGCCGACCGTGTCCTCCAGCCGAGTGCGCCCAAGCGAGATGCCACCTGGGCCGGATCGATGCTCCCCCGGATGATGCCGCAGACGTTGTTGGCCATGTCTGCCAGAGCAGCGTCGAGCGGCTGGCCACTGTGATCGCTGGTAGGTATGCCCACCTGCGTAAGTATCGGGTACTCCGCGTTCATAACTGGGTAAGCACGGGTCCGGAGGAGTTCGAACGAGGCCGGCCATACATCGCTCGCTTAAGCGCTTTCACCCGGTTCACGTGCCCTTCGACGACACCGGAACTCCACGGCAGGGTGAGGCCCGCGGTCGCCGGCCGAGGCCAGCGGCTGGTCGAGGTCGGTGTCGCGGAAGCGGCGCACGGGCTTGCGGTCGAGGTTCAGGCGCCGGGCGATGGCACTGATCGCCCAGCCCTTCCCTAACAGGCCGTGGACGTCGTCGTAGCGGTGGCGGGTCCGCTCGATGATCCGGGTGTGGGGCAGTTCCGGCACCGGCAGCTCCGGCGCGATCGGTTCGGGCACTGCCCGCTCCATCACCGCCCGCTCGAAACGACGCCGATCAAGGGTTCAATGGCGGGTTCCGGGAAACGGAGTTCAGCAGTGCGGTGCCCAGGGACGTCACGGTGTGGAGCACCGCCTTGCCGTCCCGGCTGGTGGTGATCAGACTGGCGTTGCGCAGCACGGTCGCGTGCTGGTTCGCGGCCGCCGACGAAATGTTCAGGCGGCGCGCCAACTCTGTCGTGCTGCAACCTTCGGCGATCGCGTTCAGCGCTGCGGCCCGGGTGCGTCCCCGTAGGTCACCGAGCGCCTGGCCACCGGACTCGCTGACGTCCCACACGGCAGCGCCGGCCGTGGCATCGCCGATCGGGACCCCGGCCGCATGCCTGCTGGAGTGGTGTGTCAGACCTTGGCGAGCCGGTCCACCAGCAGCTCCACCCGGCGCTCGGTGTCCTCCGGCGGGAGCCGTCGCGCCCGGGTCAGCGTGGCCAGTCCGTGCAGGGCCGCCCAGAACACCTCGGTGAACAGTCCCGGGTGGACGCCGTCCCCGGCTACCTCGCCGAGAGTCTCCAGCAGAGCGGCGAAGGCGTCCTTCAGTGGCTCGGGGGTGTCCTCGTGCGCGAACGCCAGGCCGCCGTCGAGCTGGAACATGGCGTCGTAGACCGCCGGGTTGCGTTCGGCGAAGTCGAGGTAGGCGCGGGCCAGGGCGGTGACCCGGGTGCGGAGGCCGTCCGCGGCGGAGGTCGCGCCCCGCAGCGCCGCGGCCATCTCGGCGGCACCCTCGAGGGCGACGGCGCCGATGATCTCGCGCTTGCCGCGGAAATGGCTGTAGAGGACGGGCTGGCTGTACTCGATGCGCTCGGCGAGCCGGCGGGTGGTGACCGCGTCCCAGCCCTGCTGCTCGGCGAGTTCGCGGGCTGTCGCCACGATGAGGCGTTCACGCTCCGCCCGTTCGCGCTGCTTGCGTTCCTGTACCGACATGATGTGATCCTAGCACTGCTAGACAATCGAGCGGCAGTAGCATTAGCGTTGCTTCATCATCTAGCGGCGCTAGATCCCTGGAGGGGTCATCATGCTCAACGCACTCGAGGTGTTCACCACCGTGGTCGTCGGCCTGATGGTGGGGGTGGAGTTCTCCGTCGCCTTCGTCATCAACCCGATCCTCAACGCCCTCCCCGAGGACAGCGGCGTGCTCGGCCGCGCCCACGGGGGCCGGATGCTCGGCGCCCTGATGCCGGTCTGGTACATCACCTCGCTCGTCCTCACCGCCGTCTGGGCCGTCGCCGGATGGCCCGCCTCCGGCGCCGGCCTCGTCGTCATCGCCGCCGCGCTGCTGATCCTGAGCGTGATCATGTCGCTTCTGCTGCTCGTCCCGATCAACAACCGGAGCAAGACGTGGACCCCCGAGAACCGGCCCGAGGACTGGAAGGAGCAGAAGAACCGCTGGGACCGCTTCCACTACGTCCGCGTCGCCGTCATCATCGCCGCCTTCACCCTGCTGGTCGCCGCCCTCGCCTGAGCCCGCGGGCCGACAGCGCGCTGGTGGCACACGATCCCCGTTCCCCGGGCGGCAGCGGGCCACCGAACACTCCCGACATCCGGGAAGCGACTGCCGCAGACAGCCCACAACTGTGATCCCGACAAGCTCCGTCCCTCGATACAAGCTCCGTCCCTCGATGGCCTGCGCGGCTTGCGGCTCTGGTTCGGGTGAGGTCTTTGATCCAGATCGCCGAGGCACGCAGGTGAAGCCCGGCGAGGCAGCTTTCCGGGGTCTTGTCGTACCGGGTCGCGATGCCCCGCCACGCCTTGAGCTTGTTGATCAGGCGCTCGACGGTGTTCCTCTCCTTGTAGGGCTCGGCGCCGTGGTCGACGGCTTCGCAGCCTCTGCTGTCAGCCCCTCCAACAGGGACTCGAAGACACCGGCGTCGCGCCACTGCCGGAAACGGTTGTGGACGGTCGACCGGGCACCGAAGTCGGTGGCATTTCCCGCCACTGCCCGCCCATCCGAAACCGCCACATGCCCCCTCGAACTGCTGCCGCAGCCGCACCGGGTACGGGCCGTACTCGCCGATCGACAGGTACGGCTCGATGAACTCCCGCTCATTGATCACAACCCGATACGTGCCCTGGTGGGGCCAACTCGAGCCGGGCGGGGGTGTGTCGGAGTTCAGGTCAGACCGTCACGGCCGCCGTGCGGGGTGGCGGTGTTCAGCGCGGGGCTGTCGCGGCCGCAGCCAGGATGCGGTGCAGGACGGGGACCGGGATCGCCGGGTTGGTGACCGCCGCGCATGCCGTGTCGCGGTCGTGCAGCAGCCCGGCCAGGACACGGGCCGGCAGCCGCGGATTGCGCACCGCGGTCCCGCGGACGTAAGCCTCGGGGTCGTTCAGCAGCCGCACCGCGTCGGCCGGTGACAGCCGGGTGTCCTCGGCCGCGCGACGGCGCACCTCGGCTTCTGGGTCGCGGGCGAGACGTGCGACGTCGGCAGGCGTGGACTCCGGATCGTCCAGGGCCAGGCGGCGCATCCGCCCACCGGGGTCGCCGGCGTAGCGCAGCAGGCCCGTACGGGGGAAGTTGGGGTGGCTGCGGGGCCGGTCGGGGTGACTGAAGCTGCCGTCCCACCAGCGCCAGACCTCCAGCAGCATCTCGGCCGGCGCGTCATCGCACGATTCGGCGAGGAACAGGCGGACCGTCCGGTCCTCGTCCCGCGCCAGACGCTCCACGACGTCCGGCGGAAGACGCCGGGCACGGGCCACGCTTCGGCGGATGAGCGGATGGGACGATACGGCGAGGCGGCGCATCGCTTCGGCGTCACCGTGCAGGCCCTTGACCCAGGGCAGAGTGCGCGACATCGACGTCGGGTCGAAGTCGTAGCGCACCGCGGCACGCTGCTCCTCGTTGAGGTCGGGCCGCAGTGCCACCGCCGAGCGGATGTCGTCGTACGGGTCCTCCGCCAGGACGGCGACGCCGTGTGCACTGAGCCGCGGGTTGGCGGCCAGCGTTCGGCGTACCTCCGCGTCCCCGTCCCGGACCAGCTCCGCCTCCAGCTCGGGCGAGAGACGGCACTGTTCGAGCGCGCGCCGGGGCACGGGCAGCGCGGCGAAAACCTCGCGAGGCATCGGGACGTCGGTGTGGTGGGCGAGCAGCGCCGTCGTACGCACCGCGTCGTCGGTGTCGGCCAGCAGTCGCGCCCGCAGCGGCGCGGCGAGGTCTTGCCATCGGGCGCAGGCAGTCGCCCGCACCCGGGGATCGGCGTCGGCCGCGAGGCTGGGGAGGTGGTGTGCGGGGAGCCCCGGGAGTTGGGCGGCCTGAGCGCGGGACGGGCCGGCGAGGAGGTCGTCGTACAGGTCCCCGGGGAGTTCGACGCCCCAGGCGCAGGCATGCTCGGCCCAGAGCACGCGCCGGCTCGGCGACGGTTCGGCGCGGACCAGGCGTACCCACTGATCGGACGTGAGCTTGGGCCGGAAGGTGTCCGCGGGCATCGAGCGCACCCGCGGATCGGGATGCGCCACGGCGGCGTCGAGTACTGCGGGCCGGTCGCAGCCGTCCAGGAAGCCCCCCTCCACATCCAGCAGCCGGATCAGCAGCTCGTCCGGCGCGGCCGGATTGGACCCGATCCCCTCCACCCAGTGCAAAGGCCATGCCGGCCGGCCGGGCACCGCCGCCCACGCCTCGGCGCGCTCGACCTCCGTCTCGCGCCCGGCGGCCGCGGCGGCCTCCTCCAGCCGCTCCGGCAGTCGGTCGAGGGCCGTCACCCGAGGCCCGTCCGCACCGGGCACCTCCGCCAGCAGCACCTGCCCGTCGAGGGAGAGCGCCACGAACCCGGGGTCGCCGGTCAGCCCCGGCACACCGCCGGCGTAGCGGACCCGGGTCCACCAGGAGTCGTTGCCGCCGATCCGATGTCCGAGGACGGCCACCAGGAACTCGCCGTCGGCATCTGCGAGGCGGCGCCACCACGCGGCGTCGAGCGCTTCCCGGACCGCGCCGTCCGGCGCCGCGATCCCCCGCGCGATCCGCCAGCCGGCCTCCGGCGGGAACAGGCTGCCCGGCCGCACGTCCTCGACGACCGTGAGTCCGGCGCACGGGAGCAGTTCGTGGAGTTTTTCTCGGCGCTGCACGCGGTCATGATCCCCGCCGACTCGCGGTGGGACAAGGCCCTCAGCCCAGGCGCAACCGGCCCTCACCCGCGCACACGTCATTGGCTGCGATGTCGTTCGGCCCCGCCCGGTTCGGGTTGGCCCCTCTGGGACTTGTCCGGGCGATCTCAGGCGCCGTCGCGTCAGAGACCGCCCGACAAGTCCTGGTTGAGCTCGGCGGCGAGGGGCGCAACCATGGCGTTCCTGCCGGGCCGGCTGAGGGCTAGGGGGTGTTTTGAAAGTCCAGCGTGGCGCCCGCGAGCACGAGCACCGCCACTGCCGCTCTGATACCTCGCATCATGTCCCCCTTCGACGCGCTTGGTCGCATAACTCTGACGCCGGGTGAGACGGCCGGCAGCACCGGAAGGTTGTAGTCCAGATGGGGCAAATGGGGAATCTTGCCATCCGTGAGATTCCCTCTCCACGGAAGTCGGCACAGCTCCGCAGGCAGCGTGAACCGCCGCGCAGTGCCAAGGCCAAGGCACGCGATCACAGCAACCCTGCGGCCTGCTCAAGACATGCCCGGTCAGCAGCGCTGATCAGTCCGGCCGGCAACCTGGTCAGCAAGCTCGCGTGCTCGGCGAAGACGGCCCTGCACTGCTCACGTTCCGGATGATCACCATCACAACCGAAGATCAGTACCGCCTTGTCGTCACCCGCATCGACTGGCCGGGAGAACTCGGCGGCAACGAGGAGGATGTCGAGCAGCTCGGACCGGACGGGAACCCGCGGTTCGGCCACGAGGCGGAGCAGGAACGGCAGAACTGCCGGCATCGCAGCGCTCATCTGGAAGACGTTGTCCATCAGGACATTGGTGAGCACTCGCTTGGCCTCAGGAGCAGCGACCGGATCGAGCAGACCACGCAGCACGGCTGGTATCGCGGCGGGACATCCAGGAATCTCGGACCAGGCGACCTCGTCACAGCCGCGAAGTGCAGGATGCCTGCTGTCGGCTTGGACTACTGGCGAGTAGTCGCGAAGAAACCTGGCGACCTCCGCTTCCTTGGCCGCCGCGTCCCACACGCACATCCTTGTAGCCCCCATGTCGCACGACGCAGTTCTCCGACCGGCCCTCACATCATTGGCACTCTCCCCGGCCGACCTCTCGTGCGCAAGCACAGAACGACGCCGCGACGATCCGCCTCTCATCGCCGGCATGGGCGACAGCCGACACCCGTTCGCGCGCTGCAGCGTGGCGGGGTCGGCGACGGCGGCGAGCATGGTGTAGCCGGTGAACAGTGGTTGAGTGCCGGTGAACTCGAAGCCCGCGAGGCCGCGCACCGTGCTGCGTCCTCCGTCGCAGCCGACAAGCCAGCGCGCCGCACACTCGTCCTCCCCAGCCTGTACAAGGACGCCCTCCGCATCCTGTCGCAGGCCCGTGACCTGCCTTCCGCGGCGAATTTCCCCCCCGACCTCGGCCGCCCGCCCGGCCAGAACCGTCTCGACCGCTTCGAGACTGGTCATCACGCCTTCCAGCACGGGGCTGGGAAGCCGGTACGGCAGGGCGTCGGCGGCGATGTCGGCCGGATCGAGCATCATGCCGGCGAACTGGCTCACGCTTCGCGGCGCCGGCGCCACCTGCGCCTCGGGATCGGCACTGCCATAGCTGTGGGCGCCGGACGCGGTCAGCAGCGGCCGCAGCATCCCGCGGCGGTGGAACACCTCGACCGACGCTGCGGACAGGCCTCGCATACCCAGGGGAAGCGCCTTCCAGGGGGTGCCTGTCTCCGGCTCCTGCTCCAGGACCAGGACGTCGCACCCCGCGAGACCGAGCTCACAGGCCAGGAGCAGTCCGACGGGACCTGCGCCCGCGATCACTACGTCATGCACAAGATTTTCCCTTCATCTCAACGATCACCGATGCGTGAGTGGGCGTCACCGGAACAGCGTCAGGTCGATCGAGTCGCCAAGGACCCGACAGCCTGCGTCGCTGCCGTGCAGGTGATCGCCCGCATGGAGTCCGTCCTGGATACGGGCGGGGTGGGCCGGGTCGCGCCAGACGGCGTCGAAGTCGAGGACCGCGTCGAAGGCGCCGTTGGTGCGGATCCACTCGTTGACCGCCCGGCGTACGCGCTCGCCTTCCGGCGTGAAGATCTCGTCGCCCTCGTAGGGAGTGAGTGTGGCGCCGTAGACCCGCACCCCGCGGGCCCGGGCCCGGGCGACCAACTGGACGTAGCCGGCGATGAGGTCGTCGGCCGTCACCGGCGCGCCGGGGAACATGGCGAGGAAGTCGTCCGACGGGCCGCTGCCGTCCTGGGGCGGGTAGGAGACGCCGATGTCGCCGAGCCCGATGGCGATGACGACGTAGCCGAGCCCCGGAGTGGCCAGCACATCACGATCGAAGCGGGCCAGCACCGCCTCACCCAGGCCCTCGTTCAGCATCCGGTTTCCACTGATCCCCTGATTGGAGACGTGGGCGGTGCGTCCGTTCTGCTCGGCCAGGCGTTCGGCCAGGCGGTCCGTCCAGCGGCGATGGGTGTCCGGGGTGGTGCCGGAGCAGTCGGTGTTGGAGTCGCCGATGATCGCGATCGCGGTGGCCGGACCGTCGGGGAGCACGTCGATCGCGGAGACAAGGGCCTGCAGCGGCAGGGACGTGGCCTCCGCCGGGAGGGTGAGGGCGGCGACGGCGTTGCCCGGGATGCTCCATGAGGTCTGTACGCCCATGGCATGACAGGTGGTGCTCTTGACGGCGTCGGGCAGGTAGAGGCTGATGGACAGCTCGGACAGGGCGGGCAACGGCAGCTCGATCGGGTCGCTGAGCATCGGCGCGCCGACTGGGACGGTGGCGCCCGGCTTGCCGGCGAAGGTCAGCACCCGGTCGCTGCCCGGCCGGACACTGCCGTCGGGCGCGGCGAAAGCGATCTGCGCCGCCCCGATGATCAGGGGCTCGGTGCCGTACTCGTTGGTGAGGCGGAGGCGCACCTGGTTCCCGCCCCCGCTGATGCGCACCACCTGGCGCAGGGTCGTGTCGGCGAACGAGGGAAGGGGCCCGAATTCCTCGATCGGTGCGTGGGGTGCGGCCCCCCACGTCCGTACCCAGGCATGCTCCGTGGTGTGGCCCTTGCCTGCGGCCGTAGTGCTGGTGGTCCCAGTCATCGCGTCTCTCCATTCTCGGGTGGGGCAGTCCGGCGTCATCGCGGCGCTCGTGGTGTCGGCCGCACCATCCACACACTGGCGAGGGCCGCTCACACCGGGCACACACCGCGCTGACACGAGCCCCATGGGGATCAGCCGGCGTGTGCACGGCCATGTCAGCGCTGTGCACACGCCGGCGGCTTCGATTTCGTGGCGGCTGGGGCCACTGGGGCCACTGGGGCCACTGGGGCGGTTGGGGCGACTGGGGCGGCACGGAGACTGGGCGCACATTTGGCTCGCCGGCTGCGCTCGCGCGAAGATCAGCCCATGGATGGGGACGCGCGGCTTCGCATCACGTTGCTCGGCACGTTCCAGGCATCTCGTGGTGACCGTGACTTGTCTGTTCCAGGGACCCGTCTCCAAGGGCTGGTGGTACGTCTCGCGCTCGCCGGTGGGCGCGCGGTCGCCCAGAGCATCCTCATCGACGCGATCTGGCCCGAGAACCCTCCGGCCGGTCCCGCACATGCCCTGCAGGCGCTTGTGTCGCGCCTTCGCCGGGCGCTCGGCTCCTCTGCCGCGGTCAATGCAGGCCGCAGGCGGCTACCGGCTGGATGTGGCCGCATCCGACGACGAGCCGGGCGCCGCACACGCGCCAGGATCTGCCCGTCGTGGCGACCGTGGCAGTGACCGTCGCCGGCCTCGCGGAACTGCACGAGCGCCACCGCGACGCGGCCGCCACACTCGGCGCGGCCGCCCGCCTCCGCGGCGCCCACGACCCCACGGACCCGCACATCCACACACTGAGCACGCGCACCCGGACGGCCCTCGGTGACAAGGACCTCGCCCGGGGTACACAGCGGGCTGGCAACTGGATGTATCGGCCGCCCTGATCCGCGTCGATCCAGCTCTGGTACGTCCCACGCCCCCTTTCGAAGGCCACAGCGCAGCAATCGATCGGCGCCGCGATCCGTAGCACTCGGGAAGGTGCCGATCACCTTTCAGCTGGCGCACAGTGACAGTTCGCCTCACCCTCGGCCGCAAAACTCCGGGCGAAGGTCTTGGCTGCATCCCGCGCACCAGTCAGGCCGGTCGTCTCCAGGGCGTGCAGCCGTACGGCCATGGCGTGGGAAGAGAACTCGTCATCGTGACCCCTTTGGCGCAGTGGCTGCGGGAGCACCGGGTGACTGAGGCCGACATGCGCGGCGCGACGGAACGGACGCGCTCATCGAACCGGCCGGCCTCTTCGGCGCAGTCGGCCGCCACATCGTGTCGGGTGAGCCGGGCGGGGCTGGAGATGCGGAAGTGGTCATACGTGGTCACTGTGGGACAGGGTGCGGACCGGTTACCGGCCGATCCACGCCGAGCATCGGACTAGCCGAAGGAAACGTGATGGCCGTAGCTTCAGACATGCTCGTTCCGGCGCTGCTTGAGGTCCGCAAGGCCGAAGTCGCGCTGGCCAACCGCTTCAGAGCCCACCTCGCGGGCACGCCCGCCGGGGAGTACCGGGAGGTCCTGGAGCGTCGCGCCGGCGACGCCCGGGGGCACATCTACCGCATCGACGAACGTCTCGGAACCCTGCGGTCCCGCGGACTGGTGCAGACCGCGCTGGGAAACGCCTGGCGCCTGACCGGGCAGGCCGCCCGGCTGCCCATCGACGTGACCATGGCCGTTCCCAACGCCGTGCTCCGAGGGCGGGGAACGGCGACGGAGCACCAGCTGCTGAAGAACGTCGAGGACGAGTACGCGGTCACCGCGTTCGCCATGGCCATCTGCCGGGCGGCCGAGCGTATCGCCCAGGAGACCCAGGACGCCGCCAGCTCGGAGCTGCTCAGTTCGATCCGTCGCGACCACGAGGAGGCGCTGGAAGAGCTCGGCGGCAGTCTCGAGCAGCGCGCCGAGGCCGCGATGGTGGCCGCTCAGACCACGGACGGTTCGAAGGCCACGGGCGCTGCCCATGCGGTGCGCGCCTGGAGCAGCTGGCTGCGGGAGACGGCCGAGCGCATGCCGGGTGCGGACCGGCTCCAGGGGGCACCCGAGGGGGCCCTGATCAGGGACTTCGAGTTGCCGGTCCCCGACTACCGCAGGCTCGGCACGAGGGAGATCCTCGAGCGGCTCCCGTACCTGACCCAGGGGGATCTGGCCGCGGTCGGCGCGTACGAGCGTGCCCATGCGGCCCGCCCCGCGATCCTGAGCCGGATCGCTGATCTGCTCGGGCCGGAGCCCTGGCCCGGCTACGACAGCATGAACGAGGACGAGATCATCAAGCGGCTCGGTGACGCGCAAGAGGGCATCACCCGGCGGGTGCTGACCTACGAGCGTCGTCACCGGACACGCTCCAGCATCCTCTCCGCCGCGGAACGCATCCCCGCCTGACCCGCCCGGGATCGGGCAGGGTCCCGTCGTGACAGCGGTCCTTTCGGGGCCGCTGTCACACCCCCGGCTCACGCGGGGTGTCGGCACTGGTAGGTCCACAGCTGGTCGACGAGGGTGAAGCCGAAGGAGTCGAAGAGCCGGGGCGCGGCCTGGCTGTCCTGTCCGGCGTGCGCGGGGTCGTCGACGACGAGGGCGACCTCGGTCGCACCTCGCTCGGCCAGCAGCGACAGGGCCTGGCCGAGCAACTCGTGGCCCAGGCCGCGGCGGCGGTGAGTGGGCAGGGTCTCGATCCAGTACACGGTCGCGGTGCGGTCGGGTCCCAGGCTGATCACGGCTTCCGCGACCGGCTCGGCCGCCTCGCGGACGATCAGCCGCTGGCCTTGGGGGAAGCCGCAGGGGACGACATCGGCGACCGGTTCGGCCGGCGGGAGCTCGGGGGACAGCGCGCAGTACAGATAGCGGCCCTGGCAGCGGCCGGTGAAGCCACTGTGCAGCAGGACGTCATGGGTGGCGCCGCGGTGGGCGCGGGGCAGACCGCCCGGTCCCAGCGGACCTGGGGGACCGCCGACGAATGCCTCGATCAGCGAGCAGTGGGCGAGCGAGGCGAGGGCGTGCTCGATCAGGGCACGCAGGGCAGAGGGTTTCTCGTGGGCGTGGACCCAGCAGATCACCCCGGTGTGCACATCGGCCCATGACAGATACGCGATGGCCCCTTGAGGCCGGTCCCCGGCACCGGCCAGGACACTGATCTGAGGCCGGTCCCGTACCGCCCAGCCGACCGGAGGAACAGGACCGCAACGCGAGGCGGCCATCCTTTCCGGGGTGCAGGGCGGCTGTCCCGGCAGCCGCTCGGCATCGATCAGTTCTCGCACCCGCGGTTCGTCGTCGGGACGGAACGGGCGCACCGTCGGCCCGTTCTCGGGGCTGGGCGAAGAGACCATGGTGTCCGTCCGCAGAGGTGCTGACGTGTTTCCCGGTTTGCCGGCTCTCCTTCAGCCTCCTCCCGTTCTGTCCCTGCTGTCACGGGGAATCGGCGACTGTGTCGCGGGCGACCTGCCCACCGGGTCGCGGACCGTCGCCGTTCGGTGTACATACGGCGAACATGGCCTGGGCTGCGGCCAGCAGCGCGCGCGTCTCGTCGATGACCGGCCGGTGAAGGGGCAGCGTCAGGTGGCCGACGCCCGGCACCAGCACATTGCGTGCCTTGAGGTCAGGATGGTCGATGCGGCCCCTGGTGGCGGGGATGACGGCCTCGTCCAGATCGCTGTAGAAGGCCACGAACTGGGTGCGGCATCCCGGAGCGGGTTCGGCGAGTTCGGTCAGCAGATCGCTTCCCGGCCGTAGCTGGCGCAGCAGCGGATGGGCCGGGGCCAGCAGGGCGGTGGCGGTTCCGCCGTGCGGCGTCGCCAGCGTGATCACCAGCGGCACGTGCGCGTCACCGCCGAGCCGCTGCACGTAGTAGCGGGCGATCAGCCCGCCCAGGCTGTATCCGATCACGACCGCGGTCCGCCCCCCGCCGTGGGCACACGCCTGCTCGACGCGCTCGCCCATCGCCCGGGCGGCCGTGCGGATGTCCTGGCCGAACGCGTTGCACGCGACCGGGATGAAGGGCCCCACGCCGTCCCCGCGCAGCTCGCGCTCCAGCGGCGGGATGACCGATGCGCCGTCGGCCAGCCCGTGCACCAACAGCACGGGAATACCCGAATCGGCGGGGAACGGGTCACCCGGGCCCGTCGGCCGCCCGTGCAGGGCACGGTCCAGCAGCCCGGTCAGCTGTCCGACGCCATCCGCGGCCAGGTCGAGCGGGAGCCGGGCCAGGCGTACCACCGCCCTGCTCGCCTCGACACCCACACCGCGCGCCGGTGACAGCCCCGGCACTGTCAGCTGTGGCCTGAGAGGAATGCCCGTGGCCGTTCACCTCCCCTGCACGAATCGCGCCTGTCCTGCCTGGCGGAGGAGCTGGACATGGAGCACTACATGGGAAACATCGCGAAATTCTGCTTGATTCCGCCATTCGCTACGGTTCACTGTGGATGAAGTCGGTCACAGATGCCATTCGAGAGGCCCTGCCCCCGGGGAGTCGCGGCCCCGGAACCGCGCCAGCGAAGCGAGAGCCCCGCAGGCACAAACGGCTCCTCGTCCCTACGGTGGTTCCAAGGGGCCGTCGAACCGGCCCGGCGTTGCGGAGGAGGCTGCGATGGAGGAGCACTTCGTCTGGGTGACCACGCGCCGCCTTCGGCCGGGCACCCTGGAGGAGTTCGAGAGTGCATGGCGCCCCGAGCCCTCCCCACGGGGTCTGCGCCGTGCCTTCGCCTACTGGTCGAAGGACGGACAGGAGATCACCGGGGTGTCCTTCTGGGACTCCGAGGAGGCCTGCGACTCCTGGCGGGACTCCGAATCGGAGAAGCAGCGGCGTGCGGCCATGGCCCCGTACGTCGCCGAGGAGCGGGAGGGCTTCTACCACGGCCGTGAACTCGCCGTCCCCCACCGATAGCTGTCAGCGATCCGGGCACGAAGTCCGGGCCGGCCGAGCCCATGGTGAGCGTCTCAGGGCCGCTCGGCGCTGTCACGATCGGCTACCTGTGTCCCCGATGCTGTTTGTCCCGTCCTGCCCAGCACGCTGCGGGACGCCGCTTTCCGTCGTGGCGCGCTCCGCTCCAGTGAGCGGACCATCACTCCCACAGGCCACCGCTTCCACGGACGCGGCCCCCGAGCGCACGCGGGCGATCACGTCGACAAGCTGATCACGCAGCAGCGTACGGGCGCCGGGGCTGATGCTCCGAGCAAGCGAGCTCCAAGCAGGGGCCGCGGACGGCACAGCGTCACCACAAGGAGGTTCCACAGACGGCACAACGCGCAATCCGGACCAACGACAACGCCGTAGCGCCGTCATCACACCAATGGCCCAGTTCGTTGTCGGTAACCTCCCTGCCGTGCGAGATATTGCGGCGGTTCTGGGCAGGGTCGATCACGGTCAAGCAGCCGCCCGGCACCGGGTTCAACGAGGTCGTCTTCGCGGGCGACCCGTCCGTACTGACCGTGGTTCCCGCGCCCGGGCCGCTGCCACGGGTCGCGTTGCGCCTTCCCAGCCGGCCGGCGCCGGGCAGTTTCCCGGCACCGGCCGACGGATCCGCCGGCGCACGGGCACTGCCGGCGTTGACGGGCCTGGCTGATGTCGGGAAGCGCCTGCGAGCAGACCTCAAGAAGCGTGGCCTGGCCACTCGATGGGAGACAACAGCCCACGGGGGACGGACAGCCTCGGCCGTGTGGCAAGTCAGTCAACTACGCACAGCCTCCTGGTTCGTGGCCGAGTCCGGGCTTCCCTTCACAGCCTGGCCCCGAAAGACCGCCAAGCAGGCTGTGACCGCCTTCAGGACCGCCGCCAAGAGCCTCGACCGCAGCAGCACAGCCGACACCGATGGGCACGCCGCCGCCCGAGAGGCCATCGAGGGGTTCACCCGCGCGCTCAACGGGATCGACGGCATCCACACGGCCGAGCGTGAGGACGCCGCCACCGCCGTACTCCAACTCGCCCGACTCGCCTCCCCGCGGATCCCCGCACACGAGGCCCTGGCCTGGTTCGACCGCAGCCGCGCGTTCTGACGGCAACGGGCTACCCGGTGGGAGCCGCTCCGGCTGCCGGAGACAGGCATCAGCCCGGAGAGCGCAGCGGTCACCGGGCCGCGCCGAAAAGGGTGCGTCAGCGTACGCCTGCCGCGGCGAGCAGGGTGGTCACGGTGGGTGCGACGAGCCCGGTGAGCGTGTCGGCTCCGATTCCCGCGCGGGCGCTGGCGCCGTCGAAGACCAGGATGAGCTGCCGGGCCAGCAGGTCGGGATCGCTCGCCCCGCCCTGTTCGGCCTCGGAACGGAAGAACGCCGTCAGGTTCGCCTTGATCCGGTGGGCCACCCGGCTCGCGGGGTGGTTCTGGTCCTTGAGCTCGATCTGAACCGCCAGGTACCGGCAGCCCCGGAACTCCGGTGTAACCGCCTGCGACTCCACCCGTTCGAAGACGTGCAGGATCCGCTCGCGGGGTGACCGGCCGTCGTCCGGCGCGGGCAGGAGGGTCGCCACATAGGCGGAGGCACGCTCCTCCAGGCTCGCTGCCAGCAGTTCGTCCTTGCTCTCGAACAGCTGGTACAGGGAACGCTTCGACACCCCCGCCGCCTTGCACAGCGCCTCGACGCCGATACCGACACCGTCCCGGTAGGTGAGCGTGGCCGCCGCCTCCAGCAGCCGCTCTCTGGTACTTGGCTTCACTTCCGTCGTCATACAGCGAGGTTAACTCGATGCGGACCAAATGGAAACCGATCGGTTTTAGGCTCGGTCAATGGCCCGGTCCCGGCTGACGCGGCCATCATCACCCGGCCCCGGGGCAGGCCGGCGTCGGCCCGGGCGTCGTGGAGAGGATCGAGCGGAGGCCGCTGGTGAGCTGCCGCAGTGGCTCGAACTCCGGCGCGGTAGCCCGGCGTCCTGCCGGCGGTCGCGCTCGGTGTGTCGCCTACCGGGGGCGCGTCGTGGGCACGGCGATGGCGGTGACGACGAGGCCCGCGCGTATCAGCCAGTGGCCCCGCAGCGTGGCGAGGGACCGGCCGTCGGAGGCCGTCGGAGCGGGCACCAGGATCCTGGCCGTGAAGGAGCCGGTGCCGGGAGGCCGCCCCGCCGCGTCCGGTGTCAGGACGATGTCGGCGTCCTCGAACTCCAGCGGGCGCCGGGTCAGCGGGAACCAGGACTTGTAGACGCTCTCCTTCGCGGAGAACAGCAGCCGGTCCCAGTGCACGTGGGGCAGTGCGCGCGTCAGCGTCCGGTGTCGCTCGCGTTCCTCCGGCCGGGCGATGGCCTCCAGGATCCCGTCCGGGGTCGGGGCGTGCGGCTCCGCGTCGACCCCCAGGGCGAGGACCTGGGCGGTCGTCGCCACGGCGGCCGCCCGATAGCCGGCGCAGTGCGTGATGCTGCCCAGCGTGCCCACGGGCCACCGGGGGCAGCCCCGGTCGTACGGCAGCAGGGGCGCTTCCGGCACCCCGAGGGCCGACAGCGCCCGGCGGGCACAGGTCCGCCCGTCGACGAACTCGTCCCGCCTGGCCGCGACCGCGTCACGCACCAGGACGGCCTCCTCGGGGAAGAGGCGTCCGGTCGCGGGCGGGCATCCGGAACCCACGTCCGGACCGCCGCCCGGGAAGGTCTCGGATACGGCGACCGACGCCGGCACCAGTTCCCGGAGCACCACGCGATCACCCGGCCCATTCCGCGGTCGCGGGAACCGACGCCGGAAGGATGTCGCGCAGGAGGCCACGCGGATGGCCGCGGCGCCGCCACTCGCGCGGGTAGCCGATGGAAACCTCCTCGAACCGGACGCCGTCATGCGTCGTCGTACGGGGAATGTGCAGATGCCCGTAGACGACGGCCGCCGCCCGGAAGCGGACGTGCCAGTCGGCGGTCAGTTCCGTACCGCACCACAGCGCGAACTCCGGGTACCACAGCACCCGCGTCGGCTCACGCAGCAGCGGCCAGTGGTTGACGAGCACCGTGGCCGCCGAGGGATCGAGCCCGGTCAGCCGGTGCTCGGTCTCCGCCACCCTCGCCCGGCACCACGACGCACGGTCCGGATAGGGGTCGGGGAAGAGCCGGAACTCGTCGCTGCAGACGACCCCCGCCTCGTACGCCCGTTCCAGGGCCTGCTCCGTGGTGGTGGTTCCCTCGGGGCGGAACGTGTAGTCGTACAACAGGAACAAGGGGGCCACGACCACCGGTCCGCCCGGGCCCCGCCACACCGGGTAGGGGTCCTCAGGGGTGACGACTCCGAGCCCGCGGCACAGGTCCACCAGGTGGCGGTAGCGGGCCTCGCCGCGCAGCCGGAGCGTGTCGTCGTCGACGGTCCACAGCTCGTGGTTGCCCGGCACCCAGATCACCTTGGCGAACCGGCGGGACAGCAGGCCGAGCGCGTGCTCGATGTCCGCGGCCCGCTCGGCCACGTCACCGGCGACGATCAGCCAGTCCTCGTCGGTGCCCGGGCGGAGCCGGTCGAGGTACTGCCGGTTCTCCTCGTACGAGATGTGAAGATCGCTGACGGCCAGCAGCCTCGGTCGTGGCGCCATGTCAGTGATCTGCCGCCGCGCCGGTCAGCGCGTCCTCGATCCGCCGGATCACCCGCGGCGCCTGATCGGTCAGGTAGAAGTGGCCACCGGGATACACCTCCATTTCGAAGGTGCTGCCGGTGTGCTCCCGCCACGCCCGTACGTCGTCCAGCGGGGCCTTGGGATCGCGGTCGCCGACCAGCGCCGTGACCGGGCACCTCAGCCGGTGCACCCGCTCCGGGCGGTACAGCTCGGCGGCGCGGTAGTCGCTGCGGATCGCCGGCAGCACCATGCGCAGCACCTCGTCGTCGCCGAGGATCCGGCTGTCCGTGCCGGCCAGCCGCTTGATCTCGGCGAGCAGCGCCTCGTCACCGCGCCGGTGCACGTCGTCCTCCTCCCTGAACCGGGACGGTGCCCGGCGCCCCGACGCGAACAGCATCAGTGGCACCACGCCGGCCCGCTGCTCCAACAGGCCGGCCAGCTCGAAGGCGAGCGACGCGCCCATGCTGTGGCCGAACAGGGCCAGCGGCTTGTCCGTCCACCCGTCCATGAGCAACGGCAGCAGCCGGTCGGCGAGTTCGGGGAGGGTCTCCACACAAGGTTCGAGTCGTCGGTCCTGGCGGCCGGGGTACTGCACCGCGAGCACCTCGACCCGCGGGGCGAGCGCCTCGGAGACCGGGAAGTAGAAGCTCGCCGAGCCTCCCGCATGCGGCAGGCACAGCAGCCGTATGTCACTGTCCTCGGCGGCGTGGTAGCGGCGGATCCAGAGATCCCTGTCCTTGCTCTGCGCGGTCACCTGCGGCTCCGGATCGCTCGGGGGAGGCCTGTCCTCGGAAGCTAACAGCCGCGGGGTGCCGCGCACGGCGGGTACGGCCCCTGACCGCACCCCTATCACGCCCCCGCGAGGTCAGGGGTGTCGCACCGACCGGAAACACCTTTCCATTGAAACTCCAAGTACCCAGGGCGACTTCGACGTGCCGCACCCGTCGGCGGCCATCGGCTCCTGGTGTCATCCGCACGGCTCAGACCCCGGGGGTTCCAGTGACGGACGAAGCTCGGCTCGTCGAGTACATCCGCCGTATGACCGGTGATCTGCGCAAGGCGCACAGACGGCTCAAGCAGTTGGAGGACGCCGGCAGCGAACCCGTCGCGATCGTCGGCATCGGCTGCCGGTTCCCGGGCGGGGTCACCGGCCCCGACGAGCTGTGGCGCCTGGTCGACGACGGCCGGGACGCCGTGGGCCCCATGCCCGAGGACCGCGGCTGGGACTTCGACGCGCTGTTCGCCCCCGATCCCGACCGGCTGGGCACCAGCCACGCCCGCGAGGGCGCGTTCCTGCACGACGCGGCCGAGTTCGACGCCGGCTTCTTCGGCATCTCCCCGCGCGAGGCCCTCGCCATGGACCCCCAGCAGCGGCTCCTGCTGGAGGTGGCCTGGGAGGCCCTGGAGCACGCGGGCGTCGACCCCGGCACCCTGACCGGGAGCCGCACCGGCGTCTACGCCGGGCTCATGTACCACGACTACGCCGGTGAACTGTCGACCATGCCCGACGAGGTCCAGGGCTTCCTGAGCACCGGAGTCGCGGGCAGCGTGGTCTCCGGGCGCGTGGCCTACACGTTCGGCTTCGAGGGCCCGGCCGTCACCGTGGACACGGCGTGCTCCTCCTCGCTGGTCACGCTCCACCTCGCCGCCCAGGCACTGCGGGCCGGCGAATGCGATCTGGCGCTGGCCGGCGGTGTCACCGTCATGGCCACCCCGTCCACCTTCGTCGAGAACTCCCGCCAGGGCGGTCTCGCCGCCGACGGCCGGTGCAAGTCGTTCGCCGGCGCCGCCGACGGGACCGGGTGGGGCGAGGGCGCGGCCCTGCTCGCCGTGGAGCGCCTGTCGGACGCCCGGCGCCGCGGGCACCGGGTGCTCGCCGTGATCCGCGGCACCGCGGTCAACCAGGACGGCGCCAGCAACGGCCTCACCGCGCCCAACGGCCCCTCCCAGCAGCGGGTCATCCGCCAGGCCCTGGCCAACGCCCGGCTGACCGCCGCGGACGTCGACGCCGTCGAGGCGCACGGCACCGGCACCCGGCTCGGCGACCCCGTGGAGGCGCAGGCGCTGCTCGCCACCTACGGCAAGGAGCGGCCCGAGGGGCATCCGCTGTGGCTGGGCTCGGTCAAATCCAACCTGGCGCACACCCAGGCCGCCGCGGGCGCCGCCGGAGTCATCAAGATGGTGATGGCGATACGGCACGGAAAGCTGCCCCGCACGCTCCACGTCGACACGGCGACACCACAGGTGGACTGGACCGAAGGCGCCGTCGAACTCCTCACCGAACCTCGCGACTGGCCCGACCTCGGCCGGCCCCGGCGGGCCGCGGTCTCCTCGTTCGGTGTGAGCGGCACCAACGCCCATGTCATCCTCGAACAGGCCCCGGCGGCAGACGAGTCCGAAGCCGGGCGGGGCGACGAGGAGGACGGTCCCGCCGAAGCGCCGGCCGCGGAGGCGACCGCCCCCGCTCCACTGCTGCCCGCCGTCCCCGTCTTCGTCTCCGCCCGCGACGCCGAGGCCCTGCGCGCGCAGGCCGCCGGGCTGGCCGATCTGGTCGCCGGGCAGGACGGTCACCGGCTCCTCGACCTCGGTCACACCACGGCCACCGCCCGTGCCGCACTCGAACACCGGGCCGTGGTGGTGGCCGCCGACCGTGCCGAACTGGTGCGGGGCCTCACCGCCTGCGCCACCGGCGAGCCCGCTCCCGGACTGGTCACGGGCCTGGCCACAGAACAGGTCTGCGCCTTCCTCTTCACCGGCCAGGGCGCCCAACGCCCCGGCATGGGACGGGAGTTGTACGAGACCTTCCCGGCGTACGCCCGGGCCTTCGACGACGTCTGCGCGGAACTCGACGGGCGACTCGGACAGCCGCTGCGCGACCTCGTGTTCGCCGAGCCGGGCACAGCCTCCGCCGAACTGCTCGACGAGACCCAGTACACCCAGGCGGCGACCTTCGCGATGGAGGTGGCGCTCTTCCGGCTGGTCGAGAGCTGGGGTGTCAAGCCCCGGTACGTGGCCGGCCACTCCATCGGCGAACTCACCGCCGCCCACGTCAGCGGCATGCTGACCCTGACCGACGCCTGCGTGCTGGTGGCCGCCCGCGGCCGGCTGATGCAGGCACTGCCGTCCGGCGGCGCGATGGTCGCGCTGGAGGCGACCGAGGAGGAGGTCACCCCGCTGATCGCCGGGCAGGACAACGCCGTCGCCCTGGCCGCGGTCAACGGTGAGCGGTCCGTGGTCGCCTCCGGCACGGCCGCCGCGGTCGCCTCCGTCGCCGAGCACTTCGCGGGCATCGGCCGCCGCACCCGGCGGCTGCGGGTCTCGCACGCCTTCCACTCGCCGCTGATGGACCCCATGCTGGACGAGTTCCGCGCCATCGCGGGCACGCTGGAATTCCGGCCGCCGGTCATTCCCGTCGTCTCCAGCATCACCGGCACCCTCCAGGACGACGCGGCGTGGAGGGTGCCCGGCTACTGGGCCCGCCAGGTCCGGGACACCGTCCGCTTCCACGACGTGACCCGCACCCTGCGCGAGGCGGGCGCCACCGCCCTCCTCGAACTGGGCCCGGACGCGGTGCTGACGGCCGCCGCCGACGGCGGCCCCGAGGACGACACCCTGCGGGTCGCGGCCCAGCGCCGCGACCAGCCGGAGACCCGCACCTTCGTCACCGCGCTCGCCCGGCTCCACACCGCCGGAGTCCCGGTCGACCGGGCCGTCTGCTTCGCGGGACGGGACGCCGCTCACGTACCGTTGCCGACCTACGCCTTCCAGCGGCAGCGCTACTGGCTGCGCCCCAAGCCGTCCACCGCGGCCACCAGCGCGGCCGGACTGCCCGCCGCCGGACACCCCCTGCTGGGAGCCGCCGTCACCCTCGCCGGCACCGGCACCCTCCTGCTGACCGGTCGTCTCGGCCTGGACACCCACCCCTGGCTGGCCGACCACGCCGTGGGCGACACCGTCCTCGTACCGGGCACGGCCTTCATGGACATAGCCCTGCACGCGGCCTCCCGGCTCGACGCCACGGGCCGGGCCGCGCTGTCGGTGGCCGAACTGGTCCTCCAGGCCCCGCTGGTGCTGCCCGCCACCGGCGGGGTACGCGTCCAGGTGGTCGTCGCCGGGCCCGACGCGGACGGCCGCCGGTCCTTCGGCGTCGCCTCCCAGCCGGAGACCGCCGACGACGACGAGTGGATCACCCACGCCGACGGAATCCTCGACCCCACCGAGGACGACCCCACCGAGGACGACATCGCCTCGGCGACGAACGGCTCCTGGCCTCCCGCCGACGCCTCCCCGCTCGAAACCGGCTCGCTCTACGACGACTTCGCCGCCGCCGGGTTCGCCTACGGCCCCGCCTTCCAGGGAGTGCGCCGGGCCTGGCGGGCCGGGAACGAGGTCTACGCCGAGGTCGCGCTGCCCGACACCGTCGCGGCCGACGCCACGGCCTTCGCGCTGCATCCCGCGCTCGCGGACGCCGCGCTGCACGCCGCGGTCTTCGCCGGTGAACCCTTCGCCGCCGCGCCCGGCGAGGGCCGCCTGCCGTTCGTCTGGGACCGGGTGACCCTGCACGCCACCGGCGCCACCGCCCTGCGTGTCCGGCTGACGCCCACCGGCCCCGACACCCTCGCGCTCACGCTCGCCGATCCCACCGGCACGCCGGTGGCGACCGTGCGCGCGCTCACCGTCCGCGCCGCCCCCACCCTCGTGGCCACCGGCACGGACCGCGCCGCCGACCTCGCGGACGCGCTCCACCTGCCCGGCTGGGAGCCGGTGCCGCTGCCCGACACGGCTCCCGCAACCGGTGGTTGGGCCCTCCTCGGAGACCCGGCCCGGCTGCCCGCGCTGCCCGGGGCGGAGCACCGGCCGGACCTGACCGCCACCGCGGGCGCCGATCACGTGGTCCTCTCCCTGGACGCCGCCCTGCCGGCCGGCACCGACCCCGGCGATCCCGCCGCCGTCGAGGCCGTCCACACCGCCACCGAGGAAGCACTCGGCACCGTCCGCCGATGGCTCGGCGACGACACCTTCGCCGCCGCCCGCCTGGTCGTCCTGCTGCGACACGCCGTACGAGTCACCGACGAGGACCCCGAGCCCGACCCGGTCGCCGCCGCGGTGTGGGGGCTGCTCGGCTCCGCCGCACACGAGAACCCCGACCGGATCACCGTGCTCGACCGGGACGGCGACGACCGCACGGCCGCCGCCCTGCACCGGGCCGTCACCGCCGCCGAACCCCGGCTCGCCCTGCGCTCCGGCACCGCCCACGCCCCACGGCTCACCCCGTTCAGCGGCCACCCGGCCCTGCTTCCGCCGCCCGGGCCCGGCCCCTGGGTCCTCGACCGGGCCGGCGACGGCGGCACCATCGACGACCTGGCGCTCGTCCCCGCCCCCGACGACCTCACCGCACCGCTCGGCCCCGGCCAGGTACGCGTCGACGTACGCGCCGCCGGAGTGAACTTCCGGGACGTCGTCGTCGCCCTCGGCCTCGTCCCCGGACTGCGCGGCCTCGGCGGCGAACTCGCCGGTGTCGTCGCCGCCGTCGGACCGGGCGTCTCCGGTCTGGCCCCCGGCGACCGGGTGCTCGGCCTCGCCCCCGCGGCCTTCGGCCCGGTCGCCGTCACCGACCACCGCTGGCTCGCCCCGATGCCCGGCGACTGGACCTTCGAGCAGGCCGCCGCCGTACCCATCGCCTATCTGACCGCCTACTACGGCCTGGTGGACCTGGCCGGCGTACGACCCGGGCAGAAGGTCCTGGTCCATGCCGGGGCGGGAGGTGTCGGCACCGCGGCCGTCCAACTCGCCCGCCACCTCGGCGCCGAGGTGTACGCGACCGCCAGCGCGCCCAAGCGGCACGTGCTGAGCGCCGCCGGACTCGACGACGCCCACACCGCCGACTCGCGCGGCCTCGGCTTCGCCGACCACTTCCTCGAAACCACCGGCGGCCAGGGCATGGACGTCGTACTGGACTGCCTGGCGGGAGAGTTCGTCGACGCGGGCCTGCGACTGCTGCCCCGCGGCGGCCACTTCCTGGAGATGGGCAAGACGGACATCCGTGAGCCCGAAGCCGTGGCCGCCGCCCACCCCGGCGTCGCCTACCAGGCGTACGACCTCCAGGAAGCCGCGCCCGACCGGATGCGCGAGATGCTCACCGCCGTCCTCGACCTCTTCGCCCAAGGCGCCCTCACCCCACCGCCGTCGACCGTGTGGGACGTACGCCGGGCCCGGGACGCGTTCCGCGCGCTGAGCCAGGCCAAGCTGATCGGCAAGGCCGTCCTCACCGTCCCCAGGCGCCCCGACCCCGAGGGCACCTTCGTCGTCACCGGCGCCAGCGGCAACCTCGGCGGTCTCGTCACCCGGCACCTCGTCGCCCGCCACGGAGCCCGGCACCTGCTGCTGCTCAGCCGCCGAGGCCCGGACGCCCCCGGAGCGGACCTGCTCGAAGCCGACCTGCGCGCGGCCGGTGCCGTCGACGTCACCGTCACCGCGTGCGACACCGCGGACCGCGACGCCCTGCGCGCCGTACTCGCCGGACTGGACCGTGCGCCGACCGCGATCGTGCACACCGCGGGTGTCCTCGACGACGGACTGGCCGCCACGCTCACCGACGGGCAACTGCACCGCACCCTGCTCCCCAAGGTCGACGCCGCCGCGCATCTGCACGCGCTCACCCGTGAACTCGGCCATGACCCGGCCCTGTTCGTCCTGTTCTCCTCCGCCTCCGGCTTCACCGGCAACCCGGGCCAGGCCAACTACGCCGCCGCCAACACCTACTTGGACGCGCTCGCCGCCCACCGCCGGGCCCGGGGCCATGCCGGCCTCTCCCTGCTGTGGGGAGCCTGGGAGCAGTCCGCGGGCATGACCGCCGGGCTCAGCGACACCGACCAGCGCCGGATGGCCAGGTCGGGACTGCTTCCCCTGACCGCCGAACACGGACTCGCCCTGCTCGACACCGCCGTGACCGCCGACACCCACGCCGTCGCACCCATCGCCCTGGACACCGCAGCGCTGCGCGGGCAGGCCGAGGCGGGGACGCTGGCCCCCGTCTTCCGAGGCCTGGTCAAGACCTCCGTACTGCGCCGCGCGGCCACGGCCGACCCGGGCGCGGCCGGTGAGCCCCGACTGGCCGAGCGACTGGCCGCCCTGGCCGACACCGAGCGCGACCGGCTGCTGCTCGACCTGGTCCACACGCACACGGCCACGGTCCTCGGCCACGGATCACCCGCATCCCTCGGCGCCCAACGGACCTTCCGCGAGCTGGGCTTCGACTCCCTGACCGCGGTCGAGCTGCGCAACAGCCTCGGCGCCGCCACCGGCCTGCGGCTGCCCGCCACCCTGGTCTTCGACCACCCCACGCCCGAGGCGGTGGCCACCCTGCTGCGCACGGAACTCGCGCCGCCCGAGGTGTCGCCGGCCCAGGAGGCGCTGGCCGTCCTCGAAGCCCTGGCCGGCTCCCTGGCGGCGGTGGCACCCGACGACCCGGACCGCAAGGACCTCGACGACCGCCTGTGGGCGCTGCTGGAGACCTGGCGGAAGCCACAGGGCGACTCGGCCGACCCCGCTCTCGACTCCGCCACCGACGACGATCTCTTCGCCATGGTCGACGACGGATTCCGGCTGTCCTGACCCGGCCGGTGAGCCGGCACGACCACCCGAGGAAGTGACGCACGCATGCCCAGCACACCCCCCACGCCCGGCACGGCCACGGAGAGCAAACTCCGCGACTACCTCAAACGGGCCATCGCCGACGCCCGCGAACTGCGCGAACAGCTGAGGGAGACGCAGGACAAGGCCCGGGAGCCGATCGCCGTCACCGGCATGGCCTGCCGGTTCCCCGGAGGGGTCGCCTCCGCAGAGGACCTGTGGCGCATGGTGGCCGACGGCGTCGACGCGATATCGGCCTTCCCCGAGGACCGGGGCTGGCCTCTCGAGGAGTTGTACGAGGAGGCCGGCGGCGTGGGGTCGTCGGTGACCATGGAGGGCGGCTTCCTCCGTGATCCCGCGGGGTTCGACGCGGAGTTCTTCGGGATCTCGCCGCGTGAGGCGCTGGCGATGGACCCGCAGCAGCGGCTGCTGCTGGAGGTGTCGTGGGAGGCGGTGGAGCGGGCGGGCATCGATCCGACGTCGCTGCGCGGCAGCCGTACCGGTGTCTTCTTCGGCGGCGGTTCGGAGGATTTCGTCGGTCTGCTGGCGATGGGTCGGGACTCCGAGGAATCCCCCTCCCTCACCGGCATGACCAGCAGCGTCATGTCCGGCCGGGTGGCGTACACGCTCGGCCTGGAGGGCCCGGCGCTGACCATCGACACCGCCTGCTCGTCCTCCCTCGTCGCCCTGCACCTCGCCGTGCAGGCGCTGCGCTCCGGCGAGTGCGACCTCGCGCTCGCCGGCGGTGTGACGGTGATGTCGACGCCGGGCATTTTCCCCGAGTTCGCCCGGCAGGGCGGCCTGGCCTCCGACGGCCGCTGCAAGGCGTTCGCGGACGCCGCCGACGGCACCGGCTGGGGCGAGGGCGCGGGTGTGCTGATGGTGGAAAGGCTGTCGGACGCGCGGCGCCACGGGCATCCGGTGCTGGCGGTGGTACGGGGTTCGGCCGTGAACCAGGACGGCGCCTCCAACGGCATGACCGCCCCCAACGGTCCGTCCCAACAGCGGGTGATCCGGGACGCGTTGACGAGCGCTGGGCTGTCGGCGTCGGATGTGGACGCGGTGGAGGCGCACGGCACGGGGACCCGGCTGGGGGATCCGATCGAGGCGCAGGCGTTGCTCGCGACGTACGGGCAGCGTCGTGAACGGCCGTTGTACGTCGGCTCGTTGAAGTCGAACGTCGGCCATACGGTGGCCGCCGCCGGAGTCGGCGGTGTGATCAAGACGGTCATGGCGCTGCGCCACGGGGTGCTGCCGCGGACCCTGCACGTGGACACGCCGTCACGGCAGGTCGACTGGTCGGCGGGCGCGGTGGAGTTGCTGACCGAGGCGCGGGAGTGGCCGGGGGAGGCGGGGCGTCCGCGGCGGATGGCGGTGTCGTCGTTCGGGATCAGCGGCACCAACGCGCACATCATCCTCGAGCAGGGGGATGACGAGGGGGCGTTGTCGGAGCCGGGTGAGGGCGGGCAGGTCGTGCCCTGGGTGCTGTCGGGGCGCAGTGAGGCCGCGCTGCGGGGACAGGCGGCACGGTTGCTGACCTGCACAGCGGAACGTCCCGTGGACATCGGTTGGTCGTTGGCGGTGTCGCGGGCGGCGTTGGAGCATCGGGCGGTGGTCGTCGGGGGTGGGCGGGAGGAGTTGCTGCGGGGCCTGTCGGCTGTGGCGGAGGGGCGGCCGGGTGGGGGGTGGTCTCGGGCCGGGCCGGGGACTCCGGTGCCGTCTTCGTGTTTCCGGGTCAGGGGTCGCAGTGGGTGGGGATGGCGGTGGAGTTGCTGGATTCTTCGCCGGTGTTCGCGTCCCGGATGGCCGAGTGTGAGCGGGCGTTGTCGGTGTTCGTGGACTGGTCGCTGTCTGAAGTGCTCCGCGACGGTGGTGGGTTGGGCCGGGTGGATGTGGTCCAGCCGGTGTTGTGGGCGGTGATGGTGAGTCTGGCGGAGGTGTGGCGGTCGTACGGGGTGGAGCCGGCCGCTGTCGTGGGTCACTCCCAGGGTGAGATCGCGGCCGCTGTGGTGGCCGGGGCGTTGTCGTTGGAGGACGGCGCACGGGTGGTGGCGCTGCGTTCGAAGGCGATCGTGGCCCTGTCCGGGCACGGTGGCATGGCGTCGGTGCAGTTGCCGGCGGATGAGGTTCGTGGTCTGAAGGCGGTGGCGGACGGTCGGGTGGACCTGGCTGCCGTCAACGGCCCGTCCTCCGTGGTGGTCGCCGGTGCTCCGGACGCGTTGGACGAGGTGATTGCGGAGGCGGTCGCTCGAGGCGCCCGGGCGAGGCGGATCGAGGTGGACTACGCCTCCCACTCCGTCCAGGTCGAGGGCTTGCGGGAGGAGTTGGCCGGGCTGCTCGGCGGTGTGGCGCCGGTGTCGTCGCGCGTGCCGTTCTACTCGTCGGTGACGGGTGGGCGGGTGGACACGGCGGAGCTGGACGGCGGGTACTGGTTCCGGAATCTGCGGCAGCCGGTGGAGTTCGAGCGGGCCACGGGGGCCTTGCTGGAGCAGGGCTTCGGAGTCTTCGTGGAGGTGAGTCCGCATCCGGTGCTGACGGGTGCGGTGCAGGACACCGCTCAGGCGGCCGGGCGTGAGGTGGCCGTGACGGGGACCTTGCGCCGGGGCGAGGGTGGTCCGGAGCGGCTGTTGCTGTCCCTGGGCGAGGCATACGCGCACGGCGCGCCGGTCGAGTGGAGCACGTACTTCGACGGTATGGATGCCCGGCCGGTGGACCTGCCGACCTACGCCTTCCAACACCGCCGTTACTGGGTGGAGGTGCCCGGCGCCAGGCTCGGTGACGCCGCTCTCGCCGGGCTCGGCCGGGCCGAACACCCGCTGCTCGGTGCCGTCGTGGAGCCGGCCGACGACGGACCGACGGTGTTCACGGGGCGGCTGTCGCTGAAGGATCAGCCCTGGATGGCCGACCATGCCGTGCTGGGCACCGTGCTGCTGCCCGGCACCGCCTTCGTCGAACTGGCCCTGTGGGCGGGGGAGCGGCTGGGCACACCCCGTCTCGACGAACTCGTACTCGAAGCACCTCTGCTGCTGCCCGGGCCCGAGGCCGTGCGGCTCCAGATCGTGGTGGACGAGACGGACGAGGAAGGGCACCGGGCCGTACGGTTCTTCTCCCGTGCCGAACAGTTTGGCGACGGTGAGTGGACCCGGCACGGCAGCGCCGTGCTGGGCGGGGACCCGAAGCCCGACTTCGAGCTCGGAGCGTGGCCTCCGGTCGGTGCCGAGCCGGTCGAACTGGAGGGCGTCTACGAGAAGATGGCGACGGCGGGCTTCGGGTACGGGCCCGCGTTCCAAGGGCTGCGTGCCGCCTGGCGCCGTGGCGACGAGGTGTTCGCCGAGGTCGAGACGGACCCGGCGCGGGGCGGCGACGGATTCGTCGTGCACCCCGCGCTCCTCGACTCGGCCCTGCACGGTGCCGGTCTCCTGCCGGGCACCCTGGACGGCGGCGCCCGGCTGCCATTCTCGTGGTCGGGCGTCACGGCGTACGCGACGGGCGCCACCTCGCTGCGGGTCCGGCTCGCTCCGGCCGGGGACGACGGACTGTCCCTGCACGCCGTGGACGCCCTCGGTGCCCCGGTCGTGTCCGTGGACGAACTGGCCTTCCGGACGGTGTCCCCGCACCAACTGGCCCCGGCTGTCCCGGACGGGGCCGACGCGCTGCTGCGCGTCGCGTGGTCGAAGCTCCCGGCCCATGCCCCCGCAGCCGGTACCTATGTGTCGCTCGGACCGGTCCCCGTGGAAGGTGCGCGGAGCTTCGGCACGGTGGGAGAGCTGGACTCCGCGCTCGGTGTGGGCGACCTGGCCCCGTCGGCGGTCGTCGCCTGCTGCCCCGTCATGGCTGCCGAGGACGCCGACGCCGAGGACGCCGGTGACGCCGACGGGAACGACTCGGTCGAGGCGGCCGAGCGGGCCACGGTGTGGGGGCTCGACCTGGTGCGCGACTGGCTCGGCGCCGCCCGATCCGCCGCCGTGCCGCTGGTGGTCGTCACGCGCGATGCCGCTCCCGTGCCCGGCGCCGCGACCAGCGCCACCGGTACCGCCCACGCCGCACTCGCCGGACTGCTGCGCTCCGCCCAGGCCGAGGAGCCGGGCCGGATCGTCCTCGTGGACATGGCGGGCGACGGTGAGCCGCTCACCCCGGCCGCGCTCGACGTGGCACTCGCCACCGGCGAACCCGAGGTCGCCGTACGCGGCGGCACCGTGTACGGACGGCGCCTGGTCCGGGCCGCCGGGGAACCGGACGTCCTGACCGAGCCGGCCGGCCGCGACCACTGGCGGCTGGACGTCACCGAGCCGGGATCGTTCGGCAACCTCGCGCTGGTCCCCGATCCGGGCGCCGCCGGGGAACTCGCCGAGGGACAGGTACGGGTGGCCGTCCGAGCGGCGGGTCTGAACTTCCGGGACACCCTGATCGCGCTCGGCATGTACCCGGACGCGGCCCGGCTCGGCAGCGAGGGGTGCGGCGTGGTGACCGAGACGGGGCCCGGTGTCGTCCGGCCGGTGCCCGGCGACCGCGTCATGGGCACCCTCGACACGCCCTTCGCGCCCACCTCCGTCGCCGACGCCCGGCTGCTCGCCCCGGTGCCCGACGCCTGGAGCGACGTACAGGGCGCCTCGGCCACCGTGGCGTTCCTCACCGCGTACCACGGACTGGTGGACCTCGGCCGGTTGCGTGCGGGCGACCGGGTGCTGATCCACGCCGGTGCGGGCGGTGTCGGATCCGCCGCCGTGCAACTCGCCCGCCATCTGGGGGCGGAGGTGTACGCGACCGCCTCCCGGCCCAAGTGGGAGGCGCTGCGCGCGGCCGGTCTCGACGACGCGCACATCGCGGACTCGCGCACCACCGACTTCCACGAGGCGTTCCTGCGCGCCACCGACGGCCGTGGCATGGACATCGTCCTGAACTGCCTGGCCGGCGAGTTCATCGACGCCTCGCTGGGGCTGCTGCCGCGAGGAGGCCGCTTCGTCGAGATGGGCAAGACCGATCCGCGTGATCCGGGCAGGCTCGCCGTCGACCATCCGGGTGTCGAGTACCGGCCGTTCGATCTGGCCGATCCCGGCCCGGAACGGATCCAGGAGATCCTGCGCGAGCTGAAGACGCTGTTCGACGACGGAACGCTCACCCCGCCCGCCACGACCACCTGGGACATCCACCGCGCACCCCAGGCCTTCCGGGCGCTCGCGCAGGCGGCCCTCGTGGGCAAGGCCGTCCTCACCCTTCCCCCGGCCGGGTTCGCGCCCGGCGAGACCGTGCTGGTGACCGGCGGCACCGGCACCCTGGGGGCCCTCGTCGCCCGGCATCTCGTCACCCGCCATGGAGCACGCCATCTGCTCCTCCTGTCCCGCTCCGGCTCGGAATCACCCGAGACCGAGGCGCTGCGCGTCGAACTCGCCACAGCGGGCGCCGACGTGGTGGTCGAGGCCGGCGACATCGGGGACCCCGATGTGCCGGCCCGGCTGCACGACAGCATCACCGCCCGGGGACAGCGGCTGGCGGGCATCGTGCACTGCGCGGGCACCACCGACGACGGGGCGATCGGCTCCCTGACCCCGGAACGGCTCTCCGCCGTGCTCCGGCCCAAGGCACACGGCGTCCGGCAGCTGCACCGGCTCACCGAACTCCAGCCGGGCGTACGGCTGTTCCTGCTCTTCTCCTCGGCCGCCGCGGCCCTGGGCTCGCCCGGGCAGGCCAACTACGCCGCGGCCAACGCCTATCTCGACGCCTTCGCCCACCGGCGCCGGGCCCTCGGACTGCCCGCGGTGTCCGTCGGCTGGGGACTGTGGGAACAGACCAGCGCCCTGACGGCCCATCTGGACGCTGCCGACCACCGGCGGTTGCGCTCCGGTGGGTTCCGGGCCCTGCCGACGGACGAGGCCCTCGCCCTGTTCGACGAGGCCCTGCTCGGCAGAGCCGCCGCCGCGGCCGTGGTGGCGGCGCCGCTCGACACCGGGGCACTGCGGGCACGGCACACGCGGGAGCCGCTCCCGCCGCTGTTCCACCACCTGCTCGGGCCGGCGGGAGTCCGGGCACGCCGGCGGGCGGCCCAGGAGACGCACGAGCCCGGAGAAGTGCTGCGCAGGCGCCTTGTGGCCCTGCCCGAGGAGCGGCGGGCGGCCGCCGTGCTCACCCTCGTCCGCAACCAGGTCGCCGCCGTCCTCGGCCACGAGACTGCGGGGCTGGTCGATCCCGAGCGGTCGTTCCGCGAGATGGGGTTCGACTCCCTCACGGCGGTCGAGTTGCGTAATCGGCTCAATTCCGCCACCGGGCTGCGGCTCCCCGCGACACTGGTCTTCGACCATCCGAGACTGGACGCGCTCGCCACCCATCTGTCGGCCGCCCTCGTCCCGGCGGCCGGTGCCGTGGGCGGCGCGGCGGACGGCGGTGCGAAGGAGGCGGAGGTGCGCAGCCTCATCATGTCCGTGCCCCTGGACAGGCTGCGCGACAGCGGGCTCCTGGACCAACTGCTGGCGCTCGCGTCAGGCGCGGCGCCCTCGCCCGCGACATCCGCGCCCTCGGGCACGGAGGCGGATCAGAGCGGCGAGATTCGCGAGATGGACGCCGAGGCCCTCGTGCGGATGGCCCGGTCGAGATACTCCGCCGAAGGCACCAACGCGTTCAATTCCCGTGAAGGGCGTTCGACTAAACCTTGATCGTCGGATTCACGCCTTTCCGGAATGCGTACTTCCGTGGGTGCGTCGATCTTGGATAAATTGAGATTCGGAAGTGAGCCACCGGGCTCGGAGCGGGTGACTGTGACCGCCCGTGCCCGCCGTACGGAGGCAGGCGAGCGTGGGTTCCGCATCAATGACGACATCGAATTCCGCTCGTTCTGCTCACGGTGTGGTCGGACCTCACTCGGCTGATCAGGGGGAATCGGCGGCATGGGCAATGTCCTGATCGATCCGATCTTCGCCGTGGTGGTGAACATATCGGACATCACTTTATGCAATTCGTGCTGCGTCCCGTCCGGTTCTCCTCTCACCCCGAGGAGTCCGGCAGGGGAACGTGGGATGTGATTGGGGAAACATCTATGTTGCTCTCCGGTCGGTACGACAAGTTGCGGCTCATGAAGTCCTTCCTTGTCGAATGTGAACGCGGTGACGCCCTGACTGTGGTTCTGGAAGGTGGCGCCGGCAGTGGGAAGACCGACCTCATGGAAGTCTTCGCCCAGCACGCCCGTGAGTCAGGAGCGACCGTCCTCGACTCACGTGGCCTCGGGTGCGCACCGGCGTCATGGCCGAAGGTGTCGGACTCGTACGGCTCCGCGGAGTTCCAGGCGTTCACCGACCAGCTGGCGGCCTTGGCCGAAAAGTCGCCGCTGGTCGTCTGTCTCGACGATCCGCACGGCCGCGAGGAGCTCAAGTGGCGCTGGCTCCTGGAAGCCACGCGCAGGCGGCTGCGGAAATGCAGGGTGATGCTGGTCGTCAGCCTGCTGCCGCTGGGCGGCCCGCGCGGCCTGGACTTCCAATGCGACCTCCTGCGTCAGCCCAACCTCCACCGGATCAGGCTGCACCCCCTGGACCGGGACCGGACAGGGGAACTGCTGGACACCTTCGGCGGCGTGGCCGAGGACGAGGCCCTGCGTGAGTCGCTCTACGCGGCGAGCGGCGGAAATCCGCTGCTCGTGCGTGCCCTGGTCGAGGAGATCCGTCCGCACACCGGAATCCGGTGCGCGGCGTCGTGGCTGCGGCCCGGCGGGCTGTTCGCCCGGGCGGCCCTGGACTGCGTCCTCGGCAGCGGGCCGTACGCCGCGCTGGCCGCGGTGGGCATGGCCGCTCTCCGGGAGTTCTCCGACTCCGCGAGCCTCGCGGCGGTCCTGCGCCTGGACGCGGCCGAGGTCGCGCGTGGTGAGAGCCTCCTGCAGGCCGCCGGACTGACGCAGGCGGGGCGGCTGCGGCATCCCGTGATCGAAGCCGCCGTGCTGGAGTACCTCGGATCCGGCGAGCGCGCCACGGTGCTCCTCGGCGCGGCCGAGGTCCTGCGTGAACGCGGCACCGACGCCCGTACCATCGCCGGCTATCTGCTCCAGGTCGGCTCGGCGGTCGCTCCCTGGCACATCGCCACGCTCCAACGGGCAGCCGACGAGGCGCTGGAACAGGACGACACGCATTTCGCTGACACGTGTCTGAGAGTCGCCCGCGAGGGTGCGACCGACTGCTGGGAACGGGCCCGCCTCACCGTCAAGTGTTTCCAGGTCATGCTGCGCACGGACCCCTGGCGGGCCGAGCAGTGGTACGTGCACAACCTGGCCCCCGCCGATTGCGAACACGGGGTGGATGCCTGTCCCGCGTCGGCCGAGCTGAGGGCGCGGCTGCTGATCAGGCACGGTCGGCTGGGTGAGGCGGCGCTGATCGTCGAGGCCGTGTCCGGACCGGTCGCCGAGGCCCCGCTCGGTGCTCCGCGGCCCGACTCCGTCTGCGAGGCCTGGATGCGGCTCATGCCCTTCGTCCCGAACACACCGGACGCCTTGGCCGCTTGGCCCTCGCCCGCGGTGGTCGGCGACGGGGGGAGCACCGGCACGACCTCGTGGAGCGACCCGCCCGCCGAGGAACTTCCCGAGCGGGCACGTCACGTGCACGAGACCGAGGAACAGCTGCGGACGTCCGTACTCGGCGACACCACGCTCGCCCTGATCCTGCCCGAGCTGACGAACCTGGTGACGGCCGGCCGGCCGGACCGCGCGGCCCTCTGGTCCGAGCACTTCATGCGCGAGGCGGACAAGCGCGGCGCCGAGGGCTGGCGGCAGCTCTTCATGGCCGTCCGGGCCGACGCCGCGCTCGCCATGGGCCGGCTGACGGACGCGGAGTCGTACGCCGCGGAGGTCGTGGACCTGGCCGGAGAGGCGCCCAGCTGCTGGCTGTACGGCGGTCCCCTCGCGGTGCTGATCACGGTGCGCACGGCGACCGGCCGGTACGAGGAGGCCGCGCGGCTCCTGGACCGACCCGTCCCCGAGGGGTTCTTCACCAGCGTCTACTCGATCCCCTACGTCAGGGCCAGGGGCCGGTTTCTGCTGGCCGTCAACCGCCCGCGGCTGGCGCTGTCCGACTTCCTGACCGTCGGACAGCGTGCCGAGAGGTGGCACCTGCACGACAGTCTCCGGCCGTCGTGGCGGATCGACGCGGCGGAGGCGTGGCTGCGGCTCGGCAACGAGCACGAGGCCGGCCAACTGCTCGCCCAGCACGCGCCCGTGGACGGCCGGTGGCTGCGGGTCAAGGCACAGCTCGCGGACGCCTCCGAGCGGCCGAGCCTGCTGACCCGGGCAGCGGAGGATCTGCAGGCGACCGGCAGCGCCTGGGAGCTGGCCCGGGTCCTCACCGAACTGGCCGAGGCCTACCGGGCCCTGGACCAGCCCGCGCGGGCGGACCTGGCCCTGCGCAAGGCCCAGCAACTGGCGGACGAGTGCGGGGCGGGCGGTCCGCTCATCGACCGGATCGCCTTCCTGTGCCTCGGGGGGAGCCACCCGCAGCGGCCGTCGCACGGTCCTGCCGTGGTCCCCGACCCGGCGGCCAGCCTCAGTGAATCCGAACGCAAGGTCGCCGTGCTCGCGGCCCAGGGGCTGACCAACCGGGAGATCTCCGCGGAGCTGTACATCACCGTCAGCACCGTCGAGCAGCATCTGACCCGGGTCTACAAGAAACTCGACATCACCTCGCGCCAGGAACTCCCGTTGCATATCAAACCGGAACTGCGGGAGACGGCCTGAGCGCTCCGCCTGAATGACGGGCCGGAAAACTCCCCCTATGGGGCGCGGGACCGTACCGCGCCGTGCACATAGGGGTTGTCCGCCCCGGAGGCGAATGTCACATTCCCTGATGACGGTTGTGCCGCGGCGACGGGAAATCCGCCGCCGCCCGTCCGTAAATCCGAGACGACCGGAGACTCACATGATGAAGAACTTCAAAGTACTGCTGTCCGGTGGCCCTTCCTCCCTGACCGACGAGGAACGGACGCGGTTCACCACCTCACTCACCGAGAAGATCAAGCACCGCTTCGGCGCGGGATACGAGCACTTCGTCCACGAAGGTGAATTCACCACCCTCAACGGCGAGGAAGTCGCCGTCTTCCGCTGGACCATGCGGACCGCCATCGCGGAATGAATCCCTTCGGTCAGGGCCGGGGGTATTCAGGGGTCATTCAGCATTCTGAGGGGTGGCGTTAGGGGGTGGATCCTCGCCTAGCGTCGTCGACACCGAAAGCCGTACGAGGAAAGGCCGTCATGGGTTCTGTGAGTGATGCGGTGCTGGCGGGCGCGAGCCCCGCGGACCTGGAGCGTGCGGCTCTGCCGGAGGAGTTCACGGCTGCCCACCTCCGTGTCGAGGACGTGGACGTCTTCCGGGGCGTGGAGGACAAGGACGTACGCAAGACGCTCCGGGTCGGCGCCGTGCCGATGCCGGAGCCGGCGCCGGACGAGGTCCTCATCGCCGTCATGGCCAGCTCGATCAACTACAACACCGTCTGGTCCGCCATCTTCGAACCCCTGCCGACCTTCCGCTTCCTCGCCTCCTACGGCAAGCAGGGCGGCTGGGCGGCCCGCCACGACCAGCCCTACCACGTCCTCGGCTCGGACGCGGCCGGTGTCGTCGTCCGGGTCGGCTCGGCGGTACGCCGCTGGCGCGTGGGCGACCACGTCCTGGTGAACGCCGCCTGCGTCGACGAGCAGGAGGCCATCTCCCAGGCCGACGGCATGCTCGGCGAGCACCAGCTCGCCTGGGGCTACGAGACCAACTTCGGCGGCCTCGCCCACTACTGCCTCGCCCGGGCCAGTCAGCTCATCCCCAAGCCCGCCCATCTGACCTGGGAGGAGGCCGCGTGTGTGCCCGCCTGCGCCGGCACCTCCTACCGGATGCTCGTCGGGGACCGCGGCGCCCGGATGAAGCAGGGTGACGTGGTGCTGATCTGGGGCGCCACCGGCGGAATCGGCGCCTACGCCGTGCAGTTCGTCAAGAGCGGTGGCGGCATCCCCGTCGGCGTCGTCGGCTCGCCCCGCAAGGCCGAGGCGCTGCGTGCCCTCGGCTGCGACATCGTCATCGACCGCGAGGAGATCGGCATCGGCGGGGGCGACGGCGAGGACTTCGAGCAGGCCATCGCCGACGGCAAACGGCTCGGGGCGGCCATCCGCCGTGCGACCGGCGAGGACCCGCACATCGTCTTCGAACACGTCGGACAGGCCACCTTCGGCATGTCCGTCTTCGTGGTCCGGCGCGGTGGCACGGTGATCACCTGCGGCTCCAGCACGGGATACCGGCACCGCTACGACAACCGGTACCTGTGGATGAAGCTCAAGCGAGTGATGGGCAGCCATGTCGCCAACCTGCACGAACAGTGGGAATGCGCCCGCCTGTTCGGTCAGGGCCGGATCATGCCGGTGCTGTCCTCGCTCTTCCCCCTGGACGAGATCGGCGAGGCCACCCGGCTGGTGCAGCGCAACGAGCACATCGGCAAGGTCGGCGTGCTGTGCCTGGCCCCCGAACCGGGCCTCGGCGTCACCGACCCCGAACTGCGCGAGCGGATCGGCGCCGACCGGCTCAACCCGCTGCGCCCCTTCGCCGTGGACGTGCCCGGCGCACTGGCGGTGACCGCATGACCCCGAACATCGGCATCCTCGGCACCGGTTCCTACCTCCCCAAGGAGGAGATCACCAACGAGGAGATAGCCCGCCGCGTCCCGAACATCACCGCCGAGTGGATAGGCCGCCGCACCCTGATCCAGGGACGCCGGTACGCGGCCCCGCACGAGGCCACCTCCGACCTGGCCCGGCACGCCGCCACCGCCGCGCTCGCGCGGGCCGGCGTCGACGCCGACCGGATCGACCACCTCATCGTCGCCACCTCCACCGGCGACGCGCCCCTGCCGCCCACCTCGTCGCTGGTGCAGAACGCGCTCGGTGCCCACCGCGCGGTCTGCTTCGACATCAACATCGCCTGCGCCGGCTTCGTCTACGCCCTCGACGTCGCCCGCGCCCTGGTGGCCCAGCGCCCCGGCAGCCTCGCCCTGGTGATCGGCGCCGACCTCTACTCGCGCTTCCTCGACTACGACGACCGCGGCACCGCCGTCCTCCTCGGGGACGCCGCCGGCGCCGCCGTGGTCGGGGCCGTGCCGGAGCCGTACGGCATCCTCGACACCGAACTCGCGGGGCGCGGCGACGTCCATGAACTGATCTGGATCGAGGGCGGTGGCAGCCGCGTGCCCGCCTCCGCTGACACCGTCGCGAACGGCGGGCACTTCCTGCGGATGACCGGACGCGGCGTCGCCGACTTCGTCATGCGGAACGTGCCTCCGATGATCGGCCCCCTGCTGGAGAGGACCGGCACCCCCCTGGACCGGATCGCGCACTTCGTGCCGCACCAGGCCAACGGGGTGCTCCTCGGCGAACTGGTCGAGCGCTGCGGTCTCACCGGCGCCCACACCCACACCCCGCTCGTCAAGTACGGGAACATGGGCGCCGCTTCGGTGCCCGTGGCCCTGGACGAGGCCGCCCGCGCGGGCCTGCTGGCCGACGGCGAACTGGTGCTGCTCGCCGGTTTCGGCGCGGGCATGGCGGCCGGGCTGTGCCTGCTGCGCTGGTCGGCCCGAAACCCGTAGGTCATCGACGCGCGTACATCACCGCGTTTCCCCGCCCGGCTCCTCGTATCGAAGGAACGCCCCGTGTCCGAAGCCACCACTCCCGCCGACATCGAGTTTCCTCTGCTGAGAAAGTGTCCCTACGCGCCGCCCGAGGAGTACCGCTCGATGCGGGCCACGGGCGCTCCCGCGCCGGGACGCCTGTACAGCGGAAAGCGTGTCTGGCTGATCACCCGTCACGACCAGGCCCGCGCCGTTCTCAACGACGCCCGCTTCAGCTCCGACATCACCAATCCCGGATACCCCATCTACGCCGAGGCGTTCGAGGCCTCGCGAGCGTTTCCGATGCTGTTCACCATGGATCCACCGCAGCATTCCGTGCAGCGCAAGTCCGTCGTGAGTGAATTCACCCTGCGCCGCGCCGAGCTGCTGCGCCCGCAGATGCAGCGGAAGGCCGACGAACTCATCGACGCCATGGAGGCCCGCGGAAATGAGGCGGATCTGGTCGCCGCGTTCGCCGAACCCTTTTCGGGCACCATCACCTGCTGGGCGCTCGGCATGGAATACGCCGATATGCAGGCCTGGCTCCTGGACAGCCGTGAGGTGAAGGAAAAGGCCATCTCGGTCGTCGACACCGAACAGGTCGGCAACGAGGTGGCGGACCGGATGGTCGCGCTGCAGCAGTACTTCCTGCGCTTCATCGACGAAAAGCAGGAGAACCCCGGGGACGACCCGACCAGCCGGGTGATCGAGAAGCACGTGAACACCGGAACCCTCAGCAAGACCGAGCTGGCCAACCTGTGCTTCCTGATCTTCATCGCCGGACAGTCCCCGGTCCAGGCCATGCTGACCGCGGGCGTCGGGCTGTTCCTGGAGAACCCCGACCAGGTGGAGCTCGTCCAGGAGGACGCCGGGCTGCTGCCCCGCGCCGTCGACGAGATGATGCGGCTGATCAGCCCGCTGGACCTGATGCCGCGGGTCGCCCTGGAGGACGTCGAGGTCGGCGGTCTGCTCATCCGCGCGGGTGAGGGCGTGGTGGTCGCCAACGGCGCCGCCAACCGGGACCCCGCCGAATACCCGTCCCCCGACCGGCTGGACGTCCGCCGTACGGGCCGCGGCCATCTGGCCTTCGGCTCCGGCATCCACCACTGCCTCGGCGCCAACCTCACCAAGATCGGCCTCGAAGTCGCCTACGGCACCCTCTTCCGCCGGCTGCCCGGTCTGAAGCTCGCCGTCGGTGAGCTGCCCAACAGGCCCGGCTGGCACCCCGAGATCGAGCGCATGCCCGTCACCTGGTGACCTGCCCTTCCTCGCACCCCGCCCCGCCGGAGATCATCCGGCGGGGCCGGGGCGCGTGAGGACCCGGCCGCCGATCCGGGCCCGAAAACGCCGAATGGTCCACGCATTCGGAGCGGACGCGTGGACCATTCGGCGCGAAGCGCCGGTCCCCTCCCGGGAACCGCGGTTTCTCAGCCGGCCACCTCGACGGTCAGCCGACGCGGACCGACCACGTTCTTCGGGTGGTGGTACGCCACCGCGTCGTCTCCCGCGGCCACCGTCAGCTCCGGGAAACGGTCCAGCAGCAGATTCAGCACGATCCGTGCCTCCAGACGGGCCAGGGGCGCGCCCATGCAGAAGTGCAGACCCTGCCCGAAGCCCAGGTGGCGGCCCTGGTCGCGGTGGAGGTCGAAGCTGTCGGGGGCGTCGAACCGCTCCGGGTCCCGGTTGGCCGACACCGTCCACAGCGTCAGTACCTGACCGGCGGGGATCTTCTCGCCGCCCAGTTCCGACTCCTGCCTGGTCATCCGGACCAGCCGGGAGAACGCCGGGCGCAGCCGTACGGCCTCCTCGACCGCGGCCGGCACCAGGGAGCGGTCCCGGCGGACCTCGGCCAGCGCCCCCGGGTTCTCGTCCAGGCACAGCACCGTGCTGCCCAGTACGGCCGTGGTGGTGATGTGACCGGCCATCAGCAGGGTGCCGGCGAAGCCGATGATCTCGTCGTCGTCCAGCTGCCCGTCCTCGGTGCGGGCCGTGGCCAGCTGGCTGATCAGGTCGTCCGTCGGCTCCGCGCGCCGCCGGGCGACGAACTCCAGCATGTAGGCGCGCATCTCCCGGGCGGTCTCGGCGAAGGCGAGGACGTTCTCCTCGCTCGGCAGCGCGCTCTCGCCGCCCCCGTTGGCCGCGATGAACGCCAGCGCCCACTTCTCGAACAGGGCACGGTCCGACACGGGGATGCCGAGCAGCTCGGCGATCACGAAGACGGGCAGCGGGTGGGTGACGGCCTCCACCAGGTCGAACCGGTCCCGGCCGGCCACCGCGTCGAGCAGACCGGTGGTCAGTTCCGTGATCCTCGGCTCCAGACCGGCCACCAGGCGCGGTGTGAACGCCTTGCTGACCAGCGACCGCAGCCGACGGTGTATCGGCGGGTCCATGCCGACCACGTTCCCCTTCGCCATCCACGCCGTGTCCGGGTGGGTCGGAATGATGGCGGACATGTCGCTGGAATAGGCCGCGGTGTCCGAGATCACCTGGGCGACATCGGCGTAACGGAAAACATGCCAGAGGCCCGGGAACGCGTCGGGCATGACTGGCCGTTCCCGCCGGTTCTTCGTCAACCAGGCCAGCAGGGACGGAAAGTCGTCCTGCGTCTCGGATGCCGGAGACTGCTGTTCGGTCGTCATCGTCTCGCTCCTTCTGGAAGGTCCCGGACGGTGAGCCGGTCCCGTCTGCGCGAGCGTATTCGCCGTCCTCACGCGACAAACACCCCTAGCCGTTCCGTGCAGCCCCCGAAAAGCCCGCCCGGCACCCCTATCCGATCCGGCCGGGCTTGTGCGCGGCATCCGCCGGTCCATAACTTCCCAAGGGCAAGGAACGGCGTTCCGATCTCCAGGAGTTGGCCATGAGCGCGCAGTCCGTACCGTCCTCGGACGAGGCATTGCGGGATTCCGTTCCCGCCGACAGCGGTGAAATCGTGTTCCCGACCCGGGGCGAAGTGGCACCGGAAATGGCGCAGCTCGACTTCATTCTCGGGGACTTTCGCATCGCGTACACGAATCTGACCACCGAACAGGTCAGCACCGGCGAGGCCACCTGCTCCGCACGCCCGCTGGCCGACGGCCGGTTCTACGAGTGGACCCAGAACATCCCGGTGCCCGGCATCGTGGCCACCTGGCTCCTCGGCTGGAGCGACGTCGACAAGTCCTTCGCCTGCTTCTACTACGACGACTGGGGCCACCACGGCACGTTCACCAGCCCCGGCTGGGTCGACGGCCACTTCACGATCACCGGCGACAGCGCCGTGTTCGGCGGACGGCACCGGTTCGTGGACGACTTCACGGTGATCGACGACAACCACTTCGAGAAGAAGGGCTTCATCGTCGTCGGCGACGAACTCGTCCCCGGGGACCTGCTCACCTTCTCCCGGTTCTGAGCCGGGCTGCCGCCGGCCGCGCGCCGCCGGACGGCACACGTTGTCCCGCACGTTCTCGAGCACCTCGAACACATGGAGGAACCGGATGCCGGGTGGGTCCGAGGCGATCGCCGTCGTCGGCGTCGCGTGCCGCCTGCCGGGGGCCGGCAGCCCGTCGGAGTTCGCCGAACTGCTCGCCCGCGGCGGTGACGCCGTCGCCGAGGTACCGGCCGAACGCCGAAGCGTCGTCCCAGGCCTGTCCGGGACCGGCCTGTCCGAGACCGGCCTCCGGGGCGGCTTCCTCAGCGAGGTCGACCGGTTCGACGCCGGATTCTTCGGCGTTTCCCCGCGCGAGGCCGCGGCGACGGACCCCCAGCAGCGCCTGCTGCTGGAACTCGCCTGGGAGGCGCTGGAACACGCCGGCATCGTCACCGCCGGCCCAGGGCCTGTTGCGAAAGTCCCGCCTGCCCGGCGACGCCCGGCATGCCCCCCCGCTCTCGGCTTCGCTCGAGCGGGAGGTGTCCCCACCGCCGCACCGGGCACAGACCCAAGTACATCCAGTACGAGGGCCTGCACCCGGCACGCCGAGAGCACGCACCGGACGCCGCCGGCCCCGCCCTTCGGGCGGACGACGGGACTTTCGCAACAGGCCCCAGGCGGCACCGGTGTGTTCGTCGGCGCCATCGCCGACGACTACGCCCGGCTCGTGCAGGAGCGCGGACCCGACGCCGTCACCCCGCACACCTTCACCGGACTGCAGCGTTCCGTCCTCGCCAACCGTGTCTCGTACACCCTCGGACTGCGCGGCCCGAGCCTGACGGTCGACACCGGGCAGTCCTCCTCGCTCGTCGCCGTCCACCTGGCCGTCGAGAGCCTGCGCCGCGGCGAGTGCGCGCTCGCGCTCGCCGGCGGCGTCAACCTGATCCTCTCCCCGGACAGCACCCTCGCGCTCACCCGGCTCGGCGCCCTCTCCCCGGACGGCCGCTGCCACACCTTCGACGCCCGCGCCAACGGCTACGCACGCGGTGAGGGCGGAGGCCTGGTCGTCCTCAAACCCCTGTCGGCGGCGCTCGCCGACGGCGACCGGATCCACTGCGTGATCCGCGGCAGCGCCGTCAACAACGACGGCGGCGGCAGCGCGCTCACGGCCCCCGACCCCGACGCACAGCGCGAGGTGATCCTCAGCGCCTGCGCCCGGGCCGCGACCGACCCGGCGGCCGTCCAGTACGTCGAACTGCACGGCACCGGCACGCCCGAGGGCGACCCGGTCGAGGCCGCCGCGCTCGGCGCCGCCCTGGGCGTGGCCCGCCCCGCCGGACAACGCCTGCGCGTGGGCTCGGTCAAGACCAACATCGGCCACCTGGAGGGCGCGGCGGGCATCGCCGGGCTCATCAAGGCGGTGCTGTGCCTGCGCGACGGGCGACTGGTACCGACCCTGCACCACGAGACCCCCAGTCCCCGGATCCCGCTGGACGACCTGCGGCTGACCGTCCAGCGCGCCACCGAGCCCTGGCCGGACACCGACGGACCCCGGATCGCGGGCGTCAGCTCCTTCGGTCTCGGAGGCACCAACTGCCATGTGGTCCTCGCCTCCTGGACGGGCGACGACACCCCGCCCACCGAGGCGCCCGCGCCCACCGCCGCGCCGTGGGTCATCTCCGCCCGGACCCCACAGGCTCTCGCCGAACAGGCACGGCGGCTCCTGGACACCGGCCCCGGCCCCGACGCCGACCCGGCCGATCTCGCCCACGCACTGCTGACCTCACGGACCGTCTTCCCCCACCGCGCGGTCGTCCTCGGCACGGCCCCCTCGGCCCGACGCGGCGCCCTCGCCGCGCTCGCCCGGGGCGCGTCCGCGCCCGGTCTCGTCACCGCGACCGGCCCGGAGACCGACCCCGCCGCCCCCGGACCCGTCTTCGTGTTCCCCGGACAGGGCTCCCAGTGGGCGGGCATGGCGGTGGAACTCCTCGACGCCGAGCCCGCGTTCGCCGACTGCTGGGCACGGTGCGAACGCGCCCTGACGGCATGCGTCGACTGGTCTCCCACCGACGTGCTGCGCGGGGCACCCGGCGCGCCGGACCTCGACCGGGTCGATGTGCTCCAGCCCGTCCTGTGGGCCGTCATGGTGAGCCTCGCGGAGCTCTGGCGCGCGTACGGCGTGGAGCCGGCCGCGGTCGTCGGCCACTCTCAGGGTGAGGTCGCCGCCGCCTGCGTGGCCGGCGCGCTCTCCCTGGAGGACGGCGCGACGATCGTCGTACGGCGCGCCGGGCTGATCGGCCGCCGACTCTCCGGACACGGCGGCATGGTCGCCGTCTCCGAGTCCGAGGACGCCGTCCTGGGCCGGCTGGCGGCGCTGGGCGGCCGGCTCGAACTCGCCGCCGTCAACGGCCCCGACGCCGTCGTGGTGGCCGGCGCGCCCGACGCGCTGGACGAACTCCTCGCCTCCTGCGCGGCGGACGACATCCGCGCCCGCCGCGTCGCCGTCGACTACGCCTCCCACTCCTCCTACGTCGAGGCCATCCGCGAGGAACTTCTCGCCGACCTCGCCCACATCACCCCGAGTTCCGGCCGTGTGCCGTTCCACTCCACCGTCGTTCGGGGCACGACCGACCCCGTGCCGGACGGCGCCTACTGGTACCGGAACCTGCGCGAGACGGTCGCCTTCGAACCCGCCGTGACGGCACTCGCCCGGGCGGGACACCGCACCTTCGTCGAGATCAGCCCCCACCCGGTGCTCACCACCGCCGTGGCCGCCGCCGTGGAACGCTCCGGCGCCGAGCCGGTGGTCGTCCCCACACTGCGCCGCCACCACGGCGGCCCCGAGCAGATGGCGACGTCCCTCGCGCAGGCGTTCGTCCAGGGGGTCGACGTCGACTGGACGCCCGCCCTCGCCGGACACCGCCCCCGGACCGAACTGCCCACCTACGCCTTCCAGCGGAGCAGGCACTGGCTGGCTCCCGCGACGGCCCGCGCCGACGAACGCCGCGCGGTGGAGGAGCCCGCCGAAACGGCGACCGCCCCTGCCCAGCCGGAGACTCCGGCACCGTCCGAGGCTCCGGCTCCGGCTCCGGCGATCTCCGAGGCTCCGGCTCCGTCCGAGGCCGCGACACCGTCCGCCCGCACCACCCCTGCCGACCTGCTGGACCTCGTACGCGCCGAGGCCGCCGTCGTGCTCGGCCACGACCACGCGGCCGCCATCACCCCCGGGCTGACCTTCAAGGACCTCGGCTTCGACTCCCACCTCGCCCTCGAACTGCGCAACCGCCTCAGTGCCGCGACCGGACGACGGCTGCCCACCACTCTGCTGTTCGAGCACCCCACACCCACAGCGCTCGCCGCCCACCTGAGCGCGGACCCGGACATCGCTCCCGGGCCCGCGGCGCCCGCAGTGGCCCCGCACCGGCCCGCGGTGCCGACGGCCGCCGACGAACCGATCGCGGTCGTCGGCATGGCCTGCCGACTGCCCGGGGGGATCTCCAGTCCCGAACAGCTGTGGCAGGCCCTCCTGGACGAGGCCGACACGATCTCCGGGCCGCCGGCCGACCGTGGTTGGGACCGCGCGGACCACCGTGGTGGATTCCTCGCCGACGCCGCCGACTTCGACGCGGACCTCTTCGGCATCTCACCGCGCGAGGCCCTCGCGATGGACCCGCAGCAACGGCTGCTCCTGGAGACCGCCTGGGAGGCTCTGGAACGCGCCGGCGTCGCCCCGTCCGCGCTGCGCTCCACCCCTACCGGCGTCTACGTGGGCGCCATGTCCCAGGAGTACGGCCCCCGGCTGCACGAGGCCACGGACGACCTGCGCGGCCATCTGCTCACCGGGAACACCGCCGGCGTCCTGTCCGGCCGTCTCTCCTACGTCTTCGGCTGCGAGGGCCCCGCCGTCACGGTCGACACCGCGTGCTCCTCCTCGCTGGTCGCCCTCCATCTCGCCGCCCAGGCGCTGCGGCGCGGCGAGTGCTCGCTCGCGCTCGCCGCCGGCGTGACGGTGATGGCCACGCCCGGTCTGTTCGCCGAGTTCGAGCGGCAGGGCGGGCTGGCGGTGGACGGGCGGTGCAAGGCGTTCGCGGCGGCGGCCGACGGCACGGGCTGGTCGGAGGGGGTGGGTGTGCTGCTCGTGGAGCGGTTGTCCGACGCGCGCCGCAACGGTCACCCGGTGCTCGCGGTCGTACGTGGTTCGGCGGTCAACCAGGACGGTGCGTCGAACGGGTTGACCGCGCCGAACGGGCTCGCCCAGCAGCGGGTGATCCGTGCGGCGCTGGAGGACGCCGGGCTGCAGGCGGCCGAGGTGGACGCGGTGGAGGCGCATGGCACCGGAACCCGGCTGGGGGACCCGATCGAGGCGCACGCGGTGCTCGCCACCTACGGGCAGGACCGTGAACGGCCGCTGTATCTCGGCTCGTTGAAGTCCAACATCGGTCATGCGCAGGCCGCCGCCGGTGTGGCGGGCGTCATCAAGACGGTCATGGCGATGCGCCACGGCACGCTGCCCCGCACCCTGCACGTGGACGAACCCTCACCCCGGGTCGACTGGTCGGCCGGCTCCGTCACCCTGCTGACCGAGGCGCGGGAGTGGCCGGGGGAGGAGGGACGCCCGCGCCGGGCCGGGGTGTCGTCGTTCGGCATCAGCGGCACCAACGCCCACGTCGTCCTGGAGGAGTCCACGCACGAGGCGGCGGCCTCCGACGCCTCCGACGGCAAGGCTCCGGATGCCCCCGCTCCCGCCGCCCCCGCTCCCGAAGCCCTCGCCGCCTCCGCACCCGTACCGCTGGTCCTGTCGGCCGCGACCGAGGACGCGCTGCGGGCCCAGGCCCACCGGCTGCGTACGCGGCTGACCCGGACCACCTCCGAGGCCGCGCCCGAGGGAGCCGTGGCCGGGATCGGCTGTGCGCTCGCCGTCACCCGGGCCGCCCTGCCGCACCGGGCGGCAGTCGTCGCCGCCGACCGCGAGGAGGCGCTGGCCGGACTGGACGCCCTGGCCGCCGGCGCCGAGACACCCACCGCGTTCCGGTCGGTGGCCGAAGCCGGGCGCACCGCCTTCCTCTTCACCGGCCAGGGCAGCCAGCGGCCGGGCATGGGCATGGCCCTGTACGCGGCCCAGCCCGCGTTCCGCGACGCCCTGGACGACATCGCCGTACACCTCGACGCGCACCTCACCCATCCGCTGCTGAAGGCGCTCGCCGACGAACCGGAACCGCTCGACCGCACCGAGTACGCCCAGCCCGCCCTGTTCGCCCTCGAAGTGGCGCTCTTCCGGCTGCTGGAGCACTGGGGAATCGCCCCCGACCACCTGCTCGGGCACTCCGTCGGCGAACTGGCCGCCGCCCACGTCGCCGGAGTGCTCACCCTGCCCGACGCCTGCGCGCTGGTCGCCGCCCGCGGCCGGCTGATGCAGGCGCTGCCCGCCACCGGAGCCATGGCGGCCGTCGAGGCGACCGAGGACGAGATCCTGCCCGAACTCGCCGCCCGTGCCCAGGAGGTCGGCCTCGCCGCCGTCAACGGACCGACGTCCGTGGTGATCTCCGGCGACGCGGACGCGGTGCGCGAGATCGCGGGCGCCTGGGCCCGACGGGGTCGCCGCACCCGTGCCCTGCGCGTCTCGCACGCGTTCCACTCGCCCCACATGGACGCGATGCTCGCCGAGTTCGAGGAGGTCGCCCGTTCCGTCACGTACCACCCGCCGATCCGCTCGGTGATCAGCGACCTGACGGGTGAACCGGCCACGGAGAGCGACCTGTGCTCGCCCGGCCACTGGGTCCGCCACGTGCGGGGAACCGTCCGCTTCCACGACGGAGTGCGCACGCTCCGCTCGCTGGGCGTGACCCGGTACGTGGAACTGGGGCCCGACGCCGTCCTGTGCGCACTCGTCCGGGAAGCCGAGGCCGAGGGGGCCGGCGCGGACCCGCGGACCTCGCCGCTCATCGTGCCCGTACTGCGCAGGGACCAGCCGGAGCCCTACACCGCCACTGCGGCGCTCGCCCGGCTGCACCTCGCGGGAGCCGACCCCGACTGGGACGCGGTCTTCGCCGGGCGGCGGCCCGCCGCTCCCGACGCCCTGCCCACCTACGCCTTTCAACGCCGGCGGTACTGGGCGCGCACCGCTCCGGCCGGTTCGGCCGTCCAGCCCGGTGCGACACCGCTCGACCACCCCGTCCTCACCACGGCCGTCGCTCTCGCGGACACGGGGCACACCCTGCTGAGCGGCCGGATCTCCAGGACCACCCACCCCTGGCTCGCCGACCGCACCGTCCACGGCACCCCCCTCGTCCCCTCCACCGTCCTGCTGGACCTCGCTGTGACCGCGGCCCGCGAGACCGGCGCGGGGCAGGTCGCCGAACTGCGGCCGACCGCACCCCTCGTGCTGCCCGACCGGGCCGGACTGGACCTCCAGGTCGTCGTCGGAGCGCCGGATCCCGGCGGCCGGCGTGCGGTGACCGTGCACACCCGGCCCGAGGACGGCGCCGCCCCGTGGACGCACCATGCCGAGGGCGTCCTGGCCCCCGCCGTGCCCGCTGACACGCAGGGGGAGTGGCCACCGGTGGACGAGCCGGCTCCATGGCCTCCGGCGGACGCCGAGCCTGTCGACAGGCAGCAGATCGGCGACCACGAGGACCGGGACGCCGCACACGGCATGACGTACGGACCGGCCTTCGCCGGGCCGCGCGCGATGTGGCGGCGCGGCGACGAGCTCTGGGCCGAACTGGTGCCGCCGCACACGGACGGCGCCGAGGCCGCCGACTTCGGACTGCACCCGGGGCTGCTGGAGGGCGTCCTGCACGCCCTGCGGGCGACCCGGCCGGACGACACGGAGAACTGGCCGGGGGCCGACTACCGCGAGGTCACCGTGTCCCCTCACGCGTCCGGCCCGCTGCGGGCGAGGATCACCCCCGCCGACGGCGACACCGTCACCGTCCGGCTCACCGACCCCGCCGGGCGGCCCGTCGCAACCCTCGGCGCGCTCCGCCCGAGCCCCCTGCCCGCCGACGCAGGGCGGACGCCGGGCCTCTACGACACCGACACGCCGTACGAACTGGCCTGGCACCCGGTCACGGCACCCCCCGGCACGCCTGCCGCGCGCTGGGCACTGCTCGGCGACACGGAACTCACCGACGCCCTGCCCGGCGCCGAACTCCACCCGGACCTCGACTCGTTGACCGCCGCCGGCACCACGCCCGACCTGCTGGTCACCCGCTGCGGCTCCGCGCCGCACCCGACGCCCACCGGTGACGGCGGGGGCGGGACGGGGCAGCCCACCGCGCCTTGGACCGGTCAGCTCACCGTGCCCGGGACGGGTCAGCTCACCGTGGCCGGGACGGGTCAGCCCACCGCGCCTTGGACCGGTCAGCTCACCGTGCCCGGGACGGGGCAGCCCACGGCGCCCGGGACCGGTCAGCTCACCGTGGCCGGGACGGGGCAGCTCACCATGGCCGGCGACCGGATGGCGGACGCCGCCCGGGCCGCCGCGCACCGGGCCGCCCGGCTGGCCAGGACCTGGCTCGCCGACGACCGGCTCGCCGACACCCGGCTCGTCGTCGTCACCCGCCGCGCGGTCGCCACCGACGACGGACCGTGCGACCCCGCCCAGGCGCCCGTGTGGGGCCTGTTCCGCTCGGCGCAGACCGAACACCCCGGCCGGTTCCTCCTCGTCGACCTCGACGACGACCCCGCCTCGGCCGGCGCGCTGCCCGCCGCCGTGGCCAGTGGCGAACCACAGATCGCGGTGCGCGGGGGGCGGCTGTACGCACCACGGATCGTGTCTCCCGCGGCACCCGCCACCATTCCCGAACTGCGGGGGCCCGTCGGCCCCGACGCCACCATTCCCGAACTGCGGGGGCCCGTCGGCCCCGACGCCACCATTCCCGAACTGCGGGGGCCCGTCGGCCCCGACGCCACCATTCCCGAACCGCGGCGGCCCGTCGGCCCCGACGCCACCACCCCCGAACCGCGGCGGCCCTTCGACCCCGACGCCACCACCCCCGAACCGCGGCGGCCCTTCGACCCCGACGGCACCGTCCTCGTCACCGGCGGAACCGGCGCCCTCGGCCGCATGGTCGCCCGGCACCTGGTCACCCGGCACGGTGCCCGCAACCTGCTCCTGGTCAGCCGCCGGGGCGCCGACACACCGGACGCCCGGGAGACGATCGCCGCGCTGCGCGCCGAACCCGGTGTGCGGGTCACCGTCGCCGCCTGCGACGCCGCCGACCGGGACGCGCTGGCGGCCGTCATCGCCGGCGTCCCCGCCGACCGGCCGCTGACGGCGGTCGTGCACACGGCGGGCGTTCTGCACGACGCCGTGGTCGAGGCCATCGACCCCGGCGACCTCGACCGGGTACTGCGGCCCAAGATCGACGCCGCCTGGCACCTGCACGAGCTGACCGCCGGCACCGACCTGGCCGCCTTCGTGCTGTTCTCCTCCGTCTCCGGGGTCAACGGCGCGGCGGGGCAAGGCAGTTACGCGGCCGGGAACACCTTCCTCGACGCCCTGGCCCAGCTGCGGCGCAGCCGTGGACTGCCCGCCGTCTCGCTCGCCTGGGGCCCCTGGACGTCCACCTCGGGCATGACCGGCGGGCTCACCGCCACCGATCTGCGCCGTATGCGCGACGCCGGACTGCTGCCCCTCGACGCCGCGCACGGCCTGGCCCTCCTCGACGCGGCCTGGCAGCGGCCCGGACCGGCCCTGCGGCTGCCGCTGGCGTTGTCCCTGCCGGGCGTACGCCGCGCCGCGCACGAGGGCCGGGCCCTGCCGCTGTACCGCGAACTCGCCGGCTCCGCCTGGCGCGAGACGACGGCGCCCGGCACGGACGCGGGCCCGGCGTCCGCCCTCGACCGGCCGGGCGACGGCACCCTCGACCAGCTGTTGGCCGGCCGTTCCGCCCAGGACCAGGAGACCGCGCTCCTCGACCACGTACGCGCTCACGCCGCCGCCGTGCTCGGCCACCGCGACGGCCGCCGCGTCGAACCGGCCCGCACCTTCAAGGAGTTGGGGTTCGACTCGCTGATGGGCGTGGAACTGCGCAACCGGCTCACGGCCGCGACCGGCCACCGTATGCCGGCCGGGCTGCTGTTCAACCAGCCCACACCCATGGCCGTGGCCCGCTACCTGCGCACCCGGATTGGCCCACCGGCCGACACCGCCGCCGGGACCCTCGACGAGGGCATCGGCCGCCTGGAGGCCCTCTTGGCGAGCACACCCGCGGACCCGCCGGACCTGGACCGCGCCGTCACGAGACTGCGCGCCCTGCTGGCCCGGTGCGAGGAGCGGTACGCCACCGGCGTGGCGGCCGGTGGCGACGTGGCGGACGCGGCGGCGGGCGACAGCGGGGACGAGGACGTGCGTGCCGCGCTGCGGGCCGCGAGCGTCGACGAGATCTTCTCGTTCATCGATCAGGAATTCGGGACCGGCCGGCGAGAGCACGGGGAGTGACGGGACATGGCGGAAGCAGAGAAGCTGGTCGAGTACCTCAAGCGCGTCACGGCCGAACTGCACGAGACCCGGGGGCGGTTGCGCCGGGCCGAGGCGAGCGCGCACGAGCCGGTCGCCGTCGTCGGCATGGCCTGCCGGCTGCCGGGCGGCGCGGATTCGCCGGGGCGGCTGTGGGAGCTGGTGGCGGCCGGCCGGGACGCCATCGGAGCGGTCCCCGCGGACCGCGGCTGGGACGTCTCGTTCCCCGGCGGGTTCCTGCCGGACGTGGCCGGCTTCGACGCCGCCTTCTTCGGGATCTCGCCGCGTGAGGCCGCCGCGATGGATCCACAGCAGCGGCTGCTCCTGGAGACCTCCTGGGAGGCCTTCGAACGCGCCGGGATCGACCCCGGATCGCCCGCCGCCAAACGGACCGGCGTGTTCGCGGGACTCGTCGCCCAGGACTACGGACCCCGCCTCGACGAGGCACCCGACGACGTCGGCGGACATGTCCTGACCGGCACCACGGCGAGCGTCGCCTCCGGCCGCATCGCCTACACCTTCGACTTCGACGGCCCCGCGGTCACCGTGGACACCGCCTGCTCGTCCTCCCTGGTCGCCCTCCATCTCGCCGCGGACGCGCTGCGGCGCGGTGACTGCGACCTGGCCCTGGCCGGCGGGGTGTGTGTGCTGCCCACGCCCGGCATGTTCCTCAGCTTCGAACGGCACGGCGGTCTCGCCGCGGACGGCCGCTGCAAGGCGTTCGGGGCGGGCGCGGACGGCACCGGCTGGTCCGAGGGCGCCGCCCTGCTGCTCGTCGAGCGGCTGTCGGACGCACGCCGCAACGGCCACCCGGTCCTCGCGATCGTGCGGGGCTCGGCCGTCAACCAGGACGGCGCGTCCAACGGCCTCACCGCCCCCAGCGGCCCCGCCCAGGAACGGGTCATCCGCGCCGCGCTCACCGCGGCCGGACTGACGGCGGCGGACGTCGACACGGTCGAGGCGCACGGCACCGGCACCCGGCTCGGCGACCCCATCGAGGCCGAGGCGCTGCTCGCCGTGTACGGCCAGGACCGCCCCGCGGACCGGCCGTTGTGGCTCGGCTCCCTGAAGTCCAACATCGGCCACACCCAGGCCGCCGCCGGCGTCGCCGGAGTCATCAAGACGGTATTGGCGATGCGCCACGGCGTCCTGCCCCGCACCCTGCACGCCGCCGAGCCCACCCCTGAGGTGGACTGGGCCGCCGGCGCCGTCGAACTGCTGACGCGGGAGCGGCCGTGGCCCGAGACGGGGCGTCCGCGCCGGGCCGCCGTGTCCTCGTTCGGCATCAGCGGCACCAACGCCCACGTCATCGTCGAACAGCCGCCGGCCGACGCGGACTCCGTACCGGCCGAGACCGATGCCGTACCGGCCAAGACCGATGCCGTACCGGCCGAGACCGATGCCGTACCGGCCGAGACCGATGCCGTACCGGCCGACGACGCGACAGCCCCGAAGACCCCGGCCACGCGGCCCTTCGCGGAACCGCCCCTGCTGCCCTGGCCGCTCACCGCCCGCACCGAGGCGGCGCTGCGCGCACAGGCCCGCACACTCCACCGGCACGCCGTGTCGACCGAGGCCGACACGGCACCGGCCGACATCGCCCGGTCGCTGGCGAGCACCCGGACGGCCATGGAGCACCGCGCGGTGGCCCTCGCGCCCGACAGGGAGGGCCTCCTCGCCCAGCTGGACCGGATCGCCGACGGCACCACCGGGCAGGGCGTCGTCCACGGCACCGCCCGGGGCCCCGCCCGCACGGTCCTCGTCTTCCCCGGCCAGGGCTCCCAGTGGGCCGGCATGGCGGTGGACCTGCTGACGGCGTCCCCGGTGTTCGAACGCCGCATGGCCGAGTGCGAAGCCGCCCTCGCGCCGTTCACCGACTGGACGCTCACCGACGTACTGCGCGCCCCGGACGCCACCGACCTCCTCTGCCGGGTCGACGTCGTCCAGCCTGTGCTGTGGGCGGTCATGGTGTCGCTCGCCGAACTCTGGGCCTCCTGTGGCATCCGGCCCGATGCCGTCGTAGGCCACTCCCAGGGAGAGATCGCCGCCGCCGTCGTCGCCGGCGCACTGTCGCTGGAGGACGGCGCCAGGGTCGTCGCCCTGCGCTCCCGCGCGCTGGCCGACCTCGCGGACCGCGGCGGCATGATGTCGGTCCCCGAACCGGTCGACGTCGTACGCACGCGGTTGGCCCCCTGGGCGGACAGCCTCGACATCGCCGCCGTCAACGGCCCGTCCTCGGTGGTCGTGGCCGGTGACGCCACCGCCCTGGACGCACTGGAGGCCTCCTGCGCCCGCGACGAGGTACGCGCCCGCCGCGTCAATGTCGACTACGCGTCCCACTCGCGGCACGTCGCCGACCTGGAGGACACGCTCACCGGCCTCCTCGCCCCCGTACGCCCCCGCGCCGGTGCCGTCGCCTTCTACTCCGCGCTCACCGGCACCCGTCTGGAGACCACCGGGCTCGACGCCGGCTACTGGTACCGCAACCTGCGCCACACCGTCCGGTTCGAGGACGCCACCCGCGCCCTGCTCGACGACGGCCACACCCTGTTCATCGAGGTCAGCCCGCACCCGGTGCTCGTCGGCGCCGTCCAGGGCACCCTCGACACCGTCGAGGACACCGCCGCCGCCGTCATCGGCACGCTGCGCCGCGGACAGGGCGGCCGCCCCGGCCGGTTCGTCGAGGCCCTCGCCGAGGCCTACGCGCACGGTGCCCCGGTCGACTGGACGGCTCTGCTCGCGGGCTCCCGCGCCCGGACCGTCGAACTGCCCACCTACGCCTTCCAGCGCTCCCGCCACTGGCTCGACCGCCCCGCTCCGGCCACGGCCGACGATCCGGGCACCGCCGCCCTGTGGGAGGCCGTCGACCAGGGCGACGCACGGGCCGTGGCCCGGCAGTTGGGCGTGCCGGCGGACGACGCCCTGGAGAGCACCGTGCGCGCTCTGGCCGACTGGCGGGCCGACGCCCGCAGGAGCGCCGCGATCGACGGCCTGCGCCACCACGTCACCTGGAAGCCCGCGCCCGTACCGGCGGGCGGCCGACTCGCCGGCGACTGGGTGGTGTTGGTGCCCGGCGAGGGGGAGGCCTCCGGCGCCTCCCGTACCGGCGCGGACACCTGGGCCGAGACAGCCCTGCGCGAGCACGGCGCCACACGAGTGGAGCGGATCCACGTCGGCCCGACGACCGGACGGGCGGAACTCGCCGAACTGCTGCGCGCCCACGCGCCCCTCGCCGGCGTCGTCTCCCTCCTCGGCACCGACCCCCGCCCGCACCCCGGCCACCCGGCCGTCCCGGTCGGAGTCGCCGACACCCTCACCGCCGCGCAGGCCGCCCTGGACGCCGACACAGGCCCGCTGTGGTGCCTGACCCAGGGCGCCGTCACCGCGCTCGGCGAGGGCGAGTCCCCCGATGGGCCCAGCCCCGAACAGGCCCAGGTCTGGGGGCTCGGCCGGGTGGCCGGTCTGGAGACGCCCGAGATCTGGGGCGGTCTGATCGACCTGCCGCCACGGCTCGACGACGCCGCCGCCCACGCGCTGTGCGCCGTCCTCGCCACGCCCGGAGACGAACAGGAATGGGCGCTACGGGACTCCGGTCCCCGGGTGCGCCGCCTCACCCGGGCCCCGCACGCCACCGTACGGCCCGTACGCCCCTGGCGTCCCCGGGGCACCGTCCTGGTCACCGGCGGTACGGGAGCCCTCGGCGGTCATGTCGCCCGCCGGCTGGCCCGCGAGGGTGCCGAGCATCTCGTCCTGACCAGCCGCCGGGGCGCCGAGGCCCCGGGCGCCGCCGACCTCGCCCGCGAACTGCGCGACCTCGGTGCCCGCGTGACCCTGGCCGCCTGCGACACCGCCGACCGCGCCGCCCTGGCCGCCGTGCTCGCCGCCGTCCCCGCCGAACTCCCGCTCACGGCGGTCGTGCACACCGCGGGCGTCAGCGCTCTCGGCCGGCTCGACGCCACCACACCCGCCGACCTCGCCGCCATGGCCACGGGCAAGGTGGACGGCGCCCGCCACCTGGACGAACTCCTCGACGGCCACGACCTCGACGCCTTCGTCCTCTTCTCCTCCGGCGCCGCCGTCTGGGGCGGCACCCGGCAGGCCGCGTACGCGGCGGCCAACGCCCACCTCGACGCCCTCGCCGCCCGACGCCGGGCCCGCGGTCTGACCGCCACCTCCGTCGCGTGGGGCAGCTGGGCCGGCGGCGGCATGGTCGACGACCGGACCCAGCGGGTGTTCGAGCGGATCGGCGTACGGGCCATGGACCCGGAGACCGCCCTCACCGCGCTGTGGGACGCCGTGGGCCGCGACGAGACCCAGCTGACCGTCACGGACATGGACTGGGCGGCGTTCGGCACCGGCTTCGGACTCACCCGTCGGCGCACCCTCCTCGACGAGATCCCGGAAGCCACCCGCCCCACCGCGTCCACCGAGAGCCCGGCGGGCACGCCCGGCGAATCCGCCCTGGCCGAACGGCTCGCCGGTCTCACCGACCGCGAACGCGACCGCCTCCTGCTGGACCTCGTACGGTCCGCCGCGGCAGGTGCCCTGGGCCACGCCGGCCAGGACGCCATCTCGGGCTCCGACGCCTTCCGCGACCTCGGCATCGACTCGGTGACCGCCGTGGACCTGCGCAACCGGCTGACCGCCGCCACCGGACTGCGCCTGCCCAGCACCCTCGTCTTCGACCACCCCACCCCCGCCGCCGTGGCCGCCGCGCTGCGCGCCCTGCTGACCGCCGAACCGGCCGCCGCCCTCGCCGGGACCGTCGCGTCGGCGCCCGTCTCCGGGCAGGCGACGGACGACCCCGTCGCCGTCGTCGCGATGGCCTGCCGGCTCCCCGGCGACGTCCGTTCGCCCGAGGAGCTGTGGCGGCTGGTCGCCGAGGGCCGTGAGGGCATCACGTCCTTCCCCGTCGACCGGGGCTGGCGGCCCAGCCCCTCCGTCCCGACGTCGGAGGGCGGCTTCCTCCACGACCTCGCCGACTTCGACGCCGCGTTCTTCGGCATCTCACCGCGCGAGGCCCTCGCGATGGACCCGCAGCAGCGGCTGCTCCTGGAGACGTCCTGGGAGGCGGTGGAGCGCGCGGGCATCGACCCGCTGTCGCTGCGCGGCAGCCGCACCGGCGTGTTCGTCGGCGCCGGGAACTTCGACTACGCCACCCTGGCCGCCACCACCGAGGAGGGACTGGACTACGCCCTCACCGGCTCGGCCGGCAGCGTGGCCTCCGGCAGGATCGCGTACACCCTCGGCCTGGAAGGCCCGGCGGTCACCGTCGACACCGCCTGCTCCTCCTCTCTCGTGAGCCTCCACACCGCCGTCCGCGCGCTGCGCGACGGCGAGTGCGAACTCGCCCTGGTGGCGGGTGCCGCGGTGCTCTCCACCGACGTGGCGTTCGAGGCGTTCGCCCGGCAGGGCGGACTCGCTCCCGACGGCCGGTGCAAGGCGTTCGCGGACGCGGCGGACGGCACGGGCTGGGGTGAGGGCGTGGGCGTCCTGGTCGTCGAGCGGCTGTCGGACGCCCGGCGCCACGGTCACCCCGTACTCGCGCTGGTGCGCGGCTCGGCCATCAACCAGGACGGCGCCTCCAACGGCCTCACCGCCCCGAACGGCCCCTCGCAACAGCGGGTCATCCGGGACGCGTTGGCGAACGCCCGGCTGTCGGCGGCGGACGTGGACGCGGTCGAGGGCCACGGCACGGGGACCCGACTGGGAGACCCGATCGAGGCACAGGCGCTGCTGGCGACGTACGGACAGGACCGCCCCGACGGCCGGCCGTTGTGGCTCGGCTCGCTGAAGTCCAACATCGGCCACACCCAGGCCGCCGCCGGAGTCGCCGGAGTCATCAAGACCGTTCTCGCCCTCCGGCACGGCGTGCTCCCGCGCACCCTCCATGCCGACGAACCCAGCGGACAGGTGGACTGGTCCGCCGGCACCGTACGGCTGCTGACGGAGAACCAGCCGTGGCCGGAGACCGACCGCCCACGCCGGGCGGGTGTGTCCGCGTTCGGGATCAGCGGCACCAACGCCCACCTCATCCTCGAACAGGCACCCGAGGAAGGGGTGATGACGGACACCGGCCGTCCCCTTCCCGCCGTACCCCTGCTCCTGTCCGCGCGCGGCGCGACCGCCCTGCGCGCCCAGGCCGCACGCCTGCGGGACTTCCTCGACGACGACGCGGAGGCGATCTCTCTCCACGACATCGGCCTGACGCTGGCCGCGCACCGCGGAGCCCTCGAGCACCGCGCCGTCGTGGTCGAGGGCGACCGCGGGACCTTCCGCGCCGCTCTCGACGCCCTGGCCGAGTACCGCCCGTTCCCGGGACTCGTACGCGGCCTCGCCTCCGAGGGTGGGCTCGCGGTGGTGTTCTCGGGTCAGGGTGCGCAGCGGGTGGGGATGGGGCGGGGGTTGTATGAGGCGTTTCCGGTGTTCGCGGAGGCGTTCGAGGAGGTGTGTGCCGGGTTCGAGGGGTTGCTGCCGGGGTCGTTGAAGGAGCTGGTCTTCGGGGGTCCGGCGGGGGAGTTGGCGTCGACGGGGTGGGCGCAGCCGGCGCTGTTCGCGGTCGAGGTCGCTCTGTTCAGGTTGGTGGAGTCGTGGGGGGTGCGGCCGGATGTGGTGTTCGGGCATTCATTGGGTGAGTTGGTCGCGGCTCATGTGGCGGGGGTGTGGTCGCTTTCTGACGCCTGCCGGGTGGTGGCCGCGCGGGCCCGGCTGATGGCGGCGCTGCCGTCCGGGGGTGCGATGTGGGCGGTACAGGCCGAGGAGTCGGAGCTGACGGATGCGCCGGGTGTGTGGGTGGCGGCGGTGAACGGTCCGTCGTCGGTGGTGGTTTCCGGGGCTGAGGAGGCTGTTGGGGAGGTGGCGGGCCGGTTCGCTGCGGAGGGGCGGCGGGTGAAGCGGCTGGAGGTGTCGCACGCGTTCCATTCGGGGTTGATGGAGCCGATGGTCGGCGAGTTCGCCGAGGTGCTGTCCGGGGTGACGTTCTCCGCGCCGGTGATCCCGGTGGTGTCGAATGTGACCGGTGAGGTGGCGGGGGAGGAGCTGTGCACGCCGGAGTACTGGGTGCGGCACATACGGGCCACGGTGCGCTTCGCTGACGGTGTGCGGGCGGTGGGGGCCCAAGGCGTGGGCGCCGTACTGGAGTTGGGCCCCGACGGTGCTCTCACCTCGCTGGTGCAGGAGTGCGCGCCCGAGGTGGTGGGTGTGGCGGCGTTGCGTCGGGGGCGGGACGAGGCGGTGGCGCTGTTGGAGGCGTTGGCGCGGGTGCATGTGGGTGGTGTGGGGGTGGACTGGCGGGCGGTGTTCGCCGGGAGCGGGGCGAGGCGGGTGGAGCTGCCGACGTACGCCTTCCAGCACCGCCGCTACTGGCCCCGTACAGGTGCCGGGCCCACGGCCGCCGCGCTCAGTGCCGCGGGCCTCGGCGTGGCCGGGCACCCGCTGCTGCACACCTGGCTCGCCCCGGCCTCCGGCGGCGAGGTCATCGCGACCGGCCGGCTGTCCTCGGCGACGCACCCCTGGCTGGCGGACCACACGGTGCTCGGCACCGTCCTGCTGCCCGGCACCGCCTTCGTGGACCTGGCGTGCTGGGCCGGACAGCGCCTCGGCTGCCCGGAACTGTCCGAGCTGACCCTGTTCACGCCACTGGCCCTGGCCGGTGATACCGCCGTCGACCTGCACCTCGTCGTCGGGACGGCGGATGCGACGGGGCGGCGTACCGTCGCGGTCCACTCCCGGCCTGTCGCCGCCGACGCCGCCGGGGACGCCGACGCCCCTGTGGACGACGACCGGCCCTGGACGCGGCACGCCGAGGGAATACTCGCGCCGCCCGCGCCCGCGACGGAAACAGAGCACCCTCTCCCATGGCCCCCGGACTCCTGCACCGAGGTCCCGCTCGACGGCTTCTATCCCGGTCTCATCGACGCCGGCTTCGACTACGGGCCCGCCTTCCAGGGACTTCGCTCCGTGCTGCGCGCCGACGACACCCCGGAGCTGCTGTTCGCCGAGGTGGAACTGCCCGAGGAGGACCGGGCCCTCGCCGGCCGGTTCGCCCTGCATCCCGCCCTGCTGGACGCCGCCCTGCACGCTCTCGGGGTGGACCTGCCGCCCGGCGCCGCCGCCAGGCTGCCGTTCACCTGGACCGGCGTACGGGTCCACGCGACCGGTGCCGACGCCCTGCGCGTCCGGTTGACCGGGGGCTTGGACGGAGCGGTCGCGCTGACGGCCGTGGACGCCGACGGTGCCCCCGTGGTCACCGTCGAACGGCTGGTGCTGCGCGAGGTGACGCCCGACCGGTCGCCGACGGCGGCCGTCCCCGAGCACGACACCCTGTTCCGGATCGGCTGGACCGCCCTGCCGCCCACCGGGGCGACGGCCCCCGTCACGTCACTCGCGCTGCCGGTCACCGACGAGGGACACCCCGACCTCGGACGTGTGGTGGACCTCCCCGACGCCGTCGTGGCCCGCTGCCCGTCCGGCGCGGTACGGGACGTCACGGCCTTCGTGCTCCGGCTCCTGAAGGAATGGCTGACCGACGACCGGTTCACCGACACCCCCCTCGTGGTCGTCACCCGGGGAGCCGCGGTGATACCGGAGCCCGGCCTGCTCGCTGCGGCCGTCCGAACCGGTGAGCGGACGGAGGAGGCACTCGCCCACGCCGCCGCGGCCGGTCTGGTCCGCGCCGCCCAGGCCGAACACCCCGGCCGCGTGGTGCTGTTGGACACCAGCACCAGCACCGGCATCGAGCGCGCCGGCGGCGGCCATGGCGAGCCGCTCCTCTCGGAGGTCCTCGCCTGCGGAGAGCCCGAGCTGGCCCTCCGCGCCGGGCGCCTGCACGGCAGGCGTCTGGTACGCGCCGACCACAGCGCACCGCTCGGCGAACCGGACGGCAACGGCCCCTGGCGGCTGGACTCCACCTGCCGGGGCTCGATCGCCGACCTGGCACTCGTGCCCCACCCGGACGCCGAACGGGATCTGGCCCCCGGCGAGGTACGGGTCGCCGTCCGTGCCGCCGGGGTGAACTTCCGGGACACGATGATCGCCCTCGACCTGTACCCCGGGGACGCCGAACTCGGCATCGAGGGCGCCGGAGTGGTCCTGGAGACCGGTCCCGACGTCACCCGGTTCGCACCCGGTGACCGGGTGGCGGGCCTGCTCGACGCCGCGTTCTCACCCGTGGCCGTCACCGACCAGCGGCTGCTGGCCCCCGTCCCCGACGGATGGACGTTCGCCCACGCCGCCGCCGTGCCCGTGGCGTACCTGACGGCCTGGTACGGGCTGCGCGACCTGGCCGACGTGGGACCGGGGCGGCGGGTTCTGGTGCACGCCGGGGCGGGGGGCGTGGGCAGCGCCGCGATCCGGCTCGCCCGGCATCTGGGCGCCGAGGTCTTCGCCACGGCGAGCGCCGCCAAACAACCCGCGCTGCGCGCGGCCGGCCTGGACGACGCGCACCTCGCGGACTCCCGGGACACCGCGTTCCGCGAGAAGTTCCTCGCCCACACGGGCGGCGAGGGCATGGACGTGGTCCTGAACTCGCTCGCGGGGGAGTTCACCGACGCCTCGCTCGACCTGCTGCCGCGCGGCGGACACTTCGTCGACATCGGCAAGACCGACGTGCGTGACCCCGAGCGGGTCGCCACCGACCGCCCGGGCATCCGCTACCGGGCCTTCGACCTCGGTGACGCGGGCCCCGAGCGCGTCCAGGAGATGCTCACCGACCTGTCCGCGCTCCTCGCCGACGGCGTCCTCACCGCACCGCCCGTCACCACCTGGGACATCCACCGGGCGCCCGACGCGTTCCGTGCCGTCGCCCAGGCCAGGATCCTCGGCAAGGCGGTCCTGACCCTGGGGCGTCTCGCGAACGTCCCCTCTGCCGGGCAACACGCCCCAGGGGGTGCCCCCCTGACCCCCGAGCCGACGCCGGAGGGCACCGTCCTCGTCACCGGTGGCACCGGCACCCTCGGCCGTCTGGTCGCCCGCCACCTGGCCACCCGGCACGGCGTACGGCGGCTGGTGCTGACCGCACGCTCCGGCCCGGCCGCGCCCGGCGCCGACGCCCTGCTCACCGAGCTCGGCGCCGCCGGGGCCGAGACACACCTCGCGGCCTGCGACGTCGGCGACCGTGCCGCCCTGGCCGCACTGCTGGACCGGCTCGCCGCCGACGGCCACCGGCTGACCGGGGTCGTGCACTGCGCCGGAGCCGTCGACGACGGAGTCCTCACCTCCCTCACGCCCGACCGCCTCGACACGGTCCTGCACGCCAAGGCCCACGGCGCCCGCCATCTGCACGAACTGACCCGGGACCTGGACCTCTCCCACTTCGTGATGTTCTCCTCGGCCTCCGCCACGTTCGGCGCCGCTGGGCAGGCCAACTACTGCGCCGCGAACGCCTACCTGGACGCCCTCGCCGAACGGCGCGCCGCCTACGGGCTTCCGGCCGTCTCCATTGCGTGGGGCCTGTGGGCGGAGAACAGCGGTATGACCGAGGCGCTCGGCGAACGCGACCGGGAGCGGCTGCGCCGCACCGGCACGACCGCCCTGTCCACCGAACGGGCACTCGCCCTGTTCGACGCGGCGCTCACCGGCCCCGCCCCCACGGTCACGGCCGCACCCCTCGACCTCGCCGCGCTCCGCGCCCGCCACCGCGAACAGCCCGCCCCCGCCCTGCTGCGCGAACTCCTCGGACGGGCGCCGCGCCGCGCGGCCACCTCCGTACGGCCCCCGGCCGACCCCGGCGCCGACTTCACCGGCCGGCTCGCCGCGCTCCCCGACGACGAACGTCACGCCCATGTCCTCGCCCTCGTCCTGGACCGCACCGCGCAGGTCCTCGGCCACACCCGGGCCGACGACGTCGACCCCGACCAGGCCTTCAAGGACCAGGGATTCGACTCCCTCACCGCCGTGGAACTGCGCAACCAGATCCGGGCGGCGACCGGCATCGCCGCCCCGGCGACGCTGATCTTCGACCATCCGTCCCCGGTGGCCCTCGCCGACCACCTGCTCCGCCAGGCCGTGCCCGCCGGGCCCGGCCCGGAAGAACGGCTGCGGCGGGACCTCGACCGACTGGAGACGGCGGCGGAGGCACTGGCCCCCGACGACCCCGCGCACGGCGAACTCGCCGACCGGCTGCGCAGGATCCTGCACCGGCTCGACGCCGCCGCACCCGCCGCGGCCGACCGCGAGGAGACGCTCAGCGCGGCCACCGCCGACGAGGTCCTCGCCTACATCGACAGCCAGTTCGGCGACCTCACCTGACCCCCGTACCGTACGGCCGAAATCGGAGTACCCGTGGCGAACGACGACAAGGTTGTTGACTACCTCAAGCGGGTGACCGCCGACCTCCAGCGCACCCGCAACCGGCTGCGCGAACTGGAGGAGAGCCGTCAGGAGCCCGTGGCGATCGTGGCGATGTCCTGCCGCTTCCCCGGTGGGGTCGACGCCCCCGAGGAGCTGTGGGACCTGGTCCGTGACGGCCGGGACGCCATCGGTGGCTTCCCCGACGACCGGGGCTGGCACACCGGCGCGCTGGCGGCCGCCGGAGTGGCCCTCGAAGGTGGATTCCTGCCCGGCGCCGCCGAGTTCGACGCCGAGTTCTTCGGTGTCTCCCCGCGCGAGGCGCTGGCGATGGACCCGCAGCAGCGGCTGCTGCTGGCGACGTCCTGGGAGGCGATCGAGCGCTCCGGACTCGACCCGGCCGGCCTCAAGGGCACCGACGGCGGGGTCTTCGTCGGCATGACCGACCAGAAGTACGGCCCGCGGGACGACGAGGCGCTGCGCGAGGTCCGGGGCCATGTCCTCACCGGCACCACCAGCAGCGTGGCCTCCGGCCGGCTCTCCTACTTCTACGGCCTCGAAGGCCCGGCGCTGACCGTTGACACGGCCTGCTCCTCCTCCCTGGTCGCCCTGCACCTCGCCACCCGCGCGCTGCGTGCCGGGGAGTGCTCCTTCGCCCTGGTCGGCGGCGCGGCGGTGATGGCCGACCCCAGCCTCTACGAGGAGTTCCTGCTCCAGGGCGGCCTCGCCGGCGACGGCCGCTGCAAGTCCTTCGCGGCGGCGGCCGACGGCACTGGCTGGGGCGAGGGCGTCGCCGTCCTCGTCCTGCGCCGGCTGTCCGACGCCCTGCGCGAGAACCACCCCGTGCTCGCCGTCGTACGGGGCACCGCGGTCAACCAGGACGGCGCCTCCAACGGCCTCACCGCGCCCAACGGCCCTTCCCAGCAGCGGGTCATCCGGGCAGCCCTCGCCGACGCGGGACTCACCCCGGCGCAGATCGACGCCGTGGAGGCACACGGAACGGGCACCCGGCTCGGCGACCCCGTCGAGGCGCAGGCGGTGCTGGCGACGTACGGTCAGGACCGTGCCGACGACCGGCCGCTGTATCTCGGCTCGTTGAAGTCCAACATCGGTCATGTGCAGGCCGCCGCCGGTGTGGCGGGCGTCATCAAGACGGTCATGGCGATGCGCCACGGCACACTGCCGCGCACGCTCCACGTGGATGAGCCGACCTCCGAGGTCGACTGGTCCTCGGGCACGGTGGAACTGCTGACCGAGGCACGCGCGTGGCCGGAGACCGGGCGACCGCGCCGGGCGGCCGTGTCCGCGTTCGGCATCAGTGGCACCAACGCCCACGTCATCCTCGAACAGGCCCCGGCCGTGGCGGAGACGGCTCCTGACACGGCCGAGCCGGAGACCGCTCCCGACACGACCGAGCCGGAGACCGAGCCCGACGCCCCTGCCGCCCTGCTGCTGTCCGCCCGCGATCCCGAGGCGCTGCGCGACCGGGCCGGGCGACTGGGCGCGTTCACCGGACGGGCGGACGCCCCCGCGCCGCTGCCGGTCGCGCGGGCGCTCGCCGGCACGGGGGCCCGGTTCGCCCATCGGGCCGTCGTGGTCGGCACCGGACGCGAGGAACTCCTCGCCGGACTCGACGCGCTCGCCCAGGGCCGCCCCGACGCCCGGGTGGTACGCGGCATCGCGGGCCCGGGCGGCCCGCTCGCCTTCCTCTTCACCGGCCAGGGCGCCCAACGCGCCGGCATGGGCCGGGACCTGTACGCCGCCCAGCCGGTGTTCGCCGAGGCCTTCGACGCCGTACGCACCAGGATCGATCCCCACCTGGAGCGGCCGCTCACCGACGTCCTGGACTCCGACGAACTGCTCGACCGGACCGCGTACACGCAGACGGCGCTGTTCGCCTTCGAAGTGGCCCTCTTCCGGCTCCTCGAACACTGGGGCCTCACCCCCGACCACCTGCTCGGCCACTCCATCGGCGAACTCGCCGCCGCGTACGCCGCCGGGGTGCTCTCCCTCGACGACGCCTGCGCCCTGGTCGCCGCACGTGCCACCCTCATGGAGGCGCTCCCGGACGGCGGTGCCATGCTCGCCGTCGAGCTCGCCGAGGACGAGGTGCCCGGCCTCCTCGACGCCGCCGGAACCGCCGGCCTGCTCTCCGTGGCCGCCGTCAACGGCCCCCGCGCCACCGTGCTGTCCGGCCCCGCCGAAGCAGTGGACGCCACGGCCGCCCTGTGCGCGGAACGCGGCCTGCGGACCCGGCGCCTGAAGGTCAGTCACGCCTTCCACTCCCCGCTGATGGAACCGATGCTGGACCGGTTCCGGGAGGTCGCCGAGGGGCTCACCTTCCACGCGCCGCGCATCCCCGTCGTCTCCAACGTCACCGGCGCCCTGGCCACCGAGGAACAGCTCCGCTCGCCCGACTACTGGGTACGGCACGTCCGCGAGGCCGTCCGGTTCCACGACGGCATGCGTCTGCTCGGCGAACTGGGCACGGCGGCCTGCCTGGAGCTCGGGCCGGGCGGTGTCCTCAGCGTGATGGCCCGCGACTGCCTGGCCGACCTGCCCGCCGCCCCCGCCCTCGTCGCCTCCCAGCCGCGCGGCCACCACGAACCGACCGCCCTGCTGACCGCCCTCGGCGAACTGCACACGCGCGGTGTCCCCGTCGACTGGACCGCCGTCCTCGGCGCCCCCGCCGGCACCCGTGTGGACCTGCCCACCTACCCCTTCCGGCGTGACCGGTTCTGGCTGCCCGCGACGGCCGGCACCGGCGGGGCCCTGTTGCCGGTCCTTCCGCCACCCCCCGCCGCACGGACCGAGACGGCCCCGGCCGCCCTCGACCTGGACACGGTCAGGAGCGTCGCCGCCGCCGTACTCGGCCACTCCTCACTCGACGCCGTACCCCCGGACCGTTCCTTCAAGGACCTCGGCTTCGACTCGCTGTCCGCGGTCCGGTTCCGCGACCGGCTCGCCGAGGAGAGCGGGCTCACGCTGCCCGCCACCCTGGTCTTCGACCACCCCACGCCGGAAGCCGTCGTCGCCCACCTCAGGGGCGACACCGCCGGTGCCACCGTCGCCGCCCGCTCCCGCGCCTCGGACGAACCCCTCGCGGTCGTCGGCATGGCGTGCCGCTTCCCGGGCGGCGTCACCGGACCCGAGGACCTGTGGCACCTGGTCGCCTCCGCCGGTGACGCGATCACCGCCTTCCCCCGCGACCGCGGCTGGGACCCCTCGGCGCTGCGCCGCGTCGACGGCGGCGTCCCGACCGTCGGCGGATTCCTGCACGACGCCGCCGAGTTCGACGCCGACTTCTTCGGGATCTCGCCGCGCGAGGCGCTCGCGATGGACCCGCAGCAGCGGCTTCTCCTGGAAACCTCGTGGGAGGCCCTGGAACGCGCCGGACTCGACCCGGGCGCACTGCGCGGCAGCCGTACCGGTGTCTTCGCCGGCATCGCCGGTTCCGACTACGCCTCCGTCCTCGCCGCCACCCGCGAGACCGAGGGCCACCTCATGACCGGCACGGCGGGCAGCGTCGTCTCCGGACGCGTCAGCTATGCGCTGGGTCTGGAGGGCCCGGCGGTCACCGTCGACACGGCCTGCTCCTCCTCACTGGTCGCCCTCCACCTGGCGGGACAGGCGCTGCGCTCCGGGGAGTGCGACCTCGCGCTCGCCGGGGGCGTCACCGTGATGAACACCATCGACGGCTTCCTGGAGTTCGCCCGCCAGGGCGGTCTCGCCTCCGACGGCCGCTGCAAGGCGTTCTCCGACTCGGCCGACGGCACGGGCTGGGCCGAGGGCGTGGGCGTCCTCGTGATGGAGCGGCTCTCGGACGCCCGGCGCAACGGACACCGCGTCCTGGCCGTCGTACGCGGCTCGGCGGTCAACCAGGACGGCGCGTCGAACGGCCTGACCGCGCCGAACGGACCGTCCCAGCAACGGGTGATCCTGGCGGCCCTGGCCGACGCGGGGCTGTCGCCCACGGACGTCGACGCCGTCGAGGCCCACGGCACGGGTACCCGGCTCGGCGACCCGATCGAGGCACAGGCGCTGCTCGCGACATACGGGCAGGAACGTGAACAGCCGCTGTATCTCGGCTCGTTGAAGTCCAACATCGGCCACAGCATGGCCGCGGCGGGCGTCGGCGGAATCATCAAGACGGTGCTGGCCCTGCGCGCGGGCGTACTGCCACGCACCCTGCACGTGGACGAACCGACCCGTCAGGTGGACTGGTCGGCCGGTACCGTACGGCTGCTCACGGAGGAGCGGCCCTGGCCGGACACCGGACGTCCGCGCCGGGCAGGTGTGTCGTCGTTCGGGATGAGCGGCACCAACGCCCACGTCATCCTCGAACACGCCCCGGAAGAGCCCGCCCCCGCGGCAGCCGTGGAACCGGACACCGAGCCGTCCGTCCACCCCTGGCTCCTGTCCGGCCGCACCCCCAAGGCCCTGCGCGACCAGGCCGCCCGCCTCGCCGAGCACCTCGACCGCACGCCCGACACGGCCCCCGCCGCCGTCGGCGCGGCCCTCCTGGACAGCCGCACCCTCTTCGAGCACCGCGCCGTCGTCCTCGGCCGCGACCGCGCCGAACTCCTCACCGGCGTACAGGCCCTCGCCGACGGCACGGCCACCGCACCCGCGGTGATCACCGGAGCCACCGGACCGGTCGGCTGCGGACCCGTCTTCGTGTTTCCGGGTCAGGGGTCGCAGTGGGTGGGGATGGCGGTGGAGTTGCTGGATTCTTCGCCGGTGTTCGCGTCCCGGATGGCCGAGTGCGAGCGGGCGTTGTCGGTGTTCGTGGACTGGTCGCTGTCCGAAGTGCTTCGCGATGGTGGTGGGTTGGGCCGGGTGGATGTGGTTCAGCCGGTGTTGTGGGCGGTGATGGTGAGTCTGGCGGAGGTGTGGCGGTCGTACGGGGTGGAGCCGGCCGCTGTCGTGGGCCATTCGCAGGGTGAGATCGCGGCCGCTGTGGTGGCCGGGGCGTTGTCGTTGGAGGACGGGGCGCGGGTGGTGGCGTTGCGTTCGAAGGCGATCGTGGCCCTGTCCGGGCAGGGTGGGATGGCGTCGGTGCAGTTGCCGGCGGATGAGGTTCGTGGTCTGAAGGCGCTGGCGGACGGTCGGGTGGACCTGGCCGCCGTCAACGGGCCGTCCTCCGTGGTGGTCGCCGGTGCTCCGGACGCGCTGGACGAGGTGATTGCGGAGGCGGTCGCCCGGGGCGCCCGGGCCAAGCGCATCGACGTCGACTACGCCTCCCACTCCACGCAGGTCGAGGCGATTCGCACCGAACTCCTCGCCGTGCTGGACGACGTCACTCCCGTCGCCGCCCGCGTGCCCTTCTATTCCACGGTCACCGCCGACTGGCTTGACACGTCCGCCCTGGACGCCGAGTACTGGTACCGGAACCTGCGCTCCACCGTGCGTCTCGAACCCTCCGTCACCGGGCTCGTCGCGGCCGGACACCACGTTTTCGTCGAGATCAGCCCGCACCCGGTGCTGACGGCCGCCCTCGCGGAGACCGCCGAACGCGCGGGCGCCGAACCGCTCGTCACGGGCACCCTGCGCCGGGGCGAGGGCGGACCCGCCCGCATGCTCGCCTCGGTCGCGGAACTCGCCGTCGCCGGGGTGCGCGTGGACTGGACACCGGCCCGCGCGGATCACCGGACCGGGACCCCGGGCGCCCCTGCCGAGCTGCCCACCTACCCGTTCCAGCGCCGCCGGCACTGGCCGCAGACCCTCCCCGGCACGCCCGTGGCCGACCCGGCGCACGAGGAGTTCTGGCAGGCCGTCGAGGCCCAGGACGTCACCGCCCTGGCCGACGCCCTCGACCTGAGCGCCGACGAACCCGCGCTGCGCACCGTTCTGCCCGCGCTCTCCTCCTGGCGCCGGGGCCGCCGCGAACGCACCGCCGTGGACGCGTGGCGCTACACCGTCGACTGGCGTCCGCTGACCGTGCCGACCACCCCCGCCGTCCTCCCGGGCACCTGGCTGATCGCCGTACCGGAGGCACTGCGGGACGACCCGGTGCTCGCGGTCCTGCGGGAGCGTGCCGAGCGTGCCGTGGTCCTGACCGTGAGCGCGGACGACGACGAGGAGAGCCTCGCCGCCCACGTGCGCTCCGTCGCGCCGACCGGCGTCGTCACCCTCACCGGCGCCGACACCACGCCCCACCCCGCGGACCCGGCCGTACCCACCGGACTCGCCACCACCCTCGCCCTCTTCCAGGCGCTCGTCAGGACGGGCACGCCCGCACCCCTGTGGTGTCTCACCCGGGGCGCCGTGGGGACCCCGGACGACGCCGGACCCGCCGATCCCGCGCAGGCCGCCGTGTGGGCGCTGGGCCGCTGCGCCGCCGTGGAACTGCCGCAGCACTGGGGCGGGTTGATCGACCTGCCGGCCACCGCCGACGCGGACACGCACGAGCGGCTGCTCGCCGTCCTCACCGCGGACGACGGCGAGGACCAGGTCGCCCTGCGCCCCACTGGAACGTATGCGCGCCGCCTCGTCCACGCCACCGCACCGGCGCGGGCGAACGGCGGCTGGACCCCGCGCGGCACCGTGCTGATCACCGGGGGCACCGGCGCCCTCGGCGCCCATGTCGCCCGCTGGCTCGCCGACGACGGCGCCGAACACCTCGTCCTGCTCAGCCGACGCGGCGCCGCCGCCCCCGGCGCCGGTGAACTCCGTACCGAACTGGAGGAGTCGGGCGTACGGGTCACCCTGGTGGCCTGCGACACCAACGACCGCGCCGCGCTCGCCGCCGCCCTCGCCGAGGTCGAGAGCAGCACGGGGGACCGGATCCGGGCCGTCGTGCACGCGGCGGGCGTCGGTGTCCTCGGCCCCGTCGCCGACGCCCCGTTCGAGGACCTGGTCACCGTGCTGTCGGCGAAGGTCGCCGGCATCGAGAACCTCGAAGCCGTCCTCGACCCGGCCCAGCTCGACGCCGTCGTCTACTTCTCCTCCATCACCGCCGTCTGGGGCGCCGGCGACCACGGCGTCTACGCGGCCGGCAACGCGGTGCTCGACGCGCGCGCCGAACGGCGCAGCGCCGACGGCGTACCGACCCTGTCCGTGGCCTGGGGACCGTGGGCGGGCGGCGGCATGGTCTCCGACACCATCTACGACCAACTCCGTCTGACCGGTCTGCCGGTCATCGACCCGCGGACCGCGATCGCGGGCCTGCGCACCGTCCTCGCCGACGGTGAGACCTCGGTGATCCTTGCCGACGTCGACTGGGCGCGCTTCGCCGAGGTCTTCACCGCGGGCCGCACCAGCCATCTGCTCGACGACATCCCCGCGGCCCGGTCCGCCGCGCCCGAGGACACGGCCGACGCGGGCGCCCCGGCCTCCGAGCTGGCCGGCCGCCTGGCCGAACTCGACGAGGCCGGCCGCACCCGGGCCCTGCGCGACCTGGTTCGCGAACACGCCGCCGCCGTCCTCGGGCACCCCGACCCGGACGCCGTCGACGCCAAACGCGCCTTCAAGGAGCTGGGCTTCGACTCGCTCACGGCCGTCGACCTGCGCAACCGGCTCGCCGCGGCCACCGGTGTACGGCTCCCCAGCACCCTCGTCTTCGACCACCCCACCATGGCCGCGCTCGCCGGCTTCCTCGCCGACCGCCTCTTCGGCGCCGCACAGCAGCGCCCCCAGGCCGTGGCCGTCAGGCCCGCCGACCGCGACGAGCCGATCGCCCTGGTCGCGATGGGCTGCCGCTTCCCCGGCGGCATCGGTTCCCCCGAGGATCTGTGGCGTGCCGTCAGCGAGGAGGCGGACCTCATCACCGCCTTCCCCACCGACCGGGGCTGGCCCCTGCACCGGCTGTACGACCCCGACGAGAACTCCTCCGAGTCCTCCTACGTCGACCACGGCGGCTTCCTGGGCGACGCCGCCCTCTTCGACCCGTCGTTCTTCGGCATCTCACCGCGTGAGGCGCTGGCCACCGACCCGCAGCAGCGGCTGCTGCTGGAGACCACCTGGGAAGCGCTGGAGCGGGCCGGCATCGACCCGTCGCGGCTGCGTGGCAGCCGTACCGGGGTGTACGTCGGCCTCAGCGAACAGGGGCACACGGCCCGGTTGCTGGACGCGGTCGGCGATGTCGAGGGGTACTTCGCCACCGGCGCCGCCGCCAGCGTCGCCTCCGGCCGGATCTCGTACACCCTCGGCCTGGAGGGGCCTGCTGTCACCGTCGACACCGCCTGCTCGTCCTCGCTGGTCGCCCTGCACCTCGCCGTGCAGGCGCTGCGCTCCGGTGAGTGCGACCTCGCTCTCGCCGGCGGTGCGGCCGTGATGTCAGAACCCGCCTCCTTCGTCGGCTTCAGCCGTCAGCAGGCGCTGGCCCGCGACGGCCGCAGCAAGTCGTTCGCCGCCGCGGCCGACGGCTTCGCCCTCGGCGAGGGCGTCGGCATGCTGGTGGTGGAGCGGTTGTCGGACGCGCGGCGGGCCGGTCACCCGGTCCTCGCGGTCGTACGCGGCTCGGCGGTCAACCAGGACGGCGCCTCCAACGGCCTCACCGCCCCGAACGGCCCCTCGCAGCAACGGGTCATCCTCGCCGCCCTCGGCGACGCGGGGCTGTCGCCGGTGGACGTGGACGCGGTGGAGGCGCACGGCACCGGCACCCGGCTGGGTGACCCGATCGAGGCGCAGGCGGTGCTGGCGACCTACGGCCAGGACCGTCAACGGCCCTTGTACCTGGGCTCGTTGAAGTCCAACCTCGGACACGCGCAGGCCGCCGCCGGGGTGGGCGGTGTCATCAAGACCGTCATGGCGATGCGGCACGGCGTCCTGCCGCGCACGCTCCACGTGGACGAGCCCACTCCCGAGGTGGACTGGTCCTCCGGTGCGGTGGAGCTGCTGACCGAGGCGCGGGACTGGCCGGGAGAGGAGGGGCGTCCGCGCCGGGCGGGCGTGTCGTCCTTCGGCATCAGCGGCACCAACGCCCACGTCATCCTCGAACAGCCGGAGCCGGAGCCGGAGCCGGAGCCGGAGCCGGAGCCGGAGCACGTGGCGGGCTCGGATGAGACGGGGCCCGTAGCCGTCCCGGTCGTCGTGTCCGGGCGGGACGACGCGGCACTGCGCGACCAGGCCGCCCGGTACGCCGCGTTCCTGGCCGACGACGCCGAGATCCGTCTGCCCGACCTGGCACTGTCCCTCGCCACCACACGGGCCGTGATGTCCCACAGCACCGTCCTCGCCGCCGCCGACCGTGACGAACTCCGGCGCGCGCTCACCGCCGTGGCGGAGAACGGCGCGACCGTGCTGGACGAACCCTCCGAGGGCGGGCTCGCGGTGGTGTTCTCGGGTCAGGGTGCGCAGCGGGTGGGGATGGGGCGGGGGTTGTATGAGGCGTTTCCGGTGTTCGCGGAGGCGTTCGAGGAGGTGTGTGCCGGGTTCGAGGGGTTGCTGCCGGGGTCGTTGAAGGAGCTGGTCTTCGGGGGTCCGGTGGAGGAGTTGGCGTCGACGGGGTGGGCGCAGCCGGCGCTGTTCGCGGTCGAGGTCGCTCTGTTCAGGTTGGTGGAGTCGTGGGGGGTGCGGCCGGATGTGGTGTTCGGGCATTCATTGGGTGAGTTGGTCGCGGCTCATGTGGCGGGGGTGTGGTCGCTTTCTGACGCCTGCCGGGTGGTGGCGGCGCGCGGGAGGCTGATGGCGGCGTTGCCGTCCGGGGGTGCGATGTGGGCGATCGCGGCGGACCCTGCGGAGATCGCGGAGAGTGCTGGTGTGTGGGTGGCGGCGGTGAACGGTCCGTCGTCGGTGGTGGTTTCCGGTGTTGAGGAGGCTGTGGCGGAGCTTGCCGGGCGGTTCGCTGCGGAGGGGCGGCGGGTGAAGCGGCTGGAGGTCTCGCACGCGTTCCATTCGGGGTTGATGGAGCCGATGGTCGCGGAGTTCGCCGAGGTGCTGTCCGGTGTCACGTTCTGCGACGCGCCGGTCATCCCTGTCGTATCCAATGTGACCGGTGAGGTGGCGGGGGAGGAGCTGTGCACCCCCGAGTACTGGGTGCGGCACATACGGGCCACGGTGCGCTTCGCCGACGGTGTGCGCGCGGTGCGGGCCCAAGGCGTCGGCACGGTACTGGAGTTGGGCCCCGATGGCTCGCTGGTCTCCCTCGTCCAGGAGACCGACCCCGGGCTCCTCGCCCTGGGCGCCCTGCGCAAGGACCGGGACGAGACACGCTCCCTCGCGACGACGCTCGGCCGGCTGCACGTCCGCTCGGTGCCCGTCGACTGGTCGGCGTTCCTCGCCGGCGCCCGCCGGATCCCCCTCCCCACGTACGCGTTCCGGCGTGCGGCCTACTGGCTGGAGACGACCCGGCACGAGACGGCGCCCGATGTCTCCGAGGAGCTGTACACGGTGGAATGGCAGCCGGTGGAGACCGTCGCCGAACCGCCGGCCGCCACGCGCTGGGCGGTGCTCGGCCGGGCCGACGGACGGGCCGGGCTCCTCGCCAAGGCGCTCGCCCCGCACCCCGGCTCCGTCGCCGACGTCCATCCCGGCCCGGACTGCCTCGACGCGAGTGCCGACCTCGTCGTCGTACCGCTGGAGTTCGGCCCCGACACCACCGACCCGGGCGACGGGCCCGCCGCCGTACGCCACGCCACGCACGACACACTCGCCCGCGTCCAGGAAGTGCTCGCGCAGGAGCGGCTGGCCGGCTCCCGAGTGCTGATCGTGACCTCGGGCGCGACCACCGGAGATCCGGCCCGGGCGGCGGCATGGGGACTGCTGCTGTCGCTCCAGGCCGAACATCCCGACCGGTTCGTCCTGGTCGACCTGGCGGACGACGACACCGACGCCCCCGCGCTCGCCCCGGCGGTGGCCACCGCGGGCACGGCGGGCGAAACCCAACTCGCCGTGCGGGACGGGCGGTTGTTCGTGCCACGGCTGACGCCCGCCGACCCCCGACCCGCGTCCGCCGCGCCACGTGAGCACGGCACCGTGCTGGTGACCGGCGGCACCGGCGAACTGGGCGGCCTCGTCGCCCGGCACCTGGCCGCTGTGCACGGCGTACGGGATCTGCTGCTGGTCAGCCGGCGCGGCGCCGACGCCCCGGGGGCGGCCGCACTCGCCGCCGACCTCGAACGGGCGGGCGCCCGGGCCTTCTTCGCGGCCTGCGACGTCGCCGACCGGGAGGCCCTCGCCGCGGTCGTCGGCGCGATCCCGGCCGACCGGCCGCTGACCGGCGTCGTCCACACGGCCGGCGTGGTGGACGACGGCGTGGTCACCGCACTCACCCCGGAGCGCGTGGACACCGTGCTCGGCCCCAAGGCGGACGCCGCGCACCATCTGCACGAGCTGACCCGTGACCTGGGCCTGTCGCACTTCGTACTGTTCTCCTCCGCCGTGGGCACCCTCGGCGGCGCGGGCCAGGCCAACTACGCGGCAGCCAACGCCTACCTGGACGCCCTGGCCCGCCGGCGCCGGGACGCCGGGCTGCCCGCCACCTCGCTGGCCTGGGGCCTGTGGGGCACCGGCGGAGGCATGGGCGGCCGGCTCGGCGAGGTGGACCTGCGGCGCATGGCCAGGGCGGGCGTACTGCCGCTGGACGCGGAGCACGGACTCGGCCTGTTCGACCGGGCGTGGGCGGGCGACGAGGCGTGCCTCGTGCCGCTGCGCACCGATTCCGGTGTCCTGCGGGCCCGCGCCGCCGCCGGCACCCTGCCCGCGGCACTGCGCACCCTGGTCCCCGAGGCCCCGGCACACCCGCGGGACCGGACGCACGACGGCACGGACGCGGGCTACGCCGGGCGACTGGCGGCCCTGTCCGCCGCCGAACGGGCCCAGACCCTGCTGGACCTGGTCAGGAGCCGGGCCGCGGCGGTCCTCGACCATCCGTCCCCGGAGAGCCTCGACCCGCGCAGGTCGTTCCGTGAGGTCGGGTTCGACTCGCTGACCGCGGTGGAACTGCGCAACAGCCTCGCCGCCGCGACCGGTCTGCCACTGCCCGCGGCCCTGGTGTTCGACTACCCGACCCCCGAGGCCCTGGCGGAGCAACTCGCGAGCCGCGTCCTCGACCACACGGGCGCCGCGAGCGCCGAACGGCGGCCCTCCGTCCCCGTCCTCCTCGACCAACTGGAGGCGGCCATGGCGGAGTTGACCGCCGAAGACCCCGAACGCCCGCGGATCGCGGCCAGGTTGCGGACCCTGGCCACGGCGGGCGCCCCGTCGGCCGATCCGGAGAGCGGGGCCACGACGGGCGACGTCGACACCCGGCTCGCCGAGGCCTCGGACGACGAGCTGCTCGACTTCATCCGCACGGAACTCGGCAAGGAGTGAACGGTTCACATGGCTGATGACAAGGAACTCCGCGACTACCTCAGGCAGGTCGCCGCGGATCTGCACCGGACGCGGCAGCGCCTGGGCGAGCTGGAGTCGGCAGCCCGGGAACCGATCGCCGTGGTCGGTATGGCCTGCCGCTACCCGGGCGGTGTGCGGTCCCCCGACGACCTGTGGCGGCTGGTCGCCGAGGGCCGGGACGCCGTGGGGCCCTTCCCCGACGACCGGGGATGGGACCTGGCCTCGCTCTACGACCCCGACCCGGCCAAGGAGGGCGCCTGCTACGTCCGCGAGGGCGGCTTCCTCGACGACGTCGCCGGCTTCGACGCCGCGTTCTTCGGCATATCGCCGCGCGAGGCGCACTCCATGGACCCGCAGCAGCGGCTGCTGCTGGAGGCCTCCTGGGAGGCACTGGAGCGCGCCGGCATCGACACGCGCACACTGAAGGGCAGCCGCACCGGCGTGTTCGCGGGCGTCTCCCAGCAGGACTACGCCGGCCTGCTGGTCGCCACCGAGGGCCGCATCGACGGCCACGGCTCCACCGGGGTCTCCAACAGCGTGCTGTCCGGCCGCGTCTCGTACGTCCTCGGCCTGGAGGGCCCCGCGCTCACCGTCGACACGGCCTGCTCGTCCTCGCTGGTGGCACTCCATCTGGCGGTACGGGCGCTGCGGGCGGGCGAGTGCGATCTGGCGCTGGCCGGCGGTGTCACCGTGATGTCCACACCCGACGTCCACGTCATGCTCTCCCGGCAGCGTTCGCTGGCCCCCGACGGCCGTTGCAAGGCGTTCGGTGCCGCCGCGGACGGCGCGGGGTGGAGCGAGGGCGCGGGCATCCTCGTCGTGGAGCGGCTGTCCGACGCCCGCAGGCTCGGCCACCCGGTCCTCGCCGTCGTACGCGGGTCCGCCGTCAACCAGGACGGTGCCTCCAACGGGCTCAGCGCCCCCAACGGGCCGTCGCAGCAACGGGTGATCCGGGACGCCCTGACCGACGCCGGACTGACCGCCGCCGAGGTCGACGCCGTCGAGGCGCACGGCACCGGCACCCGGCTCGGCGACCCCATCGAGGCGGACGCGCTGCTCGCCACCTACGGCGCCGCCCGGCCCGAGGGGCGCCCGCTGTGGCTGGGCTCGCTGAAGTCGAACATCGGCCACACCCAGGCCGCCGCCGGGATCGGCGGGGTCATGAAGATGGTGCTCGCGATACGCGAACGCACCTTGCCCCGCACCCTGCACGCCGACGAGCCGACCCCGTTCGTCGACTGGTCCTCCGGCACGGTCCGGCTCCTCGCCGAAGCCCGCGCCTGGGCGGACGGCGCCGCCCCGCGACGGGCCGGTGTGTCGGCCTTCGGCGTCAGCGGCACCAACGCCCATGTGATCCTCGAACAGGCACCCGACGACGAGGAGCCCCCCGCCGCGGCCGGACGTCGGACGCCGACGGCCGACCGTCAGGAGCCCACGGCCGGACGTCGGACGCCGACGGCCGACCGTCAGGAGCCCACGGCCGGCCGCCAGGACCCCGCCTCCGGTCAGCCGGAGACCGGCGCCCCGGCAACCGCCGTCCACCACGGGCCGGTCCCCGTCGTCCTCTCCGCCCGCGGCACCACCGCCCTGCGCGCCCAGGCCTGCCGTCTCGCCGAGCACCTGACGGCCCGGCCCGACCTGCCCGTCGGGGATGTGGCGCACACGCTGGCCACCGCCCGCACGCCTCTCGACCAGCGCGCCGCCGTCCTGGCCGCCGATTCCGGCACACTGCTCACCGGCCTCGCCGCGCTCGCCGACGGCCGCCCCCACGACACCCTCACCGAGGGCACCGCCGTCACCGGCTCGACCGCGTTCGTGCTGCCCGGCCAGGGCTCCCAGTGGCCCGGAATGGCCCGTGAACTCCTCGACGCCGAGCCCGTGTTCGCCGACAGCGTCCACGAGTGCGCCGCGGCGGTGCGCAAACTCGTCGACTGGGACGTCCTCGCCGTCCTGCGCGGCGAGGACACAGACGTCGACACCGACCGGATCGACGTGATCCAGCCGGTGCTGTTCACCGTCATGGTGTCCCTGGCCAGGATGTGGCGGGCCCACGGCATCGAGCCCGCGGCCGTGGTCGGGCACTCGCAGGGGGAGATCGCCGCCGCCCACATCGCCGGTGGCCTCTCCCTGGAGGACGCCGTACGCGTCGTCGTCCTGCGCAGCCGCGCACTGCGCACCCTGACCGTGCGCGGCGGCATGGCCTCCGTCCTGCTGCCCGAGGAGCAGGTCCGTGACCGGCTCGCCCCCTGGGCGGACCGCCTGTGGATCGCCGCGGTCAACGGGCCCGCCTCCGTGGCCCTGACCGGCGACCCCGACGCCTGCGACGCCTTCGTCGCCGCCTGCGCGGCCGACGGCGTACAGGCCCGCCGCATCCCCGGCGCCGCCAGCCCCGGTCACTCCCCGCACGTCGAGCCGCTGCGCGAGCGACTGATGGCCGACCTCGCCGACCTCGCGCCGCGGCCGGGACAGGTGCCCTTCTACTCGACCGTCACCGGCGGGCCGCTGGACACCGCCCGGCTCGACGCCGCCTACTGGTGCCGCAACATGCGCGAACCCGTCCGCTTCGAGGCCGCCGTCCGGGCCCTGCTCGCCGACGGCCACCGGCTGTTCGTCGAACCCAGCCCGCACCCCGTCCTCGTCACCTCCGTGCAGCAGTGCGTCGAAGCCGGTGAGCACGAGGCCGCCGTCACCGGCACCCTGCGGCGCGGCGAGGGCGGCCCCGGCCGGTTCCGCGCGGCGCTCGCCCAGGCCTGGACCGGCGGCGCGCCCGTCGACTGGCCGCGCCTCTTCGCCGGCGCGGACGTCCGCCGCGCCGAGCTGCCCACGTACGCGTTCCAGCGGCGCCGTTACTGGCCCGAGGGCCGGCGGCGCGGCGGTGACGTCACCACCGTCGGCCTCGGCGCCCTGGACCACCCCCTGCTCGGTGCCCTGGTCCGGCTCGCCGACGACGACGGTGCCGTCCTCACGGGCCGGCTCTCCCCGCAGGAGTTCCCGGGACTCGCCGGGTACTCCCTCGGCGACCGGGCCGTACTGCCCGGAACCGCGTTCGTCGAGCTCGCCGTCCTCGCCGGTGACCGGTTCGGCCACGGCCGGGTCGAGGAACTCACCCTGCACACCCCCCTGTTGCCGCCCCCGGACGGTTCCGTCGGCCTCCAGGTCAGGGTCGGCGCCGACAGCGGCGGCCGCCGTACCTTCGCGGTCCACTCCTCGGCCGCCGCCCCCGACGCCGAACCCCACTGGACCCTGCACGCCTCCGGGACCCTCGTGCCCGAGACCGGCGCGAACGCCGCCGACCTGACGGCATGGCCGCCGCCCGGCGCCGAGCCCGTACCGGTCGACGGACTGTACGAGAGGCTCGCCGCCGACGGCTTCTCCTACGAGCACCAGCTGGTGGCCGGACTGTGGCGCGGCGACGGCGAGGTCCACGCGGAGGTCCGCCTGCCCACCGGGCAGGCCACCGAGGCCGCCCGATACGGCCTCCACCCCGCCCTCTCCGACGCCGCCCTGCACGCCCTGTACGCCCTCGACGACGAGCGGCGGGAACCACTGGTCCCGTTCTGCTGGAGCGGTGTCGAACTCCACGCCACCGGCGCCACCCGGCTGCGGGTCCGGATCACCCGCACCGGCGACAGCACCGTCTCGCTGCTGCTGACCGACACCACCGGCTCCCCGGTCGCCGTGGCCGACTCCGTGCTGCTGCGCCCCGTCGGCCCCGCCGCGCTGCTCGCCGAGCCGTCCGCGGACCGCCTGGACCGCATCGCACCGGCCGCCGCCCGGCCCGCCCGCGCCCGCCGTGCCGTCGTCACCGACGCCGCGCACGACGACGGTTCGCTGCGCGGGCGGCTCCTCCCGCTCACCGAGACCGAGCGCACCGGCGTCCTGCTGCGGCTCGTCCGCGACACCGCCGCCGCCGCTCTCGGCCACGACGACCCCGACGCCGTACAGGCCACCCGGCCCTTCAAGGAACTCGGCTTCGACTCGCTCACCGCCGTGGACTTCCGCAACCGGCTGGCGGGCGCCACCGGGCTGCGCCTGCCCGTCTCCGTCGTCTTCGACCACCCCTCGCCCCGCCGCATGGTCCAGGCGCTGTACACGGAGCTGTTCGGCGCGCGGGACACCCCGGCGGCACAGGCAACGGCGGATGGCGCCCGCGCCCGCCGCCGCGCCGACGACGGGGAACCGCTTGCCGTCGTCGGGATGGCCTGCCGCTTCCCCGGCGGGGTCACCAGCCCCGAAGAGCTGTGGCAGCTGCTCGCCGAAGGCCGTGACGGCGTCACCGGCTTCCCCCGCGACCGCGGCTGGCGCGCCCAGGACGCAGCGCGCGGCGGGTTCCTCGACGACGTCGCCGGCTTCGACGCCGGATTCTTCGGCATCACCCCCCGCGAGGCGCTCACCATGGACCCGCAGCAGCGCCTGCTGCTCGAAACGTCCTGGGAGGCGATCGAACGCGCCGGCATCGACCCCACGACGCTGCGGGGCAGCGCGACCGGCGTCTACGTCGGCGCCGCCGCGCTCGGCTACTCGCTGCTCTTCCCGCCCGGCTCGGAGCAGATGGCCGGGTACGCCGTCACCGGCACCGCCACGAGCGTGGTGTCCGGGCGGGTCGCGTACGTCCTCGGCCTGGAGGGCCCGGCGGTCACCGTCGACACCGCGTGCTCGTCCTCGCTCGTCGCCCTGCACAGCGCGGCCCGGGCACTGCGCTCCGGCGACTGTGACCTCGCCCTGGCCGGCGGTGTCTGTGTCATGCCCGACGCCTCGCTCTTCGCCGACTTCGAGCGGCAGGGCGGGCTGGCGGTGGACGGGCGGTGCAAGGCGTTCGCGGCGGCGGCCGACGGCACGGGCTGGTCGGAGGGGGTGGGTGTGCTGCTGGTGGAGCGGTTGTCCGACGCGCGCCGCAACGGTCACCCGGTGCTCGCGGTCGTACGTGGTTCGGCGGTCAACCAGGACGGTGCGTCGAACGGGTTGACCGCGCCGAACGGGCTCGCCCAGCAGCGGGTGATCCGTGCGGCGCTGGAGGACGCCGGGCTGAAGGCGGCCGAGGTGGACGCGGTGGAGGCGCATGGCACCGGAACCCGGCTGGGGGACCCGATCGAGGCGCACGCGGTGCTCGCCACCTACGGGCAGGACCGTGAACGGCCGCTGTACCTCGGCTCGTTGAAGTCCAACATCGGACACACCATGTCGGCCGCCGGCGTGGGCGGAATCATCAAGACGGTCATGGCGATGCGCCACGGCACGCTGCCCCGCACACTCCACGTGGACGAGCCGTCCCCCGAGATCGACTGGTCCTCGGGCACGGTGGAACTGCTGACCGAGGCCCGGGAGTGGCCGGGGGAGGAGGGACGCCCGCGCCGGGCCGGGGTGTCGTCGTTCGGCATCAGCGGCACCAACGCCCACGTCATCCTCGAACAGGCTCCGGACGAGCACACCACCGAGGAACCACCCGTCACGTCCCGCCCCTGGCCCCTGCTGCTCTCCGCACACGACGAAGGCGCCCTGCGCGAGCAGGCCGCCCGGCTGCTGGACCGTATGGACGCCGACCCGGACCTCGCGGTCGGCGACCTCGCCCACTCCCTGGCCACCACCCGAGCCGCCCTCGAACACCGCGCCGCCGCCACGGTCCACGACCGTGCCGGGGCGACCACCGCCCTCACCGCTCTCGCCGGAGGGGAACTGCCGCCCGGACTGCTGCGGGACACCGCCCGCGAGGGCGCGCTCGCGGTGCTCTTCACCGGGCAGGGCGCCCAGCGGTTCGGCATGGGCCGCGAACTGTACGCCGCCCACCCTGTCTTCGCCGAGACGTTCGACGCCGTCTGCGTGCACCTCGACCCGCATCTGCCGCGCCCCCTCGCCGAGATCGTGTTCGGCACCGGAACGGACACCCCCGACCCGGAGGCCGTGCACCGCACCGAGTACACCCAACCCGCCCTGTTCGCCTTCGAGACCGCCCTGTACCGGCTGCTGGAGAGCTGGGGCGTGCGCGCCGACTACCTGCTCGGCCACTCCGTCGGGGAGATCACCGCCGCCCACATCGCCGATGTGCTGACGCTGCCCGACGCCTGCCGGCTGATCGCCGCCCGAGGCCGTCTGATGCAGCGACTCCCGCCCGGCGGGGCCATGCTGGCCGTCGCCACCGACGAGGCACGAGCGAGCGAAGGCCTCCCGCCCGGCGTCGCGGTGGCGGCGGTCAACGCACCCGGATCGGTGGTCCTGTCCGGTCCGGCCGACGCCCTCACCGCACTCCACGGCGGATTCACCGAACAGGGCCTGCGCACCAACTTCCTGACGGTCAGTCATGCCTTCCACTCGCCGCTGATGGAGCCGATGCTCGACGAGTTCGCCACGATCGTCGCCGAACTCGACCTGCGTCCGCCGACCCTTCCTGTCGTCTCCGACCTCACCGGCACCCTCCTCACCGCCGAACAGGCGTGCTCGCCCGACTACTGGGTCCGGCACGTCCGGGAGACGGTTCGGTTCGCCGACGGTGTGCGCACCCTCGCCGCCGAGGGCGTCACCGTCCTGCTGGAGGCGGGCCCGGACGGCGTCCTCACCGGCATGGCACAGAGCTGCCTCGACAACGCCACGGACGCCCACGCCGAACCGCCCGTCTGCGTACCGGCGCAGCGGAAGGACGCCCCTGCCGACGAGGCGTTGACCACCGCCGTCGCCCGCGCCCATCTCGCGGGCGCGGACGTCGACTGGGCCGCCGTCTTCGCCGGCACCGGAACCCGCCGGACCGATCTGCCCACGTACGCCTTCCAACGCAGCCGCTACTGGCCCGAGCCCCGCCCCGCCGCGGCCACCGGCGACCTCGCCGCGCTCGGCCTGGGCGCCGCCGGGCATCCGCTGCTCGGCGCCCGGATCACCGTCGCCGGCGACGGCACGACCCTGTTCACCGGCGAGCTGTCCACGGCCGCCCAGCCGTGGCTCACCGACCACGCGGTTCTCGACACCGTCCTCTTCCCCGGCACCGGCTTCGTCGAGCTGGCCCTGTGGGCGGGCGGCCAGGCGGGCTGCCACCACCTCGACGAACTCACCCTCGCCGCCCCCCTGCTGGTACCGGCCGACGCTCCCGTACAGCTCCAGATCACCGTGGGACCGGCCGACGACACGGGCCACCGCGCCCTGTCCGTCCACTCCCGCACCACCCCCGACGGCCCGTGGACCGGCCACGCCGAGGGCACCCTCAGCCCACAGGCACCCGACACCCCCCACCGGCCGCCCCACGTCTCGTGGCCCCCGCAGGACGCCGAGGCCGTCGACCTGGACACCTTCTACAAGGACCTCGTCGACCACGGATTCACCTACGGGCCCGCCTTCCGCGGCCTGACCGCCGCGTGGCGGCGCGGCACCGAGGTCTTCGCCGAGGTACGGCTGCCCGAATCCGCGGGCGGCGGCTTCGCCGTCCACCCCGCGCTCCTCGACGCGGCCATGCACGCCCTGGCGTTCCGCCCCTCGGCGCCCGCGACGGGCGGCCCGCTGCTGCCGTTCGCCTGGCGCGGCGTCACCGCCCATGGGCAGGACGCCACCACCCTGCGGGTGCACGTCGGCGATCTGGCGGAGGACCAGGTGTCCGTGGAGCTGACCGACCCGTCCGGGCGCCCCGTCGTCTTCGTCGCCGCCCTGCACATGCGGCCCACCTCGACCGACCAGCTGGACACCACGAGGCTGCGCCCCGAGTGGCTGCTGCACACCGAGTGGACCCCCCTGGAGGGCGCTCCCGCGATGCCCGCCGGGCGGCTCCAGGGCCGGTTCGCGATCCTCGGCGACCCCGACGCGTACCCGCACGCCGAAGCACTCCTCCAGAGCGCCGAAGTCGTCGAGTACCACACCGATCTCGCGGACCTGCGCGCCGGTGACCCGGCACCCGACGTGGTCGTCGTCCCGCTTCCGCCCGCCGAGGCGACCGCGGCCGCCGCCCGCCTCGCGGTGCACCGCACGCTCGACCTGCTCCAGCGGTGGACCACGGACGACACCCTGGCCGGAAGCCAGCTCGTGCTGTGCACCTCCGGTGCCGTACGCACCGCCGCCGACGACACGGTGGCCGACCCGGCGGGCGCCGCCGTATGGGGCCTGGCCCGCTCCGCGCAGCTGGAGAACCCGGGCAGTGTCCTCCTCGTCGACCATCTGCCCGGTGCCACCACACCCCTGCCCCGGGCCGTCGCCCACGCCCTGGCCCTGGGCGAGCCCCAACTGGCCCTGCGCGGCGACGAGATCCTCGTACCGCGCCTGGCCCGGCTCACGGCCGACGGCGAACCCGGGCCCGCCTTCCGGCCGGCCACCGGCACCGTCCTCGTCACCGGCGCCACCGGCACCCTCGGCCGCCTCGTCGCCCGCCATCTGGTCACCCGGCACGGCGTACGCGACCTGCTGCTCGCCGCCCGGCGAGGACCCGAAGCCCCCGGCATGGCGGACCTCGTCGCCGAACTCGCCGAGCACGGCGCCACCGCCCGCGTCGAGGCCTGCGACGTCACCGACCGCGCGTCGCTCGCCGCGCTCCTGGACACCGTGGACGACCTCAGGGCGGTGGTCCACACCGCGGGCACGGTGGACGACGGCACCCTCACCGCGCTGACCCCCGCACAGGTCGACGCCGTCCTGCCGGTCAAGACCGAAGCCGTGGAGCACCTGCACGAGCTGACGTCCACGCTCGACCTGGACGCCTTCGTCGTCTTCTCCTCACTGGCCGGCACCATGGGCGGCGCCGGCCAGGCCAACTACGCCGCGGCCAACGCCTTCGCGGACGCCCTGTGCGCCCGGCGCGCGGCGGCCGGCCTGCCCGCGCTCTCCCTCGCCTGGGGACCCTGGCAGCGCGGCGACGGAATGACCTCGGGCGTCGCCGAGAGCGACCTGAAGCGCATCGCCCGCGCCGGACTGCGCCAGCTCAGCCCCGCCGAAGGCATGGCGCTGTTCGACGCGGCCCTCGCCACCGGCCGATGCGTCGCCGTCCCCGTACGCCTCGACACCTCGGCCCTCGACGCGGACTCGCAGGCCGTCCCCGTCCTGCTGCGCGGACTGGCCGCCGGAGCACGCCCCGGCCGGCGGACGCCCGCGCCTCCGGCCGGCGGACTGCGCGAACGCCTGCTGCCGCTCTCCGCGGCCGACCGCACCACCGCCCTGGTGGAGCTGGTCAGGGCCGAGACGGCCACCGCCGCCGGACTCCCGACGGGGGACGCCGTGCCCCCGGGCAAGCCGTTCAAGAGCCTCGGCTTCGACTCCCTGATGGCCGTGGACCTGCGCAACCGGCTCGCCGCCCTCACCGGCCTCCGGCTGCCCGCCACCCTCGTCTTCGACCACCCGACACCCAAGGACCTGGCCGAACTCCTCCACGACGGCCTCGACCTGACCCCCGTACAGGCCCCCGACCCCGCCCTGCTCGCGCTCCAGTCCCTGGAGGCCGCACTGCGGACGCCCGCCGACGACCCCGGACGCGAGGCCTCCCTCGCCGTACGCCTGCGGGTGCTCCTCGCCAAGCTGGAGGAGACCCCCGGCACCGCCGGGCCCGCCGCCGCGGACCTCGACGGGGACGACCTCGACGGCGACCTCAGCACCGCGAGCGCGGAGGAACTGCTCAGCCTCATCGGCGACGAGTTCGGCATCCAGTGAGCACCGGCTCCGCCTTCCCCCCACACCCTCACCCGACCTGACGCCCACCCCGAAACCTGCTCGGCCTCCCCCCCACGCACCAAAGGAACCACCATGCCCCTCGACATCGAAACGCCGCTGCCCTACCAGCGCGACCACCGCTGCCCGTTCGACCCGGGACCGGCCCTGCGGGACGCCCAGCGGACCGCCCCGGTCCACCGGTACCGTCTCCCGGACGGGCAGGACATCTGGGTCGTCACCCGCTACGAAGAGGTACGGCGGATGCTCACCGACCCACGCCTCAGCAGCGCCCGGACCCCGCTGACACTGATGCTCCCCGGCGTCGACGACACCGGAGTGCGGGTCTCCCCGGGCAGCTTCGTCAACATGGACCCGCCCGAGCACACCCGGCTGCGCCGGACGGTCACCTCCAGCTTCACCGCCCGGCGCATGCGCGAACTCGCGCCGCGTCTGGAACGCATCGCCGAGGACCGACTGGACGCCATGGAACGCACCGGCCCGCCCGCCGACTTCATGACCGAGTTCGCCTCACCGTTCCCCCTGCTCGCCATCTGCGAACTGCTCGGACTCACCGAGGAACAGCGCGCCGAATACCTCCGCATCACCGCCATGGCACCCGGCCTGGCCGCCACTCCTGAGGAGGCGCAGGAACTCCTCACGGCCGCCGGGCGCCTCATGTCCGACGCGGTCGCCGCCCAACGCGAAGCACCCGGCGACGGCATGATCGGCATGCTGGTCAAGGAACACGGCCACGAACTCGACGACGAGGAGATCGCCGGCATCAGCAGCATGTTCCTGACCGCCGGCTTCGACACCGTCGCCAACACCCTCGGACTCGGCCTCCTCGCCCTCTTCGACAACCCCGGCCAACTCGCCCTGCTCCGCGACGAACCCGCCGTCCTCGACACCGCCGTCGAGGAACTCATGCGCTACCTCAGCGTCATCTCCGCCACCGGCGGACGCACCGCCACCGAGGACGTCGAACTCGGCGGCGTCACCATCAAGGCGGGCGAGTACGTGGTGCCGGCGCTGGCCGTCGCCAACCGCGACCCCGCCCACTTCGACGACCCCGACCGCCTCGACCTGACCCGTACACCGGCCCAGCAGGTCGGGTTCGGCCACGGCGTCCACCGCTGCATCGGCGGCGCCATGACCCTGCTGGAGATGCGGATCGCGTTCTCCGCCGTACTGCGCCGCTTCCCCGGCATCCGTCTCGCCGTACCGCCCGAGGACGTGCGGTACCGGGGCTACGACATGGTGCACGGCGCGCTCGCCATACCCGTCACCTGGTAGGAACCCGCCCCCTAGAGCCTCCGGCGAGGCCCTAGGGGGACCGCCCGGCCCTTCTGGGGGTTACAGCCCCCGACCGGGCTTATAGCGTCAAGATCCAGGCCCGTGACCGGCCCCGACGGACATCCGTGACGGACATCCGTGGGCCGGGCAGACACCTTTCCCGTTCGCTCGTACCCGGTGCGGCAGAACCAGTGGGAGCCAGTGGCATGAACACATCCCTCGACGAGGTCATCGACGCGCTGCGCGCCTCCCTGTTGGAGAACGAACGCCTGCGCCGGCACAACCACCGGCTCACCTCCGCCGCCACCGAGCCCCTGGCCGTCGTCGGCATCGGCTGCCGCTTCCCCGGCGGCGTCACCGCCCCCGAGGACCTGTGGCGACTGGTCGCCGAGGGCACCGACGCCATGGCCGGCCCGCCCGCCGACCGCGGCTGGCAACACCTCCGCTCCTTCGACCCCGGCCACCAGGGCGCCTTCCTGGACACCGCCGGCGACTTCGACGCCGGGTTCTTCCGGATCTCGCCGCGGGAGGCGCTGGCGATGGACCCGCAGCAGCGGCTGCTGCTGGAGGTGTCGTGGGAGGCAGTCGAACGCGCGGGCATCGATCCGGCGTCCCTGCGCGGCAGCCGTACCGGCGTCTTCGTCGGCGGCGCCCCCCAGGAGTACGGCGCTCTCCTCGCCGAATCCCCCGAGGACACCGACGGCTACGCCATCACCGGCCTGCCCGCCAGCATCATGTCCGGCCGGATCGCCTACCTCCTGGGCCTGGAGGGGCCCGCCCTGACCGTGGACACGGCCTGCTCCTCCTCCCTCGTCGCCCTCCACCTCGCCGGGCAGTCCCTACGCGGCGGAGAGTGCGACCTCGCCCTCGTCGGCGGAGTCCTCGTCATGACGACCCCCACCATCTACGGCGAGTTCGACAGCCAGGGCGGATCGGCGTCGGACGGCCGCTGCAAGGCGTTCGCCGAAGCGGCGGACGGCACGGGCTGGGGCGAGGGCGCGGGCGTGCTGGTCGTGGAGCGGCTGTCGGACGCGCGGCGCAACGGCCATCCGGTGCTGGCGGTGGTACGCGGTTCCGCCGTGAACCAGGACGGCGCCTCGAACGGTCTGACCGCTCCGAACGGCCCCTCGCAGCAGCGGGTGATCCGGGACGCGTTGGCGAACGCGGAGCTGTCGGCGTCGGACGTGGACGCGGTGGAGGCGCATGGCACCGGGACCCGGCTCGGCGACCCGATCGAGGCTCAGGCACTGCTGGCGACCTACGGTCAAGGACGCCCCGACGACCGCCCGTTGTGGGTCGGCTCCATCAAGTCCAACATCGGGCACACCCAGTTCGCCGCCGGAGTCGCCGGAGTCATCAAGACCGTCCTCGCGCTCCGGCACGGGACGCTGCCGCGCACCCTGCACGTCGACGAGCCGACACGGCAGGTGGACTGGTCCACCGGCGCCGTGAAGGTGCTGACCGAGGCACGGGAATGGCCGGACACCGGACGCCCGCGCCGGGCGGGCGTGTCGTCGTTCGGGATCAGCGGCACCAACGCCCACGTCATCCTCGAACAGGCCGGCACGGACCCGACAGAGCCCGACGAGACCTCTGGCCGACCCCTGCCCGCCGTGCCCGTCACCCTCAGCGCCCGCGGCGAGGCCGCGCTGCGCGACCAGGCCGCCGGCCTCCTCGCTCACCTCGAACACCGGCCCGGCCTCCGGCTCCCGGACATCGCGTACTCCCTCGCCACCACCCGCGGCCTCCTGGACCACCGCGCCGCCGTCACCGCCACGGACCTGCCCGGCCTGACCGCCGGACTGCGCGCCCTCGCCGACGGCGACGACGCGCCCGGACTGGTCCGGGGGACCGCCATCCCGAGCGATCTCGCGGTGGTGTTCTCGGGTCAGGGTGCGCAGCGGGTGGGGATGGGACGGGGGTTGTACGAGGCGTTTCCGGTGTTCGCGGAGGCGTTCGAGGAGGTGTGTGCCGGGTTCGAGGGGTTGCTGCCGGGGTCGTTGAAGGAGCTGGTCTTCGGGGGTCCGGTGGAGGAGTTGGCGTCGACGGGGTGGGCGCAGCCCGCGCTGTTCGCGATGGAAGTCGCTCTGTTCAGGTTGGTGGAGTCGTGGGGGGTGCGGCCGGACGTGGTGTTCGGGCACTCGCTGGGTGAGTTGGTCGCGGCTCATGTGGCGGGGGTGTGGTCGCTTTCTGACGCCTGCCGGGTGGTGGCGGCGCGCGGGAGGCTGATGGCGGCGTTGCCGTCCGGGGGTGCGATGTGGGCGATCGCGGCGGACCCTGCGGAGATCGCGGAGAGTGCCGGTGTGTGGGTGGCGGCGGTGAACGGTCCGTCGTCGGTGGTGGTCTCCGGTGCCGAGGAAGCGGTGGCGGAGCTTGCCGGGCGGTTCGCTGCGGAGGGGCGGCGGGTGAAGCGGCTGGAGGTGTCGCACGCGTTCCACTCGGGGTTGATGGAGCCGATGGTCGCGGAGTTCGCCGAGGTGCTGTCCGGTGTCACGTTCTGCGACGCGCCGGTCATCCCTGTCGTGTCGAATGTGACCGGTGAGGTGGCGGGGGAGGAGCTGTGCACCCCTGAGTACTGGGTGCGGCACATACGGGCCACGGTGCGCTTCGCCGACGGAGTGCGGGCGGTGCGGGCCCAAGGCGTCGGCACGGTACTGGAGTTGGGCCCCGACGGCTCGCTGGTCTCCCTGGTGGAGGAGACCGAGGCCGAGGTGGTGGGTGTGGCGGCGTTGCGTCGGGGGCGGGACGAGGCGGTGGCGCTGTTGGAGGCGTTGGCGCGGGTGCATGTGGGTGGTGTGGGGGTGGACTGGCGGGCGGTGTTCGCCGGGAGCGGGGCGAGGCGGGTGGAGCTGCCGACGTACGCCTTCCAGCACCGCCGCTACTGGCCCCGTACCGCCGTGGGCGCGGGCCGGGGCCGCGTCGTGGACGACTGGCGGTACCGCGTCGTGTGGCGGCCCTGCCCCCTCGGCACCGCCGACTCGCTGTCGGGGCGCTGGCTGCTGGTGGCGTCGCAGGAGAGTGCCGGCACGGCCGTGGCGGAGGCACTGCGGGCCGCCGGCGCCGAGGTGGAGACCGCCTCGGGCGCTGTCGCCGGAGACTTCACCGGAGTCGTGGCGCTTCCCCAATCGGCCGCCGAGGCCGTCCGTCTCGTACAGGAACTGCGCGCCGCCGATGTCAAGGTGCCGCTGTGGTGGCTGACATCGGGCGCGGTCGCGGTCGCGCAGGGCGACACCGTACGACCTGAGGCGGCGCAGCTGTGGGGGCTCGGCCAGGTCGTGGGCCTGGAGGAACCGCGCTGGTGGGGCGGCCTCGTCGAGGTGCCCGCCGAATGGACCGCCGAGACGGGCACGGCGCTCACGGCCGTCCTCGCCGGTGCGGCCGGCGGTGAGGACCAGGTGGCTCTGCGGGGGACCGGAGCGTTCGTACGGCGTCTCGTACGGGCCCCGCTGACCGGACGTGAGCGGGCCAAGGAGTGGAAGCCCCGCGGGACGGCCCTGGTCACCGGGGGGACGGGCGGTGTCGGCGCGCGGGTGGCGCGGTGGCTCGCGGCCGAGGGAGCCGAGCGACTCGTACTGACCAGCCGTCGTGGCGCCGAGGCACCGGGAGCCGACGCACTCGCGGCGGAACTGCGCGCCCTCGGCGCGGAGGTGACCTTCGCGGCCTGTGACACCGCCGACCGGGACGCACTCGCGGCCGTCCTCGCGGACATCCCGCAGGCGACCCCGCTGACCGCCGTCGTCCACGCCGCCGGCATCGTCCGCTACACCAAGGTCCGCGACCTGTCCGCGGCGGAGCTCGACGAGGTCGTCTCCGGCAAGGCGCTGGGCGCCCGGAACCTGGACGAGCTGACCGCGCACCTCGACCTGGACGCCTTCGTCCTCTTCTCCTCCGGCGCCGCCTCCTGGGGCGGCGGCTCGCAGGGCGCCTACGCGGCGGCCAACGCCCACCTCGACGCCCTGGCCCACGACCGCCGCACCCGCGGGCTGCCCGCCACGTCACTGGCGTGGGGCACCTGGCGCTCCGAGGGAATGGCGGCCGACCTCGACGAACAGTCCCTCGCCCGGATGGGACTGGCGCTCATGGACCCCGAACTCGCGCTGTCCGCCATGCGGGAGGCGGTGGAGCACGGCGAGACCGCCCTCACCGTCACCGACACCGACTGGTCCCGTTTCACCCCGGTCTACACGGGCGCCCGCCGCCGACCCCTCATCGAGGACATCCCGGAAGCCGCCCACGCCCTGCGAGCCGGGGAGAACGAGGCCGAACCCGGCGGACCGGCCGACCCCGGTGCCCTTCCCCAAGGTTCGCCGGACACCGACGCGCTGCGCCGCGGCCTCACCGGTCTCACCGAGCGGGAGCAGCGCACCACCCTGCTGGACCTCGTCCGGTCGCGCGCGGCAGCCGTGCTCGGGCACACCGACGTGGCCGAGGTCGCGGCGGACCGGCCGTTCAAGGACCTGGGGTTCGACTCGCTGACGGCGACCGAGCTGCGCAACCGGCTGACCGCCGCCACCGGTCTCCGCCTGCCCGCCACCCTCGTCTTCGACCACCCGACCCCCACCGCCCTCGCCGCCCACGTCCACCGCGAACTGCTCGGCGGCGCCGACCCGGACAGCCGGACCGTCGTCGTACGGCAGGTGGACCAGGACGACCCCCTGGTGATCATCGGCATGGCCTGTCGGCTCCCCGGCGGCGTCACCGGCCCCGAGGACCTGTGGCAGCTGGTCGTCGACGGCCGCGACGAGATCTCCGGAGCGCCGGACGACCGGGGCTGGGACGCCTGGGGAACGTCCACCGCCCAGCAGGGCGGATTCCTCACCGACGTCGGCGGGTTCGACGCGGAGTTCTTCGGGATCTCGCCGCGTGAGGCGCTGGCGATGGACCCGCAGCAGCGGCTGCTGCTGGAGGTGTCGTGGGAGGCGGTGGAGCGCGCGGGAATCGACCCCTCGTCCCTGCGCGGCAGCCGTACCGGCGTCTTCGTCGGCGGCACCCCCACCGGCTACGGCGCCGTACTGGGCGACGCGGGCGACGCCGGCGGCTATCTCCTCACCGGCAACAGCGGCAGCGTGATGTCCGGCCGCATCTCGTACGTGCTCGGACTCCAGGGCCCCGCACTGACCGTCGACACCGCCTGCTCCTCCTCGCTCGTCTCCCTTCACCTCGCCTCCCAGGCGCTGAGCCGAGGTGAGTGCGACCTCGCCCTGGTCGGCGGCGTCGCCGTCATGCCCACCCCGGGCGCCTTCGACGAGTTCGCCCGGCAGGGCGGGCTGGCTTCCGACGGCCGCTGCAAGGCGTTCGCCGACTCGGCCGACGGCACCGGCTGGGCCGAGGGCGTCGCCTTCCTGGCCGTGGAACGGCAGTCGGACGCCCGGCGCAACGGTCACCGGGTGCTTGCGGTGCTACGGGGTTCGGCGGCGAACCAGGACGGTGCGTCCAACGGGTTGAGCGCTCCCAGCGGTCCGGCGCAACAGCGGGTGATCCGGGACGCGTTGGCGAGCGCCGGGCTGTCGGCGTCGGATGTGGACGCGGTGGAGGCGCACGGCACGGGGACCCGGCTCGGCGACCCGATCGAGGCACAGGCGCTGCTCGCGACCTACGGACAGAACCGTGAACGACCGCTGTATGTCGGCTCGTTGAAGTCGAACATCGGTCATACGCAGGCTGTGTCGGGTGTGGCGGGTGTGATCAAGACGGTGATGGCGCTGCGGCACGGAGTACTGCCGTGCACCCTGCATGTCGACGCACCCAGTGGTGAGGTGGACTGGTCCGCCGGTGCGGTGGAGTTGCTGACCGAGGCGCGGGAGTGGCCGGGGGAGGCGGGGCGTCCGCGGCGGATGGCGGTGTCGTCGTTCGGGATCAGCGGCACCAACGCGCACATCATCCTCGAGCAGGGGGATGACGAGGGGGCGTTGTCGGAGCCGGGCGCCGACGGGCAGGTCGTGCCCTGGGTGCTGTCGGGGCGCAGTGAGGCCGCGCTGCGGGGACAGGCGGCGCGGCTGCTGAACCGTGCGGGGAGCTTGGGCCGCGCGGTGGACATCGGTTGGTCGTTGGCGGTGTCGCGGGCGGCGTTGGAGCATCGGGCGGTGGTCGTCGGGGGTGGGCGGGAGGAGTTGCTGCGGGGCCTGTCGGCTGTGGCGGAGGGGCGGCCGGGTGCGGGGGTGGTCTCGGGCCGGGCCGGGGACTCCGGTGCCGTCTTCGTGTTTCCGGGTCAGGGGTCGCAGTGGGTGGGGATGGCGGTGGAGTTGCTGGATTCTTCGCCGGTGTTCGCGTCCCGGATGGCCGAGTGCGAGGCGGCGTTGTCCGCGTTCGTGGACTGGTCGCTGTCCGAAGTGCTCCGCGATGGTGGCGGGTTGGGCCGGGTGGATGTGGTCCAGCCGGTGTTGTGGGCGGTGATGGTGAGTCTGGCGGAGGTGTGGCGGTCGTACGGGGTGGAGCCGGCCGCTGTCGTGGGTCACTCCCAGGGTGAGATCGCGGCCGCTGTGGTGGCCGGGGCGTTGTCGTTGGAGGACGGGGCGCGGGTGGTGGCGTTGCGTTCGAAGGCGATCCTGGTCCTGTCCGGTCACGGTGGGATGGCGTCGGTGCAGTTGCCGGCGGATGAGGTTCGTGGTCTGAAGGCGCTGGCGGACGGTCGGGTGGACCTGGCCGCCGTCAACGGTCCCTCCTCGGTGGTCGTCGCGGGCGCGACGGACGCGCTGGATGAGGTGATTGCGGAGGCGGTCGCCCGGGGCGCCCGGGCCAAGCGCATCGACGTCGACTACGCCTCCCACTCCGTGCAGGTGGAGCAGATCCGTGCGGAACTCCTTGATGTTCTGGGGGAGTTGGCGCCGGTGGCGGCGCGGGTGCCGTTCTATTCGACGGTGACCGGCGGCCGGTTGGACACAACGGGCCTGGACGCCGAGTACTGGTACCGGAACCTACGCTCCACGGTCTGCCTGGAGTCCACGGTGGCCGCGCTGGTGCGGGCCGGGCATCAGTTGTTCGTGGAGGTGAGTCCGCATCCGGTGCTGACGGGTGCGGTGCAGGACACCGCCCAGGCGGCCGGGCGTGAGGCGGTCGTGACGGGGACCTTGCGCCGGGGTGAGGGCGGTCTGGAGCGGTTGTTGCTGTCCCTGGGTGAGGCGTACGCGCACGGCGCGCCGGTCGACTGGGGCACGTGCTTCGACGGTATGGATGTCCGGACGGTGGACCTGCCGACCTACGCCTTCCAACACCGCCGCTACTGGCCCGAGACCATGTCGGTGCCCGGTGGCGTTCGCCGGGCTGTGGACGACTGGCGTTACCGGGTCGTCTGGCGGCGCCGTGCCCAGGCCGAGGACACTCCACTGTCGGGGCGCTGGCTGCTGGTGTCGCCCGACGAGCGGGTGGCCACGGCGTTGCGCGCTGCCGGTGCCGAGGTGGACGTCGCCACGGAGATCGTCGCCGGTGACTACGCGGGCGTGATCGCGTCACCCGGCTCCCTCGACGCCGCCGTAACCCTCCTCAAGGACCTCGACGCGGTCGGCGTGGAGGCACCGTTGTGGTGGCTGACGGACGGCGCCGCCGCCGCGACGGCCGGCGACACGGTTCGGCCGGAGGCGGCTCAGTTGTGGGCGCTCGGCCAGGTCGTGGGGCTGGAGCATGCCGACCGGTGGGGCGGGCTCATCGACCTGCCCGCGGCGTGGACCGAGCACACCGGCCGGTCGCTGGCGGGCGTGCTGGCCGCGTCGGCGGACGGAGAGGACCAGGTCGCCGTACGCGAATCAGGTGTCTTCGTACGGCGGTTGGTGCGGGCCGCGCTCACCGGCCGTGCCCCCGCACGCTCGTGGCAGCCGCGGGGAACCGTGCTGGTGACGGGCGGCACCGGCGGTATCGGCGCCCATGTGGCGCGCTGGCTGGCCGCCGAGGGAGCGGACCATCTGGTGCTGACGAGCCGTCGCGGTGCCGAGGCGCCGGGCGCCGCCGAACTCGGCCGGGAACTGGAGGCGTTGGGCACGCGGACGACGTTCGCGGCCTGTGATGTGACCGACCGGGACGCGCTGGCGGCCGTACTCGCGGACGTACCCGAAGACCTGCCGCTGACCGCCGTCGTCCACGCCGCCGGAGTGGCGACCTTCGCGGACGTCCTGTCCATCGAGCCGGAGGAGCTGGTGGCGGGTATGGCCGCGAAGGTGTGGGGTGCGCGGCATCTGGACGAGCTGACGGCCGGTGTGGATCTGGACGCGTTCGTGTTGTTCTCGTCGGGTGCGGCGGTGTGGGGGAGTGCGGGCAACGGTACGTACGCGGCTGCCAACGCGTTCCTCGACGGGCTGGCGTTCGAGCGGCGTGCGCGTGGCCTGACGGCGACGTCGCTGGCGTGGGGCGGCTGGGCAGGCGGCGGCATGCTCGAAGGCTCCGAGGCCGTCGCCGGGCAACTGGAACGCATGGGCGTACGCCAGATGCAGCCCGAACTGGCCATCGGCGTCATGCGGGAGGCCGTCGAACACGACGAGACCACGCTCGCCGTCAGTGACATGGACTGGGAGCGGTTCGCCCCCGTCTACGCGCTGGCCCGCCGCCGTCCGCTGATCGAGGAGATCCCCGAAGCCGCCCGCGCCCTGCGCGGCGAGGACACGACCGCCCGGCAGGGCGAGAGCGACGACACGGCGACCGCCCGGCTGCGCGAGAGCCTCACCGGGCTGACCGACGCCGAACGGCAGGACATGCTCGTGGAACTGGTCCGCGAACACGCCTCGGCCGTACTCGGCCACGCGTCACCGGACGCCCTCACCGCGGACCGGCCGTTCAAGGACCTGGGGTTCGACTCGCTGACGGCGACCGAGCTGCGCAACCGGCTGAACACCGCCACCGGCCTCCGGCTGCCCGCCACCCTCGTCTTCGACCACCCGACGCCCACCGCCCTCGCCACTCTCCTGCGCGGCGAACTGCTGGCCGGCACACCGGACGGCGTGCTGGACGCGCTGCGCGTCCAGCAGGAACTCGACCGTATGGAGCAGGCCCTCTTCCGCGCGGCCGCCGCGCCCGACATGGACGCCGACACCCGCGCCGACATCGCGCAACGGCTGCGCGACCTCGCGGGCAGGCTCGGCGCCACGGACCAGGCGGCCGAGCCCCGCACGGCGGACCATCTCGACTCGGCCACCGACGACGAGATCTTCGACCTCATCGACCGCGATCTGGGCGTGTCCTGACCCCGTCCCGGGGCCCCATCACACCGAACTGGAGTCGACCATGACCGAGGACAAGCTCCGTACATACCTGCGGCGGGTCACCGCGGAGTTGCAGCAGACCCGCGAGCAGCTCCGGGAATCCCAGGACAAGTGGCGCGAGCCCCTCGCGGTCATCGGCATGGCCTGCCGGCTCCCCGGCGGCGCCGACTCTCCGGAACGACTGTGGCGGCTGGTCGCCGACGGAGTCGACACCGTCGGCGGACTGCCCACCGACCGGGGCTGGGACCTCGACGATCTCTACGATCCCGACCCGGACAAACCCGGCAAGACGTACACGCAGGAAGGTGCGTTCCTGTACGAGGCCGGCGACTTCGATCCCGCCCTCTTCGGCATCTCACCGCGTGAGGCGCTGGCGATGGACCCGCAGCAGCGACTCCTGCTGGAGACGTCCTGGGAGGCGATCGAACGGGCCAGGATCAACCCCCTGTCGCTGCGCGGCAGCCGTACCGGCGTCTTCGTCGGCGGTCTGCCGACCGGTTACGGCGCCATGCTCCTCGACTCCACCGAGGACCAGGGCTACGCCCTCACCGGTGGCACCGGCAGCGTGATGTCCGGGCGCGTCTCGTACTCCCTCGGCCTCCAGGGGCCGGCGGTCACCGTCGACACGGCCTGCTCCTCCTCGCTGGTCGCCCTGCACCTCGCGGCCCAGTCGCTGCGCCAGGGCGACTGCTCCCTCGCGCTGGCCGGCGGTGCGGGCATCCTCGCCACCCCGGCGGGCTTCGTCGTCTTCGCCCGCCAGCGCGGCCTGGCCCCCGACGGCCGCTGCAAGGCGTTCGCGGACGCCGCCGACGGCATCGGCTGGGGCGAGGGCGCCGCCGTCGTCCTGCTGGAACGGTTGTCGGACGCGCGGCGCAACGGTCACCGGGTGCTGGCGGTGCTGCGGGGTTCGGCGGCGAACCAGGACGGTGCGTCCAACGGGTTGAGCGCTCCCAGCGGTCCGGCGCAGCAGCGCGTGATTCGTCAGGCCCTGGCGAGCGCGGGGCTGTCGACATCGGACGTGGACGCGGTCGAGGCGCACGGCACGGGGACCCGGCTCGGCGACCCGATCGAGGCACAGGCCCTCCTCGCGACCTACGGGCAGAACCGGGAACAACCCCTCTACCTGGGCTCGTTGAAGTCGAACATCGGCCATACGCAGGCCGTGTCGGGCGTGGCGGGTGTGATCAAGACGGTCATGGCGCTGCGGCACGGCGCGCTGCCGCGCACCCTTCATGTCGACGCGCCCAGCGGTGAGGTGGACTGGTCGGCGGGCGCGGTGGAACTGCTGACCGAGGATCAGCCGTGGCCGGAGACAGGACGCCCGCGCCGGGCGGGCGTGTCGTCGTTCGGGATCAGCGGCACGAACGTGCATGTGATCCTTGAGCAGGCTCCTGAGACCGAGACGGCCCCCGGGACCGGACCCGGCACCGGCACCGGCACCGAGGCCGGGACGCGACCGGACCGTACCGCAGCCCGAGCCACCCTGCCCTGGCCCCTCTCCGCAGCCACCGAAGGAGCCCTGCGCGACCAGGCCCGCCGTCTCCACGCGCACCTGAGCGAGGACCCCGAACTCGGCCTGACCGACGTGGGCCACTCCCTCGCCACGACTCGCGCCGCGCTGGAACACCGAGCCGTCCTCCTCGCCGACGACCGCGACGGTTTCCTGGACCGGCTGCGGGCCCTCGCCGAGGCCGAAGAGACGCCTGGTGTGGTGAAGGGAACGGGCACCAAGGCGAAGACCGTCTTCGTGTTTCCGGGTCAGGGGTCGCAGTGGTTGGGGATGGCGGTGGAGTTGCTGGATTCTTCGCCGGTGTTCGCGGCGCGGATGGCCGAGTGCGAGGCGGCGTTGTCGGTGTTCGTGGACTGGTCGCTGTCCGAAGTGCTTCGCGACGGTGGCGGGTTGGGCCGGGTGGATGTGGTCCAGCCGGTGTTGTGGGCGGTGATGGTGAGTCTGGCGCAGGTGTGGCGGTCGTACGGGGTGGAGCCGGCCACTGTCGTGGGTCACTCCCAGGGTGAGATCGCGGCCGCTGTGGTGGCCGGGGCGTTGTCGTTGGAGGACGGGGCGCGGGTGGCGGCGTTGCGCTCTCAGGCGATCGTGGCGTTGTCCGGGCAGGGTGGGATGGCGTCGGTGCAGTTGCCGGCGGATGAGGTTCGTGGTCTGAAGGCGCTGGCGGACGGTCGGGTGGACCTGGCCGCCGTCAACGGCCCGTCCTCCGTGGTCGTCGCGGGCGCGACGGATGCGCTGGATGAGGTGATTGCGGAGGCGGTGGCCCGGGGCGCGCGGGCCAAGCGCATCGATGTCGACTATGCCTCGCATTCCGTGCAGGTGGAGCAGATCCGTGCGGAACTCCTTGATGTTCTGGGGGAGTTGGCGCCGGTGGCGGGGCGGGTGCCGTTCTATTCGACGGTGACCGGCGGCCGGTTGGATACAACGGGCCTGGACGCCGAGTACTGGTACCGGAACCTGCGTTCCACGGTCTGCCTGGAGTCCACGGTGGCCGCGCTGGTGCGGGCCGGGCATCAGTTGTTCGTGGAGGTGAGTCCGCATCCGGTGCTGACGGGTGCGGTGCAGGACACCGCTCAGGCGGCTGGGCGTGAGGCGGTCGTCACCGGCACTCTGCGTCGGGGTGAGGGCGGGCTGGAGCGGTTGTTGCTGTCCCTGGGTGAGGCGTACGCGCACGGCGCGCCGGTCGACTGGGGCACGTGCTTCGACGGTATGGATGTCCGGACGGTGGACCTGCCGACCTACGCCTTCCAACACCGCCGCTACTGGATGGAGACTCCGGTCGGCGCGGGAGCCGGGGCCGGGGTCGGCCGGGTGGTCGACGGCTGGCGTTACCGGGTGACCTGGCGGCGCCTCACCCCGTCGACGCGCGCGGGCGAGGGCGCGCTCCTGTCGGGGCGCTGGCTGCTGGTGGTGCCCGAGGGGAGTGACGGGGAAGAAGTGGCCGGGGCGCTGCGGGCGGCCGGTGCCGAGGTGGAGATCTCCTCGTACGCCGTCCCGGGCGAGTACGCCGGTGTGGTCTCCCTCCTGGAGTCCGTCGGCGAAGCCCTCGCCCTCGCGCAGGAGCTGAGCGAGGCCGAGGTGAACGCGCCGCTGTGGTGGCTCACCCGGGGTGCCGCCGCCGTGGCCACGAGCGATGCCGTACGGCCGGAGGCGATGCAACTGTGGGGGCTCGGCCAAGTGCTGGGCCTGGAGCATCCCGACCGGTGGGGCGGCCTCATCGATCTGCCCCGGGAGTGGAGCGAGAGCACCGCCGCCCTGCTGGCCACCCTGCTGTCCCAGGCCGCCACGGGCGAGGACCAGTTGGCGATCCGTGGTCCTGCGGCCTACGCGCGGCGCCTGGTGCGCGCCCCGTTCACCGACCGTGGTCCGGTCCAGCCCTGGAAGCCGAGCGGTACCGTCCTCATCACGGGCGGCACCGGCGGTATCGCCGCCCACCTGGCCCGCTGGCTGGCCGGCGAGGGAGCGGAGCACCTGCTGCTGCTCAGCCGCCGTGGGGCCGAGGCCCCCGGAGCGGACGGGCTCGCGGAAGAACTGCGTGCTCTGGGCGCCGAGGTGACCTTCGCCGCATGCGACGTGGCCGACCGCGACGCGCTGGCGGCCGTACTCGCGGACGTACCCGAGCAGTGGCCCCTGACCGCCGTCCTGCACACCGCCAGCTCCACCAGCTACGGCCCGGCGCTCGCCGTCGAGCCGGAGGAGCTGGTGGCGGGTATGGCCGCGAAGGTGTGGGGTGCGCGGCATCTGGACGAGCTGACGGCCGGTGTGGATCTGGACGCGTTCGTGTTGTTCTCGTCGGGTGCGGCGGTGTGGGGGAGTGCGGGCAACGGTACGTACGCGGCTGCCAACGCGTTCCTCGACGGGCTGGCGTTCGAGCGGCGTGCGCGTGGCCTGACGGCGACGTCGCTGGCGTGGGGCGGCTGGGCAGGCGGCGGCATGCTCGAAGGGTTCGAGTCGCTCGCCGACCAGCTCCAGCGCATGGGAGTGCGGCAGATGCGGCCGGAGTCCGCCATCGAGGTCATGCGCGAGGCGGTCGAGCAGGGCGAGACGGCCCTGACGGTCAGTGACATGGACTGGGAGCGGTTCGCCCCCGTCTACGCGCTGGCCCGCCGCCGTCCGCTGATCGAGGAGATCCCCGAAGCCGCCCGCGCCCTGCGCGGCGAACGCACCGACGACGACCGGGCGGACGGCGACGGCGGCACCGCCGGCCGGCTGCGGGACACCCTCACCGCGCTCAGCGAGCCGGAGCAGCGTGCCACGCTCCTCGACCTCGTACGGTCCCGGGCCGCGGCCGTGCTCGGACACACCGACACCACCGAGGTCGCCGCCGGCCGGGCCTTCAAGGACCTGGGGTTCGACTCGCTGACGGCGACCGAGCTGCGCAACCGGCTGAACACCGCCACCGGCCTCCGGCTGCCCGCCACCCTCGTCTTCGACCACCCGACACCCACCGCCCTCGCCACCCTCCTGCGCGCGGAACTCCTCGGCGGCCCGGAGCCGGCGGACACCGCCCCACGGCCGGACCAGCGGCCGGTGGACGAGGACCCGCTCGTGATCGTCGGCATGGCCTGCCGGTACCCCGGCGGCGTGCGCGGGCCCGAGGACCTGTGGCGGGTCGTGGCCGAGGGCCGCGACGAGATGTCGGACTTCCCGACCGACCGCGGCTGGGACTCGCCGGCGCTCTTCGACCCCGGCCGGCAGACCAGCCTGTCCGGCCAGGGCGCCTTCCTCTACGACGCGGGTGACTTCGACGCCGACTTCTTCGGCATCTCACCGCGCGAGGCCCTGTCGATGGACCCCCAGCAGCGGCTGCTGCTGGAGGTCGCCTGGGAGGCGATCGAGCGGACCGGCGTCGATCCGCTGTCGCTGCGCGGCAGCCGCACCGGCGTGTTCGTCGGCGGCACCCCGCAGGAGTACGGCGCCCTGCTGATGAACTCCGCCTCCCTGGCCGACGGTTACGCCCTGACCAGTTCGTCGGGCAGCGTCATGTCGGGCCGTGTCTCGTACACGCTGGGCCTGGAGGGCCCGGCGGTCACCGTCGACACGGCCTGTTCGTCCTCGCTGGTCGCCCTGCACCTCGCGGGGCAGGCGCTGCGCGCCGGGGAGTGCGACCTCGCGCTCGCCGGCGGAGTGAGCGTCATGGCCACGCCGGGCGCGTTCGCCGAGTTCGCCAACCAGGGCGGGCTGTCCTCCGACGGCCGCTGCAAGGCCTTCGCCGACTCGGCCGACGGCACCGGGTGGGGCGAGGGCGTCGGTGTCGTCGTGGTGGAACGGCTCTCGGACGCACTGCGCAACGGACACGACATCCTCGCCGTGGTGCGGGGCTCGGCCGTGAACCAGGACGGCGCGTCGAACGGCCTGACCGCGCCGAACGGACCGTCCCAACAGCGGGTGATCCGGGCGGCGTTGGCGAGCGCCGGCCTCGCGCCCTCGGACGTCGACGCCGTCGAGGCCCACGGCACCGGCACCCGGCTCGGCGACCCGATCGAGGCACAGGCGCTGCTGGCGACCTACGGCCGTGACCGCGGCGACGGCCGGCCGCTGTGGCTCGGCTCGGTGAAGTCCAACATCGGACACACCCAGTACGCGGCAGGCGTGGCCGGTGTCATCAAGACGGTGATGGCGCTCCGGGAAGGGGCGCTGCCGCCCACGCTGCACGTGGACGAACCGACCCGTCAGGTGGACTGGTCCGCCGACTCGGTGCGGCTGCTGACGGAGGGCCGGCCGTGGCCGGAGACGGGGCGTCCGCGCCGGGCGGGCGTGTCCTCGTTCGGGATCAGCGGCACCAACGCCCACCTCATCCTGGAACAGCCCCCGGAGCAGCCGACCGCCGGAGACGAGCGGCCGGCCGGGGAACCCGCGCCCTCCGAGAACACGTCGCCCGGCCTGGGGCCCGCGCGGACGTCCGAGGACGGGTCGCCCGGCACGGGGCGGCCGCAGGCAACCGAGGGCGAGTTGCCCGGCCCGGAGCAGCCGCGGATGTCTGAGGGCGAGTTGCCCGGCCCGGAGCAGCTGCGGACGTCTGAGGGCGAGTTGCCCGGCCCGGAGCAGCCGCGGACGTCCGAGGACGGGGCGCCCGGCCTGGAGCCCGCGCGGACGTCCGAGGACGCGTCGCCCGGCACGGCCCGCCCGCCCGCGCCCGCGCCCGAGGACGCCCCGCCCGCCCTCCCGCAGCCCCGGCCCGTCGCCGCCGTGCCCTGGCTGGTCTCCGGCCACACCGAGGAGGCCCTCCGTGCGCAGGCCGCACGCCTCGCCGCCCATCTGCGCGAGCGCCCCGGCGTCGACCCCGCCGATCCCGCCGACCCCATCGACATCGCCCGCTCGCTCGCCACCACCCGCAGCGCGCTCACCCACCGCGCCGCCGTCGTCGCCGACACGCTGCCCGCGCTCCGCTCGGGACTCGAGGCGCTGGCCGACGGAGTGACGACCGCCGACGTGGTGCGCGCGAGAGCACGCGAGACCCCGACGGCCTTCGTCTTCCCCGGCCAGGGGTCCCAACGACCGGGTATGGGGCGGGAGTTGTACGAGCGTCATCCGGTGTTCGCCGCCGCCTTCGACGAGGTCTGCGCCGAGTTCGACGCGAGGCTGCCCGGCCCGCTGCGTGACGTCGTCCTCGCCCCGGCGACCGAAAGGCCCGGCGAGCTGGACCGCACCGCATACACCCAGCCCGCCCTGTTCGCGGTGGAAGTGGCCCTGTACCGGCTGCTGGAGAGCTGGGGCATACGCCCCGACGTACTGATCGGTCACTCCATCGGCGAGCTCGTGGCCGCCCACATCGCCGGGGTCTGGTCCCTCGCGGACGCCTGCCGGGTGGTCGCCGCCCGCGCCCGGCTCATGCAGGCACTGCCGTCCGGCGGGGTCATGCTGGCCGTACAGGCCTCCGAGACCGAGGCGGTGGGGGTGCTCGCCGCCCACTCCGACCACAGCGTCGGCATCGCCGCGGTCAACGGGCCCTCGTCGGTCGTCGTCTCCGGACCGGAGAACGCCGTCCTGCAGGCCGCGGCCGAGTTCGTCGGGCGCGGCCACCGGACCAGGACCCTCGCCGTCAGCCACGCCTTCCACTCCCCGCTCATGGAACCCATGCTCGCTGACTTCGCCGCGGAACTGGCGGCGGTCGAGTTCCACGAGCCCGCCCTGCCGATCGTCTCCAACGTCACCGGCGCCGCCGCCTCCGCCGCCGAACTGTGCGTGCCCGCCTACTGGGTGCGCCATGTACGGGAGACGGTCCGCTTCGCCGACGGCGTGCGCACCCTCCTCGACCGGGGCGTACGCACCGTCCTGGAGGTGGGCCCCGGCGGAGCGCTGACCGCGATGACCGAGGAGACCGCCGCGGATCACGGCAGGGATGCCGTGACCTGCCTGGCCGCACTGCGCGGCGGCGATCGAGGCGAGGCCGACGCCCTGGTCGCGGCGGTCGCGCGGCTCGCCGTGGAGGGCACGGCCGTCGACTGGGACGCCTATTTCGCCGACAGCGGCACCCGCAGGGTCCCGTTGCCCACGTACGCCTTCCAGCACCGTCGGTTCTGGCTGCGCGTCCTGGCCGCGAGCGGAGCCAGGGGCGCCTCGTCCGTCGGCCTCACGGAGGCGGGCCACCCGCTGCTCGGTGCCGTCACCGCACTGCCCGGATCCGGCGGACTGCTGCTCACCGGCCGGCTCGACCTCGCCGAGCACGCCTGGCTCGCCGACCACGCGCTGGGCGGAACGGCCGTGCTGCCCGGCACGGCCTTCGTCGAACTGGCCCTGCACGCCGGCGGGCACGTCGGCTGCGACCAGCTCGACGAACTGGTCATCCACGCGCCCCTGGCGCTGCCCGAACGCGGCGGTACCGCCCTGCAGTTGACCGTCGAGGCCGAGGACGACACCGGCCGGCGCCCCTTCACCGTCCACGCCCGGTCCGAGGAGACGTCCGACGCCCCGTGGACCAGGCACGCGACCGGTGTACTGGCTCCCGCGGGCCGACCGGCCGCCGATTCCCCCAGCTGCCGGCCGCCCGCCGGTGCCCGGTCCGTACCGCTGGACGACTTCTACGCCAGGACCGCCGAGGCGGGCCTCGACTACGGCCCCGCCTTCCACGGCCTGACCGAGCTGTGGGACGCGGACGGCGTCCTCCACGCCCGGGTCGTCCTGCCCGCCGACGACGCCGATGACGCCGACGGCGCGGGCGGTGCGGTCGGCTCGGGAAGCGACTACGCCCTCCACCCCGCGCTGCTCGACGCCGCCCTCCAGCCCCTCGCCCTCGGCCTCCTGGGCGCCGACGGGCCCGACGACACCGCCGTGCCGGCGGGGCTGCCCTTCGCCTGGTCGGGCGTACGGCTGCACGCGACGGGGGCGACCGAACTGCACGCCCGGCTCGCGCCCATCGGCGACGGCGCGCTCTCCGTGTCCCTCACCACCCCCGACGGCGAACCCGTCCTGACCGTCGACTCCCTGACCCTGCGTGTGCCCTCGTCCCTCCCGGCCGCCACCGCCCCGCCACGGACCGAGCCCCTGTACCGGCTCCAGTGGCCGTCCGTCCCGTTCCCCTCCGCCCCCTCCGCCCCCTCCGCGCCCGCGCGGGCCACCGGTGCCTGGGGCATGCTCGGGCTCGACCCCGGGGAACTGCGCCCCGGGCTGGCCGCGGCCACCGGCCGCGACATCGTCCCGTATCTCGACCACCGGTCCCTCACGGACACGATCGACAGCGGCGGCCCCGTGCCCGCCGCCGTGGTCGCCTTCCGCACGACGGCCGAGGACGACGATCCCCGCGACGCCGCCCACCGGCTCACCCACCGGACGCTCGACGTCCTCGGGCCCTGGCTCGCCGACGACCGGCCGGCCGATGTCCCGCTGGTCCTCGTCACGCGCGGCGCGGTCGCGGTCGGCCCGGACGACCCGGGGCCGCTGCCCGCCGAGGCCGCCGTATGGGGTCTCGTACGGGCCGCACAGGCCGAACACCCCGGTCGGGTGGTCCTGGTCGACCTCGACGACGAGGACGCCTCGCTCGCCGCCCTTCCGGACGCCCTCGCCACGGGCGAACCACAGCTGGCCCTGCGCTCCGGCACCGCACACGTACCCCGGCTCACCCAGCTGGCCGCCGCCGAGGCGCCCACCGATCCGCTTGCGCGGTTCGACGGGGACGGCACCGTCCTGGTCACCGGTGCCACTGGCGCCCTGGGTGCCCTGGTCGCCCGCCATCTGGTGACCGCGCACGGCGTACGGCACCTGCTCCTCGTGGGGCGGCGCGGACCGGCAGCCGCGGGAGCGGACACGCTGGCCGCCGAACTCACCGACGCCGGCGCCCGGGTGACGTTCGCGGCCTGCGACGTCGCCGACCGCGCGGAACTCGCCCGGCTGCTGGAAGCGATCCCCACGGAGCATCCCCTCACCGGTGTCGTCCATCTCGCCGGCGTCGTGGACGACGGCCTCCTCGGGGGCCTCACCCACGAGCGGCTGGACACGGTCCTGCGGCCCAAGGCCGACGCGGCCTGGCACCTGCACGAGCTGACCGCCGGTCTCCCGCTGACCGCCTTCGTCCTGTTCTCCTCGGCCGCCGGGGTCCTCGGCAGCCCCGGCCAGGCGAACTACGCGGCCGCCAACACGTTCCTCGACGCCCTGGCCCAGCACCGCCGCCGCCTCGGACTGCCCGCGCTCTCCCTCGCCTGGGGCCCCTGGCGGGGCACCGGCGGCATGGCCGACGCACTCGACGAGGCCGAGCGCACCCGGCTGACGGGGAGCGGACTGACGGCCTTCACCGCCGAGTCGGGCCTCGCCGCGCTCGACCGGGCCCTGGCACTCCCGGACGAACCGCTGCTCGTCCCGTTGCGCCTCGCCCCGCAGGCCGCCGAGGCACTGCCCACCGAGCGGATCCCGGCCGTGCTGCGCGGTCTGGTCCGCTCCGCCGTCCCCCGCAGGGCAGCCGTCCGGCGCGGCGACCGTACCGAGGCACCGGAACTCGCCACGCTCGACCCGGACACGCGCGAGGCCACCCTGCTGGACCTCGTGTGCGCCGAGGCGGCACGGGTGCTCGGGCACGGCGGGGCCGAAGGCGTCGACGCCGACCGCGCCTTCGGCGAGCTGGGCTTCGACTCACTGACCTCCGTCGAACTGCGCAACCGGCTCACCGCCGCCACCGGGCTGCGGTTGCAGCCCACCCTCGTCTTCGACCACCCGACCCCGACCGAACTGGCCGCGGCCCTGAACCGCCAGTTCGGCACGCCCACGCCCGCGACCGCCCGGCCGGCGGACCCGGCCGATCCGACCGCGGCCGTCGCGAACGCCGTGGAGGCGCTCTACCGGCACGCCGTCACCGTCGGCCGCTACGACCAGGCAGGCAAGGTCCTGATGAACTCCGCGGGCCTGCGCCCCGCCTTCACCTCAGCCGACGCGGTCGGCAAGGCACCGGGACTGGTCAAATTGGCCGAGGGCGTCGGGCACCCGGCGCTCGTCGGGCTCCCCTCCACCTCCGTGTGGACCAGCGACCAGGAGTTCATCGCGCTGGCCCGGCCCCTGCGCGGCCTGCGGGACACCCACTCCCTCGTGATGCCGGGATTCACCGCGGACGAACTCGTCGCCGGCAGTGTCGAGGCGGCCGTCGAGCACGCGGCGCGCACCATCGTCCGCGGTCTGGACGGTGCCCCGTTCGCCCTGGCCGGACGGTCCTCCGGGGGATCGCTGGCGTACGCGGTCGCCGCCCGCCTGGAGGAACTCGGCACCCCGGCCGTCGGTGTGGTCATGCTGGACACCTATCTCGCGGGCACCCCGCAGACCGACTACATCGTCCACGTGATGGAAGAGCGCTCCCTGGAACGCGAGGCCGAGTTCGGCCGGATGACCGGCATGCGGCTCACCGCGATGGCGTCCTACTTCTCCCTCTTCGAGCCGTGGCAGCCCCGCCCCCTCGACACGCCGGCGCTGCTGCTCCGCGCCTCCGAACCGATCGCGGCCGACCCCGGCGATCAGCGGAGCGCCCCGGACGAGTGGCAGACGGTGTGGCCCGTCCCGCTGGACGTCGTGGACGTCCCGGGTAACCACCACTCCATGATCGAGGAGCACGGGCAGACGACCGCGGGGATCATTCACGACTGGCTGAAGGGCCTCGGCGGCTGACACCAGGGCTGCTTCCCCCACCCGGATCAGGCGGCGGCCGGTCTCCCCGCGCCGGCGCGCCTGTCGGGGCGGCGTCGGGGCCTGTTGCCTGGTGCCGCCGTGCCGGAGACGGCGAGGACGGAGAGGAGGACGAGGGCGGTGGCGGGGGCGAGTACGGTCCAGGGGGCCAGTTCCCCGTAGGGCTGGTTCTCCGACAGGAGGCGGCCCCACTCCGGGGTGGGCGGCTGTTCGCCCAGGCCGAGGAAGCCGAGGGAGGCCAGGACGAGGACGGTGGTCGGCAGCCGCAGCAGGGCGTTGCGCACCAGGGCGGGCAGGACCGCGGGCAGCAGGTGGTGGCGCAGGAGGTAGGTGGGGCCGGCGCCGAAGGAGATCGACGCGAGCAGGTGGCCGCTGGCCCGTTCCTGTTCGAGCAGGGCGGCCGTCTGGGCGGCGTACGGCGTCCAGGCCACCACGCACACCGCGCACGCGGCGCCCCAGACGGACGGTCCGGTCACCGCGGTCGTGAGCAGTCCGGCGAGGACGGCCGGCAGGGTCGACACGACTTCGGTCAGGCCCGCTCCCACCTGGGTCGCCATGCCGATCAGAAGTCCGAGGAGGGCGCTGACCGCCGTCACCACGAGGGCCACACCGGCCGTGCGCAGGGCTCCGTGGCCCAGCCGGGCCAGCAGGTCACGGCCGAGCGGGTCGGTGCCCAACGGATGCGCGAAGGACGGTGGGAGCAGCCGGGCCGTCGTGTCCACGTGCAGGGGATCGCGCAGCAGGCCGGCCACGACGAGGGTGAGCAGGGTGAGGGCGCAGAAGCCGATGACCCAGGGCAGTGAGCGGGGCCGTGGCAGGGCGGGCGGGTGCAGGGCGGGCAGGGCGCCGTCTCGCAGGGCCGGGCCGAGCAGCGCGCGACGTACCGCCTGGATCAGGAGGCCGGCGCAGACGCCCAGCAGGACCAGGGCCAGTGTCGCGGTCTGCAGCGGCGGCAGATCCTGGGCGATGGCGGCCTCCAGCGCGAGACGGCCGAGGCCCGGGATGTTGAAGATCTTCTCCACCGCGACCGCGCCGCCGACCAGGGCGACGACGGTCGGCAGGAGCTGCGGCAGCACCCCGGACAGGGCGCGGCGCAGCGCGGTGCGCGCGATACGGCCGGGCGGAAGTCCGAAGGCGCGCCACGTCTGTGCCCAGGGCTCGTGGAAGGCGGCGGGCAGGGACTGGTCGAGCAGTCCGCCGATCATCGCCCCCGAGGGCACCCCGAGGGCGAGCGCGGGCAGCACCATCGACTGCGGTCCCGCCCAGCCCTGGGAGGGGAACCAGCCCAGCCACACCCCGCACACCGTCGCGAGCAGCGAGGCGAGCAGGAACTTGGGCAGCGCGGCGAGGACTGCCGCCCCCGCGCCCGCCTTCCCCTGCCGCAGGCGCCGCCGGGAGCCCAGATGGAGGGTGCGGGCGCAGATCAGCGTGGCGACCGCTACCGTGACCAGCAGCGCGCCGAGCATCAGCGTGACGGAGACCGCGAAGGCGGTCGCCACCTGGGGCAGGACCGGTTCGCCGGACACCCAGGAGGTGCCCGCGTCCCCGCGCGCAAGACCGTCCAACCACCGCGCGAGATGGACGAACGGCCCCTCGTCGAGGCCCAGTTGCTCGCGTATGGCGGTCAGCTGCGCCGGGGTCGGGTCCTGTTCGGCGGAGCGGGCACGCAGGACGGTCAGCGCGGGGTCGGTGCCGGACAGCCAGGGCAGGAAGGCGACGGCCGTCAGCAGTGCGGTCCCGGCGACGACGCGGCCGGCCCCCGCCCGCCACCGGGTCGGCAGGCCAGGGGCACCGGCCGACGACGTGATGCTCATCGGCGGCTACTTCAGGTGGGTGTCGACGTCGACCAGGGAGCGCTCCCGAGGGTCGAGGAGGACGCCCTCGACGTCGTCGGAGATGCCCTGCACGACCTTCTCGTGGACGAGCGGGACGACGGCGTCCGTGCGCAGGATCTCCGCCTCGGCCCGCATGATCTTCTTCTGCCGCTCGGCCGTGTCGCCTTCCTCGGCGGCGGACTTGATGGCCTCGTCGACCTTCGTGTCCTTCAGGCCCGCGATGTTGTAGACGCCGTCGCCGGTGTAGTCGCTGGCGAGATAGGCGACCGCGTCGCCGGTGTCGAGGAGCGTGACCCGGGAGAAGACGAGCGCGTCGTACCTGCCCGCGAGGAGGTCGGCCTCCATCTGCGTGTACTCGCGCACGTCCTGCTTCACGGTGAACCCGGCCTTCTCCAGCTGCTGCTGAAGGACGGTCGCGGCCTCGGGGAGTTCGGCGCGGTTGGTGTAGGTGGCCAGGCGCAGGGTCCTGCCCCGCGTCTTCCCCTTCACCTGAGCGGTGGTCGCGGCCTCGGCCCGGCCGGTCACCTCGACACGCTGGTCGGCGGCCCAGGGGACGGCGGGCCCGAACAGGCCCTCGGCGGGGTCGGCGTAGCCGCCGAAGACGGAGTCGACGAGGACGCCGCCGTCCACGGCCTCACGGGCGGCCGACCGCAGCGTGGCGTCGGCGAAGAGGCCGCTCGCGGTGTTGAGGATCAGGCTGTCGGTGCGCACCGAGGGCACCTCGTGGCGGGTGTTCTCGTCGAGGAGCTTCGCCTGGGCGGTGGGGATCCACTCGGCGATGTCCACATCACCGCTGCGCAGGGCGTTCGCGCGGGCGGTGCCGTCGGCTATCCAGCTGACGTCGATGCCGGACGCCTTGGCCTCGCCGCCCCAGTAGCCGTCGTAGCGGTTGAGCGTGGCCTTGGTCTTGCCGGTGAGCTTGGTGATCTCGAAGGGGCCGGTGCCGGTGCCGACCGGGCTGACGGTGCCGTCCTTCGCGTACGCCTTCGGGGAGAGGATGCCGAGGGCGGGGCTGGCCAGCCGCAGCGGGAGGACCGGGTCCGCGTTCTCGGTGGTGATCGTGACGGTGTCGGCGTCGTCGGCCTTGGCGGCCACCGTCACATCGCTGAGGACGCGGGGCTTGGTCTCGGCCTCGTTCGCGTGGGCGAGGGCGCTGACGACCGACTCGGCGGTGACCTCGGTGCCGTCCTGGAACGTGGCCTCGCGCAGCTCGAAGACCCAGGTCGTGGCGTTCTTCTGGGTCCAGGACTTCGCCAGGGCGGGTGCGGCGGCACCGTCCTCGTCCAGCGCCGTGAGGCCCTCGGCCACGGAGAGCTTGCTGAGCACGGTGGCGTCGTTGCTGTACGGCGACAGGGCCTGCACCGGCGGCACGGCGAGAGCGACTTTCAGCCGACCCCCCGATCCCGCGTCGCCACTCGTGCCCGAGCCGTCCTCGCCCGACGCGAAGCAGCCGACCAGCAAAGGGCTGAGAGCGAGCGCCGCGAAGAGGCCGCGGGAGGTGGTGCGCATGGTGGGTCCTGTCGTACGGGGAAAGGATCACGCCCCCGCTCAGCGAAGGCTGCGAGAGCCACGTCAGCATATAAGGCAAGCCTTACCGAATTGTCATCGGGTGCATGAAACCTCAATGACTGACTGGGTTCCCCGGTGTCGCCAGGGCGGATGACGAGGACGGCGCCGCGTAAGAGATCTGTCAAAGGTGTCGGCACCGCCGTCAGAGATGTGTCAAGGCCGATCGATTCCGGCCACGGAATCGGCATCAAGATCATCGACGTACTCATCTCGCTCGTCCCCGGGCTGTGACTTCCTGAAAGCGTGGTGAAGGACATGAACAACTCCCCTACGAACACCGCCCGGTTGCTCGGGGCGGGCCTGCGGGCCCTGCTCGTGCTGACCCTCGTCACCGGCGTCGTCCACCCGCTGGCCGTCACCGGCTTCGCCCAGGCCCTCTTCGACGACAAGGCCAACGGGTCCGAGATCAAGGACCACACCGGCAGGGTCGTCGGCTCCTCGCTCATCGGGCAGTCGTACAACCTGCCGCTGAAGAAGGGGCAGGAGACCCCGGAGGCCGACCTGAAGTGGTTCCAGGGCCGCCCGCAGAACGGCCTGGGCACCAACAGCGTCAACACCCAGTACAAGCTCATCCTCTCCGGCGCGACGAACCGCTCCGCCGACAACGAAGAGTTCGTCCAGTGGGTGAAGGACGCCAAGGCCGCCGTGGTCAAGGACAACTCGGTGACCGGCTACACCGTCGAGCCGTCCGACGTGCCCGCCGACGCGGTCACCTCCTCCGGCTCCGGCCTCGACCCGGACATCTCCCCGGCGTACGCCGATCTTCAGGTCCACCGGGTGGCGGACAGGAACGGGCTGCCTGTCGAGCAGGTGCGGAAGCTCGTCGACGAGCACACCGAGGGCCGCACCCTCGGCTTCATCGGCGAGCCCCGCGTGAACGTCCTCGAACTCAACATCGCGCTCAGGGAACTCGCGGCGACGAGCTGACGACGTCGCCCGCCCCCCACCTGGTGGCCTACGGTACGAGTTCCCAGTCCTGCGAGCCGTCCGTGACCGCGTTCTGCAGGGTCAGCTGGGCCCCGGCGGACGCACCGGTCAGGTACAGGTTCGTGTTCTTGACGGACTGCAGTCTGTAGAAGCCGTCGCTGGTCTTGACGAGGTTCCAGCTGCCGGTGCTGCTGTTGTCCACCCACTGGCCGATCTTCTGCCCGACCGTCGCGTTCCCCGTCCAGATGGCCGCCGCGCGTCCGCCCGACTTGTTCAGCAGGGTCACGCCACCGTTGGGCTCGGTCACCACGTGCCAGAACTGGGTGTCCGCGTTCGCCGCCGAGCCGGGGGCCTCCAGACGGACGTCGGGTACGTCGCCGTTGCCGAGGTTCGCGTCGTTGGTGTTGCCGCCGGTGCCGATCACCTGATCCGTCCTGCGGTTCACCAACTGGTGGTAGGGGCCGTCGGAGTGACCGAGATCGACCTCGGCGAACCTGAGCGTCGACGTGCCCTGGTTGTTGAGTATCGAGATGCGGCCGGTGCCGTCGACGTACTGCAGGTTGCGGCTGTAGCCGGCCTGCGACGTCGTCTGGTACTCCTTCCACACGCCGTCGCCGCGTCCGCTCTCGTTGACCCAGACGTTGCCGCTGCCCGCGGCGTTGTAGACCAGGCGCCCACCGGGAAGCCTGATGAGCACCGGGCTGCCGCCCGCCGAGAGGGCGTGTGAACCGGTGTCGACGGGCAGTGAGCCGACCCCGGTGCCGGTGGGCGAGCCGGTGTAGAACTTCAGCGGGTCGTCGGCGATCCGGTACCGGGTGTCGGCACCGCCGCCCCAGTACTCGTAGGTGAGGAGCCACTTGCCGTCCGTCGTGCGGACGACGTTCGTCATGCCCGGCCGTCCGCCGCCGATCTCGCTCTTGCCGCCTCCCATGTCCTGGGTCAGGCCGGCTATGTCGACGACCGGCGCGCTCCAGTTCGCGCTACGGCCGTCCCAGGTCTTGTGCACGAGGATCTGGCCGTGCGAGTCCGTAGCGGTGTCGTTCGCGGGGTCCAGGGCCGGGATGCCGGTGGCCGGGTCGAAGCCGGTGTAGTCGTTCTCGTCGGAGTAGTAGCAGACGAGCTTGCCCTTGTGGACCATCAGGTAGGGCTCCCAGAGGGGATCCACCTGCTTGTTCGTGTTCGCGGCCGCGATGTTCCGGCCGACCGCGCCCGCGCTGCCGCCCTGCCATCCGCCTGTCGCGACGACGTTGAGAACCTTCCACGTCGCACCGTCGTCGGTGCTGGAGTACAGGGCGATCGCCAGGTCCTTGCGGTCACCGTCGTTGGACGGGATCCAGTTCGGGTCGGCCGCCTTGTGCTCGCGGTAGTAGTAGTCGTCGCCCGACACGACGCTCGCCAGGAGCAGCGTGCCCTGCTTCAGGTCCCCGACGTCCTGCGGAAGCGTGTACAGGTACGGGTTCGTCCAGTTGCTCGTGTACTTGGCGTACTTGGGGTCGCTGGAGAGATACGCCGGGGCCTTGACCTCGGACAGCGGCTGCCACGACGTTCCGTGGTCGTCGCTCTTGTACACCGGGAGAGTCTGTCTGTCGGCGCTGCCTGTCGCCGACACGACCGTGGACTTCTCGAACGACGCGACCAGACGTCCGCTCGGCAGCTGCGCCGACTTCGGGTAGACCGCGCAGTTGCCCCGACCCTTCAGGCACGGTTCGTTTCCGAGCTGGTAGAGGACGCCGCCCGTCGGGTTGTACGCCTGCGCACCGGAGGCGGGTATCGCCAGCATCGCGGCTGACGCGACGAACGTTCCCAGCGCTTTCCCTGCTCTTCTTCTGTGCATTGCCCCTCCTCGGGGGATGGCCGTGGTGATGCCGGTCGGGGTCGGATCAGGATCAGGAGACGAACACGCGTACGTCCCAGGCGCCGAGGTCCAGCGCTGCGCCCGCGGGAAGTGGTGTGCCGTTCAGGGCGTCGGAGAGGTTCACCGGGACCGAGACGCTCGCGGGCTCCCAGCTCCAGTTGTGGACGATGTGGACCCGGCGCCCGTCGGGTGAGGTGCCGGTCGTGGCGGTGACGGACGCCGGGAGGTCCCGCCATGCGTGGCGTGCGGACGGCGTCAACCACTCGGCGAGCGCCCGCGCGAGGCCACGACCGGGCACCGTACCGACGTACGTCACACGCCCCGCGCCGTGGCCGCGGGTGGTGATCGCGGGCCAGCGGCCGAAGTGCGGGTGGTCGTACGTGGCCAGGACATCGGCGTCGGCGACGGTCAGGCCGTCCGCCCAACGTGTCGCCGTCGCACCCTCGGGCAGGTCCAGCGGGCCATCGGGCGCCGACCGCACGGGGATCTCCCGTACGAGGTTGCTGAACTCGTCGTAGGTGACGCCCGCGGCGTCCGTGAGACGGGCGGGGGCCGGTTCGTGCCGGGCCCGGGCCTCGTGGTCGGCGTAGCCGGTGCGCGGGCCGAGGACCAGATGGCCACCGGCGTGGGCGTAGGCGGCGAGCCAGTCGAGGGTCGAGTCGGCGGCCATGTACAACGCCGGGACGACGAGGACCGGGTGACGGCGGACTGCCTCCTCCGGTGAAAGGCCCTCCCGCTCCCCGCGCGGGTCGTGCAACTGCCGGGCGTGGACGATGCGGACCTGGCGCCCCGCCTCGAACGCGCCGCGGTAGAAGGGGTCGAAGATACGGTGGTAGGCGGCCGGGTCCGGTGCGCCGTCCGGCGCGGCGAGCGGCGGGTACTTCTGCATGAGCCACTTGCTGGGCGTCGAGTACACCATGGTGATGTCGGCGTCCGGTTCGAGCCCGGCGACGAGCGGTCCGGCCGCCTCGAACTCGGCTCCCAGGCGGGCGAGTTCGGCGTAGGTGCGGCCGGGCTGCCCGGTGTGGGGGAGGATGCCGCCCCAGTAGGTCTCCGCGCCGAAGTGCAGGGTGTGCCAGTGCCAGTACTCGATCATCCGGGCGCCCCGACCGACGAGCGCCCAGGCTGCCTGCCGCCACTGACCGTCGTAGGCGGGCCGGTTCTCCCAGGCGAAGCCGATCGAGCCGGCGTTGGTCTCGGTCACCAGGAACGGCTCCTGGCGGGAGGAGAACATCCAGTCGGCGGTCTGGTACAGCGCCCACACGCCGGTGGTCTTCCACTTCTGCTCGTGGCCGTCGGGCGTGGGATCGGGGAGCAGCAAACCGTCCTGCATGTCGTAGTACGGGTTGCCGGAGGCGACGTCGAGGCGGTCGGTCAGCTCGTCGTCCTCGACCGCCTGGCGGGTGTAGGAGATGCAGGTGGTGACGGAGTGCTCGGGCCGGGCGTACTCACGGACGATGTCGGCCTGCCACCCGATGAACTCGGTGACCTGCTGGGCCTGGAACTCCCGCCAGGCGACGTCGTACTGCGGCTGCTCGTTGCCGTCCGGCGTCCACAGGTCGGCCCACGTCGACAGCCGGTGGGACCAGTAGACCAGGCCCCATTCCCGGTTGAGGGTCTCGACGTCGCCGTACTTCTCGCGCAGTTGGTCTACGAAGCGCTGGAAGACACCGTGGTTGTGCAAGAGATGCAGGCCGGGTTCGTTGTCGACCTGGAATCCGATGACCGCCGGGTGGTCGGCGTACCGGCCGACGACCTTCCGTATGACCCGCTCGGCGTGGAACCGGAACGCGGGGTGGGTGAAGTCGACCTCCTGGCGGGCTCCCCAGCCGATGCGTTCGCCGGTGCGCCGCTCGCCCGTGATCTCCGGGTACTGGCGGGCCAGCCACGGCGGGACGGCGTACGTCGGTGTGCCGAGGAGTACGGAGATACCGCGCTCGTGCGCCCCGTCGAGGACCGGCTGGAGCCAGTCGAGGTCGAAGACGCCGCTCGTGGGCTCCCAGGTCGACCACACGGACTCGCCGACCCGGATGACGGAGAAGTGCGCGTCGGCCATCAGGTCCAGGTCGGTCTTGAGGCGTTCGGCGGGACGGTCGGTGCCGTAGGGGGGCCGGTACTCGTGGTAGTACGCGGCGCCGAAGAGGACGCGGTCGGGCAGAGCCGCCATGAAGGGAAACCTCCGGGGAAGGGGGGAGTGGTACGAGGACGGCGCGCTCTACTGCTTGACGCCGCCCGTGGCCAGGCCGCTCTGCCAGTACCGCTGCAGCATGAGGAAGGCCACGACGAGGGGGACGATCGAGATGAGGGAGCCGGTCACCACGAGGGCGAGCATGTCGCTGCTGGCGCCGGCCCCGCCGTTCTGGGCTTGGGCGGCCCAGGAGGAGAGCCCGACCGTGATCGGGTACAGGTCCGGGTCGTTGAGCATGATCAGTGGGAGGAAGTAGTTGTTCCAGGTCGCCACGAGGGTGAAGAGCAGGACGGTCACCAGGCCCGGCGCGAGCAGTCGCAGGGCGATCGTGAAGAAGATCCTGGCTTCCCCGGCGCCGTCGATGCGGGCGGCTTCCAGGATGCTGTCGGGCACGGCGTCCTGCGCGTAGACGCGCATGAGGTAGAGACCGAACGGGTTGACCAGGGAGGGCAGGATGATCGCCCAGGGGGTGTTGACCAGGCCCGCCTCGGCGAAGAGCAGGTAGGTCGGGATCGCCAGGGCGGTGGTGGGGACCATGACGGCGCCGAGTACGAGGTTGAAGCCGACCCGGTCGCCGCGGAAGCGGAACTTGGCGAAGCCGTAGCCGGCCGAGGCCGCGAGCAGGGCGGCACCCAGCGAGCTGACCACGGCGTACATCACGGTGTTGAGCAGCCAGTGCACGAAGACCCCGTCGTCCTGGGTGAAGGTCTCCTTGATGTTCGTCAGCAGTCGCGGGGCGTCCGAGAACCACAGGCCGAAGCTGTTGAACAGGTCCTGGGTGCTCTTGGTCGAGGCGATCAGCAGCCAGAACAGGGGGAGCAGGAAGTAGGCCAGGGCTGCCAGCATGGCGATGGTCAGCGGGGTGCTGCGCCGGACCGGGCGCCTCTTCGGACGAACTGCGTGGACCGGCTCCGTGACCGTCGATGTGACCGCGGCCGGGGGCGTAGTGGTCGTCACGGCGTCCTCCTGCGGTTCGCGGTGAGCAGGACGGCGTAGGAGGCGATCACGATGACGAGGCCGAGGAGGAAGGACACCGTGGCCGCGTAGTTGACCTGCTGGCCGGTGAAGGCGAGGGAGTAGGCGTAGAGATTGGCGGTGTAGGAGCTGCTGATGACATCCGGGGCGACTTTCATCAACAGGTTGGGCTCGTTGAACAGTTGGAAACTGCCGATCACGGAGAACAGCAGGGTGAGCATCAGCGCCGGCTTGAGGGCCGGGAGTTTGACGGACCAGGCGATCCGCCAGGCGCCGGCCCCGTCCATCGCGGCCGCCTCGTACAGCTCCTGGGGGACGGTGCGCAGGGCGGCGTACAGGATGATCATGTTGTAGCCGACGAACTCCCAGGTCACGATGTTCGCCAGGCTGCCCAGCATCCAGCCCTCGGTGAGGAACCGCGGGGCCGGCAGATCCAGACTCCGGCTCAGCTGGGCGAAGGGGCCGAAGTCCGGTCCGTACAGGTAGCCCCACATGAGTGCGGCGACCACGCTGGGCACGGCGTACGGGACGAAGATGCCCAGCCGGATCACGCGCGCCAGGCGCAGCAGGCCGCTGTCGAGTGCGAGGGCGAACAGCAGCGCCAGCAGCAGCATGACGGGGACCTGGATGACGAAGAACAGTGCGACCCGTCCGACGCCGTGGATGAGCAGCGGGTCCTGGACGGCTCTGACGTAGTTGTCCAGCCCGACGAAGGCGGTGCCGCCGATGAGGCGTTCCTGGAACAGGCTGAGGTAGGCGGCGTAGCCGAGCGGGGCGAGGAAGAGCAGGAGGAAGAGCACCATGAACGGTGCGACGAACAGCGGCCCTGCCGCCCGGCGCTTCCCCTTGGCGGAGATCGCGGTGGTGACGGCCATCTCAGCTCCCCTTGACGGTGAAGCCCTGGTCCTTGGCGTACGTGGTCAGCCGCGACTGCCACGTGCCGAGCGCGCGGACGGTGTCGGTCTTGTCGGCGAGGGACTTGCCGACCGTCTCGGTCCAGTCGGTCGCCGCCTGGTCGAGGAACGGCGGCCACTGGAAGGAGGAGTTGACCGTGGAACTGATGTCCGCGAACAGCTGGTTGACCTTCTGGCCGCCGTAGAACGAGGGCGCCTGGCCGACGAACTCGGCGTCCGTGAGCAGGGCCTTGGTCGCCGGGAAGAAGAACTGCTCGGTGGCGAACATCCGCGCGCTCGCCGGGTCGGTGTTGAGGAACTGCGCGAACATCGCCGCCGCGATCGGGTTCTTGGTCGACCGGATGACCGCGGTCGTCGAGCCGCCCCAGTTGCCCGAGCTGGGCTTGGACGCGTCCCACTGCGGCAGTGGGGCAGCCCGCCACTTGCCCGCGGTGGCCTTGGCCGAACCGGAGAGGAAGACGGGGCCCCAGGCAGCGGTGATCCAGGTGGCGTACTTGCCCTTGTTCAGCGCGGCGTACCAGCCGTCGGTGAAGTCCGGCTCGACGCCGATGACCCCCTCCTTGGCCAGCCCGCCCCAGTACTCGCCGAGCTTCCTGGAGGCGGCGTCGTCGACGCTGATGGTGATGTCGCTCTTGCCGGAGGTCACATAGGGCTTGGCGCCCGCCTGCCACTGCAGGCCGTGCCAGGCGGCGGGCTGGTTCGCCGCGAGGTTGGTGAGGTAGACGTCGGGGTCGGCCTTGTGGAGCTTGCGCGCCGCGGCGGCGAACTCGTCCCAGGTCCTGGGGACGTCGATGCCGTGCTCGTCGAAGATGTCCTGCCGGTAGAGCATGCCCATCGGGCCGGTGTCCTGCGGGATCGCCCAGACCTCGCCGTCGTCGCCGCTGACCTGGCCCCAGGTCCAGTCGACGAACCGGTCCTTCAACTCGGCGGCGCCGTACGGCCGCAGGTCCAGCAGGCTGTCGGTGATGGTGAAGGTCGGGATCGCCTGGTACTCGATCTGCACCATGTCCGGAGCGCCACTGCCCGCCTTCAGAGCCGTACGCAGCTTGGTGTACTGCGGAGTGCCCTGGCCGGCGTTGACGACCTTGATTTTGACCGCCGGGTACTTCTTCTCGAAGAGGGCGATCTCCTTGGCGATGTTCGGGACCCACGTCCAGAACGTCAGCTCGGTCGGCGTCTTCATCGCCTTGTCGATGTCGGCCTGGCTGACCGGCTCGGCGGAGGCGGAACCGCCGGAGTCCCCGCCGCCGCACGCGGTGAGGGCGGCGCCGAGCGACAGGGCGCCGGTCGTGGTGAGGAACAGTCGGCGGCTCATGGGTGAAAGGGCGGACGAAAGGGTGGATGTGGATACGGTTCTGGGCATGGTGAACTCCCGCCGGTGGCTGAGGCGGCACGCCTGGCGAGGGCGTGCGAGGGGATGGGGGTCGGAGGCACGGACGCGATGACCGGGCTGCCGAAGCCCACGTGGCCGGGGCCGCGCGCGCTCGGACAGGCGACGGTGACGCACCACGAGTCGTGGAGCGGGAATCGCGGCCTGGAGAGGCTGATGACGTTCAGTCAGGTATGGAGAGCCCGCTGGCGCCACGCTGGGTTCAGGGCGACTTCGGATCGCCCGGGTGAGGGTGCCCGGACGGCGGTCGCCGCGCGATCACCGTGCGTCGCCCGTGAGCCGGGGTCGTCCGGCTGGGCGGTGGCGCGGTCGACGCGCGGACGATCAGGTCGACCGGTGGTCCGCTCGGCGGCAAGGGGTCCGCGTTCGGGTTCTCGATGGCGTGCACCAGACGCTTGAGCCCCTCCTGCGCCATGGCGTCGAACGGCTGCCGCACCGTGGTCAGGGGAGGAGTCACATAGGCGGCGACGGGGATGTCGTCGAGGCCGACCACGCTGACATCCTCCGGCACGCGCCGGCCGGCCTCCGTCAGCGCGCGAATCAGACCGATCGCCATGTCGTCGTTGGCGGCGAAGACGGCGGTGACATCGCCGTTCTCGGCCAGTTCGCGTCCGGCCAGGTAGCCGGACGCGGCCGACCAGTCGCCCTCGATGGCCGCAGGTGCGTCCAGCCCCTGTTCGGTCAGTGACGCCCGCCATCCCGTCAGGCGGTCCCGGGCGGCGTACCACCGCTGCGGGCCGGCCAGGTGATGGACGGTCCCGTGGCCGAGCGCCAGCAGGTGTTCGGTGGCGGCGCGGGCCATCAGATCCGCGCCGCGCCCTGCCGTCAGCACCGTCGGCGCGGTGACGGGCGGTGGTGGTGCGCCGAAGGCGACGACCGGCACGTCGATACGGAGGGGTTCTCCTCCACCGGGGCTCTGCTCGTCGATCGGTTCGGAGATGACGATGCCGTCCACGCCCTGGTCGAGGAGCGAGTCCACGGCGCCGGCAAGGCCTGCCGGGTCGCCTTCCATCGTGTTGACCACACGGAGCGCGTATCCCGTGTCGCGGACGACTCGCTCGACACCGATGAGGAGTGAGGCGGGTCCGTACAGGGCTGTTCCCAGCGTGACCACGCCGATCGAGCGGGTCCGCCCGGAGGCCAGTGCCCGGGCGGCGTTGTTGCGCCGGTAGCCGAGCTGTTCGGCGGCTTCGAGGACGCGTCGGCGGACCTCGGCGGAGACATACGGCTCGTCGTTGAAGACCCTGGAGACGGTCTTCTGGGAGACGCCGGCCAGCCGGGCCACATCCACGCTGCTGGGTGCCGGGGAACTTCCGCCCCGTCCCGTCTTTCCTCGCGTCATGGTGGCTCCCGGTGACCGCACGAATCGAGTCCGATGATGCCAGACGCGACCCGCATGACCGCGCAGTCATGTCTGCGCGGTCATGTCTACGCAGTCATAAGGGCTCCGTCAAGAGTTCGGACACGTTTCCGGGACTGGGCGTACGTGCACGGCTTTCTTGCTCCCGGACCATTGACATGGCGTTGTCCGAGAGCTGAGGCTTGCGCTTGCAAGCCCGATCATTGAAACGATTCAAGGCCTGTGGTGCCTCGACCGGGGCGCCCGGCCGGTGACTCGACACCCCCTTGCGAGGCGAGCTGAACCAGCTCAGCAGGCTGGAGCGTCGCGAGGGCTTGTCCCGGCAGGGCCGGGCGGTGTTCACACCGGCCGGTTCTGCTGTTCGATGTGCTGCCTGACCACGGAGAGCGGGGCGCCTCCGACGGTTCCGGCGAAGTGAGAGCCGGACCAGAGCTTGTTGGCCCGCCAGTAGTGGCGCACCAGGTCGGGGAACTCCTGACGGAGGTGGTGGGAGGAGACGCCCTGTCACCAGGCTCGGTGCACCAGCCTCCGACGAGGCGGCCAAGTACCGCCTCCAGATCGCCGAGATACGCGTCGGACAGCCGCGAGCCGCTCCCTCACGGGGGAGGTGACCACCACGTCGGCCGGCCGGGGGGAGAGAGACCGCGAAGTCGGTGGCGGGGGGCGGGGGTGTCGGCGACCCAGACGTGTTCCTGCTGGAAGAGCGTCGGTGTGCGGGTCAGGGCAGTCGGGGCAGTACGTCCCGAGCCGTGTGGCTGAGGATGCGGAGATCCTCCGCGAACCGCTCGCGGTCCGCCACCGGGAGGGGGTTCAGGAAGTACCGCTTGATGTTCTCGACATGGATCAGCGAAGCGCGGACCGTCGTCTCCTCGCCCAGCGGGGTCAGCCGCACCAGCCTGCCGCGCCGGTCGGCGGGGGACTCCGCCCGGGTCACGAGCCCGGCCGCCTCCATGCGGTCGACCAGCCGGGTGGCACCGCCGGTGGTGAGGACCTGCTCCTGGGCGATGGCTCGCATGGACAGCCCCGGCTCGCCCGCCCGCCCGAGAATCAGCAACACCTCGAACATCAGGTGGCTGATGCCGCACTCGACCTCCAGCGCCCGCCCGAGGATGTACTCCAGCCGGTTGGCGGCCCCTTGCAGCCGCCCGAACGCCAGGATGAGGTCATGATCGGCGGCCTCCTTCGCCGTCTCGATGCCCGCCTCGTCGTTCACGGCCGCGCCGCCCCTTTCCTGATCCCGACTGCCACCCTACCGATCATGCCTGGGCGGACGACTGAACAGCTCCCGCTGAACAGCCCTCGTACGGCTCGGCATGCGTGGGCCTACTTCGGCGGTCGGTCCGTGGTGCGGCGGGGCACGAGCGTGGGGGAGAGGGTGACCTGCACCGGCGGTCGGCTCCGGTCGGCGATGCGCTCCAGGAGGAGGCGCGCGGAGTCGCTGCCCAGCTCGTGGCCGCCCTGGTCGACGCTGGTGAGGGAGATCGGACCGAACGCGGCGAACGTGGTGTTGTCGTAGCCGGCCACCGAGAGGTCCCCGGGAACGGACAACCCGGCCTCGGCGACCGCGTCGAGCACCCCCATGGCGGCGATGTCCGCCCCGGCGAACACCGCTGTCGGCCGGCGGCGACGAGCCAGCAACTCCTTCGCGGCCTCGTAACCGCCCTCCTGGGTATAGCTGGTGGAGACCACGTCGATCGACTCCTCCAGCCCATGCGCCCGCATGGCCTGCCGATATCCTTCGGCGCGCCGGGCGTTGGGCATCTCCGTGAGGCGGGTCGCGTCGGTCTCGTGATGCTCGATGTGGGCGATCCGACGGTGCCCGAGAGCCGCGAGGTGGCCGACGACCAGGGACGCGCCCGCGATGTCGTCGTCGGTCACCGTGTCGTACAGCGGCGAGGACCCGTGCCGGCCGACGACGACGGTCGGCACCGCGGTGGCGACCTGCTCCAGGTGAGCACGTGACGACACGGGTGCGACGAGGATGAGCCCGCCGTACGGCGAGATCAGAAGCGAGTGGGCTGTCGAGGGCGGGGGCCGGACCCTCGCGTACGAGGCGGTCGTCCCCGCGAACAGCGAGGCCATCCTGAGTCTGCCGGCCGCCTCCGCCGATGCGGTCCGCGAGGGGCGAACCCCGTTGGCACGAGTGGACGGTGTGCGTCTCCTCGGCCACTCCGACGGGGTGTCTTCGTTCCGACTGCCTTCTGGCCGGTACCGACTGACCACCGACCTTCACTGACAGAGGCTCGCGACCGTGGACCGGACGGTCGGGTGCCGGTACAGCTCCCGCAGCCGTGGGGACGGCAGGCCGCGGGCCCGCAGGGCGGCGCCGATACGGACGGCGAACAGGGAGTTGCCGCCCAGTTCGAAGAAGTCGTCGTCCGGGCCGACGGGCACGCCCAGCACGTCGCCCCAGATCTCCGTCAGGGTGGCGGTGAGGGTGTCGTCGGCGCGGACGGCGGGGCTCTCGTCCCGTCCCGACGCGCGGACAGGGGCGGGCAGTCGTGCCGTGTCCAGTTTGCCGTTGGGGGTCAGGGGGAGGGCGTCCAGTGCGGTGACCGTGGCGGGGAGCATGTGTGCGGGCAGGATGCCGGCGGCTCGTTCGCGGACCGTGGCGGGGACACCCCCGGAGGACAGGACCACGTAGGCGTCGATCCTGGCCGTGGCGGCGTCGGCCGGGTCGTCGCGATGGACCACGACGGCCGCTGTGCGTACCTCGGGGTCCTCCAGCAGGACGGCGCGGATCTCGTCCAGCTCGATGCGGAAGCCGCGGATCTTCACCTGGCTGTCGATCCGCCCGAGGTGTTCGAGCCGTCCGTCGGGCCGCAGCCGTCCGAGGTCGCCGCTGCGGTACATCGTGCCGCCGACGAAGGGGTCCGGTACGAACCGCTGGGCCGTCAGGTCCTCCTGGCCCAGATAGCCGAGTGCCACCCCGGCGCCGCCGACACAGATCTCGCCCGCCACTCCGGGCGGCAGCAGGCGTCCGGCCGCGTCCAGCACGTAGAGGTGCCAGCCGGGCAGGGCGCGTCCCACGGACCGGGTGCCGGCGAGCGCCAGTCGCCGGGTGAGGGTCTCCTCGGTGACGTGGACGGTGGTCTCCGTGATGCCGAACATGTTCACCACCCGGCACCCGGGCTCGGGGTGCCGGTCGAACCAGGGCAGCAGCATGCGCGCGTCGAGTGGTTCGCCGCCGAACACGACGAGGCGGACACCCACCTCCGCGTGGTCCTCGGCCAGGAGCTGCGCGAAGGCCGACGGGGTCTGGCTGAGGACAGTGACCTTCTCCGCCACCAGCAGATCGCGGAAACGGTCGGGTTCCCGGGAGACGAAGTACGGCACCACGACCAGCCGTCCGCCGGTCAGCAGGCAGCCCCAGATCTCCCATACCGAGAAGTCGAAGGCACTGGAGTGGAACCAGGTCCATACGTCCGCTTCGCCGAGCCCGTACTCGTCGCGGGTCGCGTCGATCAGGGCGATCACGTTGCGGTGCGGCACCTCGACGCCCTTGGGGCGGCCGGTGGAGCCGGAGGTGTAGATGACGTAGGCGGCGTCATCGGGGGACGGGGGCGGCGGCTCCGGCGGTCCGTCGAGCGGCTCGGCCGTCAGGCCGTCCGGAGTCACCTGTACACAGTCCGCCACGGGCGGGAACTCCGGGAGCCCGGTGACCACCACGCCCAGCTCCGCGTCCCGTGCCGTGTGGGCGAGCCGGTCCGCCGGGTAGGCGGGGTCGAGAGGGACGTAGGTCGCGCCGGCCTTCAGCACGGCGAGGAGGGTGACGACGAGTTCGGCGGAGCGCTCCAGGCATACGCCCACCCGGTCGCCGCCGACGACTCCACGCGCCCGTAGACCGGACGCCAACCGGGCGGCCCGCTCGTCGAGTTCGCGGTACGTCAGACCGGTGGTGCCGTCGGTCACGGCGACGTGGTCCGGCGTCGCCGCCACGATCCTGGCGAACGCCTCGGGCACGCTCGCCGGCCCGGTGGCGGTGGCGGTGGCGGTGGCCGGGGGGCGGAGCGGCCGGCCGAGCGCCGCCGTGCGGGCGCGTTCCGCCTCGTCGAGCAGTTCGACCTCATCCCACGGGGTGTGCGGGCGGTGCAGAACCTGTTGATGCACATGCACCAGGTGGCGTACGAACTGTGCTGCGATCTCCGCGGAGAAGTGACTGCCCATGTGGTCGCAGCGCAGTCGCAGGCCGCTCGAGTCGCGGATGACGGAGACGGTGAGCGGGAACGGGGGTGCGAGGCAGGGAACGTACTCGGTCTCGGTCCCCGTCTCGGTCCCGATCTCGCCATCCCCCTCACCATCCCCCTCACCCTCGCCCGGATGGCCTGTGGCGTCGAAGAGCAGGCCCGTCAGTGCGGGGCCCGTCGCCGGGGAGGGCTTCGACTCGCCGAGTGTGGCGGCCGGTTCGACCGTGAAGCAGCCGTGGCCGGTGCCGATGACCGGCGGCGTCTCGGGGTCGTAGCGGCGCAGGGTGACGGCGAGTGCCGTGAGCCAGCTCGCCTCGTCGCCTCCGTCGGCTCCGTCGTCCAGGGGGATGTGGTGGGGGGTGCCGGGGGTTTCGTCGGCCAGTCCCCAGGCGGGTGGGGGCGCGAGGATGGGCGGCTCGGGAGCCGAGGGAGCGTCGCTCGGTGCCATGGGCTCCCCGGCTGCCAGTCGGTCGAGGGCCGTACGGTCCCAGCGTCCGCGCGGGGCGACGACGATCAGGTCGGACAGGCCGTCGGCGTAGCGCAGGAGAACGCCGCGCGGAACGCGGCTCGGGCGGGCGAGCTCGGTGGCGCGACGGCGTTCGGCCCGTTGGTCCGTCGCCGGGACGGAGAGGTCCTCGATCCACCACTCGGGCTCGGTCCACCCCTCGGGTCGGAGTGTGGGGCCCTCGGAACGGCCCGGCCTGACGCGCAGCGCGTGGCAGTGGGCTCCGGGGAGGAGGGGATCGGACAGCGAGGCGGACACGGGCCGTACTCCTTGGTCGTTCGGGAGGATCGGGAGAGCAGGGGCCGGGCTTGAGAGGTCTCAGCGGGTGCTGAAGCCGCCGTCCACGGTCAGGACCGAGCCGGTGATCTGCCGGGACTCGTCCGAGGCGAGGAAGACGACCGCGGCGGCGACGTCCTCGGGTTCGATGAGGGCGTTCATGGGCTGGGCCTCGACGAAGGTCTTCTCGTGCTCGTGGACGGGTACGTCCAGTGCTCTGGCGATCTCGGCGAGCATCCGGCCCTCGGCGCCCGTGTCGTCGCGCACGGAGCCCGGGCAGATGGCGTTCACGCGTACCTTCGTCGGCGCGTAGTCGAGCGCGGCGGCCTTGGTGAGACCGATGACGGCGTGCTTGGCGGCGACGTATCCGGCGAAGTGCCGGTAGCCGACGAGTCCGGCGGTGGAGGCGATGTTGACGATGCTGCCGCCGCGCCGGGTGCTCATGGCCTTGCCGACCTCGCGGATCACCCGCCAGGCTCCGGTGAGGTCCACGTCGATCATCAGGGACCACTCGTCCTCGCTGATCTCGTGCACCGGTGTGCCCGAGGGCGCGGCGATGCCCGCGTTGTTGACGGCGACGTCGATCCGGCCGAACCGGTCCTCGGCGCGGGTCACCGCCTGCCGTACGGCGAGCAGGTCGCGGATGTCGGCCTCGGCGGTGAGGACCGCGGCCCCCGTCTCCCGGCACAGCGCGGCGGTGTGCTCCAACTGGCCCGGCGTGCCCAGCGGGTAGGGCACGCCGGGCAGGTCGGCGCAGATGTCCAGCAGGACGAGGTCGGCGCCCTCGGCCGCACAGGCGACCGCGATGGCCCGGCCGAGTCCGCGGGCGGCGCCGGTGACCAGGACCGACTTTCCGTGCAGACGCATCGGGAACTCCTTCACGAGGCCAGAGTCGCGACGATGACGTCGAGGAGGGCGGGCGCGTCCTCCGTCAGGTACATGTGGCCGCCGGGGACCTCGACGGAGGCGAAGTCGCGGCCGGTCGCCTTGTTCCAGGACACGGCGTCCTCGTGGCCGACCAGGTCGTCGTCCTCGCCGCGCACGACCGTGATCGGCACGTCCAGCGGGAGTCGGGTGCTGCGGACGTAGTTCTCATGCATCTCGACGTCCGCGCGCAGGGTGGGCAGGAGGAGTTCGCGCATCTCCGGGTCGTCGAGCGCGGGGTGGCTGTAGCCCGCGAACTCGCCGACGCGGGCGAGGAAGTCCTCGTCGGACAGGCCGGTGGCCCGCCGCTCACGGCCACGGTCGGGTTCCGGTGACCCGCTGACGAACAGGTGGACGAGTTCGACGCCGGGTTCGGTCACCAGCCGGTGGGCGAGTTCGTAGGCGAGCACGGCACCGAGGCTGTGCCCGAAAAGGGCCACCCGGCCGCCGTCCTCGGCGAGCCTGTCCCGCAGTTGCGCCAGCAGCCCGTCGACGGCCTGGTGCGCGTCCCGGTACGGCTCCTCGTCGATCAGCCGCTCCCGGCCCGGCAGTTGCAGCGCCGTGATCTCCAACGCGTCCCCCGCCAGGGCGACCCAGGGACGGTAGAACGAGGCGCCCGCCCCGGCGTACGGAAGGCATACGAGCTTGGTCGTGTCAGGGGTGGTCATGGGTGCGGGGGTCTCCTTGTGGGTCGGACGGACGCTCACTCGCCCATGGCCTCGATCAGGCTCTTGGGGCGCATGTCGGTCCAGTGCGCGTTGACGTAGTCCACACAGGACCGGCGGCTCGCCCGGCCGTGGACGACGGTCCAGCCGGCCGGGACCTCGGCGAAGGCGGGCCACAGGGAGTGCTGGCCCTCGTCGTTCACCAGCACCAGGTGCTCGATGCTGTCGTCGTCGAAGGGGTTGGTGGTCATGCCGGGTTCCTCCTGAGGTGGCTGTCCAGCACCGGGCCGATGCGGTCCAGTGACATGGGCCGGGTCATCTCCCCGTGGGTGCAGGGAAGGTCGTGGTTGTCGATACGGCCTTCGACGTACGGCTGCCAGGAGCCGTACCGGTCGGGGAGCGCGTCCGGATCCTGTGCGGCCGTGAAGAACAGCAGGTCGCCGTCGTACGACGTGGGGGCGAACTCGCCCAGCAGGCGCCGGTTGCCGGCCGTCACGTCGACCAGCGCGGCCAGCTCGGCGTCATCGAGGATGCCGGGCATGTCGGGCACACGACGGACCAGTTCCGCGAACCGCCTGTCCGTCAGTGGCCCGTGCTCGTCCCCGTCCAGGGGCACGGGGCGGCCGAGGATGGCGAGGAGGCTGCGCAGCAGCGCCGGGCGGTCGGACGGGGCGGGGCCCTGCGCGGTCCAGGACCCCGGGAAGGCGTCGAGCAGGGCGAGGAGGCCGACCTGTTCGCCGGCTGCCCGGAGGCCGACGGCCACCTCGTACGCGACGAGGCCGCCCATGGAGTAGCCGAGCAGGTGGTACGGGCCGTGCGGCTGTGTCTCACGGATACGGGCGGTGTGCTCGGCGACCACCTCGGCCAGGGTGCCGGCCGGTTCCCGGCCCGGGATCAGGCCCCGGGACTGCAGTCCGTACAACGGTCGGCCGGGGTCGATGTGCCGGGCGAGTCCGGCGAAGCCCCAGGACAGGCCGGAAGCGGGCGGGAGGCAGAACAGGGGCGCGAGGTGGCCTCGGGTGCGCAGGGGGAGCAGGGGGCCCAGCGGGGCCGTACCCGAGGTGCCGGCATGGTCGCGGCCGGGACCTTCGGGGTTGCCGGGCACTCCGTGGTGGTCGCCGTCGGCCGTCCGACGAGCCAGGGCAGCCACGGTCGGTGTGTCGAAGAGCGCGTGCATGGGCACCTCGACGCCGAGTTCGGCGCGGACGCGCGCGGTCAGACGGGGGGCCAGCAGGGAGTGGCCGCCGAGGTCGAAGAAGCCGTCGTGGACGCCGACTCGATCCGGGACGAGGCCGAGGACCTCGGCGAAGATGCCGCGCAGTGTCTCCTCGCGCCCGTTACGCGGGGCCGTCCTGGCGGACAGTGGCGCTTCGGGGGCGGGCAGCGCCTTCCGGTCCAGCTTGCCGCTGGCGGTGTGGGGGAGAGCGTCGAGGGTGACGAACAGCGAAGGGATCATGTGGGCGGGGAGGGCGCGGGCGAGGTGGTCGCGAAGCTCGCCCTCCGCCGGCGTTCCCCCGACCGGGACGACGTACGCGATCAGCTGTTTCTCGCCGCGGCCGTCCTCCCGTACCGTCGTCGCCGCCTTGGCGACGGCCGGATGCGCGGCGAGTGCGGCCTCGATCTCGCCCAGTTCGACACGGAAGCCCCGGACCTTCACCTGCTGGTCGGCCCGGCCCAGGAAGGTCAGCTGACCGTCGGGGCCGCGCATCGCCAGGTCGCCCGTCCGGTACAGGCGTTCCCCCGGCCCGCCGAACGGGTCGGCGACGAACCGCTCGGCCGTCAGACCCGGCCGGCCGAGGTAGCCGCGGGTGGGCCCGCCGCCCCCTACGTACACCTCTCCGACGGCCCCGTCGGGCACGGGACGCAGGGCGTGGTCGAGGAGGTGGATCCGGTTGCGGGCGAGGGCACGGCCGATGGGCGGGCCGGCCTTGTCGAGCGGCTCGCCCGCGTCCGAACTGCCCTGGCCGGAGCTTGGGTCGGACTGCCAGGCGGTGGCGTACACCGTCGCTTCGGTGGGGCCGTAGAAGTTGACCAGCCGGGCTCCGGGGAAGGCGGTTGCCATGTCGGCGCGGAGTCGCGGGGAGATCGGTTCGCCGCCGAGGGCCACCGTGTGCGGTGAGATCGCCGGTCGTTCGTCGAGCACGGTGGCCATGACCGTGGGGACGCCGCTGATCAGACCGGCGTCCCGTGGGGTGCCGTCGGTGAGTGCGAGGAGGCTCTCGACGATCTCGATACGGCCGCCGCACAGCAGCGGCGAGAAGATCTCGAACACCGACACGTCGAAGTTGAGCGAGGTCGAGAACAGCACCTCGGCCAGCCGGTCGGGGCCGAACTCCGTGTGCGTCCACTCGACGAACTCGACGGCGCTCCGGTGCGTGGTCAGGACCCCCTTGGGGCGGCCCGTGGAGCCGGAGGTGTAGGTGATGAAGGCAAGGTTGTCGGCCGTCGATGCGATCGCGGGAGCGTCGCTGACCGTCGGACCAGTCGTGGGCTGAGTGTCGAGGTCGAGCGTCCGGGTGCCCTCGGGCAGCGCCCCGGCGGTGCCGGTGGTGGTGAGGACGACGACCGGACGGGCGTCGGCGACGATGTACGCCAGGCGGTCGGCCGGGTAGGCGGGGTCGAGCGGCAGATAGGCGGCACCGGACTTCAGTACGGCGAGGACGGCGACGACCAGCTCCGCCGTACGGGGCAGGGCGATGCCGACGACACGTTCGGGGCCCGCACCGAGGGCGGTGAGGCGGTGTGCCAACTGCTCGGCGCTGTCGTCCAGTTCGCGGTACGTGAGACGGGTGCCCCGGTCGAGTACGGCCTCGGCGTCCGGGGTGGCCGCGACCTGGGCCGACCAGAGGTCGGTGAGGGTACGGGTCGCGGGTGGCGGGAGTTCGGTCCGGCGGGGGAGTTCCTCGGGGGCCAGGAGACCCAGGCGGCCCTGCGGGAGGTCCGGGTCGGCCGCCATGGCCTCCAGGATCCGCACCAGACGGGCGAGTGTGGCGTCGGCCCAGCCGGCGGGGAACAGCCCGGGACGGTAGGCCAGCCGGAGACGGGGCCGGGGGCCCGGGAGGGCCACGAGGGTCACCGGGTAGTGGGTGGCGTCCCGCCCGCCCGAACCGACGACCCGGAGCTCGCCCTCACCGGCGTCGCCGTCGCCCGTCGCCTCCGGGTCCACCGGATAGTTCTCGAAGACGACGAGGGTGTCGAAGAGCTCCGGGACGCCGACCGCCCGCTGGATGTCGGCCAGGCCGAGGTGGTGGTGGTCGAGGAGGTGGACGTAGGTGTCCCGGACCTCGTGGAGCAGCCGGCCGAGGGGATCGGCGGGGCGCAGCCGGACCCGGGTCGGGACGGTGTTGATGAACAGGCCGACCATGGACTCGACGCCGGGCAGCTCGGGCGGGCGGCCGGAGACGGTGGTGCCGAAGACGACGTCGTCGCGACCGGTCAGCCGGCCGAGGAGGATCGCCCAGGCGGACTGGACGAGGGTGTTCATGGTGACGCCGAGGCTTCGGGCGCGGGCCGTGAGGGCGGCTCCCGTCGCAGCGGACAGCTCGATGCGGGCCTGCACCAGGTCGGTGGTCCCCGAGGGGGCGTCCAGGGCCAGCCGGGTCGGCTCGTGCACGCCGGACAGCGCGTCCCGCCAGGCGGCCTCGGCGGCGTCACGGTCCCGGCTCTCCAGCCACTGGAGGAAGGCGCGGTACGGCGGGACGGGTGGGAGGACCGCCAGGTCGCCGTCGGCGGCGTACAGGGCGAGCAGTTCCCGGAGCAGCACGGAGACCGACCAGCCGTCGAGCAGGATGTGGTGGTGGGTGACCAGCAGCCGGTGGTGGTGCTCGCCGGTGCGGACGAGGGCGCACCGCAGGAGGGGAGGGGTGGCCGGGTCGAACCCGCGCTCCCGGTCCTCGTCCAGCAGGGCGGCCCACGCCTTCTCGGTGTCGGTGCCCGGCTCGGTCAGATCGGCCTCGGTCCACGGCAGCGTCGCCCGGTGCGGGACGACCTGCACCGGCCGGCCGCCACGGCGCCGCCGGAAGGCCGCCCGCAGGTTCGGGTGGCGGTCCAGCAGCGCCTGTGCGGCGGCACGGAGGCGGCCGGCGTGCACCGGGCCGTCGAGTTCGAAGACCAGCTGCACGACGTACACGTCGGGGGCGTCCCGTTCGTGCTCGTACAGGGCGTGGAAGAGCAGGCCCTCCTGGAGCGGGGTGAGGGGGAGTATGTCGGCCAGCGCGGGCTGCGTCATGTCGTCGTCTCGTTTCGCTTTCTCGTCTCGCTGTGCCTGGTGAGGCTCTTCCGGTCCGCCGGGGCCTGGCGGCTCTCCCGGTCGTCAGCCGTCGAGGCCCGCGGCCAGCTCGTCCAGCTCGTCGTGGGACAGATCCGCCACCGACAGGCCCCCGACCGACGGACCGGCGCCCTCGCCGGTCCGGGACACGAGCGCGGTGAGCGCGGCGAACCACGACTCGGCCAGCGCCCGCACCTCCGGCTCGGTCAGTACGCCGTCGGGCCATGACCAGTCGGCCCGCAGATACGGGCCGGTGCCGGTGTCGCGGACCACCGCGTTGACCTCGAGGACGTGGGCGGCGGCGAGGCCGGGATCGCAACCGGCGCCCAGCGCCGACGACTCGGGAGCGAAGGCCCACGGAGCGGAGTCGCCGGGGTCGGGGGCGGTGAACCGGCCGAGGTAGTTGAAGCCGATCGCCGGAACGGGAGCCTTGGCGAACTCGGCTGCCGTGTCCGGGTTGAGGTGGCGGAGGAGGCCGTACCCCATGCCGTGGTCGGGCAGCTCGCGCAGGCGCTCGGCCACCCGGCCGACGGCGAGGTCGGCGGCGGCTCCGGCGGCCAGAGCGTCGGCCACGTCCACGCCCTCCAGATCCAGGTGGACCGGGTAGATCGAGGTGAACCAGCCCACCGTGCGCGACAGTGCCAGCCCGGGCACGGGCTCCTCGCGGCCGTGGCCCTCGACGTCGAGCACGACGTGCCCGGAGCCCTGCCGCTCGGCGACGGCCAGGGCGAGGCCGGTGAGCAGGACGTCCTGGACGCCGGCGCGGAAGGCGCCCGGGACGGTGGTGAGCAGCGGGCCGGTCGTCTCGGGCGGCAGGGTCAGCCGCAGCGAGCGGGTCGTGGCGGCGGTGTCCTGGTCGGGGTCGAGCGGCCGCGTGCCCAGCGGGGTGCGCGGGGCGTCCGCGACAGCGCGCCACAGCTCGGCCTCGGCGAGCCGCGACGGCGTACGCGCCTGCTCGTCCAGCACCGCTGACCAGCGACGGAACGACGTGCCGACAGCGGGCAGTTCGGGCCGCCGCCTCGCCACGACCGCCTTCCAGGCGGCCGCCAGATCGGGGACGAGGACGCGCCAGGACACGCCGTCCACGGCCAGGTGGTGCACGACCAGCAGCAGACGCCCCGGCCGCTCGGGCCCGGCGTCGAACCACACGGCCCGGACCATGGCCCCGGCCGCCGGATCGAGCAGCCCCACGACCCGGTCGAACTCCTCGGCCACGGCCGCGTGGAGGTCGCTCGCATCGAAGGTGTGGGAGATGTCCCGGCGGTCGAGCAGGTCGGCGGCGCCGACGGTGCCGGCCGGGCGCACGTCGAGCTCCGGGCCGACGGTGAGCCGGGACCGCAGCATGTCGTGGTGGTCGAGCAGGGCCTGCAGGGCGGAGGCCAGCCGGGGCCGGTCGGCCGCCGCGGGCACCGTCAGCAGGACGGACTGACTGAACCGGTCGATCGGGCCGCCGCGTTCGAGCAGCCACCGCATGACGGGGGTGAGCGGGACCGGGCCCGTGCCGTCGTCCGGGACGTGGGGGAAGGCCGCTCCCGGGTCGCTGCTGGGGCCGTCGGCCGTTCCCGCGCCGCCATCAAAGGCGTCTGCCCTTGCCGCGCCGCCACCGGAGCCCCCGACCGGCCCACGCGCCACCGCCGCCAACTCCCGCACCGTCTGGTGCTTGAAGACGTCCCGGGCGCTGATCACGACCCCGGCCTCGGCCGCCCGGCTCACGAGCCGGATCGAGGCGATGCTGTCGCCGCCGAGCGCGAAGAAGTCCTCGTCGAGCGGGACTTCGGGCAGCTTGAGCAGCTCACGGAAGAGCGCGGCGAGGATACGTTCGGCCGGGGTCGCCGGTTCTTGTCCGGCGGGGGCTCCCGTGGCCTCCGCCGTCGGCGGTGTCACCGGTGGCGTCTCGCGCTCCGGTTCCCGGGAGGAACGCTCGTCGTCCCCCAGGAGGTCCACGTCCTCGATCCGCACCGCGGGATCGGCGGCGACGACGGCCAGGAACCGAACCAGCGCCCGCGCGAGCCGCTCGACCGTGGCCGGCTCGAACAGGTCGGTGCTGTACTCGGCGATGCCGTCGATCCCCGCCGGGCCGCCGTCGGCGTCGCGGCGCTCGCTCAGGTAGAGGGAGAGATCGAAGCGCGCGGCCCCGGTCTCGACGGGTTCGCGGACCACACCCAGTCCGGGCAGGGACAGACCCGGATGCGAGGCATGGCCCGTGAAGGCCAGCACGACCTGGAAGAGCGGATGGCGGGCGAGCGTGCGTTCCGGGCTGAGCGCGTCCACGAGGAGGTCGAACGGCACGTCCTGGTGGGCGTAGGCCGCGAGGTCGAACTCCCGGACGCGGTGCAGCAGTTCGCGGAAGGTGGGGTTGCCCGAGGTGTCGGTGCGCAGCGTGAGGCTGTTGACGAAGAAGCCGACCAGGTCGTCCAGCCTGCTGTCGGCGCGTCCGGCGACCGGGGTGCCGAGGGTGATGTCGGTGCCCGAGCCGAACCGGGTCAGCAGCGCGGCCAGTCCCGCCTGGAGCACCATGAAGAGCGTGACCCCGGAGGCGTCGGCGAGGTCGACGAGGCCCGCGTGCACGTCGGCGTCGAGGGTGAGGGCCGCACGGTCGCCGTCGCCGCTGGGTTCTGCGGGCCTCGGACGGTCGGCCGGAAGGGGCAGTTCGTCGGGTGCGCCCGCCAACGCGTCCCGCCAGAAGGAGATGTGACGGTACATCGGACTCTCGGGGGCGGTCGTGGAGCCGAGCAGCTCGCGCTGCCAGTGCGCGAAGTCGGCGTACCGCACGGGCAGTCGCCGCCACTGCGGGGCGCCGCCGGTGGTCCGTGCCGCGTAGGCCGTCTCCAGGTCGCGCATCAGCGGTGCCATGGACCAGCCGTCGACGGCGATGTGGTGGGCGAGCAGGAGGAGGACGTGGGTGTCGTCGTCGAGCGCGTACAGCGTGGTGCGCAGCGGGGGTTCGCCGGACAGGTCGAAGCGGTGCCGGGCGGCGGCGGTGAGCAGCGCGGGGAGTTCCGCCTCGGTGGCCGTCACGACGGCGAGGTCCGGCCGGCCCGCGTCCGGGTCGAGGATCCGCTGGTAGGGGGTGCCCTGGAAGTCGGGGTGGAGGGTGCGCAGCGGTTCGTGCCGGGTCACGAGGTCGGCGAGGGCCTCCCGCAGGGCCTGCCGGTCGAGGGCGCCGGTGAGGCGCAGGGCCCAGGGCACGGTGTAGGTGGTGTTGCCGCCGCCGAGATGGTTCATGAACCACAGGCGCTGCTGGGCGTACGACAGCGGAATCGGGGCGTGTCCGCGCTCGACCGGGGTCAGTTCGGGCCGCCGTACGTCGTCCTGGGCATTCGTCAGGCGCTCGGCCAGTCCGGCGGGTGTCGGTGACTCGAACACCGCGCGGACGGGCACCGCGGTGCCGAGCGCGCCCCTGATCCGGTCGACCAGGCGCATGGCGAGCAGGGAGTCGCCGCCGAGGTCGAAGAAGCCGTCGTCGGCGCCCACCCGGTGCGCCGCCACGCCGAGCACATCGGCGAACAGGCCGCACAGGATCTCCTCCTGCGGGGTACGCGGGGCGCGGCCCCCGCCGGAGGGTGCCACCGGCGTGGGCAGGGCGGCCCGGTCCAGCTTGCCGTTCGCGGTCAACGGCAGCCGCTCCAGGACGACCACGGCGGCGGGCACCATGTGCTCGGGAAGCGTGCGCGCCACGTGCCGGCGCAGCTCGTCGGCGTCGAGGTTCCGCCCGGCACCGTTGCGTCCCGCGTGCCGGTGTGGCTCGTCCGCGTCGACGGCCCGCCCGACTTCGCTCCGTCCCGCGTGCCGACGCGGCTCGTCCCCGTCGAGGGCGGCGCCGCCCACGACATAGCCGACCAGCCGTCCGTCCCGTACGAGGACGGCCGCGCGCGTCACGTCGGGGTGGTCGGCGAGCGCCGCCTCGACCTCGCCGAGTTCGATGCGGAAGCCGCGGATCTTGACCTGGTCGTCCGCCCGGCCCGCGTACACCAGCTCACCGTCCGCCGACCAGCGCGCCAGGTCGCCCGTGCGGTACATGCGGTCGCCGGGGCCGCCGAACGGGTCGGCCACGAACCGCCCGGCCGTCAGGCCCGGCCGGCCCAGGTATCCGCGGGCGAGGCCCGCCCCGGCGACGTACAACTCACCGGTCGTGCCCGGCGGTACGAGCCGCAGCCCGGCGTCGAGGACGTACGCGCGCAGGTCGGGTATGGCGTGCCCGATGGAGCCCTGGCCGGTGCGTGCCGTGTCCTCGGTCAGCGGCAGGCCGGTGACATGGACCGTCGTCTCGGTGATCCCGTACATGTTGACGAGGACCGGCGCGTCCTGCGGGTGCCGGGTGTACCACTCGGCGACTCCCGTGAAGTCCAGTGCCTCGCCGCCGAACACCACGTACCGCAGGGCGAGTTGACGGCCCACGTCCGGGAGGGCGGCGTCCGCGGACAGCAGTTCGCCGAAGGCCGACGGCGTCTGGTTGAGCACCGTGACGCGTTCGCGGGCGAGCAGCCGCAGGAACTCCGCCGGTTCCCGGCTCACCGCGAACGGGACGACCACGAGCGCGCCGCCGTGCAGCAGCGCGCCCCACAGCTCCCACACCGAGAAGTCGAAGGCGTACGAGTGGAACATCGTCCACACGTCGTCCGGCCCGAAGTCGAACCAGTGCCGGGTGGACTCGAAGAGGCGTACGACGTTCGAGTGGGGCACCGCGACGCCCTTGGGGCGGCCCGTGGAGCCCGAGGTGTAGATCACGTACGCCGTGTTGGCGGGGTCGGGGCCCGGTGAGGAGAGTGCCGTCGAAGGGTGGTCGAGCGACTCGGCGACCGTGACCACGGGGACCTCGCCGACGGGCAGCCCCGCGGACCCGCCGTCCGTCGTCACCAGGAGCACGGGGGCCGCGTCGGCCAGCATGAAGGCCAGTCGCTCCGCCGGGTACTCCGGGTCCATCGGCACATACGCGGCACCGGTCTTCAGCACCGCCAGGACGGCCACCACCAGGTCCGGTGTGCGTGGCAGCGCGAGGGCGACCAAGCGCTCCGGGCCCGCGCCGCGCGCGGCGAGCAGCCGCGCGAGGCGGTTGGACCGCTCGTCCAGTTCCGTGTAGGTGAGGCGGGTTCCGTCGTGCACGACGGCCGTGGCGTCGGGCGTGCGGGCGGCCTGCCGGGCGAACAGCTCGGGAAGGGTGACCGCCGGCGCTGCCATGGGGGTGCTCGCCCCGCACAGCAGGCGCTCCCGCTCGCCCGGGAGCAGCGCCTCCACCTCGCGGACGGGGCGCGACGGGTCGGCCGCCAGGGCCCCCAGCACCCCGGCGAAACGGTCCAGCAGGGCGCGGGCACCCGTCTCGTCGTACAGAACGGGCCGGTAGGACAGACGCAGAGCCAGCCGGCTGCCGGGCAGGACGGAGAGGGTCAGCGGGTAGTGCGTGGCGTCACGGCCCGCGAGCTGGGTGACCTGTGACGCCCCCCGGGCGGCGGACGCGGGGTAGCTCTCGAAGGCCAGCAGGGTGTCGAAGAGGTCCCCTGTGCCGGTGACGCGCCGGATGTCGGCGAGACCGAGGTACTGGTGCGGCAGCAGGCCCGCCTGCCGGCTCCGCAGCCCGGTGAGCAGGTCGGCGACGGTGTCCTCGTCGGTCCAACGGACGCGGGTGGGAACGGTGTTGATGCAGAAGCCGACCATCGACGCGACGTTCGGCAGCTCGGGCGGGCGGACCGTGACGGTCTGGCCGAAGACGGCGTCGTCACGGCCGGTCAGCCGGCCCAGGAGCACACCCCAGGCGCCCTGGACGACCGTGTTGAGGGTGACGCCGAGCGCGCGTGCCGTCGCCTCGGCGCGAGCGGTCGCCTCCTCGGACAGTTCCACGACGAGTTCGTGCGGGAGGACGGAAGCGGCGGAATCGGCGGAATCGGCGGAAGCCGCAGGGGCCACCAGGGTGGGTCCCGTCACCCCGGACAGGGCGTCCTGCCAGGCCCGTCCGGCGGCGCCACGGTCCTGCCGGGCCAGCCACGCCAGATAGTCGCGGTAGGGCGGCACGGGCGGGAGCGAGATCGGGTGCTCGCCCGCGTACAGGGCGCCGAACTCGCGGACGAGCAGCTGCTTGGACCAGCCGTCCAGCAGGATGTGGTGATTGGTGATCACCAGCCGGTACCGGTCCGGAGCCCACCGCACCAGCAGATGGCGCAGCAGCGGCGGCTTGGCGAGGTCGAAGCGACGGGTGCGCTCCACGTCGAGCAGCCGCTCCCATGCCGCCTGTCGGCCGGGCTCGTCGTGCGCGGACAAGTCGGCCTGGGTGAAGGGCAGTTCGATGTCCGTGGGCACGATCTGGAGCGGAGGCCCGGCGTCCCGGCGCCGGAAGCAGGCGCGCAGGTTCGGGTGCCGGTCGAGCAGCGCCTGCCCGGCGGCCCGTACGGCGGCGGGGTCGACGTCGCCCGTCAGCTCCAGGATCTGCTGGGCGGCGTAGACGTCGGGGGCGCGGTCGTCGTCGTACTGGGCGTGGAAGAGCAGCCCCTCCTGCAACGGCGACAGGGGCAGGACGTCGGAGATTCCGGACCGGGTCACCGTGGGTTACCTCCACTCGCTTCCGAACTCGGCTTCGAGTTCGTCGATCTCTGCTTGGGACAGCGACACCAGCGGCAGGTCGGACGGGGTGTGTCCGCCCGCCGGGCCGGTGTGGCTCAGGGTGGTCAGGGCCTCGCGCCACAGGTCGGCGAGGGCGCGTACGTCGTCCTCGGACCAGCGGCCGGGGGCCCAGGACCAGGTGGCCCGCAGCCCGTCGTCGCCGGCCACGGCGGTGATCTCCAGACCGTGGGCGACGGGGAGGTCGGGGTCGTGGGCGGCTCCGAGGGCGAGCGCGCCGGGCAGTTCCTCCGGGGCCGTCGACCAGTCGGCCGGCCGCCCGTCGGACGTCCGCTCGCGGGCCGTGCGGCCCAGGTAGTTGAAGCCGATCTGCGGTGCCGGGAGCGAGGCGAGAACCGGGCCGGTCTCCGGGTTGAGGTGGCGGAGCAGACCGTGGCCGATGCCGTGGTCGGGTACGGCGCGCAGCTGCTCCTTGACACTGCGCAGCACCTGCGCGGGATCGGCGAGGTCGAGGCCGGTGAGGTCGAGCCGGGCCGGGACGACACTGGTGAACCAGCCCACCGTGCGGGAGAGATCGACCCCCTCGGCCGGTTCCTCGCGCCCGTGCCGCTCGATGTCCAGCAGCAGTGCCGGGTGATGCCGCCACCGCGCGAAGGCGAGGGCGAGGGCGGAGAGCAGGACGTCGTCGGGGCCGGCGTGGAAGGCGGCGGCGACCGAGGTGAGCAGCTCGGTGGTCGGCTCGGGCGGGAGGTCGACGGTGAGATGACGCATGGCGCCGACGACGTCCCGCGCCGGGTCGGGCCGGTGGGTGTCCGCCGGCGGGTCGGGAGCCTCCAGCATCCGCCGCCAGACGTCCAGTTCGGCCGTCCGCGTGTGGGCCTCCCGCTCCAGCAGCCGCGCCCAGTGCCTCAACGGCGTACCGGGCGGCGGCAGTTCGTCCTCCCGCCAGGCGGCGGCCAGGTCGGTGCGGAGGATGCCCCAGGAGACCCCGTCGACCGCCAGATGATGAACCGTCAGCAGGAGCCGTCCGGGGCGCTCGGGCCCGGCGTCGTACCAGACCGCGTACACCAGTTCACCCGCCTCCGGCCGCAGCCGGTGTGCTGCCGGCGCGGCGAGCACCGCCCCGAAATCCCCGTCCGGTACGGCGACCCGCTCCAGCAGTCCGGCCGCGTTCACGCTCCCGGGCGGTGGGATGTACGCGGCCCAGTCGCCGTCGGTCGTCAGCCGCGTCCGCAGCGCGTCATGGTGATCGAGTACGGCCTGGAGGGCGCCCGCCAGCCGCTTCTCGTCCGCCCCGGCCGGGGTGACGAGCAGGACCGACTGGCTGAACGAGCCGATGGGGCCGCCACGTTCGCGCAACCGGTGCAGGGCCGGGGTGAGCGGCAGTTCACCGACCGCCGACTCCCGGGCGGGCCCTTCAGCCGGGGCCGGACGGCTCGCGGCCACCGCGGCGAGCCCGGAGACCGTGCGCTGTTCGAACACATCACGCGGGGTCAGTCGGAGCCCGGCCGCGAGCGCGCGGCTGACCAGGTGGATGGAGGCGATGCTGTCGCCGCCGAGGTCGAAGAAGCCGTCATCGGCCCCGACACCTCGGCGGTCGATGCCGAGCACCTCGGCGAACAGCCCGCACAGGGTCTCCTCCTGCGGGGTGCGCGGGGCGACGCGGGTCTCACCGGCCGTGACCTCGGGTGCGGGCAGCGCGGCCCGGTCCAGCTTGCCGTTGGCCGTCATCGGCAGGCCGTCCAGCACCACGAACGCCTCCGGCACCATGTGGTCGGGCAACCGCCGTGCCGCATGCGCCCGTACGGCTTCGCCGTCGACCGCCGACCCGACGAGGTACCCGACCAGACGCCGGACGCCGGGCCGGTCCTCGCGCACCACGACCGCGGCCTGTTCGACGGCCGGGTACGCGGTGAGCACACCTTCGATCTCGCCGGGCTCGATCCTCAGGCCCCGGATCTTGATCTGGCCGTCGGCCCGCCCGCGCAGTTCCAGGGTGCCGTCGGTGCGGCGCACGGCCAGGTCGCCGGTGCGGTACACGCGCTCCCCGGGCGGTCCGAAGGGGTCGGCGACGAACCGCTCGGCGGTCAGACCGGGCCGGTTCCGGTAACCGCGGGCCACCTGGTGACCGGCCACGTACAGCTCGCCCACGACACCGGCCGGGACCGGGTTCAGCCAGGCGTCGAGCACATACGCCCGGGTGTTCCACATGGGGCGCCCGATGGGCACGGGCCCGGACGGCAGGTCGTCGCCGGGTTCGATGCGATGGTCGGTGCAGCCGACGGTGAGCTCGGTGGGGCCGTAGTGGTTGATCAGCCGTACGCCGGGGTGGTCCCGGCGCCAAACGCGCAGGGCCTCCCCGACGAGGGCCTCACCGCCCAGCATGAACTCCTCGGTGGGCGAGATGTCGTGCGGCAGGGCGGGCAGCAGCGCCAGATGGCTGGGCGTGGCCTTGAGGAAGGTGTAGCCGCCGGGCAGCGGGTCGGCGCCCGCCTCGTGGACGGCGGCGACGTGCACCCGGCCGCCCACCGCGAGCGCGCCGTGCAGGGTCGTGACCGTGGCGTCGAAGGACATGGTGGCGTGCAGCAGCGAGGCACCGCGCAGACCCGGGTACACCTCCGCGCAACGGGCCAGGTAGGTGGTGAGGTTGCGGTGTTCGACGACGACGCCCTTGGGCCGCCCGGTGGTGCCTGAGGTGTAGATCAGATAGGCCGGGTCGGCGGGCCGTGCCTCAGCCAACTCGGTCATGGCACCGGGCGCGTCCGTGTCGGGGCTCACGACCGGGCAGTCGGCGGTCATAGGCTCCCGGGCGATGACGCACACCGGGTCGGCGTCCGACAGCAGATACGCGGTCCGCTCGGCGGGATGGTCCGGGTCGAGCGGCAGATAGGCCGCGCCCGCCTTGAGGACGGCCAGCACCGCCACCGCGAGGTCCACGGACCGGGGCAGCGCGAAGGCGACGACTGTTCCCCGACCGGCGCCGTACGAGGCCAGTACCCGCGCCAACCGGTCTGCCCACGCATTGAGTTGACGGTATGTCAGGGCCGTTCGGGCGTCCGTCACCGCCACCGCGTCCGGTGTCTTCGCCGCACACACCTCGAACAGCCGGGGGAAGGTCGTCTCCGGCACCTCACGCGCGGTGTCGTTGAACTCGACGAGCAGCCGCCGCCGTTCGTCCGGACCGAGGATGTCCAGTACGCCGACGGGCCGGTCGGGGGCGTCCACGGCGGCCCGCAACAGCCGTTCCAGGCGGGCGGCGAGGGCCTCGGCCGTACCCCGGTCGAAGAGATCGGCGCTGTACTGGAGGATGCCTTCGATGCCGTCCGGGGAACCGTCGGGGGCGCGTCGCTCGCCGAGGTTGAAGGTGAGGTCGATCTTGGTGGTGCCGGTCTCCACGGCGAGCGCGTGCGCGGTGAGCCCCGGCAGGTCGAGGTGGGGTTCGGTGGTGCCGGGGCGGAAGGCCAGCATCACCTGGAACAGCGGGTGCCGGGCCAGTGAGCGAGGCGGGTTGAGCGCCTCGACCAACTGCTCGAACGGCAGGTCCTGGTGGGCGAAGGCCGCGAGGTCGGTCTCCCGGACCCGGACGAGCAGCTCCCGGAAGGTGGGGGCGCCGGAGGTGTCGGTGCGCAGGACGACGGTGTTGAGGAAACAGCCGACCAGGTCGTCCAGCTTCTCGTCGGCGCGGCCCGCGACCGGCGTGCCGAGCGGGATGTCGGTGCCCGCGCCGAGCCGGGTGAGCAGGGCGGCGAGCCCCGCCTGCACGACCATGAACACGGTCGTGCCGGTCTCCCCGGCCAGGTGGCGCAGCCGCCTGTGCAGCGCCGCGTCCAGCCGTACGGGGATGTCGCCGCCCCGGTGGGTGGCGCGAGCCGGGCGGGGGCGGTCGGTGGGCAACGCCAGTTCGTCGGGGAGTCCCGCCAACGCCCCTGACCAGTAAGTCACCTGACGTTCCATCACATCGCTGTCGAGCAGGAGCTCCCGCTGCCGGACGGCGAAGTCGGCGTACTGCACCGGCAGTGGCGCCCATACGGGGTCCCGGTGCTCCCGCCGGGCGCGGTAGGCGGTGGCGAGATCGCGGACGAGAGGTTCCAGGGACCGGCCGTCGGCGGCCATGTGGTGCAGCACCAGCAGCAGCACGTGGTCCTCCGGGCCGAGGACGAGGAGGTGGGCACGGAACGGGATGTCCTCGGCGAGCCGGAACTCCAGGCCCGCCAACTCAGCCAGCCGCACGAGCACTTCGGCTTCCACGACCCGCTCGACGCGCAACCCGGGACGGGCGGCCGCCGGCTCCAGCAGCCGCTGGTGCGGGGTGCCGTCGACGTCCGGGTAGACGGTGCGCAGGATCTCGTGCCGGGTGACCAGGTCGGCCAGTGCGGCGCTCAGGGCGTTCCGGTCGAGGGCGGCGCCCGTGAGGCGTACGGCGAGCGGGATGTGGTAGGCCGCGCCGGACTCCTCCAGCCGGTCGAGGAACCACAGCCGACGCTGGGCCGAGGACAGCGGAGCCTCGTCGGGGACGGCTCCCGGCGACCACGTCCGGGAGGCGGGCCGTGCGACGGTGCCCCTGCCGACCAGGCCGGCCAGGGCCGCCGGAGTCGGCGCGCCGAAGACGTCCCGCAGCGTCAGGTCCGCGCCCAGCGTGTCGCGGATCCGGCCGATGAGACGCAGGGCGAGCAGCGAATGGCCGCCGAGGGCGAAGAAGCTGTCGTCCGGGCCGGTGCCGGGCAGGCCGAGGACATCCGCGAAGAGGCCGCAGAGGGCTTCCTCCTCGGGGGTGCGCGGCGAGCGCGTCCCGGCTGCCATGGCCTCGGGGGCGGGCAGGGCGGCCCGGTCCAGCTTGCCGTTGGCGGTCAGCGGCAGCCGCTCCAACCGTACGACGGCGGTGGGGACCATAAAGGCGGGCAGTTGGTCGGCGAGGTGGGCCCGCAGGGCGTCCTGGTGCGGTGTCGTGCCCTCGACGGGAACGGCGTAGGCGACCAGGCGGCGGTCGCCGGGGCGGTCCTCGCGGACGAGGGCGACCGCCTGGGCGACCTCCGGGTGGGCGGCGAGGGCGGTCTCGATCTCCCCGGGTTCGACGCGGAAGCCGCGCAGCTTGACCTGGCCGTCGGCGCGCCCGTGGAACTCCAGCTCGCCGTTTCCGTTCAGCCGGACCTGGTCGCCGGTGCGGTACATACGGGCGCCGGGCGGGCCGTACGGGTCGGCGGTGAAGCGTTCGGCGGTGGCGTCGGGGCGGCCGAGGTAGCCACGGGCCACACCGGGGCCGGCCACATACAACTCACCGACCGTGCCGCGGGGAACCGGTCGCAGGGCACCGTCGAGGACGTGGGCGCGCATGCCGTCGAGCGGGCGGCCGATGGGCAGTGCGTCGGGCACCTCGGCCGCGTCGGCGCAAGGGCGGGACGTGGCGAAGGTGGTGCTCTCGGTCGGGCCGTAGCCGTTGGTGACGGTCAGCCCGGGGCAGGCCGCCAGCACTCGGCGCACAGCGGACGCGGGGACGGCCTCGCCGCCGGCCCACACCTGCCGCAGGCCCGCGAAACAGCCCGGGTCCTGCTCGGCCGCGAGCCGGAACAGCCCGGCGGTCAGCCACAGCGCCGTCAGCCCGTGCCGTGCCGTCAGCCGCGCCACGGCGGCCGCGTCCATGCCCTCGTCCGGGCCGGCGACCACGGCGGTGCCCCCGTTCAGCAGCGGCACCCACATCTCGTACGTGGACGCGTCGAACGCGGTCGGAGAATGGACGAGGACCCGGGCGTGCGCACCGCCGCCGAACGCCGAGTCGGCGGTCAGCGCGGTGATGTCCCGATGGGTGACGGCGACGCCCTTGGGGGTGCCGGTGGAGCCCGAGGTGTAGCTGACGTACGCCAACTGATCGGGGTGCAGGGGTATTTCCGGGTCGCTTTCCGGTTCGGCGGCGAGCGACGGGTCGGCGCAGGGGAGGACGGTGAGACCGTCGTACGTGTCGTCGGAGCTGTCGGCGTTGTCGGTGCCGTCGGAGCCGTTGGTCAGCAGCACCGTCGCGCCGGTCTCGGCGAGGATCCGTCGGGTGCGGGCGGCCGGGGCGCGCGGGTCGAGGCCGACGTAGGCGCCGCCTGCCTTGAGGACGGCCAGCAATGCCACGATCAGCTCGTCGGAGCGGTGCGTCAGGACCGCCACCCGGTCCTCGGGGCGTACACCGAGCCGGAGCAGACGGTGGGCGAGCCGGTTGGCGCGGGTGTTCAACTCCCCGCGGCCGGTGGTGCGGTCGCCGTGGACGACCGCGACGGCGTCGGGATCGGCGGTCGCGCGGGCCGCGAAGAGGTCGGGGACGCTGCGGCCGCTCGCGACCGGAACCGGCCCGTCGAGCAGTGCTCCTTCCCAGGGCAGCACCAGTTCCACCCGCCCGACGACCGTGCCGGGCCCGACGGCCGCCGCCGCGAACTGCTCCAGGAAGCGGACGAAACGCCGGTGATGGGCGGTCAGTTCGGCGTCCGTGTAGTGCTCGGGACTCGCGTCGAGATCGACCCGTATCCCCTCGCCGTCCGCGCGGTCGTAGACGTTGACGGCGAGGTCCTCGACCGGCCCCGTGGAGAGGTTGTGGCGGGTGGTCGGGTGTCCGCCGAAGCGCAACTCCGGCCCGAAGGCCATGATGTTGACCACCGGGCCGAAGAAGCGGCGCCCGCCCTGCGGCCAGTCCAGCTCACGGCACAGCTCCTCGCCACGGTGACGCTGGTGCGCCAGCAGGTCCCGGGTGGCGCGGGCGGCCTGCCGTACGAGGTCGACGGCGGGGGTGTCCGGGCGTACGGACAGCCGCAGCGGGAGCACGTTGGACGCCATGCCCGGAGTGGAGAGTTCCGTCTCGCTCTCCCGGGCTGTGACGGCGAGGCCGAGGACGATGTCCCGGGCGCCGGTGAGCCGGTGCAGATAGGCGGCGGTCGCCGCGAGGACCACACGGGACCAGCGGGTGCCGGCGCGTTCGGCGGCGGAGTGGACCAAGTCCCCGGCGGGCTCGGGGAGATGGCCGGTGCGGCGCAGGAAACGGCCGGCGACGTGCGGCGGGCGGGCGGTCAGGCCCACCGGGTCGGGCCGGTCGGCGAGGGCGCGTGTCCAGTGCGCGCGGTCCCGCTGATACCGCTCGCTCGTCCGGTGTGCCTCGTCGGCGGCGAGCAGCGGGGCGAGGGGCGCGGGCGGCGGGGAGTGCGGGGTGCCCGCCACGAGTGCGGTGTACGCGTCGGCCACCCGCCGGGCGATCAGCGAGCAGCTGAAGCCGTCGACCGCGATGTGGTGGTACGCCTGGTACCAGATCCAGTGGTCGCCGGCGAGCCGCAGCAGCGCGTACCGGAACAGCGGGCCCCGGTCGAGGTCGAAGGGCGTGGCGAAGTCGCCGGCCATCCACTCCCGGGCGGCATCGGCGCCGCCCGCGTCGACGACGGGCAGGATCCCGCCGGGACCCCTCCCCTCGGTGTCGGCGTCGACGAACAGCCGTACGCCGTCGTCGTCGGCCGCGAACCGGGACCGCAGCGTCTCGGTGGCGTCGACCACCTGCCGTACGGCCGTCCGGAGCAGATCCGGGTCGACCGGACCATGGATCTCCGTGTACTCGCCGACGTTGTAGGCGGCGCCGCCCCCGTCGAGTCGCTGACCGAACCACATCGAGCGCTGGGCGGCGGACGGATCAAGTCCGGGGCGTACGGTCATCGGCGGGCTCCGGTGGGGGCGGTGGAGATGGGGGCGAACGGGCTGCCGGGGGCGCGGCGGATCATCAGCGCGCTGCCGGCGGGCGATGGGTTACGGGCGAGGTGCTTGTGCGGGAGCGGAGGGACGGTGGCGGGGTGGTCGCGTGAGGGCGGTGGGTCTTCGGGGCGTCGCCGTGGGGGCGGTGGGGCGGCGTCGGTGGGGTGTTCTCGTGGAGGCAGCAGGGGATCGGGCTGCCTCGGCGGAGGTGGGGCGGCGTTGGTGGGGCGCTCGTGTGGAGGCGGCGCGGGGTCAACGGCCCGCACCCGTGGGGGCGGGGACGTACGACAGCAGCCGTCCCACCTGGTCCGCGACCGCGCGCGGGCCGTCGCCGTCGGCGGGCCACGGGACGCGCAGCCAGGGCTCGGCCGGGACCAGCGGCAGGTCGCCGGCCTGGCGGGCCCGGCCGCCACCGGTGATGTTGAGGAGGACCAACTCGTCACGTTCGACGCGCCCGGCGCGTACGGCGTCGGCGAGGGCGGCCAGCGCGACTCCCGCACCGGGCTCGATGTCGATGCCCTCGGTCTCCTCGAACAGGGCCATGGCGGCGAGCGTGGCAACGTTGTCCGCGCACAGCACATCGCCGCCGCTCTCGGTGAGCACCTCGCGCACCCCGCCGCGTACGGTGAACGGCGGGCGGCGGTTGGTCAGTTCGCGGGCCAGGGGCTCGTGTTCGCGATGGGCCGGAGCCCGACCGCCGGAGTGCCAGGCCTCGAACAGCGGGGCGAACGGCGCGTTCTGGCACATCAGCAGGCGCGGCAGCGGCTCGTCGTCCGTCCGGATCCGGCCGGCCGTCTCGTGGGCGCCGATGGCTCCGGTACCGCTGCCCACGGCCTGTACATACGTCCGGGGCAGGCGCCCGAGCGCCTCGGCCGCCGCCAGCATCACACTGCCGAGGCCGTCACGGCGCCCGACGTTGCGGCAGCCGCCCTCCGCCCGGTGGCCGGGAAGCCGGGCCAGCAGGTCGGCGCATTCGATGGCGTCGCTGTAGGTGGCGAGGCCGTCCAGGACGACGATACGGACGCAGGGGTCGAGCGGGCCGGGGAAGCGCATGCCGTCCAGGGCCGGCGCGGGCACGACGATCAGACACGGCACCTGGCGGCGGGACGCGGCCCAGGCGAAGGCGGCGGCGGTGTTGCCCGCCGAGGGGATCACCAGCACGGGCGGGTCATCGGGCAGCCGACCGAGCACCGTGTAGGCCTCCAGGTCCTTGAACGTGCAGGTGGGCAGCCCGGCACCGCGCTCCGGCCAGTACCCGTTGAAGGCGACACACAGCCGGGAGAGACCGATCCGGCGGCCGAGCCGGTCGGCGTGGTACACGACCGGACCGGGCACGCCCGTGAAGGTCCGCGCCACGGGGAGCAACCGGGCGTGCCGGAACAGTCCGGTGACGGTGTGTCCGGCGCTGCCGGTGAACCCGTCAGGAGCGGTGAACCCGTCAGGAGCGGTGAACCCGTCAGGAGCGGAGGACCCGTCACGAGCGGAGGACCCGTCACGAGCAGAGGACCCGTCATACGCAGAGGTCCCGTCGTGCATCGCGTACTCGGTCCGTAGGAGCGCCGGTTCGTGCGGCTCGGTGCAGTCGAGCATCAGGCCGTCGTCCTCGTAGCGGGCTCCGCATGCGGAGCAGACGACCCTGTAGTGCCGATTTCCCGGGTGTACTTGGGGGCGTACTCGGGACATTTTCCTTGCCTTCCACAATGGTGCGCAGTTCGCTGGTCAATTGCAGCCGAGACTGCGCAAAGAGGGGGTGACCCGCGCATTACCGTTTCACCAATGGACAGTTGACATTCCGTTCGTTCCTGTGAACCGGTCTACACCTGTGGACTGTTCAATTCCGCTTCATCTTTCCTTCTCTGACCGGCGGTTGATGGCACGCATGTCCTGGGCAACCATGCGAGACGCACACGCCTTGACGAGAGGACCGCGGGAATGGGTGAGAAGCCGATGCATGAACTCCCGGCGGAGTGGGCAAATACTTCTCCATTGCCATGGCTGCCGTCGCCGGTTCCGGTTTCCCTCTTCCCGGTGAATGGTGAAGACCGGGAACACGCGCGCGCCGGAGAATACGGCGAATATCGCGAGCCCGCGCCCGAGTCGCTGCTCTCCGCCTACCGGAAAATGGTGCTCGGGCGCCGCTTCGACGAGCAGGCGACCGCGCTCGCCCGACAGGGCCGGCTCGCGGTCCACCCCTCCAGCCTCGGCCAGGAGGCATGCCAGGTGGGCGCCGCGCTCGCACTCCGCCCGACGGACTGGCTGTTCCCCACCTACCGCGACTGCGTCGCCCTGGTCAGCCGGGGCATCGACCCGGTCGAGGCGCTCACCCTGTTGCGCGGTGACGGCCACTGCGGCTACGACCCCGTACGGCACCGCACCGCGCCCCAGTGCACCCCGCTGGCCACACACGCCGCGCACGCCACCGGGCTCGCCCACGGCGAGCGCCTCAAGGGCACGGACACGGTCGCCCTCGCACTGGTCGGCGACGGGGCCACCAGTGAGGGGGACTTCCACGAGGCGCTGGGCCTCGCGGGCGTCCTGCGGGCACCCGTCGTCTTCCTCGTACAGAACAACCGTTACGCCATCTCCGTCCCGCTCTCCGCCCAGAGCGCCGCACCGAGCCTGGCGTACAAGGGCGTCGGCTACGGCGTCCGCTCGGAACAGGTGGACGGCAACGACGTGGCGGCCGTACTCGCCGTCCTGGGCACGGCGATCGAGGACGCGCGCGCGGGCGGCGGCCCCTGGCTGGTCGAGGCGCACACCTACCGCATGGCCCCGCACACGAGCGCCGACGACCCGTCCCGCTACCGGCCGGCCGAGGAGGTCGAGCACTGGCGGGGCCGCGACCCGATCGACCGGCTGGAGGCCGGGCTGCGCGACCGGGGCCTGCTCACCGGGGAAGACGTCATGGCCGCCGCCGCGGCGGCCGAGGCGTACGCGGCCGACCTGCGCACCCGGCTCGCCGAGGACCCCACCCTCGACCCGCTCGGCCTGTTCGACCACGTGTTCAGTGCCCCGACCCCTCAACTGACCGAGCAGCGCGCGGCTCTGCGCGCCGAGCTGAAGGGCCGCTGAGATGACCGAGACGGCTGAGCGGAACGGGGCCGCCGCGACGACGGCTCCCACGACCGGCACCGCCGGTGCTGCCGCCACGACGGCCACCACGATGGCGAAGGCTCTGAACACCGCCCTGCGGGACGCGCTCGACGCGGACGAACGCGTCGTCGTCTTCGGCGAGGACGTCGGCCGGCTCGGCGGCGTCTTCCGGATCACGGAAGGACTCTCGGACACGTTCGGCGAACGCCGCTGCTTCGACACGCCGGTGGCCGAGGCGGGCATCGCGGGCCTCGCGGTCGGTATGGCGATGGCCGGGTTCCGGCCGGTGGTGGAGATGCAGTTCGACGCGTTCGCCTATCCGGCGTTCGAACAGATCGCCTCCCACGTGGCCAAGCTCCGCAACCGCACCCGAGGCGCCCTGGCCCTGCCCATGGTCATCCGCATCCCGTACGGCGGCGGGATCGGCGGCGTGGAGCATCACAGCGACTCCAGCGAGGCGTACTACGCGCACACGGCGGGCCTGAAGGTGGTGACCCCCGCGACCGTGGCGGACGCGTACTCCCTCCTGCGGGAGGCCATCGACGACCCGGACCCGGTGGTCTTCCTGGAACCCAAGCGCCACTACTGGACCAAGGAGGACGTCCGTCTCCCGCTGCGCACCGAGCCGTTCGGCACGGCGGCGGTACGCCGCCCGGGAACGGACGCCACGCTCGTCGCCTACGGCCCGTCGGTCGCCGTGGCCCTGGCGGCGGCGCGGGAGGCGGCGGCCGAGGGCCTGGACGTGGAGGTGCTCGACCTGCGCACCCTCGTCCCACTCGACGACCACGCGCTCACGGCGTCGGTACGGCGCACCGGCCGCTGCCTGGTGGTGCACGAGGCCCAGGGGTTCGCCGGCGTCGGCGCCGAGATCGCGGCACGCGTACAGGAGCGCTGCTTCGACGCACTGCGCGCGCCGGTGCTGCGCGTCACGGGCCTCGACATCCCCTATCCGCCGCCCCTGTTGGAGAGGGCCCATCTGCCCGGCACCGAGCGGGCGTTGGCAGGGCTGCGCCGTCTGCTGCCGGGTGACGGAACGGGCGTACGGCGTCCGGTGCGGGCCCGCGCCGCCGCTGCGGACACCGAGCGTGGGACCGTACGGACCTTTGAACTGCCCGACCTCGGTGAGGGGTTGGCCGAGGCGGAGGTACTGGAGTGGATGGTGGCCGTGGGCGACCACGTCACCGTCGACCAGACCGTGGCCGAGGTCGAGACGGCCAAGTCCGTCGTCACCCTGCCGAGCCCCTTCGCCGGAACGGTGACCGCCCTGCACTGCCGCGCCGGAGAGACCATAGAGGTCGGCGCACCGCTGCTGTCGGTGGCCGAGCCGACACCGGAGCCGGAGGACGCGGGCGCCGACAACGCCGCGGGCGCCGAGGACGCGGGCGCCGACGACTCGGGGGCGGTCCTCACCGGGTACGGGACAGGCGGGGCGCGGGGCAGCCTCGTACTGACTGCGGAACAGCCCGCAGGCCCTCAACAGCCCGGAATGCGCGCCGCTTTGGACGCAGCCGCCGCGAAGTTCCTGCGGGCCCACCGGGACATACCCGCCGTCACCATCTGGGCGGACGCCGACGCCACCGGCCTGCTCGCGGCCCGCGACGCCCTCGGCACGGGCCTGCTCCCGCTGCTGGCCAGGGCCTGTGTCGCCGGGCTCGGCGCCTTCCCCGAACTGAACGCCCGGGTGGACGCCGAGCGTTCGGAGACCGTCCGGCTGTCACGGGTGCACCTCGGCTTCGCCGCCCAGACCACCCACGGGCTGGTCGTCCCCGTCGTACGGGACGCCGACCGGTTGCCGCTCGACGAGCTGGCCGCCGAACTGCGCCGTCTGACCGACCTGGCGCGGCATGACGCGGTCCCCGCCGCGCACCTCACCGGCGGCACCTTCACCCTCAACAACTACGGTCCCCTGGGCGTCGACGGCGCCACCCCGATCCTCAACCATCCCCAGTCCGCGATGCTCGGCATCGGCCGCCTCGTCGACCGCCCCTGGGCGGTGGAAGGCCGGGTGGAAGTACGCAAGGTTCTCCACGTGTCCCTGACCTTCGACCACCGCGTCTGCGACGGCGGCACCGCGGCGGGCTTCCTCCGCCATGTCATCGACGGCTTCACCGCGTTCCGAGGCCCGGAGCAGGGCCGGTGACGTGAGCGGTCACCGACCGCGGCGGTGCTGGGGGCGGGGCGCGTCGCGGCCCGTGGCCCGTGGCGCCGACCAGCCCTGGGGCGGGTCAGTGTGAGCCGTCCACCGGCAGTTCCAGACGCAGTTCGTAGCCTCCGTCCCCCAGGCGCCCGGACGTCACCGTTCCGCCGAGGAGTTCGGCTCGCTGGCGCAGGCCGATCAGGCCGTGATGGGCGCCCGGCAGGGAGAGGGCCGGGCGGCTGGGCGCGGTGTTGGTGACGGTCGCGCGGACGGTGCCGTCCCGGTGGCGGATGTGGATGGTGGCCGTGGCGCCGGGAGCGTGCTTGCGGATGTTGGTCAGGGCTTCCTGGACCGTGCGGTAGACGGCGCGCTGCACGGGCGGTGGGAGATCGGCGGGCAGGTCCGTCCGCAGGTCGGTCTCGATGCCGCTGCCGGTGACCAGCCGGTCGAGGTCGGCGAGGGAGGGCTGCGGCGTCAGCTCGGTGGGACGGCTGCCGGAGGCGCGCAGTACGCCGACCATGTGCCGCAGTTCGTCCAGGGTCTGCACGCTGAGCAGCCGTATCGTGGACGCGGCCTCCTTCGCCTCCCGGTCCCGGCTGCCGACCTGGAGTGCCCCGGCGCGGACGGCGATCAGACTGACCTGGTGGGAGACGGCGTCGTGCATCTCCCGGGCGAGCTGGGCGCGTTCCTTCGCCAGCACGCTCTGCGCGACCAGCAGCCGCTCGTGTTCACGCGCCTCGGACACCTCGACCAGACGCAGGGACAGTTCCCGGCGGGCCTGGACGAGCTGCCCGAGAAAGAGGGGCGCGGTCGCCTGCGCCAGGCTGTAGGAGAGAGGGATCAGGGCCTGCCGGTCGTCCAGGTCGGCGAACTCCGGTGACGGCCACGACCACCAGGTGAGGTCGCAGACCGTGAACCCCAGCGCGCAGACGGCCAGCAGAATGCGGTGATGGGTGCGCGAGGCGAGGGTGTACAGCGCCACCAGCGTGGCGAACACCGCGTCGGTGAACAGGGCGGTCGGCAGGGTGAGCAGGAAGGTCGGCAGCGGGAGCCTGTGGCGTAGGACGAGCGCGAGGGCCGCGAGCAGGGCGGAGGCCAGTTCCCGGGGGTGATGGGCGCCCGTGTCATGGATCCACGCGTCCACCAGGGAGGCCGTCACCAGCGCGGCGGCCGTCATCGGCGCGTGCGGGGTACGGCCGGGGGACCTCATCCGCCCTCCCCGTCCCGGCCGGGGCAGCGCGACGGCCTCAACAGGCCCGCACGCTCGGCCAGCAGGGCCGCCTGCACACGGCTGCCGACCTCCAGCTTGGTCAGGAGGGCGCTCACATGGTCCTTGACCGTCCCGGTGCTCAGATGCATCCGGTCACCGATGTCGGTGTTGGACAGCCCCTCGGTGATGAGGACGAGAACGGCACGCTCGCGCTCGGTGAGCCGGTCGACGAGCCGGGCGGCGGCCTCCCGGGGGCCGTTGTCGAGATAGCCGTCCACGACGGTACGGGTCACCCGGGACGACAGTACGACCCCGCCGGCCACCAACGTCCGTACCAGATACGGAAGTTGCTCCGGATCGGTGTCCTTGAGGAGGAAACCGGCGGCCCCCGACCGCAGGGCGGCCGCCACGTACTCGTCCATGTCGAAGGTGGTGAGCATGGCCACCACAGGAGGGCGCGGCAGTCTGCGGAGTTCCGCGAGGACCGTGAGCCCGTCCACATCCGGCATACGGATGTCCAGCAGGACGACCTCGGGACGCAGCTCCCGCACCGCGTGGACCGCCCGGCCGCCGGGGACAGCCGCCACGACGTCGATGTCGTCCGCCGAGTTGAGGATGTGCTCGAAGCCCGTACGGATCAGGGCTTCGTCGTCGACCACCAGTACCCGGATCACCCGTGCCCCGCTCGCCGTCGGACCACCACTGGACTTGTTCTGGATCCCTACGACGTCCGGGGCCGCCTCCGGGTTCCTTTCCTCCCGTTTTCCGGTCACCTGGCGGGGGTGACTCCGGCTGGTCGGCGGGGCATCTTCAGCCATCCGCCGGATGGGCACACACCCGTGGCGCCCCCGACGGTGAAGTGCATGACACCAGACACGTCATCGGACCTGTCGTCCAAGTCGGGCACCACCACCGTCGCCACCACCACCGAAGCGGGGCGCACCGCCGCAGTCCCCCGAGGGCCGTCGACCGGGCGGCTGGTGGGCCTCGATCTGGCCCGGGGTCTCGCGGTCTTCGGCATGTACGCCGCCCACGTCGGCCCGGACCCGGCGGTCGGCGGGCCGCTGGGTTTCGTCATGGAGCTGGCTCGGGGGCGTTCCTCCGCGCTGTTCGCGCTGCTCGCCGGCTTCACCCTCGTGCTGATCACCGGCCGCCCGCAGCCGCGCACCGGGCGTGCCGGACGGCAGGCGGTGGGCCGGATGGTCATCCGTTCCGTCGTCCTGATCGTCCTGGGCTTCGCCCTGACCGCCCTCGACACCGAGGTCGACGTGATCCTCGCTTTCTACGGGCTGACCTTCCTCGCCGTCCTCCCGCTGTACCGGCTGCGGGCCCGGACGCTCGCGACAGTCGCCGCCGTCTGCGCACTCGCCATGCCCCAAGTCCTGTACGGGATCCGTCTGTTGGTCGAGGAGGGAAGCTGGGCGGACACGGTCGTCGCCTGGGACCCGCTGGCCCGGGTCAGCGGCACGGACGGCTTCATGGAACTGCTGTTCACGGGCGAGTACCCCGTGCTCACCTGGATGTCGTTCATGCTCGCCGGCATGGCGGTGGCCCGCCTCGACCTCACCCGAAGTGCGGTTCGCACCCAACTGGCCGTCACCGGAGGCGCGTTGGCCGTGCTCGGCTACGGCGGATCCTGGCTGGCACTGCGCCTCGTCCCGCATGCGCAATCCACCGTCGCCGCCGCCACGGACGGCGATTCGGCCGCCTCGGCCTGGTGGTCCGACACGGTCGGTTACCTCGTCGACGACACCCCGGCGGCCTGGCTCCTGGTGGGCGCGCCGCACAGCCAGACGACCTTCTCCATCCTCGGCAACACCGGTGCGGCGCTCCTCGTCGTGGCGCTGTGCGTCACCGCCACGGACCGACTGCCGCGTGTCCGGCGCCTCGCCATCCCCGTCCGCGCCGTCGGTATGACGGCCCTCACCGCGTACGTCCTCCACATCCTCGCCATCCGGCAGTTCGGCATGGAGGACGAGCACGGTCCGGCTCTCGTCGACCTCCTCGTCTTCAGCCTGACCGCGATGGTGCTCGCCACCGCCTGGACCCGATGGTTCCGGCGTGGACCGCTGGAGTACCTGCTGCACGTCAGCACCCGACCGGCCCGCTTCATCAGGTGACGCCTCACGGCACATCCGGACGAACTTCAGCCGAACGACCGCCGATTCACCATGACGGCATGGACAGATCACGTCCGCCTACGCGCAAGCTTCTCTCCGCACCATCTGCATGTCACCGATCATCGACGCATTCATGACGGTAAGGAAGCGAACGCCTGTGAGAACGTCCCGCGCCAAAAGAAGAGTCGCCCTCCTGGCCTCCGGCACCGCGTTGACCACCTTCCTCGCGGCGGCGCCCGCGGGAGCGGGCACCTCCGGCCTTGCGACGGTGACCGCGACGAGCGAGTCGGCCGCGCTCTTCGACGACGAGGCCGGCGGCAACTCCGACGCCGACGACCCGGCGATCTGGCGGAACCCCGCCGACCCCGGCCGCAGCCTCGTCGTGGCCACCGCCAAGGAGGGCGGCCTGCGCGTCTACGACCTCGACGCCCGCCTCGTGCAGTCGGTGTCCGCGCCGAAGCCGCCGACGGAGGACGACGCCCCCGGCCGCTACAACAACGTCGACCTCGTCACCGGCCTGCGCACCTCCGCCGGCCGGGCCGACGTGGCGGTGGTCAGCGACCGGGGCAACGACCGGCTGCGGATCTACCGCATCGACCCCTCCGCCCCGAACGGCCCCCTGACCGACATCACCGACCCGGCCGCCGCCCCCGTGTTCTCCGCCGACCAGGCAGAGATCAACGACCAGCACACCGCGTACGGCCTCGCCACCTGGACGGACAAGGCCACCGGCCGCACCTACGCCCTGGTCAGCCGGCGCGAGCGCACCCGTCTCGCCCTGCTCGAACTCGTCCCGGCGGCGAACGGCAAGGTCGGCTACCGCAACGTCCGCACCCTCGACCTGCCCGCCTCCTTCCGCCTGCCCGACGGCACGACCTGGAGCCCCTGCGGCGAACCCGGCGAACTCCCGCAGATCGAGGGCATGGTCGTCGACCCGGCCACCGGAACCCTCTACGCCGGCCAGGAGGACATCGGCATCTGGCGCCTGCCCGCCGACCTCACCGGCAAGCCGGTCCTGGTCGACAGGACCAAGGAGTACGGCGTCCCCGGGACGTACGACGAGGAGACCGAGGAGTGCACGCCGGGCGCCGACCCCGGCTACGGCGGGAAGCGCCTGTCGGCCGATGTCGAGGGCCTGACCATCTACCAGGAGAGCGACGGGGACGGCTACCTGCTCGCCTCCAGCCAGGGTGACAACACCTTCGCCCTGTACGACCGCGAGGTGAGCGAGGCCAACGAGTACGAGGGCGGTTTCAGGATCGGCGCCGCCTCCCAGACGCTCGACAGCGTGGAGGAGTGCGACGGCGCCGCCGTCCTCAACGCCCCGCTGGGCAGCCGCTATCCGCGCGGCCTCCTCGTCGTCCAGGACGGCCACGAGACCCCCGAGGTCCCCGACGGCGAGGGCGGCACCCGCACGGGCACCGGCTTCAAGTTCGTCGACCTGGGCAAGCTGGTGGACGCCACCGACATGTAGCGTCCGCGTCCGACGATCCGTCACGGCCACCGGGGCAGCCCGCCCGGCGGCCGTGACGGACCTCTTCCGCCCGTGCTCAGCCCTCGATCACGCAGAGGGGGTCCCTCTCCTCGACGAGGTCGGCCGCCAGCCACTGCTCCACGGCGGCGACATGGACCGTCGCGGCGGAGACCGCCAGTGCGGCGTCGCGGGCCCTCAGGGCGCGGAGGATCTCCTCGTGCTCCCGGTGGGCGTGCTCCACGGACCGCTCCGTGCGGGTGGCCCGGACGATGCGGGCCCGCTGGGTGCGGGTGGAGAGCACCCGCAGCAGCATCGACAGCACCGGGTTGCCGACCGCCTCCACGATCCGCAGATGGAAGGCGATGTCGTGGCCGACGAACTCCTCGACCGTCGCGGCGGCCCGCGACCGCTCCAGGACGGCGGCCAGTTCGTCGAGGTCGTCCGCCGTGAGCAGCGCGGCGGCCACCCCGGTCGCCTGGGGTTCCAGCAGCCGCCGTACCTGGAGCAGTTGCAGGGCCGTCTGCCCCTGGGAGACGTCCGAGGCGAAGGAGAGCGACTCCAGCAGGAGATGGGGCTCCAGACTGGACACGTATGTGCCGTCGCCCTGCCGCGTGACCAGGATCCGCATCGCGGTCAGCGCCCGCACGGCCTCCCGCAGCGAACTGCGGGACAGACCGAGCTGCGCGGCGAGGACCTCCTCCTTCGGAAGGCGGGAGCCCGGCGCCAGTTCGCCGGCCACGATCATCGCCTTGATCTTGTCCATCGCCTCGTCCGTCAGTGCCACGAGGTGCCTCCCTGTACCGGTTACCGCCGCTTGTCGCCGTACCGGGGCTACTCCTGCTTCTCGCCCGAGGCGAAGCGGGAGATGATCAGCGCGACGATGATGATCGCGCCGTTGAGGAACTGGTTCCACAGCGGCGGCACACCCGCCAGCGTCATGACGTTCACGACGAGCTGGAGCGTCAGCACACCGGTGAGCGCCCCGAAGATCGAGCCCTTGCCGCCGTTGAGGCTCACGCCGCCGATGACGGTCGCGGCGAAGACCTGGAAGATCCAGCCGCTGCCCTGGGTCGCGGAGATCGACCCGTAGTGCCCGCTGTAGAGGATGCCGGCGAACGCGGCCAGCACACTGCCGAGGATCAGCACCGCCCACACGATCCGGTCCACCCGGATACCGGCCGTGCGGGCCGCCTCCGCGTTGCCGCCGATCGCGTACAGCGCCCGCCCGTGCCGCAGCCAGGCCAGCGCGCTGCCGCCGATGACGAACAGCACCACGCAGATCCAGATCGCGGCCGGGACACCCAGCCAGGACGCCTTGCCCAGGTAGGTGAAGGAGGACGGCATTTCCACGATGGACTGGCCCTCGGAGAGCGCGACCTGGAGGCCGCGCAGCATGGTCAGCATGCCGAGGGTGACGATGAAGCCGTTGAGACGCAGCTTCAGGATCAGGAACCCGTTGACGGCCCCGATCACCACGCCCACCAGCAGACAGAGCGGCACGGCCGTCCACTCGGGCAGCAGCCCTAGCCCCGTGAACCGGGCGCCGCTGGTCGGCAGGACCAGCCATACGGCGATGACGGGCGCCACACCGATCGTGGACTCCAGGGACAGGTCCATCCGTCCGCAGATCAGGATCAGCGCGGTGGCCAGCACCAGCAGGCTCAGCTCGGTGGACTGCTGGGCCACACCGATGAGGTTGTCGGCGGTCAGGAAGGCCGGCGAGACGATGAAGCCGATCAGGCCGAGGACGAGGATCGCCGGGACCAGGGACAGCTCACGGAAGCGACCGAGGTCGAGCCCGCGGCGGGTGTCTCCGGCGGTCTCCCGCGCCACGCTCGTGGCGGGGTCGGTGACATCAGTGGTGGCGGACATGACTACCTTCCGTGCTCTTCGGTGGTGCCCGACGTGGTGTCGGCGGCGGTGTCGGAGGCGGTGCCCGATGTTTCGGCCCGGTCGGCCACACCCTCCATGGCGGCGACCACGTGCTCGTCCTTCCAGCCGCGGTCGAACTCGGCGACGACCCGCCCGTGGAACATGACCACGAGCCGGTCGCAGACCTTCAGGTCGTCCAGTTCGTCGGAGACGATCAGCGCGGCCTTCCCGCCGTCCGCGATCTGGCGGATACGGCGCAGCAGGAACTCCTTGGACTTGACGTCCACCCCGTTGGTGGGCCGGATCGCCACCAGCACATGCGGATCGGTGGCCAGGGCCCGGGCGACGACGACCTTCTGCTGGTTGCCGCCCGAGAGGGCCGACACGGGGGTGGACCCGCCCGGCGTCTTGATGTCGAGGTCCCGGATCATGCGCTGGGCGAAGGTCCTGGTCCGGGCGGGCAACACGGTGCCGTACGGGCCCAGTTGGTCGGTGACGGTGAGCGTCGCGTTCTCCGCCACGCTGCGGTTGTTCACCAGCCCCTGCAGATGACGGTCCTCCGGGACGAGCCCGACCCCGACGGCGAGCGCCGACGGCACACTGCCGCCGCGCACCTGCCGCCCGCGGACCGAGACCGTGCCCTCCTCGGGGCGGTGCAGTCCGGCGATGGCCTCGCCGACCCGCACATTGCCGCTGGCCGTCGCGCCGGCCAGCCCGACCACCTCGCCCGCGCGCACCGACAGCGACAGGTCCTGGCAGGCGCCGGGCAGCGTGAGGCCCTCGACCGTCAGGAGTTCGGGGGAGTCGGCCCGTACCGGGGGGCGGTTCTCGACGGTCGCCGCCGCCGTGACGGTGGTCTCCCCGGTCATGGCCTCCACCAGCGCCTGGTGGCCGAGTTCGGCCACGGGCGCGGTCAGGATGTGTGCCGCGTCGCGGTAGACCGTGACGGTGGTGCAGAGGTCGTACACCTCTTGGAGGTGGTGCGAGATGAAGAGGAAGGCGACGCCCTGCCGCCGGAGGTCGCGGAGCTTGTCGAAGAGCCGGTTGATGCCGCGGGCGTCGAGCTTCGCGGTCGGCTCGTCCAGGATGATGAAGCGCGCGCCGAACGACAGCGCCCGCGCGATCTCGACGAACTGCCGCTGCTCGACGGTGAGGTCCCTCGCCCGCGCGCCGGCGTCCACGTCCACGCCGTACTCGGCGAGCAACTCCTCGGCCCGTCCGCGCAGTTGCTTCCAGCGGATGAGCCGCATCGGACCGTCGCTCTGCCGGTTCAGGAAGAGGTTCTCGGCGACGGTCAGGTCCTGGATGATCGTGGACTTCTGGTAGACGCAGGCGACCTTGGAGCGCCAGGCGTCGATGTCCCCGACCACGGGCGCCGGTTCGCCGTTGAAGCGCAGGGTGCCGGTGTCGGCGTGCTGCAGTCCGGTCAGGATGGACACCAGCGTCGACTTGCCGGCGCCGTTGCGGCCGACCAGCGCGTGCGCCTCGCCCGGAGCGATGGTGATACGGGCGTCGCGCAGCGCGACGGTGGCGCCGAACCTCTTGCTGATGCCGGTGGCCTCGGCCACCGGGGCGGGGCTCCCGGCGGCCGGGTTCCCGCCGCCGCCCGCCGGGGCGGTCGCGGTGTCCGCCATGGTGGATACCGTCCTTCGTGGGGTGGTTGCGAGGGGGTGCGGGAGGAGGGACGGGCCGCGTCCCTCCTCCCTGTCGTCGGCCGGTTCGCGGCTAGCCGACGTTGTTGCCCCAGAGGGTCTTGTCGTCCACGTTGTCCTTGGTCACCAGCGGCGCCGGCAGCTGGTCCTCCAGGCCGTTGGGGATCTCGATGATCGTGGAGTCGTGGTCGGTCTTGCCCGGCTTGAACGTCTTGCCCTCGGCGGCGGCCTGCGCGTAGTACAGCGCGTACTTGGCGTAGAGGTCGGCGGGCTGGGAGACCGTCGCGTCGATCTGGCCCTTGCGGATGGCGTCGAACTCCTGCGGGATGCCGTCGTTGGAGATGATCGAGATGTGGCCCTTCTCCCCGGCGGGCTTGAGCAGGCCCTTCTGCTCGAGGAGCGACAGGGTCGGCTGCAGGAAGACACCACCGGCCTGCATGTAGATGCCGTTCAGGTCGGGGTGCTGGGCGAGCAGGCTCTGCAGCTTGGCGGAGGCCACGTCGCCCTTCCAGTCGGTGGGCAGCTCGAACACCTTGATGTCCGGGAACTTCTCCTTCATGCACTGGGCGAAGGCCTCGGAGCGGTCCCGCCCGTTGATCGAGTCCAGGGCGCCCTGCAGCTCGGCGACCTTGCCCTTGCCGCCCAGCTGCTCGCCGAGGAACTCGCAGGCCTTGGTGCCGTACGCCCGGTTGTCGGCGCGCACGACCATGTAGACGTCACCCTTGTCGGGCCGGGTGTCGACGCTGACCACGGGGATCTTCTTCGACGCGAGGGTGTCGAGGGTGGAGGCGATGGCACCGGTGTCCTGCGGGGCCATGACGACGGCCTTGGCGCCCGTGTTCTGGAACACCTGGACGTTGGCGACGAGCTTGGTGATGTCGTTCTGCGAGTTGCTGAGCGGCAGCGCGTTGATGTCCTCGGACTTGACGTCCTTCTTCAGGTACTCGGCGTAGGAGTTCCAGAAGTCCGAGTCGGAGCGCGGCAGGTCGATCCCGATGGCGGGCTGGTCACCGGCCGAGCCGGCGGACCCGGAGCTGTCACGGTTGCACGCGGTGAGGAGGGTGAGGGCCGCGACGGCGCAGGCCGCTGCGGCGGTGGAGCGGGTGCGAGCGAGCTTCATGGCCGGGTTCTCCTTAGCCAGGACGGGGAGGCCGCCCTCCGGGACAGGCATGCGTGGACCGTCGGAGGGGAGGGACAGGGGGTTCAACCGGTGAACGAGTAGCGGAGTTTGAACGGCCCACGGCTCAGTGGTGCAATTCCTCCGATGTATCTCGGACGTCGAGGACGTTACGACGGCATTGCCGGAGTTGACAAGGGGTCGCTCCGCACCAATTGCGCACACGATCTTCGGATGAGGGTGACGCGCATCACTGCTCATTTCGTACATGCCGGACCCGTGAGCTGCCGGTTACTCCCTGCTCGACAAATACATCCGAGGAATGCGTTGTCAGCCCGCCGAACTGCCCTTAAAGTCACGGTGCGCCATTCCTCCGATGAATAAACGACCCTCATGGCAAGGGAGCTGCCCCAGTGAAACTGCTACGCGTCGGCGTCCCGGGAGAGGAGCGGCCCGCCGTCCTGACCGACGACGGCCGGCTGCTGGACCTGTCCCCCGTGGCCTCCGACATCGACGGCGCCTTCCTCGCCTCCGGCGGAGTCGACCGGGCCCGCGCGGCGGTCGAGGCGGGCGGACTGTCCGAGCTAGTGCCCCGACAGGCAACGTTCGCCCCGTCACGACGCCCGGCACGCTCCCCCATTCTCGGCTTCGCTCGAACGGGAGGGGCCCCCACCGCCGCACCGGCCGAAAGCCCAAGTACATCCAGTACGAGGACTTCCGGCCGGCACGCCGAGAGCACGCACCGGACGCCGCTCCTCAATGGGCAAACGTTGCCTGCCGGGGCACTAGACCCCGACGGCCTGCGGATCGGCGCCCCCGTCGCCCGCCCCGGGAAAGTCATCTGCGTCGGGCTGAACTACCGCGACCACGCCGCCGAGACCGGCGCCGCGATCCCGCCCCGCCCCGTGGTCTTCATGAAGGACCCGGGCACCGTCGTCGGCCCGTACGACGAGGTGCTGATCCCCCGCGGCTCGGTCAAGACCGACTGGGAGGTCGAGCTGGGCGTCGTCATCGGACGACGGGCCCGCTATCTGGAGGGCCCCGAGGAGGCGGCCGAGGTGATCGCGGGATACGCGGTCAGCCATGACGTCTCCGAGCGCGAGTTCCAGCTGGAGTACTCCTCGCAGTGGGACCTCGGCAAGTCCTGCGAGACCTTCAACCCCATCGGCCCGTGGCTCGTCACCGCCGACGAGGCCGGCGACCCGCAGGACCTCGGTCTGCGGCTGAGCGTCAACGGCGTCAAACGCCAGCACGGGCACACCCGCGACATGATCTTCCCGGTCCACCGGATCGTGGCGTACCTCAGCCAGTACATGGTTCTGGAGCCCGGTGACGTGATCAACACCGGTACGCCCGCGGGCGTGGCCCTCGGCCTGCCCGGCACCCCCTACCTCCGCCCCGGTGACACCGTCGAGCTAGAGATCGACGGACTCGGGAGCCAGCGCCAGATCTTCGGCCAAGCGTGAAAGGCACCCCCTTGACTGCAACCCCCGCCCGGATCACCGCGGTCGACACCTATGACATCCGCTTCCCCACCTCGCGGGAGCTGGACGGCTCGGACGCGATGAACCCGGACCCCGACTACTCCGCCGCCTACGTCGTGCTGCGCACCGACGCCGACGACGGCCTCGAAGGCCATGGCTTCACCTTCACCATCGGCCGCGGCAACGATGTCCAGGTCGCCGCCATCGGCGCCCTGCGGCCCCACCTCCTGGGCCGCTCGGTTCAGGAGCTGTGCGCCGACCCCGGCTCGGTCAACCGCGACCTGATCGGGGACAGCCAGCTGCGCTGGCTCGGCCCCGAGAAGGGCGTGATGCACATGGCCATCGGCGCGGTCGTCAACGCCGTGTGGGACCTGGCCGCCAAGCGCGCCGGGCAGCCCCTGTGGCGCCTCCTCGCCCACGCCGAACCCGAGTGGCTGGTCTCCCAGGTCGACTTCCGCTACATCGCCGACGCCCTCACCCCCGAGGACGCCCTCCAACTGCTGCGCGAGGGCCGCACCGGTCTCGCGGAGCGCGAGGCGACCCTGCTGGAGCGCGGCTACCCCGGCTACACCACCTCACCGGGCTGGCTCGGCTACTCCGACGAGAAACTCACCCGGCTGGCCAAGCAGGCCGTCGCCGACGGCTTCACCCAGATCAAGCTCAAGGTCGGCGCCGACCTCGACGACGACCTCCGCCGTATGCGCACCGCCCGCGCCGCCGTCGGCGACGGTGTACGCATCGCCATCGACGCCAACCAGCGCTGGAACATCGGCGAGGCGATCGAGTGGACCCAGGCCCTCGCCGACTTCGACCCGTACTGGATCGAGGAACCCACCAGCCCCGACGACATCCTCGGCCACGCCGCCGTCCGCCGGGGCGTCGCGCCGGTGAAGGTCGCCACCGGCGAACACGTCCAGAACCGCATCGTCTTCAAGCAGCTCCTCCAGGCCGAGGCCATCGACGTCCTCCAGATCGACGCGGCCCGCGTCGGCGGAGTCAACGAGAACCTCGCGATCCTGCTGCTCGCCGCGAAGTTCGGCGTCCCGGTGTGCCCGCACGCCGGTGGCGTGGGCCTGTGCGAACTGGTCCAGCACCTGTCGATGTTCGACTACCTGGCCCTCTCCGGCACCACCGACGACCGGGTCATCGAGTACGTCGACCACCTCCACGAGCACTTCACCGCCCCCGTGGTGATGCGCGAGGGCCACTACGTCGCCCCCCTGACCCCGGGTTTCTCCGCCACCATGCACCCCGGGTCCCTCGCCGAATACCGTTACCCGGACGGCACGTTCTGGGCCGCCGACCTCGCTGGACAGGAGGAAGTCGCATGACGGATCTGACAGGTCTCCGCGCGATCGTCACGGGTGGCGCGTCCGGAATCGGGCTGGCCACCGCCCGGCTGCTGGCCGCACGCGGCGCAGCGGTGGCCGTCCTCGACCTCGACCCCTCCGGGGCGTCGGCCCCGCTGCTCGGCCTCAAGGCCGACGTCACCGACGACGCCTCCGTACGGGCCGCCGTCGCGGAGGCCGTCGAGCGGTTCGGCGGCCTGGACATCCTTGTCAACAACGCGGGCATCGGCGCGCAGGGCACCGTCGAGGACAACCCCGACCTCCAGTGGCAGCGGGTCCTCGACGTCAACGTCCTCGGCATGGTGCGCACCAGCCGGGCGGCCCTGCCCCATCTGCGCGACGCGGCCACTGCCCGTCAGGGCACCGCGGCGATCGTCAACACCTGCTCCATCGCCGCCACCGCCGGCCTGCCGCAGCGCGCCCTGTACTCCGCCAGCAAGGGCGCGGTCCTCTCGCTGACCCTGGCGATGGCCGCCGACCACGTCCGCGAGGGCGTCCGCGTCAACTGCGTCAACCCCGGCACCGCCGACACCCCGTGGGTGGGCCGGCTCCTCGACGCCGCCGACGATCCCGAGGCGGAGCGGGCCGCCCTCAACGCCCGCCAGCCCATGGGCCGCCTGGTCACCGCGGACGAGGTCGCGGCCGCCATCGTCTATCTGGCGAGCCCCGCCGCGGCCTCCGTCACCGGCACCGCCCTCGCCGTCGACGGCGGTATGCAGGGGCTCCGGCTCCGCCCGGCGGGCTCATGAGGACCAGGATCCTCGGCCGCACCGATGTCCGCGTCACCGAACTGTCGTACGGCGCCGCGTGCATCGGCAACCTCTACCGCCCGGTGCCCGACGAGGAGGCCGCCGCCGCGATCGACGCCGCCTGGGACGCCGGGATCCGCACCTTCGACACGGCACCCCACTACGGCCTCGGCCTGTCCGAACGCCGCCTGGGCGCCGCCCTGCGCGACCGCCCCCGGGACACGTACACCGTCTCCACCAAGGTCGGGCGCCTGCTCGTGCCCGACGACGGAGGCGGCGACGACCTCGCCCATGGCTTCGCCGTCCCGGCGACCCTGCGCCGCGTCTGGGACTTCAGCGCCGACGGCGTCCGCCGCTCCCTCGAAGCCAGCCTGGACCGTCTCGGGCTGGACCGGGTGGACATCGTCCTCCTCCACGACCCCGACGACCACGCCGAGCAGGCCCTCGACGAGGCCTATCCGGCACTCGAACGGCTGCGCGGCGAAGGCGTCGTCGGGGCGATCGGCGTCGGCATGAACCAGTCCGCGCTCCCGGCCCGCTTCCTGCGCGAGACCGACATCGACGTCGTCCTGCTCGCCGGCCGCTACACCCTCCTGGAACAGGAAGGCCTCGCCGAACTGCTCCCCGAGGCCGCCACCCGCGGCCGGAGCGTCCTCATCGGCGGCGTCTTCAACTCCGGCCTGCTCACCGACCCGAAGCCGGGCGCCACCTACAACTACGCGCCCGTCCCGGAACCCGTACTCGACCAGGCCCTGCGCCTGAAGGCGGTCACCGAACGCCACGGTGTGCCCCTGCGCGCCGCCGCCCTCCGCTTCCCGCTCGGCCATCCGGCCGTCGCGAGCGTCCTCAGCGGCGCACGTTCCCCCGGCGAGGTCCGCGACACCGTGGAGCAGTTCCGCCGCCCCGTACCGGCCGCCCTCTGGGACGACCTGGGCGCGGAGGGCCTGCTGGCCCCTGAAGCCCCCGTGCCTCTCGAAGAAAAGGAGCCGTCGTGAGGATCGCCCTGCACACCAAGGTCCGCGCCGACCGCATCGAGGAGTACGAGGCGGCCCATCGCGAGGTCCCCGAGGAACTGACCACCGCCATCCGCGCCGCCGGGGTGAGCGAGTGGACGATCTGGCGCAGCGGCACCGACCTCTTCCATCTGCTGGAGGTCGAGGACTACGCGGCGATGATCGCCGAACTGGAGAAACTGCCGGTCAACATCGCCTGGCAGGCCCGCATGGCCGACCTCCTCGACGTCGTCCACGACTACTCGGCGGAGGGCTCCGACGCCGGACTGCCCGCGGTGTGGGAACTGTGAGCGGCGCGGACGTACCCGGGCCTGCGAACGGTACGAAATCCGGGGGAGCCGGGGCAGACACGGACGCCCGCCCCGTGATCGTCGACGCCCACCACCACGTCTGGGACCTCTCGATCCGGGACCAGGACTGGATCACCGGACCCGAACTCGCCCCGTTGCGCCGCGACTTCACCCTCCGCGAGCTGGAGGCGGCGGCACGATTCGCCGGCGTCACCGCCACCGTGCTGGTGCAGACGATCACCGTGCCCGAGGAGACCCCCGAGTTCCTGGCCCTCGCCGCCGACAGCGACCTGGTCGCCGGGGTCGTCGGCTGGACCGACCTCACCTCTCCCGATGTCGCCGACGCTCTCGCCAAGCTGCGGGAAGGGCCGGGCGGCGAGTACCTGGTGGGCATCCGCCACCAGGTACAGGGCGAACCGGACCCGCGCTGGCTGGTGCGCCCGGACGTCACCAGGGGCCTGTCCGCCGTCGCCGACGCGGGACTCGTCTACGACCTCCTGGTCACACCCCACCAGCTCCCGGCCGCCGTGGAGGCGGCGGCCCGGCTCCCCGAACTCACCTTCGTCCTGGACCACTTGGGGAAGCCACCCATCGCCTCCGGCGAACTGGAGCCATGGGCGGGGGAGATACGGCGGCTCGCCGCCCTGCCGAACACCGTGTGCAAACTCTCCGGCCTGGTCACGGAGGCCGACTGGACCTCCTGGTCCGTCGCGGACCTCGTCCCGTACGCCGACACCGTGCTCGACGCCTTCGGCCCCGGGCGGCTGATGTTCGGCTCGGACTGGCCCGTCTGCCTGCTCGCCTCCGACTACGTGGAAGTCATCGACGTGGCCGAGTCGTTGGTGTCCGCGGTGAGCCTCGCCGAAGACCGGGAGGTCTTCGGGGGCACCGCGATCCGCACCTACGGCCTGCGGATCTGAAGCGGCCTCGCCGGAAACTCAGCCGTCGGCCGGTAGCGGGGGAGCGGTGTGCGCCCCCGCCATGGCGGCCAGCTCCTCCGGCGTACGCGGACCGGGCTCCTCACCCGTCAACAGCCCCTGTTCGCGCAGCAGTCGAGCGACCGCGATGCCCCACGGGAGCCGTAGCCCCGCCTGCTGGAGGAGGTCCGTGCGGGCGAGCATCGCGGCCACCGGGCCCGTGCGGGCGCCCGACGGAGTGAGCAGCGCCGCGTCGTCGGCCCACCGCAGGGCGAGGTCGACGTCGTGCGTGGCCATCACGACGGTGGTGCCGGACCGGCGCAGCTCCTCCAGCGTGGCGAGAAGCCGCTCCTGGCCGTCGGGGTCGAGCCCGGCGGTCGGCTCGTCGAGGATCAGGACCCGGGGCCGCATCGCGACCGCGCCGGCGATGGCGGTCCGCTTGCGCTGCCCGTAGGAGAGCAGATGGGTGGGCCGGTCGGCGAGGGCGCTGATCCCGAGCGCGCCGAGCGCCTCCTCCACCCGGGCCCGCACCTGCGCGTCGGACAGCCCGAGGTTCAGCGGCCCGAACGACACGTCCTGCGCGACGGACGCCGCGAACAACTGGTCGTCCGGGTCCTGGACGACCAACTGGACGGTCGTCCGCAGCCGGGTCAGACCCTTGCGGTCGTACGTCACCGGCCGCCCCTGGACCGCCAACTCGCCCGAACGGGGCCGCAGTCCACCGCTGAGCAGCCGCATCAGCGTGGTCTTGCCGCTGCCGTTGCGGCCCAGCAGGGCGAGCGCGCGCCCCTCGTGCACCGCGAAGTCGAGATCGCTGAGCACGGCCGGGCCGTCCTCGTACGCGAAGGACGCGCCCCGTAGGGCGACCAGCACGGGCTCGCTCATGTCAGCGGCCTTTCCAGGACGAATCCAGTACGAAGGTGAGGGCGGCCACGGCCGCGAGCAGGGCGACACTGGCCGCGGTGAAGCGGGCGGAGACCCGGGCCTCGGGCACCAGGACGCGCAGGGTGCCGTCGTACCCCCGTCCGGCCAGCCCGGTCTGGAGGCGAGCCGCCCGGTCGAAGGCCCGTACGAACGCGGTGGCGCCCAGCCCGGCGAGGGAACGCCAGGTGGCGGCCCGTGTGGTGTGCCCCAGCCGGGCCGCCTGCGCCTCCCGGATCCGGCGCACCGAGTCCAGGAGAAGGAAGCTCATGCGGTACGTGACCAGCGCGACGTCCACGACCGGTGCGGGCACCCCGGCCTTCACCAGCCGGGGCAGCAGGTCCGACATGGGCGTGGTGAAGGCGAACAGCAGGACGCCGAGGGAGGCGGCCGAGGTGCGCAGCAGCAGCTCCCCGGCGCGGACCGGACCGCCCTCGGCCAGGGTGACGAACCCGTCGGGCCCGCCCACTTGGACCAGCAGGGGCAGCGCCCCGGTCACGCAGAAGCCCAGCGGCACCCGATAGGCGCGCCACAGCCGACGGCCGGGGACGCCCGCCGGGCCCAGCAGCACGGCGAGGGCGGTCAGCAGCACGAGGGCGGCGCCGGGCCAGGGTGGCAGGGAGATCGCGAGGACCGTGAGACCTAGTCCGAGCAAGGCCTTGTCCACGGGGTGGCGGCGGCGCCAGCGACTGCTGTGCGCCGCCGCGTCGATCGGCAGCACGCGGGATCAGACCCGGCCCGCGGTGGACTCGGCGGCGCCACCGGGCGGGCCTTCGTCACCGGTCGCGGTCCTGGCGGTCGCGGCCGCCGCCGTCGCGCTCACCGCGGTCGCCTCGCTCGTGGTGGTGTTCCCGGCCGCGTCCAGTCGCGCCCGGGCTCGCGCCTCGCCCTGGCGCCGGCCCCGGCGCACACCGAAGTAGTAGGCGAGGACGCCCGCGCCCAGCGCGGCCTGGAGGGAGAAGAGCGCCGACTCGATCTCACCGGACGGCGGCTCGTACAAGGGGGAGAACCAGGGCTCGTAGTCCGGCTCGATCTCGGTGATCGCCGTCTCCGCCTCGCCGTCGGAGCCCGTGAACGGCTCCTCCTTGTGGTCGCCGAGGCCGAGGGCCAGCGGCAGGACGGCGAGCGCGGCCACGACGATCAGCAGCAGGGCGTTGATCTTCGTGTTGCGGTTCATCGGGCCACCGCCTCGGTCTCGTCGGTCTCGGTCCGGTCCTGCTTGCCGGTCAGGAGCACGCCGAGCCGGGTCAGTTCGCCCTTGCTCGACTGCACCAGCAGACGCATCACCAGCACGGTGAGGAGACCCTCGCTCACCGCGAGCGGGATCTGGGTGACGGCGAAGATCGAACCGAACTTGCCGAGCGCGCCGAGGAAGCCGCTGCTCGGGTCGGGGAACGCGAGCGCCAGCTGCACGCTGGTGACGCAGTAGGTGACCAGGTCGGCGACGAACGCGCCGAAGAACACCGTGACCATCAGCGGCACGCCGAACCGCCGCAGCAGCCGGTAGACGCCGTAACCCGCCCACGGCCCGGCGATCGCCATCGAGAAGACGTTGGCGCCGAGCGTGGTCAGGCCGCCGTGCGCGAGCAGCAGGGCCTGGAAGAGCAGGGTGATGGTGCCCAGCACCGCCATGATCGGTGGCCGGAACAGGATGGCGCCCAGGCCGGTGCCGGTGGGGTGGGAGCAACTCCCGGTCACCGACGGGAGCTTCAGCGCGGACAGGACGAAGGTGAAGGCCCCCGAGGCACCGAGCAGCAGTGTGCTCTCGGGATGCTCCCTGACCTCACGGGTGAGTGACCGTACTCCGTGGACGACGAACGGCGCGGACGCGACCCCCCAGGCGATCGCGTGCGCCGGAGGAAGGAAACCCTCGGCTATGTGCATGGCTCAGCAGACCCTCTCCAGCACCTCGTGGATGGTTGACGCGCCTTGGCCGGTCTCCTGGCTTACGGGTGACACCGCCCGTGCTCCGCCTTCCCGGGTCTAGGACCCAGTGGCTGTCCGTGAGGACTGGAGCCGGACTTCCCGATCACAGTGGCGAGGGCCGCACCGGCATCACACCGGATTTCCCGTTCACCAAGGCGTGGTGACAGTAGTGCCCGCACAAGGGCGCTGACAAGCGGAGCCGGGGGCGCGAAAGCGATGGTGAACAGCACACACCCCGGCGCACACCCCTTGCGTCACCTGCGGCACACACCACCGGGGAGAGCGGACGCCCTTGCCTGGATACGACGGCTTTGCCGGTGCGCCGGCTCCTCCCGTGGGGCCCGATCGCCCTCCCGGTGGGGCCCGATCGCCCTCCCGGCGGGGCCGGACCGCCCTCCCGGTACGGCCCCGGCCGCCCTTGGCCGGGCCCCTCGCCCTGCGCTTGAATGCAGCCTTCACCCATCGGCACAAGGGAGTCAGCTGTGCACCGCCCGACCTTGGCACCCAGCACACGCCGTCTCGGCGTTCTCACCGCCGTCGTGTTGGCGGTCACCGTCGCCACCGCGGGACCGGCCGCGGCCCACACGGAGGTCGAGGCGGAGGGCGCCCGGGCCCTCGACCAGAACGTCGAACTGACCTTCTTCGCGGAGTCGGAGTCCTCCTCCGCCGGCATCACCAAACTGGAGGTGATCCTGCCCGAGGGCATCGTCCCCGCCGACATCACCTACGACAAGGGACCCGACGGCTGGAAGTTCGCCCCCACCAGCCGGGGCTGGACGGTCTCCGGTGAGAAGCTCCCGGTGGGGGAGGACGCCGAATACGCCGTCACCGTACGACAGCTGCCCGACGCGAAGTCCCTGGTCTTCAAGACGCTGCAGTCCTACAGCGACGGCAAGGTGGACCGCTGGATCGAGCTCGACGGCGAGGAGGGCGGGGACGGCCACGGCCACGGTCACCCGGCGCCCCGCCTGGACCTGAAGGCCGCCGCCCCCGGCGCCCAACCCGTGAGCCCCAGCCCTTCGGAGGAGCCCACGACGGCCGCCCCCTCGACCGCCCCGGCCACCGGCACACCGACCCCGTCCGCGAAGCCCGCGGCGGACGGCACCAAGGACGACGACGGCATGTCCCTCGCCGTGCCCCTCGGCATCGGCGCGGGCGTCCTCGTACTCGGCGCGGGAGTGTGGTGGTTCAGGAGCCGCCGGGGCGGGACCGCCTGACCGACGCCTCGGCCGGAAGCACCTGACCTGACCGAAAGCTGACGGAGCTCTACCGCAGCGCCATGACGAACCCGGCCGTCCCGCCGAGGCTCGGCATACGAATCGGTCTCGATCCGTGGCTCCACCTGGGGCGCCGACAGCGATCACGCCATCATGAGCGCATGACCCGGCCACCACTCCCTCTCCACACACCCGAGTGGTTCACGGCCGACGACTCGACCCTGAACGTGGCCCTCGTGTACCCGATGCAGGGCCCCGCCGGAATCTTCGGACCCACCTGCGGGGCCTGCGCGCGGCTGGCCGCCGAGGAGGTCAACAAGGCCGGGGGAGTGCTGGGCAAGGAGCTGCGGCTGATCGAGGTCGACGGCGGGGCCGAGCCGTGGCGCGTCGCGGAGGACGTCGAGGCCCTGGTCGCCTCGGGCGCGGTGCAGGGCGTCACCGGCTGGCACATCTCCTCGGTGCGGCAGGCGGTGGCCCCGCGTGTCGCGCACCGGGTGCCGTACGTCTACACGGCCCTGTACGAGGGCGGGGAGCGCACCGAGGGCGTCTTCATGACCAGCGAGACGCCTTCCTGGCAGCTGCTGCCCGCGATGCGTCTGCTCGCCGAGTCTCGCGGGGTGCGCCGTTGGTTCGTCGTCGGCAACAACTACGTGTGGCCCCGGCACACCGCCCGCGCCGCCCGCGGGTACGCGCGTGAGTCCCGGGGCCGCGTCTGTGGTGAGGCGTATCTGCCGCTCGGCACCGACGACTTCTCGGGGGTACTGCGACGCATCGAGCGGGCCGACGCCGACGGGGTCCTGATGCTCCTGGTCGGCAGTGACGCGGTCCGCTTCAACCGGGCCTTCGCCGCCTGGGGGCTCGACCAGCGGTCGCTGCGGCTGAGCACGCTGATGGACGAGAACATGCTGCTGGGCAGTGGCGCGGAAGCCACCCTCGACCTCTACAGCACGGCCGGGTTCTTCGCCTCGCTCGCCGACCAGAACACCATGGACTTCCACGGCCAGTACGCCGGCCGCTTCGGCCTGGAGGCACCGACCCCCGGCAGTCTCGGCGAGTCCTGCTACGAGGGCGTCCTGCTCCTCGCCGCGCTCGTCGAACGGGCGCGCGCCCTGGACGTCGCCGCGATCGGGGCGGCCGCCGACAGCGTCTCCTACGAGGGGCCGCGCGGTCTGCTGGGCCTGGACGGACGGCATGTGCGCCAGCGCATCTACCTGGCGCGGGCGGACGGGTACGACTTCAACGTCCTCGCCCAGCTGCGCGCTCCGCACGACCTGCGCTGACCCTGCCCTGGCCGTCGGTGGTCCCGCCCTCCAGGGTCCGGGCCAGCCGGTCCAGCAGCAGTTCCAGCCGCTTGCCGTCCTCCTCGGAGTGCAGCGGCCCCAACTCGGCCCAGTCCGCCCGTACTTCACGGGCCAACAGCTGCCGGCGCTCCATCCCCCTCGGAGTCAGGTGGGCGAGGACACGGCGCCGGTCGGTGGGATCGACGCGGCGGAACACCAGGTTCTGGTCGACGAGTTGGTCGATCAGCTTGGTCAGGCTCGGTGCCGGCAGGAAGGCATGCTCGGCGAGGGCCGTCATGTTGTGGCCCTGTCCGTCGGAGAGCAGGTCGAGGACCCGCCACGCCTCGACGGAGCAGTCGAACTCGTCGAGCACGGACTGGACTCGGCGCATGGACAGGCGCTCGGCACGGGTCAGCAGTTGGAGCAGTTCCTCGGGCCGTCTCGCCATCGCCACTCCTCAACTCGCCTTCGACCGCTGCGCTCCTGACATCGTAAACCAGGAGCACATCCTTTCTGTGGAAACTAACGAATCCTTCGCGACCTCAAAAAATACTTCCTCAGGAAACTGTTCTTCAATTGCCACGAAACGCAAGGGAAACAGTTTCCTCGCAGGCTGTGGTCGCACTTCAGCGACCCAGGAGGTATTGCATGTCCGGGCTCAGCATCAATAGACGCGGTCTCCTCGCAGGCGCGTCCGCGCTCGGCGCGACCGCCGTCCTCAGCGCGTGCGGCGCCAAGACCGGCACCGCCACGTCATCCTCCGGCGCCCAGGCGGACACCTCCGGCGACACCGTCAAAGTCGGTCTGCTCAACTCGCTCTCGGGCACCATGGCCATCAGCGAGGTCACGGTCCACAACGCGCTGCTGCTCGCGGTGAAGGAGATCAACGCCGCCGGTGGCGTCCTGGGCAAGAAACTGAAGCCCATCAGCCAGGACGGCGCCTCCGACTGGCCGACCTTCGCCGAGAAGGCGGAGGCCCTGATCACTGACGACAAGGTGGTCGCCACCTTCGGCTGCTGGACCTCCGCCAGCCGCAAGGCCGTCAAGCCGGTCTTCGAGCGCTACAAGTCGCTCCTCTTCTACCCCGTGCAGTACGAGGGCCTGGAGCAGTCCCCCTACATCTTCTACATGGGCGCCACCACCAACCAGCAGATCGTCCCCGCCCTCGACTACCTCAAGAAGCAGGGCCTGACGCGGCTCTACCTGGTGGGCAGCGACTACGTCTTCCCGCGCACCGCCAACAAGATCATCAGGGCGTACGCGGAGGCCCAGGGCATGACGGTGGTCGGCGAGGACTACGCGCCGCTCGGCTCCACCGAGTTCAGCACCATCGTCAACAAGGTCAAGGACGCGGGCGCGGACGCCGTGTTCAACACCCTCAACGGCGACAGCAACGTGGCCTTCTTCAAGGAGTACAAGTCCGCAGGGCTCACCGCGAAGAGCCTGCCGGTGCTTTCGGTGTCGATCGCCGAGGAGGAGGTCAAGAGCATCGGCACCCAGTACCTGGAAGGCCAGTTGACCGCGTGGAACTACTACCAGACCACCTCCGGCGCGGCGAACACGAAGTTCGTGGCGGCCTACCAGGCCGCCTACGGCAAGGACAAGCCGACCAGTGACCCGATGGAGGCCGCGTACATCTCCGTCTACCTCTGGAAGGAGATGGTCGAGAAGGCCGGCTCCTTCGACGTGGCGAAGGTGAAGAAGGCCTCCGACGGCATCGAACTCGACGCCCCCGAGGGCAAGGTCACCGTCGACGGCGCCACGCAGCACGTCTACAAGACCGCCCGCATCGGCAAGGTCGGCTCGGACGGCCTGATCGAGGAGGTCTGGAACTCCGGCAAGCCGATCGAGCCGGACCCGTATTTGAAGGGGTACGACTGGGCTGCCGGGCTGTCCTGAGTCTGACGGTGAGTGGGTCGCGCAGTTCCCCGCGCCCCTGAAAAGCAGGGGCTGCGCCCCGTGCTTTTCGGCCCGCAGGGCCGTGTCTTTCAGGGGCGCGGGGAACTGCGCGAGAAGCCCCACCGGACCCGCACCCGCCGAACAACCCCTCCCCCCGACCCGGAGCCGCTCCATGACGGTCGTCCTCAACCAGTCCTTCACCGGCATCAGTATCGGTGCCGTCCTCCTGCTGATCGCGCTCGGCCTGACCCTGACGTTCGGTCAGATGGGCGTGATCAACATGGCGCACGGCGAGTTCATCATGGCCGGCGCCTACACGACGTATGTGCTGCAGAAGTCGATCAGCGGCGCCGGCGTCTCCCTGCTCGTCGCCCTGCCGCTGGCCTTCCTCGTCGCGGGCGCCATGGGCGCGTTGCTCGAATGGCTGCTCATCCGGCGCCTGTACACCCGGCCGCTGGACACCCTGCTGGTCACCTGGGGCGTCTCCCTGATGCTCCAGCAGCTGGCCCGTGACATCTTCGGTGCCCCGAACGTCCAGACCCGCGCCCCGGACCTGCTCACCGGCAACATCTCGGTCGGCGGCATCACCTTCGCCAACAACCGGCTGTTCATCCTGGGCCTCGCCCTGCTGTGCGTCCTCGGCCTCACGCTGATCCTGAAGCTGACCCCGCTCGGCCGCCGCATCCGGGCCGTCGTACAGAACCGGGACCTCGCCGAGGTGTCCGGCATCGCCACCGAACGCGTGGACCGTACGACGTTCTTCATCGGCTCGGGCCTCGCGGGCGTGGCCGGTGTCGCGCTCACCCTGGTCGGCCCGATCGGCCCGACGATGGGCACCAACTACATCGTCGACGCCTTCCTGGTCGTGGTCGTCGGCGGCGTCGCCCAGCTCAAGGGCAGCGTCATCACCGCCTTCGCGCTCGGCGTCCTGCAGTCGGTCCTGGAGTACTCGACGACGGTCAGCGTCGCCAAGGTCATCGTGCTCGTGGCGATCGTCGCCTTCCTGCAGTGGCGACCCCAGGGCCTGTACACGCTGCGCACCCGGAGCCTGGCATGACGACGACAACGACCCCTTCGGCGAAGACGGCCCCCGTGGCAGAGCCGTCGGCATCCCTCCTGGCACGCTTCCGCGTCCCCGGCGCCTTCCTCCTCGGCGCGGTCCTCCTCATCGGCGTCGCCCCGCTCGCCCTCTCCGACTTCCGGCTCAACCTCCTCGCCAAATACCTGTGTTACGCGATCGTCGCGGTCGGCGTGAGCCTCGCCTGGGGCCGCGGCGGACTGCTCGTCCTCGGCCAGGGCGTCTTCTTCGGCCTCGGCGGCTACGCCATGGCCATGCACCTCAAGCTCGCCGACGCGGCCGCCACGGGCCAGACGCTGCCCGACTTCATGCAGCTGTACGGCACCGGCGACACCCTGCCCTGGTGGTGGCAGCCCTTCGCCAACCCGCTCTTCGCCCTCGCCATGACCGTCCTGTTGCCCATGGCGGTCGCCGCGCTGCTCGGCTTCTTCGTCTTCCGCCGCCGGGTGAAGGGCGCGTACTTCGCGATCCTCAGCCAGGCACTGGCCGCCGCCCTCGCCATCTGGCTCGTCGGCCAGCAGGCCACCACCGGCGGCACCAACGGCCTCACCGACATGCAGGGTTTCTTCGGCTACGACCTCAACGACCCGGTCAACCAGCGGATGGTGTACTTCGTCATCGCCGCGGTGCTCCTGCTGCTGATGGCCATCGCCCGCCAGCTGTTCGTCAGCCGCTACGGCGAACTCCTCGTCGCCGTACGGGACTCCGAGGAGCGCGTGCGCTTCCTCGGCTACGACCCGGCCAACGTCAAGCTCGTCGCGTACGTCGTGGCGGCCGGCATGGCGGGCCTCGCGGGCGCCCTCTTCGTCCCCGCGGTCGGCATCATCTCGCCGGCCCTCATCGGCATCGTCCCGTCCATCGGCTTCGTCATCGGGGCCGCGGTGGGCGGCCGGGCCTCCCTGGTGGGTGCCGTCCTCGGCGCGATCGCCGTGGCCTGGGCGCAGAGCACCCTCTCCGACGCCTTCCCCGCCGCGTGGACGTACCTCCAGGGCCTGCTGTTCGTCCTGGCGGTCGGCTTCCTGCCCGGGGGCCTCGCTTCCCTGGCGAGCGTGGTGCGCAAACGCCGAACCCCCACGGCCGGGACCACGACGCCGACACCCACCCCGACTCCGACCCCGACCCCGACAGGAGGAACGGCATGAGCGGCGAGGGACTGACGGTCCGCGACCTGCGGGTGACGTTCGACGGCTTCAAGGCCGTCGACGGCGTGGACCTCGACATCCGCCCCGGCGACCTGCGCTTCCTCATCGGCCCGAACGGCGCCGGAAAGACCACGCTCGTCGACGCGGTCACCGGACTGGTGAAGTCCACCGGATCGGTCCGCTTCGCCGGCGAGGAGCTCATCGGCAAGCCGGTGCACCGGATCGCCCGTCTGGGCATCGGCCGTACGTTCCAGACGGCCACGGTCTTCGAGGAGCTGACCGTCCTGCAGAACCTCGACATCGCGGCGGGCGCCGGACGCGGCCCGCTGACGATGCTCCGCCGCCGCAAGGGAGTGCCGGAGGCGGTGACCAAGGCACTGGAGACCACCGGCCTGACCGATCTGCGCGACCGTCCGGCGGGTGTGCTCGCGCACGGGCAGAAGCAGTGGCTGGAGATCGGCATGCTGCTCGTCCAGGACGTGAAGCTGCTGCTGCTCGACGAGCCCGTCGCCGGTATGAGCCACGACGAGCGCGAGGCCACCGGCGAGCTGTTGCAACGCGTCGGCGAGGACCACACCGTCGTCGTCATCGAGCACGACATGGACTTCATGCGCTCCTTCGCCCGCAGCGTCACCGTCCTGCACGCCGGCAAGGTCCTCAGCGAGGGTTCCGTCACCGAGGTCCAGGCCGACGCCAAGGTCCAGGAGGTCTACCTCGGCCGCGCGTCCGAGCCCGAGCCCGCAGCCGAACCGGTCGCCGCTCCCGTCCCCGTCGCCGAGGAGGCGTGACGCCCATGCTGGAGATCAACTCCGTCCAGGCCGGATACGACCGCACGACCGTGCTGCACGGCGTGACCGTCTCCGTCCCGAAGGACGGCGTCGGAGCCGTCCTCGGCCACAACGGCGCCGGCAAGAGCACCCTCCTGCGCGCCGCGATGGGCCTGCTCAAGCCGAAGAGCGGAACCGTCCTGCTGAACGGCGAGGACATCACGCACCTCGCCCCGCACCAGCGGGTGGCCAGGGGCATGGCGTACGTCCCCCAAGGGCAGCAGTCCTTCCCGCACCTCACCACCGCCGAGAACCTGCAACTCGTCGCCGACGGCCGCGCGGACGGCAAGGAGGCCGTCGCCGATGCCCTGGACCTCTTCCCTGTCCTGCGGGAGCTGTCCGGCCGCCGCGCCGGTCTCCTCTCCGGCGGCCAGCGCCAGCAACTCGCCATCGCGCGCGCCCTGATCACCCGGCCCAGGCTCCTCCTCCTCGACGAGCCGACCGAGGGCATCCAGCCCTCCGTCGTCGCCGAGATCGAGGAGAAGATCCTCGCCCTGACCCGCCGCGGCGGCCTCTCCGTCCTCCTCGTCGAACAGCACGTGGGCTTCGCCATGCGAGCGGCCGAGCGGTACTACGTCCTCGAAGCGGGACGGGTCACCTCGTCGGGCGAGGGCGGTACGGGGGCCGAGCAGACCGTACGGGCGGCGCTCAGCGTCTGAGGTCCGGGCACACCTGGGGGGCGGGCGCCTGTGCGCTCGCCCCCCGGGTGTGCCCGGACCGGGGATTTCGCTACAAGTTCCGAAATTATTCGGGGCGAGGGGCGCCACTTGGCCGAAACACATCGTCCATAGCGTCTACACCAGTCGCACAGTCCCGATCGGCCCCCAGGGCTTCACGGGCTCAATAACGCGACTTTCCCCGGAAAACCCATCACTGGCTCAGCGCCTCCATGAGACAGGAGCTCCCGCGTGCCCAACCTCTCCCGACGCGGTGCCCTACGGCTGACCGCGGCCATGGCTGTCAGTTGCGCTCTTCCCCTGGCGGCCTGTGGTCGCGGCGGTGACGACACCGCCGCGACCGCGAGCGCCCAGCCGATCGACGACTCCCCGGCCACCGGATCCCTCACCGTATGGGCCGCCCAGGGCGATGCCGACGTGCTCGACAAGGTCGTCAAGCCCTTCAGGACCGCCAACCCCGACCTCGACGTGAAGGTCACCCTGATCCCGAACGCCGAGTACTACACCAAGCTCCAGGCGGCGATCGCGGCGGGCAAGGGGCCCGATGTCGCCCAGTTCTTCCCCGAGTCGCAGGCGCAGTTCCTCGACCCGTCGATCCTCCGGGCCGTACCGGACGGCCTCGTCGACCCGGACGGCTTCTTCAAGAGCCTGTGGGACGCGGGCGTCGTCGATGACGTGGCCTACACCGTGCCCTGGTACGCCTACACGTACGCCCTCGTCTACCGCGCCGACCTGGCGAAGAAGGCAGGTGTCGAGGCGCCGGCCACCTGGGACGAGATGGTGCCGTTCTTCAAGGCCCTCCAGGGCGCCGGTGCCAAGCGCGGCCTGGGTGCCGACAACGGGTGGGACATCTTCAACGGCCAGGACGTCGCGATGTACGCCTGGCAGGCCGGCGGCTCGCTGCTCTCCTCCGACGGGACATGGACACTCGACACGCCGGCGATGGTCGACGCGCTGAAGTACAACGCGTCGTTCTTCACCTCGGGCGCCGCCGACACCGCCACGCCCACCTTCCTCGACGCGCAGCCGTACTTCGTGAGCGGCAAGACCGCCACGATGATCACCGGCCCGTGGGTGATCGGGCAGCTCGACACCGCCGCGAAGAAGGACGGCTGGACGGCGTCCCACGTAGCGACCGCACCCCTGCCGGCCGGGTCCTCGGGCAGCGTCTCCTTCTCCGCCGGCGGCAGCTGGGGCGTCCTCGCGGGCAGCGGCGACGCGGACGCGTCGTGGAAGCTCGTCCGGTACCTGTCGCAGCCGAGCACCCAGGTCGCTCAGTACCAGGCGTACAGCTCACTGCCCGCGGTCATCTCCGCCTGGGACGACCCCGCCGTCAAGGGCCAGCCGCTGCTCGACGCCTTCCTCACCCAGCTGAAGAACACCCGGACCTTTCCGCAGGTCAGCACCTGGCAGCAGGTCGCGACCCGGATCGGCAAGGAGACGGAAGCCGTGGTCAAGGGCACGGCGAGCGCCGAGAAGGCCGCCGCGAACATCCAGTCGTACGCCGAAAGCCTCGGCACGGGGGCGAAGTGAGCCGCCCATGACCACCACCACGCCTGTCGCGGGCACCCGGCGGCGCACCCGTCATACGGCCGTCGCCTGGCTGTTCCTCACGCCGTTCGCGATCGTGTTCCTGCTCTACACGGCCGTCCCCACCGTCGCCGCGCTCGGCTTCAGCCTCACCGACCTGCGGGGCACGGACCTCAGGCACCCGCTCGCGGTCGACTTCACCGGCCTGGACAACTTCGTCCGGCTGATGGAGGACGAGAGCTTCCTGCGCGACATCCTGAACACCGCCCTGTTCGTGGCCGTCGGCGTGCCGCTGACCATGGTGATCGGCTTCGCGCTGGCCGTCGTGCTGAACTCCGGCATTCGCCGGCTGCGCGGCACCTTCCGGACGCTCTTCTTCGCGCCGGTCGTCACCAACGTGGTGGCGGTCGCCCTGATCTGGCAGTACGCCTTCTACGCCGACGGCACCGTCAACAAGGCGCTCGGTGCCGTCGGCCTCGCCGGACCGAACTGGCTGGACGACCCGAACCTCGCCATGCCCGTGGTCATCCTGCTCGGCGTGTGGCGCAACTTCGGCACCGCGATGGTGCTGTTCCTCGCCGGGCTGCAGGCCGTTCCTGACGACGTGTACGAGGCCGCCGCGCTCGACGGGGCGGGCCGGTGGCGGCAGTTGAGGCACATCACCCTGCCGCTGCTGCTGCCGACCACCCTGATGGTGTCGGTGCTGCTGACCGTCTTCTACCTCCAGGCCTTCGACGAGCCGTACCTGCTCACGGACGGCGGCCCGCTCGGCACCACCGAGTCCGTCGCGCTGTACACCTACCACCAGTTCGGGGCCGGCGAGTTCGGGATGTCCTCGGCCGCGTCCTTCGTGATGCTCGTCCTGGTGGCCCTGGTGAGTCTTGTCCAGTTCCGACTGCTGAGGTCCCGCGTATGACCGCCGTCGCCGCCTTGCGGAACGCCGAAACAGCCACGAACCGGATCGCCGTGCCCCGCCGGTCCGTCGCCCGGCCGCTGCTGTACGCCGCGCTGGTGCTGTGCGCGCTGCTCACGACGCTCCCGTTCTTCTGGGTGGTCAGCGGCTCGCTGCGCGGCCTCGACGAGATCCGCTCCGACCCCGGCGCCTGGCTCCCGCAGCACGTCACCTTCGACAACTTCCTCCGGCTGTTCAGAACGGAGGGTTTCGGCCAGTTCATGGTCAACAGCCTTGTGGTCGCGGCCATCGTGGTGGCGGGCAACATCGTCGCGGCGTCGGCCGCCGGGTACGCGCTCGCCAAACTCGACTTCGCGGGCAAGAGGCTCGCGTTCGGCGCGGTCATGGCGGCGATGATGGTGCCGTTCACCGCGGTGTTCGTCACCCAGTTCGTGATCACCGTCGACCTCGGCCTGGCGGACACCCTGGCCGGTATCGCCCTGCCCAGCGTGGCCATGCCGATGTCCGTCTTCATCATGCGGCAGTACGCGGCGTCGATCCCCGACGAACTCCTCGAAGCGGCCCGGATCGACGGCGCGGGCGAGTTCCGGATCTTCTTCCGGATCTTTCTTCCGCTGGCGGGCCCCGCCGTCGCGACGATCACGATCATGTCGTTCCTCGCCTCGTGGAACCACTTCATCTGGCCGCTCATCGTCGCCCAGAGCATGTCCACCTACACGCTGCCGGTGGGCCTCGCCGCCACCAGCCAGGCGGCCGCCCACGTCACGGACTACGGCCTGCTGCTCGCCGGGGCGATCGTCGTGATGCTGCCGGTACTGCTGCTCTTCCTGTTCCTGCAGCGCTACTTCGTGCAGGGCATCTCCGGAACGGGAATGCGGTGACCGAGATGATGTCCCTTCACGCACCCGGAGAGCCGGACACCGTGCACGCTTCCGCGGGCACGATCGTCGGCCGGCGTGACGGCCGGACCCGGCGCTTCCTCGGCATTCCCTTCGCCCAACCCCCCACGGGCGCACGGCGGTTCGCCGCACCGGTCCCACGCGGCCGGTTCCGGCAGCCGTACGACGCGTCCCGGCACGGCCCCACCTCCCAGCGCGTGCCCCTGTTCGCCACGACCACCGTGCCGGAACCGTCGGTTCCCGGCGACGACGTGCTGAACCTCGGCATCGTCGCCCCGGCCGCGGACGACGACCGCGGGCCCTTCCCGGTCCTGGTGTGGATCCACGGCGGCGGCTTCCTCGCGGGGAGCCCGGCCAGCCCCTGGTACGACGGGCGCGCCTTCGCCCGCGACGGCGTCGTCCGCGTCACCGTCGGCTACCGTCTCGGCGTCGACGGCTTCGCCGTACTGGACGACGTCCCCACCAACCTCGCGCTGCGGGACCTGCTGCTCGCCCTCGACTGGGTGCGCGACAACATCGCCGCCTTCGGCGGAGACCCGGACCGGGTCACCGTCGCCGGCCAGTCGGCCGGGGGAGCGGCGGTGCTCGCGCTGCTCTCCTCGCCCGCCCGCGACGGCCGCTTCCATCGCGCGGTCAGCCTGTCCGGAGGGTTCTTCGAAGCGCGCGCCGTACCTGACTTCCTCGACCGACTCGCGCACGGACTCGACGTTCCCGCGACCCGCGCCGGATTCGGCGGGCCCTCCGTGGAGGAGCTCCAGCGGGCCGTGCTCGACCTGCGGGACGAGCGGGGCGACGACAGGCCCGTACTCGCCCCGTTCGTCGGCGACGACATCCTGCCCGTACCGGTCGCCGACGGACTCGCCGCGCACGGGCACGACGTCCCCCTGCTGCTCGGGGCGACGGGGGACGAGTTCGACAGCGGCGCCGATTCCTCCGGGGACGGCCGCCGGGGAGGAACCCGCCGCACGGACACCCTGTTCCGCGCCGCGTGTCCGCGCGCCGCGGCCGCCCGTCGCGCCGCCCGCGCCGGCACCTGGCTGTACTCCTTCGAGTGGCCCTCGCCGGTGCTCGGCGGAGCCGCGCACTGCGTCGACCTCCCGTACTTCTTCGACGTACTCGACGCACCGGGAGTCGCCCGGGTGCTCGGCCCCAACCCGCCCCGGGAACTGGCCACTTCGATGCACGCCGACCTGGCCGCGTTCGTCCACGGCCGGGAACCGGGCTGGGCGAGAGCGACCGGCGCCCTCGGTGATCCGGCGCGCGAGTACGGCCGGCCCGGCGCGGCGCTCGTCGCCGACACCACGGGCGTGTTCGATCCCGTCGTACGGTCGGGGTCCGGGCCAGGGGCGGGGCCGAGGTCTGGGTCGGCGTCCGAGGCGGCGGGGGCGTGCTGATGTCAGGGATGAACCAGAGTGCCGTCCGACGCGTCAACACCTCGGTCATCCTGCGCGCCCTGGCGGTGTCCGCCGGGCCGACGACGCTGACCGCGCTCGCCGAGCAGGCCGGCCTGTCCCGCCGCACGATCGAACTCATCCTGGACTCGCTCGTCGAGGCCGGCTGGGTGGCGGAGCTGGACCGGGTGCCGGTCAGCGGCTCAGCCGGGCGCCCCGCCCGACGCTACGAACTGCGCGCCGAACACGCCCTGTTGGCGTCCGTGTACATCACCACCTCCGACGCGACGGCCGTTGTGGCCGACGTACGCGGCCGCATCCTCGGCCGGGCGCACGGGCCACTGCGCGCCTACCAGGATCCGCAGGTCACCCTCGACGACGCGGCGGCACTGGTCCTCCAGGCGCTCGACGACGCGGGTGGATCGGCGGACCGGCTGCGCGCCGGTGCGGTCGCGAGCGGCGGCGCGATCGACGACGAGGGAGTCGTACGGCGCCTGGTGCACACGACGCACTGGGAAGGCGTGCACCTGCCCGACGAGCTCAACCGGCGTATCCCGATGCCCTGGTTCGCGGACAACGACACCAACCTCGGAGCTCTCGCGGAACGTTGGCGGGGCGTGGCCGACGACCACGACAACGTCGTCTGGGCGATCCTCGGCAACCGCACCGGTCTCGGCATCCTCATACGAGGCGCCGTGCACCGAGGTCTCGACGGCGCGGCGGGCGAGATCGTCGAGGCCAGGTCGATACCGACGGCCTCGGTCGAGAACCACCCGGTGGCCTGGCTGAGCTCACCGGAACCGGCAGAGCGGGCCGTCGCCCTCGCCCGCTGCGAGGCCGCCCGGGCGGGCGAGCCGGCCGCCCTCGCGGAGGTCGACGCGTTCGTGGAGAACATCGCGTCGATCCTCACCTTCCTGTCGTGGACGGTCGCCCCCTCCCTCATCGTGCTCGGCGGCGGCCTGGAGGACGCGGCCGACCTGCTCCTGCCCCGGGTGCGGGAGGCGATGCTCGACGCCCGCGCCCCCGAGGCGGAGCTGCGGGCCACTCGCCTGGGCCGCGACGCGGCCCTGGTCGGCGCCGTCAAGCTGGCCCTCGACCGCATGGACACCGAACTGTTCGGCCCTCTCGTCCCCAGTCCGTGACCACGACCGGAACCCCCGCCCCGACCCCCGACCGAGCGCCCCCACATCCCCCCATGGCACAAGACATGGAGTCTCTCTGTGACCGACCTCCCCCGCACCGACGTCCTCATCGTGGGCAGCGGCATCATGGGATCCGTCGTGGCCCGACTGCTGCGGGACACCGACCCGGAGCTGCGCATCACGATGCTCGACGGCGGCACGGCCATCGGTGAGGCCCCCGGCCTGCATCTGCACGACCTGGACGACCCGGCTCTCTGGGCGCGCTACAACGAACAGGTCGCCACCGGCATACAAGGCATGTACACGGGCGCCGAGGTGGTGCGCGAGGTGGCGGACAGCCTCACCGGCGTCCCGCCCGGCATGGTCCACGCACTCGCCCTCGGCCACGACGCAGAGACGATGCCCGCGACCGCCCTCGCGTGGAACGCGGGCGGCATGGGCGTGCACTGGACCGCCGCGACCCCGTGGCCCGCCGGAGACGAGGTCTTCGACTTCGGCGACCCGGCCCGCTGGGCGACGGACCTCGACACCGCGCGCCGGGTGCTCGCGGTCACGCCCGCCGCGATCGGCCCGACCGAGGTCGGCCGGATCGTGCTCGACGTACTGCACCGCCGCTACGACGCCGCCGGACCGGCCGGGCGACAGCCTCAGCCGATGCCCATGGCCGTCACCGCGACACCATCGGGCTCCCTGCCCCGCACCGCCCCGGGAACGATATTCCCCCCGATCGCGACCGGCGGCGACCCGGCCTTCACGCTGCTCACCGGCACCCTCGCGACCTCCCTCGTCGTCTGCGGAGACCGGATCGCGGGCGCCCGGCTGCGCCGCGTCGCCGACGGAGCCGCGACGGAACTCCTCGCGGACGCCGTGATCGTGTGCGCCGACGCGCTGCGCACCCCGCAACTGCTGTTCGCCTCGGGCATCCGCCCCCCGGCGCTCGGCCGCCACCTCAACGAGCACGCGTTCGTCACCGCCCGGGTGCTGCTCGACCTCGACCGGTACCGCCTCGACCTCGACGCGCTCCCGCTGACGCGTCCGGGCGAGTTCTGCACGGACTCGCTCTGGCTGCCGTCGAACGGGGCGGCGCAGCCGTTCCACGGCCAGATCATGAACCGCACGTACGTCGATGACGAAGGCCGCCCCCTCGCGCACTCCGTGGGCCTGTCGCTGTACGCCCCCGTCGAATCGCGCCCCGAGAACCGGCTCGTGTTCTCGGAGACCGAGACCGACCTCGCCGGAATGCCGCGGATCCGCGTGGAGTTCGGCTACTCCGACGCCGACCGGGCGCTGATCCGGCGGGCACTCGACGAGGTCCGGTCGATCGCCGAGGAGTTCGGCCCGTTCGACCCCGCGACCGAACGGGCCCTGCTCCCGCCCGGCTCGTCACTGCACCAGACCGGCACCGTCCGGTCCGGCGCCACCGACGACGGCAGCAGCGTGTGCGATCCGGACGGCCGGGTGTGGGGCTTCGACAACCTGTACCTGGCCGGCAACGGAGTGATCCCCACCGCGATGGCCGCCAACGTCACCCTGACGGGTGCGGTGACCGCCGTGCGGGCGGCCAGAGCCGTGGCCGCGCGCAACACTGCCCTCGCCACCCGCTGAGCCCACCCAGCCCCCAGCCCCCAGCCCGCCGCGACCGCCGAGCCCACCGAGAGGAATCCCGACGATGATCGAGATCGCGAAGGAATACCGCGTATCACTGCCGGCCTGGATCGACGACGCGCTGGCCGACGTGCCCGCCGTCATCGCCGACCGCGAGGACCGCATGCGCCTCGTGCACCGACTCGCCGACCGCAACTGGCGGGAGGGCGACGGCGGCCCGTTCGCGGCGGTCGTCGCCGAGCAGGACAGCGGCCGCATCGTCTCCGTCGGCGTGAACGTCGTACTCGCCACCGGCGTCTCCAGCGCACACGCCGAGGTCGTCGCGCTCGGCCTGGCCCAGCAGGCGGCCGGCGACTGGGATCTCGGCGGCAAGGGCATGCCGACCCACGAACTCGTCGTGAACTGGCGCCCGTGTGTCCAGTGCTACGGCGCGGCCATGTGGTCCGGGGTACGCGGCCTCGTGGTCGCCGGCGAGGGCCCGGAACTGGAGGAGATCACCACGTTCGACGAGGGCCCCCTCGGCGAGGACTGGGCCGAGCAGTTCGAGGCCCGTGGCATCAAGGTCGTGAAGGACGTGCTCCGGGACGAGGCGCTCGCCGTGTTCCGTGACTACCGGGAGGCCATCGACTCCGCCGACGACATCGTCGTCTACAACGCCCGTGGCGGCGCCGAATGATACGGCCGCACGACCCCGCCGACCCCGCCGACACGTCCGAATCCTCCGGACCGCGTTTCGCGACCGACATCATCACCTTCTACCACCCGGGTTTCTGGGGGCTCGACTCGGCCGACGCCTTTCGCGACTGGGCCCTGAAGAACCCCGACCGGTTCTGGGAGCGGGTGATGGACGCGCTGGCCGAGACGGCTGTCACCGGCATCGAGCTGACCTTCGCGCCCGGCGACATCGCCTCGGTCCTGCGTGCCTTCGGCGACGCCCGGACGTTCCGCCGCGAACTGACTGCCCGCGGTCTGTCCGTCGTGAGTGCCTTCGTCGCCGACAGCGAGTCCCCCGACTGGCGGCAGGGCGACGACCTGCCCGCCATCGTCGCCGACGCCGAGCGCCGCGCCGCCTTCCTCGCCGACGCGGGAGCCGAACTCCTCGTCACCGGACTGCCCATGCGCACGACGTTCGGCACCCGGCCGCCCTTCTTCGTCGACGCCGCCTACATGACCCGCATGGCCGACATCGCCCACGTGGTCGGGGAGGCCGTCGCCCGTCACGGTGTGAAGCTCGCCCTCCACACGGAGTCCAACAGCACGCTCTGGTACGAGCGCGACATCGACCTCTTCATGACGCTGACCGACCCGCGCTACGTCTGGCTGTGCCCCGACTCGTGCCACATCGCCCTCGGCGGAGGAGACCCCGTCGGCGTCGCGCGCCGTCACTCCCCGCGCATCGCGCTCGCGCACTGGAAGGACGCGGTCGGACCGATCGACGTCGAACTCACCATCGACGACACGGTCTACGCCCGGCAACAGCCCTACATGACCGAACTCGGCACGGGCATCGTGGACTGGCGGGGCTGGGCCCAGGCGATGTCCCGCACCCCCGGCGCCGGCACCGTGCTCATCGAACTGGACGAGGCGGCCGATCCGGTCGCCGCGCTCCGGGCGGGAACGGCGGTGGCGAAGCGGGTCCTGACGTGATCGCCCACGCCGCCGCGAAGGGCTTCGCCTACGACCGCGCGTGCGGACCGTCCATGAGCGGGCCGTGGCTGTGCCGCCAGCCCGTCGGCACGCGCAGGGCGCCTGCCAGGTGAGGATGGCCGAGGGGGAGATCCGCGTGCACGTGGGGGTGCGGCGCCGGGCGTGACGGCCACAGGTGTACGGCCAGCAGTGCCGCGCCCAGCGCGATCGAACCCAGGGCGAGGACGGCCCAGTTGAGCCCGGCGGCCGCCCCGAGCCAGCCGGCCAGGGGATACGTCAGCAGCCAGCACCCGTGCGAGAGGGAGAACTGGGCGGCGAACGCGGCCGTACGCTCCCCGGGCGGCACCGAACGGCGCACGAGCCGCCCGGTCGGGGTCAGCACCGCCGAGCACGCGGCACCGAACGCGGCCCAGACGACGAGCAGCGCGGGCAGCCGCCAACTCCCGCCCGACGCGGCCGTGACGACCCCCAGCCCGGCGAAGACGACGGCCAGCAGCAGGGCACCCGGCAGCATCACCGCCCGGTCCGGCACCCTGTCCAGGACCCGGGGCAGGACCAGGGCCACGACCATCGACCCGGCCCCGTAGGCACCGAGCGCCAGCGGCACGGCACCCTCCGACAGACCCAGGACATCACGGACGTAGACCACGGAGTTGACCGTCACCATCGCACCGGCCGCCGCGACCGCCAGGTTCAGGGCGAGCAGGGCCCGCAGCCGGGGCACGGCGAGGAAGGAACGGATGCCCGTGCGGGCGCGGGCACGGCCCGGGGCCTCCGCAGAGGCGACCCGCCCGGGCAGCACGGCCGACACGACCAGCGCGGCCGACGCGAGGAAGCCGAGCACGGTGCCGGTGAACAGCCACTGGTAGGTGATCACGGACAGCAGCGCGGCCGCGAGCGCGGGGGAGAAGAGGCTCTCCAGGTCGTACGCGAGCCGCGACATCGACAACGCCCGCGTGTACGCGCGCTCCTCGGGCAGCACATCGGGGATGACGGCCTGGAACGTCGGGGTGAACGCCGCCGAGGCGGACTGGAGGAGGAAGATCAGGACGTACACCTGCCAGACCTCACCGACGAACGGCAGGAACACGGCGACGCCGGCGCGCACCAGGTCCGCCGTCACCATGAGCGCGCGGCGGGGCAGCCGGTCGGCGACCGCGCCCACGGCCGGGGCGACCACCACGTACGCCACCATCTTGATCGCGAGGGCGGTACCGAGGACGGAACCGGCGTCGGCGCCCGCGAGGTCGTACGCCAGCAGACCGAGGGCGACCGTCGCGAGTCCCGTGCCGACCAGGGCGATGACCTGGGCGGCGAAGAGATGCCGATAGGTGCGGTGGCGCAGGACGGCGAGCATACGAACGGCTCCCTTCGTCATGGCGTTCCGGTCCGTACCGCCGAGTGTACCTTCATGTGCGCATCTGCGCACATGAAGGCTTGGGGCGCCCCCGAAGGGGCGCGGGGCTGTGACATATGCGGCTCCGCCGCGTGGGCGCGACCGGCCTCGACGATGCCGCAGCCGACCGACGGCCCACCTCGGTCCCAGCGGAGCGCCTACGCTGGACTCATGCCTGAACGCCATGCCGTGTCACCTGCATCCGGTGCGCATCTGCGTGCCCCCGACAGCGCGCGGCTCGCCGAGGCGACCGGGGTCTTCGCGATGCTCTCGGACGTCACCCGGCTGCATCTGCTGTGGCTGCTCGCGCAGGGCGAGTCGGACGTCGGCTCACTGGCCGAGCGCTGTGAGGCGTCCCGGACGGCGGTCAGCCAGCATCTCGCCAAGCTGCGACTCGCCGGGCTCGTCGAGACCCGCAGGAACGGCCGCCACATCTACTACAGCCTCAGTGACGGCCATCTGCGACGCCTGGTCGTGGAGGCACTGAGCCACGCGGACCACCGGGTCAGCGGGCAGGCACCGCACGACTGAGGACGGCCCATGACCGCAGACTTCTCGCTCGGACGACCGGAGTGCTTCATGGCTGTGGCGAACACGGGCTCGATGAGCGCGGCCGCCGTGCGGTGCCACCCCTCCCAGACGGGCATCTCCACCGCCATCACCGACCTGGAGCGCCGGCTCGGAGTGCAGTTGCTGGTCCGGCGGCGGGCCAAGGGCGTCCACGAGACCGGGGCCGAGGCGGGCCTCGCCTGCACGACGGTCCGGTCGAGCAAGCCGTACGCGATCCTGTCGCCCGGCCACACCCTGGCCGGCCGCGCCGCCGTCTCCCTCACCGAACTCGCCGACGAGCCCCTGATCGTCCAGCCGGAGAGACGGCGACCGTGACCCCGCATCGCCGGAGCGATCCGGAAGCCAATGTCCCGACCGTGAGTTCGGTGCTGCCGGTCCGGTTGCCGGCGCGGGGGCGGACGGTCGCCGTGCCGGCGGTGCTGACGGCCGGGCTGCTGGTGTTCCACCGGGCGGTTCCCAACTCGCCTGGTCGCCTGGGCAGTTTGCTGGAAGCGTTCCTGCCCTGGCTCGGCCTGGTGGTCGTGGTCCTGCTCGGCCTGGGGCTGCTGCGCCGTTCGGCCACCGCGCTGATCGCCGTGCTGGTGCCGGTGGCGGCCTGGACGCACCTCTTCGGCGGGCTCCTCCTGCCCGGGGCGAAGCCCGGTGCCCGCGACCTGGTCGTGGTGCAGCACAACGTCAGCGACGAGAACACCGACCCGGTGGGTACGGCCCGTGTCCTCGCGGACGCCGAGCCCGATCTCATCGCGCTGGAGGAACTGGTGCCCGAGGCGCTGCCGGGCTACGAGAAGACCCTCGCCCCGGACTACCCGTATCACGCGGTCCGGGGCACCGTCGGACTCTGGTCGAAGCACCCGCTCACCGAGGCCCGGCTGGTGGACATCAAACCCCGGGGGATCGCGGAGGAGTGGAGCCGCGGGCTCCGGGCCGTGGTCCACACGCCGCACGGCGAGATCGCGGCGTACGTCGCGCACTTGCCCTCGGTCCGCGTCGGGGCGGGTGGTCTGGCATCCCAGCGGCGTGACGAGAGTGCCGACCTGCTCGGCAGGGCCGTCGCCGCCGAGAAACGGAACCCGGTGATCCTGCTGGGTGACCTCAACGGCACCGTGGACGACCGTGGGCTGGACCCGTTGACCTCACGGATGACCGTGGCGGAGCGGGGCTTCGCCCTCAGCTTCCCCGCAGGCTTTCCACTGGCCCGGATCGACCAGGTCATGGCCCGCTCGGCGACCGTCGCCCACATCCGTACCCTGCCCGCCACCGGCAGCGACCATCTGCCGGTCGCCGCCCGGATCATCCTGGGGCGACCACCGGCCTGATGGACTCCAGCGTCGGTACGACCTCCTCGATCGAGCCGTCCGCCGCGAACACCAACCGGTCCAGGGTGGATTCGCGGCGCATGCCGTCCCCGCGCGGAGTGCCGGGGCCCGGAATCGCGAACCGGTGGTAGCAGATGAACCAGTCGTCGGTGCCCGGGACGTTCACCACGGTGTGATGGCCGGTGGCGAGGATCCCGTACTCGGAACGCTTCCGCAGGATGACTCCCTGCTTGGTCCACGGGCCGAGCGGGGAGGGGCCGGTGGCGTAGGCGACGCGGTAGTCCTCGCTGCGGGTGTCGTCCTCCGACCACATGAAGTAGTAGAGGCCCCGCCGCTTGATGACGAAGGCGCCCTCGCGGAAGCCGTCCGGGGTGAACTGCCGTACCCGCGCCGGGTCGAACGAGACCATGTCCTCGTTCAGGGGCACGCCGTACGCCTCGCAGTTGCCCCAGTAGAGATAGGCCGTGCCGTCGTCGTCCTTGAAGACGGCCGGGTCGATCATCTGGCCCTCGTAGTCGTCGCGCCCGATGAGCGGCCGGTCCAGCGCGTCCCGGAAGGGCCCGGTCGGACTGTCCGCGACCGCCACACCGATCTGCTGGTTCGCGCAGAAGTAGAAGTAGTACGACCCGTCCCGCTCCCCGGCGGCCGGCGCCCAGGCGTAGCGGTCCGCCCAGCTCACATCGGACTCCAGGTCGAGGACGACCCCGTGGTCCTCCCAGGTGACCAGGTCGTCGGAGGAGTACACCCTGAACCGCGTCCCGCCCCAGCCCTCGAAGCCGTCCGTCGTCGGATAGATGTAGTAACGGCCTTGGAACTCCTGGATGTTGGGGTCGGCGTGCAGCCCCGGCAGCAGCGGGCTGCGCATGTGCACGGCCTCGACCGTCCAGGTGCGGCTGGTCCCGTCGGGCGTGGTGACCGTGTAAGGCCGCGGGGTGCGAAAGCCGCGCGGGGTGCCGGAGGGCGGGTCGATCCGGGCGTCCGTCGACAGGTCGAACTCCGGGGCGAGTCCGTCGAGTTCGGTGCCCGGATGCAGAGGCAGGACGACCTTCGAGGCGGCGTCGTCGACGATCGCGTACGCCTTGAGGCCTTCAGGGACCGTGGCGTCGACGACGGACGCCTTCGGCGCGTACGCGGCGAGGAGCCGGTCGTACTCGGCCCGTGTCACCGGCAGCACCGAACCGTGCCGGGCACCGGGCGGCAGCGCGAAGGCCTCGCACGGTGTCCACTTGCCGGAGTCGAGATCGGTGGTCTCGAAGGGCACGTAGCCGCGTCCGCTGAACTCGTCGATGAAGAGGTACCACTTGTCGTCGTCCGTGTTCGACCTGAAGACGATCGGCCCCTCACCCTGCTCGATCGCCCCCTGCCCGATCCGGTCGGCCACGAAGTCGTACGAGGTGTCGCACAGCCCGGCCGACTTCTCCACGGTGATGAACTTGCCGCCGCGTGCGGCGGGGGAGTTGGCTCGTTCGTCCTTGGTGAAGCGGTAGTAGGTGTCGTCGTGCCGGACGACGGTCGAGTCGATGACCGAGTGGCCGGGGTCGTTCCAGAGCCGGGGCTCGCTGAAGACGCGGAAGTCGCGGGTGGTCGCGTACAGCATCCTGTTGTGGGTGTCGGCGGTGTGGTCCGGGTCGTCCTCGGCGTACAGCTTGGAGGCCCAGAAGACGACATACGCGCCGAGACCGGGGTCGTAGCAGGCCTCGGGCGCCCAGACGTTGCCGGCCGTGTCCGGGGCGACGCGCACCAACCGGTGGTCGGTCCAGTGGACCAGGTCGGTGCTCTCCCAGACCATGAGCGAGGTGCTGCCGGTGCGCTGCACCTGCTCCCAGTCGCCGTCCTGCTCGCCGTGCATTCTCAGGTCGGTGGCGATCAGGTGGAACCTGTCGCCCTCCGGGGCGCGGACGACGAACGGATCGCGCAGCCCTCGGGTGCCGAGGTCCGAAGTGAGCACCGGCGCACCGCCGTTGAGTTCGCGCCAGCGCAGGGGGTCGTTGCCCCGGCTGAGCGCGAACCTGATCCGCTCGCCGTCCGGGCTGCCCTCGCCGGTGAAGTAGACGAAGACGTAACCGGCGTACTCCTGCAAGCCGACCTCCAGGGCTGCGAGCTTTTGACGCTTCCTGTTGGAAACTCGTCGAAGAGTGTTGCTATCTGCGACGAGTGGCGTCAATCGCCACGCGGTGCCGGGGCCGCATCGAAAGTTTCGGCGGCACTGCCTTCACGCAGGTCGCGGTCGCCCCGGGGTGAGCTGGTCACACCCCGGGAGCGACCTCCCTCCACGCCCCCGACCCGGGCACGGCGTTCACCGGCGACACCACTTCTGCGGCGTCAGCCCTCCAGTCGCCGCAGCCGCTCCGCGTCGCACGTGCGCGGGCACGTGGAGCAGGCCTCGGCCGGGCGGATCGTGTAGTAGAGGCAGCAGCCCATCCGCGTGCGGGTCGCGTGTTCGCGGCCGTCGCTCGTGCGGAGGGAACGGAAGTCGGCGCCGCCGGGAAAGGGCGCGCGGGCGGTGGGGAGGACCTCGGAGGCGGCCCGGACACCGGCGGCCTCGTCGCCCAGCATGCGGCCCAGGTACCAGAGGCCGGAGACGAGGTCGTCGGAGACCAGGCCCCACAGCGCGCGCGAGCCCCGGCGGACGTACGGGCCGATCGCGTCCAGCACCGGGCCCATGTGGTCCGCGACGGCGGCCCTCAACTCGGCGCGCAGCCCCTCCTCGTCGGCGACGGCCCGGGTGCCGGCCAGGGCCGTCGACGGGTCGTCCGGCAGACAGACGAGGTCGGTGCCGGGGCTGATCTCGTACGCGCCCGTCGCGAGGTCGACCCGTATGCCGGACGGTGCGATGCGGGGCACGCGGCGCTCCAGGTACCAGACGCCGCTCATCAGCAGGCCGACCGACCAGGCGTAGTCGTGCAGGGCGCGGGAGGCGGCGACATGCCGGGGCGCGGTGTGGTCGAAGCGGTCCTGGATGCGAGCGGCCTCCGCATCGACGAAAGCCTCCACGCTCTCCTGACCCTCCATCAAGCCGACTGTGCCAAAGCCGACTTGGCGTGCCGGGGCGGTGCTGGTCGTCTGCTGCCGGGTGACTGGGCCGCAGGGTTCCGCGACGCGTACGGACAGCGCCTCGCACACCGCGTCCAGACGGCGGTAGGCGGCGGAGAGGAGGTCCGGGACATGCGTGGCGGTGTCGGCCTGGGCGGACTCCAGGTGGGCCACGGTCATCGGTAACTCCATAGCGTGAAGAGGTTTGGCGAGTGGGGGAGGTAAGGCTTACCTTAACTGCAAGATCGCGCGCTGATGACCAGACGGGGTGTGAAGTAGTCGTGTGCACGGTTGACCAGCAAGGTTGCTTACGAATTGATCAAGGGTGGCGTGGATCGCGGTGAACCCAGGGCCGTTGAAAGCTAAAACATGCCTGACCTAAGCTCACGTTTCGTGACTGCGACCGAACGCGCCGCGCTGGTCACCAACCGCCGCCCGGCCGTACGCGTACCGGGTGACGACTCGGTGGGCGCCCTCGGCCGGCGACAAGGTCTTCGAGGTCCCGGACGAGACCTGGAGGTCCGGCATCGGTGTCCAGGCGGCCGAGGAGACGCTCACCGACGTGGTGAGGGCCACCGGCGCCGAGCCGCCGAAGCCGTGACTTCCGCTGTTCCAGGCCCTGTCGGGGGCCGCCCCCCACCATGGGACGGGCCCGCCCCGCCGACTCCCCACCCGCTAGCGGAAGTTATGCAACCCACCCCATGCGCCTGTACCTGCTCGCACTGAACCCCACCGACTCCGTCACCGAGGGCTTCCTGCCCGCCGCCGCCCGGCTCGGCCTGGACGTCACCGTCCTCACCGACCAGCCCGATGCCCATCGCACCGCGTATCCGGAGTATCCCGAGACCGAGATCCTGGAGTGCGACGTACGCGACTACCGCGCCGTCGTCACCCGGATCTCCACCCACCACCGGGCCGACGCCGTCTTCACCAACAGCGACCACCTCCAGACCCAGGCCGCCCTCGCAGCCCAGTACTTCGGCCTCCCCGGCAAGGACTGGCGGGCCACCCTGCGCAGCAAGGACAAGGGTGAGATGCGCCGCCATCTGGCCACCGTCGGCGTCGACACCGTCTGGTCCGCCGAGATCACCGATCCGGCCCACCTCACCGGCCGCCTCGTCGTCGACGCCCCGTACCCCTGTGTCATCAAGCCCCGCGAAGGCGTCGCCAGCGAGGACGTCGTCCTGGTCGACACCGCCGGGGACCTCATGGCCCGCGGCAAGGAGATCCTGACCCGCCGCCCGGGTGTCACCCTCGTCGTCGAGGAGTATCTGCCGGGTGAGCTGTACACCCTGGAGACCCTCGGCGACGGCCGCGTCCGGCACGTCCTGGGCGGCTTCCACACCGAGCTGTCCCCGCCGCCGTATTTCATCGAGGAGCGGCTGCGCTTCGTCCCGGCCCACCCCGAGCCGGTCGTCGCCCAGATCCTCGCCCAACTCGACGCGCTGGGCGTCGGGTTCGGCGCCTGCCACACCGAGTTCGTCGTGCACGACGGCCGGGCCCGCGTCATCGAGGTCAACTACCGTGCCATCGGCGACCAGTGCGACCTGCTGCTCGCCCGGCTCCTCGGCCTCCCGCTCTTCGACCACATCCTCCGCACCCACCTCGGCGAGCCGCTGCCCACCGACCTGGACATCCGGCGCGACGGCGCGGCCCGTGTGGAGTACCCCTGCGCCGAACGGGCAGGCACTCTCGTCGCCGCCCCCGCCGCGACCGAACTCACCGTCGACGGCGTCCACCTGACGTACCGTCCGCTTCGTCAGATCGGCGAACGGCACGAGCTGTACTGGACCAACCGCGACTACCTCGGCGTCCTCCGTGCCACCGGCACCAGCCAGGAGACCGTCGACCGGGCGGTGGCGGACTTCCTCGCCGCACAGCGCTGGGAGATCCAGCCGTGACCGCCGTGACCGCCGTGACCGCCGGCAACACCCCCGTCGTCGCTCCCGCTTCCGTGAACGCCGCCACGGCCGCCTCCGCCCCCATGGCCGACCCCGCATCGCAGCTGCTCACACGTGTGCTCAGCGCCCTGCTCCGCGAGGACGTCGTAGGCCTGCGCACTCGCGGCACCCTCGTCCGCCACTCGGACGGCCCCTGGCTCCGCCTGCCCGTCGACGGCGGCGACGCCCTGCTGCTGCCCGTCACCGAGGACGGATTCCAGCATGCGTACGCCGCCCGACTGCCCCTCCTCGTACGGGAGTCGGACGGCACGCCCCTCACCACCTCCGACACCGTCCTCGCCGCACTGCGCGCCCTCGCGGAGCCCGTCGACCGCGACGGCTTCGACGCCTTCGCCGAGGAGTGCCGCCAGACGCTCGCGACGATGCGGCTGCACGAGGCGACAGGGCAGGAAGTGGCCGACGGTCTCACCGAGCTCTACGGCCCCGACCTGACCGAGTGGACGGGCCTGCGCGGCGGCCTGGCGTACGAGACCCTGGCCGCGCGTCTGGACCACCCGGTCTACCCGACGGCGCGCGGCCGCTCCGGCCTGGACGAGGACCAACTACGCGGCTTCGCACCGGAGTTCCACCCGAGCTTCGCGCTTCACTGGCTGGCACTGCCCCGGGAGTCGGTCACCGTCGCCGGGGAACTCCCGGACGGCTGGCCCACCCCTTCCGGGCTCGGTCTCGCGGACCTCGACCGCACCCATGTCGTCCTGCCCGTCCACCCGTTGACCGTCGGCGCGCCCCTCGACGCGGCACTGCGCGAGGCGGGACTCGCGGACCGGGCCGTACTCGCCGACCGGGTGTACCTCGACGTCGTGCCCACGCTGTCCATGCGTACGGTCGCGCCCGCCGCCGCCCCCTCCCTGCACCTCAAACTGCCCCTGGCCACCGCCACACTGGGCCTGCGCAACAAGCGCTCCATCAAGCCCGGCACCCTCGTCGACGGCGCCGCCGGACAGCGGCTGCTGGCGGCGGTGCTCGACCGCGAGCCCCGCTTCCAGGACCGCGTGCTGCACGCCGACGAGACGGTGTACGCACACGCCGGGCACGAACTGCTCGCCGTGCTGTGCCGCCGCCACCCGACGGACCTCGACGACTCGGTCGTCGTCCCCATGGCCGCCCTGCTCGCCGAGGCACCCGGCGGTGGACTGGTCGTCGACCACCTCGCCGACCGCTTCCACCACGGTGATGTGACCGCCCTGCTGGACGCCGTGCTCACCCTGCTGTTCGACTGGCAGACCACGCTCTTCGGATACGGCATCGCCCTGGAGTCGCACCAGCAGAACGTCTCCCTGGTGTTCGGCCCCGAGCCGGGCGACCTGCGCCTCCTGCTGAAGGACAACGACGGACCGCGCATCAACGGGGCCCGGCTGGCCGCCAGGTTCGGCGAAAACGCTGGCAGCTGGGGCTTCGACGACGCCCGCACTTTCACCACCGACGACCGCGCCGTGGCCGACGTCTTCACCACCATCACCCTCCACCTCTGCGCAGGCGCCTACGCGTTCGGCCTCGCCCGCCACGCCCGCGCCCCACTGCCGGAGCTGCTGAGCCTCGTACGGGACCGGCTCGTCGAGGCCGTCGACCGGCTCGGCGGCGACGCGGCAGCCGTACTGCGCGCCCGCGTGCTGAACGCGCCCGAGCTGCCGGTGAAGGCGATGGTGACCGCCGGAACCCTGCTCAGCAAGGAGCGGTCGGGCGCCGCCGACATCAACAAGCACTACACCACAGGGCCCAACTACCTGCTCCTGGTCGGTGGTTCGGCATGACCGCCGAGGCGCTCGCGATATCGCACCCCGCGTTCGGGGCCGCGCCCGGTTCGGCCCCGCCGCGCCGGTGCTGACAGGCGGCGGCGTAGCCGCCCTCACCGTCTTCGCGACCCTCCTGCCCCCACATCCGCGTACCCGCTGGAGCCACCGAATGCCCCCGCTCACCGACTCGCTCGGTACCACCCACCTCCCCACCGCGGACGACGCGGTGGCCCACACCCTCCTCAACTGCCTGCTGCGCGAGGTGTCCGGCCCCGAACACCAGACCGCCGTCATCGACGGTCACCTGCTGCTGCGCCTGCCCCGCCGCGGCCTCCTGCTCCGCGTCGCCGTCCGCCGTACGTCCCTGCTGGGCGCCCACCGCTTCACCGGCCCCGTCCAGGAGCAGTCCGGCACCGGCTGGACGGAGCTCGACTGGCGCCGTCTCGCCGAATACACACACGACGAGCTGGCCCTGCGCACCGGCGTCCGCAACGACGAGTTCCTGCACCAGATCGACTCCAGCCACCGCACCCTCGCCACCGCGCTCGCCACCCGCGAGACCACCGCGCTCGCCACTCACGACACGGCCCCGCACGGGCTCCCGGACTACCTCGCCTCCGAGCGGTCCCTGCTCTTCGGCCACCGTTTCCACCCCACCCCGAAGGCCCGCACGGGCGACGCGGACGCCTGGCGGTCGTACGCCCCCGAGGCCGGCGCCTCCTTCCCGCTGCGCCACCTCGCCGTCCGCGACCACCTGATCGCCGAGGAGAGCGCCGAGGCGGGCGCCACCGCCGTGCTCGACCGGGAACGCGGCGACGTCCCCGAGGGCTACCGGCTGCTGCCCGCCCACCCCTGGCAGTACGAGATGCTGCGCGAACACCGGTTGCTGCGCGAGGCCCTCGGCCGCGGTGACATCCTCGACCTCGGCCCCGGCGGACGCGAGTACGCGGCCACCGCCTCCGTCCGCACCCTCTTCGACGGCGACTCCTTCCTGAAGTTCAGCCTCAACGTCCGTATCACCAACTGCTTGCGAAAGAACGCCAGTTACGAACTCTCAGGCGCCGTCGCCCTCACCCGCGTCCTCGCCCCGGCCTTCACCGACCTCTCGACCCGCTTCCCCGGCAGCGCCATGCTCCGCGAACCGGCCTACCGCAGCCTCGCCGTCCCCGGCCCCGACGGCACCCCTGACCGCGCCCTCCTCGAAGGCTTCGGCGTGATCGTCCGCGAGGGCCTGTCCCGGCGACTGCTGCCCGGCACGACCCCGCTGCTCGCGGCCGCCGTCGCCGACGAGTACCCGACCAGCGCCGCCCACATCTCCCGCCTCCTCGACGGCGCGGGCCCCGCGGCCGCCCTGGACTGGTGGCGGGCCTACCTCCGCCTCCTCGTCCCGCCCGTGCTCTCCGCCTACTTCGACCACGGCCTCGTCCTGGAACCCCACCTCCAGAACGTCCTCGTCTGCGTCGACACCGACGGCATGCCCGCCCAGGTCCTCTTCCGCGATCTGGAGGGCACCAAGCTCGTCCCCGACCACCACGCCGACACCCTCGCCGCCCTGCCGCCCGAGGTCGCCGGCCCGATGTCGTACGACGCCCGGCGTGGCTGGGACCGCGTCGTGTACTGCCTGCTCGTCAACCACGTCGCCGAGCTGCTCGCCGCCCTCGCCGACCTGCACCCCGAGACCGAGGCCGACCTGTGGGCGGCGGTCCGCGCGACCATCCGCGCCTACGCGGACGAGGAGGGCTGCCCGCCCCGCCTCTCCGCCCTGCTCGCCGGGGTGCCCCTGCCCGCCAAGACCAACCTGCTCACCCGCTGGGAGCGCAAGGCCGACCGCGAGGCCGGCTACGTCCGGCTGCCCTCCCCCCTCGCCGAGGACGTCCTCCGCTGGAGCACCCGATGAGACAGGAGCGCCCGATCAGTCAGGAACGCCCGATGAGCCTCCCCACCCCCGCCGTACGTGACCGCGTCCTGTCCCTGCCGCCCACCGAACTCCCCGCGTACGTCTACGACTTGGCCGCCCTGCGCGCACACGCGGCACAGGTGCGCGCCGCGCTCCCCGAACGCGTCGAGCTGTACTACGCCGCCAAGGCCAACCCCGAGCCGGAGATCCTCGCCGCGGTCGGCCCGTACGTCGACGGCTACGAGGTGTCCTCCGGTGGCGAACTCGCCCATGTCGCCGAGGCCGTCCCGGGCCGTCCGCTGGCCTTCGGCGGCCCCGGCAAGACCCCGGACGAGATCCGCGCCGCCCTGCGACAGGGCGTCGAACGCTTCCATGTGGAGAGCGAGCACGACCTGCGCATGCTCGCCGAACTGGCACGCCAGACGGCGCCGGACACACGCGTGGGGGTGCTCCTCCGCTTCAACCTCGCGGTGGCCGACGGCTCACTGGCGGGCAGCTCGCTCACCATGGGCGGCCGCCCCACCCCCTTCGGTCTGGACCCCTCACAGGCACCGAACGTCCTGCGCCCTCTCACGGACGGCACCTACCCGCACCTCGGACTGCGCGGCATCCACGCCCACTTGGCGAGCGGACTCGACGCACCCGCGCAACTCTCCGTAGCCCGCGCGATCGTGGACTGGGCGACGGGACTCGGCGTCACCCTCTCCGAGGTGAACGTCGGCGGCGGCATGGCCGTCGACTACGCGCACCCCGAGAGCCGCTTCGACTGGAAAACATACGGCGAAGGTCTCACTCGACTCGCCGATGCCCACCCGGAACTGACGCTTCGTATCGAACCGGGCCGGGCACTGACCGCGTACTGCGGCTGGTACGTCACCGAGGTGCTGGACGTGAAGCACAGCCACGGCGAGGAGTTCGCCGTGGTCCGCGGCGGCACTCACCATCTCCGCACCCCGGCGACCAAGGGGCACGACCAGCCGTGCGCGGTGCTGCCGGTCGAGGAATGGCCGCACCCGTGGCCGCGCCCGGCGGCCGTGGGGGAGTACGTCAGTCTCACGGGGCAGCTGTGCACACCGAAGGACCTCCTCGCCCGTAACGCCCACGCGCCCGGGCTGCGGGCGGGGGACCGGGTGGCGTTCTCCCTCGCGGGCGCGTACGCGTGGAACATCTCGCACCACGACTTCCTGATGCATCCGCGCCCCGGCTTCCATTTCCTGGGCTGATCCTGTCGAGAGCTCCGTGGCGGAACCCGCTCGCCCGCCCGACCCTCTGGGGGAGTGTGACCGTTGACAGGCGGGCGGACCGGGCGCAGACTCATGTCCACAATGCAGTGAAGTGAATTTCACCAGACGAACAAGGTCGGCGCCCGGGGGACGGGACGCGGCTCGTCCTCAACGACGAGGAGTACTCAATGCACACCACCGTCGGCATCATCGGCGGCGGCCCGGCGGGACTGCTGCTGGCCCGTCTGCTGCACAACGCGGGAATCGACAGTGTGGTTCTGGAACGCAAGGACCGCACATATGTCGAACAGCGCCAGCGTGCCGGAATCCTGGAGCAGGCCACCGTCGACGTGCTGCGCGCCGCCGGCGCGGGGGCGCGACTGGATGCCGAGGGCATGCCCCACGACGGCATCGAGCTGCGCTTCGACGGCCGCGCCCACCGCGTCGACTTCCCCGAGCTGACCGGCGGGCGCCGGGTGTGGGTCTACGCCCAGACCGAGGTCGTCAAGGACCTCATCGCCCTCCAGCTCACCGACGGCGGACCCCTGCTGTTCGAGGCCGAGGTGCACGCGGTCGAGGGCGCCGACACCGACCGCCCGCTCATCCGCTACACCCACGAGGGTCGCGAACAGACTCTGACCTGCGACTACGTGGTCGGCTGCGACGGCTTCCACGGCGTCGCACGCAACGCTGTCCCGGACGGGGTGCGGACGACGTACGAGCGGACGTACCCCTACTCCTGGCTGGGCATCCTCGCCGACGCCCCGCCCGTCTACGACGAGCTGATCTACGCCCACTCCGAGCGCGGCTTCGCACTGGCGAGCATGCGGTCGCTGTCCGTGAGCCGTCTCTACCTCCAGGTCCCGAACGGCACCGACCCCGCCGACTGGTCCGACGAGCAGGTCTGGGACGAGCTGGACGCCCGCTTCGCCCTCACCGCGAACCCGGGGTGGCGGCTCAAGCGCGGGCCCGTCACCTCCAAGGCCGTCCTGCCGATGCGTAGCCATGTCACCGAGCCGATGCGTCACGGCCGGGTCTTCCTGGCCGGTGACGCCGCCCACATCGTGCCGCCCACCGGCGCCAAGGGGCTCAACCTGGCCGCCACCGATGTCATCGTGCTGGCCCGTGCCTTCGCGCGGCTCAGGGAGACAGGCTCGTCCGAACTGCTCGACACGTACTCCGACACCTGTCTGCGCCGGGTGTGGCGGGCCGAGCACTTCTCCTACTTCATGACCACGACGCTGCACGTCGACCCGGCCCAGTCCCCGTTCGAGACCAGGCTCCAGCTCTCCCAGCTCGACCGCGTCGCCACCTCACGGCACGCGGCGGCCGAGCTGGCGGAGAACTACACGGGGCTGCCGCTGGACACCGCGTCCTAGCCGGTCACACCACATGACCGCACTGGCGCGCACGGACATGACTGACGGGCCCACCCCCGAAAAAGGGGTGGGCCCGTAGCCGTGTGGTCGATGTCAGTGGGCGCCGAGGCCGCCGCTCCCGAAGGAGCCGCTGCTGCCCTTGCTCCAGCGCGGCCGCTTCTTCTCCTCGCTCGGGCGGGAGCCCATGTTTCCGTGCACCTCGTACGGTGTCAGCCGGTAGTCGCTCTTGGGGATCTCGTCCGGCTCGCGGTTCACCCGCTCCTCACGGACAGGGCCGCCGTCCGGCATGCGGGGCTGCTCCTCGGGGCGCGGCCGGCGCGGCTCACGTGCCCGTACGCGAGCGCCCAGCCAGATGGCGCCGATCAGCATGGCCACCACGACGACGCCTGCCAGGAACGGTGCGATACCGCCCAGTACGCTTCGTTCTGCGGCTATATCAGTCCATTCCATGTTCATAAGGGATGAATACCCCCTAAAAGGTCGAGTGAACCGGCCCGCTTCGAACAGCTTGTGCCCGGGTGCCCTGTGTCCCGCCCTCGGAAACGGAACCCGGTGCACCGTGTGCGGCGCGGATGCTGCCCACCGTGTTTGGCCGCATGGCCTCCGGCTACCCGCCCGTTGTGACCTCGACAACGACATCCCACCAGGAACTCGTCCGGTTCCTCGAGGACCGCTTCGCCTGTGCGCAGGCGTGCACGGAGTGTGCGCGTGCCTGTGCGCTGCGGGCGAGCCTCGCCGATCCGGACGGGCCCGAAGACCAGGAAAAGATGCGACGCAAGGGCATCATGTGCGCGGAGGTGTGCGACGCCACCTGCAGGGTGCTCTCCGAGCAGCCCGGCCTCGACGAGGCCGGTATCCGCGTGCAGGTGGAGTGGTGCCGAACCGTCTGCCTCGAATGCGCGCACGTCTTCGACGAGCACCCCGGCGCGGAGGACGGCGCCAAGGCCTGCCGTGAGTGCGCCCAGGCCTGCACGGACTTCCTCGCCACCCTCGGCTGAACCCCCGGTCTCGCGGGAGGAGGGGCGGGATCTCCGGGGGAATCGGCCGGACCGCACCGCTCCCACGTGTTCCCAATTACTGGAACACGTTCTAGCGTGTGCGCCGTCAGGTCGGCCTTGGGGAGCCTGGAGGCGCCGTGCACCTCGAATACACGCCCGAGCAGCAGCGGCTGCGCACCGAACTGCGCGCCTACTTCGCCGAGTTGGTACCGGAGGGCGCCTACACCCGGCACGCCGACCCGGCGGCACAGAAGCGCTTCTACCGCGAGACCATCCGCCGCCTCGGCACCGACGGCTGGCTCGGCGTGGGCTGGCCGAAGGAGTACGGCGGACGCGGCCTGACCGCCATCGAACAGTTCATCTTCTTCGACGAGGCCGCCCAGGCCGGGGTCCCGCTGCCGCTGATGGCGCTCAACACCGTCGGCCCGACGATCATGCAGTTCGGCACCGAGGAGCAGAAGTCGTACTTCCTGCCCCGCGTCCTCTCCGGCGAGATCGACTTCGCCATCGGCTACAGCGAGCCCGACGCCGGCACGGACCTGGCCTCACTGAAGACCCGCGCGGTCAGGGACGGCGACGATTACGTCGTCAACGGGCAGAAGATCTGGACGACCAACGGCGACACGGCCGACTGGGTGTGGCTAGCGGTCCGCACCGACCCCGACGCCCCGCCCCACAAGGGCATCACCATGCTCCTCGTCCCGACCACGGACCCCGGCTACTCCTGCACCCTCATCAACACCCTCGCCTCGCACGACACCACCGCCAGCTACTACGAGAACATCCGCGTCCCCGTCTCCCGCCGCGTCGGCGAGGAGAACAAGGGCTGGCGCCTGATCACCAACCAGCTCAACCACGAGCGCGTCACCCTCGCCGCCCACGGCACCATGGCCATCCGCTCCCTGCACAACGTCCAGCGCTGGGCCATGGAGACAAAACTCGCCGACGGCCGCCGCGTCATCGACCTCCCCTGGGTACGCCGCCGCCTCGCCCAGACCCACACGAAACTCGACGCCCTCAAACTCCTCAACTGGCGCATGGTCAGCGCCCTCCAGGAGGGCACCCTCACCCCGCAGGACGCCTCCGCCGTCAAGGTCTACGGCTCCGAGGCCCGCCGCGACGCCTACGCCTGGCTCATGGAGATCGTCGCCACCGCCGGCGCCCTCAAGGAGGGCTCCACCGGCGCGGTCCTGCACGGCGAACTCGAACGCGGCTACCGCTCGGCCGTCATCTTCACCTTCGGCGGCGGCAACAACGAGATCCAGCGCGAGATCATCTCGTGGATCGGTCTGGGGATGCCCCGGGTACGGCGTTAGCCTCCTGTGACCACAGACCTTAGTTGTCACATACCGAGGATGGTTGGCACCGTGATTCTGTGGGATCAGGATGACGGCCGAGCCGTGATGCGGCAGTTGGCACTTCGCCGCGAGCACTGGAACGCCGTCGACTGCGACTTCGCGGCGATGGCGGCTCCAACTCAAGATCGAGAACTTACCGCCTGCCAGGCTGAGAGTTCTCCGCTGGCGCCGCGTCCGAGGTTGCCCGTGGGCGTACACCATCGGCAGCCGCCGTTCTGGCGGGGATCTTGGAGATGCCGTTCGCGGACTCGAGGGCGGTGGATGACTGATCCCAGATCGTTGTCGTTCTCGTGCAGGCCGGCGGATGCGAGCAGGAATTGGGTCACGGCCTCGCCGGCGGCGAGTGTGTTCAAGGGCATCACGCTGGGCGCGGTCGGCCTCGGGCTGGTGGGCCCAGCAGCGCGGAACTCGTGTCCGTGCGGCTTCGGACGGCTCAGATCTCCTGGGGCTTGTAGGAGCTGGGTTCGCGCAGGGCGACGCGACCTAGGAGGTCGACGGTTTTGGTGACGCCCTCGACGGGGGCCACAAGAACGTCCTCGTGCTCGATGCTCAGGACGTCGTCGTAGCCGGCTCGGCGCAGGGCGAGGCAGAAAGCGCGCCAGAACGCGTCGTCGTGGCCGTAGCCGAGGGTGACGTAGTTCCAGGAGCGTTCCTTGGCGGCCATGACCGGCAGCGTCTCCAGCCTGCTGGTCAGGGCCTGGCGGGAGGGTTCCAGCCGGGTGTCCTTGGCGTGTACGTGGTAGATCGCCTCGCCCAGGGTCTCGATGGCGGCGAGCGGGTCGGCGCCCATCCACATCAGGTGGCTGGGGTCGAAGTTGGCTCCGACCACGGGCCCGACCTCCTCGCGCAGGCGCAGGAGGGTGGGGACGTTGTAGACCGCCTGGTGGGCGTGCATCTCCAGAGCGAGCTTGGGTACGCCCCGGTCACGGGAGTGGGCGACGAGGTCTCGCCAGTACGGGAGTACGACCTCGGTCCATTGCCAGTCGAGGATCTGTGTGGTCTCCGGCGGCCAGGAGACCGTGATCCAGTTGGGGTTGGCGTCGCCCGGCCCGCCCGGCAGCCCGGACATCATCACCACGCGGTCGACGCCGAGGAGCGGGGCGAGAGCGATCGTCCTGCGCGCGACCTGGTCGTGCTCGCGGCCGCTGGGCCCGGGGTGCAGGGGGTTGCCCGAGCAGGTGAGGGCGCTGATCGTGAGCCCTCGGTCGGCGAGCTTGGCCAGCAGTTCGCGGCGCGCGCCGTCGCTGTCGAGAAGCCGGTCGATGTCGATGTGCGGGGCGGTGGACCAGGCGCCGGTGGCGAACTCCACGTGGTCCAGGCCGAGTTCGGCGGCCAGGTTCAGGGTCTCGTCGAGCGTGAGGTGCCCGACGCTGTCGGTGTTCAGACCGATCTTCATGATGCGTCCCGTCTGCGGTGTGGCAGGGCGGGGAGCGGTCGTTCCCCGCTGGTTCGGTGTGCCGGCGGTGGGGGTCAGATGTAGAGGGCTGGGCGGTCGGCGAGTTCCACCTCGACGCGGCGGCCTTCGGTCTGGGCGCGGATGCCCGCCTCGCAGACCGCGGCCACGGCGTAGCCGTCCCAGGCACTGGGGCCGGTGACCTCGCCGCGCCGGGTGGCGTCGATCCATGCCTGGACCTCGCGGTCGTACGCTTCCTCGAACCGCTCGACGAAGCCGGGGGCGACAGTGCCGCCCCAGCGCCCGCCGGTGCTGACGAGCATGTCGTGCCGGTCGCCGATGCGGGCGGTGCCGTGCTCGCACACCGCCTCGGCCTGGACCTGGTAGCCGTAGCGGGCGTTGACGTAGATCTCGACGTCGACCAGGGCGCCGCCGTCGGTTTCGAAGACGACGAACTGCGGATCGGCCAGCCCTTCGGGCGCGTTGCCGGAGGGCCGCGGCCGCAGCACGGTGACGGCGGTGATCTCCTGGCCGAGCAGCCAGCGGGTGATGTCCATCTCGTGGGTCACGGAGTCGTTGATGAGCATGGCGCTGGTGAAGTCCGGCGGACAGGACGGGTTGCGGTGCCGGTTGTGCAGCATCAGCGGCCGGCCCAGTTCCCCGCTGTCCAGCAGCGCTTTGAGCTTGATGTACTCGTGGTCGTAACGGCGCATGAAGCCCACCTGCACCCGGCGGTGCCCGAGCCGCTGCTCGGCCTCCAGCACGCGCAGGGCGGAGGCGGCGTCGGGGGTGAGGGGCTTCTCGCACAGGACGGGCAGGTCGTACTCGAACGCGGTGAGCAGTGCCGCCTCGTGGGCGATGCCCGGGGAGGCGAGCAGCACCGCGTCGACGTCGGGTGAGGCCATCGCTTCGGCGACGTCGCCGTAGGCCGCGCATCCTTCGACGTCGGCGGCGACCGTCTTGGCGCGATCGATGTCGACGTCGACGACGGCGGCCACATGGGCGCCGCTGGTCACCTCGCTGATCCGGCGTACGTGATCGGCTCCCATGCGGCCGGCGCCGATCACGGCGACTCCAAGGGAGGTGCGGTAGGTCATGTGGTTCCTTGACTTGAGGGTGGGCGATGGCGGTGACGGTCAGCAGAGGGCCGGCCGAACCCACACGGGTCCGGCCGTGACCTGGGTCGTACGCGTCACCGTGTTCCCTTGGCCGCGAACGTGGCGACGGTTGTGACGTTGGACTTGTCGACGAAGGCCGGGCCGGTCAGCACGGGCGCCACGCCACCGCCGCTGTAGTTGCCGTTGTTCATTGCCGACCGCCGCGCCCGCGACGGTCTCGTCCTGGCCGAAGTACTCGAGCAGGCCCTGCTTCTGCCAGTCGTCCACACCGGAGTTGAAGCCGACCACGGGTATACCGGCCCGCACTGCCTTGGCCACCGTTTCCTTCATGGCATCGGGCTTGGCGAGGGTGACGGCGATGCCGTCGACCTTCTGGTCGATCGCGTTCTGCACCAGATTGGCCTGGTTGCCCCCGTTCGGGTCGGAGGAGTAGACCAGCTTGATGTTGTCCTTGGCGGCCGCGGCCTGGGCGCCCTTGCGGATGGTGTCCCAGAACGTGTCACCGGGGACCGCGTGGGTGATCATCGCGATGGTCATGCGGGCGTGGTGGCCTTGCCGGCAGAGACGCCACCGGCGCTCTCCTCCGACTTCTTGCCGCCCGAGCTGCTGGAGCAGCCGGCGAGTGCCAGGACTGTACTGGCGGCCATGGCCACCAAGACGGTGAATCTGCGGGAGCGGGAGGGGAGCGAGCGGTTCGTTTCGGCACCTCACTGTGCTGACTTGCGGGAAGGGGTGATCCACCGGTGGGACGCAACACATCCCGTTGCGGGTCGGGCGGGGAGCTGTTGGGCGGCCTGCTGTGCGACTCGGGGTGGGATCAGAGGGTGAACGCGGCGCGGAACCGCTCCATTGCGGTGTGACTGTCGCCGGAGGGCCATGCCTCCAGGGCGACCGTGCCGTCGTAGCCGAGGTCGGTGAGGGCGTAGGCGACGGCCGGATAATTGATCTCTCCGGTGCCGGGTTCGCAGCGGCCGGGCACGTCGGCGACCTGGATCTCTCCGATCAGCCCCGCGCCATGCGCGCGGCGGATCAGTTCGATGAGGTTTCCCTCGCCGATCTGGGCGTGGTACAGGTCCAGATTCATCCGCAGACCGGGCCGATCGACTGCCGCGACCAGGGCGTAGGTGTCGGCGGCCCGCGCGAACGGGACGCCGGGGTGGTCGACGGCGGTGTTGAGGTTCTCCAAGGTGAAGGTGACGCCCGCGCTTTCGCCCAGTTCGGCCAGGCGGGTGAGCGTGCGGTGGGCGGTGATCCACATGTCGCCGGTGGCCTCGTCGGTCACCGGCACCACGGGCAGGCCATCGCCGTCCAGGCCGGTGCCGTGCAGGTTGAGCCGGGGGCAGCCAAGATGCTCGGCGGCCTTGATCGACTCCTCGGCTGTGCGCAGGAGTTCGGCTGCGCCGTCCGGGTCGGTCAAAGTGCCGCGAACGTAGCCGGTCATCGAGGAGAACTCGGCGGGGGTCTGGGCCAGTGCGTTCAGGTCGTGCCGGGTCCAGTCCCAGATCTCCACCTGGAAGCCGGCCTCGTGGATGCGCCGGGCCCGCTCCTCGATCGGCAGGTCGCGGTAGACCATCTCGGCACAGACCGCCAACGTGTACATCGCAGCTCCAGACTTATAACGTTCTAAGAGAACAGCAGCAGTACGCCAGGCGCGGAGCAGCCTGTCAAGGGTTTGTGCGGACATTTGATTTATAACGTTGTAACAACGTTGACCAGTGCGTGTCCTGCTTGGCCCGGTCTACGATCACCTCGGAGAAGACCCTCGATCAGGAAGGCCGACGGTGCCATCGCGCTCTGCCGTCCCGGACGGAAAGCGGCCGACGCTCAGCGACCTCGCGGCGCGGGCAGGTGTCTCCGTGCCGCTTGCCTCCATGGTCATGCGCGCTGCCAAGGGGCCCAGCGCGGCAAGTCGCGAGCGGGTACTGCGGGCCGCGCAGGAGATCGGCTACCGGCCGGACAGCAGGGCCCGCCTCCTGCGCAGCAGCCGCTCGCACCTGGTGGGAGTGCAGTTCGACCTGCGACAGCCCTTTCACGCCGACATGGTTGAGGCGCTCTACGCCGCGGCGGGGGCGGCCGGCTATCAGATCGCGCTCAGCGCCGTCGCCGCGAGCCGCAGCGAACAGGAGGCGGTGGAGATGCTGCTCGCCGACCGCTGCGAGGCGCTGATCCTGCTCAGCCCCCATGCCCCGGCGGCCCGGCTGGCAGAACTCGCGGCGCAGCTTCCCGTCGTCTCCGTGGCCCGCCGGCTGCGTCCGCTCGCCGACGGCGTCGACGTCGTCCGCGCGGACGACGACGAGGGCGCCCGCCAGGCGGTCGACCACCTCGTGGCACTGGGCCACCGCGACATCGTCCACATCGACGGGGGCAGGGCGCCGGGCGCGGCCGACCGGCGCCGCGGCTACAAGTCGGCCATGAAGCACCACGGCCTCACCGACCGCGTCCGCCTCGTGCAGGGCGGGCTGACCGAGGACCACGGCGCCGCAGCCGCCCGGACACTCCTCACCGACTCCTCCCGCCCCACCGCCGTCCTCGCCTTCAACGACCACTGCGCCATCGGCGTCCTCGACACCTTCCTGCGCGCACAGATCCCGGTGCCCGACGAGATCTCGGTCGTCGGCTTCGACGACAGCCACCTCGCCCGCCTCGCCCACGTCCAACTCACCACGATCGGGCAAGAAGCCCGCCAACTGGCGCGCCGGGCCGTGAGCCGGGTCGTCGCCCGGCTGGAGGGCGGGGCGGCGGACGACGAACGAGAAGTCGTCGTCACACCACACCTCGTCATACGAAGCACCACCAGGGCACCTTGCCGCTCCTGACCCGCGCTGCTCCAGTCCCGACTCGTTCTGGTCGAAGTTCCACCGTGACCCCATGAGGAAGTTTCATCGTGATTCGTACAGGCCAACGGTTTTGGTGTGATGAGCCGTTGGGGTGCTCGCGCAGCTCATCACGGTGATCATTGCGGGGAGATCACCGGTGAAGCCGTGGTCGACCGGCGCCCGCAGGCTGCTGACTAGCCGGTTCACGACCTTCTTCGGTGACGACAGGCGCTTGCCGCCGCTCGCCTTGAACCCCCGTGATGACCGCCGGCTGTTCCTCGGCCCCCTCGTCCAGACCGACGAACCCCAGGTCGGCCACCGCTGCAAGCTCCAGCTCGCGCAGTCGCGCGCACAGCTTCGACGACCTCACCGTGGCGGAGAACATCGCGCTCGTCTCCGGCTGGCCCACCCGGGCGGGCGCCCGGATCAGCTGGAGGGCGCTGCACGACCGGGTCGCCGCACTGCTGGAGCGGTTCGAGATCGACGCCGACCCCCGCGCCCTTCTCGGCACCCTGCGGCCTGCCGCCCGCACCATGGTCGCCATCGCACGGGCACTGCAGGAGACAGACCGGGACGACCTCGTCCTGGTCCTCGACGAACCCACGGCGAGTCTGCCCGAGCACGAGGCGAGCTTCCTTCTGGAGTCCGTACGCCGGCGTGCCGACCAGGGGCAGACGGTGATCCTCGTCAGCCACCGCCTCAGCGAGGTCATCGCCGTCACCGACGACTACACCGTCCTGCGGGACGGCCGGGTCGCCGGCACCCTCGTGGACCACCGCCCCACGGAGTCACAACTGGTGGAGCTCATCGCCGGACGCGCACCGGACGAGGCCGTGCGTCCGACCGTGAGCAAGAGCCGGCCCCGCCCGCTGCTCACCGTCACCGACCTGACCGGCGGCCCGCTCAGTGGTGTTGACCTCGAGGTCGGCGCAGGTGAGATCGTCGGCGTCGCGGGCCTGCTCGGCTCCGGCCGCACCTCGCTGCTGCGCACCCTCTTCGGCGACCACCGGCCGACCGGCGGCACCATCGAACTCGACGGCAACCAGGTGTCCTTCACCGGCCCCGGCGACGCGATGCGCGCCCGAGTCGCCTACGTCCCCGAGGACCGGGGCGCCGATGCCGCGTTCGCGGACCTCCCGCTGCGGGCCAACCTCTCGATGTCGGTGCTCGGCCACTACTGGCGGCGGTGGCGCCTGGACCTCGGGGCCGAACGCCGCGACAGCCAGGACCTCGTGAGCCGTTACGGCGTGAAGGCACCTTCCGTCGAGGCGGCGTTCAGCACCCTGTCCGGCGGTGACCAGCAGAAGGCCGTACTGGGCCGCTGGCTGCGCCGCGACCCCCAGCTGCTGCTCCTCGACGAGCCCACCCAGGGCGTGGACGTGATGTCCCGCGCCGACATCTACACGGTGGTCCGCCGCACCGCTGCCGCCGGCTGCGCGGTCCTCGTCGCCTCCTCCAGCCGCCGCGGCGGCGCAGACGCTCACCAGCCGGCTCGATTCCGAGGTACGCAGGAACCTCGGCCTGTTCTCCCAGGCCGCCGGGATGGTCGCCCTCGCCATCGGCATGCAGACCGCCAGCCTCCCCGTGTTCCTGGTGGCCGGCATCGTGGCCGGCAGCGGCGCCGGAGTGCTGTTCAAGTCCGCGGTCGGCACCGTCGTCGCCATGGCCACGCCGGCCAAACGCGGTGAAGCCCTCGCCGGGCTCTTCCTCGTCTCCTACCTGGGCCTCGCCCTGCCCGCGATCGGCCTCGGCATCGCCACCCGCTACACCGCCGTGACGACCGCGATGACGTGGTTCACCGGTGTCCTGCTCGCCCTGCTCACCACGGCGGGTGCGCTCGCGCGCCGCCGCAGCGGCACCGGCTGAGCACACCGTTCGCCGCCGGGTCCAAGCCCCATGCGGCGTCGCCGCGCCCGGCCGACTCGACTGTCCGGTGATGTCGCGGGGGTGCGCCATCAGGTCCAGACCATTGACGTGTACACCGCTTCCGGTTAGCGTCTGCGCACACGCTTTCCAGGACCAGCCCCCGTGCCCCCACCGTAGTGTTCGGCAAGCCTCGGGAGTTCCTCCATGCGCCCCAAGCGATCATTGTTCGCCGCACTTCTGCTGAGTCTCCTGACAACGATGTCAGTCGTCCAGGTCGCTCCGACCGCTTCCGCGGCCGCGGCGGCGACGGTGTGCAACAAGTACTGCGACGCGCGGGACCCGGCCCTCAGCAGCCAGGACCGCAAACCCGTCACTGCCACGCTCTTCTCGCGCACGTTCGTGCTGCACTTCGATGACGCCGATGCCATGGGCTGGGCGTCCATAGGCAACGGCAGCCCCGGGGACGAGGTGTGGATGGACCGGTCGTTCGACGGCGGTCGCACCTGGTCCTCGGGCAGCAGGATCGGCGCCACCACGATCCCGGCGGGCCAGAGCGGCTGGCGGACCATGATGTACAACGTCGACGACTGGGCGAACCACGGCGTCGGCGCCCTGCGCGCCTGCGGCAAGGCCGCCGACCGCACCGACATCGTCTGCACGCCCTGGGCCCGCTCCACCTGGAACGCCGCCGACCGGCGCACCGCGGCGGCCACCGCGCAGATGCAGTTCTACGACTACGGCACCGGCCTGTTCGACACCACCGGCTGGTGGAACTCCGCCAACGCGCTGCACGCCGTCATCGACAACGCCCGGGTGACCGGCATGCGGAGCTACACCTACGCCATCGGCCGCACCTACGACCTGCAGGTCAACGCCCATGCGGGGCAGTTCCGCAATGACTACATCGACGACACCGGATGGTGGGGCCTGACCTGGATCGCGGCCTACGACCTGACCGGCGACCCCCGCTACCTGGCCACGGCCCGGGCCGACGCGGACTACATGGCCTCCTACTGGGACAACACCTGCGGCGGCGGGGTGTGGTGGAGCACCGCGAAAACGGTGAAGAACGCCATCCCCAACTCCCTCTACATCGAGCTCAACGCCGCCCTGCACAACCGCATCCCTGGCGACACGACGTACCTTCAGCGCGCGAAGGCGGACTGGACCTGGTTCCAGGGCACCGGCATGATCAACTCCGACCGGACGGTGGGCGACGGCATCAGCCTGAGCACCTGCAAGAACGGCAACGCCACGGTCTGGTCGTACAACCAGGGCCAGCTGGTCGGCGGTCTGACCGAGCTGTACAAGGCCACGGGCGACTCCTCCGTACTCACCGCCGCCCGTCGGATCGCCGACGCCAACACCACCTCCAGCAGGCTCAACACCTCGGCGGGCATCCTCAAGGACCCCTGCGAGAGCGGTGACTGCGGTGCCGACGGGCCCTCTTTCAAGGGCGCCGACGTACGCGGCCTGGCGAAGCTCAACGTGGTCCTGCCCGACCGCCCCTACACGGCGTACCTCAGGAAGCAGGCCGCACAGGCCTACGCGTCCGACCGCAACGCGCTCGACCAGTACGGCCTGCGCTGGTACGGCCCCCTGGACAAGACCGACGCCGCCCGCCAGCAGAGTGCCCTCGATCTGATGAACGCCGCCTCCTGACCCCACCAGCCGCCCGTGCCGCCTGTCCGGTGGGCGGACTTTGACGGTGACGGACGAGCCGACCAGGTCCTGCTCAGCTCCGGTGGCGCGGTGTCGGTGTGCGGCAACGCCGAGTACGTCCTCGGGGACAACACGACCGACGCCGCCACCGTCTACGCCTGGCAGGGCGAGGGCGGCCACGGTGCCTTCAACGACCTTGGGCGTCGCCATCGGCTGACCACTCGCTCACTCGTCCGGTCACGCCGCCGGTCCGTCCTCCTCCCCGCTCTCCCACAGCCCTGCTCCAAGGACCAAGGACCAAGGACCAAATAAGGAGAACGATGTGTCCATCTCTGTGACGCGAAGGACGCTGGCCGCCGTGCTGGCAGCCCTGGCCATCGGTCTGGGTATCACCTGGACGGGTACCGGCAGCCAGGCACAGGCCGCCGTGCCCACCACCATCCCCCTGACGATCAGCAACAACTCGGGGCGCGGTGACCAGGTCTACGTCTACAACATCGGCACCCTGCTCACCACCGGCCAGCAGGGCTGGGCCGACGCGAACGGCACGTTCCACGCATGGCCCGCCGGCGGCAACCCGCCGACCGACGCGCCCGACGCGTCGATCGCCGGACCGGCCAACGGCCAGACCATGACGCTCCGGATGCCGAAGTTCTCCGGCCGCGTCTACTTCTCCTACGGCCAGAAGCTCGTCTTCAAGCTGACCACCGGCGGCCTCGTGCAGCCCGCGGTGCAGAACCCGTCCGACCCCAACAGGAACATCCTGTTCAACTGGACCGAGTACACCCTCAACGACTCCGGCCTGTGGATCAACAGCACCCAGGTCGACATGTTCTCCGCGCCGTACGCGGTCGGCGTGAAGGCCGCCAACGGCACTGTGAAGAACACCGGCCACCTGAAGCCCGGCGGCTACAACGGCTTCTTCAATGCGCTGCGCGGCCAGCCGGGCGGCTGGGCGAACCTCATCCAGACCCGTTCCGACGGCACGGTTCTACGGGCCCTGGCACCCGGGCACGGCATCGCGGCGGGCGCGATGCCGGCGAGCGTGATGGACGACTACATCAACCGCGTGTGGCAGAAGTACAGCACTTCGACCCTGACGGTCACGCCCTTCGGCGATCAGCCGAACACCAAGTACTACGGGCGGGTCTCCGGCAACGTCATGACCTTCACCACCACCTCCGGCGCCGTCGTCACCACCTTCCAGAAGCCGGACGCCGACAGCATCTTCGGCTGCTACAAGCGTCTGGACGCCCCGAACGACCTGGTACGCGGCCCGATCTCCCGCACCCTGTGCGCAGGCTTCAACCGCTCGACGCTCCTGACGAACCCCAACCAGCCCGACCCCAGCAGCTCCGGCTTCTACGCGGACGTCGTCACGAACCACTACGCCCGCAAGATCCACGCGCAGATGGCCGACGGCAAGGCGTACGCCTTCGCGTTCGACGACGTGGGCAACCACGAGTCGCTCGTGCACGACGGCGATCCGCAGCAGGCGTACATCACCCTCGACCCCTTAAACTGAGCGGTGGGCCATGGACCAGATCGCGGCGGCCACCGTCCTCGACGGGGACGTCACGCGCGCGCTCAACAACGTCTCCTACATGCTGCGCCACCCCGCCACGCTGGCCGATCCGGAACTGCTGGCGAGGGCGGTCGCCGCCAATGAAGGGGCAGCCGTGGCCACGTGACGGTCAAGATCATGCGTGGAGGCCGGCAAGTGGCACGTTCGGCGGCGCGGTGCTGCCCCACGCGCGCCAGCGCGGCGGCCGGAGCGCCCTGCCGGCCGCCCGCGCCCGGCCGGCACAGGAACCGGGCTGTCGCCTACTCATCGCCGAGACCGGTGCCGAGAGTGGTGCGGAACCGGTGCCGAGACCCACAACTCGTCCCTGCACAGCAGGCTCCGCCTCGGGTTCCAGGTGGCCTGCGAACGTTGCAACTGGAACTGGCACCTCGCGGATGACGTCTCATTGACCTGACCGGCTGCGGATGGCCTCCTTCTTGGCGCGGTTGCCGCAGGTGCTCATCGAGCACCAGCGGCGGGACCGTCCGCGGCTGGTGTCGACGAAGACTGCGACACAGCCCGTTCCGGCGCACACGCGAACCGTTCCGTCATGGGCGCCACCGAGAGTGTCCACCGCGTCGGTGGCCACCACGGCCAGAGCCGACCGCACCGGTGACGCTCGGGAAAATGTCAGGTGGCGCCGGTGTCACCGAGTACCCGAACGCTGTCGTCGCGCCCGGCCCAGGTGTTGATCAGGTCGCGGTCGGCGGCCTGCGGGCGTTCTTCCTCGGCCACGGAGCGTGCTGCCCGGTAGATCGCTTCCCGCAGGTCGCGGGCGTCCCGCAGGGACTGCTCGTCAGCCGGCAGCGGCACGCTGCTGAGGCCGACGGTCACGAACCAGCGGGCCAGGTCGGACGGGTGCAGCAGATGCTCCCGTGGCGTCGGCGCCATGCGGTCGGTGGCTGTCGTGCCTTCCGGTACGTGACGGGCGCCGTGCCCGCCTGCCGTGGCGTCCTCGTGGACGTGCTGTCGCAGTAACAGAACTGGTTCCCGGACGAAAACACGGTGCCGCCAGGCTGGCCTCATCGCGCATGGCCCCTGTCGACGGGGCGTATGCCAGCCCAGCCCCGCACAGCGCCCACGGCGCCCGGCACGCACCCTCGCCGCACCGGCCAAAGACCCAAGTAGCTCCTCCCCCACTCTCGGCTTCGCTCGAGCGGGGGGACCCCCATCGAGGGCCTTCGTCCGGCACGCCGAGGGCACGCACCGAACACCGCGGGCACCGCACTGGACTTTCAAAACACCCCCTAGTACTCCAGCTGTAGATCGTGATCTTGCTGGTGGGGCTGGTCCGAGAAACGGGTGCGTCCATCGTTGATCACCGTGAGGTACGTGGACTGACGACGAGATGGTGGCCGCTGGCCACAGCGCGGATCCCGCATGTCGCTGACAAGGGGTCCGGACCTGCCCTCTGACCGGACCCCTCAGCGCGTGCTACTCCTCGCTAGGCCGCTTGGCCCGCCGGGTGGAAGTTGATGCGTTCACTGATGACGGGGAAGCCAGCCTTGGCAAAGTTCGCGGCCATGGGGAAGTTGCCCTGGTCCGTCGCTCCGCTGACGAACTCCGCGCCCTGCTCGACGAGGAGGTGGGTGCACTCCGCGAGGAGGTCGTAGGCGTAGCCGCGACCGCGCTGTTCTGGGACGACTCCGATGAAGCCGATGGTCGGGCCGGAGGGGTTGTGGGCTGGGATGTGGATGCCGGCTAGGTCGCCCTCCGACGTGTGCGCGATCTGCCACCACTCCCGTGGGGAGGGGCACCAGTGGAAGAAGTCGAGTTCCTCCTGGGCGGCCTGGTCGAGGCCGCCCTCCTCGACGGCCCTGAGCGCGTGGGCGTCCAGGGTGACGGAGTGGATGCGGCGCAACGCGTCGAAGAACACGGTGTCGTCGGGTTCGGCGCTGAAGCGCAGGCGTCCGGGCCGCTCGGGCAGACCTCGCTGCGGGGTCCAGCGGTACAGGAAGCGTTCCACCAGGAGTTCGTACCCTGCGGCTCGTGCGGCGGCGAAGCGCGCCTCGGCGGCGGCGCGCAGGTCGGTCTTTTCCCGCCAGCCGCCGGGCAGGTTGATCTCGAGTTCGACCTGCCAGGGAGCGGAGCGCAGGAGTTCGGCCCCGGCCTCCTCCTCGCCCTCGGCCACGTCGAACCAGTTGATGTTTACAGGCTCCGAGTCGTCGGGGCCGCCCCACCACGCGCCGCGTGCGACGACCTCGCCGTCGCGCAGGGCGACGCGCTTCCAGTCGGGGCGGAACTGGGTACGCCGATGGCCTTCACGGGCGCCCAGGGGGTCGGGGAGTGCGTCGAAGAGATGAGCGTCGCTCGCGGAGAGCGCGCGGATGACCGCGTCGGTCATGGATTCCTCCGGGATACAGGCTGCTTGGAGCGCTCCCGGTCAGAACTCACGAACCACGCCGGGACAGCGGAAAGAGGGAGCGCTGGAAAGGTGTGAACCGCACGGCACTCGCCTCCTTCCATCCATCTCAGGGCGTGGAGCCACACACTAAGTGATCTACCGCGGGCCCGTCCACGGATTTCCTTACACCCTGACCCGCGATTGATGTGGTCAAGTGTTCCCGTGGCGGTTGAGTTCGAGCGCCATGCCATGAACCGGATTCCCCGGACCATGCACGACCCAGCGGGACTTCGCCAGCGTTCACCAGCCCAGCAGATCCATGGACCTCCGGCCGAGCCAGTCCGCGAACGACACAACTCGGCCGTCCAGGTTCAGTGGCAGGACCTGGACGCAGGTGGCCCGGGCGTCGAACCACATCGTGCCCCGGTGCGGGCCAGTGACAATGAGGCCACCGGTGATCATCGGTGTGTGAAGACAGAAGATCAGTCGGTGGCCGCAGGTCACAGCATAGATCCTGCCCGCTGGCAGGAAGCGTTCGAGGTCCTGATGGGCCGTATTGCGGGACGGTTCGCGCGGGTGGAACCACGGCGCCGGGCAGGGGCGTTCGTGCTCGGGTTGCTGTCGGACCTGCCGCGCAAGAACTGCTGGACGCTTGCCGAGCATGCCGGGGACGCGACCCCGTACGGTCTGCAGCACCTGCTGTCGAGGGCCAGGTGGGACGCGGACGCGGTACGTGATGACATCCGCGGGTTCGTCGTCGAGCACCTGCATCACGAGGATGCGGTGCTGGTCGTGGATGAGACCGGCGACCTGAAGAAGGGCTCGCACACGGTGGGCGTGCAGCGCCAGTACACCGGCACCGCCGGACGCATCGAGAACAGCCAGGTCGCCGTCTACCTCGCGTACTCCACCCCACTCGGACACGCAGCCATCGACCGGGAGCTGTATCTCCCGCGCTCCTGGACCGAGGACACCGCCCGCTGCCGGGCCGCCGGAATCCCCTACAGCGTCGCCTTCGCCACGAAACCCGCCCTCGCCGCCCGCATGATCGGCCGCGCACTGGACGCCGGCGTCTGCGCGTCCTGGGTAGCCGGTGATGAGGTCTACGGAGGCAACCCGCACGTGCGAACCGCGCTGGAACAACGGCAGGTCGGCTATGTACTCGCCGTCGCCTGTGACCACCAGATCACCACCCGGGCAGGCACGTTCCGCGCCGATGCCCTGGTCAAGAAGCTGCCGAAGAGGGCCTGGCAGAAACTCTCCGCCGGAGCCGGAGCCAAGGGGCACCGCCTCTACGACTGGGCCCTGGCCGACCTCGCCGACGACCGCCCCGGCCACCACCAGCTGCTCGTCCGCCGCAACCGGCGCACCGGCGAACTCGCCTTCTACCGCTGCTACTCAGCCACCCAGGTGCCGCTGTCCACCCTGGTACGGGTCGCCGGACGCCGATGGACCGTCGAGGAGACCTTCCAGTCCGGCAAGGGCCTGACCGGACTGGACAAACACCAGGTCCGGCGCTGGGCGTCCTGGCACCGCTGGGTCACCCTCGCGATGCTCGCCCATGCCTTCCTCGCCGTCGTCCGAGCCGACGAACACGCGCGTCACCCGGAGCCGGAGGGGCTGATACAGCTCACGTGCAACGAGATCCAGCGCCTGTTCATCGCGCTCGTCGTCCGGCTCGTCCACGGCGCGACTCACCGACTCGACTGGTCCCACTGGCGACGCCGCCACCAGGCCCGATCCCAGGCCAGCCACTACCAGCGACAAGCCGCCCAGACATGAAGATCACGATCTACAGCTGGAGTACTAGCCCGCGCCACCGGGCTGACGGCTCGCGGCCGCCTGGACGATGGCTGAGCACCACGCGATGTCCGTGGCATCGCCGGGCGCCTCGGTCAGGGCGTCGAGCCAGCGCTGCCAGAGGTCGGCCTTGCTCCATGCCGTGAAGCGCCGGTGCGCGGTGGAGTGCGAGATCCCGAACTGGGCGGGGAGCTGCTGCCAGCCGCAGCCGGAGGTGAGGACGTAGACGACGGCGGTGAATGCCGCTCGTTCGTTCGCGGCACCCGAGGGCAGCAGGGGTTCGGCGGCGGCCCACAGGGCGTCCGGCACGAGATGCCGTGCCAGTACCGGGCTCAGTGTGACGGAGAGCCGGTTGCGCGTCTCCTCGTCGTCCGCCGGCTTCGGCGCCGCCGGCTCCTCCCCGGCTGCCGTGCCGTCCGCATCCCTGGGCCCCGCGGCCTGGTCCGTCGCCTCGTCGGCGCCCCGGGACCGGTAGTTCCGCCACTGCGCCAGCAGGTCGTGGTGGCTGTTGCGGACCCAGCGCATGTAGTCGCGCATGTTGATCAGGCGGCGCCGGGGCGCTTCCTCCTCCGGGCCGAGCAGCGCGATGGCCTGCGCGGCGAGCTGTTCCTGCCGGTCCAGATAGCGGCGCTCACCGGCCAGGAAGCTGCCCCACACGTCGTCGTCGACGCGGAAGTAGTGGCTGCGCTCGCCCGGTACGGCGTGCCGCCTGATGAACCCCGCATCGACCAGACGGCGGGTCGCCAGTGAGACGGAGCCGGCGCTGACCTGGAGGGCACGGGCCAGTTCCGCCGAGGAGACGTAGGGGACATCTGTGATGAGCAGGTAGGCGATGATGCGGCCGTCCATCCGGCTGCTGCCTGCCGCTTCCCATACCAGCCCGATCTCCTCGACGAACGCCTCCCGGCTCCAGCCGTCTCCGCTCTCGTGAGGCGCGGTGGTGCCGTGGGTGCCGCGTGCGGTGCTGGCCGGAGCGTCGCCGGACATTGATTCCTCCACGTAAACTTTCATCTCATGCTAAAGGTTTCGCAGCTTTGCATTGACATGGCATCTCAGTGACGACCAGTATCCCGGTTACGCGCCCCCGGTGAACACCTGGCCGCCCAGCCCCCCTTTCCCGGGCCGGACCGTGGCGCGCCCTGCTCTCCCATGGAGTCGTCGTGCCCAGATCACCCATGTTCACAGCCCCGGCGAGCCTATCGCTGGCCCTCGTCCTCGCCCTCGCCGGCTGCTCCGGCGGCACCCAGGGCGGCGGCGATGCGGCGAAGGCCGGATTCTCGGTCGCCGTCGGGGAGCCCGACCATCTCACTCCGGGCCGCAGCACCGTCGGCTGGGACGAACTCCGCGTCCTCTTCGCCCCCCTGGTCAAGGTCGACCAGAAGGGCGAGGTCAGTTACGTCCAGGCGGAGTCGGTGACCTCCACCGACGCCCGGCACTGGACCATCAAGCTCCGTTCGGGCTGGAAGTTCCACAACGGGGAGGCGGTGACCGCCCAGAGCTACGCCGACGCCTGGAACGCGACCGCCTACGGCCCCAACGCCTGGGCGGCCAATGGCCAGTTCGCCGGGATAGAGGGTTACGCGGCGCTCAATCCGGCCAAGGGCACACCGAAGACCAAGACCCTCTCCGGTGTGAAGGTCGTCGACGCCACGACGCTGAAGGTCACCCTCTCCAGCCCGGACAGCCAGTTCCCGCTGCAGCTCACCCCCAACCAGACCGGCTTCTACCCGATGCCGAAGGCGGCGTTCACGGACCCCGACGCCTACGACAAGAAGCCGATCGGCAACGGCCCCTTCAAGATGTCCGCCGCCTGGACGGCCGACAAGGGCACCACCGTCACCGCCTACACGGCGTACCAGGGAGCCAAGCCGAAGTCCTCCGCCATCACCTTCAAGAGCTACACCGACCTCAACACCGCCTACACCGACGCGCTGGCGGGCAACACCGATGTCATCGGTGTTCCGGTCAGCAAGTACGGCCAGGCCAAGGCCGACTTCGGAGACCGGCTGCACACCTACGAGGCCCCGTCGCTGGAGTTCATGGGCCTGCCCCTGTACGGAAAGCGGTTCGAGGACGTCCGGCTGCGCAAGGCGCTGTCCATGGCCATCGACCGGGCCGCCGTCAACAAGGCCATCTACGGCGGCCTCTACACCCCGGCCACCTCCCTCACCCCGCCCTCGGAGGTCGGCGCCGAGACCGACGTCTGCGACGCCTGCGCGTACGACCCGGCCGCCGCCAAGGAGCTGCTCGCTCAGGCGGGTGGCTGGTCCGGGGAGCTGACGATCACCTACCCGGGAGGGCTCGGCCTCGACGAGCTCTACAAGGCTGTCGCCAACCAGATCAGGCAGAACCTGGACATCGCCGACGTCAAGGCCGAGCCCACCGCCGACTGGGCGGAGTTCAGCGAGAAGGCGTTCGCCAACAAGATCACCGGGCTCAACCACGGGCACTGGGGCGCCCTCTACCCCAGCATGCAGGCAACCCTGCGCGGCATCTTCACCGAGGCCGGCGGCTGCCAGGTGTGCAGCCACTACAGCGAGGGCGACGTCGACACACTGCTCCAGCAGGCCGACAGCGCGACCGACGCCGCCTCGGCGCAGCGGCTCTACAACGACGCCCAGAAGCGGATCCTCCAGGACTTCCCGGTGATCCCGCTCTTCTACGGCAGCTACATCTACGCCAGCACCGACCAAGTCACCGGGGTGACCGTGGGACCGGCCGACGTCGACCTCAGCTCGGTCTCCGTCGTCGGCTGACCGCCCTGCACCCGCACGTCCGTACCCTCTCGCCCCCACACTCCGGAGATCCGCACCCGCATGACAGCCACGACATCCGAGCAGTCCGCCCCCGCCGTGCCGTCCCCCGGAGACTGGGTACGGCACGCGGCGACCGTCCCCGAGACGCACGCCTACCCGGCCGTCGACGAACTCCTCGTGTCCTTCAGGGAGTTGACCGAAGCTCATCCCGGCCTGGTGACCGAGAGCCGGATCGGCACCTCCACCCTCGGCGAACCCCTGTACTGCTTCACGGTGGGCGACGGCCCCGCGAGCCTCGGGAGCGACGAGGGCGGTGGATACGTCGTCGTCGGCGGGGTGCACCCCAACGAGCCCGTCGGCGCGGTGGCCGCCCTGCACCTGGCCACCGCCCTGTGCGAAGGCCCGGCCCTGCGTGCGCACTTCGGCGGCGCCTGGCACATCGTGCCCTGCATCGATCCGGACGGGGCCCGGCTCAACGAGGGTTGGTTCGCCACCCCGGCCGACAAGCGGAACTATGGACGCCACTTCTACCGGCCCGCCGGCGACGAACAGGTCGAGTGGACCTTCCCGTTCGCCTACAAGAAGGCGTGGTTCGACCGCGTACTGCCCGAAACCCTGGCGCTGATGCGCCTGTTGGACGCCACCCGGCCGCGCTTTCTGACCACCCTGCACAACTGCGAGGCGGGCGGCGTCTATTACTACATGAACCGCCCGGCTCCCGAGCTGTACGCGGTCCTGGCCGAGATCCCGGCCTCCCTCGGCATGCCGCTGGCGACCGGCGAGCCCGAGGCCGCGCACGCCCCGGTCTACGCCCCGGCGGTCTACGGCTGCATCGACATGAAGGACGCGTACGACTACCTCGAAGGGCTCGGCGTCGACGCCGCCGCCAAGATCGCGGGCTCGTCGAGCGCCGCGTACGCCGAGCGCTACGGCACCTTCTACTTCGTCACCGAAGTCCCGCACTGGAGCCACCCGGACGCCGACGACAACACACCCACCGAGGTGCGGTACGCCGACGTGGTCAGGGGCCGGGCGTGGGCGCTCGGAGAGGCCGGGACGTTCCTGGGCGGCATCCTCGACGCGGCGCACCCGCACCTGACGATCCCCTCCCCCTTCCTGCGGGCGGTCCGCGACTTCGTCCCCTCGCTGGCCGAACTCGCCACGATGGAATCGGCTCGTGCCGACGGGCTCCCGGACCGGGCCGCGACGGTGTCCGAACGCTTCGACTGCGAGGCCGGTGCGCACAGCCTCCGCGTCCGCTTCGGGGGCATGCTGCTGCGCGCCCTGAACGCGGAAGTGGTCGCGGGCACCGCCACCCCCGAAGTACGGCGGTGCCACCGGGAGTTGCTGGAGACGTACGAGACCTGGGAGCGCGAGGCCGAACCGGCCACGGGCGACCCGATCCCGATCTCGACGCTGGCCGGGATCCAGTACGGGGCGCTGCTGGCCGCCGCGGACCACGCCCGCGCCGCCCGTGACAGCACGGGAGACCCCGGATGAGGTACCTGATACGCCGGCTCCTGGAGGCGCTGGTCGTCTTCTTCGGCATCAGCCTGGTCATCTACGCGATGACGTACGTCCTGCCCGGCGACCCCATCGCCGCGCTCGCGGGCGACCGGCCGCTGGCTCCCAGCGTGGAGCGGGCGCTGCGCGAACAGCACCACCTCGACGAGCCGTTGCTGTCCCAGTACGGCCACTACCTGGCCGGACTGCTGCACGGCGACCTCGGCACCGACTTCAGCGGGCGTTCCGTCGCCGAGCAGATGGCCGACCGCTGGCCGGTCACCCTGAAGCTGGCCCTCACCGCCTGGGGGATCGAGGCGGTCGTAGGTATCGGGCTCGGCGTGCTCGCCGGGCTGCGCCGGGGCACCTGGACGGACCGCACGGTCCTCGCCTTCACCATCGGGGCCACCTCGGTGCCGGTGTTCGTCCTCGCGTACACCGCACAGGTCGTCCTCGGTGTGAAGCTGGGACTGTTCCCGGTCGCCGGCAACGCCGACGGCTGGCCGACCGGCTATCTGCTGCCGGCCCTGTGCGTCGCGGCCTTCGGTCTCGCGTCGGTGTCCCGGCTGGTCAGGGCCGAGGTGATCGAGAACCTGCGGGCCGACTACGCCCGCACCGCCGTCGCCAAGGGACTCAGCCGGCGCCGGGTGGTCGGGATCCACGTCCTGCGCAACTCCCTCGTCCCGGCCGTCACCTACCTCGCCATCGACCTCGGCTACCTGCTCGGCGGCACCGTGATCATCGAGGGCGTCTTCAACCTCCCCGGCATCGGCCAGCTGCTCTTCCAGGCCATCCGCGCCCACGCCGGGCCGACAGTGGTGGGCGTGTCGACCGCCCTGATCCTGATCTTCCTGGCCGCGAGCGTCCTGGTCGACCTCCTCAACAGCCTCCTCGACCCGAGGATCCGCCATGACTGACACCGTGATCACACCGGTCTCCGCTTCAGGACCGGCCTTCGACACCGCTTCCGGCGCGGGATGGGACACGCTCCGCCGCAGGCCGGTCTTCCTCCTCACCGGCGGCGGCGTCCTCCTGCTGCTCCTCGTGGCCGCGGCGCCAGAGCTCTTCGCGGGCTGGTTCGGCCACGGGGACCCGACCGTCTGCGACCTCGGCCACAGCGCCGCTGGACCGACCGCGGGCCACCCCTTCGGATACGACGTCCAGGGCTGCGACCTGTACGCCAACGTCATCCACGGGGCCGGTGCCTCACTCGGCGTCGGCCTGCTCGCCACCGGCTGCGGCCTGGCCGTCGCGCTGGTCCTGGGCTGCCTGGCCGGGATGGCCGGGCGCGTCGTGGACAGCGTGATCGCCCGGGTCACCGATGTCTTCCTCGGCTTCCCGTTCCTGCTCGGCGCGATCGTCGTCCTCAACAGCGTCACCACCCGCGATGTCCCGACGGTGGCCGGGGTCCTGGCGCTGTTCGGCTGGCCGACCATGACCCGGGTGGTGAGGGCGTCGGTCCGCTCGGTGCGCGAGGCCGACTACGTGGTGATGGCCCGCGGCCTCGGCGCGAGCCAGTGGCACATCACCGTCAGGCATGTCCTGCCCAACGCCCTCACGCCGGTCCTCGTCCTCGCCACCATCACCGTCGGCGGCGTGATCGTCGCCGAGTCCGCACTGACCTTCCTCGGAGTCGGGCTGCAACCGCCCTCCATCTCCTGGGGACTTCAGCTGGCCGGAGCCCAGAACTCCTTCCAGACCCACCCGCACCTACTGATCTTCCCCGGACTGTTCCTCTCCTTCACCGTCTTCGTACTCATCACCTTCGGCGACACCGTGCGTGACGCCCTGGACCCGAGAGGCCGGTGACCACCATGGACGCGCACACCCCCGAACCGGCCCCGCGACCGGACGCCGTACCGCTCCTCGACGTCGAGGACCTGACCGTCGACCTGCTGTCCCGAGGCGGGCAGGCCTCCCAACGAGTCGTCCACGGAGTCTCGTTCACCCTCCACAAGGAGGAGACGCTCGCGCTCATCGGCGAGTCCGGGTCCGGCAAGAGCATCTCCGCGATGGCCGTCATGGGGCTGCTCCCGGCCACCACCGCCCGCGTCGGCGGCAGCGCCCGCCACCTGGGCACGGACCTGCTGACGCTGCCACCCGACCGGCTCAGGGCCCAGCGCGGCAAGAACATCGCCGTGATCTTCCAGGACGCCCTGTCCGCCCTCAATCCCACCCTCACCGTGGGCTACCAGATCGCCGAGACGATACGAGCCCACGAGCACGTCGGCCGCCGCCAGGCCCACGCCCGGGCGGTCGAGCTGATGGCCCGGGTCCGCATCCCCGACCCGGCCCGCCGCTGCCGCGACTATCCGCACCAGTTCTCCGGCGGCATGCGCCAGCGGATCATGATCGCGATGGCGGTGGCTCTCAGCCCCGACGTCCTCATCGCCGACGAACCCACGACCGCCCTGGACGTCACCGTGCAGGCGCAGATCATGGAACTGCTCGCCGAACTCCGCGAGGAGACCGGCTCCGCGCTGCTGCTGATCACCCACGACCTGGGCCTCGCCGCGGGCACCGCCGACCGGGTCGCCATCATGTACGCCGGGCGCATCCTGGAGCAGGCACCGGTCGAGGAGCTCTACGACCGCCCCGCCCACCCCTACACCCGAGGGCTGCTCGCCGCCGTACCCCGCCTCGACGGTGACATCACCGACCTCACCCCCGTCCCGGGCAGCCCGCCCGGCCCCGGGCTGCTGCCCTCTGGCTGCCCGTTCCACGTCCGCTGCTCCGACGCCCAAGGCCGCTGCGCGACGGAACCGCCCGCCCTGCTCCCGGCCCCACCCGCACGGCTCGTCGCCTGCCACTATCCGCTGGAGGTCTCCGGTGCCTGACGACCCTCCGCTGCTGGAAGCCCGCGGCCTGGTCAAGCATTTCAAGGTCGGCGCTCTGCCCTTCGGGGGCCGGCGCCGGGCCACGGTCAAGGCCGTCGACGGCGTCGACCTGACCCTGAAACGGGGCTCGACCCTCGGTCTCGTCGGGGAGTCCGGCTGCGGCAAGTCGACCCTCGCCCGCCTCCTGATGGCCCTGGACCGCCCGACGGCCGGCACCGTACGGGTCGAGGGCCGTGACCTGCTCGGGCTGTCGTCGGCCGAACTGCGCCGCCGCAGACGTGACATCCAGCTGGTCATGCAGGACCCGTACACCTCGCTCGATCCCCGGATGACGGCGCTGGAGATCGTCCGTGAACCCCTGGACATCCACCGCGACCTGATGCCGCGGCAGGACCGCGCGACCCGGGCCCGCGAGCTCCTGGAGATGGTCGGGCTCGACCCGGGGCACGCACACCGCCACCCGCACCAGTTCTCCGGCGGGCAGCGCCAGCGCCTCGGCATCGCCCGGGCGCTCGCGCTGCGCCCGAAGATCCTGGTCTGCGACGAGCCGGTGTCGGCGCTCGACGTGTCCGTGCAGGCACAGGTCATCAACCTCCTCAAGGAGCTGCAGCGGGAGTTCGGACTCAGTTACGTCTTCATCGCGCACGACCTGGCGGTGGTCCGGCAGGTCGCCGACGAGGTCGCCGTCATGTATCTGGGGCGGATCGTCGAGTACGGCGACCGCGACACCGTCTACTCCCGCCCAGCCCACCCCTACACCCGGGCGCTGCTGTCGGCCGTACCCGATCCGGACCCGCGCCGTCGGGGCGCCACCGGCCGCATCGTGCTCCAGGGCGACCCTCCCAGCCCGACCCGCCCGCCCGCCGGATGCGCCTTCCACACGCGCTGCTGGAAGAGCCAGGAGATCTGCGCCGGGCAGCGGCCGGAGCCGGCCGCACCGACGACCGACGTTCCGCGACAGGTCTCCTGCCACTTCCCCGAACACTGACGACACCTGACGAGACCCTGACGAGAACTGACAGGACGGAACAGCGCACATGCTGGAGCAGGAGATCTTCCGGGTGGAGGACCCCGGGTGGATCCGAGGCCTCGCACGGGCCCACCCCTGGGCAACCCTGATCAGTCATACAGCCGGCCACGGACTGGTCGTCTCCCCCTCCCGGTGCTGGTGGAGGACTCGCCGCAGGACACCGCGGACGCGGTCCCCGCCTTCCTCGGCCACCTCGCCAGGGCCGACGCCAGGAAGCACGAACTCGGCTCCCACGAGGTGGTCGTCGTGCTCCAGGGGCCGCACGGCTACATCTCGCCGACGTGGTACGAGGAGACGCCCCACGTCCCGACCTGGAACTTCACCGTCCTGCATGTCCACGGCCGCCCCGAAGTCCTCGGCCCGGCGGACACCTACGACGTACTCTCCGCCACCGTCGACCACTTCGAGGACCGCTTTCCCCAACCGTGGCGGCTGGCCCGGGTGGAGGCCTACGCCCACCGCATCGCCGTCGCCGTCGCCGTCACCGGATTCCGGTTGCCCGCCACTACGGTGACGGCCAAGGCGAAGCTCAGCCAGGACGAACGCGAGGAAGTCGTCCTCCGCCTTGCCGAGGCCCTCGAAACCGGCCGGCCGTACGCCGGTCCCGAACTCGCCCGCGCCATGCGCGACATCCGGAGGAAGCCGTGACCACCACGACCAGCGCAGCGTCCGGCACCCGGACGGCCGACGCCGAGCCGCTCACCCTGCGCCGGGTCCACCTCGGGGCAGGCGGACCGCTGAGCGATGTCCGTATCGGGTCCGGCCGCGTCAAGGCCGTCTGGGCGGCGGGCGAATCCCCGCGCGCCGACGGGCAGAGCGTCGACCTCGACGGCCGCACCCTGCTGCCGGGGCTGTGGGACTCGCATGTCCACATGGTCCAGTGGGCGGGTCTGCGGCGTCGGCTCGACGTGTCCGGCGCCCGTTCGGCGCGGGAGGCCGCGGACGCGGTCGGCGGGCGGGCCGCCGCCCTGCCTGCCGGTGAGCCCGTGATCGGCCACGGCTTCCGCGACGGACTGTGGCCGGACGCGCCCCACAAGGACCTGCTGGACTCCCTTGTCCCTGACCGCCCCGCCCTGCTGATCAGCATGGATCTGCACTGCGCCTGGCTCAACTCGGCCGGACTGGCCCTGGTGGAGCGCGGCGATCACCCCACCGGGCTGCTCCGCGAGGACGAGTGCATGCAGGCCATGCGCAAACTCCCCACCGCCTCGGTGGAGTTGACGGACGCATGGGTGCGGGACGCCTGTGCCGAAGCCGCCGCGCGGGGCATCACCGGCATCGTCGACTTCGAGTTCGCCGACAACATCGCGGACTGGACCCGCCGCATGAACGACGCCGCGGTGCCGCTCCGGGTGGCCGCCTCCATCTGGTCCCCGCAGCTGGAGGCGGCGATCGGCCGAGGGCTCCGCACCGGCCAGACCCTGGACACACCCGGCGGGCTCCTGGAGGTCGGACCGTTCAAGCTGCTCGTCGACGGCTCGCTCAACACCCGCACCGCGCTGTGTCACGAGGCGTACCCGGCCGCGGTCCCCGGTGAGCCCGGCTCCCACGGACTGGAGATGATTCCCCCGCACGAGCTGGTGTCCCTGCTGCGCCGCGCCTCCTCCCACGGGATCGAACCCGCCGTCCACGCGATCGGGGACCGCGCCAACGAGATGGCCCTCGACGCCTTCGAGGCGGTGCGCTGCCACGGCCGGATCGAGCACGGCCAGCTGCTCGCCCCCGAGGACATCCCGCGCTTCGCCGAACTGGGCGTCACCGTGAGCGTCCAGCCCACCCACGCGGTGGACGACCGGGATGTCGCCGACCGGCACTGGGCGGGCCGGACCCACCGGGCCTACGCCTTCGCCGACCTGCTCGCCGCCGGAGCCGTCCTGGAGCTGGGCTCCGACGCTCCCGTCGCGCCGCTCGACCCCTGGCTGACCATGGCGTCCGCCGTGACCCGGACCGGCGACGAGCGCCCGCCATGGCACCCGGAGCAGCGGATACCGATGGCGGACGCCCTCGCCGGCTCGTCCCGGCAGCGGCGGCTGATCCGGGTCGGCGACCGGGCGGACCTGGTGATCACCGACACCGACCCGCTCACCGCGGACGCCCGGACACTGCGCGAGATGCCGGTGCACGCGACCATGCTCGCCGGTACCTGGACCCACGGCCCTGGCACCCCCAGGAGGTGACGTAGCCCCCCCCTGACGGTCTGCTGTCCGCTGAAGGCGCACGTCCCGGCCTCGTCCGAGCAGGCCGTGGCATAGCCGGCCGGGCCGAGGTGATGCGGCCTCGGCGCTGGTCACGTCGCCGGGGTGCGGGACGAAGCGGTACGCGCCGGCGGCCGACTCCGGTGCGGTGCCGAGTACGTCGAAGGCGAGGGTGGAGGTGGGCGCGGTGGACCAGCCGTGGGCCAGGCTCATGAACGAACCGCCGTAGGCGAGGCCGCCGTCGGCCTTGACGCCCTCCCAGAAGGTGCAAGGTGACGGCGCATCACTTCGATGTACCTGGCTCGGGCCGCGTTCGAGCGGTCCCGGGGGTACGGGACTCCGCGGTTCATGAGTTCTCGATTCACGGCAGCGTCCACTCGACTCCTGCCTGGCCGGCCGGGTACGAAGCTGGGCAGGCTTCTCGCATCTTCCGGCCCGCGTCTACTGTTGCCCTGGTCTCCATCCGAAAGGTCGGCTCTGCATGGATCTCGTTCCCGCACCCCGCGAAATCCGTTCCGGCTCGGTGGATGGCGGCCCCTTCGTCTTCGGCTTCGGCACCCAGGTAGCGGCTGACGCGGCGAGCGGCACGTCCGCCCGCTGGCTGCGCTCCGTGCTCGGCACCGCAACGGGCTTGCCGCTGGAGCCCGCGACGCCCGGAACAAAGAAGGCCGTCACTCTTCAGGTCACCGAGCGGCTCGTGGCGCTCGGCCCCGAGGCGTACGAACTGGTCGCGGATGCCTCCGGCGTGCTGATCGAGGGCGGTGGCCCGGCCGGGGTCTTCTGGGGTGCCCAGACTTTGCGGCAACTGCTCGGCCCGGATGCCTTCCGGCGTGCCCCGCTGCGTGACGGGCCCTGGACAGTGCCACCGGTGAGGATCGCGGACGCCCCGCGCTTCGCGTGGCGCGGCATGATGCTGGACGTCGCCCGGCACTTCATGCCAAAAGACGGGGTTCTGCGATATGTCGACCTGCTCGCTGCCCACAAACTGAATGTGCTCCACCTGCACCTGACGGACGACCAGGGCTGGCGGATCGAGATCGACCGATATCCCCGGCTCACCGAGGTGGGGTCATGGCGCGCCCGTAGCCGGATCGGGCTCGAGGACAGCCCGCTGTGGGACGAGCGCCCGCACGGCGGCTACTACACCCAGGACGACCTGCGTGAAATCGTTGCCTACGCCGGCGAGCGGCACATCACCGTAGTACCCGAGATCGACATCCCGGGCCACTCGCAGGCAGCCATCGCCGCCTACCCGGAACTGGGCAACACCGATGTCGTCGACACCACCGCGCTGACGCCGTGGGAAGACTGGGGCATCAGCCTCGACGTGCTGAACGTCTCCGAGGCCACGCTGGCGTTCTACGAGAACGTCCTGACCGAGGTCCTGGACATTTTCCCGTCCGAGTTCGTCCACATCGGCGGTGACGAGTGTGCCAAGGAGCAGTGGCGGGCCAGCCCCACCGTCCAACGGCGCATCCGTGAACTGGGCCTGACGGACGAGGCTGGGATGCAGAGCTGGTTCATCCACCACTTCGACCGCTGGCTGGCCGACCGGGGTCGAAGGCTTGTCGGCTGGGACGAAATCCTGGAGGGCGGCGTGGCACCGGGCGCGGTGGTGTCGTCCTGGCAGGGGTACGCGGGCGGCATCGCCGCCGCCCGCGCGGGCCACGACGTCGTGATGTGCCCGCAGGAGCATGTCTACCTCGACTGGCGGCAGGCCGGCGGCCCCGGCGAGCCCATTCCCATCGCCCATGTGCGTACCTTGGAGGACGTTTACCGCTTCGAACCGGTGCCCGACTCCCTGAGCAGGACAGAAGCCGCCCATGTCATCGGTGTCCAGGCCAACGTCTGGACCGAGACGATGGACTCGGCCCGGGCCGTGGACTACATGGTCTTTCCTCGCTTGTCGGCCTTCGCCGAGGTCGCCTGGCGCCCTCTTCCTCCGTCCTTCGAGCGCGACTTCGCCGACTTCGATCGGCGGATGGCCGCCGCACACTACGCCCGGCTCGACGCACTCGGCGTCGAATACCGCCCGCCGTCCGGCCCCCGGCCCTGGCAGCAGCGACCCGGCGTCCGGGGCCGACCGAAGGAGGGCCCCCCGCCGGTGCGATGAGCCAGATACCGTTTGCATCCGGACGAGCCATAGTTACGTGTGGGACATCTGCCCACGCAGGCGCGTGCGGCCTCGTAGGGGGCCTCTGATCGTCGGGCCGGCGCAGGACAAGCGGTCCGCGCATCGGCCCCGTGCCGTCGGACCGGGGCAGGCCGGTGGCGTGGTCGACGCGGGAGATGATTGCGGTTGCACAGAGGCAGGTTCTTGAGGACGAACGGACTCACCAGGGGGCCATTGACGCTCATTCCGCACCTCCGGTGCTGCGCGGCCAGTCGACGCTCTGGCCGACGCCGTGTGCTTCGGCCCGCTGGTAGATGCTCCAGGCCGCCGCAGCGTCCTGAACTCCGAGGCCGTGTCGCGGTGCTCGGCCGGCCCCAATGCGGCTGCCGGCCGCACGCTGGGCGGCGGCAGCGCCACCGTCTTCCCGCCGTACGTCGTCTCACCACTCGATGGCCTTCGCGCCGCGCTCGGCGACACCGTCCAGGTCGAGTACGCGCCGGGGGTTCGTACGCTGACCCGGCTTACCCCGGCCGTCCCGGGACTGACGCGCGTACCGGGCGGCGACTCGGACGGTGTGGAGGTCCGCTTCCGGGCCGCAGACGGGAATCTGCTGGGAAGTGAGTACCGCCGCACCGGCAAGTTCACCTGGCTCGGCCCGCGGATGAGCGACCTGCCCACCGACCAGATCGCCACCCTCGAGGTCCACGCCCGTCTGCGCGCCGCCACGACGGGCGAGTACCTCGTCGGCGCCGGCGGGGTGGGCCGGTTCCGGCTCACCGTGGACGACCGGCCGGTCTTCGACGAACAACTCGCACTACGGCCCGGAGCGGACCCCGCCGAGGCGACCTCCTGCCCACCGCAGCATGCCGCGCCCCTGGTACTCGAGGCAGGCCAGCAGGTCGATCTCGTGCTGTACCACGACCTGCGCTCCGGCGGCGGGCTGTCCTTCGACGTGGCAATCACCCATCTGGAGTTCCTCCTCCAGCCCCGGCCCCGCCGGAGGACGAAGAGCTGGAACGGGCGGTGGCGCTCGCCCGCCAGGCGGATGTCGCCGTGGTCGTGGTCGGCACCACCGCCGAGGTGGAGAGCGAGGGCTTCGACCGCGCCTCCCTTGCCCTGCCGGGCCGCCAGGACGAGCTCGTCCGCCGCGTCGCCGCCGTCAACCCGCGCACCGTGGTCGTCGTCAACAGCGGTGCGCCCGTGCTGGTGCCGTGGGCCGACGAGGTACCCGCCGTGCTGCTGACCTGGTTCCCCGGCCAGGAGTTCGGCCACGCCCTGGCGGATGTACTGCTCGGCCGCACCGAGCCCGGCGGCCGCCTGCCCATGAGCTGGCCGGCCACGGCCGAGCACCTGCCGCCGACCACACCGGTGGATGGGGTCCTGGTCTACGAAGAAGGCCTGTCCATCGGCTACCGGTCCTATCAGCGCGACGGCCGCAGGCCCCTCTACCCCTTCGGCCACGGCCTCGGCTACACCACCTGGCAGTACCTCAAGGCCCAGGCGCCGGCGTCCGTCGCCCCCGACGGCGAGGTCACTCTGACCGTGCGGCTGCACAACACCGGCACGAGGGCGGGCCGGGAAGTCGTCCAGGTCTACGCCTCCGCTCCGCACAGCTCAGTTCCCCGCCCCTCCCGATGGCTGGCGGGCTTCGCCACCGCCGAGGCCCGGCCCGGAGAGGAGACCAGCGTCGAGGTGACCCTTCCCGCCGCTGTCTTCCGGCACTGGGACACCGCACGCCACGCCTGGGCCGTCGAGCCAGGCACATACCGCCTCGAGATCGGCCGCTCGTGGGAAAAGACCCCCCTGACAACCGAGATCACAGTGCCGGCGGTGGACTGACTGCCCCGTTGAGACGGGGCGCTGCCGCAACCAACCTGACAGGACGCGGCAGCGCCCTTTCCATCACAACCATGGGAGCTCATCTGCCGGTAAGCCGTACGATCCGGACGCGCTCGCCGGTTCGGCCTGCGCACGGCAGAGGTCCGGATGCGCGCCATCGGCGCGGTCGTCACCGCCCCCGCCCCGGCCGTGTCGCGCGGAGTCCGGTGGACGCGCTCGCCCACCGGTGGCCGGGCGGAAGTCACCTACTCATGGGGTATGCCCGGCGCGGCGGAGAACCGGGCGCAGGGTCTCGATGACGCTGGGGTCGTCCACGGTGGAGGGGATGGGTTCGTCGTGGCCGTCGGCGATGCCGCGCATGGTCTTGCGGAGGATCTTTCCGGAGCGGGTCTTGGGCAGGGCGGTGACGACCGTGACGTCCTTGAGGGAGGCGACGGCGCCGATGCGCTCGCGTACGAGTTGGACGAGTTCGGCCTCGACCTCGCTCGGTTCGCGGTTGCTGCCTGCTTTCAGGACGACGAAGCCGCGTGGGATCTGTCCCTTGAGTTGGTCGGCGACGCCGATGACGGCGCATTCGGCGACGTCGGGGTGGGCGGCCAGGGCCTCTTCCATGCTGCCGGTGGACAGTCGGTGGCCGGCGACGTTGATGACGTCGTCGGTGCGGCCCATGACGAAGACGTAGCCGTCGTCGTCGATGTGGCCGCTGTCGCCGGTGAGGTAGTAGCCGTCGTAGGCGGAGAGGTAGGAGGCGATGTAGCGGTCGTCGTCGTTCCAGAGCGTGGGGAGTGCGCCGGGCGGCAGGGGGAGCTTCACGACGATCGCGCCGTCGACGCCCGCGGGCGTCGGCTCGCCCGAAGCGTCGAGCACGCGGACGTCCCAGCCCGGCAGCGGGCGGGTCGGGGAGCCGGGCTTGAGGGGAGCCGCTTGGATGCCCACGGGGTTGGCGACGATGGGCCAGCCGGTCTCGGTCTGCCACCAGTGGTCGATCACCGGGACGCCCAGCAGGGCGCTCGCCCAGTGATAGGTCTCGGGGTCGAGGCGCTCGCCGGCGAGGAAGAGGTAGCGCAGGTGGGAGAGGTCGTAGTCGGCGGTGAGCGCCCCCTTCGGGTCCTCCTTCCTGATGGCCCGGAAGGCGGTGGGCGCCGTGAACATGGTCTTGGCCCGGTATGTGGCGGCGATGCGCCAGAACTGGCCCGCGTCCGGGGTGCCGACCGGCTTGCCCTCGTACAGGACCGTCGTGGCGCCGGCCAGCAGGGGTGCGTAGACGATGTAGGAGTGCCCGACGACCCAGCCGATGTCGGAGCCGGTGAACATCGTCTCGCCCGGGCCCACGTCGTAGACGGCTCCCATCGACCAGTGCAGGGCGACCGCGTAGCCGCCGCAGTCACGCACGACTCCCTTGGGCTTTCCGGTCGTTCCCGACGTGCAGAGGATGTAGAGCGGATCGGTGGCGGCGACGGGAACGCAGTCGGCCGGCGGCGCGGTAGCGACCAGGTCGGCCCAGTCGAGATCGTCCGGCCCCAGCGCGGACGGCGCCTGCGGGCGTTGCAGGATCACGCGCTTTTCCGGCTTGTGGACGGCGAGTTCGATGGCCCGGTCGAGCAGGGGCTTGTAGGCGATGACGCGCTTGCCCTCGATGCCGCAGGAGGCGGAGACGACCACTTTGGGGGCGGCGTCGTCGATGCGGAGGGCGAGTTCGTGCGGGGCGAACCCGCCGAAGACGACCGAGTGGACCGCGCCGATGCGCGCGCAGGCCAGCATCGCGACGGCGGCCTCGGGAACCATCGGCATGTAGATCACCACGCGGTCGCCGTGCCCCACGCCGAGCTGAGCGAGGGCTCCGGCGAAGGCCGCCACCTCGTCCCTCAGCTGCGCGTAGGTGTAGGTGCGCCGGGTGTCGGTCACGGGCGAGTCGTAGACGAGCGCGGCCTGGTCGCCGCGGCCGGCTTCGACATGCCGGTCGACCGCGTTGAAACAGACGTTGAGCCGTCCCTCGGGAAACCAGCGGTAGAAGGGCGCGCCCGAGGAGTCCAGGGCGTGTCGTGGAGCGACATCCCAGTCGATGCCCTCTGCCGCCTTCAGCCAGAAACCTTCCGGGTCTTCGGTGCTGGCGCGGAAGGCATCCTCGTATGTTCCCATCGCGCACTCCTTTGTGGCATCGAGGGACGGTGGTGGACTGCGGGCGGAGCGGTGTCCGACACAAGTACCGTATGCCGGCCGGCATGGTCGAGCAGGATGCAGGACATCGCCTCGCGCAAGGGACCGGTCGCGCAGGAGGGGCGCGCTTCGGCGGGACGGGAACGTGGGCCCCGCCAACGAGGTTGTCACGGAAGCGGGAGCGGAAGGCGCGCCGAGACGCCTACAGCGGCGGCTCTACGCGACCGTAGGCGCCGTTGGATCGCCGCCGGGTCGTCGCCCCTCCGGTGACTGCGCTGGACGGAGGGTCTGTGGCCGGTCCGGTCTCAGTCGTGGTCGGGCCCCATGGAGACCACGACCTTGCCGGCCTTGGTGCGGCCTTGCTCGACGTGCGCCATCGCCTCGAGCGTCTGGTCGAACGGGAAGGTGCTGTCGATGATCGGGCGGAGCTTCCCGCTGTCGTAGAGGGCGCCGAGTTTGCGCAGCTGGGAGCCGTTGGCCTGCATGAAGAAGAACTGGTAGCGCACGCCGAGCGCCTTCGCCTGCTTGCGGATCTTGCGGCTGAGGGTGTTCATGACCAGGCCCAGGAAGGAGGGGGCGCCGAGCTGCTTGGCGAAGCCGGCGTCCGGCGGGCCGACGACGCTGATGGCCAGGCCGCCGGGCTTCAGCACGGTCAGCGACTTCTCGAGGTTCGCTCCGCCCAGGGAGTCCAGCACCAGGTCGTAGCCGGACAGCACTTTGGAGAAGTCTTCCTTGGTGTAGTCGACGACGATGTCGGCGCCGAGGCTCCTGACCAGCTTCTCGGTGTCGGTGTTCGTGGTCGTCGCCACTGTGGCGCCCAGGTGCTTGGCGAGTTGGATGACTGTCGAGCCGAGGCCGCCGGCACCGGCGTGGATGAGCACCTTGTGTCCCGGCTTCACGTGGGCACGGTCGACGAGAATCTGCCAGGCGGCCAGGGCCACCAGCGGCACTGCGGCTGCCTCGTGGAGGGTGAGGGAGGCCGGTTTGGGGGCGACATCGTCCATGTCGATCGCGATGAACTCCGCGAAGCTGCCGATCCGCAGGTCGCGTGGACGGGCGTAGACCTCGTCGCCGACTTCGAGGCCGTGTACGGCGGAGCCGACCCGCGTCACGACGCCGGCCACGTCGTGGCCGAGCACGAACGGACGCTTGTACTTCAGGAGCTGCTTGAACTCCCCGTTGCGGACCATTTTGTCCAGCGGGTTGATACTGGCGGCGCTCACTCTGACCAGGACGTCGCGGTCCCCGACGGTGGGCTCGGGTACCTCTGCGGCGCGCGCGCCGTCCTTGCCGTACTTCTCGACGACGAATGCCTTCACGCCGGCCGCCTTTCCAGTGGGTTTTCCGGTGGTTGATGTGATTCTTCGCGCAGGTCGCCCTGCGCGCCCGTTTCTCGCGTGCGGCCGGGTTGATGTGCTGGCCAAGACGCTACTCCCTGAGTATGGAAAAGTAAACTCAGGCAGGTGGGGATCACCCATGGACACGAGGCCCCACGCTCTTCAGGACGCCGGCATGGACCCCCGTCGCGACCGGGACATGTCGGGCTGCTCGTGCCCGGACCCTCGAGGTCGTGGGTGAGAAGTGGACGATCCTGATCCTGCGAAGTCCGGTACGGCTCGTCCCGCTTCGGCGACCTCGAACGCGTCGTCTGGCCCGGGCCTGGGGGAGGCGGACCTTGGTGCGATTGCCGCAGCGGGACGTGGGGCGCCGGGGGCGGTTGTGGGTGGGGGAGCGGTCCGGGAAGCGCAGGGCGTACATGTCCGCGCCGCAGACGGGTAAGCGCCGGATCTCGCTGGACAGGGGCAGATCGACGGCGTCCTGGGCGGTCAGTGCCGGCGCGGCTGCGGGATCGGTGGCGATGCTCGTGGGGCAGCAGGCCCCAGGCGTTCGTCCGTGCTGGTCATGTGCAGGGTGGGCCGGAGGATCTCGGCTGCTCGGTTGAGTGTTGTGAGGCCGCTGGATGCGGGCAGCCGGCCGTCGGCGGCCGCGAGTACGGCCCGGCCGATCGCCTCGCACAGTCGTCGCTCCGACGCCAGGACGGCGGCAGCGGCGGGGCTCCGCAAAATGGGTGCGGACGCATGGAGACCCGCCCTTGCGACGGGCCCGAACGCCCCTTGACCACGTGACTCTACGTGCTGACGTTCACCCAGGCCCTGCAGCAGGAACTCGCCGAGAGCCCCATCACCGTGCAGGCCGTGCTGCCAGGCGCTGTCCGCACGGAACTCTGGGACGGCTCCGGCGTCGACCTCGAGGCGCTTCCCGACGAGTCGATCATGAGTGTGGACGACGCCGTAGACGCGGCGCTCGCCGGCCTCGACGCCGGGGAGCCCGTCACCATCCCGTCCCTGCCCCAGGTCAGCGACTGGGAGTCGTTCGAGAAGGCACGTCAGGCGCTCGTTCCGAATCTGTCGCAGCGGGTCCCGGCCGACCGCTACCGCGGCTGACCGCCGATCGCTCCCGCCGCTGACCGCTGCCGCTGGCCGCTGACGCTCCCGCGACGGACCGTCGCTCCGACTCCGGTGCGGGAGTCCCATTCCTGACGACGGTACGGCCGGTGCTTCACGCGGCCGATGCGTCCTCCGGCACGGGAGAGGGCCGACGCGCTCGGCTTCCTCCCCTCGCCCGGTCAAACAGCCGGGCTCGGCACTGCAATGGCGGCGGTCATGCGCTCTGGAGGCTCCTCCGCACCGTCGACTGCCTCCCCACGCAATCTGCCTTCCATGGTGGAAGGTCACCGGCCCATCCGGCTGGCCACCGCGTACGCGGTACTCGCGGCATCCGCCACCACCCCCAGCCCTCTCCCGCCCTTCCCTTGATTTGAGGAATCACCATGCTGAATGCCCTGTGGAACCCGATCGTCACCGGGGAGATCGCCCTGCCGCACCGGCTGGCCATGGCCCCCCTGACGCGGAGCCGGTCCACCCCGGGCGGCGTGCCGACCGAGCTGAACGCCGAGTACTACGCCCAGCGCGCCTCGCACGCCCTCATCATCACCGAGGGCACCCAGCCCTCCGCCGACGGACAGGGCTACCTGCTCACCCCCGGCATCTACTCCGAGGAGCACATCGCCGGGTGGCGTAAGGTCACCGACGCCGTACACAAGGCCGACGGGCGCCTCGTCATCCAGCTCATGCACGCCGGCCGTATGTCCCACCCCGACAACACCCCCCACCACCGGCAGCCGGTGGCCCCCTCCGCGGTCCAGCCGGACGGCGCCATGTTCACCCCGGCCGGCCTCCAGGAGATTCCGGTACCGCGCGAACTGTCCACCGAGGAAGTCGCCACCACGGTCGACGACTTCCGCCGCGCCGCAGCGGCCGCCGTCGCGGCAGGCGCCGACGGCGTCGAGATCCACGGCGCCAACGGCTACCTGGTACACCAGTTCCTGTCCGACAACACCAACCAGCGCACCGACCGCTACGGCGGCTCCCTCGACAACCGCGTCCGCTTCGCCGTCGAGGTCGCCACCGCCGTGGCCGACGAGATCGGCGCCGGCCGCACCGGCATCCGCATCTCCCCCGGCAACCCCTTCAACGACATAGCCGAGAGCGACACCCACGAGCTGTACCCCGCCCTCGTGCGTGCTCTCGCCCCGCTCAACCTCGCCTACCTGCACATCGCCCACGGCGGCGACGATGAACTCCTGCACACCTTCCGCAAGTTGTGGCCGACCACACTGCTCCTCAACCGGGCCGGCACCGACATCCCCACCCGAGCCAAGGACATCGAAGACGGCCTCGCGGACGTCATCACCGTGGGTTCGATGGCTCTCGCCAACCCCGACCTCGTCGAGCGCGTACGCGCCAACGCCCCCCTCAACACCCCAGACCCCAACACCTTCTACGGCGGCGGCGCGGCCGGCTACACCGACTACCCCCTCCACACCGCCTGAGCAGAGCACCCGGCGCCCGAGGGAAACGTCCCCTCGGGCGCCCGGGCATGGCTGCGACACACACCAGCCTCACCATCGACGAGTCGCCCAGGGGGCAGCGGGCCGCCGCCGAGCGGAGTGCGGAACATCGATGCACTTCCTGTTGTCTCGGCTGACCCACCGACCGAGGGCTCTGCCTGCGGAGTCACACCTGAGGGGCGGGCACCGGGAAGAGCATGCAGCTGCTGGTGGCGTGGGCGAGCAGTCGGTCCTTCGTATCGACCAACTGCGCCTGGGCGAGAGCGGTTTGGCGGCCCTTGTTGACGACCGTGCCGATGGCGCGCACCGGGCCCGTGTCCACGGTGATCCGTCGCAAGAACTTCACGGTCAGATCGAGCGAGGTGTACGCCATGCCCTGCGGGAGGGTGGACTGGACGGCGCAGCCCGCCGCCGAGTCGAGCAAGGTGGCGAAGATGCCGCCGTGCACGCTGCCGATCGGGTTGTAGTGCTCCTCTCCCGGTGTCAGAGAGAAGACCGCCCTGCCGGGTTCCACCTCATCCAGGGTGAAGTCGACGGTGTAGTTGATCGGCGGCCCCGGCATTCGCCCCGCCTGCAGCTCGCGCAGGAAGTCGATGCCGGCCATGCGCCCGGCGGCCTCCGCCAGGATCGCGGGATCTTCCCAGTGATACGTACGCGTTCGTCCCACGGTCCGGCGCCCTTCGCTCTGACTTCCCGCTGACTTTTTCAAGTGAAGCTAGGCTCCTGTTCACCTGACTGTCAATGGCGAAGTCAGGCCCGTACGATGGCGGGATGGAGTGGCTTGAGGCGAGCACGGAGAACTGCCCCGTCCAGCGCACGCTCGACGTGATCGGGGAGAAGTGGACGCTGCTGATCCTGCGTGACGCCGTCAACGGCGTCCGCCGCTTCGACGACTTCCACCGCCACATCGGCCTGTCCGAGGCTGTCCTCAGCGACCGCCTCCGCAAGCTGACCTCGGCCGGCATCCTCAAGACCGTCCCCTACCAGGAGCCGGGCAGCCGCTCCCGCAACGAGTACCGCCTGACCCGCAAGGGCTGGGACCTGTGGCCCGTCCTGATGGCGCTGAGTCAGTGGGGCGAGGCATACGCCCTCGGCCCCGAAGGCCCCGTGCTGGACGTCCGGCACACCGACTGTGACGCTCCCGTCCGCGTCGTCGTCGAGTGCTCCACCGAACACTCCACCCTCACCCCCAGGGACGTCACCGCCCGGCTGAGAACAGGCGCCCGCCTCCGGTCGTGAGCCATCGCCTTCGCGGTCGTGGGTCAGACAGCGGTGACACATCAGCCGAATGCCGTTCACTCCGCCGCCCCTGGTGGCACCAGGAGCCATCGCCTGCTCCGCAGGCGCACGCGTCGGATCTCGGCGCACACGAGCAGGTCGACGGCTTCCCCGAAGCTCCCCGTCGTCCTTGCCACAGAGATCAACGGGCGACGAGGGGGCCGACCGTCGTCGCTGTCGTATCTTTGGATTACGTTCGCAATATCATAGACTGGGAAGTCGGTGAAGGGTAACCAGTCCTTCCGGTCGGCGAGGGAGCGTGTGCTGTGGTGCGGTACGGAAAAGAGCACAAGTTGGAGACGAGGCGGCGGATCATCGAGACGGCGGGCCGCCGGTTCAAGCGAGACGGTATCGACGGCTCGGGGGTCTCGACGCTCATGAAGGACGCGGGGCTGACCAATGGGGCCTTCTACGCTCACTTCGAATCCAAGGACGACCTCGTCACCACGGCAATCGCCGAGCAGTTGAAGGCGCAGGCCGAGAATGTCGTCGCGCGGGCTGCGCCCGGCCGTGCCGGACTCGAGCAGATTGTGCGGGGGTACCTGTCGCCCCAGCACCGCGACACCCTTGGTGACGGCTGCCCCAACGCCGCTCTGCTCGACGAGATCGGGCGCTGCACCGACACAACCCGGCAGGCGTACACCGACGGCGTGCTGGTCCTCATCGACGGCATTGCCGCCCGCATGGCGCCCGAGGCCCCGTCCTCCGCACGCGTGAAGGCGCTCAGCCTCCTCGGGCTGATGGCCGGGACACTGCAGCTTTCCCGCGCCTTGACCGACACTCGACTCGCCCATGAGCTCCTCGAACAGGGGATAAGCAACGCCCTCGCCCTGCTGGACGCCGGGCAGCGCGTCTGACGCACCACATCCCTGGCCCAGGCTGTGGCTCTCGGGGGCAACAGCCGATGCCGTTGGCGCAGAGGCCGTTGACGTAGAGCGCCCACCCGTGCGCTCTACGCCGACGCCGGCCACGCCTTCCTCTTCCGGTACGCCAAGCCCTTCGCCCAGCAGGTGGCCGACTTCTTCACTGCCTGACCGTGCCGACCGCGCCGACCGTGCCGCCGCACTTCCGGCGGGAACCGATTCGCTGGCGGGGCCTCGCCCTGGTGGTGTGCGACGCAGCTCTTGCCAAGCGCATTAAAGTATGGTCATAATTCAATGGTCGGCGTGATGCTGAAGGACTCGAGCGAACAGGGTTCCGACTCCTACGGACCTTCTGCCGTCGACCGAACTGACTGCAGCCGCAGTCCGCAAACCCCCATGCAGAAGGGCACGGCCGTGAACGACGCACAAGGAGTACGAGGCGACGTGGTGACGTCGTACAAGGAGGCACCCACCCGCACCCTCACCGCCGGGGGAGTGACCTTCTCCTACCGCGACCTCGGCCCGAAGACCGGTGTTCCGGTGGTCTTCATCACCCACCTTGCGGCGGTCCTCGACAACTGGGACCCCCGGGTCGTCGACGGCATCGCCGCCAGGCATCGCGTCATCACCTTCGACAACAGAGGCGTCGGCGCTACCAGCGGCTCGACGCCAAAGACCATCAAGGAGATGGCGAAGGATGCCGTCACCTTCATCCGGGGACTCGGGCTGGAGCAGGTCGACATTCACGGCTTCTCGATGGGCGGCATGATCGCCCAGGTGGTCGCGCAGGACGAACCGCAGCTCGTCCGCAAGCTGATCCTCACGGGCACCGGCCCCGCGGGCGGTGAGGGCATCAAGAACGTGAGCCGACTGTCCCATCTCGACACCGTCCGGGCTCTGTTCACGCTCCAGGACCCGAAGCAGTTCCTCTTCTTCACCCGCACCGTGAACGGGCGCCGAGCCGGAAAGCAGTTCCTGGCCCGTCTCAAGGAGCGCACCCATGACCGCGACAAGGCGATCTCCCTCACGTCCTACTTCGCCCAGCTCAAGGCCATCCACCGCTGGGGGCTCGCACAGCCCCAGGACCTCTCCGTCATCCACCAGCCCGTGCTCGTCGCGAACGGCGACAACGACAGGATGGTGCCGACGAAGAACTCGTTCGAACTGGCCCGGCGACTGCCGAACGCCGACGTGGTCGTCTATCCAGACGCCGGCCACGGAGGCATCTTCCAGTTCCACGAGCAGTTCGTGGCGGAAGCCCTCGACTTCCTCGAGCGGTAGTGGGTGTCAGGGGCGGGCGGCACGTGCGCTGGGGACGTCGGAGGCCTCTCCGGCCCGGTGGCCGACGCCCGTCAACCGGTCATTGGTCGAGGAAGGAGAGGCCGCATCACGAGTCCGCGAGTGGCCGCGAGTGTCCATGCTCGGACGCGCGGAACGGCCATCGCGTTCGGGCTCGGCTCAATGCCCTCGCGCATCGCCCGGCGGAGGTCGATCACCACACTGTTGCGGCTCGGTCGTTCCCGTCAGTGCATGAACGCGTGGGCGTTCTCGATTCCCTGCTCGAGGACCTCGTCGGCGAACTTGTGGTCGCGAGGGCGCGGGACAGTCGTAGCGTCCCCATACGCATGGTGAAGAGCCCGATGGCCTTGCCGCGAGCGGACTGTGGATCCGCAGGCGCCAGACGGACGGCGCTCTCTTCCACGATGGCCGTCGCACCCTCGGTGTGCGCCTGCATGGTGAACATCGACCCGATGAAAGACTCTGCGGGACGGTCTGGGCGCTTCTCGGCGCGGCCAGGTCGGGTGACCGATCGCGGCATCGATGGCTGGGTATCTAAAAGTAAACTCAAACCCGGTTAGAATCGCTTCCATGGATGCGTTGAGCGAAGTTCTTCAAGACACCGGCACGAACCCCCGACTCGACCGGGACACGTCCAACTGCTCGATCGCGCGGACTCTTGAGATCGTGGGCGAGAAGTGGACGATCCTGATCCTGCGTGAGGTGTGGTACGGCTCGTCCCGGTTCGGTGACTTCGAACGTGTCCTGGGCTGTCCTCGTAACCTTCTGGCGACGCGGCTTCGGATGCTGGTGGAGGAAGGGATCCTGGCGACCGAGACGTACAAGGAGCCCGGTTCACGGAGTCGGCCGAAGTATGTGATCACCCCTAAGGGCATGGATCTGGTGCCGGCCGTGATGGGGCTGCTCCAGTGGGGTGACCGTTACCGCGCCGACCCCGAGGGGCCGGCGGTATTGGCGCGACACCGCGAGTGCGGCGCGCACGTCGACGTCCAGATTCGCTGCGAACGAGGCCACCCGGTGCAAGCGAAGGACATCGAGAGCGTCCCCGGCCCAGCCTTTCGCCTGAGGGCGTCCGAGTGAGCTGAAGACTCCTTCGTCAGCTTTCCGTAATACGGCCGCTCTGTCGTGTACGCGCCTGATGGAGGCGGACCTCGGTGCGGTTTCCGCAGCGGGGGCCGTGGTGCAGGCGGTCCTCGGTGATGCCGAGTTGCAGGGCGGGTCTGGGGGCCGCCGCTGCCGATCGGTTGAGCATCCTCACGTCGCCGGATGTGGGCAGTCGGCTGTCGGTGACCGCCAGTACGGCCCGGTCCACCGTCTCGCGCAGCCGTCGGGCGGACATGAGAACGGCTGCCGTGGCGGGGGCCACGGTCCCCGGTGCGAGCAGACGGGTCTCCGGGAGCCAGCCGATCAGGTCGTCCGGTCCAGAGTGTCTCCTCTGGAGTGGCTCTCCACCAGCTTCGGAGGGTGCTGGCGAAGTCCAGGCAGACCCGAGCGTGGCGTCGCCCGCCTCAAGTCCTGGCGGATCTTCCGTCACGCCCGCTGCAGCCCGAACCGCATGAGGTCAATCGCCAAAGCCGTACTCACCTTGGAGCGGCACCGCTGAAGCAGCTCAGGGTAGAACCTAGTTGGCATCAGCGCAGGTCACGAACCTTGCCCAGTGCCAACTAGCGATCCCGGTCACACGTGACCCGGGCGGGCTCGGCCTTCCGCCGAGCCCGCCCCGCCGGCTCCCTACCGGAGCCGGACTCGTGTCACGCCGTCAGCGCTGTCGTGTCAGCAGACCCGGCCGGTAGGGCCAGTGGCCGTACTCGCCGCCGGAGTTGGGGTTGCGTCCCTGGTAGAGGAACTGCAGGTTGCAGGGATCGACGGTGAAGGTCTGATCGGCGCTGGTGCGGATCAGTTCGCCATGGCTGATGTCGTTGGTCCAGGTGGCGCCGCTGTTGGCCTTGCCGGCGAAGGGGTTGCTCTCGGTCGCGGCCTGGGGTGTCCATGAGCCGTTCAGGCTGGTTGCCGTGAACGAGCGGAAGTAGCGGCCCTGCGAGCCCCTCGCCTCGACGATCATGAGGTAGCGGTTCTGGCCCTGGAGCTTGTAGACCTGCGGGGCTTCGAACAGGTTGTCCGCCGTATCGCTCATGATCGTGGTGTAGGTCGAGCCGAAACTGCTCGGGAAGTTCCCGATCGGCATGCTGGCCCGGTAGATCTTGCCGTTGTCACCGGCGAAGAACAGGTACATGTTCTGGCCGTCAGCGATGAGCGTCTGGTCGATGGGGCCGGTGCCGGAGCCGGTGATACTTCCGGAGAAGAGCACCTGCTGTGCTGACCAGCCATTGGGGTTGGTGGGGTCGCTCGACGTCCGGTAGGAGAAGGCGCTCCCACCGCCCCACTGGTAGGCGAGCACCCAGATGTTCTTCGGCGCGAAGTAGAAGAGCGTGGGCGCGACGGTGGAGGCCGACATCGTGTTCTGGCTGGCCGAGGCCATCTCCGGCCAGTTGGTGAACAGACCGAAGTTCATCGAACCCCAGCCCGCTCCCGTTCCCGCGGCGCCGTGCGTCGTCGCATAGACGAGATGCCTGCCGTTGTAGGGGGCGACGGTGAAGTCCTTGAGCGAGGCCCACCCAGCCTTGGGCTGCGCCAGCGCGCCCGTCGATGTCCAGCGGTATGTCGACGGAAGATCGCACGTGCCGGGGTTGCCGCCGCCGACCTTGACGAGCTGCCACTGCTGGTTGGTGCCACCCCAGTCGTCGTACTGGACGATGTTCGCATTGTCGGCGGTGGAGCCGCCTTGTACTTCGAGGGCCTTGTTGCTGTGGCGCGCGATGAACCTCACGTAGCCGTCCGAGCTGTCGGCCAGCCGCCACTGCTGGTTGGTGCTGTTCAGGTCGGTCCACTGGACGATCGCGCCGCCGTTGGCGGTGGACCCGTTGTGGACGTTCAGCACCTTGCCGGAGTGGCGGGACTTGATGCGGTAGTAACCGCCGCCGGAGTCGACGAACTGCCACAGCTGCTGGTTCTGGTCGTTCCTGGTCCACTGGGTGATGCGGGCGCCGTCATTGGTCGCCAGGTTGTAGACGTCCAGGGCCTTGCCGCTGTTGCGGTTGACCAGCACATACGAGGCGTTGGGGTCTACGGTCGCCGCGGCGGCGGGCTGGGCGCCGAGGAAGGTAGCCACGAGCAGCAAGGGCGCGAGGACGGCGAGTAAGCGTCTTGGACGGACCGGGGACGGGTGGCGAAACCACATCAGAGGGCCTCCTTTGGGGGACGGGGGTGAGGTGACCCCGATGAACCGCAGAGCGGATGTGCCGGGCGGAGGGAACCTCGAAATGTTTCGAAGAATTCCCCGATGCTTCGACGCCACAAGCTAGGAATGCGGGGCTCTCTGGTCAATAGCTGTCGCCGATCTGTCCACAAACAGCGTCTCCCCTTGGGCTGACAAGCTGTCGCGCCGACCGGAACAACTCCGGAGTTTGCGGATACGGCTCGCCAGTCAAAGGCGTCCGCTCGGAGGAGAGAAGCGGAGCAAGCAGCGTCCGCACACTCGTCGCGGCCCCGGCCTGCGGCATCCGCCGATGGTGGCGCCGGGGTTTCGCCGCCGGTTCGCCGGGATTTCCGAATGTTTCGAATGAGGAACCGAAACTTCTTCTGCGGAGAGCATTGACGATCCATCGTCAATACTTCAATCTTCCCTGTCTGAGAGCCTGACCGTAGTTCGAGATACCGAACCACGTCGGCCCTGAGTAATCCGTGCTGCACGGCATATCCACGCACAGCTGCAACGACAGATCCGCGCACCAGAGCACCTGCGCCACCCCGTCACGTTCCGGTGAGCTTCGCACCAGCGCATCCTGGCTCTTCGCGCAGTTGGAGAGGTACGCGACGCCGCGTGGCGGTTCCCCGGCCGAGCCGCGTTGGAGTGCCCCCATGCCTGTGTCGAAACACCGCCGCCGCCCGCCGTACGTCACCCGACGGCCGGCCGGGTGGCGTCCGTGCCGGTTGAGACCGTCCCGGTCCCACGACGGCGGTGTCCGGTAATTCCGTGCTGCCCGGGTTCCGGCCCGCCCCGTCCGTCTGCCGAGTGGGAGCGGACGACGCATTCCCCCGCGCTTCAGTCCTTCCGTGATTTCTACCTTGGAGGCACAGCCATGGGCTCGTATGCCCTTCCCAGATCCGTTATCCGCCGGAAGATCCGCGGTCTGCTGTTGGCGCTGGTCGTGGGCGTCCTCGGTACGGTCGCCGCGCTGGTCGCGCCGGTGACCGCACACGCCGCCGAGAGCACGCTCGGCGCCGCGGCGGCGCAGAGCGGCCGCTACTTCGGCACCGCCATCGCCTCGGGCAGGCTGGGCGACTCGGCGTACACGACGATCGCGGGCCGTGAGTTCAACTCGGTGACGGCCGAGAACGAGATGAAGATCGACGCCACCGAACCGCAGCGGGGCCAGTTCAACTTCACCGCCGGTGACCGCGTCTACAACTGGGCGGTGCAGAACGGCAAGCAGGTGCGCGGCCACACCCTGGCCTGGCACTCCCAGCAGCCCGCCTGGATGCAGAGCCTCAACGGCAGCAACCTGCGCCAGGCGATGATCGGCCACATCAACGGCGTGATGGCCCACTACAAGGGCAAGATCGTCCAGTGGGACGTCGTAAACGAGGCCTTCGAGGACGGCAATTCGGGAGCCCGGCGCGACTCCAACCTGCAACGCACCGGCAACGACTGGATCGAGGTCGCCTTCCGCACCGCGCGCGCCGCCGACCCGGCCGCCAAGCTCTGCTACAACGACTACAACGTCGAGAACTGGACCTGGGCCAAGACCCAGGCCATGTACCGCATGGTCCGAGACTTCAAGCAGCGCGGCGTGCCGATCGACTGCGTCGGCTTCCAGTCGCACTTCAACAGCGGCAGCCCCTACAACAGCAACTTCCGCACCACCCTGCAGAACTTCGCCGCCCTCGGCGTCGACGTGGCCATCACCGAACTCGACATCCAGGGCGCCCCGGCCACGACCTACGCCCACGTGACCAACGACTGCCTGGCCGTCCCGCGCTGCCTCGGCATCACCGTCTGGGGAGTGCGCGACACCGACTCCTGGCGACCGGGGGACACGCCGCTGCTGTTCAACGGCAACGGCAGCAAAAAGCCCGCCTACACCGCCGTCCTCAACGCACTCAACGGCGGCTCCACTACGCCCCCTGCGGATTCCGGACCGATCAAGGGCGTCGGTTCGGGCCGCTGCCTGGACGTGCCCAACACCAGTACCACCGACGGCACCCAGCTCCAGCTGTGGGACTGCAACAACGGCACCAACCAGCAGTGGACGTACACCGCCGCCGGCGAGCTCAGGGTCTACGGCAACAAGTGCCTGGACGCCGCCGGCACCGGTAACGGCACCAAAGTCCAGATCTACAGCTGCTGGGGCGGCGACAACCAGAAATGGCGCCTCAACTCCGACGGATCCATCGTCGGCGTCCAGTCCGGCCTCTGCCTCGACGCCGTCGCAAGCGGCACCGCCAACGGCACCCTGATCCAGCTCTATTCCTGCTCGAACGGCAGCAACCAACGCTGGACCCGCACCTGATGGGACCTGCCACAGACGAAAGGGTGGATCGATGAAGACCTACGGTGCGGCTTCCCCCGCCCCTCCAGGAAGACATCGCTGGTGGTCCCGGGTCGCAGCCGTGGTGGCGGCGACCCTCGCGATCGGCATGCTCGCCGCGGTGAATCCGGCGCCCGCCGAGGCGGCGACGGTGGACACCAATGCCTGGTACGTCCTGGTCAATCGCAACAGCGGCAAGGCGCTGGACGTCTCTGGCACGTCCACCGCCGACGGCGCGCGGGTCAGCCAGTGGACGCGCAGCGACGGAGCCAACCAGCAGTGGCAGTTCGTTGACTCTGGCGGCGGCTTCTACCGCCTCAAGGCCCGGCATTCGGGCAAGGTTCTCGACGTGGCCGGCGCCTCGACCGCAGACGGTGCCGCGATCCAGCAGTGGGCCGACCACAACGGGGCCAACCAGCAGTTCCGCCTGGCCGACTCGGACGCGGGCCACGTCCGGCTGGTCAACCGCACCAGCAGCAAGGCGGTGGAGGTGCAGGGCGCCTCCACCGCCGACGGCGGCAACGTCGTCCAGTACTCCGACTGGGGCGGCGCCAACCAGCAATGGCAGATGATCAAGCTGTCGTCCGGTGGCGGTGGCGGTGGCGGCGGCGGATGCGGCAGCGCTCCGACTCTGGCGAGCGGTACGCACACGATTCAGAGCGGTGGCAAGAGCCGCAGCTTCATCCTCAGGGTTCCCGCCAACTACGACAACAGCCACCGTTACCGGCTGATCTTCGCGTTCCACTGGCGGGGCGGAACCGCCGGCGATGTCGCCTCGGGCGGCACGAGCGGGAGCGCCTGGTCCTACTACGGCCAGCAGGAACAGTCGAACAACGGCGCGATCCTCGTCGCCCCCCAGGGCCTCGGCAACGGCTGGGCCAATTCGGGCGGTGAGGACATCACCTTCGTCGACGACATGATCCGGCGGATCGAGGGCGGCCTCTGTGTCAACCCGGCCCAGCGCTTCGCCACGGGATTCAGCTGGGGCGGCGGTATGAGCTACGCACTCGCGTGCAGCCGGGCGAACGTCTTCAGGGCCGTCGCGGTCATCTCCGGCGCTCAGATCAGCGGGTGCAGCGGCGGCAACCAGCCCATCGCCTACTTCGGGATCCACGGCATCAGCGACTCCGTCCTCAACATCGGGCAAGGACGGTCCCTGCGCGACACATTCGTCCGCAACAACGGCTGCACCCCCCAGAGCCCGCGCGAGCCCGCGCCGGGCAGCCGAACGCACATCACCACCACCTACTCCGGCTGCCGTGCCGGATACCCGGTCCAATGGGCCGCGTTCGACGGAGGCCACATACCCGGTCCGGTCGACGGCTCCTCCGGCGAAAGCGGCGTCGCCACCTGGACCAAAGCAGAGATCTGGAGGTTCTTCGCACAGTTCCAGTGACATGCCGGCACCGCGGAGTGGAGCCAGGATGATCCTGGCTCCACTCCGTCGACGTCCATCCCGGATTGAAGGACGGGAGAGGCCTTCTCAGGAGAGCTCCCACGCCGGCGTTAACCGCCGTTAGGCCCGCACCACCAGTCGTCCTTGACGAGGGGCGGGGTCCATACATGTACGCGCAGGGGCGGGCCCAGCTCGGCCAGGCTGGCGGCGCCAGTGGCGGAGCCCGGCTGTATACGCCTTGCGCGCCTTTGACCAGCGGCAACGCCTCACTGCGACGGATGGTGGGTTGATGACCCGGGACTGCTCCGGATCTTGGTCTCGGGAGCGCGTGCGGGGTCGTGATCACGGGATGGGGCGGAGACGGTAGCGGTGGGAACGTTTCGGTGGGCCGCCTCGTTGCCGACGAGCCCGTTCTCGTCGCTATCCCTGGGAGTATCGTGCCCGAAACCACACCCGCCACCCCCACAGTTCTCCCCGCACTTCCGGCTCTGAGCACGCAGGCCGAGCGACTGATCGAGCTGGGCGTGCACGAGCTTGCCGGACTGCCCGCCGGTGAGGTTCGTGCCTTCGCCGAGGCCGCTGCGGCACTCGCGGGTGACGACGGCGCTCTGCTCGCGGTTCACCCGGATCTTGTCCCTGCCTCAGCCCTCGCGCCGCTGCTCCGCCGGGACGGCAAGCCGGGTTTCGTGGTCACCGACATGCCCGACGTCGACCGCTTCGCCCCCTGCGCCATTCAGTTGCCTGATGCCCGGCTCTACCTCGTCACCGGCCTTGACCGCGGTGACCACATGGCCAACTGGAGTCCGGAGGAGGCATTGCCGGCCCTCACCAAGGAGGATCGCGCTCCGCTGTTGCTCACCGAGGGCATTCACTGGGTGCTTCAGCAGCCGGCGGTCCTCGAGCGCAACCACTGCTTCATGACCATCGGCTCCCGGCTACGCAAGGCAAGCGGCACTCTGGACGCGCGCACGCCGGCGATCTGGATCAGCAACGGCACCGGGCGGGACGGCCGCGAGCGCCGCGACGCACCCAAGGTCGGCTGGTGCTGGTGGGGCAACCGGCACACATGGCTGGGCTTCGCCTCCGCGACGGGCCGCAGGGGACAGGACCTCTAATGACGTTGGGGTCAGCCGCGACCTCCAGGGGCCGCGGCTGACGTCAGGTCACGAAGTGAACGGTGTGGACCCGTCCTCCGCGACGATGCTCCACAGATGGTCGGCGGTGCCGTTGTCGTCCCATTGCAGGGCCTGTGCCCCGGACGACTTGGACATTCCGTCGATGCCCAGCACCAGCCCGCTGTTCTTGTTGACGAGCTTGGCGTAGCCGCCCCCGGCGTCCACCACCGACCACAGATGGTCGGCCGTGAGCGTGTCACCCCACTGCAACGCCGTCGCACCGGCGGTCGTGGAGGCGCCACTGATGCCGAGCACCCGCCCGCTGTGGGTGTTGAAGATCTTGTAGTAGCCGTTCTCGGCCGGGGCGATCTTCCACCAGTGGTTGGCGGTGCTGTCGGCGGTCTGCTGCTGTACGGCGCCTCCGGGGGCGATCGAGGAGCCGGCGACACCGAGCTCCAGGTTGCTGTTCTTGTTGGTGATCTTCACCCGTGGTGTCTCCGGGTACCAGGACTCCAGTTCGGTGACGCCGACGAACTTGCCCGCCTGCGGGGTGAAGACGACCCGGAACTGCGAGGTCGTGATCGTCTGGAAGGTGACCTCGTTGGGGTTGTTGGCGACCGGCGCCGCAGGGCTCTTCGTCTGGCTCGGGACGTTCACCCACGCGCCGTCCTTGAGGTACTGGACGGTGTAGCTCGCCGGGACGCGGATGTTCGCGCCGTCGTCGTAGGTGTAGAACTTCACCTCGTTGATCTTGCGCGGCGCGCCGAAGTCGACGCCGAGGTGGTCGGTGGCGTTGGGTGAGCCGGAGTTGGTCCACCGGTCGTCGGGGATCTTGTCGTAGCGGATCCAGCCGTCCGTCGCCCGCAGCGGGGCGTCGAAGGTGGTCGGCTTGCAGGTCTGGCCGCTGTGGCAGTGCGGGCCGTTGGAGACGGTGTTGGTGTAGGAGGCGAAGGCCTTCGGGTAGGGCTGGGTGATGGCGCGGCCCAGCCAGTCCTGCTCGGCGGTGAGCGGGTTGGCCGCCACGTTCATCATCCGCGCGGGCTGCGCCGGGGTGACGGGGGCGGCCACGTTCACGGTGGTGTTGCCGGCGGTCGAGGACTGGTGGATGCGCTGGCCGTCCTGGAAGACCTGCAGGCCGCTGCCCTTGCCGTAGTGCGAGCCGTCCCGGTCCCAGCGGATCGAGAGGGTGTGCCCGTGGTAGGGCACGTTCTCCACCGCGAAGTAGTCCCAGCCGGACGGGATCAGCGGCTTCAGTACCAGTGTGTTGCCCGCCTGCGGCTTGATGCCCAGCAGACCGGTGAGCACCAGGTCGTTGAAGCTGGAGTGGTTGTAGTGCTCGCTGAAGTTGAACCCGTCGTAGATCCACTCGCCGGTGTCACCGTTGGCGGCCTCGGCGACGTAGGGCTTGCCGTCCTTGTGCTGGAGGTCGGCGAACTGGGCCAGCATCGTCTGGTAGTCGGCCTTGGTGACGAAGTTCTGCGCGGGGTAGTCCTGGAGCAGGTTGGCGAGGCCGGTCAGGATCTGGCTGGTCTGGTAGGGCCAGCTCGGGCCGTTCCAGTGGCAGCAGTTGGCGTCGTCGCGCTTCTGCTCGGCGGGGATCGCCTCGTAGTTGAAGTACGGGTTCGCGGTGATCCGGTCGAGCTCGGCGAAGCCCGTTCCCTTGGCGAACTTCATTGGGCACTCATGCGGTGGTTCGATATGTTCGAAATATCGAACGTTGTTCGAAATTCTGCGAGACGGTAATGACAGGACTCACGGAAAGTCAATGGGCCGGACAGGGGCGGTTCAAGCGCTGTAAGCAGACATGGCCGAGGGCGACGCAGCAGGTGTGGCGACGGCGTGCCCGTTCACCGACGGCGTGCCCGTTCACCGATGGCGTGCCCGTTCACCTCGCTGCCCTTGCGGTCAGGGCGTGCGGTGTTCGGTCGGTAGAGGTATGACTGACATGAGCCCGGCGGTGGCGAGGGGGCCAGAGCGCACCCGTGTGCTGACGCAAGAAATGGAACTCCGGTATGCGTGAGCAAAAGACCCGGACGGGGAGCGGCGGGCAGGACCACGTTACTGCCGCGCCGGGTGGGCTGCTGGATGTGCTGCGAGTGGCGGCCCTCGTCCTGGGGAGCGATGGCCGAATCGTGCTCTGGAGTCCCGAAGCCGAGTCATTGCTCGGGTTCTCCGCCGCGGAAGCGCTGGGCCAGGACGCGGGTGCACTGCTGGTGGCCCCGGAGAACCGGTCACGGGCACACGAACTGTTCGACCGCGTGCGCACGGGCGCGCGCTGGGCGGGGATCTTCCCGCTGCGGCACAAGGACGGCTCCTCGCGCCGGGTGGAGTTCCGCACCATGCAGCTGCGCGATGCCCGTGGCGACGTCCATGCCCTCGGTCTGGGCACCGACGCCGAGACCGTGGAGAACGTGGAGCGGGACCTGGCCCTGTCCCACATCCTGGTCAGCCAGTCGCCGGTGGGCATCGCGGTCTTCGACACGGACCTGCGGTGGATGCGTGTCAATCCGTCACTGGAACGCATCAACGGTGTCCCCGCGGAAGCGGTCCTGGGCCGGCGCGTCCGCGAGGTGCTGCCGGCTCTCGACGTGGAGGCCATCGAGTCGCGAATGCGCCAGGTCCTCCGGACCGGTGAGCCACTGCTGGATCAGCAGACGGTCGGCCGGACGGCCGCCGACAGCGAAGAGCACGCGTACTCGGAGTCGTACCACCGGATCGAGGACGCCAATGGGCGTGTGCTGGGCCTGGCGATGGCGATCCTCGACATCTCCGAGCGGCAGCGGGCAGCGGCCGAGATCGCGAAGGCACGCGAGCGCCTGGCGGTGATCGCTGACGCCGGCGTCCGTATCGGCACCACGCTCGACCTGCGCCGGACGGCACATGAACTCGTGGATGTGGCCGTTCCCGAGCTCGCCGACCTCGCGGCCGTCGACGTACTCGACTCGGTGGTCAACCCTGGCGGCACGGCAGCACCACGGGCGGACCGTTCCCTCGACTTTTGGGCGCTCGCCCTCAAAGCAAGCCATCCCACCGATGCGATCGAGGCCACGGACCCGGTCGGGGAGCCTGCCCTGTACAGCTCGTCGCGGATTGTCACCCAGTGCGTACGCGAGGCACGGCCGATCCTGCTGAAAAACGTGGACGACACGGCGATACGGCGTATCGCCAGGGACGACTCAGTAGCCGAGACGCTGCGGCACGCCGGTGTCCACTCCTATCTGGCCGCTCCCCTGGTGGCCCGGGGCGAGGTACTGGGCACGCTCAGCCTGTGCCGCACGGTCAGCCCCCGGCCGTTCGACGACCAGGACCTCACCCTCGCCACCGAGCTGGCCGCGCGCGCCGCCATCTGCATCGACAACGCGCGGCTGTACGAGCGCGAACGCGACATCGCTCTCACCCTCCAGCGCAGCCTGCTGTCCCAGAAGCCGCCACCGCATCACGGCGGCATCGAGGTCGCCTCCCGCTATCTGCCCGCCGTCAGCGAGGTGGGTGGGGACTGGTTCGATGTGCTCCCGCTCAAGGACGACAAAGTCGGACTCGTCGTCGGCGACGTGATGGGGAAGGGCGTGCACGCCGCGGCGATCATGGGCCAGCTCCGCACGGCCACTCGCGCCCTGGCCCGGCTCGACCTGCCTCCGGCCGAGCTGCTGCACCACCTCGACGGCCTCGCCACGTCCCTCGGTGACTCCGACATGCTGGCCACCTGCCTCTACGTCGTCTGCGACCCCCGGCACGGCCGATGCGAACTCTCCCGCGCGGGCCACCTGCCGCCGGCCCTGGTCGACCCGGACGGAAAAGCCGAACTCCTCGACACCGCCGGCGGAGTGCCACTGGGAGTGGGCGGCGTGCCGTTCACCGTCGAGGAGCGGGAACTCGCCGAAGGGGCAGTGCTCGCGTTGTTCACGGACGGCCTGGTGGAAAGCCGCACAACACCCGTCGAAGCAGGACTGCAGCGCCTGCTCCGCCTGCTGGACGGCACCCGCCTCCCCCTGGAGGAGACGTGTGACATGCTCCTCGGCGCCCTGGACCATGAGCCTGAGGACGATGTGGCGCTGCTCCTCGCCCGGCACGGGAGCAGTCCAGGCCGCCGGGATCCGGGCCAACGGAAGAGGCCATAGACCGTCTGCCACGGACCGTACTCGGGTGGCAAATCCCGCCACGGAGCGCCAGTTCGCGCGCGCCAACGGATCCCGTCGATCAACCGCCGCCGATCAACCGTCGGCCTGCCCAACACCGCGACCGGTAACTACGGCCCCAGCACCGCCCACTGGTCATCTGAAAGATCCCCTCGCCCCACACCGAGATCATCGCGGCACCAGGCGAGGCACGGACCCCAGTTGGTTGGTTCCATGCCCGCGATCGCTGAGAGGCCCGGCGCGCCGGCGAAAGTACCTGGTGGAGGCACCACGGCCACTGGCCGTTGTGTTACGCCACGAAAGCAGCGGTCCCCACGCGGTAGGTCGCTGAAGCTGCCCCGGCGAGCGGGAGGCGGATTGTTGGAGACAGGCTGTTCAACCAAGGTCAGGGATGTGTCCGCCACCCGTCACAGGGCTCCGCGTCGGCGATGAAGCCGGCCACGCAACGTCGTCAATCGCGAGCCACGGCGCGACGGCCACCGCCATGGGAGTAAGCCCGGCGAACGACTTGACCTCGCGGTGAAGGTGGGACTGGTCGACGTAGCCACTCTCAGCGGCGACGCCGGCGGCGGCGTGACCCGCCGCGAGAAGGCGGGCAGCGTGGTCGAACCGCATCAGTCGGGCGGCGCGTTTGGGCGTGATACCGAGCTGAGCCCGGAAGCGAGCCGACAGACGCTTCCGGCTCCAGCCGACCTCGTCCGCAAGGCCGTCAACCCGCGCCCGCCCCCGGCTGGTGCGCATCTGCCGCCAGGCGAAGGCGATCTCTGGGGCGACTGTTGGTCGGCTGCCCAGCCGTCGGCCGAGGAGGTCCGCCGCAATCGTGAACCGTTCGCCCCATGACGCGGCGGCGCGCAGCCTGTCCTCGGTTCGTCCGGCGTCACGGCCCCAGACATCCTCGAGGGATACCACGGCCCCGGTGAGCTCGGTCGCCGTGCCGAGCACTGCAGCCGCTGCGGCCGGATCCAGCCGGATTTGGAGGCACTCGCCCACCCGGCCGCCTGCCCGGAGCTCGCCGGGGAGGAGCCCGACGACGACACTGCCGTGGACATCCCGGCCATGGGTTCGGTGGACGAGGCCTTCGCCCTCGCTCAGGTCGATGAACAAGGTGACGGAGGGATGCGCGACCATCGCAATGTCCACGGATGCCGGGGCACGGTGGCGGAACCCGGCCATGCTGACCCCCGGCAGCCGATCTGACGAGCGGGGGACGGCGATGTCCACAAGCGACCAGTCGAGTGGTGCCCCTGTCGACAGCATATGACCAGCCTAGACCTCATCAAGGGCGGGATGTCAGCGGTCTGTTGCCGCAAAATCGAGGAGCAGCTTGCTGGTCGCCTCGGGCGCTTCGAGCATAGGCAGGTGCCCGACCCCGGGCAATTGTTCGACCCGCGCGTTCGGCACCGCGTCGTACTGGTGCACCGACGACGGCTCCCAACGGGGGTCGGCAGCGCCGAAAAGCGCCAGTACGGGCACGTCGAGGGCGGCGAGACGCTCGGGCACACTCCGCTCGGCGATGTACTCCGTGTTCCGGCGCAGCACCGTCCTGAACGTGCGGTACGTGGTGCCCCGCATCTCGGCGACAACGTCGTCCGGGACATCCACTGGACGAGCAGCCGTCGCCCCGATCCCCTTGCGGATCATCGCGTCTGAACGCCTCGACCACAGGAGAGGCCCGAACGGCGGGCCCAGCAGGACGCGAAGGACGAGCGGCTGCGGGAGGAGCGCGTCGGAGCTTGGGCCGGTGCTGATCAACGCGATCGACCTCACCAGGTCGGGGCGCTGTTCGGCAAGCGCGGTGGCCACATAGCCGCCACTGGAGTGTCCGACCACAGTGACGGGACCGAGGCCGAGGAGGTCCAGGTGCGCCGCTACCTGGACCGCCTGCTCGGGCACGTCGTAGGACGCCGCGGGCGGTGACTGGCCGCAGCCCGGGAGATCGACCCGGAGGACGTGATGATGACCGGCGAGTGCCGGGACCATCGGGCTCCAGGAGCCGCCCGAGGCGCCCGATCCGTGGATGAGCAGCAGCGGTAGCGCCTGTCGAGGGCCATCGTGGACCACATGTATTCCATGTACGTGCTCAACGTCGTACTCATTCATGCGAGTGATGATGCGTGGGGTGTCGACCATCGGTCTTGTACAAATGTCGTCGTGGAGTTGACGACTGCATTCGGTCATCACGGCACCAGGCGAGGCACGGACCCCAGTTCTAAAACACGCCCTAGGTGTGCTGTCCGGACAGGTTGGTGACGCGGCTGGCTGGGGGTTGGCTGCCGATTCCGGTGTGGGGCCGATGGTAGTTGTACCAGTCCAGCCAGTCGGGGAATGCGGCCTGTCGTTCGGCGTCTGAGGTGTAGGGCCGGTGGTAGGCCCATTCGTCGAGCAGGGTGCGATGGAAGCGTTCGACCTTGCCGTTGGTCTGGGGCCGCCAGGGACGTGTCCAGCGCGGGCTGATGTCCAGGTCGCGGCAGGTGTCACGCCAGGTGTTCTTGGTGTAGGCCCAGGCGTTGTCGGTCAGCACCCGCTCGACCCTCACGCCTCGGGCGGCGAACCAGGCGGCTGCTCGTTGCAGGAAGGCCGCGCAGGTGGCGGCCTTCTCGTCGGGCAGGTCCTCGGTGTAGGCCAGGCGGGAGTGGTCGTCCAGGGCGGTGTGCAGGTAGGCGTATCCAGTGCCGTTGCGGCGGTCCTGCTCGGCCCGGCCGGCTGCCCGGCCGAGGACCTTGTGGCCTCCGCCGTCGGGGATGCGGCCGAGCTTCTTGACGTCGATGTGGATCAGTTCGCCTGGCTGGGAGCGTTCGTAGCGGCGCACGGGTTCGCCGGTGGTCCGGTCGGTTGCGGCCAGTGCGGGCAGGCCGTGACGGCGCAGGATGCGGTGGGCGGTGGAGGCGGCGATGTTGCAGCGGGCGGCCAGCCGCACCGGTCCGATGCGGTGTTCGCGGCGCAGGCGCACGACCTGCTCCTCGATGGCGGCCGTGGCGCGGCGTGGCTGGTGGTGCGGGCGGCTGGAGCGGTCCTGCATCCCGGCGGCTCCCAGCTGGCGGTAGCGGTCTGCCCAGCGGGCGGCGGTGGTGTGGCTGACCTGGAAACGTTCCGCGGCCCGCCGCAGCGGCCATCCGTCGTCGACGACACACCGGGCCAGACGCAGCCTGTCGGTCGGAGTCAGCGGGGCATTACGGTGGAACAACGAGGGCCTCCTGGCTGTCGGTTGTAGATGTCGCAATCCACACCGAACCCAGAGGCCCTCGCCTCGTTCAAGGACCGCTCAAGGCGTGTCGCCTGTCACCAACGTCCCGGGACCACGTCTAGGGCCTGTGTGATGTCGTGATCAACTTTGCCGACTACGCGGTCCGCTCCGGAGTGGAGAGCACCATCAATGTTGCTGGAGCACCTCCATCGGCACGGACCGGGCTACCGTCCCGACCTGGCCCTGCGGGCCCGTGACCTACAAGCGGTCGAAGTCGATGCGGGAGTCGTCCTGGTCGAAGCCTTTGTGCGGTTTGCCGGCCTTCACCGTCGCCCGCTGAGACGCTGGTCGTCCCCTCGACCGACGTGTGTTTGGTGCTCCAGGAACAGGTCCCACAGTGCCCAGACCAGGGAGTCAAGCAGGTCCGGGGAGTCCTCGGCTTCGCCCATGCCCACGAACGTGGTCATCTGCTCCTCCAGCTCCGCGAACACACGAGCACGGCCAACGTGGTTGATGCGTGTCTGCTCGTACAGCTGCGCCACCGGGGCGGCACGGGCGCGCTTTCCCCGGGTTGCGTGCACGATGTGCCACGGAACGGTCGGGTCTACCTGCTCGAGCAGAGCTGGCAGGTAGTCGCCTCCGTTGTTCGCCTCGATGACCACGCAGTCGGCTTCGTACTGGTGGTAGAGCGCGGCGGCGCGTCGCATCGCTGCGGTCGGGGTGTGGCGCTTCTGCTCGGCGTGCAGGACGTAGCCGCGGGGCCGGTTGTCCCCGTACGTCGTGGCGGGCGGGATGCCGCGGCCCGCGACGGTGAAGGCGGTCAGGGCAGCGTTCTCGTGGCTCTTGGTGGCGGGGGCGACGGCAACAACGATCCGGTTGAGGTCGGGTATGTGCTGGCGGTCGAGGCGGAAGCCTTCGACTTCGAGCATCCAGCCCTGCCACAGGGCGCCTTCGACGTCTTCGAGGAGTTCGCCAGACAGTTCCTGGCGGCCGAGGCGGGTGCCGGCGTACTCGGCTTCGAGCTCGGCGCGAGCAGTGTCGGAGAGGTTCGCGGCGTTGTCGTCCATGTGGCCGCGCACCATGACGATCTTCGGGCGCTCGGCCGCTTCGTCGCCAGTGGTCTCGGCCTCGCTCCACTGCTGTTCCTGCTCCCGTCCGCGCAGGACCAGGCGCTTGATGTGCGGGAGGGGCTTGGGCGTGGTGGAGATGATCATCTGCGGTTGGCCGGCCTCGCGGAGGCAGAACCACAGCATGTCGTAGACATCCTGTGCGGTCTGGCGGGGCCAGGCTGCGTATTCGTCGAGCCAGGTCTTGTCGAAGGCCCAGCCGCGCAGGTTGTCGGGGGTCTCCGCGCCGAAGCCGCGGATGATCGTGCCGTTGCGCAGCCGGAGCGCGGTCTCACCGAGGGAGGACGTGTATCGGCGGACCTCGCTTTCTGGGATGACGGAGCGTAGCCCGGACTTCGGGGACTCGAAGCAGATGTCGCGCACGAGCGTGGCGTTCTTGGCGACGACGGCGATCATCTGGCCGGGCTCGGTTGCCCACTGGCGTACCTGCTCGGCGGCGGTGCGGGTCTTGCCCCATCCGCGTCCGGTCAGCAGCAGCCAGGTCGTCCACAGCCAGTCCGGGGGCCGCTGGTTCGCGCGGGCGTGGTTGTGGCGCCATCCCTCGTGCGCCAGGCCGTCACAGTCGGGGCGAGGGCAGGCCCAGCGGCGTCGGGACTTCTCGTCCGCGGCTGCCAAGGCCGCGACTTCGGCGCGCATCTGGTCGAGGGTCATGGCGGACGGGTCGGGCAGTGCCTCAATCCGGCGCCGCAGGGCCCAGCCGCTGTCGGTCACGTCGCCTCCTCCTGACCGATGCGGCGCTCCAGCTCTCGGCGCAGTTGCTGCATGCGGGCCTTGCGCTCCTCGTCGGTAAGGGCCTCCGCGTCCACCACGCCGCTGCCGTCGGTGGCCGCGTGTTCCAGGCCAACGAGGTCGTCGCCGACGGCTCGGCGTTCGATTTCGGCGGCGGTGGCGAAGTACCGCAGCAGATCGGAGGGGGTCAGCTCACGCGGGTCGAGGGTCTGCAGGCGGGCGACGGCCTTGCCGAGAAATGCTTGCGCGAGCTTGGCGTGGCGGCGGGCTGCCTCTTTCCGGGCCTGGCGCTGCTCGGCGGCCGAGGACCGTGCCGAGGCCGAACGGTGGGGCGAGCGATCCCGACCTGCTCGCCCGGCAGTCGACCCTGGTCTTCGACGGCGCCAGTGCCCGCCCGGGGATCGGCGGCGCCGACAACCTGACCGGGCTCATCGCACCCACTGTGGCCGCCCTGCTCGATGCGGCAGGCATGCGCTGTCGCACCGCCGTCTTCGAGCAGGCCCGGCGACCGAAGCGCTCTTCCGGGTTGATGCCCGTCTCCGGCAGCCGGGCAGCGCCCACGGCTTCACGCCCCTGCTTCCCGGCCATCGGAGGAAAGCCCGATGGCCGTAAGAGTGTTGCCGAGCAGGCTGCAGGCGAAGAAACGTGTGGTCTCGTGGACGTCGGCACCCAGCGATAGATGCACGATTTCCCACAGTCTCATCCAGCCGGCTCGGACCAGCTCGCTCGTGTGTTCATCGCCCTCTGCCTTAGCCGCCGCGACGACGGCGTATCCCTGGCATCAGTGCAGGTCAGGCACGTTGGCTGGTGCCAACTGACGATCCTGGTCACACTGGCGGTGTGGATGCCCCCAGTGACCCCGTCATAGGCGACCCCGTCATAGGCGACCCCGGCCTGTTCGGACCGGCCTCCGTGACGTGGCAGGCCCATGGCGACCCCATGATGTGGATCGCCGGGATCCGCGCGCTCTACCTCCAGGCCCTGCACCCACGAGCGGTGCGCGGCGTCATGCAGAACTCCGACTTCCGCAAGGACGCCTGGGGCCGGCTGATGCGGACGGCGAACTTCGTGGGCACGACGACGTACGGCACCACGGAGGCCGCCGAGAAGGCGGGCGCCCGCGTCCGCAGGATCCACCGCATGCTCTCGGCGGTCGACCCGGACACGGGGGAGCGGTACGGCGTCGACGAACCCGAACTGCTGCTGTGGGTGCACTGCGCCGAGATCGACTCCTATCTGCATGTCCTGCGCCGCTCCGGCTACCCGCTCACCGAGACCGCCGCCGACCGTTACGTCGGCGAACACCGGGTCAGCGCCCGCCTCGTGGGCCTCGACCCGGCCGACGTGCCAGGAGATCAGGCGGAGTTGGCAGCGTACTTCGAGAAGGTGCGGCCCGAGCTGTCCGCCGGGCCCGAGGCACGGGAGGTGGACGACTTCCTGCGCCGGCCGCCCACCCACCCGTTGCTCGTACCGGCACGCGAGGCACTGTGGCGGCGCGTGGCGAACCTGGCGTACGCCTCCTTGCCGCCGTACGCCCACGAGTTGTACGGCAGACCGGGCCCCGCACCGGCCGTGGTCACCCGCCGCCTACGGCTCACCGGCACCCTCCTGCGCTGTGTTCCCGCACGTCTGCGCTGGCAACTCCCGCCCAAACACATCCTGCGCGCCATGTCACGGCTCGGCCCCGGCTCCCGCCCGGCACCGTACAAAGTCGGCAGATAGGTCGCCATACTGGACGGGCCAGGGGAGGGCGGGTCCGTACGGATACGGGGGCGATCGTTGGCGATGGCGGACACCAGGCTGATCCAGGGCCGGTACCGGCTGCTCGATCTGATCGGGCGCGGGGGGATGGGCGAGGTCTGGCGCGCGAGAGACGAGTCGCTGGGCCGGCAGGTCGCGGTCAAGTGCCTGAAGCCCATCAACACCCAGCCCGACCAGTCCTTCACCCGAGTCCTGCGGGAACGCTTCCGGCGGGAGGCGCGCGTCGCGGCAGGCCTCCAGCACCGGGGGGTGACCGTCGTGCACGACTTCGGCGAGTCCGACGGGGTGCTGTTCCTCGTCATGGAGTTATTGGAGGGCCGCAACCTCAGCCAACTCCTGGAGGACAACAAACACCATCCGCTGCCCGTCCCCGCCGTCGTCGAGATCGCCGAGCAGGTGGCCGCCGCCCTCGCCTACACCCATCAGCAGGGCATCGTGCACCGCGACCTGAAGCCCGCGAACATCATGCTGCTCACCGACGGCACGGTGAAGATCTGCGACTTCGGCATAGCGCGCCTCGGCCGCGACGTCACCTTCACCTCCCGGCTCACCGGCACCGGCATCGCGATGGGCACCCCGCACTACATGTCGCCGGAACAGATCAGCGGCGACCAGGTCGACCAGCGCAGCGACCTGTACTCGTTCGGCTGCGTGCTCTACGAGATCGCCACCGGCGTACCGCCGTTCGACCTCGACGACGCCTGGGCGGTCCTCATGGGCCACCGCGACACCGCGCCCCGACCGCCGCGCAGTCACCGCGACGAGGTGCCCGAGTACCTCGACCGGATCATCCTGGACCTGCTGGCCAAGGAACCCGCCGAACGACCGCACGACGCCCGCGAGTTGGGCCGCAGGATCGGCGAAGGGCGGAGGACCACCGCCCCGACACCGGCCCCCATCCATGTGCCGACCGTCGTCTCTCCCCCCGTGGCACCCCAAGCCGCTCCCAGTGCGCCCAGGCCCCGGACACGCCCCGAGCAGCCACCCTCGCGCGAACCCCGGCTGCCCTCCTGGACCCGTGGCATGACCACCGGCCACAAGGCCACCGGAACCGGACTGGGCCTCACCCCGCCGGACGCCTCCGCCGGGCTCACCGGGGAGTGGATCGCCCGCCCCGCGGCCGGCCGTGTCGAGGAACCCGTACGTCCCGAACGGCCCACCCCGTCACCGGAGTTGCTCACGACCCTCGCCGGGCGGCACAACGCGGGCCTGAGCCTGGGCCGGCTCGGCCGCTGGACGGAGGCCGGCGAGGTGCACCGCGCGGTCGCCGCCGAACGCGAGCACGCCCTCGGACCCGACCACCCCGACACCCTGGCCAGCCGCTACGAGGTCGGCTTCACCCTCAGCCGCACCGGCCGCCCCGCCGACGCGCTGCGCGAATTCGCCCACGTCGCCCGCGTCCGAGAGCACCTGCTCGGCACCGAGCACGCCGACACCCTCGCCGCCCGGCAGGAAATGGCCTACGTGCTCGGTCAGTTGGGCCGCCACTTCGAGGCCCACCAGGCGTACATGTCGGTCCTCGCCGCCCGCGAACGCATCGCGGGACCCGAGCATCCCGACACCCTGCGCTGCCGCCACAACCTCGCCTTCAACCTCAGCAGGCTCGGCCGCCTGGAGGACTCGTACCGCATGGCGAGCGAAGTCGCCGAGGCCCGGGCGCGCGTGCTCGGCGCGAACCACCCCGACACCCTCGTCACGCGCTACGAAGTCGCGTACGCCCTGGGCCAGTTGGGCCGCTGGCCGGAGGCGCTGCAGACATACCAGGAGGTAGCGGAGTCCCGCGCGCAGGCCCTCGGCCCCGACCACCCCGACACCCTCGCCGCCCGCTACGAGGTCGGCATCAGCCTCGGCCGGCTCGGCCGCTCCACCGACGCGCTGACCCTCTACCGGGCCCTGGTCGAGGACCGCACCCGCGTCTGTGGCCCCGCCCACACCGAGACCCTCCGCGCCCGCCACGGCCTCGGCGTCAACCTGGGCCGGCTCAGCCGCTGGGAGGAGGCCCTCGCCGAGTCCCGCGACGTGTGCGCCCTGCGCGAGCGCGTCCTCGGCCCGGACCACCCCGACACCCTCGTCAGCCGCCGCGAGGTCGCCGTCGGCCTCGGCTGGCTCGGCCGCTGGGCCGACGCCCTCACCGAGTACCGCCTCGTGGCCGACGCCCGCGAACGCGTCCTCGGCGCCGACCACCCGGACGCCCTGGCCAGCCGCAACGACGAGGCACACTGCCTGGAACAGCTCGGCCGCGGCCAGGAGGCGGTGGAGCTCTACCGCAGAGTGGCGGCGTTACGGCAACAGCGGGCGACCGGCGGCCACTGAGCCGACGATCGGCAATCCCGCGCGGGCGACCGGCGGCCGACGGCAGGTGACCGGCGGCCGGCGATCGGCGCGAGCGGCCGACAGCAGGCGGCAGGCGGCCGACCTCGGTCGACCGACGCTCGGCGCCTGACGGACGGCGCTCCCCGAGGCCGGCCGGCTGGAGATGCCGAGCCCCGGCCGCGCCGCCCGGCCGCGTTGATCCACCTGACACACACCCCTGGCCGACCTCGATCATCGCGTGTTACGAAGAGCCATGCCTGCCACCCCCGCACCCGCCACACAGCCCGGACGCCCGACCCGCCCCCGACCGCGCGACTCGTACGACGCCGTGATCGTCGGCGGCGGCCACAACGGCCTGGTCGCCGCCGCCTACCTCGCCCGCGCCGGGCGCTCCGTGCTCGTGCTGGAACGGCTGGACCACACCGGCGGCGCCGCCGTGTCCACCCGGCCCTTCACCGGGGTCGACGCCCGGCTGTCCCGGTACTCCTACCTGGTCAGCCTGCTGCCGAAGAAGGTCGTGCGGGATCTCGACCTCGACTTCCGTGTCCGTGGCCGCACGATCTCCTCGTACACACCGGTCGAACGCGACGGTCAGCCCACCGGACTCCTCGTCGGCGGCGGCGAACGCCGTACCCGTGAAGCGTTCGCACGGCTGACCGGTTCGGGCCGCGAGTACGAGGCCTGGCAGCGCTTCTACGGGATGACGGGCCGTGTCGCCGAACGGGTGTTCCCGACGCTCATCGAGCCCCTGCCCACCCGGGACGAACTGCGCCACCGGATCGACGACGAGGAGGCGTGGCGGATCCTCTTCGAGGAACCGATCGGCGCGGCCGTCGAGTCGACGTTCACCGACGACCTCGTCCGAGGTGTCGTCCTCACCGACGCGCTCATCGGTACCTTCGCGGACGCCCACGACCCCTCCCTCCGCCAGAACCGCTGCTTCCTCTACCACGTGATCGGCGGTGGCACGGGCGCCTGGGACGTGCCCGTCGGCGGCATGGGAGCCCTCACCGACGCACTGGCCACGGCCGCGCGCGCGGCCGGCGCCGTGATCGCCACGGGGCACGAGGCACGGCGGATCGCGACGGACGGACGCTCCGCCGAGATCACCTACCGGACGGCCGACACGGAAGGCACCGTCGCCGCACGGCACGTACTCGTGAACGCCTCACCGCGGGAACTGGCCGCCCTGACCGGCGACGACCCGCCCGACCCCGCCGAGGGCGCGCAGCTCAAGGTGAACATGCTGCTCAAGCGGCTCCCGAGGCTCCGCGACGAGTCCGTCGACCCACGCGAGGCCTTCTCCGGGACCTTCCACATCGCCGAGGGATACGGCCAACTGGCCGCCGCCTACGCACAGGCCGCGTCCGGCGCGCTGCCCGAGGCGCCGCCCTCCGAGATCTACTGCCACTCCCTCACCGACCCGACCATCCTCGGCCCGGACCTGGTCGACCAGGGCTACCAGACGCTCACCCTGTTCGGCCTGCACACGCCCGCGCGGCTGTTCGAGGCCGACAACGACGCCGTACGCGAGGAACTCCTCAAGTCGACCCTCGCCCAGCTGGACACCCACCTCGCCGAGCCTCTCGCCGACTGCCTGGCCATCGACGCCGACGGCCGCCCCTGCATCGAGGCCAGGACCCCCCTCGACCTCGAACGCGACCTCGGCCTCCCCGGCGGCAACATCTTCCACGGCGACCTGGCCTGGCCGCACGCCCAGGAAGGCGTCGGCCGTTGGGGCGTCGAGACCCGCCACGCCAACGTCCTCCTCTGCGGCGCGGGCGCGGTGCGCGGCGGCGGGGTGAGCGGAGTCCCCGGGCACAACGCGGCGATGGCGGTCCTGGAGGAGTACGGGATCGGCGCGCTGTCGTAGTCAGTGCCCCTTCAGCGGCGCCTCGTTCCAGATGAGCGCGAGCTTCCCCTCGTACGTGGGCTCCTTGTAGAGCGGGATCCAGGCACGGAACCCCGAGGTGTGCGTGAGGAGTTGGCGCACGGTGATGTCCTGCTTGCCCGCCGCGCCGAACTCCGGCAGATACGAGGCGACCTTCCCCTCCAGCTCCAGCGCACCCCGCTCGATCTGCTGCACCGCGAGGATCGACGTGAACAGCTTCGACACCGAGGCGAGATCGAAGACGGTGTCCTCGGCCATCGGAATCCGCTGACCCGCCGGGAACTCCACCCCCGTGTCCGTCTCCTCGTCATACGCCGAGTACCGCACCGCCATCCCGATCGGCCGATGCAACGCGACCGTCCCACCCCGCCCGGCAAGCAGCACGGCCCCCGCGTACCACGGGTGCTCGGGTGAGGGCCCGAGAAACGCCTCGGCATCGGCGACGAGGCGGTCGAGGTGTTCGGGGATGAGCCCGGCCCGCTCGGGGGAACCGCGCCGGAGGGTCGGGTGGTCACCGCCGGTGGAGGACGCGGCGGCCGGCCCGCTGGGGAAGGGCAGGACGGCAAGACCGCCACCGACCGCCAACACCCGTCTGCCAAGCTGCCGACGACTCATCCCGGCCGGGGAATCCTTCGCACCTTCGGTCACGGAGACACCTCCACCTCGTGCCACTGGTGACCCAAGTCAAGCATCCGCTACCCAGGGGCGCGGGGAACCGCGCGACCAGCCACATGAAACCCGCAGCCGCCAACCAGCCGATCAGCCCTCCCCGTTGGGCGATCGACCTCAACGAAATCTGACGGAGCATCAGAAAATCCCTTCCCTCGTCCGGAGGACTGAGGCATTCTGCGCACCATGCAGACGGAGCTGAGCAACAAACTCGGAGTCCAGTACGCCGTCTTCGGCTTCACGCCGTTCCCCGCCGTCGCCGCGGCCATCAGCCGGGCCGGCGGTTTCGGGGTGCTCGGCGCGGTCCGCTACACGGCCCCCGACGACCTCAAGCGCGACCTCGACTGGATCGAGGCCCACGTCGACGGCAAGCCGTACGGCCTGGACGTCGTCATGCCGGCCAAGAAGGTCGAGGGCGTGACGGAGGCCGACGTCGAGGCGATGATCCCGGAGGGGCACCGCCAGTTCGTGCAGGAGACCCTGGCCAAGTACGGCGTGCCCGAGCTCGCCGAGGGGGAGGCCTCCGGCTGGCGCATCACCGGCTGGATGGAACAGGTCGCCCGCAACCAGCTGGACGTCGCCTTCGACTACCCGATCAAGCTGCTCGCCAACGCGCTCGGCTCGCCACCGGCCGACGTCATCGACCGCGCCCACGAACAGGACGTCCTCGTCGCCGCGCTCGCCGGCAGCGCCCGGCACGCCCGCAAGCACGCCGACGCGGGCATCGACATCGTCGTCGCCCAGGGCTACGAGGCCGGCGGGCACACCGGCGAGATCGCCTCCATGGTGCTCACGCCCGAAGTCGTCGACGCCGTCGCCCCGTTGCCCGTCCTCGCCGCCGGCGGCATCGGCAGCGGACAGCAGGTGGCCGCCGCCCTCGCGCTCGGTGCCCAGGGCGTCTGGCTCGGTTCGCTCTGGCTGACCACCACCGAGGCCGAACTGCCCTCACCTCGGCTGATCGAGAAGCTGCTCGCCGCAGGCTCCGGCGACACCGTCCGCTCCCGCGCCCTCACCGGCAAACCCGCACGCCAGCTCCGTACCGAGTGGACCGACGCGTGGGACGACCCGGCCGGCCCCGGCGCCCTCCCCATGCCGCTGCAGGGCCTGCTCGTCGCCGAGGCGGTCTCGCGGATCCAGAAGTACGAGGTGGAGCCGCTGCTCGGCACTCCGGTCGGGCAGATCGTCGGCCGGATGAACAGCGAACGCAGCGTCCAGGCCGTCTTCGACGACCTGACCCGCGGCTTCGAGAAGGCCGTGGACCACCTCAACCGGATCGCCGGAAGGAGCGAGGGACCGTGAGCCAAGCCCGCCGAGGTCAAGCCCCCCAAGGTCAAGCCCCCCAAGGCCAAGCCCCCCAGGGCTTCTGGGCCCAGGCCACCGCCGACCCCGACCGCACGGTGCTCATCGCTCCGGACGGGGCGGAATGGACCGCCGGGCGCCTGCACGCCGCGGCCAACCGGCTGGTGCACGGCCTGCGCGCGGCCGGACTCGAACGCGGTGACGCCTTCGCGGTCGTCCTGCCCAACGGCGTCGAGTTCTTCACCGCCTACCTCGCCGCCACCCAGGCCGGTTTCTACCTCGTCCCCGTCAACCACCACCTCGTGGGCCCCGAGATCGCCTGGATCGTCTCCGACTCCGGCGCCAAGGTGCTCATCGCCCACGAACGCTTCACCGACGCCGCACGCAACGCCGCCGACGAGGCGAAGCTCCCCGAGAGCCACCGGTACGCGGTCGGTACGGTCGCGGGCTTCCGCCCGTACGCCGAACTCCTCGACGGACAGCCCGAGTCGGCGCCCGCGGACCGCACCCTGGGCTGGGTCATGAACTACACCTCGGGCACCACCGGCCGCCCCCGGGGCATCCGCCGACCGCTGCCCGGCAAGCTCCCCGAGGAGTCCTACCTCGGCGGCTTCCTCGGCATCTTCGGCATCAGGCCGTTCGACGACAACGTGCACCTGGTGTGCTCACCGCTCTACCACACGGCCGTCCTGCAGTTCGCGGGCGCGTCCCTGCACATCGGGCACCGCCTCGTCCTCATGGACAAGTGGACGCCCGAGGAGATGCTCCGCGTCATCGACGCCCACGACTGCACCCACACCCATATGGTCCCCACCCAGTTCCACCGGCTCCTCGCCCTCCCCGAGGAGGTGCGCGCCCGCTACGACGTGTCGTCCATGCGGCACGCCATCCACGGGGCCGCGCCCTGCCCGGACCATGTGAAACGGGCCATGATCGAGTGGTGGGGCGAATGCGTCGAGGAGTACTACGCGGCCAGCGAGGGCGGCGGCGCCTTCGCCACCGCCGAGGACTGGCTGAAGAAGCCCGGCACCGTCGGCAAGGCCTGGCCCATCAGTGAACTCGCGGTCTTCGACGACGACGGGAACCGGCTGCCATCCGGCGAACTCGGCACCGTCTACATGAAGATGAGCACCGGCGGCTTCTCCTACCACAAGGACGAGGGCAAGACGCGGAAGAACCGCATCGGCGACTTCTTCACCGTCGGCGACCTCGGCCTCATCGACGAGGACGGCTATCTCTTCCTCCGCGACCGCAAGATCGACCTCATCATCTCCGGCGGGGTCAACATCTACCCCGCCGAGATCGAGGCCGCCCTCCTCACCCACCCCGCCGTCGCCGACGCCGCCGCCTTCGGCATCCCGCACGACGACTGGGGCGAGCAGGTCAAGGCCGTCGTCGAACCCGCCCCCGGGTTCACGCCGGGGCCGGTGCTCGCCGAGGAGATCCTCGCCCACTGCGCCCGACAACTCGCCGGGTACAAGCGCCCGAAGAGCGTCGACTTCACCGAGGCGATGCCCCGCGACCCGAACGGCAAGCTCTACAAACGGCGGTTGCGGGAGCCGTACTGGGAGGGCCGGGAGAAGACCCTCTGAGGATGCCGTCGCACGCACACGTGGCCTACGGGTCTCCGTCGCGCGCGAGCGTCATGGCTTGCGCGCGACTCCGCCCACCGCGATCACCTCGCCGGAGCCGCCGCCGGACGCCGCCGGGTCCGGCCGCCAGTCGTTCAGCGGCACCACTCCCGGCGCCAACAGCTCCAAGCCCTCGAAGAAACCGGCGAGTTCGGCCGGGCCGCGCAGGTGGTAGGGGACCGCGCCGCTCTCGTTGTAGAGACGCGTGGCCTCGGCGTTCGCCTCGTTCGTGTCGACGCTGTCGTTGAACGCGAACCAGCTCCCGGGCGGCAGGGCGGCCATCAGGGTGCCGACGATGGCACGCGCCTCGGTGTAGTCGGCGATGTGCCCGCTGACCTGCATCAGCGTCAGCGCGACCGGCTGGGAGAGGTCCAGCGTCCTGGCCGCCTCGCGCAGCACGGCCTCGGGGTCGTGCAGATCGGCGTCGATGTAGTCGGTCGCCCCCTGGGCGGTGCTGGTGAGCAGCGCCCGCGCATGGGTCAGGACCAGCGGGTCGTTGTCCACGTAGACGACCCGCGCGTCCGGGGCCACCCGCTGCGCGATCTCGTGCGTGTTGTCCGCCGTCGGCAGACCGGTACCGATGTCGAGGAACTGGCGTACCCCCGCTTCACCCGCGAGGTAGGTCACCGCCCGGCCGAGGAAGGCCCGAGAGTCGCGGGCGAGATCGGTGATACCGGGGAACACGGCGCGGAAGGCGTCGCCCGCCGCGTGGTCGACCGGGTAGTTGTCCTTGCCGCCCAGCCAGTAGTTCCAGATACGGGCCGAGTGCGGCACCGTGGTGTCGATCTTGGCGATCGCATCCGTCTCCGGACGTAACGAGTCCTGCGCCACCGGGCGGCCTCCTCATGAGGAACGGGTTATGCCAAGGGCATGGTGCCGCCCCGAGCGGGACGGCACCACCCCCTTCGCTCACTCGCCGACGCGGACCACCTTCAGTTTCGGCGAGGACAGGATGTCCTTCTCACAGAACCGCGATGTCACCCACTTCTCCGCCGAGAACAGCCGCGTCTGGTCGAGATGGTGCGGCGAGTTCGGGTTGGAGGACTGCGAGTACGTCAGCAGAGTGCGGGCCACCGGGCAGCGGCCGCCGTCCCAGCCGACCGCCTGGATGTGGCTGGAGCCGAACGGCACCTCCTTGTAGCCGCCGCTCGTCGCGTTCCACGTCGGCTCGATCACGTTCCACACCCCGAGTCGCCCCGCGCCGCCCGGTATCGGAATGCGCTCGCCGCCGCGGACCACGAACTGGTGGTCGCCGAGCTTCGCGTCCAGCGGGATGCCCGCGGCCCGCAGTTCCGTCACCGTGTCGGCGAGGGCCGTGGCGAAGCCGGGTACGTCCGGGTTGAACGTGCGGGGTGTACGGACCGGGTCGGCCGCCGAGAACGGCACCTTCCACAGCTGGGGCGAGGCCGGCAGCTTCCGCCAGAACCGGTCGAACAGGAGCGCACCCCGGCTGCCGGTGTCCATGGTGCGGTCCCAGGCCTCGATCACCCCGCAGGCCTCGGAGACGTCGACGGCCTTGCCGTCGCTGCCCGTCGCCGTGCCGCCGGGCAGCGCGGCACACGCCTTCGCCACGTCCGCAGCCGCGAGATCACCGGCCGGCACGCGGTTCGCGAGCTGTTGCCGCTGCAGGTCCCGTACGGTCAGACCGCCCTTCTCGGCCATCGCCGCCACGTCCTCGATCGCGCCCCGGGTACGCAGCCCGGCCTGGGTGCCGACCGGGCCGAAGATCCGCTCGTAGCCGGTGATCGGCCGATCGGCGTTGGCCAGCCACGCGGAGTCGTTCGAGTTCTCCACATACGGGGTGTTCCGAAGCGTCGGCATCCGGGAGGGGCCGAAGATCCCCGACTGCACGGCGTCCTCGTCACGGCCGAGGGCGCAGTCGCCGCGCGAGCCGTCGAGGACCGCGACCCCCGACACCGGGTACGTGGTCCTGCCGAACGCCGTCGAGCAGCGCTCCACCAGGTCGTCGGTGATACGGGGCAGCACCTGCGACTGGGTGAAGAGGGTGTGCCCCGCGCGGTCGGCGGCGACGGTGTTCACCCAGGGAAGCCCCTGATGCTTGGCGAGGGAGCCGAGGACGTCGTCCGTGCTCCGCGCCTTGCCGAAGCCGAGGGAGGTGTCGGGGAAGCGCAGGTTCGCGGCGTTGGGATCGTTGAGGGCGTACGCCGTCGTGGAGGTCCACGGCAGCGGGGTCTGTGAGTTGATCGCGTTGACGACCGGGCCGTAGCGGGTCCACCACTGGGTGCGGGTCACCGGGGCGCCGTCCTTGACCGCGACGGTCACGGTCCGCTTCGTCATCCTCTCCGGCTCGCCGTCCACCAGGTACGTCGTCGGGTCGGCCGGATCCAGGGTCAGTTCGTGGAAGTTGGCCGGGATGCCGGTGGAGACGGTGTGGCTCCACGCCACGTCGGCGTTGAAGCCGATGGAGATCGTGGGCATGCCGAGCAGGGAGCCCCCGGAGACGTTGAGTTCGCCGGGGATCGTCTGCTGCGACTGCCAGAAGCGGCGCCCGCCCTGCCACGGGTAGTGCGGGTTGCCGAGCAGCAGACCTCGCCCGTTCGCCGTGGTGTCGCCGCGGAAGGCGACCGCGTTCGAGCCCATGTCTCCGGTGCCCCACACGTCGTCCGCCGCTCCGGCGACGGCCTTCGCACTGGGCGCGCGCGAGGCGGGAGAACCGGAGCCGGTGACCGCCCCGGCCGGCGGCTGCGCGGTCGTGATCGCGTCCACGAGGCGACCCTCACCGGAGATCCCGGCGATGGCGAGGCCACGGGCGGCCACATCGACTTCGGTGACCGGCTGGACCCAGGAGGCGCCCTCGCAGGCGGGGTCGGTGATCTCGTTCTGCTTCAGCCAGGCGTTGTAGCCCGCCGCCCAGCCGCGCATCATGTCCCGGACCTCGCGGCTCGGGCCCTCGGGAGCGGGCTGGGTGAGCGCCTTCTCCACGGTGCGGGTCTCTCGGACGCCACGGAAGTACAGGTCGCTGCTGAGGTTGCTGCGTCCTCCGGAGAGCGAACCGTCGGTGGTGCCGTCGGCGCCGAACCAGCGGGAGCGTTCGCCGCGCAGCGTCACGAAGCCGTCGGCGAGGACACAGACCTGGTCGGCGGCCTGCGCCCAGCCCTCGCCGAAGCCGATACCTGCGTGGTCCTTCGCGACGATGTGCGGAATGCCGTACTCGGTGTAGCGGATCACGGCGGACAGACCACCGTGGGACGGGCGTTGCCCACTGGCCCGGTCACCATCGGCGGCGGTGGCCGACGGCAGTACGGCCGAGGCGGTGAACAGGGCCACGGCCGAGACCACGAGCTGTCTCAGACGGGTGCGCATGGAGCCTCCCAACGTCATTGAGGGAAGGGACGGTTGAGCATGTCTGTGCGTATGTGCGTAATCCATACGTGTGATCGATACATGTGATCGATCTTCCCTCTGATTGACTCGCGCCCCAGGGGCCGAAGTTGAGCCACTTCACGCCATGCGTGCCCGATTCCGGCCATATGGGTGGTGTGCTTGACCTCGCTCGCGCGACGGACCGAGGATCGCGTCAGAACCGTGGACGAAGGAGCAGGAATCATGACGGCTGGTCGCAGCGTGACGGTCGACGGAACGTTGCGGCGCAGCGCCCGGCGGACCCCCGCCCGCGTCGCGATCCACTACGGCGAACGGTCCTGGACCTACGCCGAGCTGGACGACGCCGTCTCCCGCGCCGCCCGAGCCCTGCGCGACACCGGACTCCGGCCGGGCGACCGGGTCGCCGCCTACGGCCACAACTCGGACGCCTACCTGATCGCCTTCCTGGCCGCCGCCCGCGCCGGCCTGGTCCACGTACCGGTCAACCAGAACCTCACCGGCGACGACCTGTCGTACCTCCTCGACCAGTCCGGCAGCACCCTCGTCCTGACCGACCCGGACCTCGCCGGGAACCTCCCCGAAGGCACCCGCACCCTGCCGCTGCGGGACGCCGACGACTCACTCCTCGCGCGACTCGCCGACACGGAGCCGTACGACGGTGAGGAACCCCGCGCCGAGGACCTCGCCCAGCTCCTCTACACCTCCGGCACCACCGCGCTGCCCAAGGGCGCGATGATGACGCACCGCGCCCTGGTCCACGCATACCTCAGCGCGATCACCGCCCTCGACCTCCAGGCGGGCGACCTGCCCGTGCACTCCCTGCCGCTCTACCACTCCGCGCAGATGCACGTCTTCCTGGTGCCGTACCTCGCGGTCGGCGCCACGAACACCATCCTCGACGCACCCGACGGCGACCGGATCCTCGACCTCGTGGAGGAGGGCCGCGCCGACAGCCTCTTCGCCCCGCCCACGGTGTGGATCGCCCTCGCGGGCCGCCCCGACTTCGAGACCCGCGACCTCAGCGGCCTCCGCAAGGCCTACTACGGGGCGTCGATCATGCCGGTGCCCGTCCTCGAACGGCTCAAGGAGCGCCTGCCCAAGCTGGCCTTCCACAACTGCTTCGGGCAGAGCGAGATCGGCCCCCTGTCCATGGTCCTCGGCCCGTACGAGCACAAGGGCCGCATGGACTCCTGCGGACGCCCCGTCATGTTCGTCGAGGCCAGGGTCGTCGACGAGGAGGGCAAGGATGTGCCCGACGGCACTCCCGGCGAGATCGTCTACCAGTCACCGCAACTCTGCGAGGGCTACTGGGAGAAGCCGGAGGAGACCGCCGAGGCCTTCCGCGACGGCTGGTTCCACTCCGGGGACCTCGCCGTGCGCGACGCCGACGGGTTCTTCACCGTCGTCGACCGGGTGAAGGACGTCATCAACTCCGGAGGCGTCCTCATCGCCTCACGCCAGGTCGAGGACGCGCTCTACACCCACGACCAGGTCGCCGAGGTCGCGGTGATCGGCCTGCCCGACGACCACTGGATCGAGGCCGTCACGGCAGTCGTCGTACGCCGGGGAGAAGCCACGGAGGACGAACTCATCGCCCACGCCTGCGAGAAGCTCCCCCACTTCAAGGCGCCGAAGAAGGTTCTCTTCGTGGACGAGCTGCCGCGCAACGCGAGCGGAAAGATCCTCAAGCGGGAGCTGCGGGACCGTTTCGCGCAGGCCTGACCCTGTCCTCGCCGGAGCGAATCGCGTTGCGCCGGACGACGCCCGATCAGAGGATCGACGTCATGCCGACCTTCACCGCCCCCGACGGAACCGAACTCGCCTACCACCTGCGCGGCGAGGGCGCCCCGCTGATCGTCCTCCCCGGCGGAGCCATGCGCGCCTCCGCCTACCTGGGCGACCTGGGCGGGCTCACCGCCCACCGCCGCCTGGTCCTGCTGGACCTGCGCGGCACGGGTGACTCCGCGGTGCCGGCCGACCCGTCGACGTACCGCTGCGACCGGCAGGTCGACGACGTGGAGGCACTCCGCGCCCACCTGGGGATGGAGCGCCTGGACCTGCTCGCCCACTCGGCCGGCGGCAACCTCGCCATGCTCTACGCGGCCCGCCACCCCGAGCGGGTGTCCCGCCTGGCGCTGATCGCCGCCACCCCCTGGGCGGTGGGCCTGCCGGTGACTGTGGAGGACCGCCTCGCCGCCGCCCGCCTCCGGAAGGACGAACCGTGGTTCGCCGAGGCGTACCCGGCCTTCGAGGCGGCGTGGACCGGTCAGGGCCCCTTCGACGACGACATGATGCCCTTCTTCTACGGCCGCTGGGACGACACCACCCGCGCCCACATGGCCGCCGAGGAACAGCAGACCAACGACGAGGCAGCCGCCGTCTACGGCTCCGCCGGCGCCTACGACCCGCCCGCCACCCGGGCCGCACTCGCCGAACTGTCCGCCCCGGTCCTGGTTTACGCGGCCGAACTCGACAGCGGCCCGACCCCCGCCCTCGCCCGCCGCACGGCCGGCCTCTTCCCCGACGCGCGGTTCACGGTCCAGCCCGGCGGCGGCCACTTCCCGTGGCTCGACGACCCGGAGTGGTTCGTACGACGTGTCACGGCCTTCCTCGACGGGCACTGACGAGGCTTTCCCGTGAGGGCTCACGCGTCCGCGGGCCCGGTCGGGCTCACGCGTCCGCGGCCGCGGCCACCGACCGTGCCCACCGGTAGTCCGCCTTGCCGCTGGGGGAGCGCTGGATGGTGTCGGTGAGCACCAGCCGGCGGGGGATCTTGTAGCCGGCCAGGCGGGTACGGCAGTGGGTCTGGATGTCCTCCAGGGACGGCCGGTCCGCGCCCGCGCGCAGTTGCACCACGGCCGCGACATGGTTGCCCCAGCGGGCGTCCGGCACCCCGGCGACCAGCGCGTCGTACACGTCGGGGTGGGCCTTGAGGGCCTGCTCGACCTCCTCCGGGTACACCTTCTCGCCGCCGGTGTTGATGCACTGCGAACCCCGGCCGAGGACCGTGACGACGCCCTCCTCGTCGACGGTCGCCATGTCGCCGAGGAGCACCCAGCGCTCGCCGTCCCGCTCGAAGAAGGTCTCGGCGGTCTTCTTCGGGTCGTTGTAGTAGCCGAGGGGGACATGGCCGCGCTGGGCGACCCGGCCCGGCACACCAACAGGGACGGGCTCGTACGTCGCCGGATCCACGACCTGCGTACGGGAGTGGACGCGGATACGGAAACCGTCGCCCGCGCCCGAGCCCTCCGTCGCCGTGCCGTTGAAGCCGGACTCCGACGAGCCGAAGTTGTTCAGCAGCATCGCGTTCGGCACCAACGCCTGGAACTGCCGCCGGACCGTCTCCGACATGATCGCGCCGGAGGACGACACGCTGAACAGGGACGAGCAGTCCGTGCCCTTCATCGGGCCGTTCAGCGCGTCGATGAGCGGCCGCAGCATCGCGTCGCCGACCAGCGACACACTGGTGACCTTCTCCTTCTCGATCGTCCGCAGAGCCTCCTCCGGCACGAACTTGCGGTGGATCACGACCCGTTGGCCGAAGTTGAACCCGATGAACGCCGTGAGCGTGGACGTGCCGTGCATCAGCGGGGCGGTCGGGAAGAACGTGATCCCGTCACCGCCGGCCGCGACCCGCTCGGCCAGCTCCTCCGGCGCCTTCACCGGCTCCCCGGTCGGCGCACCGCCGCCCAACCCCGAGAAGAAGAGGTCCTCCTGACGCCACATCACTCCCTTGGGCATGCCCGTCGTACCGCCGGTGTAGATGATGAACTGGTCGTCACCCGAGCGCGCGGGGAAACCGCGCCCGGCGGACGCGGAAGCCTCCGCCTCGGCGAACTCGACGACCTCGAGCGCGGGCGCGTCCGGCGCGGGGGTCCCCACCCGCACCAGATGCCGCAGCTTCTCCGTTCGCGGCCGCGCCTTCGCCACCCGCCCGGTGAACTCCGCGTCGAAGACCAGACCCACCAGATCCGCGTCCCGGTAGAGGTAGACCAACTCCTCTTCCACATAGCGGTAGTTGACATTGACCGGCACGATCCGCGCCTTGAGACACCCGAGGGCGGTCTGCAGGTACTCGACGCCGTTGTAGAGGTGCAGCCCCACGTGCTCACCAGGTTCTATCCCACTGTCGAGCAGATGGTGTCCGATGCGGTTCGCCGCCGCGTCCAGCTCCGCGTAGGTCAGCCGACGCTCCGCACCCGTCCCCGGGATGTCCAGGTACGCGAGCGCCGCCCGGTCGGGGACCACGTCGACGACCGACTCGAACAGGTCGGCAAGGTTGTACTCCACCGCGCTCCTCCTGACCTCGCTCCCACCGGCTGCCGGTCATCAGAGCAAAGGGCGGCACAACTGTGAAGGGTCCGCGCACAATAAATCTGACTACCTGTCAGAAAACCCTTGAAGTGCTTCGGCGCCTCCTGCAACCTGTTCTCGTTCCGAAGGCGGGACGGAGAGAGAGGACCGCGATGGGTGGTACGGAACACCTGACCGTGCGGCGCGAAGACGCCACACTGGTGCTCACGCTCAACAGGCCCGAGGCCAAGAACGCGCTCTCGCTGCCGATGCTCGTCGGCCTCTACGACGGCTGGGTCGAGGCCGACCAGGACGACGAGGTCCGCTCGATCGTCATCACGGGAGCGGGCGGTGCCTTCTGCGCCGGGATGGACCTCAAGGCCCTCGCGGGCAAGGGCATGGAAGGGCAGCAGTACCGGGACCGGCTCAAGGCCGACCCCGATCTGCACTGGAAGGCGATGCTCCGCCACCACCGGCCGCGCAAACCGGTGATCGCCGCGGTTGAGGGCCACTGCGTGGCCGGGGGAACTGAGATCCTCCAGGGCACCGACATCCGGGTCGCGGGGGAGTCGGCGACGTTCGGCCTTTTCGAGGTGCGGCGTGGTCTCTTCCCGATCGGCGGATCCACGGTCCGCCTCCAGCGCCAGATTCCACGCACTCACGCGTTGGAGATGCTGCTCACCGGGCGGTCGTACACCGCGCGCGAGGCCGCCGGTGTGGGGCTGATCGGGCACGTCGTGCCCGACGGCACGGCCCTGGCCAAGGCCCTGGAGATCGCCGAGCAGATCAACGCGTGTGGGCCGCTGGCCGTGGAGGCGGTGAAGGCGTCCGTGTACGAGACGGCCGAGATGACCGAAGCGGAGGGGCTGGCCGCCGAGCTGAAGCGGGGGTGGCCGATCTTCGACACGGATGACGCGAAGGAGGGGGCTCGTGCCTTCGCCGAGAAGCGGGCCCCTGTTTACAAGCGGGCGTAGGCGTTTCGCTGGGGGCGGTCGTGTTTCGGCTGCGGGTGGTTCGTGGCTGGTCGCGCAGTTCCCCGCGCCCCTTGAGGGGCGCGCCTGTGCCCCTCTTCTGAAGGAGTCGAGCTCCGATGTCCACAATCCTCAAAGCACCCCTCACCGTTGAGTTTCCCTTCACCCGCTCCCTCGGTCCCGTCCAGAGCGCCTTCCTCACCGGGCTGCGCGAACGTGTCGTTCTCGGTGTGCGTGCCGGTGACGGGCGGGTCCTTGTGCCGCCCGTCGAGTACGACCCCGTCACCGCCGAGGAGATCCGCGACCTGGTCGAGGTCGCCCCCACCGGCACCGTCACCACCTGGGCCTGGAACCACGAGCCGCGCCGCGGCCAGCCGCTGGGCGCCCCCTTCGCCTGGGTTCTGGTACGCCTCGACGGCGCCGACACGGCTCTGCTCCACGCCCTCGACGCGCCCGGCCCCGACGCCGTACGCACCGGTATGCGCGTCCGCGTCCGCTGGGCCGAGGAACGCTCCGGCGCCATTACGGACATCGCCTGCTTCGAGCCGTACGACGGCGATCCGGTGGAACCGGCGGGCCACAGCGGCGAGTTCGCCGACCCCGTCACCGGGATCGTCGCCCCCGCCCGCCTCGACTACACCTACTCGCCCGGCCGCGCCCAGACCGGCTACATCAATGCCCTCGCCGAGCGCCGCAACGTGGGCGAGCGCTGCCCGTCCTGCCGCAAGGTGTACGTACCGCCGAGGGGCGCCTGCCCCACCTGCGGGGTGGCCACGGCCGAGCAGGTGGAGGTCGGGCCGGGCGGCACGGTGACCACGTTCTGCATCGTCAACATCAAGGCGAAGAATCTCGACATAGAGGTGCCTTACGTATACGCCCACATCGCCCTCGACGGCGCCGACCTCGCCCTGCACGGCCGTATCGCGGGCATCCCCTACGACCAGGTGCGGATCGGCCTGCGCGTCGAACCCGTGTGGACGGAAGGCGCTCGCTATCCCGATCACTACCGGCCCACCGGCGAGCCGGACGCCGAGTACGACACGTTCAAGGAGCTGCTGTGAACCGGGAGATCGCCGTCGTCGCCTTCGCCCAGACCGACCACCGGCGCACCACCGACGAGTTCTCCGAGGTGGAGATGCTCATGCCGGTGCTGCACCAGGTCCTGGAGCGGACGGGGCTGAAGACGTCCGACATCGGCTTCACCTGCTCCGGCTCCAGCGACTACCTCGCCGGCCGCGCCTTCTCCTTCACCCTCGCCCTCGACGGCGTGGGCGCCTGGCCGCCGATCTCCGAGTCGCACGTCGAAATGGACGGGGCGTGGGCCCTGTACGAGGCCTGGGTGAAGCTTCAGACGGGGGACGCGGACACCGCGCTCGTCTACGCGTACGGCAAGTCCTCGCCCGGGTCCGTGCGTGACGTGCTGACCCGTCAGCTCGACCCGTACTACGTGGCGCCGCTCTGGCCCGACTCCGTCGCCCTCGCCGCCCTCCAGGCCCAGGCGCTCATCGACGCGGGCGCCACGGACGAGCCGGCGCTGGCGGCGATCGGGGCGCGCAGCCGCACGGAGGCCGCCACCAACTCCCATGCCCAGCTGAGGGGTTCCGTGCCGCAGGGGGAGTACCTCGTACGGCCCCTGCGCACCGGGGACTGTCCGCCCATCGGCGACGGGGCCGCCGCCGTGGTCCTCGCGGCGGGGGAGCGGGCCCGGGACCTGTGCGAGCGGCCCGCCTGGATCCGGGGGATCGACCACCGCATCGAGGCCCACGGCATCGGCGTACGCGATCTGACCGACTCGCCGTCCACCCGCCTCGCCGCCGAGCGGGCCGGAGCCTTCGAACGGCCCGTGGACACCGTCGAGTTGCACGCCCCTTTCAGCTCCCAGGAGGTCATCCTGCGCGAGGTGCTGGAGCTCGACGACAGCGTGCGCGTCAACCCGTCGGGCGGGGCCCCGGCCGCCCACCCGGTCATGGCCGCCGGGCTCATCCGGATCGGTGAGGCCGCCGCCCGTATCCACCGGGGGGAGTCCGACCGGGCGCTGGCGCACGCCACTTCCGGCCCCTGTCTGCAACAGAACCTGGTCGCCGTACTCGAAGGGGATCCGCGATGAGCAAGGAGCCCGTGGCCGTCGTAGGGGTCGGCCAGACCAAGCATGTGGCGGCGCGCCGGGATGTGTCCATCGCCGGGCTGGTGCGTGAAGCCGCCCGACGGGCCCTCGACGACGCCGAGTTGACGTGGGCGGACATCGAGGCCGTCGTCATCGGCAAGGCGCCCGACTTCTTCGAGGGCGTCATGATGCCCGAGCTGTATCTCGCCGACGCGCTCGGCGCGGTCGGCAAGCCGATGATGCGGGTGCACACGGCGGGCTCGGTGGGCGGATCGACCGCGCTGGTCGCCGCGAGTCTGGTCGCCGCACGCGTCCACGGGACCGTACTGACGCTCGCCTTCGAGAAGCAGTCCGAGTCGAACGCCATGTGGGGCCTGTCCCTGCCGATCCCGTTCCAGCAGCCGCTGCTGGCCGGCGCCGGCGGCTTCTTCGCCCCGCACGTGCGGGCGTACATGCGGCGCAGCGGCGCCCCCGACACCGTAGGGTCCCTGGTGGCGTACAAGAACCGCCGCAACGCGCTCAAGAACCCCTACGCGCACCTCCACGAGCACGACATCACGCTGGAGAAGGTCCAGGCCTCGCCCATGCTGTGGGACCCGATCCGCTACTCGGAGACCTGCCCGTCCTCCGACGGAGCCGTCGCGATGGTCCTCACCGACCGTGTGGGGGCCGCCCGGGCGCCCCGCCCCGCCGCCTGGATGCACGGGGGCGCGATGCGCAGCGAGCCGACGCTGTTCGCGGGCAAGGACAGCGTGTCGCCGCGTGCGGGGCGGGACTGCGCGGCCGACGTGTACCGGCAGGCGGGCATCGCGGACCCGCGCCGGGAGATCGACGCGGTGGAGATGTACGTGCCGTTCTCCTGGTACGAGCCGATGTGGCTGGAGAACCTCGGTTTCGCCGACGAGGGAGAGGGCTGGAAGCTCACCGAGTCCGGCGTCACCGAGCTGGACGGGGATCTTCCGGTCGATATGTCCGGCGGGGTGCTGTCCACCAATCCCATCGGCGCCTCCGGCATGATCCGTTTCGCGGAGGCGGCGCTCCAGGTGCGGGGGCTGGCGGGAGAACACCAGGTGGAGGGCGCCCGCCGGGTGCTCGGGCACGCCTACGGCGGCGGATCGCAGTTCTTCTCGATGTGGCTCGTCGGCGCCCAGCCGCCCACCTCCTGAACCTCCCCCTCACGTGGCCTGTCGGCGGTGGTGGTCGATCGCTAGTCTGGCGGGCGGACGACGAACCGGGAGGAGCACGGACGTGGCCGAGAGCACCATGGAGCAGCGATCGCTCGACGGCTGGCACAAGCCGGCGGAACTGGACCTCAGCAAGGCGGACTGGCGGTCCAGCAGCCAGGGGCGGGGAGATGTCCAGATCGCCTTTGTCGAGGGTTTCATCGCCATGCGCAACAGCGGCAGCCCCGAGAGCCCCTCGCTGATCTTCACCCCCGCCGAGTGGGGCGCCTTCGTATCGGGGGCTCGCGAGGGCGAGTTCGACCTGACCTGAGCGGCCGCACGGTTTCAGTCGGTGGGCGGCCGGGGCCGCCCACCGACAGGGAGAGGAGAAGTGCTCGGGGGCCGGCCAGTCAGCGGAGGGTGACCTCGCGTGGACCGTTGTACGGCGCCAGCGACAGGACGGTCCTCGGTGTCCGCAGTCCCTCGTGGCCCGTGAACAACGCGCGCGCCGCGGCGAAGTTCACCTCGTCACCCGCCACCGGCGCGACCTCGTCGTACAGCTCGCGGACCGGGTCCACGAGTTCCTGGCCGGCCTCGGTCTCCGTCCCCCAGATGTCCCACAGGAGCGTCTCGACCTTGTTCAGGTCCGCGAGGTCGAGCCGGACGTTGCCCGCCACGAACCACTCGCCGTTCAGCGGCCCCTCCTGCGGCGGGTGGAGGCCGAACGTCCCGGGGTCCGCCTCACCGGCCCGGATGGCCTGCCACGCCTTGCCCGCGACGAGGAAACGGTCGCGCGGCACGTCCATCGGATCGAAGTCGATCTTCCAGGTGTCGACGATCAACGGTTCCGTCAGCTGAGCGTCGGCGAACAGCCAGCCGCGTGCCGGGTCCCAGTACTCGGTGACCACGTGGTCGCAGTGGAATCCGTTGTCGCCGAAATAGGTGGCGAAGCCCGACCGCAGCCGGGCGGGCACGCCGATGTGGCGCAGGAGCGAGCAGTGCAGCAGCGAGAAGTCGCGGCACACGCCGACGAAACGGTCCTCGGGCTCCCGGCGCCGTGACAGCGGCGCGTCGTTTCGCCCGACGACGATCCGCAGGATGTCGTCGAGGTAGCGCGTCTCGGCGTCGTTGTGCAGCCGGTCCTGTGGGGTGGCGTAGCGGAATGTCTCACCCTCGCCCCGATGGATCATCAGATCCCGTGCCACACGGGCGAGTTGAGCCGGATCACGTGGCAGGTCGGTGTAGCGCGGAGCGAGATCGCCCGGGTCGGTGAACGCGCTCTGCGTGGCGTAGAAGGCGGCGACGTCCGGTGCGAGGTGTGCGGGTGGCATGACTGAACCCCCAGAATGAATCGGCCACACGTTCGATTTGCGGGCCGCTTCGCCTCACCGTGCCAAAATTCCCCCGCAATTGTCCAGAATTCCCGCAGGGGCCCGACTGCTCGGAATTTCCCTCTCGAATTCCGCCCGGCTCGATTTAATGGATGACTGCTCGCCTATCATTAGCCTCATGGAGTACTCGATCAGCGCGGACGCGCGGCTCGCCCTGGACCTGGCCCTGACCGTCCGCCACGACGGCAGCGGCGGTGTCGCCGATGACCTGACCGAACCCACTGGCCTCACCACCTGGGTCCGGGCACACGCGGACGCCCTGCCGACCGCCCCCGGCTTCACCGCCGACGAGGCCGCGCTCACCGCCGTACGCGATCTCCGTTCCGCTGTCCGGGCCCTGTTCGCCCGCGCCGTCAGCCCCGGCGAGCCCAGCCCGGCGGACGCCGCCCGGCTGCCGTCCGTCCCCGAGGCGCTGGCGCGCCTCAACGCCGCCGCCGCCCTGACCCCGACCGTCCCGGTGCTCTCCTGGAGCCCCGGCGCCGAACCCGTCGTACGCCACGAGCCCGCCACCGGCGACGACCCGCTCACCGCCGCGCTCGCCCGCGCCGCCCTCGCCTTCCTCACGAGCCCCGAGCGGCAGCGACTGCGCGCCTGCCACGCGCCACGATGCGTGCGCTACTTCCTCAAGGAGCACCCGCGCCAGGAGTGGTGCAAGCCGTCCTGCGGCAACCGCGCCCGCGTCGCCCGCCACCACGAGCGGCACAAGAAGACCGCCGGCCAGCCGTCCACGCGACCGTCAGCCCGGCAGGCCGGTCGGTAACCGCCGAACCGGCCCCGCCGACCCGCGCCGGGCATACGCCGTGATGCCCGCAGAAGGCGGCGCGAGCCCGGAACGGCCGCGCGGAACCCCGCTCACCACCAGCAGCGGCAGGGCGACCCACGGGCCCTGCCGGACCGGCCCGGCGCTGGGCGAACAGCCTCCGAACGGATGACCGCACCGGACCCCGGATCGGCCCCCGCAATAGTCTCGCCCACCCGCCACCGAGCACCTCCGGGCACGTACCATGGCGGCATGTCCTTCCTCCGCCGCCGCAGCGCCACCCCTGCCGGTCCCGACTTCGACGTACTGGCCATGGACCCGGGCGACTGGCCGGGCAATCTCGGCGCCGGCCTGCTGCCCGCCCCCGACGGCAGCTGCCAGGGCGTCTTCCTGCGCTACGACCTCTACGGCGGCCGCGGCCCCGCGATGATCATCGGCAACCTCCCGGAGGGCTCCCCGGCGCGCGAGATCGCCGACGGCGAGATCCCCTTCGAGGTGGCCCAGCTGCTGGTCGCGCTGGAGAACGAGGAGGACATCACGGTCGTCGGCTCCGAGGACATGCCGGTGATGCAGGGCGACAACCTGCTGATCGTCCGCCGCCTCAAGCTCTCCGAGTCCCGGATCTCCTGCGTCCAGTTCGACCGCAGCGACAACGTCCTGGTGACCATCGCCGCCTGGGACCGCCCCATCACCGACGACCTGTACGCCCTGCTCAAGCCACTCCCGGCGGAGCTGTTCCAGCAGGGCTGAGAGCACACAGGGGACCAAGAGAGAAGGGCCGGGCTCACACCCGGCCCTTCTTCGTGCCCTCAGAACGCCCCGACCTCAGAAGGCCCCGACCTCAGGAGATCTCGTCATCAGACGGCCTCGTCCTCACGCGGCCGGCAGCACCCGCACATCCGCCGCCCGCACGAACGCCACCCGGTGACCGAACTGGATCTCGTAGTACAGGTCCTCTCCGACCACGACCTTGTGTCCGCTCGTGTCGAAGCCGACGGCGTAGTAGTACTCGCCCGGCCCCCGGTCCCCGGCGGCGTACTTCTGGCCCTTGAGGAGCTTGTACGGCAGCGGGGACACCGCCTGGACGGGCACGCCCGCCGGGTACGCCTCCCGCTCCGGGTAGGCGCGGCCGTACACCGGGATCTCGGCCAGGCCCTGCCTGGGCGTGACGACCAGACCGGTCGCGCCGACCGCCGTCGGCTGCCCCTGCGGGTTCCGGAACCAGGCCTTCTGCCCCAGATACCAGATCGCCGTCCAGTCGCCCTGCCGTCCGGCGACCGCGTACTGCTGGCCGGTGGAGACCCGCGAACCGAGGTCGTTCACATCGATCGTCGAGTCGCCGCCGCCCGGCCGCAGGCCGATGTCCTTGATCAGGGGCGAGGTCACATCGGGCTCGCTGTAGAGGCGTACGGCGCTGGAGCCGTGCACCGGGCAGGGCTCGCCCCCGCTCACGCAGCCGGTGAACTCGGGCCGGTTGTCGGAGTAGTCCGGGAGAATGGTCACCAGGGCGCTGTTGGCGCCGGACGTCGGACCGAACGGCTTGCCCAGCAGTTCGAAGTAGTGCCGCCAGTCCCAGTACGGGCCCGGATCGGTGTGCATTCCCGGGATCGTCGCCGTCGTCGGGCCGGGCACGGTGTCGTGGCCCAGGATGTGCCGGCGGTCCAGCGGGATCCGGTACTTGTCGGCGAGGTACTTCACCAGCCGCGCCGACGTGCGGTACATCGCCTCCGTGTACCAGGCGTCCGGCGAGGCCAGGAACCCCTCGTGCTCCAGACCGATCGACTTGGCGTTGACGTACCAGTTGCCGGCGTGCCAGCCCACGTCCTTGTTCTTGACGTGCTGGGCGATGTGCCCGTCCGTGGAGCGCAGCGAATAGTGCCACGACACATAGGTCGGGTCCTGGACCAGCTTCAGCGTGGTGTCCCAGGTGGCCTCGGTGTCGTGCACGACGATGTACCGGATGCTCTGCGACGTCGGCCGGTCGGCCAGGTCGTGGTTGCCGTAGTCGTTGTCGCCGAACTCCTCGTACGGCGCCGGGATCCACTCGCAGGACACCGTCTTCGGACACTCCGTGCCGTCCACGGCTGCCGCGCGGAGCCCGGCCCGGGACAACTGCCCGGTGCCGGGGCGCAGGCCGGGCTCGGCGGCGAGCGCCACCCGCTGACCGGCGTCCGTGACGCGCCCGGCGCCGTCGCGGATCACCGCGAACACCTCGTTCGCGTACGCCGCCGCCGTCGCCCGGTCCTCAGCACCCGAGAAGCGTGCCACCGCCCCGTACCAGTCCGCCGGATCGGCACTCGGCTCCGCGCCGAGCTCCCGCTGCGCGGCGGCGAGCAGCGCGGCCCCACCCGCCACATTGGCGTCGGCGTCCGTGCGCAGCGCCTCCGCGGGCAGACCGGTCAGCTCGGCCGCCTTCGTCAACGTCCGCAGCCTCGGCGGTAGTTCGGAGGCCGGGGGCAGATCCGCCTCGGACACCAGCGGTGCCCGGGAGTCGTCGCCGCGCGCGTCCTCCGTGCCCTCGCTGTGGTGCGGTGCCTCGGCCAGAGCCGTACGCGCGTCGGTGAGATGCATGGGGCCGTAGCCGCCGGTGACACTGGGCGCGCCACCGTGCGCGTCCCAGCGGGACTGGAGATAGGAGACACCGAGCAGAACGCTGCGCGGTACGTCGTACTCCTCGGCCGCGGCCGTGAAGGCGCCCTGTAGACGGGCCGAAGCGGAGGACGACTGGCCGGCGGGCGGGGCCGCGCCCAGCAGGGGCAGCAGCAGCACCGCCGGGGCTGCGGCGACCGCCGTTCTACGGATACGACTGTGGTGCGGGGTGGGCCTGCGGTCGGTGGGGGATCCTCGCAAGGCGGCCTCCTGGAACGGTGGGGCGTTGGCGGGGCGTAGGGAGCCGAACCGCACCAGTGCTATCGGCGGGCCGACGATCCGTCAATCATGCCCGCAGGGGGCCGTTTCCCCGGTGATTGGCTTCCCCGATCGACTTTCCCGTCATGACGAAGGTCCGCGGCGCGCCCCTGTCCAGGGCACACCGCGGACCTTCCTTTCCCCTCAGCGAGTGCCGACCGCCGCCCGTACGGCCTTGCGGGCCAGCTGGCAGTCGTCGTGCAGCCGCCTGAGCAGCAGCCGCTGTTCCTCGCCGGACGGCGCAGCAGCCGGGTGGGCCGGGCCCGGTGCCGCCGGGGTCGCGTCGTGCATCGAACGCTGCACGGCCGTCTCGTAGGTACGGATCTCACGGGTCAGTACGAGCATCAGGTTCACCAGGAACGCGTCACGCGAGGCCGGGCCCGCCGACTGCGCCAGCTGACTGATCTGCCGCCGCGCCACCGGGGCGTCCCCGAGCACCGCCCACAGCGTCGCCAGGTCGTACCCCGGCAGATACCACCCCGCGTGTTCCCAGTCCACCAGCACTGGACCGGCCGGTGAGAGCAGGATGTTCGACAGCAGGGCGTCGCCGTGACAGAACTGGCCCATGCCCTGACGGCCCGACGCATGCGCGATGCCGTGCAGGAGCTTCTGCAGATCGCCCATGTCCCGGTCGGTGAGCAGACCCAGCTCATGGAAACGGGAGATCCGCTCCGCGTAGTCCAGCGGGGCGTCGAACGTCCCCGCCGGCGGCCGCCACGCGTTCAGCCGGCAGATCGCGCCGAGCGCCGCCCGGATGTCGGCGCGCGGCGGCGCCTCCACCGGATGCCGCTGCAGGGCGGCCACCCGGCCCGGCATCCGCTCGATGACCAAGGTGCAGTTGTCCGGGTCCGCCGCGATCAGCCTCGGCGCCCGCACCGGCGGGCGGTGCCGGACGAACGAGCGGTATGCGGCTATTTCGTGCCGCAGCCGCTCCTCCCAGATGGAGGAATGGTCCAGTAAACACTTGGCGACGGCCGTGCTGCGCCCTGTCGTACCGACGAGCAGCACCGAGCGGCCGCTTCGGCGCAGCACCTGGACCGGAGTGAATTCCGGGCAGATGCGATGCACCGAAGCGATCGCCGTGCGCAGCTGCGCGCCCTGAGGGCCGGACAAGTCGAGTCTCCCGCTGAGCGGTTGGGTGCCGAGCCCCGGAACGCGCCGCGTCCGGCCGGCACCCAGGCCCGGGGCCGCCGTCCGTGTGGGGTCGAGGTAGGGGCCGCCGCTGCCCGGCTGGCGGGGGTGCAGCGACCGGGGAGGAGCGGACACGGAGGACGATGCTGCGTACATGGGGGAAGACAGATCCCTTCGTGTGCCGGCAATGTCACGCGCTACCCGCCCCGGCCGTCCGGGGACACCCTGGGGAGTGCCCGTCGGGGCGACCGGGTCGGGGTGGCGCTTTCCTACCTGACACCGGATGGCCCGTGGCACACCATGTAGCGCACCCTGGCGAAGCCTGGCGAATAGTCCCCGAGCAACTGACAGCGGGCTACATTCAACTCAGCCGAGAACCTGGGGGCTTGACGTGAGCGGACAACCCAACACCCGACTCGCAGACCTGTTCGGCCTGGCCGGCTGGTCGAAGGGCGAGCTCGCGAGGCTGGTCAACCGGCAGGCGGCGGCCATGGGCCACCCGCAGCTGGCGACCGACACCTCACGGGTGCGGCGGTGGATCGACATGGGAGAGATCCCGCGCGATCCCGTGCCGCGGGTGCTGGTGGCGCTGTTCACCGAGCGTCTCGGCCGTGTCGTGACCATCGAGGACCTCGGTCTGGTCCGGCACGGGCGTACGGGGAAACGGCAGGGCGGCGGGAATGTGGAACATCCCGACGGTGTGCCGTGGGCGCCCGAACGGACTGCTGCGGTCCTCACCGAATTCACGGGAATGGACCTCATGCTCAACCGACGCGGCTTGGTGGGTGCGGGCGTCGCGCTCACCGCGGGACCCGCACTCAGCAGTGCCATGCACGACTGGCTGCACACCGATCCGACTCTCAAGGCCGACGCTCCCGACCTCGACGATCCCCTGCACGCCGACCCCGCCGGGTTCGACCGTTACGAGGCCGCCCCCATCGGGGCGCAGGAGATCGAGGAACTGGAACGTTCGGTGGAGGTGTTCCGAGCCTGGGACGCGGCCCGCGGCGGAGGGCTGCAACGCAAGGCTGTCGTGGGACAGCTCAACGAGGTGGGAGGCATGCTCTCCTACCGCCACCCCGAACATCTCCAGCGGCGCCTGTGGGGCGTCGCCGCCAACCTCGCCGTCCTCGCCGGCTGGATGTCGCACGACATCGGCCTCGAACCCACCGCCCAGAAGTACTTCATCATCGCCGCCCACGCCGCCAGGGAGGGCGGTGACCGGCCCCGCGCCGGCGAGGCCCTCTCCCGGGCGGCCCGACAACTGGTGCACCTCGGCAAGCCCGACGAGGCGCTCGACCTCATGAAGCTCGCCCAGTCCGGCTCCGGCGAGCAGGTCCTGCCGCGCACCAAGGCCATGCTCCACACCGTCGAGGCCTGGGCACAGGCCTCCATGGGCAAGGGCCAGGCCATGCGCCGCACCCTGGGCCAGGCCGAGGACCTGTTCGTCTCCGACCGGGGGGACGTGCCGCCGCCCAGTTGGATGCAGATGTTCAAGGAGGAGGACCTCTACGGCATGCAGGCCCTGGCCTACCGCACCCTCGCGGAGCACGACCCGGCCGCGGCCAAGCAGGCCCAGCACTACGCGGAGAAGGCCCTAGACCTGCGGGTCGACGGCCGGCAGCGGTCGAAGATCTTCGACTTCCTCTCCATGGCCTCGGCGTCCTTCATCGCCGACGACCCGGAACAGGCGGCCGGCTACGCCCGCCTGGCCCTGGCGTCGATGGGCTCCAACTCCTCCCACCGCACCTGGGACCGGCTGCGCCAGATGTACCGGCTCACCGGTCAGTACTCCAGCTATCCGAAGATCCAGGACCTGCGGGAGGAGATCAAGCTCGCCCTGCCCAGGATCCCGTCGAAGAACAAGGGCGACATCGCGTCGGCGTGAGCGCCGGGGCACGGCTCCTTCAGGAACTGACCCTGGCGACAAGCACGCAGGCGTCGTCCTCGCGCTCGGTCTCGCCGAACGCTTCCACCACTGTCCGTACACACTCCTGGGCCGTACGCGCCTCGCCGAACCGTGGGGCCAGGTCCAACAGCCGCTGGACGGCTGCCTCTCCGTCCCGCCGGGGGACCAGTCCGTCGGTGTGCAGGAGCAGCAGATCGCCCTGTTCGAGCGTCACTTCGGCCTGCCCGTAGACGGCACCCGAGGTCGCTCCGAGCAGGACACCGTCCGGCGATGTCAGCACGCGCCCCGTCCCGTCGCGGAACAGCAGCGGGGCGGGGTGCCCGGCCTGTGCCCAGACGAGGGTGCGGGTCGTCGGCCGGTAACGGCAGCAGACGGCGCTGCCGAGGGCCGGTTGCACGGTGGCGTCCAGTAACTGGTTGAGGCAGGCCATCAGTCGGCCCGGTTCGGTGCCCGCCATCGCCATGCCGCGCAGCGCGCCGATCAGCATCGCCATGCCCGAGGTGACGGTGACGCCGTGTCCGGTGAGGTCACCGACGCTCAACAGGCTCTCGCCGCCCGGCAGTTCGAGGGCGTCGTACCAGTCGCCGCCGATCAGGTCGCTGGTCGAGCAGGGCAGGTAGTGGGCCGCGAGGTCCAGCTTCTCGGGTCCCTGTCGCGGGAGCCGCAGGGAGCCGTGCCACGGCGGCAGCACGGCTTCCTGCAGCTCGACCGCGAGCCGGTGCTCGGTCTGCGCGATATGCCGCTGGCGGTGCAGCGAGTCACGGGTCTCGCTCACCACCCGCTGGCTGCGCCGCAGTTCGCTGACGTCCCGCAGCACGGCCCACATCGAGGCCGTACCGCCGTCGTCGTCGAGCACGGGCTCGCCCATCATGTGTACGGTGCGCACCCCGCCGTCGGGCAGCACGATGCGGAACTCGCCGTCGATGCGTTTGGCGTCGATCAGACAGTCCGTGACCATCGCCGTCAGCTGCGGCCGGTCCTCGTCGAGCACCAGTGAGGGCAGTTCGTCGAGGGTGAGCGGCGGGGCGTCGGGGTCGCGGCCGAGGATCTCATACAGCTCCCCGGACCAACTTGCCTCGTCCGTCAGCAGATTCCACTCGGCGCTGCCGACCCGGCTGAGCAGCGACGCGCGCCGCGGGGCCGGGACCGGGGCCACCGGGATGTCGGCCGTGGGCTCGGGGGCCGGCGGCACGGCCGGGCCGTCCCGCAGCTGCGCCAAGTGCTCGTCGAGATCGCTGAGTTGATGCAGCGCCAGATCGTAGAGCGCACGCTGCCACCGGCCCTCCGGGTCCGCTCCGTCGGCGGGCGCGTCACGCCGTACGGCGTCGACATCGCCCAGCAGCCGCCGGGTCTGCGAGATGAGCGCGTCGACCGTGCCGCGCCGGGGCGGCTGGGCGGCGGGACGATCCGCAGAGAGAGGGGACGGCATCACGTACTCCGATGGGGGACGGTACGACCAACGCTGACGTAAGGGCCGATTACGACTGTTGCACAGCCCGCGACGCCCTGTAAGGCATTTGGCAAGACACGATACGGTGGTGCTTCTGGCATATGCCACCGTCCTTGCGAGTGGGGTCCACCACGGCAGGTCGGTACGCGTCCGGAGGGGCCAAGTCGTAGGGATCGTACGCGACTTGACGGATCGTCGGACGCCTTCACACGTCTCTCATTCCCATGTTCGAGGGGCATATGTGCGAGCCCTCTCGGTTGCATGGAGCGGCATATGTACACCGGATCGCGCTGACGTTCGTGGATGCGTCCGAAGCCGGGAGTGTGGGTGACATAGGTCACAGAGGTGAATCCGGGAAGCCGTGGCATGCGAAAGACCTCAGCGAGGTCGAAGAGGCACGTCGGCGCACCGGCCGGCCCGCACCGCAGGAAGAGATTCACCCGAAACGGAGACCGTTCATGACCGTCACACTGGAACAGGCCGCCCGCGCCCTCCTCGTCACCGCCGAGGACCGGGAGGTCCCGGTGCCCGCGAGCCTGCGCTATTCCTCCGACGATCCGCTGGCCGTGCACCTCGACTTCCCGGCCGACATCTCGCTGAACGGTTCCATGGTGACCTGGACGTTCTCCCGCGGCCTGCTGGAGGACGGGGTGCGGGCCCCCGCCGGCACCGGCGATGTGCACATCTGGCCCTGCGGCCGCTTCCGAACGGTGGTGGAGCTGCACTCCCCGTACGGCATGGCCCTGCTCCAGTTCGAGAAGGCGGCTCTCCAGCGCTTCCTGCTGCGCAGCTACGCCGTCGTCGCCGCCGGAAGAGAGGAGCTGGGCCCGGCGCTCGACCGGGGCCTGGCCTCCCTCCTCGGCGGTGTCTGACGCCTGCCCGGCGGGACGTCGGTGTGCGCGGGCCGGGGCTCAGTACCGCAGGACGCCCGCGATGCCCCGGGCGTCGCCCAGCGTGCCGTCCGGGACGAAGCGGACCTCGGCGCCGGTGTCCAGGCACCGTTCGACGATCTCGTCCACGATGTCCTCGCGGGCGTCGAGGTCGCCGCTCTCGGCCGGGACGAGATGGCCGCCGCCACCGTCGGCGCGGACGGTCGCCCGGTAGTTCTCCTCCACGGCCAGGAGCTGGATACGGCCCTGCTGCGCGTTCTGCCGGACCTCGTCGACCCCGGCGGCGAACGACTTGCTGCCCCGGGCCGCTTCGAGCCGCCGGGCCACGGTGTCGACGTTCCTGCGGTCCTCGGCGGCGACCAGCGACCGGACCGCCTGCCACACGGTGTCCGGGGTGCCGTGCGCGAGACCGCCGTACGGGATGTGGGTGGCGTCCTTGGTGACCGTGCCGATCTCGTCGAGCAGGGACAGCGCCGCCGTCTCCCCGGTGACATACAGGGGCCGGTCGTCCGTGCGCAGCACACGGGCCAGGGCGGTGTCGGCGTCGCGCAGGAAGTGCCGGGTGTCCTCGTCGCGGAAGGCGGACGGCAGGTCGCCGATCCGCTGCTGCCGCTCGGCGTCGAAGTTGTCGCGGTCCCGGGTCAGTGGGAAACCGCCGATGTGCGCCTCGCTGACGCGGTCGCCGCCGCCGTTCCACAGGGTGACCCGGTCGTAGGAGACCGAGAGCACCCAGAACGTCCGCTCGGCGGCCTGCGCGGCCACCAGGTTCCGGGTGAGGAAGGTGTCCGAGAGCACCACGCGCTCCGGCACCGGGCGGGCCAGTGACCAGACCTGGTGCTCACCGGGCGCCGCGAAGATCACCAGACCGTCCTCGGCGTGTGTCAGGTCCACCTCGGCCAGCGCCTGGTCCAGCTGCTCGACGACGTCGTTGCGCCGCTCCCGCGTCACCGCGGGATCCTGCTCCAGTTGCTTCTTCGCCTCGGCCACCACATTGCGCAGCCGGACCGGATCCTGGGCGTTCTCGGGCTCCCGGCGGTGTGTCGGCGTCAGCACCGACACCGCTGGATAGGGCCGCGGGCGGCGCAGCTCGGTGAGGGTCGCGGGACTGAGGGCATGCTCCATGACTTCACGATAGGACTGATTCGCGTGTCGGGCATTTGGGGTAAACCGGCGACCGGTGCGGGCGGCCCCGGCGGTCTGGAGACGACAGGAGCACAGCCCGTCGGCGCGCACCGGTGAAGGTGTGCGCCGACGGGCTCGTCAGTGCCGTGCGTCTGCCGCGAGGGTCAGCCGACTTCCTTCTTCAGCGCCTTGTCGGCGGCGGCCTTGGACGGCTTCCACCACGTCGTGACCGGCTCCCAGACCTTCACCTTCTTGCCCGCGCCCAGCTGCTTCGCGGTGAACGTGCGGCCGTTGTAGGCCGGGTTGGCCGACACGGTGATCGTGCCGACGCGACGCGCGTCCGGGTCCTTCAGGTCGGCGATCGTACGGACCGCCGCGTACACGGTCTTGCCGGCGCCGACCTTGTACGGGCCGCTCTCGCCCGAGGGCACCGGCAGGGCCGCCCCGTCGAGGTCGCCGAAGGTGACGACGGGAAGGCGGTCGATCGTGCAGGTGCGGGCGCCGGTGTTCTTGACGCTGATGTGCACGACCCTCGCGTCCTTCGACTGCTTGGCCCCCAGCTTGAGGACCTTCGCCTTGCAGACCGGGGCCTTCGCGGCCGGCTGGGCGGCCAGGCCCTGCGGGGCGGCGGTGAGGAGCAGCGCGGCGCCCGCGGTCGCCGCGGTCGAGAGGGTGAGGACGGAACGAATACGCATCGGTGGAATCCCCCAGTTTTGGTCACGTACGGGTACGGCGCACACAAAGGTGACGCATACCCAATGTGACGCGCGAGATCCGCGCGGGGTTGTAGCGAACTCGTCCGTGTTACACGCCCGATGCTCAATCGTCGGCTCCGCAGGAACTTCCGTCGTCCGGCAGCGATCCGAACAGCAGAAAGTCGTCCACCTTGTCGTGCACGCACTTCGACGACCCGTACCCGGTGTGCCCCTTGCCTTTGTTGTCGAGGACGACCGCCGACGACCCGAGCCGCTTCGCGGTCTCCACGGTCCAGCGGTACGGGGTGGCCGGGTCGCCCCGGGTGCCCACGAGCAGCATCTTCGGGGTGTCGACGTCCCGCACCTCCTCGCGGATGAAGTCGGTGCCCGCGGGGCGGCCGTAGCACATCAGCACCTGGGCCAGCCGGTACCGGCCGAACACGGGGGAGGCCTCCTCGTACGCCGCGCGCAGGTTCTCGAGGTCGTCGGTGATCTGCTTCGCCGTGGGCCGGTCGGGGTCGTCGGCGCAGTTGACCGCCATGAGCGCGGCAGGGAGGTTGTCCAGCGGGATCTCCTCGGCGTCGACGAGCCCGCCGTCCGGGCTCGGTGTGCCCGACGCGGTGGGGTCGGGGGGCTCGTGCGGGCGGGTCGGCGCCGCCCGGTGCGACCCGGTCGGCGGGGCGAAGCCGCCGCCCGCGAGCGCCATGACGCCGCGGGTGTCGCCATCGTGGACGAGCATGTTGAGCGCCTGGGTGAGTGCGGGCCACATCTGTTCGCTGTAGAGGGCGTGGCTGATGGCGCCCACCAGGTCCTGGCCGGTGAAGTCCTGCCCGAAGTCCGCCGGCACGGGGTATTCGTCCAGGGAGTCGACCAGCTCGACGACCTGCTCACGGGCCGAGCGGGCGTCCTGCCCGAACGGGCAGGTCAGCTCCTCGGTGCACGCGTCGAGATAGTCGTCCAGCGCGGTCTGCTGGCCCTCGGCGCCCACCAGCCCCTGTTCGGTCAGCGGCTCGGTGAGGGTGTCCACCCCGTCGAGGACCATCCGGCCCACCTTCTTGGGGAACTGCGCCGCGTACACCGCGCCCAGCCGCGTCCCGTAGGAGAAGCCGAGGTAGTTGAGCTTCTTGTCGCCGAGGGCGGCGCGCATCACGTCCAGGTCCCGGGAGGCGTTGAGCGTGCCGATGTACGGCAGCACCGGCCCGGAGTGCTTCTTGCACGCCGCGGCGGCCCGCCGCAGCTGTTCGAGCGCGGCCTGGGGGTTGTTCGCGTCCTCGCCGTTGTCGGTCGCCTCCAGGGCCTTGTCGGTGCCGTCGCCGCAGCTGACGGGGGAGGAGCGGCCGACGCCGCGCGGATCGAAGGAGACGAGGTCGTAGCCGTTCGTGAGGTCCATGAACTCCTCGCCTCCGTAGGCGAGTTCGGGGACGCCCGGGCCGCCGGGGCCGCCGAAGTTCAGCAGCAGCGAACCGCGCGAGTCGCCGGTGGCCCGGTAGCGGGCCATGGCCAGGTCGAGGGTTCCGGTCTCGGGCCGGGCGTAGTCGAGCGGCACGGTGACCTTGCCGCACCGCAGGTCCTTGGGCATCTCCATGCCCTCGCACTTCGACCACTTGATCTTCTGCTGGTAGAAGCGGGTCAGGTCGGGCTGCTTGTCGTCCTGCTCGGCATCGGCGCTCGCCGCCGTGGCCGGCAGCCCGGCCCCCAGCAGGGCCAGCACCGAGATCGCGGCTCCGGTGAACGGACGCCGTCTGTGCGTGGACCGCATGCGTGCCTCCAGGGAGACCCGGCCAGGGCGGCCGGGGACGACCTCCGGATCACGATAAGCGGGCCCTCGCGGCCACGCCTCCCAGCGGGTGGGTCGGCCGGAAGTGCCGTATCCTGCGCCGCGCCGGCGCCGTACGACGGTCCCCGAGTGTCGCCCGTACGCGTGAACTCGGCCGCCCGGAAGGCCCGTTGTCCGGCCGACGTCGGCTGTTCACGGCGTCGCGGGCGCGATCGGCTTCGGCGAGGATGGCCGCGGGGGTGCGGCCGACCACCGCACCCGCGCGGCACGGCGGTCACGCACCCGCGACCTTGAGCGAAGGAGCGCAAAGATGACCTCTCCGGTCCATCAGGACCTCGTCGTCACCCGGGCCACGCTCGACGACTGGGCGGTGGTCGCCCGATGGGCGGGGGACGAGGGCTGGAACCCGGGGCTCTCGGACCCGTCGTGTTTCTTCGCGCAGGACCCCGAGGGCTTCTTCATCGGCCGGCTCGACGAGGAACCCGTCTCGTCCGTCTCCGTCGTCACCTACGGTGACGACTACGCGTTCCTCGGCTTCTACCTCGTACGCCCGGACCTGCGCGGCCAGGGCCACGGCCTCGCCACCTGGAAGACCGCCCTCACCCACGCCGGCGACCGCACCGTCGGCCTCGACGGCGTGGTCGCGCAGCAGGACAACTACCGGCAGTCCGGCTTCGAGCCCGCCCACCGCACCTTCCGCTACTCCGGCGTGGTGCCGGAGACGGCCGTGCCCGCCGATGTCCGGCCGGTCGAGGACGCCGGATCCGTCGCGGCGTACGACAGCGCCTGCCACCCGGCCGACCGTCCCCGCTTCCTGGAGCACTGGCTCACCACCGGCGGGCACCGGGCCCTCGCGCGGGTCGTCGACGGGCGGCTCACCGGCTACGGAGTCATCCGCCCCGGCCGGGACGCCCTGCGGATCGGTCCGCTGTTCGCCGACACCGCCGCGGACGCCCGGGCGCTCTTCGCCGGGCTCGCCGCCGAGGCCGCGGGCCGCGAGCTGGCCATCGACGTGCCGGAACCGAACGCGGCCGCCGTGGCGCTGGCCGAGGAGTACGGGCTGACGCCCTCCTTCGAGACGGCCCGGATGTACACCGGCCCGATCCGGCCGTACGCCGAGGAGCGCGTCTTCGGGGTCACGACTCTGGAGCTCGGCTAGGCGAGGGGGCGGCGTCTCCCGCCTCGGCCGACGCCCTGGCCGGCCGGGCGGCGTCGCCCTTCTTGAACGCCCACTCCATGCGCGGCTCGACGACACAGCGGAGCACGGCCCGTACGGGCGAGGTGCACAGCAGGGTGATGCCGCCGACCGCCATGGCCGTGACCGCGAGTTCGCCGAGCGGGGTGTGCAGCCACTCGACGGCGTACCAGTCCCGGAAACGCGCCCACTTGATCACGAAGCCGTGCAGCAGATAGCCGTACATCGTGCCCGCGCCCAGCGCCGTGAACCACAGGTGCCGGCGCGGCACCCAGGCCAGGAAGCAGGCCGTCAGCAGCACCGCCAGACAGAACAGGGCGGGTGTGGTCAGCAGGCCGACCCAGCGGGAGACGCCCTGGCCGGTGACGCTGCCCCGGTGGTAGAACCAGCCCGCGTCGAACCACGGCGCCACCCAGTACGCCGCCGCCAGCGCCCCCAGACCGACCGGGAGCAGGCACATGCGGACGCGGCGGGTGCGCAGCCGTTCGAAGTGCTCGGCCCGCAGGGTCAGCCCCAGCACGAAGAACGGCAGGAAACCGAGGACGCGCTGGATGGAGACGTCGCCGCCGAGATCCGGTGAGACCGCCGCCAGCATCGCCAGCCCCAGCGCGACGGGCAGCGGGTGACGCAGCATCAGCCACAGCGGAGTGGTCAGCCGCCAGATGAAGAGCGCGACCAGGAACCACATCACGTACCAGGGATCCAGCAGGCTCAGCGGATAGCCCGGATCGTCCTGCGCCCACCGGTAGAACAGCGTGTACGCCGTCTCGAACACGACGTACGGCAGCACCACACCCGTCAGCAGCCGCTTCAGCCGGCCGGGTGCCATGTCGAAGCCGCGCGAGAAGTAACCCGAGATCAGGGCGAAGGCCGGCATGTGGAAGGCGTAGACGGTCAGATACGCGGCCGTCGCGGCCCGGCTGCCGTACGTCAGCGGCTCCCACGCGTGCCCGCAGGCCACCAGGACGATGGTGAGGTACTTCGCGTTGTCGAAGTAGGGGTCCCGCGAGGTCCGCTTCGCCCGTGGCTTCTCCTGGCCGGGCGGGGCCGCGGGGGCGGGGCGGGGGTGCTGCACCACGTCTTCGGACATCGGTGAAAGGTCTCCGGACAACGACAACGGAACCCGGACCGCCTGCCCCGTCCGTCCGCTCTCAGTCATCGGCGACGGCGTCGCCGACGATTTCGGCGTGGAACCCTCGGTCGTGGAACCGGCGGTGCAGGGCCCGCACCTCCCCGACCAGCTCCGGCACCGGGCCCTCGACCCTCACGCCGGGCGCGACCTCGTGCACGGGCAGGGTCCGCACCGGCGGCGCGGGCACCCCCAACTCGCCGAGCCAGGCGGCGAGTTGCGCGGACGAGGCGACGTACACGATACGGCCGAGGCCGACCCAGGCGTGGGCGGCCGCGCACATCGGACAGTGCTCGCCCGACGTGTACACCGTCGCCGCCGCGCGCTCCTCGGGAGTGAGCCGGGTGGCCGACCAGCGGGCCAGTTCGAACTCCGGGTGACGGGTGCGGTCGCCTCCCGCCACCCGGTTGTGGTCCTCGGCCAGCACCGTGCCGTCACCGCCGACCAGGACCGAACCGAACGGTTCGTCACCGGCCTCCAGCGCCTCGGTCGCGAGCTCCACAGAGCGTCGTAAGTACACCAGTTCGGAGTCGTCCACCATGGTCGTACGCACCCTCCTCAAGGACCGCTCCGTCGCGCTCCGCGGGGTGCACCCTACGTCGTGTGACCGCGTCGCACGTCTTTCCACTTTCCACGAGTGACACCCGGACGGCCGCACCGGGCGGCTCAGTGGGGGGCGCGGGCGTGGGCCCGGATCGCTCCAGTGCGTGAGACAGCGGGTGAATTCCGTTGCCAGGGTGAACGACTGATGATGGAGTGAGCCCATGGATCACGCTGCTGTGCTGGCACTGTTCGACCGGGACATGCGGGAGGGCGCCCGCCCCGACGGGCCCGGGGCCCGGATCGAGCGCGTGGGCGGGGTGGTGCGCCAGGTCGGTTTCGAGAAGGGCTGGAGCGGTGTCGTCTGGTCCGACCTGGACGAGGCGGGCGCCGACGCGGCGATCACCGAGCAGATCCGGTACTTCTCCGGGCTCGGGCGCGACTTCGAGTGGAAGCTCTACGGCCACGATCTCCCCGTCGACCTGGGGCATCGCCTGCGCACGGCCGGTTTCACGGCCGCTCCGGAGGAGACCCTGATGGTGGCCGAGGTCGCCGACCTGACCCTCGACGTCGAGCCGCCCGAGGGTGTGAGGATCATGCCGGTCACCGACCGTGAGGGCGTGGACCTCGTGGCCGACGTCCACGAGAAGGCCTTCGGCACGGACAGCACCCGTATGCGCCACCAGCTCCTCGCCCATCTCACCGGGGACCCGGAGTCGGTGGTGGCCGTCGTGGCTCTCGCGGGCGACGAACCGGTGAGCGCCGCGCGTATGGAGCTGGTCCCCGGTACGCGTTTCGCCGGCCTGTGGGGCGGCGGCACCGTCGAGGGCTGGCGCGGCCGCGGTGTCTACCGGGCCCTCGTCGCCCACCGCGCCCGCGTCGCCGCCGACCGCGGCTACCGCTACGTCCAGGTCGACGCCCTGGAGCGCAGCCGCCCGATCCTGGCCCGTCTGGGCTTCGAACCGCTCACGACGACCACACCGTACGAGTACGCGGTGGGGAGCGTGGCGGCGGCCTGAGGGCGGGCTCCGGCGGGAGCGGGGACCGGGTGGGTCACAGGTCGAGCTGGTACTCCACCGCCGTGTGCGTGGGCCGGTAGCCGAGCGCGTCGTTGACACGGCGCATGGGCGTGTTGCTCTCCGCGGTGTCGGTGAGCAGAGCGAGATCCGGGTGCAGGCGGTGGGCGTGGAGGACGGCCTCCGCCTTCATCCACAGGCCCAGTCCGTGGCCCCGGCGCTCGGGCAGTACGGCCGTGCCGTAGTGCTGCCCGTCGCCCTTGCCGTCGCCAGGAAGGACCAGCTCCGAGAAGCCGACGATCGTGCCGCTCGACGCGTGCACCGCGGCCACCGTGTACAGCGAGTCGCCTCGCTTCGCTATCGCCTCGGCGGCGGCCACGACCCGCTCGACGTCCCAGACCACTGTCCCGTAGTCGGTGTCGCCCATCGGCATGTCGTCCATCGCGCGGCGTGAGGCGGCGTAGGTCCGGGCGAGTTCGGTGGGGACGGTGCCGGTCCAGCCGGTCAAGTAGTAGCCGGGGTGGGGTTGTTCGGCGATCCGGGCGAGGTGGTCGGGGTCGATCTCGGCGAGTTCGAGGCGGGCGTACGTCAGGGTCAGCACCTGGCGGAAGCCGCGCGCCGTGAGGAACGCGTCGCCGGGGGAGCCCTGTTCGGCCTGCGTGATGACCGTGCGGCGGCGGTCGCCACGGGCCGCGTCGACCGCCGCGTCGAGCAGCGCGGTGCCGACGCCCTGCCGCCGCTCGGCCGGGTGCACACCGACGTCCAGCTCCGCCAGATGCGTCTGCCCCTCCTTGGTGAACAGCCGCAGGAAGGCGGAGCCGAGGGGTATGCCGTCCCACCCGGACGCCAGCCACGCCAGACGGCGGCTCGACGGGGTGACGGCGGGGTCGGTGAGCTGGACGATGCGCGGGGGCAAGAGGGCTCCGGGCTGGTCGGCGGGCAGGGGCGCGAGGCCCGGCGACGCTAACCCCCGGGTACGACGACCTGCAACGGAATTCCGGGCACGCGCGGCCGCCGGCCGTCACAAGGGCCGCGTGATCCAGGGGCGGAGCTGTTGGGCGGCGGGTGCGGGTGAGTGGGGGCTGGTCGCGCAGTTCCCAGCGCCCCTTGACGGCATGGGTCGCGCCCGGGGCTTTTGAGGGGCGCGGGGAACTGCGCGGGCAACCACCCACCACCTGCACCCGCCGCAACCGCAGTGACCCCCCACCCCTGCAGGCGCTCCTGTATACACCGGACGTGCGACCTTCAGCCGTCGTTCCGGGCGCGTGTGACCGCCGACCGTCGCCCCGCGGACCCTCAGCGTCGTGCCCTCGTGCGGTCCAGTGCGGCGATCCCCAATGCCGCCAGCCCGATCTGGATGAGCCACTCGGCCCAGTCGACGCCATCGGTGTCGGCCACGCCGACGCCCGCGGCGATCGCGGAACCGATCAGCGCGGCGACGATGCCGACGAGGATCGTCAGCAGGATGCCGATGCGCTGCCGGCCCGGAACGACGAGCCGGCCGAGTACACCTATGACGATGCCGATGATGAGGGCACTGATGATGCCGTCGATCTCCATCTGATCTCCGCCCCTTGTCGTCGGGACCCCCGCAACCCTGCGAGTGCCCTTCGAACGCGAGTGCAGTCCGTTCCCGTTTCAGCTTCTTCACGAGCCCGTCACCCATCCCGTGACGGCCAACACCTCCGCCGCGATGTCGATGACGGTGCGCCCGTCGGTGGCCACCCGGACGGTGTCCGCCGGTGCCCGCTCGTCCAGCAGCCGGGCCTTGTACGCGCTGCCGGCCAGCTCCCGCTCCAGCTCGGAGCCGATCTCCCGCCCCCTGAGCCGCCGCTCGGCAGTCTCGTCGGTGGCGGTGAGCAGTACCCGTACGATCCGTACGTCCGCGCCCATGGCCCGCTGGAACGTGCCCGCCGTCTCGGTGAGGACGCTGAGGGTGTTGGTGTAGACGAGCCGCCGGTGGCCGAGCGCGGCGTAGTTGCCCCACACGGCCGTGAGGTTGCGCTCGGTGATGCCGGAGCGATGTGGATCACCCGCGGGCGCGGGGTGCACCTGCCCCATGAAGTCACCCTCGATGATCGCGTGCGCGACCCCGGCGACCCGCAGTCGGTCGGAGATCTCCCAGCCCACCGTCGACTTGCCGACCCCGGCCCGCCCGCCGATGAGCAGTACCTCGGCACGATCCATTCAGCCCGTCACCTCCACGGAGTCGAAGCTCGGGCGCGCGGCGCACCGCAGCGCCTCCCGGATCACCGCGGCCGGGTCCCCCTCGTGATACGGCCGCTCGGACGCCTCGATGCCGTCGAGGAACTCCTGGTAGCGCACGGCGTATGCGAGGTGCGCCAGCGGCTCGGCCAGGGCGAGTGCGCGGGCGGGATCGCTCGCCGGGACGTGTGCCTTCCAGGCGTCGACCCAGACGCGGACGGCCGTGGAGCGCACCGCCTCCGGAAGGAAGTCGTACAGGCGCAGACAGTCGAGGACGGGGTTGCCCCAGTGGGCGTCGGCGAAGTCCACGACAACGGGCGGCCGGCCGTCGCTGCGCCAGTTGCCCGGATGGAAGTCGGCGTGGACGAGCGTGTCGGGGAGCCCGCACTCGGCGAGCCGGTCCCAGCGCTCCGCCAACTCCCTCGCCGTGTCCCGGTCTTGATCCGTGATGTCCAACTCGACCATGCCGTCGAGCAGTTCGCGCACCAGCTCGCCGAGGACCCGGTCCCGCCGGTCCCGGAGCCCGGGTGGCCGGGGCTCGGCCAGCGCGGCCTGCGCGGCGACGAACCGGCGCACCCCGGCCTCGACCGTGGCGGCGTCGGCCGCCCAGCAGTCCTCGCCGGGGATGTGCTCCAGCAGTACCCGCCGCTCGCCGGAGGCGAGGACCGTCGGCACGAGCCCCGCGTCCACCTGGGCGAACGCGGCGATGACCATGGCCTCGTCGGAGGCGAAGCGCGGGGTCGCCTTGAGCCAGACCGGGCCCCGCTCGGTGGGCAGCCGGAAGAGCCCCGCCAGGTTCCACGTCCGCCGCTGCTCGACCGGCCCCGTCACCGGCCGCCCCAGCGCGGCCAGGGTCCGTGAGGCCCAGTCGAGCAGTTCCCGCAGCCCGTCGGGCCGCGCCCACGGTGATCGAAGAGGGTCATCGGCGTCCAGCAGCCCGTGCTCCACGGGGCGTTGTTCCAGCATCCCGGTCGCGGGTCGCTCCGTGGCCTCCACGTGATAGGTCACATGGCCGTCCCGGCCGCCCTCACCTCCGTCGACGTCCAGGAGGCGCAGGACGAACACGGGAACCATGAGTTGGCGCTCCAACCGCCCTACGACCGCCTCGACTTCGGCCCACCACGGAACGTCGACGGGGAAGGGGCCGGTGACACCGAGGACGTCCTCACCCGATGTCACCCATGCGCTCACGGTTCGACTCACGGCGACAGTGTGAGGCGCCTCGTCGACGATTGACATGCAGGTAATTAACTGCATAACGTTGGGTGTGCGATCAGAGGGCGATTTGGGCATGGACAAGGTCTTCAAGGCGCTGGCCGACGAGACGCGCCGGAGGCTGCTGGACCGGCTGCATGAACGGAACGGTCAGACGCTGGGTGAGCTGTGCGAGCGGATCGACATGGCGCGGCAGTCGGTGACCCAGCACCTGGCCGTTCTGGAGGCCGCCAACCTGGTCAGCACGGTGCGGCGTGGGCGGGAAAAGCTGCACCACCTCAACCCGGTCCCGCTGCACGAGATCCAGGAGCGGTGGATCGACAAGTTCGAGCGCCCGCGACCGAGGGGGCTCGGCGAGCCGGCGAACGGTGACGGCCGACCCGCTTGAGCGGGTCGGCCGCCGTTACCCCTCGCGGGCGTTCCTGTTCACACCTGCGGCGTACGGCCCGCACGTGTGTTGCCCCTGGCCGACGCGCCGGCGCACAGCAGCCCCAGGAGCAGGGCCAGGGCGCCGATGATGATGTTGTTGACCACGACACCGGCGTCCGGGCTGTCGCCGACGATCCACGGCGAGACGATCATCCAGATCCCTGTCGCGCACATGGCCCAGCTCAGGCCGTACATCCTCTCCGGACGGGCGGTGAAGCCGAGAGCCAGCAGACCGATCGCGATGCCCACGATCAGGTTGTGGGGCACCAGCGGGGGCTGGCTCGTCGTGTAGTGGAGTATCCAGGGGGACACGGCGCAGTACAGACCGAGCAGGAACACCGGTCCGTCCACGAGCGCCACATCGCGACCACCGAGCATGCGGGCGTACCGAGCCTGCATTTCGGTTACATCTGGGTGGCTGGTGATGTCACCCCTGTGTGAGACGTTGGCCATGACTCGACTCCTTTGAACTCTGCAGGCCTGACCGCGTCTGGTGGGGTATGCGGTAAGCGCCGCGTACGTTCATTCTGCGCTTATTTCGTCTTTATGTGTAGTGGTGAGGGACCCGGAGAGGTCAGTACGCGGCCGACAGTGAGCCGAGGTGTGCCCGGCGTACCTCGGCGGTCTGGCCCTGCACCAGCAGGAACATCGCCTCGCGGGCCAGCCGTTGCGCCCGGCTGTCCAGGTCGAGGGCGCGCCCGCCGCCGGCCACGACCGCGGCGGTCGTCGCCGTGCGCATCAGGTCGAACGCCTTCGTCTTGAGGGCCAGCCGCTCCTCCATGTGCTCGTGCGGCGCGGGATGGTCGGCGAGGGCGTACGCCTGACGCCGCACCTTGTCCAGTCGCAGCCGCAGGGCCTTGGTCGTGGGGTCGTCCTGGTCCAGCAGGCCGAGGGCGGACTCGGCGACCCCGAACACCGCCGGCGAGGCGTTCGTCGGCTTGGGCCGGTCGCTCGCGGCCCAGGACTCGTACGGCGCGTGCAGGGCCACGGCGTCCTCGGGGATCCACAGCCCGTCGAGGTGGAGCGAGACGGTACGGGCGGCCGTGAGCGCCGCGAGCCGCATGGGCGCCGAGGCTTTCAGCCCGGACTGCTGCTTGGCCTCGGTGAACGCGAACACCACCTCGTCCGCGTCCGTCACCCCGGCCAGCAGCATCACATCGTTGAGCCCCCATCCGGTGTACCAGGGCACTGTGCCGTGGAACCGCCAGCCACCACGCTTCGGCACGGCCCGCACCGGAACCTGGGGGTACCTCCGCAGATGCGCGTACGCGACGCCGGACAGCAGCTCACCGCCAGCCAGCTTCCCCAACAGGTGCTCACGGGCGGGGAGTTCGCTCTTCACCAGGGTCAACACCGGCGTGTGGTGCTGGGTCTGCACGAACCAGGTGGAGCAGCACGCCCCCGCCAGGATCTCGGCGGTCTCCCGCGCCACGGAGTTCGGGGCGCCCGACCCGCCGTACGCCACCGGCGCGCTCACTCCGAGCAGCCCCGACCGCTTGATCGCCTGGATGCTGCTCGCGGGCACCCCGTCCTGGTCGACGCGCTCCGCCTGAGGCGCGAGCACCTCGGCGGCGAGTCCGCGCGCCTGGACGACGAGGGGGTGTGGTGACGTGGTCATGGGGTGATTCTCCCCGGCTCCGGCCCCAAAGATCACCTCTTTGCCGACCGGAAGATCACACCTTCTCCCTCTTGCGTGAGGGCGGCTCACGTCCCTCGTGTGACCTGCGCCACGTCGGCCCGATATCAGGTCGTCGGCCGCAAGCGGTCAGGCCGTTGCGCTTGCATGTGATCGTCGGGGCCGCGCCCCCGACGGCTCTACGAGCGACGGTTCGCTCCACCCCACCGGGCCGCCAGGCCTTGTAAGGAGAAAGACCATGAAAGACCGGGCCAAGGTCGAGGAACTCCTCGTCACATCGGACCTCCAGGTGCAGACCTCGGCGGTCGCGTGGAAGCACGTCAAGGCCGAGTACGTCGACGTCGTCGAGGACATCCTGGCGACGCTGGCGCCGAGCGGGCCCTACGCGTACACCGTCGTCCCCGCCCTCGAAGAGGGCAGGGAGATCCCGACGCAGCGGATCGTCGACACGTACGAGGCCATCGAGAGCAGCTACCGGAACATGCACCGGTTCGCCGCCGTGGTGCAGACCCGCCCGGTCGCGGAGATCAACACCGCCTGGTACAAGTTCGTGAGCGGCACGGGGCGGGGGCGTGACAAGAGGACCGGTGCCGAGAGCGAGCGTCCCATCGTCGTGCTGTTCCCGACGATGGGTTCCGAGGGAATCACCGGTGAACTCTTCTGGGGCCGCACGCAGCAGGAGGCGCTGCCGGGCGACCCCGCCGACGGTGCGCTGGCCACCAGGTTCGCCGTGGCGAAGGTGCACGACACGCTGCTCGACGCCTACCGCAAGGGCGACGTCGACGCGATCGTCGACAGGGCCCACCCCGAGATCCAGACAGGCGTGCGGGACTATGTGGCGGGGACCGGCACCCTGGTGGAACTGCACACCAGGGACGAACTGAAGTCCCACCTCCAGGAGTTCTACGCCCACTACGACGTCCGGGAGATCGAGATCGTCCACCAGCACTTCGACGACTGGTTCTTCTTCCACGAGCTGCGCTGGACGGTCGAGGCTCGCAAGGGTCCCGAGGCCGGCGGCGTCTTCCGCTACCACACCGCCGAATACGCGGAGGTGTCCGGCACCGGACTGGTCGTCGCGCACATCGGACACGGCACGGACCAGCTGAAGCTCGGCTGAGCCGAGGCCTCAACTCCCGTACATCGGTTCCCCGGACGGCTGGGCGTCGTCCGGGGAGCCGGCGCATGTTGGGGCAATTCCTTCTACGTTGCTTGACTTAGGCAAACTTCTGCTACGGTGGCAGCATGTCGCTACCGCGCCCCACCGAAGCGGCCGCCCTCACGGACGTCACCGAGATCGAGCGGCTGCTCACCCGTATCGCGTATCTGGCCGGCCGGGCCCGCCAGCACGAGCGTCTGATGTCCGACAGCGGACTGTCCCTGGACCGCGCCTCCGTGTCGATCCTGCGGCACATCGCCGAGAGCGAGCCGCTGCGCCCGGGGGTGCTCGCGGTCCGGCTGTCCGTGGAGGCGTCCCATGTCACCCGGCAGCTGCGGCAGTTGGAGAGCGACGGCTATGTGATCCGCGTTCCCGACCCGGACGACCGGCGGGCGCAACGCGTCCAGATCACCGACGCCGGACTGGCGGCCGTCGACCGCGTCAGGGAGGCCGGCCGCCGGGGCATCGGGGCCGTGCTGAGCGACTGGTCGGCCGAGGACGTGCGGCAACTCGCGGGTCTCTTCCACCGGTTGGCCGACGACTTCGTCGACCACGCCGAGGAAGCCGTCGAACCCCGGCCCGCCGACTGACGGCACCCGGCGCGATCCCCCCAACGCAAGCCCAACGCGAACGGTCTGGTCATGCGAAGTCCGCTCACCGAGAAACCGTCGTCGCCGCGTGGCGACGGACACCATGTCCTGGTCGTCGTCGACGATCCGGGTGTCACCGAACTCCTCACCACCACCATGGAGTTGGCCGGATACCGGGTCGCCGCGGCGCCCACCGGCGCCGAGGGGATGACGCGGATCGCCCGGGACCGGTACGACCTGGTCGTCTGGGACGCCGCCCTGCCGGACCAGGAGCGCTTCACGCGCGGCCGGCGCGGCGCACCGGCGGACCGGCCCCCGCTGCTGTTCCTGGCCACCTGCGACTCCCTCCACGACCTGGTCCCCGACCTGCGCCTCGGCGACGAGGACTACGTGGTCAAGCCCGTACGCATCGCCGAAGTCCTCGACCGGGCCCGGGCGTTGCTCCGTGGCCGGGGCGGTCTTGAACGGCCAGGCGGAATGCCCTGCTACGGCGATCTGGTCCTCGACGACGCCGCGTGCGAGGCGAGGCGTGGATCCAGGCCGCTCCACCTCACGCCCGCCGAGTACCGGCTGTTGCGCCATCTGCTGGCGAACGCCGAGCGGGTGCTGTCCAAGGAGCAGATCGGTCGACATGTCTGGGGCGAGTTCCGCGCCCACGGCGCGATCGAGAAACTCGTCGCCCGCCTCCGGCGCAAGGTCGACCGGGAGGAACCCGCGCTGATCCACACCCGTCGCGGCTTCGGCTACTGGCTCGGCTGCCCGACGGCCGACCCGCCCGCGCGCCAGGGGAGTTGACTGGTCTACACCCTTGACTGGTACAGACCAACGCGGTTGAGTGTGCCCCACACCCCCCACCGCGGCCGCCCCCACGCCGTGGCCGGCCCCGCCGGCGCGTGCGCGCGAGGTTCCCCCCAGTCATGCCCAAGGGCCCTTGCCCGGGTGCGGCCGTGCCGACGAAGGAGTTGGTCCCGTGTCGAGGCGCCGTATCTCCGCCGTACTGACCGCGCTGGTCATCGGCGGTTCCACACCCCTGTTGCTGCCCGCCCAGAGCGCGTCCGCGGCCCCCTGTTCGAGCTACGCGAGCTGGGTGGCCGGCAGGTCCTATGTCACCGGCGACATCGTGCGCTACACCGACGGCAAGGCGTACCGGGCGGAGCACGACAATCCGGGGTACGACCCCACCATCAGCACTTGGTACTGGGAGCCGTACGCCTGTGAGAGCGGCCCCACCAACCCCTCCGGGTTCGTGGTGAGCGAGGCGCAGTTCAACCAGATGTTCCCGAGCCGGAACTCGTTCTACACGTACAGCGGGCTGCGGGCGGCGATGAGCGCCTACCCGGCCTTCGCCAACACCGGCAGCGACACCGTCAAGAAGCAGGAGGCGGCCGCCTTCCTCGCCAATGTCAACCACGAGACCGGCGGGCTCGTCCACATCGTCGAGCAGAACACCGCCAACTACCCGACGTACTGCGACTGGAGCCAGCCGTACGGCTGCCCGGCCGGGCAGGCGGCCTACTACGGCCGCGGCCCGATCCAGCTCAGCTGGAACTTCAACTACAAGGCGGCCGGTGACGCGCTCGGCCTGAACCTGCTGGGCAATCCCTGGCTGGTGCAGAACGACGCGGCCGTCGCCTGGAAGACCGCCCTGTGGTACTGGAACACACAGACCGGGCCCGGCACCATGACCGGCCACAACGCGATGGTCAACAGCGCGGGCTTCGGGCACACGATCCGCAGCATCAACGGCTCGCTGGAGTGCGACGGCAAGAACCCCGCGCAGGTGCAGAGCCGGGTGAGCGCGTACCAGCGGTTCGTCCAGATCCTCGGGACGACGGCGGGCGGCAATCTGTACTGCTGACGCCGACGCACCGATCGTGATGTCATGCACCTGACTTAACCGCGGGGGCCCGGTCCACGACCGGGCCCCCGCTCCACCCCCCGTCCCCATGAAGGGCATCGTCATGCCGAGCCCCCGCACCCCCCTGCTCGCGACCGCCGTCGCGCTGGCCACCGTCGTAGCCGCTCCCGCCCCCACCGTCTCCGCCGCCGTTCCGGTCACGGGCGCCTCCTACGTGCAGAGTGCCACCACCGGGCTCAACGCGGCCGACAACGGGGGAGCGGTCGAGCAGCACCGGCCCAAGGGCGACGAGGACCACCAGCAGTGGACGCTGAGGGCGAGCGGAACCTCGTACGTCCTGGAGAGCGTGGACGCGGCGGGCAGTTGTCTCGGCCGCTCCGGCGACCGGGCGAGGACCGTCGCGTGTACGAGCGCCGACGCCGCCTGGGACATCACGGAACTCGGCGCCGACCGGTACCGGCTCAAGGTTCCCGGCGCGGAGCGCTACCTCACGGTCGGCGCCAAGCCCTCCGGCTCCAACCACCCGGCGCAGCTGTCCGTCGGCCCGGCGAGCGGCCTGGCCGCCTGGTACCTCACCCCGGTCGTGCCGCCGACCCGCCCCATGCCCCCGGCCGACCGGCGTACCCTCGACCAGGTCACCTTCCTCACCTCCCACAACGCCTACGCCAACGGCGTCGACGGCGGCTTCGCCCCGCCCTTCGTGAACCTGGTGCCGAACCAGTCCCGCGGCATCAACCAGCAACTCGCCGACGGTGTACGCGGATTCATGCTGGACATCCACCAGACCCCGGACGGCGCGATCCTCTGCCACAACAGCTGCACCCTCGTCAGCCGTCCCGTCGCCCTCTGGGTGGACATCCAGCGCATGGTCGACTTCCTCGAGCGGAACCCCGAGCAGGTCGTCACCGTGTTCCTGGAGGACTACGTCGACCCCGCCGTCCTGCGCGGCGAACTCGACCGTGTCGACGGCCTGTCCGACGTGCTCTTCCGGCCCGACCGGACAGGCGTACGAACCAACGGCTGGCCGAAGATGGCCGACCTGATCGCCGCCAACGACCGGCTGCTGATCTTCACCGACCACAGCCGCTCCGCCGACCAGTCCGCCGGGCTCACCCGGGACACCTTCGGCGTGATGTACCAGAAGGAGTGGACCGTGGAGAACCACTGGTCCATGGGCGGCGGCATCGGCGCATCCGACTGGTCCTGCTACAGCCGCTGGTACGACGCCGCCACCAACATCCCGCTCACCCGGACCGAGCCGGGCTTCACGCCGCTGTTCGTCATGAACCACTTCCGTGACGCCGGGATCACCTCGACGGCGACCACGGACAACACCAAACTCGCCGACCGCGCCCAGCGGTTCTGCCGGACGGCCGCCCGCAAGAAGCCCAACTTCCTCGCCGTGGACCACTACAACCTCGGCAACCCGGCGTCCGCGGTGGCGACTTCGAACACGTACATCTATCCGTAGAACCCGGCGGGCGCGGGGTCCGGCGCGCGCGAGACCGCGGCGACGACCTCGGAGACGATCACCGCGACCGCCGCCGGCAGCCGGACACTCGGCGATCGAGGAGGTGGCCCGGCTGGACGTGGTGCACCGAGGCGAGGCGTCGGGGCAAAGCAGCACCAACAGGTTCATATAGGCTGCCTGTTCTGCCCTGCCGTTCGTCACTACCCGGGAGAGTCACCCGTGAGCGTAACCACCGCCCACTCCGCATCGGCCGTACCGCCCGCCGACGGAACGCCCGTGACCGTACCGCAGCAGGACGACGGCTACTGGGTCGAACCGAGCGCGACCGACGACGCGGCGCTCTTGGGTGCCGCCGAGGACGAGACGGCCGCGCAGGAGTCCGGCGACGATGTTCCCGCCGATGCCGTGGACGAGCAAGTCGCCCGTGACGCCCAGGAGTTCGGGGTGTACGCCCGCACCGGCGGCTGGGCGTTCGCGCTGAAGGTGGCGCGGAGCGTACGGCCCGGCGGGGAGACGGCGGGCGAGACGCCGAAGGTGTCGGCGAAGCGGTTCGCCGAGCTGGCCGGGTGCTCGCCGGAGCGGGTCATGCGCTACTACAAGGCGTGGGACAAGGCGGCCGACGACGGCATGGTCCCGCACTTCGAGGCGCTGACCCCCGGCGAGGAGATCGACCTGCCGGACTCGGACGTGTGGCTGTCGTACTACAGCTCCCGTTCCAGCGCGACCTCCGACCGGGGCACCGCGATCACCGCGGCCGCCGAGGCCGAGGGCATCCGCCCGACCAAGGCGCTGGAGGTCGCCGAGAACCCCACCGCGCTGCGCGCCGCGATCCTCGCCGACCCGTCCACCGCCCAGGCGGCCCGCACCGCGCTCCTCGACCGCCTCAAGGAGGACCCGTCCCTCCAGACGGAACTGGCCCGCGACATCGCCCGCACCGACGAGCTGAAGAAGGCCGTCGCGAGCGAGACCCAGGCGGCCAGCCGGATCGGCTACGTCCGGCAGATCGTCGAGAATGGGCAGGTCAAGACCCCGGCCGGCCAGGTCATCGACGCCACCGCCGAACTGCGCGCCGAGGCCGAGCGGCACCTGTCCCTCATCGACGAGCTGGACGACGACGAGGACACCGGCGAGTGGGCGACTGAGGCGTACGACACCGTCAAGGAACTCGTCGTCCAGGCCGTCGAGGCCGACCCCGAGCTGCGGGTCCAGGAACGCCGTACGAAGTTCTACAGCAGCCTCCAGAAGGCGACGAAGGTCTTCGAGGAGCTGACCCTCGACGACGCCGTCGACCTCGACGCCATCTACGAGGACGACATGCTCCAGCGCCTGGAGGAACTGCAGCAGGCCCTGAGCACCTGCATCGCCGCCCTGCGGAAGGCGTCGCCGGGCGAGTGATCCCGGGCTCCGGCCCTCCCGAGACCTGAGGCCCCCCGCGCGGCAGGGGGCCTCAGTCGTACCGTGGGGCCTCGGCCGTGCGGTGAGGGAGTCCCTCGCGCCGTGCGGGGAAAATGCCATTTGCCGTCCCGTGCGTGTTACGTATAACCTCCCGGGAACCCCGAGCGACCCTCGGACGATCTCCGCAACGATCTACGCGCGTACTCCTTGTGATTCGCGCCCCACCCGAGAGGCCCCGATGAGACGCATGGCCCTGGTCACCCTCGTGGTCGACGACTACGACGAGGCGATCCGCTTCTACACCGAGGCGCTCGGCTTCACGCTCGTCGAGGACGAACCGAGGCCCGACGGCAGCCGGTGGGTCGTCGTCGAACCGGGGAGCGCGGGACAGGGCGGCGGACTGCTGCTCGCCAGGGCCAAGGACGAGGCGCAGCGCGGCCGGATCGGCGACCAGACCGGCGGACGCGTGGGCTTCTTCCTGCACACGGACGACTTCGCCCGCGACCACGCCCGGATGCTGGCCGCGGGCGTCAGGTTCCTGGAGGAGCCGCGCCACGAACCGTACGGCTCGGTCGCCGTCTTCGAGGACCTGTACGGAAACCGCTGGGACCTGCTCCAGCCCGCCGCCCACTGAAGCGGCCCTTCACACACCCACCGCACCACCTGCCGAGGAACGAACGCCATGACCGCGCCCCGCATCGACGCCGACACCATCCGCCGCCTCCCCAAGGCCGTCCTGCACGACCACTTCGACGGCGGCCTGCGCCCCGCCACCCTGGTGGAGCTCGCGGCGGAGATCGGCCACACCCTCCCGGAGACCGACCCCGAAGGCCTCGCCGCCTGGTACTACGAGGCCGCCAACTCCGGTGACCTGGTGCGCTACATAGCCACCTTCGAGCACACCCTCGCCGTGATGCAGACCCGCGAGGGCCTGCTGCGCACCGCCGAGGAGTATGTGCTCGACCTGGCGGAGGACGGTGTCGTCTACGGCGAGGTCCGCTACGCCCCCGAGCTGCTGGTCAATGGCGGGCTGACGCTGCCCGAGGTCGTCGAGACCGTGCAGGAGGGGCTGGCCGCCGGTATGGCCAAGGCGGCGGCGCAGGGCACCCCGGTCCGCGTCGGCACGCTGCTGTGCGGGATGCGCATGTTCGACCGGGTCCGCGAGGCCGCCGACCTGGCGGTGGCGTTCCGGGACGCGGGCGTGGTCGGCTTCGACATCGCGGGCGCCGAGGACGGCTTCCCGCCCGCCGACCACCTGGCCGCCTTCGAACACCTGCGCCGCGAGAGCGTCCCCTTCACCATCCACGCAGGTGAGGCCCACGGACTGCCCAGCATCCACCAGGCCCTCCAGGTCTGCGGCGCGCAGCGCATCGGCCACGGCGTCCGCATCACCGAGGACATCGTCGACGGCAAGCTCGGCCGCCTCGCCTCCTGGGTCCGCGACCGCCGCATCGCCCTGGAGATGTGCCCCACCTCCAACCTCCAGACGGGCGCGGCCACCTCCATCGCCGAGCACCCGATCACGGCCCTGAAGGACCTCGGCTTCCGCGTCACCCTCAACACCGACAACCGTCTGGTCTCGGGCACCACCATGACCCGCGAGATGACGCTGCTCGCCGAGGAAGCCGGCTGGACGATCGACGACCTGCGCACGGTCACCGTCAACGCCCTCAAGAGCGCCTTCCTCCCGTTCGACGAGCGCACCGCCCTCATCCAGGACGTCGTCCTGCCGGGCTACGAGTCCGCGCGCTGAAGCAGTCCCCGTACGTAGGCGGCCTGGCCGACATGCTGAAGATCGTCGGCCAGGACGCTGACCAGCCGGACACCCAGGCTGACCGGCGGATCCCAGCGCTCGTCCACGATCCGCTCGAAGTCCTTGGCGGCCAGCCCGCGCACGTACCCGAGGGTCTGCTCGTGCACGGCGTCGTGGTACCCGGTCAGCAGGTCACCGGAGTCGACCCGTACCTTGGCGACCTTCGCCGAGCTGTGGCCGTAGCCCGTGTCATGGCGCGGCAGGCCGAGGCCGAAGCGTTTCTCCCAGCCCTGGGACAGCCAGACCTGGTCGAGTCCGGAGGCGTCGGCCAGGTGGTCGTCCTGGACCCGGGTGAGATGCCAGACCAGCCAGGCGATCGAGTTGGCGTCGGGGGCGGGGCGGGCGTTGAGGTCGTCCGGGCCGAGACCCTCGACGGCGGCGTGGACCTCTTCCTGGATGCGGGTGTACGCGTCGATGAGGATGTCCTTGGCATGCATGGGGTCCACCCTCGCGCATCCCGGTCCCGTACGCGTCTTCTGCCGGCCAGGTCCCTCACGCGCCCTTCCTCTCAGCCAGGTCCCTTACGCGCCCGCTGCCTCCACCAGGGCCATCAGCGCCCGGGCCGCCGGGCTCGTGGCCTGCGGGGGCGGCAGCAGGGCGACCGTCTCGTAGACGGTCTCGCCGGTGCCCTTGACGGCGAGGGCGGTGAGGGAGTCGCGCTTGTGCCGGAAGTGGCGCGGAACCACGGCGATGCCCAGGTTCTCGTCCACGAGGTCGAGGAGGCTGTGCACATCGTTGACCTCCAGGGCGACGGCCCGGCGGACGCCGGCCGCGGCGAAGACCGCGTCGGTGGTGCGGCGTGGCCCCCAGTCCGGATGGAAGTCGACGAAGACCTCGCCGCCCAGCTCCTCAGGTGTCACGGCGGCGCCGGAGGCCGCGAGGCGGTGGCTGGGGTGGCACAGGACGGTCATCGGTTCGCTCGACAGCGGTACGACGCGCAGCTGGTCGGTGTCCTCCTGCGCCGTCCGCACGGCGAAGGCCAGGTCGAGGCGCCCGCTCGCCACTTCTTCCGCGAGCGCGCCCGAGCCCGCCTGCCGCAGACAGATCTCCACATCCGGATGCCGCCGCCGGAACGCGGCGAGCAGCCCCGCCACATGCAGCCCGGCGACACACTGCTCGGACCCGAGCGCGAGCATGCCGCGCAGCACGCCCTGCACGGCGGCCACCGCCTCGCGGGCCGACCGTACCTGCGCCAGGATCCGTTCCGCCTCGGTCAGCAGCGCCCGCCCGGCCGGGGTGAGCATCACCCGGCGGGTCGTCCGCACGAACAGCGGTGTCTGCAGCTCGCGCTCCAGTGCCCGTACGGAGGCGGACAGACCCGACTGGGAGACCAGCAGCCGTTCGGCGGCCCGGGTGAAATGCTCCTCCTCGGCGACCGCGACGAAATGCTGGAGATGGCGGAGTTCCATGACTGAGAAGCGTAGGCGCTGAATCCCATCGGATTCTTCTGTTGGACCAATGCCCCCAGGTCGCGAAAGAGTGGACACCGGTTCTCGGGGACTCCGGTCCCACCGTGCCAACCCCTCTGGAGTCGCGTTGTACACCGCACACCCCGACCGCTACGCGGACATGCCCTACCGGCGCACCGGACGCAGCGGTCTGAAACTGCCCGCGCTCTCGCTCGGCCTGTGGCACAACTTCGGCCCCGACCGGTCCGTCGAGACGCAGCGCGAGATCCTGCGCCGCGCCTTCGACCTGGGCGTCAACCACTTCGACCTGGCCAACAACTACGGCCCGCCGCCCGGCTCCGCCGAGTCCGCCCTCGGCGAGGCCCTGAAGGCCGACTTCGCCCCGTACCGGGACGAGCTGGTCATCTCCACCAAGGCGGGCTATCTGATGTGGCCCGGCCCGTACGGCGAGTGGGGCTCCCGCAAGTACGTGCTCTCCTCGCTCGACCAGAGCCTGAAGCGCATGGGCCTCGACTACGTCGACATCTTCTACTCGCACCGCCCGGACCCGGAGACTCCGCTGGAGGAGACGATGGGCGCGCTGCACTCGGCGGTCCAGCAGGGCAAGGCGCTGTACGTCGGCGTCTCCAACTACTCGGCCGAGCAGACCCGTGAGGCCGCCCGCATCCTGGCCGAGCTGGGCACCCCGCTCCTCATCCACCAGCCGCGCTACTCGATGCTCGACCGGCGCCCCGAGAGCGAGGGCCTGCTCGACGCCCTCGACGAGCTCCAGGTCGGCTCCATCGTCTTCTCCCCGCTGGAGCAGGGCCTGCTGACCTCCCGTTACCTCGACGGCATCCCGGAGGGCTCCCGCGCGGCGAGCGACAGCCCGTTCCTGAACTCCGACGCCGTCACCGAGGACCTGGTGGGCAGGCTGCGCGCGCTGGACGAGGTCGCCAAGTCCCGTGGCCAGACCCTGGCCCAGCTCGCCCTCGCCTGGACGCTGCGCGGCGGCCGGGTCACCTCCGCCCTCGTCGGCGCGAGCAGCGCCCGCCAGATCGAGGACAGCGTCGGTGCCATCGGCAACCTCGACTTCGAGGCGGACGAGCTGGCCCGCATCGACGCGATCATCGAGGGCAAGGGCTAGCTCCTCGTCCCGCTTCGTGTCGCCTGCGGGCCGGTGGGGGCTGGGCGCACAGTTCCCCGCGCCCCTGAAAAGCAAGGGCCGCGCCCCTTGCTTTTCGGCCCGCAGGGGCGTGTCTTTCAGGGGCGCGGGGAACTGCGCGAGCAACCACACACTCACCCGCACCCGCCAACGCACCCCGCTCCCCGAGTTCTGCCGCGCTCCACCGTTGAACCCTCCATCGAGGACATACGTATGGGACGGGGACCCGGATCCGGAGCTGTCTGCGCCCCCCTCGTGATCCGGGTAATGCCCGGTCGCAGGGCCCTTCGCATCGTTTCAGCCAATCGCGGTCCCGCATATGCCAGGAGACTGGCTGAATTGGCATGGTGACAGAGTGTCAGGAGTGTCGATACTCGACTGACAGGGCGATTGCGTCATGAACGAACGCGCATCCGTGCGCGTTCACCATGTCACTGTGCGTGACTGTCGAGTCGCCAGATGTGCACGACCAGCAAATCTGCGAGGCGAGAGCAAGTCCGCGCGGCGAGTGGGGCCGGGCGGGGTCGGCGGTGCGATCGGGGGAGCGAAGCGTGCACGACGAATTCCTGTGCCATGTCACCGCGTACGGCATGTGCGGCGGCCAGCGCGTCGGCGTGCCCCTCGGTACCTATCGCGCCCCCACGCTGGCGCTGGCGCTGTGGTGGATGCGTGACCGCGCGTTATGGATCGCCGAACGTCTCGACCCGCGGCCCGAGAACCCGAACTTCCCCCCGAACGCGGTGGTTCCGGTCGCCGACACCGTCCCGGACGTGCCGACCCTGCTGCGCGCCTGGTCCGCCGACAACGATCAACAGCAGCTGGTCGCCGAGGAGTTGGCCGCCGGGAACCTGGTCCGGATCGCCACCAACGACGACACCACGGAGTACGAGCTCCTCGCGGAGTCCGTCGACGCCGTCCGTATGCAGCGCATCGCCCAGAGAATCGCCGCTCCCGCCGCCTGACTCCGAGAGGCCGCGGTCCTGGCCCTGTGGGTCATGAGGGGCGTACGTCGGCGTCGACGGGCCGGGCGAGGTTCGCCCGAGCCATGCGCGTGCCGGCCTCGCTGGTCGGCGGTGGTACGGCGTAGGCATTCCCTTCGCACGCGATTCGCGTGCCCGCAATGCGGGATGGCCCGCACCCACGCGCGGACCGCCAGGCACATATTCGGGCGAATCGGTAGAATTTTCGGCATGGCGGAGCGGTCGATCGCACTCACTGCGCCCGAACTCGTGCTGGAGACCGAGTCGGGCTCCACGGTGATGAGCCCCCGCCACGAGTACCACGTGGGACGCGACCCGCTCAGCGACGTGGTCCTCGACGACGACCGGGTCTCGTGGCACCACGCGGTGCTCCGCGCCGAGGCCGACCACTGGACGATCGAGGACGAGAACAGCACCAACGGCACGTACGCCGACGGCCACCGCGTCCACGAGTGGGACGTGGGCCCCGGCAGCGTCATCCACTTCGGGGCCGTCCCGGAGGGCCCCCGTGCGGTGCTCACCGGCCTCGCCCCCGAGCGCCCCTCCGCCATCTCCCGCCCCGCCTCCACCGGCACCTTCCGGCAGCCCACCAGCGTCCGCCCGCTGCCCGAGCGGACCGTCCGTATCGGCCGCGCCGCCGACAGCGACCTGGTCATCGACGACCTCGTCGTCTCCCGCCGGCACGCCGAGCTACGAGCGCTCCCGGACGGCACGTACGAGATCGTGGACCTCGGCAGCCACAACGGCACGTTCCTCAACGGCACGCCCGTCGACCGGGCCCCGGTCACTCCCGGTGACATCGTCGGCATCGGCCACTCCGCGTTCTGCCTGGTCGGCGACGAGCTCCAGGAGTACGTCGACACCGGTGAGATCTCCCTGGACGTCCAGGAACTGACCGTCGCGGTCGACCACGGCCGGAAGACACTGCTGGACAAGGTGGCGTTTCCGGTCGGCGAGAAATGCCTCCTCGCCGTCGTCGGCCCCAGCGGCGCCGGAAAGTCCACCCTCCTGAACGCCCTGACCGGGCAGCGCCCCGCCGACAGCGGCACGGTCCTCTACGACGGCCGTGACCTCTACCGCGACTACGCCGAACTGCGCCAGCGCATCGGCCTCGTGCCGCAGGACGACATCCTGCACGCCCAGCTGACCGTGCGCAGGGCCCTCGCCTACGCCGCCGAGCTCCGTTTCCCCCAGGACACCGCGAAGGCCGAACGGCAGGCCCGGGTCGACGAGGTGATCCGCGAACTGGGCCTGGAACAACGCGTCGACCAGCCCATCCACAGCCTCTCCGGCGGCCAGCGCAAACGGGTCAGCGTCGCCCTGGAACTGCTGACGAAACCCTCTCTGCTCTTCCTCGACGAGCCGACCTCCGGTCTCGACCCCGGCATGGACCGCTCGGTGATGCACATGCTGCGCGGCCTCGCCGACGACGGCCGTACGGTCATCGTCGTCACCCACAGCGTCCTCAGCCTCGACGTCTGCGACCGGCTCCTCGTCCTCGCGCCCGGCGGCAGGGTCGCCTACTACGGGCCGCCGGACGACGCCCTCGCCTTCTTCGGCTTCGAGCAGTGGCCGGAGGCGTTCGAGGCCTTCGAACGGGACCGGGATCGGGACTGGGCGGGGGAGTACCGGGACTCGCCCTTCCACCGCCACTACGTCACCGCGTCCATGAACCAGCCCTACCTGACCGACGCGGAGCCGGTCGCCGTGCCGCCGCCGCCCACAGCGCAGAGCTGGGGCGCCCAGCTGGGCACACTCGTCCGCCGGTACGCGGCCGCACTGAGCGCCGACCGCACCTTCCTCGCCATCATGATCGCGCTGCCGTTCGTGATGGGCGCGATGGCGAGGGCGCTCGCGGGGAGCACGCTGGACCGGGAGACCTCCATGAACGCGCTGCTCATCCTGTGCGTGGGCGGTGTGCTGACCGGCGCCGCGAACGCCGTCCGCGAACTGGTCAAGGAACGGGTCATCTACCAGCGCGAACGCGCCGTCGGCCTGTCCAGATCCGCGTATCTGATGTCCAAGGTCGTCGTCCTCGGCACCGTCACCGTCCTCCAGGCGGTCGTCCTCACCCTCGTCGCCCTCCTCGGCGTCGACCTCAACGCCCCCGGCGGCGAAGGGGTCTTGATGCCACCCCTGGCCGAGATCACGGTCGCCGTGGCGCTGCTCGCCTTCACCGCGATGATGCTCGGCCTGGTCGTCTCCGCGCTCGTCCGCAAGGAGGAGGTCACCATGCCGCTGCTGGTGCTCCTCGCGATCATCCAGGTCGTGTTCTGCGGCGCGCTGCTGGACGTGCGGGGCACCATCGTCCTCGAACAGCTGGCGTGGCTGGTGCCGTCGCGGTGGGCGTTCGGCGCGATGGCCGGGACGATCGACCTCGAACGGATCGTCCCCGACAAGACGGACCCGCTGTTCGCACACTCGGCGGGCGTGTGGCTGCTGGACATGGGGATGCTGGTCGTCCTCTCGCTGCTGTGCGGCTGTCTCGTCGCCCGCCTGCTGCGTCGCCGCGAACCCGTGGTGATGCGGAAGTAGCCGCGATGACGACCCCCGGATTCCTCCCCACGCACGTCGTCCCGCCGGGCGGGCTGCCCGCCTGGGAGATGCCCGACCCGTCCCGTCCCACCGTGGCCCTCGACCCGCTGCTGCCCGTCCAACTCCTCGACCGGCGCGGCGACTGGGGCCAGGTCCTGTGCGCCAACGGCTGGTCCGCCTGGGTCGACGGCCGCCTCCTCGTCGCCGTACCCCAGGACCCGCCCGCCGCCGGCACCGCGGACACCCGCACAGCCGACCCGCGCCCCCTGCTGGCCCGCGTCGAGGAGGCCCTGACGCGCTACCGCACCGAGGCCGAGGCACTGGCCGCCGGACATCGCGACGGGGAGACCTTCCGCGACCGTACGAAGGGACTGCGGATCGGCGTCGTCGTCGACGGTGAGTCGCTGTGGCTGTTCGACTCCGCGCACGAACGGTGGGTGTACTGCGACGGGGCCCGGCTGAGCACGTTCGCCGTGGCCGAGCGACCGCACGAGGACCCGGTCGCCCCGCGCGTCCCACCGGCCGCCGCCGCGGATCCGGAGCCGACCCGGGTCGTACGCGGACCCGAACGCGAACCGCCCGACCACCGGCCGCCCGACCCCCACGCGGGCGATCACGAACCCACACGGCTGCTCCCACCTGTGACACCCGATGGATGAGACGCGACCGTTCGCGGGGCGCCCTTCCGAGCTGGTCGGACGGCAGATCGCGAGCTACCGCATCGAGCGGGAGATCGGCCGGGGCGGAATGGCCGTGGTCTACCGGGCGAGGGACCTGCGCCTGGACCGGACGGTCGCGCTGAAGCTGCTCGCCCCGGAACTGGCCCGCAACGACACCTTCCGGCTCCGTTTCACACACGAGTCACGGGTGGCCGCCGCGATCGACCATCCGCATATCGTGCCGGTCTTCGAGGCGGGGGAGACGGAGGGGATCCTCTACATCGCCATGCGGTACGTCGCCGGACGCGATCTGCGGCATCTCCTGGACCGGCAGGGCCCGTTGCCGGTCGCCACCGCGACCCGGATCGCCGGCCAGGTCGCCTCCGCGCTCGACGCCGCGCACGATCACGGTCTGGTGCACCGGGACGTGAAACCCGGCAACATCCTGGTCGCGCGGGGCACCGACAGCGACCATCCCGAGCACGTCTATCTCACCGACTTCGGTCTGACGAAGAAGTCGCTGTCCCTGACGGGCTTCACGACCGTCGGCCAGTTCGTGGGGACACTCGACTATGTGGCGCCGGAGCAGATCTCGGGCAAGCCCGTCGACGGCCGCTGCGACGTCTACAGCCTCGCCTGTGTCGTCCACGAGACGCTCGCCGGCCGGCCGCCCTTCCAACGGGACGACGACATGGCCCTGTTGTGGGCCCACCAGTACGACGAGCCACCGCCGCTGACCAGTGCGCGCCCCGGTCTGCCGCCGGCCGTGGATCACGTCCTGGCGACGGCGTTGGCCAAGTCCCCGGACGACCGGTACGACTCGTGTCTGTCCTTCGTGGCCGCGCTCAGGGCCGCCGGTACGACGCGTGGCTTCACGCCGGGGCACGCGCCGACCCGCGTGGTCGCGACCACGACACCGGGACCGCCCGAACCCCCGCCGGAACCGCCCCTGTGGGCCATGCCCGTCTTCACCCGGCCGGGTCGGCCCCCCGGCTGACATCGAGCCGCTCGACGCGGGCCACGTTCTCCCGGTCGTCGGCGTCCTGGCTGGCCTCGGCGGCGAACCAGGCGTCGAGGATCTCCTTGAGCAGCGGCTCGGAGGTCAGGCGCAGACCGATCGCCAGCACATTGGCGTCGTTCCAGCGGCGGGCGCCGTCCGCCGTGTACGCGTCCGTGCACAGGGCGGCCCGTACGCCGGGCACCTTGTTCGCGGCGATCGACGCGCCGGTGCCCGTCCAGCAGCACACGACGGCCTGGTCCGACACGCCGGACGCGACCTCGCGGGCCGCCGCCTCCGAGCAGGCCGCCCACTGGGGGTCGTCCCCGGTGCGCAGCGCGCCATGGGTCAGCACGTCGTGGCCCCGGGCGCGCAACTCCGTGAGGAGGAAGCGGGCGACGGGCTCGTCCATGTCCGAGGAGACGGAGATCCGCATGTCTCCGAGGCTACCCGCCTCCCGGACACCGGCTACGGGCGCGGCCAGGGCTTGCCGGCCAACCGCTCGATGCTCGTGTTGAAGCGTTCGAGGTAGTCGGCGAACCCGGCGATGTCCTCGTCGGACCAGCCCGCCAGCACCATGGCGAGGGTGCGGACGTTGCCCTCCCGCTCCTCGTCCAGGCGCCGCTCGCCTTCCTCGGTGATACGGAACTTGCGTGCCACGCCACCCTCCGGGTCGAGGGTGTGCTCGACCAGCCCGGCCCGCAGGGCGGCGGCGGTCTGCCGCCGCAGGGTGGAGGCGTCGAGGCCGAAGGCGTCGCTCAGCTCACCGATGGACATCGGCCCCTCGACACGGATACGGCTGAGGAGGATGTACGCGCTGCGCTCCAGCGTGGAGTCCTTGCGGCGCCCCTTGCTCTTGCTCAGATGCTGGTAACGCCCGAGCAGCATGTTCTCGTACTCGACCCGGCGCGTCGGCTCTTCCACGGTCGCCTACCTCCTCGTTGCGGATACCGCCAGGGCGATCTTTGCATCCCGCCGGTCCGCCCCTGCCGCGTAAGGCATCGTACCCATGCTGTGCATGATGCACGAGACATGTCATCTACATGGCACATGTATGCTGCACGCCAGGTGCATGACGTATGCCCGGACGCCGGTTCACCGCACGGAGGAATCCCTTGACGGCCAACCCCCCGCCCACCGCCCGCTCGGGAGGCGTCATCGCGACGCTGGCGCTCGCCGGCATCGTCGCCGCGATCATGCAGACACTGGTGACACCGCTGCTCACCGAGCTGCCCACGATCCTCGACACCAGCGCGGCGAACGCCTCCTGGGTGATCACCGCGACGCTGTTGACGGGCGCGGTCTTCGGTCCGATCGGCGGGCGCCTCGGCGACCTCCACGGCAAACGGCGCATGCTCCTGGTGTGCTGCGCGCCGCTGATCATCGGCTCGGTGGTCTGCGCGCTGTCCTCGACCGTCGTGCCGATGATCGTGGGCCGGGGACTTCAGGGCATCGGCATGGGTGTGGTGCCGCTCGGTATCAGCCTGCTGCGTGATGTCATCGCGCCGGAGAAGCTCAGCGGCTCCATCGCCCTGGTCAGCGCCTCCCTCGGCATCGGCGCCGGCCTCGGCCTGCCGATCGCGGCCGCCGTCGCGCAGTACGCCAGCTGGCGCGTGCTGTTCTGGGGCTCCGCCGGTCTGGCCGTGGCGGTCACCACCATGATCTGGTTCCTCGTCCCCGAGACCCCGGCAGGCGCCAAGGGGCAGCGCTTCGACTTCGTCGGCGCCTTGGGCCTCGGCGGCGGCGTGGTGTGCCTGCTGCTCGGGGTGTCCAAGGGTGCGGACTGGGGCTGGGGTTCGGCGACCACGCTCGGCCTGTTCACCGGCGCCGCCGTACTGCTGCTGTTCTGGGGCTTCTGGGAACTGCGCACCCGCGAGCCGCTGGTCGACCTGCGCACCACCGCCCACCCGCGCGTGCTGCTCACCAACGTGGCCTCGATCCTCGTCGGCTTCGGCATGTACGCGCAGTCGCTGATCACTCCTCAGCTCCTCAGGTTGCCTGAGGCCACCGGCTACGGTCTGGGCCAGTCGATGCTGGCGATGGCGCTGTGGATGGCCCCGGCCGGGCTGATGATGATGGCGCTCTCGCCGCTCGGCGGAAAGCTCACCAACGCCCGCGGTCCCAAGTTCACGCTGGTCACCGGCTCCCTGGTGATCGCCACCGGCTACAGCCTGTCGCTGGCCCTGATGGGCTCGACCTGGGGGCTGCTGATCGTCGCCCTCGTCGTCAGCTCCGGCGTCGGTCTCGCGTACGGCGCCATGCCCGCGCTGATCATGAGCACGGTGCCGCTGTCCGAGACCGCCTCCGCCAACAGCTTCAACACCCTGATGCGCGCGCTGGGCACCTCCACCGCCGCCGCGGTCGTCGGCGTGGTCCTCGCCCAGATGACCACCACCCTCGGCGGCTTCAGCCTGCCCTCGGAGGACGGCTTCCGCACCGGCCTGATGATCGGCGGCGCCGCCGCCCTGGTCGCAGCCATCGTCGCGGTGTTCATCCCCGCCGCCCGGGTCGCCGCCACCGAGACCGACCCCGAGGAGCAGCAGCCGAGCACGGCCGAGGCACCGGCTTCGGCCGCGTAGCGAACCGGCCCCTCGAATGCGCCCATGGGCCGGGGGCCGGTCAGTGTTCATCGGCGAACCCCCCGACCGGCCACGACCCGATCCTCGACTTCTCGCGGGCCGTGGCCGGCACGATGTTCTTCGTGCCCTCGGCGGACTTCCCGCGCGCCATCCCGGCCCGCCGCGCGTCCGACTGAGCGCCTTGCCTCAGGCCTTGAGCTTCTTCGACGCGGTGACGGCGGCGGCGAGGCGTTCGACGACGGGGGCGAAACCGGCGTAGCTGAAACGCTCTTCCATCGACCAGGGAGTGGTCTGACCGGCCTTGACGGCGGGCAGTTCACGCCAGGTCGCCTTCTCGGCGAGCTGCTCCTCGGTCATGGCGGCGGAACGGTTGTCGACCATGATGAGATCGGCGTGGTACTTGTCGGTGTTCTCCCAGCTGAGGAACTCCCAGAAGCCCCACTCGTCGGACTTCTGGCCCTCGACGAACTCCACGCCGAGATCCTTGAAGTGGTGCAGGTCGCTGTAGGAGTCGGGGACGGCGACATAGAAGTTCTCGGCGTCGCCGGTGATCGCCATCACCTTGAGGCCACCGCTCGCCTCGGCCGCCGCTCGCAGGGTGTCGGCGGCCTTCTCGAAGCGGGTCTTGGCGTCGGTGACCTTCTTGGCGCCCAGGTCGGCGCCGAGCGACTCGGCCAGCTCCGCCGTCCGCTCGAGCGGGTTGAGCAGTGAGGTGCGGGCGATGCTGATGCCGACCGTGGGGGCGAGCGCCTCGATCTTCTTCTTGCTCTCCTCCGGGACGTACCAGAGGTCCGGCGCCGGGAACATGTTGCTGATCAGCAGGTCGGGCCGGAGGGCCGCGTACTTCTCGACGTTGAACTGGCCCCACGCGGTGCCCAGGCTGGTCAGTTCGGCCACGTCCATGTCGCCGGCCTGCGGGTTCGGCTTGCCGTTCACCGGATCGGTGGGGCCGAAGACGCCCTTGCACTCGATGCCGTAGTCGTAGAGCGCGGCGGCGGTGCTGACGAACGCCACGATCGTCTCGGGCCGTTCGTCGATGCGGACCGTGCGGCCGCGGTCGTCCTTGAACGACCACGGTCCGCCGCCGCTCGCCTTCGGGTCGGAGGCGCTGTCGTCCCCGCTGTCGCCGCCGCAGGCCGAGAGGAACGGCGTGAGGGCGAGTGCCCCGCCGGCCGCGAGCAGGCTTCGGCGCGACGGGGCCGGGAGGCTCGTACGGGCAGCGGGGGTGCGGGACATGGTGGGCAGGACTCCTTCACGGGGAAGAGAGGGGCTGTGCACAGCAATTGATAAGGGAAGGCTAACCTAATTGCCGTCGAAGAGTGGCCCTCCGACTGCCCCTTCGTCAGAGCTCGTCCTCGCCCTCGACGAACGTCCGCACCACTTCGATCTCCCCGATCCGCGACACGTCCACCCGGCGCGGATCATCGCCCAGGACCACGAGGTCGGCCCGCTTGCCGGGGGTGAGGCTGCCGGCGTCGGCCTCCCAGTGGCAGGCGCGGGCGGCCTCGACGGTGTACGCGCGGAGTGCCTCGTCCACCGTGATCGCCTCGTCCGGGCCGATGAGGCGGCCGGACTCCGAGGCCCGCTCGACCATGAACTGGACGGCCCGCAGCGGGGCGCCGTTCGCGACAGGGCGGTCCGAACTGCCCGCGACCCGGATCCCGTGGTCGAGGAAGCCCCGGCCCCGGTAGAGCCAGCCGGCCCGGTCCTCACCCATGATCGTGGCGTAGTCGTCGCCGTAGTAGCGCAGGAAGCTCGGCTGGATGACGACGGTGACGCCGAGCGCGGCCAGCCGGGGGAGCTGGTCGGGGCGGACCAGGCCCGCGTGCTCGACACGGTGGCGTACCTCCGGGCGCGGGCTCAGCTTCTGGGCCTTCTCCAGCGCGTCCAGGGCGACATCGAGAGCCCGGTCGCCGATGGCGTGCACCGCGAGCTGCCAGCCGGCGAGATGGCCCTCGACGATCGTGCTCTCCAACACCTCGGGCTCGTGCATGAGTTGACCGGAGCCGTCGGTGCCCAGGTAGGGGCTGGTGAGGGCCGCCGTACGGGCCATCATGCCGCCGTCGGTGAAGATCTTGAGCGCGCCGAGGGAGAGCGTGCCCTCGCCGAAGCCCGTCCGCAGGCCGAGGTCGATCGCCCGGCTCGTGGTGTCCTCGGCGTCCGCGCCGACCGGGCGCAGCGCGTCGGCCGCCACCATCAGCCGTACCCGCAGCGGCAGTCGGCCCGACTCGTGCGCGAGCTGGTACGCGGCGCCCTCGATGGGGCTGTGCCCGAAGAGCCGGGCCCCGACCCCCGCTTCGGCGCACCCTGTGATCCCCTCGGACCGGCAGACGCGCGCGGCGTGCTCGATCGCCGTGGCCAGCTCGGTGAGCGAGTGCGGCGGCCGGGACTGCAGCGCGGCCCCCATGGCGCCCTCCGCGAGGAAACCGTCAGGCCGGGCCACGTCCGCGGGGAGTCCGCTCAGCACAGCCGAGTTGACCAGGCAGGCGTGCCCGGAGAGGTGGCCCAGATACACCTTGCGTCCGGCGCTGACGGCGTCGAGGTCGGCCGCCGTGAGGGGGCGGTCGAGCGTCCGCTGGTCGTAGCCGCCGAAGTCCACCCAGCCGTCGGCGGGTGCCTGCGCCACCGCCTGGGCCACCACGCGGAGCACGTCATCGGCGCGGCGGCTCGGCGCGACACTGGGTGCCTTGGCCTTCAGGCCCGTCCAGGCCAGGTGCACATGGGCGTCGATGAAGCCCGGGAGCACCGTGGCGCCGTCCAGGTCCAGCGTCCGCCGCGCCAGAAGCCCCGCCACGTCCTCGTCCAGGCCGACTGTGCGCCCCCGCCAGATCCCGAGTTCCCGGGCTTCCGGGCGGTCCGGGTCCATCGTGACGATGCGGGCGTTGGTGATCCTGGTGCTGAGCACGAACAGGTCCTTCCGGTCGGGGCGATCGCGTCGGGGGAAGTCTCGGCTGGTCGCGTCGGTGACGTCTCGTCTTGGTGAACTGCCGTGATCCGTACGCCAGTTGACGGTTCGGTCGGTTAATGTCCCAGCGTTCGGGGGAGGTCGGTTCGTCCGGGCGGCGTTTCAGGGCTGGTCCAAGAAGACAAATGTAGTTAGCCTTACCTAAGTTTTCTTGTACGTTTCCTGTGTTGGTGAAACCGGTCCGGAGGGATGCGTGAGAAAGGCTGACCCGCCGGGACGGAGCGTTCTGTGGCGCGCGGTCGGCGCACAGCGTCGGGACGTCGTGCTGGGCGCGGTTCTGGGGATGGGGCACCAGACGGGCGAGGCCCTGGTGCCGGTGCTCATCGGACTGGCCATCGAGCGCGGAGTCGTGGACGGTGACGTCCCCGGACTGCTCCTGTGGCTCGCCGTCCTCGCCGTCGTGTACGTGGGGCTCTCCTTCAGCTTCCGCCTCAGTGCCGGAGCGGGTGAGCGCGCCTCCGTCACCGCCGCCCACCACCTCCGAACCCAGCTCGTCGGCCGCGTCCTCGCGCCCGAGGGCGGCGCCGAAGAGGGGCGCCTGCCGGGCGAGTTGACGAACATCGCCACCGAGGACGCCAAGCGGGTCGGTGCCGTCGCCATGGCGCTCATCGTCGCCTTCGCGGCGACGGCGGGCCTCGTCGTCAGCGCGGTCGCACTCCTGCGGGTGTCCCTCGTCCTGGGCCTGCTCGTCCTGCTGGGCACCCCGCTGCTGCTGTGGCTGGGCCACCTGCTGAGCAAGCCCCTGGAACGACGCAGCGAGACCGAACAGGAACGCGCGGCCCAGGCCTCCGGTGTCGCCGCGGACCTGGTGGCCGGACTGCGTGTCCTCAAGGGCATCGGCGCCGAGACGGCGGCCGTCGCCCGCTACCGGCGCGTCAGCCAGGACTCCCTCGCCGCGACCCTGCGCGCCGCCCGCGCCGAGGCCTGGCAGAACGGCGTCGTCACCATCCTCACCGGAACGTTCATCGCCCTGGTCGCCCTCGTCGGCGGCCGCCTCGCCGCACGCGGCGACATCGGCCTCGGTGAACTCGTCTCCTCCGTCGGACTCGCCCTGTTCATCGTCGGCCCGCTCACCGAATTCGCCTGGGTCAACGCCGAGTTGGCGCAGGGCCGCGCCTCCGCCGCCCGTATCGCGGACGTGCTGGACACCCCGGGCGCCGTATCCCCGGGACAGACTGCCGACGACACCCCTGCCCGTGACGACATTGAGGGACGGCTGACGATCCGCGCCCTCGCGTACGGCACTTTGCGCGGCGTGGACGTCGACATCGCCCCCGGCGAGACCGTCGGCGTCGCCACCACCGACCCCGCCGACGCCACGGCGCTGCTGCGCTGTCTCGGCCGCCGTACCGATCCCGCCGAAGGAGCGGTCGAACTGGACGGCACGCCACTGACCGCGCTCGGACTGGGGGAGGTGCGCGCGGCGATCCTCGTCGCCGAGCACGACGCCGACCTGTTCGAGGGCACGGTCCTGGAGAACGTCACGGCGGCGGCCGGCGCCGCCGCACCGGCGCGCGTCACGGCCGCCATGGCCGCCTCCGACACGGACGAGGTCGCCCGCGCGCTGCCCGACGGCGTCCACACCGCCGTGAGCGCGCGCGGCCGTTCGCTGTCCGGCGGGCAGCGACAGCGGGTCGCCCTGGCCCGGGCCCTGGCGGCCGACGCGCCGGTGCTCGTCGTGCACGAGCCCGCCACCGCCGTCGACGCCGTCACGGAGACCCGGATCGCCGCCGGGATCAGGGACGTCCGCCGGGGACGCACCACGCTCCTGGTGACCAACAGCCCCGCCCTGCTCGCCGTCACCGACCGGGTCGTCCTGCTCCACGACGGCCGGGTCGCCGCGACCGGCGACCACGAGCGGCTCGTCCACGCGTGCGCGGACTACCGTACGGCGGTCCTCACATGACCGAGCCCGCTCAGACCGCCGCGACCGCCGAGGCGGCACCCCGGAGCGGCAGCCGCCCCGGACCCGTACTGCTCCCCGTCGCCACCCCTGCCCGCACCCGGGCGGCCGTCGCCGAACTGCTGCGTCCGCACCGGCGGTTGGCGCTGACCGGGTTCACGGTCATGGTCGCCTCCACCGCCGTCGGCCTGCTCGTACAGCCCTTGCTCGGCCGGATCGTCGACCTGGCCGCCGACCGCGGTTCCGTCGACGCCATCACGGCCACCGCGGCGCTGCTGGTGGCGGTCGCCGTGGCGCAGGGTGTCACCGCCGGGTTCGGGCTGTCGCTGATCGCCCGGCTGGGGGAGACGACCCTGGCCCGGCTGCGCGAACGCTTCGTCGAACGGGCGCTGGCGCTGCCGCTGGACCGGGTCGAGAAGGCCGGCGCCGGTGACCTGACGGCCCGGGTCACCGCCGACGTCTCCCTCATCGCCGACGCCGTACGGGGCGCGCTGCCCGCGCTGGGGCGTTCGCTGCTCACCATCGTCCTCACCCTCGGGGCCATGGCCCTGCTGGACTGGCGGTTCCTGCTGGCCGCGCTGCTCGCGGTCCCCGTCCAGGCGGCCACCGCACGCTGGTACGTCACCCGCGCCGTCCCGCTCTACGCCGAGCAGCGGGTGGCGGCCGGCGCCCAGCAGCAGCAGATGCTCGACACCATCGGCGGCAGCTCCACCGCGCGGGCGTTCCGGCTGGAACGGGAGCACACCGAGCGGGTCACCGAGCGGTCCCGGTCCGTGGTGGCGCTGACCATGCGGGGCGTACGGCTCGTCCTCGGCTTCTACAGCAGGCTGCACATCGCCGAGTACATCGGGCTCGCCGCCGTCCTGGTCACCGGCTACTGGCTGGTCCGCGAGGGCTCCGCGAGCATCGGTACGGCGACTGCCGCCGCCCTGTACTTCCACAGCCTGTTCGGCCCCGTCAACGCGGCCCTCGCCCTCCTCGACGACGCCCAGTCGGCCATGGCGGGCCTCGCCCGGCTCGTCGGCGTCACGGACGAACCCCTGCCCCCGGCGCCGGACCACTCCGTCGAGGCGGGCGGCGTCGACGTCACCGTCCGGGGCCTCAGCCACGCCTACCTGACCGGCCACCCCGTCCTCCACGACATCGACCTGACGATCCGGCACGGCGAACGCGTGGCCCTCGTCGGCGCCAGCGGCGCCGGCAAGACCACCCTGGCCAGACTCGTCGCGGGCATCCAGCCGCCCACCACCGGCACCGTCCTGGTCGGCGGCGTCCCGCCCACCGAACTCGGCTCCGCCGCCTCCCGCACGATCGCCCTGATCACCCAGGAGACCCATGTCTTCGCGGGCCCCCTCGCCGACGACCTGCGGCTCGCCAAGCCCGACGCCACCGACGACGAACTACGGGCCGCGCTCGACCGGGTCGACGCCCTCGCCTGGGCCGAGGCCCTGCCCGACGGGCTCGCCACGGTCGTCGGCGACGGCGGCCACCGGCTGAGCGGCGAACGGACGCAGGCCCTCGCGCTGGCCCGGCTGATCCTCGCCGACCCGCCCCTGGTGATCCTCGACGAGGCCACCGCCGAGGCGGGCAGCGCCGGAGCACGCGCCCTGGAGAAGGCGGTCGCCCGCGCCGTGGACGGCCGCACCGCGCTGATCGTCGCCCACCGCCTCTCCCAGGCGGCGACCGCCGACCGCGTCGTCGTCATGGAGTCCGGCCGTGTCGTCGAGAGCGGCACCCACGACGAACTCCGCGCCGCGCGAGGCCCCTACGCCGCCCTCTGGTCGGCCTGGTCGGACGCCCGCGACACCGGCCCCCGGCCGGCCCCCGAGACCCCCACACGTACCGCTTCACAGGAACCCGAACCGAAGGACCGCTGATGTTCCGCTCCCGTAGAGCGCCACGGCTCGCCGTCGTGCTCGCCTCCGCCACCCTGCTCCTCGCCACCGCCTGCGGTGGCGGCTCCGACGACGCCTCCGACGCGTCGGACGCCGGCGCGGAGGCGAGCACGTCCGGCGACTCCGCCTTCCCGGTCTCCGTCGACCACAAATACGGCAGCACGACGATCAAGGAAGAGCCCCAGCGGATCGTCACCGTCGGCCTCACCGACCAGGACGCGGTCCTCGCCCTCGGCAAGGTCCCCGTCGGCACCACCGAATGGCTCGGCGGCTACAAGGGCGCCATCGGCCCCTGGGCCGACGACAAGCTCGGCAGCGCCGAGGCACCCACCGTCCTCAAGGACACGGGCACCGGCCCGCAGGTGGAGAAGATCGCCGCCCTCAAGCCCGACCTGATCCTCGCGGTGTACGGCGGACTCACCAAGGAGCAGTACGAGTCGCTGTCCAAGTTCGCGCCCGTGGTCGCCCAGCCGAAGGCGTACAACGACTACGGCGTTCCGTGGCAGGAGCAGGCCGAGAGGATCGGCAAGGCGCTCGGCAAGCCGGACGAGGCCGCCGCGGTCGTCAAGGAGACCGAGGAGACGATCGCGAAGGCGGTCGAGGAGCACCCCGAGTTCAAGGGGCAGAGCGCCGTGATGGCCACCCCCTACGAGGGCATGTTCGTCTTCGGCAGCCAGGACCCGCGCTCGCACCTCCTCACCGACCTCGGGTTCTCCCTGCCCGCGGACCTGGACAAGGTGATCGGGGACCAGTTCGGCGCCAACATCAGCAAGGAGCGCACCGACCTGCTCGACCAGGACGCCATCGTGTGGCAGGTCGCCGACGTCGCCAAGGACGCCGACAAGCTGCACAAGGACGCCTCGTACAAGGACCTGAGCGTCGTCAAGGAGGGCCGCGAGGTCTACGTCGACGAGGTCAGCGACTACGGCAACGCCCTGTCCATGGGCACCGTCCTCAGCCTCCGGTATGTCGTCGAGCGGCTCGTCCCCCAGCTGTCGGCCGCCGTCGACGGCAAGACGGACACCAAGGTGGAGCAGCCCGCGTCCTGACACGGTCGCTCGCGAGACGAGGAAGGGGCCGGTCGAGCGACCGGCCCCTTCCCGCGTGTCAGCCGTCCATCGACTCGGCCAGGCTGCGCGGCCGCATGTCGGTCCAGTGGGTCTCGACGTGCTCCAGGCACGACTGCCGCGAGTCGGGCCCGTGGACCACCCGCCAGCCGGCCGGCACGTCCACGAAGTCCGGCCACAGGCTGTGCTGGTTCTCGTCGTTGACCAGCACCAGGTAGACGCCCTCGGGGTCCTCGAACGGGTTGCTCATACCACTCCTCTTCCTCACGTCGGGTTCCGCTCCGCCCACGCGAGAAGCCCCCGCAGGGCCCTGAACCAGGTCTCGGCGAGATCCTGGACCGTCTCGCGTGGCAACAGTCCCTCCAGATACGACCAGTGCGCGGCCAGCACCGGCCCGTCCGCCCGGTCCTCGGTCACCACGTTGATCTCCAGCGCGTGACCCTCCCGCATCGAACCCTCCGGCCCGATGTCCGCCGCGGCGTCGTCCTCAGGCACGTACGACCAGTCTGTCTCCTCCGGAATCCCGAACCGGCCCAGGTAGTTGAACTCGACACGTGCCGGCTCGTGGGCCGCCAGCACCTCCCGCGTACGGGGGTTGAGGTGCCGCAGCAGGCCGTACCCGACACCGTTCGCGGGCAGCGACGCCAGATGCTCCCGCACCCGTCGTACGGCTTCCTCCGCCGCCCGGCCCCCGGCGAAGGCCTCGGCCGTGTCGACCGGCCCCGGGTCGAGCCGTACCGGGAAGACGCTGGTGAACCAGCCGACCGTACGGGAGAGATCGACCCCGTCGCCGCCCAACTCCTCCTCCCGACCGTGTCCTTCGAGGTCGACCAGGACCGAGGTGTCCGCCCCGCCGTCACGTCGCCGCCGGTCGGCGAAGGCCAGGCCGAGCCCCGCAAGGAGCACGTCGTTGACGGCGGCCCCGAACGCGGCCGGTACGGCCGACAGCAGCGGACCGGTGTGCTCGGCGGGCATCCGGAGGACCACCTCGCGCCGGGTCGAGGTGGTGTCGCGGTCCGGGTCGGGCTCCCGCAGGAGCGGGAAGGACGCGGAGCCGCTGTCCAAGACGCTTGCCCAGAGGGGCAGTTCGGCTTCTCGGGCCGGGGTCCGGGCCAGCTCGGTGAGGAGCCGTGACCAGCCGGCGAACGACGTCTCGACCGGGTCGAGACGCACCGGCTGCCCGGCGGAGACGTCCCGCCAGGCGGCGGCCAGGTCCGGCAGCAGCACGCGCCACGACACTCCGTCCACCACCAGGTGGTGGGCCATCAGCAACAGTCGCCCGGGTGCGTCACCGGCGTCGAACCACACGGCCCTGACCATCACCCCCGCGTCGGGGTCGAGGAGCGCCCGTGCCGCGTGCGCGTGCTCCGCCACGGCGTCGGTGAGAGCGGCCGCGTCCAGACCTGCCACGTCCACACGGTCGATCCACCCGGCGGCGTCGACCGCCCCGGCCGCCGGGACGTGCAGCGACCAGTCGTCGGTGGCGTCGGGCGACGGCCGTACGAGGGTCGCCCGCAGCAGGTCGTGCCGGTCGGCGAGGGCCTGGAGGACGGCGGTCAGGCCGGGCAGGTCCAGTGCGGCGGGGGTGCGGACGAGCGCCGACTGGTGGTACGAGGCGAACGGGCCGCCCAGTTCGCGCAGCCAGTGCATGACCGGGGTGAGCGGCACGATGCCGGTGCCGTCGTCCTCGGGGCGGCGGGCGGTCGTGTCGACGGCCTCGGCGACCGTGCCCAGCGCCGCCACCGTGCGATGGCGGAACACCAGCCGGGGAGTGATGCGCACGCCCGCCGCGCGTGCCCGGCCGACGAGTTGCATCGCGACGATGCTGTCGCCACCGAGGGTGAAGAAGTCGTCGTCCACGCCGACCTGTTCGAGCCCCAGGACATCGGCGAAGACCGCGCAGAGCGTCTTCTCCACCGGGGTCGCGGGTGCGCGGCCGGAGGAGAGGGCGGAGAAGTCGGGGGCGGGCAGCGCGGCCCGGTCCAGCTTGCCGTTCGCCAGCTCCGGGAACCGGTCGAGCACCACGACAGCCGCCGGGACCATGTGGTCGGGGAGCCGCGCGGCGACATGGGCGCGCAGGGCCGCCGGGTCGGGGACGGCACCCGCCGATGACGGGATCACGTAGGCGACGAGCAGCTTGCGCGAGCCCTCCTGACGTACCGTCACCAGCGCCTGCCCGATGTCCGGATGGGTGGTCAGCGCGGACTCGATCTCCGCCGGTTCGATGCGGAAGCCGCGGATCTTGACCTGGGCGTCGGCCCGGCCGAGGTAGTCCAGCCGTCCGTCGGCCGTCCAGCGGGCGAGGTCACCGGTCCGGTACAGCCGGGAGCCGGGTTCCCCGAACGGATCGGCCACGAATCGCTCGGCCGTCAACCCGGGGGCGCCCAGATAGCCACGGGCGAGACCGCCGCCCGCCAGGTACAGCTCACCGGTGACACCGGGCGGTACCGGCTGGAGGAGGCCGTCGAGGACGTACGCCCGGGTGCCGGCCACCGGCCGTCCCACGAGCGGGCGTTCGCTGTCCCCGACCCGTCCCACCAGGGCGTCCACGGTCGACTCGGTCGGCCCGTACAGGTTGAAGGCTTCCGTGCCGCGCAGCCCGGCCAGCCGCCGCCACAGGGCGACCGGGACGGCCTCGCCGCCCACGCCGACCACGGCGAGCGGGCAGTCGTCGCCGCGCAGCAGACCGCTGTCGGCCATCTGCGCGAAGAACGACGGGGTGACCTCCAGGAAGTCGAACCGGTGCTCGACCACGGCCGCGGCGAGCAGTTCGGGGTCGCGCCGCACCTCCTCGGACACGATGTGCACACAGTGCCCGTCCAGCAGCCACAGCTGGGGCTGCCAGGACGCGTCGAAGAAGAACGACCAGGCGTGCCCCGCCCGCAGATGCCGCCGGCCGGCCGCCGCGATCGCCGGTGCGTAGAGCGTCTCGCGGTGGCTGTGGAAGAGGTTGCCGAGGGTTTCGTGGGTGATCACCACACCCTTGGGGCGGCCGGTGGAGCCGGACGTGTAGATGACGTACGCCGGGTGGCGTGGTGTCAGGGCTCCGGCGCGGTCGGCGTCGGTGAGGTCCGCGGCCTCCCGGGCGGCGATCCGGTCGGCGGTGGCGGGGTCGTCGAGCACCAGGAGATCGGCGTCCGGTGGAAGTGCCGCCCGGAGGCCCCGGGTGGTGAGCGTCAGTACCGGTCGGGCGTCGTCGAGGACATCCGCCGTACGGTCGCTCGGCGCGTCGGGATCGAGGGGCAGGTACGCCGCGCCCGCCTTGTGCACCGCCAGCACGGCCACCAGGAACCGAGCGGTGCGGGGCAGCGCGAGGGCCACGAACTGCTCGGGCCCGGCGCCGAGTTCGACCAGGAGACGGGCCAGGCGATTGGCCTCCGCGTTCAGCTCGGCGAAGGTCAGCTCGATGCCGTCCGAGGCCACGGCGGGCAGGTCGGGGTGCCGCCGCACCCGCTCTTCGAAGAGTGCGGGCACGGTCGTCGGTCCGGCGGTGAGAGGCCGGCTCTGCCAGCCGCCGGTCAGCTGCCGTCGCTCGTCCGTGTCGAGGATGTCGATGCGTCCGAGTGACACGTCCGGGTCGGCGACGACGACCCGCAGGACTCGCCGCAGCCGGTCCGCGAAGGACTGTGCGGTCGCGTGGTCGAACAGATCGGCGCTGTACTCCAGCACACCGTCGACACCGCCGCCGTCGCCGCGCTCCACGAAGTCGAAGGACAGGTCGAACTTCGCCGTGGTGTTGACGACTTCGTCGCGGCGGGCCCGCAGCCCGGGCAGTCCGGTGTCCTCGCCACCGGCCGCCAGATACACCACCATCACCTGGAACAGCGGGTGTCGGGCCAGCGACCGGGCCGGGTTCAGGACCTCCACCAACCGCTCGAACGGCACCTCCTGGTGGTCGAAGGCGGCCAGATCGGTCTCCCGCACCCGTGCCAGCAGCTCCCGGAACGTCGGCTCACCGGAGGTGTCCGTCCGCAGCACCAGCGTGTTGAGGAAGAACCCGACCAACTCCTCCAGGGCCGCGTCGGTCCGCCCCGAGATCGGACTGCCGATCGGGATGTCGTGCCCGGCACCCAGCCGGGTGAGCAGGGACGCCACGGCCGCCTGCACCACCATGAACACACTGACGCCGTTGTCGCGGGCCAACCGGTGCAGTTCCGCAGCCAGTTCGGCGTCGAGCGACAGATCGGCGGCGCCACCCCGATAGCTGGACTCCAGCGGGCGCGGCCGGTCGACGGGCAGCGCCAGCTCCTCCGGCAGTCCCGCCAACACCTGTCGCCAGTAGGCGATCTGACGTGCCGCCAGGCTCTCCGGGTCCTTCTCGTCACCCAGGACGTCCCGCTGCCACAGCGTGTAGTCGGCGTACTGGACCGGCAACGGCTCCCACGCGGGCGCCCGCCCCGCCGCACGGGCCGCGTAGGCGACCGCCAGGTCCCCGTTCAGCGGCCCCTCCGACCACTCGTCACCGGCGATGTGGTGCAGCAGGAGCAGGAGCGTCCACTCCTCCGGGCCCGTGCGGAACACATGGACACGCAACGGCAGTTCACGGTCCAGCGCGAAGCCGTACGCGCTCGCCCGGGCCAGCCGCTCGGGCAGCCGGCCGACGTCCGTGTCCGCCACCTCGAACGGCACCCGCACCTCGTCCGCGTCCAGCACCCGCTGGAAGGCCCGCCCCTCCTCGTCGGGGAAGACCGTGCGCAGCGTCTCGTGCCGGACGACCAGATCGTGCACGGCCGCCCGCAACACCTCGACGTCCAGCTCACCGGTCAGCCGCCAGGCCGAGGGGATGTTGTACGTCGCGCTGGGGCCCTCCACCTGGTACAGCACCCACAGGCGCTGCTGCGCGGACGACAGCGGCAGCCGCTCGGGACGCGTCCGCACCCCGAGCGCAGGCCGGGCCCGGACGTCGGCCGTGGAGCCCTCCGCCAACCGCTGCGCGAGCCGGGTGACCGTCGGCGCGTCGAACACCGTGCGCAGCGGCACATCGGCCCCGAACGCCGCCCGGACGCCGGCGATCAGCCGCATGGCCAGCAGGGAGTGGCCGCCCAAGGCGAAGAAGTCGTCGTCGACGCCGACCCGGTCCACGCCCAGCACGTCCGCGAAGAGACCGCAGAGGATCTCCTCACGCGGATCACGTGCCCGGCCGCCGGTGCCGCCGCCCGCCGCGAAGTCCGGCGCGGGCAGCGCCCGGCGGTCCAGTTTGCCGTTCGGCGTCAGCGGCAGCGCGTCGAGGACGACGACGGCCGCGGGAACCATGTGCTCGGGCAGGGCCGCGGCGGTGTGGGCCCGCAGCGCCACCGGGTCGGTGACCTCCCCGGCGGCGGGGACGACGTAGGCGACGAGCCGCTGTTCGTGCGGTAGGACGACCGCGTGGGCCACGGACGCGTGCCGGGCGAGCACGGCCTCGATCTCGCCGGGCTCGATGCGCACGCCACGGATCTTGACCTGGTGGTCGGTGCGGCCGAGGAAGTCGAGCGTGCCGTCCGCCCGCCAGCGGGCCAGATCGCCCGTGCGGTACATCCGGGCCCCCGGGCCGCCGTACGGGTCCGCGACGAACCGCTCGGCCGTGAGACCCGGGCGGTCGAGGTAGCCACGGGCCAGCTGGACACCCGCCAGATACAGCTCACCCGCCACGCCCGGCGGCACCAGCCGCAGCGCCGCGTCCAGGACGCGGGCCCGGGTGTTCCACACGGGACGCCCGATCACCACCCGGTCGGCACCCGGAACCACCTGGCCGGCCGTGACGTCGACCGAGGCCTCCGTCGGCCCGTACAGGTTGTGCAGCTCGGCCGACAGCACCTCGTGGAAGCGCTCCGCCACCGGCAGGGGCAGTGCCTCACCGCTGCACATCACCCGCCGCAGACTCGTGCACCGCGCGGCGGTCGGCTCCTCCAGGAACACCTGGAGCATCGACGGCACGAAGTGCGTGGTCGTGACACCCTGTTCGCGGATCAGCTCCGCCAGATACGCCGGATCCCTGTGGCCTTCCGGCCGGGCGACGACCAGCGTGGCCCCGGTGATCAGCGGCCAGAAGAACTCCCACACCGACACGTCGAAGCCGGACGGCGTCTTCTGCAACACCCGGTCGTCGGGGCCCAGCCCGTACGCGTCCTGCATCCAGAGGAGCCGGTTGACGATGCCCTCGTGCGGGACGACGACACCCTTCGGGCGGCCGGTCGAGCCGGAGGTGTAGATCACGTAGGCCGGGCTCAACGGGTCGTACAGCGTGGGGAGTTCGCCTTCCCGCCCCTGCGGCAGCGCGTCCTCGATGACGGACACCGGACGTGCCTCTTCCAGCATGAGGGCGAGTCGCTCCCGTGGCTGATCGGCATCCAGGGGCAGATAGGCGCCGCCCGCCCGGTGTACCGCCAGCAGGGCGACGACGAGGTCGACCGAACGCGGCAACGCCACCGCCACCGTGCGCTCGGGGCCCACACCCAGGCCGGCCAGGACCCGTGCCGTCCGCTCGACCCGTTCGTCCAACTCCGCGTACGTCAGCCGCTGTTCGTCGTGAACCAGAGCGAGCGCGTCCGGCGTCCGTGCCACCTGTGCGCGGAACAGCTCCGGCAGGGTCGTCGCCGGTACGTCGTGCCCGGTGTCGTTCCACCGGACGAGCACCGCCTCTCGCTCGGCCTCGTCCACCACCTCCAGATCCCGTACGGGGATGTCGGGCTCGGCGGCCACCTGCTCCAGCAGCCGCACCAGGCGGCCGGCCAGTCGCCGGGCCGTCGCCTCGTCGTACAGGTCGAGCGCGTACTCGAGCAGCAGGGTGAGGCGATCTGGGTCCGCCTCGTCCACGAAGGTGAAGTGGAGGTCGAACTTGGCCATGCCCGTGTCCATGTCGTACCACTCGGTGGGCATGCCGAGCACATCCGGGTCGCCGTCGGGCCGGTAGTGGTAGCCGAGCATGACCTGGAAGAGCGGATTGCGGCCGGCGACGCGGGGCGGGTTGACGGCCTCGACGACGTGGTCGAAGGGAAGGTCCTGGTTCTCGAACGCCTCCAGGGCGGATTCCCGTACGCGCGCGAGGAGTTGGCGGAAGGTGAGCCGGTCTTCGCCGCCGGACAGGTCGGTACGCAGGACGAGCGTGTTGACGAAGAAGCCGACCAGGTCGTCGAGCGCGTCGTCCGTGCGCCCCGCGATGGGAGCCCCCAGCGGAATGTCGTCCCCGGCACCGAGTCGGTGCAGCAGCGCCGCCGTGGCCGCCTGGAACAGCATGAACATGCTGGTGTGGGTGGCGCCGGACAGTGCGCGCAGGGCGCGGCCGGTGTCGGCGGCGAGGTCCAGACGGACCTTGCCACCACGTCCGGTGGGCTCGTCCGGCCGGGGCCGGTCGAGCGGCAGCGACAGCTCCTCCGGCAGCTCACGCAGAGCCTCGGTCCAGTGGGCGAGCTGGGCCTCGCCGACCTGCCCGAGCAGCGTGTCCTGCCACAGGGTGTAGTCGGCGTACTGGACCGGCAGCGGCGCCCACTCCGGTCCGCGGCCCTCGACACGGGCCCGGTACGCGGTGGTGAGGTCACCGAGGAACGGCCGGTCCGACCACTCGTCGGTGGTGATGTGGTGCAGCACCAGCGCCACCACGTGATCGCCGGGGCTCAGCTTCAACACCTCTGCGCGAGCAGGGAGTTCGGTGCTCAGGTCGAACGGCCGCCGCTGTGCCGCCTCGATGCGCGCGGCCAGCTCGTCCTCGGTGAGAGCGCTGACATCGGTGACCTGGAATTCGGGTTCGGCCGAGCCCGGCGGCACGATCCACTGGCAGGGCTCGCCGTCCGACTCCAGGAACCGTGTCCTCAGGACCTCATGACGATCCGTCACGTCAGTCAGCGCCGTCCGCAGCGCGACGAGGTCCAGTTCGCCGCGCAGCCGGAAGACGAGGGGGAAGTTGTAGGCGACACCGCCGCCGGTGATGCGCTCCACCAGCCACAGCCGCCGTTGGGCCGCTGACAGCGGGATGCGCGCGGGCCGCTCGGGCATCTGTCGCAGCGGGGGCCGCGCGGGCCGTCCGGCCTCCGCCCGCAACGCCAGCGTCTCGGGGGTGGGTGCTTCGAACAGGTCACGGATCGCGAGTTCCGCGCCCAGTTCGGTGCGGGCCCGGCTGATGAGTCGGGTCGCGAGCAGCGAGTGGCCGCCCAGATCGAAGAAGTTGTCCTCCGCGCCGGTGCGGGGCAGCCCCAGCACCTCGGCGAAGAGCCGGCACAGCACCTCCTCGACATCGGTCGCCGGGCCCCGCCCCTCCGACAGGGCGACCGAGGGCTCGGCGTCCGGCAGCGCCCGCACATCGAGCTTGCCGTTGTCGTTCATCGGCAGCCGGGGCAGCACCACGAAGGCGGCCGGGACCATGTAGCCGGGCAGCCGCTGCCCCAGGTCCTCGCGCAGCCGCCGTACGAGGGCCCCGTTGCCACGTGTGGCGGTCGGGGTGTTGGCGTACGGGGCGGTGCCGCGCTCCGGGCGGGGGAGATGCAGACCGGCCGTGCGGCGAGGGGCGGTCCCTCGTACGAACACGGCGTCGAAGTGGCCCGGCTCTTCGGACCACGTGGTCAGGACGCGATAGCCGTGGGATTCGCCGAGCGCGCGCAGATCCTCCGGCTCCACCACCGGAGCGACCATCGCGCCCGGCAGCGCCCGCCCGGACTCCAGCGCCCGCAGCGCACCGAGGTCGCCCGCCGTACGGGCGTCCGGCACCCGCCGTACGCGCAGCAGTTCGGCCCCCGAGAGGTGCCCGACGAGCGCGCTCGCCCCGGACCACTCCACCACCGGGGCGTCGTCGAGGCGCAGGACGTCCGACGACTCCTCGTACACCACCACGTCGTACCGGTATCGGGTCAGCTCGTTCTGGTGCCGTCCGTTCTTGGTGCGCACCTCGGCGCCGAAGTCGAGCGAGGCGAACCAGTCCGGGTCGACCAGCAGTTCCTTCTCCAGCGCGAGCCCCCGGTCCACGGCCCGGCGCAGGGCCTTGGGATCGAGGTCGGTGCCCGCCCGCGCGAGCTGGATGCCCGTCTGGAAGACGCGGGCCTGCCGCAGATCGCGCACGTCGCCGAGGAACAGCGCGCCGCCCGGTGCCAGCAGCCCCATCGCGCCCCGGATCACCTTGCGCAGATGGTCCAGGCTGGGGAAGTACTGCACGACGGAGTTGATGACGACCGTGTCGAAGAAGCCCGTCGGCAGCCCGTCGGTGACCTCGGCGGGCTGGCAGCGCAGCTCCACCTTGCGCGCCAGCTCCGGGTCGGCCCCCAGGTCCTCGCCCAGCTTGTGGATCACGGGCGCGGCGAAGTCCGTCGCCCAGTACGCCTCGGCGTCCGGGGCGAGCCGCGACAGCAGCAGGCCGGAGCCGACGCCGATCTCCAGGATGCGCCTCGGGTCCAGTTCCCGGATCCGCTCGACGGTGGCCTCGCGCCACTCCCGCATGTGCTCCAGCGGGATCGGCTCGCCGTCGTAGGAGCTGTCCCAGCCCGCGAAGTCCTCGGTGAAGAGGGCGGTGCCGATCTCGGTGTACTCGGCCGAGTAGATCTCCTGCCATTCGCCGATCTGTTCCCGCTCGGCCGACTCCCGTGCCCGCTCGTCGGGTTCGGCCGGAACGACGTACCCCACGAGCCGCTTCGTACCGGGCGCGGAGGTGTCGTCACGGGCGATCACGGCGGCCTGGGAGATCTCGGGGTGCTGCGCGAGAGCCGTCTCGATCTCGCCCAGTTCCACCCGGTAGCCCCGGATCTTGACCTGGTCGTCGGTACGGCCCAGGAAGTCCAGGTTGCCGTCCGGGCGGCGCCGTACCAGGTCACCGGTGCGGTACATACGCTCGCCCGGCTGCCCGTACGGGTCGGCCACGAACCGTTCGGCGGTCAGGCCGGGCCGGTCGAGGTAGCCGCGCGCCAGACCGACACCCGCGATGTACAGCTCGCCCGCCACCCCGTCCGGCACCGGCCGCATCCACGTGTCGAGGACCCGGGCCCGGGTGGCGCGGATCGGGCGTCCCACGGTCGGGGTCGCGCTGTCCTCCGTACCACCGCCGAGCGTGTTGATCGTGTACTCGGTCGGGCCGTACAGGTTGTAGCCGTACGTCCCCTCCGTGTCCCGCAGCGTGTTCCACACCGTCTCGGTGACGGCCTCGCCGCCGAGCAGCACCAGCGGCGGCCGGTGCCCCTCCAACAGGCCTTCCTCGATGAGGAGATGGGCGTACGTCGGCGTCACATTGACCACGTCGACGCGGTGTTCCTCGCAGTACGCCACCAGCGCGGTCGCGTCCCGCCGCAACTCCTCGTCGCAGACGTGGACTTCATGCCCCTCGACGAGCCACAGCAGCTCCTCCCAGGACATGTCGAACGCGAACGACACGGTGTGCGCGATCCGCAGCCGCCGCCCGCCCGCCGACGCGATCGCCGGGGCGAAGATCTCCTTCTGGTGGTTGAGCTGCATGTTCGTCAGACCGACGTACGGCGTGACGACACCCTTGGGGCGACCCGTCGAACCCGACGTGTAGATCACGTACGCCGGGTGGTCCAGGCTGAAGGTCACCGAGACGGGGTCGGCCGGGAGGCCCGCCAGCTCGGCCGCCACCCCGGGATCGTCGAGCAGGACGCGGGGCGTGTCGCCGGTCAGTGTCCGCGACACGGCCTCCGTCGACAGCAGGAGCAGCGGGCGGGCGTCCGCCAGCATCAGCGACAGCCGCTCGTCCGGGTGGTCCAGCTCCAGCGGCAGATACGCCGACCCCGTGCGCAGCACCGCGAACAGCGCCACCACCATGTCGATCGAGCGGGGCAGGCCGAGCGCGACGACCCGCTCGGGACCGGCGCCCCGCGCGATCAGCAGCCGGGCCATGCGGTTGCAGCGCGCGTCGAGTTCGGCGTATGTGAGGGTCTGCGCGCCGAAGACGAGCGCGGTCGCGTCCGGTGTACGGGCCGCCTGTGCGGCCAGCATGTCCGCCACCGTCTCGTGCGGCACCGGCTGCCGGTTCTCGGCCTCCTCACGGGCGAGCGCGGCGACCTCGGCGGGCAGCAGCGGGTCCAGCGAACCGACGGGCGCGGACGGGTCGGCCACCAGCAGCTCCACCAGCAGCACGAAACGGTCCAACAGGCGTTGTGCGTACGCGCCTTCCAGCAGGTCGGGCCGGTAGGCGAGCGTCACCCGGACCCGCTCACCCGGCGTGACCACCAGGTTCGCCGGGTAGTGCGTGGCGTCCACATTGGCCACGGCCGTCGCACCGTGCCGCTCCCGCAGCTCGGCGAGGCGCTCGTCGGTGTCGGCGTTGCGCAGCACGAACAGCGTGTCGAACAGCCGCCGATGGCCCGTGTCGGCCTGGAGCACACCCAGGCCCAGGTACTCGTACGGCATGACCTCCAGCCGCTCGCCCTGGATACGGCGCAGCAGGTCGAGCACCGGCTCACGCGGGTCGAAGGCGATGCGCGCTGGCACGGTGTTGAGGAACATGCCGATGACGTTCTCGACGTCCGGCACCTCGCTCGGCCGCCCGGCGACCGTCGTACCGAAAGCGATGTCGGTACGGCCGGTCGCGCCGGCCAGGACCAGACCCCAGGCCGCGTTGAGCACGGTGTTCAGGGTCAGACCGTGATTGCGTGCGGTGCCGCGCAGCCGCTCGGCGACCGCCGCGTCGAGCACGGCGTCCAGGTGCTCCGGGATCACCGGCTCCTGACCCCGGTCGGCGGCGGTGGGCGCGAGGAGCGTCGGCTCCTCGAAGCCGGACAGGGCCGCGCGCCACGCCCGGGTGGCCTCGCTGTCGTCCTGCCGCTCCAGCCAGGTCAGGTAGTCGCGGTACGAGCCGGGACGGGCAAGGTCTGCCGGGTCGCCGCCGTTCTCGTACAGCGCGAACAACTGGTCGAGGAACAGCCAGGCCGACCAGCCGTCCCACAGGATCAGATGACGGCCGACGACCAGCCGGTCGCCGCGCTCGTCACCGAGCCGTACGAGCACCATCCGGAAGAGGAGGGGACGGGTGAGGTCGAAGCGCTGAGACCGCGACGCGTCCAGCAACTCCCGCATCCGCCGGTCCTGTTCGGCCGGCGGAAGCCCCGCCAGGTCCACCTCCGTCAACGGGATCTCGGCGTCCCGCACGATGAACTGCACCGGCTGGCGCAGCCCTTCACTCGTGAACCCGGCACGCAGACTGGGATTGCGGGCCAGCAGCGTGACCATGGCCGCCGACAGCCGCCCGGTGTCCACGCGGTCGGCGAAGTCGAAGGACTCGTGGACCGTGTAGACGTCCAGCGAGCTGTCGTCGAAGTTCGAGTGGAAGAACAGGCCCTCCTGGAGCGGGGCGAGGGGCCATACGTCCTCGATCCGGCCCGGAGCGAGCCGCTCGACCCGCTCCCGTTCCTCCTCGGTCAGGGTGAACGCGGACTCGCCGAGTCGCCCGGGCGAAGTCTCCGTCTCCTCGACGCCGGCCGCCGCGGCGAGCGCGGCCGGTGTGCGGTGCTCGAACACCTCACGCGGGCCGATCACCAGACCCGCACGGCGGGCCCGGCTGGAGACGGCGATCGAGCTGATGCTGTCACCGCCGAGCAGGAAGAAGTCGTCGTCGACACCGACCTCCGCCAGCTTCAGCACGCCCGCGAAGATCTCGGTGAGCACCTGCTCGCGGGGGTTGCCCGGCGCACGGGTGACCGTGGCCCGTACGGCCTGCGGCGCGGGCAGCGCGGCCCGGTCCAGCTTGCCGCTGGGCGTGAGCGGCAGCGCGTCGAGGACCACCCAGGCACCGGGAACCATGGGGGAGGGGAGAGACCCGGCCAGGGCCTGGCGGAGATCGGTCACCTCGGCGCGGCCGACGGGCACGACGTACGCGACGAGCGTGTCCTCCCGTACCGTCACGGCGGCCTGCGCCACCTCCGGCAGCCGTACGAGAGCGGCCTCGATCTCCCCGAGCTCGATCCGGTTGCCGCGCAGCTTGACCTGACGGTCGGTGCGGCCCAGATACTCGATCACCCCGTCCGCGCGGCGCCGGACCAGGTCACCGGTGCGGTACATACGGCTGCCGGGCGGCCCGTACGGGTCGGCGGGGAACCGCTCGGCGGTCAGCGCCGGACGGGCGTGGTAGCCGCGGGCGAGCTGGACACCCGTCAGATACAGCTCGCCGGGGACGCCATCCGGAACGGGCCGCAGACAGACGTCCAGGACCCGCAGGCCGGTGTTCCACACGGGGCGCCCGATGGGCACGGAAGCGCCTTGGTCCTCGTCGGAGGCGTACGGGTGGTACGTGACGTCGACGGCCGCCTCGGTCGGGCCGTACAGGTTGTGCAGCGGCACGCCCGTCAGCGCGTGCCAGCGGTCGGCGGCGGTGACCGGGAGCGCCTCGCCACTGCTCAGCACGCGGCGCAGTGACGTCGACCAGGTGGGGTCGCCGGTGACCTCGTCGTGCTGGAGGAAGGCCTCCAGCATCGACGGCACGAAGTGCATGGTCGTGACGGACTGCTCCCGTACGAGTCCCGCCAGGTAGGCGGGGTCGCGGTGGCCGTCCGGCCGGGCGAGCACCACGGTCGCGCCTTCGAGGAGCGGCCAGAAGAACTCCCACACGGACACGTCGAAGCTGGACGGCGTCTTCTGCAGCACGCGGTCGTCCGGGCCCAGGCCGTACGCGTCCTGCATCCACGCGAGCCGGTTCACGATGGCGCGGTGGGTGACGACGACACCCTTGGGGAGGCCGGTCGAACCGGAGGTGTAGATCAGATAGGCGGGGTCGTCGGGGCGTGCGGCGACGGGACCCGTGGGGGCCTCGACGGGCTCGACGGGGTCCCCGAGCGCCTCGTCGTCCATCGCATCGAGCAGCAGCACCGAAGGACCGTTGCGTTCGGGCGACCGGGACGGCTGGGGCAGCCGGTCGGCCGTCCCGGACAGCGTGACCACCGTCGTGGCGCACGAGTCGGCGAGCATATGGGCCACCCGGTCGGCCGGGTAGTCCAGGTCCACCGGCAGATAAGCGGCACCCGACTTCAGTACCCCCAGCAACGCCACCATCAGCTCCGCCGAACGCGGCACGGCGACCGCCACGAACGAGCCCGGGCCGACACCCCGACCGCGCAGCCGCACGGCCAACTCCTCGGCCAGGGTGTCCAGTTCGCTGTAACTCAGCCGTTCGCCCTCGAAGACGACGGCCGCCGCGTCCGGCGTCCGGGCCACCTGAGCGGCGAACCCCTCGGCCAGGGTGCTCTCCGGTACGAGGCGTTCCTCGCCGGCGGGATGGGCGCGCAGCGCCTCGTCGGGGGACAGCAGCTCGATGGAAGCCGCCGCGCGGTCCGGTGCCTCGGCGATCGCCTCCAGAACGCGGGCCAGGCGGTCGCCGAGCGCGCGGACCGTGTCGCCGTCGAGGCGTTCCGCGTGGTGCTTGAGCCGCAGATCGAGGCGTCGGCCGGGCTTGACGACGAGGGCGAGCGGATAGTGCACGGCGTCGTGGAAGGCGTCACCGGTGATCCGGACGGTGCCCGAGGGGTCCCGGAGGTCCGTCTCGGCGGGGTAGTTCTCGAACACCACCAGGGTGTCGAAGAGTTCGCCGGAGCCCGCGTGCCCGGTGAGCCGCTGGATCTCGGCCAGGCCCAGATGCTGGTGGTCCAGCAGCCGGGCCTGTTCCTCCTGGAGGCGGACGAGCAGGTTCCCGAGGGACTCGCCGGGGCCCCAACGGAAGCGCGTCGGGAGGGTGTTGATGAACAGGCCCACCATCGAGGCGATGCCGTCGACCTCGCCGTCGCGCCCCGAGACCGTGGTGCCGAACACGACGTCGGCGCGGCCGGTCAGCCTGCCCAACAGCAGACCCCAGGCCCCCTGGACCACCGTGCCCAGGGTGACACCGTGCTCCCGGGCCCGCTCGGTGAGCCGCGCGGTGGTCCGCTCGGACAGCTCCACCCGCACATGCTCCGGCCGTACGGGTGCCCCGTCGGCCGGGGCGTCGACCAGCCGCGTCGGCTCGTCCAGCCCGGCGAGCGCTTCACGCCACGCGTCGCGGGCCGTGTCGCGGTCCTGCTCGGCCAGGCGGCGCAGGAAGCCGCGGTAGGGGGCGACTTCGGGCAGCGGGGGAGCGTCCGTGCCGTAGTACGCCATCAGTTCGCGGTGCAGTACCGGCAACGACCAGCCGTCCGCGACGATGTGATGAAACGTCAGCACCAGGCGGCTGCGCTCCTCGCCGAGCCGAATCAGGGCGCAGCGCAGCAGCGGCGGCGTGTTCAGGTCGAAGCCCCGGGCGCGCTCGTCGGCGGCCACCGCGTCGCCCAGCGTCTCCCGCACCTCCCCGTCCTGGGAGGAGAGGTCGACCTCCCGCCACGGCAGTTCGGCGTCCCGCGTGATGATCTGCACCGGTGTGCCGTCCGGGCGCTGGCGGAAGGCGGCCCGCAGCGGCGCGTGCCGGTCCAGCAGGCGTTGCGCGGCCCGGCGCAGGACGGAGCCGTCGACCGGCCCGGCGAGGTCGAGGACCTGTTGGACGACGTACGTGTCCCCCTCGGCGTCGCCGGTGAGGGCGTGGAAGAAGAAGCCCTGCTGGAGCGGGGTGAGGGGGAGCAGTTCCTCGACCGGCAGCGGGTGTGCGCCCTGGATCTCGGCGAGTTCGGCCTCGTCGACCTCCACGAGCGGCACGTCGGTGGTGTGCTCGGCCGTGCGCTCGACGGCGGCCTTGGCCAGCGCCTCGACCGTGCGGTGCCGGAACACGTCACGGGTGGTGAGTCGGAGGCCCGACTCCCGTGCGCGGATGAGGAGTTGGATGGCGGTGATGCTGTCGCCGCCGAGCGCGAGGAAGTCGTCCTCGGCCGTCACCGCGTCCAGCCCGAGCACCTCGGCGTACAGCCCGCACAGCAGTTTCTCGCGGGGGGTGCGCGGGGCGCGGCCGGAGCTCATCGCCGCGTAGTCCGGCGCCGGCAGGGCTCTCGCGTCGATCTTGCCGCTGGGGGTGACCGGCAGGGCGTGCAGCGGCACGAACGCCGAGGGAACCATGTAGTCGGGCAGCCATTCGGCGGCATGACCGCGCAGCGTCCGCATCAGCGCGCCGACGTCGCGGAAGGGTGCGGGCCGGTTGGCGTGCGGGTACGCGTCGGCCGTCCGGTACAGGGGGCCGAAGGGGCCGTCGAGGACGAGTACGGCGTCGAACGCGCCGTCGTCGGCGTTCCCGTTCCAGGTGAGGGCCGCCCGGTAGCCGTGCTCCGCCGCCAGCGCGTGCACATGCTCCGGATCGGTCCCGGGCGCCGCCTCCCGGCTGCTGCCCTCCAGCCGCCGCAGGTCCGCCAGGTCCTCCGCGAGCCGCGCGTTGGGCACACCGGTGATCCGGAGCGCGTCCGGCCGCCCGGCCAGCAGCGCCGCCAGCCCGCCGAGGCCACCGACCGCCGCCCAGTTGACCTCCGGCACCTCCGGCGGGACCGCCCGAGTTCCCGGGCGCAGCACGACGTCGTACCGGTATCGGCTCAGCTCGTTGTGATGCGTGGCCCGCTTGATCCGGATCTCCGTGTCGAAGCCGTCCAGCGCGGCGAAGAAGTCCGGGTCGAGGAGGAGCTCGCCCTCCCAGCGCACCGACCGCTCCACGGCCGCCCGCAGCGCGCTCTTGTCCTCTCCCTCGTCACCGGTGGCCCGCCGGACCTCCACCGCCGCCCGCAACGTACGCAGCAGCCGCAGATTGCGTACGTCACCGACGAAGATCCGTCCGCCGGGCGCCAGCAGCCCAGAGACCTGGCGCAGTACGTCGACCAGGTACTCCCCACTGGGGAAGTACTGGGCGACCGAGTTGATGACGACCGTGTCGAAATAGCCGCCCGGCAGCCCCTCGGTGTCGTGGGCCGGCTGCGCCCGCAGCTCGACCTTCGCGGCCAGTTCCGGATCGGTGTCCACCTGCGCGCGGAGCGCCGCCACGGCCTCGGCCGAGAGATCGGTGCCCCAGTACGCCTCGCAGTCGGGCGCGATCCGGGAGAGGATCAGGCCGCTGCCGACGCCGATCTCCAACACCCGCCGGACCGGGCCGAGTTCACGAATACGCTCGACGGTCGCCGACCGCCACTCGCGCATCTCCTCGACGGGGATCGGTGCGCCGTCGTACATGCTGTTCCAGCCCGCGTAGTTCTCGCGGAGACCGGAAGCGTCGGCGTCCTCTCCTCCCGCGTCCTCGGATCCGGCCGCGCCGTAGAGGAGTTCGTGCAACTCCTTCCACTCCTCGACCCGCGCGTCCGGGTCCGCGTCGCGCGGCCCGTCGAGGGAGGGGACGACGTAGGCGGCGAGGCGGCGGTCGCCCGGGCGGTCCTCGCGGACGACCACGGTGACCTGGTCGACGGCCGGGTGGCCGCGCAGCACCGACTCGATCTCGCCCGGCTCGATACGGAAACCACGGATCTTGACCTGCGCGTCGGCGCGCCCGAGGAACTCCAGCCGCCCGTCGGCCCGCCACCGGACCAGGTCACCGGTGCGGTAGAGCCGCTCGCCGGGCTCCCCGAACGGGTCGGCGACGAACCGCTCGGCGGTCAGATCCGGACGACCGAGATAGCCCCGGGCCAGACCGGCCCCGCCCAGATACAGCTCGCCCGTGACCCCGGCGGGGACGGGCCGCAGGAACGCGTCGAGGACGTACGCCCGGGTTCCCGGGTCGGGCACACCGATCGGGACGATCGCCCCGGCCGGGGTGTCCGGATCGCACAGGCCGAGCGTGGAGTTGGTGGTCGCCTCCGTGGGGCCGTACGCGTTGAACATCATCCGCCCGCGCGCGTACCGCCCCACCAGCTCGGGGGAGACGCGCTCGGTGCCCGCCAACAGGGTTGCCGTCGGCGGGAGTTGCACGTCGTCGGGCATGGCGGCGAGCAGCGCGGGAGGCAGGATCATGAAGGTGATGCCGTGCGCGTTCGCGTAATCGGCGAGCGGTGCGCCGGGCACCCGCCGCTCCGCCGGGACGACGACGAGCCGGCCGCCGGACAGCAGTCCGAGGCAGAGGTCCCAGAAGGCGACGTCGAAGCTCGGCGAGGCGAACTGCAGCACCCGGCTGTGCGGGCCGATGCCGAACCGCTCGCTCTGCGTGGCCACCAGCTTCGCCACTCCGCCGTGCGCGAGCACGACACCCTTGGGGCGGCCGGTCGAGCCCGAGGTGTAGATCACGTAGGCGGAGTTGAGGACCGTGAGGGGTGCCCCGCGGTCCGCTTCGGTGGGGTCGTGGACCGGCCGCAACGCCAACTCGGCGGCCGTGGCAGGCGAGTCCAGCTCCAGGACCGTCATGCCCTCGGCCGGGTCGGGGAGGTCGCGCGCGGTCTCCCCGGTGGTGACCATGCAGACGGGCCGCGCGTCGCCGAGCATGTACGCGATCCGGTCCGCCGGGTAGTCGTGGTCGATCGGCAGATAGGCGGCGCCCGACTTCATGACGGCCACCTCCGCCACGATCAGCTCGGTGGAGCGCGGCAGCGCGAGGGCGACGATCCGCTCGGGGCCCGCACCCCGCGCGATCAGCGCGTGCGCCAGACGGTTCGCGCGCTCGTCCAGCTCGGCGTAGGTGAGTTCCTCGTCCTCGAAGATCAGCGCCACGTCGTCCGGCCGCTGCCGCACCTGCTCGGCGAACATCGCGGGCCAGGTGTCCACCGGCACCGAGTGCGCGGTGTCGTTCCAGTCGAGGACGACCTGCCGGTACTCCTCCGGACCCATCAGAGCGAGACGGGCCACCGGAGTGTCGGGCCGGGCGAGGGCGTCGGCGAGAAGGGTCCGGTAGTGGCCGAGGAGCCGCTCGATCGTCGTACCGTCGAAGAGCCCGGGGTGGTACGAAGCCCGCGCCGAGCCCTCGCCCACCTCCAGCAACACGTCCAGCGGGGCGGGCACTTCCCCGGCGGGCCGGGCGGCCGTGGCGAACGCCGTGTTGAAGAACAGGCCGCCGCCGCGTGTAGGCCGGGGCTTCAGCTCCTCGACCAGGAGACCGACCGGCACCCGGTGGGTCTCCGCCTCCTCCCACGCCTGCGTCACCCGCCGCACCAACTCGGCGAACGTGGGCTCGTGTTCGACGGACACCCGCAGCGGGAGCCCGTCATGGCCCACGGTCAGGTCCGTCGCCCCGGTGTAGCGGTGCAGCAGGGCGACGAACGCCGTGAGCCGTACGGCGTCAGGGGCGTCCGGGACATCCGACAGCGCGCGCGTGTCCCGTCGAGGGACCGACTGCGGCGGATGGGGCCGATCGGCAGGCAGTGAGATCTCCAGCGGTAGCGGTGTCAGCAACCGCCGCCAATGGGCCAGGACTTCCTCGGAACCGCACACAGCAGTAAGCCTCCCCAGCGGGTCGGGGTCCCGGCCCTGGGCCGGGGTCGCCGACATACTAAGGTAAGGGTTACCTAATTCACAGGGTGCTTATAGAGAGTTCCCGGGAGCGCGGGATGGCAATCGGCGGAAGACCTACAGTTCAACGGGCACTCGCCCTACAGTTAAGGCAAGCCTCATCAAAGGAAGTTGTGGACGTGGGGACCTCGACGGTCCGGGCGGCGAAAGGCCCCCGCGCGGTACTGCTGCTCGTGCTCTCGGGTGCGGCCCTGCTCTCGCTGTGCGCCCTGTCGATGGCGTTCGGCGCCCTGGGCGTCCCCCTCGACCAGGTCTGGCACACCCTGCTGGGCGACGCGCCGAGTTCCCGTATCGACAGCGTCATCTGGTCCGTACGGCTGCCGCGCACCGCCCTCGGCCTCGCCACCGGCGCCGCCCTCGGTCTGTCGGGCGCGCTGATGCAGGCGCTGACCCGCAACCCGCTCGCGGACCCGGGCATCCTCGGCGTCAGCGCGGGCGCGGCCTTCGCGGTCGTCCTGTCGGTCGGCGTGCTCGGTATCTCCTCCGTGTACGGGTACATCTGGTTCGCCTTCGGCGGGGCGTTCGTCGCCAGCGTCCTGGTGTACCTCCTCGGCGGTCTCGGGCGGTCCGGCTCCACGCCGGTCAAACTCGCCCTGGCCGGAGTCGCCGTGACCTCCCTGCTGTTCTCGCTGACCAGCGCCATCGCGCTGACCGACCCGGACGCCCTCAACCGCTACCGCTTCTGGAACGCGGGCTCCCTCGCCAACCAGGACGAGGAAGTCCTGTTCCGTGTCCTGCCGTTCCTGGCCGTCGGTGCGATCCTCGCCCTCGCCTGCGCCCCGGCCCTCAACAGCCTCGCCCTCGGTGACGACGTCGCGAAGTCGCTCGGGCTCAAGCTCGGCCTGGTCCGTGTCCAGGGCGTCGTCGCCATCACGCTGCTCACCGGGGGAGCGGTCGCCGTCATCGGGCCCGTCGTCTTCGTCGGCCTGGTCGTCCCGCACATCGCCCGCGTCCTCGCCCAGCTGGCCGGCATCGGCCCGGATCACCGCTGGCTGCTGCCCCTGTCCGCCGTCCTCGCGCCCTGCCTCCTCCTGGCCGCCGACATCGCCGGCCGGCTCATCGCCCGCCCGACCGAGGTCCAGGCCGGCATCCTCGTCGCCTTCATCGGCGGCCCCTTCTTCATCGCGCTGGTCCGCCGCCGCCGACTCGCGGAGCTGTGAACCATGACTTCTCGACCGTGGAGTCGCCGGCCCGTGACCCTCGCATCCGTGGAGCCGCCCGCCCATGCGCGGCTGTTCAACCGCGCGGGCCTGTGGCTTTCGGATCCGTGGAGCCGACGGTCTGTGGCTTTCGCCGTGGAGCCGGCGGCCCGTGCCTTTCCCATCCGTGGAGCCGCCGACCCAGGACGAACGTGTGGAGCCGTCGGCCCAGGAGGAGCGCGTGGAGCTGCCGGCCCAGGACGACCGAACGCGTGGAGCTGCGAGCCGATGACGAATGAACGCGCGGAGCCGTGCGCCAATGAACGACCGAAGCGTGGAGCCGTGAGCCGATGACGACCGAACTCGCGCCCGGGGCAAGGGACTCCGCCTCTCGGGCCCCGAGCCGGACAGCCGCCCGGATCACCTTCCGGCTGCCCGCCCCGCCCGTCTCCGGCGTCGTACGGCCCCGGCTGCTCACCGTCTGTCTGCTCCTGGCGGCCGCCGCCTTCCTGGCGTTCTCCGTGGAGACCTCCGTCGGGGACATCGACCTCCCGCTCACCGACGTCATGAAGGCCCTGGTCGGCACGGGCGACCCCGCCACCGAGCTGATCGTCCACGAACTGCGTCTGCCGCGCGCCCTGGCCGGGCTGCTCGTCGGCATCGCGTTCGGCATCTCCGGTGCCCTCCTCCAGACCGTCACCCTCAACCCGCTGGCCAGCCCCGACATGATCGGCATCACCCAGGGCGCCGGCACGGCGGTCGTCGCCGGGATCGTCCTCGGCTGGGACGGGGGCCTGGGCACCCAGGCGCTGGGCCTGCTCGGCGCGCTGGTCGCCGGGCTGCTGGTGTACGTCCTGGCCTGGAAGCGCGGTACGACCGGCTACCGGATCGTCCTCGTGGGTATCGGTGTCGCCTGGATCTGCACCAGCATCACCGACTACCTCATGGCCCGCGGCCAGCGCTTCCAGGCACAGGCCGCCCTCGGCTGGCTCGTCGGGAACCTCAACGGCCGCACCTGGGAACAGATCGGCCCGCTCGCCCTCACCATGGCCGCGCTGGTGCCCCTGGCGATCCTGCTCGGGCGGCAGATCCGCACCCTGCAACTCGGGGACGACGTCGCGCGGGGCCTGGGCACCCGCGTGCAGGTCGTCCGGGTGGCCGTCCTGCTCGTCGCCGTGGGACTGGTGGCCTTCGGTACGGCCACCGCCGGGCCGGTCGCCTTCGTGGCGCTCGCCGCCCCCCAGGTCGCCCAGCGGCTGGCCGGCACCCCCTTCCCACCGCCCGTCGCGGCGGGGCTCACGGGCGCCGTCATGGTGCTCGTGTCCGACCTCGCCGCCCGGAAGGTCGTCCCGGACACGGAACTCCCGGTCGGGGTCGTCACCGGTGTGCTCGGCGCACCCGTACTGCTGTGGCTGCTCATCCGCGCCAACCGCGCCGGTTCAGGAGGCTGAAAACGTGTCATCGAAGTTCGAACCGGCCACGAAGCGGGACGACCGCGCCGACGGCGGCGTCGGTAATCGCTCAGCCGACCGTTCAGCCGACCGCCCGGACGACCGCTCAGCCGACCGCCCGGACGGTCCCGTCGACGGCCCCGACCTGCGCGCCGAGGGCCTGCGCCTGGCCTACGACGACCGGATCGTGGTCGAGGACCTCGACCTGGTGATCCCCACCGGCCGCGTCACCGCCATCGTCGGCGCCAACGCCTGCGGCAAGTCCACCCTGCTGCGCGCCCTGGCCCGCCTGCTGACCCCCAAGGCGGGCGCCGTCCACCTCGACGGCCGCTCGGTGCACTCCATCCCCACCCGTACCCTCGCCCAGAAGCTCGGCATCCTCCCGCAGACACCCGTCGCCCCCGAGGGGCTGACCGTCATCGACCTGGTGGGGCGCGGCCGTTCACCGCACCAGACCTGGTGGCGGCAGTGGTCGCAGAGCGACGAGGAGGCCGTGCACGAGGCGCTCAGAGCCACCGCCATGACCGACCTCGCCCACCGAGCCGTCGACGAACTCTCCGGCGGACAGCGCCAGCGCGCCTGGATCGCCATGGCCGTCGCCCAGGGCACCCCGGTGATGCTCCTCGACGAGCCGACGACGTATCTCGACCTCGCCCACCAGATCGACGTCCTCGACCTGGTCACCGACCTCAACCGGCACCAGGGCCGCACCGTCGTCATGGTGCTGCACGACCTCAACCAGGCCTGCCGGTACGCCGACCACATCATCGCCATGAAGAACGGACGCATCGCGGGCGAGGGCGTCCCCGCCGACGTCATCACCGCCGCGATGGTCGAGGACGTGTTCGGACTGCGCTGTGTCGTCGGCGAGGACCCCGTCAGCCGCACGCCCATGGTCATCCCGATGGGCCGCCACCACGAGGGCACGGTGCCCGCCGCGGTGCCCGTCTCGGGCACCACCGGCTGACACGAACCGGCGGTGCCCCCAGGCTCCGTGGCCTTACGGACGGGACGTCAGATAGCCGCCCATCGTGCGGAAGTAGTCCGTCGCCGCGTACTCCGTGCCGTCCTCCGTCCGCACCCGCTTCACCACCAGCCCCGGCAGCCGCCCCGAGCGCGCCTCGGCGCCGGCCACGATGACGACGCCGTCGCCCTCGCGGATGAAGATACGGCCCGGTGTGCCGCCGTAGCGTCCCTCGGAGACGGCGGCCGAGATGATCCGGACGCGCTCGCCGCGGTGGTGGGTGAAGGCGTTGGGGTACGGGTCGGACTGGGCCCGTACGAACCGCTCCAGATCCTCGGCGGGCCAAGTCCAGTCGATCCGGCTGTCCTCCAGGGACCGCTTGTGGAAGAAACTCGACCGGGAGCGGTCCTGGGGCGTCCACACCGCCTTGCCGGAGGCGATGAGTTCGAGCGAGTCGGTGACGAGCGGGCCGATCAGGTCGACCGTGCGGTGGAACAGGTCCGTGGCCGTGTCGTGCGGCCCGACCGGCACCGAGCGCTGCAACAGGACGTCGCCCATGTCGAGTTCGGCGTCCATACGGTGGGCGGTGACACCCACCTCCTTCTCACCGTTGATGAGGGCCCAGATGAGAGGGGAGAAACCCGCGTAGGTCGGGAGCAGCGAGTCATGGATGTTCAGCGTGCCGTGCGGCGGCAGATCGAAGATCTCGGGCGGCAGCCAGGTGCGCCAGTTGTTCGCCACGATGAGGTCCGGATCGACCTCCTTCAGCGTGCGCAGGAGATCGTCGTCGCCCGGCCGGTTGCGCAACAGCACCGGTACACCGTGCTGTTCGGCGAGATCGGCGACCGAGTCGCTCCAGATCTTCTCGTACGCGTGGTCGCTCTTCGGATGGGTGACAGCGAGCACCACCTCGTGTCCGGAGTCCAGCAGAGCCTGCAGCGTTCGGTGTCCCCAGGTCTGGTACCCGAACATGACGACCCGCATATGAGCCCTCCTCAGCCGTTGCTAGGTAAGGCTAACCTTATCTAACATGTGTCTGCTTGGGGGAGGCTGTGTTCCAGCTTGGGCAATCCTGTGACCCCCGCTTATGGGAGGCGATGACGCGGTGACGACGCTGCAGACCGGGCCGGATTCCATCTATGACGTACTGGGTATCGGATTCGGGCCATCGAATCTCGCACTCGCCATCGCGCTCCACGAACACTCCGCCGACTCCGGTGCGGGGGAGGGGCTCCGGGTCGGTTTCCTGGAAAGACAACCCCGCTTCGGATGGCACCGCGGCATGCTCATCGACGACGCCACCATGCAGGTGTCCTTCCTGAAGGACCTGGTGACGATGCGTGACCCCACCAGTGACTTCAGCTTCCTGTGCTATCTGCGCGAGCGGGGCCGACTCGTCGACTTCCTCAACCTCAAGACCCTCTTCCCGCTGCGCATCGAGTTCCACGACTACTTCGAATGGGCCGCCGCCCGCGTCGCGCACCTCGTCGAGTACTCCGCCGAGGTCGTCTCCGTACGCCCCGTCACCCGGGACGGCGAGATCCGCTACTTCGACGTCACCAGCCGCGACCCCGGCGACCCGGAACGGCTCACCGTCCGCCGCGCCCGCAGCATCTGCGTGGCCACCGGCCTCGAACCGCACCTCCCGCCCGGCGCCGAACTCTCCGAACGGGTCTGGCACACCAGCGAGTTGCTGCACCGGGTCGACCAGGTCCGGCGCTCCGGTCGGCCGGTACGCCGTACCGTCGTCCTCGGCGCCGGCCAGAGCGCCGCGGAGGCCGTGGACTACCTCCACCGCAACTTCCCCGAAGCCGAGATCTGCTCGGTCTTCGCCAAGTACGGCTACACACCCGCCGACGACAGCCCCTTCGCCAACAAGATCTTCGACCCCGAGGCCGTCGACCTGTACTACGACGCGCCCCGCGAGGTGAAACAGTCGCTCTTCGACTATCACCGCAGCACCAACTACTCCGTCGTGGACATGGACTTGATCGAGTCCCTGTCGCGGGCCATGTACCAGGAGAAGGTCCAGGGCAGGGAACGGCTGCGGATGATGAACGTCTCCCGGCTGCGCGAGGTGGAGGTGGGCGCGGACGACGTCAAGGTGACCGTGGAGTTCCTGCCGACGGGGGAGCGCGAGGTTCTCTCCTCCGACCTCCTCGTCTACGCCACCGGCTACCAACCCCAGGGCATCGGCGACCACTTGGGGGAGATAGGAAAACTCTGCCTGCGTGACGACGAGGACGCGCTCCGGGTCGGCCGCGACCACCGGGTGGAGACCGCGCCCAATGTCTCGGCCGACATCTATCTCCAGGGCGGTACCGAACACACGCACGGCCTCACGTCGACCTTGCTGTCCACCACCGCCGTACGCGCCGGGGAGATCTGTGCGTCTCTCCTCGCTCGCCGTGGGGCCGACCTGACCGCACGGGAGGGGTGAGGGACGGCGCCCGGTCGCCGTTGAGGGTCTTGTCCGTGGGCGTCCGCGGGGAGTCTGTGGCTGATCGCGCGGTTCCCCGCGCGCCTTCGGGGCGCCGCGCAGCGCCCGCCCCAGCTAGCGGCGGTCGGCGTCCGCGCCGACCGCACCCCGTCGCCGCACCCCCTTCGCCAGCACCCCGCCCAGGAACCCGGTCACCAGCCCCCACAGCAGGGCGAGCCCCAGCGCGGACCACGGCCGGGGCCGCAGGAACAGCTCACCGCCCAGGTCGCCGCCGAGATCGCCGATGCCGAGCACCGACAGCCCGTAGTGAGCGGAGACGCGGGCGACGAGGCAGATCATCAGGACGGTGAGCGCCAGAGCCACCGCCATGTGCACGGCGTGCTGCCACAGCCGTACCCGGGCCGGGGAACGGGCCGCCATCACGAACGCGGCGACGAGCAGCAGCACGGCGTTCACGACCACCAGCCACCACACCCTGCCGTCGTACTCGGCGAGCGAGCCCAGGTTCAGGGTCGAGACGTCGGGCCCGCGCAGCACCTCGTCCAGCAGCTTCGGCATCGGCAACCCGAAGGGCCCCTCGACCTGGCCGTCCCAGGTGGCGCCCAGACCGATCGTGAACGTCAGCCACACCACGTTCGGCAGGCCGAGCAGGATCACCGCGGCCGTCTCGGCGGCATGCCCGCGGGTCAGCGCCACGACCACCCCGATCACCAGGCCGAGACCGACGTACACCAGCAGCAGGCCGACCATCGCGTACGCGGCCGGGCGCACCGACTCCTGGAACCGCAGCAGCCGCGCCGGAAGCGCCGCCCCGCGCGACACCAGCAAGGCCAGGACCAGGACCCCGGCGAGCCACAGCAGCCCGAAGAGGACGGTCGGTGCCATGGCCGTCTCGAACCCCACAGCGGCGGAGGTGCCGAAGAAGTCGCCCACATCGCCGAGCGGGATGTCGAAGGTCTGCCGGGCCGCGAGCGCGAGGCCGATCAGCGCCGCCAGCCACAGGACGGCGATGCGGGCGGCCCAGCCCGCGAGTTCCGTCGCCCCCGCGACCGCCCGGTGGCGCAGGGGCCGCAGGAACCCGGCGGCGATCACCAGCGCGCCGACCAGGGTCACCGACAGCGGGATCACGGTCAGGCCCGCCCGGGTTTCGACGATGGACCCGGCGCCACCGGAGAGCTCGATCGTGCCGCCGACCGCCGTCACGACGGTGGCCGCCACGACCCGTGGGAACGCGGTGTCGGGCAGATCCGCCGCACCCGCCGCCCACAGCCCGAGCGCTGCCGTCGCCATCATCGCGATCAGCCCGGCCAGGACCGTTACGAGGGCCTGGAGCCAGCCGTGGCGGGCGACCGCCCGCTCGGGCACCGTCCGCTGAGGACGCAGGGTCTGGGGACTCACTCTTGCCACGCTAAGCACGGCGGAGGCACTCCGCGCGCCGGGAGGACCGAGCCCCCTCGGCTTGCGGGCGGCACGGCGCCAGAGCACACAATGGGCCTGTTGTGGAAGAAAGCGGCACCAAACACTTGAATCGCCGCAGAATCCCTACGGCGGGAGAAGATCTGTGAGCGTGGAACAGCCGTCCTCCGGCCGCCCGACCGGACCGCCCTCCGGCCCTCTGTCCGGGCCGTCGCAACCCGGCCCCACGCCGTCCGGCCCGACGCGGCCCAGCGGCCGGATGCCACCGGAACCGCCGAGCGACGCCTCGGGCGCGGGCGGAACCGGTGGGCCGGAAGGACCCGGTGATTCGGGCGGCGGCCCAGGCGGCCCCGGCGGGCCAGGGGGAGGCCCCGGCGACTCGGGGCAAGGGCCCGGCGGCCCCGGTCACCCGTGGTGGCGGTCCGCTCCCCGTATCGCCCTCATGGCCGCCGCGGCCGCCGTCGCCGTGGTCCTGATCGTCGTTCTCACCCGCTCCGACGACTCCGGTGGCTCCGCCGACGGCGAGGTCTTCCTCCAGGCCGCGGGCAAGCCCGGCCCCGACCCGTTCACCGAGTCGACGGCGACGGACAGTTCCACCCCGCCCGAGACCCCCACGGCGACACCGAGCAGGCCGGAACCCGCCAACGTGACACGTGCCGTGGACGGTTCGGCCCCCGGCCTCTACGGCGGCACCCGCAACAACGCCAGCTGCGACGTCGAGAAGCAGGTCGAGACGCTGCAGGCGAACCCCGCCAAGAACAACGCGTTCGCCTCCGTCCTCGGCCTCACGTCCTCCGACGTACCGGCGTATCTGCGCTCGCTCACCCCGGTGCAGCTCCGCATGGACACCCGCGTCACCAACCACGGCTACCGCGACGGGGCCGCCACCAGCTACCAGGCCGTCTTCCAGGCCGGCACCGCCGTCCTCGTCGACGACCGAGGGGTGCCCCGGGCGCGCTGCGCCTGCGGCAACCCGCTGACGCCGCCGGTCGCACTGAAGACCACACCCGAGCCGAAGGGCGACTCCTGGCCGTCGTACCGGCCGCAGAACGTCGTGGTCGTCGAGCGCTCGACGGTGGTCATCAACGTCTTCGTCCTCTACGACCCCGAGCACGACGACTGGTTCACCCGCCCGAGGGGCGACACGGGTGGAAAGGACAAGAAGACCACCCCGCCCGTCAACCAGCCCTCCCCGTCGGTGTCGACGTCGTTCTCCGAGGAACCGCCCACCGAGTCGCCCGAGCCGTGCCCCCCGACTCCGGGCGGCGCCAACCGCACCAGCCCGTGTCCCTCGTCGTCCTCGGTGACCACCTCCACCCCGCCGGAACCGGAGCCGCAGACCTCCGAGCCCGAGCCCGAGACGGAGCCGGAGCCCGAGCCCGAGCCGGAGAGCCCCGAGACGGCCGACTCGCCGCCGGACGACACCACGACGACCGAGTCGGCGGCCCTCCACCGCGTCCCGGAGCCGATCGGGCCGTCGAGCTCCTGACTGCTCCTGACTCGCCGGCAGCCTCTGTCCCGTCCCTACCCGGCGAGCGCCGCCCGTGCCGCGACCGCGTCGTCCGGGTCCCAGCCCTCCCTCGGTACGGCGGCCAGCAGCAACCGCGTGTACAGGTCGGCCGGTTGGCTGAGCACCCGCTGTGTCGGACCCTGCTCGACGACCTGTCCGCGCCGCATGACCAGCACCTCGTCGGTGATGTGCTGGACCACGGCGAGGTCATGGCTGACGAAGACCAGGGCGACGCCGGTGTCGCGGCGGATCTCGTCGAGCAGCTGGAGGATCTGCGCCTGGATCGACACGTCCAGCGCGGCGACCGCCTCGTCCAGGACCAGCACCCGGGGACGCACGGCGAGGGCCCGGGCGATGGCGAGCCGCTGCCGCTGCCCGCCGGACAGCTGCCGGGGCCGCGCCTCGGACTCCCGCGCGCCGAGCCCGACCTGGTCCAGCAGCTCGGCCGCCGACCGCTCGTCCCGGCCGTGCAGGCGCAGCGCGGTGCGCAGGCACTGGCCCGCCGTCAGCCGTGGGTCGAGCGAGATGTACGGGTCCTGGAACACCATCTGGATCTCCCGGGCGCGGGCCAGCCGGGCCTCCCGGCGCCGTGGGGTCCGGGCTTCCCGGGGGCGGCCGTCGACGGCGACCGTCCCCGAGTCGGGGCGCACGAGCCCGACGAGCATCCGGGCCACGGTCGTCTTGCCCGAACCGGACTCCCCGACGATGCCGACGGAGCCGCCACGGGCCACGGTGAACGACACCGCCTCGGCGGCGGTGAGCCGGCCGCGCCCCGGCAGGGGATACGTCCTGCACAACCGGTCGACGACGAGCAGGGCTCCGTCGCCGGCGGCCGGGGGCGTGGTCTTGGAGATGTCGGTCATGACGTGGTGGTCCTTTCCGCCGAGGCCGCCGAGGCCGCCGAGGCCGATGCGGCCGTCGAAGCCGTCGAAGCCGTCGAAGCCGTCGAAGCCGTCGAAGCCGTCGAGGCTGGCGGGACCGCCGAGACGGACTCGGCGGCGGCCGGTACACGCCGGCACGCCGCCGTCCCACCGTCCGGCAGTGTCACCGCCTCCGGGAGCCAGGTCTCGCAGTCGGGCTGGGCGTCGGGACAGCGGGGCGCGAACGGGCAGCCCGGGAAGGAGTCGCCGAGGGACGGGGGACGGCCCGGGATCGGCAGGAGGGTGCGTGGCGTCTCGCCGAGGGTCGGCGAACAGGAGAGCAGGCCGCGCGTGTAGGGGTGGACCGGATCGGCGAAGAGTGCCCCGGCGGTGCGCTCCTCGACGACCCGGCCCGCGTACATGACGTGGACGCGGTCGCAGTACGCGGCGGCGAGGTGCAGATCGTGGGTGATGAAGAGCATCCCGGCCCCGGTCTCGGCGCGCAGGACGCGCAGTTGGGCGAGGATCTCGGCCTGGGTGGTGACGTCGAGCGCGCTGGTCGCCTCGTCGGCCAGCAGCAGCCGGGGCCGCGCGGCGAGCGCGCCGGCGATGACGACACGCTGGAGCATGCCGCCGGAGAGTTCGTGCGGGCGCTGCCGCAGCCGGCGTTCCGGGTCGGACAGCCCCACGGCCTCGAGGAGTTCGGTGGCCGTCTTCCGGTCCGCTCCGCGCTCGCGGAGGAAGTCGCCGATGCGGCGTACGGGGTTGAGGGCGGCCCGCGGATCCTGGTGGATCATCGCCACGGTGCGGGCACGGTGGCGGCGCAGCTCCTCACCGGTGAGGGAGAGGACGTCCGCGTCACCCACCCGCACCGTGCCCAAGACGCCCGCCCCGCCCGGCAGCAGACCGAGCGCGGCCTTCGCCGTCGTCGACTTGCCGGAGCCGGACTCGCCGACCAGGCCGACGACCTCACCCGGGGCGACCCGCAGGGAGACGTCGTCGAGGACCGGCCGGGCGGCACCCGGGATCCCGACCGTCAGATGATCGATGGTGAGCAGCATCAGCCCTGCCTTCCGAGCCGGTCGGCCGCCCAGACGCCGACCACGTTGAACGACACGACGACCGCGGCGATGGCCGTGCCCGGGACGAGAGCGGGCAGCAACGCGCCCTGGACGACGGCCGCCTGACCCTCCTGCACCATCAACCCCCAGTCGGAGCTGGGTGGTTGGGCACCGAAGCCCAGATAGGAGAGGGTGGCCAGGGACATCAGGGCCTCCCCGAAGAGCACCACCAGATAGCCGGTCACCGCCCGGCCGAGGTTCGGCACCAGGTGGAACGCGCAGATCCGGGCACCGCCCATGCCCTGCACCCGGTAGGCGTCGACGTACGGCTTGCGGGCCTCGGAGAGGGCGAGTGAGCGCGTGTACTTGGCGACGGTCGGTGTGTACGCGAGGCCGAGGGCCAGGACGGACGTGGTCATGCCGGTGCCGAAGACCGCGATGATCAGGACGGTGAACAGCAGCCCCGGGAAGGCGTACATGACGTCCGTGAGCCGGGAGACGAACGTGTCGACCCAGCCGCCCCGCCACGCGGCGAGGACCCCGAGGGTGACACCGAGCAGCGCGGCCACCGCGAGCAGCAGCAAGGGAGCGATCAGGCTGGTGCGGGCGCCGTACAGGACGCGCGAGAGCAGGTCCTGCCCGGAGGCGTCGGTGCCCAGGAGATGGTCGCCGCCGGTCCCGGCGAGCGACGCGGACAGGTCGATCGCGTCGGGCGCGTACGGCGCGAGCAGCGGTGCCAGCGCGGCGGCCAGGACGACCAGGGCCAGGAATCCGGCGGCGACCGTGACGCCGACGGGACGGCGGGACCGTGTCCCGACCGGGGTGAGGGTGAGGGTGGTCATGCGGTGCGGGCCTCCTCGCGGACGCGCGGATCGAGGAGCGGGTGGACCAGGTCCACGACGGTGGTGACGGCGATGTAGCCGGTGACCATGAGCAGCAGGACGGCCTGGGCCACGGGGAAGTCATGGGTGTTGATGGCGCCGACGAGCAGCGAGCCGATCCCGCTCATGCCGAACGCCGTCTCCACGACGACCGTCCCGGCGAGCATCCCCGCCATGACCAGACCGCACATGGTGACGATCGGGCCGAGGGCGTTGCGCAGCACATGGCGGCGGACGATCTCGCGCTCCGGGATGCCGGAGGCACGGGCCGCTTCGACGTGGTCGGAGGCGGCGGCGTCCGCCATGGCCTGCCGGGTGACCCGGCTGATCAGGGCGAGCGCGCCGAGCGCCAACGACAGGGCGGGCAGCGTCAGATGGTGCACGGTGCCGGCGAAACCGTTGCCGCTGCCCGTCACCGGGAACCAGCCCAACTGCACCCCGAACACCGACACGAGCGCGATCGCGGCGACGAACGACGGCACCGACGCGGCGAGCGTCGTCCCGCCCACCACCGCCGAGTCGACCCACGTCGACTGCCTCACCGCCGCCAGGACGCCCGCGCCCACCCCGAGCACGACGAACAGCAGCGTCGCGTAGGCGACCAGCGCCAAAGTCGTCGGCAGCCGGGCCGCGACCAGGTCGGACACCTGGTCGCTGTACTTGAAGGAGCGGCCCAGGTCGAGATGGAGGCAGTCCCACAGCCAGCGGCCGTACTGCACGACCAGCGGCTCGTCGAGGTGGTACTGGGCGCGGACGGCCGCGAGCCGCTCGGGGGTGAGCTTGTCGCGGCCGCCGGCCAGGAAGACGGCGGGATCGCCGGGCGCCGCGTACACGGCGGCGAAGATGACGAACGAGGCGGCGAAGAGCGTGGCCAGGACCCCGGCCAGCCGCCGCGCCAGACGGGCGGGCATCGCGCACTCAGCCCTTCTCGGCGCCGAGCCCGGCCGCCCACGGGTAGTAGAGATAGGCCTGTGAGGCGGGCGCCCCGGTCAGCTTGTCGCTGAGCACCAGCACCGAGGGCACCTGCGCGACGGGGATCCACACGGCGGCGTCCGCGAACAGCTTCTGCACGTCGATGGCGAGGTCCGCCCGCTCGGCGTCGTCGAGGGTGCCCAGCGCCTGCCGCACCTTCTCGTCGTACGTGGCGTCCTCGAAGCCGACCCAGTTGTTGGACGAGTCGGACAGCCCGTTGTCGTAGAAGCCCATCGGGTCGGACTTGGAGATGTACCAGTCCGCGACCAGCACATCGATCTCGGCACGGGCCTGCGGATCGCTGTAGAACTCCTCGAACTGCGCGGTGGGCACCGTCTTGATCGTGCCCTTGAGCCCGATCCGCTGGAGCGCGGCCCGTACGGCGCCCGCGACGACGGTACGGCCCTGGGTGGCGTCCGTGCCGATGACGATCGGCTCGGTGGGTGCCCCCGCCTCCTTGACCAGTCGCTTGGCCTCGGCGATGTCGTCGGCGTCGGGCGAGGCGGGCGCGGTGGCCGCCAACTCCTTCTGCGCGGCGGCGAACTCGGTCTTCGCATAGCCCCAGGAGCCGGAGCCCACGGGGCTGGCCCAGGGCTCGACGAACCCGCCGTAGCCGGACTTGGCGATACCCGCCCGGTCGAGCGCCAGCGACAGCGCCTTGCGGATCTTCGGGTCCTTGAGCCCGCCCCGTTCGGTGGGGATGAGGTCGAGGGTCGCGGTGGAGAGGCCGTAGTACTGGGCGAGGCCCTTGACGCCGCGCAGGGCGGAGGCCGTGTTCGGCGACTCGGCGAACGTGCCGTCGGCGGCACCGGTCTTCAGCGCGTTGACCAGGGCGCTGTCGGCCGCCCAGCGGAAGACGACCTCCCGGGTGAGCGGCTTCTCGCCCCAGTAACCGTCGTACGCCCGGAGGGTGATCGAGTCACCGGACTTCCAGCCCGTCAGCTCGTACGGGCCCGAGCAGGCGTCGGTCTGCCCCGGTGTCCCGAAGTCGGCGCCGGCCTTCTCCACCTGCTCCTTGTTCCAGACGATGCCGGCGTCACCCGCGAGTGCCTTGGTGAACAGGGCGTCGGGCTTCTTGAAGCGGACGGTGATCTCGTCGGCGCCGGTCTTCTCCATGGAGGCGACGTTGGGGAACTCGTCGCTCTGCTCCATGTCCGGGTCGGCGTGCCGCTCGAGGCTCCACAGCACGTCGTCGGCGGTGACCTCGGAGCCGTCGTGGAAGGTGACGCCGTCCCGGACGGTCAGGACGAGCGTCCTGTCGTCGGGCGTGGCGGCCTTCTCGGCGAGGAAGGGCTTGATCGTCATGTCGGGCTGCAGTTGGTAGAGCCGCTCGCAGACGTTGGTGAGGACGACGCGCCCGGCGCTGGTGCCCTGGGTGTCGAGGTCCAGGGAGTCGGGCTCGTCCTCCAGCAGCCAGTTCACCTTCGCCACGGCCCCCTCGGCGGCGGGCGTCGTGGCGGTGAGTTTCAGCTTCGCGGCGTCGGCCGGCGCGCCGCCGGTCGCGGCCGTGTCGGCGCCGCTGCAGCCGACGGTCGTGAGCAGGCCCGCGACGGCCAGCCCGGAGGTCACCGCTCTCCGTATGCCCGTGGTCTTCGTCCTTGTCATCGCCATCGGTCGAACTCCTGTGCTCTCAGCTGGGACAGTCGGTGGAGGGGGTGCCGTGCGGGCCGTCGTAGAGGTTCCAGGGCAGGTGCTGGTAGTCGCGGTCGCAGGGGGTGCCCGCGGTCACGTGGTAGTCGCCGCTGGTCAGGTCCACGCAGGAGGAGACCAGCGTGGTCCAGTGCTCCACGACGGGCCTGCGGGTGTCGGGGTGGGTGCACAGCGACTCGGGCAGTCCGAGGTGGTCGGACATGGCCTGCTTGATGAGCTTGCGGGACTCGTCGGGCCCGGTGGACCCACGCAGCGCCCTCAGCCCCTGCTCGGCGCGGGGTACGCGCACCAGCGAGTCCGAGGACAACGGGCGGTAGCCGGCGGCGATGGCCGCGGGGACACCCGCCTGGTAGTGGTTGCCGTGCACCAGGAGCCCGTCCTGCGCGTGCATCCAGCCGTGCCCGGCGGGCGTCGTCTCCAGGTCGACGGCGAAGCCCTCGCGGCAGGTCAGCAGCGCATTGGAGGCGATGTGCGCACGGGTGCGGCACAGCACGTCGAGGGCGTCCGTGATGCTCGTCTGGTCCAGCACGCCGCGGCGTACGACCGTCTGCGGCAGGCCGACCGTGTCGTCGAACCGCCCGCCCAGACCGTTGGCGTTGAGCGCGATGCCCGCCGAGTTGGCGCCCTGGCGGCCGATCTGCCCGGCCTCGACCTGCATGATCAGCGTTGGCGCCGGCGGCTGCACGATCCGCAGCATGATGACGGTGTCGCCCACACCCGCCCGCCAGTCCCAGTTCTGCCCGGCCCACACATGACCGTCACCGCTGGCGGGCCCGTACAGGGCGAACGAGGTGCACCCTTCGACCCGCTCCTCGGCGACCGTCTCCGTCCCCGACTCGGGCGCGGACATCTTCGCGAACGACTCGTCGTAGAGGACCTCGCCACGGGCGTTGAGCGCCAGCACGTCCAGCAGCGTCACGCCCGCCCCGTCGGCGATGCCCCGCATCTCCTCCAACAGGTGGGGTGCGTACGAGTCCACCGGTTCCTGCCAGCGGGCCGCGCGGGCGGTGACCTGGTCCCAGGTCAGTCCGGCGGCGTGACCGAAGGCCTCCTCGTAGTAGGCGAGCGCCGCGTGCAGTTGGGGCCGCACGGCCTCGCCGTACTGCCGTCCGCGCTCCAGGGGAGCGCCGGAGATCTCGACCAGGGGGAGGGAGCGGGATGAGGGAGCTGCCGGGGCAGAGGGGGATGCCATTCTTCTCCTCGCGACGGAGAGATGCCCGTACCGCCGACGTGCTGTAACGTCGGTTACGGGAATCTCTCCTCTTGGAATGCGTTGCTCAGGAGAGTAATGGCCGTCACAAGGAAGTCAATGTCTGTAATGAAAATTTCAGATCACGGGGATCTCGGCGAGGGCCTGGCCCGGCTCCGGGCGGCGGTCCGTGACCACTGGGACAGCCTCTCCGCCTCCGAGCGCGCGGTCGCCCAGTACCTCGCCAGCGCCCCCGTCGAGCAACTCCTCTTCGCCGGCGCCCAGGAGCTCGGCACAGCCAGCGGGACCAGCAACGCCACCGTGGTCCGCGCGCTCCAGCGCCTCGGCTACGCCGGTCTGCCCGCCCTCAAGCGCGAGCTGGCCTCCGGCTTCACCTCGGCCGTCGCCCCCGAGGTGCGGCTGAAGCAGCGCATCGCCCATGTCGGCCCGGACCTCGACGGCATCTGGCGCGATGTGCTCGACGAGGCCCAGGAGCGCATCGACCAGACCCGCCGCCTGACCGAACCGGACGCCCTCCGCGCCGCCGTGGCCGCGCTCGCCGACGCCGGCGAGATCCACTGCTTCGGGATCGCCGCCTCCGAACCGGCCGCCCGCCACCTGTCGTTGGCGCTCGGCCGCATCGACCGCCGGTCCCGCTTCTCCGGCGCCACCGGCTTCGCGCTCGCCGACCATCTGCTGGCGCTGCGTCAGGGCGACGCCGTGGTGATCTTCCAGCCGGGACGCGCCCTGCACGAGTTGACCGTGCTCGTCGAACGCGCGCGAGCGGTCGGCGCCCGGGTCGTCCTCGTCACCGACGAACTCGGCGAGGAGTTCGGCGACCGCGTCGACGCCGTCCTCACCGCCCCCCACACGCCCACGGGCATCACCTCGGAGGCGCTCACCGCGCTCGTCGTGGCGGACGTGCTGCTCCTCGCCCTGACGACATTGGACGAGACGCGGGCCGTCGACACCTCCCACCAACTGACCGTGCTGCGCGAGCAGTTGATGCCCACCAGGAGCAACCGGAAGGGCTGACCGGCGGAAAAGCGGTGGCGCACCACCGCGACGACCGCCGATGCTCCTCCGCATGAGTGACAGTGATGAGCAGACGCGGCCCGACGAACAGCCCCTGCCGGAGCGGAAGCCCGGGTGGGGCGACAGGTTCGTCGGCCCCGAAGGGGATCCGCGCGGCGAAGGAGGCTACGAGGGCGAGCGGGCCACCCTGGTCGGATACCTCCGCGACCAACGGCTGACGCTGGAGCTGAAGTGCGCGGGGCTCGACGCCGAGGCCCTGGCCCGCCGCTCGGTGCCGCCGTCCACCATGTCGCTGCTGGGGCTCGTACGCCATCTGGCCGGCGTCGAACAGTACTGGTTCCGCGAGGCGTTGGCGGGCCGGCCGGTGCCACGCCACTACCGCGCCGGTGACGACCCCGACGGGGACTTCAACGGCGCCGTGGCCGACCCCGAGGCCGTCGCCGACGCCTGGAAGACCTGGCGCTCCGAGGTCGACTTCGCCGAGCGCTTCGTCGCCGCGGCCCCCGACCTCGGTGTCACCGGCCGCCACGACGACGAGCCCATCGCCCTCCGCGAGGTCCTCGTCCACATGATCGAGGAGTACGCCCGCCACAACGGCCACGCCGACTTCCTGCGCGAACGCATCGACGGCCGCATCGGCCAGTGACACCCCGGACCGGGATTTCCCTGAGGGCGGAACGCCCACCTCTTCCCGCCGCGCCCGGAGTTCCTAGGCTGAAGGGGTGAGCCAACAAACGTCGAACGAAGCCCGCGTCATCCCCCTGCGCCCGGCAGCGGCCCCTCCGGCCGGCCCACCCGCCAAGGAACCCCTGTGGCGCGACCTCGTCGGCGACGTCCTCCGCCGCGAACGGCTCGCCCAGGAACGCACACTGAAGGACGTGGCCGACACGGCCCGGATCTCGATGCCGTACCTCTCCGAGGTGGAACGCGGCCGCAAGGAGGCCTCATCAGAAGTCCTCGCGGCCGCCGCCCAGGCCCTCGGCCTGAGCCTGAGAGACCTGCTGTCCCTGGCTCAGACCGAATTGACGCGCGAGACGACACGCGCCCGCAGTGCGACCACCACGCGCAGGACGACCACCGTCCCCTACAACGGGCTGTGCCTCGTCGCCGCCTGAGCACCCGCGCCCTGAAGGGGCGCGGGGAACTGCGCGAGCAACCACGTACAAACCCGCGGTCGCCACACAACAGAAGCCCCCCACCCAGTAGGCGGGCCCTCAGCCCCCTACCACCCGCCGCCCCAACACCTCGTCCGCCAGTCCGTAGGCGACCGCCTCCTCCGCCGTGAACACCTTGTCCCGATCCATGTCGGCGCGCAGCTCCCCCACCTCACGATGCGTATGCCGCGCGAGAACCCCTTCGACCTGCGCCCGGATCCGCACCATCTCCTTGGCCTGAAGGGCGAGGTCGGAGACCGTCCCCTGCCGGCCCCCACTCGCCGGCTGCCCCAGCAGCACCCGCGCATGCTCCAGCACGAACCGCCGCCCGGGGTCCCCGCCCGCCAGCAGCACCGCCGCCGTCGAGGCCGCCTGCCCCACGCAGAACGTCGAGATCGGCGCCTGCACGAACGTCATCGTGTCGTAGATCGCCATCAGCGAAGTGAACGACCCCCCGGGCGAGTTGATGTAGACCGCGATCTCGCTCTCCGGCGCCGACGACTCCAGATGCAGGAGCTGCGCGATGACGACGTTCGCCACCCCGTCGTCGATCTCCGTGCCCAGGAAGATGATCCGCTCGGACAGCAGCCGGCTGAACACGTCGTACGACCGCTCGCCCTGCGGCGTCCGCTCGACCACGTTCGGAATGGTGTAGGTCCCCATCACTGCAGCCCCATCCGTCGGCGGGTGGCGGCCGGCCGTACGTCGTCGAGCGACTCGACGACCCGGTCGACCATCCCGTACTCCTTGGCCTGCTCGGCCGTGAACCAGCGGTCGCGGTCGCCGTCCCGGGAGATCGTCTCCTCGGACTGGCCGGTGTGCTCCGCGGTGATCCGCTCGATGGCCCTCTTGGTGAACTCCAGGTTCTCCGCCTGGATCTCGATGTCCGCGGTGGTGCCGCCGATGCCCGCCGACGGCTGGTGCATCATGATCCGCGCGTTGGGCAGCGCGAACCGCTTGCCGTGCGTGCCCACGCTCAGCAGGAACTGGCCCATGCTCGCCGCGAAGCCCATCGCCAGCGTCGCCACGTCGTTCGGGATCAGCCGCATCGTGTCGTAGATGGCGAGGCCCGCGGTCACCGAACCGCCCGGGCTGTTGATGTACAGGCTGATGTCGGTGCGCGGGTCCTCCGCCGACAGCACCAGCAACTGCGCGCAGACCCGGTTCGCTGAGACCTCGTCGACCTGGGTGCCGAGCAGGACGATCCGCTGCGCGAGCAACTGCGCGGCGAGATGGTCGTCGAAGCGTGACGGCGGGGTGTCGCCCTCCTCCGCACGCGGGGCGAGCGTCGGCGCCCAGCCGGTGATCAGTGGAGCCACGGTTCCTCCCTGAGGATTGACGCGACCTCGATGGCCGCTGCCTGCACTCTCCCCAAAAACCGCCGCTCACCTGGACTTTCTCTGCCCGTGGCAGATTCGCCGACAGCAGAGCGCCGCCCGCCCGTCCCCCGCCCGCCGTGACGCGTGCCCGCGCCACCGATGAGTTTCCGGACCAGGATCGGTCGACACAGATGACGACCTACCCCGCCCGAGGAGGCGCACATGCCCAGCGACGGATTCACCACGTGCCTGTGGTTCGACGGCCAGGCCGAGGAAGCGGCCGCATACTACGTCTCGATCTTCAAGAACTCCCGGATCGGCAGGGTCACCCACTACGGCGAAGACATGCCCCAGTCGGCCGGATCCGTGCTCACCGTGGAGTTCGTGGCCAACGGGCACCAGTTCATCGCGCTGAACGGCGGCCCGCAGTTCACGTTCACCGAGGCCATCTCCTTCCAGATCCTCTGCGAGGACCAGGACGAGATCGACTACTACTGGAAAAGCCTCACCGAGGGCGGCGGCGAACCCGGCTCCTGCGGCTGGCTCAAGGACAGGTTCGGCGTGTCCTGGCAGGTCGAACCCGCCGCACTCCTCGACATGGTCAGCGACCCGGACCCGCAGAAGTCGGCGCGCGTGTTCGCGGCGATGATGCCGATGGGCAAACTCGACCTCGCCGAGCTACGGAAGGCGTACGCGGGCGAATAGCCGACCCCGGACACCCCCTCACCCTGGTGGGCGGCTCCCGTGGGAGGGCCTCCCGCCAGGGCACATACCGGGATTTCGGCAGTTCTTTACCCGCGCCGGGTAGCGGTTGCAATGGCGGCCGGTGAGGCTTTCCTCTGCACCGTCCGTACCCGGAGGAACCGTGAACGTCTCCCTGACCACCTGGCTGCTCACCGTCGTGGCCCTGTGCGTCCTCGTCGCCGTCGACTTCTTCATCGGCCGCAAACCCCACGACGTGTCGATCAAGGAGGCCGGCATCTGGTCGGCCGTCTGGATCGCCCTGGCGATCGCGTTCGGCCTGGGCGTGCTGGCCGTCGGCGGAGGCAAGCCCGCGGGAGAGTTCTTCGCCGGCTTCATCACCGAGAAGTCCCTGAGCGTCGACAACCTCTTCGTCTTCGTCCTGATCATGGCGAAGTTCGCCGTGCCCTCGCAGTACCAGCAGCGCGTTCTGATGGTCGGCGTCCTCGTGGCGCTGGTGCTCCGCGCGATCTTCATCGCGGCCGGCGCGGCGATCATCTCCAGCTTCTCGTGGGTCTTCTACATCTTCGGCGCGTTCCTGATCTACACCGCCTGGAAGCTGGTCGAGGACGCCCGCAAGGGAAGCCACGAGGAGGAGTACGAGGAGAACAAGCTCCTCAAGGCGGTGGAGAAGAGATTCGGCGTGGCCGACCGGTACCACGGCACCAAGCTGTGGATCGAGGAGAACGGCAAGCGCGTCATGACGCCGATGCTCGTCGTGATGCTCGCGATCGGCTCCACCGACGTCCTCTTCGCCCTCGACTCCATCCCCGCGATCTACGGCCTCACCCAGGACCCGTACATCGTCTTCACGGCCAACGCCTTCGCCCTGATGGGCCTGCGCCAGCTGTACTTCCTCATCGGCGGCCTCCTGAAGAAGCTCGTCCACCTCTCCTACGGCCTGTCGATCATCCTCGGCTTCATCGGCGTCAAACTCGTCCTCCACGCCCTGCACGAGTCCGGCGTCCACGTACCGGAGATCTCCATCCCCTTCTCGCTCGGCTTCATCGTCCTGGTCCTCGCGGTGACGACGGCGACCAGCCTGTGGGCGTCGAAGAAGCAGGCGGAGCGGCAGCAGGCGCCGGCGGACCCCGAGGAGGAGCGCGCCTCCGAGGAGGTCTAGACGCCCGGCTCCCCGCCCGCATGCGCGGGCAGGTGGCTCACCACGAGAGCGGCGGCCTCCGCGGGGGTCGCGCACTCGCCGAGGAGATCGGTGTAGCGGGAGGAGTAGACCTGGTACGGCGGCCCGCCGTACAGGATGAACGGTGCCTCGTCGTGGTCCGAGTCGGGCCACGGCGGGGCGCTGCGCAAGAAGTGCAGCGTGCCGTGGGTGGGGAACGGGTAGAGGGCGCGCAGGCTTGGCTCGGCGTATGCGGCCTCGACGACGACGGGCAGCGCGTCGTGCGTGGCGCCCCGCGTCCCGGGCCTGCGTTCCAGGAGCCAGTGCCAGGCCGTCGCGATGTCAGGGGCTTCGGACATGAGCGTCATCCTCCGGGTTCCCGGGATCGGCCACAAGTGATCACTCGGAGGCCGACCGGGATTGCTTCGGCGGCGTCTCAGGTGCTCGCCTCGCTGATCACCCGCGTGATCTCCCGCGCGATCCGAGTGATGCCCGGCGAGAGCACCGGGCACGGCTTCGGCTTCGACGTCGTCGGGGCCAGGCAGAAGTGGAGATAGTCCTTGTCGTGGTGGAGGGCCGTGCGGTCCTGGCCCGGCCGGGTGCAGTAGCCGTCGTGCTCGCGTTCGTACGCGGTGCACGGCAGGTACTGGGTCCAGGTGTAGCGGTCGGAGGCGGGGCTCACGGCCCTGCCGGCGTCGGCGACGAGGTCACCGGAGGCCCTGGCCTGCTTCTCGTACAGGGCGTTCACCCGGCGGACCCGGTCCGGGGTGATCGGGTCCGGGCCCTGGAGCACCCACACGATCTTCGGCCGGTGCGTGCCGCCCGCGTTCGCGATCTGCTCGGTGAGCTGTTCGGCGGCGGCCGTGTACCGCTCGAAGTACTTCGCGCGGGCCTTGTCGTAGGTGATCCCGCCCATGCACGGCGTGTAGTCCCACGCGTTGCCCCAGAACTGAAGCACGACGTAGTCCGGGCTCAGCCGGCGCACCAGCGCGGCCGCCTTGTCCTTCGTCGGGACGAGCGACCGGTCGGCGGTGCCCTCCAGGTAGTCGCACAGGGTGGTGCCCGAGTACGGGGCGCTCGTGTAACGGGCGTCGAGGTCGTCCTGCAGTAACTCGCCGAGGACCTTCTGGTTCTCCATGGCGAGCGAGTCCCCGAGATAGAGCACCTTGGGCGCCGGCTTCGGCGCGCCGGCGTCGGGGGACGCGGTGGCGGCCCGCTGACGCGTGGTCGGGGACGGGTCCGGTGCCGCGGCCGACGGTGGTGCCTCCTCGGGCGCCGACTCCGGGTCCCCGCACGCGCCGAGCAACAGCGCGGCGAGCACCGCCCCCGCCACTCCCACGATCCACGGCTTGCGCATACGGCGACTCCCGCCCCGGCCATCGAAACGGTTCCCCAGGCAAGCACAGCCGGGGGCCGGGGGGAAGACCCGTGTCGGCCACGAGGGCGCCCGGCCCCGCCGGACGCCCCGCACGCGGTCAGGTCACGGCGTCATACCGCCGGAGCACGCGGCCCCCGGCTCCGGCGTCTGCTCGCCCTGCACATACTTGTCGAGGAACTTCTGGACCTTCGGGTCGGACGCCTTGTCCACCTTCAGCTGGTGCTCCCACGCGCTCAGCACGATCGGCGAGGACTGGTCCTCGTACGGGCTCATGAAGGTGTACGTCGTGTTGGTCACGAGCTTGCTCAGCGACTCGACGTCGGCCTTGGCCGCCTTGTCGTTGTACGTGATCCAGACGGCGCCGTGCTCCAGCGCGTGCACGGCGTTCTCGTTCGGCACGGCCTTGGTGTACACCTGCTTGTCGCAGTTGACCCACACCTGGTTGTGGTCGCCGCCGACCGGCGGGCTCATCTTGTAGTCGACCGTCTCGGCGACATGGTTCTGACTGAGCTTCGACCAGCTCTTCACGCCGTCGATCGGGGCGGCCTTCGCCTCCTCCTTCTCCTGGGCGGAGCCGATCAGGTACCAGCCGCCGCCGACGAGCCCGGCGAGGATCACGCCGGTGACGCCCAGCGTGATCAGGCGCATACGCCGCTCACGGGCCTGCTCGGCCTTGCGTATCGCCTCGACGCGGGCGCGCCGCTCCGCCTCTCTGGCCTTCGGGCTGTTGCTCCTGCCCTTCGGTCCGCTGTTCTTTGCCTTGGACTTGGATGAAGCCATGGGGATCGTCCTTCTCCCCGCCGTGCCGCACGGGCAGGGCGGTCCTGCGAGTCGTCTTGGGTCTGTCACGCGGGGCCGGGGCCGGCCTAGACGCGGAGCAACTGCAGTTCGTGGAGATCGGGAGGGCGGGCCCGCCCCGGCTCCCCGGAGCCGTCGGACGCGACCAGGGCAGGAGCCGTCGCGGGCTGCCAGGGCGCGGCGGTGTGGTCCGCGCCGGGCAACGGCACCTGGCCGAGAACCGCTCGCGGGTCGGAGGAGTGGCAGCCGTGCCGACCCGGACCGTGCTCGCAGGGGTCACCCTCCACATGGCCCGCCCGCGCGGCGACCGACCGCTCCTCCACCGGCGCCGACACCGAATGCGGACGCTGCTGCGGACCGTCACCGGGAGGCGAGCCCGCGCAGAACAACACGAACGTGGTCAGGGCCAACGAGACCACGAGCACCAGGCGCGCCGACCGGCTCCGGGCGCACGGCATCGCCGTACGTCTGAAGGGCCGGCCGGACATGGATCCACCTGACGAGTCGAGGCGAACGGAGGTGCGAGCGCCGCTGAAATTATCAGACGACGCACAGCAGTGGTCCCGCCTCATGGATGTCGTGCTGGTTTCACGTGGTCTGTCCGGTTCGGCGCGCGTCCGGGGCAGCTCCTGGCTAGCGTGAGAGCCGGGGAAACCACCTGTCGAACCGAGGAGAGTGGCAGTCATGGCCGCACATCCCGAGGGAACGCCCTGCTGGGCCGACGCGATGTTCAGCGACGTCGAGGGGGCGAAGAATTTCTACGGCGACGTACTGGGCTGGACGTTCGGCGAGGCGTCCTCCGAGTACGGCAACTACACACAGGCGTACGCGGACGGCAAGGCGGTGGCCGCCGTCGTCCCGCCGATGCCCGGGCAGGAGGGGCAGTCCGCCTGGTGCCTGTACTTCGCCTCGCCCGACGTGAACGCCACCGCGACGAAGATCCGTGACAACGGTGGCGAACTGCTGATGGAACCCATGCAGGTCGGGGACTTCGGGTCCATGCTGCTGGCCCGCTCCCCGGACGGTGTCGTCTTCGGCGTCTGGCAGGCCGGCGTCCACGAGGGCTTCGAGGCCATGGGGGTGCCCGGCGCGTACGTCTGGGCCGAGATCTTCACGCGCGAGCCCGAGAAGTCCGACGCGTTCTTCCCCGCCGTCTTCCCGTACCGGGTCAAGCAGATGGAGGACCCCGAGAACCCCCACATGGACTTCCGGGTCTTCGACCTCGGGGCGAACCCGCTTCTCGGCCGGATGCAGATGACCGAGAAGGACTTCCCGCCCGAGGTGCCGTCGTACATCAACGTGTACTTCACCGTCGCCGACTGCGACGACGCGGTCGCCAAGGCCACCAAGCTGGGCGGCATCCTGCGCTTCGGCCCGATGGACACCCCCTTCGGCCGCTTCGCGGCGCTCAGCGATCCGCAGGGCGCGTCGTTCTCGGTCATCGACGTCACCAACACGCAGGGCGAGATGCCGGCGCTCACGGACGTGGACTGAGGGGACGCAGAGGTGTGAGCGGGGGTGTGGAACCCGTGGACGGTCCCACACCGCCGCGCATGGCATGATCGAGGCCATGCCGGAACGTGTTGTGGCCGCCTGTGACGGAGCCTCCAAGGGAAACCCCGGACCAGCGGGCTGGGCCTGGGTGGTCGCCGAGGACGACGAGATCCCTTCGCGCTGGGAGGCCGGCCCGCTGGGCAGGGCCACCAACAACATCGCCGAACTCACCGCCCTGGAGCGGCTGTTGGCGGCCACCGACCCGGCCGTGCCGATCGAGATCCGGATGGACTCCCAGTACGCGATGAAGGCGGTCACCACCTGGCTGCCCGGCTGGAAGCGCAACGGCTGGCGCACGGCCGCCGGCAAGCCGGTCGCCAACCAGGAACTCGTGGTCCGTATCGACGAGTTGCTCGCCGGCCGTTCCGTGGAGTTCCGCTACGTCCCCGCCCACCAGGTCGACGGCGACCGCCTGAACGACTTCGCCGACCGCGCGGCGAGCCAGGCGGCCACCGTCCAGGAGCCCGCCGGCACCGAGCTGGGCTCCCCCGAGCCGCCGGCCGCGCCCGACACGGTTCCGGCCCGCCGCGCCACGGCGAAGAAGCCCGGGAAGCCGGGGAAGTCGGGCAGGCCCGGCGCCCGGAACGGCTCGTCCGCATCCTCGTCCCGCACCATCAAGGCGAAGTTCCCCGGCCGCTGCCTGTGCGGCCGCCCCTACGCCGCGGGCGAGCCCATCGCCAAGAACGACCAGGGCTGGGGCCACCCGGAGTGCCGTACGGCGGAGACCACCGGAGCCCAGTAGTACGGGACGACCGGGACGGGAGAGGCGTGGGCGTCACACGACGGCGCCGCGCCACTCGCCGGTCTCCCGGCCGCGCTCCTCGATGAACTCCTTGAAGCGCTTCAGGTCACCCTTGGTCTGCCGCTTCACGACGCCCAGCGTGTCGGCCACCTTGTCGGTGACACCCTCGGGCTGGAAGTCCATCTGCAGCATCACCTTCGTGCGCCCCTGGGCGAGATGGTGGAAGGTGACGACGCCGGCCTGCCGGGCCTCACCCGCGACGGTCGTCCACGCGACCCGCTCGTCCGGGATCTGCTCGGTGATCTCCGCGTCGAACTCCCGGTGCACGCCGTCCACCTTGGTCACCCAGTGCGTGAGCGTGTCCGAACGCTGCTCGATCCGCTCGACGCCGCTCATGAACTCGGGGAACGTCTCGAACTGCGTCCACTGGTTGTAGGCGGTCCGCACGGGGACCTGGACCTCGATGGACTCCTCGATCTGCGTCATCGGTCGCCTCCTCACATCGCTTGCGTCGCGGTCGCGACCGATCACCTCGGCCGCGTCCGACGCGGGTACCCAAGTCCCCCGCCGATCAACGTGCGCATACGGGGACGCCGGGCGCAGGAGTCGCCAGTCGGCCCACAACTCGTCGACGAACACGTGATGGAGCCAGAAGTCCGGGTCGTTGGGGAAGACCCCGGTGCCCATCTGCCCGCCCACCCGGACATGCACCCTCGTGGACATCGCGAGCACGGAATCCACCTCGGCCCGCCGTGACTGACGTGGCCGTCGTGGGCGGCCGCGGCGGTGAGCGGGGCACCGGCGGTCACGGCCGCCGCGACCGCGGCTCCGAGCGCGTGGCGGCGGGTGATGTCGGACATGCGGATCGCCGATGACCTTGCTGCGTCGGCGTGAAGCGAGCGGCCGGGGTCACGCGGACAAAGTGGCGCGAAGCCGCACCGCTCTCGCGCTGCTACTCTTCGTGGTCAATTGATCGCTTTGCGCAGCGAAATGGGAGTGTGCGTGAAGATCGCGTGCGTCGGCGGAGGACCCGCAAGCCTGTACTTCTCGATCCTGATGAAGCGGCAGGACCCGTCCCACGACATCACCGTCCATGAACGGAACCCGGCCGGATCGACGTACGGCTGGGGCGTGACCTACTGGTCCGAGCTCCTGGACAAGCTCCGCGAGAAGGACCCCGAGACGGCCCTCGCCATCAGCGAGAACTCCGTCACCTGGAACAGCGGGGTTGCTCACGTCCGCGACCGTACGACGGTCCAGCCCGGCGACGACGGCTTCGGCATCGGCCGGCGCCGCCTGCTCGAACTGCTCGCCGAACGGGCCCGGGCCCTCGGCGTACGCGTGGAGTACGAGCACGAGATCACCGCCGACGCCCTGCCGGACGCCGACCTCGTCGTCGCGGGCGACGGCGTCAACAGCACGGTGCGCGAGCGGTACGCCGGCCGCTTCGGCAGCGACATCGCACGCGGCCGCAACGCCTACATCTGGCTCGGCACCACCAAGGTCCACGACGCCTTCACCTTCTCCTTCCAGGAGACCGACCACGGCTGGATCTGGGCCTACGCCTACCCGTTCAGCCACGAGCAGAGCACCTGTGTCATCGAGTGCTCCCCGAAGACGCTGAGCGGCCTGGGCCTGGACCGTCTGGGCGAGGCGGACGGGCTGGCCCTGCTGGAGAAGCTCTTCGCCGACATCCTGGACGGCCATCCGCTCCTGGGCCGGGCCCAGGACGACGGCACCGCCCGGTGGCTCAACTTCCGCACCCTGACCAACCGTGCCTGGCACCACGGCAACGTCGTCCTGCTCGGCGACGCCGCCCACACCACGCACTACTCCATCGGCGCCGGCACCACCCTCGCCCTGGAGGACGCGATCTGTCTGGCCGAAGCCCTCGCCGCCCACCCGGAGACGGAGGCCGCGCTCGCCGCGTACGAGCGGCGCCGCAAGTCCGAGCTCCTGCGGCTGCAGAGCGCGGCCCGCTACAGCGCGCAGTGGTACGAGAACATCCAGCGCTACATCGAGCTCCCCCCGGAGCAGATGTTCGCCCTCCTCGGCCAGCGGCACTCCCCGCTGCTGCCGTACGTGCCGCCGCAGCTCTACTACCGCCTCGACCGCGCCGCGAGCCGTCTGGAAGCCCTGCGCCGCCTCAAACGGTGGCTGGGCCCGAAGCTGGCGCGGACGTCGCAGTCGCGGGCCCTCGCCGGCCGGAAGCAGCCCGCCTCGGGGCGTCCCTAGCGCACGCCCTGCGGGCGGAACTGGACGCTGATGCGCGGCCCCACCGCCCGCGTCGACTTGGGTACCGCGTGGTCCCAGGTGCGCTGGCAGGAGCCGCCCATCACGATCAGATCGCCGTGGCCGAGTGGGAACCGCAGGGTCTCCCCGCCGCCGTGCGGACGCAGGGCCAGATCGCGGGGGTCGCCCACGGACAGGATGGCCACCATCGTGTCCTCCCGGGCGCCCCGCCCGATCCGGTCGCCGTGCCAGGCCACACTGTCCCGGCCGTCGCGGTAGTAGCACAGGCCCGCCGTGGCGAAGGGTTCGCCCAGCTCGGTGGCGTAGTGGTCGGAGAGCGCCTCGCGGGCCTCGTCCAGGACGGAGTGCGGGAGGGTGTCCTCGGCGCCGTAGAAGGCGAGCAGCCGGGGTACGTCCACGACCTGCTCGTACATGTGCCGGCGTTCCGCCTTCCAGGGCACGTCCTCGGCGAGCCGCGTGAACAGCGCGTCGGCCCCGCCGAGCCACCCGGGCAGCAGATCGACCCAGGCCCCGGCACCCAGCTCACGCCGGCGCAGCCCGTCGAGGGGGCCGAGGCGAAGGTCGTCGGACTGGTCGAAGAGGGAGCCCTGGAGGTGCATGGCCATACATGCAGCGTACTTCAGATTCGAAAGCACGTTCGGATGTGCTTGTCGGTGGTCCGTCGGCGGCCCAGGCTCCCTCGTCGCCCGCTTTCTCAGTGCTGCTGCGCCTTCTGCGGAGTCAGCTCGCTCGGCCGTACGACCACGAACCCCTCGCCCTCCAGCTTCAGCTGCACCGCCTCCCCGGAGCCACCGCGGATCATGGAGCCGAAGGACTGCGACCGGTGCAGCGAGGTGTTGAGGTGGGCGCTCCAGCCCACGACGGCGTCCGTGTCGACGAACACCGGCAGCTGGGGCGAGACCGGGATGACCAGAGGGTTGCCGTCGCAGACGAGACCGAGGTTCCCCTGCCCGGTGAAGACGCTGTTGAACAGGCCGCCGCCGGTCATGCCGGCGCCCTTCACGGTCTTGATCTCGTACGACAGCGAGGCGTCGAAGCAGAGCACGTTGCGGCCGTTGACGGTGAACACGTCGCCCGGCTCGATCTCGACGATGAAGCAGTTCTGCGCCTCGTGCGCGAACCAGGCCTCGCCCTGGCCGCGCACCGCCATCAGCGGCAGACCCTCCCCGGTGACCGCGCGCTTGAGCATGCCGCCCACGCCCTGGCCCTTGCGTTCGAACTGCAGGTTCCCGCGATAGGCGATCATCGCACCCTGCCGGGCGAGCATCTCGCCGTTGACGGCGTACTTGATCGACTTGGCGTTCTGCACGCTCATCCCCGGCGCGTACGCCGACTGGACCATGTTCTCGTTCGAGAAAAGATCGCTCTTCATACGGGCATGCTGTCCCGGAGTGCCCGATTCCGCCAAGCGACGCGCGCGGTAGGTGAATTGAGGCGCCTGACAACGTCCTGATCGGAATGGTAAAAGCGGACATGACCAACAAGACCGTCGGCGTAGACATCCCGGACCGCCGGGGCCGCACCGGACTCGACCGCACCGGCCGGGACCTCACCGGCAACCCCCGGGTCAAGGTGCGGGACGTGACACTGCTGTCCAGCCACTGGTACGTGGAACGCACCACGACCTTCGACTTCCAGCACGCCGACGGCACCTGGAGCACCCAGGAGCGCGAGACGCACGACCGGGGCAACGGCGCCACCGTCCTCCTCTACGACACCGAACGCGAAACCGTGCTGCTCACCCGGCAGTTCCGCTACCCCGTCTACGTCAACGGCCACCCCGACGGGATGCTCATCGAGACGCCGGGCGGTCTGCTCGACGAGGAGGACGAGCATCCCGAGGTCGCCGTGCGGCGCGAGGTCATCGAGGAGACCGGACACACCATCGGCGAGATCCAGCACGTCTTCGACATCTATATGAGCCCCGGCTCGGTCACCGAACGCGTGAGCTTCTACGCCGCCGAGTACGGCCCGTCGACCCGCACCCACGAGGGCGGCGGCCTCGACGAGGAGGGCGAGGACATCGAGCTCGTCGAACTGCCCTTCCGCCGGGCTCTGGAGATGATCCGCGGTGGGGAGATCGCCGACGCCAAGACCATCATGCTGCTGCAGTGGGCGGCGCTGGAGGGGCCGTTCAGCGCCGGAAGCGGATCCTGAGGCAGGGGGCGGCCCGCGCCTCAGGGGTCGAGTGCCTCGGCGGCCTCGGCGGCGACCGCCTCCGCCACGGCCGTCAGCGCGGGCGAGTCGAGCTTCCACTGCTGCCAGAAGAGCGGGGCGTCCACGGTCCGGTCCGGCGCCAGGTTGACGAGCCGTCCGGCGTCGAGCAGCCGTTCGGCCTGCGCGGTGGGCACCATGCCCCAGCCCATCCCGGCGACCACGGCGTCGATGAAACCCTCCGACGTCGGCACGTAGTGCCGTCGGGCACTGGCCGGGCGTCCATCCGTCAGGCCTCGGACGAACGCGTCCTGGAACTCGTCCAGCCGGTCGAAGCAGACGACCGGCGCGTCGGCGATCATCTCCTTCAGCCGCACACCCGATCCGACGCCGAGCCACCTCTCGGCGAAGGCGGGGGCGGCGCAGGGCACGTAGCGTATCCGGCCGAGCGCCCGCACCGAGCAGCCGGCCACGGCGTCCGGCGCCGAGGTGACCGCGGCCATCACCAGCCCCTCCCGCAGCAGCCGGGCCGTGTGCTGCTCGTCCTCGCGGAGCAGCTCGTAACAGGGACGCAGTTCCTCGGGCACCCGGGTCAGGGCGGGCAGGAACCACGTGGCCAGCGAGTCGGCGTTCACCGCGATCGACACGCGCGTGGTCTCCCCGGCGCCCGTCATGCCGAGCGCGTCCTGAGCGTCGTGTTCCAGACGGGCCAGCTGACGCGCGAACCGGACGATCACCTCGCCCGACTCGGTCGGCCGCACCGGCTTCTCCCGGATCAGCAGAACCCGGCCGACCCGCTGCTCCAGCGCCTTGACCCGCTGACTGACCGCGGACGGTGTCACATGCAGGGCCCCGGCCGCCGCGTCGAACGTGCCCTCGTCCACCACCGCGAGCAGGGTCCGCACCAGATCGAGCGGAAGCTGAGACATCACGGTCGCTAATGATACGTAAGAATCTTTAGCTGTACACAGGGCGGCGTATTTCCTAGCGTCGAGCGGGTGATCAGCGAAATGACCGCCCTCGCCACCGGATTCGGCACCGGCCTCTCCCTCATCGTCGCCATCGGCGCCCAGAACGCCTTCGTCCTGCGCCAGGGACTGCACCGCGACGCCGTGCTCCCGGTGGTGGCGATCTGCGCCCTCTCCGACGCGCTCCTGATCGCCCTCGGCGTCGGCGGGGTGGGCGCCGTGGTCGTCGCCTGGCCCAGCGCGCTGACCGCGGTCGCCCTGGTCGGCGGCGGGTTCCTGGTGGTCTACGGAGTCCTCGCCGCCCGCCGTGTGCTGCGGCCCGGCGACGACGCGCTGCGGACGGAGAGCGGGACGGCGGGCTCCCGGCGCCGGGCCGTCCTCACCTGTCTGGCGCTGACCTGGCTCAACCCCCATGTCTACCTGGACACGGTGTTCCTGCTCGGCTCGATCGCCGCCGACCAGGGGCCCCTGCGCTGGACCTTCGGCCTCGGCGCCGCCGTCTCCAGCCTGTGCTGGTTCGCCGCCCTCGGCTTCGGCGCCCGGCTGCTCAGCCGCTTCCTGGCCCGCCCGGCGGCCTGGCGCGTCCTCGACGGCCTCGTCGCGGTGACGATGCTGGCGCTCGGAGGCATGCTGATCGCCGGAGCGTGAGCCGACTCGATGTGCCGGTGCGCCGACAGCATGTGAGACGGCGGCGAAATCGCCTGTCCCGGCGGCAACGGACTCCGCGATAGTGATGTCCGTACCGAAAGATGTATCGAGCATCAGGATGCCCGTGGACACCACCAGGAGCAGCACCGGCGACGACACCGCCCCGGAGGACGACACAGAGAAGGCACCCCGCCGGGGCCGGCGCCGCTGGGCGATGGACACGCGCCCGCTGCGCCGCCCCGCCTACCGGCGCCTGTGGTCCTCGACCATCGTCACGGCGGTCGGCAGTCAGCTGACCGCCGTCGCCGTGCCCAAGCAGATCTACGACATCACCGGCTCCTCAGCCTGGGTCGGTTACGCGAGCCTCGCCGGTCTGCTGCCCCTGGTGGTCTTCGCGCTGTGGGGCGGCGCGATCGCCGACAGCGTGGACCGCCGCACCCTGTTGCTCGTCACCAACACCGGTATCGCCGTCACCTCGGTGCTGTTCTGGGTCCAGGCCGTCACCGGCCTCGAATCCGTGTGGGTGCTGATGGCCCTGCTCGCCCTCCAGCAGGCGTTCTTCGGCCTCAACTCACCCGCCCGCAACGCCTCCGTGGCCCGTCTGGTCCCCGCCGACGAACTGGCCGCGGCCGCCGCTCTCGGCTCGACCGTGATGCAACTCGGCCTGGTGGCCGGGCCATTGCTCGCCGGTGCCCTCATCCCGCTCATCGGCCTGGCCGAGCTGTACCTGATCGACGCGCTGGCTCTCTGCGTCACCCTCTGGGCGGTCCACAAACTGCCCTCGCTGCCGCCGGGGGACACCGCGACGACCCGACGCGCCGGCTGGCGGGAGGTCCTCGCGGGCTTCCGCTACATCGCCCTGCACAAGGTGCTCCTGCTGTCCTTCCTCGCCGACATCATCGCGATGGTCCTGGGCATGCCCCGCGCCCTCTTCCCGCAGCTGGCCGACACCACGTACGCGCCCTACGGCGAAGGCCTCGCCCTGGGCCTGCTGTTCGCCGCGATCCCCATCGGCGCCGTCGTCGGCGGACTGATGTCCGGCACGTTCTCGCGCTCCCACCGGCACGGCCTCATGGTCATCGCGGCCGTCATGGCCTGGGGCGCGGCCGTCACGGGCTTCGGGCTGAGCACCAGCCTGTGGTTCGCCGTGCTGTTCCTCGCCGCCGCCGGTGTCGCCGACATGGTCTCCATGGTCTTCCGCGGCGCCATCCTGCTGTCCGCCGCCACCGACGAGATGCGTGGCCGTATGCAGGGCGTCTTCACCGTGGTCGTGGCCGGTGGCCCCCGCCTCGCCGACGTCCTGCACGGCGCCGCCGGCGCGGCCTTCGGCGCCCGTACGGCTGTCGTCGGCGGCGGTCTGCTCGTCATGGCCGCCATGCTGCTCCTGGCGCTGGTGACACCGGCGTTGCGGCGGTACCGAATCTGACGGATCGGCACACCTGATCTTTCGTAGGCTGTTTGTCAGCCGCACACCCCCACCGGCAGGAGTCGCAACGATGGAGTACGTGAAGCTCGGTTCGACGGGTCTGGACGTGTCCCGGATCTGTGTGGGTTGCATGAGTTTCGGCGTGCCCGACCGAGGCACGCACGAGTGGACCCTGGACGAGGAGGCGTCACGCCCGTTGATACGGCGGGCGCTGGACGCCGGGATCAACTTCTTCGACACGGCGAACGTCTACTCCGACGGCACCAGCGAGGAGATCGTCGGCCGCGCGCTCGCGGAGTTCGCGCGCCGCGAGGAGATCGTCGTCGCCACCAAGGTGAACGGCGCCATGCACCAGGGCCCCAACGCCTGGGGCCTGTCCCGCAAGGCGATCATGACGGAGATCGACAACAGCCTGCGGCGTCTCGGCACCGACTACGTGGACCTCTACCAGATCCACCGCTTCGACCCCAACACCCCGGTCGAGGAGACGATGGAGGCCCTGCACGACGTGGTGAAGGCGGGCAAGGCCCGCTACCTCGGGGCCAGTTCGATGTACGCCTGGCAGTTCGCCAAGATGCAGTCCACCGCCCGCCTGAACGGCTGGACGCGGTTCGTGTCCATGCAGAACCACTACAACCTCCTCTACCGCGAGGAGGAGCGCGAGATGCTCCCGCTGTGCGAGGACCAGAGCGTCGCCACGCTGCCCTGGAGCCCGCTCGCCCGAGGCCGCCTCACCCGCGACTGGGGCACCGTCACCGAACGCACCGAGAGCGACACCTTCGGCAAGACCCTCTACCAGGAGGGCGACCGCGAGATCGTCGACGCCGTCACCCGTATCGCCGGCGAGCACGGTGTGCCCCGGGCCCGGGTCGCCCTCGCCTGGCTGCTGAGCCGGCCCACCGTGAGCGCCCCCATCGTCGGCGCGACCAAGCCGCACCACCTCGACGACGCCGTGGCCTCCCTGGACCTCACCCTCACGGAGAAGGAGACCGAAGAGCTGGAGCGGCCCTACACGCCCCGGGCGATCAGCGGGCACTGAGCCCGGCGGCGCCCGACCCGCGAGAGTCGGGCGCCGCCGCGCCGGGACAAGCGGGTGTCACAGCCGGGAGTACTCCAGACGCACCGTGGTGGCGAGGCGGGCGAGGGCTTCCTCGGCGCCCTCCCGGTCGGTCTTGTCGAGGAGGGCGAGGGCGTCGGCGGCGGCCAGGCGCACGCGCTGGGGCACCTCGTCGAGGGCGGCCATGCGGTAGGCGATGGTGCGGCGGGCCGCCCGCTCCTCGGGGCTGACGCCGTTCGGCCCGGTGCGGGGGAAGACGGCGGCCTCGTAGGCGGTCACGTGGATGAGTACGCCGTGGGCGATGCCCTCGGCGTAACCCCGCTGCCCGGCCTGCCGCTGGGCCATGGCGAAGTGCGCCATGGCCCGCCGCCGCACGATGAGCGAGCCCACCATCCCGACGAGTCCCGCGCAGACGGCCGCTCCCAGCGCGACGAGACCACCGCCGATCAGCGCGCCTATGAGGGCGCCGCCCGCCATCAGCAGGCAGGTCAGCCCGGTGGTGAGCATCAGCAGGGCGCGCGCGGGAGTGAAGGCCATGACGTGCAGTGTCTCAGCCCGAGCCGGGTGCCCGGGCGGAGGGCCGGTGCCGGGGGAGCCGGAGCGGTGACCATGCCGGTGGGCGGGTCGCCGCCCGGGGCGATGGGTCACCGGCCGTCGGAAGGGCCTGGATGCTCCATGTGGGACAGCCACGCCGTGAGCACCGTTTCGAGTGATTCGGCCTCGGCCGATGTCAGCAGATCCAGCAGGCGGCGTTCGTTGCGCATGTGGTCCGTGAACGCCTCGTCGATCAGCTCGCGCCCCGGCCTGGTGAGGGCGACGATCCGGCCGCGCTGGTCGTCCTCCGCGCGACGGCGGGTGACGAGCCCGGCCCGCTCCAGGCGGTCGATCCGCTTGGTCATCGCGCCGGTGGTGACCATGGTGTGCGCGGCGAGTTCGCCGGGCGCCCGCTCGAAGGGCTCACCGGCCCGGCGCAGCGCGCACAGCACGTCGAACTCTCCCTCGCTGAGCCCGTAGCGGCCGTAGACGAGGCAGAGCTCCTCGGTGAGCCGGTCGGCCAGGCGGTGCAGCCGGCCGATCACTCCTTGCGGGGTGACGTCGACGTCGGGCCGCTCGCGGCGCCAGTCGGCCTGGATGCGGGCCACGCGGTCCGGCGGTGATTGACGGTCGTCCATGCCCACCAGGATAGCTTCCCTGGAAGCTATATTGTCTTCCATGGAAGCCAATACGCGCTGGGTGGCGCTGACCGCGGTGGCGCCCGTGGCCTGGGGGACCAACTACTTCGTCACCCACGAATACCTCCCGGCGGACACCCCGCTGTGGGGAGCGGCCCTGCGGGCACTGCCCGCCGGCCTCGTCCTGCTGGCCCTGTGCCGACGGCGGCCCCGTGGTGCCTGGTGGGGGCGGTCCGCGCTGCTCGGGCTGCTCAACGTGAGCGTGTTCTTCGTCCTCGTCTACGCCGCCTCCCAGTTGCTGCCGACGAGCGTCGCCTCGACCGTCATGGCCCTCGCTCCGCTGACGATGATGCTCATCGCCTGGCCCCTGATCTCCGAGCGGCCCGGTCTCGCACACCTGGCCGGCGCCGCGATCGGGCTCGGCGGGGTCTGCCTCATGCTCCTCACCGGGGCGGCGGGCCTGAGCGTGCCGGGGATCCTCGCCTCGGCCGCCGCCATGCTCGTCTCGTCCTTCGGCCACATCCTGACCAAGCGCTGGAACGCCGGGACCGATGTGCTCGCCGCGACCGCCTGGCAACTCACCGCCGGAGGCCTGCTCCTCCTCCCGGCGGCCGCCGCCCTGGAGGGCCCGCCGCCCGCCCTCTCCCCACAGGCGCTCCTCGCCTTCGGCCATGTCACCCTGATCGCCACCGCGCTGGCCTTCGCGGTCTGGTTCACCGGACTGCGCCACCTGCCCGCCGGCACCGTGGGACTGATCGGACTGCTCAACCCCGTCACGGGCGTGCTCCTCGGCACGGCGGTCGCCGGAGAGACACTGACGGGCCGCCAACTGTGCGGGCTGCTCCTGGTCCTGACGGGAGTCGTCCTGGGCCGCCCCGGACGCGCGGACCGCCGCGGGGGCGGCCGGCCAAGGGGCGGCGTACGGCCGTCCACCCCGGTTCCGCCGCCAACCACCCACCGCCGTACGGAGATCAGGTGACTGCATAGGGTGGGGCCTGTGAGAACCAGCGACACCGGTGAGGCAGTCGCGTACCAGAACGCGACCGAGGGGGAGACCACCGTCCGATGAACCAGATCCTGTACGCCGGGGCCATCGGCCTGTTCCTGACGCTGATCGGCACTCCGTTGCTGATCAAGCTGCTGGCCCGAAAGGGCTACGGTCAGTTCATCCGTGACGACGGCCCACGCGGCCACGCCGGCAAGCGCGGCACCCCCACCATGGGCGGCATCGCCTTCATCCTGGCCACCCTCGTCGCCTACGCCCTGACGAAGATCATCACCGGTGAGAGCCCGACGTTCCCCGGTGTCCTGGTGCTGTTCCTGATGGCGGGGATGGGTGTCGTCGGGTTCCTCGACGACTACATCAAGATCGTGAAGCGGCGTTCGCTGGGGCTGCGGGCCGGGGCGAAGATGGCCGGCCAGCTGATCGTCGGCATCGTGTTCGCCCTCCTCGCCATCCGGTTCGCGGACGACCGGGGGCAGACGCCGGCCTCCCTGAAGCTGTCGTTCGTCACCGACTTCGGCTGGACCATCGGGCCCGTGCTGTTCGTCGTATGGGCGCTCTTCATGATCCTGGCCATGTCGAACGGCGTGAACCTGACCGACGGCCTGGACGGCCTCGCCACCGGCGCGTCCGTCATGGTCTTCGGCGGCTACACCTTCATCGGTCTGTGGCAGTTCCAGAACTCGTGCGCCAACGCTATGGAACTCACCGACCCCGCCTCCTGCATCGAGGTCCGCGATCCGCTCGATCTCGCCGTCGTCGCCGCCGCGTTGATGGGCGCCTGCTTCGGGTTCCTCTGGTGGAACACCTCACCCGCCAAGATCTTCATGGGCGACACCGGCTCCCTGGCCCTCGGCGGCGCGCTCGCGGGCCTCGCCATCTGCTCCCGGACCGAACTGCTCGTCGCCATCCTCGGCGGGCTCTTCGTGCTGATCACGCTGTCGGTGGTCATCCAGGTCGGCTCGTTCAAGCTGACCGGCAAGCGTGTCTTCCGCATGGCCCCGCTCCAGCACCACTTCGAACTCAAGGGCTGGTCCGAAGTCCTCGTCGTGGTCCGCTTCTGGACCATCCAGGGCATATGCGTGATCGTGGGCCTGGGGATGTTCTACGTGGGGTGGGCCGCGGGCTGAGGCACGCGGAATCCGTGAGGGCGGCCACGATCGATCGCGGCCGCCATCATGTGGGGGGCCGCCGGGCGTACACCTCGATCTCGATCTTCATACGGGGGTCGGCGAGACCGCACATGAGCATGGTGGCGGCCGGCCGCACATCCCCGAACGCGCGGCGCAGGACCGGCCAGCAGGGTTCGAAGTCGTCCCGGTCGGGCAGCAGATACCGCACCCGGACCACGTCGGCGAAGCCGCACTCCGCCTCGGCCAGCGCGGCCCCGATGTTGCGCAGACACTGCTCGGCCTGCTCCACCACGTCCTCGGAGATCGTCATCGTGGCGTAGTCGAACCCGGTCGTCCCCGACACATGCACCCAGTCACCGTCGACCACGGCCCGGGCGTAGCCGATCTGTTCCTCGAACGTCGAGCCGCTGAGGATCGCGCGTCGCTCTGTCATGTATCGAACGCTAAATGAGCAGTGCGGATGCGTCCAATGCGTCCCATGCGTCCCATGCGTCCCATGCGTCCCATGCGTCCCATGCGTCCATGGCCATGGGCTGATGCGCCGAGGTGTAGGGAGCGTGCCGAGCGACCGAGTCTCGTACTCGACATATGGTCGGTGTGCTGCTTCACTGCTGACATGACGTCAATTCGTCTCACACGCCCGACACTTGAGGTGATCAAGGTGTTGCTGGCGTCCACAGCCGACGATCCCGCGTGGGGACTCAAGATCTGTGAGGAGTCCGACCTCGGGTCCGGGACCGTTTACCCCATCCTCGAGCGACTGGTCGACGCAGGATGGGCCACGCGCTACGAGGAGACAGGCGCGCACCCGGGGCGGCCGAAGCGGTACTACTACGAACTCACCGCGCTCGGTCAGCGTGCGGCCCGGCAGGCCAGGGAGCGGAAGCCGCGACTCTTCGGGCTGGGCCCAGCGTCGGAAGGGGGCACGGCATGAGCGCGGACGAGCGGCGTGCCGAACCCGCCGGAGCGGGAGCGGCAGCTGTTGCCGCCGTGCTGGCGCCGGTGCTGGCCGGCACGCTGGCAGCGGCTCTGCTCCTCGTCGGTTACACCCTGAAGGTGTTCGCCCCCGAGCTGACGATCACCCAGAACCTGCTCACCGCAGGCTGGGTATTCGGCGCGGTAACGGCGTTCGCGATCCTGGTCGCCGCAGTCGGTCTGCTGGTCACCGCTCTACGCAACCCTGCGGAGGCGGCAGAGGCGGACGCGGAGGCCGCGGAGGAAGAGCCCGAGGCTTCTCCGAGCGCGGACGCTCCCACCGGCAGGGCCGGCCTTCGGACTCTGGACCTCGCCTCCTTCGTCGCGGGAGAACGCAGGGCCCACCTCCGGGACGAGTGGGCCGCGCTGTTGGCCGGCGATCCCGCGAACGGCGTCGTCCTGTCGCCGCGTCGCAGAATGCGCTACGCCATCGGCTTCCTCTGGGCGGCGCTCCGTATGCGCCTCCGCGACTTCTTGGCGCCGCTGTGGATGCCCGTGGACTGGCTGCTGTCGGCGGAGTCACGCACACACGCTTTCATCGCGCTGGCCGTCGGTGCGCAGATCCTGTACATCCAGCACAAGGACGGCCTGCACGCGCTGGTCACCGAGGGCTGGGGCTGGTGTGCCGGCTGCGGAATCGCGCTGCGGCTGTTCGTCGGCTGGCTCCGCAGAATCCGTGGCATCGAACTTGCGTCGGCGCAGGCTGACCCCAGCGACCCATAGAGACGCGCTACGAGGAACGCGCCGCCAGCCGGAACACCACACTCCGCCTCAGTGGTCCCTCCGGCACGTCCGGGTCGTCGAAGTCGTCGGCCGGGTTCCGGGTCATGCCGAGGCGTCGCATCACCGCCTGGGAGCGGAGGTTGGTGGCGGTGGTCACCGCGAGGATCTCAGCGAGTCCCAGGCGTTCGAAGCCGAAGTCCACTGCGGCTCGTGCTGCTTCGGTGGCGTACCCGTGGCCCCACGCCGTACGCGCCAGCCGCCAGCCCGCCTCCACCCCGGAGAACGGCATGTCCTCCTCCACCGGATCCAGCCCGGTGAACCCGATGAACTCGCCCGTGGCCCGTACCTCCACCGCCCACCAGCCCCATCCCCGTTGTTCGAGGTCGGCCTGGAAAAGGGCGGCGGACGCCTCGCTCTGCTCCCGGGTGAGGACACCCGGAAAGTACTCGCGCACTTCCGGATCGGCGTTCATGGCCGCCCAGGGGGCGAGGTCGGACTTCCGCCATCCGCGCAGGAGAAGGCGATCGGTTCGCAGTTCGGACATCGCGCCAACGTAACGCGATCACGGGGTGGGAGCGATCGAATTTCCGAGACACACGGACATCGGCTGTGGCCCGCTCTCGCAGCTCGCAGCTCGCAGCTCACCTGCCTCGATGCCTAGAGTCCGCCGCTCTCCCCCAACCCGCACCGCACCGCCCGCAGATGTTCGGCGAGGGGGCCGAGGCCCACGTCGTGGCGGCGTTCGTCGACGGTCTCGGGGTGGCGGATGGGGTACGGGAAGAGGGTGCCGGGGTTGATGCGGGTGCCGTAGAACTGCGGCTGGTTCAGTGCGACGGCGCAGTGGTCGGCGATGTACGCGTGGTGCACGGCGGGGCAGCGGCCGTCCGCGACGGCCTCGGCGATCAGGTCGCGGCAGGTGAGTTGGAAGCCGAGGTCGGGGGAGTGCAGGAGGATCACGAGGGCCGCCGTGGAGGCGGGCTCGCCGACCGACTCGGCGGTGGGCCAGCCGTGGCGGGCGACGATCGCGCGGAGGGCGTCCGCGTTGCCGGCGTGGCACTCGGCGATGCGGACGCGGGCCTGCGCGGTGGGGGCGGACCGGGCCTCGTGGGCCAGCCGCCGCTCGTCCTCGGCCCTGCGGATCAGCTCGGCGGCGAGCACCTGCTCGCGGGGCCGCGCGGTGCCGGATGTGGGTTCCATCGCCGGGGCGCCCTTCACATCGGCTCCCGGACCGCGAGCGAGAACCACACCTTCTTGCCCACGGCACCCGGTTCCGGCGGATCGGTGCCCCAGTCGTCGGCGAGCGCGGCGACGACGGCCGGCCCACGCCCCGACTCTGAGCCCGGGCCCACGGTCCGTGGCCGGGGCGGCGTGGGATCGGCGAGCGTCACGCGCAGTTCGCGCTCGGAGCACTCGAGGACGACGGCGATGGTGTCGGCGGGATCGGCGCTCGCGTGCCGGACCGCGTCGGCGAAGAGTTCGTCGGTGGCGAGGACGGCGTCGTCGAGGATCGCGGCGAGCTCCCACCGGTTTGGCCGGTGCGGCGAGGGAGCGTGCCGGGCGCCGCGGATGCTGTGCGGGACTTTCACAACACCCCCTGGGCGCGCCGCCACCGTGCGCCGTACCCCCACGGCGCACGACGGGTGCGCGGGCACCGCCATCCGGAAGAGGTGGGGCCTCCTGAGCGAGATCAAGGCAGCCTCACCACGTCCGGGGATCGGTCCACCCCGCCGGACGGGGCGTCATGGACGCTCCACCCGGGGTCGTGTGCCGCTGCGGCAGGGATCCGTCGGCGGGGCGCGCCGACACTGACTGCCGTCATCGAGTTCCTCCTCGGTGTCCAGGGGGCGGCCGGGGGCGGTGGGCCGCCGGTGCTGTTGTCGAAGACAACAGCACCGGCCACACAAAACACCAGGTGGTGGAGGGGTTGTGCAGTTGCGGGCGGGTAGTGGCGCGCGCTGTGTATGTTCCCCGCCATGGTGTACGTCGAAGAGAGCCCGCCCCTGCGGGACGGATACGTCCCCGCCGGGTGGCCCGGCATGCGGGGCAAGAGGGTTGTGGTGACCGGGGGCAGCCGGGGGCTGGGCGAGGGCATCGTGCGGCTGCTGCTCGCCGAGGGTGCCCGGGTGGCGACCTGCGCGCGTGAGGGGGCGGGACTGGCGGCGCTGGGCGCGTCCATGACGGGGGAGGAGCGGGCCAGGCTGTTCACCGACGAACTCGACGTCACGGACCCCGGACGGCTGGAGGACTTCGTCACGGCGTCGGCGAAACGTTTCGGCGGTGTTGGGGACACACAGCGGCCGGGTGACACGGAGGGCGCGGAAGAAGCACGAGGACCCGACGGGCTCGACGGCGTCGTCGCCTGTGTCGGCGGCTCGCGCGGCGGCACCTTCGAACAGGCGGACAGCGCCGACTGGTCGGTGACCTGGGAGCTGAACGTCGGGCACACGGCACGCCTCGTCCGCGCCGCGCTGCCGCATCTGCGCGCGGCCGGCGGCGGTTCGATCGTGCTGATCAGCTCGATCTCCGGCTGGAAACCGGGACCACCCGCCCAGTACGGGGCGGCGAAGAGCGCCCTGATCCACCTGGCCGCCTCCCTGGCCCGCGAGCTGGGCCCGGACCGCATCCGCGTCAACGCGGTGTCGCCGGGCTCGATGCTGATCCCCGGCCGCCGCTGGGACCGTATGCGCCACGAGGACCCACGGGCGTACGACGCCTTCGCCGGGGCGGAGCTGCCGACCGGTGCGCCCGTCTCTCCGCACGAGGTGGCACGCACGGTGGTGTTCCTGCTCTCCGACTGGGCGACCGGCGTCTCCGGCGCCCATCTGCCCGTGGACCGGGCCCAGAACGCGCCCTCGCCGTACGGCTACTAGGCCGCGTATCGAGTCGTGATCATCGGGTGGTCCTGGTGAGATCTTTGATCCAGATCATCGAGGCGTGCAGGTGGAGACTGACGAGGTAGCTGTCGGGAGTCTTGTCGTATCGGGTGTCTCACCGTCCCAGTTCCGGCCTCCTGGTACGTCACGCTCTGGGGCGGGTGAGGCACGTGGAGCCGACGTGAGCCGACCGGGCACTGATGTCCCGGCGGGGACTCATGGGACATGGCCCGGCTCCCGGCTCAGGTTCCGGGGAGGATACGGCGCGTTTCGTAGGCCCACATCGCGATCTCGACCCGGTTGCGGGCGCCGAGTTTGGCCATCAGGCTGGCCAGATGCGTCTTCACCGTGCTGAGGCTGATGTGCAGTGCATCGGCGATCTCGGTGTTGGTCAGCCCGCGAGCGACGGCGAGGAGCACCTGCTCCTCGCGGGCGGTGACGGGGGAGACCGGCTGGGCCACGGGCCGGCCGGCGGGCAGGTCCGCGAATGCCTGGAGCAGACGGACGGTGACGCTGGGCGCGATGAGCGCCTCACCGTCGGACGCCGACCGTACGGCCTGCGCCAGAAGGTCCGGTCCCGTGTCTTTGAGGAGGAATCCGCGGGCGCCGGCACGCAGTGAGCCGTAGACGTACTCGTCGAGGTCGAACGTGGTGATGACGACCACGGCCAGCGGGTCGGCGACGCCCGGGCCGGCGACCAGCAGGGTGGCCTCGAGCCCGTCGAGTACGGGCATGCGGATGTCGAACAGGCAGACGTCGGGGCGTAGTTCGCGGGCCAGACGTACCGCTTCCCGCCCGTCGGCGGCCTCGCCGACCACCTCGATGCCGGGCTGGGCGTTCAGCATGATCCGCAACCCGGTGCGGATGATCGTCTGGTCGTCAGCGACGAGGACGCGAATGGACACCGCTCTCGCTCCTCGCTCTCGGCAGTTCGGCTTCGACATGCCAGCCCCGGTCGGTACCCGGGCCGACTCGTAGTGTGCCGCCGAGCAGGGTCGCGCGCTCGCGCAGTCCGGTAAGTCCGTATCCGTCGCGACCCCGGCCGGTGCGCCGGCCGTTGTCGCGCACGCTCACCCGTACCGTGTGCCCTTCCGCGGCGACCCGAACGACGAGCTCGGTCGCGTCGACCGCATGGCGCAGCGCGTTGGTCACCGACTCCTGCACGATCCGGTAGACGGCCGCGTCCACGGCCGGGGGCAGCGCGTCCAGTTCGCCGTCGAGCCCCAGGTCGACCCTGAGGCGGCCACCCGGGGTGCGCACCAGGCGCTCCAGATCCGCGACTCCGGCAGGGGGCGCCAGCTCGGCGCCGACCCCGCGGTCGCGCAGCGCGGCGACCATGGCACGCATTTCCTCCAGCGTGCGCGCCCCTTCCTCCTCGACCCCCTCCAGCGCCTTGACGGCGGCAGACGGGTCGGCGCCCGCGAGCACCCCGCCCGCCTGGGCGATGATCACCATGGCCGACACGTGGTGGGCCACCGTGTCGTGCAGTTCCCGGGCGAGCTGCTCGCGCTCGCGGGAGCGCACCTGCTCCAACTGCCGCTCGCGAGCGGTCACCCAGAACCGCACGGCAGCCCCGAACACGCCGGGCAGCAGCAGGAAGACGAAGCCCACGACGTTCTCAACGACCGGCGTCTCGTCCGTGACGGAACACAGCGCGCCGGCCGCGAGGATCACCGCGCCGCCCAACACGACCTCGCGTCCCGATCCCCACCGGGGCAGCGCGTACACCAGCACGAGCACGACCGCGCCGGTGTTCAGGCCGACGGGCTCGCGCGCTGCGGCGACGAGCGAGGCCACCTGAAGCAGGATCACCGAGCCGAACGCCAGCGTCACCATCGCCAGCGGGCGGGTCCGGCGCCACAGGGGCAGCAGGCACAGCCATACGGCGAACACCACCGCCACCGGCCGCCACACGACGTTCTCGCGCAGGGTGGCCTCCAGCGCCACACCGGCAAGGCCCGCGGCGAGCAGCGCCCAGTCCCGCCGCACCCGGGCGGGCGCGTCGGGCGGCCGGGGTTCGGTCCACAGGGTTCGCAGGTCGTCTCGGAGCACGGTTCTCAGCCTAGGGACCGCGGCGTGCCGCGCATCGGCCGAAAGGACGGGTCGTCACTCCGCCCTGGGGCCGACGGATCCGCGGCCCGCGGGCCGATGCCGCGGAGCGCCGTGGCGACGAGCCTCGGCATCGGCGGCTGTACAAGGACGGCCGACGAGGTGGTTGGAGGACCCGATGCTCTCGAAAGCCCTGTTGCGCCTGGGCGCAAGCGCTGCCCGCCATCCCTGGCGGGTGATCGCGGCATGGCTGGTCGCCGCCACGCTCGCCGTCCTCGCCGCCGTCGCCTTCGGCGGGCGGACCGCGGACACGATGACCGCTCCGGGACTGGACTCCCAACGGGCCGCGGAACTGATCGAGCGGGCAGGCACCGGCCAGGAGGGGATGACCGCCCAAGTGGTCGTCACCCCCCTCGACGACGGTGCGTCGTTCTTCGACGACGACGGCGCGCGCACCGCTCTCACGCGGCTGCGGGCCGAGGTGAAGCGGCTGCCGCACGTGCTCGGGACGAGCGACCCGGCGGGGGCGCTCGACGCGGGCGGGGACACCGCCGTGCGCGGCGGCCTCGTTTCGGCCGACGGGCGGATCGCAGTCGTCCGGGTGCAGTACCCCGACCAGAGCCGGCTGTCGGCCGAAGACCTCGACGCCCTCGTCGATCTCGGCGACCGGCTGCGCGCCGAACTGCCCCTGCGCATCGAGATGGGCGGGAACCTCTTCTACGCCTTCTCCGACCCCGACGGCGGCGCGAGCGAGCTGATCGGCCTCCTCGCCGCGGCCGCGATCCTGTTCCTGGCGTTCGGTTCGCTCGTCGCCGCCGCGCTGCCGATCGGCATGGCGGTCTTCGGGCTGACCGTCGGGGTCGCCACGATGACGGTACTGGCGGGGGTGACAGAGGTCCCCACCTTCGCACCGGTCCTGGGCAGCATGGTCGGGCTCGGAGTGGGCATCGACTACGCGCTGTTCGTGCTCGCCAGGCACCGGGAGTACCTCGCGTGCGGGCTCGATCCGCAGGCGGCGGCCGGACGAGCGGTGGCAACGGCGGGGCGGCCGGTGGTCTTCGCGGGCGGCACCGTCGTCGTGTCGATCCTCGGCCTGGCGGTCGCGAACGTGCCGTTCATGACGGTGGGCGGGGTTGCCGTCTCGATCGTCGTCCTGACGATGGTGCTCGCGTCGGTGACGCTGCTGCCGGCCTTCCTCGGCGCGGCGGGCCCGCGCCTGGCCCGGGCCGGCCGGATCGGCCGGGCTGTGCAGACCAGGAAGCCGGCCCGACTCGCACGGCGGCGGGACCCGGCGGCAGGCGCCGCCCACGCCGCCGGGTGGCGTCGCTGGATCGGGCACGTCAGCCGGCACCCGGTGCCGTACGCGGTCGGCGCGGCGGGGCTGCTGCTGACCGCGACGCTGCCCGTGCTCGGCCTGCGCGTCGGCCTGCCCGACGACGGCTCACTGCCCCACAGCCGTACCGAGCGCCGGGCCTACGACCTCGTCGCCGAGGGGTTCGGCCCGGGCACCAACGGTCCCCTCGTCATCGCCGCGGACCCCACCGGTGATCCGGGAGTGCTGGACCGACTCGTCGGGGCGGTCGCGGCGGATCCGGGCATCGCATCCGTCGCGCCGACGCACATCGATCGGGCCACCGGCATCGCGACCCTCGTGGTGTTCCCGACCACCAGCCCTCAGGACAAGGCCACGGCCGACACCATCGCCCGGCTGCGCACCGACGTGCTGCCCACGGCGATCGGGCACGGCCCGGCCAGGGCCCACGTCGGCGGCGCCGCCGCGAGCCTGTCCGATGTGGGCCAACGCACCAGCCAACGCCTACCGGTGTTCGTCGCCGCCGTGCTGGCGATGTCGTTCCTGCTGCTGATGCTGGTCTTCCGCTCGATACTCGTACCGCTCAAGGCGGTACTGCTGAATCTGCTGAGCATCGGCGCGGCCTACGGCGTCATGGTCGCGGTCTTCCAGTGGGGCTGGGGAGGCGCACTCATCGGGCTGGAAGCGACGGTTCCGATCGTGTCGTTCATCCCGATGTTCCTCTTCGCCATCCTGTTCGGCCTGTCGATGGACTACGAGGTGTTCCTCCTCTCCCGCGTACGTGAGGAGTACCTGCGCACCGGCGACAACGGCACGGCGATCGTTGAGGGCGTCTCGCGCACCGCCCGGATCATCACCTCGGCCGCCCTCATCATGGTGGCGGTCTTCCTGTCCTTCGCCGTCGCCGAGGACCCCTCCACCAAAATGTTCGGGCTCGGCCTGGCCACCGCGATCTTCATCGACGCCACGGTCGTACGCATGGTGCTGGTACCGGCGACCATGACACTCCTCGGCCGGACCAACTGGTGGCTGCCGAAGTGGCTGGACCGGATGCTTCCCCGCGGCCCGGTCGGCACCGACGACACCGACGCGGAATCCACGGGTGGGGCCCCGCGTCCACGGCTGGTTGACCGTTGACTCAACTCCTGCCCGCCCTTGGCGTCCGGCACCTCAGCGCGTCACCCAGGGGCATATCGAGTCGTGATCATCGGGTGGTCCTGGTGAGGTCCTTGATCCAGATCATCGAGGCGCGCAGGTGGAGACCGGCGAGATAGCTGTCGGGAGTCTTGTCGTATCGGGTGGCGATGCCTCGCCATGCTTTGAGCTTGTTGATCAGGCGTTCGACGGTGTCCCGCTCCTTGTAGAGATCGGCGTCGTGGCTGACGGGGCGGCCACCTCTGGAGCCCTTCTTCTTCCGGTTGGCGGCCTGGTCCTTCTTCTCCGGGATGACCGCCTTGATACGGCGTTTGCGCAGGTGGGCGCGGTTTCCGCGGGACGAGTACGCCTTGTCCCCGGCGGCCCGCAAATTGATCACGACTCGATACGCGCCCTAGGCGCTTCTGATGGATCTCCGTGGAGGGTCATGCGGCGGAGCCACCTGGCCCTCCACGCCGCACGCCGAGCGCGGGTGCCGGGCGTCGCGACGCCGCGGAGATCGGATCAGAAGGGCCCTGGGGGCGCCCGCCGTCGCGTCCACGGCGGCGGGCCGACGTCAGGCGGCCGCCCCCAGCACCACCCGCGACCGGCGTTCGAAGTCCTGCACGAGGGGCTCGTGGCGGCGGGACGCCAGTCTCCCCCGGAAGTCGCGGAGGGCCTGGATCGACCGTTCGCTGTGGACGCCGCTGAGCGCCTCCAGCGCGTCGGTGGCCGTGGCGATCGCCTCGTCCAGGCGGTTCTGTTGCAGATGGGCTGTGGCGAGGACGGACCGGCTGATGGCCTGGCGTCGGCGGCGTTCGGCGTTGGCGCGCACCGACTCGCCCGCGGTGTGCTCGGCCTGCGCGGCGAGGCCCAGATCGCGGAAGCAGACGGCGGACTCCGCCTGGAGGTAGTGGTGGTCGAGGAACCGCACCCAGGGCGACTCCTGGGCGGCGCCCCGGCTCACGTCGAGCTGCTTCTCGGCCGCCCGCAGCGCCTCGGCGGTCTCACGGGGCCGGCCCAGTGCCGCGTGGCCGCGCGCGGACATGGCGTGCAGCCGCATCAGGCCGAGGGGGCTGCCCGCGTCCTTGGCGGTGGCGACCCCGGCGCGGGCCAGGGCCACGCCCTCGTCGGGGCGGCCGAGGCTGGTCGCGAGATGGGAGAGCCCGGCGAGGATCTGCCCGCCCAGCACATGGTCGCGGCCCTCCGCGCAGAGCCTGAGCCCCTGCGTCATGTACCGCTGGGCGAGGCCGTACTCCCCGGCGTCGTACGAACTCCAGCCCGCCATGGCGGCGAGCCGGGCGGCGGCGGCGAACAGCTCGCGCCGGTGGTGCGGTGGCGTGCCGCGCTGCTGGAGCAGGGGGATGACCTCGGTGGTGAGGTACTGCACGATGCTCGTGCGGATACCGCCGCCCCCGTAGTGGTTGTCCATCTCGTCGAACATGCGGAGCATCGCGTGGACCTGCTCCACCGGCCCGCCGGCCGACACCGGCGCGAGCCCGGGGGTGTCACGGCTCTCCACCAGCCAGAGCAGCCAGGCCCGCTGAGGGTTGGCCAGCGCGCCCGGCACGAACGGCACCGAACCGAGCAGACTGCGCCGGGAGATGTCGGTGGAGCCCAGCTCGGCCAACGTGTGGAGGGTCTCCGCCACGTTCTCGACGTACATCAACGCCCGTCCCGTCACCGGTCGTCCGCGATCGAGCGGGAAACCGAGGTCGGCCGGAGTGAGCGCGCGGCCCAGCCGTTCGCCGAGGACGGCGGCGATCAACTCCGGTGTGTTTCCCCGTGGTTGCTGGCCCTGGAGCCAGCGGGTGACGGAGGCCTTGTCGTAGTTGGTCTCCGCGCCCTGGCAGCGGCCCAGGTCATTGACCCGGAGGGCGAGCGAGGCGTACGAGCAGCCGGCCTCCTTCAGGGCTGCCGCCAGCGGCTTGTTGGGCCCGCCGGTCCCCTTGACCGGGTTCCTTGGTAATCCGTTCGTCACGGCGGCCATCCAGGTGTCGCATCGTGTCGGCGTGAAGCTTGACCCGTGCCCGCCGTGGCGCCAACTCCTGGGCGGGCCGGAGGAGTTCGAGGGACGCTGCCCGCTGTGTGCGGCAGGTCACTCGGTCACTATGGTGGCCGAACAACTCAGCCCGCAACCGGCGTTCTGATAATTTCAGAATGAACGGCAAGGACCTGTCCGTGTCAACGGATCGCGTGGCACACTGCACGCTGTGAATCCCGCCCCGGGAGGTTGCACGTGAGTGAGACCCGCGTCGGAGGGACCGCTCCCGCGGCGCCCACAGTCCTGCGCATGGTTCTCGGTAAACGGCTCCGGCAGCTGCGGGAGCAGGCCGGAGTCTCCTTCGACGACGCCGCCCGCGCCATCGAGGTCACCGCCCTGACGGTCCGCCGCATGGAAAAGGCCGAGGTCGGTCTCCGTATCCCCTACGTGAAGGAGCTGCTGCGCACCTACGGGGTCTCCGGCACCGAGATCGAGGACTTCCTCAACCTGGCCCGCGAGGCCAACCAGCCCGGCTGGTGGCACAAGTTCCGCGATGTGCTGCCGGAGTGGTTCAGCGCGTACGTGAGCCTGGAGAGCGAAGCCGCCGTCATCCGTCTCTACGAACCCCAGTACGTACCCGGCCTGTTGCAGACCCACGACTACGCCGCCGCGCTCATCCGCGTCGGCTTCCCCAACGCGAGCCCCGAGGAAGTCGAGCGGCACGTCGCGCTGCGCCTCAGACGCCAGGACCTGCTGGTCAAACCCGAGGCCCCGGCCGTCTGGGCCATCCTCGACGAGACCGTGCTGCGCCGGCCGGTGGGCGGCCCCGAGGTGATGCGGGCCCAGATCGACCGGCTCGCCGAGGCGACGGAGCGGCCCAAGGTCAGGCTCCAGATCATGCGGTTCGCGGCCGGACCCCACCCCGGGGCGTACGGCCCCTTCCACTACTTCCGTTTCGGCTTCTCCGAACTCCCCGACATCGTCTACACCGAGGGCCTCGCGGGCGCCCAGTACGTCGACCAGCCCGCGGACGTCGTGACCTACCTGGAGGTCATGGACCGGATGTCCGTGCAGGCGGAACCGGTGGCCCGGACCAGGGACATCCTGGCGGCACTACGCAAGGAGTTGTGACACATGGCAAGGACACCCAACGGCCCCGTCCACAGCGGCATGCCCGCACCCGAACTCGGCGCCGAGGGCTGGCGCAAGCCCTGGAGCGGCACCAACGGCGGTTCCTGCGTCGAGGCCAAGCGCCTGCCCGACGGCAGCGTCGCCTTCCGCCAGTCCACCGACCCGGACGGCCCCGCCCTGGTCTACTCGCGGGAGGAGATGGTGGCGTTCCTGGAGGGCGCCAAGGCCGGCGAGGCCGACTTCCTCATCGCCTGACGGCCGCCCGCCGGCTTCCGGATCGTCCGGCGACCGTTCGGCCGCTCGGGATCGTCCGAAGACGGTTCGGCTGCTCGGGATCGTCCGAAGTCCGTCCGTCCGTCCGTCTGTCCGGCCGGTCGGCCGCTCCGCTTCGCCCGACGGCCGTGAGGCCACCGCGCGGATCACTACGCCCGCACAACCGGACAACCCGCAGACGCACTCCCGTCGTCTCCCGGCCGCGCACAGACTGGGGAGCCGACACCCGCCGCGCACCACCCGAAGGGAGCGGCATGCGTACGCCGCCTCGTGTCCCGGGTCGAGTCATGCCGCCCGCCGGACACGCCGGCCGCCCCGGCCGGGCCGCTCCCGAGGGGCGGGAATGATCCTGCCGCCCACGCTCACCCAGTACCGGACCCTGATCGTCGAGGGACACGAAGGGCTCGGCAGGGCCCACCTGATGGCCGAGCTGGCCCATCTCGGCTTCGAGGTCCGGCACATGCCGCCCTTCCTCCACCACCTGGACCCGGCCCTGCCGTACCGCGAACTCCTCGCCGGACCCGGCCGGCTGGCCGTCGACGGCCGGCTCGTCGCGGAACTCGTCTACGGGCCGCTGCGCCGGGGCCGCTCACGGGTGACCTGGATCCAGGCCCTGGACCTCGCCGAAACCGTGGCCGAACGCGACGGAGCCATGCTCCACCTGACCACGACGTCGGGTCATGCGCGCGGCGCCGAGGTCGTGGAGGCCGCCACCGCCTACGCACGAGCGTTCCGCACGCTCGCCCAGCACGTGCCCGTGGTGACCCTCGATGTCGGGGAGCCGGGCCGCCCCATCCGTGCCCCCGCTTCGCGGCCGTCCCAACTGTGGCCAAACCCAGGGCAGTTGACGGTAGGTTAGCGACGACCACGCGATGTGAGGCAGGAGAGTTCCCATGGCAGACGGCCACCCCACTCCCGATCAGGAAGCCCTGTCGAAGATCGACACCACGGTGCCGCACTCGGCCCGCATCTGGAACTACTGGATGGGCGGCAAGGACAACTACGAGGTCGACCGCGTAGCGGGGGACGCCTATCGCGAGATCGCCCCCAACATCGAGACGATGGCCCGCGCCTCCCGCGTCTATCTCATCCGCACGGTCACCTTCGTGGCCCGCGAGCGCGGCATCCGCCAGTTCCTGGACATCGGCACCGGCCTTCCGACGTACGACAACACCCACCAGGTCGCCCAGAAGGCCGCCCCCGAGTCCCGCATCGTCTACGTCGACAACGACCCCCTGGTACTGCGGCACGCGCAGGCCCTGCTCACCAGCACCCCCGAAGGGGTCACCGACTACGTCGACGCGGACCTGCACGACCCGGACACCATCCTCGAAGCCGCCGGGAAGATCCTCGACTTCAGCAAGCCGGTGGCCCTGATGCTGATGGGCATCCTCGGCCACATCCAGGACTACGAGGAGGCCAAGGAGATCGTCCGCCGACTCCAGGCCGCCCTGCCGTCGGGCAGCTACTTCGTCCACTACGACAGCACGGACACCGACGCCGAACTCAAGCGGGCCCAGGACGGCTACGACGACACCGGCGCCGTCCCGTACGTCCTGCGCAGCCCCCGCCAGCTGCACGCGTACTACGAGGGCCTGGAACTCCTGGAGCCCGGCATCGTGTCCTGCCCGCTGTGGCGCCCGGAGCCGGGGACGAACCCCGAGCCGACGGACGTGTACGGGGGAGTGGCCTACAAGGCCTAGTGCCGCGTCAGCCAAGGTTCGCCCCGTCGCGACGCCCGGCACGCTCCCCCATTCTCGGCTTCGCTCGAACGGGAGGGGCCCCCACCGCCGCACCGGCCGAAAGCCCAAGTACGTCCGGTCCATCGACGAGGACTTCCGGCCGGCACGCCGAGAGCACGCACCGGACGCCGCTCCTTGACGGGCAAACCTTGGCTGACGCGGCACTAGCAACACCGGCCCGGCACGGGTGACTTGGCAACGCGGGAGCGCGCGGTGACGGCCGTGTACTCCCGGGCACTTCGGGTAGGCCCCCCGCATGACCGGCCCCGCGGATCTCGCCCGGCAGGTTCTCGACGTCGTGGAGAACCTGGTGCCGCTCTGGTTCTCGGCCCTCGAGGACGTCACCCCGCGACTGTCCCCGAGACAGGTCCTGGCACTGAGAGCGGTGCGCCACCGGCCGGAGCTGAACCTCACCACCCTGGCCGAGCAGCTCGAGGTCGGCCTGCCCACGGCCAGCCGGCTCTGCGACCGGCTCGAAGCGGCCGGTCTGCTCCAGCGGTGCGTCAGGCTCGACGACCGGCGTGAGGTGGGTCTGGTGGTGACCGCGCGCGGGCGCGGGTTCCTCGCGGACGTCACCGAGCGCCTGTCGGTGCGTCTGGCCGATGCGTTGGGGGCGCTGCCGCCGGCGGAGCGCGCGCGAGTCGAGCAGGCGCTACGGGCCCTCGGGTGACCTGTCAGGGGAGCCGGACCGTGCGGTCGCCCGCGTCGCTGTGCACATGGCACAGCAGCAGGCAGACGTCGTCCTCGTGCTCGTCGTCCAGCAGGGGGTGCAGGAGCAGGTCGGCCGATGCTTCGAGGTCGTCGTCGAACGTGGTGGGCCGGAGCGTCCCGAGGGCCGTGGCCAGCCGCTCGATGCCGGGGTCGATGCCCTGGGCGCGGCGTTCCACCAGTCCGTCCGTGTAGAGCGCCAGGGTCGAGCCGGGCGGCAGCGGGACGGTGTGGTCTGCGATCTCCTGGTGCAGCGGGATGCCGAGCATCGCGCCGGGCTTGGCGTCCAGGACGCGTACCTGCCCGTCGGGCGAGCGCAGCACCGGCGGCGGATGTCCCGCGGCGGCCCAGGTGAGGGTGGGTTCGTGCGGATGGAACCGGGCGATGACGGCGGTGGCGTACAGGTCGGGCTGCAGATGGTGCAGGAACAGATGCAGATGGGTGAGGAGCTGGCCGGGGCTCTTGCCGTCGACCGCGTAGGCGCGCAGCGCGGTCCGCAGCTGGCTCATCATCACCGCGGCGTGCAGACCGTGGCCGGTGACGTCGCCGATGACGGTGATCAGGCTGCCGTCGGGCTGGCGGAAGGCGTCGTACCAGTCGCCGCCGATGTTCAGGCCCCGGGTGGCCGGCAGATAGCGCGCGGCGAGCCGCAGGCCAGGGGTGGTGGGCAGCTCGGTGAGCAGGGCGCGTTGCAGGGTCTCGGCGATGTCGCGGTTGTGCTCGAAGCGCCGGGCGTTCTCCAGGGCCACGCCGGCCCGCCGGGCGAGCTCGATCAGCATGAAGGCGTCGTCGGCGTCCCAGTGCTCGTCGTCGGGCGGTGACAGCGTCAGTACGCCCAAGGGGGCGCGGCGGGTCATCAGCGGCACGCAGAGCAGCGGCCGGGTGGGGTCGAGCGCGGAGGGCGGCTGGTCGTCGACGCCGGGCAGGCCGCCTGGGTGGTCGGCGGCGTACTGGGGGCGCCCCCGGCGGGCCGCGACGACGGCGGCGGCCGGGCGCGGGCCGCCCCGGCGCACATCGTCCTCCCCGTCGAACAGCCATACGTCGGCGGTGCGGGCGTACCGGGGCACCAGGAGAGTGGGCAGCAGCCGCACGACCGCGTCGGGGTTGAGGGACGCGGTCAGGGCGGCGCTGGCGTCGGCGAGGAAGGTGAGTCTGCCCCGGGCGTTCTCCGCCTCCTCGCGGGCCTTCTGCTCGGCGGCGAAGAGTTCGCGCTGCGCCCGCCCGGCCGCGTCCAGCTCGGCGTGCAGGGCGAGAACGCCCTGGTTGGTCTGGTGGAGTTCCTCGCGGTGGAACGCGACCAGCGCCTCCTGCTCTTCGAGCTTCTCCAGCAGCAGCGCGGCATCCTCGTCGGCCCCGAACAGGGCCTCCGCGAGCGTCGCCGGATCGCCCGCCACATGCTCGCTGTCCGGCAGCCGAGCCTCCCCCGAGCAGGCGACCGTCAGCCGCCAGGGCTGGCGGAACTCGCCCGGCCGCTGCGTCGCCGACGTCAACTCGACCAGGAACCGGGTGCCGCCGGGCCGCGCGGTGGTGGCCCGCGCGGTCAGCAGCCAGGTGCCTCCCTTGGTGAGGCACTGCCGCAGCTGCGCGGTGAGCACGGAGACCAGCCGGACCCGGTCGGTGGGGGGCACCCCGTGCGCGGTGGCCAGCCGCGCGGTGGCGATACGGGCCCGAGCGGCGTCGGTGACGGAACTGATGTGCCAGGTACGGGTCATGGGAGGTGGTCCGGCGGGGAGGGGCTCAGCACCGCGACGGTGGTGTCGTCGCGGACCGGCCGGGCGGGGCTGCTCGCGTCGCGCACGATCACGGCGGCGATCACAGCGGGGTCGAGGGTGGGGCTGTGGGCGGCGGGGCCCGGACTCCAGCGGCTCGGCAGGCCGTCGCTGTGCAGCACGAGAAGACAGTCGTCCCCCCAGGCCACCTCGTGCTGCGGCAGGTGCGCCGCCCGGTGGGCGCCGACTATGCCGGGCCGTGACAGCAGCGGCTGCCAGTCGGCGCCGGTGCGCAGCCGCGCCCCGATGTTGCCGATGCCGGAGAACAGCAACCGCCCGGCGGACACGTCGAGTTGGGCCACGGCGACGGCCGCGCCCCGGGTGTCGCGCAGCGCGCCCTCCAGCCGCCGCAGCAACTGCGCGGGGGGCAGCTCGGGTGCCCGGCACAGCTGCTCCACGGCCGCCGAGGAAGCGCGTGCCGCCGCCAGACCGTGGCCCAGCCCGTCGGCCAGCATCAGCGTGGTGAGGTCGCCCGTGCGGACCCACGCCCAGGCGTCGCCGGAGAACTCCGCGCCGGCGAAGGGGATGTTGACGCCCCCGGCCCGCACGGCCGGGGCGGGAAAGCGGTCGGGTGCGCGTCGGCGCCCCGGCCGGGCGCCGATCCGGGCGAGGGCGACGGTGCCCAGGCCGACCGTGCTGTGCAGGTCGAAGTCGTCGGAGACGCGGCGGCAGGTGCCGAGGCCCGCGCCGAGCGAGGACGTGGTCGAGAAGCCGTCGCGCAGGGCGCTCGCGACATCGGGCATGCCCGGCCCGTGGTCGATCGCCACGATCTGCACCAGGGAGGCCGCACCGTCCGCCCGGTCCGGCGCGGGGCGGGCCATGACGTCCAGCAGTATCAGCCCGCCGCCGGCGTGCTTGAGCAGATTCGTGGCCAGCTCGGTGGCCACCAGCGCGGCACCGGCGGCGCGGCCCTCGTCGAGCCCCGCCCGCGCGGCCGCGGCCTCGGCGGCCACCCGGGCGTCCCGCACCCGGGTCGAGTCGTGCACCGGTACCTCCCAGACGCGCGGCATCACCGCTCCTCGCGCGGGCGCGGAGCACCCGACATCCAGGAGGTCACCGTCACCGTGGTGCCCGAGCCGGGGCGGCTGTCGATCGCGAACTCGTGGACCAGCCGCCGGGCGCCGCCGAGCCCCATCCCCAGCCCCTCGCCGGAGGTGTAGCCGTCGACGAGCGCCTGGTCGAGATCCGTGATGCCCGGCCCCTCGTCGCTGAACGTCAGCCGCAGACCCCGTGCGCCGCCCTTGTCCACCGGCTCGCACTCCATCTGGCCCCCGCCGCCGTGGACCAGGGTGTTGCGGGCCAACTCGCTGGCGGCGGTGACCAGTTTGGTCTGCTCGACCAGACCGAAGCCGAGCTGGGCGGCCGCCTGCCGCACATGCTGGCGTACCCACACGAGATCCAGGTCCGAGTGGATCGGCAGGCAGGCGGAGATGCCGCCGGCGGTCTGCATCACGGACTCTCCTGGCGGGCGTGCCCCCGGCGGGGAAAGGTCGGGTCCGATTCGCCGAGGAGACGCATCGCCTCCTCGGTGCTGAGCGCGGTGCGCAGACCCGGCAGGGTCAGCCCCAGCTCCACCAGGGTGATCGCCACGGCCGGCCGCATCCCCGCCACCACCGTCCTCGCGGCGAGCAGACTCGTCTGCGCGGCGATGTCGCCGAGCACCCTGCCCAGGAACGAGTCGACGATCTCCACACCGGAGAGATCGATGACCACGCCCGTCGCCCCGCTGCGCGCGACCGTGTCGCTGATGTCCTGCTGGAGCTGCTCCGCCGTGCCGTCGTGCAGATCTCCCTGGAGCGACACCAGGAGGACGTCACCGAGCTTGAGGACGGGTACGGTTCCGCCGTACGGCGACGGCCCGCCGTACGACGGGGGGAAGTCGCCGCTCACCTGGGCCCCGAACCGGTGGGCTCGTGGGACACGATGTCCGTGCCCTGTTCCCGCAACGCGTAGGCGAGTGCGTCCGCGAGGCTCGCGCGGGTGAGCACCGAGCTCAGGTCGATGCCCAGATGGACGATGGTCTGCGCGATGGCCGGCCGGATGCCGGAGACGATGCACTCGGCTCCCATCAGCCTCGCCGCCTCCACAGTCTTCATGAGGTGCTGGGCCACCAGGGAGTCGACGGTCGGCACCCCGGTGATGTCCAGGATGGCGAACCTGGCGTGCTGCTCGACGATCGAGTTCAGCAGGGTCTCCATCACGACCTGGCTACGGGCGCTGTCCAGCGTGCCGATCAGGGGGACGGCGACGATGCCCTCCCACAGCTTGATCACCGGCGTGGCGACCTCCATGAGCTGCAGGCGCTGCCGGTTGATGACCTCCTCCACATCGCTCAGGGCCGTCTCCAGCACGACCAGACGCAGGGTGCCCATGAGGACCGTCAGGGTCGTGGTGCACTCACGGAGGTGTTCGGCGGGCACATCGGAGAGCTCGGCGACGAGGAGTTCGGTGATGGGCGGCCGTAGCGCGTCCACCTCGGCGGAGATCTGGGTGATGGTGGAACCGGCCCGGGCCCGGGAGGCAGCCGTCCGCGCCAACTGCTCGCGTACGACGTGGAAGCCACCGGCCTCCGCGTCCTCGACGCTGGCCGCGGAGGCCACGGCGGCGAGCGCGTCCACGACGGCCCGGCCCGCCTCCACCGCCTCGTCCCGGGAATGGGTGAAGACGGTACGGAACAGCGGCGCGTCGGCCCAGCGCTGCGCGATCTGCTCCTGTCGACCGCGCAGGAAGTCCGTCACTTCCTGCGCAGGTGTCATCTGCTGGTCTGCCGTGTCCTGTCCCGGCACGGGTCTCTCCTCACTTGCTGTCGCGCCTCCCCGCTTCGGGAAACGTCTGGTGTGCGTGGTCATCGGTGGGGCCGGACACGACCCGCTCGCCCGGCTCCACGGTCAACTCCTGGATCCACAGCTGACAGTGTTCGGGATGCCTGCAAGAGTGGGCCCGTGACTTCTTCTCCCCACCCGCGGCCCGACGAGGTGGCGCGTGTGACCTCCGAGGCGGCCGAGCTGCTGGAGGTCCTGTGGGGGCGCGCCTCGACGGCGCCGGTGTCCGCCTCCCAGATCCGCGTGCTGTTCGTGCTGGAACACAACGACGGCATCAATCTGCGTACGCTCGCCGACGCCCTCGGCTCCACGCCGCCCTCCACCAGCCGGCTGTGCGACCGACTGGAGGCGGTGGGCTTCGTCGAGCGCCGGGCCGGTACGGCCAGCAGGCGCGAGCTGTCTCTGCGGCTGAGCCGACGTGGACGGTCCTTCCTGGTGGACCTGCGTGCCCGCCGCGAACGCGCCCTGCGGTCCGTGGTGGAGCAGATGCCGGCCGCGCGGAGGACCGCGCTGCTGGAGGGGCTGGAGGCGTTCCGAGCCGCCGCCGCGACACAGATCCACGCGGGCGACGCCACCGACGCCCGAAGCGCCTGACCGCCGCCGACCCGATTGCGGTCCGACAGCCTCATCCCCACCCTTCCCCTCGGCTCGGCCCCGGCTCACTCTGTTGCCTTCCGGTCATAGTTGTCAAACGACAACTGTTGACCATGCGCACACCCCGCGTCGCGCCGACGGAACAGGCCAAATGGCGCTGTCCGTCGGCGCGTCGAGAGCGGCTACTCCTCCGCCGGAGGCTCGTCCGGCAAGGGGGCGACCTGCCCGGAGTCCACGGCGGTCAGTGCCTCGTCGACGCTGTCCACCGTCGCCACCGTGATGCTCACGCCGGTGAGATCGAGGATCCGCCGTACGGCCGGCGCCGGGGCGATGATGTACACGCCGCCCGGGATCCGCCGCACCTCCTGGTAGGTCCGCAGGATGATGTTCATGCCGGACGAGTCCATGAAGGGGACGGCCGACACGTCCAGCAGGAAATGCCGTCGGCCGTGGCGCAGTTGGTTCGCCAGATGATGTTGCAGCTCGGTCGCCGTGTCGATGTCCAGTTCTCCCTCGATCGTGAGCAGCACGGCGTCGTCCCGGGGCAGTTCGACCTTGATCGACAGGGGATTCTGGGCAACGGACACAAGGACCTCCCGGCGCTACGGATCGGGGACGAGTGCCCCGATGCACGGATGTGACGCATCGACCGGCGATGCGCCCGTGCGCATACCCGCGAATCGTCGGGACACACAGGCCCCGATCAGGCGATCCCGGGTTCCAGGAGCCCAACGCGCAGCCGCTTGATGATGCGGCTGATCAGCCGCGACACATGCATCTGGGAGACCCCGAGCTGCTCGGCGATCTGAGACTGGGTCAGCTCCTCCACGAACCGCAGATGGAGGATCCGGCGCTCACGGTCGTCGAGTTCGGCGATCAGCGGTGCCAACGACTGGAAGTCGTCGACGAGTTCCAGCGACGGGTCCTCCTCGCCGATGAGGTCGCCCAGCACGGTGTCGCCGTCCTCGCCGCCCTCGGAGGTGAGCGCCGCGTCGAGCGAGGAGGTGTTGTAGCCGTTGGACGCCTTGCGCGCCTCGACGACCTCCTCCTCGGTCAGGGACATCAGCTCGGACAGCTCACGCGTCGTCGGCATGCGGCCCAGCCGGGACTGCAGTTCGTCCGTCGCGCGCGCCAGTTCCACCCGCGCCTCCTGCAGCCGCCGCGGCACATGCACCGCCCAGCTGGTGTCCCGGAAGAAGCGCTTGATCTCGCCGACGATGTAGGGAACGGCGAACGTGGTGAACTCCACCTCACGGGACAGCTCGAACCGGTCGATGGCCTTGATCAGCCCGATGGTCCCGACCTGGACGATGTCCTCCAGCGAGTCCTCACGGCCCCGGAAGCGCGAGGCCGCGTACCGCACGAGCGACAGGTTCATCTCGATGAGCGTGTTGCGCACGTACTGGTAGGTGTGTGTGCCCTCCTCCAGCATGGCCAGCCGGTCGAAGAACTGCCGCGACATCTCGCGCGCGTCCCTCGGCCTGACCTGTGACGGGTCCTCGATCCGGGGCAGGCCCACCCCGTCCGTCATGACCCTCGCCCCCGCCGCGGCCGTTGTCCGTGCCGTCACGGCTGCCATGCTGTCCACCCCTCTCGCCCGAAGCCTTGCTGCCATCCCTCGCATGCCCCGGTACCCGCGACTCAGTCCAACTCGGTTGTGAAAGGGACCGTGTTGCTCCGCACTCTGGCCTGAAGTCGCCACCGGAGCCGGCCGTCGTCACCACGATCGCGCGCACCGCTGTTTGCCCACCGGATCGCGGGGCAAGCGGAGTTCCACGCCTCCTGACCGGAGGCACGTCGGCGAAAGCGGTGTTCCGCGCACGGGTCCTGGTCACCCGCCCACCGTTTCCCGCCACCCTTCCCTGAAAGCGTCGTTCAGGAGCGATTTCGCATGCTGGTCAATGTGTCCACACACGGTTCCGGTACATCCGTACGTCCCGGCACGCCCGACAGGAGGACGCACGACGACGCCCCCGACACCGCCACCGCCTTCGCCCGGCTCGCGGCGATGGAGGAAGGGCCCGAGCGCGACGTCGTACGAGACGAACTGGTGCGGGCCTGGCTGCCCATGGCGCACCGCATCGCCGGCCGCTTCCGCAATCGCGGCGAGTCACTGGAGGACCTGCGCCAGGTCGCCGCGATGGGCCTGGTCAAGGCGGTGGACCGCTACGAGCCCGAACGGGGGGCGTTCGAGAGCTACGCCGTGCCCACCATCACCGGAGAGATCAAGCGGCACTTTCGCGACCGGATGTGGACGCTCCGCGTCCCCCGGCGTGTCCAGGACCTCCGCAACAAGGTGCGCGTGGCACGGCGTGAGCTGAGCCAGACCGCCGACGGCGGCGCCGAGCCCTCGGTCGCCGACGTCGCCGCCCACACGGGGCTCACGGAGGAGGAGGTCAACGCCGGGATGGAGGCGCTGGAAAGCTTCAGTGCCCTGTCGCTGGACGCGGAGATGTCCTCGGGCGACGACGGCTACAGTCTCGCCGACACCCTCGGCGCGCCCGACGCTGCGTACGACGTCGTCGTGGACCGGGAGGCCGCCAAGGAAGGGCTGCGCCGGCTGCCCGAACGTGAGCGCGCCATCCTCTACATGCGCTTCTTCGAGGACATGACGCAGAACCGCATCGCCGACCGCCTCGGCATCTCCCAGATGCACGTCTCCCGCCTCATCAACCGCAGCTGCGCCCGCGTCCGGGACGAGGCCCTCGGCCGGACCACCCCTTCTTCCTGACCCGTCCGCCGTGCGCCGTCGTGCCGACGACCCTTCTGCCGGTCCTCTGCCGGACTCCGCCGTCCCCGATCACCGAGGAGTTAAAAGATGCTGATGCCCCATCCCGCGACCCTGCGCACTCTCGTCGAGGAGTACGAGTCACTCGTGGCCCACGACGGCGAGGGGAGCGACCCGCAGACCGCGCGCCGCGCGCAGGACCTGGCGTACACGTTGTGCGTGTCCACGGGCACCCGCGACGTCCGCCGGGCGCTGGAGGTGGCGCGCGGCCGGCTCGCCGCCGCGCAGGCGACCGCGACCGCGGAACTGTGCGGGAACCGGGTGACACTCCCGAAAGATTCCGACAGCCATGGTCCGGGCACGAGCGGGTATGCGGCGCTTCATGAACAGTGCTGAGCCGAGCTGTCCCGAACCGTCGCTCCCGTGGACATGAGGCCCTCGATGGAACGCCACCCGACCGGAAACCAGGCCACAGCTCCCGTGGAGGGTGCGTCCGCCCGGGCGGCGCGGCCGCCGCTCGCGATCACCAGTGCCGCGGCGGCCCGCCGCCATGTGCGGGCGTTCGTGGGGGAGCGATGGCGCTCCCCGGCCGGGCCGCCGACCGAGGAGGCGATGATCGATCTCATCCTCGTCGTCTCCGAACTGGTCACGAACGCGGTCCGGCACGGTGGTGGCGTCGCCGGTTTCGACGTCACCCTCACCTCTGAAGGCGTGCGGCTGAGCGTGCGGGACCACAGCGCCGCCCTGCCCGTCGGCATCCACGGACCCCGGGTGCTGCCCCGCGCCGACGAGGGCAGCGGATACGGATGGCCGCTGATCAACCGGCTGTGCAGCGAGGTCGCCGTCGAGCGCCGCGTGGCCGGCGGCAAGACGATCAGCGTGCTCGTCCCCCTGACCTGACGTCTCACCCCAGACGTCTCACCCTGACGTCTCACCAGGGCAGGAAGACGTGGACGTCCTTGCCCTGGTCGTGCACCACCACGCTCACCTCGTCGCACAGCGTGTGGATCAGATACCAGCCGATGCCGCCACCCCCCTTGTCGGGGCTGAAGGGGCGCGGCGCGGGCGACGTGGTGCTCGTGTCCCCCAGCGTCACATGCACCCCGTCGTGGGTGCGACGCATCGTGAGTTCGAAGCGCCCGGGGGCGTACTGCACGGCGTTGGCCGCCAGCTCGGTGACCACCAGCAGGATGTCGTCCCAGTGCTCGACGGCCACCGGCGGGGACGTGCGCGCGAGCGTGCCCAGGAACCCCTCGGCGGCCGTGCGTGCGCCCGTCACGTCGCCGAGCTCTCCGTCGAAGGCGGCGTGGCTGTCGTGGATCTCCTCAGCAGTCAGTTTGTCGTCCCTACGCGGTTCTGTCGCCATCTCGTCTTCCCCGGCTCGGCTCTTCGAGGCGGACGCGATGTCGCGTTCCCCTCCGCCGCTCGTGTTTCCCGCGCAGAGAGCGGCTACGCGTTCGAAAGCGTAGGGAAGTGTGTGGCCTTGGAGAAGAGAGTGGCCCTCCGGCCCCTGCCGCCGGTGCTCTACCGCCCACCCGGCTCACCGCCCTCGGCCGGCGTCCGGAAGACCAGGAGGGCGACATCGTCGTCGTTGTCGACGGGACGCGCCCGCTCCAGGAGCAGGTCGCAGAACACGTGCAGGGGCCGGTGGGCGAGCGCCGCCGCGTGCTGGCGCAGCCGGGCCATGCCCCGGTCGAGGGTGTGCCCCGGGGACTCGATCAGACCGTCCGTGTACAGCACGAGCGTGGACAGCGGCGGCAGCGGGGTGAGCGTGTCGGTACGTGGCCGGATCAGACCCGTGCCGAGCAGGTGGTCGTGCTCCTCGTCCAGGAAACGGGACCGGCCGTCGTGCGTGATCAGCAGCGGCGGCGGATGCCCGGCGTTGGTCCACCGCAGCGCCCACGCGTCGTCGCCGTTCCGCTCGACCCGGCCGAAGATCACGGTGGCCATGGACGCCTCGGTCACATGCACCACGGCCTGGTCCAGCCGTTCCACGATCGAGCTCGGCGGCTCCTCCAGCGCCCAGGCGTAGGCGCGGAGCATGTTGCGGACCTGCGCCATTCCGGCGGCCGCGTCGATGTTGTGCCCCACCACGTCGCCGATGGCCACGGCCGTGGCCCCGTCGGCCAGCGAGAACACGTCGTACCAGTCGCCGCCGACCTGCGCGGACTCCGAAGCCGACGCGTAGCGGGCGGCCATGCGCAGCCCCGGCACCTCCGGCATCTGAGGAAGCAGATGGCGCTGCATGGTCTCCGCGATGTGGCGCTGACGCTGGTACAGACGCGCGTTCTCCAGCGCCAGCCCGGCCCGGCGGGCGATGTCCTCCAGCAGGGACAACTCGGCGTCGGTGAAGGTCCCCGGCCGGTCACTGAGGCCCAGTGTGAGGGCGCCGAGCACCGCGCGCGGCCCGCGGATGGGCGCGATGGCGGCGGAGCGCATACCCGTCACCTGGAACAGCTTCTGCTGCGCGACCGTGATCCCCGAATCCGGCGGGCCCTGATAGGTCTCGGGCCCGGCCAGCGCCGACGCCGCCCCGCGCAGTGCCCGGGACAGCGGCATCAACGACTCCTCGTGCACCGGCGGCAGCGGGCCCTCCAACTCCTCGCACCGCACCACGGAGCCGTCGTGGTGGGTCGCCACCGTGGTCCGCCAGACGTCGTCGCTCTCGCTGATCAGGTCCACGATCGCCCAGTCCGCCAGCCTCGGCACCACGAGCCGGACCAGGCGCGCCACCGCCTCGTCGGAGTCCAGCGTGGACGTGAGCCGGGTCGTCGTCTCGGCGAGCAGCGCCAGCCGGTCCAGCTGCGACAGCGTCGGCGGCTCGGCGGCCGGGAGCACACCGTTCTCGGGGCCGGACTCGTAGAAGAGGACCGCCGCGCCCATCGCCGGGCCGTCGAGCCGGCAGGGTGTGACCAGCCAGGACACCGGCAGCAGCGTGGCGTCACCGCGCCGGAACCACTCACGGTCCCCGCCGCCCGTACGGCCGCTGAGGAAGGCGTGCATCATCGGGCACGCGGCCCGGGGCATCGTCTGTCCGAGGTGGTCGCGGTGCAGCAGCTCGTGGGCGTCCCGGCCGACGATTTCGGCGGCCGTGTGGCGGAGCAGGGCCTCCGCCCGGGCGTTCACCGCGAGGACGGAGCCGTTGCCGTCCACCACGTACATGCCGGCGTGCACGAGGTCGGGCAGCCCGTCCGGCAACCGCAGAGCCGGGCCGAACGGCTGCGGCTCGGTGTGATCCGGACTCCACGCGCTCATGTTCGGGCTCCTCCGACTCCGGTCGCGGACGGGACCTGACCGTACGTGCCGTGGAGAGGTCCGCCGCACGTCCTGCACGCATTACCCCGTCCCCGACGACCTACGCGCGAAAGTCCTCGACCGCAGCTCGGAGCCTGTGCGGCGCTACGGTCCGTCGGGGGCCGTACGCGAACGACGGCGCCCTCACCCGCACACTCCGGGCGCGCGGCGGACGACGTCACGCCTGAGTGTGCCGTATGCAGGCCACGACGACCTCGCGCAGGCTCCCCGTCCGCTCCATCACCTCGCGCTGCACCCGGGCCCCGTTGCCGCGCCCCGTCAGTTCGGCGAGGGCGGCGCGGACCCGCTCGGCGTCACCGTTGGCGACCAGCGCCTCCTCGACGTGGTCGAGCAGCGCGCGGATCACCTCGGCGGCCGGCCGGGGCCGCATCGTCGAGGGGTCCAGGAGGTTCTCCGACATGCCGGAGCGCGCGGCACGCCAGGTGGCCAGCCGCAGCAGGCCCGCACTGTGTCCGAGCGGCTCCCGGCCGGCCCGCCACTCGCGCGCCGCGGTGTCGACGAGCCCCCGGCCGAGGGCGGCGACGAGGACCGCGGTGTCGGGGTGCAGACAGACGTCCGCCACCCGGATCTCCACGGTCGGGTACCGCTGGGACAGCCGCGCGTCGAAGTAGACCATGCCCTCGTCGCGGACGACCTCCGTGGCGATGAGGTTCGCGACGCACTGGTGGTACCGCTCCGCCGAGCCGAAGATGTCCGACGGACCGGCCATCGGCCACATGTCCCACACCTGGCTGCGGTAGCTCGCGTACTGGCTGTCGTGGCCCTGCCAGAAGGGCGAGTTCGCGCTCAGGGCCGTCAGGACGGACAGCCACGGCCGCATACGGTCCAGGACGGCGACGCCCTCCTCGTCGGATTCCACGGACACGTGCACATGACAGCCGCAGACGAGCTGTACCTGAGTGGGCAGGCCGAACTCCCGCGCCATCCACAGATACCTGCTGTTCATGGTGATCGTCGGGCTCACGGCCAGCGGCGAGGTGGCCAGCGCCACGACCGCGCTGCCGAGCCCCTCCGCATGGCGTGCCGCGTCCTTGCGGCAGCGGATGATCTCGGCCCCCAGGTCCGCCATGTCCGACTGCGGGTGCGTGGCGAACTCCACCTGCTCGTTGTGGAGCTCCTTCTCGAACACGTCCTGCCCCGTGCGCTCCTGCGCGGCCCGCGCGAGCACCGCCGCGGCCCGCGCCTGCGGCTCGCCGGTGTCGGGATCGACCAGGAGGAGTTCCTCTTCCACTCCGACGGTACGCACGTCATCTGGCCCTTCTGCGCTAGGTGGTGTCAGCCGTGTGCCCTCGGACGACGCCGGGACACCTCACCGGGCTGTGCGCGGGCCGTTGTCCGTGTATGCCGTGTACGCGGCCACGGCCCGGGTACCCGTCCGGCGCTTCGGGAGCCGTGCCGGGCAGGTGCGGCCCCTGGTCCGCGAAACGGAGGAGGAGAACGTGACCAGCACCACCGAGACCGGCCACGTGACCGGAACGGCCGACAAGGACTACAACCTGATCTGGTACGTCGAGGCCTGCCTGAACAACGCGCTGCGCCTCGAGTCGTACATCCAGGACGCGGAACGGGAGAAGGACACCGAGGTGGTCGAGCTGTTCCGCAAGGCACAGGCCGACAGCCGCAAGGGCGCCGACCTGGGCAAGCAGCTGCTGCGCCGACGTCTGAGCGACTGACGGCACGCCCCTGGTCACCTTCCGCACGCCCGGGTGGGCTCGACGCCTCACCCGGGCCGTCCGTGCTCGCCGCGGCCGTACCGGCTGGTTCTCCGGGTGAGGGCACGAGGAGTACAGGAGTCCGACTCGCGACCATCGGACACTCCCTTCTCCCGGGGCCAGGAGAAGCAAGGCCTGCAGTGCGTGCGTGCCCCGTTCCCGACGACCCACCCGCCCTGGGCGCATGCCGCTCCGCTCGCCCAGCGCCATTGTGGGCACGGCCGACGCGGTCACGCGAACGGGCGGGAAGGAAATCGCCAGGGAGCCGATCGTCGAGCTGCCTCGTCGGGCGAACTGCTCGGGTGACACTCTGGCCCGCGGAGCCTCCAGTGGTCGCTGCGCTGCGGGAACTTCACCGAGGAACTCCCGGTCGACCTCACCCTCGCCGCCATGGACGCCGGCGGCGTCGACCTGTCGCTGCTGAGTGCCTGGTACGGCCCCGAAGGCGCGCTGATCTCCGACGACGAGGTCGCCGCGTTCGTCGCCCACGCCCCTGACCGCTTGGCCGGCGTCGCCTCCGTCGACCTGCGCAAGCCCATGGTGGCGGTGCGGGAACTGCGTCGCTGCGTACGGGAGTCGGGGTTCAAGGCGCTGCGGGTCGTGCCGTGGCCGTGGGGCCGGCCGTCGGACACACCGGTCCGCTGCGGACGTCGGAGACGGGACGCCCGATCCCGTACCTGGTGGTCGTCTACTGGGCGTGGCTGTTCGATCCGCGGGTCCGGCCCGATGCCGTGCGAGCCGGCCGGGCCTGCTGTACGAGGGAGGTAGCGGCGCCCTGCCACTCGGGATATGCGAAGGTGAACCCCGCCGTGCGCAGCCGGCCCGGCTCCACCCGGCGGCTCTTGAGCAGTAGTTCGGTGTCCGAGCGCAGGGCGAACGCCCCGAGCTCGGCCATCCAGCGCGTCGCCGGCAGTCCCACCGGGACGCCCCAGGCCGTGCGCAGCGCCCGCATGAAGTCGCGGTGCGGAAGGGGGCCGGGTGAGGCCAGGTTCACCGGCCCTTCGAGGTCGTCCCGGGCGATCAGGAACTCCACCGCTCGTACGAAGTCCTCGGCATGGATCCAGGAGACGTACTGGCCGCCGCCGGCCACCGGGCCGCCCAGCCCGCATCGCGTCAGCCGCGACAGCATGTCGAACACCCCGCCCCGGTCCGGGCTCATGACCATCGCCGCGCGCAGCGCCACCTTGCGGGTCGCGGGAGTCGGCGCCTGGGCCTGCGCCCGCTCCCAGTTCTCCGCGATCTCGACGCTGTACGCCCAGTAGTCCGGCACCCCGGGCTCAGAGCCGCCGATCACCCCGCTCGCCTCGTCGTGTGCGGCGTCGAAGCGGTGGGCGTAGATGGTCGCCGTACTCATCTGCAGCCAGACGCGCGGTGGCCGCGCGGCGGCGGCGATCGCCTCGCCGACCACCCGCGCCGAATCCACCCGGGAGTCCATCATGGCCCGCAGGTTCTCGGCGGTGTAACGGCAGGAAACACTGCGACCGGCCAGGTTGATCACGACATCGCAGCCGTCGATCGCCGCGGCCCAGCGGCCCAGCGTGGCCCCGTCCCAGCCGACGTCGTGCGCCCGCGCGGGACGCCGGGTCACCACGGTCACCTCATGACCCGCCGCCGTCAGCGCACGGTCGAGAATCGTGCCCACCTGTCCGGTACCCCCGGGCAGCACTACCTTCATCGAAACCCCCTCGGCTTCACTCGGCATCAGCGTACCCGTTATTTTTGAACGCGTTCAACTGGAATCGCCGGGGCGCGCGGGCAGGTCGACCACCTGTGGATCCGACATTCGCGCTCAGTGAACCGTGTAACCGTGCGAGACGTACTCCTGACCGATCCCGGCGTGATCGCGACCATCCGGCTCGGGCGTCCGGGCGCGGAACCGTGGGCGGCCGCATTCGTCGGTACGGAACAGGGAGGAGGAGAGCGCATGACGCCTGGAGAGGATCACGTCTCCGAGCAGGCCGAGCCCGGGGAGGAGCAACGGGGCGACGCAGCGGTCTCGGTCGAGGAACTGCTGACGCTGCATCGCCGATCCGTCCTGGAGTACGCGGCGCTGTGCACCGGGCCGATCCCGGGCGCCGCGAAGCGGCTCGCCGGTCAGGCCTTCCGGAACACCTACGGCGACGCGGCCTCGCATGCCGGCGCCGACTACCCGTGGCGGCCGCGGCTGCTCGCGGCGGTCCTGGAGGCTGCCCGGGGATGGAGTGCGGAGGACAGGCGCTCGTCCCTGCAACCGGACCTGTGGGACGACGGAACCGGTGACGGGCGGCGGACCAAGTCCGCCCCGGACCGCGGGAGCGGCGACCGGAGACTGGTCCTGCGCGCCTTACGGAACCTGCCGGACCGCGCCCAGGTACTGCTGTGGCACACCGAGGTCGAGGCCGAGGACCTCGAGATCGTGGCGTCCCTGCTCGGCGCCGAGCCCTCCCTGCTGAACCCCGAACACGCCCGCACCCTGCTGCGGTACGAGTGCGTGCGGGCCCACCTGGACCTCGCGCCCGACGAGCGCTGCCGCCGCCTCAACCGGCTCATCGACGTCCACGCCCGCCGCACCTGCGCCGAGACGATGGCGGAGGTACTCGAACACCTCGACCGCTGCGCCTACTGCGCGACGGCGGTGGACCAGCTGGACCAGTCCCCGGACCGGCTCCCCACCCTGCTCGCTGAGGCCGTACTGGGATTCCGCGCGGCGGACTACCTCGCGACCCGGACCGCCCGCCGGACGATCGATTCGGCCCACGCGCGTTCGGAGCCCGCCCCGCAGCCCGCGGGCGCCGAGGACCGGCGGACGGCTGCGGGTGACCCCGCACCGCGGCGGCGCCGGTGGCCGCTGCTCGTCGCCATGGGAGTGGTCCTGTGCGGGGTGATCGCGGCGACGCCCATGGCCCTCAGCGGGACCGATGACGACCGCGAGGCAGCGGGCGGTCCGACGCCCGGGCCGACCCGGAGCCCGTCCGACTCCGCCGCCCGACCGTCCGCCGTCACTCGGTCGCCCGGCGCCACTACCGCGCCCGGCGCCACTACCGCGCCCGGCGCGAGCGATGTCCTGGTCACGCGGCTGCGCAACGTGAGGACCGGGCTGTGCCTCGACCTGCGTGCTTCGGCGGAGGCGGAGGGTACGCCCGCGGTGACGGCGGAATGCGGGGGATCGGCGACCCAGATGTGGCGGTTGGAGGACGGGGGACGGCTGCGGAACCAGTCGGCCCCCGGGCTGTGTCTGAACGCCGAGCCGCAGGGCACGCTCGCCCTGCGGCCGTGTGCCGATGCGGAGGGCACGGACGGTGAGGAATCCCGCGACACGCGGTACGACCTGGCGGCCGATGGCCTGTTCACCCTCGTCGCGGAGCCCGGAGTGGCCCTGACACCCCTGCGCCGGGCCGAGGGATCGATCATCCTCCTGGAGCCCGTACCGCAGGACAGAGTTCGCAGGTCCCAGCGCTGGCGCACCGACGAGGCGTCCGACCGCACCGCCTCGCCGTCGCGGATCGGCCTGGAGTCTTCGGCCGCCGGATGACGGCCGCCATCAAGGCGAGGCCGTCGCCGAGCCGCCGGGACGAGCGACGGCCCTGCGCCGGAGGCGATGCTGTCGAATGGTCGTGAATGGAGGATCCGACCGGCCGTAATCGCCTCGCGCCCGAGCCGCCCCGCGATCTACCCTCGCGGCCATGACGTCACACGCTGCGCCCGAAGGCTCCCGCACCGCTCCCGGCGGTGCCGGGCCGGTGATCCGGCCAGAGACCGCTGACGATCACCGAGACGTGCGCGAGGTTCATACGCGCGCCTTCGGTGACGGCGAGCGGATTCCCGGGCTCGTGGAGGCACTTCGTGTCGCGGAGGCCCCGTTGGCGCCGATGTCCTTCGTCGCCACCGTCGATGACCGGGTCGTCGGGCATGTCCTGCTGAGCGCGGCACGGTTGGACGCTCCGCGCCGGATCGTGGACGTCCTGTCCCTGTCACCGCTGGGCGTGGTCCCGGAGTTCCAGCGTCAGGGCATCGGCACTCAGCTCATCGCGTACGCCCTCGCGGCGGCCGACAGCCAGGGTGTGCCGTTGGTGTTTCTGGAGGGTTCGCCGCACTACTACGGCACGCGCGGCTTCGAGGAAGCCGCCGCGGTGGGCTTCCGTCCACCGTCGCTGCGCATTCCCGAAGCCGCGTTCCAGGTCGCCCGACTGTCCGCTCACGAGCCGTGGATGACGGGCACCTTCGTCTACTCGGAGGTCTTTTGGGCCTTCGACTGCGTGGGCCTGCGCGACCCCGACGCCTGAGGGGGACCGACCACGGGCAGAAGATCGTGCACCGCCTTGTTCAGGCGTCGTAGGTGTGGAAGCCGCGGCCGCTCTTGCGGCCGAGGTGGCCTGCGGCGACCATGCGGCGCAGCAGCGCGGGCGGCGCGTACAGCGGCTCCTTGAACTCCTCGTACATCGACTCGGCCACGGCCTGGGCGGTGTCGAGGCCGATGAGGTCGAGCAGGCGCAACGGCCCCATGGGGTGGGCGCATCCGAGTTCCATGCCCCGGTCGATGTCCTCCGGCCGCGCGGAGCCCGACTCCACCATCCGTACCGCGCTGAGCAGGTAGGGCACGAGGAGGGCGTTGACGACGAAGCCGGAACGGTCGGGCGCCTGGATGGCCTGTTTGCCCAACTGCTCGGCGAAGCCGCGGGTGCGCAGCACGGTGTCCGCGCCGGTGAGCAGGGTGGGTATGAGCTCGACCAGCCGCTGCACGGGCACGGGGTTGAAGAAGTGCATGCCGATGACCTGCGCGGGCCGCTCGGTGACGACGGCGAGATCGACGATGGGGATCGAGGAGGTGTTGGTGGCCAGGACCGCCGAAGGGTCTTCGACCGCCTTGTCCAGCGTGCGCAGCACCTCGGTCTTGATGTCGCGGTTCTCGGCGACGGCCTCGATGACGAACTGGCGGTCGGCCATGTCGCTGAGGTCATGGGTGAAGGAAAGCCTGGCGAGGGCCTGGTCCCGCTGATCCTCGCCGAGCTTCCCGCGCCGTACGCCTCGGTCGAGGGAGGCGGTGATCCGGCGGCGGCCCGCCTCGACCGCGTCCGGTGTGGCTTCGGCGACGCGGACGTCGATACCGCTGCGGGCGGCGACTTCGGCGATGCCGGAGCCCATGAGGCCGCATCCGACGACGCCGAGACGGGTAACGGGATGCATCTGAGGTCCTTTTCGATGAGTCGCTGCGGGGTGGTTCCGGGGCCGGGTCAGACGTTGCGGCGGTACTGGCCGCCCACCTCGAAGAAGGCCTCGGTGATCTGCTGAAGTGAGCAGACCCGGGTCGCGTCCATGAGGACGGCGAAGACATTGCGGCCGCTCGTCGCCGCGTCTTTGAGAGCGGCCAGGGCGTGGTGGGCCTCGTCGCGGTGGTGCGTCCGGAAGGCCCGCACACGCTCCAGCTGGGACTGCTTCTCCGCCTCGGTGGCCCGGGCGAGTTCCAGCTCCGGGGGCCGGCTGTCGCCGCCGGGGCGGAGGAAGGTGTTGACGCCGATGATGGGCAGTGTGCCGTCGTGCTTGCGCTGCTCGTACAGCATCGACTCGTCCTGGATACGGCCCCGCTGGTAGCCGGTCTCCATCGCGCCCAGTACACCACCGCGCTCGCTGATGCGCTCGAACTCCTTCAGGACGGCCTCCTCCACCAGGTCCGTGAGTTCGTCGATGACGAACGAGCCCTGGAGGGGGTTCTCGTTCATCGCCAGGCCCCACTCGCGGTTGATGACGAGCTGGATCGCCAGCGCCCGCCGTACCGACTCCTCGGACGGGGTGGTGACGGCCTCGTCGTAGGCGTTGGTGTGCAGCGAGTTGGCGTTGTCGTAGATGGCCGTGAGGGCCTGGAGGGTGGTGCGGATGTCGTTGAAGTCCATCTCCTGGGCGTGCAGGGAGCGTCCGGAGGTCTGGACGTGGTACTTCAGCTTCTGACTGCGTTCGCCCGCCCCGTACTTCTCCTTCATCGCGACGGCCCAGATACGGCGGGCGACCCGGCCGAGGACGGAGTACTCGGGGTCCATGCCGTTGGAGAAGAAGAACGACAGGTTCGGGGCGAAGTCGTCGATGCGCATGCCCCGGGCCAGGTAGGCCTCGACGTAGGTGAAGCCGTTGGCGAGGGTGAAGGCGAGCTGGCTGATGGGGTTCGCGCCCGCTTCGGCGATGTGGTAGCCGGAGATGGACACGGAGTAGAAGTTGCGGACCTTGTGCTCGATGAACCACTCCTGGATGTCGGCCATCATCCGCAGGGAGAACTCGGTGGAGAACAGGCAGGTGTTCTGCCCCTGGTCCTCCTTGAGGATGTCGGCCTGCACGGTGCCGCGCACGTTCGCGAGCGCGTGCGCCCGCAGTTCGGCCGCCTCCTCCGGCGAGGGGTCACGGCCCTCGGCGGCTCGGAACCCTTCCGTCTGCTGGTCGATGGCGGTGTTGAGGAAGAACGCCAGGACGGTCGGAGCGGGTCCGTTGATGGTCATGGAGACCGAGGTGGTGGGCGAGATCAGGTCGAAGCCGTCGTAGAGCGCCTTCATGTCCGCCTGCGTGGCCACCGACACCCCGGACGTGCCGACCTTGCCGTAGATGTCGGGGCGTTCGTCCGGGTCCCGGCCGTAGAGCGTGACCGAGTCGAAGGCGGTGGACAGGCGGGTGGCCGGCTGGCCCTCGGAGAGCAGCTTGAAGCGCCGGTTCGTACGGAACGGATCGCCCTCACCGGCGAACATCCGCGCCGGGTCCTCGCCGTCGCGCTTGAAGGGGAACACCCCGGCCGTGAAGGGGAAGTGGCCGGGCAGGTTCTCCCCGCGCCAGAACCGCACCAGCTCCCCGTGGTCGGTGAAACGGGGCAGGGCGACGCGCGGGACCTTGTTGCCGGACAGGGACTCGCGGGTCAGCCTGGTACGGATCTCCTTGTCCCGGACCTTCACCACCTGCTCGTCTCCGGAGTAGGAGGCGATGACGGCGGGCCAGTTCTCGATCCGCTCCGTGATGTGGTGCGGGAGCTGCTTGCGGGCGTCATCGAGCAGCGACCGCACGTTCGTCGCGTCGGAGTCGGCCGCGACGAGTTCGGCGCCGACCGCCTCCAGGCGTTGTACCCGCCTTGCCGCCTCGGCCAGTCGGCCGGTCTCCGCGTGGTAGGCGCGGACGGTGTCGGTGATCTCGGCGAGGTAGCGCACCCGGTCCGCGGGCACCACCTGCCGAATGCCGGAGGAGTGGCGCACGTCGACCGGTGCCAGCGCACCCTCGGACAGCGGCAGCCCCCTCTCCGCCAGGCTCATCCGCAGGTGCTGGTAGAGCGCGGTGACACCGTCGTCGTTGAAGGTCGCCGCCGAGGTGCCGTACACCGGCATGTCCTCGGGCCGCTTGTCGAACGCCTCGCGGTTACGGACCAGTTGGCGGCCCACGTCGCGCAGCGCGTCCTTGGCGCCGCGCCGCTCGAACTTGTTGATCGCCACGACGTCGGCGAAGTCGAGCATGTCGATCTTCTCCAACTGGGAGGCGGCGCCGAACTCCGGTGTCATCACGTACAGAGAGGTGTCGACGAACGGCACGATCGCCGCGTCACCCTGACCGATGCCCGGTGTCTCCACGACCACCAGGTCGAATCCGGCGGCCTTGACCACGTCGATGACATCGGACAGGTGCTCGGGCAGCTCGTGGCCGCCACGGGTGGCCAGGCTCCGGAAGAAGACCCGGTTCCCGTCGAGGGAGTTCATACGGATCCGGTCACCGAGCAGCGCCCCGCCGCCGCGGCGGCGGGTCGGGTCGACCGCGATCACCGCGATACGCAGCTTGTCCTGCTGGTCGACGCGGAAGCGGCGCACCAGTTCGTCGGTGAGTGAGGACTTCCCGGAGCCGCCGGTGCCGGTGATGCCGAGCACCGGCACGACCCGTGCCGTGGAGGCGGCACGCAGCTGCTCCAGGAGATCCGGGGGCAGCTTGCCCAGCTCCGCGCCGGTGATCGCGCGCGCGATCGCGAACCGGTCACCGGCCAGCACGGCGGCCGCGTCGGCCGGCCTGTCGTCCCAGAGGTCGAAGTCGCAGTCCTTCACCACCGAGTTGACCATCCCGGCGAGGCCCATCCGCTGGCCGTCCTCGGGGGAGAAGATGGTCACCCCGCTGTCACGCAGCCGGGCGATCTCCTCGGGCACGATGACGCCGCCTCCGCCGCCCACCACGCGGATGTGCCGCGCCCCCTGTGCGCGCAACGACTCGACCAGGTACTCGAAGTACTCGACGTGTCCGCCCTGGTACGACGAGACGGCGACACCGTGTGCGTCCTCCTCCAGCGCCGCGTCCACGACCTCACGCACCGACCGGTTGTGTCCCAGGTGGATCACCTCGGCGCCCTGGGACTGGAAGATGCGCCGCATGATGTTGATCGACGCGTCGTGCCCGTCGAACAGAGCCGAAGCCGTGACCAGACGGACAGGATGCACGGGGCGGTGCGGATCGCTCATGGGGGCCTTCCCGGGCAGGGCGGGGGTACTGCTGACGGAAGAGATACTAGGACGTCCTAGTAAATTACTCGAAGTGATCGCCGTCACAGATCGAGGACCAGGCGAGGCCCGCACGAGCGGGAGACGCAGATGAGCATGGTGTCACCGGCGGCCCGCTCCTCCTCGGTCAGCAGGGAGTCACGGTGGTCGGGCCTGCCGTCGAGTACGTCGGTCTCGCAGGTTCCGCACGTGCCTTCCCGGCAGGAGAAGTCGACCGCGACGCCGGCCTCCTCCACGGTTTCGAGCACCGAACGGTCCGGCGGCACGGTGAGGGTGAGCCCGGATCGGGCGAGCTCCAGCTCGAAGGCCCCGGTCGGGCCCGGTTCGGCCGTCCGTACCGGGGCGAACCGTTCGAAGCCCAGCGTGCCGGGCGGCCAGCCCGCGCACTGCTCCCGCACCGCCTGCAGCAGGGGTTCGGGACCGCAGGCATGCACCAGGGTGCCCTCCTCCGGTACGCCGAGGTGGGCCGCGAGGTCCAGCAGGCCGTACTCGTCCTGCGGACGGATGAGTACCCGGTCCCCGTACGGGGCGAGACGGTCCAGGAACGCCATGGAGGTGCGGGTGCGGCCGCCGTACAGCAGACGCCAGTCGGTCCCCGCGGCCTCGGCGGCCTCCACCATGGGAAGGATGGGCGTGATACCGACGCCGCCGGCGATGAACAGATGGCGTGCGGCGGGCCGCAGCGGGAAGTTGTTCCGCGGTCCGCGGACCCGCACGGTGGCGCCTTCGCGCAGATGGTCGTGGACGTACGCGGAGCCGCCGCGGCCCTGCGGCTCGCGCAGCACGGCGATCTGCCACGCCCCGCCTTCGGCCGGGTCTCCGCACAGGGAGTACTGACGGATCAGAGTGCCCTCGCCGCCGTCTTCCCCGTCCAGGAGTACGTCGATGTGGGCGCCCGGCGTCCAGGCGGGGAGCGTCCCGCCGTCGGGGCGGCGCAGAGCGAGGGAGACGACGCCGTCGGCGGCGAGGGCACGGGTCGCCACGACAAGAGCCGTGTCGACCGAGGTCAGTTGGACGTTCATGATGGTTCGTCTCCGGGTTCAGTCCTGGGTCGGCACATGCAGCAACAGCGCGTCGCCCTGGCCGCCGCCCCCGCACAGGGCCGCTGCGCCGCTGCCGCCGCCGCGCCGCCGCAGTTCCGCCGCGAGAGTCAGCACCAGCCGGGCCCCGGTCATGCCGACCGGGTGCCCGAGCGCGATCGCTCCGCCGTTGACGTTCACCCTGTCCAGCGGGATGTCCAGCTCCCGCACGGAAGCCAGGGCCACTCCCGCGAACGCCTCGTTGATCTCGAACAGGTCCAGGTCGGCGGCCTTCAACCGGCCGTCCCGGGACAGGGCGTCACGGACCGCGCCGGCCGGCTGGACGAGCAGCGAGGGGTCGGGGCCCGCGACGGTGCCGTAGGCGCCGATCTCGGCGAGCGGGGTCAGGCCCTCGCGCCGGGCGCGCTCCGCGCTCATCACGACGACGGCCGCGGCGCCGTCCGAGAGCTGTGAGGAGTTGCCGGCGGTGATGGTGCCCGCGCCGGAGAACGCCGGCTTCAGGCGCCCCAGGCTCTCGGCGGTGCTTCCCGGCCGTACGCCCTCGTCGGTGTCCACCACCGTCTCGCCCCGGCGTCCCGCCACGGTGACGGGGGCGATCTCCCCGGTCAGCGCGCCCGACTCCTGCGCCCGGGCGGCCCGTTGATGGGACAGCGCGCTGTACTCGTCCTGTTCCTCCCGGGTCAGGGCGAACGGCTCCTGGTGGCGCTCGGTGGCCGCGCCCATGGAGACGCCGTCGAAGGCGCAGACGAGGGCGTCGCGGTCGAGGGCGTCCTCCGCCGCGGCCGAACCGTACTTCCAGCCGGTGCGAGCCCCGCGCAGCAGATGCGGGGCGCCCGACATGGACTCCATGCCACCGGCGACGACCACCTCATGACGGCCGGAGGCGATCATGAGGTCGGCCAGGGCGATGGCGTGCAGACCGGACAGACAGAGCTTGTTGACGGTGCTCGCGGGGACGGAGAAGGGGATGCCGGCGCGGACCGCGGCCTGCCGTGCCGGGTTGGGCCCGGCCCCGGCCTGCACGACATGACCCATGACGACGGCTTCCACGGCCGCCGGGTCCAGGCGGACGGCGGCCAGTGCCGCGCCGATGGAGTGGGCGCCGAGGTCGACCGCGGACACGGTGCTCAGGGCACCCATCAGCTTGCCGATGGGGGTTCTCGCTCCGGCGACGATGACGGATCCGGGCATGGCCGGGACCTCCTGGGAAGTGGGACGGGGTCAGACGACCGCGTCGACGGCACGTTCGGCGATCATGTGGGCCGTCTCGTTCACGGAGTGCGGAACGATCCGGCCGCCGGGCATGCGCCGCACCCGGCTGACGGACGTGTAGTCGGGGTGGAACCAGAACATCGTGGGCAGGCCGAGCACCGTCGCCAGATAGGTGTTGGTGATGCCGCCGTGGCAGACGGCCGCGACCCGCCCGCCGGGATGGGCGTCGAGGATGGTGTCCATGGCCCGCACGGCACGCGCGCGAAAGGCGTCCCAGTCCAGGTCGGGCACGAAGTCCTCGTAGCGTCCCTCGGCGAGCGCCGCCGCCCGGGGATCGTCCGCGCCGATCTGCTCCGGTGGCGTGTAGGGCTGAGACACGTCGGTGTCCCACTCGCGCAGATCGTCGAGGACGGTGGCCGTCATGCCGGTGAGCCGTTCCAGGGGCGCCACGGTCTCGCGGGCACGCTGGAACGGGCTTACGTACAGGGCGTCGAGGCCCTCGTGCACGAGCCAGGCGGCGAGACGCTCGGCCTGAGCCGTGCCCTCCGGCGACAGCCCCGGGTCGAACACGCCCGCCAGGGGAAGACCGTGCCGGATGAGGAGGAGTTCGGTCATGGATGATCCTTCGTGCGCGGGAAGGCAGGGGCGGGAAGGCGGGAAGGCGGGAGAGGGGGGAGGGCGGGGCGGCTCAGCCGGCGATGGTCCGCTCCGAGCCCCAGTAGGGGCGGCGCATCGCGCGCTTGTCGAGCTTGCCCATCGCGTTGCGCAGGAGCTCGGGAACGAACTCGTACGTCTTCGGGCACTTGTGGGTGGCGAGGCGCTCGCGGCAGAACCGGTCCAGGTCATCGGCCGGCGGCTCGTCCCCCGAGGCCACGACCAGCGCCCGCAGGGACTCGCCGAAGTCCGGGTCGGGCACGCCGATGACCGCGACCTCGGCGACCGCCGGGTGCTGCCGCAGTACGGCCTCGCTCTCGGCCGGGTAGAGGTTGACCCCGCCGGAGACCACGACGTCCGCGGCCCGGTCGGTGATGAAGATGTAGCCGTCTCCGTCGACGTAGCCGATGTCGCCGAGCGTGAAGACGCCGGGGGAGAGATAGGCGGACTTGGTCTTGTCCGGGTCCGCGTGGTAGCGGACGCCCTGGTCGTCGGGTGCCCGGAAGGCCAGCAGTCCGTGGTCGCCGGGCGGCAGTCGCCGGCCGTCGTTATCGGTGACCAGGACCTCGAACGGGGGCCGGACACGCCCGACCGAGCCCGGATGGGCCAGCCACTCGTCGCTGCTGATGCGGGCCACGGTGCCCGCTTCGCTGGCGCCGTACGACTCGGTCAGCACCGGACCGAACCAGTCGATCATGGCCCGCTTCACGTCCGGCGGACACGCGGAGCCGGTGTGGGAGATCTGCCGCAGGCTGGAGACGTCGTACCGGGCGCGGACCTCCTCGGGGAGGGCGAGCAGCCGTTGGAAGTGGGTGGGCACCATCACCGTCGAGGAGACCTGCCACGTCTCCACTCGGCTGAGGAACGTCTCCCCGTCGTACCGGCCGAGGACGACCACCGGCTGACCGGCCGCCAGGTGCCGCAGCGAGGTCAGCGGCGCGTTGTGCTGGAGAGGACCGCACACCAGATGCGGCCCCGGCGGGAATCCGGGCCGGGCGGACATCGCCGCGAGGTAGGCGGAGCTGTCGGCGACCGGGCCGCTCACCCAGCGCACCTCGGTGCCGCGCGCCCGTCCGGTCGTTCCCGAGGTGTAGACGAGCGGAGGCCGGGCGGGCCGGTCCGTCGGGAGCGTGCGGCCGGCGGGCGCGGCCGTCAGCCACAGGTCCCAGTCGAAGGCGTGTCCGGCCGCCGGGGTTCCGTGCGTCACCAGCGGAAGGCCCAGTTCCCGGGCCGCGTCGAGGGCGGCACCCGCGCCGGCGGGTCCGGCGATGATCCCGGTCACGCCCGCGTCGATGATCTGGTCGATGAGCTCGCCCGACGTGAGGTTCCGGGACGTGGCCACGGTGCCCACTCCGGCACGCAGGCCGGCCAGATGGGCCACGAGCGTCGGGATCGCGTTGTCCCCGAGGACGGCGACCCGGTCGTCGGGGCCGGGCGCGAACTCCAGCAGCCGTACCGCCGCCCGCGCCACCTGGGCGGCGAGGCCGGACCAGGACAGCACGCCCAGGTCGTCCGCCAGGGCGGGCTCATCGGGTGTCTCCTGGGCGCGACGGTCGAGTGGCAGCAGCGACATGGCTCCTCCGGCGGCTCCGCGGTCCTCTCCCGATTCGAGGGGAGAGGGGATGCGGAGACTGTAGCGTTTATCAAGAAAGTACGGAACACTCGGATCCCAAGTGAAGGCATACCCGCAAGCTCGAAGGTTCGGGGAGGCGCACTTGCCCATCACTGTTACTGAATCTTCCATCTGGTAAGTGCTTGAGGAGGAGCCATGTCCCAGCCCGATCCGGAAGCATGGCGCACGCAGGTCCGGCAGTGGCTGGCCACCGTGCTCGAACCGGCGCGGGCGCCGGAGTCCGTCGGAGAGGCAGCCGACCTCGCCGTGTTCCACAACCTCCCCGAGGACGAGGAACGCCTGCTGCTCGACCGCTGCCGCGCCTACCAGCGGGCCCGCTTCGACGCCGGCTACCAGGCACTGACCCTCCCCGCGGACAAGGGCGGCGCGGGCCTGACCGCTGCCCATGTGGCGGCCTTCGCCGAGGAGGAGTCCGCCTTCGAGGTGCCGCCGTCCACCGAGCTCATCAGCGTCACCGTGCGCCTGGTCGCGATGGCCGTCTCCCTGTTCGGGACGCCCGAGCAACTCCACGACCACGCACGCCCGTTCCTGCGCACCGATCTGCTGGCCTGCCAGCTCTTCAGCGAGCCCGGTGCCGGATCCGACCTCGCGGCCCTGCGCACCCGCGCCCGCCGCGAGGGCGAGGACTGGGTGATCGACGGTCAGAAGGTGTGGACCTCGGGCGCCCAGTTCGCCGACTACGGTCTGCTGCTCGCCCGCACCGACCCGGACGTCGTCAAACAGGCCGGCATCACCGCCTTCCTGGTCCCGATGGACGCCACCGGAGTGGAGGTGCGCCCCATCCGTCAGATGAGCGGCGGCGCCTCCTTCAACGAGGTCTTCCTCAGCGGCGTACGCGTCCCTGACCGGCTCCGGATCGGGCGCCCGGGCCAGGGCTGGGAGGTCGCCACCACCACCCTCGCCTTCGAGCGGACGGCCTCCGGCAGCGGCAACCGCCGCAAGGGCGGCACCTTCTCGGACGTGCTCGCCCTCGCCCGCTCCCTCGACCGCACCTCGGACCCGCTGGTCCGTCAGCGCCTCGCCGACCTGTACGTACGGGCCGCCCTGCGCGCGGCCACCGTGGACCGCGTCGCCAGGACGAGCGCCGCCGGCGGCCGGCCGGGTCCCGAGGCGTCGTTGACCAAGCTCATGGCCTCCGACCTGCTCACCCGCACGGGACAGGTCGCCGCCGAGCTGATGGGGGCGCGGATCAGCGCCGACACCGGGGAACCGGGCACGTTCGCCTGGACCCAGCATCTGCTCGGCGCCCCCGGCTACCGGCTGGCCGGAGGCACCGATCAGATCCAGCGCAACCTGATCGGCGAGCGCGTGCTCAAACTGCTGCCGGAGCCGCGGGCGGACCGGGCGCCGTTCTCGCAGCTCTCCGGCGACTGAAGGACACAACCCCGCGGCAGCGGGACCGTTTCGGCAATCACAAAGGAGTGACATCGATGGATCTGGGACTGACAGGCGCGAAGGCGCTGGTGACCGGGGCGAGCCGGGGAATCGGCCGGGCGATCGCCGCGACCCTGGCGGCCGAGGGCTGCGCGCTGGCGCTGTGCGCCCGGGGCGAGGAGGGGCTCGCCAAGGCCGCCGCCGAACTGCGCGGTGAGGGGGCCACCGTGTTCGCGGAGCCGGTCGACGTCACCGACCCGGCCGCCCTCGCGGGCTTCGTGGAGCGGGCGGCCGCTGAACTCGGCGGCCTGGACCTGCTGGTGTCCAACGTGTCGGCGGGCAATGTGAAGGGCTCCGAGTCGTGGGAGGCCAGCCTGCGCGGTGACCTGATCCCGTTCGCGGGACTCGTCGAGGCGGCCCTGCCGCATCTGGAGGCCTCCGACCGGGCCGCCGTCGTGGCCATCGGCACCACCAACGCCTCCGACACCGCGCGCCCGGCCGGAGCGAACTCCTACTCCGCGCTCAAGGCGGCCGTCGTCCAGCACGCCTCGGCCCTCGCGCACTCCCTCGCGCCGAAGGGCATCCGCGTCAACACCGTCTCACCCGGCCCGATCGACTTCCCCGGCGGCGCCTGGGAGACCATCCGCACCAGCCGCCCGGAGGTGTACGAGGAGGTCCTCGCCAAGCTGCCGATCGGCCGCTACGGCACCGCGGAGGACGTGGCCGCGGCGGTGGCGTTCCTGCTCGGGCGGACCGGCTCCTTCTGTGTCGGGGTCAACCTCGTGGTGGACGGCGGGCTGCTCACCCGCGTCCAGTACTGAGCCGTGGCGGGCCCGGCCGGCCGCCTGGACGCCGTACTGGTCTGCGGCGGCCGGTGGCACGACGTCGACCACGCGCGGCTGCGGCTGCTGGAGCTGCTCGGTGAGCATCCCCGGCTGCGCACCACGGTGTACCAGGACTACGACTGCGTGGCCGCCCTCGACAAGGCCGACCTGCTGGTCACCTACACCTGCGACGTCCGGCCCCGCCCGGCGCAGCGGGCCGCGCTGGCCCGGTTCGTCGAGCGGGGCGGGCGCTGGCTCGCCCTGCACGGCACCAACGCGGTGATCGAGCCGTCCACGGACGGCGGGCCGCGGGTCTTCACGACTCCGCGGCTCCTCGGGGAACTGGCTCAGGTGCTCGGCAGCCAGTTCCTGGCCCACCCGCCGATCGAGCCGTACGAGGTACGGGTGACCCGGCCCGAGCATCCACTGGTCGCCGGGATCGGGCCGTTCACGGTCACCGACGAGCTGTACGTGTGCGAGCTGCACGGGGAGCTGGAGGTGCTGCTGCACGCCGAGTACACGGGGCCGTGCCGCGGTTTCGCCGAGGGCGACACGGCGGCCCTCGACGACGCGCCCCGACCGGTGCTGTATCTCAAGCGGCACGGCCTCGGCGAGGTCTGCTACTTCACCCTCGGCCACTGCCGGGGCCGGTACGACATCCAGGACCTCGGCGTGGACGACACCGGGCGCGTGGACGGGGGGCCGTGGGAGACACCGGAGTTCCTGACGGTGCTCCGGCGCTGCGTGCGGCGTGCGGTGGGCGGGCGAGATCCGGCAGAGGAGCGGGCCGGCGCCTGAGCGAGGCTCGGGCGCCGGCCCGCACGGTTCGCGGCTCAGGCGTGCGGCAGCACCACCGCGCGGCCGCTGATCTCCCCGGCGTGCAGACGCTCGTACGCCTCGGGTGCCTGTTCCAGCGTGAAGGTCTCGACGTGGGAGGACACGAGACCCTGCCGTGCGAGTTCCAGGACCTCCATGAGCTCCGTCCGGCTGCCCCAGTACGGGAAGGAGGCCGACACCTCGAACGGCAGCCCGCCCCCGAAGCCGACGGCCAGCGTGCCCCCGCCGAGGCCGACGACGGTGACATCGCCCTCCACCGCCACCGACGCGGCGGCCACGGCCAAAGTCGCCTCGGCCCCGACGAAGTCCAGGACGACCTCCGCGCCCGTACCGCCGGTGAGTTCCCGGATCCGCGCGGCCGCCTCGCCGTCGGAGAGCAGCGCCTCGTGCGCGCCCACCTTGGCCGCGAGCTCCAGCTTCTCCTTGCTCACGTCGAGGGCGACCACCCGGGCCGGGGTCAGCGCACGCAACAGCTGCACGGCGAGATGCCCCAGACCGCCGACGCCGATCACCACCGCCGTGCTGCCGGGCAGCAGCTTCGGCAGCGACCTGCTGATCGCGTGATACGGGGTCAGCCCGGCGTCGGTGAGGGGCGCGGCCTGCACGGGGTCGACTCCGTGCAGCGGAACCAGGTGGCGAGGAGAGTCCACCAGCATGTACTCCGCCAGGGCGCCGGGCCGGCCGAGCCCCGGCGGCAGGATGCCGAGCCCGGCGGCGTGCGGACAGCAGTTCTCCTTGCCCTCGGCGCACTTGTGGCAGCGCCCGCAGCCCCACGGGCCGTACACCGCCACCGCCGCGCCCTCCGCCAGGGCGGCGACACCGGCGCCCACCGCCGCCACCGTGCCGACACCCTCGTGACCGAGGGTCATCGGCAGTACGTAGGGGAACTGCTCCTCGGGCCAGCCCATCACCGCCAGATCGGAGTGGCAGAGCCCCGCCGCCGTCACCTTCAACAGAACCTGACCCGGGCCGGGCTCGGGCACCGGCACCTCCACGACCTCGGGGGCGTGCCCCACTCGCCGGTACTGAACAGCCTTCATTCTCAGACCTCCTTGCTGGTAGTGATATCCGGCCGAGGCCCCGGCCGGCGGCACGGAAGGGCGGGCAGGGCGATCAGCCACCCGTGAGGACCAACGCCACGATGAGGACCGCGTCGGCGAACAGACGTGCCCAGGCGTTGGAGCGGCCCGTCCAGAGACGGAGAAACTTTTGAGGAACTACAGCCTCAAGTGGGTCGGAGTGTGACATGCCGCAGCGGGCTTGGGGAGAGGTTCTCCGTAGGAAACTCCAGGGTCGCGGTTGAACTCCATGGTGGGAACGGAAGCCGCGAGGGTCGTTCACCGGCGTGAGTGTTGCTCCGTGCCGCAACTGGTAACTACACTCACTCTAAAGTTTCTGCCGGAGGAGAGATGATGGACGAAACGTCGGAGCCGGCCACTGCGCGGTGCCCCGGGCCCAGCGTCCAGGACTACCTCGACCAGGACAGCCGCCCCGTTCCCCCCGCCCTGAGGTACGAGCGCAACGACTACCTCGGCAGCGAGGACATCGACACCGCCCGCTTCACCTCCCGCGAGTGGGCCGAACGCGAGATGCGGCAGGTCTGGCGGCGCGTCTGGCAGTTCGCCTGCCTGGAGAGCGAGATCCCCGAAGTCGGCGACCACGAGATCTACGAGATCGGCGACGACTCCCTCATCGTCGTGCGCACGGCCCCCGACGAGATCCGCGCCTACGTCAACGTCTGCCTCCACCGCGGCCGCAAACTGCGCACCGGCGGCGGCAACGTCAGCGAGTTCCGCTGCTCGTTCCACGGCTTCGCCTGGAACCTCGACGGCACCATGCGGACCCCGCCCTGCGCCTGGGACTTCCCGCACGTCACCCCCGAGAAGTTCGCCCTCCCCGAGGCCCAGGTGGCCACTTGGCGCGGCTTCGTCTTCATCAACATGGACCCGTACGCCGAGTCCTTCGACAGCTACCGCGGCACCTTCGACGACTACTACATCTGGCCGCTGGAGAAGCGTTACAAGTCGCTGCACATCGGCAAGGTGCTGCCCTGCAACTGGAAGATCGCGCAGGACGCGTTCATCGAGTCCTTCCATGTGATCGCCACACACCCGCAGATGTTGCCGTGGCTCGCCGACGCCAACTCGCAGTACGACGTCATGGCGGACCAGCCGAACTGGAACCGGATGATCAACATCCAGGGCGCGCCCAGCCCCCACGTGGCGGACTCCGTCACGGAGGAGGACGTCCTGGAGACCTTCTACGACTCGCGGTCGTTCTACGCCGCCGCCCAGGGCCGTGATCTGGTGATGCAGGAGGGTGACGAACTGCCGGCGATCCCTCCCGGCGGCACCGCCCGCCAGGTCCTCGCCGCGCGGATGCGCGAGCAACTGGCGGCCACCTCGCAGCAGGACTTCTCGGAGACCCCCGACACCGAACTGCTGGACGCCATCAACTACTTGCTGTTCCCGAATTTCAACCCCTGGGGCGGCGCCAAGTCGAACATCATCTACCGGTTCCGGCCCCACGGCCTCGACCCCGACTCCTGCACCGCCGAGATCATCTTCATGTCGTCCCCGAAGCACGGCGAGACACCGCCCCCGGCGAAGATCCGCTGGGTGCCCGAGGACATGCTCTTCGCCGACATCCCCGAACTCGGCGTGCTCGGACCCGTCTTCGACCAGGACTGCGAGAACCTGCCCTACGTCCAGCAGGGCCTGAAGGCGATGCGCAAGCCGGGCATCACCCTGGCCAACTACCAGGAGAGCCGCATCCGGCACTTCAACCGGACGCTCGACCACTGGATGGACAAGTGACCCACCGGGTGGCGGTCATGCCCTCCGGCGTCGAGCTCGAAGTCCTCGACGGCGAGGACCTGTTCACCGCCGCCGAGCGGCTCGGCTACCGCTGGCCCACCGTCTGCGGCGGCAAGGGCACCTGCCGTACCTGCTTCGTCCAGGTCGAGGACGGCGCCGAGAACTGTTCCCCGGTGGGCCCGCTGGAGCGCGAGGGCATCGAGTCCCTGCGCAGGCCGGTGGACGGCCTGACCCGGCTCGCCTGCCGGCTCCGGGTCGAGGGCCCGGTGACCGTGACCAAGCGCGGCGTGCGCCGCCGAGTGCAGGAGTGAGGCCCCATGTCCAAGCAAGTGATCCACCCGCTGACCGGGCATGTGTACCGGCTCACCGAGGACGGACTCGTCGAGGTGACCGATCCCGGGACAGGGGCGCAGGGCGTCTTCGACTTCCAGGCCCGGTGGCAGTCGGGCGAACTGCGCCACGCCGACCTCCAGATGGCCGGCTGGGTCGGCCGTCTCGCCCGGCGGCGTACGACCCCGCAGCCGGAGGAGTGACTCCGTGACACCTCGTAGCACCCGGGTGGTCTGTCTGGTGCGCCGACCCGAGGGAGAACCGCTCCCCGGTGACTTCGCCGTCGAGGAACGCCCGCTGCCGCCCCTGCGGGAGGGGCAACTGCTCGTCCGCAACCTCTACATGAGCGTCGACCCGTCCATGCGCGGGCGCCTGGAGAGCACCGAGAAGCACTACACGCACAACTTCACCCCGGGCTCGCCGCTCGACGGCCGTGCCCTCGGCGTCGTGGAGGAGAGCCGCTGTGTCTCGGTGCGGTCAGGCACGTACGTACGCCACCAACTGGGCTGGCGGGAATGGGCCGTGCTGGACGCGGCGGACACCGACGGCGCCGGTCGCATCGACCCGGGACTCGCCCCGCTGCCCACTTGGCTGGGCCTGCTCGGCCAGACCGGATTCACCGCGTACGTCGGTCTGACCCGGATCGCCGCACTGCGCCCCGGAGACACCGTCTTCGTGTCGGCGGCGGCCGGCGCCGTGGGCAGTGCCGCCGGCCAGTTCGCGCGCATGCTGGGCGCGGACCGCGTCGTCGGGACCGCCGGAGGGCCGGACAAGTGCGCCCTGCTGGTGAAGGAGTTCGGCTACGACGCCGCCGCGGACTACCGGGCCGAGCCGGTGCGTGAGGCACTGGCCCGGCTTGCGCCCGAAGGCGTCGACGTCTATTTCGACAACGTGGGCGGGGAGCAACTCGCCGCCGCGCTGCACGCGTTGCGCACGGACGGCCGTGTCGCACTGTGCGGCATGATGTCGCAGTTCGGAGGCGACCGTGGGCCCGCCGACATCAATCACCTGATCCAGGCGGTCCTCAAACGACTGACCCTGCGCGGCTTCATCGTCCGCGATCACGAGGACCTGCGCCCGGAGTTCGAGGACCGGGTCTCCGGCTGGCTGCGCTCGGGCGGGGTGGTCGCCCGCGAGACGGTCGTGGACGGCCTGGACAACGCGGCGCAGGCCCTGTTGTCCTTGCTGTCCGGCGGCAACACCGGCAAGATGCTGGTCCGGCTGGCACCGGACCCGTACGGCCGTACGTCGGCCGCCGGATGAGCCGGCCACCGCGTCAGACGGCGGACACCGTCGCCGGGGCGGGAGCCTTCTCGGGAACGGGCGGATCGGCGGCGCCGTCGCGAGCGGCCAGTGCCTTCTCCAGCCGCTGGATGTGGTAGTACTGCACCCGCGCGGTGCGCTGCAGGGCCATGACGGCGGTCAGGAACTGGTCCATCTCGGCAGCCCTGGTGAGGATGTCGTCGGGCACCTGCTCGTCCCGCAGACAGGCTTCGGCGTCCTTGCTGAGCACGGCCTGCGCCCAGCCCCGGGTGACCGGCTTGAACAGGCTCGGATGCCTGGCCACGATCCGCGCCCGGATGGCCAGGTCGTTCTCGGCGGCTTCCAGATGCAGTCCGGTGTCCTTGTTGCGTGCCCCGAACAGCGGCTCATGGATGTGGTGGGCGTCGAAGCCGTGCTCGACGCAGCCGATCCAGAAGTCCCAGTCCTCTCCGGCCCGCATGCTCTCGTCGTACCCGCCCACGGTCTGCCACACCTCACGTCGGTACAGCGAGCAGTAGAACATGATCAGTCGCTGGAGCATCAGCTCTCTGCTGTAGGCGGGGAGGGGCATCGCCTGCGGGGGCAGATCGTCGTCGGTGAAGGTGAACACATCGGTTGAGGCGATGGCGATGCCGGGGTTGGCGTCCAGGACCGCGACGGTCTTCTCCAGCATCGTGGGAGCGATCACGTCGTCGGCGTCCAGCGGAAGGATGTAGCGGCCGGTGGCGGCCTCGATCCCGGTGTTGCGCGCGGCGGAGACGCCGGCGTTGGCCTGCTGGAGCAGCCTGACGCGCCGGTCGGGATGGCGGTCGATCAGGGACTGGACCACCTCGACGGTGTTGTCGGTGCTGCCGTCGTCCACGATGACGAGCTCCCAGTCCTGGAAGGTCTGGGCAAGCACGCTGGAATGGGCCTCGGGCAGATAGCGGGCGTAGTCATGGCAGGGGATGACCACCGAGACCACAGGGGCGGAACCGTCGGGACTGTGAGGCATGCGCGGTCTTTCGCTTCGACAACGGGAGGGCGGTGGGACGGGAGCCGGGAGGACGCGGGTCGCGACGGTGGCCGGACGCGGTGTGCCCGGGCGCGGGGCCCCGAATCCCTTCGAGGGCCACGCCCGAGCAGACCGCTGGACCATGCGTCAGCTGTGCTGACTCTGATCCTCGTAGTGGTGGTCGTCCCCGTGCTCGTGGTGGTCGCCCTCGTGCTCGTAGTGGTCGCGTCCGTGCTCGTGCTCGTCCCGGCAGTAGCCGTAGTCGGTGATGGTGACGTTGCCGATCGGCGTGCAGCAGTAGCCGTAGTCGGTGATGGTCACGTTGCCGATCGGCGTGCAGGGGATCCCGGACCCGGGGGTGAGGCTGGCCTCGCCGTCTATGGGCTGCCCTTGGTATCCGTACGTCGCGGACGCCGTCAGCGTGTCCGGACCGATGGCGGCGTAGGCCGCCTCCGCGGTGCCGAGCAGTCCGGCGGTGGCCAGTGCCGCGGGGAGGGCCAGGGAAGTGATGACACGGGCTTTCACGGTGGTGCCTTTCTGGAGGGGATGGGGAACTGCCCCGAATCGCCGGAAACCTCCTCGGCGAGGCAGTGGAACCACCGTAAATTTGCTCACTTAATGTGTCAAAACGAACACTCACGGTGAGTGAGGCGGTGGGGTCGATGCCCGTCGGGCACCCCGCCGGTCAGGAAAGGGCCACGGCTTCGGTGCGCGCCGGTTCCGCTGCGGCATGGTGCGGATGCACCACTTCCAGATCCGGCAGCGCCCAGCAGGCGGTGCCCATGTCCTGGGCCATCGCGGCCAGCCCCTCGGTCTCGATGAGGTGCCGGTAGGGGAAGGACGGGAAGGCGAGGCCGTCGCGGTGCAGGTCGGCACGCACCAGCAACACGGTGCCGCCGACCGAGTCGACGCGGACCAGTCCCCGCCCGCGCAGCTCGTCGAGGTACATCCGGCCGAAGCCCTTGGGAGGCTGAAGGATGCCGTCGCGAAGCCACTGAGTCCAGTTCAGCGCACCGGATCCGGGCCTGAGGGCGAAGGTGTTGAGGTCGTACGTGGGCCCACCGGGTGCGGTGGCGCAGTGCGGGACGACGATGTCCTTGCGCGCGCCGAGCAGGCGTTGGACGAGGTCCCTCGGGTACTCCGTGACGTCGACGTCGAGCCACAGCACCCACTCCTCGTCGATCAGTGCCCGGGAGAGAAGGTGGTTGCGCACCTTGGCCAGCACCGACCGGCGCCGGCGCTGGATGCCGGGCTCCCAACGGGGACCGGCCGACTGGAGGCCGAAATCGCGGTGTACGAGCGTCACCCGCCGGAACTCCGCCTCGAGGTCCGGCAGGACCTGCCGGAGGAGTTCAGGCGTCGAGTCCCCGCTGTCGCCCTCCAGCAGGCCCAGTGAGATCGCCTCCCGCGGATAGTCCAGGGCGCGAAGGCGGTCCAGGTAGACGGGCAGGAACGCGGCCGCGTCCTTGACAGGGGTGAGCACCAGCACCGAGGGCCGCTCCTCGGCCGGCGCCGGTGCGGGCTCGGGGGCCGCCCGCGGTTTCCGCTCGCGGGTTCCGGCGGCGTCGGCACCGGTCTCGGCGTGGGCGATGTCCGCCGGCCGGAGCGGCAGCCGGGTCGCCATGGCCAGCAGCCGCTCGGCGTAGGCACCGGGTTCGGCCCAGATCTGGGTCGCCACCTCGAAGTGCTCCGCGAAATGCGACTCGTCGAACGTGTTGCTCCCGTGGCACACGTATGTGTACAGCTCGGGCGCGTCGACGGAAACGACCCGGCAGCTGCGGACCACCTCTTCCGCCACCGGGGTGTCCTCGCCCCGGCGCTGCGCCGGGTAGCGCGGGAGCCGGTCCTTCGCGCACACCATCGACCCTTCCCAGACCCGCGCACAGGAGATCGCGAGCCGGCGGCGGGCGGGCCACCACAACCGCTCACGGGCGAGGAAGCAGGCCTCGGCGTCGAGCGCGAGAATCGCCGCCATCTGCGTCTCGACCCGCTCCGGGTCATACAGGTCGTCGTCGTCCCACTGGCATACGTAGGGGCCGGTGGCCCGGTCCACCGCCTCGTTGCGCAGTTCCCCCAGAGTCCGTCCCTCCGGGGGGAGCCGGTGATGGCGGATCCGCGGGTCGTCCAGATCGAGGATGTGCCGCTCGAGGACGTCATCGGTGCCGTCCTCCACCACGACCAGCTCGAGGTTCGAGTAGGTCTGGGCGCGGAAGCACCTGATCGCACGCTGCGCCGTCGCCGACCGGTCCTTGGTCACCATCAGGCATGACACCGTCGGCGCGGGCGCGCCCGCGATCCAGCGGCGGCGCTGCGCCTCCACGTTGAGCAGGCCGTCGGCGACCGGTTGCAGTTCCTGGCTGACCCAGAACGGGAACCGTGTGCCCGGGGAGAGCCGCGGCGGGGCCGGGGTGTCGCACGCCCAGCTGCCCGACCAGTGGTGCACGGCGCTCGCACGGTCGTAGTCCGCTTCCTGCGGGCCGAACAGCTCTGTCGCGTACGGGCTCACTTCGGGGTACAGGACCTCAGGGGCGAGAACCGTGACCGAGTCCGGCTCCGGGGCGTTGTCGATCGCTCGGGTGAGGAAGAACGGGCCTGTCGCGTCGAGGGTGTTGGACTGCCTGTGGGCGCCGACCAGTTGCCGGTGCACATGGGCCCAGAACGGGTGGCCCGCCCGTGACGCGATGAACGCGTTGCCGACGATGCGGGCGAAGCCGCGCCGGCGGGCGAGCAGCAGCCGTGTGTGCGCCTCGGGTTCGCAGCCGAGGACGAGTTCCCGCCCGTCAAGGATTCCGTCGACCGGTTTCAGGCACTCGAAGTCCAGATCGACGTAGACCCCGCCGAAATGGTCGAGCAGGAAATAGCGGATCGCGTCGGCCCGCATGATCGCTTCGGGGTAGCCGTCGTACACCGGCAGGAACCAGGGGTAGTGCTCCTGGAGGAATGCGCGGTTGTCCGCGTCGGTCCACAACCGGTACCCCCAGCCGGGGTGGTGCAGCCTCCAGGACTCGGACCACTTCTGCCATGCCGGCGGGAGATCCGAGTCCTTCCACGTCTGGTGGATCAAGGGGGGAATTGTCTTTTGTTCAGGCATTCACGCAGTATGTCCGGCTGCTCGGCCGATGGGTGTTCCCGTGAGGGCCGTCGGTGGAGCATTCACCCGGGAGGCCCACGTCCTGGAAGCGCGGCGGATGACGGACTCAGCGCATGGGCCGTGCCCCGGTGACGCCGAACGCGTCCAACGAGACCCCCACCCGGGTCAGTTCGGCCACCGCGGTCCGGAAGTCCTTGATGTGCGCGGTGGTGAAGTGCTCGTCGAGGGCCTGCTGGGAGGCCCAGCGCTCGTACACCCGGATGCGCCGCTCGTCGGTGGGATCGGCGGTCATCGCGTAGTCCAGACAGCCGGGCTCCTCCGCACGGGTACGGTGGCCCAGCTCGACGAGGTGGCCCAGCATCGTGTCGCGGTCGCCGGGCTCGTAGTCCATCCAGCCGGCGACGATGACTTCCTCTGCCACGGTGCTCCTTTCGTGGTCGTGCCCGCGGGCCCGTCGAGCGGGCAGGAAGAGCCGACGGGCCCGCGGTGCTTCAGATGGCGGCTGCCGCCGGGACGCCGTCCACGGTGACCGTGCCCTTGTCGCCGTCGACCGTGACGACCATGCCGTCCCGCAGCCGCCGCGTGCCGCCCTCGACGGAGATCACGGCCGGGATGCCCAGCTCGCGGCAGACCACCACGGCGTGGCTGTTGAGCGCGCCCACATCCACGACGGCCGCTCCGGCGACCAGGAACAGCGGGGTCCAGGCCGCGTCCGTGATCGGCGCGACCAGCACCTCGCCGGGCTCCAGCGCCTCGCACGAGGCCGGGTCGGTGACCACCCGCACCCTGCCGGTGTAGGTGCCGTGGCTGCCGCCCACCCCACCGAGCACATCACCCTCGACGGCCGCCGCGGTCCGCTCCTCGGCGCGGCGCGGCCAACTGTCGATCTCGGTCCGCGCGTCGTCGGCGACGAAGAACGGCGGCTCCAGCTCGTGCAGGCCCGCGTACTCCTCCAGCCGCCGCGCGATGACGGGGCCGAAGGACTCCGGATCGGCGACATAGTCGTCCAGTTCGGTGTCCAGCAGCATCATCACGTCCTCGGGCCGGGCGAAGAGACCCGCCTCGACGCCGCGGCGGCCGAGCTCCCGAACGGCCATGCGGATCTCGTTGACGACGGTGACGCAGTTCGCCTTGGTGCGCTCGCGGGCCGGGATCCACACCTGGGAGGCGTGCATGCCGGCGTCGAACATGGGCTGCGCCTCCTCGGGCAGCGCGGCCCGGATCTCCCGCGCCGTCCGCTCACGCCCCTCGGCCAGCCGCCTCTGGCGGGCGGCCGGTGAGTCGTCGTCGGGGCTGTGCCGGATCCGGTCGACCAGGGCCAGCGCCTGGACGGGCGCCGCCTCCCAGGACAGCGCGTGGATGTCCCACTCGTTGGGGCCGCGGTCGCCGGACTCCGCCACGAACTCCTCGAAGGAGTCACGGAACGCCTTCACGTCCCCGCTCGCCCCGTCGAGCGCCTGCTCCACCGCGGCCGGGCCCCGGTCGAACAGCGCGCTCAGCTCGGCCGAGGCCGCCACCTGACGGGACAGCGTCCACAACCCGGTCGAGGGGGAGGCCGAGTCGACGTCGCCGAGACCGCCGATCAGGTCGAGCATGGCGCCCGGGCGGTCCACGCTCGCGCACAGCGGGCCGAGGATCGCCGGTCCGACGGACGCGGGCAGCGACGACTCGACGTGCCGCTGGAAGGTCGTCTCGACCTCGTCGAGCAACGACCGTGCGTGCGCCACCAGTTCGGCGTCGGACAGCTCCGTCAGGCCGGGACGCGCACGGCGCAGGGCGCGCAGCCGTTCCCGGTCGGCGTCGGCCTCGGGGAAGCCGGCCTGGCCGAGCATCCGCTGCAGCGTCGCGCCCGCCTTGCCGGTCAGCTCCTCGTCCTGGTCGTCCGGGTGCGCCACGTACACCGGGGTGTCGGAGCGCTGACCGACGAAGGCCGCGTCGATCTGGTCCGCCGTCTGGCCCATACGGATGCCGAACAGCCGCATGTGCGACAGGTTCAGATAGAAGTAGCCGCCGAACATCCCGACGAACGGCGGCCGGGGACCGGCCACCTCCTCGTCGCGGTAGATGCCGAAACCGACGAAGCCGTTGCGCCAGCCCCGCAGGCCGCGCCCCCACACCAGGGTCCAGCCCAGCGGGCTGGCCGGCTCCGGCAGGGTCTCGCCCGCGTTGGCGCGGGTGTAGTGCGGCAGCCGCTCACTGCGCTGCCAGTCCGTGATCCAGCTCTTCATGACCGAGGTCTCCCGCTCTCCGTACCCGCGCCTGCCCCTGCCCCTGCCCGTCCTGCGCCTACCACTGCGCCGTACCGCCGTCGACGCTGATCAGCGTGCCGGTGATACCCGCCCCGGCGTCGCTCGCGAGCAGCGAGGCGACAGCCGCGATCTGCTCCACCGTGGTGATCTTCTTGGTGGCGGCGTGCTCGGCGAACCGGCCCAGCCAGTCCTCGTACGAGATGCCCTCGGCCTCCGCAGCGGCGGGACCCGCGGCCCGCATGAGGTCGGTGTCGACGGCGCCGGGGCAGATGGCGTTGCAGGTGATGCCCTGCGTGCCGTACTCGAAGGCGGTCGCCTTGGTCAGGCCGTGGATGGCGTGCTTGTTGGTGATGTAGTGGCTGATCGCGGGCTTGTTGGCCTGCTTGCCCTCGACCGAGGAGATGTTGATGATGCGGCCCCAGCCGTTCTCCAGCATCTTCGGCAGCGCCCGGCGGGTGCCGTAGAAGTAGCCGTTGACGTTCAGCTTGAGAGCGTCGTGCCACGCCTCGTCACTGAGCAGGTGGATCGGGGCGAAGCCGGAGCTGCCGCCGACGTTGTTGACCCAGATGTCGAGCCGGCCGAACCGCTCGGCGGCGAAGTCGGCGAGGCCCTCGATGTCCTCCTGGCTGTTGGCGTCGCAGGGGTGGAAGACGGCCCGGTCCCCGGCGCCCATCTCCTCCAGGGCCTGCTTGCCCTTGATCTCGCTGCGGCCGCTGACGACGACCGTGGCGCCGTCGGCCAGAAAGGCCTCGGCGATGGCGCGGCCGATGCTGCGCGTGCTTCCCGTGATCACCGCGACACGTCCGTCGAGGCTGCCCGTAGCCACCATGGTGTTCTCCCGCGAGTCTTGTTGGTTGCTCACCTGGCGGCTCTGGGGGCGGCTGTGGCGCCTCTGTCCAGGTGCTGGTGAATGGTGCGGTGGAAGTGCTGGAGCCCGGGCTCGTTGCGTCCGAAGACGAAGTCGGTCCCGTCGAGGGCCTTCAGACCCTGCTGGACTCCGTAGGTGGTCGCGTAGTCCTCGTCGCGGACCACCTCGTGGAACCAGGCGCCGAACCGGTCGGCGGCCTGGCGTTCCTCCTCGGTGACCGCCGGTTCCCGCAGCAGGATGATCTGCTGGGTCACCGACTCGGTCGCCGTCCGGGGGAGTACCAGGGAGACGGCGATCTTCTGGCGCCAGCCGCCGGCGATCGCGAGGCCCGGGTAGAGCCAGTAGATGGGGCCGACACAGTCCCCGGGGTCACGCTGGTCCGGCGGCAGGTCGACCGCCTGCGCGATGGGGCGCAGGGCCGGTGCGATGCGCTGATGGGGGCCCCAGGTGTCGTGGGCCATCATGTTCGAGAGGTTCGTCTCGAACACCGTCTTGGGGTGCAGCGAGGCGAAGTGGTACGTCTCCAGATAGCCGTCGAGGGTGACCTTCCAGTTGGGACTGGTCAGCTCGCCGGTGGAGTAGTGGTGGCACTCCGCCAGCCGGAGGCCCTCCAGCAGGGGCTGCAGATCGCCCAGCCAACTGTCCAGGTCGGGCTCGGCCGCCGGGTCCAGCGAGACGAAGACGATCCCCGCGCGCTCCCCGGCCGGGAGCCTGACGAGGCTGCGGCCCTCGCGCGGGACCTCGCCGAAGGTCTTCTCGGCGTACACGCCCCGCAGCTCCCCGGCCAGGTCGTAGGACCAGGAGTGGTACGGGCAGGTGAGCCGCTTCGACACCCCGCAGCCGGGTTCGAGGAGTTTGGCCCCCCGGTGCCGGCAGGCGTTGATCATCGCGTGCACCGCGCCCTGGCGGTCGCGGGTGATCAGTACGGGGATGCCGAGCACGTCGATCGCCTTGTACGTGTTCGGCCCGGGAAGCTCGCACGACATGGCTAGCGGCAGCGGGACACTGCGGTGGACGGCGTCCGTCTCGCGCTGCCAGCGGTCGGCGTCGAGGTAGTTGGCCACGGGTTCCGTCCACTGGCCGTCCGCCTCGTGCGTGGTGTTGTCGCGGTAGTGCGCCATCACCCGCTCGACGAGTTCGGCGGCCTCCCGCCGCATCGTCACGGAGGCGGCGTCGGTGGACCGGTCCTGGCTGATCCACGACGAGTACTCGGGGGTCGACGGGGCCGAGGGCGCCGACGTCGGCGACCTGCGCTCAGCGCCTGCTTCCCGAGTCTCCGGCGAACTGGTCTGGACCACGATGTCCTCACAATCCTCCCAGCCGCGAGCCGGTGACCGGCTTCGAAACGCGACGGCTGGGTTGTGACCGAAACGACAACAGGACTTAGTGTGGTCTGTCAATAGAAAGTGGCGAAGTTGCCGCTCGGTGTCCCGTGGGGGTGGGCGTGATGGTCATGACCCGGCCGTTCGAGGTGGGTGTCGTGGTGCGGGACCTGGAGCTGATGGAGCGCTTCTACTGCGAGGTGATCGGCTGTCGCGCCGAGCACCGCTCACGCGTACCGGAGTCCGTCGGGGGCCCGGCAGGGCTCGGCGGCGAGCTGGTGGTCGTCTGGCTCCGGGTGCCCTCCGGAGGGTGCGTCAAGTTGATCCTTCCCCGGTCGGCGCCGGTGTCGGCGGGTGCGGGTGCCTTGCCGGCCGGGCGGTCGGGACTGTCGTATCTCACCTTCCATCTCGACGACATGGACCCGGTGGTGGCGGCGCTGCCGGCCGCGGGTGCCCGGCCCCTGTCGGACCCGGTCGTCGTCCGGGCGCGCGGCCGGCGGATCAGCTTCTGGGCCGATCCGGAGGGCAATGCCGTCGAGTTGGTGGACGCGCGGGGTCACGATGAGGGTTCTGGGCGTAGTAATTAGAGACGCTGTTCAGTAAGGTGCCCCGTGTTGGTTACTGTAGACCGGCACAAGTAAGTCCGATTGCTTGGCAACCTCCCTCGGGCGAAGGGGCGGACGATGGCTCAACGAGCGTCGACGGCGTCGAAGAAATCCCCTCAGGTCAGCACGCAGGTCATCAGGGACCTGCACGAGCGCATGGTGCGCATCCGGCTGTTCGAGACCGAGGCGGGAAAACTCATGGAGGCCGGCAAACTGCCCGGCTTCCTCCACCTCTATGTCGGCCAGGAAGCCGTCGCCGCGGGCGTGATGGCGGCCCTGCGCGACGACGACCAGATCACCTCCACCCACCGCGGCCACGGGCACGCCGTGGCCAAGGGGGTGGGCTTCCGCGAGATGTACGCGGAGCTGTACGGCCGGGTCACCGGCGCGTGCCTCGGCCGCGGCGGAAGCATGCACATCAACGACCTCACCCGCGGCATGCTCGGCGCCAACGGCATCGTCGGGGCGGGCGTCCCGATCGCCGTGGGCGCCGCCTTCGCCGCCCGCTACAAGGGCGAGGACAGCGTCGCCGTGACCTTCTTCGGCGACGGCGCCACCAACATCGGCGCCTTCCACGAGGGCGCCAACATGGCCGCGATCCTCGGCCTGCCCGTCGTCTTCGTCTGTGAGAACAACGGCTACGCGGAGTTCACCCCGCAGTCCGGGCACATGCTCCTCACCGATGTCGCCGACCGGGCCGCCGCCTACGGCATGCCCAGCGTGATCGTCGACGGCATGGACGCGGTCGCCGTCCACCGCGCCGCCACCGAAGCCGTCGAACGGGCCCGGGCCGGCGCGGGCCCGATGATGATCGAGGCCAAGACCTACCGCTTCTTCGACCACCAGGGCGTCAAGGGTCTGCGTCACCCCTACCGCTCGGACGAGGAGGTCGCCGAGTGGAAGTCCCGCGACCCCATCGACCTGATCGAGGCCCGGGCGGTCGCCGACGGCACCGCGACCCGTGCGGAGCTGGACGACGTATGGCAGCGCACGCGCGACGAGATCGCCGACGCCATCGCGTACGCCGAGGCGAGCCCGCTGCCCGACCCCGCCGACCTGCTGCTCAACGTCTACTCGGGATGACCGCCATGACCACCACCACCGAGGCACCGGCCGTCACCCCGGTCGCCGCCCCCCGCAAGCTCTCCTACGTCAAGGCCTTCAACGAGGGACTCGCGCAGGCCATGCGCGAGGACGAGAACGTCTTCGTCGCAGGCGAGGACGTGGCCGGATACGGCGGCGTGTTCCGTATGTTCGACAACCTGCTCGACGAGTTCGGCCCCCGCCGCATGATCGACACCCCGATCTCCGAGGCCGCCCTGGTCGGCCTCGGCGTGGGAGCCGCCGCCCGGGGTCTGCGTCCCGTCGTCGACCTGATGTTCATGGACTTCATCGGCGTCTGCCTCGACCAGATCGTCAACCAGGCCGCCAAGATGAAGTACATGTTCGGCGGCGGCCTGTCCGTGCCGCTCACCATCACCACCGCCTCCGGCGCGGGCCTCGGCGCCGCCGCCCAACACAGCCAGAGCCTTGAGGCCTGGCTCGCCCATGTGCCCGGCCTCAAGGTGGTGATGCCGAGCGACGCGTACTCCGCCAAGGGCCTGACCGTCTCGGCCATCCGGGACGACAACCCGGTCGTCGTCATGCTCAACAAGGTCCTCCTCGGCAGCACCAGCGAGGTGCCCGAGGAGATCTACGGCATCCCGCTGGGCCAGGCGCACACCGCGCGGCAGGGCTCCGACGTCACCGTGATCGCCCTCGGCCGCATGGTGGGGGAGGCCCTCGCGGCGGCCGACGAACTCGCCGCCGAGGGCGTGGAGATCGAGGTGATCGACCCCCGCACCGTGCAGCCGCTGGACACCGAGACGATGTTCGCCTCCGTCCGCCGCACCAACCGGGTCCTCGTGGTGCACGAGGCCGTCACCTTCGGCGGGCTCGGCGCGGAGATCGCCGCCCAGATCCAGGACACGGTCTTCGACTACCTGGACGCGCCGGTCCTGCGCATCGGCGCCCCCTTCTCCCCGGTGCCCTTCTCCCCGGTCCTGGAGAAGGCGTACGTGCCCGATCGCGCCCGCATCGCCCAGGGCTGCCGGCGCCTCCTCGAAAGGTCGTGACCGACGTGGCGGTCGAGATCCTGCTGCCGAAGATCGGCCTGACCATGCAGGAAGGCACGATCGACGAATGGCTGGTGCCCACCGGCGCCGCCGTCACGGAGGGCGACGCACTGCTGCGGCTGGCCACCGACAAGGTCGACGTGGACGTCGAGGCGGAGGCCGGGGGACTGTTCCACCCGGTGGTCCCGGCGGGCGCCACCGTGCCGGCCGGGGCCCTCATCGGCTGGCTGCTGGCCGAAGGCGAGCAGCCACCGGACCCGGGGGGTACGCCGATGCCCGCCGGGTCCGGGTCCAGTGCGGGCGCGGCCGCCCTGCCGGCCCTCGGCGGCGATGCGGGCACGACCGCCGTGCCGGCCCTCATGGGTACCGGTGGTGCCGCCGTGGCGCCCTCCGTCAACGGCACCGCCGGCCGGCTGCCGTCCTCACCGAACGCCCGGCGGGTCGCCGCGGCCGCCGACATCGATCTCACCGCCGTACGCGGCACGGGACCGGGCGGCCGGATCGTCTCCGAGGACGTGGAGGAGTTCCTCGCCGCCCTCCCCGGCGACGTCGTCGCACCGGTCCCGCCGGGCGGCACCTCCTCCTCGCCGCTGGTCCGCAAGCTGGCGAAGGAGCGGGGCATCGACCTCTCCGGCGTGAACGGCACCGGGCCGGGCGGCCGGATCCGCCGGTCCGACCTCGACGCCGTCACGCCGGCGCCTGCTCGCCGGAACGTGGACCCGCAGCCCGGCGACGTCCTCCCGCTCACCGGGATGCGCGGCACGATCGCCCGCAGGATGCACGCCAGCCTCCAGGAGATGGCACAGCTGACGCACGGCTACGAGGTGCGGATGGACGCCGTGGTGTCCCTGCGGGACCGGCTCAAGGAGGAGTGGGCCGACAGCGAACTGCCGGTGCCCACCCTCAACGACTTCCTGCTGAAGGCCGCCGCTCTCGCCCTGCGGGAGCACCCGTTGCTCAACGCGACGGTGCGGGAGGACGGCATCCATCTGCTCGACGGCATCCACCTGGGCTTCGCGGTGGCCGTTCCGGGCGGCCTCATGGTCCCGGTGATCGAGGACGCGGTGGCGCTGCCGCTGCCCGAGATCGCGCGCCGGTCGAGGGCCCTGGCCCAGGCCGCGCGCGAGGGGCGGATCTCCCCCGCCCAACTGGAAGGGGCCACCTTCACCGTCAGCTCGCTCGGCGGATACGGCGTCGACTTCTTCACCCCCGTGATCAACCCCGGCAATGTCGCGATCCTCGGGGTGGGCAGGCTCAGGGACGGCGTCGAGTGGGTGGACGACAGGCCGCTGCGCACGCGGGTGCTCACGCTGAGCCTCACCTTCGACCACCGCGCCGTCGACGGGGCACCCGCCGCCGAATATCTGCGCACGGTCGGTGAACTGCTGAGCAAGCCCCTCCGCCTGCTGATGTGATCGCGGTTCTAGGGGGCTTTCAAAACACCCCCTAGGTGGTCGGGTCGGCGATCCGCTCCGAGAGTTCGCCGACCTCGCGGACGAAGGAGCGGTGCCCCAGCGACCGGTAGACGTCGTCGCCCCGCACCTGTGAGATCGTCGCGGTCTCCAGCAGCGCCAGCAGGCCCAGGCCGATCACCGCCGCCTCGGCGTCGGAGGCGGACGCGCGGGCCTTGCGGATCAACCGCATCAGCTCGTCCAGCAACTCCGTACGGCTCTCCTGGCGCAGCGCCTCCGCATCCTGGCTCATGCCGGCCGACGACACGAAGAACACGGTGGCGGCGGACCGGTGTTCGCCCATCCAGGCCAGCAGCGTGGTGACCGCCGCTCCGATGTCCGTGCCGGGTTCATGGGCTTCCGTGATCGCGTGCAGCTGCTCGCGCAGCGCGGTGGCGAACACCCGCATCCCCTCCGCCAGGACCTGGTCCTTGGAGGAGAAGTGGTAGTACACCGCTGCCGAGGTCATCTCCGCACGAGCGGCGATGTCGGCCACCGTCACCTCGTCCGGCGGCTGGGTGGCGAACAACTCGGTGGCTGCTTCGATCACCCACTGCTTGCGCGACGGACGGTGAGCGGCGCGGGTCCGGGAGGTCGTCATGATGTCAAGTATGCCGGGCCGCGAGTGTCCCAGAGCCCCATAAGCAGCAGGAATTATGCTGACGGGTGGTGGAAGTTACTGGATAGGATCCTCAGTACGCAGGGCCCACGGACGCGGGTTCACGGCAGTCGGCAGGGAGCATGATGGCCACCACGAAGAACGGCAAGCAGCCCGCCCACCGGCCCTCGCGGCGGCAGCACATCATCACCGCCGCCGTGCGGGTGTTCGGCCGCAACGGGTTCGCGGAGACCAGCATCCAGGACATCGCGGACGAGGCCCAAGTGGTGCCGACGGCCGTCTACTACCACTTCGACGGCAAGGAAGAACTGCTCGAACTCGCCATGCGACGGGTCTTCGACCAGCTGAACGCGGTCGTGGAGGCGGCCCGTCCGGAGTCCGAGCCGGGTGACGCGGAGAGTCTGATCCGTGTCATCGACGCCGTGTGGGACTGGGTGGAGCAGAACCCGGACGAGGCCCGGCTGTACCAGGTCCAGGTCGCCTCGGCCAACGGCAGCGTCAAGCTGCTGCGGGACGAGTTCGAGCAGCGCCACATCCAGCGCGGCTACGACTATCTGCCCGAGGGCACCACCCGCAGTCCCCGGGCGGCGAAGGCCCGGCACGCGGCACAGGCGCTCGCGGTCCGCACGCTGATCAGTACGACCATGCTCGTCACCGCGCTGCGGGCGGAGGGAGGGCCGCTGTCCCGACTGCCCTCCCGGTCCGTGCTGGAGGCGGTCAGGGCGCTGGCACTGCGCATCGTCGCCACCGAGCAGAACCCGGCGAAGCCGGCCACGTCCCGGAGCTGAGGCGCTTCACCAGGACAGTGCCTCGCGGTCGGCGAACAGCCCGCCCGTCGTCCCGTCACCCTCGGGAAGGGTCGCCAGCCAGACCGGGGTGTCCGCACCCTCCTCCGGACCGCGCGGAGCGGACGGGCCGCCCATACCGCTGCGGGTCCAGCCGGGGTCGGCGGCGTTGACCAGGACGCCCGTGCCGGCCAACTCGGCGGCGAGCATACGCGTCAGGGCGTTGAGCGCCGCCTTGGAGATCCGGTAGGCGGGGTGCCGCCCGGAGTCCATCAGCGCCAGCGAACCGTACGAGCTGGTCACGTTCACGACCCGCCCGTAGCCGGCCTCCACCATGCCCGGGACGACGCCCTGCGCCACACGCCAGGCGCCGGTGAGGTTCGTGTCCAGTGTCGAGCGCAGGATGTCCTCGTCGACGTACGGGGGCCGCAGTTCCCCGTCCAGGGACACTCCCGCGTTGTTCACCAGGACGTCGATCCCGCCGGTCAGCTCCCGTGCCTCCCGGACCGCTTCGCTGACGCTCTTCGCGGAGGTCACGTCCAGCGCCAGCGGCAGTGCCGCCGGGCCGAGGTCACGGCACGCCTCCTCGGCCGCCGCCCGATCGCGCGCCCCGACCAGGACCCGCAGCCCCCGGTCCGCGAGCTGTCGGCCGATCTCCAGGCCGATTCCGCGGGCCCCGCCCGTGACGAGTGCGGTTCTGCTGCCGTACTGCATGGCGGTGTCCGCCCCTTTCACACCGTGAGGACCGAGCAGGCGCTGATGCCGGGCGCCCCGTACACATGGGTGAAGCCCACCCGGGGAGCGCCCGGCACCTGCACACCGGGCGCCCGGCCCTGCAACTGTCGTACGACCTCGTGGAACTGGCGCAGCCCCGAGGCGCCGACGGGCTCCCCGCCGGCCAGACAACCGCCGTCGGTGTTGACCGGTATCCGGCCCGTCGGATCGGTGGCCCCGGAGGCCAGCAGTTCCTCCTGCTCGCCGTGGCCGCACAGCCCGGTCTCCGCCAGGTGGATCAGCTCCGAGCCGCTGTCGGTGTCCTGCAACTGGGCGACCTGTACGTCCGCGGGCCGCACCCCCGCCGTGCGGAACACAGCCTCCGCGGCGTCGACGCTGGGGCTGCGGTGCGGCCCCGGGGGCAGCCAGGGCGAGAACACCTCGAACGAGCCGAACCGCCGGGTCCTGAAGGCCAACGACGCCACCCTGACCGGTCGTTCGCACAGGTCGAACGCGCGGTCGCCGAGCGCGAGCACCAGGGCCGCCGCGCCCTGTCCCGGTGAGCAGAACATGTACTGGGTGAGCGGGGGACTGACCTCGGCGGAGTCCAGGATCTCCCGCTCCGTCAGCGGCTTGCGCCGCCAGGCCAGAGGGTGGTCCGCGCCGTTGCGGAAGGCCCGCGCCGCCACCATCGCCAGTGCCCGCTCCGAGATCCCGTGCTCGTACAGGTACCGCTGGGTCTTCAGCGCGAAGAACTGGGTCGTGAGCATCATGCCGGTCTCGGCGTACCAGTCGCCCAGCCCGTAGCGGGCCGCGGAGACATGGAACGCGCCCCGCTCGTGCTTGTCGAACCCCACCGCCAGTCCCAGGGAGGCCTCGCCCGCGCGCAGCGCGTTGGCCACCGTGAGCACGGTGGAGGCGCCGGTCGCGCAGCCGTTCTGCACGTTGACGAACGGCACTCCGGTCAGGCCCAGCCGGCCCACCAGCGTGTCGGGCTTGCCGGACACGTCGGAGCCGCCGGCCGCGTAGCCGATGTCCTCCCAGGCGACACCGGCGTCGGCCAGCGCCTCGCGCACCGCACGCTCGGCCATGTCCATTCCGGTGACGCTCTCGTCGCGGCCGAAGGGATGCATGCCGCATCCGACCACGTACACGTCGTCGGTCCGGCTCATCGCTCCCCGTCCCGCTCCGGGCGGAAAGCGAAGGTCATTACCTCGGTCCCGTCCTCGTCCCGGTACGCGGGCACCGTGGTGAGCCGGACCGGCAGACCGATCCGGATGTCCGCGCGCGGAACCGTCAGCAGCGACTCCACCAGCACCTCCCCCAGGTCCACATAGCCCACGTGGTACGGCTGGTGCCCGCCGGCCGGAGGCCGGTACGGCGGTTTCGGCGGGAACGCCTGGAGCGTCCACGACCACACGCGCCCGCTCACCGGCAGCACCCGCGCGGACATCGCCCCGTCCGAACACCTGGGGCACGAGTCCTGCCGGGGGAAGACGACGGTGCCGCACCCGGAGCAGCGGGCGCCCACGAGACGCGGTGCGTCCCCGTCGCCGAACGCCCGGTTCTCGACGTTCTCGACGTTCTCGACGTTCTCGACGTTCTCGAGGTGCTCGAGGTGCTCGAGGTGCTCGAGGTGCTCGATGTTCTCGATGTTCTCGAACAACGACTCGTCGATGAGCCTGGTGGTCATGCCGTTCCGCCTTCCACGTCACCAGCCCAGCAGGCCGGCCAGCCGTTCCCGATGGTGTGCGGCGCCGCCCAGCAGGACCGCGTCGGACTGGGCGCGCCGGAAGTACAGGTGCGCGTCGTGCTCCCAGGTGAAGCCCATCCCGCCGTGGAACTGCACGCACTCGGCGGCGACGGAGACGAACGCCTCGCCGCACCACGCCTGTGCCACCGCCGCCGCCTCGGCCAGCGCCTGGGGCGAGCCGTCCGACCGGACCGCGCGCACCACGGCCGACCGTGCGGCCTCGACCTGGAGCAGCATGTCGGCGCAGGCGTGCTTGACCGCCTGGAAGCCGCCGATGGCCCTGCCGAACTGGGTACGGCCCTGCACATGGGCCACCGTCATGTCCAACGCGGCCTGTGCGCCGCCCAGTTGCTCGGCGGCCAGCGCCACCAGGGCCACGTCCAGGGCGCGGGAGACGATGTCCGCCCCCTCGCCGCCGGCGGTCAGCGCCCTGGCCCGGGCACCGGAGAAGGTGACCACCGCCTGGCCCCGGCTGAGATCCAGGGTGGGCACGCGGCGCACCGTCACCCCCGGCTCGCGCGGGTCGGCCAGGAAGAGGTCCACTCCGTCGGCCCCGGCCGCGGCCACCACCAGCACCTCGGCGTCGGCGCCGTCGAGGACGAACGGCGCGGTGCCGTCCAGCAGCGGGACGCCGCCCTGCCAGGAAACGGCCACCGGCACGGCGTCGGCCCGCCACGTCCCGTCGGGCGCGGCCACCGCCAGGGCGTGCACGGTGCCCTCGGCCAGCTCGGCCAGCGCCTTGTCGGCCGTACCGCAGCCGGCCAGCACCTGCCCGGCCAGCACGGTGGAGGACAGCAGCGGGACCGGTGCCAGCGTCCGGCCCAACTCCTCGCAGACCACGGCGATCTCGGCGAGGCCGCCGATGCCTCCCGCCGACTCGGGCAGGCCGAGGGCCGCGAGGCCGACCTGCCGGCCGAGCGCGTCCCACAACTCGGCGTCGATGCCGGGGGCCTCCTCGGCCAGCCGGCGTACCGTGGCGGTGCCGCCGGCGTCCGCGCACACCGACCGAACGGTCTCGCGCAGATCCTCCAGCTCGGTGTCCGACAGGGCCGTGCCGTCGGTCATGGTGCTCGTCATCGTGCGCTCCCGCTCTCGTCGCGCCGCTCCTCGTTGTCGACGTACCGCCGCTGCCGCAGGGCACTGTGCGCGGCCGCCATCCTGGCCACCGGCACGCGGTGCGCGGAACAGGAGACGTAGTCGAGACCGACGTCGTCGCAGAAGGCGATCGACTCGGGGTCCCCGCCGTGCTCACCGCACACGCCCAGCTTGATGCCGGGCCGCACGCTCCGTGCCCGCTCGGCCGCCAGGGCGACCAGTGCACCCACCCCGTGCGGGTCGAGCCGCGCGAACGGGCTGGCCGTCAGGAACCCGCGTTCCTGGTACGAGGCGAGCACCTGGCGCTCCACGTCGTCCCGGGAGAACCCGTAGGTGAGCTGGGTGAGATCGTTGGTGCCGAAGGAGAAGAACTCGGCGTGCTCGGCGAGTTCGCCGGCCAGCAGCGCGGCCCGCGGGGTCTCGATCATCGTGCCGAGCCGGTACGGGACCTCGACGCCGGTGCGGGCGGCGACCGCGTCGGCGGCACCGCGCACGTACGCGGCAGCGGCGGCGAGTTCCTCCGGCAGGCTCACGAGCGGGATCATGACCTCCAGATCCGGCCGGACTCCGGTGGCGGCGACATCGGCCCAGGCGGTGAAGAGCGCCTCGGCCTGCGCCGGGTAGAGCCGCTCGTGCAGCAGCGCCAGCCGCACCCCGCGCAGCCCGAGCATGGGGTTCGCCTCGCGCAGCGCGGCGGCCCGCTGCTCCTCGGCCGCGTCCAGGGCCTGCCCGGGCGCGGGCAGGAACTCGTGCAGCGGGGCGTCCAGCAGACGCACGGTCACCGGGCGGTTCCCCACGGCGGCCAGCAGCGCGTGGAAGTCCTCGTGCTGCGCGCGCTCCAGCGCCACCAGCGCCTCGTCGCGAGCGGCCGGGTCGGCGGCCAGGAGCACCCGGCGGATCAGCGGCAGCCGCTCGCCGAGGAACTGGTGTTCCGTACGGCACAGCCCGACCCCCTCCGCGCCCAGGGCGAGGGCCGTCTCCACCTCGGCCGCCGTGTCGGCGTTGACCCGCACGCCCAGCCGGCGTACGCCGTCCGCCCACTCCAGCAAGGTGGACAGCTCGGGCGGCGGTCCGGCGACACTGACGCTCAGTGTTCCCGCGTAGACGGCGCCGGTACGGCCGTCCAGCGAGACCGGGTCGCCCTCGCGCACCACACGGTCCCCGAAGCGGACCGTCCCGGCGGCCAGGTCGACGCGCAGTCCCTCGGCGCCGCACACCGCGGGCTTGCCGGCGCCCCGCGCCACCACGGCGGCGTGCGAGGCGATGCCGCCGCTGCCGGTCAGTACGGCGGCGGAGGCCAACATCCCGGGGACGTCCGCCGGGGTCGTCTCGGCGGCCACGAGGACGACCCGAGTACCGTCCGCGGCCAGTTCGAGGGCGCGTTCACTGGACAGCACGACCGCTCCGGTCGCCGCCCCCGGGGATGCGGGCAGCCCCGTCACCAGGAGGTCCTCCCCGCCGGTGAGCCGTAGCTGGGGGTGCAGCAGTTCCTGCACCTGGGCGGGGGTGATCCGCTGTACGGCCTCCTCGCGGCCGAGCGCCCCGTCCCGGGCCAGGTCCGCTGCCAGACACACCGAGGCGCGCAGCGGCGGGCGGAGTTGCGCCGAGGCGGCGAGCAGGGAGATCTCGTCGTCGCGGACCTCGAAGTCGACCGACACCGGCGCGCGCAGATGCCGCTCCAGGGTGAGCAGGGAGTGCTCAAGGAGCGCGGCGCCGCCCGCGAGCCGGTCCAGCGGTTCGCCGGTGTGCGGCGGCGGGGCGCTGCGGCGCACTCCCCGGAAGAAGGAGCCCTGCGGGGCCAGACGTCCGGTCTCGGGATCGCGGCTGACCGCCGTGCCGTAGCCCGAGTGGTCCGCCGGGCCGATGCGCAGGGCCTGCACATGCAGGGCGACAGCCAGCTCGGCGGGGAGCCGCTGGGCCCGGCGGGACCTTCGTGCGCGCGGTGAGTCCCACCGGGCGAGAAGGGCGCGGGCGGCCAGCGCGAGCTGCTGCGCCGGGTCGTCGGGGAAGGGCCGGGAGCCGTGCTCCGCCACGAGGGACAGCAGTACGTCGACCCGTGCCCGTGGCCCGGGCGTGTCCAGGAGTGCGTCGTCGAGCACCGCGCCGGGCACGTCGAGGGCGTACTCGGCGACCATGCGCACGGTGGTGGCCCACACGTCGTACAGCGCGTCCTCACGCCCGATGACGGCGCACAGGTCGTCGGCACGGGCGGGGGCGATGCCCAGACACGCCAGGTCGGGCGGCAGTCCGGCGATCTCGGTCGGCGCACTCGCCGACAGGCGCAGCAGCAACGGCCGGGCAGCGTCGCCGATCCGCCGCCCCGAGAGCTGTTCGACCAGGTCCACGGCGGCTTCGGCGGTGTCGGGTTCGCACAGCGACGCGGCGGCGCCGGCGGGCACGGTGAGTCCCGGCACGACCGGCAGGCCGAGAGCCACCAGCCGGTCCATCGCCGCGCCGTGCGCGCCCAGCTCGTCGGCGTCGAGGCCCCGGATCCGCCCCTGGCCGTACGGCACGAGGATCCGGCCGGAGGACGCGGGGGACGCGGGGGACGCGGAGGACGCGGAGGACCCGGAGGACCCGGAGGACGCGGAAGTCCCGGAGAGCGCGGAGGTCGCGGAGGTTCCAGAGGTCGTGGAGGTCGTGGAGGTCGCGGAGGTCTCAGAGGGCGCGAGGGGCGCCCCGGACTGTGCGAGCGGGCCCGCCTCGCGGTCGGTGACGCTCAACCCCGGCTCCTTGTGACCAGCTCCTCTTCACGGGCCTCGTCCTCGGCCCGGCTGATCCCCAGGACGAGCAGCAGCTCCTGGTGCAGCCGCATCCACACGGTGTGGTACGAGTCGCACAGCGGCGAGGCCAGCCACTCGGGCGCCCCGTCGTCGAAGCGGTCCAGGGCGTCCGCCAGGGCCGTCAGGTAGCGTCCGCTGCCCGCGAGCACCGGGTCCAGCCTGCGCAGCACGGGCTGGATGGCCTCGTGCACGTCTTCCAGGGACTCGCGCACCCCGGCGTCGTAGACGTCGTCGGAGTGGTCGTTGACGGTGCCGTCGGGGCGGCACTGCCAGGCCGTGCACACATCGCGGATCTTCCGGTTGACCGGCAGGAACGCCTCGTACGCCGCGGTGATCCGCTGCTCCTGCTCGGAGCCGGCGGAAACCCGCAGGATCTGCGCGGCGGCGGCCTTGGCACGCTCGGTCGGCAGCACCACCGGCCCCTTCACCATGGCCAGCCCGGCGTCGACCAGCGGACGGTGCTCCGACTCCGGCCGGCCGCGCCACATCCCTCGCAGAACGAGGTCGACGACGGCTTCGGTGAGGGACCCGTCGGACGCGTCCGGAAGGTCCACGGCAGGAGATTGCATCGCCACACCTTTTCCCCGGTTCTGTGGTGACCGGTTCCTCGGTTCTGTGTTGCCCGGAGGTTACGCCCCGGCGGGCCCGTTAGTGAAGAGGGAGTCAAGAAACACTTTCCGGTTCCTTGGCCTCGGTCCGGCCGCCACCCGCCTTCGGGCGGCCCCGCGCGGCGAGGAACGACGCCATGCGGTCCTGTGCCTCCCGGCCGTCCGCCAGGGCGGCGATCAGCCGTGCCTCTTCGGCCAGGTGAAGGCGCAGCCCGTCATCGACTCCGGCGCGCAGCAGGCCCTTCGCGGCGCGCAGCGCTGCACCGGAGCCGGCGGCCAGATCGGCCGCGGCGCGGTGGGCCGCGTCGTCCAGTTCCTCGTCGTCCACGCACCGGGAGACCAGGCCCCACCGTTCGGCGTCGTCGCCGGTCAGGACCCGATTGGTCAGGACCAGGTCCGCCGCCCTACGGGGGCCCACCAGGCGCGGCAGGAACCACGAGGCCCCGCAGTCCGGCGTGAGCCCGATCGCCGTGTACGCCAGCCGGAACCGCGCGGACCGGGCCGCCAGAACGAGGTCACCCACGAGCGCGAGACCGATCCCGCCCCCCGCGGCCGCGCCGCGCACGGCGGTCACCAACGGCACCGGCAGGTCGTGCAGAGCCTGTATCGCGGCGTGCGCGGCGCTCGCCACGGCATGCACATAGGCGCCGGTCTCCGTGCCGCGACCGGCGAATGCGCGCAGGTCACCGCCTACGCAGAAGCTGCCGCCCGCCGCCCGCAGCAGGACCGCGCCGCCCGGGTCCGCGGCCACCTCGGCGGCGCGGTCACGCAGTGCCTCGGCCGTCCTGAGGTCCAGGGCGTTGCCCCTCCCCGGATCGTCCAGTCTCAGCTCGACGACCCGGTCGGGGTGGCGGACGATCCGGACCGGCTCGGTGCTCACGGGGAGGCTCATGGGTGTTTCTCCTGTCGTCTTCCCGTCGCCGGGTGCTTCCCGTCCAGGGCGCTTCCCGGCAAGATACTGAAGACGCTATACAGTTTCTAGGACGCGACGGGAACCGATGCCCGTACGCCCCTCGGCAGGAGGTCCCGTGCCCATCCAGTTCGATGTCGATCCGACTGTCGCCCAACTCGCCGCAACCACAGCAGAGTTCGTACGCGAGGTGGTCATTCCGGCCGAGCGCGAGTGCGGCGGGTCCGTGCACGACGCCCCCGAGGCAGTGCGGGAAACCCTGCAGAAGGCCGCCCGTGACGCGGGCGTGTTCGCTCCGCACGTACCGACCCGGTGGGGCGGACACGGGCTGGACCTGCGTGGGCAGGCGGTGGTGTTCGAGGCGGCGGGCTATTCGCTGCTCGGACCGCTGGCGCTGAACTGCGCCGCCCCGGACGAGGGCAACATGCACCTGCTGGAGAAGGTGGCCACCGAAGAGCAGAAGCAGACGTATCTGCGTCCGCTCGCCGCGGGCGGGACACGGTCCTGCTTCGCCATGACCGAACCGGCTCCGGGAGCGGGCGCAGACCCCCGCTCCCTGCGCACCACCGCGACCCGGGTGCCCGGCGGCTGGCGCATCGACGGGCACAAGTGGTTCATCACCGGAGCCCAGGGCGCCGGCTTCGCCATCGTCATGGCCCGGACCTCCGGCAGCCCGGGCGATCCGGGCGGCGCCACCATGTTCCTGGTCGACGCCGACAATCCCGGCATGCGGCTCGTCCGCAGCATCGAGACGCTGGACGAGTCGCTCTTCGCCGGGCACAGCGAGATCGTCTTCGACGCGTGTGTGGTGGGGGAGGAGCAGGTGCTCGGCGCGGTGGACCGCGGCTTCGAAGGCGCCCAGGTCCGGCTCGGTCCCGCCCGGATGACCCATTGCATGCGCTGGCTGGGGGCGGCCCGGCGTGCCCAGGACGTCGCGCTGGAACGGGCGGGGAGCCGGATGGCGTTCGGCTCGGCACTGGGGGACCTCGGCATGGTCCAGCAGATGCTGGCCGACTCCGAGATCGACATCGAGGCGAGCCGCGCCCTGATCCTGCGGACCGCCTGGGAGCTGGACACCGGCTCCGCCGCCGCCTCGCAGCTCACCTCGGTGTCCAAGACCTTCGTGGCGGAGGCGGTGAACCGGGTGGTCGACCGGGCGGTGCAGATCTGCGGAGCCCTCGGCATCTCGGCCGCCGACGCCCCACTGGCCCGTCTGTACAGGGAGGTGCGGCCGTTCCGCATCTACGACGGCCCGTCGGAGACGCACCGCTTCGCCATAGCGCGCCGCGCGGTGCGGCCCTACCGACAGCCGAGCACGGGAGCCGTCGAGGGCTGACGACGGGGCCGACGGGGGAGGCGGGGGAGGCGTTCCGGGCCCGTCTCGCCGGAATCAGCGTCCGCCCGACCGAGCCGTTCCGTGGGCCTGAGGCGGCGCCCCGCTGCCCGAACCGGGGCCGCCGTCATCTTCACCTCCGAGGTCCCCGCCGCCGAACCCCTCTCCGGCTGGGGCTTCGTCAAGGACCTCGCGTCCCGCACCGGCGGCACGGCGGCCACCACCCGCTGGGACACCGGTACCGTCCTGCGCATCGTGGCCCAGCTCGCCGGCGAGGAACTCCTCAGCCGTATCCTCGCCCAACTCCCCTCCGGCCACGCCCTGCTGTTCGGCCGCGCCGAACTCACCCAGGCCGCCTGACCCGCGGGAAACGGTTCACGGCCGGCACAGCCCGGCTCCGCGCCGGCCGTGAACCTGGTGGTCCAGGCCGGTGCGGCGAACGATCTTCACCGTGGACAGGCAGCCCGATGATCACGAAGGTCAGGGCAGCACGATGATCTTGCGTCCCTGGCCGGCGGCGAACTGGTCCAGTGCCTGCGGGTACCGCGCGAGCGGCAGCCGGTCGCTGATGAACACCTGCGGATCGAGCACCCCCGTGCCGAACAGTTCCGCGGCGCGCTCGAAGCTGTGCAGCACCGCCATGGAGCCGGTGATGGTGATCTCCTGGTTGTAGATGCGGTACGGCGAAATGGTGGCCGTCGTGGCGTAGTCGGAGACCCCGAACTGCAGGAAGGTTCCGGCCTTGGCGACGCGTTCGAGGCCGTCCTGGATGGCGGCGGCGTTGCCGGTCGCGTCGATGACCACGTCCCAGCCGCCGGTCCGCCCCAACTCCTCGGCGGAGAGCGCCGCCTGTGAACAGCCCAGCTTCTGAGCGGTCGCCAGCCGTTCCGGGTTGACGTCCACGACATCCACCGAGGCGGCGCCGGTGCGCTTGGCCAGCTCCAGCATCATCAGGCCCATCGTGCCGGTGCCGTAGATCAGCACATGGGAGCCCATCCTGCCGCTGAGCACGTCGTAGCCGCGCACGGCGCAGGACAACGGCTCGATCAGCGCCGCGTCCTGGACGTCCACATGGTCGGGCAGCCGTACGCAGTTGGCGACGGGCGCCACGGCGAACTCGGCGGCTCCACCCGCCACGGTCACTCCGATCGCCGCCCACCGGTCGCAGAGGTTGTTGCGTCCGACCCGGCAGTAGCGGCACTCGTTGCAGTAGAGCGAGGGGTCCACGGCGACCCGGTCGCCGATCGCGAGTTCGGTGACCTCGCTGCCGAGGCCCACGACCTCCCCGGCGAACTCATGGCCCGGCACGACGGGCAGGGTCGGTGCGAACTCGCCCTGCAGGATGTGCAGATCGGTCCCGCACAGTCCGCAGGCCGCCACATCGACCACGACCTCGCGCGGCCCGGGAGTGGGATCGGGCACCGTGGCGACGGTGACCTTGCCGGGGGCTTCGATGACAGCGGCTTTCACTTGACTGCTCCTAGGGACAGGCCGCGGACCAGTTTGTCCTGGGCGGCGAAACCGGCGATGAGGACCGGCAGGGAGACCAGCGTCGCGGCGGCACAGAGCCGGGCGAGGAAGAGGCCCTCGTTGGTGATGAAGCCCACCAGGAAGACCGGCGCGGTCGATGCCGTCGTCGCCGTGAGGTTGACGGCGAAAAGGAATTCGTTCCAGCTGAAGATGAAGCAGATCAGCGAGGTGGCGGCGAGTCCGGGCATGGCGACCGGCGCGACGACCCGCCACAGCACGGTGAGCAGGCCCGCGCCGTCGACCTCGGCCGCCTCCAGGATCTCCTTGGGGACCTCGGCGAGGAAGGAGCGCATCATCCATACCGCGATCGGCAGGTTCATGGCGGTGTAGAGGATGACGAGCGTCCACACGTTGTCGAGCATCCCGACCTCTTTGACGATCAGGTAGATCGGCAGGAGGGCGGCGATGGCGGGGAGGAACTTGGTGGAGAGGAAGAAGAACATCACGTCGGTCCACTTCTCGACCGGCTTGATGGACAGGGCGTAGGCCGCCGGTACCGCGAGGGCGAGGACGAGGAGCGTCGAAATGACGCTGGCCATGGCCGAGTTGAGGAGGAAGGGGGTGATGTTCCGGCCGAACAGTGTCTCGTACTGCTCGAAGGTGAACGGGGCGAAAGGGGTCGGCGGGTTGGTCGCCGCGTCCGCCTCCTGGTGGAAGGACGTGAGCACCATCCACGCCACGGGCGCGAAGAACGCCAGCGTGGCGAGCCAGGCGACGAAGGTCCACAGGGGCGACAGCCGTGGCACGCCGCCGTGGTCGTCGCGCCGCCGCAGGAGCTTCTTCAGCCTCGCCCCAGGGGCGGCTGCCACATGCGCGGTCATCGGGACACCTCCTCGCGGAACAGCGACGCGATGGTCCGCAGGGCGAAGGTCGCGATCACGATCGAGCCGAGGACGACGACGACACCGGCGGCGGCTGCCTCGCCGTACTCGTACTTGCGGAACATGGTCAGGTAGATCTCGTACGGCAGGTTGGTCGTCCGGGATCCGGGGCCGCCCTGGGTGATGGTGTACACCGCGTCGAAGGTCTGCACGACGTAGATCGTGCCGAGCAGGACGCCCAGCTCGATGTACTGCCGCAGGTGCGGCAGCGTGATGTGGCGGAAGGTCTGCAGCGCCGAGGCCCCGTCGACGCGGGCCGCTTCCAGGACGTCGCCGGGCTGCGCCTGCAGGCCGGCCAGCAGGATCAGCATCATGAACGGGGTCCACTGCCACACCAGGGACAGCACGACGGCCGGCATGGGGAAGTTGGACACCCAGTCGATCGTGGGGCCGTGGTCGGCGCCGAAGAACTGGTAGACGGCGTTGAGGGTGCCGTTGAGCAGGCCGTAGTCGGGGTTGTAGATGGCGTGCTTCCACAGCAGCGCCGCCGCGACCGGCATGACCAGGAACGGGGCGATGAGCAGGGTGCGGGCCAGGCCCCGGCCGGGGAAGCGGCGGTCGAGCAGCAGCGCCAGAGCCAGACCGAGGACCACGCTGATGACGACCACCGACGCGGTGAGCACGACGGTGTTGAGCACGGCCGCGCGCAGTCGCCCGTCGGTGAAGACGACCCCGTAGTTGGACAGTCCGGTGAAGTGCCTGTCGGCCGGTTGCAGGATGTTCCACTGGAAGGTGGAGATGACGAGGGTGGCCACGAAGGGCAGCTGGGTGACGACGACGGTGAAGATCAGCGCCGGAAGCAGCGGACCGCGCCGCCGCCACTTGCTGATGGCGGTGGCTGTGGGGGGACGCACGGGAGGTGGTGCTGTTCTGGATGGTTCGATGAGCGTGGTCATGAGAGTTCCCTTGGCCGGTGACGGCCGGGTCGCGGTCGGGTGCCCGGCCGGCGGGTGAGGCCGGCCGGGCACTTCCGGGTCACTGGTGCTTCGCGGCGACTTCCTCGGCGAGTTTCTGGCCGTCGTTCAGCGCCTTGTCCACGCTGGTCTGGCCGGCGATGGCCGCGGAGATCTCCTGGGTCACCTTGGTCCCGAGGTCCTGGAACTCGGGGACGGCCACGAACTGGATGCCCACCGTGGGCCTCGGCTGGACGCCCGGGTTGGTGGGGTCGGCCTCCTGAATGGACTTCAGGGTGATGTCACCGAAGGACGCGGCGGCCTTCTTGTACTCGGGGATCTCATAGGTGCTGGCCCGCTTGCCGGCCGGGACCCGCGCCCAGCCCAGCTTCTCGCCGACCAGCTCCTCGTACTTCTTGCTGGAGGCCCACAGCATGAACTGCGAGGCGGCATCGGCCTTCTTCGTGGTCTTCGGCATGGCCCACGCCCATGTCCACAGCCAGCCGCTGCTCTCTGTCTCCACCACCGGCGCGTAGGCGTAACCGACCTTGCCGGCGATCTTGCTGGACTTGGGGTCCTCCAGCGATCCGGCCGCGCTGGTCGCGTCGTACCACATCGCGACCTTGCCCTGGCCCATGGCGTTCAGGCACTCGGTGAACCCGGCCTGCGGGGCGCCCGCCTCACCGTGCTCGCGCACCAGGTCGACGTAGAAGTCCGTCGCCTCCTTGAACTTGGCGCTGTTGACCTGCGCCTTCCAGTCCTTGGTGAACCACGTGCCGCCGAAGGTGTTCACCATCGTCGTCAGCGGCGCGCCGAGCTCACCCCAGCCCGGCAGGCCGCGCAGACAGATCCCCTTCATCCCGGGACGGGCTCCGTCGACCTTGGCGGCGGCGTCGGCGACCTGCTGCCAGGTCGGCCGCTCGGGCATCGTGATGCCCTTCTCCGCCAGGACCTCCTTGTTGTACATGAGGAAGGAGGACTCGCCGTAGAACGGCAGGGCGTACATCTTGCCGTCGCCGCCGGAGAGCGACTGCACCATCGGCTTGAGCAGGTCGGCCTTGTCGAAGTTCTTGTCCTTGTCGGCATAGGAGTCCAGCTCGTGCAGCCAGCCGTTCTCGTGCCAGACGGGCACCTCGTAGGCGCCGACGGTGGCGACGTCGTACTGGCCGGCCTGGGTGGCGATGTCCTGGGTGACCTTGTCCCGCAGCTCGTTCTCGGGAAGGATCGTGAAGTTCACCTTGATGCCGGTGTCCTTGGTGAACGTGCTCTTCGTCAGTTCCGCGATGTCCTCCATCTGCGGATTGCCGACCATCAGCACATTGATGCTCTCCCCGTCGCCGCCGGAGCCGGTGGAGCCACCCGCCCCGCTGCAGGCGACCAGCAACGAGCCCGCGGCCGTGGCCGTGACGAGGACCTGTGTCATTCTTCGTGTGCGCATGACTGCTCCAGAGGGTGTTCGAGGGCATGGGGAACCAGGCCCCCGGCCTTGCGGGGGTGGGACAGGGAGAGGTACTGCGGCTCAGGCCTGGATGACCTGGGGCCCCAGCAGTGAGTAGCGGTGGGCCTCCGCGGCGGGCAGCCCCGCGTCGGTGACGACGGCCTCGAAATCCGTGACATTCGCGAATCGGCAGAAGCTCACGGCGCCGAACTTCGTGTGGACGCCCGAGAACACCCGGCGTCTGGCGACGCGCATGACCTCGGCCTTCACCTCGCTGACCGCGGGATCGGGGGTGGTGAGTCCGTACTCGCGGGAGATGCCGTTCGCGCCGACGTACGCCAGGTCGATGACGAAGCCGGACAGCATGTGGGTCGCCCAGTGGTCGACCGTGGCCAGGGTCCCGCCGCGCACCCGGCCGCCGAGCAGCAGCACGGTGATGTTCTCGGCGGAAGCCAGGTCGCCCGCGGTGGCCAGCGAGGAGGTGACCACGGTCAGTGGGCGGTCGCGGGGGAGAGCGGCGGCGATGAGCTGTGGGGTGTAGCCCTCGTCGATGTAGACGGTCTCGGCGTCCCCGAGCAGTCCGGCCGCGGCGGCCGCGATCCGGGACTTCTCCGGGACGTGCATGGTGGTACGGAAGGCGAGCGTGGTCTCGAAGCCCGCGCTCTCCACGGGATGCGCACCGCCGTGGGTACGCCGGACCAGCCCGTGCTCCTCCAGTACGTTCAGATCGCGCCTCACGGTCTCCTTGGAGACCCCGAGGTCGGCGGCGAGTTTTCCGACATCCACGGATCCGGTACGGCGTGCCGTTTCAAGGATTCCACGTCTGCGCTCATCGGCGTCCACGGCGACACCTCCGTTTCACGGCTCCACGTGCTGTACCGGCCAGCGGCGGCTGATTCCGGAGCCCTGCCCGTTCGGGCTCCTGAGGCAATTTCTACAAGGCGGCCGCTCTGCTGAACAGGTTCGTCGTAGAGCACTTCATGACCGAACGTGCCCGTTTCCTGAAGTCCGCAGACCCTGGACGATGCGGCGGACGGGCTCCGGTCGCGGGCGGCCGCTGCCCGCTCGCCTGCCGTGCGTGCCCGTTCGCTGCCCGTTTACCGGCCCGGAGTCCAGGACGTGTGCGGGGTTGTCCTTCGCCGGCCGTGGTCAGCGAGCCGCCGTGGAGGGTGCCTACGGCAGCGCCCTGGTCGAGGACTCGACCAGGGCGCTGCCGACCGAACTGGTCACTCACTGGAAGGCCGGGATGACTTCCTTGATGAACAGCTCCAGGGACTTGCGCTTCTCCTCGTGCGACATGCTGTTGTCGATCCAGAAGCTGTACTCGTCGACGCCGAGCTCCTCGTAGGAACGCAGCCGCTCGATGACCTCGGCCGGGGTGCCGATCATCGCGGTCCTGTGCAGCGACTCCGGCTGGAACTCCGGACGGCCTTCGAACTTCGACTCCGGGCTGGGCGGCAGGAACCCGTTCCGCGGGGTGGTCCTGTTGCCGAACCAGGCGTCGAAGGTGCGGTAGAAGCGGTTGATCGCCTCCGCGGCCGGCCGCCAGCCGTCGGGGTCGTCGGGGGAGTGGACATGCGTGTGCCGCAGCACCATCAGGTCGGGGCGCGGCACCTCCGGATGGTTCGCCACCGCCGTGTCGAACTTCCGTTTGAGGTCGACGACCTCCTCGTCGCCCTTCATCAACGGGGTGACCATGACGTTGCAGCCCTGCGCCACCGCGAAGTCGTGGGAGGCGGGGTCGCGAGCGGCGATCCACATGGGCGGGGTGGGCTGCTGCACCGGCTTGGGCACACTGGTCGAGGTCGGGAACCGCCAGATCTCGCCGTCGTGGGCGTAGTCGCCCTGCCAGAGCGCCCGGACGGCCGGCACCAGCTCACGCAGGTGCTTTCCGCCGTCGGCGGCCGGCAGCCCGTCCGCCAGCCGGTCGAACTCGAACTGGTAGGCGCCCCGGGCGAGTCCGACCTCCATCCGGCCGTCGCTGATGACATCGAGCAGCGCGCATTCACCGGCGACCCTGAGCGGGTGCCAGAACGGGGCGATGATGGTCCCCGCGCCCAGGCGGATGGTCGAGGTCCTCGCGGCCAGATGGGCGAGCAGCGGCATCGGGCTGGGGGAGATCGTGTACTCCATCGCGTGGTGCTCCCCGATCCACACGGTGCCGAACCCGCCGGCCTCGGCCATCAGGGCCAGCTCGGAGAGGTTCTCGAAGAGCTGCCGGTGACTGACCTCCTCGTCCCAGCGCTCCATGTGCGCGAACAACGAAAACCTCATGACTGCTCCTCCGCTTGTGCCGTGGCGGCGTCCATCTCGGTGAGGGTGACGTCACCGGTGGCCCAGTGCGTCCGGGGGACCTCGTGGACGACGACCCGGATGTACTCGGGCCGCGTGTTCACGGTGCGCAGGACCGCTGCGTGCACCTCGTGCATCAAGTCCCGGATCTGCGCCGGGGTGCGGCCCTCGGCGAGGGTGATGGCGACCTGTGGCATGTCAGCTCCGCATCGTGAAGGGGTCGGCCACGGGCTCCTCGCTCGTGTTGATCCAGACACTCTTGAGCCGCGTGTACTCCCGAATCGTCTCGGTGCCGTGCTCGACGCCGACGCCGCTGGTCTTGAAGCCCTGGCGTGGTGACATCGGCGACATGGCCCGGTAGGTGTTGACCCACACGGTCCCGGCATCCAGGCGCGCCGCCATTCGGTGCGCCCGTGCGAGGTTCGTCGTCCACACGCCGGCCGCGAGTCCGTACTCGGTGTCGTTCGCCAGGCGGACGACCTCCTCCTCGGTGTCGAACGGCATGACCGCCAGGACGGGGCCGAAGATCTCCTCGCGTACGACGCGCATGGTGTTGTCGACGTCCACGAGGACGGTCGGCTCGTAGAACCAGCCGCCGAGGCCGCCGTCGGTGGCCCGTCCGCCGGTCAGCACCCGGGCGCCTTCGTCGCGTCCGAGGTCGACGTACCCGGCCACCTTGTCGCGCTGGCCTTCGAAGGCCAGCGGGCCGAGCTCGGTCTTGTCGTCCAGGGGGTCGCCGATGACGATGGTCCTGGCGCGTTCCGTGACCCGCTCGAGGAGTTCGTCGTAGACGGACCTGTGCGCGAACACCCGGCTGCCGGCGATGCAGGTCTGTCCGGCGGCGGCGAAGATGCCGGCGACGACGCCCATCGCCGCGTTCGGGATGTTCGCGTCCTCGAACACGATGTTGGGTGACTTGCCGCCGAGTTCGAGCGTGGAGCCGATGAAGCGGCTCGCCGTCGCGGCGGCGATGCGTGCCCCGGTGGCGGTGCTGCCGGTGAAGGAGATCTTCGCGAGGTCGCGGTGGTCGACCAGGGCCTGCCCGGCCTCGGCGCCGAACCCGGTGACGACGTTCACCGCACCCGGCGGGAAGCCCGCTTCGAGCGCCAGCTCGGCGAGCTTGAGCACCGTCGCCGACGTGTACTCCGAGGGCTTGATCACCACGGTGTTGCCGGCGCAGAGCGCGGGCGCCAGTTTGCTGCTGGTCAACGTCAGCGGGGAGTTCCAGGGCGTGATCGCTCCGACCACACCGAGGGGCTCCCGGGCCGTGTAGTTGAGTACCTGCCGGTCGGAGGTGGGGATGAAGTCGCCGTGGATCTTGTCGGCCAGTCCGGCGTAGTAGTGGTAGTACTCCGGCAAGGTGGCCAGCTGCCCGCGCATCTCGCGCAGCAGTTTGCCGTTGTCCCGCGTCTCCATGCGGGCCAGGTCCTCGGCGTTCTCGGCGATCAGATCCCCGAGGCGGCGCAGCAGGTGGCCGCGTCGCGTCTGGCTGAGGTCGCGCCAGCGCGGGTCCTCGAACGCCTTCCTCGCGGCGGCCACGGCTTGGTCGATGTCGGCGGCGTCCCCGCGCGCGGCCTGATAGAGGACCTCGCGTGTGGCCGGGTTGGTGCTCTCGAAGTACGCGCCCGACGCGGGCTCGACCCACGCCCCGCCGATGAAGTGCCGCAACGTGGTGAGGTCAGACATGTGCGCACTCTCCGATGAAGGTGGTGAGGGAGTCGACGAACGCCTCGGGGCGCTCGACGGGCAGCATGTGACGCGCCTGGGGGATGACCACCGCACGGCAGTCGGGAAGCGCCGCGGCGAGCCGGTGGGTCATCTCGGGGGTGGACCCGGGATCGTTCTCGCCGGTCATCGCCAGCGCGCGTACGGCGATGGCGGCCAGGTGCGGGGCGAGGCCGGCGTCCGCTGTGGCGAACACGCGATAGCAGTTGAGGAACGACCCGACGTCGTTGGAGAGCAGCGTGGCCTCGGTGCGGGTCACCCGGTCGGGGCCGACATCGGTGCCGGCGTACCACCGCTTCAGGGACGCGGTCGCACTCGCCGTGAAGTCGGCCTCCGCGGTGCGCAGCCGGTCGAGTACGGACGCCCGCTCCTCGGCCGTACGCTCGCACACCGAACTGACCGAGGTCAGCGTGGCCACCAGCCGCGGGTGGTGCAGCGCCACATGCTGGGCGACCAGGGCGCCCAGCGAGAATCCGACCAGGTGCGAGCCCGCCGGAATCTCCCCGACCACCCCGTCGGCCAGATCTGCGAGGGTCACCCCGTCGCCCACCGGCGGGCGAGTGCCGTGACCCGGCAGGTCGGGGGCGATCACGGTGAAGCGGTCGGCCAGGAGCGCGGCGGCCGGCTCCCACATGGTGTGGTCGAGCCCGACGCCGTGCAGCAGCACCACGGTCGGCTTGCTCATGAGTACCTACTGCTCGGTCGAGAGCGGTGCCAGACGCTGCTGGGGGCGCCCCTGGGCGGCCGCGGCAAGCGCGATGACGATCTCGTTCGGGTGGGGAGCGTCGCTGACCCGGACCTCGATGCTCTGGTGGTGCGAACGGATCGTGGCGTCGGTGATGTGCTTCAGCGGGATGTCGAACACAACACCGGCGGGCCCGCGCTTCTCGACGGCGGGCAGCAGGGTGGTGGCGCTCGCGGCCTTGCGGAAGTGGTCGCCGAACTTGAGCGTGTGGATCAGCGCCGAGCCGTGCTCGATCTCGCCGTCCAGGCCGACGATGGCAGCCTTGCCGTACGCTTCCACGGGAGCCCCGAGTGCGTCGAGGACCGCCGGGGCCAGCAGCGCGCCGAGGTCGGAGGCGTTCGCCTCGATGCCCGGAGCGAGGTCCTCCACGAAGCCCTGACCGGCCCAGGGGTTCTCGATCACCGCGGCTACGACGGCGATCCGGGCCGGGCGCTCGAGTCCGCGGCCGCCCTCGGTGCGGATCTCCTCGACGACGGTCACGATCTTGCGGACGCTCATGAGGGAACAACCTCCAGGGTTTCGGTGGTGACGACGGGGTCGGTCATGCGGTCCCCGATACGGGGGTGCGGGCGCGGTCCCGTCGACGCGGCCGCGATGACGACGATCTCGTCCGCACGCGGGGCGTCGGAAACGCGGGCGCTGATGGTCTGGTAGTGACTGCGCGTCGAGGCCCGTGTCTTGTGCCAGAGCGGGACGATCAGCGTCTCGCCGGCCTCGGCCCGGGTGTCGGCGAAACAGATGATCGACTCGCCCTGGAGGAACTCCCTCACCAGATTGCCGAAGTACGGAGTGTGGATGAGTGCTCCGGCGTGCTCGATCTCGCCCGCCGCGCCGACGACGGCCGCCTTGCCGAACGACTCGATCTCGTCCACACCGCCCAGCGAAGCGATGAGCCGATCGGTCAGCAACCTGGCGAGCACCGGGGCGATGCGACCCTGCTCCGAGGCCAGATCGGCCGATGGACCGGTGCCCACCCACGGGTTCCGTATGACCGCGGCGACGCTGGCTCGTCGCGCCGGCCGCGCGGGTGCCTCGCCCGCCTCGGTCAGAACGACGTCGCGGTAGAGCACGAGTTTGCGGAGACCGATGCTCTCGTCAGGATGATCCAGGCACTCTTGCATGGCACAGGACGATAAATGCCGTCTCTTCGGTCGGTCAAGGGGTCGAGTGGAAGGGCTCGCCCATAGTCCACCGGCCCCCTATCAGGGCCGGAAACAAGCCCTTAACCTGCGGTTACTGGTGACACTCCAGGTCGGAACGCGATTCCGTACCTCGAGCCCTTGACGCTCCATCTGTGACGTGCCTTACTGCTGCTTGTATGCCAGATCAGGTGGCCGTCGGCCCCCGGACCCAAGGAGTTCCATGTCCAGTCACCTGGGAACGGACGCGGAGATGACGCCCGCGACGCCGTCCGGGAGCAGCGGGGAAGGCACCACGGACGGCACCAGGGCCGGCCGCGACGGCGGTGGCAGGCTCGGTTCCGTTTTTTGGACCTCGCTCGGTATCTCCGCCGTCTTCGTAGCCTGGGCGGTGCTCTTCACGGACAACCTGAACAAGGTCACGAACACCTCGCTGAACTGGGTCACGGCCACGTTCGGCTGGTCCTACCTGGTGGTCACGCTCGCCATCCTGGTCTTCCTGGTGTTCCTGGCCTTCAGCCCCGCCGGCGACATCCGACTGGGCAAGGACAGCGACCGTCCCGAGTTCTCGACGCCGACCTGGTTCGCCATGATCCTCAGCGCGGTCATGGGCATCGGACTCGTCTCGTACGGCGTCGCCGAACCGATCTCCCACCTGGCGACGCCACCGCACGGTCTCGCCGAGCCGAACACGCCGGCGGCAGCGGTGCGCGCCCTCCAGTACTCCTACTTCGACTGGGGCCTGCACGCCTGGGCGATCTTCGCCGTCTTCGGTCTGGCCATCGCGTACTCGACGTTCCGCAAGGGCCGGCGCACCCTCGTGAGCCAACTGTTCGTGCCGCTGCTCGGTGACCGCGTGAACGGGCCGATCGGCAAGGCGATCGACGTGCTCGCCGTGTTCGCGACGCTCTTCGGCACCACGACGTCCCTCGGCCTGGGAGCTCTCCAGGTCAACAACGGCCTCGGCAGATTGTTCGGGATCCCGGTCAACTCGGTGAGCCAGGTGCTCATCATCGCCGCCGTCACCTCGATCTTCACGCTCTCGGCGGTGACCGGGGTCAGCAAGGGCATCAAGTTCCTGAGCCAGGGCAGTTCACTGCTGGCGGTCGCGCTGTTCCTCTTCATGCTGGTGGTCGGCCCGGCCGTGTTCATCGCGAACCTGTACATCGAGTCCGTGGGCCAATGGGCCACCGACTTCTTCCGGATGAGCCTGCAGGGCACCGCGTTCGGCGGGCTCGAGTGGATGCAGTGGTGGACCTACTTCATGATGGCCTGGTGGGTGTCCTGGGGCGCCTTCGTCGGCGTCTTCCTGGCCCGTATCTCGCGTGGCCGCACCATCCGCGGCTTCATCATGGGTGTCCTGGCCGTCCCCAGCGTGGTGTTCTTCACCTGGTTCACGGTCTTCGGCGGCACGGCGATCCACATCGACCTGTTCGAGGACGGCGACATCGCCAAGCAGACCGCCGCCGACATCAACAGCGCGTTCTTCGCGACCCTCGACCACTTCCCGCTCGCCGGGGTCACCTCGGTGATCGCGATCGTCCTGGTCGTGATGTTCTTCGTCTCCGGCGCGGACGCCAACACCTATGTGCTGTCCATGATGACCTCGGACGGATCGCTCACCCCGCGTCGTTCGGTGCTCATCCTCTGGGGCGTCCTCACCGGTGTCACCGCCGTCGTCCTCATGCTCGCCGGCGGACTGAACGCCCTGCAGAACACCGTCATCGTGACGTCCCTGCCGTTCCTCGTGATCATCGCCGGTCTGGCGGTGTCCTTCTGGAAAGAGCTGCGCGCGGACAGAAAAGAGCTGCGCGCGGACACGAAGGAGAAGCTCGATGTCGCACTCTGACGTCCGTCGTGGGCTCATCGAGAAGGTGTGGGCCGCGGCCTGGGGCCAGGGGGACGTCGATGCCCTCGACGCGCTGCTGAGCCCCGCGTACCTCCGCCACGGTGGAGACCCGCACCCGCAGGACCTGAACGCCTTCAAGGCCGCGGTCGTCTCGACCCGAGCCGCCTTTCCGGACCTGGTCACGACCATCGACGACATCGTGGTCGAAGGCGACAGGGCCGCGATCCGCTGGCACAGCGGCGGAACCCATGAGAACTCGTTCCTCGGCGTCCCCTCCACCAAGCGGCGGGTCGAGGTCAGCGGCGCCACGTTCGCCCGCTTCGAGGGGGACCGGATCGTCGAGGAGCACGTGACATGGGATCCCCGGGCGCTGCTCTCGGCGCTGGGCGTCATCCGGGTGGGACAGGACTGACGATCAAGATGACTAGGAGCAGCTCCATGGCCCCGCTTGCCTCCAAGCCCGACCTCGCTGTGATGAAGCAGGTCAACCGGCAGTTCGTCACCGGTGTCACGGTCGTGACCGCGATGGACGGAGAGACCCCCAGAGGGCTGGCCGTCAACGCGTTCTCGAGCATCTCGCTCGACCCGGCCACCGTGATGGTGTGCGTCCAGCGCACCTCGTCCACCCACGACTGCCTGTTCCGGGCGGACCACCTCGCGATCAACATCCTGTCCACGGACCAACTCGACGTTGTCGCTACGTTCGCAAGCAAGGCCGACGACAAGTTCAAGGACGTGGAATGGGAGAGCGGCCCGTTCGGCAGCCCGCTGATCGCCCGGAGCAGCGCGCAGATGGAGGTCGAGATCCGCGAGCGCCTGCAGGCCAGTACCCACACGGTGTTCATCTGCCGAGTGGTGCACGCCGCGGTCGCCGACAACCATCCGATGGTCTACAGCGCGGGTAAGTTCTTCGACGGCGGCGCGCTCGCGCCGCTGGGATGACCGGCGGGCGGCTGGGGAGACGGAGGAGGGTTCGGTGAATCGCGCACAGAGCGAACCGAAGCGGGGGTCCACCCGGCCAGAGGCTGGGGGAGGGTCGATGCAGGCCAGGGTGATCGCCGAAATGCGCCGGCGGATCATCAAGGGAGACATCGTGCCCGGGGCTCCGCTCTCGGAGTTCGCCCTCGCGGAGGAGTTCGGCGTCAGCCGTACGCCGGTACGCGAAGCCCTCAAGCAGCTGCAGACCGAAGGGCTGGTGGAGATCCGGCCCCGCGTCGGGACGTTCGTCACCACCCCCTCCCGCCGCGAGATCACGGAACTCTTCGAGATGAAGGAACTCCTCGAGGGCGCGGCCGCCCGCCTCCTCGCCCGGCGCGGCCGCGTCGCGGAGATCGACATGCTCGAGCGGAACCTGCGCGAGGCCGATGCGGCGGTCGAGCGGGACGACCGGGAGCGGTACGCGGAGTTGGTCCAGGAGTTCCACGACCTGCTCATAGCCGGTGCCGACAACAGCAAGTTGGAGGCCCACTACCGGATGCTGATGAATCAGCTGGCCTACCCCCGGCTGGTCAACACGTCACTGAGCCAGCCGGGCCGCGCCACGCAGTCGGACCGTGAGCACCACCTCGTCCTGGAGCTGATCCTGGAGAAGGACGGCGACAGCGCCGAGCACGTGATGCGTGAACACGTCAGGGCAAGCCGGCGCGCGCTGCTGGCCGGGCTGCCCATCGGCGGTTCGAACGAGGGGTTCGGCAGGGCGGGTTCCTGAAACCGGGCCCACGATGGACGGGCCCGGGACAGCCTGGGCACGGGCAGGTGCGGTAGGCCGCCGTACAGATGGGCTGTCAGCCGAGGCTGAGGACGGCCCGGACCGGCACTGTTATCCGAAGCGGTCCGCGCCGCCATGGCGGGCGACGTCCTCATCGGCCCATCCATCACCGTACGACTGCTGCGCCGCCTCACCCCCCCGCGTCGGCGACACCACCGGCCGCCAAAACCGGACTGACCACGGTCAGCGCGGTTGATTTTCGAAGCGCCCGGGCGAGTACATCGCCCGGGCGAGTTCGTCGTCCGGGCGGTACTCATCGGTGCTGGGCCGCCCGGAACCGCGAAGTCGGAGATGGCCACGGAGCCCCTCCGAGCTGCGAGCGACTCCGGATTCTCCCGAAACCGTAGGGAAAGCGCCGAACGCACGTACATCCAAGCCCGCGTCGAGTGCGTCTTACAGGAAGTCCACTGCCTGCAAGGGAAGTTCACGGCTCCTGGAGGATCCTGATGCACCGACGCATCGTCAACTCGGCCATCATCGCCGCCCTTTGCGGCACCACGCTGGCCGGTACCGCCACGTCCGCCTCTGCCGCACCCCCGGCCGTCGACTGCCGCAAGGTCAAGTGCGTCGCCCTCACCTTCGACGACGGGCCCGTCGCCGACACCCAGCGGCTGCTGCGCCTCCTGAACGACCGGAGCGTCAGAGCGACCTTCTACGTAGTCGGCACGAACGTCCAGAGGAACCCGTCAACGGTGAGTGCCGCGGCACTCGCCGGCCACCAGATAGGCAACCACAGCTGGGACCACGCCAACCTGACCAAGCTCAGCGCCGCGAAGGTCAAGTCGCAGCTCTCCCGCACGGACACGGCGATCAAGCAGGTGACCGGCAAGAAGCCGACCACCTTCCGCGCCCCCTACGGCGCCCACAACGCGACCGTCCGCACGGCTGCCGGGCGACCGCTGGTGCACTGGAGCGTCGACACCCTCGACTGGAAGCACCGCGACACCGCCCGGATCATCAAGACCGTCAATACGCAGACCAAGCCCGGGGACATCGTCCTCCTGCACGACATCCACAAGACGACGGTCGACGCCGTGCCGGGCATCATCAAGGCCCTCAAAGCACGCGGCTTCCACTTCGTGACCGTCGACCAGCTCTTCGCACCGAGCAAGCTGCCCACCGGGAAGGTCACCTACCACAACCGCGCCGCCTACCGACCGTGACCAGGGCCGTAGCGAGCAGGAGGCGTTGGAGCACCTGGCCGCTCTGAGTGTTCTCCCCCGGTGGATCGATCCCCGGCGCCGCCACGGGTGAACAGGTCGGGCAGGCTGAGCAGGGCCACGATCAGCACCACCGCGTGTCGAGCACCCAGGGATGCCGGCGGTCCGGCAGCTGCCGTCGGTGCTGTCCGTGTGCGGCATGCGGCCCAGGACCGGATGCCAGGCGGCGTCGAACCCCGGGGACACGGCGGGAGCGCCGTCCCCGGGGAGGGAGGTCTGCGCGGCGGCCGCGCGGCACGGACCCATGGCCACGACCACCCAGCCGGCGAAGACCGCGAGCCCCTGCCCGGGCGAGAGTACGAGAGACCGCGGCCGCCTGCCCCCGACGGCCTCACCCCGTCGGAAACCGCCCAGGCATCACCGCCCAAGCACCACCGCCCAAGCATCAGCGCCGAGGCATCAGCGCCGAGGCATCAGCGCCGAGGACACCCGCACCCGCGCCCCGCGACTGGCGGTTCAGCGTTCCGTGCGCGCCTTCCGGCGAGCACCCAGCAGCACCCGCAGCGTGCTCACCACCGGCGGAGACGCCGAGCCGCGCAGCAAACGGGCACCACGCGTGAGCGCCGCGTCCGCGGTCAGCAGCTCGATCTCGACGACGGCGTCCAGCAACGCCCCGCTGGGGTTGGCGGTCAGCGCCGGCAGTTCCCGGGCGGCCCGCAAGGAGGCACGTGCCGCCTCGATCTGATGCTCCACCAACTCCCGTACACGCGCCGACTCGCGGCCCTCCGCGAGATCCTCCACCGTGGCGGAGAAGCGCTCCAACGTCTCCGCCGGGATGCCCAGGCGCCCTTCGGGAATGTCCTCGGCAAGGTCGTTGACGAAGTCCAGCCGCTGGCTGCCGTCGATGAACGTCCGGCATCCCGAGCGGAACTGCCCGTCGTCGCTCTCCGGTCCCAGCAACGACGCGACCAGCAGGAAAGCGGGCAGCGAGTAGGCATCCACATAGGCCTGGTAGTCGGCCTCCGTGGCGAAGCCGGCGAACTCCAACTCGGCGGTGGCGGTGGACAAGTACGCCTCCACGACCTCCCGAAGCCGCGGATACGCCTCCGCCGTATTCAGCAGCGTGCGGATCAACGGATCGTCGCTCACCCCGGCGTCCAGCGCCTTACGCACGTCCTGCTCCCACGACGCCCACGCCGAGGCCCGCCGTGCCTTCGGGCCGCTGTCCAGGAGGTTGTCGCCGTGGTGCATCACCGCCGTCGCCGCCACGACGTGGGGCAACACCGGCCGCGGCAACAACAGCCGAGCCGCGAGGTACGGAGCACGCCGGAACCGCGCCACCAGCTTCCGTTGGGTGTCGTAGTCCCTCCGCAGCTCCGGCTCGCGGATACCCGCGGCGTCCAGGCTCTGATTCCACGCGCTCATGCGCTGATCGTAGAACGCCGAGGTGCCGCCGCTGCCGCCGCACCAGGTTCGGGAGCTGCTGGGCCGGGGAGACCGCCGCCCGTGCCCTCACGGGGCGCATGCCATGGCGATCGACAGGCTGTTCTCGTAGAGGTGGTGTCGAGTGATCCGGCCACCCTCCATCGTGAGGCGCAGCGCGAACGGCCCTTCGAAGGATTTCCCCGTCGCGCGTACCGTCCCCGACAGATGCCCCGTCAGGACGGCGTCGGTGCCGTCGACGAGGAGGGTGTCGACGGAGGCACGCGCGTCCTCGGGCACGGTGTACTCCATCAACTCCGTGAACTGCGCGGCACATTCGACGCCGGTGGACCGCGGGCGGATCCACGGGACGCCGGGGTTCTCGGCGAGCAGCCAGTCGACCTCGTCGGCGAACAGCGACGAACTCGACCTGGAAGCCGCACGCCTCGCCGAACGGTTCCCGCTGATCGGACTCTCCCACGCGAGCCGGACGGCGCTGCTGGGACTCAACGCCCACGCCGGACTGCGCCGGCACCAGGCCCTGTCCGCCGAAGACGTCCGGACCTACAAACCGGACCCGGCCGTCTACCGGCTCGCCGGCACCGTCTCCGGGCGGCCGCCGGAGCGCCTGCTGATGGTCGCCGCCCACGCCTGGGACCTGCCCGGCGCACGGCGCCTCGGCCTGCGCACGGCCTACGTCGCCCGCCCCGTCGGGGACGCGCCCAGCTCCACGCACCGCTGCGACCTGCACACCGCCGACCTGACCGACCTGACCGACCGACTGACCATGCCGCAGGGCTGTCCGGCTGATCACCCCGTGGCACTCCCTCTTGCCGGAGCTCTTGTCTGAGCTCTTGCCTGCCCTTGCCTGGGCTATCGACTTTCGATAGATTCCTATCGTTGATCGGTCTGAGGAGGGTGTGATGGGGAAGCTGACGGTGCTGGCGCTGCGTGCCGTGGTCGCCGTGCTGTTCGCCGGTTCGGTGTTCGCGCAGGCGGTGATGGTGCCGTTGCTGGCCGTGGATCTGGATGATCTCGGCCGGGACGCGGCCCATGTGCGCACTCCGGTGCTCGTGATCGTGGTCCTGGGAGTGGTGACGGTCCAGGTCGTCCTGGTCTGTGTGTGGCGGCTGGTGACGATGGTCCGGCGTGACACGGTGTTCTCCCACGCCGCCTTCCGGTATGTGCACGTCGTGATCGGCGCGATGGTGGCGGCCGCGGCCCTGGTGTTCACGCTCGGCGTGGTCCTGGCGCCCGGCGAGGCCGTGCCACCGGGCGTCGTGCTTCTGCTGGGCGGGGTCACCCTGGCGGTTCTCGGGATGGCGCTCATCGTGCTCGTGCTGCGGATGCTGCTCGCCCAGGCCGTCACACGTGACATCGAGGCGACGCGGATGCGGGCCGAGCTGGCCGAGGTGATCTGATGCCGATCGCCGTCGACATAGACGTGATGCTCGCCAAGAGGAAGATGTCCGTGGGCGAACTCGCGGAACGGGTCGGGATCACGCCCGCCAACCTGGCGGTCCTCAAGAACGGCCGCGCCAAGGCGGTCCGCTTCACGACCCTCGCCGCGCTCTGCGAAGTGCTCGAATGCCAGCCGGGAGACCTGCTGCGCTGGGAGGCAGGCGACTCCGAGGACGGATGACACCCGGCGGCCCGGGCGGCCGACGGTCGAGCGTCTGACAGTGCCGCACTGGAACACAACGCGGCTGCTTGCCCGAGGAGGAGCCGATAGCGTGCGGACATGACGAATGGTGCGGAGCGGCCGCTGCTCTTCCTGGATGTCGACGGAACGCTCCTGCCCTACGGAGGAGGACGGCTCCCGTCTATCCCTGAAGGCTGGGACGGCTGGCAGGACACGTCGAATCCCCAGCTGGCGAAGATCGACCTCGCTCACGGTCCGCGTCTGCTGCGGTTGCCCTGCGACCTGGTGTGGGCCACCGCATGGATGGAGGACGCCAACGAGGTGATCGCTCCGCTGCTCGGGCTGCCGGCGCTTCCGGTGGCGGTCCTGCCGGAGGAGGACGTGACCGGCGCCCTGCACTGGAAGACCCGAGCCCTCGTCCAGGCGGCGGCCGGGCGCCCCTTCATCTGGGTCGACGACGAGATCACCGGTCCCGACCGCGCCTGGGTGTCAGCGCATCATCGGGGGCCGGCCCTCCTCCACCGCGTCGATTCCGGGACCGGCCTCACCGAAGCGGACTTCGCCGTACTCCACGACTGGCTCACCTACGACGGCCAGATCACCACACCGCCCCGCACCACCAATGGCTCGGCCCGGCCCTCCTCGTAGAACCGGGTCCAGCCCAGCCCGACGCCGCCGTCCGGACGTCGGTGAACATCGCCGGCCGACTGGTCGGAGCCCACGCCCCGGCCCCGAGGACCCGCTTACGCAGCAGGGCAGAGACGGCCGTGGCCCAACGCGGCTCTCCTCGCACGCCCTTCCTCCCGTCCTCTGTCCTCCGTCCTCACGGGTGGTGTCGGCCGCCCCTTCGGTGAAACCCGGAGCCCGACGAAGACAGGTCCGCAGCACGTCCGGGAGGCCACATGTCCCCTGTCCCCGACGCCCTGTACCGGCGGGTCCGCGAGGAGGTCGCCGACCGGGCCGAGGCGTTGTGGCAGGTCGCGTCGGCGCTGCACGCCGACCCGGAGTACGCGTTCGCCGAGCGGCGGGCGGCCGCGCTGCTGACGGGCGAACTGCGCCGGGCCGGTTTCGATGTGAGCGAGGGCGTGGCGGGGATGCCGACGGCCTTCGTGGCGCGCTCGGGTGCGGAGCGGCCCGCGGTGGCGTTGCTGCTGGAGTACGACGCCCTGCCGGGGCTGGGCCATGCCTGCGGCCACAACCTGATCGCCGCCGCAGGCCTGGGCGCCGCGCTCGCCGCCCGTACGGCGCTGGACGGGAACGCCGGATCGGTGCTGGACGGGAGCGCCGGATCGGTGCTGGACGGGAGCGCCGGATCGGTGCTGGACGGGAGCGCCGGATCGGTGCTGGCCGTGGGTACGCCGGCCGAGGAGGGGGGCGGCGGAAAGGCACTGGAGGTGGAGGCGGGCGTCTTCGACGATGTCGACGCCGCGCTCATGTTCCATCCGGGCGTGTACGACTGGGTGCGTGCCCCGCTGACGGCTCAGGAGCAGTACCGGGTCGCCTTCCACGGGCGCGCCGCCCATCCCACGGGCAACCCCACCGAGGGCATCGACGCGCTCGCGGCCCTCGTCGAGCTGTTCAACGTGCTGGCCGCACTCGGCCGCCGACTGCCGGCGGCCTCCCACATCCAGGGCATCATCACCCACGGGGGAGAGGCCACGAACATCGTCCCCGCGTACGCGGAGGGGCGGTTCGGGCTGCGCGCGGCCACCACCGAGCAACTGGACGACCTGGCCGGACGCCTGGCCACCTGTGCCGCGGGCGTGGCCCAGGCGACCGGCACGACCGTGAACGTCGAGCGGGCGACGATCCGTTACGAGCACTTCCGCGACAGCGGGACGCTGTCCGAGCGCTTCGCCGCCCACCTGGAGCGCGCGGGTATCCGGCCGACCCCGCCCGCTCACGGCGTGTACCTCGGATCGTCCGACATCGGCAACGTCAGCGCCCGCGTTCCGGCCATCCACCCCTTCGTCGCGATCATGGACGAGGACGGCTCCGACCACACGCCCGAGTTCGCCGCGGCCGCGGTCTCCGCCCGGGCGCGCCGGGTGCTCCCTGTGGTCACGGAGGCGCTGGCATGCACGGCGATCGACGTCCTGCGCGACGCGGACCTGCGGGAGCGGGCCTGGAACGCGCACGACCGGAGCACCACCGGGCGCTGACGGACGCCACACCGAGGCCCGCTCCCCGGCTTTCGTCCGCAAACCGGCCGCGGGTCCGGTGGATCGACAGGTCCGCCCCCATGACCTTCTTGATCGGCCCGGCAACCGCACGTACCTCTCCTGACGTCCCCTCTCGGGAGTCGCGGATGATCTCCGCGTGTACCTTTCCGACTGGAGGATCGATGACGGACACGGCCGTCGGCACCCCCGCACCCCCGACGGGGCGACGGGCGAACGGCAGGGGCGCCCGACGCGGACGGACGTGGGGACTGCTGGGCTGCGGCGCCCTTCTCGCCGTGCCGGCCGCCCTGCTCGTCGTACGGCTGACCGGGCTGGACGCGGGAACACCGCTCGCCGTTCCCGTGGTGCTCTTCCCCTACGGCGCGGTTCTCAGCGTGCTCTCGCTGGTCACCGTGCTCGCCGTTCCCGCTCTGCGCTCGCGCTGGGCGGTGGTGGCCGTCGGACTTCTCGCGGCCGCTCAAGTCGCCGTGCTGGTACCCCGGTTCCTGCCGGACCAGCGGGATGTCCCGGCACAGGCGGCCGAGTTACGGGTGGCCACCGTCAACGCCCATGTCGGCGAGGTGGACCCCCGAGCGCTGGTGCGGCTGGTCCGGGCCGAACGGATCGACGTACTGGCCGTGCAGGAACTGCCGTCCGCCGGCATCGGCGCGCTCGCCGACGCCGGTCTCGACAGACTGCTGCCCCACCAGGAACTCCGCCCCGAGTACGACACCTCGATCTATTCGAGGATCCCCCTGACCCACGGCGGCCCACTGGACGCCGACACGGCCTGGCCGCAGACCACCGCGGACGTGACGGTCGGCGGACGCACCGTACGGCTGGTGGCCGTCCACACGTACTACCCACTCGGTGACGCGGACCGCTGGACAAGGGACATGACCGCCCTCGCCTCCGTCGCCCGGAACAGCGGACCGGACACCGTCTTCCTGGGGGATTTCAACGCGTCCCTCGACCACGCGCCGATGCGCGAGCTGCTCGCGGCGGGTCTCACGGACATCCACGCCGAACTCGGCCGCGGAGGGGCGCGGACCTGGCCCGCCGGCAAGTCCCTCGTCCCGCCCCTGATCCAGATCGACCACGTCCTGCACGGCCCCGGCCTGGCAGGCGTATCCGTCGCCGAACGGACCGTACCGGGCACCGACCACCGGGCTGTCGTCGCCGCACTGGCACTGCTGCCCCGCACCGGTCCGACCGACGCGTAGCGGGCAGCGAACAGGCAGGCAGGCCGCATCATGGTCCACCGACGAGGGCCGTCGTGGCGTGCCCCGGCCTACCCGGCAGTGGTGGAGCGGGCGCGCCACAGGTCGCGGAGCAGCGCGATCTCGGCCATGTGGTGGATGAATTCGAGGTTGGCCCCCGTCAGTACGGCGATGTACGGGTAATCGGCGTCATTGCTGTACGGGTACCGAGAGAAGCCGACCGTGTCGAGCTGTTCGTCGGTGACGGCTCCGACGCTGTCGCGCCAGCGGTCGACCGACGCCCAGAACCGCTCCAGCGTCAAGGCGGCGGAGGGCGTGAAGTCGACCATCAGCTTCGGATCCCGCCGCCGTTCGCCGAAGGTCCACTCCCATCCGCCCGCGAACTGGAGATGCAGATGCCCCAGCCGCCACGCGATGGTCGTGATCGGCGTCTCGTCGGGCTCCGGCTCACCGGTGTGGGCGAGGACCTCCTCGACCCGCTCGACACTCACGCTCCAGTCCTCGGCGATCTTGGTGACGGACATGCCGCCGGCGGCCTGCCGGGCGACCTCGGCGTACTCACTCGCCGGGATGTCCGGCGCGCCCAGGTCGAGCACCCACTCGCCCGGCCCGAACGCCCTGGGCGTCACCGCCTCGGTCCGGCGCCGGAGCGACCAGCAGCCGGGTACCGGCTCCCACAGGTACTCCTCGTCGCCGAGCCCCGCCAGCCGTACCTGGGCCATCTCCCTGGCCTGGTCGAACTGCTCGAGCAGCAAGCCCAAACGGTCCGTCCGCACACCCTCGATCTCCATGCCGGCTCCCCTCGCGGTCCCATCTCGTAGCTCACTGCGCTCAGCGGAAGTTAACGGCTCACCTCCGGAGGCGCGACCGATTTCCCCGCCCGCCGAAGACGCGGTTCGCCGACGGGAGGCGGCTCAGGCGCGCACCGCGTGGAAGAAGTGCGTCGGCTGCTGTACGGCGACGCTCTCGTAGACCTCGGCGCAGACCGCCGTGCCCGGCCGCTCGAAGACACCGGCCGGGGGCTCCGCGACCTTGATGACCGAGCGGCCGGCCTCCAGGAGCCGTGCGGCCATCGCGAAGTCACCGACCAGCGCTGATCCGGGCGCCACATGCCGGTGGCGGCAGATCATCACCTGCTCGCGGGCGAGGTCGGCGAGCAGGCTGCCGGCGCCCACCAACTCCCCGTAGTAGTCCTGCGGGTTGATCATCAGGGCGTGGCCGGTGCCGCCCTGCTGCTCTATCTCGTTGAAGGCGGCGAGCACTCCGGCGGCGTAGGAGCCGGTGTACGGCAGCGTGGCCACATCCGGGTGGTCCACGACATCCAGGGTCAGGGCGCGGTTCTCCGCCGTGCCGAGGCGGACCATGAGCCGGTGGTCGATGAACTGGGCCAGCGCGTCGGGTTGTCCGACGAGCGCCTCGGGGATCTGTACCCAGGCGGTGATCGGCCGCACTCCATAGGTGGCCGCCTCGAAGCGGTACGCGCTCTCCCGCAGTCCGCCCGAGGCCCTGGGCGCCGCGGGTCGGGTCTCGAACCACGACTGGACGGTCTCCGTCGTGACGCGCTGCTTCTTGAACAGATTGCGGGCGGTCAGCCGCGGCCGGTCCTTCCCGGCCTGGAAGGAGTCGGTGATGGTGAAGTCGAACTGGACCGCGGCCTTGTCCGGGTCCTCGGCAAAGGCCTGGGCGAACTGCTCGCCGCAGGAGGCGGTGGTCGTCATCAGAACGTACGTCCTTGGGATCGGCGTGGGCGTTGGCATGGGAACCGGCGGTGACGTCGTGCTCGGCCGGGAGAGCTGATTAGAGCGCATGTTCGACGAGGCGCTCGTAGTACGGGAGATGGTGCTCGTAGAAGCCGCGCAGCCGTTCGTCGTTGTCGACGGTGACCCTGTACTCCTTCTCCGGAGCGTGGAACCCCGAGCTGGCGATGGCGTCGAGGTGCCAGCGCCGGTTCTGCCGCCACTCGGAGCGCTCTCCGGGCCGCCAGTTCAGCGCCCCGGGGAGGAACGGCAGGCCGACCCGCTCGCAGTACGCCGAGACGACGGCCTCGGGGTCGGCGAGCAGCCGCTCCGCCGTGACGACCACCGGGCGCCGGCCGGTGATCTTCCAGGCCAGCTCGAAGAGGGCGTACTGGTGCTCGTAACCGATCTCGTGGCACGCCAGTTCGGGTTTGACCGCGTGGTGCGAGGCGATGGCGCGGGCCGGATGGCGGACGATGAAGGTGTGCTCGAAGCCGTCGATCTGTTCCGGACGGTCGAAGAGATGCTGGTAGTGGTATTCGAGGGTGTCCTTGAAGAACACGGGCCGGCGGGCGCCGAGCCGCGCGAGGTGGGCGAGCAGTTCACCGGGGGAGCGCAGCGTCGCCGTACCGCCGTCCAGGTCCGGGACGGACACCTCGCCGTGGTCGGTGAGCAGCACCAGCGGTTCGTGTACGACGGTGAGGTCCCCGCGCTCGATCATCATGCGGAGGAAGGCGGTGGAGACCGCTCTCGGGTGCGCCCACATCGCGATCACGGTCGGGCGGGGCGCCGGGGCCCGGCTCACATCGACCACTGCGTCGGCTGCCGGTCCCAGCGGTGCTCGCGCAGCTCCGCCAGCAGCGCCGGGTCGAGCGGGGGAGCACCGGAGACGGCCAGATTGGCGCGTACGTGCTCGGGTTTGCGCATGCCCGGGATGACCGTGCTCACGGCGGGGTGGTGCAGGATGAAGCGGAGCGAGAGCTCGGGCAGGGTGACGCCCTCGGGGAGGATTTTTTTGAGGAGCTCGCAGCGCTCGACGGTCGGAGCGAGGTTCTCCGGGCCGAAGTAGACGGCGCGCCAGTCCTCTTCGGGGAACGTCGTGTCCCGGGTGAGCCGACCGGTGAGGCCGCCCTCGTCGAAGGGGACGCGGGCGATGATGCCGATGTCGTCCCGCAGCGCCCGCTCGAACAGTTCGTCCTCCGGGGCCTGGTCGAAGATGTTGTAGATGACCTGGATGACATCGACGAGCCCGGTGTCGATCGCGCGCAGGCAGTTGGCAGGCTCCCAGCGGTTCACGCTGATGCCGAAGCCCTCGATCACGCCCTCCGCCTTCAGGTCGGAGATCACCCGCTGCCACCGCTCGTCGGCGCTCCAACGGTCCTCCCAGACGTGGAACTGCAGCAGGTCGATACGGTCCGTCCCGAGGTTCTCCAGGCTGCGGTGGACGTATTCCCGGATGTGGCCGGGCGGGAAGACGTCGTCCAGGGTGTCCTGCGGGCCGGGCGGCCACTCACGGTTGAGCGGCGGCACCTTCGTGGCGACGTGGAGGCGCCGGTCCGGGTGCCGGCGCAGCAGGGCGCCGAGCAGTTGCTCGCTCACGCCCCGGCCGTAGATCCACGCCGTGTCGAAGAAGGTGCAGCCCTGCTCGACCGCCAGGTCCAGACAGTCGGGTGCCGTGTCGTAGTCCCAGCCGGTGAAGCCTCCGGGGCCGCCGCCGATGCCCCACATGCCGTAGCCGATCTCGCTGACCCGCCAGCCGAGCCGGCCCATGGTGCGATGGTGCATGTCGTCCTCTCGTTTCAGTGAGTGAGGGTGGTGCGGTAGGCGGCCAGGGCCGCTTCGAGCGGCGGTTCCCGCAAGCCGTGCCGGGCATCGAGCGCCGTACAGGAGTCGCGGGTGAACAGACCGGGGTTGTCGGTCAGCAGCCGCCGGAAGTCCGGTGTGCCGTCGGGCCCGGACGCGGGCAGCATGGTCAGTACGGCGGCCAGCACGGCCGCGGCGGAGCCCTCGTCCTCGTCGGCGGCGGCCCGCAGTGCCGCCATGAACTCCTCGGGCGGCACGGACCGTCCGCCCTCCGCGAGGCCGATCGCGGCGAAGTCCACGCTGCCGTCCCGGAACACATGGTGGACGGCACCCTCGGCGGGCTCCGCGAGCCCGGCCACCAGCCGCGCTGCCGTCTCGTCCACGGGCGTGTAGTCCGACCGCATCGGCACATCGGGCCGCAGACCCAGCCGGAGGAACGCCGACAGCAGCAGATGGGTCAATGCCTTCGGATTCGGTACGCCGTTGTCGGCGGCCGGCATGATCTCGCCGAGCCGGTAGAGGGTCACCGGCGCGCCGAGCCGCCGGGCCGTGAGCACCAACCGCTCGGCGACCCACTTGGAACGGCTGTAGCCGCTCGCCGGCGTGACCGCCTCCGTGGGATCGAAGTCCTCGCCGAGGCGGCCCGTCGTGCGGACCGCCTGCCGGTCGAGCACGCCGAGGGTCGAGACGTGATGCAGTGCCTTGGCCCGCCCGGACAGCGCGAACCGCAGCACCTCCGCCGTGCCGGCGACATTGGCCGGGCGGTGGGCCCGGTAGTCGAGCAGGAAGTTGACGAGCGCCCCGATGTGCAGGACGGCATCGCACTGGGCGGCGTACGCCTCCCAGGCCTCCCGCGTCCAGCCGAACCGGGCCCGGGCGAGGTCGCCGCGCCGGGCGTCGAGCCGCCCGGCCAGGGCCTCGTCCCACAGGCCCTGCGCGCGCAAGGCTTCGATGAGCCGGTGCCTGGCATGCGCGTCGTCGTGGGCCCGCACGACGCACACCACCCGCGCCTCGGTGGCCGTCAGCAGCCGATGGACGGCCCTGGCCCCTACGAAGCCGGTGGCCCCGGTGACCAGGACGGTGCGCGGCGGCACGGCCGGGCGGGTGCGCGCGGCCCGGCGGGCCAGGGCGGCCAGTTCCTCCGGCAGTTCGGCGTCACGCTCCATCAGCGAGGCGTCGTCCGCGGCGGAGGCGTCCGTGGCCCGGCCGTGCACGGCCGCGGCGAGCGCCACCGGTGTGCGGTGCGCGTAGAGGTCGGAGATGCCGACGCGCACGCCGAGCGTCTCCCGGATGCGCAGAGCGGCGGTCAGCGCGTTCAAGGAGTCCCCGCCGTGGTCGAGGAAGTCGTCCCGGACGCCGAAACCGGGCAGGTCGAGCACCGCACCCATGACCCCGGCGATGCGCTCGACGCGGGTGAGCCCGGCATCGCCGCCAGGACCGCTCCCGGTGCCCGCGCCGGACTCGAGTTTCTCCTCCACGATCGTGTGCAGCGCCCCCAGGTCGACCTTGCCGTTGTCGGTGAGCGGCAGCGCCTGCAGGACGAAGCAGTGCTGCGGCACCTGGACGCGTGGCAGCACGGAGGCCAGGTGCTCGCGGAGCGCCACCGGGGTCGTTCCCTCCTCGGCCGCCGCGGCGACGACCAGACGGGTACGGCCGGACCGCCGCAGGGTCAGCGCCTTGGCCTGAACGACCCCGGGACAGGCCTCGGCGGTCGTCTCGATCTCGCCGAGCTCGATCCGTACGCCGTCGACCTGGGCCTGCCGGTCCCGGCGGCCGGCGAAGCGCAGGAGCCCCGAGTCGTCGAACCATCCGAGGTCGCCGGTGCGGTACAGCCGCTCGCCGGGGACGCCGGGGAAGAAGTTGGGGACGAACGCCTCGGCGGTGCGCTCCGGATCGCCGAGGTATCCGGCGCCCAGGCAGGCGCCCCCGATGAGGATCTCCCCGATGCCGTCGGTGTCCGCCCCGTCGATGACGGCGTAACAGTTGTCGATGGGCCGACCGAGCGGGATGCGGTCGCCCTCGGTGCCGTCGACGCGGTGGAAGACCATGCCGATGCTCGCCTCGGAGGGCCCGTACCCGTTGGTGATCCCGAGGCCCGGCACCAGTTCCCTGAGCCGGTGCACGGCGTGCGGGATGATCTCTTCGCCGCCGACCACCAGATGGCGCAGCGAGGCGACCTCGGCGACGTGCGCCGGCTCGGCCTCCAGCAGGGCCACCAGCATGCCGAGGATCGCCGGCACGAAGTCGGTGACGGTCACTCCGTACCGGGCGATGGTCTCCACGGTCCGTTCCAGATCGAGGAACTCACCCTGCTCGGGGATGATCGTGCGGCCGCCCGTCGTCAGCGGCCACAGCAGTTGCCAGATCGCGGAGTCGAAGGTGTGGCGGCTGTTCTGCAGCACCACCTCGTCGCCGGTGGCGCCGAAGTAGCGGGACATGAAACGGAACCGGTTGGTCAGCCCGCCGTGCAGATTGACGGCGCACTTGGGGACGCCGGTGGTGCCGGAGGTGAAGACGCCGTACACCGGATGCCCGGGAGCGGGCCGCCGCCCGGGGCGTTCGGTGCTCGGGGTGAGGGTCCGGTGGGAGACGACACGGGACGGCCTGTCCGTGTGGACGAGGGGCCCGGTGGTCAGTAACAGCGGGGGATCGAGCACCTTCAGAACGCCGCGCAGCCGCTCCTCCGGCCAGGCCGGGTCGCAGGGCACGAACACCGCACCCAGCTTCATCAAGGCGACCATGCACAGCGGGAGTTCCACACTGTTGCCGATCACCAGCGGAACGAAGTCGCCGTCGCGCACGCCGGCCGCCGTCAGTTCCGCGGCGAGCCCGTTGGCGAGCGCGTCGAACTCCGCGTAGGTCAGGGTCGTCTCGGTCTCACCCCGGTGGACGAGGGCAGTACGGCCAGGGGTGCGGTCGGCCTGCTCCTCGATGAGGGTCGCCACCGGACGGTACGGTCCGTGGTCGACCTCCGCGCCGGCGACCTGCCAGTTCGTTTCCGACATATCCTCCGAGCTCTCTGCTGATGCTGATGGGGGATGGGGGCGCCAGAGGGGTGGCTGTCACGACCGGCCGGCGCGGGCAGGGGTGACGCCCGCGACGGCCGTGGTGAGCCCGGGTGGTGGCTCGTTCCCCGCGATGAGCGCGGCGAGCAGCGCGCCCGCCGCGGGGGCTGTCTGGATCCCGTAGCCGCCGAGACCGGCGAGCCAGCAGAAGCCGGCCGCGTCCGGATCGGGGCCGATGACGGGGGTGTCGTCGGGCGTCGAGGTGCGCAGCCCGGCCCAGGCGCGGCGGATGTGCCGTACCGGCAGCTCCACCACCGCCCGGAACCGGTCGAGGGCCAGCGCCACGTCGCGGTCGTCGGGCCGTACGTCACCGGGCGGGGCAGGGGTGGCATCGGCGGGAGAGAGAAGCAGGCCGCCTGACTCCGGGCGGGCGTAGAACGTGTCCGCCACGTCGGAGATCATCGGCCAGTGCGCGACGTCGGCCGCCGACCCGCCCGGCAGGCCCTCGTTCCCCGGGTGCCGCGAGTGGTCGCGGCCGCCTGTGTCGCCGGAGCGGCCCTCCGGCGCCCGGTCCGCCGGCACGGTGGCGAGCGCCGCCGTACGCCGGTACGACACCAGGCCCCTGGGGGCGACGCCGGCCGACCCCGCCACCTGATCGGCCCAGGCGCCCGCCGCGTCGACCACCACCGGCGCGGCGAACTCCCCGGCCGACGTGGCCGCGTACCACTGTCCGTGACGACGGGTCAGAGCGAGCACCCGGGCACCGGTCACGACACTCCCGCCCGCTGCCCGCACGCCGCGCAGAAAGCCCTGGAGGACGGCGTCCGTGTCGATGTCGCGGGCACCCGGCTTGTACAGCGCGCGGTCGAAGGCGCCGGGCCGCAGTGCCGGGCACAGGGCGAGCGCCTGGTCGCGGTCCACCTCGACCACCGGCTGCGGGGCGCTCGCGCCCGAGGCCTTCGCGGCATCGAACTCCCGGCCGGTGTCCGGGGTCCCGAGGGCGAGGACGCCACGCGGCCGCAGCAGCTCCGCGACGGGGGAGAATCCCGCCGGGGGTCTCTCGAAGAAGGCGCGGGAAGCCACAGTCAGCGCCCGTACCACGGTGTTCCCGTAGTACTCGGAGAAGAGCGCGGCCGACCGCCCCGTCGCGTGCGTGCCCGGAGTCCGCTCGGCCTCCAGCAGCGTCACCCGGGCGCCGGACCGGCCGAGGAAGTACCCGGCCGCGGCGCCCGCGATGCCACCCCCGACGACCAGCACGTCCGACAAGCCGCTCACCGTCCCTTCCTGGGCAGGGTCACGGCCGCCACGCACAGCGCCAGCAGGGTGAGGCCGGCCGCCACGGCGAACCCCCGGGCCACCCCCGTGGACAGTCCCGCCCCGGCCTCGCCGGACACGGCGTCCCCGGACGACCACGCGACCGCGCCGAGCACCGCAAGCCCGGTCGCGCCGCCGATCTGCCGGGCCATGCTGAGCAGCCCGGAAGCCGCTCCCGAGTCCTCGTCGGCGACCTTGGAGAGCGCGGCCAGGGTCAGCGGCACGCCGGTGACGCCCAGACCCGCGTACGTCAGCACGGTAGGCACCAGCATCCCGGTGGTGTAGCCGCCCGACTCGCCGATCCTCGCCAGCCACAGGATCCCGGCGGTGGCCGTCAGCAGGCCGCCGCAGACCAGCGCGCGGGTGCCGAAGAGCGCCAGGAGCGGGGAGCCGGCCTTGGCCCCGATGACGAGCAGGCAGGTCAGCGGGAGGTAGACGAGCGCGGTGCGCAGCGGGCTGTAGTCCCAGACCTGCTGCAGGAAGAGGGTGAGGAAGAAGAAGATGCCGAACATGGCCGTGCCGATCAGCGCCGTCACGGTGTACGTGCCGAAACGGGTGCGGTCGGTGAACAGCCACAGCGGAACCAGCGGTTGGGCGCTGCGCCGCTCGATCACCACGAACGCGGGCAGCAGCAGGGCCGCCGCACCCAGCGCGGCCAGCACCAGGGCGGAGGACCAGTTGCCGCCCCCCGAGGCGCCGTCGATCAGCCCGTAGCACAGGAGCAGCGCGGCGAGGGTGCCGGTCACCGCGCCCAGGACGTCGAACGCGCCGCGTGTGCGGGGCGTTTCGCGCAGCACCCCGGCGCCGACGGCGAGGATCGCCACGCCGAGCGGGACGTTGACGAACATCACCCAGCGCCAGGACAGGTACACCGTGATCAGCCCGCCCGCCAGCAGCCCCACGCCGCCGCCCGCCGTGGCCACGGCCGTGTACCAGCCCACGGCCCGGTTGCGCCGCGGCCCCTCCGGAAAGGTCACCGCGATCAGCGACAGCGCGGCGGGCGAGGCCGCGGCGGCGCCCACTCCCTGCGCCGTGCGGCAGACGGTCAGCAGCCACGCCTCGGTGGCGAACCCGCCGAACAGCGACGCGGCGGTGAAGACCGCCACGCCGGTCATGAACAGACGCCGCCTGCCGAGGATGTCCCCCGCCCGGCCGCCCAGCATCAGCAGCCCGCCGAAGGCGATCGAGTACGAGGCCACGACCCATTCCAGGTCCGAGCCGTCCAGGCGCAGCGACTCCTGGATGTCTGGCAGCGCCACATTGACGATGGTCGCGTCCAGCAGGAACATCAGCTGCGCCGCCGAGATCACCGCGAGCGCGACCGACCGCCGCCGACTGCCGTTGTCCTCCTGCGGGGACGTGGAGGTGTCGCCGGCGGTCCGCTCGGACGCCGTCATCGGCGGGCGGCGTATTCGATCTCGAGACGTTCGCGCAGGGGGTGCCGCAGCACCTTGCCCAGCGAGTTCTTGGGCAGTTCCCAGACGAACTGGACCCGGTCGGGCCAGAGCACCTTCGCCATCCGCTCGTCCGCGAGATGGCCGTGCAGCGTTTCCAGGGTGGGCGGCTCGCCCTCCGGCACGACGACGGCACAGACCAACTCGGTGCCGGGGACGTGCGGGTCCGGGTAGCCGACGAGCGCGACCTCCTTGACGGCCGGGTGCCGGGTCAGGACGGACTCGACCTCCAGGGTGGAGACCTTCTGGCCGCTGCCGCGGGTGATCTGGTCGACGCTGCGGCCGACGATCCGGATGCCGCCCCGGCCGTCGTCACGGGCCAGGTCGCTGGTGTCGAACCAGCCGTCCTCGTCGAGACAGGCCTCGTAGACCTCGCGCTGGCCGAGATACCCCAGACACTGCGAAGCCCCGCGCACCAACAGCCGGCCGGCGTCGCGGCCCGCCTCGACGGCGATGCGCAGCTCCATCCAGGGCTCCGCGCGGCCGTCGCTGCGGCCCGCCCAGCCCTCCGGGTCGTCGTCCCGGGTCACGGTGACGGCCCCGTTCTCGGTCATGCCCCACAGGGCGCGCACCGGGATGTCGAAGACCTCGCGCACCTGGGCGATCAACTGCGGCTGGATGGGGGCGGAGCCGGACACGATCTGCGCCACGCTGGAGGTGTCGCGCGGCTCCTTGCGCTGGGCGTCCAGCAGGTCGACGAGGTACGCCGGAGAGGCGTAGGCCCAGGTGACACGGTGGGCGGCGACGATATCGAGAAGCAGTTCCATGTCCCGGTTGGCCTCCTGCATCACACAGGTGGCGTGCAGGAGCAGCGGCATGTAGCAGGCGTAGGTCAGCCCGGCCATGTGCGTGGCGAAGTTGGGGATGGAGATGACGTCGTCCCCGTCGAGCCGGTGCGGCACGGAGACCGCGAGCACGGCCGCGTGCAGGGTGTTCTGGCTGTGCACGACGCCCTTCATCCGGCCGGTGGTGCCGGAGGTGTAGAGCAGCAGTGCCGGATCGTCGGGGCCCAACTGCCGCGCCGTATCGACGTCGTGCCGCTCCTCCCACGGCGTACGGACGAAGAACTCGTCGAAGTCGAGGGCGCCGGTGGCGGCGGCGTCGCCCACCACGACCCGGTGGGCGAGGGACGCGGGGGCCGCCTCGGCCAGCCGGGCGCCGTAGTCGATGTCGTTGAAGCCGTCGACCGTGACGCAGATCCGCGCGGCGCTCTCCTGAAGCACCAGGGCCAGTTCACGGACGTCCAGCGCGGGGATCACCGGGCAGGCGACGGCCCCCACCCGGTGGCAGGCCAGGTACAGGGGTGTCAGGATCCAGCGGTTCGGCAGGTAGAAGGCGACCACGTCACCGCGCACGACGCCGAGTTCGGCGAGCGCGGCGGCGAACCGCTCGACCAGAACGGCCAGTTCGGCATAGCTCACCACCTTGGTGAGCTCGCGCCCCTCGTACGCGATGACGGCGGGATGCTCCGCTTTGGTGCGGGCTGCTTCGGCCAGGTCGGCCAGAAACGTTTCCTCTCGCCACCAGCCGGCCGCCCGGTATTTCGCGGCCGTCTCGGGTTCCGGAATAACCAACGTGTCCCATTTACCCACTGAAGCGCCCCCGCTCTTCGTACTTCCAGCTTGATACTCGAGCACGAATCCAGTGGCCGAGCCTAGAGGATGAAGGAAGAGCGCGGTAGGCGGAACGAGGAAATCCGATTCTGTTTATCAGACGCACGGTGCCCTCACTTTTCGTTCAAAAGCGTGTGCAGTGTCCCCAATTGAGGTGATCGGCGTTCAATGCGCGTAAGCCATAAACCACTTGACAGACAGAGGCGGCGAGAGTGAGGCTGCGACGGCGTCCGCTCTGTCCACGGCAATGCGCGAGAGCTCTGGAGGCACGGTGAAAGTAGGCCTGCTCGGCTGGGACTATTCGGGAATCGATCCCGACGGCATAAGCCTGGTGGAGTACGGCCGGGAGCGCGGGCATGAAATGTCGTTCTTCACACTCGAGGAGATCGCCTATCGCCCCGACCCGTCCGGCGTGGCACTCACCCTCGGTGGGGAGCCCGCGGAGGCCTTCGACGCCGTCATCAACCGCTCCAAGCTGTACGGCGACGACTGGCAGGACCGCGTCGAACGGCTGACCATGCTCAGCAACGTGCCCGGCCTGCGGCTCTTCGACCCGGCTGACGTCTGGGTGACGGGATACAGCAAGTTCCTGATGGCCCAGCGGCTGGCCGCCGCCGGACTGCCCGTGCCGCCCATCCGCTCGGCGACCTCGCTCGCGGACGTCGAGGAGGCCTGCCAGGAGTGGGGCGAGGTCATCCTCAAGCCCTCCTTCGGCTATCGCGGCACCGACGTGGAACGCGTCGCCGACTTCGCGGCCGACAAGGCCGTCGCCGAGGAGTTGCTGTCCCGCTATCCGACCCTGGTCTGCCAGCGCTTCTATCCGACGTCGGGCGGCGAGTACCGGATCACGGTCGCGGGGGAGGCCACCCCGATCAACATGCTCAAGCTTCCGGCGCCGGGCTCCTGGCGCTGCAAGACGATGGAGGGCGCGACCTTCGAGCGGTTCGAGGCTCCCGACGAACTCGTCGAGCTGTCGCTGCGCGCCACCCGGGCCATGGGCATCACGCTGGCCGGCCTCGACATCCTTCCCGCCCCGGACGGCTATGTGATCCTCGAAGTGAATCCGGTCCCCGGCTACCTCTCCATGCTGGGCAGGGAGCAGCACCGCGAGGTGCTGGGCGGTGTCTTCGACTGGGTCGAGGCGAAGACCTCCGCCTAGCTGTCTCCATCCCCACCGGCCCAGTACTCGCCAGCACTCAGGAGAGCCATGCGCTACATGACCTTCGGCCGGAACACCGGGCTGCGTGTGTCGGAGTTCGCACTCGGTACGGCCAACTTCGGCGCGGGCGTCGGGGCACATCCCGAGGCCGCCGGACTGATGTGGGCCAGACGGGGTGACGGCGCCGGGGGCGAGGACGCCCGCAAGGTCTTCGACCGGTTCGCGGAGGCGGGCGGCACCTTCATCGACACCGCCGACTGCTACCAGTTCGGCGAGTCGGAGAAGCTGCTGGGCGAGTTCCTCGCCGCCGACCGCGACCACTTCGTCCTGTCGTCGAAGTTCACCAACAGCGACTCCTCCCGTCCGGGCATCTCCAACACCGGCAACAGCCGCAAGAACATGATCCGGTCCGTCGAGTCCAGCCTGAAACGCCTGAGGACCGATCACATCGACCTGTACTGGGCCCACTTCCCCGACACGCTCACCCCCGCCGAGGAGATCCTGACCGCCGTCGACCAGCTCGTGCGCAGCGGCAAGATCCTCTACGCCGGTCTCTCCAACTTCCCCGCCTGGCGCGTCTCCCGGGCCGTGACGATCGCGGAACTCCGCGGCTGGGCCCCCGTCATCGGCATCCAGACGGAGTACAACCTGGTCAACCGCACCGGCGAACGCGAACTGCTGCCCATGGCGGAGTCGCTCGGCCTCGGTGCGGCCCTGTGGTCACCGCTGGGCGGCGGACTCCTCACCGGCAAGTACCGGCGTACGGAGGCGGGCTGGGTCAGCGACGAGAACCGCCGCCACCCGCGCAATGACACCGATCAGATCGAGGCGGTCGTCACCACCGTCCTCGCCGTGGCCGAGGAGACCGGACTCTCGGCGCTCCAGGTGGCGCTGTCCTGGCTGCGCGGCCGCGCGGCGCGGTCGACCACCGCGTTCGTGCCGGTCATCGGCCCGCGCAACGAGGCCCAGCTCGAGGAGTACCTCACGTCCCTCGATGTCACGCTCACGGAAGAGCAACTGGCACGGCTGGACGCGGTGAGCGCCGTCGAGCTGGGCAGCCCGCACGAGATCGGCCGTCTCGTACGGGACTCCCTGATCGGCGGGGATCCCGACCGGATGGTCGCGCCGGTCGTGCCCGTGGCCTGAGGCGCCGGGGTCAGTCCGTCCACGCCGGATGGTGATGGACGGTCGTCGGCTCCAGGAACGGCGCGGTGTACAGCTGCGCCTGAGCCGCCTCCATCGGTTTCTCGCTGATCAGATGCGCCGCGAGCCGACGCCCGGCGTACCCGAGGATGAGGGTCGGATCGCTGAGGGCCTTCAGACGCAGGACGAGATCGGCCTCGTCGGCGGCCTGGGGATCGGCGCACTCGTGTGAGGGAACCGCGCGGAACCCCAGCCCCGTCTTGAATCGGAGCAGTCCCGGCTGGGTCAGATGGCCCATCAGATTCGGCTCGTTTCCCAGCGTCGCCCGGGTATACCCCCTGGCCCGGGCCGCCCGCAGCATGGAGAAGTAGAGGACGCGGGGAAGACTGGACCGCCGGTAGGCCGCGCTCACCGCGGAGAACCGGAGCACCAGCGTGTTCACCGCCGGGCATTCGAGCGCGAGGCAGCCGCCGACCAGCTCCTCCCCGTCGTACGCGAAGACCCCGAAGAACTTCCGCGGCCCGTGCAGGACGGCGTCCCGGTGGTCGAGCGCGAACGGGACGCCGAACCGCATCTCGGCCACCCGCTCCTGGTAGAGCGCCAGGAACCGGTCGAGCGTGGCCGGTGACACCGGGTCCTCGATCGTCTCGCGCACACCGGCCGCGGCCGCCTGGCGTTGAGCGCGCCGGACGGTCTGGCGCGCCGAGCGGTCGAGGCCCGCCAGGAAGCCGTCCTCGTCCGCGCCCAGCTCGGCCACCCAGGTCAGGAGGGACGGCTTGCGGATGAACCCCCGGCGCGCGAGTTCGTCCCAGGTCCCGGCCGGGGGATTTTGCAGTCTGACGACGTCGATGTACTGATCCGTTCTGGCCCAGGGTTCCTCGGCCAGTTCCGCGGCTTCGATCAGGGCGAGTGCCAGGCCGTAGCGGTCCACGATCTCCATGAGCCGGGCAGGTCAGGCACCCGCGCCGACGGATGCCGCCGCCCCTGAGGACCCGGCGGATTCCGACGGGACGCCGGTGAGGCAGTCCGCGAAGCATGCGAGAGCGCGGGACCAGTTATCGGAGTACTCCCTGACCAGGACGAGGAACTCGGCAGCCTGCGCCGGGTCCGTGACCACCGAGGTCATACCGGTCTCGTCGTCGCTGACCTGCGCCGCGTGCACGGTCTCCGCCTTGATGTGGGAGTCGATCCAGGCGAACTGGTCGTTCTCGCCGAAGACCCGCTCTCCCTCCACCGAGACCTTCGCGTACAGGCGCCGGAAGGCCACAGCGATGTCCAGCGCGATGGTCTCCACCACCCGGAGCTGGATCGCCGCCCCGAGCGGGGAGCTCGCGAGCCGGTCCATGTTCGCCAGCAGGTCGGTGATGCCCTCGGGCAGCTTCGCCGCCGCCCGCAGGTCGTCCTCTCCCAGTCGTGCCGCCAGCGGAGCGACGATGGTGTCCTCCCACCACACGTAGTGGATGCCGGCCGGACCGCGCGGCGCCACGGCCCGGAACTCCGGGGCCGCGTTGTCCAGGTCGTCACCGATCACCCGGTAGACCGTCTGGAAGGCGCCCAGGATGTCGTGCGTCGGCGCGTCCTGCGCCGAGAACACCCGGGCCATCTCGCCCATTCCGGCGAGGGTGCTGAACATGAAGCTCTTCGTCATCGACCGCCACCACACCCCTATGGCGAGCGCGGCCTGCGGGGAGACCGATTCGACGGTGCGTGCGGTGCCGAAGAAAGTGTTGTCCGCCCGCCGCAGTCGCGCCCTGTCGATCTCCTTGTCCACCCGCTCGTCGAGTTCGGTCCGGTCGGCGTGGGAGAACTCGGTTGCAGCAGTCACGATCACTCCAGAGAAGTGTGAGTATGACGAAATTCGCTGAATGGGGAGATTCGCCGCCGGGCGCTAGACGCCCAGTCGTTCTTTCACGTCGGCGAAGAACGGGAGGTAGCGGTAGTCGCGGGCCACGGGATCGTAATGCGTGTACCGGTTGGTGAAATCCAGCAGCCGCTGACGGACGGCGGCGACCGGCTCCTCGTGGATCTTGCGCTCGATGTCCTGGATCGCGCCGAGGAACCGCGCCAGGACCACCGGGATGTCCGGGCTCAGCTCGATCACGCCGTCGGCCACCCGGATGCCGTCGTGCTCGCTCAGGTACCCGAAGAGCAGCTGAGAGGCGACGGCGTCGTAGTTGGGCCGTGGGATGCCCTCGACGGCGTAGCGCAGCAGCCGCTCGGCGAGGATGTACTCGTACGCGGTCCGCGCCTGCTCACGGGGGAGCTTGGCGTCGTTCAGCAGGACCAGCATGGCGGAGACGTCCACGCGCAGCTCTTCGAGTCCTGCCAAGGGTTTGTACTTCTTGGCCGACAGGAATTCGGGAATCGGCATGTCGCCCTGCCGGTGGTGGTATTCGTGCAGTCTCACCCACCAGGAAGAGGCCTGCTCCACTTGCTTGTCCGTCGCTCCCTGAATGAGCGGGAAGCTTCCCTCGGCCATCACCGCGTCGATCATCTTCCGGGTGATCCGGTTGTGCCGCTCGACGAACTTGTCGATGAAGTAGAAGATGAGATCGTCCGGATCCTGAATTCCGTCGAAGTGGTTCTCCGGGAAGAGCGCCACCACCGCACGGGACGCGAACCCGTCGGACTGCCCCGTGATGGTGACCGGAGCGGTGTTGCTGGCGTACCGCTCGGCGAGGTGCGGATCGGTGGGCAGGACCTCGTAGGTGAGGTAGTCGAGAGACAGGGACGGAAAGTACGAGGCGTCGAACAACGAGAAGATGTGGTTGTCCCGACGGCTGTTGATGTGGTACTTCGTGGCCCGCAGCCTGGATCCGGGAGTGAAGGTGCGGAGGTCCTCGAGAAAGGCCTGGACTATCGGCTGCCGCCGTAAGTGGTCGGACCCTTCGATCCGGCGGGCCAACTCCTTGAGGGTCTCCGCCTCACGGAACGAGGAACGTCGGCCGAGCTCTCCCCGTAATTCGTTGACTTCCGCGAACACCGAGCCCATGTCGATGTCGATCAACAAATGCCCCTCCCCGTCAACTCCGGGCACGCTATCACGCCTTGATGTTCAGATCTTTGCGTTTTCCAGCATTGCTTTGACCCATCTCTCCATTCAGCGGGAACCGGGTCGCGGGTCCGAGAGAGTTTTACGCAGGAGGGAGTAGGGCGGTTCGGCGATGAGGTAGAAATGGTTCCCGGAAACGCCGACCTCCTGGACGGGCGCCGTGCTCAACTCGCTCCACGGGCGGCGGTCCGCGTCGTCGTCCTGGTCGCCGACGATGGTGGTCACGGGACACGTGAGCAACGGCTCGGGCGCCATGTCGTAGTCGTGGAACATGCGACCGTCGGCGATCAGATAGGGCAGGACCACCTCCTGGAAGATCGGGTCGGCCGCCATCTCCGCGTCGGTGCCGCCCATCCTGACCAGGTCCTCGAGTAGCTGGTCGGGGTCGTCCTCGGCGACCAGGCCGGTGGGCAGCGGGGCGTCACGGGAGCCCGAAGCGAACAGGTGCTCGATGTCGATGCCCCGGCGCTGCAGCGCGCGTGCCGTCTCCAGGGCTATGGGAGCGCCCAGGCTGTGTCCGAAGAAGGCGAGGGGGAGATCCGCCAGCGGTTCGAGCGCGTCGGCGATGTCGGCGGCGAGCCGGACGAGGTCGTGCGGAGGTTCCTCGTCGAACCGGTCGGCGCGCCCCGGGTACTGGACGGCGTGGACCTCCACCTCGGTCAGAGACTGACCCCAGGAACGGTAGAAGCCGGCCGACCCGCCGGCGTGCGGAAAGCACACCAGACGCACCCGCGCCTCGGGCCGGGCGGTGTCGCGCGCCAGCCAGCGCGAGGCGTGCGCGGTCACTGGCGGGCTCCCTTCCGCGCGCGCTGCTGGCGAAGCCTGGCCGTACGGGCCCTGCGGGCAGCCTCGGCGGAGGAGGACGGCACGGTGTCCTCCCCCTGCTCGCGTGTGGCGCGGATGAGCGCGGCCTGTGCTGCCACGGTGGTTTCCTGGAACAGGGCGACGACCGACGGCCGCAGCCCGCAGTGCTGCTCCAGGGCATCCTGCAACGTGAACATGGCCAGCGAATTGCCGCCGAGATCGAAGAAGTTGACGTCCAGCGGCACCGTGGCCACGCCGAGCACCTCCGCCCAGGCGGCGGTCACCTGGGCGGTGAGCGCGTCGACTGCGGGGGGCACGGCCGAGGGCCGGGCGGCGAGCGGCTCCGCGGCGAGCGTGCGCAGCAGCGCGCGGTCGAGTTTGCCGTTGAGGCTGCGCGGCAGTTCCGGCAGGACGCGCAGTTCGCCGGGCACCATCACGGGCGGCAGCTTCTCCGCGAGGGCGCGGCGCAGCGCGATCGGGTCCGTGCCCTCCCGCGAGGCGACGAAGCCGATCAGGCCCGATCCCCGTGCGTCGGGCAGGACGACCGCCTCCTCGACGCCTTCCAGCGGGCGCAGCGTCGACTCGACCGCACCGAGTTCCACGCGGTGGCCGCGGACCTTGATCTGGTCGTCCTTGCGGCCGACGAAGTCCAGCCGGTGGTCCGCGTTCCGGCGCACGATGTCACCGGTCCGGTACATGCGCGCGTCGGGCTCGACGGCGAAGGGGTCGTCGAGGAAGACCGCGGCCGTGGCCTCGGGACGGCCGAAGTAACCACGCGTCACCCCGGGCCCGCCGATGAACAACTCGCCCTCCGCGCCCGGAGGCACGGGCTGGAACTCGTCGTCGAGGACGTAGAGCCGGGCGCCGGGGATCGGGCCGCCGATGCTGACCGGCTCGACGCCGACGAAGCGGTGGAAGGTGGCCCACACGGTCGTCTCGGTCGGACCGTACTCGTTGATCAGGTCCACTCCGGGGGAGTGGGCCGCGAAATGTCGGTCGACCAGCGACTGCGGCAGGGCCTCGCCCGCCACGATCACCTGCCGCAGGGAGGCCAGCGCAGCGTTGCCGACGCGTTCGGCGGCGTCGAGCAGCAGCCGGTACAGAGTGGGCACGCACAGGATGCGGTTCACGCGATGGCGGCTGATGAGGGACACCAGCCGATCGGGGTCACGCAGGTCGTCGGCGGACGCCACGACCAGGCAGCCGCCCGCCTGGAGGGTCCCCCATATCCCGGCGACCGACGAGTCGAAGGCCAGCGGTGACGTCAGGAGGAAGGTCGGGTTCCCCGGGTGGACCATGAGGCGGGCCCGGGTCGAGGCGGCGAGATTGCGGTGCTCGACGATGACGCCCTTGGGCTCGCCCGTGCTGCCCGAGGTGTAGATGAGGTAGGCCGGATCCGCCGGGCCGACCGCGGTCGCGAAGGAGTCGTAGGTCGCGGCGTCCGGTTCCTCGCCGGGGACGTTCGAGACCGTCACGACGGGCACCTGGGAGCCGGCCACCCGATGCCGCGTGTGTGCCGTCGTCATGACGGCCTTCACCTGTGCGTCGTGGAGGATCGTGGCGACACGGGCATCCGGCTGGGCCGGATCGATGGGCACATAGGCGGCGCCCGCGCCGAGGACGCCGAGGACGGACGCGATCATCGCGGCGGAGGGCTCCGTGAGGAGGGCGACGCGGTCACCGGCGCCCACCCCGGCTGCGGCGAGGCGGTGGGACAACTGCCGGGACCAGGAGATCAGCTCACCGTAGGTGACGGCGATGTCGGCGCAGCGCACGGCGACCGCCGCGGGTTGGTCGGCGGCCAGGCGGGCCACCACTTCGTGTGCGGGAACGAGCGTGTCTTCCGGCAGTGGTTCGCCGATTGCCGAGGCGGTTCGCCCGGACGGAGAGGAATTCACGGATGGTAAGGACGACATGAGAAAAGCACCCCGTTTACCGCGTCGTGGTGGTGTGATCCTAGGAGGGCGGATTGATTTACGCAATGGATCAGTGCGAGCGGTCCGTCCCATGCGCTCCCAACGGAAGCGGAATTAAGTAATCCGTACCGCGAGGGCACGATAGAACCCTATTTGCCGACTGAAGAGGGCTGCTGATTAACGGTCATTTTTTTCCTGCTTGTCCGCCTCGTCCCGGATCCGGCGGACCACCGCGATATGGCCGTTCAACGTACGTCGGGCCAGCATTTCGCGCACGGGGACACGGATGCCGAACTCGCTGTTCACCCTGCGGATCAGCCGGGTGATCAGCAGGGAGTCCCCGCCCTCGGCGAAGAAGTCGGCGGCCGCCGGGAAATCGTCCCGGCCGAGCAGTTCCGCCCAGATCCGTGTCACTCCCTCCGCCGGGTCGACCGGAGCCGTGCTGTCGGGTTCCGGCTCCTGGCTCCGCTGCTCCGGCAGTGGCGTGACGACCGGAGAGCGGCTCGGGTCCGTCGCGGGCGAGGCGAGCGCTTCCGGGGCCACCGAGCGCGGTCCCGAGAACGGGTAGCCGGGCAGCCTGGCCCTACGGCCGCCGCCGGTCAGCCCGTCCGGCGCGATCGGTTGTCCCACGGCCCACAGTGCGCCGACGCCACCCAGCGCGGCGGCCCCCGGCGCGTCCCTGCCCTGGTCCAGAGCGACCACGGGGAAACCGGCCGCCTCAGCCATCGGTGACAGGGGCCGCCCCGGACCGATCTCCACGGTCAGGGCGCCCGGCACATGTTCGGCCAGCGAGTCGAGGGCGGCGCCGAACAGCACGGACTGCCGTACCTGAGTGACGAACATGTCGCGCGGCAGGGCGGTACCGGCCGCGACGACCCGACCGGACACGTTGAGCGCGATCGGCAGGGCCGGCGGCCGGAGCCCGATCCGCGCCATCGCCTCGGTGAGCGCGGGCAGCGCGGGCTCGATCAGACGGGAGTGGCCCGCGTGGGTGTAGCGCAGGCGCCGTACGAAACAGGTGTCGCCGACGCGCCGCAGGTATTCCTCCACCTCATCGACCGGCCCTCCCAGCACGCAGGAGTCCGGGCCGTTGACCGCGGCCACGTCGAGGTCGAGACCCCACTCCTCGGCGAGAGCGAGGGCCTGCTTCACCTCCGCCCCGATGGCCAGCATCGCGCCCTCCGGGCAGTCCTGCATGGCCCGGCCGCGCGCCGCGATGAACGTGGCCGCATCCTCCAGGCCGAAGACTCCGGCGACGGCGGCCGCGGTGATCTCGCCGGAACTGTGTCCGCACACCGCGGCCGGCCGGACCCCCAGGTCCATGAGTGCGGTCGCCGCCGCGTGGCCGACGGCGAAGAGAGACGGCTGCGCCAGTCCGGGCCGGTTCAGCTCGTCGGCGGGGAAGTCCGGGTCGAACAGCGCCTGCCGGATCCGCTCCGCCAGCGGAGAGACGAACGCCGCGAGGCACCGGTCGAGCGCCCGGCGGAACCCGGGGAGCACGGTGAAGGGCTCGGCCATGGCCGGCCGTTGAGTGCCCCCGCCGGGGAAGAGGAAGACCACCGGGGCGGGGCCCGTCACCGGCGCGGTGCCCCGGGACACCCCGGACCGGCCGGCGAGGCGTTCGGCGACCTCGGCGCTCGTCCGACCCGTGACCGCGAGGCGTTCACCCAGGACCGGGCGGCCGTTGACCAGGGTGCCGCAGACTTCGCCGAGATCCGGGTCGTGGGTCCTGAGGTGGACGGCCAGAGCGTCGGCCACGCGGTCGAGTGCCTCGGGATCCGCCGCCGACAGGAGCACCAGGCGCTCGCGCGGCGCCCGCATCTCGGGGGCGGGAGCGGGAGCGTGGGCGTGGGCGGGAGCGGTCGGCTCGCGAGGCGGCGCCTGCTCGATCACGACATGCGCGTTGGTGCCGCCGATACCGAACGCGCTCACCCCGGCGCGTCGCGGACGCTCCCCGGCCCAGGGGACGGCCTCGGTGGGTATGTACAGGGGGCAGTTCTCGGTCTCCAACAGGGGATTGCGCGCGGTGAACCCCGCGACGGGCGGGATCACACCGCTGCGCACCACCAGCAGGGCCCTGATCAGCGCGGCGACTCCCGCGGCGGCGTCCAGGTGGCCGATGCTGGCCTTCAAGGCGCCCACCGCCACACTGCCCTGCCCGGCTCCCGCCCTGCGCAGCGCGGAGCCGGCCGCCGTCCACTCGATCGGGTCCCCGATGCGGGTGCCGGTGCCGTGGGCCTCCAGATAGCCGATCGACCCGCCGTCGACCTCGGCCGCGCTCAGCGCCGCGCCGATGACCCGCTCCTGCCCCGCGGCGGACGGTGCGTAGTAACCGGCCTTGGTGTTCCCGTCGTTGTTGATCGCGGAGCCCAGGATGACGCCGTACGGCACGGGGTCGTCCTCGGTGATGTCCGACAGGCGGCGCAGCACCACGGCACCCGCGCCGGACCCGGCGATCACCCCGTCCGCGTGCCGGTCGAACGGGCGGCACGCACCCGTGGCGGACAGCACGCCGCCCGGCTGGTGCAGATGACCCGCCTGCGGGTATCCGAAACCGGCCCCCACCACGAGGGCCTGGTCGCAGTCGCCGCTGAGCAGCGCCTGCACCGCCAGGTGTACGGCAACCAGTGAGGAGGAGCAGGCCGTCTGCACGGCGAACGCGGGTCCGGTCAGACCGAGTTTGTAGGCCACGCGGCTCGCCATGAAGTCCGGCTCGGTACCGTGGATCACGTCGTCCAGCAGGCCCGGATCGAGGTGTCCGCCGCGGACCATCGCACGCATGTAGCCGCTGCCCGTCATGGACGCGTAGACGCTGGTCACCAGCGTGTCGTCCCGGGGCGGAATCCCCGCGTCCGCAAGGGCGTTCCAGGCCACCTCCAGCATCCAGCGATGCTGAGGGTCCATGAGTTCGGCCTCGCGCCCCCGGATCTGGAAGAAGTCGTGGTCGAAGCGGTCCCAGTCGTCGAGATGGCCGCGTACGGGCACGTAGTCCGGGTCGGCCGCCAACGCGGCGGGCACTCCGGCCGCGACCAGCTCCTCCCGCGTGTATCTCCTGCTGTGCACGCTGCCGTGGAGCTGGGAATCCCACCAGTCGTCGATTCCGCGGGGGCCCGGTAACCGCGCTGCCATACCCGTGACCGCGACGTCCAAGGAGCGATCCCGACTCGTCACAACGTCCCCCATCATGCCGTTGGAAATCGGATATTCCATCTCATGCTGCGCTGATGCCGTGTCGCCCCGTGATCATATTCATGATGAAGTCGGGCTCAACCCCTTTTCGAGAAAAGGAGGTTGGCAGGAAACGATCAGACATGGCAACGTCATACGCTCCTGATTGCGAAGGGAGTCGACGAGTTGCAGTCGAATGAATCACCGGGGGAGGGACTGCATGACGTCTTCGCCGCACAGGCGCGCGCTCAGCCGCGCCGCACAGCCCTGATTGCTCGGTACACCCGGATGTCGTACGGTGAATTGGACGCCCGCGCCGAGGAATTAGCCGACCGGCTCGCCGCCGCCGGTGTCGAACAGGGTCATGTGGTGCCGATCCTGATGCCACGCTCCGTCGACCTGGTCGTCACTCTGCTGGCCGTTCTCAAACTCGGCGCCGCATACGCGCTGCTCGATCCGGACTGGCCGCTCACCCGTCTCGACGCGGTGGTCGGACAACTCCGGCCACCCCTCGTCGTCGCCCGACCGGGCACGAGGGCGGAGCTGCCCGCGCCGCTGTGGACAGCGGCCGAGGACGACACGGGGGAAGGCCCCGCACGCGCCGCGGTGACGGTACGGGGCTCCGACGCGTGCTGTGTGTTCTTCACCTCGGGCACCACGGGACGGCCCAAAGGAGTGAGCACCCCGCACCGGGCGACGGCACGGCTCTTCCGGCCCGGCACCTTCACGCGTTTCGACCGGGACACGGTGATCCCCCTCGCGGCGGCGCTGCCGTGGGACGCGTTCTCCCTCGAACTCTGGGCCGCGCTGTACAACGGCGGCACCGGCGTCCTGATCGACGAGCCCTTCCTGACGGCCGAGGCCCTGCGTACGATGGTCACCGACCACGGAGTGAACACGGCCTGGCTGACCAGCAGCCTGTTCAACCTGATCGTCGACGAGGACCTGACGGCGATGAGCGGCCTGTCCCAGGTCATGGTCGGCGGTGAACGCCTGTCCGCGCGGCACGTCGGCCGCTTCCTCGACCGGTTCCCCGACACGGCCCTGATCAACGGCTACGGTCCCGTCGAGAACACGGTGTTCACCACCACGCACCACATCACCGCCGCCGACTGCGCCCGCCCCGGCGGCATCCCGCTGGGGCGAGCGGTGCCCGGAACCTCCGTCTTCGTCCTCCAGGGCAACCGCCCCTGCGCGGCCGGGGAACCGGGCGAGATCTGCGTCGCGGGCGACGGCCTGGCCCACGGCTACCTCGGAGAACCGGCCCTCACCGCCGAGAAGTTCACGCAGGTCGACATCGACGGTGAGCAGGTCCGGCTGTACCGCACCGGAGACATGGGCGTCCGCGACGAGAACGGGATCGTCGAGTTCCGCGGGCGGATCGACCGGCAGGTGAAGATCCGGGGCAACCGCGTCGAACCGGCCGAGGTGGAGCGGCAGATCGTGCGCCTGGTCCCGGACGTCGCCGACTGCCGGGTGGTCCCTCGCTGGAACGAACTCGACGGCGTCTTCGACCTGGTGGCCTTCTGCGTGCCGACCCGGACCGGCGGAGCACCGCCGGAGGTACCGGCGATCCTCGCCCGCCATCTGCCCGCCTACCAACGCCCCGTCGACGTCGCCTTCGTCGACTCCTTCCCCCTGACCGACAGAGGCAAGCTGGACGATCGGGCCCTGCTGGCGAGCCTGCCCGAGGCGCCGGTCGAGAGCCACCAGGGCCCCATCGGCGACCCGCTCGTCCGCATGGTGGCCGAGGTCTTCGCCGCCGTGCTGGGCAGACCGGCCGTGCCACCGCACACGTCCTTCTTCGAGTGGGGAGGCTCCTCACTCCAGGCCGCCCGTGCCTGCGCGCGTATCGGCAAGCGGGCGGGGCGGCCGGTTCCCCTGTCGAGCCTGTACGAGCACACGTCGGCCGAACGCCTCGGATCCTGGCTGCGGTCGGCGCCCGGCACGAACGCCGTACCGCCGCCGACCGGTGACATCCCGCTGACCGCCATGGAGTTGGTCTTCCTCACCCGTCATCTGACGACGCCGCAGGACCGGTCGGCGTACTGCCTGATGACGTGGCACCTGGACGGCCGGCTCGACCAGGACGCCCTGGAGGCGGCCGTCGCCCGCGTCCACGAGCGGCACCAGCTGCTGCGCACGGCCTTCCGAGCGGATCCCCGGCCCCATGCCGAGGTCACCGACGTCTCCGCCCCGCCCCTGGAACTCCTGGACGCCCGGCCGACCGTCGACGAGGCGGTCCTCGCGCTGCGCCGGCTCTTCGACGAGCCCCTGGAACCTCAGGACGCCGACCTGTGGCGCACCGCGCTGGTGCCGGTGACCGAAGGGGGCGGCTGGCTGTTCGGGGTGCTGGTTCACCACATCGTCTTCGACGGCCGGTCGGAATCCGTCCTGGCGCGTGACCTGTCCGACGCCTACGCCGGACGGGAGCCGCGAACCGCCCCGCCCACCCTGGCCGAGCGGGCCCGGCTGACGACGGCGGCCACGGCCGCGACGGACTCGGCGGGGCGGACACAGCGGGTACGGGAGGAGTTCCAGGACGTGCCCCAGATCCGCTGGCCCGGACGGCCCGGCCCCGGGGAGACGGGCACGGGGCATCTCGACCTGTCCGTTCCCAAGGCCGTCACGGCGTGTCTCGACGCACGGGGCGCGGCGCTCGGAGCGAGCCGGTTCGTGGTGGTCCTGTCGGCCTGGGCGGACGCCATGGCCGCGGTCTGCGGGCAGCGGGACTTCGCGGTGGGCGTGCCCGTCGCCGAGCGCACCGTCCCGGAACTGGAGCAGGCCGTCGGCTGCCTGATCAACATGGTGCCGGTGCGCCTGCGCGGTCACGCGGTGGGCGGTGGCGAGGACGGCATCCGCGAGACCGGGAGAGCGATCCACCGGGCCTTCGGCCGCAGCGATGTCCCCTTCACGGCCGTCGCGCAGGGCGTCGGGACGGCGACGCCCGGGCGGCCGCCGGTGTTCCAGTCCCTTTTCGCCCTCCAGGACAACGCCCCGCCCCGGCTCGACCTGCCCGGTGTCGTCGCCGCGCATCTGCGCCAGCCGTACGCCGACCTGCCGTTGGAGCTGCACCTCGAGGTATGGCCGGACGAGGACGGCGTGCTCGACGTGGTGCTCTCGTTCCGGCGTGACGCCGTCGCTGCGGCCACCGCGCAGAAGCTGCTCGACGGTTTCCACGACCGTCTTGCCCTGATCGCCGAGGGAGCCCCGTCATGACCGTCATCGCCTTCACCCCTGCCGACGTCGTCGACCCGGATCTGCACGCCTCCGGCGAGGTGCACGAGCTGTGGTCCTGGATGAGACACCACGCCCCGGTCCACTGGCACGAACCGGGCGCCCTGCCGGGCTTCTGGTCGCTCACCCGGTACGAGGACATACGGGACGTGTACCAGAACCCGGCCGTCTTCAGTTCGGCGCAGGGTGTCCTGCTGCGGCCGACGGATCTGGGGCAGGATCCCGGCAGCGGTCTGACCATGGCCCTGACCGATCCGCCCAGGCACCGCGCCCTGCGCGGGCAGGTGGCCGACCGGTTCAGCGAACGGTGCGCCCGTTCCCTGGCGGGCGAGATGCGCGCCGAGATCCGCTCCGTGGTGACGCGTGCCGTCGAGTCGGGCACCTGCGACGTGGTCCACGACATCGGAGCCCGGCTCTCCAGCCACAACATCGGCAGGTTGCTCGGTGTGCCGCCGGAGGACCGCGAGCGGCTTCTGGCGTGGACCACGGAGGCGTTCGAGTCCGGCAAACCCCTCACCAGCCACCTCCCGCTGATGCGCTATTTCATCGACATGATGTACGCGCGGATGGAGCGGCCCGCGGACGACGCGATGGGCATGTTCGTCGACAACGAGGTGCAGGGGGAGCTGCTGACCGAGACCGAGATCCTGCTGGGCTGCGAGAACCTCGTCGGAGCGTCGGAGAACGCGGGCCTGTCGATGGCCTCGGGGATCCTCGCCCTCGCCGCCCATCCGCAGCAGTGGCAGCGGCTGGTGCGGGAGCGGGACGGCGAACTGTCGAGGACCGCGGCGGAGGAGGTGCTGCGGTGGACGAGCAGCGCCACGCACAGCATGCGGACGGCCACGGCGGACACCGTCATCCACGGTCGGCGCATCGCCGCCGGGGACCGGGTCGTGCTGTGGATCCCCTCGGCCAACCGGGACGAGTCGGTGTTCACGGAACCCGAACGGTTCGACCTCGGCCGGCGGCCCAACCGCCATCTGGCCCTGGGTACCGGCGAGCACGTCTGCATCGGGAGCACCATGGCCCGCCACCAGATGCGGATGCTCCTGGAGACGCTCGCGGAGTTGGTCACCGTCATCGAACCGGCCGGAGACGTGGAGCCGCTGCGTTCGATCACGGTGAACGGACCGGCACACGCCACTGTGCGCCTCGTCGCCCGCTGAGCGATGTGATCCGGCCCTCCCGGGCGGCATCCGGCACAGAGGCTGAGCTGTTTCCTCGGGCGGGTCAGGCGGCTGACGCGTTCTCCGCAGGTTCGGGCCGCGTCTTCCGAGCGTCCTGCCGACGTTGCGCCCAGCGGACGGCGAGCGGCGCCGCCAGGCCCGTCAGGGCGAACAGCGCTCCCACGACGTACCACCCGGGGCGGCCCCAGGTGATGCAGAGCGAGATGATCAGAGCCGGCCCGAGGGCGTCGGCCAGTCCCGCGCCCAGGCCGAACACGCCCAGGTACTGGCCGGTGGCATGCCGGGGGGCGAGGGCGAAGGACACCTCGAAGCCCGCGGCGGAGTACCACAGTTCGCCGACTGTGTGGATCACCGCCGCGGTGATGAGCAGTGCCCCGGCAGCCCACGCCGGTATGCCGGCGGCCAGCGAGATCAGTGAGCAGGAAACGAGAAAGGCCACGCCCGCCCTGCGGTAGGCGTTTCCGCCGGCCGCTGGGGAAACGATGCTGCGGCTCGCTCGCACCTGGAATGCGATGACGATGACGGTGCTGGTGAGAATCGTGCCTGAGATGAGCCAGTGCGGGGCGGTGGTGGCACCGACGAGCCAGAGCGGGATGCCCACGGTGAGAACCTTGAACTGGACGGCCATGATGCCGTCGAGGGCGGTGAGCAGCAGGTAAGGGCGGTCGCGGACGGCGGTCCAGCGGGGGCCGCCGAGGGCGGGGACCGGTGCGACCGGCGGGAGGAGGACCAGGATCACCGCGGCGACCACGAAGGCGATCGCGTTGCCGATGACCATCAGTTGATAGGCGGTGAGCGTGCCGACCTGAACCACCCAGCCCGCCAGCACGGCACCGAGGGAGATGCCGAGGTTGGTCACCGCACGGAGATAGGCCCGGAATTCCTGTGGCCGGTCCCCTCCGTAGTGCCTGATGAGCGGGGAGCGGGCGGCGGTCCCGGCCGTCTTCGCCCCGGCCGCCGCGCAGACCGCGAGGACGAACGGCCAGAAGGCGTCCGCCATCACGAAGCCGGCCGTGGCCAGTGCCTGGACCGCCAGGGTGACCGTATAGACGCCGCGCGCTCCCCATCTGTCCGCCAGATGACCGACCGTGACACCCAGGGCCAGTGCGACAAGACCGGCTAAGCCGAGGCCGAGTCCCACGTCATCCGCCGGAAGGTGAACCGCCTGGGTGAAGTACAGCACTCCGGCAGTCAGATAGAGGCCGTTGCCAATGGTGTAGACGAAGTTCGAGGCCGCGAGGACGCGCTGCGGCCGGGTGTCCGGAATCAGGCGGGGCATGGGCGAGACTCCACATCACAGGTGGGAAGCAAGAGCCCCGCAAGCTTTGTTGTGCCCCACCTGCCCTCGCAAGAGGGTCGCGTGGGCGGGCAATGAGTGCTGACCAGACGCGTACGCCGGTCAGGGCGGGCGTCGGCGGGCGTCGGCGGGCGTGGACGGGAGCGGGCCCTGGGCGCCGGTGCGCCGCTCCCGTCGTACCCTTCCTCTCCCCTCCGGTCAGAAGTCGTCCGTCGTCCTGATGCGGTCGCGGATCCAGACACCCGAGGGCTTGAGGGAGGACGTACCGGTCCACGGACCGTTGCCGGCGCACGTGCCCGGCTTGAACACGGCGCCGGTGCGTTCGTCGTCGGAGAAGTTCCAGTTGACCCAGCTGATCTTCTTGGCCGCCAGCAGATCGAGATAGCGCTGCGACATGGTGAAGTCGTTCGCGCCCTCACCCGCGTAGTTCTGGGTGCCGAACTCGGTGACGAAGACGGGTATGCGGTCGGCCGCGCGGGTGAGCGTCTGCAGGTACTCGTCCCGGTGCGAGTACGCGTAGAAGTGGAACGTGTACATGATGTTGGCCGCGTTCACCTGGTTGTTGACCACCTCGGACTCGTTCGAGCCCTCCGAGACACCGAGCGAGGACCATGCGCGGGTGCCGACCAGGATCGGGGTGTTGGGGTCCTTGGCCCTGATGACGGGGATGAGCTGCTCGGCGTAGCTCTTGATGCGGGACCAGCTCACCCCGCTGGGCTCGTTCGCGATCTCGTACAGCAGGTTGTTCTTGTCGCGGTGGCGCTGGGCGATCTCGGAGAAGAAGGTCTTGGCGCGGGCGAGGTTCTGGTGCGGGTCGCCGGGGTCGAGCATGTGCCAGTCGACGATGGCGTACATGCCGCGGGCGGTGGCCTGCTCGATGGCGGAGTGAACGAGGTCGGTGAAGCGGCGCGGATCGGTCTCGTAGCCGCCCTCCTGGACATACATGGAGATGCGCAGTACGTCCGCCTTCCAGTCGGTGGCGAGCGCGTTGAGCGAGCCGTTGGTGACGCACTGGCTGTACCACTGCAGACCGTGTGTGCTCATACCCCGGAGCTGGATCGTTTTTCCTTGCTGGTTGCAGAGCTTGGTGCCGCAGACCACGAGCTGTCCGTTGGCGGCGACCGGTGTGGCCGCCGACGGGGCCACGGCCGCCGGAAGGGGAGTGGGGGCAGCGGGGCCGGCCTGTGCGGTTCCCGGGATCAGGACAAGGCCGAGAAGGAGCAGCGCGGCGACGAGCAGAACGGATCGTGCCGGTCTCATGGGGGACTCCTGACGGTCTGTGACGAGAATCGACGATTCTCGATCGGACCTGTGGATGGACTGATCGACCAACTGGTAGGAAACTTTCCTAACAGAAGGGAAATAGCAGTTGGTCCGGACCTTTGCAAGGGACCTGACAAAACCGCCCCCGGTCGCGCGTCGACCCGCTGCCCGGGTCCCTCCGCCACTGGCTGCTGGTACTGACGGTGCTGGCGGGGATCCTGGGCATGCACGCACTGGCGTAGGTCGTGCGGGGCTGGGCGCCGCCTGACCTTTCCGAACTGCAGCTCCTGCGGATATGGAGCGGCGCACAACGCCGCCGACGTCGCCTTCGCGGAGATGATGATCGAGCACCACGAGGGTGCGGTCGCCATGGCCAGGACCGAGCAGGCCGACGGTTCCTACCCGCCGGCCAAGACGATGGCCGGGCAGATCATCCAAAATTCTGTCGATCACTCTGCAGGGAATACCCCACCCGGGTATACGGTTAGGGGGCACGTGAGGCCCGGCGGAGCGGGTCACACTGGGACTGGAAGGGGGATATGACGGTCATGGATCACAGCACGCACGGCACGCACGGCACCCAACACCAGCATCACCCCGGGCACCACGGCCAGCCAGCGTCGGCGGCGTCCTGGTCCACGGCGGTGAAAGCGACGCTGCACTGTCTGACCGGCTGCGCCATCGGTGAGATCCTCGGCATGGTCATCGGCACCGCCCTGCTGTGGGGCAACGTCGAGACCATGGTGCTGGCAATCGTGCTGGCCTTCCTGTTCGGCTACTCGTTCACACTGTTCGCGGTCCTCCGGGTCGGCCTGGCCTTCCGGACGGCGATCAAGGTCGCACTCGCCGCCGACACGGTGTCCATCGCCGTGATGGAGCTCGTCGACAACGGCATCATCGCCCTGGTCCCCGGCGCCATGGACGCCCACCTGTCCGACGGGCTGTTCTGGTCCGCCCTCCTGGGAGGCTTCGCCGTCGCCTTCCTGATCACCACCCCGGTCAACAAGTGGATGATCGGCCGCGGCAAGGGCCACGCCGTCGTCCACACCTACCACTGACTCGGCCCTCGCCGTAGGCGTCGCGCCCGGGGACTCCATGCCGACGGGGTGCCCGGGGCGCGTCTCACCCGCACCGCAGTGCTCGACCGGTTGCCGGGCAATGCGGCCGCCCCCGCCCACCAATCGCGCCTGCTCGGGGGGCGAGGTCCGCGCCATCGTCGGGCGCCCGGCCGTCGTTCGCCAGGTGGGATACGCCGTTGATCAGGCCGTCGTCGCCGCATAGGTTCCCCACATGACAAACGTACGGATCGGTGTGATGTACGACCGAGACTGGGCCCCAGAGGGGTTGCCCGAGTTCGCGCGGCGGGCCGAGGCGCTGGGTGTGGACGACCTGTGGGTGGTGGAGGACCTCGGCTGGAACGGCGGCGTGTCGGCGGCGGCCGTGGCCCTGGGCGCGACACACCGCCTGCGGGTGGGCATCGGCATCACCCCGGCCCCGCTGCGCAGCCCGGCGCTGCTGGCGATGGAACTGGCCACGCTGGCCCGGACGTTCCCCGGTCGGCTGGTGGCCGGCATCGGACACGGCGTGCGGGAGTGGATGGTCCAGGTCGGTGTCGCACCCCGCTCCCCGCTGGCTCTGCTGGAGGAGACGATCACCTCCGTGCGCGCGCTGCTGCGAGGTGAGCGCGTCGAAGTGACGGGACGTGAAGTGCGGCTGGACGGAGTCAAGTTGGTGCATCCGCCGACCGAGGTCCCGCCGGTCGTCGCGGGAGTGGTGCGCCCCCGCTCCCTCGAACTGTCCGGCCGGGTCGCCGATGGCACGCTGATCGCCGAGGGCCACGGTCCGCGCGATCTGGAACACATCCGTGAGCTGACCATCAAGGGCGGCGCCACTGCCGACCACACCCTGACCGTCTTCGCCTTCACGTGCGTCGGCGACGACCCCGACGAGGTGGCCCGCACCCTCCACCCCCACACCGAGGGCCACGGCGCCTGGCTGGGCCGCCCTCAGGAGGAGGTCTTCACCGTGTCCGGCGACGCCGCCCGGGCCGCCGACGGCATCCGCGAACTGGCGGCGGCCGGCGCGGACACGATCGTCCTGCGCTTCGTGGGAGGGGATCCGTTGGGGCAGTTGGAGGCCGTGCTCGGAGCCCGGCAAGCGTCCACGGCCTGAGAGGACTCCGTTCGAGTCATCCTCGTTGCCCCTCGGCGGGCGGTGCGCGCGGTCCGGTGGCTCTTGCGCCCACTCCTCCGTCCCACCGCACCAGCGGGACTGGCGGCCATGGGTGTGGCGGCGCCCCTTGGTCCACCTGACGGCCGACCGCCGTAGTCGTTCGGCTGTACGGTTCTCCCGCGGCAAGATCGTGTTCTTCGTCCGGCCGTACGAACGACAGGAGGAGACGTTCTCGATGGGGACCGTTGTGCACGTCCCGCAGACGCGGGACATGATCGGGGACGAGCTCTCCGGAGACGAGGCGCTCACCGCGCTGAGGCACTACGGAGGCCGCCGACTGCTCCTCGACGCGTTCGCCCGGTTCCGCTACGCCGACGGCTTCACCAACTCCCGTTCGCTCGCGTTCCAAGTGGTCCTGGGCTTGGTGCCGTTCACCATCGCGCTGGTCGGCGTGGCCACCACCGTGCACACGGAGAGCGTGGGGCGGATCATCGAACTCACCCTGGGCCAGATCGTGCCGGGCGCCAGCACGGGTCTGGTCGAGGACGCTCTGGACGCCACCGCGCGCAGCGCCGGATCCGGAGTCTGGAACGCCGTCGCCATGTGGCTGGGACTGGCCTTCGCCGTACTCAACCTCGCCTCGGCGATGGCGCAGGTCGAGCGGGGCGCCAACCGCATCTACGGCATCGAACGCGACCGGCCGTTCCTGGCCAAGTACGGGCGGTCCCTGCTCCTCGCCCTCGCGGCGGGCATGCCGATGGTCCTGGGGTTCCTCGTGCTCGTCGCGGGGGATGCCGTCGGGAACGCGGTGGTGGAGGCCCTCGGCTGGCCCCGGGAACTGCTCGACTGGTGGAGGCCCCTCGAAGTGCCCCTGGGGGTGGTGCTCGCCTGGGTCGCGTCGGCGGTGATCTTCCGCTGGGCTCCGCGCCGGGACCAGCCGGGCTACACATGGCTCGCGTTCGGCTCGGCGGTCCACCTGGTCCTGTGGATCACGGCCACGTGGCTGCTGTCGCTCTACGTTGCCGAGAGCGGATCATTCGGCGCCGTGTACGGACCGCTGACGGCGTTCGTCGCCCTGCTGCTGTGGGCCAACCTGACCGGCGTGGCGCTGTTCCTCGGCATCGCGTTCGCCGCTCAACTCGAAGCGGCCCGGGCCGGAATCACCGAGGCCGTGCAGCCGGATCCAGGACCGGGGCCGTGACCCCGGCCCGTGAACACCCGCCCGGGTCGCGTGGTCCGGCACCGCACCTCTCCGGCGCTTGCGATGTACGGAACCGGACCACGCGAGCTCTCCGGGCACTGACAGCGAGGGCGTGAGGGCGTGAGGACGGTCGACGGGCGCCGACGAGGGGCTGCGCTCGCAAGCACAGCCCCCTGCGCGGTGTCACCCCCGCAGCGAGCGCTCGTCCCCGCTCGGCCGGGATGCGCATGAGCGCATCCCGTTCACACCATCTGCGGTGACCCCGAGGCCGGCCACAGAACAGCTGTCGTTCGTCCCCCGCTCGATGGCGGCGACCGCGTACTCAATCCGCGGAGCCACCGTCGCGGGGGAACAACGGCCCAGCTGATTGGTTCAGCTGCGTTCAGTACTGCTCGGTCTCCACAAAGCCCGCGTCCCCGTCCCCGTCATTGCCAGCGCCGAAGGAGTCAGCGGCGGCGGTCGGGTTGAATCCGGGAGGGCTGTCCTTGAGAGCCAGGCCCATGTCGGCCAGCTTCGCCTTGACCTCGTCGATCGACTTCGCACCGAAGTTACGAATGTCGAGCAGGTCGGCCTCGGAACGAGCCACGAGCTCACCCACGGAGTGGACGCCCTCACGCTTGAGGCAGTTGTACGACCGGACGGTGAGGTCGAGCTCCTCGATCGGCAGTACCAGGTCGGCGGCGAGGGCGGCGTCCGTGGGGGACGGGCCCATGTCGATGCCCTCGGCGTCGATGTTGAGCTCGCGGGCCAGACCGAACAGCTCGACCAGGGTCTTGCCGGCCGAAGCCATGGCGTCACGCGGACGCATGGCCTGCTTGGTCTCGACGTCGACGATCAGCTTGTCGAAGTCGGTGCGCTGCTCGACACGGGTCGCCTCGACCTTGTACGTGACCTTCAGCACGGGGCTGTAGATGGAGTCGACCGGGATACGGCCGATCTCCTGGCCCACCTGCTTGTTCTGCACGGCGGAGACGTAACCGCGGCCACGCTCGACCGTCAGCTCCATCTCCAGCTTGCCCTTGCCGTTGAGCGTGGCGAGGACGAGGTCGGGGTTGTGCACCTCGACACCGGCCGGGGGCGCGATGTCGGCGGCGGTGACCAGACCCGGGCCCTGCTTGCGCAGGTACATCACGACCGGCTCGTCGTGCTCCGAGGAGACGACCAGCTGCTTGATGTTGAGGATCAGGTCGGTGACGTCCTCCTTGACGCCCGGCACGGTGGTGAACTCGTGCAGGACACCGTCGACGCGGATGGACGTGACCGCCGCACCCGGGATCGAGGAGAGGAGGGTACGGCGAAGGGAGTTGCCGAGGGTGTAACCGAAGCCCGGCTCCAGCGGCTCGATCACGAACCGGGAGCGGAACTCGTCGACGACCTCTTCGGTCAGGGACGGACGCTGAGCAATCAGCACGAGGTGTTGCCTCCAGTGGTTCGGCGCCCGCTATGTGACGCCATAGACACCATGAAGGGTACGGCCCATACGGCCCGGAAGAGGCCGAGCCACCCGACTCCACCCCAGCGAGGAGGCTTCGGGCCTCCCTAACCGCCGCAGTCCCACGGCCGTTTCTGGCTTCCCCACGTCCAGTTCTCGGGCCAGTTCTCGGGCGAGCAGGACGGTCAGGCAGACATACGCGGCCATGGACGGAGTACGTCGCGATCATGGCGTTGGTCGGAACAGTATGGCAGGGATGGTGTGCACCGCTCACGGCGCTGTGCTTGGCCGATACCGCCTTCCCGGCTCGGAACCGCCGTCGTCTCAGTCGGCGCGCACGTCGGCGAAAACGACCTCGAACTCTTCCAGCCCGGTCACGGTGACATGGGCCTTGGCAGCACCCTCATGCCTGGCTGCCGCCTGGCCGGCGCGGGACGCGGCAAGGGATTCGCGGTCGGTGAACAGGGCGCCGACCAGCCCGCGTCCCCGGTCCCGGTCGATCAGGAGGGATGCTCTGGCCAGTCCGGGGAGCGCCTCGAGCCTCGGGACCACCGAAGCCCGGAACGTATCGGTGAACAGATCCGCGTCCGAGGGGTCGAACTCCACCCGGGTGACCCGCAGCCCGGCTTCCGCCTCCGGTTGCCGGATCGGGTGGAAGACCACCGCTTCGAAATTGTCAGTCGTTGTGGTCGCCGCGAACGGCTCCAGGAGCGCCGCTCGCCGCTCACGCAATGCCTCGTCGCTGTTCCTCCGGGCCTCCTCGGACTCCCACCAGCTCACCGCCAGCAGTTTTCCGAGCTCCCGGTCCACGAAGATCCCGAAGCCGCGGAATCCTGGCTGCTGCTCGAGCAGTTCCCGGCCCTCAGTGCTGAGCCCCTCGATGGCCCTGTCGATGTTGGCGGGATCGCCGGTCGCGTAAACCGTGCGTACGAACATGACGCCTCCCAGAAGCCACGCGCGCATCCGAAACTTCCGACAAAGCCAGTCTTCTACCGGGAGCGAACCTGGGCAAAACATAGCCCGTCCGGCGCAGTGACGGCGGTCCGGGATCGGACGGGCGCGTCACTCGATCGTGGCCGTGCCGTGCACGACTCGCCCGCGTGAGGTGGGGTGCGAGTCTCGGCCACCTCGGCGGGCGGCCGCCACTGGGCCCGCTGTGTGGATGCCTGTGTGAACCGTTGACTCGGAAGCGCTTCGAATCTACCGTCCGTCCGAATTCGCGAGCACAGTTCGATATTTCGGACGACTGAGGGGTGGGCCGTGATCGATGCACGACGCTTGAGCAGAAGGAAGTTACTCGTCGGCACCGGAGGGCTGGTGCTGGGTGCGGCGGGGTGCGCCGCACCGTCCTTCGGGGCCGAGGGGAAGACACGGCTGCGTTACTGGCACCTCTTCGGTGGGGGCGACGGGGCCAATATGACCGCGCTGGTCGACGCGTTCGCCGAGGAGCACCCGGAGATCGACCTGGAGGCGACCCAACTGCAGTGGGGCACCCCGTACTACACGAAGCTGGGCATGGCGGGGGCCGGCGGGCGGGCGCCCGAGGTCGCGATACTCCATCTGGCGCGGCTCGCGGGCTTCGGTCCCGGACGGCTCCTCGACCCCTTCGACCTGGACCTGCTGCGTGACCTGGGCGTGGGAGCCGACCAGTTCCCCGAGGACATCTTCAAGCGCGGCGCGGTCGACGGGCAGCAGTACGCGATCCCGCTCGACACCCACCCCATGGTGCTCTACTACAACACCGACGTCTGCGAGAGGGCCGGGCTGCTCGGCGCCGACGGGCAACTGCAACCCATCGGTAGTGCAAGGGAGTTCATGGACGCCCTGCGCGCGGCGAAGAAGGCCACGGGCGTCCCCGGGCTGAGCGCCGAGACGACCGGACCGGACTGCGTCACGCCCTGGCGGCTGTTCGCCACCTTCTATTCGCAGCTGGGCGGCACGGTCCTGTCCGCGGACGGTAGACGCCTCACGCTCGACGACGCCAAGGCCTTGGAGGTCCTCGAGTTCATGGCCAGGCTCACGGCGGACGGGTTGATGGTGCGCCGTGTCGACTACCCCGGCTCCATCGGGGTGTTCAACGCCGGCAAGACCGCCTTCCATCTCAACGGCGAGTGGGAGGTGTCGACCTTCACCACCGCCGAGCTGCCGTTCTCCATGACCCGCGTACCCGCGCTGTTCGGGCGCCCCACCGCCCAGGCCGACTGCCACTCCTTCGTACTCCCGCACCACGACGGCCGCTCGGCCGGGGCGAACGAGGCGGCCCACACCTTCGTCGCCTGGATGCTCCAGCACTCGGTGGACTGGGCCAGGGGCGGTCACGTTCCCGCGTATCTGCCGACGCTGACCCGACCGGACTATCTGGCACTGGAGCCGCAGTCCGCGTACCGGTCCGTCATCGACGACGTGGCGCTGGACCAGCCCGCCTGGTTCGTGGGCTCGGCCTCGCCGATGTGGATCCAGCTGGGCGCCGTCTTCTCGGGCGTACTCACCGGATCGCGCACGCCGTCAGGCGCCCTGCGCGAGGCGAAGAAGCGGCTGCGCAAACTGCTCGACATGCCCGATCCGCTCGGCAGCGGGCCCGTAGGTGAAGCCCTCGGCCGTGAGCGACTTGTCGGCGAAGGCGAAGGCGAAGGCGAAGGCGAAAGCGAAGGCGGTGCCGCGTGACCACGACGACGACAGCGACCGTCGTCCCGGTCCCAGGGGAGCAGGCGACGGCGAAACCCGTCATCGTCCGCCGCAAGTGGACCGAGCACGGCCTGATGTTCATCGCCCCCTTCTTCCTCACCTATGCGCTCTTCCTTCTCTGGCCGCTGGTGTCCGGCATCGGGATGAGCCTGCGCAGCGACAACATCACCGGCGAGGGAGGGGAGTTCATCGGCGTCGACAACTACAGCGAAGCCTTCCAGGACCCCAACGTCTGGTCCTCGCTGGGGAACACGATCTGGTTCACGATGCTGTCCACGGTCCCGTTGGTGGTGACGGGCCTGGTCTTCGCCCTGCTCTCGCACCATCTTCGGTTCGTCCAATGGCTGTGGCGGCTCTCCTGGTTCGCGCCCTTCCTCCTGCCGTCGGGCGTGATCGGCCTGCTCTTCCTCTGGGTGATCTTCCCCTCCGACTTCGGCTTCGCGGACCAGCTGCTCGCCTCGTTCGGCCTCCACCCGGGGATCGGCTGGCTGACGGACGAGCGGTACGCGATGCTGTCCATCGTGGCGGCCACCGTCTGGTGGACGGTCGGCTTCAACTTCCTTCTCTACCTGGCCGCGTTGCAGTCGATCCCTCAACACCTGTACGAGGCGGCCGAGTTGGACGGCGCGGGGGCGTGGCAACGGCTGCGGCATGTCACCCTCCCCATGCTGAAGCGCACCACAGGAGTCGTCCTGGTCCTCCAGATCCTGGCCTCCCTCAAGATCTTCGACCAGGTGTACATCATGACCGGCGGCGGACCCGACGACTCGACCCGCCCGATCCTCCAGTACGTCTACCAGTCCGGCTTCACCGGCTACCGCATCGGCTACGCCTCGGCGGTCTCGTACCTCTTCTTCGCCCTGATCGTCATCGTGTCGCTGGTGCAGCTGAGGTTGTCGCGGCGGAGTGGGGAGTCGGCATGAGCGCGTCACTGTCAACGGACGAGGGCCGCAAGGCCCGTTGGACCCCGGGCCGCTGGGTCATGCTGGCCGCGGCCGTACTCCTGTCGGTGGTGTGGGTCCTTCCCCTGGCGTGGGCCCTGGCGACGTCCTTCAAACCGGAAGGCGAGGCGACACGGACGCCCCTGCGCTGGCTCGGCTCCCACTTCACCTTCGACGCGTACCGGAAGGTGTGGGAGGCGGGCGACATCGGCCGCTGGATGTTCAACACGGCGTACATCTCGGTGATGACGACGATCCTGACGGTTCTGCTGTGCGCGATGGCGGCCTACGGCTTCTCGCGCACGGAGTTCCGTGGCCGCAAGGCGCTGTACGCCGTCGTCCTGGCGGGAATCATGGTCCCGCCCCAGGTCTTGATGGCCCCGCTGTTCGCGGAGATGGTGCAGCTGGGCCTGGTCGACACGTACTGGGGTGTGATCCTGCCCCAAGTCGCCGTCCCCGCCATGGTGTTCATCCTGGTCAAGTTCTTCGACGGCGTCCCCCGCGAACTGGAGGAGGCGGCCTTCGTCGACGGCGCGGGCCGCTGGCGCGTCTTCTGGACGATCGTGATGCCTCTGTCCCGTCCGGTCCTGGCGGCGGTCGGCATCTTCACGTTCATCTCGACCTGGAACAACTTCCTCTGGCCGTTCCTGGTGACCACGGACCCGGGCGGCATGACGCTCCCGGTGGGCCTGGTCAACGTCCAGACGTCCTACGGCCTCCGCTACGAGCAGATGATGGCGTCGGTCGTCATCGCGGGCCTGCCGCTCCTGATCGTCTTCACGCTGTTCCAGCGGCAGATTGTGCGGGGGGTGGCGCATACGGGGCTGGCGGGGGAGTGAGGCCTTCCAGGGTGGTGCCCCGGCACATCGGTATGCGGACCGTCTGGCGCGGTCGCCCCCCCCGGCCGACTCGGCCGTGGTGTCCAGTGACCTGTGCGGCAGCTGACCTGTGCGACAGCTGAGCTGTCGAACGCGATTCGACGGCCGTCGTGAGAGGAGTTGCTGCGCGAACCGTTGACGCGCAAGGGGTTCGATTCTACGGTCCCGTTCGAAGTCGTGACCCGCGTTCACAATACCGAACGCGCTGAACCTGTCCGAGCATGCTGAACGCTCCGAGCGTGCCGAGAAGGTCCGGACGGGGCCGTCCCCCCACGCAAGGAGGATCCGCGTGAGCCGCACCTCCCGCAAAGCCGCTCGCAGGACCACCCGCAGAGCCACCGATGGAACCACCCGCAGAGCCCTTGATGGAACCACCCGCAGAACCGCTCTCTTCGCCGTCCCCGCGGCGATTCTCCTCGCTCTCGTCCCGAGCTCGGCGTCCGCGTATCCGAACCCGGGCACCGTAACCGGCTCGGTCGTCGTCCACGACCCGACGATGATCCGCACCTCGTCGGGCCAGTACCTGCTGTACGCCACCGGCGGCGGCATCGGCAACCGCACCTCCACCAACCGCATCGCCTTCAGCGGCGGCGCGGACGCCTTCTCCAGCAGGCCGAGCTGGTGGCGCACCTACTCCTCCGTGCCGGAGGCCTGGGCACCCGACATCTCGTACCACGGTGGCAAGTACCTGATGTACTACTCCGTCTCGTCCTTCGGCTCGCAGAACTCCGCCATCGGGCTGGCGACATCGACGACCGGCCGGCCGGGCAGCTGGACCGACCAGGGCATCGTCCACACGTCGAGTGCGTCGAACGACTACAACGCCATCGACCCGAACCTCTTCGTGAACGACGACGGCAAGTGGTGGCTGTCCTTCGGCAGTTGGTGGACCGGGATCAAAATGATCCAGATCAACCCGTCGACCGGGAAGCAGCTCTCGTCCAACACCACCCGCTACTCGCTCGCCTCCCGCCCCACCGGCACCAAGGCCGTCGAGGCCCCGTACATCGTCAAACGGAACGGCTACTACTACCTGTTCGCCTCGTACGACACCTGCTGCGCCGGCACCAGCTCCACGTACAAGGTCAAGGTCGGCCGCGCAACCAGCGTCACCGGCCCGTACCACGACAAGAACGGCGTCGCCCTGATGAACAACGGCGGTACGCCCGTGCTGGAGTCGCACGGCCGGTACATCGGCCCCGGCGGACAGTCGATCATGAACGACGCGGACGGCGACCTGATCGTCTACCACTACTACGACGGCCAGGACAACGGCACTCCGAAGCTCGGCATCAACCTTCTGAACTGGAGCAGCGGATGGCCCGTCGCCTACTGACCCCTGAGGGCGCGGCGCGTGGATCTCGTACCACAACGGCAACTACCGCCTGGTGGCGACGAGTTGGACCAAACGCCGTCACCATCCACAAGTCGCCGACACTCGCCGAAGCCCAGCCGCGCCATAGCTGGTTGCCTGGGCGGGGTCAGCCTGCGGCGCAGCTCTGAGGGCGGCGCGGCTGGAACCATGAGAAACGCGTCGACTTTCGCCGGGAGGCGTGTGGATCTAGGTGATGCCGTCCCAACAGCGCCTGCGGCACCCTAGGTTCACGGCGGTAACCGCTCTCGTCCCCGCCTTGCAGGAGGCCCCGCACGCGCCGCACGATCCGTACCGCCATAGTCGGCGCGGTCACCGCCGCCGTCCTCGTGGTGGGCGGCACCGCCCATGCCACGCCCGCTGGAGCGGGGGTCACGGGCCGCGTGATCAGTCAGACCACCGCGAACGGCACCGACTACATCCTGCGGGAGGTCACGATCCCGCCCGGCCAGGCCACCGGCTGGCACTACCACGACGGGCCGCTGTACGGCTTCGTCAAGCAGGGCACGCTCAGCCACTACGACTCCACGTGCGAGACCGACGGCGTCTACCGCACCGGCGACACCATCCAGGAACCGGCCGGACCCGACTACGTCCACATCGGCCGCAACCTGGGCGACACCCCGCTCGTCCTGGTCGTTCTCTACGTCCTGCCCCACGGTTCTCCGTTCTCCGAGGACGCCCCGAATCCGGGCTGCTCCTTCCAGTGATCACCCGGCGGCCGGCGAGGACTGCGCATGTCGTCGACCGCGTGGGGGGCTCAGGGACCCGGTGTCAGGCACGGCGGCCGATGGCGACGTAGGTGTTGCCGAAGAAGCGGAGGCCGCTCCTGTTCTGTTCGGCCTGTTTGAATGCCTCGTCCCAGCGGGCGATGTCGTCCGGGGTGATGAGGCCCTCGGCGAGCAGGGCGTCGCGGGCGGCCCAGGCGGGGCCGCGCATACCGGGTGGAGGTGTCATGACGTCGATGTGGCCCTCGTAGGCGATGACTTCGAGACCGGCCGCGGTGAGGAGTTCGTCGAGCCGGGTGCCTACGGTGAGGTCGTTGCCGCGGCGCCGGTGCAGTTCGCGGTAGCGCGCGTCCAACTCGTCGTACGCGGCGGGGGCACCCCGCAGCCGGAAGCCGCTCGCGTCGATGTCGACGAGGTACACAGCACCGCCGTCGGGCCTGGCCAGTGCGGCGAGGTGGTCCACGATCGCCTGCTCCCGGCCGCCGTTGTGGGCGAGGACGTGCCGGAGCATCACCACGTCGAACGTGGCCTCGGCCAGCCCGGTGGCGTCGGCGGTGCCGGTGTCGGTGTGCACGGGCACGCCGGAGCGCTCGGCGAGCGCCGAGGCGACGGCCAGCGCGTCAGCGTCGCGGTCCACCGCCCATACGACCCCGTCGGGGCCGACGATGTCCGCCAACCGCACCGAGAGCGCGCCCGGTCCGCACCCCACGTCCGCGATCCGCGCCCCGGGCGCCACCCCGGCAGCCGTCCACAACTCGTGTTCACGTCGCTCGGCGATGTCGGCCATGAGCCGGTATCGCGCGATCTCCGAGTCGTCGAGGGTCAGTGAGTAGTCGGCCACTGGGTTCCTTCCCTGGTCCGTCGCCATCGGCCGCTCCTACGGCGGACTGACCACAAGGATCCATCTCCCCGCCGATGCCCGCTGCGCGGCCCCTGGTGGATTGTTCTCACCGCCGGCCAGGCCGGCGACGCTCCCGCCATTACCGACGTCATGGCCCGCCTGCGCGTTCCCCGACGCCGTGGGCGGCCTCGCACCGGGCCGGACGTGGTTCCTTTCTCACTGAGCTGCTGATGCCGTCGTCTCAGGATCCGCCGCCTTGATGGGCGGCGGACCGATCCAGTCGGCCGGCTGCCTCATTGCTCGTCGAGACCGCCCTCATGCTCCAGATCAGCCATGAACTGATCGTGCACCCTCAGCTCCCGCCCCCTGCCCGGACTCGTCAACACGATCGTCTTCGCCTCACCAAGTGCCTCGGGGCCGGCCCCAAGCAATTCGCGCGTGACGACTACCGCATCCAGTACCTCGACTCGGCGCTCACTCAGCAGGCGCTGCACTGCGGCCATCCCACCCTCATCCGCCAACAGCGGCCGACACTCCTCGACAAGCGCCTCAAGCCGACCCGCCCTCTCCGGATGCAGCCCTCTGATCGCCATCACGCCGCCCCTTCCTCTCAAACAGACCCTTCCCTGATCATCCCCGACTCCAGCGGGCCCTGAGACTTACCCCGGTTTCCCCGGATCTCGAAGTCCATCGCACCCCTTGAGCTGGGGTGTTGCGACGACTCCTAGAACCCAAGTTGTCGGCGCGGGGCCTTGGTCCGTAGAGACGAGGCCCTGGCAGCTCAGGAGTTCAGCTCGAAACCCTGGCTGCTGGTGTTGCTGGCGCCGGGGCTGTTGATGTTGTTGTTGGTGGTGATGTTGTTGAAGAACGGGAGGATGCCGCTGAGGTTGACCGGCAGAATTGACCCGCCGCCGCCGTCCCCATCTCCGTCGCAGTCGCCGCCCGTGATGGTCGTCGGATCACTGTCGCTGTCGGCGAGGCCACTGCCGACGCTCTCCACGGTGTTGGTGACCGTACAGGGGGCGTCCGTGGCGACATCGACCAAGAGTTGGAAGGTGTAGTTCCCCTCGGGCACGGCAGTCCCGAAGTAGTTGATCGTTGTTTCCGTGACCTCGCAGTCGAAGACATCCGAATCCTGCGTGAGATCTGCGACGGTGAGACCCGTGGGAAGCTCGTCGTACACGCTGAGGGACGGCTGGTTCTCGACGACGTTCAGGGTGATGGTGTAGGTGCCCTGCCCACCCCGCGAGAAGGTTCCGGTGTGGCTTTTCTCGACGTCGATGCTTCCCTCCGACGGGGCTGGGAGGCTGCGGGCGTAGCGCCGACGGTGAACGGCAGGGCGCCGGCCAGCCCCAGCACCGTGGCCAGTGTGGCGATTCGCCGCCTCAACCCGACTTTCCTCATGTGGAATTCTCCTTTGAACCTGTCATTGACCGCAGTTCTATGGTCGGGATGAAGATGGGTGCGACGCAGGCATGAGAATTGCACTCAAGGGGCACCAGCAAGGTGACCCACTCAAGGGGCAAATAGCCCCGTCACCCGTTCGCTTCGACGGGCAGGTTTGAGCGAAGGCCGACAGCTGCAGCCTTTCCCTTGCATCGTCCCTCATCAGCCAATATCGCCCGGGCGATTGGGTGAAAGCGACGCAGAACCGTCATCGAAACAGCCCGGTTACGTTACTCGTCTGGGCGCTCTGCCCACTCCCAGGCGTGAATCCGAACAACTGGGCTCTCCATAGAATGAGAAAAGCCTATAAATTATACCGATTGGCGCGGTGGATGGCGCGCTCGATGCTGGGCGTGCTGGTTTCCGGCGCCACCATCGGGGCGTGCTCCCCCGGCAGCCCCGCTGACAACGCGGCGCGTACTGCGGCTCTGCCCGTCGGTCATGGCCACGCACAGGCTGACAGCCGTCCGGCGGACTCCGTACTGCTGCGCGTCGAAGTGCAGGATGTCCTTCCCCACGATCCGCAAGCGTTCACCCAGGGGCTGGAGTTCCATGGCGGCACCCTCTACGAAAGCACCGGCCTGGTGGGCCGGTCCTCCGTGCGCGCCGGACAACCGGGGGAGCCGGCCACCGCGTACGCCGGACTGCCGGCGCCTCTGTTCGGCGAGGGCATCACTGTGTCCCGTGCCGGCCTCTGGCAACTCACCTGGCGCAACGGCATCGCCATTCAGCGTGATCCCACCACCCTCACGGAACGCCGCAGGGCCACCTACCAGGGAGAGGGATGGGGCCTGTGCCATCAACGCGTTGCCGGGCGGGAACGGCTGGTGATGAGCGACGGCACCGACCGGCTCACCTTCCGCGACCCAGACACCTTGAAGGCGACGGGTGGTGTCGACGTGCGCCACGACGGCCGTCCTGTGACTCAGCTCAACGAGCTGGAATGCGCACCCGACGGCTCTGTCTACGCCAACGTCCACCCGACGGACACGATCGTGCGCATCGATCCGGCCACCGGTGCCGTCACCGCTCGCATCGACGCCACCGGCTTGCTCGCGCCGTCCGAACGTCGTAGTGCCCAAGTACTCAACGGCATCGCCGCCGTCCCAGGCACCAACCAGTTCCTGATCACCGGCAAGCTCTGGCCCCACATTTTCAAGGTCACTTTCACCTCGGTCGCCTCAGCAGGGCGGGACCGCTCTTAAGGGGGCCTGGAGAGAGCCCACGGGACCATGACCTTCTGGTGCCGTCGCCATTCCCACCTGTCAGGGCTCTGCGACTGCCTCTACCTGCACGACAACCGTCCTCATCGCAGCCATCAACGGGTGGCCGTGCCCCCTGGCCCTCACTCAGCGGGATCCACGTTCCACGTAGCAGGCAGATCACTGCCGCAGAAGACACAGACGAAGTCGCCCTCGCGCACGATGTTGTGCTCCTGGCAGCCAGGGCACCGCCGGAATACCACCTCGTGGCTGAAGCCGGAGGGCCGCCCAAGCTCAACATCGTCCAGAGCACGAGCGACTGCCGACCAGGAGCTGATGTCCGGGCAATATCCGGTGGACTGGTTGCTGACCTCGCCCACAGCCCACCGGCCTGCCTCGCGTGCGAAGCTGATCTCACCTGCACTCAGAACCATGTCTCCGTCGGCACAGGCCACGTGCTCACTTCGCCGCGGCGCCAGCCGAAGCACACCGTCCATACCGACCACGAAGGTGAACGGCTCGGCCAGCTCCGCCGCCGATCGCCCAGCGATCCAGCTGCCGAAGTCAGCCGCCGAGCCGATCCGACACCCGCCGCCACCAGACCGGACCGCAGTCTTCAGCTCGACCGGTCCGACATATCTGTAACCCCGCCCCCGCGCACTCACGTCAGCCAACCTAGAGCACTTCCTACCCGCGCCCTAGAATTAGGGCTCCGCCGCGACCTGGAAGAAGACGTTCGGGCATCACCCGCTGATGGCCTTCGTCGACCACGGCCGAGGCAGCAGCGGAGAGCCGGTCGCTGCTCTGCTGCGGCCCGGCAACGCGGGCAGCAACACCGCCGTCGACCGCATCACCACGGCCCAACTCGCCCTGGCCAGCTGCCAGAGAAATCCCGGCGCGGGCGTCAGACACTGATCCGGACCGATTCCGGCTGCGGCACACACGAGTTCGTGGCCTGGCTGGCCAGACGCGGCCGTTGGCTGTCGCGTTATGGCCGTAGGCTCAACCCTTTACAGGGCATTTGGTTGCCAAAGGGTGAAATGGCACCCCCCCTAGGTCCTGAACGTGTAGAAACCTGGCCTGGTCACCCCCTGGTACCGAGGCTCTTCCCCTTGCTGCAATGAAGAGAAGAGCCCGCCGGGCCGAGGTTGCCTGGACAGCGTTCACTCGACCCGACGGGCACCGACGATCACCTATGGAGAGGTGTCTCGTGTCCAACAACCGTACCCCTGAGGCAGAGCCGCGTCACGGGCTCGTCGTGCGATTGAGCATGGTGTTCTCTGCCTGTTCAGCGCTCGTGAACATCGGGCGTCTGCTGCGTGAGTTGATGCTGCACCGCTGACTTCTGTGATCATGCCCCCTTCTCGTCTTCGGTCGCGAGGGGGGCATCGTTCTTTGAGGAGCGGGCCTCGTTAGGATGCGCTGCGCGTCGCCCCCGAGGCGGCGCGGATCCGTTTCTGGAGGGGGATACCTGTGTTCGTGCTGTCCATCTTGCTGCTCATAGCGGCGGTCGTGGTCTTTCTGGTCGGTCGTGGCCGTGACGGCGGGGGCTGGAAGCTCGGGGCGGTGCTGAGTGCGGTGGGGGGCGCGCTGGCCGGTGTGTTCGCCTGCGTCCATGTGGTGAGCGCCTATGAGGTCGGTGTGCCGGTGACCTTCGGCAGGGTCGGCGCGCCGTTGACGTCCGGCATCCAGTTCAAGTCGCCGTTCACCGAGGTCACGTCCTTCTCCACGCGGCCGGTGGACCTCAACCTCTACGACAAGGATGTGGTCGAGGTCCGTTCCTCGCAGGGCGGGGTGCTGTACGCGGACGTCACCATCAAGTGGGCGGTGGTGCCGGCGAAGGCGGTCTCGCTGTACCGGCTGGCGGGCAGTGAGGAGGCCGTCCAGGAGCGGCTGGTGCTGCCGGACAGCCGGGAGATCGTCCGCAATGTCTTCGCGAAGCACACCAGCGAGGAGGGCTATGCCTCCGCCCGCGAGCAGATCGGCGGGGAGATCGAGGACCTCATCAAGGAGCGCCTGGCGCCGCGCGGCATCGACGTCACTGCCGTCAATCTGCGCAACGTGAAGCCGTCGGACAAGCTGCAGGATCAGATCGACAAGACGATCCAGCAGGAGCAGGCCACCGCGCGGTCCGAGGAAGGGCAGCGTACGGCGGAGGCGGAGGCGGAGCGCAAGCGGATCGAGGCGGAGGGCATCGCCAACGCCAACAAGATCATCGAGAAGTCGCTGAGCGACAAGGTCCTTTACAACCAGTGCTTGGAGGCCTACAAGGAGGCCGCGAAGGCCAACCCGGTGTACGCGGTGCCGTGCGGTACGGACTCGGGCGGCACGCCGGTCATCGTGGACGGCAGCAAGAACTAGCCCCGACCCCGTACAGGGCCGGCAAGCACAGGGGGTAGCCAGAGGAATCCGAGCGGGAAGTCGTCCCTGTGCTCTGGGCTCCTGGCCGACCGCGAGCGGGAATGAAGACAAGGAGCGGGAGCCGGTCCGCTGGGCCGGCCGGCGTACCGCGCAGCGACTGCGGTGATCCGACACTCGACCGGGCTCTACCTCGCCCTGGCCGTCACCTCGTCGTCGACGGGAATGCCCAGCCGGCCGGCCAAGGTGGTGAGGGCCGTTCCCAGCGGGAGCGCGACCCGGGTGACGGCGTGCCGGTCGCCCCGGGTCGCGTCCAGGTTGACGATCAGCACCGGCTTCCCGGCCTCGGCTGCCTGGCGGACGAACCGAAGCCCGGACATCACCGTCAGTGAGGAGCCCAGGACCAGCAGCGAAGCCGCCTCACGGACCAGCGAGCGGCAGTGCTCGACCCGCGGCGGCGAAACGGCCTCGCCGAAGAACACCACGTCCGGTTTGAGGATGCCGCCGCAGACCGTGCAGGGCACCACGCGGAAGTCCCCGACCTGATCGTCGGTGAGGTCGGCGTCGCCGTCCGGGTTGATTCCCGCGGCCGCCGGCTCGAAGCCCGCGTTGGCCTCCTCCAGCCGCCGGGCGAGTTCACGGCGCGGGCTGAACGCGCCGCACAAAAGGCAGACGACCCGCTCCAGGCTTCCGTGGAGTTCCACGACGCCCGCGCTGCCGGCGGCCTGGTGCAGGCCGTCGACGTTCTGGGTGATCACACCTGAGAGGAGGCCCTGCCGTCCGAACGCGGCCACGGCCCGGTGCCCGGCGTTGGGGCGGGCGCGGCCGAAGGTGCGCCAGCCGAGGTGGCTGCGCGCCCAGTACCGGCGCCGGGCCTGGCCGCTTGCGGTGAAGTCCTGGTAGGTCATCGGGGTGTGCCGACTCAGACTCCCGCCCTCGCCCCGGTAGTCGGGGATGCCCGACTCCGTGGAGATGCCCGCCCCACTGAGCACCAGCACACCGCCGGAGCTCAGCGCACCGGCGACGGGCTCGAGATCCGTGGTGCCCGGCGGCAGGTCCTCGGCAGGGGTCCAGCTCAAAGTGGGGCGCATGCGCATGCCGCCCAGAGTACGGAACGCTGCCACCGCCGTTTCCGCTGTCGATGGCGTCGTCGACTCGGATGTCGCCGTGCACGATCCGCGGCGGGGGAGCGGTCCTCCGCGGACCTGGCCGCCCCCACCACAGCCCTGCTCGGCCGCCTCGACGATGCCGGCCAACTGCAGTACGCCGGACGCGCTACCGTCCTGAACCTCGCTGTCCGCCAGACCCTGGCCGCCGAACTCCAACCGGCAACATCAAACCTTTCTCTTCCCGCTGATGTTGACGGGTCTCACGCAGCTCGGCGCCTGCCACTACGACCCGACGCGATCGGCTCGTCCGGCGGCACCGCTCGGACGACTTCGTACGGCAACCCCTACGGGATGCCCCTCAACGATCGGAAGCCGGCCGCCGACCCGGCCGTACCCTTCCTCCCGATGGAGCCGGGGGAGCGGGACATCCCAGCGCGTGCCGCTGTGCCGCGACCGCCGTCATCGCCGCCGCGTCCTCACGGCCCGGCTGCGCACCACGCGCCGCACCGGCCGCCCCTTGTACGGCCCCGCCGAACACCAGCCGCCCGCGATGTCTGGGCAACTGCTCCTCGTCGGCCAGGAGGTAGGTGGTGTCAGCCTGGTAGAGCCCGCCCCGGGCCCAATCCCGATCGGGGCACGGGAGAACGGGGTGCTCGTTACCGTCCGGTGACATTCATTGCATATCTGCAGCAAGCGTACAGAGCAACGGAAGAGCACCTTGATGAGTCTTACGAGATGTCATGACCGGAAGGGCCATGGCGGGCCGCACGAGCGCGTGCCTCCTTCCGCATCCGGTCGCCTCGACACGCAACGCATGGGGGAATCATGAACGTCCGTATCCGTGGTACCCGGTTAGCGCTGGCCGCGCTGGCCACCGGGACCGTACTCACCCTGGCTGCCGCCCCGGCGATGGCTGCGGGCTCTCCCCGGTTCCTGGAACCGGGTGAGCTGCCGCCGCACCCGACGTCGCCCTGGTACGCCGGTCCGGTCGTCGCCGGGCAGCCCGAGCACCCGCCGGTCTGCGTCGGGGAGGCGCTGCCCTCCATCTCCAGCCACCGTGAGTACTGGACGGAGTACGACACCAACGCATTCCAGGTCACCGTGGTGGAGCGCAGTGAGCAGCGGGCCAAGGCGTTCGCCGCCCTGCTGCGTCAGAAGATCGCCGACTGTGCCGAGCGGCTCATGGAGGAGACTCCCGACCTCACGGCGACAGAGAAGAACTACGGCACAATCGACGTCGAGGAAGGCGCGACCGTCCACGGCCTGCACACCGTCTCCGACTGGGGCTCCTCCGACGTCAGCCTGTTCTCGGTGGGCCGGGACGGCAGGACCGTGACCTACGTCCGGTGGGCGCAGATGGGTACCTTCGAGCATGCTCAGGTCGCGGACTTCAAGGCGACCACGGTGACGGCTGTCAACAAGCTCTACTGAGCCCGCCCGAGCCGCCCGTCCTGCACAGGCGAGGCGGGCGGCTCCCCCCGGCCGTTCCGGCCGGGGGCTGGGCGTTGTCAACTTGGCTGACTGGCTGGGGCCCTGGGACGCCTTCAGCGTGATCTCCCCGCACTTACGGCCCTGTCGCCACCTCCTGACCGCTGCCGCCTACCGCGCTCAGATGGCCACTCGATTCAAGGCCCGGTGAGGATGCCGTGGGTGCCGATGCGGCGCCAGAGGACGTGCTGCGTGCCGCGGAGTATCGAGGAAGAAGGAGCAGTCGCTACGCCCGGCGAAGCGCAGGGCGGACGGTCCACGAACCGGAAACCCGCCTGCTTCGCGTGCTGCACGACGGTGTCGTTGATTCGGCCGTTCGCCTCACCAGGTAACCGGCAGTTCGTGCAGGCCGTTCACCATCGTCCCGGTCTTCCAGCGCAGTTCCTTCACGGGGACGGCCAGACGGAGACCGGGCTTGTCTTCCAGGAGGACTTCCAAGGCCACTTGGAGCTCCACACGAGCCAGATGAGCACCGATGCAGTAGTGCGGGCCGTGCCCGAAGCTGAGGTGCGGGTTGACGGTCCTGTCGAGCACCAGCTCGTCGGCGTCGTGGAAGACAGCGGGGTCGCGGTTGGCGGCCGCCGTGTCGACCAGGACGGGGTCGCCCGCGCGGACGAGGGCGCCGCCCAGCTCGATGTCCTCGGTGGCGTAGCGGGGGAAGGCGAAGCCGTTGGGCAGCGGCACGTAGCGCAGTAGTTCCTCGACCGCGCGGGGAAGTGTTTCGGGCCGGCCGAGCAGAGAGGAGAAGCGGTCGGGCCGCGCAAGCAGCAGATAGCAGGAGTTGGAGATCTGGTGGTAGGTCGTCACGAATCCCGCGCTGATGAGGACGGGGGCGAGGGCCATCAGCTCCCGCATGGTGATGCGCCCCTCCTGGTCATGCGCCCGCACGAGGGCGCTGAACAGGTCTTCGCCGGGTTCCCGGCGGCGCAGCTCCACCAGCTCGGCCGTGTACGCGGCGAACGTGTTGTTCCACTTGTGGAATTCGTCGGCCGTGACCGTGTGGGACATCATGACGTCCAGCCAGTCCCGGACACGGACGTGGCCCTCCTGGCTGATGCCGAGCAGTTCGCCGATCACGGTGATCGCCAGCGGGTACGCGAACCGCTCGCCCAGGTCCGCCGGAGCGCCCGACTCCGTCATGTCGCGGGAGAGTCCCTCGGCGATCTCCCGCACACGCTCGCGCAGCCGCTCGACCCGGCGTGCCGTGAACGCCTTCGCGACCGTGCCGCGCAGGCGGGCGTGGTCGGGCCCGTCGGTGGAGAGCAGGCCGCCGCCGCTCACCGCCACCGGTCTGACACGCGGCCGGTCCCGGCCGGCCGCCGCGGCCATGCTGAACCGGGAGTCGCCCAGCACCGACTTGGCGTCGGTGTACCGGGTGACCAGCCAGGCGTCCTCGCCGTACGGCATCCGCACCCGCACGGGTGGACGCTGTCGCAGGTCGGCATAGAGGGGGTGGAGAGCGAGGCCGTCGGGCTGCTCGAAGGGATAGGCGAGCGGTTCCCGCAGTGCCGACTCCGTCATGGTCTGCCTTTCCGGAAGAGGCCGAAGGGTCACAGGCGCACCAGAAGCTTGCCGCGGTTGGCCGCCGAGTCCGTGTACAGGCTGCGGTACGCCTCGGGGATGGAGTCGAAACCGTGCCGGACGGTCTCGTGGTGGGCGATTTCACCGCGGCGGACCATCCCGCCCAGTTCGTCGTGCATCGCGTCGAGCGTCCGGTCGTCGTACCACTCCTCCGCGAAAATCCCGCGGACGGTCGTACGGGGGAACATGATGTAGGGCAGCAGCCGTGGCCCGACATGGTCGCCGGCGATCTGCGTCGCCCACTGCCAGCAGACGGCCACCTGGCTGCCGACGTTCAGCAGGGAGAACACCGCGTCGGTGATGGCCCCGCCCAGATTGTCGAAGTACTTGTCGATGCCCTGCGGTGCGGCTGTCCGCAGTGCCTCGCGCACCTTGTCGGGGTCGTCGCCGTGCCGGTAGTGGACGACGTCGTCGAAACCCAGCGCGGTCAGGTGCCGCGCCTTCTCCGGTGAGCTGGTCGTGCCGATCACCCGCGCGCCGTACCGCTTGGCCAGCTGACCGGCGAGTGATCCCACGGCGCCGGAGGCGCCGCTGATCACGAACGTGTCACCCGGCCTGACGGTGAAGAACTTGGTCAGCGTGCCCCACGCGGTCAGTCCCGGCGGTCCCATGACGCCGAGCGCCGTCGACAGGGGCAGTGCCTCGTCGTAGCGCCGCGGGTCCAGTCGCCGGAAGGCAGGGAAGGGGACGGGGAACTCGCCATGTTCCCAGCGCCATCCCGCGCCGGTGCCGATCACATGACTGCGCCAGCCGCCGTATCCCTGGACCAGATCGCCGACCGCGAAGGCCGCCCGCTCACCGGCCGAAACCACGCGCAGGATGCTGTGCGCGACCATGTGCTCGCCGATGGGCGTTTCAAGGGCGAGTCCCTGCAGGTACGGGTCGAGCGACACGTAGAGGGTCTCGAAGAGCATCTCGTCCTCCGCGAGCGAGACGTCCACCTCCTCCACCACCTTCTGGTAGATCCGGTCGACGTCGGGAACCCCCGGAACGTGCTCGCGTACGATCCACTTCTCGATCCTCATTCGCACTCCTTGGCTGTGACCGGGATGACGATCTGGGTGGGCGGCGGCTGGGTCCGGTCGATGTCCGCGGTGAACTCCACCCCGTCGTCCCGGCAGATGAACTGCATGACGTGCCGGCCCGCGGCAGCCGCCCTGATGAGACCGCCGATCGTGGCCCAGACTCCGGAGAGGTAGAAGTTCTTCAGTCCCGGCACCACTGGACCGTGCTTGTTCACCTCTTTCTCCACCGTCTCCGCGCCGTCCACGAACGGCAGCCATCCGGCGATCGATCCGTTGTGGTTGGCGGTGTAGCGGATCTGGGTGAGCGGGGTGCCGATGTCGCGCACCACGACCGCCTCGGCCAGCCCGGGGAAGCGCCGGTCGAGGAACTCCGTGACGGCTCGCTGGACCTGGCGCTTGGCGGCGTAGTACGCCGGACCGCGACGTACCGCCAGGGTGTGCAGCTCCTGCCCCTTGCGGGTACGACTGCGCTGTTCCGGTCCCCGGGTCAGCTCTCGCCAGGCGCCGGTGTCGGAGAAGTACGTGACGAAGACGACGCTGGTCCCACGTGGTGAGAGTTCCGGGTAGTGGGCGCTGCGGAACTGCACGTTCATGCTGGGTCTGCCCATGCCGACGAAGGGGGCCGCCTCCTCCTCACCGAGCAGGTACGTCGTACACGGATCGCCCTGCGGGAACGGCCGGTCCAGTCCCAGGAAGACGCTGACATAGCCGGGGTAGAGCATCCCCGGTTCGTCGATGGTCTCCGTGTAGAGGCGTTCGTAGGTCCTGTTGAGGTACTGGCCTCTCAGGAGCTTCATCATCGTGGTGTGGCCGTCACAGGCGGAGACCACGATGTCGGCCCGGAACTCCCGCCCGTCGCTCAGCCGCACGCCGACGCTACGGTCGTTCTCGACCAGTACCTCCTCGACCTTGGCGTTGTACGTGACCTGCCCGCCGAGCCGCACATAGCGTTCCTCGACCGACCTCGCCAGGCCGAGCGAGCCGCCTTCGGGCACACCGGCTGTCCCGTTGGCGTGCGACGCCAGCTGGAAGTAGAAGGGCAGCACGGGGAAGGCGGGATGGTACTCGTAGAGGATGTGGTTGAAGGCTTCGCGCAGCAGCGGGTCGGAGAACCTCGCGGCATAGTCCGTCATCAGGGTCGTCATCGACTTCCGGATGACGTTGACGTACGGCAGGAACGCGGCCAGCATGCGCCAGCGCTCGATGCGTCCCATCAGCCCCGCCGGCTTGAGGAAGGGGTAGGCCGCCATGCACGCCTTGAACTTCCGCAGACCGGCGCAGAATTCTCTGATCGGTTTCGCGTCGGCCGGCGAGAGAGCGAGGAGATGCCGCTCCAGGCGGTCCGGATCGGAATAGAAGTACACGGCTCGGCCGTCGCGGGCACGGACGACGTTGAAGACGTCGAAGTTACGCATCTGCTTGCCCTGCAACGCGCCGAGCTCCAGCCAGATCTGGTGCATCTCGTCACCGGGCCCGGAGCCGAGCAACCAGCTGACACACCAGTCGAAGGTGAAGTCGCCCTTGTCCCAGGCGGTGCAGCAGCCGCCCGGCAGCTCGTGCATCTCGAAGATCCGGGTCCGGTAGCCGTTCATCTGGGCGTAGCAGCCGGTGGACAGGCCACCGAGCCCCGCGCCGATGATGATCATCGTCTTTCGCCGGCTTCCCTGCGGGGTGTCACTCGCCATGTGTCTCACCTCCGTCGTCGAGGGTCCGGGTGAGGACCGCGCGGGTGAGACCGGCATTGTGCTCGAGGTGTCCCGGATCGAGCATGTCGGCGTGGGAGCCGGAGCCGCGCAGTACCGCGGTGGAGCCGCTGGAACTGCCGTGCCAGGAACCCTCCTCCCCGGCGGCGTAGAGCGCGGTCTTGCGTTCGTCGGAGATCACGGTGACGGCGGCGCGTACGGTGCCGAGGTTGGGTGTGCGGCCGCAGAAGCCGATGTAGTCCCTGGCCTGCTCGAGGGTTTCCTCGGCCAGGTCCTGTGAACCGGTGTGCTTGCGCAGGTGTTCGCGCAGCTCGCGTTCGAAGCTCCGCAGGTGCTCGTCGCTGGGGGTGAAGGCGGCGGGGGTGCGGTAGGAGTCGAGGATGACGACGTTGCGGACCTCGCGTCCGCGGTGTTCCAGCTCCTGGGCGACTTCGAAGGCCAGGTTGCCGCCGAGCGAGTAGCCGAGCAGCTCACAGGGGCCCTCCGGCTGGAGGGAGGCGATCAGGTCGGCGTAGCGGGCCGTCTTGTCGTCGCCGGGGAGGTAGTTGAATGCCACGAGCTCGTACTCCGGCAGCTGGTCCGCGAAGAGCCGGTAGACCAGCCCGTGGCCGCCGGCGGGCGGGAAGCAGAAGACGACCGGCCCGGTGCCGCCGTTGAACCGCAGCCAGGGCTGCGCGCCGGGGAGCCGGCCGGTGATGATGTGTTCCACCGTCCTGGCCATGCCGTGCAGCGTGGTCACCTTGAACAGATGACTGACCGGGATGGTGACGTTGAACTCGTTCTGCAATGCGTGGATCAGCTCGATCAGTTTGACGGAGCTGCCGCCGGCCTCGAAGAAGTCGTGCTGGAGCCCGACCTCCGTCGGTCCGAGAACTGCCTTCCAGTGGTGGGCCATCCGTGTCTCGTAGAGGGTGACGGGTGGTTCGTGGAGTGTGTCGTCGACGGTCCGGCGGGGCGCGGGCAGCGCCGCGACATCGACTTTTCCGCTGGGGGTGAGGGACAGCTCGGGCAGTTCGGTGAAGGAGGAGGGGATCAGCTGGGTCGGCAGGTGCTCGGCGAGGTGGCGACGGAGCTGTCGCCAGTCCAGTTCCGCACCGGGGGCTGCCACACCGTACGCGCACAGGGTGCTCTCGCCGCGCTCGTCGGGCCGGACGCTGACGACCGCCTGGGCCAGTGCCGGCCAGCGCGCGAGATGGGATTCGATCTCACTCAGCTCCACGCGGTGGCCGTTCACCTTCGCCTGCGAGTCGGCGCGGCCGAGCAGGTGTACGCACCCGTCGCTGTCCCAGCGTGCGAGATCGCCGGTGCGGTAGAGGCGGACGGGCCGCGCACCGGGCCCACGGCCGAGGGTGCGGGTGATGAAGCGGTGCTCGGTCTGCTCGGGGTCCCCGAGGTATCCGATGGCGACGCCCCCGCCGCCGATCCACAGCTCGCCCGTGACGCCGGGCGGCACGGGTTCGCCGTGTTCGTCGACGATGTAGAGCTGGGTGCCGGGGAACGGCCGTCCGATCGGCACCGTGCGGCTTGGTTCCAGGCCGCGAGTGGGTCCCTCGAAGTAGGTGCTGTCGATGGTCGCCTCGGTCAGGCCGTAGGAGTTGACCAGACGGGTGTCCGGGGCGCACAGGGCCCGCAGCCGTTCGTACTCCTCGACCTTCCAGGTGTCGGAACCGACGACCAGCAGACGCATGAAGTCCAGACGGCTGCCGTCGTGCTCGCAGTGGGCCAGCAGACCCCGGACGACCGAGGGTACGAATTCGCCGCAGTCGACGCGCTCCTGACGCATGACGGCGTACAGCCGGGCGGTGTTGAACAGCAGCTCGCGTCCGACGAGCACCAGGGTGCCGCCGGAGCACAGGGCACGCACCAGGTCCCCGGTGAAGACGTCGAAGGACGGACTGGCCATCTGCAGGTGGACGGCGACATCCTGGTCGAGGCGGTACTCCGTGCGCCAGCCTTCGTAGGCCGAGGCGAGGTTGCGGTGGCTCACCAGCACGGCCTTGGGGCGGCCGGTGGAGCCGGAGGTGTGGATGACGTAGGCGGCACCGTCCATGTCGACGTCGGGGTCGTCCATGCCGTCGTCCATGCTGTCGTCCGGGCCGTCGTCCGGTCCGGGCACGTCGGGTGAAGGACCGGCGGCGAGGTCGTCGAGGGTGACCACCCGGGACGGGAGGTGTGCGAACCGTTCGGATGCGGTCGCGTCGACCACGGTCAGTGCGGCAGCGGTGTGCGTGACCATGGTGGCCAGCCTGTCTCCCGGGTCGCGGGGGTCCAGCGGCAGGTACGCGGCGCCGGCCCTGAGCACTGCCAGCAGGGTGACGATCAGCTCGGGTGACTTGTCCAGGCAGACGGCCACCACCGTTCCCTCACCGACGCCGAGTTCGCGCAGCCGCCGGGCGCGGGCGCGGCTGTGCAGGTCCAGCTCGCCGTAGGTCAGGCGGTGGGCCGCACCGTCCTCCGTGGGAGCGGAGACGGCGACGGCACCTGGCCGTTCGGCGGCGACACGGCTGATGAGCCGGTGCACCGGCACGCCGGACCCGGTGGTCCGCTGTGCCGCTCCGCTCCAGTCGGTGGTGAGGCGTTCGCGCTCCCGGGCCCCGAGCATCTCCAGTCGGCCCGCGGGCAGCGCGGGGTCGGCGCGGGTCAACGCGTCGAGCAGGTTGACGTAGTGGGAGGACATCCGCCGCATCGTCTCGGCGAGGAACAGGTCGGTGTTGTACTTGAAGACGCAGTGGAAGCGCTGGTCGGCTTCGTCCTCGTACACGGACAGCGTGACATCGAACTGGCCTTCCTCCTCCGGCAGTTCGATGTAGTCGAGACGGTAGCCGTACTTCTCGGTGGCTACCTTGTGGGTGAGCAGGATGAACATCGCCTGGAAGACGGCGGACCGGCTCGGGTCGTGCCTGAGGCCCAGTTCCTCGACCAGGAGCACGAACGGATACTCCTGGTGGTCCAGCCCGCCGAGGACGACATCGCGGACACGGGTGAGGAGCTGCGCGACGGTCGGCGAGCCGGCCAGGTCGAGGTGGAGCGGCAGCGGGTTGACGAAGTAGCCGTAGACCTTGGCGAAGTCCTCCTGGGTACGGCCTGTGACCGGACTGCCGACGATGATGTCGTCCTGTCCGGAGTAGTGGTGGAGCATCAGGTAGTAGGCGCTGATGAGCACCATGAAGACGGTGACGTCGTGTTCCCGGGCCAGGGCGTGGACGCGGGCGCTGAGGTCGGCGTCGAGGACGAAGAACTCCGAGGCTCCGTTGTGGGTCTGGACGGCCGGACGCGGCTTGTCGGTCGGCAGGCCGAGGGCGGGGACGTCGACCGGCAGGTGTGTCTTCCAGTAGTCGAGCATCCGCCGGGCGTCAGGGCCGGCGAGGAACTGGTTCTGCCAGTTGAGGAAGTCGATGTAGCGGGTGGTGACGGGCGGCAGTTCCGGTGTCCGGCCCTGTCGCAGGGACTCGTGGACCGCGAGGAGTTCCTCGATGAAGGTGAAGGTGGAGATGGCGTCGGAGATGATGTGGTGGACGGCCTTCATCAGCACCCAGTGGTCCGGGCCGCGTTTGAACAGGCGCAGGCGGACGAGTGGGTCGTGTTCGAGGTCGTAGGGCTTGCGGTACTGGTCGACGATCAGGGAATGGATGTCGTCCCACTGCCATCCCTGGACGTCGAAGAGTGCGACGTCCTGCCGCAAGGCGGCGTCTTCGGCGGGAGCGACCTTCTGTACGGGTTGACCCTGGACGTGGGTGAAGTTGGCGCGGAGGCTGGGATGGCGCTCGATCAGCGTGCGGAACGCCGCGAACATCAGCTCGGGGTCGAGTTCCGTCCGCACCTCGACCGCCCCGCCGATGTTGTAGGCGAAACCGTCGGGATTGAGCTGCTTGAGGAACCACAGCGCCTTCTGGTTCTGGGTCAGGGGATGCTGCCGCTCGTCGTGGAAGAGCTCGACGGCACTGGTGCCCACGGCCTCGTCCGCGTCCGCCGAGGCCCGCTCGGCGAGGTCGTCGTACAGGAGACTGATCAGGTCGCCGCCGGGTGCGCCGCTGCCGAGCAGGGCTACGACCGGCAGAGTGACGCCCAGGTCGGCCTGGACCCGTGAGCGCAGCTCCATCGCCAGGAGGGAGTCGAGGCCGAGAGCGCCCAGGCCGGCGGTGAGGTCGACTTGTTCGGGTCGCATCCGCAGCACACCGGCGGCCACGTGGGTGAAGCGGTCGGTCAGCAGGGCCCGGCGGGTGTCCGGGTCGGCGGCGCGGAAGGCGGCTTCGAAGGACTCCAGGGCGCCGTCGTCCCCGGCGGCCGGGCAGTCCGCCCTTCCGACCGCCGCCAGGTCGGTGACCAGCAGCGGTGGTGTCTGGTACCAGGCCAGGAAGACGGGCCAGTCGACGACGGTCGCGACGAGCAGTTGGGCACGGTCCTGGCCGATGACGCGTTCGAGGACGGCCATGCCCGCTTCGGGCGAGAGCGAACTCATGCCTCGCCGGGCGCGGTAGTGCTCGATCAGTCCGAGTTCCTCGATCATGCCTGTGGCCCAAGGGCCCCAGTCGATGCTGAGGGCGGGCAGGCCGAGGGCGCGACGGTGGTGGGCGAGCGCGTCGAGGAAGGCGTTGCCCGCGGCGTAGTTGGCCTGGCCCGCGGTGGTCAGCAACGAGGCGATCGACGAGAAGAGGACGAAGTGGTCGAGCGGCTCGTCCGCCAGATGACGGTGGAGGAGGTACGCGCCGAGGACCTTCGGGGTGTACACGGCGTCGAAGGTGGCCCGGTCCATCTCCGGCAGGAGGGTGTCGCGGACCTGGCCGGCGAGGTGGAACACGCCGCGGATGGGCGGTGACTGGCGTCGCCGGTAGTCGGCGAGCCATGTGGTGAGGGCGGCCTCGTCGCCGATGTCGAGCGGGGCGAGGACCGGCTGCGCGCCGAGTGCCTCCAGTTCCTTGAGGAAGCGGATACGGTCGGCGGTGGCGGAGTCCGGGGGGACGCCGTGCCACTGCTCGCGGTCGGGCAGTACGGTGCGGCCGACGAGGATCAGGCGCCGGGCGCCGCGGGCGACGAGCCGGCGGCACAGGAGCCGGCCGAGCGCGCCGAACGCACCGGTCACCAGGTACGCGCCGTCGGCCCGGAGCCGCAGCGGCAGCGGGCGGGACAGGCCGGTGGCCGGTGCGAGACGGCTGGAGAGGCGTCGGCCGTCGCGCAGCGCGATCTCCTGCTCCCCGTCGGCCTCGGTCACCTCCCGCAGGATGGCGCGGGCGTCCGCGGCCCGGGCCGCGGTGTCGTCACCGGAAACGGGATCGAGGTCGATGAGCGTGCCGCGGTGGTCGGGGAGTTCCTGCTGCCCCAGGACGCGGCCGATGCCCCAGGCCGTCGCGGTGAGCGGCTCCGCCGGATCTCCGGGGACGACGGCCTGAGCGCCACGGGTGACGATGTGCAGTCTGCTGTCCGGCTGGTGGACAGGCAGCGTGCGGGCGAGCGCGATCAGCGAGTAGCCGGCGAGGTCGGCGTGGTCACGGAGGTCGGCCGCCGTGTCGGTCGCGTCGATCGGCGGGAGGTCGAGGCTCCAGAGGTGGACGACGTGGTCGTAGGATGCCGGGCCGTCCGTGCGCAACTCGGCGAAGAGGCGCTCCAGGTCGGCGGCCGAGCCGGGGGTGATCGCCGACTCGTGCCGCCCGGGATCCAGACGGTAGGCCGCGCCGGGCCGCACCAGATGACAACGGCCGCCGAGGGCGGTGACCCGTGCCGCCAGCTCGTCGGCGACGCCCTGACCGTCGGCGAAGACGAGCCAGCCCTCGGCCGAGGAGCCGGATGCGTCCGCGGGATCCGGCTCGTGCGGAGTCTCGACCCAGGTGATGTCGGCCAGCCAGGAATCAACGGTGTTCAGGCTCACCGAGGTGGATGCCGCCTCGACATCGGCGGCGCGGAAGCCACGGACGCGTCCGAGCGGACTGCCGTCGTCCGCGTGGACGGCGATGTCACCGACCAGGTCACCGTCCGCGCCCGCGGTGAGCACGGCGTGTGCCCACAGCGGCTGATCCCCGACCGTGTCGAGGCGTACCTCGTCGATCGAGAGGGGCAGCCGCACACCGGTGCAGTCGACGGTCCCGGGGGCCTGCGTCCGCAGGAGCTGCGGCGTCAGCAGCGCTTGGAAGCAGGCGTCGAGCAGTACGGGATGCATGTGGTGGCGGCCGGCGTCGTCGCCGATCGGCGCGGGCGGCCGAATGCGGGCGAGTGCCTCGCCGGGACCGATCCACACCTCCTCGATGGCTTGGAACGCCGGCCCGTAGTGGTACCCGAGGGCGGCGAGTGCCGCGTAACACGCCGCTCCGTCCAGGTGACGGACGCTGTCGGTACGGAGGGAGTCGACGTCGAGCCGGGAGGTGCCTCCGCGGTTTCCGCGTTGGGCGGCATGCACGGCACCGCGGGCGTGCACGGCCCGTTCCCCGGTGTCGCCCCGGGGGACGGTGGCGATGGTGAACGAGGCGTCCTCGGCGCTGAAGGACGTCTGTACGGTCGTTGTCCCGTCGTCGGCGCCGGGCCCGGTGGGCAGGAACAGTGCCTTGCGCAACTCGATGTCCGCGAGGGTGGCGTCACCGCCGGTCAGGGACCGAACGGCCTGTGTGGCCATTTCCACATAGCCGGCTGCCGGGAAGACAGCGCTGCCCTGAATGCGGTGGTCGCCCAAGTAGGGCAGGGATTCGACGTCGAGCTTGGCTTCCCAGGTCGGTTCGACGGTGTCCAGACGGCGGCCCAGCAACGGGTGGTCCAGCCGGCCGAGGCGGACCCGCTCGACCGGTGCGGGCTCCGTCCAGTACCGGTCCCGTTTCCAGGGATAGCGGGGGAGGGGCACAGGCCGGCCGGTGGGATGGAGAACGCTCCAGTCGATGGCGGTACCGAGATTGTGCAGGGCCGCCAGGGAGAGGGTGAAACGCTCGCGCTCGTCCTCCTGGCGTCGGATCGAGGGCAGGGCCCGCCCCTCCCGCGCCCGGGCGGCGAGGCATTCGCTGATCGAGTGAGCGAGGACCGGATGCGGTCCGATTTCCAGGAAGACGCTGTGGCCGTCCTCGGCGAGACGGCCGACCGCGTCGTCGAACCGGACGCTGTCGCGGACGTTGCGCCACCAGTACGCGGCGTCCAGCTTCGAGCCTTCGGCATACCGGCCCGCCTCGTCGCCTGCCGTCGGGCACAGTGGGACCAGGGTCGGCCGGGGCTTGAGCCCGGCGAGCGACGAGAGCAGTTCCTCCTTGATGACGTCCATGCGGGCGCTGTGGTACGGCACCCGTACGGTGAGGAACTTGGCGAAGACGCCCTCGTCCCGGAGTTCGTCGGCGATCTCTCCGAGGGCCTGCTCGTCTCCGGCGAGGGTGAGCGCGGCGGGACTGTTCACGGCGGCCACCGACACACGGTCGGCGTACGGCCGTACCCGCCGCAGGGCCTCTGTCTCCGTCAGGCTCACCGCCAGCATGGTGCCGGTACCCACCAGCTTCTGCTGGAGACGGCTGCGGTGGACCGCGATCGCGGCTGCCTCCCGCAGGGTGTAGACGCCGGCCTCGTAGAAGGCCGCGATCTCCCCGGTGCTGTGCCCGACGATGGCGTCCGGCTGTACGCCGTGGCTGCGCCACAGTGCCGCGAGGCCCACCTGCACGGCGAAGTTGGCGGGCTGGGCCAGCCAGGTCTCGCTCATCCGGGAGGCGGCCTCGCCGGTGGAAAGCTCCTCCACCAGCGACCAGTCGGTGAACTCGCGGATCGCGAGGTCGCACTCCTCGACCGCCTCGCGGTAGACCGGCTCGGACTCGAACAGCTGCCGTCCCATGCCCCACCACTGCGGGCCCATACCGGTGAAGACCCAGACCAGTCGCCGGTCCGTCTCCTGCCGTTGATGGTCCAGGAGGACATGGGGGTGGGTTTCGCCCCGCAGATGGGCGTCGAGGGCTTCCTTGAGGGAGTCGGGCGAGTCGTAGACGACCGACAGCCGCGACGCGAGGTGCTGACGGCGGCGGGCCAGGGTGTAGGCCAGGTCGGGCAGGGCCGGAGCCGGACCGTGTGCCCCCGCGAGCTCGTCCCGGATGTTCCCGGCGACCTCGGTGAGGAGACCGGGGTCACGTGCGGTGAGCGGCAGGATCGTAGGGCCGGAGCGCGCAGGGCGTTGCCTCGGCAGGACAGGTGACTCCCGTGCCGGTGCGGCTTCGAGCAGCACATGCGCGTTCGTGCCGCCGAAGCCGAAGGAGTTGACGCCTGCGCGCGCCGGGCCGTCGTGATCGGGCCAGGCGGTGGCGCGGGCAGGGATCTCGTACGGCAGCGACGCCAGGTCGATCGCCGGGTTGAGCTCGTCGAGGTTGATGTGCGGCGGGACGGTGCGGTGTTCCAGGCACAGCGCGGTCTTGATCAGCCCGGCGATGCCGGCGGCGGATTCGCAGTGGCCGATGTTGGTCTTGACCGACCCCACGTAGCACTGGGCGCCGGGTGTGCGACCGATGGACAGCGCGCGGCCGAGCGCACCCGCTTCGATGGGGTCGCCCACCGGGGTGGAGGTGCCGTGGGCCTCGACGTACTGGAGACTGCCAGGGGTGATGCCGGCTTCGGCGCAGACCCGCTTGATGAGGGCGACCTGCGCCTCGGCGCTGGGGACGGTGATGCCGTCGGTACGACCGTCCTGGTTGACGCCGCTGCCGATGATCACGGCGTGCACGGGGTCGCCGTCGCGCAGGGCGTCGTCCAGGCGCTTGAGAACGACCACGCCGACGCCCTCCGCGCGGACGTAGCCGTTGGCCGAGGCATCGAAGGTGCGAGACCGGCCGTCGGGCGAGAGGAAGCCGCCCTTGGTCTCGGCGATGGTGTACTGGGGGGCACTGTGCAGCAGCACCCCGCCGGCCAGCGCCAGCCTGCTCTCACCGCGGCTCAGGCTCTGGCACGCCAGGTGCACGGCCACCAGGGAGGAACTGCACGCGGTGTCGAGGGAGACGCTGGGGCCGCGGAAGTCGAAGCAGTACGAGATGCGGTTCGACACCATCGTCATCATCGTGCCGGTGGCGGTGTGGGTGGTGAGCGTCTCGAAACCGAGATCGGCGAACTGGAGGATCTTGTAGTCGAGGGTGAACGCGCCGACGAAGACCCCGACGTCCTGGCCCGCCAGCTCCACGGGTCTCTGCCCGCCGTCCTCCAGCGCCTCCCAGGCCACCTCCAGGAGTTTGCGCTGCTGCGGGTCCATGTGCGCGGCTTCACGCGGGCTGATGCCGAAGAAGGCCGGGTCGAATTCGTCGAAACCGTCGATGTATCCGCCGCGCCCGCCGACCAGCCGGCCGGGCTTGGCCTTGTCCCGGCTGGCGAGTGTGGTGACGTCCCACCGGTCGGACGGTGTCGGGACGATGCAGTCCTTGCCGTGTAAGAGATTTCGCCAGAAGGCCCGGTAGTCGGACGCTCCGCCGGGCAGCCGACACCCTATTCCGATGATGGCGATTTTCTCGCACGGGGAGGAGCTTTGTGACGCGGCATTGTGTGATTTCGGCATGGGTGATTCCTTGGAGGATGTCGAGTACCAGGATGTCGAGTACCAGGAAGTCGTCGTCAATTGAGAAAACGGGCGGACGCCGCGCAACAACGTCAGATCTGGGCGTGGCCGGGGCACTCTTTGTGAACGGCGCTGACCTGGTCCGATACGACGAGTGTGTGCTGGTGGCGCAGGCGCGCACTGGCATGAGTTCGTCCGATTCGGATTTCCGTGCGAGAACAGTACTGTCGCGGTCGCAATGGCGAAAAGGAAGGCCGGGCGGGGAGGGCCGCATGCGACTCGATGGACATCGTAATCGGGTGGGGTGGCCTCCATTCTGTTGACGTAGTTTCTGGTCGAAGAATTCCCTCTGTGGTGACGGGTAATCACTCGCGAAGTAAGTAGGAAAGTGAAATGATCGAAGGAACCTAAAAGTGTCGGCGCGTCCGGGAGCGCTGCCGCCCGGCCGTCTTGGCCCACGGTCCCTCGTCGAAGGCGCGGCGGGCGGCGGCGAGGGCCCGGTTCACGTCCTCGGCGGTGCCCCGGGCCACATCGGTGATCTTCTCGCCGGTGGCCGGGTCGTGGGTGGCGAAGACGGCGCTCGTGGCCGCCTCCCCCCACTCCCCGTCGATGAGCAGCTTCATGGGGCAAGGGGGCCGTAGAACAGGTCAGGTGTGGCCAGGTCAGGTCAGGTCACAGGACTGGTCGACGAAGTCGCCGGCCGGGTAGCGCTCGTCCGGGTCGTACGCCGTCACCCACAGGTGCTTGGTGGCGAAGGCGGCGCGGTCACGGATGGCGGAGGCGGCGTCGGCGAGCAGGACCGGCCGGCCCTCGGGGTGCAGGGCGTAACCCACGGGACGCCCAAGGCGGTTGACCTTCTCCGGCCCTCACCTGGTTCACCGCACCAGGAACAGATGCCCCCTACGGGATTCCCATCACGGCGCTCGGCCCGCCGGACGCGGGCAGGCGGATACCGATGCGAGACTTCACCGGCCCCATCCCCGCCGTCCGCCGGCCCGCCCCGTGGTTCGACGCCACGTCCAGCCGGCCCTGCTCTGGACGCCCCACGACCGGCGGGAGAACTGGCTACGGGCCGGCCAGGCCCTGGCAGTACGTCCTCCTCACGGCGACCGCCCACGGGCTGCGCACGTCACTCCTGCACCAGGCCATGGAATGGCCCGATCTGCGGGCTGCGATGGCCCTTCCGCGCCACAAGCGGTGCCATCCGCACGTGCTGATCCGATTCGGCTACGGCCCGGACGGCCACCGTACGCCGCGCGCGTCCGCGAACCCCGCCGCCGGTGCCGTCACGGAGCCGGAGCCGGAGCCGGAGCCGGAGCCGAGGATCTCCCGCAGGGGCGCCGGGCGGACGGGCTGACTCCGCGCCATCGCGCTTGCGCCCTGTCCCGGTGGCAGGCGGTCAACGCCGACGGCCGCACCCACTACCTGCCCGCCGGCGCCCGGGAGACATAGTGCTGCTGTTCACCGACGGCCTGGTCGAGATTGGATCACCCGGGACGCAGTGATCGAGGATTGCCGGACGTGGCGGGGGCTGCGGTCTCGACGTAGGTGTCGGTCACGGATGGTCGCTGCCCCATGGCATCGGCGTGGCGGGTGGGGAGGTGGTGGGCCCTCCGTCCGCGTCGCACCGTTCCGGATCCGACGGCGGTAGCAGTCTGTACGCGCCGATCCGGTCGGTTCTGAACTCCACGTCCGCGGTCCCGGTGGAGGCCGAGCGGCCGACGTCCTCGGGCAGCTCGGTCTCGGCCAGGCGCGCACCCGAGTACGCCGCCATGAGGACGCCGATGCAGGCGCCGCGTTTCCCGGCGGAAAGGCCGGGAGGGAAGCCGATGGCCCGCTCCTCGGTCCCGTCGGTGGCCAGCCGGTAGCTCAGCACGGACGTCATCTCCGTCCCCGCTGTCCTGGCGGTGAGCTCCCAGAACTCGACGTGCACGGTGACCGGTTCGCACAGTGGTCCGCCGTCGTCCCTGTCGCGCGGGCGGATCAGGACGGCGGGGTCCTTGTCCGCCGCGTTCACCTCGGCCGCGGCCTCGGGGAACGACACGGTGGGGCGTAGCCACTCGGCCCGGTCCTTCGCCGACCAGCCGCCGTTCTCGCGGCAGCCACCGGCGCCGTCGGCGGTTCCCGAGCAGCCGGCCGCCAGCAGGGCGAGAGCCGCCGCCAGTGACGTCAACGACCCGTGGGCGAGTCGGCTCCTGGACATGGTCTCCCTCGATCGGAGCGGGCGGGGCGCGGGCACCTCGCGGAGTGGGCGGGGAGCAGTCTTCGCGGCCCGTTCCCACGGCCGGGGCACTGGAAAGGGCCATGTGGCCGATCTGTGATCCGTGGGCGTTGCCCGGTGTCCGGTGGTGTCCGTGCAGTCCGTCTCGTGGCGGGGGCCCGAAGCGAGGGGGCAAGAGACGGCTTGCCGTGTGGAAGGCCGGATTGCGGCGATCCGTCGCCGAATTTCCCAAACGGTTGAGCCCTTGTCGTCGATTCTTCACGCTTTGCCTGTCAAGTGCCCGGAGGAACGGCCCCGGGCCCCACCGCTTCAGAAGCGAGTCGAGCATGGTGCGTGTCCGTTCGTCCTTGGCGCAGTTGCCCGCCTACGTCCCGGGCCGCAAGCTGCCCGGTGCGGTCGTGCTGGCCAGCAACGAATCCCCTTACGGGCTGCTGCCCGGGGTTGCCGAAACGCTCACGGAGCTGGCCGGTGGCGTGTCGCGGTACCCCGACATGAGCGCCACCTCGCTCGTCCAGGTCATAGCCCGGCACCACGGTGTCGAGCCCGAGCGGATCGCGGTGGGCGCGGGCTCCTCCGAGGTCTGCGGACAACTGCTGCACTCGGTGGTCGGCCCCGGCGACGAGGTCGTCTTCGGCTGGCGGTCCTTCGAGGCGTACCCGATCCTCACGGCGGTGGCCGGCGGTACGGCGGTGAAGGTCCCGCTGCGTGACCACACGCTGGACCTCGACGCCATGGCCGCGGCGATCACCGACCGGACCCGGCTGGTCTTCGTCTGCAACCCCAACAACCCCACCTCCACCGCGGTCGGCGAGCGGGCGTTGCGCGATTTCACGGACCGCGTTCCGGGGAATGTGCTGATCGTCGTCGACGAGGCATACCGGGAGTACGCCGATCCGGTGCTGGTCCCCGACGCCCTCGGCCTGCTCGGCGACCGGCCGAACGTGGTGGTGCTGCGGACCTTCTCCAAGGCGTACGGCCTGGCGGGACTGCGCGTCGGCTACTGCGTGGCGCCGCGGGAGATCGCCGCCCATGTGCGCAAGACCCAGGTGCCGTTCAGCGTCAGCGCCCTTGCCCAGGAGGCGGCCGTCGTCGCCCTCGGGGAACGCGCGGAAGTCGCCCGACGTGCGGCGCTCACGGTCACCGAACGGGAGCGCGTCACCCTGCGGTTGCGCGCGCTCGGCTTCGAAGTCCCGGACTCCCAGGCCAACTTCGTGTGGCTGCCGCTGGCGGACGACAGCGCGGACCTCGCCGTGCACTGCCTCGACGGGAAAGTCGTGGTCCGCCCGTTCCTCGGCGAAGGCGTGCGGGTGACGATCGGACTGCCGGAGGAGAACGACGCCCTGCTCGCGCTCGCGGCGAGCTGGAGAGGCTGAAGGCCATGCGCCCCAGTCCCTATGAGCGGCATCGCGAGCTGCTCCAGGAAGTCGTACGGGCCCTCGCGGCCGGTGAATGCCGCCGGCCCTTCACCGAGGCGACCGGACAGGATGCCGCCGACGCGGGCATGCGATCGACCCGAACGGCGGGCAAGGTCTTCGGTTCCCTGCTGGGACGGCCCTTCGACCTCGACCAACCCGGAGAACTCGGCCGGGTGGCCACCGAGTCCTCCCCGTACGGCATAGGCACGCAAGGCATGGGCACGCAAGGCATGGGCATCGGCTACCCGCGCTGCGACCCCGCGGCGCTGGTGGCGGCGGCCGGGCGGGCGACGGCCGGATGGCGTGCCGCCGGGCTGTACCAACGCGCCGGGCTGGCCGTGGAGATACTGCGCCGGCTGAACACCCGCAGCCATGAGCTGGCCCTCGCCGTGCAGCACACCACCGGCCAGCCTCCGGAGGCGGCGTTCCGGGCCGCCGGGCCGCGCGCTCAGGACCGCGCGCTGGAGGCCGTGGCCCATGCCTTTGCCGAGTCGGCGCGCGTCCCTGCGGACCTGCGCTGGGAGAGCGCCTCACCGAGGGGGCTGTCGTCGGCGATGCGGGGCACGTGCACCCTGGTGCCGCGCGGGGTGTCGCTGCTCATCGGCTGCCCCGACTATCCGCTCTGGAACGGCTGTCCGGGCCTGTTCGCCAGCCTGGTGACCGGAAATCCCGTGATCGTGGCCCCGCATCCGCGCTCCGTGCTGCCGCTGGCGATCACCGTGCGTGTCGCGCGGCAGGTGCTGGCGGAGGCCGGTCACACCCCGGACATCGTGTCCCTGGCCGTGGCGGAGCCGGGGGAGCGACTGCGACTGCATCAGAGGCTGGCCACCGACCCGGCGGTGCGCATCGTCGACTTCACCGGCTCGGCGCGGTTCGCCGACTGGCTGGAGCAACACGCGCGCCAGGCCACCGTGTTCGCCGAGCGCACCGGTCTGAACACCGTGGTCGTCGACTCCACCGAGGACTACCGGGGTCTGATGCGCGGCCTCGCCCACTCCCTGTGCCTGTGCAGCGGCACGGTCCGCACGACGCCGCAGAACATCCTGGTGCCGACGACGGGCATCGCGACCGACGAGGGACGCAAGAGCCTCAGGGACTTCGGCGCCGACCTCGGCGAGGCCGTGGACCGGTTGCTCGGGCATCCGGCACGGGTGGCGCGGCTGCTGGGCGCGATCGCCAGTGAGGAGGCGCGGGCGGGACTGGCGCAGGCCGCGCGGTACGGCGCGGTGCTGCACCCGTCCCGGCCCCTGAGCCATCCGGACCGTCCCGGCGCCGATCTGCGCAGCCCGCTGCTCGTGCGGCTGGGGGCACGGGACGGGCGGATCTACGCCCGGGAGTGGCCGGGGCCGGTCTCGTTCCTGGTGGGCACCGACTCGACCTCGCACAGTCTGGCGCTGTTCCGTGGCACCGTGGGCCGCCGCGGCGCGCTGTATGCCGCGGTGCACTCGACCGACCCGCTGGTGCTGGCGGTCGCTGAGACGGCTGCCCTGGACGCCGGGGTGCATCTCGTGCAGAACCTCGCGGGCGACTTCCCCGCCGACCCCTCTTCGGCCGGCGCGGACCTGCCCGCCACGGGCGCCCACTTCGTCACGGGGCGGTTCCGTGTGGTGCGGTCCCGGCGGCATGCGGTCACGGCTGCCCCGGCTCCGGCTGCGGGGCAGGCCCCGGTCCCGGTTGCGATCCCTGCCCTGGCCCCGATGGCGGAGCCGGCTCGCGTTACGGTGCCGGACGCCGGCTCCTCCATCGAACTGCTCGACGTCTGAGCGGGCCCGGCGGCCGTGCCCGAGCCGCGTGGCTGTGCCCGAGCCGCGTCGCCGAGCCGGAGGCCGGGGCCGAACTGCTTCCCCGGGCTCCGGCCGGCCGGTCAGGCGGTCCAGTCGGCGCCGCGTCCCCGCACCTCGTCGAAGACCAGCCAGGTGCGGGTCGCGCGCACGCCTGGCACCGCCTGGATGCTCTCCAGCACGAGGCGGCGCAGCGCCAGGTTGTCCGGTGCGCGGACCAGCACCAGGACGTCGAAGTCGCCGGTGACGAGGACGACATGCTCGACGTACGGCATGTCGCGCAGCTCGCGCGAGATGTCACGCCAGGCGTTCTGCTCGATGGTCAACGTCACGTACGCGCTCGTGCCCAGGCCCGCCCGCTGCGGGTTGAGCTGCGCGGTGAAGCCCGTGATGACCTCCTCCGCCACCAGCCTGCCGATGCGCGTGTACGCGTTGGCGCGTGAGATGTGCACGTCCTCCGCGAGTGCCCGGACCGACACCCGGCCGTCCCTGAGCAGCCGGGCCAGGATCTGCCGGTCGATGTCGTCGAGCGGAACGGCAGTTCGTCCGGGTACCGACCCCGGCGGTGAGGTTTCCTCGGACACATTGCCCTCCCGGTGCGCTCAGATTGGCAGTTCATCGCTGGTTCAGCCGAAGTGTTGAACACATATTCCGTTATGGCGACCATTCTCCTGTCAAGTGTCCAGAGAAAGTGAGTGCCCTCCATGTCCGTGAAGAGCCTCCGACAGACGGTCCAGGTCCTCCTGCCGTCCCTCACGCCGGTGCGGTTCGTGGCCGAGGACGGCACCCCGGTGGCCAGGCCGCCGGCCGGATACACCGAGCCCCCGGTCGAGACCCTGCGCGACGCCTACCGGCGGATGGTCCTGGGACGCCGGTTCGACACCCAGGCGACCGCGCTCACCAAGCAGGGGCGGCTCGCTGTCTACCCGTCCAGCCGAGGTCAGGAGGCATGCCAGATCGGCGCCGTACTCGCCCTGCGCCCGGACGACTGGCTCTTCCCGACCTACCGGGACTCCATGGCCCTGGTCACCCGCGGCATCGACCCCCTCGAGGTACTGACGCTGCTGCGCGGCGACTGGCACTGCGGCTACGACGCGGCCGCCACCCGCGTCGCACCCCAGTGCACGCCGCTGGCCACCCAGGTGCTGCACGCCACAGGCATGGCGGAGTCGCTGCGCCGCAAGGGCGGGGACGGTGTGGCGATGGCCCTTGTCGGGGACGGCGCCACCAGCGAGGGCGACTTCCACGAGGCGCTGAACTTCGCGGCCGTCTTCCGCGCGCCGGTCGTCTTCTTCGTCCAGAACAACAAGTACGCGATCTCCGTGCCGTTGGCCCGGCAGACCGCGGCGCCCGCCCTCGCGTACAAGGGTGTCGGCTACGGGGTGCGCTCCGAGCAGGTCGACGGCAACGACCTGGTCGCCGTGCTGGCGGTGCTGACCGCGGCCGTCGAGCACGCCCGCGCCGGGCACGGTCCCTTCCTGGTCGAGGCGCACACCTACCGGATGGACGCGCACACGAACGCCGACGACGCGACCCGCTACCGGGACGACGAGGAGGTCGAGCGGTGGAGCGCCGCCGACCCGCTCAGCCGACTGGAGGCACACCTGCGGGCGCGCGGCGCGCTCACCGACGAGGACGTCGCGGCGGTGCGGGAGGAGGCGGAGACCCGGGCAGCCGACCTGCGCGCGGGCATGAACGCGGACACCGTCGCCGACCCGCTGGAGCTGTTCGACCACGTCTACGCCGAGCCGACCCCGCAACTGCGCGAACAGCGCGCCCTGTTGGCCGCCGAGCTGGCCGATCTCGCCGAAGCCGACGAACCCACCACGCTTCAGACTCAGGAGGACTGACGGCCATGGCCAAGGTCACGATGGCGCAGGCGCTGAACACCGCTCTGCGCGACGCGCTGCGCGAGGACGAGCGCGTACTCGTCTTCGGCGAGGACGTCGGCCCCCTCGGCGGCGTCTTCCGGATCACCGACGGACTGACCCGCGACTTCGGCGAGCAGCGCTGCTTCGACACCCCGCTGGCCGAGGCCGGAATCGTCGGACTGGCCGTCGGCATGGCGATGGGCGGCTTCCGGCCCGTGGTGGAGATGCAGTTCGACGCCTTCGCGTACCCCGCCTTCGAGCAGATCGCCTCGCACGTCGCCAAGCTGCGCAACCGCACCCGGGGGCGGCTCACGCTACCGATGGTGATCCGCATCCCGTACGCGGGCGGCATCGGCGGAGTCGAGCACCACTGCGACTCCAGCGAGGCGTACTACGCGCACACGCCGGGACTCAAGGTCGTCACCCCGGCGACGGCCGAGGACGCGTACTGGCTGCTGCGCGACGCCGTGGCCGACCCCGACCCGGTGGTCTTCCTGGAGCCCAAGAAGCTGTACTGGTCGCGGGAGGACACCGACCTGGAGCGGCGCGCCGCTCTGCCGTTCGGGCGGGCGGCGGTCCGGCGAGAGGGCCGTGACGCCACGGTCGTCGCGTACGGGCCGTCGGTTCCGGTGGCCCTGGCCGCCGCGGAAGCCGCCGCGGCCGAGGGCATCGAACTCGAGGTCGTCGACCTGCGGACCCTGGTGCCCTTCGACGACGAGACGGTCACGGCATCCGTACGCCGGACCGGGCGCTGTCTGGTCGTCCAGGAGGCCCAGGGCTTCGCGGGTGTCGGGGCGGAGATCGCCGCACGCGTGCAGGAACGCTGCTTCCACTCGCTGGCCGCACCCGTCCTGAGGGTCGCAGGCTTCGACATCCCGTATCCGCCGCCGAAGCTGGAGCACGCGCACCTGCCCGGCGTCGACCGGATCCTCGACGCCGTCGACCGCCTCCAACTCGCCGACGAGCCGGACACCCGGCACCTCCTGAGGGGAGCGGTCGCATGACCACCGCAACGCTCCAGGAGCAGCTGTTCCGGTTGCCCGACCTCGGCGAAGGACTGGCCGAGGCAGAGATCATCGAGTGGAAGGTCGCGGTCGGCGACACGGTGACGATCGACCAGATCGTGGTCGAGGTCGAGACCGCCAAGGCCGCGGTCGAGGTACCGGTCCCGTACGCGGGCACCGTGCTGCGGCTGCACGCGGAGGCGGGCACGGCCCTGGCGGTGGGGGAGCCGCTGATCACGGTGGGGGCGCCGGCCTCCGGCGGCGTCGCAGCCTCCGAGGGGGCCGGGCGTGTCGGGGGCGCCGTCGGGTCCGGTGGCGGACCTCGCCCCGGGGCGCCGGGGGCCGGTACGGCCGATGGCACCTCCGGTACGGCGCCGGGCGGGCCGGTGTCGGTCGACGCGGCCGCGGAGCGTTATAGGGAGGAGGAACAGGCCGGTTCCGGCAACGTCCTGATCGGCTACGGCACCGGCCACGGCCCGGCGACTTCACGCCGCCGCCGTCGGCGCGCCGCCGCGGTGGCCCCGGGCGAGGCGACCGGGGGCGCGAGCACCTCAAGCACCGGTGCCGCGGCTGCCGATGCCGAGGCCCAGATCGGCGCCGGAACACCGGCGCACGACGGGCACCCGGCCCCGGCCCCGGCCCCTGCCCCGGCAGGACCGTCACACGCACCCCGGGTGATCTCCCCCCTCGTTCGGAGGATGGCCCGGGACCACGGTGTCGACCTCGCCGGTCTGGCGCCGTCCGGTCCCGCCGGCGTCGTCCTGAGACGGGACGTGGAGCAGGCCATCGCGCTGGCCCCGCAGGCGGCCACCGGCCCCGGCGTCACGGCGGACGCCACGGCTCAGCAGGCGCCCGCGCCGGAGGCGCCAAGGTCACCCGACGGTCCCGAGCGCATCCCGCTGCGCGGAATACGGGGTGCCATCGCGAACAAGCTCTCCCGCAGCCGCACCGAGATCCCCGACGCCACCACCTGGGTCGACGTGGACGCGACCGGCCTGCTCCAGGCCAAGAAGGCACTGGAGGCTGCCGAACCCGGCCGCCGCATCGGGCTGTTGGCCCTGCTGGCCCGCATCTGCGTCGCCGGACTCAGCCGCTACCCGGAACTGAACTCCACGGTGGACACCGAGCGGCGCGAGATCGTCCGCTTCAGCGAGGTGCACCTCGGCTTCGCCGCCCAGACGGAACGCGGCCTGGTCGTCCCCGTCGTCCGCGACGCCCAGCACATGACGACCGTACAACTGGCCGCCGAACTCACCCGGTTGACCGATCTCGCCCGCAACGGGAGCCTGCCGCCCGACCGTCTGACCGGCGGGACCTTCACCCTCAACAACTACGGCGTGTTCGGCGTGGACGGATCCACGCCCATCATCAACCACCCGGAGGCCGCCCTGCTCGGCGCGGGCCGCATCGTCGACAAACCCTGGGTGGTGGACGGCGCGCTCGCAGTGCGCAAGGTCATGCAGCTCTCCCTCAGCTTCGACCACAGGGTGTGCGACGGCGGTGTGGCCGGCGGCTTCCTGCGCTATGTGGCCGACTGCGTGGAGCGTCCGGTGATCCTGCTCGCCGACATCTGATCCGGCCCCTCAACTTCCTTTCGTCCGCCTGGGTGCTCCGCACCCACCGACCTACCGAACGTTCGGCCAGGAGCCCCTCGTGTCCACTGACCCACACCCCGACTTCTTCGTACGCCATACGGATCTTCTCCACCAGGCGGTGGAGCGTGCCGCCGACCGCGGCTATTGGACGCCGTACCCGGAAACCCCCAGCACCTCCGCGTACGGAGCCGGGGCACCCGAGCTGGGCGAGGCCGCCTTCCGCGGCCGCCTCGGCCGTCCCTTCCCCCTCGAAGGGCACCCCACGACCGGTACCGTCCCCGCCGCCGAGGTCTCCCCCTACGGCTTTCCCCTCGGCATCAGCTACCCCCACCTGGTGCCCGAGGTCGCGGTCGCGACGGCCAAGGCAGCCGCCGTGGCGTGGCGCGCCGCGAGCCCGGACACCCGGGCCGGCGTCGCGGCCGAAATCCTGGCCCGGCTGAACGCGGCGAGCTTCGAGATCGCGCACGCCGTCCAGCACACCACCGGCCAGCCCTTCGGTATGGCCTTCCAGGCAGGCAGCCCGCACGCCCAGGACCGCGGGCTCGAAGCGGTCGCGTACGCCTGGCAGGAGCAGCGGCGCCATCCGGCCACCGCCCGCTGGAGCAAGCCGCGACGCAGGGGCGGCCCACTCGTCATGGACAAGACCTTCACCCCTGTCGGACGCGGAGTGGCGGTGCTGATCGCCTGCAACACCTTCCCCACCTGGAACGGCTATCCGGGGCTCTTCGCGAGCCTGGTCACCGGCAACCCGGTGGTGGTCAAGCCGCACCGGCGGGCCGTACTGCCGCTGGCGATCACCGTGCGCATCGCCCGCGAGGTCCTGGCGGAGGCCGGATTCGACCCGGACGTGGTGCTGCTCGCCGCCGAGCGCGACGGCGAGCGCACCGCGCCCGCCCTGGCCACCCACCCCGACGTACGCATCGTGGACTTCACCGGCTCCAGCGAGTTCGGCGACTGGCTGGAGGCCAACGCCCGCCAGGCCGTCGTGCACACGGAGAAGTCCGGGCTCAACACCGTCGTCGTCGACTCCACGGACGACTACGCGGGGCTCCTGCGCAACCTGGCGTTCTCGCTCTCCCTCTACAGCGGCCAGATGTGCACCACTCCGCAGAACATCCTCGTCCCCCGCGACGGCTTCCCGACCGATCAAGGGCCGCGTACGGCCGACGAGTTCGCCACCGACCTGGGCGCCGCCCTGGACAAGGTGCTCGGCGACCCGGCCCGCGCCGCCGCCACCCTCGGCGCGATCGTGAACCCCGGGGTGCTGGGGCGCCTGGCGGAGGCGGCGGCACTGGACCGCACCGCCCACCCCTCCCGCGAACTGGCTCACCCCGACCCCCCGGAGGCGGTGGTCCGCACCCCGCTGGTGGCCCGGCTCGACGCCGAGGCCGACGAGAAGACGTACACCAGTGAGTGGTTCGGGCCGGTCTCCTTCGTCATCGGCACCGACTCCACCGCACACAGCCTGCGGCTTCTGCACGACACCGTGCGGCGGCACGGCGCCCTGACCGCCTCCGTGTACGCGACCCACGAGGGCGTACTGGAGGCGGCACGGGCGACCGCGTTGGAGGCGGGCGTGCACCTGTCGGAGAACCTGACCGGCGGCGTCTTCGTCAACCAGTCCGCCGCCTTCAGCGACTTCCACGGCACCGCGGCCAACCCCGCCGCCAACGCCGCCCTCACCGACCCGGCGTTCGTCACCGGCCGCTTCTCGGTCGTCCAGTCCCGCCGCCACGCACCCGCGTCCGCGCTCGCCGAGGAGAACACCGATGCCTGACGAGGTCTATCTGATCGACGGGGCCCGCACCCCGCAGGGCCGTTACGGCGGCGCCCTGGCGTCCGTACGCCCCGACGACCTGGCCGCCCTCGTCGTCGGGGAGGCGATACGGCGCTCCGGGGTCCCGGCCGACGCCGTGGACGAGGTGATCCTCGGCGCCGCCAACCAGGCCGGCGAGGACAACCGGGACGTGGCCCGGATGGCGGTACTGCTGGCCGGACTGCCGCACACCGTGCCCGGCTACACCGTCAACCGGCTCTGCGCCTCCGGGCTGACGGCCGTCGCCTCGGCCGCCCAGGCGATACGGGCGGGGGAGGCCGACCTGGTCGTGGCGGGCGGAGTGGAGTCGATGACCCGCGCCCCTTGGGTGATGGCCAAGCCCGGCACGCCCTGGGCCCGGCCCGGCCAGGTGCACGACACCTCCATCGGCTGGCGCTTCACCAACCCCCGCTTCCCCGCCACGACCACCCTGTCGATGGGCGAGACGGCGGAGGAGGTCGCCGCTCTGGACGGCATCACCCGCCTCGACGCGGACGCCTTCGCGCTGCGCAGCCACCGGCGGGCGCTCGCCGCCCAGCAGGCGGGCCGCTTCGCGAAAGAGATCGTCCCGGTGCCGGTGAAGGACGGCGAGGTCACCCAGGACGAGGGGCCCCGGCCGTCCACCTCGTTGGAGAGGCTGGGCGGACTGCGCACCGTCTTCCGCGCCGACGGAATCGTCACCGCGGGCAATTCCTCGCCGCTGTCCGACGGGGCCGCGGCCCTGGTGGTGGCGAGCGGGGCGGCGGTCGAGCGGTACGGGCTCACTCCCCGGGCCCGTGTCGTCACCGCCGCCTCGGCCGGGGTCGAGCCCCACCTGATGGGGCTCGGTCCTGTTCCGGCCACCGTCAAGGCGCTGGACCGGGCCGGATGGACGGCCGGTGACCTGGACGCGGTCGAGCTGAACGAGGCCTTCGCCGCTCAGGCGTTGGCGGTCGTCCGCCGGCTGAAGCTCGACGCGGACCGCGTCAACGCCGACGGCGGCGCCATCGCCCTCGGCCACCCGCTGGGCTGCTCCGGCGCCCGCATCCTGCTCACCCTGCTCGGCCGCATGGAACGCGAGGACGCCCGCCGGGGACTGGCGACCCTGTGCGTCGGCGTCGGACAGGGCGTGGCGATGCTCGTGGAGCGGCCATGAGCACGCCCACAAGTACGTCGTACGACACCTTGCTGGTCGAGGAGCACGCGGACCGGATCGTCGTCACTCTGCACCGGCCCGAGGCCCGCAACGCCATCAGCGGCCGCATGATCGCCGAACTGCACCGCGTGTGCGAGGACTTGGAGCGCGACCCCAAACTGCTGCTGCTCACCGGCCACGGCGGGGTCTTCGCCGGCGGTGCCGACATCGCCGAACTGCGGCGGCGCGGCCGCGACGAGGCGCTTCAGGGCATCAACAGCCGCCTGTTCGAGCGCGTGCGCAGGCTGCCCATGCCCACCGTGGCCGCCGTGGACGGCTGGGCGCTCGGCGGCGGCGCCGAGCTGGCATACGCCTGCGACATCCGGATCGCCGGACCGGGCGCGGTCTTCGGCAACCCCGAACCGGGCCTGGGCATCCTGGCCGCCGCCGGCGCGTGCTGGCGGCTGGGAGAGCTGGTCGGCGAGTCGGTGGCCAAGCAGGTCCTGCTCGCCGGACGGAACCTCGACGCGCCTGCCGCGCTCGCCTGCGGCCTGGTCATGGACGTCGTACCGGCCGACCGGCTGACCGCCGAGGCGCACGCCCTGCTCGACCGCATGGCCCGCTTCTCCGCGCTCGCCCTGCAGCTCACCAAGCTCGTCACGGATGCCCCGGGCGCCCACCCGGTGGCCGACGACCTCGCCCAGGCCGTGCTGTTCGAAGGCGGCGACAAGGAGGAGCGCACGACGCGCTTCCTGGAGAAGAACGAGAAGAACGGAGGCCGGGCATGACCTCGGCATCAGCACCACCCGCCGTCGTGGGGGTGATCGGCGGCGGCCGGATGGGCGCCGGGATCGCCCAGTCGTTCGCGGCCGCCGGGTCGTCGGTGGTCGTCGTGGAGCACAACGGCGCGGCCGCGGCCGCCGCCCTGGACCGGATCGCCACCGGGCTGCGGCGCGCCGCCGAGCGCGGGGGACTCAGCGACCCGGTGGCTGACGGCGACCCGGACCGGGTCACCGCCGTGACCGCGATCGCCGAACTGCCCCACGACGCCGATCTGGTCGTCGAGGCGGTACCCGAGGACGCCAAGCTCAAGGCCCGGCTGCTCGGCGCCGCCGAACAGGCCGTGGGGGAGCGGTGCGTGCTCGCCACCAACACCAGCTCCCTGCCGGTCACCGAACTCGCGGCGGCCCTGAAGCACCCCGGACGCTTCCTGGGCATGCACTTCTTCAACCCCGTCCCCGTCTCCGCACTGGTCGAACTGGTCCTCGCTCCCGACACCACAGGGCAGACCCTCACAGCGGCGGTCGGCTGGACGCACGCCCTCGGCAAACAGGAGGTCGTGGTCCAGGACTCGCCCGGGTTCGCCAGCAGCCGCCTCGGCCTCGCCCTCGGTCTGGAGGCGATCCGCATGGTCGAGGAGGGGGTCGCCGACCCGGAGGCCATCGACACGGCCATGCGCCTGGGCTACCGACACCCGATGGGGCCGCTGCGCCTGACCGACCTGGTGGGTCTCGACGTGCGGCTGGCCATCGCCGAACACCTGCACGCGACGCTCGGGGAGCGGTTCGCCCCGCCCGGGCTGCTGCGGGAGAAGGTCGCCCGCGGCGAGCTGGGCCGCAAGACCGGTCAGGGGTTCCACTCATGGCAGTGACCGACGGGGCGGCCACCGAGACTCAGGCGGGCGGGTACTCCGCCCCGTACGGGGTGGCATACGACGTCACCGACGCCGTGGCCGTCATCGAGCTGCGTGGACCCGCGAGCGGCAACACCCTCGACACGCACCTGCGCAGCGCCCTCCTCATGGCGGCACGGCGCCTGACCACGGCCACCGCGCGCGGCGTGCGAGCGGCCCTGATCACGGCCCGCGGCAGGCACTTCTGCGTCGGCCAGGACCTCAAGGAGCACGCCCGGCTGCTGAAGACCGCGCCCGCCGCGGCCTTCGCGAACATACCCAACGACTACAACCCGCTGATCAAGGAGCTGCACGCGCTGCCGGTCCCGCTCGTCGTGGCCGTCGAGGGAGCCTGCGTCGGGGCTGGGCTCGGCATCGCCCTCTGCGCCGACGTGCGGGTCGCCGGTGAAAGTGCTCGCTTCGCGACCGCCTTCACCGGCATCGGCCTGACCTCCGACTCCGGCGTCGCCCGCGCCCTCACCCGCCAGCTCGGCCCCTCACGGAGCGCGGGACTCATGCTCCTGGGCGACCAGTTCTCCGCGCGGGACGCAGAACAGTGGGGCCTGGTACACCGCGTCGTACCGGACGGCTCGGCCACGGCCGAAGGGCTGGCCCTCGCCCGTTCCCTGGCCGACGGACCCACCGCCGCCCACCGGGAGACCAAGGCACTGCTGCGGTCCGCTGCCACCACGCCCCTGCCGGCGGCGCTGGAACGCGAGGCCGTGATCCAGCGGCGGCTCGGTGCCACCGAGGACCACCACGAGGCCGTCGCGGCCTTCCTCGAACGCCGCAGCCCCGCCTTCCGCGGCCACTGACGCACTCACCCCCACCTGACCCATTCACCCACCGAATACGACGGGACACGCACACCATGAACACCCCCGCCGCCACCGCACCCCCGGAGCCCCGGAGCCCCGAGTCCGCCTTCGAGGACACCATTGCCCGCGACCAGCGGATCGAGCCCCGGGACTGGATGCCGGACGGCTACCGCAAGACGCTCGTCCGGCAGATCGCCCAGCACGCGCACTCGGAGATCATCGGTATGCAGCCGGAGGGCGAGTGGATCACGCGTGCGCCGTCGCTGCGCCGCAAGGCGATCCTCTTCGCCAAGGTGCAGGACGAGGCCGGGCACGGGCTGTATCTGTACTCGGCGGCCGAGACCCTGGGCGCGGACCGCTCGGACCTGACCGAGCGGTTGATCGAGGGCCGGCAGAAGTACTCGTCGATCTTCAACTACCCGACCCGCACCTTCGCCGACGTCGGGGTGATCGGCTGGTTCGTGGACGGCGCCGCGATCTGCAACCAGGTGCCCCTGTGCAGGAGTTCGTACGGCCCGTACGGACGCGCCATGGTGCGCGTCTGCAAGGAGGAGTCCTTCCACCAGCGGCAGGGATACGAACTGCTGCTGACCATGATGCGCGGCACCGTCGAACAGCGGGCCATGGTGCAGGACGCGGTGGACCGCTGGTGGTGGCCGTCGCTGATGATGTTCGGCCCGCCGGACGACAACTCGCCCAACTCGGCCCAGTCCATGGCCTGGAGGATCAAGCGGCACACCAACGACGAACTGCGGCAGCGGTTCGTCGACATGACCGTTCCGCAGGCCGAGAAGCTGGGTGTCACCCTGCCCGACCCCGAGCTGCGCTGGAACGAGGAACGCGGGCACCACGACTTCGGCGCTCCCGACTGGGACGAGCTCAAGCGCGTGATCTCCGGTGACGGGCCGTGCAACGCCCAACGGATCGCGCGACGCCGGGCCGCACACGAGGAAGGCGCCTGGGTGCGCGAGGCGGCCGCCGCCCACGCGGCCAAGCAGGCAGCACGCGCGCGTGAAGGAGCGGTGGCATGAGCGGATCGACCAGGGGTGACTGGCCGCTGTACGAGGTGTTCGTCCGCGGCAAGCGCGGCCTCAACCACGTCCACGTCGGCTCCCTGCGCGCGGCCGACGACGCCATGGCTCTCACCCACGCCCGGGACCTGTACACCCGGCGCAACGAGGGCGTCAGTATCTGGGCCGTGCGCTCGGACACCATCGCCGCGTCCACCCCCGGTGAGAAGGACCCCTTCTTCGCGCCGAGCGCCGACAAGGTCTACCGGCACCCCACCTTCTACGACATCCCCGACGACGTCCCTCACATCTAATCCCTCACATCCAGGAGCAGCGCATGAGCGACGAGGACCTGTACGTCGATCACGACGACACGCGGTGGGCATTCGGCACCGGCTTCACCGACCCGCTGCACGGCGTGGACCAGGCGGTACCGGACGGCGTCGACGCCGGTGACCTGGCCGCCTGCTGCCTGGCGCTGGGTGACGACGCCCTGGTGTCCGCCCAGCGGCTGGCCGAGTGGTGCACCCGCGCCCCGGAGCTGGAGGAGGAACTGGCGCTGGCCAACATCGGTCTGGACCTGCTCGGCCAGGCGCGTCTGCTGTACGCCAGGACCGGCCGCGCCGACGGCACGGGGCGCGGCGAGGACGCGTACGCCTACTTCCGTGATCCGGCCGACTGCCGCAACGTACGACTCGCCGAACTGCCGGGCGGAGACTTCGCGTTCACCGTCGCCCGGTTGCTGGTGCTGTCCACCTGGCGGCTCGCCCTGTTCGAGGAACTGACCGCCGCACCCGACCCGGTGCTGGCCGGCATCGCGGCGAAGAGCGTCAAGGAGCTGGCCTATCACCGTCACTACGCCGCCGGGTGGACCGTACGGCTCGGCGACGGGACCGCCGAGTCCCGCGCCCGCCTGGAATCCGCCCTGCACGGCATCGCCCCGTGGCTGAACGAGCTGCTGACCGACCGGGCCGCGGAACGCCTCGGCGCGGCCTCCGCCGTTGTCGCCGACCGGACCCGGCTGTGGCTCGCCGACGTGTTCGTGGCAGCGGGACTCGGCCCGGCCGAGGTCATGCCGCTCGGTCCCGCGTCCATGTTCATGTCGTCGTCCTCCGTCCCGGGCTCCGGCCGGAACGCGGACCACACCGAGCACCTGGCACCCCTCCTCGCCGAACTGCAGAGCGTCGCCCGCGCACACCCGGACGCGGCATGGTGACCGCGACGGAGCGTTCCGAACATCACGCGGAACAGACGGAACGCGCCCGGCACATCGCCTCCTTGGTCCCCGACCCGGAACTGCCGATGCTGACGCTCTCCGACCTCGGCGTGCTCCGCGGCATCGAGGTGGAACAGGACGGCACTGTCGTCGCGCGACTCACCCCGACCTATTCGGGCTGCCCCGCCCTGGCCGAGATGCGCGCCGAGGTCGCCACCCGGCTGCGCGCCGCGGGCTTTCCCGCCGTCCGGGTGGTGACGGTGCTCGACCCGCCGTGGAGCACGGACCGGATCACCGACGAAGGCCGCCGCAAGCTCGCGGAGTACGGCATCGCACCGCCCGGACCCCGGCGGACCCCGGAGTCCGAACCGGGGCGGGTCCGGCTGACTCTGACCCTCGCCCCGACCGCCGTACCCTGCCCGCGCTGCACCTCGGCCGACACCGAGGAGATCTCCCGCTTCGCCGCCACCGCCTGCACGGCACTGCGGCGCTGCCGCGCCTGTCTGGAGCCGTTCGAGCACGTCAAGGACCTCTGATGACCAACTCCGCACCTCCCGCCGCCGTACAGGTCCGCCGCCGTCCGGCCTTCCACGCCCTGCGCGTCGCCGCCGTCGAGCCGCTGTGCGCCGACGCCGCCGCCCTCACCTTCGACCTCCCCGACCGGCTGGCCGAGGAGTTCGTCTTCCTCCCCGGCCAGTGCCTCACCCTGCGCCGCGAGATCGACGGCCGCGACGAGCGCCGCTCCTACTCCATCTGCTCACCGGCCGGGACACCGCTCCGCATCGGCGTCCGCGTCGTACCGGGCGGGCTGTTCTCCTCGTGGCTCGTCCACGGCGTACGCCCCGGGGACACCCTGGAGGTCATGGGCCCGGCCGGGGCCTTCACCCCCGATCCCACCGATGCCGGTCCCCTCGGCCACCATGTGCTCGTCGCCGCCGGATCCGGCATCACACCGATGCTGTCCATCGCCGCGTCCCTCCTCGGCGCGGACGACGCCGCATGCGTCACCCTCCTGTACGGCAACCGCCGCACCGACACCGTGATGTTCGCCGACGAACTCGCCGACCTGAAAGACCAGTACCCGGCCCGCTTCCAGCTCGCCCACGTCCTGTCCCGCGAGCCGCGCGAAGCGGAACTGCTCTCCGGCCGCCTCGACACCGACCGGCTCACCGCGCTGCTCGACGCCCTCGTCGACGTCAGCGGTGTCGACCACTGGTGGCTGTGCGGCCCGCACGGCATGGTCCGCGACGCCCGCACGATCCTCTCCGGCCTCGGCGTACCGGCCGACCGCGTCCACCTGGAGCTGTTCCACGCGGACGAGGAGCCACCCGCGCCGCCCACGGCCGAACGCGACGACGTCACCTCCGCGGGCCCGACGAGCGAGGTCACCGTGGTCCTCGACGGCCGGGCCACCACGTACTCCGCCCCGAGCCACCGCAGCATCCTCGACGGCGCCCAACAGGCCCGCCCCGACCTGCCGTTCGCCTGCAAGGGCGGCGTCTGCGGCACCTGCCGAGCCCTCGTCACCCACGGCCGGGCCGACATGCGCCGCAATTACGCCCTCGAACCCGCCGAGGTCTCCGAGGGCTACGTCCTCACCTGCCAGACCTTCGCCGTCTCCGACACGCTCACGGTCGACTTCGACAGTTGAGGAGCGAAACCGCACTGACCGGGAGCCCGCCTGAGCCCCATGCCTTCCGGCTCGCCGAGCTCCGAACCGACCTTGAGGCCACCTTGCGCGGCCTCAAGGCGCTCGCCGAGGAATCCGGTCGGCGCGGATGCCGAAGCAGCCTCCGAGACCCGGCCCGAGCCACTTGCCCCCGGGACATCACGGCGGGGTGGTGAGGGGCGGTCGGGGTACCGGGGCGGGCAGGCCGAGGAGGCGTCCCCGGACGGCGGCGGCGAGCAGCGCCGGGTGGAGCAGGTCTGCCGGCGAGCCGACGAGGTGGTAGACCCGGTCCAGAGCGCGCTGGGCGCGCAGGTTGCCGTGTACGGCGAGCCGGTCCACCTCCCCCGACCAGCGGCCGAACAGTGCGTCGACGCCGGAGGCGGGTTTGTCGCCGGTGTGGCGCAGGTCCTCGCCGGTCGCGATGGCCCAGGGGAGAGCCGCGGCCCGGTGCAGGCGGTGCATCAGTCTCCGCTCCCATCCCGGCCGGGCGCCCGCGGCGAGCGTCTGCCGCAGGAGCAGTGCCTGGGTCGCGGCAACGGTGATGCCCTGGCCGTAGACCGGGTTGAAGGCACACAGAGCGTCTCCCACGGCCAGGAGTCCGTCCGGCCAGTGCGGCAGGCGGTCGTAGTGGCGGCGCACGTTGTGGGTGCGGCGGTGGACCGTGATGTCGCCGAGTGCGCGTGCGCTGCGGGTGAAGTCGGCCAGCGCCGGGTCCCGCAGCCGGGTCAGGAAGGCGTCGAAACCGGCCGGGTCGCGGGGCGGCCGGTGGTTTCCGGCGCCCACCGCCGCCACCAGCCAGCGCCCGTCCTCGACGGGCAGCGCCACCCCGCCGGTTGATGCGCCGGGAACCGGCAGCATGACGATGCCCGCCACCCGGCCGAGGTGGTCGGGCGGCGCGGCGTAGACCCGTCCCGCGTAGCCGAATCCGGCGTCGACGACGGTGGTCGCAGGCTCCTCGATTCCCCACCGCGCCAGCCAGTCGGGCAGTCGGGAGCTGCGCCCGGAGGCGTCGACGACGAGGCCGGCTCTGACGGGCGGGGCGTCGAAGCAGTCGACGAGCCAGCTGCCGCCAGGCGCGGTGTCGATACGGCTCAGGCCGCGCACCCGAGCATTGCCGCGCAGCTCCACTCCGGGCAACTCCGCCACCCGCCGCCTGATCAGGTGCTCGACCAACGGGCGGGTGGCGGAGACCAGTTCGTACGCGGGTGTGCCGAACGGCGCCCATCCGTGTTCGCCGAGCCACGCCAGGTCGCCCGTGTCCAGCGGTACCCCGCCGGCGGCGACCAACTGCGCGCGCAGTCCGGGAAGCAGCTCTTCGATCACGCACAGCCCGCGATGCAGCAGCACATGCGGCTGACGGCCCTGAGGGACACCGCCGCGTGGGACGGGACCCCCGCGGTTCTGGTCCTGTTCGAGGACGACGACCGGGCGGCCGGCGGCCCCCATCACCGCTGCCGTCAGCAGCCCGGCCACGCCCGCTCCGATGACGACGGTGTGTTCGCTGCTCATGCCGGTCACACCAGCCGGAAAAGGAGTCGCCGCATCTGCTTCAGCCATGACAGTGGCACAAAGCGCCAGAGCGGGGCACCGGCGGACAACGGTATGTGCCCGCGGAGTACGGCCCCGTGATCGAGTGACGCGGCGTGCGGAAAATATCCGGGCCGGCAGGAAACGATTTCCTTGAATCCCTTGCCGTGGTAATACCGTAGCTGGGGGTCCCGGGGGAGGTTGTGACGTCTTTCGCGCATATACACGTCCGCCGGCGTGTCTGGGTTGGCGCGTTTCCAGGTCCGCAGACCGGGCATCGGGGATCCGAGATAGATGTCCCGCCATCCGTGCTTGAGAGCGTGCGGCCAGAAGAACTCGAACATGGCGGTCACCGCATCCGCGTCGACACTGCTCAGGCTGATTCCGAAAAGGGATCCGGTGACTTTCGCAGCAGGGGTCTCCACCCGGGCGCAGTCGGCCCAGGTGACAGCTGAGCGCAACTGCGCGGTCGTGATCGGTTTCATGAACAGCGAGGCCAGTGCCGCTCCGCCCGCCGGCTCGAACGCCCCTATGCTCAAGCGCGGATACGCCTGGATGCGGGCGGCCAGCTCTGCGCGACCGGCTGCCTGGTCCTGCTCCCACTTCGCCTGTTCCAGCCTGATGAGCGCCTCGACGTCACTCTGCCGCAGAAAGCGGACCTCGACGGAACCTGCGACGGAATCCGATTCCTCTGTGACACGGCTCTGCGCCATTTTGTGCGGGCTGGACACGGGCACCCCCTGCTCTCCTGTAAACCGGATCTGCGTGCAGCGAAATACTCCAGACCGACCGTCCGTTCGGGCAAGTACTCCGGCGTTTTCGATGGAAAGTTCACACCGGGTGTTCATCTCTGGTCTGTGTTCGAAATCCCTTATTCACTCCGGGCGCGGATCGCGTGTGATCCCGGTTACCTTCTCCGGCCGCACCAGGATTTCCCGGTATTCTGCGGCAGCTTTCATGCCCCCACGGGAAGGCATTGCGCGAGCTCGCGACGAACACCCGCGGAACCGGCTCGCGCGTTCCCCGGCCCCGGCCCGGACGACGAGCGCGCCCGCGACGCCGACGGCGGCACGCGGGGTGTGGACGACCCGAAGGCCCTGGAAGAAGTGACAGAGACCTCCGACTTCCGACCACTGCCGGAGGCCACGGGTGCTCCCGCGCCCCACCTGCGCCACGGGACTCCGGCAGTCTTCCGCGGGACGGCCTCGGACTGGCCGGCCGTCAGCACCTGGACGTTCCCCTACCTCGCCTCCCTGGCCCCGTCGCTGCCGGTGCAACTCGTCGCGGGCAACAGGGAGAAGGACCGCAGGCATAAGCGTGGCTGTTGCCTATGATTTGGACATGCCATCTGTCAGTGCCACTCCGGACCGACGTTTCAGTGATGTGCCGCCGGGTGAGCGAACGCCTTCGGCGGTGGATCGGGCGATCACGGTGTTGTCATGGTGGTGGGTGGCCGCGCCTCTCATCCTGGTGACTCCCCCGATCGCCCACAGGCTGGGGTTTCCGGTGGTGCGGGACGAGTTCGGCCTCATGTTCGCGCTGACTGCGGTGACCAGTGCGGTGGCAGCGCCGGTTGCGGGGTTCCTAGTGGCGCTGGTCGCACGCCGGCGTAGGGCTCGCGGGCGTTTCGTCATCATGGGGGTGGTGACCAGCGTGCCGCTGCTCTTCTTCTGGGTCTTCGGCGTGCTGCTCGCGGAGTGTCCTGACGGTTATCACTGCTGACGGTGGTCATTCAGCGCAGAGGGCCGGGGCCGAGGGAATTCCGTCTGGGCGGCCGGCTCGGATGCGCACCGTGTGAACCGTTACTCGGATGCGCACCGTGTGAACCGTTACCAAGTCGGCAGGCCGGGTGGGTCTGTAGCCGTGGGAGTTGACCGAGGGTCGGTCCGGGCGGCGTCGCCGACCGTGAACGTGAGAAGGATCAGTCCGGTTGGGCCTCGCGGGAGGCGGGCTGTTTCGTTCCTGCGCGAGATTCGGTGGGTGGTGCGCCTGGTCATGAGCGTGATCGCCGCCCAGTGATCAGCGATTCCGACGGCTGGATGAGCCTCTCGTAGTCCCGGGCGTGACGGCGGGCGTGCATGATCCAGGCCAGGGAGCGTTCTGCCAGCCAGCGACGGGGCAGGACGGCGAACCTGGTGGCGCCCTTCGGGCGGCTAATGGTCTTGAGTCCGGTCGAGAGGAGTCTTCGCCCGGGTCACGAGCTATCCGGCGGTGGCGGAGTCAGCCCAGACGATCGTCATTTCGGGGTGCGTCAGCCGCAATTGGAACAGGACTTCCTTCGAGGCTTCGAGGCTTCGCGGTCGGTCATGTCGGCCGGGGTGACCATGATGAACAGGGGCAGCCCTTGGTGTCGACGATCAGATGCCGCTTGCGGCCGTTGTTTTTTGCGCCGTCGTCCCGCGCGAGTCCTTCCCGACGGTCTCAGCCGCGCGGACGGACTGGGAGTCGATGACGGTGGCGAGCGCGGCCGGGGCCCGGCCGTCGCCCGTGCGTGATCAGTGGTGGGGCTGTCGGCGTGCCATGGCGTCGGCCAGCTGCCGGCGGGCCACATACAGCGCCGTATCCAGCTGGCGAGTACGCGTGACGACGCACAACGTGTATGTCGCGTCCTTCAGTTGGCGCGCGGTCTCTGCGCTACCTCCGGACGCCAAGCGCCGCCTGAGCGTCTCACACCGTTCGACCAGTTCCCGCAGGAGCGAAGGATGCGCCATGACCATGGTGCTCGCCTCCGGCCTCGCCCGTTCGGACCATCCCCCTTCACCCATACGGTCGCAGCCGTCGGCGCCCGCCGCATCTCAAGGCTGCGGACATATGCATATCGGGGCAGCGGATGCCGCCGCGGGGATAAATGACTCGTATATCAGAAGGGTGGGAGCTGTGATGACTCTTCCTGTACGCCGCAACCCGAGCAGACTCCCCGAGCGGCGTGGTTCCCCAGCTTCACCGCGGACCCGCTCGCGGAGTTCGACGACATCTTCGGCCGCCTGGGGAACCTCCTGGAGTCCACCGTCGGCGGAGTCACCGCGGGCACTGCCCTCGCCCCGCTGGCCGACATCTGCGAAACCGACGACGCCTACGAGACCGAAGTCGACGTTCCCGGCGTCAAGCGCGACGACATCACCATCGAGATGACCGACCGGGAACTGGTCATCAGCGGTGATTTCAAGGAACGCGAGCGCACCGGCGTGCTGCGCCGCGGCACGCGGCGCAGCGGCCGGTTCGAGTACCGCGCCGTCCTGCCCGGTGAGCTCAACGCCGAGAGCGTCGAGGCGAAGCTGAGCGAAGGTGTGCTGAGCGTCAAAGTGCCCTAGGTCGGCCGCAGCCCTGGAGCCGGTCAGGTCAGCTCCAGGGCTGCTCACGAATTTCCGTACCCGGGCGCGAGGAGCGCCCGGAGCTGTCCTGCTTTCATTCGTTCAGCGGCAGATGCCCGCCTGTTCGGTTCACAGGGCGGTGCGGGTTTCGGCGGCGGAGATGATCTCCTGGCGCTGGTTGTGGCGCCGCTCGTACTCCAGGACCTGGCGGGCGACGCTGGAGGGGACGTTCTGCAGCTGGGCGATGATCTTGTCGGAGTTCATGATGTCGTAGCCGTCCCAGGGTTCGCTGCCGCGCAGCTGCTCGATGGAGTCCAGGACTCCGGGCCGGTTGGCGTGGGTGCGTTCGTATCCCTCGATGACCGTCAGATCCGACTGGGACAGTGAGCGCAGCTGCCGCTTGATGTCGTCGACGCTGAGCTGGCTGAAGCGGGTGATCGGCAACTCCTCTTCCCGGGTCACCGCTCCCTGGACGTCTTCGGCCATGCGGGTCGCGTCGGGCATCTCCCGCAAGGCACCCTCGGCCGCGTCCCTGGCCCGCCGGCCGCTGTTCTGGGCGACGTCCTGCACCCGGTCGGCCGCGGTCCGCACGGCGCGCGCGGCCGTGTCGGTCCAGCCGTTCCCGTTCTCCTGGGCGACGCCGTTGGCCGCGGCCGCCACGGCCCGCGCGTTCTGGGCGACGCTGTCCTCCAGTCTTTCGAGTAGTTCCTCGTCCTGGCGGCGCAGTGCGGCGAGCAGGTCGGCGGTGGCCTCGTCATGGGCCTCTTCGGCGATGCTCTGGCCGGCCCGGCAGGCCGCCAGCGCTCGGGCGGTGACTGTGTACTCGTCCTTGGCATTCCTCAGCAGCCGCCGCTCGTCGTTCGGCCACCGGCCGTGCAGCATCTCACTCACGAGCGTGGATCCGATGGTCAGCGGCAGCATGGCGGTGCGCACGGCGCTGCGGGAGATGACCCGAGCGATGTCCACCGTGTCCCCGACAAGCCCGCTGCGGGGCCGCAGCTCGCGCACGTGGTGCTCGATGCGCTGAAGGCTGTCCTGGACGTCGTCCACCTGGCGCTCGAGCATCTGCCGGTAGGGGCCGGGCGGCGTGATCGTCGCATCCGCCCTGAACCGGTCGACGACCGCCTCATGCGCCTCGCGGGCATCCTCCAACGCTGGTACGAGCGCGTCCGTCATCACTGTCATGGGGGTGCTCCCTGGTTGTGGGGGTCAGGCGGCCGGCCAGAGGGCCGCGCAGAGGGAATCGGCTGTCCGCCGGGCTTTCCGCGGTTGGGCAGCCGATGACCATCTTGTGGGGCCCGGAGCGAGATCGCCGGGAGGCTGGGCCTGTTCGCGTCCGACGCCCATGCATTGCTGGGACGCTTTCACCCCCGCTCGCCTGCTGTCCCTGCTGGGTGCATCGCAACAGACGGGAGGGAATGCGTCATCCCCTTCCGAGTCAGCCCCTGATCTCGCGTGGGGCTGAAAGGGTGATGACGGCGGTTGTGCTGTGTCGAAAGTCTTGATCACGCGTTGGTCCGGGCGTGAATCCTCACGTTGACGACGCTGCGCCGTACACCCCGCCGCTCGGGCTTACTGGCTCCCAGCCCGAGCGGGACGACATGAACATCGGCCTCAGGCGTGACGGCGGGTGGAGCCGGGCCGTGATGGTCACCTACTCAGCGGTGCTTGTTGCGGCTGCTGTGGTGATTGCCGTTACGGACCGGCTCCCTTGAGAGATCCAGAGACGCGTGGTCAGGGCCAGACGGACGGCCCGGGCTGGACTGTGGCGGCAGCCGGGTCAGATACGGGTGTGTGCCTGCGCGAGCAGCTGGCCGAGGCGATCGCCTCCCTTCGCTGGCAGACAGCGGTGATGCTGTCGCATGTCCCCGGCCGTGTGAGTGGAGCCGGGGCCGCCGGGCCGGAAGGCGAGACATCACCTGGCTCGCAGCAGCCTCGCTGAACCGCCGGTGGGCGATCCACGACCAGCTGCCGGTCGGCTGGTGATGATGACGCCGATCGCGCGGGCCGATCGGCGGCCGGGGCCCGCTCCCGGCCGCCACCGGCGCCGGGGCTGCGGGTGATGGCGTCCGCGCCGCCGCACGGCGGTGAGCTGCCCGGCATGGTCGACCAGGAGCTCGCCGGCCTCATCCGTCCACGACGCCTTCGACGACGGCACCGCCTACCGGGCGGAGCTGTCGGCGCGCGTCGACCAGCCGGTTCTGTCCGACGGCCCGATCCCATGGGGCCAAGCCCTTGAGGGTTCGACGCCGCCACCCTCTACGCCTACACGCTGCTCCAGCCGGACACCGCCGACCGCGTCCACGACGCTTTCCCCGTCCTGTGCAGCCCGGCCGGCCCCGCCGCCGAAGCGACCGTATGCGCCCAGCTGGAATGGGAGAGGTTCCGGGCACCGTGCGGTCGGACACGTGACCTCCCTGTGCGATATGAATGCTCGTCGCGCGCTGCCGGATCGAGCCTCCGATGTCCACTGTTGCGTGGAGGCCAGACCCGGGCGGCACCCGCCGTCCTTATCCGAGCGTGAGCATCGCCTCGGTGACCTCGCCGACCGCCGCCTCGGGGATCGCAGTGGCGGCCTCCTTGAGGACGAGCAGCCGTGCCCCGGGGATCTCGCGCGCGATCGCCTCGCCGTTGCCGACGGGGAAGAACCGGTCGCGGCGGCCGTGGACGACGAGCGTGGGGACCTCGATCTCGGGCAGGCGCTCGCGCCAGCGGGGTTTGCAGTCGAGTCTGGAAAACACCATGCCCATCTGGTTGGCCATCTGGACCGGGGGTGCGGTGCCGGGCGTGCGGTCCCAGATGCGCGCAGCGATTGCGCGCGCGGCGACGGGGTCGTCGCCGAGGACCTCCGCGCCGGCGGCGGCGAACTCCGCAACCGCCTCGCGGTCGGTCCAATCGGGCATCGGACGCGCGAACAGCCGGCTCATCGTCGCCTGGTCATGGTCGGGGAGGTCATCGTCGGGCGGGCCAGGGGCAACCGCGCGGGTGCCGACCAGGGTGAGCGCCGAGAACGCGCCCGGATGGTCGAGCACGGCCACCTGGGCGACCATCCCGCCGACGCCGATCCCCGCGAGGTGCGCGGGCCCCCCGCCGAGCGCGTCAGCAAGGGCCGCCGCGTCGGCGGCGAGGCCGCGCAGGGTGTAGGCGGGCTCCTCCGGATCCGTCGTCGTCGACTCTCCGCTGTCGCGCAGGTCGTAGCGCACCACACGGCGCCCGCCGGCGGCGAGGCGCTCGCACAGCGCGTCGGGCCAGGAGAGCATCGTCGTCCCGCCCGCGAGCAGGACGAGTGGCGCGTCGTCGTCACCGAACGACTCGATGCCCAAGACGATCCCATGGGCGTTGACAGTGGTCATCGGATCACCGGACGACGTCGTAGGTCAGGTGCGTCGCGGTCGATGTCGAGATCACGCTCCGCTGCACCAGCGTGCGCGGCGCTGCTCCGGTGAACAGTGGTGTCCCGGCGCCCAGCACGATGGGCGCGAGGTGCAGCGTCAGCGCGTCGACCAGCCCGGCGTCGAGCGCGGAGCCGACCGTGGCGCCGCCGCCCATGAGGATGACGTCGAGGTCCTTGCCGCTGTCCGACGACGCCGCCTCGGCTCGCTCGCGCGCGGCGGTGACGGCGTCGGGCAGACCGGTGGTGACGAACGTCCAGTCGAGGTTGGTTGTCCGCACCGACTCTGGCGGCGAACTCGTCACGACGACGAACGCGGGCTTGCCGACCTCGCCGGCGCCGTACCCGGACGTGTCGTCCCAGCCTTTCGGCCCGTCGACAACGTCGAAGAGGTGGCGGCCGAGGACGACGGCGCCCGAGCGGGCGGTCCCCTCGCGCAGGACCCGGCGGTCGTCGGGGTCGTCGGAAAACGCCCACGTGTGCAGGGCCTCGCCGCCGGTGCCCAAACCGTTGTCCTGGCTGGGGTCGGGCCCGGTGACGAAGCCGTCGAGAGAGACCGAGATGTCAGCGATGATGCGAGTCATGCCAGGGCAGACCCGATCCGCCGCCCAAACTCATCGCTCACGCATGAAGCGTGTGGCGGATGCGAACTCGAGAGCACGACGCGGTATGGCCTCTTTGGTGCTCGGAATGGCCAGGTGAAGGGTGGAGCGCTCAATACAGGTCGGCCGATTGACGGGTACGGTCACTGCTGCTCATCGGTGTGTGAAGACTCGTGCGCACGGGTTGAGCCCCGCCGCCGGGTGAAGGACTTGGTACTCGGGCTGCTGTCGGACCTGCCGCGCCGCTCGTGACATGTCGATCTTGCGTGACCTGGGCGTTCTTGGCTGTCTCACGGCCTTGTCACCCATGATCAGTCTCAAATCCGTGGCATTTCCTCGCGAGGGCGAGGGCGAGGGCGAGATCAGGCGGCTTGCCCGTGTCGGCCGAGTACACCACGCTGAGCCCCGAGCACGAGGACTACCGGCGAGCCCAGATCGCGCACCGATGAGTTTCCTGAGCCGCGCTGGTCTATACGCCGGACACCCACGGACGGAAGGCTGGGCCATGCGGAAACTGATCTACGGCATGAACCTGACTGTGGACGGCTACATCGCCGCGGCCGGCGACGACATCGGCTGGGGTGGGCCGCCGAGCGACGAGCTGTTCCAATGCTGGCTCGAACACGAGCAGGCGAGTGGCCTGTCGCTGTACGGGCGCAAGCTGTGGGAGACGATGAGCTCCTACTGGCCGACCGGCGACCAGCAGCCCAACGCCACCCCGGCGGAGATCGAGTTCGCGCGGAACTGGCGGGACACGCCGAAGGTGGTGTTCTCCTCGACGATCGACAAGGTCGACTGGAACACCCGCCTGGTCACCGGCGACGCGATCGCCGAGATCACCCGGCTCAAGGCAGAGGACGGCGGCCCAATGAACATCGGCGGCGCAACGCTCGCCGGGGCGGCCATGCGCGCCGGGCTGATCGACGAGTACGTGATCGCCGCCCATCCGGTCCTGGTGGGCGGCGGCACGCCGTTCTTCACCGCGCTGGACAGCTGGGTGAACCTGAACCTGGTGGAGACGCGGACGTTTCCCGGCGGCGTGGTCCTGACCAGGTACGAGACGAGACGCTGAGCAGCAGCACCCCACGCGCTAGGGACTGTCTCGAAGTGATGTGCGTAGCGGTGCGGGTAGCAGAACCTCAGCGCTCCCACCCGCCGGCCCGACCACCACCCCTCACGGACGCGCTCCGCGCGACAGTGCTCCCACCACGTCGTCGCTGTCCTCGCCACGAACACGCCGAGAACCTGCCGCGGTGCCGGCTGACGTCCCCACAGCAGCGGTGCCGGCTGACGTCCCCACAGCAAGTGACTCCGTCACTTCGAAACACCACCTAGTCTCACGGTGATGTCGTATACGACATCGGTACGACATGGCCCGTGAGATTACGACATCAGTCGCGAGACCCTCAGCTGTTGTAGGGTCTCGCGCTCGGCTTCATGTGGCGGCTCTGTGACCTGCGCTTTCCGCGTTGGCAGCGACTGTGCGCATTCGGAGGATCTCGTCGTGATGCGCACATCGTCCTCGACGGACACCCAGGTAGTACGCCCTACTTCGGTGCCTGGAAGCCGCCGATTCTCTGCTCGAGCAGGTCGGCCAGCCGCAGCGGGGTGCGGTCCTCGAACATCGGACCGATGAGTTGCACTCCCACCGGCAGACCCTCGGGCGACCGGCCCGCTGGTATGGCGGTGGCGGGTAGACCGGGCATGGTGGCCAGACCGGCCCAGACGAGCTGGTCGAGGTACGGGTACTCGACGCCGTCGATGTCGATCCGGCGTTTCATCAGGTCGGGGTTGTGGTCGTGGCGGAACGCGGGGGTGGGCGTGATGGGGCACACCACGGCGTCGAACTCGGCGAAGAACTGCCGCCAGCCCCAGGGCCACCGCTGACCCGCCGGAGGATCCACCCGGCGTGCGACCGTGATCCCACGGGTTATTGGTGGTGCCGTAGATCGCGTTGAAGCTCTGCACATCTTGCAGCCCCAAGGGCACATTGGTCTTGCCGAGCACCACCGCGCCTGCGGCCTTGAGCCGCGACACCTGCACCGCGTCCTCGGCCGGCATGTAGTTCCGGTGCAGCGGCATGCCCCAGGTCGTGGGCAACTCGGCGATGTCGTAGGACTCTTTGACCGTCACCGGAATGCCGAGCAGCGGCCGGTCCTCACCGCGGGCGCGCGCATGGTCGGCACCGCGCGCGGCGGCCCGGGCACGGTCGAAGTCCGGCACACAGATCGCGTTGATCGCCTTGTCGTCCCGCTCAATACGGGCGATCGCCTCGTCAGTCAGTTCCGCCGAGGTTACTTCACCGGCACGCAAGGCAGCCGTGAGTTCTTCGGCCGTCGGAAAATTCCACTCCATGAATCGGACGGTACGGGTATCTGAGAGAGGCCACGAAACGGCGCTTCGCACAACGGGGTTGGCGCCTCAGGCTACGAACAATTCGCCCGACCGCCGGCGATGGCGATGCGCGGTGTCTTCGCCTCCGAGCACGGAGACCGACAGTCGCGGTGGGGTCTCGCCTCATGTCCGGGCCGCCCGTGGGTACATGCGTCCAGGCCTTCACCAGCGACAATGATCCTTATGGACATTGTCGTTGAGATCCATGTGCCCCTTAGGGATGCGGCGGGCACTCCGGAAGGTTCCGATCCCTTCCCGTGGATCGACCAGGTCGAGGACTTCCTCGCTGAGCAGGAGGCGGCGGAGGTGTACGACGATGGCGAGGAGTACGACGAGGTGTACGTCTTCTCCATCACCGGGGCCACTGAGGAGGTTCTCCTGGCCGTGGCGTCTGACCTGGCCAGGCTTCCGGGCATCCCGAGCGGAGTGTTCGCGATGGTCACGAGTGATGAGGCGGAGGAGATCGGCCTCGGACGACGTGTCGAGCTGCCGCTCGATTAGCCCTCTGTGGAACGGAACCGACGGTCGACCAGGGTCTTCGTTCTGCTGGTTTCACGTTCCTGGCGAGCAGGGCAGACACGCACGGGCTTCCAAGATCATGTAGCTCTCCACGCCCCGTGACCGGCCTGGCAGACCGTGCCTGCCGACGCGTCATCGCTGATCCCACCTGCCCTTGACCGGCTCCGCGAGCGGCCCCAGGCTGTGTCAGGGGAGGTGCCGGGCCTACTGGAACGGCTGGCCGAGGTGCCGGATCCTCGCGACCCGCGCGGGGTGCGGCACGCCCTGGCCGTCGTACTCGCGCCGGCCGTGTGTGCGGTGTTGGCCGGGGCGACGTCACTGCTCGCGGTCGGCGAGTGGATCGTGGACGCACCACCGCAGGTGCCGGAACGGCTCGGCGCGCCGCCTGATCGTGTCGAGCTCATCGCGTCCGCTGTCCCGCTCGTGCAGTTGGTGCCGTACGCCCTGCGACCAGTTGGGCGAGCGCGATGGCCTGGGCGGCGTTCACCCGGCCGAAGCCGTAGTCGTCGTTGTGGCCGTTGCCGTCGTAGACGACACCTGGTCCGCCGATCTTGTCGGCCGACTGGTGCATGATCTCGCGCAGTTGGTCGCGGGTCAGGGCGGGGTTGGCCGCCAACGCCAGTGCCGCGCAGCCGGCCGCGCAGGGGGCGGCGAAGCTGGTGCCGGTGCTTGGGCCGAAGCCGCCTCCGGACGTCGTGCTGAAGACATCGACTCCGGGGGCGATCAGTTCGACCTCGGGGCCGCGGGCCGCGTTGTCCTCCCGGTCCTTGTTGTTCGACCGGACCACCGCGATGACATCCGGATGGGAGACCACCTCGTCCAGCATGATGTCGACGTTCCTGCCGTTGCTGGCCGCCCAGAAGATCGGCAGCCCCTTGCCCTGGCGTCCGTCGGCGGCGGCGAATTCGAGGGCCAGCTTCAGCGTGTCGGTCAGGTCCCACTCCGCAATGTTCGGGCCCAGGCTGCTGACGAGGATGTCCGCGCCTTGCTGTGCGCCGATTCCGGACTCGGTCGAGGGGTCGGCGGCGTACGCCACGGCACGTGCCAAGGTCGTCTGCGTGCCGACCTGGTCACCCAGGCACGCCACCAGCATGAGCTCGCACTCGGGGGCCGCACCGACCCCGCCCGTGCCGTTGTGCCGGGCGCCGACCATCCCGGCGCAGAAAGTGCCGTGGTCCTCGTCGGGCATGCCCACGGTGTTCTGGGTGAAGGTCACGCCCACCACGCCGCTGCTGTAGAAGCCCGAGCCCGGGTCCAGCCCACTGGCGAGATCCTTGTGCCGCACATCGAAGCCGTTGTCGATGACGGCGACGCGGACGCCGTCCCCGAGCGTGCGGTCCCACGCCTTCTCGATGCGGACGTCGGCGCCCGGCTTCCCGCCATTGGTGCCCGTGTTGTCCCACTGCCACTGCTTGGGGTACTCGGGGTCGGAGGGGTGGAACCGGGTCGGGACGTGCTCGATGAACGACGGTTCGGCGAAGACGAAACGGTCGTTGTCGTGCAGCTCCACGGAGGCCGCGAGGGCGTCCTCGGCCGTCCTGGCCCGCACCTCGTAAAGGTTCGTCGCGAAGCCGAGTTTGTTGACGACACTCAGGCCGGCCGTCTCGATCTCGCGCTCTGCTTCCTCCTGCGAGAGCGACGGCCGCAGCTGGACGTTCAGCGCGTCGGTCGCGATACCGATCCTGCCGTTGGGCCGCCGGATGACCTTGCCTGCCGCCTCCGCCCCGGAGATTTCCTCGCCTACGTCGACCGCCGCTCGGGTCTGCCGGTTCGGCCTGACGAACACCCAGTGCGCGCGGGCGAAGGCGGCGGTGGTCTCGTCGTCGATTCCCGCATCGCGCATCGCTCCCCGTGCGCTCGTGCCCAGCTCGGCCTCCGCCTCGGCGGCGGCCCTGACACCGTCCGTCTCCACCTTCACCGCTACGACATCGTCGAGTTCCTCCGCCTCGACGAGGTTGCCACGCTGGTAGTACTGACGCGCCATCGCACTCGCCTCTTCTCATGGGCGTGGCTGTCCTCAGGGGCGTGGCTGTCCTGGCCGGATACGTCACAGCGACAGGACGCGGCCCGAGAGAGAAAACCCCGTTCAGGTATAAAACCCCCTTTCTCGCCAGTCTCCTCGGGTCTTGGAAGGGGAGCAACCGCACGGGCGCCGGGGGGAGGGGGACAGACGGAGATGCCATGATGGTGGTCGAGGGGTCCTCGAGCTGCCCCGCGCCTGCCGGCGGGGCGATACTTGCTGAACCGCGGCGATGCCGGCACGGCTGCCCATACTCCTTTATCTGCTCCGCAGTTGGGGCAACGCAACCGCAACCGCAACCGCAACTGCCAGTGGCGTCGCGGTCGAGTCAGGAGGAGCGGTCGTCGGTCGCTTGCAGAACTACGGCAGGCGGTACTGCCCTCGGGCGCGGAGAAGACGACCCACGCGGCGACGTCGACCTGATCATGCAGGGCGAGCTGTCCCCGCAGAGGACGCGTGGGCGACCCTGTCGACCGGGGGAGCGCGTGCTCACCTCCAGGGCTGTCTCGCGTGTGCGGGGACGATGCGGCTGTACGTCGCCTCGGAGACCGGTGAAAGAGAGCTACCCCCGCGCCCGCGGGGTAGCTCGGACCCCGTGAGGTCCGTACCTACGATAGGAAATGCGGCGATGGCGCCGCCCTCGCTCCTACACCGGGGCCGACCGGAAGGCATGCAGACATGACAAGGCAACGCGACCGCTGGACGGAACTGACTGGCGGACAAGCCGGTGAGGAGTACGCCCGACGGTTCGCACAACTCGCTGAATCAGGCCACGACATCCACGGCGAGGCCGCCTTCTGCGCTGCGCTGCTGAAACCCGCCGCCCGGATACTCGATGCCGGCTGCGGCACCGGCCGGATCGCGATCCGGCTCGCCGAACTGGGCCACCACTGCACGGGCGTGGACATCGACCGCTCCATGCTCGCCGTCGCCCGCCGCAACGCACCCACACTGGTATGGCTCCACGGTGACCTGGCACGCCTGGACAGCCTGGATCTGGAACCCGGCTTCGACCTGGTACTCGCCGCTGGAAACGTCATCCCCCTGCTGGCACCCGGCACCGAACCGGCTGTCGTCCGGCAACTGGCCGCCGTACTGCGCCCCGGCGGACTGCTGATCACCGGCATGGGACTGGACGCGGACCACTTGCCGCTGCCGGAACCGACAGTGACGCTGACGGATTTCGACCACTGGTGCACGCAGGCCGGACTGACCCTGCGGCAGCGCTTCGCCACGTGGGGCGGCGACCCCTACCAACAGGGTGATGGCTACGCCGTCAGCGTGCACGCTCGCCCCCTCGCCTGAATCCGAGCCTTACCCGAGACCCTTCCGTCAACCGCTCCCCAGCCCCCACCAGGGCGCCTCACGTTCGCTGAAGTGACGGTACGTGGGGCGGCGCGTCGACGAGTGTCCGCCGACCAGGGCCGCAGCTACGGTCCTGAGCTGTCCGGCGTCGACCTCGCGCGTATCGCGCTGCTCCAGGCCCGACGCGAGGCCGTCAAGAAGCGTGGCGACATCGAGGCACGCGCGTCGCGCCGCCGCCGGCGGCAGACCGGTGTACGGCCCGACGGCCGAGAGCCGAGCGGGTTCGACGCCGTGCTCCAGGGCTTGATGGCGGCGCGGCCTGGGCGATTCCGGCCGCCGGCGGCAGCGTGCTGGACCGCTGGCCGGAGATCGCGGCCGCCGTCGCGGCGCGGCTTCCCGAGCACGTCCGGCCCGTCGCGTTCCCCCGGAGAGCGGGCAGCTGGACCTGTGCCCGGACGCGTCCGCCTACGCCACTCACCTGCCGCTGTGCGCTCTCAGTAGCGGGCCCTGACGGTCCGGTGATGGGTCGAGCGGATGAGGACGGAGACCAGGACAGCCAGGTCAGCTGCGCCGGCAGCGTCGTCGGCGTACCGCGTGGTCTGCAAGGGACCGGTCTGATCAAGCCGCACTACCTCCAACTCCAGGACATAGGCGAGGGTGAGCATGGCGAGGCGGGCGTTGCCATCGGCGAAGGGGTGGAAGAAGGCCACGTCCAGGTAGGCCCTGGCCGCGCGGGAGGCCAGAGGGACTCGCAGGTCGGCGCTGTCGCGCAGACAACGCTCGAAGTCCCGCCAGGTATGTGGCGTAAGTGCGTAGCGCTCCCGGCCGCCCTTGGCGAAGGCATCGCCTTGTCGGAACGGAACCTCAGGCATGCCCAGGACAAGACGCTGCCATCCAGCCAGAAGCGGGCAGGTGAGGGGGCGCCTTTGGGAAGCGTCTGCGCGCGATCGCGTCAGCGCCGCGAGCAATCGGTCGGTTCGAGCCGGATTCGAGGCACGCCCCCCGGCATCGCACCAGGTGCCGAAACCGTCCACGGTCGCCTCGACCGGGGTCGGTGTCTCGCCGGCCGCGGAAGCCCAGTCGATCTGGTTCCTGACATGGCACCAGGAAGCCAAGGCGTCAGCGGTCACGGTACGGCTGCTCTCCGGTCAGGCCTACGGCAAGATCCTCGCCCACGGTGGCGACCAGGGGCCGTGACGGTTCCGTCCAGCTCTCGAACCGTCCACCGATCGCGGTCTCGACCGCGCCCTTCGCCCTTTCCGGCCCCATGCCCGTAGAAGAAAGGAACCACGTCAACACGGTGTGGCAGAGCCCGTACCAGCCGCATTCGGCACCCGTGCGGTCTACCACCACCGTCACCAGTCGGGTAGCCGCCCGTTCCAGGTGCCAGCTGCGCTCCTCGGCGTCCGCTCCGGTGGGCGGTGCCAACCGGGCGAACCGCTCGGCCAGTTCCTCCAGCCAGTCACGCCACTCCCGCAGCGACGCGATCACCTTGGCGGCCGTCGCTGCGGGTTCGCCTATCGAATGGGAGGCGCAGCACCAGCTGGTGACGATGCCACCACCACCGCCCTCGCCGACCGCCCAATGCCATCCGCAGGTCCACCGGCCGTATCGGGCTGCCAGAAGCACCGTGACCTCGGTGGTGAAACGATGATTCTCTTCCCACCCGGCACCGGCAGGCGGCACCATCGAGGCGATCACTGTGGCGACCTGAGAGGCCTCGTCATCGTCCCAGGCGAAAGCAACGAGATCGGGATCGACGGCAGACCACGGCAACCAGGCCGGAGCGAGCTCGTAATCGATGGCCGTGGTGTTCCTCCAGAACCGGGCAGGGCAGGACGTCTGAGCGATCGTGCCAGAGCCTCGCGGCGTTGTCATACAAGTTTCCGGCTCCGCCGGATCTACTTGCCACGTGCTCCTGCACGTCGACAAATCCTGTCCTGGATCCTCGAAGTGGCGGAACGGGCCGGGCCCCGCGACCCGGCCGCCGATGACTGCGGCGTGCCCATCGCAGCGTTCGCCCGCCACCGCGGCGAACTCCTCGACACACCCGTCTACGACGGCGCCTACGCCCGCGCTGCCGCCCTGGTGCACAACCTGGGCCGCTGCCGCTGCCGCTGCCGCTGCCGCTGCCGCTGCCGCTGCCGCTGGCTGGGGCGCTCCAACTGTGACCGTGGCCTGCGCCGCCGCCGTCATGTACCTGGAAGCCGGCAACATCCCCGTCAACCCCACTGGTGAGCGCGGCCGGTGTCGCCGAGCCCCCTTGCCAGGGACCCGGCACCGATGCCGGTGACTACACGCCGGCGTTGGGCGAGGAGGACGCCCAGTACGCGGCTGATGGGCCGACCCCGGGCCGTCAGCCGGCGCGGCGAGCCTGGTTGCTGGGTGATTCTCCGTACTGCCGCCGGAACGCACGGGCGAAGGTGCCGGGGTCGGTGAAACCGCTGGCCAGGGCGGCGTGACGAATCGTCGAACCGTCCGCGAGGAGACCGGCGGCGAACTCGAGGCGGACGCGCCGGATCTCGGCGGCCGGGAGATGCCGGCCTCGGCGAAGAGCGCCTGCACCGAGCGCACGGACAGGTGGAACTCGCTCGCCAGAGCGGCAACGGTGAAGTCCGCGTCACCGAACTCCTCGCGAACGCACCTGAGCATGGCCTCCGGCGCCAAGCGACGCGACGGTACGCCGGCGATGTCCACGGCGTGGCGCAGCGCCCGGCCCTGCTCGGCGGGCCTGCGTCGGTTCGCGGGGAGGTGGAGAGGGTTCCCAGGGAGATGCCCAGCAGCTCGGCGATAGTGGTGATCGAGCGGCCGGGGCCCAGGAAGGCTGCCTCACCACAGGCGACGTCTGGAGGGTCAGCCGCTCTGAACTACCGTCCGCGGCGGGGCCGCACCGCGGACCGCACTCCGGCCGGCGAGGGAACGGCCGTGCTGTCGGCTGCCGCGGCACAGCTGATCAGCGGCTGCTGCCCGGGTGGTAGACGCTGAGGTCGCCGTGGGCCGACAGGACGCCGGCCAGGTCACCGGGTTTGTGCCGCAGGGTGGTGTCCAGGAAGGCGAGAGTGGTTGCGGCGACGATGTGTGGGCTCTCGGTGCGGCCCGGGGAGCCGACGATCGAGGGCACGGGCGGCAGGTACAGGGGGCCGTCCATGAAGGTGAGGTGTGCGGCGCCGGGGATGGTGAGCCGGTAGCTCGTCACGGTGTTGAGCTTGAGGGCCTTGGTGAGGCGGGGTATGTAGCGCGGGTCGGTTTCGGGGGAGATGGCCTGGGTGAGCGCGAGCGTCGGCTGGTGGAGGGAGGGGGAGGTGGGGCCGTGGGGGTAGCCGTCCAGATCGATGACGGCGTCGAACCGGTGGTCCTGCCGGGCCGCCTGCAGGGCGGCAGCACCACCCATGGAGTGGCCGGTGACCGCGACCCGACTCGTGTCCAGGCGTCCGGTCAGCGGGCCGGCAATCTCACCTCGGCCCAGACGGTCCAGCTGGGTGAGGACGAAGCTGAGGTCGGCGGCCCGAACAGCCGTCCAGCCGGTCGACAGCGAGGCGTCCTTGTCCCGGTCGCCGGTGGAGGCGGTCTTGGTGCGAATCGTTCGGCCGTCGGTGAGGACGACGGCGGCGGAGTCGTACGGGTGGTCGAGGGCGGCGACCACATAGCCGTGGCTGGCGAGTTCTTCCGCCCAGGCGGTGTTCTGGGTGCGCACTCCGCCCGATCCGGGAGAGAACAGCACGACCGGGAACCGTCCGCCCCGGTCGGCCACCGGGGCGTTGAAGACCGAATGGGTGTGGGCACGCGGGACGCCGTCGACCAGGAAGCCAGGCAGGCCGACCTGCCGGGCGAGGGCGTCGGAAACGGTGCGCGCCTCGTGCTTCGTGCGTCCGAGGTACTGGGCCCGGTGCGTGCCTGCGGGGCTCTTCTGCGCGGGATACCAGAGCTGGACCACGACCGTGCGCCGGTCGTGCGGATCGGCGGTGAAGCCCTCGGGGCGGCGTGGGTCGGTCCACTGCACCACGCGGGTGCCGACGGCGAAACGGCCCGACGGTTCGGGGAACACGGGTACGGGAAAGGCCCAGGCGGCCGCCGGACCCGTGGCGATCAGGCCGACGCAGGCCACCGACCCCGGCAACGCCAGCCACCATCGGGCCCGCCACGCCGGCCGGGCGGTACGGCGTCGCAGCAGGGGAGAGAGGGCGAACGGCAACGCGGCGGCAGCGCCTGCCAGTACCGGCAGCATCTGCCAGCGGATCCCCACCGCACTCAGCACGATCGCGGACAGCACGAGAACCGCCCCCGCCGCGATCGTGACGCGTGGGCGGGCAGTGGGGGGAAGCCAGCGCGCCACCACCAGCGCGACGGCACCCAGCACGGCAAGAAATTCCAGAGGGGACATGTACAGCCCCGCGATGATCTCGGTCACCTGGCCATCGTCAGGGCGGGGCACGCGATGCCACATCGATCCCGGGTGGCCATCGCATGCAACGGGAGTCGCAATCCGAGGCATGTCCCCTGTGCGACCACAGTCGCATCCAGGCATCTCGCCTGTGCGACCGGAGTCGCAATCGAGCACGCCAGGTGAACGGCCGCTTTGCGACCGCGGACGGTAGCGGGACTCCTCCTGTGGTCGTACCTCGGCGCGGTGCCATCAGTCGGTGGACTCATGTGCTTCGCGAGCCCGCGGCCTACCGTGACAGGGCCGCGGTACACGCCGGGGAGCGCGGGTGTGCGCTCCTTGTACCCGAGTACCCGAGTACCCGAGTACCCGAGTACCCGAGTACCCGAGTACCCGAGTACCCGAGTACCCGAGTACCCGAGTACCCGAGTACCCGACTCGGCTCCGGCTGTGCGCGGAGGTGGCCCCTGCCGGTGCCACCACGATGCTGAATCGACAGGGACATGTGATGACCGAGGCGGCCGCAGAGCCGGGCCATGCCCACCCGGTGCGCTACCGGAACCGCGTGCGGCGGACGATGACGGCCGTACGGTTGACGCGGTACGCCGACCTGGCCTCCGTGCGAGCGGCGCGACTGGGGGGAGCCGCCCGGCGCTGGGGCCTCCGGCTGCCACCCATGGTGGGGGACTCGCTGTTGCCGGCGCTGCTCCTGCTCCACATCGTGACCACGCGCGCGCCGCACGAGCTCCCGGTGGCCGTGGCCCTCACCGCCGCCCTTGCGCTGCCCCTGGTGTGGCGGCGCCGGGCCCCGCTCACGGTGTTCGGCGCCGTGGCAGCCGCGGCCTTCGTCCAGTGGCTGATGGACGTCCAACTGCCGGCGGACATCGCCTTGTTGGTGGCGCTCTACACGGCGGCCGCGAACTCGGGCCGGCGCGGCACGCTTGTCGCCGGTGCCATCGTGGAGGGCGGGGCCCTGCTGGCCTGCCTGCGCTGGGCGACGGAAGGCGCATTCCTGACCCTCTTCGTCGCGGTGACCGCGATGGTCGTCGCCGCCGCCGTCCTGGGTGTGAATGTGCGGACCACGCGCGCCTACCTCGCGGCGCTGGAGGAACGGGCCGCACGCATGGAGCAACAACAGGACCAGCAGGCGCGACTGGCCGTCGCCGAGGAGAGGACCCGTATCACCCGGGAGATGCACGACATCGTCACCCACAACCTGTCCGTCATGGTCGCCCTCACCGACGCCGCCGTCTACGCGCAGCACCGGTCGCCCGACAAGGCCACCACCGCGATGCTCCAGATCTCCGAGACGGGCCGACAGGCCCTGACCGACATGCGGCGCTCATTGGGCATCCTGCGGACCGACGAACCGGACGCGGAGCGCCACCCGTTGCCCGGCATCGCACAACTGGAAACTCTCGCCGATCAGATGCGCGCCGCCGGGCTGCCGACCCGCGTCGAGGTCCAAGGCGACCACACGCACATACCCGCCACCGCACAACTGACCGTCTACCGCCTGGTACAGGAAGCCTTGACCAACACCCTCAAGCACACACCCACCGGTACCCACGCGAAGGTCCGGATAGGGTGCTCGACCGAGGCCGTCACAGTGGACGTCACCGACAGCGGCCCCTGCCCGCCACTTCCCGGCGCCACACCATCCGGCCACGGCACACCATCCGGCCACGGCATCCCCGGTATGCGCGAGCGCTCGGCCGCCTACGGGGGGAAGTTGCAGGCCGGACCGCTTCCGGGCGGCGGCTGGGGAGTCCATACCCGCCTCTTCCTCGGCGGCAGCGGAGCGGCGTCCGCATGACGATCCGCATCCTGATCGCCGACGACGAAGCGCTGCTCCGTATGGCCTTCAGCACGGTCCTGGAGGCCCAGCCCGACATGGCACCGGTCGGCGAAGCCGCGGACGGCATCCAGGCCATACGCCTCGCCCGGGAGCTGCGCCCCGATGTCGTCCTCATGGACGTCCGGATGCCCGGGACCGACGGGATCGAGGCGACGCGGCAGGTCATCCGGATCTCCCCGCAGAGCAGGGTGCTGATCCTCACCACCTTCGACCTGGATGAATACGCCTTCGCCGGACTCAACGCCGGAGCCTCGGGCTTCCTGCTGAAAAACACCAGGCCCGAGGAGTTGCTCACCGCGATACGCAGCGTGGCCGCGGGCGACGCGGTGGTCTCCCCGCGGATCACCCGCCGCCTGCTGGAGAACTTCCGCCCGCACATCCCCGACGGCAGCAGCGCCGACCGCGACGAGCGGCTGAGCCGGCTCAGCGCCCGTGAGCGCGAGGTGCTCATCCAGGTGGGCTGCGGCCTGTCCAACACCGAGATCGCGGCCACCCTGTACCTCGCGGAGGCGACCGTGAAGTCCCATCTGGGGCGAATCCTGCACAAGCTCGAACTCCGCGACCGGATCCAGGCCGTGATCTTCGCCTACGAAAGCCGCCTCATCCACCCGGCATGACGCCGCCGCCCGGAGCCAACGGCGATGTCCTCAGCCCCGAGCATCACCAGCGCTAGACGGTCGTCCGACGTAGCTATTGCGAGAAAGTGTGGTGCCGCAGTAAATGCCGGCTTTACTGCGGCGGAGCCTCACCGCGATCGGAGGTGAACCGTACGACGTGCCCCGCGACGAAGAGGGACGGCGCTGCTCTCCGCAGGGTGGGGGCCAGTTGGAAATCCCCGTCGGCGGCCATATAGAGATCATCTCATTTGGTGAGTCTGCGGTAGCAGATCAGGGTGCAGGCGATGCTGGTGAAGGCGAGGAAGTGGTCGGCCTTGCGTTCGTAGCGGCGGTGCAGACGTCGGCATCCGGCGAGCCAGGCCATGGTGCGTTCGATGGTCCAGCGGTGACGGCCGAGTCGTTGCGAGGTTTCGATGCCCTTGCGGGCGATGCGGTGCCGGATGCCTCGGCCGGCTAGCCAACGCCGCAGGTGGTTGTAGTCGTAGCCCTTGTCGGCGTGGAGTTGTGAGGTCTGCGCCGCCGGCGTCCCCGTCGTGAGCGGATCGGCGGTATGCCCTTCACCAGCGGAATCAGTGCCTGGCTGTCGTGCGTGTTCGCGCCCGAGATGCCGACGGAAAGGGGCAGGCCGGTCCGCTCCGTGATCAAGTGGATTTTCGACCCGTACTTGCCCCGGTCTACAGGATTCGGGCCTGTCAGCTCCCCCTTTTCAAGGCCCGCATGTTGACCGAGTCGATCGCACACCGGGACCAGTCCAACTCCCCGCGGGATCCCAGTTCGTCGAGGACCAGGCGGTGGAGTTTGGCCCACACCCGGGCCTTCGTCCATTCAGCGAATCGCCGGTGGGCCGTCGCACCGGACGGCCCGAACGAGGCAGTCGGCAACTGCTGCCACGTGCATCCCGATGTCGCCACGAAGACGATTGCGGCCAGCACTTCGCAGTCGCCGTGCCGGCGCCGGCCACCGCCCTGAGGCCGCGACGGCGCCTCCGGCACCACCCGTTGGAACAGTTCCCACAACTCGTCCGGCACCAGCCGCTCAACGATCCCTGCCACGACCGGCAGCTTACCCAGCCAAATGAGATGACGTCTTATGTGTTCAAAGAGGACGCACGCGCCCGCGGGGCACTGCCCGGCTGGGCCTCATAGCCATCGGCCGCCGAAAGCTGCCCAAACAGACTGGCACCCGGCCCGAAAAGTCTGTCCCCATGTCAGTGGCAGCGGCCACACTTGATCCATGACGCTTGACCGTGCCGATGCGGCACCGCCACTGCTGTCCCCTCCGGATCGGCGATCAACCCGATGCCGCTGCGCGTCCTCGACACCAACGCGCTGCTGGTCGAAGCCTGCGCTCTGGCCAAGACGTAGTTTCACTTGCTGAGTCGGCGGTAGTTGATGAGGCTGGTGGCGGTGGCGGTGGCGATGAAGGCGAGGATTCACCGCCGCAGGCGCTCTTCGCTATCAGCCGCAGCTGCCATACCCGGGGATACACTGCTCCGCTCCGCCCTGACTGGAGGTCACCTGAGTGTTCCCCGCACGGGTAGTTGCCGGTGCTCCGTTGGCTCTGATGATTCTCGCCCTGTCCGGCTGCTCTTCCCACTGGGGCTGCACCGACACGACTGCGGAGCGCGGTGAGGCGGGTGTCAGGGTGCAGGTCGAGGACACGTCTGGGCGGCCTCTCGGCGTCACCGCCGAGGTCGTTGACTGGCGCCTTGAGCCTCACCCGCAGGTGCCCTCCGAAGGTGACAAGGTCCACTTCCACTACCGCTTCGACGGCGCCGACGAGAGATTCGGCCCTGCAGTGGACGCCTGCGCGGTCGATAAGGAGCGCGTGGCGTTGGGGTGCCAGACGGTCTATTCCTCTGAGGCGTTCGGGCCGGACGGTGACCTCACGGGCGACGGCTGGCTCGCCGTCGAGCACCCTGAGCAGGTTGCCGGAGTGCTATTGATCCCCAATGACCAGTCCTACGACGGACGAACCTGCGAACAGGACGTCAAGGACGGTGGCGGGCCGCATCCTCCGGAACCAGCCGGCATGGGGGACAAACTGTAACGACCTAGTCCGCGACAGAGGACCGGGGGCAGGACGGGCTTCTGGAGCGAACTGACAGCATGAGCTCATGGACGATGCAGTGGACCTCGGCGAGTTCGTTGTGCGCCGCGCGAGTGAGTCGGAGTCGGACGCGCTGGTTGTGATCGACGCGGTCGCGGTCGAAGGTGACGTCGGGCGACAGGCGAGCATCCGCAAGTGGTGCCGGCAGGGCCTGGTGGTCGTAGCGGAGAACGCGTCTGGCCTGCTTGGCTACTGCGTGGTTGAGTACACGTTCTTCGAACAGGGCTTCGTCACCATGCTGATGGTGGCCCCATCGGCCCGCGGCAGAGGCGTTGGTCATCGGTTGCTGGACGCCGTGGCTGCCTCGTGCACGACCCCGAAGCTCTTCACCTCGACCAACGTTTCCAACCAGCCGATGCAGCGACTGCTCCAACGAGCAGGTTGGAGCCCGGTCGGCCTTCTCCACGGCCTCGATGAGGGCGACCCCGAGCTGTTCTACCTCTACCGACCGTAGACGGGGCGGATTCACCCCGTTGTGGGCCGACCTCGCCGGGGTACCGGAGAAGGTGTCGACGGCCGAAACCGACCGGACCGACCGGGTCGCCGTACGGCGGCAGTACATGGACCGGGCCATCCCCGAGTTCGTCGGCATCCCCGCCCCTACCGCGCCCTGCTGGACCACAGCCCATGCTGACGTGCACTGGGCGAACCTCTGCTTGCCTCTGCGGATCCTGGACTGGGAGGCATGGGGCCGCGCCCCTGAGGGGTTCGACGCGGCCACCCTCTACGCCTACATGCTGCTCCAGCCGGACACCGCCGCCCGCGTCCACGACACCTTCCCCCGTCCTGTGCAGCCAGGCCGGCCTCGCCGCCGAAGCGACCGTATGCGCCCAGCTGCTCCAGACCGTCGCTCGCGGCGACAACTTGATCCTCGAAGACCCGCTCCGTAACTGGGCTACCAAGCTCCGCCACCGCTGACCGAGCTCCCCGGACTGGCGCCGGCAGTCGCCCCCATGAGACAGCACATCTCGTCCTCATCGAGGACGAGCAGCCGCGCGGCGAGTTCCAGGTAGTCGCCGTCGTCGCGCGGGTGATCGGTGGTCGCGTCCCAGAGCTGGAGGAGACCGGCCGTACGGTCCATGGTGGGCGGGGTCGGTCCCGGTCGCCGGTGTACCCGGTCGGCTCGTAGTTCTCGTTGGTCAAACAGCCAGGCTCGCCCCACGGATATCGAGGGGTGCTTCGACCGCATCGACCAGGTGGCCCTGATGGAGGGCAGCTCAAGATGCCGTGGACGAAGCGGAGTTCGCATGGTCCGGCCTCGGCCCTTGGGCTTGCAGGCGTGGGTGCGTCCGGTCCCCGGCCAGTGCCTCGGCGTCGGCCGTAGCGGCTGGTGTGGCAGACCGTGGTGTGCTCGGAAGCGTTGCAGGCCAAGCATCAACCGGGCACCAGCCTGCAACGCCGCCGCTACCGTGGCCCTCAGACCACCACCGGTTCCGCCGTAAGGAACCCTTCCACGGCCTTCCCCGCGCGGCGGTCGAACTCGGTGTACTGCGCCTCGCGCTCGGCCCCCACGACCGCGTCCCCGACCAGCAGATTGCCCTCGGCGTCGAGGCGCTGCGGGCGCTCCTCGGCGTCGGGGAGCAGGGCGACGGTGGAGTGGGAGAACCCGCAGTAGTAGGCGATGCCCTCGCTCAAGTTGGTCTCCAGCACGGCCTGCATTCCCTCCGTGATGGGATCGTCGGAGGTGGCGCCGGCCAGACCCAGCCACAGCATGCGCTTGCCCGCCAGGCGAGACTTGCTGCGACCGTAGGCGAATCCGTAGTTCCACACGCGATCGATCCAGCCCTTGAGGAGGGCGGGCACACTCTGCCAGTACACGGGGAACACGGCGACGACGACATCGGCGTCGAGAAGGCGCTGCATATGGGCCCGGACTTCGTCCGAGTACGGCTTCTCCCGATTGCCCCAGTCAGGCTGGTCCGCCGCGTTCATCCGCGGGTCGAACCCCTCGGCGTGCAGGTCGAGCAGGTCGACGACGTATCCGGCGGTCTCGAGTTGCGCAACGGTACGGCGGGCGGTGTGCGCGGTGAGGGAATCGGTGCGGTGGTGCGCGATGACCACAAGGGCGGTTCCGGCTGCGCTGTCGAGGTGCGACATGGTCTCTCCTGGCTGGTCTCGGTCGGTTCTGCCAGTCCAGTAAACCCATGATCGATTGGATGATCCATGGGAGAAACGCTCCGCTGCATAGGAGTTCGTCTACGATGGCGCCCGTGGATCCTTTGAGTTCTCTGCTCAGTGGCATCCGGGCCGAGGGCTCGGTCGTCAGTCACGCCCTGCTGGAAGCGCCCTGGACCATTCGCTTCGCCGACGGCGCCCCGCTCACCATGGTGAGCGTGCTGCGCGGCGGCGGCACCCTGCTGCTGCCCGACGGTACCGAACAAGTGGTCGGCGTCGGCGACACGGCGATCGTGCGCGGCCCCGACCCGTTTCACCTCGCGGATCGGCCGACCTCCTGCAACCGCCCACACGTCGAGTACGAAATCGCCTGCTTCACAGAAGATGCCGCATGCACCGCCGAGGACCTCGGCGGCATCCGCTGGGGCAACGATCCGGACGGAGCGACCGCGCTGATCGTGGGCGCCTACCGCGCATCGGGCCATCGCCATCAACGACTGGTGCGCGCCCTGCCACCCGTACTGGTGATCAACGAGGACACCGAGGTTTGCGCCTGGCTGGAGACAGCCGCCGCCGACGCCGCCCAGCGCTCGGCCGGCTCGCAGGCGCTGATGGACCGACTCCTGGACTGGGCCCTGGTGTGCACGCTGCGCACCTGGTTCGAGCAGGCCGGCCCGGAGGCCCCCGACTGGTATCGCGGCCTGGCCGAACCGATCCTCGCCCCCGCCCTCCAAGCCTTCCACGCCCGGCCCTCCCAGACGTGGACGGTAGCGGCGCTCGCCGCCGAATCCGGCGTCTCCCGAGCGCTGTTCGCCAAACGCTTCACCGAGGTGATGGGCCGCCCGCCGCTGACCTACCTCACCGAATGCCGCATGGACGAGGCCGAGGCACTCCTGTCCGACACCGATTTCGCCATCGCTCAGATCGCCAAGTCTGTCGGCTACGCCGATGCCTTCGGCTTCAGCGCCGCCTTCAAACGCCATCGGGGCCTGAGCCCCAGTGTCTTCCGCGCCGCGGCGTCCTGACGTCCCACACCCCCGGGCAGCGGATGCCGCCGACTGCGCGAACTGGCGTCAACCGCTCCCTCACGCACAGCCGACCTTCGTCCGGCACTCCATGGCAGCGCAGCTGGGCCCTTCGTAAGGTCGACCCAAGCGTGTCACCAGCCGACAAAAGTAGGCCGGGGACCGGAAAGCCGTCACTGTTGAGGCGTTCCCGGCGGTGGGGGGGGGGCGTCGTTGAATTTACTCGCGGACCTGAGCGTTCACTGTGGGATGCGCGTCACCGCTGTCCGCGCCCAGGCGCGCGAGCAGGCGCAGCCCGTCCTCGGCGGGGCTGCCGGGGGCCGCGGACAGCACCAGCAGCTCCATGCCTGATTCGTCCGGTAGCGCGAAGTTCTCCTGGTGCAGTTCCAGCAGTCCGACCAGCGGGTGCCGGTACGCCTTGCGTCCATGTGCGCGGGCGCGCACGTCCGCGCGGGCCCAGAGACGGCGGAAGCGCTCGCTGCCCATCGCCAACTCGCCGATGAGCGAGGCCAGGCGGGGGTCCTCGGAGTATTTGCCGGCGGCCAGGCGCAGGTGGCCGACCACATCGAGGGTGCATTTCTCCCAGTCCGCGTAAAGGCCGCGCTCGGCCTCCTCAAGGAAGATGTGCCGGGCGGTGTTCAGACCCGGCATCTGCCGGCCATAGAGAAGCCCGGCGAGGCGGTTTCCGGCGAGCACGTCCAGGCGGTGGTCCATGATCAGCGCGGGTGCGTCGGCGACCAGGTCGAGGACGCGCAGCAGTTCCGGCCGGACACGCCCGCCCGGTGCCTTCGCGCGGCGGCGGCGCTGTCGGGCGAGCCGGTAGAGGTGTCCGCGTTCGGTCTCGTCGAGGCCGAGGACGCGGGCGAGCGCGTCGAGGACCTGCTCGGACGGCTGGGTCGCGCGGCCCTGCTCCAGGCGTACGTAGTAGTCGACGCTGACTCCGGACAGGTGCGCGACCTCTTCGCGGCGCAGCCCTTCGACCCGGCGGCGTCTGTCGGTGGCTATGCCGACGGCCGCCGGGTCGACCCGGGAACGCCGGGTCCGCAGGAAGCCCCCAAGATCGTCCATGCCTCAAGTATGGCCTCGGTGGTGCCCGTGAAGGTGGTCCTGCCGATACCAGGAAGTCCCGTCCGATGGAAGAGGCGCCCCTGAACGCCGGGTGCCGCGGCGCCCAGAATCGAAGGCACCCGATCCGAAGGAGTTCCCATGAAGACGCTGATCGTCTACGCCCACCCGGAGCCGAAGTCGCTCAACAGCTCGCTGAAGGACCTCGCGGTGTCCACATTGGAGACCGCCGGGCACGAGGTACGGGTGAGCGATCTGTACGCGATGGACTGGAAGGCGGTCGTGGACGCCGCGGACTACGGCCCCAACGCCTCAAGCCCGTTGAAGGTCGCCCTGGACTCGGGCCGGGCCTTCGACGCAGGGACGCTCACCCCGGACGTCCTCGCCGAACAGGAGAAGCTGCTGTGGGCCGACACGATCATCTTCCAGTTCCCGCTGTGGTGGTACACGATGCCCGCGATCCTCAAAGGCTGGGTGGACCGGGTGTTCACCTACCACTTCGCGTACGGCGTCGGTGAGCACAGCGACACCAGGTACGGCGAGCGCTTCGGCGAAGGCACCCTCGCGGGCAGGAAGGCTCTGCTGTCGGTGACCGCAGGCGGGCCGGAGTCGCATTACGCCGCTCGCGGGATCAACGGCCCCATCGACGATCTGCTGTTCCCGATCCACCACGGCATCCTCTACTACCCGGGCATCGAAGTGCTGCCGCCGTTCGTGCTGTACGGCACCGACCGGATGACCGGCGAGGACTACCCGGACGTCGCCAAGGCATGGGAGCAGCGCCTGCTCACCCTGGAGTCGACCGAACCGATCGCGTTCCGACGGCAGAACTTCGGCGACTACGAGATCTCCTCGCTGCACCTGAAGGAGGGACTGGAGCCCGCGGGCCGCACGGGCTTCGGGCTGCATGTGCGCGGCTACTGACTTTGTCGGCGTGATGTCGTAGCTGACGAGCGGTAGTTGTGCGGTAGGTCGGTTGTATGAGGCATCCGCACGGGGGCGGGCCGACCGCCGAGCGGCAGGCGTTTCGTGAGCACATTCACTGGCCGCTCTGGTGCTCAACGGCGGCTCCAGAAACCCCTGCCGCCGACCTGGCGTGGCTCGAGCGACCAGCCCCCGCTGGCCTTGATCACCAAGAGTCGCGGCCCTTCGGTCAGCGGTACGGTGCCGCGCCCACGGTCCCACTTGCTGAACACGTGATCGCGCTTGCCGTTCGGCCGGACGGCCTCGATTTCGAAGTACCCCTCCCCGTCCTCGTCGCCCCGGTGCCTGATGACGAGGTCGACCGCGTCCCCGGTGTGGGCCAACACGTCCGGTCCATGCCCCTCAAGGCGGCCGTTCAGCTCGCGGAGCGTGGACACCGGGCGTACGGAGACCGTCCACTCGTCCTGGGTCTTCACGTGCAGCCGCAGCGGAGCGCGACCGTGGTGGTCCGCGAGACCCCGGCCTCGCACGTCCTCGATCCAGCTGAAGAAGACGGTTTTGTCGTCGTGATTGCGGTGGTCCAGGGTGACGATCTCCAGGCTGCCGTCGCCCTCCTTGACCACGTCGACGACCACGAAGCCGGCCGGGATGGGAACGTCGGCCCGGATGACCTCGCTGCCACTCCCGCTCTGCTCGAAGTACAGGAACTCGGGCCCGAAGCCGGCCGGGAGCGAGTTGCTCGGCATCGCGGGACCGCCGGCCGGCGCGACGGCGGCCGGCACCGGGCCGTCGGTCTTCATGACAGAGACGGGCTCCGGCACCGGGACGGGCTGTGGTACGGCGACAGGCTGCGGCACCGGCACGGCTGTCGGCACGGCTGTCGGCACCGCGGCCGTCTCCGGCAACGGTGGCGCCGACGGAAGCCCGCGAGGCAGCGGCGGCGCGGGTGCGTCGTCCGCCACCGTGAAACCGAAGTCCGCAGCCAGGCCCGGCAGCCCGGACGCGTATCCCTGCCCCACCGCACGGAACTTCCACCCCCCGTTCCTGCGGTAGAACTCGCCCAACAGGATCGCCGTCTCCGTCGTCGCGTCCTCGACGGCGTACAGCGCCAACTGCGCCCCGGTGGCCGCGCTCACCGCCTGCATGTACAAGTCCGCGACCTCCCCGAACGTCCCGCCGTCGCAGGACGCCGCGACCACAATCCGATCGACGGACGGCTCGACCCGGCCGGGGTCGATCTCCAGCCAGTCCGCGGCCACTCCGCCCTCCCCCTGGGCGTTGCCCAGAAGCCGTACGCCGCTCCCCGCGTGCACTGGCTGGTTGTAGAACACCAGGTCGCCTCGGCCCCTGACTTTGCCGCTCGCGTCGACCAGCAGCGCAGCCGCGTCGACCTCCGGTGCCCCCGGCCCACCGGACCGGCGTACGACCGCTACGCGCATCGGCTCGCCACTGAGCGGAAGGTTCCCCCCTTTGATGATCTGCGTCATGCACGCATCCTGACACCCCCACCGAGCCGCCGACAGGGGCTTTCTCCAGGATCGCCGCCCGAGAAAGCCCGTGCCATGGCCACCGTGCCCTGAATGCCGATCCACCCCCTCAACCTGCAAGATGCGGCGGCGCGGACTGCTGCGGAGCGCGGGACCAACGGACGGGGTGACCACCGGGGCCGTCGGTCAGCCAGGAGCCGTCGCCCAGGGGCACCAGCTCGTAAGGGCTGCTCACCTCGACGGTGATTTCGCCGCTGAGCGTGCCTGTGCGTACGTCGACCAGGTGGTAGCGGAACCACTCCTCCCCGTCCTGGCTCTCACCGCCCAGGGTGACGACGGCCGTGTCCTCGGTCAGGTAGCCGCCGCTCCATTCCACGAAGGACTCCTCCGGGTCGTACCCGAAGGCCTCGACCGGGAGAGAGAAGAGCACATCCCCGTTGGGGTGGTGGTGAAAGGCGACGTCTGCCTGCTCGTGGTCGACGGTCATGAACTGCTGCCCGGACGGCGCCAGGTCGATCAGGCAGCGGTCCGACCACGGGTAGGTCTCGAACTCCGGCCGGCCATCCGCCCCGGCCGTGCCCCGGAGAATGACGGAGCCGTCCTGGCCCTCACCGATGTCGAGGTAGACGCTGCCGTCCACGGGATGCACGTGGTGGCCGGCGCCGTGTCCGACCGTCTCCAGCTCTCGGCGGGCCAGAACCACACCGCTATCGGCGTCGTGCACGACCCACTGGTCTCCGCCCCCGCGTCTCGCCATCGCGTCCGGCCGGTAGACCCACACCGTCCGGCCGTCCAGAGACAGCGCACAGCCAGGCCGGTGGCCATGGCGTACGTCGGAGTACGGCTCGAAGTCCGAGGCCCACGCCACGTCGCCGGCACGTGTGAGGCACACGGCGCCGTTCAGCGTCGTGTACACGACCCGCTCCAGATCCTGCCGGACCACCGACGCCACGACCCCGTCGCCGTCCCGCGGCTGGAACACCGCAGCGGGCTCCAGCGCCCCGTAGGCACCGGAGTCCACGACGTAGGCGTAGATCCGCCCGTCGCGGTGACGCGTGATGACCTTCGGTGGCGGCGCAGGAATCATCCGCTGAGGCTAACGCCCAGTCAGGCCGCCCGCGATCCGGGGGCGGTGTGCACGCCGAGCGAGGCATGGGCGGGCCGACTACGACGCTTGGGCGGGCCGACTACGACGCTTGGGCTGGCCAACTATCGCGCTCAGTGGCCAGGTGTAGCGCTCAGTCACAACACGTGTGTCCGTGCTCGATAGGTGGCCCGTTGGGTCAGGTACGCGCTCAGCCACGGGACAGGTGCCGGAGGCGTCCCGACGGATCAGGGTGTAGGCGAGGCCTCGGCAAGGGACATCCAGTCTCGGACCGTCTCCTGGTGCGATCCGCTCGCTGTGCTCGTAGCCACTGTCTTCGCGTCCGCAACAGAGCACGGTGCCCCTGCTCGGGTGAGCAGGACGAGGGGCCACTCCGGGCCCGCCCCAGCGGACTCTCATCGAAGGCGGTCCAGTTCCAGGGCCCGCGGAGGATCATGGTGGTCGACAGCCGTCACGTGCACCACGGTGGGTGGCACACCGACCCGGCAGACGTCTCCCTCCTTCAGCTGTTCGGGCGGCGGGTCGGTCCGAAACAGCTCGCGCTCGACATCAGGTGAGACGTGTCCGCCGCTGCCTACGCCGAGCGCGACGATCCCGTTCCAGTGCGCGGACTCGCTGCCGGTGTCGATTTCCCACCACGGCCATCGAACCGCCAGGTGATCCCACGTGAGACCCCGCTCGACCCTGGTCGCCGTGTAGGGACAAGCGACCGACAGCACGTCGCCGACCCGGAATTCCACCGCATCCACCATTTGGCCAGGTTAAACGGGTCACCCTGGCCTTCTACGCGGGCCTTCCTGTCGGAGCGTCGACTCGGATCTGTGGGCCATCACGTCGCTGTGACTGAGCGCGACATCTGGTCCGCCGGTTCTATGCACAGCACCTGCTGGTTCGCCCGGCGCGCGAACCGGGTTACCACCGGGCGCGCAGTACACCGTCGCTGTCCGGGAGGACAGCACAGAGCAGCGGGCGGTGTTCGGCGAGGGACAGGGGCAGGGCGCAGGCGGCTCGGGCATCGGCCACGTGGGCGGTGAGCTTGTGGTAGTCGGTGTCGTCGACGATCGCGTGGCTGATCGTCCCGTCCGGCGTCTCCCAGACGAACTCGATGGTTTCCTCCTGGGGCAATGCGGCGAGGACGGCGCCGACGTCCGGGGACAGGTCGGGCCAGACGGTCAGCAAGGCGCGGGGGGCGAGACCGGCGCGCACGGTGTCCAGGTTGTCCGGCGTGATTCGGTGCCAGCGTGCGGCGTTGCGGACGTGGCTTTCTTCGAGGAGCAACGCATGCCGTGAGGCCAGCGCGGTGTGCACGCGTATCCAGAAGTGCTCGTCGGCCGGCTCCGTCACTTCCGCTTCGTCGAACTCGGCCGCGTAGGGTGAGGCCGTCAGCGGCTCCGGGAAGAGGCCGAGTTCCCGGGTACGCGCCACGGCGTCCGCGCAGGGCCTGTCGCTGCCCACGTACATGTACTGATCCCACCCGACGTGCACGGTGAACACGTCCCCGACCTCCAGCCGACACCAGGCGCCCTGGTCGCGGAGCATCGCACGGACCAGCTCCAGGGCGACCGGAAGGAAGACCTCGGCCCCGTCGTGGTAGCCGGTGAGGTCGGGAGGGAAGAGATCGCCGAGGCCGTGCCCCGCAACTGAGGGCTCCCCGCCGAAGTGTACGAAGCCTGTGACCGCGGGATCGCGGATCTCCAGCCGGTCGATGCCCGAGCTCTCCGCGAAGGCGGCCATCGCCGCCAGGTACGCCGCTTCGACAGGCCCGTTGTCGCTGGTCGTGTCCTCGGCGCCGGTGTAGTGACCGTGCTCGTCGCGGTCGGCGGGGTCGTATTTGGTGATCCGGTGGACGAAGGCAGGCGGCACGCCACTCCTCGGACGGGGCGGGAGGAGTGCCCAGCGTAGATCCCGGTCCCGATTCCGTGGCCGGGGGGAGGCGGCCCCCATCGACGGGTTCGAGGTCCGACGGTCATCTACTCGGGAGCGGTGAGCCTCCTCGATGAAGGCGCCTCGGTCGCGGCGGCGATTTCGGTGATGCGGTGAAGTGCGTCCTGGTGGGCGTCCGCGTTGCCCGGCATCTTCTGCCAGGCGCGGATGGTGACGGTCGCGGACTGGAGGGCGCCGGGGGTGATGCCGAGGTAGCAGGCGGCTGCGGCGCGAGATCCGCCACAGGTCATCTGGACGAGGCGGACCGCGGCGTCTCGGCACAGTTGTCTCGCGGGCCCGTCCAGTTCGTCCAGTGGCCCGGCCCAGGAGTCCGGCAGGAGCTGCGGGATGTCCTTCGGATCGTTCAGACCTTGGTGGGTCGGGGCTGGGGGAAGAGCGAGGGCGGGCCGACGGTTCCGTGACGCAGGTGGGAACTCTTGCCCGGGGCGGCGTTCATGCCGGGGGAACAGTGGGGGCGAGGCGCTTCAATCGGCTGGTATCCGGCGCGGTTGGAGGGAAGCTGGGACAGAACGCGGGCGAGTGGTGTCTGGCCGTCTGGGTCGTTGAGGATCTCGACGACGAGTGTCATCAGGGCGGCTGCCCGTAACGGGTCGCCAGGCGCTGCGGTACAGCCGCGCCGCCGCACGGCGCGAGCCCGGCCGCGCTTCTCCCACCGCCGTCACGAACCCGTCAGCCCAACCAGTGAAGCGAGCACATCCGCATCGCCGCCATCAATCATCGGCTCCCCAATCGGTGAGGGCGGGCTGCGCCCGCCCTCACACCGGCTTCGAAATTTCGCCAGGACTGGGTAGCCATGTGCTTCGGGCTTGGTTTCCGAGCCGGAGCCTCAGATGGCCAGGGTGCGGTCGAGGAGGGGCAGCAGGCGGTCCCAATGGCGCTGCAACGCGGCGGGGTTGAAGGCGTCGGTGTCGGACATGGTGAAGCCGTGGATGGTACCGGGGTAGATCTCGGAGGTGTAGCCGACCCCTGCGGCATCCAGGGCCTGGTTGAGCTCGCCCAGGGCCTCGGGCGTCAGGTCGCCTTCGGCGTGGCCGAGGTGGACCTGGGCGGTCAGCTTGGCGAGGCTGTCGGGTCCGTCGGCGCCCACGGGGCCGTGGAATGCGGCGACGGCGGCCACTTGGCCGGGGTGGGCCGCGGCGGTGCGCATCGCCAGGAGGCCGCCTATGCAGTAGCCGGTCACCGCGACCGGTCCGGCGCCGACCTCGGGCTGGGTGGTGAGGAACCTGAGGTAGGCGTCGGCGTCGCTCAGGACACGTTCGGCGGTGTGCGCCTCGATCAAGGGCATCAGCTTGGCTATGACCTGGGGCCGGGCCTCTTCTCCGATGTGCTCGGGAAGCTCGATCACCGGTGCCGGGCCGTGCCGGTAGAAGAGGTTGGGGACGAGCACGTAGTACCCGTACCCGGCCAGTTCATGGGCCATCGCGGTAGATGTTGCGCGAGCCCTCACGGCGTCCCGGAGGAGTTTGCCCAGGCCAGCACAGCGTGCGGGCGTGGTCGGGGTGCTGACGTCTCCGTTGCGGCCGCTTTCGCCCATGTCCCTGGTTGAGGTTGAGGTTGAGGGGTGAGGGAGGGTTCGGGATGGGCGGCGCGGACGCAGCCGGGAACCAGGGCGCGCTCGCCTCGGTCGGGCGCGGCAGCCGCCGCAGAGCGCGTCGACCGGGCGGTTCGACGAGGCCCGGTGTCAGCGAGTGCTGACGTAGCGCACGGCCGCGCCCTACTTCTCCCGCACCGGGGCCAGGCACCACTGGCACAGTGGGTTGGAGCCGGGGGAGTGGACATCCCGCGCGTGCCGCTGCGCCACGACCGCGCCGTCATCGCCGCCCACGTGCTCACCGCCTGGCTGCGTACTGCGCGCCGTACCGGCCGCCCCGGTAATCGGCAGCGCCGGGCAGCGACTCGCCGCGTGCTGAGTAAGGACGCCAACCAGCGTGCGCACCAGGCCGCCGACAGCGCATCGAGTGCGCAGGACGTTCCCGATGCGCACCAGGACAAGCCCCGCGCGCCACCGTGAGGACGACCGGCGCGCGCACCAACCCGCACGAGCCCGGCCCCGGCCAGAGTCCCGGCGTGCACCCGTGAGTGCATCTGGTGCGGGCACAGCCAACTGCAGTGCAACGCTTCCGCGCGGCTTTCTGGCGGGGCCGTCCTCTGCTGTTCAGTCCTGGTGGATGCCCCGGACGATCCGGTCGACGACCACCGCGGCCCGCCCCGGCTGCTCCTCGAACCAGTTGCCGAGGTGCTCCCGGACGGCCTTCCCGACACAGACCCGCACGTCGGTGTTGCCCAGCAGCCCGCGCGTGGCGCCCAGGAATTCGGGACGGTCGAGCTTCACCGACACGACGGCCGTGAGGCCCTCGCCGATCCGGTCGGCGCCGGGATCGGGGTCCGCCGCCAGCAGCCCCCGTTCCCGCGCGTACGCCATGACTGCGGCGGCCACTCCGTCGCGGAAGCCGTCCACGTGCGTGCCGCCCTGTGGAGTGGCCCGGCTGTTGACGAAGCTGCGCATCCGCTCCTCGCGGGAGCCGCTCCACAGGAGGGCCACCTCCATCGTCCCCGCCATCCTCGGGTCCTCCCGTTCGAAGCCGATGACGTCCGGATGGAGGGCCGCCCCGGTCTCCGCGTCGAGGGCGGCCACGAAGTCCCGCACTCCGTCCGGGAACCGGAACAGCACCGCCCGGGCCTCGCCCGCCGGGCGTTCGTCGGTCAGCGAGATCCCCAGCCCCCGGTTGAGGAAGGCCACCTGCCGAAAACGCTCCGCCAACACGGCGAACGAGCACCGCGTCGTCTCAAAGATCTCGGTGTCGGGCCAGAAGGCGATGGTCGTCCCGCTTCCGGTCGCGGGCCCGACGGCGGAGGGCGGGGTGACGGCGACACCTCGCGCGTACTCCTGGACCCGGCGGACCCCCTCCCACCGCACCTCTGCCGTCAGCCGACTCGACAAGGCGTTGGCGACGAAGAGCCCCACACCGAATTGGCCCACGGCCGCGACGTGCCGGCCACTGGGCTCGGACCCGGCGTAGAAACTGGTCAGCAGCGCTTCGAGGCCCTGGTGGCCGTCGGTGTCCCCGGTGTCCTCGAAGGGACCCCCCGGCCCGTCGTCGGTGACTCGCACGCCGCCGTCGGGCGTGAGCGTGACGTCGACGGAGCCGCCGCGGCCGGGCAGGACCTGATTCACCGCCCGGCCGACGACCTCGAACACCAGCTGATGCAGACCGCGTTCGCCGATCGAGCCGACCCACATCCCGGGCCGCTTCCGAACGGCTTCCCGCCCCTCCAGCACCTCGATCCGGGCAGCGTCGTACCCCGTGCTTTCCCCACTCACGAAGACCCCGTCCCATGGCATCCGGCAGACTTCCCCAGCCTAGGTGGAATCCAGGAAAACACCAGGTCAAAGCCATTTTGGTGAGGCCCGGGACGGGCGGGTGAGGGCGCGCCGGGAAGTAGTCGGGCCCAGGACCGCGCACCGCGCCCGGAGCGTGCCCGTGGGTCCGCCGAAGCCGCATACGACCCCGTTGCGGGAGCCCCTGAGGTCCCGAATTCCGGTATGTGGCAGGTCATCCAGGGAAGTTGGATCACCCACCTGCGGCGCACCCTGGTCAATACGTACCTGTCTCAAGATCCCAGCGGTCCTCATCGGCTCGATGAGGACCAGGGCCCCGACGGGATCGCCTACGAGGCACTGTTACGCCGAGGCACTGCAAACACGCCGACGGTGGCTCCTACGGCGACCCCGCCGATGCGTGGAGTGAAGCGCGGGCTCGGAGGTGCCTCCAGCGGTGGAGTGTCCGGCTGGGACATCAACCTCGGCCTGGGCCTGACGGCCGGCGCTCTCGCTGCCGCCGGCTGCACCCTCAGGACTCGTCGCCGGACCGTGATCTCACAACGCAAGGACGTCGATGCCGGTATGCCAGCCCTGTGGGGTGCACCGGCACGGGGTGCGCCCCACCTCGGGCGGGTGCGTAGCTCTCTGTCTCGGGGTGGGCTCTCCGGTCATGCGGCCAGGACGTTCCGCAACTCCCGTACGGCACGCTCACGGTGGTGCTCGGTAGGGATCGCCTCGTACAGGTCCAGGGCGCGGCGGCGGACCAGGCCGGCGCGGTAGCCGTCCGGCAGCGCCGTCAGGGCGGAGACCGTAGGGCGGCACGCCTCTTCGCTGTCGCCGTCGTGGTGAGCACAGGCGGCGGCGTCGATGTTCAGCAGGGTGCGCGTCATGGTGCTGGTCGGCGCGGACAGCTCCAAGGCGCGCTCCTGGCTGACGTGGGCGAGGCGGGTTTCCCCGAGCGTGGTGAAGGCATGGCTGAGGTGGACGTGGTGCTTCTGTTCGCCGTACGTCAGCCACGTGTCCGACCGCTTGCCCTCAGGGAGCCGGTCCATGAGGGCGTCGGCGGCCTCGAGCGCGGCGCGGGCCTGTTCGGGCTGGTGGTTGAGGGCGTAGGCGCGGGCGGCACGTCAGCGTGGTGGTTTACGTGCTGGAACCGGCGCTCCGTGCCTGATGGCATGTCCGGCATCGATCCCGTACGCGATGTCTCGCAGGAAATTCCATACGTGCTGAAGCAGCATCCTCATTTGGGGATCCCCAAGCAGTCTCGGCTGCCGAGCGGGACGCGGAAACGCCCCCTCGCGAAGTATACCCACCTGTATGGCTACTGACGAGCCGACCGACATGGCGGTCAGTCGCGCGCGAGCGGCCTTCGGCGCCACCGGTCGGCCCGCTGTGGACCAGGGCACCGGTACGCATCCGGCGACGATTCGGTTTGGCCTGACACCCGCCGCGCCCTGTGGTGCCCGGGCCCAGAACCCAGGGACACCACGATGAGAAGGCTCCGACCGCCGGGTGCTCGGCCTGTCGCGTTCTGGTACTACACCCCCGCCAGGACGGCGGCCAGTTCCTCCAGGCCGCTTGACCGCCACGTGAAGGAGTCGGCATCGCGCGGCGGATCCCCGACCGGTCGCTGAACGTGGGCGGTTCGCATGCCCATGGCCTGGGCTCCGCGGAGGTCCCAGGCGTGCGCGGCGACCATGAGTACGCGCTCTGGTGGAGAACCTGCCGCGTCGAGCGCGAGCTGGTAGACCTCCGGCGCGGGCTTGTACGCCTGGGCGTCCTCGGCGGACAGGGCTTGATGCCAGCGCAGTGCCGCGTGAGCGTTGAGCCGGAGCAGGGACGTGCGGCTGGCATCGCTCAGGGCCAGCACCGGAAAACGCTCGGCCAGGCGTGCGAGGCCGACGAGGGAGTCGTCCCAGGGCTTCATGCGCTGCCCTGCCGTGGCCAGTCGATCGAGGGCAGCGGCGTCGGTCAGGCCGACACGGTCGGCCACACGCTCGGCCGCCTCCCGGTCGATGATCTCCGAGTTGGCATAGGGCCGCACATCTTCCGCGATGCGACGCTGCTCGTGCCGCACATACTCTTGCCACACGTTGAGCAACCGGTCGACACAGAGTTCCCCGGAGGCTTCTTCGGATGCGGGAGCCGCCTCCCGCATGGCCGCTCGCAGTCCGCCGGGTTCGTCGACCATCGTGCCGAGGACGTCGAAGACGATGACCTCGATGTCGTATGCCTCGGTCATCCGACCTCCTCATTACGGCGTTCCGGCGTAAACGGTGAACCGAAGCAACTGACCAAGCCCGTCATTACCCCGTCAGCGGCATGTCGTACGAACAGGCGTCACGAACAACTGACATGACGGCGTCGCAATGGTCGGTTCACTTCGCCGGTGAGGCGGAGCTCTTCGGAGTTCCCGGCTCCTCCTGGGCGTTCACGCTTGCGCAGCGACTGCTGTAACTATACCGATGGGTGTAGTGTTGAGCTGTGACTGTCAACAGCGAGAGCGTCGGTCGAAGCAGCAAGCGTCGCGGCATGCAGCACCTCACGCCGGCCGGCGTGAAGATCCTCCAGACCGCCTCGCGGCTCTTCTACGAGCAGGGGATCCGCGCCGTCGGCGTGGAAGCGATCGCGGAGGAAGCGGGCGTCACCAAGAAGACCCTCTACGACCGCTTCGGTTCGAAAGAGGACCTCATCGTCGCCTATCTGCGTGCTCGTGATGGCTTGTGGCGTTCCACGCTGGTGAATCACGTCAACGCTCATGATGGTCCCCCCACAGAGAAGATCCTGGCCACGTTCGGAGCTCTGCGCGAATGGCTGCGCGAGCGGAACCTGCGGGGCTGCGCCTTCATCAACGCGTCCGTGGAACTCCCTGAAGGCCACCCGGGCCGGGAGGTCGCCCGCGACCAGAAGGCCTGGCTGCTCGCCTACCTGGAAGGACTGGCCGCGGAAGCCCGTGCCCAGGATCCCGCAGGACTGGCCGCCCAGATTCTGATCCTGCACGAGGGGGCCTGTGTGGCCGATTCCATGCGGTCGCTGGATCGGGCCGTCGATCGTGCTGAGCATGTGGCCAGAGTCCTCATCGAAACGTCGCTTCCCGAGTGACCACTCCGGCCCCCAGCCACATGACACGCGGGTGATGATCCGGGGTTCGCGTCCGCTGCCGGGACCGGTCTCCCGGCCCCGGCTACCAGCGAGGTTCTACGCGATGAGGGACGTAGCGGCCGGGGGGTTCAACGGGGGTATCGGGTCGGCCGCATGGCCGTTCGCCATCGCGCGCCCGGGGTTGCCGTTCAGCTGCCTTGCCAGATCGGCCGCATACGCCCGCAACAGGTCGTGCATGCGATAGTGACGCTCGTCATGGCGCTGAACCAGGTGCGCGGCGGCCAGATTGCACAGCGACAGTGAGGCCTCTTCGGGAGGGACGCCCGCGATCGACGCCGTGCTGGCCACGTCGATCAGATGACCCGGGAGCAGGCCGAGCCCCCGGAAGACACGAGCACTCTGCTCGTCGAGCGCCTTGTACGAGGTCTCGAACGCGTCGCGGAGTACCACGTCTCCCTCGGCGAGGTTCAGCCGGGCCTGTTGGGGTTTGAGTTCGGCGGCAAGGGCCTCGGCGCTGTGGTGCTGATGGCTCACGATCCGCTCGGCAGCCAGGACCAGTGCCAGTGGAAGACGTCCGCATCGCTCCGCCAGTTCGGCTACCGCGCCTGGGTTGGCGTCGGCTCGCACCTGGCCTATGACCGCGCCGATCAGCTTGGCTGCTTCCGGCTGGCGCAGCTCGGGCAGGGGCAGGGAGGCGGCGTCCACCAAGGGCATCAGCCCCGGTAATCGCGACCGGCTGGTCACCACGACGGCGCTTCCCGGAGATCCGGGTAACAGGGGGCGGATCTGCTGGGCGTCCGCGGCGTTGTCCAGAACCAGGAGCATTTCCCGGCCATGCAGGTACGACCGGAAGGTGGCAGCCCTTTGATCCAGCTCCGCGGGAATGCGTTCAGGAGGAACGCCCACGGCGCGCAGCAGATCCTCCAGCACGTCGAAGGGCGCAGCCGCGGTGTCCGGCTCGGGCCCCTGAAGGCTGACGAACAGCTGCCCGTCGGGGAAGTGTCCTTCGTTGACGGCTCGGTGTGCCCACTGCACCGCGAGCGCGGTCTTTCCCACGCCGGGCGGGCCGTTGATCACCGCCACGGGTACCGCAAGTGTCTGCTCGGGGCCTTGAAGAAGCCCGTCCAGTCCATGCAGGTCGTCATGGCGCCCCACGAAATGCCGTTTCGCCGCGGGCAGTTGGGCAGGCTGGACCCAGCCTTGCTGCTGACGAGTCGCCGCTTCCAGAGCGGAGGCAATGGCAATGAAGGTGTTTCCGACGTTCAGTGCTCGATCGCAGGCCTTCGCGAAGCTCACCGACGGCGACCGCTTGCCGGTCTCAACCTTGCTGATGTGGCCTGGGTCGAAATGCACCCGAGCGGCGAATTGCGTGAGCGAAAGCCCGGACTTCGTCCGGTGAGCCCGCAGCAACTGCCCGAACGTCGCCGGTACGCCGGCGAGAGAGCTGATTCTTTCCTGGGTACGCTGAGTTGACGATGAGCCCTGCGCTGGTTCTCGTACCACTGTCTAGCCCCCAGAATTGTACAGTTGGTCCAAAGCAGCCAGCTCAAACCGGGGTTGCTGCGCCGACCGTGCCAACTTCCATGCCCGGGCGGTGGCCTGGTGATCCAGATCGCATGCTTCGGACCGTCTTGGCGGTTGTGAATGGACGCCATGGAAGCTGGCAGCACTCATTGAGGAGAGAGCTGGGTATGGAAGGTCGTGCCCGGCACCGGCAGGAATGGCCGCGGATGTCTTCGGCGACGCGCCGGGCTAGTTGCCCGGCGTCGCGAGTAAATCGTCACAGGTCGGGAACCGGGAGGCGATGCCGTCTGGAAGGAACCGGGTAGCGCTGCGTTCGGCCCGCTGGAAGAAGCGGATCGCGGTGCAGTTTGGGCGAGCGCCCGCGTCGAACCAGTGGGGCGTACGGCCGGGTACGGACAGCAGGTCCCCTGTCGTGCACAGCACCGCGTACACCTGGCCCGCGACGTGGAGATAGAAGCAGCCCGTCCCCGCCACCAGGAAGCGCACGAGATCGTCGTCGTGGACGTGCTCTTGCAGAAATTTCTCACGTGCTGGACACGTCTGCCGGCCCTGACCCGTATCGGTCGGCGGGGGAGTCATGCGGACGATGTCGACGATCCGGTAGCCGCCCTCGGCGCTGAGATGGTCGATGTGGCTCTTGTAGGCCTTCATGACCGTGGTGTCGTCGGCGTCGGCCGGAAGCCGGCGGGCGGCGTGCCACCGGGCGAGGCGCACACCGATCCTGAGCAGTTCCTTGCGGATGACGTCCAGGTCGTCGGTCCGCACCCGCACCGTCTGCGGTGCGTCCTCCGGCATGATCTGAAGCAGTGTCACCGGGCGTTCACCCTGGCTACAGCGGGTTCGCCGGCGACCGCGTCAGCCGGGAACAGGTGGCTGAGCTGTTCGATACGCTCCAGCCTGCTGAGCGCTTCGTCGGCGTCACGGCCCCAGGCGACCAGACCGTTCTGCTGGATGAGCAGAACCGGAGGGGTACCGGCGGCCGAGGCGTCGAGAGCGGTCACCACGTCCTCGGCGATGCGCGACGCGTCGAGTCGGTCCGAGACGACCGGCAGTGCGGGCAGGCAGGCATCCGATAAGCCGAGTGCCTGCGCCATTTCCGGTTCCTTGAGGACCGCTTGGCCGAAATGACCGCTGCCGTCGGTCAAGGAGGCGAGTGCCTTGGCGCACGGTGCTTGCGCATAGATCACTGCTCCGCAGTCGGGCAGTCGTCGGTACAGGGCGAGGTGTATCGCGGTTTCGTCCGGGGGCCATTCGATCTCCCCAGTCAACGGCAGCCCTTCGAACGGATCAACCATCACGGTGTCCTGATGGGTCATCACCCTCTTGTCGAGGTCACCGACGGTGATCAGAACCGCTTCGCCCGATCGCATCGAGACGCTGCCGGACGTTCCCGGCAGCCAACCACGCCGGCACAGGGACTGGCCAACTGCAGAGAGCTGTTGACGTTGCGACTCGGCGTCATCGCGGATGTATACGGGTTTCACGGATTCTCTTCTCCCGTACGGGCCAGTGGTTGCATCCTCGTGCACCGATCGCCGTGCCGTTGACCTCTCAGCGGATCGGCGGCACACGCTCTGGGGACAGCCAATGCCTCACCAGCCGCTACGCCGAACAGATGGAGCAACACGTGCGTCTCCTTCGTGGGGGGAGAGACGGTGATGTATACCAACCGGTATAGCTACATGCTAGGGAGTTGAATTTTGTAGTGTCAACAGGGCGCTCCCGAGGTGGCTGGAAAGCTCTTTCCCGTTGTGGTCCAGTCGCGCGTCTGATAGAGGGCGGGCCCGTCAGTGGGCGGAAGTTGTCCGCTTGATGGCGGTATGTAGATTATTGCGGCCCGGCCGCGTGCGTCTGACCATCTGAGTCGATGGCAGGAAAGCGCGTACGGTGGCCGGCTGGTGCACCGGCAAACGCCGGACTGACGCACCCGGCAAGGTGCTCTGGGGGCCGCTGTTGCCGCCGTTGCCTGACGACAGGCAACAGAGCCCCCCTTGTACAGCTTTGCCAGCCGTGGCGATAGTGAAGTCGCTGCCACCGGAGGACGCCGTTCCTCGTGAAGGGCGCAATCCGATCGCAGTTGATTCCCTCGGCACAGACCGGTTCCGTGTGCCCGTCGACCCTTCGTCGAATTGGGCGAGCCGGAGACTCTCGCAGAAGTAGTGCTGTCGCCACCTCTAAGGAGACCGAGATGGGTACACGCGTCGACCATGCCGAACTGGTCGTGTCGCCCGGCGAGTTCTTCCAGATCAGTGAAACAGAACGGATCAGGTCATCCATCGGGCTCCGGCTTTCGGACCATTCCTACCTCCCGAAGGCGGAGGATCCGCGTGCCGACTGGGTGGCGAGCGTTGCCGTGCCGGCGTTCAAGACGCTGGCACGCATGGGGGTGCTCGCCCCGCGGTTCTGCACGATCGGGACAGGGGCAGGCCTCGACGCCCTGGCGGCCGTGGAGATTCTGCAAGCACATACCGTTGGCTTCACCGACCTCCATAAGGACGTTCTCGCGTATGCGCGGGAAAACATTCGCAGCAACCTCTTGAACAAGGATGTCGAACTGATCGGAGGCGTGGGTGACCTCCTCACCCCGCTGGCCGGCAAGCTGTCGCAGATCGACGTGATCTACGAGAATCTCCCCAACATTCCGATGGTGGGCAACGAGGATCTGGCCGACGGCCAGACGAGTTCGACCTTCATCACCGAGCGCAGCGAGGAGATTCCCGGCTCCGCGGAGAAGAACCTCGTGACGCTGCACTACCTGGCTCTCCAGCAGGCACATCCTCTCCTTCGGGTCGGCGGGCGCGTGTTGTCGTCGATCGGTGCGCGCATTCCGTTGTCCGAAATCCTGGCCCTCTCCGGAGCCGCCGGCTACAACGGCAGCATCCTGACCTACACCTGGAAGGTTCAGTCCGAGCCAACCGATGTGGTCGGCGGATACGCCCAGTGGGAGAGGGAAGGCCTGGGGCCGTTCCACTTCTACCCGGTGAGCGTTCTGCGCGATGCCTTCGAGGGCCTGTCGCCCGCGGCGGCCGGGGCGCAGGCCCTGAAACTGGAGGAGGAGCTGGCGCCGTTCGAGATGTCGGCGCTGGACGCCCTGACTCTCGTGGAGAAGGGCGAAAGGGTCGGTCACACGGTCGCGATTCTTGACTCGGTGAAGATTCCTGACTCTGCCCTCTGAACGGGCGTCAGCGCCTCTTGGGTGCATGGACAGTCGACAGCGGACAGTGAGGCACCGGGTAAGCATTGGCCCGGAGTCCGCGGCACACCCGCCGAACCGGCTCTCCATCACCCTTTTCCACACTCAGTAAGGAGTCGGCATGAATGTCCAGTCGTTCATCGGCAGGACGCCCCTCGTCGAACTGAAGACCTTCGACGTTCCGGCCGGTGTTCGGATATTCGCCAAGGCCGAGTTCATGAATCCGGGGGGCAGCATCAAAGACCGGATCGTCCACTACATCCTCGATGACGCCGAGCGCCGCGGTCTGCTCCAGCCCGGCGCGACCATAGTGGAGAACACCTCCGGAAACACAGGTGCGGCGATCGCGATGATGGCGGCAACACGTGGCTACCGCGCGATCCTGACCATGCCGGACAAGGTGAGCAAGGAAAAGCAGGACACCTTGCGCGCCATGGGCGCTGAGGTGATCGTCTGCCCGACCTCGGCCCCACCGGACTCGGCCAAGCATTATGTGACGTACGCGAGGCGCATCCACGCGGAGATGCCAGGATCATTCACGCTCAACCAGTACGACAACCCGCTCAACGCGGAGGCCCACTTCCGATCGACGGGCCCTGAGATCTGGGAGGCGCTCGGGCAGTCGGTGACGGCGTTCGTCGCATCGGGGAGCACAGGCGGCACGATCTCCGGAACTTCGCGGTTCCTGAAGTCGAAGAATCCGTCCGTGACATCCGTCCTGCTCGATCCGGTGGGTTCCATCTACCACCGCTATTTCCACAAAGGCGTCGTCGACCCTTCGCAGATCGCACCGTACTTCGTCGAGGGCGCGGGCGAGGATCATCTGGCGAAGTGCATGGACTTCTCGGTCGTCGACGATGTGATTCAGTTCACCGACGCCGATGCCTTCGCCACCTGTCAGCACCTGGCCAAACGTGAGGGTCTGATCTGCGGTGGCACCTCCGGTGCCAATGTGTGGGGTGCCGTGCAGGTGGCCCGGTCGCTGACGGAACCGGCCACGGTCGTCACCGTCCTGCCGGACAGCGGAAGCAAGTACATCTCCAAGATCTACAACCGGGACTGGCTGCTGCAGAACGGTTTTGCCGCCGGGCAGAATCCCGCACTGGAAGCGACTGCGTGATGGGGAGTACGCAAAAGAACGTGGCCGCGGCACTGACGGCCGCTCTGCTGTGGGCCTTCGCCTTCCCCGCCCCGGCCGCCGTCAAGCCGGCAAGTGAACTGCTCCTGGTCACCGGCCGGTACTCCTTGTTCGGCCTGTGCGGCCTGTACGTCCTGTACCGAGGCCGGCGCCAGCTCAAGCTGATGCCGATGCGCAGAATCCTCTTCGGCCTGTACATAGGCTTCGTGGGGTACTTCGTCTTCTACATCTGTGTCTCGTACTCCGCCACCATGGGCAGCGGCTTCATTACCGCAGTCATCGTGGGGTCCTCACCCATCACCATTGCGGTGGCGGGCAACTTCGCGGAAAAGCGCATGTCGTGGAGCGAGCTGGTCGCGCCGGTCCTCCTGATTCTCTCCGGCCTCACCCTCCTGAGCGCCACGGACTTCATTTACGAAGGGCCCTCGGACCGCGCGCAGGACTCACTTTTCGGGATCCTGCTGGCCATCATGGCCATGCTCACATGGTCCTACTTCGTTGTCCGCAACGCCCAGTCACAGCGCACCTGGGAGACGAAGCCGGACCCCAAGATCTGGGCGGCGCTGGTGGCCATGGGTGCAGGCGGTGCCTCCATGGTCCTGCTGCCCTTCGCCATTGCCACGACGCCTGAGGAGACCTTCTCTCCGTACCCTCTGTTCAAGATCATCGCCTGGTGCGTCTTCCTCGGAGTCCTCGGTTCCTGGTGGGGCACATACATCTGGGTGAAGGCGGCGCAGGGCATTCCGGTGCCCTTGGTCGGGCCGTTGCTCGCCACGGAGACGATTTTCGGCGCAATCATGAGTCTTCCGGCGGAACAGCGGATGCCCACCTGGACAGAGGTCGGCGGCGCCCTGTTCATTCTTGCCGGAATCGCTGTCTACATGGTGTTCGACGTGAAGAACTCCCGATCGCGAGGAGACGGCGCCGGCGCCGAGCAGAAAACGGACGCGTCAGACGTGCCCGCAGTGACATAGCAGAGCGAGAAAAGAACCGTCACGATCGTTGACCGATCCGACATGGAGGAATTCCCGTGAGCAGCTCCTTCACGAACATCAAGCAGTCCCACGTATTCTTCGACGATTCCCCGGGGCTGAAGAACTACTACGAGGACTGGGCGTCGCGGTACGACGTGGACCTGGCGGACCAGAAATGGGTGGCGCCCCGAGTCGCGGCCAACCTCGTGCACCTGCTCGCCTCCGCCTACGTGACGCCGGACCCGACCGTCTTCGACGCCGGCTGTGGCACCGGCCTCGTCGGCAGTGTCCTGCGCACCCTGGGCAACTACGTGATCGACGGCGTCGACCTCTCGGAGAACATGGCTGCCGAGGCCCTCAAGACCCAGGCGTACCGGAAGGTCTACGGCGGCGTTGACCTGTCGGTGCCCCGGCGCGATGAGCGTCTGGACCAGTACGGCATCGTGGTCAGCAGCGGTGTCTTCACGCTCGGTCATGTGCGCCCCACGGCGCTGCTCACCCTGATCGAGTACGCCCTGCCCGGCGGCCTGATCGCGGTGTCCACCCGCGGCAGCTACGCGGCTGAGACGGGATTCGAGGACTTCGCGCGGTCCGAGAAGGTCGCCGCCCTGGCCTCCCTGGAGTTCAAGCTGGGGGACGCCCGCTACATCGCCGAAGAGAGCGCCGACTACTGGGTCTTCCGCAAGACCGGTCCGGCGCAGTGACAGGGGCCTCGAACCGCTGATCCGGTTCGGAACCACCCCTCCCTCTGACTCCGCCTCAGAAGTATGCGTGGCCATGAGCGGTGACGGGGCCCAGGTACCTCGGCTCCGGCCGCCGGGGCCGCACGATGTCGATCGGTAATCCACCACGTCTGCCCTGGAGTGTCATGTCGCGTAGCCTGTTCACCTCGGAGTCCGTGACCGAGGGACATCCCGACAAGATCGCCGACCAGATCAGCGACACCATCCTCGACGCACTGCTGCGTGCCGACCCCGCGTCGCGCGTGGCGGTCGAAACCCTGATCACCACCGGTCAGGTGCACATCGCGGGCGAGGTGACGACCTCCGCCTACGTCGACATCGCCACCCTGGTCCGCAAGAAGATCCTCGACATAGGCTACGACTCCTCAGCCAAGGGTTTCGACGGTGCCTCCTGCGGGGTGTCGGTGTCGATCGGCGCGCAGTCCCCCGACATCGCGCAGGGCGTCGACAAGGCGTACGAGAGCAGGCTGGACAGCTCGACCATGGGCGGCGCGACGGACGGGCTCGACCAGCAGGGCGCGGGCGACCAGGGTCTGATGTTCGGCTACGCGACCGCCGAGACGCCCTGCCTGATGCCGTTGCCGATCGAGCTGGCCCACCGGCTCTCGCGCCGGCTGACGGAAGTCCGCAAGGACGGCACCGTCCCCTACCTGCGCCCCGACGGCAAGACCCAGGTCACCATCGAGTACCTGGGCAGTCGGCCCGTACGCCTGGACACGGTCGTCGTCTCCTCCCAGCACGCGGGCGACATCGACCTGGACAGCCTGCTCACCCCCGACATCCGCGCCGAGGTCGTCGAGCACGTCCTGGCCCAACTCGCCGACGACGGTATCAAGCTGGACACCGACGGGTACCGCCTGCTGGTCAACCCCACCGGCCGCTTCGAAATCGGCGGCCCGATGGGTGACGCCGGGCTGACCGGACGGAAGATCATCATCGACACCTATGGCGGTTACGCCCGGCACGGCGGCGGCGCCTTCTCGGGCAAGGATCCGTCCAAGGTGGACCGTTCGGCGGCGTACGCGATGCGCTGGGTGGCCAAGAACGTCGTCGCGGCCGGCCTGGCCACGCGTTGCGAGGTCCAGGTGGCGTACGCCATCGGCAAGGCCGAGCCCGTGGGCCTGCTCGTCGAGACCTTCGGCACCAACACGGTCGCCGTCGAGAAGATCGAGAGCGCCATCTCCGAGGTCTTCGACCTCCGCCCGGCCGCCATCATCCGCGATCTCGACCTGCTGCGCCCGATCTACGGCCAGACCGCGGCCTATGGCCACTTCGGTCGCGAGCTGCCGGACTTCACCTGGGAGCGCACCGACCGCGCGGACGCCCTGCGCAAGGCAGCGGCAGCGGGCTGACAGCGCGGCGCCGGGGCACGCCCCGGCACGACAGACAGCGGTGCGCGGTTTACCCCCGGACCGCGCACCGCTTCCCCCGCCACCCCGGCCGTTCCATCGCCCCCACTCCGCCTCAGCACCAAGGAGCGCTGTCCATGCGTATCGCCGTGAGCGGATCGATCGCGACCGACCATCTGATGGTGTTTCCCGGACGCTTCGCCGAACAGCTGATCAAGGAGCAGCTGGAGCGGGTCTCCCTCTCCTTCCTCGCCGACCGGCTTCAGGTGCGCAGAGGAGGTGTCGGCGCCAACATCGCCTTCGGCCTCGGCCTGCTCGGCCTCCGCCCGATCCTGGTCGGTGCGGCGGGAGTCGACTTCGCCGAGTACGGCGCCTGGCTGCGGGCGAATGGCATCGACACGTCTGAGGTCCAGGTCAGCGAGCGTCTGCACACCGCCCGCTTCGTGTGCACCACCGACGAGGACCTGAACCAGATCGCCACCTTCTACGCCGGCGCCATGGCCGAGGCGTCTCGGATCGACCTGGCCGCGATCACCGAACGTACTGGCATGCCCGCGCTCGTCCTGGTCGGCGCCGACGACCCCGCCGCCATGCTGCGGCACACCGCCACGGCCCACCGGCTCGGCATCCCCGTCGCCGCCGACCCCTCCCAGCAGCTCGCCCGCCTGGACCGCGATCAGGTTCGTCAACTCGTGGACGGGGCGCGGTGGTTGTTCACCAACGAGTACGAGGCAGCTCTGCTTCTGGAACGCACCGGATGGACAGAGGACCACCTGCTGGGGCGGATCGGCACCTGGATCACCACGCTGGGCGAGGCCGGAGTGGCGCTGGCCAGGTCGGGTGCCCCCACGCTGCGCATCCCTGCCGTACCCACGGACAAGATCGCCGATCCCACGGGCGCGGGAGACGCCTTCCGGTCCGGGTTCCTCGCCGGTACGGCGTGGGACTGGCCGCAGGAGCAGGCAGCCCGACTCGGCTGCGCCCTGGCCACCACCGTGCTGGAGTCCGTTGGCACTCAGGAGTACAAGCTCAGCCCACCGGACCTGGTCACCCGCATCGAGCAGACGTACGGCAACGACCCGGCCCGCGCTCTCGAGCCGCGGCTCGCGCAGGTGTCATGACCCTCAAGGGTGGTGGAGCAAGCCGGGAGCACGCGTTGACGGACACATCTCCGACGTTCTCATTCGAGTTCTTCCCGCCCAGGACAGCTCAGGGCGAACAGACACTGTGGCGGGCCATCCGCCGGATCGAGGCGCTCGCCCCCGACTTTGTGTCCGTCACCTACGGGGCCGGCGGGTCCTCGCGTGAGCGGACCATCGAGGTGACGCGGCGGGTCGCGGCCGAGACGACCTTGCGACCCGTGGCTCATCTGACCGCCGTGGGGCACTCGGTCCTCGAACTGCGCCACATCATCGGTCAGTACGCCGACGCGGGCATCCGCGATGTACTGGTCCTGCGCGGCGATCCGCCCGGTGACCCCAATGGCCCCTGGATCCCTCACCCGGACGGCTTCACCCACGCGTACGAGCTGGTCGAACTGGTCAGATCCCTCGGGGACTTCACCATCGGTGTCGCCGCCTTCCCGGAAAAGCACCCGCGCTCGCCGGACTGGGACAGCGACATCCGGCACTTCGTCGCCAAGTGCCGCGCGGGCGCGGACTACGCGGTCACCCAGATGTTCTTCGACGCTGAGGACTATGTGCGGCTGCGGGACCGTGTCGCCGCCGCGGGCTGTGACATCCCGATCATTCCCGAGATCATGCCGGCCATCGATGTGCGCCAGATCCGCCGCTTCGCGGAGCTGTCCCACGCCGCTTTCCCCGAAGAACTCGCGCACCTCCTGGAGGCGGTCCGCGACGACCCCATGGCCGGTCACCGGATCGGCGTCGAGCACGCCACCGCCATGGCTGGGCGTCTGCTGGACGAGGGTGCCCCGGGGCTGCACTACATCACGCTGAATAAGTCCACGGCGGCCCTGGACATCCACCGCAACGTACTGAGCGCAAGGAGCCTTCATGTCAGCTGAGTTCATCGATTTCAAGGTCGCCGACCTCTCCCTGGCCGAGTTCGGCCGCAAGGAGATCACCCTCGCCGAGCATGAGATGCCCGGCCTGATGGCGATCCGCAGGGAGTACGCCGAGGCGCAGCCCCTCGCCGGCGCGCGTGTCACCGGCTCCCTGCACATGACCGTGCAGACCGCCGTCCTCATCGAGACCCTGGCCGCCCTCGGCGCCCAGGTCCGCTGGGCCTCCTGCAACATCTTCTCCACCCAGGACCACGCCGCCGCCGCCGTCGCGGTCGGCCCCAACGGCACGGTGGACAGCCCGCGGGGCATCCCGGTCTTCGCCTGGAAGGGCGAGACTCTGGAGGAGTACTGGTGGTGCACCGAGCAGGCGCTGACCTGGCCGGACAGCCCCACCGGCGGCCCCAACATGATCCTCGACGACGGCGGTGACGCCACTCTCCTCGTCCACAAGGGCGTCGAGTACGAGAAGGCCGGCAAGGTGCCCGCCGTCGACACGGCCGAGAACGACGAGCACCGCGTCATCCTCGAACTGCTGAACCGCACCATCACCGACGGCTCCCAGAAGTGGACCCAGCTGGCCTCGGAGATCCGCGGTGTCACCGAGGAGACCACCACCGGTGTCCACCGCCTGTACGAGATGCAGCGTGACGGCGACCTGCTGTTCCCGGCGATCAACGTGAACGACGCCGTCACCAAGTCGAAGTTCGACAACAAGTACGGCTGCCGCCACTCCCTGATCGACGGCATCAACCGCGCCACCGATGTCCTCATCGGCGGCAAGACCGCCGTCGTCTGTGGTTACGGTGATGTGGGCAAGGGCTGTGCGGAGTCTCTGCGCGGACAGGGCGCCCGCGTCATCGTCACCGAGATCGACCCGATCTGCGCGCTCCAGGCGGCGATGGACGGCTACCAGGTCACGACCCTCGACGAGGTCGTCGACAAGGCCGACATCTTCATCACCACGACCGGCAACAAGGACATCATCATGGCCTCGGACATGGCCAGGATGAAGCACCAGGCCATCGTCGGCAACATCGGCCACTTCGACAACGAGATCGACATGGCCGGCCTCGCGCAGATCCCGGGCATCGTCAAGGACGAGGTCAAGCCGCAGGTCCACACCTGGAAGTTCCCCGACGGCAAGGTGCTCATCGTCCTGTCCGAGGGGCGCCTGCTGAACCTGGGCAACGCCACCGGCCACCCGTCGTTCGTGATGTCCAACTCCTTCGCGGACCAGACCCTGGCCCAGATCGAGCTGTTCACCAAGCAGTCCGAGTACCCGATCGGCGTCTACACGCTGCCCAAGCACCTCGACGAGAAGGTCGCCCGCCTCCACCTCGACGCGCTCGGCGTGAAGCTCACGACGCTCCGCCCCGAGCAGGCCTCATACATCGGGGTCGAGGTCGAGGGCCCGTACAAGCCGGACCACTACCGCTACTGAGTCAACATCCCACGCTGCTACTTGACGGACGCTTGGCCCGTACCGTTGATGGGCTCTGTCAAGCGAACGGCTGTGTCCCGTAAGGGGTGGTGACGCACGTGAACCGCACCAGGCGGTCCGGGCCTTGGGCGCGTCGGTGATCTACGGCGCTCTGGCAGCCATCGTGTTCGTCATGCACCGCAACGGCCTCGTCCAGCGGCGCCATGCTCGCCGGAGCCCGCCGCCACCTTGCCCGCGCCTGGCCGTCCTCTGAGGGCGGGGTGGGCAACCGGCCGTGGTCCTGGCGGGTGGGGAAGAGCACCTGCTCCTGCGGCGCTTGGTGGCGCTTGTCGAGACTGGTCGACGCCCGGCCGGGCAGCAAGCACCACCTCATCGTCGACGGGCAAGGCATCCCGCTCGCGGTGTCGCTGACCGGCGGCAACCGCGACGACGTCACCCAACTGCTGCCCCTGCTCGACAAGATCCCGCCCGTCGCGGGCCGGGCCGGCAGATCCCGCCGACGACCGGACGCCCTGCTGGCCGACCGCGGCTACGACCACGACAAGTACCGCCGCCTGCTCCGGCAACGCGGCATCCGTCCCGTGATCGCGGAGCGAGGCCAGCCAGATGACACCGGCCTGGACATCTTCCGCTACGTCGTCGAGGGCACGATCGCCTGGCTCCACGGCTTCCGCCGCTGCGCATCCACTGGGAACGACGCGACGACATCCACGAAGCGTTCCTCGGCCTCGCCCTCTGCCTGATCACCCACCGCCACGTCCAACGCTTGTCTTTGGCAGTGCCAGTTGGTCCACTCCGGGTGGCACGCGCGTGGCCTGGTGGTAGTACATCCGCCAGCCTGCGGCTTGGTCCCTCTTGCGCCAGATCGAACTGTGCCTGGTCCTGCGTTCGCCGAGCATGGTCTCGAAGGTCAGGTGCACCAGACCCGGTGCGAGCAGCACTCCCGAGATCTCCGAAGGCTCATAGCGGGGGCCATCCGCCGAACTGCCCGCATGGTCAGGCAGTTCGGCGAGCATGGCCTCATACGTCCATCGCCGCCCCGACCCGCCGACCTCCACGAACTCCGGGTCGAGAAGCTGCGCGGTGCGTTCCCGCGAGGCACGCACACGTGGATCCATGAGCTGCAACTCGCCCGCGATCGCCTGGTTCACATCGTCTGTTGCACCGTCCATGAACGTATCCTCACCGGACTCATGGTTCCCGCCGCAACCGATTTCATCTGCCGCCACGTGGGACCATCCCTCTTGGCCGACGCGGGCTGTTCCGCGTCGGCCGTCCGATGGTTCAGACGGTGCGGCATTTGGGCGGGGGACGCCTGCCAGATCTGATCGGTGTTGCCGGCTACAGGGCGTTCAGCCGCAGTCGTTGCGGTTGACTCTGTCGGGGATTTTGAGCGGTCGAGGTCAACTGCCGAGGGTCCGCCAGGACTTGGGTCGGGGAAATCCCTGCTGGTCCTGGTAGGTCTGGAAGGCGGTCGGAGGTCTCGGTGGAGAGGTTGTTTCGGTCACTGACCGGCCGCTGAGGCGTTCGATGTTCACGGCGATGGTCGTGAGTGCGCGTCGAAGGTGGGCTTTCGGCTGTCCTCGGTAGCGGCAGCGGCGCATGCCGTGTCCGTGGGCGAACTCGTTGATGGTGCTCTCGACTCCGGAGCGGACCGCGTAGCGGCCCTCCAGTCGGGGGTCTGCTGCTCGGCGCGGACACGGACTTGCAGGTCGCGCAGTTCTCGCGGGGGAAAGCCCACGTTCCGGGTACTCTCGCGGGAGTTGGTGCACCACGATCCGTCCAGCAGGTGCCCGGCGGTGCCGGCGACCTCCTCCAGTGCGGCACGTACCGCCTCGGTGACCAGCTCCGACCGGGTCAGGTCACGCACGGCGGCCAGGACATGGGTGGAATCGGTGCGTTGTGTGGTGCGCTCCCGCACCAGCCCGGCCTCCTTGAGACGGGCCAGTGCGAGGTCGAGGAGCCGGTCGGCCCGGTCGCCCTGGGCGAGACGGTCGGGGACGTCGGCCGGCACGCCGTGGTGGAAGTTGGGATCGTCCAGCTCCATGGCCATGGCGTACTTGAAGTCGATGCGGCAGCGGACCGCCTCGGCGGCCTGACGGTCCGACAGGCCGAGCAGGAACCGCAGCACACAGACAGTGGCCAGCTGGGCGGGCGAGAGGCCCGGGCGCCCGTCGCGTGGGTACCAGTCGGAGAAGTCCTCATCACACCACAGCCTGTCAGCCGGTCTCGCACCCATATAGCCGTCGTACCGTCCGGGTTATTCGCCCGCGCGATCTGCGCGGTCAGATTCGGGACCTGCTCACCGGAACGGGGACGGAGCGACAACGGACACCTCGACGACTTCATCGGTACTCGTATCAGCCCCGAGCATGCCCGCTTGATCACGCTGCCGCACCGCGAAATTCCAAGATCCCCGACAGAGTCAAGCTAGCGTCGACTCCACGAAAGCTGTACAGGGTTGCCCTGTTGCCTATCGAAAGGCAACAGGAATGTACCACCGTGGAATTTCCTGATCCATAGCGTGTTGTTCCTGGTCACGCGACTGCGTTGACCTCAATGCGTCAGCAGACTGCCGGGTCTCCTCCAAAACAGGCCCTATCTCAACGGGCTCTTCCTGGGCATACTGATGTGGTCGAGGAAATTTCCCCGGCACTCCATTGTTGTTCCGTCAAGGAGGATCGTGATGGCTGCCAAGGTTACGCAGAAGACGGCAAAGTCAGCAAAGCCGGCACCGAAGGCCCCCATGAGCGGTAAGGTCACCCGATACGGCGCGTACGTCAATCTGCAGGGCTAATTCACCTCAGGCTCGGGGCGCGGGAACTCCTTCGCCCCGAGCCTGCGCCGCTACAGCGGTTGCCGGGAATTCAAGAGGCGGGTTCAAATCGCCAGTAATCCGGCCGTCAGTATCCGGTCTGCCCCTTGCGTGGCGCAACTGGGTCCGGATTTCACGCGACCAAGGGTGGGAATTTCCTTTTCAAGGACCTGTCGATCGCGGCCGCGGCGATCGCTGGCCATACCCTCGATCTACTGGATGAGAATGCCGACCTCTGCTCACCGGGCGTGGTCGGGGAGGTCTGCGTCAGCGGTATGGGGCTGGCCGGGGGTACCTGGGGAGCCCGGACCGTACCGGCCGCCCGGTACATATCTCACCCGGTCCGCCCTGGGCGCAAGATGTTCCGCGTCTCACCGATGCGGAACATCTTCCGCCCTGGGCGCAAGATGTTCCGCATCGGTGAGACGGCCAAACGGCTGTCGGACGGCGGTCTGCTGCTTCTCGGTCGGACCGACGGGCAGCGCGTCGAGGAGGCGCCCGCGCGCGTCACTGCCGGAATTCGGCGGGTTCAACTGGGGGACGACGTGACCCGCCGAAACAAGCGTGCCTGTGGCCGCGCCATTTGGGGCGCTTGAGCGTCCGGAGTCAACCGAAGGAGAGTCATGAGCAAAATCCAGGTAACCCGGGGCAACTGCCCTTGCCTGCGAGCGGACCCCAGAGAGCTCGCCGCTGGCCCTGACGGGCCGCTGTGCACGGTGGAGGAGTCGAGTTGCGCTCCCGCAGATCTGCTGGGGGCGATGCCCGAGGCCGAGCCCGGCCAGCCCGGCGACATCGCCGTGGGTTCGGACGGCATGGTGGAGCTGCGCCTGTCCAAGTTTCTGGCCCTTTACGACGGCGACTTTGGCGACGACTTCCTGCTCATCACTTCCGAGCGGGTGCGCCGCAGCATCCGTCTCGTGGCGGACATCCCGCAGCCCGTCCACGAGATGAAGTGGACAGGCCCGGAGAGCAGGGCCCCGTTCGTCGAGCAGCTACGGGAGTGGCGTGCACGCGAACGTAAGGCATCCGTGCTGTGGATCGCGGAGGACCTGTTCGAGCATCTGCTGGACGAGGACGGGGCGGGCGTCAAGCTTGGCGCCATCTCCTACAACTCCTCGGAGTTCACCCCGCTCTCCCTCAGCCAGTACCTCCGGATCATCGCGGGCACCGACTACGAGTCGGAGCTGGCGGTTGAGGGGAAGATGCTCTCCCTGATGGACGACGCCGAAGCGCTGGTGCTGGCCACGCCGGCGCTGGGTACCCGGTGTGTCTTCCAGCACCACGAGGCCGAGCACTGGTTCTCCTTCCACGGACCGCTGCGCTATGGCGACCAGACGGTGCTGCCGACCGGGGAGATTTCGACCCTCGCCGATGGGCCGGGAGCCTACGACCGCAACAGTCGGCTGCCGATCGACGGTGAGATCGTCATCAAGGGCTCGCCGATCATCCACCGCGGCGACAGGAGCATAACCGCGGAGCACACCGCCGACACCTACACGCGCCTCGCCCCGATTGAGGATCTGCCCGTCGTGGCCCACGTCCGCAACGGGTATATCCACGACTTCACGGCGCCCATCCCGGAGGCCAAGCGCCTGCGTGACACGTTCCGCGCACTGGTGGAGGCCGAGCCGCGCTATCGCAAGATCCATGAGTTCGGCTTCGGCACTCACCCGGGCTGCGCCGACCGGCTGCGCAGCAACTTCCACCCCAACGAGCGCTGGCCCGGTATCCACATCGGCTTGGGGCTGGGTGGCTACACCCCGTTCCACATCGACCTGGCGCTCACTGAGGTCGAAGTACTCCTCGACTCGGCGGAAGCGGGCATGGTGCCGCTGTACCAGACGCTCGGTCTACGCCGCTGACGACGGCACCTCCCGCGTGTGTCCCGGCCTCCGCGGCCCGGTGCACGCGTGGGGTGTCGATTAATACCGGGTTCCTCTTTCGGCGGATATGTGTCTGGTGGGGGGAAGTTGACGGTCCTCGGGGCGGGTGCTGGGCGATGGTTTCACGGGCACGACCAGGGCATGACGACGAACGCAGGGTCGTTCGCCCGTTGTCGCGGGCGCGGAAGGTTCTGCGCGATGCAGTGAAGATCCACCAACCTGAAGTAGCTGGTCGCAGGGCTGGTGTGGGTGAGTGCTCCCGTGTGGCCGAGCAGCTGCGCACGGAGACGGGACCGCACGCACCGCCGCCTGCCGCGGGGCAGGTCGCGGGCCGTACGGTGCTGCTGGTGCCGCAGCGCGAGCCCGGCACGGACGAGACGGCGCTGCCCCCGGACTACCGGCGGATCATGGCCGTGTGCGGCAGGCGGATCTCGCGGATCGTGGCCACCATCCGGGCCAGCGTGGTGATCCCAGGCAGCAGCACCCGGTTGGGGTGATGCTCCTTGCTGATCGGTATGAGCGTTCACCCTTCGGTCCCGGCAGGGCTTTCGCTGTTCCGGCAAAGAATCGCCGAACACTTGTGTGGCGTGCGTCATGTGACCGGGTCGCAAGCCGCCGGGCGCGGGCGGGCGTGGCGATCAGCGCTGTGCACCCTTCAGGACCCGGGTTCGTATAGGAGGCGAAGCAATGAGAAAGTGCCCAAAACCGGGGGTGCTCGCGGGATGATGTGATGGTGACATTCACGGATTCCCTCCAGGCTTCTGGGCAGTTGCGCATCCGTATCGAGGACGAGGCCGACGAGCTGAGATCCCTGCTCGCTTGGCTGCGGCAGGAAGATGCGCTGCGCGGGCGGGTGCGGCCCGAGAACACGCCGGTCGGGCAGGGCGAGATGGGCGGGGCGCTGGACGCTCTCGTGGTAGCCGTCGGCAGCGGAGTGGTCACGGCGCTGGCCGGCGCTCTGGCCGCCTGGATACCGCATCGCCGTGCGGAACTGCGGATCACAGTCACCACTGAGAGCGGCCGCACCGTCGAGGTGGACGGCAAACGTGTCGACGTCCCCGCCCTGGTCGAGATCCTCGAGCGGCTCTTGGCAGGGAACGCGGAGGACAACGAGCAGCGGAACGCGGTAGAGGCACCGGAATGAACCGGTTTCCGGATCCGGCTCGCTCCAAGGCCGTCCTGATCGGCACGAGCCGATACGCGCACACCAGCCTGCACGAGCTACCGGCGGTGCGGGCGAACCTCACGGAGCTACGGGCGGTCCTCACCCATCCGGTGAGCGGCACCTTGCGGGCCGAACACTGCACCGTGGTCGACGATCCCGCAGTCCCCGATGACGTCGGCACCCCCTTGGCCCGTGCGGCGCGCGACGCGACGGACGTACTGCTCGTCTACTACGCAGGCCACGGGCTCATCGACGATGGGGGCGGGCTCCAGCTGGCTCTGTCCAGGACGGACCCGGATCGGCTGAAGTGGACCGCGCTCGCCTTCGGCGTCCTTCGGGAGGAGATGGCGAACAGCTCTGCGGCCGTCCGGGTGCTCGTTTTGGACTGCTGTTTCTCCGGCCGAGCGCTCGCGGCGATGTCGGACGGGAGGGGAGTCATCACCGGACACATCGAGATCACCGGCACGTACACCCTCACCTCGACGTCCGCGACCACCACCTCGCACGCTCCGCCGGGCGCGACCCACACCGTCTTCACCGAAGCGCTGCTCACGGCGCTGCGCGAGCCGGATCCGCTGACCCTCGACGACATGTTCAGGGCGGTACATCAGCGCCTCCGGTCCCAGGAGCGGCCACTGCCCCAACGCCTGGCGGGCGGCACGGCAGGCGAGCTCACTCTGACGAAGGGCCCGCCTCCGGAGGCACTCGAGCCGACTGCCGTCGCCACGTCACGCCCGTCCCCGCTGAGCCGTCGTCGGCTCCTGGCCGGAGGGAGCGCGACCGCCGCGCTGGCGCTCGGCTCGACCTACTGGGCGGTCAGGGACCGGTTCGACCACGCGGCGTCCGGTTCCGGGAGCCCGGCGGGCGACGGCACCCCGACCGGGGAACACTCCCGTTCGGCCAGCGGTTCGTCGGGCGGCGAGGTCACCGGCGCAACCGAGGTGGGTCGGCCGCTGTCTGGTCACGACGACACCGTCCACGCGGTCGCGTTCCAGCCGGGCGGCCATATGCTGGCCAGCGGCAGCGCCGACCGGACAATCCGCCTCTGGAACGTGACGGATCCGGCGAAGCCGAAGCCGGTCGGCACACCCCTGACCACCGCGACGGACGACATCGCCTGTCTGGCGTTCAGCCCCGACGGGAGCCTTCTGGCCGCCGGGGGCCACGACAACAAGATCCGGCTGTGGAAGGTGACCGACCCCGCACGGCCAACCCCCCTCGGCGATCCGCTGACCGGCCACTCGGACGCCGTTTTCTCCGTCGCCTTCAACTCCGACGGCAGCCTCCTCGTCAGCGGCAGCGCCGACCGGACCCTGCGCCTCTGGAACGTGACGGATCCGGCGAAGCCGACACTGATCGGGCGGGCCGGTGCCGGCCACTCGGATGCTTTGACCTCGGTGGCGTTTGGTCCCGAGACCCTCATGGCCAGCGGCAGCGCCGACGAGTCGATCTGGTTGTGGAACGCCGCCGACCCGCCATCCACGGTGGGGAAACGCCTCACCGGTCACGGGCACCGCGTCTACAGCGTGGCGTTCAGCCCGGACGGCGGCTTCCTGGCCAGCGGCGGGGGCGACAGGACCGTCCGGCTCTGGGACGTGAGCGACCCGGCGGCGCCGAAACCGGCGGGCCAGCCGCTGACCACCACAGAGGCGGTCTACTCCGTCGCCTTCGCCCCCGGCGGGAAACTCCTCGCCGGCGGATGCGCGGACGGGAAGGTCCATCTCTGGAACATGGCCGCCCCGGCGGAGCCGGTACCGCTCGGCACCCTCCTGACTGCCCCGGACACCGTGTACTCCATCGCCTTCGCCACCGCTGGCGAACTCCTCGCCGCGGGCGGCACCGACCGGACCATCCGTCTCTGGGAGGTCACCCGCCCGGACAGTCCTTAGGAGGGCTACGAACGGCACACCGCCAGGCCCAGATGACGAAGACGTCGATGGCCATGAGGGCGACCAGACATAGGGCACAGGGCAGAGGGCAGAAACAGGAACGCAGGAGCTGCCAGTGCCAAGCCGGCGGCTCATCCGTGTGACCATCGAGAACAGATCATCGCCTCGCTGGTCGCGGTCAGCGTTTCGTAGCCCCGGCACAAACGGCGCGCACGCATCAACCATGTCAGTGCGCGCTCTACACCCAGCGTATCGGCAGCACTACAAAGCCCTCCATGTCGTCAGTGTGCTTGACGACTTCGAGGGACGACGACGAGTTTCTGACGGCACCAGCCGATGAGGGCCGGTGCAGCCGCCATCGGCCCAGACCAGGCAGATGTCCCAGTGCAGCCGACGCAGCCGCAGAAGTAGGGGCACGGCCGCATACGTTCGCGGCGCGCACCGCGACGACCAGGAGCAGAGTCAGGACATCGGTCACGATGCGCTGCTTCCTGCCATTGATCTGTTTGCCTCCGTCGTAGCCGAGCGGGACAGCGGGCACCGTCGTGGCGGCTGGCCGGCACCGGCTATGCATCGATGATCCCGGCCGTTCGGTATCCACCTCGCGGCCCTCGCGCTTACGGACCCGGTCACGCAGCCGGTCGTGGGACTCGGTGATCAGGACGTGCTGGTGCCAGCTGCCGGCGTACGACCTGAGGGCGTTTTGCGTCAGGTTGTTCCCGCAGCTGATGCGACGGTCCGGGTGAGAGGATGACTGCTGCCAAGCGCCCGCCGGCAGTCATCGCGCAGTGCGGCCAGCATGACGGCAGCCGTTTGCGGGCCTTGTGTGCGGCGCGCGACCAGGAGCTGGTCGTATCGGGTTGCCAGAGTGCGGGGGTGGGTCGGGCCGTGGAAGCGCTCTTGGTCACGGAGTACCTCTGACAGGACTTCCAGGGCTCTTTCCGGCTCGCCGGTCTGTGCCAGGAGCCTGCCGAGTTGATGGCGGGTGCTCAGAGTGCGTGAATGCAGGCCGAGAACACGTTCCTGGTCGCCCAGGAGGGCCTGCAACTGCCTCATGGCCTCGCGGAGGTCACCGGACCGAGCAACGAGGAGCGCCAGCTCGAAGCGGGTGCTGAGCGTGTGCGGATGTGCCCCGCCCAGAATGCGTTCCTGGTCATGTAGTACCTCGGTGATGCAGGCGAGGGCGTCAGAGGTCCGGTCGATGTGGCCGAGGGTGCGCCCCACTTCCTGACGCGCCAGCAGGACGTCCACATGATCCGGGCCCAGGACTGCCGTCATGTCGGGAAGCAGCTCCCGAAACAGGCGTAGTGCCTGGGGGGCGTCTCCGTGTTCCCGCAGGAATCTGGCTTTGCTGCTGCGGGTCACCAAAGTCGCCGTATGACGGGGGCCCAGGACGCGCTGCCGGTCCAAGGCGAGGCGGTCGAGGAGAGCGACGGCCTCCGCGTGGCGGCCCGCCTCGGCGAGGTATCGGGCTATGTCGTGACGTGCAGCGAGGGTGTCGGGGTGATCCGAGCCGAGCTGCGCATTGCGCTGCTGGTGCAGCTGACGCAGCAGATGCACGGCCGGCAGCGGCTGTCCTGCGTTGCCCAGGGCGATGGCGTGCGCGTAGTCGGCGTCAGGCACCCCGTGGCGGCGTGCGGCGTCGAAGGCCTCCAGCGCGATGGATGGCCGCATCAGGTCCACGGCGGCCCAGCCGACGTCGAAGGCGTCCTCCGGCGCGACGGCAGCGAGGAGCACTTCCCAGCTGCTTTCGGGTATGGCCGGCAGACCGGGCAGGTCGATCAAGTAGTCGAACGCCAGATAGCCGCCCGGGTCAGGCAGCAGAAGGCTGCTTGCCCCCTGCACCGGCGCGGTGGCCCACATCAGCGCATCCTCCAGGGGCTCCGGACGCAGGACGGCTCCGCCACGAGCGGACAGGTAGATCTCGTGCAACGGCACCAGCAGCGACGCGCCCACGGGCCGGTGCAGGCCCATACGCCGACAGTCGACGGCGGCGGCGACCAAGGCGGCACCGCGCGGATGCTCACCCGTGTGCCAGGCGTGCATCCAGTCGCTGAGCAGTTCCGGGCCCGCCGCCAGCACCTCGGCGACCCCGAACCGGTCGGACGCCTGAGCCGCCGCCTTCAGGCGCGGATCCCGATCCGATTCCCGGGCCCGCCCGACCTCCTGTGGTGACCACAGACGATCCAGCTCCACCGGCTCACCGGCATGGAGCAGCACTTCCCGGCCGGCCCGCCAGGTCGCTGCGTCGGTGACGTCGCGCTGCCGGGAGCTGTACCTGTCGTACTCCTTGCTGCGCATCGACGCCAGGAGCACTACCTGCCGTTCCGGACCGGCGAGCATCGCTTTGACCATCTCCAGAGTGATGCCTCCGGCCCGCAGGAACTGGTCGAACTCGTCGAACCACACCACACAACGCCGGGCCGCGCTGACCGTGGAAGAACCCACGACGCGCGCTGGCAGCCCGGCAACTACGAAACCAACCAGGCACTGGTCCGTGACCTGGGCGCGATCGCCGAGTGGAAGGGATGCACAGTGGCGCAGGTGGCGCTTGGCTGGCTGCTGGCCCAAGGCCAGGACATCGTGCCGATCCCTGGCACCCGCAGCGCACAGCGCGTGGCCGAGAACGTCGCCGCCGCGCACGTCACCTTCACCCCCGAAGGGCTCGATCTGATCGGCTCGCTCCTGCCGAACGGCGCGGCCGGCGACCGCTACCCCGCGCCGGTGATGCCCGCCTGGTAACACCGGGACCGCCACAGCGACGTGACAGCAAACCTCACCCTCATGACACTCGGAGTGCTCCAGTCGATCGTGTACTACCTGTCCACGCAGAGCGATGACGCCGTCCCCCCACCCCGCCCGCTGATGACCGCCACGGCGGCCTGCCTGGCACCCTCGCCGCAGTCGGCGTCGCGCTGCTGGCCACCCTCTGCTGCGCCGGGTCGGGCGCGCGAGGTGGCTGCCGCAGGTGCTGTCTTCCCCGGCCGCCGGTAGCCATGACCCATTATTTGGCATAGGACAAAAACTGCTAGGGTCGGTGGCTGGAGGTGATGACGTGGAGATCAGGGGGACTACCGCGGCTGAGATCGCCGGCAGTGTCCGGGACCAGGTCGCTTCGGGAGAGCTGGCGTCGCGGGCATCGCTGCCGCCGGTGCGGGCGCTCGCCGCTGAGCTGGGTGTCAACCGGAACACGGTCGCCCTGGCGTACCGGCGGCTCGTCGAGGCCGGGGTGGCCGAGACCCGAGGTCGCGGCGGCACGGTGATCGCGGCGGTGCCGCAGCTTGCCCGTGAAGGCGTGGCCGTCGGGGGCGACGCGGTCGACCTGGCCAGTGGCAACCCCGATCCGGAACTGCTGCCCGACATCCTGGCTGCGGCCAGGGGCGGGCACTACTGCCATCCCCTGTACGGGGTGCCCGCCCTCGACGCGGGGCTGGCCGAGTGGGCCTCCGCCGACTTCGCCGAGGACATCGAGCAGCCGTTCCGGACGCTGGTGGCGCACGGAGCGGTCGACGCCACCGAACGCCTCCTCAACGCCCACCTCACCCGTGGCGACACGGTGGCGATCGAGGACCCCTGCTTCCTGGCGAGCATCGGTACGCTGCGGCTGAACGGTTACCGGTCCGCGCCGGTCCAGATCGACGGCGTCGGCATGCGTCCCGACGTCCTGCGGGCCGCACTGGAGGGCGGTGCCCGTGCGGTCGTCTGTACGCCCCGCGCCCACAACCCGACCGGCGCGAGCCTCACCGAGGAACGGGCGGCCGACCTCCGCGCGGTCCTGGCCGACCACCCTCAGGTCCTGGTGATCGAGGACGACCACTTCTCAGCCGTCTCCGCACGCCCGTACCACCGCATCACCCCTGCGACCACCGCGCGGTGGGCGCTGGTGCGGTCCGTGTCCAAGTTCCTCGGCCCGGACCTGCGTCTCGCCCTCGTCGCCGCCGACGCCGAGACCGCCGTGCGCCTGGAAGCCCGGTTGAGCGCCGGCACCGCATGGGTCAGCCATCTGCTGCAGCACATCGTCCGGGAACTGCTGCTCGATCCCGGTGTCCTTGAACTCCATGAACGGGCCCGCGAGGCATACGCACACCGCAGCGGCCTGCTTGTCGATCGGCTGCACGCCCGGGGAATCGACGTCCCTTACCGGCCCGACGGGCTGAATGTATGGGTCGAACTGGACGTCGACGGCCGGTCGGCGGTCGAAGCCCTGGCACGGCGGGGCTGGGCGGTACGGCCCGGCCACCTCTTCGTCCGTGACCCGTCCACCCACCGGGGCGGCATCCGGGTCACCAGCTCCACCATCAGCGAGCCGCAGGCCGAGGCGTTCGCCGCCGAACTTGCCGCAGTCGTAGCGGAACTGCGTACGACTGGCAGTTGACCACGACCGTTCTCTCTCCCCTGACGTCCTGCGACGTCCTACGAAGTCCCCTGGAGGAGTCATCATGTTCCGCGGCCTGAGTGCCTTCCCCCTCACACCCACTGATGAAGGCGGCATCGACGACACGGCGTACGCCACGCTCGTCGCTCGCCTCGCAGCCGTCGGCGTGGACTCGATCGGCGCGCTCGGCTCCACGGGTGGGTATGCCTACCTCACCAGGGAACAGCGTGCCCACGCTGTGAAGATCGCGGTCGAGGCCGCGGATGGTGTGCCGGTCATGGTCGGTATCGGCGCGCTGCGTACCGCCCATGTCCTGGCGCTGGCCGAGGACGCCCAAAAGGCGGGGGCCTCCGGTGTGTTGCTTGCTCCGATGACGTATCAGCCGCTCACCGAGGACGAGGTGTTCGGCCTGTTCGAGGATGTCACCCGCGAGTTGTCCGTGCCGCTGTGCGTGTACGACAACCCTGGCACCACACATGTGCATTTCACCGACGAACTGCACGGCCGGATCGCCCAGTTGCCGAATGTCGGCTCGATCAAGATTCCCGGTGTGCCCGAAGACCCGGCGCAGGCCAAGGCCCGGGTCGACGCACTGCGGGCGCTGATCCCGGAGACGGTCACCATCGGTGTGAGCGGCGACTGGATGGCAGCCCCGGGTCTGAATGCCGGGTGCGACGCCTGGTACTCGGTCATCGGCGGTACGTTCCCGCAGGCCGCGCTCGCCCTCACGCGCGCCGCTCGGAGCGGTGACGCCGAACGGGCGCTGGACCTGTCCGACGAACTCGAGCCGCTGTGGGCACTGTTCCGCCGCCACGGCAGCCTGCGTGTCATGTCCGCTGCCGCTTCGCACCTCGGCCTGACGGGGGAGCCGAACCTGCCGCTTCCCCTGCGCGCGCTGGACGAGGTCGCACGTCAGGACGTCGTCGCCGTGCTGAGCGCCCTCAAGCTCACCGCCTGAGCATGCGCGCCGTGAACCATCGGACCACCGAGACCGGAGCGAACGCGGCGAGCGTGTCGACTTCGACGGGCAGCCGCAGGGGCGGCTTGGTGCGCTACGTCGTCGCCGCGGCCCTGGCCCGCACTGCCGACGGGGGAGCGGTCGTAGCCGTCATCCTGCTCGTCACCTCGTCCGGTGGCTCGGGGACGCTCGCCGGTGCGCTCGGCGCGTGCATCACCGCACCGCACCTGCTCGGCCCGTTCGTCGCCCGCCCGCTGGACCTCGCCCGGGACGGACGCAAGGTCATCGCATCGGCCTGCCTGTTGTACGCCGCCGTGCTCACCACGGGTGTACTGACGTATGCCCGTGTGCCCGCCCTGGTGACCGCGTTGCTGCTGGCCGTGGCGGGCACCTGCGGCCCGCTGCTGACCGGCGGCATCAGCAGCCGGCTGCCCGCGATCGTCGGGCCTCGGACGCGCACCCAGCGGCGGGCGCAGGGCTGGGATGTGGCCACGTACGGCATCGGTGGCACTGTCGGTCCGTCTCTCGTGGCGGCCCTGTCGGGCTGGGCCTCACCTTCTGCTGCCGCTCTTGCTCTGGCGGGCGGCGCCGGTGTCGCGGCCGGGTGCGTGCTCCTCCTGCCGTACGCGCCCGCGGCCCACGGTGGGGACAAGGCTGGGATTCTCAAGCCGGGGCCCACCCTGGCGCTGGTGGCTCGCACCGGCCGACTGCGGCGCACCGTCTACCTGACCATGATCGTCGCGCTCAGTGTCGCCGCACTGCCGATCACCGCAGTGCACATGACCACAACCTTGGGTATCGACACATCCACCGCAGCGGTGCTGACCGCCGCCTACGGACTCGGCAACCTGGCCGGCTCCGCGGTGGTGATGGTCTTCCCGCTCAGCGGCGATCCGGACCGCCTCATGCGCCGCCTCGCCCTGGGGGTCGTCGTCGGCCTCGGCATGGTCGCCGTGAGCCGCGTCTTCCCCCTGTCCGTGGCGGCGTACGGGCTGACAGGTGTTCTCAACGCCCTTTTCTTCGCGGCCACTTTGGCTGCCCGCACCGAGTATGCACCCGTGGGGGTGCGTGCTCAGGTCTTCATGTGGGTGGCGGCCTTGAAGATCACGTCGGGGTCCGCGGGCACAGCCCTCGCCGGTTCTCTTACGGGCTTGGACGTCCGTCTTCCTCTGCTCCTCGGCGCCGCCGGGATTTCGGCAGCTGTTCTGACGGCGACGCTCGAGAATCGGGCCGCCAAGAGCCTCGCAGGCGCACAGTGACCGAGCAGGGCGGGGACCGCGCGGGCGCCCGCCGAGGGAGCACCCGACGCGTGTCGCGGCTTTGGCCGTGTCCGACCGGAAGCCGTGGCCGAGCTCGGGCGCGAGCCCGTGGTAGTGGCGGAAGTTGTAGATGAGCGGGCTCCACGCACCGGGGTCGATGTGGTGCGTGCCGGGTACGACGATGCGCTCGTCGGCGTGGACCCGGACCACCTCGCACTCGACGGACAGGAACCGGCCCTCCCCGCCCGGCGTCAAGGCGATGGACCTCGCCTCCAGCTGGAGGGGGCACTCGGCGACCCGGGGCGGCCGCACGAGGTCGGAGGGGAGCGGCGCCAGCCCGGCGGCGGCGAACTTGTCGGACTCGTACCGGTACACCGCCCGCTTGCTCTCCGGTACCGGATCGGCGCCGGTGAGCGGCGCCAGGCTCTCCACCCGCTCCCACAGATCGGGCGAGGCGAGATTGATCACCACGTCCGGTCGCTCGGCCAGATTGCGCACCGTCTGGCTCTCGCTGCCCAGGCCCAGGACGACGTGCTGTCCCAGTGCCCAGGCGGACGAGATGGGAGCGAGGTTGAAGGTCCCGTCCGCGTTCTCCGTGGTGAGCAGGACCACCGGCGTGCCGAAGTAGAGGATGCTCGGCCGAATCACCTCAGCAGGACGACGCGCAACAGAGCTTCGTGCGTCTGGAAGGCGTCGGTGACCGCGTCGCCGAACCGGCGGTAGATGCTGCCGACCGCGGTTTCTCCGCCGTCGCCGGAATGCTGCTCGGAGGCTGGTTCACCGAACACAGGACGGCCCCGGGACCGGCAACTGTCGGACAGACACCGGGTGAAAGCGGTGAGGGCGGACCCGGGCGGGCCCGCCCTCACCATGCGCGGCAGGGGGGAACTGCCCCGCGTCTGTGGGGCCTGTTCCGGTTATGCGGTGGCCTCTTGCGGTGGTGTCGCGCCGCCCTTCTTCGCTTTCTTCTCGGCGCGCTCGAGGTCGCGCTGTTGCTTCGCCTCTTCCTTCCTGCTCCGCTCGGCGGCCTCTTCCATGGCCTTCAGCTCATTGCGCACGGAGTCGGCCGGGCGGCGCTCGAGGACGGCGTCGTAGCGCATGGCCAGCTGGTCCAGGGCCTGGGTGTCGGACTCCCTGACCTCGGTCAGGATGGCCGTGCCACCCAGCGGGACCTGCTGGGCGAAGACACCGACGGCAGTGGTGGCCCGTTCGGCCCGCTTGTAGTCGTGGCCCCGCCCGATCAGCGCGCCGACGCCCCAGCCCATCAGCACGCCAAGGGGTCCGCCTAGGATGCCGACGAGCGAGCCGACCAGCCCGCCGACCGCCGTGTTCCGCCCTTCCTCGCCGTCCATGCCCTCGGGGACGCGCACCGCGCCGTCCTCGAGGCGCTCGATCAGGACGGCGGCACGGACCTCGGTCGTGGCGGGGCTGAGGTACTTCAGTTCGCTGAGCGCCTGGTAGGCGGTGGCGCGGTCGGCGAAGCGGAGGGCGACGGCGTTCTCGTTCACGGACATGAGCTCTCTCCTTGAGTCGGCAGGCCTCCCCGATCCATGGCCGGTGGTGCCCGAGTTGGCGAGGTTTCTCTCATCTGTGAGACAGTATGTATCGAAGAGTATCTGTGAGTCAACCTGTCTCATAAAAATCTGGGAAGAGGTGTCCCGATGTCCCGTACCAACGACGATCCCCGCGCCCGCCGCAGCCGCGCCGCAGCCCTGACCGCCGCCACCGAACTCCTCGTCGAAGGAGGGCCCGAACGCGTCACTCACGCCGCCGTCGCCGAGCGGGCCGGAGTCGGCCGCGCCACGGTCTACCGGCACTGGCCCGACCAGCAGGCTCTCCTCTTCGACGCGCTGGCCAACGACGTCCGCCCCCTGCTCACCTTCGGCGAAGGCCCGGTCCGCCACCAACTGGTGACCCAGCTGGAGCAAATGGCTGACTGGCTCAACCAGCCCGTCGCCGTATCGGTCATCGCCACCGTCGTCGAACGGGCCGAGCGGGACGAGGACGTACGGCGCATCCGCGAAGAGATGTTCGGCCACGCCGACGAGCATTTCGCGGGCGCGCTCGCCGCTGCCGTCGACCGCGGCGAGTTCCGCCCCGGCATCGAGGAACATGCCAGAGAAGTGGTCTCCCGGATCCTCGGCCCCCTGCTGTTCCAGCGGTTCATGCTCGGCGCACGACTCGACAAGGACACGGTGATCAGTTCGGTCGACGCCGCGCTCGCACCCTGGCTGCCGAACGCGTGAGGGTCCGATGCGGGCCGGCGGGCCACGCACATGTTGCTCAAAGGGCTCGGGGGAGTGGCTTCGGGCATCGGCCGTGCGCCGGAAGTGGGACACACGTGTTCCTGTCCTTGCGGCAGCCGGCCGAGGCCCGTCAGATTCGTAGAACTGGGAATTGCCGCACGGTTCTTGATGCCCGTCAGAAGCAGTGAACTCGCGGAGCCGTGGGACCGCTCCATGGCACGGCCTTGGCACCGAGCCGGGCCACTTTGCAGGGACTCGCTCAACTCCCCGGTACTTCAGCCGCGTTGCGGGTGGCCCCACCGCCTGGGCACCACGCGCGCGGCCGTAACGTCCTTTCGATACGGTTCCGGCATGTCCGATCTCGACGCTGAGCAACCGTCGGCCTCCGGCTCCCCGGAACCTTCTGCCCAGAAGCTCGAAGCCCTGGGCGAGCGGCTCAAGGAACGGATCTACGCGGTGATCACCATGCTCGCCGTGGTGGTCGGCCTGGCGCAGAACGCGCATGCCCGGCACAGCACGGCGGCGTGGTACGTCACGGGCACCGCGGTCGGCTTGTGGCTGGCGACGTTGGTGGCCGACATGCAGGCCCACCGCGTCGTTCACCAACGGTTGGCCGGCCGCCGCGAGGTACGGCACCTGCTGTTCGTCAGCAGCCCGCTGCTCAGCTGCGCCGCGGGCCCGCTTCTGATGATCGCCCTGTCGGCGGCCGGCGCCCTCGGTCTGTCCACCGCGCTGTGGATCGCGGTCGGCGTGGACGTCGCCTCGATGGCGGTCTGGGGCTTCGCGGGTGGGCGGCGGATGGGCGGTGGGTTACTGCCTTCCGGCGTGGCGGGGCTGATGGACGCGGCGATCGGCGCGGGCGTGGTGATGGTGAAGGTGATCACTGGGCACTGAGTGCGGCGGCAGGGGCTGTATCCCTGGTCCGAGCGTCGGCTTCAGCCGTCGATGGGCGCGGCCCTGAGGGCGAGGGCGGGCGCGTGAGGATGCGGGGTGCCGGTCGGCTGATGTTCGAACCGTTCGGTATCGGTCTGTCTGCGGCTGTCATGGGTTCGGTTGCCAGGCCGTGAGGGCGGCGTCGACCGTGTCGGCCACCGTCTCCCTGTCCGGCCGCGCGCCGAGCATGAGCCGCAGGAAGAGCAGGGGACCGAGGATCCGGGAGACCAGGTCCCGGGTGTGTTCTTCGACGCCGGCGCGTAGTTCACCGCGTGCGACGGCGGCGGCGAGCGCGTCGGTGAGGTGCTCACCGGCGCGGCCGAACATCTCGTCGCGCAGGCTTCGTATGTCCGGGTCCCGCTCCGCGCGCTCCATGACGGTAGCGATGACGGAGGCGGAGACCGGCTGGTTGAGCCAGTCGGCCTGCTGCTGCAGGTGTGTCACCAGCTCGTCGCGGACCGGGCCGTGGCCCAGGGTGAGGATGGGGTGGGCGGCGCTGGTCAGGGTGTCCAGGAGGAGGGCCCGCAGGTCGGGCCAGTGCCGGTAGACGGTGGCGCGGCCCACTTTGGCCCGTGCGGCGACGGCGGCGTGGGTGATGTGTCCCGGTCCTCCTTCGGCGAGGAGTTCGGTGGCGGCGGCCAGGGCGTTGGTGCGGCTGCGGCGGGCGCGGGGGTCGTCGTTCGTACGGTGCATCGGGGCACCTCTCCTTCCGAGCAACTTGTGAGACGACTTGACTCACAAAGAGTCTCTGATACATACTGTCTCACAGATGGCGCGGAACCCGCGGCAGCGGGCCCCGCACGTCACCCACCCCTTGAGGCTGCAAGGAGAGAGCTCATGTCTGTGACCACGAACGAGAACGCCATCGCCCTCCGTTTCGCCGACCGCGCCACCGCCTACCAGGCGCTCAGCGAGCTGAAGCACCTCAATTCCGTCACCACCGAGGTCCGCGGCGCCGTTCTGATCGAGCGCATGGAGGACGGCACCGTCCACTTCCCTGAGGGCATGGACACGGAGTTCGGACGCGGCACCGCGGTCGGCGGGCTGGTCGGTTCGCTGGTCGGCATCCTCGGCGGCCCCCTCGGCGTGTTGATGGGCTGGGGCATCGGTGCGCTGATCGGCGGAGGACACGACTACCAGCGGGCCACCGAAGCGACCGAGGCCGTCGGCGCCTTCACGCCGCATGTCCCGCCGGGCGGCACCGTCATCCTTGCCGGGGTCGAGGAGGCCGACACGGAGGCCATGGACCTGCTGGCCATGCGCTACGGCGCTGCTCTGGAACGCCGCCCCGCTGACGACGTGCGGGCCGAACTGAAGGCGATGGAGAAGGCGGCTGACGAGATCAGGAAGCAGGAGGCCAAGGACAAGCGCGACCGCAAGCGCGGCGAGCGCGAGCGCAAGACCGGCGAGCGGAAGAGCAAGGACGGCGCCGACACGCCAGGGCCGAACCTCGCCCCGGCCGGCACGTCCGCCACAGACGCGGGGTAACACCCCCCTACCCCGCAAGGTGGGGGCGGGCCGGCCAGGTCCGCCCCCACCGTGTTCATTCGTCGCCGGCCCGGCCCTCACGTCGGCTGTAGGGCCACCAGTCGCCTGTGACTTTGCCGGGGAGTACAAGGCGAGTGCGGTGTTGAAAGGCGGGTTGGTGCCATGGCCGACGCGGGCAGGCGTGAGCGCGAGACCAACGGACACGGCGACGCCATGAGCGGCGGCACGAAGCGAGTGGCGGCCGCGCCCTCGCGGGGCTCGGGTCCCGCGACCGCATGGCGTTCACCGAGGCGCATGGCGTTCACCGAGGAAGGGGAGGCGTGCACCTCAGCCTTCAGGCGGGGACCTCCGCCCGGCGGGAAGTGCTCAGGTAACCGTGACCTTCATCGTGTGCCAGCCGGTTGCCCCGTCGGGCAACGGCTTGTGCGCCTGTCCTGTCTGTACCTGGCCGGTGTTGTCGGTGGCGCGTACTTGCAGCCGATGTTTGCCGGGCGTCGCCTGCCACGGCCAGCTCCACTGCCGCCATGTGTCCACCGACGGCACCGCCGCGAGCTGTGCCTGCTGCCATGGTCCGTCGTCCACGCGGACCTCCACCGCGGACACCCCACGATGTTGCGCCCACGCCACCCCTGCCACCATCACCATGCCTTGCTCCAGACGCTTGCCCGCGGTCGGCGTGTCGATCCGCGACTGTGTCTTCACCGGAGCCAGCGCCGCATAGTCCCGCCGTACCCAATAGGCGCTGAAGTCCGAGAAACGGCTCAGCTCCAGCTCCGTCAACCACTTTGTCGCCGATACGTATCCGTACAGCCCGGGCACCACCATCCGGACCGGGAACCCGTGCTCGACCGGCAGTGGCTCCCCGTTCATCCCGACCGCCAGCAACGCGTTCCGCCCGTCACGCAACGCTGCCGTCGGCGTGCCGGCCGTGTAGCCGTCCACGGAACGGCTCACCACCTGATCCGCCCCGTCATCCGGCTCCACCTCATCCAGCAGATCCTTGATCGGTACCCCCAACCACCGGGCGTTACCGACCAACTCACCACCGACCTCATTGGACACACACGCCAGCGTGATGTAACGCTCCACCATCGGCCGTGCCAGCAATTGCTCGTACGTCAGGGTCAGCGGCCGTTTCACCCGGCCATGAATCCTCAGCCGCCAGTCCTGCGGTTCCATCTGCGGCACCGTCAAAGCCGTGTCGATCCGGTAGAAGTCCGCGGTCCTGGTCACGAACGGCTCCACTCCAGGCACGCCGACGGACACCTTGGCGGGCAAGGGCGGTGCCGGGCTCGACGGGGACGGAAGAACCACCGCGGCCCGGGCCGCGGCCACACGCTGTGCCCAGATCTGGCGTCCGCCCGGTACGGCCGCCACGGCCGCACCCATCGCTCCGCCCGCCAGCACGAGAAACCGCCGCCGGCCCGGTGGCCGCCGCGCGCCGTCCACGTTCACCGAGATGTCGGCATCCGACGACGGCGAACGGGCCCCCTGCACGGGGGTGGGGCCTTCCTGCGCCGTCACGTCCGTGTCCGGGCCGGTGTCGTTCCCCAGGTCCTGCGCCGATGCCGCCGCAGGGCGCGGCAGGGTGCGACGCAGCAGCACCAGAAGGCCGGCGGCGGTCAGTGCACCGGCCACCGTCGGTAGTGGGTACGCCCACGTGGCGCTGGGCCGGGTGGCTGACGCGAGTACGCCGATCACCCCGAACACAGCGACGCCGGCCAGCCCGTACCCGAGCCGGCGCATGGCCAGTACACCGATGAACGCGGCGAAGACCGCCAGCACCAGCACGATTCCCGCCTGAAGCACCAGCTTGTCGTACGTGTAGAACACCGTGACCGCGAACTCCTTGACGGGAGTCGGCGCGGCGTCCACGGCAACGCCCCCCACCGCCACCAGGGGCGCTGAGGGCCCGCCCGTCGCGGCTGCCACCAGCTCACCGACGCCCAGGGCGAGCGCGGTGGCCGCGACGCCGGCAAGCTCGCCGTACCACTGCTTGGGCGGTTTTTCTGGTGTCGGCCGACCTGTCTTCTGAGTCTCCGTGTTGATGCCAGACATCTGACCGGCGCTTATCGGCTGACTCGGCGTAGCCGGGCGAAGCCGACACCCAGCAGGACCAGACCGACGATCGCCACGATCGGTCCGACGACCGCCCACAGCGTCACGCCGCTCATCGCTGAGCCCTGCATGACGTCGAGTCCCTGCAAGGTCCAGGTCACGCCGCCAAAGATCAGCATTGCGCCGAAGGCGATGACGAGCCAGTTCTTCTTCATGCGGGTACCTCCAGGTGTGGAGCCGAGGTGCTCGACAATGAGCGTGACGGTTCTGTGGCCGCGGCGGCGACAACGGTTCGTTGGACCCCGTTGTCAACCGATCGACGTACGCACGGCTCCACCGGTGCGTGGACGTTCCTCGGCGCCGAGTCCGGCACACTGGACGTGGCGCCCGAATACTGGCGGCCGGATCTGGGCGGCGAAGGTGGGCAGGGCGTGGCAGTGCGCAGCACCGTCGACTTCGGATACCGCTACCGCGCCGGATGGCATGTCCTCGTCGGCGCTGTCGCGATACCACTTGGCGTCGCCATAGCCGCCGACGTCACCGTGGCGCTCGGACAGCGCCTGCTTGCCCTCAGTACGCTCGCCGTCATCGTCGCCTGGTACGCCTTGGTCGCTCCGAGGGCCATGGAAAACCGCGACGAGCGTTGGGGTGCGGCCTACTTCGCCGCCCTGGCGGTCGCGTTCCCGCTTCTGCTCGCCATAGCCCCGATCGGTGGCGCGCTGCTGTTCGCGCTCTGCCCACAGCTGTTCGTGATGGTCGCGAGGTGGCGGGTACGTGTACCGCTGCTGTTGATCCTCTACGCCGAACTCGCCTGGGCCATGTTCGCGCGGGTCGGAGTCAGTCGCTACACGCTGGCGATGGTCGGCGTGAGCGTTCTGGTGCCCATGACCGTGACGATCCTCGTGGGCGCCTATCTGACCGGCATCCGCGAGCAGAACCGCAAGCGGGCCGCGCTGATCGAGGAACTGACCCGTACGCGGGCCGCCCTGGAACGCGCGGGCCACGAGGCCGGCGTCCATGCCGAACGCGAACGCCTGGCCGCCGAGATCCACGACACTCTGGCACAGGGCTTCACCAGCATCCTCATGCTCGCCCAGGCCGCACGGACGACTCTGCCCCGTGACCCGACGGCCGCCGACGGCCAGCTCGACATCCTGGAAAAGACCGCCCGCGAGAACCTCGCGGAGGCACGCTCGCTGATCGCCGCATCGGCCCCGGTCGACCTGACCGGCCGCAGCCTCGCGGATGCGCTGGACCGGCTCGCCGCCCGGCATACCCGCGACACGGGTACGCGCGTCGAGGTGTCGATCGTCGGCGAGCGGTCCGGCACATCTACCGGCACCGATATCGCCCTGCTGCGCACCGCGCAGGAGGCCCTGGCCAACGTCGGTAAGCACGCTGACGCCACGACGGTGCGGATTGAGCTACGCCACGAAAACGGCCTTATGACGCTGGCAGTGACCGATGACGGCCGGGGCTTCGACCCGGCCACCGTCCGGGGTGGATACGGCCTGCTCGGCATTCGCACCCGCGCCTCCAGCCTCGGCGGAACCTGCACGGTGCGATCGACTCCTGGCCGGTGCACCACGGTGCGGGTCGAACTGCCGATGGCCCCGGACGAGCAGGCGGCGCGTAGCCTGCAGCCTGTGCTTGATCTCAGCTCCACACCCGACCACTGAGCAGGCGGAACCGGCTCGATGACTGTCAACATCCTGATCGTCGATGACCATCCCGTCGTACGCTTCGGCCTCCGCGTCATGCTCGAGGCCTACGACGACCTGCGGGTCGTGGGCGAGGCCGGCTCCGGCGACGAGGCGATCGTCCTCGCCTCCGCGACGCGCCCGGACGTCGTCCTGATGGACCTGCGGATGCCGGGTACTGATGGCGTTACCGCGACGGCGCGCATCCGCCAGGAGCACCCCGGCATTCGCGTGCTCGTGCTGACCACCTACGAAGGTGACGCCGACATCCTGCCGGCGATCGAGGCCGGCGCCACCGGGTACCTCCTCAAGGACACCCCGATCGGTACCCTGACCGACGCGATCCGGGCGGCAGCCCGTGGCGAAACCGTCCTCGCCCCACTCGTGGCCGCGCGGCTGGTGACCCACATGCAGGCGCCGGCCGGGGAGCAGTTGACCCCCCGGGAGGTTCAGGTGCTCGGCCTCGTCGCGCGCGGTCTGTCCAACAGTGAGATCGGTCGGCAGCTGTACATCGGCGAAGCGACGGTGAAGACGCACCTGCTGCGAACGTTCGTCAAGCTGGGTGTCAACGACCGCACCGCAGCCGTCACCGTCGCTCTCTCGCGCGGCATCCTCACCTCACCCCACCAATGACGCTCCGTATACCGGCCATTGCGCACGCTTGTCGACTCGCGACCCCGCTCCTCGGCCGACATCAGGCAGGGCCTCTCGCGTCTGCGCGTGCGGCCCGACAGCTGTGTCAGGGCGTGGGCACCCGGCCGGGTCCAGAGCTGCGGCCAGGTCCGCGATGAGGTCATCGGGGTCTTCCAGTCCCACCGCCAGGCGCAGTAGGCCATGGGTGCGAAACACCTCGGGGAACATGGCGGCGCGAGCGGCGGGGGCGTCCTCGTGGACGATGAGAGTCTCGTCGTGGCCGAGCGACACTGCGGAGGTGATCAGCCGCAGGCTGTTGACGAAGGCATTGCGGGTGTCGTGCCCGGCGTCGAGAGCGAAAGCGATCAGCGCGCCGAGCCCTGCCCGCCGAACTGCCGCTTGGCGAGCTCATGCTGCGGGTCTGCGGGAAGCTCCGGGTAGGCGACGTGCAGCACGCGGGGATCGCCGTCGAGGAACTCAGCCACGCGCTGGGCGCCGACGAGGTGCCGACGCAGGCGAAGCGGCAGCGTGATGGAATGGACTTCCTCGGATCACTGTGGTGGGTCCGGCCCGGTAGTTGCTGGAGCAACCCGGCTGCTGCCGTCTGACGGGCCCCGGAATAACCTCCAGGCCGCCCAGGCGACAAGCTCAGGGAACTCCAGTTCACTAAGGTGACCTGAAAGTGTAATAAAACGACCGACCGGGCGGAGACCGCAGGCCGGGCAGATTTCGCCGGAGTCGTCGACCGCCTACTTGGGTCACCCCATGAGGCTACGGCCGGCGACACGCTTCCGGGAGGGGGAGGGACGGGCCCTCACCTTGTGCTTTATCTTCGGGCGTCACGCAGAGTAATAGCTTGGCTCAGTATCGAGATGAGTTCTGGCACCCCTTCGAGTGTCCGGCCAGCAACGAGACGAGACGAATCGTATTGCATCACTCCGGGGTGTGCATCATGATGATGACGCAAGATGACGAGACGGCTCGTCTCGTCATTGAGTCGTAAATGTGAGGAGCGGTGCCGTGAATCAGCGGTTTATCCAGATCGACCCGGCGGTGCGGCTATGGTCCGAGGTGCGCGGCGACCCCCGGCATTCCACCCTGTTGCTGATCATGGGGGCCGGGGCGTCTGGGCTGGGCTGGCCGGAGGGACTGGTTGATGCGTTGGCCGTGCGCCACCGCGTCATCCGCTACGACCACCGGGACACCGGCCGCTCCAGCTTGAGTTTCGACACGCACCCGTACCGCATCGTCGACCTCGCCTCGGACGCGATCGCCGTCCTCGACGCGTACGAAGTGGAGCGGGCGCACATCGTCGGTCACTCCCTCGGCGGCATGCTCACCCAACTGCTGATCGCCGATCACCCCGAACGGCTGCTCAGCGCGACCGTGATGGGCACCGGCGCTCTCAGCAGCACCCCACTGTCGCACCCGGACGGCTCCCGAACTCCCGTAGACCGACTCCCGCCCATCGACGCACGGGTGCTCGAACTGTGGTCCCACCCCCACGAGGACCGTGGCCTGGAGGGCGAGCTGGACCACCGCGTGGAGCACTGGCGGCTGCTCAACGGCGATCAGATCTCCTTCGACTCCGAGGAGTTCCGGGCCTCGGAGCGCCGCATCATCGAGCACGCCGGGCGCTACGAGGCGCCCATGACCCACGGGCGCGCGGACCACTCCGGCATGGACCGCACCGAGGAACTTGCGCGCACCGAGGTGCCGACCCTGGTTATCTCCGCCCCGGCCGAGCCCGTCTTCCCACCGCCGCACCCCGACCATCTCGCCCAAGTGATCGCCGGGGCACGGCTGGTGGAGATACCGGGCATGGGGCACGCCCTGCCCCGCGCCGTCCACGCACCCCTGGCCGCGGCCGTTCTCGACCACACCCTGGCCACGGACGCCCGCGCCCGACCAGGGACGGGGACGTAACCTCGATCTCCTGGTCGGCTAAGCGCGGCACCTGGCGAGGAAGATCCAGGCGTGTTCGTCAGCTGGCGGCGGATGGTGTGCCGTCCTAGCTGTGCTCAATCCCCTGGTGGGTGATGCTCGGTGAACGGGGGAACTCGTCCTAGGCTTCAGCTCGCGCCGTTTGCGGCCATCGCCCACCTCAGTGGCGGCCCGATGAGCACACTGGCGGCCCTCGAACAGAGCTCGCACTTGAGGGGGTCTTTGCTTTCGCCAGATAAGCGGGCGGCCTTCGCGCGATCGTGTGCCGTGTCGAATCAGGCTTCTGATCAGCGTGAAGGCCGTGAAAATGAGTCTGCTCTCATCCGGGGCCCGGCGGGAGACGCTGGCGGAAGTCTCTCGTTTTCGGGGCGATTTCTCTGCGTGCCTGACCGCCCGGGGCGATGAACTGTTCGAGCTCGCGGACGCGGTGCTGTGCGCGGTCGGCCGGGTGAGGTCACCGGTCGATCTGATGCTCACACCGGAGCACCGGCGTGGTCACGGAGGGATGTACGGCGGCCTGAACAAGGGGCGTATCGACGCCGAGCAGCTGAGAACGGTGTTGGTCGGCCTGCCGCTGCCGCGTCTCCCTGATGGGAGGCTGGTCCTGGCCGTCGACGTCTCGCCGTGGTTCCGCTCCGACGCGCCGTGCTCAGCGGAAAGGTTGTTCTGCCATGTCTATGGCCGTGCGAAGTCCGCATCCCAGTTCATCCCGGGCTGGCCCCACTCCTTCGTCGCCGTCCTGGAGCCCGGCCGCACCTTCTGGACCACGATCGTGGACGTGGACCGCCTGGGGCCGGTGGACGACGCCACCGCAGTGACTGCCGCCCAGCTCCGCGACGTGGTCGAGCGGTTGATCGCGGCAGGGCAGTGGGTGTCCGGCGATCCGGAGATCGTCATCGTGGGCGACGCCGGTTACGACATCACCCGCCTCTCCTGGGTCCTGCGGGACCTGCCTGTCGAACTGGTCGGCAGGGTCCGCTCCGACAGGGTGATGCGGCTGCCGAAACCACCCCGCGTCTACGACCCGCAGGGCGGACGGCCACCCAAGCACGGACCGGAGTTCCGCTTCAACACACCGGAGACCTGGCCCGAGCCCTCCGTCGTCACCGCGGCGGACACCACGAACTACGGAAAGGCCCAGACCCAGGCATGGGACCGCGTCCACCCACGCCTGACCCGCCGCTCAGCCTGGATTGACCATGAAGGCGAACTCCCCCTGGCCGAGGGCACCCTGATCAGGCTGAAGGTCGAGCACCTCTCCAAGGACCGCGAAGCGCCACCGGTCTGGCTGTGGTTCTCCAAGACCGGCGCCAGCATGCAGGACGTCGACCGGTGCGGCCCTGGGAGAGGCCCACCCCGCCCGCGCAGTTGACCCCGGCCCGTGTTCGCTGCGGGTTCAGGAACATCCGCCCCCACACGCTGTGTCCAGCCCGTGTTCCCAAACCCCGCGGCACCGGCCCCGGACGACCACCCGGTGTGAGGAACCGGTGGCGGGCTCCCCGCAACGACGTCGGCAAGACCGTCGGACGCTTCGAGACGCTGGTCGCTCTGTGTGACGCCCGAAGATAAAGAGCAAGCTCAGGGTGATGTCGCGGGAAGCCGACGTCCTCGCGCGCGGCGCACGGATCGTCAGAACGGGCCCGAGGCGCCGGTTCGCGCCGCAGTGACCGCCACCGTGGTGTACGACATCGTGAAGCTGCCCCCGATCGCGTCGAGAACGGCGCCGACATCCTCCAGCACCTGCGCCTGCTTGTTCGACGGGAGTTGGGTGAGTTCCGCGAGGGTCGGCAGCTGGTCCAGCCATTCGTCGCGTGTGTAGGACCGCTGCCAGTCGTATCGCCACTCTTGCGGGTCGCCGAACCCGCCCACCTCTCGCAACGCGTCGGCCACCTTGGTGAACGTCGCCTGGTACGCCTCCAGGGGGCGCTTGACCAACTGGAGGTCGAACGGCACATCGGGCACCGCCCGTTGGTAGACCGCGGCGAAGGCGTCCGCCAGGTCGCAGGGAAGCTGGAAGGCGTGCCAGAACGCCGCCAGCCGGCCGCCGGGTCGCAGTACGCGGGCCGCCTTGGACGCGCCGACGACCGGGTCCACCCAGTGCCAGGCCTGCCCGGAGACGACCGCGTCGAAGGTTCGGCCGGCGGGATTCCAGGCTTCGAAGGTCGCTACTTCGACCGTGAGCCCGCTGCGCCGCGCGAACTCGGCCATGCGGCCGTCGGGCTCGACGCCGAGCACCCGGCTGCCGACGGCGTGGAACTGCCGGGCGGCGATGCCGGTGCCGCAGCCGACGTCCAGGATGTCAGGTCCAGGACTGGCGGTGACGATCTGCTCCACCAGGGCGTCGGGATAGCGGGGCCGGGTCCGGTCGTAGCGCTCGGCGTCCACACCGAACGACTCCGCCACGTGTCGGTCTGAATGAAACTCGCTCTCGGAGGGGCCTGATTGCTCCCCCGGTGTCGTCGGCATTTGCCCACCATAATGCGGGCACGCGTCCCATTGCTTTTGTCTTCATCCTTTCCGCACAGCTGTCCGGACACCTGCGAGAGCAGGCCCGGAGCCGCGGTGTTCTCGACATCGCCAGGCCACCTGCAAGCCACCGTTCGGACTCGCCCTCGTCCGGCGTGCCTTCGGGCCCAATTCCCGCCGCTCGCCAGGAGTTTCGGACATCCGAGACCGCCTATGCTGGCCATGGACAACATCAATAGTGCGCGGAGGCCTGGCGGCGTGGGTCTGGATCTGAACCTGCTGGTTCCGTTGGACGCGCTGTTGCAGGAGCGCAGTGTGACGCGGGCGGCCCAGCGGCTGGGGCTGAGCCAGCCCACCGTGAGCGCCGCGCTGGCCCGGTTGCGCCGCCACTTCGGCGACGACCTGCTCACCCGTGTCGGCAACACCTACGAGCTCACCCCGCTGGCCGAGCGTCTGGCCGCGCACACGGCGCAGGCGCTCGGCTCGGCGGACCAGGTCTTTCAGACCCGCCCCGTCTCCGACCCCGCCCACGCGCGGCGCGAGTTCACCCTGGTGGTGACCGATATGCATCTGGCCACCTTCGGCCGGACGCTGGCCGGCCTGGTGCGCGACACGGCACCGGGGGTGCGGCTGCGGTTCGAGCACAACACCCCGCACATCGTCCGCCACGCGCCGGAGCATCTGCGGACCGTTGACGGCATGCTGCTGGCGCAGGGCCTGTTGGCGAACGTCCCTGCCATCGACCTGTACGACGACCGCTGGGTATGCGTCGTCTCCTCCGACACCCTCACGTCGTCGCCACCGACCCCGGAAGCGCTCGCCGCACGCCCCTGGGTGCTGCCCTACCACTTCCCGGCGATCGGCTTCTCGCCCCTGCACGGGCTGCACGCCCAGGGCCTGGAACCGCGGGTCGAGATCGCCATCGAGAACTTCCTGACCATGCCGTTCCTGATCGCCGGCACCGACCGGGTGGGAGTGGTCCCGGAACGCGCCGCCCGCCTGTTCCCCGTCGACAGCGGCACGGCCGTTGTCGAGCTGCCGTTCGGCAGGGGGCGGCTGGTGGAATCCCTGTGGTGGCACCCGCTGCACGATCGTGACCCCGCACACGTCTGGCTGAGGAAGACCGCGGTCGAGGCCGGCCGACTGGTCGCCGCCGATACGGCACAGAGCGCATCGCACGACACACCGCAGAGCTGATGGAACATCAACCTGCATGCGTCCGCTCGGGATGACGGTATTGATCTCGTCTATACCCGCCATCGGTGATCTCTCGTTCCCGAAAGGCTGGGTCAGCGGCAAGAGTTGGACGCGCAGGCACGCCATTGACGTACGACGACCGTGTTGTCCCAACGACCAGTACGCGCAGCTGCCTGCCGCCTGCTCAGCGACAACTGAGCTTGTCCCCCCAATCCCCCCACTTTTGCGGTTCCTTGGAGATGACTGTTATGCGCAGCGAGCTGCTGGCGCTACGGGCAGGGCATGTCTTCGACGGCGTGGACGTCAGGCAATCGGGCATGGTGCTGGTCGAGGACGGCGTGATCCGTGACGTGGACTTCACGGGAGCGCCACCTCCGGAGTACGCGACGGTGACGGACTTCGGGCCGGATGCGTGGCTGCTTCCCGGACTGATCGACGCGCACGTGCATCTGTGCTGGGACGGCACCGACGACGCCGTGGCGCATGTGACGTCCGACGACCACGAGACCGTGCTGGAGACCGCACGCGCGGCCGCGGCGACCACGCTGACGGCGGGTGTCACCACGGTCCGGGATCTCGGCGACCGCGACTACCTCACGCTTGCACTGCGCGAGCAGGTGCCGCCCACGCAGCGCCCCGATATCGTTGCCGCGGGCCCGCCGATCACCGCCCCCGGCGGCCACTGCTGGTTCCTCGGCGGCGAGACCGAGGGGGCCGACGCGCTACGGGCGGCGGTACGCGAACGCGCCGAGCGCGGCTGCGACGTGGTGAAGGTGATGGCCAGCGGCGGCGCCATGACTCCCGGCTCCAGTGCCCTTGACCAGCAGTACGACCGGTCCGACCTGCGACTGATCGCCGACGAGGCGCACCGGCTCGGGCTCGGCGTGGCCGCCCACGCCCACGCCGTCCAGGCGATCGCGGACGTGGTCGACGCCGGCTTCGACACCATCGAGCACTTCTCCTTCTTCACTCCCGAAGGCGTCGGCCTGCGGCAGGAAGTGCTGGACGAGGTCGTACGGCGAGGAACGTTCGTCAGCCTCACGGTGGGCATAAGGCCCGGCAAGGAACCGACTCCTCCGGCCGTGGTCGCTCGTTTCGCCGCCCTGATGGACATCGTGGCCAAGGTCATCGCCTCGGGTGCTCGGGTCGTTCCCGGAACCGACTCAGGCATCAGTCCCGGCAAACCGCACGGCGTCTACCCGTACGGGTTGATCCAGCTCGCCGAGCTGGGGATGCCGAACCGTGAAGTGCTGCGCTGCGCGACCGCCGAGGCCGCCAAAGCGGTGGGCCGGGCCGGACGCAAGGGCGTACTGCTTCCGTGCGCGGACGCCGACCTCCTCGTGCTCGGCAGTTCCCCTGTCGACGACATCTCGGCCGTCGCCGACATCCGCGCGGTGTACCGGGCAGGCCACCGGGTGCGTTGAGTGCCCCGGCAACACCCCCTGCCGAAAAATGAACAGAGAGCACACCCAACCGATGAGCACAACAGCGTGGACCAGGCACAAGTCGCCCCAACTCCTCGCCGCCGCTCTGGCTGTCGTCCTGAGCGACGCGCCCGGTGTGGCGGAGACCGCCGACTCGCCGAAGAACGGCAAAGCCGCCACCACGTACTACATCTCACCGCGGCGCCGCCCGGCAGCAGACCGCCCAGGACTCCGTCGGCCTGGTCAAGTCCAAGAACGCGGCCGTCTCGCAGGTGTAAGTCGGCGCCGGATTCAAGGTCGCGGACGTGGCCGGAGCCTTCTCCTCGGACGAAGTCACCCCCGTCAGTCTGCCCGGCTACGGCGAGGTACCCGCGAACGTGGCCAAGATCTGCCAACTGACCTGGGGCTGCACCATGCAGGACCCCACCCGAATCCGCTCGGCCACAAGGTGATCGCCGGCACCTTCGCGGCGGTTCTGCCGCCCAGCGGCATACCCCCGCGGCCCGGGCACGCGAGCTCCGGGAAAGCACGGGACACCTGGGCGAACCGCCCCCAGACGAACGGCGACCCGCCGGGGGCCGGCTGGTATCGCGGCACGCCGGCCCTCGCGGGCGCACGCGCTGTACACGTGATCACGTGCTCGTCACGTGCACCGTCTCCTGGCGGAACCTCGAGGCCGGTCAGGCCTACCTCGGCCTGGTCGAGCATGGCGACGACAGCAGGACCGTTGGCGCCACGCCGCTGACGGTCACCTTGTAGCCCCGGGCACGCGCAGCAAGCGGGCTGTGCGTGCCCGGCCCGCACCGCCCGTGGGCACTGGGCCGGTGCGGTGAACGACCCGGCCGCGGACTCCCCGTCGCCACGGGAGCCCGCGGCCGGGTCTCTCTTTTCACCGACGGCATCGAGATCACAGGTGATGCCCACGGTCATGCTCGTTCTTGGCCTGCGCTCTCACCGGCCTGGAGGAGTTCGTGGACTCTGCGGGACTGTTCGTGGCGGGGCGCCGGGGCGGCCGGGTCCTGCACACCGGCCTCGCCGACGAGATCCGCTTCGGTGGCGGTCTCAGGTGGTGGCCCGGGGGCGTGCCGGGCTGAGGTAGCACACGGCGGTCTGTGCGGCATGCGGGGCTAGCAAACCCTGCAGTTCCTCCGCCGCGACCTTGAGGAGGTCGCCGTCGCGGGAGGAGTGGAGGGTTTCGAGGACGAAGGCGACGTGGGTGGAGTCCTCGGTGACGCGGGTGCGGTGGGCGTCTCGGTGGTTCCAGTGGCGGGTCAGGACGCTGGTGGCGTCCGCGTAGATGATCTCGCCGGGCTTGGGGCTCTCGACGGTGTCGGGTTCGCCGAGCGGGGTGAAGGACTCGGTGCCGTCCGCGTACCGGATGTCGACGTCGCCGGTGATCCGGTCCAGGTCGAAGGCGCCGGCGGGCAGGCCGTGCCGGACGGAGACGGCGTTGTAGGAGTCGACGGCCGGGGTGATGCGCGGCAGCGTTCCCTTCTTGGCGAGGCGACGGCCGAGCGCGTCGACGCTGGGGCGGATGCGGCGGGGGTTGGTGCCGAAGGAGCGGTAGGCGGTGTGCCAGGCCTCGATGCGGGGGTCGGTCTCGTCGGCGGGGTGCCAGGTGCCGTCGGCGAGTTGCTGCTCCAGGTCCTCCAGGGCTGTGGTGGTGTGGGGCCAGGGTTCGCGTCCGCGCAGGCCGGTCGCGGTGACCAGGGCGATGAGGGCATCCGGGAAGGCGTCCGCGACGGCGGGGGTGATGCGGAAGGCGGGCATGGGCGGGGTTTCCGTTTCCTGTGTCCTGGTGTGGGCGGTGGCGGCGGGGGTCAGGGCTTTTGGGGGCCGACGCGGTCCCGGCGGCGGCGCTGCCGGCGTGTGGTGGGCAACGACGACCTGGCGGCCCAGCAGTTCTGCCTTGGCCTTGGGGCCGTCGACGATATGGGCGCGGCAGTGAACTGGACGGCTGTGCAGTAGCTGGTGGGGACGCCGTCGGTGGGCACGGCAACGGGCGGATGGCCGGGCAGGCCGTTGGCACTGGGCTGTCCGAAGTCGTGGCCTTCGGTGAGCCATGCTTGCCATTCGGCTTCGTCGAGGCCGGCGTCCCAGAGCTGGACGGACATGCTGGTCTCCTCGGTCGTCGGCTACGGGGCTGCTCAGGTCCGCCGCTCAGGTCAGAGCGAGCAGGCTGACGGCGACGGCGGCGGTGCCCAGGCCGATGAGCCGGCCGCGGTGGACGCGTTCGGCGAGCACGCTGCGGGCGAGCAGGACCGTGCAGGCCGGGTAGAGGGCGACGATCACGGCGACGACGGCGAGGTCCCCGCCGCGGGCGGTGAGCAGGAACAGCAGGTTCGCCACGGAGTCCAGCATGCCTGCGGCTGCCGACATCGCGGACGCGGGCCGCTCCGGGCCAAGCCTGCGGTACACCACCCCCGCTGCGGCCAGGTGATGGCCGAGGAGACCGCCCGGCCGACGATCAGCGGCGCCACCCGCTGTCGGACGGCGCCCGGTGCGGGAAGACCAGTTGGAGGGCGATGGCGGCGCCCGCGCCGAAGGCCAGCGGCAGCGCCGTACGGGAGGGGCGCTCCGACCCGGCGCCGTGTCCGGCGCTGACCAGTACGACCGCCACCAGCGCGAGCGGCAGACCCACCAGTCCGGCGACGGCCAGATGCTCGCCTTGCACCAGGCCCACACCGACGGGCAGAGGCCGGGGCCGCGATCATCACGGTACGCAGCACATGAGCCTTACGGGCGCCGAGGCCGCCGAGGAAGTCGGCGCATCCATAGGCGAGCGAGCTGCCCAGAGCCAGCAGCAGAGCGATCACAGCACTTCCCTTACAATCATCTGAACGACCGCACGGTACAACGTAACGACCGGTCCGTGTCAACCAAACGACCGCGCGGTGCACTGTGGTGGTCAGTGGCGAGGAGGGAGATCAGATGGCCGAGACAGCCGCAGCCTTGCGGACGGTCGCGCACAACGTCCGGGCGGCCCGCACCCGGGCGGGCCTCTCCCTGGACGAACTCGGCCGACGCGCCCAGGTCAGCAAGGGAGCTCTGGTGGCACTGGAGAAAGCGCAGGGCAATCCCAACCTGGCCACGCTGGTCCGGCTGGCCGACACCCTCGGCATCTCGGTGTCCGCCCTGATGCAGGGACCGTCCGAAGGGCGTGTCCGTGTCGTGGCCGCCGACGCCGTGGCACCCCTGTGGACCGGGGAGCGGGGCAGCGAGGCCCGGCTCATGCTGACGACCTCGGGGCCGTCCCCGGTCGAGGTCTGGCGCTGGCGACTGGAACCGGGTGAGGAATACCCCAGCCACCCCCATCAGGCCGGAGTCGTGGAAACGGTCAGTGTCACCTCCGGCCGGATGACTCTGATCGTCGACGGCACCGAGCACACTCTCGAAGCCGGGCAGACCGCCACATTCGACGGCGACACCTCTCACACCTACCGCGGCGCGGGCACGGAGACCTGCCACCTGATCATGACGGTCCACCTGCCGCCCGGTCCCGCGACCACCACCTGACCTGCGCGGCGCACTACTGATCACAGGGCCGCTGCCACCGCCGAGAGAAGGCGCCATAGGCGGGTGTGGGGTGTGGGGTCGGGGATGGCCCGGTTGGTGAGGAAGGCGAACGCGATACCGGACTCCGGGTGGGCGAAGGCCAGATGACCGCCGAGGCCGTCGTGGCCGAAGGAGCCGGGGCCGAGCATGGGCTGACGTGGGGAGGACAGTCCGAAGACGGTGCCGAACCGGGTGGGCTGGTCGACCAGGACCTCGTCGGGTCCGTGGACCTGCTGCCGGCGGACTCGGTCCACAGTGGTGGGGGAGATGGCACGCAGCGGGCCGTCGACCACGCCGGAGTAGAGCCGGGCCAGTGACCTGGCGTCGAAGACGCCGTTGGCGGCGGGGATCTCCGGCCGCCACAAGGCGGGGTCGTTGAACAGCTCGGCGGTGATGACGGGGTTGTTGAAGGCGGCGTGGGTCGGCGTGCCCGCGGTCTCGGCGGACCTGGCCAGGAGGGCGCCGATTCCCGGTGTGGGGGAGGCGTCCTGGTACGTGACGACGCGGCCGTTGTGCTCGGTGGGCAGACCTATCCATGCCTGCAGGTCGCTGTCCTGGGCGAAGCGTTCGCGCAACAGGGCACCGACGCGCTTGCCGCTCGCGCGCCGCGTGACCTCGCCCACCAGGTAGCCGAGGGTCAGGGCGTGGTAGCCGTGCCGGATGCCCGGGTACCACGCCGGCTCCTGTCGGGCCAGGCGTCGCACGCAGGCGTCCCAGTCGGCGAGGTCGGCCTTGGTCACCGGCTCGTCGAAGGCGGGCAAGCCGGCTCGGTGCGAGGCCAGTTCACGCACCAGGACGCCGTCCTTGCCGGCCGCGCCGAACTCCGGCCAGTAGGCCGACACCGGCACGTCGAGATCCACCTCGCCCGTATCGACCAGGCTCGCGAGCACCACGCCCATGACGCCTTTGGTCACGGAGTACCCCACGTGCAGGGCGTCCTCGGGGTACGGCGTCCCGCTGGTGTCCCGGGCGCCGCCCCACAGGTCCACGACGAGCTCGCCGTGGTGGTAGACGGCGACGGAGGCGCCGATGTCGTCGCCGTTGCGGAGGTTGCTCTCGAAGGCGTCGTGGACGCCTGAGAATCGGGGCGACGTGTAGCCGGATGCCGTCGCCATCGCCTTGTGCATCGTGCTCATGCTTGCCCGCGCTCCAGTTCCTCCATCGCCGCGCCGCCCGCCATCAGGTCGATGACCTCGGCTGCCTCCTTCTCGCCCCGCGCGAACGAGGCGACGAGCCGGCCGTGGGCGATGACGGCGAAGTGGTCGCCGACCCGAAGGGCGTGGTGGGCCTGGTGGGTGATCAGGACGACACCGATGCCTCGGTCCCGTGCCGTCTCGACGGCCCTGAGGACGATCTCGGCCTCGCGGACGCCGAGCGCCGAGGTCGGTTCGTCCAGGATCAGCACCCGGGCGCCGAAGTGCAGGGCTCGGGCGATGACGAGGGCCTGACGCTCAACCTCGATGGCCTCGGCCACCGACCGGTGCACCGTGGTGATCCCCACGCCGAAGCCGGCCGCGAGCTGCGCGTAGTGCGTCCGCACCACAGTGGCCGAGCACCATCAGGACCTGCCGGTCCGCCGGTAGTCGGCGCCGGCGCATGCCGCGGTCGCGGCGCCTGGTGGACAGCAGACCGGCGAGTTCTTGGACTTCATCGCCGACGACAGGCTGTACGGCACATGGCACGGGTTCAACTTCCGGGGCCCCCGCGCGGTGAGATGTGTGCGCTGCCGTGGAACGAAGTCAGCCTGACCGGCTCGTGGTTCCGCATCTCCGCGCAGGTTGTCGAGATCGCCTACCGGATGTACGACGAGGCCCCGAAGCAGGACAGTGTGCGCGCACCGTCACGCACGACACCATGACACGAGCGCTATGGGCCACATGGCAGGAGCCCCAGGAACAGGAAGGTCAGCAGTGGTCCGGGGAGAAGGCGTGGGTTGAAAGCAACCGGCTCGGGACCCACGAGAACGGCGAGTCGCTCCACCCCGACTGGATCAGCCGACGGTTCGACCGGCTTGTCGAAGTGTCTGGGCTTCCTCCGATCCGCCTGCATGACACCCGGCACCTGTCGGCAACGTGGGCGCTGCTCATCAAGGCGGACATCAAGGTCACCCAAGAGCGGCTGAGGCAGAGCTCCCGCCTGATCACCTCAGACACGTACACGAGCGTCCTGCCTCAACTCCTGACCGACGAGGCTGAGTCCACGAGCACGGTCGTACTTCGCGCGAAGAAGGTCGTTCTCCGGCGAGAGAAGCCGACACGACCGAAGACGCAGGATGGGCGCCCGAGACAGGCGTGGACGCTGAGGCCATGAGCCGGACGAGGGACTTCGCCTCGCCGCGTGACCTGCGTCCCAACGGAGATGGTGCCGGTGCGGCGTGTGGTGATCGAGTCGCGATTGCCGTCACACACGTGGCCCGCCCGTGTCCTGCGGATCACGGCCGTGGACGCGGTGGCTGCGAGCTGCGCGGTGCCGGGCGTCTGGCCGCCGGTCACGATCGACGGCTGCAGGTACGTGGACGGCGGCGTGCGTTCCAACGACAGTGCCGACCACGCTGCGGGAGCCGCTCGGGTGCTGGTGGTCAGCCCGATGGGTGGTCAGCGGCCGGTGCCCTTCGACCGGCCGTTGGAGAACGCCTCGCGGAGTTTCAGGCGGCCGGTGCCGAGGCAGCGGTCGTCGAACCGGACGTGACGTCCAAGGCTGCTCTTGGGATGAACCCGCTGGGATCCGTCCATTCGGCGAGCCGCCGCCGGGGCAGACCGTGCCCAAGGGAGGCAGACAGGCGTCGACTGGATGTAGGCGTACCCGCAGTCCCACTTCAGTCCGCGGTCGACGCGTCCCAACGCCGGGTGTGCACCGCGCGTCAATGGAGGCGAACCGGGCGCCAGCCGTCACGGGGCACGGCTGCCAACAGCTCGCGGGTGTAGGGGTTTTCGGGCGCGGTGAGCACCTCGTCGGTCAGGCCACGCTCGACGACCCGGCCCCGGTGCATCACGATCAGCTCGTCGGTCACCTGCCGCACCACGGCAAGGTCATGGGTGACGAAGAGGTAGCCGATGCCGAGTTCGTCGCGCAGGTCGGCGAGCAGGTTGAGCACCTGTGCCTGGATGGACACGTCGAGCGCGGAGACGGCCTCGTCCAGTACGAGGATCTTCGGGCGGGACACGAGGGCGCGGGCGATGGCCACCCGTTGGCGTTGTCCGCCCGACATGGCACCCGGCGTCGAACGCGCCGTCCGGGCGTCCAGGCCGACCTGGTCCAGGAGCTGGGCGGCACGCGCGCGGCGCTGGTCGCGGTCGGGTTCGTGCAGGCGCAGGAGTTCGTCGAGGCCGGCGGCGATGGTCTGGCGGGGGTCGAGGGAGGCGTAGGGATCCTGGAAGACGAGCTGGATCCGGCGGGCGCGGCGGCGCCGCTCGGCACGGCCACGGGGGACGGCTCGGCCCCTGATCAGAGACTCCCCGTCGATCCGGACGGTGCCGGCCGTAGGAGTTTCCAGGCCGACGAGCATCCGGGCGACCGTGGTCTTGCCGGAGCCGGACTCGCCGACGACGCCCATCGATCCGCCGGGTGGGAGGGTCAGGGACACGTCGTCGACGGCGACCCGGTTTCCGGGGAACTCCTTGCGCAGGCCGCTGGCTTCCAGAACAGGTGTGGTCATGATGTCCTCTCCAGGAGGCCTCCGGCCGCTGCCAGTTCGGCCACGCGGTGGCAGGCGACCAGGTGGGTGCCGTGCGCTTCGAGACGCGGCCGGGCCGTGCGGCAGCGATCCTCGGCGAAGCCGCAACGGTCGGCGAAGACGCATCCCGGCCCTGCCTCGAAGGCCGACTGGGGGCGGCCGGGGAGGCTGACCGGGCGGGCCCGGATGCCGATGGCCGGGCGAGAGCGCAACAAGCCTGCGGTGTAGGGGTGTTGGGCGGTCTGGTGCAGGCCATTGGAGGGGGCGTGTTCGATGATCGTCCCGGCGTACATCACGGCGATGCGATCGGTGACGGCCGCGGCCAGGTCGAGGTCGTGGGTGACCAGGATCATGGCGAGGTGATGCCGGCGGCGCTGTTCGTCGAGGATGGCCATCACCTCCTGCTGGGTGGTGACGTCGAGCGCGGTGGTCGGCTCGTCGGCGAGCAGCAGCCGGGGCTCGGCGGCCAGGGCTGCGGCGATCATCACGCGCTGGAGCAGGCCGCCCGACAGTTGGTGCGGGTGCTGGCGCAGCCGCTGCTCGCCGTCGGGGATGCCGACGTCGGTGAGATGCCGGACCGCCTGCTCGGCGGCCTGTCTGCGTGGAACGCCCCGGGCGCGGACCAGGACTTCGGTCAGGAAGTCGCCGACGGTGCGTACGGGGTTGGCGGCGGCACGCGGGTCCTGCGGGATCATCGCCACCTCGCCGGCTCGGAAAGCGCGTAGCTCGCGCGCGTTCATGGTGGCCACGGAGCGTCCGTCGAAGCTGATGCCGCCCTCCGCGCGGGCCCCGGCGGGCAGCATGCGCAGGACGGCCTTGAGGCTGATGGACTTGCCCGAGCCGGACTCGCCGACCAGACCGAGGGACTCGCCGGGCCGGACAGCGTACGAGACGTCGTGCAGGACGGTCCGTCCGCCCGCGAGATCGACGTGGAGTTGGGTGATGTCGAGCAGGGGCTGCTGCGCTTCGGGCGCCTTCACCGGCGTACCTTCGGGCGTCTTCATGGACGTACTCCTGCCGTATCCGTGTCACTCGCCCGTTCGCCGATGGTGTTGACCGCGAGGACGACGAAGATGATCAGCACTCCGGCGGACAGCGACTGCCAGGGTGTGCCGCCCAGCAGGGACGACTGCCCCTGGGCGACCATCAACCCCCACTCCGAGGAGGGTGGTTGAACTCCGAGTCCCAGGTACGAGACCGCCGCGAGGTCCACCAGCGCCGAGCCGAAGGCGATCGCGGCCTGGGCGCGGATCACCGGCCACACGGCCGGGACCAGGTGGCGCAGGCAGATCGCCCAGCCGCCGAGGCCGTGGCTGCGCAGCGCCTCCACGTAGGCGAGATTGCGCTCGCGTACGGCGATGGTGCGGGTGACGCGGGCGATGTACGGCGTGTACGCGAGGGCGAGCGCGGTGACCGGGGCGAGGAAGCCGGTGCCGATCATCGCGACGGCCAGGACGGACAGCAGCAGGCCGGGGAAGGCGAAGAAGAAGTCGAGGATCCGACTGGTCACCGCGTCGAACCAGCCGCCCAGCCAGGCGGAGGCGATACCGAGGGCGGTGCCCAGGACGGTGGCTGCGGCGATGATGAGTGTGGGGCCGAGCAGACTGAGGCGGGCGCCGTGCAGCAGTCGCGACAGGACGTCGCGGCCGAGTTCGTCCGCTCCGAGCGGATGGGCGGGTGAGGGGCCGGAGTTGGCGGCCAGGATGTCGGTCGCCGCCGGGTCGTAGGGGGCGATCAGCGGGGCGAGCAGGGCGGCGAGGGCCAGGAGGAGCAGGGCTGCACCCAGGACGGCCGACAGGGGGTCCACGCGGGTCCACCTACCGGGCTTCGCCGCCGGGAGTGCGAGTGATGCCGCCGTCATCAGGCCTTCCTTTCCCGGGGCGCGGATGCGGCACGGACACGGGGATCGAGTGCGCGGTGCAGGAGGTCGGTGGCGGTGGTGGTGACGATGAAGGCGGCCACCATCAGCAGGCTGATCGCCAGGACGACGTTGCTGTCCTTGCTCGCCACGGACTGGACGAGGAACGAGCCGAGGCCGCCGATGCCGAACGCCTGCTCCACCACGACCGTGCCCGCGATGAGCCCGGCGACCGCGAGCCCGGACACCGTGGTGATCTCCGGTGCCGCGTTGCGGAGCACGTGCCGACGGAAGACTCCCGCCGGGCTCAGTCCCCGGGAGCGGGCGATGGCCACGTGCTCCTGGCCGAGTTGCTCCCGCAGGGAGGCGCGTACGACCTGGGACAGGTAGGCCGCCCAGGACAGGGCGAGAGCGAGGGCGGGCAGGAGCAGCCCGCTCAGTCCGCCGACGCCGGTGGAGATCGCGGGCAGCCAGCCCAGCCAGAGGGCGAAGACCTGGATGAGCAGAGCGGCCGCCACGAAGGAGGGCACGGCGACCCCGACGCCGGAGAGGACGGTGAGGGCGGCGGAGCCGGGGCGGCTCAGCGTTCCCAGGATTCCGGCGCCGAGTCCGCCGACCACGATGAGCAGCGCGGTCAGGCCGACCAGGGCGAGGGTCTGGCCCACGCGGGGTGCGAGGAGCGAGGAGACGCTCTGTTGGTACTGGAGCGACGTACCGAAGTCGCCGTGCAGGCAGCCTTCCAGCCAGTGAAGGTAGCGCAGGGGCAGCGGCTGGTCGAGGCCGTTGGCGTGGCGGATCACCGCGACCTGCGCGGCGGTGGCCCTGGAGCCGGCGAGCCGGGAGGCCGCGTCGCCGGGTGCGGCCGCCAGCGCGAGGAAGATGGCCAGGCTGGAGACGAACAGGGTCAGCAGGGCGCCCAGCACGGTCCGTACGGTGGTGCGCATCCCCGCCTCCTACTGCGCCGAGCCGATGACGGCGAGCGAGGGCTGGAAGATCGCGGCGGTGGTGAGGGGGGCGCCGGTGACGCGCTTGTTGAGGTAGGTGACCTCGTTGATGCTCAGCAGCGGGACGGACCAGGCGACCGCCTCGTACCGGGCCTGCGCCTGGACGATGTAGCCGGCACGCTGGGTGGCGTCCGTGGTCTGCCGGGCCTTGGCGATCAGATCGGCGGTCTTGGCGTCGTCCCAGGCGATCCAGTTGAACTGGCCGTCCGGCACCGGCCCGAGGGCGAGGTAGTCCAGCGGGTCGGCGACGCTGAGGAAGCCTTTGGTGAGCAGGAAGTCGATGCCCTCCCGTGCCTTGGGGTCGTAGAAGGCGGTGTTGAACTGAAGCGGCTGCATCTGCTTGATCTGGACCTTGAGTCCGATGTTGCGGGCCTGCTCCTGGATCAGCGTGACCGTTGTGACTTCCGTGGCATCGCCGGCCTGGACGCCGATGGTGACGGTGGTGTCCTTGAGCGGGCTCTGCGCGAGTTCCTTCTTCGCCGCGTCCGGGTCCCCGTTCGGACCGGGCTTGTCGAGCTTGTCGTACGCGCTCTGGAAGGTCTGTTTCGCCTCCGCGTCCCATCCTGACGGCGGGATGAAGGTGTAGAGGGGGGAGGCGCTGTTGTGGAAGATCGCGGTGGCGAGGGCCTTGCGGTCGATCACTTTGGACAGGGCCAGGCGTATGTGTGCGTCGCTGCCCGCGGGCGTGTCGTTGGGAGCCAGTTGGTAGGAGCCGAGTCCGGAGCCCTGGTGGATGGCTCCGTTCGTCGCGCCCGTCAGGGCCGGGAGTGCGGCGGCGGGGACACCGAAGGCGCCGTCGAGCTGGCCGGACTTCAGGCCGAGGGTGAGGTTGGTGGTGTCGGCGATGAAGGAGAGGTCGACCTGGGCGGCGCGGGCGCGGAAGGTCTTGTCCCAGTACGTGTCGTTGCGGACGAGGCGGATGCTGGTGTTGGCCTTCCAGTCGGCGAGCTCGAACGGCCCGGTGCACATGACACCGTTCGCGCCCTTGCCGTACGCCGAGCCCTTCCGCTTGATGAAGTCGGCCTTGGCGATGACGCCGGAGGTGGCCGCCATCTCCTTGTTGAACAGCTCGTCCGGCTGTTTGAACTTCACCGTCACTTCCAGAGGACCGGTGGCCTTGATCGAGGCGACGTTCACGAAGTTGGGGAAGTTGTTCGAGGCGACCTTCTCGTCCAGGTTGCGGCCCAGGCTGTAGGCCACGTCGGCGGCGGTGAGGGCCGAGCCGTCCCAGAACTTCACGCCCTTGCGGATCTTGTAGACCAGGGTGGTGGGGTTCGGGTTGCTCCAGGATGTGGCGAGGCCGGGGGCGTAGAAGAGGTCGGCCTTCATCCGGACGAGGGTGTCGCAGAGGTTGGCGACCACCACGTTGGAGCTGTAGTCGCCGGCGTGGGCGTAGTCCAGGCTGACGGGTTCGCCCGAGGGCAGATTCCAGCGGAGGGTGCTGATGTCGCCCTTGGCGGCGGGCGTCGTCACCTCCACCGTGGGTGACGCTCCGGGAGAGGCGCCCCCGTCGGAGGCGGCCGACTGACCGCCGGTACACGCCGTGAGCCCCAGCAGAGGGACGGCGGCCAGAAGTGGCCAGCGGGATGCACGGTGCTTCGGGGACACGAAAGCCTCCCAGAGAAGGGTGGGTGCGGCGCGAGGCTGAGGTGGCCACGGAAGGGCCCGCCCCGCTCGTCGCGGTTCCCCGACAGTGACAGGAGCCGAATACCTTGTCAATGAAGACAAAGTAACGACGAAGTTTCCCGTCCCCTGGCGGCCGGCGTCAGCTCCGAGGTGCCGTCGCCCCGTTCGAGGTGACCGCGCCGAGCTGCGCGACCAGGGCCTCGCCCGCCACCCGGATCAGTCCGTTGGAGCCGAGAGGCCGGTCCAGATCCGAGATCAACGCGTTGCCGAGGGCCAGGCAGAGCAGTCCGTACGCGGTGCCGCGCCGCACCGCGGGCGTACTGTCCGGGAACTCGGCGGCCAGCCCGGAGTCGATCGCACCGAGCATCAGCCGGTAGCCGGACATGATGGCCTCACGCAGCGTCTCGTCGCTCCGGCCGGCCTTGACGAGCTCCAGGATCACCGCGCCCTCGTCGCCCGCACCCAGGAACCAGGCCCCGAAAAGGTGGTCCATCGCCACCGCGAGCCGCTGCTCGGGGGGTGCCTCTTCGACGGCGGCGGCGAAGGCCCGGTCGTCGCGCTCCTGAACCCAGTCCACGAGCGCGAGCAGCAGGTCGTCTCGGTTGCCGACGTAGTGCCGGACATGACTGCGACTCAGCCCGGACTCCTCAGCGATCTTCTCCAGGGTGGTGCCGGCCAGCCCGTTCCTGGCCAGGCAGCGGCTCGCGGCCTCCAGGACCTGCTGCCGTCGCTCGGCGGCCAGACTCCGACGCCCCATGGCTGATGTACCTCCCCGTGATCCGAGCACCAGACGAAGCGAAGCATCGCATATCGAGTTCACCGCGCCCCCGAGGGCGAGCTTTTGTTTGTCACTATTGAAAATTTATAACTGGACTGTCACTGTGTGCCCAGGCGTCGGGTCCCCGGCCCGCGCTCGACCCACGACCGCATGTGAGGCTGCCACGTGAACGCGCCCTACGAGACTGTCACGCCCGCGCCCGCCGACCCCTCCGCCCTGCCCTTCAGGGTCCGGATGCGTGACGGCGTCCGACTGGCCACCGACGTCTATCTCCCGGACGGTTCGGCGGCCGACAAACCCGGCCCGACCGTCCTGGTCCGGCTGCCGTACGACAAGTCCGGGACGTACGCCGCGCTCCCGCTCATCGCCCGCTACATGACCCGGCGCGGCTATCGCGTCGCCGTCCAGGACGTACGCGGCAAGTTCCGCTCCGAGGGCGAGACTCTGCTGTTCGTCAACGAGGTCCACGACGGCTACGACACCCTCGAATGGATCACCCACCAGCCCTGGTCCGACGGCATCGTCGGCATGTGGGGCGACTCGTACTACGGCTACACCCAGTGGGCCGCCGTGGCGAGCGGACACCGCGCGCTGCGCGCCATCGCCCCCCGCGTCACCGGCACCGAACTCGGTCAGGTCGTCGACAACCTTGACGGCACTCGCGACGTCGAAATGGGCGTCCACCTCGGCTACATGGCGACGCACTACGTGGGACCCGACACCTACGAATGGGAGCCGGACCCCACCCGCCGCCCCCTGATAGCCCCCTTCGAGGAGTTCTTCCAGGCCCTGGGCCGGCGCTCGCCGTCCTTCGACGTCGTCTTCCCCCAGGAAGTACCGCTCCGCCGCTGGCCCGAGGGACATCCCTTCGACCACCGCGCCATCCCGGTCCTGCACACCGTCGGCTGGTACGACAACTGCGCCCCCTGGCACTGGCGTGACATCGAGGAACTCGCCCGCCGGCCCGACTGGGCCAACCAGCAGTACCTGCTGATCGACGCCATCGACCACGAGAACTACCACTTCGCGGGCGCCCCCTACGACGACGAGTCCCGCGACCACGCCCTCAGCGAGGACGCGTTCCGCGCCCTCCTGCCCGGCTACCTCGACCCGGCCCTCGGCTTCTTCGACATCTTCCTCAGGCGTAAGGGCAGCCCCACCGACCTGCCGCGTGTGCGCTGGCACCTCGTCCACGGCGAGGAGAGCGGCTTCCGCACGGACACCGTGTGGCCCCCGGCCGACAGTAAGGTCATGACCCTCCACCTGGCCCCGGACACCGGAACTGCGGACGGCGACACCCCCGGCCGGCTCAGCGTGACCCCGCCCGCGAGCCAGAGCACAGCGAGCTGGACCCACAATCCGGCCGACCCCGTGCCCTCGGCCGCCCCCAACGCTTTCGCCTACCTCCAGACCAACCCCCGCCTGCACGACTGGTCCAAACGCGGTGACGTCCTGGTCTTCGACGCCGAACCCACCACCGCACCTCTCGACCTGGCGGGCCCGGTTTCCCTCCGACTCGCCCTCACCACCACCGGACCCTCCACCGACCTCTTCGCGAAGCTTCTCGAAGTCCACTCGGACGGCGAAGCGGAACTCGTCGCCCACGGCCGCGCCCACATCGACAATTCGGCGAGGTCACTGACGCTCAGCCTCGGCCACGCCGGCTACCGACTGCGCACCGGGCACCGGCTGCGACTGCACCTCCACAGCAGCGACTTCCCCGAGTTCGTCCTCCACCCGGGCACCGACGAGAACCCGTGGCTGGCGACCTGCGGCGAGCGGACGACCCAGCGGATCCGCCTGGGCGGCATCGACGGCGCTCGGCTCACACTGACCGTCGTGCCTGCGGAACACTAGCCTCCGCCGGCACCCGTTCCGAACCGGACAACGGCTCCACTCCCGCGGAACTTGTGCGCATTCGTCTCCGAAGCACCCACCGGTCGAACGATCCCGGAGGTTGAGCGGTACGCCCTTCGAGGTCAGCGCCTTCGTCCGCCCGCATGCGGCTGCCCGAGCATCGCGCGGCCCTGTCTACGGGGCTTCACCTCCCCCTGCTGCTCTGGCGGTCGCACCCACGTCGAGCGCGGCTCGCCGACGTCCACGCCGTGACCCCTCACTTTCGCCGGCCCACTGCCAGTCCTCGGAGCAGCTCACTTACTCATCGGTTGGATCGACGCGTGAACAAGGCACATGGTCACACTGGCGGCGGCCAGGGATCGGACGAGGCGGAGGCACCGGGCCTCGATGCGATCATGCCGCGCGACCGGTGCGATCGCTCGGCGTGGAGGGCGTGGTGGCGGGCCTGGATCTGCAAGGCGTGGTCGTCGGCTGGTCCCCGGCAGCGGAACGGCTTCTCGGCTACTCGGCACGCGAGATCCTGAATCAGCCCGCCTCCGCACTGCTGGCGGAAGGCGAAGTGCAGGCAGTCGACATGGCCGCGCAGTGCCGGGCACAGGGCAGCTGGCGTGGCACGGTGGCGCTGCGCCATCACGACGGCAGCACGGCACGCCCCGGGAGATCCCATGGTCGACACGGGCGGGCATAACAGCTGGCTGGTCATCGCCCGGGGCGATGCCCGACTGCTGGGCTTCACCGGCAAGCTATGCATCCACCCGGCTCAACTCCCCAGCGTCACCGAGGGATTCGCGCCTTCGGGGCAGGAGGTGCAGTGGGCACGCACCGTACTCGACGCGGGGGAGCCGGTCACCATGGTCGACGGGCAGATGGTCGGCAAGCCAGCCCCGCTACGCGCGCAACGCGTCATGACAGCGGCCCAGGAACACACCCCCCACCCTGACGCCGCCCAACAGGTCCTCGAACCACCGAGGTCCCTGAAGTGAAGGCTTCCCCTGCCGGGCGCGCAACGGCGCCGGACCGATCTTCGGGTTCACCGGCCCGCGAGGGTGGCTCGCAGGTGGCTGACCGTGACGAAGTGGTAGCCGCGGGCGGTCAGCGTCCGCAGGATCTCGGGGACGGCGGCCACCGAGGTGGGGTGGATGTCGTGCATCAGGACGACATCGTTGGGCTCGGTCTTGGCGATGACGGTCTGGGCGACCTTGGCGGCGTCGCGGTACTTCCAGTCCTCGGTGTCCACGTCCCACAGCACCGGCGACAGCGTGGTGGCCGCCTTCACCTTGGCGTCGATGGCGCCGTACGGCGGGCGGAAGACGGTCGGCGCCTTGCCGGTGGCGTTCTTGATCGCCTCGCTGGTGCGGTTCAGCTGGTAGGTGATCTGCTCGGGGGTGAGCCGGGTGAGGTCGGGATGGTTCCAGGAGTGGTTGCCGATCTCGTGGCCGGCCTTCGCCTCGGCGCGGACGAGTTCGGGGTGCGCGGCGACGTTCTGGCCGACGGTGAAGAAGGTGACGCGCGCCTTGTACTGGGCCAGGTGGTTCAGCAGTGTTGCCGCCTCCGGGACGGCCGGCCCGTCGTCGAAGGTCAGCGCGACGCACTTCACCTTCGCGCAGTCCGCGGTGTCCTCCCCCGAGGCCCGATGGGTCGGCACGGGCTCCTCGGGGGCATCGGTGGCGCCCAGCTCCAGCGTTCCGCTCGGGTGCATGGCCTGCTGTTGCGCCCGCTTGCCGAAGGGCGACAGCCAGGGGGTGATCGTGTCCTTCGAGAAGGAGACGGCATAGCGCCCGCCGGCCGGGACGCCCACCTCGCCGCGGTCGAAGCTGACCCGCATGCCGCCGTCGGTGCCGAACGCGATGTCGTCCAGGACGGCGGACCGGCCGGCCGAGTCGTCGAGCACCTCGTCGAGCTGGCCGGCGTCGACGCCCTCCTGGCCCTTGAGTTCCTTCTTCAACGCGGTGGTGAAGGATTCCCGAGCACCGTCGGCGACGAGTCCGAGCGGCGGCCCGTAGGCCTTGGCCGCCCCGTCGTACCAGTACGTCCTGGTGGCCAGGCCGTCCCCGGCCGCGCCACGGTCCAGCGTGGACAGACGCACGCCGAGCACATCGCCGGAGGCGATGAGGAACTGGTGGCTGATGTTCAGCTCCTGCCCGCTGCCGGAGTCCGCCCCACCCCCGCAGTCGGTCGCCTGCTCGCCGTCGTCCGTGCCGAGGAACGCCGCCAGGCGCTGCTGGACGTCCTTCTCCATCGCGGCGGTCATCGCTTCCGCGCCGGGGACCGCCGGATAGCCGGCGGCATAGGGGCAGGAGCCGTGCTCGCTGCTGTCGGTGACGATGTCCAGGCCCTTGATCTTCGCCGGATCGACGCCCTGGTCGTCGGTCGCCGACCCTGACGAGGCGGTGGCGCCGCCCTGGCCGGATTCGGTCCCGGACCGGCCACTGGCACAGGCCGCCGTCAGGGCCAGCGAGCCGACCAGGATGAGCGAGGACAGGAGAGTGTTTTTGCGCATGCGAACGGAGCCTCGGTGAGTGGAGTGATGGGGCTGCCGTGCTGCGGGCTTCCTGAAAACCGCGGGGAGAGAGCGGTTCACGGCACGGCACTGCCCGATCTCACCGTCCGGCGAGGTTGATTACCAGGCGCTCCGATGCCCTGAACAAAATTCCGGTACGACGGGTGCCGTTCAGCGCTCGCAGATCGCGCGGTAGGGGGCGTCGGGGACGTACGCGCGCCACTGGGCTTCCGTCAGTCCGCTTCCCGTGCGGTCGCAAATGACCGTTACGGCCTTGGCCGGGTCGACGGCATAGCTCTGGAGCGGGACGTACTGACCGGCGGTGAACAGCGTGCGGCCGTCTCGGCTGAAGGCGACGGAGCGGACCGGGTCGCCCGGCGTGGGCAGGGCGCCGACGAGGGACTGCTGGGAGGCGGTGTCCCACAGCTGAAGCGTCCCGTACGCGCCGGCCACGGCGAGGGTGTGGCCGTCGGGTGAGAAGGCCAGCGCGGCGACGCCTTCCTGAGAGGCGCCTTCGCGGGATGTTCCGGGCAGGACGCCCATGCGGCGGCGGACGTCGCCGTCCCACAGGGTCACGCGCCCCGACGAGTCGCCGACCGCGAGCCGGGTGCCGTCGGGGCTGAAAGCAAGGGCGGTGACGTCCTCCCCCTCGGCGAGTGCCCGGCCGGTGACCCGGCCAGGCACCGTGGCGAACTGGTCGGCGGCGGACGCTGCCAGCCGCCCGTCGCCGCGCATCGTGATGGCGGCGTCGGCGAGCCCCTCGATGCTGCCCGACCTGTGCGCCCGGCTGTCGCTGGTGTCCCACACGTCCACGGCATCGGCGTCACCCGTGCCACGCGGGACGAGCAAGGTACGCCCGCCCGGGCCGAGGGCGATCCCGGACATCGTCCGGCCGACCCCGCGCGGGAGCGTGAGCGATGTGCGTACCTTGCCTGACGCTGTATCCCACACCCTGAGGCGCAGATGCGACGAGTCCGGGGCGTCGGCGGCGGCGAGCGCCCGCCCGTCCGGGCTGAAGGTGAGCAGCGGTGCGGCGCTGTCGGTGGTCGGCGCACCGAGCGCGGCCCGGGCGAGGGCGGCTCCCGTGCGGGTGGAGCGCAGCTCAAGGCGGTAACCGTCGCCGGAGCGGGTCGCGGTGGCCAGTGTGGTGCCGTCCGGACTGAGGACCGTGGTGTCGGACGGGGTGGGCTGCCAGCGGACCGAGAGGACGGTGGTCAGGTCGTAGGTGTGGACGGTCGCGTCGTCGAAGGAGCGGAGTACCCCGTCCTGTCCGGGATCCCAGGCGAGGCCGTGCAGCTCGGTGCCGGACAGGGCCCGCCCGAAGACCTGGACGGGGTCGTCGCCGAGGCGCCACACCGCGAGTTCCTGGCCGTCGGACGCGGCCAGGAACCGTCCGTCGCGGGACAGGTCGGCGAGGGTGAACCCGGAGTCGCCCGGGCTCGCCACTTCAGCGACCAGGCGCCCGCTGGGGATGTCCCAGACACGGAACGCCGTTCCGGAGGTCACGGCCAACCGCGTACCGTCCGCGCTGAGCCGGACCATGTCCGCGCCCGAGTCGGCGCCCGACCCCGTACCGCAGGTGTCCTTCCCGGCCTGGTCCCAGGCGCCGGACAGCCGCTGGTTGCGGGATGCGTCCCAGAGCTGGGGCGAGCCGTTCGCGGGGCATACGGCGACCAGCCGGCCGTCCGTGCCGACGGCGGCCGCGGATACCGGGCCGGGTACGGTCGCGTTGAACAGCCGCTCGCCGTCGTCCATCCGGTGCAGGGCCGCGGTTCCCGGGCCCTCCAGCGGGGTGACGAGATAGCTCTTCCCGTCGCCCGCGAACCATGTGATCACCGGCGAGTCCCGCAGGTCCGCGACGGTCCGGTCGGTCGACGGCTGCCACAGCTGGTTGCCGTCCGGCCCGACAAGGTCGAGGGTGCGGGCGTCCGGGCTCACAGCGGCCACCTCCATGCCGTCCGGCAGGCGGTAGGAGCCGAGCCTGCGGTGGTCGGTCACCCGCCAGGTGGTCACCCGACTGCCCGCCACGCTGACCAGCGTCCGGCCACCATCGATGAGGAAGCGGCGGATGTCCCTCCCGGTCTGCGGATCGTTGAACGCGTCTCGCTCCGGCTGGGCCAGGGCCCGCAGCAGCGCGCCGCGCGATTCGGTCAGGGGTGACAGCCGCCACGCGGCGACACTCAGCAGCTCCGCTGTGCGCGGATCGGTCGGCCGCAGGCTGTCGGCCACCGACGCGAGGCGGCGGGCGGCGGCCTTGGCGGCCTCCTCCTGACTCGCCCGGTCACGCTGCCAGGCCAGCAGCCCCGCGGCCAGGGCCACCACCAGGAACACGGAGAGGGCGACGGTCAGCCTGCGCGTCCGCCGGGCGGTACGGGCCTCCGCCGCGCGTTCGGCGTCGCGGGCGGTCAGCGAGGCCGTGAGGAAAGCGCGCTCGGACGAGGTCAGTCCGTCGCCGTCATCGCCGTCGTCGGCGGAGGGCCGGGGCAACATCTCCTCGGCCCGGATGAGCCGTGCACCCCGGTACAGGGCGCCGGGGTCACGGCCGAGCTCCTCCCACAACCGGGCCGCCTCCCCGAGCCGGCGCTCCTCGCGCAGCCGTTCACGGTCCTCCTCGATCCAGCCGGACAACCTCGGCCAGCCGGTGATCAACGCCTCGTGAGCCAGCTCGACGGTGTCGCCGTCCAGGGTGATCAGCCGCGCGCGGGCCAGCCGCTCCAGGACGTCCCGCGCCGCATGCCCCAGCTCGGACCTCCGGGCCGGGCGCCGGGTGTCGGCCGTTCCGTCGCCGGGCGCGATCAGCCGCAGCAGCGCACGGCGGGCAGCGCGCGCCTGGATCGGAGAAAGCTCCGCGTACATCTCGTCCGCGGTGGCGGCGATGGCGCCGTGCACACCACCGGCCTCCTCGTACGCGGCCATGGTCAGCATGCGGCCACGGCGGCGGCGCCAGGTCTCCAGCAGCGCGTGGGAGAGCATCGGCAGTGCGCCCGGTTGGTCGACGACCTCGTCGACGATGCGGGCGGTCAGAGTGCGTTCCACGGTGAGACCGGTGGCTGTCGCCGGTCCGGTGACGACCTCGCGCAGTTCGTCCCGGTTCATGGGGCCCACCAGCAGGGTGGCCCGGCTGACCGCCTCGGCCAGCTCCCGGTCCAGGGAGCAGTGGCCGTAGAAGTCGCCGCGGACGGCGGCGACCACCCGCAGGCGGCTCTCGGGCGCCTGGGCCGCGAGCAGGAGAGGAAGGAACCGGGTGCGTTCCTCCCGGTCGTGGCAGAGCGTGAACAGTTCCTCGAACTGGTCGACGATCACCCACGTGTCCTGCTCACCGTCCTTCGGAACCAGCGCCTTCGCATGCGTGCGCGCAGGCAGCTCACCCGGAGTCAGGACCCGGATCACCGCTGGGCGGTCCGCGCCCGAGAAGTCATGAAGGGCCGGGATCAGGCCGGCCCGCAGCAGCGACGACTTGCCGCTCCCCGACGGCCCGCACACCGCTGCGAACCGGTGCTCGCGCACGAGGTCGAGCAGTTCGCCGACGAGCCGGTCGCGGCCGAAGAACCGCTCTCGATCGTCCGGTTCGTACCGGCCCAGTCCCCGGTACGGCGGCGCGGTGCCCCCGCCCTGCTCCGCCGCCTCCTTGATCGCCCGGTCGGCCTCGCGCCGGCGCTCCTCCCACTGCTCGGGATCCGCTTCCAACGCCAGGGCGTACGCGCGGACGAGCTCGGGCGAGGGCAGCTGCTCCCCGGCCGCCGCCTGTGACAGGGCACTCGCCGAATATCCCGCCCGCTTGGCCATCTCCCGATAGGTGGGCTTCCCGGCCTTCTCCCGCAGGATGCGCAGATCGTGCGCGAGCCGTTCTATGGGACCGGCGTCGGGGTCCAGCGGTTTCTCGCGTCGCCCCACGGACAGAGCCCTCCAGACTTCAAGCACAGCGCGGGCAGCCACCGTATGGTTTCTCCTCCTTTCCAGGCAATCCGCGGCTGCCGCACACACTGGGGACCGGAAGAGAAGACTTCCGGTCCCCGGCGTCGTGCCTGGGCAGTGCCTATCGGACGGTGCGGTAGGCGTTGCTGATCGTGCCGGTGTAGGTGTTGCCCTCGGTGTCGGACAGCGACGCCTTGAGGGATACGGTGCCGGGCGCCTGCGGATGGACGAGGGTCACGGACCGCTTGCCGGCCGTGTCGGTGCGGACGGTCACCGGCTTCCAGGTCCGGCCACCGTCGTACGACACCTGCACGGCGAGGGACTTGAGGTGCCCCTTGACGGCCGCCGGGCCCTGCACCACGACCGGAACCGTGATCTTCTGGCCGGCCTTGGCGGTGGCGGTGAGGCTGAGCTTCGGCAGGAAGCGGACCGCGGAGAGCGGGAGGCGCTCGGCGACGCGGGTCGGGTCGACGTACTGCGAGGTGAAGGTCCACTTCGCGCTGACCCGGTCGCTGACCTTGTACGTGTTCAGGCTCCGCGTCGCTTCGGCGGTGAGCGTGTACCTCGTCCGCTCCTTCGCCAGACCGTCCAGCGGGTAGGCGAAGGAGCAGGGGTCCTTGGTGGTGCTCAGGTAGGTCCGGCCGCCCGCCGTGAGTACGGTCTTCTGCTTGGCGTTCCTGTCAAAGACCAGGCGGCCGTCGGAGAACAGCGGGTTGCACAGGGTGTAGCCGTTGCCACTGCGGTAGCCGCCGATCGGCACGATGCCGCGCGCCGCGACAGGTCCGAAGACGCCCTGGTTCCATCCCTCACGGTAGGCGCGGCCGGGCTCGTAGCGCCTGGTACCCAGGCCCGTGATCCAGGAGTAGGGGGAGGCATCGCCGCCGACGTGGAGGTCCAGGCCGAGATTCCAGCGCAGGCCGTGGTCGGCCGACACGTAGATCACCCGGTGAGAGGTAGGCGCGGGCCTGGAGAAGCCCTTGAGGCCTGGGCCGCCGCCCGTCAACTGGGGGAAGCCGGGCACCTCCCACTGGGCGGTCTGTATGGCTTGGGTGTCCTTGACGGTGGCGCCGATCGCCATGTCGACCCTCGCCATCGAGGACCGGCGGACGGCATGGGTGAGTCCGTTGAAGAAGGACCCCTGGCGGCTGACCACGATGTTGTACTGCGGCTTCCCGGCAGCGCGTGCCCCGAGGACGGTGCCGATCTGGGCCATGAAATCCTTCGCCGACGCGCCGGGGCCGACCTGGGCGAGGGTGGTGCCGTCGCCGGGGAAGGCGGCCGCGTAGGCGTACTCCTTCTTGGTGCCGTTCACGGCGTACTGCACGACCTGAGCGATCCCGGCGGCTCCCTGCTCCGGGGCTGTGATCCTGACCTTCTTGGCCTTGCGCTGGTCGAAGACCAGCGTGGTGTCCTTGGTGATGCGGAGGTTGGGCGCGACCAGCACCGACTGCTGGTTTCGCGGTCCGCCCGTCAGGAAGACGTCCGCCGCGTAACGGCCCTTGGGAACCCGCAGCGTTACTTGGTAGTCGCCGTCGGTGTCACGCAGGTACGGGTCGTAGCCCCTGGGGCTGTCCAGGCCGACGAGGCCGGCCATGGCCCAGTCCGGGGCCTTGCCGTCCACGCCGACGCTCTTGACCGTGACGTTGTAGGACTCGATCTCGCGGTTGACGAGTGCGGCGGTGCGCACGACGGTCGTGCCGTCTCCGGTCGTGGCGGTCACGGCGCCGGAGTGGACACCGTCCTTGACGGCCCGGGTGTCGGCGGTGGCGGTCGCGGTGGCGGTGCCGCCCGCCGGGACGGTCAGTCGGGCCGGGGTGATGGTGAACACGCCCGCCTCGCCGCCGGCTTCGAGGTCGAGGGTGACGGGTGCGGTGCCCGTGTTGCGGTAGGCGAGGGTCCTGGTGACCGGGGTGTCGTCGTCGTGCGGCCAGGCCTGGGTGCCGAAGGCGAGGGAGGCGGGCTCGGCGACGACGGTCTGGGTGACGGCACGGGCCGCATCGACCCGGCCGGAGCCCTGTTCGTATGCGGTAAGCCGGGCGTTCGCCTTGGCGGAGCCCATCAGCGCGGCCTTGATCCGCGCACCGTTCCAGTCAGGGTGCTGCTGGGCGAGGATGGCGGCGGCCCCGGCGACGTGCGGGGTGGCCATGGAGGTGCCGGACATGGTCGTGTAGCCCTTGATGTCGGCGTCCTCGCCGATGGCGCCGTGCTTGGCCTTGGCGGCGACGATGTCCACCCCGGGGGCGGAGAGGTCGGGCTTGAGCCCGTCGTCGGCCGTCGGGCCGCGGCTGGAGAAGCCGGCGAGGGAGTCCTGGTGGTCCACGGCGGCGACGGTGATGGCGGCCGCGGCGCTGCCGGGCGAGCCGACGGTGGCCTCGGCCGGGCCCTCGTTGCCCGCGGCGATGGCGAACAGCACGCCCTTGGACGCCGAGAGGGTGTTGACGGCCTTCTCCATGGGGTCGACACCGGGGGTGTCGGTGCCGCCGAGGCTCATGTTGATCACTTTGGCGCCCTGCTGGACCGCCCACTGCATTCCGGCGATGATCCCGGATTCCTCCCCCGAACCGTCGTCGCCGAGGACCTTGCCGTTCAGCAGCCGCGCGTCGGGCGCGACACCCCGGTACCTGCCGGCGGACGCCGTGCCGGAGCCGGCGATGGTGGAGGCGACGTGGGTGCCGTGGCCCACCTTGTCGTCGGTGCTGCCGGACGCGCTGAAGTCCTTGGCAGCGACGACCCTGCCCTTCAGGTCGGGGTGGGTGGCGTCGATACCGGTGTCCAGGACGGCCACCTTGACGCCCTTGCCGGTCCAGCCGGCCTTCCACGCGTCCGGGGCGCCGATCTGCGCCGTACCGGTACCGTCGGCGGGTGCATCCGCGGCGGCCCGCGGGACGGCCCTGACCCTGGCGTCGAGCCAGACCCGATCCACTCCCGGAGCCGTGGTCACCGCGCCCCGGGCCCGGCTGTCGGCGTTCGTGAGTGCCTTCCAGACCTGAGGGGCGTCCTGCTTGTCGGTGACCAGTGACTGGCCGCGCACGGCGGGCAGTTGGCGTTCCACGTCGGCGTCCGCCGCGGCCAGCGCCTGTTCGGCGACGGCCCGCTGGTCCCGGCCGTCCTTGTACGACACGATCAGCGGGAGACGCTTCTGGTGCTCGTCGTCGTAGCCGTCCTTGACCAGCTGCGTGATGTCGAACAGCCGACGGTCCAGTCTGCCGCTGTTCAACAGTTTGATCGCGTCCACCGGGACGACATGGGTGTGCCCGCCGATGTATCGCGTCACATGGCCGATGCCTGAACGGCCCTTCCCCATCTCCACACCGACCACGCGGCCGCCGCGATCCACGTCGACGGTGTCACCCGTGACCAGCGTGATGCGTGCCGTGGCCGACAGGGCGCTGCCGGGTTCGGCCGCCGCGCTCGGGGCCCCGGTCGCCTGGAAGCCGGCCGTCAGCCCGACGACCATGGTCAGTGCGACCGCGCCGCCGTAGGCAGCCGCCTTGCCGCGTTTCCTCAGTCTGTGCTGGTTCCTGTGCCTGGTTCGCAATGGAGGTCTCTTCCCCGATCGATGGTGTTGAGGTGCTGCGTGCGCGGCTGCGCACCGGGCGGCCCCAGGCCAGGGGGAGAGGCCTGGGGCCGCGGCGGGGGTGCCGGTGATGGGGGGGCATCACCGGGCTGAGACCGAGTTTTGGCGGCCGGTGGATTGTCCAGTAGGCCCTCCGGTGCGCTGAACAATCTCGGCAGCGGGCACTGGTCCATGACTGGGGAGCTCGGCGATTCCCCGCGCCGGAGTGGCTGCCGAACCATGCGCGAGCCGGCAAACCGCTTGCGTGGACAAGTGCGGAGCGGCAGCAGCGGCCTCAGTGGGCCGAAGGCACTGGGACTGTCGATTCAGACGAGCTGCGACATAGGAACTTGCGCCGAGGCCGCAGCCTCGTACCGGGTGATCAACTGGCCGATCTCTGGCATCCGGGCGATCGGATCGGCCGCTCCGGCCTTCCCTGCTCAGCCGGTGCCGTCGACGGTACGAACGGCGCGGCCGGTTTCGATCCCCCTGCGGACAGTTGGCTTTCCCTGGGCTCGGATACGACGCGAGTTGATCCCACCTCAGTCGGGCTGGACGGGCCCCCACGCACCGGACACCGCGGCTTCCAGGACAAAGTCCTCGAACCGCCTGGCCTTCCTCCCCAGCACGCGCTGCACACCGTCGTGCGGTTCGAAATAACCGTCGCGCATGCTCCTGACGGCGGTGAGGGTGAAGTCGATCGCCTCCTGCGACAAGCCCTGGGCGCGGACCCGCTGAGCCCAGTCGTCCGGGGAGAACTCGGAGTACTCGATCGTCCGACCAAGCGTACGGGCGATGATGTCGACGGCCTCCTTCGCCGTCAGTGCCTGAGGCCCCGACAGTTCGTACACCGACCACTCATGGCCCGGCGCCGTCAGGACCTCGACGGCCACGTCCGCGATGTCGGCGATGTCGATGAAGTCCTGTGCCCGGCCTCCGATGTCGAACTCCTGGTGGGCACCCGCGATGATCGCGTGACGGAACGGCTCCGTGGAGAAGTTCTGGGCGAAAGAGCCGGGACGCAGGATGGTCCAGTCCGCTCCCGAGTCCTGTACCGCCTGCTCCAGGTCCATCATGTAGCGGCTCCCGCTAAGAGCGGTGCGGCCGGACAACAGGACGAGATGCCGGACGCCCCTTCGTACCGCCAACTGGGAGAACCTGGCAAGCGGTTCGGGGGCAACGCCGACCGGCTTGCCCCTTTCGCTCTCGCTCGCGTCAAGGGAGAGAGTCGCCGGAACGACCACGTAAGCGCCGGTCACTCCATCAACGGCGGACGCCCAGGTCGCCTCGTCCTGCCAGTCGAATCGGGGGGAGGTGGAACGCGAGCGCGCCCGAACCCTCTTGCCCCGTTGCCTCAGGCCCGCGGCGACCCGGCTTCCGGTCTTTCCCGTTGCGCCCAGCACGAGAAAAGCTTCGTTCTCCACTCTTCACTCCTCTTGCACAGCACCATGGAACCGCGTGAACGGATCGTTCCGTCAACGCCCTGTCATCGAATCAGCGGGCCCCGTCCCCGGCCATGGGCCGGGCGCTCAGCCACCTTTGCGTTCGTCTACGCTGACGGCATGGACGTGCTGGCAGACGTGTTGCGTACGGCACGGGCACATGGCTCCCTGGTGCTTCAAGTGCTGCACGAACCTCCGTGGGCAGTCCACTACCGGCCTTCACCCCCGCTGATGTTGCACGCCGTCGTCCGGGGCAGCGCATGGATCGCAGTCGACAACGCCGAGCAGGTACGGGTGGCGGAACGCGAGGTCGTCGCCGTGCGCGGACCGGCTCCTCACAAGGTCGCGGACGACCTCGGCACACCGGCTCAACTTGTGGTGGAGGGCACCGAGCGCTGCACCGCACCCTCCGGTCCTGGCTCCGGACCGGCACGCCTGGCTCCTCGTACCTACGGCCGAGCCCACGGCTCGTCCACCGTCGTCGTGAGCAGCGCCTACCCTCTGGGCGGCCACACGGGATCACCGCTGCTCGACGCGCTTCCCCCGGTCCTGCACCTGTCCGCCGACCAGACCCCGCACGCGCTGCTGGACGCGATCGCGCAGGAGATTCCCGTGGATGAGCCCGGGCAGGAGATCGTCCTCGACCGGTTGCTCGACGCTCTGCTCATCCGCACCTTACGCACCTGGATCGGGCAGTCCGGCGGCGCTGAACCCTCTTGGTTCCGCGCGCTGGAAGATCCGGTCGCGGGAGCTGCCCTGAAGCGTTTCCACGAACGCCCCGACCATCCCTGGACGGTCGCCGGTCTCGCCGCCGCCCTCGGTGTCTCCCGCGCCGGTCTGGCGAGGCGGTTCAAGGAGCGGGTGGGGCAGCCACCCCTCACCTATCTCACTCACTGGCGTATGTCCCTGGCGGCGACGATGCTGCGTGATCCCGGTACCGCCGTTACGGAGATCGCCCGCCAGGTCGGATACAGCGATCCCTACGCCTTCGCCACGGCCTTCAAGCGCCTGCACGGAAGCACCCCGAGCGACTACCGCTCAAGCATTCTTCTGCGCTGACGCCCCTTCAGGCATCAGCGCACCAGAGTCTGACTGTCGTGCGGGTCGGCGGCCAGGTGCCGATCTGCCGTCGGGCTCCGCGGCGGCTGCCGAAAGAGAGCAGCGGACGCCTGACGCCTGTGGCAGGGGCGCTTCCCCCGCTGTGGCCGTCGAGCGCGGGTCGCGGACGGCCCGGCCGACCCGCTTCGACGGGGCGTTCGGCTGGTCGGCGTCAAGCCCGTGTCAGCCGCAGGACGGGGATGTCACGTATTCCCTTGTTCTATTCGAGACAACCGACGAAGGAGGGAAGCTGCGCGCTCTGTCGCGCGCAGGTTAGTCGGCATCGGGATTCACTCCTGCGTCGGCGTCTTCTTCCACGCCCTGTCGCCCAGCGCGGCGGTCAGCGGGCCCTCGTCGCCGCGATGCGTGGCAGATCCCGGCAGCGTGTTCTCCCACGAGCAGGCACGGTCGGTCCGTTGACGCAGCGGACAGGGCCATGCCGCAAACCACCGAGTGGGGGGGGTGGGTCCAGCTACTTGGCGGGGGTGCAACGGGCTTGTCATGCTCCAGTCTGTTTGGTGATCGCAAGGTCACTACAAAACACGGAGAAGTCATGCAAACGAACGCACGCGGGCTGACGAGGCGACAGATCCTCCTCGGTGGTGCTGCAGCGGCCGCTGTCCCCGTGATGATCACGTCGTGTGGCAAAGCCTCTGGGCAGGCGCCGGGCGGAGCGGACTCTCTCGACGTCATCGTCATCGGGGCGGGAGTGTCCGGCCTGGCTGCCGCCCATGACCTGGTCGACCGTGGGAAGAAGGTCGTCGTGGTCGAGGCGCGGGACCGTATCGGCGGTCGCATGTGGACGGATCGGAGTGCGGCGAGTATCCCCGTGGAGCGCGGTGCGGAGCTCGTGCATGGTCCCGATGCCAGTACGTGGCCGCTGATCCGTGGTGAAGGGGTGGCGACCCACGAGATGAAGATCGCCGTCACCCGGCGCAGCCCGAGTGCCCCCTGGCGGAGGATCCCTCCGGAGCCCGCCGGGGACTTCCGGGTCATCGGCGGTTACCACCAGATCCTGCGCCCACTGTCCAAGGGCCTGGCCATCAAGCTGAACACAGTGGTCCAAAAGATCGAGTACGGAGGAGACGGGGTGACGGTGCGGGCGGATCGAGCCGGCACGGCCGTGACCTTCCAGGCACGGGCAGCGGTGATCACGCTGCCGCTGGGGGTGCTCCGCAGTGGCAACGTGAAGTTCTCGCCCGAGCTGCCCGCGGCGAAGACCGAGGCACTGGACGCTGCGGAGTATCACCCCGCGTGCAAGGTCCTGATGGAGTTCGCGACCCCGGTGCTGCCGATGAACGCGGACTACGTCGAACGGCTTCCGGCCAATCCCAGCACTCTCTGGAACGCCTCGGCATCGGTTCCCGGGTTTGCCGGGCAGGTCGTCGCCGGGTGGTCGGAAGGCGACCCGGCACGTGAACTGCTGGCCCTACCCGCGAAGGTTCGCCATCAGCGGGTGCTGGAGGCGGTGCGGATCGCGGCGGACAGGCCGGATCTGATGTACAGCAAGGTCATCGAGCACGACTGGGTCAACGACCCGTTCGCCCAGGGTGCTTACCCGCTCGAGGTGCCCGAAGAGGAGGAGATCTACAGCCCTGTCAAGGACAAGCTGTTCTGGGCCGGCGTCGTGACACCCCAGATCGACCTGTCCTTGGACAGCGGCCGTCAGGCGGCAGCCGACGTACTCGAACGCCTTTCGGCCTGACCTGGCACCGCGCCCCGGCGGCCGCGCGGCTTTCGACTCTCGTGCAATGGTCTCCTCCACGCCGGGCACGGCCAAGCTGCGCTTCTTCGACGGATACTTGGACCCGCTGTGCTCCCTCGGCCCGGTCGAGATCGTCGCTGCCCGATACGTCGTCTTTGGCACGGGCGAGGTCATCGTTTCAGGGGCCCCGTCAGCGGACGGGGCCGTCCTGCTTGTCCAAGGAGGCGGGGAAGCCGTAGGCGTTGGCGATCAGTTCGTACGAGCGCACGCGGACCTCGCCGCTGTGGGCATAGGTCGTGATCATGAGCTCGTCGGCGCCTGTGCGCTTGCAGAGGTCGTCGAGGCCGGCGACGACCTCGTCGGCGGTGCCGGTGATGGTGTTGGCGTTCCAGGAGTCGACGACCTCCCGCTCGGCCGGGCTGTAGTCGTGGGCTTCCGCCTGCTCCGGGCTGGGGAGCAGGCCCGGGCTGCCGCTGCGCAGGCCGAGCATCATCAGCCCAATCGGCCGGGCCTGACGCCGGGCCTGCTGCTCGGTGTCGGCGGCCAGCGCCGCGACGCCGATCAGGGCGTAGGGCCGGTCGAGGTGCGCGGACGGTTCGAAGGACGCGCGGTACAGCTCCAGGGCGGGGACGGTGCTCTGCGGTGCGAAGTGGTGGGCGAAGGCGAACGGCAGGCCGAGTATCCCGGCCAGCCGGGCGCTGAAGCCGGACGAGCCCAGCAGCCAGACGGGCGGTCGGTGCGGGGACTGCACGCCGCCGGGCGCGGTGCCCTGGACGGGCCCGGGGACGGCGTGGATGTTCTGGTAGGGGTGACCGTCGGGAAAGCCGTCGTCCAGGAAGCGGATGAGTTCCACCACCTGCTCGGGGAAGTCGTCGCCGGACGCCTGGCGTCCATCGGTGCTGCGCAGCGCGGCGGCGGTGGCACCGTCCGTGCCCGGGGCGCGTCCGAGGCCGAGGTCGATGCGGCCCGGGGCGAGAGCTTCCAGGGTGCCGAATTGTTCCGCGACGACGAGAGGAGCGTGGTTGGGGAGCATCACGCCTCCGGAGCCGAGGCGGAGACGGTCGGTGTGGGCGGCCAGGTGGGCCAGAACCACGGCTGGAGACGAGGCCGCGACGCTCGGCAGTGAGTGGTGCTCGGCGACCCAGTAACGATGGAAACCGCGTGTGTCCGCCAGGCGGGCCAGCTCGACGCTGGTGCGCAGGGCATCGGCGGAGGGGTGGCCGACTCCCACATTCACTGCGTCCAGGACTGAGAGCGGCACGGGCGCGGACCCCGACGCCGCGCCGTGGATTCCGTCGTCCAGGGCAGGGGCTTTGCTCATGATGGCGTACCTCTTCGATGGTGGTGATTGCGCAGGGGGAACGGAGACGAACCCGGATGAGCGGCATCTCATGCCACTCGCGGGCCTGCGGGCAGCCCATTCATGACGGGGCCGCCTCGGGAGGCTTACCGAGGCGGCCCCGGCCGTGCGGTGAATGCCGGGACCGCCCGACGGGGTTCGCCTACGGCGTGACCTTCTGCTCCTGCTCCCAGTCGTCCGGCGCTCCGCCGTGCCACGGCAGCACCTTGCCGAACTGGATCAACTCCCCGTACTGGGCGGGGTCCACGGTGTCGGCGAGGACCAAGTCGAGGATGGGCCCGGCGGCCTCGACCGGTGTCTGCGCCTGGCTGTGGTCGTCGTACCAGTGGTGGACCCACCCGGTGTCCACCATGCCGGGACACACGGCGGCGACCAGGGCGCCGTCCGTAGATCGCGCTCCCGCCGCTCGGCGGACCGGCCGACCCCCCGAAGAGACCTTCCCCGAGGCGGCACGTGCCGCGCTGCTGGAGTGCGCCGCGCTCATGGACGACACCTCCCGCCGCCGCCTGATCCGCGTCATGCTGGCGGAGCCCGCCCTCACGGCACGCTGGCTGGCCGCCGGCCGCCAGGGCCAGGACCGGCTCGTCCCGGTCATCGCCTCTCGCGTCGCCGCCGACGAATCCGCCCTGCAGCCCCGGCTCCTGGCCGGCCTGCTCGTCAACGCCTCCACGACCGCAGTGGAGTACTGGGCGGAACACGAGGACGCGGGTGCCCTCGACGCGGTCACCGCCCAAGCATTCGAAGCCGCCGTCCGTGCTTTGGGCGCCGCATGACCTCGCGGCGGCCGCAGCGCTTCTCCGGGGCGTGACGAGGAGCTCGCTCGCAGCCGATGGAGCACGATCCTGAGGATGTGATGCCTGACCCGCGACGAGGCGTACAACGTGCCGTGCCGAGCCCGGCGCGACTGGCGCGGGCTCGGCACGGAAGGGCCGCCGGTCTCCTGTGATCGTCCGTTCCCGGGCCGCCGACGCGACAAGTGACCGGTCCAGGAGGTCGGGTGAACGCGGCCGGGGCGGGTTAGGCGTTGAGGGCGTCGATGAGCGCCTTGGTGACGTCCTCGGTCAAGGCGGTGCCGCTCTCAGACCGCGCCGACGACCTTCGGACGCCGGGGTCACCGTACGTGGCGGGCGAGCGATGTCGCCTTGCTCATCAGCCATTCCAGCGGACCACGCGCGAAGAGACGGGACCAGACGGCGGCGAAGACGGTCACCGACACGATGAAGCCGAGCAGCACGTGCAGGGGTGCGCCGGGCAGTTCCTCGATACCCAGAAGCCGGATGCCGACAATGTGGAAGACGTACGCCGTCAGCGACATCGAGCCGACCGCGAGGACGGGCCCGGCCAGGCGGCGCAGGCGGGGGAAGGCGTCCATCGCGGCGAGACACGCGGCCAGAACCGCGATCGCGACACCCGTGTTGGCCACGATCGACAGCGTCGTCTCGCTGTGCGGGGAAGCGGCCAGCAACCAGGCGCCCGTGTCGCCCGAGGGGAAGCCCGCGGTGTCGGACCACCAGGCAGAACCGGCCGCCGCGCCCGGGGACCATCCGGAGCTGCCGATGGCGTCGACGGCGCCCGGCACGAGGTGCAGGGCCAGCCAGGAACCGCCGTAGCCGAGGACGGCGAGGGTGACGCCCGCCAGGGCGAGGCGTATGCGGACGGCCGCAGCTCCCAGGTCGAGGCGGGCGACGGCCATGCCGGCCAGGACGAACGGGATCCACGTCAGTGCCGGGTAACTGCCGGTGAACAGCAGCGAGACGAGTCCGTCGGGGGCGCCCGGTGCGGCGGGCTCGGCGTCTGCGAGCAGCGGCCGCAGCGCGTACAGCACCTGCGGGCACACCACGGCCGTACCCGCCGCGATCGTCGCGAGGGCCCCCGCACCGAGCCGGTACAGCGGCAGGACGAGCAGGAAGTACAGGCCGTAGAAGGCCAGGATCACCTCGACCGGGGTGCCGGTCGCGGTCAGGGCGGTGCCCAGGGCCAGCAGGATCACGGCCCGGATGATCACTTTGGCGACGGCCTGGCGGCCGGACCGGCCGGTCTTCGGCGCGCGGCGCCCGGTGATGAGGACGACCGCGAACCCGGCCAGGAGGGCGAACAGGGCAGAGGACCTGCCGTGCGCCAACTCCATCAGGAAGCCGGTCACTCCACCCTGCTCCGGGGCGGGGCCCACGTGGGCCGCGAACATGCCGAAGACGGCCAGACCTCGGGCCAGGTCCACCCCGACCAGCCGGCCCACCGGCGTCTTCGTGCCCTTTGGGGCGCCGGCCGCCCGAACGTGGTCGGTCGAGGCGGCCTCGATAACAGTGTGTGATGTCATGCCTCCAGGCTGGAAGCGCGCTCGTCAGCCGGGTATCCGGCACCCGTCCGCCCTGCCCCCGCCGACTGGCCGGAGCCGACCCCCCGACCGTCTGGAGCCGAGCCGGGCGAAAGGATGTGCGGGCATGGCGGGCTCTAGGGTCGGTACGGCAGCGATGGACGCGGCGAAGGCGGAGTACAGGTGATCCGGGTAGTGGTGGTGGACGACGAGGCGCTGGTCCGGTCCGGCTTCCGCCTCATCCTCAACGCGGCCGACGACATCGAGGTGGTCGCGACCGCCACTGGTGCCCAGGCGCTCGCGGCGGTTCGTGAGCACCGGCCGGACGTCGCCCTGCTCGACATCCGGATGCCGGACGTGGACGGGCTGACCGTCCTGCGGGAGCTGTGCGCGCTGCCGTCCCCGCCCACCGTGGCGATGCTGACGACCTTCGACACGGACGAATACGTCCTGACCGCGCTGCACTCCGGGGTGGCCGGCTTCCTGCTGAAGGACACCGAGCCCGATCAACTGGCTCAATCGGTACGCACGTTGGCTGCGGGGGGCGTCGTGCTGTCGCCGAAGGCGTCCCGGAGGCTGCTGCGCTCTCACCCCGGTACGGGGCCCGCTGCCGTCGACGAGGACGTGGCCCGCGTCGAGCGGCTGACCGACCGGGAGCGGGACGTGCTCGTGCTGCTCGCCGAAGGCCTGTCGAACGCCGACATCGGGGTGCGCCTGCACCTGAGCACCGGCACGGTCAAGGATCACGTCAGCGCGATTCTCACCAAGCTGCGCGTGGCCGGCCGCGTGCAGGCCGCGCTGCTCGCCCAGCGGGCGGGGCTGTTGGACAGCGACCCCGACTTCGGTGCGGCCGGGCGGTGACCACGATGACCGGGACGACCGCGTGGAAGCGCCGGTGGGAACGCGTGCCGACGCCCTTGATCGACGCCGGGCTCGTCGCGCTCGCCGCGATGGATGTGTGGCTCAACCTGTGGGACGACAAACCGCTCGCTCTGTTCGTGGCGGCCGTCGCCTGCGTCGCCCTCGCCTTGCGGCGGCGCTTTCCACTGGCCGTCTTCCTGCTGACCCTGCCCGCCAGTCTGCTGCAGGACGTCGTGGTCGCCCCGATCGCGGCGCTGTTCACCCTGGCCGAGCGCTCCCGCGACCGGCGTCTGCTCGCCGTGTGCGTCGCGCTGTCCGCGATCGCCAGGGCCGCCCCGTCACCGATCGAGTACGACGCACAGGACCACACCTGGACGCTCGTCCAGCTGGTGTACGCACTGGCGTCGGCTGCCGCTCCCGTCCTGCTCGGGCAACTCCTGCAGGCGCGGCGGGACCTGTCGCGGCGGCTGGTGGAGATCGAGGAGGCGAAGGAGCACGAGCGGGCACTGCACGCGCAGGCCGTACTCGCGCGCGAACGCGCCCAACTGGCCCGCGAGATGCACGATGTCGTCTCCCACCAGGTCAGCCTGATCGCCGTGCAGGCCGGTGCCCTGCAGGTCGCCGCCAAGGACACGGACAGCCGGGAGGCCGCGCGCACCATTCGCTCCCTCAGCGCCGACACCCTCGACGAACTGCGCACCATGGTCATGCTGCTGCGTGCCTCCGGCGGTGCCGCCACCGAGCTGACCCCACAACCCACACTGGCCGATCTACGAAGGCTCGTCGAGAGCAGCGGTATCGAGGTGCAGCTGACAGGTCAACTGCCCGACGCTGCGGGCACACCGGCGCAGCGGACGCTCTACCGCACGGTGCAGGAGTCCCTGACGAACGTCCGCAAACACGCGCCCGGAGCGAAAGCCGAAGTCGCGCTGTGGCATGACGGCGACCAGGTCGGCGTGACGGTCACCAACGGCCCGCCGACCCAGCCCTCGCTGCCTCTCCCGGGCGGGCGCCAGGGCCTGGTGGGCCTGAAGGAACGCGCCGACCTGCTGGGCGGCACCTTCGAAGCCGGGCCGACCGGCGACGGCGGCTACCGGGTACGGATGCGGATCCCGGCCCGCACGGACTGAGAAGCGGCGCCACGGCATCAGCGTTCAGGTGTTGACCGACCCGTTCGGGCAGCTGCTGTGCGCCTCACCCGCGCTGCCCGGCGCGACGCACGATCTGACGGCGGCACGCGTGTGCGACCATCGACGGGCTTGTCGAGGCGGACCTCACGTGCTGCGAAGCGGCGCAGTTCCCATGCCCGACGCGATTGTTGCGAGTGGAAGTATTTCGCGTGCAAGAGGCTGGTTCATACTGGGGGCATGTCTGACCAGGATGAATTGGCTCCGCGGGAGCGAGAGGCGTGGCTCGCCCTCTCGGGGATGCTGTCAGCGGTTCCCGCTGCGCTGGAGCGTCACCTGCAACGTGACGCCGGACTGAGTCTGGTGGAGTTCCAGACGCTGTCCATGCTCGCGAACACCGCAGGTCATCGGGTGCGGATGAGTGATCTGGCGGCGGCGGCCAGTTCGTCGCCGTCACGCATCTCACGTGTGGTGACAGGACTGGTATCGGACGGTCTCGTCATCCGCTCAGCCGATCCGGCGGACCGGCGGGTGGTGTATGCGGCCCTCACTCCAGAGGGCAGCGCCAGGTTCCGAGCGGCTTCGCCCGGCCATGCACGGCTGATGAAGGCGGCATTGTTCGACCGTCTCAGCAGCAGCGAGTTGGAGAAGCTGGTGAAGACCGTTTCGGGAATCACGGACGCCTTCGACGAGTCCGGCCGGGGGGCTCCGTCCTCCTGATGCGCTCGACAGCGCGAAGCGGGCAGCCGGTTTCCTGGCCGCCCACCCGCCCGTCAGTCGGTCACTTGCCCTTCAGGCCGTCGTAGGTGAAGCGGACGATCCTGTCGTTGGCGACGGAGCTCACATAGAGGGCGTCGCCGGCGGGAACTGCCACGGTGGCGCCACGCAGGACGTTCAGGCCGTCCACGGGGATATCTGTGACCTTCAGGCTGTCAGGGTCGACTGCCTGGACGCGTACCGGGTGGTCGCACTTGGTCAGGCCGGACTCGGGGCATTCGCGGGTCTCGGCCAGAGTCGCGACGCCTACCATGACCAGTTCGCCGTCAGGGCCCATGCTCACATTGTCGGGAACGATGTCCAGATTGGCCTCGCCGGTCATTTTCTCGGCCTCGAGGTCGTAGCGGGCCATCTTGAAACCGGTGTACTCCGCGAAGTGCATGGTGCGGCCATCGGCGGAGACCTGGACGCCGTTAGGGCCAGGCTTCATCGTGCCGGGAAGGGTGCGGACGCCGCCCGTGGGTGACCAGCGGTAGACGGGCCCCGTGTTCTTTCCACTGAAGATGGAGTCGAAGCCCTCTGGCTGCATGTCCTTCGCCGACGCCATGACCGTCACCACGAAACCGCCGTCCGGCAGGCCCGCCACGTCGTTGATGTAGGACTCGGGGGGTGTCTTCACGCAGCCGCGCCACATGAGTTTGGGACGCGAAGTGGACCGGTCAAGCTGGAAAAGCTCGACCGACTCACGCTTGGAGTGATTGACCACCAGGACGCGAACGGTGCCGTCCTTCAACTTCTGCACGTTCAGGCCGTGGAAACTGAACTCGCCTTCGGGAGGCGTACATCCGGCGTCCCCCCAGCCCTTCAGGGGCTTCTCCTGCACGGCAAGCTTGGTGACCGCCTTGGTGTCCGTGTCCAGCAGGGCGAGGGAGCTGGGGCCCTTGTAGACGGGCCCGTTACCCAGGGACACCACCATCTGGTTCTCGCTGCCGGGCAGCAGCTGGAAATCCTCGGGAGACTGCAGGTTGCAGACCGGCGTGATCCGACCGTCCCGCGAGGGCTTGCAGTTCGTATCAGCGGACGCGGATGCGGTAGCGGATGGTGTGCGGGCCTCATCGGTCTTGTCGGCCTGCGCATCCTGGTCACCGGATCCGCAAGCCGACAGCACCAGGCAGGCCAGCAGTCCTCCCGCCGTCGCCCTGGCCCCGAGCTTTCGCGGCTTCGATCCCATCGTCACTCCTCAACGTTCATCGCGGCAGGCTCGCGTGCGACACGGCACGCTGGGCATGCCGACCCCCGCAGACCGCATTGACCCAGGCGTCTCACGCAGGGCGAGGCTGCAGGTCGAGCCCCGGGGACGCCGCTTCCGAGAAAGACCTTAACTGCAAAAACTTGCGAGGGAAACAGTTGCGAGGGTAAGTTATATGAGGCAGGCCGTCCGTGCGGACGGGGCCGCATCGCCGAGTGTCCCGCCAGCTGGAAGTGCGCTTCCGCACTGAGACCCGTGCATCGGGAGGTTCGCAGGTCACAGGTCTGGTGTGCGGGGTGATCGGAATACGCACGCTGATCCTCGGCCGGTGTCCATGGCGAAGATCGTCTGACGTGTCGGCCGGAGTCGTGGCCGGGTTCGGCTGCGCCGAGTGCTCTGCCGCTTCTACGATCCGTCACCGGGTCGGTACGGCGGGAGACCGTGAGAGGGCGTGGGGATGCGGGAGCTGGAGCGGATCACGGCTCGCAGCAGTGAACTGACGTACACGCCGACGAGTTGGCCCAGCAGCTGTAGGAGGTCCAGACCGAGCGGGAGGAACTGGCCGTCGCCGAGCGGGTGTTGAACCGGCTGGCCGAGCAGGACCGGACCAAGACGGAAGCCGCCCCCGTGACGCCGACTCCCGCCCGGGTGGCGGGCCGGACGGTGCTGCTGATCGGGCACCGCAATGAGAATCCGGACGAGAGCGCCCTGCCCAGGGACTGTCGCACCATCCTGCAGGCAAACTGGAGCCACTGCGAGTGAAGCTGAACAGACTCGCCGACCGCAGCCGGCTGCGCAAACGGGGCGACGGACGGTTCACCCCCCGCACCCATGACCGCACTCGTCGGTGCGTAACCGGCGGTCCCCCGATGGCAGTTGAGTTTGGTGTGAAGAAAACCAACCACGCGGTCGAGGGCCTGACGGCCTTGTCTACACCGCCCGTCTGCCTCTGTCGAGCGCCACCCTGAACCGAGCGCGATCATCAGCAGGCCGTGGCACTTTGCCGGCTGGAGGCGGCCTCCGCCCGCAGGACTTCGGGCAGGACAACAGCCTTCGGAGGCGGTTGGCGATCAATTAACTCCGGGATGTCGGAACAGTCATCGCCGGGTGTGCAGCTCCGGGCCGATACTGGCCTCCTCCTCGACGTCAGTGGCTCGTCTCGCATCGGCCGGTAATCGACGTGCCACGCCGATTCACAGTCGCATGGTCGCGTTCACGTGAGACCGGCGAGGGGGGCGCTGGGTTGCCAGGAGACGGGCAGGGCGACGTCGACGCCGTCACGGCGAGCCAGGGGCAGCAGTCGGCTCATGGTGGTGTCCAGGTCGTCGAGCAGGTAGGGCATGGCGCGCAGTGGCCGGTCCAGGCCGAGGAAGAAGTCGTCCCAGTGCACCAGGATGACCCGCTTGGCCCCGGTCGTGACCACGACCTCGTCCCAGTAGGCGTGAAGGAACTCGGCGGGCTGTTTGCCCAGCGTGCCGATGCCGAGATAGACGACGTCGGCGTGGAGACCGCGCAGCGCGCCGGGCCGGTAGTTGGCGCTGGCTTGCAGGAGAATGCGGCCGTTGGGGTGGGTGACGAGCAGGGAGTAGGAGGTCCCGGTCTTCCAGGCGCCGGTGCGGGCCGGCGGGACCAGGGGATGGTCGACGGTACCGGGGTAGTGGTCGTCCGGGCTGTGCACGGAGTCCAGGAAGGTCAGCGTGAAGTTGCCGTAGGTCGCGGTGTCGCCGTCGCCGACCACCCGCAAGGACGACTCGGGGACCCCCAGACCGCGCCCGATGTTGGCGGTGGACTCCGATCCGACCAATTCGGCGCCGGTCTCCAGCGACCACACCGGTGCGTCGAGGGCGTGATCGTAGTGGGAATGCGCGCACACTACAGCGGCGAGATTGTCCACCCGCAGCCGCTCGATGGCGGCTCGTACCAACGCGCGGTTCGGAGCGATCTTGCCCATACTCACACGCAGCATCCCCGGGCGGGTGACGAACCCGTCGCTGAGCACCGAGGTCTGCCCATCCGACAGCAGTACTGAACTGGTGCCCAGAAAGTGAGCGATCAGCCCCTCACGGTGCGCTGCAGGGCGTTCCTTGTGAGGCAGATAGGGCCGCAGACTCGGGCGACCGATCGGCAGTTTCTTCATACAAGCATCCTTTGAGCCCACGGGCAGGAGCGCCAGCCTAGGCCCGCGTGTGCCCTCTGATAGACGACGATCTGTGAGAGTTCCGAGAGAGTCCCGGGGTGATCAGGTTTCCGCAGGTCGCCACTCGCACAAGACCCTCGCCCTCAGCGCCGACAGCAACACCTTGTACGCCGGGAGCGCGCGCATGCTCCGCTCCGGCGGTACGCGGTGGACACGGAGCGGGCGGTGGCGAGCGTCTGCGCACGAACGGGCGGCGGCCTGACCCGGGCACGGCGGCAGACGTACGTCCCTGATGTGCCGTGCCGGGAGGTGTGCGGGCCGGGTTACATCTCCGCGCGGTAGCGCGAGGCGAGACAGCGTGCGGGGAGTGTGCGCTCCCCGCACACGCCAGGGGTTCTCACTCAGAGGCGGGGGCCTCGGTACTGGCAGACCTTGTTGGTGCCCGGCCCGCCGGGAGCCTGTCCGTGCCCGCGCCGCCGCGCAGTACGTCGTTGCCGCTGTTGCCGTACATCGTGTCGGTGTCACCGGAATTAAGGATCCCTGTCGCTGGTGTCTCGGGGAGGGAGTACGTGCCGACCGGGGTCAGCCGGCCCAGACGTCCTCGACGTACGTGCCGGACTCCGTCATGGCGGTCAGCCAGCTGGCGGCCTCGTCGGCGGCGGATCCGGTGTGCTCGCGGTAGACGGCCTGGAGGGCTGCGCGTACTCCGGGGGCCATGCGGCGCCCGTCGCCGCAGACGTACACCCGCCCTCCGTCTTGCAGGACCGACCAGACCTCGGCACTCTCCTTGGCAATGCGGTCCTGGACGAAGCGGACGCCGCCCTCGGGGGCGTAGCTGAAGGTGGGGCGCAGGCTGACGGCTCCGGCGTCCTGGGCCGCCTGGAGTTCCTCGCGGTGGAGGAAGTCGACGTCGGGGTGGTCGCAGCCGAAGTAGCACAGCAGTGTCCCGGTGGCTTTGCCGTGCAGTCGGTCGAGGACAGCGCCGCGGAAGGGTGCCAGTCCGGTGCCCGCGCTGACCATGATCACGGGGACCGCAGGGTCCTGCGGCAGGCGGAAGGCTTCGCTGCGGGGGAGCACCCGCGCCTGGAGGGTGTCGCCCGCGCCGACGGTCTGCAGGTAGTGGGAGGCGATGCCGCGGAAGATGCCCTCGCCGCCGCGGTGCGGGGCCTTCAGGAGCGACACCATCAAGTCCACCTCGCCGGGCGCGGCCGCGGCGGACGAGGAGATCGAGTAGTGCCGTGGCCGCAGAACGGGCAGCAGTTCCAGAAAGCGCTCGAACAAAAGTTCGCAGGTGTGGTAGCGCTCCAGCAGGTCCAGAAGGCTGCACCCGGCGTCGACCCGCTCGCGGAAGGCGTCGGGTGCGACTGCGGCGAGTTCGGCCAGGGGGTGTTCGGGCGGGCAGGCGGTGTGCTCGGCGAGCACGGCGACCTGCTCCTGGGTGGCGGTGTCCTGCAGTTCCACGCAGTCGGTGAGCATCTGACGCAGGGTGAGCGGGCGGTCGACGGGCAGGGCGTTGGGGCTGCGGCGGCGCGCCTTCGGCCGTACGGTGCGGTCCAGGTCGAGGCCGAAGCGGTAGGCGACCCGATGCACGAGACCGGCCGGGTTGCGCGGAAGTACCGCCAGGTGGTCGCCGGTGCGGTAGGTGACGCCGTCGGGCAACCGCAGCCGGATGAAGCGCTTGGAGCGGCCGAGCGGATGGTCCATGTCGACCAGTTCGTAGGCGTCCAGTACCTCCATGGGCTGTACGCCGTGCCGTGCCGCGAGCGGGCCGGTGACCGACTCCGTGGCGTCCTGAAGCTCGTACGGCCTCTGGCCCGCGTCGGCTCCGCCGCCCTGTCCGGCCGGTTCCGCGCCGGCCTGTACCGGGCTTCCGTACTTGTCCAGCAGGGCGTTCCACAGGCCGCCGGTCCACCGGTCGACGGTGCCGGCGAAGTCCCCCGCGGCGTCGGCGGCGCCGCGCTCCAGCAGGGGCGCTGCACCGGCGGCGGCAAGCCGCTCGTCCATGAGCGTCGGGACGCGCTGGTAGGTGGCGGCCCACTTGCGGTCGCCGACACCGAGCACCGCGTACGGGACTCCGTCGAGCGAGCCGGGCCGCAGCTCCTCCAGCCATGACACGAACCGGGCCGCGTCGTCGGTGGGCCCGCCGTTGTAGGAGGCGGCGACGATCACTACCGGGCCGTCGGCGTCAGTGAGTTCGCCCACGGCGTCGTTGAGCAAGGCGACGGTGGTGGCGAAGCCGTGTTCGTCGCCGTCCACAGCGAGGTCAGCGGCTATGCCGTAGCAGGTCCCGAGGTTGGAGCCGTGCAGCACGGTCAGCTTCGTCCCGGCCGCGCGCCGGGCCGCAGACTGTCCCTGTCCAAGGGGTGCGCCGGTGGCAGCGGAGCTGGGCATGCGGCGCCCGCTGTTGTCGCGTCGGGCCAGGTTCAGGGTGAAGCTGCCGGGCTTGAGGGTGAGGGACTGCTTGATCTTGAGCTGGTAGCTGGTGTGGTCGATCAGACGGAAGCAGTGCACCAGCAGGGCGAGTAGGTCCGTCGCCTCGTGCAGGGCGAACTGGCGCCCGGTGCAAGCCCGTTCGCCGTTGCCGAATGGCTTGAACAGATGGACCGGGCGTGCGGACTCGCGTTCAGCCGAGAACCGCTCCGGGGCGAACAGCTCAACGTTGTCCCCCCAGGCGGGATCTCGGTGCAGCTGCGGGATCAGCGCCATGAGCGACTTGCCCTCATGCACGGCATCCTTGCCGTAGGTGAGTTTGCCGAAGTCCGTGTACTGCGGGTCGGGATCGGCCGCATCGCCCCACAAGGCGTCCACTTCCACCTGGGCGCGGGCCAGTACCTCGGGGTGTTTGGTCAAGTAGTGCAGCACGAACGGCAGCAGGCTGGTGGGCTTATGCCCGGCGATGAGGAAAGTGATCGCCGGGCAGCCCGGGTTGGCCAGGCCGGTAACGGCGCCTGGTCGTCCGTGGGCGATGCCGCTCGGGCGGTAACGGACACTGGGCCCGGTGGTGTGCGGAATCATGCTGCTGACGGTTCCTTAGAGATCTCACAGGGTCTCCGGTGGGGAACCGGGGCGGCCCTGCCGTGGCGTGTGGAGGCGGTGACAATGCCGGTTACGTCAGCCGGAGATCCTGGCGCCGACGGGCCGCGCCGTAGGTCCGGGTCCTATGGCGTCGGCGCAACCTGTTCTCGGACCGGGCCGCCGGGGTGAGGCTCGCGCGTGTGCCCCTGGCGGCACCGGCAACGCTCCTGATGGCTCGGGCGGTTCCCCCGATGTCCTTCCCCGCGTCCTGCTGGATGTCCGGCCGCGCGATGCGGTCGGTGAAGGCCTTCGTCGCGCCCTCGGACGTAGTGGTCGGCCGTCGCGCCGGCGCTTCGGCAGATCGGAAAGGCCGGTCTCGGCCGACCGCGACCACCTGTACGGGCCCCAGGCAAGGGGGCAAGGGCCCTCCGGTAGGGCGTCCACGGCGCTTGCCACGGCCGTGAGCGCCACCGGTGAGGACGGCGTTGCTTCATGCCGAAAAGCATCTACGCCTGGCCTGTTTCTTGACTATGGGTAGTTCTACAGGGGGGCCACGGGGCGTTCGGCGTTGCAGCGTTCACTCCATCCGCGACGGCCGCAAGAAGCGCCGTACTGTCCCCGGAGGGCTGTCCTCGGCGGCGGACAGGGTTCCGCAGCGGTGGCACTGCCCGCCATCCGGCCGCGTGCCGTCTGCGACAGCGCTCCGGTGCCGGTGTGTCCCGGAACGTCGGACGGCTGCTGCGTGCCTGTCCGCCTCCGGCATAAGCTGTCGAACTCATGGCGTCGGTGTCTCTGCCGGGGACGGTTTGCGCGGATTTCCGGGACAGGCCACCGGCTGTACGCCGAGAATTCCAAGTGACGAAGCAGTACTGAGTGGCCCGGTCGGCGGCGATTCCGCAGCAGTCGACTTCCGCGCAGTAGCGCTTTCTGACGGGCGGAAAGACAGCAGGGAGCGAGACAGCTGTGACCGTTGCTGCCTCAGAGGCGGGGAACCTGCCCGCAGCGCTGACCACTTTCATAGGCCGGCGGCGCGAGGCCGCCGAGATTCGTCGTCTCCTCGGTGCCGCGAGGCTCCTGACGCTCACTGGGGCAGGTGGTATCGGTAAGACCAGGCTGGCGCTGGAGGCGGCTGCCGCGTCCAGAAACGTCTTTCCGGACGGAGTGTGGCTGGTGGACCTGGCTCCCGTGCTGGATCCGAAGGCCGTGGCCGGTGCAACGGCGGCAGCCCTGGGCGTGCGTGACGTCGGTTCCAGACCCGTACTCGAAAGGCTCGCGGCGCATCTGTCCCGGCGCCAGGCACTGATCGTTCTGGACAACTGCGAACACGTGGTGGACGCCGGTGCGGAGCTGGCCCAGATGCTTCTGTCAGCCGCTCCACGGCTGCGTATCCTCACAACGAGCCGCCGGACGCTGCGCATCGCCGGCGAGTACGTTTTCGAAGTGCCTGCTCTGGAACTGAATGAGGCAGTGGACCTGCTGGTGGCTCGGTCCGCCGCCGTCCAGCCGGAATTCCAGCTCGATGACGCGGGTCGAAACCAGGCCGCCCGGCTGTGTGCCGCGCTGGACCGGCTGCCGCTGGCCATCGAATTGGCCGCGTCGCGGCTACGGACCCTGACGATCGGACAATTGACGGACCGCCTGGAAGACCGCTTTACCCTGCTCACGCGCGGCAACGGAACCGCCCGCCCTCGGCATCGCACCCTGCGGGCACTGATCGAGTGGAGCTACGAGCTGTGCTCCCCTGCCGAGCGAATCCTGTGGAACAGGCTCTCGGTGTTCGTGGGCGGTTTCAGCCTGGAGGCGGCCGAACGTGTCTGTGCCGGTGAGGCGATATCCCGGCCTGACGTACTGGACCTCCTCGACGCCTTGATCGCCCAGTCCGTCGTCCTCACGGCCGAACGCGCGGAAGTGGTCCGCTACAGGATGCTGGAGACCATTCGTCAGTATGGGATGCGCAAGCTCGCGGAGTCCGGCGAGGAGCCCGCCCTGCGGCGGCGGCACCGTGGATATTTCCTCGCCCTCGCCAAGCGCACCGCAGACGGCTGGTTCGGTCCCGGACAGGAAGCGGCTCTGACACGGCTCCGCGCCGAACACGACAATTTCCTGGCAGCGTTGCAGCGCGGCGATGTACCGGCATCGGCCCAGTCCCCGGACCGGGCGGAGGCCGCGGCGTCAGAGCCCGGTGACGCCCAGACTGCGCTGGCACTGGCCGAGGCTCTGAGCATCCACTGGTGCGCCGGCGGTGCTCTTGGTGACGGACGCCGCTGGCTCGGCCGACTGCTCGCAGCCGCGCCCGAGCCCACCCAGACCCGGGCAACCGCCCTGGTGGCGGCCGCCTGGGTGGCGATCCTCCAAGGCGATCTGGCAGTGGCCGCCCAGTGGCTCGACGAGGCCGAGATGCTGGGTGATCGATTCGACGATCCGCGGGTGCGGGCGCGGGTCATGGGATTTCGCGGCATGTCAGCGCTGTGCCAGGGGCGTCCGCACGCGGCCCTGGGCCTGTATGAGGAGGCCGTGGACCGCCTGGAGGCACTGGGCGAAACACACGCGACGGTGTTCTGGCTCTTCCTGCTGACCACCGCCAAAGCACAGCTCCAAGACCCGGCCGCCGCGGAGATCGGTACACGAGCGGTGGCTGTGGCGGAGGCACACGGGGAGCGGCTGTGCCGCGCCTACGCTCTGTGGGCACTGGGCTTCGACGCCTGGATACGAGGCGACAACGGCGCAGCCACCGAGTCGGCACGGGCCGGGCTGGAGATTCAACAGAGCTTCAACGACCCGATCGGAAGCGCGATGCTCGTCGGCCTCCTTGCCTGGATCGCCGGCTCTGACGGCGACCACCAGCGGGCAGCCTTTCTGCAGGGTGCGGTGGGTGCCCTGTGGCAGGGCATCGGCACATCCATGAGTGCCTTCGGCCCTCAGATATACGAACTCCAGGCACATTTCGAGAAGGAAACCGTGGACACCCTCGGCCCGACGGCGTTCCAGAAAGCCATCACGGAGGGCAGTCAGTACGACAGTCCAGGTCGTGCCATCGAACTGGCTCTCAGGGCGTCAACCGATAAGGGGAGGAATGCCGCAGCTGCCCACTCAGATCCCTTGACCCCCCGGGAAAGGGAAGTGGCCGCACTCGTGGCCGAGGGCATGAGTAACCGGCAGATCGCCTCGGCGCTCGACCTGTCACCACGCACGGTGGACCGCCATATCGAGCACATCCTGGCCAAGCTCGCATTCCCCTCCCGCGCCCGAGTCGCTGCCTGGTGGGTGGCGAATCAGCACCGATTCCGCCCCATTCCGTAACTGGGCGTCTGACCCCAGGGGGGCTCACGGGCCGAGCCGGTCGGCGAGCAGCGAATGGAAGCACCGACCGCCGACGGATCGGCGGACACGGGCCCGGCAGCCCGCCGGGCACAGACTGTCACCTCCGGCTGGGCCGACCACCTCGTCGAAGGTGGCGGCGACGGCATCGTCACAACTGCAATGCCGACGGGGCGTGCCGGGCCTCGGAGTGCTCACCCGCAGCTCATCCACGTAGCGGTCTGTCCCGGGCACCGTCGGTATGAACGGTGCGACGATGCCGTCGCCCAGCCCCGACGTCGCCACCGCCGCGTCCAGGTCCGCGAAGTGCTCGCGCCGGCGGTCGCGGGGATCGTGCTCGAGGAACCAGAGCAGTGTCAGCCGAGTCCCGACCCCCTCGACCTGCTTGACGTATGTCATCCGGTCCAGGGGCAGGGCTGTCAGCGCGAAGACGGTCACCATGGCCGCAGGCGAACCCGCCAGCCGTTTCAAGTGCGCGAGCCTCGGCTCCAGCCATCGCTGAAAATCAGGCGCGGCCCAGTCGACGACCGGGCCCTCGGGCAGGTAGGCGAGATACCGCTTCAGCTTCGGCAACGGCCGCAGCAGCAGCAGTCCCACGCCGACGAGACGGTCGCTCCCGTCGAACCAGCCCAGGCTCTCCGCCCGCCAGTCCGGCTTCACATCCCCCCACGAAGGAACCTGCATGTGACTTACCGAGGGCGGTTACAGTTCGGCCGTGGCCCAGGCAGACAAGTCCAGGTGGAAGGCCCGCACGGCGAGTTGGATGTTGTCGGTGTCGATCCGCGGCTGTCCGTCGGCCTTGACCGAAATGCGCTCCAGCCAGGCTCTGTAAGTCTCTGGGGAGAGCCTGAGATCATTTTGCTCCGGGTTGACAGACTCGATCGTCTGCCAGAAGTCGCGCGCCAGCGTGCGGGCGAGGGCCGAAGTACTGGAGAAGTCCAGACCATCGGCGACCCGGATGCGCGTGTAGTCCACCAGCAGTCGCTCAACAGCCTTGTTCCGCAGCTCGTATCTGCTGATCAGTGCGGCCAGATCGTGCGTTCTTCCGTTCAGGGCTCGGCGCAGGGTGTTGGGCGTGGTGGGCGGGAAGTGGCCGGTCTCGCACAGGATCTCCCACAGCACTCGGGCTTCGAAGGAGACGTCGCCGGTGCCGATGGTGGTGCGGATGCGCCGCCATTCCCAGGCGTAGTGCAGCAGTGCCGATGGCGTCAGGTCGCTCATCGCACGTCCGCCTGCCAGCCCGGCTGCTGGGCCCTTTGCAGCAGCTCCGGCCCCGGGGCGCTGTCGCTGACCACGACCGCACCACCATCCGCAGCTTCCTGCTCACCGGCCACCAGCATTCCCGGCAGCCGGTGTTCATCCTGTCCTGCGACGAAAGTATCGTCCGCGAGGCCCTCATCGGAGTCCGTCCCGGTTCGCGCGCACCCGGTACATTCGGCCGGACACACCAGGACGAATGCACGGGGGATCCCATGGTCTGGTCGCTCATACGACGCCGACGGGCTGACGCGAGGCGCCCGGTCCCGGACGCGTGCACCCCCGGCCGTCACGCCCTGTCCACCCCGCGCCTGCTGTTCTACGCCCCGGTGACCCAACTCGACGCGTTGGCGGCCATCGCCACCGGCGCGGACCCCGAGGCCCAGCGCTGGCAAGGGAATCAGGCCGACCAGGTCGTACCGGACGCCGACATCAGACGGTCTCTGCTCCGTATGCGTCCGGCCGACGCCACCCGCCTCCTGACCAACCCCGAGCTGGCCGAGCCCTTCGAACCCGGCCCCGAGATGCCCGAGCTCCTGGTCTGTGTACGCCGCGACACCGGTCGCTACGCCGGATGCCTCGAACTCGACCACGACAGGGGCGAGATCGGCGGCAACCTCGCCCCGGACCACCGCGGCCAGGGCCTCGGCGCGGAACTGTTCCTGGCGGGCGCGCTGTGGGCCCACGGCCACGTCGGTCTGCCGACGGTACGGGCGGGCACGGCGACGGCGAACGTCGCATGCCGCCGCGCCCTGGAACGCGCAGGCTTCGTCCCGGCCCCCGGACCTCCCCGCCACACCCTGCCCGACGGCCGCGAGTTGGACAGCGTCTGGTTCCAGCACGAGGGCGCCGTGTCGACTTGCGCGAGAGCCTGAGGCAGGGGTTGGGGGGGCGGAGGAGTGCGTCGCCGCTCAGACTCGGCCGTGTCCAGCTCGAACCCGAGAGGAGCGGGCAGCGACACGGTCAGCCCCGCTTGTGCTGGGGGCTCTTGGCGTAGGCGTCGCCGGACGGCTCGGAGTGAACCGTCACCTCGCCCTTCTCGCGATCGACCAGGAGGTAGACCGGGATGCCGACGCGGGCATAGCCGAGAGGCGCCTTCTCCCGGTCGCGATCGGCGGTGCTGTCCGAGGTGACTTCGGCGACGAGGAGGACGGCGGAGGGGTCGTGCCATTTGTCTTTGTCGTCGAAGTTCCCTTGGGGCGATGACGAGGTCGGGGACGACGTGACCCGTTACGGAGCGCCCGGGGACGTTCAGGCCGATGCCGGTGAACGAGCGCAGGGCCTGATCGCGTCGCCGGTCGACGACCTGCGCGGCGATCTCCGACACGATCTCCGCATGCTGTCCGCCACCCAGTGACGTCACGCAGATCTCCCCGTCGATCAGCTCGACGCGCCAGCACTTGGGGGCCATCGCGCCGAACAGTTCGAAGACCTGCTCCACGCCCGCCCCCTCGGGGGCGGGCGCGAACAGCTCTGCTGCCGACATCGTGGTCGTGGACCTCATTCCCCGAAGCCACCTTCACAGCGGGGGCCGACGACTCACGCCGAGATTCAGGAGCCCTTCACCCGAACGAGCTGGTTTTTACGTTTCCGTGGTTCCAGCGGATGATCCAGTCACCGCCGGGCGCCACGACCGCGTTGCGTGCACCTGCTCCTCGCTCTCCGGACAACAGCGCCGCTTTCCGGCCACCAGCAGCCGCATAGGTGGCGGAATTTCGCGCAACCGCACCCCAACCGCTCGCGTCCCTGCTGACGATCGTGGCTCTCTGGTTGACGATCGCACCTCGCTCATTTCCACGAATCCAATGGCACTCAACGAACACCGAACGGGGACCTGACATGAGCACCTCAACCCTGACTACGCGGCGTCACATCGCCGCCGCGGCTGCCCTCGCCTCCGCCCTCGCGGTCGGTATCACGGCGACCGCTCCGCTCGACACCGCCGAGGCGCAGCCGGCCGCCGCCGCGAACGCCGCCGCGGCCGCATCCTGGCCGACGGTGAAGTCGGGCCAGCGGGGCACCGACGTCACGACCGTCCAGCTGCTGCTGAACCAGCGCGGCTACAGCCTCAAGGCCGACGGCGTCTTCGGCTCCGGCACCGCGGCCAAGGTCAAGTCCTTCCAGAAGGCCAAGGGCCTCAAGGCGGACGGCATCGTCGGCCCCAACACCTGGGCCAAGCTCATCGTCACCGTCAAGAGCGGCTCCAAGGGCTCCGCCGTCAAGGCACTCCAGCTCCAGCTGACCGACAACGGCTACGCCACCAACGCCGACGGCGCATTCGGCGCCCGTACCGCCGAGAAGGTCCGCGCCTTCCAGAAGGCCAAGGGCCTCCAGGCCGACGGCATCGTCGGCGCCAACACCTGGGCCGCGCTCGTCCGGGGCGGCGGCAGCAGCGGCGGCGGCGGGGGCGCGGTGACCCTGAAGTTCGACAAGGGCACCGTGACCAACTCGAAGCTGTACGTCCTCAAGGGCGGCAAGGTGATCGCCAGCTACCGTGCGGGATCCGGCACCATCACGAACGAGTGCACCACGGGCAAGGGCTGGCTGCCCACCGCTACCTACAGCATCGGCGGCCACTGGAAGAACTACAACGGCAGCCTGATCAAGGGCTACGCGATCCGCCTCGCCGACAAGCGCTGCAACAACGGCAAGGGGACCCTGCGCACCGAGCTGTTCATCCACAGCGAGATGACCAGCGGCGGCGGCCAGGGCTCCACCGAGCAGACACGCTGGGACGGCGTCGGCGACTACAAGTCGGCTGGCTGCATCAAGCTGCACCCCAACGACATCAAGAGCCTGTTCAAGCAGCTGGACAAGAACGGCTGGCCGAAGTCGCTGACGGTCGTCAACTGACCCGCTGAACGCCGGGTGCCCGGGCGGGGATGTGTCCACATCCCCGCCCGGGCACCCGCGTGCGGTCCATCAAAAGAGCCCGGCAAGTGCACGAGTACGGCCGTCACCCGCACACCCTCCGATACGGCGCGTCCGGTACGTACGTCTCCCACTCCGCCCTCGTCAGGGCCACGTTTCCCGCGCGGGCGCAGGCATGGGTGGTGGCGCGGGTGGGGTCGACGGGGTAGTGCTGGAGGGGGACGCGGTCGCCGCCGACCAGGAGGGTGGTGTTGTCAGGACTGAAGGCGAGGGAGCGGATGGGCTCGCCGGGGGTGGGGAAGGGGCCGCCGAGGGTCTGTTGAGTGGTGGTGTCCCAGAGGCGGAGGGTGCCGGCGTCGCCGCCCACGGAGAGGGTCTGGCCGTCGGGGCTGAACGCCAACGCGCTGATGTGGCCGCCCTGGACGAGGTCGAGCGCGGCGCTCCGCGTGAAGCCGTGGCGGGCGATGCGGTTGTCGCCGACGACCAGATCGTTGCGGGGACTGAGGGCGAGCCGCCCGCTGGCCTGGCCGGGGTCGGTGATGGATCCGTCCAGCGGTGGCTGGCGTTGTCCCACATCTCGTTGACCGGCTCGCCGGTGGCCGGGGTCCGGGTGATGAAGGGCGCTGCCGTCGGAGCTCAGGCCCAGGGCGGTCACGGGTGTGCCGGACTCGGTCGTCGACAGATCCAGCGTGCTCTGCCGGTGGTCGTGGGTGAGCTCCCAGACGGTGAACCGCTGCGGGGCGGGTCGTGGTGGCCGCCGCGGCGGTGCCGGGTGCGGAGACGCCGGCAGGCGGCGGGCGTCTGTAGCTGCAGTTGGCGGATCGGACTGGCCGTACGCGCAGTCAACCGCGACCTGCCGGATGTGGAAAAGCCTTCGACCGACCACACGCCGATCCGGCACCCTCCCCAGCATGACCACGCCGTCCTTCATCCCCGGACTGGAACTCTCCCGCCGCTTCTACCTCGAAGCCGTACGGCCCCTGTTGGACGAGGCCGCCCCCGGGATTACCCACTCCGCCGCCCGCCTCGGCAGCGGCTCGGAAGTCCTCGGATTCGACACCGCCCGCTCCGCCGACCACGAGTGGGGGCCCCGCCTGCAGATCTTCCTGCACCCGCAGGACGTCAACCACCACAGAGCGAGGATCACGGCACTGCTCTCCGAACGCCTGCCGAAGACCTTCAGCGGCTACCCGACACACTTCGCCCCCACCGGCGAATCGGGCATCCGGGTCATGCAGACGACCGACGGACCGGTACACCACCGAGTCGAAGTCACAGACCCAGGCGCCTGGTTCACCGCGCAACTGGGCTTCGACCCGAGCAAGGACATCACCCTGGCGGACTGGCTGGCCACCCCCACTCAGCTCCTCGCCGAGGTCACTGCCGGTGCCGTCTTCCACGACGGACTCGGCCAGCTCGCACCAGCCCGCGCCACCCTCCACTGGTACCCCCACGACCTCTGGCTCTACCTACTCGCCTGCCAGTGGCAACGCATCTCCCAGGAAGAAGCCTTTGTCGGGCGCTGCGGCGAAGTGGACGACGAAATCGGCTCCGCCATCGTCGCCGCTCGCCTGGTGCGCGATCTGATGCGACTCTGCCTGCTCATGGACCGCCGCTACCCGCCCTACAGCAAGTGGCTCGGCAGCGCCTTCGCCCGCACCCCCCAGGCACCCGCCCTCAGCCCGGTCCTCACCGCGGCCCTCGCCGCCACCGACTGGCACACCCGCGAACATCACCTGGCCCACGCCTACGAGGCCGTCGCGGCCACACACAACCAACTCGGCCTCACCGACCCTGTCGACCCCACCACGCGGCCTTACCACGCCAGACCCTTTCAGGTCCTGCACGCCGAACGCTTCACCGCGGCGCTGACCACCCGCATCACCGACCCGGCCCTCCGCACCCTGCCGACGATCGGCAACGTCGACCAGTTCATCGACGGCACCGACGTCCTCAGCCATCCGGAACTGACACGCGCCGCCACCCGCGCAACCGTCTGCTTTCCCCCTGAGACCTCCGTCTCAAAGCAATAGAGGGAGAGAGCGAAGCCGCCTGACAATGGGGGACGTTCATCTGTACGCCGCAGGGGAGCCAAGGCCGTACGCCGACAGCAAGGCTGCCGGTGTCTCACAAACTGACGTGCGTTGCACATTGCCGTCCGTGCACACTCCACGCATGGGTGCTGACATCGTCGTATCGCTTCAGGAGAAGGCTCTGCTGCATGTCGCGGCTTCATGTGGAGGAGGGCCGCTCGCTGGGGATCTCCGAGTGACGATGCACTTTCATCCCGACCGTCCCGCAGAGGATCGTCCGATCCTGGCCCAGATGGTGGAAGACGGTGTTTACCGGTCACAGTTCGTGACAGGCACGAGCAACGGTGGTCTGACCGCTCACCCTGGTGGAGACCGGTGGCGTTGGGAGAGTCGTATCTTCGGCGGTGCGTACGACGAGGCCCCGGCTGACCAGCGCCCCGTATACGGTGCGCTGAACTATCGCCGTGATCCGGTCGGTGGTGCACCGCGGTTCGGCTCTTCGTACTTCAGACTCAACACCGAGACCCTGAGACGCACCACTTTCTGTTACCCCGACAGTTCGACCGAGCCTTCCCACTTCGGCATAGCCGACCGCTGCTCGCTCATCGAACTGGCTGAGGCGAGCAAGTTGGACGCCCTGGACTGTCACATCGAGGCACAGATTCACGGACGGGTCAGGTTCGACTGTGACGTCGAGGCGCTGGTGCTGGACCCCAGCTATCGCGGCACAGAGGTTGGATTCGCAGCTCATCGCCTCCCGTGCCCAATCGAATGGCATCCAGGTTTCCGGCTCAGCGTGGCTGAACTACGGCGTCACTCAAGCTACCGGGGACAGGAATACGTTGACCTGGGTGCTGAGATCGCCGTCGATGGCCTGCTCAACCCCAAGGTCATCGGGGATGCCGCCCGCACTGGCCGATACGGCCTTCAGGACCTCAAGAAGGTCTGGCACTGCCTGGCACGCTTCGGAGAGCGCACCGCCTGCTGACCAGCAACGTCACCTCGGGGCCGGACAGGCTGGGCTGCTGAGCAATTACCTGATAGGGCGTCACTCAGTCAGCGCCTCTTGGATGCGTGGGCGGCTGGCGGGCTGGCCGGGTAGTAGGAGTTCGGGATGCTCGCTGCTGGCAAGCGGCCCCAGGGCTGCGCGCGACCGGCCTGTGGTGGTCTGCTGTTCGATGAGACGAACCAGCGTTGTTGAGACTCCTTGAATTTCCCCACCCTCGCTCTTCGCCGAGTTGATTGCGGGCTCAACCAGGAGGCGCACCCCCTACCAAGCCGACTGTGGCGCGCATCACATTGACCTCATGTCACGGACTGGCTCGCAGCTTCCATCCACTGGTCGTCAACAGCGAGCGGAGGAAGGCAAAGCGATGAGCACACAGCACGAAACCGGCACGGTGACCACCACCCACGACGTTTTGATCCTGGGCGCGGGTTATGCGGGCATGTCCGCAGCCATACAGCTCGCGACCCGGGTCAAGCGGCGCGAGGATGTGCAGGTGACCCTGGTGAACGCGCAGGAGCGGTTCACCGAGCGGCTGCGGTTGCACATGACGGCGACAGGGCAGCAGCTCGCCGAACTGAGCATTCCAGAGCTGCTGGAGGGGACGGGCGCACAGTTCGTGCGTGGCTGGGTGACGGCGGTGGATGCGGACGCACGGACGGTGCGCATCGACGACGACCGGGTGCTGCACTACGACACGCTGGTGTACGGCTTGGGCAGCGTGGCCGACACGACTGCGGTGCCGGGCGTCGACGACCACGCGTACACCCTCAACAGCCCCCAGGACGCCGAGGTGCTGGCCGACCGGCTGGCGCGGCTCGGAAGCGGCACGGTGGTGGTGGCCGGCAGCGGGCTGACCGGCATCGAGTCGGCTGCGGAGATCGCCGAGCGGTACCCGGAGCTGAACGTCGTACTGCTGGGCCGGGACGAACCTGGTGCGGCCATGAACCCGAAGGCCAGGACGTACCTGCAGTCGGCGCTCGACCGCCTCGGCGTCCGGGTGCGCAGCGGCGTCGAGGCGGTGAAGGCGCTGCCCGGGTCGGTCGAACTGGCGGGCGGGGAGAGCATCGCCGCCGATGTCGTCCTGTGGACGAGCGGTACGCGGGTGTCGCCGTTGGCAGCAGCCGCCGGACTGGCCGTCGACGAACGTGGCCGTATCGTCACCGACACCGCGCTGCGTTCGGTGTCGCACCCCGATGTGTACGCCATCGGTGACGCCGCGGCGATCCGCCAGGGGTACGGCGTCATGCATGGCACCTGCCAGGGCGGGATGCCGACCGGTGTGCACGCCGCGGTGTCGATCGTCCGAGCGCTGAAGGGCAAGCGGCCCAAGTCGTTCCGCTTCGGCTACTACCACACGCCGGTGAGCCTGGGCCGGCAAGATGCAGTCGTGCAGTTCACCCGTCCCGACGACAGCCCGCGGCGCATTCATATGACCGGCCGGATGGCGGTCCGGTATAAGGAGACGGTGAGTGCCGCGCCCTGGTCGACCTTCGGTCGTATGAAGAAGATGCCCGCTTCGGGCGCGTTCTGGCCGCACGGCGGTCGCTTCACCCGCGTCGCCGAGGGTGCCGAGTGAGCGCCGACCAGCAGGTTTTTCACGAGTATCGCAGGCTGCTGTTCTCCGTGGCCTACCGCGTCCTCGGCTCCGCGGCCGACGCCGAGGACGCGGTGCAGGACGCCTGGATCAAGTGGTCGTCCGCCGACCGTTCCCAAGTCGCCGATCCCAAGGCGTACTTGACGCGGATCGTGTCCAACCTGGCGCTGGAACGCCTGCGTTCCACCCGGCACAAGCGCGAGACCTACGTCGGCCCGTGGCTGCCCGAGCCCATCCTCACCAGCGGCGACACCGCCGATGCCGTCACGGACGCCGAGTCGGTGTCGATGGCGATGCTGGTGGTGCTGGAGACGCTGAGCCCGCTGGAGCGCGCGGTCTTCGTGCTGAAGGAGGTCTTCGGCTTCAGCCACGCCGAGATCGCGGAGGCGGTGGAACGGTCCGAGGCGGCGGTACGACAGGCCGCGCACCGTGCGCGTGAGCACGTACGGGCCCGGAGGCCCCGGTTTGTGGCCGACCGCTCTCGGCAGCGCGAGGTCACCGAGCGGTTCTTCGCCGCAGCGACCGGTGGTGACATCAACACCCTGATGGAGCTGTTGTCCCCGGACGTCACCCTGTGGACCGACGGCGGCGGAAAGGTCCGTCAGGCGCTCAAGCCGGTCGTGGGAGCGCGGACGGTGGCCTCGTGGTTCGCGGCCATCGGCACGGTCACCTACCAGGGCGTCCAGCCCGCCGACATGCGCGCCGAGCTCGTCGAGATCAACGGCGGTCCGGGCATGGTGTTCAGCGCCCCGGACCGGGTGATCGCCGCCGTCACCTTCGACTTCGACGCCGACGGTCGTATCACCGCCATCCACAACGTCGCCAACCCCGACAAACTTCAGGCCATCACGGACGGCACCGCCCACGACGTCGCGACGCGGTGAGCGTTGGGCGGGAACTACCCTCGGACGGCAACCGAGGGTCGGCCCGGAAGGGTCCGCTCACCCTTTGACCGGTCATGGTCGCGACCGCTGGGAGGCCGGGCGGACCCGCTTCACCGACAACAGCCGGCTCGCGGGGTGAGGAACAAGAGCAGGTCTGGCCTACGAGGTGAGCGGAATTTCAAGAAGCGCCATCACCTTGCACTGGCGCAACCAGAACGCACGCCATCCAGGCGTCCTGGCCGCGCAGTGCCGGGAACGCGCCCGTGTCCGCAGCGAGAAAGGCATCCGCTGGGGCGGCTGCCCTCTCAACCCAGCGGTCTGACCGCCCGCCCCGTGATCGTCGGCGGTCCAGCCGAGCGGCCTCACCCCGGGAGCGAGCCCCGTCAGGGCGTTTCGGGCTTGCGGGCCAGGAGGCAGGCGTGCGGTCTGTTCACGCGTCCGCCGGGCTCCTGTTCCAGTCTCGCGGTGACGACGAGTCCGGCCTGGCCCAGCAGGTCGACCATGCGGTCCAGGGGCAGGAGGTACGACTCGTAGGACACCGGACGGCCATAGCCGTGGGTCGGCTGCAGCCGCTCATTGCCGACATAGTCTCCCCAGAGCAGGTAGCCGCCGGGCGCGAGCGTGCGGTGGAACTCGGCGAACACATCCGGCAGCCACTGCGGGGGCGTGTGATGGGTGGAGTACCAGGCCAGGATGCCGCCGAGCTCGTCGTCCCTCATCTCCAGCGCGGTCATCGAGCCCTCGGTGAACCGCAGGTTCGGATAGGCGTGCCGGGCCAGCCCGACCATCTTCGGCGACAGATCGACGCCGAAGACGGACAGCCCCAGCCCGGCCAGGTGCGCCGTCACGCGTCCGGGGCCGCACCCCAGGTCCGCGACCGGCCCCAGACCGGCCGTCCGCACCAGTTCGGCAAACCCCGCCAGCATCGCGCGTGACATCGGGTCCATCTCGGCCGGAGGCGGGACGTGTTCGACGTAATCGGCGGCGATCGTGTCGTACGACTCGCGGACGGCGGTCAGAAAGGAGAGCTCAGCCATGCGGGCGACGCTAGACCAGGCAACTGACAGACCATGGCGCGACCTTCAGCTGACCTGCGCGGCATCCACCGCTGCCGACACCGACACCGACACCGGCAAAGCCGCCATCGACACCGTCCTTGCCGAGGCCGCAGCCCGCGGACGGCGCCCCACCGTGACCGCAGTCGAGCGGTTCCTGGACATCGCGCACGCCACCTTCCACCGGCACTACGCCGACCTGATCGACGTGCACTTCCGGCCCCGCATCCCGGCCTGCGGCTGCGGCTGCGGTTGCGGTTGCGACGGAACCCTCCGGATCCGATGTACGTACGGAAGCCAACCTGAGCCGGCTACGGAAGGAGAACAGCGACCTGCGCCGCACCCTCGCCCTGTACGAGGAGGCCATCCGCCAGCTGGCCATCGAAAACGATGCCCTGCGCAGTGGCGCCGCCGTCATTCCCCTGCCCAACCGCAGCACGCTCGCGCCACCCGGGCCGTCCTGAATCCGACACCCCCCGCAGGCGCCTGGCGTGCGACAGGACGCTGGGCGTGGCGCGCAGCCAACTACCGATGATCAAGGGAAGTTCATCAAGCCGTGCGTGCCGGCGGCATCCCGGCTCCCGCCCTTGTCGCGTCGGTGCCCCAGCTGGCCAGCAGTCGTAGTGCCTCCGCGGACGGGGAGTTGGGCTCGGCGTGGTATGTCACCAGCATCTGTTCGTGGTCGTCGGCCTGGTGGAACGACTCGAGGCGGAGGTCGAGTTCGCCGACGAGCGGGTGGTGCAGGCGCTGGATGCCGTGGCACTTCTCCTTGACGTCGTGGGTGGCCCACAGCCGCCGGAACTCCTCGCTCTTCACGGAGGGTTCGCCCACCAGAGCGGACAGCCGGGGGTCCTTCGGATGGGAGCCGGCGTCCATGCGCAGCTGAGAGACGACGTCGCTCGCTTTGTGCTCCCAGTCCACGAACAAGTCGTGGTATTCGGGCCTCAGAAACACCAGCCGTGCCCAGTTCTGCTCCTGCGTGGGCAGTTCGGCCCAGTCGCCGAAGACCGCCCCGGCCATCCGGTTCCAGACGAGGATGTCCGAGCGCCGCCCCACGAGGATCGCCGGAACACCGTCCATGGTGTCCAGCAGCGTCCGCAGGGGACCCCGCACCTGCTGGGCGCGGACGGCCGGCTTCTTCTGCTGCTTCGGCTTCGCCAGGTGCGCGAGGTGGGCGTGCTCGGCGTCGCTCAGTCTGAGCGCGCGGGCGATGGCGTCGAGGACCTCCGCCGACACGTTCCGCCCGTTGCCCTGTTCCAGTCGCGTGTAGTACGCCACGGACACCCCGGCCAGCTGGGCCAGCTCCTCGCGGCGCAGCCCCGGCACCCGCCGGTGCCGGCCGAACCCCGCAGCCCCACGTCCTCCGGCTTCAGCCGGGCCCGCCGGGTGCGCAGGAACTCGCTGAGCTCGGCACGCGGGTCCAGCGCGCCGGCGGCGGGCTCGTGCACCGGTTCGGGGTATTCGTCCATGCCTCGAGTATGGGCAACGCCCCTTCAGCGGAACGTCCTGGCACCTGGTCAACCAGCACCTCAACGAGCAGCCCGCCCCGCTGCGCACCCTGCGCCCGGACGCTCCCATGGAACTGGAGCGGTTCGTCGCCCGGCTCCTGGCCAAGGATCCGGACCAGCGACCGGCCAGCGCCGGAGAGGTCTGGGACATCCTCAAAGAGATCAACGACTGGCACTTCGGCGACGCACCGCCCATCCGCGGCCCCAACGTCGCCACCGAGGTGCTCGTCACCCGGGCAGAAGCCACGGACGGCGCGATCATCCCCCTGCGCTTCACCACCCACCGGGCGTGCCCCGTATGCGCCACCAGAGAAGACCCCGACGCGGCGCGCACCTGCACCACGTGCCAGGGGACCGGCCAGGTCATCCATGAGCAAATCACTCACAAGGTCTGTCTCCCCGCCGGCCTCCGGGACGGGCAGAAGGTCCGGGTCAGGGAACTGGGCGGGCCAGGGAAGCACGGTGGCGCGCCAGGGGACCTGTACGTCACCGTGGAGATCGCCGACTGATCAGCCGCCGGCCTCCGGCTCGCGGAGCTCAGGCCTCGCCCACCGTCGCCGCCCTGATAGTGCTGCTGGTGCGCCTCGAACGTTGCACCAGCCATCGGCTGGATCGCGCCGTGTCCCGCCGTTGCGGGTCGGGTACGGCTTCGGTAACTGTCCGTCGTGGTGGGGAGGCAGTCGGGTGGGGAAGGCGAGCCGGGGCAAGCGGGAGCGCAGCAGGGAAATGGCCGGGCAGTGGACGGCGGCCGGTGCGGCCCGGACGGCGCACCGCTTGCGGGAGCAGACCCAGCGGTCTTTGACGGGTAACCAGTGGGTGCAGATGACGCTCGCCTCCAACATCAACAACGTCATTAACGAGCTGTACGCCGTGCTGCGGAACAGCAATCTCGCCGACATGGCGGACAAGCCCGAGGACATCGAGCGGGATGCGGCGTGGTCGATGACGCTGGGCAAGCAGGGACTTCGGCCGCCGTGGCCCCGGGCAGCCGGGGAGGCTGCCGCGTGGCAGATACGGGAGATCCAGAAGCTGCTGCGGCAGGCTGAGGTCCTCGTCATCTCCCCGGCTGCGCATGCTGCGGTCATGGCCGCGGCCGCGACCCTTGAGCCGGCCGACATCAGCACCCTGGACCGTGACCGGGACATCCTCGTGCCCACCGGGCTGCTGGTGTTGCCGGAGGCGGTCGTGGTCGTCAACCGCACCGGCTCACTGTCAGACATCAAGGTGTTCGGGTGGCAGTTCATCACCCAGCACCAAATCCTGCCCACCGCCCAGTACGCCGGCGTGCGGGTGACGACATTCATGGACCGCGACGGGCCGGTGCAGCCGACCGGGTGGCGGCAGGCGGTCTCTCAGGCGCGCGCGTCCGGCAGCCCGCTGCCCCCGCTGATGCCGGACGGCATGTACGGGATGCGGGGTGATGCGTGCCTGGCGGAGGAGAGCACCGAGACGCTCGCGGACCTGTCCGAGTTCCATCGACAGATGCAGAGGGCCCTCACCCGGGCCTCCCAGTGGCGTGCCGAGGCGGTTCCCGACACAGGCGAGTGGGGCGGCGGCCGGGTGGAGGACCCGTACGACGACTTCACGGGTCGTTACATGTTCGCTTTCTGGCGGCTGATCGCCCAGGGTGTCACGGCCGTTGGTCCGTCTCCGGCCGCATCCGGGGTGGGCGCACCCCTCACAGGGGACGGCTCCGCACCCCGCGACCCCGAAGTACGGGTCATCCGGCTCGCTGCGCCCTCGCCCCGTGCGTCGGATCCAGTGGGGGAGACGAAGCGGGTGTACCACCACCGGTGGCCAGTGCGGATGCACAAGGTGAGGCAGTGGTATCCCAGCCGTAAGGAACACCGGGTGATCTGGCGGGGCCCGTATATCAAGGGGCCCGCCGAGGCACCTCTGATGATGGGGGAGAAGGCCTACCTGGTCGATTCATGATGTGCAGGGACTCCCCTCCGTCACCGCTCACGTTGGTGGGCCGAACCAGGTAGTCGAGCGAGGTAGCCAGGCGGAGCCGGCCCTCCTGTGACTCCTGACCGACCCACGTAGCCGGGTCGAGGTTGGCTGCGGCGAAGCCGATGAGGTGCCGTTGATACCCGCTGCTTTGCCGTTCGGTATGGCGCAGGATCGCGAGCAGTGCGAGGGCAGGCGGCCGGTTTGGCGCCACCAGCTCTCCACCCTGGATGTTCCGCAGATCGTCGACGCGCACTGCCCCGACCACCCGGACGGCTGCAGTGTCCACCAGCCGAGGCTGCGGCCCCGTGCGGAGGCGGAGATCGCGTTCGTGGGCATCGGCCCCGGAGCGGGCCGCTGGCTCGAGGATGCCGGACCCGCCGGCGCCACCGGCATCCGCGCCAAGACGGCCCGCGCGGTCGAGCTGGCCACCGTCCTGGGCAACGACAAAGTCGACCAGGCCCTCGGTCTGGCGGCCACGGCCGGGTGCTTCGCCGACGACGACCTGCTCTCGGTCCTGGGACACATCGCGGGCAGCAAGTCCGCTGGCGAGGTCGTCCGCGCGGGCGAAGCCCACTCCGTCCAGAACGGAACCATCGGCTGGCAGGCCCTCGGTCAACCGTCACCCGTCCCCAGGGAATTGACGGCCGGCTGACCGCGGTCAGTCCCCGACGAACCACAGATACCGGTGCCCGTTCTGCTGGAGGACCTGGCACAACTCGCGGGTCTGCCCGACCCAGTCACCGCCGCGAGCGGCCGGGAGCCGGTCGAGTTCCGCCAGCAGCAGCGGCACCTGCCGGTGGTTGAAGACCGCGTCGCCATACGGGTCCATGGCCCAGAGCATCGGAGACTCCGCCGGGTCCAGATCCGCGAATGCAGCGGTCCACTCCACACCACCCTGGGCCCGGGCCACGACGTTCCCGCGGTCGCCCCGCACCGACATATTGATCATCCGTCGAACCTATCGGCGCTCACCCCGACCGACGAAGGAATTGACGACCATGACGTTTCCCCAGGCCCCGGCGCTGCCCGAGGAGTTCGACAAGCTCATGCGCCGCATGCGCCTGCCCTACATGCGCAAAGCGGCCCCGGACGTCCTGGCCACCGCCCGAGCCCAACGCTGGGACCCCGCCGAGGTCCTGCGGCTGCTGATCGCCGAGGAGGTCGTTGGCGAGTCTGGCCGACGTGATCACGCGACCTGCGCGTTGGGCTCCGGAGCCAGCACTCCGGCCCCGGCTAGCCAACTACCGCGCAACGCGTCTCGTTGAACGGCGCTGATTCCAGTGTGGCCCGCCATACATCGCGCGATGTCACACGATGGGTAGTCATATGAATGTCTGGCGTAGTCGATTGGGCAGAATGCCGGTGGCCAGTGCGGCTGGACCCGTTTCCCTTGACGAAGGCGAGGCCACCGTGGCGAACGTGCTTAAGGTCAGGTCTTCGTCAAAGGCGCGAGGCGGTCCGCACCATCCCCGAATCGCAGATCGTGGAGGCGCTGGAGGAGGTCATTGCCCTCGGCGCCCGGGAGACCACCGTGGAGCCGGACTGATGAACACCGTCCACCCCTTACCGCGTCACCTGGCGGTCATCCTCGACGGCAACCGCCGCTGGGCTCTCGCGCACCAGGTGCCCGCTGTGGAGGCCTACCGGCTGGGCGCGCGCCGGGTCCACGAGCTGGTCCAATGCTGTGAGGAGGTCTCCATCCCGTACGTGACCGTGTGGGCGCTGTCCGGCAACAACCTCCAGCGCGGGGACACCACCGCTCGCAGCATCCTCGACGTCGTCATCGATGGCCTGACGGACATGGCCGCCACCGGGCGGTGGCGCATCCGGGCCATCGGCGCGCCCGGCCTGCTCGGCGGCTCACAGGCTGCCGTCCTCTCTTCGATAGCGAAAGACACCCGCGAGTTTGGCCACGTCACGGTGAACGTGGCGCTGGCCTACGACGGGCGCGCCGAAATCGTCGCCGCCGTCAAAGCGATGCTCTCCGTCGACCGCGCGGCGCTCGAGCCGATCACCGAGAGGACCGTAGCCCGCTACCTGTCCACGGCAGGGCAGCCGGACATCGACTTGACGATCCGCACCTCTGGCGAGAAGAGGCTGTCCGGGTTCATGCCCTGGCAGACCACTCAGTCGGAGCTGTACTTCACCGACACCCACTGGCCCGACTTCACTCCCGCTCACCTGCGGGAAGCACTCGACTGGTTCGCCGGCCGCGAGCGCCGCTTCGGCCTGTAGAAGAGGAGAGCACCCCCGTGCGCTACCACCTTCAGCGTTCCCCGGCACCAGCGGCACTCGACCCTGTGCCGGACTCGCGCGGTGAGGACCTGGAAGGCGACTTGCGGTGGATCCGCCGCTACCTTGCCCGGGTCCACGCGGATGCCTGGCAGGAGAAGTACAACCTGCGGCGCGAGACCACCGACCTCGACGGCCGCCCAACCGGCGAGTGGTTTCTGACCCCGATGCCGGAGACGGTGCGCCCGCTGGAGGCGGAGATGACGCAGTGGGCGCTGGGCCTTGGGTTACACACCCCCGAGAACGTGTACAAGATCGCCGGTGCCCAGCTGGCGTTGCTGGACGTGTCGCTGTTCATGAAAGCCCCGCTGATGGCGAGGATCCTCACCATGGACTGGATCATCTCCGTCGCCTTCGACGACCAACTCGTGGAGCCCGGCAAGCCCTTCGAGCCCTACCTCGAGACCCTGCCCCGCGTGATCCGCGACGGCGCGCTGCCCCAGAAGCCGGACCAGTTCCACCTCGCGTTCCTCGACGTCCGCAACGAGGTCATCAAAGCCGGCGGCGAAGCCGCTCTCGACCAGTGGGCCCACCACCGGCACGCGATCCTCGCCCAGTACATGTGGGAGCACGAATGGCGCACCGGGGGACGGTACTTCACGTGGGAGGACTACCTGCGCGCCTCGTTCGGCAACGGTCACACCGAGCAGGTGTTCCTCCTCATGCGGATGGAGCCCCACTCCGAGATGCTGCCCCCGGGAACGCCGCTGCCGCCGGAGCTGGTGCACCTGCACAACCTGTCCTCGCTGCTGGCCCGGTTCGAGAACGACATGCTCTGCTACATCCGCGACAGCCGGGACCCGTGCGTGAACCTGTTCAGCGTCCTGGCCGCGGAGTTCGGCGTCACCCGCCACGCGGCCGTGCCGCTGGCCGCCGCAGCCCACGCCAACACCCAGTACGAGCACGACGCCCTGGTGGCGGCCATCCAGGAGCGCCACCCCGACCCGCTGGTGCGCTCCCATGCACGGGCGATGAGCCACATCAACGACTGCTACTACGCCTGGACCCTCACCTGCCCGCGCTACAGCGTCCTCAACGGCAGCACCGAACGCTGAGCTTCAGTGCCGGTCGTCAACCCTTCGTGAGGGACACCTGCCGTCCGTGATGGTCACGGCTCGGTATCGGGCACCTGGTGGAGTGTCACACGGTCGGTTTCTTCGACACCTCTAGCTGTTGCGGGTCAGGACGTTGGGGACGGCGCATAGTGGTGGGCGAGATTGGTGGCGAGGTCGCGGAGGTGAGCCCTGGCTTCGGTGGGGCCGTGCACAGTGATGGCGCTCCCGAACGGCAGTAGTGCTCGCACGTCCTCCAGATGCAGGAAGCGGATTGTTACCTTGCGGCCGGTGGCGGATTGTTCCTGGTCGTCCCAGACGAGTCGTAGGCCAAAGATGCGTTGCGCTCGCTCGATCTGGGTCTGGTCGATGGTGGCGCTGACCTCTAGCGCGTGGTTGTGTTCCCACTGAGCAATGAGCGCTGCGGCGACGGTGGCCAGGGTCTGGTTCTCGCGGATCCGTCGTGGCTGGTCGACTTCTTTCCACGTCGTGATCCGTTCGAGTCGGTACATCCGTGGCAGTCGGGCACAGTCGGCGACGAGGTACCAGATGCCGGCCTTGGCGAACAGCCCGTAGGGATCCACGACCAGGTCGCGTGGGCATGGCTCGCGTGGGCTGTCGTACTCGATCCGTAGCCGGCGGCCTCGCCGCACTGCGCCGATCAGTGAAGCCGGAGTCGTGTCGGAAGCTCGTGCCTGATGCCAGGGACGGCTGTCCACGTGCACTACGTCGGTGAGCGGCAGGAGCTCATGAACTCGACGCGGCTGTGTAGCGGCGATCTTGGAGAGCGCGCGCTGGCTTTCGACCGATGCGTTGAGCTCCGCACGTTGCTTCTCGTCCAGCCCGGTGAGCGACAGATGATCACGCTCGCCCGGTGTGAGTCGCGTGAGGTCGAGTCCGGATCCGGGCAGCATGGTCACGCCTCCGAGGCGGCCCCGGTGTGCGGTCACCGGCAGACCGGCGTCGCGGAGCCAGTTCAGATCTCGGGTGATGGTTCGAAGGGACACCCCGAGCGCTGAGGCGAGTTCCTGTGTGGTCACGGCATCCCTCGATTTGAGGAGCAGCATCAGGTTGAAGAAGCGGTCTGGGGTCACACACCAATTTTTTCAGGAATTGCGACACGATGCGGCGCATATCCCGGTCAGGCTGGTGGATGCGTACCTACCACCTGTGAGAAGGAACAACCATGACCACATCCGTCGTGTCCATCGTCTACGTGAACGACGCTCCCACCGCAGCTCGTTTCTACGGCGACCTCCTCGGTATGAGCCCCTCGTTCGAGACTCCGGGATACATCACCTTCGACCTCGGGCCAGGTGCTGACCTCGGTCTGTGGTCTGGCCAGTTCGAGGATCTGTCACCGGACGTCCCGCGCACCAGTGAGGTCTGCCTGGCCATCGACGGTGGACCCGACGAGCTCAACGCGACCTTCAATCAGTGGCAGTCCAAGGGGGTCACGATCCTGCGCGAGCCTCATGATGCGGGGTTCGGGCTGACCTTCGTCGCAGCCGATCCTGACGGGAACCGTATCCGCGTCGCACCGCAGGACTGAAAGGCCGCAATGCGGCAGGCGCGCACGATAGGTGTCGCGCCTGCCGTCGTCTGACTTCGAGAGGACGACGAGTGCCCCACGCGATGCGCCCCTGAGCGTCGAGGGCCGTAGGCGGCTCGTGAAGCGGTGCCAGACACGTCCCCTTGCCCACGTCGCCGCTGAGATGGGTATCTCTCGCGCATGCGCCAGCAAGTGGGTAAATCTGCTGGCGGCTCCACGGTGATGCGGGATTGCAAGACCTGCCGTCGAGTCCGCACCGGAGTCCGAACGCGACTCCAGCATGGGTCATCGAGCAGATCGAGTCCTGGCGCCGCGAGCTCAAGTGGTCCGCGCAACGGATCACCGACGAACTTGTCAGTATCGGTTTTGTGATCGACCGGCGAACTGTCAGCCGACACCTGACCCGGCTCGGCCTCGGCAAACGCCGCTTCATCGACCCAGGCGGTGAGAACAACCGGAGGCCGGGGAAGATCACTGCCCGCTGGCCCGGACACATGGTGCACCTGGATGTGAAGAAGGTCGGCCGGATCCCTGAGGGCGGCGGGTGGCGGATCCATGGCCGGGACAGCGATCAGGCCAAGGTCGCTGGTCAGGCGAAGTCGGCCGGGGCAAAGCGTGGCTACGTCTACCTGCACTTGGTCGTCGATGGCTTCTCACGGCTCGCCTACACAGAACCGCTGGGCGATGAGAAAGGCGCGACGGCTGCTGCTTTCCTCGCCCGGGGAAGGTCTGGTTCGCCGCCCACGGCATCAACCACATCCACCGGGTCGTCACCGACAATGGCGGTTGCTACCGCTCCGGCGACTTCGCCCGCATCGTCGGGCAAGGCACCCGGCATCAGAGAACCAAGCCATACACACCTCGGCACAACGGGAAGGCGGAACGCTACCAGCGCGTCATGGCCGAGGGAGTCCTCTGCGCCCGTGAGTTCACCAGCGAGGACGCCCGGTCAGCCGCGATCGCAGTGTGGACCATCCACGACAACTACCACCGGCCGCATAGTGCTGCCGCCGGGAAGCCGCCAGCAGCACGCCTCCGCGAGAGCGTCACCAACGTCGAGCCCTCATCCGCCTAGCCACACGTGCACCTTGGTCGGAGCACATGGTCAGACGAAGGCCGCCCCCACGTCCGGCGAATCCCTTTGCGAGTGAAGCCGTTCGAGACGCCATTCGAGATCGTGGCACCATGTACCGCATGACGACGAACCGAAAGGTCCATGCCGCGTAGACCGCCAGGACAGATCCGTTCCGGTGCCCCCGGCAGCCACCGGGTCACGCAAGCCATCGGTGTCGAGGCGGCCGTGGTTCAAGGCCCCGTACAGGGAACGTAGCCGCGCTGGTGCTCGGCGAGCAGTGACAGCTCCACCGGCGTCCGTGTCGGGCCGTCTGCGCACAGCAGCGCGTCGGTCAGTTCGAAGAATGCATCCGCTCGCGCGGTCAGAGACCCGTAGAAGGCCGTCCGAAAGCGTGACAGTTCCGCGAACGCGTCTCGTTCGCCGGCACGCGCCAGCACACTCATCCCACGGCCTTCCTCGTGAACTCCTGGATCTCGTCGCAGAGTTCAGGATCACGAGGAAGGCCGCCTCATACCCTGCGATCACTCCAAAGAGTGACCACGTGACCGAGCCCGATGTTAAGGAACAAGATTAGAAGCCGTATCTGAACCGATCACGGAACGTGTGGGTCGAACAGGTTTTTCGCCGGGGTGATCTTCCCGTCGTACGCGTATGAAGACGGGGCCTCTCGGTAGCTCGAGGATGTGAATCCAACCGAGCAGTGCCGGGAGGCCCTGATGTCGTTGTTGTGCGCCTCCGAACGCCTCCCGTCCAACGCGGCTGCACGATCGTGTGATCACCTCGCGCACGCGTACGGCAACGCGGTCGGCCACCGGGACCGGGAACGCCGGTATCCCTCCGACAATGTCGGACGCGGAATGGGCGGCCGTCCGGCCTCTGCTGCCGGTGCCGGCCTGGCTTTGGGGGAGGGGCGGATCGCCCGAGGGTCACTGTCACCGGCAGCTGCTGGACGTGATCCGTCACCTGGCCACGGGCGGGATCTCGTGGCGGGCGATGCCCGCGGACTTTCCCGGCTGGGGTCGGGTCCGCGCCTTCTTCCGCCGCTGGCGCGAGCGCGGGCTGATCACAGACTTCCACGACCGGCTGCGCGGGAAGTCCGTGAACGGGAGGGCCGCGAGGCAGGGCCCACGGCGGGGGCATCGACGCGCAGTCGGTGCGGGCCGCCGCGACGGTGTCGGCAGCCTCACGCGGTTACGACGGCGGCAAGAAGGCGCCGGGCCGCAAACGGCACATCGTGACCGACACCCTCTTGCGTCAGTGGCCGCATCATCGATGTCACCGTCGGCCTCGCGGCGTCGTCGGCCGTGTTGTCAGTGGCCTGCGGCATGATGCGGGGCACGTGACGGCCTGCCCGACAGGGGCTTTGAGGCCGTCCTCGACGAGGGGAGTGCTGTGCGTAGGCCGGTCGCAGGCGAGGTGCGTGTTCACGATCGTCAGATCTACGTCGAGAGCGATCCGGACAGCGCCAGACCTGACCTCGCCAAGGCGCTCGCGTACCAGATCGGGGGGTTGTGCGGGGCTGCGGTCCCAGGTGTGATCGTCCTGTCCACCGGGCTGTACGCGGGCGACGTCGGCTTTGTCGTGGAAGTCCACGACGCAGCCCCTGTGCTGGACCCGGTCTGGGATGACGTGATGGAGGTGTCCTTCCGCCCCGAGTCGGAACGCACAAGTTTGGTGCAGGGGGACGGCGAGGCCGCGTGGGACCTGGGTCTCGCCCGAACCGACTACCGGGTCCGGTACTGCGCCCGGGGGATGGACGAGGGACGGGAACTCTCCACCAGAGTGGCTGGGGAGTCCCGGGCGGACAACTACCTCCTGCAGTTCTGGCCTGCCCCACCCCGCCCGGACGAGGTGATCCGCCACACCTCGCGGATGGCCGGGGACCTGCACTGGAACGTGCGCCAGACGGCGCGTACGCCCGAGCAGCTCGCCGAGGCCGAACGCCTGACTCGCCAGGTGTTCCAACGGGCGGCCGAGGAGCGGGCCGAACAAGCCGCCGAGGGGCGCCGCCTGCACCACGAGGAGTGGGAGTGGGGCGGGCGGCTGCCGAGCGAGAGGCTGCGCGGTGCCCGCGAGAGCAACGTCCTCGGTCTGCTCCGCTTCGACAGCGACCTGGTGCACGCCCTCGATGTCGTGGGTCCCGAGGTCCAGCGTGCAGTGGCATTGCTGGCCGCGCGGCGGGCCTGCGAGGCTGCGGGCCTGACCGATGTGCCGTGGGTCGCCCAGGCGCTCTCGGAGTCGGCAGAGGGACGCCCTCTGCCGCCGCCGTTCGACGACCCGGCCCGGATGTGGGAGGCCCTGCGCTCCGACCCTCGTGTACCGGACAGGGCGGTGCTCGAAGCGATACCTCCGGAGTGGCCGCCGTACGTCCCGCCGCCGTTCGCGGACACAGGGCGCAAGGTCGTCGTGGTGCCCCTTGCCGTTACGCCGCGCACCCCGGGACGGATCTCACAGCCGCACTTCGCTCTTCCCGCCGTGCTCGCCGCAGCCAAGCCCGCCCCGCTCATAGCAGCACTGGACGCGGTGTGGCATGCGCTGAACACGTACGGCGAGCACTACCCCGAGCTGCTGGACGAGATCCGGTCGGTGTGCGCCGAGCGGGCAATGAGCATTGCCGCCGCACTCCGTATCCGTACCACTCCGCCGCGGCTGGTCGACGTCACCGCGGTCGCCCCGCAACTGGCCCCGCTGGCACGCACGGCGACCCGGCTGCATCCCCGCCCCGGGTCGCCCACGCCGTACGACAGCTCCGTCGGCGGGCCGCTGCTGTGGCCCGCCGACGAGCCGTGGCCGCACTGCGAGGGACCGCACGAGTGGGACGGGTGGAACGAGATCCTCTCGCCCGAGGACGTGCGGCAGCGGCGACGCATCCGGGCAGCGGTGGCGAACCGGCCGGGCGGCGATCCCCCGGGGACCCGGTACACGCCCGAGGAGCTGGCGATCGAGGAGCGGATCAAGGCCGGCCGCCCGTGGCCCGAGGGCCCGATCGCCATGCTGCCCGTGGCCCAGTTGTACGTACGCGACGTCCCCTTGCTGCGCCCGCCCAAGCAGGCCGAGGCAGATCTGCTCCAAGTGCTGTGGTGCCCCTTCGACCACCCCGCGCAGCCCGAGACCGCGCTGTTCTGGCGGTCCGCCGCCACAGTCACCGACATCCTCGACACACCCCCCGAGCCGCCCGCGATCCAGTTCCCCGGCTACCTGCCGGAGCCGTGCCTGCTCGCGCCGTAGCAGATCACCGAATACCCCAACATCATGGAACTGGGCAAGGAGCTCCAGCGGCAGCTGGAGGACTGGCGCAGGTGGCAGACGGCCGGCGCCGCTCTGGACAGCTTGGACAACACGCCGTACCCGCTGGACAGCTCTGACACGCCCTACTCGAAGGATTTCTACAACGAGCTCTACACGGGCAGGATGTCCGTCGCTCCCGGCTGGAAGGTCGGTGGATGGACCCGTTGGGGCCTCACCGATCCCCTACCCCGGCTCTGCCCCTCATGCGGCACCGAGATGGATCCGCTGCTGACCATCGCCTCGGGCGAATGGAACTCCAACTATCCCGACTGGATTCCCGACGAGGACCGAGCCCGCTCTCTGTCATCCACCACCCATCCCGAACCGCACAACCCGACCATGCTCGACCTCGCCCGAGGCTACGATCTGCAGCTGCACGTCTGCCCGGTATCCCCGGACCATCCGCACATCGAGCTGATCCAGTGAGCCGTTCCCCAGTCAGCGGCTGCGCGCCGTCTGCCGGACTTCGGCGGCGGCCGCCAGCTCCAGTTCCAGCAGGTGATGCTCCGGCGTCGGCGATATCCAGCCGACCCGCCAGGTAATCCGTGACCTCCACCGGTACCTCGCACGGGTCCAGTAGGAACCGCGCGAGGTGAATGCCCGTCAGTTCAGGCGTCCGCCGCTGGCCGCGGAGGTCGACGAACGCGGACGCACCGCGGTCGTGATCGACGAGTCGCACCTGCTGGACCACCAGGAGTTGATGAGGACGATGACCACCAGGCCGCCCACCATGAACACTGTTTCCCGCCGGGGTGATCTTCCTGTTGTGCGCGCATGAAGACAGGGCTTCTCGGTAGCTCGGGGATGCGAATCTAACCGAGCAGCGCCGGGAGCCGTGGAGGGGATGGGTTCGTCGTGGCCGTCGGCGATGCCGCGCATGGTCTTGCGGAGGATCTTTCCGGAGCGGGTCTTGGGCAGGGCGGTGACGACCGTGACGTCCTTGAGGGAGGCGACGGCGCCGATGCGCTCGCGTACGAGTTGGACGAGTTCGGCCTCGACCTCGCTCGGTTCGCGGTCGGTGCCGGCTTTCAGGACGACGAAGCCGCGTGGGATCTGTCCCTTGAGTTGGTCGGCGACGCCGATGACGGCGCATTCGGCGACGTCGGGGTGGGCGGCCAGGGCCTCTTCCATGCTGCCGGTGGACAGTCGGTGTCCGGCGACGTTGATGACGTCGTCGGTGCGGCCCATGACGAAGACGTAGCCGTCGTCGTCGATGTGGCCGCTGTCGTCGGTGAGGTAGTAGCCGGCGTAGGCGGAGAGGTAGGAGGAGATGTAGCGGTCGTCGTCGTTCCAGAGAGTGGGGAGTGCGCCGGGCGGCAGGGGGAGCTTCACGACGATCGCGCCGTCGACGCCCGCGGGCGTCGGCTCGCCCGAAGCGTCGAGGACGCGGACGTCCCAGCCCGGCAGCGGGCGGGTGGGGGAGCCGGGCTTGAGGGGAGCCGCTTGGATGAGAGATAGCGCAGGTGGGAGAGGTCGTAGTCGGCGGTGAGCGTCCCCGTGGGGTCCTCCTTCCTGATGGCCCGGAAGGCGGTGGGCGCCGTGAACATGGTCTTGGCCCGGTATGTGGCGGCGATGCGCCAGAACTGGCCCGCGTCCGGGGTGCCGACCGGCTTGCCCTCGTACAGGACCGTCGTGGCGCCGGCCAGCAGGGGTGCGTAGACGATGTAGGAGTGCCCGACGACCCAGCCGATGTCGGAGCCGGTGAACATCGTCTCGCCCGGGCCCACGTCGTAGACGGCTCCCATCGACCAGTGCAGGGCGACCGCGTAGCCGCCGCAGTCACGCACGACTCCCTTGGGCTTTCCGGTCGTTCCCGACGTGCAGAGGATGTAGAGCGGATCGGTGGCGGCGACGGGAACGCAGTCGGCCGGCGGCGCGGTAGCGACCAGGTCGGCCCAGTCGAGATCGTCCGGCCCCAGCGCGGACGGCGCCTGCGGGCGTTGCAGGATCACGCGCTTTTCCGGCTTGTGGACGGCGAGTTCGATGGCCCGGTCGAGCAGGGGCTTGTAGGCGATGACGCGCTTGCCCTCGATGCCGCAGGAGGCGGAGACGACCACTTTGGGGGCGGCGTCGTCGATGCGGAGGGCGAGTTCGTGCGGGGCGAACCCGCCGAAGACGACCGAGTGGACCGCGCCGATACGCGCGCAGGCCAGCATCGCGACGGCGGCCTCGGGAACCATCGGCATGTAGATCACCACGCGGTCGCCGTGCCCCACGCCGAGCTGAGCGAGGGCTCCGGCGAAGGCCGCCACCTCGTCCCTCAGCTGCGCGTAGGTGTAGGTGCGCCGGGTGTCGGTCACGGGCGAGTCGTAGACGAGCGCGGCCTGGTCGCCGCGGCCGGCTTCGACATGCCGGTCGACCGCGTTGAAACAGACGTTGAGCCGTCCCTCGGGAAACCAGCGGTAGAAGGGCGCGCCCGAGGAGTCCAGGGCGTGTCGTGGAGCGACATCCCAGTCGATGCCCTCTGCCGCCTTCAGCCAGAAACCTTCCGGGTCTTCGGTGCTGGCGCGGAAGGCATCCTCGTATGTTCCCATCGCGCACTACTTCGTGGCATCGAGGGACAGGCGTGTGGCGGTGTACAGAACGGTGCCGGACACGAATACCGCATGCCGGCCGACATGGTCGAGGATGCCGGTGACCGGCGGACCGGTCACCGGCATGGCGGTGGTGCGGCGGCCTGGCCGTCAACAGGCCCGCCGTCAGGTACAGCTTCTGCTCACGCGCCGAGGTGCTTGCGCAGCCACTGGCCCATCTGCTGGATCGCCTGGTCCACCTCGGGTACGCGCCCGGCGCCCAGGACGAACGAGTGCTGCCCTTCGGGCATTGGGTGGACCTCGGAGGTGACCTTGAAGTCCGCGAGGCGGCGTCCGAGTTGGGCGCCGTCGTCGGCGAGGGTCTCGTACTCGCCGTAGTGGACGGTCGTGGGCGGCAGGCCGGTCAGATCGGCGTTCGCGATGCTGATCTGCGGGTCGGTGAAGTCCACGGCGGGGTCCTGCAGCCAGGCTCCCCGGAAGAGCTCGAGGGTGTTCCTGCTGAGCATCTTGTCGTTGTCTTCGTTCTCGTCCACCGACGCGTTCTGGATGGTGAGGTCGGTCCACGGTGAGACGCTGACGATCGCGCCCGGGGTCGCCTCGCCCTTGGCGAGCAGGCGCAGCGGGAGCATCACCGCGAGGGTTCCGCCGATCGAGTGGCCGGTGCTGCCGATGTTCCGCGGCTCGTAGCCCTGCGAGAGCAGCCAGCGGTAGGCGGTCTCGGCGTCGTCGAGCTGCGCGGGGTAGGGGTGTTCGGGTGCCAGGCGGAAGTCCACGACGAGGGAGCGGGCGCCGGCGGCCTTGGCGATGTGGCCGGCGGCCTTGCGGTCGGAGTGCATGGAGGCGGTGACGGATCCGCCGAAGTGGAAGTGGAGCAGTGCCTTGTCGGGGTCGGCGCCCTCGGGGATGGCCCAGAGGGCGGGGACGCCGTTCGCGTCCACTTCGGCGTAGGTGACGCCTTCCGGTTCGGTCGACGCCTTGTGGTTCGAGTCGACGATGTCGCGGACGATGGCCAGGTCGAGGCCGGGTGTCGACGACTTTGCGCTCACGCTCGCCAGGAACTCCGCGAACTCGTGTGCCTCTGGGCTTACTCCCATGGTGGTGCTCCTTCTCGGACGGGTGCCGTGCCGGGTTTCCTCGCGGCAGTCGGGTCGATGTGCTGGTCATGACGCTACTGGCTGGGTATAGGAAAGTAAACTTAGGTCAGGTCGGAGTCACCCCATGGATGCACGGACGCCTTTTATGGGGCATCGGGTTTTATGGGGCATCGGGCATGGACTCTTCAGAGAGGCTGTCGGTCCGGTCGCAACCTGTGGACCGGACTGCTCGGGGGCGACGAGTGCGTGCAACGCGCCTGTGGGCGGTGTCCGCGTCGGCAATCCGGGGATTCTGTCGCCGCGTCCGGGCTTGGCTTCGGTGCAGTCGCGTGGCGGTGGGTGCGGGCGCGACGGCCGGGCGTCAGCGCGCCCCGCCCGAATCGCGCGGGTTCGCCCTCTCGGCCGGCCGCACCGGCAGGCCTGCCGGATTGTCGAGCAGCTGGTCAAGTCGACGCGATCGGCGACGATCCGGCCACCGGACTGTCTTCCGTTGATGACCGCGGAGGCGTACAGGACTCCATGGACGGGAAGGCGTGCCTGTCGCGGTCCGGGGATCCGATGGGCTGGACCGCCATCGCGAACCGGGCATCAGCGACTGTGCAGGTGTTACTCGTCGAGGAACTGAACGGCGTGCTTCAGGAACCGCTCGGGGTGCTGGAAGTGTGCTCCATGCCCGGCGTCGGGGTAGATCAGCAGTTGAGCGTTGGGGATGTTCTGGGCGAGGTGCCAGGAGTTGATCGAGGCGACCATCACGTCGTTCTCGCCGTTGAGGACCAGCGTCGGCTGGGTGATCGCGTTCAGGTGGGCGTAGGGATTCTCGCCCGGCAGCGGTTCCCCGTAGGCCATCACCGCTTCAATCTGCGCCTGTGCGACTTCGGGCGAGCTCGGCGGGTCCTGGTCGGCACGCTGGTGGCGTCGCTCCCAGAAGGCCCGGCCCGCTGCCTGCGCGGCTTCCGAGCGGCCGAAGAAGAGGAAGAGGAAGTCCTCCAGGGTGGGGACCGGACGCGGTGCGACCTCGGCCACCTTGGGGTCCATCGTCGGGTCCAGGCCTCGGGGGCCGGTGCCGAGCAGGAGGAGCTTGCGCACCAGCTGGGGGTGGCGCAGCGTGACCTCCTGTGCCTGGTAACCGCCGATCGAGAAGCCGAGCAGATCGACCTGCTCCAGCCCCAGCGCCTGGATGACCGCGGCGATGTCGTCGGCCATGTCCTCCATCCGGTTACGCGGCTTGCCGGATGACGAGGCGATGCCGCGCCCGTTGAACAGGATGACCTCACGGCCCTCGGCCAGGCCGTCGGTGAGCAGGGGGTCCCAGTGGTCCATCCCCCCGCGGAGGTGCTGGACGAAGAAGAGCGGGACGCCGGAGGGCTTGCCCCAGCGTCGGTAGGCGAATCGGTCGCCGTCGACCTCGATGAAACCAGTCGGTGCAGTCAGGTGCGTGTCACTCATGGCCTGCCCCTTTCTGTAGCGGGTGCGTCATACGATTACGGTCATCATCCAAAAAGTCAACCGCTTTGATGTCGATCGACATCTATGTACGCTGGACTGTCGAGCACGCTGGACTGTCGAGCGTCGACCGAGGAAGGGGCGGCTGGACATGCGGGTCACCAAGGCACAGTCGGAGCGCAACCGTGCGCACATAGTCGCGACAGCATCCAGGCTGTTCCGTGAGCGCGGCTATGACGGTGTCGGCGTGGCAGAACTGATGGCAGCCGCCGGGTTCACCCATGGCGGGTTCTACAAGCACTTTCGCTCCAAGGCCGACCTGATGGCCGAAGCGTCCGCAAGCGGGCTCTCGCGGACTGCGGCACGGGCAGAAGGTCTGGACCCCGCCGAGTTCGTCGAGAACTACGTCTCCCGGGAGCATCGCGACGGGCGCGGTGACGGCTGCACCATCGCGGCCCTCAGCGGCGACGCCGCCCGTCAGTCGGCGGACATCAGGGCAGAGTTCGAAGCCGGGATCGAGAACCTGCTGACGGCCCTTCAGGCCCAAAGCGATACGCCGGGGGATGCTGACCAGCGCGCGGCCCGCAGCATGGTGATCGGCATGCTCGCCCATTCGATCGGCGCGATCATGTTGTCGCGGGCGTGCCCGGACGGTTCTCTGCTGGCGGACGAAATCCTCGATGTCTGCCGCAAGGAAATTCTCGCGTCACTGACACACGGCGACAGCGACCAGTCGGAGGCACGGGGCCTGGGAGCCTGACTGCAGCCGACCGACGCGAGCCCAATCACCACATGGTCAGACACTGACGCAAAGCGGCTGCGGTTCCGAGCCGTTGATGCGGCGGGGGAGACGCGGCCGTTCTTCACGCTTCGAGGTCGAGTAACGAAGTGCGAGAGAACGGCCGCTGTCCATGAGCGTCCCCGTCGAGGTGTCCAGAGGCGAGGCGTTGGGGTTGCTGTCCCGCTTTCGGCTCGAGTGCTACGACTCCCACTACGCCCACGTGGACGCGCTCTTCAAACTCATCGACGCGGTCCTGTGCGCGGACGGGCTGGTCAGGGCCCGGGGGGAGGTGTCGATGGCGGCCGAGCATCAGCCTGGACGCGGCGCTATGTACGCGGCCCTGGACCAGGGCTGGATGGTCTTGCCGAGTTGTGCGGCACGGATCGCGGCGACGTACCGTTGGGGTCGGCGCTGAAGGCGACGTCGTCGTCATGCGTGCTCATCAGGTGCCCCCTTTCCCGGGTGTTCGATGGTTGGCTCGTGGAGCGAGTGGTCATGCGGCGCGGTCGTGGGGCGCCAGGGTGGCGTGGATCTGGTCGCGGATGTCGGCGAGGACGGCTTCGTCGCTGCGGTGCAGGTACACGGTGGCGGTGGTGTTGATGTGGATGATCGCGGTGATCACCCGCGCCAGCGTTGCCGCGTCGGCGGCACCGATGTACTCGTCGCGGGTGAGCAGGCCGGTGACGCCGTCCTCGAGGCGGCCGGCAAGGGCGAGACCCGCATTCCGGTAGGGCTCGACCGGGTCGCCGAAGACGAGCTCGTGCAGGTATGTGCGGCCGTTCTCGATGTGCTCCCTCACGCACTCCACCACGGGACGGATGAGAGCGACGACTGGCTCCAGCACGCCCTGCCCGACGGCGGCGTTCGCGGCGGCGAGGCCGTCGTCGATGGCGGCGGCGAACTTCTCGTTCTGCACCATGATCAGCAACTCGGCCTTCGTGGACGCGTACAGGTAGAGCGTCCCGATCGCGACATCGGCTCGGTCGGCGATCTGCTGCGTCGTGACCCCGCCGACGCCGTGTTCGGCGAACAGCTCGCGGGCTGCGGTCATGATGCGCTCGCGCTTGGCCTGCTTGGCCAGCTCGCGGCGCCCGATCGGCATGTGACCGCTTCCCATGGGGACCTCCCTTGACAATAATTCTGAGTGGACTCATAGTTGAGTGTACTCGGATTGATTGAGTGAGGCGAGACCTCGGGTGTCGCGCTGAATTGGCCGACCTGGTCTCAGACCTGGATAAATTGGACTAAGGCAAGGAGTGACGCCTCATGAGAGCGTTCGTCGTCACCAAGTACAAGGAGCCGCTGCAGGAGGCGGACGTCCCCGAGCCCACCGTGGGGGAGCATGACGTGCTTGTGCGGGTGGAGGCCGCCGGGCTGAACCCGCTGGATGAGAAGATCCGCGCCGGTGAGTTCAAGCAGATCCTGCCCTACAAGCTGCCGCTGATCCTGGGCAACGACGTCGCGGGCACCGTCATCGGCGTCGGGAAGGCGGTTCGCGGCTTCCAGCTCGGAGACGAGGTCTACGGCCGGCCCGACCAGGGCCGCATCGGCACGTTCGCCGAGCGCATCGCCGTCGCGGAAAGCGACCTGGCGCTCAAGCCCGCTTCGATCAGCATGGAAGAGGCGGGCTCGCTGCCGCTGGTGGCGCTCACAGCGTGGCAGGCGCTGGTGGAGCGCGGGAAGGTGCGGCCCGGGCAGAAGGTTCTCATCCACGCCGGCGCCGGCGGGGTCGGTTCGATCGCGATCCAGCTCGCCGCACACCTCGGTGCGAGCGTCGCCACGACCGCCAGCGGTTCCAACGCGCACTTCGTGCGCGCGCTCGGCGCGGACACGGTGATCGATTACCGCACCCAGGACTTCGAGCAGCTCCTGACCGGCTACGACCTGGTGTTGGACAGCCTCGGTGGGGAGACTCTCGAGAAGTCCCTGCGGGTGCTCAAGCCCGGCGGCAAAGCCATCGGGATCGCCGGTCCCCCGGAGCCCGCTTTCGCGCGCGAGGCCGGCCTGAACCCGCTGCTGCGCCTGGCGGTCGCAGGCCTGAGCCGCAAGATTCGCAAGCAGGCGAAGAAGCTCGGCGTGACGTATGAGTTCCTTCTCATGCGCGCCAGCGGCGACCAGCTCCGCCAGATCACCACCCTCATCGACCAGGGCGTGGTGCGCCCGGTCGTGGGAAAGGTGGTCGGCTTCGACCAGACCCCGCAGGCGCTGCAGTCCCTGTCCCAGGGTGGCATCCGCGGCAAGGCCGTCATTGGCAACGGCTGACCCGCCGCAACCGCGACGGGCGACACAAAACAGACCAGGAGAATCCGTCATGAGCAGCACCGACACCCCGAACGAAGCCGTCATCACCTCCTACGCGAATGCCCCGGCCCGCACCATCACCGCCGGCGGTGTCACCTACGCCTACCGCGAGCTGGGGCCCAAGGGCGGCATCCCTGTCGTCTTCTTCGTCCACCTCGCCGCGACCCTGGACAACTGGGACCCGCGCATCATCGACCCCGTCGCGAAGGGCCGTCACGTCATCGCCTTCGACAACCGCGGTGTCGGGGCATCCACCGGCCAGGTGCCGGACAGCGTCGAGGCGATGGCCGACGACGCCTACACCTTCATCAAGGCGCTCGGGTTCGACAAGATCGACATCTTCTCCTTCTCCCTCGGCGGCTTCGTCGCCCAGGCCTTGGTGGTGAAGCACCCCGAGCTCGTCCGCAAACTCGTCCTCACCGGCACCGGGCCCAAGGGCGGCAAGGACATCGAAAAGGTGGTCGCCACCACGTACTGGGACACGCTGCGCGCCACCTTGACCCGGTCGGATCCCAAGGAGTTCCTGTTCTTCAACCGCGACTCCGTCGGCAAGGCCGCCGCGCGCGCGTTCGTCAACCGGCTCAAGGAGCGCACCGTCGACCGCGACGCGGAGATCAAGGTCAAGGCGTTCCGGACGCAGCTGAAGGCGATCCAGAAGTGGGGGCGCTCCGCCCCCGACGACCTGTCGAAGATCACCCATCCCACGCTGATCGCCAACGGCGACAACGACCGCATGGTCCCCTCGATCCTCTCCGAGGACCTGCACCGGCGCATCAAGGACAGCGAGTTGATCATCTACCCCGACTCCGGTCACGGCGGCATCTTCCAGTACCACGAGGAGTTCGCCCCGCTCGCGGTCGAGTTCCTCGCCCGATGACCACCGCCTGACCATGTGACCAAGAGAAAGGCAACACCATGAGCATGCCACCGGCCGCCGTACAACTGGACGTGAAGAAGCACTTCACCTCCTCGATCCTGTTGTGGGTGCGCACCGACCAGCCCCGCCAGACCGGCATGGACTACTGGAAGGGCCCGCACTCGGGGATCATCTCCGCCACCCCGGGCCTGGAGGAGTACCGCCAGATCCACCTCGCCGAGCACAACCCCGGCCGGTGGCCGGCGACCGGCGGAGTGGAGACCTCGATCCCCGTCGACCGGAAGATCGACGGCGTCGCGGAAGTCACCTTCAAGTCGGCGCTTGCGCCCTCGCAGGGGCGCCAGCAGACGAAGCTGGCCTACCAGGACGAGATCAACGTGTTCCGCCGCACCCTGCTCTACGCAGGCCCGCCGAACTCATCCCGCTGGTATGACGTCGCAGGCCCGGGAGAGAAGGTCGGTGCCCGCGTCCTGGTCTACCTGCGCCGCAGAGACGGGGCCGGCGCGGGTGAGTTCCGGAAATTCGTCAAGAAGCAGCTCGTCCCCGCACTCGCCGGCACCGGAGTGCTGAAGGAGCTGCGCACGCAGACGTTTCTGCCCTGGATCGAAAAGCTCTGGGACACCCCGAACGTCGCCCACGACAACCCCCACGACCAGCACTTCCACGCCTCCCTCATCCTCGGGTTCACCGACACCGCAGCACGGGACGCCTTCTTCACCGGCAACGTGATCCACGGCCTGTCCGACCAGCTGGCACCGCTGGTCTCCGCGATCCACGCCTACGACGTCACCGCCGCCCTCACCTACGTCAAGAACGGCGACATCCTCCCGCACTACCAGGAGTGAGCGGCAACGGCCGGGAGCAAGACCGCCGGACCTGCTCGGTACCCCATCCGCCCCAGGCGTCCCCGCCCCACTGACGCCCCGTCGCCATCCGATATCCCTCACACATCCGGAGCCGGACCATGAGCGAGCAAAGCACCATCCGCTACGAGCGCACCTCACCCCAGGTCGCGAAGATCACCTTCGCCAACCCGCCCGTCAACCTCATCGTCGGCGAGACCGTCCTGCGCCTCACCGAGATCGTCGAGGAACTGGCCACTGACCCGGACATCCAGGTCGTGGTGTTCGACAGCGCCACCCCCGACTTCTTCTACAACCACTTCGACCTGGCCGCCGCCGCCGACTTCCCCGCCCCCGAGGACGAGAACGCGGTGCCGGTATGGACGGATCTGGTCCTGAAACTTTCCAAAGCGCCCTACATCACCATCGCGGCCATCCGCGGACGAACCCGCGGCGGTGGGAACGAGCTCGCCCTTGCCCTCGATCTGCGGTACGCCAGCCGGGAGAAGGCAATCTTCGGGCAGCCGGAGGTCGGCAGCGGACTGCTCCCCGGCGGTGGCGGCACCGAACGCCTCCCGCGGGCCATCGGACGCGACCGCGCCCTGGAAGCCATCCTCACCAGCGACGACTACGACGCCGCCACCGCCGAACGCTGGGGCTGGATCACCCGCGCCCTCCCCGACAGCGAACTCGACGCCTTCGTCGACACGCTCGTCGGCCGGCTCGCCTCCTTCGACCGCACCTCACTCGCCTCGGCCAAAGCCCAGATCAACCGGGCATCCCTGCCCCCGGACGCGGACCTGATCGCCGCCTACGGCGAGTTCGCCCACTCCCTCACCCTCCCCGGGTTCCTCACCCGCGCCGCCGGCACGCAGGCCGTCGTCGAGAAGGCCGGCATCGACTTCGAGTACCGCCTGGGGCAGTACATCGGCATCGCCAACCAGCAACTCTGACACCCCATCACGAAACGAACACCGACGCAGCAGATGCCGCGGCGGTGCTCGTTTGTCGCGGGGCCCACCTGGTTCGTCGTCGTATCCGTGCCCGATGAGGGAGAAGAGCAATGGCGCGGCGCGAAGCCCCGTCACCACCGAAGACGGCCGACGGATCGGCGCCGCTGTGGACGCGGTGGTGTTCGACGCCTTCGGCACCGTGGTCGACCGGCGCACCAGCATCGCGGGCGAATGCAAGCGCGTCGGCACACGCGTCGGGGTACAGGCCGATTGGCTGGGACTCACCGCCGCGTGGCGCAGCCGGTACCCGCCGACACTGCTGCGGGTGGCGTTCGGGGAAGTGCCCTGGCGGTCGCTGGACGAACTACACCGGGAGATGCTCGACGAAGTGCTCGCGAGCACGGCCTGACCGAGTTCACCGACACCGACCGGGCCGAACTCGCGGCCCCTGACACCGCCTGAGTCCGTGGCCCGACAGCCGCGACGGTCTGTCATCACGGTGGTGCCGCACTGCTGATCGGGCTGCTGCCGGGGCGACCGCCGATATCATCGGCGGCTCGACGGCCGCGACGGTGCACGCCTCCTCGACGCCGGCCAATCGTTCGAACGTCATGGATCACGGGGGCCGGCGTGAAGAGATCATGTCGGGACCGGAGAACAAGCTCAGGCGTTCGTGCTGTGCAGGCCCGGGTAAAGCGCCTCAACCGGCCCGCTCAGAGCCGCCTTGACCCCCTGGGTCAACTCGTCGGCCAAGACCTCGTACTCGCCGGCCTCGACCGCGTCGTAGACCGTGTTCACCAGCTGCGTCGGCAGCATCTTGGGTCCGTCAGCGTGCGCGGCCATACGGGTGTCGACGTAGCCCATGTGCACACCCGTCACATGGATGCCCATGGGTGCGAGCTCAATGCGCAGCGCGTTGGTGGCCGACCACAGTGCGGCCTTGGACGCGCTGTATATGCCGCCGAAGGCGTACCAGCTGGCAACGGAGTGCACGTCGATGAGGACTGACCCCTGCTTGCCGGCGAGGATCGGTGCGAAGGCGCGGGCAAGGAAGACCGGTCCGAAGAAGTTCGTCTCCATGTTTGCCCGGATGTCCGCTTCGGTGACGTCCAGCAGACTCGCGCTCGGCGGGATGGCGCCCGCGTTGTTGACGAGCACGGTGACGTCCGCCGCGGCGGCGACGGCCGCGTCGATCGACGCGGGGTCGGTGACGTCCAGGGGCAGGGGGACGATGCGTTCATCGTCCCAGACGCGGGGGGAACGGGCGGTGGCGTAGACCTTGGCGGCGCCGCGAGCCAGGGCGTCGTGGACGAAGTGGGTGCCGATGCCGCCATTGGCGCCGGTGACGAGGACGACTGCTCCATCGAGGGAGGGCATGGGTGTTCCTTCTTTCCAAGGGGATGTGAAGTGCGTGGCTGTGCACGGACGGAGCAATGACTCCTCGCCCTGCCGTGGGAGAATGAGCGGAGCCACATTCGAGCCCCCACAGTACTGACTACAATCATAACTGATTGCAGTCAGAATCTATTCCTGGAGGACACCGCCATGTCTGTCGCCTCCCAGTCGGTCGGACGGCGCGAGCGGAACAAGCAGGAGAAATTCGACCGCATTGTCGCTGCCGCCACTGAGCTGTTCGCCGAACACGGCGTCGATGAGGTCACGACCCAGCAGATCGCCGACAAGGCCGACATCGGCACCGGGACCCTGTTCCTTTATGCCAAGACCAAGGGTGAACTCCTCCTGCTTGTGCAGAACGCCAAGTACGCCGAAGCACTTGAGCAGGGCCGGGCGGACGCCGAGGTCATCCCGGGCGTGCTGGACGCGGTGATGGCGATCGTCCGGCCGATCGTGGAGTGCAACCGCACCCAGATCGACAACGGACGCACTTACCTGCGAGAGATGGTCTTCGGCGACCCCGAGGAGCCCCGGCACAGCGCGGCACTCGCCATCGTCGCGCAGGCCGAGGAGGCCATCGCCGCCGTGCTGCGCCGAGACGAGCGGGTCACGGAGGGCGACGCCGCGACGTTGGCACACATCGTGTCCGCCGTGATGTTCCTCAGCACGGCGGCGAGCGTGAACATCGCCCTGAGCGTCGAGGAGATCGTGCAGGACATCCGGAGGCAGGTCGACGTCCTGCTGCCTCGCTGAAGCGTGGCCCAGCCTCAGGGCCGGGCGATCATCAGGCTGGTCTTCGGCTGCGTCATGGCTCTGATCCTGACCGCGGCGGCGCCTTCGGCTCCCACATCGCCTGTATGTCTCTTCCCCGCCCGCCGGTTGCGCCGCCTTTGCTGTCGGCGACGGCCGCTGGACGAGAGCGCGGAAGTCCGGGTCCTCGTAGAGATAAGGTGGCGGACACGACCGTCCGTTCCGCGACAGCGCGAATCGCGGAGGCCCCACTCGGCGGAGTTGGCCGATCGCCTTCTCCACAAGGCCGGCTTTGCCTTGGTCTGCTGACGGCGACAGCCGCCGCTGTCTGGCCGGGACCGGACATCATGCCGTCCAAGGCTGCGGGGCCGCCCCCGCAGCACGCTCATGAGGGGGCGGCGGAGGCAGACGTCGCCCCCCCCCCGCGCCGACGACAACACCAGACCCCCGCCAGTCCCTCGGTAAGCGATCAATGACCCCGAACCCGTACGGTCGCGGACTGGCGGCCTGTGGTTCGATCGGCGGGAGTTCACCGCACCGGAATCACGTTGGCGTTCACTCCGGCATCAGCTCGTCGGCCCGTTCGGCGACCTCATGCTGTAGAGCAGCCCATAGGGCGCGCACGGCGGGGTGTGTCACGGCCTCGCGGCGGACGGCCAGGGTGATGGGGAGCCGGATGTCGATCTCGTCGGCGAGGAGTCGGCGCAGTTGCGTCCGCTGGGTCATGAAGGCCGGCAGGACGCCGATGCCGGCGCCCTGCCGGGTGGCTTCGAGCTGGGCGAAGACGTTCGTCGAGGAGAAGGCCGCAGTCATTCCGGGGAGGTGGCGTTCGATGTCGAGGTCGCCGACCTGCAGCATCGACTCGATGTAGAAGATGAGCGGGTGCTCGCGCAGCTCGGCCACCGTCTCCGGCCGGCCGTACTTGGACAGGTAGTCGTCGCAGGCGTAGAGCCCCAGCGTGTAGTCGGTGAGGTGCTCGGTCACCAGGCGGCTGCTGGAGGGAACGCCGATGACGAGAGCGAGATCGAAACCGGACGGGCGCAGAGCGAGCTGCCGTGTCGCGGTGATGAGCTCGACCTGGAGGCGGGGGTGCCGGCGGCGTACCCGTACGAGGGCGGGTGTGGCGAAGGCGGTACCGAAGCCGTCGGGTGCGCTGACGCGCACCGTACCGTGCAGGGACGGCGAGTCCTGACCCGCCACGGTGTCGGCGACGCGGTCGACGGCCTCCTCGATCGAACGCGCGTGCTCCGAGACCGCTCTCCCGATGTCCGTCAGCGTCCATCCCTCCGGGCCGCGCTCGATGAGGCGCAGGCCGATGCTCTTCTCCAATGCGGCGACACGGCGTGACACGGTGGTGTGATCCACGCCGAGCGCGTCGGCGGCTGTCACCAGGCGTCCGGTACGGGACAGCGCGAGCAGATAACGCAGATCGTCCGCGCGCAGTCTGCGCGGATCGACGGAGCGATGGGGGTCGGCCGGCTGCGGGGCAGCGTTCTCGTCCGGGAAATGGGGGCGCACGGCCCGAACCGTATCTGCAATTGCGCACAGTGGGTGTGCGTCATTGGTAGTTGTTTGCACACGGTGCGGGGCCGCACAGTCGGGGCAGTGGGCGCGACATGCTCCGCTTCTTGCCGAAAGGGCCGCCATGGTTGCCAGCCTTTCCCTCCCGCGGATCCTGCGCGTCGGCGGCGGCGCCGTCGGCGAACTGGGTGACGTCGTCGCAGGGTTGGGCCTGCGCCGCCCCTTGCTGGTGACGGACGCGTTCCTTGCCGGGACCGGTGTGGCGGAACGCCTGATGTCGGCGCTGAGGGACGCCGGGCTGCAACCGTGTCTGTTCGCCGGTACCGTCCCGGATCCGACGACCGACTCGCTCGAGGCGGGCCTGGCCGTGCTGCGGGAACACGGGGCGGACTCGGTGATCGGGTTCGGCGGCGGCAGCCCGATGGACACCGCCAAGGCCCTCGGCCTGCTGGGCGTCCAAGGCGGCCGGATGCGGGACTACAAGGCGCCGCACACCAACCTCGGTCCGGCGCTTCCGGTGATCGCGGTCCCGACGACCGCAGGCAGCGGCTCGGAGGCCACCCAGTTCACCATCATCACCGACAGCGCCACGGACGAGAAGATGCTCTGTCCGGGGCCGGCGTTCCTGCCCGTCGCCGCCGTCGTCGACTTCGAACTGACCCTGTCGATGCCCGCCCGGCTGACCGCCGACACCGGTGTCGACGCGCTCACCCATGCCGTCGAGGCGTACGTGAGCCGCAGGGCCAATCCGTTCTCCGACGGCCTTGCCCTGAACGCGATCCGGACCATCGGCCAGCACCTCCGCCGCGTCTACGCCGACGGGGCAGACCTCGTGGCGCGCGAGGCGATGATGCTCGCCGCGACCCAGGCCGGCATCGCCTTCTCCAACTCCAGCGTGGCGCTGGTGCACGGCATGAGCCGTCCGATCGGTGCTCACTTCCACGTTGCCCACGGTCTGTCGAACGCGATGCTCTTCCCCGCGGTGACAGCGTTCTCCGTGCCCGCCGCCGAGAGCCGGTACGCCGACTGCGCCCGCGCCCTCGGAGCCGCCACCGACGGCGACAGTGACGCCTCGGCCGCCGATAGGCTCGTGGAGGCGCTCCGAGCCCTGTGCCAGGATCTTGAGGTGCCCACCCCAAGAGCCCACGGCATCGACAAGGACGATTGGTTCCGCCTGTTGCCCCTCATGGCCGAGCAGGCGCTCGCGTCCGGATCCCCCGCCAACAACCCCGTCGTACCCACCGTGGACGAGATCCAGGATCTCTACGCGCAGATCTACGCCTGACACCCGGCGAGTGAGGAACGTGATGGCCACGACAGCCAGGTCCGCGCGGCTTACGAGGTGCTGACCCATGACTGACACCGCTGCGGCCGAGATTGTCGTCGACGTCCACCGGGGCGTCGGCCGGATCCTTTTGAACCGGCCCCAGGCGCTCAACGCCCTGACGACAGGCATGGTCGTCGCCATCGACCGTGTGCTCGCCGCGTGGGAGGACCTGTCGCTGTCCGCTGTGCTGATCGCCAGTACCAGCACGAAGGCCTTCTGTGCCGGCGGAGACATCCGTACGATCCGCGAGTACAGCCTCGCCGGGGATGCCGAGGCCAGTGAGCGGTTCTTCGCCTCCGAGTACCGGCTCAACGCCCGGATCGCCGAATATCCCGTGCCGGTCGTGTCGCTCATCGACGGCCTGTGCATGGGCGGCGGTCTCGGCCTGTCCGTCCACGGCAGCTTCCGCGTCGTCACCGAGCGCGCGGTGCTGGCGATGCCCGAGACCGGGATCGGGTTCTTCCCGGACGTCGGGGCCAGCTACTTTCTGCCGAGGCTGCCCGGCGCGATCGGCATGTACCTGGGACTGACCGGGCACCGGCTCGACGCGGCCGACGCGCTGTACACGGGGCTGGCCACGCACTTCGTCCCCGCGGACGGGCTCGAGGCGGTCGGCGATGCGCTGGCCGACACCCCCGGCGACCCGGTGGACGTGGTCCTGAACCGCCTGGCCGGCCGTTCCCCGGTGGCGGGCAGCAGGCTGGCAGAGGTTCGCGGGAACGTGGACCGGGCGTTCGGCGCGCCCACCCTCGGCGAGATCGAGAAACGCCTGCGCCACCTCGACACCCCCTGGGCGGCAGACGCGCTGGCCGCCTTGGAGTCCGCCTCGCCGCAGAGTCTGGAGATCACTCACGCCCTGCTGGCCCGGGGCAGGCAGCACACATTGCGCGAGTGCCTCAACGACGAACTCGCCCTCACGCGCACGACCATCCGCACGCCGGACTTCCTGGAGGGCGTCCGTGCGGCCCTGGTCGACAAGGACCGCACTCCCCACTGGCAAGGTGCGTCGCTTGGTGGACGGACGCTGCCGTCCTGAGCATGTCCGCCGTGGGCAGGACATTGCCCGGCGTACCGGAGTAAGGGGCTGGTCGTGGGCGATGCGGCGGGTGGGGGCGGGGCCGGCGTGCGAGCCGTCGGTGCGTCTCGCCCGACCGGGGAGATCCTCGTCTCTCTGCCTGGGCGGGCTCACGCAGGCGAGGGGGCCGCCCGCCATGATCACACTCCAGACACGCAACGGGGTGCGGGAGCCTGACCACGGCTCGGGCCGGTGTAGAGCCGCGTGGCGCGCTGTGTCGCGAGCCATATGGCGCGCCGGTGACACCGAGACGCCTACAGCGGCGGCTCTACGCGACCGTAGGCGCCATGGGATCGCCGACGGGTCGTCGCCCCTCCGGTGACTGCGCTGGACGGAGGGTCTGTGGCCGGTCCGGTCTCAGTCGTTGTCGGGCCCCATGGAGACCACGACCTTGCCGGCCTTGGTGCGGCCTTGCTCGACGTGCGCCATCGCCTCGAGCGTCTGGTCGAACGGGAAGGTGCTGTCGATGATCGGGCGGAGCTTCCCGCTGTCGTAGAGGGCGCCGAGTTTGCGCAGCTGGGAGCCGTTGGCCTGCATGAAGAAGAACTGGTAGCGCACGCCGAGCGCCTTCGCCTGCTTGCGGATCTTGCGGCTGAGGGTGTTCATGACCAGGCCCAGGAAGGAGGGGGCGCCGAGCTGCTTGGCGAAGCCGGCGTCCGGCGGGCCGACGACGCTGATGGCCAGGCCGCCGGGCTTCAGCACGGTCAGCGACTTCTCGAGGTTCGCTCCGCCCAGGGAGTCCAGCACCAGGTCGTAGCCGGACAGCACTTTGGAGAAGTCTTCCTTGGTGTAGTCGACGACGATGTCGGCGCCGAGGCTCCTGACCAGCTTCTCGGTGTCGGTGTTCGTGGTCGTCGCCACTGTGGCGCCCAGGTGCTTGGCGAGTTGGATGACTGTCGAGCCGAGGCCGCCGGCACCGGCGTGGATGAGCACCTTGTGTCCCGGCTTCACGTGGGCACGGTCGACGAGAATCTGCCAGGCGGCCAGGGCCACCAGCGGCACCGCGGCTGCCTCGTGGAGGGTGAGGGAGGCCGGTTTGGGCGCGACATCGTCCATGTCGATCGCGATGAACTCCGCGAAGCCGCCGATCCGCAGGTCGCGTGGACGGGCGTAGACCTCGTCGCCGACTTCGAGGCCGTGTACGGCGGATCCGACCCGCGTCACGACGCCGGCCACGTCGTGGCCGAGCACGAACGGACGCTTGTATTTCAGGAGCTGCTTGAACTCCCCGTTGCGGACCATTTTGTCCAGCGGGTTGATACTGGCGGCGCTCACTCTGACCAGGACGTCGCGGTCCCCGACGGTGGGCTCGGGTACCTCTGCGGCGCGCGCGTCGACGCCCAGATCCGCTGCAAACGGGGCCACGCCGTGCAGGCGCAGGACATCGGGAGCGCCCCGGCCCCGCATTTCGCATGAGGCCCGCCGAGTGAGCTGTGCGCGGTTGCGCCAGGTGTTCGTGGTGGCTCAGTCCGCCGGTGGGTTCAGGCCGTCGGGGTGTGGCCGCTCCGCCTGGCCGCGGGCTTGGTGGGGGCGGACCTCGGTGCGGTTGCCGCAGCGGGACATGGAGCGTCGGCGGCGGTTGCGGGCGGGAGAGCGGTCCAGGAAGTGTGGGGCGCTCAGGTCCGCTCGCCCGTGGCGTTGCCGCAGTCGAATGGCCCGTCTCAGGATTCCGGTTCGAGGCCCTGTGATGCAGTCAGGGCTTTGTGGGTCGATTCCAGGATCTTCTCCGACAGTTCTGTGCCCGCCGTGGCCCGGGCGAGCAGGATCGCGCCGACCAGTGTGGCCACCATGGGGAGGCCGTCGTTGGCGTCGGTGGACATCCACGCGGCGAATTCCTGGACTCCCCCTGCGTACGTCTCGCGCACCTCCCCGGCTAGGGGCTCGCGAGCCATGTCGCCTGCGAATCCCGCGGTGGGACAACCGGTGCCGGGTTGGTCACGATGCTCGGCCGACAGATAGAAGTCGACGAGGGCACCGCGCGCGGTGTCGTGATCGCCGTGGTCCGTGTCGAACGAAGCCAGGAGTACGTCCAGGTCCCCGAAAGCGGCTTGAGCCGCCTCGGCGATCAGGGCCTCCTTGGAGGGGAACTGCTTGTAGAAGCCGCCCGTGGTCAGCCCGATGGACTTCATCAGGTCGGCGACGCTGATGCCGTTCACGCCGCGCTCCCGGAAGAGCTGAGAGGCCGCGGCGACCGCGCGCCTGCGGTTCTCGAGCGCTTGTGCCTGCGAAACCCGACTCATCACTCACCTGCCCACGTTAGATAGTTAAGTGCATCTATCGTACGCGAAGTGCCGGGCGGCCGGTCGCGACGCCCTCTTCCCGTACGGCTCTTTCTCGCTGCCGCCAGGCGGGGAGCCTGTGGGTCCGCTGCAGTCTCCGGTCGCGGGCGGTGGCCGGCGAGGTCGCGGGCAGTTGACCGGAGCACTTTAGATAGCTACCGTAATCTAAAGCAGGGCCGAGGCTCTGGCCCCTCTACTCATCCGCCAGCCCAGAAATGAGATCCCCCCATGACCACGCAGAACAAGAGCGCTGTCGTCACCGGCGCGTCCGCCGGCCTGGGTGCCGCCTACGCGCAACGGCTTGCCGACCGGGGCTACGACCTGATCCTGGTGGCCCGCAACGCTGCGCGGCTGGAGACGCTTGCGTCGGACATCCGCAGCCGCACGGGCCGCGCGGTGGACGTCGTCACCGCCGACCTCACCGATGCTGCGCAGATCTCCGTGGTCGAGGAGCGTCTGCGCACCGACGAGAGCATCGAGGTACTGATCAACAACGCCGGCGGGGGGCTGTTCACGCCGCTGGCGACCTCCGACGCCGCGGCTTCCGAGGCGCTGATCAACCTCAACGTGACCTCGCTGACCAGGCTGACCACCGCGGTCCTGCCGGGTCTGACGGCCCGCGGGCACGGCACCGTGGTGAACATCTCCTCTGCACTGGCTCTCAACATCCTGCCCGTCAGCGCCGTCTACAGCGGCACCAAGAGCTACGTGCTGACCTTCACCCAGGCCCTGCAGCAGGAGCTCGCCGAGAGCCCCGTCGTGGTGCAGGCCGTGCTGCCGGGCGCTGTCCGCACGGAGTTCTGGGACGGCTCCGGCGCCGACCTCGGGGCGTTTCCCGATGAGTGGATCATGAGCGCGGACGACGTGGTCGACGCGGCGCTCGCCGGCCTCGACGCGGGGGAGCCCGTCACCATCCCGTCGCTGCCCCAGATCAGCGACTGGGAGTCGTTCGAGAAGGCGCGTCAGACGCTCGTCCCGAACCTGTCGCTGAGGGTCCCCGCCGATCGCTACCGCGGCTGACCGCCGCTCCGACTCCGGTGCGGGAGTCCTTTTTCCACGGTGCGGCTGGTGCCGCGCACGACCGATGCGTCCCGGGGCGTGGGTGAAGACCGACGCACTCGGCGTCCTCCCTCCTGGACGGACAGCCGGGGCCCAGCCCTCCATTGGCGGCGGTCATGAGCGCGGCAAGCTCCTCCGCACCGTCGACTGCCCCTCCGAGCGGTCTGCCCTTCCACGGTGGAAGGGCACCAGGCCCATCCGGCCCGCCATCCCGCAAGTCTCTGTCACTCTGTCTTTTGAGGAAACATCCATGTTGAACGCCCTGTGGAACCCGATCGTCGCCGGGGAGATCTCCCTGCCGCACCGGCTTGCGATGGCCCCCATGACGCGGGACCGGTCCACCCCGGAAGGCATACCCACCGAGTTGAACGCCGAGTACTACGCCCAGCGCGCCTCGCACGCCCTCATCATCACCGAGGGCACCCAGCCCAACGCCGACGGACAGGGCTACCTGCTCACCCCCGGCATCTACTCCGAGGAGCACATCGCCGGGTGGCGCAAGGTCACCGACGCCGTACACAAGGCCGACGGACGCATCGTCATCCAGCTCATGCACGCCGGACGGATGTCCCACCCCGACAACACCCCCCACCACCGGCAGCCGGTCGCCCCCTCCCCGGTCCAGCCGGCAGGCGAAATGTTCACCCCGTCCGGCCCTCAGGAGATGCCGGTACCGCGCGAGCTGTCCACCGAGGAAGTCGCCGCCACGGTCGACGACTTCCGGCGCGCCGCGGCGGCCGCCATCGCGGCCGGCGCCGACGGCGTCGAGATCCACGGCGCCAACGGCTACCTCGTGCATCAGTTCCTCGCCACCAACACCAACCAGCGCACCGACCAGTACGGCGGCTCCATCGACAACCGCATCCGCTTCGCGGTGGAGGTCGCCACCGCGGTGGCGGACGAGATCGGCGCCGGCCGCACCGGGTTCCGGATCTCTCCCGGCAACCCGTTCAACGACATCGCGGAGAGCGACACCCCCGAGCTGTACCCGGCACTCGTGCGCGCCCTCGCCCCGCTCGACCTCGCCTACCTGCACATCGGCCACGGCGGCGACGACGAACTCCTGCACACCCTCCGCAAGCTGTGGCCGAACACCCTGGTCCTCAACCGGGCCGGCACCGACATCGCCACGCGCGCGAAGGACGTCGAAGACGGCGTGGCCGACATCGTCACCGTCGGCGTGATGGCACTCGCCAACCCCGACCTGGTCGAGCGCGTACGCACCGGCGCGCCCCTGAACACCCCCGACCCCGCCACCTTCTACGGCGGCGACGAGGCCGGCTACACCGATTACCCCGCCCTCTCCGCCTGATGAACCCGGCCCACACCGCCTGACAAACCCCGGCGCTACCGGTCCTGGCGGGCCGGTACGCACAGATGATCCCCAATAGCATTATGGTCATAAGTTAAATGTGGGTCATCCTCCCGCCTGTTCGATTTGATTCCACGGTCCGTCACAGGGGCGGAGCCGCTCCGTCCATCCATATGGAGAAACACATGTCTTCCTCGAACGTCGAAACCCAAAGGTCCACCGCCGACTTGCACCGGCTTGCGGATGAGTACGTCAGGCGCGTCAACCTGCGTGACCTCGACGCCCTGTTCGACCTGTACGCGCCAGACTTCCGCTCCTACGCCGCGGACGGAACCACCACCGGCGTCGAGGAGACCCGCGCGGTGCTGGCGTCGTTCCTCGACGCGGTCCCCGACTTCGCTGCCACGCCGGTCCGTGTCGTCGCCGAGGACGATTGGTTCGCGATCAGCTTCATCCTCACCGGCACGAACACCGGGCCCTTCAACGGCACTCCCGCCACCGGCCGATCGATCAAGGTGCTGGAGCTCCGCATGTTCAAGGTGGCCGACGGGAAGCTCGCCGAGCACTGGGGCCTCATCGACCTGGCGACGCTCTTCGCCCAGTTGCAGTCCTGAGAGGGTGACGTGAGTTGATGTCTGTTTCACCCTTTCGCAAGGGGCAGGCGGGCCGGCCGCAGCGTCGCCGGGCGGCTATGGCCGCGGCTGGGTGAAGAGGCCCTGCTCGTCTCGACCGGGATTCCGCGCTCGGTCAGCCGTTTGAGTTTCAGGCGGGTGTTGTTGATGTCGCTGGGCGCGATCCATGTCCATCGCCTCTCACACCTACCGCCCCGCAGCGGCCGCGCGTCGGCCGCGGCGAGCAGCGCCATGATCCGCTGGTAGGCCGGTTGGTCCGGCAGTTTCGGGGTCGGCAGCGCGCGCGGCTGCGGATCGGCAGCTCCACTCGCACGAGCCCGTCGTGCTCCCACGACGGGCTCGTGCGGGTGGAGGCCGCCGGGCTCAGCTCGCTGGGCGAAAAGGCCCGCGCAGGTGAGTTCCAGCAAGTCCTGCCCGACGAGTGGCCGCTGATCCTCGGCAACGACCTCGCGTGGACCGTCAGCCGAACACACTGCTCCTCAACCGGGCCGGCACGGACATACCCACCCGCGTCAAGGACATCGAAAACGGCCTGGCCGACGTCGTCACCGTGGGCTCGATGTCCCTCGCCAACCCCGACGGTCGAGCGTGTACGCACCGGCGCGCCGCTGAACACCCCCGACCCCGCCACCTTCTACGCCGGCGACGCAACCGGCTACCCCACCCGCACTGCCTGACAATCCCCGGCCGTACCGGTCCTGGCGGGCCGGTATGTCCCTAATGGCCCCATGGAGGTGCCACGTGGCTGATCACACTGCAGTTGAACTGAGCCCGGAAGCGACCGAGTTCGCGGACTTCTTCGCCGGACTGGCGGTTCCCGAGTCCGAGTTGGATGCGATGCGCATCGTGTCGGAGGGCGTCCATCTCAAGGCCCGGGAGCCGGAAGGCGTCACCTATCGGGAGGTGGACGCGGGTGGCGTTCTGGGAATCTGGTGCGAACCGGTCGATGCCGACACCGACTACGTCCTCCTGCACGGTCACGCCGGGGGCTCCGTTCTGTCGTCGGCGTTCGTCGACCGGAAGCTCGCCGGACATATCGCCAAGGCCGCAGGGGCACCCGTACTGGTCCTGGACTTCCGGCGGGCACCGGAACACAAGTACCCGGCCCAGGTGGACGACGCGGAGGCGGCCTTCAACTGGCTGCTCTCCGAAGGGTACGAGCCGGGGAACATCATCACGATCGGCCACTCCATCGGCGGGTTCATCGCCGTCGCCCTGGCGCTTCGCCTCCGCGACAAGAAGCAGCCGCTGCCCGGCGCCATCGTGTCGATCTCCCCCTGGTGCGACCTCGAGATCGCCAACGAGACCATCGAGGCCAACGCCGGGACGGACAAGATTCTCAGCAAGGGTCTGCTGGAGTTCTTCCGGGAGTCCTGGATCGGCGGCACGGGCATCGAGTTCACGGACACCCGGATCAACCTGAACCGGGCGGACCTGAGTGGTCTTCCCCCGACCCTCGTCTCCTGGGGAACGTACGAGGTCCTGGCCGGTGAGGACGAGGAGTTCGCCGCCCGCGTCAAGGACGCCGGAATCGACACGGCGACCGTCGTGGTCCCCGGCGGCCAGCACTCGTACGTCTACGGCGCCGGCCGCATTCCGGAGACCGACGCCGCCATCGCACAGATCGGCGCGTGGGTCCGGGAGAAGACGAAGATCTGACCGAGCGGTTCCGGTCCGGCAGGCGCAAGAGCCGCACGCGCAGAGGCAGGACCGGACTGCCTATCGGTCTGCAGGCATGGCCTGAGCGGGGGTGATCTCACCACCATCGAGTTCGCCGCGCTGCTGGGCCGGGAAGCCGACGGCTTCGTGCCCGCCTCGGGACTTCGTCCAGACGTGACCGCCACCTCGAGAACCAGGAGAACGACGATGCACAGACCGACCCGCAACGTGTCACGCGTACTGACGGATTCCGCGTCCCGGTACCCGGAGCGCGCCGCAATCGTCTTCGGTGACGAACTCATCACATACAGAGCTCTCGACGCCGCGGCCAACCGGGTCGCGAACCTGCTCGTCTCGCGCGGCGTTCAGCCGGGTGACAAGGTCGCACTGTCCTGCCCCAACCTGCCCCACTTCACCAGCATCTACTTCGGCATTCTCAAGGCCGGGGCGGCGGTCGTGCCGCTGAACGTGCGCTTGAAGGCGCGCGAGGTCGCCTACCACCTCACCGACTCCGACGCGAAGGCGTACTTCGCGTTCGAGGGCACGGCGGAGCTGCCGATCGGACAGGCGGCATGGGAGGGATTCCAGGCGGCCGAAGGCTGTGGCGAGTTCTTCCTGATCGAGGGCGGTGGCGCTCCGTGGGCCGGGGACGGGACGCCGGAGTCGTACACCGCGGTCGTCGCCGAGCAGCCGGTGACGTTCCAGACGGTCGAGCGCGACGAGGACGACACGGCGGTGGTCCTCTATACCTCTGGCACGACGGGCCGGCCCAAGGGCGCCGAGCTGCGTCACCGCAACGTGTACGACAACGCGCTTGCCGGCATCGACCTGTTCGCCGCGGATCCCGAGCGCCCCGACACATACCTGTGCGCGTTGCCGCTGTTCCATGCCTTCGGTCAGACCGTGATCCAGAACGGCGCTCTCGCCTTCGGGGGCACGATCGTGATGCAGCCGAGGTTCGATGCGCGCTCAGCCCTGCGTCTCATGCTCGACCATGACGTGACGTTCTTCGCCGGCGTCCCGACGATGTACTGGGGTCTTCTCGCCGCACTGGACGACACGGTCGACGTCGCCCGCCTTGCCGCGAATCTTCGCGTTGCGGCGGCCGGTGGCTCAGCGCTGCCCGGCGAGATCCACAAGCAGTTCAAGGACCGCTTCGGCGTCACGATCCTCGAGGGATACGGACTGTCCGAGACCTCTCCGATCGCCTCCTTCTCCCGCTTCGGGGAGGAGCCCCGCGTCGGCTCGATCGGCGTGCCGATCCCGGGCGTGGAGATGAAGCTCATCCGTGACGACTGGGCCGACATCGAGGACGGTACCGACGAGATCGGGGAGATCGCGATCAAGGGCCACAACGTCATGAAGGGCTACTACAAACGGCCCGAGGCGACGGCCGAGGCGATCCATGAGGGCTGGTTCCGCTCCGGTGACCTCGCCCGCAGGGACGAGGACGGCTTCTACTACATCGTCGACCGGTCCAAAGACATGATCATCCGGGGTGGCTTCAACGTCTACCCGCGCGAGGTCGAGGAAGTGCTCATGGAACACCCCGCCGTCTCACTGGTCGCCGTCATCGGCGTACCGCACGAGTCCCACGGCCAGGAGGTCAAGGCCGTCGTGGTGAAGAAGGCCGGGAGCGGCACGACCGAGGAGGAGCTCGCCGCCTGGGCGAAGGAGCGGCTCGCCGCGTACAAGTACCCGCGCGTCGTCCAGTTCGTCGACGAACTGCCCCTGACGTCCACCGGCAAGATCCTCAAACGCGGACTCGCCTGAACACCCTGGACGTTGTCGCATCCGGGCCGACGATCTGACCCCGGCCAACGGTCAAGTGCTGCCGAACCTGATCACGAAGTCCGCGTTGAGCGAGGCACTCGCCGACAAGCGCAACGCCCCGGACCGCCGCCGTCCGGAAGCAATACCGTCGGGGCCGGTCGCGACCCGGCCCCGGATCATGTCGTCAGGGGAGCCGGTGATGTCGGGCACACCGGAGAAATTCGGGCGGAACCGCCGCCCTTGGAGCCGGACCGGGATGGCGTCGGCACCTTTTGATCCGGATGGGGGTGTCAGGTGGGCATCCGGTTGGTCTTGCGGACCTGTTTGTCGAACGTCCCGGTGGGGACGAGGCGGCGCGCCGCGCTGATGCGTGAGGCGAGGGGGCCGGCGGTGTAGCGCAGCTTCGGCTTCTTGTCGGTGGCTGCCGTGACGATCACCTTGGCGACGACGGCGGGGTCGTCGCCCTCCTTCATCGCATCCGCGATCATCTCGTCGAAGACGCGCCGTCGCTCCGCGTACAGCGGCAGCGGGGTGTCGGGTTGCGCGGCGTTGGTGTCGAAGCTGGTCTTGGTGTAGCCGGGCTCGACGAGGAGGACCCGGACGCCGTGCTCGCGGACCTCGTGGTCCAGGGACTCGGAGAAGCCCTCGATCGCGTGCTTCGCCGAGACGTAAAGGGCCATGAAGGGCTGGGGGATGAGCCCGAGGACGGACGAGACGTTGATGATGCGTCCCCCTCCCTGGGCGCGCATGTGCGGCAGGACCGCCTTCGTCATACGCATGACACCGAAGACGTTGATGTCGAAGACGCTCTGGGCCTGGGCGACGGAGTTCTCCTCGACGGCACCGGCTGAGCCGATACCGGCGTTGTTGACCAGGACGTCGATCCGCCCGAACCGGTCGATCGCCTGCTCGACCACGGCGGTGGCGGATTCATCGCTCGCCACGTCAAGGTCGAGGTACGTCACCCCGGCGGGCGGGGTGAGTCCCGAGGTTCTCCGGCCGGTTCCGATTACTTCGAAACCCGCTGCCACGAGGGCGCGGGCCGTCTCCCTGCCGATGCCTGATGAGGCTCCTGTCACGAGCGCCACCGGCCGAGTTGCCGCCATCACGTACTCCCTCGATTTGCCTTACGTTCGTATGGCTTACGTTCGTACGACCATATGGGGATCGTCGGTCGATTGCAAGTGGTCACGTCCGGCGATCCAGCAAAGGATCCGAAAACGTTGGGCGCGGTACGGGAAAGACCACGAGCGGACGACGAGCAGGTGACCGAGACCGCAACCGCCGGTCCTCGCATCACCGGCCGCATTCGTCGACGACGGCCTCGGTGCCGTCCTCGCGCACCACTTCGGACGTGGGCACCCAGAGGGGCAGGCCGGCCGAGCCCTGGTTGCGGGGACGGTCCCGGTAGTCGAAGGTGGCCACCCCACTGGCCTCCGGCATGCCGAAACCCTTCAGGATCGGGACATCGAGGCGGTTATGGCTCAAGAAGCGGTCAGGATGCGTACCGGTGAAGACGACCGCGCGGATGTCCGGATCGCGGTCTGCGCGATCGACCAACTCTTTCAGCTGCTTGGTGATCTCGGGATCGAACAACGCGTGCGGGCCTCGATGGTTTCCGGTGCTCGGCGTGCCGGCCGGGCGCCCGGGGGCGGCAGGTCGGGCGCGGTCATGTCACGCGCATGACGACCTCGCCGGCCTTGGTGCGTCCTTGCTCGAGGCGGGCCATGGCTTCACGGGTCTGCGCGGAGCTGGTCGCGCTGGCCTTCATGAAGAGGTACGAGTACGTCACAGTCGCCGTCCGCCAGGTAGGACGCCCGCCATTGGCTCTTTGCCCTGGGGGAAGCCCTCAGGTCCGATGCCGTACGTCGAAGTGCGCGGAGTGCGCGGTCAGCTTGCCGAGCAACTCGATGAGGGTCTGCTGCTCGTCCTCACTGAGGGCGCCCGCCCACTCCTGTTCGCGTGCGTTGTGCGCCTGGAAGGCGGTGGTGATCGCATGCAGACCGGCCTCGGTGAGGCCGAGCTGTACCGCGCGCCCGTCGTAGGAGGCGCGCTCCTTGCTCACCAGGCCGTCCCGTTCCAGCGTGTTCACCAGCGCCGACACGGCGGCTCGGCTCATGCCGGACAGCTCCGCGACCTTCTTCGCCTCGACCGGGCCCGACAGCCAGATGGCGAACAGCACTCGGAAGCCCGGCCAGGACCAGCCGCGAGGCCGGTGTACGGCGGATTCGAGGTCGTAGACGAGCATGTTGGCCGCGCGGTGGAGGGTGAGCACCAGCCGCATGGCGAGCGGGTCGATGCCGGGGAGTTCCCGCGAGGCCCGGTCGACGGCGTGGTCGATGAACGACCAGAAGTGCAGGTGGTCGGCATCCAGCGGTTCCGGTTCCTGGGTCACAGCCGGAGTCTAGGTCGGGAAGCGGGACGCGTCGGCACTCACCGTCCAGGTTTCCGAAACGTAGAAAACCTTCGCCCGAGGGCTTCCCCAGAGATGTCGACGGGGGTACGGTCCCCAATTAATCAAAGCATTGACTACATGCCCTGAGTAGGAGCTGTTCTGTTTCGTCCCCTGGGTCTGCCAGGGGACAGGTCTCCTCCCGGCCGTGCGTCCCGATGCGCAAGGAACCTCGTATGCCCGAAGCACTCGCTCCCCCCAGTCCCGGCGCGCTGCGTGCCTGCATGTCCCGTTTCGCCACCGGCGTCACGGTGGTGTCGTACTCGACCGACAGCGGTCCGCGGGGCGCCACCATGAACTCCTTCACGTCCGTGTCCGCCGAACCGCCGCTGGTCCTGGTCAGCGTCGCCCGCCGGGCCCGCTGCCACGACCAGCTGACCGACGGGCCCTTCTGCGTGAACATCCTCGGTGCCGAACAGGAGCAGTTGGCCCGGCTGTTCGCGGGGGCACAGAGCACCGCGGAGCCCCGCTGGGCAGAAGGCGCGCGGGTTCCCCGGCTGGCCGACCCGCTCGCCTGGGTGGAGTGCGAGCCCTGGCGTACGTACGACGGCGGCGATCACACCCTGGTCCTCGGCCGCGTCACCGACCTCGGTCACCGCGACGGCGACGCCCTGACCTACGCCTGGAGCCGATTCGCGTCCACGACCGAGTCGACCGACGGCATCGAGCACCTCTTCTGAAGCTCTTCCGCCCGTCCCACCCCCTCCCCCTCTCGAGCCCCGCACTCCCCAGGAGAACGACCATGGCCGCACGCACCGGCAAGGAATTCCTCGAGCGCCTGTCCCAGTCCCGCCCCACCGTGCACATCCAGGGCGAGACGCTCACCGGAGGAATCCAGGAGCACCCCGCTTTCCGCAACGTGGTGCGGACCTACGCCGAGCTGTACGACCTCCAGCACAGCGACGAACACAAGGACGTCCTCACGTACGCGTCCCCCACCTCCGGTGAGCCGGTCGGCACGTCCTTCCTCACTCCGCGCACATCGGACGATTTGGTCAAGCGCCGTAAGGCGTTCAAGGTGTGGGCCGACCACAGCAACGGCATGCTCGGCCGCACCGGCGACTACATGAACAGCTCCCTGATGGCGCTCGCCTCTGCCGCCGACTGGTTCGCCCAGGCCAACCCCGCCTTCGGCGAGAACATCCGCCGCTACTACGAGAAGGCCCGCGAAGAGGATCTGCTGTGCACGCACACGCTGATCCCGCCGCAGGTCAACCGGGCGGTGGCGGGTACCCAGCAGGCGGGCGGCAAGCTCGCGGCACGCATCGTGAAGGAGGACGACAACGGCGTGGTGATCCGCGGGGCGCGCATGCTCGCCACCATCGCCCCCTTCGCCGACGAGATGCTCGTCTTCCCCTCGACCGTGCTCCGCGGCACCCCCGAGGACAAGCCGTACTCGTACGCCTTCGCCATCCCCAACGACACCCCCGGCCTGCGCTACATCGCCCGCGAGCCCCTCGACTACGACCGCCCGCGCCACGACCACCCCCTCGCCTCCCGCTTCGAGGAATCGGACTGCGTGGTCGTCTTCGACGACGTGCACGTGCCCTTCGAGCGCTGCTTCGCCCTCGGTGACGCCGAGCTGTGCAACGGCTTCTACTCCCAGACCGCCTCCGTGGTGCACATGACCCACCAGGTCGTCACCCGCACCACCGCCAAGACCGAGTACATCCTCGGACTGGTGACCCTGCTCACGGAGGCCATCGGCATCGAGCAGTTCCAGCACGTCCAGGAGGACATCGCCGAGATCATCACCACCCTGGAGACGCTGCGCGCCTTCCTGCGCGCGGCAGAAGCCGACGCCGAGGTCAACGAGTACGGGGTGCTGACCCCGGCCTGGGCCCCCCTCAACGCCGCCCGCAACCTCTATCCCAAGCTCTACCAGCGCTTCCCGCAGATCCTGCGCAAGCTCGGCGCCTCCGGCCTGATGGCCACCCCGACCGAACTCGACATCACCGGCCCGGCGGCCGCCGACATCGAGGCCTACCTCCAGTCGGCCACCCTCACCGGCGCCGAGCGCGTGAAGCTGTTCCGTCTCGTCTGGGACACCTGCATCTCCGCCTTCTCCAGCCGCCAGGCCCTGTACGAGTACTACTTCTTCGGCGACCCCGTCCGCATGGCCGGCGCGTACGTGAAGAGCTACGACCGCGAGCCGTACAAGGCGAAGGTCCAGGCCTTCTTGGATCAGCACAGCCTGGAGCGCTCCTGATGACGCACCCCCTGGGGAACCCCCCGTCGAAGATCATCGCTGTCCATCTCAACTACCCCAGCCGGGCCAAGGAGCGCGGCCGGATCCCGGCCCAGCCCTCCTACTTCCTCAAGCCCCCCTCGTCGCTGGCGGGCACCCAGGAGGCCATCGTCCGCCCGGAGGGGTGTGAACTTCTCGGGTTCGAAGGCGAGATCGCCCTGGTCGTCGGCAGCCGGGCCCAGCGGGTGCGGCCGGAGGACGGCTGGTCCCACGTGCGGTGGGTGACCGCCGCGAACGACGCCGGGGTCTACGACCTGCGGTATGCCGACCGCGGCTCCAACCTCCGCTCCAAGGGCGCGGACGGCTTCACCCCGATCGGGCCGCGGCTGCTCGATGCCCGCCAACTCGACCCGGACGCACTCCAGTTGCGTACCTGGGTCAACGGCGAACTCGTGCAGGACGGCACCACCGACACGCTCCTCTTCCCCTTCGGACAGCTCGTCGCCGATCTGTCGAGACTGGTCACGCTGGAGCCCGGGGACGTGATCCTGACGGGCACTCCGGCCGGCGCGTCCGTCGTCTCCCCCGGCGACACGGTGGAGGTCGAGGTCACCGGCAGCGGGCAGTCCACCGGGCGGCTGCGCAACCCCATCGCCTCCGGGCCCGCCCTGGAGACGTACGGAGCGATGCCGAGGACGGACGCGGCCGAACGCGAGGCCGCCCACGGAGCCGCGTTCACCCCCGAGCCACTGCTCGACGAACGCATCGAGGACGGCCTGCGTTCGGTCGCGGTCGCCACCCTCAGCGCCCAGTTGCGGGGGCGCGGACTGCCGCACATGTCCATCGACGGGGTACGTCCCACACAGCCGGACACGAAGATGGTCGGCGTCGCCCACACGCTGCGCTACCTTCCGCTGCGCGAGGACCTGTTCAAGCGGTACGGCAACGGCATGAACGCCCAGAAGCGGGCCATCGAGCAGCTGCGACCCGGTCATGTGCTGGTCATGGACGCCCGCCGGGACACCTCCGCCGGCACGCTCGGCGACATCCTCGCCCTGCGCGCCCAGCAGCGCGGCGCGGCCGGGGTGGTCACCGACGGAGGTCTGCGCGACAGCGTCGCCGTCACCGAACTGGGGCTGCCCGTCTACCACGGCGGAGCCCACCCCTCCGTCCTCGGCCGCCGCCATGTGCCGTGGGACACGGGAGTGCCGATCGCCTGCGGCGGAGCCCTCGTGCAGCCCGGCGACCTGCTGGTGGGAGACGCGGACGGCGTGGTCGTCGTGCCGCCCGAGCTGGCCGAGGACCTGATCACCGACTGCCGGGAGCAGGAACAGCGGGAGCACTTCATCACCGAGCAGGTGCGCGCCGGGCACGGCATCGACGGCCTGTATCCCCTCGGTCCCGACTGGCACGAGATGTACGAGCGGTGGCGCAAGCAGCACAGTACGCAAGGAGAGCACTCATGAAATTCCGCAGCGACCCGTCCGCCATCTGCGGCTCCATCGCTCCCGCCATCACCCCCTTCACCTCGGACGGAGCCGTCGACCACGACAGCCTGCGCGCGCTGATCCGCTTCCAGTTGGAGTCCGGTTCGCACGGCATCTCGCTGGGCGGCTCCACCGGCGAGCCCAGCGCGCAGAGCGTCGGCGAGCGGATCGCGGGGATGCGGACGGCGGTCGAGGAGATCGGCGACCGCGTCCCGTTCCTGCCCGGGACCGGATCCCACAAGCTCGACGAGACCCTCGAACTCACTGCGGCGGCAAAGGAGTTGGGCGCGGACGCGGCGCTGGTCATCACGCCGTACTACGCGCGCCCCACGCAGGAGGCGCTGTACCAGTGGTACGCGACCGTCGCACGGGAGTTCCCGGATCTGCCGATCGTCGCCTACAACGTGCCCTCGCGCACGGCCGTCGACATCGCGCCCGAGACGGTGAAGCGGCTGTTCACCGACTTCGAGAACTTCGTGGGCGTCAAGGAGACCACCAAGGACTTCGAGCACTTCTCGCGCGTGCTGCACGCCTGCGGGCGCTCACTGCTCGTGTGGTCGGGCATCGAGCTGCTCTGTCTGCCGCTGCTCGCGCTCGGCGGTGCGGGGTTCGTCTCAGCCGTGGCGAATCTCGCTCCCGGTGCGGTGGCTCGGATGTACGAGCTGTGGGAGGCGGGCGACTTCGACGGTGCCCGCGATCTCCACTACCGCCTGCACCCGCTCGTCGACCTCCTGTTCGTCGAGACGAACCCGGCGCCGGCGAAGTGGGTGCTGCACCAGCAGGGACGTATCGCGTCGCCCCATGTCCGCCCGCCGCTCACCTCTCCCACCGACGCGGGCCTGTCGAAGATCCGGGCGCTGCTCGCCGAGGGCGGCGACCTCACCCAGCAGATCGGAGCCGCGCAGTGAGCACCACTCCTGAGCACCTTCCCTCCGTGATCCGGCACTGGATCGGCGGCGAACTGGTGGACGCGGCCGACAGCCGCACGTTCGATGTCGCCGACCCGGTCTCCAACACGGCCTACGCACAGGCCGCGCGTGGCTCCGCGGCCGACGTGGACCGGGCGGTGACGGCTGCCCGGGTCGCGTTCCCGGAGTGGGCCGGGCTGTCCAACCGGGCACGCGCGGGTGTCCTGTACCGGATCGCCGACGCCGTCGAGGCCCGTCATGACCGGCTCGCCGCCTTCGAGTCGTACGACTCCGGGCTGCCGATCACGCAGGCCCGTGGCCAGGCGCGGCGGGCCGCCGAGAACTTCCGCTACTTCGCGGATGTCATCGTGGCCCTCGGTGAGGAGGCGTTCCGGCAGGGCGACGACCAGTTCAGCTATGTGGTGCGCACACCGGTGGGGGTCGCCGGGCTGATCACGCCGTGGAACACCCCGTTCATGCTGGAGAGCTGGAAGCTGGCACCCGCGCTGGCGTCCGGCTGCACGCTGATCCTCAAGCCGGCCGAGTGGACCCCGCTGTCCGCGTCGCTGTGGCCGGAGATCTTCGACGAGGCAGGCGTGCCCGCCGGGGTGGTGAACATCGTGCACGGCATCGGCGAGGAGGCCGGCCAGGCCCTGGTCGACCACCCGGACGTGCCGCTGATCTCCTTCACCGGCTCCTCCGACACCGGTCGGCACATCATCCGGTCCTCCGCCGAGCACCTGAAGACGGTGTCGATGGAGCTGGGCGGCAAGTCCCCGGTCGTCGTCTTCGCCGACGCGGACCTGGAAGCCGCGCTGGACTCGGTGGTGTTCGGCGTGTTCTCCCTCAACGGGGAGCGCTGCACGGCCGGTTCACGCGTCCTCGTCGAGCGCCCGCTGTACGAGGAGTTCACCCGGCGACTGGCGGAGCGGGCCGCCAACGTACGCGTCGGGCTCCCGTCCGACCCGGCCACAGAGGTCGGCGCACTGGTCCACCCCGAACACTACGAGCGCGTCCTGAACTACGTGGAGATCGGCAGGAAGGAGGGCCGCCTGGTCGCCGGTGGCAGCCGCCCCGACCACCTCGCCGACGGCAACTACCTCCAGCCCACCGTCTTCGCCGACGTCGAACGCGACGCCCGTATCTTCCAGGAGGAGATCTTCGGCCCGGTCGTGGCCGTCGCCCCCTTCGACGACGAGACCGAGGCCGTGGAACTCGCGAACGCCACGCAGTTCGGTCTGGCCGCCTACGTCTGGACCTCGGACCTCAAGCGCGGCCACCGCATCGCGCACGCCGTCGAGTCCGGCATGGTCTGGATCAACTCCCACAACGTCCGTGACCTGCGCACTCCCTTCGGCGGGGTCAAGGCCTCCGGTGTCGGCCGCGAGGGCGGCGCCCACAGCATCGACTTCTACACCGAATCGAAGATCGTCCACGTCGCCCTCGCCGAGGTGCACACCCCCCGCTTCGGAGCCACCTCATGACCGCCTCGAACGCCCCCGACGTCGTCCGGTCCGCCTACGCCCAGCTCGCCGTCACCGACCTCGGCGCCGCCCGCTGGTTCTGGGTCGACATGCTCGGCTTCCACATCCAGTACGAGGACACCGAGTCGCTGTACCTGCGCGGCACGGACGAACTCACCCACCACTCCCTGGTGCTGCGCAAGGGCGACATCGCGGCCCTCGACCACATCTCCTATCGCGTCCGCACCCCCGAGGACGTCGACAAGGCGGAGAAGTTCTTCGCCGGACTCGGCTGCCCGGTCAAGCGGTTGAAGAAGGGCGAGGGAACGCACGGTATCGGCGACGCGGTCCGCGTCATCGACCCGCTCGGCTTCCCCGTGGAGTTCTTTTACGAGATCGCCCGCGCCGAGCGCCTCATCCAGCGCTACGACATCCGCCACGGCGCCGAGATCGCCCGCCTGGACCACTTCAACATCTGCACTCCCGACATCCCGGCCGCCTACGCCCACTACCAGTCCCTCGGCTTCGGCTGCTCGGAAACGATCGAGGGCGACGAGCACGAGCTGTACGCGGCCTGGATGTACCGCAAGCAGACCGTCCATGACGTCGCCTTCACGGGGGGTGCCGGGCCGCGCCTGCACCACGTCGGGGTGGCCACCCACGAGTCCCACCAGGTACTGCGCGCGGCCGACATCTTCGGCTCCCTGCACAAGGAGCACCACATCGAACGAGGCCCCGGCCGGCACGGCGTCTCCAACGCCTTCTACCTCTACCTGAGGGACCCCGACGGCCACCGCGTGGAGATCTACACCTCCGACTACTACACCGGCGACCCGGACCACGAGACGTACCGCTGGAACGTGCGCGACGACCGCCGCCGCGACTTCTGGGGCAACGCCGTCATCGAGTCCTGGTACAAGGAGGCCGTCCCCGTCCTCGACCTGGACGGACGCCCGCGGCCCGTGACCGACACCGTCCTCGACGAGTCCGCGGTTCAGGTGGGTGCGGACGGCCTCGGCTGATACTCCGGGCGGTGGGGGACTTGGAGGTGCTTCGCGCCCTTCCGAGCCCCCTCACCGCGCCCTCGACAGACACGGGACCTTCTCATACACCCTATTCATCACACTTCATAAAAACCGGATACGACGGTTAGTATCCGGCGGCACGCCTACCTGCCGGCTTGCCGAAGGGCCTTCAGAGGAGACCCATGCACTCGATGACGACTCCGTCGGACGACACCTCCGCAGGACGCTTCGAGTTCTGGCGGGACGTGGTCGGCCAGAGTTTCGTGCCGCTGGAAGCGCTGCCGCGCGAGGTTCCCGACTTCCGCGCCTCCCTGCACACCGCCCAGCTCGGCGCGGTGCAGGTGTCTGTCGTGGCCGCGGATCCGCACGGCGTCGCCCACACCCGTAGGCACATTGCCTCCGACCCGGCCGATTTCGTCAAGGTGAGTCTTCAGCTGGCCGGGCAGTGCATGCTGACCCAGGCGGACCGCCAGGCCCTGCTCAAGCCGGGCGAGCTGGCCGTCTACGACACCCGGCATCCGTACACACTCGACTTCGACCAGCGGTACCGCACACTCGTGCTGATGTTCCCGCGGGTCATGCTCCGGTTGCCCGAGCGCGACCTGACCCGCATGATCGCCACCACTGTGTCGTGCAGTGACGGACTGGGGCCCGTGGTGCACCCGTTCCTGCGCGGACTGGCCGGGCAGGTGCGGCAACTGGACGCTCTCGGCACGCCGCGGCTCGCGGACAGCGTGGTCGACCTGGTCGGCGCGATGCTCTCGGAGCGGTGCGCCGTGCACGCGACGCTGCAGGACGACGGGCGGGAGCTGCTGGCCCGGCGGATCCTCACGTACATGGAGCAGCGGCTCTCCGACCCGGGGCTCGGACCCGACCGGATCGCGGCCGCCCACCACATCTCGCGCCGCTTCCTCTACAAGCTGCTGGCCGAGCGGGGATACACGGTCTCGGGCTGGCTCCGGGAGCGCCGCCTCGCCGAGTGTCTGCGCGACCTCGCGGACCCCGCGCTCGCCCATATGCCCGTCGCCACCGTCGGAAGCCGCTGGGGCTTTCCCGACCCCGCCCACTTCAGCCACGCCTTCAAGAGCGCCTACGGCATGAGCCCGTCGGAGGCACGCGGGGCCGGGCGCACGGCGCTGGGTGCTTAGCGAGTGCTGAGCGGCGGTCACGCGGTTTCGCTGCCCTTCGCTGCCTGTCGTAGTACGTCCCGAACACGGCGGATCTGCTGATAGTGCCCGCCCCTGCAAGAGTCGGTGCACGATCACGCAAGCCGGAGTGGGCCGCCGAGGTGCACCCTCCGGTCGTGAGAGAGAGCCGCACACTCCTCACATGCCCGCCTCGCGGGCGCCAGTGCGCGGCTTACGCAGGAACGTCCACAGACACAAGCACGGGCTGACGTCCCGACCTCCCCAGGGCCGAAGAGCATCACTGCGCTGATCGGCAGCCCCGTGCTGTCTCTTCTCCCCACGGCACTCTCCCTTCCTGCCTCTCCGGCTCCCGCTCGTCCGACGAATGAGGCATTCATGCTGAGCAAGCGATCCGCTGCGCCCCCTCCGCTCGGTGGCCCCGGCCCCGACGCCCGCCGCTACGAGAACAAGCTGCTCGTCATCCTTTTCCTGGGCTTCGGCCTCGTCTTCTTCGACCGGCAGGCACTTCTCTTCCTCGTCCCCTTCATCAGCAAGGACATCCCCCTCTCGAACACCGCCCTGGGCACGCTCTCCGGAGTCCTCGCGCTGACCTGGGCCCTGTCCGGAATGATCTCCGGTCGCCTGTCCGACCGGCTCGGCCGTCGCAAGCCCGTGATCATCATCGCGGTGGTGCTGTTCTCCTGCTTCTCGGCGTCGAGCGGACTGGTCGCCGGATTCGGCGCACTGCTGGCGGCCCGAGCGCTGATGGGTTTCGCGGAAGGTGCCGTACTGCCGGTGTCGCAGTCTCTGATGGTGGAGGCATCCCAGGAGCACCGGCGCGGCCTGAACATGGGTCTGCTACAGGGCTCATCGGCCGGACTGCTGGGCGGCATCCTCTGCCCGCTCGCGGTGGTGTGGATCGCCACGCAGTACAGCTGGCGACTGGCGTTCGTCATCACCATCGTCCCGGGGCTGCTGATCGCCCTGTGGATCTGGCGGTCGGTACGGGAGGAACCGCCGGGTGGCCGTGCGATGACGGAGCCCGCGGCGGAATCCGTGGATGCCGTGGCCAAGCCGAGCATCGGCAGCATCCTCCGGCAGCGCAACATCATCCTCTGCGTGCTGATCGCCTGCGCGTACATGACCTGGTTCTTCGTCATCATCACGTTCGCGCCCGTCTACATGACCTCGGTCAAGGGCTTCTCACCCGCGACGATGAGCGGCGTCGTGACCTGCCTCGGGGTGGCGTGGGTCGTGTGGGGCTTCGTCACACCGGGGATCTCGGACCGGTTCGGCCGCAAGAACACGCTGATCGTCTTCACGGTGATGGCCGCGCTCTGCCCCCTGGCCGTGGTGTATGTGAGCAGTCCTCTGGTGCTCGGCGCAGTGGTCGTGCTCACGTACACGGGTCTCGGCTGCTTCACCCTGTTCATGGCGACCATCCCCGCGGAGACCGTCCCCCGTGGCGCGCTGGCGACCGCCCTGGGCTTGGTCATGGGTATCGGGGAGCTGGCCGGCGGTTTCCTCGCTCCGGTGATCGCCGGGTGGGCCTCCGACAACTGGGGGCTTGAGACGGCCATGTACATCTCAGCGGCGGGTGCCGGGCTGGTCGTCCTGCTCGCGCTCGGGCTGAAGGAGACGGCTCCCGCCGTCCTGCGCAGGAAGAACGCGGCGGCGGTCCGCGCCGGCGCTGCGGAGCGAACCACGAGCGAAGCCGCCGTGTCCTGACCCGCCCCTGTCTGCGACTCCCGCGACGGGCCAGGACCACCGAGGTGGTCCTGGCCCGTCGCGTGCTGCCTCGGACCAGCCGTTCACCCGCGCGGTCCAGCCCGGTCACCCACCCCAGCTGCCAGATCGCCCATAGGCCTGCACGGGCACCGTGGCGCCCGGCCACAGGGCCGGTCCGTCCGCCCGTGCACAGCCCTTCGTGCCCGCCTCCGCAACAGCCCGTGCACGACGGTACAAGCGGGCGGCCCGTTGGCCTGTGACCCTCCCGTCATGCGAGCAACACACACCGTTTACGACCACATCGTGGTGGGCGCCGGCTCCGGCGGCTGTGCCCTCACCCGCAGACTCGTGGACGCCGGCCGGACCGTTCTGCTGATCGAGGTGGGCGACCGGGACGACAACCCGGCCATCCACGACCCCGGGCGCCTGTGGGAGCTGTGGAACTCCCCGCAGGACCACGCGTACACCACCGAACGCCAACGGCACGCCTCCGGAACCCAGGTGTTCTGGCCGCGCGGCAAGGTCCTCGGTGGCTCCAGCGCCCTGAACGGCATGATCTACGTCCGCGGCAACCGGGCCGACTACGACAGCTGGGCCTACCAGGGAGCGACCGGTTGGTCGTACGACGAGGTGCTGCCGTACTTCAAACGCTCGGAGGACTTCGAGGACGGCGCGTCGTACTACCACGGGGCCGGCGGTCCCCTGCCCGTCAGCCGGAACCACTCCCCGAACCCGGTGACCACCGCCTTCGTGGAGGCCTGCCAGGACTACGGGATCGCGTACAACGACGACTGCAACGGCCAGGACCAGCTCGGCGTGAACCTGCTGCACCGCAACATCCGCGACGGCAGGCGCGTCAGCGCGTGGACCGCCTTCGTGGAGCCGGTGCTCGACAGTGAGTTGCTGACCGTGATGACCGGCACGGCGGTCACGCGTGTCCTGGTGGCCGACGGCCGGGCGCGGGGCGTCGAGCTGCTGCGCGAAGGCCGTACGACGGAGATCCGCTGCGAAGCGGACGTGATCCTGTCCGGCGGCACCATCGGATCGGCCCAGCTGCTCCTGCGCAGCGGTGTCGGGCCGGCGGACGAGCTGCGGACACTCGGGATCGGGGTGACCGCTGATCTGCCGGGAGTGGGCGCGAACCTGCACGACCACACCCTCGCTCCGGTGGTGTGGGAGTCGGCCCGGCCGGTGCCACAGGGCACGGCCAACAAACTGGAGGCCCACTACTTCGCCAAGTCCGACCCGGCGCTGTCCGTGCCGGACCTGCAGCCGCTGATGTCTCACCTGCCACTGCCGGTGCCCGACCTGAACGTGCCGGAAGAAGGCCACGGCTTCTCGGTCCTCGCCGGGACGATCCGTCCGCTCAGCCGGGGCCGCCTGTGGCTGCGCTCGGCCGACCCCACCCAGGCTCCTGCCCTGGACCCTGCCTACTTCTCCGAGCCGTCGGACCTCGCGGCCATGGTGCGGGCCGTCCAGCAGGTGCGGGAGATCGGCGAGGAGAAGTCGCTGGGCGACTGGCGGGCCCGCGAGGTCGCACCCGGACCGTATGTGCGTACGGACGCGGAGGTGGCCGCGTACATCAAGCGGACCCTCCTCAGCTATCACCACCAGGTGGGCACCTGCCGTATGGGCATCGACCGGATGGCGGTCGTCGATCCGCAGCTGCGCGTCCACGGCGTGGCCGGGCTGCGCGTCGCGGACGCCTCCGTCATGCCCTCCGTCACCTCCGGCAACACCCACGCACCTGCCGTCATGATCGGCGAGCGCTGCGCCGACTTCATCCTGGGAGCACAGCTGTGACCAATACCCTTTTCATCGGTGGCGAGTGGCAAGCCGCGGCCTCCGGAGCGGAGTTCGAGACCCTGGACCCGGCGACGGGGCAGCCCCACGCCCAGGTGTCCCTGGCTGGGGCCGTGGACGCCGACGCGGCCGTACGGGCCGCCCGCGCCGCCTTCGAGAGCCCGGAGTGGGCGGGACTCACCCCGGCCGCCCGCGCCCGGATCCTGTGGCGCGTCGGCGACCTCATCGAGGAACACGCCGAGGAACTGGCCGAGTTGGAGACGCGCGACCAGGGCCAGCCGCTCGGCGTCTCCACAGCGGTCAGCGTCGCCGCGGCTGCCGAGCACTTCCGCCACTACGCCGGCTGGGTCACCAAGATCTACGGCGAGACGGCGCCGCTGTCCATCCCCGGCGTGCTGCAGTACACCAAGCGCGAGCCGGTGGGAGTGTGCGCGCTGATCACCCCGTGGAACTTCCCGCTCATGATCGCGAGTTGGAAGATCGCACCGGCCCTCGCCTGCGGGAACACCGTGATCGTCAAACCCGCGGAACAGACCCCGATGACCACGGTGCGGCTCGTCGAGTTGTGCCGGGCCGCCGGTGTGCCGGACGGCGCCATCAACCTGCTGACCGGTGGTCCCGAGGCCGGCCGCGCACTCGTCGAACACCCCGGCGTGGACAAGGTCTCCTTCACCGGTTCGACCGAGACCGGCAGGGACATCGTCCGGGCTTCCGCGGGCAACCTCAAGCGTGTCTCGCTCGAACTCGGCGGCAAGGCACCGAGCCTCGTACTGCCCGGCGCCGACCTGGACGCGGCTGTGACGGGCTGTCTTCAGGGCGCGCTCCTCAACAGCGGCCAGGTGTGCGCCGCCTACACAAGGTTCCTCGTCCACCGCTCCCTCGCCGACGAGTTCGCCGAACGCTGCGCCAAGGCCGTCAGCGGGATGCGTCTCGGCCCGGGCAACGCACCCGACACCGAACTCGGCCCCCTGGTCACCGGCGAACACCGTGACCACGTCCACGCACTGGTGCGCAGCGGGCTCCAGGAAGGCGCCCAGCTGCTCGCCGGCGGGGCCCCCGTCGACGACCTGCCGGGCTTCTTCTACCAGCCGACCGTGTTCACGGGTGTACGGGACGACATGCGCATCGCCCGCGAGGAGATCTTCGGCCCGGTGCTGTCCATCCTGCCGTACGACGACGAGGACGAGGCCGTCGCCCGCGCCAACGACACCGAGTACGGCCTGGCGGCGGCCGTATGGACCCGCGACGTGGGCGCGGCGCACCGCGTGGCGGGCTCCATCCGGGCGGGCACGGTGTTCATCAACATGCCCAACCCCGTGGACGCCTCCGCCCCCTGGGGCGGGTTCAAGGCCAGCGGCTGGGGCCGGGAGATGGGCAGCGGAGCCATCGACGCGTACACGGAGGTCAAGAGCGTGTGGACCTCGCTCGCCTGAGGTGCCCGCCCGTCGCGGACAGGCAGCCCCCGCGCGTTCGGACCGCACGATCCTGAGAATGATGCGCGGCCTTTCCGCCTGTCCGCCCGCCCGCCTGTCCGCCCGCCGGTCCGTCCGGACGAGGATCTCGTCGTCGCCCCGGCTCCACGATCAAACCCGCGCGGCCGTCCGGGACCCCGAAGAACCACGCAGCCGACGCCTGGTTTTCGTACAGCGACCACATGGCGTCGGTAGAGCTCAATGAGGAGTGTCGTGACCACAGAACCGATTCCCGACATCGCCACCGTGGGGGGCGTCGTGCGCGGCCGCCACGAGGACGGTCTCGCGGTCTTCCGGGGCATCCCGTTCGCCGAACCCCCGGTGGGGAGCTTGCGTTTCGCCGCACCGCGGCCGGTGCGCCGATGGGAGGGCACGCGCGAGACGTTCGTGTTCGGTCCCCCGCCACCGCAGGAGCCGTTGAGCCCCGCCATACCCGCTCCCACGCCCGGAGGAGAGGACTGGCTCACCGTCAATGTCTGGACACCGGATCCGGACCCGGCGACGAAGCGCCCGGTGATGGTGTGGATCTACGGCGGGGCCTACAAGTTCGGTTCCGTCGACGACCCCGCCTACGATCCCAGCCGGCTGGCCCGTGACGGGAATCTCGTCGTGGTGACCTTCAACCACCGAGTCGGCATGGAGGGGTTCGCCCGCATCGAGGGGGCGCCGGCGAACCGCGGACTGCTCGACCAGGTCGCGGCCCTGACATGGGTGCGGGAGAACATCACCGCCTTCGGCGGCGACCCCGGTCAGGTCACCGTGTTCGGCGAATCAGCCGGCGCCGGGTCCGTCGCCGCTCTGCTGGCGATGCCGAGCGCGCGAGGCCTGTTCCGGCGTGCCATCGCACAGAGCGTGTGCGGCACCTTCTTCTCCGACGAGCTGGCCACCGACATCGCCACCGCCCTGGCGGGCGAGCTCGGGCTGCGGCCCACGGTGAGCGACCTCTCGGCGGTGGATCCGCACAAACTCCCAGGGGCGGGGGCCGCCCTCGGCGCCCGGATGAGTCAGTACGCGGACCGCTGGGGACCGATCGCCCACACGCTGACGGCCTACTCCCCCGTGGTCGACGGAGAGGTCCTGCCAACCGCACCGTGGCAGGCGCTCGCCGACGGCGCCGCACGCCAGGTGAAGCTGATCGTCGGGCACACCCGGGACGAGTACCGGCTGTTCATGGCACTGGGCGGGCTCCTCGGCCAGGTCGGCGAGGAAATGGCGGGCGCAGCGCTGCATACGTTCGGGCCGGGCGCGGACCCCGGGCCCGCCTACCGCACCGCCTTCCCCGATGCTCCGGCGGAGCGCCTCTTCGAGCTCGTCCAGTCCGACTGGCTGTTTCGCATGCCCTCACTGCACCTCGCGGAAGCCCAGGTGGCGGGAGGCGGCCGGGTCCACCTCTACGAACTCACCTGGGCCGCACCGGCGAGCGGCGGTGCCCTGGGCGCCTGCCACGCGCTGGACATCCCGCTCGTGTTCGGTACGTTCGGCGGCCTCGGCGGAGAACTGATCGGCCCCGCGCACCTCGACGAGGCCGATGCCCTGTCCGGTCTGGTCCGCACGGCCTGGACCTCCTTCGCGGCCACCGGCGATCCGGGCTGGCCCGCCTACGACACCGAGCACCGCCCGACGCACATCCTCGACACCAAGCCGATGACCACCACCTACCCGGCGGATGCCTCGCGCCGCCTCTGGCAGGACCACGTGTTCAACGCGCTTCCACTGATCACCTCACAACCCTGACTGACTCCTCCCTGCCGTCGGGCGAGGGTGGCAGCGATCGTGGATGGCCGGGAAGCCGTGTGTCTCCGGATCCAGGTGTGCCCCCGACCGACCGTGGCCGAGTGCCTGGACGGGGCGCGCCGGGACCCGGGCGGCACCCGAACGTCGTGTCGTCCCACGAGGCGAGTTCGCACGAGCAGGCTTGCCGGACGACCGGTTGAGCTACGGCCGGGAGCGGGCCGCACCACAGACGTTGTAGAGCTGAGCCACGGTACGTGGACCCTCCGCCTGCCTCGCGGTCACCGGTGCCTGCGACCTGGCAGCAGTATGGGGAGTCGCCGACCATGACCAGCTGGGCCGTGACCGCGTTGAGCGGCGAAGGCCCTGCTGGGCACTGAGAACACACCTGAGGCGCCGCCGCCTCGTCAGGCGGTGACTCGTAGATCGCCTGCCTCCGTCCTGGCGCCATGGCGTGATCCCGTCGAAAGTTGTCATTCATGCCATGGCGTCTAGGAGTGACGGGCCGCGACGCTGGACGCATGACGAATTCCAGTACCGCCACCATGCGCGCCATCCGCCAGGACACCCACGGTTCCCCCGAGGTGCTCAAGGAAGTCGAACTTCCCAGGCCCGAGCCGGGGCTGAGTGAGATCCTGATCGCCGTCCGCGCGGCCGGCGTCAACCCGACCGACTGGTGGAACCGCGCCCAGCCCATGACCGCCACCGGCCTGCCCCTGATCCTGGGCTGGGACGTCTCCGGAGTCGTCGAGGCCGTCGGCATCGGTGTCACCCTGTTCAAGCCGGGCGACGAGGTCTTCGGCATGCTGCCCTACCCCCACGGGGTCGGCTCCCACGCCGAGTACGTGACCGGGCCGGCCCGCGCCTTCGTCCACAAGCCCTCCGGTATAGACCACGTGCAGGCCGGCGCGCTCCCGCTCGCGGCCCTGACCGCCTACCAGGCACTCGTCGACACCGCCGATGTCCAGTCCGGGCAGCGCGTCTTCATCCACGCGGCCGCCGGCGGCGTCGGCCATCTCGCCGTCCAGATCGCCAAGTCCCGCGGCGCGTACGTCATCGGGACGGCCAGTGCCGCCAAGCACGACTTCCTGCGTTCCCTGGGAGTGGACGAGGCCATCGACTACCACACGGTCGACTTCACCGAGGCCGTCAAGGACGTCGACGTGGTCCTCGACTCGGTCTCCTTGGACACCGCCGCCCGCGCCCGCTCCCTCGCCGTCCTGCGCCCGGGCGGCACCCTCGTCTCGATCCTTCCGGTGGCACCGGTCGGCCCCGACGAGATGGCCGACTTCGCCGAGCGGGGTGTCCGCTTCGAGAGTCTCCTCGTCGAGGCCGACCGCGCAGGCATGCAAGCCATCGCCGACCTCGTCGAGACCGGCGCCCTGCGCGTCCACATCGAGGCCACCTTCCCGCTCGCCGAGGCCGCCAGGGCTCACGCCTTGGGGGAGACCGGCCGTACCACCGGCAAGATCGTGCTGACTGTGGAGGGGGCAGGGAAGGCGTAGAGGGGTCGACCATGTCCCACCCACGACCATGTCCCACCCACCTCTGCCGGGCGTCGACTTGCTCGGCGGACAGGTGCGGACCTGGGGCCTCGCCCCGGCCGGAGCCCGGGGCGGCTCGGCCGACTGCTTCGGTTGGCGCTTCGTAAGCAGTGTCACTGAGGTTGCGTCTCCCAGGTGGGCCACTTGTCACCTTCTCAGCGGTGAACGGCCGAGCTTGTGGACTCGGCCGTTCACGACCTTGTCGCGCTCCCGTCTACCCCCTGCGACGGGACGGTCACGGGTCGCTGCTCCCCACGGTCCGGCCTGTTCGGGCTGGTGCGGGGACAGGTGTGGTGACGAACACCCACGCCGAGCATGCACGGTTGCGCACGTTGACCCCGGCGACGACATCGGCGGACCCAACGAGGCTGCACCGACTACAGAAGCGATCCCGGGTGGGCCGGTTGGCCCGCTCGGTGTGCCCGCGTCGCGGGCAGCGCTGCGAGGTGTAAGCCGGATCCATTTCCAGGAACGGCACCCCGGCCCGGCGGGCCTTGTAGGCGAGGTGCTGTCCGAGCTGGAGCTGCTGCGGGAGCAGGGCCAGGCCGGGCCCTCGTTCTGGCGTCGGCCACGACCACCGCAAGCGGCTGCCGGACGCGATCGGCAACCCCCGCCGGGACGCCCCTCTCGCCCACCGCCGTCAGGCCGCCAGGGAAGGGCATGGCGCCGCGAAGAACAGGAAGCCGCGGCACACGAAGCCCGGCCGCCCGTCTGCACGGCCTGCGGGCGCAAGTTCAGCGACGACCGATTTTGCACGGCGTCCGGATCGCTTCCCTCGGTTCTCCTCGTGGGCGGCGGGGTGCGGCGCGGGACGTGTACGGGGTCGACGGCCGTGGGTGCGAGTGCGCAGCGGTCAGGGGTGTGCACGGCTGAAGCAGGTGCGGGGATGTCGGCGATCGCGATCAGGGTGTCCCGAGCAGACCTCCATGGCAGTATGATCGTAATATAAAAGCTTCGGGAGGTAGTCATGACATCAAATCGGCCGGTGGCACTCGTGACGGGCGCGTCCTCGGGTCTCGGCAAGGCGACAGCGCACGCACTCGCCGAGGCGGGGTTCGACGTGGTCGGGACGAGCCGCAAGACGCCGGAGGGCACTTCCAGCGGCGGTGTGACGTTCCTCGCCCTCGACGTGACCAGCGACGACTCGGTGAGCAGCGTCGTCCAGCAGGTGATCGAGCGGTTCGGGCGGATCGACGTCCTGGTCAACAACGCCGGGCTCGGCATCGACGGCGCCGCCGAGGAAATCTCCGTCGCCCAGGCGCAGCGCGTGTTCGATGTGAACGTCTTCGGCCTCATGCGCATGACCAGGGCCGTCCTGCCGCACATGCGCGGCCGGGGCCGCGGACGCGTCATCAACATCTCCTCCTTGGGCGGGTTCGTCGGCAACCCCTTCATGTCCGTCTACATCGCGACCAAGCATGCGGTCGAGGGCTATACCGAGTCCCTGGACCACGAGATCCGCGAGCATGGCGTTCGGGTCCTGCGCGTCCAGCCCGGCCCCCTCAACACTCCGTTCGACACGAATTCGGTGGAGGCCGACACCCCTGTACCGGTATACGCCCGCCAACGGGCCATCTACGACGAGGTGACGCAGGAGCAGCTGAGGGGCGGCGACGATCCCGCCGTCATCGCCAAGGTGGTCGTCGCGGCAGCGACGGACCGGAAGCCGAAACTGAGCTATCCCGCCGGCTCGCTTGCCCCACGCCTCAAAGTGCTGCGCCGCATCGTCCCCGCCCGGACCTTCGACAAGCTCGTGCGCAAATTCAACCGGATGACTCCCTGACAGCCGCGGACCGGGGATCAGCGTGCGGATCGATCGGCTCGCGCCTGGGAATGATCACGATGCACGTTGACGTCGCGCGCCCTCGGTCCGGGGTCATTGTCCGTGCCCAGGTGCATGCTGAAACGGATGAGTGCTCGCATCTGGAACCAGGACGGGCTGATATGGCGGGGCATCCCCATTCCTCGCTGACGCCGGAAGGGCGTCGCCGATTATGAGAACGTGGGGACGCTGGGCGTCCGATCGCGCACGTCGACGCTGTGGCCGGGATATCCCACCGCCGCCTGGCGAAGTGGTACGCCCGCCGGCAAGCGCACGACGAAGTCGGTCCGCTGGATCACTCCTCCCGGCCGGCCAGCAGCCCCAGCCCAGAGAACATCGCGAACCTGGTAGAAGCGCTGCGGCGGCAGACCATGCACGGGCCCGCTCGCTCTGCTGTCGACCTCAAGCGGCTGCATGGCGTCCAGGTCGCGCCAGCCACCGTGCACTGCATTCTCGTGCGGCGAGGACCAAACCGCTGGCATGACCGCGACCCGCCGACCGGCGAGCAACTGCGGGACGTCATCTGCTACGAGCACGACCGCGTCTGCGACTTGATCCATGCCGACATCAGGAACTCGGCCGGCGGAGACATCCCTATGATCCGCGAGTACAGCCTCGCCGGGGATGCCGAGGCCAGTGGGGCTCCTCTCATGAGACCCATCTGCCCCTCTGTCACCCATCCCCGCGTCTCGGGGGAACCTCACAGGTCTGACGCTCACCGTAAAACCGCTCATCGGTGCGGTCGGCGCGCTGGCGATGGCGGGGACGGCGAAGGCGCTAAGCCCTGCGACCGGAGCGCCCATCGGGCTTTGTTCGGCCGGCGCGACGAAGCCGACCGTGTGCTGAGCCCACGGCACTCAGCCGATGTCTCACCGCAGTCTGGCCCGCGACCGTGAGGTCGATGGCTCACGACCGGAGGCGGGCCCCTTTGCCCAGCCGGGCGGTGACTTCGCGGGGAGTGAGGGTGGAGTGGTCCGTGGAGCATTCGACGACGACGCGGACCGGGGCGTCGCAGTCGGTGTGGCGGACGTCCAGTACCGGACCCTCGGGGCCGAGGGCGTATGCCTCGCCCCACTGGCTCAGCGCCATCAGGACGGGCCACAGGTCCCAGCCCTTGCGGGTCAGGCGGTATTCGTTGCGGGAGCGGCTGCCGGGCTCCCGGTAGGGGACGGTCTTGAGGATGCCGGCCGAGGTCAGCTTGCGGAGGCGGTCGCTGAGGACGGCCTCGGACAGGCCGATGTGGCGGTGGAAGTCGTCGAAGCGGCGGACGCCGTTGACGGCGTCACGCAGGATCAGCAGCGTCCATTTCTCCCCGATCACGTCGAGCGTGCGCTGGACGGGGCAGTTCTCCGTGCTCGCCTCAAGCCACTCCATCCCGCCATCGTAGAGCCTGGCTTCGTCATTGACAGTCAAGTGCACGGGCGGTTAGCTTCATTTATAAAAGTCAGATGAAAGGTGCTGGGTCGTGGGGCGAGCGCGTACGTTTCAGTGGGACGATCCCGCGATCCTGGCGGAAGCCGCAGGCCGCATGGCTGGCGTCGACTTCCTGCGTGACCTGCATACGGGACGACTGCCGGGACCGCCTGTCAACTACACCCTCGACTTCACTCTGGATGAGGTGGAGCCCGGCAGGGTGGTCTTCTCCCTGACGCCGGGGGAGGAGCACTACAACCCGATCGGCAGCGTGCACGGTGGCATCTTCGCCACGTTGCTCGACTCGGCGGCGGGCGCCGCTGTCCACTCCACCCTCCCGCAGGGCATGGCGTACACCTCGCTCGATCTGACCGTGAAGTTCCTGCGACCGATCACCGTGGACACGGGCCCGGTACGCGCCATCGGCACGGTCGTCAACAAGGGACGCCAAACCGCCCTTGCCCAGGCGCAGTTGGTCGACGAGAAGGACCGACTGCTCGCCCACGCCACCAGCAGCTGCATGCTCTTCCCGGTGCCTGACCCTCGGGCGTGACTCCGCAGGCAGGGCCCTCGGTTACGCGGGGGCAGCTGGGACAACGGGGAGTGCACAGAAGTCCGCTCGGCGGGCGGCCCACTGCCCCCGGTGACTCGTCGGTTGTGAGGCTGGTGTGTCGCAGCCATGCCCGGGCGTCCGGGGGGAGACGTTTCCCTCGGGCGCCCGGGTGTTCTGCTCAGGCGGTGAGGGTGGCGTAGTCGGTGTAGCCCACTGCGCCGCCGCCGTAGAAGGTGGCGGGGTCGGGGGTGTTGAGCGGGGCGTCGGTGCGTACGCGCTCGACCAGGTCGGGATTGGCGAGGGCCATCGAGCCCACGGTGACGGCGTGGGCCAGGCCGTTTTCGATGTCCTTGACGCGAGTGGGTATGTCGGTGCCGGCGCGGTTGAGGAGCAGCGTGGTCGGCCACAACTTGCGGAGGGTGTGCAGGAGTTCGTCGTCGCCGCCGTGGGCGATGTGCAGGTAGGCGAGGTTGAGCGGGGCGAGAGCACGTACGAGGGCGGGGTACAGCTCGTGGGTGTCGCTCTCGGCGATGTCGTTGAAGGGGTTGCCGGGGGAGATCCGGAGGCCGGTGCGGCCGGCGGGCAACTGGCGACAAGGTGGCCGGCCGTCGTCGCTGTCGATTTTTTGGATTACGTTCGCAATACCATAGAATGGGCGAAGTAGGTGAAGGTCAACCGGCCCTTCCGGTCGGCGTTGGAGGGCATACACCGACGGCGTGCTGGTCCTCATCGACGGCATTGCCGCCCGCATGGCGCCCGACGCCCCGTCCTCAGCGCGTGTGAAGGCGCTCAGCCTCCTCGGCCTGATGGCCGGGACACTGCAGCTCTCGCGCGCCTTGACGGACAGTCAACTCGCCCACGAGCTCCTCGATCAGGGGATAAGCAACGCTCTCGCCCTGTTGGACGCCGAGCAGTGAACCGCCGACTTGTACAGCAGAAGCAGTACGTGGCCGAAGCGATCGTCCGCACAGGGCGACCCACCCGGTTCCCCCGCGGCAGCCGCCTACGCGAACTACTGCGGGACTGCACCGGTGGAGATCGCGAGCGCGGATAAGGCCCGCCATCGCCTCTCCCGCGCTGGCACCGGCAGCTCAACTCGGTACTGCATACCATCGCGATGATCCAGATCCGGATGTCGGATACTCCCGGACGGGCCTACTACGAGCGAAAGATCGCTGAAGGCAAGACCGCCAAGGAAGCCAAGCGTTGTCTCAAGCGTCCCCTGGCCGACCACGTTTGGCGCGTCATGCTCACTGACGAACGGCGCAACCAGAGACGACTGCTGCAAGCCGGTTGACAGATACAGAGGCACCCCGGGTCGGCTCACTGAGCACGATCGGCTGCTTCGCCGGTGCCGCCGCCCTGGGCGCCGTATGGGTGCTGGTCGAGCGGCAGGTGTCAGAGTCGCTGGTCGACATGCGGTTGTTCACCCACGGCCGGTGATCTTCGCCCATCTCGCCGGGCTCCTGGTCAGCTACGGCACATTCGTGTTCGCGGGATACGGATTCGACGCAAGTGTGCTGCGCGCCTCGGCGCAGTACCTGCTGCCCAGCACGAACGAGTTGCCGGTCGGCGATGTCCTCCTGGCACGTGCCTGCCAACTTCCTCGCGTTACGGGCCTCGGCACCTGCAAAGTGCTGCGCACTCGGATCCCGCGTACCTGCGTACCTGGATCGGGACGAGTTGCTCCGGCCTCGCGGGCTTCTCCCGAGGCGGCGCAGGTTTGGGAAGAGGGGAGGGGCGAGCCGAAGCCGCGGAGGTGCGGCGAGCGGGGACAGGCGCAGGCGCAGGGGAGCGCCGTCAGGACCGACGCCACCTGGGCCTCCGTTTCACGTTGGGTCAGTTCACCCGGTCAAGTCGGCCTCGTCGGCCCCTCATGCGACGTGGCGTCCGACGAGGAAGACCGTCGTGGCAGGCCGTCGTCGAGACGAAGGCGTCCGTCTGCTCATGCTGCCGCAGCCGGGGGCTGCTGCGTGCGGCGGTCGGTAGCGGAGTCTTCCCGGTTCGGCGGCAGCCCTGTTCCCGTGCCGCTGCAGGTTGCGCGTGGAGGGGCATCGGTGGCAAGCCACGGGCAGGATGCGAGGCCACCCGAGCCGGTGGCCTCGCAGTAGCCGAGCGGTCGTTGCACCGGGCGTGAGTGCCGTGGTGAATCTGCTCCCTCGCCAAACATGTGAGTACGGTCATAATCCAAAATCTGGTCAGGTCCTTGTCCGCACAGCTACCCCCTGCTTATTGTCGTACGGTCGTAATGTGAAAGTCCAGCGAGCGTACGGCCGCAGCGGCCTGCGAAGCCTCTGGCCACAGAGGCCCAGCAGTAATCTCAGTCGAAAGGGACTGCCATGAAGGCGCTGGTCTTGCCGAAGGTGACGCCAGGGGCAGTGGGCGAGGCGTGGGGTGCGGAACGGGCGGACGCCGAAACGGCCGCGGGGCGACGGAACCCGGGTGCCCCCGGTCCACTCGCCTCGTTCGCCAGGTTCGTCCTTTTCGGTGGTGGTGTCGGGGTCGCGTCCAGCGCTGCCGTGGCCGGGCTGGCCGGACTGATGCCTTGGGCTGTGGCGAATGTTCTGATCACCGTCGCCTCGACTCTCCTCAGCACAGAGCTCCACGCACGCTTCACCTTCGGGGCAGGGCATGCCGGATGGCGCCAGCACTGGCAGTCCGCGGGGTCGGCCACAGCTGCCTATGTGGTGACCTCCACCGCGGTGCTCGTCCTGCACCTCGTGCGGCCTTCGGCCGGAGTGCTCTACGAGCAGGTCGTCTACCTCACCGCCGCCGGGCTCGCCGGTATCGGACGTTTCCTGGTACTGCGTGTATTCGTCTTCGCCCGTGGCCGGACCCGGGCCGTGGTGCGGGCCGTGAGCCCGGCGCCAACACGGGTAACGGGCGCCAAGGCGTCCCTGCCTTTCCCGGTGCCGGCACTGTGAGCACACTGTCTGACAGTCTGCCTCGCCGGTGAGCGTCGACTCCGGTGAGGCCCTGGAGGTCCGCAGTCGAACGTTGTCAGCCGGTAAGGCGAGATGGGCACCGAGTAGGGAGAACCAGGGCGTCCATCACCTGCGCACCGCGGCGTCGGTCGGGCGTGAGAGCTGGGCGCCGGACAGAATGCCGCACTGTAGGAGGCCGTCGGCCCGGGGAGTGACGACGGCCCTCGGCTATAGGAGGGGCCGTCACCTCCCCCCATGTCTGCCATGGCCTGGGCCGCTCTCGGGAAAAAGAACCAGGCCGATCCGGCCAGTCGCAGCCGCTGGTTCGGACCGCTTCCGGGCATGCTGCCCCCAGCGGCAACCTTCGCGTACGCGTCCCGGTGGTGGATCGGATCACCAGGTTGCTCTCTCGCTTGGTGTGCCATGGCCTCTGCTCCTGTGCGAGTGCGTACGGAGGGGAGCTGTAAGGTGCCGGCACACGTGAACAGCGGGTCGGGGATCGCGTCGGTCCGCGCTCAAAGTGGCGGGCCACGTTCCGAGCCGGAGGGCTACTGCCCCGCCGAAGGGTGATCCATACGATCGGGTGCCTGCCCGGCATCGTTCTGTCCGTGGGCGGCGGTCTGCATGCCCTTGACGATGCGGACGGCGGGAACGGTGCCATCAACGGTGACCTGGGGAAGGTGACGCTGTGCGTGATGCGTCCAGCGTGTCGCCGTCACCGTCCGATACCATGGCGTGAATGCCAACTTTCGACGGGATCACGCCATGGCATCCACTCACCGAGTCGTCGTTCTGGCCGTAGACGGTGTGTACCCCTTCGAACTGGGCATTCCCAGCCGAGTCTTCGAGGCGGCGGACGGCCGCTACGAGGTCCTCACCTGCAGCGTCGACGGCCGCCCGGTACGCACCAACTCCGACTTCTCGATCACCGTCGAGCACGGACCGGAGGCGCTGCGCGCCGCCGACACCGTCGTCATCCCACCCTTCACCACCACCGCCGTGCCCCCAAAAGTGCCGCAAACCGTGGTCCAGGCGCTCGCGTCCGTAACTTCCGGCACCCGCCTCGTGTCCATCTGCACCGGCGCCTTCGTCCTCGCCGCCGCCGGTCTCCTCGACGGCCGGTCGGCCACCACCCACTGGATGGTCGCGGACCTCTTCCGCGCATCCTTCCCTCAGGTCGCACTCGATCCGGACGCCCTGTTCATCGACGACGGGGACATAGTGACCTCAGCGGGCGCCGCGTCCGGGCTCGACGTCTGCCTGCACATCATCCGCAAGGACCACGGCAGCGAAGTCGCCAACCAGGTGGCCCGTATATGCGTCGCCCCTCCGTGGCGCGACGGAGGGCAGGCGCAGTACATCCAGCACCCGGTACCCGAGGCCACGGCCACCGGAACGGCCACCGCCCGCCAGTGGGCCCTGGAGAACCTCCACGAGCCCATGACTCTGACGGACCTCGCCGAGTACTCCCACATGAGCCTGCGGACCTTCGTCCGTCGCTTCACGGAAGAGGTGGGCATGAGCCCGGGACGCTGGCTGATCCGGCAGCGCGTCGACCGCGCACGACACCTCCTGGAAACCACCGACCTGCCGGTGGACGAGATCGCTGGCCAAGTCGGCTTTGCCGGCGGCACATCGCTACGAGAACACCTGCATGCCGCCATTGGCGTTTCGCCGCTCGCCTACCGGCGTACCTTCCGCGGCACCCTGACCCCCACGCACTGAGCGCCACCACACACACCGCTCTGCGTACGCGGTGATGAACCGGCGCACCGCCACGGCCGGGGGAAGGCCATCGCCACACAGCACGCGCCCGTCCTCCGCGACTGCCGCCTGAAAGGCGACGGCGTTCACCACGCCATGCTCGGCATCGCCCGCCTGCACAACCTCGTCCTGGCAGGGTGACCCAGAAACCAGCAGGCCACCAGCACGCCGTAGATCATTTACGGGACAACCCTTGGGCAAGGGCAAGCATTGAGTGGTGGGGTCGGAGACCGGCCGCGAAGTCGCCCCGGGGGTTCGGGGTCGGCCTCCCTGGCGACCTCGCGGTCGCTGTGGACGTCCGTCGAGATCTGGGCAGTGTGGGATGCCGACGTCTCGCTGCCAGATCTGGTCCGCGAGACGCGTCCGCTTTGTAAGCGTCCCCACTCTCGACGCCGACCACCCGCCGGGTGGCCGGATGACTCTGCACACCGTCGATAAGGGGAAAGAACGAGGACCCGATCCGCCTGGTGTGGGCGGACGCCGGTTGTGCCAGGCGGCTGATCGACTGGGCAGCTGAGAAGCTCCGCCTAGCGGTGGAGACCGTCAGACGCCCCGACGGCGAGCCGTACAAGTGGACGAACCACTCCCATCTCTCCCGCAGCCGACCGGAGTTCATGCCCACCAGAACTAAACCCTCGCGAGCGGAAAGCGGATGACGTCTCAGGCTCGGGGAGGGGACCCAGGTGGGATCAGCACCATGGGCGGAAGGGCATGTGAGGCGTTCACCACGACCTCCAGTGACATGGGGCCGGTGAGGTCGCGCTGGACCCGGTGGGGTTCAGGCAACAGCCAGGCGCCGCTGTCGGAGCCGGTGATCGGCGCTGAGATACCCCATCGGGTGGTGCAGCCCTTCCCGAGGCGCGCTCAGCGTGGGCTCCAGCCCGTTGAAGGTGCGGGCGCTCATGACCCGCCTCGCTTGGTGCGGAACGAGGTGCGTCCGTTTCGCCGAACCATCGCCACGGTGGCTGCAAGGCTGCCGCGATTCAGGTCGGGGTGCAGGCCGTTCCCGAGGCGATGTATCTGGTCGGTGTGCCAGCTGATGTCCAGCACCCCGTCCAGGGACTTGAGGTCGGCGATCTTGCCAAGCAGGGTTCGCATGCCGTAGCGCACCTGGTGTGCCGTGAGTGCCTCGGTCTGCCCTTCGAGGATGAGCCGGGCCGCGTCCGGCGTGGTGATCGCCGGCCGGCCGATGCCGACCACGTCGCATTCGCCGGCTTGTACGGCACGCTGCATGGCATCGCGGGTGCGGAATCCGCCTGTGACGGCGAGTGGGATGTCGCCCACGAGCTTGCGAACGGTGCGGGCGTATTCCAAGAAGTACGCCTCGCGTTCCCTGGTACTGGTGGCAGCCGAGCCGCTCATCGCCATGGACTCGTAAGTACCGCCGCTGACCTCGATGAGGTCGATGCCTTCGCGGGCGAGCGCGGCCAGCACGGCCTGGGACTCGTCCTCGGTGAATCCGCCCCGCTGGAAGTCCGCCGAGTTGAGTTTGATACCCACCGCGAAGCCGGGCCTGACGCGGCCGCGGATGCGGCGGACGACCTCGAGGCAGAAACGCATCCGCCGCTCGGGATCGCCGCCCCAGTCGTCGTCGCGCCGGTTCGACAGCGGTGACAGGAACTGCGAGATGAGATACCCGTGGGCCGCTTGCACCTGTACGCCGTTGAAGCCGGCTGTCTCGCACACGGCCGCGGCCGTGGCGAAGCGCTCGATGATCTCCTCGATCTCGGTCGGTCGCAGTTCGCGCGGCGTCGTGGCCCCGGGAAGTTTCGGCGGGATCGGGCTGGGGGCCACCGACGTATGTCCGATCGCCAGGGGGTTGGCTTGGCGTCCGGGGTGGTTGAGCTGTGCCCAGATCGAACCGCCCGATTCCTGGGCTGACTTGGCCCAGCGCGAGAGCGCGTCGAGATCACGCTCGTCCTCGATGACGATGTTGCCCGGTTCACCGAGCTGTGCGCGATCGACCATGACGTTGCCGGTGATCATGAGGCCGTAGCCGCCTCGGCTCCATGTGGAGTACAGACGGCCGAGGCGTCCGTCGGGTGCGTTGTTCCTGTTTCCCAGCGACTCGCTGAGCGCCGACTTCATCAGGCGGTTGGCCAGTATCTGGCCGTTCGGGAGAGTGAGGGGGGTGTCCAGCGTATTCATCCGGGCTCTTCTTCGGTGTGGTCGGGGTCAGCCGGGAGTGGCTGGGGGCGGGTTCGGGGGAGTGCGGGTCGGCGGACCGTCACATGAAGGCCGGAGGGGGCTGGTAGCCCTCGAGTTCCCGGCCGAGGAGCTCGGCGAACTTGATCGTGGTGAGGTCGCCGCCGCTCGGACCCATCACCTGGAGCCCGACAGGCAGACCGTCCCGGCCGGTTCGGACGGGAACGGTCGTCGCCGGAGAGCCGGCCACGTTGGCGATGGCGCTCCACTTGACCTGGTCCCAGTACGGGCGGGACCGCCCGTCGACCTGGATCCGCCGTCCGAATCTGTCGATCGGCTTGTTGTGATGAGGCGGTGCCGCGGTCGGTGTGACCGGCATGAGCAGGACATCGAAGTCCCGGAAGAACTCGGTCCACCGCTGCCGCAGCTCATGGCGTGCCACGTCCGCCTGGAGCCAGCTGTAGTGGGACTGGAAGGTTCCTCGCAAGGCGTACAGCGCCTCTCCACGAGGATGCTGGGCAAGACGCGCGAGGAGCGCAGTGTTGGAGGCCGCTGTCAGTCCGGATCGGTCGTAGGTGAACGCACCGAAGAGCAGGCGCAGGAAGATGTCATGACTGGTGGCCATGTCATCGGGGAGGGCGGAGGGTCGCACCTCGACCTTCGCGCCGGCCGCCTTGAGGGCATTGAGGGCGTCGTCCATCGCGGTGACGACGTCGTGGTCGACGGGGCACGAGGGGTCCTCGGGCCACACCGCGACCCGGAAGCCGTCCAGCTCGCTCGCCCTGGGGGGTGCGAGGGTGTAGCTGAATCCGCCGTCGCGCTCGGGCGGTCCCACCGTCGCGTGGAGGATGGGGACAAGGTCGCGCGCCTCACGTACCTGGGCGCCCGCACAGGCGAGGTCGATCTCCCCCCACCGCCCGACACCGGGTCCGCCCGGCACGTGGCCGATGAGCGGGATGGACCGCCAGGTCGCCTTGTGTCCGTAGAGGCCGTTGAAGTGTGCTGGGATCCGAGTGGATCCGCCGATTTCCGAGCCGAAGTCGAAAGCGGTCAGCCCCGCGGCCGTAGCCACAGCGCCGCCCCCTGCGGAGCCTCCGGACGTGCGGGCCGTGTTCCACGGGTTCAGCGTTGGTCCGAACACCGGGTTGTCCGCCTGGACGTCCTGGTTCCCCGCGGGCATGTTGGTCTTGCCGATGATCACCGCACCTGCGGCACGCAGCCGTCGCACCGCCTCGGCGTCCTGTTCGGGCACGTAGTCCTTGAGGTGGGGCCGACCACAGACGGTCCGCAGACCAGCGGTCTCGTAGCTGTCCTTCAGCGTGATCGGCAGGCCGTGCAGCGGGCTGAGTTCTGGCCCACTCGCGCGTTTCGCGTCGGCCTTCCGGGCCTCCCGCCGCGCCCGTTCGACGTCAAGCGTGACGATCGCGTTGAGCGTCTCGTTGTGGGCGTCGATGCGGCTCAGATAGGCATCGAGCAGTTCCTCACTCGACACCTTCCCCGAGGCCAGCGCGCTCAGCTGGTCCGCGGCTGACTGGAACGGGAGATCACGCACGGAGGGCCTCGTTTCTGTAGGCGTTGATGTGGCGGGCCCAGAGGCCGAGAGATGGGAGGTCCCCTGGCCTCTCAATAACGAACGGTCATACTATTACGATCATACGTTAATTTCTAGACTCCCTCATGAAGGGCCGCCGGTGCGAGATCAGCCGGAGATCCCATCGCGCCCGTGGTCCGGGTGTCAATGCGGCCCAGGTGGGGCTCGCTCCAGCGGTATCGATCAAGCTCAGGACCCGAGAAACGCAAGTGCCCTTGTGACGAAGTCCTCGTGGTACTGGAAGACCGCCCCGTGGCCGGCATCGCGGTAGAGGGGCACAAGTTCGCTCTTGGGCAGACGTGCGGCCAGGTCGAGTGTGTTCTGGCTGGGCACCATCCGGTCGTTCTCACCGTTTGCCACGAGGGCCGGTTGGCGAATTGCCGACAGGTTTGTCGGTGCCTGGCGGCCCCATCGTTTGACGGCCTTCATCTGGGCGCGGACCGTCGGCAGTGAGATGTCCTTGTCCCGGTTGTCCGTGCGCTCCTTCAGTCGTTGAAGCAAGGCGCGTCCTGCCCGTCGCCCGCCTGCGGTGTCGGTGAAGAAGAGGGAGGGCAACGGGTCCCGACGGGTCAGGGCGCCGTTGATCGTCGCCCTGATGGCAAGAGCCGGAACCTTGTCGATGCCATCGCCGCCGGCGGGGCCGGTGCCCGCGAGGATGAGCTTGCGGACGAGGCGCGGTTCTTCTTCCGCGATGACCTGTGCGATGAAGCCGCCCATCGACAGGCCGAACAGATCGACCTGGTCGAGGCCAAGGGCGCGGATGAACCGCACCGCGTCGTGGGCCATCGCTTCGATCGTGTCGGGCGTGGAGCCGCCCGACCGGCCCACCCCGCGGTTCCCGAAGGTGATCACCCGGCGTTCTGCGGCGAGTCCGTCGACGACGCGGGGATCCCAGTTGTCCAGGTTTCCGGCCATGTGAACCAGGAGGATCAACGGCACGCCGCCCTCGGGGCCGAGCTCCCGATAGACGAAGTCCACCCCGTCGACGGCCACGGAGTGGGTCGGCGTGTTCTTGTATGCCGATCGTGAGGCGGATGGGGAGTTCCGCGGTGCGCTCATGTCCAGGTCCTTCTGGTAGGGGTGTCAGAGCGGTCTCGTTGCCGGATGAAAGGGGTCCCTGAGGCGAACTGGTCGCCCTTCGCACGCCCTTCGTGGCTCGTTTCTGGCTGGCAGAGGGCAGTAGCCCTGGGATGACGAGCGCGCGTCAGGCGCACCCGGTGCAGTGGTCGGGGCTCGCCTCGTTGGCAGAGCTCTTCGGAGGAGCCTCACCGCACGTCATGGCTGCGGGTGACGACACCGGGCTCCGCTCATTAAATTACGGTCATCATCTTAAATGGCCGGTCGGCGGGCCGCAAGAGGGGCTCTTCTCTCGTGTGCGCCATGTCTCGTGGTGGGCGCGGCGCCGGTCGGCGGGGCGGGGGCTCCGATCGGGAGTCGCTCGCGGGGCCCTGCGTGATGACGCTCGACCCCGTCGGGCTTACGGGGGGAGCAGCTGCTGCCGCGAAGGCGGGCGCGTCAGTTCAAGGTCCGCCTGGCGGGCTCGTTCGTTACGTCCAGCAGATCGAGGGTGTTACGGATGCCCTCCTCGAGGAGTTCATCGGAAAGTTGCTCGTCGGCGAGGGCCCGGGAGAGCTGCAGAGTCCCGGCCATCATGGCGTAGGCGCTCAGTGCCCTGGTGCGGGCCGAGCGTGGATCGCTGTGCGCCAGGCGGACGGCGATGCCGTCGATGACGATCAGTACGCCGTCTGTGTAGGCCTGCTTGATGGGGTCGGTGCAGCGCCCGATTTCGTCGAGCAGGGCGGCGGACGGGCAGCCGTCGTCAGGGCTGTTGCGGTGCTGGGCGGACAGGTACCACCGCACGATCTGTTCGAGTCCGTCGCTGCCGGGTGCCGCGTGCGCGACGATGTTCACGTTCTGTGTACGCAGTTGGTCGGCGACCGCGGTGGCGACGAGCTCGTCCTTGGACGTGAAGTGCGTATAGAAAGCGCCGTTGGTCAGCCCCGCGTCCTTCATGAGCGTCGAGACGCTCGAGCCGTCGATGCCGTCCCGCTTGAGCCGGCGTCCGGCCGTCTCGATGATGCGCTGCCTGGTCAACGGTTTGTGCTCTTTCCCGTATCGCACCCCATGCTCCTTCGCTGCCCAGGAGGGCCGCTCGCCCTCCGCCTGCTCCTTCACTGCATCGTATGTCGAACGTAATACAATGGTTCCGGGGTGTCGATGCCTGTTCGTTGGGTGATCGAGTGTCGCCACTCGATCACATGTCCGCCTGAATGGCAGCCCTCTCTCTTGGTCGGAGCCCCCGCGTGCGCGCGATTGCGCTGTCGCACGTCTTCGAGATATCGCGCGAGCAGGTCTGTGGCTCCGTGGCGTGAGGCCCGGCCGGCGGTCGGTGCGCCCTGGCGGTGCGGCCTCGTGTGCCGCCTCAGGTTCGAGGGCTCGCCTCGCGGGAGAGGGGGTGGGCGTCCGGAAGGGTCGATTCACTATCGGGACCGCACCGTCGTTGCCTCCAGCGTGCCTCTTGCGGGCGCATGGAAGTATGGTCATAATTCAATGACCGGCGTGCCGAAGGACTCAACCGAACAGGGTTCCTACTCCTGCGGGCGTTCTGTCGGCGACCGAACGGACTGCAGCCGCAGTCCGGAGACTCCATGCAGAAGGGCACGGCCGTGAACGACGCACATGGAGTGCGAGGCGACGTGGTGACGTCGTACAAGGAGGCGCCCACCCGCACCCTCACCGCCGGGGGAGTGACCTTCGCCTACCGCGACCTGGGCCCGAAGACCGGTGTCACGGTGGTGTTCCTCAACCACCTCTCCGCTGTGCTCGACAACTGGGACCCCCGGGTCGTCGACGGCATCGCCGCCAGGCATCGCGTCATCACCTTCGACAACAGAGGCGTCGGCGCATCCAGCGGCTCGACGCCGAAGACCATCGAGGAGATGGCGAAGGATGCCGTCACCTTCATACGGGGACTCGGGCTGGAGCAGGTCGACATTCACGGCTTCTCGATGGGCGGCATGATCGCCCAGGTGATCGCGCAGGACGAACCGCAGCTCGTCCGCAGGCTGATCCTCACCGGCACCGGCCCCGCGGGCGGCGAGGGCATCAAGAACGTGAGCCGACTGTCCCATCTCGACACCGTCCGGGCCCTGTTCACGCTCCAGGACCCGAAGCAGTTCCTCTTCTTCACCCGCACCGTGAACGGGCGCCGAGCCGGAAAGCAGTTCCTGGCCCGTCTCAAGGAGCGCACCCATGCCCGGGACAAGGCGATCTCCCTCACGTCCTACTTCGCCCAGCTCAAGGCCATCCACCGCTGGGGGCTCGCGCAGCCCCAGGACCTCTCCGTCATCCACCAGCCCGTGCTCGTCGCCAACGGCGAGAGCGACAGAATGGTGCCGACGAAGAACTCGTTCGAACTGGCCCGGCGACTGCCGAACGCCGACGTGGTCGTCTATCCAGACGCCGGCCACGGAGGCATCTTCCAGTTCCACGAGCAGTTCGTGGCGGAAGCCCTCGACTTCCTCGAGCGGTAGTGGGTGTCAGGGGCGGGCGGCACGTGCGCCGGGCGCGTCGGAAGCTTCTCCGGGCCGGGTGGTCGACGTCCGTCAACCGGTCGGATCGGAGTCGAGGTCGCCGAGGCCACTTCACGAGGCCCCGAGCGGCCGCGAGTGGCCATGCCGGGACGCGTGGAACGGTTATCGCGACCGGGCTCGGCTCAATGCCTTCGCGCGTCGCCCGGTGGAGGCCGACCCCTGCACTGTCTCGGCTCGATCGTTCCTCTCAGCGCATGAACGTGAGGGCGTTCTCGATTCCCTGTTCGAGGACCTCGTCGGCGAACCTGCGGTCGGCGAGGGCGCGGGACAGTTGCAGTGTCCCCACCACCATGGTGAAGAGCCCGATGGCCTTGCCCCGAGCGGACTGCGGATCCGCGGGCGCCAGGCGGGCGGCGATCTCTTCCACGATGGCCGTCGCGCCCTCGGTGTAGGCCTGCTTGGTCCCGTCCGCGCAGCGGCCGATCTCGTCCAGCAGTGCGGCGGAGGGGCATCCGGTGCCGGGCCGGTCACGGTGCTCGGGCGACAGGTAGGCGCGAACGAAGTCCTCGAGTCCCTGTCGGCCGGGCCGCAGCGTGCCGTACCTCTCCACCTGTGTGCGCAGTTCCTCGGCGACGACCTTGGCGACGAGGTCGTCCTTGGAGGCGAAGTGGGCGTAGAACGCACCGTTGGTGAGCCCGGCGTCCGCCATCAGGGTCGAGATGCCCGAGCCGTCTATCCCGTCCTGCTTGAAACGGCGGCCGGCCTTCTCGATGATCCGTTGCCGCGTCACCTGCTTGTGCTCCTTGGTGTAGCGCGCCACAGGCTTCCTCCCGTCGCAATGTAAGCAATGTCGGACCGCTGCCTTGCAACCCGAGCCCAGTCCATGGCCTGACGCACGTAATGTTATGCCCGTCAGGCAATGTGGCGTCGGCTGAGTATCTAAATGTAAACTCAAACTCGGTTAGAATCGCTCCCATGGATGCATGGACCGAAGTCCTTGAAGACACCGGTATGGACCCCCGGCTCGACCGGGACACGTCCAACTGCTCGATCGCGCGGACTCTTGAGATCGTGGGCGAGAAGTGGACGATCCTGATCCTGCGTGAGGTGTGGTACGGCTCGTCCCGGTTCGGGGACTTCGAACGTGTCCTGGGCTGTCCTCGTAACCTTCTGGCGACGCGGCTTCGGATGCTGGTGGAGGAAGGGATCCTGGCGACCGAGACGTACAAGGAGCCCGGTTCACGGAGTCGGCCGAAGTATGTGATCACCCCTAAGGGCATGGATCTGGTGCCGGCCGTGATGGGGCTGCTGCAGTGGGGTGACCGTTACCGCGCCGACCCGGAGGGGCCGGCGGTCCTGGCGCGACACCGCGAGTGCGGCGCGCACGTCGACGTCCAGATCCGCTGCGAACAGGGCCATCCGGTGCAAGCGAAGGACATCGAGAGCGTCCCCGGCCCAGCCTTTCGTATGAGGTCGTCCGAGTGAGCTGAGGACTCCCCGTCAGCTTTCCGTATGCCGGCCGCTCTGTCGTGTACGCGCCTGATGGAGGCGGACCTTGGTGCGGTTTCCGCAGCGGGACATGGAGCACCAGCGACGGTTGCGGGCCGGTGAGCGGTCCAGGAAGCGCAGTGCGCAACGGTCCGCTCCGCAGACGCGTACGCGCCGGATCTCGGCGGACAGGAGCAGGTCGACGGCGTCCTGGGCGATGAGCGCCAGCGCGAGTGCGGGGTCGGCGGCGAGGGTCGTGGTGCCGACGGGCTCCAGGCGGTCGTGGGTGATGACGAGTTGCAGGGCGGGTCTGGGGGCCGCAGCTGCCGATCGGTTGAGCAGCGTCACGTCGCCGGATGTGGGCAGTCGGCCGTCGGCGACCGCCAGTACGGCCCGGTCGACGCTCTCGCGCAGCTGTCGGGCGGACATGAGAACGGCTGCCGTGGCGGGATCGGTGCTCCCCGGTGCGAGCAGAAGGGCCTCCCGGAGCCAGCCCATCAGGTCGTCCGGTCCCCGGAGTGTCTCCTCCGGAGTGGTTCTCCACCGGCTTCGGAGGGTGTTGACGAAGTCCAGGCAGACCCGTCCGCCGTCCCACATCCACATGTCGTCCGTTGCCACGTCTCCATTCTGCCCGCTAGCTTAACCGTCTAAGACGGTTAGCTCGTGTCAGGAAGGCGCATCCATGGGACAGCCGACAGTGACGACCGGAGTGACGCAGGTGGACGGGGTCCGCCTGCACTACGTCCGAGCCGGGTCCGGACCTCTGCTCGTCCTGCTCCACGGCTGGCCGCAGACCTCCGACTGCTGGCGGCCGCTGCTGGCGGATCTCGCCGCCGACTACACCGTTGTGGCGCCGGACCTGCGCGGATACGGCCTGAGCGACAAGCCCACCACCGGTTACGACAAGCGTCGTATGGCCGCCGACATGGCAGGCCTCGTCGAGGCGCTCGGCTTCGAGCGGGCCATGGTCGTGGGCCACGACCGCGGCGCTCGTGTGGGGCACCGCTGGGCGCTGGACCGCCCGGATCAGGTGGAGCGGCTGGCCGTGCTCGACATCGTTCCCACCCGGGAGATGTTCCGTCGTCTGGACGCCTCACTCGCCTCCGGGTACTGGCACTGGCTGTTCCACATGCAGCCCGATCTGCCCGAGCGCCTCGTGGAACGCGACGTCCGCGGATATCTCGAGTACTTCTTCGAGCGCTGGAGCTACAACCGCCACGGACTCACAGCCGACGCAGTCGACGGTTACGTCCGCGCGTTCTCCCGCCCGGGTGCCCTGCGCGCGAGCCTCGACGATTACCGTGCCATGGAGGAGGACACCACCCTCGACGACATCGACGCCGCCGAAGGCCGCCGCCTGGCCATGCCGCTGCTGGCGCTGTGGGGTTCCGCGGGGCTGCCTGCCCGCCTGCCGACACTGGACATCTGGCGTGACTACGCGGACGACGTGACCGGTGCCGAGATCCCGGAGTGCGGCCACTTCATCGCGGAGGAGCAACCGGAGGCGCTGCTGGCGCATCTGCGGCCTTTCCTGGCCGGCAGGACGAGTCGGCGAGCCCCACGGTGACGGAAGCGGTGCCCCCCCAGGCCCTTCAGCGTCGACCCGAGGGGAGCCCTGTCCGGGGGCTTCGACCCACGGTGTGATGACCCCGACGAACGAGCCTGGAGGCCAGGGCAGGACAGCTGAGGGGCGGCCCCGCCGTAGCCGGCTGGACCGCCCCTCAGCCCCGGCTTCAGATCGCGGCCGGGGCGCCGGCCGGAGCACTCCCTGCAGCGAGGCCGGCAGCCGTGCCGTCGGCCTTGCGCTGCCGGGGCATGAGCAACGCCACAGCCGCTGCCAGGGCGACGGCACCGGCTCCGACCCAGAGCGCGGGATCAGCCCGGCAGCATCGGGTGCTCGGCGCGCAGTTCGTAGAAGACGAAGCCGACGAGCAGGGCGGTACCGGCGAAGAAGCCGCCCAGCACCGGGGTGCTGGTCCAGCCGTCGGCGTTGCCGCGCACCAGGGCGTAGACGATGCCGAACAGGCCGCCGCTGGCAAGGACGGTGCCGACGAGGTCGAGGGTCGGGTTCGGGCCGTGGCTCTCGTCCAGCCGCAGCAGGGCGAGCGGGATCAGCGCCAGGCTGTACGGCGAGTGGCTGCGGCGGGCCCGCCGCCGTACCGACGCCCGGACACAGCTGGCCGAAGCCGCGGAAACCTTCCGGCGACTGAACGCGGCTCCGCTGCTCGCCCGCACCCGGGCCGAACAGGAGCTGACCGGGCAGCAACCGCGCCACGACTCCGCACCGGCCCGGGACACGACAACGATCCTCACCCCGCAGGAGCTGAGAGTCGCACGGCTGGCGGCGGAGGGGCTCACCAACCGGGAGATCGGGGCACAGCTGCTGATCAGCCCTCGTACGGCTGGTCATCATCTGGCCAACGTGTTCCCCAAGCTCGGTATCCTCTCGCGCGCCGATCTCGCGCGCGTCGACTTCGAGGACGGGCTGCGCCTTATGGGCTGACCGGCGGCGGTGTTGCGGGGGTGTCCGGCTGGCTCGCCGATGCCCGGATTCGTAGCGTGGTACCTGCTTGCCGCGTCGCTCATCCACTTGATCATCAGGACGGAGCCGAGAGTACGGTGTGGCCGGCACGCAACGAGACCTTGTCGATCTTGCCGACCGCGTTCTTCGGGATGGCTCCCACCACGAAGAACGCGGTTGGGCGCTTGTAGCCGGTGAGGCTGCGCGCGCAGAGGGCTTTCAGTGCCGACGGCTCGACGGTCGACCCCGGTCGTGGCTGGACGTAGGCGACAACCACCTCTCCCCACTTTTCGTCGGGTACGCCGATCACGGCGGCCTCGAGCACCGACGGGTCGCCTGCGAGCACGTCCTCGATCTCCTTGGGGTAGATGTTCTCTCCGCCACGGATGATCATGTCTTTCGAGCGCCCGACCAGGGTCAGATAGCCCTCGGCGTCGAGGTGGCCCACATCGCCCGTGTGCAGCCAGCCGTCGACGATGACTTGGGCCGTTTCGTCCGGACGGCCCAGATAGCCGCGCATGACGTTGGGGCCCCGCACGGCGACTTCTCCGTCCTTGCCCGGTGTCACTTCGCTGCCGTCGGCGCCGAGGATCCGGATCTCCTGGCCGGGGAAAGGAAGTCCCACGGTTCCGGCGCGTCGAGGGCCGTTGACGGGGTTGATGGTGGAGCCGCAGGTTCCTTCGGACAGGCCGTATCCCTCGATGAGGGGGAATCCGTAGCGGGACTCGAACCGGGTCAGCAGTTCGGCGGAGGCGGGGGCGGCGCCGCAGACGCCGAAGCGTAGCGACGATGTGTCGGGCCGGACGTGGTCCGGGAGTGCCGCGAGCATGCTGTAGATCGTCGGCACCGCGCTGAAGAAGCTGGGGCGCTCCTGCTCGACGAGATCGAAGAAGGTACGGGGATCGAACCGGCCCGCGATGACGACGCTCGCGCCCACGAGCAACGGCAGAAGGACGCTGACCACGATGCCGTTGACGTGGAAGAGCGGCAGGATCAGCAGGCACCGGTCGGCCGGCCCGACCTCCAACGCCTGGCGCCCCATCTCCACCATCGCGTCGATGTTGGCGTGGTCGAGCATCACGCCCTTGGGCACCCCGGTCGTACCGCTGGTGTAGATGAGCAGGGCCAGCGTGGCCGGGTTCAGAAGCGGTGCCTGATCCGGCTCTACCGTTCCTTCGTACAGTTCGCCGACGGCGAGTACGGCGATACCGTGCGCCGCTACCGCCCCGTCGTCCTCGACCACCAGCAGGCGTGCACTGGAGTCCTTGAGCTGTCGGACCACTTCGACGTAGGTCATGCTCGGGTTGACCGGTGTGATGGTGGCGCCGAGCCGCCAGGCGGCGAAGAGCAGGACGACGAACTCGACGCGGTTCGTCAGCTTGAGGGCGACGACATCACCGGGACCGATTCCGTGGTCCTGGAGCTGACGCGCTGCCATGCGGACCCGGCTCAGCAGCTGCGTGTTGGTGAGGGACTGGTGCCCGTCGGAGACCGCGGCCCCGTGGGGGTCGAGCTCGGCACGGCGGTCGGGCAGGGAAGCGAAGTTCATGGCGAGGCGTACCTGTCTCGGTGTGATGCGATCCGGTCAGGGAGTCGATGCGGCGGGTGCCGGGTGCAGCTGGCGGGTGAGGAACTCGATCTGGTCGCGGACCAGTTGCTCGAAGGCGTCGCCGGTGTAGAAGTCGAAGTGGCCGGCGTCGTACCTCTTGATCTCTCCCCGGGGCGCGGTGGCCGCGTACCGGAGGGTCTGGGCGGGGGGTGTGACCGAGTCGGTGTTGCTGACGCAGAAGAGGATCGGCATGGTGACCTTCTTCGCCGCACGCCCGGGCCGGTAGGCGGCGATGGTCGGGATCACCCGTGCCGCCACCTCGTTGCGGAACGTTGTCCCGGGCGGCTGCAGCGCCTGGTATCCGGGCAGTGCGTCCGGGGCGTTCATGAGCGCCGGTGAACCGGAGGCGGCGGCGATGGGAACCATCGCGGGCGCCCTGCCTCGGACCCTCGTCGCCAGATCCCGGGCGAGCACGGGAGTCATCCTGAGTGAGGCGAGCGGGCCCAGTGCGAGCGCGGAGGCGAGACCGTCGGTGAACGGGCACTGGGCCACGGCCGCGCGCAGTTCGGGATGGCGTGAGGCGACGGTGATGGCGTGGCCGCCGCCGAAGGAGCTGCCCCAGACCGCGACACGGGAGCGGTCGACGTCATGGCGGGCCTGGACGTAGGCGAGGGCGGCATCCCAGTCGACGAGCTGACGCTTGATCGACAGAAGCTGGCGCGGGTGGCCGCCGCTGTCGCCGAAGTGCCGGTAGGTGAAGGCCACGGCGGCGATGCCGGCCTGCGCGAAACGCTCGGCGAAGGCGTCCAGGCGCATTTCACGGGTGGCGCCCAGGCCGTGCCCGAGGACGACGACGGGCGGGGAGGTGACGCCCGTGGGGAGGTAGAACCACCCGGCACAGGTGCTGTCGCCGGCGGGGAACGTGATGTCGTGACGGGTGAAGGAGTGCGCGGTGGTCATCGCCGGCTCACCGCCGCTTCGTCTTCGTCGAGCGGCGCCCGGGCACACTGCCCGCGGCGAGCGCCTGCGCGTAGGTGTCCGGCCGGTAGAGCGGGAGTTCGCCGGTGGCGTCCGTCGTCTCCATGTAGTCGAGCATCAGTTCCTGCCCCTCCTTCGACATGACTCTGGTGAAGAACTCGGCGCGTTCGACGTGCAGGCCGTCCTCCAGCGACATCGAGCCGCCGAAGTACACCGACCTCTTGGCGGCCGCGACCGAACCCTTGGACCGCTTGCCGAAGTGCTCGGCGAGTTCGACCGCCTGGGCGACGACCTTGTGCTGCGGAACGACCTGGTCGACCGCTCCGTTGGCGAGAGCCTCCGCGGGCGTGAACGGCTTGCCTTCGAGGATCGCGGCCAGGGACCGGTGGGTGCCGATGAGGCGGGTCAGCCGCTGGGTGCCGCCTCCACCCGGGATGATGCCGAGGAGGATTTCCGGCTGGCCGATGAAGTAGTCCCCGTCGGCCATGACCCGCAGATCGCACGCCCAGGCGAACTCGGCGCCGAGGCCGAGAGCCGAACCGTTGAGGGCGGCGACGAAGAGGACACCGCTGGCGTTCATCCGGAGGAAGGTCGTGTGCAGACGCTCCAGTTGGAGGGCTCCCCGCATCGGGGTCCTGCGCATGACGGGTCCGAGGAGACGGGACCGGTCCACATGCTTCGCCATGCGCACGACGGCGGCGGCACCGCGTCGGCCGACTGTGGGGCTCGCGGCGCCCTCTTCCTGTAGCCACCGGACCGTGGCATGGCTGATGAACCGCTCGGGATGCGCCCCGGTGAAGACGACGGCACGGATGCTCGGATCGCGGTCGGCCCCGGCCACCACCTTGTCCAGCTGATTGGCGATGTCGAGGCCGAATTCCTGGTGCGGGCCGCCGTCGACCCGGACGATCATGACGGCCCCGCGATCTTCGATCTCCAGATGGCCCTTGTCTTTGTACGGCATGAATCTGCTCCCGTGCTGAGTTCATGGGGGTGGGAAGTGCGTGGGACAGCCGCGGATGCGTGTCGCGGCGATGGGGTCGGTTTTCGCCCCAACGGGCTGGGTCCGCACAGGCGGCACGAGACTGGAACAGCGCGTGATGACGCGTTCAAGGACGGACGCGTGTATCCGGGACGGCACGTCACGTGCGATGTGTACTATTGCCGTGAAGATTTACATAACCAAGTTATTTTGAGCGTGTCAATGCTGGAGGCGTGCGAGACATGGCAGGGCGGGCGAGGCTTGACGATGCACCGGAACGGCTTGTGCGGGCGGCCATCGGTCTGCTGGCCGAGCAGGGGCCGTCGGCTGTGAAGGCGCGCACGGTTGCTTCCGCGAGTGGACTGTCGACGATGGTGGTCTACAGCCACTTCGGTGGGATCCCCGAGCTGATGAGCGCTGTTGCCGACCATGGGTTCAAGGAACTCGGCAGGGCGTTCGCCCGGGTACCGGTGACGGAGGACCCGATCGCGGATCTCTTCGCCATGGCCTTGACCTGTCGTCGGCTGGCCCGCGAGAACCCTCACCTCTACGACCTGATGTTCGGGCTGTCCACCCGGGCGACGTACCGGCCTCTGTCGGATGCGGACCTTCGTCGGAGTGGGCATTCCCCGGCCTTTCGCGAAGCCCACGCTCATGTCGCTGCGGCCTGCGAACGGCTCGTGCACTCAGGCAGGGTCGAGCGGCAGGAACCCGAGGTCATGGCCGCCCAGTTGTGGAGTTTCGTGCACGGTTACATCACCCTTGAACTGGCCGAGCATTTCGTTGAGTTCGATGACGCCGTGATGCAGGTGCTCCTGCCGATGGGCGTTAACTTCTCTGTCGGGTTGGGTGACAAGCGTGAACGTGCCGAGGCCTCGCACGAGGCCGGCGCGCGCCTGTACGACTCCATCCTCCAAGGCGAGTGAGAAGCCGGGCGGTTGGGTGCAGTCCCGCGGGCGGCTAGGACGACCTGGTCCCCGCACCACGGGCATGGGTACCCGGCGTGAGCTGGTTATGCCTTCCCAGCGCCGCGACCTCCCGTTCGAGGGACGGAACCGCCCGGGCCGCGAAGCGTCGCGCCCAGGGCCAGGCCAGCGGTGAATTCAGCGCTCCCTTCGCCCAGTTGGCCACGGCGACCGCGCGCGGCACGTACACGCGGCTGCGTCGGCGCACGAGCCCGTCGACGATCGCGGCGGCAGCCCGGTCGGCGCTCGTGGTGACGTTGCCCGGATAGGGCAGCCGGTTGCGCAGGCCCTGGAACGAGGGGAGGTCCGCCTCGGCGCCCCGGACGAGGTCGGTGTCGATCCAGGAGGGGTGCACCAGGCCGACCGTGACCCCGAGATGTGCCACCTCCTGGCGATAGGTCAGGGCGAGCAGTTCGGCCGCCGCCTTGCTCGCGCCGTACGAGGCCATCGCGGCCAGCGGCATGAACGACAGCGCGGACGCCACGACCAGCACGTGACCCCGGCTGCGCTCCAGATGGGGCGTCGCGTACTTGAGGGTGCGGAAGACGCCGTTCAGGTTGATGTCCATGACCCGCTCGAACGACGCCTCGTCCGTCTGGCGCACCGTCCCGTACGCCACGACCCCGGCGTTGGCGACGACGAGGTCGATGCCGCCCATGATCTCCGCGGCTTCATCGATCGCCGACCGTAGAGCCGCGCCGTCACGCACGTCGGCCTCGCGCCAGGCGGCGGCGGGGCCCAGGTTCGCGGCGAGGTCGCGCAACCGATCGGGTTCCAGTCCGATCACGGTCACATGAGCGCCTCGCGCGGCAGACAGTCGGGCCACCTTCTCGCCGATGCCGCGTGCCCCTCCGGTGACAACCAGCTTTCTGCCCTGCAAGTCACGTTTCATGGCGGCAACATAACTTCGTTATTGATGGAACACAAGAGACCGCGCACCGGCCGCTGCTCGAGTTACCTGCTGGGTCTCATGACTGGACGAACCTATGCTGGCAGTCATGAGACGGACATCCTTTGCGCAGTGGCCCTGCTCGATCGCGCGGACCATGGACCTGCTCGGGGACTGGTGGACGCCGTTGGTGCTGCGTGAGGCGTTCTACGGGATCAGGCGGTTCGACGCGTTCCAGGAGTCGCTCGGCATCGCCCGCAACACGCTGGCGGACCGGCTGCGCCGGCTGGTGGAGGAGGGACTGCTGGAGAAGCGGCCGTACCAGACGGAGCCGGTCAGGTACGACTACGTGCTCACCGAGAAGGGGCGCGACTTCTTCGGCGTGCTGCTGGTGATGAACCGGTGGGGAGACCGCTGGCTGGCCGGTGAGGCGGGCCCGCCGGTGGCGATGCGGCACGAGGTGTGCGGGCAGGAGACCCATGCCGAGGTGGTGTGCGACGCCTGCGGCGAGCCCATGACCGCGGACAACACCCGCCCCCGGATGGGCCCCGGCTATCCGTCACATTTGGCCGAGCGACCGGATGTGCGGGAGCGATTCGCGGGCTGAATCGGCAGTCCTGTGGTGGCCATGGCACCCTTGACAGCTAAGTCTATCTACGCAACTTTACTGTTCAGGTGCTCACGTGAGCGTTCTTGGCGGGCAGGAGGATCGGGATATGGAGTGGACGGGCGCACGCTATGCGGACAAGCCGACGGTGGAGGTCCACACCTGGATCGCCGCCGCGTCGGCACACGTGTGGGCGCTGGTGTCCGACATCGAGGTGATGCCGCGCATGAGCCCCGAGCTGCGGTCGGTGCAATGGCTGGACGGCAGGTGCGGCCCCGCGCTCGGCGCCCGGTTCGTCGGCCGGAGCAAGCACGAAGCGTTGGGGGAGTGGACCACCACGTCCCACATCGTCGAGTACGAGCCGCCGAGGAGGCTCGCCTGGGCGGTCGAGGATCCGCAGCACCCGACGGCGATCTGGCGGTTCACATTGGAGCCGCAGGACGGTGGCACTCTGCTGCGGGAATGGATGCAGATGGGCCCGGCCCGCTCGGGTCTCTCCTTCGCAATCGACCGCATGCCGGAGAAGGAACAGAAGATCGTCTTCGTGCGCATGCGGGAGTTCGAGACCAACATGACCTTCACCCTCGGAGAGATCAAAAAGCTGGCCGAGAGCGCCCGAACCTCGGGCGAGGCGGGTCTGTGATGCGTACCTCCACCACCATCGAAGCCTCCGGGGGCGACTGGCGGGAGATCGTCGACTACGTCACCGAGGCGGAGAAACTCGGTCTGGACATCTGCTGGGTGGCGGAGGCGTGGGGCTCCGAGGCGCCCTCGCCGTTGGGCTATCTCGCCGCGAAGACGGAGCGCATGCTTCTCGGATCGGGAATCATCCAGCTCGGCACCCGCACTCCGACGGCCATAGCCCGCGCCGCGATCACACTGTCGCAGATTTCCCAGGGGCGCTTCCTCCTCGGGCTGGGCCCCTCCGGACCACAGGTGATCGAAGGGCTGCACGGCGTGCCCTTCGCCCGGCCGCTGTCACGGATGCGCGAGACCGTCGAGATCGTTCGGCAGGCCGCCACGGGGGAGAAAGTCTCCCACTCCGGGCGTGAATTCCAGATCCCGCTGCCGGGTGGGGACGGCAAGCCCATGCGCCTGTCCATGCGCGCAGAGCATGACATCCCGGTCTACCTGGCCACCCTCTCGCCGAAGATGCTGCACCTGACCGGTGAGATCGCCGACGGCTGGCTGGGCACCAGTTTCGTACCTGAAGGCGCCAAGGAAGCGTACTTCGACCACCTGGACCGGGGCCTGGCCAACGCCGGTCGTACGCGGGCCGACCTCGACATCTGCCAGGGCGCCGAGGTCGCCTTCGCGGACGATGAGGACGCGCTGCGCGCGATGGTGGCCGGACGCAAGAAGGAACTGGCCTTCAGTCTCGGCGGCATGGGCTCCGCGACCACGAACTTCTACAACAACGCCTACAGCCGCCAGGGATGGGCCGAGGTGGCGGCCGAGGTTCGCACCCGGTGGCAGGCCGGGGACCGGGACGGCGCGGCCGGTCTGGTCACCGACGAGATGGTGCTGGCGACCACGCTGATCGGAACCGAGGACATCGTGCGCGAGCGGCTGCGCGTGTGGCGCGACGCCGGTGTCGACACCGTTCGCTTCTATCCCGCCGGCGAGACCCTCGACGCCCGACTCGCCACCCTGGGTCGGGCCATCGACCTGGTTCGCGATATCGAGGAGGAGGCGGCACGGTAGCGACAGGCCATGCCGGCCGAGGTGGGTCGCCCTGCACCGACGCAGTCCACCAAGCGCCGGTTCAGGTCAACCACGGGCGCTGATGCCCTCGGCCGCCAGGCCCGACATCAGCAGGTGATCGCCCGGAACGTCCGGGTCAGGGCGTCCTCCCGGTCCGCCGCAGCGGCGATTGGAGTTCCTGGACCGGATCGCCCCACTGGAGGACGCCGAGGTCTCCGCCGAACTGGCCAAGCAGTACCGGAGGTTGGGCATCGACGTCCTCACCTCCACCCGCGTCGAGTCCATCGACGAGTCCGGCCCGCAGGTCCGCGTCACGGTCACCGGAAAGGACGGCGCCCAGCAGATCCTGGAGGCGGACAAGGTCCTGCAGGCGATCGGCTTCGCGCCGAACGTCACCGGTTACGGCCTGGAGAACACCGGCGTGCGCGTCACCGAGCGCGGCGCGATCGACGTCGACGGCCGCTGCCGCACCTCCGTTCCGCACATCTACGCCATCGGCGACGTCACCGCGAAGCTGATGCTCGCGCACGCCGCCGAGGCGATGGGCGTCGTCGCCGCCGAGACGATCGCGGACGCGGAGACCATGGAGCTGGACTACGCGATGATCCCGCGCGCCACCTTCTGCCAGCCGCAGATCGCCAGCTTCGGCTACACCGAGGCGCAGGCGAGGGAGAAGGGCTTCGACGTCCAGGTCGCCAAGTTCCCGTTCACCGCGAACGCCAAGGCACACGGCCTGGGCGACGCGACCGGCTTCGTGAAGCTGATCAGCGACGCCAAGTACGGCGAACTCCTCGGAGCCCATCTCATCGGCCCCGACGTCACCGAACTCCTCCCCGAGCTGACCCTGGCCCAGCAGTGGGACCTCACGGTCCACGAGGTCGCCCGCAACGTCCACGCCCACCCGACGCTGGGCGAGGCGGTCAAGGAGGCCGTCCACGGCCTCGCGGGCCACATGATCAACATGTAGCGGGGTGCTCGACGCGGCGGGAACAGGGCCCGTTGGTGCTCGGATCGGTTTCGCGACCTCGAGCGGCCAAGGGGCCCTGATCCCTTGTTGGGGAGATCCGAGGTGGTGGCCGAGGAAGATGCCTCGTGAGCCCTCGTCCTGGTCGTGGAGCCCGCTCGGTATAGCCGAGACACCGTCGTCAATCGAGCGACACGATGGGGCTGTGACACCTGGCGGTGACGTGGCGCGGCCAGGCGAACGGCTCCGCCCCGAATTGTGCGCACGATGCGGGACGGAAGGGGCGTCGACGGCATGGGGCCGCCCGCGGCAGGATCCGCAGCTCAGGCCGCGGGCACTGCGGGCTGGATGACGAGGGAGGCGTCACCGCCCTGGACGGCGTCTCGGGCGCGAGCGGTCGCCTCGTGGGGCACTCCGAGGGGGATTGCGCTGACGTCCGACAGGCGCGCGAACTGCTTCGGGGCGAGCTGGACGTCCAGCGCGCCCAGATAGTCGTCGAGCTGGATGAGGCTGCGCGGGCCGATGATCGGCACGAACGAGGTGGACGCCCGGGCGGCACGCTCACGCAGCCAGGCCACCGACACCTGGGCGGGCGTCGCGCCGGTCTCCTCGGCGATGGCCAGGACGGTGTCGACGACGGCGGTCTTCTGGTCGGTGCTTTCGGTGTGCACGAGCGTCTTCAAGTCGCTCAGCCGTCCCTCGGTGCTGCGGCGGTACTTGCCGGTGAGCAGTCCGCCGCCGAGCGGAGACCACAGGGCGGCGCCGAGGCCCAGGCTCTCGGCCATCGGCAGCAGCTCGCGGTCGGGGGTCCTCTCGACGAGGCTGTACTCGATCTGGATGCCCGTGACCGGTGCCCAGTTCTTGAGGTCGGCGAGGGTGGCGGCGCGGGAGACACGCCATGCGGGGAAGTTGGACAGGCCCGCGTGGAGGATCTTGCCGGAGCTGACCAGGTCGTCAATTCCGCGCAGAATCTCCTCCATGGGGGTGAGGTCGTCGGGGAAGTGGACCCAGTACAGGTCGATGTAGTCGGTGCCGAGGCGCTTCAGGCTGGCCTCCAGCGAAGTGACCATGTTCTTGCGGCTGTTGCCCGTCTTGGAGATGCCGGGCTGGGGGCCGGCCCCGTTGGTGAACTTGGTGGCCAGGACGAAGTGGTCCCGGTCGGCGGCGACGAACTTCCCCACCAGTTCTTCGGACTCGCCGAACTGGTAGCCGTCCGCGGTGTCGAGAAACGTTCCGCCGGCTTCGGCGAACCTGTCGAACATCCGGCGCGCTTCGTCCGGCTCGGCACCGGCACCCCAGCCGGTGCCGAAGTTCCCCGTGCCGAGTGCGTACTCGGAAACGCGCAGTCCGGTCCGTCGTCCAAAGGTCGTGTAACGCATCAGGTCTCCTTGGTGCTGATCTCGCATCGACGGCTGGGGCGGACGGTGGCGGGTCCGGCGCCGGCGAACCACCCATCCGCGTACCGCGGGATGTGGGGCGTGCGTAAGTAAGATGATCGGTCTACTTAAGCCTCCACCGTAGCTGCCCTGCCTGGCTTATGTAAAACGATCGGTATCCTTAGGGTGTGACCGAATCTCACCCCGTGCGTCGGCGGCGAGGGCGTGGTGCCCGGGAACGGATCCTGAAGGCGGCGACCCAGCTGTTCACGGCGCAGGGGATCAATGCGACCGGGATGGACCAGCTGTCGACCGTCGCCGAAGTGTCGAAACGCACTCTCTACACGCACTTCCCGAGCAAGGACGAGCTCGTCGAGGCCTACCTGCAGTCCTTGGTGGACGATCTCCTGCCCGCCTCCCCGTCATCCGCCCAACCGACACCGAGCCTGCGTGAGCAACTCCTCGGCGTCTTCGACTGGGAGCTGCCGCAAACCACCGCTCCGTTCCGGGGATGCCCGTTCCTGAACGTCGGCGTCGAAGTACCGGACCCCGGGCATTCCACCCACCAGCTGGCCGCGGCGTACAAGAGGGAGTTCGCCCGCCGCCTCACGGACATCGCACGGCGGGCCGGGGCCGCAGACCCGGAAACTCTTGGTGAGCAACTGGCACTGCTCTTCGACGGCGCGGCCGCACGCGGCACCGTACTCAACAGCAGCGACACCGGTGCGTGCGCGCGATCCATAGCAGAGTCGTTGGTCGATGCCGCCCTCGCCGACGCCGACCCGGCATCCCTGTGATGACGTCGGCAATCTGTCTTGCGAGCCGTCACCATCCGTGACGAACGGCAAGGCGGCCGACGGCCTCGAAGTCGCTGACCGGGAATGCGCGTGGCTCCGAAACACCGGACTGCGGGCGGCCGGCAGCCCATGCAACGGGGCAGGCGCGGACTCAGCAGGAGCAGTACATGGCCGAAACGATCGTCCGTAACGTGCTGCAGGGCGCCGGCTGGGGTGACTCGTGAACCGCTTGCCGAACTATGGCTCTCCCGGGGTGTGTTCCCCATCCGGTGCCCGTCCGCGGCCTGCCTCAACAGAGGCGTGACCCGGCTTGGCTGGTTCCGGAAGTCGGCGTGTCGGCTGCGGATCTCCTGCCGTCCCGTCCTGAGGAGCCGCAGCCGATGATTCTGCTCGGCGTCGACCCGCACAAGTCCACGCACACCGCCACCGCGGTGGATCCGACGGCCAATCGGCCGATCTCCACGATCCGGATCGAGGCCACCCTGGGCGACTACCGCAGGCTGCTGGCCTGGGCCCGGAAATGGCCCGAGCGACGATGGGCCGTGGAAGGCGCCGATGGCCTGGGGCGGCACTTGTCCCGGTGGCTAGTGCAGCGCCGCATTGATCTTGCGAGGGTCATGCGGCTTTGAGTGGGGTTCCGTCGTAGGTCCAGCGGAACGGGCGGGCCTCGTCGTCGTAGGCGAGCGTGAAGTCGCGGATCTGGTCGATGAGGTCCTGGCGCGAGGTGAACTCGCCGCGTCGCAGCAGCCGGCGGGCCGGAATCGAGAAGAAGATTTCGACCTGGTTGAGCCAGGAGGCGTGTTTGGGTGTGTGGTGGACGGCGAACCTCGGGTGCGCTGCCAGCCAGGCCGGGTCGCCTTGGAGACATGGGAGGACCCGTTGTCGAGGACCAAGTGGATGGTCAGGGCCGGGTCGATGCTCTGATCCAGCAGTCGCAGGAAGCGGATGAAGGCGGCCGAGTCGTTGCGGATGATGTCCTCGACCAGGACCTGGCCGGTGTGCACGTCCAGGGTCGCGATTATGGAGGCGGTGCCGTGGCGGCGGTACTCGAACTCGCGCCGCTCGATCTGGCCGGGCTTCACCAGGCGGGTCGGGTGGCGGCGGGAGCGAGCCTGCATCGCGGTTTTCTCGTCCACGCTGAGCACCACCGAGTGCGGTGGGCAGAGCAGGTAGAGGCTGCAGACTTCGGCGGCCCTGGCGTGGAAGTCCGGGTCATCCGGGCGGGTGAGCCAGCCGCGGACCAGGTGGGGCTTGAGGTCGAGGTCGGCCAGGATCCGCCCGACCTGGGACGCTGAGATCCCGGTGGAGGCCAGGCGATGGGCGATGGCGCGGTGAGTCCAGTGGCTGTCGGTGGCGGGCTGTGCGGAGGTGACGGTGGCGACGATGGCCAGGTGCACCTCGGGTCCGTAGCGGCGGGAGCGGCCCGCCCGGGGCCGGTCCTCCAGCCCGGAAAGGCCCTCGGTACCGAATCGCTTACGCCAGCGCCGTACGGTGTCCAGATGCACGCCGAGGGCGCGGGCGATGGCCGCGTTTGTGTCACCCTCTGCACAGGCCAGCGCGGCTCGGGCCCGCTGCACCCGGCGCAACGGCGCGGTCCGCGAACGCGTCAACTCTTCCAGTACTTTGCGCTGTTCACCGTCCCAGGCCACCTGGAACGGACTTGCCACCGGCACGTGCCCCCACCCCTTCGACTCCATGCATCGCGGTGATCATTGTGGTGGGAAGGGGCACACGTCCCGCCAGGGCAGGGCGAGCGCGGGTGGCAGGATGGCCGCCATGGCGAACAGCAGGAGCGCGAGGCCGAACTCGCGGACGGCACCGGGTCAGACCGCACACAAGATCAAGATCACCTTGCGGGACTCCCGGCCTCCGATCTGGCGCCGCTTGGAGGTGCCGTCAGGCATCACCTTGCGCGAGTTGCACGACGTCATCCAGGCTGTCTTCGGCTGGGAGGACTACCACATGTGGGCCTTCGAGAGCGGACGGGACCGATACGGCGTCGCTGACCGCGACCTGGGCATCCGCAACGCCGCCTCCAAGCGGCTCGGCCAGGTGGCTCCCCACGTCGGCGACCGGCTCCGCTACACCTACGACTTCGGCGACGACTGGGAACACGACATCCTTGTCGAGGACGTCACCGCGCCGGAGGCCGGCACCGCCTACCCCCGATGCCTCACCGGCCGCCGGGCTTGCCCGCCTGAGGACTGCGGCGGCATCTGGGGATACGACTACCTCATCGAGATCCTTGCCGACCCCCGCCACGAAGAACACGAAGACCGCCTGGAATGGCTGGGCCTCGACTCTGCCGACCAGTTCGACCCCGCAGCCTTCGACGCAGCTCAGGTCAACTCCGCGCTATCCGCCCTCGCGACCGTGCTCGTCAAGAACTGACGCATCACCGCCCGCCGTCAGCAGCCCGCCTCGCCGCTGACGGCAGGGCACATGCCCCCGCAAGATCAATGCGGCGCTGCACTACTGGACACAGCACCTACCGAGGACACTGATGCCATGCGCATCGATGAGACTGCCAAGGTGACGGCCACCAGGGCCGGAGCGGCCTTGGCGGCCGTCATCGCCTCCCCGGTCCTCCTTGTGGCCGGGGCTCACCTGCGCAGCCGCTACGTACGCTGGATCTACCGCGACGGCGCACCGGCCCCAGTCGACAAGGAACACGGCCAGGTCAGCGTCCACTACCTCGCCGTGACCAGCACCATCGTGGAGTGGCTCTGCACACCCTCCCAGGCACTGGCATCACGTGTCCGCCGCAACTGACCACGCGGCTGGTCCGAGAGCAGCAGACCTGTCCGAATGCACGGGGCTTGGCCACGATCACTGGCTCCGTTGTAGTCATGTAGGGCACTCGCCCCAGTCGAACGTGAACTGGCCCGTGGAGCTATCGCGGCTGACGTTGCAGCGGACGGGCGCCAGAGAGAACTCCGCTGCCACCCACCCGGCGATCGCCGGAGCAAGGGCCGCCTCCGCGTAGTCAACCTCGACGATCTGCAGCGTCCGGACTGAGATCAGGACGTAAGGACTGGTGTCGACGAGCTCGACGCCGCCGGTTACTTTGCCCAGGCCGAGCCGCAACCAGGCAAGTTCGCGTTCGTTGAGTGCCAGCCGGTTCCCGTAGTAGGCGTTGTTGACTTCGGAAGCGTCCAGCCAGACCCGGTCGCTGACGCGGGCGCCTATGGTCGGCGGGGTCGTCAGGCGGGTGGCCTCGGCTGCGATCCCGAGAAACAGCCCGAAGCCGCTCTTCTGTACCTTGAATCGATAGGTCCGCATTCGCCCTCATCGTATTCGCCCTCATCGCGTTCGTGGGCATCGGCCCCGGAGCGGGCCGCTGGCTCGAGGAAGCCGGACCCGCCGGCGCCACCGGCATCCGCGCCAAGACGGCCCGCGCGGTTGAGCTGGCCACCGTCCTGGGCAACGACAAAGTCGACCAGGCCCTCGGTCTGGCGGCCACGGCCGGGTGCTTCGCCGACGACGACCTGCTCTCGGTCCTGGGACACATCGCGGACAGCAAGTCCGCTGGCGAGGTCGTCCGCGCGGACGAAGCCCACTCCGTCCAGAACGGAACCATCGGCTGGCAGGCCCTCGGTCAACCGTCACCCGTCCCCAGGGAATTGACGGCCGGCTGACCGCGGTCAGTCCCCGACGAACCACAGATACCGGTGCCCGTTCTGCTGGAGGACCTGGCACAACTCGCGGGTCTGCCCGACCCAGTCACCGCCGCGAGCGGCCGGGAGCCGGTCGAGTTCCGCCAGCAGCAGCGGCACCTGCCGGTGGTTGAAGACCGCGTCGCCATACGGGTCCATGGCCCAGAGCATCGGAAACTCCGCCGGGTCCAGATCCGCGAATGCAGCGGTCCACTCCACACCACCCTGGGCCCGGGCCACGACGTTCCCGCGGTCGCCCCGCACCGACATATTGATCATCCGCCGAACCTATCGGCGCTCACCCCGACCGACGAAGGAATTGACGACCATGACGTTTCCCCAGGCCCCGGCGCTGCCCGAGGAGCTCGACAAGCTCATGCGCCGCATGCGCCTGCCCTACATGCGCAAAGCGGCCCCGGACGTCCTGGCCACCGCCCGAGCCCAACGCTGGGACCCCGCCGAGGTCCTGCGGCTGCTGATCGCCGAGGAGGTCACCGGCCGCGACGCCGCCACTCGGCGAACTTCCCCACCGGTAAGACCCTGGGCTCCTGGCGGGCCGAGGACTCCACCATCCCCGAACCCACCCAGAACTCCCTGATCACCCTGGAGTGGATCGGCCGCGCCGAGAATTTGGTGATCGCCGGCCCGTCGGGGACGGGCAAGAGCCACTTCACCGAGGGCCTGGCCCAGGCCGCGATCGAGAAGGACCTGCGGGTGTCCTGGTTCACCCTGGAAACGCTGAGCGCCGCGATCGGGAAATCGAAGGTCGACGGGTCCACCGCACGGACCGTCGCCCGGATCTGCCGCGCAGACCTCATCGTCATCGACGACATCGGCCTGCTGCCTGTCGGGGAAGACGCCGCCGAGACGTTCTACCGGATCATCGACGCCGCCTACGAACGCCGGTCCATCCCGGTGACCAGCAACATTCACCCCTCGGGCTTCGACACGATCATGCCGAAGACTCTCGCGGGCGCGAGCACCGATCGCCTCATGCCACGCTCACCTCGTGACCACCACCGGCGACTCACACCCGCCTAGCCGAGGCCCTCACCGGGAAAGGAGTGGTCCCCTTGAACTGACCCCCACCCCCAGGAGCACCACCGGCCACACACCTGGGTTTCTGATGGCCGCCAGCCTGGACACCCAACGGCCACCCACCTGGGCATCCCAATGGCCGTTGACAGGTTGTCACCCCGCTGACCCGCCGTGACCAGCAACGACAACGGCTTCTGGCTCTGCTCGCAGGCCGCCACCGTCCACGAGCCCGGCCCGCAGGCGGCAAGGCGGCCCGATCACTGCCCACGCGGCATCGGATGCATAGGGAACATCCCTCACGAAATGAGATGGATGCGCGCGATGGCGCCGCCGTAATGCTGTCATGCGCCCCCGCTGATTCGGATGGGCCGTTGCCTGATGGGCATGGCGTTACGGGAGGCACGGGCCCCTGGGGCCTGCAGCGATTTGGTGTCTCTTGCATCGTGACCGTGTGAGGGCACTGCCCCCTTCTGCGCATTGAGGAATCCTGTGTCCCGTTACCTCTTCGACAGTGCCGACGTTCATGCCGTCGGCCGTTTCACCGTTCTGGAGAATTGCTATGACCCTGTTTCCCGGTGCCAGTTGGAGCTGACCGGGCTCGCCAGGGGTTGGAGATGCCTGGAAATCGGCGGGGGGAGTGCATCGTTGGGCGACTGGCTGGGTGAGCGTGTGGGGCCGCAGGGCGAGGTGACAGTCACCGAGCTCGAACCGCGCTGGGCCGCCTCCCGGCAGCGCCCGGATCACGTGCGCCTGCTGCGGCACGACGTCGTCCGTGACCCGCTGCCGGGAAAGGACTACGACCTTATCCACGCCCGGCTGGTGCTGCTGCACCTGCCGCAGCGGATCGAGGTGCTCACGCGGCTCGTGGCGGCCCTGCGGCCGGGCGGGTGGCTGGTGCTGGAGGAGTTCGACTGCGGCTGGACGCCGGTACTGGCTGCTCCCGACGACGCGTCGGTGCTGTTGTTCGACCGGGTCCACACGGCGCTGATGGGCCTGCTCGAGAAGGCCGGTGCCGATCCGCTGTGGGGGCGGCGGGTGCTGGGGGCGATGGCGGTTGCCGGGCTGCAGGAGCTCACGGCGACCACGTACGCCCAGGCGTGGCCGGGTGGGGGTACAGGCATTGCCCTGCACCGCCACAACACCGACCAGGTCGCCGACCGGCTGGCCGCATCCGGCGTGAGCGCCGGTGACCTGGATGAGTTCCGGGCGCTGTTGAAGCGCCCGGAGTTCGTCGTCAACTCCTACCCGCTGATCAGTGCGCGGGGCCGTCGGCCGCACGAGAAGGAAGTGCCGTGATGACGCGCAACACCTACCTGGAAGTGCGCCTGCCGCTGCAGGAAGATCCGCTGCTGCTGATGGCTCGGCTGGTCCGCAGTGGCCTGTTCGACCAGTACGTCGTGTATGAGAACGGTTCCGGCTGGTCCCTGGCCGGCGACGTCCTGGCTTCAGTCCGGCTGAGTGGACACGAGGCCAGGGACCTCGGCAAGGTGGGGGCGCGGCTCGCAGAGGTCCCGGTGGCGGGCTGGCGGGCCTACGGCTGGGTGAAGTTCGAGCTAGGAGCTGTGCTCGCCGGAGCAGACCCGGAAAGCATGGAAACCTTGCTAAACCTGATCGTGCCATCGGACGAGCTGCGCTGCGACGCAACACACGTCCTCGTACGTTCCTTGACCGCCGAACGGCTGGATCTGCTCGTCGACCACGTGCGGGAAGGGGACGCCGAGGTCCCGCCGGTACCGGCCGGGCGGATTGCGCTGCCCCTGGAGGACACCGGCACCTACGAGGCGGCGGTTACGGCAGCCCTGGTGGAACTGCAGGGGCAAGGCCCGCTGGAGAAGGTGATCCTCTCCCGGCGGGTTCCAGTACCCGGGGAGGTGGATCTGGTCGCCAGTTACGTCGCGGGGCGGCGGGCCAACACCCCGGCCCGTTCGTTCCTGCTCGACCTCGGCGGTATCCAGGCGGCCGGGTTCAGCCCGGAGACGGTCGCAGAGGTCACCACTGATGGCCACGTCACCACCCGGCCTCTGGCCGGCACCCGAGCCCGGACGGGAACGGCCGGGAACGACGCCCGGCTGCGCTCTGATCTCCTCGGCGACCCCAAGGAGATCCACGAGCACGCCATCTCCGTCAAACTCGCGCTGCAAGACCTCGACGAGGTATGCGAAGACACCAGTGTCAGCGAGTACATGACCGTCCTCGACCGAGGCTCCGTCCAGCACCTGGCCTCCACCGTCACCGGCCGCCTCCTCCCTGGCCATGGCTGCTGGGACGCGTTCGCGGCCCTCTTCCCCGCCGTCACCGCCACCGGCATCCCCAAAGCCCAGGCGTATCCCCTCATCCGGGCGCTCGAAGGCAATCCCCGCGGTCTATACGCGGGCGCGGTCCTGACCTGCGACGCCGACGGCACACTCGATGCAGCCCTCGTACTGCGCAGCGTCTTCCGGATGGGCGGCCAGTCCTGGCTCCAAGCCGGGGCCGGCGTCGTACGGCAGTCCCAGCCCGAACGCGAGCACGAGGAGACCTGCGAGAAACTGCGAAGCGTCGCCCACCATCTCGTCCCCTCTGACCCCACCGCCAGGAATCCCTAGGGTCGGTGGCTGTCTTGTCTGAGAAGGAACTGCGGCGACGGGCCCGGCGCTGCTTCTGATCCTGTCCGGCGTCCCGCACGGTGCCGGCCCCGGGACGCCATCAGCCTGCTGGTTTCAGTGCTGGTTCAGTCGGCCGGGGTGTAGGTGATCGGCTCGTTCGGGCAGGCCGCGGCCAGGGTCGCGTGCAGCCGGTCCCATGCCTGCGCGGTTGCCTTCCCGAAGAGCCGGGTGTCCGTGACAGTCGTGGCCTGCCCGGTGCCCCAGGTTGTGGGGTCGCCGAAGACGAACTCGCCGCCATGCTTGGGCGGCCGGCCGCCCTTGGGGTTGGCCAGGCTGAACTCCTTGCGGGAGGGTGTCGGACGCCGCATCACCCGATCTGAACGCAGCCGGCCGAGGATCTCGACGGGCAGGTCACCCAGCAGATGAGCAATGCGCGGAGCGTCGTATCCCGCGTCCAGCACAACCAGGACCTCTGGATCATCCGGTCGCCACTGGCCGGCGACGACGAGCCGCTCGACGACCTCACGGATCTGCACCGTGGTCACCGCGGCGACGTCGGCGCCGGGTTCCAGTCGGACCGCGTCCAGCACCGCCGTCCAGGACGTGCGGCCAGTCTCCAGCGCGGCCACCACCGAGTAAGGCCAGCCGGGCACCATCTGATGCTTGCCCTCACCTCGGCCGAACGTGTGGCAAAAGGCCCGGTCAGCACACGTGTTGGCGTCCGGTCGCAGCCACGGCGAGACATCCACCGCCAGCACGAGCCGGCCATCTGCCGCCCTCGGCAGCGGCACCCCGACCAGGGCATGAGGCAGCCGGGCGACGTCGACCCGGCCCTGGTTGAGTCCGCCGTACAGAGCTCCGTGACCACGGCGATGTTCAGGCGCGAGCGCGAGATCGACCAGCGTCCGCACCGGCCCGTCCGTGCACAGCAGCGCGTCGCATAACTCGAACAGCGCGTCGCCTCGTGCGGTCAGACACGAGTACAGCTCCGACCGGAAGTGTGACACTTCCGCGAACGCATCCCGCAGGACGCCCTGATGCACCAAACTCACGACCACGGCCTTCGCGCTGTTTCTATGCCTCTGTGACGGAGCACAGGATCAGACGAAGGCCGCCTTCACGTCCACTGAACTGCGAAAATGCCGATCAAGTTCGAGTCTCGTTCGGCACATGACCTGGGCGGCGGCTCACAGTTCGCTCACCGAGTGGAGCTGGGCAAACTCGTCAGCGAGCATGCCCATCATGACCAGATCGTGGTGCCGACCGGCGAAGAACACGTGATCGCGCAGACGGCCCTCCTCGACAAAGCCGAGCCGTCGATGAAGTGCCAGCGATGCCTCGTTGTGTGCGAAGATCCGCGCCTGGCATTTGTGATAGCGCCGCTCTGCGAACATGAAGCGCAGCAGCATGACCACGGCTTCTGCCGCGAAACCTTTGCGCCGATGTTCAGCGCCCATCGTGATGCCGTATTCGAACCAGCCCGCACGTGGATCAGCGTGGTGCGAGCCGACAGCACCAACTATTTCACCCGTGTCGACGGCTTCGATTGCCAATCCGAAGCCGTCGCCATCGGACTTGGCAACTGCCTGCTCCTTCGCCCAAGTACGGAAGCTCTCGGCGGAACGAGGCGGTTGCAGCAGGTCCCCCAACCGCTCCTCGTCCACGGCGAAGCGCATGAACGCCGTCCAGTCCTCAGGCTCGATACCGCGCAGACGTACCCGCTTGCCAGTCCAAAACGATGTCATCCCCTATTCGATCACGCAGCAACGTGCGAAATCCAGACATTCGCCAACCCCTGAAACCCCTTGTGACCTGGCACTTCAAGCTGGCCAAGCTAGGGCCGCGTTTGGCCCCGGACGTTAAACGACAAGCTGATTATCTACCGTCCGCGTCATAGGGCGGGGATGGACGGTTCCAGACGGCGTCTGACCGGCTGACAACCTTCTGAAGTTCGCGGGCACTTCGGGGTGATATGGCCTGCATCACGGTGTCGAGGAGGGTTCGGGATTCGAGGGGGTTGCCGCAGCAGTACCAGTGCACGTTGCCCCACTTGTAGTCGTGCCACAGATCCCGCTCGGGCTGGTGGACGTAGTTCTTCCACAGGCCCACAGCCGTGCTGACGTCGCCTGGCTGCAGATAGTTGCGGGTGTGCTCGAGACGGGCGATCTCGGACAGTGCACGCGAAGACAGGCCGTCGATGACTGGCCTTGCACCCGTCGTCCGGTGGCTGGCGGGGACGCCGGCACGGATCTGTCCTGGTCGTCTACGCGGCATGGACCCTTCGGTTCGTCGTCATGCGGTACATGGTGCCACGGTCTCGAATGGCGTCTCGAACGGATTCGCTCGCATGGGGATTCGCCGGACGTGGGGGCGGCCTTCGTCTGATCCTGTGCTCCGACCAAGGTGCACGCGACCGAGACGAAGGCCGTGAGGCACCGCAGCGCCGCTGGTGCCGCGGCAACTCCTCATCCTCCGTCCGGTGCCGTCACGCTCAGCGGTTACTGGACCCGCCTGCGTTTTCTGGGCGTGCGGTTCGAGGTGACCGGGTGTGGTGCTCGGCTTGCCGGTACAGGGCGGCGATATCTGCGGCCAGTTCGGGCTGGTCGCTGAGGTTGACGTTGCCGGGGTCGGCCGCGTGGGCGACGAGGCCGAAGAGCTGGTGGACGGCGTTGGCGAGACTGGTTGCCTTGCGGCGGGGCGCGTTGAGGTCGGAAGCGGACTGCACGGCGGGGCTGTCGCGGAGTGCGGCTTCTGCGGTGGCGGCTTCACGGAGCCGCTCGGGCCAGGTGCTGCGCGGCAGGGCGATGCCCCGGGCCTGGCGGCTGCCTCAACCGCCCTAGGTGAGCGGTCAGTGCGCTCCTGCAGGTCCTTCACAGCCAGCAGCCGGTCGGCCAAAGCGCGAATTTCGGCGACGTGTTCGATGGCCCACGAGCGTTCTGTGCGGCGTTCGCGTTGGTCGCAAGCGTATTCGACGCGCTCGTGCTGGGTCAGGGGTGTGCCGTGGAGGTCGTCGATGCCGGTGCGTAGTTGGAGGTAGCGGCGTTCGGCTGCCTGGCGGCTGCGAAGTTCCAGGGCGTCCGCGAGGCGCGCCCAGGTGATCTTGCGGCGGCGGGCGGCGGGCGGCGGGCGGCGGGCGGCGGGGGTGGGGGCGGCGATGAGGTGGAGCTCGCGCTCGAGCAGTTTGTCGCGCAGGCTGCGGATGACCAGGAGAGCGGCGAGCAGCTCAGGGTCGGTCAGCGATGGTGCACCGGAGCCGGCTTCAGCGTTGGTGCGGATGCGGTCGTACTTCGCGGCGACGTCGCTGAGGTGGCCGGTGGGCAGGCGGAGTTCTGGTACCCCGTTGAGCGCCTTGGGCGAATCTTCCGGAATTTGGGGGGTGAACAGTAACTGCCATGCGTGGTGCCGGTCGTACTCAGCTTGCGAGCGTACGGGCTTTGTCGTCTGTGTGACGACGCTATTTGTCGTCCGTGAGGCGACAAGATGCGATGCAGGCATGGAATTATCTCCAGGAATTTTTACTTGGACGGGGTGTCGTTATTCGTCGGTTCCGCTGACAGCGTTCTGTTCGCGGTGCAACCGGTGGCGGCGCCAGGCTGTCCGTGCGGCGCCGACTGCGCCGATGGTCAGCGCGCACAGCAAGGCAGCGATGTACTGGGCTCCGGCATCCCGTAAGAAGCCAAGCATGCAGGTCAACGCACACATGGGGCCGGTCGAGCGTTGCCCTCCTCATCAACGGAATAGGCACCTCACAGCAGGGTGGTACATAGAACGGCGCAAAACGTTCAGACGGACCCGCCACACCTGATCACTTTGCATCGAAATTGATCGACGCGGTCATGCGCGTGTGGGCCCTGTCGCCCGGATACGGCGCAGCATAGGAAGAGCTGAAGCTTGTTCTTTAACCTCCGGTGTTCTGTGACGGCCCTGCAGTTGGAACGCCCGAGATGTTGCCCGGGGTGTTCATGCTTCTATGCGCAGCCAGGTGTTGCCTGCGCGGAGCCAGAGGGAACCGTCGCGGCCTTGGCCGCAGTGCATGACGACTCGACCGGGCAGCCGTAGCCGACGGCGGCTGGTTACTGCCCAGGTGGTGCCGTTGAGCTCGGCACGTATGAGCTCGACGGACCGCTTGTTGTGGTCGCGGCGGGTGAGTACTGCCCTGTTGTCACAGACCGCGAATCCGTCCGGGGCGGGGACGGGGCTGGGGTAGCTGGCAATGTCGCCGGTGGACGGAGTGATCCGTGTCAGGAAGGTGCCGCCGCTGCCGCTGCCGGAGTACCAGACGAGCCATACCTGTTCGTTCTCGGTCGCGGCGGTGCAGCCTTCCAGCGGGTAGTCGGGCAGCCGGCCCTTGGGCGTCCAGGAGGTCCGGCCCTGGCTGTCCCAGCCCGCGAGGCCCGCTCCCGACTCGGGGTGGCCGCCGTAGATGCCCTCATCGCCGTAAGCCGTCCAGATGCCTCCGTGGACGTCGGTGACCAAGGCGGGAATGTCATCACCGACGCAGAACTCGGCCTCAGGTGTCCCGGACGGGGAGAACACCACAGCGTTGGACGCCCAGGGCCCCTCGGTCTCGTTGCGGAACGTGCGCCCGCTCACCAGAAGGAATCGAGAATCCGGAAGGAGGGCCAAGTGACTGGGCCGAATCCGAATGTCATTCACCAGGACGCGCCGCTCCTGCTGTCCCGTGACGGTGACCAGCTCACCCGTGAACGGGACTCGCGGCCTCCACCCGATCCACCCCTTGATGTAGCGGGTGTGATCAAGGTATTGCCGGGGGACCAACAGGACCGCAAGCTCCCCGGCGGGACCGACGCTCCACCAAAGGGCTCGGTGCCCCCGCATCGCGTCAGTAGCGGGAAGCCGCCACACGTTGTGTATCGCAGCATCGGAACCAGCAGCCAGGGGGCGGAGATTCATTGACAGTCGCCTCTAGGACTCCGGAGCCGAGTAGCCCGAAGAGCACTACCTTACCGGCCCTTACTCGGTCGAACTCCGGTGGCAATTCGTCCAGCGGCCGTGCCACGGGACGTCCAGCGTCGAAATGTTCCTTGAACTATGTCACTGAGGTTTTCTCAGCGATGATCGCTTCAGAGTCGGTTGAGCATGCAGTGCGGGTGAGGCCGCCGCTGGGGCTGAGCGTGACGTGCGGGGTGGGTCATCGCTGCTTGAGCTCGGCGGCAGTCGCTCGCCGAGAGCCCGCACGTGCCGCGCAGCGGGCGCCGAGGATCAACCGTGCGTTGGCGGAGTTGTCCCCGCACGCGCGTCCGGAGTCGGATTTCGAGAGTCGTTCGAGCTGCTGGTGGCCACCAAAGGGTTGGCGAGTCCGGCAGCGTAGTGCGCCAGTCCGCCTTTGTGTATCGTCCGGGTTCATGGGTGACCTGGCAGGGCGCTGGCGGGAGTTGAACAAGGCGTACTGGGATGAGCGGGTGCCCATTCACCTGGGCTCTGCCTTCTACGACGGGGAGGGGTTCCGCGCCCGGACCGATTCGCTGAAGGACTTCGAGACAGCCGAGGTGGGGGATGTCAGGGGCAAGCGCCTGATCCATCTGCAGTGCCACTTCGGCCGGGACACGCTGTCCTGGGCGGCACGAGGAGCACAGGTCACCGGGCTGGACTTCTCTCCGCCCGCGATCAAAGCGGCTTCACGACTCGCGACTGAACTTGGTATCAAGGCACGCTTCCTGACCGCGGATGTCTACGACGCGGTCTCGGCGGTCGAGGGGGAGACCTTCGACATTGTCTATGCCAGCTTCGGGGCGCTGAACTGGCTTCCCGACATCAGCCGCTGGGCGTCGGTGGTCGCTGAACTACTCGCTCCCGCTGGGTGCCTGTACCTCGCGGAGTTCCATCCCTTCAGCTTCGTCCTCGACGACGAGACCGGAAGCACGGTCACGCACGACTACTTCGATGAAGGTCCGGAAGCCTCGGGAGGCCCGGGCACCTACGCCGACGAGGCGGCCAGGACCGAGCACGACGAGACCGTCGAGTGGCGGCACAGTCTGTCGACCGTTGTCTCGGCGATCGCCGGAGCTGGGCTACGGATCCAGTTCCTCCACGAGCACGACCACACCTTCTACCTCCAACGCCAGTCGCTTGAGCGCCACGACGGCGACATCTACCGGCATCCCGAGGGCGCTCCGCGCATCCCCCTCACCTATTCGATCCGCGCCGAGAAGGCTTGAGCCACTCGATCCAGCGCGGATCGGGTATGCGGGCCCCGTGCCCGGACCGACGTGAAGCCCCTGGTAGGACAGGCCTCTCTCACAAGATCGTCTGCTGAGCCAGAGGCCTCACCTTGGTCACCTACGCTGCCACGCTCGACATCCCGCGCCACGTCGTGGAGTACCTGTCCCGCCTGCTGGCCGCACACCGACGGCGCATCGGCACCCCGCGCGGCAGCCGCGCGCTCGGCCCCTTCCGCCAGGCCGTGCTGGTCCTTCGCTGGTTCCGCGAGCGTGGCTGCGTACATTGCCTGGCCCGAGACGCCGGCGTCTCCCAGGCCACGGGCTACCGCTACCTCCACGAAGGCATCGACGTCCTCGCCGACCAGGTCCAGGACCTGCACCAGGTCCTGGACCGCTGCCGTCGTGAGGGCATGACCCACGTGATACTCGACGGCACGCTGATCGAGTCCGACAGCCTCGCCAGGGTCCGCGACAACGGCAACGACCTGTGGTTCAGCCAGGCACACAAGGCCTTCGGCGGCAACGTGCAGTTCCTGTCCGCTCCGGACGGCACCCCGCTGTGAGTCTCCGACGGCGAGCCCGGCTCCACCCCCGACATCACCGCCGCACGCCTCCACGCACTGCCCGCGCTGTACAAGGCAGCCGCCGACGGCCTGCCCACCCTCGCCGACAAGGGCTACATCGGCGCGGGGATCGGCATCCTCGTCCCGGTCCGGCGCCCGAAAGGCCGCTCTGAGCAGACCCTGCACGCGGACACCCGCACCACTGTCGACGACGGCGTAATTCCCCAGGGGCTGTGGTCGCGTAATTCCCCAGCCCCTGGCGGTGACCGGCTACTTGGTCGGGGGTTCGGTGGGGTTCTTCGGTCGTTTGTTGGGCCTGTAGCTGGGGCCGTTCATGATGACTTGGTGGCTGGCGTTGATCAGCCGGTCCAGGAGGGACTCGGCGACGACGGGGTTGGGGAAGAGCGGATACCAGTCGCTAGGCGCCCGGTTGCTGGTGATGATCACGGACCGGCCTTGCCGCTCGGAGATGAGTTCGTAGAGGTCGTCGGCTTGTGGGGCGGTCATCTGGCGCATGGCGAAGTCGTCGAGGATGAGGAGGTCGGGGCGGACGATCTCTCGCATGCGTCGGTCCCAGGTGCGGTCCGCGTGGCCGCCGGCGAGCTCGGCCAGGATCCTGCTGGTTTTGGCGAAGCGGACGCCTGCGCCCTGACGGATGGCGAGGTGTCCGAGGGCCTGCGCGACGTGTGTCTTTCCGACCCCGACCGGTCCGAACAAAATGACGGACTCGCCAGCGTGGAGCCAGCGCAGGGCTGCCAGGTCGCGGAACTGGGCGGCGGGCAGCTTCGGGGAGGCGTTGAAGTCGAAGCCCTCCAGGGTGACCTGCTGCTCGAACTTCGCCTTGCACAGGCGGCGTTGGAAGGCGACGGTCTCACGGCGGTTGATTTCGTCCTGGCAGAGGATCTGGAGGAAGTCGAGGTGGCCGAGTTCGCCGCCGTGGGCCTGGGCGAGGCGCGCGTCGAGGGTTTCCAGCATCCCCGACAGTCGCAGGGTCTTGAGCGATTCACGCAGGGCGGTGTCCAGCACGCTCATCGCGCGGCCCCCTCAGCGTCGCCGTCCTCCTGGTGATCGTGGCGCTCGCCGGGTGTCTGGGTGGGGATGCCGGCGCCGAACAGGCCCTCGGGCCCGTGGAGGAAGGCCGCGGCTCCAGCGTCCCCGGTGTCGGGTTCGGGGTCGGTCTCGGTGCCGGCGACTAGGATGCCCTTGATGGTGCGGTAGGACGGATCGCCGACCGAGATGGCCTTCACGCAGGCGGCCTCCAGACGCTGGTCACCGTACTTCTTCCGCAAGCCCAGCACTCCCTGAGCGGCCCGGAGCCGGTAGAGCGCGTTGACCTCCAACAGTTGGTCGATCACTTCCCGGCAGGCGTCGCCGACCTCGGACGCCTGGCTGCGGCACCAGATCGGCGTCCGCATCTGAAAGGCGATCTTCTCGGGCGGGTAGTCGCTGGCATCGGTGCGCTTGCCCTGCTCGAGAGCCGCGTGCGTCTTGATCAGCCCTCCTTCGTGGAAGACCTGCACCATGGTGGCGGTGGAGTGGACGTCCACGCGTCGGCCGATCAGTTTCCAGGGCACCGAGTAGAGGGTGCGGCCGACCTTGATGTGGATGTCCGGGCCGACCGTCGCGGTCGACCACTTCGCCAGCACGAACGGCGTCTCGGGCAGCGGGAGGAGGGCTTCGGCCTCGGCGGCCTCGAACACCGCCAGTGGCGCCGCCCCCTGAAGCGGTCGGCACTGGCGGCGTCCGGCGGTCTCCCTTGCCCAGGTGAGGGCCTCGGCCTGCATGTGGTCGAGGGAGGTGAACGATCGCCCGCTCCAGAACGAGTGCCTGATGTAGGGCATGGGCCGCTCCACCCTGGGCTTGTCCTTCGGATGCAAGGCCCGGGCGGGATCGACCAACGTGCCGTAGTGGGAGGCGAGTTCGGCGTACGACTTATTGATCTGCGGGTCGTAGAGGTCGGGCTTGTCCACTCCTGTCTTCAGATTGTCCGGCACCAGACGGCGCGGGACACCTCTAATATGCGGGTCTCGATGTCAAGCCATAGTCGAAAGAGGCAGCCGCCCGTGAGCACTGAGCCGCTCCGCAGCCTGCGTTATGTGGATGACATCACCCGCGATGACGTCCTCACGCTGGAGGCGTTCATCTACTCCCAGCTTCGGCCAGTCCAAGACGCAGCTGGCGAGACCGGGGACACGTTCTGCGCGTTGCGTTCCCTGGAGATCCTGGTCTGCGACTCGGCAGGGCTCCTGCTGGCACTCCTCGACCGGAGCGGACGTGGCCAGGAGGAACGGTCCACCATGCTCCGCGAGTGGAACCGGTTGTGGACCACCGCGAGCTGGTGGAACTACCGCGACGGATATGACACTGACCGCTGGAATCGCCTGGATCACGTGGACGCCGCTGCCGAAGCCTCACACCATGCCGAGATTGCAAGAGCTCAAGCAGGCACTGGGGAGGCCCAGTGAACAGGCAACTGTCGATTTGGCGAGTGGAGATTGTCAGGAGGCTTCTCCATCGAGGCGGCTGAGGAGTCCGTCGAAGATCTGCTCGCGTGCGACCTGTCCCTTGGCAGCCGCGTCGTCTCGTTGGCGTTCGAGGGTGGGCCGGAACTCGATCGTGGTGACGAAGAAGGTGCAGGACTCGCAGATCGACTCGAAGTGGCAGTCCATCTCGACGGGGCGAGCGCAGTAGCCGTTGCCGAGCATGCGGCGGTGCATCTCCCGGCGAAGCTTGGCCATCTCCGAACCCTCGGCGTCGGCCGGCAGCTGGCGCGGGGCGTCGTAGAGCGCCTCGACCTTCTCTGAGACGGCGAAGTACTCGTCGGCGACGGTCCGGTCGGCGATCCGGGCGTAAACACGCGTCATGGACAGCGACTTGTGTCCGAGGAGGGCGGCGATTGCTTCCAGAGACATGCCCCGGTTGATCGCCTGGGTCGCCAGAGTGTGGCGGAGCTGGTGCGGGGTGACCCTGCCCAGTCCGGCCCTTTCGGCGGCCTTGCGGACCGCGGCCTCGATGCGGGAGGCGTTGACCGGGCGGCCGTGGTCGGTGAACAGCAGGTTCGAGCGCAGGCCCTCGGGCCGGTGCAGCAGCCAGTCGTCCAGCAGCGTCTTCAGCTGTGGGTGCAGGGGAACGTAGCGGTCGGTGTGCATCTTGCCGACCGGGATGCGGAGCCAGTAGGCGGAGCCGATCTGCACGACAGCGTCGATGGTGAGGCCGAGCATCTCGCTGCGGCGCATCCCGGTGCGAGCGAGGATCTCGATGGCCAGCCGGGTGAACGGATCGGGGTCCTGGCGGGCGGCGGCGAGCAGTTTGGCGGCCGCGGCGTCGTCGAGGAATCGGGGCAGCGGTTCGTCCGCAATCGGAAAGTCGCTGTCGAACACCAGCTGGCGGGGCGGCCGGTCGGCGGCGTCCCACTCGTCCAGGCGGCGGAAGAAGCCGCGGAGTTTGCTGAGTCGATCGCGGACGGTGTGTCGGTGCAGTGAGCCGCCGCGGACGGCCGGCCGCTCCAACAGCCACTGGCGGTAGCGTTCGACATGCCGCCGCTTGAGTGCGGCGACGCAGGTGACGTTCGCGTCTTCGGCGGCGACCAAGAGGGCGAACTCCCGCAGCGTCAGTTCGGCGTTCTTCACGGTGCCCGGCCGTAGTGTTCCGGCGATCTGCTGCAGGTAGTGGTGCATGGTGTCCGCCATCGCGGCCGGGACACGGGCCCACTCCTGGGCCCGGATGTCGGCGTGGTCCGGGGAGCGTCGGCGTGGGAGCTGATCGGTCAACTCGCAGTGGAACAAGGTCGCTTCGAGGTTGAATAGGGCGGTCGACAGGGCCTTGACGCCGCGGTTGGGGATGCGACGGGCGGCCTCGAGCAGTAGGCGGCGTCCCTCGTCCCAGTCGCTCTGCTGCAGTTCGTGCGGCTGTCTGCCGAACAGCGCGATGAAGTAGGCCAGCAGGTTGAACTGGGTCATGGCCACGGTGTCACGAAAGCCGAGCGTGCGGGCAGTTTCCATGAACCGCAGGTGCAGTTCCGGCTCCGTGCGGGCCAGCACGATGCCCAGTCGCGGGCGCCGGGCGACTAGGGCCTGTGTGACGTTGTGATCAGTCAGCCTTCAGGAGGTCGTTGATCCAGATCATCGAGGCACGGAGGTGGAGGCCGGCGAGGTAGCTCTCGGGCGACTTGTCGTATCGAGTCGCGACGCCTCGCCATGCCTTCAACTTGTTGATGAGCCGCTCGACGGTGTTCCGCTCCTTGTAAAGATCGCCGTCGTGGCATGTGGGGCGGCCGCCCCGGCTTCCCTTCTTCTTCCGGTTGGCGGCCTGGTCCTTCTTCTCCGGGATGACGGCCTTGATGTTGCGTTTGCGCAGGTAAGAGCGGATAGCGCGGGACGAGTAGGCTTTGTCCGCGGCGACAGCGTCGGGCCGGGTCCGGGGGCGGCCGACAGGCAGACGGACCCGCACCTTCTGCAACACGGGGACGAACTGCGGGCTGTCGGCGGCCTGTCCTGCGGTCAGGACGAGCGACAGCGGACGGCACTTGCGGTCCGCGGCGAGATGAACCTTGCTCGTCAGCCCACCACGGGACCTGCCGAGCAGGGCTTGGTTCAAGCGGAGCTTGCGCCGCCGCCTGACACGCCGCCGCTCTTCCCGCTCGGGGCCGTCCCTGCCGTCCTGTCCGATCTGTTCTGGCGTGCCGCCCCCTTTTGCCGGGCCCGCTCCTGCTCGGCGGCAGCTTCTTCAAGGGCGTCCATGACCTCCTTGCCGATACGCATCCCGGCGGCGTCGTGATGGGCGCGGGCAGTGGTGGAGTCCACGCTGACCAGGGACAAGTCCGTCTGTCCCCGGCGGGCGGCCTCCGCGATCACGCCTTCCAGAAGAGCGGAGAAGACCCCGGCGTCCCGCCAGACGCGAAAGCGCCCGTAGACCGTCGGCCACGGTCCGAACTCGGAGGGCATCTCGCGCCACTGGGCGCTGGACCGGAACCGCCAGATCACCCCCTCGAACTGCTCCCGCAGCCGTTCGGGGTACGGACCGTACTCGCCTATAGGGAGGTACGGCTCGATGAACTCCCATTGCTCGTCGGTGAGTTGCCTGCGTGTCACACCCAGCGTTCTACCAGGTTCTGCCCCCGCACGGGACCAGAACCCGAAATTGATCACGACCTCACACAGGCCCTAGATAGTCCGCCCCCGGCTGCATCCGGCCCGTCACCGAGAGCCAGCTGATGAACCGGTGGGTCTCATGGTTGAAGGCGAGCTGGCACTCCAGCGGCAGGCGACGGAAGCCCGTCAGGTCGGGCACTGCGGCGAGCAGAGCACGAGCGCCCCAGCGGACCTTGTGATCGGTGTTCATACCCTGCCCTGCCCGGTGAGCGACTGGCGAGCCGGCGCTTGATGGTTCGGGCCGAGAGCCCCGCCTCACCGTCTTCGAGCCGGACGACCTTCGGGCCTCGCCGCGGCTTCTTCTGAGCGGTGATGAACGCGAAGACGTCCGCAGGGACGATGTCGGCCGGCTCCTTGGGCACCACCGAGAAGAAGACCTTCAGGTCGTAGGCGGTGGCCAGCAACGTGTTCGGCCGACAGCGTGCCGCCACGAACTCCAAGTAGTCGTCGACCAGGGCGTGCCCGAGCGATGCCGCAGGGTTCCCCGCGGCGTCGACGCGTCGTACCAACTGGGGCTGCCAGGCCATCCGAGCTCCTCGACGGGAGCGACCATCCTGGCCGGGAACACGATGTCGCGGAAGAGTTGTCACCCACATAACCGCCGAAGTAGCGGAACGCGTCCACGTGGGCCAGGGTCCAGGCGTGCTGGTCCATATGTGTCACGGGGCGAACGAACATGTGCCGCGAGCAGGGCAGCACCATCACGAATGCCCAGATCCGGTGCCGCTTGCCGGTCCTGGGGTTGATCCACTGCCCCAGGAAGCCGTAGTCGATCTGGGCCTCCGAGCCCGGCTCGACCTCCTCGCGCAGCACCGTCACCTTCGACCGGGCCGCCTCCTCGGGAAGGTTCTCGTGCACCCACCGCCGCAGCGACGTGAGCGATGCCTTCAGCTTCCGCTCGTCCCGCAGCCGCTGGTGGATCGTGGTGACCGTGGTGGTCTCCAGCAACTGCTTGATGTAGTCGCGGTGCTGCTCGATTTCCGGCCAGGTCAGCTGGTTCAGCCTCCGGCTGGCAAGCTCCGGGAACCAGCTCTTGATCAGCTTGGCCCAGTCCGCCTCGCTCATGGGCGGCCCGCCCGGGGTCATCCCGGCCGCCTCCGCCGGCGCCAGGTACTTCCTGATCGTCTTGCGGTCCACTCCCAGCGAAGTGGCCACCTGGCTCTTCGACCGGCCCGCGTACCAGTGGACGTAGATCTCGACGATGTCGACCACGGTGAAGGTTCTCCTTGCCATCCGGTGTGTCCGTCGGCCTCTCGGCTCGCAGGTCGAGGGACGCCTGCGGCACCGAGATGGCCAGGACCCTCAACCCGGCACTGGCATGCCCAGGGGGAACCAGACCGATTCGCAAGGAATAGCTATCTAAAGTCCAAACTGCTCGAAACAGGAAAACTGTGGCGCTGGGTCAGTAGAACCAGACGACGAGTCGTACGTTCTCCGCGCCATGGACTTCGCCGAGTATGCGCATGACGCTCCAGACCCGACCCCAGTCGCTGCCGGAGCCTGCGGCCGAGGCGCGGCTTCGTGTGCCAGAGGCGTCTGTCTCCTGCCAGTCGGCGTCGGCCAGCTCAGCCCAGGTCAGCCATGTGGTTCCGTGTACGTCGCCGGGACCGCCGTGTGCAGCGAAATCACCACGCAGCCCATCCGACGCGTCGTCCGGGAAGCCGCGGCCCTCAGCCAGGGGGCGGAAGCCAAAGGAATTGCGGATTCCGAAGAGGCAAGCGAGGCCGTCGTAGGCGTTGCCCCTGTTGAGCAGGAACAGGTCGATGGCGGCTTGCCACACGGAGTCCTCGTCGTCGGGCCCCCACAGCCGGGCTCCCGGACGGCATTCGATCATTCCACTGACGTCGGTCGACATACTGAGATCCTGCCTGCGCGGCCCGGAAGCCGGCACCTGCATTTCCTTCCCCGTAGGCTCGCGGCCTGGTCGACGCAGCCCATCCCAGCCGGGGGCGTCGCTACCTGGGAGTCACAACCGAGTACGCGTTCGATCGCGCACTGCCACGGTCACCGTCCTCATGGGGACTCGTGACCGCGGGGGTGGGGAATTACGCCGACACGAAAGCGCGATTCGCGGGGAATTGCACGACCGTCGACAGTGCTGGCCGGTCTGCCGATGCCGCGGGCCGCCGACGGGCGCCTGGTCCTGGCGGTCGACGTCAGCAACTGGCTCCGCCCCGACCAGCGCGGAGCGTCTGTTCTGTCACGTCTACGGCCGCAGCGGACGCTCCTCGGACCAGTGCGTGCCCGGCTGGCCGTACTCCTTCGTCGCCGCCCTCGAATCAGGCCGGACGTCCTGGTGCCAGCTGCTGGACGCCGTCCGTCTCGGACCCGAAGACGACGTCGCCGAAGTGACCGCCGCCCAGGTCCGCCGTGTGGTCACGGACCTGATCGAGATGGGCCGCTGGCACTTCGGCGACCGCGACATCCTCATCGTCTTCGACGCCGGCTACGACGCCCCGCGCATGGCTCACCTCCTCGATGGCCTCTCGATCGAGGTGCTGGGACGGATGCGCTCCGACCGCGTCATGCGACGGCCGACGCCCTCACTCAAGGAGTACGCCCTGTCCTACCCCCAGGGCGGGCGATCGCCGAAGCACGGCAAGGAGTTCCGCTTCGCCAAGCCGGAGACCTGGGGCGAGCCGGACGCGACCACGACGCAGGTCACCGACCGGTACGGAACCGCCCGAGCGATGGCCTGGGACCGCATCCACCCCCGCCTGACCACCCGCTCCGCGTGGATCGACCACACCGGCGAACTCCCCATCATCGAAGGCACGCTGATCCGCCTCCAGGTCGACCGCCTGCCCGGCGGCGGAGACCCGCTCCCGCTCTGGCTCTGATCATCCGCCACCGGCCTGAACAGCGAGGACGTCGACGTGCGCTGGCAGGCATGCCTACGGAGATTCGACCTGGAGCACACCTTCCGGCTGATGAAACAGACTCTCGGGTGGACCCGACCGAAGCTGCGAACCCCCGAGGCCGGCGAGCACTGGACTGTTTGCTATCCCCTGTCACGCACAGGACGACACGGGTTGCAGGTCCGTGACCTCAGTGAGCGCCATGGTGACGGTGCGGTCGTCCGCCTTGAGGGTCAAAAACCCGTAGTCGCTCTCGCTCAGAGGTCCGCAGATGGTGCCGGCCTCGGTGCTGACGCGGACGAGACTCCGCGTCGCGCTGCCCGTGCTCTCAGCCTTATCCGCTTTCACGGGCCACCAGGAAGTGGCTGCCGACAGGGCGAGCAGTGCGACGGCAGTGAAAGTCAGGGCGATTCCAGTGCGCAGGGCACGGCTCGTTCGCTGGGGGTCGGTAGGGCGGGCCGCGGTCCGGTACAGGGGCCAGGCAGCGAGGCCGACGAGGAAGATGGCGCAGCAGGCGACGGCCAGGGCGCTCAGCGCCAGCACCCCGGCCACTGCCTGGATGCCCCACGGGACTCCCGCCGGGCCGCTGTCCTTGAGTACCCCACATAGGCCGACGAAGCCGAGGACGGCCAGTTGGACGCCCTGCCAGCCCTTGGCGGTCGTCCGCAGGTCATCCGGGGCCGGTGCCTGTCCGTGCCCGGCATCGCTCGTCATAGCTTCGGCCTCCTCCCGGCGGGTCGATCCTCGCAGATACGCCTACCTGGACGCGGTAGCCAGCCCGGCGCGGACGTTCCAATCACCCGCCCGGCCGCACCACCAATTCCTTCGTGCCTGTTTCACATTCACATATTGATCAGAAACGCATTGAGTTCATTCGTGGAGGAAGAGCTCTTCGATCTTCAGGTCGAAGAGCTTGGCGAGGCGGAAGGCGAGAGGAAGGCTTGGGTCGAACTTCCCTGTCTCGATGGAGTTGATCGTTTGCCTGGACACGCCCGTACGCTGAGCCAGGTCGGCCTGCGTCCAGCCCCGTTCAGCGCGAAGGTCCGTGATGCGGTTCTTCATCGGTATCGGATCTTGCCGACGACGAAGGCGACCACAAAGACGACTCCCATGAGCGCGGGGAGGACGGCGATGTCGACGTCGCGGGCGACGAGGCTGGCGTCGTCCGTAACGACATAGGCGAATCCGAGGATCCACCCCACGCCGAGGGTGACCGCCAGCGCATCCTGCATGATCTTCCGTTGCAGCTCATCGAGCGCGCGGAGAAAGCGCGTGAAGGCGACGATCCAGCCGATGCCGACGGCGAGATTGACGGCAACGGCGGCCCAGCCCGCCACCCGCTGTGGCGGATCCCATAGGAGTTGCGGGCCGAACTTGGCCAGGGCAAGGGTCGCCGCCCAGGCGAATGTCCAGAGCACGAGCCGAGCGCTCGCCTTGATCTCGTTATGCGCTTTCACTCGTCGAGGATGTAGCGGACGTGCGGGGCTTTGAAGTAGCCGGTGACGACGTGGGGTTGGCGTTGTCGGCAGTGGAAGAACCTTCGGGTTTCGGCGGCGAGTTCGGTCTGGTTCCTGGCGCGGTGGGTGTGGGGCAGGCTGCCGGACGATGTCGCCGTCCTGGCGGCCGCGCCCATGCGAAGGAACTATCCCCGCGGGTGCGGGGAACACCCGCCGTCGCGGTGGTGGGGCCCTGCAAACGGACCATCCCCGCTCTCGCGGGGATGGTCCCGCATACACGGGTACCTCAGCCTGGTCGAACGTGTGCTCCCCGCGCCTCCGGGGATGGTCCCGGCCCCCTGACCGCCACCCCGTGGTCGTCACCGCTTGGCCATCTCTACTCCCCAGCCCCTCCGGGAGGGCCGTACTCCGGCCCTCCCGGGACACTCCGATGGGCGCCCGGCCGGTGAAAGCCCGTGAGCCGTCACATCCCTCGTCCCACGTCCATGTCGCATGTCACATGTCGCATGTCGTCATACGGTTGCGCGGAGCAGGTCCCGAAGTGTCAGCGCCGCCGGTAGGGGGGTGGTGGGCAGGGCCACGTGTACGGTCCGGCGCAGGGCCGGGTCGGCGAGGCGGCACAGGACGAGTTCGTCGGGGACGGCGCGGGCGGCCAGCGAGGGGACCATCGCGACTCCCAGACCGGCGGCCACGTAGCCGAACTTCCCGGTCCACTCGGCGATCCTGATGACCTTCCTGGGGGTGAAGCCGGCACGGGCGCAGGCGTCGGCGAGCATGGTGGGCCGGTCGCCGTATGCGTTCTGGAGCCAGGCCTCGTCACGCAGTTCACACAGGTCGACCGGGCCGCCGGAGCCTGCCAGGGGATGTTCGCGCGGGAGGGCGACGAGTAGTTCGTCCTCGAACAGCTCGGTCGTCGTGACACCGTCGGCCGACGGCAGACCGTACGGATAGTCGCTGACCACGGCGAGGTCCAGCGTGCCGTCCGCGAGGCGCCGCATCAACGTGTCGGTCGGGCCCTCGACCGCGATGACCTCGACTTCCGGCCGGACCTCCTGCAGCGCCCGCAAGGCGGCGGGCATCAGCGAGACGTTCGCGGTACCGAACGCACCCACGTGCAGCAGCCCGCCGTGCCCCGCGTGCAGCACGGCCAGCTCCCGCTCCGCTCTCGCCAGCCGCTCCAGCACGTCCAGGGCGTGCCGGTGCAGGGTCCGGCCGGCGGGATTGAGCCGTACGCCCCGGGGGAGCCGTTCGAACAGTGGCCCGCCCGCCTGCTGTTCCAGCGCGGCGATGCGGCGGGACACCGCGGACTGCGTGTAGTTGAGCCGGACCGCCGCCTTCGTGAACGAGCCGGTCTCGGCCACGGCCACGAGCAGCCTCAGCGCGTCGGTTTCGAACACAGCCGTCCTCCTCACCCTGCTAGAGACATTCCTGTGGCGCATTGATCCCATGCAATCTAGTCGCTGGTGGAATGCCACGTCCGCTTCTAACGTCGATCGCATGGCGGCGCCCGGCAAGAGGGAGCGAACGCCGCCGCTCCCATGGCTCACGAAATCCGAGGGGGAAGTGTGCTGTTGCCGACGAGACTCATGCCCTTGCCGTCGATGCTGGCCGATCTGGAGGAACTCGTTCTCTGCGAGTCCTTCTCGGCCGACCACGCCGCGGTGGCACGCAGCGCGGAGGTGGTCGGCGCCCTCGGCGCGCGGCTCTTGGGGGCCGAGCCGGAGAGCATCATGATCGACGGCGTGACCCATCTGCGGTGGGCCTTCGGCAGCCCTCGGGTGCTGCTGGTGGGACACCACGACACGGTGTGGCCCATGGGCTCGCTGCGGACCCATCCCTGGTCGGTGGCCGACGGGATCGCCCGGGGCCCCGGGGTCCTGGACATGAAGGCCGGGCTGGTGCAGATGTTCCACGCGCTGGCCTCGCTGCCCTCTTTGGAGGGGGTGGGCGTCCTGGTCAACGGGGACGAGGAAGTGGGCTCCCCGACCTCCCGGCAGCTGATCGAGGAGTCCGCCCGGGGGTGCGCGGCCGCCTTCGTCCTGGAGGCGGCCGCGGATGAGCGGGGTGCGCTCAAGACCGCCCGCAAGGGCACTTCGCGGTACGAGGTCGTGGTGCACGGCAGGTCCGCGCACGCGGGTCTTGAACCGCAGAAGGGGGTCAACGCGGCGGTCGAGGCCGCGCACCAGGTGCTGTCGATCGCGGAGCTCGGGGCGTCGACGGAAACCGTCGTGACCTTCGCGGCCGATGGCGGTGCCGGTTCCCTGCCGAGCGGCGTGACCGTCACACCCACCCTGTTGTCGGCCGGCAGTTCACGCAACACGGTGCCCGCGCTGGCCCGGTTGTCGGTGGACGTACGTGTACCGACCGCCGTGGCGCAGGACCGGATCGACGAGCTCATGCACGCACTCACCGCCCGGCTGCCAGGAGCCCGGCTGGAGGTCCTGGGCGGCCGACAACGGCCGCCCATGGAACCGGAGTCCTCCGCCGAACTGTTCACCCTGGCCTCCCGGCTCGCCACCGAACTGGGCCAGGAACCACCGCGCGGCATCGCCGTCGGCGGTGCCTCGGACGGCAACCACACCGCGGCGGCGGGGTGTCCGACCCTCGACGGCCTGGGCGCCGTGGGTGGTGGCGCGCACGCGGACACCGAGCACGTGGAGGTCGCGTGGATGGTGCCCCGGGCCCGCCTCCTCGCCCAACTCGTCGCACGGACACGGGGATGAGGGGATGAGGGGATCACGCATCCACCGGCTGGAAATCATGCGTCTGTTCCAAGGAAGGCGATGGGTCATGTTTCAGAAAGTGGACGAGCTCGATCTCGGGGAAAGACGTGGGAGTTACCCCGTGGCCGGACTCTCGGGCTTCTTCGCGCAGCTCGCGCGGCGGGGGATCATGGCGTTTTACATCGCCATAGTCATCGTCCTGCTCGTCGACAGGCCCCCGGACATGCTCACCAGGGGCGCCGCCATGTCGGCCGTGCTGGTCGGCCTGATCGGATACCTGCTGGCGTGGCGCCGTCTGACAGCCCGGCTGGGGCTCAGGAGGTGCTACCTCTACACGGACGGCGTGGTCGTCACCAACTGGTTCGGCCGTGTGCAGGACTGCGTGTCGTGGCGCAACGTGAGGGAGCTGGACGGCCTCAGCGCCCAGTCCCTCGTCTTCAGCTTCCACCGGCTCGAACTCTGGCGACGCGATCGCGGCAAACCGCTGCGCCTCGTGGCCCTGGGAATGAACCCCAAACTGACGTACGCCCTGTATGACGAGGCGAAACGGAACGGCGTGCGCTGCTGAGGAGCATGCCGGGCGCCGGCAGCCTGGGCAGCGGCAGCCGACGGCATCGAGGACAGTGGCAGTCAGGTCACCCAGGTGCTCGGCATGGTCACCCTCGCGACGTAGGACTGGTTCGACACTTTCGATCCTGAGCAGGCCCGAAACCCCGCCCGCGGTTTCCGCCACGAGTGACCAGGCACCGGCAACGGCCACTCCCGGGCACGGCCCACCCCTGCTACCACCCTGCTACCATGAGGTGTGACCACGAGGAAGCAGACGCAGGTCCGGCTGGACGAGGACGTACTGGAGGCCGGCAAAGCCGCCGCGCGCTCCCGTTCGCTGGACTTCAACAAGTACGTGGAACGGCTCATCATCGAGGACACCACCGGCGCCCGCGCCGCCGGCATGGCGGCCGCCCAGCGGCTCATCGATGAGCACGGCACATTCCTCGACGACCTGGAGCAGCAGCTCGACGCCCCGTACGCCCAGCAGCAGCCGGGCGCTGCCGCGTGATCCTGCACGTCGACGAATCCTGGATCCTCGAAGTGGCGGAGCGGGCCGGGCACCGCGATCCGGCCGCCGACGACTACGGTGTGCCCATCGCCGCCGTCGCCCGCCACCGTGGCGAACTCCTCGACACTCCCGTCTACGGCGGAGCCTTCGCCCGCGCCGCCGCCCTGGTACACACCCTGGGCCGCTGCCGGTGGCTGGAGCGCTCCAACCTCACCGTTGCCTGTGCCGTCGCCGTCATGTATCTCGAGGCCAGCAACATCCCCGTCAACCCCACCCGCGAACAGCTCACCGCACTCGCCTACGAGCTGAGCAACCCCCGCTGTACCGCCGACCGGATCGCCTCCTTCCTGCGCACCTGGAAACCCTGATCCCGAACCGGGCGGGGATCGCCTCCGGCCACGCCGGCTCTCGGCCTGGTGGTCATGGAGCCTGGAGTCCTTCCAGTAGCTGTTTCGGGGTCCTCGGGCTTGTCCTCGCCCTCGATCCCGCGGCCCGCCGTCGCCGACCGTCTGTGATGCCAACGTCGTTGGTGGCGCGATGAGTTGGGGCGAAAGGTGGGGTTTCGTGCAGGGTGAAGACGGCAGATTCAGACGGCGGTTCGGGGAGGTTCGGATTCGGAGGATCCGCTGATGCTGCCGTTGGAGGCGATCGAGCTGGATGCCTTTCGCCGCCGTCACGGACGACACGTTTTGGTGCGGACTGCTGCTCGGAGGCTGTGGCCTCCAGCTGACGACGAAGCTGTACACCGACCTTCTCTGAACCAGCACTCGAGTCGTACACCTGACGGTGCACAAGGTCCATTCTGTGTCCGTTGGGCGGGCGACGCCGCTCATCACCGCCTGATCACGGTGGAAGACGTCAATGCTGTCGCCGTTATGATCCGCCGCTGGTTTCAGGTACTGGTTTGCCCGGGGGTGTGAAGGCGGCGAGAACTGTGGCGGTGATGTGGTCGGCGGCGCGGTCGGAGGTGAGCCGGTCGGCGCGGATCTCTTCTGCTGCGCTATGCATGACCGCGTGCAAGACGTTGACCATCCAGGCGATCGGCAGGTCCGTACGGAAGACCCCCTCGGCGCGGCCGCGGGCGACGAGTGCCTCGACTCGGGCTGCGGGCCCGGCATGCAGTTCGAGGATGCGTCCAGCGGACAGCTCCCGTTGTGCGGCGGTGAGCAGCGCCTGTGCCTGGTCCACCAGGTGCCAGCCGGCGTCGATGTACCGGGACAGGGCGAGCCGTGGGTCACCGGTCATATCGATCATGTCCAGGACTTCGTTGCCCCGGTCGAGAGCGCGGCTCATCGCCGCGTCGACGACCTCCGCCCGTGAGGCGAAGTGGCCATACAGCGTCACCCGGCCCACGCCTGCGGCCCGCGCGATCTCACTGAGGCTCGCCTCCGGGTTGCGCCCGAGGCATTCGGCGGCGGCCTGCACGATCGCCTCGATGCTGCGTAGCGCATCGGCGCGTTTGGCGGTCGCGGAGTTCTTGCTGCCCATGGCGCCCACTCTACCCCGGTAAGTCGTACAGCACTGTTTGGCTTATACCCCCAGGGCGTATAACGTGAACAGCTCTGTACGACTTACTGATGAGGGGCAAGCGCCATGAGCGACTCGGAAACCACCACCCGCGCACCGGATGCACCGCGTCCGCTGCGCTGGACGGCCTTGGGACTGCTGGGGCTGGCCCAGCTGATGCTGATCCTCGACATCACCGTCGTCGCGATCGCCCTGCCGGACATGGGCGCCGAACTGGACCTGGACCGCGCGGCTTTGACCTGGGTGGTGAGCGGCTACGCCCTCACGTTCGGGAGTCTGATGCTGCTCGGCGGCCGGGCCGCAGACCTCTTCGGCCCCAAGCCGGTCGTCCTGGCCGGGCTCGCCGTGTTCACCGCCGCCTCCCTGGCCGCCGGACTGGCCACCGGCGCCCCGCTGCTGCTCGCCTCCCGCATCGCCCAGGGCGCGGGCGCCGCGATGCTCTCGCCCGCCGCACTGTCGGTGGTGGTGCGGCTGTTCGACGGCGACGAACGCAACCGCGCGCTGGGCATCTGGTCGGCGCTCGGCGGCGGGGGCGCCGCCCTCGGTGTGCTGCTGGGCGGGCTGATCACGGCAGGGCCGGGCTGGGCCTGGGTCTTCTTCGTCAACGTTCCCGTTGGCCTGGCCGTCCTCGTCTCACTCGCCCGGATCCTGCCGACCCTGCCCCGCGCGGCCACTGGCACCCTGGACATACCCGGCGCCGTCCTGGTCGCCGCCGCGACCGGCGCCCTCATCTACGCCCTGATCCGTGCCGGTGACCACGGCTGGCTCGACCTGGTCACCGTGGCCCTGGCCTTCGCCGCGGCAGCCGGCTACGCGGCCTTCGCCCTCTGGCAGCGCCGGGCGGCGGCGCCGCTGATGGACCTGCGGTTGCTCACCCGGCGGCCGGTGGTGGCGGGCACCTTCGTTATCGCCGTCACGACGGCGCTGATGGTGGGGGCCTTCTTCCTCGGCTCCTTCTACCTGCAGAACCTTCAAGGCCACGGGGCGCTGACGACCGGTGTGCTGTTCCTGCCGGTGGCGTTGCTGACCATGGCCGCCGCCGCAGCCGCCGGCCGTGTGATCGGCGTTCTCGGAGCCCGGCTGTTGGCGGTGATCTCGCTGGCTGTGGCGGCCGCCGGGTTCCTCGTGCCGGTGCTGTGGTCCGGAACGGCCGCGATGGTCACCGGCGTGAGCGTGGCTGCGGCGGGACTGGGCGGCCTGTTCGTGGTCGCCTCCGCCACCGCCCTCGCCAGCGTCGCCGCCCACGAGGCCGGGGTCGTGTCGGGCATCGTGAGTACCTTCCACGAGTTCGGCGCCTCCGCCGGCGCGGCGGCCGTCTCCAGCGCCGCCGCTACGAGCATCGCCGCCCGCACCGGTGCCCAGAGCGCCTCCGGCTTCGACGACGCGTTCCTCGTCGCCACCGGCCTGGCCGCAGTCTCCGCCGTCATCGTCTGGTGGCTGATCCCCGCCAAGCAGCAGTAAGCCCAGGCCACATACCTCAGGGCCGAAAGGGGCGGGCCGCGCAGGCGAAGCCGAAGGACTGCGCTACGCCCCGGCCACCGCATCGCAGCGATCCCACCCACAACGGCGCGGGCTCGCCACACGCCCTCGAAATGCTCACGGAGGCACAGGATGAACATCGGAAAGCGTCGGCTGCTGACGGCCGGCATCACCACGGCCTGCATTGGCGCGGCAGTGAGCGCAGCCTTCTGGATCGGCGGCCCCCAAAAGGACGGCGGCGAGGGGCGGACCGACCGGCAGGAAGCGGTCGCCGAACGTGGCCGGACCGTGATGCCCTTCGACCTCGAAGAGACCACCCACCACTTCACCCCGACCGACACAGGCGGCGTACAGGACGTCGTCGCCGACCAGCCCGACGACGGCAAGCAGGTCGCCCTCATCCGCACCCACCTGAAGCAGGAGGCCAAAGCATTCGGGCAGGGCGACTTCGGCGACCCCGCCCAGATCCACGGCGACAGCATGCCGGGACTGGCCACACTGGAGGAGGGCTACGAGCGCATCGAAGTCCGATACAAGGAGCGGACCGACGGAGCCACCCTGACGTACACCACCGACGAACCCGCCTTGGTCGACGCCCTGCACGACTGGTTCGAAGCACAGCTCAGCGACCACGGCGACCACGCTGAAACCGGCCACTGACCCACCAGCCGAGCACCACGGTAGACCGCCACCGCCACCGCCACCGCAACGACGCACGATCGGAAGTGGACAGCTTGAACAATCCGTACGAGTTGAGCGTCGGTGTGCCCTCCGTTGAGGTCTTCCGCCGCCTGCGCACCGACGCCGGCCTCTCCGACAAGGACCCCGAAGCGGTCACGCTCGCCTTGCCCAACACGTGGCACGGGGTGGTCCTCCACCACGAAGGGGAGCCCATCGGCATGGGCCGCATCATCGGGGACGGCGGCACCACCTTCCAGATCGTCGACATGTGCGTCAATCCCGCCCACCAAGGCCGCGGGCTCGGCAAGCGCCTCATGGCCGCACTCACCGAAGAACTGGAACGCCGGGCGCCCGCTACCGCCTACGTCTCACTGATCGCCGACGGCCCGGCCCGCTTCCTCTACGAGAAGTTCGGCTTCGCCGACACCGCCACCCACGACTCGATCGGCATGTACCGCGTCATCGGCAAACCCCCTGGGGCCAGCCGACCACCGGCGCAGCTCTAGACGTTGCCGGTCCCATGACCGCAACTCCCACCGGGCCTACCCGTCCGGTGACCGCGACGGTCGGGCGAGGGCACCGCACCCCGCCTGGCCGATCGTGAACATCTCGTTGCAGGTCATCTCACTGTCCTCCGAGGCGTTGATACTGGCCAGGCGAACAACGGGCAGGGGGCGACGGTGGACTGGACGGTGGCAGGAGGACTGGTCGCCGGGCTACTGATCGCGACCGTGACCGCACCGGTCGGCGTGTCCGGCGCAGTGTTCCTCCTCCCCATCCAGCTGAGCGTCTTCGGCGTGCCCAACCCGTCAGTCACCCCAACCAATCTGCTCTTCAACGTCGCCGCAGGACCCGGCGCCCTGTGGCGCTACCGGCACGACGGCGCCCTGCGCGGCGGCCTCGCCCGGCGCCTGGTGCTGGGCACGCTGCCCGGCGTCGTCCTCGGCGCTGCCCTCCGCGTCTTCGCCCTCCCCGGCCCCGGAGTCTTCCGCCTCCTGATCGCCGCCCTGCTGCTCCCGCTCGGCCTGTGGCTGTGTCTGCGCACCCTCGCCCCGTCCCGTCACCGGCCATCGGCCAGCGAGTTGCCCCCGCGTACCCTGACCGGCCTTGCCCTGGCGGTCGGCGTAGTCGGCGGCATCTACGGCATCGGCGGCGGCTCCCTCCTCGGCCCGATCCTCGTCGGCCGCGGCCTGCCCGTCGCCCGCGTCGCCCCGGCCGCGCTCGCCGCCACCTTCGCCACGTCCCTCGCCGGCGCCGCAACCTACGCCCTGCTGTCCCTCGTCAGCCCCGGAGACGTCGCCCCCGACTGGTGCCTCGGACTCGCCTGCGGCATCGGCGGCCTGATCGGCGGCTACCTCGGCGCCCGCCTCCAACCCCGCCTGCCCGAACGCGCTCTACGCCTCCTCCTCGGCACCCTCGCCACTGCCCTCGGCACCCTGTATGCAGCCCAGACCCTGAGCTGAACCGGAGGGTCTTCCTGCCCTGCAACACCGTCGCCGAGGCGGGCGCTTCCCCAGTGGTTGGCCCGTCAGGCTCATGACGCCGTACCTGCCGCAGCCGTCGATACTGCCGTCCACTTGGCGAGTTGGTCGGCCGACTCGTCGGCGACGTCCCGGACGACCGGGATGCCGAGGTCCACGGCGGTGCCGCGGCGGGCCTGTTCGGCGCTCAGCTGGGCGAGTTTGTCCTGGGCTCCGGCAAGGCTGACTTTGAGTCCTTCCAGTTCGCCCACCCAGCCCTCGCGTTCGGCCTCCATGATCAGGGCGAGTAGGTTGTCGCGGATTTCGACCAGACGCGGGCGCTGGGTGGGTTCGGGACGGAGCAAGGAGCAGCGGACGCAGGCATGCTCGTGGATACAGGGCGTTCCGAAGGAGCGTCCGCAGATGCCGATCGAGAGCTTCCGTTTTTCGAAGTGCCCGAGGAACTGGTCCCACTCTTCGGCGGTGGGCGTCCGGTATTCCTCCGCAGGTCGCAGGGCCCGGCGGCGGGTGATGAAGGCTCGGTGGGCTTCGATCGCGTCATGGGGATAGACCGCGTTGTGGCCCATCGTGGTGTTGATGTCCTTGTGGCCGCAGATGACCTGGGCGATGTGCGGAGGCATGCCGTTGGCGATGGCGTCGGTGACGAAGATCCGGCGGAAGTCGTGCGGCTGGAAGCGCAGCGGCTTGGCGTTCTCGTCGAAGCCGGTGGCGGCCAGAGCCTCGTTGAGGCCCTTGCGGATGTTCGCTGGCGAGACGGGCCAGCGGCGGCCAGCAGATTCCCATGGGAACAGCAACGGAAGGGGTGGGTTCCAGAGCCTCTCCCTGTCGTCGAACGACGCGACCAGGGGGACTGCGCCGGACCGTTCACGCACTCGCCAGACGATCGTGCCCAGGACGTCGGCGAGTTCAGGGCTGACGAGCAGTGCACGCTCCTCGTCAGTTTTTGATGGCGCGATCTGCAGCCGTGGGACGATCTCCAAGGCTGTCAAGAAGATCGTCGACGACGAAGACGAGCTGCTGGCGTTCTACGACTGTCCCGCCGAGCACTGGATCCACCTGCGGACCACGAACCCCGTCGAGTCGACCTTCGCAACCGTCCGGCTACGAACAAAGGTCACCGGAGCCCTCTTCGAATGAGGCCGGCTCGTCGAGCGCGGCCAGACCCGTACGGCATGATCGGGATGGCGACTGCGTTGGGAGTTGAGATGAGGGGGTCCGAGCGGCTCGTCCTGCGGGACGGCGTCCGGCTGGTCTGTCGTGACTGGGGAGGGCCGGGCCACCCCGTCCTGCTGCTGCACGGACTGGCCGGTCACGCAGGCGAATGGGACGTGCTGGCAAGACGCCTGAGTGAACGGTTTCGCGTAGTCGCGGTCGATCAGCGCGGACACGGCGCCAGCGAGCGGTATCCGGAAGATGTCTCGCGCGCCGCCTACATCGCCGACGTGGTGGCCATCACCGAGCAACTGGGGCTGGAACGACCGGTCCTGGTCGGCCAGTCGCTCGGCGGCCACACCGCGATGCTTACCGCCGCCTCCCACCCCGAAATGGTGCGCGGACTTGTGCTCGTCGAAGCCGGTCCCGGCGGCCCGAATCCGAACGTCCCCAAGGAGATCGGCGACTGGTTCGACTCATGGCCGACCCCGTTCCCCTCACGTGCAGCGGCGGCCGAATTCTTCGGCGGCGGACCAGTGGGCGCGGGCTGGGCAGCGGGACTGGAAGAGCACAACGGCACCTGGCACCCGCGCTTCGACCGGGACGTCATGGTCGCCGCACTGGCGGAAAACGCCCAGTACTCCTTCGACCACGAGTGGCGGCAGATCACCTGCTCTACCCTCGTCGTGCTCGCCCAGTCGAGCATCCTTTCCGAGCCGGACGTCGACAAGATGCTCCAGCAGCGGCCCACAACTGTGGCGATGAGCGTTCCCGGCACGGGCCACGACCTGCACCTCGAACGACCGGAACTCCTCCACACCATGCTCTTGGAGTTCCTGGCGGCACTTACCTGAACCATCCACAGGTCTTGACGATTCCTTCCGCCCGCCGCGCCCCGACAGTACGGCAGCCCGCGAGGCCCTGCACCGCGCGCTGCGACTCCTGGACGACCAGGACAACCCGAACGCGCTCGCCGAGGCCCGGGCGGCTGCCCAGACGGCGGTAGACGCAGTGCGCTCCAGGGCGGCAGCGCCTCCCGCACCTGGTGCACGAGTACGGCGTCACTATCCGCGACGTATCCGGGCTGCTCATCGTCTACATCCGCCACGGCCCCGGCACCTGGTCCGGTGGCTCAAGCCCGCCACCGACGACGGCCGGCATGTCTGGGAGGCCGACGGCAGCATCCGCACCGATGAGCTCGCCGAGATCGGCCTGAGTGCCGAGGACGGCCCGTACGAAACCCTCGCCGGCCTGACCGCCACCCTCCTTGAGCGCATCCCGAAGCCTGGAGACACCGTGCACTCCGACGGGTGGGACATCATCGTCCGCGATGTCGACCATCACCGCGCCGACCGCCTCATCCTCACCGCCCCCGCGGCGGACCGCGCCGAGCAGGAGAGTGCCCGATGACCACCATCCAACTGCTCATCGGCGCCTTGACCCTGCTCACCAACGCCTTCTTCGTCGGCGCCGAATTCGCCCTGATCTCGGTACGCCGCAGCCAGATCGAGCCCCAGGCCCAGGTTGGGAGCAAGCGCGCCAGGACCACTTTGTGGGGGGTGGAGCACCTGTCGGCGATGATGGCCACCGCCCAGCTCGGCATCACCGTCTCCTCCCTTGTCCTGGGCGCCGTCGCTGAGCCGGCCATCGCTCACCTGCTGGAACCCCCGTTCCACGCCATCGGCGTGGCCGAGGGGCTCATCCATCCGATCGCCTTCGTCATCGCCCTGACGCTCGCCACGTATCTGCACATGCTTTTCGGCGAGATGGTGCCCAAGAACATCGCCCTGGCCGCCCCGGTGCCCACCGCGCTGTTCCCGGGCCCGCCGCTGGTCGCGCTCACCCGAGCGCTCAAGCCCGTCATCTTCGGCATCAACGCCTTCGCCAACACCCTGCTGCGCCTGCTCGAAGTCGAGCCCAAGGACGAAGTCGCCGCCGTCTACACCGACGACGAACTCGCCCGCCTGGTCGCCGACTCCAGCCAGGCCGGCCTGCTTGAGCCTGCCGACGGCGAACGGCTGCGCGACGCCCTGGAGCTCGGCACCCGCCCGGTCGGCGAGGTCCTGGTGCCGCTGGCCTGGCTGAGCACAGTCGACCACCGCGTCACCCCCGCACAGCTCGAGAAGGCCGCGACAGGCCTCGGCTACTCCCGGATGCCCGTCCTGGGCCCGGGCGGCACGATCATGGGCTACCTGCACATCAAGGACGTCATCGGCGTTGCTGAACGGCACAAGCCGTTCCCCCGTACCGCCCTGCATCCCGTGACTCGCGTGCAGATCGACACTCCGGTCGACGACGCCCTCACCGCGATGCGGGCCAACGGCACCCATCTCGCCGCTGTCACCGGTGACAAGGGCACCGTGATCGGATTCGTCACCATGGAGGACGTCCTGTCCGAACTCGTGGCCCGACACCCGCATGATCGCTCGGGCCCAAGGGGCGGGGATGCCGGCGTGGTCTGCCACCAGACGTGGAAGCGTCGGTGCCCGGCGAGCTTGCGATGCGTGAAGCCCTGTGTCGCCGGCTGGGTGAGCGCCGCGTTCCGGGGGTAGAACGGCTGTTGGCTCCTGGGATTGCAGAGAGCTGGAGCACGCCCCGCTGAAGGGGCTGTTCCCAGGCATGAACGAAGGATCGACCAGTATGGCCAGCGGCACCGTGAAGTGGTTCAACGCCGAAAAGGGCTTCGGCTTCATCGAGCAGGACGGCGGAGGCCCGGACGTCTTCGCGCACTACTCCGAAATCAAGGGCAGCGGATACCGCGAGCTGAACGAGGGCGAGCACGTCACCTTCGACATCGGCCAGGGCCAGAAGGGCCCGCAGGCCCAGAACATCATCCGCGGCTGACCAGGCGCAGGGATGCAGAGCGAGGCGGCTGCCGGACCGGCAGCCGCCTCACTCATGGAGGTGAGAGTCCTTCCACCCTCCATGTCCGCCACCCGAGTGGCTACGCATCGCCCGGCGAGCGAGCTGTAACCCCGGCTCGCAGACGACACGAGGGCCCCGGCCACAGCCCCCGAGGGCGTGGGCATACTGCTGGCAGTAACGATCCCGCTCAGTATCCGCATGTATGTGATGATCACCGCGGTGCTGGTCTGCGTGGTGAGTAGCGGAGCCTGCCTCAGCTTCCTCCTGGCCGACTGGGCGGGTGCCGGGGTGGGCGCGGGTGCCGCCGGCGGGTTGGTGGCACTGATTACGTCTGTTTTGCTGCTGGCATGGCAGACGAAGATCAGCAATGACATCGCTGGCGCGTCCGTCCTCGGTAATGCCATGGCGAGCGATCGCGACGTCGATAGGGTGACACTGCAATACCCGGGCTTGCGGGCCTACTTCTATGACAACAAGCCGTGTCCCCGACGCGGTCGCGAGCGCGAACGTGTCCTGATCCTCACAGGCATGTATGCCGATGTCCTGGAGGCTGGCCTGATGTCTACGCGCCGCATCCCGGCCTCAGAATCGTACGAGGACTGGCTGTCCTACAGCCGTTTCATCCTTTTCCACAGCCCCACGATGCTCGCCTTCGTGCGGGCTCATCCAGATTGGTGGCCGAATCTCGCGAAGCTGTGCTGACTCTAAGGAACTTGGGTGCGGCTCTGTCTGAGTGAGTTCCCGCGTCAGGCTTGAAGTGCGTAGATGTGCTGGTCGGGTAAAGGATGGAGCCGTTCGCGCTCTTTCCGCGCGTGGAAGATCCAGTAGTCGGGGAAGCGCCGTTGCTGATGACGGTGCGGAGGGTGAGGACGGCTTCGGCGCCGGGGACGGTCCACCTGCTGCCGGTGATGTCGAGTCTGTCGGCGACCATTATCTGAACCAGCGTGAAGCCCACTCAGTCGCCGCCCGACGATCGGGGCGGGTCCAGGGTGGCGATGGGGCGGGCGCCGTGGGCTCTGGGGCGGAGCCGACGGACATACAGCAACTCCTCGGCGTGAGGCGGGCGAAAACCATCTTCTCGCACAGGACAGAACTCATGGAGCTGGATGCTTCGGTTTGGCAGCCACTCTCGGCAAGCATCGCTGGTCGAGGGCTGATGACGGCTGATCCAAGTCGGTCGCTCACGTGCTGTCGGCGTACGGGCTCAATTCCCCAGGTACGTGCGGACGAGCGTCCCCGGCTCACTCCGTGGCGTGCTCGCCGTCGAGAACCATGACGCAGTCCTTCAGCCTCGCAGGCTAGCCATACTCGTCCGTACGCGGGCGGGGACGTTCACATGTACGCCGACACCGGGCGGCGAGGACGGCGACCGTACGACGGGCATCGTCCATCGCCTCTCGCAGCCCGGCCGTGATCACGCGGGCCCGCGCAGCGTCCAGTGGCACCGGCACCGGTCCGGCGATGTCGCCCTGGTCCTCGTTGTCCTCGCCCACCATCCCATCGTGCGCCCACCGGAGAGCTTCGCCAGGGCGTACGCAAGTACGGGCGCGGGCCCCATCAGAGATGGCGAAGCCTGCACCCCAATGACAGGATCCTGGAAACTTATAGGTTCCCAATGCGGCGCTGGTGACCCAGATTGGCTTCGCCGGGATGGAAGCTCCACTGGTCTTCGGGGTGCTCTCATCCACATTGGGTCAGTGGGCCGTGTGGGCTGTGGCTTCAGCGCTACACGAAAGCAGAGGGGTGTATACGTCAGGGAGCCGTGTCCGCCGCTGACGCCGAAAGGGTTCGCCGATCAGGCGATCACTGCCCGGTCTACTTGGCGTGTACATGACTAATAGGGTTGGATATGTGCCGACGATTCGAAGGAAACCGGTGAACGGGGGACCGATGAACATCCGCAAAAAGATCACGGCGCTGGTGCTGGCCAGCGGGATCGCCGCGGCAGGACTGATCAGCGCGGCACCCACCGCCAGTGCTGCCACCTGCTACGAAAGTCGTGTCGTCTTCAACAAGGACGCGGGGGACTATTACCTTCCGGACAGCCCAACCTTCTACAAGACGACCAACCAGTGCGCGGACATCAACATTTCGACCAACATGAGCCGTGACATCAAGGTCTGCTTCTACAAGAGCGACTACAGCCTGAACTACTGTCAGGCCAACTACACCACCACCACCGCGAGCCAGTGGACCGTGATAGCCAGCGACGTCAACGACGGCGTTCTCTTCCGGTTCCGCTTCCGAACCAGCGGCTACTCGCAGGGCTACGTCGCGAGATAACCTCGATCCGGGCCTCGGGCTAGCTGGCTGAACCGCCGCCCCGCCCGCACCACCACGGCGCTCTCCAGATCAGGAGGGCGCCGTCGTCGTTCCCGGCCCGTTCCATGCAAATGAGGTAGGTTCCGATCTGCGGGACCGCTGCGGCCCTGTAACCCTCGGTCCGCTCCAGTGCTCCGAGATAGCCCTTGGACGGCTCCCCGACCTGTCCGGCGACGGTGTCCGTGGACGAGGCGGCGGGGGAAGTCCCGGTGTCGGTGGACCGGAGCGGGGCGGGATCGCCGGTCGGGGTGCGGCTGGTGCCGCAGTGGGAGCCGGGGGGTGAGGCGGATGTGCTGCCGCGCTCGTACCGGGACGTCGTCGAGGTGTTGCAGGACGCGGTGCATCCGATGCGGGCGCATCATCTGTGCGCCGCGCTGGGGTTGTCGACGGACAAGAACAAGGTGGAGGGGTTCCGTTCGAAGCTGAGCTTGACTCTGTCGGGGATCTTGGGGTTGACAAGGTCAACTGCCCAGGGTTCGCCAGGATTTCAGCCGAGGTAACTCGCGCTGGTCAAGGTAGCTCTGGAAGGCAGTCGGTCGGCGGGGTATGGGGGCTTCCTCGGCCGGTGGCAATCCGCTGAGGCGCTCGATGTTGACGGCGATGGCCGTCAGGACGTGCTGGAGGTGGGCCTTTCCCTGCCCTCGGTAGCGGCAGCGCCGCATGCCGTGGCCATGGGCGAACTCGTTGACCGTGCCCTCCACTCCGGAGCGGACCGCGTAACGCGTCTTCCACTCGGGCGTCTGCTGCTCGGCGCGGACACGGAGTTGCAGGTCACGGAGCTCTCGTGGAGGAAATCCCACGGTGCGGGCGCTATCGGCGGTGGTGGTGCACTGGGCGCGGGCCGGGCAGGGCGGCACTGGCTCTTGGCGAACCTGGCCACGATCAGCGGGGCCGCGGTGGGCGAGGAGGTCGGGTAGGGGCCGTGCCAGCCCGCGCTGACCTGCCCCTGCGGGCATGTGACTTGCTGATGGTCGTAGTCGATGCGGAAGTCGTCCCGGGCGAAGCCCTCATTTCGGCGGTGTTGGCGGGTGGGGTTGCTCTTCAGCGGCCCGGAGACGGTGACCTGGTATTCGCGGGTGGCCTGTTCCAGGTGGGGCAGGGAGGTGTAGCCGGCGTCGACCAGGTGCTCGGCGGGCAGCAGTCCGCGGCGGGAGAGGCGGGTGTGGATGCCGGGCAGGACCTTGCTGTCGTGGGTGGTGGCCGCGGTGGTGGCCACGTCGGTGATCACGTTGGGGCCGTCGGGAGCGCAGGTCTCGGTCAGGTGGGCGGTGAACCCCTTCCAGCTGATGATGTGTCCGTGCCGTGCGTAGCGGGCCGAGGTGTCGTAGGGCGAGACGACCGCCCGGGACGAGGGCGGCAGTCCGGGTCCGCCTTCCTTCTCGGCGGTGCGCCAGCGCAGGTGTTTGCGGCGTCGCGGTGGTAGTTCTGCACCATGATCTGGCGCAGGGCCGGATACGAGGACCGGATGTGCGGTCTGCTCCGTGCCGGTAGAGGTGTTCCAGGAGTCGGACGGCGTCGTTTCCGGTGGCAAGAATCCTGGTCTTGGGCTTGGTGGGGTTCTTGCCCAGGCGGACCGGCCGGCCGTAGCGGAGCCCCCAGTCCTCATCGACCAGCTCGTCCAGCAGGTGCGGGGATGTGCCGGCGACTTCTTCGAGTGCGGCGCGGACCGCCTCGGTGACCATCTCCAGGCGGGTCAGGTCGCGCACCGAGGCCAGGACGTGGGTGGAGTCGGTGCGCTGCGTGGTGCGCTCGCGCACCAGGCCGGCCTCCTTGAGGCGGGCCAGTGCGAGGTCGAGGAGGCGGTCGGCGCGGTCGTCTTCGGCGAGACGGTCTCGGAAGTCGGCCAGCACGCTGTGGTGGAAACCGGGGTCGTCCAGCTCCATGGCCATGGCGTACTTGAAGTCCATGCGGCAGCGGACCGACTCGGCGGCCTGCCGGTCGGACAGGCCGAGCAGGAACTGCAGCACACAGACGGTGGCCAGTTGCGCAGGTGAGAGACCCGGACGCCCGTCTCGCGGGTACCAGTCGGCGAAGTCCTCGTCGCACCACAGCCCATCGAGGCGGTCACGTACCCATATCGCCGTCGTGCCGTCCGGGTTGCTCGCCCGCGCAACCTGCGCAGTCAGAGACGGGACCTGCTCACCGGAACGGGGACGAAGGGACAACGAGCACCTCGAGAGCTGTATCGGTCGGCGAAACTACCCGAGCATGCCCGTCGATCTTGCTGCCGCACCGGGAAACTCCAAGATCCCCGACAGAGTCAAGCTGAGCTCCTGCAGGGGTCTGCGTTTGATGGCCGTGGTCACCCAGGGGCCGGCGCCCTGGTAGGCGAGGTCGGCCAGGATGGGGACGCCCTGGCGCTCGCAGATGCGGATGATCTGGTGGGTGCGGGCTGCGGTGAGGTCGTGAGCTCGGCCCGGCAACGCGGGTGAAAGCCACAGCAGCCGGCCGCCTGGATCGGTGACTACCTGCACGTTCACCCCATGCCGGCGGTGCTTGTGGGAAGAGTCGGCCCGTCCGTCGCCGACCCGGTCGCACTCGGCGAGTGTGCCGTCCAGCAGGACGAAGTCCGCATCGGCCTCGCGCAGGACCCTCAGCAGGCCGGGCGCGCGTTCGGCGAGCAGGTGGATGACTGCCCCGGTGTAGGCGTGGGCGGTGGATTCGCTGATCCCGAACCCGGCAGCGATCTTCGCCAGGGTGGTGTGTTCGCGCAGGTACACCAGTGCCACCATCGCGCGTTGAGACGGGCGGAGCTTGCAGCGCCGGTCGCCCTCACGGGTGACGATCAACATCGTCACCCACTCCACGAGCGCATGCGACAGGTCGAGTGCGGCAGGACAGATGACCAACGAGGCCCCCGTGCAACGTGGTTGAGACGTCAGACATCTCGATCAACAGCTCGAGGGCCTCGCTCGTTGCGCTTCGTCAGCCGTCACCTGATCGGTGGCCAGCTCGAAGAAGCTCAATGACGTCCAGGACGCTCCTCGTCCGGGTGCAGGCCAAACGGGGCAGCGCCGCATGCGTGGTGCTGCTTCCGGTGTGAACCTGATCCCATGAGCATCCGTCCATGGGTCATCGTCGAGGCACCGGACAGTCGTGGGCTTCGCCGGATCATGATAGGCAGCGAGACGGTAGGTAGTGCCTGGTCATTGGGTGAACTGCGGAAAATCCTCGGCCGGCACGGTTACCCCATGAACATGGATCTGGAGGATCCGGCATCCATATGCTGGCGGGGCGGGGACAGCAAGAAATGGCCTGACCGTGCATGGAGAAGGCACGCGACCACGATGCTCATGATGGCCGGACTGCTGGCTTCCATGGTGCTCAATGCGGTTATCGGATGGCCGGATGCCTCCGGAGCGCTGACTTTCGCGCAACGGATCACCGGGGCTCTTTTCGTTCTGTCCGGTCTGGTCCAGGGTGCGGCAGCAGTCGTGGTGCTCGACTACTGGGGGCGACGGCAGTTCAAGATCTCCGGGGCGGTCGTCCTGCTTGGGGTGCTGATTGCGCTGACCACGGACAGCCTTCTGCTGTTCATGTGGCTGGAAGAGATGGAGTACACGCCCCATCTGTTGGTGTTCATGCCCCTCTGGTGCTGGTCCCTGTGGGCGCTCGCTCTTCTTGTGCGTGAAAAATCGTGGCAGGGAGTCCCGCAGCCCAAGAGATTTGCGGCCGGAGTGCTCGCCACCGCACTTCTGACCGGTGTCAGCCTGGCGTATTCAACCGTGTACCAGCCCGCGGCAGCACCCATGCACTTTACGGTACGGGCGAAATTCGGGACGGCGCGGCCGGACCGTGGGCTGCCGTTTGTTCACGTCCCGCTGATGCTTTACATGAAGAATACGGGTGAGATCCCCGTCTACATCATCAATGATATCTACACGGTCCACGGCAGAGGTGCCGAGTACTCCGAACACCCCAGGAACAGGGACTTGGTAAAGGAGTGGAGGGAGAGCGCGGGTGAGCGGGGCGATCCCGTGGGGGAGGCGGAACTATATGTCGACCATCTCACATATGCCGCAATAAGTAGCGGGCATTTCTACGGCCCCGGAAACTGGCTCGAAGTCGGGCAGGAATATGCTCTTGAGCGCGTGTTCCAACTCCCTGAGGACGCCCTGTACGACATCGTAAGTGTCAACGTGCAGGTCTCATATATGAGGAAGGATCGAGGGAAGCTTGATGTGGAGGAGTTCAGTACCGTTCATTATTCATGGAGTAAGAACGACGAGCAGTACTACTGTGCTCCGGAGGAGGGGTGCGGGCAGCAGCTCATATATCACGGGAGGGTATGGCACAACAATAATCTCATCAACGTGACACGAAAACCGCGCTATGTGACGGCGATCTGGCAACCCGGAGTCCGGCCCATCTCCTCAATTTCGTCGTTTCGTTTTGAGGAGGAGCAGGGTTCTTACTCGGAAGAGAAGAGGGAGTTGGACAGGTACGGGGCTGCGAGGGTCAACGCGCATGTGGATGTGCCCGTCGCGAAGTTGCTGAGACCCGCCGATCGCTGACGGCGGCTTCGGCGCCATTCCCCTAGCCTGCCTTTGTGAGCCAGGTACCCGCTGTGATCCCGAACTCCTCGTCCAGGTATACGGCTGCCTGCCTGCAATGGAGAGCCGGCTTTCCGAGGGTCGCGAGCAGTTCGTTCCCCGGTACCAGTTCGGCGAGGTCTGTGATGAGGGGCGCAACTTCAAAGGGGGCGTGGGTGTGCTCGTCGTTCTGCAACTGGGCGAGGACGTCGAGCAAGTCGTTTTGCTCTTCCTCGGCCTTCCAGAAGTCCTTGACCCCTTCGCTGTCCCACCTCGTGGGAACCAGGTCTTCCAGCTCCTCGGTGAGGGCATCCTCTGACACGGACTCGAATACGGCGTTCGTGCACACTTCGGCCGCCTTGCCGAGGGGATCGTCCGGCTGGTCCTGGGCCGAGGCGGCTTCCTCCTGCTCATCCTTCATCCGAGCGGTCCGCTCTTTCATCTCTTCCCGGGCTTCGGCTCGGTCCTCGGGTGACGTCCTGGGGTCGCTCATCTTCCTCAGCAGGCGATTGACGTGACGTGTCTCGTTCGCGAGTCTGTCCCGCGTCTCCTGAGGTGTGTCCGAGTCGAGGACCCAGTCCATCGAGGTGCTCGCCCACATCACCTGCGGACCTATGTCCTGCGCGCCCTGGCTCTTCTCCAAGACGTAGTTCCCGTCCTCCACGATGCTGATCAGCTGCTCGCGCAACTCCTCTGGCGTCTCGGGGGCGCAGATCATGTCGAGGGCGGATGTCGTCCGCTTCACAGCCAGGAGGAGCCTGGATCGGTCCTCGGGCGGCACACTCAGGTCGTGGCCCACCTCCAGAGTTGCGGTCACCTGCTCCACGAGCACGGTCAATTGTTCCTGCAGCTCGCGAGGAGTGCTGTCGTCGCTGATGACCGCCAGCGTCGAGATCAGGTTATTCGCGCTTTCGATGACCCCTTGCCTGTCCTGGAGCGACGTCTCCGGGTCTTGGACCGCTTGCAGGGTGGCAGTCAATTTCTCCACGGCCGGGGTGAGCTCTTCGGGGACTTCTCCCTGCTCCTCCTTCAGACTTTTCGTTAGGTCTTCAATTTCCTTGTTCTGCTCCGCCGTGGGTTCGGACGCCGGCTCGGAATCCGTGGGGTCGGCAGGGGGCGACGTTTCGCTCGGTGTGGATGGAGGAGGCGTCGAAGACGTCGGCGTATCAGTTGGAGCCGGTGTGTCCGTAGTCGGCGCATCAGTTGGAGCCGGCGTATCAGTCGAAGTAGGCGTAGGTGTCGGCGAGGGAGATTTTAGCGCGAGTACTTCAGTAGGGCTCTCGTCGTCGGCTTGAGATGCTGCCGCAACCCCTATCGGGCCCGTTGGCAATGTGAGCGCCGCAGTCAAGAGGGACGCGTTGACCATGTGGAAGACGTGACGCCGGGCGGTTCTGGCCATGGTGACTCCAGATGCGCTGTGCGTTGTGCTGCGTCGTCCGTTACGGATCCGGCCTTTTTCGGGCGGTCCTCAGAGAAGATCTGGAGCTCAAACAATGCAGAGCCCACACAAATCCAGTCTTCACCCACTCGTCGTATTCCGCAACGCGAACGCCGCGGGTGAAATGGTCGCGCGGATGATGGCTGAGTGCAGGCCTTCGGCCATCGAATGGGTGGAGGCGAGGTCGATGGCGGTGAAGCCCGCGGTTTGAATGCCCAGACGGCGATGGAGTGGATGGAGCACCGTGCGGGCGCTATTTGATCCGAAACGCTTTGTGTTCGCGCTCGTTGGTGGTGTGTGAGTGATCTGGTGGGGGATGCGCGGGCCTGGTCGCCGGACGCACAGGAGGCTGTACGTCTGCTGGCGGTGTCCGCGCTGGTGGACGGCCGGGACCGGTCGGAGGTTGCGGCCCTGTTCAGAGTGTCGGTCAGGGCCGTGGACAACTGGTGGGCGAGGTGGCAGGCGGGTGGCCGAGACGCGCTGATGTCCCGCCCGCGGGGCCGGCGCGCGGGTGAACATCAGGTTCTGTCCGAGGCTGAGCAGGCCGCTCTCCGGCAGGCCGTCGTGGACCACACTCCATCTGAACTGGGTCTTTCCGGTCAGCTGTGGACGCGAGGGCTGATAGGCGAACTGATCTTCACGCTGTACCGGGTCCGCTTCACCGAGCCGGGAGTGGGCAAGTACCTCAAGCGGTGGGGACTGACGTTCCAGCGGCCGGACAAGCGGGCCGTCGAGCAGGACCCGGAGGCGGTCCGGATCTGGCACGAGGAGACCTGGCCGGCGATCCGGGCCAGAGCGAAGGCGGACAACGGTGAAGTCCTGTTTGCCGACCAGGTCGGCATCCGGTCGGACCAGGTCACCGGCCGGACCTGGGGGGCCAAAGGCGCGACGCCGGTCGTGCACCGCACCGGGAACCGGTTCTCGGTGAACGCGATGTCCGCGATCAGCACCAAAGGGCGGATGCACTTCATGGTCTTCACCGAGTCGTTCGACGCGACGGTCATGTGCCGCTTCCTGGCCAGGCTCGTCGGCCACTTCGACCGCAAGGTCCACCTGGTCGTGGACCGGCACTCGGCCCACCGCTCGAAGGCCGTCCGGGCGTGGCTCGCCGACCACAAGGACCAGGTCGAACTGAACTTCCTGCCCTCGTACTCACCCGAACTCAACCCGGACGAGCTGGTCAACGCCGACCTCAAACGCAGCCTGCCTCACACCCACCGGGCCAGGAACCAGACTGAACTCGCCTCCGAAACCCGGCGGTTCTTCCACCGTCGACAACGCCAACCTCACATTGTGCGTGGATACTTCGGCGGCCGACACGTCCGCTACGTCATCGACGAGTGGACCCCATGAGTTTTTGATCAATAGCGGCATGGCGCTGATCGCGGCGGCGTGATCAGCGCACCCGCCGCGCGCTCAGTGGCCGAATAATTGCCTATTTGTTCGATATGTCCAGTACACGACGCCAGTGCTGTGACCGCGTACGTTCACCGGGTTGGTGATCCCTGAGGTCGGGAGGTGGGCCTCTAGATCAACACGAGCCGCCAGGTGTTCATGGCCCCTCCCACAGGCCGAACGAGCGACTCATAGCGGCAGTCACCAAAGCGTGAATCGGCCCCAGGGGTGCTGCCGGGGCCATCGGCTGACTGTTCCGCGTCGCTCAGCTCACCGGTCCCGTCATCGCGAGAGGTCCTACCGTCGGTTCGAGTAGCGACAACGTCCGCCGTTGCGCATCGAGGCCGGCACGGATGCCGACCGGCATCGGCAGGTTCGGGCCGGCATGCCCGAACTCGACGTTGCCCAGGACCGGGATGTCACGGTCGCCGAGGACGTCGAGGACGATCTCGCGCAGGGATGGGGACGCGCCGGGCTCAAGTCCGCCGATCTCACGCGGCACGCCCACGACCATGCCGGAGATCCGGTCGAGGATGCCGCAGTGCCGCATCACCTGCAGATAGCTCCACACGTACGAGGCCAGGCCGCCCATCTCCTCCCAGAACAGCACGGCACCGTCGAACCGCTCCAGCGGCAGCGCGAAGGGTGTCGCCTGCGCCAGCACGATGCGGTTGATCACCCCGCCGATCAGCGGCCCTTCGGCGCGACCTGGACGCCAGCATTCCCACGACGGGCTCGCCGGCAGCGCCCCGATCGCCGCGGTACCGGTCAGCAGCCTGCAGTAGAGCTGCTCGAGTTCCGCCTGGCGCGCCGTGGGCGCGGACGGCCACTGGCCGCCGAAGCCGGGGACGGCCATGTCGGCGTGGAACCCGACCAGGCCCGTGCGCCCATGGAGCACCAGGTGCAGCAGCGAGATGTCGCTGTAGCCGAGGATCGGCTTGGGGTCGGTCTTGATCGCGTCGACGTCGATGAGGTCGAGGTAGCCGAGCGCCGTCTGGCCGCCGTCACTCGCGATAATCGCGCGCACCTCGGGATCACGCAGAAGTCCGTTGAGTTCTGCGGCGATCTCGGCCGGCGTGGCCGCGCTCCACCAATGGTGCCGTCCTAATTCGAGCAGCGGAGCCCGCCGCACGCGGAAACCTATTCGCTCGAACAGTTCCACCGTTCGCTGAACGTTGGGCTCGTAGGCGGTCGGCAGCGGGCCGGACAGCGCGGCGATGACTACGAGGTCTCCGGGCCTGAGGGCACGCGGTCGAAGCAGCTGGGGCCGTGCAGTACCCGTCATGGCGTGAGTGTCGCCGGTGCCATGGGCAGGGTCACGCGATTTTTCCGGTCGCCCGCCCCAGCGGCTGCCCTTCTCGCTGCGACTGTCAGCGATGAGGCCGGACCTGCATCGAACCGTGCTGAACCATGCATCTGCTAGAGAAAGGGGACTGCTGCAGGGGTGGGTGACAGCGGGGTTTATGCAGCCAGGGCTGCGGCTGGGGTCATGATGGTCTCGTACTCGACGGGGGTCAATCGGGCCAGGCGTCTCTGACGCCGGCGTCGGTGGTAGGTGCGCTCGATCCAGGTGACGATCGCGATCCGCAGTTCCTGGCGGGTGGCCCAGGTACGGCGGTCGAAGACGTTCTTCTGAAGCAGCGCGAAGCGCGGCGATCTGCGGGTCGCGGTCAACCTTTCCGGGAAGCCCGCCGCCATCCCGCTGGGCGCCGGCCGGCACCGGGCCGGCGGGGGGAGGGTGCTGGCCGCCTGGGAGCCGGCCGAGGCCCCGGGCGGCGACGGGGTGCTGCACCTGCCGCCGGAGTCGTGCGTGGTGCTGGCCGACGACCGAGACCGCGCCTCCTGCGGGCGGCCGTCAGATCTTCCCCCGGTCCCACGCGTTCAGCATGCCGTCGAAGGAACGGACCAGGGCCAGTACGGCGGCGCCTGACCGCGGGTCCAGGAACGCTTCTTCAAGATGCACCTGGTTTCCGTGCGCCTTGAATTCCAGTGGCACCCGGCCGCCCTCGCGCCAGATGATGCGGCCCGGTCCACGAGGAAGGTCGCCGCCCCCGCCCAGCACGGCCGCCACGAAGAGGAACGGCAGCAGGGGCGAGAACAGCCACCACACGCACCACCAGACGATCCGGCCCTTGTATCCCACCGCGTCGGGTGCGCCGGGCCGGCTCACCGTCCACCGGGTACGCAGCCCCCTCCTGAACGCCTTCTCGCGTACGACGGTGCAGAGGAGCTCACCCTGCGCGCCGAGTACTTGATAGACCGAGACGCCCTTCGCGCAGGAGGCGGTCACCACGGTGGCGACCCGCGCCCCGCGGTACTCGTCCGCCCACAGGACGAAGGAGCGTGCGCCGCTGCCCCGGGCCGCGAGATAGGCGGGCACGCCCCCCGGCGGCAGCTCCCGTTCCACGTGGCCGACCGTCCAGGACGGTCCCGGCTTGACAAAGAGGTTGATCTTGCGGGCGACCGGCTCGGGAGTGACCCCCTCCTGTCGCCTCGGGTGAGTCATCGTCAGCATGCCGACCATCCGGCTTCCCCCTCGTACGGTCCTCGCCGGTGCGAGGAGCGTACGGATCCTACGGCCGTGAGGGTGCTTGTGCCGCTGGGGCCGGGCAACTCGCGTTCCGAGTAAGGGTCTTCGCCCGGCGACGCCGTGCCGACGCGCGGGAGACGGCTCAGACGACGATGACCCGGCGCCCGCGCGCGTGACCGGCCTGGCTGTCGATGTGCGCCGCCGCGGCCTCGCACCCGCGCGCCGGCCCCGCGGGCGGGACATCAGCGCGTCTCGGCCACCCGCCTGCCACCTCGCCCACCAGTTGTCCACGGCCCTGACCGACACTCTGAACAGGGCCGCAACCTCCGACCGGTCCCGACCGTCCACCAGCGCGGACACCGCCAGCAGACGTACAGCCTCCTGTGCGTCCGGCGACCAGGCCCGCGCATCCCCCACCAGATCACTCACACACCACCAACGAGCGCGAACACAAAGCGTTTCGGATCAATACTGAACTTGAATTCGTGATGTCGGCGGTGTCGCGGAGCCCCCTGGGTACTGGTCGCTCGGGATCAAGAGCGTGTCTGCAACCAGTGACCCGCGGCGGCCAGTGTCACTTCGATGTCGTCGCGAGGCGGCTGCGGGTGACGTTCATGGCCGGGTCGTCGGTGGGCATGCCGAGGAGTTCGTGGAGTTCTCGGACCCGGAATGCCTGGTCGGGGTGCTGGTTGAAGGCGTTCACGATGGCCTGGTAGGTGGTGGCCTGTTCGGGCGGACCGTGCTCGCCTCCTTCGCCGGTCGGCGCGAGTTCGGCGATGATCTTTCGAGTGGTGGCCAGGTCCGCGAGATGCGCTTCGGTCTCGGTGAGTGCGCCGGTCAAGTCCTCTATTTGTCTGCGGAGTTCATCAGCCCGGGCAGCGGCGTCGTCGTGGCGGGCCTGGAGATCGGTCAGGAGCTCGGTGATGTTCACGAGGCCGCTCGGAGGGTGTCGCGCCAGGCCGGGCTGGGTGCGGTGAGGCGACGGGACATGTTCGCGGTGGCGGCCCAGTAGACGCACGAGGCGGAGGTGTCGGGCCGGTGGTCGTACTCGCGAGCCAGGCGCCGGTGCAGCATCAGGGTGCCGTTGACCTGCTCGACCACCCACCGCTTCGGTTGTGGGACGAAGCCTTTGCCCTGGTCGGCCGGGTTGCGGCGGACGACCTCGACGGTGATGTCCAGCAGTGCGCCGTGGATGATGACTTCGTCCTTGAAGCCCTGGTCCACGAGGGCCTTCTCGAGACGGTTCCCGCACCGTTCGGCCGCCAGATCGAGCAGGGCGGTGCCGGCGGCGTTGCCGTGGGCGGAGGCGGCCAGGACGACGACGCCGATGATCAGGCCCAGCACGTCGACGGCCAGTCCCCGCTTGCGCCCCGGCGTCCTCTTGTTCACATCCAGTCCCGTCGTGGTCTTCGGGACACCCGCGGCCGCACGCACGGACTGGGTGTCGATGATCACGAGGGACGGGTCCTCTAATCGGCGGGCCTTCTCCCGTACCTGACAGCGCAGGAGTTCCTGGATCCGCTGGTCAAGGCCGTCCTCGCGCCAGAGCGTGAAGTAGTAGAACACCGCCGACCAGGCGGGAAGGTCATGGGGCAGGTAGCGCCACTGACAGCCGGTCCGGTTCTGGTAGAAGATCGCGTTCACGACCTCCCGGAGATCGCGGGTCCCGGGGTCTCCGGTCGCCGACCGTCTCACCCGGTCCTGCTTCCAGGCCGTGATCATCGGCTCGATCAACACCCAGTGCTCGTCCGATAAGTCGCTCGGATACGGTCTTCGATCCATGCCCGCATCCCAGCATGCGCATGGCGAACGGTCGGCTCGTACGGCGATCAGTACCACGATCGAGCGATCACGAACCGAGGAAGATCGGACTTAACGCCCTCTTCGACCTCGCCGACACGATCATCACCGTCCGCGGCCTCATCCGCCGCTCCTGGAAGACCCACCGCTGGGACGCGCGGCCTTCTCGGTGCCCGTGAACATCACCGCGGCCGGTGTCGGAAGGCGTACGTCAGAATGGGCGGCACCATGGACGACGAGAAGCCACGACCCAGGTGGCGATTCACCCTGCCCTGGGCAATCCTCGACGTGTTCGCCGACGGCCCCGCCCCCTCGGCGCTGCAAGCCACCGCCGCAGCCCTCGCTCACCTGGAAGACCGCTTCCGTCCCGCACTGCTCCGCCCGAACCGATGGCCGGAGGGCGCCTACGCGGCAGTCCGGCCTGCAAACCAGTCGATGCCTGAGCCTGCCGGAATTCCGGCGGAACCGGGCTTGCAGGAGCTGGTTGAGGAGATCAGCGCCTGCAGCAGCGAGGTTCCCTGACGATGTCGTCACCGTTCGAGAAGCCGCCGTTGTACGTGGTCCCGTTCACTCCGGGAGCCGCGGAGGGCCGGGCTCAGGACCAGTCAGCCTACGCACCCGTTCTGTTTGAGCGCCCGGAGGCTGTGGAGTCGACCGTCCCCCACGGTCTGGCCAAAACGGTGGCCACCGCGCTGCCCGGGCTCTGGTACTGCCTGCACCTACCCGCCGCGCTCTCGGACCTCATCGACGTCGATATCTGGATGCTCAAGGCAGCCCAGAACCTGAGCCTTGAGCACAACATCCTGCTGGTGCCGATCGACTGCTTCGACGAGGACGTACTCGGTCGTCATCTGCAGTACCACCATCCCGTGGTCACCATCTGCCCGGACGAACTGCTGGACGAAGCCCGGCAGCGGGCCTCGACACTGGGATTCGCGCTGCCTACGACTCCCTACTCCCAGCTGTCCGACGCCACCCTCACCGCTCAGTGGAAGGCCGTTCACGAGCACTTCATCCCCGATCTGCCGAGGCTGACGGGGGAGGTGCCCCTCACTCACCGCCTGGATCTGGCCCCCCTCACCCTGCCTCACCGCAGGCTGGCCCGACAGATGGGATGGCCAACTGCAGAGTCGGTCGTCCAGGACACGAGCGCGAGCGAAGCATTCGCGCAGGCCCTCCGTGGCCAGACCTTCTTGGCCGCTTTGACGCGCCTGGAACGGGAGGGGGCATCCCACGACGAGGCTGACCGACGCTTCCGCCAGACATTCGAGGAAGAAGCAACCCGACTGCGGGTACCAGTTGCACTGGCCCTGCCGGGTACGGCACCGGCCTACGCCCGCATCGCCTACGACAGTGAGCTACGGCGCCGGACGGGACCCCAGTCCGCCGTCAACCCGAACGACACATGGTCGGTCACGCTCCACGAACGCCCCGATCACATGGTCGAACGAGCAGCCATCGAATTCGCAGTGACGCACCAGTCCGTCGCGAGCAGCGGACTGGGCCTCATGCTGCCCACCATGCCCCCGGACGCTTTCATCACTCTTGCCGAACTCGAACGGCATTTCCACACCCCCCACAGCAGCGCCGCCGTGAGACGTCTGCTCACCCGGCTCAATGACGCGGCCCAGCCGCTATGGAGCAAAGAACTGAAGGCCGCCATCCAGCGAGCCTCGTACCTGACGGTGTTCTCCGACTTTCCTCTCGGCCTGCTGACCATGCCCGGAGACAGCGCCCCGCTGTGCGCACGCCTGCCCGTCATGTACAGGCCCTTGCAGCCATTGACCAGGATGGTGCAGCAGCAGCTGTCCGCCCCACCGGCCATGAGCCTGGACCGCAGCATCAAAGTCCTGGTGGCCGAGTGCATCCCTGTCAGCGACCCGGTCGGACGGATGTCGAGACAGGGATGGGACATTGCCCGCGAGACCGTCGCACCCGACTCGGTCACACTCACCATCATCCAAGCCGAGACCCTCACCCTTGAAGCTCTCCGGCAATCCGTGGCCGAACACCGCCCCGACATCCTCATCATCAGCGCGCACGGAACGATGGTCGGCAACATGGCCGCGCTTGTGGTTGGTGACGCGCCACACCTGGACCTCGGCCTGGACCGTATGCCGCCGGTGGTTATCCTCAGCGCCTGCCACGTCGCCCCCCGCGGCTCCGGCACCGTGGCCATCACCGATCTCCTGCTACGGGAAGGCGCCCTGGCGGTACTCGGCACACAAGTCCCAGTCGACGTCAGACGTAACGCCATGCTGATGGTCCGCTTCATGGTGTATCTCGCCAAAGAGAACACGAAGCCCGGACAGTTCTCCACCATCCTGGACGTGTGGCATCACGTGCAGACGTCGAACGCGGTCAACGACATCATCGACGGAAGCCCCAGCCTCAGGGCATGGGGCACCAGCACCACCATCAATGGCCGGCCTGTCCTTGTCGAGTTCATGAGCAGCCGGGCCGTCGGCCGAATCCGTCCGCCACACGTCTACGAAGACACCGAACGTGTCCTGGGCGAGATCGCCGACGAGCAGGGCCAGGGCGACCGCGTACGTAACTGGTTCCGCAGGCCGGGCTACGTCCCCGAATCGCTGTTCTACATCTTCGCCGGTCGTCCCGACCGCATTCACCTCACACCCCTGGAGCTGCTGACCGAACAAGCGTGCCCCGGGCGATAGCTGCCAGGCTCCTGCACCCTTCGCTCCCGCCGGTACGTCGGGGCCGTACTGCTCGGACCAACGCCGGCACCGGCCAAACCACCTTCGCGAGGTAATCGGTTCAGCTCATCCATACGCATCGTGTGGGAGTCGAGGCGATCCGAAAGATCCCGACGGTGCCTCCTCCGGTCATTCAGGACGCCGACCGGGCCACCGCCACCCAGAGCTTCGGCGTAGTCGGGTGGCGTCCGATTTGTGTTCAAGTGGGGCCGGCTTCGACAAGATCAAGACGGCTCCCGCAACCGCCATGCCATGGGAGGCGGCGACGTCCCGCCCCTGTGCGAAACTGCCGCCCACCCTCTGCCTCGGCCCTTGCTTCACCTATCGAATTACGATAGATTCCCATCGTGATTCGATGGAAGGATGGGTCATGGGAAAGCTGACCGTGCGTGCGCTGCGCGCCCTGCTCGTGGTGGTGCTCGCCGGCACCGTGCTCGTGCAGGCATTGATGGTGTGGACATTGGTCAGCGGGAGCGACCCGGAGGACGGGTCGCTCCCGCTGACCGCGCTGCGCGTGATCACGATCCTGGGCATGGTGTCGGTCCAGGTCGCCCTGGTCTGCGTATGGCGGCTGGTGACGATGGTGCGACGCGGAACCGTGTTCTCCCACGCCGCCTTCCGGTACGTGGACGGCGTGATCGGCGCGATCGTGGCGGCTGCCCTCGTATGGTTCGCGGTCACGGCCATCAATGCGCCGGGCCAGAGGGACGACCCGGGCGTCACCGTCATCATGGGCGGGGTTGGCGTGGCCATCCTGGGGGTCGCGCTCATCGTGCTCGTGCTGCGGATGCTGCTCGCCCAGGCCGTCGCGCGCGACGTCGAAGCGACGCGGATGCAGGCCGAGCTGGACGAGGTGATCTGATGCCGATCGCCGTCGACATCGACGTGATGCTGGCCAGGCGGAAGATGTCCGTGGGCGAGCTCGCGGACCGCGTAGGGATCACGCCCGCCAACCTGGCGGTCCTCAAGAACGGCCGCGCCAAGGCGGTGCGCTTCGCGACGCTCGCCGCGCTCTGCGAGGTGCTCAAGTGCCAGCCGGGCGACCTGCTGCGCTGGGAGGCTGAGGACGCGCAGCTGACTGACGTGCCCTTCCAAGATCATGGAGTTCTCGACGCCCCGTGATCCTTGTGGAAGACCGTGCCTGCCGACGTATCATCGCCGATCCCGCCTGCCTTGGACCAACTCCGCGAGCATCCCGGGGCCGTGCCCGAGGAGATCCCGGGCCTGCTGGAGCGACTGGCCGAGGTTCCCCACCCTCGCGATCCGCGCGGCGTACGGCACGCTCTGGTCGTCGTGCTCGCGCTGACCGCGTGCGCGGTTCTGGCCGGATCGACCTCCCTGCTGGCGGTGGGTGAGTGGATCACCGACGCCCCGCCGTCCGTCCTGGAGCGCCTTGGCGTACGGCCCGACCCGCTGTCCCCGAAGCGGTGCCTGCCGGCGGAGGCGACGGTGCGGCGGCTGCTGGGCCGCATCGACGGCGACGCGTTGGACCGGGCGGTGGGTCGGTGGCCGGCCGACCGGCGCGCTGGGGCCGACGGTCAACTGCACGCAGTGGCGGTCGACGGCAAGACCCTACGCGGAGCGGCCAGGGCCACGGGCCGCAAGATCCACCTGCTCGCCGCCTGCGACCACCTCTCCGGCCTGGTCCTCGCCCAACTCGCCGTAAGCGAGAAGACCAACGAGATCACTTGCTTCCCAGCCTCTGCTGGAAACCCTCGCTGAGCTAGCGGGCGTGGTCGTCACCAGCGAGTCCATGCACACCCAGCGTGAGCACGCCAGCTATCTGCTCGGCCGAGGCGCGCACTACATCGTGACCGTGAAGGGGAACCAGAAGCAGCTCCACAAGCAGCTCACGTCCCTTCCCTGGAAGCAGATCCCGCTGCAGGGCCGCACCCGCGACGCCGACCACGGCCGCGGCGAGATCCGCCGTATCAAGGTATGCACGGTGAACAGCCAGCCTGCTCTTTCCCGGCGCCCGCCAGGCTGTCCAGCTCAAGCGCCGCCGAGTGGACCGCAAGACCGGCAAGGTCAGCATCAAGACCGTCTACGCGGTCACCAGCCTCACTGCGGAACAGGCCACACCCGCTGAGCTCGCTCGGCTGATCCGCAGCCACTGGAAGATCGAAGCCCTGCACCACGTCCGAGACGTGACGTTCACCGAGGACGCCTCCCACCTGCGAACCGGATCCGAGCCCCGCGCCATGGCGACCTGGCGCAACCTCGCCATCGCCGCCCTTCGCCTCGCCGGGAAGAGCAGCATCGCCGCCGGCCTCCGGCACAACGCCCGCGACGCCAGCCGACCGCTCACCCTCCTCGGACTCACTTGATCACGAAACAGACGTCACGCGACTACGCCGAGGCCCTGAGCTGGTGGCTGAGCCCCGCAGCCTCAAGCCGCCGTCTGGCGGTTGTCGCTGACCAGACCCCCGATTCGCCTGCCCCGGCCGGTTGCACCTCCTCTTCTCCCAGCACTGATGTGCCTGGAGAAGCGTCCCGGCCGCGGAAAGCCGTCGCTGCGAAGGCCGGAGCGGAGATCCGTGGCGAGGTCCTGCTCACTCTCGCTCAGCTGCGCCTGGCCACACGCCGCCAGCTCAAGGCGCTGCTGCCCCGCCAGCAGGACACCGGCCACGTCCGTCGCGTGCTGCGCAACCTGCGCGACGAATCCCCGGCCCTGGTCGGCCGGACCAACCGCGCCCAGCAGAGCTACTGGTACTTCGCCCCGGCGGGCCTCGCCGAAGCCGCCGCCTCCGGCGAACTCGCGCCGACGGCCGGTCGGGCCACCGGCAAGCGCGTCGCCGCCAGCAGGACGCGCCTGCGGGAGCACGACCTCGCCCTGGTCGACACCGTCATCGCCTTCCACCAGGCGAAGATGGCCGACCACGCCGACTGGCAACTCGAAGTCGCCCACCCCACCCCGGCCGGGAACCTGGTGCCCGACGCCGTGGTGCTCCTGGCCGACGGCTCCAGCGCCTTCGTGGAGATCGACCGCACCATGTCCTCCGCCCGCCTGGTCGTCAAGCTGGAACGCTACGACGCCTACCGCAAGCCGCCGCCGTCCGGGCGCGGCAACGCCGCCCGCGCCCCACGCAGTCACTGGCAGGAGACCTACGCCGGGCCGTCCATGGACAGGCCCTTCCCGCCGGTGCTGTTCGTCTTCGCTCCCGCCCTGCGCCGCGCGGCCCCGGCAACGAGTGAGGCCGCCTTCCACGAGCGCGCCCAACGCGCTCGGGCGTGAACTACCGGCTCATCGTGGCGACCACGACGCTGGCGCAGCTGACCCGGCAGGGGCCCGATGAGCCGGTGTGGCGAGTGGCCGGCCGCGGCGTGGGGGAGGAACGCTGCTCTCTGGACGCGTTGCCGAAGGCGCGGTGAGCGCGGCGGGCCCGGCCCGGCCTGAGGGAGCGGAGGCACGGGCCGGGCCCGCCGCCGCGCGGGCGTTGTCAGTGGCGGCTGAGAGGCTGGACGGCATGAACGGAGACGAGCAGCTGCTGAACGGCCGGGTCTACGGCCACGACCACGAGGACCCCAACCCCGGTCCGCTCCCGCACCGGACCTACGCCGAACTGGTCGGCGGACCGCTGGACGGCCTGCTGCTGGACATTCACGGATGGCGGACCGTGGAAGTCGACGACGGGGTGGCCCTGGCCACCGAGCTCGGGCAGTTCCCCGGCGGACGCGCCCTCTACGACCCGCGCCCCGGCGAGGCGCGTACGCCGGGCCCGGGTGTGAGCTGCCGCTTCTACCACTCCGGCGACACACCCTGACCGCACAACGACCGCACAACCCTGGCTCAAGCCGCATAGCCCGTGTCCAAGATTCCGGGTCAAGGCCCTCTTCAGCCTCGTGCAACCCTTTGTGCACCAAGAGGGTCGTACGGGCGTCGGATCATCAGACGGGAGCATCACCTTGGCGCTTCGTACCCTGCCCGTGGCCACGGCAGCCGCCGCACTCGCCCTTGCCGTCGCCGGGCTCAACGCGCCCACGGCCGTCGCCGCGCCTTCCGGCCTGGCCGACGACTTCAACGGCGACGGCTACCGCGACCTCGCCATCGGGACGCCCAAGGCGAGCGGCGGCACGGTCACCGTCCTCTTCGGCTCGGCCGCCGGCGTCAGCCGGACCCGGTTCGTGAACGTCACCCAGAACACCCCCCGCGTGCCCGGCGCTTCGGAGAGCGTGGACAAGTTCGGCGAGAACGTCACCAGCGGCGACGTGAACGGCGACGGGTACGCCGACCTGATCGTCGGTGCGCCCGGCGAGGAGGTCACCGGCAAGCCGCGCGGCTCGGTGACGATCGTCTGGGGCGGCGCGAAGCCGTTCACCTCCGGCGGCATCTCGCTCACGGCCCCGACCGCCGGCGCGGCCGGTTTCGGAGAGGGCGCGGCCTTCGCCGACCTCGACGGGGACGGCAACGGCAACCTGACCGTCGTCGGCACCGACACCTTCTGGTGGTACGCCGACGGCGAGCCCACGCAGGACGGCGCGTTCGGCCCGGAAAGGGAGTTCCTGCCCGACGGCGTACAACTGGACGGCATCGTGGCCGGCCACTTCTCCTCCAAGGACGGCAGCAACGGTTTCGATTACGTCTTCCACGGCCGCCAGTACGATCTGGACGGCTCCCCGATGTCCGGCTACGTGGGCGTGCTGCGCGGTGGCCCCGGCGACATCGGCTCCTCCCACACGGTCCTCAGCGACGACGGGACGACCGGCTCCGCCGCGTGGTGGTCGTCGGCCGTCGCGACGGGCGACATCAACGGCGACGGGTACGACGACCTGGTCACCGCCGACGAGGCGGGCTCGAGGGCGGTTCGTTCATGGTGCGGTACGGCTCGGCGTCCGGTCTGCCGCTCAAGGGCCGCACGTACCACCAGGCCAGCCCCGGCGTCCCGGGCACCGACGAGGTCTACGACGCGTTCGGCTCGGCGCTCGCCCTGGGCGACGTGACCGGCGACGGCCGCGCGGACCTCGCGGTCGGCGCCCCGTACGAGGACGTGAACGGCAAGCGCAACGTCGGCAATGTCGTGCTCCTCAAGGGCGGTCCGGACGGCCTGACCACGGCCGGCGCACAGTCCTTCCACCAGGCCACGGCGGGTGTGCCGGGCGCGGCGGAGGCCGGAGACCACTTCGGTTCGTCGCTCCGCCTGCGCGACATCAACGGCAACGGCAAGGCCGACCTGGCGATCGGCGCGTTCGGCGAGGACGTCCTGCCGGCCGGCTACGACGACGGCGCGGCGGGGGTACTGCGGGGCGCGGCCTCCGGCCTTACGACGACCTCGGCGACGTCCTTCAACGCGACGGACTTCGGGTACCCGGTGGTGGCGGGCCGGAAGTTCGCGGACGTCTTGGCCCGCTGAGCTTCCCTCGCGGGGTCCATGCGCCGGGCGCACTGCGTCTCTCCATGCCCGGGGCGCGCGCAGCCGGATGCCACCACGCGGTGAACGCCGCCCTCGCCTCGGTCGGCCGCCACACCTGCACTCCGGGCACGGCGTGGACGAGGTCCCGGGCGGGCAGCCGGAAGCCGTTCGAGGCAGGTCACCAGCACCAGCGGGGCATCGCACCGGAGGCCCCGCTGATGACGGTGACGGTTACTCCCCTGACGGGGCCGTCAGCGGGACGCCCAGAGCCACCGGTGTACCGAAGTTCGGCGTGCCGTCGGCGTTCCAGGTGAACTTCTGCGCCCTCGTGGAGCGGTTCATGTCACAGCCGCCGCTCGCGGAGTTGTTGGCGTGGTAGACCATCCAGTCCTCGGTCCCGTCGGGCGACTTGAAGAAGCCGTTGTGGCCGGGGCCGTACACGCCGTTGGCATGGGAGCGCTGGAAGACCGGGTTCGGTGACTTGACCCACGAGGAGGAGCTGAGCGGGTCGCCGCCGTTGTAGGTGAGCATGCCCAGCTTGTAGTCGGGCGTGGAGCAGTGGCTCGCGGAGTAGACGATGAACGTCCTGCCGTTCCGTTGGAGCACCTCGGCGCCCTCGTTGACCGCGCCGCCCACCGTCTCCCAGCTGTAGGTCGGTGTGGACAGCACACGCCGGGTGCCGCTCGCGGTCCACGGGTTGGACAGCGGCCGGATGAACATGGGCTGCGAGCCGTTGTAGAAGGTGCCGAGGAGGTACAGCTTGCCGTTGAGCTGGAGGATGCCGGGATCAAGCTCCCAGGTGTTGTCCTGTGTCGGGTCGAGCAGGTCGGCCTTGAAGGTGTAGGGCCCCATCGGGTCCAGGCCGGCGCTCTCCAGTACATGGATGCGCTGGGTGCCCAGGTCGAACGGCTCCCGCCCGGCCGTGTAGTAGAAGTACCACCGCTTGCCGCCCGGGCCGTCGAGCAGATGGAACTCCGGGGCCCACATCGTGCCGGCCCCGTTGGGCCGGGTCAGGTTGAAGAGCACCTGTTCGTCGGCCGTGGCGAGCCCCGCCAGGGTTGGGGACTTGCGCATGGTGATCGTCGAGTTCCACGTCGTGGTGGCGAGGTAGTAGGAGCCGTCGTGGTACGTCAGCCACGGGTCGGGGCCGCGCTGGGCGAGCGGGTTGGTGAACGTGCCCGGGCTCGTGCCGCCCCCGGTGAAGCCGGGCAGTCGCCACACCCTGCCGTTCGCGGTGCCGCACGGCAGCTGCACCAGGTTGGTGTTCGACGCCGACGAACCGCCGCTCGGGGTGACGCACTTGCCCGAGCTGACGGAGACCAGGTTGAAAGTCTTGTCGGCGCCGCTCACCGACACCGCCACGAGCCGCCACTGCTGGTTCGTGGCGCCGTGGCAGGGCCACTGGATGATCGCCGCGTTGTCGGCCGTGGACGCGCCTGAGACGTCGACGCACTGGCCGGACCGGGTGGTGACCGTGTAGGTGTCGCCCGTCCCCGAGACCGGGGTGAAGCCGAGGGCCTGGCCGGCTTCGGAACCGCAGGTGAAGGCGCGCAGCTGAGTCCCGTTGGCCGACGAACCGTTCGGCAGATCCAGGCAGTTGCCGCCGTGCTGGTTCACGCCCGTCGAGGTGAACGTGACAGCGGCGGCGGCGGGCGGCGGCGCCACCAGGAAGGCGACCACCATGGTGAGTACGCCGATGAGCGCGGACAGGCATCTTGAACGAGTCACGGGCCGTACACCTTTGCTTCCAGGAGGCCGACGGAGTTGGTGCCGTTACTGGTGAGCTGCACACGCAGTCGCGTGGTGTTCGTGGCGGTGAACGTGACGGTGTTGTACTGGTTCTTGGCCAGCGGGTAGCCGCTCGCGCCGGGCACGTCGACGTAGGCGCTGCCGTTCCAGTACTGGAGCTTCCACGAGGCGGGCATGTCGATGCCCTGGTCGTCGTCGAAGAAGTACACCTCGGCCCTGTCGATCGTCTTCGCCGACGGCCAGGTCAGTTCGGCCCACTGCTGCCCGGTCTCCGGCCAGGTGCCCCAGCGCGGATTGACGGTGTCGTCGGACGAGGGCGGGTCGATCCCGTCGTTGACGGCGGTGACGCTCTCCCAGGAGGAGGTGTACGACGCGGACGCCGTCGCGGACGTCGCCAGGTTGGCCGGTGGCTGGAGACCGCCACGGTTGAAGATCTTCACCTCGGTGAGTCCCGTCTTGGCCCCGGAGGCGTTGGTGGCCAGGACACGAACGCGCTGGGCGCTGACCGCCGGGAACCGCACCAGGTTGTAATTGGCGCGTGGCGTTGCCGGGCCCTTGGTCTGGCCAGGCACGTTCAGCCACGAACTGCCGTTGTGATACTGGATGTCGTAGGCGGACGGGGCCCGGTAGGTGGTGCTCGCCGGGCGGCTGTCCTTGAAGTGCAGGCGCACCTCGTTGAACGTGCGTGCGGTGCCGAGGTTGAGCTCGTACCAGTCCTGACTGTTGGCGGAACCGCCGGCGCCCCAGAAGGGCTCGTTGGTGGGGTAGCCGTCGACCGCCCCCGAGACGTTGCTGCCGGAGCCGGTGTGGGAGGCGGACACCGTCGCCCCGGCGGCGAGGTTGGTCAGGTCGGCGGTCAGGTCGACGCCGGCCTTGGCGAACATGTCCACCAGCCGGGGGCTGTCCTGCACGACCTGGTTGGGCGCCTTGAGCCCGGGGACGGCGGTGTGGTGGGTGACCGAGCCGTTCGTGGTGACGTCACCGGTGGCGGGGTCCCACGTGAAGGGCACCAGCGAGCCGACGGTGGCGACCCGGTTGCCGTTGACGTAGATCGAGTAGCCCTCCGGGACCCCGGGGTAGCGCACGACCTTGTCGGCCGGGTCGTCCCAGACGATGGACAGGTCGGCGCCCCGGTAGCGGAGGTTGTTGACCGTGAAGTGACTCCAGCCGATGTCGATCGGCGAGAGCTCCACCTTGGCGTCATTGCGGGGCCGCAGACCGGCGACGTCCTCGATCACGGTCCAGTTGCTGCTGCCGAGGATGTTGTGGTGGATCCAGGACCGGTAGTTGACCGAGCTGCCGTTCCAGTCGGCCCAGAACTCGTTGGCGTCGGGCCACTGGGTGTTGCCGCCGACGTACTGCGCCCAGGCGTTCCAGTAGAGCAGCTTCTTGTAGTCGGTCGCGTTCATCCAGGAGTTGGGGTAGTTGCGCAGCACCGAGGAGTACAGCCGGAACTGGACGGTGGAGTTGATGGTGGAGAAGTTGTTGGAGCCGGGCTCCCCGGCGTCGGCCGCCGCCTTCTTGTCGACCTGGTTGGCCGTGTAGAAGGGGAAGACGGGGTACTGCGCCGGATCGTCGTACAGGCGCAGGGCCTGCTTGTACGTCGCCGTGTTGGGGACGGCGCCGACGGAGAACGGGTAGTAGTTGTTGATCTCCTTCCAGGGCACCCACTCGTTGGTCGACTTCAGCCGGTGCTCGAACAGCTGCCGGTTCGGGTTCCACAGCACGTTGACGATCGCGTCCTTGATCTGCGTCGCCAGCGTGCGCATCTCGGTGGCCTTGGCCGTGTTGCCCATCGCCTCGTACGCCTGCGCGGCGGCGAGCGCGCCGCTGTACTGGTACGCGGACTCGGCGCGGTCCATATTGCCGGGCTTCCAGTGGAAGGAGACCGCGTCGGCGTCGTTGCCGGTCAGGGCGCCCCAGTCGTACTCGATCAGCTTGTTGCCGTCGTGGTCGTAGTGTGCGAGCTGGCCCTTGACGTCGCCCTCTGCGTAGCGGGCCAGGTTGCCGGCGATCGCGGGCTGGCCGCCGTGAATCTGGTAGCTCTTCCAGGCCGCCTCGGCGATGTACTGGGTGTAGCTGTTGGACCAGTTCTCCGGGTCGCCCGGGTTGTCCAGGAACCGGCCGCCCTTGGAGGTCTGGCCGACGCTGAGCCAGTCGCCGTAGGCGTAGGCCGGGTTGCGTAGGTACTTGAGGTCGTCGATGTGCATGGGCTGGGTCAGCGCGATCGCGTTGTTTTAGCCGAGGACGCCCTCGGTGGAGGTCGGGAACTGGAAGGTCTGCCCGGGGATGTCGGCGTCGAGGTTGTTGAAGCGCATCAGCCACCAGCGGTAGTAGATGCTCTTCTTGATCGCGGCCTCGGGCACGTCGATGTAGGGCACGTTCCGCGCCCACCACAGGTTGTAGGCCTTGACGTGGGTCGCGAACGCGGTCGCGGGGGAGTGGCCCGCGTAGGCGTTGTACTCGGTGAGCGACTCGGGGATCTCGTCGGTGACGAAGCCCATGACCACCTTGGCGGTCACGGTGGCTCCGGCCGCGATGGTCACGGACCGGTTGAGGCCGCCGCTGGAGACGGAGAAACCGTCGCCGGTGAGCCGGGGACGGATGGAGGTGAGGTTGTTGAAGGCGTTCACCTGCCCGGTCAGCTCGCTGCCGGTGCCCGTGGTGGCGTACGGGGAGGTCGCCCGCAACTGCAGCGTGGTGGAGCCGCTGCCGTTGTTCTTGATCGACAGGTTGGTCACGGCGACGTTGTTGTCGGTGATGAACTTGGTCTGGTCGACGGTGATCGAGCCGCTGGTGTGCACGCTCTTCCAGTGGCTGGGCGCCTGCCAACGCTGGGAGACCTGTTCGGTGAAGGTGCCCGGGCTGATCGCGACCGTGTAGGCGTTGTTGTCGTTGACGCTCTCCCAGTAGGCGACCTTGCCGCCGAACCCGAGCCTGGAAGGATCGTGTTCCTTCATGAAGACGGCCCGCCCACGGCTCATCAGCCAGGGGCCGGCCGGGTCGTTGCCGGAGCGGGCCAGCAGGCGGTCCATCCAGAAGTCGGTTCCCGAACTCTCGGCGTCGTAGATGGCTTTCATCATGTCGCCCGTCGTGTGGGCGACGGGCGGTGCCGGGATCGCCGGTCCGCTGAAGGTGGGGAACCCGATGGTCTGCGCGGCGGAGGCCGGGGTCACGGAGCAGACGGAACACAGGATGAGCACGAGGGCGACGAGGAGGCGCTTCATGAGGGGCTCCCTCTCCGGTTGACGGATAACGGGCGCTGTCATGTGCCTGACATACGTGCGAGGAAACTGACCTAAAAGGTTTTCGCAACGTAGGAGCGCGCTGATGAGGTGTCAAGAGAGGGCGCGGGACGGGGAGCGGCGGCCTTTGATGTCAGGACAGTGGCGCCGTCGACCCCCTGATCACCACGCGGCAGGGCAGCGACTCGATCCCCGAGCGCCGGGCCCCGGAGATCGCGGTGAACAACGCGTGCGCGGCCGCGCGTCCGACCTGTTCCAGGTTCATGTCGACGCTGGTCAGCGGCGGGCGGGAGGAGGACGTCAGAACCTGCCAGTTGTCGAAGCCCATCACCGCCACGTCCTCCGGCACCCGGTGCCCCCGCTCGCGCAGCACGTCCATGACACCGCGGGCTATCTGGTCGCTGCCGCACAGCACCGCGTCCACGTCCGGGTGCCGGTCCAGCAGCAGCGCGGTGGCCGCTCGCCCCCAGCCCTCCGACCACGCCCCGAACCGCGGTTCGCCGACCAGGGTGAGACCGGCGTCGGCGAGCGCGGAGCGGGCGCCCTCGGCCCGTTCCCGCGCCGCGAGGTATCCGAGGTCGCCGGTGATGTGCGCGATCCGGGTCCGGCCGCAGGCGAGCAGGTGCTCCACCGCGATCCGGCCGGCGTCGACGTTGTCGCAGACGATGGACGGATCCGCCGGATCGTCCGACGGCGCGTACGCGTACACGACCGGGACGGGCAGCTCGCGGCCCAGCGAGGGCCGGGGGTCGGTCCGGCTGCCCACCACGATGAGGCCGTCGACCCGGCGCCCGAGCAGCGCTCGCACGTGGTGCTGTTCGCGGATCGTGTCCCCGCGGGCGTCGCACAGGAAGACCGCGACCTCGCCCGCGCCGAAGGCGTCCTCGGCGCCCATGAGGATCGGGATGCTGAAGCGGCCCTCGAGGTCGCTGGTGAGCAGGCCCACGGTGCCCGTCCGGCCGGCGAGCAGGCCGCGGGCCAGCTGGTTGGGCCGGAACGACAGCCGCTCGGCCGCCTCGATCACCCGCTGCCGGGTCTCGGCGCGCACCTGACTGCGGCCGTTGAGGGCCTTCGAGGCGGTGGCCATGGAGACGCCCGCCAGCCGCGCCACGTCGCCGAGCGTGGCGGGATGCGAACGAGAGGGGCCGGTGGCCTGTGTCATGAGGGTTCTCTCCTGTCTCGCGTCGCGTGCCGGGACCGTAACGGGCGGCACGTCGCGCCTAAAACCGTACGCGAGAAGTTTCGGCCCAGGTGTGCCGAGTGCGTTTCCGCAGGTTTCGGTGCGGCCCGTGTTGCCGTTCCGTTCAAGGGGATTGACGGGCAGTAAGCAGAGATCTAGCTTTCAGAAAGCCTTTTCGGTTCGTTTCTGTCGAGGGGGATCGTCATGCGCAGCACGACCGCACCACGTGGACAGATACGCCGACTCTTCACCGGTGCCGTCGCGTTGCTCGCCGCCGCGAGCCTCGTCACGGCATGCGGCTCGGGTGAGGACGGCTCGGGCGGCGGGGGAGGGGGCGGAGCGGCGGACGCGACGGGTGTCGACGACGGCAGCACGTTGACGATGTGGACACGTGCCGCCACCAGACCGCAGAGCGAGGCCCTCGTCAAGGCGTACAACGCCGGCCACAAGAACAAGATCGAACTCACCGTCATCCCCACCGACGACTACCAGGCCAAGGTCGGCGCCGCCGCGGGCTCCCGCGACCTCCCCGACCTGTTCGCCTCCGACGTGGTGTTCGTCCCCAACTACACATCCAGCCGGCTCTTCGCCGACCTCACCGAACGCGTCGACGCCCTCCCCTTCGCCGACGAACTGGCCCAGTCGCACATCGAGGCCGGTACGTACGAGGACAAGAAGTACGTCGTCCCGCACACCCTGGACCTGTCGGTGCTCTTCTACAACAAGGAGCTGTACCGGAAGGCGAAGCTCGACCCCGCGAAGCCGCCCACCACCCTGGCCGAGTGGGACCGGCAGGCACGGGCCGTGGACGCGCTGGGCGGAGACGTCGACGGCACCTTCTTCGGCGGCAACTGCGGCGGCTGCGGCGTCTTCACCTGGTGGCCGTCCATCTGGGCCGGGGGCGAGGACGTGCTGAACGAGGAGGGCACCGAGGCGAACCTCGACTCCGACACCGCGAAGAAGGTCTACGACACCTACCGCGGGTGGGTGAAGGACGACATCGTCGCCCCCGGCGCGCGCGACGAGACCGGCGCGACCTGGACCGGTGTCTTCCCGAAGGGCACGGTGGGCGTGATGCCCATGCCGTCCACCACCCTGGGCCTGATGCCCGAGGACCTCGACCTCGGTGTCGCGCCCATCCCAGGACCCGACGGCGGCAAGTCCACCTTCGTCGGCGGTGACGCCGTCGGCATCTCCGCCACCAGCAAGAAGGCCGACCAGGCCTGGAACTTCCTCGCCTGGTCCCTGGGCGACGAGGCCCAGGTCGACGTGGTCGCCGCGCACAAGGACGTGGTGGCGCGCACCGACCTCGCGTCCAACAAGTACTCCGACGCGGACCCCCGCCTGGTCACCATCAACCAGTTGGTGGCGGACGGCCGCACCCCGTACGCGCTGAAGTTCGGGCAGACCTTCAACGACCCCAACGGGCCCTGGCTCAGCCTGATGCGCGACGCCGTCTTCGGCGACGGGTCGTCCGTGGAGAAGGACAACAAGGCGGTCACCGCCTCGCTGGCCGACTGACCGGCACCCGGCACCTGTACCCCCGGTCCCAAGGCACACCCCTCCCACCTCACACGGCAGAGGAGAGCCATGCAGCTGAAGGCGCCCGACCGAGCGGCCGCCGAGCACCGGGCCCCACCGCGACGCCAGGCAGGCCGCCCCCGTCCGTCCGTGGCCCGGTGGTGGCGGTCCCGCAAGGTCCAGGGGCTCGGCTACGCCGCACCCACGGCCCTGTTCGTCGCGGTGTTCTTCGTGCTGCCCCTGCTGCTCGTCGGGCAGATGTCGCTCAGCGACTGGCCGCTGCTCGCGGGCGACCAGGGGGGCAACGCCCCCGAGAACTACAGCGACATCACCGACAGCCCCTTGTTCTGGCCCGCCGTCCGCTTCACCCTCCTCTACACCGCGATCGTCACGGTCCTCCTGCTCGGCCTGGCGCTTCTGCTGGCCCTGCTGGTGCAGGAGTCCCGCCCCGGCGCCGGCTTCTTCCGCACGGTCTACTTCCTGCCCGGCGCTCTGGGACTGGCCTCCGCGTCCCTGCTGTTCTGGGGCCTGTACAGCCCCACCACCGGCCCGCTCAGCAGCACCCTGGAGAAGCTCGGCCTCGTCGACGACCCGCTCTCCTTCCTCGGCACGCCGACCTCCGCCCTGCTGTCGACGGTGTTCCTCGTCGTCTGGAAGTTCGCCGGCTTCTACATGCTGATCCTGCTCGTGGGCCTCCAGCGCATCCCCCAGGAGGTCTACGAGGCGGCACGGATGGACGGCGCGAGCCGGGCCCAGATCTTCCGCAGCATCACCCTGCCCCTGCTGCGGCCCTCGCTCGCCCTGTCGCTGCTGCTGTGCGTGACCGGGTCGCTGCTCGCGTTCGACCAGTTCTTCGTCCTCACCAAGGGCGGACCGGACAACAGCACCGTCACCGTCGTGCAGTTGATCTACCGCGAGGCGTTCCAGCGGATGGACCTCGGCACCGCGGCGGCCCTGTCGATCGTCGTGCTCGCCGCGCTGCTGCTGCTCAACGCCGCGCAGTTCCGCGGTCTGCGCCGCGCCGACGCGTCATGACCACCCCCACTCGACGAAGGGACACCACGGTGCCCACCCGCGCCCTCGGCCGGACGCCGTACTACGTCGTCGCCGGAGGTCTGGCCGTCATCTTCCTCTTCCCCCTGCTGTGGAACGCCTGGGCGTCGGTCAGCGCACAGCCGGGCACCGCGCAGGAGTCCGGCTACGGCTTCGGCAACTACCGCACGCTGCTCGACTACGACGCCGGCCTGTGGCGGTACCTCCTCAACAGCACCGTCGTCTCCGCGCTGACCGTCGCCCTGACCCTCGGGGTGTCACTGCTCGGGGGATACGCCTTCGCCCGCTTCGACTTCCCCGGCAAGAACCTGTTGTTCCTGCTCACGCTGGCGATCCTCATGGTCCCGTACGCCACCCTGCTCATCCCGCTCTACGTGCTGCTCGGCAGGCTCCACCTGCAGAACTCACTGATCGGGCTCAGCCTGGTGCTCGCCATGTTCCAACTGCCGTTCGCCACCTTCATGATGCGGATCTCCTTCGAGGCGGTACCGCGCGAACTGGAGGAGTCGGCGCTCGTCGACGGCTGCGGCACCGCGGGCGCGCTGCGCCGCGTCCTCCTCCCGGCGGTGCGGCCGGGGCTGATCACCGTGGGGCTGTTCGCCTTCCTCGCGGCCTGGAACGACTTCATCGCACCCCTGATCCTCATCTCCGACAGTGAGAAGGCGCCCCTGCCGCTGGCCGTCGCCAACCTGCGCCAGCAGAGCATGGGCGCCGTCGACTACGGCGCCACCGAGGCGGGCGTGGTGGTCCTCGCCGTCCCCTGCCTCCTGCTCTTCCTGCTGCTGCAACGGCACTACGTACGCGGCTTCATGTCCGGCGCGCTCAAGGGCTGAAGCACCCGCCGACACACACAGACGACCGAAGGGACGAACCGAAGGCATGAACTGGTGAGGGAGAACACGGAGCGGTCATCCGTCCTGCCGGTGGCGCCGAGCCGGGGACGGCTGCGGCCGCTCGGACTCGACGAGGTCCAGATCACCGGGGGCTTCTGGGACCGGCGCCGGCAGGTCAACGCGATCGCCACACTCGACCACTGCCGTGACTGGATGGAACGCGCCGGCTGGATCGGCAACTTCTCCGCCGCCGTCGAGGGCCGCATCCACCGGGACCGGCGCGGCCGCGAGTTCGCCGACTCCGACGTCTACAAGCTGCTCGAAGCGATGGCGTGGGCGGCCGGTTCCGGCGCCGGCACCGGGCTCGACGCGCAGATCGCCGCACTCACCGAGACCATCGCCCCCGCCCAGGAACCCGACGGCTACCTCAGCACGGCTTTCGGCCGCCCCGGGCAGCAGCCCCGCTACAGCGACCTCCCATGGGGCCACGAGCTGTACTGCTACGGGCACCTGATCCAGGCGGGCGTGGCCCAGACGCGGGCCCGCGGCGAGAGCGAGCTGGCGAAGATCGCCCGACGTGCCGCCGACCACGTCTGCGCCACCTTCGGCCCCGGCGGCATCGAGGGCGTCTGCGGGCACCCGGAGATCGAGACGGCCCTGGTCGAACTGGCCCGGACGACGGGGGAGCAGCGCTACCTCGACCAGGCCGCGCTCTTCGTCGACCGCCGCGGCCATGGCGCGCTCGCCGACATCGAGTTCGGCCGCGCCTACTTCCAGGACGACGTACCCGTCCGCGAGGCCACCGTCCTGCGCGGGCACGCCGTCCGCGCCCTCTACCTCGCGGCCGGAGCCGTCGACGTGGCCGTCGAGACCGGCGACGAGGACCTGCTCGCCGCGGTCGTACGACAGTGGGAGACGACCGTCGCCCGCCGCACCTACCTGACCGGTGGCATGGGCTCGCACCACCGCGACGAGTCCTTCGGCGACGACTTCGTGCTGCCACCCGACCGCGCCTACGCGGAGACCTGCGCCGGCGTCGCCTCCGTGATGCTCAGCTGGCGGCTCCTGCTCGCCACCGGTGACCCGCGCTACGCCGACCTCGCCGAGCGCACCCTGTTCAACGTGGTGGCGACCTCCCCGTCCGAGGACGGCCGGGCGTTCTTCTACGCCAACACCCTGCACCGGCGCCGCCGGGGCACCGTGTCCCCGGCGGACGCCGAGAGCCCGCGCGCCGAGTCGAGCCTGCGCGCTCCCTGGTTCGCGGTGTCCTGTTGCCCGACCAACGTGGCCCGGACCCTGGCCCAGCTCCCCGCGTACCTCGCCACGGCCGATGACCACGGCATCCAGCTGCACCAGTACGCCGACGCGGAGATCGCCACCTCCCTCGCCGGGGGCCGGGACGTCGCGCTGCGGGTCCGCACCGACTACCCGTCCGGCGGCTGCGTGACCGTGCGGATCGGCCGGTCCCCGGCCCACCCGTGGACGCTGTCCCTGCGCGTCCCCGCGTGGACGCGGGGCACCACCGCGTGGCTGGCCGACCCCGACGGGGTACGTCGAGCCGTGGCGCCGGGCACGGCGGAGGTCACCCGGGTCTTCCGGCCCGGCGACGAGATACGGCTCGACCTGCCCATGGCCCCGCGCTGGATCGGGGCCGACCCGCGCGTCGACGCGGTGCGCGGGACGGTGGCCGTCCAGCGGGGGCCGCTGGTGTACTGCGCCGAGTCCGTGGACCTGCCGGGAGGGCGCGAGGTCGACGCCGTACGGGTGGATCCGTCCGCCGAACCCGAGGACGGGCCGGACGACACCGTTGTCGCACCCGGTGAACTCGCCGTACCCGGTCAACCGGACGGCGCCGCCTGGCCGTACAGGCCGCTTGCCGAAGCATCCGCTTCCGCCGCCGAAGGCACGGCGGGGATCGTCCTGGTGCCCTACCACTCCTGGGCGAACCGCGGCCCCTCGACGATGCGGGTGTGGCTGCCGACCACCGAACCGCGCGCAACGCCTCCCGGGAGACAGTCATGAACGGACCGTGGAGAAGACGGCACCACCGCACCGCCCTGGCCGGAACGCTGGCCCTGGGGCTGCTGGCCTCGCTCGCCGCCGTCTCGCCCGCAGCGGCGGACAACGCGGACATCGGCTACCCGGTCTACTCCGGATCCGCCGACCCCGTACCGGAGTTACCGGCCGGCTTCACGACCCACCGCACGCTGCGCGCCCAGTACGAGGCCGACCGGAAGGCGGGGAACGGCACCGACTTCTGGATGGACCGCATGCTGGCCCGCAAGGGCGAGGACCCGGCGGGAGACTGGCTGTTCACGCGCGGCCGGGCGGTGTTCATGAAGGAACACGAACCGGCGCGGCTCGGGTTCGCCGGCAAGGTCGCGTACTGGGAGAGCATCGACAACCGGTCGGCGTACACCGTGAACCTGTCCGTGGACGGCGAGAACCTGACCCTGCGGGAGAACACCGAGTCCCGCACACAGACCCCCAGCCACTGGCGCAGCGAGTTCACCCACGAGGCCACCGGGCTGAAGATCACGCAGACCAAGTTCATCACCGACGCCAACGTCGCCGTGACCAACCTGGCCGTCGGCAACACCGGTTCGGCGAGTCACCAGGTCGTCCTGCGCGCTTCGTCCCCGTACACGACGACCGCCGAAGGCCGTGAACTCACCGGCGCCGTGGCGGCGAAGAACAACCTCACCACCGTCTACCCCCGGCTCAGCGGCGACGGCTTCGCACCCGAGGGCCCCGAGGGCGAGGCTCTGACCCGCACCCTCACCGTGCCCGCGGGCCGCACGCTCACCACCAAGGTACAACTCGGCTTCGTCACCGAGGAGATCGCCCGCTCGCGCACCGAGTACGCCGCCGTGCGCACCGCGACCGCGGCCACCGCCTTCCGCGACCACGTACAGGCCTACAACCGTTGGTGGGCGCAGAACCTGCCCTACCTCGACGTCCCCGACGACAACATCGAGAAGACGCTGTACTACCGCTGGTGGCTGCTGCGTTACAACTACCTCGACGCCGACATCCCGGGCAACGACTACCAGTTCCCCACCTCCATGGAGGGCGTGCTCGGCTACAACAACGCCATCGCCCTGACGGTCGGCATGTTCGTCGACGACCTCAAGTACCTGCGCGACCCCGGCTACGCGTACGGCCCCTGGGTGTCGGCCGGCGAGGTCTCGAAGAGCAACAAGTACATCGACAACCCGGGCGACCCGGAGAACTGGTCCAACAGCTACACCCAGTACATCTCCGAGGCGGCCTGGCGCTCCTACCAGGTGCACGGCGGGCCCGACGGCATCGCGCGCAACCTCGCGCGGTACGCGGAGAACGACGTCCGAGGCCAGCTGGAGAACTACGACCACGACGGCAACGGGCTGATCGAGTACGACTGGGGTGCCATGACCGGCAACGACGCCGACGCGGTGTCGTTCGACTGGAAGCCGGGGAACCTGGACCGCGCCGAGTCGGCGTACGTCCACAGCAACGCCACGGCGGCGGCCCGCGCGTACGACCTGCTCGGTGAGAGCGCGAAGGCCGACGAGATGCGCCAGATCGCGCAGCGCGTCAAGGACGGCGTCCTGAAGTACCTGTGGGATCCCAAGGACAAGCTGCTCAAGCACCGGCACGTGGCCAGCGACACCCTGGTGCCCTGGAAGGAGATCAACAACTACTACCCGTACAGCGTGGGCCTGATGCCCACGGCGGACGAGGACCCGCAGTACCTCGAAGCCCTGCGGCTGTGGGCGGACGACAAGCAGTACCCGGTCTTCCCGTTCTTCACCGCCAACCAGGCCGACAAGGCGGAGGCGGCCGGGCAGGGGCACCCGGGGAGCAACAACTTCTCCGTCATCAACTCCACCGTCACCTTCCGCTTCCTCTCCTCGGTGCTGCGGAAGTACCCGAACAAGTACATCGACAACAGCTGGTACAAGAAGCTGCTGTCGTGGAACGCCTGGGCCCACTACGTCGACGGCGACAACCGGTGGCCCGACCAGAACGAGTTCTGGTCCGACGGCAGTGCCGACCCGCAGAAGATCGGCTACCGGTCCTGGATCCACCACACCATCCTCGGCACCACCAACTGGACCGTGATCGAGGACGCCATGGGCTTCCGGCCGCGCGACGACCGCAAGATCGAGCTGTGGCCGATCGACGTCGACTGGCCCCACTTCGCCGTCACCGACATCAACTATCGCGGCACCGACGTGGCCGTGCTGTGGGACGAACCCGGCGACGGGAAACGGCCGTACGGCAAGCGGGTCCCCGAGGGGTACTCCCTCTACCTCGACGGGAAGCTCGCCCTCACCGCCGACCGCCTCACCCACCTCGTCTACGACCCCGTCACCCGCAAGGTCACCTTCCCCGACGGCGGCGGGGCCACGGCCCGGACCACCGGTCTGCGTACGACCGTTGCCGAGCCGAGGGATGTCGCGTACGGCCCGAAGGACCGGGTCACCGACCTCTTCGCCAAGGCGGGCCGCGACCTGACAGGCACGGCGAAGGACAACCTCGCCGCCGGCGCCACCGCCCGCGCCTCTCATGAGACTCAGGGGAGGGGAGTGTCCGGAGCGGTCGACGGTTTCACCGTCAACGAGCCCTTCTGGGGCGCCCGCGGCTCGGGCAACGCCGAGGACTGGTACGAGATCGACTTCGGACGGCCTCGCAAGGTCGACGACGTCCGCCTGTACTTCTACAGCGACAAACGGCCGGGCGGATACGCCGAGCCCGCCCTCTACACCGTGCAGTACCAGGACGGCGGCGGGCAGTGGAAGGACGTGACCGGACCCGTCAAGTCGCCGGTCAACCCGAGGGCCAACCTCAACGAGGTGCGCTTTCGGAAGGTGACCACCGAGAAGCTGCGGGTGCTGATGCGCCACCGGGACGGTCACACCAGCGGACTGAAGGAGATCCAGGCGTTCGCCACGGGAGTCAGGCTCCCCGCGGCCCGGAACCAGCCCCCGTACGTCGAGGCGTGGCGGGACACCACGTACAGCCGGCCGGGCCAGGTCAGGCTCACGGGAATCGTCGAGGACGACGGTCTTCCGGAGCGCAAGCTCTCCGCCTCCTGGAAGGCTGTGGACGGCCCGGAGGACGGCACCCTCATCCTCGACACCCCGACCGCCCCGACCACCGTCGCCCGATTCACCAAGGCGGGCACCTACACCCTGGAACTCACCGCCGACGACGGCGCCTCGCAGTCGTCGAAGAAGGTCGTGGTGAAGGCGGAGGGTCTCTCCGAGGGCCAGGTCAACGTGGCGCAGTCCGCCACACCCACCGCGTCCTACACCTCGGGCTGGGAGTCGGTCGCCGCGATCAACGACGGCCGCGAACCCGCCTCGTCCTCCGACGCACCGCGCTGGGGCAGCTGGCCCCAGAAGGGCACCCAGTGGGTCCAGTACACCTGGGACGACCCCGTCCGCGTCGACGGCTCCGACCTGTACTTCTTCCGCGACGCCCAGCCGGGCGCGGCCGACGGCGTCGGAGTCCCCGCCTCCTGGGTCATCGAGTACCGCGACGGCGACACCTGGCGCGAGGTCGCCTCGCCCAGCGGCTACGGCACCGACGAGGACCGCTACAACCGGACCACCTTCACCCCGGTCACCACCACGGCCCTGCGCGCCCGGCTGACCGGACACCCCGACCTGGCTCTCGGCGTGCAGGAGTGGAAGGTGTACGCCGAGACACCGGAGGCCGTGCGCGAGGTCCATGTCCCCACCCCGCGCGGCAAGCTCCCCGAACTGCCCGGTGAGGTGACCCTGGTCTACTCCGACGGCTCCACGGCCCGCTCGCCCGTGGCCTGGCCCGCCCTCACCGAGGAGCAGGTCGCCCAGGGCGGCACCAGCGTACGGATCACCGGGCTCGCCGACCGGACCGCACAGCCCGTCACCGCGACCGTGTGGGTGCGCCAGACCGACGCGGTCGAGATCACCAGCCTCGCGGAGGAGCGGGTCACCACCCGGGCCGGCCGGGCGCCCACGCTTCCGGACACCGTCGTCGCCACCTACAACGACGGCTCCAAGGACAGCCGTGTCCCCGTGACCTGGGACCCGGTGGATCCGGACCGCTACGCCGGCCCGGGGACCTTCGAGGTGAAGGGAACCGTGGCGGGCACCACCTACCGGGCCACGGCGACCGTCACCGTGACCGCCGCCTCATGACGCCGCCCATCGGCCACCCCCACCGCCCATGCCCGTCGACGACTGACGATCGGAGTCCGAGCATGTCCCAACCCCCCACCCGGCGCCGTGTGCTGAGCATCGCCGCCGGTACGGCGGCCGCCGCACCCCTCGTGCACGCGGCCACCCCGGCGCATGCCGTCCCGGGCCTGCCCGGTGCCGCGCCCACCCCGCCGAGCTGGTCGGTACTTCCCTTCCCCCTCTCCCAGGTGACCCTCGGCGACGGCGTGTTCCGCCGCAAGCGCGACCTGATGCTCGACTACGCCAGGTCCTACCCGGCCGACCGCGTCCTGGCCGTCTTCCGGGCCAACGCCGGACTCGACACCCGCGGCGCCCGGCCGCCGGGCGGCTGGGAGACCTCCGACGGCAACCTGCGCGGCCACTACGGTGGCCACTTCCTCACCCTCGTCGCCCAGGCGTACGCCGGCACGGGGGAGGCCGCGCTGAAGACCAAGCTTGACCACCTGGTCGCCGCCCTTGGCGAGTGCCAGCAGGCGCTGGCGGAACACGGCTCGCCGAAGCCGAGCCACCCGGGCTACCTGGCGGCGTACCCGGAGACACAGTTCATCCTGCTGGAGAGCTACACGACTTACCCGACCATCTGGGCGCCGTACTACACCTGCCACAAGATCATGCGCGGTCTTCTCGACGCGCACACCCTGGCCGGGAACGCGCAGGCACTCACCATCGCCTCCAAGATGGGCGACTGGGTGCACAGCCGCCTCGGCGGCCTGCCGAAGGCGCAGCTGGAGCGCATGTGGTCGATCTACATCGCGGGTGAGTACGGCGGGATGAACGAGGTGATGGCGGACCTGTACGCCCTCACCGGCCGGGCGGAGCACCTCGCCGCCGCCCGCTGCTTCGACAACACCGCGCTGCTGGACGCCTGCGCCGAGGACCGCGACATCCTCGACGGCCGACACGCCAACCAGCACATCCCCCAGTTCACCGGCTACCTGAGGCTGTTCGACCACACCGGGCAGGAGCAGTACGCGGAGGCGGCCCGCAACTTCTGGGGCATGGTCGCCGGCCCCCGCATGTACAGCCTCGGCGGCACGGGCCAGGGCGAGATGTTCCGGGCCCGGGGTGCCATCGCGGCGACCCTGGACGACAAGAACGCCGAGACCTGCGCGACGTACAACATGCTCAAGCTGAGCCGGCAGCTGTTCTTCCGCGAGCCGGACCCCGCGTACATGGACTACTACGAGCGGGGCCTGACCAACCACATCCTCGCCTCCCGGCGGGACACCCCCAGCACGACCAGTCCCGAGGTCACGTACTTCGTGGGGATGGGCCCGGGTGTCGTGCGCCAGTACGACAACACCGGCACCTGCTGTGGCGGCACCGGCATGGAGAACCACACCAAGTACCAGGACTCGGTCTACTTCCGCTCCGCCGACGGCAACACCCTGTACGTCAACCTCTACCTCGCCTCGACGCTGCGGTGGCCGGAGCGGGGCTTCGTCGTCGAGCAGACGAGCGACTACCCGGCGGAGGGCGTACGCACCCTGACGTTCCGGGAGGGCCGGGGCAGGCTCGACCTGAAACTCCGGGTTCCGTCCTGGGCCACGGGAGGGTTCACCGTCACCGTCAACGGGGTCCGGCAGAGAGTTGATGCGGTGCCGGGAAGCTACCTCACCCTGAGCAGAAGCTGGCGGCCCGGCGACCGGGTCGGGGTCTCCGCTCCCTACCGCCTGCGCATCGAAAGGGCCCTCGACGATCCCACCGTCCAGTCGCTGTTCCACGGACCGGTCCTGCTGGTCGCCCGGAGCCCGGAATCGGGGTTCCGCCCGTTCTCCTTCTACAAGGACTTCACGCTCCGCGGTGATCTCGCCGACGTGATCCGCCCCGAGGGCCGCCCGCTGCACTTCACCACGCACGGACTGACCCTCGCCCCGTTCCACATCGCGGACGACACCCGCTACCACGCCTACTTCAGGCGCTCCGAGCCCGCCATCGTGTTCGGCACGGCCGACTCGGGCGTACCGAACCGCGCCCGCGCCGACGGTCTGACCTTCCTCGACGTGCTGTGGCAGCAGGCCCCGTTCACGACCTCCGGGCGTTTCGTACGCGCGGTGCGCAGTCTTGCCGACGGATGGCTGTCCGAGGGACTGTTCACCCGCGCCGAGCGGGACCGCGTCGTCGCGGCCGCGGTCGGCGCGAACCTGAGGCCCTGAGACAGCGGGCCGCGCCCGGGAGCGACGATCAGGTCGGTTGCCGCTGATCTGGGGGTCGACCCGGAGACGTTGCGGAACTGGGTACGGGCGGCCGGGACAAGTCGGCCCCGGGGCCGGCGGGCGGAGGTACCCGAAGAGCGGCCCACGCCCCTGGAGGCGGAGAACGCTGCCCTGCGCAGGAGCGAGTTGGAGGAAAGAGCGCGAGATTCTGCGCATTCCCGGCGGGGGATGTCTGGTGTAACCGCAGTGGCATGGGATGCCGGGTCGGTCACTGCCCGGCTCTGACCAGCCCGGCGTCGTACGCCGTGATCACGGCCTGGATGCGGTCGCGTGCCCCGATCTTGGCCAGCACTCGTCCGACGTGTTTCTTCACTGTGGACTCGGTGAGGTGGAGCCGTTCGGCGATCTCCGCGTTGGTCCAGCCCCGGCCGATGGCGACCAGGACCTCGCGTTCGCGGTCGCTGAGGGTCCGCAGCCGGGGGTCCGTGGGTGCGGGGGCGCCGGAGGGGGCGAGGACCTGGTGGGCGTAGGCGTCCAGCAGACGCCTGGTGAGGCTGGGGGCCACGATGGCGTCACCGCTCGCGACGGCCCGGATGCCGGCCACGAGTTCCTCGGGTCGGGCGTCCTTGAGCAGGAAGCCGCTGGCTCCGGCCCGCAGGCCGTCGTGGGCGTACTCGTCGAGGTCGAAGGTGGTCACGATGAGTACGCGGGTGCGGCCGCCGGTGGCGGTGATGCGGCGGGTTGCTTCGAGGCCGTCCATGCCGGGCATGCGGATGTCCATGAGGACGACGTCGGGCCGTAGTTCGGCGGACAGGCGGACGGCCTCGGCGCCGTGTTCGGCCTCGCCGACCGGGGTGAGGCCGGGGGTGCCCTCGATGAGCATGCGGAAGCCCATGCGCTGCAGGGGCTGGTCGTCGGCGATCAGTACGGTGGTCATGGCAGGTGTTCTCCTGATGCCGACGGGGTGGGTGCGGCCGGCATGTCGAGCACGATGTCCACGATCCAGCCGTGGCCGGTGGCGCGGGGGCCGATGGTGACGTCTCCGCCGTACATGGCGGCCCGCTGGCGGATGCCGACCAGGCCGTGTCCCGTGTCGCCGGGCCGCGGTTCCGGCTCGGCCCGCACGGGCGCCCCCGGCGGTGTTCCCGTGTCGGTGACCCGTACCCGCACGATGCCGGCGTCGGCGGTCACGGTGACCTCGGCGGCGGTGCCCGCACCGGCGTGCTTGAGAGTGTTGGTCAGGGCTTCCTGGACGATGCGGTACACGGTGAGCTGGACGCCGCTGCCCAGCGTGTCGAGATCGCCCACGCTCCGGTAGGTCACCGTCGGCCCCGCTGAGCGGACCCGTGCCAGCAGGGGGTCCAGGTCGCGGATCCCCGGCTGCGGGCTGAGTGTGCGTACGTCGTCCTGCTCCTCGCGCAGGACGCCCAGGACGCGGCGCAGTTCGCCCATGGCCTGGCGGCCGGTGTCGCCGAGGATGCGCAGGGCCTCGGCGGACTGTTCGCCCCGGTTGGTGGCGAGGGTGGCGGCGCCGTCGGCGACACTGACCATGACGGAGAGGTTGTGGCCGACGATGTCGTGCATCTCGCGTGCGACCCGGGAGCGCTCGGCGGCGGCGGTGAGCCGGACGCGTTGGTCGCGCTCGATCTCCAGGCGCCCGGCACGGTCCTCCAGCGCGGCCAGGTACATCCGGCGGATGCGGAGCGTCAGGCCGATGGCGACGGCGGCCGTCGCCGTGCCCAGCATGAAGAAGAGGCCGAGCAGTGGATGGTCGACCTCCACCAGGACGCCGATCGCCAGCGTGAGGTGGACGACCGTCAGCGCGGCGGCCCAGCCCAGCGCCCGCAGGGAACCATGCAGGGCCAGGCTGTACAGGGCGACGAGCGCGCTGATGCCGGCCTGTTGCCACAGGCCCAGTGACCACTGGGCGAGGTTGAGCAGCGCGATCACGAAGAAGGTGGCGGCCGGAGCCCTGCGCCGCCACCACAGCGGAATGATGAGGGCGGCGGTGAAGAGGAAGGGAACGCCGGAAGGCAGCTCGCCGCGCTGGCTCGTTTCCCCGAAGGGTCCGTTGTCGCTGCCGCTGGAGAGCAGGTCGGGCAGGCTGAGGAGCGCGACGACGAGTACGACCGCCGTGTCGTGGAGCCACGGATGCCGGCGGTCCAGTCGCTGCTGTCGGCTCTGCCCGCGCAGCAGATGGCCCAGGAACGGGTGTGTCCAGGCGGCGTCGAGTCCAGGGGGCGGCTGGAGCGGCGTCCCCTGGGCGGTGTCCTCGGCGGCCGACGCCCCTTGAGGAGTCATGAGCCCGATTGTCCTTGGTGTATTGGTCAGGCGTCGGTCCGGGCCAGCCGGTAGGCCGCCCCGGCGAGTGCCAGCGCCACCCAGCCGGCGAAGACCGCGAGTCCCGCCCCGGGGGAGAGGGAGTTCGACGACTCGTGCAGGGCGTAGATGGCCGACCCCGCGTTGCTGGGAAGATAGGGGATGACCGAGTCCTCCCACGAGTTGGGCAGCAGCGTGGCCAGTCCGGGCAGGATGAGCAGGACGCCGACCAGGACCGCGATGGCCCCGGCGGAGGAACGCAGCACCACTCCCAGCGCCACGCCGAACACACCCACCAGGCCGAGATAGAGTCCGGCGCCCACCAGGCTGCGCAGCACACCGTCGTCGCCCATGGACAGCGCGATCTTCTCGCCGTCCAGGCCCAGCGTGCCCAGCTGGAACGCCACCAGCGCACCGATCGTGGTGAAGACGAACGCGACCACCCCGAACACGGCGCTCTTCGACCACAGCACCAGCAACCGCCGCGGCACCGCGGCGAGCGTGGACCGGATCATGCCGGTGCTGTACTCGCCCGCCGAGATCAGCACCCCGAGTACGCCCACGGCCAGCGACGCGAAGGTCACGCCGAGCAGGGCCAGACTGACCGCGTCGCTCTCGCCGGGGTCAGATCCCGGCGGTCCTTGGTTCGCGACGGCGTCGGGACTGTAAGTGGCGGAGGCGATCGACCCGAGGGCGATCAGCAGGAGCAGCGCGACCGCCAGAGTGATCCAGCTGGAGCGCAGCGACCAGAACTTGGCCCACTCCGAGCGCAGCACCCGGCGGCCGGTCACCTTGTGCACCGTCGTGCGAGCAGCGCCCGGGGAAAGGGTGGTGGCAGTCATCAGGCGGCCTTTCGAGGGGCGTCGACGGGAGCACTGTGGTACTCGACGGCGTCGCTGGTGAGTTCCATGAAGGCGGTCTCCAAGGAGACGGACTGCGGGGTCAGTTCGTACAGCGCCACCCCGTGCTGAGCGGCGATCGCCCCGATCTCACGGGCGTCGCGTCCGGAGACCAGCAATTCCTCTTCGGAGGAGGAGCTGATCGTGACGTCCGGGCCGGCCAGCAGCGAACGCAGCTTGCCGGCCTCGGTGGTGGAGACCTTGACGCCCCCGCCGCCGGCCGCGCGGGTGAAGTCGTCCACTGTGGTGTCCGCGAGCAGCCGGCCGCGTCCGATGATCACCAGGTGGTCGGCGATCAGCGCGGTCTCGCTCATCAGGTGCGAGGAGAGCATCACGGCCCGCCCCTCGTCCGCCAGGCGGCGCAGCAGGTTGCGCACCCACAGCACGCCCTCGGGGTCGAGACCGTTGACCGGTTCGTCGAGCATGACGATGGCCGGGTCGCCGAGGAGGGCCGCGGCGATGCCGAGCCGCTGGCCCATGCCGAGCGAGAAGGCGCCCACGCGCTTGTCGGCCACGCTGGTCAGCCCGGCCAGCTCCATCACCTCCTCCACCCGGCTTCGCGCGATGCCGTGGGTGTGCGCCAGCGCCATCAGGTGGTTGACGGCGGTACGTCCCGGGTGGACGGACTTGGCCTCCAGCAGGGAGCCGATCTCCTGCAGCGGTGCGGCGTGCTTCAGGTAGGTGCGTCCGTTGACAGTGACCGAACCCCCGGTGGGGAAGTCCAGGCCGATGATCATGCGCATCGTGGTGGACTTGCCTGCGCCGTTGGGGCCGAGGAAGCCGGTCACCTCACCCGGTTTGACGGTGAAGGACAGGTGGTCGACGACCGTCTTGTCCCCGTACCGCTTCGTCAGCTCACGTGCTTCGATCATGCGTCTGGCCTTTGCCTCGAACTCGCCCACGGACGTACCGCGGCATCTGCTTCGAAGCTAAGGGGGTGGTCGGTCGCGGGCCTGGGACCACGGGAGACACTTCGGCGTCCGAGTGGTACCGCGGTACCACTCGGGTGTCGCCATCTGTGGCGATATGGTGCTAATTCACCTGCTTGTTGGCCCTGTCGAGGCTGGGGGCGGAGTGCTTTCTTGACGCCTGGCGGGGTGTCACCGAGCCGCTATGGGCATGCAGATCTTTGACTCGTCTTTTTGACCTTGGTCTGGGTGGAGTCGGGAGCGAGGTACGTCGCAACGCCGGCTGGTGTGCGAAGGCGGGCGGTTGAAGGGTTGATGTGGTGGCCGTGTGCTTCCAGGAGTGGGCGGACCTCCTGTTTCGCGCGGCTGATAGTCGGGGCGGTGACGCCGAAGAGTTCGCCGAGGAGGTCCATGGTCGCGAGTCTGCGCAGGTGGAGCACGGTGACCAGGACCCGGTCGGCTGGGGTGAGCTTGGCTTTGGCTCCTGTGCCAGGGGCCACCAGGCGCTCGTGACCGCGGTTGTGACTTGTGGCTGATGCACAGGACCGCCGGTATCCGCGGCTCGAACCGTGCGTGGCTCATCCACTCAAGGAAGGCCTCGGCGTGCGCCCCGCCATCAGGCCCGCCAGAGCTGCCCGCGATGAGACTCCCGTCTTGCGGTAGACCCGGGAGATGTGGGTCTCGACCGTGCGGCGGCTCAGGCAGAGTCGTTCGGCGATCGCCGGGCTGGTGAGGCCGTCGGCGACGAGGTCGGCGATCTCCCGTTCGCGGGCGGTCAGTTCGGCGAGGCGGCGCTCGGGCCCGTCAGCGGCGGCGGCCACCGCCGGGCCAACCGCCTCGGCAAGACCGGTCAGCATCCCGCAGCCCCCGGCCACGGCGAGCCGCCGCCCCCGGTGCCAGGCCGCCTGCCCGCGCCGCGAGCCGTCCGGGTCCGCCGCCGACAGGGAGGCGCCGAAGAGCAGGGAGAACGCCTCCCAGAACACCCCTCCGCTGCGGGCGCTCTCGTCGGCCGCCGCCACGAACAGGTCCGCCGCCGCCTTGTCGTCACCGAGACCGAGGCGTATCTGCGCGGCGCTGCGCATGGCAGAGGCGCGCTGCACAGGCAGATCGAGCCGCTCGGCCTCCTCGCGGGCCCGCTCGGCCCAGTCCTTCGCCGCGTCCAGGTCACCCATGGTGACGGCGGCGGTCACCAGGACCTCCATGAACAGCGGACGCATGGAGGGCTGCATCCGCCGCAGGCCGGGGCCGCCGGCACGCAGGACCGCCTCCCGGGCACGAGCCGGGTCGCCGGCAGTGAGCGCCGCGTAGCCGAGTACACACCAAGCGATGGACGCCCACCAGTTGACGCTCAGACCCGCCGCGGCCACCGCCTCCTCGGCGGTGGCCAGTGGCCGCGGATCGCCGGGTGGGCAGGCGTCGACCAGGGCGTGGGCCCTGGTGGCGAGGACGAAGGCGAGCAGTTCGTCACTGCCGATGCCGCGGGCGATGTCCTCGGCCTCCTCGGACAGTTCCACCGCCGACGCGAGCCGGCAGGTCTGGGTGCGCACGTGTGTCTTGCACAGGAGAAGGTGGGGCAGGAGGTAGATCTGGCCGGTGCGGCGGGCAATGGCCAGGCCGCGATCGGCGTGCCGCTCGGCGTCGGCGAAGCGCTCCAGGAACGCCTCCGCCCAGGCCAGCCGTACCAGCGGCTCGCACAGGCCGGCCAGATCGCCGTCCGGCAGCGAGTCCACGAGGGCCGCCGCCCGGCGGGTGAAGTCGTCCGCAGCGGCCGTTTCCCCCTCGTACGCCTCCCCAAGCGCCGCAACACTCAGCGCACCCGCCACCCCCGTCTCGTCCCCGAGGGAGCGAGCCACCTCCAGGGTGTGTGCCACCTCGGAGCGCACCGCCGGGTACGAGGTGTCGTGCGGGGCCGAGGAGCCCAGCTCCAGGCCCAGCGCCACCTGGTCGGCGAGCGACGGCGCGGGATCAGTGCGGTGCAACTCGCGGCGGAGCAGGGCGACCGCCTCCGAGTAACGTCCCAGATGGCGCTCCATGACGGCGCACAGCACGACAGCAGACGCCCGCGACCCCGTCCCGTCGCCCGGGTCGGGCAGGGCGATCACCTGGTGCAACAGGTCCCGGCTCTCCCGGAGCCGGCCGCCGACGCCCAGCGCCCGGGCCCGCCGCAGCATCAACTCGCGCCGTCTGGCCGCGTGTTCCGGCGTATGCGGAAGATGCCGCAGCACCACCTCAAGCCAGTGCGCGCTGCTCGCGGGCGCCGTCTGCGCGGCCTGCTCGGCGGCCTCGTCCAGCACCGCCGCCGCCCGCGGGTCCCAGCCGGACAGCGACTGCTCGGCGTGGTGCGCCCGCCCGGCCAACGGGGCGCCGGTACGGGCGAGTTCGGCGCCGACGAGCCGGTGGATCTCCGTGCGCTGCCAGGGGGCGGTGCCGTCGCGGACGAGGCTGCGCAGCACGGGGTGACGCAGCGCGATCCGCCCGTGCGTGCCGGTGCGCAGCAGGTCGCGCCGGGTCAGTACGGCGAGATCGTCGGCCAGTTGCCCCGGCTCGTGGCCGGTCACCGGGCCGAGCAGCGCGGGCGTGGCGTGGTCGCCCAGAGCTGCCACCACTTGGACGAGCCGGCCCTGCGACGGCGTCAGCGGGGTCAGCTCGTCGAGCAGCAGCGCCCCGAGGCCGGTCGTGGACAGTCGGCTCACCGACGCGCCCTCGCGGTGCGCCTGGAGCAGGGTCAGCAGGTACAGCGGGTTGCCCTCGCTCGCTGTGAAGAGGCGTACGGCCTGGTCGCGGGCCAGGTCAGGGGTGAGCAGTTCGACGCAGTCCCGCTCGGCGAGCGGGCCGAGGACCGTCCGCCGTACCGTGCCGGTCTCCATGCCGCGGGTGAGGGTCGCGGCAAGCGGCGCGGGGCTCTGCCGGTCGCGGCGGGCGAGGACCAGCAGGACGCGGGCGCGCACGGGGTGCCGTACGAGATGGTCGAGGAGCTCCAGCGACGCGGCGTCCGCCCAGTGCATGTCGTCCAGGACCACGACCAGCCCAGACGCCGCGGCGTGGGTCAACAGGGCGGCGGTGGCCCGGTGCAGGTGGAAGCGGTCCGTGCTGCGGGGAGCGCCGCTCAGCACCGGGGCGACCTCGGCAGCCTCCGGGAAGGATTCGACGGCCTCCGGGGCGAGGTCGGAGAAGGCGTCGGTGAACGGCTGGAACGGGATGTGACGTTCGTACTCCGTCGCCCGGCCGCGCAGCACCGCCGCCCCGCGCCGCGTCGCGGCCAGGCACAGCTCGTGGACCAGCCGGCTCTTGCCGATGCCCGCCTCACCGCCGACGTCCAGCACCGCCGGGCGGCCGGGCACGTCCCCCACCAGTTCCGCCAGCAGCCGGTCGAGCCGCGCGAGTTCCGCCTCTCTGCCGACCAGCGGTGTCCGTTCCGTCGTCATACCCTCACGCCCCCCGCGACAGTTGGTGCCCCCGCACATCCTGTCGTACGCCACTGACAACCTGTGGCTTCGTGTCCTCGATCTCACACCGCGTCGACGGCTACGCGTCGACGGCGAGCCGCCGGCCCGAGCGGGTGGGCGTCGATCAGCGCGGGACGGGCAACCCTCGTCCGGGTGGGACGGGTGGGCCGAACCGATGCGGAAACTACGTAACTGATCTACGTAACAACACGATCGTCCCGGCCCGACGCCCGGGGAAGAATCAAGACCCGTAGGGGCCGCGGCCGTTGCCGCAACGGGAAGGCTCCGGGGATCTCGGGGAGGGCGGATGTTGATCGCCGGCGTAGTGGCGGGGATCGTCCTGATCGTCGTATGGGTGGTCCGGCGGTCGGACGGCCGGTACCGGTTCCGGCCGTCGTTCGAGGCGGCCTGCGAGGTCACGGTCGGCGGCCAAAGACTCGTGGCGTACTCCGGGCACCGCAAGGTGATCCGCCTCGCGGACCCGGCCACGCGCGAGGACACGGCGGTCCTCACGGACTCGCGCACCTGGATCCGTACGCTGTGCGAGGTCGACGTCGACGGCAGGCCCCTGCTGGCGTCCGGCGGCCGGGACGGGGTCGTCCGGCTCTGGGATCTGGAGAACCGAGGCGCGCTGGTGGCCTCCCTCACCGGTCACCGCGGCTGGGTGTACGGACTGTGCACGGTGCGGGTCTCGGGGCGCGACCTGCTGGCCTCGGCGGGCCGGGACGGCGCGATACGCATCTGGGACCCGCGCGACGGCCGGCTGGTGCGCACGATCGACACCGGCCCCCGGAGGGGGTGGACCTTCGCCCTGTGTCAGGTGCGGACGGGCGGGCGAACGCTGCTCGCGGCTGGGCACGGCAACGGCACAGTGACCCTGTGGCACGCCGAGTCCGGGCATGCGGCACTGGAGCTGACCGCGCACAACCGCGCCGTGTGGACCCTGTGCGAGGTGTCCGACGGTGACCGCGCCCTGCTCGCCACCTCCGGCTGGGACGGGGTCGTCCGACTGTGGGACGTGGAGGCACCGCGGGAGGAACGGGCGTTCACGGCCGGCGTCGGGCCCGTGTACGCCCTGTGCCAGGCGGAGGCGGGGGACCGCACGCTCCTCGTCGCCGGCGGGGACGGGCCGGGCACCGCTGTCTGGGACCCGTTCACCGGCGAGCGCGCCGGCGACCTGGGCATGGACCTCGCCGGCTTCGTCAGCGGCCACGGCTGGGTACGCGCCGCCTGCCAGGTCCGGCCTGCGCAGGGCCCACCGCTGATCCTCACCGCGGGGTACGACGACGGAGTACGCGTGTGGGACGTGGCGAAGCAGATCGGTTCGCCTCCTCCGGAGAGAAGAGCGTCCTGATCGCCCACCCGTAACCGTTCCTAAGGACTGAGCGGGTGTGAGTCCTGTTGCCAGGATTCATGCTCAGCCGAACACGCCGAACGGTGCTGGGTGTTCTGGTTGCCCGCGTTCGCTCCGCGTCCGGGCGGCACGCATCTGGTGCGTGGTCCGGGGATGCGGGGGCGGGTTCCCTCACGCCCGGGGATGCCTGGTCGGGCCTGGGCGGTCCGATGCCCCGCACGATCACTCTGGTCGTGTGGGGGCGGTGCCGTCCGTCGCCGGATCGGGTGTCCCTGGGCGCGTCTTCCGATCGCCGCGGCGGCCGCGCCGTGGCGAGTGGTGGTGCGGGTGGTGCGGGTGAGGGGCTTCTGCCAGTGCTGGGCGCCCCAGCGGCTGGTGTAGGCCGGGTCCACCGCGATGACCGCGATGCCAGTGTGGTCGGCCATGGAGGTGAGCCGGGCGCGCAGGCGGGCGGTGGGCATGCCGGAGATGAGCTGCCGACAGCGTTTGTGGCGGCCGTGTTTCTCGCGGGTCTTCTCGGCGGTGAAGTCCAGGTCCTCCACCGCGATCGCCTTCACCCCGCACGACCTGGCCCAGTGCAGCAGGCGGGTCAGGGCGTGGCGGATCCGGGCGTCGCGGTGCTGGGCGGTTCCGGACAGGTCGTAGAAGAAGCGGCGCGGGTCGCCGACCGGGTTGCCGTGCGTGTCCAGGCGCCATGCGGCGAGGTGGTCGGCGTTCATGTCGACACCGATCACCCCCTGGGCGAGAACGGCGGCCAGCGGGAGGGTGGGGGTGGGCGGGACCTGCCACGAGGCGGTCAGGTACCAGCGGTCCCGGTCGACGTCCAGGTGGATGCGGTAGGCGACCGCCCGGTTGGCCGCGACACGGTCAGCCCACTCGGCGCCCCGATGCGCGAACGCGACCCGGCCCGCGAGGACGTACCGCCCGTGCGGGGCGTTCGCCAGATACGCGAGCGGAGCGGGCAGCTTGATACTCACCTCGTCTGCAGGGCTGACGCGGATCGTCTCGTTGCCGTAGCGCTTGCCGGACTCACCGTCGGCGGCGAGGAACCAGCGCTCGGCCTCCCACCGCCGACGCCACCCGGCCCCGGTGAGCCCGGCGGCCTCCAGATGGTGCCGGGTGCGGGCCAGACGTTTGCCGCCACGCACCACACGCACGACGCCCGCTTCCCGGTCGGCCCGCTCGGCATCCAGGCGGTCTTGCAGCACGTGCAGGCGACGCGCCTTGGCATGCCACTCCCGCCGGGACCGGTAACCACCCGGCGCCTGCTTGGAGCCTTTCTGCCCGACGGGCAGGGACAGACGGTGCGTGATGGTGGTAATGCCCGCTTCCAGGCCCTGGATGTACGCCCACTGGCTACGGCGGGCCAGCGCCCACTGGTCGTGCGACGCCTTGGTGATACTGCCCGCCCAGCGTGACGACGACAACGGCGTCAGCTCACGCTTACGCACCGCCCACGCATCAGCGGAATGCTCCAGACCGTCCCGGCAACGCGCCCCTCTCCCTGGGAATCTCCGCCCGTCTCAACGCCCGCTTCGGTGAGCGCAACGTCCTGCTGGCGGGCGTCGTGCTCCTCATCGGCGTCCTCGCCCTCCTCGCCCGCGTCCCCGTGCAGGCCAGTTACGCCGTCGACCTCCTCCCGGTCATGCTGCTCGCCGCGGGCTTCGGCCTCGCGCTGCCGGCACTGACCACACTCGGTATGTCCGGCGCGAACGAGGAGGACGCCGGTCTCGCGTCCGGCCTGTTCAACACCACCCAGCAGATCGGAATGGCGCTGGGTGTCGCGGTCCTGTCCACCCTGGCCGCCTCCCGTACTGAGAGCCTCGCGGCGGAGGGCCGGACGGCGGCCGAGGCACTGACCGGCGGCTACCGGCTCGCCTTCGCGGTGGGCGCGGGTCTCCTGGTCATCGCCTTCGCCGTCGCCTTCACGATGCTGCGCCGCCCCGAGCGGCAGGCCGCCCAGGAGCCGGCCGCCGACACACCGGCTCCCGCCCACGCCGCCGCCTGAACCGCCCTTTCACCCACCCACACCCCGACCACCGAAAGGCTGATCCCCATGAGCGAGAACACCGCCACCGAGACCACCACCGGCACCACCAGGAACGACGGCCCGGCCCCCCGGGTGCTCACCGACCAGGAGCTCTCCCAGCTGCTGCGACAGCAGCAGTTCGGCGTGCTCGCGAGCGTCAGGAGCACGGGCCACCCGCACCTGTCGACCGTCCTCTACGACTGGAACGCCGAGGAGCGCGTACTGCGCGTCTCCTCCACCGCCGACCGCCTCAAGGTCCGCCAGCTGCGCCGCGACCCGCACACCTCACTGCACGTCAGCGGCCCGGACGTCTGGTCGTTCGCCGTGGCGGAGGGCGAGGCGGAGATAGTGGACCCGGCCGACGGGGCGGCCCCCGGCGAGCAGCCGCTGCCCGACCGGCGCGTGACGATCCTGATCCGGGTCCCGCCTGTACGGGACCGCCCTGGACATCCCCGCCCAGGACTGAGGACTACTCAGTGCGTACGCTTCCTAGATAAGTTGATCTTCGAGGGCATCGCTGCAGGTCAGCTTGGCTTTGAGGCGTTCATGACTGTATGATCTAAGCTTAACGAGCGCTTGGTCCTGCGGTGGTGACTGGTTCGCAGATCAGGCATCTCGCCAGGGGGTCGCGCTAGCTGGGCGGCCACCGGAGAGTGTGCCCACCGAACGACATCAGCGGCGAGCCGGGTCCGCGCACCCCGTCCTCGTACCGCCAGTAGCTCAGGCCGAAGGTCCCGGTGAGGAACCCGGCGAGGAAGCCCAGCGCCAGCGGGCCCACCGGGTTGGGGGCCCCCTCCTCGGCCACTTGCCCGCCTACCTCGAAGATCGCCACCCCGAACCCGAGCGCCGCCGCTACCCCGGCCAGGCCCAGCACCAGCCACGCCCACCGGCGGCTCCTGGTCGCCGCGACACTGAGCACCTTGAACTTCAGCGGTTTCTGGCAGCTCCCGCATTCCAGCGCCTCCACCCGTCGGCCCTTCTCCGGCCGCTCGATGTCGATCGGATAGAGAGCAAACTGGCGGACGACATGGCTGCTGTGGATGTCCTTGGACACCATGTGCGCATATCTCAGACCTGGATACGGCCCCAATTCCCGCTTACCCATAGCAGCCTCCCTATATCAGATATCTGTCGGACCGTCCCGACAATCGGTCAGTCCTTCCCCCGCCAGCTATTCCGTGAACCCACGGCCCCGTCGGTCGCCGGGTCCTCACATGCTCAATCTCCGTAACTCGGGGAGCGCAGGACGTCGTTCACGTCGAAGCTGAACGTCGGCGTCGGGTACAGCGGGTCGGGCACACCCGTGGTGTCGGGTACGTCGTACGGGTCGGCGGTGGGCTTGCCCTCGGGGCTGCAGACGTGCGGCGCCGCTGGAGGCGACAGCTCGTACTCGGCCACCCGCTCGGTCCTGAATTTCACGTCCCCGCCGGAGATGTTGAGGCCCCCGGACTCGGTGCTGATGTGCTCGGGCAGTTCCTTGCTCTTGAGGGGCCTGCCGACGTACACCGCGACCAGGGCCCCCGCGCAGACGCTGCGGTCGCCGGCGTAGAGCCTCTCCGGCGTTTTCACGAGGTGCTCCTTACGACCGTCGACGCGCAGCTCGGTCCGCTTCACGGAGTCCATGTCGAAGTAGTAGTCCGGCGGGGCCCCCGTGGCGCTGGTCGTGTACTCTCCGGCGCCCGCCGAGCCGTAGGTGAGCTTCCAGAACTCCACCTGAACGGTGACCGTTTCGCACAGCGGGCCGGAGTAGCCCTCCACGCTCTCGTCGATCGTGACCGGGTCCTTGGAGGTGTCGACGCCTGCGGCGGGGACATCGGCCCCTATTCGCACCCAGCTCACCACCTGTTCCGTCGTCCACCCCCCGTTGGGGTGGCAGCCCTTGGCGTTGGTCGGGTAAAGCGGGGAGGGCGTGGCCGAAGCGGTGGTCGGGGCAGCGGTGGCAGTGCCGGTCACGGAGGGCGTGGCGGCCGATGCGTCGGTGCCGTCTCCGTTGCCCGAGCAGCCGGCCGTCAGCAGCGCGACGGCCGCCAGCAAGGCGGTGACCGGAGCGGCGGCATACCGAGCCGGCCGGTTACGTCCCGTCGGGGCGACGGCGCGGGCCAGCCACCGTACCCGGTCTCCTGCAGACTCCAGCAACGTCATCATCCCGACCTGTGCTCATTGGCTCTACCCGTCGCGCACGGTTCACCCTCGATCAAGACCCTTCCCTAAGCGGACGCTGAAAAGATCAGTAGAACTACGCAATCGGCTACGTATGTTCGCCGGCCGCGGAGTTGCGGCAGTGGCATTGGACAGCCCCGACCAGTGCGTGGGAGCTGCTTCGGCCTGCCCCTGAGCGTGATACGTCATCCGAGCCCATGCGGATCGCGAGAGAGTGGCTCGGGATTACCGGCTAGCGGAGTGTGTGGAGCGTGTGGATGACGTCGTCGGCATGGGTGTCCGGGTTGACGAAGGCCATGCGCAGAACCGTTGCGCCGTTCCATAGTGTCGGCACGCACAGGATGGTGCCCGTTTCGGCAGCCCGGGCGGACCATGACGCGTAGTCCTGCGGGCTCCACCCCGGCCGTTCGAAGAGAACGACGGACAACTCGGGATCGATCGTCAGGCGTAGATGGTCACTGGCGCGTATGGCATCGGTGACCAGCCGGCTGGTGGCCAGTGTCCGTTCCACGGCCTGCGCGTACCGGTCGGTTCCATGGACGGCCAGGCTGAACCAGAACGGCAGGCCGCGGGCGCGGCGGCTGAGGTGGAGGGCCAGGTCCGCCGGATTGTGTGCATCGCGGTCGATGGTGTCGAGATAGTGCGCCGACTGACTGTGCGCGGCGCGCGCCGAGGTCGGATCCCGGTAGAGCAGTGCGCAGCAGTCGTAGGGCGCGAAGAGCCATTTGTGGGGATCGACGATGAAGCTGTCGGCGCGTTCGATGCCGGTGTAAAGATGCCGCACGCTGGGCGCCGCCAGGCCTGCTCCGCCGTAGGCGCCGTCGACGTGCAGCCACACGTCGTGGCGTTCGCACGCGTCGGCGATGTCGTCGAGATTGTCGACCAGGCCGGCATTCGTGGTCCCGGCCGTTGCGACCACGGCGAAGACGCCGGTGGCGGACTCCAGTATCGCGTTTACGGCGGATCCGGTGAGGTGCCCCCGCTGGTCCACCGGAGCGGTGATGATCTCCGCATCCATCGCGCGTGCGGCGGATGTGATCGAGGAGTGGGCGCTGTCGGCGCACACGATTTTCCAGCCGTCCGCCGGCCGGCCCCGCGAGGCGTCGGCAGCGGCGCGGGCCGTGATGAGAGCGGAGAGATTGCCCATGGTGCCACCGCTGACGAAGCATCCTGCTGCGGCGGGTGGCCATCCGAGGAGCTGGGTGAGCCAGGTCAACGCCTCGTTCTCGGCGTGGATGGCTCCGGCTCCGGCTTCCCAGGTTCCCGCGAAGATGTTCGCCGCTCCGGTGACCGCCTCGAAGGCGAGTGCGGCACGAGTAGGCGCTGCGGGGATGTACGCGAGGTTCGTCGGCCCGTTCTGGGCACGGGTGGCGGGGGCCAGGACCTGGTCGAACAGTTTGAGGACTGCGACGCTGCCGATTCCCCGGGGGGTGATGGCCGCACCGGCCGCGACAGCGAGGTCCCTGGCGGAGCGGGCGCTTGTCACCGGATCAGGAGCCTGCATGATGCGCCGCCACGCGTAGTCCATGGCGGTCGCCACGACCTCGTCCTCGTCACCCCACACCCGGCGTCCGACACGAGAGGCCCTATTCGCCGAGGTGCTTTCGCATTGCGCTTTTTGCATGGCGTGAACCTAGAGAGACGTATCGAACTGCGCAATATTCGGAGAAAATCATGAGCAGAATGCTCAATTCGGCCTGCGTCTGATGTGCGATGCTGGGCAACATGCGAAACGCCGACGCCTTCGACGCCCGAATCCTCCTGGCTCTCGACGCGGATCCGCGGGCCACGACGATTGCTCTGGCCGACCGACTCGGTCTGGCCCGCAACACCGTGCAGGCTCGTCTGAAGCGACTTGAAGAAAGCGGCCTGTTGAGGGAGCCCAGCCGGCGTGTGGACCCCGCAGCTCTCGGCTATCCGCTGCTGGCCTTGATCACGTTGTCGATCAGCCAGCGCGTGGGGCAGCCCACCCGTGAGGCGATCCTGCGTATCCCCGAGGTGGTCGAGCTGCTCGTCACCACCGGCGACGGTGACCTCCTCGCCCGTGTTGTCGCCCAGGACACCAAGGACCTGCACCGCATTACGGGTCTGCTGCTCGAAGCGCCTGGCGTGGTCCGTTCCAACACCACCATCGTCCTGCTCGAGGTACAGCCGTTCAGTCTCCGATCCTTGCTGGAGCGACACGCCAGCCCCTGACCTCGCACGCGGTGGCCCCCAACTCGGGACAGCGGCTGAGACGCGACGTGCCGACGGTGACAAATCCTGTCCGCATGAGCGGAACAACACCGAGTCGAGCGTGACGCTCAGGGCCTCCTCGAAGCGTCCGCAGGTGAATTTGGGGCACTGGCTCGGACTCAGTCGGCTGTGCGGACGTGCACGGCGATGGGACAGTGGCCGCAGCAGCCGCCCTCGTTGGCCTCCTTGACCCATGCCGCCGAAGAGGACGGGTGCGCGGTACCCGTCCGGTGCCGACCATGGCCGGCGGACCGGTGACGATGGGGACCGAGCCGGGTTCGGCGCGCAGTGGGGCGCTGGTGGCGAGCATGTTCTCGTTGACCCGGAACTGGTCCAGGACGTTGGCCTGGTTTTCGAAGGAGAAGGTGCCGGACGGGCGGGGGTGAGGGCCAGGCTGGTCGTCGGTGCCCAGCAGCGGCCGCATCAAGTCGAACAGTCGGCGCGCGGCGGTGGAGTTGCGGACTTTCTTGCGCTGCCGGCTGCTCAGGACGTGCTGCGTCGGTGAGGGGGCGAAGGGTGCGTCGTTGAAGTCGCCCATGACGAGTACCGGGGCGTCCCATCCATGCACTTCGAGGGCGCGTTCGTGGAAGCAGGCGAGTGTTCCCCCCCCCGGCCACGGCCCGGTAGGCCGCCGACTCCAGCCGGCCGCCGCTGCGGGAGGGCCAGTGGCTGGCGAACACCGCCCAGGTCTGTCCCTGGGCGGTGCCGAAGTTGACGTGGAGAATCTGGGTGCCGGGACGTCGGGCGGCGGTCACGCCACCGCGTTCAACAGATCGGCGAGGATGCCAGGCCGTTCCAGCGCGATGAAGTGGCCCGCTCCCGGCACCTGTGTGAAATCGGCGGCAGGCAGCAGTTCCTGATCGGCCTGCCGGTCCGAGGGCCGGGACCAGTCGTTCTCCCCGTAGACGAGGTGGACGGGTGCCTTGACCTCGGGGTAGCGCGAGCGGGCGGCGATGAGACTGGGCAGGCTCTGGTACACGGCCCTGGCGACGGTCGGGTAGCCGGGGCGACTGCCCACCTGGAGGAGCTCGTCGACGTAGTCCGCCCGCAAAGCGGCCTTGTCGCCCAGCCCGCCCTGAAGGATCCTGCGAAGAGCGGCCTTGGGTTCCACCCCGGCGATCACCGGGCCCACCCCCGGAGTGAGGACACCGGTGACCACCACACGGGCGAGGAGACTGGACCGGGTGATCCCGCCAGGGAAGTCGTACGTGTTCACCGCGACGACGCGCCGCACCCGCTCCGGCAGATCGGCCGCGGTGGTCAGGGCGAGCACCGCCCCCATGGACTCCCCGACCAGGGTCACATCGTGGAGGTCGAGTTCGGTGAGGAGCCGCTTGACGCCCGCGCGCATGGCCGGCTCGTCGTACGACGCGCCGGGCACGATCTCGGAGTAGCCCATCCCCGGTAGGTCGAGGGCGTACACGGTGTACTGGTCCGAGATCAGGGGGATGAGGGAGCGGAAGTGCTCGGCCTGGGTGCGCACGGTGTGCAGCAGGACCACGGGAGTGCCGGTGCCCGCTTTGAGGTAGCGCAGGGTTCCCTCGTCGCTGCGGTGGCCTGTGCGCGGGGCGATGGTGTGGCTGGTGGTCCCCGGAATGTGAATCGTGGGACGTGGCTCTGGGCTGGGCATCTCGTCAGTTTCCCTTTGTGTGAACTGCTGCGACAGGTGATTCGGATAGGGACCGCTCGGAGGGGGTGACCACGCACCAGCCCATGGACTCATTGAGAAACCGACCGGTTTCCGTCATCGTAAACCGGTCGGTTTCCGTGCGCAAGGCTGAGTTGCCGTCCCCGGCAACAGGGGTAGCGCACAGGAGAGGCGTGAAAGTGTCATCCGCGCAGCGGTCGCCGAGTTTGCGCTCAAGGGTTGCTGGGGATGGCCCGGCCACCTATGGCCGAAGTGGCCCGTCGGCCGCGCGGGTTCAACCCGTTGCGAAGAGTCCGGTGCTGGCCGACGCGCGTTTGCCGGGTTGCGGGCGACGGCCGGGCGCCGGTGAGGGGGTGCCGGGCTTCCGGTCATCCAGGCCGCCTGCGACCTGTATCTGTCCAGGCCGCCTGCGACCTGCGTCTGTCCCGGCCGACCGTGATGGGCGCCTCCGTGCCCAGGATCGTGAGGTCGTCGAGGTGTCACCGCCCGAGACGCTTGCCACTCGGAAACCGATCGGTGTACCCTGCTCGAAACCGATCGGTTTCCCGGGAGTCTCGATCGCCGGGCTGATTTAGAGATCAGTCTCGAACGCACCGCGTCCATCGCGTACTGATCGCGTACGTACTCAACCTCCGGAGTCGTGTTCCATGTCTTCTCACGCCACCTCCAGTATCTTCGTGATCGGCGGTACAGGGGCTCAAGGGATGCCCATCGTCCGCTCTCTTGTCGCCGACAAGAAATACTCCGTCCGGGTTCTCACCCGCGATTCCAGTTCCCCCCGAGCCCAAGCGCTCGTCGCACTCGGCAACGTCTCCCTCCTTGAAGGGTCGTTCGCCGATGAGGACGTGCTGCGGGAAGGGTTCCGCGGCTGTGACGGGGTATTCATCAACATCGATGGGTTCAACACCGGTGAGAAAACGGAGACCTACTGGGCGATCCGCAGTTACGAGATAGCGATTGAAGAAGGAATCAAGTTCTTCGTTTACGGAAATCTTGACTACACCCTCAAGAAGTCCGGCTACGACTCGAGGTTCCGCACCGGCCATTATGACGGTAAAGGCCGCATGGCCGAATGGGTGTTGTTTCAAAATGAAAAGAACAGGGACCGGATGGGTGCAGCGGTCTTCACGTCGGGTCCCTACATTGAGATGGTGATCTCACCGCTCACGCCCATGACGCCCACCGTTGAGGACGGTGTCGTCACGTGGCGAGTCCCTCTCGGCGAGGGAGCTGTTCCTCACGTGGCTCTTGAAGACTGCGGCTTCTACGTTCGCTGGCTCTTCGACCATCCGGAGCGCGCGAATGGCATGGACCTCGAAGTCGCCATCGAGCACATGACCTATGCCGACATGGCTGCGGCGTTCGAGAAGGTCACCGGGCATCCGGCGCAGTACATCGACACTGATCTGGACGCATACTGGAACGCGCCGGACGTGAAGGGCATTGCTGATCAGCCTGCCGGTTACAACGCCGATCCCGACGATAAAAGCACCATGAGCTTCCGGGATAATTTCACGGGCTTCTGGAATACATGGAAGCACGGAATCATCACCAGGGATTACGCTCTACTCGACGAAATCCACCCCAACAGGATCAGAAGTGCTGAGGAGTGGTTCCGCCGGGAGGACCAGGTGGGAAGGGAACTCGGTAAAGGCAGTCTCTGGGAGAGGGTCCAACCGGAGAACTGGAGTCTCGACTCTGCGATCCTCAAGAGCAGTGCGGATATGAGGACGGGCAAGTTGTGAACGGTGAGCGGTATGGCGGCTCGGTAGAAGCTGAGCGATGAGTTGCGTGTCCGCGATCTTCGCCGGGAGTTGCTGCCGGGGAGCGTACGGCTCCGCGGCGGTTCGTCCCGACGGCGACGCCCGTGTCGGCGCAGGCCGAACGCGCCGCGGCAGGCTGCGTTCATCCCCGGTAAGGACGGAGGCTCCAGCGGTGCCGATGGCCGGCCCCACCCACTCATGGCCGCCGACATGCCTTTCCCGGAGACTGGCCCCTGGAACGAGTGCGCCGCGTCGAGGCGGCGGTTGCCGATCGGGGCTCGGGAACGGGCGCTGTCCGAGAAGGCCTCGGTCTTCACGCCGACTGTGTGCCGGTGCCGATCTGTTGGGTGAGCTTGAGCAGTTCTTCGACGTGGTAGATCTCGGTGATCTTGCCGTCGGCCACGCGGACGATGTCGGTGCCGGTGATGTCGACCGGGTTGCCGCTGGCGGCGAACCCGAAGGCGTCTCCGGTGTGGGTCCCGGTCATCCGCCAGTGCAGGACCACCCAGCCGCCGGGAAGCTCCTGCTGGAACAGGATCCGGTGCTGCGTGCCGGTGAAGCCGTCGCGGACCGCGGCGATCAGCGCTCGCATGCCGTCGATGCCCGAGGCGGCGTCACCAGCGGGGTTGTGGTCGATCACATCCGGGGCGAACACCTCGTCCGCCCCGGCGACGTCGCCGGTGTCGTACAGCTCAAGGTTGCGCGCGGCGACCCGCAACGCGGTGCTCGTGGCCGAGCGCACCATCTCGCTTGAGGTGTTGGCCGTACTGATCGCGGTCATGAGGTCCTCCATGGTGTGGGGTGCGGGCTGCTCCGGCTACAGTTCCCTGAGGGAATCAGTTCCCTCAAATGAACTAATGGGGGGAGCATGAGTGAGCTGGATCACCCTTTGCCGGAATGTCCGATCGCCCGGTTCCTGACCGTGCTGGACGGGCCCTGGGCGACGCTGATCGTGAGGGAGCTGCTGACCGGCCCGAAACGCTTCACCGAGCTGCGCGCCGGGCTGCCGGGGATCAGCCCCAAGACCCTGTCCTCACGGCTGCGACGATTCGTACTCCTAGGGCTGGTCACCCGCACGGCCTATCCGGAGATCCCGCCCCGCGTGGTGTACGAACTCACCCCGGCAGGCGCACGACTCGAGGTCGTGCTGGCCACCATGGGCGCCTGGGCCGAACAAGACCTTCCCCGCACTGGCGCGTTCCCCATCGAAGATCGGTAACCAGCGCCCACCGACTGCCTGGGCGCTCAGCGTAAGAGAAGTGGTCAGGGAGACCGAAACGGTGCCTGACAGGACATCTCAGGCCGAAAAGGGCTGGCTGGCGCGGCTTGGAGAATCCGGGCCCGCAGACAGGTACTGACGCAGCGGCACAGTACGAGGTCACCGTCGGCACCGGCCCACTCGCGGTGGCAGGCACAGTGAGCGTCCCCTGCGGGCAGGCTCCCGGTCCCGGCGTGGTGCTGCTCGCCGGTGGTGGGCCGTTTGACCGCGACGAGACCAGCGGGCCAGAACAAACCGCTCAAGGACCTGGCCTGGGGGCTCGCCAGCCGCGGGGCGACGGTGCTGCGCTTCGACAAGGCGACATACGCCCACGCCGAGGCGGCCGCGGCGCCGGACCTGACGATGACGCAGGAATACGTGCCGCATGCCGTTGACGCGGTCGGCCTGCTCCGTGGCCACCGATCGGTGGACCCCGAGCGGGTCTTCGTCCTCGGCCACAGCATGGGCGGCAAGATCGCCCCCGCCGTCGCCGCACCCACGGTGGCAGGCCTGGTGATCATGGCCGGTGACACGCAGCCGATGCACCACGCCGCTGTCCGCGTCGTCAGTTACCTCGCCACCGTGCTTCCCGACCAGGTCCCACCCGCGGTCATCGAGACCTTCCAGCGGCAGGCCTGCCTGGTCGACAGTGCGGAGCTCACGCCTTCGACCTTCGCAGCGGATCTGCCGTTCGGCTTGTCCGCGCCGTACTGGCTCGAACTGCGTGACTACGACCCGGTTGCGATCGCGGCCGGACTCAGCAAGCCGGTGCTCATCCTCCAAGGGGGACGCGACTACCAGGTCACCGTCGCCAACGACCTGGTGCGATGGCGGACGGGCCTGGCCGGCCGCCCGGAAGCCGATATCCGTGTCAATGACGCCGACAATCACCTGTTCTTCTCCGGCGCAGGACCATCCACCCCCGCCGAATACGGAACTCCGCAGCATGTCGACCCCGCCGTCATCGCCGATATCGCCCATGGGCTGAGCCACGGCCAGGGGTGAGCGTTCGCGCCCCTGTGAGCCAGCGGTCGGCGGCCTCCAGGCAGGGCACGAGCACACGGCCGAACCCCGCGCGCCGGGGATGTGCCCCGCTCACCCTCGCGACAGCGCCGACAGGCCGAGTACCGCCGAACTGAACGCCCCGCCACCGCTCGGCACGAGCAGACTCGTGACCCCTCATGCTCGCAAGGCGCTTCTTCGGCAGGCACTCAGGAGAGCGGGAGCTCCTCCTCGTCCGTGTTGACGCCCAAGGGCCACACAGCGGCCTTCCCGCACGCTCCAATGGCCGTGAGGACGATCCCGCTTACGCTCTCTGTGACCCCGGCGGGCCGGGTGTGTCAGCCGGTGGCTGGCGGAGGCTGTCAATCTCCCGCCGGGATCCCAGGATCCTGGGCCGGCCATCGCTCTCTTCGACCCACCAGCGTTGACCGGCGCCACGTGCCGTGAAGGCCCTCGGCGTGCGCGGCAGGCACGATGTGAGCCATGCCGACCGGCTATTCATCCGAGCGAGCTCGTCAATCAACACGCCTTGATGTGGCGCACGTTCGCCCAGTTCTCACCGGTCATCTTCGTGGCAGGTGCGGCGCCTCTGAGAGCGGAACTGCCGTCCACATAGTAGAACCTCGCCCGTGTGCCCGGAGTCTGGTTGTTGTCCCACGAGCCCACGGTGGACCACGGGATGAATGTCTTCACCCCGCAGTCCGTCATCGCGATCTGAGCCCCCTCAAGGTTGGGGCGCGAGTAGGCGCAGATGTACAGCCACCAAGCTCCGCCGGTGCAGAGGTCGGCGGTGGCCGTGAACGAGCGGGGGCGTGCCTCGCCCGGCACGGGGATCGAGATCGTGGCAGCTCCGTGCAGGTCGATCTGGTTCGCGGAAACCTGGGTTCCGCCCACCTTGGCCAGGTAGGAGTCAACTTCCTGCTGCAGGGCGCGGGCCTGTGCGGCGCTCAGTCCGGCAGCGCGGGCCTGGGAAGTGAAGTTGGCCTCCCCGTTTCAGTTGGTTCGGCCGAGCTGGGCTGACTGTGGATGGGCCGTGGCTGTCGGCGGGCGGGTATGCCTGGGACCCGGCGCTCGGGTCGGGTGCTCCGGTTTCCTCGGGTTGTGGGTGGGCAGAGGCAGCGCCGATGTCAGGTTGCTGGTCTCGGCAGGGCCGCGAGGCAGGCGAAAGCGTTCGCCAGCTCATGTCTCCATGGCCAGGTGGCGGCGATCCGCAGGTGGAGGCGGCGGCCGCCGCGGGTGATGCGGGCGGCGGCGTGCAGCAGTCGGTAGCGGAGCTTCTTCGGCTCGGCGGTGGCCAGTTCGCCGTCCAGCAGCAGGGTGCGGGTCCAGGCGAGCAGGTCGATTGCGGTCAGGGACAGCTCCAGCCAGGCAGCGTTGACCTGGAAGAGGCGGGAGGGGAAGCGGTCGAAGCCGGTGGCTTTGCCGCAGCGGATGCGGTCCTCGACGCGGGCGTGCGCGCGGTGGCGGACCTCGAGGCGCTGGATGGATCCGCGGCCGCCCGCGAGGGGAGTGTCGGTGAGGAAGACTTGGTGGCGCATGCCCTCGTCGAGGTCGAACAGGGAGAGCTGGGCGCCGGGATGCGGGCGCTCACGTCGCACGATGATGCGGGTGCCGTCGGGATATCCGGCCTTCAGGCGTCCATGGGCTCGGTCGGCGACTCCTTCGACAATGCCCTGGCGGAGAACCTGTGGATGCTGATCAAGACCGAGTGCATCCGCGGCCGCGTCTTCGTGACCAGGGCCGAGGCGAATCTCGCGCTCTTCGAGTACATCGACGGCTTCTACAACCCCCGCCGCATCCAGAAGCGGCTCGGCTACCGCAGTCCCATCGAGTTCGAAGAGAAGCACTACGCCGACCAGGCAGCGGCCGAACCAGTGAACCTGAAACCACGTCAACCCGCCCTGACCTTCTAGTCAGCCACTCCCGCACAGCGGGGGAACCTCAAGGTGGCATGAGAAGTGCTCGGCCGTCTGACGCTGTCGACCGTCCATTGCGGACTGACGAGAACCCGTGGTCAGCGCATCATCAACTGAGCACGTTCACCTGTACGGGGTTGAGCACGTTCAGTCGTACGCCGACAACAGCAGCGGATGGAAGCCGAAGCCGTGTTTGTAGGTGGCGGCTGCCCGTTCCTTCTCGGAGTGGCAGGTGACGAGGGTGGCGTCGAGGTCCAGGACCAGGCCAGGCAGGTCGCGTCCGCCCGCGCGGGAGCTCGGTAGCCCGCGCCGGGTCTCGGCGGCCTGCAGCCAGGCGGTCTCCCGGGCGGCGGCGCGGGCCGTGCGCAGTGCCGCGAGTGTGGTGGTGTCGATGTCGGCCAGGACGCGCCACGCGGTGGGGGTGGAGGCGACCGGACCGAATACCTCGCGTTGGTCGCGCAGGAGGGCCAGGTCGGCTATGGCCTCGCCGCAGTCGGCGAGCATCACCGCCAGGTCGACCGCGACCCGGCCGGGATCGTGGCCGGTGCCGCGCGGCCGCAACCAGTGCAGCGCGTTGGCGAAGGAGCCGGTCAGGCCCGTGGCGTCGGCGAGATCGGCCAGCAGGCGGGATCCGGCGTGGCTGACCACTCCGCGACCGTCGGCCGAGACGACGAGCTTGGGACGCGACCCGGTAGTGAGCACGCAGAAAGTGCCTTCCTGCTGTGGTGACAGAAGCCCTAGCAAGCCTCATCATCCGCAGCTCAGAAGGCACTTTCGTGTTTCCGCTCAAGATCCGGACACGGTAGCAAGTGAAACACGCTGGTTAGGTTCGGCGGGCCTCGGCATCCCGCCTGGCGGCTGTGCTCCTGTCCTCGCGTTCCTGTGCGAAGGCCGCGCTGAGTTCACCTATCACTTCGTTCATGGTGAAGGGCTCGCCGCACCCTTCACACACGGTGCCGCTCAGGCCCACCTCGCGACCGCATGTCTTGTGGATGTGATGGACGGCAATCTCTTCCCCGGGCTCCTTGCACCATGTCTCGCCCCATGCCCGCAGGGCGAGCAGCACCGAGGCGAAGGCTTCGCCCTTGGCGGTGAGGTGGTACTCGTAGCGGCGGGGTTTCACGCTGTAGGCACGGCGTTCGATCATGCCGTCGGCCTCCAGCCGCTTGAGGCGATTGGTCAGCATCTGCGGCGACGTCAAGGTCTGGATCTGCAGAGTGTCGAAGCGGCGGTTGCCCATTGTCAGCTCCCGCATGATCACCAGCGTCCAGCGGTCCCCGATCACCGCGCTCGAACGCGCGATGGGGCACTCCGTGCTCGTGATCTCCGACCAGCCGCTCATACCAACGTCCTCCTCGTGCACTCGTTCCGTCCCCATCATCGCAGAGATCGAACGAGATGCTATGAAAAAATGAGTTGGTAGCTATGATTTCTTGAGTTACGGTGTGAACGGGCCGAGCGAGCGGCCGTCGCACAAGACGCGGACTCCTTGGCGCTACTGGAGGCACCACTCATGACCGATACGCACTACGAGCCGGCCCACACGGGCCTGCTTCTGATGGACCCCTACAACGACTTCCTCTCCGAAGGGGGGAAGCTGTGGCCTCTGGTCGAAGAGGTCGCCACGGAGGTCGGCCTGCTCGACAACCTGCGCGCGGTGACGGCCGCCGCGCGTGCGGCCGGCATCCAGGTCTTCGTCGTCCCGCACCGTCGCTGGCGCGAGGGCAACTACGCGAACTGGAACTTCCTCACCGCGGACCAGGCCGGCGGCAACCAGAACCGGGTGTTCGAAGACGGAGCCTGGGGCGGTGACTGGCACCCGGACTTCGTTCCCCAGGAGAACGATGTCGTCGTCCACGAGCACTGGGGACAGAGCGGGTTCGCCAACACCGATCTCGACTTCCAGCTCAAGAAGCACGGCATCACCCACGTGGTGACCGTCGGCATGCTGGCCAACACCTGCATCGAGTCGACCAGCCGCTACGCCATGGAGCTGGGCTACCACGTGACCCTGGTACGCGGAGCGACCGCCGCGTGGACCCGGGAGATGCTGCACGCGGCCCACGAGTTGAACGGCCCGTCCTACGCCCACGCCATCGTGAGTGCCGACGAGATCGTCACTGCGTTCAAGGGCCACAGGTCTGACGCTCATCGCAGAACCGCTCATCGGGGCAACCCGATAGCCAGCACGTAGAAGGTGCCCTCCGGCTGGACCGACAGAACCCCTCAGCAAGGTTCATCGTCCCAGGCCAGGGAGGCACTTTCGTATTTCCGCCCCAGAGTCAGCCATCCCCAAGTGAAACGGGGAGGTTAGCGATCACAGGGCTCGGAAATGTCGATGAGAACCAGCAACGCTCTCGGCGCGCACGGCGGCTGGAAGTAGGCTGCCCCGGGCTCGGCCTAGTCATAGGGACAGGCCCGCCTGGGAGGAGTAATCGTCAAGACCTGTGGATCAGTGAAGCGCGCATGCTGCTCAGGCCAGGAGGTCCATGAGCGCGTTGCCCTTGTCTGTGAGGTACAGACGGACTTGTTGTCCCTGGCGTTGTCTCACCAGAAGCCCGGCGTGGGTTAGTTGGTCGCAGTGGTACGACGCCGTACTGACCGAGATACCCACGTGCCGCGCGGTGTCGGAGAGCGAGGGGCGTCGGTGGGCATGGCGCAGGATGCCCGCGCGAGCGCGTCCGAGGAGGACGGCGAGCCGATCGGTATCCGTCAGTGCGGCTGGCGTCGAGGAGGAGATGAGTTGTGCCAGCCCTGGCAGCGGGTAGCCGAGCCACAGGACGTCGTCGCGTTCGGCACTGTAGGTGCCCGTGGCGTAATCGGACGCGAGGGGCACCAGGACGATGCGCCGCTGTCCGAGTGTGGTGAGGTGGCTGGGACACGGATAGGGAAGGTGGAAAGCGCCGTCGGCGTAACTGACATGACCGCCCAGGGAGGCGAAGAGCGCTTCCAGGTTGTTGGTCACCGTAGCCAGGCCGACACGTTCCTGTTCTCGTCGCAGGTAAGGTGCAGCCTCCTGCCACAGGGGGGTGAGGGCGTCCCAGACCGCGCGCAGCATGTCGCGGTAGGCCGACAGGAAGGCGCGCGGCTGGGCAGCGGCGGCACGCCAGTGCGGCGGTGGGGTGCTGTCGTGCTGGAGGTGCAGTTCCTCCATGAAGTCTTCCGCATCCAGCGCATCCAGTTCGTCCAGCACGGCTGAGGAACCGCTAGTGTCGAGGTCGCGCGTCAGCGACAGGGAGTCGGGCGCCCAGACTCCGGGGGCGAACACCGTGTGCAGCACTTCGGCGCCCGATGGCGGCATGGCGTTGCGTACCAGGTCGCGCAGGGGCGCAGGTACGCCGTGTCGGTGCCGGCGACCGAGGACATTGAACACCAGCGAGAACAGTGTCGCTCCGGGTTGGCGACTGACCGTGAGCGGTATGCGGTCCAGCTGCCCGACCCGCACTGAATACCCGTCCAAGGCTTTCCCCCTCGTCTGGCGATCGGTCAGTTCGTCGCCGCGCTGACGGTATGCGGCTGGTGCCACGTCTCTCAACAGCTCCGCCGTACCGCCGATTCCACGGCGCCCAGGCGTCGGGCGGCAGCAGCCGAGGCCCGCCTCGGCGTAAGCATGGACATCGATGTCGGCCTGAGTATTGAGGTTCCCCCGCTGTGCGGGAGTGGCTGACTAGAAGGTCAGGGCGGGTTGACGTGGTTTCAGGTTCACTGGTTCGGCCGCTGCCTGGTCGGCGTAGTGCTTCTCTTCGAACTCGATGGGACTGCGGTAGCCGAGCCGCTTCTGGATGCGGCGGGGGTTGTAGAAGCCGTCGATGTACTCGAAGAGCGCGAGATTCGCCTCGGCCCTGGTCACGAAGACGCGGCCGCGGATGCACTCGGTCTTGGTCAGCATCCACAGGTTCTCCGCCAGGGCATTGTCGAAGGAGTCGCCGACCGAGCCCATGGACGCCTGAACTCCTGCTCTGACCAGGCGTGTTGTGAGCTTGATAGACGTGTATTGCGTGCCGTGATCGGCATGGTGGACGAGTTCGCCAGGGGCGGCCTCGCGGCTGGCCAGCGCGTACTCGAGGGAGGTGAGGACCAGGTCGGCGTCCGCGCGGGCGGAGGTCTCCCAGGCCACGACTCTGCGGGAGAAGGCGTCGCGGATCGCCGAGAGCCACAGTGGCCCCTCCAGGGTGGGGATCATGGTCAGGTCGGTGACCCACAGCCTGTTCGGCGCGTGTGCCGTGAAGTCGCGTTGCACCAGGTCAGGGGCGAGGTCGGCGTCCGGGTCGCGGCGGGTGAAGCCCTTGCTCCTGCGGGGGCTGATCCCGGCCAGGCCGGACTGGCGCATGAGCCGTTCGACCCGCTTGCGGCCGACGTGGACACCCTCGCGCTTCAGGACGGCATGGATCCTGGGCGATCCGTAGATCCCGCCGGAGTCCTGGTGGATCTGCCGGATCTGCCCGGTCAGCTCGGTGTCCTGGCGGATCCGTTCGCAGGGGTCCCTCTCGGCCTGGCGCCAGCGGTAGTAGGTGGAGGAGGGGATGTGCAGTTCCCGCAGTACGGGCTCGACCCCCAGGTGCGGGTGCTCGTCGAGGAGTGCTCTCACCTGGGCCGGGTCGGGTCGAGCTGCGCGGCGAAAAAAGCCGAGGCCGTCCGCAGGACCTCGTTCGCCCGGCGCAGGTCCCGCACCTCGCGCCGCAGCTGGGCGAGCTCGTTCTTCTCTTCGGTGGTGAGCAGGTCGTTCCGTTCGCCGGCGTCGGCCTCGGCCTGCCGGATCCAGTTCCGCAGGGCTTCGTGATGCACGCCGAGTTCCTCGGCCATGCGGCGGATCACCGGCTTCGGCTCGGCTGTCCGGTACATCCGCACCGCACGCTCACGCAACTCCAGCGGGTACTTCCTCGGGGCAGGCATCGTCTGGGCTCCTCTCATGAGACCCATCTGACCTGCTGTCACCTTTCCCCGCATCTCGGGGGAACCTCAGTATCGGCGATGCGTGAGAAGCCTGTCTGTCAATGCCTTTCGAACAGGATCGAAAAGCTTCTCTGCCAGGAGAGCATGAGTGAGCATCAGAGCGCAGGGAGTGGCACTGCCCACCGAGCGGTGATGTCTGACGCGGCTATCCGCCACGGAAGGCGTGGGCCGCGTCGATATGAAACCGAATGATCCTGGAGGGTTTATGCGTGCTCGGCAGCGTTTCTTCGCGGGTGTCTTCACCACGGCGGCGGCCGTGGCAACGCTGACTGTGGGTTCGGGCGTTGCCCTTGCCGACAGCAGCGGCGAGAGTCGGCTTGCCTCGGTTGATTTCGGAGCGCTCGCACAGCCGTCGCAGGCATCGAGCACTGACGCATCGACGGCAGGGCAGTACACCATCCTCTGCAGCGGCGGCGGCTGCGCGGATGCAGTTGCGGGCGGGCAGCTCGCGCAGCCGTCGGAAGCATCGAACACTGCCGGGGCCTACGAGGCCCACAACCCGAACAACCAGTACGGGACATTCAACGCTGGCAGGTGGTAGTTGCGGCGCCGTAGCCGCAACACAAGTCCATGAGCGCACCGTCGCCCGGGCCGTGTTGTCCCATCGGCCAGTTCGCTTGATCGGTTACGGCCTCCTGCCAGACCGACACGGCTCATTTCATCCAATACCAAAACGGGGAGCACAACGACTATGCGTGCCAAGACTGTCGCAGCAGTGATAGGCGGAGCGTTCGCTCTTGTCGCCCTGACCGCCGGTGCGGCCCAAGCGGGCCATCACCAGACGCACAGCGTCCCGGGGGCCGAGGAGACGGTGGCCGGAGGCCCCTACAAGCCGACCGAGGAGACGGTGGCCGAAGCCGTGTTCCAGGCGCCGTACCGCACCGGCGATGCGCTGAACAACCCAAGCCCGCTGGGCTGACCGTCCGGCGCGGCGGTCCATGTTCCGGGCAGCCCCACCGACGTGGCGCTGTTGAAGAACACCGAACTCCAGGCGGATCGTGATCGGGCGCCGGGGGTCACCGGCGCCCGTGTGGACGGTGCGGCGGTGCGCGGCGAGGCCGGCGGCCCCGCCCTGGATCGGCAGGTGGCAGCCCTGACAGCCGCGCCACCACTCGTCACCGGCCGGGAGATCGCCTGGAGTGAACGGGTAGGTGGGAAGAGGCGCTCACCGGTTGTCGCTTCCAGCGAGGGCCTTCTGGCGGTCGGCGAGAGCGGGACCTCGGCAGCCGAGGTCCGGCACCGACAGGATCACGCTGAGGATCGAGGCTAGGCCGTCACGCTCGATGTGGTTCAGCCGCACAGTCGCCTCCGAGGCGCTGCCCGGCCCGCTCGCCAGGCCAGGCTGGTCCGGCACGCTCACCCTGCCCCTTTTGAGGATGACCATCGCTTCGGAGGCTGGGGGGAGGGTGCGAGTGCCTTTCGAGCAGCATCGAAAGAGCAAAACCCGATAGATGACCAACGAGGGGGAGATTTTCGTGCGCACGATGACCAAGCTCATGACCACAGCAGCAGCGGGGATAATGGCGGCGGCGGGCATGACCGCCCCGGCCGTTGCGGCGGAAGTCCAGCCGGTGGACCGGTCAACTTCTCAGGGGGTAGCTGTCCAGGCTGAGACGGGCACTCCATCGATCAAGCGGGCATTCACCACGTGGGCCACGAACGTCAATGTCCGCAACAACCACGCCGACTTCGTCGAGTGTGAGGCCTGGCCATCCCCCTCCGCCTGCCCCAATGTGGTCGGCCAGGTGAACCCGGGCGTCTGGTTTGAGGTGCTGTGCCAAAAGGAGGGAGCCACCATCGGCGGCAATCCCTACTGGGTAGCAATTCGTACGCCGAACTTCTACGGCTGGATGGCGAGCTACTACGTCGACTACCCGGACAACGTTCTCCCCGACACCCCCTGGTGCGGATGGTGAGTGCGCTGTCGGCGGTCTCTGAACCTGGACCCCTTCGGGGTCGGTGAGTTTTGACCCCGTGTGCAGTTGTTCACCCGGTGGGTGGCCTATGTCTCGGTCTTTGAGCCGGTAGGAGTCTCCCTTCAAGGAGAGCACATCGGCGTGATGGACGAGGCGGTCGATCATGGCGGCGGCGACGGTGTCGTCGCCGAAGACCTCGCCCCAGCGTCCGAACGGCTTGTTGCTTGTCACGATCACGGACGCACGTTCGTAGCGGCCCGAGATCAGCTGGAAAAACAGGTTCGCTGCTTCCGGCTCGAACGGGATGTAACCGACCTCATCGATCACCAAAACGGGGACGCGCGCGAGGCGGAGGAGCTCGTCCTGGAGTTTTCCGGTGGTGTGGGCGGCGGCCAGGCGGTCGACCCACTGGGAGGCGGTGGCGAACGCGACACGGTGCCCGGCCTGGCAGGCACGGATGCCCAGGGCGATGGCCAGGTGGGTCTTGCCGGTGCCGGGCGGACCGAGGAAGACCACGTTCTCCTTGCCGGTGATGAAGTCCAGAGTGCCCAGGTGGGCCACCGCCTCCCGCTTCAGCCCGCGCAGGTGGTGGAAGTCGAACTCCTCCAGGGTCTTGCGGGCGGGGAAACGGGCCGCGCGGATGCGGCCTTCTCCGCCGTGAGACTCGCGGGCGGCGACCTCGCGCTGCAGACAGGCAGCCAAATACTCCTGGTGTGTCCAGGACGCCGCGGTGGCGCGTTCGGCGAGCCGGTCGGCAGCATCCAGCAACGCCGGTGCTTTCAACGCACGGCTGAGGAAAGCCAGTTCGGCGGCGATGTCCCGGGACGTGGTGGTGCGGGTGGCCATGGCTTCACTCCTGTCCGCCGCCGCCCTCGATCAGATGGAAGACGCGGTCGTAGGCCGGAAGGTCCGGGGGTGCAACCTCCACCGCCGCGGCGACGGCCCCGCTTTGGCGGTACTTGTGCCGCATCGCGGTGGCGGCCTCGGCGTGGTCGGGATCGGTCAGCGTCTGGTGGCGGGCCCAGCAGCGGGCATGCTCGGCGACCAGGCGGCCGTCCAGATGAGCCCGCACCGTTTCGGTGTCCGCCTCGATCCGCACGATCCGTCCGATCGCGGCCGGGTCGACGGAGTAGTCGCAGGTGTCCAGGCGGATGTAGTGGTCCCGGCCGATCCGCACTGAGCCCCCACGTCGGTGCCGGCCCGTAGGCGCTTGAGGCCGTAGACGGCGCCCGCCAGCACACAGACACGACCGCACCGGTCTCACCCCGGCCGCCTTCGCGGCCAGCGAGGCCACGACCTGCCGCCCTCCGGCGACGTCTGCGTGGTGACCAGCGGCCACCGCGAGATTCGAGTGTTGTCCACAACACACAGACGATCACGCGGTGGCCGCCCTACAACCCGGGCCTGAACCAAGATCTCAAACGGGGCTAGAACATGGTGTTGTCGTTCGCGGAGGTCTCCGGCACGTTCTGGCTCACGTCCCAGTGTTCGGCGATCTTCCCGTCCTGGAAGCGGAAGATGTCGAACACCGCCGCGCCCCGCGTGCCCGGCGTCGTCACCATGTTCGAGTGGACCACCACCAGGTCGCCCTCGGAGATCACCCGCTTGACGTCGTACTCGGCGTCCGGGAACTGCTGATGAAAGCCGACGCCCAGATTCTTCAGCGTCTCGGCGCCGTCCGGTGCGAACGGGTTGTGCTGGATGTAGTCGGGGCGTACGTAGCGGTCGACGACGTTGGTGTCGCCCTGCTCGAACACGCCCTTGAGGACGCGGACGGCGACGGCCTTCTGGTAGCCGAGGCGGGCGAAGGAGTCGTTACCGGCGTAACCGGCGTGGTCGGCGGAGGCGGTCGGCGGTACCGCGGCGGCGGGCATGCCGGCGGCACCCAGCAGGGCGGTTGAGGCGAGGACTGCGACAAGTGCGCTGCGGGCACGCGTGGTAGGGGTCACGGGGTGGCGCTCCTTAAGGAGAATGGGACAGAAGGCCGGGACACTTTGAGACGGCTGCCCGGTTGGTGCTGCGGCCGGTTCAGGCTGTCTTGACCGCGGCGGCGACGACGTCGGTGAGCGGCTTGCTCGGGCGTCCGATGAGTCGTTGCAGGTCGGTGCTGGCGGTGAAGAGTTCGCCGCGGCTCACGCCGAGGTCGGAGTCGACCAGGAGGGCGGCGAACGGCGCGGGCAGTCCAGCGTCGAGCAGCAACCGAGCAGCGCAACGGCCAAGGTGTTCATCGCGAAGGTGTCGACCGGGTCGGTCGTTCCCTCGTGGGTCATGGTCAGTCCTCCGTCGGTAGCAGGTCTGCTACCAGCGATCAGGTCGTCGTTTCCTGGATCACCAACTCCCGATTCGCTGTCGCATCGGCCGCACGGGCGGCCATGCTCAACACCCGCCTCACGCTCACCGAGCAATGAGCGAGAAGTACCCGGCGATCACATCGAGCGTTTCGATCTGCGTGCTGGACAGGGCCGCGGGTTGTGCGGGTCAGGCTTTGAAGCTGCTGAGCATGGTCAGGACCTGGTCGTAGGTGCCGGTGGCCTCGGCGTAGCGGGCGAACTTGGCGCCTTCCACGACGATTTCCTTGGCGTCGGGTTGGGCGTCCAGCAGTGTCAGTGTCTCGGTCAGGAACTCGTCCAGCGGCATGGCCTGCCAGTTGTCCTGCTGGCCCATCAGTCCGGTCCGGACCCCCGGCGGGGCCACCTCGATCACCTGGACGGGCGTGCCGGCCAGTTGGACGCGCAGGCTCTCGGAGAACGAGTGCAGGGCGGCCTTGGTCGCGTTGTAGGTCGGGGTTACCGGCCACGGCACGAACGCCAGCGCCGAGGTGACGTTCAGGACGGCGTCGTCGTCCCTGGTCACCAGGTGCGGCAGGAAGGCGTACGTCATCCGGATCGGGCCGAGCAGGTTTGGTCGTGACGTGGTCCTCGGCGGTCGACAGGCAGGCCGGATCGAGCAGGTTCTCCGGCAGCATGATGCCGGCGTTGTTGACCAGCACGTTGAGCTGAGGATGGCTCGCGGCCAGGGTGCTTGCGGCGCGGGTGATCGAGGCGGGGTCCGCCACGTCCAGGACGAGCGTCTCGATGCCCGGGTGCTCGGTGGCGATCTGGTCGAGCAGGTCCTTACGCCGGCCGGCGACGATCACCGTGTTGCCGGCCTCGTGCAGGCGCAGGGCCAGTCCGAGCCCGATACCCGAGGTGCCGCCGGTCATTTGAGCGTCGGTCCATAGGTATTGTTCGATGGACGCGATTCGCGTATTTGTCGCTGGTTGAGGGCATGCCGAGGGCCCGGCGCGAGGCCGGTTTCCTCCGTTTTGCTGGTCGGGGCGTGAGCCTTGGGGTCAGCCGGTGGGCCTGGGTAGCGCGGCGAGCTTGCTGAATGCGCTGGTCAGGGCGTCGCTCCAGGGCCAGTTGGCGGCGATAGCGAGGCGGGTCCGCCGGGCGGTGCGGGTGATCCGGGCGGCGACGTGCAGCAGCCGGTATCGCAGTTTCTTGGGTTCGGCGCTGGCGAGGTCGCCGTCCCGTTCTTGCCGGTGCGGATGCGGTCCTCGACCCGGGCGTGCGCCCGATGCCGGGCCTCCAGGAACTGGATGCTGCCGCCGCCGGGTGGGGTGTCGGTGGCGACGACCTGATGCCGCCAGCCCTCGATGGTGTCGAAAGCGACAGTTGAGCGCCGGGATGCGGGCGTTCCCGCCGGACCAGGAACCGGGTGCCTTGCGGCCAGCCGGCCGCGTCGAACGATCCGGTGAACTCGCAGACCTCGGCGTGTTCGCGCAGTTCACCATCAGTGTCGGCCGCCAGGGGTGGGGTTATGTCGTTGCGGCCGGAAGAGTGGCCCGAGGTTCCCAAGGCGACTGCGAAGGTCGCGCGGGCAGCGGTGGGACGCGGGGCACCGCCGTTGGCGATGCGGGTGCGGGACGAGTTGGGCGGGCTCTTCGCGGATGCGGAGTTCGCCGAGGCGTTCGGACGCCGGGGCCGGCGTGGATGGTCGCCGGGACGTCTGGCGATGGTGACCGTGCTGCAGATGGCGGAGAACCTGACCGACCGCGCCGCAGTTCAGCGAGTCAGGTTCGATCTGTCGTGGAAGTACTGCCTGGGCCTGGAGCTGGAGGACGTCGGCTTCGATGCCTCGGTGCTTTCGGAGTTCCGCACCCCGGTGGTCGACCACGGCTTGGAGGAACGGGTGCTGGATCTGCTGCCGGCGGCGCTGAAGGAGAAGGGCCTGGTCAAGGCAGGAGGCAAGCAGCGCACTGACTCCACTCATGTGCTGGCGGCGGTACGGGAGTTGAACCGGCTGGAGCTGGCCGGGGAGACAGTACGGGCCGCGCTGGAGACCCTGTCCGCCGCGGCCCCGCATTGGGTGGCACAGGTGCTGGAGGTCGGCGAGTGGAACCGACGCTACGGGCGACGGATCGACGCGTACTGGCGCCCGCCCGGCTCCCAGACTCAGCGGGACGAACTCGCTCTGGGCTACGGCCGCGACGCTGTGGCTCTGCTGCGGGCGGTCTACCACTCGGACGCGCCGGTCTGGCTGCGGGAGCTGCCCGCGGTCCAGGTGCTGCGGCAGATCATCGTGCAGAACTACCTGATCACCACCGACAGCCATGGGCGGGAGGTGGTCAAGCGGCGGGAGGCGAACAAGGATGGTCTCCCGCCCGGCAGAGTGCGTCTGACCTCGCCCTATGACCTCGATGCCCGCTACGGCACCAAGGAAGATCTGCACTGGACCGGGTACAAGCTGCACATCAGCGAGATCTGCCAGTTGCCCCGGCCCGATGACGGGGTTTCGCGGGTCGGTCGGCGGGCACGGCCTCCCGTCCCGAATCTGATCATGCATGTCGCAACCACCGATGCGACCGTGCCCGACGTGAAGTTGGTCGAGCCCGTCCACCAAGCCCTCGCCGGCCGGGGCCTGCTGCCCGCCGAGCACTACCTGGACTCGGGCTACGCGAGCGTCGAACTCGTCGTCGGAGCCCGGGCCGCCTTCGGCGTCACGCTGGTCACGCCGTTGCTGACGGGCACGTCCCGCCAGTACCGAGAGAACGCCGGCTACCAGCGCGAAGCCTTCGCCATCGACTGGGACGCCCACAGGGCGACTTGCCCCCAGGGCGCCACCAGCCGGTTCTGGAGCCCGGCCAAACAGAAGGGCCGCGACGTGATCGTGGTCCGCTTCGACCAGGCTGACTGCGGCCCTTGCCCCGTCAGAGCAGAATGCACCAACGCCACCCGCTGGGGCCGCCAACTCACCCTGCGGCCACGGCCGTTGCAAGAACTCATCCACGCAAACCACACCGCTCAGGAAAACCAGGAATGGCGGGCAGAGTACGCCCTGCGGGCCGGCGTCGAGGGCACCATCCGCCAGGCCATGGCGGTCACCGGCAGCCGCCGCGCCCGCTACCGCGGGCCCGCGAAGACTCATCTTGAGCACGTCTACTGCGCCGTCGCTCTCAACCTGATCCGCCTCGACGCCTGGTGGAACGGCCAGCCCCTTGACCACACACGCACCAGCCACCTCGCACGCCTCGACCTCAACCTTGCGGCATGACCTCACATTTGGCCAGCAGGATCCCCGTGGCCGGGGAAATCGGGGGCGTGTGCCCGTCTGGAGGACGTCGAGTCAGCTTGGTGCCGAACGTCGAGCCCGTTGAGTAGCTCAGGTGATTTTCAAGAGAGCTGTTGTCGTTCCGATTTTGAGAGATGCGCGTCGAACGGGAGTCCCGATTGGGTGGTCGCGGGGTGCCGGGCGCATACGGGCGGGGCCTCCTGAACAGCTCGTTGGTGTCGAATCATCGAGTAGGAGGAGGCCCCGGTGCCACAGTGTTCCGTGTGGATCGTGGACTCCACGCCGGTGGAGTGCGGCCGCTCACGCGAGACCGTCAAGCGCTCCGAGCTGGCCGGATGGGCCGAGTACTGGCTGCGGAACGCTCTGGCGCGGCGCGCGCTGCGGCGGTGAGGGTGGTGTTTCGGGGCCGCGCACAGTAGAACTGGGCCCCATGTCTGAACAGCAGCCAGCCCCTCACCCGGCCCAGATGCCCGGTGCGCCCTGGGCGTACGCGCCACCGCAAGCCTGGCCGGTCAGCGCCGGCTACCGGCGATGGGCCGGCATTCTCATCTGGCTCGCAGTCATCATCGCGGTCCTCATGGTGGTTGCGTTCGCGGTGAGCGTTGTCCTCCTTGTAAAGGCGAACGCGGACACGCGGAACGCTGCCTACGGTTACCTCGCCATCGTTCTCTGGGTCGGGATCGCCGCCGCGATCCCAGTCCTGCTCGCGGTCGCCATCCCCGGTGCGGCCATGACGCGGCGTGTGCGGCAGCAGCGGCAGGCGGGGATCACACCTTGGTAAGGCGCCGCCAGGCGTGCACGACGGCGGCGGTGGCGAGCGGGGCGACCGCCGCGGTAAGCAGCAGGTGGGGCGGGCCGACGGCGGCCGCGGCGTCGGCCCGCCCATGCCTGTCCACAGGGATGGCGCGGCGTAGGGGAACCACGCCCCTCCGCCGAGGCGACCGGGACTCGCCGGCCGGAGGTACAGGCGGTGTCAGCTTGTTCTTTATGGTCTGAGGTCGAATTGGGCCTCGAACTGGGCCGCTGACCTGGGCGTTCGCCGGACGCTGGAGCGGCCTTCGTCTGATCCTGTGCTCCGACCAAGGTGCACCGATCGAGACGAAGGCCGTGAGGGTGAGTCTGCTGCCTGACGCCGGTCCCGCAGAAGCGTTCGCGCAAGCGTCACGCTTCCGGGAGGACTTATTCGACTGTCTGACCATGCGTGGGGACGAGCTGTTCGAGCTCGTGGACGCGTTGCTGTGCGCGGATGGCCCGGTGACGTCGCCGGTGGACCTGACGCTGGTGGCTGAGCACCGGCGTGGGCACGGCGCCATGTACGACGCCCTGAACAGCGGGAACATCGACGTGCCCCGGCTGCGGCAGGTGCTGGCCGGCCTGCCCATGCCGCGGGCCGCCGACGGCCGCCTGGTCCTGGCGGTCGATGTCAGCAACTGGCTCCGCCCCGACGCGCCGACCAGCGCGGACCGCCTGTTCTGTCATGTCTACGGCCGCAGCGGACGGTCCTCGGACCAGTTCGTGCCCGGCTGGCCGTACTCGTTCGTCGCCGCCCTCGAATCGGGCCGGACGTCCTGGTGCCAGCTCCTGGACGCCGTCCGTCTCGGCCCCGAGGACGACCTCGCCGAGGCCACCGCTACCCAACTCCGCCGGGTGGTCACGGACCTGATCGAGATGGGCCGGTGGCACGTCGGCGACCGCGACATCCTGGTTGTCTTCGACGCCGGCTACGACGCCCCGCGCATGGCCCACCTCCTGCGCGGGCTGCCGGTCGAGGTCCTTGGACGCATGCGCTCGGACCGGGTGATGCGACGGCCGACGCCCTCGCTCAAGGAGTACGCCCTGGCCTATCCCCAGGGCGGGCGACCGCCCAAGCACGGCAAGGAGTTCCGCTTCGCCAAGCCTGAGACCTGGGGTGATCCGGACGCGGCCACGGTGCGGGTCACCGACCGGTACGGCACCGCCCGCGCGATGGCCTGGGACCGCATCCACCCCCGCCTGACCACCCGCTCCGCATGGATCGACCACACCGGCGAGCTCCCCATCATCGAAGGCACGCTGATCCGCCTCCAGGTCGACCGCCTGCCCGGCGGCGGAGACCCGCTGCCCCTCTGGCTGTGGTCGTCGGCCACTGGCCTGAACAGCGGGGACGTCGATGTGTGCTGGCAGGCGTTCCTGAGGAGATTCGACATCGAACACCTCTTTAGGATGATGAAACAGACTCTCGGGTGGACCCGTCCGAAGCTGCGAACCCCCGAGGCCAGCGAGGGCTGGACCTGGCTGATCATCGCCGCGCACACCCAGATCCGTCTTCTGCGCGACGCCGCCGCCGACTTGCGGCGGCCGTGGGAGAAGCCCGCCGAGCATGGCCGGCTCGCTCCGGCCCGGGTCCCCGAGGGTTTCGGAACCTCCGCCCACACCTGCGCTGTCCGGCCCGTGCACCCAAACCGTCCCGTCCGGGTCCGGGACGGCCGCTCGGCTCGAAGAACCGGCGGCCCGCCACCCGCTACGACGTGGGCAAGACCGTCAAACGACCCGAAACACTCGTCGCTCTGCGTGACAGCCGACGATAAGGAACAAGCTGAGAAGCTGTGTCAGATCCGGTGATCTGTGACGTTCTGTGACTGATGGGCCGGTCAGTGGAGCTAGGCGAGGAACGACAGCCGCCCGAGCTTGTCGACGTGGATGGCATGGTCGGACCACTCGACGTGCTGGACGTCGTCGGTGCAGCCCACATCGATGTCCTGGCAGAAGTAGCCGGTTTCCTCGCCGGGCTCTGCGGTGAACACCTTCGGAAGCCGGTCGCACCGCGGATCCACCGGTGCCGTTGGGCCCTTCCGTCGTCCCGTTCTTCCCGGTCTCCCAGGCGAACCTGTCGTAGACCGACTGGGCGGTGTGAACGGTCTTCAGCGGCTGGGCCGTGTAGACGAAGTCCTGGCTGAAGGCCCCGGCGCTGCCCGACGTGTTGCCCTTGCTGGTGACCAGCCACGGTACCGTCACCCCCTCGAAGGACACGGTGCAGCGGACGGTCTCGCCGCGTGGCCGCATGACCTCGCCATCGCACTTGCCGGGACCGGTCTCGCCGATGACGCCGGCCATGCGCAGCGTCTCCTGCCGCAGGTGGTTGAGCACCTTCTCGACGGGCTCCGCCTCGAGCTCCGGCGACGGGAGGGCGTCCTCCAACTCGGAGTCGACGATGCCGGGATGCCGTTGGCTCGGTTCGATCTCCACCGGCCGCTTCTCGCCCTCTGCCTCCGAGAGCTTCGGCTTCGCATCGCAGCCGCTCGGCTCGTCGGCGCAGCCACCGACCAGGGCCACGACTGCTGCCACGGCCGGGATCACAAGACGCCTCATCGCCTCATCTCACCGTCCATCCGCTCGAGCTCGCTGGCGCACCCTTCGCCGCGAGGGCCGACGAGGCGCGTGGCCTCCGAGACCGAGAAGTTCCACCGGAGGGCCGCCGCCAGGTATCTGATCGTCCGTCTCTACCGCGATCGCGACGGCCAGCACCGTCCCGATCACGCCGACTGTTGTTCATGGCTCAGCATGTCGAACGCCGCGTAGCCGACTTGCTGCTTCCTCCTCTGCGCTCCATGAGACGGACCAGCACGGTAACAATCTGAGGCGGGGAGGGGTCCCGAGGAGCAGCCTGAACGCTGAACTGGACAACCCGCGCTGCACCGCTACCCAGATTGCCTCCCTGCTGCGCACCTGGAAACCCTGACCGTCCGCTGTCCTGCCTGCTCGTCACACGGCACGGTGCAGGCCGTCCGCAACACCGGACGGGGCTGAGCCTAAGCTCCGTCCGGTGGAGACGTTCTGGATCACTGCGGCTGCCGTCCTGTGGGGTGTCGGCACGGGCCTGCTCATACCGCGCGCCGCGTACCGGCTTTCCGTACCGCCCGGTGAGCCGTGGCGGGCGGTGTGTCCTGCTGGACACCCCGTCGCCGGTGCCGGGAACGGTTGGCTGGGGCGAGCCCGCTGCGCCGACGGCGACTCGTACGGCCCCAGCATGCCCGTCCTCGCCACCGTTTCAGCTGCGGCCTGCGCCGTCCTGGCGGCCGCCACGGGTGTGCGCCCCGAGCTGGTGGTCTGGCTGCTGCTCGCCCCGGCCGGGGTGCTGCTCGCCATCGTCGACGCCAGGGCGCACCGGCTGCCCGACGTGCTTACGCTGCCGCTTGCCGTGGCCGTGCTCGTTCTGCTCGGCGTTGTCGCGTTGCTGCCCGGGGCCGACGGCAGTTGGAAGACCGCGCTGCTCGGCTCGGTCGCGCTGGGCGCGGGCTTCTTCGCGATGTTCCTGATCGCACCCCGGGGCTTGGGGTTCGGCGATGTGAAGCTCGCCCTCGCCCTCGGCGCTGTTCTGGGCTGGCGCGGCTGGGGAATCTTGCTGGCCGGCACCTTCGCCGGATACCTGCTGTTCTCCCTGTACGGGATCGGCCTCATCCTCACTCGCCGCTCGAGCCGTACCAAGGCGATCCCGGTCGGGCCGTTCGTTCTCGCCGGGACGCTTGTGGGCACGCTTCTTGGCTCGTGCGCCCAGTGACCTTGGGCCGGTCTGCCCCCGGCTACGCGGCGGCGAACTGAAGGAGTCCGGGAACGCCCTGTAAAGCGTGGTGCAGAAGGCCGTGATCAGGGCATTTCCCTTGTGCGACTGGGGTGTTGAGGGCTGATCCGTTGTGGGTGGAGACGTTCACGGTGCTGCGCATGAAGCAGTTCGAGCGGTTGCTGAAGATGGTGCGGGAGCGGGGTGGCGACGGGCCGCGGATCGGGTGATCGTGGTGTCTGCCGCTTGCCGACCGGGTGCTGGTGGTGGCTGTCTACTACCGGACGAACCTGACCATGCGGCAGCTTGCGCCGCTGTTCGGGCTCTCGCCTGCCACGGTGTGCTGGGTCATCCAGCGGCTCCGACCTCTCCTCGCGCTTGAGCCGGCCTCCCGTCCGGTCGATGCCGCGGACCGGCTGTGGATCGTGGACGGCACACTTGTCCCGGTCCACGACCGCAAGGTCGGTGCTTCGAGCCACAGCTCTTTCTCCGCACAACCCAGCGGCGGGCACAGAAGACTGACGGCTATCCGAGCACGGTCGGGCGTGCCCGACTGACCTTTCTTCCGTCAAGCCGACTCGACACGGCAGGATCGCCGCCATGAGAATTCTTGTACTCGGCGGGACCTGGTTCCTGGGGCGGGCGGTCGCGCAGACCGCGTTCGATCGCGGCTGGGAAGTGACGGTGTTCAATCGCGGCCGTTCCGGCTCCGCACCAGAAGGAGCCCGGACGGTCCGCGGCGACCGCACAGACGCCGCAGACCTCGCGCGCCTGGCCGGTGAAGGCCCGTGGGATGCCGTCGTGGACACGTCCGCCTCCGAGATGGCGCCGCGCGATGTCCTCGCCGGCGCCCGCGCGCTGGAGCCGGTATCCGGCCGGTACGTGTACGTCTCCACCGTGAACGCCTACCGTGGATGGCCGAACGATCCGCTGACGGAGGACTCTGAAGTCCTGGACGGCCCGCCGGATGCCGACGCCGACTACGGGCGGCTCCCGGACGACTGGGACGGCCCGGACTGGTACTACGGCAGGCAGAAGGCGGGCGCGGAGAGGGCGACCACCGCAGCGTTCGGTGAAGACCGGGCGGTGATACTGCGCCCAGGCGTCATCCTCGGGCCCGGCGAGTACGTCGGCCGGCTCCCGTGGTGGCTCCACCGCGCCACCCGCGGCTGACGCTCGAGGGAGGGCTTGTTGGTGTACAGGGTGGCGGCTGGCCTGGTGTGTTGCTGGTTTGTTGAGAGGCCGGGTGACCGGTTCCAGCGGGGTGGCCGGGGTGTGTGAGCTGGGGTTGTGTGTTGTGTGCTGAGTCTGGCTTGGTTCGTCGTTGGTAGCTCTGGCGTGAAAAGGATCGGCCGGTGTTTGTGCTGGTCAGGGCTGTTTGTGCTGGCGGGGTGGTGGGGTTAGCGGCCTCGTGTGCGGGGGCGGTGGTGGGTTTCGGCGAGGTGGTCGAGGCGGATGGCCTCGAGTGATTGCTTGGTGATGCGTTCGGTGCCGTCACTGATGGCGGTGATGGCGGCTTGGCGGATGAGTCGTGTGAGGGATCCGATGCGGCCGGCGGTGCGCTGGTGGAGGTAGGGGGCGTGGCGGGGGAGGGCGCCGTTTTTGTGGTGGGTGAGGTCGAGGTTGTTCTCGATGTCGGTGATGACGTCGCGGAAGGGTTCACGTGATCCGTGGCGGGCGGGGAGGGGGCCGCAGGTGATGAGGGTGGCGCGTCCGGCGAGCTGGGCGCCGCGGGTGCCGGAGAAGAGAGGTGTGTCGGTGACGTCGATGCCGGCGTAGACGAACGTGGCCCGCAGGCGTTCGGTGAGATCTTTCAAGAGGTCGGCGGCCTGCGCGCCGGTGGTGGTGCGGGGGTTGAGGCGGTGGATTTCGTCGATGAGGACGAGTTGGACACCCGCCTGGGTGTAGGTGTGGCAGACGGCGTCGGTGATCTGGGTCTGGGTCATGCGGGTGGTGGTGGGGATGCCGAGGTAGCGGGCGAATTCGGTGATGAGGGTTTTCGCGGTGGCGCCGGGCGGGACGAGGACGTACGCGACGGGTACCGCGGCGTGGGTTGACCCGGGTGGTGCGGGGTTTTTGCGGGTGTGGGCGAGGTGGCAGGCGCGGCCGACGTGGAGGAGGGCGGTGGTTTTCCCGGCTGCGGCGGGTCCGGTGACGATCAGTGAGGGTCGTGCGGTGGCCTGTTGGTGGCGGCCGAGGATCATCAGGGTGCGGACCTGGGTGGCGAGGGTGCTGATCGCGGGGGTGCGGATGGTGACGAAGCTGGAGTGGTAGGCGAGGCGCTCTTCGGTACTGCGGGGCGGGGCGCCGGGCTGGGGCGGGGTGACGGGGGCGGCGGTGGCGAAGCGGTGCCAGCCCTGCCAGGTGGTCAGGGGCCACGACGGCTCGGCGGCACCGCCGTCCGCGCCGCCGGCGGTGGCTGCTGTGCTGCTTGGGCTCTGTGGGCATGGGCTTACCACTTGTCGGCTTCCTCGTATGCGTCGTAGAGCCCGAATCCGGTGGCCGCGGCGGGGTGGGTGTCGTCGTGGGGGAGGTCGTCGATGCTGTCGTCCTCGTCCCACTGCGCTGGGTCGTCGGCGCTCTGGCCCGTGTCGTGTTCTGGGCGGCGGGCTGCGGGGAGGGGGAGGGCGGCGGTGCGGGCTACGAGTGCCTGTTCTGCTTTGGTGGCGTGGCCGCTGTGGACGCGTCGCATGAGCTGGTCGAGAGCGTCGGCGAGGTCGGCTTCGTACTGCTCGGCGTCGTGGTGGTTGCCGTGCAGGGTGAGGGTTCTGATGTGCTGCCAGGTGCGGTCGTTGAACGGCTGGTGGACGTGGTCGCGGTGGATCCAGCCGATCTCGGTGAGCTGGCCGTCGGGCAGGCGGATCCAGATCTGGCGGACGTTGGGGGTTGTAGTGGATCTCCCATTTCCCGCCTCGGCCGGTGTGGGGGGAGGGCTGGCCGCGGTAGGGGGCGAGGAGGTCCGCGTCGTAGGTGCGGTGGTGGATGCGGATGCCGGAGGCGGTGATGGCCTGCCAGCGCACGGGCAGCAGTTCGAGGTAGTCGTGGCCGGTCAACGGGACGGGGACGTATCCGGCGACGGCGACGAGCGCGGCCCACATCTGGTTCGGAGTGAGGGCCTTGCGGGGCATCATCGGGTGGCGCAGGCCTTCGTGGGGGCGGTGGTGGTAGTGCACCAGCCACTCATCAAGCAGGTCCTGCAGCTGGGCGACGCTGTAGCAGGCGTCTTGTTCGGCGTCGGGGCCGCGGCGGGTGACGTCGGATCCGGTGTAGCCGGGCAGGTGCTGGCAGAACAGATGGTTGATGGTGCCGAAGGCGCGCTCGACGATGCCTTTGGCGGTGGGAGCGAAGGGCGGGGCGGGCTGGACGCTGATGCCGAGGGTTTCGCAGGCGGCGGTGAACGCCCGGGAGACGAAAACTTTGCCCCGGTCGACGACGATCGTCTCGGGCAGGACGACCGGCCTAGCCGCCGCCCCCGCCAGGCGCTCATCGAGCGTGGTCAGCCGTTGGTAGGGGAGTGCGGGGGCGTGGTCCATGCGCAGGATGTTGGGCCAGGTGGGGCGGGCGGGGTGCGGGACGGCCATCTCCGCCAGCAGCAGGGCCGCGTCGACGGCCTTGGTCGCACTCGGGCGCAGCACGGCGGCGAGGATGGCGCGGGTGGCGACGTCGATGGCGATGGTGAGTTCGGGGCGGGCGAGGGTGCCGTCGTCGAAGAGGGCGAGGACGTCCAGGCGGGTGGTGTCGACCTGGACCTGCTCGCCGGGCCGCAAGGCCGTGGTGGGGGTGAAGGCCCGCCCGTCGAAGCTCGCGGGCGTCTGCCGCACGGGCCCTGCGGGTAGTTCGCCGGGGCGGGCGAGGGTGGTGACGAGCCGGTACAGGGTGGCCTGGGACGGCGCGGGCACCGTACCGGGCCCGTGCCGGTCCTGAAGGATCTGGTTGATCAGCGGGAACAGGCCGTTGATGGTGCCCTTGGAGCGGCCGCGCCGGCGGCGCAGCGCCTCGCGGACGGCGGCGACGACCCGTTCGTCGGCCCGCCCCGTGGGACTGGGGGCGCGCGTGCTGCGGTGGTCGAGAAGCCCCCACAGACCTTGTTTGCGGTAGGCGAGCCGCATGCGCTGCACCGTGGTGCGTGAGACGCGGCGAAGCCGAGCGCGGTCAGTTCCTCGGCTTTGGCCTGCTCGCGCTGGGCCAGCGTGTACTGTTCGGGGTCGTACTGCGGCCGCACCGCGCCGTCGCTGCCGGGTCCGCCGGCAAGGCCGCATTCAACCTCTCTCACGTGCCGCTGCCAGGCCAGTGCCTTCTCGCGCGCCGCGGCGGGGGCGGTCTCGAACAGCCCCCACTGCGGGGCCGCCTGGGGCACATCAGCCCCGATGACGGTGAAGCCGGGGTCGGCGAACAGGTGCCCGGCGAGCACGGCCTGGCCGCCGCCGTCCGGGCCGACGAGGTGGATGTCCTGCCCGGACAGGGCGACCACCTGCCACTTCACGCCGCGGAAGCGGACGTGAGCTCCGACCTTCACGGCCGGCCGGGCATTGCGCCGCGCGCTCACCCGGCACCTTCCGTCTTGCCGGGGCCGCTCCAGCCCTGCGGGCCGATCAGGACGCGTTCGTGCAGTGGCGTTTCCAGGTCTGCTGTCAGCTGTCTGTGCCACAGGGCGTGGAAGACGGCGGGGAGGACTGCGATCGGGTCGCCGGTGGCTTCGGCGCCTTCGATCAGCGGCCGCGGCCGCGCGAACGCCTCAAGGACGGCCGCTGTCAGGCCGGTCGGGCCGGCGTTGCGGGGGTGGCGGTAGCCGGCCAGCCATTTCAGGTTGGCGGCCAGGATGTCGTCGAGCGGTGGGAGGCGGCGGTAGGTCCAGCCGATGTGTGCGCACGCTTCCGCGACGGCCCTTGCGGCGTTGAGGGCACGTTCGCCGCCGGTGTCGGGGTGGCTGGGGCAGTCGGCGAGCAGGGCGGTGCCGTCGGTGTAGCGGGCGAAGAGCTGCGGCACCCAGGAACGCACCTGCCCGCGGGGGTTGCGCCACAGCAGCCGTGCCGGCCGCCCCGCCAGGGCGGTCACGCGCGGATCGCGGTCGAGGACGATCAGCTGGGTGCGCATCGCGTTCGATCCCGCAGAAACGTGCCGTCCGGTCGTGGACGACCACCACAGGCCCGGTCCCCACCGCCGCCCCGGGATCACCGGGAATGCGGACACCGGCGCCAGGTCCTCGAACGCCACCGCGAGGGCGGCGTCCGCCCACCGCTGCTGGACCACCTGCCCGACGGGGTCGAGAAAGACCACCTCGAACCCGGTAGGGCGACCGGCCGCCACCCGCCCTGCCCGGCTTCCTGGCCTGGCCGTATCTGCGTTGATCACCTGCTTCAGCCAAGCCGTGTCCGCGTGCAGGCAGGGTGGTTTTGGGGATTCCTGCCGCGAACGGGTACCGCGTGCGCTAACGGTTGACGAGCCCCCTCTGGCGGCTGTTCCGCGCTTGCCGGGCGGTCCTTCAGCCGCTGTCTTCCTGGCCGGCCGTCAGTATGTCCATCAAGGCGTCGGGAGACATGTCCGCCCACTGGGCGACCTCGTCCAGGGGCATCCCGGCGTTCGCCGCGGCCAGGGCGGTCCGCTTCCACGCGTTCTCGATCAGGTCGGCGCTGTGGCGGAGGCTGCGCAGGAGCTGCCGGGCAACATCGGCGGTAGGCCCGGTCTGCGCTCCGCGCAGTTGGAGCAGCTGTTCCTCGGCGCTCTCGATCGCCCGGGTGATCAGCGCCCGCTGTTCGGCGGGCACCGCCGCGCGCCACATCCTGCCCGACCCGGGCGCCTTCTTCTCCTTGCCCAATACCCGCAGTTGCCCGGCCATGGTCGCGCACTGGTGCTCCTGGCGCAGCCACCATGGATCGTTGTCGTATCCGGGTGGCCCGCCAGCGCCGCGGCGAAGGCGGATGACGCTACCCATCCAGGAGGTCAGCGGGCCGCCGTAGTCGGTCGCGGCCAGCGGCCCCAGCCACGGTCGGCCGACCCGCTCACCGAGTCGGCGGCAGAACATTCCATCGGCGGGCAGCGCCCGCGGCCGTCCGGCGCCGCTGTCCGCCCACGCCAGCTCGGCCATGGCCGGGTCCAGCAGCGCGTCGGCGACGGCCACCACCTCGGGGAAGACGACCGCGTCCCGCCCCACGATCCGCCACCGTTCCAGATCACCGCCGGCGTTACCGCCTGCGACCTGGTGCAGGCGCCGCGGCCAGATGGTCTCCCGCTCCCAGTTGAGGGCCTGTTCCCACCACCGGGCCACCACCGCGTGCGCCAGCGCGAACACCCGCTCTGGCTCCGCGCCGGTCCGTACCGCTCGCCGCGCCACCCCGGTCCACCGCCGCTGCGCCGCGGCCACTTCCGGCAGATGCCGCACGTCCAGATACTCCAGGGGCTGGTCGGCGTCCGCGTCCAGGAGCCACCGCCCGTGCCGGACACACACCCGGGACCACCGCGGCGCGTACCGCACCACCCGCACGGCCGTCCCCGTACGCCGGGCCGTGCACAGGCGGCAGCCGAATGCCACCGGCCCCGCGACCGCGCCGCCGATCCGCCACGCCGCCGCCGGCGCTCCGTCCTCCCCGGCGGGCAGCTTGGCGTCCTCCTGTTCCCAGGACGGCAGCGCCCGCACCAGCACGTCTTCCTTGACCCCGCACAGGCCTGCCAGGAGCTGCCGTCCGGCTGCGTTCAGCAGCGCCTCGGCATCGGCTCGCGCGCCCCCGCCGTCGTGTCCGGGCTGGTAGTTGCGCCAGTGCCAGCAGGACCGCAGCACCTTCGCTTCCATCCCGTAGCGGCTCGCGATGCGGCAGATCAGCGACGAGGTCGTCTCTCCCTGCAGGGGAGCGGTGCGCAGCAGGCCGGGGGGAGGGGTCACTCCACCACGGTCTCGTGTTCGCCGTCCCGGGCGGGCACTTTCACAACGGATGCCCAACGGATCAGGCACACCGGATTGGCGCGGGAGGCTGTGGAGAGCTGACCCGCTCGATGAAGCGGCTTCGCCCTCTGACAGCGCGTCCACGGAGCTCCTCAGCCACCTGGGCATGGCGCATCCGCCGACCACGGCCCGGCCCGCCGCATTCCCGCCCTCCCCCAGACAGCCAGCCCCCTAAAAGCCGCGCCCCCTGCTGCCCGTCAGTCCTGTGCGCTGGTACGCAGCCGGTGGGCGAGGGTTTGCTGCCATGCCTGGTCGGTGGCCGGGAGGGCAGCGTGGCAGATACGTGTGAGGGTGCCGTCGGCCAGCCAGCTCAGGTAGCGGCGTCGGCAGGTCTGGAAGGAGCCCAGGGCCTGGGGGAGGCGTCGCCAGGCCTGCCGGGTGCAGGCGATGTGGATGATGGCTTCCAGGATCTGCCGTTCGCTGCGGCGGCCGCCGGTGTGCGAGGGCGGGGGCAGCAGGGCGGACAGGGAGTGCCAGGCGGTGTCGCTGATCCGCGGCTGCCACACCAACACCCTGCCGGCCAGCGCCTCCAGTTGGTCGATCAGGTCCTGCTGTTCTGGGTGCGGCAGTGGCTGCCGGTCCTGCTGCTCGCCCAGCCATGCGGTGGCCTGTTCGGCATCCGGTGCGCCCGGCCACCAGGCGATGCCGTCGGGGAGGCCGGCCAGGTGGTGGCGGCAGGCCCACCACATGCGCTGCCAGGCGACCGGCCAGGGCGGGTTCCACCAGGTATCGATAGCGGTCAGTTGCCGGCCCAGGCGGGTGGGCCGGCCGTGGGGGTGCTGACGCTGGCGTACCTGGTTGAGCCAGGTTCCCAGGGCGAATCCGGTGTCGGTGCGGGTGGGCTTGGAGACGGCGAGGTGGCCGTGGCGGGCGGCGTAGGCGCGGGCCTGGGCCAGGCCGTCGGCGGCCGGGCGGCGCCGGCCGGGCCAGGCGTTAAACCGTTCGGCCTCGGCCGCGGGCAGCCCGAGCTCGGCGAGCAGCTGCTGCTGGCCGTCGTGCAGCTGCGGGTAGTGGGTGATCTGGTGGCGCAGCCACCGCTCAAGCCAGCGCGGCAGCCCCTGCAGGTTGTCCCCGCCGTGTACCGGCCCGCGCTCCCTCACGTGGGTGCGGGCGCGGTACCAGGCCCGCTGCCAGTCGACCGGCCACGGCGGGTTCCACCAGGCATCCAGTGCGCCGAGCTGTTCCGCCTGCCGGCGGGTCAGCGACGCCGCGTCGGCACGCCGGTTGGCCAGCCACCGCCCCAGATCGAAGCCCGCACCGGCCCGGCCGCTGGTGTGGGGGAGCGCCAGGTGTCCCCACCGCGCCGCGTGAGCCCGCGCGTGCTCGAGCCCCTCGGCGAACAGCTCCTCGTGCCGCCGCGTCAGGCCCTGACCGTGCCCGGTACGCCGCGGCACAGCCGGCTCCGCCCGCCACCCTCCCGCCCCCGCCCCCGCAGCCCCGCCCGGACCCGCGCCGGTATCGAAGGCGGGTGCCAGCAGACGCAGGCCCGGGCCCACCTCCACGGGCCGGTGCGCGCTGCGCACCCACCACATCCCCCGCCCGGGCGGCGGCAGCACCGCCGCGGGCCGGCGCTGCTCGCGGGCCACCGCCTGCACCCACACCGACAACGGCCCTGCCTGATCAGGCTGTTCGACCTCCCCCAGCCAGTCCCGTCCCAGCCGGGCACCCAACGCGGCCACGAACCCCTCCCCACCCGGCCTGCGCACCAGCCCCGGCGCTGCGCCCCCGGCAGCCAGCTCCCGTACCACCGGATCGCTCAACGCCGCCGCCACCGTCACCACCTCGGGAAAGACCACCACGTCCCGCACCAGCAGCCGCCACTGCCGCTCCCCCCAGCCCGGCGGTTCCGGATACCGCCGGCAGGTGGCCGCCACCACCTGTTCCAGACGCGGCCCCCACACCCGCTCCCGCGCCCAGAACTCCTCCCGCTCCCACCACCCGCACACCACCGCCCGCGCCAGCGCGAACACCTCCCCGCCCACCACCCCCACCCCCACCCCCACGCCCGCGCCCGCCTCAGCCCGGACTATTCGGCCAAAACGCCGCTGCGCACCGTCCAGCTCCCGCCCCAGGCACCCGACATCGGCGAACTCCCACGGATGCCCCTCACCCGCATCCAGCAGCCACCGCCCATGGCGCACACACAAACCGCCGCCACCGCGCCCGGTACACCCACACCCGCCCCGCACCCGGGCCGCCCCTAGCCGCACACAGCCGGCAGCCGGACACCACCGGCCCCCACTCCGAGGACCCCACCCGCCACCCGCCCACCCTTGTCTCCCACCGCCACGGCCGGCCAGCGCTGCAGGCCCGGCCGACCACGACGGCAACGCCCGCGCCAGATGCCCGCCCGGCACCCGGCACCAGCCGGCCAGCTGCTCCTGCGCCGCCTCGTCGAGAAGGACCTCGCCGTCCGGGCGCACACCGCGCGCTTGGTGCACGGGATTCGCCCACCGCCAGCACGCCGTCAGGTCGCCGGCCTGCAGCCCGTAGGCGGCCGCGACCCGGTGCAGGAACGACCACGTCGTCTCACCGGACATCGGCACCACCCGCAACACTCCACGCACACGCTCACTCGCCTTCCGGCGCAGCCCTCTCAGCAGGTCGCGGCTCTCGTCGGACCGAGGCTGCCCTGCTGCACCTTCCTCCTCGCTTTCTCCTACTGCCACGTCCCACCGCTTGTTCCAGGTAGAGGGCACTGGTCGCTGCTCCACGCAGACCACATCGGGCAGGTCGGACTCTGGAAAGCTGAGGATAGGGACGCCGGCGCGCTGCGGCGCTCCTTCCGGACGGTCCACGCCGCGCAGGCCCAGCACGCCCTGTGCGCCGAGGCCGACTTCGAGATGCCGCACGAGTCGTGAGGACGCGGGCTGTCCAGGGCTGTGCGCTGGGCGACCGGCCCGCAGGGGGCGGCCTGGGGCAGGGCCACGGCCGCCGCCGATACATAGAACACCTGCCGTACGCATTTCGTACGGCAAACGTACGCTATCCGTACGGTTAGTGGGCTAGGGTGTTGCTCAGGAGGTGTTCGATGTCCGAGTTGTTCGATCGGATCGATGCGCTGGTCGCGTCCCGGTCTGTGCTGCCGCCGTCGGCGGAACGTAAGCGGCTGCGCCAGGCACACGGCCTGACGCTGGACGAAGTTGCCGCAGCCCTGGACGTTCGGCGGGCAACCGTCAGCGGCTGGGAGGCCGGTAAGACCGAGCCCAGACCGCCGGAGCGTGACGCGTATGCGCGGATGCTCAAGCAGCTCGCGGAGCTCTACCCCGCCCCCACCAACCCCGCCGCACCCGAGCAGGACACGGCGGTGCCTGAGACATTCACCGGCGAGCCTGCCCCCGCTCCACAAGTCCGGACTCTGGCCGCGGCGCCGGTCTCCGAGGCTGCGGCCATGACTGCGACCGAGAACACCCAGACCTCTGCCCCCGTCGCCCCAGCTCCGGCCGCTGCGTCGCGTCCGGCGCGCACCGCCAGGCCGTCGTCGACGTCGCGCCGTCCGGGCGCGCGGAAGGCGCCTCCGGCCGGTACTCCTGCGGGTGGCACGGATCCGCGGTTTGTGAACGGTCCGCTGGCGGTCGTCGATGTCGAGGACGGGCAGGTGCTGGCGTACTGCGTCGGCGGCCTGGTCCTGGAGGTGCCCGCCAAGAGCATCCCGGCCCTGGTGGAGTGGACGCTCAAGGAGGCGCGGCTCGGGCAGCCGAAGCTGTCCGGGCCGGGCAAGGACGCCGATCCGCTACTTGTGCTCACCGAGTCCGCGCTGGAGCGTTACGGCCTCCCCGTCGCCCTCACGGAGGAGGAGCGGCTCGCCGGGCGGATTCCGGAGGGTCACAAGGTCATCAAGCAACTGGCGCGTGCCGACTGGAAGCTGACCAAGCGCGGGTTCGGGCCGTGGGCGAGGATCTACCGTCCCGCCACCGGTTCGGAGCGTGCCTGCGTGCAGCTGTGCATCCCGTCGTGGCACGCGCTCGACACCCGGCACTGGGGCGAGGCCGGGAAGCTGGCGCCGGCGGAACTCGCCCGCGTGCTGGGCGTGTACGCGTCCCGGGTGATGACGCCGCGCGGATCGACCGCCGTGACCGGTCTGGAGCTGATGACCGCGCTGCACCCGCCGACCCGGGCCTCCGAGCCGGACGCCGACGGCAAGCGGCACTCCGAGCACAACCCCGGCTCGCTCGGGAAGGACCCGGTGGACTGCGCGCCGTGCGAGGCCCCCGACGGGCACCCGCTCCTGGCGGACCTGCCGCGGTTCCACGTGCGCGGTCCGGCGGAGAAGTTGTTCGAGGAGGCGTACGACTGGGCGCGGCCGATGACGGATGCCGAGTGCACCCTGCGGCACCTGGTGGGCATCGACGTGAACATGGCCTTCGCCGCCGGAGCCAACGGCCTGGTCGTCGGCCTCGGTGCGCCGACGCATGTGAAGGCGCCGGTGTTCGATGCGAAGCTGCCCGGCTCGTGGCTGGTGGACCTCTCGCACGTCGACCTGTCCCGGGTGAGGGTCGCCAAGAACAAATGGGCAGACTTGGACGCGAGTCTGCTGCCGAGCCCGTTCACGCCGAAGGGCGAGCGGCCCGAGGGGCCGGCCTGGTACGCGACGCCGACCGTGGCGTACGCGGTGGAGCTCGGCTACGACGTCGCGCCGATCGAGGCGTACGTCCGGTACGAGAGCGGCCGCTACCTGGACGGCTGGTACAACCGGCTGCGGGACGCCTACCTGACCACGATGGCTGACCTCGGCGTGCACGCGGACCTGTCGCCGGAGGACTTCCTGGCGGCGATGGACGGCTACAAGGAGCGTGACCCGGAGCTGGCGATCGTCGTCTCTGCGGTCAAGGCGACGGTCAAGGGCGGCCTGGGCAAGCTGCGCGAGCGCCCGCGCGGTGAGCGCTGGCGGCCGGGCGAGCCGTGGCGGGCCTTGTCCCGGCCGACGTGGCGGCCGGACATCCGCGCGGCGGTCATCTCCCGCACCCGGATCAACCTGCACCGAAAGATCGTCAAGCACGCGGCGTTCACCGGGCAGTACCCGGTCGCGGTCCTGTCCGACTGCGTCGTCTACGCCGTCGACGGCACCAGCCCGCTGGACTTCCTGCCGTACCGGGACGGCAAGCCGCTGCCGGGCGGCTTCAAGCTCGGCATCAACCCGGGCCTGGTCAAGCACGAGGGCACCCAGAGCGTCTTGTGGGGCGAAGAGGTCCGCGAGCGGTTCAACGCGCCGGAGCTCAACCTCGCCCGGTACATCAAGGACGGCACCGTCACCGACGTCGACAACGGAGAGTAGGAGAAGGCGACGATGAGCCTGTTCGGGGACGGCCTGGAAGCCGCGGTGCAGAAGGCGTTCACCCGCCCCGCGCCCAAGAGCGCGCCCGCGCAGATGCGGTACCTGGTCAAGCAGCTCAAGGGCACCAAGGCGGTCGCCCAGATGCTGCGGATCTCCCAGCGCACCGTCGAGCGGTACGTGAAGGACCAGATCAAAAAGCCGCGCCCGGACCTCGCAGCCCGGCTGGAGCGCGAGGTGAAGAAGCGGTGGCAGCCGCAGATTAGGGCCAAGGCCCGGCAGAAGGCGGCGACCACGGGCGGCATCGTCGTCGACACCCGGGCCCGGCTCGGCTACACCGCGCCGATCGGGTCGACGGATCAGGACCGCATCCGGCACCTGACCGTCGCCCTGCCGCCCCGCTACGCCGCCCGCCTCTTCGACGCCCAGGAGCAGGGCGCCACCGAGCAGCGCCTGCAGGAGATCGCGGCTGAGGCACTCAAGGAGGTGTACTTCCAGGACGGCGGCCGCCGCGCCGGGCAGTTGGAGGAGGTCCGCTTCACGGACATCGAGCACCTCGAGTTCGACCTGTAGATCTCGAACAGCCGCGAGCCCCGTCGACAGCATCATGCTGTGGTCAGAGCCGGTCGGCAGCTCGGAGTTCGATGTCGACCACGGTGGAGGCGATTTCGTCCTTGCGCCACTGCTCGGGGGAGTTGTGGCGCACCAGGCCGCCCGCGTAGGCCATGTGCAGCAGTTCTGCCTTGGTGTGGTTGCGCATCAGCTCGTTCTTGCGCTGCGCCCGCGCCCGGCCCCGTGCTGCCTGGGTCTCGCGCTCTTCCCCCGTCACCGTGTCGCCCTGGTCGTGGTCCTCCTGGGCCTGTGCGTCCGACGACGCGGGCCGGACGGAACCGTCGCCCATGCCGCCGGACGGGGCCGGCACCGCTGCGGCCTTCGCCCAGGGCGCACCCAAGGCGGCGAGGGCGGCCTGCTGCTCGGAAGTGAGCTTGTCCCACCTCGCCCGGGCGTTCGAAGTCCATACGCCCAGTTTCACGACCATCGGTTCCGTCTCGCCGTCGACCGTGATCTCCTCAGCGTGGCTGCGTGGTACAGGCCGGTTGGCGCCTTCCCGTTCCACCCACTGTGCGAGGGCGGTCAGGCCACGCTGGAACGCTTGCTGCGCCTTGCTCGGGCCCTTGGTCGCACGCGTTGCCGCCGGGGCGGGAGTCGGCGCCTCAGTGGGCTTGATGCCCAGCTTGGATAGCCGTTCCTGCTGCTCGGTGGACAGTTGCGCCCAGGTGCTCGCCTCGCGTTGCCGTGCGAGCCATCGTCCGATGTCGTCGCCGTCGAAGGTCACGCCGGGTGCGATCTCGGGCAGGTGGCCGTCGGTGTCGACGAGGTCGGCGAGGATGCGGTAGTGACGTTGCCAGTCCAGAGGCCACGGACAGTCCCAGTCCTCGTCGATGGCGGTCAGTTGCGCGGCCCGAGCCTGCGCGCGTTCGGGGTTTTTTCCGAGGCCGCCTTTGCGGCGGAGGTTGGCCATGTGCTGTCCGATGGGCACCAGGCCCTCGGCCTCGCTCTCGCCCCAGACGGCGTCCTGGCGGGGTGCGAGATGCCCGGTGGCCCGCCGGTAGGAGCGGAGCGTGGCGAGTTTGTTCTCCCATGCCTCTTCCCCCGGCTCCCAGACCATCCCGGCCTCGGGAGCGTCCAGGAGCTCCCTGCGCCGCAGCTCCAGTTCCCCGGCCCGCAGTGCCTTTCGCTGCTGGTGCACCCACCTGCCCAACGGGAAGCCCTTTGTGACGCCGACCGTCGTCTCGGTGTCGTAGGGGACGGCGTAGAGGCCGGTGATGTGGTTCTCCTTCCGCCAGCGCAGCAGGGCTTGGTAGCCCTCGAGCCACACCAGGGACTCCGGCCGGTAGACCCGGGTGCGCAGGAAGGCCGCGATGGTCGACGCGTCGCGCGGGCTGGAGAAGTGGAGCAGGGCCGACTCGGCGGCGGCGTCGGTGTCGTCCTGCTCCTGGTCCTTGCCGTCGCTCTCGCCGCCGGTCCCGACGATCCGCCCGTTCTCATCGCGCTGGACGTGCACCTTGCGTTTCCCGCTGCTGAGGGCGCGGGAGGCGAGTTGCTCAACGAGTCGTTCATCATGACTGCGGAGGCCTTGGAGGACGGCTACGAGAGGGCGGAACGAGGCGGAGGCCACCATGTCCGTCGGGTCCTCGCCGGGCTCCAGGAAGATCGGCACGATGATGCGCGCGATCTTCGTGCTGCCGTCGCGGTTCAGCCGGAGCGTGCGGCCGATGTTCTGCACGATCTCGACCTGGGAGCCGCGGGTGTCGGCGAAGCAGATCGCCTCCACTCCGCGTTCGCCGGTGATGTCGACGCCTTCCCCGAGGACCCGCACCGAGGCGAGGAACGCGCGGTGGACCCGGCGGCCGGCGGCGTCGATGCCGTTGGCGAACTGCCGCAGCACCTCGCGGCGTTCGGATACGAGGTGGTCGCCGCACAGCCATGCCGACCACACCCGGTCCGGGGGTACGTGGCGACCTGCTTCCAGCTCGTAGAACTCCGCGTCGATCGACGATGCGGGGAGCCGGTCTGCGGCCGCCAGGTCGTCGTCGGAGGCGTCATTCATGTACAGCTCCGCGGCCGTCTCCGCCATCTTCTCCGCGAACGCCGCTGCCTCCTCAACCTTCTGATGGAAGGTCATCACGGTGCGCAGGTTCCACCTTGCGGCGTGCTCCAGGAGCGCGGTCTGCAGTAGGGCCAGGCGCCGGCCTCGCTGCGCCTCCTCCGATTCCCCGAGGACCGGGGAGGGGTCGCGGATCTCCAGCACGTCGATCTCGAACCCGGCGAGGATTGCGCGTTCGATCGCCTCGCTTAGCCCAAGCTCAGCCAGCCACGGCCCGTAGGTTTCCGAGTCCTGGCCCATGGTCGCGATCTCCACCTCCTGGCCGTCCGTGCCCTTCTGCGGGCGGGGCGAGGCGAGGATGCGGGGGGTGGCGGTGAGGTAGAGCCGGAAGTCGGCGGGGATACGGGCGTTGTCGTGGATCGCCGCCCACGGACGACCAAGATCACCGGCAGTTCCATGAGCCTCATCCACGATCGCGAGGTCGAAGCCCGCCATCTGCTGGCCGTACAGCCGCTCTCCGCCCGCCAGAGCGGCCTCCAGCGGCCCGCGGACCTTCCGCTGGCCCACGGGTGCATCGATGTCCTCACGGTCCACCAGAGAGGCGTATGTGGCAAGCACGACGACCGGCCCGGACCCGGCCCACAGGGCGAGCTGGATCGGGTTGGTGGTGGTGCGCACCCCCAGCGAGTTGAGCACCGGGTCGTTCTCCAGTGAGCAGACCGCGACCATGGGGGAGCGGTGGCCGACCAGGCGCCACGCCTGGGCGGTCTGCACGAGCAGGTCCAGGGTCGGCACGGTCACGAGGATCCGGCCGCCCGGGAAGCACTCCAGCGCACACGCGGCTGCCGTGATCGTCTTGCCGGATCCGGTCGCGGACACGATCGTGCCCCGAGCACCCTGAGGGGGCACAGACGATCTTGCAGGAAATCCCACCCATTTACGGAAGGCGGCCTTCTGGTCGATCTGGTGTTCCCTGAGCGAGATGACCTGCATTTCTGATTCCCTTTTCGGGTAGGACCCGGCGGTGTTGTGTGAGGTTATTTCGAGGGTGTGTCGGTGCCGTCGAGTCCTCTGAGTCCCCATGCGTCGAGTCCGGCGTAGATGGTGGCGGTCTGGCAGCGGGGCGCTTCCATGACCTCGGCTTCGCCGCGGTAGATGGCGATCAGCGAGTCGTTGCCGCGCCACCAGGCGTCTGCGAGGCCGGCAACCTCCGGCACGGCCTCGAACCCGTCCAGCTCGAGGTCGTCCACGGCAGCGCCCGTCAACGTCGCAGTGGTACGCGCGCACCTACGGGCGTGATCCGCCAGGGCCAGAGACTCAACCCACCCTGCGATGCTGGCATGCAAGGGCACCCACGTCCCGGCGTGAAGCCCGAACTCTCCGTTCGGACCGATCACGAACGCATAGGGAAGAGCCGTACGCTGCGCGCCGGCTTCGAAGAGCCAGTCACGGGCCGGCCTCTCGGGTACGTCCCCGCGGAACGCCCGAGGCCCCCCGTCATAGTGAGGAGAAGGAGGAAGGACCAGGCCGCCCCAGACAGCCTCGAAGGCGGACACCCGATCGATCTGCCCCTCAGGTACCCCGTGCTCCATCCATCGAGCCCTGTACTGCTCTATATTTCCGCGACCAGTCCAGTAGCCGTGGCACCTAATGAAATACTTAGCCCTGCGGGTGAGCCCTCCAGGGATTACCTCACTGACGACCATCGTTCCGCCCCTACTCCATTTTTGCCAATAATACATGCTGCATCAAGCTGGGGCAGCGATACACTAGAACCGACACGAACGAGCAACCCCCCTCGTAGCCAGCCCGGCCCGCGGCAGCGGGCCCCAAGGTTCTGGAGGCGCAGCCGGAAAGACCGTCAGGCGGGGGAGCGCAGCGGACCCGCCCCCCAAGGCTGGAGCGCAGCGGAGGCCTGACAACGGGGCGTAGCCCCGCCGGTCCGGGAGCGCAGCGGACGGACCGTCAACCTGACTGCGCAGCAGTCAGGTTGAGCGGGCCGCGGAGCGGCCCGCCAGCGCTCCCGCGGAGCGGGAGCGCAACACCCATGCGCAGCATGGGTGTTCGCTTGCACATCGCG